>CBDDIJ010000006.1:0-40288 GCA_965228855.1 Candidatus Obscuribacterales bacterium | reverse complement strand
CGCGATCGTGGGCGGCGAGGAAGAGGGGCGGCAGCTCCTTCTTGCGAGAGCGCTGAGGCACAGAGGCATGTCCGTCCGCTGTGTGGAGACGAAGGCTTATCCTTCACCCTCAGCCATGCGGGATGATTTTGTCATCTGGCTGAAACAAGGAGTGCGGCCTTCGCTGCCGCCCGATACCTGTCACATTGCAGCCTTCGATATCCCCGAAAGTGCTTCCTGGCGGGGTGATATCTATCTGGGCGACTGGAAAGACGGATTTGAGGGCTGGTTCGAATTGCTTGTGCGGGAAATGGAAGGTTACCATTCAGAGAGAATGGCGGGGCCGGCTGACAAGCCGCTTGCACGAGACAGCCTTCGGAGGATACGAAGGCCGAGGCATTCTGGAACGAATTTGCGGATCCGACCGAATGGCTCATCACGGTGCCGTAAGAGCGGAGCGGCGCTGACTTTCTTGAGGTGGGGCGATGGACGTTAGAATTGGTATGGCGACCGACCGTGACGAACTCGTCCGGTTTCTGCTTATGGCAGGCGAAGGTCTCTTTGAACATCTGTTTGAAGATGCATACCCGGGACTCACAGCTATCGACGCGCTCGGCCTTGCCGTCGGCGATGAAGACAGCCCCTATCATTTCGAGAATGCCTATCTCGTCGAAGATGGTGGCGAGATCAGAGGCTGTCTGATCGCTTTCCCGGCTGAGCAAATCGGTCTGCCCGAAATCGCCTATAGCGTTTTGCCGCCCGAACGTCTCGATCCGGTTTTGCCGCTCTTCACCACCCATGTCCCGAACAGCTTCTATATCAATACGCTCGCCGTGAATGAGGGTGCCCGCGGACAAGGCGTCGGAGGGTTGCTTCTGGATTTCGCCGCAGAACTTGCACGCGGTGCCAATTACGAAAGCCTCACCCTCCATGCCTGGGGGGACAACACGACCGCTCTCAGCCTCTACACGGCCAAGGGCTTTGAATGCGTAGAACGCATCCCGATTCCGCCGTCGAACGCACTGAGGCATACGGAACCCATGTTGCTGCTGCAGACCCTGCTCACCTGATATGGGGTGGAAAAATCCCGAAGTCGTACTGGTTACCGGAGCGAGCGATGGCATAGGGGCCGCGCTGGCAAGGGCCTACGCGGCACCGGGCATAACGCTCGGTCTGCTTGGACGCGACGAAGTACGGCTCAAGCAGGTGGAAGAGGAATGCCGTGCTCTGGGCGCTTCCACGGAAAAGCTTGTGGCGGATGTCACCGCGAAGGAAACGGAAGCCGTTATCCTCGGTTTCGACCGGAGGCACCCCGTAGACCTCCTGATCGTCTGCGCCGGCGTCACCTCCGGTGTTTCGGAAGCAGATGGGCTCGAACCCTGGGATACCGCAGAGCAGGTGGCAGAGACCAACTTCATGGGCGCCCTCAGGAGTATCGGGCCGCTTGCCAACGTCATGGCATTGAGGGGTGAGGGGCAGATCGCCGGAATAGGCTCGCTTGCGGCGTTAACTCCCATGCCATCCTGTCCGGCCTATAGCGCCGCGAAGGCGGGATTTGAGACCTATCTTCTGTCTCTGAGGCGGCTTCTCGGCTCCCGGGGTGTCCGCGTCAACGTTATAAGTCTCGGTTATGTAGAAACCCGGATGAGTCAGCAATTGAGCGGGCGAAAGCCGTTTTTGACGACACCGGACGATATCGCAATGCGCATAAGGAAGGCCCTTCGCGGGAACCCCGCACGCATGTCCTATCCCCTTGTTTTATCGGTGGGAATAAGGCTTCTGAATGTCTTGCCGGAGCGCCTGGCGCTCTTGATCATGCCTGCCTTTGCTTTTACGATTTCTCGCAGAGGGGCTAAGGGGCGCCCAGCGGCGGCTGGCACCGGAAGAGGGGAAAAATGATTGCCGGTCTTGCCGGTTTTCTGATCGCTTTCGCGATCGTGTTGGTGCTTGAGCGTTTCATTCAGCCGCAACGCTCGAGAAGGCCGGTCTTTCATCGAGTGAGCATGCTCTCGGCTATGCCGATGATCGTGTTTTATCTCTCGGTATTCATGGCCACCTATCGGCCGGTTTTCGCCACCGTGTTTGGCATTATCTTTTTCCTCGGCATCGTCATCGTCAATAACGCCAAGTTTCGCGAGCTTCGCGAACCGTTGGTCTATTCTGATTTCGCATTGCTGAGGCAGGCGATCGCTCATCCGGCGCTTTACGTCACCTATATCGGCCCATTCAAGGTCGCTGCGGTAATTCTGGCAGGGGCCGCCGTAATATTCGGCTCGCTGATATATGAGCCCCCGGTAATCGACCGCGACACGCCCGCGGAATGGTTTTCCACGCTCGCCTATTTTTCCGTCGTTATCGGGCTGATTTACGCGATCACACGGGGGCCGCTGCGAAACGAATTCCGCGACATTCTTAAGCAATTCGGCGCTTCGACCGATGTCCGGGAAGACGTCGACAAGCTGAGCCTTGTCACCACGCTGATTTTCTATTTCCTCCTGGCCGGGGAGCAGGAAATTGCTGTCGCCAAGTCGCGCGAAAACGAGGAAGAGGACCGGGCCCGTCCCGTTGGACAGCGCCCCGGTCTGCCGAACGTCGTTGTCGTCCAGAGTGAATCGTTTTTCGATGCCCGGCGGATTTTGAAAAACGTGCCTCAGGGATTTATGCAGAACTTCAGCACGATGTGCCATGAGGCGAGATATCTCGGCCGTCTGCGGGTCCCTGCCTGGGGCGCGAACACCCTCCGCACCGAGTTTGCTTTCCTGTCGGGTATTCCCGACGAGGCGCTCGGCGTCGATCGTTTTAATCCATATCTGAAATATTGCGACAAGCCGGTATGGACAGTGGCAACCTATCTCCGCAGCATTGGTTACCGCACGATCTGTATTCATCCTTTTCACAAATCGTTTTTCCGGCGCGACAAGGTTTATCCTCACCTGGGATTCGACGAGTTCATAGATATCGACGACTTCAACGAGGGTGATCGGGTTGGGCCTTACGTGTCGGACAATGCCGTGGCCGACAAGATTGAAGCTCTTGTGAAAGACGAAACGGCGCCGATTTTCGTTTTTGCCATCACGATGGAAAACCACGGTCCCTGGAAAAAGCCTCGGATTGAAGTCCCGCCGGAGTTGAGGTCGGCGCCGCCCGTCAAATCCAACGCCTTCGCGCAGTATCTGGCACATCTGCAGAATGCCGATCGGATGATAGGCCGAATACGGAATATGCTGCTTTCCTCCAGGCGGAAATCCATCTTCTGCTTCTATGGCGACCACCTTCCGAGCATGCCTAAATTGTTTACGTCAATCGGGTTTGACGATCCCAGGACCGACTATTTCGTTTGGCTGAGTGGCGGACCGGTGGATGGGCGCAGCGTAAACGCAAGTGCAGATGCCCTGAACCGTCTGCTTCTGGAGACTTTTTCAGCCGCCCAGACCAGGCCGGACGACGAGACCGTGAATGCGCCGCGAGCGGCGGGCATCGGTCAGATTAAGGATGCTCCATGAGCAGGAAATTCCTTTTTCTTCAGGGCAATAGCAGCCATTTCTTTCGGGCGCTCGGGGGAGCCTTGGCCGAAAGCGGCTACGGGGTCTCGCGCATCAATATGTCCGGCGGCGACTGGTACTTCTGGGGAAACTGGAACGCTGTCGATTTCAAAGGGGCACCTGCCCGGCTGGGGGATTTTGTTCGCGACCATGTTGTTGCAAACAGCATCACCGATATCGTTCTCCACAATGATTGCCGTCCGGGGCACCGTAGTGCAATTGATGCGGTTCGCGATCTTGGATGCCGGATCTGGGTGTTTGAGGAAGGTTACATGCGGCCGCATTGGCTTACCCTCGAAGAGGGCGGCATCAACGGTCATTCGCCACTTATGAACAGCATGGCCGTGCACCTTGAAAGTGCCAACGACAATGCCGGAGAGGAATCGGATTTCGTAAGCCTGCCTTCAGGAATGAAGCGGCGGGTGATCTACGACTTCCAGTGGCAGATTTGGAACTATCTGCTTTTGCTTCGTTATCCACGGTTCCGCACGCACCGGCCATTTCCGATCTGGGCGGAATATGCGACTTGGCTCAAGCGGCTTGCCGTTTTGCCGTTTCGCAAACGGCAGGCCCGGAAAACGGTGAGTCAGCTCGTATCGCAAGGGCAGCGCTATTTCGTCTTTCCCATGCAACTCGACACAGATTCGCAGGTGAAAGTACATTCCCCTTTTGCAGGGATGACGGAAGCGCTCGAAGAGGTAATAGGCAGTTTTGCCGCGTACGCGCAGAAGAATGACCGGCTTGTCGTGAAGGCGCACCCTCTCGACAATGGGTGGGTCAATTTCAGGCGCCGGACGCAGGCCATAGCCCAGCGGCACGGCGTTTTGGTTCGTGTCGATTTTATCGATGGCGGTGACCTCAATCTCCTGCTTCGCCATGCCCAGGGCGCGGTTATCCTCAACAGCACGGTGGGATTGACCGCACTCGAAGCCGGATGTCCCCTCATTTGCCTCGGCAAGGCCATCTTTGACCTGCCTGGCCTTACTTTTAAGGGGGAACTGAGAGCTTTCTGGCAGTCTCCCACGCGGCCCGACCCTGCGCATTTTTCCGCTTTTTTGCGCTATTTGAGGCGTGAAAGCCTGATAAATGGCGACTACTATACCGATCAGGGTATGGGGCTCGCTATCAGGAATGCGATTGCTCGTTTCGGTTTGCCGCGATGCGAAGGCGTTGCGGGTTCTCCGGTTGCCGGGTGTTCGGTGGCCGGCATGGAAGTCAGAACCGACGCATCATCTGTTCGCGAGAACTCCGGGGCCCGTCGGCCGGATGGATGCCGAGAGGCGCGCCCGGGGGACGCACCCCGGCCATAGCCATAGATCTCGGGGGCGAGATCGCAATCCGGCGACGACAAGCCGGTTTACGAGTTTGGGATATGCGCTATGCCGATTTTGAGGCGAGCGTGGTGATGGGAGTATTGATCCGGTGAGTATTGAGGCGGCCGGCGATCGGAGGCTCTGGGAGCCGACGAATGAATTCTCCCGTCTCTATGCTGCGGGCAGGGAGGCGGATGCGGTCGATGTCGCTATTGCGGCGTTGCGTGAAGGCGCTTCTTTCGAGCCTCCTTTGGAAAGTATTTGGTGGCTCGCCGATCGGCTGCGAGACCGGCATGAGTTCGCGCTCGGCCTCTCCTTGGTCGAATTGGCATTCGAGCGCGGTTTTCGCGGTTGGCGTATCTTCTATCTGCGGGCTCTTTTTCATGGGCTATCGCGGAATTTTTCCAAAGCCTTGAGCCTTTTGGATAGCGCGATCAGCCTGGCCCCCGACGAAGCGGCCCGAGAGATGTCTCTGCTCAAGGCGCGGTTCCTCGCCGCGAGTGGCCAACCGCAAGACGCATTGCGCTGTTTCAAGGCTAACTTGAAGTTTGGTGAAGACCCCGCCTCTCTCGTGGATATCGGTATTCGGATCGCTTGGCGCGCAGGAAATGCAGAAATCGCGGGCCGCTGGGTGCAGCGCGCCGCGCGCAGCTATGGTGCAAGCGTCCAACGGATACGCGAGTTTGCACAGCGTTGCTATGACCAGGGCCTCTGGGAGACGGCTAAAGAGGCCGCGAAGGAGGGGCTTGACGTCGAGCGCGGCAATCTTCCTCTCCAGCGCATCGTTTGCCGCTGTCTTTACAACGAGGGGAAATCTGTCGATGCGATTTCCTCGATCGAAAAGCTGCTGAAAGTCGATCCCGGTTGGATGGAAGGCCGGGAGATGCTGGGGCGGTGCCTGGTCGCCGCCGGACGAAAACAGGAAGCGGCGCAGGTTCTGGCAAATGTTGGGGAGGAGAAGCTGCCCGCCCTGATTGGAGAGCTTGGTCTATCGGCAAAAGATATCGCAGAAGCGCGACCGGGCAAAAAGGGGGCGAAGCGTCTCAAACGAAAGATTAAACAGAATCCGATGGAGGATGCCGAGCTCTTCTATCGTCTGAGCAATATTCCTCCCGAATTTACTCCGCGGTGGACATCTGAGCTGATACAGAAAAGCGGAAATACGCTCCACGCCGTTCGTGCTCTCGGACATTCAGTGCGAACGATCATCTTGCGCGAAACCATGGCGCGTTTCGGACGTCATGACCTCGGCTACCTCTGGGCGATTATAGAACCGCTAATTCATGTCACCGTTCTTTCTTTCATCTTCTACTACATCAGGATGAGAGATACGCTTGGAATGAATGTCGTTCTCTTTGTAGCCACAGGCATCATTCCTCTTTTCTTTTATCTGAAAACCTATAGCTCGATGATGAATGCGTTGAGGCAAAACCGGCCTTTGCTCAATCATGCATCAGTGCAGCCTATGGACATATTCCTGGCGCGCGCTGTACTCGAATTTTTCACGCAGCTGCTTGTATTGATTGTTTTTGCGGCGGCTATTTACTTTGTTGTCGAGCAATATCGCTTTGGCAATATTTCTTCGGTTTTCGCCAATCTGTTTGGCTTGTGGATAGCCGGCATTGGCATGGGGCTGCTCGTAGGTTCGCTGGTGGTTCACCTCGAGTCACTGCCGAATATCATGACCGGCTTCAACAGGATCATTTACATCACCTCGGGTGTTTTCTTCACACTCGACATGATGCCGGCGAAAGTCGCTGAGTATGCGGCTTATAATCCGTTGCTGCATTTTGTCGACGGTGTGCGCGGTAATTTTAATCCGTTGATGGGAGGCAGCAGGGTCGATATCTCATATGGCTATATGTGGGCCATTGCGATATTCGCCTTGGGGCTCATCGCTGATCGGGCTTTGCGGCACAAGGTGCTGGAACGATGATCCATCTGGTCGGCATATCGAAGCATTACAACACCGATATCGGCTTCAAGCGGGTGCTGCGGGAGACCAATCTGACCATTCCGACGGGCAAGCGTGTCGGTGTGCTCGGACGCAACGGAGCAGGCAAGACCACTCTTCTGAATATGATTGCGGGTGTGGACCGGCCGAGCACAGGCATGATTATCCGCGAGGCGCGCATGTCCTGGCCGCTCGGCTACGCAGGGGGCTTTCATGGCGATCTGACGGCGCGCGAGAACATCGCCTTCGTTGCAAGGCTATATGGCGCCGACTATGACGAGATATTCGAGAAGACGGAAGATTTTGCCGAAATCGGTGCCTATGTCGATATGCCAGTTCGAACCTACAGCAGTGGTATGAAGTCTCGCCTGGCTTTTGGTTTGAGTCTGGCAATCGACTTCGAGTGTTATCTGATCGACGAGAGTATTGGCGCAGGGGACAGGTTCTTCAGGCAAAAATCGCGGCAGGTTTTCCTTGAACAATCGGAAGGGGCGGGGATGCTTCTGGTCTCGCATAACGAGACAACAGTCCGCGAATATTGCGAGATTGGTATGGTGCTGTATGAAGGCTTTCTCGTGCCTTTTGGCGATATTGACGAAGCAATTGATTTTTACACGCGAAAGTGCGCGCCATGAGTTACGAACCCTTTAAAAACCGCTTCGATTACCTCCTTCGAGAAGATGGAGCGCTGACAAAAGCGCGCAGGTTTGTTCGCGAGAAAGCACGCCCATTTATCGAGAACGAAGTTACTGAAGTAATGAAGCTCGGAATTTCCAAGCTTCTATTCTTCGCCATCGTCGTCGTGCCGACCGTCCTTGCGTTGGTCTATTACGGGCTTTGGGCCTCCGACCGCTATGTCTCCCAGTCCTTGATGACGGTTCGCTCGAGCGAAGCGCAGATCGCGACGGCGTTCGGCGGGTTGCTGGGGTCTCTTGGTGCTAACCCTGGGGCGATCGACGGCTATGTAGTTCAGGAATATGTTCAGTCGCGTGAACTCGTCGCCAAGCTGCAGGATGACTTCGACCTAAGATCACTCTACTTGGTACCTGAAGCGGACATGTTGTCCCGCCTGCCCGCTGACGCGAGCATGGACGACCTCTACGATTATTATCTGGATCGCATCGAGGTCTATTTCGACTCGACCGCAAATGTGGTTCATCTCGAAGTTCAGGCCTACCGGCCGGAAGATGCGAAGAAGATTGCAGCAGCCATCGTTCGTCTGAGCGACGACATGGTCAATCGTATTTCGCAGGAATCACGGCAGGATGCGGTCAAGTTTGCCCGGGAAGAGGTTACCCTTGCCGAGGATCGGCTACGCGAAAATCGGTTGGTGCTTTACCGCTTCCGGGAAGAACACGGCGAACTCGATCCGGTGAGTGCGGCAGCCTCTATCGGAGGTATCGTTGCGAGCCTTGAGGCAGAACTCTCGCGCTACAAGACAGAGCTGGCGTCGCTTCGCAGCTATATGCGCGAGGATGCCCCTCAGATCGCTGGCGTAAAAGCCCGCATTGCTGCCATCGAACAACAGATGAGAGCGGAGCGTGGCAGGCTGACAAACACCGAGGAAACCCCTTCCCTCACTTACTCGGATCTTCTGGCCGAATACGAAAGATTGATGATCGAGGAAGAGTTCGCAAAATCCGCTTATACATCGGCCATCTCGGCACTTGAGATCGCCAGGGCGGATGCCAATCGAAAGCAAGCCTATCTTGTGGCTTTCGTCGAACCATCCTTGCCGGCAGATCCTTCCAAGCCCGAGCGGCTGTTGATTATCGTTTCGTTCCTTCTAGGGGGACTGCTTGCATACGGCCTTCTGATGTTGATCGGGGCTGCAATTAGGGAGCACGCGCGGATATGAAGAAGTTTTGGGGGGCAGTCGCGGCCATCATTCTAGTTGCGATGACCGGGCCGGCATTGGCGCAGAGCACCCAGCTGGATCGTAGCGTTCTACAGGATACCGGGAGCGATGCCGGTGCGATGTCTGAAGTCTTTGACGATCCCACAGGTGCAGAGCAACCGAAACCGATTGTGACTGCTCCAGCGGGTGGTGACATTTTGTTGCAGCAACAAAGCGGCATGCGCACAGATATTCCGCATTCCGTTCCGCCGCTGTCGGATGGGGATTTGCAGCCTTACGGCTCGCAAATATTCAAAAACTCGGCTCTCGTCGATCGCAGTGTGGGCGTGAACCCGGATTACGCGATCGCGCAAGGCGATCGTATCGCTGTGCGCATGTGGGGCGCGCGAACTTTCGACGGCGTTCTGGTTGTCGACATTCAGGGCAACATTTTCTTGCCTGAGATCGGCCCCATCAAGGTTGAGGGGATCAACAATTCCCGTCTCGCACAGAGGGTCCGGGCCGCCGTTGCTCAAGTCTATACCGACAATGTGAAGGTTTACACGAATCTGCTTGGTACGCAGCCGCTCGGGGTATTCGTGACAGGTGCCGTGCCTTTTCCGGGGCGATACCCGGGCGCCAAGGACGACAGCGTACTCTATTATCTTGCGCGCGCGGGCGGCATTGATTCGCGCAGTGGCAGCTATCGAGACATTCGGGTCGTACGCAATGGCCGTACGCTCACGAGCATTGATCTCTACGATTTTCTTACCAAGGGCGTCATGCCGGATATTCGCTTTTCCGATAATGATGTCGTGGTAGTAGGCAACCAATTTCCGACCGTGGCGGTCAGCGGCGAAGTAAAAAACGCATATCTCTTTGAATTTCTACCGGCGGAGATCGGCGAAGTTTCCTTTATCCTGAAACTTGCTCAGCCAGAGCCGGTTGCCAGTCATGTGCTGATCCAGGGAATTCGCGATGGCAAGCGCTTCAATACCTATGTCCCGCTTTCCGAGGTGGATAATTACCATCTGGCAGATGGCGATGCATGGATTGTTGATGCCGATCGCGAGGCTGAAACCATTGTCGTGAAGGTCGAAGGAAACGATCTTGGGCCGTCGACCTTCGCGGTGCCACGGTCCACTCGCCTTGGTGCAGTCGCTCAGCTTATCGAGGTGGATCCCGACCTCGCTGATCTCAACTCGATCTATATCCGCCGGGAGTCCGTCGCAATTCGTCAGCGGCAGGCAATTGATCGTGCGCTCTACGAGCTTCAACGCTCCGTGCTGACAGGTAGCTCGATTACGGGAACAGAAGCCCAGATGCGTGTGCAGGAGGCTTCTCTTGTAGAACGCTTCGTGCAGCAAGTGCGCGCCGTTGAACCGGAGGGGAGGGTGGTTCTTTCGGGTAGCGACTGGAAGGAGATGATTCTCGAAAATGGCGACGAAGTCGTCATTCCAAAGAAGAGCGATGTGGTGGTGGTTTCTGGCGAAGTCAAACTGCCGCAGACGGTTGTCTGGCGGGATTCTTTGTCGCTGGGTGATTACATCGACGCGGCGGGTGGCGTCAGCAATCGCGGTGACTCCGGGCGCGTACTCGTCATGAGGAGCGACGGGTCCGTACAGGACGGGTCCGAATCCATTCGCAAGGGTGATCACATCATGGTGCTCCCAGCGCCCAATAATAAGACCTTCGCCGTATTCAGGGACTTCGTGGAGGTGATCTATCGCGTCGCGCTATCGACAGCGGTGGTTCTGAACGTCGACTAGGTTCACCGATGTTTGAGAGCATTCGCGACTACTCCGCCGCATTCCGATGCGGCGGGGAGTACGATAGAGCGCCCGCCCGGATCGTGGTCCTGGCCCAAAGGATTTCGCCTACACGCGATCTCTATCTGCGCAGAAGGCTGTCGGACGGTTTTTTGCCCGTCATCTATTGGACATTGGGCGAGGCCTGTCCTGTGCCTCTTGAGGATGCATTCGTTATCGTTGTGCGATACGTGGATAGCATTTCCATCGCTGAGATCGAGCGCGCCGGAACGAAGCTGAGCGGTGTCGCTTGGCTTCTCGATGACGACATTGCCGCGTCTGTTGGAGACAGAGATTTGCCCCTTCACTATCGGGCTGTCATGGCTCACTTCTGGCTGCGTTTTGCCCGCAGGCTTGCCCGTGTGACCAGCGAGATATGGGCCGCGTCGGATGTTCTGGCAGACCGTCTGGCGCAATCCGGGCCTACGCATCGAATAGATCCTCTGCCTGAACCATTCGCCTTACCGCGAGAGCGGGAAGAAGCGGGTCAAGGGTGGGTGAGGGTTTTCTATCATGGGCAAAAGACGCATCGCACCGAGAGGCGCTGGTTGCGTCAGATCGTGGGGCCTATCCATGATCGCTATCCAAACGTATGTTTCGAAATCGTCGGGGATAGTGCGGTCAGGTCGCTCTACAAGGGACTTGAACGCGTTGCTGTGAGGCCCGCTTTTGCTTGGCCTGACTATCTTGAGCGGAGTCGCACCGCCCGTTTCGATATCGGGCTGGCACCACTATTGGCCACCCCCTTCAACAGGGCGCGATCATGGGTAAAGTATCTGGATATCGCACGCTTCGGCGCCACAGGTATCTACGCGGATGGACAGCCTTATGATTGCGTGGTCCGCGATGGAGAGAATGGCTTACTTCGTGCCGCGCAAGATCCGGCAGCATGGATTGAAGCACTGGCGACA
Source organism: Candidatus Obscuribacterales bacterium (assembly GCA_965228855.1). Lineage (GTDB taxonomy): Bacteria > Cyanobacteriota > Vampirovibrionia > Obscuribacterales > Obscuribacteraceae > JADYXR01. The sequence continues at coordinate 28,944 of CBDDIJ010000006.1, read as the reverse complement.
TTGGTGGAAGACCTGCCTCTTCGTCGGCAGTTGACTTCCGGGGTCGATTGGCCCGCTAGTATCTCGACACCGCCTGCGCTTCTGTCTCTTTTTGCCAAAGATTCGAAAGACTGAAATGGAAACGTTGTGTGCTAAGCTTGCGTCTTGCTGCTGCTGGGAAATGAGGGGTTCGAAGATGAAATTGTCCGGACGAAACATGACAGTGAAGCCGGTTCTTTTGGCTTGGCTTTGTGTTGTTCTCGCTGGCTGCGCGACAATGGACAATACGGGGTCTGCCTCCATGCCAGTCCAGGATGCAGCTATTGTGCCCGCTGCCCCAGGCGATCCCGTGGCGGCATATGCCACTGGTGTCTCTCACGGTGCGACCGGTGTTGTAAGAATGGCGTCGGGTTCTCAAGCACGGGTACATGTCGGCGCAGAGTATATTTCCGCTGCGGGTGACCGTTGCAAGCGCGTCATCCTGACCGACACAACTCTTCGCAAGACACAGGTAAGTGCCGTGTGCCTTACCAGCAATGGCTGGAACACAGTCGTCGGCCTATAAGGCACACGAGGCCTCTAGTCCGTCGCTATATTCGCCTGGCCGTTGGTGAGGAGACGTAACTGAGTGGCCGTTTCATTTATGGTGAAACGGATTTGCTCTTCGCTGTGCGCGCTTGAGATGAAGAAGCGCAACCGCGCCACACGTTCTTCTACAGCGGGATAAATGATCGGTGGCGCATTGATGCCGGCTTCGAAAAGCGCCTTAGAGAGTCGCGCAGCAAGCAAGGAGCTTCCCGTGATAATAGGGAGAACCGGTGAGCCGATTGCATATCCGGTGTTAAGTCCGGCTGCCCGAGCGAGGTCAAGCATCAGCTTTCCGTTGGCCTGAAGTTTCCTTACGCGTTCAGGTTCTTCCTCCATGATTCTAATTGCTTCGAGTGACGCCGCCGCGATAGGGGGCGGCATGCCGACCGAATAGAGGAAGCCGGAAGCGGAATGCTTGAGCAGCGTTATCAGCGCTTCCGAGCCTGCAATATAGCCGCCACAGCCAGCCAGTGTTTTTGAGAGTGTCCCCATCCAGATGTCGACTTCAGATGGGTCAATGCCAAAATGTTCCGAAATTCCGTATCCGCGTGCCCCCAAGGCACCAAGAGAATGCGCTTCGTCAATCATGATGAGCGCCTTGTGCTTGCGCGCAACTTCGATGAAGTCAGGTAGAGGGGGCATATCCCCATCCATCGAATAAATGCCTTCGATGCAGATAAGAACTTTCTCGAACTTGCGGCGGGAGCGCGTCAGCAGCTCGTCAAGTCCCTTCACATCATTATGATCGAAGGGCTGTCGCGTGGCGCCGGAGAGAAGCGCTCCCTGCAGCATGGAATTATGGATCAATCTATCGTGCAGGATGAGATCGCGTTTGCCGAGAAGCGTTCCGATGGTCGATACGTTTGTCGCATGGCCGGAAACGAAGGTGATCGCTGCAGGTGTGCCATGAATTTTGGCAATCAGTGACTCGAGCTCCCGGTGCGGCGGTCTTTCACCTGATACAAGGCGACTGGCTGAGGCCGAAGTGCCGTATTTGAGCATCGCCTGATGAGCGGCGTCGTTTACCCGTGGGTGGCCGTTCAGATCGAGATAGTTGTAGGTCCCAAAATTGACGTATTCCTTGCCGCCGATGAAGGCTGTATCGCGCGCCAGTTTGTCATGTTCAAGGAAGTAGGGGCTTTCAAGATCAACCTTCTTCGCGAGTTCGCGTTGCAGGGTGAGCGCTTGATAGTCGGCAAACTTATCGATGCGGTAATGGGATTCGGGAACACTTCCAGAGGGTTGAACGGACGCTCCCTTTGCTTGCCCGTCAGCGCTGCCGTGCTTCTTCAGGATACGGCGGAGCGCCTCCTCCTTCGACTCCTTGGACAGCCTGGGCTTCTCTGGTTTTTCAGGGTGCGTCACGTGCCAAATTGCATTTTGTCAGAGGAACTGCCGCCAGTGTCTTCTGTACGGTTCAGATTTTCAATGTCGTCATCGTTGACGTGTCTGGAAATAATTGCCTGAACTCCGTTAGGCAAGAGTTCTTCTTCGACGTCACCCCCGCGAACCTGCCGGACAACCTGTTCGGCGAGCCGATTGATAGTGCCGCCGTCGGAAAGTGCCATAACAGGCACGTCTATCTGGAAGCGATCTTCCATGCTCAGCTTCAATTCGAGTGCCATCAGTGAGTCCATACCAAGATCGAACACAGGTTTATTTCTGTCGATCTTTTCCGGAGCAAGCCGAAGGACTTGCCCTACCTCCTCAGAGAGAATAACCGCGACGAACTCCAGAGCTTCTGCGGGTGACATGTGCTGTATGCGGGCGAGAGCGTCCTCGCCATCTACCGCTTCTTCTCTTCCGGCTTTTGTTGTCACCTCACCATAAATCCGCGATTGAAGTGTGGGGAGGCCGGAGCGCAGTCGTTGCCAATTGATATCACCGGCATAAAGATTCGTCTGCCCGCCAGAAAGGAGCTCCTCGAGGAATGCCATGGCGCCGTCTGTAGTCAGCGGATCGGCACCGAGTTTCGCTGCGAGTTGATCTCGGATTGTCTCATTCCGAGCAAGGTAGCCGGCATCACCAATAGCTCCCCAGCCGATCGCTTGTGCAGGTAGATTCTGGGCGCGCCGGTGCTGTGCCAGCGCTTCAAGGAAGCTGTTGGCTGCAACGTAGTTCGCCTGTCCCGGATTGCCGAATGCAGTCGTAATTGAAGAATAGAAGACGAAGAAATCGATTTCACGTCCGAGACTCGCATTGTGAAGCGTAAGTCCGCCCAGAATCTTCGGTTCAATGACCCGCTGGTACTGGTTCGAACTCAGAGATTCGAGTGTTGCATCGTCGAACACAGCGGCGGCGTGGATAATTCCTCGTACGGGCACCCCCGCGCTTTCTGCTTCATCGAAAAGCGCTGTAACGGAATCAATGTTTGTAACGTCGCAGGCGCGCGCAATGACTTTAACGCCGAGAGCTTCGAGTTCGGCGACAGCCAGCTTGGCTTCGGGGCTCGAAGGACCGGAGCGGCCCGCGAGCACCAGGCCACCGGCACCCTTGGCCGCGAACCAGCGTGCGGTAGCGAGGCCAAAGCCGGACAAGCCGCCGGAAACAAAGACCGAGGCATCGGGTCGAACCGTGAAATCGGGATGCTGGCGGCGTAAGGATGGAACCGGCGCAAGTGGAGGGCGCACGATGATTTTGCCTGTATGCCCCGATTTCTGCATCAGCCGGAACGCATCCGAAATGCGCGCTGCGTCAAAGGCGCGATAGGGAAGTGGGGTATAGATGCCATCCTCGAAACGTTTGATGAGATCCGCGAAAAGATCCTGTGCGAGCTCCGGACGTTCGACCATCAATTGGTCGGCATCGATACCAAAATAGGTGAGATTGTTGCGAAAGAACTTCAGGCCAATGCGATTGTTTTCGTAGAAGTCGCGTTTGCCCAGTTCAAGGAACCGCCCGAACGGACGCAACAAGCCGAGATTGCGATAGATTGCTTCCCCTGCAAGCGAATTGAGTACGACATCCACGCCTTCGCCATTCGTGACATGCATGATGTCATCTGCGAAGTGTAGTGAACGCGAATCGAAAATTCGGTCGGCAGGGATGCCGAGTTTCATGACAAGTTGGCGCTTCTCCGTGGTGCCGACAGTAACGAAGATTTCGGCACCGAGGTGTTGCGCAACTTGTATGGCAGCAAGACCTACGCCGCCTGCCGCGCCGTGAATCAGAACGCGTTCGCCTTTGCGTGTCCGCGCCAGATATTCGAGCGCGTATTGCACAGTGAAAAAGGCCGTGGGGATCGTCGCAGCTTCCTCAAAGCCGATTTGCCGAGGTTTGTGAACGGCTGCTTTTGCAGGCGTAACGATATGGCTGTCGAAACAGTGGGGCGCAAAACAGATGACCTCGTCACCTGTCTGAAAGCTTTTTACATCCTTGCCAGTTGCGACGACGATGCCCGCCGCTTCCATGCCCAGACTCGCACCTGCAAATCCGGCTTCGAGAGCTTCTTCCGGAAGTACGCCAAGCGCATACATCACATCGCGGAAGTTGAGCCCAGCGGCTCTCGGCGCAACGACAATATCGTCAGGTCCTGGAACAGGAATGGACACCGACGTCCACGCCAGCGAACCAAGACGACCAGATGTAAAGCACAGCTTTTGCGCACCGCCTTCTTCGTTATACTGTGCGTCCGCCACACGCAAACGAGGCGCAAAAATACCGTCGCTTCCGATAACGATTTCCGGTTCAGCCTCAATCTCGAGAAGGGAAGCGGCGAGCCTGGAAGCTAGCTTTATTCTCTCATGTGGTGCCCCAAGCATGTCTATCATGCGCGTGCGAGATTTCGGGACTTCGTTCGCGATCACGCGGCCGATACCCCAAAGTGGTGCCTGCACGAGGTTCACTTGACCGGTTGAACGGAAGCTGGATGCATTCATCGTGACGATGTGGAGACGAGGCATCGGGTCGAACGCCATTTTCGACATTGCCCGTGCAGCAAGAAGTGTGCTCCAGCCTGGCCGCGCATCGGAGGAAATGCTTCCGATCAATACGACACCCTTCAGATCGATGCCGGTCGCAGAGATCGCTTCGTAGGTTTCTGCCCACTGATCCTCGACATCCGGGTCGAGCATAAGGGCCGCCTCGCCACCGGACCCGTCGTGAGTTCGAGCGTGGGCTTCGATGGCAATTGCGCCCGAATTCTGTAGGGCCTCACATACCATCTGGGCGCAAGCAGCATCTTCCGATGCCGGATCGAAAACCACAAGCCAGCCAGTTCCGACTGCGTCCATCGCCGAGCGAGGGGAGGCCTGCCGCATTTCACGCGGTTGAGGGGCGTCGGCAACGATGACACTGCCGCATCCGGCCTGCGTTGTTTGAATGTTCAAAAACCCGTCGTCGGCAAGTAGTGTCGAAAGAGCCCCCGGTGGAAGCGCCTTCACATGGTCGCCGTTCGCCTCGTATCCGTGTAGAGCGAAGTCGACCCAACGCGCGGGAACAGGCTCGGAAATTAGCAGAAGGCCGCCGGGTACGAGCACATCGCGAACATTTGCGCGCAGCATGGTCGTGATACCGCTCGAAGCAGCGGGCAGGGGACAGATCACCACATCGAAGCAGCCGAGTTTCTTTTGGTCGGCTTCTGATAGAAGACCTGCGAAATCCATATGAAGGAACCGCACATCGCCATTCTCGATTTCCATGCCGAGGCTTTCGACCCGCTCGGCATCTTCAGAAACGATCGTGTAGTCGACGGTCCCCTTTGCGCCGATGGAATTGATTTCGCGGACGATAGAATTCGCAGTACCGATTTCGAGAATACGGATTCTTCGGTTCGAAGGCCATGACGCCGCAATAGCCGTCAGCGCATCCTTCAGCAAGGCGCGGGCGGGGGCAAGGCTCGGCGAACTGTCCAGCAGGTGATCCCGAAGCTCGATATTGAGCTCCTCACCTGGGCGGAGGAAGCTGCGTTGCATCAGTGTGTTGAGTTCGGCGAGATAGGCCGGGTATCGGGCGAAGGCATCTCGCCACATATCATTGCCGACCTTGCCCGCGCCATTTTGCGTCACACACTCAGTAGTGGGGGCGTGAAAGAGATCTTCCGCGATCGCGTCGAGGTCGGGTCCGGCGTGTCCGCCTGTGGCCGAGTTGCGCTCTTTGAAATCAAGTGCCTGTGCGATTTCCAGCGCATCGGGGGTCTCGCATTCCGGTGTTACGTGATCCAGCGGCAATAGTTCGAAGCGGAACCGGCGTGCGCCTGTACCAGCGCCTTGCTTGAGATCAGCCCGAAGAAAGCGGAAGCCTGTTGCCTCTGCAACGCAATTCCCCCGATCGTCAAACAGGGTGAAATCAGCGACCAGTGATTTCTCTGTCTTCACTCGAAGGTGCGTGTCGCAACGAACGATTGCCGTATGAGGTTGAAATACTTTTATGCGGCCAACTTGATAAGGCAGGTAAGCGTTCGTCTCCCTGACGCCCTGCGCGAATAAAATCGAAAACAGACTCTGAAGGCAGCCGTCGAGAACGGAGGGATGAAGAACAAAGGAAGCACCGGCTTTTGTCTCTGGCGAGCGGAGAATGACCACCGCGTCGTTGTCGGAAACCTTGATAGAGTCCACCGTCTGAAAGGCCGGCCCATAATCAAGACCGAGCCCCGCCGCGATTTGGTAATGAGTTTCGCGGTCAACCTCCGTCATCTCGCCGGTTATTTCCCGTGGTTGAGGTGCGTCAGCCGCCTCGAAAACAGCCGGCGCGATTCTGCCGACGGCGTTCACTGACCAACGGTCGTCGCTCATCCGCTTGCGCGTTTCGATGCGGAAAGCCTTGTCGTCCTCATCATGGACAAGGCGAATGTTTATTACCTGCCCGCGGGTGAAGACAATTGGTCTGCGGATTTCCAGCATCTCCACTTCACGGCCTTCGCCATTATAGAGTGCTGTTGCGGCCTCGAGCGCCAGTTCCACATAACCCGCTGCGGGAAAGACCACGGATCCGCCAACATTGTGATCCGCGAGAAAGGGAAAAAGTTCGGCGTCGACCTGATTTTCCCAGGTTGCGTGCCCTTGCTGCGCGCGCGCGCCGAGAAAAACTCCCTCACGGTGCTGAAAAGTCGGTCCCTCGGCTTCCGGCGTTGCGTGAAGCCAGTGGTCTTCATGCTGCCATGGATAGGAAGGTAGTGGGACGCAACGGCCTTTCTCGGGAAAGAAACGTGCAAGGTCGATTGACGCACCGGCGCAAAACGCTACGTCGCGTACGCGCTTCAGAGCCGACAAGCCATCTCCGGTCTTCATGAAGGAGGGAATGGGTACACTCTCGCGTCCAGCCTCACGAAGAATTTGGCGTAGATATGGCTGCAGAATTGCGTGCGGACCGATTTCTATCAGCACATCGATGCCATCCTCGATCATCGCAAGGATAGAATCCTGGAACTGGACAGGCTTGCGCACATTGTCCCACCAGTAGGAAGCTCCGAGCTCCCCGCCCGATGTTTTCCGTCCTTTTACCGTCGAGTAGAAAGGGGTGTGCGTTGATGTGCAGTCGATCTTTCCGACCACGTCCAGAAAATAGTCACGCACCGGATCAAGCACATGGCTATGAAAAGCGTAATCGAGATCGAGTACCCGATAGAATGTTTTCTGCTCGTCCATGCGAACGCCAAGCGCAACCAGCGCTTCCTCGTCGCCAGCGAGTGTCACGGAACTCGGACTGTTGATCGCCGCAAGCTCTATCTTTCCGCCCGACGCTTCCGCAATTTCTCGAGCCTGCTCTGGCGAAAGGCCTGCCGCAGCCATGCGCCCGTGACCACGTGTTTTTCCTTGCGCGTCGGACCTTGCAAGAATGAGGCGGACGGCCTGTTCGAGCCCGATGGCCCCGGATACATAAGCGGCGGCCACCTCTCCCACGCTGTGACCGGAAACGGCATCGGGTTTCAGTCCAAGTTCCGCAAGGCAGGAAACAAGCGCAAGCTGAATGGCGAGCAGCGCAGGCTGGGCAAGCTCTGTACGCTGTAACTGTTCTGAAGCATCTTCCGCGTTGAGAACTTCGACAAGAGACCATCCCGCAATTGCGTCAATCAACGAGCCAATCTCATCGACCCGCATACGGAATGTATTGCTCTCGGCATAGGCCCTCCGGCCCATGCCAGCCCATTGCGCGCCATTGCCATTGAAAACGAAGCCGACCTTGCCTGTGCGGGAAAATGCCTCTCCGGAAACAGCAGGGCTTTCGTCACCTGCTGCATAAGCATGAAGGGCTTCCGCTATCTCGATCCGGCTATCGCCTTCGACGATCAGCCGGTTCTTGAGGCGCGCGCGCCGGAAGGCGGACGTATGGGCGATGTTATAAAATTCGCTGTCGGCCGACTGCTGTAGCAGATGAGCATATTGCTGCGCCATTTGCTGTAAGGCGGCGGAAGACTTGGCAGAGAGGAGAAGCGGTGGGATGGTATCGCCATGCGCTGTCTCGCGCGCTTCTTCCATGTGTTCGCGCAGGATCACAGTTGCATTGGCACCGCCAAATCCGAACGAATTGAGCCCGGCATATATTGGCCTCCCCGAGACATGCAGCGGCATCAACTGCTGCACGGGACTGATGTTGAGTCCCTCGAAGTCGATGTCGGGATTGAGTTCCTCAGCGTGCAGTGTTTTCGGTACGGCGCGGTTGCGAATTGCAAGCACGGCTTTGAAAAGGCCGGCCATACCGGACGCGGGCTCCAGATGGCCGATATTGGATTTGGCTGAACCTATGGGAAGAGGCCCGCGTTCCGGGGGCCTCTTTTGGGCAATGGCGTGCCCAATAGTTTTGCTCTCGGCCGGATCGCCGACGGCGGTTCCCGTGCCATGTGCTTCAAAGAAGTCTATATCCGCAGGATCTATGTCGAATTTCGCGAGCGTTTGCTCAATGAGCGCGCTCTGCGTTTCATGGGAGGGAAGGGCGATGCCGTTTGTGCGCCCGTCGGCGTTGGAGCCTGCCCCGGCAATTACAGCCTGAATCGGGTCGCCATCTCGCAAAGCAGCCGCGAGAGGCTTGATGACGACCACGCCACCGCCTTCGCCACGAACATAGCCACCTGGATTGGCACCAAAGGCCCGACAGAGGCCGTACTCGGAAAGCATTGTTGCCTTCGAAAAGCCCACATAGGGAAAGGGACTGACAAGAAGGCTGATGCCGCCGACCACTGCCATTTCGGAGCGCCCCGCCCACAACGCATTGAGCGCTTCGTTGAGCGCGACAAGCGAAGAAGAACAGGCCGTGTCGATGGCCATGCTTGGGCCGCGCAGATCGAATTGATAGGAAACCCTGTTGGCCGCGATCGAGAGTGTCGTGCCAAGCATCATGTATGCATTCGCACCGTCGGAATCGCCTTGTTGTATGGAGCCGTACTCCGTAGACGAAATTCCTACATAAACCGCGCAGTTTTTGCCTTCGTATTGTTCGGGGATCTGCCCGCCGGATTCCAGCGCTTCCCATGCCAGTTCGAGAAGCATTCGCTGATGCGGATCCATCGCATCGGCTTCACGGGGGGAGATGCCGAAAAAGGCCGCATCGAATCCACGAATATTTCCGATTGTGCCCGCCGCGAAAGTATAGGCGCGACCGCTGGCTTTCTTGTTTGGGTGCTTGAAACGGGAATGATCCCAACGGTCTGCTGGAATTTCGCTTACGGCATTGCCGCCGGAAGCGAGCAAATCCCAATAGGCTTGCGGAGAATTGCATCCTCCGGGAAACCGGCAGGACATGCCGACAATGGCTATGTCAGTGGCACGTACTTTCGCCACACTCTTCGCTACCCCCATCGGACTAACAACCTTGCTTGATGGCGGGCTAGCCGCGCCGGCCAAGCCTGCCCCCTCGTAATCAAAATCCGGCTGTCCCCACCCCTAGAGACAGTCGTAAAACCCTACTCTAAGCATCGGGGGGATTGCCAGCATTGATCTGCTATCTCCCTCATATTAACCGGATTTTCGGTTTGAGAAGGCGATGGGGAAAAAGCGGATTCGCCTTTTCCTTTGTGACCTGAATGCTCTGCTGGCATCCGCGTTGCACCGCTGATGGCATGGACGCGAAAGAAACTCAGTCCCCCCGGGCGACGGAGCGCAAATAGGCAGCATAGGGCGTCCGTCCCGTATCATGGGCGGCAACCAGGAGCTGTTCCGCGTCGATAAAACCCATACGAAAGGCAACCTCTTCGGGACTGCCGATTTTCAGGTTTTGCCGCTCTTCGATTGTAGCGACGAACTGACTCGCCTGAAGGAGGCTTTGGTGTGTGCCCGTGTCGAGCCAGGTAAAGCCACGTCCCAGCAATTCGCAATTGAGGGTACCGTCCTTCAGATACATCTCGTTGAGCGTCGTGATCTCGAGTTCGCCTCGGGAAGAAGGTTTCACCTCGGCCGCCATGTCGCTCACGCGCGAATCGTAAAAATAGAGGCCCGTCACTGCGTAGTGAGATTTAGGCGTCTTCGGCTTTTCTTCGATGGAAATAGTCTGGCCCTGATTGTTGAATTCGATCACGCCATAGCGTTCGGGGTCAGCTACCCAGTAGCCGAATACGGTGGCACCTTTGCCGCGCCCGGCGGCCCGCTGCAAAATCGATGAAAGGCCCGCGCCGTAGAAGATGTTGTCGCCAAGAACGAGCGCACAGCGACCTCCACCGACAAAATCGCGACCAATGATGAACGCTTGAGCCAACCCCTCGGGCTTCGGCTGCACCGAGTAGGAAATCGAGATGCCCCATCGGCTGCCATCGCCAAGCAGCTGTTCGAATGCGCCGGCGTCGTGCGGGGTCGTAATGATCAGAATATCTCGAATGCCCGCCAGCATTAGCGTGGTCAGCGGATAATAGATCATTGGCTTATCGTAGACCGGAAGCAATTGCTTCGAAACGGCCCGTGTTACGGGATGAAGCCGCGTACCACTCCCCCCCGCCAATATGATGCCTTTCATACTACTTGCCTCTACTTCTGCCCTTTTGGTCGCAGCACAGGCTGCGCCAGTTCATCGAGAACCTCGCCGAGAGCGTCTTTCCACGGACGTGGGATGATGCCGAACACGTGATTGATCTTGCCGTTGTCGAGCACCGAGTATGCGGGCCGTCGAGCTGGCGTTGGATAGTCTGCGGTAGAAATACTTCTTACGGGAATGTTTCTTCCTCCGCGCGCCGCAGCCCCCTCGACGATGGCTTGGGCGAAGCCGAACCATGACGTTTCACCACGATTGCAGAAGTGATAGGTGCCCCACGGAGAACAATCGACCTCGCGTCTGCGCAAGGACTGCGCGGCGATATCCAGCAGGGCCGAAGCGATGTCGCCGGCCGAAGTGGGGCAGCCCTTCTGGTCGCCGACGACAGCGAGCTCGCTTCTTTCTTCGGTGAGTTTCAGCATGGTTTTTACAAAATTTCTGCCGTGGGCGCTGAAAACCCATGATGTACGGAGGATAATATGCTGCTTCGTCGCTCGTCTGACGGCCTCTTCTCCCGCGGCTTTGGTGGCACCGTAGATACCTTGCGGTGCTATCGCGTCATCTTCAAGGTATGGCCGCGTACCACGTCCGTCGAAAACGTAGTCGGTCGAGATGTGAAAAATCGGGATGCCGGCATCCGCGCACACGTCCGCAATATTTCCCGGCCCATCGGTGTTAGCTGTCTGTGCGATCTCCGGTTCGGTTTCCGCTCGGTCGACTGCGGTATAGGCAGCCGCGTTGATAACGGCGTCCGGCCGGTTGCTTTCGATGGCTTGAGCCACCGCTCTGTGGTCGCCGATGTTAAGTTCGTCTCGTCCGAAAGCGACAATTTCGAAGCCGGCAGCTCTTCCCTTACGGGTAAGCTCTGTGCCGGTCTGTCCTTGTGCTCCGGTTACGAGCAGCCGCGTGGGCCTCCCCGTTTCGTTCATTGATCAGCCTGCGCCTGCAAGGCCAAGACGTTCACCGCGATAGGCGCCCGCCCGCACACGTTCCCACCAGCTTCGGTTGTCGAGATACCACTGCACCGTCTTTTTGATGCCGCTCTCGAAAGTTTCTTGGGGCCGCCAGCCGAGCTCGCGTTCGATCTTCGAAGCGTCGATCGCGTAGCGTGCATCATGGCCGGGGCGGTCGGCGACATAGGTTATGAGATTGGCATGAGGTCGATGCTGAGATTGCGGCAGTAACTCGTCAAGAATGGAACAGACGGTAAGCACGACGTCTATATTGGTGCGTTCCTCGTTTCCTCCAACGCAGTAGGTCTCCCCCGGCTGACCGCGGGTCGCAATGGCGATCAAAGCCCGCGCATGATCTTCGACATGCAACCAGTCGCGAATATTCTTGCCGGTGCCATATATGGGCAGCTTCTTGCCCTCCAGAGCATTGAGTATGATCAGAGGGACTAGTTTCTCAGGAAACTGGCATGGCCCGTAGTTGTTGGAGCAGTTGCTTGTAATAACCGGCAGCCCAAAGGTTTCATGCCAAGCTCGCACGAGATGGTCGGAACCGGCCTTGGAGGCAGAGTAGGGCGAATTTGGTGCGTACGGTGTCGTCTCGCTGAATTGACCGCTCGGACCAAGCGAGCCGAACACCTCGTCGGTCGAGACGTGATGAAGCCGAAAGCGCCTTTTGGCGGCGTCATCAAGGCCTGTCCAGTATGCGCGGGTAGCTTCCAGCAGGTTTGCGGTTCCCACCATGTTGGTCAGTACGAAGTCCGCAGGACCATCAATAGACCGGTCGACATGCGTTTCCGCGGCCAGATGCATGACGAGATCGGGACAAAATCCTTCAACCGCTCGGCGCAGGGCTGGAAGATCGCGAATATCCGTTCTCGAAAAAGAATAGCGGTCACTACCCGCAATACTTGCAAGAGAGTCTGAGTTGCCCGCATAGGTAAGGCAATCGACGTTCAAGATCTCGAAGTTCGTCTCTTCAATGATCGTTCGGACAACTGCGGAGCCAATAAAGCCCGCTCCCCCCGTTACCAGCACTCGCATTTCAACTCCCCTCTGGAGCGTGACATCCGCCGGAATCACGCGCCCTGGAACGTAAACGGGCTTTTGAAGTCGGCGAAGGCCGGTAGGTGCATGTCCTTCTCCGAAAGGACCGCATCGGCGTCGGCGACCGGCCATTCAATTCCGATGTCCGGATCGTTCCAGAACAAGCCCGCATCATGAGCCGCCGAGTAATAGCGATCAACCTTGTAAAAAACGCGTGTGTTGGGGGTAAGTGTGCAGAACCCGTGGGCGAATCCCGCAGGTACCAGGAGTTGGTTACCTTCCTCTGCGCTCAGCCGGACACCGACATGTTTCCCATAGGTGGGAGAGTTCGCACGCAGATCGACAGCCACATCCAATATCGCGCCTGTCAGCACTCGAACAAGCTTTGTCTGTTCAAAGGGAGGGTTCTGGAAATGTAATCCCCGGATCGTGCCCGTCATGGCCGAGAGTGACTCATTGTCCTGCAGAAAATCGAGATCGACGCCCGCATCGGCCATGGCGCGCCGATTGAAGGTTTCGCTGAAATAACCCCGCGCATCGCCATGACGCCGTGGAATCAACACTTTTACGGCAGGAATTACTGTAGGAATGCATTCGATCATTAGTAAAAAGGCATCCACGTCAGGGTAAGGATTATAGCCCGATGAGAAAAACTCAGTACCTTCGCAGCGTCAAACTTGAGCGCGGCTAGAGCATTTTGCTCGCCGATCTTTCGCTTACCCTTATAGAGAGGTCAAGCTAAACTCGTTGATACTTGGGGGCATCCGGCTATTGAAGATTTGATCATTCGATTGATAAATTCCCTTGGGGGAACAGAGGGTAACACAGCCTTAGAGTTGGTAAGGACATACGCACCGCCGAAGAGGCGGTTGCGTTTCGTGTTGCATCTTTGAAAGACGGCTGCGTCCGCAGGTCCATACGTGCAAGAAATTGTCAGAGTCGCTTTATGAATAATGACGGCGAAGAAATGCAGACAGGCACCTTGCCAAGCGAGGAGGCAGGGAGAACGAGGAGCAATCGTCAAATCGTGGTCCTCGGAATGCATCGGTCCGGAACTTCCGCGTTGACGGGCGCGCTCGCGAGCATGGGGGTTCATGTTGGCGACGAGGAGGAATTGACCCCTACGAACTGGCAAAACCAGAAGGGCTTTTTCGAACGGCGCGACGCGCGCGAGATATGCGATATGCTTCTCCACAACTCGGGTGCCGATTGGTGGAAGATCAGCAATTTTGATCCCGACAATATCAATTTCGACATCGTTCAGAAGGCCCGGCCGGCCATACGAAAATTGCTCTCGGAACTGAATGAACAAGGCACTTGGGCACTCAAGGAGCCGCGCCTTTGCCTCCTCCTGCCGATATTTCAGAGTGCGTTAGTTGATCCTCTGGTCATCTACGTCACCAGACACCCTGTTGAAATTGCGAAATCTCTCCGACGGAGAAATGGGTTTCGGCTTCAGGGAGGGCTCGCCCTCTGGGAAGCTTATACTGTTTCGGCGCTTCGATACGGATTGCACCTCGATCATCTGTTCGTCGACTATGATGACCTCGTTACCGTGCCGGAGGAAACGCTCGGGAAGCTGGCAAGTGAGCTCGCTGAAAGAGGTGTCCGAGGCCTCAATCTGGAGGCAGCGATACAATCCGTACAGGGATCGCTTCGTCGTGAGCGAGCAAGCGGCGACGAGGACCTTGCGCTTCTGTCGCCGGAGCAAACCGAACTGTGGGGAAATCTCTCTCGCAGAAGAAATTTCTCTGAACTGCCGCGTCTTTCAAATCGCGCTTCGACCATATTGAGAGAGTTCGAGGCAGACGAAGAAACGCTCTCGGCTTTGCGCGAGATGAACCGCACAGTCAAGGAAAGGCTCGAAGCGAGCCAGGAAAGGGCTGGAGAATACAAGAGGGAGCGCAGCGAAGCGCTTCACCGGATAAGGATACTGCAGTCCGAAGGTGAAAAGCAGAGAGAAAAAGAGAAAGCGCTGAAGGAAGCATTGGCTCGCCAAGAACGGCAAAATGAAGTTTATCAAAAAAAACTTGCGGCCACAGAGAAGTCGGAAACGCAGTTCGAGCGATTAGCCCAGGTTCTGCTGGACGATCTGGCGAGGCTGCGCCCGTTGAGCGGATGGCTCGCGGCCAGGCTGTGGAGAGGAAATATCTGGAACCGTCCCCGAAATGCGACCTTGGCCAAGATGGATGAGAGGTTGGCTTCAGACGCAGCATCCGGGGCAACAGGGGTGAACGGAGTCAAGAAAAGGCTGCAGCAGGCGGAAAGGTTTTCGCTGTCGTTGCTTTGGTCTCTGCCGCTTGTCGGAGAGGGGGTCAGCCTAGCGTGGCGTCAGAAGCGTCTAGAAGCATCACCACTCTTTGATGCAGAGTGGTATCTTGAAAAAAATCCTGATGTTGCCCAAAGCGGTATGGCTCCGGAAACCCACTACCTGATTTTTGGTGCCTCGGAGGGGCGCGATCCACATTCCCTTTTCAATACGGAAATGTATCTCGAGCGAAACCCGGATGTCGCGGACGCGGGGCTCAATCCGCTCGAACATTTCTTGGTATCGGGAGGTCATGAGGGGCGGCAACCTCACCCGGCGTTCGACGCGCAATGGTATCTGAGCCAATATTCTGATGTTGCCGAAGCGGGGCTAAACCCTCTCGAGCACTATCTGTTACATGGCGCAGAAGAGGGGCGTGACCCGAGCCGTTGGTTCAACACGGCTGCTTATTTGAAGGAACATCCGGAACTTGCGGGTCGCACGAACCCCCTCATACACGCAGTGCAGTCGGGAAAGATCGTAGGCGGAGCGTTTGGTAGCGAACAGGTTTGGTCGAACAAAGGCGGAAAGGACGCAGGACGAGAGCTTGTTCAACGCGTTCTTCATCCAGACGTTCAGGCGGGTATCTTTGGCCGGAAATTGCGACAGGTCTTATCTGACGGCTTTCCCGCGGATTTTGCCAAAGCTTTCGAGCGGAGCGAGGCGAAGCTTCGCGACGCGGTTGCGCGCCTAGAAAATTATCAAGAAAAGCCACTTGTCAGCATAATTATGCCGACCTTCAATCGGGCCGCCATAATAGAAGAGGCAATTCAGAGTGTACTCGATCAGAGTTATTCCAATTGGGAACTGATCATTTGTGATGACGGCAGCACCGACAATACGGCAGATGTTATCAAGCGGTTCGATCGGAATCGAATTCGCTATTTGAGTCTTCCCAAGTCGGGTGCGGCGGCGGCGCGCAACAGAGGACTGGCGCGCGCAAGGGGCGACCTGATCGCTTATCTCGATAGCGATAATTGCTGGCACCCCTCTTTTCTTTCGCGGTTGGTTCTTGCTTTGCTTGAGCGGCCAGGAAGCTCATCCGCACGCTCTAGCTATATTGACTACCAAGTGGATAGAGAGGGTGTGAACTCTATAAAGGACTATTCGGCAAAGCCGTTCGACCATGAGCGCTTGCTGATGAAGAACTTCATTGACCTGAATACGTTTGTTCACCGAAGAGAGCTATATGATTGTTTCGGAGGATTCGACGATCGGCTTACACGCCGTCAGGACTACGACCTGATAATCAAATATACCTGGCTTCGAGACCCCTTGTTTGTTGAGGAGCCCCTCGCGCTCTACCAGAGAAATGAAAGCCTCAATCAGATCACTACAGCGCAGCAGGCAGACGAATCTTGCGTTTCGATCATAAACAATAGCGTTGCAGTCTATATCGAAAGAGGTTTGCCCGAGGCTTCCATACGTCCCGTAAAAAAAGTCACGATACTGTCGTGGGATATGTGCCGAAACCATTTCTCGAAGCCTTTCGCCTTGGCGGAGGCTTTGAGCGAAGAATACGAGGTTCAGCTCGTTTCATTCAGGTTTTTCGAAGAGGAAATATTTCCACCACTGAAAGGCGTGGAGCCTAAATTCGAAACGATATATCTGCCGGGCACGGACTTTCCAGACTTCTTCGATTCGATGAAGCGGGCGGTCGATGCAATCGATGGCGATCTGATTTATGTCGTGAAGCCACGCTTGCCGAGTCTTGGTGTTGCCTTGTTGGTCAACGCACTTCGCGGTACACCTATTGTCCTAGAGATCAACGACCTGGAAACAGTTGTAAGCTCGCCGAAGAGTGAAGACCGTCATACCGAGGCGGAATTTGAAAGCGCCGATCTCGCGGACAAGAATCTCGCTTCCCCATACGGAGACCTTTGGTCGAGTATCATGGACCCGATAGCGAAGCAGCTTCCGGTTCTTCTCACCCACAATAAGAATATCGACGCGCATTTCGGAGGCAATTGCCTCTATATGCGCAATCTGAAGGATGAAAGGGTTTACGATCCGAAGTCTTATGACCGCGCCAAGGTGAGGCGTGATCTTGGAATAGGTCCGGATGATCGAGTAATTCTGTTTGGCGGTTTGCTGCGCAAACACAAAGGCATATACGAGCTTGTGGAACTCGTGGAGAGGCTGGACGACCCACGCTACAAGCTTCTTTTTGTCGGTTCGCGTCCGACTCCGGATCAAAAGAAGCTTGTCGACAAATATGGCGAGCGGGTGAAGGTCATGCCGCCGCAAGATCGGGAGGCGATGGCTCGCATCAATCTGGCAGCAGACCTTGTCATCTTGTGGCTCGATCCGGAGGTGCCCGCCAGTCACTATCAGATGCCCTATAAGGCGACCGATGCTTTTGCTATGGGGCCTTCCATTATCGCTAACGATATTTCGGATCTCGGCGACTTGGCACGGCAAGGATATTTGCGTCTGGTTCCTTTCGGCGACTGGGACGCAATGAAGAAAGTCGTCTGCGAAATATTTGATGATCCCGAAAAGACGGAGAGGATGCGCGAAGCGAGTGGCAAGCTCTTTCGCCGCCAGTTTTCCTATCCGGCGGCACGGTCTAATTTTTTTCTCACGGCTTATCGTGCTTTGCGTGAGGTGAGAGGACCGCTTCCTGCGGCCAAAGCATTCCTTGACCGCTTCAATGAGTTTTACAGGAGGCAGACGGGCGAAGTTTCGGATTTGATCACCGGATCGGAAGGACATGACCTGGTGAGTGTCCCGGTTGTTCGTTCACAAACTATTGCTGAAGCGTTGGGCCCTGCAGCACCTGATCTTGGAACGGCCGAAGAAGATTCTTCGATTGAGATAATCGATGTTCGGAACATTGGGCGCCTTCGGCATCGCGATGCTGAAGGCATTGCCATCGTCATGCCCAGTATCGATGCTGGTCGCGCCCTTCAGACGGCGCGCCTGCTGGTGCGCCGCGCGGGAATGAAAACGACAGTCTTCATTGCATTAGATACGCTGCGACAGGGATTCATACATACCCTGAACGATGTCGCTGCCCGGCTGGAGGTAAAGTATCTCGTATACTTGGCGGAAGACGCTTTTGCGGGCACGGATTGGTTGAAGACAGCTCACGAGACTATGGAGAAATCCGGCAAGGGGCTTTTAGCTTTCAATTGCGGGAAGTGGGACGGCCGCATAGCTGCTTTCGGGATGGTTCGTAGTGACTGGAGCAGAGGTGTCTATGGGGGGACGATTTTCTTCGAAGGATACAAATCACACAAGGCTGACAATGAACTGACCGTTATTGCGCGGATCCAGGACGAGTTTATCTACAATCCAGATTGCGTCCTGGTGGAGATAGATGAGAAGAAAACATCGTACAACGAAGAGGGCGGGGGACACGCAAATTGGACACCTGAGGATCGGGACCTGTTTTACGAACGCTTTCACAAGAGCTTCGATGCGCGGTTTCGCTGGCCTGAGGTCAAGCCCTACAAGGACGAATACCTCAATCTTCGGAAAATTCGTGCGCGGGACGGCGAGCCCTATTCACCGTCCGATGATTCAATCCATCTCGTTGACGTTGCCGACGTCGAGGAGCTGTCGTGGGACGATCCGAACGGAATTGCGGTCGTCATGCCATGCATAGACCAGCATAAGGCGTTGAGCACGGCCCGCTTGCTTATGAACAGGTCTGGTATCGAAGCTAAATTCTTCATCGTTGATGATACTGTCAGGCAGGGGTTCATTCGTACTCTGAATGAGACTGTTTCTCGGCTTAGAGTGAAATACGTTGTGTATCTTGCTGAAGATTCTTTTGGTGGTGTCGATTGGCTCAAGGAAGCGCATAGCCGGATGGAGGAGACCGGTAAGGGGTTGCTCGCCTTCAATTGCGGAAAATGGCGAGGACGGGTAGCCGCTTTCGGAATGGTTCGCCTCGATTGGGTCAGGTCGCTTTACGGGGGGGCTGTTTTGTTTCCCGGCTATCGCGCCCACAAGGCCGACAACGAATTGACGGTAATCGCGCGAGTGACGGATCAGCTGGTTTATGATCCTCGTTGCTTGCTGCTCGAGAACGACGCAAAAAAGGTGTTTAAGGAAAATGTGCCGGAGGACAAGACGCTGTTTCACCAGCGGTTCCGGTCGGGCTTCGACGGGCTGGCGCCTCTCGATAAGCTGGAGCCATTGGCCTCTGCCTACTTCGTGAAATGGGATTCTGCCGGCTCATCGGAGAGCGAGGGGGCGTCTGGAGCTCCCGCTGCGTCCGCTTTCTATCGCGAACGGTTGTCGCAGGAGGAGCTTGAGAGGCTGAAGAAGGAATATATCGAGAGGGGATTAGATCGCGAGGAAGACAAGTTTGTACTCTATCGCATCATCGGCAACGATCTTCACCCGCGCCACGCTCTCGGGCAATCCAGACAGAACCTCAAGTTCATTCTCGAGAATGAGAAGGAGCTTCCTGGGTGCGAGAAGCGCTATATCGTCAACCGTATTGTCGGTCCTTCTGAGAAAAGAAAGATTGTGGATCTTCTCGATGCATCCGGTGCTTCCTATGAGGTTGTGCCATTCGATCCAGAGGAATACCGGCGTATAGGTTTCGATATGTCAGCCATGAGCAGGCCGGACCTGCTCACAGCCAGATATATCAACTCGTTTGAGCCGTTGCGCAGGCAAAGGCTTCGGATGGCTCTCTACCGGCTCAAGAACAACTACGTGATGAATAACAATGGTGCCCGTAACCTTGCGCTGAAAAGTGGTCGGGAAAAAGCGAAGTGGATTCTCCCCTTCGACGGGAATTGCTTCTTTACGCAAACTGCGTGGGACGAATTGTGTTCGAATGTTATTCAGAACGCACATCTGAAATATTTTGTCGTGCCGATGACGCGTGTGACGTCAAACGAGGCTTTGCTCTCTGACGCCTTTGCTGCGGAGCCTCGCGAAGAGCCTCAGGTTCTCTTCCGGAAGGATGCTGCGGAAAGCTTTGACGAGGACTTCTGCTACGGCAGGCGACCGAAGGTGGAACTTTTCTGGCGACTCCAGATTGCCGGGAAATGGGACGAATACAAGGACGATGCTTGGGACAGGGAGCGCAGGCCGGTCTCCCGGGAGGCCCGACAGTTCGGTGTGGCGGGGTGGGTTGCGCGTATGTTTTCCGGCGTTGAAGAACTGGAAACACAAGACGTCGGCGGCGCCGAAAGAAGGCATGTGGCGAGAGCCGACGCGGTTCTGGAGACATTGCAGACGCTGGATGCAACCCTGAGCGAGGCGGCGGAATCGAGATGCGTTTCGCTTCGGTCGGATGTGGTTGCGCGAGAGGTTGCAGGCCGCCGTCTGCCGGAGATCTCTCCGGTTGCGGAGGCGTTGCGCCGCGCTTCCGAGGAGGCACTTTCTCGAGGCCTCTATTCCGTCACGGACAAGACGACGTTGCCTCCGAGCGGAAACAGACAGGACTATTGGCATCCTGCGCCTTATTGGTGGCCTGATCCGAAAAAGCCCGATGGACTGCCCTACATTCGCAAGGATGGCGAGCGGGTTCCCGGCACCGGCATGTACGACCCCGATAGCGAGAAATACGATCGAACGCGCCTGCAACGTGTTTTTGATGACTCTTTCACATTGGCACTTGCGTCGAAGGTTTTCGGGGAGAAGCGATACGCCGACCACGGAGCGAAAATTCTTGAGCGGTTCTTTGTAAATAGGGACACGCGCATGAAGCCTCACCTGAAATACGGCCAGGTTCGCATGGGGCATGATGGGAATGAAGGCGCGCCCACGGGTCTGATCGAGATGAAAGACATGTACTACTATCTCGATGCCGTCAGGCTGATAGAGGAAGCGGGGGCGTTGGCCTCCGCCAGCAGTGACGCATTCCGGGATTGGCTTGGTACCTATCTGAAATGGTTGCTGTCTTCGCGCCAAGGCAAGGCCGAACGCACGGCGGAAAACAATCACGGAACTTGCTACGATTTGCAGGTTGCCGCAATTGCCGCCTTCATCGGAGAGAGAGGTGTTTTGTATGATACTCTCGCCCGGGCGCAGTCTCGTATAGCGCAGCAGTTTACGCCCGAAGGCGCCCAGCCCGATGAGTTGAAGCGTAAGACGACAGCACATTACTGCTGCTTTAATCTGCAGAGCTGGGTCAATCTGGCTGAGCTCGGGACGCGTTGGGGGGTGGATTTGTGGAACTACAGCACACCGGAAGGTGCAGGGTTGAAAAGCGCTACCCGCTGGTTGCTGGACCACGCAGGTAAGCCTTGGCCCTATGAGCAGATCGACAAATTTGACGACGAAAGATTCTTGCCGATCTGGTTTGCCGCGCGGGAGCGCTTCGAAACAAGCCTGGACGTCGCGCCGCTGGCAACATCCCCATATGAGGTCAAACCGCTTTATTTCCCTCATGATGGCATCCGGCCGTTCTGGAACATCGGTAGCTACGGTGGGGTGGAGATGCGGGATGCCGCTCTCGTCGCGGATTAGTTCTATGGCTCGCTTAAAAAGAAATGCGAATATGTATCTGAAGAACGTAACTCCACTGATCGTCGTTGGGCGCCAGCGCGCGGGAACGCGGTACCTGACCGAAGTGTTGAACTCGTTTGATGATGTGACGATCCAGGGTGAAATTCCGAACCCCGTTATGAGGTCGCTCGTTAAGTTCATTCAGGAGTCGGAGAAATATTATCGAGGTGCCGCCAAGTGGGAGAACCCCCGGCGAGTGCGCGAGTATCAGGCGTGGACGGAAAAGAAGAGAGACCTGATTTATGCTATGTGGGCCAATACTACTCAGTCCAGGAGATTGAACCCTTCGCCTGATTGCCGCTATTACGGATACAAGCGTCCGAACAATGAGTTCTATTTCGATTTCTACGAGAAACACCTCGCAGACCAGAAGGCAGTCTATGTCTACTGCGTGAGAAATTTTGTCGATAACTATCTGTCGATCAGCTCGCGTTGGCCGGACCGTACAATCGAGATGGTGGCGGATGACTATCTGAAATCCGTAGAGCACTACCGTAAGATCAAGCAGGCGGCGCCAGACCGGGTGCTGTTGTTTAACCTCGACGACCACATCAAATATGGTTTTGGGTATCTCGATAAGAACATCATCGAGAAACTGGACCTCGACCTCAAAGAGGATTTGCGCACTTACCTTGCCGGTATGGGGGCGAAGAACCAGACAGTGAATGTTTCCGCCAATCCCAGACGGGAAGCGCTGACGAATGAAGAGGAGGCCTATCTTCTCTCTCGGCCCGCTCTACACACAGAGTTCCAAAAGCTGTGTTGCGATCAGTCTGGTTAGCGACGCGTCGTTGCATTCGGTTTCAAAGGCGAATTGAGGGTATATGCTTCCCTGTATTATGCATGTCGGAGCGGGCAAGTGCGGCAGCAGCTCGCTCCAGTCGGTCCTCAGCAAGGAGCCTGTGTTCTATTCGCGCGAAGGTACGCGATACGAATATGTGAGTTTGAAGAAAGAAGGCATTCTTAAGCGCGGAGAGGAATGCCTCGCTGAAGCGAAGAAGAGTGCCTTTGGCTATACCTCCTCGGTTTCGGTTAGGGATTTCTTTTCTGAAGAAGCTGTCCCCGTTCTGGCTTCCCGACTTAAGGCCATCGCTGACGAGGGGGTCACACCAGTATTTTCCTACGAAGGCTGGATCAATGAAAGTGCCAGGTTCTCGGATCGTAAAGTCTTCGAGAAACTAGGTCTGACGCCTCATATTGTTATTTTTGTGCGCCCTCAGGTGCCTTGGATAAACTCATCCTGGTGGCAATGGGGAGCCTGGAGTGGCAAGGAGTTTCCCGTCTGGGTGAACAAGTTCAAGAAAAGTGGCCTGTGGGCGGAAACGGTAGCCAAATGGAATGAGGTTCCCGCCGTGCGCAATGTCACTGTTTTCCCGGTATCACGCAACGTCGTCGAAAGTTTCTATGAAATGCTCGGCGCAGACCTTCCCTTTATGGCCACACAGAGGAAGAGCAATGTCACGCTCGATGCAGGTACGTTGCGTCTCTTCCAGAAGTACAGAAAGACCCGCGCCGAAAAACTTGGCGCGGGGATCGATTTCGTTTTGGAAAGAAACCGTGTTGGCGGAAACGGTTCCGCCCCTTGGGTGTTGGAAAGCAAGATAGTTTCAGACTTGATCGACTTCTTTCGGGAAGACAACAAGGTACTGCTCTCACTGGTCGATGAGGAAATCAGGGAAGGGATCTCTGGCGATGCGCAGTGGTGGGAAGCGTCGGCCTTCTCCTCTAGGGAGGCAGAACCTCCTGGGCCGGTTGACCTCGACCCTCGAAAGACCGGGGAGATAGCCATAAAGGCTATAGCGGCGTTGGCGCGGCTGGACAAGAAAGCTCGCGCTGGAAAACGCTCAAAGTAGTTGGCGAAATGTCAGTCGGATAATTGCTGAATTGAGTTTGACGCAAAAGATGCGGAGGACATAAATGGCTATTCGCAGAGACCAGGCCGTACAAGGCTTACTCTCGTTATTTGATCAGCCAAGTTATCTGGAAGTTGGTGTTAGCAAAGGTGTCACCTTTCATAGTGTCATCGCTCCCCGGAAGGTAGCGGTAGATCCCGATTTTAAGTTCGATTTAAAGGTCGCAAAGGATACTCATCCCAACGCTGAGTATCATGAGGTAACAAGCGATGAGTATTTTGGCTCGATCATTGGGCCTGACGATAAGTTTCACGTCATTTATCTTGATGGTCTGCATACGTCAGAACAGACTTTAAGGGATTTATTCAACGCCATTTTCTATTTGGATGAAAATGGCGTCATTCTTATAGATGACGTTCGACCTCCCACTCACCTTGCCTCGATTCCGGACCGAAATACCTTCCGCCAGGTGCGTCGCTACACGGGTTCCCAGCAAAAAAGCTGGATGGGCGATGTGTATCGATGCATTTATTTTCTAGATACGTTTATGCAGCAGATGGAGCATAGGACGATACTTGAAAACCACGGGCAGACAGTTGTCTGGAGGAAGAGAAGATCTCGAGTCGATGAGCGTACAATCCGTGATGTCGGCGAAAAGTCATTCGAAAATTTAGTAAATGAGCAGCAGATATTTCGTCTCGCTTCTTTTCAAAAAATCCTTGATGAAATCAAGTTGGGGATGGGTGTGTGATCGAAACTAGGCGTGACGTCCTCATTCTTCCTTACCGGAAGGCTTGGGTAGGGGGGCCAGACCACGCACAAGTTCCAAAACATGGGAGAGTACGAAGGGGCAAAGGTAAGGAGCCGATCGACTCATTTCCTTCACCCGAAGAGTATGAAAACATCTCGGAACAGAGAAGAGGAAGGTATCTTTACGGGGGGCCACTCAAGATCCATTTTGGACATGTATTGGTTGACTCGATCATAAGGCTTTGGGCGTTTGATCCTCAGCGGCATGATGGTGTTGTTTTTGCTTACCTGAAAGGCCGTGAACAGGCGGTCCCAGACTGGTTCTACGATATCGTTTCTATCTTTGGACTGGAACGACATCATATCGTGATCGTCAGCGAGCCGATGGTTTTCGAACAATTGGAATTTGCCGAACCCGGAAGCATTCTGAAGTCTGGTCCCGCAGATTGGTACATGCCTCATCTGGAAAAGCTGCCGATCAAGCACGTAAATCACACTCCCCGAAATGTTTATTATGGTCGCACTCATCTAATTCAGAAGGGGACGCTCATGGGCGAAAGCTATTTTGCTGATCTCTTAATCGGCAATGGCTTCGAGTATGTTCGACCAGAAGAATTTGATATTCATTATCAGGTTTCAATAATTCAAAACGCTGAACGTATAGTATTCGCCGAAGGAAGTAGTATTTATCCGATCGAATTAACTGCGAAAATAAGAGGAAAGATATTCATGATTCCTCGGCGTGCTAACGGAGTAGATATTTTCACGCCACACATTTTTCCAAGAGCGGAGTTTCATGTTTTAGCGAGCCGAGATTCCATCTTCCGAATGGCAAGCCGTTCGGGAAAGAAAAGACCGAATAGTCCAACGTATACGCTACGGCCGATAGAAATTCATAATGCGATGGTTGATCTGGGTCTTGTTCCACGCCGAAAATTTGACGCAGACGCTTTTGAAATAGCAGAACGGCGTGATGCCACCGCTTATTTTGGAGGGCTCGGGAATGAACTGGAGAAACAGCTCGCTTATGTAAAAAAGAGAAGAGCTCGGTTACGTCGAATACCTCACATTTGAGGTCCGGATTTTGAGACAACGTCTCTCTTTCGTAGGATGGAAAATGCTGGCTGCGTCTGAAATCAAATGTAATCTCTGTGGCGGCACAGAGTTCGAGGACGTCAAGTCGCGACCAAAGGTCAAATGCAGGAGCTGCCGCTCGGTCGAGCGTACGCGACTCCTTTGGATGTATTTGCAGGAGGTTGATTTCCGTCCTGACACGCGGGTTCTTCATCTTGCACCCGAACGCGGGCTCTATCGAAAATTGAGCAAACTGCTGACGCCGGAAAATTACGTCTGCTCGGACATCAACCCAAAGCGTTACAAGTTTGTCGAGAACATCATCAAGCTCGATCTCTGTGATCTCGACGCGCAGCTATCTGGAGAATACGATCTCATTATCCACTCTCACGTAATGGAGCACGTGCCCTGCAATTTTGCCTACACGCTTTTCCATCTGCATCGGATGCTGAAGCCGGCCGGGAAGCAAATCTGCATTATTCCCTTTGGGCGAGGAAAATATGATGAGTGCTTTCAGGATATTTCGGATGAAGAAAGAACGCGGCGGTTCGGCCAGCACGACCACGTTAGGCGCTTTGGGGCCGAGGACAGGCACGCCCATCTGGGTTCGATTGTCAGTCTGCCCGCAGAATTTGATGCAAAGGCCCGCTTCGGAGCCGAGCGTTTGCGCCAAGCCAACATTCCGCAAAAAGCCTGGACAGGATTCACCCCCAATACCGTTCTGATACTGAGCAAGGATGACCTGAGGTTGAAAACCGCTACTTGAATATTCGTCGATGCGCCATTGTTGTCTCCAGCCGAAAGGCCATCGTGTCAGTCGAACGCATGGGAGCGGTTTTGCACATGGGGAAACATCGTCGTGCCTGGAGATGGTAACAGCGGCGCAGGACAGAAATTCACTCGCGGTCTCGGCGTACTGAAGTATCTGCGGGCCGTCCTAAGCCGCATCCTGCTCCATGTTTTTGACCGTGAAAAAGCGCGCCAGCTTTCAATGATCGAATGCTCGGGGCTCTTCGATGCAGCTTGGTATGCTGCCGAATATCCGGATGTGGCGATCAACCGTGTGGACCCGGTTCTTCACTACCTTGATTTTGGTGCCAGTGAGCTTCGCGATCCCGGCCCCTCCTTCAGTACGGCGTGGTACGTCAAAGCGCATCCAGATGTGTCGCTTTTTTCCCTCAATCCCCTCGTGCATTTTTTGAGATATGGCAGAAAGGTGGGGCTGAGCCCAGTTCGTCCAAGACATTATGTGCCGTGGTGGGAAGAGATTACCAAAGACCATCCGCCAATAATGCTGCGCATGAATACGATCGAAAGAATGGCCGCCACCCTTCCCCCTGCGCTGATAATCCCACTCTGCAGTGGAGAGGTCCGCATTGAGCGGTGTTTAACGTCGTTAAGGTCGGCTAGAGGTTTTGCCGCCAGGGTACTCATTGTGTTTGATGAGGCTGCTGCGGGATTTGCCACGGAACTTCGTGAGTTGACTAAAGACTTTCCGGGTCTCGAATTTCACGAAAACGCAAACGAGTTGGGCGCCGCCGGTATGATCAAGACGGGTGCGCAAATCGCTGGTGCAGCCGATCTGCTGGTGCTCGACCCGGCCTTCGCCGG
Organism: Candidatus Obscuribacterales bacterium; assembly: GCA_965228855.1. GTDB lineage: Bacteria > Cyanobacteriota > Vampirovibrionia > Obscuribacterales > Obscuribacteraceae > JADYXR01. The sequence goes on along the minus strand of CBDDIJ010000006.1, from coordinate 2,413 downwards.
CGCGCCTGGGTGGATGCGTAACATGCGGATCGCAGCATTCCGTGACGATAAAACGGGTGTCGCTGTCGCGATGGGAACGGAGTTCGCAGGAGGAGAGCCCTCGGCTGTTGCCCGGGCCGTTACGCAGTCATCCCCGCGTAAATATCCTTCCGCGTCGACTGGCCCGTTCGCGGCGCTCTATATCCGCAGGCAGTGTCTGGGTGAGATAGATAGAGGTGGTGAGACCGGCAGGGACGACGCACCCCCGCGCGACCCTCATGCCGCTCTTGCCGGGCTTGTCGAACGAGCGGCGCAGCGCGGATGGGGGTGCGTTGTCGACGATGCAACGGTTCTGCTTTCTGACGAGTGGAAGAAGCAAGAAATCGGAAATGCTCCTGCAAGTGACGTATTAATACGCAGAGCAACGCAGACGGCAGTCGCCAACCCGTCTTGCATCATGCCCCGTGCCCTCTTTGTCCTATCGACGAAACAAGGGGGAATACCGCAGACGAACCAGGATTTGATGACGGCGCTTTCCGGCCGCGTGGAATGTTTCGTGTTACACAGCAACGGATCGGCAATCTCCATTTCTTTCTTCGATGGCGAAGTCCTGGTTGAGCTTGAAAAACAGGTTCTCCGCACGCCTGTCGAGGCGTTTCCTCATCGCAGCTCTGCCTATGATGAAGCAGTGGCAGGCTGGCTGGTTCGGTATGCGATCGACCTCGTGCATATTCGCCATATCGCATGGCATGGGCTTGGTATTGCCGATGTAGCCAAGGTACTTGGCATTCCTGTCGTATTCTCCTTCCACGATTTTTATTCGGTCTGCCCGACGGTGAAGCTGCTCGACGAAAGTAATGTCCACTGCGCAGGCCGATGCACGGCTACGCCCGGTGAGTGTCGCGTGGAACTCTGGGACAGTGAAAACTTCCCTCCACTAAAGAACGAGGCAGTCTTCGATTGGCGCGCCAACATGCGGAGCGCGCTTGAAAAATGCGACACTTTCATCACGACGTCCGAGCATGCGCGAAGGCTTGTGGTTGATAGTTTCCCTTTCCTTGCTGAAAGGAGTTTTGGCGTCATTCCGCATGGTCGGGATTTTGAGAGATTCGGGACCGCCAGCGCACCCATCGTTCAACATGAACCTCTTCGGCTGCTGCTGCTCGGGGGGATATCCATCGCAAAAGGGGGGCGACTTCTTGAAGCTCTTGCGAAGCTCGCTCCCTCGGAAAATATCGAAATCCACGTGCTTGGCACGGTTTCCGGTGACATTGTCCTTCCGCAACATGTTCAGGTCCACGGGCCTTATCTACGTGATGAGGTTGTAGACAAGATCGATGCCATCCGACCCCATCTAGGTGCTGTCTTGTCGATTTGGCCGGAAACTTATTGTCATACTTTGACGGAACTTTGGGCGGCAGGTGTCCCGGTTGTTGGTTTTGATGTTGGCGCGGTGGGCGAGCGTATAAGGGAGAGCGGGGCAGGGTGGCTTGTTGAAATGTCTTCTCTCTCGCTTGCCAATTTCTTGCGGGAATTACGTCGACACCCGGAAAGGCAGGAGGAGAAAGTGTCTCAGGTGATTGAGTGGCAGAGGCGCGCCGTTCGTGAGAATAGTTGCCGCGCCATGAGTGATGCCTATTTTGATATCTACGGACAGCTCTCCTCCGATATGGCGAAGAGAGCTGGTCCGACACCCGAATAAAAGCAGGGCTAATCAGGCCGATGGTTGCACAATTATCAGTCTAAAGATTGTTATTTCACCCGCTCTTGGTAAAGGAACTCACGAATGGAATAGGATTTCATCTCAATGCTGAAGCCCGGTTCGCGAGGCGCCATGTAGTGTCCATTTTCGACAATGCAGGGTGTAACGAAGTGCTCGTGCAGATGATCGACATATTCGGCGACCCGGCCCTCATGCGTTCCGGAGATAGACAAATAGTCGATCATTGACAGGTGTTGTACATACTCGCAAAGCCCGACGCCACCCGCATGGGGGCAGACGGGTTTCCCGAATTTTGCTGCCATCAGCATGATAGCGAGATTTTCGCTCAGCCCGCCAACGCGTGCGGCGTCGATCTGCACAATGTCGAGTGCATCCATCTGCATGAATTGCTTGAAGACAATGCGGTTCTGGCACATTTCGCCTGTCGCCACTTTCACCGGTGAGATGGCCTTGCGAATTTCACAATGCGCAACGATATCGTCTGGTGATGTTGGTTCCTCGATAAACCAGGGGTTGAAACGCGCGAGCTCATTCATCCACTCGATGGCTTCGCTGACTTCCCAAACCTGGTTGGCGTCCATCATCAGCTTCGCATCCGGGCCTACCGCGTCGCGCAGAAGAGTCGCGCGGCGAATATCGTCGGCAAGGTCCCGTCCAACTTTCAGCTTGAAGTGGCGCCAGCCCTTCGCATAGGCCTGCCTTGCAAGGCGT
>CBDDIJ010000005.1:0-1638442 GCA_965228855.1 Candidatus Obscuribacterales bacterium | reverse complement strand
GTAGGTGTTCGCGAATGTCACGCTATCCTGATGTCGTCGAGATAGTCTGTTTATGGTTCTAATTTTTGAGAGCGGCTCGGTGATGGGGATTTCCGAGCCGTTTTCCTTTTGTTCTCATGGACGGAAAACGCGAAGCGCGAAATTTCATTTCCTCGGACGTGTAAGACTGAAAGTAGCTGGCGAAGCGCCGGACATTTTGCCGGACTTTTGGGCGCACTTTAATTAGCTGTTCAGAGGAAAAAATGCTGTAAATATCGACAAAGTGGTTAAGAACAATCCGGACAATGAAGCGGACTTTTTGCCGGACATCGATCGCGGCAAGGCGGTGCTGTCAAGCTGTGCGCAAACGCACAGGCGAATCGAAGACTAGAGTCATTTCGGAGGGAGCAACCCGGGAAACCAACTCGCTTAACCTGACATAAACGACTCTAGATCGTTGGTTTAAAGCGTTTGCAAATATTCCTCGAGTTTGTCGAACGAACCCGTCCAGCCCATGGTCATGCCAGCGCGACCGTTCGTGAACGTCGCGATTTCCTCGTCCGTGTTTTCTCCGATTGCTTGCATCGTAACCGTCACGCGCGTCTGTTTTGGACCTTCTTCGGCAAGCTGAATTGTAGTCAGCATCGTCTCGGGCCAGGTTGGTGCCATGGGATGCCGCGAGACATTTTCATTCTCATCGCAGAATTGTTGGCGGTATGAGATGCGATGCGGTTTTTCAACTTCCAGATATTCTGCGCGACCGAACATCTTGATGCCGGCGGCGTCGTTAGACATCAGGTAAAATGACGAACCGCCCGATTTTATGTCGGCTCTCATGAATTTTGTATCGAAACCGCGCGGCGCAAGCCAGTTTGCGATGTGCTCCGGCTTCGTCCACATGTCGAACACCAGATCGATGGGCGCGTCGAAAGACCTGTTGATGACGAAGATTTCGTTGTTGGAAGTTTCCTTTTCGACAAATTCGGCGAGGCGATCCCAAGTTCCATTGCCGCCCGCGTCTTTGATGAACTGGCGCATTTCATCCGCTTCTTCAGCCGTCTTCAGCGCCATGCGCATGTCCATCGTGGTCTTGCCATTTTTCTCCGCGAAGGTAACCGTTACTCTGAAGAGCGCCGGCTGTTCATCGTTTGCACCATGGTCATAAACCAATTTCGCCTGCTCTTCGACTTCGTAATAGGTGGTTTTGTTTGGATAATCGGTGCCGTCCGGACCGTGCATCGTGTAGTGCCAGTGCCCGCCAGCTCTCAGATCTTTGCTGTGCGTCGTCAGAGTGAAACCACGTGGTCCCCACCACAAAGCCGCCTTCGCAGGATCCGTCCAGGCTTCCCAAACCAGCTTCACTGGCGCGTCATAGACTCGGATGATGCGAAGTTCGTTAGATTTTGTTGTCGTCGACATTGTTGTTCCCTTCGTGATTTTGTTTTTCCTGGACGTCTTTTAAATATTCACCAAGCCGATCGAAGCTCTCTTCCCAAAACACTCGATACTCGTCAACCCAATCGGCGACTTCCTTTAGACCGGTGCTGTTTATCTCGCAGTTGCGAAACTGAGCATTTTTTGTTTTGGTGATCAAGCCGGCCTTTTCCAAAACCTTTAAATGCTTAGTCACCGCCGGTAGTGTCATCGAAAACGGTTCCGCAATTTCGGAAACCGTCGACTTGCCCGACGAAAGTTGCGCCAGAATTGCTCTTCTGGTCGGGTCGGCTAATGCCGCAAACGTCAAGCTGAGACTGTCTTGCACGTATTTTACCCAGGGGTTAATTAACCGATGAGGAAAGTATACCTCACGGCTCGTATTTTTGTCCACTCTTTGTCGCCAGCGACGTCAATTGGCGTCGTGAGACCACTCCGCGACTTCGCGTGGCGAACCTCCGAGGTCCAATCCGTGCACAAGAAAGTCCTTTGGCAAAAAGGTTCATACGCTCCTTCTCTAGTTGTTGACCCGAAGCTGGACATCCGAAACCTTGCCGTCGAAGAATTCGATGTTTAGCAGGCACCAGTCTTCTTCATCGGTGCAGTTGTAAAAGAGACCATCCATGGGCGGTTGATAACCGAATGGATATGGAGCATCCGGTTTCCCTAAGAGTCGGGTCGCTTCTGCTCTGTCTAATCCATCTAAAACATTTCCAGCCAGAATCTCGTCGACCAGAGTGTTGCGTGTCTGCCGATCAGCGCTTATCCAGTTGTGGAGCGCAGATTGCCCACGGTGTTGCTGAGATGCGTTGGGGAATCGGGTCGGTGAATAGATGAGATCCGGACCATCCACCACGAAGTGTAAATATTCGCGAACGGGATGTGATTTTGGTAAGAAAAAGTCTGCAACGTGACCGTAGCCTGCGCTCGCAGTTTGAGAATGCAAGCCAATCAAGAAAAGCGCTCCAGCGGCAAAAGCGGAGAACTTGGAGAGTGGAACTCTTCGGTGAGTGGGCATGTTCCTATAGTATCACGAGGAATCAGGAGCAAACTTTTAAACGCCACTGTGATCGCAATCGTATTTTGAATGCGGCACTATAAGTGGTGTCATTTGCTTTTGCTTGCTTTGCCGGATTTCTGTCGATGATTGGTATCAGCGATCCGCGTATAGTTGAGTGGGATTCTAGATGCCGCGACTGACGTGCTGTTTTGACTGTCTGCTTTGTTTGTGCCCACATTGCCGGACTCTGCGCAACCGTGCACATTTCACTGGGTACCACAAAATTGAGCGCTTTGATATCCCCCATTGGGGTTGGATGCAGTCTCTAGAGATTGATTGTGTTTCAGCTAGGACCTTGGCCTGATAGGCATTAGCGGCGCGAGAAAAATTAAATCGGCAAAGGGGGTTAGTGCTGAAAGGGGCAGTAGGCCACCATGTCTGACCGATTTGGTATTTTCGCTACCTTTATAAACCAGCAATCTCATTGCGTCTTCGGTTGTTCAACGGTACAATCTCGATCCGCAACTTTAAGTGGAGCAGCTAATGAAGCTAAGTGGGAACAAGCAGATCTGGACTTTGGCAACGATATTGTGCGCTTATTCGCTGAGCATTCAGAGTGCGCATGCTCGCCCTGGAGAAGATCGAACGGAGCGTCTCCGCGGACTCGGTCGCATCAACTTGGACCTGACTTCGACTCGTGCTGATATCAACCTCAGACGTTTGCACCAGTCCGTTGATATCCGTGTTGGAGACTCGATTCAGACCATAAACCCTGGTCAACTTGTCACACCTGCGCAAGCGATGGCTGTGTTTCAGGTGATGGCGAACACCGGTCAGGCTATTGTTCTGGGGGAACAAGGCAACGCGATCGGTGGTGTCGTTGATCTGAGCCATCGAGGACAGCCAAACATCTCATCAGTCAACGTCCCTGCCGGTGTGACCGTCGTTGATAACACTAGAAACGGCGCGTTACGCATGCAGGGCGACTTCAACAATGACGGGACGTTTTACGCTGTTTCTAACGACTCGAAGTTGGACACTGCTAAAATCTTCGCATCCAATATTTTCAACAATCAGAATGCGACTATATCGACAACAGCTCCTGAGAGTCTAGGTCTGAACGACACGATCTCAACTCTCAATCTGTCGCTGACAGCAGTTCACGATATTGTCAATTCCGGAAAAATTATCAGTTCGGGCTCAATTGGTGTATCAGCTGGTGGCACCTTTACGAATGGCTCTGCTTCGTTGAGTAATTCTTCTTCGGCAATTTCCGCTGCGGATAGCGTCAACATTAATGCTTCCAAGATCGTAAATGCTGGTCTGATTGAAAGCATTGGTGGCAACATCGATATTGCTGCCCCTGATTTAACCGGTAGTGCGAACCTGATCGACGTGCAAAATGCTTCCGGGCTCATTCGTGCGGAGAACGGTTCTATTAATGTAGGAGCTGTCGGGGCGAACTCCAATATCATTCTCACTGGTGGAGATTGGGTTTCAAAAGAACTCAATTTAAACGCAGGCGACGGAGAGATTGCTGCCAGCGTTGGTGCCGTAACCGGTACCGTAAATAGTACCGCCGGTATCTCTCACTTCAGCGCTTCCACTGAAAACCTCACGCTTGGAAGTAACTGTGTTACCGGTGATCCGACTTATGCGAACACTGGTTCGATAACCATCGACGGTCTCCTGACTGTTAACGAAGCGCTTGCAATCATTGCCGGTGGCGACATCGTGGCGACCACGTCTGGCCAGATTGTGAACGAGAGCGGAGCTCCCACTTATCTAATCGCCGGTGCCAACATCATAAGTGGTGGTGGCATGGATGGTTCTACTCCGGCGCTTTCTCCGGTCACGTTCCAGTTTGACCTATCTCATGGCGGGAACGTGGACTTTAGCGCTGCGACGGCGTTGACGCCTATTGCTACCAATGGTGGTGCGCTGAATATTTTTGCGAGTTCCAATGCCGCCGGTAACGGTAATGTGTGGTTTGCGTCTGGCAGCACTATTGATACTCGGAGCGCGATCGGTGCGGGAGGGGACTTCCTTTTGATTGCCGGCGGTACGGGCGGTGCGACTGCCTCAGCGTCAGGAGCGATCATTACGGACACGGTGAAGTTGGGCTCCATTGTTGCTGACGGCTTTAACGGTGAACCTGTGATAATTGGTCCCGGGATGCCAGTCTCAAGTCCAGGTGGGTTTGACGGCGGAGATGTGACCATTTTCGCGCGTAAGCCAGCCATAAAAAACGGTTCGACAGCGACATTTGGAGTCGATGGAACTACGAGCGCGACCTTTGGTGGTGGCTCATCTTCTGATGGGACTTCTATTTCTATCGAAGGGATTTTCACCGGTGGGTCAAGCGGGTCTGAGCCGGGCTCCGTGGCGGAGAGCGGTGGCGTTGGGGGACGCGGCGGAGATGTAAATATCGTGGCGGGTGGGCAGTTCGGCGGGGGCAGTCTTTATGTTGGCTTCATTGGCGCCGCAGGCGGTTCAGGTGGTTCAGGATTCAGTGCGAATGACGGTGGTACTGCAGGCGGTGCTGGAGGAGACGGCGGAACAATTTATCTGCACGGTGCTACGCTAAACCGAGCACTGATTACAGTTGATTCCGTCCATATGAGCGGGGGGAGTGGTGGCTCCGGTGGGTCCACTGCAGGAACCGGCGCAGACTCAGGAGCCGGAGGCGCCGGAGGTCATGCGGGCACGCTGCGCGTTGATGCAAGCAATTTCAACTTGACCAACTCTGTTGAGGGGCGCGGTGGTCACGGCGGAGATGGAGGTTTCAGCGACGGTAGTTTTGGCTTGGGCGGGGACGGAGGGACCGGTGGCTCGATCTATATTGGTGGAGGGGCTGTCGCCGGTTTGAGCGCTAATCTCGACGGGGGCGATGCTGGTTTGAGTCTCGCTTACAACGGAGACACCGGCAACGGTGGCGCAGGCGGTGATGGTGGGCTAATTTACATAGTAGAAGGCGGATCGATTGGAACAAGTTCGAACCCACTTGGAAATCTTTCACTCATCGGAGGACGAGGGGGGAATGGAGCTTTAGCTGGTTCCGCTGGGAACGGCGGCTCTGTCACTATAAGTTCTCTTGCCTCAGACCTATACGCGACTTCAATCGATGTGAGGGGCGGTTATGGTCTCTCTGGGGTTGGCGGAAGCGGTGGGGAAGTCTCACTAAGTGCGCGCACTTCCCTTATTGGAGTTATTACAGTCGTAACTCTGAGTTTCTCTAACGTAACGGCCAAGGGCGGAGACGGGGGCGCCAACAACGCAGGCGGGGCTGGCGGAGAAGTCTCAGTGGGGAGCTCCCTCATTACGTCGAGTTTCATAATCGATGCTAGTGGCGGTCAGGGCGGCACATCGGCTGGAAGTGGTGGATTGGGCGGAACGATTGACTTCGATGGCGTTAACGTACTAGGCGGCTTCTCCATAATCAGCGATGGCGGTGATGGGGGGGCTGGTGGAATAAACCAGCAAGGCGGCCTTGGAGGTGAAGGCGGTGTCATAGAATTCGGAGGTACCAATTATTTGACTTCTCAGACTTTGGGCTTGCTGCAGGCTAAAGGAGGTGCTGGCGGCGTTGGGCAGGATGGCGGCACTGGAGGAGAGGGCGGATACATCTCTCTAGGAACCGGTGACAATCTCTTGGTCAATGTTGTCGCGAGCGGTGGAGTCGGAGGCGATGGGCTCAGTGGAATGAGCGGTGCGCACGACGGCGGTGCAGGGGGGGCTGGGGGTGCTGGCGGAACAATTAACATTGTCGCTGCTAAAAAACTTCTAGAAGTGCTCACTGACGGCGGTGCAGGCGGTCTGGGCGGAGATGGTGGAAGTCTCGGAGGTGTTGGAGGCGCGGGAGGAACTGGTGGACGAGGAGGTCACCTGGGTTTTGACTCAGCCGATGCAAGCGGTCCTACGTTTCTGAAATCTGATCTACTTCGATCTTCCGGTGGTGCAGGTGGTGCTGGCGGGACCGGCGGTGGTTCAGTCGGTGGAGATGCAGGTGGTGCTGGCGGAGATGGTGGAAATGCAGGCTCTATAAACTTCGAATCTCTTATTTCAGGAATCGATAACACTTTCAAAATGCTCGTTGTCGCAGGTGGTGAGGGTGGCATCGGGGGAGCCTCTGGAGTAAACGGCGGCGCTGGCGGTGCTGGAGGAACTGGCGGAGACGCGGGAAACATAAGCCTTCACACTGATACGGTTACCGCCAACGGACCTGACCTCAGGGTCGGATTACTGGATGCTAGTGGTGGCGCTGGTGGTGCGGGTGGTATTGCTGTCGGAGGAACTGGCGGCATCGGTGGTAGTGGCGGTAGTGGCGGCAACGCTGGAGATGTGACGGTCGTCACAGGTACCCTGCATATTCTCGAGAACGGATTTATCGACGTCGCCGGCGGTGCAGGTGGACTCGGCGGCGTAGGTTCATTGAACGGATTGAACGGTGTTGCTGGCATGGGCGGCGATGTTTCCGCTACGACTGAAAAGGGGGATATCGCTAGTCTCACCAATCCTCTAAACTCCAACTCCGCTCGTCTTGTTCTAAATGCTCCAACAAGTGCTCAGATTTTTGCTCACAGCACAGCGCCCAGCGTCACGCTGACAGGTACAAGCTCTGCAGGAGGTTACTTTCTCACCTCGGATGGCGATGTGGTGCTGGACTTCGAGCCATTTGTCAGCGGAATTCGCGACCTCAGTTTAGCGGCTGCGGGAATCATCTCCTTGCCATCTGCGGCATTGAGCGTCAATCCGGATGGTCTTTCAGGTGGGCTCATAAATCTCGAAGCCGCCTCGATTCAATGGCAGAACAGCGCGAGCAGCCCGCTCCTTCTCAATGCTGATGGAACAGATGTCGGTGGAAGCATCAGTATCGTTCTCAATTCAGGGGACGCGACGATCGGATCTCAAGCTGGTCAGTTTGCCTTGTCAGCAGTTGGTGCGAGTGGTGGCACAATTGCGTTCAATCTTCATCATGGCGGAACTCTTTTCATAGATCAGAATGCTCTAAATTTCGCTCCAACGGGTCCTAATGGTGATGGGGGTAATATCTCGCTTACAGCACAAACAATTGAAAACCGAGGAACAGGTCCGATAGTCCTGAATCAGGCGGTTGGGATGGGTTCCGGCAATGGCGGCTACATCGATATCAGTTTGACCGACAGTTCATCCTCAGTAGTCTTGGGTGGAGCTGCTGTCGGTGGAGATTTCCAATTTGATGTCTCGGGTGCTAATGCTGGAAGCATCAATTTTTCAACCGCTGGTGCGCTGCTTATTGAAGACGGAGCCCTGGTGGTTGAAACTACTTCAGTCGACGGGAACGGAGGAGAGATACAATTAAGGGCTCAAACCATCGAGGCCACCGGCGGTGGAACTATAGTTCTGGAAGCTGGTGCAAATCCCCTTGGTCTGGGAGCCGGAGGGAACATAAGCGTTGAGCAGACGGCTCAAACTTCGGCGACCATCGGGCAATTCGGGGCGGCAGACTTTCAGTTGATTGTAAGCGGTGGCGGTGGTGCCGCAAATGGTGGCAATATCTTATTTCGAACAACGGGAGATTTGACTGTTGACCAAGCCGGGCTCGTTGGAGTTTCGAGAGGAAAGTCGGGTGGCAATGCCGGTTCATTGACTCTTGAAGCCGGTGCCGGAGCGAGCTCCGGAAACCTTTTGGTCAATGGTTCATTGAGTGTTGACAGTGAGAATGGTACAGCTGGCTCAATCAACCTAATTTCCGATAGTTCCGCTGCGTTTGATATAGGTAAAGGTGGGGGCACTGGAAACGGTATCAAATCCGGGGCAGTGAGCGCATCAGGAAAAACGAACGGCAACGTTACAGTCACCAATTCTGGTGGCGCCGTAAGTCTAAGCACAAAGCTTAATGCGATCGCCACATTGGCTCTCAATTCGGCTTCAGATGTGACTTTTAGCGGGAGTGCAGGCAGCTCTAAGGGGATAACCGAAATTTTGCTAAGCGCAGGCGGTGACATCATACAGTTGTCATCGAAGGCCAAGATTGCAGCTCAATATATCTTGTTTGATGCCGATGGCTCCGTGTACGGTCCGAGGTCGCAACTGACCGTGACAGCTTCTACGATCAAGTTTGATGTCGGTGGCTCGGCTAATGTTTATAACAAATCAGATACCGTATTGAAAAATTCGACAGTCGGCGGAACTCTCGCGCTCAGCAGCAATGGCACCATCAATATGGAGAGTGCAGCAGATTCGATAACGGCTCAATCTCTTGTATTGGCTACGAATAAAACGATAGGAGACACGTCTCCGTTGACGTTCGATGCGTCACTACTAAGTTTGTCTGCTGGCAATGGTTCGTTAGCACGACTGCAGTCTGTCGGCACTGGAGTGTTGTCGCTTGATTCCTCAACCTTCAACAAGTTGCAACTACAGTCTATTTCCGATGTGGATGTCGTCGGAGCCTTCGGTTCGAGCAAGAGCAGTTTGGAACTAACGGCCGGCAACGGTTCCGATGTCACTACCAGCGGAGATGGCGCTCTCATTGCCAAGTCTCTTACGGTCACCGCTGGTGGTGCTATCAATGGCGGAGATCCCGCATTTGGTTTGGTTACGAGAGCTTCCAATCTGACAGCGCACTCAGTCGAGGATCTGAATATCTTGGCCGATGTCAGTAAAGTCACAGTAGAAGGACTCTCCAGTCAGGGAGACGTGCTTTTGCGAACTGGCGCCGCCACAAAAGTGTTGACGATTGCCCGAGGCGCGGAGATTCTATCTAATGGTTCGATAACGTTGAACAACTCGAACACCAACAAAGGCTCTATTAAGTTTGAACAGGACAGCCTAGTCGAAACAAGTGGACCTCTCGGTGGTGACGTTACTGTCTTCATCGGCGTCACGCCACCCACGCCTGTGAGCGGGTCTGCTCCAGCCAATGTTGAGGTCGTTCAGGATGGTATTACAGGAGGTGTCTTCTTTGGTACGAATGGAATTTCCGCGAAATCGCCTTCGAATATTCTTACCTACAAGAACGCGAACATAGTCTTTGATACAGGTAGTCAGAATTCTAAGGCAATTTCTTTGGGCGGCAACGTCAAAATTACGGCGGACCCGCCGAATCCGCCTGATGCCTTGTTGGCGGTGCAGGTGGAGAGCAATCTTACGAACGGCGCAGTGTTGGAATCTTCAAGTCTAATCGCAAAGAATTCTTCGGCAGGGCTAACTCTGCCCAATGGTGCCATATATGGTGACCAATCGGTTGCGTCAGAACTTGGAGCGCGGTCGGAGGTGGCCTCCGTCTTGCCACTGAGCCTGATTGCCCCTTCGAATTTTGATAGTTTGATTCGACCCTACTCCAACAATATATCCATCCAAACGTCCACGATTTCTGAGAGTGGTTCCGGTTTGTCAGATGCCACGCTTGGTCGAATTATGGGCGCTGCAATTACTGCGAGTCCGGATTTTGAAGCGGGCGAATTCTCGGCCAACGTAATTTGTGATTCGGACCTCGGCCTAGGCGGATTCAGCGCTGACGGCGATTTTCTCGCATCGTGCAGTGGACAAACCCCAATTCGATTTGAGAAGGGCAAGCTGCTCGTGCATAGAAACTCGAAGACTGTTTTTGCAACACCGTTCGGGGAGGTCACGATTGCCGAAAAATCTCTGGTTTTACTGATGGCTAGCGGCGATTCCCTTGCGGTTTTCAATCTTGACGATCGTCGACGAGGTGCAGTTGTTTTAAAGATTCGGGATCGCGCTGTAACGTTGAGCCCTGGGAAGCACGCGGTTGTTACCTGGTCCCAAATTGCGGATTTTGAAACCGTGAACCCTGCTGAATGCTTCGGCTACCGCAACATTCGCGACTTCAAGGCTTGCGATACAATGCGCGTCTTTGTAGGCGAATTTTCGGTGCCCCAGGCTATTAGAGTGGTGAAACCGCTGCAGCACTTGGTTATGCACAATCATAGTGGCGCGAAAGACGTAGTCAATCACCTTATGAAGACTACTGCGGTGGTTTTGCATCTGCAAGGCGCAGGCAACTTCGAGCAGGTTCAGCGCCGCCGGATGGCTGCTTTTAAGTCGAATTAGGCTTCGTGCAAGGCTCCGCTCTTTCGCGTGTTTCGTAGATTCACGCTGGGCTGTCCACATTCTGTGAGCTATGCTGATGACGTTCAACGGTTGACGCCATGAGAAAGAAGGTTTGCATAATTACAGTTTTGACCTTGACCTGGTTTGCGCTAAACCCATGGTCTTCTGGCGCTTTATTTGACTTTCTGCAGGCACTCCATTCTTACTCCTCATATCCGATTGAGCAAATTGGAATCGATCACCTTTCTGTTCTTCGCAAGTTCTGCTACCTCATTTTCCCGCTGATTGCTTCGGCCGTTTGGCTAAGGTTTGCTAAAAACAAGTCCTGTAACATTCCAACGCGCGTGAGATTGCTCATGATTGTGTCGTCGGTGATTGCCGGTGGTCTTTGGATGAATGATCATGTCTGCAGAGCTTATTGTTTTCACTGAGCGTGGATGTTTTCGTCGCGGGTATTTGCGCGGCACTGAGAGTTCGATGGGTGTCTCAAAGTTCGAGCTGGGAGGCTGTCGCGAGCATCGTATGCGCGTGGCGGATGGCTGTGAACAGCTTAAACCGCCACTATCTGGGTATAACAGAAAGACTGTCAGGGCGATAATGATGAAACGCAACCTCCTAAGGCATTCGCAGATTGTCGCCATGTTCACGATGATTCCGGTCGTGTTCAATGCTGTGATCTGGCTGAATTACCCGATCAGTGCTGAATGTTTATTGCCCGAGTTCATGCGCGGCTCGGTGGTTTCGCTGTTTGCAGTTGGGCTGGCGTTTGGTTTGTTTACTGCGATAGCCGCGAATTTCTGTTTATTCTTCGCATTGAGTTTGGGAAAGGTTTTGAAAAATCAAACCGTTAATCGCCACTTCGCTCGCCACCGGAATTTATACGCGGCACTATGGGTGGTGTCATTTACTTTTGCCGGTTTTGCTGGATTTTTGTCGATGATTTGTTTTCGAGATCCGAATGCCGCGACTTTGAACGTTTATGTCGCCGGCATGCAAGGGTTTTTGACCGCGGCGCTTCTCGCGACTGTTCCTGCGATGTTATTTGCGAGCGTTTGTGCGACGCTACGAAACCGAATGCTGCCGGCAAAAGTTATCGAACCCAGTGGACATCGAGAGTCCGGCGGCTAGTAGTCTGCCTACCGGCGCTGTCTGAATGATTCTTCCGGCGAAACGTTTCTCTCTATCTCGAATTCAATTTCGCAATTGCAGTGAGGTCATAAACTGCCTTCGTCGATGCTCGATGATGATACGTTCTAAACTCATCTGAGTAGAGAAGGTTGTATTATTCATCCAGCACTGCCGGGAGCTTTAGACGTGTTCAAGAGAAAGTTGAAATATGCAATTGCGATATGTATGGCTTCTTTGTTCTCATCCGTTCCGGCATACGGGCAACGACCGGATTTCGCACAGTATGACCCGGATCCCAATAAACGTTTTTCCTATATACAAGACGGCAAGTATTCAAAGGAATTGAATATTCCCACATACGAGTGGTGCCCTGTCGGCTTCAAGGAGAAGGCGAGAGGTTATGCGATTTTCGTTCATGGACTGACGCTCCACGGACAGCGGTATGCAGTAGGAGCGCGAGCCTTCGCTGCCGGAAATTTTTACGCTCTTGCATTCGATATGCGCGGCTTCGGCAGATGTTATTCGGATCCGGATGGAAAATTTTCGCAGAACGGCGAATCGAAACGCGGAGTTAATTACAACAAGAGCTTCGAAGACCTGGTCAAGCTCGTGAAGTTGGTAAAAAAAGATCATCCTGATCTGCCAATCATTCTCGTTGGCGAAAGTCTTGGCGTCACGCCATGCTTACGCCTGGCCGCAGAACACGGCGACCTGGTCGATGCGATGGTTCTCTCCTCAGCCGCCGTGCGAGTCAATCCAATCATGGTGTTTCATCCCAAGAGTATTCGGGCTGGTCTCAAGGGTTTGATTATTGATCCCAAGTTCAACGTCAAGCTCGAGTTCTTCATGGAGGATCTGGTTTCTGATGATCCGAGAATCGTGCAAGAACTGCTCGACGACCCACTTATTCGCAAAAAATTGACGATCTGGAATCTCTTGCAAACGGACAGATACGTTGCGAAAAATCTCAAGTATGCCGCAAAAATAAGACCGGCAATGCCGATTCTCTTGCTGCAGGGCAGCAGTGACAGGTGCGTAATCCCCGGCAAGGTGGTCAAGCTTTGCCGCGACATTCGTTCCGACGATCAGACTTTACGATGGATGGACAATGTCAGTCATCTTCTTTTAGAAACCAAATATCTCAAACCAGCCACGGTTGCGGCTATGGTTTCGTTCATCGGTGCTCGCGAACCTGATCGGCAAAAAGAGTTGGCGGAAACAAAGAGTGATCTCGTGAAGCTCGGTGCCGGAGAGCTCTAGATTCTGTGCTCGATGAGACGTCGTTCATGAGCTGACTTTCTCCAATGTTTCGATGATATATTTGCCGTAAATAGGCAACATTCAGGAGACGCATATGGCAGGTCGTTTTACCGGGCCGAAGCTTGGGATATTCAATTCATTCGTTACCGGTTTGCTTTTCTTGAGTGCGCATGGAGCGCAAGCGTCGGACTTTCAGGAATTTCGAGAAAACAGTCCCGGGCTCGATCGCCACGTTCTACGACAGATGTTTCGCCAGCAAAATAGAGTTGAACGATCAGATGCGCGTGCTTCCGTTCGCGAGCAGCGTTTGCTGAATGTCGCTGTGCCAGCAGTATCGGCACCCCGAGAATCTGGAAGAAACAACTTCGATCATCGCATCCTCAATCAGATTGAACGTGGAAACACAATTGAAATTGGTTCCAATAAGCGCGTACTGAAAGCAACTACTGGCCTGAACTTTGACCTGACCTCAGCGGAAAGGAATATAGTTATTGGTGACAAGCTACTCGGCGGCAAATCCGTTGAGATCACTGTAGGTGGTGAAACGAAATCTGTGGTCAGCGGATCAAGAGTCACTGCGTCCGAATATCTGGCTGTCAAACAGGCTCTTGGAGAAGGTCAAACGCTTCAGATCTCTCATGACGGGAGCGCTTCCGGCGGGACATTGTCAATTGATGCTCTCACCACTGACAGTTCTTTGCGTGCCTCTTCACTCGTAATCTCTTCCGGTGTTACCGCCACCGGAAATTTCTCGAAGGGCACTGCGTTTAAACTCACTGGAGATCTTGCAAACTTCGGTACGATGCTTCTTGCTTCGGACAAGAGGGGCGCCGCACTGCAAGGTGACGACGTTCTGATTGGCAATGGCGCTCTGGTTTCCGCTGTTGGAGATCTTCACGTCGCTGCATCGAAAACGTTTCTGAACAATGGAAGTGTCACCGCCGGCGGTGCGTTAGTCGTTACTGCTGGAAACTCGATAAAGAATACATCGTCGCTATCAGCAGATGGAGGAGTTACGCTATGCGCAGCTTCAATCGAGAACTCCGGAAGCGTGACTTCTCGTGATAGCGATGTAAACGTTTATGGACCGTCTACATCGGCGCTCGTGTTTAACAACTCGGGTGGCACCGTGAATGCGTTGAACGGATCCATAAATTTTAGAGAAGCCAACTACACAGGGGAATATAACACTGCCATTACGGGCGGTGACTTGTTTAGTAGAACGGTCAACATGAACACTGGGCACGGGGTCATGGATCTGGCGGTAAACCATATCACGGGAACTGTCTCGCAGTCTGGATATGCAGCTCACGTTTCTGTTGATACGGATACGTTGAATCTTGGAAACATATGTTTGACTGGGGACCCCACATACATAAATGCAGGCGGTGACATCAACATTACGGGGGATGTTATTGCTCAAGAAGCACTCGTTATCATTGCGAGAAATAATGTATTAGTCACCTCCAGCGGCGTTAGTATCATTGCCGGTGACTCCACGACCGGTTTTCCAGTCACGATACTAGCTGGCGCAAACATCACTGCAGGGACGGCTAATTCGCCGACGGTTCCAACCGGTGCTACTACGACTGCCGCAACTATAACCGGTAATGGTACAGGCTCTGTGGCGGGCGGCAGCGTTTTGGTAACCGGTATTAACATGACGATCAGTACGAGATCGACAGGCAAAAAAGGTTCTGGGGGTAATGTCTTTATTGGCGCTCAGAAGGGCACAGACCTCAATAGTGGCACGGTGAGTTTGTCTAATGTGTCAATCTTCACAGGTGGACGGAAGAGTAAGGACGTCAGCGGTAATGTGACTATCGCGGCAGGAGGAAGTGCAGACGGTTCACTTACTGTTGGAAGTATCGATACTACTGGTGGTACTGCCGGAAGTGGACTAATTACCCTTAAAAATTCGAGCTTCGCATCCAGCAATGGAAATTCAATTTCTTGGAATGCTGCTGGTGCAGTAGCTTCTGGGAATTCACTAGTCACTGGCACTCTGGTTACAGGCACCGCATCCGATGTCACTGTAAACGGAACTGTTTCCTCGAACGCCGACATCTCAATTTACTCTGCCGATGATGTTCTATTGAGCAATACTGGGTTGGTTCGTTCTTTCAAAGGAGACGTAAATGTCGATGGTTTCGCTCGAATATTTACGTTTAATGGAAAATTCCAAGCCGACGAAGGCACTGTTCGTCTCTCAGCTGGCGATGTTGGAAACAACAGCAATAAGATAAATGTGATAAGCGCTGGGCTCGCTGTCACGGCGGATGTAGGGGCCGCCTACATCAACTCAACTGGACCGGTCACGGTTAACGAAGCTTCGAGTGCGGTCGGAACTTTCAGCATAACTTCCGACAAGAGCATAATCGCTAATGGTCCATTGAATGCCGGCTCAGTCATCTTATCTTCGACTGATGGTGACGTTATCGCCAATGGTGACATTACGTCCACTACGTCCGGCATTTCGCTAGTGTCTGTCGATAACGATGTCATCGTGAATGGTTCGCTTCAATCGGGAGCCGCCGCGACACTAACTTCACAGAAAGGAAAAATCGAATTGGGTGAAACCGCTTCCATCAGAGCGACTCAATCGATTAACATCAGCACCGAGAAAGGTAAGATTCTATTCGGGAAAGGCTCATCACTAGAAGCGAATTTTGACGGTATCTTCGTTACTCGCGAGAGCGCAATGGGTTCCGCGGTTGCCGCGCCTAAAAACACAACGGTGCTTGCAAGTGGTGGCACCGTCGAATTTCGCGGTGCTCAAGCGAAAGGCAAGGCGCCCAACAACACTATTGAAGCAACGGCCGGTACAATCAGAATCGGCAGCACGAAAAAGAATGCAATTACACTTGCCGGTGGAGTGACGATGCTATCCCAGTAGCGTTGGCATTTGTCTTTTGCTTCTTGAACGGATAACCAGCCTCTCGTTGTCCATATTCGTTTTTACGCTTGTTGATAGCTTTGTGGGCTATATAGTATACTGGGCTATATGAAGGCGAAGCAGTACGCGAATCAGAAAATTAGGTTTGCAGATGGCTCGATTGTTTCGGTTGTGATTTGGCAGTTGCCGGAACCATCAGAAGAGCGACCTCATGGGCTGAAGTACCGACTCAACTTTTGCACTGCAGATGGTGTCACCTTGATCAGATACGATAACGAGGCAGGCAAAGGTGATCACAAGCACGTTGGGAGCGTGGAAGAGCCTTATTCGTTTCAGGACCTAGATAGTTTGCTAGATGATTTTTGGCCCGACGTGGACGGAATTCTGGAGAAGAATCAAGATGACTAGACGGAAAATTTTGATAACAATATGCAGTCTCGAAGAGTTCAAAAAGGCTGTTCGCATGGCATTTAGGAAAGCAGAAGCCGGCTCGCCATCTGAGGATCCGATCCACCGTGTTTACTTCACAAGCGAAGAAGACCTGTTCAGCGCACTCTCGCCCAAGCGGATGGAGTTGCTCAAGTATTTAAAGAAGAGCGGTCCCTTGAGCTGTAGGAAACTCGCTGCGTCGCTTAACCGAGCCTATGCCAACGTTCACGAGGACGTCAAACAACTTGCGCAACTTGAGATTATCCAGAAGGATGGCGACAAGAAGTTAATCGTGCCCTGGGACGAGGTTGAGATTGTCGTTCCGCTGGTTGCTTGAGATATCCCGTGGACTTGTTTGGATGTGTTTCTCTCTAGCCGATGGGAGCCGCTTTCTATCTCAAAAACTCATCGATAGCGTTGATTGTTTCCAGCGCTCTGAGTGGAATCGAAATTGCTTCAGCTGGACCGATGTAATCGCGCGGATTGACACGGATTAGAGTTCGACTGCGCTTTTGGCATTCGTAACGGACTGTGGGAACGGCGGTGCCCGCACCGAATTCGATGGCGACGACGTTTTTGTTTTTCACTGATTGCGACCAATCTGCGTAAAAGTTTTCTTGCTGGACGGTTCGCAATGGAATCCACGCCTTGTCTCCGAACATAAGCAGGTTTGGTCTGGAAATTGCTTCGCAGTTTTTGCATCGAGGCAGTTCGCCGACGGCGCGGAATGTCTCTTCATCGACTTCTACATTGACCTCGTCGGCGGACCAAATTTCCGCACTGCATCGAAGGCCTCTCGAGCATTGCATGAAGTGATTTGAGCCGTGAATCTCTAGGATTCGCTCTGGCTCAAAACCTTCGCTAGCAAAGTGTCCGTCGACGTTACTGGTGAAAACAAAATAGTCACTTAAAATTTGTTTTGTCCAGCGCTTTATGGTCTGAAAGCCGGCATGAGGTGTGGTTTCTCGGTAGAGCTTCATACAGTGAGCATAGAAACCCCATGCTTGATGTGGATCGTTTTCCATCAGATTAGGACTGGCGATCTCTGCGTATGTTTTTCCGCGGAAGGGCGGATAAGCTTTCCAGAAACCAGTCGTGCCTCGAAAGTCGGGCAAACCGGAATCGACGCTCATTCCGGCACCAGCGCCGATTAGCAAAGCATCAGCACCTTTGATTGCTTGTGCTGCGCGTTTGATTCTCGCTGTGTGGTCGTGCACTTGGAGGTTTGAATCTGCTGCTTGCATTGCGGTGCCTCGCGATAGTAGTTTTATTCTAGACTATGTCTGTACTGTCTTAAAATTGGCGGGCGACATGAAAATTCCTGCACTGAGACTCGATTCTGGCGATGCCATCTAACGCCTGACCCTTCATGTCGAAGCACAGAAAGGTTTCTATTCTCAGAAGCTCTGTTGAGCAGTGAAGCAAGTTGAAATTACCGTTTCAAATCTTGCCTGGAGCCGGCGCCAGCGTGTAACTGGCTTGCCTCCATTACTGCTAAGATGAGAGGAGGTGACTTTGCAGACGTTATCCGACCGTGAAATATGTGATGATTTGTTGTCTGGGAATCTCTTTCCTAATTGGTTCTTGTTCGAGAGCCTTTGGGCAAGACCAGCAATCGTATGATTCTGAGAAGTCCACTATCTCATCGAGGGAAACGGCGTGCTCCGATTCCGAACTTGATGAGAAGTCTGTTTCCGTCAGAGCCAACCACGCGACTGCTGAGGGGCGACTTTTCGTCAAGCGAGGTAAGATTCGGCAAGCTCTGCAATGTTACAAAAGGGCAATCAGGATTTGCTCGACACAAGCTCAGTTCGATCTGGAGACGAAGTATTCCAAAGCTCTGGCCCTCAAACAGCTCGGAATTTTGAGAGCATTTCTTTTGGAGCTTTCTGCGGCTCGAAAATGCTACGACGAGGCGCTAGCTACACTAAAAGATGTCGACGAGCGTTCAAGTCCCCCAAGGTTTCACATATTGGAGGCTGAAATTTACGAACGGCTTGCATGCGCTTACCTTATCTCGCACGATCTGGAGGGGGCAAGCGAAGCTTTGTCGCGCTCTCTGCGCCTTTATGACGACGTGATGGATTCCGAAAGTGAAAGTGCTGGCGCGGTTTTAGGCAAAGCTAAGGCGTTGCTTGATAAAGTATCGGTAGTACCAACATTGGAACGGCCATCTGCATGTGCTGATGCGATTAGATTCTGTGACGAGAATTTGAAACAAAAATTTTCTTCAGAACTTCTAATTTCTAAGATCAACGGCCTCACCTCGCTAGCGGTCCTTCAGGCTAGTGCAGGAGAAACGGCGTCTATGGAAGTTACTCGACTGACAGCACTTAAAGCATGCGATGATCTTCGAACTTCTAATTCACTGGCAGCAGATTCACCAATTTTGAAAGGAGATCTCTTCAATTTGGTTGGGCGAAAGACTAGTGCAAAAGCCGATTTAGCTACTGCAGTAAAGCTCTATGATGAATCGGTTCTCGTTGAATCTATCGATGCCATTAACAAAGCGAAGACCTATCTTTTTAAAGCGTATGCTCTGGCATGCTTAGCGATACTAGAAGAGAAGCAACAGGATCTTGCGCAGGCGATGCGCCATAGCGAACGTGCCATCGAGGCGTGTGAGAACGCATCTACCTGTGTGCAACGGAATGTGCAAGTTGCCAATTTCCGAAAGACGCTAATGAGTTCTCGCTCTAGACTCAGAAGAAAACTTCATGGGAGCTGAGCAATTCGTCTGCACCGTCGATTCGACTTTCACAAATCAGTGTGGCGACTTGAGCGTTTTGAAACCGGCGGTCAGCCGTTTGAAAATGTAGGTGCCGTCTTGCGGCATGGAGCGTTTGATTTTGTCGGGGTAGGCAGAAACGCTCTTCGCTGTCTGACCAATCTAAATTGGGATGGGCGGGTGCGAGCTTCGCTCCGGGCAATTTTTCTTAGCTTGATTCTCTTACTTCGCCGACACCTAAGGGGTCATACCCAAATGCAGGATCCAGCCAAAATGGGTCACCCTCCGCAAGCAACAAGTTTGAAAAGAAATGACTGAAGCTAACAGCAATGACGAGCTGCTCGCCCATGTGCGCGTAACGATCTATGTATAAGATACGGTTGATCTCTTCTGACGGATGGGCATCGAAAGCAATGAAAGTCGAATCATGAAGACTGCAGAATGCAAACCGATGTGACTAAAAATACGTACGATAGCCTCGATCGGCTCATCAGCACTGAAGATGCCGAGGGGCGTGTCACTAAGTATGAGTACAATCGGAATCATCAGATTGTCAAAGTTATCGATGCTAACGGCGTCGTGGCTGACGTTCGGACTTACACGGACAACGGCAAGATCAAGACGATTAAGGATGCGAGGGGCAACGTTAGCACTTACACATATGATGGTTTTGACAGGAAAATCAAACTGGAATATCCAGACGGCAGTTTTGAGGCTTGGGAATACGATGAAACCGGTCCAGCTTTCGGAAAAACTGATCGGGTCACGAAGGTCATCACGCGGACGCCCGCTGGTGCGAACGTCATCACGCAGACGTTTGATGATTATGATCGGCTTCTGACGCGCACGCCGACGGGTCAGCCTACGGAGACTTATGTTTATGACCTGGCTGGACGGCTTCTTTCCGTTTCGACGCCGCCTGTTGCTGGAAATCCAGCGAGAGGAAAGTTTTCGCGTGAGTACGATGTTGCAGGTCGGCTCGTGAAGGAGAAGTATCAGAACGATCCGGCAAATCCGACCGACACGAAGGAGGTCAGTTACCAGCTTGACCCGAATGGCAACATCACGAGGATCACATACCCGGATGGATATTATGTCGAGAGGACGTTCGACAAGCTCAATCGGCTTGAGAACATCAAGCTGAACGGCTCGACAACGGCTGCAGCGAGTTTCGTTTATGACAAACTTTCGCGTCGCACGCAGATGGTGTTCGCGAACGGTGTGACGACGAGCTACCAGTATGATTTGGCGGATCGTCGGACTGGGATGGATGTTCAGTTTGGTGGCTCGCCTGCGCCGGCGCTCGCCAGTTGGCGCTATGGGTTTAACAAAGTCGACCAGATGACGATGCAGAAATTCCCGGACAGCAGCTGGGAATGGAGACCGCCAGCGGTCAGTACCACCGAATACGGTGCAGCGAACAACCTTAACCAGATTCTGACGGCGGGAGCCTCCACGCTCGCATACGCTGATGGACGTGGCAACTTGACGTCAGATGGCACGTGGACTTACACGTACAATACCGAGAATATGCTGATTGGTGCCACCAATGGCAGTGTCACGGTCAGTTTCGATTATGACGCTGAGAATCGGCAGATTCGCAAAACGGTTGGTAGCACTAAGACGCGGTACGTTTACTCTGGTGACCAGCTAATTGCAGAGTACAACGATACGACTGGCGCGCTGCTGCGTCGCTATGTGTACGCGTTAGGCAAGGACGATCCGATCATGGTGGTCGATGCGTCGAACGTTGTTACGTATCTGCATGCGGACCATCTCGGTTCGATTATTGCGCGGACGAGCAGCTCTGGGGCACTCATCGCGAGTGGAAAGTACACTTACTCGCCGTTTGGGCAGAGTTCCTCGTTGACTGGTACCACATTCGGTTTCACCGGGCAGCGTTTTGACGCCGAACTTGGGTTGTATCACTACAAGGCACGTTATTACTCGCCGGCGCTGTGCCGATTCTTGCAGGCGGACCCTGCCGGGTACGATGTGAGTTATAACCTATACTCATATGCCAGCAACGATCCCCTTTCATTTACTGACCCGACGGGCAGGTCACCCTGGAAGGAATCCCTCGAGTCGAAGGGAGTTGACTTTGGAATTCTGGACAAACTATACGACAGCGCTAAGAAAACCGGGCTAGAGCATGGCGCCGTGATGGGTGACAAAGGAACGGTTCTGCCAACCACTACTACCGGTGCCACAAAGATTAACACGGGACAGGCGACAGCCGAATTGGCTGACAAGAACGAAAAAGTTACGAAGGTGTACATGTCGCATGTATCGCCGGAAGGGGCGAACCCAAGCCTTGGTTGGCACAAAGAAAATGCAGGTTTCGATTGGGTGGGCGATCTCGATGAAGGAGGAGTTCAGAAGAAAAGAGACGTATGGACCATTAATGATGACGGCAATGTCTTTAAATTCGACTACAAAAACCAACACATGAACATGTGGAACGCAAAGGACAATTATCGTACTGTGAAAGACCTTGGAAAAAACCCGTACTTCACCCTCAAGGATATTGGGAACTCGGGCTCGAATATTCTCAAAAACTTCAAGTGGCCGAAGTTGTGGCGATTCCCTTGACAGCTTGCGGCGATCACAGTGATACTGACGTTATGGCCAAAGTCACTCTGGTTTCAACTAAAATTACTGATGCAGCCCTTTGCTGCGTCATCTTCACGGGTATGATCCTATCTGCGTCTTTGGAAACAGCCGAAACCGTCGTATACGCATATGGAGGCGACTTCTATGGTGCGGATCAAATCCTCTTCGAGCTTAAGTCGAAGCTGTTTTTGCTAAGTTTGGCGAGTTCGCTCACTCGACATGGACCCCTAATCGTCCTGATGGCAGCGGCTCTGTATCTCACCATTGGTCACTATCCTCAGTTGCGTACCACGTTGATCAAACACACGGTTCAGGTCTGTAGCATGCTCTGTGCGGCGTGGCTCGTTTGGTGTGTTGTACTAATTCACAACGACCAGCCGATCGACGTACGTACCTTTGCTCAGTTTATGCGACCAAGCTTGCTATTTATTCTGCTAAGTCTCTCGGCTTTTGCGAACGGAGGAAGAGCGATCGCGCAGAGTGCAAAATTTGAGCTCCGGAAAGTTCTGCGATACGAATAAACAGCGTCAGGTGGACGATGCGAATATGCTTTGGGCGGTGGTTTCCCGCATCTGCTGAATGTGTAGACTTGACGGAGGCGAGTCGGTCTCTTGGTGCCAAACCTGCCAAAGTCCTGTTTACTGCTATTAGATTGGTCCCGCCATACTTTCCAACATTCTTCAAGTCTGGTGATTAAGATAGCGGTCAGCGAGGACTTCCAGTAACGTTTTAGTCGGCTCTCCGCTCGAGCGGGGAGCCGACTTTTAAGCTCATTTTTAGTACCCGTCCGGTGAACCATCTTTTCAGCGCGCCGCAAATGGAGCGCGTTGCACGGCGGTTAGCTCTTCGCGAAAACATGATATATGAGCGCTTCTGTATAACTGCTAAATGCCAATCGAAAGTTTGATACTACATTTGGTGCTTACTGCTGAATATAGTAATATTACCTTTCACATACCTCTCAAGATGAAGCAGGCTAGACCTGCGTTATCTGTAAAGGTATGACCTTTCAGCCAAACCACAATGAAGAAACCACCAATCAAAGGCTATTTCGAGGCATCTCAAAAACTTCCTGACGACATCCCGACATGCCACGACCTCATTCGGGAATTGTTCACTAGAGTTGCTGTAGAGTTTTGGAATCGGGAGATGACATTGAAGTTTGAACCCCACCTAACTTGTTTCCTGAGAAGACATTCGAGTTAGTTTCTTCGGCTTGCCTGGTTTGAATTGAATTTTTGCCGTTCTTCTGCCATCTGGGTGAAGCTCAATGTCGCTAAGCGAAATCAGTTTGCATTCGCAAGTCCAAAGCTCGCCATTCGCCAGTTGAAAGTCGATGATGACGCTTCGCTCTTCTGACTTGTTGTGCTCTTCTAGTTTGCGCCAGTTGATAGGAAGCAATGTTGCCCTGATCGTGATCTCTTCTGCCGTTAGTCGGTTCGGTTCGAGACCATCGTCAACGCGCTGGTGTTCGATTCGAATGAAAGTCTCTTTGCGCCATTCGTCGTATAGTTCTAAACCAACAAAGGCGGTTAAAGCTTGGTTTGCGAAGTCTGGATGATTGTGAATCAACTCACCCAGCTGCTTATTTACCAGTGAGGATACCATTCTTCTTGGGGCTTGTAGCTCTACTTGTCGGCCATCTTCCTTTCGATAAACTATTGTCCGCGGCGGAACATTCTTATCGAACTCAACGCGTGCTTCAACAAATGCTGTTGCCTGGTTTGTTGTGCGCGGTGAAGTGCTGACACCAGAAGTATTGATGGTGACGCGTTCGTTTAGCAATGGAATCGTTTTCATATGTTCTTCAATCAAACGTTTGAACGATTCAGGCATGGGAAGCTCATCGCGCAATTTTGGCCAGGAATCTTTAATCGCGTCAGCTGTCTCATTGGCTACTTTCACAATTGGCCTTTCTGGCAGCTTGGCAATTTTCGCAAAATTTTTGAAAGCATCAATTCCGATCTTATTGAATTCCTTGATTCCAGCCATTTTGTGGGGCAATGAACGAAGAATGTTTGGATAAACAATCGTCGAAACAAGATCATAGGCTGGCGATAACTTTGGTTGACGACCATCCGGATAAATCAGCGCCCAGTTTTTCATGTGCATGTCTGCGTTGCCGACGGCAAATGTGTGAACAAGTCGACGAACAAATTCGAGCACATCATCGAGTCCGGTTTCCAGCCAGAGGACATTTGCAATTGATTGATAGTTGTACCTTTCGTCATACTTCTCGAACAGGGAGAAAACTTGCGCAAAGTCTTCCATGTGAATTCTGGCACCGCTGCTGGTGCGATCAAACCTTTTTGACAGAAGGCAATCTCCATCAGTTGCTTCTGGAAGGTCCCTGGGTAAGTTTTCGAAATGGGAGAGAGGAACAAGACGAAATTCGGGAACGGTTATTCCAATTTCTGATGCTAACCGAAGCATTGAGCACTCTAATTCGTTGACATTAGGGTACCCAGGTGAGGGAAGTTTGACGATCCAATGTCCTCCTACGCCTCTTGCTGGTATCACGATTTTGGAGTGAACGAGATCGCCGGAAAACTTCAGTTGTACGCCGGCAAGTGAGAAGCGTAGTTGACCTTCAGTCGAATCGTCTGTGGCTTCGTCTGCACTTATTGATTCGGTTGGAGCAGTGCTTGGTTTTTCATCACTATGTATCCTTACAGCACCGGGCAAATCGTCAGACAGCGCTGCCAGTAGAGAAAACTCCTGAGTTTCACGCACACTGGCTTTCCGTGCGAGGTAGGTCTTCAACTTCCCTTCCGGCAAAAGATTGGAAAAGAACGGAGGTAACTTACCCGACGGTGAAACGATGTCGCGACCGGAAGCTAGATCATGGACTACATTCTTGTATGAAAGACTAAGAGTCGGTCTCGCCGGGTCGTTTGTATAGGCTTTGTCAAAGGCGAGGACTATCCTCCCATCCAAAAGCTGTGTAAGCATGCCGACGTAGTAGTCGTTGAGATAGACGGAGAGATTGCGCATAGCCATTTTAGACCTCATCCGGTAGAGGACCATATGCCGAGGGCAACTCTTCAGGTTGCGGCGATTTATCTGAGCGAATGAGATAAGAAACTGCTGGCACGTGTTTCCGTGGAACCAACATGATCTCTAGATCTAAGACTCGTGCCCATTCGATTAGAGTGCTGCTCTTTATGTCATGCGTGCCACGTTCAACCTGTGACAAGTAACTCTGTCCGACCTGCAATAAATCAGCCAGCTGAGCTTGAGTTAGCCCTTTGGCGAGCCTAGCCTTCCGCAGAGTTTCGTATAAGCTTTCCATGATCAATTAGTTGTTCCATTAACTATTGCAGGGCCGATTATTTTACACAATAGATATCATAACACTGCTTAATATTCTATGTAATGACTAATATTGGACAAAATATCTAATGCATTGACTGTACAGCCATGTTGCGTTGTCCTCCCGGACTCTGAGAGAACAGACCGCAGTGCTTCAGGTCAATGCTGCCGGGGAAGCGTTCTCAATCCTGCGGTTGGCGGTTTGAAAATGTAGGTGCCGTCTTGCGGCATGGTGAGTTTGATTTTGTCGGTGTAGACAGAAACGATCTTCGCTGTCTCTGCCGAATCAAGCGCCGGCATTGACTTTAGCCAGTTGTCGGTTTCGATGTGCATCCATTGTTTCGCGGGATCGTAGGCGGCGTAGTTCATCACTGAATTGAAACTGGCTGGCGTGATTTTGGATTTCAGCTCTTTCATCATTAGATACGTCTCGGCGTAAAACGGCGTGGCGAGAACGAGTTCACGGTATTTTGATCGCTTTGGATCTTCTTCGGCGATTGTGTTTTCACCAAATACGGTGCACAAGCCTTCGATGTATGGATCGCAGAGCTTGGCGTTGAGCAAGTGAACGAGTTCGTGACCGAGGTTGCCCTGGAAGTAGCTGTCGCCGACTTTGTTTGCCATGAAGATGCAGAAGATGCCTTTGTCGCCGTCCCACATTACTGTCTGGCAGTGGTCGCCGGGGCGTCGGAAGATCAGGAGCTGTTTGATTTCGGTGATGGGCTTTCCGAATTCTTCTTGCGCTTTTGCGAGAGTGTTTTGCGCGAATGAGTAAACATCAGCGTCTGTGATCAATTCGCATATTGGATCGCTGGGACTTTCGGAAGTAGGTGTGTTTGCGTCGGTTGTTTGATTTGCTGTAGTAGGTTTCGCCTCGGCGCTTTTGGTGGCGATCTTCGCAAGCTTTTCGAGTTTTGCGGCGTGTTTGTAATCGGCTATGGAGCCTCGGGTGTTGCCGAGTTTCTGTCGAACGAAACCGCGTGCGCTGAATGTCCATGTGTCTTTCGGGTCCAGCGCTATAGCTTTTGTGTAATCGGCGATAGCGCCGTTCAGGTTGCCGGAAACTTGTTTTACGAAACCGCGTCCGCGGAAACCCCAGGCATCATCGGGTTTTAAATTGATGTAGTGATTGTAGTCGGCGATTGCGCCGCGGCGGTCGCCGATTTCGTTGCGTCGATAACCGCGCCAGTAGTACGCCCACGCGTACTTTGGATCGAATTTCAAAACTTTGCTGAGGTCGGCAATTGCGCCTTTGTGGTCTTTAACCGCTCCACGCGCGGATGCGCGGTATGAGTAGGCGAGTGCGTTGGTTGGGTCTAGCTGGATGGTTTTGTCGTAATCGGCGATGGCTTGCCAGGTTTCGCCGTAGCGCCCCAGGTGGTAACCTCGAAAAATGTAGGAGGGGGCGTTTTTCGGGTCGAGCTTTATGGCGTAATCGAAGTCGGCGGAGGCGCCCGTTTCGTCGCCCAGGTCGGAGCGTGCCTGTCCGCGGCCGCAGTAGGCGTCGGTTTTTGCGGGATCAGTTTGGATCGCTTTTTCGAAGTCGGCGGCGGCGGATTTGGTTTCGCCCAGGTAGAGTTTTAGATAGCCACGTCCGCAGTAGGCGTCGGTGTTTTTGTCGTCTAGCTCGATGGCTCTGTCGAAGTCTTCGCGCGCGCCCTTGAGGTCGCCGACGCGCGAACGCACGGCTCCTCGGCTCGCGAACATCTCCGAGGTTTTGGGCGTGAGGATGTCGGCGAAATTATTTGAGCCGGGTGAAACAGTCGGATGCGCCGCTGTGTCAGAGGATTGCTCGTCGGAATCTACGGATGGAGAAGTTGGAGTCTGCGCCTGTGGCGCGGGTGTTTCTAATCTAGAGCCGGGCGAAACGTCTGTGGATGCCGGTTCTTGCGCGGAGAGCGACAGGGTTGTGTAATTGAGTGTCGCGAGCACGGCTGCCAATACTTTGACGGCTTTAGGAAACTTTTTGTGATCGCGCGGCGTCTCAAGCATGAAACATCTCTCGCTGGATATTATGATGAACTTCACCAAGTATGCCACAAGCTCGGCTTTCGGGCTGCCTGGCAACGGTGGTGGATTCGACGCCAGGAAACTATGAGTCAGCCTAAAGAAACAGCCTCGACGAGTCGCGGGTCCGAGCCCGTGTCGTCGAGTGACCACGGTTTAGTGGCTGGGGCGGAAACGCCTGTCGGCTTTGATCCCGTGTGCGGCATGAAGGTTAAACCCGAGCAGGCTGCGGGGTCCATGACCTACGAGGGTGAAACCTATTATTTTTGCAATCCGCGCTGTCATGAGAAGTTTCGTGCGGAGCCGGCGAAGTATTTGAGTGGTGGCGCGAGCGGCGATTCTTGTTGTGGTGGCGCCGGTGGTGCCAACCACGCACCTGCCGGCTACACCGGTAAGTACACCTGTCCTATGCATCCGGAGGTCGTGTCGGATACTTTCTCGACCTGTCCGGATTGCGGCATGGCGCTTGAGCCGATGGATCCGTTTGCCGCCAGTGATGAGAATCCGGAACTCGAGGACATGCAGAAGAAGCTCTATTTGAGCCTTATCTTTAGCGTGCCGTTGTTTGTGCTGGCAATGATTGAGATGCTGCCGAAAACCATCTCTGCCGACCTTCACAAGACCTGGATTTTTAACTGGATACAATTAGCGCTTGCACTGCCTGTGGTGGCGATCTGTGGCATGCCGTTTTTTCAACGGGGATGGCAGAGTTTTAGAACCGGTAAATTGAATATGTTCTCGCTGATCTCGATTGGTGTCGGAGCGGCGTTTGGTTACAGTGTTTTTGCGACTGTTGTGCCGAATTTGTTGCCGGCGTCGTTCAAGATGGCGAGCGGTCATCCGTTCGTTTACTTCGAGTCTGCGGCGGTGATTATTTCGCTGGTGTTGCTCGGTCAGGTTTTGGAGTTACGCGCCAGGAGCGCAACGGGAGCGGCTGTTCGTGGATTGTTGTCACTGACGCCGCCGACTGCGCATCTGGTTGCTGCCGGTGAGGAGCGTGATGTCAACCTTGAGCTCGTCAAGGTCGGCGATAAACTGCGTGTGAAGCCCGGTGAGAAAATACCAGTCGACGGAGATGTCGCCGACGGCGAAAGTTCCGTTGACGAGTCGATGTTGACAGGCGAACCCATGCCTGTGTCGAAACGGCGCGGTGACGGCGTCTCGGCTGGAACACTGAACAAAAGCGGTTCTTTCGTAATGATTGCGCGCAAGGTCGGCAGCGATACGATGCTTGCGCATATCGTGCGAATGGTCAGTGAGGCGCAGAGGAGCAGAGCGCCGATTCAGGCGACCGCTGATGTGGTGGCGGGGTATTTCGTGCCGGCTGTTTTGACTGTTGCCGTGCTAACTTTTGCGATCTGGGCGACAGTCGGACCGGCGCCGGCTCTTGCTCTTGGACTTGCGAACGCGGTGGCTGTTTTGATTATCGCGTGCCCATGCGCCCTGGGTCTTGCCACGCCCATGTCGGTGACGGTTGCCATCGGCCGTGGTGCCGAGTCCGGAGTGCTGATTCGCAACGCCGAGGCGCTGCAGGCTCTCGAAAAGGTCGATACGGTGATATTTGATAAAACCGGAACTTTGACCGAGGGCAAACCGCGGGTCGTTGACTTGGTTTCATTCAATGAATTCGAGTCGAATGCGGTTCTTGGAATCGGCGCTGCTGTAGAGCGTTTTAGCGAGCATCCTTTAGCTGAGGCTGTCATAGACGAAACCGCGGAGCGCATGATTTTGCCGGGGGACGCAGTTGATTTTGAGGCTGTCACAGGAAAAGGCGTGAAGGCGACAGTTGATGGTAAGCTCGTTTTCGTCGGCAGTTTGAAGTTCCTTCAGGAGAATGGCATCGAACTTGCGGCGGCAGAGTCTACCGTCGAGAAGTTGGCTGCAGGCGGAGGCACTGTGATTGCGGTCGCGTCTGGTGGTGTGCTCGCAGGTGTCATAGGCATCGCGGACCCGGTGCGCAAAGAAGCGGTCGATGTTGTTCGCGTTCTGAAAGAGCGCGGCATCAAAACGGTAATATTGACCGGCGATGCTAAGGCGACAGCTGATGCGGTTGCACGCGTTTTGAACATAGACGAGGTTCGCTCGGAGCTTTTGCCCGGCGATAAACAGTCTGCCGTGAAGGCGCTCCAGAAGGGCGACAAGTTGGTCGCGATGGTTGGCGATGGAGTGAATGATGCGCCGGCACTCAGTACTGCTAACGTCGGGATTGCGATGGGTAGCGGGATTGATGTGGCAATTGAGAGCGCGTCGGTTGTGTTGATCCGCAGCGATTTGAACGGCGTGCTCGAGGCGTTCAATTTGAGCGCAGCGATGATGAAAAATGTGCGGCAGAATCTGTTTTTGGCGTTCTTCTACAACACGGTCTCGGTGCCGATTGCGGCGGGTTTGCTCTACCCGTTGACGGGTTTCCTGTTGAACCCGATGGTGGCAAGCGCGGCGATGAGTTTGAGTTCCGTGTCTGTGATTGGAAACGCGCTGCGGCTGCGGGCGGTTTCTCTCAAGTGATGTGAATTAGCCACGTCTGCGGGCTGTTTCTCTCAAGAGTGATGTGAATTAACGCCGCGTCCGCGCGCTGTTTCTCTCAAAAGTGATATGAATCAACGCCGCGTCCAGCGCGCTGTTTCGCTAGTTGGTGCTCAATCTTCTAGTTCTTCGAGCGTGGCTTATCGCGCTGGGAATCTGAATTGTCGCGCTGCGATTCAGTGGAAAAGTCTGCCGGTATACCGAAGGCGTTGGCGAAGGATGAACCGCGTTCGGAAAACGCCAGATAACCCTGGGTGCGTGAATCGTCGTCTGGAAGTGGCTGCAGAGGTATTTCGGTCGGGTTCGAAACGGCGGCTGCACCGTCATTGGTGGCATATATGCTGGCCGGTGCGTACATGATCTGTGTAGCCAGATCGCCGTTTGGAGCTGGCTCTTCGATGAAGCCGCCGAATTCGGTCGCCGGCAACTTGATGTTGCTGCCCTGGAGTTTGTAGGTTCCGGTTTGTTGCTCGAAAGGCGTGGGGTCGAAAAGGTCCAGCGGTCTTGCGTAGAAGTTGATTTCGGCTTGAGCATCTGTTGTCAAACTGTTATGCGCCGCGTAATCGGCTACCGTTCCGTCCGCGTTGAGCGAGGAGTAGTGCTTATCTGCAGCGAGTAGACCGAGGTTGAAGTTGTCGGAACCTTTATTGCCTTCGGCTGTCGCAACGATGATGCCGCGCTCCTGGAGCGCTTCTATCTGATCGTTGATGCCGACCATTTGTCGCAGCCAGTCGCGTGTCTTTCGCGGGACGTCGTGGTCGACGGACTTTTCGCGCATTGCCTGCAGGATCTCGGGGCGTTTCTCCAGCAGGTTCTCGGCGTTGATGTCGATGCCCAGGACCTTTGATGCTTCTGTGAATGTTTTGTTTAAACCAAGGCTGATGTTGATGATGTCGCCGTTGCCCAGAGGCAGGGAGCCGTCCTCAATACCGGCGTTAACACTTTTCAGGGAATTCTCGATGTCGAAATATCCCGGCTTGTTGAAGCCAACTTGCATCCTGACTGCGTTGAAACCATTTTCTTCTGTCAGTCTTGCGTTCAGCTCGCCGTGTGAAAAACCTTTATCGCCGCGCATGAACATCTCCGTTTCGCGGTAATCGTCGAGAACGAGGACGGTTCGTTTGCTTTCGTCGAACGGCCTGGAGTTCGGAAGATACTCGGCGGGTTTTGTGCGGTCGGGCGTGGTGCCCGTGGTGCGATCGGGCATAGTGCCCGTAGTGTGATCGAGCGTGGTGTCCGTGGTGCGATCGGGCATGAACGGCATGTGCGAATTTGTCGTGGCCGGCTTGGTTTGCTCCGGCATGAGGATTTCGAGCGAGGTCAGATGAGCGCTGCTGGGGCCATTGATATGGAGGTCACTTCTGTCCGCAGCGGATTGCTCGCCGCTGTTTTTGAATTCAATTCCGGGTCTGTTTTCGACCACTGGATTTCCCTTTTGCGTCTTGGGACTATATACCCAGGAGCGCAGCGCGGTTCACGTTTTCACGAGTGCGAACAACGTTTCGGCGGTCTAGCGGTGCTCGCGCGAGCACTGTTTCTGTTTTGACCCAAAATGAGGCTGGTGTAATATCGCGCGAAGAGCTCTCAAATCAAAGCTCTTGAGACGTTATCTGATTTCGCTCAGAGATTCTCTTCGCGTGAGTTGAGTTAGTTAACTAGGCTTTAATTGCTTTGCCAAGAGCTTCTCTGTTAGGCAATGGTGTTCACTTCATGACATCTTGGGCTAAGTAACCAAGACTTCTCCAACCCCAGACTGCACGCGCGAAAACCATTCTCACTCACCGTTCAGGCGGCGAGCAGCGCGTGACATTTTTGAACCGTAAACTGCCAAGATCCTGATAGCAGGCTGTTTTCTGCGGCTGACGTTCTGTCACTGCGGGGGATAAGGGCGAGTCGATTTCGCAGTCCTGCGACTGTGGAACCGGGCTCGCTTTCTGCTATCACCGACTGACGTCGCCGCACTACCTGCGGGATCTTTGTTGACTTGCGGTTCTCCTAACCGCTTCCAGCATTCGGCTTAGCGAGTGTCAGGGAGCCTTTTGAGGAGACTCGAATGGAAAAATTAGTAGGCCTTCTGGGCGTCGCCGTGTTCCTCGGACTCGCGTACGCCCTCTCCAACAACCGCCGCGCCATCAACTGGCGACTGACGGTTGTGGGCATCGGCATCCAGCTGATGTTCGCGTTTCTCATCCTGCACGTGCCCTTCGTGCGCGACGCTTTCGACAGCTTCGGTCAGGGCATCCAGGGACTTCTCGACAGTGCCAAAGACGGTCTGGCGTTCGTGCTCGGCGATGAGCTGGCGCGCAGCAAGTTTGTCTTCGCATTCGTCATCTCGGCGTCCATCATCTTCGTCGGCGGTTTGACCGGCATCGCATTCCACATCGGAGCGCTGCAGGTCGTCGTGCGTGGGCTTGCCTTCGCCCTTCGCCGGACGATGGGTGTGAGCGGCGCGGAAGCGCTTTCGACCGGTGCCGAGATCTTCCTCGGGCAGGTCGAATCGCAGCTGCTCATCCGCAACTACATCAAGAAGCTCAGCAACTCCGAGCTGATCGGCATCATGGCCGCCGCGATGGCGACCATCTCCGGCAGCGCGCTGGTTGCGTACATCGGGCTCGGCATCAATCCGACCTGGCTGTTGATGGCTTCGTTCATGACGGCGCCGTCGGCACTGGTGGTCGCGAAGATGATGTATCCCGAAACCGACAGCGAGGCGCTCACGCGCGAAACCGACCTGACGGACGAACGCACCGCGGTCAACTGGGTCGAAGCCGGCGCCGAAGGTGCCTGGCAAGGGCTCAAGGTAGCGGCGAATGTCATGGCGCAGCTGATTTTCTTCATCGGCGTCGTGTCGCTCGCCAACTACCTGCTCGGCGCTCTGGTTGCGCGTCCCGGGCTTCTGCCCTGGGCTGGCGGCGGCGCGCTGTTGCTCGGCACGATGTGGTTGTTGCGCCGGCAAGGGCTTCTGGCTCGCACGCCCGCTCTCGTGAGCGTTGCGCCGAAGTCTGTGTGGCCGGCGGTGGCGCTGTTCGGCATCTCGGCGGTGGTGGTGCTCGGCATGTTCGGCATCACGTTCAAGATTCAGGACATCTTCGGTGTTCTGTTCACGCCGGTCGCCTGGCTCACGGGCATCCCCTGGGATGAAGCCGTGCGCGTCGGTCCCTTGCTCGGCACCAAAACCGTGCTCAACGAATTCATCGCCTACATGGACCTCGCGAAGATGTCGGCTGGTGAAGGCGCGCTTTCCATGCGGACGCAGATGATCACCACGATCGCGCTCTGCGGTTTCGCCAACCTCGGCTCGATCGGCATCAACATCGGCGGTCTCAGCAAAATGGCTCCGGAACGGCAAAGCGACATCGCCAAGCTCGGTATCCGCGCTCTGGTCGCTGCGACTCTGGCTTCGTGGCTCACGGCTGCGCTTGCCGGATTGCTGATGTAGTGCGTGTTTTGAGGAGGTGCTAGTCGCGCCACAACCGTTTGGTTTGCTGGCGTGGGGGCTTCTTCCTGGCTGGTCTGGGACTGGCTGTTTTTCTGCAGAACGGTGGCTTATGCTGCCGTTCTGCTCTTGTTCAATCGCTATACTAGATGGCATAGTGACGTGTTAGTGTTCTACTATATTTTATCAAAGACATAAACCAAGGTCGCAAGGACAGGAACGGCTCAGGTCTTGTGCTGAGTTCCTGCCTTGCGATTTGCCATCAGACCCTGCAAACTAGTTTGCAGCTTTTGAGGGGAAAGCTGCAATCCAATTTGCAGCCGCCTGTTCGGGAGGCCCGGAGTAGGGTGTTTTGCTCCTGAATTGCAGGGGCTGCAAACTAGTTTGCAGCTTTTGAGGGGAAAGCTGCAATCCAATTTGCAGCCGCCTGTTCGGGAGGCCCGGAGTAGGGTGTTTAGCTCCTGAATTGCAGGGGCTGCAAACTAGTTTGCAGCTTTTGAGGGGAAAGCTGCAATCCAATTTGCAGCCGCCTGTTCGGGAGGCCGGGAGAGGGGTGTTTAGCTCCTGAATTGCAGGGGCTGCAAACTAGTTTGCAGCTTTTGAGGGGAAAGCTGCAATCCAATTTGCAGCCGCCTGTTCGGGAGGCCCGGCTCGGAGTTTCGAGCTCCTGAATTGCGGATTCAGGGACTCGCTGAAGGCGCGGTTCGCCGACGACTAGATGCGCCCCTGCGCGCGCTCGATGACGCGATCGATGTAGACCACCGAGAAGATCAGCAGGTCATACAGGAAGTGCACGAGGATTGCCGCAGGCAAGCCGTAAGTGAACATCATGTAGAAGAAGAACATGCCGAGGAACCAGCTGTTGACCCAGCCCAGCAGTCCCTGGTACTTGTGACCGTCCCGGAAGAAGGCGTTGGCGGAGATGATGCCGGCAGCGACCGTCCAGTATTCGGGATTGCCGAGATACTGATGCAGAGCGCCGAACGTGAAGAAGTCGGCGATCGGAGCGACGATGTGAACCGTCAGAAACTCAGTGATGCCGAAGCCGAGGAAGCCGAAGAACAGGAAGTTGACGATCAGGGCGCCGATGATGGCGTTGAGGAAGATCAACCAGCGGAAGCAGATTTCTTCCATGACGCCAGCCCAGAGGCTGATCAGGAAGCCGCCTGCGATCACGCGTTCGGCGAGGCGATTGTCCTCACGGCTGTTGTAGGTTCGGAAGACGCTCCAGGCGGTGACGCCTGCGCCCCACGCGAAGATCGGCCAGGCGGCGTAGATCCAGTCCCAGGTGGTGCCGGAGGTTTTCCAGAATCCCCAGAATGTGAAGGGCGTGGCGTTCGGCCAGATCCATTCGACCACGGCGACGAAGAAGAAGGCGAAGAAGGCCTCCCGGAGATAGCAGCGCTCTTGGGCGGTGCGTTCGTTCTGTTCTTTGCTCATAGGCGGATTTCTCTCTTTTGTGATCGGGTCGGAGAAGATTGAGAGCGGATTTCAGAGCCGCTCGGAAACAAAACGTTCCGGCAACATCGGGCGCTTGCGTGAGCACCCGATGTTGCAGATGGGCTGACAGTCAGGCTTGATGAGCCTTGCAGCGATTGGCGAGCTGGTTTCGCTTTGGCATCGGCGTCTTAGAGGGCGTGGACGCCTTTGTTAGGACATCGGCGGCTTAGAGCGGGCGGACGGCCTTATTCAGGCATCGGCGTCTTACAGCGCGTGGACGCCCTTGTTGATGCACTCGACGGCGAACTCCACGCAGGTGAGCGCGTTGGCGCGGTTCTCGTCGACCGGCGTGTAGAACTGGGCGCGAGCGCGACGGACAGCGTCGAGGGCGAAGTCGAACTGCGTGTGCGCCGGACCGTCGACCTCGTCCAGGGCAGCCTCGATGGCCTGCTGGGCCGTGTTGACCGCCTCGACGAACTCGGAGGTGTCGTTAGCGGCTTGCAGGAGCCGGGTGACGTCGGTCACCGGCGCCTCCGCGAGACGAGCGACGAGGGTGTGAAGTTGAGCGACTGCGTCGACAGCTTTGCGAACCTGGTTATTCATGAGCAATCTCCTTTGCGTAGGGAAATGAGCGCACCGCATCTGGTGCGCGACAAAACGAGAAACAGCGAGTCGGTGACGCCGCTGCCGCAGACCGGGTATCCCCGGACAGCGGCAGGCCGAATGACTCCCGACTAGTTAGCGGCTGCCGTTGCGCTTGCGGCGCTTGGGCTGCGAGTTCTTCTGCGCGCACGTCGCGCAGCTGCACTGCGCGTGGTGGCGGAAGTCGATGGTTAGGAAGTCGCCAGGACCGGCGCTGACGAGCTTGGGGTTCGCCAGTTTGACCGGACCGCCGGGTTTCTTGCCCTTACGGGCCAGCGGAGATGCGGTCGCGACTTCGCGCAGAACGTCCACCACAGCGGCTGCCTGCGCAGGGGTTTTGATGAAACGCATCAATGCTCCTTGAGGTGAGTTTAAGAGCGGTTAGTAGGATGGCGGTCTCTCATCGAGAAAGCCGCTACTAGGCTAATTCGCGAAGGCCACTGCGGCTTATTCGCGAACGCGTTTGCGAATGCCACGGCGCCTTGTTCGCGAACGCCACTACTGGTTGTTTGCGAGGTGGAGGTTCACCTTGCGAACGATGTAGTCGACAAACTTCTCGACCGGCATCTGACCGGCGTCGTAGGGCTCCGGCTCGCGGTAGTGACCGAGGCGGGCGTCGTTGTCGCCGAAGTCGTCTTCGCAGGCGTATACCTCGACCTCGATGAAGGTCTCGCGGGCGCGCGCGTAGACGAATTCGCCGGACTTGAGGTGACCCTCGAACTGAATCGGGCAGCCGCCGAACGGTCCGGTGTGGCTCTGGAAGCGTTCGTCCAGCGCCGGATAGAGAACTGAACTCATACAAGTACTCCGAGTAAAAGTATTTCGCCACCGGTGAACCCGGCGGTCGAGCGCTGTCGTATCGACGACAGCGCTTTGCTGCATAGCGCATGACCTGGACGTAGATAAGCAATGAACTTCACGACTCGCTAGAGCAGAGCAGGCGAGAGGCGCTGTCAATGAAATCTAGGATAGGTCAGCGAGAGGTGTGGTCCATGAAATCTACGGACGGTCACGGCGAGAGTCCATGAGAGAGACGGCAGGTCAGGTCGTGGCGGGTTGGTCTTCGCCGGTCGGTTTCAGCGTCGCGCGAATCGCTTCGAGCGTGCTGTTGACCGACGTCTGGGGCAGGTGGAAGGCGATGGTTTCGCGCGAGTTGTTCACCAGCGTCTCGGCAAGCGAGAGCCAGGAATTGGCGCGCGCGGCGTCGGCACCGTTGTCGATTTGCATCGTGTTGATGCGGTCGAGCAGGTCCAGCACTCCCTGGAGCGCGGTCAGTTCGACGCCAAGATGGGCGCGACCGGTGCGAGCGACAGCGCGGAGAAGCAGCTGCAAATCGACGTCGCCGCCGATGCACAGTCGCTCCAGCTCGGTTGCTTTCTCGGACGCGGTGGCGACGATTTCCAGGACTCTGCCGCGCAAAACCTGCGCCTGGCGCTTGCGATCCGGGAAGTCGCTGGAGGCGATCCAGTCTCGCATGGCGTTGGCGATGATGTTGTTGGCGTAATCGCGCAACTCGTCGGCGGTCTTGAAGCTGTCCATGACCTCGGCGATCTTCATGAGATGCTCCTGGCTCAAGGTAGTGAAGTGAAACCGCGAGCTTAAACTCACCACGCGCGCAGTTTCGAAAATCTTGGTTGAGTGTGCTGGAGGGAACTGGTGTCGGTTT
The DNA here is from genome assembly GCA_965228855.1 of Candidatus Obscuribacterales bacterium. Classification (GTDB taxonomy): domain Bacteria; phylum Cyanobacteriota; class Vampirovibrionia; order Obscuribacterales; family Obscuribacteraceae; genus JADYXR01. The sequence continues at coordinate 1,601,891 of CBDDIJ010000005.1, read as the reverse complement.
ATGACCTGCGAAAAAAAAGTGGTGAGAGTTATATCTCAAGTCAAACAAAACTAAGGTGACAATCACAAGTGATTTCATGAGCTTTTAGGTATCGGATTGTGAAAGTTTGGCTCGAAGAAATATCGAACCTGCTAGCGGTGCGTTTTGTTGGTGCCGGTTCGCGCTAGGTTTTAAGTCGGGGGCGAATACGGGAAGTGTCTGGATATGCGGCTTTTCGGTTTGATAAGTGGAGGTTCACGGAATCGTGAACAAAAATTTTCTATTTGTTCTCCGGAATATCAGAATCAAATCTTGAACAAGCTGTCGCTAAGTTCATAGTCTGATGCATCACTCCGTTTCTCTTTGAATTTTTAGTAACGACCAGCCAAGCTCATTTTCCGTAATCGATTTCTCGCACCATCTGCCATCTGGCGGAGTGGTGGCTTGCCAGTTTACGGAAGGTGAACTTGGGGCGTCGCGACTTGGTTCTTGGAGAGCGTGAGTGTTCCTCTGCTGAGATTTAACCGTGCGAAAGTTCGCACGAGGGAGAAGAACAATGGACTCAGTGCTACACACCGCCGGTGGTGCTCCGGTTCTGGTGGCGGGCTTGTGCTTTGCCGTCGGATACATCATCGGTCTCTTCGCCGGGCGCAAGCTCGGTTTCGCCACGCTCTGGCCGTCCATCGTGATTGGCTTGGCGTGTTGTGTGCTGCGGGGATTCTCCGCGCCGCTGGAATTCACCGCCGTGGCGGCGGTTTCCGTGCTGCATGTGGCCATCGGCTGCCTGACCGTGCTGATTCTTCAGCGCGCGCGACCGGCTTGAGCTGGTTCAGGCAAGCGTTGCAGTCTGCCTGACGCGCTGATGTCTCAGCGTGCGCGACTGGCTTGAGCTGGTTCAGGCAAGCGTTGCCGTCTGCCTGACGCGCTGATGCCTCAGCGTGCGCGACCGGCTTGAAGCCGATTCCAGGCAACTGTTCCCAACATCACCCAAATCAAAGGACACACGCACATGGACTCGATAATGCAATACACCGACGGCTGGCTCACGGCTTGGGCAACTTTGCTCTATGCCGGAACCTTCCTTGCCGGTATCTGGGTCGCTGCGAGATGCGGCATTCGTGCCCTCTTCGCGTCGATCGTCATCGGGCTGGTCGGCGGCTATATCCGCTTTGCGCTGCCCGCCGCGCCGCTTTCCGCCCTTGCTCTTTTCACGATGGCGGGTCTTCACCTCGCCGCCGGTGTCTGGCTGGGGCTTTTGCTCAATCGCGGTAAAAATTCGAAGGCTGCCTGACGCGACTCCTCGAGTTTCACGTCTGAAGAAGTTTCGCATCCGCACAAGTTAACCGTCGGCAGCGAGTTTCGTCTGGAACGGGCTCGCTGTGTCGGTTTAACACCTGACAGTTGGAGATGAACTGATGTCAATTCAGCAGCGCTCTGCTACGAAAGAGCTGGTTCTGAGATACCTGAAGAGGGGGCTGGTTCTTAGCGGACCGGCGATCCTCACAATCTGGCTTCTGAGCATGATCTTCGGCGTCGCCGACAAGATCGTCGGTTCATTCACTCGCACGCTGATATCGATCGTTGTGCCGGAATGGCTTCAGGTCGGACCGCTGGCGAACGGCGAGAGTTCCTTCCTGAGCTTCATTCTGTTGCTTGCCATCATGACCGTGTTGGGCGCGTTCGTTTCCTGGCGATACGGCGCAATCATCGTCCGTGGTGGCGAGAGCCTGGTGCTGAAGATCCCCGGAGTCAACATCCTGTACCGCAACGCGCGGAAGTTGTCGGCGTTTTTCGACTCGGAAAACGGGACGCCTTTCGAGCGGGTTGTGATGATTCCGTACCCGCATAAGGACGTTTATACGAAAGCGTTCGTCGCCGGAAAGACCACTGTGCAGTGGTCGGACGGTGTCGAACAGGTGATGCTCAAGGTCGTGGTGCCCAACCCGCCGACGGGCATTCAGGGCATCGTGATGGTGCCGGAGGAGCTCGCAATCGAGCTGCCCATGACCGTCGAGGAAGGGTTGCAGTACTATGTGTCCCTTGGCGTCGTCGCGCCGGAGCGGCTGAAACTGCCGGTGCCCAGCCCGGCGAGCTACGGTGGTGCGATGTGCACTTTCGACCCGATGTCTCCGGGAGGCGGTCAGTGTGGTCCTGCTCCGCAGGCACCGGGAGCGGGTTCCGATGTGGCTTCTCAGGCACTGGGAGCTGGTTCCAATGCTGCTTCGCAGGCGCTGGGAACTGCTTCCGATGCGGCGCCGCCAGCGCCGGGCACGGGTTCCGAAGGGGCTCTGCCTGCACCGGGCGCTTCGGATTCGTTGGGGCGTCGCAACGGCGAGGGCGATTCAAATCCAGGTGAGTCGTAAGAGTTCCCCAGGCTGAGGGCGCGCCTCGCGCTGCGCCTTCGCCTTCGCCTGAGAATCTGTGAATAACTGCCGACCGGGCGGCGAGATTCGAAACCGTTGCGTAACTGCGAAACGGTTTCTGCTCGCTGCTCGGCGGCTTTTGGGTAGGGATTCTATTCGAACGTTTTTGAGCGCGGGAGTACTATGGCTGATAGGAGGGCGGTTGGCGGAGAGGGTGAGAGCTGCTGGTTAAAAGGATTTGCGCGTTTCGTATGGGCATCTGCAGGCAAAACGATGTGTGCCGACTTCTATTGAGATATTGGCCGATACTTGTTCTCTCAGCTTCGCTCAGGCGGTGCGGTCAGATTTTATCTTTCGAAACGGTTTTGTATTGCTAATCTTCGCGATCTTCACTACGGTTAGGTATCGCTTTTCCATCATCTATCAGGAAAACCAACCACCTTTAATTGGCTCCAGCAAGCACCTCTAGAGTTTTTCGCTACGACTGTGTCGTGCGTGTTGGAGCACCGCTTACGGATGTTCCGTTCGCGGCTTTTCGTGCGGGTCCCAGTGGACCAGGCACCTTGCAAACCGAGAAGAGGATGATTCTATGGCAACTATCGAAGCAACTCACGGCAATTTCGGATTGATCGACAAGGCTGACGGAACCAACGCGCACCAGCTTCAGCTCTGGTTCTCGCGTGTTGCAACCGGTTTTGCCTTCGAGGTCCGAAACGCCTACATGCCTGGCGGCAAGCTGGTCAAGTCTTGCGTTCTGGACTCAGGTTCGAACGCGGACGAGACCGAAGCGCGGCGCCTGGCGGCGGAGAGTTTTTCACGTTCGAAATAATGGCAGGCGATGGCGAAACGCGCCAACGCCAAGGGGAGCGACGCTCGTGAGAATCGACGAATTGGTTCGGCTGCTCAACCACCGGGACTCGTTGTACATCGTCAAGGAGACCGGAACCGGGGCGATTAAGAAGTTCGTCGTGCAGGAGGTGCCGCGCTGGTACTTTCAGGTGAGTGACGAAGGTGTCGAGTTCTCCGTCACCTTGAAGCGCGAGGACATCGAGATCTTCTTCACCGAAACCGACGCGCAGAGTCATGCGCATCTGCAGAACCATCTTGCGCGAACCGCAATCGTCGACGGCCTGAGCGACGGAGAGGAGGCTGGTCGAGGCTATGTTCGCGGGCTGTGCAACGGCGCGGAGCCTGGCTGAGGCGATGCTCGCGGGCTGAGCGACGGAGCGGAGACTAGCTGCGGCTATGTTCGCGGGCTGTTATGTGTGAGCTCCTGATAGAAAGGAGTGCAAGAGCCGGATTCCATCCGGTTCTTGTCTCCTGGCACACATACTATAGGAGTTGGTAGAACAATTGTCGTTTGCCGTTTTAGATCGGCGCTTGAGGTTTAGTCACATATAGCTATAAACTGTTTAGGTCAATGAAGTTAGAAAGGCTGTCATGATGCCGAAAACACAAAACCAAGCTTCGCCCGCGACTGAGACAATGACCAAACGCGACTATCTCCTGGCAATTGGTGCAATGACCGGCAATTCGCTGGACGGCGTCGATGTAGTGTTGACGCGATTTGGCAAAGATGGCAGCATCACGGATTTGAAGTCGCACAGCGTTGTATCGCCTGCAAAATTGACGGAGCGACTTCGAGCGGTGCGAGAGGTGATTAATACCGCCGGTGGTGACATGGCGGAAGCGGTCTTGCGGCTTGATAAACCTGCTGGTGGTCGCGTGGAAGAGTCTGTTGTCCAGCTTGATGAGCGGGCTGCCGGTGACGATGGCGGGGCGGCTGATTGCCGTTTTGACGATGTGCAAAACCAATACATCAGGTTTGTTGCCGGCGCAATCCAGGAACTTATTGCGCTTGCGAAGGCTGATGCAAAGCTGAGTTCCGAATATGATTTAGATGCTATAGATGTGATTGGTTTTCACGGTCAAACTTGCGCGCATTTTCCACCGTCGATAGCGCGCACCGCGGATCCCAATGTGACTTACACCGTCCAGATTGGTGATGGGCAGGCTCTTGCGGACCTGACGGGCATTCCGGTTGTCTACGATTTCCGTTCCGACGATTTGATGCATGGCGGTGAAGCCGCTCCACTAGCGCCTGTTCACCATCAACACCTGGCGGAACAGCTGCGCAAGCGCGGACGATTTCCGATTGCGTTTTGCAACGCCGGCAATACTGGCAATTTTACGATTATTTCAGGCACCGCTGGCAGTGGCGCTGGGGAACGGTTCGATGCTCAGGTGTCGGTTATGGGTTGGGACGCGGGACCGTTTAATAACTATCCGGACCGGCTTGTTCAGCTTGAACGCGGCGAGGAATGCGACCGTGATGGTAAGTTCGGCAGCAAGGGCAAAGTCAACATTGCGCTCCTGGAGCGGTTGTTCGATACCGCAGTGATAACCCGGGATGGTCGCAACTACTTGCTGGAGCCGCCGCCGAAGTCCTCCGACCCGCAATGGTATCGTCTGATTCCCGAACTCACAGGCGAAGCTAACTGTGATGGCGAGACGATTTCCTTCGAAGACCGGCTTCGAACTGCTGAGTATTTCTCGGCTTATATTTATGTGCACGCGCTGACCATGGTGCCTGAACATCTGGCCATGCCGCGTTATTTCGCGCTTTGCGGTGGTGGCTGGAAGAATCCAGTCGCGAGGGAGCACTTCGCCGGGCTTCTGCGTGGCGATTTCGCTAATAATCCAGTTTTGGAACAGCACAAAGAATCTTTTGGGAAACTGCTGGAGCGCTTGATGGTGGTTTCTCGAGAGGCAAGTGCCGCAGAAGACAGTGAGGTCGTTGTCGCGATGGCGGATGAATTCGGTTTCGACGGGACTGCGATGGAAGCGCGCATCTTCGCTGACGCGGCGGTGAGCCGAGTTCTTGGTCAGGCGTTCACGCGCCCGAGCACTACCGGTGTTGTGCGTGATACTGTATGCGGTATCATCCGTTTTCCGGGAGGTGCGCCGGACGGTGCATCTGCAACCCTTCGCGGATGGCTCGATGAGTTTAAGTCCCACGATGCAACAGTGGACCGCCCCGAAGTGTTTGACGGGCGATGGAGTCGCGCGTCGGCAGGGTGGAACGCGCGGCTGGCGAAGAACTAGTCTTTTCTGACAGTATCGGCGGTGTGTGAATGTGCGGGTTGTTAGCCGTGCTTCCTTGCGCGTTGTTAGCCGTTCTTCCGTGCGGGTTTGTTGGCGCGCTGGTTTGTCCGGGCGCCTGTAGTCTCATGTTTTCGTCGGAGTGTGGGGAAAATGGGCCATCTTTGCATCGATTTTGGATCGGTTTTTTACACAGTGGGAGTCAATGGAGTCTGAGCGGGTTGTTTCCTGCCGAGCGGACCGCTTTCTAGCGTGCGGGCCTCTTTATCGCTTGCTTGCTCCGTTTCTTCCGCTCGTTCCGCTTATTCAGCTAGCTCCGACTGTTTTTGTCGGAGTGTGGGGAAAATGGGCCATCTTTGCATCGATTTTGGATCGGTTTTTTACACACTGGGAGTCAACGGCGTCTGAGCGGGTTGTTTCCTGCCTAGCGGACCGCTTTCTAGCGTTCGGATGGGCTTTTACCGTGTGACCGTGCGGGACAGTGGGACGGTCCGAGACAGTGGGAACGGTTTGCCGATTCGGAGACAGGCTCGCGGATGGCAGACAAGCTAGCGCGAGTTCGCATCGCTGGCGCGAAGCGGTTTTCGCTTGTGGGTTGGTGGCGATTGTGTTTCTTGCCGAATCGCCTTAGCAATATCAAATCAAGCTTTTGATTAATATCGCTGGATCTTGCCCGTAGTGTCCGCGTATTTTGAGGCGATCCACTCTTTGAAAACTTGAGTTTGTTAGCACCTGAAACTTAAGTCCGCGCCGCACAAATGAACCTCCGTTGAGCATTGTCGTGCCGCGGGATTCATCGTGTCGTGGGATTCATCGAGCTGGAGAACTTTCTTGAAGCTCAGGCTTCAAACTTCCGCGCGTCACTCGACTGTTGGCGTCGCGGAGAATCATGACTGGAGTGAATATGCGAATCTCAACTTTGGCGGGCGCGTTTGCGACCGTTCTCCTCGCCGCTCTTCCCGCTGCGGCTCAAGCTACTGACGGCGCTGCCGCGGCGGACCCAATCTCTTCTTCGGTGCTGTGGGCTGCGGGCATCGCCGGTTTCCTCGGCTTCATGCTCGGCAGCTTTCCTCCCAACGACGAATACGCTGGCTCCAAGTTCGACCTCGGTGGCGCTGCCATCTGGGGCGTCGCAGCTGCGGCTTTTGTCGGCGGCGTGTTCCTGTTCGGCTCGACAGGCGCGTTGGTTCCGGCTGCTTACGGCATGGGTCTGGGCGTCGTTCTGGCAGGCTTCCGCTTCCTCACCACTCGTCCTCCGCGCGTGCCCAAGAACTACGCCGTCAAGAATGGCGTGACCAGGTTCGACGGCGACAGCACCAGGGCGAAGTACAAGGCGGCGGAGAAGGCGTACAACAATGCCAGTTTCAACCGCAACGGCTACTACGCAACTCGTGGTCGCGATTGGCGCTTCAACGGAGCGTCATCGGAGCTGCTGTTGATGCTCGGTGAATCCGCCAAGTCGCCGAATCCGAACACTTTCGCGATTCTCGTGCTGCTCGTTCGCGAGTTGCCCGGCGAATCTGGCGAGCCCGCTGTTGTCGTTGTCGACTCGGTCGAGGGGTTGCGTCAGGTGAAGTGCGAAGTGGATGGCATCACGGTTCCCGGCTACGACAAGAAGATTCCCGCCGGCTCCATTACCGGAACTGTCGGGTACGCCTGGCGATAAGGTTCGTCCGGCAGTGAAGTAAAGTCGGCGTCGCCATGGCGTTGGGTCGGTAAGTGACCAACGCTCTCGTCATGCTGACCGCACAAAGGCAAGAGCACCCGATTTCTTCGGGTGCTCTTGCTTCCATAAGATTTGCTACTATAGGATAAAGTAAGTAGAAAACGCTCGAGATGATTGCAGCGCCGAGGTTTCGGTGACGTACGGAAATCTTGGGGGTGAGGGTTGGCTACGAGGCGTAGACGGAATTGGCGAAATCCGGCAATGAGGCGTAGACAAAGTGGCTTTTTTGAGCGGCTATGAGGCGGGGAGGGCTCGAAAAGCGGCTTGCAGAGGCTATCTTCGGACGGGAGAAGCACGTCGGCATATAGTAGGGAGGCTTTTGGGAGGCTGTCTTCGAGCAGGAGGGGAACGTCGGCATATAGTAGACGGATCTGGAAAATGCATCTCGGTGGGGGACCGAGATGCACGGAAGCGTCAGATCGATTCGAAGCCGATGAGAGCCGCATTGGCTGCTTCATCGGCGAAGTTGCTCAGGTATTCGTCGGTGTCCTTGTAGCCGGCGGCGACCTTCTTCAGGATCTTGTGGGCGCGCTCATAGAGCGGTTTCGCTTCCTTGGCGCGGTCGAGGTTGGTCAGTGCTTCGGCGACGTTGAGGAGGCAGACACCGGTGCCGAGGTGTTCGGCGCCGAGTTCCTTCTCGCTGAGGGCGAGCGCAGCCTGGTGTTCGACCAGAGCCTGAGCCGAATTGCCTTCGATTTCCGGCAGATGCGCTTCGGCGACGAGCAACCAGACGCCCTTCTCGCCGATGATTCCGCCGCGCGCGGCCAGAACCGTTCGAGAAGCGGTGAGCATGGCGCGGGCGAGCGGGAGCTGTTCCGGATTGAGGTAGCCCTGGGCCTGGCGACGCATGGCGTCGGCGAATTCGCGTTCGTGTTCCACTGGGTCGCCTGAGCAACCGCAGCAACCTTCATGTTCATGTGACATGGGATTCTCCTGTGAGTTGACAGCGCGAGTTCGCAAGCAACAGTGCCTGAGGCGATAACTGTTGAACGAACCGGCGCGTCGGATGTGACTTTGAATGAAAAGGGAGGCATCCCGAAGAATGCCTCCCTCCCTTATCTCAGCTCAGCCGGAGATGAGCTCAGTTGATGCGGTAGCGGATGCCGTAGCGGACCTTGAACTCACCGGCGATCGCCGACTCGTTTTTGCCCGGGACCTCGACGCGGAAAGTGCCCGTGCCGGTGCTGTCGCCGAACTTGATGAATTCGTGCGACTTGTCGAGCAGCTCGGCGTCGGCGGGAACGTAGTCGTGGATTACCACTTCGACGCCCGTGTCCTTGTAGTTGTAGACCGTGATTTCGCGGGTCTCCTCGGCGAACCGGGGCTTCGGCTTGAGCTTCTTCTTCTCCTTGCCGTCGCTCGTGGGTGCGTGTTCGAGGATCTCGGAGCGGCGACCGAAGTCGGGACGACCGACATTCGGACCGCCAGTGACGCCGACCATCGGGCGCATGGTCACGGATTCATCGCTGCCGTCACCTTCGGTTTCGACGACCTCTTCCTCTTCGACCGGCTTGGGGTCTTCCTTGTAGGAGACCTGCTGGCGAGTAACCTTGATGTCGCGCGCCGGGTTGCGCAGGTCGATGCTGAACTCCTCGCCGACGGCGATGTGTCCGCCGAGGTAGGCGCTGTCGGTCTTCTGCAGTTCGCCCTGACTGTCGGCTTCGAAGATGCGAACATCACCCGGAGGCAGCGGGGCGCCCAGACCGTTGGCGTCGCTGTTGCAGAGGCGCAGCTTCACCGAGACGGGCAGCTTGGGCAGGTCGGCGGGGTTGTCGCCGTCGAGCCGGAAGTACTGACCGGGGTTGTTGGCGTGGTACTCGTGCACGACCGGGACGCTTCCGAAGAAGACGAGCGCCGGGCTGTTGGGGACGCCGTTCTCGAGCGTGACGCGGTCGGTCAGGCGGTACATCTTCTGCTCGCCGACGCTCTCCGATTCGGCGGAGTCGACCGAGAAGTCGGCGCTCTCGAGCCCACCGCGACCGCCACCCATGGCAGACATGGCCATCATCGGAGCGGCCGCGGCGCGGATGCCCTTGGAGCGAGCCCGGTTGGCGGCGTCGGATTCGTTGTGACCGGCGATTAGCTTGATGCCGGCGTCCGGGAAATCGGTGCCGGATTCGTTGCCGAGGTCGACGTAGCAGGCGAAGCGTTCGAGCTTGCCGGCCTTCTGGTTGTAGAACACCTCGTACCAGGGGGTCCAGTTGACGCCCTCGGACTCGTAGAGCAGCTTCAGGTGGAACTCGCCCGCCTTCTCGACGTTCGGCTCCATGGCGAGGACGGTGAGGTTGGAGAGACCGGCGGGGACGTTGCCGAGTTCGAACTTCGCAGTGATGGGGACGACGAGGACCTTGCCGCCCCGGACGCGCAGCACCGCGATGCGGTTGTCGACGATGTGCTCGAGGGTGCCGGTGATGCGGCGTTCGTTGCCGGCCTTGGTCTCTTCGATCAACGTGATCTTGCTGCCGACGGACTGGGCGAGCATGGTCTGCTGGGTCAGATTGGCGGGGCGCAGCGAGCGCTGACCGACGCGGAAGGTGCCCGAGCCGGCGACGGAGACGATGGTCTGGCTGTTCGGAACGAAGCGCTTCGGCAGACCGCCGATGAAGACACGGGAGCGACCTGCAGGGAGCTGGAGCACGCGGGTCTCACGGATGACCGCGGGACCGCTCTGATAAGCCGTCAGTTCGACCGTGGAGGCGTTGTCGGACGTGATGGCGTCGGGGCGAGCGTCGTGATTCTGAGTCGACATTTCGTTGTTACCTTAGTAGTTAGCAGGGATATCCTGCTGTGGGATTCGCTATCTCAATTGGGTTCCGGTCTACCAGCGAAACCGACGAAATCCATCCGCAAGATCCGTGCCAATCAGTTGTTCGAATCCGCCTGCCGTATGGGGCAATCCCGGAGCCGACTGTGATGTCATGCTCGCATTGAGGTTCTGCTTCTAAACGCAATCGCCCTGTCAGGTAGCGACGCATCGTAGCTGGATCCCAACGCTTGCCTTTGGTGGGCAAGGTTCTCGAGCGAACATATGTTCAGTTCAGGGTTGGAAGCGGAATCGAGTTGTAGGCACGTATCGATAGAAACGAGTAGACGACACAGACTAATGACTGTCTTTCCAGCACTGCTACTCAAAAGTAGTTCAGGTTTACATTGGTGCGGCTTGCGGAAACCCTTGCACTTAATGCCTTTTAGCGAGCTGCGGGTTGTAAAGCCTACAGCACTGTTAATTTAGGACGGTCTTTGCGCGGCTGCGCTAATAGTGGAAAACCCCATAGCCAGCGGCAGTTGGCGCTCGTGATATTTACCGGTTGTGTATATCGATTGGAGTGCATTTTGATATCGTTCGTTCCCGCGCGTTTGATGAATGGCTTGTAAAGCCGTTCTTCGCTCACTCGAAATCGTGCGGAATTTTGTTCCAACTCTTTGCATGCTTGACAACAACTCCGCGCAGATTGTCGAAAGCCTCATGGAATCCGAATCTCAGCATCTCATCGTAAGCGTCGCGAAATGTCCAATCATGTGCGCTCATGCGATAGATCGCACACATCAAGCCGGTTCTGTCCATTCCATGCAGGCAATGAACGAAAACCGAATGCGTCTTCGCCTCCTTCATCAGTTCTAAAAACTGCTCCACTTTGTGATCATCCGGAATATCAAACGGGCGCAGTGGGATCGAGATGTAGTCAAGACCAAGCTCCTGGACAATGGCGCGCTCCCCAGCTATGAGATTCGGCTCTTCACGCAGATTGACGATTGTTTTTACGCCCTTCTCTTTTAGCTTGATAAACCCTTCGCTATGAGGCTGACCGCCACGCCAGAGTTCCGCGCCCACGAACTGAAGATTTGGAAGATGTTCGTACGAGAAATTCGATTCCGCGACCCGTCGGTGCATATGCAATCGGCCTTTTGAAAACTTTTGCTTGTCGAGCGCCACTTTGGCGATCATAAACATACCCGATTTGCGATACTTCTACTTATTCTCAAACCGTCCTCACTGCCAGTTTGCAAGGAGAGCAAGGTGACCTCAACACAGGCTAATCCCGGACAAGAAATACTTGCCGACAATTGTTTGACCGACTCGATTGCGATTCTTGATTTTGGATCGCAATACTCACAGCTTATTGCAAGGCGAGTTCGAGAAACAAAAACATATTCCGAGATGCTGCCGTTCAGCGTATCTTGCGAAGAACTCAAACGACTGAATCCCAAAGGAATTATTTTGTCCGGCGGTCCGAACAGTTGTTACGATGAGTTTGCTCCTAAGCTGGACCCGGCAATCTGGACGATGGGTCTTCCCATCCTCGGTGTTTGCTATGGGATGCAGCTCATGGCGCATGACCTCGGTGGCACTGTAGAACCAGGCGATGTGCGTGAGTACGGTCGCGCACTGCTGACCATCACCCATCATGGAAAACTTTTCGAGGGCATGGAATCAACGCTCGAAAGCTGGATGAGCCACGGTGATAGCGTAACTGAATTACCCGAAGGTTTTGAAGTAATCGGTAGAACTCTTGCGACAGCGGTTGCGGCAATCGCTGATGAAGAGCGCGGAATGTACGGCGTTCAGTTCCACCCCGAGGTCGTACACACACGCGGTGGGCAGCAAGTGTTGGAGAACTTTGTCGTTAACGTTTGTGGTTGTACTCAGAGCTGGACGATGGACAAATATGTCGATCAAGCGATCGCTAAGGTCCGCGAACAAGTAGGCGACAAGCGCATCTTGCTTGCTTTGTCCGGTGGTGTGGATAGTTCGACATTGGCTTTCCTCCTTCATAAGGCGATTGGGGATAGACTAACGTGCATGTTTATCGATCAAGGTTTCATGCGCAAAAACGAGCCCGAGTGGCTGGTTGAGAAGTTCGCAGAGTTCAAGATTCCAGTGCAGTTCATCAAAGCACGCGAACGGTTTATCTCTAAACTAGCCGGCATTACTGATCCTGAGCAAAAGCGCAAAATCATTGGCAAAGAGTTCATCGAAGTTTTCGATGAAGAGTCTGCAAAGCTCGGACCGTTTGATTACCTCGCGCAGGGAACCTTGTATCCGGACGTAATCGAGTCGGCTGGAACGCGCATCGATCCAAAAACCGGCGAGCGTATTGCAGTCAAAATCAAGTCGCACCACAATGTGGGCGGTCTTCCAAAGAATTTGCAATTCAAGTTAGTCGAGCCATTCGCAAAGCTGTTCAAAGACGAGGTCCGTCTTCTCGCTCGCGAGCTGGATGTGCCCGAGGGCATTGTGGTTCGTCATCCATTCCCAGGTCCCGGTCTGGCAATCAGAGTCGTCGGCGAAATCACCAAGGAGCGGTTGAAGACTCTTCGCGAAGCTGACTGGATCATTCGCGAAGAAGTTAAATCACACGGCTTGTACCGTCAGGTATGGCAAATGTTTGGTATCCTCCTCCCGACTCTTTCAGTCGGCGTGATGGGCGATCAGAGAACATACATGAACCAGATTGTTATCCGCGCCGTCACCAGCGAGGATGGCATGACTGCTGACTGGGCTCGACTTCCATACGATCTGCTTGAGACTATCTCAAGCAGAATCGTCAACGAAGTTCCAGGCATCAACAGGGTTATGTACGATGTGACATCGAAGCCTCCAGCAACGATTGAATGGGAGTAGCATAAGACGACTCGCCGCAGTCTTCTCGACAGCAAGGCCGTGGGGGGCTGATGCGGTAGTTCCTGGCGGCGTGAGCTCGGACTGCGTTTATGGTTCGTTATTTGCCTGAGTTCGGGCTGCGGTTATGGGTGTTCGCTATGGGCTTGACTCCAGCTCTTCACTTCAAATCAGTGTCTTCATAGATTGAATCTAACGAGACCCTGAGGTCATGGTTCGGCATCGCCGTGAGAATAAATTCTTCTGTATTCCGAAAAGTGTTCACTGTCCACCGGCGGGCTTCCACTCGTTGGTAGAGCAGTACTTCTCGATGGTCCTGGTGAACGATCGCGTATTGTCTAAGCGAGTTCAATTGTCGATACGCTTGTCGTTTCTCTCGAAGGTCTACGTTCGACGTCGATGGAGACAGAACTTCGCAAATGAAACTGGGAGCGCTTTTGGAAACCGATTTAGCGTCGAAGGGTTCGCAAGTCATCATAATGTCAGGGTAATAGAAGCAGTTCGCGTCCAGAACATGAACCTTCATATCATTAGCAAAAACGCGGCAATTAGAGCCTTTGATGTGTGATCGAATCAGAGAAAAAAAGTTTCCGACGATTATGTTGTGAGCTTCCGTTGCGCCGGTCATGGCATATACTGCGCCGTCCACGAACTCATGCCTTCCGTCGCTTTGTAGCTCAAAGTCGAGATATTCCTCGACTGAGAGATTAAGCATGTTTTCTGGCATTACCATGTACGCCTCGCAGCAGATCAGTTACCCGTCGCAATTCGATTATAGACCCGCGAGATTTCAATGCAAGAGCCGGCTCATTTCGAGAAACTGCGGATTTAATCAAGGTCTTGACGTTTTCTGCCCTATCCAGCAAGTATTCGAAAAGGTGCAGCAATTGTCTTTGCTTTTCTTCAATGCGCGCCCTCCGCAGTTTAGAGCGCGCCTACCGCAGTTTCAACCACAGTTCAAAGTGCGCCTTCCACAGTTTAAAGCGCACATTCCACAGGTTTACATCCAACCTTCTGCAGGTCTGAAAAGGTTAGTGGAGATTGTCACTAGGGTATTATGCTTCTGACGCGCAAAGCGGATGGCCTGGTGAGCGAGCAAAAGTCAAACAATATTTTGCAAGGGTGGATTTCCGCTCTAGGTGCCCGATTCCTGATCGGCTTTTTGTTCTTCTTTGCCTTTTTTATGGGCTGCTGGGTCGCGGGAGCAGGGCTCCACGACCCGGATACCTGCTGGTTACTTGCGATGGGCAAGTACGTTTTCGAAACCGGTTCGGTTCCTTCCGTGGATCCGTTCTCATACACACTTTCTGCCCTCACCGCTGGTGGTGGCGCGGTTGATTTCGCTGCGTTGTCATCCGGTACGTCTACGGGCTCTCCGCGTTTGTTCGTTCCCTACCAGTGGCTGACGGAACTGGTTTTCTATCTCGCGTACAAGGTCGGCGCTGGCTACGCGCTACTCACTCTCGTTGACTGCGTTTTAGTTACGGCGCTCCTTGTCGGCCCGCTGATGTTCTTCCGTTCTCTGCGTGCCCCGATGTTGCCCGCCGTATGTCTGGTGATACTGGGAGTGGTGGCGGCTTCTTTCCACTTTCTTGCGCGCCCTGAAATATTCTCCTATCTGTTTTTCCTTGTCATGCTCGGCTTGACCATTCGATTTCGGCTCGCCGTCGAGAATAACGAAGAGTTTCAGAAAGCAGATTTGAAACTGCTTTTCAAACCTGCGTTGCTGATGGTTGTTTGGGCGAACATGCATACTGGCTTTATGTCAGCGTTTATAACACTCTCGATCTTCTGTGTGACATCTACGATTGAAGCTTTTAGTCGTCCGCTGGTCAAAAAGAAGGCCGTTGTTCTGCCATGGATCCTGTTTTTCAGCCTAATCGCAGCGTCGATGATCAATCCGTTTGGTCCCCGATTGTGGGCGTACGTTCCAGAGCTATTTTTCTCGCCGCTTAATAGATACATTAACGAACTCAGTTCCATTAAGCTTTCTCACCTTACCGAATGGACATTTTACCCGTTCTTCCTATTTGCACTGGTAGTACTGGTGGTGCTCGCAAAGGCCGTCGGTGTCTGGCGGAAGAACGGTAAGTTCCCGATTGGTTGGTCGTTTTCCGTTGCGTCAATTATCGGCGTTCTCATCGCGGCGATTTGCTGCATGCGATTGATCCCGTTCGTAGTGGTTTTCCTCCTGACTGAGGTGGCGTGGCTACTGAAAGGGCACACGAGATTCTCTCCGGGTAAAACCGATTCAGCCGTCGGCGAGAATGCCCTCTCCGCACTCGCGCCTGAGAGCGAGTCAAGTTCCGCACAGGATGCACTCGCGCCTGCGAGCGAGTCAAGTTCCGCACAGGATGCGGTCGCGCCTGCGAGCGAGTCAAGTTCCGCACAGGATGCGGTCGCGCCTGCGAGCGAGTCAAGTTCCGCACAGGATGCAGTCGCGCCTGCGAGCCAGCCCAGTTCCGTAGAGCATGCCGTCGCGCCTGCACCCGCCGATACGCCTTCCATGAATGCGAGAGTCACAGGCATGCTCAACTACGGCTCGTGGCCTGGAATTCTTCTCGCGCTATCATTGTTCGGCGTCTTTATGATATCGACGAGAGTGGTAGATCCGACGATTCCTCAAGGCAGTGGCGCGTTTCCCGCGCCATTCGACGCGATGCGTTTTCTCTCGAAAGAGCTTCCCGTTGGAAAAGTTTTCAACGACGCGCAGTTAGGCGACATGATGATCTGGTATTTAATCGCCCAGGAAAAGCCTCTTCTCGCCCAGGATCCGTACAAGCCTGAGATTGTAGAAACGAAGCCCAAAGTTTTTATCGACACGCGTTTCGACATGTACGGCGCGCCACTCGTCGGCGATTACTACGTAATGCGCAATGCGAAACCGGGTTGGCAACAGCTGTTTGAGCGATACAAATTCGACTGGGTTTTCTTGCCAACCAAAGCGAATCTGGTGAAAGAACTTTCGCAGAGCGCGGACTGGCAGGAAGTCTACCGTGAAAAATCTGCAGTCATTTTCGTCAGGAAAAACCAGTAATCGTGACGCGTCCAGTTGCCACACCGGCGTGAGTTGCCTCACGTCGAGAGTTCCACACCGAGAGCGGCACAGAGAGGCTGTCTATCGAGGTTCCACACCGAGAGCGTTACTTCGAGACTGTCTATCGAGAGTTCCACACCGAGAAGTCACATTGATACCGTACTCGCTATTCGACGAGTGTGCCGCCGAGGTCGTCGATGTCCTGCTCCAGAGCGGTGAGTTCCGCACAAGCGTCTTTGGTGCGGTTCTCGATCCAATCGCCGACTGTGTCGATTACTTTTCCGCGCATGTAGGAAGTTTCAAGCTGCAGGTGTCCCCATGAACCCATCCAGGATAGTGTCTGATTGGAAGATGGCATATTCGCCATCAAACGCGTAACAGCTTCCGGCGAGACACATTTGTCGCCGCCTGCCTGGAGAATGAGAACGGGAATGTTTGGTGCCACGGTCTTGCCGAAGCCGGCAGTCTTGTCGCAGAAAAGATCAGTCGCCAGCAAATCCTTGATTCGAATCTGTTTTAGAATCAGCGGATCGTCCATCATCTCTTGCGCGACGTCTTGTCGAGTAGACACCAGGTGGGTGATAAATTGTTTGAGGCTGACTTTATGACCGCGTTTGAGCAAGGCGGCAAAACCTTCTTTTATATCAGTTGGTGATGCATACATCGCTGGATTGATGCGGATCGCCGGCGCTGAGAGTATCAAGCCGTCAACAAGATCCTTGTGCTCGCCTGCAAGTTTTACACAGAACGTGCATCCCAAGCTCTCTCCCAGAGCCAGAATCGGCGTGTCAGGATATTTTTCACGAATCATTTGCGCAAGTTTGACGATATCGCCGTAACTTTTTTCATGAGCGATTTCTTTGCGATTGTCAGTCGGGGTGCTGAATTGATTGTTGTCGTCAAAACGGCACGAACCAAAACCGCGCATGTCCAAAGCGACAAAAGCGTAATCTGAAACCGCTAAGGTGCGCGCCAGTGTGCGGTATCGACGACCGTGCAACGTGAGTCCGTGAATTCCTAGGATGATTGCTTTCGGTTTTGTATCAGTTGGAAGCCACTCGTATGTGGGAAAACCAAGGGCTTTTGTGTATTCCCCGTTTTCGATATAGGTATATTTTGCCGCGAGCTCAGGTTTCACGACCTCGTTCATCTGGCTTGGGATTGTGATCTCGCCGCTGAAGGCCGGTTGAACGGTAAGTGATGAGGATAGTGCTAACGCAGATGCTGCGATGATTGAAGTTATATGTTTCATAGAAATTCGATAGTTGTGTTTGTTTCCGACGACCGTGATTATCCGCTAAACGAGCGAATTTTACTGCCTTGACAAGTTGTATTCCAATCAATCCGATGGAGCGGTCGATTGAATCATCAGCAGTTGTTAAGGTATCTATGTATGAATGTTGGATAGGATCACGATCGGTTAATCGGTCCGCGGTCCAAGGGGGACTTAGTAAATGCGCGCAATTTCGCCTACGAAAAAAGGCTTGCTGGTAGCTGGAACTTTGGCAATAGCTGCCGGCACATGCTTCGCCGATGTGGTGCTGGCTGCCGAAACTATCATCCGAGGCGATGCCGCTGAAGAATTGAAAATTAACGCAACTCATACGGGGCAGTCATCTGCAGGTTTGGTTCCAACCTCGCCGGCTGACAGTTACGACATTTACGCATTCAAAAAGCGTGAGCGTCCCACCGGCGATAAGCTCAAGATTGGGCTGGCTCTCGGTGGCGGCGGCGCTCGAGGCGCTGCTCATGTCGGAGTTCTGAAAGTGCTCGAGAAAGAGGGTATCAAATTCGATATCATCACAGGAACAAGCATTGGCTCTGTGGTCGGTGGGCTTTACGCCGCCGGAGTCTCGCTCGATCAAATGGAAGATGCTTTTGAGTCGGGGAAATTGATGCGCAACTTCATGACCGTACCACTCACGGTCCGCATCGCGGTAGCGCCGGTTATGTTTGTCCCGCGCCTTCTGGGCTCGAAAGCCTACGATGGTTTGTATAAAGGCAATAAATTTCGCAACTACGTGAAAAAGGACATCACGGTACATCAGATTGATATAGAGAAGCTGAACGTGCCGTTTTCAGCTGTTTCGCTCAACCTGTTAGACGGCAAACCGTACATGATTCAGCGGGGAAATCTTGGTTACGCAATGCAGGCCAGCACTGCTGTGCCTAGTCTTCGTAAGCCAGTCGAAATCGGCGATAAACTGTTCGTTGACGGCGGCGTAATTTGTAACCTGCCAGTTAAACAGGCTCGCGAGATGGGCGCTGATATAGTAATCGCTGTAAATATCGACCATCCGTTTTCGGACCACGACAAGAATGCGTTTCGCAAAGTGGGTTCAGTAGCGCAGTGGATGCTGGACTGGGATCTGTACTCGATGGACAAAGCGCAGGCTGAAATCGCAGATGTCACTATCCATCCTGATACGGCTGGTATCAGTTTGATTTCGCGAAGCAAGAAGGATGCGCGCAAGGGCGTGAAGGCAGGCGAGGAAGCCGCAAAAGCGCTTCTTCCCAAGATCAGAGAAACCCTTCAAGCATACGGCGTCGCTCTCAACAAACCTGCGGATGCTGCACCGGTCTCCGGAAGTAAGCCTCCCGCCAGCGATACCGACGATGCAAAGGACGGCAGCTCGGCGACCGTGAGCATCAAAGAAACAACGAATTCGAGCGACTCTGCCGAGGTAAGCATCAAAGATCCCAAAAGTTCGAGCGATTCAGCCTCTGCAAATCCTAAGACTGGAAAAGATTCCGGCAACGATCGAGCGGTGAGCACCACGGAAGGTGCCGTCGTCGAGGAAGGGCAATAAAACCATCATGAAAATGCCGAGCCTGACAGTTCAAATATTCATCGGTCTAGTGCTGGGCATCTTGATCGGTTACCTCTGTCCTGTCGCGGTCAATCCAGAGCCCGCCAAATGGTTCGGCGCTGGCGCCACGATTTTTCTGCATTTGATCAAAACCATTATCGCTCCCTTGATTTTTGCGACACTCGTGGTTGGTATCGCAGGCAGTGGCAGTGCTCATCACGTTGGTCGTCTGGGGTTCAAATCACTCGTCTATTTTGAAGTGGTTACCACGTTCGCCCTGGGTATCGGATTGTTGGTCGTCAATATTGCGAAGCCGGGAGCCGGTGTCAACCTCGCGGCTACAGCCGCCTCCACCGGCGAAGCCTTCTTGCAGAAACAGCCCCAGAGCACCGAGCTCATCACACACATCTTTCCGACCAGCGTAGTCGACTCGATGGCTCGCGGCGATGTTCTCCAGATCGTCGTGTTCACACTGATATTTGCCGTGGCTGCTGCTGCTGTGAAAGCTGATCCGGTGGTTGAGTTTGCTAAATCGCTGGCAGATGTGATGTTCAAGTACACCGAATACGTGATGAAAATCGCGCCACTGGGGGTTGCCTGTGCCATGGCCGCGACAGTTGCCGAGCACGGTCTCACGGTGCTCATGTCGCTCGGAAAGCTCGTGGGGACGCTCTATCTCGCGCTGGTGATATTCATCTGTGCTGTGCTCCTTCCGATCGCGATGTTCGCCCGTATTCCGCTGAAGAAATTTGCCGGTGCCGTTCGTGAGCCGTTTCTCATCGCATTTTCTACGACCAGTTCCGAAGCGGCGCTGCCCAAAGCGCTTATTGCGATGCAGAAAATTGGCGTTCCTCGCAGTATCGTCAGTTTTGTTCTACCGCTAGGCTATACGTTCAACCTCGATGGAACGACTCTCTATCTCTCGCTCGCCGCGATGTTCGTAGCTCAAGCGGCGGGAGTGGACATGCCGATTCAACAACAGCTTCTGATGCTCTTAACGCTCATGCTGACGAGCAAAGGCGTAGCTGCAGTGCCGCGCGCATCACTCGTGATTCTCGCTGGAACGCTCGCTTCGTTCAACTTACCACTCGCCGGAATCGCCCTCATACTGGGCGTTGATACACTCATGGATATGGCTCGCACTTCCGTGAACGTGCTTGGGAATTGTCTGGCTTCTGCAGTGATCGCCCGCTGGGAGGGCGTCTTTGGAGCAGAACCTGAATCGCCCATCAATGTCGAAACCGTCGAAGATTTCAACGAAGCACTGGAGCGCGAGACAGCAAGCCACCAGCAGAATTGATAATTCAGGGTGAGCTGGATTTCAGAAAGCAGTCGAAAATCGGGATGACAAGCGGCTTCCGAACCTTAATTCTGAAATTCGTTGCCCTCACCGGCGCCCGTTTTTCAGCCTTTGTAGTCCACCTTATACGCATTTGTATATGCGTAATGAACAAAGTGGAATAAAATAGAAAGGTTGCCTCTGGACTTGTTGCTCGAAATGATCCCACTCTGATCGAGCAAGCGGAGGAGTGCCAATGCCCAATTGGTTCCGTCCAGAGGCTGACACCTACGCTATCACTGCTGCTGGTTGTTTTGTCAGTCTGTAAACAACTATCATCGTAAAGAATCCTGTGTCGCGAAGACGGGGATTTTATCTAACTGCGCTCGCGCAATTAGCATGAATATTGCTCAGTTCGCAATGTTTCCGCTTTCGCTTGGAGGGCGATGTTTACGGGGTTTCACGAGATGTTACTCTTCCACAAGTCGTGGAATCAATATCGCTTAACGGCTGTGATTTTCTGTTTTAATCTGTAGTTTGTTGAAGTGGCGACCGAGAATTTTTGCAATACATCAAGGTCTGTAATGTTTGATGGAATCAAGGTATTAGTGACTGGCTGCAGCGGCTTTCTGGGACCGTGGCTGTGCGAGCGCCTGGTCGTCGCCGGTGCTCAGGTTCTTGGCGCTGACTTGCACTTCGATCTCGATTCTCGCATTCACGACATCGACCCGGAAAAGCTTGAGCCTGTTTTTGTGGACGTCGAAAACATTGAAGAACTCGCTGCTGCGATCGAACAGAGCGAAGTGCAATTCGTCTTTCATCTCGCCGCCCAATCTCTGGTCGGCGAGGCCATGAAGAAACCGCTCGAGACTATCGCGACGAACGTCATGGGAACGGCGAATGTTCTCGAAGTGGCGCGTCAGTTGCATGGCACCTCTAAGGCGCTCCGGGGCGTCGTGGTGGCGTCCAGCGATAAGGCGTATGGCGCGCACGATGATTTGCCTTATCTCGAGTCTACGCCCTTGCAAGGGCGGTATCCGTATGATGCTTCGAAGAGTTGCGCGGATTTGATTGCGCAGAGTTATGCGGCGACATACGACTTGCCGATTGCCATTGTGCGTTGCGGCAATCTTTATGGTGCGGGCGATTTGAACTGGAGCCGGATTGTGCCCGGGACGTTCAAGCATTGTTTCGCTGGTGAGCGACCTGTCATTCGCAGTGACGGAACGCTTGTGCGCGATTATCTTTATGTCGAGGATGCAGCGGAGGCGTTTATCACCATCGGCGGTGCATTAATGTCCCGTGAGATCGAGAGCGGAGAGGCGTTCAACGTTAGCGGCGGTGAGCATATGTCCGTTCTCGAAATCGTTCGTAAAGTTCAGGAGGCTGCCGGGGTCGAGGCTGCGGAGCCGGTAATAAAAGACACCGCCAAGTTCGAGATACAAAAACAATACCTCAGCTCGCAACACTTGACGAACCGTCTGGGCTGGAAACCGCTTGTAGACCTTCCGCGTGGTCTGGCGCTTGCATCGGACTGGTATCGCCAGCGGTGTACGGGCGAAGACGGGTGTTGTGAATGAATGAAGATCAACGGGCGGATAGTATCGCGGCGATAGCTTCGGAAATTCCGGTCCGTTTCACCAATCCGGTTTGCCTCGGCTCCGGTGGGATGGGAGCTGTTTTTCGCGTGACAGATACGCATCTTGCAAGAGAAGTTGCAATCAAGATGCTGGTATTTGCGGGGGCGGATGCCGAACTCGTAACTAGATTTCAACGCGAGGCGCAGTTGGTAAGCAGCCTCAATCACCCGAACATTGTTTCTGTTCTCGATTTTGGTATCACCGGCTCGAATAAACCATATATGGTGCTCGAATACGTGCACGGTAAAACGCTGAATCAGATCATTCGAGAGTGTCGTGGCTTGCGGATTGCGCAGGCGCTTCCAATGTTTATTCAAATAGCGCGCGGTCTTTCGCATGCCCACAGTCGCAACATTTTTCATCGCGACATCAAGCCCAGCAATATCGTTGTGTCAGGCTTGGACACAGACGAGCCGCTCGTCAAGATCTTGGATTTCGGTCTGGCAAAAACTCATTCTGCCGGCAGTGAAACACTGACGAAACCCGGGGCCGTTATGGGAAGTCCGCTGTATATGAGTCCGGAGCAGGCGCTCGGTCAGCCTGCAGATCAACGAACTGATATTTATTCACTTGGTTGTTTGATGTTCGAGTCTCTCGTAGGCAGGGCGCCGATTGTCGGTGATACCGCGATGGAAACAATCACTTTGAAAACTACTCGGCCGGCGCCGAAGCTGGACGCGGCTGTTTTCCCTGAGGAGCTGGTCGATATCGTAGCTCGCAGTTTAGAAACCGACGCACAGCATAGGTTTCAAACCATAGACGAGCTGTTGAATGCTCTTGAAATATTCTGCGCTGGCTACTTTGCCAGCGGACAGGACGAGAACGTTCAGGAGGCGTCCAGCGACACTTCTCCTTCTCCAAAGCAGGGTGTTTATGTGACACCACAAATGGTGTCTTCTCGCAGTCCCGAAAAGTTGAAAATACTCGCTCCGTTGGCTGTCATCGTAGTCGGGCTTGCGGCTGTTTTCCTTTCGATGAGACTTCTACAAACCGACGAGACGATGCGTCTTCAACGAATTGCTGACAGAAAGGTTGATCTGAGCCATCTTTCAGGCGCGGGTGCCTCGAAGTATGAAGTTGAAGACAAGCTGTCTGTGGTTGATGATCCGCAGCGCAAGCCGCATCCAATCAGAAGAAAATTTTTGGCACCCGATAAAAATGTCCTGGCTGTCTATAACGAAGCGTTCAAAAGCAACAAGCCTCTGGGATGGGTAGCTATGAAGGTTTCGGGGATTGAAGATACAGACTCTGATGAGACCAAAATATTAAAACTAGAGAGCTTCAGGACTTTGAATCCGTATGATAAAGCCGTTAACAACGAATTGCGGCATCTCTACTTAAGCCGGTCTCCGCGTAAGTCGATGGAGTGCTGTGACAGAATTCTTGAACGATATCCGATGGACGATTACACTTTGCGATGTCTGAGTTCCTGGTCGAAAGGTGGGGATCCGAGCGAAGCCTATATGAAATTTCTTGCCATCCATAAGAGTTTTCCGGACTTGAAATTTGTAAACGCGGCCTGCCTGATTTCCGCCGGTGACGCCGCCGCTGCTCTAGGTGACTTTGAAACTGCCCGAGAGCTGTTTCACCAGGTCGGAAGAGGCAACGACGAAGCCAACAAAGAAGACCTCGCCGAGTACAGAAGCATGGCTCTTGAACGGACGCGACGTCTTGAAAATTCTCCGTGAACCGATAGGTGTTAGCTTTATTTTGTGGAATAAGTAATTGACTCAGGATGGTTGTCGATGGCTACGATCAGTTCTTCAAACCCGTTTGCAGAGAGCGTCGAGCGATTCTGCTCGAGGCTGGTTTTAAGCGACGAGAAATTCGAGGAGATGTCGGCGCAGGCTGCCCGAGATCTGCGTCAGAATAAGGCAGCATATTTTCGACGCGTGCTCATGATGGCTGCGATGGGATATGGCTATATCACGTTTATCGTCGGTTCCATGGTGGCATTCGTCGCCGCGATCGCTATAGCTATGTGGAACGGGCACTTCTTCAACATTGGCCTGGTCAAGATTCTGCTTGTGCTTGGGATTTTCGTGTTTGGCATGGTACGAGCCTTGTGGATAAAAACGCCGGCACCCGTCGGCATTAAACTTGAGCGGGACGAGGCGCCGGCGCTGTTTCAACTCATCGATAAATTCAAGAGTGAGCTGAATACTTCTGTCGATGTCGTAATGATCAACGACGATTTCAACGCCTTCGTCACGCAGATTCCCAGGCTCGGATTTCTCGGGCTGCATACGAATTATCTTGTTCTGGGGTTGCCACTTCTGGCGGCGTTGAACGCAAATCAATTTAGCGCGGTGCTTGCCCACGAACTTGGGCATCTATCGGGAAACCACAGCAAGAGAGCCGCCTGGGTTTATGGGCTGAGAGCGCGTTGGTCGCAATTGCTGCTGACTATGCGGCATGAATCACCTGTCGCATTTGCTGTTTTCTACGTCTTCTTCAGCTGGCTGGCGCCGCGATTCAATGCCTATACGATGGCGCTCGCGAGATCTCACGAACTGGATGCGGACAAAGACGCTCAGCGGATTGCGGGTGAAGGCAACATGGCAAGTTCGCTGGTGCTTGTTCGGTTAAAGGGGCGTTACCTCGACGAAGTGGTTTGGGCTGATGTTGTGCGTAAGTCCATGGAGCAACCGAAGCCTACCGAGCGGGTCTTCGCTGGGATCACCGAATCTCTTCGTGGTTTGCCTATCGAAAACAGTAAAGCTGAAGATTGGTTGAAACGTGCCTTGAAGGAGAAGGGATCCGGTATGGATACTCATCCTTCGCTTTGTGAGCGATTGGACGCCGGCAGTTGTTTGCACGACTATGAGCACTCATCTCCGGAGCTAATAGAGAAACTGAAATCGCCCATTCCCGCTGGAGAGACAGCAGCGGAGGTGTTTCTAGGAAAAGCGTTGCCGACGTGTATCGATAAGCTGAGTTCGCAATGGACTGAGAACATCGCCGGTTTCTGGACGGACAAGCACGAGTTTTTCAAAAGTGCAAAAGAGCGTCTGCTAGAGCTTGATGCGAAGGCCGAAGCGGAGGAATTGACAATTGAGGATTGGAAGGAGAAAGCATATTACGTCGGCGAGATGCAGGGATTTGATGCATGCCGCCCAATCTTCGAAGAGATTTTGTCTAGATTCCCTAACGATCCTGCTGCAAACTATGCCGTTGGGTCGCTGATGGTCGACGATGGAAACGAAGAGGGCATCGTGCTTTTAGAAAAGGCGATGGCGATGCGCATGTCGCTCGTATCGGATTGCGTGAGCAAGATTTCTAATTTCTTGGAAGAGCGGGGACGCAAAGCCGAAGCCGATAAGTACGAATCGAAGTTGTCGGCATTTAAAAACGAAAGTGAGCGTGCCGAGAAAGAGCGAAATGGTGTCACTGTATACGACGAACTGCTTCCTCACGAATTGGCGGAAAGCTGGATCGATTTCATGAACGAGGTATTTCCGCTTCTTCCGGCGATAGAAGCGGCATATGTGGTGAGAAAAGAAGTTCACTATTTCACAGACTACCCATATCTTGTGCTTGCGCTCGATGTGAAGGGCAGTGCCGAAGATAAGCTCGCGCTGGCGCGCTGGTTGATTGGAAATCTGAATTTGCCTCATGCGTTTTGCGTCATAACTTTTGACGGCGATGCGAAAAAGCTTAAGCAGAGAGTGCTGGCTGTGGAAAATTCTCAGGTATACGACAAGAAATTCCCTCGAATTAAGGAGAAGGAAACGGTTCAAACACCTGCGCAGTAGCGCATCCCGGCATAGGCTTTTGCGCATTGAGTCCGTTTGCTTAAACTTGGGCAAAACGTTCGATTTAAGCAAGGGCGGAGACGTCCCCTCGGCACAGATCGCGTTTATAATCTGAGTTGTGAGAACGAGTTGCCCGAGGTTGCCGCTTGGTGAAGAAGCGAGCTAGTTCTGCCGCGAAAGCGTCCGCTGTCGAAACTGCGGTCGCTGTCGAAACTGCGGCCGTTCTCGAAACTGCGGCCGTGGTTGTCGGGTCTAAAACGCCAATCCGCAGGGTCGTGTCCGCGGACGACCCCATGAGTTGGGCTCATCCGCTTGTGCGAGAGTGGTTTACAAACAAGTTCGGAACGCCGACCGAGCCCCAGCAGTTGGGCTGGCCGCATATTGTAGAGGGGCGCAGTGTGCTGATTTCCGCTCCCACCGGGTCTGGCAAAACGCTGAGCGCGTTTCTTGCCTGCATCGACATGCTCGTGCGCAAGGCTTTGAATGGCACACTTGATGCGGAAACAGAAGTTCTCTACATCTCGCCGTTGAAAGCTTTGAGTAACGACGTTAATAAAAACCTTGAACAGCCGCTTGCGGAGATTCTGGAACTGGCGCAATCGAAGGGCATCGATATGACTGATGTGCGCTCGGTTGTGAGAACTGGTGACACACTGGCAGCTGAGCGAAGAACAATGCTCAAGCGACCGCCGCACATATTGGTGACAACGCCGGAGTCCCTGTACATCCTGCTTACAGCCGAGAAAAGCCGTGAGATCTTGAAGAACATAACGACTGTCATTGTCGATGAGATTCACGCTATGGCTGACGATAAGCGAGGCTCTCATCTGACGTTATCGTTGGAACGGTTGGAGGCATTGTGCTCGCAACCTCCCGTCAGAATCGGTCTATCCGCCACGCAAAAACCGATTGAGGATGTCGCCCGTTTTCTGGTCGGAAGCAAACGGGATATGCCTCAGATTATTCAGGTCTCGGGCAAGCGCAAACTCGACCTGGCAGTTGAGGTTCCAAACAGCCCGCTCGGTCCGGTCGCATCGAACGAACTCTGGGACGAGATGTACGATCGGATCGTAAAACTTGTCGAGGAAAATCGCTCAACACTCGTGTTTGTCAACACGCGCAGAATGGCTGAGCGTATGGCTCACCAGTTAGCTGCGCGCATCGGCGAAGAGCTGGTCGGCACCCATCACGGCAGTTTATCGCGCAAGCTGCGATTGGTTGCCGAGCAAAAATTGAAATCCGGAGAGTACAAAGTGCTTGTTGCTACTGCGTCTCTGGAACTGGGGATTGATATCGGCAATATCGATCTGGTCTGTCAGATAGGCTCGCCGCGCAGCATTGCTGTGGCTTTGCAACGCATCGGTCGCGCGGGTCACTGGCGAGGAGCTGTGCCGAAGGGGCGGCTTTTTGCGACGACTCGGGATGAACTCGTCGAATGTGCCGCGTTGGTGAAAGCTATTCGAGACGGAGAGCTCGACCGGATCATGATCCCGACATGCCCGAGAGATGTTCTTGCTCAGCAAATTGTCGCGTCCTGCGCCACGAAAGACTGGAAGGAAGATGAACTGTTCGACCTTGTTCGATCCGCTTATCCATACAGGGACCTATCTCGCGCGTCCTTTGATTCGATAGTGGAGATGCTTTCGGAAGGAATAGCCGGCCGTCGCGCAACCTACGGAAAGTTTCTTCATTACGATAAGGTTAATGGAGTTCTCAAAGCGAGACGTGGTGCTCGCATGTTTGCAATCACCAATGGTGGTGCCATTCCCGATATAGGTGCTTACAGCGTCGTGCTGGAGCCTGAAGAGATCATGCTTGGTACTGTAGGCGAAGACTTCGCTATAGAATCAAGTCGCGGTGACATCTTCCTTCTGGGCAATACGTCCTGGCAAATTTTACGCGTTGAAGGAAGCTCCGGTCGGGTTCTGGTCGCAGATGCTCACGGAGCACCGCCTAACGTCCCCTTCTGGCGGGGTGAGGCGCCAGCGCGAACAATTGAGCTGTCTGAGTGCGTCTCGGATGTTCGACGCACAGTCGACGAGAATATTGAGAACGGACAAATAGCTGCTGCCGTAGAGTTTCTGCAGTCGGAGTGCGGCTTGGATCGACCTGGTGCAGAGCAAGTCGTTGAGTATATAAGCAACGGTCGAGCGATACTAGGGGCGGTGCCAACGCAGCAGACGATTGTTGCCGAGCGTTTCTTCGACGAAAGCGGCGGAATGCAATTAATCGTGCATGCTCCGTTCGGCGGTAGGATAAACAAAGCCTGGGGACTGGCTTTGCGAAAGAGATTTTGCAAGACATTCGATCTGGAACTTCAAGCCGCTGCCACCGACGATGGTTTGATTATTTCACTCACCGACCAGCACAGTTTTCCACTCGCTGATGTTTTTCACTATCTTCATCCTAATTCGCTGCGTCAGGTATTAGAACAAACGGCGCTTCAGTCTCCGCTGTTTCAAACGCGCTGGCGATGGGATGCCAATCGTGCTCTCGCGCTGTTGCGATTTTGGGGAGGTAAGAAAGTTCCGCCTCAGATACAGCGTTTTCGCGCGGAAGATTTGCTCGCGGCTGTTTTCCCGCAAGCGGCAGCGTGTCAGGACAACGTCAACGGCGACATCGAAATTCCCGATCATCCGCTGGTCAACGAGGCCATGAGCGATGTTTTGACAGAGGCGATGGACGTAGATGGTCTGGAACGAGTTTTAAACGATATCATCGGCGGTGCCATCAAGTGTGTTGCCGTAGATACGCCTCAGCCCTCCGAGTTCTCGCATGAAATCTTGAATGCCAATCCCTATGCTTTTCTTGATGATGCTCCGCTCGAAGAGCGTCGTGCGCGCGCCGTAGAGATGCGGCGTATGTTGCCTGATAAAGTTGCCGCGGAATTTGGACGACTCGACCCTGCTGCTATTGAAAGAGTATGTCTGGATGCGATGCCGGACATCCGGGACGAAGATGAGCTTCATGACTTGATGCGGACCATTGTTGCCCTGCCCGAAGAGTTCAGTTGGCCGGGTGGTGCGAGTAGTTCGACCATGTGGAAGCCATTTTTCGAGGTTCTAGTTGCGACAGGTCGTGCTTCTCGTGAAGTCGTCGGAAAGAAGGCGTTTTGGGTGGCGACCGAGGCGAAGGAGCAGTATAAACTGGTCTACGGCGAACAGCAATCTAGTAGCGACCAATTGGAGCAACGCGAAAAAATCATTGAGATGATTATCTCGGGCTGGCTTATGCACACCGGACCTGTGACCGCAGAGGCACTGGCATCCTTTTCTTCGCTGACCCTTACTGACGTCGATCGGGCGTTACTGCAAGTTGAAGCACGCGGTGCGGTTCTGCGCGGCAGTTTTACCGCTGCAGCGACTGGTTCCAACGGCCGCCCCCCTCTGGTTGAATGGTGCGAACGTGGATTGCTAGCGCGAATTCATAGACTCACAATCGGCATAATTCGCAAACAGATCGAGCCGGTTTCCGCCGCGCAGTTTTTGTCGTGGTTGTTTTCGTGGCAGCATGTCACACCTGGCAGTCAACTCGTTTTGCAGCATGGAACACTCGAAGTTCTTCGACAGCTGCAAGGATTCGAAATTGGTGCGAGCAGCTGGGAGTCGCAGATCCTCCCGCGGCGGATCAAAAATTACAAGGAGTCATATCTCGATAATCTTTGTCTGACCGGTCAGATCGGTTGGGCTCGCCTATCTCCCCATCCCGCTTTGTTGCCGGGTCGGGCTGTGGACGATAACGCTAATCGTCGGGTAATTCCGACGAGCGCTTCGCCAATCGCGTTTTTCTCTCGCGAGGAATGTGATTGGATGGCGCCTCCTCATGAAGAGTTCGACTACGGCGTGCTTGGCTCGCAAGCTCGCAAAGTGCTCGAATTTCTTACCAGTAAAGGGGCTTCGTTTTACCTCGACATAGTGCGCGCCACTCGGTTATTGAAGACGGAAGTGGAAATGGCGCTCTGGGAGCTTGTTACGGCCGGTCTGGTTTCTGCCGATGGCTTCGATAACCTGCGCGCATTGACCGACCCAAAGCGGCGTGCCGGTTCCGGATTGAGTGGTGGCAGTTCTCGAGCCAGGCACAGCCAGGGGCGCTGGGGGCGCGTGAATGCGGAGTCATATTGCGACCGGGATGAGCATATCGAGGCCGTCTGCTGGATGCTCTTGAAGCGGTACGGTGTGGTATTTCGAGAACTTCTGACCAGAGAGTCTAATATGCCAAGGTGGCGCGAGATTCTTCTGATGCTCCGGCGTTTAGAGGCGCAGGGCAAGATTCGAGGTGGTAGATTCGTTGGGGGTTTTCTCGGCGAGCAATTTGCGGTTTCGCTTGCGGTCGAGTCGCTGCGAGCAAGTAAAAATGCACCAAAGACGAGCGAAATTGTGAAGGTCTCTGCCGCAGATCCTCTAAACCTGGTTGGAATTATCGTGCCCGGAACAAAGATTGCAGCGAATTCGGCCGCGATTGTTGTTTTTGAGAACGGTGTTTTTAAAGAGGTCGAGGAGCCCTCAAGGTCGCAAGCGCCGTAGTTGAAGGTCGGTCAGATTTGCCGTCATGCGGAATTTCTGCCATAGTAAACTACCTCGTCATGTTTCTAGCCTATTCGTTGACGAGTGATCATCCTCTTCGGCTGGTGAATCGATGAGAAACGTTTTTATTTTTGTCGGCGTCTGTGTGGGCATCTGTGGTCTTGCGCTGTGCGCTTTTTTCGGGTACTTCGTCTGGCAAGAGATGAGTCGACCGGAATGGGAGCGCGGTCTTGCAGAAGCAGGAAAGATGGAGCAGGTTGATCCGAAGAAAGCGATCGAACAGTACAAAGCAGTCTGTGCAAAATTTGAAAAACAGAATTTGAAAGAGACTGATGCCTGGACTGACTACGGCAACTTCCTCTGGTCTGCGTTCGACTTTGGCGGTGCAGAGAAGGTTTATCAGCAGGGCGAAAAATACGCCAACAAAATCGGTCGGAAAGGAGACGAGGCGTGGTATCTCGAGCGGCAAGCCGCCTGTCAACACGAATTGGTGATGAACGGTCAGTTGGAGAAGCCCGATATCAAACTAGTCGAAAAGGCGATAGCGACTCTTCCTGCCGATACTACAAATTTCGGCTGGTATCAAGCGCGTAATCTGGAAACGCTCGCTCAGCTTCAACTCGATCTCGGCGATTATAAAAGCGCCGACGGGAATTTCGACAAAGCGGTCGAAGGTTATCGCGCAGCCAAGGATGAAAGAATGGCTGTTGATGCGCTTAACTGGAAGATGGACAGTTTGCTCCGCCAGAACCGTGGAACCGACGCAAATAAATTATTCATTCGGACCTGGCGAGACCACGGCTCAGCCAGCGAAGACGATGGACCGGCATTCGACGTCTGCGAGAATTTTCGTGAAAAAATTTCGGACGCCGATCTGCGTGATGCCGGCATCTATCCTCAGGTTCGGAAGTTGATCCATGCAGGTGATTTTGCCGCGCTGGACAAGATGGCGACGGAGTTTCGCGAGTCACGCAAAACATTGTCGACCGGGAGGTGGTACCTCGATGCTCTCTATTCAGAAATCAATTCGCTCGAGCGCGATCAGTTTGACGACGCTTGGATTGCCAGAATCGATCAGCTGAAGGAGTGGTCGAAGAAAAACCCCGAGTCCGTTACAGCGAAGATTGCCTTGATTCACGTCTTGCGAGGGTATGCATGGAAGGCTAGAGGCAGTGGCTGGGCTAATTCCGTCAGCGAAGATGGCTGGCGCGTTATGGGTGAGCGGATGAATGAAGCGGAAACTGTTTTAAATTCAGTTGAAACCAAAACGCCTGATTGGTACTCGGCGGCGCAGCTGGTGGCGCTCGGACAGAGTTGGTCCAACGAAAAATATGATCGTATGATGCAAGAGTGCCAGTTGAAATATCCCGATTACGACTCCGTCATCCTCGCCAAATCTTACTGGCTACAGCCCCGCTGGAACGGCGAAGAAGGCGATGCTGAGAAGTTTGTCGAGAGTGAGGCTGCTAAGCGTAGTACCGTAGATGGTGACATTCTTTACGGACGTTGTTGTCTCTGGCTTGACCGTCAACTCGGCGATGTCTTCGGTGAAACGAAGTTGCAGTGGCCGCGCACAAAGAAGGGTCTTCTAGCTCTACGTGGCAAGTATCCGAAATCGTACGCGCTCTCTGGTGAGACGAGTATTCTTGCAATGGAAAAGAATGATATGGACACTGCCACCAAGGCTTTTGAGCCATAGTTAATAGGATTCGCAGAATCTAAAAGTCCATGTGCGGCACCAGCTTTTTCGCCTTCGCTCGGTCGCGCTCCGCTTCCTCGTTTTTGCCCATTGATTCGTAGACGCGAGCGCGTGTTTCAAAAGCTTCGCGGGCAAATGGATCTACCGAGATTGAATTATTGGCGTACTTGAGGGCCTGATCTTTGTTGCCCTGATGCAGCGCAACTTCGGCTGCATTGGTAAGTACGACCGGATTCGAACTTCTGTCGGTTGCCTGTTTTATGTGCTCCTTCGCTTTGCCGGTGTGATCCAGTTGTTCTTCAATTCGCGCGAGATACGATAAGGTGATTGGCGATTTTGGATTTATGGCGTTGGAGCGCTGCAGATCATCGAGGGCGCTGTGCAGCTGTCCAAGCGCGATATAGCAAGTCGCCTTCTGGCGATAGCCGGGCGCGTACTGCTCCAAACTTGTCTCGGCGCTGAAATCACCAAGAGCTCTTTCGTATTGCTCTGTGATTCTATGAATTTCGCCCTTCAACCGAAACGCTCTTGCTGGAAAGGTTTCAAACTGTTCGACTTTTTTTAATGCCTTCTCTGCTTCTGCCAAATTATTTAAACCCACCTGCGCGTAGGCGAGAATCGACCAGTGAGGGCTGCGTTGCGGATTAAGTTCAATAGCTTTCTCAATGTCGACTTTTGCATCTGCAAATTTTTGTTGATGACAGAGGGCGAGGGCGCGAGCGGCATGGAGCGAGTCTGAATTCCCCCCATCCTGCGCGATCTCTAGTCCTTGATCTACTGTTTTTATTGCTTGCTCATAAGCGGCCTCATTTATAAGTGCGCTCGCCAGGCAATAATATTTGTATGAGAGATTGATGCGAGTGCTCTCCGTCAGCGGCTGTAGGCTGATCGCTTTGCGCGCATCCTCGATTGCATGTTCCGTATCTTCTTCGCTCATTTCAATGAATGAACGGACTTCGTAACCCTCGGACCCATCCGGCTGGTCGTTGATTAGCCAGTTTGCATCGATTAATGCTTTGTCGTAGTTGTTGACCATTGAATAAACCGAGGCGCGTGACTTATACGCATCGGTAAACTTTGGATTGAGTTCGATCGCCTTTGTATAGTCTTGAATCGCGTCTATGCGCTCGTCTCGGTAGTCGTGCAAGAGCCCTCGATTGTAATAGTTCTGCGCGTTTTTCGGATCGCTTTCGATCTCCGCCGACCATTGCGCTAATGTCTTTCCCTCGTACTCTTCCGGTTTGTCAGGTTTTTCCGGCTCTTCTTCGTTTTCGTTTTGAGTAGCAACCTGCGCTGGCGGTTCAGTCTTCTGAGACGTCAAATACATTGTCCCCATCGCTAAGACCGCGACTAGAGCAAGCGCTCCGGCCAGCGGAACAAGATGTCCCTTCTTCGCCGGGGGATTGCGTTTTGCTACCAGGGGCGGCTTGCCCGCCTGAACCCGTTTCAGATCCAATTGAAGTGCGGAAACCGTTTGATACCGGTTGCCCGGATTCTTGTCGAGACAAGTCATAACGACCGATTCGAGCGAGTTTGGAATCTCGAGTTTCGCTGCTACGGACTTCATCGCAGGTGGTGGCATCTGCACTTGATTCATCATGACCTTAAACGGGTTGGCCGCAGCAAACGGTGCGCGTCCCGTAAGTGTTTCAAACATGGTACATCCGAGCGAATAGATGTCGGATCTGGCATCTAGATTTTCGCCGTTGCACTGCTCGGGGCTCATGTAGAGAGGGCTGCCAAAAATCTCACCAGTTTGGGTTAGTTGCGCGGTCTTATTGTCTGTAGCCGGAAGGACTTTGGCTATGCCGAAGTCAACGACTTTTACGATTTCGCTTCCGTCCTCAGCACGGGTGATAATGATGTTGCTCGGTTTCACATCGCGATGGATGACGCCCTTACTGTGCGCTTGCTCAAGCGCCTGGCAGATTTGCTCGAAGATGTCGATTGCCCGCTCGTATTGCAATCGGCCCTCTTTCTTCAACAGGTCTCCCAACGTCTCGCCGTCCAGGTAGTCCATGACCAGGAACGGGGCGCCACTGTCTGTGGTGCCTTGTTCGTATACATTATTGATGTTGGGGTGATTGAGCTCGCTCGAGGCCTTAGCCTCCTGGCTGAACCGTCTGAACGCGGCTTGGTCTTCTGTGAGTTTCGGGCTTAGAACCTTGACAGCAAAAATTTTACCTAGCGTTTTATCTTCGACTTTGTAAACCGAGCCCATTCCGCCAGAGCCCAAAAGGGACAGTACATTGTAGCGATCGTTTATGATCGTTTCTGTCGGCTCAGCGGATTTGTCGGCGTCTGAATTTTCTGCCATAGTGAAATCTCCCACGTTCCATTATGCCAAAATATCGATGTCGAAGTCAGCTGCTATTTTGCCTTGTATTCGACGAAACGGGAGGTCATCGTGCGAAAACAATTTAGTTTACTCTTGGGGGTTGTGACCGCTTGCGGTCTTGGGGCATGTACCGCCGAGAAGGCCGAGGTCGAGCAATACAACGCCAGTACTAAACAGTTTGTGAGTCGACCGGGCGCGTACAAGGTCGATTTCCCGGAGAAGCCTCGGTCGTACAAATTCGACGACTACAATCTGACTGACGGTGTGCAGGGACCGGCAGAGCAGTATGCGCAGGAAAATAACCTCAAAGAAATTTATGCCAATGAATGGAACACGTCTAAAATTCGAATGACGTCGACCTTTATCGTCGACAACGACAACAACAATCCGGCGACGGCGAGCGCCGCCTTCGAGCGAGCGTGGTTCGTCTGCAAAACGAAGTTCAACCTGTCGGATAAGTCTCGTGAACCTTTTCAGACGCCGTCCGGTAGCGGCATGATTATCAAAGGAAACACTAAGACCAACGATACTTTTAAACTGTATATACTGTTGAACACCGAAGGCGGTGTGGACAATATTTTTCTCGTGACGGCTTCATGGGACAAGGCTGAGAGCGAAGAGGCTCGCAAGTTTTTTGAAACCGCTTCATACCTGGACCGTAAAGCCGTCCTTTAACTTAACTGCATTCCAATCATCTTGAAGAAACCTTTTCTGTCCTCGTTGCAGTAAGCGACGAGTCTGGCGGTTTCTTCCGAATTTGGCGTTTCCGGCAATTGCAACTTGCGATCGGCAAATTGCTCGAAAAATTCAGTGCCCTCGTTTCCTTCAAGAGCGCAAAGAAGCTCTGCCACTACGCGTGGTGTCTGAAAGTGGTGGTAGTCGATCGGTGTGGTCCAGCGACCTCCCCAAATCGTAAAGCCATTGTCGGCGAAAACTTGCACCATGGGCTCGATCATTCCGGGTTTTTGGTTGCTTCTGTTTAGAAAACTCCAGCCTTCAGCAGGATGGATTTTCGCAAGGCCTTCGGATTCTTGAAATGTCAAATATGGATTTTGGAGAGGATTTACGTCGATTGCCAATCCATAGCCATGGATGGAAACAGTCGTGCTGCCCGCAATTGCTCTGAAGTTGAAAGCCGATGAGTTATTGTCAGCCATCGAGCTTTCGTCGTCACCGTCGTAATGATGCAGTGATCGTATTCTTCCGATCGGAAAGTTTCTTTCGTACAAAGTATCAAAAATGCGCGCTACCCGTGGCGCTACAGCATCCATGACCACCAGTTCGCCGTCGTCATGCGTTTTGTTTTCGAAATCCCGGTACCGAATATTGACCAGGGCAAGTCGTTGTAACGCTACAGGACATGACGGTTGCCAGATGTTCTTCGACTTCATTTGCTCGACTAATTGATTCGGCAGTTTTGAATACGAAGTGGGCATTGGTTAGTTCCTCATGCGCACCCGCAAAATTGGACTGAGAACACCAGCGATGAATATTCCAAACGTCATCCAGAAGCTGCCGGTAGTGAACATGCCAAATCCGTTGTTCTGATGTGCGGCGCGGCGCTGTGCTCGAGCCGTGAAGTTGCCGACTCCGACATCGTCCTGATTCACATAATGCCAGTCTTCGAGTTGATTTACGGTGATGGAAACCGGAGCGCCTTTTCTGATATTCACCAGCTCCGCAGGTTTATTTGCGAGCCGCCCGGTGAGCTTTCCGTTCTCAATGGATTCGACGTTAAACCACAGGTGTTCGACAAGATCGCCGTCTTTAAATAGGGTGCGTCCCTTGAAATCGTCTCCTTCCCGAGATTTGAATGCTTTTTCGAAATTAGGAAAACTCAAGCGCGCGGTTTCCTCCGCCGCCGCAACGGATTCGTCGCCTGACTTAGGCATGCTAACGAAATCGTCTTCGTCGTCAAATCCGAAACTTGCCGACTGACCAAGCATGACGTCTCGGGCCGGGCTTGCCAGCGCTCCGATGAGTAAGCCACTAATAACGGTGGCAATGATTTTTCCGCCAAGTTTGTGATTTGCGACCTTGTGCAGCCCGCGACCGACGAGAAAGCCGACGCCGTAGATGAGAAACCAGATGAAGAATCCGCCGAAGAGGAAATTATGAATGGAACCGTAGGCGAAACCGACGACACCGGCCGCAAGCAAAGTCTGCAAAAGAATCTTCGGCGAAACTTTTGTCAGGTGGCTGGTAAAGCGTTCGGCGCACTTCTTGCAGCGGTTGCCGACAGGGCAGACCTCCATGCATTGCGGACAAACTTGGGCCTGACAATCGATGCAAGTTAATCTGCTGTCAAAGCAGCTATGGGGTGCGCCAAATTTCATTGAAGCGATTCAACTCCAGTGATGTTGAGTTCATTCTGCCATGTTTCATACGACACGTATTTTAAACTAAATAGGAGGCGCTCTCTAATATTCCTGTTTGACAATGTAAACGGGACGCTGGCGGACTCCGTCGAGTACGAGATAAAGATACTCGCCGATTAGACCCGTGCAGATTAACTGCAAACCGCCCACAAATAGTAATGCCACCATTAGTGGTGTCCAACTCGGCGCCATTGCCGGCAGCACGACTCCATATGCTCCGAATGCGAAGCTCGTAGTGATGACCAGAATTCCCAGATAAATGCCGAGTCTCATCGGAATGATCGAGAATCCCAGAATGCCGGACATCGCTAAGCCCATGAGAGTCTTCAACGTGTAACTCGGCGTACCCGCGAAGCGTGCCTCGCGTTCATAATCAATCGTTTCCTGGTTGAAGCCGACCCAGGTCGCCAGGCCGCGGACATAGCGCCGGGTTTCTTTCATCGCCTTGAGTTGATTGACGACCCGCTTGCTCATCAATCGGAAATCGCCCACGTCGATTGGAATATCGATGCTCGAAATCTGGCTCATGATGCGGTAGAACGTCGCTGCTCGAAGACGTGTGAAAGCTGATTCGCCATGACGCGCGGTGCGTCTTGCGTGGACAATATCCGCCCCGGCTTTCCACTTTTCTATCAATCGAGGAAACACTTCCGGCGGATCTTGAAGG
The DNA here is from genome assembly GCA_965228855.1 of Candidatus Obscuribacterales bacterium. Classification (GTDB taxonomy): domain Bacteria; phylum Cyanobacteriota; class Vampirovibrionia; order Obscuribacterales; family Obscuribacteraceae; genus JADYXR01. Next base: position 1,564,975 of record CBDDIJ010000005.1, on the reverse strand, counting down.
TCGCCGTCAATGACGATGAGCGCGTCTCCGCTGGCGTGATCGATGCCGGCAGTAATGGCTGTTTGATGTCCAAAGTTTCTGCTCAAGTCGATAATTTTGACGTGCGGATTATGCTCTTTTTCTTGTCGCAAAATCTCAAGCGTCCGGTCTGTGCTGCCATCATTCACGAATATGAGCTCGTAACGGCAGCCGAGCGATTCTTCGATCACGCGCGCGACGCGGCGCACGCATTCGCTGGCGCCTTGCTCTTCGTTGAACATCGGGATGACGATGCTCAAGAGATAGTCTTGAGTATTTTCAGTTCTGTCGGTCATTGACCAGAGGCGCCGTAGGAAGAGAGCGAGCTGAAACGTCCATTACAAGGGACACTTCAAGTGTACTATGTGTCAGATAAACCGGGTTGCGCGCTCGGCTGATAATGTCTAGGCGTATTCGGTCAGGGTATTGGCGGGCAGGCTTACCCAGAAGGTGCTGCCGGCGCCTTTCTGGCTTTCGACACCGATGGCGCCTCCATGAGCTTCGACAATCGATTTGCTGATGGCTAGCCCGAGTCCGACGCCGCCTTTATCGCTCCAGTCGCCTTCGCTCACCTGTTGGAAGCGCTCGAAGATTGCCTTTTGATACTTTGTCGCGATTCCCCGACCGGAATCTTTGACCTTAAGAATGACCGAATCACCGTTGAACTCGGCGGATAGCACTACGGTAGCGCCTTTGGGCGAGTATTTAATAGCGTTTGCCACTATGTTGACGAGGACACGAACAAGGCGATCTTTGTCTGCGAAGAGTTGCAAATTCGATTTAATGACTGACAGTTGAACTTTCTGTTGCAGCGCTAAACCGCTCAGCGAGCCGACTGCGGCGTCAAACAAATCTTGCACGTCGAGGAGTTGGCGGCGCATGACTAGCTTACCGCTGACCAGCATCTCGGCGTCGAGAAGCTCGTTGATGAGCCGGGTGAGGCGAGTTAAATCGGATTCCACGCTGGCTATGCGCTCCCGCGCTTTATCTGGAATGGCGCCAAATGCTCCGGCAGATAGAAGCGTAAGCAGACCCTGAACCGAAGTCAGCGGGCTTCGCAGGTCATGGCTGACCACACTGAGAAGGTCGAGAACCGTGCGATTATTGACGCCGCCGCTTCCGTCGTCCTCGGACATGAGCGCTTGAACGAGAGCGTGCGCGCCCTTGTGATGCGCGCTGCAAGCCATGTCCACAGAGATGGTTCCATCCGGATACTCTCGGCGACAGCGACCGGTATTATCGACTTGAACGTGAAACACGCCATTGTCCGACAAGCTGATCTCGCCCGGCAAACGAGATGTGATGCCGTCCAGGGTCATGTACCAGGCACCCGAGGTCAAATCTTTGGTGTAAACCACCCGCGTCTTTTCTTTGTCTTCATCACCTAAAACAGTCTCGACTTTGGTGAGTTGATTGCTGTGATGAGTGAAGTATCTGCGTTTCGCGCCGCGTGGATAGCGGATCGAGAGTACAGGAGCATCTTCTTCGATACCGCGAATTAAACAGGGGATTGAGTTGAGGACCCAGTCTCCAACGATATGAATGTTGTCATCGACGTTGGGATCTTCGCCCGATGCAGCATTACTCGCGCTATCGAAGGTTGAAAGTCCGACCACCGCTGTTTCTCTTAGTGGAGCAAACGATTGCGGCTGTTCAGGTTCAAAGGTCAGAATAGCTTCATCGACCTTCGCGGGCAGGATATGCTCATCAACCTGTTTCTGGCGGGCTATTCGAGAAAGTTTAATTGCGGATTTTGAATGCACCGGCAGAATTTTCGCGCTTCTCCGTGCTGCTTGCTGGTCGCCAACGAGCGAACCGGTCGCGCCGGCTTTGTTCGCGTCGATATTGTTAGTGATTAACGACCCCATCTGTTTTCTCTAAAAGGCGCTGGCAGCGCAAGGTTGGACATCGAATAAAAACGGCGTAGTAAGTTACTTGTGGGGTTGTCAAATACTCTAGGTTCATTTTGTGAACTTTTGGTACCCGAGCGATTCCCCCGATTAACCTGAAGCCGGAAAGGCTGAGGCATTCGAGCAGTCGAGGATGAGTGCAGCGCGGCGAAGCGATTCGCTAAACAGCGCTGTCGAGTTGCATCTTGGTCTCGGCTATCCAGTTTAACTCTCTCAGCGCGACGTCTGTTGCAATTCGGCGAGAGCGACAATGGTTTAAAACCACGATCGCCTGCTCCAGCGCCAGAAAGCCCGAGCGCATTAAGAACTGGCAACGAAACGCGTTATGTAACGTAAACTCGTCGATGAGCTCCGCTTGCAAGAGCTTTTGTCCGAGTTCTGCAAGCGGTGGAGGCGTCTGCGGAAATATTGCGTGGCGAACGTCCTTGTTGATCACTCCGGCGGCAGTGAGGAGCTGCCAGACTCCCCTGGTGTCGTCTTCCGTGCCGGTCGAGATTGCCAGTTCAGTCAATGCGGCTGTCGGTGAAAAACCTTTCTGGGCGACTTTGTTCAACACCTGAGCCGCCTGATCCTCGGTGAGCGTGTTGTTCACCACCATTTGTTGCAGTTCCAGAGCCATCTCGAGCGAGGCGCGTGCGACCAGATTCTTTTGAATCATCGCCTGACCGACCGGAATCTCCTGTTCCAAAGCGGTTTCCAGAGCGCTGAGCACATTGCCTTCGTCAATCAAACCAGCTTTGATGCATAGTTCTCCGATCAGTGTGTGCGCGCGAATGGGATGGCGATAATAACCGAGTTCGCGCAACGAGCCTTCGAGATCGAGTCTGCGACGGCGCATCGTTTGCAGAGCCTTGATTGCCTGTTCGCGTGAAACCTTGTTGTCGCGCACAAGCACTTGCGCTGTGAGGCAGGCGGAGAGCGATTCTTTGGAGATCGAGCCATAAAGAAGAAGAATTCGTCCGAGCGGCAATCCAGCGTCCAGGCTGTCTGCCAGAAACTTTTCCAGTTCTTCCGGCAGCAAAAAACCGCCTTCTATCAGTAATTCACCGAGCTTCACTGTCGGTTTGCGTGGCTCAACCGAGCGCCCAGTGCGCTGCATGGCTTCCTCAAGTGGAATGTCTTCTTTGTGAACCATGGTCAGCAAAGAGATTGCGGCGTCCAGCTCCAGCTGGTTCTCACGCAAAAGCGACTGTATCTGCACGGACCCATGCAGGACGTTTTCCGACACGGTCCCGCACATCACCAGCATTCTGCCGATGGGCGTGCCCGTTTGCTTCGCCAGTTCGATGGATTCAAGCAACTGCTGTGATGTCAGGATGCCTGACCGGATAAGCAGTTCACCAAGTTTTACGGCGTTTCCGGGACTCATCAAAAGCTCCCTGCGGACACTGACAGCGCGACTGAGGTTATTGTGAAGCAATTATCTAAAGAAAGTTCCAGGGATGATATTCACCATCATGGTCTTTGCAAATCAAGAAGTGTAGTATTAGTGGCATTACTCGTTCACAATTCGGAACCCTGAGGCTCATGTCGGAGAAAAAAGCAATCATCGTTGGCGCCGGTCCTGCCGGACTCACGGCGGCGTACGAGCTGTTGGAGCGCACGGATATTCATCCGGTCGTTCTCGAGAAAAGTGACGTAATCGGCGGAATCTCGCGCACCATGGAGTACAAGGGCAACCGATTCGATATCGGTCCTCACCGATTTTTCTCGAAGTCCGATCGTGTCATGGATTGGTGGGCGAATATGATCCCGATCGAGACGCTGCCGGACGGGTTTCACGAAATTACATATCAGAACAAGAAACGCACCATATCAGGCGGTGCCGCGCCAGCTGGATCGACTGATAACATCATGATACTGCTGAAGCGCAAAACGCGAATTTATTACCTGCGCAAATTTTTTGATTATCCGATCAGTTTGAAGGTTCAAACATTCTCGAATCTTGGTCCGGTGAAAACAGTCAAAATCGGTTTGAGTTATCTGAAAGCCGCTGCCTTCCCGATCAAGCCTGAAGAAAACCTCGAACAATTCATCACCAACCGATTCGGGAAAGAGCTTTATCGCACGTTTTTCAAAGACTACACTGAGAAAGTCTGGGGCATCGAGTGTCATAAAATCAGTGCGGCATGGGGCGCTCAGCGCATCAAAGGTCTGAACATCTTCAAAGTGCTGGGACACGCCGTCAAAAAAGTATTCGCCGGCACCGGTGACCTTCGCCAGAAGGGAACGGAGACGTCGCTGGTCGAACAGTTCCTTTACCCGAAAAACGGCACTGGAAGTATGTGGGCCGAAACCGCCCGCAAGGTCCAGGAAAAAGGCGGCGACATCGCCATGAATCAAGAAGTCGAAAAGGTCAAAGTCGAGAACAAGCGAGTGGTATCGGTGACGGTGCGCGATACGAAGACCGGCGAGACCAAAGAGATGACCGGTGAGTATTTCTTTTCGACGATGCCGATCAAGGAGTTAGTGGCTAAACTTGACTGCGATGTACCTCAGCACATCAGAGAAATCGCAGCTGGACTGGTTTACCGAGACTTTATCGAAGTCTGCCTCCTCGTGAAGAAAATGAAGGTCAAAGACGTCGAGGCCGGCGGCAGAAGTTTGATCCTGGACAACTGGATTTATGTGCAAGAAAGCGATGTGCTGGTCGGCCGCATGCAGATCTATAACAACTGGGGACCTTCGATGGTCGCTGATCCAGAGAACGTGTGGTTGGGTCTCGAGTATTTCTGTAATGAAACGGACCCGATCTGGACCTGGCAAGATGACAAATTGGTCGAGCTTGGCGGTGACGAACTGCAAAAGATTGGTATTATCGACAAAGCTGATGTGATAGACGGAACAGTCGTTCGCATGCCGAAAACCTATCCTGGTTATTTCGGCACCTACGATCGTTTCGAAGAACTTCGGGAGTGGATCGATACCATCGAGAACCTCTTCCTCGTAGGCCGAAACGGCATGCACAAATACAACAACCAGGACCATTCCATGCTTGCGTCGATGACCGCGGTGGATAATATCGTTGCCGGCGTGACATCGAAAGATAACGTCTGGGCTACAAACACCGAGCAAGAATACCACGAGGAGAAAACCAACTGACCTACGCACGGAAGCTAGTCTGGGCGCTCACGATCTTGACCGCCGTCGGGCTTCTGGGGGTCTATTTAATCAGTTGGTTCATTGCGCTCTTGTCGCCGCTGGCTCTCGAGTATGAAGGACCGGCTCTCTGGGCTGCGATGGAGCTGGCGAAGGGGCACAACATTTACGACCCGCTGCGCCTGTTGCAGGCACCGTGGGCGGTGACGATTTATACTCCGCTCTATTTCGTCATTGGCGCGCCGTTTCAAATGTACGGGTACAACTTTGCCGGTCTTCGGCTCATCAGCATGGTGTCTGACGTCGGCGCTCTGTTTTTCTTTTACAAACTACTCGGCCTGTACACTCGGGATCGCTTGCGAATCTCGATTGGTCTGCTCTTGTTTGCCAGTTACGTTTCGATCTGGTCTGGTTCGCTCAAGGCTCGCGTGGATATGCTTGCCCTGGCATTGTCTATTGCGGCGATGTACTTTGTAGTGCGCGCCGTGGAAAAGGGAATGGCTACCGGTCGGGCGCAAGAGAAGGATCCCAATTTTTATTTAAACGCCACCAGCTCAAGCGTTGATTTGCAGGCGTTTGACCCGACAAATCCGGATGCGCTCAATTACCAATTTGATTCAGCCGAGGGAAACTTCGAAGATAAAGTCTCTAAAAAACAGACGGCGAATGTCGATGCCGTGCCCGCGATCGTGGTAAAACTCTTGCCGGGCATCGTTATAAGTGTCGCTGCGATTTGTGCGAAACTTTCTTCGATTGTGATACTGCCGGCGGTGTGCGTTTATCTGCTCTTTAAGAAGCGATATTCGGAGTTGGTGATTTATGGTCTGTCGACGCTCGCGCTTGGCGGGGCAGTTTTTCTGATCGTGAATTCAGTTACTGCCGGCGGTTTTTTGCAGCATATTACATTTGCGTTCAACGTTCCCTTTTCTTCAGCCGAGTTGAACAAACATCTGCACCTGTTGGGTGTCGATTGGCCTAAAGTCGTAATGGTCCCGACGCTGGCACTGCTCTGGTGGATGAATGGCAAAGGCCGAGGGCGGCTGGTACTGCCGTTTTCCCTGGCTGTGATCAGTGGAGCACTGACCGTCTATACGATTGGAACAGTGCATGCAAATTTAAATCACGGCATGCTCTTCTATTGCTCGCTGAGTTGGCTGACTGTGGTTTTTATCGAGGCGTATCCGCTGTCGCTGGGAACGACCATGATCCTGGCAAGCGCGCTTTGTACCTACATCCTGGGAACTCAGGTGCCCATAATGTACAATCTTTCGAACCGCATGGGTAAATCGGTCGAGGATTTGAAACAGCTAAAGGTTGCTGAGCAAACGATATTTGTTGAAGACCCGACGATTGCCATCGTATGTGGTGCTAAACCGTTGTTCGTCGACGTTGCCACATTTTTGCAGGTCTGGGACAGGGACAAGCGTTCACTGTCAGACCTGGAGAAAGACCTTGCGCAGAAGAAATATCCGGTTGTGATTATCAATTTGAATGACAGCTTAAACAACAAGCCTCCTTTTTTCTGGTCCGACGCTATGCTGGATTCGATAAACAAAGGCTACAAGAAAGTTGACTACGTAACGGGAAATGGAGATTTGCAACAACTGTATGCGCCCGACGACTCTAAGCGCTAAGATAAACGGACTTCGTTCGGCGTCGAACAGTTGGAGCTGTTTGTGAAAGATACGAGATACAAAAGTCCTTCACGTCTCGCCTTAGCGGTCGTAGTAGCGTTTGCGCTGATGATCTTCAGTTCGTTGGCTCGGGCGGGCGTTAATGTCACCGGTTTGAATTTCGTCGATCAAATAACTTCGCAGAAAAATGTCACGAAGGCAGAGGGCGATTCGGTTGACTCGATGGAGCGGAGCGTCGTTTTCGTAAACGTCGTTGTGCAGGCAGTTTTGGCAGCGTTGTTTATCGTCTGGATGCGGCGGTGTCATTTGAATCTGTGGGACTTGAACGCGCGTGGAGTGAAGAATCCAACGGTGGCTTGCATCTTTTCCTGGTTCATTCCACTGGTTTCTCTGGTGTGGCCTTACTTCATCATGGCTGAGATTTGGAAAGCGAGTAATCCCGAGGCGCTCGACGAGGAGCAATGGAAGCTGTCAAAAGTTCCGCCCGTTCTATGGCTATGGTGGCTGTGCTTCGTGCTTTACGTCTTCGGTGGAGTTTTCAGCAACGTGCTCGCCAAAGCTGTTGCCAAAACAAATCCGGCTGATCTGCAAATTTTGTCGAGCTTTTATTTCGTAAGCTTCATCGATCAACTGGTGTCCGCCGCCGCCGCCGGCTTAGGAATCATCGTGGTCCAACGCCTAACAAAACGCCAGGAAAGCAAACAGGCGTTATTAGTTCGTGCACATGCCGATTAGCTGATAAGGGGAAACGCGAATAGTTGAAACATTGGTCGCTGTTTAGCGTCCGTTTTGCGGTAGACTTTGGCGAGGCTTGAGGGTGAAAGTTATGCGCGGAACTGTTTTGAGTTTGATGGCTGCGTTGGTAGCGGGCGGTTTATCTTCAATTGTTTTTGTGGCTCCTGGTCTTGCCGGTGAGGATTGCTGCACGGCTGATGGTAGCTGCAAGCGCGAGCAGAAGATTGAAGACAAGGCGGTACGCAAGGGTGACCGTGTGGAGCGAAAAACCGAGAAGCGTGTGGAGAAGCGAATGGATAAGATTGAGAGTTTTACCTTCCATCAGTCGGGTGGATTTATTGGTATGGACAAAAGCTATAGCGTGAAGCTGGCTGACATGAAAGCGGACGAGCGTGAAAAGCTCGAGGGGTTGATCAAGGATAGCGGTCTTCTTGAAACCAAAGGTGAGGAGCGCATCACGAAAGGCGCTGCGGACATGTTCGTCTATCAATTCAGTGTCAACGATGGCACCAGGACTCGCGAAATTACTTTCGATGACGGTACCCTGCCGGCTGCATACAGACCGATTGTCGAGTTTTCGAAAGAGAAGCTGGCTGACAATCGGAGAAGATGACGAGTTTGTGATCCGGGGCGGGAACATCGAAATCGTCCCGGCGTCAGTTCTCTCAGTGTGCTCGAAATTGGCTTCGGTGGCGAAAGGCTTGTCCTGCGCAGGCTCTGCCTTGCACTAATTTCCTTTTTTCTCTAGTGGAGATTATCACAATGAAGAGAATTTTTACTCTCAGTCTCGTAGCGACAATGCTTGCCGGGATGACAATGATGAGCGCGCTTGAACCGGCACAAGCGCAATCTTGCAACGGTAACTTTAATGGGCATCACGGCGGGCGATGGAACAATGCGTCTTCGCAGTATGGTTACAACAACGGGCGCTACAACAACGGCTATAACACCGGCGTTCTCGCGAATACTTTCGGCAATCAATACTACAACAACAATAAAGCCGTGAAGCGTCAGATCAAGCAGCAACGAAAAGTGGCGCGGCAAATTCGTCAGCAGCAGATGGCTGCGGCTGGGATTCCGTACGGTAACGCTGCTGTGAATGGTGCCTATCTCAACAATGTCAGTAATCCGTATGGGCTCTCTGGGCTTAATAACGGCATCTATGGCAACGGTTTGAACAACAACGTCTCTTACAATGCCGGCTACAACAACGGTTACAGTGATGCTGTAAGCGGTGTCGGTAATGGATACCTAAACGGCAACGGCAATCTCGGCCTTGGCGGCGTAGGGCTCAATAATCTCGGGTTAAATGGCTACGGCTACGGTAACGGCGTTTCGTCGTTGCTCGGTCGGGTGCTCAACCGGTTCTAAACAGTTTTATCAGGACACGGACAGCTTTGAATTGGCTTCTGCGCAAGCGGGAGCCAATTCTTTTCGCAAGGCTCGTAAACCAATCTGGTATTATGGTTTGCGGTGCGAGAATGAAAAATTCGAACAGGAAATTCAAGGAAATCAAACGATCTTGTCAGATCGTAGCCATTCATGTGGTGCTACTGACGGTGCTCTTTGCAAATGAGCCATTGCGAGTCGAAGGACCGCATGCGATTGTTTACGACGCTCTGGCTAAGAATCTTCTTGATGTGCGATGGACTTTCGGTTTATTTTCTAAACCGCGTGCAGTTAATACTCGCATCACGTTTCTGACCAAATTCGACTCAGGTAAAACTGTGGAGTGGTCGCCGGTAGACCTCGAGCACACGCCGATTTGGGACAAGGGGCACGAGGCGATCATGCGAAACTGGCTCGATGAAAACATCGGCGACCACGGTTTCGAAACCGATCCTCGCCTTCTGCGAGACGCTGCAAAATATGCGGCAAAGGCGCTTGCGAAGCCTGACGACGCAGTCGTTGCTGTTGATGTCTACAAGACCGATGAGTCAATTCCTCCGCCCGGAGAGACGCAAAAACCTGCGATTGTGGGTCGAGTTGTGTTGTTTGAGCTCGACGCGAAAACAGGCGAGGGTAGAGTTCCTTCGGGAGCGGAGGAGCGCAAATGAGTTTTCTCAAGCCAATCTACAAGTTCTGGCTCACCCCGCGGGATACCGCCAGCATCTCGGTGTGCCGAATTATGGTTGGATTTGTTTCAATCCTGAAAGCACTGCATGTATTGCGAGATGCGCCTTCGATGTACGGTTCTGTAAATCCCATGGTGGCAGCTGCTACTGCAAGGGAAGTATGGCCGGGAGCGCATCTCTGTCTGTTCAATCTGACTAACGATCCATCCATGATCGAGTTGCTTGCAACCGCAATTCCTGTTCTTCATCTCCTCGCAGCGATATTTGTTATGGTCGGTTTTAAAACCAACCTCAGCCTGCTTGTGCTGATTACAACCGCTTCCAGTCTTAGTTTCCGCAATTTGATGGTTGTCACCGGAGCGGATTGCTATCAGATAACTACTTTGTCAATTCTTCTCTTTTCACGATGTGGTGGCAGATATTCGATCGATTACTGGCTGGCAAAACGGCGTGGCGAGTTTTACAGAACATGGTCGCTGCCAGTGTTTGAATACCTCATTCGGGTGCAATTGTTTTTGCTTTATGCATCGGCAGCAGCGGTAAAAATAATGCGACCGATCTGGCAAGAAGGGCTTGCGCTCTATTACGTCTTTCGGCAGAAAAACTTTCAGTTGTTTCCGCTGCCGCCGTTCTTCTTCGAGCCGTGGATGTCCAAAGTTTTTTCCTATATGACGTTGATCCTGGAAACCGCCTGGGCGCTTCTGCTCTGGTTTAAACCAATTAGATATGCGCTCCTTGCATCTGCATTTGTATTTCACCTGGGCATGCATTTTACGTTGAACATTCCGTTATTCCAGCCGTTCGTCATCTCCACGCTGGTGTGTTTTATCGACCCAAAAGATGTTCGTAAAGTGGAACGTGCAATAGTTGCAGGGATTCGGACTTGTCGTAGTGGCACCGCAAGTGGTGGCTCGAAGGGCACAGTCAGTGGTTAGTGAAAAGACAAAACTTTTAGCCGTTCATTCCGGGTGCCTTCTATTTATCCTGGCTTATGCGATATTTCAAGTGGTGGAATGGCGGCACATATCGCACAGCATCGATTTGATTTCGTACCTGGATGTCGGTGACGCATATTGGCGCGGCGATTTTCAGCATGCGATAAACCATTACTGGTCGCCTATGTACTCCTGGTTACTTGGCGGCGTTCTGGCTGTTTTTAAGCCGGATATTGATCACGAGATGCTGGCAGTTCGATTGACAAATCTTTTCGTTTTGGGCTGTTTCGTTGTTGTGTCAGTCTGTTTCTCCTCAACGCTGTGGCGTCGAATTGCGGCTCTAGATCAGAGGTGGCTAACGAAGCCGACGTTCTGGATATATATGTACTCGGTGATTGCTGTCTCCGCGCTCATGCTTGGGGGCTGTGACAAAGACACTCCGGACATGTTGGTCGCGACGTTTGTGATGCTTTCCAGCAATGCACTTCTGAAGATACAGATGGGTGAAAAACGCAATCGAAATTTTGCGATTATGGGAGCGACGTTGGGATGCGGATACCTTGCGAAAGCGGTTCTTCTGCCGGTCAGTTTATTCTATTACCTTCTGGCATGGTGGTCGGTTCGTAATGAACGAAACTGGTGGAAGGGTTTAGTGTTCGCTGCCGCGGTGCAGCTGTGCATCGCTGGTCCATTCATCGCTGCCATTTCAATTTCCTTCGGACATCCGACCATTAGCGATTCTACGAGAACGTTGTCTCTCTATTCAAACAATCAAAACGATCAGCAGGTTCATTTTCAGTTTCCAGAGCTCAAGCATAAATCCAATAAAATTTTTGAGAAGCCTGATGTCTACGAATTCGATGATGCCGCTATTGGTGGCACTTATCCACCCTGGTACAATCCGGCGTACTGGACGGAAGGCGCTCCTGGTCACGATGTAGCAGGGCGAGCATTAGACTTTGCGATTAAGAACATAAGGTATTTTGCTCTGGAAATTTTTGGCGTGTTGCTCGTCGCCTACGTATTGTCTTCTCTCTGGCTCCGTCGTTCCATATTCACGCGTGCCGGTTTCGCTGATGCAATGCCTATCGCTCTTCCCGGGCTGGTCGCCGTCGGGATATATGCCGTGACTGTAAATCTCTGGGGACACTTCATGGAGCGGTATTTCGTAGCCTGGATAGTTCTAATCTATTCAGGTGCCATAGCGGCCGTTCGCCCTCCCGGCACCAAAAGCGGTGGCGTCGCCGCGCGGATCTTTTGTGGAACCGTATGCTCTTTGTCCGTGTGCATTTTACTGATGGGACTTTGGATGCACAAGAAAATGTTTGACCTATTTCCTGCTAAGTTAGACGAACCAATTGCTCGTGCGATACGTGAGGCGGGTCTGAAACCTGGTGACAAAATTGCTCAGCTCGGCTTTCGACGGTACTTCTGGGCTCGCCTTGCGCGAGTGCGAATCATCGCGGATATCTTCGACATTGACGGCTTTTGGCAGCTCTCGCCGGATCGCAGACAGCAGTTGATCGAAGTTTTACGCCAGCATAATGTCAAAGCGATTGTTCAAACCTGGGCTGTGGATCGCGAGATTGCGGAGCCAGGACCTGGATGGACCCGCATTCCGGGCACCAAAGGGCTAATTTATTTGATTCCCGAAAAGAAGCAGTAGTCTATTTCTTGGGCAATATCGAGCGTGGTTCAATCGAGCGAGTAATCGACATTGCACTGATGAACAGCGATGAGAAGCAGGTCATGGCTCCCACCATGATTAATGTAGCTGAGAATGGAACCCAGGCAGGATTACCTCCGAAGGCGACTTCGTGGTGCATGTAAGCTGCTAGCGTGATCCCGATGATGATCCAGCCAGCGAGCGTCATGGCCACGCCCATGATCAATCCCATTTCAAGATTAAACAGCCCGTAAAAGTTGAGGAGAAATTCGTTTTCTTTATCGAAGCGACGGCTCCAGGAGTACGTTTTTGCGTGTAGCCATAAGCTCACGACTTCAACTCCCAGGACACTAAATATGGTGCCAAGGACGGCAAGTTCGGACTGGAGTTGTGCATCGCCGACGTTCAAAACCCCCAGTAGAGTCACTACATGCGCGATTGCGCCAAGGGCGAGCATCGTGATGCCGGGAACGAGGAAGATGTGGTTTGGCGAATAGAGGATCATGAACCGCAGGCTGCGCCAGCCATCTCGCAAGGTGTGCAACTTGGAGTCGCCGATGCGAGGCGCGAGAACAATAGGAATTTCTGAGATGGAAATGTTTGCAAGCTTGGCGTTGATAGCCAACTCCAGGTTGAATTCCATCCCCGGGCTGACAGGCTTGATCAGTTCATATGTCTCCCGGCTGAATCCTCGATAGCCGCAGTAGACGTCGGTATACTTAGTATCGAAAAAGAAATTTAGTATAGCTGTGAGCAGCGGATTGCCGATTATGCGATGAAGGAATTTTATGTGCCCATGCCCGCCTTCAAGGTAACGGCTGCCGGTTACAAATTCTTTTTTCTTATCAATAAGCTCTTCCAAAAACTTCGGTATTAAGTTGAAGTCGTAGGTATCGTCGGCGTCCACCATGATCAGGTAATCGCCAAGAGCCTCTTCGAAGCCTTTCAAGTAGGCGTTTCCATAGCCACGCATTGGCTGATGCACGAGGTGGACGCCCATACTTTGCGCGATTTCGACGGATCTATCGGTGGAACCATTATCAGAAACTACAATCTCGGCGTTTATTTTTTCGCGCTCGAAAACCGTCTTCAACTTCTCAATACAGATCGGAAGAGCCTCTTCTTCGTTGAGGCAGGGCATTACGACCGACAGAAGCGGTTTTGCTGAAGTTGTTTCAGATTGTACGGCGGAATGTGATTCTGTCACTTTATTACCTGGAGTCCGGGCATATATGTCTATAATGACTTATTAGAGTCTGTCTAAACTTACTATCCGAGGACGAAAACATGGCACGCAATTCTATAACAGAAGCGATGCATTTTCTCCATTCATACTTTTCTCCCGACCCATCGTACCTCATCTTCTTCTGCACGGCGGTCTGCAATGCCCGCTGCAAACACTGCTTCTATTGGGAAGAAATCGCATCAGCGAACGCAAAGAAGGAATTAAAACTCGACGAAATCGAGAAAATGGCGAAGAGCATGAACTTGATTTATCTGTCGATCGGAGGTGGCGAACCGTTTCTCCGGAAGGATTTGCCGCAGATTGTCGAGAAATTTTATACCCACTCCGGTATCCTGTACTGCAACATAGTCACCAATGGATTCTACACAGACTTCATTTTGAAGGGCTATGATTACATCCGGAAACACTGTCCTCGTCTGAAGTTGAAGATTCAGATTTCATTCGACGATTTCCAAGAAGAGCACGATGCCTATCGAAAAGTGCCTGGTATTTTTCAACACGCCTGCGATACTCTCAAGGCTCTGTCTGAGATTCGCGCAAAAGATCCCTTGTTCAATCTGGATCTTGCTACGTGCATGACTGCATCGAATAAGGAACGTGTGACGCAACTCTTTGATTACATGCGTGAGCAAGCTGATTTCGACTACTATCAATTCCTCTATCCACGCGGGAATGCCGAGCATCAGGAAGAGAAGGACGTAACTGCGGATGAGTGGGCGAAGGCTCTGGAGCACGTTCACGACCGTGATATTAGAAGAAACCATAATCCGATTCTGAGCGCTATCAACAAAATTGCAAAAGACGGAATCTATCGTTATTTGAAGAACGATGAGCACGTTTGGGAATGTCTGGCCGGTCGCAAATTCGTTTCAATCACGGAGCGAGGTGTTTTGCAACCATGCGAAGTGCTGGGACAGATGCAGCCTGACTACGATTCGAACATGGCTACACTAGCCGACTTTGACTTCGATGTGCGAAAGGCCATGGCAACTGAAAAAGCTAAGAGTGTTGCGAAGTACATCGTCGATTCGAAGTGTCGTTGCTCCTTCGAGTGTGCGTCTAACTGCAATGTCGTCTTTGCGAAGAAAGAGGCTGCGAAAGTGATTGGAGCGATGATCACAGGTGGATAAACCACAGCGAAATGTTTCCGTTGTCGTGATCGCTCGCAATGAAGAAAACGACATTCGGAAATGTTTGGAATCGTTGAGAGCGCAAGATTACCCGCAAGAGTGCTACGAAGTCGTGCTTGTGGACAATGGTTCGACCGATAGAACGCAAGAGATTGCTCGTGAAGCTATGAATGGGTTCGTCCATTTTCGCATCGTCGAAAATCCGGTCCCGGGAATTGCTGTAACCCGAAACGCAGGCATAAAGGCGGCCAAGCATGACGTGGTGGCGTTTATCGACGCGGATTGCGAAGCCTCCACGACCTGGTTGACTTGGCTGGAGCGGGCCTTTTCCGAAGAACTCGCAAAAGACGCTTCCTTAGCTGCGATTGGTGGTCCGAATACAGCGCCGACTGATACCACATTCTTCAGGCGGGCGGTGGCGGTTGCCACGACTAACTACTGGGGCAATCACGGTTCCGTTCAAGCGAAGATTTTGGATCAACGAATGTCCGTCGATCATTTGCCGACGCTCAACGTTATGTACGATCGTCAGAAGGTGGTGGACATCGGGATGTTCGACGAGTTTCAAGGAAACATTTCCGAGGATGTCGATCTCAGTCATCGCCTGCGCGGGAAAGGTTTCAAACTATTATTCGAGCCAAGAGCGGGTATCACTCACAAGTGGCGTGAAGACATCGTCAGTTGGATGAAAAACATGGAGGTCTACGGCAAGGGACGAACCTGGTTGATGCGAAAAGATCCTTCGCATATAAAACCGCAGTTCGCCGCGCCGATTCTTCTTCTCACCGCTTGTCTGATGGCTCTGGTTTCTTGGATTCTTCCATCGCCGTTCTGTCTTTTGGTTGCGGCGCCACTCATGGTCTATGTTTTACTGACGCTACTCGTTAGTGTGTATGCCTGTGTTACGCATGGGAAACCGCATTATGTGCCCATGGTATTTATAATTTACGCTGTTACGCATCTTTCCTACGGTGTAGGGCAAGTGCATGGCTTGTTTGCTGCGCGTGGGTCTGATACCGCGCGTGGTGCAAGGTGACATCTAGCAGTCTAGTCCACAGGAATTTTTACGGCACTTTGCGCGACGTCGCGTGTAACTGTTTTTCCGTTCAACGCATAAATGCCCCAGTTGTCTTCGTATTCGACAGCCATCGCGTTCTCCATATGCAATTGACCCTGTTTGTTCAACGCGAGAACTTTAGGGCGTTCGGAAACAACGCAGATGTCCTTTAACGGCCACCAGAGACCGGCATTTTTTGCGACTCCGGCGATGCCGGAGATGTCGGTTAAGTTCAAACCTTGCATATTGGCGTAGTCTAGAAGGGCAAGAAAAATCGCGTCCATGCTTCCATAGCCGCAAGCTTGCAATTGTTCCGTTATCTTCTCCCAGCTCGGTGTGCCACCAATATCGCGTAGTTCTTTTTGAGTCAAAACCGCTTTCATCCCTGACAGGGCACTGGCCCAGATCTCCGTCGACAAATTTGAGACGCTGTGTCTGCCGCTCACAAAAACCGAAGAGCGCGCCTGGCGATTTCTCTCATTCCCCTGGTCGACAATCTGCTGGCAGATTGGAATCATGACATTGTCTCGAACGACCATCAGAGGGGAGCGTGTGATGAAGTTATCGATGTTTGTCCAGTGCTCGATTTGGCTCTGGTCGTGAGCCTTACCCCAGAGCCGTTTTGTCATGAACTCTTGTGGTTTGCGCCACACGCGTTGACTGACCGAGGGAAAAATTGTCACGCATTGTGCCGCGGCAACTGCTCCGGCCATCGGTGATTTTACCCACACGAATCTCTGTGGTGCCGGCAAGCCGACGATTGAATATGCTTGAGCGATAAAACGCTCAGTTGCATTTTTGTCGGAGCTACCGGTAGCTAAACCGATGCGTCGCCACTGATTAATATGGTTGACCAGACTTTGTTTTGTTGTGTCGTTGAGAGGCATAAGCCTGCCTTGCGCAAGCAATCAACAATTCAAATTTTTCCGTGATTGTCACGGGAGACGAGAGCTGAAAAATCTTGCGCGAAAGTTATGGTAAGTAATTCCATCATACCTGTCGATCGATTTTACCGGAAGGTCTGACCTTCATTATGTTCTCGTCTGGCACATTAACTCGACTCATCTGCGCTGTCTCAAATCATGCTGCGACGGCGTTTGGAGCGCGAATTAAAATGTTGCAAAATCATCGAATTAAATCTTACCGGACGTCAAATAACTCGACTGAAATGTCTCGGGAAAAGATCGTCCACGGAAAATCGTTCTTCTGTTCCAACAGCTTTATAGATTCAACCTGTCTGGCACCGTTGACGACATTGAAGAGCTTTTCCACATCTTCAGGAGATTCAGCGAATGGAGTTATGATAAATCCAGCCTTCATAATCTCGCTTGGCGCGATGAATCTCTTCGTGGTGCCATCTGTAAGCTTAGCTTCAATCTCAGGGGGATAAATTCGGAAAAATAACTTCTGGAGAGTTCCAGCAGCTCCAAGCTTTAGATCGATCCTGGCGAAAACAGTTTTACTTTTGAACTCCTGAAGCAAGATCGGCTCTTCCAGTTTTGTGGACAGCGTTTTCACCGGTATAAGGTTCACCGCGCGTGGTGCTTGTCGTTTCCTTACTATGAGCCCTGCCGGTTGGCAGGATTGAGGCTCGTAGCGAGAGAGCAATTCAATCCAGGATGGACCGTCGTAAAGCAACGGATAATATCCATAGCAATCGTGCAAAGATTGAATGATTATTGTGTCCGCTGCGCTGTCCGTTTTCAAATGCTCATTGTTTAGCTCTAGCAGCGGCTTTCGATAGGCAAGGTAGCTTTGAAAAACTGGTCTCGGTTTATACTCGAATTTGTACGCAATGGGCACTTTGCACATAACTGGATAAATATCGACCGTGCCTGTCAGCTTCGGAAGCGGATTTTCTTTCCGGATTTCCTGCATGCGTTCTTCATACTTAGTTGGCAGAACGGATGAGCCAGAGAGGTATGAAATGCACGGCGCCGTCTTCTGGACGACTCCTAAGACGTTGCTCAATAGAAGAGCTGGATATCTTGCAAACACTGGCAAATCGACTGGTAGGCTCATGGGGAATGCGAATATCGTCATTACGGTGATGGCGCCGATACCCGCATATTTTGTGAACGCGCTCTTCTCTAGCTTCAGAATTAGTGGTATCAATGCCAGTGCCGCGAAGCCGTAAACAGAGGAGGCTATGGGTTCATGATCCACAGTGTGACGAACATAGGCAGCTTTGAAGATCAAGAAGAAAATCCCGCTCTGTGCAAGGAGCGCGGGAACGAGCGTGCGCCCGAGTCGGTTGTAGCACAGTCTGCCGAAGCTCAAGAAAACTAGAGACGCAGCGCCGGCCGCTAAGAGCACTGGCATCACCCAGTTGGGATTTTCAACGAACGACATAGCCTCGCTGTGCCCGGATGTGACCTGCAGTGATGTGGTGACGTAACTGTAGAGAGCCGTGATAGGCTGGCCTGAGAGCAGCCAGAGAACTGGAATCAGAAGCGCAAAACTCGCTGTCAAAAGGGGTTTAGAACGCTTTATGAACAATTCGTCGGCGGCTATGAAAGCGATAACCCAGAGAGCCGCTACTGTAAAAGTGAATTTGACGATTGCCGTCAAGGCAAGCAGGAAGACGAGAATGAAGGATTCTATTGACGGAGTTTTTTTTCGATCGTCCAGTAAAAAGTGTTGGTTTATGAGCAGCAGAGAGACGGAGAGAAACATGACGTCCGCGAAGAAGCCGTACCAGGCAAGGATTGCGAAGACCCACAGAATCGTCCAGAGAGGTTTTCCGAAAAGGCGCTTGCCTTGCATGACCAGTACAATCATCGTCAGTGCGCAAAACAAGCCCTGCATGATTAGTTTGACGGTGAACGTGTCCGGGAAATAGGTCGCGTTGTAAATGAAACCGAGCGGACCGAAAGTAAAAACATAATCGACGCCGGAAACAGCGTGGTGCGCGGCGAAATAGTTGAGCGCCAGGTCCCACGAATCATCTTCCGGAACAGGGATGGTCCTCACGTTCCACGGCAAGGTGCGCACCAGCGCGAACAGGACTACGGCGGCTCCGGTAATGATCCACTTCAGCGCAGGCTTGTTTTTCGGTTGTTGCAGGTCGGATGAGACGGGTTCGTCCACGTGGAGCTCCGTGACTGCGCCGGGGAGGCGGCGTACTGGTTTTGTACCACGACCAGGGAGGGTCAGATAGTTCGACATTTAACGTAACTTATCGGCTACGTTCTTATACTGTTCGAGTCCCCTGGGTATAAACCTAGTATCCGTTTACTAACTATTCGAAGCCATGACTACATCACTGCCAGCAGCTGCAAAATCGCGTGAACCTCAGGAGCCGAAATCGGAGAACCTGGTGGGACAGCTGTTTGTTTACCCGTGGATGGCTAGCAGAAATTTTGACTTGTTCTGGTTTTTTGGTCCGATTTTAGTGGCGGTCGCGGCTTCGGTTTTGATCCAGAACTTCCCGGCGATGGGCACTGGAATCTTGTTCTTGCTCTTAATCAACGCTTTCGGAGTTGGACCTGCGCATCAGGGACCGACCTGGTTTTTCTACTTTGATAAGAAAAACCGCGAGCACTGGACGGCGGACAACAAGCGCCTTTTCTTTTACTTTGCTGCTCCGCTGCTAGTCTTCATCGCTTCGATCGTTTTGAACGTCTATACGCCGGCGATTGGATTTTTAATTGCAACAGCCTGGAGTGTGCAGCACTTCGTTCAGCAGAACTTTGGCGTGACGCTCTTGTATCACAACAAAAACAACAATGAGGCATTGCCCGATCGAAACTTGTTGTTACGCAGCCTGTGGTCACCAGCCGTGTTTTTCACGACGATGTTTTTCCTGTCCTACTTCAACAATCCCAGCACCATAGCCGCCACCACTGGTGGTCTGATGCCTCCGCTTCCGGCGCCCAAACCACTTGAGACGTGGATGGTCGGCGTGCTGATCGGTCTAGGTGGTCTGGCACTCTACGATGTCGGTCGCTATGCGCTCGACATGCGTCGTCAGGTAGCGCGAGGAGCGAGGATCAATGTGCCTGCCCTGATGTTCTGGGTGGCTTCAGCACTTTACTTCGTCCCCTTCGTTATTCCCGGCCAGCGAATTGAGACGCTGTGGCTGATTCCAGGCACGATGCATTGGTTTCAATACATCGGCTTAAACGTAATTCTCGTCAGGGAAAAATACAAAGACCCCGAGCGACGAGCCGACATTCCATGCGGCGCGATCGCATTGATGACCGTCCTTTGCGTCGCGACCGCTCTGTTCTTCACGATAAATCGCGCTTACGCTTTGAACTTCTCCATGGACAGCGAGCAGTATCGCTTCTTCCTCGGAATCTACTTTGGACTGGCGAATGTGCACTACTATCAGGACGCCTTTTTCTGGCGCTTCAGAGAGAAGTTTCAGAGAGAGAGTATAATGCCTTATCTGCTTCAAGCACGTAATACGGTTTCCTGAAAGATAAGGGTTGTGGTGTGAGTAAACTTTTCGTGCGATCAATTTTGATTGGACTTTGGATGTCCTGTGCGTCAACTGTGGCTGGTGGTGCTGTTTTCGCGTCGCCTATCTTGAGTGTTCAGGACCCTCTAATTGATAAATTGCCCTCCGATCGAACCGAGTCAATTGCGTTGACCAAGTGGGTTCAAGTCGCTCAGGAGAAGGGGCTTGCATCGACCAAGAAAGTCGAAGTAAAAACCAAGGATTCGAAAGCTGCGGACAAGGCGCCCCAGTTTGTCGTGATTAGCGCTATAGTCGTGAATTTTGCGCCGATTCAGGAAGGCGCTACGCAACAAGAGATAGAAGCTGCGAACAAAGCGTTTAAAATCAATGTGAATATGAAGTTGGTGGACTTGACCACTGGAAAAATCGCCAATTCCGCTTCCACGCTTTTCCGCGGCAGTGAATGGAAGGGTTGGCCGACATCACAGGATTTGTCGAAGCCGAAGTTTATCGAAGAGGGATTCGGGCACGAGTTGCTTGAGTGCATTCAGGATGGTTGCACGGATCTTCTGTCGAAACTGCCGGACGAAAGTGCGCCTGTGCAGTGAGTTTTAAAAGCGAAAACGAAACGGAAGCGGTATAAGGACAGCGATGAACAAAATGATTATGCCAATCATTTACGTCGTCTTCGCGGTCGGCATGCTGGTTGTTCTGCTTGCCCTGTCTTTTCCAGCGTTTGGTGCTTTTAGCGACTTCCCTGAGTATTATTCCGCTGCGAAAATGATCCTGTCAGGAACGGGCGCTCAAATATACGATTTGAAGACGTTCTCGGTGGTGGAGCAGAACTTCTTTCCGGAGTTGAATGGTCGCATAGTCGGATTTTTCGTGCCACCATTTGCGATGGCATGGATAATTCCTGTCGGTTTAATTCCTCTTCCGGCAGCTATTTATGTCTGGAAGCTAATCCTGATTTCGGCGCTCGTTGCAAGTGTCGTCTTGTTGTCGAAGGCGTTTTCACTAACCAGAGTTGGGGTGCTTTATCTCGTCGCGGTCACTGCGCTGTCAGGTGCTACGTATGAGGCTTTGCGCATCGATCAGCTGGCGACGGTTTTACTGTTCGGACTGTCTCTCTATGTTTATGGTGTTAAGAGAGACAATCAATGGCTGTCAGCTTTTGGTTTGGCTCTCATGTTTTTGAAACCGCAGGAGCTTTTGCCGTTGATTGTTTTTTTGCTCGGAGCAGGAAAGTGGAAGCTGGTTCTGCGATTTGCTGCGATTGCCTCTCTGGTAGCGGTTGTCGGTTGTGCGGCAGTTGGAGTGGATGGAATACGAAACTATTCTTCGCTCATGGCATCGACGGTCAATGACACCCGTTTTCTCGTCTCTGATCTAAGCCCAAGTTTGCGAGGGCAGATGCTGCGAATCTTTCCGGATGCGGCCGGCATGACTGCGGCAGTTAGTGCCGGATTTTTGGTGGTATCACTGGCGGTGATTACATTGCTTGGGCGATTGCTGTCTAAAGCTGCGCAATGGATGGAAGCCAGCCTCCTGGTGGCACTTCCTTTGGGATTGGCAAGCTGTTTGTATTTCTTCTCTTACGATCTTGTTCTGTTATTGCCGACCATCATCGTCGTGTTGCGCGCTGATATTCAGAAGCAGATTCCGGCACCCTTTATGCTGGCGGGCATGCTCGGGGCGCTCATTTACCTGATGCCGATGTCGATACTCGTTCATTACTCGTACCTTCAACCGGAGGCAGGACCGGGCGGGGTGATCAATCCTAATTTCGTCTTGCTGCTGCTATACGGTCTGGGGCTGACGGTCTTTGTTGCGAGGCGACGCGACTTATTCGCAACCGAAGAGTCTGGACTCAGATAGCCGAAACTGATTCTCGGCTTTTTCGATTCGATAGCTCTTGTTTTCATTCGTGACACTTTTTGTGCTCCGAAACGCTTAACCTGCTGAACTGCGAGACTAACCCTAATCGCCTAATTGCTTCACTAAATATGCGCACCAGACGCCGGGCCACATGTAGTCGAATTCGGCTAGCATTCTGTAATTGTGTCGTTCGTAGAAGCGCAGAGTGCGCATGAAATTTGGATCTTTCTGCTTCGGTCCGACGGTTGCTGCGATGATGCACTTGTGACCGCGGCGGATAGCCTCTTGTTCCGCTCGGTCGAGCAGAATGGTTCCAAGTCCAACGGATTGATGCTCGGGGACGATTGCAAGCACGGCGATTTCGCCCGTGTCATCAGTGCTTGAGCGAAGAACTACGATGCCAACCTGTCTGGCTTTTAAGTACGCGCCGAGCGAATAGTTTTTGACGGCGGACGCTTGCTCGCTATAGAACGGAATTGCGCGTTTATCGCCGAAGTACATCGGCAGGGTTCTCAGAACGTGTCTGACGGCTGAACTGCCAGAGTTGTTCTGAAGGCGGCGAAGCTCGAACGGCAGGCCCTTAAGGTCGACGATTTCAGCGGTAGTCATAGGAGCTGGTTGGAGGTGCCGACGGTAACGGTTTGAACAAAAAGGCGCAGGGATAACCCTCCCAGAGAGTTGGAAATTCTTTGACGAAATAGAAGCTGTTTTTCTTCAAAAATTGAAAACCTTTGATGTCGTCTGCGACCTTCTGGCTCGGTCCAATCGCTCTTGAAAACAGGAAGCTCTTTCCAGACCGGCGCGTTAGTTCTTCCAATGTCTTAGCTAGCGCGGAACCGATTCCGCAGCGCTGAAAGTTTGCGTCCACGGCGATGACTACCATCTCGTTGGTGTCATCGCTCAGGGGCTCCATGAAGGCGGCTCCAACGACCTTGTCGCCGCTTTTGGCGATGACGGTGGTTGACTCCGCGGTGCCGGCGCGTTCACAGTAGTCGTCAATTGCCGGCGTGTAGGGAAAGTCCTTGTCGAGACTTGAAAGCAAGTCGCGCAAATGACGCTGAGCGGCATTTGGGTCGACCGGAACAATTTGAAAGGTTGGTTTTGTTGATGCGCACATAATTCGAAATTGGCAAAAACTATCTTGCTCGTATCTTTCGGACCATATAAAGATTAAGCCAGGATTTGCCTTTGCGCTAACGAAATGAACATTAAATCCTTGCAAATAGTTTGCAAGTTTGGATTTATGGGGTAGGTTTTGACACTGTATTTGGTGTCAGTGCGAACCTTTCACGTCCCTCTTGGTTTCTTGGGCGCTGACGGGTGGCACACTTACAGATTTAATCTTTCACGAGGCATTGCTATTAGAAATGTACGCTACGTGAGAAACGGACGAAAAACAGGAGTAGCCACAATGGTAAATCTCAGCCTTATTGATGGTCAGTCAAATGAGTTGTTGTCAGTCCAAGGTGCCAGCCAGATGACTGGTGGCATGGTTTCCGAGCGTAGAATTTGGCAAATGGTGAAGGACGGTCGGTTGTCCTATATAAATGACGGCGAGACCGCTGGCATTCCGATCGTAGAAGTGCTGCGGCTCATAGGTGTCGATGAATTGCGCGCCGCTTGAGCGTGATGCGGGAAGAGAATTTAGGCACTCATGCGACTGTGCCGGACGCAATTGCGATACCTTGTGCTACGGTCTTGCCGGTTCCGGCGAAGTAGAGCCGCGTCAAGGTTTCTGAGTCAGCGTTTTCCACATGGGTGAAACCGCGATCGCCCAGGTACCGTTCCAACTCGCCATCTTCAATAGAAAAGTCGAGCGATTCGCCAAGCAGCTTTAGTAGCGGTTTCGTCCACCTAATCGCCGCGCTTCGTTCCATCAGCTCCGTTGTGAAATAGTCGAAAACCACTCGACTTCCTGGTTTAGAGTGCTGGGTGATGAACTTAAGTGTTGATTCGACGCCCTGTGCGGTCAAGTACATAGTCACGCCTTGCCATATAAAGAAAGTTCTTTCGGATTCGTCGAAACCGTTGACCGCGAGGCGGTCCTCCAGGGTTTGAGTGTTGAAATCGATGGATACGAATTTAATATTTTCGCGAATCGGATTGAAAAGCTTTTTCAGTTTCTCGAGTTTCGCGGCTTGAGTGGCGGGATGGTCGACTTCAAAAACAAGTGCTTTCTCGATTTCCTCTATGCGAAAAGCTCTCATATCGAAACCGGCGCCGAGCAGAACAATTTGTTTGAAACCGTCAGTCAGAGCCTGTTTAAGCAGACCATCGATGTAACGCTCTCGCGCGACTACGTACTCGTAGGCACCATGCCATGAAAGATCATAAAGTCCAAAGTCGACCCAAAGTTTGCTGAACATCAGATTGATGCCGTTGACCATGTAGCGCGCGAAGGGGTCGTATACCAGTCGTTTTTCAGGAGGGCGAGTTGTTTCAATCGCTCTCAAAAGTGCGACGCCTTCAGCAGTTTTGCTTGCTCTTCGTTCTTTCATTGAGGCACCAAACGAACATAAGATTTCGTACCCGGGACATTCTGCCAAGCTGCGCTCGTGGGTGCTGGAGCGGTCTCGCCGGGTTTGCGGTTAGTGCGATCCAGTACGATAGCCTTGATCTTCTTGCTGCGAAGGATGGCGTCCAGTTCATTTCCATTTGTGGCGCTCATGCTCAAGAATTCTCCAGGCGACGCACATTCAGCAACGACGCGTATGTCGGCAAGATGTGCCCAGTAATATTCTCCGCCCTCGTTGGGGGCGACGCGCATTATCTTGTCGTGAGGTTTAATTCCGAGTTCTTTGAGTTTCTGAACAATTGCGGAGTGAGCGTCAGGCGAATTTTTCTCGGCAAGTTTTGGAACAAAAAAATAAATGTGCATAAGCGATTTGAGTGTGAATGCGACCAGTATGAGTGCGGTCACAAACCAGAGGCAGCGTCGCTCGCGCTTAGCCACTGGCTCTGTGTCTGGGCTTTTGTAGGCGAGGAAAATCGCCGCCGCCATTGTTGGTATAAAACCCATAAAGTAACGGCTCACTGCTGCCGACATAAATATATATAGCGAGCTGCATGCGCACGCCGTCAGCCACACCGGAGAAGTCCTTTTCAGTTCCTGTATCGAGTACGGAACTAACTTTCGTGCAGAAAAACTCAAACCGATTTTGAGCACCGAAAGGAAAAATACAAAGCTGAAGAAGAGTGAAACAATTTTGTCGACTAAAAGTTCGTCGTACCGCTTCCAGTCAATTTTTAAGTCGATGCCGTCGTTCCAATAATGCGGATCGAACCAGGGCGGATAGGAAACATCGAATGGCTTTTCGAACTCGTAAACGACAGGCGTCTGAAACAGAATCGCGGCAGGATGTTTCGTGCGTATCGACCCATGCACCATCGGTACCATAGGCAGAATGTGTTCATTAGAAGAGAATACAATTTGATACTTGCCTGACTCTCCAAAAGATAGATGTCCCAGTTTTAAAGATAGCGGCACCACATATAGTGCCATCGTTGTAAGCATCGAAATCGTTAAAGCAATCAGGTGCTTCCAGGTCAGATTATAGTCTTTGCGAAAAACCGCTAGCAGCGCAACGCAAGGGAAAACCCAGCTAACAAAAAATGCCTTCGCAAGGTACGCCAGTCCCATGAAGCAGCCGATGCGGGCGGCTCTAGCAACGGATGGTGTTTGATAAAGACACGTGACAATTAGCGCATTGGCTGTCAGATAGATCGCCGCCGACAACATGTCCGGTCCCTTGACGGCGACATCTCCAACTGCCAGGCAGGAAAGTAGGGTCAAACTTCCCATGAGAGCGATTTGTGGAAGGCGAGGCAGGCGAGTGGTTTCTTCTTCGTTGCTCAGTCGGCTCTGCGCCTTCAGGACGGCTGACCAAAAGCGGCATGATGCGCCCAGGTAGAGCATCAGGAAGATGTACTGAAGCACGCAGATAACTGTTCGTTCTACTTCTAAAGCGGGTGCGAATGTTTTTGCGATGGCAATTAGGATTGGATAGAGTGGGCTCCAGTAGGGACTTAGGGCCTCCTGGAAGTTGCCGTGACGAATCAAATCTGCAAGGTCAAGGTATGAAACGGTGTCCCAGCCAACTCGAGTAACCCAGGTGATACTTTGGATAAGACCCACGACCAGACCGGCTGCAACGAGACAACCGACGAGTGTCGTCTCGCTTTTTGTCGCGGTTCTCGAAGTGTTTGTCATCCTCACTCACCGCTGCCGAGGATGTAGAAGGATGCTTGCGTGCCGGGAACTTCCGTCCAGCCGGTCGGATTGGCAGGGAGTGGAAATTCTTTAAACGGTGACTTAAGTTTCACACCCGTGATTTTTGCAAAGATGTCGAGGTCTCTTGTGATAATCGGGTCTTCAAGATCCGGAGTCCAGACGTACACGAGGGCTTTGGCTCCGGCTTTACGAAGTACGCTGTAAACCTCCTCCCGTTTTTTCTCGTCGAGAGTCCAAAAGTAATCTTCGTCGTAAACCGAGGCGATCAATTTGATTTTGTTAGGCTCGGTGTACTGAGTGTTGCGGTGAAGTCTGCCTCCTAGTTGAGCGACGTGGTCACCGGATTTGATACCAGCACTCTCAAGGGCTTTTGCGATTTTAAACCATGAGTTTTGTCGTTGTTGTGCGAGTCCGCTGACATCATAGATGAAACGCGGAGCTGCCAGAACCAAGCACAGCACGGCGGTTATGACGCATGCGCTATTGATGACGTTTCTTCTGACGAGCAATTTTGAGCCTTGCGATTGATTCTCTTCGACAATGGCATCGGGGTCCGGAGGAACGCGGAGCGCTATCAATGTAGCCAGCATCATCAGCGGATAAGCTGCGATGAAATAGCGATTGATGTACGGAATCATGTAGACGTTGTTTACCAGGGCGTATTGTGCGCACAGAGCTACTGGCGGTATCCAGATCGGGGCGGTTGCGATTGCGTTTTTCCAGGAGAGAGGGTTGGTGCGCGATTTGATGGCAACGTATGCCGCTATGAGAGCGGGAAGAGCCAGGAACGTTTCGAAGTAATAGAGCAGGTCGCACAAAATCACCATCGCCAGGTCTGAGACTTTGACGTGAATTTTGGCACCATAAGTCCACCAGCCGAGGTCGTACAAGAATGGAACAGTTCCATTGACGGGCGTTGCGTACTCACGGATACGAGGCTTCTCGAAAATTACTCGGGGCGGATGCTTCAATCCTTCGACAGTTAGCGGGTCTTTGTTCTCTACCAGGTTGATGTAGACAAACTTGGCGCTTTCTCCGAAGGTCAAGGCTCCGAGGTAATTCGAGAGTGTCCAGATCCAGGGAACCGCGAAGCTCGACATGACGGCAAGGGAAACAACGGTGTACTTAAAGTTTCTTTTGACGTTGAAACCGAGCGGCGCAAACCGCATCAGAATTAGCACCTCGTAAATCAATGACATTGGGAACATGATTGCTTTGCATAGATAGCCGAGCCCAAGAGACACCCCGAATATGGTGGCATGACGAACGGTCGGCTCAATGAGAAGGCGCAAAACGAGCCCACCGCTGAGGAAAAATGTGCATGCATTAATCATGTCGGGAGTGTCCTGGTGGACTCCTCCAAACGAGAGCGAGTACAAAATTAGTAATGCGTAGCCGCTGAACAGCAATGTGTTTCGATCTATGATCTGTCGCTCAGGGTCCGCTTTGACAATGACTTCGAGGTAGTAGCGATAAAGCTGGACGAAGAAGAACTCGTATGTCAGAAAGCAAACTACGAGAAAAAACAGGTTGACGAATTTTACTTGAAAGAACTGCCAGTAGGGGTCAGGTTTAAACAGCGCGAACATCGCGCCCGAAATCATCGGGTAGAGCGGGCTCCAGTACAGCGATACGGCCTTGTTGAACTCGCCTTGAGCGTAGTAATTCGCCATGTCAAAGTATGCTTGCGAGTCTCCGAAGAAGAGCTCAAAGCGATAATTCCAGGCCTGAATCGCACCCCAAAATACGGCGAAAAGGTAGATCAGAACTCTGAACAACAAGACTTTGCCAGACAACTAGATGCTCCGGGTGGATTTGACCACTATTATCGTCCCCAATTTCTTTATTACTAAATATTCTGACTGATAAAGCTTATTATCTTAAGCTGCTCCACAGTTAGGGGAATATTGTGAGGACGACAGAAGAGGGAGCCGAATCGCGTGAGTCAGAGTCTCGCGCTAGCAACAAAAGAATCGAGCCGACCGAGTTTGAGTTCTCTTGAGAGTGGACTCAAGGCTTTGTTGGTGTTTTGTCTTTTGCTCAAAATTGTTGTTATGACCCTGTTCTCTTCAGGGTTTGAGAACGAGTTGTTTCTTCCGTTTGTTCACCACTATCTCGACTACTTCGACAATCCGTGGAACTTTTTTGATTTCCACAGCGAGCGTAAGGACGAATTTCCGTACCAGCCGTTGATGCTGTATATCGTGTCGCTGTCTTGTTTGCCGTTGAAACTATTTGCGACCTGGGACAATGTCTTGCTGCGCAATTTTCTGTTTAAACTGCCGACGCTGCTCGCTGACTGTGCGATCGCATGGTTTCTCTTTCGCATGCATCCTCAGCAGATGCGTTATGTGATCTGGTTCTACTTCTTGTCGCCGATTGTGCTCTATGCCTGCTTTATGCATTCGCAGCTCGACTTGATCCCGACAGCGTTTTTGTTTGCGTCGTTTTTCTATATCAAGAACAACAAATTTTTGCCGGCGTATATCCTTTATGGACTGGCTCTGGCAACCAAACTCCACGTGCTCGCGGCCTTTCCCTTGATTGCAATATATCTGTATCGCAACCGCAAGTTCGAGCAAGTTGTGAATTTCGGCATCGTGAGCATGGCTGTCTATCTGCTTTTCGTGTTCCCTTACTTCACGAGTCCGGGGTTTCAGCATCTCGTGCTTGCGAACCACAAGCAAAGCAGGCTATTCGAAGTGTACGCGAGCATAGGTGAGTTGAAGCTGTATTTGCCTATTCTTGCTTTGTTTGTGGCGTATGGACGGTTTGCACTTTATCCGAAGATCAATACCGATTTGTTGGATGCTTTTCTCGCTCTGGTGTTTTCTCTCGTCGTGATGTTGATCGTGCCGGCTCCTGGTTGGTACGTCTGGATGGCGCCTTTCTTGAGCCTATTCTTGATTAAGTACTACCGAAAAAATCCGCAGCTAATTGCCCCGTTTTTGTGGTTGAACGTTTTCTATCTCCTGTATTTTGTTTGGTTCGATATCCCTGATTACGTCGGTTTGGTTTATCTCAGCCAACCACTGGAGTTCAAAATCGGCTCAGATACTCTACGCTCATGCTTCTTCACTCTGCTCGAAGTTGGCGTGTTGAGCAATATAGTTTTGTGCTATCGGGCCGGCGTTCGAAGCAATTCGATTTATAAACGCGACCATGCCGTAGTTGTCGGTATTGGTGGCGATAGTGGTGCCGGTAAGAGCACCTTGCTTGGTGATGTGAAAGACCTGTTGACAGGTAGAGTGGTTGAACTCGAAGGTGACGGTGATCATAAGTGGGAACGTGGAGATGAGCATTGGAAGCAGCTTACTCACCTGGACCCGAAGGCCAACTTCTTGCACCGGCAGGCAGAAACTATCTTGAGTTTAAAGCGCGGTCGCGCAGCTCAACGCGTTGAATACGACCATTCTACCGGGCAATTCACGACTCCTCGAAGAGTGGAGCCCAATGAATTTGTGATCATTTCAGGTCTGCACACTTTTTATTTGCCGAAGATGCGAAAGCTCATCGACTTCAAAATCTTCATGGATACTGATTATGCGCTGAATGCTCGTTGGAAAATGCTGCGCGATCAGACGGAACGCGGCTATACCGAAGACGAAATTATCAAACAGATCGAAAGTCGCAGACCTGACTCCGACAGGTTTATCGCGCCGCAAAGAGAATTTGCCGATTTAAACATTCGGTATTATTTGCGAGATGAATTCGAGATGTCTGTTGGTCGAACTACCGAGAACGGCAGCGCCGTGTCGAGTTCCGCAGCTGAGACCTCTGCGGCGGACAATTCCGTGATGTTGCAACCATCGGCTTCGTCGACCTCGGTTGCTGCGATTACCGGCGCGAATGTGTCTGATGCTACTATGTTTGAAGACCGGCTGACCCTGCACATGAGTTTGTCTTCAAGCATTCAGCTGGAGCTTTTAGTCGAAGCGTTGACATCGCAAGGTGTTCCCGTCTACTGGGATTATAGCGAGGATTTGACCCGCCAGGAGATCACGCTGTATCGACCGGTTACTGCTGATTTGTTGACGACGCTCGCAGACGAGATCATCGTGAACAGGGCGGAAATCTTCGCCGGAGAAATCGCCTGGCGCGAGGGCTACAGAGGTTTCGTTCAGTTGCTCGTTCTGGTTGTGCTGAGTGAACTGATGCAAGAAAGAGAGGACGCTAATGCCGTTTAAAGCGGTCCTCCTGGATCTTGATAACACGCTCTATGACTACGAAACAGCTCATCGACCGGCTCTCGAGGCGGCAATCACGTTTTTAAGCGATGCTTCCGGTTTTGGTGTTGACACCGTTGGTGGTGCGTACAAAGAAGGGCGCTCGCAAATAAATCGCGAACTGTCCGGCCAAGGATCATCGCACAGCCGGCTGCTCTACTTTCAGAGAGTCTCCGAGCTGCTCGGCTTCGATCCGTGCTTGCACAGCCTGGAAGCGGAGCGCGTTTATTGGGAGCGGTTTATTTCAAAAATGGAATTGCGCCCCGGGGCGATTGAATTCCTCGATTCGATAAAGTATATGCAGATTGCCATAGTGACTGATTTGACCGCGCAGATTCAATTTCAAAAACTGCGACACTTGAATTTTCAAAACCGATTTCAGGCAATTGTAACCAGCGAAGAGGCTGGTATCGAGAAGCCGGATGCGCGTATTTTCAATCTGGCGTTGAATAAACTGGGATGCGACGCCGCCGACGCCTGCGTCGTTGGTGACAATTGGAAGAAGGATATCGTGGGTGGTGTAAACCTTGGCATGCGTTCCTTCTGGATGCGGCTGGAGCAGGAAAAACCGAGCGTGTCTTCGGAACTGGCTGTCGAGTTTGAAACTTTCGAGCAGTTGAAAACTTTGATTCGCAGTTTCTAAGTTGTTTTTCGGCGAACGGACAGGGATATAATTAGTACGCATTCTGAGGAGAAAACTGTGGCAGTCGAAGTAAACGAGCTTGTGAATATCTGTTCGTTTGCGGGCGAGCGCTTTGATTTGAGTCAGGCCGGCGGTGGTAACGCTTCCTTTGTGCGCGACGGTGAACTCTGGATTACTGCTTCCGGTTGGCCGTTGAGTGATGTGAAGGATGCGTCGGGGACGTGTCGCCTGGACCACGCAGCATTGGTTGAAACCATGCGCAACCTCAAAGGCAAGCAGTCCAAGCTGGAGAAGACCGAGCTGGAAAGGGTAGCGGGTAAGGCGGTCGCGCAATGCTCGAAGACTCCGGACGTACGCCCCTCGATTGAGACGCTGATGCACTGTCTGCTAGGGCCGTTTACGCTGCATACTCATCCCATCGCGGTGACCGCACTTTTGTGCCGGAAGAACTGGAAGTCGGTCATCCAGTCGCTCTATCCGGAGGCGATTTGCGTTGATTATGAGACTCCAGGTGTGCGGCTAGCGCTGGCGCTGATGGACAAACTGGACGAGATTTCCGAGGCTGAGAACAAAGTTGTGGACACCGGCGGCAATGGCTCTGCTCTTTCGAAGAAAACGAAGTCGAAAGCGAAGAAGGTTTTCCTTGAGAATCATGGTGTCATAATTTCCGCTCCCACGGTCGAAGAAGTGATTGATTCGACTAATGAAGTGGTTGCGAAAGTCGGCGAGCATCTTGGGTTAAACCTGGCGCATTATCGGCTAACCAACCAGATTACAAGCTTGATGCGAACCGTTTCGACTGAGTCGGTTTGCTCATATTATTGCGAAGATAAGGTTTTGCTTGACGCACTGAAGAGCAATGAGGATTTGATCATTGAGCGACCGAGTTGGCCGGATCAGCTCGTCTATTGCGGTTCTGCGGGGCTGCGATTGAAGTCGCTCGGCGACGCACGTTCCATCAAAGACTTCATCGAAAAGTATCAGCATCTGCCGAAGGTTATCGTCGTTGACGATCATCTGTTTATAGTCGATCGCACAATCAAGCACTGCAGGCGTTTGGAAGAAGTGCTGAAAGCGCACGTGATGATGCTCAGCAATGCTGACATGGATGAGGTGCAGTTTTTAAGCAATGACGAGCAGCAATATCTGCTCAATTGGGAAGCGGAAAAAGCACGGCAGCGGATGTAATCATGCAAGTAGTAATTCCCATGTCCGGAATCGGGAAACGTTTCGGCGACGCTGGATACACAGTGCCGAAGCCGCTCATCGTCGTCGACGGTAGACCGATTATTTCGTATGTCATTGATATGTTTCCGGGTGAAACCAATTTTTTGTTCATCTGCAATCGCGAGCATTTGGAAACGACGCCACTACGTTCGGTGCTTCAACAGTATAAGCCTAGCGGTCGAATCGTAGCGATTGAGCCGCACAAGAAAGGTCCGGTCTATGCGGTTAGTCAGTGTTTAGACCAGATTGATGATGAGGATGAGGTCATCGTCAATTACTGCGATTTCTATTCCGATTGGGATTATTCGGATTTTTTGAATGACACGCACACTCGCGAAGCTGAGGGCTGCGTGCCGTCTTACCGCGGATTTCACCCACACATGTTGGGTACTGACAATTACGCCTTCATCAAGGATGACGATCGCTGGCTGCAAGCTATTCAGGAGAAACAGCCATTTACCGATGACCGAATGGCTGAGTATGCCTCGAATGGGACGTATTACTTCCGGCACGGTCGGCACGTGAAGAAGTATTTTACGGAGCTGATGGCGCAGGATGTTCAAGTCAATGGCGAATTCTACGTCAGTATGATTTATAACTTGATGGTGCGCGATGGTCTGCCTGTGAGTGTTTACGAGGTCCCGCACATGTTGCAGTGGGGAACTCCCAAGGATTTGGAGGAGTATCAGAAGTGGTCTGATTACTTTCGAAGCGCGCTCGAAAACAAACGAGCGGCAGACGCGCCTGATACGACGGTCTTGTTGCCGATGGCTGGTCATGGTTCTCGCTTCAGCGCAGCTGGCTATTCAACGCCGAAGCCGCTGATTGAAGTGAGTGGAAAGCCGATGGTTGTTCAAGCAACGGATAGCTTGCCTCAGGCGGGACGATATGTGTTCGTCGCGCTGAAAGAACATCTGGAAAGTTCAAACATTGAAGATGCGCTTGGCCGCGCCTATCCGGGATGTAGCATCGTTGCGCTGGACCGTGTGACAGAAGGGCAAGCGTGTACATGTGCCTTCGGTGTGGAAAACGCTTCTCCTCCGGTAGATCTCGAAAAGCCGCTTATCATCGGGGCTTGTGATAACGGTATGCTCTATGACCGAGAAAGATTTCAGACGTTGATTGATAATCAGAGAGTGGACGCGGTGGCATTCACCTTTCGAAATCACCCTGCCAGCAAGCGAAACCCGAAGGCATACGGCTGGATCAAGACCGAGCAGAGTTCGAACTCGTCCGCGCACGGTTCCAGCGCGAGCGCGAAGAGTTCCAGCTTTCCACCTTCGGGCGTGGATAGCATCGTCGGTGTTTCAGTCAAGGTGCCGATTTCGGATACACCTGGAAACGATCACGCGATTGTCGGCAGTTTCTGGTTCCGCAAAGCGCAGTATCTTCTTGAAGGACTCAACCGCCTCCAGGAGAAAAATGTGCGCGTCAATAATGAGTTTTACGTTGATAGCTTAATTGGTGAACTGGCTGAGATGGGGCTTGATTGCCGCGTCTTTGAGATCGATTACTACGTTTGTTGGGGGACGCCGGACGATTTGAAGGTGTTCCAATACTGGCAAGAGTTCTTCAATGAGTGCTCCTGGCACCCTTATCGAATTGAACTTGACCCTACTTTCGGCGAAGCAGAGGCATGCCAGAAAAAGCAAATCCAGGTGAAATAAAGCGTTTCCTCGTCGCTGGAGGTAGTGCAGTCGCTTGCGACACGGCTGTTTACTTCCTGCTGCTACCGTTTTTGCCGCCTTCGATCTCAAAAGCGATCTCTTTCATTGCCGGAACGATCGTTGCGTTTTTACTGAACAAATTTTGGACTTTCAAGAAACCGAAGCGCTCGCACATTGAAATCGTTAAATTCATCTGCCTTTATTTATCCACTCTTGGCGCTAATGTGGCTGTAAACCGCGTGACGCTTGATGTGGCGCCAACATTGATACCGATGTTGAAACCGTACGAGGCGCAATTTGCGTTCCTTGCTGCGACTGGAACAAGCACCGTTCTAAACTTTCTCGGTCAAAAATTTTGGGTGTTTAAATCGACAGAGGAGGCGCAAACCGAGTGAGCAAGCTAAGCGTCGTAATTCCTTGCTACAACGAGGAGAAAAATATTCCGCTGATTTTGGAGCGCTTCAAGTCCGTATGTACTCGTCCGGATGTTGAGTTGCTTTTGCTCGACAATGGTTCTACGGATAATTCGCCGCAGGTCATTGCTGAATTGCTGCCGCAGTACCCCTTTGCGAAAACGGCTCGCGTGCCGGTCAACAAAGGTTACGGCTATGGAATTGTGCATGGGCTAAGGGCTCTGACGTCAGATTACGTCGGCTGGACGCATGCGGACATGCAAACCGATCCGCACGACATAATTAAAGCGCTCGACATTCTGGAGTTCAATTCCGATCCTCAAAATATGTATGTTAAAGGGCAGCGCCGCGGGCGGCCGCTTGTGGACAATGTTTTCACGTGCGGCATGAGCATTTTTGAATCTGCATATCTTGGTGGTGCGCTTTGGGATATAAATGCGCAGCCTAATATTTTTCATCGTTCTTTTTTAGAACAATGGACGAATCCACCGGACGATTTCTCTCTTGACCTATATGCGCTGTACTTGGCTCAGAAACGCAATCTTCGCATTCACAGATTTGACGTCGAGTTCACCGAGCGCCTTCATGGAACCTCTAAGTGGAACACCAGTCTTGGTGCCAAATGGAAATTTATTAAACGAACACTAGAGTTCAGCGTTAAGCTGAAACGCGCTCTGAAGGAGCAATAATAGGATGTCGAATGTTCATTATATTGCTCACCGAATAAACACCGTGAGCGGTCTCGCAGAAATTCCGCACGAGTTTGGTGTGGAAATAGATTTGCGTGATCGCGGCGAACGTTTGATTCTGCAGCATGATCCGTTTACTGACGGCGAGGACGCAGAGCCGTTTTTTGCAGGTTATAAACATGGTACGTTGATTTTGAACGTTAAGAGTGAGCGCATCGAGTTCAAGATTTTGGAATTGCTGCAGAAGTACAAGATAGAAAACTATTTCTTTCTCGACTCGTCGTTCCCAATGATTTATCAACTTGTGCAGCGAGGTGAAACGCGCTCGGCGGTTCGTTTCTCAGAATACGAATCCATCGATACAGTAATGAAACTGGAAGGTCTGGTCGATTGGGTCTGGGTCGACTGCTTTTCATTTCTACCGATTTCGAAGGATGTGTATTCGCATTTGAAGAATTGCGGGTTTAAGCTCTGTCTGGTATCGCCCGAGCTGCAGGGGCGCCCCGATGACGTACCTGTCTATCGAGACAGGTTGAAAGAAGAAGGCATCATCTTCGATGCGATTTGTACGAAGCATTACAATATTCCGAGATGGCGGGAAGCCTTTCCATAGCGGAGGTTGAGAATCTGATATCAGGGCCTGGAAAGTTCCAGTAGAAGGGGGCGTGAATGCAGAATTGCTATATGCGAAAACCCACGGTCTTAGCGTCATGGCTGGCGTTTCTTATGTTGCTCTCAGTGCCACCAATCATGTCTGTTAGTGCCGCTGACGGTAATGGAAGAAAACTCGATCCGAGAATCAAGACAGTGAAACCCAATCAATCGCGGGGAAAAGGCATCAATCCCTCTATCACCATTTATGATAACGAGATGATCATTGCTTATGGAAAACCGCGCAAGAACCGTAAAATCAAGGTTGATGAATTGGAAAAATTTCTTCTAGATTTGCCGGTCTCTGCCTGGCCTGAAGGACGTATGGTTTCACTCATGGAATGCGGTGTTGCAAGCTCGTCGCCAGGAGTCCGCGAATACAGAAAAAGGACCTGGGCGGCAGTGAACGCCGTTTTTAAACGCCTCGATATCGAGCCAAATTACTTGCCGTCTGCCTGACGCCTCCTCCCGAGTTACGGCCGCCGCCTCACGGTATCGTCACCGGGACCGTCGTGTGAAGTCGACTCAGTCTTCCGTCTTATGACTAACTTCCTGCGTCGGCGGCTTGTACCAGTAATTCTGGTTTGTCTAGCGTAATGGGTCGCTTGAACGGTTTCTTGAGCTCGTCGATCGTGGCACCGACGACGTCGATTTCAGCGGGATCGATGTTGCCCACGACTTTTCCGGCGAGCACTATGTATGAAAGCTCGTAGGGATCGATCTCTGTGATGCGCACAAGCGTAGAGTCGAGAGCGGCAAGGTCGTCGCTCATGGCGATGAAATTGGTATTGATAGCGGTGCCATTGATAGGACCGTCGCCTTCCATTGCCACTATAGCATCGACGATTGCAAACGCTGGTTTGACCATGTGTTGAAGGTCGATGATCGAATTCGGAATTCCTTTCTTATGCAAAATATTTTTAGGCCAGCCGTATTTACGTCCGGGCACCACTCCAAAAAGGTTTTTCATTGAGCAGGTCACACCTACCCAGTGATGCGTTTTCAGTTTTGGAACCGAGATTACGACATCGGCTCCCACAATGGTTTTCGGAAGATAGAAGTCTTCCAGTTTATTGAATGCCGTGATGTTTTTCACTTTGACGATATCGTCCAGGTTTAGATCGACAAAGGGAACATCCATCTCCTTCACCGCTGCACCAAGTCCGGTGGCGTTGAGCAGGAACTCCGTATCCCGCATGTGTCCTGGTCCTTCGGCGACAATGATTTCGCCGGCACCAAAGTGTTTGCACAGTTGAATAGCTGCTTTTAAAACGGCCGGATTTGTTGTTACCGGAGTTTTCTCGTCGCGGTACTCGACCATATTCGGTTTCAAAACTACACGCTTGCCCTTCACATCAGGCATTTTGACTTTATCTGCGTTTGCGATAAGTAACTGCAGAATGTCCTGTTCGTATGAATCGCATGGCATCAGCACCACGGTCGAACGCTCTTTG
The DNA here is from genome assembly GCA_965228855.1 of Candidatus Obscuribacterales bacterium. GTDB lineage: Bacteria > Cyanobacteriota > Vampirovibrionia > Obscuribacterales > Obscuribacteraceae > JADYXR01. The sequence goes on along the minus strand of CBDDIJ010000005.1, from coordinate 1,527,986 downwards.
CGCCTCAACTGCATCTGCTCGTCAGTGACTTTGATTTGTTTGGGAACGTGGCGCGATTCAGTTTCATTGTCGCAGGATGCGCCGAGTGATGTTGCGGCGACAGCTCCGGCCGCGGTTTTTAGAAAGTCGCGTCTCTTCATGTTTTGCTCGGCGCCTCCTGATACTTCAAGATATTTTTGTTGACCGATTTCAGCGCGAGGCAAGCCAAAGCATCGACCATCAGGTTGTCACCGAAACTACCATCATCTCGTTGGCGTTGCAGGAGAAACTCGTTTTCCTTCGTATTGTCTTTTCCGTAGGCATTGAGTGCGAGGCTGGACCAGGCCAATGCCATTGAGGATGTATCTTCGTTGCTCAGCGATTCTAGATAAGCCAGCGCATCGGCGACCTGTTTTTTGTTTTTATATTCCTGAACAGCAAGCAGTGCTTCAGCAGTAGTCACCCTATACGGCGGAAGGTCGGAACCAAGAGTTATATTGTTGCCGTGGTTCCAGCCACCAGCTTTGCAGGAATGTTCAAGGATGAACTTCTCTGCGATATCAGTAATTTCCTGGAAGTAGCCTTTATGAGCCGGTGGCATGCCGAGTGTCTTCAGCGCTAGCAGATTGTATGTAGTCGGTTCCACCCAGTGAAAACATTGCTTGTCCCAAGGCCATCCCCGCGAATACCGCAAACTCTCAGGGCCTTTGGAAATCAGTAGTAAGAGCCGGGCAACGGCAGGATAAAACTCGACCCGTGAATCGCACATATATGTAAGGGCTCGGTCCAGAGATTTTTCGATCTCTTTAGATAGAAGGGGCTGCTTTATTTCGTCTTTGAGGTTGCGCATCGAAAGCACCACTGGACCGGTGATCCAGCTTGAATTGCCCATGTTAGGCGCCGTTGCGAAACCGCCGTCAGCATTCTGTGCGGAGATGTAGAAGGAAAAAACCTTCTCTATAAGATCAGATTCGCCCTGAAGGGCAAGACTCACCCATGCCGTTGCTTCCAGCGAAGGCTCAGTCAGACCGGGTTTAAAGGACCATGATCCGTCTGGTAATTGCTGCGTTTTGAGGTAAGCTCTGACTTTTTCGATCGCGGCATAAATGCGTTCTTGTTTTATGCCGGATTCTGACATCCCAGGGCTCTCCAATTCGGAATAGAAACTGCGTCTTCTGGACCGGCTCAAATGCTTATATAGAGCCACTTCTGACAGAAGTACCTATGATCGAGTCTAGAGACTGAAAAGAGTTTACGGGACGAATTGTTGCAATGTGTAACGGGCGACGTCGAGCATCGACGTCCCGAAAAATGCCTCATTCGTGCCTGCGCTTTCCGAATTCTAGACTTTTTGACGGGATTGTCAAGAAAAAGTTTGGAGGGGGACTAGGCGAGATCGAAGGTGCGGGATAAGATGGTTTTAACGAGATGCAACTGCGACGTTGATTTTTCTTCCGCAAGGGCATAACGAGAAGGTACATCGAAGTAGGAGGTGATAGTCCGAAAAAAGTGGTGTTTAACTTCGGTTTTGTACAGTGGTATTGTTACTAAAAAATTTACAAAAGGAAATGTTGTCTTGTTTCGCTCCGTTGGAGTGACGTTATGATAGCGGGCAGCATTTAGGAGGTTTTTCTATGATCGATCGTTTTATTAAGGACGAGTCTGGACAAGGTATTACAGAATACGGCGCTATCTTGGCGTTCGTAGCTATCCTTGTGGCTCTGGTGTTTGCTATCACCCAAGGCGCATTGGCAGCTGCAATCTCGAGAGCATTCTCGTCGGTTGTTCAGAAGCTCAATGACCTGTCGGCTGCTGCGGCATCTTCGTCCTAAGCGTCCGTTTCAAGTTCAAGATCAAGGAAGGGGAAGGCGAGAGCCTTCCCCTTTCGCGTTGTCGGGATGCATAGCGCGTTGATGTAGCAGAGGCAGGGTTTCAGCCATGTGGTACGCTCGCGAAAACGATTGTCGTGGGCGATCGTCGTGGGACCTGCGTATTCGGTGACGACTAGGGTCGCCGGAGCTCACATGCTCGCTTAGAGTGTCGAACGATTCGTGTCGCTAGTTGCTAGTCCGCTTCCTATCTGCGCGAAAACCAGCAATCATCGTGATTTCGCAGGTTTTCTTCGACAAGAATTGAGTATAGAAAATCAGTTTGTAGACGGAGTCGGACCAGATGGCCCGATCCGAAATGTCCGACCAGATTTCCCAACGCTGGTCGTTGGACCGGTTTCCGCTTGAGATGATTGTGAAGCGTTGTTGAGGCTCAGCGCAAAATATTTTGCGTTGGCGTAAAAATTTATTTGATGGCTTCAAGCGAAAAATTGCGGTCGTTGATCGCGTGCAATTTCGTCATTGAGGGTCGTACAAAACCCGCATGAAGTCAAGCGTTTTGTTTTGCTTCCAGATCCAGTGAGCGGGGGGATTCGCGTCTTTAACCGGATTTGTATTTGCCAGGATTTTCTCCCTCAGTGGCAGGTTAGCGCACAAGAAATCAAGGGATGATTTCTTGCTCGCGATGCTGAGTGAGACGGCGCTTGTTGTTTTTTGTTTCCACTAGTCAAGCGAAAAGCGTCTGCACAAGCGGCTTGACAGCCGTGAGGAGCTAGCCGCGTGACAACGAGCCGATTGACTGCGTTGGCGTTGGAGGTTGTTGGAAACCGGATGTTATCAGGCATTGGGTGAATTGGTTTTTTTGACTGAAAGGGTTTATGTCCAGAAAAGAATTGTCAGGTGACTGGTAATTCTTGGCATTCGGCTGCGACCTTGTAAATGCATACTTTCGTAAAACCTAGATCTCAAGCGCGACTTTGCCGTGTGCGAACCCCGCCGTTTGCTTGTAAGATCCGTAACTGTTAGTACCTGTGTCCGGAAAGGGTAAAAGATTTTTGGGCGCGGGCGGGACGACCCTTGTTGTCCTTGTATCGCCGATGTGCGTTAATAGTAATTGGTTAATCTTTCTCTACTAGAAAGAAGGGGGAACCGTAATGAACCCATTACGAGCGTTATTCTTGAGTCTTTCCCGGATGCCTCCAGCACTTATGTTGCTGATCATCATCGGTTTGGCTGTCTTGGTTACCATGATGGTTACAGGCCGTATGAGTCAGCAAGAGCAAGAGCTCGAAGCGAAAAAGAAAGACCTTGAAGCAAAAATGAGTGCCAAAGGGAAAGTCGTGTATGCGATTAAAGATATTCCTGAAGGACAAACAATTCCTAGCGATGCTCTCGAAGAAAAAGAGATCGAGCAATCGAAGATTCCTCAAGACGCCTTGACCTCCGGCTCACTCGCCGCTGGTCGTGTCGCCAAGTACGGAATCTCTCAAGGTCAAATTGTTTCGCAACACGACCTTGCTCCACAGGGCATTTCGCTCGGATTTGAATCCAGACTCCGTGAAGGTATGCGCGCGGTAACATTTGCCGTCGACAACAACTCCGGTGTTGCTGGATTTGTCACTCCTGAAAGCCGCGTGGATGCGTATGCCATGGTCGGTTCCGGAGCAGAGACAAAAGTTGCACCAGTATTGTCGGATGTCGAAGTAATTGCAGTTGGTCAAATGTACCAAAAGCAGCCAGGCGGCACAGCAGCAGTACCTGCTAACTCGGTTACAGTCCTTGTATCTCCTGAAGATGCAGGCAAGTTGATCAAGTCAATCAGCGCTTCCAAGCTCTATTTGACCTTGAGAAACGAAAAGGACCACACCCCGGTAGCTACAGTAGATGTGATTTCGCTCTTCGCGAAAGCACCGGAGAAGCAAGCTGACGATCTGTCCGCACTGCCTCCTCCGTCGGCACTACCTCCGCCGCCTGTTCCAGGCGCTCCGGACGGTGGCGATCTGCCAGCACTACCGGACGGCGGAATGGGTGGAGAGCTTCCATCGGCAGCACCACCGCCGCCACCACTACACGAAATAGAGATTTGGTCCGGCAGTAAGAAAGATGTACTCTCGGTTCCAAAAAGCTAGAACTTATTGGAATCAAGTGAACAATTGCCTTTTAGTGGGTACAACACTCTAAGGGCTGTCGGCAATGGGGGAGAACGCTTAAAGTCATGAAACTAACCACACTTCTTGTCTGTGACGCCGGTTTGGATAAGAGACAAACCATTGAGGATCTGATCCACAGCCAGCCGTCGCTCGCTCTGGTGAGCACGGTGTCAGGCAGTATGGCTCGAGAACAGATCGGTAGTTTGCACCCGAAGTTGGTGTGGATTGAATTAAGCCCCGCCCCCGTGCGCGGACTTTCACTGTTGGCCGAATTGAGAGAAACATTCCCTCAACTCTATTTCTTTGTAAGCTACGAAGTACCGGACCCCGAGTTGATCCGCACCGCGTATCGACTCGGGGCGTCCGACTTCCTGGATGCTGAACGTTGGCGGACGGACTTGCCGGCTGCCGTTCAATCTATCCAGTTGAAGCACCAGTCCGAATCGGTATCAACCGCTGCGGGTAAAGTGGTCGCCATCTTCTCGCCGACAGGCGGTATCGGTGCCACCACTCTGGTCACCAACCTTGGTGGCTACCTCGGCAAGTATGGTGAGACCTGCATCGTAGACCTCGACTTGCAGTTCGGCATGGTTTCTCACTATTTGAACCTCGAACCTTCATTCAGTTTGAGTACTATCGACTTCTCGCACACCAACTTCGATGCCACATATCTGCGTAACCTCATGACCAGATATGACGACAAGCTCAGCATCCTGGCTGCACCTCCTGAACTGGAAGACATCGGCGATATCTATGCCGCTCAAGTTCAAGAGATCCTATATACGTCAAAACAAGAATTTCGTTTCACTGTAGTTGACCTGCCGAAGAACCTTCTTGACGAGCGGGCAATTGCGACACTAGACCTTGCTGACCACGTGCTGGTCATCACGGAATACAACTGGGCAGCTATCCTGAACGCCAGAAAGTGCTTGGACACATTCAAGGCTCACTATAACCAGGAAAAACTGTTGCTCGTGGTCAACCGTTCAGAGTGGCTTCCTCAAGACGTACTGTCTGAGTGCCGTGCCAACTTGAACTACCCTGTCTTCCATGAAATTCCGAACGACACGAAGACAGCTAAATGGGTCAACAACCAGGGCCAAATCGCTCCCGGACATACCGCTTTAGGTAAATCGCTGGACTCCCTCGCACGCCGTATCGCCGGTGGAGAGCAGCTCCTCATCACGGAAAAGAAAGAAGGTAAGAAAGCCGCTTTCAGCTTGCCGGCTATGTTCGGTGGCGGAAAGAAATAGATACAAGGTGGTTCTAAATGTCTGAAGAGAAAAAGGAGAATTTGCCAGCGCGACCATCCTCGTCTTTGATGGGACAGCTGGTACGTCAACAGCGTGAGAGCGCACAAATTGCACCAGCTCAGCAAAAAGCTACAGGCGTGCAAGGACAAGGTCCTCAAACCGGAGTGGGCGGACGCCCAGGCGGTCCGGCACCAGGTCAAGGCGGCATTGCCAGACCAGGCGGCGGCGGACCACAGACCGGTGTAGCCGGTGGACGTCCAGGTGGAGCGCAGGGCGGACAAGTTGTTCAAGGTGGCGACGGTCCAAGCCGACAAGAAATCGAGCGTATCGACGCTAAAGATGATTACAGTGCTTACCACGAAGAGCCGGTCGATGTCGGCGGCGACTCTGGTAAGTTTTCTGCTAACCAGCAATTGATTCGTGAACGCGAGAAGTTCATCATCGACCAGCTCAGACGAGAGCTGGATACTTCGCGTTTGACCAACATCTCCGAAGATACGCAAGCGCAAGTCCGCGCTCGTATCCGTGAAATCGTAAACTCTGATCCGGCGCCGCTCACCATGATGGAGAAAGGTATTCTTCTTCAGAACGTGTTGGACGAAGTGTTCGGATTCGGTCCTCTCGGTCCGCTACTGCGCGACCCGTCCGTCGGCGATATTTGCGTCAACGGAGTAGCTAGCGTGTACGTGGAACGTCACGGACGTCTGGAAAAAACGAACGTAGCGTTCGAAAACGACAGACACCTCCGTCAGACAATCGACAAAATCATTCAGCCCCTGGGCAGACGTCTCGATGACAACAGCCCCATGGTTGACGCCCGTCTTCCAAACGGTTCACGGGTAAACGCAACGATTCCTCCAGTAACCATCGACGGACCGACAATCACGATCCGATGCTTTGGTACAACAATTCTTTCACTCGGTCAGCTCGTTGAAAAAGGCGCGCTTTCCGTACAGATGGCTGAAGTAGCCAAAGCCTGTGTCAAAGGGCGGATCAACATGATCATCTCTGGTGGTACAGGTTCCGGTAAAACCACAATGTTGAACGCACTCTCGGCGCACATCAACCCGAGAGAACGCATCATCACCATTGAGGACGCGGCTGAATTGAGATTGCAACACGAGCACTGGGTGCGGATGGAAACTCGTCCTCCGAACACAGAAGGACGTGGTCAAATCACACAGCGCATGCTCGTTATCAACTGTCTACGTATGCGACCCGACAGAATCATCCTTGGGGAATGTCGGGGAGAAGAAGCGTTCGACATGTTGCAGGCCATGAACACCGGTCACGATGGCTCAATGACTACAATCCACGCCAACAATCCACGGGACTGTACCAAGCGTTTGGAAAACATGATCCTCATGGGTGGTATGGAAATGCCTCAGAAAGCGGCGCGCGAACTGATCGCGTCAGCTATTGAGGTTATTCTGCAGATCCGACGTCTAGAAGACGGTACGAGAAGATGTACGGAAATGGCAGAGATAACCGGTATGGAAGGTGAAACCATCGCTATCTCCACGCTCTTCAACCTCGAGCGTGAAGGACGTGACCCGAGAGGGTTCTTCAAATGCCGACACGTTGGTTCAGGTCTGCCTCCGAAATTCCTCGAGAAACTCGAGCAGGAAGCTGTACCGTTCAAACTGGAGTGGCTGCGTTAAGCCGCTACGTTCCAGTTGCTTGCAATTAATTGGAGGAGGCTCGATACAAAGGGTCACCACCAGATTTAGTCAGGTTCGCGATTTCGAGGAACGCTAACAATGGAAGTTGGAATGATGACATTCATCGCAGCCCTGACCGTAGGGTTGCTCGGCATGGCGCTTTTAAAGAGCGGTCATGCCGATGAGCTTTCTCGGCTGTACAAGCACAAGCGCAAAATGGCTGAGAAGAATCAAGAGGACCAGGAAGACGATATCTTCGTTCAACAAAAAACTGGATATCTTGCCCATCTTCTCGCATTAGCCGGACTCGAATCAAAATACGATCAGATGAAGACTACCTGGATCTGCTGCGCAGTCGGCGGTGGTCTTGCGATCGGTTTGTTTATGGCGCTCAGCGTGCCTGAATTGTCGATCGTCGGTTTCATTCTCGGTATTCCGGTTGGTGCAGCCGGTTTCGTTTTCTACCTCTCGCAAGTAGCGAAGAAGAGACAAGCGAAGATGACCGAGCAACTACCGCAAGTTTTGGAAACCATGGTGAGCTCACTCAGAGCCGGTTCGCCGATTCTAGAGTGCTTCAAGGTTATCGCTGACACCTCCCCGGATCCGATTCGCGGTGAGTTCAAGCGTGGACTGATTTCGCTCCAACTCGGAAAGCCGTTCAAAGACACACTCAAAGAGATGTGTATTCGTATCAAGGCTCCCGACTTCAGACTGCTGACCCAAGCAGTGTTTATCTCGCAAGAGGTAGGCGGAAACCTCGCCGACGTTGTTGCCACCATCGCTGATGCCATCCGTGAACGATTCAAACTTCGCGACTTCCTCGCAGCTTTGACTTCACAAGGTAAAGCGACGGCAGCTTTCATCGGCTGTCTGCCTTACGGGATTACACTGATCACTTATTGCGCGACTCCTGGTTACATCATTCCGTTCTTGAATCACCCGGTCGCCAGAATCATCCTTCTTCTTCTCATTATCTGGGAATTGATCGGATTCTGGATCCTGATGAAGATGACTACTTTCGAGGTTTAAAGCCCAATGAACAACACAATGGTTGCCCTGCTCACATTCTGCGTCTGTTTAGCCGCAGGGCTTCTGTTTTTGAGGCCGGTCATGGGCATCTACGTTGATTCGTATGCCGTTCGGGTTCGTCCTCGCAAAGAGGGTGATGAAACCACCGCTGAAAAACCGAAAGATTCGGCTCTGTTGCTTCTTGCTCGTACAATCGGTGAGTTGGTTCTGAGCGTGATGCCGGCACTGGCTGACAAACGCTCCGTCGAACTCCTGACCCAGGCGAACTACCGTACCCCTCAGCACTTGGCGATCTACATCGGTATTCGCTCAATGGTTGCTGGCAGCATTTTGTTCATGGGTGTCCTGGCTGCAGCCGGTAACCCGATCAACCTTGTTCTCGCAATTCCGGCAGCCGTTCTCGGTTGGTTGATCCCGAACTTCTTCCTGGCAGGTCGCGCGAAGAAGCGCCAAACCCAGATTCTCAGAGAACTTCCGATCGTTATCGACTTGATGATTGTATGCGCACAAGCCGGTCTCGGTATGCTTCAAGGTCTCGACAAAATTTCAAAAGAGGTCGACGATTCCTGTCCGACACTCTCAGCTGAGCTGAAACAGCTCATCAACGACGTCAAAATCTTCGCAAAGTCAGTTCCCTACGCATTGCGCGAAATGGGCGAGCGCTGCGGAGTGGACGAATTGATCAACATGGCATCAGCTCTAATCGCTGCAGAAGCGAAGGGTGCCGACATCAGTTATCCGTTGCAACAACAAGCCGCAGCCCTGAGAGACCGCCTCAAGCGGAAGAAAGAAGAAGAAGCCGGTAAGGTTCCGGTTAAGATGGTTCCTGTAATCATGATCTTCGTTATGCCTCTCATCCTGGCTCCGATGCTTGGTCCTGCTGTCGTAACGATCGTCACGGCAATCGGTCCTATCATGTCGTCGATGAAATAAAATCGACTATTCAAGCCATTTTGAACGGTCAGCCAGACAACGGCTGACCGTTTTTGTATCCGCCTGCCACCTGTTCCGCCACGGTCGAGCATCAAGTGCTGAACTCGCATGTGACAATCTGCTAGCATTAGGCGGTTCTTGGTTAGAAAACGCTGTTTTTGCGGTAGGAGAAGAATGTTGCAAGCTATACAAACCGACAAAGCACCAAAAGCCATCGGACCTTACTCCCAAGCGGTTAAGGCGAATGGTTTTGTTTTTGTCTCCGGACAGATTCCGATCGATCCGGCGACGTCGCAACTTGCTCAGGGCAGCGTCGCTGAACTCACGAAGCAGGTTATGCGCAACCTTACTAACATCATCGAAACAGCCGGCTCATCCCTCGATAACGTTGTAAAAACAACGATTTATCTCAAGGATATGTCCGACTTCGAAGAGGTCAACGCTGCTTACGCCGAGTTCTTCCCGAACCACAAACCGGCACGCGCAACAGTTGAAGTAGCCAGACTTCCTAAAGATGTGAAAGTCGAAATTGACGCAATCGCAGTCTGCCCCTAGGTTTCAGAACCGGCAAATTGAACGGTCCAACCTGCAGGAAATGATGCGAGTCTCATCGAAGGTCATAAATGCCCACTTTTAGCATCGCTCAAATCGCCCTCCTGGTCATCGTTACGGTGGCTGGAATTATCGACTGGAAAACCAAGAAGATTTTCAATGTCATCACTTTTCCCGCGGCGGCCCTCGGAATCGTTTTAAACTTTATGTCCGGCGGCTGGCAGGCGGCACTAGTGGCGGTGGCAGGTTGGATCATCGCTGTCGCGATTATGATTGTGCCTGACCACATTTTGATGAAGAAACCGAAGATGTATTTTGGCGACGCAAAGCTGATGGCGGCGATCGGAGCCTTCGTGGGTCCCGGCGGAGTGCTGCTCACATTCCTATTTTTCTCGATTATCTATGGTCTTGTCGCGGTTACGAAAACGGCATCTGTTTTTCCCTGGCAAAAAATGTCCATGGCGATGAAAACCGGCGTGGTAACCGATGATTTCTTGCAGGATGAAAAACTGCAATCTGCGCTCAAGTCGAAAATTCCGCTCGGTCCTTCGATCGCGGTCGGCACTTTTCTAGCGATTGTTTTGCAGAAGCCGACGCTGGACCTGCTCGGTTTTCACGACACTACTTTGTTCGGTTTGCCGATGATTCTGTCCTTCGTGGGCTATTGGTTTTAGCTTTCAGAAACGGCTATGAGGTCTTGAAAAGAAAGATGGTAAGCGTGTTTTGAAAGACCTTCATACTTTTCGAAACGAGACTCGCGGAACTACCATCGCCGACAAAGCGCTGATAGCCGATTCCTTCTTTGCTCGCGCCAAAGGTTTGCTGGGTACCTCTGAACTCGAGGCTGGAGGCGGTTTGTTCATCGTGCCATGCAACAGCATTCACATGTTCGGAATGAAGTACGCGATCGATGCAATTTTTGTCGATAAACAGCTCGTAGTCGTTGAAATTTTGCACGCAATTCAACCGGGACAGGCCTCGAAACTGTATTCCCGCGCCCATTCCTGCCTTGAGCTTCCTGCCGGCCGAGCGAAGGATACTTCGACTGAAGTGGGCGATCAACTCTCCTTTTCCAGGTCGTGAAGAACGGAAAACGCTACCAGCTGATTGAAAGTTCTGGGAATAATATGTCCAGGTGGTGCTTCAATGAACGTTCGTTTGCGGAAAAAGTTCGGACCGTCGCGCCGCGCCCAAGGCGCTAATATAGCTGAGTTTGCTCCAGCTATAATCATCTTCTTTTTAGTGATTTTGTTTCCGCTGATCGATCTCATCGGAGTGGCAACAGGCTATGTGACTTGCTACTTCGCGACCAGGCAAGCGGCCAGTGCAGCGGGCGTTTCTACAAGTTTTAGCGGCGCAAAGAGTTCCACCATCTCAAATTTGAAGAAAATACAAGACGATGGATTTGGAAAGTTCGCTAGAATCGACCCAATCGGCGGTCTTGCCAATACCGGTGGACACATCTGGCTCGTGCGAACTGGTCTGACAAGTATGACGACCGAGTTTCTGGGACCGGACACTAAAATGTCGGACGGACCAGATCTTCTTCAATACATCTATGAGTATCGAGTCACCACGCGGCAGCGCGTTGGTCCCCTTGTTCCACTTCCGATCGGTTTGATTGCCGATGTGCCGGGGCTATCCTCGCCGTTCCCGGTATCGATCACCTGCTGTGCTCAGGCTGAGCATCCGGAGGGATTGGCAAATTCCGACGATCCGAATCCTGTCATGAACCTCGGTCCTGCGTCAGGTAACGGTCAGGCTCCGCAGTGGTCTACTGTGCCCAGCATGCCCTCGCCGTGGTAATTTGGTTTCGCCTGGTCGCGTACTCGATTGGTTTCAGTTGCTGTGCTTTTCGCATCCCGGCGAAGTTACTTGCTTCACTCTCTGTCCGCATAATTACTGCGGGATAGTAAACCAAAACGTGCAACCTGAGCCGTTTTCGTTGTTGAGGACACCTATTTCGCCACCGTGTAGGTCGACGATTTGTTTGCATATCGCCAGGCCTAGACCGGAACCGCTTTTTTTATGGGCTTTTGAACCTTCTATCATTTTGAAACGTTCAAAGATTTTCTTCTGAAATTCTTCCGGTACGCCCGGCCCGCTGTCGCTGACTTCAAAGCGCACAGCTGAGCCATCTCTTGGCTGACGCACTTGCGAAATGCGGATAGTTACAGCTGTTTCCGCTGGTGAGAATTTAATAGCATTCGAAATCAGATTTACTAAAACCTGGATCAGCCGATCGCAATCACCGTTAACCTCAATCTCCGCTGTTTTATATTCGATACGAACAGCCGCTTGTTCTGCAGATTCTGAGACTGCTTCAATGGATGACAAGACGATTTTGTCGGCTGACTCCGGTTGCAAAAACAGCGTTATGCTGCCAGCCTCCAGTCGTTCAAAGTCCAGTAAGTCATTGATCAGGCGTATAAGTCGATTCGTTTGATCTTCGACGCGCTCTAAGCGTTTGTTGACTGCATCCGGGATTTCGCCCATGGCTCCTGTTCGCACGAGCTGAAGTGTTGTGCGAATTGAAGTCATTGGTGAGCGCAAATCATGGGCGACCGTGTCCAGCAGTTGCTGCTTCATCTGTTCGAGCTCTTTCTCTTTCGTAACGTCGGTGGCGACGCAGAAAAATTGTTCTTCGGAAGACGCCCAATGGATGTCGATTCTCACGATGCTCTCTTGTTCTTCCGGGCGAACCAGCGTGCGGTCGAAAGTCTCATTTTCTCCGGATGCAATCAGTTCACTCAGCCTGGCAGTATCCTCGCTTGTCCAGTTTTCGAAAAGGGTCGAGATGTTTTTCCCTACGAGTTCCGATTCGGTGTAACCCCAAGATTTTTTTGCCACATGGCTCACTTTAATGAATTGCTGTTGTTTATCCAACGAGGCCAACACGCTCGTGGCATTGTCGACCAGGGCCCTTTCCTTTCGGCTGGACTCGATCAGCAAGTTGGCCATCTCGTGAAATGATGAGTCTACATCGGAGATCTCGTCGTTTCCCTTGACGGGCGGTTTTAGCGGTTCATTCTCGGCTAGTGCTTTTGTATTGCTGTGAATTATTGTCAGCCGTGTAAGAAGACCACGAACGAAGATGAGCGTCAAAACGAAGATAACAACCGAGACGAATGCGAGAGTGCTGACGATCATTTGACGTTGTGATTCGCGTTCGTTGGGCAGGTCGGCTCGGGTAGGACGCAAGTCGCCGTATTCGCCGAGCATAATTTCATGGCGGATCTTAATTGCTTCTCGAAGCGTCTGCTTCAATTTTTCAATCGAGAGATCTTTGTAGGTCCGGGTCTTGTCCGTAGAGATGCCTAGCAGGTCTCGTGACTCGTTAACCAATTTTTCGATGCGCTGAAGTCGGGCAACTTGGTCCGGTTCATCTTTCAGTAATTCACTCAGCGTCTTGAATTCCTTTGATGTGCCCTTTGCAAAGGTTGCATATTCGTCAAGGCACTTTGAATCGTGCGTTAGAAGGTAGCCGAGTCCACTCAAAGTTTGAATAGCGACTATGGCTGTGGCATAGTTGCTGTGAACGTAAAAAAGTTTGGCGTCATATTCGCGTCGAGCCGCCTGACTTGCCGTTTCCAAAAGGTGGCCGAACCAGAAGAATATGGAGATTTGAAGCGCGAATGGAATGCCTATCAATAAGATAGCTTTCCGGACCAGGGTTAGTTTCATTCGAAATTTATCGCGAGCAGCATTGATATGCGCCCTTAATTTTACAGGCACTATGTTGTCGTCTGGCTACAAAAACTGCCGTTTCGACTTCGAGTCAAACGAACCTCGCTTCATAGTCCATGAAGCATCGGCCGGTTTTTAGACGGTCGAAATCTATGCACGTGAAAAAGGTGGCAATTTAAGGGAACATCGGGTTCGTTCCAGGAGTAGTCGGACCCTGATCTGTCCGGTACTGACCTTCTGAGCCAACGTCGTAAGGAATGTTGTCGATGTCGCCGTCCTGGTTAGGAGTTACGTTGTCGTACTGCGGCGCTTCGTCTGGGCTGTAAGCCGGCGTGCCGGGGCTGCCTCCGGTGTAGACGCCTTGCGACCAGTGTCCGGCGTTTCCACCATTAGAACCTGATTGGCTCCATTCTGGTCCATCGACGAATTCGTCTCCGCCCCAGGCATCAGGCATGTAGCTGCCGTGACCTGTGGTCAAGCCGGTGTCGCGCTGCCCTGTGATACCGGTGTTGATGCGGTGCACTTTGGTGAATTCGAAATATGGCGGCAGACCGTCTGCGCCTTCATCGCCATAAATATGCTCGGCGTGACCGCCGGCGTTGAGAACGAAACTATCCAGGCTGGTGACCGGAAGTCCATTTCGACCTGTCGGGCCGTGAATTTCTGCCAATCCGCCCAATCCTGTCGGTCTGACGCGAGGCAGGCTCTGGTTTGTCGTGAAGAATGAGTTAGGCATTCTGTAGTTATTGGTGGTGAACGACGAATTACCGAACGTGCCCGTTCGACCTTGCGACTGCAGCGCTGCTTGCGCGTTAGCCGGTGGGGCGATAATGGCTGCAAGAGCTAGTAAGGAAATCGTGGCGGCTGCTTGTTTAATCATGATTGATTTGTACCTATTAAGTGCGCGTTGGGCTTCGTTTGTTCGCGGCGGTAATCCGGTTAAGTAAGGTCTTTCCAAAATAGAAGCTTAGAAATTCGACTGACTGGTATCAATCTTGTTCTGGAGGTCCGAAGCCGGTGTCGAAACTGACTTCGGACTGTCCGAAATATCTTTCTGTCCGTAGTATTGTTTTTTGCGAACCTGCTCTGGCTGCATGTAAGGGCTATTCGGTCCATTATCGAAAGTGCTGCCGAATGGATTTTCTTCGGTCAAGGACGAGCGAGTTCCTGTGAAAGGATTAGGCTGGTCGAAACCTTTATTGGTTTCATAACCCTGATTGCCACTTTTGTTCAAATCCGGCTTGTAGACCTGATCTATGTATCGGTTTACCTCTTCGGGAGTAGCGTCGTTGGCTTTGAACGAATCAGGATTCAGATACGTATAGGCGTTCTGATTGTACATCTGGTTGCTGGAATTTACGCCGAGACCCACACTACTACTGGCAAAAGGACTGCTCAACAGCATTCTGCGGTAGCTGTTTTTCGGAAAGTCTGCTGCTCGCGCGGCGAAGGGATTGGTCGGTTTTTTGTGATCTGGTCTGTTGATAAAAGACTTATCGTAGCCGTTGGGATTTGTTTCCTCGGATTCCTGCGCAGTCGCAGGTGAGACGAGGAACAGGCTCGCACCTGCGACCAACACCATTGACGATAAGAGATTCTTATTTAGCATCGACCATCACCTGACACTGATAAACCAACACAAGCCAACCACGCTTGCCTTGATTCCCTTTAAGGACTCACGATGTTGCCGTCGAACGAACCTGTCGACGTACGAGGTAAATACCATCCTCTAAGTGCACCACGAGCGGTGCCCAGCCAACTACCGGCGCCTGTCTGAAAACCGTAGTCGAAAGAACCTGACGGGACCGATGACGGATCGGTGCTGAAGGTGCTGAGCAGGTTGGTTTGCTGCCTCTCGTAAATCGAGTTGTTGTTTTTGCGAGTGTAGCGGCTATTTCCCTGGAATTTCGTGTTGGTGGTATCGGACTCGTGATACTGGTCGCCAGTCGCGCCTTGAGAAGAATAAGCGCTGCCACCGGAGCCTATTCCGTTGGCGAAACCGCCGACAGCTTGACCTTGAGGACCGTATCCGCCGCCCTGACCGTAGTTGACTCCGCCCTGACTGGGGCTGGAAACAATGCCACCGTTACCGCCTCCGGGCATCGAAAAACCAAAGCTGCCGGCACTGGTGTTGGCGTAAACTCCGTTGGTTCCGACATCCAGGCGTCCGTTAAGTCCGCCGGTCGTAAACGTCGTGGAGGCGTTAGTGCCGCTCACGTTGAGATTTCCCAGACCCGTGCTGAAAGTCCCTTGCGGACCATTCGAGCCCATTCGAATGCCACCAACATCAAGGCTTTGAGCGGATGCTGCGGCTGCCGTGGATGCAACTAAACCTGCGGCAAAAAGTACGGAAAGCGACGACTTGAATAGATTCATAGCGGCTTGCACCTGGATGGTTCGTAAGTAACGGACGGATTGGCTATTTTTTTAGTAAGGAGAGCTTGCGCTCGATTGCCCGCAGTATGCTCAAAATTTCGCAAACTTACGCCCGGAAAAAGGGGCGCAAAACAGGCATTTAATAGGTGAATAGTAATGTGGATAATATTGCTTGTCAATAGGAATTTAATGCGGAAGAAGGTTAATTCTTGCGGGTTTCGGCGATTTTCTGATGTTGCAAAATACCGCTTGTTTTGGGACCGGAAAAGCTCATTAGCTATATACCCGTTATAATGCGGAACGCAGCTCTTGAGATGCGGCTCGTTTGGCAGCCGCCGGAGCGAGCGTGAGCGTGATTCTCAGGTAGGAAACGTGAGCATAATTCTTGGATTGGAAACCAGTTGTGATGAGACGGCAGCCGCAGTCGTTCGGGATGGTCGCATTGTTCTCGCCAGCGAACTCAACTCGCAGACCGGCATTCATAAGAAATTCGGCGGAGTGGTGCCTGAGGTTGCGGCTCGATATCACCTGGAAGCAGTTAATGAAGTTATTCAGCAGGCTCTCGACAAAAGCGGCATTGCGCCGAGTGAGCTGACTGCGATAGCGTGCACTCAGGGACCTGGATTGATAGGGACGTTGCTTGTCGGTTTATCTGCAGCAAAAGCGATGAGTTGGGTGTTGCAAAAACCGCTTCTGACTGTGGATCACTTGTATGCGCACATCTGCGCCAACTACATAAACACAGAGTTGGAGCCGCCTTTCATATGCTTGCTCGTGAGTGGGGGGCACTCGCAAGTTATTCATGTGAAAGCTCATAAAGACTGGGAAATTCTCGGTCAGACGCTTGATGATGCGGCGGGGGAAGCTTATGACAAAGTTGCCCGCCTGCTTGGGCTTGGATATCCCGGCGGACCGATGATCGATAAAGTGGCTCGGGAAGGGGATTCGCGTGCGTTCAAATTTCCGGAGGGGACGGTCAAGGGCTATGATTTTTCGTTCAGCGGTTTGAAAACAGCCGTCCTCAGAACTGTGGAGAAGCTTGAAAAACCGCTGCCAGTCAATGACCTGGCAGCATCTTTTCAGGATGCGGTAAATCGGGTTCTGTTTCGAAAAACGCATCAGGCGGCGATGGCTTTGAATGTTGACAAGATTGTGCTTGCCGGCGGAGTGGCTGCCAACAAGGATTTGCGCAGGCGCTTCAGCGAGCTTGATTCAGCAGGTGCAATCAAAGTTTTCATGCCGGACTTGCAATACTGCACCGACAATGCGGCCATGGTGGCTTCCTGTGCGTATTTTGCAGGTGTGGAAACCGGGCTTGATTGTACTGCTTATTCAAGACAGGCGACTGCCTCGTTATAGGGTAGACCCGTAAACCCAGTTGCCGCAACGATTTCCGCAAGCTTTCAATAGTGCGGATGTTTTTTCACTTCAGAGAAAATTGCATGTGCGCGTGATGCGCGTGTTTTGTCGTTTACGAGAAGTCTGCGTCGAATTGGCAAGAAGCTGCAAAGTCTTAAGGCGCATGGTCTGCGAGGATCCGAAAGCTTGTTGAATCATGACGGATAAACATCTTATGCCGATGCGCTTTTGTAGCCCATCTTGCGATCACGACTTCGACATGCCGTCGTCATAATGCCTATGGGGACTGCCATATTTCTATAGCAATTCCCCTATACTCGCGCCGTTTCGTGGTCCGGGTTCGGATAAGTCATGTTAGCATGGGCTAGACTGCCGAAATATGCAGTCATAGCGACGGAATCTCGATATCTGAGTTCTCCGGCGCTAAGGAGAACCCCTATCGATTCACAGGTTGCCCAATATGGTGTTCGATGACAAACAGCTTACGTGTCGTGATTGCGGAAAATTCTTCGTTTTCTCCGCTGGAGAGCAGGAATTTTTCAGCGAAAAAGGGCTGATTAATGAGCCCAAGCGCTGTCCGAATTGTCGGATTTTGATGCGTGTAATGAGAAACGGAGACGACCCCACAAAGACTGCTGAAGTCAGTTGTGCCGAGTGCGGATCGCCCACGAGAGTGCCGTTTCAGCCGAAAGGTTATAGACCGGTCTACTGTAGCTACTGCTTCCGCACCAAGAAGCTAGAGGAAGACGATAAAGTCGAAAGTCCTGAGGACGTTACGACCGATGTGGAAATAGCCACAGCGTAAGCGAAACGAACAACTGAATAATGATTTCAAATGACGCATCGTGTTCCGCACGGTGCGTCTCTGCATATGGGGTTTTCCATGGGTGCGTGGAGTTGCGACTGTTTGATTCGCCGAGGGAAAACCTCCATATCAAAAGTCGCAAGGGTTAACCCTAGTGCGTAGGCGGCAAACCCGTTGTTAAGTGGCTTGATGATGAGAGTGAGTGCGACTACTATTTTGCGGGTAAAATTGGCTTACGCGTACACGAAAGGATTGTATAAGCCGTGGCAGACGAGAATGCCGGGAATTCTTCCCCTTCAAATTTCACTGGACCGCCCCCGTCGGATGACGGTCGAAATCGTGCAATCGACGAAGACCAAAGTCGCGAGGTTAAGTTTGTCGAGCGCAAGATGAGTCAGGAGAAATTGGATTCTTTGAAACTGTTTTTGAAAACAGCGACGGCTGACGACATTGCGATCATCCGAAAAATGTACGGTGAGAATATCGAGGTCCTCAAACTTATCGGCATACACAGGGAAGAGGCTGAAAAGCCCAGCCTGTCCGATTCTGACCTGCGGAGCTAAAATCTATCCGGATACCCTGATATCAGAGCCGCCGAGCGGGGCATGCTCTAATTGGGTGTATTTGCTAAGAACGAATATTAGTATGTAGAGACTTGGGATGCCAAGCCAACTTTGAATTGTCCGTCCCGTATAATATTCGGAAGTTTGTCCCTTCCTTGCGATTTGGACTGGCCCGTCGGGCGGGTATAGGATTTCGAAATGACTATGAACACAACCACCGAACCATGTCCTAGTTGCGGGCGACCAACGCCCGAGGGAGAGCGTTGCGTGTACTGCGCGACGGTTACGGACCTCGATTTGAAGAGTCTCCAGAGCGACTACTTGAAAGCCGAGGGCGACCGAGACACTAGTATGCCGAGAGCGGTGTCTGTTATCGTTCAAAAGACGGGGCAGAAAATTCCGCTGCGAAGCACGAAAGTGAAGATTGGTAGAGACCCTTCCAATCAAGTCGTCATACCGGACGACACGTTCACTTCGCGGCACCATGCCTGGATCACCTATGAGGAAGGCGACTTCTGGATAGAGGATTTGGGTTCAACAAATGGTAGTCTACTCAATGGTCATCCGGTCGTTAAACGCCAGATGCTGTCCGCCGGAGATAAAATCCGGGTTGGGCATACGGAGTTGACCTTCGAAGTAGAGAATCACTAGGTTTTAGAGCGGCAGTAGTTTTTAGCGGAGGCCTTTAAGCAGAGAATGGCTAGTCCTGGTGGAGCAAACCGGATAGAACTCGAGAGCCAGATTCTCTGTGCCGCCTTGCGTCAAAGCTGGGCTGACACTGATGCAACTGGCATGGTCAAAGCGTGTCAGGAGCTGTATCAGCTGTTTCCTGACTTGTTGCCGCCGCCCAAGAGCGAGCAAGTAGACATCCCAAGCAACTACTACGACTTGCTGGAAATCGCTTGTGACGTGAATCCCAGCATGGTGCTGGCTGCGTATTTCAAGGCGATCAAGCGTTTCCTTCGCGAGCATCCGTCGCCGAAGGATCTGAAAGAAGATTATTATCGCTTGCTCAACGCCGGTTTCATTCTGAGAAAGCCGCGTTTGAGGCTCAGTCACGACCTGATCGTGGCGCGGGGCGCACTGGTTGAGAGCCATGTGATTCCTGAGGATGGAACGCTCGAGATGATCGAGGCGCCGATGCCGGTTGCGCCGGTGGTCGAGCAAATTGCCGAGCGTCAAATGGTTACGACGCAGCCGCTGCAAGAGTCTGTTCCGATGCTCATCGACCTGCTCAAGCAGGCGCAATTCATCGGTCCAGCCGAAGTTCAGGCGTTGAAGAACCAGATGAATCTCTATCCGGATATTCCGCTGGTGGACCTGGTTCTGCAAGCCGGCTATGTCACCGATCCGGAAATGAAGTCTTTGCAGTTGGCAGAATACTTGCTGTCTGCGAACAAAATCACGATGGGGCAGTTTGCCGTCGCGATGTTCGACGAGCGCACCACCGGCATCCGGATGGCGGAGTCGCTACAGGTCCGTGGCTGGCTTTCGACCGAAACACCGCCGCCCAAGTATTAGCGGCGTCAGCCTGTCGCGAGCTTGTCGGACTGTCGGACTTGGCGGATACGCCGGGATATAGTAGGAATGTTTGGCTATCCTGGAATGACGCTTTTCGCGAATTCCGGCGCTGTGGGATAGCCAAAGTCCATCTTTGCGAGGTGCTGGAAATGCCGAGACTGTCAAATGCCCCAACTGGTCGGGTCTGATGGGCTTGGCTGATATGCTGGGATATAGTAGGAATGTTTTGGCTATCCTGGAATGACGCTTTTCGCGAATTCCGGCGCTGTGGGATAGCCAAAGTCCATCTTTGCGAGGTGCTTGAGTTGCCGATGCGTTCGAAAGCCCCACTGCTTCGAGCTTGCTGGACTTGGCTGATACGCCGGGATATAGTAGATGCCTCGAAAGCCCCACTGCTTCGAGCTTGCTGGACTTGGCTGATACGCTGGGATATAGTAGACTTTCGTAGAAATTTCGGTAACGTTATTCTCAGCTGCGTTTCGGCGGGTTGAATGTTAATATATTGCCGAATATGGCTAACGCAGGCGCTCCGAATGGGGCATGCGGTTTGGGGATGAGCGGACGATGTCTTTGGAGCCCGATGGGTTGTGTCTCCCCGTTGAATTACCACGGCACAAATTGCGTGCCTCTGGTCGCGCGGTCCGGTCTTCCGGTGGTGCCGAATATCGCCGTCTGCTGAACTTCCTTTCGAAAAGCGCCTCACAAGGTGAGCGTGCACTTCTGGACAACACGCCGGTTCCGAAGTTTGCTCAGGTTCCCTCGATAGTCAATCGACGTCTTATAGATAGCGCTCAGCGAAAAAACAGTCAGGCTGGAGGAACGCACTCGCAGGCGTTATCCGAAAATCTGAGCAGAGGTTTTGACGCGAGTCAAACGAACTTCAATCCACCTGCGCAACACAATTTCGATCCTGCGGCAAAGAATCAATGGGACTGGCTGCAACCGAATGCGCCTGTGTCGGCGCTGGAAGATCTTCCGTTCGCCATCACTATCGATGAGACTGTTGCCGGTCCGGTCGAAGCAGTACAGCACGTTCAAACCCATCAGCATTTCGACTTTGGAAATGCTAACGAAGTGCTCGATGACATCCAGGCGCTTGCCGAGGCTTGCCAAACGGCTCCCGAAGAGGAACTCGCCGAGTTGATGGCGAGAGCTTCGCGACAGCGTCAGGCGTTTATCGATCAACTGATCGTGAGTAGTCCCCAGGACCTGGAGACTCATAGCGAGTCCGCTGTGGTTTACGAAGTTGATAGCGTAGTTGTGAGCGAGATCGCCCAAAACATTCATCGTGGCACGCACGTTCCGAAGGTTGATGTCGAGCCAGTCTCGATGAACGAGCGCGCGGCGGAACTGCTCGCCAATAATCCGGCAGTCGAAAAAGAGGGTGACGAGTTTATTTCGCATCTGGCGGTTTTGCTCAACGAGTGGTTCGACAGAGAGCACGTCGAGCATGTTGAAGAAGCTGATGAATTGCCGCATGCCGATTTCCATGCTAAACGGCGGGAAGAATTGGTGCGCAACTATCGCAACAAAAAAAGCGTTGAGCAAACCGCTGAGTTCACCAGTGAGGGAAATCTCGCTTTCTCTTCTAATCAAGAAACCATGCCTGACTTCGGCGCGCGCAATCTTCGTGGGGCGGTTGCGAAAAAACAGCTGCAATCACGTAAAAGAACAAAAGAGGTTCGTCGTATAGAGTCGGTAACCGTTATCGCAATGGCTGCCGGCATGCGGCGCGAGGTCTACCGCGACGGTTCCTTCATCATCAAAGATGCAGTTGGTCGAGTGACCGAAGTGCGCGCCTTCGACGGCGCGACGATGAGCTGCTCTTACGATGAGAAGGGGCACTTCAAATCGTTTGTGCGGTCCGATGCAAGAGGAAAAATTTTCACTACCGGCATCAAGGACCGGCATGGTGTCGTGGTGCGCGATGAGCATGGAGCGGTGCGCGCACAGGGCGATTCGATGACAGTCGACGCGAATGGATGTGTGAGTATCAGAAAGTTCGACGGACAGTTCTGGAGCCTTGATGTACTGCGCGGCATTCATATTGAGCGCCGAATTCTCGAGGACGCAAGCGGTGCTTGGAACAGTTTGACTGCCCTTCTCACCAGCGATGGCTTCCGCATGGTTACGCGGTTTCAAAAGCTTCAGGAGAGTCAGCCGGCCGGATACCGCCGGTTTGGAGATTGGCTCGCGAGCACCGAGGCTAGTAAGTTTCGCTTCTACGGTCGCGACGGCTCTATGATTCAATTCAACAACGATGAAGACCTGGCGACCCTGCGTCCGTCCAGGATTTGGCCAGCTGGTTCTCGACAAGTCGAGCGCGAATGGGTGGGGCGTCGGCAGGCAGGAACCGCCTGGGAAGCTGTTCATCGATATATAGCTCAGTATTTATCGGCTCTCTAACGAGCCACGCCCGGCTCCCCGTCGGGGGCGCCGCAATGACAAAATGTGCGAGATTACTATGGGGGATTGGAAACGTAATGACAGAGGTAATTAAGTTCGGCACGGATGGCTGGCGAGCGTTAATCGCAGATCAGTTCACCTTCCATAACGTTGAACGTATCGCTTATGCCGTGGGTCTGTACGTCAAGGAAAACTACCACAAAGGTGCCGACTATAAAGTTCCGGTTTTAATCGGTTACGACACCAGATTTCTCGCTGACAAATTCGCCGAGCGCGCCGCTCAGGTTCTAATGGAAATGGGCGTTCCTGTAAAGGTCTCCAGTCGCGACGTTCCAACTCCATGTATCGCCTGGGCAACGCAACACGAACCAACTGCAGGCGCGATTCATTTGACTGCTAGCCATAATCCTCCTGAGTATTGCGGAATAAAATACATTCCTGAGTACGCGGGACCGGCTACTGATGAGATTGCCGAGAAGATGCTGTCTTACTTGGCCCATACTCCGGAAGTTATTCCGTACTCAAAAGAGGAAGTTCCCCACTTCGATCCTCAGCCACCATATCTGGCGGCAGTTGGTCAGTTCATCAATATGAAAAAAATCGGTCAGGCTGGTTTGAAAGTCGGCTATGACGCGCTATACAGCACAAGCCGTGGCTACCTCGATCATCTCCTCAAACAGTGGGGCGTCTCGGTGAAAGCGCTTCATGACTGGCGCGATCCATTGTTCGGCGGAGGCATGCCTGAGCCCAAGAAACAGTATCTTCGCTATTTGATTGGAATGGTGAAAACCGAAAAACTCGATGTCGGTTGTGCCACCGATGGTGATGCCGATCGATTCGCGGTAATTGACGAGCAAGGCAACTATCTCTCACCGAACCAGCTTCTGTGCTTGCTCACGCGCCACATGGTCAAAAACCGTGGACAAAAAGGCTCGATCGTTCGCACGGTTGCCACCACTCATTTGCTTGATCGCCTCGGTGAATTATACGGATTGCCGATCATCGAAACGCCGGTCGGTTTCAAGTTTATCGGCGAAGAGATGCGCAGAGGCGATATCCTGATCGGTGGTGAAGAATCCGGTGGTTTGTCGGTCAAAGGTCACATTCCTGAGAAGGACGGAATCCTCGCAAACCTGCTTATCATCGAAATGATGGCTTACGAAGGTAAACCCCTTTCCGAAATCTGGGAAGACCTCCAGAAAGAAGTAGAGATGCAATTCTTCTTCCTGCGCGGTGACTTGATGCTGACAAAGAGCACTCAGAAAGGGCTCATGGAGCGTTTAATCAACGATCCTCTGAAGGAGATTGGCGGTCATAAAGTCGTAAAGGTCGGCAAAAAGGACGGTTTAAAACTGTACTTCGACGACTACAACTGGATGCTAATTCGTCCAAGCGGCACCGAGCCGCTGGTCCGCCTCTACTTCGAGGGCACTTCACAGGAGCAAGTCGAGCGTATCGCTAAAGACTTCAATGTGCAGTCTCAAAAAATAATCGACGAACTCGATGGGGGCAGCGTAAAGGTAGACTCCAAAAGTGAAAAGCTAAAAGCTGGAGTTTAGTGAGTGAAGAATAATTCCATCTGATTGGGTTTCCAGTAGACGAATTTTTTCATACTGGTAGACTCATTGCAGACGGTTCAACAAAGAGCGGTGCAATACGCGTGAGCGAAAAGAACAACAAAATCGGTTTATTCAAACAGCTCGGTATCATGGCTGTGACGTTGCTGGCGGTCTTTCAGGTCGGCAGGGCGATACACGCAAGTGTTGATAGACAGATTTTCTTGCATAAACAAACGCTCGCGCTCAAAGCAGGCGAGGCGCAAGCCGAGGAGATCAATAAGGAGCTCCGCGACGGTCTTTCCAGCTACCGCTCCTCCGCCGGTATAGAGCGTCTTGCACGCGAGAGGCTAAATCTGGCAGGGACCGACGAAGTAATCATTCGTATCGCCAAATAGCGCGGTCTGAGAACGGAATGAAAGCGGCGGGTATGCAAATGCGACCTGCCGCTTTTTCGTTGAGGTTTCGGTGTGGCAATCGGCTTCTTTGACGCCCGAATCGAGTTCTTTGCGAGTTTGCTGACCTTGAAGTTTTGCCTTAGGGTCGCGAGATTCCCAAAAGGCATATTCATTCCCAAGACTTTTAACGGGTGAAAATTGATCAAACAACAAGGCCACCCACGCATCAATGGGTGACCTGTTCTCAAGTCCGAAGGTTTTTTAGCTCGGTCTGGTCTTAGCGAACAATAGCTCTGGAGAGCCAGAACGCTCTGACTGTCCGATAAGTCATAAGCATCTTCGTTTTTAGCGGTGCAGTCTGAACGACTGGAGCTACCGGTACTGCTGGAGCTACTGTCGGTCCCAGAATTATCGGTCCACTTGCGAACGACGATGTCGCAAATACGCCGAGTCCCAGTACACTAGCCAACATTGCTGATGCGAGAATCCGTTTTTTCATCTAGTATTTTCACCTCCGAACTTCAGGTGTTATTAGCCGGGCTAACCTGAGTTATTTTATCTATCATAGAATGTACCCGGACTGGTCCATCTTGACAATATAATAGCATGCCAATCCAAGATTAAAAATAGTAAGAACCCTAGTAACCATAGCCTCTGCGGGAGTTTCCCTTGTCAGATTTCATTCTTGTCACCTTTGTATCAGTCTTAGCATTACTTGGTCACGGCGCCGTGAAAGTTAACGGTTTGAAGTGGCTGATCAGAACGCTTATCGTTTTTGTAATTTTGTTCGAACTGTCGCTGGTGACCATTGGTGCGAACAATTCGTCATTTTCAAACAACGTCCTGGTCACGATGGTCGTATCGACCGTTGTCATTCTGTTCTACTGGGGAAGGAGGGCGATTTCGGCAGTCCTGACCCCTCTTGACGGGCTGGTTTCCCTGCGTGTCTTGACCGGACCAATCCGTCACAAGATGTCCTGGACCAAAGCCCTGAATGACTGGGTGATGTTCATTCCAACATCTTTTCCGCATTTGACCGGCATGTTCATATATATCACCGTGCTGGGTTACTTCATGCAAACGATTAATCCCGGAGGCTTTGACTTCCCTGCAATTCCATTGCCGATGCCCGTTCAACTGTCTCAGATCTTTTCGTACAACGGACTGGGTCTGGTCCTGTTGAGCTTCAGCGGGGTTGGACTCTTCGTAAGCCGTGACTGGAAGAGCGCCCTAAAGCGCCTGGGATGGGAGAAACCTACCTGGCCGCAGGTCGGAGTTGGGGTGGGGCTCATTGTGTTCAGCTTCGTTTACGATCTGGTCTGGTCGCTCTACACGCACGCTCAGCCGGGTCAGGACATGGCGACCAAGATCTCGGGATACAACTCCGGGACATTCGCGACCGGCGGCGATCTGTCTGCGTCAATTGTGATCGCGCTTTTCGTGGCAATCTGTGCGGGTGTCGGCGAGGAAACCATGACGCGCGGCGCCCTTCAGCCGGCACTGGGAATCGTTCCAGCCGCGTTACTGCACGGAGTGCTCCACGCTCAGTTTTCACATGCGCCCACTTTGATAATTCAGGTAGCACTCTGGTCGATAGTCTTTGGTATCGCAAGGCGTTTCACCAACACGACGACTACGATGATCGGGCACTGCGGCTTCAATTTCATCACAACGTTTTTGTTCGCGTTTAACCCCTGACGAAGCTACTGCTGTTCTTTCAGGGAAAAACAGTTGCGCTCAATCGCCAGTTTTGAGCTGCACGCGAATTGCTTGCGGGTAATAAACCGATGCGTTGTCGAAGTGCGTCTGGAAGTTTTTAGCGTTTCTGCAATAAGTGATAATCAGCTCTCCAGGCTGTTTCGCGAGCTCCTGGTGCATCTTGGCGCTGTACTGAAAAATTTCCGGATCTTTCTCAGGGCAATCGTAGATTTTTATTTTTTCGCTCCACGGCCCGGTCAGTTTTCGTGCCTGGCGAATGGCAATTTCTCGAGTCAAAGGCGGCATGTATACGATCACATAACGGTCTAAGGTGCCATCGTTCTTAGTCGAATGCTGCGGTTCTCCGCCGATACCGGACAGTTTTGTGACTGACATTTCTGGCGCGCCGTCGCTGAATAGAATAAACGGATCCTTAGCCTGCTTGGACCAGAAAAACGTTACTTCATCGTTTTCATTTTTCGAACAATAATACTCAAAGTCTGAAACCTTTAGCGCTTGCAGACTGTCTTTTGGAATTCTGGCAAGAATCACCGGGTGAATATTCAGTCCTTCTCTCCGGGTCGGGTAGCTGCAAAATACCATGACGTAGTTGCCATCGCTGATAGTGGCAGTGCCGAACTGCAGCTTCTCGGCATCGTTGCCCAGTTCCGTATACTTCATCCGCCATTGATCAGGCTTGTCGAGCGGATTATCGATGCGAACAATTGTGTCAGTCAGCGTTCTAAATTGAAACGGTTCCGGCCGAGTCTTGTCCGTTTTTATCTTGTGTAAAAACAAAAACAGTTTGCCATCAAAAGCGATACCATCACCCGGCCAGTAATAGGTGTCCGGCTCCGTCGGTCGCCAGAGGGAGAACGGTTTTTCTTTCGTTCCCGACCAGATGAATTGCAGGTCCAGCGATTGCGATGATTGAATCGCAGCCGTGTTGTTGACCATCTTCGTATCTGCGGAACGCTTGTTGTTCTCTACCTTGCCGATGAAGGTGTCGCCGAACGTCCATATCGCCGT
Source organism: Candidatus Obscuribacterales bacterium (assembly GCA_965228855.1). Lineage (GTDB taxonomy): Bacteria > Cyanobacteriota > Vampirovibrionia > Obscuribacterales > Obscuribacteraceae > JADYXR01. The sequence goes on along the minus strand of CBDDIJ010000005.1, from coordinate 1,501,202 downwards.
GCCGTCGTTCAACCGTATGGAATAGGCGCCGTCAGCGCCGCTCCAGGGTCCCGGGTGGGAGCGAAAGGCGCTGGTAAGGTTGAAAGGTTCTACCTTCGCTACGGTCAGACTATTCGCGAACGTAGGTGAATTTAGGGACGAGGCGAACCAACATAAAGCTAAATAGCCAAACTTGAGTGATGCTGGACGCACCACGCTAGCTATTACCATCCCGATTGTTCAAGTCGATATCTGTGTCCGGTAGACCAAGTGGGTTTAGCCCGGTTCCGTTGGAGCCGTTTTTTCCGTTTCGTCCAATGCTCGAAACTCCAGCTAGAAAGTCCATGTCAATCACAGGTCTCTTACCGACGAGTTTTCGCTCTGACACAGCTTCGACCTCTCTTTGAATTTCTTCGTTTGTCTTCGTCGGTTCGAGAATTTGCACAATATCAGCATAATACAGAGTCTCTTTCTCGACCAGAGCCGTAGCGAGCCTATCTAGCTCCGCTCGTTTTGTGCGAATCAGATTTTCTACGTTCTCCAGGCAACCGTCTACGATAGACTTAATTTCAAGCTCAATCTCTCTACTAGTTTCCGCTGATGGATTCGAAATCGCTGTGTATGTGTTGAACTTGAAGGAACCCATGCCGTATTCCCGAATCATGGAAGCTGCGACACGAGCTACGTTGTCCAGGTCTGCGCTCACTCCGGCGGTGTTAGTCTCCATACGCATGTGCTCGGCGACATAGCCGCCTAAACTTACTTCGATGTCCACTAGCAATTCGTGTTTATTCGGTGAGTGATGAAAACGGTCATCTTTAGCCACCGACCACATGTATCCCAAAGCTCGCCCCGTGGGAATGATAGTCACGACTTGAATGCGTTCTAGTTGGTCTCGATAATACGCCACCATCGTGTGTCCAGCTTCATGGTAGGCGGTTTCCCAAAGATCTCTAAGACTGATATGTTGGCTGCGATTTAATCCAAAGCGCACCCTTTGAATTGCTTGAATCATATCTGGTTGAGTGATTTTCAAACGACCGTGACGAATTGCGATTAATCCAGCTTCGTTCACTATGCTCGCTAGTTCTGCGCCTGCCGAAAATACGGTCATCCTGGCGATTTCCAAAATGTTGACGGACGCGTCGAGTTGAAGGTTCTTCAAGTAGTGATGAAGAATTCCTTCACGGCCTTCCAGGTTGGGAAGAGGTACGTCGATGACTCGATCAAACCTTCCCGCGCGTAATAGAGCCGGATCGAGCATATCCGGAGCGTTCGTTGCACCGATGGTCAACACTTTATGTTTTCCAAAGCCGTCCATCTCCGTCAATAACTGATTAAGGGTGCGGTTTACCTCGTTTTGTCCCCCACCGCCAGTGTCATGTGCTCGTTTGCTTCCAATTGCATCAATCTCATCGATGAAAACGATAGCTGGTTTGCCACTTCGTCTTGCCATCTCGTACACGGCCCGAACACGCTGAGCACCTAGACCGACGAGTACTTGAACGAAATCCGTACCGGATAGAGCATAAATCGGTACGCCTGCCTCATTAGCGATTGCCTTGGCTAGCATGGTCTTACCGGTTCCAGGTGGTCCTGAAAGGAGAATGCCCTTGGGCGACTTAAGACCGCTTTTTTCAACGATATGTGCGTTTTTCAAGAGCGCAACAACTTCTGCAGCCTCTGCTTTCGCCTCGTCGATGCCCTTCAAGTCATCCAACTTTACTTCTAAGTCAGGCACTTTAGACATACTGATACCAGTTGTATTCAGCTTATGGCCGGCGGTCGCTGAAACTTTTATCGCCGCTTCTTCCAGAGACTCTTGATCAACCTCAGTTTTTCCGCTTCTCACAGCGAGCATTGCTGCTTCGTTCACGCACGCTGCCACGTCAGCTCCAGAGAAGTTGAATGAGGCTTTAGCAAGTCTGTCTAAATCGACCTCTGCCGCCATTTTTACTTTCGATAGATACCGAGTAAACATAGCCTTTCTCGATTTTGAATCCGGAAGTCCAACGTATACTTTGCGATCGAATCGCCCGGACCTCATGAACGCAGGATCGAGATTTTGCTCAGCGTTAGTTGCGGCCAGGGTTATTACGTTGCTGCGTCCTATGCCATCGAGCTCAACCAGTATTTGATTTAGTTCGGTTGTGCGTTTGGTCCCGGTCTCGGTCATTGTTCCACCGACGGCGTCAATCTCGTCAATAAATACAATTGATGCCGGGTTCTTTCTGGCTTGGTTGTATAAAGCACGAATACGTGCGGCGCCTTCCCCGGCGAGGAAGCTAGAGAAGTAGCTTGCAGATAGTCCATAAAATGGCACGCCAGCCTCGTTTGCGATGGCTTTGGCCAGAAGAGTCTTTCCTACTCCAGGTGGTCCGATCATGATGACGCCTTTCGGAATCTTCGCGCCAATTTTTCTAAGGTCATCTCCCCGTTTTAGAAAATCAACGATCTCAACTAGGTCTTGTTTTACGTCATCGATACCAATCACGTCGTCAAACCTTATAGTCGGATCGTGAGCAATGAGCTCAACACCGGAAGTTAAGGTCCTTTCAGTGCCCACGGTAACATTCTCCAGCGCCAATTTCAGAGCTGTGGTCGTGACCTTGTTTTCGCCACCCGGTCTGCGTGAAACGAGTGCGGCTTCGTTAACCACACTGGAGATTTCGGCGGGGCTGTAATTCGCTGTCAACTCAACGATTTCATCGTAGTCAATGTCGTCCGCATGGGCGACTTTTCCTATGTAGTATTTGAGAAGTTGCTTTCGCTCCGTACCTGTGGGGGGTTGGAAGTAAATGCGACGTTCCATCCGTCCTGCACGCATAAGAGCCGGATCGAGCATTGAGTCATTGTTGGTGGCTCCGATAATCAGCAAACGACTTCCGTGGAAACCATCCATTTCCGTAAGCAATGTGTTAAGCGTGATGTTTTGATCCGCTTGAGCACCCATTCCTCGGTCTTCTTTTCTTCTCGAACCCATAGATTCAATTTCATCTATGAACAGGATTGCTTGCTTGTGCTCACGGAGTTTTCGAAAAAGGGTTTTTAGTTTGAAGACACCTAAGCCGTAGATGACGCCACTAAATGCACTCCCTTCGACGACATAGAATGGAATGTCCGCCTCATTCGCAATAGCTCTTGCAAATAAGGTTTTGCCGACTCCAGGCTGACCAATGAAAAGCATACCTTTCGGAACTTCGGCACCTGAAGCGACATAGTGTTCCCGATTCTTAAGCATGTCGATTACTTCGCGAATTTCTGTTTTCGCTTTCTCGTTTCCAATCAACTCGTCGAGTAGTTTCGGCGCTTTTGGACTAATCGGTGGATCCTTGAACACGAACGAAAACATCTTTCTGAGAATTGTTTTTTTTGCTTTCGAGTCAGCCCGAGGAGGGAGCGGAAAAATGACTGCTATCAGTATGAAGAACTGCGCAATCATCACTAAAACGCCGAATATGGCTGAAGATACTACGGCCGTGATGGAATATTTCGCCAGAGCAGGGAATGATGTGAACGGATTCCAGTACTCTGACGTTACAATCAGCAGCACCGTCCATAGTACTAACAGCGTCCATCTAGCCCACGTTTTCATTTGCGTTTTTCCTTGTTGCTGACTGGGTCTCTAATTATTCATACGGAAAGGAAATGGTGTGCGTGCCCTGTCGCCGTTTTCCGCTACTCCCGTAATCAATCTATTCGGTGCATTCTGATCCTTGATATCGATTTCGCCAATTTGCCATTCTTCGATCTTCCCTGGGTAGTTTGGATTGTTGATGACATCAGAAACGCGTACGCCGTAACTATAATGGGCCGTCTGTCCGAACGCGCACGACACCACAAGGGCAAATAGGAATGCAAATATAAACGCCCGTCTCATTGATTATCTGCTCCTGCGTCTCTATGACGGTAGACCTATCTGTTTCCCTTAATCGTAACTCCGTTTGACGCTTCTGTCCGTCATCTCGAACTTTTCTTTGACGTTATGATTGTGGAGCAACGGCCGGGACCGATACGTTATTGATGCTGAGCCAACTTCGAAGATCTTCAAATGTTCGTGCACCTGAAGTCGAATCAATCAAGTGACCATCTACGAAAAGTGCGAAAGCTGGTACTCCCAAAACATTGTATCTTTCAGCTATTGAGGTCGCCTTGGCTGCGTTGATTTTGCAAAGAGTCACTACACCTTGACCATTGTAGGCAAGCTGACCAAGCACGGGCGCCATCTTTTTGCAGTGCGGGCAATTGTCTGTGTAGAACTCCACGAGCACAGGTTCGTTTGAATCCAATACAATTCCCTGAAAACTGCCTTCATCCACGTCCGCAATTATCTGTTGGCCAGCCAGCGATTGCGGGCTCGGTTCTAAATTTGGGGACGCTGCAGGCGCTCCTCCTCCAGCGATGCCGCCAGCGGCACCGCTCATGGTGTCACCAAGAGCTCCGAGGTTTTGGTCGCCTCTCATGCCATTCCAAACGCTACCTGCCACCAACGCGATGATGAAGGCAACGAACATTTCTTTCATGGACTTCCCTCAATAAAAACAAAGGTAGGTCTTGCGACCTACCTTAATATTCCCATATGCAGTGTTTCCGTGCACGCTTCTATTTACTTACCGCGCTCTGGTACAAGCACGAAGTCAACTACGTGGATAACCCCATTGCTGCATTTGATGTCGGGCTTCGTGACGATAGCGCCGTCAACGACGATGACTTCGCCGTCGTTTTTGGTGTCAACCATCAACGACTCGCCTTGAACCGTGGCTACTGAGCGCTTTTCTTTGAGCGCGTCGGCAGGAACGATACCTTTGACTACGTGGTATTTGAGAACGTTAGGATCTTTGAGAAGTGCTTCTCTCTTGTCTTTGGGAAGCTTGCCGAATGCTTCATCGTTAGGAGCGAAAACAGTGAAAGGTCCTTTGGACTTCAAGGTTTTCGACAGGCCGGTGGACGAAAGACCTTCGCTCAAGTTCTTGAATGAACCGTCTTTCTTAGCTGTTTCAACGATATCGTTGCCTTGGCTAACTGCGCGTTTCGCTTTCTTCTTTGCGAGCGCGGCATCAGGAGCGAGAAATCCTGTGACCAGGAGTGAACAAGCCAGCAACGTTGCTGCCGAAACCTTGTTTGAGTTCATAACCTTCGTTCCCCTTGTGTAGTATGTTTGTGAATTGCTCTTGCGAGCGTCAATCTAGATGTGCTTTTTCACGAGCTCCAAAAGTTGTTCTTTTGGTCTCAGACCGACAACCTGTTCAACGACTCTTCCCTTCTTGAACACATAAATGGCGGGAATGCCGGTGATACCGTACTTCGACGCGACCTCGGGGTTGGTTTGGGTGTCGAGTTTGACGAACTTCATCTTCCCACCGAGCTCTGCAGCCGTCTCTTCGACTATGGGACCTTGAATGCGGCAGGGACCGCACCAGGGAGCCCAGAAGTCTACGAGAACTGGTTTGCTGGATTTCAAGACTTCCTTTGAGAAGGTCTTGTCGGTGACGTCCAGCACGCCACCTGGGTTCGAACCGCCTTTGGATGCATCTCCGTCGGACTTGTTCTTCTTCTTAGACTTCGCGGCTATGAGCTTGCCGTCGGTTTCCGCTGCGATTGCGGTTCCCAAGAAGTCCGCGGGTACAGAAGCGCTGGCGACTACGAGAGTCGCCAGTGCCGTGAGTGTTTGCGTGATTATGCGCGGCATCTTTTTTCTCAATCAAGTCAAAACAGACCCGCGTCGATACGCGGATTCGAATTGATTCAGGGAGCCTTCGTCTTAACCTACGTGCTTGTTGATCGCCGAAGCCAGTGTCGACTTCGGAACCGCTCCAACCACTTGTTCGACAACCTGTCCGGATTTGAACAGGTAAAGGCTTGGAATGCCTCTTATGTGATACGCCTGAGCCGTCTTAGGATTCTCATCGGTATTCAATTTGACTACCTTGATCTTTCCTGCGAAATCCTTGGACAAATCCTCTACAACAGGCGCTACCGCCTTACAAGGACCACACCAAGGGGCCCAGAAGTCTACCAGAACCGGGATATCAGCCTTCAGAACTTCCTGTTCGAAGGTTGCATCGGTTACATTTGCCACCGTAGACATTCGGTATAGACCTCCAGAACTTACTACTATCCTTCCTTTTCGGAATTATAGTTACAAAACATCAGTTTCCCACAGAAAGCTCGTTTTGTCTTAAGCGTCTGGATCGTTTTTCTCGTGCATAAGACTGATAAACAATATCGAGCTCTCTCTATTCTCCGTCACGTGGGCGATGTCAGGCTAGCGTAAAAATCTGGTGAGAAAAATAAATCGGCGTGAATTCACGTTACGATGGAGTAGTTAACGGTTTCCGTTTAGAAACTGGTTTCCTAAAAGATACTTGTTTCCACACGCTAATAACGTCTGGCATAAACCGATTCTGCATGAAAACGCTAGTAAAGAACAGAGTTTTAGGTTGGTTATTCAGCTCGCTGGCGAACCAACTTCTGTTTACGTATTTGCTCATCATTACTATTGCGCTTCTTGCCGTAAGTCTCTGGGCTCTACTGACAATCAAGGCTGAATCTACAACGGAGTTGCAACGCCAACTTCAGGTTGAGGGGAATAATCTCGCGCTTGAAATAGACAGCGATCTGACGCTTGATTCCAAGGCTTCGCGTCAACGCATTCAGGAAGCTGTCGATCGTCGTGCCACTAAAAATGGTTTCGCAATTACCCTTGTAGATAAGGATGGACATGTTCTCGCTGACTCCGGACCTGACGAGGACGGGATTGGCTCGTCGCAGGGAACGCCCGCTGGAGAGAACATCTCCTCCGATTCCGAAATCAACGACGCGCTCGCCGGCATCACAGCGATCGTCAGAAGAAATGTTCGCTCGACGAATACGAACTGGCTTTACGTCGCCTCTCCAATCAGATCTGCTGGTATGACTGCGGGGGTAGTCAGGGTAGGTGTCCAGACTAATGAAGTTGAGACACGTCTTCGGTACAACCTGATTGTGTTCCTTGGGATGATCTTTCTGACAGGTGTAATCACGGTTCTCATCAGTCTCTGGCTTGCAGCAAGAGTTAATAGTCCCGTGAAGGAAATTAGTAAGCTTGCGAAAAATATCTCGATTTCCGGCGATCTGTCGAGTTTCTTGCCCGTTCACAGATCGGACGAGATCGGCGAATTGAGTTTGTCATTCAACCAGATGATTGGTCGTCTGCGTGAGCAAGAGCGGCTCCGGCAGGAGTTTATCGCCAACGCCAGTCATGAGTTGAAAACACCTACGATGGCAATAGGCTCTGTAGTGGACGCTATGCTCGCTGGCGCATCTGAAGATCCTGAACTGAGAGCAAAGTTTCTCAAGTCTCTGGAAAAGCTGGTGGAGCGCCAGACTTTGTTGATCAGAGATCTTCTGGATATTTCAAAACTTGATTCGTCGACGATGGACATGACCGATTGGCAGCACGAAGTAATGCTCGACCATATTCTTGCCGAGGCTGTCGATCAGGTGCGACCGCAGGCTCAAAACAAGGACATCGAGCTTGTGGTGCCTGAGTGGTTGGAATCGACTGCACAAAATAGTTTCCGCTTGAAAGGCAATTCAGAGCAGCTGCAGCGGGCATTCATCAATCTTCTCGGCAACGCTGTGAATTACACACCGTCTGGTGGGCGAGTGACGATGACGGTGGAAGAGTCTGATCACTCGCGTGTTCAGGTCATCATTCAGGACACTGGTGCTGGAATCGCAGCGGATGACCTGCCACATATTTTTGAACGGTTCTATCGCGGCGAGAAATCGAGAAATCGGGAAGCCGGTGGCTCCGGGCTTGGACTGGCGATCACGAACGAAATTATTGCCAGGCACTACGGAAAGATTGACGTTGAATCGACGGTCGGTCGTGGATCGACGTTTAAGGTAACGCTTCCGGCAAGCCGTTTTCCGACCGAGAGGACTAGCGCGTAGTTTTCTTGGCTAGCTTTTGAATCGAGATGCTGCTTTCTCAAGTGATTCTTGCAGATGTTTCCAACCTGCGATCAATTCAGTGCGGGCGTTGTCTACGTGGTCTTTGACACCACCCCAGGTATCGTCTGAAGACGCTTTCAGCTTCCTGAGATCATCATCAAGCTTGCCAATCTTCGCCTGGACGCCTTCCCATAGGTCTGAGTTCATCAAGTTTTCTTTGGCTTCAGCTGCGCTTCTCTCCAATTGCTCTTTCAAGATCGAGAATTCGGTGCGCACGTCGTGAAGCACTAGTTCCGCGCTTTCTTCGTACTTTGCTCTAGGGGATAGTTCTGCGTCTTGAAGAGAACCCGGACCGAAATCTTCGTACGAGCTTTCGTCTTCATGCCACTTCGTGACGTTCATCAGTGTCTTGCGTGCTCGCGCCTGGACTTTGGAATTAGGATCTACTTCAAGGCGGTGAAGCAAAGGAATTGGGGTGTATGCGCATTCCGCGACTGCGAAACGAACCGCTGAATTCTCGTCACTCGCCATCGCTTTTAAGACAATGTATGGAACTCTTGGATTGCGAGCCAGTTCGCAGCGCACGGTAACGCTTTTGTCGCTTGCTAGTTTCACGCAAACGTCATGCGGCACGGCTACATTGGCAGCGACTTTCCGGCGAAGGGAAGCGTCTTCCGAATCTCCATAATCGCGTAGCAAGTCAGGCGATGTTAATGGCGAGCTGGCAATAACCAGGTCGTGCGAGTTCGGGGTTACAAATGTGGTCATGCTATCCACCTCCTGAGACCCGCGCCTGGTTGATTCGGCATGGCGCATCTCGTTTTACAGTTCTTTCACTAAATAGCGCGGTAAAGAAGCACTGTTGCCTGTAAGAGCTAAGCTCGAAAAGCCCACATGACTATACTGACCTTCTTAGAATGCGTGCGCCGGTGTTTGACCAAGTTTATCCGCTGTTTGGTCGATTACCCGAAAGCCGTGTTCGTCGTACACCGGAGCGGCCTCTGGAATCCACTCAGGCTTTTTCATGTTGCCGAAACCGACGACATCGATGCCGCCGATGGCGTGATTGCGCAGCATCCGCTGCACCGTCGGTACTTCCGTATCGGGAACGAACATGTGAGTGATGTCTTGAGTTTTTAAACCGAGTTTGACTGCGGTATTCTCGCCGAGCCCCAGCTTTGGAACAAGAAGTTCTCCTCGTTCTAGCATTCCAGCCAGGCGCGAACGCGGGGCGACATCGCGGGAGATGCCGTATATGACAGGGAAATCCGTGAGGCTCGCCGGACTGTGGCGATGATAGGCGTATGCTTCGTTGAAATCGCGAGTTATGGAAACGTTCTTCCTGTGCAGGCTTTCATTAGCGCTTTCGCCGGTCGTTTGTTTGATGCCGCGCAAGCGTAACTCGCCTGGAGGCAGAAGCGTTCTCTCCACCATGATCGAAGATAGGCTGCCGGACACGGTTCCATGATAGAAGTCTGCATTGTCTGCAGTTCTCTTGTTAGGCATCCAATCTACAGGCGTGTCACCTTCATGATCTTTGATCGAGTGATTTCGGGGCATTTGCATTCGTTTGACCATCTCATCTACCGAGAATCCATAGTGCTTTTGCTTGGCATACTCGATTTCTCCTAGAACATCAAGATGTTGATAGTCGACGTCGGTTTCTTTGCCGTACAGTTTCAACAATGCTTCTGTGAGTGGGCTTGTGCTGCTATAACTCTCTGCGCGAGCCGGTTTAGTGAATGCTGCTCGAATCTCAGCCACGCGTTGCACGGGAACGTCCGTCGTCGCTAGCTGTGCATCGGTGAGCTGGCGGATGCCTGGAGATGTTTCGGTTCCGTTCCACATGTCGAGCATTCTGGCTGCGAAATTTGTGCGAATGTCTCGCATCTCTTTGAAGCGCTCATAGGATTCGCCGCGGTCCTTCGTGCTCTCCATCTCTATTTCTTTCGCTTCGATATCTTTGATGTACCTGGGTAACTCGCGTTCAAAGGCTTCTACCGGATTGTTCTCCTTCGTGAGAGGGGCGCGTGGTTGCTCGACCTCCGGTGTGCGGAGGAATTCGCGAGCCCGTTGGACGGGATGTCGCAAATCGTACTTGTTTAGAAACGAATAGGTCGTTCCTCTTGCCGACTCGACTCCATCGCGAACTGCGTACTTTGTGTTCGCATGGGCATCACCGATGGCGCCAAGTGTTTTTTCCAAAACAGTTTCGCGTTTGTTGAATCGATACTTGTTCAAGCCCCGCAGTTCGAACTCTTTCGGTGCCGCGGGTGTGAGAACTTTGGGATCTCTTCCGATTACATGACCGGCGCTGAGAACTCCACCGGTCCAGGCGGTTGCATAGATGGACTGAGAAACTTCCTCACTGGAAGCCAGTCGTCCTTCGTTTATAAGCGAATGAGTATGAGCGCTTGCCGCACCACCGGGAATACCAGACAACGCGCCTATGCTTCCGTCGTAAATCATGCGACCGGTTTGTTTGGTTACGCCTTCGCCTGCAAGAGCCGCTGCAAATGAGCGACTCGCCGTTCTCAATCCCAGAGACCCTGCTGTCATTGTCGACAGTACAGCGGCACCGGTGATACCATTTTTGGTGCGCGCGATCAGGTGATTTTCTTCGTGCTCGTCCAGCGGTCGCAGGGCGAAATCTGCGACGAATCCGGTGATTGCTCCATCGGCGAGACGGATACCGTTTGCCGAGGAGAATAATCTCCCGGTGGATGCGATTGTTTGTTCCGTTCTTGCTGCAAGCGAAAGACCTGATGACTTGAGCGCACCGTGCGCCAGTGCAAAGGGCGCGGCGAAGCCGATGCCGGCACCGACTTGCTGCGCGTACCAACGGCTCGATTGGTACTCCGCTTCCTGTGGTCGCTGCACAATCGAAACCATGTCAGCGTATTTCGTCCCGCTCCCGGTCGCGTCGTCGACGAGCTGCGCAAGGCTGGTGACCCAAGCTTGCCCGCCTTGATAGACGAGGCTGTGACCGGCCTCCAGCAACAAGTCGGTGGCGCTGGCGGAGTTGTCCCTGTCAAATTTCTGGGCTCTAGTAAGATTAACCTCGGTCATCGCGTGTCTGAGCCACACGTTGTCCTTAAGCGCGGCCTGTTTGTCGACAGGCATACTTGATTCGAAATGTTGGTCGCCGGCGGCGAGGGATTCTGTCATTAAAAACAACCAGCTGAAACGGCTATGAGCTAGTTACGTATGATTTGGCAGGTGAGGTGACGAACGACACCTCTAGGTCTATATGACAACTTTATGATCTCGGGCAGCTTCAAACAATGGGGAGACTCCCATCGCCGTATGGTCAGCTTTTCGGTTCTAATCCGCAATAGCTAGCGCGGTTCGCCAAAGGTTCGATTTAGCCCTTTTTGTCGCGTTTCGTTGGCAACTGGCTTTAGTGCTAAAGTGCGTGTGTTACGCTTTGAGTGGTATCGGCGGTAAGGTGAATGCTGGAGAAATTTCGGCAACTGGTTGACAAACTTTCGGGTAAGAAACCTGCGCTGCCGCCCGTTCCAGAAGCCGAGGCGGATGAGACTTGTTGCGCAGGGCAAGTTCACATTGCTTACAGAGGGCTGAGTGACGACAAGCAATATGTTGCTTATTCCAGAACTTGGAACGAAGTGAAGTTCTTTCGGCAGAACAATTTGAAGGTCTTCTGCGCGGACTGTCGGCGGCGCTTGCTGTGAGGTTTGTCACCGCATTTAGAGCGGCGTTTGCTATAAACTCGGTCACCGCGGGTAGTGGCGGGGTTTACTTGAAAAATTTCTTTGTCCAACCCCAGGTGTCATTCTTTTTGTCGCCCTGACCGCTGCTTCCCTGCAGCGCGTGCGCGAATTCTTTCATTGACTGGAATCGTTTATTTTTATCCTGTTCGGTCGATTTAACAATCGCTGTTTGAACGTTCTCCGGAATTTGCAGTTCTGAAGCGAAGGTCAGGACACCCTCTGGTAGCTGTCCTGTGATGGTTTCATACATCATCCGACCGACGGCATAGATGTCGGAACGAGCGTCGACTTCTTCGCCAATGGATTGTTCCGGACTCATGTAACCAGGCTTGCCGACTTCGTTTCCTGGTAATGCGAATTGAAAGTTGTCGCCTTGTTTGATGGCGCAACCAAAGTCGATGACCGTTGCAATGTAGCCGTCGCCGTCCTTCCCGGACCGTGGCGTGAGCATGATTTCGCTCGGATCAAGACTGCGATAAACAATTTTCATTTCGTGTGCAAATGCAAGTGCGTCGATAATCTGTTTGAAGACTGCTAACGCGAGATCCGCATTCAATCTGCCTTTCTGTGCCAGTACTTCTTTGAGCGACGCGCCTTCGAGCAAGTTCATCACTATGTAAACCTGACCTGCGGACGCAGCTGCGCCGAAATCGAGAATGTCTATAATTCCCGTGTGAGCTGCCAATTCCGCTCCGATTTTCGCCTCATGCTTGAATCGCTGAAGTTCATTCATATCGGCGAGCGCTGATAGATTTAAAACCTTAAGGGCTACCGTCTTCTTCGAGAAGTTCTGGTAGCCCTTATAGATAGTGCAGTTTTTCCCCTTGCCCAAAACGGACATGAGTTCGAATTTCGATCCGAGGATAGTTCCGATTTTTATGTCGTCGCTCACTCGCGAACTGCCTTGCCGACTCGCTCAGGGAATTTCCTTACTGGCTGTCTTCGGCGTCCGCGATGAGAGCGTTGCGAAGCGAGCCTTTGGAGCGATCGAGAAGCTCTTCTGCCTGGACGCGACCAACTTTACGCTTGACCATTAGAATGGCTGTTTTGGCCTTCTCGTGCGATGCCACCAGAGCGCCTTCTGCCAGATGACGCGGCACGCCACCAAGTAGAGAGATGATGGAAACAGCACGCTCTCTCAGCTTTTCATTGGTAGGCTGCAGGTCGACCATCAAGTTTTCATACACCTTACCGAGGCGCACCATTGAGCATGTCGAAATCAGGTTCAAGACCATCTTCTGCGCTGTGCCTGCCTTCATGCGGGTGCAGCCCGACAGAGCTTCCGGTCCGACGATTACTGTAATTGAAATATCGCAGGTTGCTGCGAGTTCCGGATTTGGATTGTTTACGAGCATGATTGTCGCAGCACCCAGCTCTTTAGCTTTGTTCAAGGCGCCGACAACATACGGTGTTCGACCCGATGCTGTGATACCAATTACGGCATCACCGGGACCGACCTTTGCTGCTTCTGCATCTTTGGCGCCGAGTTCCGTCGCGTCTTCAGCGTCTTCGAATCCGTTGAACATCGCTTCTTTTCCGCCGGCGATGTATGCAATCACTTGCTCGCCGGTGGCACCGAAGGTAGGAGGGCATTCTGCCGCATCGAGTACCCCGATGCGTCCCGAGGTGCCCGCTCCGAAATAAATCAGTCGTCCGCCTGCTCTCAGTTTCTCAACAACGATGTCTACTGCTTTCGCGATATCCGGCACGACCTCTTTGACCTTCTGGGCCACGATGAGGTCCTCCGCTTGAACGCGCTCGACAAGCTCTGATGTGTTCAGCAAGTCGAGATCCATTGTTTGGTCGTTACGTTCTTCGGTTACCGGTCTTGTGAATTCCGTTGTGTATCCCATCTGCCATTCTCCAGAGCTTCCGTTGTAATTTACGATTGTCCTATGGATTCGTTTAATTTGAAACGGGATGTATTGCAATTTATCCCTTAATTAACTTCGTGAAAGTGCCGTCTCCCGCCTTATCTCCGATGGACGGCCATGCTTTACGTCGATTGTAGAGCGTTTTATATATCTGCCGTCTCCAGCCTTGCCAGTGTATTTGCCATTTTCAACGACGACCTTACCTCGGGACAAAACCGTTTCAGCAACACCCTGTACTTCAAAGCCTTCATAACAACTGTAGTCTACGTTCATATGGTGCGTCTTTGCACTAATTGTAACCTTCTTCTCCGGATCAAAGATCACGATGTCCGCGTCTGAACCTACTGCAATCGTGCCTTTTTTGGGAAATAAACCGAATAGCTTGGCCGGGTTCGTCGACGTAATTTCTACGAAACGATTGATGCTGATTCGATTTTGAACGACACCGCCGTTGTAGATCAGGCTCATTCGATTTTCAACACCAGGTCCGCCGTTTGGAATTTTGCTGAAATCATCCTTGCCCAGCTGTTTTTGATCTTTGAAACAGAAGGGACAATGGTCGGTTGAAACCACTTGCAAATCATTCATGCGCAAGCCTGTCCAGAGTTCATCCTGATTCCATTTGTCGCGCAGAGCAGGAGTCATGACGTACTTGGCGCCCTCGAAACCCTCCTTCTCGTAGCATGTGTAGTCGAGGAACAAGTACTGCGGGCATGTTTCGGCAAATGCTGGAACGCCGAGATCTCGCGCCTCCTGAACTCGTTTGAGGGCGTCGTAGCAGCTTAAGTGGACGATGTAAACGGGAGAGCCCGCCATTTCGGCAAGTGCAATCGCGCGGAAGACGCCCTCTGCTTCTGCCTTTGTTGGACGAGTGAGAGCGTGATACTTGGGAGCGGTTTTACCAGCCTTGAGTGCTTGATCTATGATTTCGTTGATGACGACGCCGTTTTCAGCGTGCATGCAAACCATGGCTCCGTGATCGGAGGCGAGCGACATAGCTCGATAGATCGTGGCATCGTCCACCAGGAGCACTCCGGGATAAGCCATGAAAAGTTTGAAACTGGTAACGCCTTCGTTGTTAATCAGCTGCTTAAGTTCGCCCGTGCGCTCGTGGGGCAGATCCGTGACGATCATGTGGAACGAATAATCGATAGCGGTTTTATCCGCGGCCTTCTGGTGCCAGATGTCGAGCGCCTCTAGTATGGATTGGCCCTTCTGCTGAATTGCGAAGTCTACAATAGTAGTTGTGCCACCGTGGGCTGCAGCAAGCGTTCCCGTTTGAAAGTCGTCGGCGGATGTCGTCCCACCGAAAGGCATGTCCATGTGGGTGTGTGCATCGATGCCGCCTGGAATCACCAGCTTGCCTTTGGCGTCGATGGTTTTGTCCACTTCCATGGTGAGTTCTTTGCCGATCATGCTGATGGTCTCGCCATCGATCAAAATGTCGCCGTAGTAATCGTCGACTGCCGTAATGACTCGTCCGTTTTTAATCAGTGTTTTCATGAGGACTTACCTTTGCTCTCTGACGCCAACACGGTTTCCGAGCCGGTCGGCGGTCGCGAGGAACGCGGGACCAGCAATTCGGAATAGTATCCCAGAAGATATGCTTGATGTGTGAAAGAATTTACTACTTGCTAATAATGCTGTGCTACTTTCGCCTGACGACACAAACGCGCAAGATCGGCTCGGCGCGAGCGCCGCTGCCTGACTGGATTGTGTTGTAAGATCCAAACCTGAAGCCCGCGGACCTGGCGGGAGAGTGTATATATCTTCGCTATCTGGGAGCCGCCGTGTCTGCTGTAACCAAGGAAGTTCTCGCTGAGGTTCGTTCGCGAGCAAACATCGTAGATGTGATTGCCGAATTCGTGGTTCTCAAGCGCGCTGGAAATTCGTACAAGGGGCTCTGTCCGTTTCACAAAGAAAAGACTCCGTCGTTCAACGTGACGCCGGAGAAGGGAATTTTCAAGTGCTACGGCTGCAATGAAGGCGGGGATGTTTTCGCATTCATTCAAAAGATTAAAAGCGCCAGTTTCATTGATTCGGTGCGCGATCTTGCTGACAGGTACGGAGTTGCGCTCGTAGAGACCGTTGAGGATCGGCAGGAGCACGACAGGAAGTCGATGATGTACAAGCTCTACGAAGAGTCTTGTCAGTACTTTCAGAGTCTCCTCGCGCATCCGGAAGAAGGATACATCGGTCGCGAGTACCTGAAAAAGCGTGGGATGGATGCCGCGACGATCGAGAAGTTCCGCATGGGTTATGCGCCTAACGCATGGGATGGGCTGCTTACTTATCTCACTCGAAGCATGAACGTCTCCACTCACTTGCTTGCAGAGGCAGGTCTGGTGCGGGAAAAGCAAGGTGGCGGTTCGCACTACGATTTGTTTCGGCATCGACTCATGGTCCCGATCTGCGATGTTGAAGGTCGTGTAATCGCTTTTGGTGGCCGGACTTTGGGGGATGACCAGGTCAAATACATCAACTCGCCGGAAAGTCCAATTTACAAGAAAGGTGAGCATCTTTATGCGCTAAACCTGGCTAAGGACTCGATCAAGAAGAATGATGCCGTGATTGTTGTCGAAGGATATTTCGACGCAATCACACCGCACCAGTTTGGTTTCACTAACACGGTAGCCACTCTTGGGACGGCGATGACTGAGGCTCAAGCGAAGCGATTGATCCGATACACGGATAGCAAGCGCGTCTATCTCTCGTTCGATTCCGATGCTGCGGGGCAGAAGGCGATTGAACGTGGCGTGGAAACGCTGTCTCAGATTGCCGAGGGCATTGGTATCGAATTGCGCATCATTCGAATCCCGGGAGGCAAGGACCCTGACGAGTGTTTGCGTTCCACTGAACCGTCCGCCGGCGTGGAAGGGTTTCAAAAAGCGCTGGAAACGGCGCCGCACATAACCGACTGGCAAATTGAAGAATCGATCAACGGCATCGATTTGAAAAGCCACAGCGGTCGTATCGAAGCGTCCAGGCGGGTTATAGCCGTTGTCGGTAAAATTAAAACGGCTGCTGCTCGAGTCGAGTACGTGCGTCAATGCGCATCGCTTTTGAACATTCGAGAAGAAGAACTTCTCGTCGATGTAAGGCAGTATCGTACTGATAATCGTTTAGACGCGCCGTCCAAGGGCGCCTCGCCGTTTCAACCGCAGAACGGCAGCGGTTGGCAGGGTAAAAACGGCGGTGGTGGAGGCGGAAAAGGCGGCGGTGGCGGCAATAAGTTTCAAGGCAAAGGCAAAGGCAAATTCCAGAAGAAGGAAGAGGACGAGGGCGCACCGCTAACTCGCAAGCATAGAGAGATAGCCACAGTTGGTTTAACTAATGCGGAACGGCAGCTACTCGCGCTTTATCTGGTCTCGCGTGACGACCTTGAGATCGTGTCCAACTCCCTTGCTGACTGGCAACTACTGACGCCCGAGCATCAAGAGATCAAGGTGGCTCTGGAGGGAATCGGCACGCAGTTCAACACTATGGACGACCTTCAGTATCAACTGATGGACCGTCTGGCCGGGTTGGAGGAATTGAGGGGACCGCTCACCGAAATAATATTAATAGTTGAGCAGATTCGGAAGCAGAATCTACCCGTGCGGGTGGTGATTAGTGACTATAAAAGCCGCATCCTGCTTTCATTGGCGAAGAATTGCTTAAGTAGATTAACGCAGATGTTGGGTATGTCTAACGATAGTGCGATGGCTACGCAAATCATGACGCGTATTAAGGAGCTTAATCAGCTAATCAAGGTAGAATTAGTTTCAGCGAAGACCGACGAAGAATTGGACGGGCTAAAACGCAGAATCGAACAAATCGAAGTCGAGTTCAATCTCTAACCTGCACGCGTGACAATCTGAAAATACTTCTGGAGACCAGGGTGTGACCAAAGGCAAGAGTACCAAGGACAAAGAAGAAAGCTTTATAAAACGGCTGGATAAGCTGGAGGAGCAGGGCAAAGAGCGGCAGCGCTCCGGTCTGGATGAGCTTCTGGATTCAGGCGACGATGAAATGGATACGCCTGATGACGTTTCCATTCGCAACGAGGTTGATGAAACCGATAATAGCGACCCGGAACACTTCGAGGAAGCAGCGTCGAAGGGCTTGTCGTCAGACGATCCGGTTAGAATGTATCTTCGCGAAATCGGTCGCATTCCGTTGCTGACAGCCGATCAGGAAATTGAACTGGCACGCCGGATTGAATCAGGCGGTTCCGAAGGCGCTATCGCGAAGAGAAAGCTGGTCCAAGCCAACTTGCGACTGGTCGTTTCGATCGCGAAGAAGTACGTTGGGCGCGGCATGCTGTTCCTCGATCTGATTCAGGAAGGCAACCTCGGCTTGATCCGGGCTGCTGAAAAATTCGACTACGAGCGCGGCTACAAATTCTCCACTTACGCTACCTGGTGGATTCGTCAGGCTATTACCAGAGCAATTGCGGACCAGGCGCGAACAATTCGTATTCCGGTCCATATGGTTGAGACCATCAACAAGCTCAAGAAGATAACGCGAAAACTTGCTCAGGACCTGAGTCGTAAGCCAACAGAGGAAGAGATTGCCGCAGCGATGGAGATCACGGTGAGCAAACTGCGTGAGATCGTCAAGGTCGCGCAGGAGCCGGTTTCCTTAGAAACGCCAATAGGCAAAGAAGAGGACAGCAAGCTCGGTGATTTCATCGAAGACAAAGAAGCCGAGACGCCTGCCAGCAGTGTAACGCAAGATCTTTTGCGCGAAGACATCATCGAAGTCATGGCTGGATTATCGCCCCGTGAGCGAGATGTATTGCGTTTACGCTTCGGACTCGACGATGGAAGAACCCGCACACTCGAGGAAGTCGGGCAGCTGTTCGGCGTCACGAGAGAGCGGATTCGTCAAATTGAAGCGAAGGCGCTTAGAAAACTCAGACATCCGAATCGCAGTCGCCGTCTGCGAGAGTACATCGACGACTAACTAGCGATGCTGTTCTTCTGACTAGAGGCACGCGCGCGTTTCAGATCGTGCGTTCCTAGATCATGCGTTCCCAGATCATGCGACCGGGCAGAGATGCTCGTAAGAGCAAGTTTTCGACGCGCTCACTTGCGATCGTCCGGTGTCTTTTCGTCTTTGATTATTGACTCGGCTTCAGAGCCGCGAGCTACCACCGTCAGAACCTTTTGCAGTTGCTCGATCGTAACCGGCTTGCTCAGGAAATCGTCCATGCCGCATTCGAAGCACTGGTCGCGAACACTCTTCTGAATGCTGGCTGTCATGGCGACGATTGGCGTGTGCTTACTACCGTCTTCTGCTTTGCGAATGGCGACAGTCGCTTCATAGCCGCTCATGATGGGCATCTGGCAGTCCATCAGGATCAGGTCGTAGTGGTTGGACGCATGCTTCTTCACAGCCTCTTTGCCGTTGCTAGCCAGGTCGACAGAGTAGCCCAGATGTTTGAGGGTTCGCTTCATGACCTGCAAGAGAAATTTGTTGTCCTCTGCTACCAGAATCGACATGGCTTTTGACGCTTCACGACCGGGTTTTGGCAGGTCTAACTCGATTACAGCGTCTTCGTCTTCAGCTTCCGAAACGGCGACTTCATTGTCCAGAGTTCCGTACATGACGTCGAAGATGCTGGCTATGAGCGCGGCCTGGCGGATCGGCTTTGTCAGATATGAAGAGAAACCTTTTTTCCAGAGATCTTCGTTGACTACAGTCTGCGAGTACTCTGTCAAATAGATAAGTCTCGTACGCGAGACTGTGGGGTCGTCTTGAATTTCGGTAGCGAGTTTCAGGCTTCCATCTTTTTTGGATAAACCGATTATCGCTACGTCATAAGGTGTGTCTTTCTGGCGCGCGTGGCGAAGCATTTCAAGGGCTTCTTCGGCATTGGCGGCCGCACTCGTGTGGAAGCGTGCGGCTTTCAAATAGCCCTGAATAATTTGACGCGTGCTCTTGGTGTCGTCGGCGACGAGCACTCGCAGACCAATCAAATCGGATGCCATCGAAGGTAGTGGCAGTGCTTCGAGAAAACGTTTGTTTGTCGAGCGCCGCAAACGTATTGAGAACCAGAAGGTAGATCCTCTGCCCTCGTCACTCTCGACGCCCATCTGCCCGCCCATGAGTTCGACCAGTCGTTTGGAAATTGTCAGTCCCAGACCGGTAGCTTCTCCGGAATCGCTGCGCACTCCGGAGGTCGAATAGGGTTGAAACAGAGAAGCCATTTCGGTTTCGCTCAAGCCTGGTCCGGTGTCGATGACCGAGAAGCGCACCAGCATCGAGAGGTCATCGTAAGATTCTTTGCTGGCTTGGACGCTGATCTCGCCTTTCTTCGTAAACTTGATTGCATTGCCGAGCAGATTCAACAACACCTGCCGGATGCGAACCGGGTCACCCTGCAGCATCTCAGGGATGTACGGGTCGATGAACGACATAACGCTCAAGCCTTTCTTTGTGGCAGCAGGCAGGACTAAATCGGCGGTGCCTTCAATCAGTTTCACCGGAGAAAAGTCTTTTATGTCTAACTCTATTTGTCCGGACTCCAGCTTCGAGTAGTCCAAGACATCTGTTACCGAGCTGAGCAGGCTCTCCGCCGACGCGTTGATAATGTCGGCGAGATCCTTCTGCTCTTCATTAAGAGGGGTTGTTTTCAACAAATCGATTGTTCCAAGAACTGCCGCAATCGGTGTTCTAATCTCGTGGCTCATCTTCGCGACAAACTCGGATTTGTAGGCCGCTGCTTGAACGGCCTGGTCGCGAGCGAGGGACAGGGTGTGAGACAGCGCGTCCAGGCGTTTGTTGGCGGCTGCGAGATCTATCACTCTCTTTTCTAGGTCCTGGTTGAGCTGATGAATGCGAGATTCGCTCGCTTGCCGTTCAATCGCATACCGAATCGCTCGCCCAAGGAACATCGGGCTCAGATCGCCTTTAACGATGTAGTCCTGAGCGCCTGCTTGAACAGCCTGGAGAGCGGTGCGGTCATCATCATCGGCGGTCAGGACGATAAGCGGCATTGACGGATGATTAATGCGTACTGCTCGAAATGTGTCTAAACCCTGCGAGTCTGGCAAGTTGAGGTCTATAACGACTGCATCGATTTCGTCACTTTCATCGAGAAATTCGAGCCCATCCTTAAGCGAGCCGGCAAACTCGACTTTGTATGACACGCGGGAACTCCTGTCCAGAAGTTTCTGGAATAGCTTCGCATCCAGTGGGTTGTCTTCTATCAGCAACAACTTGATTGTTGTCTTGTCCATGCTCTTATCTCGCCTGCAGTTAGTTCAAACCAAACAACTGACCATCAGAGGGGTCAAATTTTATGTAGCATAGGTTTTCTTTCGCCACGCCTTCCGTCTAGGGCGTTCTCGGAGTGGCGAACGAACAAGCTCTGGACTCCAGATCTGACATTCGGACTTCCCTCCCGACTTCAAGATCCTGCTATCGGATCGTTCCCCATCACGGGCTTGATCCATCGATTGTTTCGTCAAACTACTTAGAACTTAATCCTTATATGTATATTTTGGGTGAACGGACGTCACCAGCCCTCATCCGCCGGTAGCCATTCCAGAATCTCAGGCGCGCGTTTCAGTTCCTCAATCACTTCGTAAGTGCTGGATGCTTCTTGCGCGCGAACCGCCTTTTCCGGCACTAAAAGAACTTTGATCGTTAATGCGCGAGACCCGAGTTCCAGGTGGACTACGTCGTCCACTTTCACTGTCGCCGCAGACTTGGCAGGACGGTCATTTATAAACACTCGACCTTGTTCGCACGCCATTTGAGCGACTGTGCGCCGCTTGATCAATCTTGAAACTTTTAACCACTTATCGAGACGCAAACTTTTTTTCTCACGGTGAAAGCAGTCTCTCAAGATTAGCACCAGATGAGACGTTCTATCCCCGTGTCACTTGAACTGTTACGACTTTTATTCATCAAATTCGTGCTAGACGAAAATCAGATTGCTGAGATTGTCGCGAATGCGACGTAATAGGAGAAGTTGAGATGAGAAACATTATTGCCGGCCTTTCGCTCGCGATCCTCGCATCTGGACTAGCTTTTACCTGCCAGGTCGCGAATGCGGAGACATACACGCAAAAAACAGTTGAGCAGGGACCGGCACAAGTAGTTGACAGCTGGATGCAGCCAACGGTAACGCGCTCTCGTGCTATTAGGGATGCGGATGGAGACGTCAGCCACACAGTTGAAGAACCGCTCATCATGGAGCGTCACGAGCGGGTAGTTGTCCCAACCACGGAAACCACAACGACCACCAATGTTGTTCAGCCGCCACCGGCGGTGGTGCGGACTGAAAAGCAGACCTATAAGGCAACAACCAAAGCGTCGACGCCGGCCAAGAAGAAATACGTAGCGAAAAAGCGGACAAAGGCACGTCACGTTGCTCATCGAAAGGCGCCTAAGAAACGCTACGTCGCCCAGAGAACAAAGAAGGTTGTCGAAGAAAAGGTTGTGACTCCACCGACCGTTATCGAGCAGACAGAACAAAGCGTTCATAAGGAGACGTTAATTGAAAGGCGTGACCCAGCGCTCGACCTCAACTAGTCGAGACAACAACGAAAAGCTCACGACTATTGGCTTCGCGCTGAGAAAGGCGCAGCCGCAACTATGGTGGGGACTGTTTGCAGTGACACTTATCACTGGCGCAGTCCTCACTTTTTTCCAGGTGCGGAGTAATCTTCATCTACCTGATGGAACGCTTCCGACACTGGCAGAGTTGAATCGCGGAGTGACGATTTACGACTGCCACGATAAATACGTCTGTACGCTGCGAGCCGAAGCTGACCGTCAGGCTGTTCCGCTGGACAAAATCTCTAAGAACATGCGTGATGCAATTATTTCCGCCGAGGATCGGCGCTTTTACGAGCACCACGGTGTCGACCCAATCGGCATCGCTCGTGCTTGTTGGAGAAACCATGCAGCAGGTCGGATTGTCGAAGGCGGCTCTACTATTACCCAGCAGCTTGTAAAGAATTTGTTTCTAGACCCGAAGGAGCGCTCGTATACTAGGAAAGTGAAGGAAGCATTCATAGCCTGGGATGTTAACTCAAGATATTCAAAGAACAAAATCCTGGAGACGTATCTCAACGTCGCTTACTTCGGTGGTGGCGTATGTGGTGTCGAGCGCGCCGCTCAGCACTACTTCGATAAGCACGCGAGCCAGCTGGACGTCGCTGAGTCAGCCTATCTTGCTGGACTTGTAAAAGCTCCGACGGATTTGACAAAGTCGAAAAACAAGAAAATTGCTCTAAAAAGGCAGCAGGATGTGATAGCCAAAATGGCCGAGTATGGCTATTTAACACCTGACTCAAAACGACGCGCAATGAGCGAGAAGTTGGCTTTTGCACGCGGTCCGCTCTCTCGCCCGTGGCCCCACTATATCGGATGCGTCGAGCAAGAGTTAAAGCGTGAGCTGGGCTCGGACCTGTGGCAGAAGGGCTGGAGGGTATACACCAACCTGGATGTCAACGCTCAGAAACTTGCTGAAGCGACCATCAATAAAGGCATAAAGACTGCCCCTAAAGGCATCGACCAGGGCGCTCTAGTTTCTATGTCCGTGAAGGACGGCTCGGTATTTGCCATCGTCGGCGGTGCCGGCAATTATGAAGACATTCAGTGGAATCGAGCGATAAAACCTCACACTGCCGGTTCCTCTTTCAAACCATTCGTTTATCTCGCAGCCCTCAATCAGGGAATTATTCAACCTGACACCCTGATCAATGATGCGCCGCTTGTGATTGAGCAGCCACCATCGAAGCCATACGAGCCCAAGAATTTCGACGGACGGTTTAAAGGCTGGCTGCCTGCGAGGACTGCGCTGGCAACCTCACGAAATATATGTGCGGTAAGAGTAGCTCAAGCCGCCGGTCTTCCTCAGGTCATCGAAATGGCGAGAAATGCCGGTGTGCGTTCTCAGCTTGATGCGTATCCCGCTCTTGCGTTAGGCTGCTGTGCTATCTCACCGCTCGACATGGCGACCGCCTATGCAACCATCGCTCGCGGCGGAACATACATGGCACCGCAGTTTATTCGCAAGATCGAAACCGAAAAAGGACTCGAAGCGCGTGTTTATAAAGCTACTCCCAGTGCGAATCTACCGACCGAGCCAACACTTCAGTTGCTAGGCGCACTCGAGGATGTGGTACGGTGCGGCACTGGAACTCGGGCTCGCATCCCGGGAGTTGCTGTTGCCGGCAAGACAGGAACCGCTAACGACTCCAAGGATATCTGGTTCGTCGGCACCACCCCTGATATCGTCACGGCGGTCTGGGCTGGTAACGACAAACACAAGGCCGTTCGCGGAACTCGCGTCACAGGCGGCGTCGTAATGGCGAAGATCTGGCACGATTACATGTCACCGCTATTGAAAAACCGCAAACCTGAAAGCGTCGCGTTTGCCAAACCTGCCACCGAACTGCAGAGTGAAGTGACAAAATACGCTGACAATCAGTTGTTCCACGAGGCTATCGATCAAACGGTTGACGGTTTCCAGTACAACAGCGCGCGTTTGGCCGCACAAGTTAACAACCTCGGCGACCTTGTAACCATAGAGCAGAAGGGCATCGCCCGCGCCTACGATTTGCAGAAACTTCAAGCGGTCAAGCGACTGCGCGAAAGTATGATCGCAAAAAATGATTCGATTCAAAATAGTTATGATCAGAACGGATACAATCGCACGTATCAGCGTACAACTTACAGCACGGTTTCGCCTTCCTCTAATCAGGCGCGAAACACAATGATCGCCAGTTCCGCGCAAGATGCTATTGAAAATGGAAGCGATTCTAATACAAGCACAAGGTACGCGACTGCATCCAATACGATACTGCTAGAAGAGCGCACCATGCCGGAAACGGTGCGGCGTACCCGCATCGCGACCCAGATGTAGGGATCACGCGGCCGTAATAATTGTGTGATCTGTTGAGCGACAGAGCATTCTGATCGTGTATTCTGTACTTGAGAGAAGGGGGTTTTCTGAGCTTTAGTTAAGAGAACCCGGAAACAGAAGTTCGCCGAAAAAATGAATATAGCCGCAACACAGCATAGCGACGCACGCCGTAATTTCGGTAGTTTAGTGTCAAGGTGCGCAACGGTTTTTCTCGTTGGCACGATCGCCCTTAGCCTCACCGGCTGCGGTGAAGCTCCAAAAACAGATGATGCCGATGCAAAGGCACCGACGGCGGGGCCGCGTGTGCTCAAGCTGTCTGACGAAGCATTGACCAAGATTGATTTGAAGACGGAAACGGTTTCTAAAAAGCCTGTCACCGTGCCGTTGCATCTAACCGGACGCATAGAACCGGACGTGCACAAGGACGTGAATATTTCGACGCGTATCGCCGGAAGAATCACATTGATCAATGTCTCACCCGGGCAGACCGTCGCGAAAGGCGCTGTGATAGCCGAGCTCGATAGCTCTGAAGTCAGCGACCTCGAGTCTGATCTTTTAGAGTCGCGCTCCAAGCTCAGAATTGCCGCATTGCAAGAAGAGCGTGAGCGTCAAATTTACGAGGAGTTGATTCGGCGCCCAGCAACATTGATTAGAGCCCGAGCGCTTTTCAATGAGGCCAGAGTTAATAAGGATCTGTACGAAACGGAATTCAAACGCGCCAAGGAGCTCAATGCCGAGAAAATCGTAGCCGCCAAAGACTACATGGCGGCGCAGGCGAAACTGGCTCAAGCCAACACGCAATTTGAAGAAGCTCAATCAAACTTGAAGCGCGAAGAACATCTTTATCAAAACCGTTCAATGCTTAAGCGAGACTATCAGCTCGCTCAGGCGGAAGCGGATCGGATACGAAATCATATCAACACTTTGATGCAGCGTTTGACGTTCCTTGGTGTTGATAAAGAGATGCTTGATGACGTAACTCATGATGGTCAGATAAGCGGAACTATCAATATACATGCCCCGATAGGCGGGATTGTTTCCTTCCGCGATGTTGCGGTCGGACAAGTCGTGCAGCCGTCGACGATTTTGTTCACTGTTTCCGATATGTCGACTGTTTTGATTCAAGCGGATTTGCCTGAGATCGACCTTCCGAAGGTCAAGCTGGGAGACCAGGTCCGAGTGAAGGTTCCAAGCTATCCGGATGAAGTCTTCCTCGGCACGGTCGACTATATGGGAGTGGGCGTTCACGCGGAGACTCGCACTATATCCACCAGAGCGCGTCTGGCCAATCCTCACGGGCGCTTGAAAAAGTTCATGTTCGCCGAAATTTTCCTTGAAGGCAGTCCGCAAAAGGTTCTTGCCTGCCCGAAAGATGCAATTCAACAACACGGCGAGCAAAAGATTGTGTTCGTGAAAACAAACGATGGTTTTGTTGAAAGACAGATCAAGACGGGGATTGAGGGCGACAAATTCACTGAGATCGTTTCCGGACTTAAGGACGGTGACGTTGTTGCCACCCAGGGAAGCTTAATGCTCAAGAACGAGATTACTTTCGCTTCATCGAACGAGTAAATACGGCGCGCTCCTGAAAGGCTTTAGCAGCTTATGATTGAGAAGCTAATTAAATTCGCTTTGACAAACCGGCTCCTGACCGCTGCAGCGGTGGTTGGTATCGCTTGTTTGGGCATCTGGTCGATGCTGAACATCCGCATCGACTCGTTTCCGGATGTGAGTAACGTTCAGGTTCAAGTCATCACAGAGCCTGAGAGCATGGCGACCGAAGAAGTCGAGAAGCTGATCACGTTTCCAATCGAAACGGGAATGAACGGCTTGCCTAACATCACCAAGATTCGCAGCAACTCTAGTTTTGGGCTGTCGGTTGTTACGGTTATTTTTGAAGACAGCACCGATGTTTATTGGGCTCGAAATGTAGTCAATGAACGGTTGGGGACGATTGAACTTCCGGCAGGCTCACCGCGACCGGTTCTCGGTCCGGTGGTATCAACGTTCAGCAACGTCTACGACTATTACATGGTCAGCGACCGTCACGATTTTACTGAACTGCGTACCATTCAAGATTGGTATGTAGCGCGGCGTTTGCGAGCCGTACACGGAGTTGGAAACATTGTCAGTTATGGCGGTTTCGTAAAACAGTATCAGGTCTACGTGTCGCCGCAGGCGCTTAAATCCTACGGTTTGAGCCTTATTGATGTGAATAAGTCACTGGCGGATAACAACGTCAACGCGGGCGGCAACTTCATAGTGCAGGGCGGAGAAGAAGTCATCATCCGCGGTTTGGGGCTGATTGAAGGCATCAAAGATATCGAGAACATTGTTCTCAAAGAAGTAAACGGTATACCGGTAAAGGTTGGTAAGGTCGCGCGAGTCGAAATTGGTCCTGCATTCAGGCGTGGTTCCGCTTCGATGAACGGCAAAGGCGAAGTCGTGACCGGAATGGTGCTTACGCGAAAAGGCGTCAACACCAAAGCGGTAGTTGAGGAAGTTAAGAAGCGAATCGCCGAGATTCAGCCTGACTTGCCGGAGGGCGTCACCCTTCATCCTTACTATGACCAGACCGAGTTAGTAGATAAAACGATTGAGACCGTAAAAGAAATTCTGCTGTTCAGCGGCGGGCTCGTAATCGTTGTGTTATTCGCGGTTTTGCTGCACATTCCCAGCGCTTTGATCGTGTCTGTGATTATTCCGCTCTCTCTTCTATTCAGCTTCGTGTTGATGAAGTTTACCGGCTTGTCCGCTAACCTCATGACGCTTGGGGCTGTTGATTTCGGCGTTGTGGTTGATGCCGGCGTTGTTATGGTCGAAAATATTTTCAGGCATCTTGCCGAAGCGTCCGCTCACGGCAAACCTCCGAAAGAGCGATGGAATATTGTTCTCAATGCTGCTCAAGAAGTTGGGCGCCCGATCGTTTTTGCAATTGCGATCATCATCGCAGTGTATCTTCCTCTATTCACACTTGAGGGCGTGGAGGGCAAGATGTTCCATCCGCTTGCTCTCACGTTCATTTACGCATTGATTGGTGCGCTGCTCTGTGCACTCCTATTGATACCACTGCTTTGTTTCTGGTTTATGCGCGGGCAAATCGTCGAGAAGCACAGTCCGATTGTTACCGCTTTCAAGAAAGTATCGAATCCCGGTCTCTACCTGGCGCTAAAGCATCCGAAGAGGACTATCGGCATTTGTGTCGCCTGTCTGGCTGCCAGCCTATGCCTGATTCCGTTCCTGGGTTCCGAATTTATTCCTACGCTCGATGAAGGGAGTATTTTGCTCCGTACCAAGCAAGCTCCGAGTGTTTCTCACATTGAATCGCAGCGCATCAACACGATAGTAGAACAGTCCATGGTGAAATTTCCGGAAGTTGATACCGTCGTAACCAAGATCGGTAGATCCGGTATGGGCGGTGACCTCGAGGGCGTTGATAACGCAGACATCTTCATTAGTTTGAAAGCCAAAGAGCACTGGAAAGCTAAAACTAAGGAAGAGCTCGTCAATTCAATGGCTAAAGAACTCGATGAAATCCCGGGTTTGAAATACTCTTTCTCGCAGCCTATCGGCGACATGATCGATGACCTGATTGCCGGTATTAAAGCGGACCTTGGAATCAAAATTTTTGGAGAAGATCTCGAGACAATCGACAAAATTGCTGCTGAAATCGAAGCAATCGTTTCCGAAGTACCGGGAGCTGCAGATATTCAGCGAGAACAGATTTTGGGTCTGCCGCAGTTAAATATCAAACTTAACCGCGACAATATTTCGCGGTATGGCTTAAACGTCGCCGATATTCAAGACATTATGCAAACCGCTCTTGCCGGAAAAATTGTCACAGAGGTTCTTGAAGGCACTAAGCGCTTCGGACTTCTGGTGCGCTTCCCGTACAGTTTGCGCGACGAAGTTTCCGACATCGAATCTATTCCGATTGAAACCTCCGATGGTGCTCGTATTCCCTTAAAGAGTCTCGCGACCATTAGTAAACCGCGAGGCACCGTTATGATCAACCGCGAAGATGGACAACGAAGAACGGCTGTTTTAGCTAATGTACGCGGACGGGACCTGGGCGGTTTCGTAGAGGAGTGTCAGGCGAAAATAAAGGGTAAGGTTAAAATTCCGAAGGGCTATCAGATTGTTTGGGGGGGGCAATTCGAGAATCAACAGCGTGCTATGCAGCGGCTTGCCATCGTTGTTCCCGTGGTTTTATTGCTCATATTCATATTGCTTTTCGCTTCATTCAACTCGCTGAAAAATGCTGGATTGATTATGTTGAACGTGCCGTTCGCCATGGTCGGTGGCATCGTTGCATTGTTCCTCTCGCGGCAACCTTTGTCGGTTCCAGCGATTATCGGTTTCATCGCTTTATTCGGTGTTGCCGTTCAAAACGGTGTGATTATGGTGAGCTACATTATGCAATTGCAACAGCGTGGTCTTCGCGTTAAGCACGCGGCCATCGAAGGCGCGAAAGTTCGACTGCGTCCGGTTGCGATGACCGCGTTAGTCGCGATTATGGGTTTGTTGCCGAAGATTTTTTCGAACGGCACCGGTGCGGAGGTGCAAAGACCACTTGCGACAGTTGTTCTCGGTGGATTGGTGACGGCGACGGCACTTACATTGATCGTTGTTCCGACGATTTATACGATGCTTAACCGTGATGATGAATTTCCAGCTGGCGATAACGACTAGCTCAGGGGTTCAGGGTAGCGTTCCAGTGCTTGCGTTCCAGGCGTCGGTCTAATGCCGCGTCCCCGGCGTCCAGTTGAGCGAACATATCCCGCCTTCGCAATCGGATTCCTGCATGAATGAGGAGGAATCGAGCAAATTGGCTGACTGTATATCAGGCTGCGGTTCTTGTTGCGTGCCGGTCTGACCGAAGATTGTATCTGGCGGGATTGAGCATTGTGACTCGGAGAAAATCCTGGCGGTTCCATCATCGCTTTCGTGCGTGCACTTATACATGATCGCGTCTCCTTTACGACGAGCAAGGTCGTGCCTGCGGTCGCTCGACTGCAGTGCCGTATATGGTGCCATTGTTGGTGTAACAACGGCTACCGAGGCTATTACTAACCTGCTTTAAAAATTACAACTGCCACTTATGACGCGTTGCAACAGTTCATGTTCCGAAAGCTCCGAGACCAGGCCTGTTCGATTTTAGCCGTTGCGAGGCGGACGAAGCGCCCAACGATTGTCGCCGAAGCGCTTCGAGTTGAATACGGTGGTGAGATTGTCTTGCACCCAGCGCTTGCGTCCGGAACTGTTATGAAAGACCTGTCCATCTTCACCGACGACGCCGATGTGAGCGTTTCCGCCGCCTTCCCACCAGCGTGTGCCGGGCTTGCCACCATAGACTACGTCTCCGGCCTGCGCCTGGCTAAGCGGGACGCGGGTCCAACCCTGTTGTTTGAGTATGTCTACCAAACCGCCTACGCCGGCGCTGTTTGCGTAATGAAGCCCGGACATTTTTAGAACTTCGGAAACAGATGCTGCGCACCCAAGCCGACCGCCTTTGACTGAATTTGCAAAGTCTGACTGAGCCCAGAGACGTCTATCGACGTTTGCAGCCGCTTTCTTGAGGATGCGTTTGTTTGCTTCGATGTTTCTTTCGCTGTCCTCTGGTCGGATGTTCGGGTCGTCACCAGGTCGTGGCGAATAGTCGTCCGGGCGGGGCGTGACGTCGTCCGGTACATAATGAGGTCGTGGGCGGTGATCGCGCCCGGGTGAGGGCGGATGCGGTCGGTCCGGGCGCACCGGACCATTCGGCACCGGTATGTTGGGGACGTCTGACTGTGGCGGGCGAAGGACCCAGACCTGCTCTCCATATTTTTCCGGGGGAAAACTGCTTGCGACTGAATCAGCCTGCCAGTTGCCGGTCTTCGAGTCATTGTGCCAGACTTTTCCGTCTTGACCGACGATGCCGATATGAGCATTCCCACCGCCGGCGCGCCAATCCTTTCCTAGCCTACCACCATATATGACATCACCTGGTTTCGCTTGATCCAACGGAACCTTTTGCCAACCCTTTTGCTCGAGTTGGCTCGACAGTTTTCCGACATTGGCTGAGTCGGCGTAATCATAGCCGATGTCTTGAAGCACCATTGAAACCGCTGCGGCACCGGCTAACCGACCATTTTGCACCTGCGGCTCATAGCGCGAACCAACCCATGGTTTGGCTTCGGCGTTGCGTTCCGCCGCGAGCGCGATTCTTGCATTGGCTGGAAGATCTGAAGTCTTCGGCTGAGCTGGTTTGAGTTGCTCAGAACCATCTGAAGGCGGAGATGGTGCCACTGATATTTCTGCACTATGTCCACGTTGAGCCAGTCTTTGCTCTCCCTTGAAGTCGTATGCAGGCTCGATTTGAACATCTGGCAGGAACAGATCCGGTCCTTGCGAAATGCCAAGTCCGGGAAGGTTTTCTGTGTTGGACAACGGAGAAAGCAGATGTACTTCCGCGCTCTGGTATGGCGAAAAGTCGAGCGTGGTGGAATTTTCGAACTTCTTCAATTCGAATGTGAAGTCCGGCGTCTGATTATAGGGATTCTGTATTTCCCTGTTTGCGTTTAATTCGACCATGAGGAAACTCCGGCGGCATGTGACGATCCGCTGCGGAAGGCGGATTGCGTCAATTGCATTTATAGGATAAGGGATGCCTCGTCTCACCGAACGGGTGCGACAGAAGCCGACGATGGTGGCATCGTCTGAATAGATGAATCAGGTACGACAGTCGGACGGATGAGCGACGCTATAACCTGGTTATATTGCGCTGCGTCTTCGCCGTGACGTTTGACACTGTTTTAGTTTAATAAGAACTTCGCGCCAATGGTATTGCATCTGGTGCGGGGAATCGGGGTGGGCGTAATTGAAGCCCATGGCGCACTTTGCGCAAAACTAGTATTTCACCGCGTCATATCGTAATCAAATTAATTCAAGGGGATGCGCGTTGGCATGATGATGAGTTTGGTGTAACCGCGCTATTCATGGGCATTTGCAGTAAAGTGCTCTTCCCGAAAAGTTTTTTTCTGCGGTTCAATATCAAAATGGTTTGCACACAACTGACGGTCGCTTGCGAACGTGATCCACGCCACGGTCGAAGGACCCGGCTGACGAAACGATAAGTTGCGCTAGTCGAGGCGACTGTTTCGGTTTCGCCGCAAAGAAAAAGACTTGATGCGCCCGAGCACCAAGTCCAATTCTGCAGTGTCACGAAAAAACTTTTACCGATTATGCTGCGCGAGCAATGTCCTCGGCGGGGAAGTCGGTCCAGACTGTGTCGTTGAAAGCGCGTCTGGTCTTATGTGCGAAATTGAGAGCGCGTGTCGCAACTTTCGCTTCCACTTTACCGGTGTTGACCATGTCCTGAGCGCGCAGGACGTTTTGCACATCGCAATCGCTGATTCTATTGGTATCAGCGAGAACTTGAACGATCGATTCGCCGAAGCCGGCGGATATTTGAAGAGCAATTTCGACCATATCGGGGGATACGATTTCTGCGTCTACGAGGAGACTGCCTATTTGCTCGTTGTCTTTGCTGGAAACTGTCATCTCAATGATCTCTTTGAGTAAGGGGATTGGGCGGGGTTGAGACTATGCATCAATCATATGGGTAGAACTGCAACCCGTAAATTCACAGAGATGATATAGCACAAACGTGTATGTTTCGATGGATCGCCGCTGCTGATGGCGCTTTTCGTGTTTAAACTTGTGCAGAATTTGCAAATTTCTTTGCTCAAGCTTGTATCTACCGAGCGTTTCGGTTTTCTACACCAGGTTTTGCAACAGTTGGCTGACAAGAGTCATTAGCCCAATTTGCACATGCTAATTAGATCGCAGAGGCGATGTACTCGCCGGCAATGGGAGAGCCGATTGAATTGCGGCCAGGCCCGAAGATAACGAGTTCCCCATAACTTTAGGAGAGCAGTAATGAATAAACTTCAATTGAAGGGTGATTGGAACCAGATGAAAGGCAAAGTCAAAGAGAAGTGGGCTGAGCTCACAGATGACGATATGCTGGCAATCGAAGGCGAACGCGACCAGTTGGTTGGTCGTATTCAAAAGCGCTATGGTCACACCAAAGAAATCGCCGAAAAAGAAGTGAATGAATTCATGGACGGGAATAACTGCTGCGGTTAACGCACAGCCTGTTAATGACTAGTGGGTAGCTGTCCAGGAAGACGGGTTCTATCCACGAAAAAAGGAAGGGGTCGCGGAAGCGACCTCTTTTTTGGCTTGGGAGCGGCAGGCGCATTAGAGTAAGGATCAGCTCAGTTTGTCACTAATCATAAGGAGCGGGCAGGTAGGAGCAAACAAAACGGAAGTAGCATTATGGTCTCTTGAAATAGTGCGGTTCCGTCGAACCAAAGAAAAGGACCATCCGTCAGATGGTCCTTTTCCTTTTCATGTACATCCATAATCCTTCGTTAACTGCGAGTTTTGCGGATCTCGCGATTCTTACGAGGTGAATGTAACTACATTTGCAGGTCGTCGGTGGTTACTGCGACCATGTTGTTGCGCTCCTCGATGACCGCAATGTCGCTCTCTTGAGCACCAACACCGACTAGTGCAGGCTCTCGACTGCTGGTTTGCGGGTTAGCCGGCATGTTCAGCGTCAGCACCGGATGTGGTGCGTCTGTCGAGAATGCAGCCGAGGCGACCACGTTGGTCAACTTAACTGTGTTTCCAGCCGGTGTGGTGGCTTGCGTGAAGGTCACGTATTCACCTTGACCGTCCTTCGAGATCACGCCAGTGAGGATAGAGCGTTCCGGCAGGTAGCCGTTTTGGAGAACAACGTTCTTCTTGAGCACGAGGATGCACTGATCAGCAACATCGGGGCTCATGGTCAGTGTTCCTTCAGCCATTCTGAACGGAATGCCCTCTTCGCGCGAGCGGACGATATCTGTTTCGGTTACAGAAACGTTGGCTTGCAATGCATGTTCGTCTCGCAGTGTCGAGATGTAGCGTTGAGAGTCGTCTCGATTGGCGAGTCGGTCCTTTATGGCGCCGGCCCAGGCGTTGGCCAATTCGAGCGCGCTCATGTTCTCCATTCGTGCACTATCGGCATCGGCTGTGAGAATATATTTCCCACCGACCTGGACGGTGTATCCACCGTTGACTTTGCAGACCTGGACCGTACTCGGCGACTTGCTCGGGTTCACTGCGAGCGCGTTGTCCAGGTTGTCCTGGGCGACCCAGGCGCGGCGCTCAGCTGATAAGCCGGCAGCTCCGCTTTTGACCTGGAACATCGGTTCGCCGCTGAATGTGACCCAGTTACCCTGGTTGAACCCTGCGTTAGCAGGCAAGGTTCCAAGTCCGATAGTTAATGCCACCAAACCTAGTAGCGTTTTGAATTTCAATTTCATGATCTAACTCCTAAAAATTTTTTTGAATAATCCTAATTATTTGCGCGTTTGAATTGATAACGCGCGGCGCCTAGATAGTGCCTACTGGCTCAGCAATGGCGATGCTTGTTGTCGCCGTAGTTTCAAGCTGTAGCTCTTCCATGGGGCCGATGTCGAAGACCGCTCCTCGGCTCATGAACAGACGCGGCAATCGGGATTGTTCGTCCTTAGCGTATTGGTTGCCAACCCATGCACCCGAGATCAGACCTTTCGTGCTGGTCGCGCCAGTGGTCATGTCGAGAGCGCCCTGCGGATCAACTTGCTCTTTCGCAGCGATTTCAAATTCGTTGACGCCGCCAACCACAAAGGCTTGGATGGGGATCTGTTGACCATCCGGCGTTTCCAACTTGGTGAACTGAATGGTCACAGTCGAGTCACCTGGAAAACCGTTATAAGTGAATTCTTCAGCGTCCAGCACATTACCGTGCACCAGTGTTCCTGCGGGCAAGTATGTGTCGAACTGCGGACCCAATGGAACGTCTCTGCTGATGACAGCGGTAACGGAGTCACCAATGGTGGTGCCATCAAAGTGGAATGCGCTCAACAGTTTAATTGGCATTCGAGTCTCCGGCGGGACCACGGCGATGTGCTTGTGGGTTTTCACCAAACCGGTCGAGACCTTCGCGGGCTCTTGAAGAGCTGATATATACCTCTCTACTGAAGTTTGGTCAGCGAGGCACTCACGAATACTCTGCGCCCATTCGTTCGCCAGTTCCATTTGCGAAACACCTTTTCGGATTGCGCTGTTGGAGTCTGCTGTCGCGATATGATAACCGTTCAATTCTACAACCGGCTGTTTGTTCTTCACTCGCACGGCCACTGAGTCCGGGCTGCGATCAAGCGCCTTGATCAATGCATCATCCAGGTTCTTTTGAATAATTTTGGCACGCTCTGCAGCAGTCATTTTGTCCGCATTCGCCTCGATCTCGAACAGGTCACCGCACAGGTGGATCGAGCGTGTTTCCTTGACCAGCAGATTGTCTGCCTGCGACGCCAGCGGCGTGTACAGGGCTCCTACCGCTATTAATGCGCTGAGTGCCAGGGGTATCTGCAATTTCCTTCCAAACATGACTTATCTCCTTTCCTTGTCTTGAACGCATTCGCCTGCGTGTAATCGGTTCAGCAAGCTGTTAAGCAGCTGAACACTAAATCTTCTATTGAGTTTTTCAACTTTCGGGAGATGGAAGGTCGCGATCCCTGCACTACTCGCGGTGCTTCTCTTGCTAGGTCAGACGTTCCTCTCCGTCGAGTTTACAATAGCGCGATAGTATATCGGTGATGCTGCAGAAATGCCCACCAATACTGACATTCTGAAGAAAGGAAGGCGGAGATTTGCTTCTCATGCGCGTTTCGCTTGTGGTCGATCGGCGGTGGTAATTGGTGTCGATCTTTCGCGTGCAAAGTTTCGCAAAGTATCGCCGTCCATTCGATAACGCGTCCAGCCGGAAACTGGCTCCGCGCCTAGCCTTTCATAGAAGTGGATAGCCGACGAGTTCCAATTCAGCACGGACCACTCGAACCTCCGGCATTGCTTTTCTTGAGCGATCGTCGCCAGCGCTGTCATTAAGGCTGCACCAGCACCGGTGCCTCTTGCAGTCGGATAAACAAACAGGTCCTCGAGATATAGAGAGCGACTGCCTTCCCACGTAGAATAAGTATAAAAGTACAAGGCGAATCCGCAGGTCATTCCATTTTGAATGGCCAGCAGGCACTCGAAGGGGCGCTCCGACAGCTGCATTTGCTCATGCAAGTCATCAGCAGAAACTTTCACGCTGTTTTCTTCTTTCTCGTACTCCGCAAGAGCGCGAATCATCTCATAGATTTCGTGAGCGTCTTCGGGGACTGCTTGTCTAGTTAAGACTGTCATATGTTTTTCCTCTTATATGCGCTGAATCTATACGGTTGGCGGAGGCGTGGCGAGACGCGCGTGCAGTCAGCTTCTGCGCGTGGTCTCTATTTAATATGTCTTAGCGATATTTGCCATTCGCAGAGTGTCGTCTGCGGCTTATTCACTCTACCGTCATGCGGTTCTGAAGTAAAATTTCTAAAGCATTGGTACATTTAAGTTCTATTTGTTATATTTATTACAAAATGAACAAAGTCAGCGATATCGTCCGCGCAATAGTTTTATCGTCAGAGCCTGAGCTGACGGTGCTTTCGCGTAAAGCTCTCAATCTTTCCGCTTACGCTAAGCGAATTCAAGCTGATGTAGAGCGTAAAGCCATGAAACCAGTTCAAATAGGCACCATAGTGGTGGCACTGTCGCGCTTGAGTGCCGAGTTGACCACTGAAGATCCGCTTCTGCCCAAGGTTGAGATGGATAGCATATCCGTGAAGTCGAATCTTGTGGAAGTCGCGTTCAATAAAACTGCGGAGAATAAGCTACGTGCCCAGCGGCTCTACACGGCAGTTGAATTCGCACAGGCCGATTTTTTGACGGTCACTTACGGTGCCGGAGAGATTTCCATCTTTGCACCAATGTCTCTATCCAAGCCAATCCTGAAGAACTTTCAGCCAGACAAGCCGAAGATTCACCTGGAGAATTTGGCAGCACTTACCGTGCAATTTGGCGAACAGTACATCGACACTCCGAACATGTATTTTGCTCTGCTGCGGTCGCTCGCGGTTAGAAAACTCAACATTGTTGAATTGATTTCGACATACACCGAGCTTACATTTCTCGTTAGGCACAGTGATCTCGACGAGTTATTTCGCCTGATGAATTCGATGATGAAGAAATAGGACTACTGCGTAGTCGTTGTGGAACGGGCTGCTACGCGCCTGCTGACCTGCTTTGACATGTTGTCCATGCGCTTACTTAGTTCGCGAAGGTCGGCAGTTGGCAGGATGCCATTGTTTTTCTTCCGGCGGATGTTTGCCTCTCTCATGATGTTGCCGCGGCGCGCCTGCAGAACAGCGGCCTCCGTGCTCGACAGCACGTTGTTTTTTTCCAGCTCAAAAATTTGCTGATTCACAGCAGTGTCCTTCTGATCGAGCTGCGGCGCATCCACGCTGAGTTGGTCCGCTAATGCCTGTCCCGCCATCGAGGATAACAGTGTCGCGATTAAAACCATGTTTTTCATGAGAGTCCAGTCCTCCGACTGCTCTGTAGCACACGGAGGGCGTCTCGGAGACTTGCATAGAAAGACCGAGGCTGTACCAATCGCGACTTTCGCAGTTGCAGTGGGGAAAATACGCAGCACCTCGAGATCGGATATTGCTCGCGAATCGTTGGCGCCGGCGCGCGGCCTGCGCTTGCTAGTGAAAGCGCGCTAGGTCAAAGAACGCGATTTTGGTTTGATTCTGTTCACAATGTTTGCTTGTTGGAAGAACAGAAGAACAAGATGAGAACGTATTCGCGCTTTTTATTTTCCGAGAGACTCAGCCAAGAATAACAACCAGACTATCTCTTCGAGATTGAAACCGTTGGCTCTGTCAGCTGTTTCGGCACGAGGTCGTTTCGCTCTGCGTTCGATTTTCGTGGAGAAGCGCGTCTATCACCTTCAACTCGTGGCTGGAAGCGGACTGAAACCGCTCACTACTAGCAAAGGACAACTGATATGAACTCAATTCTGCTTGGTGTCGCCGTCGGTTTTCTGCTCGGTGTCATCATCGCCGTCTTCGGCGAGCGCAGCTGGGGCAAGTTCCTGTTCGGCGGCATCGCCGGACCTTGCGCTGGTGCCTTCGTCGGCTTCATCTGTGCGATGGTGGTCGGTGCATTCGTGCCGATGAAGGACACGGTATACGGACCGGGCACGCTCGTCTCGATGCGCAGCTCGGACGGGCTGTCCGGTACTTTCATCTGGGGCTCCGGCTCCGTCAACAGCACCGTGACCTACAACTTCATGCAGCGCATGGACGACGGCAGCCTGGCTCCCCGCTCGGTGTACGCCAATGATCTCGTGCGCCTCATCGAAGACCCGGAGCTGAAGGACGTCGGTTACTGGCGCACGACGATTCGCGAGTGCGATCCGGATTCGGCGCTGTACAACTGGGGCATCTTCCTGAAGGAACGCGAACGCTACGTGCGTCAGGATTCCGCGTTCCTGTCGGCACGGTGGTTCAGCAGTTCAAGGTGCAATAACTGATTCGTGGGTGTTTTCGGTCGGAAGCGTGAGGCGCGTGCCTCGGCTTCCGGCCGAGTTCAAGTTCTAACCTGGAGACTTTATGGTCTGCAAAAAATGTTCTGCAAACGAAAATCATGAAGGCGAGGGCACTCGCAAGTGTACGGCTGAAGGCTGCAAATTCAGCATTCCTCGCGGTCACCTCTGTTGTCGCGTGCACAGCCGTCAGTTAGACGTGTGTGAGTGCTGCGGCAAAACGATTGGTAGGACTCGCGACAAGGGCGCGCAGGTGCATCCTGAGTTGCGTGTGGAGCGCGTAGCACTTCGGCGAAGCGCGTAGAACCGCTATTGAACCGCTCTGACGAGTGGTCTTCTCAGAACCGGCTGCAGAACTCAATTCTGCGGCTGGTTCTCTTGAAAAATTTACTACTAAATGCAGTAGTGGCTGTCGGCTTTTGCTACTAGATGCAGTGGTGGATATGCAAATGCTGAAAAGGTCTGTGCCGCAAGCATTGACCGGTTTTGCAGTCACGCGAAAGACTACTAAACGTCGTAGTTGGTTTGTGAAAGCTGGAAGAGTCTGTGCCGCAAGCGTTGACCGGTTTTGACGTCGCTGTAGTCGCAGTAATACAAGGTGGTTTGTCTACGCTACGATGCCGGAATTTTCTAAATCCGTTGTACGTTAGAGATTGACAGCAGACCCAATCAATTGACACCAGGTCCTGCTGTCGGCAAGGCTATCCGAGGACGCGAGGATAGAGAAACGGAAGAAACCAGGAAAAAGCGTATGACCGCGAAGTCAGGCTATGAGGTTTGGACTTCCGTTTCTGTCTTGTCCTCTGAGGCTGAACACTATCAGATGCAAATCCTAGAACGATTTAGCATGCGTACAAGGCTCGCCCTGACAAGATTCTATCCGCGTCCTGTGTAGGTTGGCAAGTCTAAATGGAGGCGCATCGTGATATCACTTGGGATAGACATCTCTAAAGAGACTGTGGATTGCTATCTGCTCTCGGAACGAGGGCGGAAGTTGCACGCTGAC
This sequence comes from Candidatus Obscuribacterales bacterium, assembly GCA_965228855.1. Taxonomy (GTDB): domain Bacteria; phylum Cyanobacteriota; class Vampirovibrionia; order Obscuribacterales; family Obscuribacteraceae; genus JADYXR01. The sequence goes on along the minus strand of CBDDIJ010000005.1, from coordinate 1,462,309 downwards.
AACTCTGACAGCGGATTTCGGCGAATTGAGAAGTGGCTGAATCAGCACACCGAAAGCGAAGTACAAATTTGCATGGAGGCCACTGGAAAGCTCTGGGAGCCACTCGCAGAATACTTCTGCGACAAAGGTTTTGCCGTCAGCGTCGTCAATCCTGTTCAGATCAAAAACTTTGGCAAAAGCCTGTTGAAGCGTTCAAAGACGGACGCAATTGATGCCGAGGTAATCGCACAGTTTTGCAAACTGATTCAACCGAAGACCTGGACGCCCCTCCCGGACGTGGTCCGGAAGATTCGCAACATTGAGCGTCACATTGATGCGCTCAAGACCGACCGAACCAGAACCGTGAATCGTACCGAGTCCGGTCGGCTCGACGAACCTGTGAGTATCTCGCTTCAGCGGCAAATCGAATTCATCAACAATGAGATTTTGCTGCTGGAACAGGCTCGAGACCTCTTGATCAAGTCCGAACCGCAATTTCAGAACGATCTCGCCTTACTGCAAACCATCCCTGGAGTCGGTTTGATCTCGGCACTCACGTTTCTCACGGAAATTTCCGGCTTGGATTCCTTCGAGTCGTTGAGAGAAGTCGAGAGCTACTGCGGCTTGACTCCGGAATTGCGCGAGTCTGGAACTTCTGTTCGAGGGCGTCCGAAGATGTCTAAGAAAGGCTGCAAGCGCCTCCGGAAAGTTTTCTACATGGCGTCTCTGAGCGCAGTTCGATCAAACCCTGCCATTCAAAAATTCGCGACAAAGTTGGCAGAGAAGTGCAAACCAAGGAAAGTCATCTTGTGCGCCGCCATGCGCAAGCTACTTCGCATCATGATGGCGATCTACAGGACAAAGACACCATTTAATCCCAATCATCTAAGCGTTCATTGTTGACAGCGAACACACTATCTCATAGCTGGATAGCCAAAACCGGGTTTGCAGGAGGTTGGGCAAGGGCGTTTGGGTGGGAAAGCATGCCTGGACTGCACTTTGGGTGTTGCGGACTATGTCGGCATATAGTAGACAAGTTCTGGAAAACACGAGGCGAAGAAGGTTGGCTTGTGGCCTTGTTCTTCGTCTCGTGCGGGGCGGTCAGAGTTGTCTTGCGACTGTTACTCCAACCGCCCCAGGTTGATGGGACTGCACCTACGCGCTAACAGCAGACTCGACTTCGGCGAGCTGGCAGGAGAAGGCTTCGTCGGCGCGCTGGCGATTTACCGAACGCTTGCCGAAGAGCTTTTCGCCAGAACAGAGCTTGCACTTGGCACGACCACAATCCAGCGGATGCCGTTTGCGGAAACGCCCCTGCGGAGCCTCTTCTGCGGAGAGGTTGTGGTGCTGCATGGAGAGGCGCTGACGATTGCGCATCAGCACCGTTTCACGATGAGTTCTTCTCAAAATGTCCCTTTCGTTGGAGGTCCAACCGGATTCAACCTGACGCACGCTAAGCGAGGGTGTGCAACTCACCCTTGCGAAGCGTTAACGCAGGCTGGCCGGCTTGGCGCCCGAGTCGTGGATGAGGGTCGCGATCATCGCCTGAACGATCGCCACGTAGAACGGCATGCGGAACTTGCCGACGCGGTCTTCGGTGGTGTGGTAGTACGGCGTGAAGTCCTCGTCCGTGAAGCGCTCGCTGACGAGCACGCCCTTCCAGCCGTAGGCCGTGAACGGAGCGTGGTCGCTGCGACCTTCGACCGCGCGGTTGTGCGTGTCGATGGGCTTCAGGTTGAGACCGTACTGGGCGATGGTGCGAACGAGGAGCACGGTCATCTCGTGGCTGCCGTTCTGGTCCACGTTGTCGTGGATGTCGAACATGTGCTCCTCGGTGCGGCAGTAGCCGATCATGTCGCACTGCCACATGTGGATGATGTTGTCGCCGGCAGCCTTGCACGCCTGAGCGTACTTCTTGCTGCCCCAGAGCCCCTGCTCCTCGCCGGTGAAGTGCAGATAGCGAACTTCGACGTCGTCCGGGAGGACGAGGTCCTTCATCGCTTCGGCGAGCTTCAGAACGGCGATGGTGCCGGAGCCGTCATCATCCGCACCAGGAGCGACCTTCTCGTTGCTCCAGGTGTTGCCGGCGGTCGAATCGAGGTGCGAGCCCGCGATGTAGACCTTCGGCTTCTTGCCGGTCGACTTGCCGCGCTTGATCGCCTCGAGGTTGAACAGCGTTTCGCCGCCGACCTTGTAGGGGATGCGCTTCACTTCGATTCCGAGCGAGCGGTAGAACTGCTCGAGCCACGTCATCGCCAGCCACACGCCCGGACCATGGGTGCTGCGGCTCTTGAGGGTGACGTGCTGGTCGCCGACGTAGACCGGCTTTTCGCCGGACAGTCCAGCGACGAGTTCGGCGAGTTCGTCGGCGTTGACGCACTTCAGCAGCTTCTGGACGAAGGCTTCGGGCGCCGGGATGTTCGACATGTCGATGGGCGGCACGGCGTTGTGCATCGTGCGGCGGACTTCGTTGCGGTCGAACTTGCAAGGACCTTCGTCGTCGTGACGGTGGCCCCAGCCGCGGTGAACGGGGTCGAAGTCTTCGTCGGAAACGACGATGACCCGATTGTCGATGTTGTTGCGTCGCTTGGCTGCGAAAACCGCGCCAACCGCCACAGCAATAAGCAGCAGTGCGATGAGCACTGAGGTGTCGATACCAAACATGGCTGTCTCCTTGGGTTTGATTGACAGCTCTGCTACAAAGCGTGGCTAGTTCGGGCATCCGGTTGCATCGGGTGCTCAAACAGAAGGCGCGGCAAAGCCCACACCTATCGCCTAGCGAGTAGCTAGAGAACTTACGTCAGGTTGAGAAAGAGGGAGAGGTTTTCCGGTTGGAAAGTTTGCCTCTGGTTGAAAATTAAAACACGTACGTCGACCACCCTAGGGTTCAGGCGGGACAAAGGTCAAGAGCATGTTTAATCAAGAGAGGAGTTAGCGAGACTCTAAGACATCGCGCGAATGTACTGAACCTTGGTGGTATTTGAAGCTCGCTATACATAGCTCTAATGAGAACTCGGAGATCTCTTTTTGATCTGTTAACAATTAGCGGGCGTTTGCGGAGCGGGCGCGAGCTGTCGCGATGTGGAGTTTGTCGCGACTACTGGGGCGCAAACAAAATCGGCGTCCAGGCAATACGCAACCGCCTAGTCATAGCTCTGTCGGCTCTTTGCGGACTCTTATGGAACAAGCCCTGGAGCTGTTTTTTTCTTCTGTGTCTCGCAATTTCTATATGTCCCCTCCGTCTTTTACTCTCCCGTGTGGTGCAAATTCCGAGAGACCCGGTTGTAGCAAATTCGGATTACAGATGGATGCTCGTTCTTTCAAGTGTTCCGACCGGGTTGATGGGTTTGGCTGGAGCAGGAGTCGCATTTGTCTACGGATTCACGTTCTTAACGTCACTTTTGGGCACGTGAAAAGCTAAGTGTCGTTGCCAGAACGCGATTGCCTGTGCTGGAGCACTCAATCTTATGTTGCGCTAGCATAATGCTATGGGATCGATTTCTGCCAATTGGGTGGGACCTATTTCGCTGGCGCTGGCAGCGCTTTTGCCGCTCGCTTATATCTGTATTCAGCTGGCAATAGTAGTTGAGTTCGTTCTGAAATTGGGCAGATACAAAAGCTGGAGGTTGTATCTCTTCGTCATTTTCGCTAGTACGGCCATTGGATTGCTTTGGTTTCGCTTCGATAACGCGCTAGTCGTCGAAGTCCCTGTGCTGTTAATTGCTCCGCTTCGAGTTCTCGCTGCTGCGCGCCGGAACCCAGCATCGTCTGCTAAAGACTGGTTAGACCAAAATCAGTTTTTCTGTTATGGAGTGTTCTTTAGCGCGACGGTGTCAATCCTAGGACTTTGCGCAGTGGCAATAGTTTGGCTTGTTTCGCTGTGAGCTGAAAGGCTACTCAAGTTGTCTTGCTATTCAAAGAATCCGATAGCACTGGTAGGTGTCATCGCCGCATCAGAACGCTCCATCGACAGCGCTGTGGTTGAATTATGTTTTCATGGCAATGAACAGAAGCGATATGAAGATCAGCGTGAAGACCGTGCAAATTGGAATGGTTGACCCGTAGACAAGAAACTTGTAGCCTCTGTCGCCTCGAAGTTCGTAGCCTTCCGACGCAAATGAAAGGTGCAACCAAAGCCGCACCGCCGGAAGAACGAAGCAACTGGCGCATACTCCTCCTAGGCACCATGCTGGTGAATTTGAACACCAAGTGAGACCAAGCAGCAGAAAAAGGGTGATTAAGGCCAGGTACAAAGTTCTCGTGCTGAACTGTCTAGCGAATTCTACAACGATGATACAAGTTGTGCCGATCCAGAAAAACACGTAGAGACCAAGTAATGCAATAACCAACATGAACAACATCGCAACACCACGGCAGTTAGAGGAGGATGGCACCACATACGGTGAGGTTTTGTGGTGCGATCGCTCGCATAGGTTGTATCCTCAGGTGGTCGTGTTTTGGATCTCCAAGAAGGCAATTGCGACATACAATCTTCGAAGAAAATCGCAGTTAAGTGCCGAACAGAGATTCAACCTCAAGCTTAGCGCGAATGGTAAAATTGCGCCAAATTTCAATAGCTATTGACGCAGGCATCGACTTCGTCAGCGGTAAAATATGGCTACGTGAAAAAAGGGTTTTTAGAATGCACGAAGCGTATGTTGAACTGAAGGAGAACTTCCTTCCGTTACAGGTCTGGAGCGGTTTTTGCACGCCCGAGGAAATTCTTGAAGCTGCGCTCGAGGCGGTAGAGGAGGGGCAATTCTCGGACGAGCCACCAGACGAGGTCGATGAGGAGTTGGTTTCGACCCTGGTGCAGCAGGAGTTCGATAAAAAGGCTGAAGCAGAGCGCACTTGGCCGGATGAAACCGATTGCGACCGTTTGACAAAAGCGTTCGAAAAGCTGACGTCCCGCGGTATTTTGAGTGCTGAGAACTTGGGCTACACTATGAGCGATGCCTGGTCTGATTGGAATGAGCTGGTTTACGACGAGTGGAAGGCGGCGGGACTGGTGTCGAAGGTTCGCGGCGGCTGCGTCTATCACGGGCAGGACGTCGAAGGTGCGATTGCCGGGCGTGAACTTTGGCTTGCACATTCGGCTTGTGAGGGTTTTGATGGTGTTTCGATAGCGCAAGAGATTTGCGATGTTATGCGCGAGAACGGTTTCAAGCCTGAATGGAACGGCGATGTGAAACAGCGCATTTCTGTTCCGCTGAAGTGGCAAAGAAGATTTGGGCTGGGAGCTGATACTGACCCTGACAAATTCCGTCGAGGACCGAATATACCGCTACCGTGACGACATGTGGTGCAAGTTACCTCCATTCGTCACCTCGCTGTACAATAGGTTTCAGGACCTTTAGACGGTAAGTGAACAATGGGACAACTGGCTATAGTTTTCGTTTGCTTGACCGCCGGAACCTTTGTGCTTGTTTGGCTCGGTACCACGATCTATGTCGCAGCTGAGCTTGGCTCGCTTGTCGCAAAAACGCACCCCACTTACTTTTATGCAAGCCTCGTCGCACTCTCTGTGATTTTCGGACTCACATGGAACAGTTGTTGGGGAGCGATCCTTTTGGGAGTTGCAATTTTGGGACTTTGTCCGCTCAGGTTGTTTGTAAGCCGCTTTATAAAGCCAGAAAATGACAGGCTGTTCACGCATCCCAGGTACAAAACTCTCGTGATGAGTTCGTCGGTTCCTGCGGGTTTTGTTGCTGTGATTCTCGCTCTTACTGGGATCGTTATGGTGTTGTACGTCAGCCTGGCGCGTTGAAGGGAAACGGATGATAGGTGAGGCAAGCGTACAAATCAAGGAGCTTGTAAGATCGTTTTAGACTCAAGAACAAGGAGTAGGTCGAGTCAAATTCATCGAGGGACTCTGCTTGTGAACGGTTTAGGCATAGTAGCAATCGGTTTTGCACTTTCGTTCTTTCTGACGATTCTCGCCGCCGCTTATTTTGCGGTCGTGGGCGCGATCTGCGTTGAGTTTTTCTGCCATTCTTTTCGGTTTAAGGCGCGAACGATTTACCTGATTTTGATGGGGAGTTTCCTGACGATTGGTTTTCTTTGGTCGCAGGCGTGGGCGATTGTTGAGTACCTCCCGGTGTTTTTCCTGGCGATTGCTCCGGTGAGAACAGTGGTGTATTTCTTGAACAAAGCAAAAGGTGATTACCTGGGTCAGTTTGCGCTGTATCGCCGCGCGGTGTTTGGGGCGAGCGTAATGTCGGCATTGGGGTTGACGATGCTCGCGACCTGGGCGTTTCAAAATATGCCGTCGCATGGTTGAAGGTCTAGTCTGTTCGGTGGTGTCGTTGGTGGTGGCGTATGAGTGTGGTCTATTGTATTGTCGCTTTTTACCTCGGCTGGATAGCAACTACCTTAGTGGTGGCTGTGGATCTGGCGAAGCGTCTTCGTGCCAGGACGATTTACGTCGCTCTGATTTTCTTTTGCTTGGTGCTCGGATTCACGTGGGGCTTCAACGACGGCTGGAGCCTGCGGTTCTTCCTATCTTTTTTGATTTTGCCGCCGGTTCGATTGTTGCTACACGTCTTCGCGAAAGATAGGGGGTACGAACTTCGCAGCGGGTTCTATAAATTTTGCTTGTTCGGAGTGACGATTTGTCTCTTCGCCTACGTACTCGCCATTGCGCTCACAAGCGCCTTAAACTTATTCCGGGGCAGCTGGTGAATCAGTAGAAGACGAAGTTCTTTTCCGGACCGACTGAACCTCCTATGTGTTTTGTTGCTTCGTTCGCAAACTCGCGACGCCAGAAGACGTGCGTGTTGTTGGCAGCGCTTCTGGGTGTCTATCAGGCATAGACAGATTTCGCGAATTCCGTCATCGTGGGATAGCCAAACTGAGCCTGAAACGGAGGACTGAGGTTGGAAAGGCTGGCTGGACAGGGGTTTTGGGGAAATGTTGATACTCTGGTATATAGTAGATAAAAATTTTTTCTAAATTTCGAGTTCTTGCATGCCTTCTTTGGCGACCTGGAGGTCCAGGATGCGGTGGGGTTTTTCGGCGGTTTGGGCGAAGTGTTCGAGGCGTTCTTTTACCTGTTCTTTCTTCTTGCTTTTCACGATGATGACGCATGACGAGCCGGCGCCGCTGAGGACGCAGCCGATCACAGGGTCGTTGACGAGTTCGCGGCGCAGCTGTTTCAGTTCCGGAACAAATTTTTCGCGGTATTGTTCATGAAGCCTGTCGTTGAGCGCTTCTTTCATCGCCGATTCGTCGCTGCGCGTGACGGCGGCGACCAGGAGCCCGACGCGTTGGGCGTTGAAGATTGCGTCTTCTAGTTTAACCTGCTTGGGCAGCGCTGCTCGGAGGTCCGCCGTGTGCAAAGTGTAATCGGGAATCACTGCCAGAATATGCCAATCGTCCGGCCAGGCTATCTGTTGTGTGATTATGCGATTACCGTTGACGCTCGGCGCGCAAACGACCATGCCGCCGTAGAGGCTTGCAGCAAGCGTTTCCGGATGCCCTTCCAGAGCGCATCCTTCAGCGAGAAGTGTTTGAGCGGTGGGAATTTTATCGCAAAAAACCGACGACGCCCACAGCGCGCCCAGTATGCTGCTCGCCGAGCTGCCTAGCCCGCAACCGAGCGGGATGTCAGATTGCACAGTGATGCGCACGCGCTTCAACAGGTCATTGTCGTGCTCCCAGATCTTGCTCAAAATCGTGTATACGAGCTTTCCCTGGTCCTCTGGCTGGCTTTTCCTTATAGCGCCTGATAGTTTGACGAAGGGCATGTTCGCCGCCTCGCTCTCGTCCGCAACGTGGAAGGTCATTTTGCTCTGAATGTTTAGAGCCAGTCCTATTGTGTCGAGTCCGGGTCCCAAATTGCTGGTACTTCCAGGAACGACAAGGGTTACTCTGCGTCCGCTTGCTATCGTGTTCGAATCAGAGGTCAAAGCGACAACTCCATTGCCCAGGACCTCGAACCTGAGGTAGGGAAACCATGCGAGAATACACCCACAACGATATCACAGTTAATTGGACGAACAACCCAGGGGAGATTACAAGAGCGGGAGATGAAGCACTTAATTACCGGAGGTTGCGGATTTCTTGGAATGGTGATCGCTGAAAGCCTCCTGTCCAAGGGCATTCAGGTGGTGTCGCTCGATGTTTGGGAAGCGCCGGATCAGTTACCGGATGTTGAGTTCGTTTTGGGCAGCGTTCTGGACCGCGATTTAGTGCGGCGTCTGATGAAGGATGTCGAGGTTGTTCATCACACTGCGGCGCTCGTGCCGCTCACCAAGCAGAATGACAAGTTTAACGAAGTAAACGTTGAAGGTAGCCGAATCGTTGCAGAAGAGGCGGCGCGCGCTGGTGTGAAGTATTTTGTGCACACTAGCTCCAGTGCGATATTCGGTAAACCCCCATGCCCAGCTGGTAACGAGACGCCATTGAAGCCGGTCGAAAAGTATGGTCTCTCGAAACTCCAGGGCGAGCGCGCAGTCGAAGAGGTAGCGAAGCAACACAACATGCCACTGATTGTCGTTAGACCGCGAACTCTAATTGGTACCGGGCGTCTCGGCATATTTCAGATTTTGTTCGAGTGGATCAAGGAGGGGCGAAACATCTATGTGCTGGGCGACGGCAAAAACAAGATTCAGTTTTTACATGCCGATGATCTGATTGATTGCTATATGTTTCTCTGCCGGCAAGAGAGACCGGGGTTTTACAATGTTGGAACCGATCGGTTCGGAACGCTGGAAGAGACTCTTACTGCGCTCATCCAGCATGCGGGCACCGACACGAAAGTAAAACATTTGCCGAAGCATCTGGCGATTGAAACACTGCAAGCGCTCGATAAGTTTGGGCTCAGCCCCCTGGCGCCCTGGCACTATTTGACTTACGGCGAAGATTTCTACTTCGATTTGAAACCGCTTACAGCGCTTGGCTGGAAGCCGAAGTATTCGAATGTCGAAATGCTTAGCGAAAACTACGATCAGTTTATTGCCAATTATTCGGTCTTCAAACACAAGCAGGACGGCTCTCCGCATCGAAAGCGCGTGAAGGAAAAGCTCCTCTGGGTGTTGAAACAGCTCTCCTAACTTCTACTGGTGTCGGCGAAATTACTCGATCGGTTGATTCGTCAGCCTGTTTAATCACCTGCGGTTACGCCCATATGGGTGATGCGCCAGAAGCGCCATCTGGTCGATGATTGAGATGGGGAGCACGGGGGTGCGGCGGATGGAAATAGAAAAAGTTTTGATGGTCGACGACGACCTGTCTATTTTGATGATCGCGGAAATCAGTTTGTCTAAGGTTGGCAAATGGGGGGTGAAGACCGTCGACTCCGGCAACAAAGCACTCGCTTTGATTTCGGAGTTCAAACCCGATGTCATATTGCTCGATGTGATGATGCCGGGAATGGATGGACCGACGACGTTTCAGAAGCTGCGAGAGATGGAAGAAGTGGCGCAAACACCGGTAATTTTTATGACGGCTAAAGTCCAAACAGCAGAGGTCGCGAGTTATTGCGAGCTCGGCGCTGCCGGCGTTATCAGTAAACCGTTCGACCCGTTGACTTTGCCCGGCGAGATAAAGCAGATATTAGGACAGGTGTTTGTGCACTGAATATGGTGGCATTGAATGAACTCTGTTTGGATCTCTGATCGCGACAAGACGGCTCAGCAACCGGTCCGTCAATTATTCCCGTTTATGGTCGTGAGCCTGGTGTGGGTATGCGCCGTGTTGGTTGCCTATGCACACTTCCTTGCCTATGAGGCGAAGCCGGCAAAGGTTGTTCCACCGCCGGCCGTGTGGCCTAGCGGCTCAGCTCTGGAGTTGGCGACCGGGAAGATGAATCTCGTGATGTTCATACATCCAAAGTGTCCGTGCACGAACGCCAGCTTGAGCGAGTTGGCAATTCTAATGACGCGCTGTTCTCCGAACGTTAATGCCTATGCGGTGTTCCTCAAACCGGACGGGGTTGAACAAAACTGGGAAAAGACGAGCTACTGGCGGCGCGCTTCTGAGATTCAAGGTGTGAAGGTCTTTTCCGATGACGGGGCTAGAGAGTCCCGCCGGTTCAAAGCTACGACGTCCGGCGAGACGCTGTTGTTTGGCGGCGACGGCAAATTGCTCTTTGTTGGGGGGATAACTGGCAGCCGAGGACATGAAGGCGACAACCAGGGTTTGGACAGCGTTGTTGCCATCGTCAGAGATGGCGATCAACGCTGCCCGAGGACTGGTGTTTTTGGCTGCTCATTGGGAAACCCGGTTGAGTGTGAAATCGCAGTAGGACAGGAAATTGGTAAATGACGAATTCTATAGCGGACAAGCTCAGTAGGCGTTCTGAAGCTTTGTTCGATGAACAGATTAAAGCGGTGCGAGCGAAGGTCGATAGACTATTTGGATTGCTACTCGCGTTCGAGTGGTTTGCTGGGATAGCAGTTGCTGTTCTGGTTTCACCGCGGGCGTGGACCGGCGTGTACAGCGATGTTCACATCCATGTTTGGACCAGTGTGGTCTTGGGTGGTTTGATCGTGTTCTGGCCGATCTATCTCTCGATGCGGCACGCAGGGCAGGATTTGACGCGTCACGTGATCGCAGTGGCGCAAATGCTTTACTCGGCGCTGCTTATTCATCTAACGGGAGGGCGCATTGAAACTCACTTTCATGTGTTTGGATCGTTAGCATTTTTGAGTTTTTACAGGGATTGGCGGGTATTGTTGTCTGCGACGGTAATTGTCGCAGGCGATCATGTGCTGCGTGGAATTTCCTTTCCCCAGTCGATTTATGGCGTATCCTCAATTGAACCCTGGCGTTGGGTTGAGCACTCAGCCTGGGTGATTTTCGAAGACGTATTTTTGATGAACTCGTGTCGAGAGAATGTCACAGAGATGCGCCAGAATGCTCGCCGACAGGCGGAAATCGAGCTTACCCGCGATGGAATCGAGGTCGTGGTCGCGGAACGCACTCGAGAGCTACAGGATAGCGAATTGCAGGTGGCAACGCAGTACAACGTATCCCGAATCTTAGCTGATTGCGAATCGATGCAGGAAGCGGCGCCACGAATTCTCGGGCCTCTCTCGAACGGTTTGTTTCATGATGTTGGGTTGGTCTGCGCCTCGATGTGGGAGCTAGATCCGTCGTCCCGAGATCTGGTCTGTATTTCTGAGGTTCAGCTGTGCAGCAGTATCGGAAAGCATCAACCACGCGTTTCAAAAGAATTGCTGTCGACACTGCGCCAGTTTAAACACGCCCGCCAGGCTGCCGACTCTCGGCAAGTCGTTCATCAAGAAAACCTCGCCGGTTTTACTGCTGATTCTAAATTTGCCGAGGACACCTCGGTGGAAACCGTTATTGCCATTCCGATCTTCGCGGGAGGAGATGTATACGGCGTCCTGGAGTTCTGCATACAACATGAACATTTGCTGGAAGAATTGGACACCGTTATGCTCGATGGAATTGCGCATCAGATCGGTCAATTCGTTGTTCGCGGCCGCGTGGAATACGCCAATCGCCAGCTTGCGAAAGTGGTCAATTCCGCCAGTGAAGGAATTGTTAGTGAAACCATAGATGGTGTCATCCTTAGTTGGAACAAAGGCGCGGAGGACTTGCTTGGATACACAGCAGAAGAGGTTTGTGGGCGCCGTTCGTCAATGCTTGTACCGCCTGCTCAACTCGATCACTATTTTGAACATCTCGATGCGTTCAAGCGCTGTCAGGACCGGCTATCCATAGAGGCGCCCGTCCTCAAGAAGGATGGGCGAACAGTTGAAGCTGCTCTCTGCATAGAGCCTATCTATGATGAGAGAAAGCAGGTTATCGGAAGATCGGTGTTTATGCGTGACATCACTGAGCGCAAAGCTGCTGAAAAGCGAGTGAGCGAGTTCTACTCCATGGTTTCGCATGAATTGCGCACTCCTCTTACGTCGATTCGAGGTGCTCTGGGGCTTATCGAAGGCGGAATAATAACTCCGGAAAGTCCGCAGCTTATGGAATTAATTACTGTCGCCAGAGGCTCATCCGATCGGCTTATTCGCCTGATCAACGATATGCTCGATCTGAAGAAAATTGAAGCTGGCAAAATGGAGTTTTATAAACAAAAACTCGAAGCCGTTGATCCAGTGCGCAAAACTGTGGAGTCACTGCTTGGATTCGCCGAGGAGTCCAAGGTCAGTTTGATTTGCAAAACAGACTGTCGCGAAATCGTATTTGCTGATCCTGACAAAGTTGTGCAGATACTGACGAACCTGGGATCCAATGCAATTAAATTCTCTCCGGAGGGTGGCGTCGTCGAATTCGATGCTTTCGTCGTGGATAATCAGCGCGTTCGCTTCACTGTGTCCGATCAGGGATGCGGTATCGCAGAGGAAAACAAACCGAAACTTTTCGATAAGTTTCAACAGATCGACTCGTCTGATACCCGGCAAAAGGGTGGAACTGGGCTGGGCCTTGCGATATGTCGAGCTCTGGTGGATCAACATCAGGGCACCATCGGTCTCGACAGCGTTGTAAATGAGGGAACAACTTTCTGGTTTGAACTGCCGCTCGAAGACTGTCCTGCAAACAGAATCTCGGCTGAGCTCAAGGCGATTGGCCGGCAGAAAGGGAAGGTTCTGCTAGTCGAAGATGATGATGATTTCGCCACCGTAGTTGGTGCCGTTATCCGGCATCAAGGTTACCGATTCGTTCGGACTGCATCGCTTGCTGAAGCGAAGAAGTATCTTAGAACCTCAGTTCCGGATGTAGTGATCTTGGATTTGAATCTACCGGATGGCTGTGGTCTGGATCTGCTCGAGTTCTTGCGCGCGAACCCCAAGACCATAGATACGCCAGTCATCGTGAGCACCGGTGAACAGACTGAAAATAAATTTGTTGGAAATGCGACGATTGTTGATTGGCTTTTAAAGCCCTTTGATACACAGAGGTTGGCTGTCGCCGTGGAGCGCGCGATTAAAATTCCGGGCAGGTGTAAGGTGCTAGTCGTCGACGATGACAGTGACACGCGTACGGTGCTGAGAACCCAGCTGCGCGCTGCCGGACTTCAATGCATCGAGGCTAAGGACGGGCTTGAGGCTATCTACCTAACGCGAAAAGAGGCTCCCGATATAATTGTTTTGGACGTTCAATTGCCTCAAGTAGACGGCTTTCAGGTAGTTGAAGTTTTGAAGCATGAGGACGCCGCGAGCACCCCGCTGGTGATTTATTCCGGCAGGGATTTGAGCGCAGACGAACGCAGTGCGCTTACTCTAGGCGTTACACGGCATCTCACGAAAGGGCAGCCGCAATGTGAACTCTCGAATACGATCGACGAGCTTCTGGGAGGGGTTTTGCATCTCTGTGCGCCTGTTTCAAGCCAGGCTTCGGCGACTGTTCCATCCTCCGCACTTTCCGTGGCGCAGGCACGGTCACCCGATTAGCGGCGGGCACCGGAAACGCTCCTCATCGCCGCAAGCCTATCGCTTAGAAGAATCCCGGAGCCGAAGGACCTTGTGGTCCGATTGGCGCACTAGGGGTGGTGCCCGATGGAATTACCGGTTTAGCATTCGGCGCAGCCAGAGCACTCTTGGCTATTTCCAGATTGTACTTTGCTGCCGCCATCTTGGAATCGCGATTGATTGCAGCCTCAAAGTCGGAGATAGCTCCTTCCAAGTCTCCAAGCCGATACTTCGCGATGGCTCGGTTGTAGAGAGGTTGGGCAAGCGCCGGTATTTTAATAGCTACCGAGGAAAACTCTGCAATCGCCGCGCGCAAATTGACTACTGCCTGATCTTGCATACCGGCTTTCAATTTCGCATTCTTCTCATGCGCTGCGCGACCTGCGTAGTCCGCGCCTCCCATGAGGTAGATGACTCCCTTGTTGTATCGGGCTTGCATTAGATCTGTTCGCAAACCGATGGCAGCATCGAAATCTTGCAGAGCTGCTTGATAATCTCCTCTCGAAAGCCAGCCGATAGCGCGGTTATAGCAATACTGATAGATGTTTCGGTTTTTCGAAATAGCGTTATTGAAACTTGCGATAGATTTTGTGAAGTCACCATTGGTGATGGCAGTGCATCCGGCATTGTAATCGGCTGAACCGTCTATGCCCATCGACATTGCTGCGCCGGCGGGGCCTGCCGTACCGGCGTTGGAGACCAGACCTTCAGCTGTGGCGATGCTTGTGTTTGCGCTCAGCCGAGTTGGTAAGTTTTTCAATTGTTGAAAAAGATCGGCGGCGCTGTCCGCCGCATTTTTTCCGTTGGTTTGCTGATTGAGAGCGGCGGGGCTGTTCGTCCAAACTAAGGTGTTTATGTTGCAAAATACAACCAGAGCCGCAGCTACTGTGACAAGGGTTACAGCCAGGCGAAATGCAAATTGCGGTCCCTTGTAAGGCGATGGCTTCTGCGTTGCCATCACGCCTTCCAGACTGTTGTATTCGCGCTCCGCCGCTTCCTCCGATCTATCCAGGATCGCCGATTCCCAGTCGTCCAGCACTTTCTCGTCGAGGGGCAAGTCCTTTTCTTGACTGGTTTTTACTGCGCGATCGCGTGTGGACTGAGCCGCCTGCAGGGCGGCTGTGTAAACGCTCTCAAAGAATTCCTCGGAACCGGTATAGCCTTTTGCGACCAGTTCGCTAGCTTTGGCTTTGGCTGCGCTATTTGCGACCTGCTCGATTTCGGCACTGGTTTCCGCGACCAGTTTTTCGCGAGCTTTGATGCGCTTTTGTCCAATCTTCGGAGCCTTTTCAAGCCTTTTTCGACGCAGCTCTTTTAGAACTTCTCGCTCTTCTGCGAGCGTAATATGAGGAGTATCGGAGGTCGCACTCTCTGCCGTCAGGCTCTCAGCGTCGACGTCTTTTGCGGTTTTATTTTCGAAGCCTTCGCTTCTGGCGATGCTGGCTGCCAGGCTACCCGGCTCGAGCGTTCCAAGAGTGATTTTGTCATTGACCAGCTCGTGAAAATCGCGAAATTTTTTCGGTTCTGTCAAATATTCGAAGGCACGGTCGAGCTCTTCCAGCCGTTTTTTCGCAAGGGCGTTGAGCTTTGCATCGTTGGAAAGCATGTCGTCGCGGCAGCGTTGAACTTCGCGGTCGCGCGCTTTGCGCATCTGGCGCCGCGAGGCTCCCGCCGGTACATCCAGAATGCTGCGAAGCTGAGTTCTCAGCGTATTTTCGTCGATTTGCTCAGACAGAATCAAATCCTCGAACAGTGCTCTCACTCTATTATTTTTTCACAGCTGGGCTTCAGTTTCGAGAAACCGATCGCCGTGTCTGATAAACACGATGTGAAGTCCTGAAACGCGCGTCAATACATATCGCGAACCGATAAGGGCATAAAAGAGTATCTTCTATAGACTTCGGGGAGATGAAGTTTGGTGCAGGGCGGCAACTTAATAACGCGCGGAGTTAAGGGATTCTTCTCTGCTTGGGCGAAGATTTTTCGCTCGCGTGGCGCGATTGTTATCGTCGGGTTTGTCGTCGGTTGTGTTTTTCTCTACGTGATTTCGCGCAATCTAGCCACCGATAAAATTATTACGGCTTTTCAAAACGCAATCTGGCTACCGTGGTTGCCGCTTGCCGTCTTGACTTACATAGTCGGGATGCTGCTTCGTGGTTTGCGATTGCAGTTGCTGGTTAAAAACGAAGCAGTGATTTCGACTGGCACCGCCAGTAATATCGTTGCTGTGGGTTTTGCCGTTAATAACATATTGCCGGCACGGCTTGGAGAGTTCGTTCGCGCCGGAATGCTGTCTGAGCGGACCGGCATGCCCTACCTTCTGTCGCTGACTATCACTTTTCTGGAACGCCTGCTGGACGGGCTTGTAATCTTGCTTTTGTTGGTTACCGCCTCAATGATAGTCCCTGCCACTCCCGAGATGAGAAACTGGACCGCGCTTGCTGCCTTGCTTTTCATTATTGCTTTGTTGAGTGTGGCAATTATTACTCTCACACCACAGACCGCCGTTGCTCTGGCGTCAGCGATCACGTCTCGCTTGAGCTGGAAGGTGCACACTAAGGTGGTGGCGCTGGTAACGCAAATCAATCGCGGCTTTGGTTGTTTGCGCGACGCTCAGAGTGCCATCTTTATTTTGGCAAGCAGCTTTTTGATTTGGCTGGTCGAATCTATTTTTTTTATGCTTGTTATGCCTTGTTTCGGATTGCCTCCTGGGTTTATCCGGGCCGTTATCACGATGTCGGTTACTAACCTGGGCATTCTGATTCCGTCTACGCCTGGGCATGTCGGCACGTATCATTTCGCCTGTCGAGAGGCGCTGATCAAGGTTTGCTCTGTCCCCGGTATGACACCCGGAACAACCGATCCGATTGCCGTCGATCCGAATATCGCCGTAAGTTATGCAGTCATAGTCCACTCGATTTACTACATCACCGTCACTGTATGGGGTGTATATGCGATGGCAAAATACACGATGGAACTCGGTTCGACAGCCGCCCTCGCATATGAAGCCAAGCCTATTCGCGCTTTGCCTGACGAGCATGCGGACTCCATGAATTTCATAACTTCTTATCCCGAGATTTCTGCTCGCGTGGAAGAGAAAGTCACCAAGTTCTGGTCGGGGTTATGTGAGTGCTTTATACCGGACGAGCATAGGCTGCCGGATTCGGATGAGTTCAACACGGTTTTGCGTGAGGCTAGCACCTTCACCGTAACTGAGCTGGAGCGATTGCCGTTTCGTCTGCGTGTTGTTTTCGACATTGGTTTGACGGTGTTTAAGGCATTGATAGTTTTAAGTACCGGACGATTTTTATGTCACGTTCCACTGGCGCAGCGGCGCAATCTCGTTGATGCCTGGGCGTTTGGGAAGGTTTCTCTCACCAGGAAATTTATGAAACCGATCCGCAGTCTTGCTTTGTTTTACTACTACGACCATCCAGCTGTTCAAGCGCTGCTCGATAAGCTCTCGATGAACAGTGATGGTGCGCCATGTCCGGAGGTTTCCGTCTGAATCGGTCTTCGCTCCAATGCTTTGATTCTTCGCCGGCGGTGTCAGTATGACAAATCAGCCGAAGTCCGTGCGGGTTCAATATTTAGTTGTCGGTTCAGGCGCCGGCGGCGCGATAACTGCCGTGGAACTCGCCCGTGCTGGTTTTGAAGTTGTCGTTCTTGAAGAGGGGGCGCGTCACGGTTTAGATGCTTATGGCAAGGGCGTGACGCATGCAATGCAGACCTTGTATCGAAATCGGGGAATGACTCCGATTCTCGGGTCGGTTCCTATCGGTTTTGTCGAAGGGCGCTGTCTGGGCGGGAGTACGGAGATCAATAGCGGTTTCTGGCACAGAATGCCGCCTGAATTCGTGTTGCGTTGGGTCAGCCAGTTCGGAATCAATGACTTCTCGGTTGAGCAGCTTGCACCGCACTACCAGTGGTGCGAGGAACAGCTGAAAGTGGTTGAGACCGGCGACCGTTTGCAAAAGAACAGCGAGGTGTTCAAACGGGGAGTCGAGTCGATGGGGTGGTCCGCCCGTGCCATTCCGCGCGCCGCTGGCGATTGCGTGAATACTAATCAATGCGCGTCCGGCTGTCCGCAAGGAGCAAAACAGGGTATGACGCGCAACCTGGTTCCACTCGCCGAGGCTGCAGGCTGCAAATTCATTACTAACTGCAAGGTCAAGTTGCTGCTGAAGGCAAAGAATCGGGTGACCGGTGTGCTTGCTGAGATAAAACGCGAGGACAATTCCACGGACCTTGTGAGGATTGATGCGGATCACGTATTCCTGTGCGCTGGCGCGACTCAAACGCCCGCGCTTCTCCGGCGGAGTGGTATCAAATCTCACGTCGGTGATACATTTCAAATCCATCCCATGCTCAAGGTTTCAGCCCTCTTCGACGAGGAGATTGATGCGCAAAAATCCGTGATGCCGGTATTGCAAGTAAAAGAGTTTTGGCCTGACATTCAACTTGGTGGTTCATTTTTCTCCACAGGTCAGTTGGCGATGAATCTAAGCGACAATTGGACTGAAAGTCAGCACCTCATGCGCGACTACCGCAAGATGGCCACCTACAACGTTGCAGTGAGAAGCACCGGATATGGTAGCGTCCGTCCTGCTCGTTTTGGAAGCGAGTACGCAATCTTGCGATTCGAGCTCTCTGATGTGGATATCAGAAACCTCAGTCAGGGACTGGCTCGGCTGGCATCACTGTTGCTGCGTGCAGGCGCGAAGTCCGTACATCCGTGCATACAATCGTTACCGGCGATCACCAGTGAGTTGGACGCCGTTAAATGGTTGGACGAAAACCTCTCGCGCTCATCGCTCAGCCTGACTGCCGTTCACGCGTTCTCAACCTGCCCGATGGGAGAACGTCGTGATAAGTGCGCAGTGGATTCGTATGGGAAGGTATTCGGTTTTGAGAATTTGTTCGTGAACGACGCAAGTATGTTGCCGGAATCTCCAGGTATCAATCCGCAGGGGACCATCATGGCGATCGCGCGGCGCAACGTGTTAAACTTCATCGCGAATAAACGAGGATAGTTGGCAGTGGCTCCAAAGATTGCAATCGTTACCGGTGCTCCTGGCTGGCTGGGTTCGAGATTAGTGGAGAGTTTGTTGCAGGGGTTGCCCGAGGTTCCGGTACTTAGCGAAGTTGAGCCCAGAATAGTACGCGTAGCACGAGAGCCGGGCAGTCTGGATAATAGTTTGAGCCGATTCGGCGACCAGGTTCAAATTTTCGATTGTGATATCACCGATAGTGCTTCGGTTGCAAGGTTATTTGAAGGTACGTGGGAGCCGAATGTCTTTCATGTGGCGGGCGTCGTGCACCCCACCAGAGGTCGCAAGCAGTTTTACGACGTAAACGTGAATGGAACCGCAAATTTACTTGAGGGCGCTCAAAACGCGCGCACCAAGCGGTTTATTTACGTTTCCTCGAACTCGCCGATCGGGTGTAATCCGACGCGAACCAAATTGTTTGACGAGGACACTCCCTATAATCCATACATGCATTATGGGCGTAGCAAGCGGCTCGCCGAAGACCTGGTCAATTCTAAATCCCTCGCTGGCAGTTTGGAAACGGTAATTATTCGACCGCCATGGTTTTACGGGCCCGGTCAACCTCCCCGTCAGGCACTCTTCTTCTCGATGATTAAAAGCGGCAAAGTACCGATCGTTGGTGATGGCAATAACCTACGCTCAATGGCATATATCGATAACATCTGCCAGGGACTTATGTTGGCGGAGTCATCTGAGGCCGCCAGGGGCAAGACCTATTGGATTGCCGACCGCAAGCCATACACGATGAACGAGATCGTCGACACGATTGAACGATTGTTGGAAACCGAGTTTAAGATGCCGGTTGCTCACAAACGGATGCGATTGCCGGACGTTGCCAGTGAAGTCGCTTTAGCTGTGGATGCGACACTTCAAAGTGTTGGATTGTATCATCAAAAGTTTCATGTTCTTTCCGAGATGAACAAGAGCATCGCCTGTAGTGTCGCGAAAGCGGAACGAGAATTGCACTACGATCCGAAGATTTCGCTTGAAGAAGGAATGCGGAGAAGCATTCGGTGGGCAATTGCCAACGGTCAAAGCATTTAGACTTTTAACTATTTGCGCATCGCTGCGCTGTTTCTGCGCTATGGGTACCAGAAATCGTAGCGAGGGACCTATTATGATGAAGCTTTATACGCCATTTATCGGCGGCAGAGCTGGAACCGGTTTACTGATCTTCCGCGTCGTAACAGGCGTCGCGTTGATGATGCATGGATACGAGAAGATTTTGCACCCATTTACCTGGATGGACAAGATGGGGAGTGGCGTTCCAGCGTTCTTTCAGTTTTGTGCCGCATTGTCTGAATTCGGGGGAGGTCTAGCCCTGGTAGCTGGGCTGTTGACGCCTCTAGCATGTCTCGGAATTGCAATTACGATGTCCGTCGCCATTTTTATGGTTCACGTGCCTCAAGGAGGGCACTGGATCGGTGGGCCGAACTCATTCGAGGCCGCGGCCAGTTATTTGAGCTCTGCTGTGCTGCTGTTTTTCACCGGACCTGGAACGATCTCTGCGGATAAGTTTTTGTTCTGTAAGTCAGCGGTCGTTGAGTCACCGTATGTGACACCATCTCAGAAAGTAGGCACCGGCGTTTCAACGTAAGTTGCTTTCGAACGCACCGGCTGGCGTTTATTGACCGAGGCAAATTGGGAAATGTAGTAAGGGCAACCTCTACTTCCTTTGTCTCGGTCAGGTATTTATGCAAAAGAATATGCGTGGCAGAAACCAGCGTGGCGCGGCTCTGGCTGAGGGCGTTGTTGCGCTCTGGCTAATTGTTTCGATCACGGTAGCATCAATTAGTCTGTTGATAAATTCGGGCATGTCGATGTTTTACAAACAGAAGATTGCATATGTGGCGATGCAGACAGCGACTTATACGGCGCAGTTGAAGATGAATGAAGATAAGCGGACCCGGGGTGAGGAAGTGGGGCGAAGTTTGCTCGGCGCAATGGGTTTTAACGCGGCTCAGGCGGAGATTGACATCAAAGAGATAACGGTTGAAGGTGCTCCGTCTATTCAGGTCGATATCACCTGTAAAAACTTACCGCTGTTTCACGGCACGGAAGCTGGGATGATGCCTTTCTCCGTGACCCTGGGTGATAGTGCGACCTGTATAAAACAACAGGCACCGGAAGCTTACGTCTGGCTCAACAATAATCCGAAGATGTCGGGCTATCTCATTCCCGTCGTCCGCATGCCTCCGGGAGGCGTGGGTTCGAGCGGTTTGCCGTATGTGATTCCATGAGGTTTAGCAAAGGAAAATGCGCCCATGGTCTGCGGCGGATCCATGGACGCTTGTTCAGTTCGATGAGGAGGAAGGTTGCTGGGAGAAAGCCTCGTCGTTCTGCCATTTCCTGTTGATGCGGGGGATTGGGGTTCCCTTTGTGCCAACATCGTAACCAAGAACTCATGCGATTTAAATGTGTAATCGCACAGAGTTTTCCGAATCTGGGGATGCCCTCAGAATTAGTGTTTTGAGGCGTCCTATGGTGAAACCGTGCCGTCTGCTCCGTTAGAGCCTGCAGTTGAATTGTTTCCGGCCGGTAGTCCGGCGCCACCAAGCCCGACGCTACCGCCAGCTCCACCGTTGGCAGTGCCGCTTATTCCCGTTGGATCCGAAGTCTTGATGGTTCCGCCGTCGCCGCCATTGCCAGCCGGTTGCGCATCTCCTCCGGCTCCGACTGTTGTACCTAAGCCGCCGTCCCCGCCGAATCCGCCATCGCCTCCGCTGCCGCCATCGGCTGACGCACTGGTGACGAAGGTGACGTCAGAGGCTTTGATGCTTATGCTGCCACCGTCTCCTCCAAGGGCACCGGCTCCTCCGACACCGCCTTCACCCCCGAGCGCATTCGTAGAATTACCGCCTTCTCCTCCAAAACCGCCGTCGCCGCCGGCGCCACCAACTGCTGATGCGGTGACCAGGGTGGCAAGACCAGATGTCTTGACTGAAAGTGAGCCAGCATCTCCGCCGGCACCGCTGATGCCTCCTGCACCGCCCTGACCGCCGGTGCCGTTGGTGCTATTGCCGCCTGTTCCGCCGAAAATTCGCTGACCGCTGCCGCCGTCGACCCGAGCTGCTGAACTGACGTTCACATTCGTCTTCGCTTTCAGGATTACTTTGCCACCAGTACCTCCGGCTCCGGCGAGGGCCGCCGAACCTCCACCGACGCCGCCGGCGCCGGCTACACTAATGCCACCGACGCCCGAGACATTTACAGCCGCAGCGGAACCACCCCTTGCGTTAATTGTGGAAAGGTTGATTCCGGCTTTGGTTGAAACCGTTATGCTGCCTCCTGAGCCGGCATCTCCTGCTGTGCTGGTCGTGCCGGCGTTTCCACCCTGATTACTGCCGTCTCCACCGTCTCCGCCGCTAGCCGAGGATGTGCTTCCTCCGTCGGCTCTCCAGGTGCCGCTACCCGAAACAAGTCCCGATGCTTTGATCGAGACGATTCCGCCACTGCCGCTGATCCTGCCTGATCCGCCGTTGCCGCCCAATCCGCCTGTTGTCGACGAGTTACCGCCTCGACCGCCCCGGCCGACCTGATTAGTACTTCCGTCGGCCTCCAGGTTGTTTATTGAAACAGCCGCGCCGCTTTTGACCGTTACCTTGCCAGCATTCGCAGAGGTTCCGGCAGATCCTCCTGCTCCACCAATTCCTCCCGTGCCGCTCGAAGGTGTTGTCTGATTGCCTGCATTACCTCCGACCGAGCCGGGATCAGCCGCTGTCGATGCTGAGACGTCAATCGTACCGACAGAGATGTTCGCTGGTGCCGATTTGTTTTTTGTGGTCAGACTTACCAGTCCTCCTGCGCCGGCGTTTGCATATGTGCCGGCGTTGCCTCCATTTCCTCCACTTCCGGTGGTTCCGTCACCTCCGGCTCCGCCAAAACCGCCTCTAGAGCTATCTCCAGCAGCAGCGCTCAGTCTGCCTGAAGCCGTTATAGTTTTCCCGGACATTATGACTTGCCCGCCACTACCGGCGGTGCCAGGCGAGCTGCCATTACCACCGTTCCCTCCAATACTACCATCGCCGCCCGCACCGCCAGTGCCACCAAGGATGCTGGCTGAAATTCCGCCGCTCGCGAATAACTCGAAGACTGACAGATCGCCTCCTGAGACTTTGACTACGCCTCCGGCTCCCTGTACAGCTCCAATGCCGCCAGCGCCCCCGCTTCCACCTTTTCCGCCTGAGGAGTGGTCACCGCCGGCGCCACCGTTGCCAACCTGACCTGATTGTCCGCCGCCGAACGCTCCGGAAGTCGCTGTCATCGTCACTGTATTAGCCTGGACTGTCAGAGTGCCACCATTACCTCCGGAGCTGCCGTTGCCGCCTGTACCTCCGGTTCCGCCCTCACCGCCGGAGCCCCCTGCACCCCCTGCGCCACCGTTTCCGCCCGATCTCGTCAGACCGCCGCTAGCAGAAAGAGAGTCGACCGCGATTATCGATCCACTCGATTTCTTTCCGGTGGAAACGAATACTGAGCCTCCGTCTCCTCCTCGCCCTGCAGAGCCACCAGTACCGCCAGTGCCGCCGGTGACCGTATTTGAGCCGCCCGCGTTTCCACCGTTGGAGCCATCGCTACCGTCTCCTCCATCTGCCAGCACGAAACCGCTAAGCGTGATCAGACCGTTGACTGCCGTAACCGAGACAGAGCCTCCGATTCCTCCGTCACCACCTTTACCACCATCGCCACCATTGCCACCCAGGACGTTGCCATTAGTGGCGCTCGCGTTTCCGCCCAGGCCTCCGTTATCACCCAGTCCACCTCGAGCGATAACTGCGTTGAGAGTGATGTTTCCGGATTCAGTTGTGGCAATCGAAACAGTTCCACCTGCACCGGCTATCCCGGCTGCACCGCCTGCGCCACCATTGCCGTTGTTGACACTCCCGTTTCCACCTTGGCCTCCCATTCCACCGGATCTGCTCGTGCCTCCGCTAGCGTTGACTTGATTTCCAATCAGGATATCGCCCCCGCTGCGTGACGAAATTGAGATTGAACCTGCGTTCCCTCCGGAACCGCCGGTGCCGCCACTACCGCCGTTACCGCCGTTTGACCCTGTGGCGCCATTGCCGGCATCAGCCCCTGCGCCACCCGTGCCCCCGGTGGCAAAGAGCTGTCCATTTAAGGTTGCGGAGTCATTAAAGAGGATAACAATGTTGCCGGCGTCGCCTCCTCTGCCTCCTGCGCCACCGGCTCCACCAGCTGCTCCAGTGCCGACGGTGCCGTCGCTGCCTGCGGCTCCGACGCCGCCTGTGCCACCTCTACTGCTGAGATTCGCGGTAACTGCGGTCGCGACGGAGCCAGTAGTTGTGATGGTGATGTTGCCGCCATTTTGTCCGTTACCTCCAGCGGCTCCAGGAACAGCGGCAGCAACGCCGTCGGAACCGTCTGCGTTGATTCCGCGTAGTGCGGACAATGAGCCTGCGACTATCGATATGTCACCGCCTGCGCTGAAGATTGAACTGCCGGCGGTACCGGTGGTGACTGCGCCGGCAGTGCTCAAATTGATCGCTCCGCCAAGCGTGGCAATAAAGTCCACAGAAATTGCGCCGGCTGCAAGAGACTTGCTTGCTCCGAATTTGCCTGTGCCGATACCGAACTGGTCGAAGGTCAACTTTGCTGTCGGTTGAGCAGTCGTCAGTGTCACGGCTCCGGGTGTGCCGCCGGTTGAACCTCCCGATGTGAAGGCCGTCGTCAAGCTAATGGCGGTGCCCGAATTGGCCCCGGCGATCACGACGATGTTACCGTCATTGCCGTTGCCAAGCCCAGAAGCCGAAATTGTGCCGACACTGACTGTGCCGGAGCCGCCATTGCTCCCTGCAAAGGCTAAAATAGTCACGTCTCCTGCGGCAGAGCCATTCGAGGTGCTGCTAGAACTGAGAGTGGAGTTAGATAAGAGAACAGAGCCACCGGATGCAGATGCACCATTCACGGTAACAGAGCCCGCCGATATCTGATTTCCTGCTTGAGCATTGGAATTCGGCAATGCTCCATCATTAGCAGTCAGGTTGGCACCGGCAATGATGGTGATCGGTTGGCCAACCGTTCCATTTAGTGCTGCAATGTTACGGCCTGAACCCCCGTCAGTAACATCGCCGCTTGCAAGGATTGCGATGGCTTCTCCGAAACTTAAGTTTGCAGTGATGGTTACCGAGCCAGCATCATTAAAGAAGGTCGGGTCACCAGTTATGAGGCTCTCGCCCAGTATGAGGTTGTCAGATGAAACGCCTATGTGGGCCTCCCGAGCCCTGACTTCCAGTTTGCCTGTGACATCACCGACGGTGCCGTTGACTTTGCCTTCACCTGCCTCCACTATAAGACTTTGTGAGTGATAATCACCGCCGAGCAATTCTATCGAATCGTTTGTTTGAAAGACCGAACTGTCACCGAGGATGATGTTTCCATTCAGGGCATTAAAGGATCCTCCGGAAGCATAAACTGCAAGAGCCACCGTTTGATTTTCCGAATTGTGACGCAAGCCCGGAATCACGATATTGCCGGTAGTGGCATTTATTTGACCCTGGTTGATGATTAGATTGGAATTTAATGCCAAGTTTCCTTGTGCGGATAGTGCCGCCTGTGGTGATGAATTCCCAATCTCTGATTGATTGTAGATTCCGTCTCCTGCAGTAAGATTGAGATCGCGCGAACTGCTTATTACGCCGTTGTTAATAAGATCTCGTTGTGCAACCAAGCTCAGGCTTACATCTCCTGTAGAGTCGATTACGCCGGTTTTTGCATTGCGAATGTTTAGAGCGCTGATTTCGGCGCTGGAAACTGATGGCGCCGACGATACCACATGGATGCTGCCGCGGTTAACGATATCGCCCGTAAAAGAGAGGTTCGACTCGGTTCCGAAGTCCCGAATAACTGTTACATCTTTAGGGATAGACAGGCTCTCCAGGTTTTGACCCAGTTGATTGGTGAGTGAAAAGCTGCCGCCGACAGCATCGCCCCTTCTGCCGATTTCGATAGTTTGCCCGTTCTCGTACAGAACCTGGTGTACTGCAACAGCTTGTGCTGCAGTGAGGCGTGTGGAGCTGTCTACCGTCAAGGTCTCAGTGCTTTTGCCTCTGGAGACCTGAATGTCTACCGTGCCATCGAAAGTTGGCGCAGCGACTGTTTGACGCGTGGAGTTGAGATTCAAGGTTTGAAGCTGATTTTGAGCAGTCTCAAACTGCAAGTTCATTCGTCGGGGCAGCCTCTCCATCTGAACTTGAAATGATTTTGCCGTTGCAACATCAAGGCGGGTCGCATTCAGAACTCGCACTTCTCCGCCGTTCTTCATAAAAAGTCGTTCGGCCTGTCGTTCTGCCCGATCGCTTCTTCTGGCATCGCGGGACCTCACCAAATCGAGAGCGTGTGCTGCTCTGTGGTCGGCGCGTCCGTCCGGTTGCGCAGCGGCCGGCTCTATTGCTTGATTCACCCCGAAACCGACGAACAGGCACCAGGCTGCCGTTTTCAACGGCAGCGCTTTATTCAATCTTCCGACCATAAATTACTCCTGTAAGTTTGACGCCAATGCCAGCCAGGGTTTTATTACGGGATTCCAAAGCCTGGGATTGTAGCACTTTTCAGGAGTCTGGATTGTCTACAATCGGCGACACGCTGCCGTATCCGGGTAACGTGCGCGCGGAAGAAAGCCAAACTCGCGACTGTTTCAGGACATCATCAGGTGATTCGACGCATGTCTAAATTTACTTGGCGCCTGCGCCTTTCGATGCAGTCTGTTTTCCGTCAGTCGGCTTTGCTTCCGCTGCCGGCTTCTCTTCAGGCGCAGCCGCGATTGGCTTGTCCAGGTTTTTTATAGCTTGTTCAAAAATTTCGCGCTGTTGAGACGGCGGATTTTGCTTGAGCGCAGTGACGATCACTTCGCGAGCTTTGGCTTTGTCACCAGCGCGCCAGTGCATCTCCGACAGGTTCTGAATCGCGCGCATGTTGAGCGGTTGAATAGCCAGGACTTTTTGGTACATCTCTTCAGCACCGGCGCTGTCCTTATTTGATTCTTTTAGAACCGCCAGGGCATGAAGGGTTCCTACATTGTTGGGCTCAAGCTTTTGAGCTTCGGTCAACAGCTTCAGTGCTTCGGCTTTGTCTTCGTCCTTACCTCGATTGACCAGGCATTGAGCTAGATTGTTGTAAGTTGAGATGAACTTATTGTCTTCCTTCAGCGCGTCACGATACTCCGCGATCGCGTACTCGTTCATGCCCATGCTCTGCATGACCAGACCCTGCTGGAAGTGGGAAGAGACTTTTCCTTGCTTGTCGATCTTGTCCTGTAAGCTCGATTTCACAGCCGTTGGCGCCGGGGCTGTCTTTGAGTCCTTGCCCTTTGGTGCGTTTTTCTCGCTGGCTTTCTTGGTCGATTTGGTCGCCTTCTTAGTGGACGCCGCTGTCTTTTCGGGTGTGGTGATTTCTTCCAGAAAGAAGTTCGCGGACTTATTGGGGACCACTTTCTCATTGGATGTTGTCACGACTGGCTTTGCAGGCGTGCCGTTTTCCGCTAGTGCCTGACCGGTTGTTGTGGCTAGCAAACTGGCTGCTGCCATTGGAAACAAGAAACGCATATCGATTGACAACCCTCGAAAGTTGGATTTTTCGTTTGGCATTATATAGGGTCGGCTCTTGACACGCCTTTGTTCGGTTTCACTTAAGCCTAAACCCAGGCCGGCGTTGGGTTTGAACTGTAACTTCCTGCTATGTTTCAAACTGATCGATTATCGACCGATGGGGCGCAAGCGGCTCGTCCTCGTGATTTAATAGGGGCGATTCGGGGAATATTCAGGCGAGAACGAAACTCATGCCTGCATGCGTTTCCCGTGGTGCGCGAATAGCAGCGAAGCGCCTATGACCAGCGACAAAAAGACGAAAAAGAAGCAGGAAACTATTTCTGAAAGCCTTGCCGAGACTCGCGTCAGCGGCGGGCGTTCTGGCGTTGGTGTTTCAAGCGCCGAATCTGTGAGTGACGCCGTGGCTTCCTTCAAGCAAACGCTCTCGGTGCAGAGCGACAAAGATGCCTTCTTGCGAGCAGCTACCGATAATTTCCGATGGGAAGACCAGATGCCCCCGCCTGGGAATCTGGAAAAACTGCGGCTCGACTTGCGTGAAGATTTGGAGCATGTGCCGGTCGTCACCAAAAGTGGTGAGGTCACGAATGTTTTTGAAAAGCTCAGCTCGGACAGCTTTCTGAGTCGGTCTGACAAAGAGCTCATCTGGAACTGCATGGCGATTGTGCGCAATATGTTCTGGCAGCTCGAGTTTGGTGAAGGTGGCGATCGCACCGGCTACCAGTGGAACATGAATTGGAAACACACACGCGCGGAAGTCGATCAAGTCTACGACGCTGCCAGATTGCTGAATCTCAATCCGAAGGAAACGCGAGACGCACTGCTAGCTTCCATATTTTCAGATGCGATCAAGAGCCGCCGCAACTTCATCATTCATAATGTGCACGGTGCTCAAGCCGCCGTGCAAGCGCTTTCCTACTTCCTCGATGCTTCCAAACCGGCTGACCGTAAGAGTATGGAACGTGTTTCTCGCGCAAGTCTGGAGCACCAGATCGCGCCGCCTACTTTCATGGCGACTATTGTGGCTATCATGCTTCATAACAAACATAAGCTCGGGAAGTTTAATCCGAATGCCCCTACTGGTAGTGGCACAGGTGTGAAAACGATTTATAGCATCTTCGAAAAAATCAAAGATCCGTTCAACCAGAATCATGTTTCTGATGATTTGCGTTTGATCGATTTTTCCAACGAAGAGCGCGAACTGTTGGACACAATAGGAATTGAAAACTGGCACGTTCCGCACCCAAGCGACCCTGGCTCTAAGATCGGGCACGCCGTGATCGCGGGCGACCATTCTATTAACTACAATCATCCTGAAGGTTTTGCGAAAATCGCAATGCTTCGCGGACCGGATACCGAGTCAATCTTCGAAGACGATACCATTCACCATTCGCTCGAATCTGCAGTGCAAAGTTTTTCAGATTCCTTCCGAGTGATTCGACCTGAAGTTCAAGGATTGGCTCTCAGAGGGCTTCGCCGCACGAAGACCGCTGTCGAACGGGTATCTGCCATCATGACTGAGCTGTTTGCCGGAGTTGTGGTCGGTCCTCGCCATAGTGCGTCTCTGTCCGGGCACGACGCTATTGAACAAGCCGTAGCACGCGCCAAAGAGAAATATCCTGAGCTTTATGCCGCTGATGTTTGTACGTTGTCTGAAGCTGGAAGTCGTTACGTGGAGTCGACCTTCACACTCGTCGGCAAAGTTATGGACGACTGGTATAAAGCACACGGGCAAATTCCGTACAATCCAAAGTACATGTCCGGCGACGAGCCTGGACCAGGAAAATTGCCTTTCTGGAATCATCCACTTAAGTATCCTGAACGCGATGAAGATGGCGGCGCGATACTTGCGTCGTTAAACGACCTTCAGAAAGAACAGTTTTTGTTTGCCGATAAGATTCGCGAGATCGCAGTCGAGCTGCTGCGAGCCGAGCAGTGGATTTTCTCGCTGCGTGAGCATAAGTAAGTAATTAAATAAGTAACTAAGTAAGTCGCGTGATAAGCTGTGTCGCTACCGCGAGCCACTAGACGTGCAGGTGTCGCGTTCGGTAGATGTGCCGATGTCGTGAGCCGGTAGACTTGCAGACTGAGCGGTTCGGGTCGAATTTTTCGAAGATTAAAAATCTCTTGACATATCGAAAAGCAGGCGCTACGATTGCGGCTTGGGAGTGATCCCGTTTTTAAATTCACTTACTAGTTCGAAAACCGAATTCGCATTAGCTACGCGTTCTTTTTCTTCGCGTGGGCTTTGTTGATTCTATTGCTACCTTGACGATGAGATTCGTCGGTTTGGCGCGAGGGCACCTGTCCTCAATGTCTTGCTGTGCGCTTCTCTCTGCTCTCCGATAGGAGCTTCTCATGTTTGTTAAAAAGGCTAGATCTCCGTTGTTTCGTCTCGGCGAAATATTTCTCGAAGCAGGCATCATCTCACCTCAGGTGTTGGAGCAAGGCCTGCTCATCGCCAAGCGTGCGTCCATGCCACTTGGTCGTGTCCTGGTCATGTCAGGCCATGTAAGCGATCTTGATGTCGATTGCGCGCTTGTCACGCAGGTCTCAATCAGAGACGGCGCCATCGATGTGCGTGTAGCGAAGGAACTTCTTCGCTTCGCCCACGTTCATCAGGTTACAATCGACGAAGCCTACAGGCTGAATGGTATCGGCCGCGGTGTCGGACCATTGTCCCGACTCGGAAAATTGATGATGGCAGCTGGTATCGTGGACGACGCCGGCTTGAAATGTGCAGTGAAGCACAGCAAGAGTACCGGTTATCCTCTCGGTCGCGCCCTGGTCTCACTGCGCCTTATCACCGAGCAGACTCTTTCGCATTGCTTGAATCTGCAAATTTTATTACGCGATAAACGCATCTCTTTTCTGGATGCTGTGCGCATTCTGCAGTCGCTGCAAAAATCAAATCAATCGCTCGAGGCGATTTTGCGTACATGCGGAGTCAACAGCCCGGTTGTATCAAGTCAGCCCCGGCTGGGAGATCTCCTCGTACAGTCAGGTCTTTTGTCGAAAGCCGATGCGTTGATCATTTGCGAACTCGGCACCGAGAGTGATGCTGCTTTCGGACAATTACTAGTTCAATATAAACTGGTAACTCAACAGGTTCTGGAAGCCGCGCTCGAGATGCAACGCATGATTGCGTTGAAGACATTCTCGAAACCGCGCGCCTACAGGCTCCTTAACCTGGTTGCGTCGATGGAAAAACCTCTGGAACGATTGCTTGCTGAATTCGATGTCCTCGACCAGATTGTCGCTCTTCTGAGAGCCGCCGGCGTAATCGACGAGCGCACCATGCGTGATACCGCTGCATCGATCGAGAACTTCGAATTTAGCGTATCTGAAGTCCTCATCCAGCGTGGATTTATAACCAAGGAAATGTCGCGAACCGGACTCGTGATGCTGCAAGAGCTTCAGCGCGGGAGCGTTTCCTATGAACGTGCACTAGAGGTATTGGGGTCTTTCAAACCCGTTGCGCAAGACAGCTACGAACTCTACTGCGCCGAGTGGGAAAGAGCGCTTCATCTCAAATCTCTCGCCGCTGCATAGCCTGCGAGGTAAGGTACAAGACAAGAAAATTTAAAAGTTTGCCCCCGACTAGAGCAATTGGGCGCCCAAGTGATTAACTCCGCTGGGGCGCCTGATTATTTGCGATCGGGTGTGTCGGTTACAGGACTGTCCGTCCGAAACACGGGCGTGTCCGTCCGAAGCGGGTCGAATGGGTCGGGCGTGTCCGTGCGAAACAGGTCGAATGTGTCGGGCGTGTCCGTCCGAAACGGGTCGAATGTGTCGGGCGTGTCCGTCCGAAACGGGTCGAATGTGTAGAATTGACGGCCAATTTGTGCGAATTCTGATCGGTTTTTTACACATTTTGCGAAGCCATTGGCGGACTCGCTGGGCGGAATCGAGTTAGTGCGGACTCGCTGGGCTTGAATGGATTATGGGTCGGGCGTGTCCGTGCGAAACAGGTCGAATGTGTAGAATTGACGGCCAAATTTGGCGAATTTGGATCGGATTTTTACACATTCTGTGGACTAAGCTCTAAGGTCGAGTTGTGGCTTGAACTAGGGCAGGGGCGAGCTCTGGGTCAGGTGAGGCTTGGCTTGAGCTATGGCGCGGGCGCAAAAGGAAACGCCAGCCGCATTAGATGGGCTGGCGTGCAGTTATTTCTGACCTTGGTGTTCCGCTTCTTCGGTTGGAGTTCAACTCATCGGGTTTGGAGTTCAACTCGTCGGGCTGGATGTCCGCTCGTCGAACTGTATTCAGATTGAGCTGACTTCAGCGTCCGAATGTTATTTCATCAACGATTTGACCGTGCGGATGATGTGGTCGGCGCTGATGCCAGCGGCATCCATGAGTTCGTCCGGTGTAGCGGAGCCGGGCATATCGTGGACTGCCATCTTCACTACCTTGGGCATCTCTTGCGGGATTTCCAGTTTGCTTCCGCGCTCTGGATTGCCTTTGCCGGTGAATGCACCGAGGACCGCGTCACCGAGACCGCCTTCGATCCAGTGATCTTCGACAGTGACGATGAATCCGGTTTCCTTCGCTGCTTTTTGCAGGGTCTTCTCATCGACTGGTTTAATCGAATACAGGTCGATAACTCGAACTGTTATACCCTGCGATTTCAGCTCGTCATAAGCTTTCAAGCATTCGTGCAGAGTGATGCCGGCACCGACCAATGTGCATTGATCTTCCGCGGAACTCTTGAGCACCTTGCTGCCGCCGATCGGAAACTCTTCGTCTTCTTTGTACAGAATGCGGGTTTTGGAGCGGGTTGTGCGCATATAGCTCACGCCCTTGATGTCGTTCATCGCGTGCACGAGTTTCGCAGTCGATACGCCATCCGAAGGATAGAGCACTGTGCTGTTCCAAATCGCGCGCATCATCGCGAGATCTTCTAGTGCCATTTGTGATGGACCGTCTTCGCCGATCGAGCATCCGGCGTGTGATCCGGCCAGCTTGATCGTCGCGCGTGAGACTGCTGCCATGCGAATGAAGTCGTAGGCTCTCGTGAAGAACGCCGCGAATGTAGACGAGAAGACTGATTTCTCGCGTGTCGCCAATCCACAGGCGACGCCGACCATAAGTTGTTCTGCGATGTACATTTCGAAGAACCGTTCCAAATGCGCTTTGTGGAATTTTTCGGCGTATGTAGAATTGGAAACTTCTGCGTCGAGAACTACGACGTTCTTGTAGGCTGCACCCAGGTTCTTCAGCGCGTCTCCGTAGGCTTCGCGAGTTGCAACCGGTCCGCTGTAAGTTGGTACCTCGAACTTGCCGCTACCGGATTTGGTATCACCCATCTTGCCCGAAGCTGGAGCGGCAGCTGGTTTTTGTACATCGATTTTGACGTGGGGTTGACCGCCAAGAGTTTTAATCGCGTCTTCAGCCTGCTCTTTGCTGAGTGGCTTGCCATGCCAGTTGTCCTGATTTTGAGTCAACGGAATTCCATGACCCTTATCGGTTTTGGCAATGATCAAAGTGGGTTTGCCGGTCGTTTTGATCGCTTCCTGGAAGGCCTTGTCGATCTGCTCAAAGTTGTGTCCGTCGATTTCGACTGTATGCCAACCGAAAGCCTCAGCGCGTTCTTTGTACACTTCGCTGTTCCAGCCGAGCGCAGTTTCGCCGCGTTGACCGAGGCGGTTCATGTCCAGAATCGCAGTCAGGTTGTCGAGTTTGTAGTGCGAAGCACACGCCATTGCTTCCCAAACCGAACCTTCTGCGCTCTCGGAATCGCCCAGCAGAACCCAGGTTCTGTAAGGGAGTTTGTCGAGGAAGTGACCGTTGAGCGCAATACCAACGCCCTGAGCGAGTCCTTGACCAAGCGATCCGGTCGCGACTTCGACCCACGGCAGCACTTGCGGAATCGGGTGACCTTCGAGTCTCGAACCAAGTTTGCGCAGTGTCATCAACTCTTCATCAGTGATAGCGCCCGCGGCTTTGAACATTGCGTAGAGCAATGGAGCGGCGTGACCCTTCGAGAAAATAAGACGATCGTTGTTAGGATTTTGCGGTGCGTCGAAATCATAACGCAAGTATTTTGCCAGCAGGACTGCCATGAGATCGGCTGCCGACATGCATGATGTCGGGTGACCCGAGCCAGCTTCTGTAGTCGCTCTGATGCTGTCCACCCGGAACTGCTGAGCGAGCTGCTGGACGGTTTGATCGGTGGCCGTTTGAACTTCAACCATTTTTTCATTCCTTTTGGTATGAACCGCAACGCCCTCACGGCCTGCCATGCGACGCGACTGCGGCGTGAGCCGAGCCTGTTCATCGCTACCTGTGCTGTATCCTTCCGGCGCGGTCGCCGCTCAGAAACCACAGGTCGGGCGCGTGAGTGGCCAAATGTTACCGCATACGCGCGATCAATTACTATAGTTTCCAAGCTGAATTTTGGGACTAAACCGCTGATAGTCGCTCCAGCGCTGAGTTTCAACAAACAGCTCTGGTGTCACCCGTGTGATCGAGGCGTATCTGAGGGATTGCTTGCCAGATTCTGCAACCGAGTGCAGTCGCGGTAGTCGGTTTCTGGCTTGACGCGAACCTGTGTCTTCGTGGTTTCCATGAGCGCTGGAGCACCTACCACTTGAATTTCACGGATGGAAGGTTCGGGAAGATAATGCTCTTCAAATCATCCTTGTTCATATCCTCTTCCATGGCATCAGACATCGCCTTTTCGGCCGCTGGCTTGTCACCTATCTGGGTATAGCAGAATGCTATTGCCAGAGCCGTTTCCCCATCGGATTCACTGCTGTAGCCGCGGTATGCCGTTTCGAAGTCGTTACGAGCAGCTGTTCTCTGTCCAATTGCCTGATACGCGAGCCCGCGTCGAACATAGTCCAACGGCTTGTTTGAGCCATCGCCTTCCTCGATAGACTTACTCAGGTCGTCGATAGCAGCCTGGTAATTCCCTAGCGCATATGACGCCAGCGCGCGTCCCGTGTAGGCGTCCGATAGAGAGCCTTCTGAGCTTCTCGATTCACTGATTGCAGCCGTGAATGTTTTGTACGACCTTTCAAAATCACCCATACCAAGATATGCCTTGCCCAGACCCATGCGTGCGTCAAGGTGTTGGTTTGCCTTCTTCTCAAAATCTGCCGCCGCTTTCGGATATTGCTCGTCGGCCAGATGGGTTTCACCTCTATCGATTAAAAGTTTTGGGTCACCTGGTGCGATCTTGAGACCTTGATTGAGTATTTCCAATTTCTTTTCTGACTCGCCGTCCTGGTCGAATCGATAGGCCAGAGCTTTATATGCATGAACGTTTCGCGAGTCCAGTGAAATTGCCGCATTGAGAACCGGCACAGCCAAGTTTGAGCCGCTAAATTCAATCAGATTGTAAACACCCGTGCTCATAAGAGAACTAGTTTCAGTCGGATTTACCGCAATAAATCCGGCGATCAGTGCTGTGGAGAGAGCGCCGATTCTGGTAAATGCGGGTCCAAACTTTACAGGAACTCTTGGTGTTTTAAATTTGGGGCTGGCAGGAATTTGTCTGTTCTTCCACCAGTGAATGGTTCGATGAATAACTGTTCTTGCTATTGATACCGGACCCAGCAGGCAGATCAAGATTAGAAGGCACCAAGTCATAACTATGCATGCCGTTATCGCTACGGACAGGATATCACCTCCCATGGTCGATTCCGGTAGTCCGATCAGTAGACCGAGCAAAGCGTAGAGACTGAATAAGAGCACCTCCAGTAGTGCCATCATCCATTCAAGAAGAGTTCTGCGTTTATGCAACCGTTTGATTGTCGTAACCGCTCCCTTAGCATGGATGGCGAGACCGAAAATCAAAGTCCCAAATAGTCCAGCAGTAACCTCGCCGCGGTCATAGAACGCAATGGTGGGATCGGAGATGTAAATTGCGTATAGAGTGACGACATAGAGGACAAAAGCGGTCCAGTAGAAGAGAACATTTCCAATGAAGTGTCCAATTCTGATTATTGGCTTTGGGATGCCCTTGAGTTCGGTTTTCGCTACCTCAGCTTCAGCGTAGCCGACCGCCTTGCCTATTCTTACCGCTTTCAAATCCGAGGAAACATCGATTGCTGAGTCAAAACGCTCTTTGGGATCTTTCCTCATGCATTTGAAGACTATTTCTTCGAGGCTGTGGAGAACGTCTCCATCAGGAAGTTTTTGAGTAAAGCTATCCGGAGTTCCGTTTATATGTTTCAGTGCGACTTGAATTGCGTTCGAGCCTGCGAACGGCTGCTTACCTGTGAGCATCTCGTAGAGGACGCAGCCTAAACTGTAAATGTCCGTCCGGCTGTCGATGTCCCCGCCCTGGCATTGCTCCGGGCTCATGTATGCGGGCGTTCCAAACACGTCACCGGTCTGGGTGAGATTGGTTGTTGCTGCGGATCTCGTCTCGATAATTTTCGCAATTCCGAAGTCGAGGAGTTTTACCTGAAGGGTTGTGCCATCGCCAAGAAGCACTATGTTGCTGGGCTTGATGTCTCGGTGAATAAATCCTTTCTTGTGTGCGTAATAAAGCCCGCTACAGATTTGTAGGGTCAGGTCGATCGCCTGCGCAGGGCTGAGCTTGCCGTTTTTCGCAATCAAATCGGCGAGAGTTTCACCATCCAAATATTGCATGATGAGAAACGGTGCGCCATCGCGGGTGATACCATGGTCGTAAACAGTCACTATGTTCTCGTGGTCGAGTTCCGACAGAGACGCCGCTTCTTGAAGGAAACGTTTTAACACTGCCTTATCTTCGCAGAGTTCAGGTTTCAACAACTTCAATGCGACGATACGGTCGGTGCTTAAATCTCGAACCTTGTAGACCGAGCCCATACCGCCTTGTCCGATGATATCGAGAACTTCGAAACGGTCGCCTACAACTTTCTGTGCAAATGAAACTTTGCCGGCGAGGATCGCTGCGTCGTCGTCAATCCTGATATTTGCTGACTCAACCTCGATATTGGAAGACTTGTTATCGGGGTTCTGCGACGTTTCCTCAGCCTTCGAAGTCGTTTCCTCGGAACTCGAAGACAACTCCTCTTCACCCGGGGATGTTTCACCGGCGTTCGAAGGCAGTTGCATGGACACGGGATCTGGCTTCTCGACCAGTTCGACGCGTTCCTCCTCCTTGAGTTTGTCATCCGCCATGGTTTTAAAACTCGGGTTCGCCGTGGAGTTTTGCGCGAGACGGCATTGTCCAACCTAGCTCCTGAAGCGCATCGTCGATGCTGCATTCATTTTTCTCGCAATGGTTCAGCGCGACGATTGCCTGTTCCATTCGCAGAAATCCTTCGCGAACCAG
Organism: Candidatus Obscuribacterales bacterium; assembly: GCA_965228855.1. Lineage (GTDB taxonomy): Bacteria > Cyanobacteriota > Vampirovibrionia > Obscuribacterales > Obscuribacteraceae > JADYXR01. Next base: position 1,426,050 of record CBDDIJ010000005.1, on the reverse strand, counting down.
AAATTGCGCTCGCAATGAAGCGTGCAGAGTTTGCTCATTGATCAAGCCTGTAACCAACAGGATCTTGCCAATTAAAGCAGAGTTTCTTGCGCTCAAATCTATGGCGCTTTTGATATCGTCCTCGGTGACAATGCCTGCAGCTTTGAGAAGTTCACCCAGTCGAATCGTTTCAGTCTGCTCGCTCTTTAGTAGCCCAAGTTCAGCCACCGACTGTGCCATCGAGATGTTTCGAGTGGAGACCTGGCGCAATGCCTCTGCTGCCTGCAGCGCGTTTAGCGTTCCGTTAATAACCATCTCTTGAAACTTTAAAGCCGTATTCAAAACGCCGCGAGAGACGTAGCCGCAATCCACAAGCACTTGCCCAATAGGCATCTCGCGCGTCAAGCCGATTTCGAGTGCGCCCATCAGATCCGAGTCTGTGACTAAACCGGATAACACAAATAACTCGCCAAGTTTTACCGTTTGTCTCAGCGGCGGTTTGTAGAATCCCTGGTCGATAAGCGATTCTTCCAGAGAAATTCGCCGCCGTTTAGACGCTCGCAAGCCTTTGATAGCCTGCTCTTTGGAAACCTTTCCATCTCGAATCAAAATCTGCGCTGTTAAGACCGACGCGAGTGTTTCTTCACTGATAGCCTGGGTGAGAACAAGAATTCGCCCAAGCGGAAGACCCGTTTCCTGGCTTGTGGTCAAACATCCGTTCAACTGCTCGTCTGAAACCAATTCCGCCGATCGCAGGAGTTCGCCGAGCTTAGCTGTTTCCGTTGTTTTCTTGCCTGCCCAACCGCGCTTGCGGAGTGCTTGTTCAAGAGTGACATCTTCATTAGCTACCTGCTTCAGAGCATCGAGAGCGGTTTCTACTTCGACTACTCGGTCTTTTATTAGCGACTGCGCCTGAACGGCCGCCGCAAGTTCTCTATCAGTCATGTAGCCGGACATTATCAGCACGCGACCGATTGGCAGACCCGTCTCGCCGGCGGTTCTTATGCAATCTTCGAGCTCTTTCGGCTTGAGAATGCCGACCCGAATCAGCAAGTCTCCAAGCTTTATGAGCGTGCCGCCGCCGTCAGTCATACCTTGCCTGTGGGTCGTTGGGATGCGTGATTGGGATGCCCGGGTTCTTAAATTGCACCCGTAATATCGAGATTATCTCATTTGAATGAATGGCTCCCCGTTACACATCGAAACAAACGACTCTATCGGACAGTCGCTCAGCGAGCGTTTCCGGGTTTGGATCCGAGTTTGTGCAAACAAAAAACACAGGCTCGAAAGCCTGTGTTTCTCAACTAATACCCCCAAGGGGATTCGAACCCCTGTCGCCTCCGTGAAAGGGAGGTGTCCTGGGCCTCTAGACGATGGGGGCGTCCATGTGTAGAAGGTTTTGTCAGAATAGCAGGCTGGCAACGGACCGTCAATTAGAGGAATTTCGGAGAGATATATCCAAGACGTAGTAACATTGAAGGTTGACAACCCTTAAGCCTTCGGAGTTGCCACTGCGTCAGCCCGGCGGGGAACCTATGCCAGCGTATCGAACCTTTAACAACTACCTTAAAGACTACTTCGGAGCCCGCGTTTACCGCGTTCCAATCGACGCCGGCTTTACTTGTCCGAATCGCGATGGTGTTCGCGCATTTGGTGGTTGCACCTTCTGTGACGACCGCGGCTCCGGGGCGCCGACTATCGACACTGCCGCCAGCGTGCGCGGCCAGATGGAAAAGGGTATCAATCGAGCTAAAAGGAGATTCAAAGCGCAAAAGTACCTGGCGTACTTTCAAGCTTTTTCAAACACCTACGCTCCTGAAGCCGCTTTGCGCCAACTTTACGATGTGGCCTTCGAATTCGAGGACGTCGTCGGGATTTGTATCGGCACGAGACCCGACTGTGTTGACGACAACATTCTCGATCTTCTCGCCGAATACAACGAGAAGACTTTTGTTTGGCTGGAACTGGGCTTGCAATCAGTCTTTAACGAAACACTCGATAAGATAAACCGCGGACATTCAGCCGAAGAATTTTTTGATGCCGTCGAACGAGCAAAGAAACGAAACTTGAAAGTCGCGACACACCTGATCTTCGGCTTGCCGGATGAAACAGACGAGCAAATGCTTGAGACTGTGAGACAGGTAGCACAATGTCCGATTGACGGTATCAAGATCCACCAGTTGTGCATTTATAAAGGCACGCCGATGGAAATCGATTTTCGGATGGGGAATCTACCCGTTCTCGACGAGGATCGATACGTCAGATTGGTCGCTGATGCACTCGAGATGTTGCCACCGGATATGGTGATTATGCGTCTGGTCGCGGAGGGCTCGGAAGACGAAATTATCGCGCCGCAATGGGCTTTCGAGAAAGAGCGGATTATGAAGAAGATCGATGGCGAGCTTGAGGCGCGTCAAAGTTTTCAAGGCAAAAGGTTGCAGCTCGCAGCTAAATTTTAATCGATTGTCACTGGCGATCGAGAAAACCGTTTAATCGCTGCACCGAATTCGGTGACGCTGAACGGTTTAGAAAGAAAGCCGTCCATGCCTGCTTCGAAGCATTCGTTCTTATACTCTTCAGTGGTGTGACCTGTGACTGCCACTATCGGAATGTGAACACCGAGGTCGATTTCAGCCTCGCGAATTCTTATTGAACATTCGCAGCCGTTAGTGTCAGCAAGTCCTAAATCCATCAGAATTAAATCGAACGTTGGATTTTCGTGGAGCGTTTCAAGGGCTTCTCGAGACGTCTTGACCATAGTCAAGTCAAAGTCGTATTTCTTTGACAGCGCGCGGTACAAAGCCTGTTGCAGGTCATTGTCCTCGACGATCAAAATGTTGCATTGAGACATTCTTCGATACCAGGATGTAATTCGATATTACTAAAATGTGCGCCATCTGAAAATCACCCGATAGCAGGATAGCGAAGAAGAGGAAAGGATGACTAAATTAAGATGTGGCATTTTTGACAAAAAGGCAGAGTCTGTAAGCTTTGAGCAAGTTTGTTCGCGTGTTACTAGTGGAAGATGATGAGACCTTTGCAAAGGCAATTGGGGCGGCACTTTCACGCAACGCAAATTTTGAGATTGAGAAGCTCGAGGCGACCTCTTTAGGTGCTGCGTCGAATCTGATAGTCCGGGCCAACGTTGAGCGCAAGGCCGACGAGTCCATCGACGTCATTTTGTTGGACTTGAATTTGCCTGACAGTCAGGGCCTCGACACTTTCATTGATGTAAGGAATACCTGCTCTGGAATTCCAATCATCGTGCTAACCGGCCGTGACGATGAACAATTGGCGATGACGGCGATGCGGCAGGGGGCACAAGACTATCTCGTCAAAGGTGATATCAATGGCCGAACGCTTTCCCGAGCCATTAGTTACGCGATAGAGCGAGCGAAAATAATGGCGGAGCGTGAGGACTTTGTCGCTACTCTCACGCACGATCTGAAAGGTCCTCTCCAGGGAGCGAATCGCATTCTGGGGCTTCTGGTGAAGGGCGACCTGGGACCGTTAGCCGACGATCAGTCTGAGCTTCTTCGGCGACTGGCTGACAGCAACACCACATTACTGGAGATGATTTCGAATCTGCTTGAAGTTTATCGATACGACAAAGATCTGCACACTATTTCCTTTCAACACACAAATCTAGTCAATCTTGTTCGCAACTGCATGCTTGAAGTCGAGCATCTTGCCGAAGATCGTTCCATCCAAATCAGTAGCGAGATCTCAGATGGCGACGATATCGCGATAATGGCTGATGCGAGTTCAATTTCACGAGTTGTCCGGAACCTTCTGGACAATGCGCTTAAGTTTACTCCTCGCGGTGGCATGGTCACGATTCGGCTTGCCTCCGGTGAAAATAAGGTTCGTCTGGCAGTAACGGACACAGGACCGGGAATTTCCGACGAAGACAGGAGATATCTTTTTGAGCGCTTCTACAGAGGTGCCACCGGCCGTGGTTACTCGCGAAGTACCGGACTTGGTCTTTATCTGTGTAAGCAAATCGTTCAGCACCACAATGGCACAATAACTTTCGATCCCAACCCCGGCAGAGGGAGTTCATTCGTGCTTGAATTTCCGAGGATTTGACGCATCTCAAACAGGACAGAAATATGAAAATAGCTACGCGCATTACGATTGGTTTTTTCATATCGGTAGTGTGCATAGTCTGTCTCGCCTATTTTGCACACAGCAATATCGAGGGCATTAACTATTCTCGGAGATGGGTTTCGCATACCGTGGAAGTCATTCTCGAGAGAGACACTCTTGAATCCTCGCTCAAAGAATATGAATCGCGCATTCGAGGATATGTCGCATCTGGCGATGAGCGTTTTCTTCAAGGTGCGGATGAACTTACAGCAAAAGTTGAAAGATGTTTCAACCGATTAAAGTCGTTGACATCAGACAATCCGGCACAGCAGCAAAACTTGAATGACCTCAGTCCGCTTATGTCCGAGAGATTGCAGCAACTCCAGGCAATACGTCAAGCGCGAAAAGACTCTGGTTTGAGTGAGTCTCTGAAGCTTCTACGGACACCGGAAAATGGAAACACATTTCGCTGGGTGTCGGTACTCAATCGCATAAAGACCGAGGAAGAGCGCCTCTTGAAGCAGCGGACCGAAGAGACGATCGAGTCGATACGAGGTACAGAAACCCTGCTTGTTATTCTGGCCTTTGGATCTATGTTCGCGATTGGTTTGACGGGAACGGTCATTGTGAGAGGTTTTGAGAAGAACGTCAGTGGTCTGATTCAAGGTACAGATAAAGTCGCCGCCGGCGATCTCGACTTTCGTTGTCCGGTTACTTCAAAAGATGAGTTGTCTCAATTGGCACGCTCCTTCAACATAATGATTGAGAGACTGAGAACACTTTCGGAATCGCAGGCGGCGCAGGATTGGCACCGCTCCGGGCTTAATAAATTCGCAGTAATCCTTCAGGGGCAGCGGTCTTTGAAGACTGCCAGTGAGATATTTTTGAGCGAATTGGTGCCGATGTTGGGGGCACATCATGGCGCAATGTATGTTATCGGCGATGAAACCAATCTCGATTCTTTGCAGCTTGCCGCCGCATATGGTGGCGACGCGTCGGAACTGCCTGAATCGTTTAAATTTGGCGACGGGCTGATCGGCCAGTGTGCTATTGATAAACGGCGCCTAAATTTGCATGATGTTCGCTCCGATGCTTTTGTGATCAAGACCGCCACAGCACGTTCGCAGCCGTTCGAAGTTGTGATAGTTCCGCTTTTGTTTGAGGGAGAGGTCAAAGGCGTTTTTGAAGTTGCCGGACTGCAGGAGTTCTCCAAAAAGCATATCGATTTTATTGATGAGCTAAGCTCATGGATCGCCTCGATGTTCAATTCGATCAACGTCTCGAACAGAGTCGATCTGTTATTGCAGGAGTCGCAGATCTTGAATGAAGAACTCCAGGCTCAGCAAGAGGAGCTCGAGTGTCAACAAGATGAATTGCGCACTGCCAACGAAGAATTGGAGGAGAAAGCTGATGCTCTCGATATCCAGAATCAGGAAATATCGGACAAGAATATTGAGCTTGAGCAGATGCAAGTCAGTGTAGAAGCCAAAGCAAATGAGCTAGCGCAAGCATCTAAGTACAAATCAGAGTTCCTCGCAAATATGTCGCATGACTTGCGAACTCCGTTGAATAGTCTTCTGATTTTTTCGGAATTGCTTGGTGAAAACGAAGACAAGAATCTTTTGGACTTTCAGGTTGATTATGCCAAGAATATTCACAGTGCAGGTAAAACGCTGTTGAGTCTGATTGATGATGTTCTCGATCTCTCGAAAATCGAATCAGGTACAGTCGTTTTAAACATGACCGAGGTCGACATTCAAGATCTTGTCGATGAGATGGAGAGGACCTTTGGAAAGACCGCTCAGGCGAAAGGGCTGCAGTTTGAAATTAGTGTTTCGCCGGAGGTGCCGAAGTCGATACGATCGGACTCGAAGCGGTTGTCGCAGTTGCTGACTAATCTTCTCACCAACTCGTTTAAATTTACGGAAAAGGGTAGCGTCAAGCTTGGAATTGATGTTGTAAGTGGTGGCGCAGGTGGTGACAGACCTTGCTTGCGACTTCAAGTTGTCGATACCGGGATAGGTATCAGTCGAGATAAACAAGAGTTGGTGTTTGAAGCCTTTCGCCAGGCCGACTCTACCATCAAGGGAAAGTACGGTGGCACCGGGTTGGGTCTTGCTATCTGTCGGCAGCTCAGTGAGTTGCTAGGCGGATACATTGACCTTAGAAGCGAGGTTGGAGAAGGTTGCACTTTCACGATAGTTCTTCCGTTGGCCTATGATGGACGGCTTGATCGGACGGCGTCACATCCTGCGGGCATGGGTAGAAAACCATCGCCGGCCAGTTTCCGAGAACTAGAGAAGACGATTGAGTCCACACGTGATACTCGCATCCTCGCATCGAGCAGCGCCATTAGTGATGACCGGCGCGACATTGGACCGGAAGACCGGGTGCTTCTGGTCATCGAAGATGACGAAGCATTCGCGCGGATGCTCCTGGATCTGGCGCGCAAGCATTCTTTCAGAGGGGTTGTTGCTGCCAATGGTAGAGATGGCATCGAGCTAGCCCGCAGAATCAATCCGGACGGCATCACGCTTGATTTAAACCTGCCTGACATGCAGGGCTGGACAGTGCTCGACCAGTTGAAGCAGTATCCGGACACAAGGCATATTCCTGTACACATAATCTCGGTTGATGTGGAAGGACAGCGCAGCTTGGAGTCAGGCGCGGTAGGTTTTGCCGCCAAACCTGTGTCTGTAAGTGGTGTCAAGGATGCTCTGGACAGGATCAAAAATTTTATGGTCAAGGAGAGCGGGAGCATACTTCTGGTCGCGCATGACACTGGCCTGCGCTCGAGATTAGCTGAGGTGATTGGTGATAGTAATATATCCGTGTCGGCGGTCGGGACAGGCGAAGAAGCGCTTGCGATTATGTCCCAGAATGTATTTGACTGTGTGGTTGTTGATATCGATCTGCAAGACAAGAAAGGGACTGATCTGATAGGTCAGATCCAAAAGATTTATTCGGACAAGCCTCCCGTTCTCATTTACGCCGACCGGGCGCTCACCGGCGAAGAGACTGAAACTATCGATAAATTGAGAATTACGAGCACCGTAAAAGATGTCGACTCTCCCGAACGGCTTTTGAGCGAAGTTCTCCTGTTTCTTCACCGGGTCGAAGCCAGTCTGCCGGAGAGCAAGCGCCGGATGATTGATTCTGTGCGCCAAACCGATCACCCGCTAACCGGGCGAAAAGTTTTAATTGTGGATGATGATCCAAGAAACATCGCCGCTATGAAAGGTGCGCTACAAAGACAAAACATGAAACTGCTTTATGCTGAAAATGGTAAGGAGGCAATCGATCGATTGGAGCAGAACCCTGATGTGGAGCTGGTGTTGATGGATATGATGATGCCCGAAATGGATGGTTATGAAGCTATGCAGGTGATTCGTCGGGACGAGCGCTTTAGTAACCTTCCAATCATCGCGGTGACCGCTAAAGCAATGAAAGAAGATCGAAGAAAGTGTCTCGAGTCCGGTGCCTCTGACTACATCTCGAAACCGGTCGACAAAAGTCAGCTATTATCACTATTGAGGGTGTGGCTCTATAAACGGTAAGCTCGGAATCCATAAAGGGAAGTATGGGATTCTCTGGTGATGATTTCAACGATGAAGAACTGCAGGAATTTCTTGCTGATGTTTTCTCGCGTACCGGATATGACTTTTCGCAATATTCTGTGAGCTCTGTCAAACGTCGGATTGCTCGGATCATTGAGACTGAAGGCTTTACCTCGTTGCGCCAGCTCTGGAACAAGTTGCTGACTCAAAAATCTTTCGAGACTATGTTTGTAGAATCACTGTCCGTTCCTACAACTGCGATGTTTCGAGATCCTGAGGTATTCAAGTTTTTGCGTGAGCAAGTTTTGCCGCAGCTTGCTGATGTGCCCCTTTTGAGGGTATGGTCCGCTGGGTGTTCAACGGGTGAGGAGGTATATTCGCTTGCGATCCTTCTTACTGAAGCGGGGCTGTACGATCGCTCGCGGATTTACGCGACCGATATAAACGAGGAGTCTTTAAATAAGGCTCGCACAGGTGTTTTTCCAATCAGGTTGATGACAGACTATATCGTGAACTATCTGGAAAGTGGTGGTTCGGAGGAGTTTTCATCCTATTACACGAGTGCTTATGATCGAGTATTGTTAACAGATAAATTGAAACGCAACATCGTATTTGCGCACCATAATCTTGCCATTGACACTTCGTTCAACGAATTTTCGCTTGTCTTTTGTCGAAACGTTCTCATTTACTTCAATCAAGACCTCCAAGAAAAGGTTCACAAGCTAATCGAGGGAAGTTTAGTATCCGGCGGTTATCTTGTGCTGGGGGAAAAAGAGTCTCTGCCTCGCAGTACCGCCCGCGGTGCATATAAGCAGCTCTCCAAACCCTTTAAGGTCTATCAACGAACATCCTAGTTATCACTTGAATTTTGTGCAAGCATGGCGGCGCCGATGATACCGGCAAAGTCTCCCAGTTTTGCTTTTTTCACATTGATTGCCGCGCCCGGAATTGGCAGTGCTCGATGCTGCAGTTCTTCGACCGCGACATCAAAATACAGACCGACTTCTTCTACCAGACCGCCGCCCAGAATTATCCTTTCCGGATTGTAGAAATTGACCACGGACGCGAGTCCGACGCCGAGAAATTTGGCCGCGTGAATGACGGAACGAGTAACCAGGTTATCGCCATCAACTACGGCCTGTGACAATGTGCGCGAACGCAACAGTCCCTTGTTCTCGTCTATTTCACCGGCAACCGACGTGTCAACGCCTCGCTTAATACCGGCGACTACTTGCCTCGCTATCGCCATGCGCGAAGCATAGGCTTCCAGGCAGCCATGACCTCCGCAGTTACAGAGACGTCCATCAGGAAATAAGATGGTGTGCCCTATTTCGCCGGCTGTCCCAGTATGTCCGTGGTAAATCGCGCCATCATGCACGATACCACTTCCGATACCGGTGCCGACAAAAACGCAGATCAAGTTATTGCATTTTTTTCCTGCGCCGAAGTGCATCTCTCCCAGCGTGGCAACTTCCACGTCATTGCCGAGCTTAACAGGTATGCCGTAGTGATCGATGAGCGGTTCTGCTATTTTGAGATTGCTGGCACCAATGTTAACACCGGACAGCAGGATGCCGCGTTCTCTGTCGACCATGCCGGCGACGCCTATGCCGATCGACTTTATCTTATCGAAGTTGATGCCGGCTTGTTCAACAGCTTCTTCGATAACGATTGTCAGTTTCCGCAATAGCTGTTGCTGCTCGCTCGCTTGCTTTGTCTTCTTCTTGCTGGTTGCAACCAGCTCGCCTGTTTTCGTGTTGACAACGCCTGCCAACACTTTGGTTCCGCCAAAATCAATGCCGATCGCGTAGCTGTCGCCCATCTGTCGCTCCTGCGTGAAACCGCCTGCGCTAACGACTTTCGTCGCACTGCTCTTGCAGTTCTCTCTGATTCCAAAATCGACCGAGCGATCCGTTAAGATGCCGTCCGGTCAGATCTGCACAAGATTAGCAGAGAACTATCGACCGAACACCTAATTCTTCTTCAGCTTAAGGACTTAGCTTCTTCTGCCGAATTTGAATGGCTTGAACAGTTTGTCCGACCAGTTGGAGTTCGAAGCCGGTGCAACTTTTTGATGAATGGTGGAAGCCGCTGCGCTTGCTTTCACTTGTGGCACTTCAGCCTTTTCCAGCGCTTCCAGGTCTCTTACCGGAACAGCTTTTTTGTGGCGTTTGGAATTTAACTTGGTCTGCTCGACTTCGGGTTTGTGCTTTGCCGCCTTAGATATTTTGTGATTCTCACTTGGCTCGCTCACCAGGTCGTTGTCGATATCGATAACTGAATCGCTCGCATCGATTTTCGCAACCACGCCGTTCTCGTCAATCGAGCCGGCGGGTAGCAATCCCTGATCCGGACCGAGGAATTTGCCCTGACCGTCTCCCGCGAGCGTCAATTCCGCCAATTCTCTTTGTTGGCGGCGGGCCTGAATTGATCCATTCATCATCGGAATTTGTGAGAGAAAATCTGTTCCGATGTTGAAGTCTGTGAGATTGGTGCTGGGCTGATAGCTGAGATCAGGTCGGCGCTCATGTTTCTGAGCGACTTCCGGCTCCATCACGCAGATGGTGGCGGCGACTTTGCGCTGTTCGGCAGTGTCGTTACCCGTGACGGTGTTGCCCGCGACTACCATGGTTGTGGAACCGCCGCCGTCCAGATTCATTGCTTCGACGCAGCCGAGTTGTTGCATGGTTTTTGCAAGATCCCAGAGCGTATGAGGTCCTTCAACTGTAATTAGAATGAGTCTGCGGTCAGCAGTGACACCACATGCGGTTCGTCTCGTTATTTTTGCGCTTGTCCAATTACCTTTGAATTTTTCATCCTTCAAACCTACAAAGAGTTGTCCGCCTTTGATAAGGGTCGGACCGCCGCTTACAGCATGCGTGACCTGGTTCCAGCCTTTAGGATCCGTTTCCCAGTCGAGGTTTACGAAGTCTCCCCTGCGCAGATGAGCGAGTTCGGACTCTTTTTTGTCTGTGAGAACATAGCCGCCGTAAGGGATGGCAAGCGAGCGGGCATTGGTGTCCAGCACTTCGCCTTTGCTGCTTACTGCAACGAGCTTGCCTTCGTACGGCAGGGAGACGCTGTTGCCCCAACGTCGCGTATACATGATCAGCCGAACGCCTGAGCGACGCGGTTGATTCATGTTATTCACCCAGAGGCGCGGCACGTTTGGATTTGATGTCTCTAGAATTCCGTGCAAGTTAACGCGTGCGAATTTCAGATCATTATCTTTGGTGATTCCCATCGCCACTCTGTTGAAGAGGGAGCCGGAAACCCACTCGTCATCGACCTTTATAGTGCCCAGGGGGGTGCCGTCTTTCTTGAAATAATTTGCGTTTACGGCCACCAGCGCTCCGCTTTCTTTTGCATGTTGTTCGACATTTTTCAATTTGTCGAATGTTTCACTTGCAAGAAATGGACGCACTTTGACGTCGGCCCTTCGCATGTCTACTTCAACGATATTAAGGTTCAAACCGCCCTTGTAATTCTTGTATACAACGCCGGGCTTGAGAGTAAGCTTGTTGAGTTTATCGATGTAATTCTGAGGTTGTAACACTCTGGGAGCCACGTGCTTGGGCGCTGCGTGCGCTACCTTTTTCGAGTGATTACTCTTACTCTTTGATGCGCCCGCTCCTCTTTTCTGAGCTGCGGCAGTCGATAGGCTTTTCGGGGAGCGGCTCAATTTAGTAATCGGTCGGTTAACCTTCGAAGCTTTTGACGTGTGCGCTTTCGGCGTCCGATATGCCTTTGCGAAGCGCTGCGAAGCCCCGCCCATCATGGCGGCCTCGGAATTCTCGATCTGGAATCCTCCGAGCAAAGCAAGGCTCAGTGCTGGTAACAAAAGCAGCTTTCCTGCGGAAAGCAAGCTGTGGTCTGCCAATTGAGGATACCTCGGGTTTCTGGAGAGAGAACGAAGGATAAAATCCTGTAAGAATTATGTACCCATTCTGATCTAAAAACAAATCGGTTTTACCCCAGTAATTTTTATGAAAAACCACTAGGGCAGGAGCTTTCAAACCGTTCTAGCTACGAAAAAGGTGCTTTGGTTAAAATTTCCGCGTAGCAACCCGTGTGTCTAATGCATATAAAAGGCATGGCTGATGCGCTTTCTCGGCGATCAACCTTGCGCCGAAAGTTTTGTTCGAATCTTGCAAGGTCTTTCAGTTGTTGTGGAGATACAAGGCAGGCAGCAAGGGGTTATGGTGACGCACGCCACCAGCTGGAATCACCGCTCTGTTTCCAGTCGGCAGCTCATTGCATATGATTGAAACACATTTTTAGACTTGATGTCGCAATATGGTTGAAACCGAACTCGACGGTTTCTGTGCGATTTCGGACTCCAGTCGATATCTGGTATCGCCAATGGTGGCGTCAGTCTATTTCTTGCTAGTATTCAAAAAGCGTTCGCTGTAAATTCGGACTTGCTCGTCGCGTTGATCTTCCGGAAGCAGCGGGAATCGCATTTCGATGCGCTGATGCAGGTAGGCAAGGGCGACTTGCAGTGCCAGCTTCCTGATCTTTAGGATGTTCTGCATGCGCTCATCTCTGCCAAGAATCCCACGTGCATCCATCAAGTTGAAGTTGTGGGAGCATTTGAGTACTTGCTCGTAAGCAGGCATGACGAGTTTTTTGTCGATGAGCTTTTGTGCTTGTTCTTGCGCTTGCTCGAACAATCCGGTGATGTAGGCGGGATCGCTTTCTTCGAAATTGTATTTTGATTGTTCGATCTCGTTTTGCAGATAAAGCTCACCATATTTTACGGTGTCGTTCCATTGCAAATCGTAGACGTTATCAACGTTTTGCAAGTACATGCACAATCGTTCCAAGCCGTATGTAATTTCAGCTGCAACTGGTTTCACTTCCAGACCGCCTGCTTGCTGGAAGTATGTGAATTGAGTGATTTCCAGCCCATCCAGCCACACTTCCCAGCCGACGCCCCAGGCATCGAGTGTTGGTGATGCCCAGTTATCTTCAACGAAACGAACATCGTGTTCGAGCGGATTGACGCCCAGTGCCCGCAGGCTGTCGAGGTAGATGTCTTGGACATCATCAGGAGAGGGCTTCAGAATAACCTGGTATTGGAAGTAGTGCTGCAAGCGGTTTGGGTTTTCGCCATATCGACCGTCCGTCGGGCGACGGCATGGGTCTGTAACTGCCATGTTCCAGGGCTCGGGACCGATGACCCTCAGAAAAGTCCCAGGGTTCATCGTTGAGGCGCCTTTCTCGGTGTCATAAGCTTGCATGACGATGCAGCCACGTTTGTCCCAAAACTGATTCAATGTCTGAATTGCTTGCTGGAAAGTCAGCATGTCGATTACCTGAAATCTGGAGGGATGATGAGCACCGGCGAACGCCGGTGACGAACTGTCGGAGCCGGTTGTGAAGCGGCCGATAGAAAGATCTATTTAGTTTAACACGCGTGTTTCCGGGTACATGACCTGTGGGGGCACGGCATCGTGTAATCGCCCGTGTGATCGAGTGGGACGGGCTGATAAATATCGCAATCATTTTGAATCAGAAGTCTGGAGGCATTTGTGAGAACTGACGAAGACGAACGGGACGAAATCTACGAATCCGACGTTGGTGACGAGGAAGGCGAAGAGGAGTCTTCGCGACTCGAAGGGGATGACTTCCCCGAGACCACCGGGATCGAAGCCCTTGCGCCAAAAGCTAAACGGCTACTGGACAATGTCAACAGCGTTCTAATCGGTCAAATGCAGGCGGCTCGGCTGTCGGTAATTTGCTTACTCTCCGGTGGTCATGCCTTGATCGAGGATGTTCCCGGCGTTGGTAAAACCCTTCTCGCCAAGTCTCTGGCGATGTCTGTTCACGCCAAGTTCAAGCGGATTCAGTGTACTCCTGACCTTCTGCCGTCCGACGTTTGCGGAGTCAGCGTATTCGAGCAGAAAGAGGGTGTTTTCAAATTCGTACCCGGGCCGATTTTCACTAATATTCTTCTCGCGGACGAAATCAACCGCGCTACGCCCCGTACTCAATCCGCACTTCTAGAGGCTATGGAAGAGCACCAGGTCACCACTGATGGTGCCACGCGAAAGTTGCCCGAATTGTTCTTCGTGATCGCGACCGAGAACCCGATTGAATATCACGGTACGTTTCCCTTGCCGGAGGCGCAGCTCGACCGCTTCATGATTTCGCTGTCGCTCGGCTATCCGAAGCCGCACCAGGAGGTCGAGATCCTCGATAAGACGCTGGAGGATCGAGCGTTTGAAGTTGACGCGGTTTTGACCGAGAGCGAAGTGCTTGAGGCGAGACAGGCTGTCAAAGCGGTGTTCGTCGATCCTTCGATCAAAAATTACATTGTTTCGATCGTCAATGCGACGCGCAAGCATCCCGGCATAGTCCTGGGCGTGAGCCCACGAGGAAGTCAGTTGCTTATGCGTGCTGCACAAGCATCAGCCTTCGTAGATGGACGAGACTTCGTCAAGCCTGACGACGTCAAACTTCTGGCTCCATATGTTTTAGGTCATCGTGTAATTCCAAAAGTGAGAGAGAGCCGCGTTAGCCATGCTGAGCTTATTGAGAGAGTCCTCGAAGAAGTCCCCGTACCAGTCTAAATTTCCGCCGCCTAAACTGGCAACGGAGTTTAACCTGAAGGGAACGCGAGTTCCTTCTGGCGGCGGTTACACGCTGATTCTAGAGCCGCGCTTCTGGTATCTGGTTGGCGTCGTCGCCTTGCTTTACTTCATGGCCATCGAAACTGGCAAAGACTGGCTGTACCTCATTGCCTCAGGGGGTGTCGCGGCGGTCGTGTTAGGAGTGCTTTTGCCGCTCAGTCAGTTGGTTGATCTGGACACGTCTTGCTCGATTCCTCCCGACGCTGTTGCCGGCGACCGCTTGAAAGTTCGCGTGCGGCTAATGCGGAAAAGCGGTAAGTCCAAATGGGCGAAATATCTTCCTATCAAGTGGATTGTTGTGCGCACGAAACTGGTTGGCATGCGTGAAGAAGAAAGTGTTCTTCGTCCGATCACTGTCGACACCGTCGTGAATGAAGCTTGGGTTGTGGCTCAGAGCCCACCTCTCGAGCGGGGAGTCTATCGGCTCGAAGAGCTGGAAACCTATTCATGCTTTCCGTTTGGATTGGCGTGGTGGTCGAAGAGCTACGACATTACCGAAACAGTGAATGTGTCCAACCCGGTAGTGACTGTCTATGCAAGGACGCTGGGCGTCGAGGGGAACTTCCTCTGGCGCTTACGCGCAGCCGGAACCAGCGCCCTGATGTTCTCCGCAACCCGCTCCACCTCGGCGATGCCGTCGTCGTCAGTTCGCGCTCTTCGCGAGTTTGTAACCGGCGACAGCCCCAGGATGATTCACTGGGCATCTTCCGCCAAGAGCGGAAAGTTACTTGTGCGGGAGTTCGAATCAGAGGGCTTACCGGGATACGACGTCCTCATCGACCTCTTGTCGCCCTGGCAGAATGAAGAGCAATTCGAGCTGGCTGTTTCACTTGCAAATTCTTTGTTGAACCTGGGCTTCAGAATGGGCGGTGCGCCTGAGTTGTACGTGATTCCTGACCCGCATGAGCGAGTAGATCTATTGCCGCTTTGTTTGAAGGATGTTCCTCCCACGCCGCCCGGCATTGCTAGATGGGCTCAAATTCTGGCTCGAGTAGAGGCCTTGCAGGTTGCACCGACCTTCGAAGCTTCAATACCTGACTTTGGCGGGGACAACAAACTGGCTCTGCTGGCTATTCGCCCTGCTCAAGAGACATCAGAAATCGCACCTCTTGTGAAGGAAACAGTCGAGATGTGGGTTATGTCCCGCGCCTTCAAAGAGCCATCTTCCGCTGCCGAGAAAGCGGAATCGTGGCAACGAAAAGAAGGGCTGCCCGCATCCGCCGGTTTCTCGGAACGACGGGGTGTCAAATCCGTACCCAGCCTCGGTCGTATTCTCGCTACTGTTGAAAGGTTTGAAGATATCGCTCGCGTATGACGGACAATCAGGACAGAGAAGAGATTAAGAAGCCAGGCGGTGTGCCTGCGTCTTCGTCCGGCGATTCGCTCTCAGGAACGGAGAGTCCTGTATTTGGCGATGTTACTGGTAGTTCGCCCGCTCAGTCACCGCAGCCCTACGCTAGTGATGACGTGGATCCGGCCTATGAGAAAACCGTGATCGCGAAGGTGCCACCGACGCCCAATCGCGCTCCAGCTAGTGGTTTGAGACCGACGCAGGCCGACACCAAGGCTGCTGAGAACGCAAAGGCCGCCGCCAAAATGAAACCTGAGGACCGGCGTGGAATGTCAGCGAAAAATTCTGCTCCGGTGCGTCCAGAGGATTCAATTCCGCTGCGGTTGGCTACTGTAATGATGGTCATCTTACTGATCACAGGTGCGACCGTGTACGTGGAGATGCCTCCGCTAGCAGGCTTCCTGCTCATGTGGCTTGCGATGATAGGCACTTTGCTGTCTTACATCTATAGAGCCAAAAGACCAGGTTGGGTCGGAATTTTCCCAACGATCGGCGCTTTCCTGTTGCTCGCCTACATGGTCAATGTTTGCTTTGCGCAGTTGAATCTCGGTCAGATCAATTTCTTATCGACCTTCACGCAGGTTCTGGCAGGGCTACTTGCGCTGCACTGCTTTGATTTGCGAACGAGAGCTGACTTCAGCATCAACGCTCTAATCGGGCTTGGCTTGTTGGTTTGCACGTCCGGAGCGGCTAACGATCTGCTGTTTTTCATCTGCATCTTGGGCTACATAACCAGTGTGTCTCTCATCTTATATTTCGACGGTGTTTCGCGCAGTCGTGACGTCGGTCCCTCTCGACCGATAGGAGAGGGGCGTCCCGCCTCGCTGCCTAAACCCAGTCGCAGACAGGCTCGTGCTGCTACATCAATTATTTTGATTCCTGTGCTCAGTCTTCCGCTTTTGACTATGCTGATGTTTTTCTTCATGCCGAGATCTTCATCGTTGATCAACTGGATTTTAGAAAATGGAATCAGACCTTATGTCGCGGTGTCTCAATCTGACCGTTCAAGGGGATATTCAGCCGGTGCAGGTACCGGTTCTAAACCGACCAAGCGTGGCTCTGGCGGTACTGCCAGTGGTGGCGTGGGCGGAACCGTCGGCAAAGGTGGCAGCGGCGGACCTGGCGGTCAGGGAAACCCCAGTCAATCTGTAAATCCCCTGGATAAGCGCACTGCAGGCAAGGCTCCGCGGGGCGTCGGCGGCGGTACCTCCGGTCAAGCGGCGCCGTACAAGGAGGGAGTGAGCTCTAAAAATGATGAGCCGCAAAACGTTTTGCCTCAGAGTGAAGCTACGGAAGATGTCGTTCTTCGTTGGACGACCCCTCGACCGGGATATTTGCGCAGGGTGAGTTTCGACACGTATGATGGTACGAGCTGGTCGCGTGCAGAACAGCTTAAGGAAGTCGAGTTCTCTTTGTTGGAAAACCAATTTCCGGTTGGAAACGCCAATGTATTCGGCGTCCCACGAAATTGCCCCATCGTGGAAGTGCCGCAGCACATCACCGTCGATCGGCCTCTCACAAGCGGCACGCTGCCGGCAATGTGGTCACCTCAACAAATAGAAGGTCCATTTAATACTGTAGCTGTTCAATCGGATGGAACGTTAAAACCGGACGTCAAGATCGAGCCAGGCATGACTTATTTCGCGCTGTCTTATGTTCCTGTGTATCGCCTTGGAGCATTAACTTCTCAGCCCATTAAGACGCATTCCGATTTTAAAACGTCATTATTACTGCCGCCTGTGATTGAAATGCAAGCCGCAGAGCAAGCGCTTATGGACAAGTATTTGCAATTGCCGGATGAGTTACCTGCACGCGTAAAATCAAAAGCAAAAAAGATTGCCGGTGAGGGAAATTGGTTTGTCAAAGCCCAAAGAATTTCCGAATATCTGCATAACAAGAAGGCATTCAAGTACAAGAGCAAAAATATTTATCGAGTCAAGGGCGGCGATTTCGTGGACAACTTCTTGTTTAAAACCAAGGAGGGCAATTGTGTCGACTATGCTTCCAGTTTCGTAATAATGGCTCGGGCCGCGGGAATTCCGGCACGTCTGGTTGGTGGATATTTGCCTGGAAAGTACAATCAGCGAACTGGTTTTTACGAAATCAAAGTCAAGGATGGTCACGCCTGGGCTGAAATATACATGCCGAACTGGTCATGGATAGCTTTCGATCCGGTTCCAGGCGGTAAATTACCTGAGACACAAAAGGACGAGAACATATTTTCTAAACTTGCGGACATGGGTTTGGCAAATCCGTTTGGTGGAGCATTCCAGGGGAGCACCGGTGCTGGACTCGGTCATGGTATCACCGGCAGTCAAATGTCCAAGCAGCTGCAAGCCGAAAAGCGCAAGCAGGAGAACAAGCCTCCGATTGAAGAGGATGACGAATTTGATTTGGTCAAGCGCCTTACAAAGGTTCGCTGGGAGCCGATTGCGATTACGTTCATCTTGCTTGGATCTGCCGCTATTATCGTGATTTTGCTGCAGCGTCAGCGTAAGAAAGAATACGTAGCTATTCCGGATGACGCGAAGAAATCTACTCTGCTGTTCTTCCAAGTGGTACGGGATCTAAGAAAGTACAAGATCGTTCGACTGCCGGCCGATACTCCGCTTGATTTGCGTGCCCGGGTTCTGGAAGGCTTTGAAACCCATCGCAAAGAAGGCAAGTATGTTCATCCGGAATTGGAGCCGCTGGTCTCAGACTTTATTGAAATTTACACTCTCGAACGATTCGGACGAAAGGAGGCTCGCATAGCGGACCTCGAGCGAATGAGCGAGAAAATTAAAAAGCTGGTCAGCGCAAACAAATAGACCGCTTAAATTTTCGCCATCGTTTCTTTGATGACATCATTTGCGAAACCGAGAGAGCGAGCCAATTTCGCTGCACCACGTCGAGTTATGCCTGTCCCCGTGTAAGCGAAAGTCTGAAGACCTTCAATAGTTTTGACAACATCAAGGGATTTGTCTGTCACGTTATGGCATCTGTTGAGCAAAAGAGTCGATATATGGGTTCTCTCCAATCCGGAGACTGCCTCATCGTTAAGGTCCTCTACTTCGGTGAGATCCAGCACCTTAATTGGGTGGTCTCTCAGATACGCTAGACCGTTAGCGTCGTATCCGAAGGTTCCCTTTAGCTCCAAAATTTTGACAGGTCTTACAAGCGCGATATTTCTAAAAGCGACGTTTGTAAGTTTGCATCGTTCCAAACTAAGGTATTCCAGGCGTTCCAGGTTTCGCAAGTTTGCAAAACCGCTGCCGTCGAGTGACTCGACATTGTCCAGTTTTAAGTATTCAAGTTCCGGCATTTGCGAGAAATACTTGAAGTATCGATCCTTGATTCCTGCTCTCAATTTGATTGACTTCGGCTTGAGCTGCACGAGAAACTTCAGTCCACTGCCGGTAATGTCAGGGCTTTCGAGAAAATTGAACGAGTGAATTCCTGGAAAATTTGAGCACATCGTAAGTTGTTCGTCGACCAGGTTGGTACCGCGGGCGGTGTTGCCTTGCACTTCGATGCCTGGCTCGTTTAGAGCTCTAATTTCTTTCTGCTCACGGGACGTAAACGTGACGAATGGCTTTTTCAAGTCGTCCGATGTTTCCAAAAGGGCCGGCTTCTTGAAGCCTACCGCGCACATCCATGTCATGAAAACGATTGACACTGCAAGTAGTGTCATATAGATGCCGACAGGCAACTTTGATTGAGTTCCTTTTACTTCCTGCGCTGCTTCGGAACTAGCGGTTGTAGCGGCCTTGTCGAGTTCGGCCGTTCTGATCTCAGAAGCTTCGTAAGCTTCGTTGAGAGCTGTCACCAGGCTCGCGATGCTCTGATACCTGTCTTCCGGTTTCTTCTCCAGACACTTCATTATGATTTCGTCGAGCCAACCGGGAATGTCCGGGGCGATTTCCGCAAGAGGTTCAGGTCTGGTACTGCGATGAAGTGACATCGTTTCTATCGCTGTTGCGCCACGAAGAGGCGGTCGGCCGGCTAGGCACGCATACATCAGGCATCCAAACGAATAGATATCTGTGCGCGCGTCTGCCTTCTCGCCGGCGCATTGCTCCGGAGACATGTACAAAGGACTACCAAGCAGAGTTCCTGAAGCAGTCAGTGACTGATGTTCGTCTTGGAAGACCTTGGCGATGCCAAAATCCAAAAGTTTGATGGATAAGTCGTTTTCGTCTTCGAAAAGTAGAACGTTCGCCGGTTTCAGATCTCGATGGATTACACCTTTTCCGTGGGCATGTGTGAGAGCTGCTCCTATCTGGAAAAAGACTTGCAGGGCATCTCTTACATGGAGCGAATGGTGCTGGCGTAAAAATTCGGAGAGGTCTTCACCATCCGCCCATTCCATGACCATGTACGGGGAATGGTCGACCGTGAGACCGAAGTTCAAAATACCGATGATATTCGGATGATTGAGCCTTGCTGTTACACGCGCTTCTGTTTGAAACCGAATTTTGGCCCCGTCCGAAAGGGTGTTCGTCAAGACCTTGATGGCGACGTGTTTCTGCAGCAGCGTGTCGAACGCTCGAAAGACCTGACCCATGCCGCCCTCGCCTATCGGCGTGAGATTCTGGTATCGATTCTCGAATGTCTGGTCAACCATGGCGGCAGGATGAGGGCAAAAGAGCCAGGCTGTGTGACTTTTGGGCAAGTCGTATCATTTGCCGACAATGATATCATGAGGCAAATTCTGCAGCGCATAGATGTTTTCGGTTTTTCTTCCGCAAAAAAGGCGCTCAGATCATTGGCAGATCGGCTGTTCACGCGATAGAGTGGTTATACTGCTTTCATTTCTTGACATTTATCAGATGAAGGTTATAAAGACCCACGATTTATCACATATTTAGTGGAGAATCTGGTTTACTTACTAAGTTATACGCGCAGGCGTAGTCTAGAATGTAGATCTGTCCGCGACAATGTAGACAACAAAAGGCATACAGAATATGGTTCAACAGGTCAGAACGACAACCGGTATTCAACAGCAGCAGGAGTTTGTCCCTCCGTATCCGGGCTCGATTGCCGAGACTGGTCTTAAGGAAGGCTTCCTGGAAGAGCTGATTCTCAAAGACATTTATCTCGTCAACTTCGCGCTAGGTCGTGAAATTGCCGCACGTACCATGCTCCCCTTCAAGATTGTCGAGGAAATTCTCGAGGTTCTGAAGAAACAGCTTCTCATTGAAGTCAGAAGCTCAGGCGGATTGGCGGACTACGAATACTGCCCGACAGAAAAAGGCAGAGACCGCGCTCGTGCCTACTTCGACCACAACGCATACGTGGGTCCGTGCCCGGTACCGTGGAACCGTTATATCGACTCTCTCAAGTATCAAACCATTCGCCGCGAATCGGTTACACCGCGCGACCTGGAAGTTGCCTTCTCCGACATCATGGTCAACCGCAGAACCATCAACTCTGTCGGTCCGGCTATCAACTCCGGACGTGGGATGTTCCTCTTCGGTGAGCCTGGCAACGGTAAGACCTCAATTGCAGAGCGTATCGTGCGTTCCTTCAAAGGTCACATTTTTATTCCGTACGCTGTAGAGTGCGATGGACAGATTATCCGTGTGTTTGACAGCCACAACCACGATCCCGTGTCAGCGGCTAACTATCCGCGTGACTATGACCACCGTTGGGTGCGCATTCAAAGACCTTGCGTCGTCGTCGGTGGTGAGTTGACGATCGACATGCTCGAACTCCAGTTCGACTACGGTACTAAACTGTATGAAGCGCCAATTCAGCTGAAGTCCAATTGCGGACTGCTGCTCATCGATGACTTTGGTCGTCAACGTATCGACCACAAGTCGCTCCTCAACCGTTGGATTGTTCCATTGGAAAAGCGGGTCGACTATTTGACGCTGCACACCGGTAAAAAACTGGAAGTGCCGTTCGAACAGCTCCTGGTTTTCTCGACTAACCTCAACCCTTCGGACCTTGTTGACGAAGCGTTCTTGAGACGGATTCCGTACAAGATCAACATCACGTCACCTACTGAAGACGAGTTCAAGTGGATCTTCCTGCAATACTGCCAACGCACCGGTGTGCCGTACAACGAGGAAGCGGTCAACTATCTGATCGAATCGCAATACCGTTCAGGTAAGCGCGCAATGCGTTGCTGCCACCCGCGGGACATTGTCGACCAGGTCATCAACCTCTGCGCATTCTTGCAGACGGAACCGCGTCTCTCGCGCGAATACCTGGATCACGCTTGCGCGGTTTACTTTGCAGCGATGGGCAAATAAGTAGTTCGCTCGCACGTCGCGCGAAATAGAATTGAACGCCTGCTTTGCAAGAAGCGGGCGTTTTCTTACCTGAGAAGCCGCCGTCGTTCTGAGACCGGCTATCGAGGCGTGTTCACGCGTCTAAAGTGTGTAGGCCTGGTTGGTGTCAATGGTGAGACCAGGTTTTCGCTTCTGCAATTTTGCTATGCCTTCTGAAGTAACGTTTTTGCAGGTGCCGAGAAAGACAGTTTCAAGATGAGGGAGGTTGGCCAGCTTCATGATACCGGAGTCGGAGATATCTGTGCGAATCAAGCTGAGAGACCTGAGATGGCTCATGGTTACGATCTGGTCCAAATCTGCGTCGGTAATGTTCGAGTAGCGCAGCTGAAGCAGTTCCACCTGCTTCAACTCTGATAATCGTTTGATACCGTCGGTGGTGAACTGTAAGCTGTTCAGTCGCAAGTCTCTGAGAGCTTTCAAATTTCGGAAGTGGATAAAGCCAGTTCCGGTTATGCCTGGATTGCCTGACAGGTTGGTCGAATTGAGCTTTTGCAGACCGGCGAAGTTTTCGAGTTCCTTATCTGTAAGTTCATTGTTGAGAAGCCAGAGGGATGTTAATTCCGGACACAGTTTCAAACACGAGTAGTCGGTCAGCTGTGGGCAATGGCTCAGGTTCAGGAGCCTCAATGTTTTGATCGAGCAAATTTGTTTAAATCCTTTGTTGCTGATTTTGCTGGCTTCCAAGCCCAGTGAATAAACCCCGCAGTTCATTATGTATTTCAAACCGTCGTCATTTATGTTGGCGCCGCGAACTGAAATGTTTTGAACGTTTCTCCGATGTTCGAATTCTTTCAGAACCTCGTTGGTCTGCATGTTTTCTTGAATGTCCGGACCGAATGGAGATTGCCAACGAATGTCGTCGAGTTTCTCGGGCGCCTCGCTGGATGAGCGGCGGTTCTTCTTCGCATCGCCGGAGGCGCTTTCCGATTTTGTGAGAATCGGAGCAACAAGAGTAACTCCGCCTATGAGAATTCCGATCGATAATGCGATTAGAGAAACGTTTCTGGCCGTTCGTTTATTGTCGTTTGCAGGACTGCGATTCGCTGGCGTGATATCGGGAACTGTTGAATCGATGCTGCTTGACGGCGCGACTGGTTGATGGAGACTGGTAAGTGCTGAGTGCAGGTCTTCCATGTTTTCAAATCGTTTTTCTGGATCTTTGCGCAGTGTCGTCGCGATTGCTTGCTCGATGTTGTCGCTGAATGTGCGCTCCGGGAGCGCTTCTCGAAGAGTGGGTGGTGATTCATTCGCGTGTTTGGTCACGATTTCCAGAGAGCTTGCCCCCTCGAACGGAGGACGACCCGTCATTGCCTCGAATAAGGTGCAGCCTAACGAGTAGATATCTGAGCGCGGATCAGCTTTCCTGCCGGCAAGTTGGTCGGGACTCATGTAACTCGGCGTACCTGCCAACGAGTTACCGTCGACTGCCAGCCTTTCATTTGCGTTCAAGTCTGCGATTCCGAAGTCTATGATCTTTGCCACGACGTTATCATCGGTTTCAATCAGCATGATGTTCGCCGGTTTGATGTCGCGATGGAGAACGCCTTTGCCGTGTGCATACTGCATGGCTGCGGCGATCTGAGCTCCTATTTCTGCTGCAATATCTTCAGGCAAGGGACCTCGCGTGCTTATGAGATCTTCGAGGGAAACTCCTGTGAAAAACTCGAGCACCATATATGGTTGCCCCTTTGTTGTTAACCCAAAATCGTGGACGGTTATGATATTTGGATGTGTCAGTTTGCTTGTCGCTTTTGCTTCCGTTTGAAACTGCATGAGATCATGGTTTGTCCATCGATCATTGATGAGAAACTTGATAGCTACGTCCCGCTGTAGAAGCTTATCCAGGCACTTATAAACTTTAGAGACCGCGCCACTGCCGACGAGTTGGAGTACATGATAACGCTCCTTCGGAAGACCGAGTTCGATGGTGAGCGGAGTCGGTTCCTCATCGATCGGGTCGTCGGCGGCTGATGTACGTGAAACCTTTTCGGAAGGTCCAGAAGTGGATGTTTTGTTGTTTTTTGTCCGTTCATCCGATTGGTTGAGCGAATGCTTTGCAGCGCATGAGCAGCTGTTTGCTCGGAAGATCCATTGAGTCATTGAGCCAGCGCGGCCGGCGACTACGGGCAAGCCGCAGTGGTCGCAGATCTCGACCATGGAAGTGAATTCGTTTGCCGCGTCTGAGTTTCTGACCGGACTATCACAATTGCAAGCACCTGCCGCAAACACCCATTGCGTCAGTGACATCTTCTTGAGTTCGCGTCTTTGTTTGCCGCACTTGGAGCAAATGTCTTCTGGTGGTGCGGTTTTCGTCATTACAAAAGGGCTGCTTGCATTGAAATCTCATACGTGACTCCTAGAGAAATATGACGTATCTGTGCCAAACAAGCAAGTTGAATTTATCGAAGAACCAGAACGTCATCCTCCTTTCTGCGAATTCGCAAGGGATAGAAGGTCTCTCCATCTGTGATTTTATTAGCTGGACCTGTCGGAGTGCGGCTAATTATCAGCGGATTTCGGCTGTCGACGAGAGCCAAATATACCTTTTGCGGATTGATGAATTTGCATCTTCTGATTGTTGACCTATAGCCCCTGGTCCAGATCAGTAGAGGTTTTCCGGTGAGTTGAACGCTGTCGTTCCCAAGCATCTCTAAAACATACTGAGATTGAGTCCATGTCAGAGGTGTTTCTCTGCATTTCTCCGAGGAGTGCTGTGAAACGATAGCGAAGTTTTGGGTTTCCCTTATCCCGATATTGAACGAGGCTTTTGGAGCTGTTTTTCCGACTCGCCGTTTTGTCGGTATTGTGACTTGGCTGGGAACATCTAGATTAGCATTGCCTTCAATCTTTTCGATTCCGCTGTATTTCAAGAGTTGCTTGCTGAGCCAGTCCGGGCTGTCATCGTTTAACACCACTCCGGACTTTGTGGTCATCGTGAGGGCTGTTTTTTCAGACAGGTAAATAATCTCATCTGGTATGTTCGGTCGGAATAAGAGGATGGAAAGTCCGGCGAGAAGGACGATCAATCCCAATGATCGTAGGTTTTTCCGCGGCAAAACGTAGAAGAAGTATGCAAGACAAAAATAGTAAATCGGCAATGCGAATGGCACCGGTGGCCCCATACGGATCATGGTGCCTTTTATGGATGCGAGCCAGGACGCGCATTGCATCATATAGTCGAGAGGAAGCGCGGTAAGCTTGTCGATCGATTCGACTAGCATGCCGCTACCTGTGATTGTAAACGGAAGCAGTGATGCGGTGAAAACGATGATTGATGAGATGAAACCCAGCACCGTTACTGGTGCGACCACCGGATCCACGAGCAAATTTGCCGGAAGAAAGAGAACCCCGGCATACTGAAAGTAAATTAGCTGGATGGGCAAGACGGAAAGCTGTGCGAGACAAATAACCGAAGCGGAGTCTTGAAGCCATCGCAGGACCCCTTCCAAAAGTCCCTTTGTCTTCGGTCGACCAATTGCCGATTGAGCTCCACTGATGATACCGGCGGTTGCGAGATACGAAAGCTGCAGGCCAACGTCCGATGCGCTCAGCGGGTCAATCGCCAGCGCGACAGTGAGAACCAGCGATAATGCAGCGAGGCTGTGAAGTTTGCGCGCAAACAGTTTGGCAACGAGAAAGAATACCGATAGCATGGCCGCCCGCACCACGGACGGCGAGGGACCAGCAAGACAAACAAAACAGGCTGTAGCTGCAAGTGCAAATAGGCTCGCGAACTGAGGGCGTACCGGCAACAGGCGTGCGAGAAAGTAGCTGGATGCTACCACTATCGAAAGGTTGAACCCTGATGCCGCGAGCAGATGCGACAGCCCCACGTCGCGGAAGAGCTCCTTAATTTCCTTTGGCAATTTCACCACGCGGTCGCCCAATACCATTGAGGATAAAAGATCGCCCTTGCCCGGGCCCAGGCTGTTGGAATGCGCGCGGATGATTTCCTCTCGAGCGCGTTGCCAGAAGTTTTGCCACTTTGTAGAAAGCGTCTCTTCTTCAATTGGTTTAATCGAGTGTTGAATCCTGTCAGTTGATGAACCGTTTCGCTTGATGCTGTTCTCATCCGTAGAGATTTTGGAGAAGATTCCGCTTCCAATCAGCCTGCTTCGTTCGTTTCTCTGCCAGGATGCGGGAGCTTCGTGCAGCTGCGATATCCGCCCCAGGACTGTGATAGATTCGCCAATACCGTAGGTTTGTTGCTTAGTGCTTGCACCAAATATGGTGACAAGAAGTTTGCCTCCCAAACATTTTCTTGTTGGGAAGGTCATCTCCACCGGGGAGCATACAAGGCTGTTCTTGTTTCTGACTGATTCGACGCGACAAATACACTCGACGTTGCCGGCGTTGCGTTGAAACCAGAGGTCAGACGGATCGGGTCTGGGTAATCTGCTAAGTGCGTAAATGGTTGCAATAAACGGCGTAACCAGCAGAACACCGGCCAGTATGCGTCTGCCCGCTAGCCACGCTACGGTCGCACCGGCTAGCGCAACAGTAAGCAACGCCGGCCATGCAAGTTCCAGGCACGCGATCAACTGGTTTACGATTAATGGTGCGTCTGCGTTTTCGTTGGCTATGCGCTGTAGCAGCCTGCTTCCGGCGGTAAGTCTATCGGCGCAACTTGCGACGACAAGACAACCGGACGCAAACGAAAGCGAGCCAATCACCGTGACGATTGGTGGCTTCATTGTTCAACTCCGTTGACCCTTCTACTTCTAAATACGTATTGGCGCACCAAAAAGTTCAAGTCAAGTGATTAACTCTCAACGAAAAACCGCGCCCCTGAGTTGGGGCGCGGTCGTGAAGTTCAAACACAATCTAGCTGCTAGGGGCGGACGCCCAGCGGATTGGTTTTGTAATTCGAGTATTGCGATGGTGCCTTCGCTTGAACTTGTTCGTGCAGGCGAGTAGCAATCGCTTTGAGTTCAGCCAGATCCGGATTGTCCGGCGCCAGTTTTTCAGCCAGCATGATTGCTTGCATTGCGCCATCGAAGCCTTTGGGCTTGTCGGTTCCCGGAAGAATCTCATTGCGACCTTGCGGTGTGCCGTACAAGAGTTGACCAGCGCCGATAGGGTCATCACCGTGGTCGAGCTTGTAAGCGGTTTGAGCCAGTTTGGCAAGTGCTTGATCTCGAAGCAGTTTCGAAACCATCAGCGCTGCATCAGGGTTCATCTCGCCATTGCTCATCCGAAGATTCGGCATATTTCTTCCGAGCTTTTTATTGAGCTCTTCAACGAAAGTCTTGTGGAAAGCGATTTCCTTGTTGAGGGTAGCACCGCTGGCGGTGGTACCTCTTTCGATGAAGTTCGAAAGTTGACCCATCGCTTTTTCAAGATCGTGCTTGCCGGTTATCTTATTGATGTCGGCATTCACTTTGTCAGCGACGCGGTCCAGGTCTTTGACTTCTTGTTCTGTGACCTTGGTTCCAAAAGCCTGGTTGTCCATCATGATTTTGGTCATGGCTTGCGAACCTTTCACGCTGTTGCGCGACATTTGCAAGAAGGCGAGTGCGTCGCCACCCATGTCCAGATCGAGTCCGTCAAGAATGTAAGTTGGGCGGTCTGTCGTTCCAGCTGCCAATCTCGTTCCATGCTCCAGGCGGTATTCGCCGAGTGCTCTTGCCAGTGCAGCCGTCGTGCGGTGCGCGCCGAGTTTTTCTTCCTGACTCATGGTCTTGTAATTCTTGTTTGAATCTACAAGAAGTTGACCGAGGTTTTGCTCCAGAATGATTTCGTTTTTCTGACCGAGTTCTTTGAAGCCTTCTACCGTTTTCTCAAAGGAGCCAAAGGTCCGCTCAGTTTTATCTTGCTTGGACGTATCGATTGCTCGACTCTCGATATCACCGGCGGATGGTCCGGTGAATGCGCTCTCTGCAGTATTGCCCAGCGCCCAGGCACCGCCTACCAGTGCGGCTTTGACCATTTTGCTCTTGCTGGGCATCACGAATGCCAGACCCATGGGAACGGCGTCCCATGCGGTGAAGTGCTTCAATGATTCAGGAACTGATACGTTCGGAATCGCGCCATCAATCAGGTGACCGCCAAGAACTGCACCGACAGTCAATGCTGTTTTGCCTTTGAATCCGGCGCCCAGAGCCATGGCCAGTGGTACCGTCAAACTGGTTGTCTCCAGTGATTTTGCATCTTTGCCATACATGCGATCGCGAACGGTATGGTCGATTTCGATTGCCGCACCGGAACCCAACGTGAGACCGAATGCGGTTTTGAAATTGCTCCATGCGCCTTTTCCGGTAAACCATTTTGCTTCAGTACCAGCCTCTTTCGCTGCCACTTCAAGCGTGCCGATGTTTTTAAGCGCCAATGAGCGTGTTTCGAGAAGCCCTCTCTCTGCGGTCGTCAGGATCTTCTGATCTGCAGATAACTCGAGTGCGCGAATTTTCGCAAGGTGATCGACTGTTTCGGCTGAATTCAAGGCTTTGATGGCGGTTGGGTTGAAGTGTGCCTGACGCTCCATCAAGACTTGAACGAGTTTTGCATCATCTTTGATGCCCAGACCCGTTTTCAAAGTTAGAAGGTGAGCGCGCTCTTCAGGGAGCAGAGCGCTCGATGACTTCATCTTGGTGAGAAGTTGTTCGTCCATCGTGTACGTTTTCTCGACGCCGGCAAATGCTTTGCCCACGATTGACTCTTCTTTGGCAATCTGCGATGAGTGTATGCCGACCGGGTCGACGTTGTTCTTCCAGATTTCCGCGGTGCTGCGGAGACCACGCGAGAAGAGTCCATCGCCCTGGACCGCTATACCTTTGTCTGCGGCAGCGCCGGTGACCTTGATCAGAGGCTCTCCGAACAAGCCAGCCGCGGTGCCGCCGATGATCGCTTTAGAGAGATTCGAGCCACGTTGAACGTCGCGCGATTCGACCATCAACTTAGACTTGCTACCGATGGCGTCTCCAAGCGGCGACTGTTGCTGTTGACCCGGCTTCGCCGCATCGCTGTAGGGTTGCTTTGTATTCCAATCCGGTGTGTTCTTGGGTGGCGTCCACTTGGGCTGCTCTGGCTGACGCACTTCCGGCGCTGGAGCTACCGGCGGCTGTCCGCCTGGATTTTGCTGTTCGCCGCCAGGCTTGAATGCCGGCGGATCTAGATAAGGTCTGCCTCTTCCCGGCGTACCGTCTGATGGCGGCGTAAAATATGGATCAGAAGATTTGGGCTTTGGTTTGCCCATGTCTTCGACTAACGGGGATAAGCCGCCGTACCGGGCTCTACCTGGGGCATTTCCGGGTTCTTGGGGCTCTCTGAAAGGACCATCTCCCATTGTTTAACTCCTCCGAGTTATAAAAACTGGCACTCACTACGCCATCAGGAAAAATTGAGCTTGTGCCTCGCTGTTAGCGGTATTCAGATATTAAGACCGAGAGTATGGGGTGGTAAATGCGTGTAACCACGGGGGCCATGGGAAGATTCCCACTGTGGTTTATTAAACGTTTTAAACAAATGCCGATTATTCAATACTACAGGCATTTTCGCGCATACAAAAATCTTCCCGTCCGTAGCCTGGGCGAGAAGATTTAAGGTACGCCAACGCAAGTTGCGATCAGCGATTACTTGGTCTCGTCGATTTCGTCGAGGTCGGCGCTATTTCTCGATACCTCTGACCCATCGATGCCAGCTTTTCAGCCGCTGACACTGTTGAGGTAGTAGCGGCTGTGAGCGGCCGCCGGTTGACCGTTATATTTTGCGGATGGTTTCAAGTTGTATGGGACTTCACAGCGTGCGGTCCTTGTGAATACCATTTGGGCAATGCACATTCCAGCGTGGAGACGAACCGGTCGATTGCCCACATTGACGATCTCCAGCGTGATCTGTGCAGGTGGGTTGCTGAAGCCGGCGTCGATGAATCCGGCGGTAACGTGAACCATCACGCCGAGTCTTGCCAGGCTTGACTTGCCTGTGAGCTGTCCGACAATGTCGTCCGGCAAGCATACTTTCTCAAGAGTCGCTCCGAGAACAAATTGATGCGGCTGGATGACGATGCTGTCTCCAACTACATGAACGAGACCTTCGAGCACGCTCTCCGATTTGTAGGGATCGATGACCCCATCGCCGTTTTCATGCCAGGAGAAACGGTCTGCAAGTCTAACGTCGATCGAATTAGGTTGGATGAGTGAGTCGTCGAACGGCTCAATAATGAGACGTTCCGAGCGAATTTCCTCTCTAATTTCATGGTCGACAAGTATGGACATGACGCTTCTCCTTATAGGTACGTGCCGTCAGCTCGGTTGTCTCGCTATCTATAGATTAGCGGAGCCCTGAGTCGAGCTATTTACCGCAGGAAGAGAAGGTCAGAACCAACATATGCCTTCGGGAATCCTTTGGTAACCGGTTAGCACTTAGTATAACCGCAGGATACACACATCAAACATGCTTCGTATTTGACGAGAGATCTTGACTGGTAGCCGCATTCGGGGCAAGCGTCAGATTGGAATTTTTTTGGCGCCCCTCGAAACGCTGACTGGAACTGCGCTTGGGTAGCCGGTCCCGAGCCAACTAATTTTGTATCATGACGAGGTTGTCTGTTTGATATGTTCGCGATATCGACAGCCTCGGCGGGCACCGCTGGAGGACTAGTAACAGTCCCCGCAACGATCTTCGAACTGCACTTTTTTGAATCTTCTAATAGACCTCCACTGCTGGAAGCGTTTGGCGTGATGGCACAGACGCCATGCTCTTTTGTCGTGTCGATCAGAGTCACCGAGACACTAGCCGAGTCAGCTTTCTTGAGTGGGTCTGTTTTGGCTATGTTGAGGACCTGAGATTGTCTGGAAGCATCGCGATATACCGTGATGCCCTTGAGACTGAGCTCCCACGCTAAGAGGTATGCTTTTTCGATGTCTTCGCAACTTGCCTCGACAGGGAAATTGATGGTTTTGGAAACAGCATTGTCCGTATGCTTCTGGAAGGCGGCCTGCATTCGAACGTGCCACTCGAATGATATGTCGTGGGATGACACGAACAGTCGTTTGATGTCGTCAGGCACGCCATCAACATGCTTGAGCGTGCCTTCTCTGGCAATTCTCTCCATGAGTTCGACCGAGTAAAAACCGCGCTCTTTAGCGATCTTCTCGAACAAAGGGTTGACTTCGATGAGTTCAGTGCCACCGAGTACTCGACGAACATAGGAGATCGCGAAGAGTGGCTCAATACCAGAAGATGTACCTGCAATGATAGAGATTGTTCCAGTCGGAGCTATCGTTGTGACGGTCGCATTGCGAAGCTTGATCCCTTTGTCGTGCCAGGAGGTGAATTGCCAATTCGGAAACGCCCCACGTTTTTCGGCGAGTTCGCGTGAAGCCGCATGAGCAGTAGTCTGGAAAAACTGCATTAGTGATTCTGCTGCGGTCAAAGCTTCTTCAGAATCGTAGGAGATGCCCAGCTTGATCAATGCTTCCGCCCACCCCATCACTCCAAGACCGATACGTCTGTTGTTAAGCGTGGCGCTGGCAATGAACTGAAGCGGATAAGTGTTGGCATCAATCACATTGTCGAGAAAGCGGACCGACTGTTTGACAGTGTGTTCCAGACGCTTCCAGTCAAAGTCTTTCTTTGCCTCATCCACAAACTGTGCGACGTTGATAGAACCCAGGTTGCAGGCATCGCCTGGTCCCAGAGGCTGCTCGCCACAAGGATTTGTGGCCTCGATGTCTTCAGTTCCGGCGATGACATTGCCTTCATCGTCGAGTTGCAATCGCACCGGATCGTGTGCGTTGATCCGGTCTATGAAAACAAGACCTGGTTCTCCCGTGGCATGAGCGTTTTCCACGATCGAATCGAATATGGCTCGGGCTCTCACTTTTTTGACAGGCTTGCCAGTGCTGGGGTGTATCAGTTCGTACTCACCATCTTCGGCTAGAGCTTTCATAAATGGATTGGTGATTGCCACTGAGATATTGAAGTTATTGAGCCTGTCAGTCTCTCGTTTTGCGGCAATAAACATCTCGATATCGGGATGATCGACACGCAGCATTCCCATATTGGCACCACGCCTGGTACCACCCTGACGAATCGCTTCAGTGGCTGCATCATAAACGGTCATGAAGCTTACCGGTCCCGAGGCCACTCCGCAGGATGAAGCTACCGGATCATTAGCTGGACGAAGCCTGCTAAATGAAAACCCCGTCCCCCCGCCGGTTTTATGAATGAGCGCTGCGTTTTTGCAGGTCTCAAAAATGCCTTCCAGAGAATCCGGCACCGGTAAAACAAAACAAGCGGAGAGTTGTCCGCCCTGCTTACCAGCATTCATCAAGGTCGGTGAATTCGGCATGAACTCGCGATTGATCATCATGTCGTAAAACTCGGAGGCAAGTTTTGCAACTTCCTCAGCAGAACTCTTCTTGTCGACGGAAGCGATAGTGTCTGCAACCCTTTTGAAGAGCGCGGCGGCATCTTCCAAAGGTTTGCCGGTGGCATCCTTTAAGAAGTATCGCTTTTCCAGAACCTTGATGGCGTTTTCAGAAAACACGAAACTACCTACCCTCCTTCACGACCGAATTCTACAACTTACAGACCGGTCAACAAAAACATTATACTACATTTGTATGGCACTAGATGTAGCGGTTTGACGCTCCAGTTGCACAATATGTAGCGTTTTGCCTCTCTGCTGATCTGTTAACCCGGCTTTTCAAGAAGTGAGTTGACAGATTCTCCACCAAGAGACAATTACATTCAAGAAGAAGCTCCAATTGGCAAGTGCTTTCATTTACATTCGCTCATAAATTGTTCAAAGCAAAAACGCAGGCCGTTTTGAGACCTGCGTTCATAGTTTTGTTTTTTTTTGCAGCTAAATTTAGATGCTCAAATTCAAATTGGACGAGTGTCCAGGGTAGAGCTTAGCTTGCGGATTGATGAACGTAACTGCGAAGTTGACCGCTGTTGCCGCTTCTGCGGCTCCGGTTGCGATCAGTTTCAACTTTGCCATGTGCGATGCAATATCGCCGGCAGAGTACACTCCTGGCAGATTTGTTTCCATCTTTTCGTTTACGACGATCGCGTTTTTATCCATCGACAAGCCCCATTCGCGGAGGAAGTCGAGGTTGATGACGAAACCGATGTTGATAAGAATCGCGTCGACCTTTAAGGTTTCTTCTTTACCCGTGCGGTTGTCGAAGATAATCGCTTCTTTGACATCGCCGTTCTCGACCTTGATGTCTTTCAGTTCGTAGAAGGTCTTGATGTTGACTTTGTTGCGCTTCATCTCTTCAACCGAGCTCTGCACTGCGCGGAACTGGTCGCGTCTGTGAATCAAGGTGACCTTGTTTGCAAGTACTGAAAATTCGTTAGCCCAGTCGACAGCGGAGTCGCCGCCGCCAATGATCAGCACGTCTTTGTCGCGGAAGCGCTCTTTGCTCTTGACCGCATAGAAAATAAATTTGTCTTCCCAATCGCTTGGAACTTCCATGTCAAGCCGCTTGGGAACGCATGCGCCTGCACCCAGCGCCAGCAAAACTGTTTTGCTGAGGTGTTCGTCGCGATCGCTCTGTACCTTCCAGAGGGTTTCGCCACCTTCCTCGACCTGGGCAATATTGCTGACCTTCTCTCCTAAGCAGAGAGCCGGTTTGAAGATAGCCGCCTGTGTGGCGAGGTTCTTCGCAAGATCTTTTGCCAAAATCTTGGGGTGTCCAGCAACGTCGTAGACGTATTTCTCTGGATACAAGGCGGTTAGCTGACCGCCGAGTTCCGGTAATACGTCGATTACCTTCGTCTTGAGTCCGCGTAGACCCGCATAAAAACTGCCGAAAAGACCAGTCGGGCCGCCGCCGATGATCGTTATGTCGTAAACATCCATCTCTTTGACTTGTTCCCCGGGATATCCAAGTAGCCGATTGGTTATTGTAATACACTAGAAGCGCTAAATGGTCCGCCCTTCATGAATAATGAAGGAGTCGCAACAACGGGTACAAAGTGGAGCAAAGACTAGAGCTACTGAATGAATTACAGGGATCTTGGCAGAACAGGAATCAAGGTATCGGAAGTGGGATTCGGTGCCTGGGCAATCGGCGGAAACAGGCATGGCAACAGCTATGGCGTCACTGATGACAAGGTTTCGATCGAAGCCTTGGAAAAGTCTCTCGATCTAGGTTGTAATTTTTACGACACAGCCGATGCATATGGATGGGGTCATAGCGAAGAGCTCATCGGGAAGGCGTTCAAAAACAAGCGGGATCAAGTCGTAATCGCCACGAAGGTGGGGTCCGACTTCTACCAGGGTTATGGGTTTCAAACATTTGATGAAGACTACATAAGGTTTGCGCTCGAGAAAACGTTCGAAAGGCTAAAGACAGACTACATAGACGTCTATCAACTTCACAACCCTCCCACGGAAGTTATTGAGAACGAGCGCACTTACAGCGTTCTGTTAAAGCTGAAAAACGAGGGGAAAATCCGCGCGTGGGGCTTATCAGTGCGAAATTCTCGCGACGCGCAGATAGCGCTTATGGTCGCCAAGCCGGACAGTCTGCAGGTTCCATACAACATCTTTGCCGCCGGAATGGAAACCGATCTTTTTCCTTTAGCAACCCAGGTCGGCTGCGCTATCATCGCGCGCGAGCCCCTCTCCAATGGATTTCTCACAGGCAAGTATCGCCTGGACGCCAGCTTTGAAGCCGGTGATATTCGAAAGGGGTGGCCTCGAGACTTTATTAATGCCCGCGTGCAAGCGGCGCAGCGTCTAGGTTTTCTTGAACTAAACGGTTCACGCTCACTCGCTCAAGCTGCATTGCAGTGGGTCTTGAGAAGTTCTGCCGTCTCAGCAGTAATTCCGGGGATAAAAACGCCTGAACACGCCGAAGAAGACTTCAGAGCTCCGGATGCTCCGAAACTTACAATGAACGAATTGGACAAAATCGAAGATCTAAAAAGGAATAGGTTCGGTCTCTAGGCGTGCATTGACCGGAAGTGCTTATTTCAAGCCGCATGCGGTTCTGCGCCGGCTTGGTCCGTTGCACTGTTGACTAACTAGCGATTAACTACGGTTCGCAGTTTTAAGCCGTCCTGAGTTTGCACCGGCATGTTGTATCCCGACGTGGTTTGAGACGGTGCGTAGGCGTTTGCGCCCAATTGATGGTGGGCGAATCCGCCGGCTTGAGCAGGTGCTCCGAAGTTAGATTGAGGCGTCACCGCATGTGGTGCGGCCAGGTATTGTTCGTGCTGAGGTGTCTCGCCAGGCAGCGGCTCTGGATGATGAATGATGTAACGCTCTCTGCCTTCATGGACGACGCGAGAATGTCCGTACGCAGCTGCTGCCATGCCATCGCTGGAAGGAAGACCGTGTGCGCCGTTATTTGAAGTCAATGCCTGTTGTGATTGGCTGCTGAAGCTGGACGGATCACCCATAGTCGGAAGCGATGCTTGAGGTGGACTGAGCGATGGAGCGATGTCGTGATGCTTTTTGTCCGGCGTGTAAAAACCCTGGTTGCCTGTCGCATTGATCGGAAGCGCATACTTGGCTCCCCCCACAATGATTCGGTCTGCGTGCGCTGTCGGTGCTCCGGCTGTAGGCGTTCCTAAAACCTGGTTGGCTAAGGGCTCGTTGTGGCGAATCATATAGATGACGACAAGCCAGAGCGCGTAGCCGATGAAGAACATAGCGACGATGCCGTTGATGGTCGGCTTGAAGCCGGCGAAGATATCGAGAAAGTTGACTTTGTTAGTCGAAACCTTTTTGTTCTTCTGAACGTTGACCTGATAAGCCTGTTGAATTGGACTGCGACCCATGCTGTCCGGCGTTTGACCGTCAATGATGCCGTCCATGTACGAGAATTCGCTCACCTGCGCTCCTTCTGAGCTGCTCGATCATACGAGCCATTGAGGGAAATATATATTTGTTGATGCGCCGGTGTAAATGGTGAAACTACGATCTACATCATAGTTGTTATATATATTTTTCTCATTCCGTCGTCGCCAAACAACTGCGCCGGTCGGAGGTACTCGGCGAACGACATGAAATCTCGGTAAGTGCTTCAGTCGATAAAAGAATGGTGAAACAGATGACTGCAAATCGCCCACGCTAGTGGTGGCGGCACGCCCCGACTCCTTCTGAAGGGGGCGCAATTGCGGAACGAAGCTCCTCAGGAAGCTTCTCTGGTCTGATTATCGAACTAGCGGGTTTCGATGCCTTCGAGCTGAGCCACTCGCTGGCGGAGGCTCTCAACGACGCGGGGCAATTCGAAAACGCCTGGTAATCTTTCTTCGATGGACGTAACGTGGCGGGTCAGTTCAATCGAGCGTTCCATCAGCTTAATCAAAATTTGTTGGGTAGCGATAAGCTGCCGCTGGTTGTCGATCAGCTGATTGGAAATCTTGCTGGTTTCGAGTCTCTGATCGACGCTCAGTGTGATCAGCTCGGACAACTTCCCGACTAATTTTTCCATTTGATGCTGCATCACTTCATCACCGCGGGTGGTGGCACCCTCGATCGGATTCAGTTCTTCGCTTTCGAAGAATGTTTCAAACCCTTCCATCTCAAGATTTTTGTCTTGATTTTCTTCCGATACGCGCTTTGCTTCAGCCATGCAACAAGCTCCTAAAGTTATCAGAACATCTAGTGTTGTGCACCGAAAGTAGTGCGCGGTCTCACTATATGTCCCTAGCCATGGCCCCCATTAGTGGTGGCATCCATAGAATTATAACTAAAGCCGATAATAAAACAAGGGTAAAGAAAAAGAAAATTTCTATCAGATGTGATCTCTCTGATCTACAGAATTGGTGCGCCTTTCTTAACGACCTGTGCGACTGAATTCCAGCCCATGTTGTATGGAATTTCTGCAACCGTTGAGACATTCCATACGACTATATCCGCCTGATAATTAGTGCGTAACTGACCGATAGATGCACCACGCCCGATGGCATACGCCGCGTTCATGGTGGCAGCCGTGAGCGCCTCCTGTGCGGTCAATTTGAGTTTCAGGCTTGCCAGACCCATGATGAATGGTAGAGAGAATATGTGGCAGGACCCCGGATTGAAATCCGAACCGATTGCCACTATGACACCACTTTCTACCATAGTGCGCGCCGGGGCATGGTCTTTCAGGTTCAAGAAGAACGAGGTGCCAGGTAAGAGCACCGCTGCGCAGTCAGACTTGCTCAAACGGTCAATATCAGCAGGCGTTATCGCGAGAAGGTGATCGGCGCTGTCGGCTCCGGATTCGCAAGCCAGAGCGGTTGCTCCTAAACTGGCAAATTCGTCTGCGTGAACTTTCAATTTCATGCCAAGCGCCTTTGCCTTCTCAAAAATTTGGCGGGTATCCTCAAGCGTAAAGTAACCGTCGTCGCAGAAAACATCCACGTAGATCTTATTTACTGGAAAGCCTTTTTTCTCGGCGAGTTTAGCCGCGGCCGGCAGCATATCCTCGATTACCTCGCGGACATATGCCTCGCGTTGAGTGCCTGGTGGTACCGCATGTGCTGGCATGAATGTTGGAGTCAATTCTACTGGTTGCATTTTGTCGAGCTCGAAGATAGCCTCGAGCATATTTAACTCACTGGTTTTATCAAGTCCATAACCGGTTTTTACTTCGCAGCTTGTGGTGCCGTGCTCAATTAAACGTTTAAGGCGCTCGCGCCCGAGCTCAATCAAATCGGAAACTGACGCGCCCCTTGTACCGCGCATGCTGGCGACGATTCCGCCGCCCTGATCTGCAATTTCCTTGTAAGTTTTGCCCTGGCAACGCATCGCGAATTCCTGGTGGCGATTGCCACCAAAAACGAGATGGGTATGGGGGTCAACCAGTCCGGGTGTGACTAGCTTTCCACTGGCATCGATTACTGTTGCTTCGTCAGCCTGAATTTTGGAAAGAACAGCTTCACGTTTGCCACAGTGAACTATTCTGCCGTCCTTAACGGCAATAGCAGCATCCTGGACCTGTCGTATGTTTTGCATGTCGGCACCGCGCGCCGGACCGGATTCGACATACGGCGTCGCCAATTCGCCGATTGGGCTGATTAAGAGATCGACCTTCACTTTGGTTTCACTTGCCGCTTCGACCATGCCACTGTTCCTTTGCTGGAGGTGCCGATTATATCGAATTGGTTTGCGTCGCGTCTAATGTGCAGATCTATTGGGGTTTAGTGGTATATGAAACTTGCCGATCCATCGCGACATGGGAGTGCGCTACCAAATACGTGGTCCCTGTTGGCACGAAGTTTGCGGTTAAGCTAGACCAGAGTGCCGCGAATGCTAGAAAAATCGGCGTGCCGGATAGACGCACTTTTCGTTGTGTTGTTGACTGGCATCATCCGGAATTAACTGTGAGTAAACGCATGAATTTCTTGAAAAAGTTCCTTGGCTCCATACTGCTTGTTACCGGCTTTTTCTTATTGCTTGCGAATTGCTCCAGTCTGTTTACAAGTCTGATGCTTGAAACTCCGGACGCGCTTCCCGCGAAGTGGCTGGAGTGTTTAGTTGGCGTCGGTATATCATTCTTCGCCTTCCTGGGTGCGCACCATCTTCTGCAATGGACCTGGGAAGAAATGTTCTTTCCAGTGCCCGCTTCTCCTTACATAGGATTTCTCAAGCACATAGGCCGTTTGCAGCAGTGGCAGGTGGGAATAGCCGTAGCGCTATTTCTTTTCCTGGTAGGATTCGGCTGGTCTCAAGGTATGGCTTGGGTGCAGCCATAGCCACCAGTGTCGGTGCTATGGAATTCACCATATTTGATATCACCGCGATTGCGGACCTAAAGCTGTCGCTGCGTTGTCAGGTTGATGTAAACCTAAGCGCTGAGTGACAAAACGTCCTTGTCGTCAGTTTCTTGAACGGCTCGAGTATTGAGAGACTGGCAATACTTGCAGTGCTCGTCGTTGGAATGTTGTCCCCGGTCAGTAGGAGATTTCATGCTTTCAAGATCTCTTACGACCTCCTCGAAATGTGCTTTGAATATCGAATCGTCGATCGAAGTACTGGTTGCGCTCATACCATTCGGTTGCATTTTCAGGGTCGTAATCGACACCGATTCGAAGGGCCAGCGCACGCGAAGACGCTCGCACAGAAAGCGTTTTACTTGAGCTGAAACAGTCGGCCAGGATGAAGAAAATTGTCTCTGAGAGCGCAGCTGGTATTCGACAATTTCCAGATGCCTTGTTTTCGGATACCACAGAATTAAATCGAATGTGTCTTCTAGATATACGCGGACATGCGCTACGCGAGAGCGAGCCTTGAGCGCGACGGCTACGACCTCTGCTCCGGCTGGTCGATACGGTGCGCGAGCGTAACTCATCAGGATTTTATAGCAGAACAGAAACGCTTTCGCGACGGAGTCTGGATCAGCATTACACGCTTCCACTTGCTCTAGTGGCCAGTGACGACCCATGAAAGTTTGGACATCGCCTGGCGTCATTATCTTGCCGCGGTTGATTTCGGCAATTCCCTTTCTCACGAATTGTCTGCATAAAGAAGGTACATTTCTCTTGGATGGTTGAGACGTGTACGAGGACACCGCGAGCTCAAATGCTCGTTTGCAGGCTCTAAAAGTGTCAATCATTGAAGGTGAAAACAGTGTGCGGTCCATCAGTCAGACCCCCCAGTTCGAATTTAATTGTGCTACCAGACGTTTGTATGTCATACTAATATATGGCACTTTCCTAAAATCAGTCAAATGAATTTCATTCGACACAAATTACATGCCACATCCGATAAATCGCAGGGAAAGGCTGCTGTGTATGTACTTCTATATGTGGTGAGATCGGTTTTTGGTCCCGATCGTCAATATCGTGGCGCGATCGGATATGTCTAAGTGTTCATGCGGGTTTCCGAGATTAATTCCTCTCGATAATCAGCATAAATCGATCGATTTGAATTATCTTCTCTACACAGCCATTTCGAAGACAGAAGCTATTCTGTCCGGCCACCTCTTTTTGTCTGAGGTTCAGTATGTATAGTCTCAAACCGAACAACCCGCTGCGCCCCGTTATGACCGTCGGGGAACTCACTGATCAGATAAAGGACATTCTCGAATCGACATTCGATTTCGTCCTGGTTGCCGGCGAGGTGAGTAACGCTAAGGTCTATCCGTCGGGCCACTGGTATTTCTCTTTAAAGGATAAAGATGCAACTTTGTCTTGCGTCTCATTCAAGAATTCGAACCAACACATAAAGTTCAAATTGGAAGACGGCATGATGGTCGTCGCAAAGGGTAAGCTCAGTGTGTATCCACCTCGGGGCGGATATCAGATGGTCGTCAGCTCGATCGAACCTGTAGGCGTCGGCGAATGGCAGCTTGCATTCGAGCAACTCAAGGAGAAATTGATCAAGGAAGGCTTGATCGATGAGACCAGGCGCCGTCCGATACCGATGTTGCCGCGCACCATTGGTATCGTAACCAGCCCTGCCGGGGCGGCTCTTCAAGATATTCTCAATACGATCAAGCGCCGCAATAAGTCGGTAAACGTCCTGATCGCTCCTGCTAAAGTTCAGGGCGACGGATCTGCCGAGAGTGTTCGTGATGCTCTCAATATGTTGTACGAACTTGATCATCTCGACTGCATTATTGTGGCTCGAGGGGGCGGTTCTATCGAGGATTTGTGGTCGTTTAACACTGAAATCGTCGCAAGAGCGGTGGCATCATCCCCGGTGCCAATTATTTCGGGTGTCGGTCACGAGACTGACATTACGATATGCGACCTGGTCGCTGACCTGCGCGCCCCTACGCCGACCGCTGCAGCAGAACTTGTGGCTCGCGGCTATGCCGAACTCTATGAAAAATGGACATATTTGAGGCGTCATCTGACTTCTGCAATCGACGAACGAGTAATTCGAGCGCAAAGGCGATTGTCGCAGTCCAGTCCGGAGAAGTCCCTGGCCCGATATCAAGAACGGCTTCGCCACTTGAGCGCCAAAGTTTTGGCGTCGAGGAAAACTCTGGGTGACAAAATCGAATACAAACTAGCTGGTCATTGTCATCGTTTGAAACAGCAAACCGAAAAGTTAGGAGCGCTTGGACCGAAGAAGGTTTTGGGCCGGGGGTTCTCGGTAATTCGCAGAGAAGACGGGTCGATCGTGCGTGATTTCAGCAGCGTCAAGCCAGGCGAAAAACTGGAAGCGCTTTTGGAAACCGGTCGATTGATCATCGAAGTAAAAGAAACCAGAGAAGATTGGTGGTAGGAGGTATCAACCATGGATAAACCGATTGATTTTGAAATCGCCATGAGAGATCTGGAAACTGTAGTTTCGGAGCTCGATGGTGAGGTGAAGCTCGAGCAAGCACTCGCTCTGTTCGAGCAAGGTATGAAGCTGTCGAAGCAATGCGAAGACTTTCTCAAAGGCGCAGAACAAAAGATCGAGATGCTGAAGCGCGGCGATCAGGGAGAACTGATCTCCATGCCGGTGAGCGGTGAGACCATTGAAGCAGTGACGGTCGCAAGCGCGGCCACCGCTGTTCGTGTTGAGAAAGAAGAAACGGTAAAGGAAGCTAAGACTAAAAAAGCTCAGCCTGCCGCGACCAGCGAAAGCGGAGAGCTGATGGTTAAAGAATCTGAACAGCTGTCATTTTTCAGCGGAACTGTAGTTCAAGTGCCGTAGATGAAAAACGACTCCGGTAGTCTTCCGTGGAACCACGGGTGATACCGGAGTCGTAAAGACTTCATGCCGAAGAGAGTTATTCTTCGGTTTTTTCTTCTTCGCCAGCTTCTGCTTCAGTTTCCTCAGCTTTTGTTTTCTCTTCAGCGGCCTCTTCCTTCAGTTTGTAGGATTGACCTTCTGCGAGAACTTCGAGCTGAACTTCAGCTTGTACTTCTGGCGTGAGCTTAACTTGCACTTTGTAGGTTCCGGTCGCATTGATGTCGCCGGATACTTTGAGAAGACGCTTGTCGATTTCGTGACCAAGGCTCTTCTCAAGCAAGTGAGCTACTTCTTTGTTGGTGACCTTTCCGTAGAGCTTGCCTGTTTCGCCAGCTTTGACGTTCATTACCATTGGTGGCAAGCTGGAAATCTTTTCGGCGAATGCAACGGCTTCGTTGTGTGCTTTTTCAGCTTTGCGTCGATAAGATTCGAGATCTTCTTCTCTCTTCTTCAGGGTTCCTTTGGTAGCAAGCATTGCCAGACCGCGGGGTTCGAGGTAATTGCGGAAATAGCCTCGCTTGATCTCTACGATCTCTCCAGCTTTTCCTAGTTTCTGAACGTTGTCTTGCAAAATTACCTTCATGACATCTCCCGGGCGCCAATGCGCCAGCCGCCTCCGTCTGGTCTCTATAGATAGACGTATGAATTTACCATGGAGAGGCCTCGTCCTCAAACTTCACGGCTCTGGATGTACAAATATATTAAGAAGATAGGCAGCGGTGACTGGTTAAGAGGTCTCGCGAAACATGCCTCTGACGCCCGAAGGGTCGGCTGTGAAGCCGAATCGGCGATAGAAGTTGTCAGTGCCCGGGTCCGCATAAAGCGTAATTAAGGGAATGCCGGATTGATCGAGTTCTCTCAACAACTCCTCCAGCACCAGGCGCCCGATGCCGCGTCCCTGATAGGAGGGGCGAACAACCATATCCCAGATGGTGGCATTGAAGACCCGGTCGCCGGTCGCTCGTGCGAAACCGACCATTTGACCCCTGTCCCAGGCTGAAACTACGGCGACGCTATTTTCGAGGGCGCGACTGATAAGTTCTGGTTCGCGGCGACTCCAACCAACCGAAGCGCAAATGTCCTGAACGTCGTCAGGAGGAAGTTTTCGATCATGTCGAATCACCAAGCCTTCAGGCAAATCTTTCGAGCTATCAGATTTCTTCCAGATTCCGGACAGGACCATCGTCTTCAAATCTCTCCAGAGAGGCTACCGACTCAATGTGGTAAGTCTGCGGGAACAGGTCGACAGGCTTCACCCGTTTGGTTTTATACCCAGAACAAAGGTGCTTCCCTTCACGCTCCTCTACCATTCCATCCTGAAGGATTTTCAGGTCACGCGCAAGAGTTTGAGGATTACAGCTGACGTAAATGATATGTTTGGGCGCAAGCCTCAATAAGGCTTGCAAGACCTCGTTACTGGCTCCCTTTCTCGGCGGGTCTAGAATGACTAAATCGTACTTTTCATCCGCGTCTGCCAGTTTGGACAAAACATCTTCAACGCGTCCTTCTTCAAACCGAATATTCTCCACACCGTTGTCTTTGACCGTGACAAGTCCGTCGCGAACGGCATCGGGAACCTCTTCGATTGCCACGATGCTCTCCGCTAGTGACGAAACCCACAAAGCAATCGAACCGACACCCGCATAAGCGTCGATCACTTTCAGCGGGCGACCGAGTTCCTGATTTATCTTGAGCGCCTCATCGTAAACCTCGTCGAAGAGATTCGTGGCCTGCTCAGTATTGATTTGGAAAAAGCTCTGCGTCGACAATCGAAAACGAATTCCCTCTTGCAGCTTCTCTGGTCTGTCCGAACGTTGCGTTTGAAGCACTTCTTCGATTTCCGACTTGCCGCGGATCAAGAGAGTTTCTTCCCCGAAGATCTTGTTGCCTTTGTTTGGATTGAAATTTGCGCAAAAACCTTGAACCTCTTCCATCTCTCCCATGAGCTCTTCGGCCACCGCCTCCAGAGCGCCTTTCAGACCTGACTTCAATTTCTCGCCGCCTGGATGATTGACGACGAGGGTAACTAGAATATCTCCATTGTAGAAAGACTCCCTTGCGCAAAGGTGCCGAATCAGCCCAGTATGCGTTTCTTCATCGAATGCCGTAATCTTGTTTTCTGTCAGCGAGCGCCGTATGATTTGAAGAACAAAATCAAGCGGCTCTGGTTGGACTGGGCATTCGTTGATATTGACGAGTCTGTGTGAGCTGTCTTCGTAGTAGCCAACCAACAGTCGACCGTTATTCAACTGTTTGACGGGAAACTGCGCTTTGTTTCGATAATCGAACTGATGCTTGGCCGCAAGAGTCGGTTCAATCGAAACATCAATGTGACGAAGAGCCTGCGATACGATCTCGTGTTTCGTCAGCAGCTGCGCTTCGTAACTAACATGCTGCCATTGGCAGCCACCGCATCGGTCGAAGACTTTGCAAACCGGCTCCACTCTGACTGGTGAACTCTTGAGCACCTCCAAAATTTTGCCGCGAGCAAATGATTTTCTGATGTCGAAAAGCTCGACTTCGACCGTGTCTCCTGGGGCGGATCTGGCGACAAAAACTGCCAGACCTTCGTGATGACCGACGCCATCGCCACCGGGTGCCAACGATTCGATTTTGACGCGAATCTTTTGACCTTTGTGAAGTCCGTGCATGCGGCTTAGTTTCGCCAATTTGTTGTCCTTCGACTGGAGGTTTCTCTTCTTTTCTGATTAGCGAGCCGAGCTGATGCCCTTTTTTACTTTCGCATTTTCCAAAAGCTCGGTCGCAAAAGCATAAGCGGCTTGCGCGCCTAGGTCATCATTTTGCCTGATTGCATCTTCAATTAGCAAATATGCTGTCCTCAGACTGTTTACGTTTGCACCGGCGGAAGTGAGCTGTTCTATCTGTTTGACGAGTTCCTGACGTTCTTTACGAAGGATACCTTCAGCCATTGGTGCGTCGGTGGCAATTTCGTCATAGCTCTTCTTCTCAAGCTGTTTCAGACCTCCACCTAAATCCTCATGTTTGAGTTTCAAGGCGTCGACGACTTCTGCGTTTCCCAGCAATCTGGCATTGAATTGCTTGACCATCTCTAAATCGACAGAGGCCATTGTGTATTGGCTCTGGTCTGTTTCATCGAAGAAATAAACTCGGACTGTACTGATGCCGAGGGCATTAGTTTTGAGCACCTCACGTGCAACCAGAAGAGCGTCGATCTTCATGTCGTTTTCATTGCCGTACGGGTGGCGGTAAGTTGAGACAGCTATTGTGGA
The DNA here is from genome assembly GCA_965228855.1 of Candidatus Obscuribacterales bacterium. Lineage (GTDB taxonomy): Bacteria > Cyanobacteriota > Vampirovibrionia > Obscuribacterales > Obscuribacteraceae > JADYXR01. The sequence continues at coordinate 1,381,334 of CBDDIJ010000005.1, read as the reverse complement.
ATCGGTTTTGCGAATTTTGAATTTGCTGTTGAGTGTAAATATGTGCGATTTCTGCAGGGTCTCTCTGAGCTGTTCAATCGGATCTTTTGCTGCTGGAGGAGCCATGTTGGCAGCTGCGTGCGCATCATCGCCCGGGTCAAGACGTGACTCGTTGGTCGAAATATCTCTGGAAGTGAACGGCTCGGAGCCGGCAAGAGTTTCACTTGCTGCTATCGGGCTTGCTAAGAGGAGTGCTGATACCAGCGCTCCTGCAAGACTCCTTTGTATAAAGGGTTTGCCGGCTGACATAATGATTTGACTGACCGTCCTCAGACCGAGACAATTATTGTACATGAGCTAGCGTTCAGATATTCCCTTTTCGGGAGAGCACTTTGGCGATCCACCTTATACATGTTTCCGACATTCACTTCGGCTCCGGCGAGTCGCACGGCCGTATTAATCCTGATACAGGGCTGAATACACGGTTGGAGGATTTTGTTTTCGCTCTTAAGAAGGTCGTAGATTATGCGATTGCACAGAACGTAGATGTGTTCTTATTTTCAGGCGACGCTTATAAAAACGCATCGCCCGAACCGATCTATCAAAAACTATTCGCGCGGGAACTAAAACGTCTATCTGAGGCAGGAATTAAAACCATTCTTGTAGTGGGAAATCATGACCAGATTTTGCGTTCAACGCAGAGCCATGCTATGTCAGTGTTTCAGAGCCTAGAGGTCGCAAATGTGCTGACTGTCGACAAGCCGACGTTCGAATTGATTGAAACAAAAAATGGCCCGTTTCAACTAATTGGACTGCCTCATATCACTCGAAACAATCTGATGGCGATGGACAAATATTCAGGGTTTTCTTCATCTCAGATTGATGATGTGTTGGTTCATCATGTTCATGATATGCTCCGCGATTACTACGATGAACTCGATCCACTGATACCGTCTGTGGTGACAGCTCATATGTCACTGGATCGAGCACTGGCGGGTATCGAGCAGGAGTTGCTGGTTGGTTACACTCTTACGTTCCCTTCCGACATCTTCATTGACAGTCGTGTCGACTATGTCGCTATGGGACATATTCACAAGCATCAAGTCATTCGGGAGAAGGATCCGATTATCGTTTACGCCGGAAGTTTAGAACGAGTCGACTTCGGCGAGGAGCGAGAAGATAAAGGTTTTATCCATGTGATTCTCGAGCGAAACAAAACTGATTTCTCTTTTAAAACAATCGATCCGCGCCCGTTTGTCACCGTGGACGTGGATGTAACGAAATCAGTGGAGCCGACCGAGGACATTGTGAAGTGCGTCAATCGCGATGCGCTTCAAGGCTGCGTCTTGAGAGTTCGATATAAAGTGCTACAAGACCAGATGTTGGACGTTGATGAATCACAAATTTATCGGGCTGCTCGTGATTGCATGTCAGTGAGAGTGCAACCAGAAATCGTGAACGAACATACGCGTGGACGATTGCCGGAATTAACCGAAACATCGGTCGCTTCACCTCTTCGGGCTCTGGAAACTTACCTGGATGAGGTCGCGCCCGATAGGAAAGATAAGTTGATAGAACGTGCACGGGACGTAATGACTCAGCTCAACGCTGAGTTGCACAACGAAGATGGTTAGTCATCAACAAGCTGTTCGAACACATTTCTGTTTTGAAAAATACCGTTGTCGACACGATGTTTGTAGATGCGCGGGGCGATGGAAGAAAGGTCTTCTAGCTCGAATTTCCTGCCACTCAACTTTTCGATTAGTCTCACGCAGTTTAGGTAAGTAAGGCCCCGAGGCGCCATCATCCGACAAAGAGAGCCTGCAAAATAGATCAGTAGTTCGATCTGTATCGAATCAGGAAACATGCCGTCGTCAAGGTTTTGCTCAGCTATTTCGAGCAGTATCTGAACGGCTACAGCGTTGTCCTTGCCCTGTCCGTCCGCGCAATTCCACAATACGTAGTCTCCTAGTCCTTCTGCCGATTCTAGAACTGGCGCCGTCTTATTTGAGTCAAAGAAAGCTAGTCTGTGCGACAGCAAGGCAAGTGCCAAGCCCAACATCGTTTCTCTATCATCGCCGCGCGCAAGCAGGTGGCGCTGGATTTTGGCTTCGTGCCAGTTGAGCGCCTGGTGATAGGTGATATGGGCTCGATGGCTTTTCAGGTCGATGTCCATATTTCTATTTAAGCATCGATCGATCCTTCAGGCTTTTTTGCCCTCAGCATCCCTTGCAGGTCTTGGCAGGGAGTGTCGGTCGTCGCAACCGAGGCTGTGAAACCCAGGTCGGCTAGATGGTCCGCTCTTGTCTGTACGAATGTATGTGGAGTGCGATTATTTCGCAGTCTATGTGTTTATTGTCGTATCTGTTGACAGACCTCTTGATGATCATTTTGTTGATCGATGGCTGTTGGAAGCGCCGTGACTTGTTTCAGAAAAACGGGTAGGAGCATGTGTCTAATGCGCTAGACACTTTGGGAATTATGTGAGATTATGAGAGCTAGAGAATTGCTGAAAGTGTTGCATGATCTGAAATGTACTCGAGTGAGGCAGAAGGTTTCTCATATTAGGATCCGTTGGTATCTGTAACACGACTGTGCCGAACCACTCTGGTGAGGAGCTGGGGATTGGGCTCTTGAAGCAGATCAGAAAGGATCTAAGTCCCTGATTAGGCGAAGGCTGGCTGAGTCAATGAATGTTTTTAACGTACGATACAAGCGGGATTCGAGCGGATGGTGGGTAGCTACAATAGTGGAGGTGGCTGGTTGTCACACACAGGGTAAATCGATAGCGCAAACGCGCAATCGCCTGAAAGAAGCGCTCAGTTTGTATGTTGATGATGTGGTCGATGCTGAGTTCATCGAGCATATATGCCTTCCCCGGAAAGCAAATGAGCTTGTACGAAAGGTAGTGAGCGCTCGCAGGAAGGTCGCTGAGGACGAGGCGGCTCTCCAATCCAGCACTATGGAAGCTGCGTGCCATCTGACGGAGGATCTGGGGGTAAGTCTCAGGGATGCCGGTGAAGTATTGGCGCTTTCGTTTCAACGGGTTCAGCAGCTCACCGCCTCAAAATCGAAGCGCTGAGACAAACCTGCTGAGGTTCTCGTGTGTAACCGTCCCTGTTTCCTGATTTGCGCTTTAATATGGCGTCAGGCACTCCTTCCGATAACACCAGTTTCCTTCGCCTTTCCTATCCCATTCGCTATCACCGAATACGAACGGAGTTAGAGTGCTACCCGGACGAATCACTTTGTGGATGTGATCGTCATCGTTTGATGCGACCGCTTCTCGTTCCTCACCCCATTGATTGGATTGAGGAACGATCATCGCGTCTAGATCCGGGTTAATGAAGACTGCATTTGAAAAACGTTGTCTATCGATCTGCTCGTTTATAACTCGATGTGGGCTAGCCCGTAAATAGCCTCCCGTCTCGATTTCTAGCAACTCGCCGGTATTCACGACGAGCGCGTTATCGAGCGGAGTCACCTTATGCCAATTACCATTTGTGTCCATTGCCTCCAGGCCGCCGACGTTGTCTTGTTGAAGAAATGTCAGCCAGCTCCAGTCGCAGTGAGCGGTTACGCCAGTTTGTTTTGTTGTCTCCCGGGTCGATGTCTCCGTCTCTAAGTTTCTGTCTTTGCTTCCTCTATTGGACTGCGGCAAATAAGACATAAACTTTGTTAGGAGATACGGATTGTTTTTCATTCTTCTCGTGAAGTTGTCCGACGGTAGCTCTAGAGCCTCCGCGAGGAGAGTCAGGACAGTTCGTGACAATGATTCGATTGAATTTATATATGCTAGAGCCGTTTCTCTGAATTCGTTTGTTCGCAGCGTTGGCCATTTATTAGGTCCCTCGAGATTCCAGTAAAGTTTACTGAGATCCGCACCTTCTCTACGTCCTGGTTCGACGCCGATATGGATTTGTTCTCGCCAGTCGCGTGAGTTTTTCAACAAGCCGTAACCGCGAAAATGTGGATCTCTTCTGCAGCTGATTTTTTGTTTCTCTTCTTCAGGAAGAGCGAAGAAACTTGCACATTCGGCAATCACGCGATCCATCAGATCGTGCTTTATGTTGTGTCCAATCAGGTAAAACATGCCTGCCTCGTGACAGGCATGTTTAATTTTTTCGCCGAGAATTCTCGCCTGATCAGTTGTATCCAAACCGCTCGAGCGCGCCGTAAAGTACGGTCCAGTGTCAATCACTGGGAGGCTGAAAGAGGTTTTGGTGGATGCTTCTAAACCGTGCATGGGCGAGCGCTCTGCACCACCAGCGGTGCGGGCGTGTTGTGAACGTGTTCTTCGATGTTTTCGTCGATATCGGCTTCGTTTCGTCGAGCCGCCACTTTATTTAAGTCGAAGTGCGGGCTAAATACCCTCGCTCCTTTGTATTTGAAAGTTTCTCGAGCCTCATGCTCTGCCCACGTACTGGTCGCTTTGAATGCTGTGCGCACCACATCTGATGGCGTGCATTTATTGCTGATAAACCAACGTCGACTCTCCTGGACCTCCATTTTTCCGGTGTAGGAATCAGGTTCGATCCCGCTGAGCCACAGGTGGAAGCCACCAGGGGCTTCTTCGGCCTGGAATACATGGTTCGTAAACTCGATTTGTGATAGAGCCTCATTTATTTGACGAAGAGTCAGGCTCCCCTCCAACTCCTTTACGAGCTTAATGCAATACCTTGTCCCTTCGGCAATGTCAGTGAAGATCGGCACATTGTGCCGGTCTGCCATCGCTCGCACAAAAATGCGTCCACGGTTTAAATCATCGGCTTCGACTGCGTCGATGGTTGTACCGTAAACATCTGTTCCTGCTTTGATATCCTCGAGGACAATTGCGACCGGCTTCCGCGCTCCGATCAAGTATGCGACTTCTGCTACCGATGCGACTCCTCGCGTGTCTCCATTGATTACGAACAGTTGTACCAGGCACTCATCCTTGCGCCGCATCTCATCGAATTGATCATCTTCCTTCCACGCACCCAGGGGCATCTGCGGATTGTGATATGAAACGTTCGCTTCTTCGAATAGAGGAATGGCTATGTCCTTACGCCACGTGGTCAAGCCGCAGGCTCCTCCAAGGAAGACCTGTTTTGGTTCGTCATTTTTCAATTTAATTGTCTCCACACTAGCTGGCACGTTATCACCCAGACCCAGTGCTGCCATACTAGGCAGAAAGTTTTGAGATGACAAGAATTTCAGTGTGGTTTTTACGAGCGGATTTAATCTAGCGGTCGCCGCGCAGTTCGAGGAGACCCCTTCTGACTGAAGAAGTTGTAGAGTGATAAGAACGGTGCATTTAGTATTTCGAGAGTATGCGACTTCAACGTCTGGATAAAAGATTCGTTTTTTCAACTTTGGCAGTTGGTCTGGTTGGCGCGTCCATAGTTGCTGGAATGGTTTTATACTCGCCGCTGCCCAGTGATGATTTCTTGATTAAGTCGTTTCGAGATAAGCGTGCGAGTTTCTCAAGCTTGGTTGCGACGTTTGAAGACATGTCGCCTGATTCCAAGGACGGAGAGGCGATTGCTGAAGCAACACGGGGGATGGCGTCTTCGAGGTACACTCAGCTTCTCCAAGTCTGCAAAGCTCAAGATGTCCGAAGAGACTCTCTCATGATAAAAGTAGCAATGGCTTCCGACGATGGCGAGCAACAAGGTGAGACTAAGGGCATTGCTTATGTCACTGGTTACAGGCCATTCATGGAACTCTATAACAGTTTAGACGGTCCGTTTTTCAACGGTGGCGCACGGGTGAACCTCCGTCACATTGAGGGACCTTGGTACGTGTACTTAGAGTATTATGCTCTTCAGCAACTTAAACCCGAAAGTCGTTAGCTGCTTCTTTGATGTCGTCTTTGTCGCTTTCGATGCCTAGCGCTACATAACGTTTCAAAAGGCTGCCGTCGAGCGCATCGCAAAGTTCGAGCAAGCGGCGATATTGCCAGTAATCACTCAAGTCGAGTTCTTGCTCGACGCACGCGGGCAGGTTTTCTCGAACCCAGGGCAGAGGCATCGAAAGCACTCCGCGTCTACCAATGAGGATTGTCTGCATATTCTGTGATTGGCATGAGCACTCGAGAAAACTCTTCAGAATCAGCTTAGCTTTGTCCTCGCCAAGCTCTAAAACCTTATCCAGGTTTCGCCAGAGCCCAGGTGAGAACTGATCGAGCCAATCGATCGTTCCTTTCAAAAACGGGTCTACTACCTTCTGCGAATCCACGCGTTCTCCCGGCGATGCGCCGACTAAGAGCATCGAATTCTATCAGTTTGCAGCTGCTTCCTATCGTGTGTTAGCCAGTGTTTGTAATGCTCGTTCGTAATTGGTGTAGGAGGACTCGCCAATGATTGTTGAGCTAACTTGACCGCTAGGCGAAACGAAAACAACGGTAGGAATCGGTCCAACCTTGTATTGCTCGATGAGCGCGTCACTGCCTTTGTCTTCGACGTTCACAGAATTAACCTGCACTTTGGTCCCGTATAAAGAGGAGAGCTTCGAAACTGAGTCAATCATGCCTTTACACTGGTCCGCCCAATTTGAATAAAAAGCGTAGATCTTGGCTTTGCCACCAATGCCGGTGCCCGTATTTCCGACTACTCCATAGGTATCTGCAACATTATTGGGTTGATCATTTTTCAAGCCGAAACCTGCAAATGGAATTGAAGCTGCCGCAAGCCCGGAGCCTGGAACAAGCGGCTGAGCGCTCTGACTCATGCCGAGAAGATAGTTATTCAGAGCTCGTGCCTGATCGCTGCCGCCTCTACTCATTCTCATAGCTGTGCGGAAAAATGTCCCTGCTTTATCTGGCTGTCCGCTCTGGAAGTAGGCTTTGCCGAGTAAACCCAGAACATTTGGATCGTTTGGCCGTTGCGAGCGCAATGATTCCAGCTGCGAGATGGCGTCAGCATACTGACCGGCATCGATCATCTGAGCCTGGCTTTCCAGACCCGCAGTATTCAAAGATGACATGCGCCCGGCGATAGCCGCCAGTCGTCCCATGCCTCCTCCCATTGCGCCGAAACCGCCTGCCGCTCCGAGCCCACCGAATCTTCCGGTAGTACCTACCGAGTTGCCCATGCCATCGAGTCTGTCAGCGAGAGCGCCGCGACGAGTCCTTCTGCCGACTTTCGCCGTTAGCCATGAGTTTATAACGCGGAAGTTCTGATCTCGCGGACCCGCATCTTGAGTCTGCGCTTCCTCGAAAATCAGGTGCTCTCCGGGCACCGCGAAGAACGATTTATCCTTCGAAGCGACTGAATTGAACAATTCCCAGGTTCCCTCGGGTTTGACTAATTGATCGCCGTTTCCCTGGACGAAGAGAACGGGCATTGTTGAAACCTTCTTAGCGAATTCGTGATTGCCATTCATGAAATCCTGAAACTGGATCAACTCTTGAGGCGTCAGATCCAACCGTGCAAGCGGATCGCCGGTCCATTGCGCCTTAAGTCGTTGATTCTGTGTTGCCTGGCTGACGATTCCCTTGCCGATGTTCGAAACGTTCATGCCGGTCAACAAATTCATGAAAACTTGAACACTGGTTTTCCCCTGGTTAAATCGCTCACCCGCGGGAACTGAGGAAATAAGCCCGTCTATGAGATCCGGATAGGTCGCAGCCGCTCGCAATGCAATAGCTCCACCCATTGATTCACCAAGAATGTAGACGGGTAATCCGGGATTAGCTGCACGGATGGCTTCTAGTGAGGATTTTATGTCGAGCAGGCAATCGTCGAAGTTTACTTTGGTTTTGCCTTTCGCATTCATCCATGCGCCGAAACCGCGAACGTCAATCGCATAAACTGCGAGACCTCGATTTGATTGTTCATTACCGAAAAACTCGTATGAGTTACTCTGCAAACCCAAGCCGTGAATGCACAACAGAACAGCGATCGGCTGTGCCCCAGGTTTCGTCCAACTTCTGCATGGTGGCGCTTGATGAACCGGTCCTGTTTCAGTGTTCTGAGGGGGGACGGTCATGGTATCGGGTGTGGTGCCATACGGAGCGCCCGGTTGTGCGTATGGATCGCCAGTTTGATTATACTGGTTTGTCTGACCATAAGGTGCAGCTGGAGTGGTCTGAGTTGGTGCCTGTTGCTGTGGAGCGTTGAGCTTTTGATTCATCTGATGAAGCATTTGTTTCTGCCCTGCTTCAAACAGCGTTTTTCCAGCCTGCTGCCATAGAGACGGCTGCTGTCCTGTTTGCTGTGCTATCAGCAGTGAATCCGCTGCTGATGCCGCTTCAACTAAAGGACCGCCCAAAACGGATGTTGTGATCGCAGAGACAAAAACAATTTTCAGTTTCTTCTGTTTCATAATATTCTCGATAGTCGTTGTAAGTTGCCATGCGCTTTCCAGCCAAGGCACAGTATATCCGACTCAAAAATTCACTGCGTTATACTGCGGGAACCTGAGCGTTGGAATTATCTAAATATTCCAGCCCAGCCGATTCCGGCTAGAGCCATTAAAACAAAGAGGATAATTCCGCTCTTCGCAATTGTCAGTTTATCCACCCACGCTGTTGCTGTTGCGTTGAAGCTTGTCTCAAGTACATTTTCGGATTCGTCAGTAACTAAGTTGTGCATAATTGGTAGATAAACCGTACTTGCGGTGCCTAGCGCTATTGGATAGCAGATGAATCCCCAGGCTGACGAAAAAGGAAGCGTGTAAAGTAAGGCCGAAAGCATCCCGACGCATAGGATGTGAAGGACGCAAAGCATCGCACCGGCAACCGTTCCTTGAATGAAACGGAGCGGAACTGATGTTGTCCAATTTCTACGCCTCGCTCCAAGAACGGCGGCAAGCAGGCCGCTCATGAGCGCGGGACCCACAAACAAAGCATGAAAGAAACTGGATCCAAAATTCTGAGTTTCGAGGGGATTGCCATGCGCTGTCAGGGACGCCAAGTACAATCCAGTTGCCGCTAAGCCGATGGTGATACCGTTGGCAGTGCTCCTCTTGCTGGAAGTTGCAAGCCAGTATGAGGAAGCAAAACCATATAATGTAATCACCGCAATCATGAATAGAGGTGAACTTGACGTGCACAGACCTAGTAGACCTCCAATTGAATCTGCTCCGACGCCAATTAGAAATGCAACTTTTGGGATAGAAAGCCTGTTGTTTAAGCTCACCGTCTTACCTTTTCAAATTGAGTCCTCAAGCCATCTAATCACAATTCGGACAATCCGGCTAGCTGTGATACACACCAACAACATTACCTAAAAATCGCCGGTAAGAGCGACCAGCCGATGCCGGCGAGAGTCATTCCGACGAATAAGAGTATCCCGACGCGCGAGATGGAGAGATTGCCGAGCCATCCCGATTGTTTGCCGGTGCTCCGCAAGCCGACCGACCACTGGAGCATGAAAAAGTAGAGCGCACTGGCGACGCCGAGAGCGCAGGCAAGTTGGAGGGTTCCAGTTTCTCCGAGCGGTCCAAACAGTTTAACAATATATGGACTCGGTATCAGGAGAAGTAAGAGAGTAACGAAGTGGACAATTCCCATCATGAATCCCGAGATAAGACCCTTCGAGAAGCACACCGGAAATTCCTTGAAACCGTTTTCTCGGGTTGAGCCAAGAACGCCAGCCAGTAGGCCGCTGAGCACGCACGGGAGCAGCGCAAAATAAACCATCAAGCCGCTGTCATTCGGGTAATTCGGCAATGTGAATTTGACTGACAGCGAATAAGTCAGTCCAAGCAGTGCTCCGCTGATGGTACCAAATATGGTGCGTTTGGCAGAGCCCTGGAGATTGCCAATCCAACAACCTGCTGCCGTCACATAGATGAAACCCACAGCCATTGCGTGGAATTGAAACGCATCAAACGGCTTATGTGAGAAAAAGGTTGCAATGGCACTCGTCAAAACTCCGACTCCGAAGCCGGAGAGGATAATTCGAGAGTTGCTAATTTGAGCCTTCATTGTCCGTCTCTTTGCCGGTCGCACTTCCATGCTAGCACCGTTCGGAACACCTGCGCCGTTTTTGTTGATATTGCGTTTTGGCTTGGAACGGGCATTGGCAGGGGAGCTAGCATAGTAGCTGTTCTACCCTTGCCGAATTGAATGTTAGTTTTCAGATCAAAATCGAACATGAGAATGTCCCAAGCTCTTTTGCGGAACAAAACCGCTCGCCGCTCATTCAAAGGGCGTAGATGGTAAGATCTCCAGACAGGAGTCGCTCTATGATGTCGTTCAAGAGCCCCACAGGGCTAAATTCATTACTGTTTCACACGTTTCCGCCTGGATTTGCGCGGGCGTCGTCAATTCTGACGGCTCTATCTGTCGTGATTAGTTCTTCCAGCTTGGCTGTTTGTTCAAGCTTGATCTCTGCGCCGGCAATGGCTTATGGCGTGGCGATTACTTCGTCTACCGGTGCAAGCCTGAGTGGTAGCTTTCGGCAGTTCGAGTTCGGGATTCTCGACAAAATTGCAGCTTCAATCAAGGATAGCGACATTGAGCCGAGCAGTCGGCTTGAGCTTGTTATCGACCAGAGCGGAAAGGTCGTTGATGCGAAGTTTTTGTCTACATCGCCGGCGGAGACCGTCCAATCTGATACGCTGGCTAAGCTCAAGGCGCTCAGTTTCGACCCGATTCCGGGAATTGAACAGGGAACTCTGGCTCTTTCATTTTTCTTTGCCGAATTATCTTCTCCGCCATACAAGATGAATAGTTTGCAGATTCGCTCCTCGGGCTCGATTCGGGCTGGCGATATAGATACGTCGGGTCCGGATATTCGAAATCAGATTCGAAGTCGAGTGGGCGAAGGTGCTGGTCCTCGGCGTGGCGGAGGAAATAGAATTTCCGGTCCGTTGCAGCTTGGACCGCCAAATATCGCTTCTGCTCTGCCTCCCGCGGGACAGCATACACAACGCTCCGGTACAAATGAACCGGTGGAAAGTATCCATGACTTTCGCAGATTGAATTATTTGTTGGTTGTCGCATCTGCGAATAAGCGTTATGACGAGGCTGCAAAGGTTCATGCCCGCATAATGGAATTGGCAAAGGATGCCAATCTCACGGATAAAGCAGGAGCAGTTCGATCTTCACTGAGGTGGCCTGGTCTGGCCATTAGTGCGAATCGAGTGGACGATGCGAAGAAAGCATTCGGGGAAGCTTTAGGCGTAATCGACAAGTTCGGCGAAGACGCTGCAACAGTTCCAACCATCTCAGCTCTCAACACTTTATCAATGAGGTTCGCGTCTAAAAACGAGTTGGGCACCGCAGATAGTGGCATGCGCAAAGCGATTGATCTTGGTGCAATTCATGTGAAAAACGGCGCCTCATCTGAGCGCGTAAGTTTGGCGGCGCCTGTGAAGAATCTGGTTTCTGCTTATGAGCGACAGAAGGATTTCGACAAGGCTATTGAGTTGGAACGCTATCGACTCGACAAAACCAAATTTGCTGAACCCGACAACACAGCAGCTATCGTCGTTTGCCAGATGGACCTGGCACGCGTGATGCTGAATGCTGCATCGGCAAACGACGCGAGCAAGGACAAATACCTTGATGAGGCGGAGAGAGTTTTTTCCAAAGCGCTAAGCGAGTCAGAAAAGGCTTTTGGCGTCGAATCGCAAGAGTACAAAGATACGCTTGCAAGGCAGATTTCCGACTACACAGCTGCTGGGCAGGCTGACGCCGCTGCGCGTCTGCAAAAGCTGCGATAGTTTTTCAATCGAACGGATAGCGGGGAGCTGTTACTTCTTGTCGAACGCAAACGCGACTTGACGTTTTGCTGTAGCTTTTGCTTTTGCAGCTGCCGGTGTCGCTTCTTTTGTTTCGGTCCGATCTTCTTCTGGATTTTCGAAGCCTGTTCCTAAACGGCGAGCTACTAGATAGGTCGGGCGTCTGCGAACTTCGTCGAGCATCTTCGAAATGTAGACCGCGACTAAACCGACGCATGCAATTTGCAGTCCGGTGAACAATACGGTGCAGCAGAGAAGCTGCGCATTCGTGAGTTCAAAACTGCCGGTAAAAGCCATAGCGCCTAAAGCGAGGATTGATAAGCCGATGAGCGATGCGCCAACGATGCTGAGCAGATAAAGCGGGGCGACGCTGAACGCAATCAGACCTTCGACCGCCAGCTGCAACAGTTTTTTGACAGTGTAAGTGCTTTCGCCTACCTCGCGTGCATCGCGGTCGAGCGGGACGCCGCATTGTTTGAAGCCGAGCCAGGGAACCATGCCTCGGATGAAGCGGCTGCGCTCCGGCAAAGATGCGAGCGCGTCTACGACCTTGCGGTCCATCAACCGGAAGTCGCCTGTATCCTGCGGAATGTTGACTGTGGAGAGCGCGCCGAGAACGCGGTAGAACATATAAGCTGTGGAGCGCTTCAGGAAACGGTCTCTGCGGCGCGATCTGGTCGCGTAGACAACGTCGTATCCTTCTTTCCACTTCTGGAACATTGTCGGAATGAGTTCCGGCGGATCTTGAAGATCCGAGTCCATGTTGACGACCATGCGACCTTCAGTGTGGTCAAGTCCGGCTGTGATTGCGGCTTGCTGACCGAAGTTGCGCGACAACTCAATGAGTTTGATATTGGCGCATTCGGCGGCGATTTGCCGCAGGGCGCTGGTGGCGATGTCTCTGGAGCCGTCGTTGACGAAGACGACCTCGTAGGACAGGTCGAGGGGACGAATATTGGCGTCCAGGCGCTCGAGAAGCCTTATAAGGTTTCTTGGGTCTTCGTTGTAAACCGCTACTATGACCGAAAGATCAATTTGCTTTGCGGAAGTAGTCACTGGCTGTTTCATTCCCTGGTTTCCAACAATGGCAAATTGTCGCGCACAGTAAGTTGCGCGGTCAACTTGGCAATTCTAATGTGTCAATTCTTAGATTTCTCCAAGCTTGAAAACTTCGGCGCTCTTGCCTACTTGCCGGAATTTGCGCCCCTGGAAATTTGATCGTGATGTAAACAGGTTAGAACTGATTCAGAATTGGCTCTCGTGAAACGTTAGACCAGGCTAAGCGACTTGGTCCAATCCCAGGCGCGTTTGATGCCTGTTTCGAGGTCAACTTTCGGTTCCCACTTGAGCAGTTTGCGGGCAAGCTCGATGTCTAGCACGTTGGACTTCACGTCCACCTGGCGCGCAGGAGTGTGATTGACTTTTACTTCGACGTCGACGACGTTTCTAATCGTGTCCACGATTTGATTCAAGCTGTAGCCGACTCCGGAACCGATGTTAAACACACGTGGTCCCTTTTCTGATGCGACGTAGTCTGCGCAGGCGATGAGTGCGTCCGCTGCGTCATAGATATAGATGAAGTCTCTAACAATCTCGCCGTCACCGAAAACGGTAATGGGCTGCTTTCGAGCTATGCACCCGAGGAAAACGCCAACCGCTCCTTGCTTAGAATTCGGGTTCTGGCGCTCGCCATAAGGATTTGCGATACGTGCGACGGAATACTCAAGTTTTTTAGTGTGGTGAAACAGGTGCAAGTACTTTTCGATTGTTAGCTTCGTTATGCCATATGAGCAAATTGGCTCGGTCGGGTGTTCTTCTTTGATCGGTACGCATTGAGGGACACCGTATATGGTGCCGCCCGAAGATACGAAAACAAATTTGTCGACGCCGGCATTACAACATTCTTGCAATAGTTGAATAGTGTCTATGACATTGGAACGCACGTCGTAGACCGGATCTTCGTTGCTGGTTTCCGGAAGCGTCGTATACGCTAAATGGAAAACCCAATCGATGCCTTGAACCGCTTGGGACACTTCACCGTGATTGGCAAAATCGCCAATCATGTATTCGACGCCGTCTACTGGCTCTTTGTAGCGGCTGGGATAGCGGTCGAAAACTCTGACCTTAATCCCGCGACCAATTAATTGGTCGACAAGTGCCGTGCCGATGAAACCGTTACCGCCAATTACTAATGCCTTCATATTCCGCTGCCATTGCCAATCGAAACGGATTCTACCATGCGTGGCATCTATCCTCCAGTCATACCGTATCACCTGGCTCGGACGCGGCGTTTCAGCTCAGTAGCGGAGGCGCTGTCGGATTGTGAAACCGCGGTGATTTCAATCGGTCAAAACTCTTAGAGTGATTGGTGCGGAGTACTCGCCTGTTTGCTGTTTTGTTTCGTCCAGTGCGCGGGCGCGAAGCTGTATGTAACCGCTTGACGTAAACAATTTTGCAGGTAAGTTCACAGTCGCAATATTTCCAGTTGCATTGAAGGTTTGCTCTGTGCCGTTTTTCAGCGCAGCTTCAGATGTAAAATTGTCAAAGAAAAAGTTCTTGCGCAATACCTGGACTTCAATTGACTGGGTGTCTAGGAGGCGGGTCGCGTCGACAGCTATCGTGACTGCTTTTTTGTTCTCAGTCGATGGATTCGCGCTTTCTTTTGCCCCTACGACATTGGTTTCACTGTTCTTCGACGAGCCCAGCGTCTTCGGTCTGTTGATTCTGTTGTCGACTACAAAGGAGCCTTCGTTTGAAGTATGCCTGCCCACTGCTGTGACGGTCGGGGCTACAAAGCTCTCGGGTAGGAGCGCGACACCATCGATAGCAAGTTCGGAAATCGGCGGAAGATCAACAACTATGCTCGCCAATTCGCCGGCGGCATAGAAGCGCCAGTATGCCGATAACGGTATCCGAATCGACTCGTCGTTTACGAAGAAGTTTGATTCGAAATCAGTTTTCTTTCCGTCAATAGACTCGATATAAACTTTGCATTTCGTGCCGCGAAAAGTGGAATTGCCTGGCAATTTGCCATGAATCACCATGTAGTCGAACGATGCCGGACGCAATTTCAAACCACTCACTCGAATACCCAGACCAGCGTTCGCGTTTTCCACCAGCCCTTTTGCATCGACATCGCCTCGTTGGCGTGTGTACGGGAATGATGCCAGAGAGCCGGTCAGCATGCCTGAATTGGACGGTCCAGTTTCTTTCGTCGAGCCAGAGGAAAGTGGAATTCTAAATGGTTGTGGTACCACGGGTGAGGCACCTGGATCGAAGGGAATAAAGTCCTTTTTGTCCATGTCCCATACGTAATAAGCTCTCACATCTTTCAAGTTCAGGGCTTGTTTGAAATGAGCTGTATCGATCTTCTCCGGATTTCCGAAAAGGACCGGTTCAAAAGTCAGAATCTTACCGGTCAAGCCTGGTCCTGCAAAAGGAGGCGTAATCAGATGTCTGAACGTTGTACCATTCAAGATCATATGGGCGCCGCCTTCATCTTTGGGGATGCCGACGACGCATACTAAACTACCGTCCGGTGTCGACTTCGATAAAGCCTGAGCTTTTTTAGTTATAGCATCAGTTTGTTTCCCTGCATGGATCCACGGAATGTTGTTGCGGAGAGTAGTCTTAGCGTACGCGACCGTCAAACCAATTAACGCCAGGACTGAAAGCGCAACGATCTTTATGCCGGCTCCATTGAGAGTTTTGTTTGCCGCTGTAGATTCGCTTGCAGTTGCGCGTCGTTCAAGCGGTGCAAACAGAATAATCGGAAACAGCATGGATAGCGGTACCGTGAGAAAGAAAACGAAGCGACTGCCCTCCAGGTTGTAACCGATGCCCCATAATTGGTAGATAGGAGCGAGTACGGCGACGGTGGCGAAGAACAGGAAAACCAGCCAGCGCCGCGGTGTGGCACCGACAAGCAGTCTAGCTCCGGCAAGCGCTGCCAATGCGACGTATAAAACGGTTAGCATCGTTTTGTGCGCGGTGTCGTCAGCGAAGACAAATTGATTGAATGGAAAAAGGATTCGAGAAATGGTGTCCAGATCAGTCCACTTCTGCAGTATGCCTGAGATCTGGCTGTCACCGATGCTGCCGGTATAGCCACCAGTTATGGTGCCCAGAGCTGCGTACCTGATTATGAAATAAACAACTGTGCAGGCAAAGAGCATGCCTGCGACAGGGATTGTCACCTTGATTTTCTCCATCAAGATAGAGGGACTGAGCGGCGATACGGGTGTGCTCGACGGCGAATTGGAAGATGGCGTTCCTGATAGATTTGCGGGCGAAGCAATCGGTTTTGCAATCGCGGGGGTGGGACTCTCAGATGATGCGGTTAAAGAAGAATGCTGCGATTGTAGTTCTTGATCAAGTTTCTGCAACGCTGCAAGCGCGGTTGCGCGGGATGGTTCACTCGTGCCACTGTCTGTCACGTTGCCTATTTGAGTGGCTTCTTGACTGTTTTCATCCGGTTGAAAATTGAGAACGTTAGATTTTGGGTTTTGAAAGCTGTCAGGTTTGGCCCAGAGAAACGCGAGTACCGTTGCGGTCACCGGCAGTGCGATGGCCATCTCCTTCGTGAGGATTCCCAGCCAGAAAGACGCGAATGTCAGAATCAACCATTTCTTGTTCTGATTTCTGACATACAAAGCGACTGAGACAAGGCCTAACAAGTAGTAGGTCAGGCAGACTATATCAACGCGCCCGACTACCCAGGATACGCTCTCACAGTGCAGCGGATTGACCGCGAAGAGAAGTCCCGAAAATGTGGCGGCAAGATTGGATCGCAGTTTGCCCCAGTAGGATGTGAGCAGTCTGACTAGCGTGAAAATCAATATCGTGCAGGCGAGATAGTGCAAAAGATTCGTCGCATAGTACCCGGCGGCATTTGTTTTCCAAATAGAATAATCGAAGAAAAGCGTCATCAGTAGCCAGGGACGATAGACTGCCATGGATGGCACTTGCATGTAGTTGCCGGTGAAATTGCTCCAGAGTCTTGCCCAGTCACCTTCGAATATTTTGGAAACATACGCGACTTCGCCAAAGTCGTCGGCGAGGAAATAACTACCCAGGGTTCTTCCAAAGCAGATGAGAACAGCGGTTGCTAGAATCGTGACGTAAATCAGAGGGTTAGATAATAGTTTGCGCAGATTTATCATCAGAGAACTTCGTAGCCATATCCGATCGGGTTTGATTTAATGCTGAAAACATTCAGAGTAAGCGAGTCTAAATGGTGTTTCTCGTCCAAGGTGCCGCTCGGGATGCGGGATCTTGTTGGCCCGTTAACACCGAAGAAATCGGTGCCGCTTGCCACACCGCCCGGAGTGCATTGCACCGTGATACTGTCCAGGCGTCCCGGGAGCGCTGCTTTGTTGAACGGCAGAGAGAAACTATAAGTGTTTGAGCCAGGTGATGTGACTACGCTTGTAGGTACCCAGGGGCTGCGGTAGCGATGCTGGCGCCCGCTCTCGTCAGTCGATTGGAAAGTCGCAGAAAACGCAACGGGAAGATTCTTGGCCTCGGTTTCTTTCGAGGTGATCTTCGCGGTAACAGATGCGACCATCGTTCCCCCCTTGAAGACGGCATCCTCTAACTGCTTCGCGCTTATCGAAGCCTGTCCTGTGTTGGCATCTGAACTCGACGTCACGTTCAACTCTACTCTAACAGTTGTATCTTCTTCCTTCTCCGGGGAAACGAGTGCAGGGGCTGGCGGGGCTATCAGTAATCTGATGTGAGGGATGCGAATCCAGTCGGTGGTATCGCCGGAGGTGCGAAGGTGCGTCGGCTTTGAAATTGCAATGCGGTCGTCGTAACGCGAGTCCGTAAAGCCCTTCTCCTCCTCAACCGCATAGAAAGCCTTTTCCCAGCTGAATCTTGCCACGCTTGGAATGCGAACCTCTTTGTCTTTTGCGTCTACAAAAATGCCGAACAATTCGCTGCCGGACGAAGGCTTCTGTTCTAGCTCGATTGTTAAACCTGGTTCGTCCTGGCGTATAACAGTTTCAATAACTTGCGCGGGTATCGGGATTGCGAACCACTGTCGTAAATCGAGATTGCCACCGCCGGCAGCGGCAGTGAGTGATGAGTAAATGTCTTCGCACTCTAAATAATGCTGCTCAACCTTCGAAGTCGCTCCTCGGCTTTTGGTTTCGCTAAGATTTTGAGTGAATGGCATTAGCGGAAAGGCTGCGCCTTTCAGCTCAACGCCGTTGACAAGCAAGCGGGCACCATTGCCGATTCCTTGCCAGTTGGAACTGTCCACGATGATTAGACAATCACGTGTCTTTAACGATTCAAGTTTCTCCGCGGGCAGTGGGATAAATTGCTTGGCTACATGCGCGGAACCACTCGACAGAGTCCATTCGTTGTTTCTGCCGTGTGAATGGAACGGCAATGAACATAGAGGCACCGTCACGAGAGCGAGTGCAACTGACACCCATTTGACATGGCGATAGTTTTCTTTCAATTGCGATGCCGTGATGAAGAGGACTGTGAAGAATGCGATGAGCGGTAAGGCTTTGATGGCTGAAGTCACGGCGAATGCCACTACAGGTGAAGCGTTCAACGGCACGAGTATGGTTGAGAACCAGTCGATGCGGGCGAAGAACATAGACAATCCGATTGCGCTACAAAGGGCTATTGCTGCCGAGCTTGAAAGGTTCGAGTCTGCGTTTTCTGTTTTGGATTTACATATTGCTGAGGCCACTGTAACCAAACCGGCACCGGCGAAGAGAGCGATAAACGGAATCGAAGTGAGGTTGTACCGCGGGACGGTGATGAATGCGAGATAGACGGCGTGCATGCCCAGCAAAGAAGCAAGAAGAAGTTTCAACCGCAGGCGGCCGGCTGTTTCTGTTTTTTCAAACAGGCAGAGGGCGGCGCCAATCGCCGCGAATGCCAGCATCAGCTGGTGGAAAACCACTTGTGGTGGCATGCCAAAAGGACCGATCGGGGTTCGGAAGTCGTTCCACGGGAATTTCAGAAGGCGAAGCGGCTTGTCTAGCATCAATCTGGCGAATCGAATCGGACTCTCTTTTATCTGGGCGCCGACCAGTGTACCGTAAGACAGTTTTTCTATGCCGCGACCGTCCGGGTAGGGATAGGACAGGTAGCCGTTCGTGGAGATGTTGGTGCCGATGAAGAGGTTGTAGTGACCGACTCTGTCAACGACGAGGGAGCTCTTACCGAAAGCGAGCTGTTGAAAAAGGAGCCAGGGCGCGAAGACTATCGCCATGCCTAAGAGTAATCCGGTGAGACGCAAGATTCTGCTCCTTCCGGGGCTGAGCCAGGCGGTGAGCGCGAATGTGAGACCGGTTACCAGCACCATGACCGAGCGGGTGAGTTGAAGAAATGCCAGGCAGGCGCCTGCTGTCAGCGAGTGGAACATGCCGTTCTTGCTCAGTACTGGTATCGCCAGCGCCACTACTGCGCAAAGCAGAAAACAGCTGAACGACTCTGAGTACATCCTTATCGAGTTGACGATAAATCCTGGATAAAGTGCTGTTATGATACCGGCTGCGATACCAGAATTCTTGTTCCAGGCGAACTTGCCGATGTAAGCAATCAGTGTGCAAGTGAGTGCGCTGATGACGATTTGAAAGATAACTGGTGCATGCCAGTTGGTCTGGGCAACCGGCAGACCGAAGCTGGCAAAACTGATAAGGAGTCCGAGCGGAAAAATTGGACCGGCAATCGCGAGCTCTTTGACCGGCGCGAACTGTTGCCGGAGCTGAACGGCTTCCTGAGTGGAGAGGCTGTTGCCCAGTAATCGAATGGTTTCGGTCCAGTTGGGGCTGTTCGTTAGAAGCTGAGCTAGCCCTCGGGCGTCTCGTAAGTATTCCGAGGCGTCGCAGGAGAATACGATGGCGCTGTGACCGTCCGCAAAGGCGAACCAGCTGCGAATGCCCAGGGCGAGCGCAAAGATTGCGATTAGCCACAAGCGCATAGACGCCGCGTCTGAGGAGGCTGAGGACGCGGGATGCGGTTTTTCGTCTTTGGGTTTGGACGTGTCGACAGAAGTCTGCATACGAGCACCAGGGCAGAACAGGCTCTCCTTTCGCAGAAGCCAAGTAGGTTATTCTCTCTAAAAATTGTCGCCATAACCTTGATTGTCATTAACCTATGCCGGATTTGCGAAGTATCGGGAGTGATTGACCGACCTGGCAATGGCATTCGCTTTACTTGTGATCAAACCCGGCGCTTTGCAAAAATGCTGCACATTTGGCGCCTGTGAAGGTTTCTGCCGATTGGCGCCTTAAGCGCTTCTTGACAGCGTTCGCTCTATCCGCGTCTCAATGTCTGGTAATAAGTTAAATATGAGAAATAGGTAGACATCTATTTCTATGAACGTTAAAAGATTAAATGTGCTGGGAAGATAGAACACATACCCAGATATTGAGCGGCGGGCCCGACTACCTAATGAGCTGGCAGGAGTACTGTAATCTAGCATCGCAATACGTTGCGCAGGGCAATTACGCCGAGGCAGAGCGAATCATTTACCAGGCGTTCAAAGAAGCGCGTCAGGCGAAGGATCTCGAAAGGATTTGTACGGCGCTTGATTCACTGGGGTGGCTCGCGTTCATGCAACATAAGTTTGCAGACGCCGAAAAGATTTACCAATATGTCGCGAAAGTGAAAGTCCAGCTTTATGGCGCGGACAACGTCGAAATTGCCCGCACGCTAAAAAACCTGATTGCGGCCACTTATCAAACTAAACAGTACGAGCGGGTCGTACAGTACGCCAAGGAAGCCGCCAGGATCTTCGCGTCGAGCCTGGGGATCGACCACGCTGAGTGCCAGCAGATCGCAGCCAATCTCATTGAGCTTTTGAAGTGGTTGCAGCGCCCCGCAGAGGCTGCCGAGATTTATAACTATTACGTCGCCAGACAGCCTGCACCGGCTGCAGCCCCGGTCCCTCAGCCTGCGACCGTCGCGGCTGGGCAAAACGCAGCCTATTCGAACCAATATGCGCAGACTCAAGCGGCGCTTAGTCAGAATCAGGGGTCTCAATACGCTGAAGCTCAGGCTCAGGCGGCCCAGCTAGCCGCTCAAATTGCCGCTCAGCAAGAGGCTGAGCTCAAGGCGAAGGAGGCGGCTGCTCAGCAAGCCGCACAACAAGCGGCTTATCAGCAACAACAGTATCAACAGCAACAGTACGCTCAGCAGCAACAGTATGCTCAACAGCAGCAGTACGCGCAGCAATACGGTGGCCAACAGGCTAACACCGGATACGGTCAGGCAGGCCAGCAGCAAGCGCAGTACGGTCAGGCGAATGCCGGCTATGGGCAGTCCGGGCAGCAGCAACAGCAGGGTCACGACCAGTACGGTCAGCAGCAACAACAGCCCCAGGTTGAAAAGGCTCAGCAGCCGCAGAAAGACTATAGCCGGTATGCAAAGAGCATTTGCGAAGTGTGCCAGTATGAGTTTGAAGGACCGGAATGTTTGCGGTGCACGTCCGGAAAAATCGGTATTTTCGATCCGACTTCTCGTCTCGATTGGTAAGTTTAGTTTTGAAACCGTGTCCGCGTTTCAAAAGCAATTTATTGCTACTGGTATCAAATATGGTGCTGAGGCGCGGGCGCAGGTCGACTGACGGAACAAGTTACGATCTCCGTATAGCTCAGGTCTCGTAGAGATTCAGTGTTTCGGAGCTCGAAGTTAAGATTTTGCTGATTCTAAATAGGCTGCGCGGAGAGACTCTGTCGATCTTGTGTATCATTCTATCGTCTAGTAAACAACCGATTTCGTTCTGCCGCGCCAGTTTTAAACGCCCGCCATCGTGACTCGAGTACTAATGACAGTGCATAAATTCTTTCCGGAGCATCGCGCCGGAACAGAAGTGCTCACGCTGAAAATAGCTCAGGATCTAATTCGACGTGGGCATGAAGTGCTCGTTGTTACCGCCAACCCCCCTGACGTCGACGCCAGAAGACGCCCGGGCGAGACTGAACGTCGCTATACTTACGAGGGCGTAAGTGTAATAAGTCTGGAAGAATCGCTGCGCTTAAAGGACTACAAGTTTTCATTCGAGTACCAGCATCCTCATATGCGTGAGCGTTTCGGTGAACTGATCGATGAATTTCGACCCGACATCGTTCACGTTATGCACGCGCAAAACCTCTCCGCCAGCGTGATAGAGGAGGCAAAGTCCCGCGATCTGCCAGTGATTTTATCGCCGACGGATTTCTGGTGGATCTGTCCGGTCGTGCAGCTGAAGCGACCGAGCGGTGCTGTTTGTGAGGGTCCCGGACCGGGAGCTCGTAACTGTTTCACCTGCTACACTCCTGAACTCATGCCTCCCGAGAGCGAATTTATTGAGGCTATAGACAAGCGTTTTCCCGCTCTAGCTCGAGCCTCCGGAAAGCTCGGGTCACGAGTTCTCTACTATGGTTATCTTGCTTCCAAGTACCCGCAGGCACTGAAAGCTACAGCTTGTCGACCGGAAGCTCTCAGTAAAATTGCCAATACAGTAGACGCGATTACCGTTCCTACCATGTTGATGAAGCGTTTGTTTGCTCAAAACGGAATCAACGACGAGCTAATTTATCATGTGCCATTCGGAATCGATACCGCTAAACTCCTTGACTGGTGCGATAAACCCGCGTCTGATGTGTTGCGTATTGGATACATAGGCACACTTTTCGAGCATAAGGGTGTCGACATCCTTATAAGAGCTTTTCAGCTTCTCAAAGCGCCCGAGAAAGCTCTGTTGAAAATCTACGGAAGCACCAAACAATTTGCCGAGTACGCTGATACTTTGATTGCATTGGCAAAGTCTGACCCGCTTACTCGTGATTCGGTGCAATTTCTGGAGACCTTTCACAACGATGACTTCGGAAAAGTACTTTCAGAAATCGACGTGATGGTTGTACCCTCTCGCTGGTACGAGAATACGCCGCTGGTTATGCAGTCCGCACTTACCACCAAAACCCCGATGATCGCAACAGACCTCGGGGGCATGTCGGAACTCATCGATCATGGTAAAAACGGTTTGCTTTTCAAACTCAACGACCATGAAGATCTGGCCGCACAGTTGCGCAAATTGCTTGATGACCGGCGAGTACTGGAAGGCTTTCGCGAAGCGATTGGTCCGCAGCGCACAATCTCGATTATGGTGGATGAGCTGGAGTCTCTCTACGGCAAGGCTTTCGAGAAGCACGGTCGCAAGGTCGGGCTCACTGCCGGCAAATAGCTTCTGAAGTAAGCGCCTCTTTTGCCATTAAGGGAAACGAAGAATTCGCAAATGAGTCCTGGCGCGGCGTTTCGCGGAGTCTCCAGAGCTGCAGATAAGCGCCTACTAAGTTCCACCTCGCGCTCAGGTATTAAGATTGACCTATGACCTCCCGAAAATTGCGAGTCTGTCTCATATCCCGTGAATATCCACCCGAAACAGGTTTCGGTGGAATCGCCACATTTACTCGTCACCTTGCCCATGGACTGGAAGAGATCGGTCATGACGTAGTGGTTGTATCGCTCTCGAAAGACGTGGACAAAGTTATTGATGATGAGGGTATCAGCATCCATCGCGTCAGTCTCACATGGATTGAAAGAAATTTCGATTCGATGAACGCTTGCATACCTTATAGTCACTACGTTTTGTCTGCGTCTATCTCGATGTGGCGCAAGTTTTTGGAGCTACATCTGGCGAAGCCGTTTGATGTCGTCGATACCCCGGAACTTCTGTCGGAAGGATTTTTCCAGGCGCTCACTCGGGTATGTCCGCTGGTCATCAGGCTCTACACTCCGCATTCTAAATTTATCGCAGAACGACTGCACAACGTAACTCCAACATTCGATCATGAGTTTATCGCCGCGCTTGAGCGAGTGGCTATGACTTCAGCAGATGTTATAACCTCTCCCAGTCTTGATCTCCGGGATTGGGTGGCAAATGATCTGCATATCGATGCTGAGGAAATCAAAATCGTTCGCAATCCTATCGACCCGAATGTTTTTACACCGGACGGTGAAAAGCTGCTTCCAGGCACGGAAAAGACTCGAATTCTTTTTGTCGGCCGGCTGGAGGAGCGCAAAGGAATTCAGTATTTAGTCGACGCTGTTCCAAAAATTGTCGCGAAAAATAAGAACGTCGAGTTCGTGATAATCGGCGATGACACCAAAAACGCTAAAGGGCAGAGTTCCGAACTCGATAAACTCAAAGCGACAATTGAACGTGATGGTACCGGCGCATATTTCCAGTTTATAAACCGCGTACCGCTAAATGATCTTCCCGGATACTATCGCTCCGCCGATATTTGTGTTGTCCCCTCGGTTTACGACAACTCGCCTTACACCTGTCTGGAAGCGATGTCTTGCGGGCGGCCTGTCATTGGTACTACCGGTGGTGGTACGAAGGAGTATCTTTCTGCTGAAGAGTCCGGCATCATTGTCGAGCCCAAAGATTCGGATGCTATCGCCCAAGCTATTCTCCGTTTGGTTGATGATCCGGCGCTGCGAGAGCGAATGGCGAAGAAAGCCAGAGAAAGAACTTTAGAACATTTTCAACGGATGGAAATCGCACGTCAGACAGCCGAGCTTTATGAGCTTGCGGAGCAACGTTTCGAAGCAAGTCAGAAGTCCATCGTCTACAAAAAGGCACCGAATGCGGTTGTATACGATGCGCTTTATATGATGAAGACTTTTGATACCATGGTTTTCGATACGCTCTACCGCTTTTCTTATCGTTTCCGAATTATCTATTGGTGGAAGCTACTGAAGAAGCGCCCAGGTTTATTCACGGCAAAGATGACGCTGAAGGCTGCGAATATTATGTCGCGTCTCACGGGTTCAAGAATCGGGCGTTTAAACGAATTTCAAAACTGGTTAACTAACGAAATTGGCAGAAAGAGTGTCGATCAAACACTTGTTTTGATGGACAATTCACCGTCTTCCTAGATACCGATCTAAACTACCAGTTTCGAGGGTCGGCCAGCGGTGCTGTTTTATTTTCAGCGAATTTATGGAAGAAGAAACCTCGTTCGATCATCTCGCAGAGAGCGAGACTCCATCTCCATCTTTCGCCTGCAACACGCCATGTGAAGATAAAGAAGCCCGTTCGATCCGAGCCGTAGTTGCAGTGCACGAATACAGGTCCAGCACCGTCGCGCGCGTTCTCGACAATTTGTTTGAACGCAACCAGCTGGTCGCTTGTGGGCAAGTTTCGCACCGGCAGATTTATGTAGTTGAAACCCATCGCTCTGGCTGTAATTTGTTCGCCGATAACCGGTGGCGTATTCGCTTCACGAAGATCTACGATGGTCTTCACTCCGTGCTGTTTCAGCCACTCCATGCCCCATGGCGTCGGCAGAGCTCCTCGGTAAAGGTAACTTGAAACAGCCTCGAAATTTGGTATTTCGCGAGCCTCCGGCGGGTCAGTCAATGCAAGATTGTGCGTGGTGCTACGCAGTGATGTGTGTTCATAAAATGCTGCAAAAACGCCGACCAATGCCAAAATGACAGAAATCAACATGGGTCCGGAGGGCTTGCCGAAATGCATTTTATCGCGGTTATTTCCGAAGGTAACTAACAACACCGTTTCTGTTCAACTCTACCGCGACACATCGACCTCGGCCTGAAAAACTATTTTACTTCCCTGGTGATAGTAAGCTTGACGCCCTGCTGAAGACGTCCGCCCTTCCCGATATTAGCAAGGACACATTAAGTTCTTCCCCCAGTTTTTCCATGTCAGCCAGGCTTATTGCTGTTTCTCCCACAACAATTTTCAGTCGAGGACGGTTTCTAAAAAACTGAATACATGCTGGAGTGACCTTGGGATTATTCGAAACCTCCAGCAGATTCAGAGATTCGATTTCGGATAGAACTTTCATCTTCCTCGCATCTAATGAGGTATCTTGAAGTCTGAGTTCTTCCAGCCCGTTCAGCGCTTTGAGCTTTCGTAGTGCAGCAGAAGTGAACGGGCCATTCCCTTTCAAACCAAGAGCCTTGAGCGTCTTTATCGTTGAAATCCAATTGATATCCTGATCCTGGAGAGAGGTTTCTTCCATATAAAGACTGGTGAGGTGCTTCAGCTTAGCGATATTTTTTCGCTCCGCGTATGAGAGGTCTTTGTTACCGTTCAAATGCAGAACGTTCAAGTGTTTGCAGGCAATTACATCGCTGAGATCATGGTCCTGCAAGTTACATCTGTAGATTTGCAAATTGACCAGGCCTGGAATGTTCTTTAAATGACCTAGTGCATCGGTCGATAGATTTTGTTCAACGAATTTGAGCTCTGTGAGTTGTTCAAGCGAGCAAATTCGTTGTTGCAAATCGGAAGGAATGATTGCATGCTGAAACCGCAGTTGCGTTATGCGATCTGTATCCTCGAGCTGACTGACAATCGCTGGAGTTATTGTTGTCTCATACACTCTGATATGAAAGGCGTCGGGTTTTTCAAGCAGGCTTTGCTTGAGGTCCTCGGCTGTCGAGTTTACCGTCAGGGTGAAATAGTCTTTGGGTTTTAGCCCTCTGGCCTTCTCGTACTCTATGTCTATTGTCTGATCTACGAAATTTGCCGGTACAAGATTGATCACGCTGGAGTTGTTGTCCAGGTGCCGGACCTGAGCTGATTTTTTAATTGTCTTGCCGGCCCTGTCTCTTTCCTGAAGAATTTGCACTCCGATCGCCAGAGCAACAATTACAATCATGCATGCTGATATTCCAAATAGCCAGGTCTGTTTGATACCAAATATGGTTCTACTCTCTTCCACCGCAACTTCGATTGGATTCGCTGCAAGCGAGGATTGAAAAGGTTCAAAATCAATGGCTTCTATCGCGTGTTTGACGTCTGTCATGCTGGCGTATCTTTCAAATTTTTCCTTGGCCAGCATCTTGTTGATGATGTTGTCGATTTCATCTGGAAGATTTGCCGCGGTGTTTGCCGAGGCAGATGGAATGGGCTCCGATAGGTGCATGTTTATCGTAGCCAGAGCACTGTCTCCCTCGTATGGAGGTTGGCCCGTTAACATCCAATAGAGTATGCAGCCCAGTGAATAAACATCGGTGCGCGAATCAAGCTGCTCTCCTCTCGCTTGTTCGGGACTCATGCATGGAGGGCTGCCTATAATTTGTCCTGTCAGAGTAAGCATGCCTTCCTTGCGATCGTCTTGGATCTTGGCAATGCCGAAATCCAAGATCAAAGCTTTATCACCCAAGTCTGTTTTCGCCAGCATGATATTTCCTGGTTTTAAATCTCGATGAATTATGCCTTTCTGATGCGCATGATTCATGCCTTCGGCTATTTGCAGGGTGATCATGAGCGCGTCTGCGACGTTCAGTCCGTGTTCGCGCTCGATGCGCTGCTGAAGCGATTCTCCATTCACCCACTCCATCACCATGTATGGTTGTCTGGAGGAAAGTAATCCAAAATCGAGAACGCAAAGAATAGACGGATGTTTCAACTGGCTTGCGGCGCGTGCCTCCTGTTGAAACCGCAGTACGAAGTGGTTGTCACACAGCTCGCGATTTAGTAGTTTCACGGCCACATCGCGATCAAGGATTTTGTCGTGCGCTTTGAAAACTCGTCCCATTCCGCCCTGACCGAGTTTGCATAAGATGGTATATCGATCGGCTATGGAAGTGATTTCTTCCTCAGCGTTCCCGGCAAACACAGCCAGCGGATCGCTCAACGGAGGTGTCGGAGTATCGTTGGCTTTCGTCACTAAAATGCCCCTTGTCTATTTTCGGTATACCCTCGCGAAAGTTTTTTCCTCTTGGTTACGCTGTTTTTAAGAACAATTCCGTCGATCTGGTGATATTTTTATATACGCGTTGATTTAAGCAACCAAAACTATTGGCGCGGCTTGCGCGTGTCACAAGAGAGTTTCAGTGATAAATAGTAAAAGCGTTTTGGCTGTAGTGTCCGCGATAGGCGGTTGTAAAACTTTGGCGCGTCGAGATTCGCGAATGCTCGGCGGAAAGCCGCTTTTCGCATGGTCTGTGAGTACTGCTAAAAATTCTCGCTCGGTTGACAGAATCATAGTAGTGACTGATGACAATGAGGTGAGAAGCTATTCTCAAGTTATCGGTGCAACGGTAATAGCAGTTCCGCCGGCGAAGGAAAACGGCATGGATAGGGCGTCGTTAGCTACTGCTGTTGCTCTGCGTGAGTTTGCGAAGTATGATATGGTCGCGGTGATCGACGCCGGAGCACCGCTCATATTGGGCTCTGACCTGGACGGCGTTCTTGAAGTTTCCCTGCGAAATCATGGTACTCCTGTTGTCACCGTTTCGGAAACCCGCTTAAGTCCCGCATCCCTGGTAGTTCTGGACACGAGCCGCAAGATGCGAAAAGTTTTTGGCAATCAAGATCCAGTACCTCCGAATACGCGCATTTATACTACGAGCAGCGCTATGTCAGCATCCGCAGTCGGGTATGTGCAAACTCATGGTACCTTTCTGACCGAAGATACGCACGCATTTTTACTTGCACCGGAACGATCGCTCATTGTCGAATCTAAGGCTGATCTGGTCGTAGCCGAGGGGTTTCTAAAGCTTACTGGGCCCGGTTCTGAATTGATGCCGTTCAACTCCAGTGTCAGTTCAATCAGCCAATAAATCGGCTGCAGTAAATCGAATGTGATACTACGGACGGTGCTTTACCAGGTCCGTCCGATCTTCTGTGAATTTAGGGGTAGCGTAATTAGGTTTCCGTCCAAAGCCACGAGCGTCTTTTATTGTCACGAAATGGAATGTAAATCGGTAAAAAGTTGTCCGATTTGCCCTTTGCTATTATGCTAATTTGGCTCGGTCAAATAAACTTAGGAGAGCTTTACTGTTTTATGGAAAAGAGTCCTGGGTTTATCTAATACAGCTACTTACTATGCGCGAGATGACGGCGAGCGGTAAAACAAGCCGTGGAGCCACATAAGACCCAAATGTTCGGTAGAGGCAAGCAATCACAACAACCAGGCAAGATAAGGCTGCCCAAACAGGCAGTCTTCCCTGACATGAATGCTCTGAAGAATCTGTATGAGCAGGCTCAGGTAAATCGCCCCCAGGAAGTTGAGCTTATGTGGTCGGTGCCCGGGACTTATAAGACATATTGTTTGCTGATCAAGTTCGATAAAGTTACGCCCCATCCGTTGTGGAATCTCTGGGAAGATGATGGGCGCCAATCCAAGCTGGTAAGCAAATTCGAAACCAGCGATTTGAACCTGATTATGGACGTGGTCATGATGCTTGAAACCCAAACAGGTGCAAGCGCGGGTGGTGCCACAGGCGGCTTTGCTCCATCGGGTGGAACTGGTAGTTTTCCGCCGGTCAGCGGCACTGGAAACTTTCCGCCGGTTAACGTCGAACGGTCAATTCCTCCGCGAAACAATCCGCAGGCAGGAAACTACCCTAACGCCAATCAGCAGCAGATGACCGGCTCGCAGTCACCTTTTCAGCAGTCGGGTCAATACAGTCAGTACACACAATCAGGTCAATATCAGCAGTCCGGGCAGTACGGTGGTATGGATCCGGGCGGAGGCGCGATACCGCCAGCGTTAAAGTCGACCGGCGGATATCAGACAATTCAGAATCCGCGGAGAACCGGAAGTCATCAAGCTCTCGGAACCACCGGCACCAACAGGATAGTACCGGGAGCGGGCGATATTAATTATCGCGGCACTCCCGTGATCAGTGGCGCAGGCGGTGGTGTCGAAGACACTTTTCCTAAACAGTCATCACTATCAGGCTTGCCCGAAGGCAGTTTGCCCGCGGACTTCTATTCGGACAACCCGGCGGTTCCCGGAGGGGCTGGTAAGGCTCCTGTCGCGGCATTGGAAGGGAATCTTCGAAAGACGAAGATTGCCGATGTGCTCACGAATATTGGAATGAATAAAGTGACCGGAATGCTCGAAGTTATTTCTGACGCTTCGATAGCGCAGGTTTACTTCGTGGATGGAACTCCCAAGCACGCTCAGGCGGGTGCTTCTCGCGGTGATGCGGCAATCAAAGAAGTCGTCACCTGGCGCAAAGGCGATTATAAGTTTCATCCTAAAAAAGTTACGGATATGACTTCCTGTGAAAAGAGCCTGCAGGTCTCGATCATGGAAGGTACCGCTTTGCTGGAACAGCTTAGACATCTCGAAGCGGCAGGGCTGGTTTATGAATCACAGCTCGTCCTCAAGCAGAAGAATCTTGGCGACACCGAACTCAAGCTTATGCTGTCAAAAGGACATCCTCTCGATTTTGAATGGCAGAAGCAAATCTATGAAATGCTCAAGAAGAAGCGCACTTTCACAGATCTGCTGCGAGACAGACCTATGGATATGGCGCAGTGGGCGCCGCTTTTGTTCAATTTCCTTTACTGCGGGATTATGGACATCAAAGAGCCTGCATCCGCCAGGGGCGGTGCGCTCGACTTCCTGGGTGAGGGAAAACAGACTGTTCAAGCGCTTCGGTACAACTTTATCAGACCGGACACGGGCATACTCTCGTGGGAAGCGATGCTTTACTACATGGAATACGAGTATTATCGCTTCGAGGCTTACAGCTGGCCGCTGTCATTCATCATGTTCGAGATGAACAAGCGCCGCGCTGATATGGGTTTTGGAGCGGATGCTCTGCCACCGCATGTGATCAACGCTGCGGCTCTAAGAATCGAACTTGTTAAGCGCCCGCTCGATAGCCTCGGTCACTTCGAAAGCACCGAATATGGTCTCCTGCTGCCGAATACCAGACCGTCACAGGCTGCATTCGTCGCCAACAGAATTCTCGATGCGCTGACTACCACACCACTGGCGCCGGATGTTGACCGGCGAAACCTCTTGCTGTCATTCGGTGTTGCCGGGCTGCCGTCTGATGGTGATGATGTGCTGAGCTTGATTGAAGCTGCCCGGACCGCGAAAAACGAAGCAAGAGAGGGAACCTTCCCGATCGTTCTGTCGAGAAGCCGTAAGAGAGACTGATGACGCAAGAAGCGCCAGCCGACATTCAGTTAGGCGAATTATTGATTCGAGGCGGATTGCTCGGTCCCGAGCAGTTTGAGGCGGCTTACCGCCTGTCATTCAAGATGAGGTTGCCGATTGGACGTGTGTTGACGATGCACGGTCACGTAACCGAAGATCAGCTGCGCGCTGCGCTGGAGATTCAGGCTCGTATCCGTGATGGTCTGATACCGTTTGAGCATGCGATCACTGCACTGCTGATGGTGTCACAAGAAGGCCTGCCGCTTGAAACAGCACTCAACAGATCCGGTCCGGTTGCGATGCCTACTCAGGTGCCAACTCACAATCGCCTCGGCGAAATTTTGACTTCGGCAGGGATCGCATCGCAGCCGCTCGTCGATCAGGGGATGGTGACGAGCGCTGAGACCGGCTTACCACTTGGTCTGGTGCTGTTGAATAAAGGTGTTATCACGCGTGCATCCTTGAACTCTGCTCTGGCTGCTCAACGGCTCATCCGCGAAGGAAAGGTCGAGAGAGATGCGGTTTTGTATGCTTTGAAGCTGGCGCGATTGCGCTCAATCTCTCTTGAGCAATCATTGAAGGAGACAGGACAATTTGCGAACCTTGCTCCTAAATTCGGTATTGGTGAGCTTTTTGTCATGGCAGGCGCGGTGTCCGAGAGTCAATTGCTGACTGCGCATGAAATAGAAGCAACTCACGATAAGGAACTGGATGAGGTTTTTGTCGAACTTGGTTATGCCTCAAAACCGTGTATAAAAGCTGCTAAGCACATCCTGAAAATGATCGAGAGCGGTGTGCTTTTCGAGGATCAGGCTGCCCAAATAATCTCAAAGGTACAATATGCCTCATCTAACGAAGAGCTCCAACGAGTTCTTTCTCTGATCGACGAAGATCCAGGTGCGATTTTCGAGGAGCGCCAGCCGATAGAGATAACTGACATTTTGAAAAAGGCAGGATTGATATCCGATAAGGATTTGCAAATTGCGACTGCACTGGCGCTGGCCAACAAGGTGCCGCTCATGAAGACTTTGTTCGACGCGCGATTAATCGACGAGCAAGTTTTAGAGCATGCGACACATTTGAAGAATTATCTTGACCACGATTTACTCAAGCTGGAGCAAGCCACAATCGTGATGGCGTATTGTCTCGAAAACAATATGACTGTTGAAGAAACCTTAGACACTTTTGGCTGGACTGCGCCACAATAGCCGCTGGAGGGTAAACCGAAATTGTCGGAAGAACCCATCCTGGAGATTGGTGAACGCAAGAACTCACGACTCGACTTCTTCATATGTCTAGGCTTAGTAGGACTCGTAATTGCTCTTTTTGCCAAGACCGTATTTCTGGGTGCGCCAATCTCGAAGATCCATGTAATAGCTGAATGGGACTCGATTTTTAAGAATTTTGCGACTGGAAAGTCGCAGTTGATGGACCCCTCTCAGATACTGCTGATGGTGCCTTATTATTTGCTTGTTGGGCGGATATGGCATGGCGGTGAATTGCCGCTATGGAACTCGGAAAGTGGCTTTGGGGCGCCTCTGGTAGCCGACCCGCAGGCATTGGCTTTATCAATTTTGCATTTGCCGCTGGCAATCCATCCGACTATCTTGACTTACAATTATCTTCTCGTTTTCGAATTGGCAGTGATGGCAGTCGGTGGATTCATTCTCGGCCGAAGCCTCGGCTTGTCTCGCGTGCCGTCTGTGTTTATCGGTGTTACCCTGCTTTGCTGCCCATTCGAGCAATGGTATCTCGAATTGTTGGGGAACGGTTATTGCCTTCTGCCGCTGCTGCTAGCCGCCTTCCTCAACTGCGCAAGAAAGCAAACGGTGCAGAGCTCTCTAATCGCGGGAGTTGCGTCGTCGATTTTTGTTCTCTCGGCGCATCCGGAGCTTTCTTTGTGCAGTATAACAATCGCCTCGTTACTGCTATTAATTATGATGCCGCCCGACAGAGTGTTGCGGGGGGCTCTTTTACTCTGCATTGCTGGAACAATTGCCCTCTGCCTCTCTGCGCCCATGCTGTTGCCTTTCGTAGAGTTGCTTATCAATTCGGATTCGTATAAATTTGCCAATAGAGCACCAGCCTATTATCCCTGGCAAACTCTAGCCTTTAACTTTGTTCAACCTGGTTTTGGCGCTGCCAGTCCGTATCTAGGTTTGCTGACCACTCTGGTATTTCCGCTTGGTGTTGCCACTATATATGATGCCTGGAGCACTCTGTCTTCAAAGGTCCAGATTCAGGAACGAGATGCCTGGGCACTCAAGGCAAGCGCGGTAACAGCAGGTCTGGCAGCTTTTGCCTGGGCGATTTCAGCCAAGATTTATCCATTGGGCATCCTCCTTACGAAGAGACCGTTTTCATATGTCGTCGTTACTTACTTCTTTCCGGTGCTACTGGTTCTTGTTACCGCTTTTGCGGCGTTCGGCTTGGAGCGCCTTGTCTCCAACATGGCGCGAGCTCTGCCCGAAGGTGACCGCATCGTTCCGGCTGGTCGCTATAGACACTTAAGCCACGAGTGGCTGTTGATGTTGATTTCGCTTGTTCTAATTGTCGGCTTCCCACTAGTCGCACAAGGCGGTCATTTAAATCTGGATGTCGCGAATTTCGATATGACGTTGAGCGGAATGCAGCTAGCCAACCGAGATTTTGTAAGAAACGCAATTCTGGCTGGAGTCGTGTTCTTGATCATCATGGTTGTGAATCGCGCAAAGTTGCGCTTTACAGGCGCGTTAGTTGCGGTGTTGCTTTTACTCGGTGTGAACTGTTTCTCCCAGGTCGCTCTCTCCAAAGGCTCAATGCCTCGGCGACCGGCATTCGCATATCCGCACACCGAAACAATTGAACGCCTTCAGTCACTGCCTGACAGAAGAATGGTATTTACCGGCGAGCATACGATGCGGCCAAATACGAACTTGGTGTACAGCCTTCGCGATGCTCGTTTTCACAATCCGATCTTTCCGAAATACTATATACGTTTTCTGGAGAAAGCCGGAGCAACGCTAGATGAGTTCAATCAGGTAATCTCGAATAAACCCTCCAAGATGCTGGATGCGGCAAGCGTTGCATACATCATCACAACCGATGTTCCGCTCGATGAGCCAGAGGAAATTTTCGATGACTCCACGCGTGATATCACAGGAAAGAGGTTCAAACGAATTGCCGAGACATCGGAAGGCATGCATATTTATGAGAACGTGGACGCGGTTCCGGACGCTTACATTGTCAATTCTATTCGACTTGTCGATTCCGATGATGAGGCTCTTAACGCGGTTTCGGTCAGCAGTTTCGAGCCGGCGAATCAACTAGTTCTCCAAATTCGGCCGGAAGACCGGTCCAAGTTTGATATTGAATTTGCTGCGATTGCAAAGTCAGGAATGAGACCAGCTCCGACCGGCATAGCCGGAAATGCAATCATCTCTAATCGCTCGAGCTTGAACGTCTCTATTTTGACCGAGTCGAGCGTGCCGGCAATGCTGGTATTGACCGACATATGGTATCCGGGATGGGAAGCCAGTATTGACGGACGAGCTGTGACGATCGCCAGAGCGAACTATTCCTTTCGCGCCGTCTGTTTGCCACCAGGTAAGCATACGGTCGAGTTCAATTATCGACCCGTGCCGTTCTTCTTCGGTTGTGGTCTCGCGCTGGCCGCTATAATCGTTGTCTTGTTCTCGACGATTAGAGAAAGGCGTGGCAAGCGAAGGTTGATTTAGTCATCGCCTGCCGTGGCCGAACGCTTCCACTCGAGTGTGAGATTGGCGCGTTTCAAATCAGTGTTCAATCTTTCTGTCGCGGTTTTGTAATCAGGCGATTTCACCAGCTCTTCGAATGTTTTTTCGTAGTTGGCGATCTCGCCGATCTTCTTATAGCAATATGCAAGCCGAATAAGTTTGTCTGCGTTGTAGAAACCATCATATTGATCGTCGGTTGCGGACAACGCGATAACACGTTGGAAGTCTTTGCGGGCTTCCGGGTCTCCAAGCTTTTCGTAAACGAGCCCGCGCAGAAAGTAAATTTCCGGATGTTGGTTTGTTGCTTGCGAGGATGCGATTCTGTTTAATTCGCCAAGCGCAGCACTCCAGTCGTAGACGGCTCCGAAGACAAGAGCGCGTTTGCAGTAGGGACCGATTGCGCCTGGCTCGCATCTGGTGGCGCTGAAGAAGTCCCAGAGGGCGTCTTTATACAGACCGCGATCCCAGTTGATCACTCCTCGCGCTTCGTAGTATTCGCGACGCGGAGCCAGTCTAATCGCGGTGGTCAATTCTTGAAATTTCAACTGGCTATCCATCTCATCCGCGTAGGTCAGAGCATGCTCGTATCGCGCCCATGCCGCCTTGTTTTTGAGAGGTTCTCTGATGAAATATTTTTCGTAGACAAGATCAGCTTGAGCTCGTTGTCCCCGCTTTACGTAAGCGTCCGCGAGATTGATGACTGAGCGCTGATTGCGCGGATCCAAGAGCAGAGAGAACTTCAACAGGTTCTCGTTTAGCGCTGGTGCTCGCTCTTCCATGACACCACCTGTGATGAGATTGAGCATGCCGCTGGTTTGTTTTGGCACCGAGGAGCACACGAGCATCAGGACAACGGTGGTGAGGACAACGTGCTGAAAACAGAACTCGAAAAAGGGAATTCTTTTGGTGCCACGGAATAAGAGGCAACCGATAGCGGAAATCAATGCAGATCCGAATGCCACCTTGTTGATGAATGGAAGCCAGGTCGCGGCTGTTGTTAGCCACTCGGGCGCGTGCATTGCCGTAAATATTGAGAGCAGTGGGTCCCAGTTTGAAAGCATTGTAATTGCGTTGTTGAGAAATGCCCAGCAACTAATTGTGAGCGAAATGGAAAGCGCCGCTCTCCACCAGATCTGGCTCGATCTATTTCCGGAAATGATGTGTTTGATTTGATCGATGGCGGCGATTAGAAACGCTACACTTCCAGTGGCGCAGACAAGAAAGATGGAGCTTGAAATGAGGAGTCGCTGCCAGTGCGGATCGAACATGCTTGAGTATTGCCAGATCGCCATAACCAGCAGCGATGCACCCGCGACGAAACCGAAAATTTGTCCTCTGCTAAATTCGGCTCGCGGTTTTTTATGGCGTATGAACTTGGATGGTTGCTTGCCCTGGCTGATTAGCTCGAGATCTTTGATTATTTCGCCGACCGATTGATATCGTCTTTCAGGGTCTTTTTCCAAGCACTTCAACGTGACGCTTTCCAATTTCTTCGCCGTTCGATCGAGTTTCTTTTCCGTGTTAAACGGCAATGCCTCTTCGTTGATGTGTTTGACAATGACTTGAACAGCGTTGCTATCCGAAAACGGAGTGCGACCAGTCAGCATTTCGTAGGCCATGCAACCCAGCGAATAAATATCCGACCGCTCATCCATCTTGAA
This sequence comes from Candidatus Obscuribacterales bacterium, assembly GCA_965228855.1. Lineage (GTDB taxonomy): Bacteria > Cyanobacteriota > Vampirovibrionia > Obscuribacterales > Obscuribacteraceae > JADYXR01. The sequence continues at coordinate 1,345,394 of CBDDIJ010000005.1, read as the reverse complement.
ACCCAGGCAGTGCTCCGGGCTCATGTACTGTGGACTGCCAAATACTGTCCCGGTCTCGGTGAGATTATGGGTTTCACGGCTCGTAGCGGTAATAATTTTTGCGATGCCGAAATCCAGAAGTCGAGCGGTTTCTGAACCGTCGCTTGCCCTGGAGATAATAACATTAGTTGGTTTAAGATCTCTGTGAATGACACCATTTTTGTGGGCATGTTCGAGCGCTTCAGAAATCTGTGTCCACAAACGGAGAGCTCGAGCTGCTTCTAACGGTCCTTCACGGATGAGAAGATCCGATAGCGCTTCGCCCGGTACGTACTCCATCACCAGATACGGTGCACCGTCCGCTGTCTTGCCATGACCATAGGTTGCGATCAAATTCTGGTGAGTCAACTGGCAGGAGGCTTCAACTTCTTGTTCGAAACGCTTCTGTGCAACTTGGTCCTTTGCCAGATCTTGTTGCATGAGTTTGACAGCAAAAATTTTGTCCAATTCCTTGTCGTAAACTTTGTAGACTGCACCCATTCCGCCTTTGCCAATGAGATCTATGACATCGTATCGAGCGGCGATATCGGGCCGCTCTCGCTCGGAAAGCTCCTGTGGTTCTGTATCCGTTTCTGCCACAAGATGAATTGATTCATCGTGCTCTTTTAGTTTGTGTTTCTTCTTGAAGTTCTCGCCCGTGCGATTACGTTGCTTGTATGGCGTTTGAGTCATACGGCGCGCCTCACAATCAATAAAGGGAACTGTTTTTATTCCCAAAGAATTTTTGAGCCACTCGTACAGGCTGCTGATCGGCGATTATTTCTTAACACTTGCATGCGGTGAAGGTGCGCATTCGGCTTGCCGACGAAGTGGTTGCGGCAGTTTCACTCGGTTTCAGGCAACTGATGAGCGACCGCGAAATCTAATGAGGCTCAATCCGTTGAAGAGTACGACCAGGGTGCTTCCCTCATGCAGAATGACAGCCTGACTGATCTGTACCCAACCACAGATAGTCGCGAGGACCAGTAAACCACTCACTCCAAGTGCGATGGAAAGATTCTGGTTGATCTTTCGCGTGGCTTCGCGCGCCAGCTCGACCGCAAATGGCAGTTGCTCGAGTCCTTTGCTCATGAGGATTAAGTCCGCAGTCTCCAGCGCCACGTCTGAGCCGGTACCGCCCATAGCTATGCCAACCGAAGCCGCGGCCAGCGCAGGTGCGTCATTAACGCCGTCGCCCACCATCGCAACTCCGCCTTCATTAGCGAGGCTGCGCAGCATTTTAGCTTTGGCATCTGGCATTAGAGGCGCTCGGGCTTCGTCTATACCTATTTGATTGGCAATTGCTCTGGCTACAGTCTGATTGTCACCTGAAAGCATGACACTGCGGGCGATACCAAGCGCCTTGAGCTCTTTTAGGACGCGCGGTGTCTCACTACGCACTGTATCGGCGATCCCGATGGTTCCGAGGAACCGTTCATTCTCTTTGACTATGACCACAGTCTTACCGTTCTCTTCCAGTTGCGTGGCGCTGGACATTACGCTCTGCGGAATGTTTGTGAACAAGCTGGAACTACCCGCCCAAATTTCTCTTCCTTGTGCTGAAGCCTTGATTCCTTGACCATGAACGGCCTCGCTTTTCTCTGGGTTTACAATTTTGACGTTGTTCGATTTCGCTCTCTCGACTATCGCAACGGCCAGTGGATGAGACGAGTGAGATTCGGCACTGGCTGCGGCCGCCATGAGTTCGTCTATTGTCACTCCATCTTCCGGTTTGATTTCGACTACGCTCGGCTTCCCTATGGTAAGCGTGCCGGTTTTGTCGAACGCGATGGCATCCACTTTGCCCAAGGTTTCCAAATGCACGCCGCCTTTGATCAGCACTCCACCCTTAGCTGCTCGTGCCACCGCCGACAATACCGCAGCCGGAGTCGCGATCGCGAGCGCGCAGGGCGAAGCCGCTACCAGGAGCGAGATACCTCTTAACACGGAGGCGGTGAGCGATTCATGACCTACCAGGAGTAGGAATAGTGTCAGTGCTACTGCACCGACCAGCGTGATGGGGACGAATAATCGCTCGATCTTCTGCGCGAATTTCTGGGAAGCTCCTTTTTGCGCTTCCGCCTCGGACACCATATCGACGATTTTCGCCAGCATGGATTCTGAAGAGAGCTTTTTTACTTCGATTTCGAGCGAACCATCGGTATTGATGGTGCCCGCAAAAACATCTTCGCCGGGACCTTTCGCAACAGGTACCGACTCACCTGTTATCGTCGCCTGATCGAGAAGTGAGTTGCCGACCAGAATTACACCGTCCATCGGAACGCGGTCGCCGGGACGGACTATGACAATATCTCCCCGTTGAACCGTTTGAACGTCTTGTTCTGAGATTTCGTTGCCGTGTTTTACAAGTGCTTTTGATGGTCGAAGTTTGCCAAGCTCTTCGACTGCATGGCGAGCTTGGTCCATTGCCCTGTGTTCGAGCGCATGGCCGAGGCTGAAGAGGAAAAGCAGAAACGCGCCTTCGAAAAAGGCTCCGAGGCAGCCGGCTCCCACTGCGGCAAGTACCATCAGTGTCTCAATATCGGCAATTCCCGCGCGAACAGAGTTGAATGCTGCTTTTGCCGGGAAAATTCCAGCGCATAACATTGCTAGACCGAAGGCCGCTTGACCCACCACTTGATCGGACGGATTAATGAATCGTTGATACACGAAACCAGCTGCAAGTAGGATGCCACCTGCAATCGAAAGAGGCATCTGCAATTTCGGCGCCAGTCCGCCTCCGTGCGCGTGAAACGAGCAGGCGTGACCCTTCTCGGGCTCTTCGAGTTCATAACCGAGGGCTTTTACGCGCTTGTCGATCTCTTTCGGGCTGGTCAATTCTCGGTCATACTCGATGACAAGTCGCTCCGCCGCGTACGCCATGTTTGCGGTGAGGACGCCTTTCATCCGCATAAGAGAGTGTTCGATCAAATAACCGCATTGCGCGGAGTCCATGTTGCGGACGAACCAGGTCCCTTGCAAATAACGTTTGCTGACCTCCTGTCCAACGGAGTTGACGGCGTCGCGCAGTGTGTCCAGTGAAATTTTGGTCTCATCATAGTGTATGCAGACTTCAGGCACGTTGCTATCTCGTCGAACATGCACATCGCCCACGCCGACTAGAGCTTCGAGCGCGCGCTCCAGCTGTTCGAACCTTCCAAATTCATCGGTTTCGCCTGGAATTACAATATCGAGTTCAAGCTGGCAGGCGGTTCCGCCTTGCTCAGAGGGACGCTGCTGCAGCTTTGCTTCTTTTCGTCGTTTGTCCGGGTCTACTTTGACGTGATGGTGGTGACCGCCGCATCCGTGCCCGTGCTCGTGATCGTGGTCGTGATCGTGCCCGCAACTGTGTCCATGATTATGGTCGTGTCCATGCTCGTGCTCGTGCCCGTGCGAGCATCCTGGACCGTGGACGTGAGCCTTCTCATCGTGTTCGTGATCATGCTTGCAGCCCGGACCATGGACATGAACCTTGTCTTCGTGTTCGTGATCATGCTTGCAGCCCGGACCATGGACATGAGCCTTCTCATCGTGGTCGTGATCATGCTTGCAGTCCGGACCGTGGACATGAACCTTCTCTTCGTGGTCGTGATCGTGCTTGCAGCCCGGACCGTGGACATGAGCCTTCTCTTCGTGTTCGTGATCATGCTGGCAGCCCGGACCGTGTACATGAGCCTTCTCTTCGTGGTCGTGATCATGCTTGCAGCCCGGACCATGGACATGAACCTTCTCTTCGTGTTCGTGTTCGTGATCGTGCTTGCAGCCCGGACCGTGTAAATGAGCCTTCTCTTCGTGGTCGTGATCGTGCTTGCAGCCCGGACCATGGACATGAACCTTCTCTTCGTGTTCGTGATCGTGTTTGCAACCCGGACCGTGAACATGAACTTTCTCTTCGTGTTCGTGTTCGTGTTCGTGCTTGCAGTCCGGACCGTGAACATGGTCTGCACTGTGTTGGTTACCGTCGGCGCCTTCATCATCGTGAGTGCAGTCTGGTTTTAAACACACATGAACTCGAATCATCTCGGGTTCATGTTCGTGTTCGTGATGGCAGTCGGGACCATGCTCATGCTTTTCTCCATGCTCGTGATCGTGTTCACAATTCGAGCTATGCGCGTGGGCAGATATCTCATCTTCATGAGCAACTGCCTCCTGACCGTGTTCGTGATTGCATCCGGAATCATGAGTGTGCTCATGCTTACAGTCCGGTCCGTGCTCGTGCTTAGCCATGTCCTTCCTCGTTGACTCGCTCACCGACACCGATTATGTCGCACTAGTGACCGTGTCCATGACCCCCCGATTTCCGCTGCGGCTGATTCATTTGATGGTGATCGTCATCATCATCATCATCATCGTCGTCATGGTGATCCTCGTCTGGAATCGGTTGAGTGAATTTCTGACCGGCGATCTCCAGCGTGAACGCTGTACAACCGGGCGGCACATTGAACTCAAGAACTGCCGGCAGTCGAGTTTCATAGCGCTTGATCACATTCCCTTTGTCATCATATATGGTGCCGCCCTGAGCGACGGTCATGGTTTCATCCACCAGAACCGCTACCAATTCTGCCATCTCCTCCATTCGGTCCGCAATGCGGTGGCACCAGAGGTGCCCGATTCCAGGGTACTCTTCGTGGCAGATTTGCTCCATCTGCTCCTCGTCAACGTGCTCACCAACACCAACGAGTACGAAGTTGAGTTTAGGGAGTCGGCCGCCTTCAATTTCCTTAGCCACCTGTTGCGAATAGGCTCTCACATCTTTGGCATCGTAAATCTGGCTGTCCGTGATGATAACGGCGAGTCCGCGTTGAGCTCCCTTTTCTTGCTGCGTGCGAATGTATTGAACGTAATCGCGCAAAACCGGCAGCATTACTGTTCCCTTCCCGTAATACTGGGGACCTGGAAACTTGTAGTTTTTTGCATCGGTTCCGGTTAAATCGCCGACCACTTCAATTTGCGAGCCGTCGCCGGTAGCCCAATATACGACGCGCAAGACACCGTCTTTGTCTTTGGTGGCGAGGTATTCGAGCATCCACTGCATCTGGGGTTCGACCTGATTTCGGACGCCTCCAATTTTTGCGAGTATTCCTCGAGGACCGTATTCGTTTTCCATGCTGGCCGAACCGTCCATGTAGAGGGCGACATCAAGCCCTTCTACGGTCGGATCGTGCAGTAAGGTAGCGAGCACGGTGCCATTTTTGTTGTGAACGTCAGAAAACGGTTTGACTATTGTTTCGTGTTTGTGACCCATTGTTTTAATCCTTCGGAAAAGACCTGATAGACGCGAATTCCCTGGAGAGAGCGCTATCGTTTAATGATGATCGTCATCATCGTCGTCGTCTTCGGGAAGTGGCTGGGTAAACTTCTGTCCGTTGATTTCGAGCGTAAAGGCCTTACAGCCTTCGGGTACGTTGAACTCAAGAATGGCGGGTAGACGCGCTTCGTAACGAGCAACAATTTTTCCCTTGTCATCGTATACGATACCACCTGATGCGACTGTCATCGTTTCATCAACGAGTACGGCAACCAGTTCTGCGACTTCATTGATTTCCTCGGCTACTCGGTGGCACCACAAATGTCCAAATCCGGGATACTCGGCATGACAGATGTCCTCCATTTGTTCTTCGTCGACACCATCACCGACACCAACCAGAATGAAGTTTAGCCTAGGCAGCTTGCCGTTTTTCATGTCGCGTACAACCGAATCGCAGAAAGCTTTTACTCTGTCCGCGTCGTGGATGACGCCGTCCGTGACGAACACTGCGCATCCCTGACGAGCGCCGCGCAGCGCTTGATCCTTCATGTATGAAACAAAATCGCGAAGCGCCGGCTCCAGGTTTGTAGAAGATCCGAAAACACTTGGACCCGGGAATTTATAACTTTCGACGTCCTGACCTTTCAGTTCGCCGATCACCTCGATAGAGGACTTGTTTCCACAGGCCCAGTAGGCCACGCGAAGCAAACCATTACGATCCTTTGTGGCCAGGTATTCCAGAATCCATCTGACCTGCGGCTCTACAACGTTGGGTTTAAATTCGGTGTTGGTGCCGAACAACCAGTTTACGATTCCTTTCCATTTCTTTTTGTACTCGTACTCGTCTTCCATGCTGCCGGAACCATCCAGGTAGATGGCCATGTCGAGACCTTCGACGGTCGGATCGTGCAACAGCGTTGCACGCACTTCGCCATGCTCGAAGTGGATGTCCGAAAAGGGCTCTACCGGTCTTTCGTGCACTTTCGTCATAGGTTTTTGTTTCATCCTTCTACTAACCGACACTTCGTCGGCTTTCTAACAACTCAGAACGGGATTCCATTTACGAGGATTGCCTTTCGATTATTCGAAATCTTTCATCCAATCAGGCGTTGACTCCGATGTCTTGTGCTCTGATGGTTGGGTTGTTTTTCGATCCTCCTTACTCGGTTTATTTTGCGAGCTAAAATCATTTAACCATTCGGGATTTTTGCTCGAGGGTCTCTGGGAAGAAACTTTTTGCGCGATCTGAGACACGCTAGTCAAGTTGGTGAGCCGGGTTTCAGTCTTGCCTGGTTCCTGTCTATGAGTGGTTATGAAGTCATTCATCCATTCAGATTTTTTTGATTTTTGAGCGGGTGGAGGGGTGGAAACCGAGCCAGTGGGCGTTTTGATTGGTCTGGGCGGCGCCGCTGTTTTGCGGCTTTGACCGGCGCGAGCTTCGACGGAAGCTGAGCGCACACGACTCTGAAGTGCCTTCGCCCGCGGTGGCGGGTAGCCAGGCAGTTTCAAAAGCGACTGTTGTGCCAAAGCGATAAAGTCGTCGACGGCTCCCTCGGGAGGAAGGGTGAACTTGTCTTTTATGATTTTGCCGATCGCATTTGTGATCGACTTGGGCAATGGTTTATTCAAAACATCGGGAAGAATGTTCGGAAGTCCTCCAGCTGCTCCCGGTTGCCGCATCGCCGTGTCGCCCTTGATCACGTAGCCCTGGGATTTCAAATCACTCTCGAATGCAAACCGGCTCACCACTGGTAGTGTCATGTCTTTCAGTGGGTGATTCACTTTTTCTTTCTGAATGTCGTCTTTCAGAGCATCAAGCATGTCGTAAATGAGATTGGAGACGAGGAACTCATTCCATGGATCTCCGAGTCCGACATCACCAGGCATTAACGGATAAGTCATGACCAGCCCTTTTCCGCGCATGATTTCCTCTTCTCGATCGCCCGGAAGAAGAATGTTGAAGCACCGCTGGGTTGCTCCGGCAGCGCCGGTTTGATAATGGAATGAATATTGGGCTGAATTGACTACACCGGCAAGTAAGTCAATTCTGTTTACCGTCAATTGTCCTTGAATGCCACGGTAACAGTCTTCCGATGCCGCAGGGAAGGGTCCGTACATTGTCCCGTAGAGATAGACAGGATCGTTGAGACCAGGCGTTTCCGGCGGCTGTTCAAGCGCTTCCAGGTGAAAGATGTAGAATTCCTGGCCATCTATCGTCCTGCTGGCAGCTGAGCCGATAACCTCATTGAATGCCAGATCTTGCTGCACCTCTTCAGGTAGCGCCGATAAATCGTCATCGGAAACTGCTTTCAAAAATCCTGCAGCATCAATCGTGACAAGCCATTCGCGCTCGGCAACGTGTCTGCCGCCCAGAAAAAAACTGTCGATGGCATGAACAGGTTCCAACTGACTTATCAAGCCTTGTTCAGACCATTCGGAGTCAGAGCGACTGACAAAATATCTAGGTAATGGACGAGTGGCCATCGGTTTGTTCGTCAGTGCTCCTTGAAAACTAACATATCAGCAGGAACACGAACTATACCGGATCTAAACAATCTTCTTATTAACAGCTCACAAACCGTCAAGTAGCTAGAGCCGCCAGATATCTCAAGACCATTGTCTGATAGGCATTTAGGGGTGTCAAAATCGGGCTGGGCGAATTGAACTTTTTGCCTCGATTCTACGTATTAAAGATTGAGGGGTCTTTTCGCTGGAGGGTTCGCTATGTTGGAGTTCGGTTTTGAAAATGCTGCAAACGCTGACGCTAGTCTGCTTCTGCTCATGGCGGTTACGTTCTCGATTATGTCTGCGTTGGTGTCCGCGTGTCTGTTTGACGGCCGAGCGGGCAGAGCGCGAATTATTTCCGTTGATGAGTGCGAGTGTGCCGAGTCCAGGATTACGCCACCTTGAAGGCTGTCTGCACAAATTTGAGCGTGACGGAAAGGCTACATCAACGAGAGCTGCTTCATGTAACTGAAGGTTTTGGGAAACACATTGACCAGTCCGGTCGTTCCTCTGGTGATACCGGCCCCGGTGCCATGCGAAATTGCAAAAAGCTCTGCAAAGCACTCGGAGCGTCCTCGCTCGCCACCGTCATCTTGGCAGTAATACTGCCATTCCGTTCGTTGTGAGTTCGTCAAACGTCCGAAGTCTTCGCGGTATGCGGAGGCAAATTCTCCTCCCGTGGAGAGTTTGCCTTTGACGAAATCGTAGGCATGACCGAATTCATGCAAAGTTGTGCTAGCTGCTCCCCGATTTTGCTCCGGAGGACTGGATTTCCATGAAACACGCTCGGCGATGTACAAAATCTTGGTTCCGGAATAGAACATTCCGGGGCAGTTGTCATAGCCACCGCCGTGAACGTAGCCCGCCGCCTTGTTGTTTGCCAAATGCGGATTTGCTTCGAGGATGGTAGGACAAATCAGGATTTTGCAACCACCGTCTTTCACTTCGTCCTTAATTTTTCGTGGTATCGCAGACAGTGCCGCCAGCACTATGCTGGATATCGCATCCGTGTCTTGAGTATGCCTGTGAATTTCAAGCAAGGCTTTGTCGGCCGGATCAATTGCTCTTGATGATGTACTGACAGGGGCACTGCTCGAAGGAGGCTGACCGGGCGAGCTGTTCGAACTTTCGGAGGTGCCGGAAGGTGTCTTGGTTCTTTGTCCAAGTGCTTGACGACAGTAGTTTGCAATGGTGGCTGGTGGATTCAGGGTAAGCGTCATTCTGTACTCTGAGTTGGCTTGATGGGTTTTGCCGAGATGATTGAGACAGGTGGCATAGTAATAGTGCGCCAGTGGATTATTCTTTGCCGGGCCGCCAATTGCCTTTGCAAACAGATCAGCAGCTTCAGCAAATTTGCCATTGGTGAAGAGCGTGTGAGCGGTCTTCAAATCACCGTTCTGCGCGCTTGAGGGAGGTACCGCAAAAATAAACAATCCAAGAAGCGCTATCGTTAGAAGTTTCTTTCCCATAAAACTCCAGATGTTGATGAGTGAGTTTAGACAGCCTCTTGTCGGCCGCCTCTAAGTGTAGTTTTCAGCATGTAGGCCGCTATGCGTACGTAAGCGAGCAACATCAGACCAACGTATGCGAATCCATCCATATACCAGCGGTTTCCGCGGTAGTGTTTTCTCCAAAAACGATACAAACCACGATGAGAGGACAGGATCATGCGCGCCTTCACTTGTTTTATAGACTGACCATAGTGGTGAATTACCTGCGAAGCCGGGTCGAACCATATTTGCCAACCGTGTTGTTTGACACGGTAACACCAGTCGACTTCTTCGAAAAGCATGAAGTAGCCCTCGTCCAGCAGACCGACTTCATCCAGGACTTTGCGCCGGATCATCAGGCAGGCGCCCTCCGGTTGGTCTACCTCGCGCTTGTCATCATGGTTCCAGTCCAGCATTTTATATTCGCGAAATTTCTTTCCTTGTTCGGAACCGGCGGGAAACATCCTGCTCAGACCCAGAAGCTCATAGAGCATGCCGATGAAAGTTGGAAATGCCCGGCAGGATCTTTGCACACTGCCGTCAGTGTTCAAAAGCTGTGGAGCAACGACTCCACAATTCGGATTGGTTTCGAGAAATTCGATCAGTGTTCTAATAGCGTCTGGAAGAACCTCTGTGTCCGGATTGAGGAGCAGAACGTACTCGCTACTCGTTTCTCGTAACGCCTGATTGTTGGCTTTTGCAAATCCCAGATTGGACTGGTTGCGGACAAGCCGAACCCATGGATGGTTTTTAGCAACCATGTCCGCTGATCCGTCGTGAGAGTCGTTATCGATCAGGAAGACTTCGGACTCGACGTCACTCAGGCTCTCTAGTTCCTGTTTGACCGTAGTCAGGCAGCGATCCAGGAGATCGCGAGTGTTCCAGCTGACTGTAACTATCGAGAGGCGCATTGCGGAGACTTCTGCCAGCGTGATTCAGGAATGACGGAAGGAGAGCTCATTGTACCTGGCTCTCTTGGCGATGAGGTTTTACTCCTCTAAGGCATTGTATACATAAGGTGATTATTATCGTCTGTGCGAAACGAACGGCGCTTGCCATCGGTACAATTTGCAACTGATTATGCCGATGAAACGTTTAACCGACATCACTCTCACTCTGATTGCCTTGTTGATCTCCGCTCTGCCTATGGTTGTTGCAGCGCTCTGGATCAAAATGGATTCAGAGGGACCCATCATTTTTCGCCAGAAGCGCGTGGGAAAAGATGGGGAATTGTTTGAAATTTATAAATTCAGGACTATGCGGCAGGGCACTCCAGATCTAGCTACGGACAAGATGCAGGGCTTGCCGAGCCCCATAACTCCCTCGGGTGCGGTATTGCGAAGGTTCAGCATAGATGAACTTCCGCAGCTCCTGAACGTGCTCAAGGGGGAGATGAGTTTAGTCGGTCCCAGACCGGCTCTGTATAATCAAACGGAACTAACAGCTTTGCGCGAAGCGGCCGGCGTTCTTGCGTTCCCTCCTGGTATCACCGGCTGGGCGCAGGTAAACGGTCGTGACGAGCTCGCTGATGAGGTCAAGGTTAGCTTTGACAAATGGTATTGCGACAATTGGAACTATTTTCTGGACTGGCGCATTATGTTTTTGACCGTGAGTGCCGTTTTCGGTGGTCGCGGAAACAAGTAGACGCGAGAAATACACACAACTAGCAGGTTAATGCAATGAAGGGACTAATTCTAAGCGGCGGCAAGGGAACGAGAATGCGGCCAATCACGCACACAGCGGCTAAACAGCTGCTGCCGGTCGCGAACAAGCCGATTCTGTACTACGGAGTCGAAGCGCTTATCGATGCTGGCATCAAAGAGATCGGCATCATCATCAGTCCTGAAACTGGCGAAGACGTTAAGGGTTGTGTCGGAAACGGCGACCGTTGGGGCATTCGCGTTGAGTATATCTTGCAGGCTGAGCCGCTCGGGCTTGCTCATGCTGTAAAGACCGCTCAGGACTTCCTTGGCGACGACCCGTTTGTTATGTATCTTGGCGATAACCTGATTAAGGACGGAGTGGGGCCGCTCGTCGAGCGATTCCAAAAAGGCTCGGCTGACGCGTTCATTCTTTTGAAGGAAGTTGAAAATCCTTCCTCTTTCGGTGTTGCCGTTCTGGATGAAAAGGGTGGAATCGTAGTTCTTGAAGAGAAACCCGCTCAGCCGAAGTCCAATCTCGCTCTCGTAGGCGTATATCTGTTCAACAAAGAAATTCACAAGGCGATCAGTTTGATCAAACCCAGTCGCCGGGGTGAGTTGGAAATCACCGATGCGATTCAAAAGTTGATTGACATCGGTCACAAAGTGGACAGCCACATCCTTCGCAGTTGGTGGCTGGATACCGGGAAAAAGGACGACATGCTCGAGGCTAACCGGGTTGTTCTCGATGAAATGGTAGACGTCAACATTGCTGGCTCAATCGATGAGGGGTCACGCGTTTCCGGGCGAGTTGCGATCGGGAAAGGCACCCAGTTGAAAAACTGCACAGTGCGGGGACCAGCTGTCATCGGCGAAGACTGCATCCTTGAGAATAGCTACGTCGGTCCATTTACTTCGATCGGTGACCGCGCCCGTGTTTCCTTCGCGGAGATCGAGCACTGCATTCTCAGAGAGGACTGCAAAATCACTGATTTTCACGGAAGAATCGCCGATAGTTTGATCGGCGTGAACGTAGAGCTGACAAGAGGCGACAATCGACCTGTAGCTTATCGTTTAATGTTGGGTGACGACAGTAAGGTTGAGGTCGTTTAAACCATTTTGGCCTGTCGAGAACGCGTGCTACCGCATACGGTGGCGCGCGTTTTTGCGTTTGGCACTAGATGCGGTGTTAGTTTGCGATACCGCCAACGGGGATAGCTCGCTGTCTGCGCGGTCCCAGGTCAGACTCAGTATCCACCATCTCGAGCCGTCATACACTAGATGTAAAAAGTTGACACCACGAGCGAGCGGCTTATCGTTGCCAGTCAGTAAAAATTCGTAGCTGCTGCAGATATTCGCGACGCGTCCGAAACGCGCTGTTACTCGATCAATCTCACGTTCAACACAGCCGATGTTAATAAGATTTTCGCGATAAATGCTTTCTTTGAAGTTTTCAATAAATTCATTGACACTTTGGGTTAGTAGTACTCCATTTGTGTCTTCCATAGGCGGAGTGACAATCGCAGCGCTGTGGAAACACGAGCGCATCGTTTCATAGTCTGATTCTGCTCCCGGCTGGAACGAGATTGCGCTGTAGAGAGTTGCGCACAAGGCGTCGATTGTTTCGTTCATGTTGGTGTGGTTCTGTGGTCGTTTGAAAAAGCTCTAAAAATCATAGAGCAAGCTGTGAAAATCAGACGAAAATCTTTGTTTGCCTTCTCGAAGAAAAAAATCGAAAAATCTTAGCCCCTAAGAAAAGCCGAAAAAAACTTTTGGAAAACCAAAAATTTCTTTTCCAATTTTTGAACTTTTTTGGTCATTTTTCCGTATTTAAAAGTAGGGGCATTTTTTCACCGCCAGGGAGTTGAACTGTATGAGTGCAGCCGCATCGCGTAACACTGCCGACCGTATATTGGAATTCATTTCGAATTCTCCCAATGAGCAAATAATTACGCGAAGAATGTTGGTATTGTTTGGCACAGACCAAGCTGTGGACAACATGATCTACCGGCTCGTGCATGTCACTGGAGAGCTCGTTAGAGTCAGCCAGGGGCAGTATGTTAAGCGCTCGCGAACCACACCCGTCACTCTGATGGAGGTGGTGACTTGTAGGGCAAAGGCCTTCGGTCGAGAAATCATTCAATCAGCACGTGAGATTGCCTTTCAGAGGGGCGTAATTGACACGCCGGGACCGCCGAATGTTTTTCACACCAACGGTAGAACGAGTAAGTTTCGGTTTGGCGATGAAGAGATTCTTTTGAAAGGCGTGAGTCCTCGAAAGATGGCACTGGGAGACAGTTTTGTTGGGCAAACAGTTCGTGCTCTTTGGCACTTGGGCAAAGACGCCGTTAACGAAAATCTGATAGGTCAAGCCACCAGGGAGTTTTCCATTGATCAGCGAGTCGAGATGGGACGGCTGTGCTCGTCGATGCCTGGATGGTTGGGTCAGTTCTTTTACAGCTGGAACCTGCTTGGCGATTTTAAAATTGATGGGGCAAGACCGCTCCGTATCGCATATCCGGAAGAAGATCGTGAGGAGGGGAGCGTGAAGGAAGAAATTGCAGTGTACGCTCATGGCCATCCGATTGTGAGAGACGAACTCCTTGCATGTTGAACCATTGTCGCTTCGATCTCTTGGAAACCCAAAAAAATTGCTAGCTCACTCAACAATAGTTGAAGCGAGCGCAAACTTTAGCACTGTTTAATTTTGTGCCCCATGAGAACCATGCGCATCTCTCGACAACATAAGACAATTATCACGCTAACCGGGGTTTAGATTATCTGGGGCGGGTTGATCTTCTCGACAATCTCCTAGGACAATGCCTACATTCAATCCTGACGTTTCGTACGTTAATTACTCGAACGGCGACTAGCAGAGGTAACATATGCGACTCTTGGTAACAGGCGGCCTGGGCTTCATCGGCAGCAATCTTGTGCGTCATTTGCTCAAGACGTACCCGACCTATGAAATTATCAACTTGGATGCTCAAACATACGCAGGGCACCAGGAAAACGTGGAGGACATCTCCAAGAATCCTCGCTATAAATTTGTCAAAGGACGCATCGAAGACTCGAAAGTGGTCAACCACATCGTCTCGGGTGACTATGCCGGTCCTATCGATGGCATTCTCAACCTCGCTGCTGAGAGCCATGTCGATCGTTCAATCGAAGACCCCGCTGTGTTTGTAAATTCCAACGTAATGGGCACCCAGGTTCTACTTGAAGCCGCCTTCAGATACGGTCTTGTGAAGGGCACCAAGCCGGGTGTAGATGCGAAATTCAATATTCGCTACGTTCAAATTTCGACTGACGAAGTTTACGGTTCACTTGGACCGACTGGACTGTTTACGGAAGAAACCCCTCTGGCGCCAAACAGCCCGTACTCAGCAAGTAAAGCCGGATCGGATATGCTGTGCCGCGCTTACTTCCATACGTTCGCCATGCCTGTCATGATCACGCGTTGTTCGAACAACTATGGTCCGTATCAGCATCCGGAAAAACTGATTCCGCTCTTCATCGATAACTTGATGAACGGCAAGCAGGTTCCGGTTTATGGAGACGGCGCCAACGTTCGCGATTGGTTGCATGTAGAGGACCACTGCCGTGCGATTGACGCGGTGTTCCACAAAGGTCTACCAGGTGAGGTTTACAACATTGGTGGCAACAATGAGCGCACCAATATGCAGATCACCAAACTTCTCCTGAGTGAACTCAACAAAGGCGAAGAAATGATTCGCTACGTGGAAGACCGACTCGGACACGATCGTCGCTACGCAATCGACTCTTCTAAAATTCAAGCGGAGCTGGGCTGGGAGCCGAAGCACACCTTCGAAACCGGAATCAGAGAAACGATTAACTGGTACAAGGCCAACCAAACCTGGATAGCGAAGGTAACCGGCAAGTACGACGAAGTCGTGGCAAAAGAGCAAGCCGCAGCCGCTGCTGCTGCCGTTCAAGCTGCTGCTGCAGTGGTAACTCCGCCAACAATCATCTAAAATATTGCGAGTGCCAACCTGCTGTTGGCATAAGTGCTTGAGGATCTGACGAGAATACTCCTTGATTGGTAGATTCCTCATGTCCTCAAGCATTTCGCTACTCATCAATAAAACGGAGTTTTAAATGGCGGACAAACGGCTTCTCGTCACCGGAGCTGGTGGCATGTTGGGACAGGCTCTCGTGGCATGTCTCGAATCGCGCGGTCACGTTGTAATCGCGATGCCGAGAGAGAAGCTCGACGTAACCAATTACGAGCAGGTCGTCAATCAACTTAACCAACATACGCCCGATCTCGTTCTGCACTGCGCCGCTTACACGAAAGTGGACCAGGCGGAGTCGGAGCCGGACCTGGCCTTCTTCATCAATGGGTATGGCACAGAAAACTTGGCAGTTGCCTGCAATCACTTAAACATTCCGTTGTTGTACGTCAGCTCCGACTATGTTTTCGACGGAGAGAAAAACCGCCCATATACGACATGGGATGAAACCAAACCGCTGTCGATTTACGGCAAAACCAAACTCGCCGGAGAGCGCGCTGTAATGCGGCATCTAAGAAGGTTTTACATTGTTAGAACCAGCTGGCTGTATGGACCGAATGGAAAGAATTTCGTTGAAACTATCTTGACTATGGCAAATGAAGGTAAGCCACTGCGAGTCGTCGCGGACCAGTTTGGTTCACCCACGTGTACTTTGAGCCTATCAGAAAGCATTGCTGATCTTATCGACACCGAGCGATTCGGCGTCTATCACGCTTCTGATGACGGTGTCACCAATTGGTACGAGTTTGCCAAAGAGATAGTTTGGGACCTGAAAGCGCAGGTTAGTCCCATCCAAACTGTTGACATGCCTAGACCAGCTACTCGACCTAAATATTCCGTTATGGACAAGACTACTCTTATAAACACGATCGGGCGTGAACTTCCGACATGGCAGGACTCTCTTCACGCCTATCTGCAGTTGCGAAAGACAAAGACCCTGGCTTAAACCCGCAGCAATCAGCCAAAATCTGCTATCCTATGCACTTGTTCAGTGGATAAACAGTATTGTTCGAGGCGAAAAATCGGCTAGCTATGAGCGTAAAAGCACTTACAAAAGACGAAATTGGTCAGGACTTCATCGGCGGTCTGTCAGTTCAGGATTACCAGAAGAAACCCACCATCGAAGGCGTGCAGCTCATCGATCTCAAACTGATGTTGGATGATGGCGGCTGTTTTACAGAGCTTCTCCGGCTTGATGAAAACGGCAACTTTGCACAGATTCCGGATTTCAAAGTTCGTCAGTCAAACTATTCTCAAATGATGCCGGGCGTAATCAAAGCATTTCACCTGCACTTTAACCAGGAGGATGTTTGGTTCATTCACCCTTACGATCGCCTTCTCATCGGGCTCTTCGATGCAAGAAAAGAATCAAAGACTTATAACAACTCGATGCGTTTTGTGATGGGCGGAGGGCGTCCTCAGTTGCTCTACATTCCGCGCGGAGTTGCTCACGGTTTGGCGAATGTATGGAACAGTCCGGCGAGCATGATTTACTTCGTAAACCAGTTCTTCGATGTGCACGAGCCTGATGAGCACAGACTGCCGTGGGACATTCTTGGTGAAGATTTCTGGCAAATAAAGAAGGGCTAGGCGCGTTCGCGTACTAGCGATTGAAACTTTTTATCTCTAAATGGTTTCGTTGCCTATTGGAGCACGATGAGTTTATTTCTTGTCGGAAACCCTTGTGTCTTGCAACGCTTTCAAAACATCCTCAGTGGTAGCCGTTCCCGGCTTCAGTTTGAGGATCTCCAAAAACCTCCGATTGACGTCAGTGGAAAAATTAGTTTTATAGTCCTGTCCTTCTAGTCCAAGTTTCGACATCATCAGCGATTCCAGACGAGCGTAATAGTCCTTCGTGGGTGAGTCGGCATTGAGACCCAGCGCCTTATTTAATTCTGCTTGTGTCTTCAGTTTATGCAATCCCAGGTCTCTGCTCACTGCGTCCAGAGCCGGCGTGTATTTCTGTGCTGCCACCTCCTCCTTCGATTGTTTCATGACATTATCGAAGGCCGATTTGAGCTCAGCCGGCAATTTCGACGGTTCCGGAATATGGTCAGCGGCTTGAGGTTCCCTGGATAGAGAATACTCCATGGTGTCGTATACGGTGCGCTTTGGCAAGTCTGCTTGAAGTGATCCCTCGCCCTTGTCGACAAGTGAGAATGACAGTTTGTCCTTTATGCCGGTGTTACTTTCAGTAAATGAATATTTGCTGTCAGCTCGCAAATTGGTATTCAGCTCATCGACGAAAGCTCTCAGGTGGGCCGCACGTTCTTCGACTGGCCGACCCTTGGTTTGCTCCAGCTGCTTGTGGAAAGCAGCATGAACAGTCTCTTTTTCCCTCTCGCTTAGTCCCGTTGTGCCCATTGACCTTATTGTGCTCGACAGAGAATTTGATTCTTTTTTCCGAGCATCGGCGGGTGTGTCCGGATTTTTTCCCGGAATTCGATCTCCCAACAGCCAGAGTGGAATTGGCCCCACGGCCAGCTGTGACTCACTCGCTGATGATTTACCGTCATCTTCGCCTGGCCTAAACTGCACAACTTGTGCAGAATGTTGTCCGCTAGACTGCGGCCCTGCAAGACTTCTCGGCACTTGGTCAAGCGTGTCTGCCAACAGCAAGTGGCTTACAGAATCTTCTTGTACCGGCTTGGAAACGTTTTCAATTGCCTCGAATGTCCGTACCATTCAACATACCTCCACTGACTAGCAATCGCATGGTCGCTTGAGGTTCGTGAACTTTTTGTTCCTTCCAGGTACGTACAAATCCCAAATCAAATAACGGAAGCGGTTTTGCGCTTAGCAATTCGACAACTTCCGAGATTGTTCGTTAGTTCTTTTTTTGCGTGTACGCCAGGGAGACGGCGGTAGCCACGTGCTCATGGACGGTTTTGTCTAGTATGCTGGGGACCAGGTCGTCCAGTCGTGTCTGTCCTGCAATTGCTTGAGCTGCCGCGATTTTCATTTTAGAGGTAAATTCTTTTGCTTCGGCTAGCAATGCGCCTTTGAAGAGACCGGGGAATGCCAGGGCGTTGTTTATCGTTCTGCCATCTGCTGCAAACTTGGCACCATTAGCGATGGCAACTTCGGGATCAATTTCCGGATCGGGATTTGAGATCGCGAGAATTACCTGTCCGTTTTTAACCATCTCGGGCTTAATCAAACCTGGAACGCCGGTCGTTGCTATGACGATATCTGAGCTCTGCATGACCCCTGTAAGGTCTGTCGGTGTTCCACCTTGCTGCTTCAGGCGTTCGCAAGCATCTTCTCTTAGATCTGCTCCCAAAATTTCCATGACGCCGAAGTCACGTAAAAGTTGCGCAATACCGGCTCCTGCCGCGCCAAGCCCTAGAATGCCAACTCTGCAGTCTTGCAGGTTAAAACCGCTTCTTTGACTTACTGTTATCAAAGCACCTAAAACGACTGCGGCTGTAGCATGTTGATCGTCGTGAAGAACTGGTATGGAAAGTTCGTCTGAAAGACGTTTTTCAATTTCAAAGCATTCGGGTGCTGCAATGTCTTCTAAATGGATGGCACCAAATGTGGGGCTGATTCCTTTTACCGTATTCACTATTTCCTCGACATTGAGTGAGTCGATTAATATGGGAATGGCGCTGATACCAACCAACTGTTCGTATAAAACTGCCTTGCCTTCCATCACTGGCATTCCAGCAACAGGACCTATATTTCCGAGTCCTAAAATAGCAGTGCCATTTGTTACCACCGCAACTGAATTGCCGATACAGGTAAAGTTGCGGCTCTGAGAAAGATCTTTGTGAATCAATTTGCAGATTTGTGCGACGCCAGGTGTGTAAATTTTGCGCATCTCTGTAATGCTGTCGAGAGGAGCACGGCTTTTCATGCCGATCTTTCCACCTCTGTGTGCCTGCTCGACCGGATCTATTACTGCTTCAACGGTGACGCCATCCAGGTTACTTAAAGCATCCACAATTCTTTGTAGATGCGCCTCATCTTTGAGCGAAACGCTTACTTCTCTAATTAGATAATCCTGTCCCTGACCAGCAATTGAAACATCGCCTATGTTTGCTTCCAGTTCGCCAATCCTGGTGGCAATTTTTCCGAGGTATCCGGGCTTATCGACCACGCGTATGCGCAGGATACGAATGATTTTCTGTTCTCTTTTAACAACTGTTACCATAGGGCCTTCCTGGAAGTCGCAACCGAACCAACGGCGAGAACCGCTGGCATAAAAAGCGAGATGACAAGTCTACCGTAAGAGTGCTGTTGAAAATAAATGTGTTGCGTTTCAGAACATGACATTTAACACATCAAGGCGAAAAAAGAGGTGGCTGAATGCCACCTCTTCTGTACCCGTGTAGTCTCCTGGAATGGAGGCACGAGATGCTCTCAGGCTTTTCGCTTTAGCCGTTTTTGCTGGCCTGGACGGTATGAACATCCTCGGCTTTGCACTCTTTCATGATTTCCTCGGCTCGGCGTCGCATTTCCGGGTCTTCGGTGTGAGCGGCGATCAGTATGTGCCCTTCTTTCAGTCGACCCTCGTAGAGTTTCGCCTCGTACTCGGGGATTCCGAGACCGCTGAGTCCACCGACCAAGCCACCAATGGCGGTGCCAGTGGCGGCTCCGCTCAGGGCTGCCATAATTGGTCCGGCTGCGATGAAGGCTCCCAATCCCGGTAGTGCCAACGCTCCTATACCGGCTAGCCAGCCTAGCACGCCACCGATTGCAAACCCGGTAGTTGCACCAATGGCGGTGCCTTCGGGTGCCTTCGTTTCGTTCTCATGACCAAATTCGGTCGTTGCTGTTACGTCCGGCATTAGTATGGACACTTGGTCTGCAAAGAACCCAGCCAATTTCAATCTATCCACAATTGTTTCTGCTTGAGTTAGCGTTGCCGCTATTCCTATAACTGCTTTCGACATTACAACTCTCCTTTATTTTCTGTCTCCGCGTAACCAGATTTTGCGTCTATTGGACGACGGACAACTTGCTGTTCACCTGCGATGCGCCGGCGTTCTTCGCTACGTTGATCAAATCTTCCTTTTCCTTCTCGGTCTTAACTGAACCATCAAGGACCAGAACGCCGTCCTCAAAACTGAGCTTTACGTTTTGCGCTTCGGTCGAAAATCCTTTTTGTTTCATGATTGCCTTGCGAATAGTCGCAAGCGACTTCTCATCGGATGTCCGTTTCGGGTTCGCGGTGGAGGCTACTTTGACGTCCAGTGCCTTCACCTTATTTCCGAATTTAACCTTATCGCCTTCACTCAAAAGCCCCTGGTTTTTAGATTTGGTTTCTTCTATTTTGTTCGACAAAATCTTCGCTTCGGAGTGGAGGTTTGTCGACTGCTTCACGCTGATCTTCCCGGCTTGGCGATTCGCGTCAATTTTTGCCGTTGTCTCCGCAAGCCTCTGCTCGACGCTCGCGTCCTGAGCTGAAAGTGGTGCCGCCGAGCCTCCTAACAGGATCAAGGTTGCCGCTAACAAGATGGTGCTCTTCATTGCTCTCCTCCAGTAGTTACAGCCTGCACTCGGGCCTCACGTAGGCTTCGTCATAGCGAGCGATTTGCTCATGTCACATCGTCGTGTGCAGACTATCTCCCAGTTGAACCCCAATTTGTTTTGAAGTTCGGCCCTGTCTGCCGTGTAGCATCGCCGAAAGGTAGCGATGCTTGCACGCAGTTGTTATTGAAAGGAGGGGAAGCTGAGATCAATTCATCGAAAATTTTTCGAAGGTTTGAGCGCAAAATGTCAGTCACTACTTCGCTTAGTTCCATCTGTGCTACGTGATCATTTGTTGAACGTTTTAAGCAAGGAAGCTTCTATTAGAGTTGTGCAGGCGAGTGTCCTCAGCCAACTTCTGACAGACCTGTTTCAAAATAAGGAAGGAGAAATCTGATGGCAACAAAATCGGAGAATTCAAAATTCTTGACCGATGTCCAAACCATTCGCGAGCGCGCTCGCAAAGATATTGAAAACGGTCCGGTGACCGAGGGATATAAAGGTAATAGGGAAACAATTCTCAACCTTCTTAGCCAGGCGCTGGCGACTGAATTGCTATGCGTCCTTCGATATCGTCAACACTACTTCACTGCTAAAGGTATGAATTCTGAGGAAGTGGCAGCTGAGTTTCTCGCTCACTCGAATGAAGAACAAGCGCACGCCGATAAACTAGCTGCTCGTATTGCCCAGTTGCATGGTAATCCCGACATGGACCCGCGAACAATATCTGGCAGGAGTCACGCCGAGTATGTGGAATGCGAGACGCTGGAAGATATGATCAGAGAAAATCTTGTCGCTGAGAGAATCGCTATTGATTCTTACCTTGAAATGATTCACTTCATTGGCGATTCTGACCCGACTACCAGAAGAATGCTCGAAGACATTCTTGCAGTTGAAGAAGAACACGCTGATGATCTGGTCAACCTTTTGCAAGGCTAGTCGGTTATCATAAATACATGAGAGTGCAAACGTTTACGTTTGTCTCTTTCATCCGGGGTCAGTCGAGACTAAGGTCTGGAGCTGATCTTAGAGGCAAAGTCGAAAGACCTTTGCCTCTTCTTCTTTTTACTTGAATGGCGACTTCGAAAAAAAATTTCCAAAGAAAGAGGCAAGCGTCAAAAGGCGCTTGTCTCTTTCATCCGGGGGTCAGTCATTTCTGACTGTGGTCAAAACTGTATGCGAGTCGAACTCTGTGCCTGAGCTTCTGACACTGCTAGAACTCTATTTTTGAAACAATATCCACGCACCTAGTATGCGGCGCCTGGCGTGGTCGAAGCCTGTGGTTGTACCGGCGGTGGCAGATCGGAACGCGTCGAGTAGTCGAACGAATTTGAATCTGGTTCTTGATGGACTCGCAAATTCACCCTGGGAACCTCAACGTCGATTGACACCTTATCATCCGGGTTTTTCTTAACGTCGAGCAGTGTCTTTTCACCAGTTTGAACCTTAAGCACACTGCCATCTCCCTGGGCACTGCAGCCGCCTAGCGCGATCATTGAGACTATCAGTAGCGAAGTAGCAGCTATAAGTTTGAGACGGGCTACTCGGTCATCGATCCTTATATAAGTTTCGCTAGTTGGGCTTCTCATCATCCTTTTCTCCGTTTCGCAGTCCTGGGTAGGATGTGGGCTGCGCTCGATTGTTCTGATACTTATTTAGCTCCACCTTTCGAAAACGGTGCCGGCAGCCAGTCTCGCATCAACAGTCAAACCTCATGCTATGCAATGAGAGTGAAGCGAATGGAATTTTGGAGGAAGTTATGAGTATTCTTGGTTTTCTACTTTATTGTCTGGTAGCCGCAGTATGTGCAGGTATCGCCGAGTACATCGTACCGGGCAGAATCCCTGGCGGACTCCTGACCTCTATTGTTTTCGGTATCATCGGAGCCTGGGTCGGCGCGTCGTTAATGGGTTCCATGGGACCTGTTCTGGCTGGCGTAGCAGTGTTTCCCGCCATCATTGGATCCGGCGTACTGATCTTCGGTCTGTCTCTGTTGAGCAGCGTAGCTCACGGCAACAGGTAATCGATCAACCCACCTTGAAGATTGATTTTAGAAGAGCGAACTCCGGTTCGCTCTTCTTTATTGCGAGGGCGTCTCTAGTGCAGAACTTGAAAGATTCCCACTCCCCTGCGTCCATTTTCAAGCACGAACACACCTATCAAACGTTTGTCTGTTTGCCGCTCTTCGCTGTCTACCAGTTCGAGCCAGCCGGCAGAGATGACTTCTAGATTTCGCTCGGCTGCGAAACTATTGAGTACCTGGTAAGCGGACGGACCAAGGGCCAGGGAAGCTCGAAATCGAGCCTGTGTGCTTTGACACATTGAATTCAAGGTATCCGTTAACTCTTTAGCGAAGTTGTCGCGATCCTGGCGAAAGGTTTGAAGGACCATTGTTCCAACAAGGTGAATTCCAGACTCGCTCTTCGAGAAGCATTTGCTGTCGAGCGCGGTTTGAAGCTGTTTTATACCTGACAGATAAGCATCTTCCGTAAGCGACGACTCGCTTAATCGGGGTCGAGTCGTGAGACTGAGATTTGCTCCTGTGTCGAACATGCTTGCTTCCTGCCTTCTTCTTTAAGGGGGTGGTTTCCAGCCTTCAGGCAATAAGTTGAACCGCCATTTCATATTAGGCAATTCGAGTTTTGGCAGCAATGGTGGAAATACTCACGACTGAGCCGGTTGCTGACCAAACTCTAGGCGGCAATAATGACAGCGCGGTGACAAAAGTGAATTTTTGATCTCATGACAGCCTCCGGCGGAAATGATACCCTATGTCCGGCGGGACCTCTGGCTGTAACCTATGCCGGCTTGAAGGCAGGTTTTAGTCGGTCCGAGCTGCTTCTGCAGGCGGGATAGTCTGGCAGTGGCTAACTGTCGAGGAGTTCTTGATGAACGGATTCAGGACTAAGAACATTGCAGCGCTAGGTCTGGTGCAACTTATTGGGGTCTCGAGCGCACTAGCCTTATCTCCTGCTTGTTTTGCTGCGTCCTTGAGCGGCTCCGTTTCAAGAGATGTTCAGTCCCAGGAGCCGGTCACCCTTCACTTCGCCGGCACGTCGGAGTTTTTCAAACCGGAAGATGTAATTTATGGCTTCGGCGCAGAGACAGATCAGATACTTGTCACTCGTGATTTGACTATGACAAAGCCTCATAGCGTTGCATTCGGCGAAAAGCTCAATTTGCTTACTCCGGAATTCACGATAATCGGAACCGAAGATGATGTTGCACTTTTGACTCAAACAGACAGCGGCAATCGTTCTATGCTGGGTCGTGCGGACGATGATTCATACATTATCTCGATCGGTTCAGGTCAGAGAGTTGCGTCCCTCGGCATCTGCGGATCGCCAGAGTTGATAGCACTTTTTAAATCCCTGCCTGAGAGTGAAACCGGCTGCGGCGTAGAGTCCGTCGAATCAAAAGAAAACGTAGTGTTTAAAACTGGTACAGCACTCCTGATTGCCGACCGCGACATGGAGATTGAACTCAAAGTAGGAACGCTAAAGCTTTCCGAAGGGGCCGTGGTGCTGATCGCTAACTCTGATAAAGGTTCTGCGATTTTTGATTTTCATGATCGCGGGAAAGAGTCTGTCTGTCTGCTTGTTGACGGTAAACGCGTTGCGCTGTCACCTGGTCGCCACATGCATGCAACCAGCCACCCCTCGCGTGACTTTGCGGAGGTCAACCTGCTCGACATGATCTGTCACCGTGGTGTTTCTACAACTGCACTTACGGAAGATGTGAACTTGCATTGCTCAGAATTTTCCACACTGTCCGCAATGGAAGTGATTGGACCTCTCAAGAAAGTTATGTCATCGAAGCATCCGGAAGCACGTAAGTTGGCGCAGCAGATGATAAAGACCTCAGCCGTGCTGATGCACCTTGGTGCGGGTGCTTCCGAGGATTTCAAACCGTACGGACGTACAAAGATGACGTCCTTAATAAATCGCGGCAGTAACTAGCCGAATATCTTTCGCCGAAAAGCCCCCGGCGCTTCTCCTACTTCGCGTTTGAAAGCTTTCGCAAAAGCTGCTTCAGACAAATAGCCGACTGCCGACGAGATAGCCGAAGTGCTCTCTTCTCCTTTCTCCATCAGAGAAACCGCTTCCTGCATTCGCCAGGCGGTCAGGTAGTCGATTGGGGTTTGGTTCAGAATTTGCGCGAACTTCACTGCAAAGGCTGTTCGCGATAACCCGACCTGCTTTGCCAAAGTTGCCACTGTCCATGGTGCCGATGGAGTTTCATGAATAAGGCGAAGGGCGTGACCAATCTCCGGGTCTGAAAGCCCTTTCAAGAAACCCGTCGTCTTGTCGCAATCTTTATGCTGCATCATGAAGGCCCGCACCACCTGAATGAAGAACATGTCGGTGAGGCGAGCAATCAGAATGTCGGAGCCGGGGCGATTGTTTGCGGTTTCGGACGCGAGGAAACGAAGAGTCGTGTCGAGCCAGGGTTCTGATTTCAATTGGTCGCCCTTCAGATAAATCACTCCTGGAAGGCTCTCGATAAGCGGGTTTTTCATGTGCATGTCAAACTCGAAGCAGCCCATAAGGATAGACGTCAGTGCTCCGCCACCACCGTAGTGCCAGATCTCTCCGCGCGGAGGAGCCCCCGTTTGCACCTTCAAGAAGTCGACGATTTCGCTCGATGCCTGGTCCTGGATTATGCAACCGGAGCCGCGCGGAAGTAGCATGACTTCGCCTGCTGCCAGTGAGTAAGTTGTAGCTGAGTCCTCGAAGGATACCAGGCATCCGCCACGAAGCATTACGAGGAACGCAGCATGACCGGCAAAACCAGGCATTCGTAGACCCCATGGTGCAGTGAATTCGCTGTTGCAGTGAATGTAACTTTTGAATCTGACTCGGTTTAGGGCATCTGAAAGGCAATCCATTTTGAAATTCCTGCAAAAATCTTTGTCTGGCGTATCGAAGCGCTCGAGTTCGGCTGGTTGTCACAATCTGAACGCTTGAGCATGAAAAGCGAACTTTTGCGCATAGACCGTTCGGTCTAGTCCTAGTAACATGATAACTCATAGCGTTCGAGAGGAGATTCGACATGGCGACTTTGCTACACCTGGATTCAAGCGGACAACACGAAAGTTCGGTTAGTCGCAAGCTGACCGCACACTATGTGGATCTCTGGAGAAAATCCAATCCAGGGGGGCGTGTTATTTATCGCGACCTGGTGAAAAGTGATATTGGTTTTCTTACTAATGAGCACATTGTCGCGTTCAATTCTCCGCGGGAGTCTTTGAACGCTTCGCAGCAGAAACTGATCGAGTTTCCCGATGTACTGATGCAGGAGCTTCAGGACGCGGACGTTATTCTATTTGGCGCTCCGATGTATAACTTTTCGGTGCCTGCAGTTTTGAAAGCGTGGATAGATATGATAGTTCGCGCAGGGCTGACTTACAGTTTTGCTGGCGGAACACCGCAAGGATTGCTTAAGAACAAGCGAGCCGTCGTGGTCACCACCAGTGGTGGCGATTATTCCCAGGCTCCCATGCAGCAATACGATTTTGTTGAGCCGTGGTTCCGCTCGATTCTTGGTTTTATCGGCATCAATGACGTTACCGTTTTCCGTTCATTCGGCACCAATCCGGAAGTTATCGCAACTTCGTCAAAATTAGCGGAGCAAGCGATAGAGCGCGAGTTTGCGGTACTAGCGTCTTAACTTGCTCGACCATTGCACGAGGGCGGAGCTGAACTACTTGCTGCCCAACGTCTGCAGGTTGTTCTTGGAAAACAGCATTAAACCGTATGCCGGAACGATGATAACCAGGAAGATTGTTAGGATCGTGACCGTTTCCATATCAAAGTAAATTTGATCTTTGGAATCCACCGGAGACTTGCCGGAGAGCAGATACTGGAGACCGTTTTGATTGCCGGCTCCGCTCTGCTCTGTGGATGGCGCGGCTGGGTCGGCGGTCGCGGAATCAACGTTCGCTGGAGCGTTCGGATTGTCTTTCGCTGTTTCAGAGCTTGAGTCTTTGGGGGCTTCTATTACGCCTGCTGTTTTTGCACCGGATGCCAGTTCAATTTTTTGTACTTTGACGATGCCATCACCCTCGGCCGTGTAGGTCAGAAGGAGGGGGGCGCTTCCAATGCTCTGCGAAAGTTTAACCAGTTCATTTTCGACTTCCCACTTTGCGAACATATCCTTCTTGTCTTCGCCCTTAGCGATGGTTCGGGGATCTAGCGATATGTCTGCGGTTTTGCCGTCTACGGCAATGTGTAAGTTGTAGGCACCTCGTCGCAGACCAAATTTTTCAAAACCGAATACGGTAGAAGGTGTGTCTAGGGTCCAGGTATCGATTTTGCTCGTGAAAGTGCCTAGCTGAACTGGTTCAGGTTTGGCAGCATCCTCCGCGCGAACTGCGCCACATATCGATGCCGTCGCCGCTAGTAAGAGAGCTAGAGAGGTTAAAGATTTTCTGCTGAAAATCTTTACGCCACTACCCGTCTCAACTCCCAAGCTATTTTTCTGCCAGATCTTCTCAGCCCAGTTCATCAATCACTCCACCTCTAAATTCTCCCAATATAATTCCCGACGTTCATGCGGCCAAACCAGAGCGATTGCTACTAAATAGTATAAAAAGTCTATGTGATGGCAGGCGGCGTCCGGCAAGGCATTTCGGATCGACGCTCTGATCAAGGTCGGTTTTGGCTACGGCTCGTAGACGCTTTTTCGAAAATCCGGCATCGTGGCGTAGACAAATCTGGTTTTTCTAATAATGGCGAGATTGTAATTTGCTCGAAAGTCTTTCTGGGAGAGGGTTTGGCTTGTTGGGGCATCACGAAAAAATATAGTAGACATCGAAAAGGGTATAGTAGGCAGCGAATGCAAAAAAAGTCCCCGAGCGATTAAGCTCGGGGACCAATCTAGAGAGATGTAGTGGCGACGGCCTGAGGACTCCCCGCCAGGGTTCCTCGATGGTGAGACTGTGGATCTCGGATTAGTTGCGAAGCAAGCCGGATTGACATGGGCCGCACAGCTGAGCGAAGTCAGCAGAGCCGGTCAACTTGAAGCTGAGCGCGAACTAGATTCTGAAGAACGGAGTCTCAATCACCTTGTCCAGCCAAGAGACTTGGATTTGATATTCGCCGGGACCCACATTGATTTGTGGAGCAACCACAGCGCCGTCAAGGTTTGTTTTGCGCGAGAAAACGACACCACGTTCGCTTTCAAGGATGCGCACTTCAACATCCGGCATGCCATTGTCGGCGGTATCTTTTGCGTTTAACAATAAACGCAGCTGATCCTTATCGACAAGCCAGCCGAGGTTGACTTGGATTTTGGTGTCTTCGGTCGCCTTTTCAAAGCTGCCGAGCGACACAAGCTGGCTTCCAATGCCACGCATTGCTCCTGCCGGAATCATCGGTCTCCACTCCATGCCGAGCAGCAAATCTTGCCAGGCGGCAATAGCTGCGTCGCGCGAAGCGCCAACCAATTCCTTAACTTTGAGCGCCGCCTTGGATGTTGCGCTTGCGGTGTCGCCGATCATGCGTTCGGTAACCCGTTTTACAATCGCTTCATCACGCGAAGAGAGTTTCGTGAAATTCGAAGCGTTCCACATAGCGCTGTCGAATTGCTTGTTCTCTCCTGGCAGTGGCAGGCTGTCGAAGTTATCGCGGCAGAATGATTCGAACGCGAGAGAAGCCTCACGCTCGTCTTCGATCATCATTACTTTTGCCAATTTATCGTTGAGAGTAGTCATCGCCGTCTCCTAGATCCTTGCTTCGTCCTTATCAAGTTTGGCTTTGAATGCCTTCAATGTTCGGACGATTTTCTTATCGATGGTATCTATACTCTTCGGTTCCATTTTTAGACACTCAATCAGATCTTCTCGTTTATATCCTTCGACATACTTCAAAATGAAGCAGGTACGGTGGATTCCGGGTGGCAACTCCTGCAAAACTTGCTCGATCAAATTATTAATTAGTGCTCTACTATCCGGACTACTGTCGGAACCACTCGATAAAACACTATATTCCAGGCCGAAAATGTCATCGGCATTACGACCATCTTCTTCGTCAAACATCGAATCCAGCGAGGTTGTTCGATATTGGCTGGTAGTGGACGGTTTTTCATCAAAGGACTGGGCGGGCGTCATCGACTTAACCGTCATGACTTCTCCATCCACTTCCTTTATAGAAGAAGAGTTGACTCTGACCTCTACCGAATTTGTCGACTCTTCCTTCTTCTCGTCGCGTCTCTTCAGCTTAACCTTGTGATAGCGCTCGAGATTTTGCGCGATCGCCTTGTTGCATGCCCCGAGGCAATACAAAGCAAGATTAGCGTCCGGGTGAGTCGGATCGAAGTGTTGGGTTACCATAAGCAACGCGTTCTGGAGAATATCTTCGATATCCTCATCTGTCGCCAGGCGGGCGCGCGAACGAATGTAGCGCATCATCCGCTGAGGGGTAAAATCCATGTCCCCTCTAAGAAATGTTCTACTTTGTTTCTCGTTCATTCCGTCTTACTTAACGTCCACGCCAGTTATGCCTAAAGAACTATATATGATTCTTCTGATTCCTTGCCAACCGCAAGGAAAAAGCAAACTATAAAATGTTAGCAAATTGTAAGCGAACCCCCTCGCGCTCCGATTGGTAGGCACTTAAGCCCGTTTTTCGGGTCTGCAACCGTCGCAACGAAACCTATGTAAGACAGCTCCTGTCAGGTATTCTGTTGGCGATGGAAACCTTACTATTCAGCCTTGCTCAATTAGTTTTTGGACTCTCTTCGGGTCAATCGTCGGAGTTGCCTGCGGCGCTGCTACAGCCGCATCCCGAGGCGGTCCTGAAGGTTGATGGCAAGAAAGACAATTCAATTGCGAATGCAGATTATCTGTCTGAGCCGCGAGTGGAAGCCGGAGAAAATTTCGAGCCAGTGTCCGATAGTGAAGGTGCATCCTCACAGCGTCGGTCCGACCCCGATCAGTATTCTTTGAAACTTAAGAGAGGTCCTCTCGGCGAAGCTTTTGTGTCGAGCGAACCTGATCAAACTCCTGTTGTCTCCCAGATGCCGATACGTCGCACTTCCACAACTCCTTCGGTTTCCGATACTCCAATTTCGCCTTTACCCACTCTGCGGCCTTCGATTAGCTCGCCGGTATCTCCAGGGCTGGGCGACGTAACCGGACCCGGTTCCGTTCAGCAGCCAAGTTTAAATCGCCTGGAGGCTCCTAAGGAAGATAACCAATCCGGCGATGAGAGCGGTAGTTCGCGTCTCCATAAGCATGGCACTGAATTCCCAACCGATATAAATGATATTAGTCCAGGCACGACAACTGACGACCAGGTGCCGGAGAAGCCTGGAACTGTTTCAGGATCCATTACATATGAGGAACAGAAGAGCGAGAACAGGTCCGGTGGTGCGGAGCTTTCAATTTTTACGGCGCTCGATCAGGCCCTCGTGAAGAGCCCACGTGCCGCTGCGCTTCGCTCCCAGTTGCCTGTTACGCAGTCGGAGTTGGCGCGAGCTACGGAGCAACAGGCTCCAGATTGGATGTACGACAACGGTATTGCTGCTGAACAAACGCGCAGAACGGGTGCGGTCTTCTATTGGGAGCCTCCGTGGAAGCTGGTTTTCCGACTTCTTGCCGCAAAACGATTGATCGAACAAACCAAGCAAGATTTGCTAACTCAGCTCTGGACGTTGCGCGCGGAAGTACGGCACGCTTACACCGAAGTTGTGGTAGCTCAGGAAACTTTGGAAACTTTGAACAGTTTGTACGATCTTGCGCACCGATTGATGGTCGTTTCGGAGAAGCGCTTCCAGGCGGGTGATGTTCCGGAACTCGATATGCTGAAGGCTCGATTGGCCGAGTCTCAGTATGACGTAGAACGGCGAGTTGGTTTGCGCCGCGTCATTCGAGCAAAACAACAGTTGAACGTCATCATGGGCAGAAAACCCGAAACGCCGTTGATGATTCCACGCTTGCCTCCATTTTTGAGAACCGAAGACATCGCGGCAGCTGCCACCGCACACAATATTTTGCTTCCGGATTTCGGTCATCGCATTGCGGTGCTCGAGAGTTATCTGGATATCGCTATGAAACATCGTTACGAGTTGAAAGCTCTGGATCGCCAGATTGCCACCAACAAAGCTCAATTGCGCAATTCGTACGGCAACATCATACCGAGCCCACAATTTTATATGGGCAGTTCGCAAGTCGGAAACCCACCCGGCGGACCGCGTCTGGGGGCCTATTACTTTGGCGTTAATGTTCCGTCCAACATTACGAGCTTTCAACAGGGCGATATTGCCAAGTATAAGGCTGTAGCCCGTCAGTTGAAGTATCAGACCGATGCATTGAAGAACGTCATCACATCTGAGGTTTCATCAGCCTATAACAATGTCCTGGCCGCGCGTCAGAAGCTGAGAATATACCAGGAACACGTTCTAGCTGATTCTTATGAAGTCGCTCGACTGGCTCGTCGGAGTTACGAGGTTGGGCAATCGGACATTACTTCGACTATTCAGGCGCAACAGAATAACGTGCAAATTCGCACACAGTATCTGGAAGCGATTCAGTTATACCAGCAGGCGTTTACAGAGCTCGAGCGAGCCTGCGGAACACCTCTGCTGGAAGCAGACGATTAGCGAGTTTCTGTTTTTAAAGGTCACTGAATTCCGTTTAAAGACTGTTGTCAGCGTGTGTTGAAGCATCCGCAAATAAAAAGGTTGCCGATTCGGAATAGAATAGATTGTCGGTTTGAAACATTCGGCACGGTCTAGATGTCCAACACGCTGTTAGCACTAGTACTAATTCAACTCGCAGGTGCGGGTAATCAGGTCGTGCTGCAACGCGGAGTGCAAGAGTACAAAACCGGACAGTACGCGAGGGCTGTGACCAGTTTGAGCCTCGCCGTCAAAGCCGATCCACATGATGACCTTGCGCACTATCATCTGGCCAATGCGTTACTAAAGACGGGCAAAAAGGATCTCGCTATAAAGGAATATCAACAAGCATATTCGATGGCGTCCAGCACGCAGATGGCGATGAACTGCAAAACTGTTCTAGATTTGTACAAAGCTCCGCTACCGGATATTTTGACTCGAAACTCGCGTGCCGCGCACGCTGTAACCGAGTTGACCCCTTACACTACTAAATCGGTTGACCAGTTGAACGCGCTTGCAGCGCAGAGAAATAAGAATAAACCGCTCGAGAGCCACCCTGGCGGACCTGAGGTATTCAAAGAAGCGCCTGAGAATTCAGGTGTTTTGCGAGAAGACTGGGATCGTTGGATTCAAAATTTTCGATTGGTGTTTAACACCGATCTGTTTCGAGAGCTTCGAAATCGTTCCATACGACGTCCGTCCGGTCAGAGCTTAATGGTGTTCAGCGTGGACAGTAACGGTCGGCTCCGCGGCAAAGTTGCGCGGACGAATGCGAATTACAATTTCAACGAGAGTCTTCTGAATTCGACGAGGCGTCTGGATCATTCAGCGTGCCTGCGCTTTCCGCATGATTCGCGAATCAAGGGCTTTAATTTCACGATGGGATGGGATTATGGTTCGCCGCAGCCCATGACTCGCGAAGAGGTTATCGCCGAGCTGAGCAGAACGAACGCATCGTTGGGGCGGAGTGGATCTCTATCTGCCAACGCTGGCCGGCTCAGTTCTAACGGAGTCTCCACGCAACTATCGACAAATGATGTGAATGGATCACTCTCTGCGAAAAACGGCTCTGGATCTCTCAGTGCAGGCGCGAGCGGTCTGAGCGCGACAGCAAATGGTGCTGGCGCCCCAGTCTACGACACTTCGGTTTCCGGTCAAGTTTTGCCCAGAGCTAAGCAACAAGAATTGGACGCAAAAACCGGATCCTTGCCGGAGATGAAGATAGGGATTCCGTCTGATATCGGGAAGCATTGAGTGGGGAAAACCGGGGTGAGATCGACGCATTAACTTGCCGGATTCCTTCGATTGCGTGCACCGAATTTGATACCACCGATTACGAACAAATATTACCGACCGTTGATTTCATTTGACACCGGAGAGTAACAACTTTGCTGCGTTTCCAAGGTTTGGGTGTTGTGAGAAATCACTAATCTCGAGATCGCTGATTTCGCTAACACGGGTGATAGACGACATTGTTGCATCATGATAACCTTTTCTGAGATCAAGATTTGGAATCTCAAAAGTTTTTTTGCCTGGCTGAATGTATTTCCTGGTTAGCCCGGCAAGTTGTTCACACGCGTGAATGTCAGAAATTCTGTCGGGAGAAAATCGATGTCCAATTTCGAAAATGCAATCAACAAACCATGTGCGTCCGTGTTGCTGGCCGGTACGGTGATGGTCAGTTGCGCTGGTCAAGCTCAAGCTGGTCAGTGGGAGCATTGGCGAGAATTTCGGCAGATGAACCCCGGCATCAGCGGGCATGCTTTGCGTGCGTTGTATCGAGACAAATACGATGTGACAACTGGTGGCAAGAATAATCAAAATCCACCGATGAACATGTTGCCGATTTACGCGACACCAGAGGTTTCTCAGGTTCAAGCGGTTCCGTCGCTCGACAATAGCGGCAATGCAAACAACCTGGTTCGGAAATTAAGCAATACGAGATCAATTCAAATCGTCGACGGTAAGGCTGTCGGTATGGGAAGCGGCGCGGACATCGATCTCGGTTCAAGTGCTCAGAACATTCGGCTGGGCAATAAACTCTTTAACGGTGCAGATAGCGTCCAGATCAAAGTTGGAGATGCCACTAAAACTCTCACGGTAGGCTCACAAGTAACAGCTGCTGAATATGTGGCTGCAAAACAAGTGCTTGCCGGACAGGGTCAGAAGCTCGAGCTCGATGGCAGTGGAGCAGCTGTTGGCGGGGCTGTTGATTTCGCGTCGATTACTTTTAAAAACGACAGATTGAAAATCGATGACTTGACTATTCCGACAAATGTCACCGCATATGGTGACTTCTCTAAAAATCCGATTTTCAGCGTATCCGGAAATCTGGTCAATGCTGGTAGCGTTTACGCCTATTCTTCTGGTCAGCACGTGCGCCGCAGTACCTTTTCGGCCGACAACGTAGTCAACGAAACTGGCGGTCTTATCACAACCGATTTGCCGACGGTTTATTCTACAGCCAGTATTGCCAATGGTTCTAATGCCGTTGATTTGAACATTCGCGGCAATGATACGGTAAGCAATCTAGGAACGATTTCGAGTTCCGGCGATTTGAATATCAGTGCAGGAAGCCTTGTGGAGAATGGTGCCGGCGCTCAACTTCTGGCTCGTGGAGATGTGTCGATCTCCGCACCAAAAATTGATAACAAAGGATTGATCCATTCGATCAACGGTGATGTGACGCTTGACGGTGTGTTCAACGGAGAGCTCACCATCGCTAATGAGGGCGGAACTGTAATTGCGCGCGAGGGTGCAATCAACATTCGCAACAGTGGTTATGCCGGAACGTACAATTCGTACGTGACCGGTGGTGACTTCTTCAGCAAAGAAGTCAATGTTAATGCCGGTCGCGGATCGGCCGAAATCGACGTTGACGAGATGACCGGAATGTTAAACCAGAAAGGTTTCGCTTCCCACGTTGCCACCGACACGTCGACCTTGTCGTTAGGAAACATCTGTTTGACTGGCGATCCGACGTACAGTAACAATGGCAACATTTCGATCGATGGAAACGTAGTGGTTGGCGAAGCGCTAACGATTATAGCCACGGGAGATATCACTAACTCGACGAGTGCGACGTTGACCGCTAACAACTCCACTCAGGGATTCGATGTGACCATAATCGCGGGGGCGCAAATTACCTCCGGCGGCGGTACGGATACGAACTTGCCTACGTCGTCACTGGGAACATCAACCACAATTTCCGGTAATGCATCAGTTACCGGTGGAAATATCGTTTTCGGTGTAAACGGCGCACTCAACATCAATACTCGCTCGGGCGGCAAGACCGGCAATGGTGGCGATGTGCTGCTCGCCGCATTTCGAAACGGCAGTTCGAACGGAAATATTACCTATACCGCCGGAAGCATCACAACTGGCGGTAAGGGCTCCGGCTCTGTTAACGGAGATGTTGCGTTCATCGCTGGAGCGTCGACGGGAACGAATGCGATTGCAAATGTGGACACCACAGGTGGTGAAACCGGCGGAAGTATAACATTTAACTCCGCGCAGCCGACATCTGGCGCAAGCATCATCTATGGTGCGAATGGTTCTATAATTGCAGGCTCACAGCTGACCGCTGGAACCGCTGTCGGCACGCCAGCACCGCTAGTTGTGCAAGGCAATCTGAAAGCTCAAGACTCCATTTCCCTTACGCTGACGAACGGAAACTTGTCCTGGCTTCCCGACTCCAAGTTCAGCATCACCACTTTGGATGCGAACAACGGCAGCGTGAGTCTCGACGCTAACAACATTAATGTCGGAAATGGAAACTTCTTCTCGACAAAGAATCTGTCTATTCAATTGGGTACTGGAAATCTAGGAGCTGGCGGTATCGTCGCTTTGCAGACAAACGCGTCGAATATCAGTGCGGTGGGAGACAGTTCTGTTGGCGGGTCTGAGATTGTCATCGTCAGCTATAACAAAGGATTGGTGCTGTTCAGCGGAGAGGCTGACATTGTAAACTTCGGTTCGACTGGCACCTTCATGAGCACTCCGGGCGGCACTCCGATTACCGGCAATACGGTTTTAATAGGGTCCTTCGGTGCAGGTTCCGGCTTAAACTACCTGAACCCAGTAATGGTTGATGCCGCGAATCTGTTTGTGACCGGAACAAAGAAAGGCGATGTGTTCGCCTACAATACTCACGGCAGCACCTGGACTTTACTCGACACGACTACTATGGTGGGCAAGTCGACGTTCTCCATTCAATCTGACTCAAACGTCGCAATGCTATCCACGGCCGTTATCAGTGCTCCGAATGTGGTTATCGACACTAGCGGCTCGTTTAGCGGATTGAACGGCACTATTAACGGAAGCAATTCGGTTCTGCTCTCCTCGAATGGCAACATCACTAATGCCGCAATTCCGGCAACTATCAATACACCACGTCTCCAGTTGACCTCTCAGGGCTCGATCGGAACCAGTACAGCCGCTCGCTATTCCATCAACCAGGGCGTGAGTGGTGTTACAGCGATTGCAGAAGGTGGTTCTGTTTGGCTCGATCAGAGTAATGTCGTGAAGAGCTTCAGCATCATCGGCGGAGCGGCAAACAATGATTTCGATTACACCGGCAATGGAAGCGTCACCATATCCGGTATCATAGGTTCTCAGAATGATACTAATATTGTGATTTCAACTGGTTCGATCACCACCAAAGCTGCGACGATAAATTCGAACGAAGACATACTGCTGCAAATTACGGACAACCTCAACACCAAGAATAAGATTGCGCTGGGTGCTAACACCACCTTGCAGACTTTTGCCTCTCCTGGCAATGGAGACATCACACTGGCACTTGGTACGCCGATTACGATGGTGCCTGGAACGCCGCCTTCAAAAGGCGTTGTGTCCCAAGAGTTTAGCGGC
Source organism: Candidatus Obscuribacterales bacterium (assembly GCA_965228855.1). Classification (GTDB taxonomy): domain Bacteria; phylum Cyanobacteriota; class Vampirovibrionia; order Obscuribacterales; family Obscuribacteraceae; genus JADYXR01. The sequence continues at coordinate 1,309,492 of CBDDIJ010000005.1, read as the reverse complement.
GGCACTATTTTCTGGGGCAACGGTGTCACCGGAAAGGGTAACAACAGTGTTATCGCAAAAGCTGCCGACGTAATTTTCAGCAATCCGTTCACTAGTAAGAACATCACTCTCGGCGGAAACGTCGTTATATTTGCTGACCCGCCGACCGGCGACGCTGCAGCGGTCGCGCAAGTTGAGGCTTTCACAATTTCCGCTTCCGTTCCTGCACCGACTGAGCTATCGAGCGCGGCATTCCCTGGGAGTTCCTCGGGAATCATCAAAGGTGCCAGTCTTCCAAATTCTGCCGCTCAGCTGGCGACGAGCGCGGAAGAGGCTACCCGCCAACTGACGTCACTTGATTTAAGTGGTGTCACATCCGGTGTAAAACAGTTGGCGCCGCTCAATTCTATTCAGCAGTCTCAACTCAACTTGATCACTGCCGAGCAAGCAACCGAGTTGGACTTCGATTCGGACGATTCTGTTTTTATCTCGAGTTCACCGAGTGCCCAGTTCCACACGGGAAATCTCTGTATCGAAGACAGTGCCTACGATGCAATTACAGGAGATGGTGCCGACGCAAATCCGGTTCTAAAGGGAGTTTCCAGAATCGCTCTGCATGATAGCGTGGTAGCGCCTGAATCTGGTAAGACTCTTTTCGTGCCTACGCATGATATGACGGTGGAAACGCAATTCGGTAAGCTCCACATTGGTGGCGGTGCGGTCGTTCTCGTTTCAACAAACAGAAACGGTGTCGCGGTGTACAACATCCACGATACGTCCAAAGAGTCGGTGGCGTTCGATGTACGTGGGCAAAAGATGACCATTTGTCCTGGTCGCCATATGCTCGTTTCCGCCGGAAGCGGAACGGACTTCGCATCGGTGAATCACATCGAATCTGTTTTGCATCGTGGCGTTTCCACTACGATGGTTTCAGATCTGAAGGTTCATCAATCGGAATTCTCAACTCTCTCAGCCATTACCGGCGTTCTCCCTCTGCGCGCGATTGTCGAATCAAAGAATCCGTCAACCAGAAAGATAGCGTCTCGGCTGCTGAAGACTACTGCGGTTCTAATGCACCTTGGGTCCGGAAATCAAAGCGAATTCCAGTGTTTTGCAAAACCAAGAGTGACGGCCCTCAGGTAATCGGCTGATACAGACAGCAAACTCGTTCAAAAGACATATGTCACGCTGCGGTGATGTAGGGGAAATAAACTGTCCTTATCTTCCCTACCTTACTAACCCGCGCGATCTTATCTTTCAACAGGTTCCGTGAACCTGGGAGTTTCGCATGTCCGGTCAAGCGCCCCCCGCAAACAATACTAAGCCGCAGGAGCAAGCAGCGCCGAATGACGCCGCTGCTTCTAAGTCGTCCTCGACTAAAGAGACGAGCAATCGCCTATTAGAGGATTCGCGTGAGGAAAAGCCTAAGAGCGATTCGAATAGTTCCAGGGAGTCTTCAGATTCTAAGAAGGCTAGGAGCGGAGATAGTCAATCTGAGAGCGATTCAAAGGCGAGTGCACAGAATGACAGCGCTGCCCAAGCGCATCACCGCGGCGGCAGTGAACATGCAGATGGGGCTCGGGAAGCAGATCATCCCAGTGACGATTCATCTGCAGCCAATGACCATTTGCGCAATCAGGTCGACAGTGAGTTCAAAACTCCTGAAGCCAGAAGTCTTTTCAATAATGCCAAGCTTTCGGCCAGTGTAATGGCGATATTTGGTTCACCGCAATTTGTCGATGAAGCGCGTTCCGACCTCGCTCGTGGCGGTGGCGATGGAAATCGTGCAGCCGAAGTTTCTCAATCGTCAGTCGAAAGTTCGGTAGCAAAACCGCCGGCAGCGGCAGATAGTTCTGACGCTTTGATAGGCGACACTACTGCACCGTCGTCTGACGCGACGCCGGATACGAAAGATACAAGTGATGGCAGCATCTCCAAAATGCTCAGCGATACGGCTAGCTGGGCGGCAAGCATGTTTAACGACTATGTGGCTCAGCCGATTTCAAATGGTCTGAGTTCCGTACTCGATATGTACGGCTCGGCAGGTGAATGGTCGTTTGATTCGAGTGGTACCGCAGGCGGTGGCTCTCCCGAGCTTCCATCCCAGGCCGCTGGTCAGATCGCTCAGCTCAATGATGTGTCGCGCCAGGAATTTAGACAGCGGACGCGAGATACTATGGGCAATTTCGATTACGACATCCAGACCAAAGAGGGCTTAGAGTTGCCACCGAATGCTAGAGCTGACGGTGTGGCTGAAATTGGCGGTGAGAAAGTCGCTGTTTTCAGAACCCCCGAAGGTGATACCTTCCTTAAAAAGGGCGACCAGGTCGTAGCTAAGCAGGATAAGGATGGCAACTACGATCTGGCGTTGAGTGATGGCTCTACAGCAAAGGTTCGCCTGAGCAAAGACGGCGATCAATATAAGATCGATCACCTCGAACGCTTCAAAGGCGACCAACTGCAACAGAAAATTCAGGATGGTGTTTTCTACAACTACAACTATGATGCCGGTGGTAATCAGACGGTCGACGCGGCTGCTGACTTCAAGGGCGCGATGACACAGGAGCAGTTGGATCAGCGTTTAGAAACTATCAGGAAAGAACTTGGACCTCACGGTACTGCGGCACTTCGTTTCGGAGACGGTCACGATCGTCAGCGTTTACTCATGCAGACCCACGGAGAGGACAAATATTCGCTTACCGACATCAATGAGAAGCGCTCTCGACTGTTTTTAAAAGGGCAAGAGTTACGCGTCAACGAACACGATCAAATTGGTATTGTTGGCAAGGACGGTAAGATCACGGCATTAAACAGCGATGACCCTTCGTCTGACGCTGAAGCAAACAGGCTGAAAGAGCTAGCCGAGCGCATTCGCCTGCGCGCTCAAGGTGACGGAAAAACAGATGTCGATGGCGTAAAACTTGAAGTAAAGCCTGATGGGGACGCCGTTATCACGCGAGTCGATCAGCAAACAGGCGAGCCTCTGTCTCACACGGAATTGCCGGCGAAACCGGAACAGCCGCTCAAGGTCACAAACGACAAGAGCGGTGAAGTCGCGAACCTGGATGGTGACAGGGTCGAGTTGAGCGATCGCGACAACAATCAAATCTTCGGCTTCAATCCTGATACCGGATTTAACACCAATGATTGGAGCCTTGATGACCGCGGTTTAACAGATCTACAAAATGGAATGAACCTCGATCCGGAAGGTAGCTTGTATGACGGAGATGGTGAATTTATCAGCGGAAGCGCGGATGGCGGCGAAGATTTCTTCTTCACTGAACCGAACGAAAATTTGATTGAGCATAGAGAGAATATGGAAACGGCTCAACAGACGAGCCAGGAGGTAAATACGCTTGGCTCAATATCTCTCTCAATCTCGCGAAGCGGTAATCCCAACGCTGTCAGTATCGCAAGGTCTGTCGCTGCCGAAGCGCTTGGTATCGCAAGTAGTACCATTAGCGAACTCGGAAACGACATGATGGCTAAAATTCCGGTTTTCAGTTCCCAATCAATTGCTGAAACCGCATTGCAGCATGCAAGCAGGGAGGACCGAACGCAAACGTACGCAATGCGCATGGGTATTTCAGATTCTACGAGTCTAAGCCAACTGAACCAGTTGGCAACATTCACGACCACGAGTCTGAGTCCGGAGGAGTTGGTGCGTCAGCGAATTCTTCGTGTCGCTTAAGTCCGCGTCGTCTTCCGGATGGTCGAAACGATCGTCGAGACTAAAGGCTGCTAATTCGGGACAACGAAAAGACCGGACGCGTCCTGAAGCTGCTCTTGCGCGCCTACCGAACGTAGTTTGTTTACGGCTCCTCGCGAGCCTAGAGGCGCAACAATTGGTGCCACTATAGCTGGTGCAAGCGTGTTCACCACATCGAGCATAATCATCGTCGTCAACTGACCTTTGGTCACGCCGCCCTCTGCGCCCGCCAGCGTAGACTTCGGCTCCACAAGTTTCGGCTCGCTTCTTCCGAACATTTTGCGGCGCATCGATGTGTAAGTGGGATTAAAGGTACCGCCTTCAGCTTCGCCATCCAGGTCTCCGCTTGTCGGATCCACTTTCACGTCACTGGTCGGGATGTTGAAGACAATAGCGCGGGGCGACAAAACATTTCTAATTTCGGAAACCTTAACTCGCCTTGTCTGCCCGGACTGCACCTGGAAATCGATGTTGTCACCGTTTACCGCGCGAACGTTTCCAACTAAAACAGTCCCATCAGCCATTTCCAAATTGTCCGGACGTTTTGAATCGGGGAAGGAACTGAGCCAGTCTCCGCCGGTGAAATAAATGACACCTTGAATTGAGGAACGTCCTTCGACTGTTGAAATTTTGTGGTCGATCAGTTTGCCAGTCAAGATGATGTGTCTGTCGAACAGCCAATCCGGCACTGCTCCGACTGTGACATTCGTACCGTTGAATTTGACGGCTCCCTGAGGAATTTTGATCGAGCCTAGCGTTTCTGTTTTAACCTTTGCCTGAATTCCCGCATCAGGTGTGCCTTTGATGACTTTTAAGGGGGACGCAAATGCGGCGCCCTGTTGCAGTAAAGTCGCTGCAATCGCCACCATAGCAATCGTTGGCTTCAATAAACCTGTCGTCATTCTCGAATCCTTCGTTGGTTCCCGAGGCAATGGCTCTATGCTAGCCCGTTCCGTCGCAACTTAGATTAGAGCAGCTAAATTTATCTATTAATGCGAAATGTCCAGGATTCCGACGACGTACCAGGCGAGCAGAAGCGCGATAGTCACAATGAAGATTGTCAGGCTGAGTGGACCGGCGATTTTCTTGTTAACCCTGTACCGCCATATGGCTCCAGAAATGAGAACGAGAGCAAAAAGTGTACCGGGTACGGCGCTCAGCAGCGTCTGCAACATAGCTTCTGAATCGGGTGAAGAAGCGAAGATGAAACGAAGTTTCTTGTCGGATTTTGGGGGCGGAGCCGGCGCTACCGGATTAACCTCCGGAGAATTCGTACCGAGCAGTTCCTTATTGTGCAGCTCCTTCAATTTGTCTTTGGTGACATCTATTCCGTCGGAGCACTCAATGTAAAAATATTTGCCCTTGTCAGCACTGGTCAACAATTTGCCATTGCGGTCGAAACCGCGTATGAAGAACATTCTGCCATTATAAACATTGCAGATGATACGACCGGGCCCGCCTTTGGGTTGATTGTCCCACATCTCTCCAGCAGCCATTGACTTGCGGAGCGGAGTATCGGTCGACTCCCCGGTGGTACTAAATATGATGGCTTGATCAAGACTTCTTGTAATGGGATTGGTGAAAGTAAGTTTGTCTTTTGAGATTGCCCAGACATCGTCCGACTCAGGATAAAAGCTTTTCGCTGCTCGATACTCTTGTGCGAGTTCAGCATATTTCCACATGCGTTTTACAAGAACCGTTTCTGGTGCTTCATGTGTATAGAAAAACGTACCGTCATTGTCGACAATAGCATCATCCGCTGCTCGGAAGAATGTAAAGGCGGAGCGTAAGTGCCCTGGAATCAGCGGTAGCAAATCTTGAATTGAATTTCCAACGAAGCTGTAAGATGCGTTTTCCGTCGTGCCATTGTGAAAATAGCTGGCGCTGCCACCCGGACTGAGTTCAATTGTCTTCTGGTTATCTGTGCTGCTATAAGTCCCAGCTACGTTGCTGCCGTCCGGTCCAAAGGCACCGAGGGTGCCACTATGAGGCACGAACATCGCGTAGGCGAAAATGAACATAATCACCACGCCCACAGATGCTGCAATCCATAGTCTCTTCGGCGACGGCGGCTCCACAGGCTCCTCTTCCGACTCTGGTTGGCCCCCGCGCCAGATATCCAGTTTTTCCGTGTCAGTCTCCGTAGCCTTTTTCTTGCGATACATTATCGCTACATCTACTTCCTGTTTTGCCATCTCTCGAATCCGCTCGACTTCTTTTGAGCTAAACCGAGACATAAGCGTGGAGCGGTTTCGCGCCAGATTCAAGCATGCATCATTTAGTCTGACCAGAATCGGGTCGTCTTGCGGCAGAAATTCGGCTGCAATTTCAATTGCTTTGCGATACTCCTTTTCTGCATCTCCGAAGCAGTTGTTGTCTTCGTGCAATGTGCCAAGTTTTATTAGTGCTGCGATGTATTTCGCCGCGGGAATCTTCGCGTTGAAATGCTGCTGTTTAGTGCGCTCATACAATTCCACAGCATGTTCCGGCTGATCGAGAAACATGTAAATGTCGCCGAGATTCTGGAGAATTAAAAACTCGTGGTCGTAGTTGGGACCGGGAAGACTGCTCAGGAGCTCTAAAGCTCGATTGTATTCGAGGGCTGCATCTTCAAATCGGTTAGCCTCGAACATATCATTTGCATTGCTGAGATACCAGTCGAACGCATCACGAGCAGCGGCTTCATCGCTGAACGAGTGTCCTTCCTGCATGCGACCGAGTCTGGAAACTTTTGCAAAGGCATCGGAGCTATCGCTTGATTCGTCCAGGGCTGAGTTTAAACTGTGTTCAGCAGCAGTCTCCTCCGATCCCGTCTCGGTCGAGTCGACCCGCTCGTCGTCTGCGGCTGTTTCAGCCTCGTCCGGGTCAGCCTGCGCGTCGACTGGCGCGAAAGTTTCGTCACTAAATACGGTGCCTTCGCCGTTCGCGGACTGTGCGCGCTCTATCCGCCTGTTGCTGCGTTGAAGCGCATTGGGGTCGATATCCTGGGTCGAATCCTGATCGTTGGTTTCTTCAGCCTCGGAAATGATAGGCGGTTCAAGTTGCTCTGACTCGAATTCCTCAGCCAGATCCGCAGCTGGTTCCGCCACCCTAGAGCCGAAAATCTGCCGCAGTTTGCCTGTGGTGCGCTGTTTCTCAACATCGTCGACACGCTCACCAGAATTGTCGCTGAATCGTCTCGTGCTGCCTACCTGATGTCTTTCTCCCTCAGCAAGAGCTCGCCAGTCTTTCTTCTCTTTGCCCTGTTTATTTCCGACGAATGATGATGGCGTCTTTCGCTCTTCAAGTTCTATCGGCTCTGGCCCGGCGTCTCTTAGCTGTAAGTCTTTCGTCAGCACGGGAAGAGGTCCCGTCTCCGCTCCTGTTTTCAACCAGCTCGCGACTTCACTTCCGGAGTCATCAGCCGCTTCCAGCCAGCCTGAAGCGGCTGTATTTCGCATAGAGGTGAATGAGGATGCCGTTGGTTTTGAAACTCGGCGAATTGCGCTCTGCACGGCTACACTGTTGGGTTCGCCCTCGTTGCTATCGAAATCGGGCATTTCATCAGTTTTCCCTGCATCGGACGAATGTCCATCCGTTTCTGTTGATTCGTTTAAAACCGTTTCAACCGGCTGCTCGTCCAGCTCTTGCGCGGTGTCTGCCTGCTCAGATTCGGTGCCTGAGGAATTGCTCCGAGAATCTTCAGAAGCGGAGCCGCTGGTCGCTTCCAGCGCGACTGTTCTTGGTTTCATTACCTCGGAGTGTTCTCCGCGCCAGCCCAGAATTTGAAGCAGTTCTGCGTGATTCAACTCGATTGGCAGAGCGTAATCTTCATGCTCGAAGAGAACGTCATAGATGTGTTCAACCCAGTAATAAGGCTGGTGACCATCCAGGTCTTCGTCGATTTCAGGTTTTGCGTAAGAGCAGTCAAAACGACATTGGCCGGCGAACTCTTCGAATTCTTGTTCAGTCAAGCCGCTGGCTTTGCGGAGCGCAGCCCACAGGTCCGCCCAGACCGGGTCGTCTTGTTTGTTTCTCTTCCATTCGGATGCCAGGAATTTCGCCAGATGGCAGTCGTTCCGGTCGGCACCTGCAATTTTTTTTGCGGAGGGCTGGTCGTTGGTAATCAGATGAACGAAGACCGGAAGGCGATACTCCTGCTTCAATCGTTTCCAACCGTCCGCCAGGCGTTTCATGAAAGCGCCGTCTTCTGCACCTTCAGCGGTGAGATCTTCCACTGTGAGTTTGTCGGCCCATTCGCTCCATTTCAGCAGATAGGCATCGATTCTGTTTCTCGTTGCGATCTGTAAATCGTCAGCCCTGCGCATCTGCGGATCGGCTATGCGCACCCACACCACATCCTGCTTTTTTAGCCTGTCAAGGATAATCGAGCACATTACCTTGACGCGATCTTCGTTGTCGAGATCGGCTTCGGAAGCGCCTTCCGAGACTTTAGGATCGGTTTCGTCCTGCTTACTGTTGTCGGTCATGCAGCGTGCAGCCGTCTATTTTATGGGTGGGGTTTATTGTTTATACCCAATCACGGCGTGCACTACATATGTGTGCTCCACAGATAGCCCAGTGCCGCAAACAACCCGCCCATCGAGATTCCGATAATCCACATCGCCGGACGTTTTCTCAGGAAAAGGAGGAAAGCGGAAAGTCCCAGACCGGCGGCGGCGAAGCCCGCGAGTTGATCGCCGTCGATGAGCGGTCCTCCGAAGAAACAACTTCTCAGGCGATTTTCCGGCTCCAAAGAAGTTCTCGGCGATGATCGAACCTCGCCCATGGACGGGCTGACAATTTGTCCTCTCAACGGGTATGCGACTGATTCTCCTTTGGTAGCTCCGGCAGGCGGGGTTTGCGCCGAGCTGGGTAGAGCCAGACCGAGCGTCGCAGCCAGACTCGCCACAGCAGCGATCGAGCGCTTGAACGCTTTTTTGACTCGTTGAACCGCGACCGGACAGTCTCGTGTGATGACCGTGCCGTCGCGTCTTCGATAGATTTGCATGCAGACTCGACCGCCATTCGCGGCGCCGAGCAACTCGCTTACTTCTCTGGGCGTCAGTTCCGCGACATTGTAGACGTTCAGTTTGCAGTCCTGGCAGAAGCGTTTGCGGTCGTCTCCTACCATCTCGTCCCAGTCGGCGCTGCAAGGCGTCGCAATCTGGATGCTGTTGACCTGTTCTCGATACTTGTCCATAACGCCTCCGAACTGCGGGCCTGGCATGAAATCTGCCGGCGACACTTTCCAAATTACGCGCCGCCGAACATTAAGTTGAGTATTGAATAACTGAAAATCGTTCAGGGTTTACCCGGTGAGGACTGATAAGATCTCGGTTTGCGCCCCAGGCTCAGAGGAAACACAAATGCCGGTGTACACCCACGAAATGATCCGCGAACTCGGCGGTGAGATGTTGGAAATTCGCGATGGATACGCGAAGGCACAGTTGCCTTTGAGCGAGAAAGTGATGCAACCAACGCGCGTGTACCACGCCGGTGCTATCGTCGCGCTCGCTGACGAAGCCGCATCAGCCGCTATCGTTGGAGGGCGGCTTGACACCTGCGATATGGGCGACAAGAAATTTCCTTACTCGATTCAGTTGAGTGTGAATTTGTTGACGAACGACCCGGTCGGTCCGATTGTCGCGGAAGCGACAGTTGTTAAACGAGGGAGAATCACCGTAGTTGATACCATTGTTAAAACTTGCACAGGCGAAACTGCGGCGATGATGCGAAGCTCGCACTTTATGGTCGATCCTAATAAAACCGGACCACACCACAAGAAGTAGTGAGCGTTGTCAGAAGCGGTTGAAGACTAGCTTAACGCCTGCTAAACTGCCTGCATCCAATACTTTCTGAGGCATAGGAAGATGACCAATCATTTGCTGGTCACGGCGGTGGGTGAAGATCGCCCGGGCATCGTCGCCAGACTTACCGAAGTTCTTGTCAGCCATGGCGCGAATCTTGAAGAGAGCCGCATGGCAATTCTTGGCGGCGAGTTTGCTGCTGTCATGCTCGTAACCGGGGCAATCGATATGAATGCTTTGCAAAATGAATTTCGTGCGCTGGAAAAGGATGGCATTCACGTCACTACCAGGACTACAAAGCCGATCGATATCGACAAGTACAAGAGCTACGCATCATGCGAAATCTTCCTACGCGGTGCTGACCATGAAGGTATCGTGCATTCCCTTTCATCGCAACTTCGCGACAAGGAGATCAACATCCAGTCGGTTCACACCGAAGTCATAAGTGCTCCCGTCTCCGCTTCGCCACTGTTCTGCATGAATGCCACCATACTGGTGCCACCATCGCTAAGTGTTGAAGAACTGAAGAAAGAACTTGCAAGAATCGGTGACACACAGGGTGTGGATATCGACTTGAAAGTTCGTAGTGAATCGGAAGCTGACGCGAAAGCAAAGCGCTAAATCACTTTTCGTTCATTCGAGATCCGTAAATATAATTTGCAAAGTTGGTAAGCGCGTTTCTAAACCGGTTGCCATTGCGACTTTTACGTACAACTCTTTGCCAGTGCAGGTCTTTACGCGCTTCTTCCCGAAGTAACCAGGCCCTTTTGTGTTAACAATGTCGATAAACGTTCTGCCATTGTCACTAAATACGGTGCCGATATGTTTGCTCCGCAGTGAGCCTCTTTCGTATCCCAGAAGTCGCTCTGACCACGCGTCTGCTGCAATAATAAGTCCGTCTCCATTGATTGAAATTAAGCCGATAGGCAGCGTTTCCATGCGAAGTTCAAGGAGTTGAAAGTTCGCAATGGCGACAAAGCTATCGGTAAATTTATTCGATTCAGTAAATTGCATTCTTTTCTCTGATAAAAACATTTCGAAGTAGTTCTGACAACTCTTGAAAAAGGTCAGCTAACTTAACTCGAAGGCGTTGCGCAAACGAGCACTATGAGCTGATCTCGAGCAAAGCCGAGGTCTTCTTATCGCGAGCCTAGGTAGCGAAGTGCATTGCACGTCGCTGCCGTTTGACACTGATTTTTAGTTTCGCGCCAAGTTGGAAAACGTCGAGTAACGTTTTCTTTCTGTGATACGGTTGTTATGACGGGCAGCAGTGTGAGTGAGCATGGTCACTCAATGTTAATGATTTCAGGATTTTGTGGAATTTTCGTGACACATGCTAAATCGCGGTGTCGGATTCGATACCGTTTATCTTGATGCTGTAGTTCACCAGAGCCTGACAAAGAGTCAATTTACCTTCTTGTACGAGTTGGTGGAAGACTAGTGCAGAGTCCACCAAGCCGCGATCTCTTGGAAATGTTTCACTCATGACAAAACGCAAAGTTGCCGCATCTCGAAGAGCTAGTTTTGTTGCGTCTTCCAAATAGTTGCTATTGCTGCTGTCCGTTTCTTTCGCATGGTTCATCACCAGAGCAAGCAGGCGTGGTTCGTCCATAACTCGTTTGAGCGACGCGCGAATTTTGTCTTTTGTCAGGTAGCCCGTGATCCGCAAGAACTCATAGAGCGAAACGTTCTTATTTCCGCTGTCGGCAATTAAACCGTCAACATCGGCGGAGTCCGGAGTGCCTGCTAGTCGATGAGCCTCACGCAAAACGTCAGTCGCTTTGCGCACATCGATTTTTTCGTCCCAGATCAGCGCTTGCAGTCGCAATGCTGCAGTTAAAATGTCTTGCGAGATCCACTGCTTGTCCAGCAGGATTTCGCCAAGCATTTGTTGAGAGTCCTTGCCAGTGGACAGGGATTGCTGCAATTCTTCTTCCGTGATGATTTCAGCGCAAATAAACAATTCGCCGAGTTTGATTTTCCTTGCGGTCGAGTCGTACGCCGGCAAACTGTGAGCAGTTGCGCCTGCACCGTTGTCGCTCGCCAGTCTTTTCAAAACATCCTTTCGTTCCAGATTGTTGGCTCTTAATTCGCGTTGCATGGCGAGCGTGATTCGGACCTTATCTTCAGTGACCTTGCTCAGAAGAACGAGCACCTGACCGAGCGGAAGCCCGGAGTGATCGGACACCGTCAGCCCCAGGTCCAGCTGATGTGAGTTCAAACGATTGGCATCGCGCAACAGTTCGCCAAGTCGAGTGCCTTTTGTCGCCGAAGCGTCGACACCCAGAGAGATGAGTGCGTCTGAAAACGACCAGCGTTTGCGGTTTACGATAGCAAGCGCCTGTTTCGCCTGATTGAGTTCCAGAAGTCTGTCTCTCAGCATCGACTGTGCTTCAACCACTGAGCGAACCACGAAATCAGGCACGTAATCAAGCATCACAAGTGTTCTGCCAAGTGGCAACGAAGTGTGCGCTGATACTCGCAAACCCTTTATCACCTCGGCTGGTGCTGCGACTCCAAGGTCCACCAGCAATTCTCCTAGCCTGTAATCGACCTGTTGTGCGGTTTGTTTCACGATCAAATTTCCTGGCAAACAAGCAGTCCGCCAGGCAAAAGCGTGGCTGGTTCTGCCTAAAAGGCTCGACGGGATTCCATATGGAGGGCGAGCGGGATACCAGAATTGATGCAGAGGCTCAGGGGCTGAAGTTGGCGTTCTGCTTCTTGAGAGCGGTGTTCTAAATAGCGGCGCCTGCGCAGATTTGCGCCTTGCGTTATTTCAGAACAACCGAACATTTGTACATCAATATCAGTAGATTTTCAATTACATATTTCACAAAAGCGGCACCCTTGGCAGCTCTTGGGGGACGGCGACTCTCTGAAATCCCCTAGTCGAGAAACCCTGGTTGTCTATGCCTCAATGATTCCATATACGGGTTTTCCGTAGGCTTTGGGAACTTCCCCATTGGCGACGGCAAATCCTCATCTTATTGTTACTTCATGGTTGAAAGCGGATCACATTCAGCGAAAGAGGTGGAGCACGGCAAACCGGGGGGGACCGGAGAGCGTGCTTATTTTGCCGATTTCGGCGATTTTGGAATTCGACCGAGCCACAACGCCAGCCTGGCGAAGCTGGCTGCGTCTCAGGCTGATACGCCTGCGGAGGCTCTCTCTCGGTCGATTACGGACCATAAACGCCAGCTCGCCGAGCAATCGTGGATGGGGGCAGGCTTAAGCTATCTAACCGAACCGATTCACCAGAGCGGAGCCAACCTGAAGAAGCTCGAAGCGCTCCAGGAGAAGGCTTCTAAAGAGACTTCTCCGGAACTGGACAAAGAAATTAGTCGCGCGATCGGTGCAGACCGGTCATCTCTTAAAACGCAGTCTGAGATTGAGTTGTATGGCGGCGGCATGCTGCAGACAGCCGGCCTGTTCATGGGCAGTAAAAAGGGATTGGCTTACACGGCGCTGGCGTTTGGACTGAACACTGCCAGACCTGCCGATTCGGTCGGCACCCAGGCTCTAGACTTTACCCTCGGGGCCTCAAAAGGCGCCGCGACCGGTCTACTCTTTCACAACGTCATGAGGTCCAACACTGATGTGGCAACGAAAGCTCTCACGATGGGTGTCGGAAACCGTTTTGTCGATGCTTCGCTCAGCCGGCAAACTTATATAAATACTGAAACTGGAAAACTCGATGTCACTGGTGCTTTCGGTCGAATCGGCGCGAGAACTGCGGATCCAGCCGGTCTGGCAATGGATGTCGCAGTCTTCGGAACCGGTCAGGCGATTCTACAGAATCAGGCGATACGCGGCGCTATCCAGAAAAATGCTTTGACTGCCACTATGACTACGGCCGGCGCATTCGGTTTTGCGTCCGGAAGTGGAGATGAGATATCGAAACAGCTCAAGTCGGGAGAGTTTGACGCCGGTGCAATCGTCACGCGCGGTTTATTGCGAGGTGGCACCGATGCAATCGCATCGATTCCTGGCGGAATGAGAGCCTCTCGCCTGGCGGCTATGCAGCGGGAATCATCGCTTGGGCTTACTAGAAACCCGGCGGCAACAGTTGAAGCGGTTGCTGATCCCGCTCAGCTAGCCAGAGCTGTTCGAGAGGCCGGGAGCGGCGCTAAATTGGAAACCTCTCAACTCGCTCATGGCAAGCCAGGCAAAGGTGCGGAGTTGCAGATTAGTGATGAAACCGCGCGCTTTCTCGTGGAGAGACAGCCCGTCATCGAACGGTCTTGGCCTGCCACCGCATCTCGCGAATTTCAAATTGTCGGCGGCGATGTGAAAGGGCTTGATATGCTCGGACAGTCGAAAGCCGCTGCGGCAGTCGTAAAGGTTCGCGAGCTTTCCAACGGTCAGCCGGTTGGTGACACGAAGAGAATGCTGGTTCAGCATGTGGACGACGGCACTCCGCTTCGCACGAACCTGGCTTCTACGGTCGATCTCGTTGCGTCATGCAATCCTGGTTTGTGCGGTCCGAGCGCGAGCAAACATTTGTTCGGTGATCGCATGGGCGTCGGTTCGGTTTTCTTCCAGAAAGTCGCTGACAGGCTCTCGTTCTCGACTGACCGAATGGCTGTCAGCACCGCCAATGGTGCGGCGGTTGAACTGGGGCGCACGTCAACTGTTTCCGACCTGCTTCTTCTCCCAGAGACGAAAAACCTACTGCGGACGCCCCGCCCGGTCGAGCTGTACGCAAGAGAGATGAAGCACTTCAAAGATCCGGCTTTGCGGGTTGTTGATGCCGGTGCGGATAGCATCGTCTTCGAACTAGCTGATGGTCGCATTCTCAAGATGACGGATCGCCCGTATCGGAAGGATGGTCAGCCGCTGTGGCGTCCGGAATGGGGCAGCAGAACTTATGAGACAGACAACGGCGTATTTAGGTTCGACGCTAGACTGATGACGAAACCCACGCAAATTGAAGTCAATCACGAGCCTATCATGTACTACATTCAGGAGCGTGCTCAGACGCCAGTTTCAACGCGGACTTTGAGAGAGTTTCACGATAATATTGCTCGTGACGGCAATTATGTTTTCTGGGATGGAGGCTTCTCCAGCCTTGGTCACGCGCAGCTCGGATATGTTCCAACTAAGAGCGGTGGCAAAGGTGTGGTGCTGCTTGATTACGACGCCGTGCGCAAACCTGGAGAAGTCCCGCCTGAGGCACAGTTAAGTCCCGGCAGTGACAATCACTGGATGAGCCGCTATAGAGCCGACCGCATCGACTGGGAGCGGTAGAGGCAGCGCCTCACGATGAGAGACGGAGCGCTAATTAACACTAACCTTACAGAGGCGGCCAGATATTCAAACATTCTGGGCGTATAAAGTCGGACTGTTGGTTTAACAACGACAGTCCGGGCGCTTTGCTATCATTCAAGGCTTGGGTTTGTCGTCGATACTTCGAGGCGTTCGGTATGAAGATTTTGCGCTCCTGGTTGTCTCTGTCCGCAGTGGTGGCGTTATCCGCAACGGCGGTTTCCGCCGAAGTACATGTGCATGCGGGCGCGCTCGCATTGCCTGTTTCGACGGCTCCCGTGGGCGAGAGTTCGATCGCGTCGGAAACTCGGCGGAATCTGACGGCGCCGACTCAGGTTGCTGAGGCGAATGGCGGAGAGAAGGTCTCACACAATAAGGCGGGCTTGACCTGGGAGAAATGGGACGACAAATTATTTGACCGCGCGAAAAGCGAGAACAAGCTGATCTTGCTCGATCTCGAGGCTGTTTGGTGTCACTGGTGTCATGTTATGGATGCAGAAACCTACGGCAATCCAGAAGTGGCGGAGATTTTGAAGACGAAATACATACTCGTCAAGGTCGACCAGGACTCTCGCCCGGACCTCAGTCACAAATACGAAGACTGGGGATGGCCGGCAACAATTATCTTCAACGCAGACGGCAAAGAGATCGTGAAGCGCCAGGGATATATTAACCCCGAGAAGATGTTGAAACTATTGGCGGCAATCGAGCAAGACCCGACACCGGAAAAGCCGTCTAAGCCCGAGACTGCCTACAATGTCGAGAGCAGCTTAAGTAAGGAAATACGAGACGAGCTTCAGAGAAAGCACGTTGATGGATACGATACTAAATACGGTGCCTGGGGGACGCATCACAAGTTTCTTGACTGGGACAGCGTTGAATATGCAATGCAGAGTGGTGTCGCCGGCGATGCCGCGGCCGTGAAACGAGCCACTGCTACGTTAGATGGCCAACTGAATCTGTTAGACCCTGTATGGGGAGGCGTTTACCAGTATTCCACCGACGGCGATTGGAAACACCCGCACTTTGAGAAGATTATGCAAATGCAAGGCGAAAACCTGCGAATCTACTCGATGGGGAGCATGCTTTATAAGAAACCGAGTTATCTGAAAGCTGCAAAAAGTATCGCCGGCTACTTGCAGACCTTTTTGATGTCGCCGGAGGGGGCATTCTATACCAGTCAAGACGCGGATCTGGTGCCTGGTCAACACAGTCAGGACTACTTTGATTTAAACGATGCGAAGCGTCGAAAGCGCGGCATCCCTCGTGTAGATAAGCATATCTATGCTCGAGAAAACGGCTGGGCAATCAACGGTTTTGCTTATTTGTACATGGCGACCGGTGAACAAAGCTATCTCGATGCGGCGACAAACGCGGCAGATTGGATTTTGAAGAACCGCTCGCTCGATGGTGGCGGTTTCCGGCATGACGAGAAGGATATTGCCGGTCCGTTCCTGGGTGATTCGCTGGCGATGGGGCGCGCTTTTCTGTCGCTGTACGAAGCGACTGCCGACAAAAAATGGTTGGAGCGTGCTCAGGGTTGCGCGGAGTTTATCGGCAAGCACTTCGACAACTACGTCGGCGGAGACAAATCAAAAACAGCCGGCTATCTGACTGCGGACCCCACCTCCAGCAAGATTGCGAAACCTGTGCCCTTGCTCGATGAAAACATTATGCTCGCACGCTTTAGCAACCTGCTGTTTCAATACACCGGTAAAAAAGACTATCAGGATATGTCAAAACAGGCGATGCGATATTTGTCTACGCCTGAGATTGCCCGGACTCGCCGTATACTCGTCGCCGGTATTCTCCTGGCAGATAGCCAGATCGGCAGCGCGCCGTTCCACATCACCATAGTTGGTGGCAAGACCGATCCTGTCGCGAAAAGTCTGTTCACGACCGCTCTCAAGAGTCCTTCCGTCTATCGAAGGCTGGAGTGGTTCGATAAAAACGAGGGAAACTTGCCCAACATGGATGTCGAATACCCCGAACTTGGAAAAGCAGCTGCTTTCAGTTGCGGAAATGGAGCGTGCTCCTTGCCGGCGTTTGATGCGGCAGCGCTCACGACGCTGATAGAGAAGCGCACAAAACTGTGAGCTCGTTTACTCCGGAATCATTCCGATTGATGCCAACCAGGTAGCAGCCAGTTCAGGCCAGCGTGTGATTGGCTGCTTCGTTGCGCGCAAACCGAAGGCGTGACCGCCTTTGGGATACAGGTGCATCTCCACCGGCACTCCCGCTTTTTTTAGTTCGCGATAATACACCAGCGAATGTTCGGGCGGATCTACCTTGTCGTCTTCTGCTTGCAACAAGAAGGTTGGTGGCGTTCTTTGTGTTACAGGTACTGCAGGATTAAGGATGAACTTCGATCTGTCATTCCACAGATGTCCTGGATAAATCGACAGCGCGAAGTCAGGTCTACAACTTTCTTTGTCAGCGGCGTCTACTGGCGTGTAGACGCGTTTCCTGAAGTATGTGCTGGTCGCCGCTACGAGGTGTCCACCGGCGGAGAATCCAATTACTCCAACTTTGTCTGGGTCGATCTTCCACTCTTTCGCGTGCAGTCGCACTAAGCCAATCGCTCTTTGCGCATCATCAAGTGCGACCGGAGATTTAGGGTAGGAGCCCTTGTTCGGCACCCGGTATTTAAGCAGGACGGCCGTAATTCCTTTTGAATTTAGCCACTCGCAAATTTCGGTTCCTTCAAGATCGATCGCCAGAATTTTATATCCGCCACCAGGAAATACTACGCATGCCGCTCCAGAATTTTTCCCGTGCGGAGAATAAACAGTCATCGTCGGCTTTGACACATTGGTCACGTAAGTCCAGGACTTTCCAGCGACCTTGTTTTCCGCTTCCAGTGCTTGCTCGGGCCCTTCAGTGGGAAGCGGATGTGGCGGAGTTTTCGGCCAGAGCGGAATTTGTTTGTGCCCGGGTGACGGCTCCCATGGCGCAGCTTGAACAGGGACTGTGGTCGACAGCGAGGTCATGAGTAGAACAAAAAGAGGAATCAGGCGCATAAATGAGCTCCTCGGTGATGCGTTGCGATGGCGTTCTAAAGTCTTATCACGACCCATGTTTGCCGGTAGCGATGAAAGTGACTACGCGCCGGTCGTATTAACAAAGCTCTCACATGATTAGCGCCGAAAAAGTTTCAAAGCGAGCACTGCAGCTGGTGCACCAAATATCTTGTTAGTTTTACTTGAGGTTACAAAATTAGATCGTAATCCGGGTTGCGGAACTCGCTGCTTATCGATCCACTTCGTTAAGTGTTGACTTTGTCCTCGGAAGTTATAGAGCCGTGGTAGCGTGAGAGTATGACGATAGATAAACCGATGGTCGTTTTCACAATTGATGGCGTTGGCAGCTCCGGTGTTATGCCTGCCACTACCAGGCTCGCAATTAAATTGGCTGGTGGAAATCATGACGTCCGTCACTACGTCTGGGGGCACGGATTTGGGCGCCTGGTAGCGGACATCCGTGACCGCGAACATATGTATGCAAAGGCTGCTAATCTTGCATTGACGATTGAAGAGTTGCATTTGTCCGGTCGACGGGTGAGTTTAGTGGCCAAAAGTGGAGGAACGGGAGTCGCGCTGAAGGCGCTTGAGCTTTTGCCACCGGACTCGGTTGAAACGGTCATATTGCTGGCTCCGGCTGTTTCGCCTATGTTTGATTTGCATCCGGCATTGCGTGCGGTGAAAACAAAGGTCTATTCGTTCAATTCCAGTTTCGATTTATTCTGGCTCGGACTGTGTACATCAGTAGTCTGCACCGCTGATGGTGTCAGGACAAAAGCTGCTGGTTGTGTTGGTTTTCAGAATGCAAGCCAGTATGAGAAATTGCAAGAGATAAACTGGAGTCCTTTGATGATGCGCAGTCTTCATTTTGGTACCCATTTCGGCACAAGTATGTATCCGTTTTTACGCACCTACGTTGTGCCTCTTCTTCAGCAAGATGCGGAGTCTTGCCTGCTCTGATTGGCTGAAAAACTGAATTGATTGTTCATAAATCATCCTCGACTAACCTTCTGAATATGCCGCTCTGCTACAATTCGTGCATGGAAAATTTGCCTAATCCAATTTGCCAAGATTGTCTGAAACCGTTCGTGCCGGAAGGCGTAAAGCCAACCACTCAGTGGGTCTCATTTTGCCGATGCTTTCGTCCATACGCGCCCAACTCGCAGTTCTCTATCGATCTTTGCGCGACTTGTAAGAAACGGATATTTGCAGGAACACCGGGGCGTACTGTTGCTCCTGATATTTGCGCTTGCGAAACACCTGCGGCGACAAAATGTCCCACTTACATCAAACAGAATGAGATTGATGCGGTCACGCTGGATTTGCAATCAGTGGGACTGGGTGACAACGCCTTTCCTGCGGAACGTTATGTGCCGCTCAGTGTCTTAGGTGATGGAAGCCGCGCTGTTACAATATTGGCCAGGGACCGTCAGCGTGGAACCAAAGTTGCGGTCAAGTGTTTCAAACGAATGAATCCCGCTGCAGTAAAGACTTTCGATCAGGAAGTTCGGAAAAACAAACAGCTAACTCACACTAACATCTCCAAGATTGTCGACCACGGCATTCTCAACAATACGACACCATATCTGGTGACTGAGTATAAAGATGGTTTTAATTTGGAACAATATCTTGCTGTTCATGGCGTGCCTAGCTTTGATATCGCAGTCAAGATTTTGCTTGCGATTGGAGAGGCAATTCAGTACGCCCAGAAACAGAATGTGCTACATCGCGATGTGAAAGCAACAAACATTGTTTTTGTTGATGACATGAACTCCGAGCCTTCCGTGTTGCTTATGGATTTTGCGATGCCGAAGGTAAAAGAGACTGATGAGTTGACGGATCCTAAAGATGCGTTTTACCTCTCTTCGGACGAGACGCGGAATATGGACTACAACGAGAAGTCCGAAGTTTACTCCGTCGGATGCGTCGGCTATGCTCTGCTGACGGGGAGACCGCCGTTCATGGATGGCAGTGTTCGCGAAATAAAAAACTCGCATTCACTCAAGCTTCCTCCAAGAATTTCCAACATAAAGTTCGATGCTTCTCGTCCCAAGGACCTGGAAGAAACTATTGAGCGTTGTCTTGAGAAAGATCCCAACGTTCGCTTCGAATCAATTGCGAAACTTATGGAAAGGCTCGAAGTGTTTCCGCGCAGAGAGCAAATGCAAATCGCTAGCATCCGGGCCGCCAAAAAGAGGAAGAAGTTGATTCAAGTCGGCATCGTTGCTCTAATCGCTCTTGTTCTTGGTTTTGTGGGATTTCTCGCATATGGAGCTCACTGAAAGAACGTTCTGAAGTCTTTCGTGCGTCCTTCGGTGCGTAACCAATTTGCCGCTCTGATGCTATTTAGGCTGTAGAAGGCATTTTTGAGGAATCTGGAAATGAAAAAACGTATTGCACTCTCGTTGATGGGGGTATTTTTGATTCAAGGGATAGGCTTCATCGGGGCTGCAATGGCTGATGATGACGACTTCCATGATGCCATCCGGCACGAGCGTGAAGCTAATAAAAACCACGCGAAAGCTGCTGAAGCCCGTGCTGAGGCTAAATACCAGTCTAGACGCGGACACGGTCTGCGAGCCAAGTGGAACCGCATGAAGGCTAAACACTATAAGGAAGAGGCTCGCGAAGACCATCACGATGCCAAAGAGGATATGCACGACGCGATTCACGATGACTAAGTGAACGGTCAGGTAATAAGACGATGGCATGGCACCGAAGACGGTGTCATGCCTTTTTACTCTGGCTCGCCCTGATTACCTGAAGCTGTGGTTGTCTCCGTGAGTTTCGGACCGTCCGGTGGTTCTGTTTGCGAGCCTTCACTTGCCTTGAGTTCCTCGGTCGCGGCGGATGGCGTGCTTTCCTGGCGCGGCGTGCGCCGACGGTCTCTGAACATGGAGCCGAGCGTTCCCCAGTCTATTACCAACGAGCCACCTGTCGCTTTATGTTGCACTTCCCATGCCATAATCATTTCGAGAGAGGCATGGTCTACATAATCGAGCTCCTCCAGATGCACGTGCAGCTCGGTGTTTGGTGGAACTGCTTCAAGTGCCTCGGCGAGGCGCGGTAGGTTTAAAAACGTTGCAGCGCCGCGCAGATACAGGGCTGTTGATGCCTGGTCCGGACCCATAACCGAGCGTATTTCCAGGTGTGAGAACATATAGAGCAGTTTCAAAACCGATAAGACCACTCCCGTCAAAACGCCAGTCAGCAGGTCCGTTGCCACAATCGTCCCCAACGTAATGAAGTAGATGGCGACCTCGAGTTTGTCCGCTTTCAGAAGCTCCTTCACTATCTTGAAATTGGCCAGCTTGTAACCTGTGTAGACGAGAAGGGCGGCTAATGCTGCTGTCGGTATGGCTCTTAGCAGAGTGGGAAACGAGATTACCAGTAGCAAAATCCAAAAACCGTGAATGATTGAGGACATTCGCGACCTGGCTCCTGCCTGGATATTTACAGAGCTTCTCACGATGACGCCTGTCATTGGCAGAACGCCCATGAAACCGCAGATTGAATTTCCAATTCCTTGCGCGAACAGCTCGCGGTCATATTTTGTTCGTGCTCTGGTTTGCATTCGGTCCACCGCCGTGGCGCTGAGAAGTGTTTCTGCGCTGGCGACGAGGGCGAGACCGACCCCATCGAGCAGCAATTCCACATCCAGAAACTTGCTCCAGTGTTGCAGCGGTTGAATTACCGCGAAGAGATTGGCCGGCAGGTCGACGTGCTTGATCGGCAGGTTAAAGTACATAGTAACCATGGTGGCCGTGAAAACCGCGACTAGTGCCGATGGAATCAGCTTGACCTTCTTGACTGGAATAGCCTCCCACATCAAGATGACGCTGATTGAGAGGACCCCGACGAATCCGGCGATGTGTGTGCTGTTGACCTTGGTATCGGTCAGGCAGTCGTAGAGCGCCAGAGGGATGCCGACGAGGTTGAGTAAACCTGTCCCCCTGGGGGCATCATCGAGCATGACATGAAATTGACTGGCGAAAATCAGGACGCCGATACCGGACAACATGCCGTTGACGACAGCAGGCGATACTGCGCGGAACCATTGACCGAGCTTAAGATAGCCCATAATCATTTGCAAGAAACCGGCGATTAAAATCACCATGCCGACCTTTTCGGCGCCGTGCTGTTGCAAGATTTCGTAGACGATCACCGACAGTCCGGCTGCCGGACCGCTCACTTGAAACGGACTTCCACTTATCGGAGAGACAATAAGACCACCGACGATGCAAGTAATCAATCCTGCCGCTGGCGGCATTCCCGACGCGATCGAGATGCCCATCGCTAATGGCAGTGCGACAAGAAAGACGACGATGGACGCCAGCAAATCTTTTAAGTAAAACCTATGCGCGAAGTAGCGGCGCATCTGCGGAGAGAGTTTTTCTATCATAAATAATCCAAAGGGACCGACGACGGTGCTTATTCCGGAGAAGTCGCTAGGCTCGACGACTCAAGACGGAATCAATGCTGTTGGCGTCAAAACTAATGCTTGGCTTGCGCTCTTAAGCGAGCGCTTGCGGTGGTGACAGTTGAAAGACTCGTTCGCAATATCAACGCGAGCGCCAATGCTGGAGCAGTTTTTACAGCCGCTTAAGCCAAGCAGAAGTCGGTACTTCAGATTAACAGTACACGGTTAAGCAACCATAAATTGGTCGTGTATCGACATAGCTGCAGGCGCGATGGGCAACTCAGCGCAGCTACGGTTGCAACTGCAACCGCTGCCAGTTGCAGCAGAAATTGAGGCAAAAGTCCGAGCATTCTCAGGGGAGCATTGTTGTGGTTGCTGCTCCGGGAGATAACATGAGTTTGATGGCCGCCAGCCAGAAACGGATCGAGGGGGACGATGTGCTCGGGGCTGATATCTTCGTAATTGCCTATGTTTTCAGGATAGGCAAGCACTATCATAGTCCCGCAAATTGAGATGAATTGCGTTGCCAGGAAAAAGAATATGAGTACGAATGGTAACTGGCCGCCTTTTTTCATATGCAGCTAGAACCTCAAAAAGTCCCTTTGGCAAATTATTCCCAGGCTTCTGGCCTAGTAAACTGATATTCTCTTTCGCCGCTATTTTCATCGTGTCTCTGGACGTACTCGTGGGGTTGTATCTTTCGTGATTTAATCTCGATGCCAAGCGTCCGAGAACGGCGGAAATCTGTTTTTACTGTGCTAGCATAGAACCTCATAGGTCGGGGCTCCAGGTAAGTTCGGATATTTTTGTGCGGCGCGTCTCCAGCTTAGTGGTACTAGTGGCGGTGGCATTCTCCGGTTTGATTGACCGGAGTGCATTTTGCGCTGCGCCGGAAGCGGCGGAAAACTCAAAGACGGCAGAGATAAAGTCGACTCAGCCGATCACCAGAAAACGTGCAGAGAAGATAAAGCCCGCAAAGAAAGCGATTACCGGCGATGCCGCCTCCGAGAAGCCGCCTTCGAAAAAGTCCAGAGAGCGCTCTGTCAAATCCAAATCGAAGTCGGGCGATGCTTCGAAGCCGTCGAATGAATTGTCGCTCAGTGAAAAGGCGAATGCGATTTTCACTGACGAGTTGAAGAAGTATGTCTCCGGCGGGATGGTCGATTATGCCGCCTGGAAGAAGGACCCTTCAGGCTTAAAAGATTACCTGGCTGCGCTTTCCAGAGTTACGAGGGCTGAATACGACTCATTTTCACCGGATGAAAAGTTGACGTTCTGGATCAATGCGTATAACGCCTACACGATAAAACTGGTGCTTGACCATTATCCGATCAAGGGCACTAAAACCTACTATCCATCGAGCAGCATCCGACAAATTGAAGGCTTCTGGGAAGAAAACTCCATAGAATTGCTAGGTAAGAAAGTAACGCTTGAGGGCATGGAGCACGACATTCTTCGCCGTGATTTTCAGGAGCCTCGAATTCATTTCGCGGTGGTTCCCGCCGCGAAAGGATGCGGACGCCTCCGTGCCGAGGCTTATGGCGTCAAAGGTTTAAACGAGGCGCTCGAACAAAATACAATCGAGTTTCTCTCCAATTCTAAAAATGTTCGATTCGACACTGAAAAGAATTTGATTTATGTTTCTCAGCTTTTCAAATGGTTTCCACTCGATTTTGCCACTGCCGTCGGTTTGGGAAAGCGTTTTCCTCCACCTACCGATGATGAGATAGTTGCCGCCTACATTCTGATGAAGACACCGGAAGCCGTGCAGAAAAATCTTTCTGAGAACGGCACAAAGAAATTCAGGGTTGTGTATCAGGAATACGATTGGAGTCTCAATGATACTGCTGAACAACCCTCGCCGGAGCCGCCCGGGTCGCCGGCTTCGAAGTAACTCATCCCGCGCGGAATGTGCGCTCAAGAATCAACGCTGCCAACATCGAGGAAAACAATGGGGACATTTAAAACATTCGCGGTCGCTGCAACTGTCGTGACGGCGCTTGCCGCTGGCGAAGCGATTGCAAGCGAAAGTTTCAATCAGCGAATCTACGATAGCGCTAAACACACGCGCATTTATTTCCGTGGAGGAACTGCCGCTTTTGCTGATGAAGTGGTTGAGTATAAGGGCGGCAAAAAGAAGACGCCGCACCTCTGGGAAACTGGCGATCCGGCTCTCGGTCCGCCAAACTTCAAAGACTTCGAAGCAGATCGATTGGCTCGCACTCCGACGTTTTCCGGGCTCGGTGCAGCTGGTTCAATCACTCTGCGCTTCGTTGATAACGCCATCGTCGACTTGCCCGGTGCGGATCTATACATTTTTGAGCCTCTCGAAAACTCTTCCCCTGTGAAGGTTGAAGTGTCTCGTGACGGGAGGAGTTGGATAGATCTTGGTCCTGATTTGACGACCGCTTCGGAGATCGATATTGCTGGGAAGGGCGGAAAGAATGCTGTCTTTAACTTTGTTCGAATTACCGATCAAAGTAATGTTGATCCAGCCGATCAGTGGCCAGGTGCCGATATTGACGCAGTTGGAGCGCTGAATTCTGCGACGAAAATCTCGCTTCTCGATCACGATCTATGCTTCATAGACACCAATCCTAAGGGTAAAAAGGTAGAGTCTGCGGCGGACGGCGCAAGTGTTTCTGATACATTCAAAGCAGTTGCTGAAACATTTGCAGCCGAACGACCTGCGAAGCTCATTGTTGAGGTCTTCAGCGACACGCACGATCCTAAGGAACATCACACCGGCTCGAGCGCGACTGATTCTTCTGAAAGTCCCGGTCCGACGCAGGACACGAAGAATCCGCACGCAAAAGCGCGGACTGCTGTGGTCACCGAGTTCTTAACAGGTAAAGGAAACATCCCTGCCGCTCGCACTCAAATCGACTATTTTGACGATGCCAGATCGATGGCGCGCCGCGACGTCCCGAAAGAGCATGAGCGCGATAATCGGTTTGAATTCATTTTTGTTCCGTACGATCGTAATACCGTAATTGGTGACAAGGGCGCGCTGAGGGTTGAGCAGGCGGCGACAATAATCGATGGCAAATGGGATTCGGATCAGGGGGAGATGATCCTCATGACCAGCCAGGATCCGGCGAGCAAGACGGTGTCGATTCAAGGCGAATGGCATGAAAATCCCGCTCGAAAAGGGATTGTGCAAAGCGGAACTTTCGATCCGCAAACCAACATGATGAATGTTTCTTTGTATCGGACCTGGAGCAATGTCCGGGGCAATGGCGAATTCAAGTTGAGCTACGATTCGACTCGACTGAAAGGCAGCTGGAAAGGTGAAGTCAACGGTGGCGGTGACTGGCTCTTGATCCGAAAAGAATAGTCTGTTTGATACTTAAACAGAGTCGCCTTTTAAAAACACGTCAAAGTCGCTATTATTGCCCGCTGCCCCACGCATCGGAGAAATCATGAGCACACTGGCTGGGAAAACTCTGGTTATTACAGGCGCTTCGCGCGGCATCGGACTTGCGGTAGCTTTACGCGCAGCACAAGACGGTGCTAACGTTGCCATTCTTGCAAAGACAGTTGAGCAAGATCCGCGCCTGCCAGGTACGATTCATACGGCGGCGAAGGAGATAGAGGAGCGTGGCGGTAAAGCGCTTGCGCTCAAGTGCGATGTGCGCAATGAAGATGAAGTTAAACAGGCAATCAATCAGGCCGCAGAGCACTTTGGCGGTATTGATGCGCTGGTGAACAACGCCAGTGCAATCAGTTTGACGCCAACTGAAGCGACTGAAATGAAACGTTTTGATTTGATGAGTCAAGTGAATGGTCGAGCTACTTTCATGTGTTCGAAATTTGCGATTCCTCATCTCAAGAAATCCACCAATCCACACATCCTGAACATGTCTCCGCCGTTGAACATGAGTCCCCGATGGTTCGCTCCGCATCTCGCCTACACGATGGCGAAATACAATATGAGTTTATGCACACTCGGCATGTCCGCGGAGTTGAAGAAATCAGGTATAGCAGTCAATTCACTCTGGCCGGAAACAGGCATTGCGACGGCAGCCGTACTGAATTTACTGGGCGGCGAAGAGGCGATGAAAAAGTGTCGCAAGCCGGAGATTGTTGCTGATGCAGCCTATTGGATCTTGACTCAAAAAGCCACGGACACAACCGGTAATTTCTTTGTCGACTCTGATGTGCTCCGGGCCGCAGGTGTTGAAGACTTGTCGAAATATGCTTGCGATCCCGACGGCGAGCTTATGCGTGATTTCTTCCTTGACCCGGTAAAAGAAGAGGCTTTGAAGTAGATGGCTACGACCGATTCAAGAGGTTCTGTGATGACCAGTTGTTTTGATTTGAAGATCGACGAAAAGATTGCTCGCATCACTTTTAATCGACCGGAAAAACGCAATTCAATGTTGCCCGAATTCTGGTCGGAGTTTCCAAAGACAATCAAGGAACTGTCGAATGGTGGTGACGTACGTGCGATTGTTATTGATGCTCAAGGTCCACTTTTCTCTGCCGGCATGGACCTGGCTGTTTTTGCCGCTGTCGATAAGTTCAAAACAGATTCTTCTGTAGCTCGTGAACATCTGAAGCATCTGATTCTGTCTTTGCAAGATGCTTTGACAGTTTTGGAATCGTCGCGAGTACCGGTGATCGCAGCTATTCAAGGCGGCTGCCTCGGTGCCGGATTGGATCTGGTCAGTGCTTGCGACATACGCTATGCGACGGCGGATGCCTACTTCTGTATTCAAGAAGTCAACATCGGCATTATGGCGGATCTGGGCACGTTGCAACGCTTGCCTCGGAAGCTACCGGATGGAATCGTGCGGGAACTTGCCTTCACGGGCGACCGATTGACGGCTGATCGGGCAGAGAAACTTGGATTTGTAAACGCTGTTCTTCCCACGCATGACGCGCTCATCGAACGCGCGCTAGAGGTCGCCGGAAAGATAGCAGGCAAGCCACCATTGGTAGTGTCTTCTTCGAAGGAGTGTATCAACTACGCAAACGAACATCACATCAATGACTGCCTGCTGCAGGCGGCAAACGTTCAGTCATACGTGTTTGATGCGCATGAAGTGATGGCTGCTATAAAGGCAGGTGCTGATGCGAAGCATAATGATTTGAAGCCGCTATCTCTCAGTCTTTAAGATGTTTGGCCCGAGTCGTTTTGAAACTCTCTCGCTCGACGGGTAATCGTCAAGAACGCCGCAGGTACGTAAATTCCGCCTCGTAATAACCCCCTCCTCTTCGAGACAGGTTTCATTCTGAAAACTATAGTTGTATGCGAAATACACTATCTCGAGGAAGGCGCTCGTGAGTATACAAGACTGTGGACACGGTATTGCTGACACGATAACGCCATTGAGTCAGAGACGCTCTGCTGTCACGATGGGACTTTTGTGGGTCACCATGGTCACGGTTTTTCCGTGTGTTCTGATCGGTTTCTCCTGGTACAAAAGTGGACTCTCTTTAGCGCAAGTGGTGATCGGCACCATCGTCGGTAGCGCTCTAATGATGGTTTACGCGCTTCCGTCCGCGCATATCGGTGCTGTCAGCGGACGCAGCTATTGTTCGCTTATCAAAAGCGTCTTTGGAAAAGCGGGAACTGCTATTGTCTCCTTCAATCTCATCTGGATGTTCATTGCCTGGTACGGATTGACGGCTCTGTTTATGGCTGAGGGTCTCGAAGGTCTATTTCACATCGATCTGCCGCTCGCCGTTCTCGCCCCGGTCTTTGCCGTGCTCATGGCATTGAATAATTTCTGGGGATTCAAGGGCGTCGCGAATTTTGCCAGATATTTTGCAGCCCCCATGCTTATCGCGTGGGTGTTATACACGTTGGTTAAAACGGTGGCGGCGACCAATCCTGCCGTAATTTCTGAAAGCGGGACTTGCAGTTTTCCTCTCGCTTTGACGATTATCACAAACTTTGTGATCGGCATTTGTGTCTGGGGAAATGAAGCGGACTACTGGCGACACGGAAAGGCGAAGTTGAGTAGCTCCGGTATTCCGATGTCTGTCGCTCTCTTGATTGGCGTCATCATCTTCCCTACAACCGGCTGGTTGGTTGCACGAATGACCGGCATCACCGAAAATGGAGCTGCCGTGGCATTCATGAACAATTTCTCTTTCGGCGGCGTCGCGTTGATCGGTGCGCTTGTTTTAACTGCATCTTATTTCGCCGCTAATGATTCGAATCTGTACGGCTCGAGTAGCGCCTTGTCGCAGCTGTCTAAACTTCCTCATAAACTGTCTGTTGGGATCCTCACCGTATGTGGTGCCGTCGTCGCCGGTGTGCTATCGAGTTGTGGAGGCGCTCAGGCGTTGGAGAAAGTAGCGTCGCTCAACTGTGTGGTGATGGCTATGCCAACAGTCATACTGGTCTCTGAATATTTTATTGTCAGAAAACTTCTGAATATTCCAATGGATTTGCATATCATCGAAAGTGATGAATATCTGCCAACCATGCGAGTCCCCGCTCTTGCAGCGCTGGCGTTCGGTAGTTGCGTCGGGATTGCCACTGCCGGAATTATCCCAGCGCTGGAGCCCTTGCATGTCGGTCTCTGTTCTTTCCAAGGTTGGTTAGCCGGGCTCGCCCTGTACGTTCCGCTCCGCTGGATAGAGCATCGCCGTGCGATGACCGACGAGCGCCTTATTGCTGATGCACGAGTGATGCAACCTCAATTAGCTGTGCAACGTGTTTCGGATGACTGAGGTGTAAGAACCGCAGCCCAAGGCAGTTATGAATGCTTTCTTTAGATTTACATTGACGCTCGCTGCTCTCAGTCTCGTAAACCTTTCTACCGACGTCTTTTCGAGTCGTGACGCACCGATACAATCCGTTGTGTGCGCACTCATTGTAAAGCGCCCGCACTGCTGAGCGGTACGGATTTGCGGAAGTTGTCTTACTATATCCGCTTCCGGGAAACACATAGTCATGGTCACGGAGAGTGCCACTGGCTGAGGAGAGATAAACAGATGCCACTGACATTGGTGAACAAAGAAGTAGAGGCTGTAATTGAGCGACCAAGGCTTCGTGGCCTTGTTCAAATTACGCGAGCCGGCGAACTGTGGGATTGCAGAGCGGTGGTCTACAACTCTCAGGTCGGTGCAAGCTCTGTAAGATTGAGCGAAGAAAAGGTCGTCGAGCTTTTTAAAACTATCGGCATCCCTCTGCCGACAGAAGAAGATGAGAGCCACGTTGTCGAGTTTCAAGATGGACCGAACGCGTCGGTCTGGGCATCGTTCGGATTCGATGCGTCAAAGTTTCCTGCCTCAGTTGCTGAAGCCGTCTAAGCTTGCCTGCCTGGAGCTTCGCAACTTATAATAGATTCAAATTTCGTTCGATACCGTATCTGGTGCCGAACGATTTTTGATTCTGGACGATCGAAAGTAGAAGAGTGCTATATCAAGGACTCGATGTGCTCAGCCTCTTTAGCATCAGACATCTCTCGCAGTCGCTTTGCGTAGCCTTTGAGAAAGTTCTTCTTGTATTCAGTACTCACACTCGGCGCTTCATCGAGTGTTACTTTGCAGCGAGCCAGAAGTTTCTTCGCTTCTGAAGTATTGCCTTGCTTCATGTTCGCTTCGGCCAGGATACACATCGCGTTTACCGTCGACTCCACGTCGCCAACCTCTGATGTGTCAAAGATCTTTACGGCCTGCTCGGCCAGTGGCTGCGCTTTATCATACTGCTGCTGTTTCAAGTACAACGTGCTCAGTCCCATCAAGCAGTATGCTGCGCTAACACTATGTTCGCCAAGCTTATCATCGTAGATTGACTTTGCGCGTTTGAACGAAGTCGTTGCGTTGTCGAATTGCTTTCCTTTCGTATACGCGACGCCTTGAATTCTCAGAGCGTCGGCCAACTCGATATGATTTTCGGCATAGAGTCCTTCTGCAATCTTGATTGCTTTTTCGCAGAGTGGGATCGACTTGTCGGCATCCCTGGCAGACCAATATTGTGCAAGGTTAATCAAGCTCTTTATCATCTCGTTTTTGAAGCCTGGGTCGCCTGCATGCTTCTCGCAAATGGATAGCGCCTTTTCAAAAAGCTCCTTTGCCGTCTCTGATTTCCCTAATTGCATTTGGACGAGACCTTCATTGTTGAGGGTTGTCGCCATCGCAAGAGAATCGCTCCCGTCTGCCTCTTCAGTTAGCTTGAGAGCCTTCTGATTGAGTTCGGAGGCATATTCATATCGTCCCAGGCTGTAGTAAACGTTCGAAAGGTTGTTGTATGCCGAGGCTAGCTGCGCTTTGGTCGCCTGCGAACTGGTTTCGTACATTTCCAGCGATTGCTTTTGCGTTTGTTCAGCCTCTTTCAGCCGTCCAGTCTGGTTGTATACAGTACCAAGCATACCGAGAGTGACAGCTTTTTCTAAGGAATGGTCCTTAGCACCATTAAGCAAATCGATCGTTTCTTTGAACTCGGATTCTGCTTTTGGAAAGTCATTCTTGGATAGTGCTGCGCGCCCTGCGTTCTGGTGCGAGAGCCAGGCATCGTCTGACGATCCGGATGTGCACGAAGTCAGCGAAATGCCGATCGCGGTTAGACTAACGAGTGTTGTAAGTTTCACAGTGGATTGTCGGCGCGGATTCATGGAGCCTGCCCGAGGTTAGGAAAGGCATATTGTCGCATGAATTCGAAACGGGCAAACCAATCCTTGCAAGCTTGGTGGAGGATTTCCGGGCTCGCCGGTCTTGAGATTTTATAGTCCACGAGACTGGGATTTTCTCTCTCTCCGGGCTGCGATACCGTGAGCAAAGAGAAAAAGTCCGGTAAGCGATAAGATTGCCGGCGTCAGACCTACGAATATCCATGCGCATTTGGAGGTTGTGCCAGCGAAGGTGCCGAAGTGCAGTTTGATCAACCACGTGATAATTTGATCGCCGGCAGGAGGCGCTTCAGCTGTTGAAACCGCCAGCACTTGACCGGACTTTGGCTCCATGAAAACCTGCGTGGTCGGTGCGTTCTCATTTGTTTCTGCAGAATTTTTCAACCAGATGCGAACTGAGTTTCTGCGTTTGTCCGGAAATGCGATGCGGAACACGGCCGAGTTGAAACCAGCCTTTTGCCGAGCTATTGAAATGAGTTTGTCTATATCAGGTTCCGATCTTCTCGGGCCAGAGTAACTGGGCTCGGAGCTGATTCCCGCGCTTGTAAGCTCGCTGGTTGTTGGTTCCTTCATTTTCTTCTGGTTGGAAACAGGCGCAATTGCATTCAAATTTTGTTCGAAGAAATTTGGAAATCCGAAATAGAAGGCACTGGTCGCCTGCAGCATGAGAAACGGTAAAGCCCAGATACCGAGCGCGCTATGAATGCTCCAGTTGACGCGCTTCATGCTTCCTCGAAAGGACATCTTGAATCCGTTGAGCCATTTTGCGACGCCTCGCCACCAGACGACGACGCCTGTGAGCGAGAGCACTGCAAGCAACAATCCACCTGCGCCGTTGACCATGCGACCTGTCTTTCCGGCGAACAGATTGAAATGTAGATCGCGCAGTGTTTCGAGAAACGCATTCTTGCTTTTTAAACCGAGAACTGTGCCCGAGTAAGGATCGACCTGGCAGTTAATTCTTTCATTGTCGCCTTTAAGAGCGAAGACATCGGTTGGCTGCGACTCTTCGTCTGGTACTATCAGTCCCGTAACCTTGTAACCGGGATAAGCTGCTTCTGAGCTCTCGATGATTTTAGCGAAGCTAATCTTTGTTGATAGAACCTTAACGGCAGGCGATGGGCAGGCCCATTCGCTCAATTCATCGTGGAAGACCAGGGAGACTCCGGACAAACTAATAACGAGCATGTAGAGGGCGAGTACTGCACCCACCCACCTGTGTACAAAGAAGCAAATTTCTCTCAGTCGCGATTGCATCGGCGAGCGTAAAAGTCGCGTCCACTCCGATTGCGTTCTCCTGTCTTCCATTGTTTCGACCAGCTGCGGTTCAACGACCACTCGTCACCGCCTCGTCAGCAGTCTTTCCCGTTTCTCTCAGGCATGCTGAACTGTTTGATTCGCGGTTTGCGTTTTCCGAGTGCATCGGTACATGCTTGAAACAGAAATAGAGGCTAAGGTCATATACGCTCTTGAGCGCGCCTGCAAAAATGAGCGGTGCACCGGACATTACATTCTGCATCAATGCTCCTGTTATCGTCGGAGCAATGCCCTGGGCGATGGCTCGTGATGATGTAGTCAGTCCGGCTGCAAACGCACGGTCCTTTTCCGGAACGATTAGCATTGTATACGCTTGTCGAACAGGAATATCCATTGAGGAGAAACCGCTGCGCAGCAGTAAAAGTCCTGCAGCCCAAGCCGCTGACGGAAGGAAGGGCATGAGGCAAAGCGCCAGACTGCAAGGCAGATGTGTAAACACCATCGTGTTGAGCAGACCGACCCGCCGCACTACCAGTGGTGCAAATAGAAATGATAGGGCTGCGATGATGTTGCACCAGAAGTAAACGGGACCGATGAAGGTTGCATCGACGTGGTAGCGTTGATAGAACCATAGCGTTAGCAGGGACTGCACGACGAAACCGCCGCCGAATGCATCAACACTCTGGAGCCCCGCCAGTTGCCAGATGTGCTTCCGGCTGGAAGTCTCGAATGACACTGAACGCCGCTGGTCTTCTACCTGCTCCTGACCTGCTGTCTGCCGAATGTTTTCTTCTTCTGTCTGCTTAGCAGTTTCAGCCGGTTTTAAATTAACCAGCGCATAGATCAGACCAAGAACCAATCCACCTATCGAGTATGAATAAAATATAGTCTGGTATGCAACTACCGGCGGTGCAAATTTCATAGCCGCCACGCAGATCCCGGCAAGTAAAGCGCCGAGTGCCGCTCCGGCAAACCCTACCATGTTATACCACGAGTATGCAGCTGTAAGTTTTTGAGTTTTTGTCGAATTTGAAATGATTGTTTGCTCAAGAGGTGCGAAGGGACCTCCTTCATAGCCGGCGGGGCTGACAATTCCGCAGGTGACCGCCAGAATGAGTATCCATTTTGCCTCGGCTGTCGCGAGAACAATGCCACCACATACGATGACCGCGCATGCGATTAACAAGACTTTGCGCACGCCTATTCGATTTGCTACGGATGCTGCAAGTGTTGTAATTAACGCGTCTTCGAGCAGCGTGGCGGATAGCAGCAAGCCCACTTCGGTGTTGGAAAAGCCTCTGTTGAGAAGAAAGAGCGCCAATACAATAGATATGGCGCCGAAGCCCATCGTTCTGATTGTCTTAGCAATACAGAGGAGAAGAAGATTGCAGGAGCCGTTTGAAAACGAACTTATTGCCTTAGAAAGCATTCGTCGGTTGTTCAGGAGAATATGACTTTGCACTTTGTCCGCCTCAAACTCGTGCGGAGTGTGCCGGCAGTTGATTGAGGTTCATTGTCGACGCAGTCAGGTCGGAATGAATCGGTTGAACTAAGAGGGTTTTGAGAGTTTCCTCAATGCTGTTGGTTTCTAAAAATGTCTGTATGATGCGGTCAGAGGGACAACTTCCATTCTCTAATCGGGTCCGTAGTATCCTCAAACTGCTTGCGTCAATGTCGAACCAGTATGCAATTTTTTCCGCACTCTCGATTACAGCACCAGCGCGTTCTTTGTCATCGCTGGATTGGAGCCCGTGAATTGCGAGGTTCTGCAAACGTTTCAACCGTACTTCATCCGACTCACGTCCAGTCAAGGAGTTGTCGAGCAGCATGCTTAAACCGCATAGGAAGTAAGCCTGATAGTCTCTCATGTCGCCTGCCATTTCGAATCCTTTAAACTCGAAGCGTAGCGACGGTTCTGTATGAATGTAATACAAGGGTGCCCAGAGAGAGCGCTTGAAGGTGCGGAAGGACTTGCCGTTTTTGCCATCAACTTGCCAGAGGGAGCCATTTACAAGGGGCGAGTTGAAAGACAGTGCCACCACAGACGGTAGGTAGTAGTTTATTTTCTGACCGAGTGATTCGCGATCGATATCGTCGCGCATTGATTCAGGCACACTTATGTTCATGTCCGGGCCGTACGTGGTCATGGCTGTGAGTGCCCACTGCCAGTAGTCATGACGGCGGTAGTTAGGAGCGGCGTGAAAGTTGAATTCGGTCGGATGATGTGAGAGCGTGGCTAAAGAGTATCCTGCAGTCGCCGCGTAGATTCTCAGTCGATCCGTAATTTCTCTCAAGTTGGAGATAGTAGCACCGATTGTAGATGCAATCGGGGTACGGATTTCTATGCCTTTGGGCAAAAGCGCCTGCGGTCTCATATTTGCATCGGTTAAATAATAGCCTTCTATCAAATATGGATTTGCAATTTTGTGAAGTGGCTTTACGTTGAATCCGTCGGTAGAAAAATCAGCGACTGGAATTGCGTCAACTAGCTCCAGAAGCCGCTCGAAGTTGAGGTCCTCATAAAACAACGGTTTAAATGTTGCGCTATCCAGCAGCAGATGTTCTGTTTCAATTCCAAAACCAAATTGGTCTTGATCGTTATCCATAGTTACCTTCTTCAAGACGAACTTCGTCCTGTCTTAGAAATTTGCTTATTGAGAAACATTCGCAAATTAGTCTCTCAGTGTAAGAGATAGACGTTCGAATTCAACTCTTGGCAGCATGAGTTAATCTAGAGCATCCAGTTTTCGAGACGTTTTGTTACGTGGCGCTAATAATGATGCGGAAGGCAGGGGGGGCTTGTCAGTAGTTTTGAGCTATTTGCGATATATTTGCATTTGCGGTGCAAGGGGCGCGGGTGAGTGGTACCACTCGCCAGACTTGGTGCTGCCAGGTTGCCTGATACTCCGACAAAAAACAAATTGCGCTGTGCGTTTGCCAAAATCTTGCCTGATCCTCTAGGATGACAGATATGGGCTGTCAGTCTCGATCACGCGACGATCACAACAACGCCTGAAAACCGCATTTCGCAATTGCATCCCAGATCAATGAAACTCGAAACACCAAAGAAGCAAGAAATGGTAACTCAGGCATGTACGAGGAATCCCAGGTGACATCGACTTTTCCACAAAGAGTAAACACGCGGCTGGCGGGTTTGATTGAAAAGCTTGCCAGTTCTGAAGGCTATTCAAACTCGCTGTTGCCGTCCGTCTTTTTTATGAAAGCGAGCCATTCTTCTCCGCCTGTGCCTGTGATATACGACCCGACAATCGTGATAATCGCTCAGGGACAGAAAAGAGGTTTCGTCGGCGAGTCGAGTTTCGTATTTGATTCTAATAACTATCTTGTTATGTCGATCCCGTTGCCGTTCGAGTGTCAAACAACAACTAGCGCGGATCAACAGCCCCTTTATGGCATGGCCGTCCGGATTGAGCCGACTGTGATCGCTGAGCTGTTGCTGGAGATGGACGACAAGTACAAGGGCGCCGGAGAAATAACGCGAGGGTTCAGCACAGTTCGTCTCGACGACGGTTTATTGAATGCAGCGGAGCGATTATTGAAGTCTCTCTCATCCAGCTCTGACGCTCGCATTTTAGGACCACAGATTGTTCGTGAAATCATATATAGAGTCTTGTGCGGCGAACAAGGTGATGCGCTGAAGGCACTCGTTACAAGGCGGAGTAAATTCGCTCAAATCGCTAAAACTTTGAGGCGAATTCACGCTGAGTACAAACGCAAGTTGGACGTTGAAACACTCGCAAGAGAAGCCGACATGAGTGTTTCGTCGTTTTACTATAACTTTAAGGTCGTGACGTCCACGGCGCCCCTGCAGTACATCAAGTCAGTGCGCTTGCATAAAGCGCGCATTCTGATGGTTCACGAGGGAATGAATGCGAATACTGCGGCTGGCAGGGTTGGCTACGAAAGCGCCTCTCAGTTTAGTCGCGAATTCAAGCGTCTGTTCGGCACTTCACCGGCCGAGGAAGCATCGCGGTTGCGTGGGGACCTGGCGGTCGTAAAATTCACTTGATTGCGCCTGAATAGCGCCAGGTTGGTGCGGTCAGTTCTATTCAGCAAATATGAGGTTCTTGCGATTTGGGTTTATGCACAAAGATGTGCCATGTGCCATTGGCTTGCTGTTCCGTCCAGAATTCAAAGCCGCGTAAATTCCAGATGTCGAACAATGGCTGTGGCTCCCATTTGTGCTTGATTCCGATTACATCTCCCGGTTTGCTTTGATTGACGGCGATGTTGATTGGAGGCATCGGATCTCCGAATTCCTCGTCGATCGGCAAACAATCGACCCAAACAATTTCGTCTTGTTTTACATCGGTCATCCAGGGCGGCGCTTCCTTTGCGGAGACAGGTAGCGTTTTGTTCTCGTCCGTATCAGGCTTATCGATATAGGGACGTCCGGCTATTTCATTGACCGTCCTGAGCAGTTGTTGTTCTGAAATGCCCGCAATTGCAGCTACGCGACGTAGTGTTATCCGTGGTGGCATTACTTTTCGTAGTAGGGGTGTCCTCAGCCGGTCAAAGTCGTGGGGATTCAAGCTGATTATGTATTCAAGTACAGCCTCGTGTGCGTCAAGTGCTTCTGAAAGGCGAGTGTTCCCCGTCAATGATTTGGTCATTAGATCTGTCCTCGCTGTTCGTCGCTAGCAAACTTTCCGTCGATTGTCGCACAAAATATCAATTGATGTCGGCAATTAGCTGGCGAGAGGAAGAACAGTGCCACTAGCGCGATGTGGCTTCGTCCGCGTATAAATCTTGAATATTTAGACGGCGGAGCTTCGGCGCTTTGAAGCCCGCAATTAGCACCACAAGTAGTGTCATGCAACCACCGAAGACAACCGATGGAACCAGCCCGAGGAATTTACAAGCGACTCCGGATTCGAATTCGCCAATCTCATTCGAGGAGCCGATGAAGATGCTGTTAACGGCAGCGACTCGTCCTTTCATGTCGTTGGGAGTGAGCAGTTGGTAAATCGTTGAGCGCAAGTAAACGCTTATGCCGTCAAGCACTCCACTAATCACAAGCAACACCAGTGAGATGTAGAAATTTGTTGAGAGACCAAAACCTATCATGCAAATTCCGAATCCGGCGACAGCGAACAGAAAAATTTTGCCGGCGTTTGTCGTAATCGGATTGTGCATCAAATATGTTGCCGTGAAAAAAGCACCGACAGGAGTTGCGGCGCGCAGAGTGCCAAGAGCTTGAGGCCCCATGTGGAAGATTTCGTTGGTGAAGATGGGCAGCAGGGCGACAGCGCCGCCGAATAGCACTGCGAACAGATCCATTGCCATGGCGGCAAGAATAACCTGGTTCGAGAATACGAAGCGCAAACCCTCGCGTATGTTTTCTGAAACCGAAGCTTGTTTCTTTTGTTCGATGACGCTGTCGGTTTTGATGCACAAAAAGCAGACGAGAGATAGTGATGCCAGAACTGTTGCAGCAACATAAGTAGGTCCTGCGCCGAGTCCGACGTATAGAAAGCCGCCCAGGATTGGTCCAAGCATCGCGCATGATTGCCACGCGGTGCTGTTCCAAGCCGCGGCGTTGGCGTAATGTTCGCGAGGAACGATGTCGGAAAGCAAACCGAAGATTGCTGGATTGAAGAAACCGCGAGCGAAACCGGAGACGGCGATTGCTGTGAAGATGCTCGTCAAAAGCGACGTTCCCGGTGAAGCGTACAAAGTGAAAGCGGCAAGGGATGCGATGGTGCAAGTGACCACAAACACTGCGGTGCGCGTGATCAGCCGTCTATTCATGATATCTGCCACGTGACCGGCATACAGCGAAATCCCAATCGATGGCACCGCCTCGGTCAGTCCGATCATGCCGAGTGCCAGTGGGTTTTTCGTAAGCTCATAAACTTGCCAGCCCACTGTTATTGCCTGAATCTGGACCGCTAGCGTGATGAAACACTTGCCCAGAAACAACAATCTGAAGTCCGGGATTTTGATCGCCGCATATGGATTTGCGTTCTGTTCAGCCATGGATTCCGTTTGAGAGCGAGCGCATACCTTATCTTCGCCGCCAACTGTGATCGACGAGATACGATGCATGCATAAGAATACAGGATATTGAGGCTGCGTTTCCGAGTCTATTTCTCGGTTTTTGCAGAGTCTGCTTCCGGAATTTCTTGTTTGAGTGCTTGCGCTATGAAGTTTGCGGCCAATGCCTGTCTGAGACTGAAACCAAGACCGGGAGCCGCGTCTGGAATAGCGGAATTGAAAGCTAATTCTGAATTGTTGTCGAAGTGTCCGACCAGGTGCATGACCCGCCCGTTTCCATAGGTAAACGTTACAGCGAGAATGCCCAGATTGTCAGGATCTTCGCGCATGTGTCGGCTGCGAGCAAGGACCTTAACGGTCTCGGGTTTCAGAATTCGTACAATCTGACTTTTCTTCACCAGTAGCCAGTGACCCACCGGTGGGGTTCCTGCGGTGAGTGCCGCATCATCAGCCACGATAACAGCATCTACGACATTATTGTTGTTTCCGTCGGTGTAATAACCTTCATTCCACTCGATGATACCTGGAAATGCCTTGTCGACTACGTTCTCCAGTGCCCAATCCGTGGTGAGCAAATAACCTCCCATCGCCACGAATCGTCGCAGTTGCAAAATCGATTCCATCGGAAGATGTCCTTCGCAATTCACGACGATGATTTTGGTGTTGTTCAAATTCGTTTCGGAAAGCTTCTTCGGATTGACTCGCGTGTACGGGAGTCCGAAAGTTCTGAGCGCGTGCGCGCAGTCGTCCCATTCGCCTTTGATCTCGATGATAGATTCTTTGGTGGCACCGTCAAGCACTCCCGGATTGGTTGCGGTCAGCCAACTCTTGAACACTTTAGGATCGGCGTTGATTATGCGTGGGGTCGCAAGAACCGGCGACTGCTGCAGCAAGCGTGCCGCGCGCTGATCAAAGCCGTTTCCTGATCCTTGCTGCCATGTGCTGATGCCAGCCTGAATCGGTGCTCGCACTTTTTTCGTTTTGCCCATCGTGTCTACGGGAACGCCATCATCGGAAATCTCACCGACTGGCACGTCGGTGGGTTCGGTCGTTTGACCGGGACGCGCCTGGTACTGAAATACTTGCTGGTCTTCATTTTGTTTCCGGGTTGGAGGCAATGTTTCCGGACGACCTCGAGGTACTGCGAATTCACTCACTCCATCCTCAACCCAATCGGAGTCACCAGACGCAAAAGCGGTTTGCGAGTTTGAATGAGAGAAAACCGTTTGCGCCAATGCAACGATTGCAGCGGTTTGAACGCATGCTGCAAGCAATTTAAACAGCTTCCGATGAGTGGATTTGCAGGCATCGCAGACGCGCGGAAAAACAGAGAGTTTCTTCTCCACTTTCGTTTGGTCGCGAAGGAGCTTCGGCGGCATTCACAGTCCCAAGGTAGATTACAGCGTTCAACTGTAGCTGAGACGGTAACGCTCGGCAATAGTTTCCAAGACCAGCGGATTCAGGCGCGCTTCCTCAACCGACGAGCAATTGGTTTATCGATATCATTGATCGATCGACGAAGACCAGCGAGAGCTTGCAAGTTTGGAAGAATAACTTCTTTCATCTCTTCCAGCTCGTACGCACCGATCTCTCGTCTGTCGTAGCGTCTACAGACGTCTTCCCACAGCTCGAAAAGCCGCTTGGGGTCGCAGGTCTCGCGAGCTTTCTTTTGAAACTCTAGTAAGTCAAACGCTTCGATGATCGTAGCCTCCGCGCACCCATATTTAGAGCATGCAAGGCATTTCCGATTATGTCAAGTTGATAATGAGCGGTCGAGAAGTACAACCAGGGGTGGTACCAGACTGAAACTGCGATGGTTATTGGCTTATAGGTTCTGGATATGGAAAAGAAAAAATTTTTTTCTGAATACGATATTTCATCTGGTGGCAGCGATATATGATTGTTAGAGTAAATCGAACTATCCACGAGTCAATGAACGCAGATCTGTACACGCTTTTACTCTTTCTCGGATCCATCGGCGCTTTCCTCGCGATTGTCGTTGGGCGTCTGCAGTTTTCTCAGGAGGATGAACTTGACCGTGAAGTCGCGGCTAAACTCAAGGCTGTAAAGAGTCTGGAAGAGGATTACGAAGCTCAGACTGACGTCGCGAAAAAGTTGGGAGCGAATCTCGAGCGAAATGATTTTCTTCCTACGGTCGGACGTACGTCATCTCTAAATGCTGATGGTTCCTTAAGCAGCGGACGATTGTTTCGAAAAGCGTTAGCGATATACGAAGCGATCGAGCATGTTGATGATCCTGCCAACGCAGATCGAACTTACGATCGCACGGTCGAAGAATTCGGGCTGGGTGGACCTTCGGAGATTCATCGTGCGGATTTAAAAACGATGTTGCGTATCGCGCGTTTATCAATTCACTCTCGGTCCAATCTCAACGATGTCGAAGTTTATCGCCAGGAGCTTATCTCGCTCGCGGATGCGGGAATGCTGAGTCTGTCTGACGCAGGACGCATGCGCATGCGCGAAATTTTGACGCTATTGCAATCGAGGGATATGCAATCGTTAATTGATGAATATAGGGATTTCATACCCGTAGTCGAAGAGATTCTGCTGAATGAGCACGTAGTGTCCCAAACGCAGTAAGTCCGCAGCGAACTCTGAAACTGTTTTGTCGCGAGAACAGCCCCGGGAGAAT
Organism: Candidatus Obscuribacterales bacterium; assembly: GCA_965228855.1. Lineage (GTDB taxonomy): Bacteria > Cyanobacteriota > Vampirovibrionia > Obscuribacterales > Obscuribacteraceae > JADYXR01. Next base: position 1,268,794 of record CBDDIJ010000005.1, on the reverse strand, counting down.
ACCCCCAAAACCCCGACGGACTGAGTAACCTCAGTCCGCCCCTTTGTCAGAAAAATTTTTCGATGGTTTTGTTAGTCAGCGTTGCCGTAAACGTCGGCTTGATGAACGGGTTCGTAGAAAAGCTCTTCAGCAAACTGTTTCATCTTCGGGAAATTGCTTTTGAACGACTCGATGCACTTATGAAAGAAACCCTGACAATCTTTTTTGGGAGGTGTCAGACCACCGTGGTGAAGATATTGCAGTTCGTCCAGGTTTAACGGTTGGAGCGATTTGAGTGTGTAATATCTTCCGAGCTGGGCGGTGGCTTTTGCGTTGTGCATTGTCGTTAAGTTCCCCGTCGTCGCCGAATCACAAAACTTGTGTTTCGATGTTTCTACTTTAGACAAGAGATGTGACAAATTCGTGGAATGCGAGCAAGAGTTTCAAAAGAAATGTTCAGAAGCGCAAACAGCCCGCGCTCGTAGGGTTTTGAGATGTTAGAAACCGGAACCGGCACGAAGTTCGAGCCACCGTTTCACAAATTTCAGCTAAAAACGACCGAGAGTGGTTCGTGACCCGGAGAATTCATTCCGGCTCGACGAGTTTGTAACCGACGCCGTGAACAGTACCTAATAAGGAAGGTTTTCCTTCCTCGTCAATCTTCTTCCGCAATCTCTTTATATATGTGCGGATAGTTTCCGGCGATGCTTCGGAGTCCGACGTCCAGACGCGGTCCAGCAAAGCCTCTGCGCTGAACACCTGATTGGGGTGACGCATAAAAAATTCGAGGAGAGCAAACTCCTTCGGAAGAAGCTGAATATTTTCGTCGGTCCGACTCACTTTATATGTAGCCGTGTCCATGACGATGGGACCGACCTTGAGCACAGTGCCGGCAAATGCCGATGGGCGGCGAAGCAGTGCGCGAATACGAGCCGAAAGTTCTTTGAGCTCGAACGGTTTAGTCAAATAGTCATCTGCACCGGCATCCAATCCGGCCGACTTCTCATCGACATGCGTTTTAGCCGTTAGCATCAGGATTGGCGTCGTACCGCCCCGATTTCGATACCTGCGACAAACCTCCACGCCGCTTACGCCCGGAAGCATCCAGTCGAGAATGATTACTTCGAACGTATAAATGTTCAGAAGCGTCATGGCGTCTTCGCCGTTGGCGGCAACTTCAATTGTGTGATGGTCGTTTCTGAGCCAGGCTGTAATAAGGTCTGAAATATCTGGCTCGTCTTCGACTAAGAGAATTTTGGCCATTGTCGATTCCGAACTGAAATAACAAAGTGCGGACGCCTTTGCGCACCTTTCGATCATACCCAGCGGGCTTTATGGGTAGATTAAATGTAGAGTCCCTAAGGCTAAGCTGATGATCATAGCCGCCGTTTCACTGATGGGAGAACCACCATTGCCGCCAGGCACGTTTAATCGTAATCTTCGGGTACGCTCCAGTAGAAGTTTCTATCTGCAAATACATGGCAAATCCGTTTGAAACACCTGAAAAACCAGCCGCCGACGACAAGGGCATAGCCCCGACCGGCAAGCTCAGTGACGAAGCACGCGAGTCTTTGATGACGACGCTGTCACTGACACAGCAGCGCCACGACAACCAGCGCGCCGGCGCAAATGCTGTCGATCTCGTAGGCGAAGCCGGCTATACGGCACTCTACCAGGGTCTGCAGGCTCCGGTTAAGTCACTCGGTCAGATTGCAGATAAGGCTCTCAATTCCGCCAATATTAAAACCAACATCGCCAACGCCGTTGATGTAATGCCGGCTCCCGAACATGAAAAGTTCGGTACTGCTCGCTGGCATGCGCAGCAGATCGGTGGCGGTCTGGGTATGATTGCACCTTTTGTTGCTACCAAAGGTCTTCTAGCTAAGTCCGGTTTATCCTTCGCGGCGAAAACCGAAGCAGGCGTCCTTGCCAGTTCCCGACTCATGTCGGTCGCGAACGCCGGTTTGATAGCGGATGGCGCGGCGGCAGGCTTCGCATATGACTTCCTGCTGAGACCGGTCGAGCAGCAAGACATGAATAAATTCTGGGAGACCCGCACCAAACACGGTATCACCGGGGCAGCGACCTTCGGTACGCTCACTGCCGGTAGTGTTGGTCTTCGTCATCTCACTCGTCCGTTGGCTGGCGCGATAGCAGAAGCACCCGGCGCCGTAAAGGTCGCCAATGATGTTTTGCATGGCGCATTGCCCGGCGTTCCGGCCGGTCTCGTCAACGCCGACGTGAATGCCAGGTTGACTCAGGGCAGATGGGCTACCAATCAGGAACGATTCGAAGGCATGTATACCATGACGTTCGCCGGCGGCGCGCTGGGTGGCATGCATCGCATACCCGGATCTGAGGTTCCGCTTTCTGAGATTGCAAAGGCGTATTCGTCGCGCAGAGCCGGACAAACTAATCTCGAGTCAATGCTCGCTGAGCGGGCGAAAACCGCAACGACCGACGGCAAGGCGCCAAGCACCACAGGCGATGGCGCTCCCGTGAAAGGCAGTTTGCTGGGCGGTCCGCGTGAATCGGGATCTAGCTCCAGACGGCTTGTAGGCGGTCTCGCACTTGGTCGAGCCATGGCGAGCGGCGACAAGGTGGAGGGGTGGACTCCGGAGATTCCACCCGAGAGAGTGGCACCAGGCGAAAAGCCGCCCGCAGAGGTCAAAGCAGAGGCGGAAGTCGTCGTGCCTCCGAAGGAAACGGCCGGAGTCGCTAAAGAAACCGAAGGTGCTGCTAAACCTGTTGAAACAGAAGCCGTTGCGAAGCCGACTGAAACGGACAGCGCCGGCAAGCCTGTCGATGCGCCAGAGAAAGTTGCCGCTCCTGTAGAAACCGAGATCTCTGTTCCGAAAGGACTGGAGCTGGCTCTTGAAAAAGGTGTGAACCTGGCGTTTGAAGCTTCGGATGCAAATTGCACGCCTGCACAAGTGAAACAGTTTTTTGAGTTCGCTCGCAGCCCCGAAGGGCAGGCGCTCAAAGAATCGATGTCGCAAGTCGCGAAGAGTTACGCAGACGATCCTCGTATGATGACCTTGATCCGCGAGGCGTACTTGCCGCCGGAAGGCGTCGAGCATCGCGTCATCGAAGGCGACATCAAATTGAAAACACCCGGCGCTACCGTGGATCAGTATCAGCGTTGGGCGCAATTTATGCAAACCGTACGCGAGATGCCTCAAGACGTTGATGGTTACATCAATTTCCGTCACGATGTCTTCAGATGGCTCAACGAAAATAAAGACTTACACGATTGGGCTCGTCAATATGGTGAACAGAATCGATACAGCAAGGTAGCAGGACCCCTGGACTACTATTTCGGAACAAGCAATCTGAGCCGGTTTGTAGACGTCGCCGATGGAAAGATTGCAGCGAACGTCGGACCGAAAGCCGCAGAATCTTCCTCCGTCGTGAACGAAGGCGGTGCCGTTCAACCACGAATCAGATTGGACCTGACTCCCGAGCAGGCTCGTGAGGGAGCGGTTGTGGACCAGTTCAACAACGGTCTGGCCAGACTCGGCAACCTCGACGTTAATGGTATCGCAAGTGGTGTTAAACCGTTTGTTGAAACCGAAGGAGTTGCCGGTCGCACTCCCGAGTCCGAAAGAACCAGACTTCAGCTGGAAACTCCCGAGGCTGCCCGTTTAGCCAGCGCTGAGAATCCCGCCAAGGTGATGGAACAGCGGATGGAAGCGTTCGAAAAATCGCCCGCTTCGCGCAAGAAAATCGAAGCAATGTTGTTGTCCGAAAAATTCGGCGATATGACTACCGAACAATTTGCTAAATGGCTGGACTACGCTTACGCGAAGCCGGAAGGTGCCACCAGTAATAGTGCCACAAATTTGCGTTCATTGTGGGTAGGTGGCCGTGACGCCTTGCTTTCACCACAAGTTGCCGAAGCTTACAGGCAGTATCGGTTCGGCGAGACGACTCCTGAAGGTGCTACTCCTCCGCCCTCGCTCGAGGCAATTCGACAATTTTTGAGCGCTCCGAAAACTGGAGAGACTCCAGAGTTTAGCGAGTGGGCAAGGTTCTATGTCGACGCTCGACTTGAACAAGCAAAGGGCAGCGCAGGTCCTGAAGCGCAACCTCACCAAGTTCTTGACGCAGCGCTCCCGCGCTGGTACGTCGAAGGTCTCAAGGGACAATATGTCACCGATGCAAAGTTTGCTGGTGATGCGCCAACCTACTCCAGCAAATTGCCGGTTGAGCTAGCCGAAGCAATGGAAGCGGCGCGACAAACACAGCCACCTAAAAGACCACGTTCTGACGGTAAACCTGAGAGAGAGTTCAAACCACCAACCAATGATGCCGGTTTCCGCCTGACGAAACTGGAAGAGTTGATGCAGGTTCAAGACCCTATTATTCGCGACAATCTGCTGCGCCTTGGCGCTCAAGATCAAACCGTGCTTCGCAACATCTTGCAAAAGCTCGATCCTGAGCGGGCCGCGCCCGAGTACAAAGAGTTGCTTCAAAACGTATTGCCAACGACAAAAAACATTGGCGACGTCAAAATTTTGCTCGACGCCATTTTCTTCGGCAACAAAAATCATCGCACCGACAACGGCAGTCAGTTGACGAAAGCGCATCAACAGCTCGCAATGGCTGTCGCTGAGAATCTGGTTCCGCAGGGCAATCCACACTTCGAGAGAACCCAACAAATCGTAAACGACATGATTGCTGGTAAGATTCGTGACCCCAGACCGCCGCGAGACTTTGGCGACGGTGGCGGACGCAATTTTGGCGGCAAAGATGGTGGAAAGGACGGTGGACGAGATGGCGGTCGCGGCGGACGCGACGGCGGTCGTGATTCGAGAGGGGAGAACCGCGACGTCCCAAAGCCTGAGGGCGACAAGACCGTCGCCCATCAAACCGGTTCCAGAACAGCCAAAGTCCTTGCCGAGCCCCCGAGACCTCCGGAAACGGTGGTTGCGGCTCAACCTAAAGTAGTGAAACCGGTGGAAACGACATCCGCGAAGCCACCGGAAGTTGAACAAGTTGCTCCAGCTGACATAATTCCTCAGAGCCAGAAGGGACCATCAGTGGTGTCTGAAACGGTTGTCACGCCGGAGCAGGCGCAACCAGCCGAGCGCCTTTCGGCAGCCTCTGAGCGCCCAGCAACCGAGCTGGAACGACCGGGCACGGAGACAGAGCGTTCCGCGACCGAGCTGCAACGAACGGCAACAGAGAAGGAAGCTTCGTCTCAAACGATCCGTGACATCTCATCACTCAAACACGGACAGAAAATCAAAGTTGATGGAAAGGACGCCATCTTCATCGCCGCGGATGCTGGAACGGGAGAGGCCATAGTCCGGTCCGGTAAACCCACTCAGCCGAAAGAGCAGTTTTACAATGCTAAGCTGTTCGATAAGTTGAAACTGCAAGAAGTAGGAAAGGATAGCGGCACGAATCGGACAATTTACCGCGACGGGGACGGCAAGTTTTACGAGGTTCGTGTCCACGGATCCGGTTATATGACCGCTTTGCGGACCGAATATCGCGCAGTAAAGCCGAGTGATGTCAAGTGAGACTATTTGCGAATTCGTGAAATTCACCCTGACGATCACCCCGGTGAAAAATCGCACCTTCGGGTGATAACCCTCTGGTGGGATTGCGGGCAACTCGCAGCCCGGTCAAAATGGAAAGAGACGAGCTTTCAGGCAATAACTCCAGAACGTTTCTTCTGTTCGTGACCGGACTCCAAATGCCCGGCTAGATTAAATTTGCGGGATTTGCATTAGATTGGCAGAAATTATCTGCCTGGGTCGAAGACGTGCGAATATTCGTGTGGTAACTTCGAAGGAGAGTCAAGCATTTGGTATGGTAGAAGTCACTGATCCTATGAGCGATAGTAGCGAACCAGGTCGCATATTAATTGCTGACGATCATGAGATAGTTCGTGTCGGCTTGCGGCTGATCATTGAGGAATGGGGCGACTATGAAGTCGTCGGCGAAGCCGCAAACGGAAAACAGGCTGTGGCGGAGACCGCGCAGCACAAACCCGACATTGTTTTCATGGACGTCGCAATGCCTGTAATGGATGGCATAGAAGCAACCCACGTGATTAAGCGCGAACATGAGAACGTACGCGTAGTGATGCTAACAGCCGACCGTGCACCTGACACGGTGTTTGCTTGTCTGGCATCCGGCGCGCAGGGATACTGTTTGAAAGAGATCTCTGCTGAGCGTCTTCATGCTGGGGTTTCATGTGTTCGACTTGGAGATCTGTGGTTGGATCAGGAAGTGGCTGCCACCATATCCGATATCATCTCCAGCACCGGATTCAAGTTTAAACCAAAGGGCCGTCGGCCGCCTAAAAAGTCCGAAGATGCGCCGATCTCAGATATCAACTTGAGTGCTCGTGAACTCGAGATTCTCGACTTGATAGTCAAAGGTCTTTCGAACGCGGAGATAGCTGAAAGAATCTTCGTAACTAAAGACACTGTCAAAACCCACGTCAGCCACATCCTCCGAAAACTTTCCGCCTGCGACCGCACGCAAGCCGCGGTGAAGGCTTTGCGTGAGGGGCTCGTGCAACGGTGAACATCCTACTCATTACCCCAAACACGTCGCTGATTTCGACTGTCAAGCATACTCTGAAGAAATACTCTCCTGGAGACCGGCTTTTTATCGCACGCAACGCGAATGATGGTATCGAGTATCTAAATAAGTCTCTCAACTCGCAGCTTGATTTGATTCCGGCTCTCACAATAATCGATCTCGATTCGCCTGAGACCAATGGACTTTACCTGATTCAGCGTGTCACTACCGACTTGAAAATTCAGGGAATGCAGGTCGCGGTTTTTACTTCGCCGCTCAGCGAACCTGACGCGCAGCGGTTTGAGAAATTGGATATCGATTATGTGGTAGAGGCGCCGATCGACCATCAAAAAGTTCAGGAAACTTTGGAAGCCGCTTCTGGTGAAACTGATATCGAAGATGATGAGCCAGCGAGCAGTAGCAGTGGCGCGACCCCTTACAGGCAGCCAAAAATTCGAGTTCTCGATTCTGAGTTTCGGCAAGTACTTGTAATCGAAGGTTCCGCCGCAGAACGCAAGCGCATGCTTAAAGGTTTGAATCATGGTGGTTTGATTACTTTCGATTTTGCCACAAGTTGGAGCGTGGGCAAGCGAAAGTTTAAGGGCGACAACTACAGCGCAGTGATTCTGGCTGTTGAAGAATCCGACTCTGACAAGATGGTGGAATTGCTCACCAGTTCGGAGGAGCATAAAAGCACTCCCGTTATAGCCATTGTGGATCCTGGTAATGAGCATCTTGGAAAAGCTGCTGTTCTTGCCGGCGCGAAACTTTTTGTCGTTCGCGATTCCGGAAACTACCTGGCGATCTTGAACGAGATGCTGGTGAATATGGTCGAGCGTCGACGTTTGGAGATACTTATAAATAGAGCAAACGACGCCGATAAGGAAATGCTCCGAGATGTTATCGAAAGAGCGCCACTAATGATGGTGCGAATCGATGAAGCATTCTCGATAAAGGATTGCAACGAGAGTTTCGCTAGCGCGTGCAAGTCACTTCGCCATTCTCTGGTCGGCAAGCACATTTTCGACATCTTGCCGGATCTCGAAGTGCTGCCGATGATATCGGTTCTCGAAGAACGCCTTCCGTACAGTCGCGATAGTTTCCGCATGAAAACAATCGGTCAAACACATACCGCGACGACTTACTGGGATTTTCACGTTTGGTCAATCAGGAAGTCGATTATTTCCGGACAAGAGGCGATGTTGATTGCATCGGATGTTTCCGGGCGTGTCGAGCTGGAACTGCAACGCGAGCGGTTTGTCGCCGCACTTGCGCATGACATTCGCAATCCGCTCGTCGGTGGACAGCGCGTCATCGACTCTATTTTGAGCGGCAAGCATGGAGAGGTCGAGCCACCGCGCGCGAAGCAGCTCATCATCGCCCTTAATAAAAGCAATCAGTCCCTGTTGCTTATGCTGAGCAACTTGATAGACGTTTATAAGTATGAAACGTCTTCTATGAATCTGCAGTTCAGAAAGCTCAATCTTCCGGAGCTTGTGCGCGAGCAAATTCAGGAAGTGCGGCACGTTGCAAGCACAATTGACGTAGAGATTGAAGAGAATATCGCTGAAAACATCCCGGAAGTTCCTGGCGATATCAATTCAATTCGCAGGTTGCTGATGAATTTGTTGCACAACGCGATCAAGTATTGCTCACCCGGCACGAAAATCGAGGTGCGACTTTACGCTATTGGTCCGACATTTGTATCACTTCGGATTAAGAACTCGGGAAGTCCGATCGCGGCAGAGAAAATGCGCTCGCTCTTCCGCAGTGTTGTGGATGGGGTTCCGATTCGACATGGGTCGGGACTTGGATTGTATCTGTGTCGCAAAATAATTGAGGCGCACAGCGCTAGCATCGATTGCCAGAGCACCTCCAGCGGTATCACCGAGTTGCGCGTTAACTTCAACATCATCGAAAAGAACGAACCTGATTCACACAGTGTCGCGGGCTAGTCCTCAATGCTGCATCCTCGTCCGTATCTCAAGGCTGTTACGATTCGCCGACCGGAAGGTGATGCTGGTTTCTCCTATCCTTTTTGCATACCTGCTCTTCGGCACATCGACGAAATCGAGTTTGACAGGGATCTGACCTTTTTTATTGGCGAGAACGGATCGGGCAAATCGACGCTGCTTGAGGCGATAGCTACAGTAATGGACTTCGGTGCACAGGGCGGAACCGGCAACTTCGAAATCTCTGACGATAGCGGTCTTTCTAAGCTTCACAACTTCATGCGCCCGCGTCGAAGTTTTCAACGGCCGCGCGACAAATTTTTCTTGCGAGCCGAAACCTTTTTCAATGTCGGCACCTATTTCGAGGATATGGTGAAAGAGGGAATCGCTCCAGCGGGAATAGTCTACGGTCGTTACGGCGGAAAGTCACTTCATCATCGGTCTCACGGTGAATCGTTTTTGACCATCCTAAATGAGTCTATTCAAGGCAATGGTCTCTACCTTCTGGATGAACCAGAGGCGGCATTATCTCCAACACGTCAACTTGAAGCGTTGGCTCGAATCAATCAGTTGATCTTGAACGAATCACAATTCATCATTGCGACCCACTCCCCAATCCTGATGGCTTATCCCAATGCGAGAATCTATCTATTCGATGATTCTGGAATTCGAGAGGTTGATTACACCGAAACCGAACACTATCAGGTGACCAGGAATTTTTTGAACGATCACGAAAAACAGATCAAGCAGCTATTGTCGCGGACACCACTTCTGGACCTCTTGGATGAGGAAGGGTAGTTCGATCCTCGCTTAATTGTTAGATGCAACCTTCACTTTTGGTTCTGCGCTCTCCATCAACCTACCGGCTTCGTCAAAGTCCGCTGCTGCTGCAAGTTCGAGTCCCTTCCTGGAGTAATGAACCCCGCGATCAAGCCACGCGTGAACATCGGTTTTGTCTCTCGCTATCGCTTCATTGCAGGCTTCGACGGTCGAATACTTTTGAACGTTGAGGCATTCGGTGTGCGCACCTTCGCATGCCTGTGCTGCTGACTGCATGAGGACGATAGAGAGGAAAACGGCCGGGAGTGATTTCATCATAGTAAATACCTTCAGAGAATAAAAACTTGCTGGGAAGACGCTAGAGCGCTTGTTAGCAGTCGATTCATTCAGGAATCGGTTCGATGAAATCAGAATACTGCGGAGATATTACAAAGTTGTTTAGTCTGCTGCTGTTGAATTCCTCATGATGTGGCAATGCTCGAGTACTCAGGTCAAAAGGCGCGAATTTTAAAAGAGGTACGCGATTTGCCCGCGGCAGTCTGAACCCTGACCCATTGGCGCTATCCTGCCATAAGCCGAAACGCCGCATCAGCCTCCCCAATTCCATTGATTTATTGCGCAACCAGGCGCGCTTGCTCAGGATGTTCGCCCAACCAAGTAATCTTGCCCGTCTTTATATCACGGACACCACCGACAATAAGGACACGTTTTTCATGGACGGCTTTTCTGATGGGTTCGCTACCGCCCAGAAGATCTTCAATCGATTTCCAGACGTTTTCGTCAACAGCAGCCTCGGCCAGCGCTTCGCCTTTGAGCTCAGGATGTTTGCGCCGCGTAGCGTCTATCGCCGGACGAATCTCCGCCATGAGCTTCGGCAAGCTGCCGCTTAACTCAGTGCCTTGCGCTGCCGCATGCACGGCACCTCACTTGGTGTGCCCGAGCACCACTACTAGCGGCGTCTTCAAATAATTAACGCCGTACTCCACTGATGCCAACTCCGCCATCTGGCAGACGTTCCCTGCCACGCGGACGATGAAGAGATCGCCGAACGCTTTATCGAAAGCTACCTCTACCGGCACCCTCGCGTCGGAACATCCAAGCACTGTTGCGATTGGCCTCTGGCCTTCAACAGCGGTCTTTAGCCGTCGGATCGGATCGATCTTTGGAAACCGCTGAATCCCGTTCAAGTAGCTCTTGTTCCCTTCCTTCAGTCGCTGAAGAGACTCTTCCGGGCTGGGTTGAGAGAATGCAGGGGCAACTAACAATAATCCTGCGAGCACGCCGAGCAATGATTTCGGTAGCATTCTGTTCTCCAAATGAAAGTAGAGTTTGCCTGAAAATATTCTGCCCGATTCGCAGTCATTCTCCACGCATTGGTTCGTTGCTGTTAATTACTTTTCCATCAGGCTCTTTGGAGATTTTACTAGACGTTAACCGTAGGCACCGCCTGTAGTATCAATCGCATCCCGCCCTGGAGGTCTAATCCGGCTGACCTGGCTCTAGCGCTATGCTGTTGTATCGCCGACTAAGAATCGAACAGCAGTGATGGATATGCATGGGGGTGTCAGAATCTGTGGTCTGTAATTTTGTCGATACTAATGCTGTTATTAAAAGTGACCTCTGCGAAACTGAAAATGCGGGTAAGGCTGATAGGTTGGTCCTCTTCGTTGTGGGATATTCCCTCGGCCTCAAGGAAAATTTTTGTTTGTTCTATCGCGAAGGCACCAAACTCCTGCGTGTAAACCGTTCGTTCTTCTAGTCTCCGCAGCGTGAATGAATCAATGGATACCCAGGCAGTTCCCTCGATTGCGACGAATGGGTCTATTACAAACTCAATTTTATAGCAGGGAACTGCCTCGATAATCTCGTCATCGGCTCGTTGCAGTGTGCTCGCATTTAAGAGGGAGTATTTAGGATTGATTTCACCCAGAAGTGAAAGCACTGTGTTTGTGACGCCTTCGGTGATCCCGCCAACGGTCTGGAGCGCACCTTTGAAAGAATCAAACGCAAGCGTTTGTACAGGTCTTACGTCTGGGCTGTGTTCGTCGAACGCCCGTACCGAGTCGCCATCAGCCTGAAGCATGAAGTGCCGTTTCAGCCCGTCCTCATCCGTAGTCAGGTCAAATTTGAGTAAATTCGGACGGATGAAGGTGTTGGTAAATTTTCCGCTAAGTATTTTGTCTTCAGCGAGAGTTCGACCTACACGGCTGATCGAGCCACGGTCTTCGTAGGATATGCACCGAAGATAGTTTTCTCGCATCGCGTCAATGATTTGTTTCGCGTCCATTTTCTTAATCTTGCGGTGAGTCTGGCTAACGTTGTACTTTCATTCCGAAGCGATCACGTGTTTTTGTTCTGGGGCTACGAAAACTCAGTGGTGATCCTATCTATGTTGGTGCTGTTGTTAAATGTCGTCTCCAGGAAATTGAAAGTGTGAACAAACCCGACGCACTCGTTCTTTCCGTCATATTCATATCCCTCCGCCTTGGCTAATTGTCGGGCTGAGTGTTTGGCAGCGACCAGGAATTGCTCGCTGAAAACTGTGTCGAGTTGATATTTTCGTATGGAAAAGTCGCTCGCAGAAATCCAAGCGGTTGCCACGACTCCCGCAAGTGGGTCTATTTGAGACTCAATCTTATAGCAGAGAATTCCGTCGACTGTATCGTCATCGTTCCGGATAATCGTGTTCACTTCGTGGAACTGGCGGGACTTTGGAAGCGCTCCTATCAGCGAGAAGTTCAGGGCGGTGATTCCTTTGGTTTGACCAGCTACAGTTTGTAGCGAAGCCTCGAAGTTATCGTAAGCTCTGACTGACGTGGTATCGTCTCGAGAAGGTCCGCTAATGACCTCCAGTGAACGTATCGCCTCTCCGTCTGATTGTAATACGAAACGACGCTGATTATCAAACTCTCGCATTCGCAGTTCAAATTTCAGCAGGTCGGGTCGAACGAATGTCGTTGAGAAATGACCAACGTTTACTTGCTCACGGTCACCATACTTAATCAACTCAAGGACCTCTCCGGTATCTTCGTATGAAGTACACCGCCGGTAATTCTGCAACATCGCATCGATAATTAGTTTGGCGTCCATCAGAACCTGTTAGCGCTTTGTCAAAGTCTTTGCAGAGAGGTATCGTTTGACCTGGTTTTCCTCCCTTCTCGCGCGCTGGTGTTCTCGCTTGGGCAACTCCAGCTAGGCCCTGCATGTGCGCTGGTTGCAAGCGAAAGTAGCTAGAAGACATGGCTTATCAGCTTATCGACGTTTATGCTGTTGTTGAAAGTAATATTGTCGAACTTGATTATCATTTCTCTGGTGATTGCCTCGTCCGAGTCCTTCATTGGTATTCCTTCGGCTTCGTAAAACATCCGGGCATACTCTCGTATGGAATCTCGGTAGGAGGCAGTGAAATTTGATCTCTGTTCAAATTTCATCAGTGAGAAGTTGTCAGCGGATATCCAAGCCGTTGCCTCAATTGAAACTGTGGGATCTATAACAAAGTCAATAGTGAAACAAACTTGTCCATCTAGGACTTGGTCATCAGTTCTCTTCATTTGATTTGCATTTAACATCGAATATCCGTGATCGATTTCACCGAGAAGCGAGAACACAACATTAGTAACTCCGGCCGTGATCCCGGCTGTAGTCTTGAGTGCCGATGCAAACGAGTCGTATGCAAATGTATTCGTCCCCTGAGTACTATGTTCCTCGAATGAACGGACGGAGTCTCCATCGCATTGGATAACGAATCGTCGTTCAACTTCCTGTTCCTTTGTGAAAAGCTCCAACTTTAAGAGATCTGGTCGTAAAAAAACGTGGGCAAAATTTCCAATGAGTAATTTTTCCGAAGCTTGAGTCTGAGTAACAATGCGCACGGAGCCGACGTCTTCATAGGACGAGCAATGTATATAGTTTGCTCGCATTGCATCAATTATCTGGTTTGCTTCCATGGTCTCTTTTGTTTACTGAAAGAACTGGTGATGAAAATATTGTACCCCGGGCGCAGCGGCCGATTTGCAGCTATGAAAAATGGCCGACACTCGACGGTGTAAAAATGTCTGCGAAATTTCGGTACGTTTGTGGCTTGCTGGCTTCTTCTAACTGTCATAAAACGTTTCGCTCAGACGTTCAGTCTCATTGGTTACGTAGAATGTATACGTAGCTCTTATACTTTGCGTTATAGTAAGCACCGTAGGTAGTGTCAATTAGGAAGCCTGAAGTCTCCTTCCAAATCTCGACAGCTGTTTTTATAGAATGGAAGGCGATGGCTCGCCAACCTTCTTCGGCTGCAAAAGTAGCTCAAATTTACCGCATTGAATCGACGATGTACGGAAACTACAACGCCTCAGTAGTCTCGTTAAGTTTGTGTGTCAAATTCTCATTCTAGAGGGCTGTTGTTTAGCACTCTGTCAACGTTGATACTGTTGTTGAACGTGACTTCACCAAATCTGATTTTGTAAACACTGCTGAGAGACTCGCTTTCCTCGCTTAAACTTGGCAGTCCCTCGGCTTCAAAAAAAATCTTAGTCTGTTCTTTAACGAATCTCAGGTACTCCGCTGTGTAGGATGAACGTTGCTCATATTGCAGCAATGAGAACGTGTCAATCGAAATCCAGGCTGTTGCTTCGATTGATACGAGCGGGTCAAGCATGCATTCGATTTTATAGCTGGGCAGGTTGTTGATTGTGTCGTCCTCTGCCCTTCGCACCTCGAGTGCGTTGACCAAAGAATATTTTGGATTTGCTTCTCCAAGAAGTGAGAATACTGCATTCGTCACTCCAAACGTAACTCCGGCTACCGTTCTCAGTGCCGTGTGTAATGAGCTATATGCTTCAGTTCTGGTTGGCTTTATCCCATCTGGCTCAAAATCTTCAATTGCTCTAACAGAATCTCCGTCCGACTGAAGTTGAAAACGCCGCTTAAGTACATCATCTTCCGTGTTTAGCTGAAACTTAAGAAGGTTGGGGCGAACGAATAAATGTGAGAAGGTTCCCCTGGTGACGCTTTCTTTGATGCGGGTTTTGTTTGTGACCTTGATTGTACCCTTATCCTCGTAAGAAGCGCACTTAATATAATTGGCACGAACTGCCTCGATAATTTGCGTTGCGTTCAACTTCGTAATCCTGCTGGGAACTTCGAGCTTAAAGCTGATTGGATATGATCTTGTCGATTGTTATGCTGTTGTTGAAAACAACTCGGTCGTACCAAATTGTTGCACTAGAATAGAGGAACTCTGCTCCATTGTCTGGGATTTCCTCGGACTTCCGGAATTGCTCCGCTAGCTTTCGCGTGGCGTCCCGAGTTTTCTCTGTCATCGTCGTCCTCTTTTCGTACTTTACGACGCAGAAAGTGTCAATCGAAATCCATGCGTCTGCATCATATCGGATCTCTGGATCAATCACCGCAGATAGTCTGTAGCATTCAATATCGCTGACGGTTTCGTTTGGCAATCTGTGGATGTCTTTTGCATTCCTGATGTCGTAAGCCATCTTTATCTCGCTCAGCAGGCCGAATGTGGTTGGCGTAACTCCAGAAGTGAAACCGGCATATGTTAGAAGTGCGTCCCGAAGCGATGGATAGGCTTGTGTAGATGTTGTGCTTTCGGCGGTAGATTTTTCAATGGTATACATCGCTCTCGTCGAATCCCCATCAGCTTGAAGAATCAGGCTATGTCGACCGGGATCGGTCGAACATCGTAGGTCGAAGCGCGCTAGGTCTGGACGAATAAAGATGGTCGAGAACGCTCCTTTAACAACTCGTTCGCTCGCAGTTGTTTTGCTCACCTCAACTACTCGACCTTCATCCTCATAAGAATTGCATCGAACGTAATTTTCAAGCGTTGCGTCAAGAATATTTTTTGCTTCCAAGTGTTTTGTCTGCCTCTATGCCTGGTGGCACGCTCGTGAATTGCGTCTTCCGCTATTGATTAAGGCTGAATGCTTCTGCGGGGGAGTGGGCACCATATTTGATGCTAGATGGTTGAGGCGCGATCTATGAAGAACGGTATGATAGTCTCGATTATAGGTCATAGCAATGGGAGCGGCGTTTCTCTTCTTCTAAAAATGATTGTCGACAATCCTATCGATCGTGATGCTATTATTGAAAACTACTCGTTCATAGTGAGTGGTTTGGGTTCGACCAATTGCTTCGACCCCATCGTCCGTGATACCCTCTGCCTGCGAAACGGTCTTCTCAAGAGCTTTTATGGACTCTCGAAATTCCTCCGTCAAAACGGTTCGGAGCTCGTATCTAACGAGGTGAAACGTGTCTGTTGCAATCCAGGCGTCTGATTCATATCGGACGAACGGATTTATAAGCGCCGCCAGACGATAGCAGCTTATCCCATCGAGCGCTTCATCATCTAAGCGCTCAATATTTTCCGCATTTCGGATGTCGTAGAGCATATTGATGACGTTGAGCAAGCCGAATGTCAGAGAAGTTATTCCTAACGTAGAGCCAGCTTGTGTATAAAGTGCTTCTGGCAGTGACGGGTAAGCCTGTGTAACCAGTTTCTGCTCACCATCCGTTGAAATTCTCGAGTTCATTGCTCTAATTGATTCTCCATCAGACTGCAAAAGAAATCGATGATTACCAAACGTATTTTCACTTTCCAA
Organism: Candidatus Obscuribacterales bacterium; assembly: GCA_965228855.1. GTDB lineage: Bacteria > Cyanobacteriota > Vampirovibrionia > Obscuribacterales > Obscuribacteraceae > JADYXR01. Next base: position 1,252,932 of record CBDDIJ010000005.1, on the reverse strand, counting down.
ATTGAATGCCAGCAAGTCAGGGCGAATAAACGTAGTGCGGAATTTACCAGTTGTTACTCTCTCGCCCAATGTCGTCTCTTCAACGTCAACCACATTCCCAACATCCTCATAGGAAGAGCAGCGAACGTAATTTTCGAGCATTACGTCAAGAATATTTTTTGCTTCCAACTGTTTTGTCTCGTGCCTCTTAAATAATGCGTTCAATCTAGGTTGGTTAGTGCAGGTCGATTTCGAATTGTCGATCACTTCAGAAATTGCGGTCTGTAATTTTGTCGATACTAATGCTGTTGTTGAAAGTGACCTCTGCGAAACTGAAGATGCGGGTAAGGCTGATGTGCAGATCCTCTTCGTTAAAGGATATTTCCTCTGCCTCAAGAAAAGGTTTTGTTTGTTCTATCGCGAAGGCATTAAACTCCTGCGTGTAAACCGTTCTCTCTTCTAATCTCCGTAGTGAGAATGAATCAATTGATACCCAGGCAGTTCCCTCGCTTGCGACGAATGGGTCTATAACAAACTCAATTTTATAACAGGGAACTGCCTCTATAATTTCATCATCGGCTCGTTGCAGTGTGCTCGCATTTAAGAGGGAGTATTTAGGATTGATTTCACCCAGAAGCGAAAATACTGTGTTGGTGACGTTTTCGGTGATCCCGCCAACGGTTTGGAGCGCACCTTTGAAAGAATCAAACACCGTCGTATTTACAGGCTTCACCTCTGGAGAATACTCTTTGAACGCCCGCACCGAGTCGCCATCAGCCTGAAGTATGAAGTGCCGTTTCAGTCCATCCTCATCTGTGCTCAGCTCAAATTTGAGTAAATTCGGACGAATGAAAGTGGTTGTGAAATTTCCGGTGAGTACTTTGTCTTTAGCGAGAGTTCGACTTACACTGCTGATCGAACCGCGGTCTTCGTAGGATGTGCACCGAAGATAGTTTTCTCGCATCGCGTCAATGATTTGTTTCGCGTCCATGCTCTTCAACTTGAGTGGTGACGTAGCTATTGTACCCAGTCGCACTGTACTTAACTGTCACAACACACCAAGTTAGGAGATTTGAATCAGATTTCGTGTGGAGAGGGTAGGCGAGCACCACTTCTGCTCGCCTACCAATGGCTAATTTCCCCTCAAGCAGCGGAATTTGTGGCGCCGCTTATTACCTCCGAGTCTGCTCTATCCTCCATGGAAACATATGAAAATACAATCTTGCAGTTTGCCCCCTTCTAGGACGCATTTCCCAACACATGGTGCGATCCGGTTGTAGACGTCGAGTCCGTCGAAGTAGATGGTGTCGCCGGAGCCGTCGTCGGAGTTGCCGTTTCCATTCCCGTAGTTGCCGTAGATGCTGGCGCCACCGCCATTGGTGCCATTGCCGGTGTTGCCGTTGCCGACGCTATTTCCGTCGGTGCTTCCACCTCCGGAGCCACCGCCGTCGCCGCAGGCGCAGGTGCAGCCGCCGGCGTTGCCATAGCCCAGCGAGGCGGAGCCGACTGAAGTGTTGCCCGACAGACCCGTTGCGCCGCCGGTTCCGATGGCACCGACCACGCTCGAACTGCCGACGTTTACGCTTGAATTGATAGATTCAGCAGACAGACCATAGGGGTCCGCCAGCGAGAGCGGGTTGTTGCGTGCGTACTGATACGTGTTCAGCGAGTCGTCGTACAACACCGGGTCCGGCTGCAGGAAGCGGCCGAGCGCGGGCGAGTAGTAACGGTTCTTGAAGTAGTACAAGTCCGTTTCCGAGTCATAGCGCTGTCCGGTAAACCCGAAGGTGGTACCGGACACGGTGCCCTCGCCCCACGGCATGTATTTGTTCTTGTTGGTCACCGTGCCGCTCGTGTTGGAGGTGGCGACGATGCTGCCGAGGCTGTCGTGGTGCAGGTAAGCAGTGATCACGTTGCTCGCGTTCAACACAATCAACGGTTCGTCCATGCCATCGCCGTAGACAAATCGCGAGGTCAGAGACCCGGCGGTGTTGTATTCGGCCAGGCGCTGGAAGCCGCTGTAGATGTAGCGCGTCTTGGTTCCGCCGACATCCTTCTGGGTCTGACGACCGAGGGCGTCATAGCTGAACGCGACGTTGACGCCGGTTTTGACAGCGGAGGTCAGGTGGCTCTCGTTGTCGTAGCCGAAAGTCCAGACGCCGTCGCCGGTGAGGCAGCCGTTGGCATTGTAGGTCTGACTGACACCTGCGACCGTCGGGTATTCGTTGACATCATTGGCGGTACCATAGTTGACGGTTCCACCGCCGGACGGATGACGCATGTAGTTGCTGTCGGTGACACCCTGACTGGTCAGTTCGTGGGCTGCGTCGTACCCATAGGAGTAGGCGACGGAGGAGCCGGAGAATGTTTGCGTCAGAGCGGTCAGCATGTCGTCGAGCGAATACGTGTAGGTCGTGCTGGTTCCGTTTCCGTATCCGAGCGCGGTTCGCCGACCGAGCACGTCGTAGCTGAAGGTGAGAGCCGCACTGCCCGCTCCGTTCAGTTTGATCTGCGTCAAACGGTTGAGCTGGTCGTACGTACGCGAGACGTAGTATCCGCCCGGGTAGGTCAGCTTCGTCACGTTGCCGTTGGCATCGAGCTTGTAGGTGACGGTCTTCGCGTCCGGATACTTTTCGGTCAGGCGCCGTCCAGCAGCATCGTAGGTGAACTCGATCTTGCCGGTCGACGGATCGCCCGAGACCACCGGCGTTTGAGCGCTCAGGAGTCGATTGGCGCGGTCGTAGGCATATGTCACAGTCGCCATGCCCGCCGGCGCTTTGGTGCGCAAACGGTTGAGACCGTCGTACGTGTTCGTGATCGTGTCGCCCTTGCGAGTGACCTTGGTCAGGACGTTTCCGTTCTTATCGTGGGTGAACGACTCGAAGGTCGCGTCCGCGAACGTGCGCTTCTTCAACCGATCAAAGCCGTCGTATTCGAATGTGGTCGTTTTGCTGCGCTGGTCCAACAGCGATGCGAGCAGACCGTTCGCCGTGTAGGAGCGCGTTTCTGCCAGCGTGCCGGACGAGTCCGTGACGGTGGCGAGCCGGCCGACCTGGTCGTAGGTGAAGGTCGTGATGCGGCTCAGAGCGTCGGTTCGTTTCCAGAGCTGACGCAAGCTGTTGTACGTCATCGTGGTGACGTTGCTGGACGGGTCGGTCATAGTGGCAAGCAGGTTGTCGACCGTGTAGCTTGCGTTAATCGTCTGGTAGACCGGACCGGCGCCCGCGTAGCGCTCGACCTTGGTGCGGTTGCCGTTGGCGTCATACGTGTACTTCGTGATGTTCGCGGCGAACGGCGAGGGTGGCGTAATCTGCTTGAGGCGTCGCACGTTGTCGTAGGTGAACGAAGTCGCATATCCGCGCGGGTCGGTAATGCTTGTGACATCGCCGGCGGTGCTATACGCGAACTGGGTCAGCAGATTGAGCTTGCCCGTGCCCGAGTCTTTCTTCACCGAGGTGAGCGTTTCGTTTGTGCCGCTGTAGACGAACGCGGTGACCATGCCGGTCTGGTCCGTGATGGTCAAAACCTGACCGCGGGCGTTGTAGGTGAAGTTAAGCTCCGCGGCGACGCCGTCGACCGTCGGGAAAATCTTCTTGGTGAGCGTGCCGGTCGTGGCGTTGTACTGGTAAGTCGTGACGTTGCCGAGCCCGTCGGTTTCCGTTGCTACCTTGGAGAAGGTGGCGTTGTACGTGTACGTTTTGACGATGTCCGGATCCAGCGAGCCGGGCTTCGGTTTGTCGGTCACCGTCAGGATGTTGTGGTTGGCGTCGTAGGTGAACAACCGACGATTGCCTTCGTCGAATGTTTTCTCAATCAGCCTGCCAAGCCCGTCGTACGACATTTTTGTGTCGTTGCCGAGTGCGTCTGTTTCGATCGTGACGTTACCGTCGCCGTCGAAATACTGAACGCGACTGGCATTCGTCGGGTTCTTCTCTTCCGACCGCCAGCCTGCGAAGTAGTAAGTCCAGACGTTGCCGGACCCGTCGGTCTGCGTCTGAACGCGTCCAAGCGTATCGTAGACGTTGGTCATGATCGCGCTTGAAGGATTGGCCGGGCGGAACATCTGCGTCATGCGACCGGGAATGTCGTAGACGTAGGTGGTGTTCTTGCTGTCCGGGTCGGTCGCAGTGACCAGGTTGTCGCCCGAGTACGCGAATGAAACCGAACTCGACCCGGCCGTCACGCCCGTGAGCTTGCTTCCGGTGTAGGTGAAGTTGAGCTCGCGGGTCAAACCGTTCGCGACCTTCGTGAGCTTGCCGCTCGTGTACGTGAAGGTGAGCGTCACACCTTGCGGATAGACCATCGAAGTGATCTTCCCGGAAGAGTCGTAGTTGGTCTTCACCTGATGCGAGTTGGTGTAGGTCCAATCGCCGCCGACGTTTTTGACGAGCGAAATCGGCTCGCCTGCAGGCGCGATGTAGGAGCCGTTGGCTCGCTTGACGAAGAACTGGGTGTCGCCGGGCGTGCTGACGACGACCGTGTTGTCGCGCGATTGATCGAGCAACCAGCGATTCGTGAGAGCGACCGTTACCCACTTGTCGATGGGCTTGTTCAGGTCGCGGTAGAGGTCGACTGTGACGAACATGGCCACCAGACCGGAGGCGCCGGCAAGGGGCGAGGCGTTCGCCATGGCAAGCAGACCGTCGCTGTTTACCGCCAGGCTGTGGTTCCAGTTGTGGTTCCAACCCAGACCCAGAGGACCGTTCGCCAGGCGTGCGCCCGAGTTGTAGAAGCGCTCGAAGCTCAGGCTGTAAGGATTGCTGCCACTACCTACGGTGACATCGGTATTGCGATAGAGGTACGCGCCGCGGTACATGTCGATCGGGTCGGCCGATACGTTGTTGGTGCAATGCGGCTGCGTATCAGAGCTCGGATTGACGCTGGCGCCACCGGTCTTCGGAACCATAATGTTGATGGTTTGACCGACGGCGCCCATGCCGCCCTTCAGGTAGCCGCTGAAGATGCCGATTGCGCCCTGCCAGGGACTGATTGCGTAGTAGCCGAAACCTCGGAAGTCCTGAACGGCGACATTTCCGTCCTCAGGAATCGCAACCTTCCAACCATAGTTGAGGTACCAGTTTTCGATGTCATCGAGAGTCTGGCTATCGTAGTTGGTCAGGTTCGGTCGAACGCTTGCGGACCAGTTGTCGCTGCGTCCGTGGTAGATCTTCTTGCCGTCCTGGACGGCCTTGTCGAGGATCGTCGTTGAGCTGATGCCGCCGATGCCGCAGATCTGCTCGATGGTGCCGGCTTCGAAGGCGATGCCGTGCATGGCGAGCGCGGTGTCGTTGGTATTGACGTTATCGTAGTTGTTATCGAGGGCGCCGCTCGACCATTCGATGCCGCCGAGGTCCATAATCGGAGTGTCGTACCAGCCGACCATACCGACCTGGTGCTGGAGTACCGTCGTGCACTGGGTCATGCGATTGAAGACGTCGCACGTCCAGCTCTTCTGTGAGTTCCAGGTGTGCCAGCGCACGGAGAGAGCTTCGCCGAGCACCACTTCAGAGTCGGACGCCGAGCCGTTGTAGATCGCCTGGTTGAGTCTCTCGCGGTGAATCTCGGTCATGTTGCGACCGGCATTACCCCAGGCTTGCGCGATCAGGTAGGGCTTGCCTTCCCAAACCGTTTGCCAGAAGCTCTGGTCCCACCACGTGTAGGGATAGGGATGCGTTATCGAGAGCAGGACTGAGTTCCAGCTGCCCGGCGTCTGAGCGCTGCTGGTTGCGATCAGCGTGCCATCGAGACGCAGCTCAGCCTGATGCGAGGCGTTGAAGAACAGCGTGAGTCGCTTGCCGTGGATGTCCTTTGAGTAGAAACTCACGTTGATGGTGTCATAGAGCACCCCGAGTGTTGCCTTGTAGCTGTTCGGGATGTCCGTCCAGGTGGTCGGCGTCGTGCTTGGGCGCAGATACGGCAGGGCGGTCTGGCGCAGCTGGGTGGTCTGCTTGTCGATGGTGCGACCGCCGAGGATATCGTCGGTCGTCGCGGTCGGTGCGTTCGTATTGATGTAGGTGACCAGCGTGTTCGCCATCGTCGCCAGGTTGTTTCGCACATTCGTGCGATTCAGGTTCTGGGCGTAGTTGGAGGTGATGGTGGCGCCGCTGGTGGCACTCGACATGAAGGTCGTGGCGTTGTAACCGATCGCCGTGGCGAGGTCGATGCCGTCAATCTTCGTGTAGGCCTTCATCGCCGGGTCGAAGTGGTAGTAAGTGCCGGCGATGAGAACCTTCACCCAGCAGTGGCTGAGGCGCAGAACCCATTCGGTGCCGGTCCAGCTCGTCTCGTTGGGGACGCCGAGGTTACCCAGCAGGTTCGATGCCGCCCAGATGCTGCCCGGGTCGTTACCGAGCCATGCGGCGGCCTGTGCTGCGGTAAGCTGGAGTTCGCCGAACTGGAAGCTGCACGTATAGGCACCACTTTCGCGCAGGAGCGCGATCATCAATTCGGACTGATCGAAGGCGTTGCCGAAGCCGTCGATGAGCGTGCCCAGCGCGCCCTTCTGGCTGCCGAAAGTCGGGATGAATTCGATGTTGTCGTGGACGAAGTTGAAGATCAGATCAACGTCGTTTTTGAGAGCACGGGCCATTTCGGTGATGCTCTCCGGACCGCTGGAACGGTTGCTCGCAAAACCCGGCGAAGTCGCCGCCAGAATCTCGGGTTTGTTCTGCTTGCCTTCGAGCAAGTCGACCTGCCCGTCGAGCAAATTGTCTTGTCCGTTGAGCAAGTCGACCTGTCCGCCGGGAATATCCAGGGCATTTGCGGTCGTATTCAAAACGATCGCCGTGTCCGAGACTCCCGAAATCGCTGCTCTGGGAGAGGGGGTTTTGCCTGGAACATAAATGTTGCCTGGCATTGTTCGTCCTTCGATCATCGGACGAGCCGCGCTCGGGCTCACTGAGCGCTGCTTGGGGGTGGCGTAAAGTCCGGGAGTCTGGACTTCGGAACGCTTCGGCTTGTCTTTTGTCGGCATATTGGTGATTCCATCTTTCGGTTGATGGCCGCTCCAATCTCGCTCCTCATGCGGGCGCACGAAGACGCCGCATCCAATTCAATGGATGCGGCTCGGCGCGAATCGCTATAAGGAATTTTCTTCGAGAACTTTTCGAGCGGCCGGTTGAGGATGTTTTGATTTGCGCGCCGCTAAGCGCGAACGTCAACAGCTGCGGAGGACCTCAGCGATTACTGAAGTTCTGACCAAACAGCTGTATTGAAATCGCAGCAACTACTATGGTGTGACGAAACCGCTGAGGCGATTACGTCACTAAACAAACATCAGGTGTACCAGCAAGCTCAGCATCCGCTGCCGCTGCAGGTCGTCACCACGGACGTGCGGTTGCCCGCGTTGTCATAGTTGTACTGGATGGTCGTACCGTTGAGGTAGGTGATCTTCTTGAGACGACCTCTTGTGTCGTACTCGTAGGTTGCGGAGTCGCTCATTTTTTCGTTCCTTGTTTGGCTTGGTGCATCGGGTTGCGCAGCTGCGCTTGCAAAGGTGTTTTGCCTAGCGCGAGCCGCAGTATGGGCTCACTCTCGAATCGCACACAGGCAGCGATCCAGCGATGTAACTGATCAGATAGTTCCAGGTCTCCACCGTCACATCTGCGCGGTGTGATACCAGTAGTAGTATCATCGAGAATTGTATTGCGTTCTCGATGTCTTATAACTGGTTTATTCCGGTTGAGAAAGTGGGCAGGAAACTTGTATCTGAGGTGCGCTGGCTCCTGTATAGCGGTCGGGAATTGAGCAACTTGACCTTTACGAATTGGCGCCCTCGGATGCTATTCAGGTAACGAAAGATTACTAAACCCCGTGCTACCGGCTGGGATTCGCGATTCTAATTCTGGAAGACGCGCGAAACGCCCATGTTTGCACGGTGAAACTGTCCGCGTCGTTTCGTTGACGGAACCCTGAGCTCGTCCTGACTTTTTGCCGCCGATTGAGAAATTTTTTTCGCTCTATCTAAGGATTAGCGCACAGCGTAGCCGTCTTGCGATGTGCGGCTTGCGAAAGCGGCTTTTGCCGTCCCTTTCCGTGAGTCTCATTTCAGCCGGAAATGATTCGATCTGTGAAATAACGCATGAATGCTCATTTTTTTCAAACTTCAGTTAGCGCAATTAAGCACTATCACCCTAGAGGGTGATCATCCTCCCCCATTATGGTGATACCCATTCAGACGATGCGCAAAGCCGCGCCATTAGCGCGTTGACAAGATAATTCAATTCACGGCAATTGAGAAAGCGAGCAGATTCATTACGAATCACGGCGAGATCGATGCAAATCCTCGAGCATATCCAAGCTGCTTTCTGCTATTCGAAGCCGTTCTGTTATCCGAGTTCGAAACAGTGAATGATGTCGTTCTCGGTAACTCCCATCGACCACGTGTAATCAGTCAGCGCTCTGCTCACGCGAAGTGGAACTTCAACGGCGCTCTCTCTGTATTTTTTACGGTCGTGTTTTCGTCCAAGCGACCTGAAATCATCCTTCGGTGGTTCGGGAAGTGAGGGATCTAGAACGATATTTTTTATGCGCTCGTAGCAATCAGGGAGCTTCCCTGAAGTTTGAAGATGATATTGCCCCTTATTCGCATCGTGAATTATCGACCAGAGTTTTTCGTTGTTGCGATAAAATCGTGCATCGCTACACTCGTAATCGAGTCCGACACCGGTATTCACGACCTCACCGTTTTCTTCGGATAGTCTGAGCGAGACTGCATCGCCACCGGCGACTGAATGCCAGTTGTTTCTTCCCATGAGCAAGATGTACCAGTCGTCGTTCTGGAAGCCATATACACGCCCGTCGACGACTGCTCCCGCCGCGTTTCGTCTGGTGTCTGAACGTTCCTCGAAGTATTCTTTGAGAGAAGTAAGTTGCCTGGCAGAGCTAGCGCGTAGTGCTTCCCTGATGTCTCGAAATTGGCGACCGCGAACAGCTATCCATCTTTCAATTCTTTCCATTAGTGGCTCAATTCCATTCCGATAACACCGATGGCTATCACCGCAGCCCATGCGATTCTAGCTCCATTGACCGGTTCGTTTAACCAAACACAGCCGACAACGAATGTACCAATTATGCCGATGCCGGTCCAGACCGCATATGCTGTGCCCAGAGGAATCTTTTCGATCGCGATTGCCAACAATAGAACGCTTCCTATTAAGCAGAGCGAAATTGCGATGATACTCAGTGGCTTGCCGTTTCCGACCTTAAGACCCACAGCCCATCACTTATCGCGGTGCTTCTTTAAAATTTCGCGAGCCTTTTTGTATATGGACTCAGCCGATTCGTCTTTGCCGAGCTTTTTCAAAACTTTGGCGTAATCTGCCAGTGCGCGGCCGATGTCCTCGTGATCCTCTTCCAGAGATTCTCGTCGGATACTCACAACGCGTAGCATTATTTCTTCGGCATCTTTGTGTTTTTCAAGCTTATATTCGATGGTGCCGAGTGAGTGCAGGTAGTCTGCAAACTCTATCTGATCTTGGGTTGGGGCGCTTTCGTACAGGTGGACAGCTCGTTTCATGAACGGCTCCGCTTTATCAAAGCGACCCTGAACACAAAGCGTCATCGCCAGGTTATTGTAGTCTTCGACGAGGGCCGGGTTGTCTGGACCCAGCTCGTTGAGCCGGTTGACGAGCATACGTTCGTAAATGACTTGAGCTTCCTTGTAGTTGCCCTGTTCAAAGTAAGTCTCAGCCAGGCGTCCGAATGCGGTGTCTACTGGTTCTTCACTCTTTTCACCTGCCTGGTCGAATGATAGTTTTTCAGCAAGATCTTTTGAGGCTTCCTTACCGACGAGCTTAGCCAGCTGTCTTGCCTTGGCGTCTTCGGGCAGGATTGTTTCTGAGAATCTGCCGCCGCGTTTGGACGTGACTTTGATTTCCGGATTTTGGGCCGTTTTCATGATTTCGACGAGGAGCTGTTCTGCGGACAGTTTTGCAATATCTTCAATTGCAACTTCGTCCGGGGTCGGCTCGGTTACAGGTTCTGCCGAGTCCGCCTCATCTTTTATCGCGTCATTTTTCGCCTCAGTCTCTTCCAGTTTCACTTCTGCGCGCTCGATCTCACTGAGCTCTGAATCCGGCTTGGACTCGCCGTTAGTCGATGTTGGTTCGGCATCGTCTGATTTTGCGATTACTTCTTTGCCGGAAGAACCACCGGCGCTACCACTTGATGCTGCGTTCGCTGCCTTTTTAGCGGCAGTACTGCCGGCAAAAACTTCTGCTTTGGCGGTTTCCGCCGGCTTCTCAGCGGGTTCTTCGTCGTCTTCTTCGTCACCGATCAATCCTCGGAGGAGATTTTTGAGGCCACCAGCAGAGTTTTCTTCTGCAGGCTCGGCCGCTTCACGTTCTTGCGGCTCGGTGAGTTTGTCGTTGTTCGATGAGAGTGGTGGTTCATCATCGTCGAAGCCGTTGTCAAATAACGAGTTTAATGCTCGTGCCAATGATGGTTCGCTGGAAGCGACGACTCTGGTGTCGTTATCGTCATCTTCATCCATGTCAACCGGCATCTTCTTGCGACTTGATTTAGCTGCAGGAGCGAGCTCCGAAGCCGGTTCTGGCGAAGAGGAAGCTTCTGAGGGTGCTTTCTCGGCGGCTGCTTTCTCAGCAGCCGCTTGCTCGGCTGCCGCTTTAGCCTCCTCTGCTGCCTTGGCCTCGCTAGCAGCGGTTGCAGCTTTAGCTTCTTCAGCTGCTTTAGCTTCTTCAGCTGCTTTAGCTTCTTCAGCAGCTTTGGCTTCTTCAGCGGCTCTGGCTTCTTCAGCGGCTCTGGCTTCTTCAGCGGCTCTGGCTTCTTCAGCAGCTCTGGCTTCTTCAGCAGCTCTGGCTTCTTCAGCAGCTCTGGCCTCTTCGGCAGCTTTGGCCTCTTCTTTAGCTCTGGCTTCTTCGGCCAATTTTGATTCTTCCGCAGCTTTGGCTTCTTCTGCGGCTTTAGCATCGTCAGCAGCTTTAGCGTCGTCTTCGTCTGCGTTATCTTCTTGAGTCGGTTTAGCGTTTGCGTCGTCTTCGTCCGCCGGCTGCGATTCTGCTTCAGCTTTACTTTCGGCTGGAGCGCCTAAATCAGACTTCGGCTCTGCATCGGCTTCTGCATGCTCCGCGTCCTTACCTCTTTTTGACTTAGCCGCGGAGGGTTCGACGGACTTCTTCGCGGCTACCGACTCTTGAGCTGCTTCTGAGCGTTCTCGTTCCGCCGCAATCTTTTCCGAGAGGCTTGCTGCCGCTTTTTCTGCCGCCGCTTTACCAGCGGCTTTTGACTCTGCCTGTTCTACCTGATCGTTTGAGGCGGCCTCGGATTCGGCGAGCGTTCTTTCCAAAACATTTGTCAGAACGAATTCTTCGTCATCATCATCGTCTTCATCTGAATCTGCGAGAGCCGGCTCTTCTACTGTCGCTTCCGCCGGTGATGCTGGACTCAATGCGCTCTCTCCCAGTGCCTCAGCAGTGACTTTGCGAATCGACTCTTTGAGCGCCTTGCGAGCGGCTTCCTTTTCTTCAGGGGTTTGAGCTTTCGATTCGGAGACTTTCGGCGTAGTGGTACTACTTTCGGTGCCGGCTTCGCCACGCATCTTGAGCCCGCTTTCCGGCGTCCACTTCAGATCGCGCAAGCCTTGCTCGAATGAAATGATCTGGTCACCCTTGTGAAGGCAGTAATCGAGCGTTGCAATTGCATCGTCAGGATTGAGCCAACCTTTCGCGACCATTTGATAGCATCGCAGCGTAGCTTGAAGTGTTGGCACATCCATTAAGCCCGTCAGTACCAGCACTTTTCCAATCAGGGCGGCGCCGTGTCGTTTCAACTCAAAAGCGCTTTCAATATCTTCATCAGTGCAAACACGCGAGAGTGTGAGCAATTGCTGATATGTAATAGGCGGAACTTCCGGTTCTTCGCGTTTGTTGCTGGGAGCCGCCTCGGCTAGAGCTTCTTCAGGGCTGACACCGGTAGAGAAAACTTCCGACAACAGTTCGCACGCTTTCATAGCGTCGATTTTTCCGTCGCGAACAGCTTCCTGGAAAAACAACGCTGCGTCCAGAAGTTCCTTCGAAATAAGCTCCTGCGAAACCAGGACGACTCCAATCGGCTGTTGATTGGCAAGCCCCCATTCAAGCGCATCCATGACGTCGGTTTCAGTCAGAATGCCTGCCATAACCAGAAGTTCGCCGAGCCGCACAAGCGGTTTTTTCTTCTCTTCGGCTTTGGGTTGTTCGGCAGGTGCACCTTCGAGACCGGCTGCCTGACGTAACTCCAGTATTGCTTCTTCTCGTGAAACAACTTCATCGCGCAGACGAACTTGTACTTCAAGCGCTTTTTGAAGAACTTCGCTGGGCAATATGCGGTTTAAAACAAGCATCCTCCCCAGGGGCATGCCCGTGTTGACACTGCGTTCCATCGCTTCTGATAAATCTTCTTCGCTTACCAGACCAGCTTCGAACAGCAGCTCTCCGAGCTTGCCGGTTCGCGCTCGCTGAGCGGCGTTCTGGTCGTAATCCTCGAGTACATCCGAGAAATTACCGCCGATTTTGCGGGCGACTTTTATACATTGAATAGCGAGGTTGAGGTCGATAGTACGGTCTCGCAACATGGATTGCGCTTCAAGCACAATCTGCAGGTCGCGGGCGGTCATATAGCCCGACATTACCAGTACTTGACCGATTTGCAGCTTCTTCGAACGCGATGAACGCATCGCCTCCTGCAACTGCGCAGGCGTCAGAATGCCTGCCTGCACCAAAAGGTCACCAAGCCTGGCGCTACTCGAAAATCTTCGAAAGATAGATGACGACACTAGCTCTTACAAATGCTCCCCAGCCCAGCCTGGCTAAAAATGGATTCCGATTGACCCGTCGACTAGCTTCGAGTCAAAAAACGCACACACATTTGGTTGTGCCCCGAACGCGATACTTTTCATTGATCCAACGCACTTTTGAAAAAATCATATGTGCGTTCGTCAAAGAGGACGAATCTGATCTCCTCTAAATTGTTATTCCCCGCGCAGAACTCCCGCGCTTCGGAGATTGCAATCTGAGAAGCTTTATCAGTAGGAAAACCATAGGCGCCGGTCGAAATTGACGGAAAGGCGACAGTTTTAGCTTCATATTGAACTGCCAGCTTGAGGCATTCTCGGTACGCGCTTGCCAGTTTCTCTTCTTCGCTGCTACTGCCGCCACGCCAGATAGGACCGACCGCATGGATAACGTACTTCGCAGGCAGCTTGCCACCACCTGTGATTACAGCCTGCCCCGCCGGACACTTACCCTGGACTGCGACGATTTCTTTGCATTCTTTGAGGATGTCCGGTCCGCCGGCGCGGTGGATGGCGCCGTCAACGCCGCCGCCTCCCATAAGACCGGAGTTGGCCGCGTTTACGATTGCGTCCACTTCCTGTCTGGTGATGTCGCCGCGGACAAGCGAAATTGTCGTTGCATTGGCTTTACAACTGTGATTAGAGGTCATCGTTATCGGACCTGTTGAAGTTTTAGTTTAATTCGACGCGTAACTACGCGCGTGAACAAGATTCCCGCGCGCAGTTATCTTAACCGATGCGAATCGCGCCGATGCACTTGTAATCACGAACTTGCATCAAGTTTTCTGATCCCGCGCCCAGTTCAGGAACGGCACGCGGCGATGTTTTCAGCTAAGGAGCGTCAGGCGAATATCTGCTTGGATGCGAGTTGTCCGATTTTGTTGTACTTGGAGAGTTCCATCGTGCCGTCGGAATTTACCGTTATCTTTTGCGAGCAGAATGGCTTGATACCTTTGGAATCATCATAGGAGAGTTCTGAGAACTTCCATGTTCCGTCAGGCATAGTCTCCTGCTCGGTGGTCGGTCTGCGATACCGATCGTGCACAACCATTGAATTGGCGCCATTCTCGCCGGTCGTTTTGGTGAGGGTTGTATTGTCCGATGCTGTCGAACTCGTCACGGTGCGTCCGTCAGGAAGAAGCGTGGTGCGTCCGTACTTGCAATTGCTGCCGTCGAACTTTTCTGCGATCTTGGCATGCTGCTCGAAGACGTGCCGGAAAGGGTCGGCGAGCGGTCTGGTTTCTTCCTGCTCGATGCGAGCCTGAACTGTTTCTTCCGCATTGAGCTTGCCCTCGGCGACGTCCGCCTTCGGTTCGGCGTCGTGCCTGACGGACGGCTCCAGGCGAACCTTTGCTCGGGCTACGAGTGCCTTGTCATGCACTTCTGCGCCGGGAGCGATCGCCAGTCCGATCGCCAGTTTAGCGTCCGGCGTTTCGTTGGCATTAGTCAATGCTTTCGGCAACTCACGTTGAGCTCCGTCGGCGTTTTGCTTCTGCATATTGCCGATGACGCGTAAAAGCGATGAGTTGAGTCGTGGCAGAACTACGCGTGCCGGTCCTTCAAGAACCGGTTGAGGAGCCAGGCTTGAATCCATCGCAATTTCCCGCCGATTGTCGCCGGTCAGGACTTCGGTGCTCCGTAGTTCAGCTGATTTGTTTCTTCCGCTGTTGAAAAAATCATTTTGGTCGACGATCCCGCGGAAGGGCGAAACGCCGGCTGGAGCGAGACCGAGTCCCTCTCCGTATTGAGTGGTTATGTCATTTGAGTGCATGCGTGTGGGCGATTCCTGGATACCGAGTGAAGGAACGGCAGGTGTCGCGTCAGTCTTGCCATCATAGTTATTATTCGGGAAGTCGGCTCCGGAACGCGCGAAGGCGCCTTTGCCGTAATTCATGGCATTCAAGCTTGAGGCGGAGTCAAGCTTATTGAGACTTGATGCTGGATCAAGTGCTCTTTGTATGTCCGTCCAGCTGAGCGATTCGGTTGAAGAACCAGCGGTGCTATCTAGATTTGGTCCAGTGAGTCCGACTTCGGGCCAGCTGCCGGAATGGTTGTGGTTAAAAAATGCCATTCCCGAGTATTAGAGCGATGTGGTCAAAGATTAAACGAGGCACATAAACTGCAACTCCTATATTAGTTGAATCAGTTTCGATGTCAAGGACATTTAATCTCTGGGGATGCCGCACCAATCAGCCTTTCGGAATTTATCAAAACCATTCTGGCTCAGTAGAAACAAAAATCCACTGCTCCGCCTGCGAATGCTCACAGCGGTTGCATTCTGTGCTCGGTCTCTTTTAAATTACTGATCTTTCGGCAGGGCTAGGTCGCGAGCGAGCACCACACGGCGTTTGCCGTTTTTCGCTTCGTCTCGCGCGCGTTTTGCTGCTTGAATCAGGCGGTCCAGGTCAACCGAGTCCTCTGGAACGGTGGCTACGCCAAAAGCGAGTGCCAGAGCTCGGGAGTCCATATCGGATGATAATGGTGCTTCTCGTAGTACGTCGCTGATTCTATTTGCAAGAGCTGCTGCAGCTGCGGCGTTTGTGTTTGGCAACAGTAGCGCATAATCAAAAGTCTCATAATGACCGAGCGTATCGATTTGCCGTTTGACCAGGCCAATCCGTTGCATGGCCCGTCGGATAGCAATCATTTGCAGAGCTTCGACAACCGGGCTATCATCTCCACCCTTGCGAATTCCAAGGCTGAAAACAATCAGCGAGAACGGCAAGTTGAAATACTCGTATCGCAGATATTCCTGCTCGAGGAAATAGATGAAAGCGTAGTAGTTGAAGATTCCTGTTTCCGAGCGAGTAAGAGTTTTAATTACGCTCTGGAATTGGTTCTCATCGACGCCGATCGACTTCAGTCGCGCCAGGCGGTTTTGGGTCGGCGCCTGGTCTGTGATCTGGACGAGACCGCAGCTGACCAGGTTAAACAAAAGTGGCACCCACTGCGTCTTTTGCATTGGGCGTTTGCGCAACAGGTCGGAGAGCGTGTTGCGATTGTCGACCATGTCATAGAATTCAATTTGTTGTTCAAGCGGCAGTGGCGCGCCTTTCTCGAGACGTGCGCTCAGCTCTTGCTCGGACATCATCGCATTTTTGCGAACCAGGCAGGACTCTTGCTTGAGACCTGCGGTCTCCAGGTACTTCCACTGGTCGAGAAGCGTGACGCCTTCCATGAGAATAGCGTCCAGCCTTTTGTTGACTGTACGGTCGTTGTTTTTTTCGTCCGGCCAGAAACGAAACTCACCTGATGTCCAGGTTATCAATTCAGCAAGCGCCGAGTCGCCCTGGTTGTCAGCTACCTGACAGTGCAGAGGAATTCCTTCCTGGAAAAACACCTGGCAGGCATCGACTTTGGTTTTAATATCGAGTCGGCCTGTCATCTTGGCCAGATTTATAGATTGCAAAAGGTTTGGAACCTGAAGTTTATTCAGGTCACCTTCAAGAGTGGCTTTGGCTCCCAATCTCGGGGGATCGAACATGATGGTGGTGTTGTCCGGCATCGCCGGCGCACCTGGGAGGGTCATGCGCGTAGGTGCTAAACCGCTCGTCGTGGCCACCGGATTGTATGCGCCCGTCGAATTAGCCTGCGTGTCACCGGTTCCGCCGGCGGTCATCATGGCACTGGACGGGATTACGTCTTGAAGCGCGTCGCCGCCACCAGCCTGCAAAATTAAATTACAAATCAAACTCAAGTCGCGGCAGGGGTGCTTCCACATGATCTTGCCGGGACCACCTGAATACTGCCAGAGAAGCCATTCCGGATCCATCGACTGGTCGGGATCTATTTCGCGTGGCTCATATCGAACGGACAATACGAAATCAGTTTTCTTGTCAGCGCTCGAAAAGGGAAGCTCAACAATGCGCCCTGCCATTTTCTGCGCTTCCTGCATCAGAAACTGGACGTCGCCGTAACTCGGGATCGCCATCTGTTTTGGCAGACGAACCGTTTTTTGTTGTGCGTGACCAGGACCACTTTGGGGTTTGTTGCCGCCGAACATCTGAATTCCAGTATTGAGAGCAGTATTACTAAGGCTACCAGAGAAAGGCGCTCAAAGGACTTGAGAGACCTCCAAACTTTTGTTCCCAGGTTGAATCAATATGTACCGCTACCGTCAGCCTTTTTCGCAGAGCTTCGATGAGAACGGGGTTTTGCGAACGTATGCGGTCTTGCGCCGATTTATTCTCGGACGCTCGGTTTATGGATATAAACCGCGGAGGCGTTTTGCTTCAGCGATTGTCGATACACCAAGTCTCAGTGCCGCCATTCTCGGTCTGAGATTGCGTTCTTGCGAAAGCGCAAATACTCGATCGCAAGCGCGTCCCATAATCTGCTCGAGACGTTCGTTGACTTCTTGTTCGGTCCAGAACAGCTGCATCAGTCCCTGAACCCACTCGAAATAGCTGACGGTCACGCCGCCTGCGTTCGCGAGAATGTCGGGAACAACCAGGACGCCTTTCTCATGCAAGTAAATGTCGGCTTCTGGGCTGGTCGGACCGTTAGCCCCTTCCACTACGATTTTGCAATCGAGCGATTCCATATTGTCTTCTTTGAGCTGGTTTCCTAGCGCGGCTGGGATAAGGATGTCGCACTTGGTGGAAAGCAACTCGGCGTTGCTGATTGTCGTTGAGTTCGGGAAGCCGGCGACTCGACCGAATTCCGACATATAGGCCATCAGGCGCGGAATATCGAGACCTTCCTCGTTGCGGATGCCGCCGTGTACATCGGATACAGCGACGATCTTGTAGCCCGATGAATAGAGTTGCTTGGCTGCGATTGAACCTACGTTGCCGAAACCTTGAACGACTACGGTCGGTTGTTCGACGTTGAGATTGTGATGCTTAACGGCTCGACGGGCGCAATAGGCGACACCTCGACCGGTCGCTTCGTGACGTCCGAGCGAACCTCCGATGGAAACCGGTTTTCCTGTTACTACAGAAGGTACGGTATGACCGACGTTGATTGAATAGGTGTCCATGATCCACGCCATGGTCTGCTCGTTCGTATACATGTCCGGTGCCGGAATGTCTTTGTCAGGTCCGAGAAGATTGATAATTTCAGAGGTGTAGCGGCGGGTGAGACGCTCTTGTTCGCCGAGCGACATTTGCCAGGGCTTGCATCTGATGCCGCCCTTGGCGCCCCCGTAAGGCAAGCCCATAAGCGCGCATTTCCAGGTCATCAGCATCGCGAGCGACGCGACTTCGCCCAGATTCACCTCAGGGTGAAAACGGATACCACCCTTGGCCGGTCCCAGAGCCACATCGTGGTGAACGCGATAGCCCGTAAAGGTTTTTACCAGACCGTCGTCCATGCGAACCGGGATTGTCACTACCATCGAGCGCTTCGGGTAGCGAAGGCGCTCGTGCAACTGTGAGGGTAATCCCATTTCAGCGGCGATTTCATCGAGTTGGCGTTGGGCCATCAGGAAGTGCGGACTTTCACATTCCATCGTCGGAACCGAGCTAGGCATCGTGGCCACCATGAGGCACCCTCCAAAAGTAGATCTGGACTTATTTAGATCTTGAATTCATATGTTAAGGCCTGTTCGTACTGAATCTATAAAAATATCCCGCTAATCTTCAGATAAGAATTTTCAAACGTTTACCGGCGAACGGTTTTACCGGGAGACTAGTTGCGCGAAACCCCTCGCCGCTTGGCTTTCAGACTCTGGCTCGACCATACGCCGATGTCGGTTTGATGAAAACGTTGTGATCGGGCTGCCACTAATTGCGGTGCTGCCAAGCGTTCCGATTTTGCTATGAGTTAATGGCGCCAATCGCTCTAACGAGTATGATCATCGCTCTGTCGGAAGGGCATGCGCGTCTTCTGACATCGCTCTGTTCGAGCAGTTTGCGGCTCCAGCCCGCGCAATCTCTGGTTAGTTTTCGATGCATAAGATGCTAAAAGTTACGCCGCAGACTTTCCTTCAGCTATTGCTGATTTTCGTGCCACTGGCGTTTGTGGGCGAATATATGCATTGGGCGCCTCCCGTTCTGTTTCTAATGGCGTGTCTGGCAATTACGCCTCTGGCCGGTTTGATGGGGCGTTCTACTGAAGTTCTTGCCGACAAACTCGGCACCGGTATGGGCGGACTTCTGAACGCGACGTTTGGAAACGCCTGTGAACTTTTGATAGCCCTCTCGGCTCTCAAAGCGGGTTTGATTGATGTCGTCAAAGCCTCTATCACCGGCTCGATCATCGGAAACGTTCTACTGGTAATGGGATTGTCGATGCTCACTGGTGGCCTCAAATATAAAACCCAGGAGTTCAATCGTACTGCCGCTACCACTTCATCTACTCTGCTCGCCCTGGCTGCGATATGTCTGGTGGTGCCCGCGGTATTCCACTTCTACGGCAGACAGGTCGGCGAGGTCACGCCCGGTGAAGAACTCCGTTTGGCTCTGGCGATTGCAATCATTCAATTCGTTGTCTATCTGCTCAGTTTGTTTTTCAGTTTAAAAACGCACAGAAATCTCTACGTGCGACAGGTCGACGTAGAGGTCGAAGAGGCGATTGGAACCGAACATTGGGGCGTGCGAAACAGCATTATTGTTTTGAGTGCCTCGACGGTGCTCGTCGCGCTGCTTGCTGAATTGCTCGTTAAACAGGTGGAAGCGACAGCCCAGGCTATTGGAATGACGCATATGTTCATCGGCGTGATCGTAGTCGCGATCATCGGTAACGCTGCCGAACACAGCACCGCGATCTTGATGGCGCTGAAGAACAAGATGGACTTGAGCATAAATATCGCACTGGGCTCATCCACGCAGATCGCTCTGTTTGTCGCTCCAGTGATTGTTTTCGCGAGTTTTATCATAGGTCGCCCCATGGATCTGTGTTTCTCCGGCTTCGAAGTGATGGCGGTAGTGGTATCAGTCATCATTCTTCCGTTCATTACTTTTGACGGTGAGTGCAACTGGATGGAAGGCGTGCAGCTCCTGGCCGTGTATCTCATTCTTGGAGCGACGTTCTTCTTCATCTAGAAACTTGAATGGAACGAATCGTTTTCCAGAAGTCCCTGTTTGATAAAGTGTGGCCGAAAAATAGCTTTGAGGTTGTATGCCAGAACTTCCGGAAGTAGAAACAGTCGCCCGTGGGCTAAACAAATTTATCGTCGGCGAGAAGATAAAGTCGGTCGAAGTTCTGCGCAAAGACTCAATTGGCTATCCTGAAGTCGACGCATTCAGGCGGCTTTTGAAAGGGCATACGTTTGAAGCTACCACCCGACGAGGGAAGTACATAATAGTCGGTTTGTCGTCGGGTGCGGCGCTGGTTGTACATCTTCGCATGTCCGGGCGATTGGTTCTCAAAGAAAAACCCCAGACTGAGAAGGACATCAATGCGTCTGTGGCGAAAAACTTTTTGCGCGTCCGGATCATTCTGGTTAGTGGCAAGGAGTTACACTACGAAGACATGCGCGTGTTCGGCCGGCTCTGGTACGTACCCAGCGGAACCTCCGTGGAAGACGTTGTTAGCGGCATTGCATCTCTGGGTGTGGAACCGCTGTCGCACCTGACGGCCGAGTATATGCTCGACGCCTTTCGCGGTAAAAATCAGCCCGTTAAAAATGCTTTGCTCGATCAACGAATCATCGCGGGCATTGGTAACATCTATGCCGACGAATCGTTGTTCCTGGCTAATATCAATCCTCTTCAGCCAGCAGGCAAATTGAAACTGCAACAGCTTGTCGTCTTGAGCAAAAAAATAATTGAAGTATTGTCTCGTTCGATCGAGCTTGGCGGAACAACTTTGAGAGATTACTCGAATCTGTCCGGCGTCAACGGCGACTATCAGAATGCTGCGCATGTTTACGGACGCACCAACGAGAAGTGCTCCGCATGTGGTACCAGGATCGAGCGTGTCAAACTTGCCGGTCGTAGCTCTCACTTCTGTCCGAAGTGCCAGCCGATCAGTCCGGCGATACGCAAAGCGCATGATGCGGCCGCCGCGGCGTTGAAGGAATCACGGGTGGAAGCGCGGGAGCTGAAGTTGGCCGCGGCAAAGAGAAAAATTAAGCGTAATGCCACTGCAAAACCATCAGAGTCTACAGAACGTCGAAAGAAATAGAGCACCGCTGGCGGTGTCAGTCGGATTTCTTCTTGAATGATTGTATTAGCACGCAAACCGCAGCGGTAACGCAACTTACAACAATGTAATTCATGATATGCAAAACGGTGGCATAAGCGAGTGCTTGTTCCTTGTTCACCTGACCGTTAATCATAAGACCCTGCTGGACCAAAAGATGGAAACCACCGGCGGCACCCGGTGTGGGAACGAAATTGCTGAGAGTTCCAATTGTAAAAGTGATCAAACAGTCGGTTGCGCTCACCATAGACTGCATATTGAACGCGAAGAGCATCAGGTAGAAACTAACCCAATAACACGCCCAGATCGCCACGCTCAATAGCGCGATTATTGGAAACGTGACGGGGTTGGTTAGACACTTGGTGCCGACTTCAAATTCAGCGAGCTTTTCCGTCAAGATAGTCGAAATCTTGTCAGGAAGAGCCTTCTTGATAATTTTGTGATTCATGAACCAGCGAACAATCGCTGACAGCTTAGGCAAAAGAAGCATTCCAACGGTAGCTGCCACCACCATGCCGATACCTCCTGGCACAAGCCACGGCACGGTTTCAAGCACGGATTGCGGCAGTACAGTCAGGGTCACGCCGACCAGCAACGCCAGCAGTGCGACATCGAGCAATCGGTCGATAAGCAGGGTCGGTGCAACTGCTGCCCACGGTAATTTCTCCAGCCGACTCATCTCGACCAGGCGAACAACCTCCCCGCCTTTGGGAATCACGACGTTGACTGCATATCCCAGAATGACTGCGTAAAACGAATTCCAGAGACTGACGTTGCGCTCTGCTACCGGTTTCAAAAGGATAATCCAGCGAAGGGCTCGCAGGAAGTGGCTCAATATACCGACAGCAAATATGAGGAAAACGTAGAACGGGTTGATCTCCTGCATATACTGCATCATCTTTTGCACGTCTATGCCGCGAAAAGCGAAATAGAGCAGACCGGCGCCTAACAAAATAGCGACAAGCAGTTTCCAGACTGGTTGTTTGCCTTGTTTTACAGGCTCGGCAGGCTGTGCTTGATTTGTCATATAAGAAGAGTCTTGAAATTAGTAAGTGAGGTCTGTAGTTTCATACAAGGACGATCTGGGCATTAATGACCATTGGGGCCACCTACGCCGGCTCCATAGTACATGAACAGGGCTGATTGCGTTTGCAAATCGGGGCAGGGTAAAGATTGGTTTGATTGGGCACAAGGATGTGGGAAGGGGGCGCAAGCGACTGATAAACAGGTTTGACGAGGTTTTTGTGCAACGCAATCGGAATTTTTTGGTGACATTGAATGGGTGACGACAAAAAAACGCGAGTTCTACTTATAGAACACAATGAGGGCCAGGCAAAGGCTCTTCGCGACGTACTAGATGAGGCTGCAACCGGTTCGGATTTCAATATGGAGTGGACTGATAAGTTCGCTCACGGGATGGAGCGCCTCGAGAAAGAGGGTTTTGATGTAGTCCTTCTCAGTCTTTCTATGCCGAACAAGAAGGGGCTGGAAGTTTTAAACGAACTGAGAGAGTTACATACAACGGTACCTGTCGTAGTCCTTAGCGACACACGCGACCAGGATGTTGACGAGGCCGTGCAAAACGGTGCGCAGGATTTTCTAGTAAAAGAGTCCATCGACGCCAAGAGGCTTGTGCAGTCAATGAGATACGCAATTGATTTAAAACGTGCCGAAGAGGCACTGAAGGAAGCATCGGATCGGCTGGAGGCAGCGACGACGAGATTGGAGGCTTTAGCCAATCACGACCCGCTCACCGAGTGTTTAAACATAGCCGGTCTCGAACGAGCTCTCCAACACGAATTCGAAAGAGCGAGACGAGGCGGCTGGAATCTGGTCGCAGTGCTACTCGACTGTGATGATTTCGACCGCATCAACGCCCAGCTAGGGCATGGCGTCGGTGATGTCGTGCTCAAGGAAATATCCAAGCGCATGAAGGAAACGGTCCGACCGACCGATCACATCGCCAGGATCGGCAGTGACGAGTTCCTCCTCTTATTGCCGGATACACGTTTTGCAGAAGGCATGCTGGTGGCGGAAAAAATTCGTCTGTCCGTCGCGGAAAGTCCGTTGCGGCTTGCGTCTGAGACCATTCGTGTTACTGCCAGCTTGGGCGTGCTTGCCCTACCTTACGAGTTCTGCTCGATTGAGGAAGTCCTGTCGTTAGTGCGATTGGCCGTTCGTGAGTCGAAATTGTTGGGCAAAAACCGTGTTTCTTCCGGAGAAAAACACAAGCGCCAGGGTCAACCCGACCGAGACGCTCTTGAAGAGTTGACGGAGAAGTTGCGCAAGGGGGATTGCTTCAGAGCGGTTTCTATGCCGATTCTGCATCTTGCTGACGAAAAACTCGTTGGGTATGAGATTCTCAGCCGCGGACCGGAAGGTGCTTTCGAGATGCCTGTCGATCTTTTCCGAGTGAGCGTTGAGTACAACCTTCTTACTATTGTTGATTTACGCTGTTTGAAAACTTGTCTGACTGCAGCAAGCACCGATCCGAAGTTCAACAATGATTCACGTCTGCACGTCAATTTATTCCCATCCACGATTATCGACACGCCCATAGACAGGCTGATGACGCTGTTTCCGGCTGACCCGGAAGAGGGCAAATTCTGTATTGAAATCAGTGAACAGCAGTTTATAGGTGACCCCACTTACTTACGAGATCACGTTCAAGAGCTCAAACGCAGGGGCGTTCATGTTGCAATCGACGACGTCGGTTTCGGCAGAAGTTCGCTCGAAAGTCTGATAATCCTTGAGCCGGACATCGTCAAAATCGATCGCAAGTATGTCTCAGGCATAGCTCAGGAACCAACGAAGGAACGGTTGTTGCGCCGCCTCGTTAAGGTCGTGAATGCGCTGGGCTCAGATCTCGTCGCCGAAGGCATTGAGTGTCGTGAGGAGTTGGAACTGCTTATCGACATGGGCGTGACATACGGGCAAGGTTGGTACTGGGGCAAGCCTAACTAAGAGCCTCGCTTTGATTTATTCAAGGCTGTCGCTGGTATCGCCAGCGGTGACGTGCTGGCGATCTTAGGTCCCTTTCACCTCTCCCTCTCTCTCGTCTGTCACACTCGTGATGCCAGCTTCCCACCTGAGCACCGTGGGTGGTGGTTCGCGTTACGAAGAAACGCGAGTCGGTGACTCGCGTTTTCGTTGGTCGTTTGTCGCGTTAAAATTTCTAGATTATGAGGTCAGGAGGTGTTGAAACGTTTTTAGATAGTTTCTTTGCCATTCGTGCGGCGCGCTTCCTGTCTAGAGATCGCACTTGCCCATCTCCTTCTTGCTCTCCGTCACCATCTAGCTCCTGCTTGTAATGAGAGCCGTCCTCCTCGGTGAGGAACATTTTGTCGATCCAATCTGCACCGACTCCTGCAACCTGACCGGCCACGATAGTGAAGGCCGTGTCGCTGGCGTTAGAGACGGCTCCGGAGACTGACTCCGCTACTTGCATCAATCTGTATTCAATGCGATTCATAATATTATCCTCTGGTTCTGGCGGTATCGCAGGTGGTGTCGGTTGGTTTAGTTACGCCAATCTGAAAAGCAGGCAAACCAACAACATGCTGTACATGGTTGCTGCGATGACATCTTGCGCTTCAAGTTTGTAAGTAGTAATTGCATGTCTGTTCATGTTGTCTCTCCTCAGCTAGTCTGGAACAGGTAGTGAATGATCTCTTTCTTGCTCTTATGTAGCGCATTAGTCACTGTAAGTAGCTTGCTTTTCTCTTATTAACTCAACTTGCGGTTCGCGATTCTTCGGCTTTGTGAAGTATCTCCCTACACCGAACAGGAATGCGCTGATTTCTTCAACGATGTGCCGTCTAGTTTCAACCTGTGCTTGCTCTTCAACAAAGAGGCGCAATTTCAAAAGTTGATGGCGAAGGTAGGTGCCGATCGATAATCTCGCGATCCGCTGCGCTTGCACCGGATTGACCGAACGACCGCGGTTTGTCAGTTGGAACATGCCGTCGGAATCTTGAGCTATCAAGTGTTTTGACTCTATAATTCTTCTGGCTGTGAGAGCTCTTCGGCTCACTTGCTCCAGTTCCTCAGCCTCCAGGATGCCGTGGTCATAAGCGTATCTCTGGAGGACTCTTTCCTCGATTTGCAGAGCAGACATTTTCGGTTCTTGAGACAAGAAGTCCAGTATGTCTAAGCTGATTTCATCGGGTAACGGAAGAGTCTTCTCTGACTCCACCACAATGTCGACAGAGTGTTTTTCTCTCAATGTCGCTTCGCTGAGTTTCTCTACTGCCGATTCCGGGACAACAAGGGCCTTCGGTGTAAGTTTCAGTGAATACAAACCTTTGCGACAGACAAGACCTGCTCTACTCAACAATTCCAGGGCGCGGTTGAGTCGGCTGTGTATTTCAAGTCGTGCCGAAGGGAAGCGGTTTACCGTCGCGTCCTGGAGAAATTTATTTTCGAGTTCTGATGTGACTTTGTCAGTCGGTCCATTCCCACCGCGCTCTCGAAGCGCGTGGAGAATCGGGTTCAGAAGACTGCTTACCGATGGTATCGCAGAGTAATAAGGTTCTTTCTTTCGTTTAGCTGTCGTCATGATTTAAGCGCCAATCGACGTGGAGAGACAAAGGTCACCCCATCGCCGCTCAGTTTCCATTCTTGATTTAGCAGACTGTCTGCACATCAGTGCCGCCGCGCGAGCAGAAGCCAGTGAGACGCCGCACACCAGGCGCTCAGTTGTGATCAGCGTCTGTTCTATTATTAGGAACTATGCTATGACTATTTCGTCGACTTTCGTGTCGATTACATGTGGTCGAAAAGTTACAGAATGAGTCTAGGGACCCAACCATCATTTTCATCCGTCGAAGAGAAACAGAAGTCCGGCAACGGTCGCGCCGTATTTCTGATTATTCTCGTAATCGCTATTGCCTGCGCGACCGTTTTCCTGACCAGGCATGAAGAGAAGAAAAAAACTCAAAAACCTCCGGCACCGGTGACGGTGGCAACCGCTAAAACTGCGGACATTCCGATTCATTTGAGGAGCATCGGCGCTGTCACCCCGATGAATGCCGTTTCCGTCAAAGCTAGAATCGGTGGTCGCATCGTCTCTATTCATTTCAAGGAAGGTGATACAGTCGAGCGCAGGCAATTACTGTTCACAATCGATCCGCGTCCTGCTCGCGCTGATTATTTGAAAGCTGAGTCTGACGTCGCGAAGCAAGAGGCTGTGATTGCTCAGGCCAGAGCGGCGATTGATAAGGACAAGGCGGTTCTTGCGCAAGTCAAGGCCGACCAGACGAAAAATCAGGCTCTGGCTCATCTGGCTCAGGTAAACGCTCAGCGCTTTGGTGCGCTGGCGAAAGCCGGCGCCGTATCCGAGGTTGAAGCAGAACGACGTGAAACAGATATGGAATCGACAGCGGCGACCGTGGTGGCCGGACAAGCAAATATACAAAACGCAGAAGCGCAGATCGTCGCTGATAAAGCCAATCTTCAGAATGCATACGCGCAACTAGCCTCCGCTAAAGCGGTATTGGAGAACGCTCGTGTGCAGCTGAATTTTACGACCGTAAATTCTCCGATCTCGGGACGAACAGGTAAGATATTGGTTCTTCAAGGCAACAATGTTCGTGCTGATGAAGATGTTCTTGTCACAATCAACCAGATTTCCCCAATTTACGTGGAGTTTTCCGTACCCGCCGATCAATTTGAGCTGGTTCAGAAATATAAACAAGACAACCTTCGTGTTGCGGTTCTGCTCAAGGGGCATGACGCCGAGCGTCTGGGCAAGGTTACGTTTACCGACAATACCGTGGACAATACCACTGGTACGGTTAAATTGAAGGCTGAATTCGATAATTCAGATTCGATGCTGTGGCCCGGAAAATATGTGGATGTTTTACTAACTCTGACAACCTTGAAGGATGCGATCGCTATCCCGACCCAGGCCGTTCAAACCGGACAGTCCGGGCAGTTTGTCTGGGTTTTGAAAAACGGAAAAACCGCTCATATGCAGCCCGTTAAAGCTGGTCCGAGCGTTGACGGGTTGACTGCAATTGAATCTGGTATCACTAATGGTGACACAGTGGTCACGGATGGTCAGATTCAGTTGGCCGAGGGTGGGAGAGTTGAAATCTCCGGCCGCGAAGACGCCTCAGAAGCCAGTGCCAAGCACACTGAACCGATACAAACGATGTCTGGTCGACCGCAATGAGCTTTTCGGACCTCTTTATTCGGCGACCGGTTATGACTACGCTGTCCATGCTGGGCATAGTTTTCTTCGGTATGATCGGCTTCACGCAGTTGCCTGTAAACGATCTTCCCAGTATCGATTTCCCTACCATCTCAGTTACGGCCTCACTGCCTGGCGGAAATCCGGAAACAATGGCGAACGCTGTCGCTGCACCACTTGAGCGCCAGTTCTCCTCAATATCCGGCATTTCATCGATGAATTCGAGCAGCACGCTTGGCAGTACGTCGATTACTTTGCAGTTCGATCTGACGCGTGATATCGACGCAGCTGCGCAAGATGTTCAAACCGCAATTGCCACGGCTTCGCGTATATTGCCTCCGATGCCGACTCCACCGTCCTACAAGAAAGTGAATCCGGCAGATTCGCCGATTTTGTTTCTCTCTCTAAGTTCTGACTCTTTGCCGCTTTATCAGGTCAGTGAGTATGCGGAAACCACTGTAGGGCAGCGTCTTTCTATGATTGGCGGTGTGGCGCAGGTAAATGTTTTCGGTTCTCAAAAATATGCCGTGCGCGTTGAGCTCGATCCTGATGCGCTTACTTCGAGGAACGTCAGCTTCGATGAAATAAGACAGGCGATTGAAACTGGAAATGTGAACGTTCCTGCCGGAACGTTGTACGGGCCTCACTCGGCATTCATGCTTAAAACTAATGGACAGCTCACGGATGCGAAGCAGTTTGCATCGCTGGTAGTGGCATATCGCAATGGCTCGCCCGTTCGCCTTTCCGAATTAGGCAGCATTACGGACAGTGTGGAGAACGACAAAGTCGCGAGTTGGTACAGCGGTAAGCGTGCCATTGTTTTAGCTATCATGCGGCAGCCTGGTACAAACACGGTTCAGATCGTCGATAAGATAAAAGACGTTTTGCCGGAACTGCGGAATCAAATTCCAGGCTCTGTAAGTATGGACGTCCTTTACGATAGAACGACCTCGATTCGGGCGTCGATCGAGGATGTTGAATTTACACTGGCACTGACAATTGGGCTCGTAGTAGCGGTCATTTTCATCTTCTTGAGAAATTTGCCGGCGACGATCATTCCCAGTCTTGCACTTCCGACATCGCTTGTCGGCACATTTGCAGCGATGTACTTGCTTGGTTTCAGTTTAAACAACCTTACCTTGATGGCGTTGACTCTGTCGGTTGGATTCGTAGTTGACGACGCTGTAGTCGTTCTGGAGAACATCGTTCGGCACATCGAGATGGGTGAGCCTCCCTTTCAAGCCGCTATAAATGCGACTCGCGAAATCGGTTTTACCGTTATCAGTATGACACTGTCCCTGGTGGCGGTATTCTTGCCGGTTCTACTCATGCAAGGTATTGTCGGAAGGTTATTCAACGAGTTTGCCGTCACTATGTCTGTGGCAATTCTCGTATCCGGGTTTGTCTCTTTGTCTCTGACTGCGATGCTTTCGAGTCGCTGGTTGAAGCCGGGAGCTCACGATGCACAGCATGGGTTCTTAGCCGGAATGGAGCGACTCTGGGACTGGTTGGCGCGCCGATACGAGGAGTCATTGAAGGTTTCGCTGCGGCATCCGATTATGACGTTGTCGACTCTGGTGATCGCTATAGGAGCGACTGCTTACCTTTTCACGCTCGTACCCAAAGGCTTCATGCCGACTGAAGATGTCGGAATGATCCAGGGCTCTACCGAAGCGGCTCAGGACATTTCTTTTGATTCTATGAGCACACATCAAAAGGCGGTTGCTGCGATAGTGGCTGCTCATCCCGATGTCGAGGGCGTGATGTCCAGTGTCGGAGGTTCTGCCGCTAACGCGGGTCGCATGATTGTTTCTCTAAAGCCCTTTCACGAGAGAACAAAGAAAGCTGACGAGATTGCCAAAGAGCTTCGGCCTCAACTGGCTAAAATTCCTGGAATAAAGTCGTTTTTACAAATTCCACCCAGTATTAGAATTGGCGGTCAGTCTTCGAAGAGCACCTATCAAGTGACGCTGATGTCACCGGACACCAAAGCTCTGTATGCGGCTACAGATGCGCTTGTCGATAAGTTGAAGGACGTGCCGGACTTGCAGGATGTGACGACCGATGTCCTTACCGGAACGCCGCAGATCGATATTAAGGTCAATCGAGATCTTGCCGCTACTCTCGGCATAACCCAAGACCAGGTTGAACAGACGCTCGCCAACGCTTATGGTCAGCGACAAATTTCCACTATCTATGCGCCATCCAATCAGTATCGCGTCGTGATGGGTTTAGCGCCCAGGTATCAGCGCGACCCTGTTCAGCTTGCCAAATTATATGTGCGCTCCGTCAATGGCAAAATGGTTCCGTTAAATGAGGTCGCCGAACTTACTCCTGGTGTAGGACCGCTTGTGGTCAACCATCTGGGGCAGTTTCCGTCTGCGACTGTGTCGTTTAATTTGAGACCGGGATTTTCAATCGGCCAGGCAGTCGAGGTTGTTGACGCGATTGCGAAGAAGACCGTTCCGGCTCAGGTTTCGGTAAGCTTCCAGGGACAGGCTCAAGCGTTCCAGCAGTCGTTTTCAAACATGGGATTCTTACTGTTTCTTGCCACAGTAATCATCTACGTCATTCTCGGTATGTTATACGAGAGTTTCGTGCATCCGGTCACAATCCTCTCGGGCTTGCCGGCCGCTGGTCTTGGCGGTCTGGGCATGCTCCTGATATTTGGAAAAGAGCTGGATGTTTATGGTTTTCTCGGTCTGATTTTGTTGATTGGTATCGTGAAGAAAAACGCGATTATGATGATCGACTACTCGCTTGAGAAGGAGCGAGATGAAGGTATGGCACCTGCTGATGCAATCTATCAGGCATGCCTTGTGCGTTTTCGCCCGATTATGATGACCACGATGGCGGCGTTGATGGGCACGCTGCCGATTGCGATTGGTTTTGGCGCCGGAGCTGATGCGCGGCGGTCTCTTGGTCTGGTTGTAGTCGGAGGACTTCTGGTGTCGCAGGTATTGACGCTGTATATCACGCCGGTCGTATACATCGCGCTTGACGCAGCGCAGCGAAAGTTTCGTAAAAAACCGCCATTGACGCCATCTTCCAGAACTCTGGAAGCTAGCGAAAAGTAGTTTCTGGCAGCTAGTTACTTTCGACCATCTGGGTAATTTCGGCGGGCAGGGTCATCGGGTTGAAGGGCTTGCCGAGAATTCCGACGGCTCCTTGCTGGACGCAAATGTCGATCTCTTTCTGGTCGAAGCGCGTAGCCGTCATGATTACTGCCGTGGTTTTTGTCGAAGGGTGCTCTTTGAGCTTATTGAGTGTCTCGATACCGTCCATGTCCGCCATGGTGATGTCCAGCAGGATGACGTCAGGACGTTCGATGGGAGCCAGTTGCAGCGCTTCTTTGCCTGAGGATGCGAGGCAGACGTCCCAGCGACCGAGCCCGGTCAGGCTCAGGCGTCCGATTTTGCGGATGTCCGGATCGTCGTCGACAATCAAAACTTTTCTGATAGCCATGCTTGATATGCGCCTCTGCGGTTCCGAACGGGTATGACAATCGGTTGTCGAGCGCAAAAATATGCGCTCACTCTGCCAATTTAGCAGGTAGCCGATTCCTGCGCAATTGCCGGTTGACCCGACGGGTGTTTCTTTCCGGTCAGAAGATTTAAAATCGAATGGTTGTGAGCGGGTTTTGTGAAGCTTAATAGTGAGACCACAAGGAAAAGGACTGCAGCGCCTAAGATCCAGGCGCTAGCAGCGCTGATTGAGTTACTGGGCGAGCGGATGGCACCAGATGGGCGCTGGCAGGACATGGAACTCGCCTGGCACCAATCCGTGACGACTTTGCTTCGGGTTTGCGCGATTCGTCTGACGCATCCGCAACATGATTGGGGGAGATTATCATCTGAATTCTCAGATCTTCTGAGCGCCCCAACTACACTAAATACGGAGAGTCTGGCGAAAACAGGACAGCTTCTCGATTCGGCTATTGCGCGAGCGGTAGATGCTGTTTTGTTGGGACTGTCGAGCATTAGTGCGGCTACGGATGCTCCTCCTGTGAATATCGCTCAGGAAATAGCGCGTCTCTATGAAGCGGTACTGACTATGGTGCCGGCTTTTGAAAACTCTGCTCACTCAGGTTTAAAACTTCGAGCGCGCATTCGAGATCGTTCGAAAAAACGAGGCGGTTCATTCTATTCGCCACCGCATCTAGTGTCACGTGTTGTCGAAGAGGCTCTTGGGTCTGTCGCGAAAACTGCTACGCGAAATGGAAACTTTTTTGGTTCTGAGCATTGCGATGTTGCGAGGTTGCGAATCGTGGATCCGGCGATGGGCGCCGGAGTGTTTCTCATTCAGGCGCTGAAGTTTTTGAACAGGCACTCGGACATCGAAGCGGAAACAATTGCGCGGAATGTACTCTATGGTGTCGACCTGGACCCGCTGGCAGTTGAGGCGGCACGGCTCAGTCTTTGGACGGAGGTGGCCAATTACGCGCTTAATCCATCCGTGGATTTCCCGAATCTGCGAGTCGGAAACAGTCTGATCGGCTGTCGAATCGATCAGGTGCATGATGAGAAAGGCTCCGGCGTCACAAAGGATAAACTTGATTCATGGTGCGCGTCCTGGTTTCAAAACCTGGATAGAAAAAGCGCTGGTGTGGCGAGTGGAAACGGAAGCGATGGTGCCGTAACTAAGCGTCAAAAATTTTTCCACTGGGAATTCGAATTCCCGGAAGTTTTCTCAAAGACCAGCTCTCATTCCGGTTTCGACCTGGTGATCGGTAATCCACCCTGGGAGATCGAGAAACCGAATTCCCGAGAATTTTTCGGCGCTGTTTTGCCGGATTACTGGACCTTGGGAAAACAGGAGGCGATTACCGCGCAAGAGCAATTGTTGAGCGGCGATCCGGAACTGGCGGCGGACTGGCGCGATCGGCAAGAAGAGCACAAACGGTTTGCGCAATGGGTACGGAAAGCCCCGGTTCAATGCACCGATGAAGTTCATCCGTTTCTCTGCCAGGGTGCAGGCGATACAAATTTGTACAAGCTCTTCTGTGAGCAAGCGTTCTACCTCGCCCGCCCCGGAGGTTGCGTCGCTCTGGTTGTGCCGTCCGGAATCTATTCTGATTGTGGAGCGCGCGACCTGCGGCGTTTGCTGATCGAGCGAAATGTTTGGACGAAATTAGTAGGATTTGAAAATTCCGATCGTACATTCGATATTCATCGATCGTTCAAATATTGTTTTTTTGTCGCCACTAGAGGTGGCAAAACCAGTTTTGTCGAAACTGAATTCGGCGGAGCGATTTGCAGACAGGATGCCTCGACAATCGAAGCGTTAAGCCCGAAGTGGTCAGTGTTGCCGGAGGTGGAAAATCTCGCTGCGTTCAGCCTGATTGAAAAGATTTACAGCTCTGCGGATTTACTCGGTAGCACCATAAATGGTGGCTTCCAACTGGAGTACAAGCGGGAATTCGACATGACGTTGGACTCGCACTTGTTTCGCGAACGCGACCACTTAGAGGAGCTGGGTTATTTGCAAGATTGCTATGGAAACTGGCTTTCCGGTGGGTGGCGCCAGTGTACTTCAACCTGCTCGCAAGCGGAGTTCGTGCCCGATGAGGAGCAACTCGTTGTTTCATCGAGTCGGGAGCGATTCATTCACCTCAACGATGTGGAAAGCGTATTCATGCCGCTGTATGAGGGGCGAATGCTTGGACAGTTCAATTCGAACGAAAAGCGCTGGATATCCGGACGAGGCAGGCGGGCGGTTTGGATTAAGACAGGTGGTGCAGGACAGGGCGCTGGCTGTCGCATCGAAAACGATGCCGCTTTCCCGTGCGGTCTGGGACCACAATATTTGGTCAGCAAGGACAATTTCTTGCAGCGCTGCTCACCAACGGATCTTAAGATTGGTTTTCTGGCGGTCGGGAGTGCGACTAATGCCAGGACCATGATTGCATCAGCACTGTCAGCGGTGGCGTGCGGCAACTCGGTACCGGTCTTAAAACTGCAAGCCGGTAGCTCTTATAACAATTTGCTCTCGCCGCTCGAATACTCGCTGGCTCTTTGCGCGTGTCTGAATAGCTTTGTATTTGATTATGTAATCCGCAGAAAAATGGCCGGCAACAACCTTAATTACTTTGTTATCGAAGAGTGCCCAATTCCCGTTTTAAACGAGGAGAATGCTTCGCTATGGAGACGGCTCGCGGTCCTGGCGGGCGAGTTGGCGTTAAATGATCTGCGTTATTGTCGTGAATTGTTGGCGATGGGGTTGTCCCTGGAGGTGTTCCAAGCGGCGGATAAGGCTGTTTTAAAACGGCAGCAGAGACGGGTTCTTGCGGATTTGATTGTGGCGAAACTCTATGATTTGAACTCGTTTGATATGGGTGTTCTTTTAACCAATTCGTCTGCAGGTGTGACCATAAGTCAAAAGGGATTTCATCGAATGGATCGTGAGCTTTCCTCTGAGTTGCGACTTCCTGGAATGGTTTCATCCGGGCTTGAGTTGCTTGATGCGACACAGCAAGAATTCGAGGTCGAAGTGATAGGTGCCCATTCCAAGCTGACAACACTATCAGCGTCGGCTGCGTACGATCTTGAAAAACATGCGCGTCTGCTGAACAACTTAGTCCAATAAATCTGCGTTGTAATCGTTCGATAACCACTTCTTGAGGAGGTTGGTTTTGGCCGTAGTATCATGGGTGAATGAATTAGCCGAATGGAATTGCTTGGATGATAGGCGAAACCGTACATTCAGATTTGAAGGATCTCTATCTGCGCTACATGTTTCTAGCGACGGGTCTTGTCCTTACCTCCGTTCTTCCGGCTTTAACATTTTTTGCATTTTACGGCTCACCGTCGGGCTTGGCCCACCTGGCAAAAAATCAGTTGTTATTGAAGGCGATGACGGCTTTTATTTTGCAAATACCGCTTTTCCTCGTGATGGCCTATTTCCTTGCTGTGAAACGAATGAAGTTTTTGCAGCGATCATCGGATCTGGTTAAATCCGGTGCCAAGCAAGACCTGCTGATGACGGGAGCATACAGGGTCAGTCAGAAAGGCGGCGGTACGAATTGTGTTTTAGACCTTGCTGTCGGCGACGGAGTGGAGAGGTTCGAGGTCATTCCTATCGAGTCTATCAAAAGTTGTGTGAGTGAGTTGCCGGAGCTTCCGTTGGTTCCGGCCGGCGATGAGAACTCGCAGACCGTCGAGCCTGAGCCGATAGTCAATGAGACTACAACAGTTTCTGGTTTCGTAGACCCTGATACCAGGTTACCGGTCGCAGTCGAACTTGGTGGGAATGTGCTTTGGATCTGCCCGCCCGCAAAGCTGTTTTGAGAAGTGTTTCTACTCGAAAGTGAAACTATTTCGGATCACAATAGCCATTCACAGCCAGAAACTCACGGGTAACTTTCCAGGCAGTCTCGATAGCGTCGAGTCGCTCTCTCATGTTTTCCCATGTGTATTCCTGACCGCGGGCATAAGCTTCCATAGAGGTGCTTAGCTCGGTAAGCTCGGTAGCGTATATGGTGGCACTGGAGCCTTTTAAATCATGGACATACTGATTGACGGCTTCGATATCCCGGTCTCTGATTGCACCGGAAAGCTGCACCATGCGCTCGTCGGCTTCCAATACGTAATCCGCGAGCAAGTCTGCAATAAGTTGTTTTCCAAATGTGGCGAAAAGCACATCCAGGTCTACCGGTTTTGTCTGTACGTCCGGCGTTTCTGCGCTCAAATTCAAATCATCCACTCTCTGACGATTCCTTGGGATTAAGCATACTGTAGTCGTGCCACCGCGTCTAGTGCCACAACCGCAACGCATACCTGACGTTGTTTTCGGCGCGAGGCACAAATAACGTTTTGAACTTTGACTCCAAAGTCGACAAGCAGTCGGCTTTACAGATACCGCTGAGAATTGATACCTGGATTCCTCATATAAGTCTTGTACCCAAATCGCCACTCTAGTCTCGTTTTTGTTTTGCAAGTTATAGAGGTCGGAAAGCGATGCAATAACTGCGACTATCTTCAATGTAAGTGTCGCTTCTCTTATCGGTGCTGCAATTTATCGCGCACTTTTCTAATCATCAGGGCAAGCTGAGCTTGTTCAATCGCTATGTCTGACGGATTCGTGTGTACTGTGTAAAACTCCGTCTTGCCTCCGTCTCGCGGAATGAGAATCGAAATTCCCGAGCGGGGAGACACCGGTGCTTGGAGAGTGTCGTATGAGAATGAGCATGACAGGGCATTGGGGCAATATCTGCCCCATGACTCGATGCCCAGTACTGCGAAGTTTGGATACATTCCACTTTGAACAGCTTTCAGGAGCAGTTGTTTCAAAAGAGCTTGTGTTCCTGCCGGGTCGCTAGGCACGGTGCCGATTTGCATCAGCGAGACGCCCGTGGATTCGGACGGGCGCATGAAAGTTGCAATGGATTGGTCCGAAGGGGCTCCAGTTTTCGCCTGGTCTTGCCAGGATGGCGGCATGGCAACAAGATGATCCAGAGCCGCCAGCTGCCGGTCTTCGAGACTTATGTTAGTTTTGACAATAGCCATGCTTCCAACGATCAATCCGGCCGTGAGAACCAGAGCCGCAAAGGTTTTTGGCGTCAGAAGCGTTGATTGTGAAACAAATTCAGGCTTCGTCTCATCAAATTCGGAAGGCTTGAGTCTTTCGAGCGCAATGACGACTAGAATCACAAAAATGCCCGCGACGGCTGCTGTCACAAGGTAGAGTGAATCACAGGCTCGCAGGTAGACTTCTTGTTCTCCATAAAGCCAGGAAATTGCAAAATGAGCAGCCACCGCCACCGGTGTCAGAATAGCGAACAGCAGAGTTCTGCTTTCTTTGCCGATTTGTGCTGCGCCCAGTATAAGCGCGGGGATCCAATAAGAAGCGTAAGACTGAAACAAATTGCAGTTGAACAGCAGCTCCTGCGAACTCGGAGCAATAAGTGCCCTCGCCTCGCCCGGGATCGGCAGCTCTAAAAGCGTTTTTGAAAACGAGGCAATGCCACTTGCAAAAGCAACGAGGACAAACAATATCGTTTGCGAACCGCGGGCGGTGCCCTCCACTCTGATGCGCGCGATAAGGTAAACGAGCGCGAGCAACGCGATGTAGAGAAGGGCGCGAATAAAGAACCATTCAGGTGGCACGATTATGTCAATGTTCGGAGAACCTGTGTTCTTCAGCTGTTCATATTGCAGATTGACCAGGCGCAACATTCCGGGAACATTCCAACTTGCGGCGGCAAGCTTTTCAAGCGCGTTGAACAGGAAAGAAGCCAGTGCACCAAGCGAAAAGAGCCCAAGTAAAGTAGAGATTTTGACAGGAATGTTCTCGACTTTTTTAGAAGTCCAAACTAGAAAATAGTATGGCAAACCCACATCAATGACGCCACGAAACATCGTCAGGAAGAGCTCGTTCATGAGCTTGAAGTCCTTGCAGGCAGAGCGAGCGTGAATATCGAGAAGAGCAATCGTGGCGATTCCGCTGTAAATCGCCAGCCTGCCTGCTGAGGGCCAGCATGGCGAGGATTTCGAACTAACTCCCCAGCCCACTGTGTGCATTAGCCACAGCAGCCAGATTGCAAAGAAGAACAATGCTGTTACCGAATGCCCTGGCGCTCTGATAAATGACGTCATTTGAAAAACGTATTCCCAGATCAGTAGCGCAGCGAAGGCGGTGAGAAACAACAGGCGAACGAGTGCTGCGCTGGTAAGTCGCTTCTGGACTGTTAGAACAAAAATGACGATCCCGTCGAATAGTAAAACCCAGGTCAACCAATGAACTGAAATGACGTTTTGCGGATTGCTCCATATGTACGGTTTTGAAACATTGTACATTTGAAAGAAGAAGGGCAAAGTCGCTTGCAGGGCTGGTGCAGTTGTGGGCGCCGAGAGAAAAAGGCATAAGCGTTCGCTCAGTGCGAACAGCAGGGCGGCCAGGAGACCAAGCACCAGAAGCGGTGCCAATATTACGCGCGGCAGCATTCCTTCAATGGCTGATGCAAACGTTTTGCTGCTGCCCATTAGCTTATGCAGAATACCGACGCCGATGAAATACCAGATGGGCCATAGATACGAGGTGGTTAGCTCCAGTGATGTAAGTATTAAACCGCCGGACTGACCGAGATCTCCGCGACCGACTCCGGCGAAAAGGAAAACCGTAAGAAGTGATACGATTGTCCAAACGCAGCCTGAAAGACTCATGGCCGCCCCTCTAAGGAAGAACGGACGCTCATGGTTTTCCGGTAGCCGAGACCATAAACCAACACCTGTTCCTAATAAAACACCGAGTATGATACCGCCTCCGATACTGATGTATTCGCCGGGGAGTTTCACAAAGGTGCCAAGCCAGGGGCGAATCGGCGTAAGTATGATAAGCGGTATGGCAGCTGCCGAACCGCATATAGCCAGATTCAGTGCGCTCATTATTTTGTTCGTACGCGTGGTACGTGGCAGCGTTCTCTCGCAAAGCGCCAAACCTATTAGTATCGAGGCAGGCAGGAGGGTGTTGAAAAAACTCCTCGGCATCAGGATCACGGTCGTCATGACGACGTTCGCTGCAGCGATCGCCGTCAGCGAAAATGCGATTCTGTTTGAAATAGCTGTGCCTACCAGCAAGGCGGCCCAGGCAAATGGAAGAAATAGAAGCCACAGCCAAACAGACCAGGCGGGCGCGTCTCCCTTGAATCCGGAAAAAGCTTCGACTGTCACCGGGCAGATCTCAAACTGAGTTAACGGAATGAGAACACACATCAATGCGCAGATTTGAAATAACGGGCGTAACAGGCCAAGGGTCGCGGGAGGCGCTTCTTCGAGGTCGAGGCGATCTTTGGAATAGGTCCGCCAATAGAAGCGTTCTAATAGTTTCCAAACTGATTTTGCAAAAGGCGTGGCCGCGAATTTGTCCCACCAGGGGGCGATGAGCGGGTGTTTGAGAATCTTTTGGAACTGTTTTGAAAAGAAGTCTACGACTCCGACAAGGGCTGGGAAAATGCCCGCCAGATAATTACCAAACTTGCGAAGCGTGGCGATGATCTGGACGAAATTCATGGGCGGAAATCGGGCTCCGGCGGAGACTTGAAGACTTCAAGATTATCACAGCAACTGGTCAAAGAATTATGTACCCGATATTGATTGTGTTATTGATTTATATGAGGAGTGTTAGCATCGCGTAAGGGCTGGGTTTTAATCGATTTATTTTGCATCTTTCGCATCGGAAGCCGTGCTATGGTCAGACTAGATGCATGTTCGCGATGCCGCGAAAGGATGTAGGAATGACCAGCCAGCCACTCACAGCCGATACGTCAATAGACCTTTCCAGACGTTCGGTGCCGACGACGACCTTCGACTCGTCGCAATGGCGCAGGTACTTTGAAGAGAATAGAAAACTGCGACCTGCTGTTAGATTGCCAAATGAGATTGCTCTCGATGAATCTCTCCAGGCTTCTCTCATCAGTTCGCTGCAACGCTTTCAAATTGGCGAGACCGGCGAAGGGCGCCATCTCCGCAAGTACGCGAAGAAGTATGGCGATCCTGAGTACGTTCAGTGCGTAGATATGTTCATCAAAGAGGAACAGTCGCATGCGCAGATTCTGTCACAAGTGATTCTTGCCATGAATGGAAACCTTTTGAGCTGGCACTGGACGGACTTTGCATTCGTTTGTATGCGCCGCCTGTTACATCTTAAAACTGAACTTTTGATACTTCTGGTGGCAGAAGTAATCGGCAAATGTTTTTATAAATACGTAGCTGATAAGGTGGACTACAAACCCCTGGAAGAAGTCTTCTCGCTTATCGTGCTTGATGAGATCATGCACTTGAAGTTCCACACCGAGTTTCTTTCCGAGCAGTTGCGGTCTTATCCGTGGGCTGTAAAACACCTCGTTCACTACATATGGTGCATGATTTTTTACACAGCCTGCTTTGCTTTTGTCTTCGATCACAAGAAAGTCCTCAAGGCTATGAACATCTCGAGTGCTGAATTTATCGAGACTTGCTCGAAAACATTTCACATCAAAGCTACGCGTGCTCTTGGATTAGAGTAGTAACTTCGGATCAGAAAAACGAGGGGTCTTCGAACATAACCGCTTCGGCGTTCGGAACTTTCTTGTAGCCCTTGGGAATGGCGCGCATCGCCGGCGACACCACGGTTGGCTTTAACGACAGTGTATCCATGTGGAGATGGGAGCGCTGAGTTCCCGTAAGCATGCGAATTGGAACACTTCCCATGTCAGGACTGTCAAAAAGATTTGCGAACATTTTGCTGACTTGAGGCTCCACCTTCATTGAAGCCGTGAAGAGCTCGCAAAAGCTTACCCGTTGGAGAGGGGCTCCGGACTTGTCCTTTGCCAGCCGATAATGGTCAAATTCTTGCCCGAGCAATTTCGCCTTGCCGACTTTCTGCCAGTGTGTCGGGTCTTGATCGCGACCACCCGTGAGAAGACCCATCCGCTCACTGAAACTGCGTCTTGGACGGGTTATTGGTGTCGAATAGATGATTTTCTTCTTGTCCGAAAAATAGTAAACAATCCAATCTGGACCCGACGTAACGATCGAAAAATCGCGGATGGGATCATCCATGCGAAAGAAACTTCTGGAGAAAACGATTTTGTGTTTTCCCCAGTTGTTGTAGATTCGCTCTGTTTCCCAGGCTGCACTGTTAACTTTCCCGCCTCCTGACCCCGGTTTCAGCGCTGTCGCCGCGGGCGGAACGAGCATTAATGCCGCTGCTATCATGACCGGTTTTGCGAAGCGTTTCAACATGCTAATCAATCCAAAGAGAGGGCGTGAAGCCGCTATCTGATATTACAGTCTCGAGTACTGATGCCGCAATGATGAGTTTGGATGTGCTATTGGAGTGTATGAAAGGTATTAGGGAGTTATGTCATGGCCAGGGTAGTATGTCTTTGTCTCGGCCTGTTGTTCGTAGCCGTCGGGTTGATTGGTTTCGTAGCGCCGGGTTTTCTTGGAATGCACTTGAGCGTGGGTCACAACATGGTGAACCTGGCGACCGGTGTTTTGGCTGTTTACTTTGGCTATTTCGGTTCTTATCTGGCTGCCAAGAATTTTTGTTACGTGATGGGGACCTTGTACGGCTCGCTCGGCGTGATTGGTTTAATAGCACCACCCGGAGTACCATTGATGCATGGCATGGGGGCGACTAACCATTTGCTCAGTATTGTTCCAGGAGACCTGGAGTTCGGAACGGCTGACAGTGTCGCGCATTTGCTGGTTGGCGCCGTGTTCCTCTATGGAGGTTTCAGCAGATATATCCAAGTTGAGGAGCCTAAGCCTGAGGTTGTGCGAGTCTTTCAAAAGAGGGTGTCTATGCGTTAACGTCTGCGCACTTGGGCGCCGGCTATCACATCCCAGGGCAGACGTCTGTGTTTGATTATCGAGCGTACCGTAATGTAGCCGCTCAGCCCTATAAATACCGAGGCCGTGAGCAAGCCCCAGGCGGCTTGTGGCATGAAAAATCCGACTAAGCCGAGAAGCGGCAGAATGACAACGATGACGAACTTCATGGTGTTTCTCAGAAGAGATGCAGTCCATGTCAAATTGCCGCCTGCCGCGTCTGTAATATAGAGCCCGCACAGCTGCTTAGCAAGAGTAGCCCCGCGAATCTTCTCGAAAGCGACATAGTAGAGGGTGCTCAAGAACGGCGGAAGCACGAACATGATAATTAGAGCCACGCCCGCCAGGATTGACTTGCCTGGGTCGGTTTTCACCCCGGTAGTGGTCAATGCCAGCCCGATCAGGCAGAAGATGTTAGTCACGCTTGTAACAGTTGTTATGAACGCGTAATCGAGAATTGCCGCGAGCATCCTGCGGCCGCCTGTGTTTCCATCTACGCCGACTTTGATTTGAGCATTCCTGGGGTTCTCTCCGACAAGGAGAGCCTTGAGGTCTTCCTTCAGGCTCGCAATGTCGGAATATCGATCAGAAGCCTGGCGAGCCATGCAGCAAGCCACGACCATTTTCATCGGGGGAGGTATGTTCTCTGCCGTAAGCCTGGGAGAATCTTCGGACATCTTTTTCGCTATCATTTCGACAGAAGTCGCTCCAGCAAATGGTCCGGCGCCATTCAGGGCTTCGAACATCATGCAGCCGAGGGCATAGATATCTGTTCGTTTATCGACATTCTGTCCCAGGCATTGTTCCGGACTCATATACATGGGGGTGCCGAGGAATTCACCGCTGACTGTAAGTGTGTTCAACGTATCCCCTCGTGAAGCCATCACTTTGGCGATGCCGAAATCGACGATGTGAGCCAACTCGATACCGCCTATGGTGCTTACAAGGATGTTGCTCGGCTTCAGATCACGATGAATAAAACCTTGTTGATGAGCGTGTTCAAGACCATCGCAAATCTGTATGAAAAGATCGACTATTGTCTGCCAATTAAGTGAATGTTGGCGTTTTAATATTTGAGCCAGGTTTTCGCCGTCGATATAGTTCATTGTTATGTACGGGGAGCCGTCGGTAGCTTCTCCGTGACCATACACGCTTACGACATTCGGATGCGAAAGATTGGCGGCGGTCTCTGCTTCTTGGACGAAACGCTTCACCGTCTGCGTGTCGACTATCAAATCTCTTCGCAGCAATTTTACGGCAAATATTTCATCCAGCGTCTTATCGCGGACCTTATAGACTTGACCGGTGCCACCTTTGCCGATAAATTCCAGAACTTCAAGATTTTCATTTATGACGATGTCGGAAAACGGATTTAAACCTTCCGGTGGGACGTTGAGGCGGGACGAATCTTCCTGGATTGGCTTAGATTCGGTGACTTCGTCACTTACTTTCAGTTTCAATTCTTCGACGCTTTTTGTGTCTTCTGACATCGGCTTGCCCGTTTGATTCCTCAAGGTTATACCCAAACTGAGAAATCTTTCTAGTTAGGACGGCTGTCCTTCTTTGAGCCAAAACCTTGTCCGGGTGCAAAGAAGTCGCCCTCGAGGCGGCGGCGCCTTCGAGGGCGAGGTTTCATCGGAAAAAACATTGATAGTTTTAGCCCTGGTTGTCCTCTCTTGATTCTTCTCTGTAAGCGGTTTGTGTTGATGCCGCGTTGATATGAGCAAGATTTTTCGAGAACAGATTCCAGTTGAACGCGACCGGGTCTGTGCGGTTGCTCGGTTGAATCTGTCCGTGCCCATAAATTTTGGCGATTGGAAACCGCTCCTGAATATAGTCCACAAGCTGAACTAGAGAAGCGAGCTGCACTTGCGTGTACTTTTGCTTGCCTGTTCGGACTATTTCTATGCCGATGCTGTTGTCATTGGTGATACCACCAATGGTTCGCTTTTC
The DNA here is from genome assembly GCA_965228855.1 of Candidatus Obscuribacterales bacterium. GTDB lineage: Bacteria > Cyanobacteriota > Vampirovibrionia > Obscuribacterales > Obscuribacteraceae > JADYXR01. Next base: position 1,210,619 of record CBDDIJ010000005.1, on the reverse strand, counting down.
ATTGACATGAATGGTGGCGTATTTGGGGTCGACCGTTTGATAGATTTTGCCGTCGCGGTCAACAAGATATTGTGTTCCCGGATGTCTCAATCCTCCGCTATTCCAGCTATGCACGACAGTTTTAGCGTCCGCGACCTTTGCAGTCTCGGTCGAGTGAATGATCAAGTTTTTGACTATTGCTGTACGCGGCTTTATTCCGCCTAGCAATGGCGCGTTCGAGAACACTCTGGCGCGGACCATGTCCTGCGGCGTGTACCGACCTGCTTGCCCTCGCTGAAAATTCGCCTTCATTCGAGCGCTCAGCGTTGGGCTCAGTGGAGTGGTGTTCATAGGTGCAGACCACATCATATTTGATGTGGCAACTTTGGTGCGCCATCTTCTGGTTGCAACTTTGGTTTTCGCTCGAGTTTTTTTACGCGAAGCCACCTTTTTCGACGATTTGTGCGACTTCCTTTTTGTTGTGTGAGCGACTTTTTTAGTGCTAACCGAATGCTTGCGAACCGCTGAGAACGCACTTTCAGGAAATGCGAACGTGAGCGCGAGAATCATCGAACAGAGTATCTGCCATTTTCGAACCATCAAACATACCTCGAACTTTCTGCGTTGCAACGTAAGAACCCGCAAATAGCGAGTCCTTTCTGTCTGGTTGAAAGCACTTAGTCTTCTTTGGAGAGGAGAGAAATCAGTGCTGAAAAAATTTGCTGCCCTTCAGAGCAAACGTGCTGATTCTGTTTTTAACATAGCCTTTGCAAAAACGGGGAGCGTGAATGTTAAAAGGCAGTAACCAAGCCACTTTCGCTTATCTTGCTGAAAGGTCCGTCTTATCTCTCCCTCGGGCATTTCCGCCCTCCGGGAGGCCGGAGCCTTTGCTGGCGCCAGGTTGCGGCAGTAGAGCAAATTGCTTAACTGTTCGTTTGGCAAGGTCTATGGGATGGGTACTAAATTAATGAGGTAAAAGGTGCCCGAGTCGCATGTCAGATAAAGAAGTCTGCCCGGAGTGTGGCAAACATAAAGGCGCAACTGTTTCCGGTTCTTCGAAGGCTTGGGTCTTCAAGCCGGTCAAATGCGCCTGCTCATCGCCTCCTGCGTCCGGACACAAGCCGCAGTCAAATCAGTCTGCCAAACCGCTTGATGTGGAGGCACCCAAAACGATAGTTTTGGAAAACAGCTCTTCGGCGCAAGCCCCCGAAAACGATTCGTCCCCGCGGGCTTCAGAAATAATTACCGGCGATCATGAACCGATATCGGTTGATGAAAGCGAGTCGCATGAACCAAAGTCTGCGGGGCGAAGCCGGAAGAAAAACCGCAATCGACGCTCTAAAAATCGCTCGAAAGTGGAGAACCGCAAGGCAGAAATAACCGGCGACCATGAGCCGATCTCAGTCGCGGCAGTCACCGTGGATGCAGGGGTGGCTGCGTCCGAGCCAGCGAACCTTGAGCCGTCAGCTACCGCCTCGGCCGTCGTGACTGGAGATCATGAACCGGTCTCAGTCTCTGAACCGATATCTAGCGCTGAGGCACCTGAGCCAATCTTGGATGCGACCTCCCCATCCCAGGTGGAGACCGGAGACCACCAACCAATTATTGTTGATGAACCGGATCCGGCCGAGTCCGTCGGGGAAATCGCGTCGGATTCGGTTTCCTCGCGTGCAACTCCGAATGAGGAGTCGCTGTCAGAGACTCAGGAGCCGACTGAAGTATCGGCTAGTCCAGAACCTCCTCCTCCGGTTCTTGCTGCTGAGACGCAATCTGAGAAGGTTGAAGAGCGGTCCGTCAAAAGCCCATCGGGGGATGCGGTGGTCGGAGCCCTGGCGTCTGAAAAGATGAAACCTATAGTAGCCGAAGAAGGGCTTGATTCTGGAACTTGGGCCACAGCCGGAGAATCCGTCAAGGGACTATCGCCGTCTGCCCCCAGGTCCTTCCGTGATCTCCCGGGCGACAGCTTAAAGACAAACAATGGTGCCAAAGGTGACGTCGGCACTGCCGGCCAGCGATCCCAGGCGCCGCCTCCTGGCGCTAATGGAAGTTCTCCAGCACCGCCGGTTCCGAGAACTCTACTTGGTACCGATAGTGGTGGCTTCTCGTCGAGTAGTTCCGGCTTCTCATCCAGTAGTGGAGGTCTGCCTGCGGCCGGGGCACCGCCACCAGCTGCCTCTGGATTTTCATCGAGCAGTAATGTCTTCTCTTCGAGCAGCAGTGTTTTCTCCTCTAGTAGCAACGTGTTTTCGACCAGCACGAATTCTTTCTCTGCTCAGGGATCGGGCACCGCCAGTGGTGGCACTGTCGTACCTGCTTCGAACGGTGATGCTGCAAAGAAACCGATTTCGCCCAAGACGCCGGTACCAGGCATAGGCAGCTTCCCTTCTAACAAAGACACAGGCAGTGGAGTTTACACTGGCACCGGCATTGTATTCAATGATTTGAAAGACTTTCCCAGCAACGATGTGCCGTCCACAACCGGCAATAATTCTCCTAGAAGCGACTCTGGGGACGGTTCTTTCAACAATCCGGGCATATCGCCTCAGAGCGGTGGATTCTCCTCCAGTAGCGGAGGGTTCTCGTCGACCAGCGGTAGAGCCTCCACCAGCAGCGGCGGGTTTTCTCCCGGCGCCAGTAGTGTTTCGGCAGGCAACAGCAACTACCAGGCTAGCGGTGAGTTCTCAAAAAAGGGCGGTTACGTTCCTGAACCTGTTTTCCCCGAACCTGATTTAAGCGACAGTTCATCCAGCGGCACAAGCATCATGAGTACGACCAGTGCTTCTGGTTTATTAAGCGATGAGATGGTTCGGAATGACAGAGTTGCCACTACGGGTGGTTCTTCTCTCGCGGACGACCAGCCTGAAAACTGGGTCGCCGTCTCGAAAAATTCGCGTGACAAGTCGCAGTCTGTTTTTAAACATGATAGTGAGCTTCAAGAACTGATTCATCCAGCAAGTGTACGAGATGGCCAAGATCCGGTAGTGACCAGGAATTCCATTCTTCAAACGCTCCGACGCCGAAAAATCAAGACGCTGGTCACTTTGTTTCTTGCGATCGCTATTGCATGGGTCGGCTACTCGTACATGTCCAAGCAGGCGGAGGCTAACAAAGAAGCGCAGGCAAGCAAGGAAGTGCAAGCAACCAAGAAGGAGTCCGCAGTTTCCTCTGTTCCAAAAGCCAAGTCAAGCGCGTCACCGTCTGGCAGTTCATCTTCCAAGAAGAAGACCTCCAGGAAATCAAAGCGGAACCGCTGAATCTGTTGCGCCGAGCACTGACTGCGCATCGCTGATGTATACCAAAACGCACTCACCGAGGCGAGTGCGTTTCTAAGTTTGTTTAGCGACGAATACAGTCGCGAGTTTCTGCGACTACCCTCAGCTTTTAGGCTGATAGCAGCGAACTTAGCGATTTGCTTTTGCTGCCTTCTCCATCTTCGTCGACGATATCATCACCGGGTTCGATGTCAAAGCCTTTGAGCCAACCCTTGCTATCGTGAATAGACGATCTCAATTCGCCGGTCTTGCCGTCCTTCAAAGCTATGTCGCGGTAAAGTGCGAGCAGCTGGAGCGTGTTCATGATACACACGTTTTTCATGTTTGCGTATTCGAGCACTTCGTCATTAGTGTCTTCGCCGCGTTCTTTCGGTGATTTATCACTTACTCGACCGACAATTAACACCCCTTTGGGCTCGATTCCCTTCTCGCACCAGAAGCGGGTTTGCGAGATCGTGAGTTGACCCAGGTGGCTTCTTTCCGCCGCGCCTTTGATTGAAATAACTCTAGCGATTGCTACTTTCTCGTCTTCATGCTCGAGTAAAAACTCGTGTTTGTCTTCTTCTGACTGCGTGACCTTCCAGCCGGCAAGACCAAGAACTTTCTTGCAGGCTTCAATCAAATCATCGCCATCGCTCGTCAGAAGTGTATTGCGGATGCCCTTGGTAAGCGCCGCTTGACCTTCGATTTTGCGAATCTTGTCTTGATACGCTTTTATCTGATCGTTCAGAGTGTCAAGCTCTTTGTTCAGATGCTTGAGTTCGTCTGAGAAATATCGTTTGCACCAATCCGGTACATTAGTTGGACCCATCTGGCTCACTGTTGTTATGTCCTCATCTAATCCGTTGGTCGCCTTTTCGTGTTCGGAAGATAACTCAGTTTCGATATGATCCGCGGAGACGCTAGGACCTTCGTCACGTTTATCAGTCAAATCCGACTTCGATGAATCATCAATTATTTCAGCAATTTTCTCCAATGTCTCTGCTTCTGCCGATTTTTCATTATCTTTCTTCGCTGTTTCTTCCGGTTTATCATCGTCATTTTTAGATGGCGACTCCGGTTGCTCCTCCTTATCATCTTCGTCATCCGAGTGTTTATCGGAGTCTTCGGATTTCTCATCTTCACTGGACGAAGTTGGCTCTTCTTCCTTCTTTTCGTCAGCTTCTTCAGCTTCATTTGTTTCTTCGTTATCGCTATCTGGTTCGGACTTTAATTCGCCCTTGCGCAGAGCGTCTCGGACCATTTCGCGCGATGCTTCGATTTCGGATTGAAGCGGTTCGAGCAAGTCTTTGACTGCGATTTCAATGTCGTCTTTGTTCTTGGACTCGGAGTCCTCATCCGCGGTGGGCTCAAAATCAACGATTTCTGACTTGTCATCTTCTTTATCTTCTGTCTTCTCTTCGTCAGAGTCTTTATTTTCAGGCTTGAATTCCTCGGCGACGGGCTCTTCGTCTTTCTTCTCTTCAGTTTTCTCTTCAGGCTTATCTTCGGATTTCTCCTCAGGTTTCTCTTCGGATTTTTCTTCGGATTTCGGACTTTCCTCGTCCTTGCCGTTCTCCGCTTCAGCCTTCGCATCGCCGTCCTTGTTCGGCTCAGCGGTGTCTTCCTCCGCTTTCGGAGACTCCGCTTCATCGGCGGGCTTCTTCTCGTCGCTGGATTCGGATTTCAGTTCCTCTTCTTTTTTTGCTTCTGCTGAAACCTCTTCCGTCGGCTCCTTCGGTTCGAAAGCTTCGTCTTCTGCATTCTTCGTCAAGCTGTATTGGGCGAGGGCTTCGGGCGAAATGATGCTAATTTCCTGGGTTGCGGAAAGCTCTTTCTCCGCTGAATAGTTGTAGTCGCCTCCGGTTTTCATTGAAATGTCTTCTGAACCGGAAGCCTTCTCTACGTCGACCGGCGGAAGCGGTTCTTCCTTCTCGGTTCCAGCGGCGGATTCGATGACGAACCAGAAGAGAGAAACGCCAATTTTCAAGACGTCACCATCGTTGATTGGTTCGGGGCCGCCTATCTGGTTTCCATTCAAAAATGTGCCGTGCCGGCTCTTTGCATCTTGGGTCATGTACTGACCGTTTTCATACGTGATGATGAAGTGAAATCGAGAGATTGACTGGTCACCGCTGATGACGATGTCATTGAGATCGTCACGTCCAACCCGGCATCTGGGCGTCGTGATCGGAATCTTCCGGTTTGACACTAGATCCACAAGAAATGCGGTTGGAGGTGCTGAATCGTTCTTTTCCATTTGCGCTTTTTCCGACTCCAATACTTTCTTCACGTCGACACCGGTCTCCGTACACACCGGGCAAGTTGCGCCTTTGTACTCTTTGTTGCAAAGAGAGCAGACTTTAGCCATACGGTCCTTTCCTGATTTCCCGACGGAAATCGCTCCGGCATCGAAGAGTGGTCACCAAAGTGCTCAACACCACTCCTAATCACAATTAGATGTTCCACGAGGCTCCGAATATAAACCTTTCAGAGCCAAAACTGCGCCCAAATCTCTTTATCAGACCCCTTCTAGAACCTCTCGCACCCTGACAGCTCGTATTTAAGGAAGACCGGTGGTCAGGAGAGTAAACTGCAATAAGTTTGAGTTCGGTTCGTCGTCAAGAGTCAAAGAGTCAACACTATGTCAGAAACTGAAGGCGCAGCGGTATCAGCGGAATCCTTGATTGAATATTTGAAAACGCAACCCTGGTGCAAGCAGGGTGACAGTGTTCTCGTCGCGGTCGCGAAGGGAACTCCGGAAATCGTCGATCACCTGGCGAACCATGAAGTGAAAGTGTTTCCAGGTGGTGTGACTGTCAAGCTGCAGAAGTCAGTTTTGACCAATTTTAAATCGAAGTATGAGGAAGAGCAGCCACTACCTGTGGTGCTAGTTTGGAAGCCGGAAGGTTTGGAAGTTTGGTATCGCAAACATAACCCTTCGATGTTCCCTTATGACGCCTGGGCGGATCAAGCTGTTGCTGCGCATGAGCAAGAGCGCGTGCTAATTCCGGCAGCGGAGTTCGGACCAACATTTATGGACGAACATGCTTCGATCGCTGCAAAAGTCAAAGAATGCCCCACGATGATGCCACCATATTAGGAGCGCGTCTGGTTTGGTGTTTCAATGCTCGTGACCGTCGTGTGTAGACACGGCTCTGGTTTTCGACGTGTTTATGCGGTTATCCTTCGCCTTTTGAAAGCGTTTCACTTCGGTAGATGTGTTTGCGCGTAAAGTTGCGCGCAAAATCTCGGCTTGGTTGTTCCACAAATCTGTACATCACATAGGCGCTCACCATCAGAATCGCGATGTACGCAATGAAGGTTGCGGGCGATTCGTCCATGTGTAAGACCTGCTTGCCGTAGACGAGAAAAACCGTATGCAAGACATACATGCAGAAGCTGATTTCGCCAAGGAAGAACCAGACTTTGTGGCGGAACGCTTTCGACAATAGACCGGCCTCAATCGAGAACACTGCCACCAGCAAAAGGCATCCAGCAAGTGCGAATCCGCAGTTCTGCAGCCAGTACGAAGCGTGTGGGCCCGCCCAGTCGATGCACGCGTAGCGCCATTTGAAACTATTTGCCGCTATGAATGAAACGGCGGCGAGTGTTCCAATCTCAAGCATTGTGCCTGGCACGACGCCGATGTGTTTAAACCGCAAATAGTTGCGATAAGCAACTGCGGCGAGCATGCCTGTCGCAAAGTCGAAAAGTCTTGAAACAGGACTGACATACAGCAATCCCAGTGAAGAAACAGCTAGTGGATCGGCTTCGGGAACGTTTAAATAATTGGCGAGCGCTATGGAGCCAACGATACCGCATGTGGTGACCGCGGCAAGTGCCAACCAACTTCTTCTCAGCAGCACCAGCAGTGCCGGAAATGCTGTGTACAAGATGATGAGCGTAGACGCGCTCCATGACGGAGCGTTGTACGAGTAGAAATACTTCAAAATTGGAATCGCCGATTGCATCAATGCAACGTTTGCGATGAACATCGGCATCAAGTCTTTCGTTGGTTTGAAAATTCCAGGCATCAAGCCAATCAGAAGCGCAATGCCGATCATGTGAATGGGCCAAAGTCTCGCCCATCGGCCTATGTAAAACGAAATTATCTTCTTCGGCTCGTGAAGATTGTAGTAGTTATACGTGAGAACGAAACCGGATAAGACGAAAAAGAAAGTCACTGCCTGACAGAGGGCAACACCTTCCCAGGCTTTTGCAAGCCAACCAAAAGCGCCTTGGGAGTGGTCGATAACAACCCAGAAAACGCCAAAGAAGCGCAGGGCCGTAAGCGCCTTTATGTCTCCTCGATGAGCAGCGTGTGGGACTTGGGTTTCGTTACTAAGGGCTGAATCCTCTTGCGAGGTATTCTCCGGCGTCGAAATTCTCGTTGTAGCTGAGCCGCCACCGGGCTCTGCGTCGCTTTTGGTAGCCACAAGCTGAGCGCCTGAGGTGTTTGGCGCCGCTTCAGTTAGGGTTGGACTTTCCAGTTTGTTCATGGTTCCTAAGAGCCGCAATCGCGTTATTTAGACGCTTGTCGAATTGCTAGTCAAGTATATGTCATAATTCGATCACTACAATGATTGGCAGTTAAGGTAACCCATTGAATTAGTCCGAAATCGCAACTGGTTGAGGATAGCGCGACGCTTAAATGAGCGCTGATTTAAACAACGATAAGTTACCTTCTGCCGGAAGCGGCGAAGAAGTATTCGAGGTCGGTCAAAAGGTCTTCGGGCGCTTCGAAGTGCTTTCTTGTCTGGGCGCCGGTGGTATGGGGCAGGTTTACAAAGTCCGTGATATGAACCTGGACAAGACGCTTGCGCTAAAGGTTTTGCATGCTCACGCTCGTGAAGACAATTTACTCGTTCGTTTTCAAAATGAGGCGAAAACCGCTTCGCGCTTGATTCATCCCAGTATCGCCACGGTTTACGATTTCGGTCTATCGGCTGACGGAGTGCCGTACATGGCAATCGAGTTCATTGAAGGAGAGACGCTTGCAGAGGTGTTAGAAGCGGGACCGCTGCCGATTGATCTGTTTCTCTCGATTTTTGCAGACGTGGCCGACGCGCTCGAATGCGCTCACCGTAACGGCATTATTCATCGCGATATTAAACCCGGAAACATCATGATCGTTGAGCGCGAAGATGGCTCGTTTGATACTAAAGTCGTTGATTTCGGACTAGCCAAAAACGTCGGTGCCACTGCCGGCGGTGTGGAGCAGCGAACCACAACAGCCCTTACGGGGACGCCCCTTTATATGAGTCCAGAGCAGAGTCGCGGGGAGCCGGCAACTGCGCGATCTGATCTTTATGCTCTCGGCTGCGTGATGTATGAGGCAATTGCGGGGCAACCACCTTTCGTTGGCAAGAATGCTGTGGAAACGCTCTTGTTGCATCAGAATGCTAAGCCTCGACCACTAAGATCATTGCTGCGGGAACAGTTTAGCAGTGGGGTTTTAAGCATAATCGACCAGCTCATAGCAAAAAATCCGGAGGATCGAATTACAAGCGCTGCGGAAGTAGCTCAGCTTCTTGATGCAGAGATTGAGACAATTGAAGGTCTTGCGAATCAGTCGTCTGTCCAGGACGGGACAATTCATCCTGCGGATAAAGATGCCGCAGAGTTCGGGTACATCAGGTTGATTCCATTTGAGTCGCTAAAATCCGGCAAGGTTACAGTCGGAGTTGTATCTGTGATACTGCTGGTGGTGGCTGGTGTCTCTGTGGCAATGTTTGTGTCAGAACCAAAGCCAGAAAAGACTAAGCCACTAAGATTCGAGTCGCTCTCTGATACGCTAGCGGATCCCGAACTTCATGGCGACAAAATTGATAAGACTTTGGCGAAATTGACGAAGTCTGGCTTGGGTGAGGACATGGAAAAAGGTGTCGCGTTGCCATTGTCAGCGAACGGTGGCTCGGGCAATGGCAAACTAGGCCTCTTCACTGCCGGCGGTGAAAAATGGCCGACTACCTTGGAAGAGGCTCGCCAAGCAAACCGGAATGAAGCAACTCCTGAGAATCGCAAGCGCACGGTCGCGAGATTGAAGAGCGAGATACTTGGCGGATTGAAAGAGGTCAAAATCTTCGTATACGGACCTTTGCTCGACGAGGACATGAGTGTTTTTCAGAATTGTCAGAGTCTAGAAGATATTGATGCTTCATCAATGCCAATCGGAAACGAAGGTCTGATGTATCTTTCTGGATTGAAGAATCTTCGTTCTCTAAAATTGAATGGAACTCTCGTTACTTCCCTCGAGCAGCTCAAGGATGTAGAACAGCTTCAGCACTTGAACTTGGAGGACACCGGTATCAGTGATAAGACTGTCGCTACGATTCGGAAGTTTAAAAAACTTGAGCAGCTGAGTTTGGGAGCCACGGAGGTCACCATTGCGGGTCTGGCAAAGCTGGTAGATCTTCCCAGGTTGTACGATGTCACACTGACATTTCCATCGAAATTGATTTCATTTGATGCAATGACAAAATTCGCACAGGAACATCCAACGTGCAAGTTCTTATCATCGCCGCAGATATTTAGTACATTCAGTAGAGCTGCTGACCGCGCACGAAAATCGGATGATGTTCGTAAAGCCCTCTCCTTGCAGACCTTGATGCTGAATATTCTGGAACACGGTGGAGGAGGTCCTGCTAAAGAGCAGTTCAGATGTCAGCTAATGTTTAGCTGTGGGGCGCTTGAATTCAGACTCGGCAATAGGACGGCGGCCGAAAAATACTTTACAAATGCGTTTAAGATGTCACAGGCGATGCCTGATTCGAACCTACGGAGGGTCGGTTTCAATCAGCTTTTCGGATACTACTGTTCCGTCGGTAAGTTTGAAGGCGCTGAAGCGGTTCTGAAGAAGTGGCTTGCCGTGCGCTCGGACTCAGCTGAAGATAGTCTCACCGCCTACGATTGCATGAAAGTGATTATTGGTAATTATTCGCGAGAGCAACAGTTTGAAAAGGCGAAATCGTGGGCGCGTCGACTTATGGATATAAAAACTGTCTCTCTGGTTCGGCAAGCTTCAGCACGCTCCCAATATGCCGACAGTCTTCGATGTTTGAATCAGTTCAAACAGTCGTTGCCGATCTTCGAGGCTGCCGTTGCTGAGCTTCGACAGATGGTGCGGAGAGAGCCATCAGACGAGAGTTGTCAGTCTCTTGCAGCGGCTCTTTGCCAGTATGCCGCTTCGCTTTTCTCTCTGAACGAATACGAACGCGCATTGCTCGCAAACGCCGAAGGACTCAAGCAGATGGAAGGTCCATACTCCTCTATTTTCGTGCTTGAGGGCTTGCTGCAGGAGCGTTATGTGTTTTTGACCGGATTGAATCGCTCAGTTGAAGCGGCGCTCGTTAAAGAACGACTCGCTAAGGCTACTGCAAAACGTGAAGCTGTTCAGCGAGAGCAAGTCGCTGAGGCTGCCAGGAAAGCCAAGACTTCCAATTAATGGTGCTGCTATGCCTGCGTTTTGAATAGCTTTTTCAGTGGTTGGGTCTACCGGCGCAAGAAGTGAATTACCTTATTCGCGTTGTCGATGCTGTACTGCCAGTCGCCGTAGAATGTTTGACCTAGAAGCGGATGACCGTTCATTCCTTGCGTGACGCTGATTCTGAAATTCGATTTCTCAATGGGACCGAGGCGCATTCTTGAAACTGGAAAGCTAAAACCGGCGGTTTCACCGGCGATACCAACGTGGCGCTCTGCTTCCGTTTCGTCCTCATTGTAATTGAGACCTAATTGTTTGATGTGACTCATGGTGAAGACCGTAGTCGACGCGCCTGTGTCGAAGATCATCGGGATTGCTCTTCCGTTGACTTCCGCAGTCACGATCATTTCGTTGCCTTCTAGAGTAAACGGCACGGCGTATCTGTCTGCCATTGCTGCGTTCGGAGAGTAGCCTCTGGTTGCTGTAGCAACGGCCGTCGCAGGTTGTTTGATAACGAAGTGAATTGAATTGGCTCCATTATCGATTGTGTATCGAAAGTCTTTGAAAAACGTCTGCCCGAGAAGGGGCGAGCCAGGTAGATTTTCCTGGACGCTGATCGGCATGTTCTTCCTGAGAATCCCGCCCAGCTTGATGTCCGCTCTCATGGTCCAGGTCCCTATGAGACCCCCGTCGCCTACACCGGACGCCATTCCTGTCGGAGCCCCCTGCGGAGGCTGAATTCCGAGTTCCCGCAGGTGATTTTTCCCGAATGCGCACATTTCTGCGCCTGTATCAAATACCATTGTGATTGGGCGATTGTTGACCTGGGCATCGACGAACAAAGAATTTCCTTCCCTCTTGAAGTAGACTCTCGCTTCATGGGGCAGTGAAGAATAGTCCGACGATTCAGTTTCGCGACCGTGTCTGATTGATGCGAAGCCAGCTCGTTGCTCCTGAGAACCGGATTGCCGCGAGCCGTGCGACGACGCAGCGGTTCGAGCACCTGATGGAAACAGAATTTTGACAGCCTGCTGTCCGGCGGGAGTGGCTGGAAATCTGGTCATGAGGTCATAGTACTTCAGTTTCGCCTCCACGACTTTGCCGGACCGATGCAAGGCGACGGCGTAATAGTAGATAGCGTTGACGTCATTCGGTTTCTCTCTGACAATCTTCTCAAAAAGAGGCAGCGATTCCTTGTATTTCCCCTGCTTGAACAGCGCGACCGCCTGAGCTCCGTCAGCACAAAATGCTGAGACGCACGATACAACCAGTCCGAACCAGACGAGCACGAGCAGTCGCATAATTCGAATCATAGTTCCTCCCAACCTCAGCAACGATAAAATGCTTGCTTAAACCGAATCGCATGCATAGTTCTGACTTAATACCCAAGTACGCTTGAGAATAAGCAAATCGCTCTGATGCGCTCACTGCTGTAGCTGTTTCTGAAGCACTGACAGGACGCTGGTCAATTCAAAAGGGAATAGATGTCTTGGAATATATTGCATCATCTGCGGCTGCTAACGGGTCACCACATCTGGTGCTGAAGTATCTGGAAACCGTTAACGAGAATTGGCGATTCTACGCCTTGCTTTCTGGAAACTTGAATGTTTTATCTCAGGTCTGTGCGGAATAATTGAGACTTGCGCCTGAGTCGGATAGCACTACACTAGCCGGCTGCTCTATAATTGAGATCTGTCTTCCGGCGAGCAACTATGGCCAGGTTCCCCCAGTTAAAACTTTATCCGCTCGTCATGCTCATGGTGGCGCTCCCGGTGGCGGTCCAGTTTGTCATATTTGCGCACCTGACCAAGCAGACGTCCGAGCTACAGAAAACTGCTCGCAAACTCACTGTGCGCCGTGACATAGTCAATAAAATTAACGAGGTTTTTCTCAATACCTTTTTCGGTTTTCAGTCGCTGATGCAATACAAAATGTATGGCACTCCTGGAACCGATAAGTACTATCATCAGTATCACGCAAAGATAAAGAAGCAAACAGCCGAACTTGCAGACATTATAGAAGTTAAGACAGGTGACCACGTCGGCGCGAATACGTTGCGCCAGCACTCGAAGCGTTTTCTCTCAGATCTGGCCAGGTCGCAGTTTAATCCCGACCCTGATTCTGAGGTGACATCAATTTTTCAGGGGCTGGAAGAAAACGTCAGGCTGCGGGAATCCGCTCGAAGCCTTTTCCTTCTATTCCGAGACATTGGTAAAAAGGCGCAGCAAGAAGTGACGGCTGCTGAGGTTCCTCAAGAAGGTTTCGTTTCAAGCGTCGCGCAGACAACCAATATCTCAGTGGCACTAAACACAATCCTTGCGATGACTTTTGCGTCACTTTTCGTGCTTGGAACAGTGCGCAAGTTGAATGTGCTTAAAGAAAATACTGTTCGCTTCGGGGCGGGAGAGCCTTTGCTGGAGCGGTTGAACGCAGGCGACGAATTTGGAGATCTCGATAAAGTTTTTCACGATATGGCCGAGACCATAACTGCCTTGCGCATCAGAGAAAGGGCGATGACCGAGCAGTTGCAAGAAGGGAAGGAGCAGCTCGAGATTATGTTGGAATCTATTCCAGCAGCACTTCTTGTCACTTCCGAAAGCGGTGTGGTCGAGTCAATCAACACCAGCGCAGAACGATTGTTTGCCTGCGATAACGACTCCATCGCTGGACAGTCTTTAGACAAATTGTTCATGAGACCCGCTAAGCAAGAGGACTCCACTTTATCCCTGCTGTTGAAGGCCGGCGTAGAGAAAATGATCCAGCTAGAAGCTCTTTCGGCCGACCAGGAGATCATACCCGTAGCTGCAACTGCTACGCAGTGCGAAGGTCCTTATGGCAAGTACGTTCTCGTTACTGTTATCGACGAGACCGAGCGTTATAAACTGGAACAGCTGAAGAGAGAATTTTATTCAATGGCGAGTCACGATATCCGGACGCCGCTGACTACCGTAGGCGTCGTGCTCGAACTAGCTTCACAGGGGCAGTACGGTGCCCTCTCTGACGAGCTCTCTCAGAAAATCTCGACCGCGCTGCGAAACACACAACGCTTGCTTGAGATGGTAGACAGGCTGCTAGCCGTCGAGAAGCTTGATGAGGGACGTGTGGAACTTCGGATTGAAGAGGAAAGGATATCCGAGCTGGTGCAGGGGGCGGTCGAATCGGTCAATCAGTTGTGCGAACAGAAGGGCATTGTTCTAAAGACAAAGATAACTCCGGAGGATGGAACGATCAAATGCGATAAGTCGTTCATCGTTCAGGTTCTAACAAATCTCGTTTCCAATGCCGTCAAGTATTCTCCCGAGGGCGGAACCATTTCTATAATCGCGCACAGAGGTTTTACATCAGCCGAATTCTCTGTCGCCGACGAGGGCACCGGAATTCCGGAAAGTAAGAAAGCGACAATTTTCGAACGATTCAAACAAGTCGATGCTCAGCGCGACCGCAAAGCTGGCGGTTTCGGTCTTGGCCTGGCAATATGCAAGTCTCTTGTGGAACAGCACGGTGGAAAAATTGGCGTGAAAAGCGAAGAGGGTAAAGGTAGTACCTTCTGGTTTTCCCTACCTGAGGCTTGAGAATTCACGGGTCCAATCTGTAGCCGACACCGCGGATGGTGCGAATTAACGGGTTATTCTGGTCAGCTTCTATCTTTTGTCGCAATCGGACCATAGTCATACGCACCGTCTCGATTGAGGCTTCCGAATCTGTCGGCCAGACTTTGCTGAGCAGGTAGTCACCTGAGAAAACACGCTGAGGGTTTCGCATAAACAGTTCTAACAATAAAAATTCTTTTGGATAGAGCTTTATCTCCTCGCCATTTCTCTTCACAGTGTGATTGACGATATCCAACTCCAGGTCTCGTATTGCAAGCGGTTTATAATCTATTATCAACGGGCGTCTAAGCAGTGCTCGGACGCGCGCGATCAGTTCTCCTGCATGAAATGGCTTCGTCAGGTAATCATCGCCGCCAGCATCCAGCCCGACCATCTTATCTTCTATCTCTGTCTTGCCTGTCAAAAACAGAATCGGTGCCGAGCCGCCATTCTGTCTGTAGTTCCTGCAAACCTCCAGCCCGGTCTGGTCTCCAAGTTCCCAGTCCAAAATAATCAGATCGTAGTCGACAGATTTTAGATATTCTGTGGCATCGCCGGCGGTGTGCACCATCTCGACGGTAAACATATTGCCTGCCAGAGAGTCCTTTACGACCCCTGCCATCTCCAGATCATCTTCGACTATTAATATCTTGGACACGGAACACCATGAGCGCCAAAACCCCATCCCGGGTTATGTTACGTCAATGTTATGCAGCGGGTCAATCATGTTGCTATCCACCCCTGAGGTGATCGCCAACCATCACTCGCACGGAGCCCAAGACTATGCCCAACGCTGAATTCGATCGTGAACCTTTGACTACGGAGAAAATTGCACAAGATGTGAAAGACAAAGTCGACCATAACGATCTCAAAGGTGCATATGATGTTTTAAACAAAGAAGCGCATCAACTTCTCAAGACTACGGAAGATCCGCAGAAGAGAGAGGATATGTGGATGTTGATTTCCACGAAGCTTGAAGACAATGGTACTCTGCCGAAAGTCGCGGCCGAGTGGATGCTGGAGAATGGAGCCTTGATCGGTGGTAGAAATGGAACGGTTGAGAAGCACGAATTAGACGGTATCGCACGAAATGCCCAAGATATGGTCTGGAAGGGGCTCGCCGCTGAGTCTTCTAAGAACTTCAAGGACGCGGCTCAGCTAGGATGGTCGGACCAGAATGATGCCGAGCGCAACAGTTTAGACGCAAGAGAACGCAAGTTCTATGCCGATCGCGTAATGATGGCGAGTCCGGAAGACCATGCCAATGATTCTATTAAACGGCTGGAAAACAATTTGGAACGCGGCGATAAGAGCGCTTACTTAAAGTTTTTAGCTGACGTCTCCAAGCGTTTCCCTCTTGAGACGGCTGATGAGCGGCAAAAGTCATGGAGCATGATCGCAGAACAGCTTCGTCAAAAGGATTTGATGGGCGGATTTGCTCAGGAATTCAATAAAGTCTATGCCGACCAGCTTGATGCTAACGGAAACAAGAATGGAGTTCTCGAGCTAAATGAAGTTACGAAAATGCAAAACGTGAAGAATCCGATGATGTCTTCCGTCGCGAAATACGTTGCTGAAAACCTGTACGAATTCCAGCCAATCGATTTCAGAGCGAAACACTAATTCGAAAGTTTAATCCACGTCTCCGCTTGCGCCACTCCGGTGGCGCAAGTTTCTCTATGTGTGTTTGACGGGAAGTACGTGAATTGCCTTAATCACCAGTTCCACTGTATCGCCGACGCGAAGGTTCATGTCTTCCACAGACTCTGTCGTGAGGACTGAAGACATCTCGCCGGATGCGGTCTCGAACTTCACTTGCGACATAATGGCGTCGCTTTTGACGTCGATTACTTTGCCTTTGATTTTGTTTCTTGCACCGTATGTCATCGTCATAGTCTAGTCCTCTATAGAAGAAGTAAAACCGTTAGCGTGGCGGAAAAACACAACCAAGCCCCGCCTGTTCGCTGAGGTTTCATTGTAAACTGCTTGAAATCCGAATTTGCTTATCCGCCTGCGCGAAGTTGCTTTTCAAATTCGTCTATTTGCCTAACTGAGTCTGGGGTGCGAGGAACAACATGTCCATCCGGCGTGCGTACCATTTTTGCGTTCCACGACCAATCTTTTCCGTAGAAGTCTGCTAATTCCTTCCTATCGTATTCCGCCGTGATTTCATAGAGCTTCGGCGATTGCTTAAACAGCTGAGCGCGGCTCTCTGGGCTATATCTGTATGACGTAATCGCTTCGGCCATCTCTTCAAAAGGGCTTGAGAAATAGAAGGTACTCGGGCGGACTTTGGCGCGATCCATCACTTCTTCGTTTGTGAATTTGCTTGCTTCCGCAATTGATTTCACCGGTAATCCGTTTGCATCCAGCGGCCAACCTGTTTTGTGAATTGAGAACCAGGTAGTCGGTGTTTTGCACGAGTCGGAGCCGTTGAAATACAGATCACCATTTTTGCCTTCGATGAACGGGAAAACGGTTACTCCACTTTTGTGCTGATATTTCTCCCAGCCCAGTGCAACCGCCACGTTTTCGGGAGTCTCTCGACCCCATTGAATACTTTGACTGTTGTGCGCAATTTCGTGTGTCGTAATCCATGCAACATTACGGTCACCAGGTTTCAACGTATCTTTCGAGGTCGCCGGCTGTTCCTGGCCTGCCGGAGTTATAAAGATTACCGGTTTTCCGTTATCACTTTTGAATCTGTAAGTGCCTTGAATTTTGCGTCCCCCGTAGAAATCGGGAGCAGCTTGTTTATCGAGCAGATAGATTTTAATTCCTTCTTTGCCATCTGCAAGAAATTGGCTGGGTTGCGACTGCTTCAAACCCTCTTCTAATCCGAATAATACAGGTAGCGTGCCCTGACGAGCATAAACCTTCTCGCCGGCAACGGGCTTGCAGTCATCGTCGTTAACTTCCGCTGTTGTCGCGAATTCACCTGGTTTCGCAATAGTGACTTTGAATTGTTTTTCGATTGAGTCGACTCGTTGTTGAACGATTTTGTCCAGTTGATCGGGGGCTTTTGCGAGGCTATCAGCATCGGATGCGGTCCGTAAAACCACATTGTCGTGGCCGCCGGCTCGGTAGAAGAATTCGGTTTGACCGCCGTCGAGGTCGCGAGTTTCTACTCCGTACATCTTCAGAAGAGATTGTTTTGCATCGGTCTCATTTGGAGGTTTCGCCAGATCTGCATCGAGCGAGAGGGCGCTGCGAGCGTCGTCAGCCGTTTTCTTCTCACTGCCTGCCTGCGAATCGGAGCCAGGTGAGTTGGCTGAAGAGTGTTCGAGTTTTACGTTGCCGGTGCAAAATTCACACATGTTGAGAAACCTCGCGAGTATTCGAGTCTCTACATGATGCTGAAATAGTTTCAAAAAATCTATGTGAAAACTACCACGGTCCCGTCACGATGCGGTCACTTTGGTATTTTTCAGACTGTTGCGAAAGGCGTGAGCCGCTTCGATTGCGTTTTCCGGAGTCTTGCCGTAGGTGATAAAGTGTCCCATTTTTCGTTTGGCGCGCGGCTCTCTCTTCCCGTAAATGACGACATCGAGAACTTGAGGGTGGTCGCGTAGTGCAGACAAATCAAGCTTTGCATCGTAGTCTTTTGAACCCTGGGAAAGCCAGACATCACCGAGCAAGTTCATCATGCAAAACGTTCCCGTTGAAATCACGAGTGGTTCCTGAAGCGGAACGTCGAGGAGGATACGAGCAAGCGCATCATATTGACTCATGCAACAGGCGCTCGTAGTCACGTGACCGGAGTTGTGCGGGCGGGGCGCGAACTCGTTTATATAAATAAACCAGCCATCGCATTCGATACCAGGCGATGTTGCGCTTTTGGTTTTTGACAGGAAAAATTCGGTGGTAAGCAAACCGCATACATCGAGTTTGGTAGCGGCTTCAATGGCGATTTCTTTTATGTTCTTTTGAACAGAGTTTGGAATTCGTGCTGGGAGGACGGTTATGTCCAAAATGTGCTCTTTGTGAATGTTCTCCAGTATCGGAAAGGCTACTGGAGCCCCGTTTAACGGCCTCGCGACGATACAGCTTACTTCGGTTTCCAATTCTATAACTTCTTCAACAACACCTGTGAAGGTTTCCAACCAGTCGTTTTTCGGATCATCGAGAAACGATTGGAATTCTTCTCTGCTGGAAATTTTGAACTGTCCCTTGCCGTCATAGCCGCCGCGAGCGGTTTTGACAATACAAGGAAAGTTGATGTGGTTCGCTTGCGCACGGAGATGTGCCACCGAATCAGCTACCACGAAATTAGCATGTGGCAGTCCGGCAGCGAGTAAAAACTTCTTTTCCAGAGCGCGGTCCTGGCAGGTTTTTAAAACCTTGACGCTCGGGTAGATGGGCTTGAGATGCCCGAGGGAGACTAGCGGGGCGCTTTCCACATTCTCAAATTCGTATGTAACGACGTCACTGATGTCGAAAAAATTATTGAGAGCATCGTAGTTCATCCAGGGAAAGTTGATGCTGTTTTTAACATGATTGCAGGCGGGCGCTTCCGGGTCCGGGTCGAAGACATTGACTCGACCGCCCAGCGTAAAAATACTGTTAGCGAGGAGCATCCCGAGTTGCCCGCCGCCTAAGATTCCGACGCGTTTCATTACAGATATTCTCCGGATTTTATGCGAGCTTGAACAGTTTCGTTTCCTGCGAGTGCTTGATTTGCCTTCTTTACGATAAATTCGTCGAGCTTGATAGCCAGGTCATCGTCAGTCAATGACAGCATGCGTACGGCGAAGAGGGCCGCATTGAGGGCGCCGCTCTCTCCAACCGCGAATGTCGCGGTTGGAACGCCACCGGGCATTTGAACAATCGATAGCAGACTATCTAAACCGTTCAAAGCTCTCGATTTCACAGGCACGCCCAGCACCGGCAGCGGTGTCATGGCCGAAATCATGCCGGGCAGGTGGGCGGCGCCACCTGCTCCGGCAATGATAACTTTCAATCCTCTGGACTTTGCCTTCTCGGCGTATTCGTACATGAGTTTCGGGGTTCTGTGGGCGCTGACTACCTGAATCTCGTATGGCACTTCGAATTCAATCAGTATGTCTTCGGCATGCTTCATCGTCTCGTAATCGGATGAACTTCCCATTACGATTCCGACTTGTATCTGTTTATTGTCAACCACTTTGAACCTCGAATTATGGGTTGTTGAGTTCGCTTTAGTGTTTGAAACAACGTTGCCCGGTCAGGAGCATCGTAATTCCTTTTTCCTTGCAAGCCTCGATAACGTCCGGATCCTTGATGCTACCGCCTGGTTGGACGATAACTTTGATACCGGCTTTTGCAGCTTCTTCGATGTTGTCGGTTGCAGGGAAGAAGGCATCACTTGCGAGGATTGCGCCTCTTGCTTTTTCACCAGCTTCTTCAAGAGCAATTTTGACGCTGGCGATTCGGCTGGTTTGACCAATGCCGAAGCCGAGTGATACGCCATCTTTAGCGATGAAGATGGCGTTTGAAGTCAGGTGTTTTACGACGCCCCAGGCGAACTTGATGTCGTCCTTCAGGTCGCTTGGATAGGTGCCGGCAACGCATTCGAAGTTGTCCACCGGCGGGGCGGGTTCATCGCTTCGCTCGATTATCCAACCGAAATCTTGCAGGTCGCGAGCATGCCATTTGTCTGATTCTTGATGCTGGAGAACGCCCTGCTTGAATTTGAGCACGCGAACGTTTTTCTTCTTCAAAAGCACGTCCATTGCGCCTTTGCTAAACGACGGAGCTGCGACGATTTCTATGAAATCCTTCGTTACTTCTTTTGCGATCTCTTCTGTAACTTCGCTTGTGAAACCGAAGATGCCACCAAATGCGGAGACCGGATTGGTCTGGTGTGCTTTGGTGAATGCTTCGTGCAAAGTCTTGCCGCGCGCTATTCCACATGGATTATTGTGCTTGATGATACAGCATGCAGGGTCGTCCATCTCGCGAAGGAACTTTACCAATGCGAAGGTATCAACGATATTGTTAGACGACATTTCCTTTCCTTGCAATTGTTCGAAAGGAGGAAAGCTAATGTCGGAGGAGGCGGCGTGGTGTCTATTCGGAGCGTACCAAACTGCGGATTGGTGTGGGTTTTCGCCGTACCGGAGTTTTTGGTGCTGGGCGAGACTGACGCTTACATTTTCAGGCATCGCTTTTGAATCGCCGTTGGACGACTCGGCCGTCTTTGCAGCAGCTACGCGCTCCAACATATATCCGCTGATTGCAGTATCGTAGCGCATGGTCCGTTGAAAGGCTTGGGATGAGAGTTCCCGGCGGAAGTCTTTGGTGAGTTTGCCAGAGTTGGCGGTCATCGTTTCAAGAACCGCCTTATACTGTTCCGGATCGCAAACGACCGCGACCCGATCGAAGTTCTTCGCCGCCGCTCTGATCATTGAAGGACCGCCGACGTCAATTTGCTCAATCATCTTGGGCTCGGGAAGACCTTCTTGCAGTTTCTTTTCAAACGGATACAGGTTGACGACAACCATATCTATTTCTTCTAAACCGATTTCCTTCAGAGTCGCGCGATCTTCATCCGTGGCGCGAGCGAGGATGCCTGCGAAAATATTCGGGTGCAGTGTCTTGACGCGACCGCCCAGAATCTCTGGAAACTTCGTTATGCTCTCAACTGTGATGCAGTCGATTTTGTTTTCCTTGAGGTGTTCGGCGGTGCTTGTGGTGGCTACGAATTTGTAGTCTTTGTCGTGCTTGCGAAGCTCCTTCAGGAAATCGATCAATCCTGTTTTGTCTGAGACGCTGATTAGTGCGGTCGGCATTTTTCTCTCCTTGGTGGCGTTGATGCGGTGCGGTAGTTGTAGTTTGGGCTTGAATTTTCAGTTTAGTGGTTTCATTTCGATCAGGCAGCTCGGATCGTTTTAACTTCTACTTCGCGGATGTCGCAAACACGATCTCCTTTTGACTGACTCCTCTAATCGTTAGAGCCGGTTTCTTATCAAATATTTCTCCAACGACCATCGCGTTAAACTGTGATGCCTGGAAGGTCTCAATCACTTTGTCGACATGAGCGGCATCGGTCATTATGCAGAATCCCATGCCCATGTTGAATGTTTTATACATCTCTTCTATAGCGACTGTCTCGCTCATAAACTTCATTACTTCCGGCACAGGGAGGTGGTTTTCAATCACATATCCGAGCGACTTATTTGGCCTCGTAATGTTTGTCCAGCCACCGCCGGTGATGTGAGCGGCACCCTTTATAGCGCCCGGATATTCGTTCGAAAGCCTCACCACTGGCTGGGCGTAGATTGCCGTCGGCGTAAGAAGGGTCTGACGCAGCGGGTGATCTTGAGCAATAAGTTTCCTGGCTAGAGAGAAACCATTCGAGTGCACGCCGCTTGATGCGACACCGATTATTTTATCGCCTGGCTTCAGGTTTTCCCCGGTGATCAACGCTTCGCGCGAAACCGTTCCCATGGCGAAGCCGGCTAAGTCGAAATGTCCGTGCTGGTAGAGGTCGGGAAGCTCGGCGGTTTCCCCACCCACAAGCAGCATTCCTGATTGATCGCAGCCTTCGATAATACCTGCTACCAGGTCGTCAGAGAGCTGTTCGTCTAGTTTCCCAGTCGCGTAATAGTCGAGGAAAGTCGCCGGGGTGGCTCCGACGCAAAGGAGGTCATTGACGCACATGGCGACCAGGTCTATACCGATGGTGTCGAGTTTTTTTTGTTCGAGACCGAGAAGCAACTTGGTGCCGACACCATCGGTGGTGAGGGCAACTGCCAGGTTGCCGGCGACGGGGTAAACGGATGCGTAACCGCCGGCTGCCGGCCAGAGCCGCTTGTGACCGTCGCGGCGCGCCGAGTGTTTCAATCTTGCGACGAATGCGTCGGCTTTGTGAATGTCGACTCCTGCTTCGGCGTAGGTTTTCGGCTCCATTATCCTCTCCTCACTCAGTTGTTTTGCGCCATTGCGCAGGCATTCTTGAGAATCGCCAGTCCATCAGGACCTCGACCCTCGAAGGTTTCGTCACTGGGGGCAATGTTCGCGCGATGAACGCGGTCTGTCCAGGCTGGATGTTGCGAGAAGCGCACGAATGCCTCCGGGTGCGGCATGAGACCAAGGACGTTTCCCCTGCTATTCGTAAGCGCTGCAATTCTTTTAAAGCTGCCGTTTATATCTTCGACGTAATTCAGAACGCCATGTTGTTCGATAATATCCTCGTGTCCAGCGGCTGGACGGATGCGACCTTCGCCGTGGCGGATCGGAAGTTCGATATTTTCAAGGGACGCGAAGTAACCTTTTTGAGCGTGGAGCGGAACCGTCATTTCCACCCAGCGATTTATGAAACGCCCGCCCGAGTTATGAACCAGGCTGACAATTTTTTCGCCTGGTGTTTTCATTTCCGGCAGGAGATTCATCTGCACCAGCATTTGAAAACCGTTGCAAATGCCTATAACCAGATTTCCTCTGTCGATGAACTCCGCTGTAATCTCGTTGAGTTTTTCCATCCATTTGATGGCGATGACCCTGCCACTTGCGATTTCATCGCCGAATGAAAATCCGCCTGGGAAAACAAGTAGCGAGAAATTGTTTAAAATCTTCGGATTGGCAAGAAGGGCGGCGATGTGAATCTCTTGCGACTGAAAGCCGGCAAGATCGAGTCCAAAGCGAGTCTCAGATTCGCAGTTGATACCATCTCCGGATATTACTATCGCTTTGGGCGCTTTCATCGAGTCTCCTTTAGTCAAACGGTAGGGGCGCAGTCCATGCGGTTTTAAGCTGATTTAAACTCAGGTCGATACCGGGCATGTTACTGGATTGTCCGGAAATCAGAAGTCGAGCGTCACCACTGACGGTGCCGATATGGGCGGAAACTATTGAGTCATCATCCCAGAGTTGCTCCCACGCCGAAACGTTTCGCGGAGAAACCGTTACGACCATTGTTCCGGGACCTTCTCCGAACAGTGCCAGTGCTGACTTCATCGAATCATCAAGTGGCGCAGTCGCTTTCGTTTTCACTCTCGCTTCACGGCTTGCGTTTTCTCGCGACTTATTCATTGCTTGAAGGACGTCCTCGAGTGGAAGGTTTGCGCCTAAACTGCTTCCGATGCAACATTCGGCAAGAGCAACTGCTAAGCCGCCTTCTGAGGTATCGTGGGCAGAATTCACAAGACCGTTTTGGATTGCCTTGAACAGTGTTTTATATAGTCGGTGCGCGGCTTTGAGATTCAGACTCGGCAGCGCAGTCCCGGCTGATTCAAACAGAGCGCCGTAGTGACTGCCTGTCAAAGCGGTAGAGCCCGCGCTCAGAATGTAAATCAAATCGCCTGCTTGTTTGAACTGCATGGTCACGACTTTCAAACTGTCCGGAGTTTTTCCAATCGCGGAGACGAGCAGAGTCGGTGGAATCGAAAGCCTGATCACGCCGTCATCGAAGTCGTTTTTCATACTGTCTTTGCCGGATATCAGAGGTGCACCATATTCGATGCAGATGTCGTACAGACCCTGGCAGGTTCTGACCAGCTGACCGAGTTTATAATCGCCATCCGGGTTGCGCTCTGACTTTACGGGGTCTGGCCAACAGAAGTTGTCGAGAACGCAGACGGTTTCCGGATCGACACCGACAGCAACGGCGTTGCGAACGGCTTCGTCGACTGCGGACACCGCCATCAGGTAAGGATCGTGAATGCTCCACTGTGGGCACATCCCATTTGAAACCACCAGACCTGCCGCTTCGCTCAATACCGGTTTCAACACGGCGGCGTCGCAGGGTGCGGATTGAGCAGTTCCCATCAGAGGCTTGATTACGCTAGCTCCTTGAACCTCGTGATCGTACTGGCGGATGAGAAATTCTTTGCTGGCTATGTTGGGGTGTGAGAGCAGGGTTTGAAGCTGCGTGTTCAGTGAATTCGTTTCGAGCGCCGAAGCCAATCTTGCCAGTGTTTTCGTTCCCAGTGTAGTTTTGTTCTCACCGTGCGATTTCTGCGCTTCGGCTAGTTCCGACTCCGACATCGGGTACCACTCGGCCTGCAATTCCAGACGTGGATATCCATCGTGTAGAAACTTCAGATCGAGCACTCCGACTGTTTTTTCTCCGCGTTTGATCTCGAAGTATCCGCGATCGTGGAACTCACCGATGTCGCTGACTTCTACTTTGTATGCTTCAGCCAGCTCTTTCAGTTCCGCGACTTGAGAAGTTGAGATCGTCATGCGTTCTTGAGATTCCGATACTACGATTTGCCAGTCGTCGAGACCGGGATATTTTAGAGGAACTTCGTCGAGGTCGATTGAGGCACCGCCGGTGAAGGTCGCCATCTCCCCGACCGAAGAGGATAAACCGCCGGCGCCGTTGTCTGTAATGCCGCTAATCAAGCCGTTATCGCGTGCTGCAAGCACGAAATCTATGACGCGCTTCTGCGTGAACGGGTCGCCAATTTGGACTGCGGTGACAGGTGAACCTTCGTGCATTGATTCGGACGAGAAGGTGGCGCCGTGGATGCCGTCTTTCCCGACCCGTCCGCCGACCATGACTATACGATCGCCGGATTTCGTATGCTTTTCGTAGAGATTGATTCCGTCGCGTTTAATCGGCAGTATGCCTCCGGTGCCGCAAAAGACCAGCGGCTTCGCACGGTAGCCGTCGTGGAAAAAGAGCGAGCCGTTGACCGTCGGAATCCCGCTCTTATTGCCGCCGTCTTGAACGCCTCTGCGAACGCCGGACGGTATCGCTGCCGGTGGCAACATTTTTGGGCGCTCCGCCAGGTTCGAATCCGGATGGGCGAAGCAGAATATGTCAGTATTGAAGATCGGTTTGGCACCAAGGCCGGTACCGAGGATGTCTCTATTGACGCCCAGGATGCCGGTCAATGCTCCTCCGTACGGTTCCAACGCGGATGGCGAGTTGTGTGTTTCAACCTTAAAACACACTGCGCTGTCCTCGTTCCACTTAACTACGCCGGAATTATCTTCAAAGACAGAGAGCAGGTCAGGGCGGCGTGGAGAAAGTTCGCGAGTGGCACCTTTGATGAAGGTTTTATACAACGAATCAACGCTTAAGGTCTTCGGAGCATTGTCCTTCGAATCTTTCTTCTCTTTGTATTCGATTTTCGCACTGAAGATTTTGTGTTTGCAGTGCTCGGACCAGGTCTGAGCAATCACTTCGAGTTCCACATCGGTAGGTGCAGCTGGAAGATTCAATTTCTTACGTGATTCGGAAACTTCCTTCTTTTCGTAGTAATCGCGAATTGCTTGCATCTCTTCGAGTGTCAGAGCAAGCAAGCGTTCCTTGCTCATTGAAACGAGTTGCGCATCGGACAGACCCGAAAGCTCAATGGTCTCGGGCGGTCTGGTTTTGGAACTGAGAACATCGGGAAATCCTGGGATAGAGGCATTCTTCGAGGATGAGTCCAGGTCGATTACAATCAGCTTTTCCACGAGCGGATGATACAGTTTATATTGAGCGTGAGATTGAACTTCTTCGGAAGTATTGAAACCGGCGGCAGCGAACAGGTGGCCGGAGCCGGATGCGACGCCTAATGCGTCGACGCCTTTGAGTTTCAACGCTTCAGCAATTGTGTGGGCCAGGTTATCGGTAACTCCGGGCAAGAATTGTTTCAATGCCAGCCATCGAAACCCGCTTGTTTTGAACGAGTTTAGGAGATCGTTCATTCGATCTTCCTTGACTACGGTTCCTTTTTGAAAAACCGGGTCTACCAGAATTTCGTTCAAGGAGTCTATTAGTTGCCGTTCTCCAGTGACTGCCGGATCGTATTTGATCCAGTAAACAGGCAGATTGCTTTCATCTTCCGCGATTACAGCGAAGGAGAGCACCTCGGTCTTACCTGACGAAGAGGTTGATTCTGTGCCGATTTCGCTATTTGCCGTTTTGGTCACTTTTTCGCTTCCACCTTATGCTTGGGAGTGAGTTTTACGCCTTCTTTGGCGATTGTCTGGAGAACTGCCGGATAGAGCGCGTGCTCCACCGAAAGTCCGCGTGCACTAAATGTGGTGAGGGTGTCATCGGGAAATCGCGGAAAAGGAACTTGCGCAAGAATCGTTCCCCTGTCAAGCTCTTCATCGACAAGGTGAACGGTGACGCCGGAAACCTTGACGCCATAATTGAATGCATCCTCGTATCCACTTACGCCGGGGAATGAGGGAAGTAGTGATGGATGAATATTTACTACTCGATAGAAGCCGCCGTCATCTTTGAAGTTTTGCAGGAACTCCGGACTGATTAGGCGCATGTATCCCGCCAGGACGATGAAATCGATTTCGTACTGTTTCAAGTGCTCCAGTATCTTTTCTTCGTGCTCACGGCGCTTCATACCTTTATGGGCAAGTCCGAATGTTGACAGACCATGCTGCTTGGCAATGAGCAATCCTGGTGCTTCCGGGTCGTTGGAAACGACACATTGAATTTGAGCGTCGAGAGTTTTATCGCTTATAGCTTGGATTATCGCGTTGAGATTGGAGCCGCGACCGGAGATAAAGACCGCTATTTTGAGTGACACTGGTCTGCGACCCTCCAGGCGATGTCTTTGCGATAATCCATTCCTTTGAAGGAAACGCTTTTCAGCGCTGAATAAGCAGCTTCCCTGGCCAGTGACGGTTGTTCGTTCAACGTGACGATGGCGAGGACTCTGCCACCATTAGTGGTGAGTGTGTCATTCACCATGGCTGTGCCGGCCTGGAATACGTGCGCGTCGTCGGGGACGCCGCGCAATAAAATCTCTTCGCCTTTAGACGAGCTTTCCGGGTAGTTTTCAGCGCACGCCACCACGCAGCAACTAAATCTTTCATCCCAGTCGAGTGTAATCGTGTCTAGTTTGCCTTCTGCGCAGGCGATCAGAGCGGGAAGCAAATCTGATTTTAGCCGGGGCATCATCGCCTGTGTTTCCGGATCGCCGAAACGGGCATTGAATTCTAAAACATAAGGTACGCCGTCCTGCATCATGATGCCGATGAACAGGACGCCTTTGTATTCCAGGCGACCGTCCGCGAGCGCATTTGAAATTGGTTTTACGACCTGTTCGTCGATCGTATGTTTGTTCTTCTCATAAAGAGGCACTGGAGAATAAGCTCCCATGCCGCCTGTGTTGGGACCTTTGTCTCCGTCGAAACGGCGCTTATGATCCTGGCAATCGGCGAACGTTAAGGTTCTTTTGCCGTCACAAAGGAGAAACAGTGATAGCTCCTCGCCCTTGAGTCGCTCCTCAAGAAGGATCACCGCGTTCTGGTTTATTCTATACAGTTTCTCCAGCGATGCCTCTACCTCGGAAAGTTCGTCGCAGACATAAACACCTTTGCCCAGTGCCAGACCGTCTTCCTTAACAACGCGTGCCCAGTCGTTCTCTCTGGCGAATTTCAGCGCCGACTCTTTTTCCTCGAACACTCCGTAGCGGGCGGTTGGAATGCCAAGCTCCGTCATCATCTTCTTTGCGTGCGACTTGCTCGATTCCAGTTTTGCTCCGGCTTTCTTGGGACCGAAAACTTTTAGTCCGCGTTCTGTCATGTGATCTACTATGCCGTCAGCGAGCGGATTGTCCGGGCCTATTACCACAAATTCAATTTGCTTTTGTGTGGCGAACTGCGTCAGTTCGTCAAACCGATCGGAGCTGATTGGCACATTTATGGTCTTGGATTCACCGGCAGTGCCGCCGTTTCCCGGGGCGCAGTAGACCCGTTCTACCAGTGAGCTCTGTGCTATCTTCCAGACGAGAGCGTGTTCACGTCCACCGCTTCCGACAACAAGCACGTCCATTACTATTTCTCCCCTCGCGACTTCACTGAGATTTCTTTCTCCTGCTCGATTGCAGTTTTGATTTTCTGACTCGGCGCTTTGCGGTGGGTCTGTTTATCTTCGGGAGAACCATTTTTAGTGTTCTCTTGATTCTTGGAAAACGCTTTATCCAGCGAGTCGACGAATTCGTCCATGGTCGGGTGAGCCGGGAAAACTTCCGCGCCGCGCAGATGATTGGCGAGTGTTCCGTAAAGCGCGTCCACGATTTTTCTTTCTTCGTCGTTGAGCTTTGCTGGTTGCTCTTTAAGTTCCTCCACGCAGATGCGTTTGAAGTCTGAGTCGAGACGTTGTTTCGCGAGGTCTTTGGATTTTTGCAGCGCTTTTGCCCAGGTCGTATCTTTATAGATTTGACGAATCAATTCTTTAGAGAGATGGTGTCCGCGATAAATCAAGCGCAACTCGTCAGGACCGATGCTGTCTGCCAGAAGGATGCGAGGAAGTATCTTCTTCTCTTCTGCATTGACGCGTTCGTTCTTCTCATTGAGCGTCTCGCCCGATTCGCTATCGGGATATTCCACGACGAATTCAAATTTGCCGTCCCACAGTTCAAGCCCTTTATCAGCGAAGAGGTGATAAAGCGCAAGCGCGCAGTCTAGCGTAGTTTCCAGCAGCGCCTCGAAGGCTTCTCCCGATAGTCCGGACAACTGATTAGCTTCGGTCCAGCTCAGCAGGCGGTCACTTGGTTCGAGTTTAGTGAAGAATTCTATGACGGGAACAGGGAACCATTCCCCCGGAGTTGGTGTGGCGGGCAGACCGAGCTCTTTCAAGTAAGCGGGATTCTTTTGAAGACGGCCTGTCAGCGAGCTTCCCTCCGGCATGCCGAATCTGAAGACGATTTCCAGCGGGATGAGCCTGCGCTTGTATCGTTTATTCTGACTGGATGTATGTGGATAGAAGTAGAGCTCGTGATTGAGAATCTTTCGGTATTCTGGGGTTGGTACTTCGGCCTTCAGTACTTCCATATATGCACTGTCTGCGGTGGCAATGCCTGTTTTTTCAAAGGCTTCTTTTCCGTTGCTCAGATGTTTAAAATGATGCGTTAACCCTGATGATAAGAGACTTTGATAGACCGGATGGTTGAATCGTTTTTTCAACCAATCTCCGCCGAAGCGCTTCAAATGTTTAGAGTCTTTCAGGTCTTGCCAGAAAGTCGCAGGTGCCATGGTTTCGAAAAAATGGGCTCCAAGGAAGGCGAGAGCGCGTCCCTTGTTGGCGATTGTGTCGGGCATTTTGCCCCAATCAAAAATCGAATAATCATCGGTGAACTGAAACCACAACCTGTCATCGTCGAAAGGGCATTGCCAGAGGCGTTTTACGGATCCTTCATAAACCAGTTTCATTTCTTTTGATTTATTTAGATCGCTCATAGTCCTTCCTCGATTTCTTTCGCTGGCGGGTTAACAGCTTGGTTCCTTGACCTTGTCGCGTCTGTCGAGAAGGCGCTGCTCCTCGAAGGCGCCACCGTCGGCGACACTAGTCGGATATTCTCCCGTCAAGCAGCCCGTGCAGAGGTTTTTTTGACCTAGTGCCTCTTTTAAGCCATCAATCGACTGGAACACTACTTTGTCCGCGCCCAGTTCTTTGGCAATTTGCTCGTCGTTGCGATTGTACGCGACCAGCTCGCTGGCGCTTGGGAAGTCGATTCCGTAGTAACAAGGGTGGCTGATTGGCGGACAGGTAGAGACCAATGTGATTTCTTTAGCACCGGATTGGCGCACCAGGCGGACAAGTTGCTGGGCTGTGTTTCCGCGGACGATCGAGTCGTCGACGATCAAACATCTCTGCCCTTGGAATTCGTCGATAATCGGAAAAAGTTTTCTTCGAATGGCTTCCTGTCTCGTTTGTTGGTCGTCGAGAATGAAGGTTCGATTTACGTATCGGTTTTTAATCAGTAATTCTCTAAATGGAATCCCCATCGCTTCCGAGATAGCGATGGCGGATGCACGGCTTGTTTCTGGAACTGGGACCACGACATCTGCTTCGATACCTTGGGCTTTGAGTTGTTCGGCAAGAAGCAGACCCAGGCGGAAGCGCGCTTTGTAAACGGATTGACCAGCGAATTCAGATTCAACGCGGGCGAAATAGACCCATTCGAACATGCAAGGTGAGGTCGATTCTTCTTTGATGACTTTGCGCTCGACTTTTCCGTCGTGAGAGATGAAAACTCCCTCTCCGGTTCCAAGCTCCTCGATTTCATTGAAGCCCAGGAAGCGCAAGGCAACGCTTTCGCTGGCGAGCGCGTATACGGTCTCGCCTTCTTCGGTTTTCTTCTTGCCCATTGCCAACGGTCTGATGCCATGCGGATCTCGGAAGCCAAACAGGTCGCCATTCTTCGTTAAACCAGCGACCGAGTAGCTGCCGATGAGATCATCCATCAGTTTCCCAATGGCGGAGAACATGGTATCCGCGTTGAGGACAAGCTCTTCGCTGGCAGATAAAGTCTTTTTGCCCTCGCCATCCTTTAGATGGTCGGCGAGTAAGCGCAGAATCATTTGCGAATCGGAATTGATCTGGCGGTTTCGCGAATCTTCGGTGTTCAGCCATTTTTCGCGCAACTGATAGAAGTTGACAATGTTGCCGTTGTGTCCAAGCCCGATTCCGCTTTCAGAATCTAGAAACGGTTGCAGCAGGTTCGGATCGTTGCGTCCGACAGTTGCGTAACGCGAATGCCCCAGTGCCGCTCGACCTTTTAGCGTTTTAAACGACCTTTCGGAAAAGACGTTGTCGATTAATCCGCTTCCCTTTTGTAGATGGAAGCCCGGTGGATCCTTTCCGTCGACCGTCAAGATGCCCGCGCCGTCTTGCCCACGATGTTGCAGGTTCATTAGGCCGAAGAATACTTCGTAGGCGGAGCCAACGGTACCGGAGATTGCTATGATGCCACACATATCAGGATCCAACCGAATTCGGGGGATTCGACACGCCTAAAGCTTACGCGATTTTCAACAGAGCATGGGGCGTTTGCGATCAATTTTTATCAAAGCTCGTAACAATCGGCTTTTCGGGTGATATCCACTAAGTATCCAGATCGATCCGCTTGACCCGTGTCCTTCTCATCAGGGCGGTACAACGTTTGTCATGATGAACCATGGCTCTTAATTTCACACACCAAGCTTGCGGCTCCTTTTAGCCTAATTTCTAAACCGATATCGGTTGATGCAGTTGCTTTTCCATTTCGTGAACCGATATCGGTTCACGAATAACGATTCCTGTTTTTAAACCGATATCGGTTTAGAAAACACCGTTCTGTTCTGTTCGTAAACCGATATCGGTTCAGGAATGGGGCTGAAAACGGAAGAGGGCTCCGACTGATCAGGTCGGAGCTCTTCTTCTGTCTTTGCCGAGATTCGCATTCAAACTTGGGGATTGTTGAGAGTGTGGCTCACCTCCTCACCGCGTGGGCCGCGGGACCTTTGGATGGGTTTGCAGTGTGCGTCGGGTGTTTCTCTTGAAAAATTTAGTCGATGATTACTACGCATACTTTCTCAGGGCGTTGTTTGTGATTGGCAGCCTGCACCGGAGGCGCATATTTGTCGGCCTCTTCGCGGTTCAGATCTTGCTGAAAATGGTTCAGTTTTGCTTTGAGTGATTTCACATCATTCGCTCCCAGACCGTTGTGGTCCATACGATATTCATCTTCTTGAGCTTTAATTCCGTCGAGATCACGTCGAAGTTGTGCTAGCTCAAGCGAGTCGATCATGCCTTTGTCGTATGCCGAGTTGAGTGATTTCTCCAGCCGGTTTTCTTGTTTGTGAATTTGTCCTTTGACTGGCTGCCAGTTGTCGTAGTCAAAACGGGCTTGTGCCGGAAGTCCATAGATGAGAACGGCTCCGAAGGCGAGAGTCAAACTGGTGAGCGCAGCCTTGTTGGTTCGAATGTTCATTGTGCTGACCTCCTACTAAGTGCGTCGCGTTCGACATGCCAACATCATCGTCGCGACCGGCGTAAAGAAGGTATAAAAATTCACAGACATTTTGTTAGGCTTCAGTTAGTCGCCTTGTTTGACAAGTGGGGGAGCGAGAAATTCATTTCTATATAGCTGCGTTTTTTCTCGTGCCGCTCTTTCGAGTTTAAAACGAACGCTTCTCGTTCTCACTTCTTTTTCTGAACCGATATCGGTTGAAGAACGATGCAGACGATGGCAGCGATCGTTTCGGTCGCAATATGGTTAGAACCAGAAGTCGTTGAGCTGGCTGGGTTCTTGGTCCAGGTCGTCCGCCCGTTCATGCAGGTCATTTGCCTGTTCGTGTTTGCCTAGGGCATCGGAAACACGCGCAAGTTTTAAAAGCGGGTCGCCCAGTCGGGCGTGGCGGGGACCGAATTCTTTCTCTTTGATCAGTAGTGATTGAGTTAATAGGGTCTCGGCTGTCTCATACTCTCGTCTTGCAAAATAAAGCATTCCTAGACCGGAAAGCGTATCCGCCACTACCGATGGTGCGCAAGCCTCATTCTTCTCCTGGATTGCCAGGGCTCGGCGAAACTCCGATTCGGCGATTCCAAAATCCTCTGTTGAGCCGTGCAGGCAGCCGAGTTCGAACAGAATCATCGCCACCTTTTCGTGATCCGGGCCCAGTAGGCTTTCCTGCATCTCGAGTGCTTGCATGAGTAACGTTGAGGCTTGATCGAATTCTCTGCTTTCTCTAAGCAGCGAACCGAGGCTGAACATGGCGTGCACGACTTCCGGTGCGGTAGATCCTCGAGTCTGTTGATGAATTGCCAAAAGCTTTCGATAGTGTGCTTCAGCCTCGCCATATCGGCCAAGAGCCCGGCGCAGGCGAGCAAGTTTCTCAAGTAGAACTATAGAGTCGGGGTGTTTGCTGCCCATGAATGGTTCAGTTAGTTGTAAGCTCCGCACATAGAGCCTTTCGGCTCGGCGATGCAGACCACGAGATAGACCAAGATCCGCCAGCTCGCTCAGGCAGAGTCGAATCTCAGGGTGGGGCATTTTGTTTTCTTCAGAGAGAATGGCAATGGCGCGCTCCAGATAAGACTCGAGAATCTCCGGATTTCTCCACTCGCGCAAGCTTTTTGCCTTGCGGCGCAAGACGAGCGCTACACATTCATGCCACTTGTTTGTTCCTTGCTCCGCTAACTGGAGAGCCTGATCTATGAGATTTTGCGCTTTCTTTTGATTGCCCTGCAGTCCGAACAAATGTGCTTTCTCAGCTAGAGTGACGACATAGTCGTGATTATTCGTGCTGAATTCGTCCTGTTGTAGTGCGAGCGCCTGGTCGAATCGAAGCAGCGCTTGCCGCCACTTTCCCTCACCGCGATAGAAAATTCCCATTTCAACGAGAGTTGCTGCGACATCTCTGTCGTTTGACTTGAGTTTTCCTCTTTGAAGTTTCAGCAGATTTTTCCAGCATTCATCGGCTTTTGCGAAGTTGCCGGCAAGGAGATTAATCTCCACTTTTCTGGCGGTGAGAAAGCGCAGCATTTGCGCGTCTTGCGGTGCTGAATCGAGTTGCAGTTCGAGAGCGCGAACCATAAATTTGTCTGCGCCTACGAAATCGCCGATACCCTGGCACAAGTCAGCTCGTGAAACGAACTCGCCTGGCGCGTCAAAATCAGCCATGAGAACTCCGGAAATACCTGGGGGGTGCCTGCCGCCTGACCTATTTTCAGTATACTCGCGAAGTTTCCCGGTGGCATGCTACATCTTGCGCAATTGCATCGGAAAGTGCAATTGTGCGGGGCTGTGCATAATTCATGCAGCGTCATTCGTTCGCGTGCAATATGAGATGGTGGATAATTGTGGCATGGAAGGAAAAGATCTCAAGCAACTCATAAAGCTCGCAGAAAGCGGTGATGCGCGCGCTCAATTTCGACTGGCATTCCTGCACATCAAGGGAAGCGGTGTCGTCAAAAGTACGACCCAGGCTGTGCACTGGTATGAGATGGCGGCCAATCAGGGCTTGTCGGCGGCGCAATACAATCTCGCGGATATGTATCTTCGTGGCGCAGGGGTAGAGCAGAGCTATATCGTCGCTAAGGATTGGTTTGAGAAGGCTGCGGAGCAGGGCGACATCGATGCGCAATTCAATCTTGGGCTCCTCTATCTTCAGGGCAAGGGCGTGGAGCAGTCAGATCAGACAGCATTCAGCTGGTTTCTCAAAGCGGCCGAGAAGGGTTCAGCAAGAGCGATGTATGATGTCGGCACTCTTTTAGCAGCCGGTCGCGGAACTGATAGAGATGATACGCGCGCCAAAGAATGGTTTCGGAAAGCGGCTGCTCATGGAGTTCCGCGCGCAAGTGACATGCTTGACGAATTTGAATAAAAGCCACAGCATCGATTTACAATCAACTCGCTTCTGAAGTTGTTTCTCTCATTTCAACTTGGCTCAACTGCTCCCCTTATGGCTTCGTGCTATATGAAGATCTCTACCCATTCCCACCCCTGCCGGATTATGTTGTCAATTGAGCACGAGAAGTCGGTTATCAGGCTTTGCATTCCTCGATTGAAACAGGCATAATTCGGCCCCCAGTCGAAGCGGAGATGTCAATGCTATCCAAGAAACTCGCTTATTTAGTCACTTTGTCCCTGTCGCTAACCATTATGCTGCCGGCTTTTGCCAGACCTGGCGCTGCTAACAGGTCCGACAATAATCTCATTGCTGCTAAACCTGCTGCAAAAGGGATGCGTCCGATCTGGAGCAAAAACATTAAGGTTCCCTACCGCGCCTGGATTCCTGTCGATAAACCGCGCGAAGTAATACTCTGCGTTCACGGTCTTGGCTTTAGCAGCGAATCGTTCACAGAGTTTGGTCGTCAAATGGCGGCGAACGGCGCAGCCGTTTACGCGCTTGATGTGCGAGGTTTCGGTGCCTGGATGAATCGAAAAGGGCAAGAGTTGTGCGACTTCGAAGCCTGCTTGACTGATGTTGAAGCAGCGCTTAAGACTCTTCGCAAGAGTTATCCCGGAACGCGCATATTCCTTGCCGGTGAGTCAATGGGCGGAGCTATTGCCCTGGCTGCGACTTCCCGCTATCCGGATCTCGTCGATGGTCTGATCAGTTCGGTACCTTCTAGCGATAGATACGGCAAAGCGTCCAGCGAAATCATAATAGGTGCCAAGTGGGTGGCCAACAAGGACAAACCAATCGACATCTCTGAAGAGGTTGTCTCGAGAGCCACAGCGAATCGGTCGCTTCGTAGCAAGTGGAAAGCCGAAGAACACAACAGGATGAAAATATCCCCGAAAGAATTAAAGCAATTCGAGGATTTCATGAAAGGTAATAACGACGCGGCCGCGCTCATTCAACGCACTCCTGTCTTAATGCTCGCGGGCTTCAAGGATCGATTAGTAAAGCCTGAAGGAACGATCGAGCTCTTCAATAACATCTCTTGTGATGACAAACTGCTAATGGTTGTCGGCGACGGTGAACACCTGCTTCTGGAAGAAAACCAACTGACGGAACAGCTGGAAGACTTGATCAAAGTTTGGATCAACAACCAGTTAAACGCTCGAAAGCCAGGCGTTACCGGTCACCCTTAAACCTGAGCAAATCCTCGCAAACATGACGAACTCCAACCGCGCGAAACGGTTGGAGTTTTTTCTTTCTATCTTTTCCGTATTTCTAAACCGATATCGGTTTAGGAAGTGAGAAGAGTGAAGGCTTAGACAAAAACGGCTGAGCCATTGGCCCAACCGTTTCCAAACCGATAATTCTGCGCCTACTTGGTCGCCTTCTCCGCGGCCTTTTGTTTGGCGTCGGCCGCCTTTTCCGCCTTCTTCTTAGCTTCAGCTGCGCTCTTGGCTTTGTCCTTGGCAAAATCGACTCGTTTTTCGAGAGCCAACTTTTTGATGTCGACACTGACACTATTCAGGGCGGACTCCAGGGTGGCTTTGTCCGCCTCCGAAAGTTTGCCCGATGATATCTTGCCGCGCATCTTTACTTCTTTGCGGGCCACGTCGGCGAGGTGTGCTCGAAGTTTCTTGGCTTCTTTATCCGTGAGGTCATTTTTCTTTTGAGCTTCGTTAATGTCTTTCATGAGCTGATCCTGACGCTCATTAATTGTCCACTCTTTTGCATTGGCAAACTCTGCCGACGTCAAAAGCAGCGTCGAGCCGAGGAGGAGCGATAACAAAAATCTTGACTTCATGAGTGTACCTGCCAATGAAACTAACACGTTTACTATACAACTTTATTTTCTGCAGTTTTGTCCGCTTTCAGCAAGAAACTTTGTGCCTCTCAGCATGTCAACCGGCTAAGAGCCATGCTTTCTCGTTTCAAGTGAGGGCGCTGGCGGCCCAGTTTCGGTAGTGATTCGACCGCTCCAAATCATTGCGAAAATCGTCGTAGTCATAATTAATGCAGGTGCGGCAAGCCACTTCAATAGAATCAATGCGAGCGGGTAGGGTGTTTGTATGCGCATTCTACAACCATAGCAGATTGGCGTATTTCCTGAAGTGACTTAGTGCCACTGTTTGTGGTGGCGCGAGTCAGATTTCAGTTCGAAACTCCGGTTGCCTTTAATTTATCCTTGAAGAACTCATACACTGCGTTCAAATTGCCCTCGGTCATTGGCATATGATTGTTGCTGTTTACCTTTATGAACTCGACTTTCACGCCGTCAGATTCCAGCTTCTTCACAAAATCATTGCTCTGTTCAAAAGGGACAACCGGATCTTCTATAGAATGGACAACTTGAAACGGAGGGTCGTCCTTTGAAACATAGAAGATCGGACTGGCTTCATGAGCCAACTTCGGCAGCTCTTCCGGTGTCCCGCCCAGTAGTTCATTGATGAAGCGCTCTGGCTCCGCCTGCCGAAACCTTGGCTGCATCACCTGCTGATTGAACGTCGTCAAATCAGTTGGTCCGCACCAGTCGGATACCGCCTGGACTACGGTGGACTGCGTTGGATTTCCAAGGTTACCTTCGAACGCTTTGTCACCGCCAGTGGTGCCGAGCATTGAAACTAGATGCCCTCCGGCCGATGCACCCCAAACTCCGATGCGATTCGGATCGTACATGTACTCGTCGGCGTGAGCGCGCAGCCATCGGATAGCGGCTTTGCAGTCGTAAATTTGTGCAGGGTAATGGTCCGTCGTGCTGAATCTATAGTTTATAGCTGCTGCTGCAAAACCGTGGTTTGCGAGTTCCATACATGGGGACTCTCGTTTGTCTCCCAGTTTCCAGGCTCCTCCATGAATCCAGACAACGAGTGGAAGTTTCTCCGCCATTTTGATTCTAGGTAAATAGAGGTCGAGCTGTTGGCGAGGATTGTCAGAACCGTCAACGTACGGCAAGTTGCGTACAATGCGGATCCCGGCTGGAGTTTCCGCACTGTGCTCCTTCGTCACGAAAGGAAGAAGTGCTACCAGTAGTAGTGTCACTATGACGATGATGTTTCTGAGCATCCGAGAGACCTGTTAGTACGTTCTATCGTTTGGAGTGCGTCAGAGCCGTAAGCTGTGCGTCTTTCCTTAAATGCACGCTTCCAACTCTTTCAGAAGCTCGTCCATTGTTTGATGTCGCTCTGCCGGTACTTTTTTCAAGGTCTTGCGGAGCACGATTTGCAACGACAGCGGAATGCGCACTCCGGGGCAAGCCCTTGAGAACTCGAGCGGCTCATCAGTGACATGCTTTTTCATCGTATCCACGGAATCTTTGCCGCGAATCGGCAGTACGCCGGTCACAACAGTGTACATAAACACGCCGAAAGCGTAGATGTCGCTGCGCTGATCGAGCTCCTGACCGAGAATTTGTTCCGGGCTCATGAACGCCGGTGTGCCCACTACCGTTCCATCCATGGTTAGTTTTTTGTGGCTGGGCTCCTGAATCTGTTTTGCGATACCGAAATCGACGAGGGTAATGAAATCCTTCTGGTACGGCGTGTCCTGGACAATGACGTTGTCCGGCTTGATGTCGCGGTGCAGAAAACCGGCTTTGTGCAGGTGCGACAGAGCCGAGCCCAGCTGGATAAAGATTGGCACTGCTCGTTCGCTTGGCAAGCGCGTCTCTTCTTTCAAGATTTCCTTGAGGTTGCGCCCCTCTATGTAGTCCATCACGATGTATGGGCGCCCCTCTTTCTCGCCGTAATCGTAGATTTTGACTATGTTCGGATGGTGCAACGAACTTGCAGACTGAGCTTCGCGCTTGAACCTCTGGTAGCCCGTGTTTTCCGGCTCGACGGCCTGGAACAACACTTTGACTGCCACCGGCTTATCCATCTGCAGATGCCAGCCTTTGAACACA
Organism: Candidatus Obscuribacterales bacterium; assembly: GCA_965228855.1. Classification (GTDB taxonomy): domain Bacteria; phylum Cyanobacteriota; class Vampirovibrionia; order Obscuribacterales; family Obscuribacteraceae; genus JADYXR01. The sequence continues at coordinate 1,172,417 of CBDDIJ010000005.1, read as the reverse complement.
ACACCAAAGATGCCCCGTCCTACTTCGGACGTGATTTCGTAGCGATCAGACAGGACTGTGCCGATTAGGGCGGATGTTGACAGGGTCATGTTCCTCCGGTGAAACGAATTCCCTATACAGTAAAACCTGATCCTATCAGAAGCGAGCTTTCAGGCCCATATTCTATTAACATATTATTTTGCTGCAATTGGTTCTTAAAACCGGGTGGTATCACGCATGGTGCACGATGAGACTTTCTTCTGTTTCTAATTTTTGAAACATCATCAGGTGAATCCGACCATGTTCAAAGTTTTGATATTTCAAGATACTGATTAAAAGCTGACTTCCGGACAGGCAGCCTTTTCCGAAATGCTTTTCTCGGTCTATCGAGGTAGGTATAGTTTGGGAGAAATGTTCCACACCGAGCAATATCAAAACCGGCATGACGACTTCATACGTGAAAACCTCACGCCTGGATCGTAGTCTTCCCGCACAATTGCCGATTTGGGTACAAATTGTTCACAGACGGGCTATAAGCTGCGCACTGTGCTCGTCTCGACGAAGAGAGATTTGAAGCGAAGTGTGCGTGCGGCGCGTTTCAGGCTAAAGTAAAAGAAGGTTTTTAGAATGACAGACAGTCAAGTTTACGACATACAGAGCGGTGTCTACGCTGGTTACGGAACGCCGGAATCGTATCCATCGGAACCTGATGTTTCGCGTCGGCTATATGTTGATTCTTGTGATTCTCGCATGGAATCGAGCAGGGCTTGTGATATTTCGCCTGTGACGGTTTCGCCATTTCAGCCTCGGTTTAGTCAGCTGATCAATCCCGTGAGCAATCCGCTGGTCGATCCCCGATTCGATCGTTCCTCTCAGATTGTAGTTCCGGCATACGACATGGCCAGCGCCGCTCCGTGCGTCACCGGGCGCTGTGATATGTACGAAAATGCGCTCGGACCTACTTCTATCGCGCGGACGCAGTTGCGCGAAGAGGACATTATTCGATTAATCTTATCCGCTAACAACGGCTATCTGGACCAGTCTCGAAACAATCCTGCACTCTGGAACAATCCCCAGTTTGCAGCCTATCAACCGGGGCGAGTGCCACCATCCCAGGTGCAAGGGTATGATGTGGCGCGCGCGTTCGTCGATCCCAGGTATGTCGATGAAAGAGGCATGTGCCCGTCATCTTACCCTACTTGCCCGAGCACTATGCGACCAAACACACGCAATCCTCGAATGTGGGTAACCCCGGACCAGCAGTGGCAGGACCAGAGTTATCAAAATCAGCGATGGCTCAACGCCCAGCGTGACTGGCAGCATCAGCAGTTTAACCAGAATCAACGTTTTCAAAATCCAAACTGGCAGTACCAGCAGTGGAGTCAAAATCAACGCTATCAAAACCAGAACTGGCAACATCAGCAATGGGACCAGCGGCAACAATGGAGTCAGCCTGGTGGATACTATCCGGGTTACGATTCCGACTACAACCAGCAATGGCAGGATCAGGGGTGCAACCAGAGATTCAACCCGTACTCTCGCTGGAACAATGCCAACACGTACAACCCCGGTCGGGGCGGAAACGATACGCTCCTGCAGGTGATGAGATACGCGCCGTTTGTTTTATCAATGATAAACCAGGGAAATCATGGTCGCGGCGGCTACATGAATTTCAACCCGGGTTACGGCGGCTACATGAACGGTTATAACAGCGGTTTCATGAATGGCGGCTACTACAACGGCTATGGCGCCAATCCGCTCAGCATGATAATCAACACGGCTATCAACGGCGGGTTCCGCGGAGGAGGCTGCAATCAGTCATACAACCAGTTCAACCGCTACAATCAGTTTAATCAAATGAATCGGTACAACAACTTCAACCGCGGCTATAACGGATATGGCGGACGCGGTGCTGTTCGAATCGGCAATTTCAGCATCGGGTTCTAACCGCTGTTTTCCTGAACCGATATCGGTTGAGGAACGGTGGTAAGATATGACCCGCACTGGTTGGAGACATTGTTCGCATGAACAGCAATCGCGGGCCTGATCCGGACGATCTTGAAGTTGATGAAAAAGAAGAGGACGGCGATCCTTTTAACGATCAGTTTTCCGCGTCGTCGGAAAGCGGTTATTTGAAACAGGAACCGAAGAAGAGAAAGCCGTCTGCGAACGCATCCAAATCGCTTCCGCACATGAAGGGAATGGATGTCATCCCGGCAGGCAAGACCGTGTTCTTCGATTTGGATTATAAAACCGCCGCAGCTCTTTGCTATATACCGGTAGCGCCCGGAGTTGCGGGAATTCTATGGTTGCTGACCGAGAACACGCAGAACAGATATCTGCGGTTTCACTGCATTCAAAGTATAGCCCTGATCGGCGCCTTCATCGCCGTGAACGTCGTATTCGGCACGGTGCGGTCCATTCTGTCGATTATTCCGATGCTTGGAGATGCGCTTGGAATAGTGCTTTCCTTATTCGGTGGCTTGATTGCTTTAGCTGTTATGGGGATTTCATTTCGATTGATGTATTCGGTTTGGCAAGGAAAAGAAGTGCGCTTGCCTGTGATCGCCAACATCGTAGACCGTTATGCGGAGCCGAACAGTTAGAGTCTGACAATTGAGGTATAATGCCTGGCTATCTGTAGTTGCTCCGGAGATAACAATGGACGCATTAGGCAAGATGTTCAGCAATAACAAGGTGAAAATCCTTGGTGGCGACGTGGCTTCAGGAGAATGGGAGTACACGCTGGGCACACTGTGGGGCGCGTTCGAACAAATCGATCTGCGCACGCAAGTGAAATCCGTCACTCCGCAGACCGAAGAAAGTGTTAAAAAACTTCCCGAGGCGGCGGCGTGGGGGCTGCTCGGATTGGCGCTGGGACCGATGGGATTGCTTGCCGGCGTTGTGTTTGGCGGAAATCGCAAATCTGTTTGCGCGTTGGTCGAACTTAACGACGGTCGTAAATTTCTCGCCGTTATGGACAGCAAAATCTACCAGGAAGTTCTGGGCTTATCGATCACGAATCGGAAATGAGGATTTGAATTATGAGGAAACCTATCGCGCTGCTGCTCGGCGCTCTTTTTCTGGCGCTCGTGTCTTCGCCTGGAAAGGCTGATGACGGCGGAACGTCCGCGTCGCAAGCTCGCCCCGCCGATATGTTACTAACTACGACGGGGACTCTGGAAGGTTATAAGGTCAAAGAGTACAAAGGTATCGTCCGTGGTATCACAGTCCGTCAGCCGACCATCGGGCAAAGTTTGAGTGCGAATTTGGAACGTCTTAAGGGCGGGCGGATCAGCGCGTATGTCAATATGTGTGAAACCGCTCGCCGGCATGCTTACGAGGAGTGCATCTTGCGCGCGCGTGAACTGGGTGCCAACGCAATTATCGGAATCGCTTACGACAGTGCATCATTTGAACACGGCACAAACGTGGAGACCGAAGTCATCTGTTACGGGACTGCTGTAATAGCGGAGAAGGATCTTGCGGCTTCAACCAATGATGCGGCTGTTTCAAAAGTGGCTGAATTGCGGCCGGCAGTTCCAACTGGAGTTGCCGCACCGAGAGGCGAAGTGACCGAATCTGCTGACGCTTCCGGTGCAAAACAATCGCCTGCAAAAGTAGCGCAAACGAAGTAAGTCAACGCGATGCCGTTGTTTCAAAAATAGATAGAATCGAAACCCAATTCGCAAAGAACTCGCTGCGTTTTAGAAACGACAGATGCATGTCGATGAGTATCCCGCCCTCGTCCTGAGATAGGATTGAGAACTCGGAGATACTGTCTACGAGTGTCTGATCCGGCTGACCTCCGGAGAGGCGATACTCGTCCAGATAAAGTGTATGCATAAACGTATCGAGATTTTCGTCCGCGTTTAAAGACTCCTTCGAGGTGGGGACGAGGGAAATCTTTTCACGCGATAGAAGTTCCAGTTTCGTCTTAATAACAGCGTTTATAGCTTCTACTGATTTATTGAAGGGAAGAGTTTGCAAAAGTTCTCGGTATTCAGCGGACGTCTTAAAACGTTCAGCGTACATCCGGTTTATAACTGGAAGAACAGACACGACGGCTTCGCCGTCCGAGATGCACTCGATAAGCAGTGATCTGAATTTCTCGAATCTCTGCTTGCTGAAACCGGTGATTAGCGTTTCGACCGCGGCTTTATCGTTTGTCTTGCATAAGCGGAACAACGCCTCCAGGCTTTGCTCATCTTCTGATTGGACAAAATGCATTGCCAGTCGTTTTATGCGTCTGCGAAACACCGCAGTGAATTTTTCGAGATCGCTAAACGCACTATTCACTCGGGATGCATGGTTGGCGTACTCGCGCACTTCGCTGTCGCTGCTGCTGAGAGCCTCTAGAAGCGGCTCTCGATGCCATGGAAAACCGGTTGCGAAACATATTTGCAATCCTGCTAGTTGCTCGTCTGTTTTCCCTGATGCTAAAAGTCTCGAATGTTCTCTGGTCGCTTCTCTAAGTCTCGACTTGTCGTGCGAAAAAGCGTAAGTGTTTAAAACGGGTTGCTTTGCGATGTCTACCAGATCGAAATTGGTTTGCCTGACGTTTTGCTCCTCGTCGAGAACAACCATCGACAGACCCTCGAATTGGTTCTGTTCATCCTGCCAACGACCGCTGCGAAGTTCTTGAAATAGGCTCCACAGATTGCGGATATAGTAGGAGTCCAGGCTCGTGACCATGAACAAGATTGCGACTCCCAGCACAAGCAGGAAAACTACATAATCTTCGAAGTGCAAGGTGTTTTTCAAAAGCGCCGTGGCGCCACTGGTTGCCATAGTCGACAACGCTATCAAAATCGAAATCAATGACACTATAGTTCCCTTACTGTCTTTAGGGACTGGGACTAAACATTGCCTGGACATCGGCACTTGAATGCTTCTGTGGACGATGTTATATGTCACCATTAGCAGTACCAGCGGCCAGAATGGTGGCAACAACATTGCTAATCCGGCGAAGACTAAAATGTTTAATGGCTGAATACTGAGCAAAGATGCAAGCTGAAGGCGAGCGTTCAAAACCCTCGTGATGAGTGGGTGCAAACCTAGCGAAAGCGCGTAGATAACGATTGTGAGAGCGCTGATGAATGATGCAAGCTGAGTCGCGGAGGCAAATGTCTTATCCGTAATCTGGTAAAACAGACTTTCTAAAACGAATTTTGTTACTGTTGACCATACCATGATGCTCGTGGCGACGCGAACTAGAGGGTTTGTGAAGATGAATCTGATGGACCATGCGACATTTGTCAGCGCCGCCGTCCGGAAACCGCTTTGCTGTTCCTTCGCGGGTTTCGAAACGATTGCGTTCGAATCGATTGTCTCAATAGGTCTGGAATCAACTTGCTTTTCGGTTTGCAAAACTCGCATGCGCCAGACCGAAACGCCGAAAAGAACAAAATGTGACACCAGAAGAATCCAGGCCAGTGGATAAACAAGGGTGAGCTGATGCGTCTGGCTGAAGAGCCAAACCAGACCGGATGCGGTAATGCGGGCGATAAGTTCCATCGCGACGATTTTCTGATAGACCTGTCTGAAGATCACCGGATTGACTGAGGATTGCAATACGATCGGCCCAAGCGTCGTTCCGATCAGATCAACCGTCATAACAGATACTACGAAGATATATAGCAAAAGCTGGTCGTAGGCTCGTAGTTGGGCTGAGAATGGTTCTAAACAGCAGGCGAGCGATGCGGCAAACGCCACGATCAGAACCCCCCGATATACGTTGTACGGTTCGGTACTCCTGTGCCCGCGGAACGCGAAATAAACATAGTACGACAGAGCAGCTAAACTTGCGAAAAAGAACAATTGGGGATAGCCCTTGCTGCCAACGGTTTTCACAAAAAGGCTTGTGGCGAAAATCCAACAAGAGTTGGTAAACATGCAGCGACAGAACGCACTCAGGAAGTGCGTTTTGTAGGTAGCCGAGCGAGACTTCCAGAGCTTCACAGGCACTCGAGGGGAGGAGAGACAATCGCAGTCACGGTGCTGCTATTTTAGCGCTCTGTTGCTTGGGGATGTATATTACGATGTCCGCTTACTAGGTTCTGTCGAATGAAGATATAAAGATTATTTTCGTATCAAAGACGCGTAATGGTAGTGTCCGTGGGGTAGAACGTCGTAGACGACGTACCGGAGCAGGTGAGAGCCATGACTTCTACCAGAAAAGGTGCCACGAGAGATGATTTGATTGCACTTCTGCGGAGGGGGGCGGACGGAGTCGCCAACTACAACGAGCTGGTCGGTTCGAAGAAGAAACGAGCTGCGTTGCGTGATGTGGATCTGTCCGGAGCGAAGCTGTCAGGTGTCGACTTTTCGTCCACCGATCTCTCCGGCGCTAATTTAACGGGCTGCGAACTGCACGACTGCAAGCTGGACAATGCGGACATCAGCAATGCTAATCTTGAGAAGGCTGACTTGACCAATGTCTCCGGTTTGAAGCTGAAAGCGATTGGAGCTGTATTTACTAGTGCCACCATTTGTGGTGCTAACTTTCAAAATGCCGATCTGCAGCATTCGTTGTTTAAGAGTGCAAATTGTTCCGACATAGATCTGTCCGGGGCGTTTATCTATGGCGCCAGGTTCGACGGTGCCAATTTGGAAAACGTCCGTTTCGACCGAACCCCGTATGATGAGAAAACGGTTTTGCCGGAAAGTTTGTTGCTTGATCCAGGTCTTTTGTGGAGAGGACAGGGCGCAAATCCGGCATCGCTTTTGGCAATCCGTAATGCTACTCCGGCCGAACCTCTCGACTTCGGTAAGTTTCTCGAGCGTCTGGAAGTAAGCATCGAGAAAGAGCGGCTGAAGAAAGCCATCAAAATGTTGAAAGCCGAAAGTTTCCAACTTTTCGCCGAAGTCGGTGATGTGCAGATGGTTGGTGTGGTCAAGAGTCAAACCGATCCGAATTTGGTTTATGCTTGTATCTTGACCAGCGACGGAAGATTTTGTTGTGGAACGCAAAATCTGAATCCCTGCGGCGGGCTTCGAGGTGCCCTGTGCAAGCATCTCCTCGTTTTGCTCATGGGATTGACGAATGCCGGAAAGTTTGACGCAACCGATGCCGATAAATGGGCTCAAATGAGTAAACTTCAGCAGCCGAAGATGGACAAAGACACAATGAGCGAGACATTTCTTCGCTACAAAGGCGCTGAAGCCGGCGAAATCGACTGGCGGCCGACCGAGACCATACCCGAGGACTACTACGCGTTCTGATGGACACGACAGAGATCGTTCAAACAATCGATCACTTACAGAGGACTTTCGAGGACCTCATGATACGTGGCCTGAAAGCGGCCGGTCCGGGTGAGGTCAATACACTTTCCAATATTCGAGATGAATGTGAGCGAATAGGCGCCTACCATCTTGCCGGCCGAGTCGAGGCAATTCTCGAAGAGATTGATAAACCGGGGCGCTCCGGCGCGCAAGCGCTCATGCGTGCGCAAGCGAGCCTGCGGATGTTCGATCGAATTTTGACTTTGGAGCACGCGCAGACGATACTCGGACTTGGTGTTCTAAATCCGATTCAGGCGCTCGACGCAGCACTTGCCCAGGGAGCTGAAGCTCTGGAGAACGCCGACGATAACGTCGATGAGGCTGTTGTATGAAACTCGAGCAGGTTGATCGTAAGAAACTGATTCCCTTATTGGAGCAACTCAGCGGCGCTGTCGAAGATCTGCTTATCACCGGTTTAACGACGGCATCGGAAGCGACGGTCAAAACTTTGAATGTCTCTTTCCAGGAGTCTTCCCGTATGGGGATGTTGCGGCTCGGCGGTACGTTGCGTTCTGTCAACGACGAAGTTGCTCGCTATACTAAAAACGATCCCGATTTTTCACGACGCCGGCTGAGCTTCTTCTTAAATCGTGCCTGGGCTCTCAGTAATGCGTTGAAGCACTCGATTGAAGGAAACAGAGTAGACCTGTTCGAGAAGCTGATGCGGACGCCATCTCCGCAGCCTGTTGATAAAATCGAAGTCGTCACTGTCGGTGTGGCGAAACGTCCAGCGGCAAGTTTTGTAGCATTTGAATTCAGACTGCGAACCGTTTCGAATTGCGGTCACTTAAAAAAAGGCGATCGACTGGTCTGGTCTTGTGTATATCCCAAGGCTCCAGGCAGCACGATACCGGCAGAAGGCTATTTGCATCTTCCGCAGAAGCAGAAGTTCAAAGCGGTAAGCCTACTCGAGCCAAAAGTGTTTACCATTGAAAAGGTCTCGACGACTCTCGATCCGACCGGATGCCATCGTGTCTCCCTGACTGATGCCAGCACTGTAGCTGCTGGTGCGGATTTCGCGGAGTGGTCGTCACTTTTTCACTGGGATCAAATGGCCGCATTTGAAAGAGTGCAGCAGCATGACCCCGGTCCGTTTGACCTTGATGTGGAATTGCAAGAAGAGGTGTTTGTTGACGAGTGGCTGATTCACGACAGTTATGAAAATTCTGACAACGGAATTGTTTTTCCAATTCAGACGAGTACCTTTTTGTGTGAAACGATAGTGCCGAAAACTGGCGATAATAACGTTCTCTTGAACAATCTCGGCGAGTACAGGGGCAAGAAGAAGCCGGGAACTTTGTACGGTCTGATGCACTACGAGCGGTGCAAGTTAGTTTTGCAGCCTTTGACGGTGTTCGGGAAGAAAAAGCCGAAGCATCTGATGATTTCAGACGAAAAAATCGATCCGCGTGCGTTGTTGTCGACGCTCAAGTTTTAAAAAATCAACGGGAGGAGTGGACATGGCGGGTAAGAAGGAAGAATTCTCGAGTGCAGAGGCTGTGGAGGCCTTGCGGCAGCCATCGGAGGTTTTATACCGCGATGAACTCGAAGCCTTGAAGCAAAATGATAAAGATCCCGCTCCGGCTCCCTGGAAGTTGTCACCGCGAGCGGTGCTCAATTATATCGTCGGTGGAAAGCCGTTGAAGGCAAAAATAGATGGTAAGTCAGTTGAGATTCCAATCACTCGCAAGTTTTTTGGTGACGATTCGATTGTCGAACGCGCCATCGTGACCCTCGCTTCGGATCGAGCGTTACTTTTAGTTGGGGAACCAGGCACCGGCAAGAGCTGGCTTTCGGAGCACCTTTCGGCAGCGATCTCGGGAACCTCGACTCTGACGGTTCAAGGCACCGCCGGTACCACCGAGGAGCACATCAAATATTCATGGAACATAGCGCGGGTTATTGCCGAGGGACCGAACTCCGGTAATTTGATTCCGTCACCGACCATGGTGGCAATGAAAAGCGGAAGTTTATTGCGCTTCGAAGAGATTACGCGCTGTTTACCGGACGTTCAGGACTCACTTGTTTCAATTCTTTCAGACAAGGCGATCGCCATTCCGGAACTGCCTGATGAGAATATGGTCTGGGCCAGACCTGGATTCAACTTAATCGCGACGGCCAATACGCGCGATCAGGGTGTGAATGAACTATCTGCCGCCTTGAAGCGCCGGTTCAACTACATTCACATTCCAATTGTTTCCGATCACAAAACGGAAGTGGAAATCGTGCAGAAACGTGCAGGCGAGCTCCTTAAGCGCTATGAAATGCCCGTTTCCGTCCCGCCCCCGATAATCGAAATCCTAACCACTGTTTTTCGCGAAATTCGCGAAGGCAAAACTGATGATGGTGTCAGCGTCAAAAAGCCGACAACGACGGTGTCGACTGCTGAAGCCATAAGCGTAGCTATCGATGCCGCTCTCTATGCGCGTTTCTTCGGCTCCGGTGAAGTCGGTGCTGACGATGTGGCTCGCAATCTGATCGGCTCGATAGTCAAAGAAGATGCCAATGATCTTGCTGTTTTGAAAGAATACGCGGTATTGGTCGCGAAGCGTCGCGGTGAGAAGGATAAAAACTGGAGAGACTTTCACGACACTGTTCTTAAATCGATAAAGTAGCAAGTGCCACAACAATCAATATCCGAAAAGCATAAGCAGTTGACTGAGCTCAATCTCGACATTGAGTCGGTCAAGGCGCAGGTAGAGGCTGTTCTTTCTAGCGAATTATATTGGTTTCCGGTGCGACATCATTCGCCGAATGTGGCGCTTAACCTCCGGAAGGTTATGGTGAAACGAAAACCGAAAGTTGTGTTCATTGAAGGACCGAGCCAGGCAAATGATCTAATTCCGTTTATCATTGATGCGAAAACCAAACCACCTGTCGCAATCTACAGCTCCTTCCGTGATGATGGCAATATGCTCGGGTTGGCAGGTATTGCAAGCGCTGCAGAGGACTTGCCTCCAGTGTTTCCGGTCTGGTATCCGATGTTGCAGTATTCCCCGGAGTACGTCGCTATCAAGGTTGCGCACGAAATCGGGGCGAAGGTCGTTTTCATAGATCTTCCGCATTATGCGCGTATCAAAAATGCAAAACCTGTCGAGGTGCTCACATCTGAAAAACCTGTTTCACGGGACTCTCATCCAATTGATCAGTCCAAAGTTTCCAGTGAAACTGTCGCGTCTATTGACGAGGTCGAACCGCATCCCGATGCGCTGATCGATGAAGAAAGCGATGAACAAATAGACGAGCGGATCAAGCGGGAACTCGAGGAAGGTTCCGAGCATCTAATCGTCGAATCTCGCTTTTATCAGGAACTCGCTAAAACCGCAGGCTATCGGACTTACGAAGAAGCCTGGGACAGCTTGTTCGAGATGAGAAGTTTCGACGATCCTGAAGTTTTTCGTAAAGAGTTTGCTGCGTTTTGTGCAGCATCGAGAGCTACCACTTTGCCTGTTCGGATGATTCTTGACAGTACCGTCGATCGTGAGCGTCATATGATAAGGAGCATCGAAAGAGGCTTAGCGGAGATGAATCTGAAGGCGTCAGATGCTATGGTCGTTTGTGGTGGATTCCATCTTTTCATGGACCGTGAGGACAAAAATGAACCGCCAACTCCGCCCGAGGGCACCGTATACAATACTATTGTTCCTTATTCATTTTTTCAGGTCTCCGAGCTTTCCGGTTATAATGCGGGCACTCGTGCGCCTCAATTTTACCAGCGTGTCTGGGATCTGCAGAATGAAAAAAGATTTGACGAGGTCTATGTTGAGCACATAGTCGCCGTGTTGACCGAGGCTCGGAAGAAAGGAAATGTTTATTCTTCAGCGGACGCAATTGCCGTTGCTCAGCATACCGAGATGTTGAGCCGTTTGCGAGGGAGAGCTATTCCGGTTCTCGACGATCTGCATGACGCTCTGGTCACTTGCTGCTGCAAAGGAGATCCGCTTGAAGAGGGCGGTTCGCTATTCACAGCTATCGATGCCGCAGACATAGGGCACAAGATCGGAAAGGTCACGAGAGAGCTGGGACAGCTTCCCGTAGTGGCGGATTTCTATTCGAATATGGAGTCTCTTGACCTTGGAGAAGTTCTAGGCAAAGAGAAACGTTTAAATGTCGAGGTGGATAAAAGGGAGTCGCTCGGTGAGCAACGGAGCGTGTTTTTTCATCGCTTGCGGTTTCTAAAAGTCCCTGTTTGCGCCCTTACAGAAGCTCCTTCCGGAGACTTCACCTCCGGCAAGTTGTTTCGCGAAAAGTGGCAATTGAAGTGGAGTCCGTCTGTCGACTCCGCTTTGATTGAGTTAAACATTTATGGTGACTCGATTGAACGTGCGGCGCTTACTGCACTGCGAAAATGTTTGAAAGACGATCAAGATAGCGCAGGCAAAATCGCCCAACATCTTTTGAGATCCGTTGACATGGATCTGCCGGACATGGTGCGTATGACCGAGGACTCGCTCAGTGATGCGATAGATAACGACGTGCGTTTCATATCGTTGGTTCAGGCTCTGACCACCATGCTCGTCCTCGATAAATACCTTGTCTATCGGAATCTTCGTCGAGGCATGCTGGACGACTTGATCGTCAGGTGTTTCGATAGAGCGTGCTTTGCGATACTGGATGTGGTGGCAGTGCCGGAAGAGCAGCAAGACCAAGTGGTATCAATGCTGGTGGCGCTCGCTGAAGTGACGCAGCAGGGCGATAAACAAAATCTCGACCGAAATTTATTTGCCCAGCATGTTCGAGACGCTGCAGATGCAAGCCCGGTTCCGTTTCTCAAGGGTGCTTTCCTGGGAATACTTTCTGAGCTTCGAGAGCTGGAGCCGACCGAGCTTGCGGACTTTGTGCGCGGTCTTGCCAAGTCCTCCGTGGAGGTCATGGTCACAGCCGGAGATTTCCTGGATGGAGTAATGGCTGTTTCCCGCACATCTTTGATGCTCGGTGCAGATTCTTTGATCAAGGCTATTGATGAACTTCTTCGTGCGGCAGATTGGGAGCCGTTTCTGGTCATGTTGCCGAAAATGCGCGCCGCATTCGAGCGCATGCATATTACTCATCGCGACTCTCTGGCCTCTCGAGTCGCAGAAATTTATGGACTCAAGGAGGCTTCGTCACTTACCGAATTGAATATTTCAACGGCCGCCGCAGTGACGGTTGCTCGGCTGGATAAGCGTGTTGCGGAAATCATGAAGGACTGGGATCTGTGAGCAAGAAATCTTCGCCTGACGAAAATCTGGACATCATATCGAGGTGGCGATTGGTTCTCGGAAAGGATTCTGAGCGGCATGGATTGGGTTTGAGCGATCAAGGCGGCGGGCGAAACGGTGATGGGGACCTTGGGCGTATTGAGGACCTTGTCGGTTTCTTGTTCGAACAGGGCGATGTCGGTGATGCCGGCGTGAAGCCACCGGAGGACAGGCAGGGGGGCGCGGGTGCCTCTACCATGACCGTTCCGAAGTGGGTGGATCAGGTTTCCGAACTTTTTCCGAATAACGTCAAAGAAGTTATGGAGAAGGAGCTTGTTAAGCGTCGTGGAATTTCGGAACTTTTGGAAAAACCTGAGTTGCTTGAGAAAGTCGAGCCCAATACTGATCTGGTCAAGACGTTGCTGGTTCATAAAGACCTTCTGAATCCTAAAGCTCGTATTGTGGCGCGCAAAATCATCAAGCAAGTCGTCGATCAACTCAAAGAGAAAATGAAGCTTCAGGTCGAGCAAGCTATTAATGGGGCCATCCGTCGCGATCGCCATTCGCCGCGTCGAGTGTTTAAAAACCTCGATCTCAAGACTACCGTGAAAAGAAATCTCAGAAACTTCGATCAAGAGAGTCGAAAATTGTTAGTTGAGCGTTTGTATTTTTTTGCTTCCGAGCGTAAACGTAAGCCATGGCACGTGATAGTCAACGTTGATCAATCAGGGTCTATGCTGGACTCGGCGATTTTCTCAGCAGTCATGGCTTCGATATTCTATGAGCTTCCTTCGATTAAGACATCGCTTGTTCTTTTCGATACGCAAGTAGTCGATCTTTCCGACCAGCTAGGAGAGCCTGTCGATGTCCTTCTCTCTATAAACCTGGGAGGTGGTACTGATATCACTCAATCACTCCAGTATTGCCGGCAGTTGGTTCGAGAACCTGGTAAAACCATTGTGGTCACGATCAGTGACTTTTTTGAGGGGAGACCAGAAAGAGACCTCGTGGATCAAACGCGCGTTATGTTTGACTCCGGAATCCGAATGATCGGTCTAGGAGCTCTCGGCTATGATGCTAGACCTGAGTACAATCGAAGCACTGCGAAAAAATTGAGAAAGGTCGGAATGGACATTCTCGTGTGCACCCCTGAGCGGCTGGCTGAGTGCATGGGACGGATCATACGCGGATAGCGGTGTTGAGTGGCTGATTGTCGTGACGGCCACTACCCTCGCGTCCGGGATAGGTATAGAAAGCGACCCAAATGGGTGATGGTATTTAAGCCGTTCGGTCGATTACGAATCTAATCCCTGGGGGCGAGAATGGTAGTGTCCCGATTTCTGGGTGGCACGTATGGCAGAGCGTTTTAACAGCGGTTCCTACAATCGACCGACCAATTGCGCTTTCTCAGCAGATGGTCGCCGGCGGGGAAGTATTGCGGAGATTCCGCTGGTAATCTTTGCTCTATTTCTGGTCTTCGCGTTCCCCATGATTAACTTAGGGACCACCGCTCTTCGTCATGCGTTGTTTTTAACAGCTTGCCGGCAGGGCGCATTTGTTGCTGCATCGGCGTATACATTCGGCAATGGAACCGCAGAAAAGCCGGCCGCGATTGATTGTGGTCCAGCAAAAGTAAACAGCGTCGTTCAAAAATTCTCCGGCATCACCGTGAAAGATGTCGACGTGAGCATAATCTCGGTAGACTTGCAAAACGGAACGATCAAGAAGTTTGCAGGCAAACTCTCAGAGCCGGCGGACACAGGCACTTACCTGTACTTCATCGAGTTGACTGCGACCGCCGACATCTATCCGATCACGGAAGTAAAGCTTCCGTTTTTGAACGTCGCCGGTCTCAGTCGTAAGTGGACTTCCACGGTGAGCGTGCGAGAGTTTGTCGAAAGTCCACAGGGGTTGGACGATTGATGAGAAAGCGAAATTCGAAGGGAGTTTCGGTGTTATTTCTCTGTGTCCTGCTCGGAACAGTGATATTGCCTATGGTGGCGATATTCACCTACGAGGTGGTGCGTGCGATTTCAATGCAAGAGCAATTGCAGGCCTCATGTGAGGCCGCTGCGCTTACTGGAGGAGCTGTTCTGGCCGGTTCTGATTCAACCGATCCGGTCGCTACGCATGCGGAGTTGAAATCTGCTGCTCTGGCAATTTTCAAGGCTAACTCTGTGTACGAAGTTCCACTCAGCACAGCGTATGAAGCTTCCAGCAAAGCTGATAATCCGGCGGGAAATAAGGCTTCGCTATTTATCGAGCTGCTGAATCCCAACAGCAGCCCTCCCAATCAGCCGGTAGCTTTCGGTGATGTAAACGGTCGCGTTGTCCATGCTGTGGGTGCCTTCGGTCTGGTGCCCGTGTTCGGCGCTTTCCTCGGCATCAAAGGACCCTTCACCATCACCGCCGAAGCGAATGCAAGAGTCCCTCAGTTGGATGTGGTCCTCTGTTTTGACGTATCAGGGTCAATTGACGATCAAACGCCGGTGACTTTCGTTAAGCGCTACTGGGACCTGACCAGCCTGAGAACCAAATATGTTGTTACCACCGCCCGTAGTGGCGCGCCGACCACAGGCGGGCTGGCTTCCGGCACGATCTATGACATCCTTCTGCCTCCTGCCGAGGGCTCCTCGGTGAATGCCGTGCCTCCCCAGAATCTGGATTATGCAGCCTCCGGACATTCCCGCCCGCTATCCTTCTCGACAACACTTCGTGGTACCAATACCGGTGCTCCGCCCGGTAACTATCCCTCCGGCACAGGACTTGGTAACAGTTATACGTTCACAGATATGATTGTGAATATCAGTGAGAACGCCGATCACACGCTAAAACTCCCGTACACAAGTCCAGCAGGTTACTACTATCCAAACCTGGAAACGGTAGTGGAGGCTGCTCGAGGCAATCTGGAAAACGGCGCCACGTATTCGGCTGCTAAATTGGACACGGTGCCGGCGTTGGCAGCGGTCATGACGCGGAGCGGCTACAAGGCCGATTATTTGACGGAGGCTCGCAAGAAAGTACAGCCTCTGAGCACCGCTCAGCAGGCTGCAAAAGACTTCTTCACTATCATGAACAAGAACACCGAGGCCAACTTTGGACTGACTTGTTTTTCGACCGATGCCGGCACGGCACCGAATGAAACGGACTCGGAGAGAAATGTTGCCACGAATTATTCTTCAGGGGGAACAGGTAACTTCCCCCGTCCGGGTGTTCAGTTGAGTAAAACAGATTCGAATTACAGTGGTTGTTTAAGCGCAATTGACCAAACGGTGGCAAATGGATCGACGAACATCGGAGATGCCCTCTCCAAGGCTAAACAGATGTTGATTGCGAACGGGCGGCCAGGTGCCAAGCGTGCCATCGTTCTCTGTACTGACGGTCAGCCTACAGTTCCACAGAGCACCTCATATGGTGCCTGGTATGCGCGTTCGATCGCTTACGAAGCCAAGGACAAGTCTATTCCGATTTACTCAGTGGGACTGGCTCAGAACAGCCAAATCATTCCGGGGGAGTGCAATATCTTGAATGACGACCCGGCAAAAAGCGTTGCCTATACGGACCCGAACGGCACTCATTCCTCCTACACACCCGGAAGTAGTAATCCCGGCGTTTCATACATCGCCGGTAATCGGGGCAAGTTCTTCCTCGTCACGAATGCTAATTACCTGCGCTTGACCTTCGAGAACATCGCGAGGCAACTAGTTCAAATGGTGACTGTCGATGACTCGATTTAGAGAGCGGAAGCATAGACCCGTCGGGGGAACCGCTTGTGTCGAACTCGCCTGCGGTTCGGTTTTCATCATGGTATTATTCATGGTGGCAATTGATATTACGATTATGATGCTCGGCTATCAGCTGAACGATCGTGCTTGCCGGGCCGCGACACGCTCGGCCGCGCAGCAATCGTCAGCTGCAAAAGCGTTCGCTGCCGTCAACGCCGCTCTGGCGGTTCACAAAGGTGACGGTTTCCTCGTCACCTCTCCGAAGCTTTCAACACAATCCAATGCACTGGTTTACAACGATTTCAATGGCGATCCTTATGCGGGCAATCCGACCGTATCGGTTTGCACTGAGGTGACTGTCAAAGTTCCGGCGCCGGTTGTTTTCTTCGATCAAAGATTCGGAAAGAATACTGCTGGAGTGGCAAATGTTTGGACCTTTCGCAGGAGATACACGTATCCGATACTTGATGTTAATTTAGTGTTGCCGTAACCGAATGCATGCCGGGAGCCTTTTCACGCATGCCAATTCAAACCACCGTTTTAATCTCGACAGATTGCCAGACTGTTGATTCTGCCTGGGTAATCGCCATTATGCCGTTTGATTTGTCTACCATAGACGGGCTAATCACGCCTCTTCTTACAGCAGTATCTCCCAACTTTTGAGCGATCCTGGCGGCGATAACTGCGGTCAGTGAATAGGGATCGCGACCGGCAATGTTCAGCCCCATTCGTTTTCGTTTGAAGTCTCCTTCGCAGTACACGGAAAAGGTAGTTTCATTTGTATTCTGTGGAGTTTCTGGTCCGAGATCTATGATAAAGTTCAAAATATTTTTGAAAAATGGGCTTCGTGCTGCAACCGGCATGGTTGTGGACAGGAGTTGAAGCACCGCTGGCGGTGCTTCCGAAGTTAGAAAAGTGGAGATGTTTCTCACCTGTGAGTGCAACGGAATAAGGTAGACTTCTCCGGCTGGAAACGGGAAACGCTGATAAGTCTTACCATCCGGGTGTTGAAATGCCGCGACCGCTCCAGCGGAAATGCTCTGCGTTTTGCCGTTTCGTAACTGATGGGATTCTGATTCCAGTGCGCACAATACACTGCGTTTGGTACCGCGGCTGGTGAACATTCCGTTAATCACATACGTCGATTCGAAGCTCTCAAGTCCGCCCATCTCTTTTTCAAGAAATCTGGCGGCCTCGTCCGCCAGGGCATATTCGAATGCGCACGACGGAATCACTGTGACTTTATTTTTCGCCGCTGATGCGCTGAATCGCTCTATCACTTCGCGGATAAACTGTTGTTCGCCGGTGATATCCAGATAGTGGACGCCCGCCTTGATGCACTCCTCTGCGACTTTCAGTCCGAGGGTTGTAAACGGTCCAGCGGCATTAATAACGACCTTGCTGCCTTCTATCGCAGTTTTCAACTGGTTTAAATCTGCGACATCGGCGATGGCTGTTTCGCACTCGCGCTTCAAGCTCGTTTTCAGCGTTTCAAGTTTCCTGGCGTTTCTGGCGACCAGGCGCATGGAAACCTCGTCTTGCTCCAGCTGTTTTGCGATTAAGGTTCCGGTAAAGCCCGTGGCTCCTACAATTGTGATCATGAGTTTAAGTTATGTTGCCCGCTTGTCTTAGAAAGATCCCACTCAATACGATATGTCATTCGCGAAATACTTAATGAAAGTGACCCTGATTGTCTTTATTATTGTTACTTCAATTGCTGCTATCTGGGGCGCGAAACTCTTTCGGGCACGACAGATAGCCGAAGCGGGGCGAATGCGCATCCTGCTGGGAAATCATCTTCTTGGAAATCCCTGTGCGAGATTAGAAAAGTGGCAAAAGCCAAGGTTAAGTCGATCGGTACGGCAGTACCACCCAAAGTATTGAGTAACTTCGACCTGGAAAAGATGGTCGACACCACCAATGATTGGATAGTCGAAAGAACCGGTATACATCAGCGACACATCGCAGCCCCCGGCGTTACGACATCCGATTTATCCGCTGAGGCGGCGCTGAAAGCTTTAGAAGCAGGTGGAGTTTCGCCTGCGGACGTAGATTTGATAATCGTTGCGACAATCACGCCCGATATGTATCTCCCCGCAACCGCGTGCCTGGTGCAAGACAAAATTGGTTCCAAAAAAGCCTGGGGCTTCGATATGTCGATTGCCTGCTCCGGCTTTCTCTACGCGATGCAAGTCGGTGGACAATTCATCCAGAGTGGTGCGCACAAGAACGTAGTGGTCATCGGTGTGGACGTGATGTCGTCAATCATCGATTATACGGACAGGCAAACATGTATTATCTTCGGTGACGGCGGTGGTGCGGCTTTGCTGACTGCGACAGAGTCGGATGACGAAGTAGGCTTCATCGATTTCATTCACGAAGTTGACGGCTCCGGCGGCGATTATCTCTGCCTGCCTGCCGGCGGAAGCAAACTACCGGCATCGCATGAAACAGTCGATCAGCGCAAGCACTTCGTGCATCAAGAAGGCAAAGTGGTGTTTAAATATGCCACTCGCAAGATGCCTGAACTTTGCGTGAAACTGCTTGAGCGCAACGGCCTTACCGGTGATGATGTCGACGTTTTTATCCCTCACCAGGCGAATTTGCGAATCATCACCTCTGCTGTCGAGCGTTTGAAAATGCCGATGGACAGAGTGGTCGTGAACATCGACCAGTTTGGAAATACAACTGCCGGAACTCTGCCGCTTGCGATTGAAAGTGCTATACAGCGAGGGCAGCTCAAGAAGGGCGATCTTGTGTTAATGTCCACTGTTGGTGCCGGATTCAGTGCCGGAGCGATGTTGCTCCGTTGGTAGTCCGATTGTTCCTTCAATGCGAGGACGCGTAATTGATGGAGCCGGAAGAACGGGATGCCAGCGCGGGGGCACCGGATATCGAAGCAAATGAGATTGTCCTGACCGATGCAAAAGATTGGGACGAGGTATTTGCGCAAGGCGAAGTTCATATCGATGAATACATAGGTGATCGCTTCGTTCCGAAGCCAGGAATGAAGCTCGAGTTCATCAATGACTCGATGGCGAATGAGCTAGTCGCCTACGGTAAAAAACATGCGAAGTTGAATCGAAACCAACATGTCGCCGCTTTTTTGATCGGCGCTCTGATACTTGGTTTTATTCCAGCGTTCTTCAGTTTCAACATCTGGCCCTGGTTCCTCGTTGCAGCCGGAGTTGCCACCATATATGGCAGCATGTTGGCGACCCAAGTAGCTGACGCTTTCAATAACCGTCGATATCGGATCGTGTCGAAGCGGATGGATAAAGCATTATGGTGGAACCAACTCTGTTCGCCACTCTCCATAATTCCATATATGACACTTGCGGGAATTCAGGCACGATTACTTTTGCTCCAGGGGCGCTATATGGAGATGGAGGCGCTGCTTCTTATATGCAGAGGGTCGATTGAAAAGGATGTTGATCTAGGTTCCGTTCCTTCTAACGAGCGGGTTGCCAACGATCTTGCGTGCACCTATATCGGCCAGGAGCGATACGAAGAGGCAGAACGAGTTCTTAAAACGCTGGTGTACGGCAAGAAGAGTGCAGGCTTGAAGCGTTTTGCCATTGTTAACCTGGCGCTCTGTTACGTGAAAATGAATCGACCGGATGACGCGACCAAGATTCTGGATGCAAACGAAGCATTGATGCGGAAAGTAGATAAACTTCTTTCGATTCGCGTGAAACTGATTCGTGCTTTGATTGACGTGCAGAACAAAAAATTCGAAACCGTTGACGAACGGCTTGAGGAGATGATTCCGGCAGCTCGCAGTATGAATGAGTCGAATGAATTCATAGCCGCCTGTTACCTTGCTCTTGCAGAGGTTCGGCATGCACAGCAACGAATAGATGAGGCTCATCTCCATATTCGGACAGCCATTGACCTGTTCAAGTCGAACGATAACCCGAGCTACTGGTCATTGGCTCACGCTCTACGCGATTACGCAGAGATGCTGGAGGTTGAAGGCGACGTCGTTGAAGCCGAGAAGCAAAGAAAACTTGCTGAGCGTTACGAGACTGCTTATTGTGAACGCGAACTGGCTCGGATGATTTACTTACGCTATCGAGTTACACAGGAGAAGCCGGTTCAACTCATAACATCTCTCGTTAACGTGGACGGTTTTCCTCCGCTATCCATTGAGAAATCGCCGCCTGGTTTAGAAGAGCAAGCGAATCAGGATGAACTCGACGGGTCCGTCCGGGAAGACTAAGTTTTCTCCAAAGCCCTAAAGCGCTGGTTTGGCCCCATCCTCAACTGTGACGCTAGACTTTAGTGAACTCCGTCTTCTGTCTTCGTCTCTTCTTTTTTAGTGTCATCTTTTTTCGTTTCCGGCTTGGGCGGCTTGCCTTTGCACGTTAGCTTTATGTCGTCGTTTTCGATGTCGACAATTGCGCTGCCTCCGTGTTCCAATTCTCCAAAGAGAATCTCTTCCGACAACGGTTCTTTGACCTTCTGTTGAATCACACGGCCCATTGGGCGGGCGCCGTACGCTTTGTCGAAGCCCTTCACTGCCAGCCAGTCACGAGCTGCTTCGGTGAGAGAGATGTCGACGTCTTTGTCGACAAGAAGAATTTTGACTTCGTCCATAAATTTGTCGACGACGCTCTTTATGTTCTCCTGGTTCAACTGATTGAACTCAATCCAGGCGTCGAGCCGATTTCGGAATTCAGGACTGAAAGCTTTCTCAACTGCGGCTTTTGCTTTGCTCGCGCCGGGCGTCATATTTTTCTTGGGCGCCAGAGGATCGATCGGTGCCTCTTTTACCTGGAAACCGATATCGGCTGCGGACAGTTCACGAGCACCGGCGTTGGTGGTCATGATCAAAATCACATTTCTAAAATCAGCCTTTTTGCCGTTGTTATCTGTCAATGACGCGTGATCCATGACTTGAAGCAGGATGTTGAACAAGTCCGGATGTGCCTTTTCAATCTCATCGAGAAGCAGGACACAGTGCGGCGTTTTATTCACTGCATCGGTGAGCAGTCCGCCCTGGTCGAAACCCACATAGCCCGGAGGTGCGCCAATCAAGCGGGAAACCGTATGCTTTTCCATGTACTCCGACATGTCGAACCGGATGAATTTCACTCCAAGCGTGTTGGCAAGTTGCTTTGCTAATTCAGTTTTTCCCACTCCGGTTGGTCCGGAGAAGAGGTAGCAACCAACGGGTTTTAACGGGTTTGATAATCCGGAGCGCGAAAGTTTGATTGCCTTGACCACTTGCATGATTGCGTGGTCTTGACCGTAAATTAGCGCTTTCAACTCGATCTCCATACCTTTGAGGCGCTCTTTGTCCGAGCCGGAGACTGATTTGGTTGGAATCTTCGCAATACTTGCCACCACTTCTTCGATATCATCGGTGGTGATTACGCGAGAGGGACGGATATCTTCCGGCATCAATTTAACCAGTGCGCCGACCTCGTCCATGACGTCGATGGCTTTATCCGGAAGGAATTTGTCGTTGATATGCTTAGCTGCCAAATTCGCGGTCAATTCGATTACGTCGTCCGGGTAGCTGACGCCGTGATGATCTTCGTAGTGCGACTTGAGACCTCGAAGAATTTTTACCGTATCGGGAATGGATGGTTCTGCTACCTCTATTTTTTCGAAACGGCGGGCTAAAGCCTTATCAGCTTCGAATGATTTCTTATACTCCGGATAGGTTGTCGAGCCGATGCAGCGCAGCTCTCCGCTGGAGAGGGCCGGTTTCAAAAGGTTAGACGCGTCCATGACACTGCCTGTAGTGGCACCTGCTCCGACTATGGTGTGAATTTCGTCGATTACCATAATCACGCCCGGCTTTTCCTTCAAGGCTTTGATTACAGCTTTCAGGCGTTCTTCGAACTGACCTCGGAACTTGGTGCCGGCAATCAGAGCGCCCATGTCGAGAGCGAACATCTCGACCCCCTGAAGCGGTTTAGGAACATCGCCAGCGTTTATCTTCAGGGCTAAACCTTCAGCTATAGCCGTTTTCCCGACGCCAGGCTCGCCGACGTACACAGGGTTGTTCTTTCGTCTGCGACAGAGAACTTGGATGGTGCGTTTTATCTCTTTGTCCCGGCCGATCAGCGGATCAATCTTTCCATCTTTGGCTTTTTTGATCAGGTCCACGCAGAATGACGCGAGTGGATCTTTTAGAGCTTTGCCGTCGCCTCCTTCGCCGCTGTCGAATCCCGCCGGGGCGTCACCATCGCCTGGTGACTGTAGCTTGCTGATGCCGTGCGATATGAAGTTTAAAACATCGAGGCGCTCAACGCCTTGTTTCTCCATTAGATAGACTGCATGACTGCGGCGTTCTTCAAACATCGCTGCAATAACGTTGCCGCTGTCAATCGTGGTTTGACTTGAAGCATGCGCTTGCATAATCGCTCTGCGCAAAACGCGTTCGTACGCCGCGGTCTGCGACAAAGTGTACTCTATATCTTCCGGTACGCTTTCGAAAGCGTCTGACAGAAACTGTTCAAGTTCTTGTCGCAGCAACTTCAGGTCGCAGCCGCAATTGAAAAGAACTTCGGCTCCTGTTTTCTCTTCAGTCAACGCGTATAGAAGATGTTCGAGCGTCAGATATTCATGTCTGCGTGCAAGGGCATCTTCCGCGGCTCTAGTAATGGATTTCTGTAATTCTGCCGTTAACATTTTAGATTCTTATAGGGGTAGTTGTATCTAGTTCTACCACCAATTTCATCGATCGTCCTGAATTTTGGGCAAACGACCAGAGCGTCGAGGTTTAAACCACTTACATCAGTCTTCTTCGACCGTGCAAAGTAGCGGATAACTATTGTCACGGGCCAGCTGGATTACCTTATTGGCTTTGGCCTCGGCCACTTCGTAGGTGTAGACGCCGGCGATGCCTATGCCCGCCTGATGGACCGACATCATGATCTTGTACGCTTCCTGGTCTGATTTGAGGAAGACCATCTTCAGCACAAGGATGACGAATTCCATGGTCGTAAAGTCGTCGTTGTGAAGCAGCACCTTAAACATGGACGGTTTCTTCAAACGCGTCCGCTTCTCGGTTACCACGCCATGATCGTTATCTAAATCGTCGTCATTGTCCCAGTCGGACATTATTATTCCCCGGTCGCCTCTTGCCCTCTTGGGCGGCTTTACTGATTATTCTACAGCGTCTTTTCCAAATTGAATCTCCAATGCGCTTATCCGATTTTGAGCGAGCCTGCACTACTTAACCTCGGCGGAGCTGTCAGCCGGCAGTTGCTCCTTAAGTGAATTGGGAACCGTTTGCGGGCTTGACGGCGCGATCAGTGGTAGCAGTTCCGCGCCGTTCCACTTACTTTTCAAAACAGGTTTCTGGGCCTGACCGCGATCTTCCTTTACTTCTTTTTGAACCTGGGATTGCAAGTAGGCGAAAGCATCTGCCAGGCGGGTGTTTGGTCCGTTCTTCGTCAGCCCCTCCATGAGTTTTTTCGTGAAAACGCCGTTTGGGGCTCGTTTGGACTCCCAGGAGCGCTCCGCTGGTTCGCTGGAGCAAATCACAAGTTGTCCCGACCCCTGAGCAAGCGCTTCGGCATCAAAGTTAGCGGCGCGAGACATGCCTTTGGCACCAACAGTGGTGGCGCCGCTATGGCAGGCATCGAGTACCAGCAAAATCCGATCGGAATTGATCCGATCTTTCAAGGTGCTCATAATGGCTTGCATTGAAACGCCTGTAGCGAAAAGCTCGTCTATAGACGTGTCATATGCGACCAGATAATTGTTACCGCCTGGACCCTCTTCGGTCGGACTACCGTGAGTGGAGAAGAAAACGACAACCAGGTCGTCAGGTTCTGCCACTCGGTGGAGAAACAGTGTCGCGAGTTCTGTGAGAATGCGTCTTTGTGTCGCTTTCTCATTGAGTAGTAAACGCATATGGTCGCGTTTAAAGTTTCCAGTTTTTTCCAGGAATTTATAAAAGTCGATCGCATCTTTTGCGGAGTACTGAAGCTTTGGAATTTTTGGATCTTCGAAGTTGCTGATTCCGACGATAATCGCCCACTTGTCTCGTATTGGTCGGTCTGCCTTGTCCGAATTTTTTGCTGCGGCTGTGTCGTCACTTTTTGCTGTTTCGGCCCTGACTGCTGGTGCTATATGGGGCTTCATAGAACCAATAACCGATGTTTTTGCCGTGGACGTCGAATCCTGTGCTGGAGCGGTCGAGTTGGTTTGTGCGGAAAAACCTGGTGTGGTTGGCGTGGCGAAAACACTTGATTGTGCTGAACTTGCGATCATTGTTGGAGAGTCGACTATGTTAACGCGCTTGGAGAGCCAGATCATGCCTACGGCTTGACCAGTGTAGCCGTTGCTGATGTTTATCCTCGCTGCAACATCTTCGTTGCGTCCATACATGTTAGCGGTGAACTGACGTGCAAGCGAAGGTCCGGCCAATTGAACATAGGAAAATGCCGGCTCTACAATCGGCCATTGCGGCGTCGACTGAGCCAAACCAACCGTAGCGCTCGCTCCGGACGGCAGCAGAGCATCGACGGTAGCCGTATAGGATTGTCCAGGTGCCATCGTATTTGGTACCGTAATGTGTGCGTTTATATTCGTCACGTTTCCAAAAGTAATATTGACTGATTCCTCTACAATGACCTGCGTAGAGACTTTCCAGCCTTGCGACGTCTTCCGGAAGCTAAACAAGTCATGAATTGTGCTGCGCATATTACCGGACACGCCCATTGTTGGACTGGTCGTACCCACCAGGCGAGCGACCGTTTCTGCTTCTGCATAATCGCCGGAAACGCGCAGGTTTTTAACATCAAAATATGATTTTGCGGTGGGATACAACTGCCAGGTCTGTTGGGCCAATTGAATGATCTGGTCATGCGTCAGTCCGTCGCCGGACAGGTAATCATTGGCGAGCAGTCGTCTCAGACCGCTGATATTATGGTTGTTCCAGCTGGTCACAAAGTCGTCGACCATTGCGCGAATGCTTGTCTGGTCTTGAGAATCGCCGCTCGCGTTTGCTAACTGACTGCCTGAAGTTAGCTTGCTATAAAGATTCGCTTGTCGTTGGCGAGCCTCTGATGAGTTTGGATTCAATCGCAGCGCCGCGCCGTAGTAAGTCAGAGCCTCAACGTTCTGGCCGGCTTGCTCGGCTGCTCTCGCGTGGGAGAGACAGGCGCCGAAGTCGCCGGGCTCGTACGCGCTCGACGGTGAGCAGGTCGCTACCATGACGGAAACGGCACAAATAGCTGTGCAAATTATTCGGTTTGTGAATGAGCGAGATAGGCTGTTCATGTCTGTCTACGCGATCGGCCTTTTCGATAAAACTGGACAGCCTCATGTTAGCATATGTTTTTCCTATGCTATGTGTAGACTGGTGTTATAGTAGAAAAGTCTATTGGTGTTTTAACGGAATGAATGAAGTATCGGTTCTCGGAATAGCCTTCGACGAAGCTAATGATGTAGCTGCCGTAATCCTCAGTCGAGAAGGCGCCAAGAAAGTGGTGCCGATTCCGATTGACATCAACGAAGGAATTACGGTTATTCGCCTTTTACAGAAGAAGAAAATGCCACGTCCGATGACTCACGATTTGATGTTCAACATCATCGGAGATTTGCATCATAAGGTACAGAAGGTCGAAATCGACCTGGCCGATTCCGGCAACGGCTACACTGCGTCGGTGCTTGTGCGTGGCGGTGAGGATGGCAAGCCGGAAGGCGAGGAAGACGAAAAATGGATCACGCTGGATGCTCGGCCATTCGATGCGATTGCAATAGCGATTAAGTCAGAGGCACCGATGTTCATGTCGGAAAACGCTTACGAAGCCAATTCTGTGCCACTGGTTATGGAGCAGAAAGGTGAAAAGGATGATGAATTTAAGGACTTCGTACAGAATTTAAAGGCATCGGATTTCAATCGTATCGAGCGTGGAACTGCAGCGCCTGATGAAGAACCGGAAGACGAGCCGGACGTGGATGAGGAGGAGTGAAGCCGTGTTCATTTGGACTGTCTGCGTCAGGCTAAACAAATTGCTCTCAGTCAGTCCGAAGCGAGGAAACTTTCAGTCCAATCGAAAACGCCTTTCCACAGCTTCTTCAACTGCTTGGTGCCTGCGGAATTCTGAACCAGAATGTGCTGCCCTCTTTGAGGCGGCTCGTCACGCCAATGTTGCCGTGATGAGCCTCGACAATGGCCTTGCAAATGGCGAGCCCTAAACCACTTCCGACTCGTTCGCCTTCGCTGCCGGTGCCCGCTTGTTTGAACTTTTCGAATACGAGATCCAGTTTGTCTTCGGCTATTCCGGGTCCCTGGTCGATGATCTGAAATTCCGCATACGGGCGTCCTGACTTCGACTGCAATAGTCTCCCCGTCACGAGAATCGCTCTACCTTCCGGAGTGAATTTTATTGCGTTATTCACTAGATTCATCACCACGCGATTCAGACGCTCTTTGTCTACTCGAAGTTTGAAATCTTCGACTTCTATCGTTACAGAGATTTTTTTGCGTTCGGCCTCGGGTGTAACGAGTTCAAGTGCTGGTACCGCAACATCGATAGCCAGAACATCTTCGTAGTTTAATTTGATTCCGCCCGCTTCGAAGCGTTCCACATCGATCAAATCATTGATCATCGTTATAAGCGAGGAGACCGAGTATTTAGCTCGATTGATCAGTTTTTCTCCTCGCTTATCCAGAGTACCGACAACCCCTTCCGTCACCATATCTAGTGTCATTCCTAAAGAGGTGAGAGGGGCCCGGAGGTCATGACTTACCATTGCAAGAACCTCCTGCTTCAGCTTTTCGGCCTCCTTCCGCTCGGTAACGTCATGCAAGACGCAGGACATGCTTTTGTTTTCGGGAGACCACTTCGTAGTGCATTCGTAATATGTATATTTCCCATCTGCTCGCCTCAAGCGTGTTTCAATTGAAATCTCATCCACGGTATTTTTGCAAAACTCAAGTTCACGATATGTTTCGTTTCTATCGTCCGGATGAATGAGCGCTTGAATATTCGTACCGAGCAACTCGTCTGCTTTGTATCCGAGTCGTTTGTAGACTGCTTTAT
This sequence comes from Candidatus Obscuribacterales bacterium, assembly GCA_965228855.1. GTDB lineage: Bacteria > Cyanobacteriota > Vampirovibrionia > Obscuribacterales > Obscuribacteraceae > JADYXR01. Next base: position 1,145,234 of record CBDDIJ010000005.1, on the reverse strand, counting down.
TGATTTCGCGAAGACGATAAGTGTCGTCGAGCGAGCAAATTATCTCGGCAGTGTTGTCTATCATTGCGCGCTCCATTTTGCGCGCGGCATCAAGTTCGTAAGAGAGTTTGTAAATCACTTGATCCAGAGTCGCCAGTTCGTCTTTGCCAGGCAGATGGGACTGGAGAAGCATTCCTGATGCAACTTTCTGCGTGTCTGCAACAACGATCTGAAACCGCCTTGCGAACGTTACGACAAATACGGTCGCCGCGAGTCCGGTCAGTAGCAGGTTGATTGCCACACCTGCTTGAATCAGTCGCATCAGATGCTGTCTGCTCTCGTTTTCGCTTTCCTGCAACCTTTTTCTTGTCGAGAGCTGCTGTTCCAATGCACCGTGTCCAGCCGTGTCCATGCGGCGCAGGAAACTCTTCAGTCTCTCAATTGTCGCTACGTTGTCTTTCTCGAATGAATCCTGCGCCATCTCGTCAACGGACTCAAACGTCGAGATGGCATCGTCCATTATGTTCGCGAGGTTGGCGACTTCCTTTGAGTCGCCGGCAAGCGATTTTTTCAAGGCATGGGCGTGTTTTTTCAGAGCGGTGTGTTTGTCATTGAATTCCAGCAGAAATCCCGGTTCTTGCCAGACGCTGAACATCATTAAGGAGGCAGCGGCCGACACCATGTCATTTAACGTCATATTCAATCGCAACAACGCGTCGAGCGATTTGCCTTCGCGAGCACTTTCTGCTTCAAGCTTGTTAAACGAATCGAAGATTACGAGCAGCAAGCCCGTCTCCACGACAAGCGGAATCATCAGTAATAGCAGTATCTGGTGGGTGGCTTTGCGAAAGGGAATTCCCATAAAGTCTTACCATTGGGGCAGGTGACTCAGTATATCGAATTCGAAGAATTGCGTACTGCTCTCATCCTCCGGCGCAAACTAGACAGTCTCAGGATGATACCGTATACAATACCGTTGTGCGCGCTGGCTCGTAAGACCTTCCGGCGTTCCGATGAACATAATCGTTGTGAGCAGTATTCAAGGCTACCGGCGAGGCGGATAAAATTTTGATCGCGCGGCTGCAAATATGTTTATCCGTGCGCAGGGCTGGGACTTCGGTGAACTTTGACGTTGCCAACGTTTAAGGGGCCTTCTCGCGGTCTATAATATAAGGGCTGGAAAAGGGGTAATAGCGCGAAAGGCGCCTATGGCAAGAATTCTAGTTGTCGAGGATGACACACAAGTAGCGGTAGTGGTCCAGGAGGCCCTTGAATCCAATAACCATGTGGTGGATTGGGTTGCTGATGGGTCGGACGGGCTCGAGCGCATCAGTCACTATCCTTATGACCTTGCGATCGTTGACTGGAATCTGCCCGGATTAACCGGCTTGGAAATTCTGAAAGCCTATCGTGAATCCGGCGGCAAAATGCCTATCCTCTTTCTTACCGGGCAATCGGACGTGCCAAACCGAGTGGAAGCGCTTAATCTTGGAGCCGACGATTATTTAATTAAACCCTTTGCATATGCCGAGCTGATGGCTCGAATTAGAGCCTTGCTTCGCCGACCTCAGCAAGTTCAACAAAAAATCCTAGAAGCACAAGAAATTCAGCTGGACCTGAATACATGCACGGTCACCAGATGTGGTGAAGCCGTCTCGCTTGCGCCCTCGGAATTCGCTTTGCTTGAACTCTTCATGAAAAATCCTGGTCGGTTATTCAGCTCGAAGGAACTACTTGACCGAGTCTTCACGCTGGACTCCGACGCTACTGACGAAGCAGTACGTCAACGAATTCTCCGGCTTCGAAAGAAAATTGACGTTGAGGGCAGAGACTCGCTTATCAAAACTGTTAAAGGTTTAGGCTACAAGTTTGAAATGGAACCTTAGCGGTCCGTTCTTTGACCGGCGGAGCTTGGCAGATAGTCCCCTTGTCAGATGCGTCAGTTTTACCAACATCAATCTATATAATGTTTCGACCTTTCGCGAGGCTCGACACTCACCCTTGTTTGGTTTTTGAACCGATATCGGTTGAAGATGATGTATAAAACTGTCCTCAATCGATATCGGTTTAGGAATTGAAATGAGGTTGAGTCTGTAAAGGTTGGAATTGCCGGCGTTTAGCGTCTTCTTGTTTCATAGCCCTGTCGGTCACGTTGCTGTAACGTTTCTCTTGTAATTTCTTGAGTGTGAGCCCAACGACTACGACCAACCAACCAACCTAATCCAACCAACCATCCCAACCCAACCAACCATCCCAACCCGACCCCAGTCCGACAAAGCTCACGAAACTTTCCGACAATCCAACCAATCCAACCAATCCAACCAGAACCGGGGAACGCGTAAAGCGCTCCCCGGTTTTACATTTGGCTTATGATGGTAAACTCTCATGTGGCATATGATGCTGATTTAGCATGGGGCTGAGGGCTAATTTTAGGGAATGCTGTGGTCTCGATTGACGATACCCTCCGGAAGGCTCTTCGAGAGCATCGCAATCAGTGGTTGCAGCTGGCTGTTTCATGTGACGAGCTCAACGTTCCGGCAGTGCAGGATGCCGTCAAGCAGGTCTACGCTTTGGCTGGCCATCCGCCGCCTGAACGTCTTGTTTGGCTGGATTCGCCTCTGGCTGGGGCGGTGGCTGCCTCGATATTCAACCGGAGCTACGAGAACTTGTTCTCGCGGTTGTGCAATCAGCCCGTTGATGCCATGTACCAGAAACTCTGGCGGGATGCCGCTGGCGCTGGAACAACTGAGCTATGGCAACATCTGGATACTCAGCTCAAAATGGTTCCGCTAAACGTGGAGAGCAACATTGCCTCGCCAATCCGTGCGCAAGTGGCGCGGCAACTGGAGATTAGATTTTCTCATCGCTCTGACCCTCATGAATCGCAGCAGGTGTTTAATGAGGACACTTGGTCGTACATATTGATGCGAATCGAGCAACAGCTTGATGAGCAGGACTTTGATGTTCTTGGGCGACTGGTATTTGATGCGAATTTCGCGGCTGGTTGCGCTCAGCAGAGCTGGTACTGCGGACTTGGTGGGCAAGATGGAGACCATTTAGAGTTACTGAGTTTCGCCGACGTCTGCGGAGTTGATCTTCCTGCTACGAAAGGCATTTTGGCTCTATCTCGAGAGGTTAATTGGTGGTGGGTCTTTGATAAGGTAGCAATTGTCACGTACCGACCACAGATGTTAGTTTTAGATTCAGAGGACCGATTGCACAATAACAGCGGTCCGTCCGTCGAATATAATGACAGCTGGTGTATATATGCGCGCCATGGCAAGTTCATTCCTGAGCGAGTTATTCGATTCGCACATCGTAAAAATTTATTGGAGATTGACCGCGAGCAAAATATCGAAGTCCGTCGACATCTTATTGAAGTATACGGAGTCGAACAATATTTGAAGGATGCTGAGGCCGTAAAAATCGATGAAGATAGTTGCGGAGTCTTGTACAGAAAAGATTTTCTTCTGGATGAGCCTCTCAAGATGGTTAAGGTTCTCAATTCCTCACCGGAGCCCGATGGTACTTTTAAATACTATTTCTTACGCGTGCCACCGAATGTGATGACCGCACGAGAAGCGGTAGCCTGGACCTTTGGTATGTCGCCTGAAGAGTATCGGCCCGAGATCGAGACCTAGTAGTACTGATACTGTCGACGCCCGACTTGATGCCTACCATGCCATGAAAGAGTTGTTTTCATAGCGCTAGCAAACTCGTTTTTCAACCCGCTAATACCGATTTAGAAACATACCAGGATTGCGATTACTTCGGAAGTGGACGACTCAAAATCCATTGACCGGTTTGACCTGCTTCTTCATAAATGCCGAGGAGCTGACGATCTGCGATCTTTGAATCCGGTCGAAACGTGCCGGAGCCTTTGCCATTGTTCCAGGGCGTCGAATACTGCAACCTCATCAAACCGCCCTTTGAATCACGGAGGTACGTACCGGAGTCGATTTTTCCGACCTTCCCGTCCGTGCGGGTAAATTTGCCGTTAATCAAAATTCCGCGGGTGTTTCCAGTTGTTTGCAGCTCAACAACACCGAAGTTAGAATTCCATTTGCCTGCAGGATTCGTCAGAACAGTTGAATGTTTGTTTCTTCCAAGGCTAGTCAAAACTTGAAGGTCCGTCAAATATTTGGTGCTGAATCCTTTTGCTCGTGTTAAAACCCAGTCGCCATGCTGATCTGTTTCATCATACTTACCTGTGAGAACCGTCAGATTTGGGCTCAATTTAAATTCGGCGTAGCCATAAATCTGGCGCTGTTCAACATAGTACTCTACCTTCAAGATACCGCCAGCGGTGGCGGGATGAAAGCGACCGTAGACAATCTCGGCGCTGCTTCCGCCGTTATTCCACCATCCGCTGACTACAACCTGTCCATCGCTGTCTTTGCCTTCTACTTTGAGATTTATAGTGCCGAATTGAGAGTTCCAGGGACCGGAGATGTCGACCACTGATGAGCTTGCGGCTGAGGCGCTGTTCGCGATGGAATACGGACTTTCGAGTGTCGTGAAGATGGAGACCGCTAGAAGGCCGAGTGACAGGGCTGCGGCATACGTTTTACTGAGATTTGGCATGGTAACTTTCGGCTTCGGTATGACGGGAGCGAGCTCACCCATTTTAGTACATTAATCTGTCAAGCAGTGAGAGTCAGAGCAAGTCTTTAATTGTCCGGTCAGTCGGAAAATTGATACCAAATATGGTGTCGTATCGCTCTATGGCTTCAGCAGGTGGTTCGTACTAAGCGGGCATTTAGGTCCAAGGCAAGCGTTTCCCATTTTTGCGCGAGCTAATGAGTTCAGATAACTCTCCAGGCTTCCCAGTTCATTCTGAACGGATAGCCTTCACCAATCAGTACCGAGGTGCCGATAAAATTGGTTAACACTGTAGTGAATCGAGCTTTGCAATGTTTATTGGACTTAAAAAGCGTTTGGCGGCGCGTTAAGTGGAATAAAACAGTAATGCGTTAATATGCGATATCTGGAACCGTCCACTTGCTCTTGCGGATATGACGCCGCAGAGATGTCGGAGGAAATTTTGCAAAGCGAGCCGCGGGTCGGAAACGAAGTTAAGGTACTGGTGCAACTCCTTTTGGGCAGCGGTTTGGTGACGCGTGAGGAATATGCTCGAGCTAATGAAGTTTCGGAATTCGAGAATATTCCACTGTTAACGGCTGTGTCTCATGCTGGTCTGCTCACGGAGCACAGTTTGCAACTCTCTGTTCAAGCGCAAGAAAAGGTTTTAGCAAACGAGATTTCTTCTGACCTGGCAATTAGAGCCATGCGCGTCGCGTTGCAGCGTCGCTTGAGTCTGCCTGAGGCAATTGCATCAGTTCAGAAATTGCACCAGGCAACCCAGATTTCGGTTTCAGTGACGAACGAGCTTACCAGTTTATTGTTAGCTGCCAAGTTCATTACCAGTGAAGATCTTGGACGGTTCGTCAAACTTTCGATGGACTCGGCAATGATGGTCGGTCATTTGTTGCTGTTAGACAATAAAGTGTCCACCGAAGAATTGCTTGGCGCGCTCAATGCCATAGTGCTCATACGCGAAGACCTGCTGAGTAAGAATAATGCTGCCCAGGCGTTGAGGTATGCCCGGCAACGGCGTATTTCGTTTGAGCAGTCGCTATTCGAACTCGATTTCATGCAACATTCTCAAGTTCGGAACATTCGTATGGGTGAGCTTTTCCTTCTCGCGGGCTTAATCTCGAGAGAAGATCTCGCTGAATGTTATGAGATAGAACTATTTAAGCGAAAACCGTTTGGTCAAATTATTCTTGAGCGAGGACTCGTAACCGCGCAACAAGTTCAGTCTGCATCCACCTTGATGAGCTTGACGCAGGAGGGCAAGCTAAAACCGTATGAAGCCGCCGAGGCTCTGGTGAGCGTGGTGCGTCAGGGGGTCGATGTCGAATCTGTTTCTATGCCCAGAGGTAACGAAATCGAGGACACAATTTCGCTTGCTGACCTTATAGTTGAAGCTGGTGTTTCAAGCCGAGATACTGTTGAACGTGTGATCCCGGCGACAGCGACCACTTGGGGTGAGCAAGGTGCGGCACTTCTGCATGCAAATGTCCTGAGCGAGCAAGCTGTTGTGACGGCGCTGAGGTTGAAGGCTCTGGTTGGGCTTGGCTATCTGCCCGGGGAGAAGGCGATTCAGCTGCTTAATCATTGCGTGCGTGAAAAGGCTCCGCTTGAAATTGCCTTTGCCAGTCTTGGTGTAAATGTTCCGACCCGGATGCAGTGGACTTGGGTTAAGGCTCTGAGATCGTCGTGAGATCTGTCGGTCCGTGTGTCAAAGTTTCGATATTGGCGCGACGTTCGGAACTCTGATGAGCCGGGGATTGAGCGTAGTCGCGATTTTTGGACACTTTGTTTTGCGGATATTACGTATGGACTGTTAGGCTGTTTGATAAGACCATCGTAATACTCGCCTTTTTACCGCTCGCTTGAGGATTTTTTTGATGGACGGCCAAGATAAAAACGGGACGCAAGCACCCAAACCGGACGCGTCTGAAACGATTTTGCAGGACCAACGTGGAGATAAAACACAGGGGCAGCCCACAGATGCTACCGAGGCTGCGGTGCCTCCACCCGGTTCCGGTCAGCCCGTCGTCGATATGGCTTCGCCGGAAAGCGCCCGGACGCTGACAGCGCCCGGAGCGACTGACACGCAGGGACTTAATCGAGCGACTGTCGATGGAGACAGCATACTGTTTACCGATCCTGCCGCTGCGAAACCTGGCGAGTCGACAGTAGCCAAAGGGAACGAGGAGATCGTTGTTGATCCGGCCCGTGGCGCACTTAAGAAGGTAGAGCCCGCTCCGAGTGCGGAAGCCCCTCCTGAGGGCACCGTGCGCGTAGCTCCAGGCGCCGATAAGCCCAAAGAACAAGCCACCACCGGTGATACTGTACCGCCGGCACCGCTGTCGCCTGAAAGTGCTTTAAATCCTGAATACAGCGCATTGAAGCCCGCGGACGGGGTGAAGTTGCCCGATGCCGTGGAAAAGGAAATTCAAGAGAAAATGGCTGAGTTTCAGAAGAAACTCGAAGGTGAAAACTACAGCATCCAATTTGCCAAGGGTGAAGGACCCTGGGGCGCCATAACTCGGCAGCAGCAAGAGGCCGCCAAAAAGCAGAAGGAAGGGAAAACCCTGACTCCGCAGGAAGAAGCTTTACTCAAGTTGGACCCTGACCAGGTCACCAAAGAAGCACGGGAAATTCGAGATCGTGACTTCAAGGTTTTGAAGGATAAGAACGGAAATCCTCGTAATTGGTACATCGTTGGCGAACCGACGAGCCGCTGGTCTCCTGAACAGATGAAGGAGATGATGGCCAAACAGGAGCAGGCATTGCGTCAGAGCGCCGAAGCTGCAGTCAAGGAAGCCGAAGCAAGAGCTGAGGCTGAACGGCAAGCCGCACTGGCTGCGAAAGTGGAAAAGAATGTTCCTGCTGAAGCAATTGTGAAAGACGCTGCTGCGACTGCCGGAGTCGAGGGCGATCCTAAGGCTATTCGCGATGCAATGAAAGCTCAGGTCGAGAAGGAAGTGAAGGCTGGCACGCTGACGGATGCTGATCTTGAGAAGCCGTATCCCAGAGTCGGAGCCGCTCTTGTCGGGACGGGGGCGTTGACGACCGAGGAGCTGGATACCGCTCTGACCGAGCAAGCTAAGAAGAAGGCGGAAGCTGCTGATGGCAAAGCGCCACGACTCGATGCAGTTCTACAGGAAATGTTTAAGGACAATCCCGAAAAACTTGCGAAGCTCGATAAGTCCAGTAAGTTTTACGATGAGCTGAAGCGATTGACTGACGAAGCAGTGAAGAAACAGCAGGAAGTCCCAGCACCTCCATCGGCGGTCATGGACGACCCGTTCGCTCCTCAGTACACTGATCTCCAGCCGAAGCCGACAACTCCAGCCGCGCCGGAAGCAGTTCCAGCAGCGCCGGAAGCAATTCCAGCCTCGCCGGAAGTAGTTCCAGCAGCGCCGGAAGCAGTTCCAGTCGCGCCGGAAGCAGTTCCAGTCGCGCCGGAAGCAGTTCCAGCAGCGCCGGAAGCAGCCCCGCCGCCTGCTGAAGACAGCAAGACCGAAGGCGACCCCGACCAAGCGGCTGCTGATGCTGCAGCTAAACGTCGAGCTGAACTCTTGAAGAGAGCAACAACCAAGCGTTAGCATCCCTGGCGGCATGGGATAAGATGGAAATGTTCAAGTCAATCTGATGCGTTGACGCTCTGTTTTGACAGGCATTCCGAAAATCCACACGCGCAAGGAATGAGACTCGATGCCTGTCATCGACGAGAAGAAGACGTTATCGGGAGCCCGCACGGCTGACCGTCGGGTTTGTTTTTCCGCTGGCGCTTCATCCGCGGGGATAGGCATTGCTGCTGTTTTGCTTCCCGTTTGCGCGTTGATTGTAGGTTGCAGTTTTGATAAGAACGTTGATTCAAGACCTAAACAGTCTGCCAGACGAATGCAGTTAACAGGCGATTGGTACGACGAATATGAAAAGGAGAGAAAATCGAGGAGGCTCAATCCGGAAGACAGGGCGCTTATAACAAAACCCCGAGAATGCTTGATCGCGGCCAAGGATGCATTGAACAAGAAGAATTACGAACGGGCATATGAGCTGGCGAACTATGTGTTGAAAACGGAACCGCAGAATGCGGAAGCTCATTTCATAAGGGGGGCCGGAATTTTTTATTCAGCCTTTGGTGAGGAGTCAGATGCCATCAAAGACCTCGAGAAGGCACGCGAACTCGGATATCAATCAGCCGAGTTGTTTTCGGCACTGGCGAAACTGTACGACGCGAAGAAGGACTACGATAGAGCTATCGAAGCTGCCAGCTACGGTATCAAGGTCTGTTCGGACAAGGACTTGCTGCGATGCAGAGCGTCGCTGTATCAAACTGTTGGAAAACGAAAAGAGGCGCTAATTGATTTGAACAACTTCATAGAGCTAGCTCCGGACAAGTCGATGGGCTATTACATGAGGGCGAACCTATTTCAGCAGTTAGGACGAGATGAAGACGCACTTCGTGACCTGGCGGTTTGTAATGCGAAAAACCCGGATAGCACGATTGCTTTAACTGAACGCGCCAAGCTTTTTCTAAAGCTCGGTCGCTACAAAGAAGCGCTTGCCGAAATTTCAAAGGTTGCCGATTACGATAAATCGGACGATGACGCCGTTCGGCTACGCGGCGATATCTACGCCAGGATAAACCAGAATGAGCGGGCCATATCCGACTACACTCTGGCGATTAACATGTCGCCCGAGTACGCGCGAGCCGCATTGGAGGCACGCGCTAAGCTGTACGCGAAACTAGGAAAAAGAGACCTTGCCGCGCAAGACCTGTCCGAAGCGAGTAAGCTAAAATCGAAGCCCGCTGAAAAGCCGGTTTATGATTTGAAGTAGTGAAGTTGTTTTTTTCTTGAACCGATATCCGTTCAAGCTGAGACATTTTCGTATGCAAGTGGTTCATAAACCGATATCGGTTCAGAAAACGAACTAACGCAAACCGTTTTGATTTACGAATTGTTGAATGTTTGCGAGCGCTTTGGTTTGAGGGTCGAACGAATCCAGGCTAGTCGCCCGCTCCACGCAGTAATCCAGGTCGAGTAAGAACCATTCTGCGATAGCCAATCGCCCCTTAGCGCACCACATCTTGATAAAGCCAGGGTTGACTTGTTGTGCTCGATTTAGCAAGTATTTGCACCGATCTAAATTTCCGGCTTTCAACTCTAGTGCCGCCAGCGGTATCAATGGCCATTCAAAGTTTGGATGTTTAACCTCAAGTTCTGCAAATATGTTCTTGGCTTTATCTTCCTTTTGCATGACCGTATATCGCAAGGCGCTCATGTGCTTGAGCATGGCATCGTGACTAATTTTACGCGCGGGCAACCTGCCCTTCATGAAGCGTTGAGCGCGATTAGCAAGTTGCGTATCCTTCTTGAGTTCCATGTCCAGGACTCTCTGAGCACACTCACGAGCCGGCTCACAAGCGCCGATCTGCTCATATCGCTGAGCGAGTTGAAAGTACTCGTCGGCTGTTTTTCCCTCGATAACTCGGTCCAGTGGAAGTCCCAAAGCAGGTAAGAGCGTTCGTTCAAGGGAGTTATCGATCGTCTCTTGAACGGTTTGTGTGACCAGCGTAAAGGCGGATTTCAAACCGTCTTTTGCCTGTTTGACGTACTGAATATTGTCTAGGAATTTGTCAGCTTCCGAGAGAGTAAAATCGCAAATTCCATTGAATTGTTTTTGAACTTCCTCTGAAAACTCGTTCAAGATCAAAGCCTTTTCGAGAGCATCGAAAAGGGCGCCCGCTCGTTTTTTGGCTTCTTCGCTCATGGACTCGTTGTCGGGCTGATTCGTGACGGCCAGGTGCATTGCTCTGGCTGACTGTCTCATCCAGCCAATCGAGTTGTAACGTAGCTGCAGTTTTAAGTATTCGGCGTGGCTGAGACCGGGTGGAACGTTTTCTGGAGGCAGCATTCACGATTTCCACGAGGCTTGAGGTAGCACTCTATTTACTCTAGCTTAAAACAAGATACTTTTCTCGTTCATCCCATGGCGCTCAAGCATAAGCAAATTGAGCGCCTAAGAACGTAGGCCGATTTAAGGGTGTCTTGTGAAAATATGCGACCTGAATGCTTGAGGAAACGATTCGGTATTCATAGGCCCATCAAGCTTGAGCGATATGTCCGGGGGACTTTTCGCGCATGCAACCAGTCCCGCATTAACAGCCGCAAGTAACGGGCATAACTTTATGGGGTCTCAATTGGTTGGCGTTATGTTTGGGCACAAGCTTTCTAGTATTCCGAACCAAAATTATCGGGTGGAGACGCACCCGACAATTGAGCAGCTCAACGAAATCATCGAAAAAGCACGGGCTATGTTCGGGATCAAGCACAATTACCTCTGGGAAATCCCGAAGGATTTTAAGAAATACACCCTGAGTATTCACTGCAAAGAGAGTGACGGTGAGGACATAGAATGGTGGCTTCACGAAGAGAATATAGTTGGAACCAAAATGGTCTGGTTTCACAAGACCAAAGATATCGCGGTCATCTATCCGCACCTCCTAGCTGCGGTTGGAGCGAAACATCCTCTGGAAGAAACGGCTGAGGATAAGGCAAAAGCGGAGAGGGAGAAAGAGCATAAGTCGACGTCGCTGGGTGATCGCTTCAAGCGAAGCAGCACTAGCGCGGAATTAATTCAAGCGCCTACGATTGAGGAGGAGCGAGCTGTAGCCGCCGCACCTGCACCGGCAGATAGTGCTGGGTCTTCTACGATGCGATTGATGACCGGAAGCTTGAAGCTGCGTCCGATCGCCTGGTTACTCCAAACTGCCCAGCAATCGGAAATCACCGGCGAACTTCGGGTGACGAATGAGCGCAATCGCACAATAGTAGTTCAGTTCGGCTTGGGACGGCCGATTCACGCCTACACCACTGACAAGGTAGGGACAGATGCAATTCTGGAGATCTTCATCTGGCAGGATGGTTCAGCGTCGTTTACAGAGGGTATTCAGCCTGATACCGCTTCTGTACAAGACAGCACTGAAGAAATTTTGAAGCAGGGCTCTATACTGCTGGAGAATCTTGGATTCTTGCTGAAAAATGGAATGGATGATAATTCCGTATTGTCGAGGCCTCCAATCGGTTTGTCTGAAGACCAGCTTGAGGAACGATTGAAAGATGGCATCGATTACGGTTTCAAAGTTCAGCGCGCCTTCTACACAACCCTTGATGGACAGCTGAGCTTGAAAGAAGTCGGGGAGCGAGTATCGTTAGACTCTGGTCGATTGTTTGCGATAGCGGTAAATTTCCTTCGCCTGGGTCTGGTATTGACTCCGGATGGACGTTCGCTCCGACAAGTCGCCCACTCTGCTTCTTCAGATGCTTTTGCGAATGCTCAAGTGCAGGCACAGTCTGGCGCTCAAACGGCTTTGAAACCTCCGGCCGGGTTCTTTGGCGGAGCCGGCTTCGGTGCAGGGGCTCCGAACTTGCCATCAGAAGTTAAATCCGCTCCGGATGTGCCTTCTTTCAGTGCGTCAAACGGGGTGCTGCCAGCCGGCGCTACTACATCGGTGCCTAACCAGATTGCTGCGCCAGCGTTTAGGGTAAGTGGAGACCAAACTCCAACATTTAACGTTGGCCAATCGCCAGCGTCGGGTGGCGTAACATCTGATACCGTATCTGGTGATGATTCAACGGTAGCCCACAGTCCCAATTTTGTTCCAAACGTGCCGCAATTCGCGCAAGAGCTTTCCGGACGCCAGACGGCGCTTTCTTCTCCAGCGCTCACCGGATCGCCCCAAAGCCGTGACTTATTCGAGGTTGGCGTGCCAACCAACTTACTTGATTTCGATTCTAATTCGGTCAAGTCTGTTTTTACTTCGCTCACTGATAGTCAGACAGGAGCGCTGACTTATCCGGCGTTTCAGTTCATGCTTGAGCGAGAATTTGCCCGGGCATTTAGATTTAGTTCTGAATTTTCGCTTCTTGTATTTTGCATTCGATTAGGTGGCGGCGACGCTTCAAGACCGAATCCATCGGCATCCGTGATGCCGATGAATTCGCTTTCTCTGGCAACTCAAGCGATCTCTCAAATCAAGCGCGATGTTGACGTGTTTGGACATGTAGGAGATAAGGCGTTCGGTCTAATTCTTCCTGGGGTTGGAACGAACCAGTCTCATGCGCTGGTTGATCGCATCGTCGCCGATTTACCGAAACTTGCCTCAAAACTGCGAGGCTATTGGCCTATTCTTCACTTCGGCATAGCCGGAGTTCCAGATGACGCTCGCGATTTAGCATCATTGTTTCATGCTGCTCAAAATGCAATGATTCACGCCGCAAATAAGAACTATACGCGTATTCGTAGCGCCGATCTGCGCGACTAGCAGCTCTCGGTTATCCAGAACCGATATCGGTTTAGCGCTAGCGCTGATCCTTTTCCTCGAACCGATATCGGTTACTGCTATAGAGTTAAACTCCTGTTATAGTGATGAGCTTCTAACCTGGAGGAGTCAAATATGAAGCGGTTCCGGCTGGACAACGTAAGAGCGATCGTAACAGGCGCATCGAAGGGTATTGGGCTCGCCGTCGCAAATGACCTTGCTGACTTGGGCGCTACAGTTACAATAGTGGCGAGAAATGACGCTGACGTCCAGGAAGCGCTTGAAGTCGGAAACAAACTTCGTCGCCGGATGTTCGGTGTCGCTGGAGACGTTTCGAATAAAGCGGGAAGGAATGCGTAAATAGATTTCGCAGTTCAATCGATGGGCGGAATCGATGTTCTTGTAAACAATGTTGGAACCAATGTCCGCAAGAAAACTATCGAATATTCCGACGAGGAGTACGAGTTTCTGCTTGAAACTAATCTGCGCTCGACATTTGAAATGTGCCGCCTGGCCTACCCGCTTTTGAAGAACAGCATGTGCGCCTCTTAGTCAATCTTGGCTCCGTTGCTGGACAGCGGGCGTTACCCACAGGAGCACCATATGCGATGACAAAGGCCGCAATGGATCAGATGACGCGTTCACTGGCCGTTGAATGGGCTACTGACGGAATCCGTGTCAATTGCGTTGCGCCCTGGTTTATCAAAACTCCATTGACTGAACCGATTTTGGGCAAGGAGGAATTTATGGACAGAGTCTTATCGCGAACACCGATGAACCGGCTCGGCGAGCCAGAAGACGTATCCGGACTCGTCTCGTTTCTCTGCATGCCTGCAGCTGGATACATCACCGGCCAAACTATTGCCGTAGATGGTGGCTTCCTCGCGCTAGGATTATAAGCATGAGTACTCAACTTGTTGCATCTCTCGTGCTGATCATGCGCTGCACTTATTGTACGTTTTCGAAATCCTAAGAACTTGATCGGATACGTAGTTTAATACTTCTTTGTCCGTCACTGGCCTGGATCTCATGAAGGTATCGAAGACCTTACCTTTACGCCAGGCAGTCCGGTTCATGTAAAACCAGTGCAGTGCAAAATATAGTTGAGATGCTTTTTGACTAATTCCTTGATAAGAATCTCGGATGAATAAGATTAGCGACTCTTTCAACCTTGGATTTAAACTTGCCCCAACGATCTTTGGGGATGCCATTGATTTTTTCGTTCGTATCACGTACAGACCATTGTCTGCTACGAAGTCCTTGATAGCTAGCGACGAGAGCTTGCTGGTGAAATCTCTAAAACTCAATCTGCTTCCGAACTCGTAGTGGAGATGATCAATCAGCATCGGACCATTTTCCAGCAAGGAAAGGATTTCGAGCTCATCATTCGAAAGCGAATCGACTTGTTTTGCCATGTTAACCGGGACAGTTACCGTGCGTAATTGCTGTCTCTCAACACTCGTAAATGTTCTGGTTACTGAGACAGGTTGGGAGGTTTGTTCTGCGGATACCGGCTTTTGTTCGCTTCTCGGATGCTCTCTTGCGGGAGTTTCTTTGCTTCTTCGAAAAACGATTTCTTCGAAAAGAACGCAGTGAGCTAAGCGCGTACCTGATTGCTGCATTTTTTTGTCAAAAACAATTGCGCATTTCTTGATCATGTTGAGACTTGTGGAATAAGCGACTGATGAGTGTCTCTCGAACTCGCTCGCGCTTACTTCGATACCTTCGTCTAGTAAGGTAAGCAGAAATAAGTACTCGAGAGTCGTCGCTCTCTTCATCTTGTGAAAAAAGGTATTGGAAGTGAACGATTGTCTGCTATGACACTTTAAGCAGATTATATTGCGAGTGCCATCACATCTGGTGAATTCATTTCCCTCGCATCGCTTACAGATTATTGACCCAGCTAGACTAAGCCACTCATACAGCTTGTCTTCTCCGACTTCCAGACTCTTGTATGCTTGATCAAACTGTTTGCGTTTTTCTGCGAGCAGCTTTTCTTTGCTGTCATCTATTCGTCTCTTTTTGTTCTTGGGGCTTTTCATGACCGTCTCCGTGATAGGGAGACACAGTTATAGAGCATCTTTCGATTGCGGGGAAGAGTGTTTTTGTCGAGCGACATATGTCGCGAAAGTGCTGATTTTAGCAAGTGTTCGATTATCTTTTTTTAGCCTGCTGACGCCATTTCCCTTACATCGTAGTCTTAGATTGGAGTCCGCGGTTTTCTGATCGCGGCTGGTTTGAAAGTCGATTCACTTATTCGGGAACAGTTCATTAAGGTCTAGCTTCAGACCGATATCGGTTTAAGAATTATCGGGAGTTTACTGCTCTAGAATCGTATCAGGATGCGGCTTCCATTCAGCGTCAACGGGAATGGTCGGCAGTTTCTCGTGAGTAAAAAGTTGAATGAGAGCAAAAAACGTGAACCCCAACGATGCGCTCAAAAGAAATGGTGTCGGCGAACTTGTGAAGGTCAGAGCGATTCGACCGCCTATGATCGCGCCCGCCAGAGCTGCTGCTGCGACACGAACTGACAAGCGAGCCTGAGACACCGTCACGAGTGCCATTCCGGCTCCTGCGACCGCTCCTATGCCGGAGCCGAATCTGGCGTTCCCCTGGAACATTAGGTTGTAAGAATCAATAAGCTTTCCTACCTCATTTAAAAAAATGTTGTGGTAGTCAACTATGTCGAGAGGGACTGCCGATGCCACCACTCCTGGTTCAACTCCGTAAAATCGCATCCAGCCGATCAGCAGCCAAAGATTTCCAATCACGAACGCGCCTGCAAAGCTCGCAGCTAGAACGAATGCCAGGGCTCTCATTACATGGAACAATGAAGTCATTCTAGTCGTTCACCTCTAGCGAGCAGCATCTCTTTCACTCTCGATAACGTAGCGCGATTGTGCAACTCCAAGTCAGTGCTCTTTATGCCTCTCAACAGTTCCATTGCCGTCGCATCTGCTCCGACTTCTAAATAGGCTTGTGCTGAGAGTAACTTGACGGTTGGATTGCTCGGAGCAAATTGTAGGGCTTTTTTGAAATAGATGAGCGACTCGGCCGCATCTCCCATTTGCATGCTTACATAACCAAGATTCAGATGCACAGGAATGTCTTGGGGTTCTAATCTCAAAGCGGTCTTCAGGAGCGATTTTGCAGAATCGAATTGTCGGCGCTGAATACAAATATTCGATAGCCCGACTTTCGCTGACACCAGGTCTGGTTTCATCTGTAGAGCTTTCTTCCAGTGCTGCTCCGCGCTAAAGTGGTCTTGAAGTCGGTACTCGCATCGAGCCAGGCGGTCAAGGGCATAAGGGTACGTGCTGTCAATGGCCAGTGCTAATTCGCATAAACGCTTGCTTTCGACATAATCTGATTTGTTGAAACTTTGTCCCGCCATGTTGTAGAAATAGTTTCGAGCGGCGCCTCTTCCGGTGAAAAGCACTAGCATTATAGCGATGTAGGCAGTTACGAGTTTTGACCTTGTGTTTGACCGTTTATACGCTGTTTTTACTGATTCCGAATCTGATCTCGTAAGAACGACTTGAATGCTATCCGGCACCGCGCCACAGCTTGATGAGCTGATTGCGTTAACCAGAGATGTAAAGGCTGCCGGCTCGAAAAAAAGTGAATCGAGGTTTTTTGTCTTTATCGAACTCTTCTGTCTAACATAGAGTTGCAGCTTAATGGCCGGCTGAGCATTGAGAGTGAGTATCGTTACCAGTGGGCGAGCATCGGCTCCAAATCCTATGATTTGCGACCAAGGAATCAGCTTCGAGAAACGCGAAAGTTTTATACCCGATGGACCGATGATCACGCCTCGATTGATTATCGCGGCGCTGTGAAGAATGCCGAGGAATGCCAAAAACCACTGAACAAAAACGGACAGCCAAGTGCCACTGACTCGAGTAATGAAGGCAGAAGCGCTATGGGTGCTCGGCAAAATAGCGATTGCATCTGGAATGCACAGGACGGTCGCAACAAGAATTGCAGTTCCTAACGCCAGCCTGATCATCGCCATCAGGTTGAATGGCGTCACATACTCTTTGTTGATGACGGAACAAGTTGCATCCATGCTCATGGATTAGGCGACCTATTTCGAATTTGGGGATTAGTAAGGTCCGGAATCGCAGCGGCAGAAATCTCCACCGATTCAAATTTCACGAACCGATATCGGTTTATCAACCATACGAGCTCGCGATGAAACTACTCTACTTGGAAACCGGGATTGGATCCAGCGGATTTTTCCTGAGTTTTGCTGGTGCTCGAAGAGTTAGGTTTTGGTAAATCCCACCAGTTCAGGGTTTCAATTTGACATGGCGAATTGAGCGTGATAAGTTCGAGTTATGAGTGACTCAAGTTCCACGACATTCTCTCTCGAAGAACTCTCACATGAGTCTGGACTCGACACGCGGGTTATCCGAAGTTTTATCGAGCAGGGGTTGATGCGTGGACCGACGAGTCTGGGTCGTTATGCCCGGTACTCCAGGCAGCATCTGGAAAGACTTCAGGCCATCAAAATCTTGAAAGAAAGACAAGGACTCCGATTAAGCGAAGTCAGGCAGCAGCTTCTGTTGATGAGTGACGCTGAGATTGCCGCACTTGCCGAAACAGGTTCGATTGATTCAAATTTTGTCGGCAGCTCGGCACTCGACTACATTCTCTCGCAAAGTCTGCAATTTGAGTCAGGGCAGACTGAGGCGATCGCGCCCCCACCAAATGAGCCCGTCCAAAATGCTTGGGGTAAAGGAGGAGATTCTGCGCAATATCAATCTTCTTCACTGAAAAATGAAGGGCACCCACTCTCCATCGCAGATGCGATAGCATCCCGACTGGGTTTCAAGGCGAAAGCCTTAGATACTCAATCGCAAGACTTGCATATTGATGACTGTCACGATCCGTCGGCAGCGGTCGATGTTTTTGCGGACGTAGCACCGGATATAGTGCCGCAAGGGAACCAGACTCGCGATTTAGACAACGAACAGAGAATCACAAAAGACAGGCTTTCGACGCCTGTAGATCGACTCGTGGTCGGTCTTCAACATCAGCTAGGCCAGAAAACGGCCAGAAGGCAATCAAAAAGGGAGGTCTGGCACCGCATACAAGTCACTCCGGACATCGAGCTGTCTGTGCGTGGTATTCAAGACGAACAACACTTGGCGCAGCTCGAACGTGTCGCTGATTATCTGAGGGAACTCCTCACAGGAGGAAGTTATGAATAGTGGTGCTGGCATTTCTGTAGACGCATCGTTCGACAAAAATTTCGTAAGCGAGAAAGGTAAGTCCACTCGTTACCTCGTGGTGGATTTGAAGGCACCCGATTTTGTCTTTGAAGGGAATGGAGATAAACCAGGGTTGAATATTGCCCTGGTTTTGGACGCCTCAGCCTCTATGGGTGGAAAACGTTTGGAGTCGGCGAAGGAGTCTGTTATCGGGGTCATGCACTCCTTGTGTGAGCGGGATCGCCTTTCGATCATCTCATTCGCATCGGAAATCTTCGTTCATGTGGACGGAATAAAACTCGACAAAGAAGGTCGCTCGAGGGCAATCAGATCGATAGAGGAGCTCAAGTGCCGCGACAATACCAACCTCGGCGCTGGTTGGATGAAAGGGGCGGAATGCGTTGCGAAAGTAATGCAGCAAAGCAAGAAGTTGCACAACCATGTCATCATACTTTCAGACGGTCATGCTAATGTCGGGCTGACCAATCCAATAGTTCTTGAGCATCATGCGGATCAGCTCCGCCAGCGAGGAGTGCTGACGTCCTGCGTTGGGATTGGAAACGATTATTCTTCCGTTCAACTTCAATCGCTTGCTGATTTTGGTGGTGGTCGATTGCATGATGCAGAATTCCCGGGTGAGATTATCGAAGTCGTGCTCGGGGAATTGAGAGAACTGCAAAATACCGCCGTTGAAGACATTTCTGTAACCCTAAAATTTTCAGACCGGGTAAAAGTGGAGAGCATAAGCGGATTTCCAACGGTTGCATCGAATTCGAGTATCCTGTGCCAGATGGGTAGCCTCGCACCAAGTGGAACAAGAACCGCTATCTTTAAGGTAGTTTCTCCGGAAGGAAGAGATGGAGATAAACTGCATTTCGACATAACCTGTAACTGGCTCTGGACTGGCAGCGGAAAGCGCGATAAGGTCCACGGCGAGAGCAAAACGCTGACGTTAGCCGGTCCAGTGCGAAATGCAAACCAACCTATCAATATTGAATTGTCACAGCGTGTTGCGGAGATCTGGCAGTCAAACATTGTGCGCAAGGCCGTAAGATTCAACCGCGAGAAAAAACTCACGGAGCTCTGTAAATATCTCGACTACGAACTCAAATACTTTGCCAGGTATTGCGATGACATTCCATTCACAGATGAGCTTGTAGCGGCGCTTGAGCAAATGCGAATCGTGGCTGACCAGGAATGGGATGAGCGCTGCCGCAAAAGCATGGAGTACACAACGTATCTCACGCAGACCAGCCAGATTGATCACCGAACGCTCGAGCGCGCGGGATGGTGGAAGTTTCTAGAAGAGCGCAAAAAGTAAGCTGGGATAGTTCATTCTCCGATATCGGTTCTTGAACGAAAGAGTCGAGACCGATTGTACGTGCTGCCCCGGTTCATGGGTGAGCCGGTCACATTGTCGTCACGCTGGTTTTATATAACTGCTCTGCAGTGTCTTTTACTACCGGGTTTTGCCCGGAAATAAAATTTGGGGAATTTGCTATGACGGTGAATGCGTCCGCACAGCAGTCTACAGCTGCGATTGCCCAGGAGCGAGTACGAACGGCGCGGCCACCTCGGGGGACTCTGCGTCGAAGACGGTCTATTGAAACCTCTGTTACTGATCCTCCGGTAGCCGATTATCTGAATGCGACCTGCTCAGAGGATGCATCGAATGGCACGATGCAATCGAAAAACGCTAATTGCGGTGTAGGGCCTATTGACGATCAAGTAGGCTCTTATCATATCTCTTTGGATTACGACTGCGATGTAAGACGCGAATCTGTCATCACAGGTGGTGCACAAGAAGAAGTGCTTCAACGCGGTGAGGTCGTTGAATTAAATGTTGACTCAGAGCACGGATTGGCGCGCCTGAGCTTTTCGATGTCAGTAGTTGACGTTTCCCTCACTCATTCAGAGCATAAACCGATATCGATTGATGGTTTAACTCATGACGGAGTTGGAAGCGAATCTACCCACGAGCGCTCACTATACGAAGAGCAGAGACCGGCAGCTAGAAATCTAATCGGTGTTAATGACGAGACTGATGAGTTATTGCAGGAGTTCGAAGATTTGTGGGTGAGCACATACCCGCACCTCATTGAAGCCATCGATCAGGTAACATCGGATTCAGTCGGTGTGCTTGTGGAAAGTGCGATTGCTGGCGACTTGAACCCGGTACTTAGCGACGAGGACCGCGACGGCCGTCGCCAATTTGAATGCGTTGATTCTAGTAGCGAATCAGCTGATATGCAGCTTGGACGTTTGTTACAAACTCTGGGGATCGTTTCGCCTGATGCGCTTAAGGCGGCGATTTCTATCGCTAACGAAACCTCTATTTCCGTTGACCACGCATTGATAATGTCGGGGCATCTCTCCGGGAGGCAACTCCAGTGGACTGTACAACTTCATACTCTATTGCGAGAAAATGTAATTTCGCTGCAGAAGGCTGCTCGAGTCGCTGACTTGATGTCCAGCAAGGGGATGACCATTCAACGAGCCCTCAACTGTGTTGATAGTTCCGACGCTCTTCAAGTTTTGGAGAAAAATGCCACCAGAATTGGTGACCTGCTTACGGCGGCCGAGTTAATTTCGGAAGAGGAATTGGAAGACGCTTTAGTGAAGGCTAACGATTTTGGAATACCGCTGGGCCGGTATTTATCGATATCTAACTTGATTACAGCTCAACTACTTGAATCGATTACGAACGTGCAGCGTTATGTGCGACAGGGGAGAATGCAGAAAGCTGATGCTGTTGTCGCAATTAAGAGAAGCGCCCGCCGACAACACGAGCTTAGAAAGAATGGCTCAGCAGATGACGCAGATATTTCGCCATTGCATTCGGTGCGTCTTGGTGAACTACTAACCCTTGCAGGCGTTGTGACCGAACTTCAGCTAGATACTGCTGTTGAAATGGGTTTGCGTAATAACTCTCCGGTCGGTGAAATACTTGTCAGTTTCGGCTACGTCACGCAGTTAGTACTGGACAGTGCCTTGACGCTTCAGGCATTGGTGGCACAAGGCGGTCTTGCCCTGATAGATGCGGTTTATGCGCTTATCGATGTTCACCATCACGGTCTGACGTTGGCAATAGCGCTCAAACGAAATCAGAAATTTAACAGCAAACGTAGCTCCTTGAGTTTTGAACAATTTGTGGAAAGTGTCGAGTTGGTTTCTGCAACGCAAGTGGAGGAGGCTATCGAGACCGCTCGCCGAAGTCCATCGTTCGTGAGTAAGGCGTTAGTAACGTCAGGCGTCGTGGCTGAATCGGCCGCTCAGATTGCTTTGCTCTGCCATTTCTATGTCCGAGAAAATATGCTCACGACCGAAGAAGCCATGTTGTTGTTCAAGTTGTGCCACAGAACCGGCCTGTCTGTAGAAGACGGTATCCATGAACTCGGATTGATTGTCCGAGTTCAGCGCGCGCCAGGCTCTTCCTGAACCGTCCTCCCACCTTGTTTTTCCAGGCTTTCACCGGAAGGGCGGCAGTGCTTCTTGCGTCACTTCTGGAGACGGTGCATTGAATCGTAGAGGAAGCAAACTCAAGAGCTAAAATTGCTCAGCGCGAGGAGTCCGCAGTTGCGCTACATAAAGAAAGAATGTAACCGCACAGGAGGACGAGTAAATGACACTGAAGCAAGGAAGCGCTGTCGAGGTATTAAAGTCGGCGCATGCGCGCGTTTTAGAGAAATTCGACAAGTATGATTCGAAGCTCAGTGCTGACGACAAAGAGAAGGTACTGGCAGATGTCGCTTTCGAGTTGAACGTTTTGTCGGTGCTTGAGATAGAAGTTTTTTATCCCGCAATTCGTGATATCGATGGCGTTTCCAGCCTAGATCAATTCATTGAAAATCATGAACAAGTGAAAATCATGACGGCACAGGTGCAGCGCTTAATGGGGGATGAGGCTGATTTCGATGCTCAATTCCAGGAACTGCGAAATCTTGTTAAGAAGCATTTTACTGAAGAGGAACAAGATCTCTTTTCGTCCTTGGAAAAAACTTCGGTCGACTTGAATCAACTTGGAGAAGGACTTAGCAAAAAACGCGAAGACGTGACCGCGAAGATCGTGTTTTAGCTAGAACCGCACTCTTTATTTTATAAACCGATATCGGTTCAGATTGCAGGCTGAAAACGATATCGGTTTATCTCATTTTTGTAAGACTTGGTAGGTTGGTCCTGAACCGATATCGATTCAGCTTCATTTACTACCTCATAAAATGGTGCAGCATTGGTCTATAATGACCAACTCTTATATTGTTGTCGAAAAATCTGGGCGCGATAGGTGTTTTTGTGTGATGCGGAGGACCAGTGAGCAAAAGGTGGAAAGAGTTGATGGAGAGAGCTGGAGCTCTTGCCGCTGAGGGAGCGAATCTAGAAGCTGAAAAGATTTACCTCGACGCAGTTGGTTCGGTAGAGAAGAATCAGAGACATCGTAATCTTCTAGCTGAGACCTTCCAACAACTGGGCTTGCTCATGACTGTCATCGGCAGTTTCGATGAAGCCGAAGGCTATCTTCTTCGCGCCCTCGCAATCCGAAAGGAAGTGCATGGCGAATTGCATGAAGAAGTCGCGGAAACCTTGACGGCTCTGGGACGAATTTATGCGCCTTACGAAAGTGAGGAGTCCGAGAAATTACTCAGGGAGGCGATTTCGATATACCAAGAATTAGGCGAGGCTTCCATAGTATTTCCTGCTGAGCATCTGTCGACACTTTTTCTTTTGAGAGGAAAGCGGGAGGAACGCAGGCAGTTGCTTGCCGAGTTGGTTTCCAGAATGGAGGTCGGTGTACAGAATAAACCGCTGCTCGGCAAGAGTCTATTCATGCTCGCTCAATTTCACGAAGAAGATAATGAATCTGAATCGGAACGTCTGGCGGAGCGCGCCGTGCCTCTCCTTTGTGATGATGTGAAATTTGCACAATCAGCTGCTGAAGCGGCAATGCTTCTGGCAAAACTTCAAATGCGCAAACAAAATTTCGCCGCCGCTGAGCAGAATTTCCGGCTAGCTATCGAACAGGCTACTTTGTCTCCGCAGACATCCGCGCATACACAGGTGGAAGCTCTTACACGCCTGGCGCGTCTCAAGTCCATCGCAGCCAAAAATTACAAGGGCGCTGAAACGCATCTTGCCGAAGCGGCGTTGATTTGTCGCTCTCAGGTGCCACCACTGCCGACGCATAACCTGATAGTTGAATACGAAAAATTGTGCGAATTCACTAAAGACTTCGAGTCATTGGAAAATCTTCGACGTGAATCACTGGATGCCTTCAAATCGATCATAGATGACTCGCGTGATCGCTGCCAGGCAGATGAACGCAGTGCATATGCTTCTGGAGAAGCCGTTAACTTGTCTCGTCTGTTGCGCAGGATTGGACGCCTTGACGAAGCTGCCGATTTTGCCAAATACGCATTGGAAACCGATGAGCGGGTCAATAGTCCCAAACTCGTAGGTAGCCTTCTGGAGCTGGCGGCAGTCCGCTTTGATCAGCAAGAATTCGAAGAGGCTAACGAACTCTGCACACGAGCGTTGCAGCTCAAGTTTGATGGGAATTGGTATTTCCCTCAATTAGCGGATGCGCTGCGGCTGACTATTTTACTGGGGCGCGATCAAGACGCGCGCCACCTCCGGAATATAGCAAATGACTTTATGCAACGATTCGCCAGTAACCATGAGTGGAGCAAAGGTCTTTGTCACAGGTTGGCGCTCGTCTATCTTGAGGTCGGCAGCAAAACAGAAGCGGACCAGCTCCTCAAGAGAGCGTTGAGGGAGGCGGAGCAGGCAGAGGCTGTAAACACACTATTTTTCGCTCATTTGCTCGAGAGTTGGGCCGCTCAATTTCGACTGATTGGAGACGGTGATTTATCGGCTGGATACGAACTACGCGCCCAAATCATTCGCGATAGACTAGGGGTGGCGGCTAGCTCGCCTTCCGCACGCTGAAAGAAGCGTCAATTTGGGACTGTAGTTTTACAAGGCTAGTCATCTGTTCCCAAACCAAGTCGCGCATCTCTTCCAGTTCGTAGCGACCAATTTGTCCACGATCATAATGACTGCACACTTTGTCCCACAATGCGAAAAGCATCTTCGCAGATTTTGCTTCGCGTGCTTCTTGTTGATATTCAGGTAAATCAAATCTATCTACAAGGTACATGATCATTCTCCCTCTTAGTCTGGCGCAGTCAATGGGCATAGGCAGCCCGCTTATCCGCCCTGGAAATCGACATCAGTGTGCATCATCTCTTCCTCTTTGACGTCGCTGACGTCAACTGGAACTAACTCATTCCGAGAGGTGTTATCGCACTTTGGGCAACGCAGTGCGCCTTCGTCAAAAGCAAAAACTTTCTCGCATTTGAGACAGTGATACTTGCCGGGCTTTGGCGGCTTGCCAACCATCGTCTGATTCATTACTTAAACCTCTGCTATGCAATGATTTTATACTCAGGTCTCGATATCGGGTTTCTGCGTGACAGGCATGCCACAAACTTTCCGGATTCTTGACCACTTACGAAATAGCACAAATCGTCTTCTGCGAAGCAAGCTTGGAAAAATCTTGGACGATTGGTCTGCTGCCTGCTTTTTGAACCGATATCGGTTCCGATACAACAGATGCGAACGCTCTTTCGAAAGTTACGAGACGGTGTGTCTGCCCAAAAAGCGATCCTCCTGACCGATATCTGTCTAAGAAGAACCCGTCCTCGTTTCAACTCTGGGAATTAGTTTTTCTGTCGCTAATGAATATTTCGAGAACTAAACCAAATCCGCAACCAGCAGCCAGGATGAAGCATATGATGGCGATGCCCGGGTAACCCCAAATCGTAAAAGTCGATTTGATCTGCATAAGTTGAGCCGCGCCCATTATTAGTGCTGCCAAGACCAGCCCCATAGTTATGCGATTAGCTATTTTTTGGCAGCCGCTCATGAGCATTTGTTCGTCAATAGCATCAACGGTGATTTTCAGCTGATTATTTGCGACTGCGTCCAGGATTGTTCCGACTTTTCCAGGCAGTTTTTCGAGTAGATCTACTGTTTCAAGTATATTTTGGAAAACGTGAGCGGGTGTTAGAGTCCGCATCACATGGCCCTTCATAATCTCAGTAATGTTCTTCTCCAAAAACTTTCTAGAATCGAAGTTGTTGTCGAGGAGGTCTGCGACTCTGTCAAGATTGACTAACGTCGTGCCCAGGGTACCAAACTCAAACGGTAAAGCCATTCCATTTCGGAAGGCCGCCTGTGATATGCCTAGAAAAACGCGTCCGATCTCCAGTCGGTCAGC
This sequence comes from Candidatus Obscuribacterales bacterium, assembly GCA_965228855.1. GTDB lineage: Bacteria > Cyanobacteriota > Vampirovibrionia > Obscuribacterales > Obscuribacteraceae > JADYXR01. Next base: position 1,119,862 of record CBDDIJ010000005.1, on the reverse strand, counting down.
CGGTGCGTCGCGATGTACCAAAATGAGGTCCGCGATAGCTCTTCGAAAAGCATCCTCATCGAAAATCTCCCGTTTCGAGCAAAGGTTGGCGAGAAGATCGGCGACGTGCTCGCCGCGTCCCTCGTTAATTCCCACTAAAATCTGAAGAAGCTTCTCCTGCATTGACGCTGAGACCCTGGTTACTACTCCAAGGTCTAGCAGTGCGAGCTTTCCGGTGCTAGTGAACAGTATGTTGTCCGGGTTCGGGTCTCCATGGACGAAACCGTCGAGGAGAATTTGCTTGAGATAGGCGTGGAATATTTCTCCGGCTAGTGCTGCTTTTTCGGCTGCAAGAAGACCCAAGTGCGATGAGTCGCGAAGCTTCCGTCCGTCAATGAATTTCAGCGTGAGGACGCGCGACGTAGAATAGCGTTTGATCGGTTCTGGCACTACAATGTGGTCGAGCTCCCTCAGTGCATGCTGCAGGTGTTCAAGGTTGTAAGATTCCTGCCGATAGTCAAGTTCGGCAATAATGGTTTTCTTCAATTCTTCAACAATAGTTTTGAACGAAATAGTCTTGCCGGTTTTTGTATGTTGATCGCAAAAGTCAGCAACCTCTTCTAACGTTGAGAGGTCATCGTAGACTATGCCTTGAATACTGGGTCTTTGAACCTTGACTATGACTCGCCGGCCGTCCTTAAGTGTTGCAATATGACTTTGTTCGAAAGGGGACACCGTAAGTGGTGCGACATCAAACTTCGTGTAGATTTCAGACAGTGGTAATCCGATCTCTGCTCTAATAGTCGCATCAAGTTCCACTAAACCCATGGGGTCTTGTGCAATCTGCCTGGCTGTTAGCAGGTCCGCGATACTTTGCGGTAAAAGATCCGGTCGCTTCGCTAACAGTTGCGCTATGCGCACGTACGTAGGACCCAGTGCACTGAGGTCCCCTAAGAAGTCCGAACTGTGATCGTCAGAGTCTATGCTTGGGCCTGACGCTGCCTGAACTTTTGTAGCGATTGTTCCTGCGTGTGGCACATCAACTGCACCGTAAGTAGTGGCACAAACTGAACCATTGCCATAAGTGCTGTTTCCGTTTCCGTTGCCTGGAACAAACGCAGACTGAACACCACCTATGTCCGCGATCCCGTGACTTCCGAGCCATTCGTCAAGTCCCGCCTTCTGCAAAAGGTCGTCATGTCCGTATTTCCAAAGAAACATACCTAGTGCTTTGTACTTCTGCAAACGTTGTGCTCTTTGAGAAAAGTCCATCGGTCTATATACCTCGACCCGGTGGTGACGGTTGGCAGTGCTATCGACCAGTAATGATCGCTCTTGCGCGGAGCCGAAGTGACATCTGCTATTGCGTATGTAGCAAGAGAACGCACGGTCTGTGCGCTTGCCCATGGCCGCGTGAATTCCCTTTATCGAAAATAAGGAAAATCCAGAGAGAGAGTCTTCGCTCAATCAATCTCTGGATTTTTCCAATATATGTTCTACTCACCGAAGTGGTTAGATTGCTCTGGTCCGAGAATAACTCGCTTGCTAGACGAATCTAGTTCGTTTTCTTCTCGGCTTCCAATTCATTGGTTGCTTTCTCGGCATTAGCATCTACTGATGCTTTGCTCACGTCAGCTCCTTCTTCCACCGTCTTTTTCGCGAGGTCGGCGCTCTCTTCAACATTATCTTTTTTAGCATCAGCATTCGCTTCTATTGCCTTCTTCTGATCGTCGGCATTTTGATCGATTGCTTGTTTTTGCTCGTCCGCGTTCTTTTCAATTGCATCTTGTTGCTGCGAGAGCTTTTTGTCTTCAGCGCTGGTGCAGGCAGTACAGAGAGAAACAGAGAGACCCAGGATCGCGATTGTTGCCAATATGCGCTTGTTCATAATAACCTCCGACGGTTTGTGTATTGAGAGTGATGGCTCGGGGCCGTTCACGAAGTTCGTGCCTTTTCACCCGACCTTTCATAGCACACACAAAATTCAGTGGCGCTCAGTCAATGCCAAAGTGTTGCTATTTTGTCAAAAATGCGAATTTGTGGACATTTGCGGTATCTGTTTGCAACTCTGCTTCTCGAAATTTATAGGGCACTCACGGTGAGAATCAGCTAATGCATGCCAACAATCGCTTGCCCTCAAAGGAATGTGTTTCCGAAGTAGCTTCCACAGATGCTCGTGAACCGATATCGGTTTAGAAACGACCTATGGCAAGCGGCATCGGACATATATAAAGGACTGAGTCTCCTCCGGCGGTCGATTGTCAATCTGAATCTGTACGCTCTTCCTCGTTTAAACATCAAATGTGCGCAGAAGTGCTAGAAGACAGGTAATCGATATTTGCGCCTCTCACCTCGCACTTTGGCGAGCAGGACATTGAGGAATAAAAATGAACATCTTCACCTATCTGAACACTGACGAGAACCACTTGAAAGAGTTGATGTGGGACGTCACTAATAATTATCCGGAATGGACTCAGGACCGCGTTTTTGAATCCGTCAAAAACGTAATTGATTCCGTTCATGCACACATTAAGAAAAAGAACGAGTTGTTGCTTTCGAATGTTAGAGATCACGAATCGATATCGGATGTTCTCTCAAAATGGGACGAGCAAACATCAAACATCGACGAAACAATAAACAGTCTCATCATGATTCATGTCGATGAGCCCGGTTTTGAACAGCTGCTGATTAAGCTCTCTAAAATGATTGACAATTTGATCTCGTTTTCAAGGGATGAGTTGTACGCTGCCGTCCGCTCCGTCGCTACCGACGAAGAGCTGAACAGAATGAACAAACATCTAGATAGCTTGGTTCTTAGCTAAGAGAACGGCAGCTGTCCCTGACCTGACAGGTCATAGCGCCTGGTGTCGGTTAAGAGACGCAACCCACATTCTGAGTGGAGGTAGGAGAATGAATGCAGACGAAATAGAAAGTATGAACACTTTGCTGATGGGAGAGTTGTCGGCCGTGGAGTCGTATGACAAAGCTTTGGAGCGAGTTCAACGACCCAAAGTTGCCGAGCTGTTGACACAGGCTAAAGATTCTCACGCAGAAAGGGTGGAGCGCTTGCGAGATGCGATTACCAGATCGGGCGGCGCTCCCATCGAAGATCCTGGAGCCTGGGGGAGCTTTGCTAAAATAGTAACATCTACTGCGGCTGCAATGGGAGACTCCGCAATCGTCGCCGCGCTCGAAGAAGGCGAAGACCTGGGTTCGAATGAGTACGAATGGAAAATCATGAACATCCATGGCGATAACAGGAAGTTGGTAAGGGATGAACTTTGGCCAAAACAACAAGCTACGCACAAGTTGCTTAGCAATCTTGTTGTGCAATCCAACGATGGAACCTGGCCGCCCTCCCCGGAAACGCGAGACGGCTAGAAATTCGGGTCCTCCTGCGGCACAGCAGAGACCAGGCTCACGGTACAACGCCAGTCGAGTGTATCGAAGAAACTTTGGGAAACGGCACCTCTTATACAGGGTGCCTTCTCTTTGGTATTGTATTTAGTATCAGTTACTTCTGGCGCCAGTTTGAGCCCCGTCGAACATGCTTGCTGCATGTCGCGCAGTACCAGCTGAATTGAGGTGGCGGAATTATTTCAGGAATCATAGGGTCATAGTGATCGCATCGTCCGAACGGACCGAATCTGTAAAACATATGTCGCGATACATTGGAGTCATGATAGGCTCGCCAGGTGAAAACGACATCGAACGAGTTTTTGCATCGGGGGCAGACCGGCTGATTCTGGAAAAGGTAGGCGGCCAGCAGAAAAGTCGTCGCCGCAAAGAATATCGCGATGACTAGAAGAACCGTTTTCCTGCTTACGGCGAATGGCTCCACTTCGTTTTCTCATAGCCCACTGCCGGCATTATAGGTTATCTCGCGGAAACTGGCCATGCTTGTTGTCCAGGCAACATTTTTCACAGTCATGTAACAACTAGGATCTTAAAATTTTAGCCTTACTCGATTTCGCTCATGCATACAAATGCTGATGAACAGCTGAAAACGGTCCGAACGTACAAATTACGCGAATCGATGGCGTAAGGTATTCGAAAGGACCGTTTAAGCTATTAGAGTAAATATAAGGCTACCCTGTTAGGGATCGTGGCAGAGCTAATCCAGCACTCGGATTCAATGATCTGTCAAGTTTTAGTTGAGAGTGCAGAGTGAGGTAACTCCCTTGAAGTATTTAGCGGCGGCATTTGATTATGATGGAACACTTGCATCTGATGGGCGCGTGTTTCCTTCTACGGTTGCGGCGTTGAAACGTTTGAAGGAGTCCGGTCGTAAGGTTTTAATGGTCACCGGTCGGGAGATTGACGATCTGCTAAGAGTCTTTCCTGAAGTAGAAATGTTTGACCTGGTGGTAGCTGAAAATGGTGCGCTTATCTACGATCCGGCAACCAAGAAAGAGCAAAAACTGACAGAGGATTGTTCAGAAGATCTTCTGGCTGCTCTTAAGAAGAGAGACGTGAAACCAATTAACCATGGCCGCTGTATCATTTCGACTTGGGAACCGTTCCATCAAGCGACTATCGATGCTATCAAAGAGCTCGGTTTAGAATTGCAGATAATCTTTAACAAGGGCTCAGTCATGGTCCTGCCATCCGGCGTCAACAAAGGGACCGGTTTAATTGCCGCTTGCGAGCAGATGGGACTTTCACCCCACAACGTTATCGGCGGCGGTGACGCCGAAAACGACCACGCGTTCATGTCGCTTTGTCAGGTTGCTGTCGCTGTTTCAAACGCGCTACCTGCCGTGAAGGAACGTGCTGATTTGGTAACAACCAGAGATCATGGAGCCGGCATCGAAGAAATGATCGAAATGCTTCTCAAAGATGAGTTTGCTAACTGCAAAATGACGCGCCATGACCAACTCCTCGGAAAAAACATGGAAGGCGCCGAAGTAAAATTTGCAGCGCTAGGCACAAATATTTTAATTGCGGGACCATCGGGAAGCGGCAAGTCCAACGCTACTCTCGGGATTCTGGATACTCTAGCGCAAGCGGATTATCAGTTTTGTCTTATCGACCCCGAGGGGGACTACGAAGCTTTCGGAAACTCGGTCGTACTTGGCGATGCTAAACGCGCGCCCAGTGCCGATGAGGTTATGCAGCTGTTAAAAAATCCTCAGAGCAACGCAATCGTAAATCTTCTCGGCTTGAAGTTGGAAGACCGTCCAGCCTTCTTCAGTGCTCTGTTTCCCCGTCTGCAGGAGATGCGCGGCGATTTCGGCAGACCGCACTACATCGTTATCGACGAGGCTCATCATATCTTTCCCAAAGATTGGCAGCCCGCCGAATCATATGTTCCGCATCAACTGAAGGGCTTGATCATGATTACTGTCCATCCCACCACGGTATCACCTGTGATACTAAAGGATCTGGACTTCTTGCTGACAATCGGAGAGGAGCCTGAGGCGACAGTTCGAAATCTCGCGGAAGTTGCTGGCTATAAAATGCCGAAGCTTAAGCGAACTAAGCTCGGAAAAGGTCAGTCTCTGGTCTGGTGCCCGCGCACCGGGGGCGCTCCTCAGGTGGTCGATTTAGAACTTTCCAATATCGAACGGCGCAGACACCGCCGTAAATACGCCGAGGGATACTTGGGGGAAGAGCGAAGTTTTTATTTCACGGGCCCGCATAAACTGAAATTGCGAGCCCAGAATTTAATTACGTTCAGCCAGCTTGCTAACGGTGTCGACGACGCTACGTGGTTGTATCACCTGAAACGTCACGAATACTCTAAATGGTTCAAAGAGATTATTAAAGACGATGCTCTGGCCGAGGTTGCACGCGGAGTTGAGGACTCCGAGAATATCTCTACCGAAGAAGGTAAGCAGAGAGTACTCAGCGCAATCGAAGAGCGCTATACACTCCCTGTGGAGAGTAAGTAAACGGAGAGATGCACATTATGAGAACCGCACAAGAATCAATCGCGCGGACGTTCTATCAAACATTCACTAAAGAGATCTTGCAACTTGCTCGCGAGGCTAACGCGACAAAGTACAGCAAGGACCTTGACGGCTTTACGCTCACAAACATCAAGGACGGCTGGGTGGAGTTTCGCGGTATGGCATTCGGCTTTGCGCTCCTTGAGGATCCGCCGCGCATTACCTTGACTTTCGGTCCGGACGGCCCATTCGTTGGCTACCAGCAAGTATTCGATATCTATGGAGAGGGAGACACAGTTAGATGTGTTCTGCAAGAGAACGAGGCATTTGTATTCGAGTGCCCTTCTGAACTTGCCAAATTCGGATTAAATACTCTGGTAGGTAAGCTGCACGAGCGAAACGCTGTTCAGTAGAGCCATTGCCTAACTTTCTAGAACCCGGGTATGGGTGCTTTGGGTTCCTGAACCGATATCGGTTCAGAAAGCGGAGTTCGCGACTCTTGTGGTGTTGCGCGTTTTGGGTATTAAACCGACACCCGTTCTATGTTTCGTAAACCGATATCGGTTTACGAAAACGATGGGAGTAGGTCGCTAAAATTTTTCGCCGTTGGTTTGATGCGTTTCTAAACCGATATCGGTTCAGGATTCTATTAGTGTTGTGTAATCATCGGCGCTCGCGGTTCTCAAGAGCTTGATGGTCAAGCGGGTTGTTGCGACAATATTCAATCTTGCGAGTGATCTGAACAGCCGTCGGACACCTATAATCGTGCTAGCTTCTGCTCGCTGCGCAACCCCGTTGGCTCCTAGTGTTCGGCATTAGAGCCGGTAATTCTGTGCGATTGAAACCTCTTTTTGATCCAACTGTAAGCGCTTGGCGCAAAGGGCAAAAGCTTTGAATACTGTACTTTCCACCGAAACAAAAATTCCAACCGGTTGGCCCAGCGCTAACATCGGCGATGCGTTGTCCGTTCAAGCCGCGCGCCGACCAACGGCGGAGGCTGTTGTCTTCGGCGATAAACGGATCGATTTTGCCAGCTTGAACGCACGTTCTCTGGCAATGGAAGAGCAGATTCGCGCGCTCGGCTTGCACAAAGGCGACAAAGTTAGCGTCTTATTCCCGAACCATCCGGATTTCATAGCCATCTTTTTTGCAGTTGCAAAAATTGGAGCCGTAGTCGTCCCGATTAATCCAATGTTGAAGTCTGCCGAAATCGCTCATATTCTCAGCGACTCCAATTCTCGTGCCATCATCGTTCATAATCATCTGCTACCAGAGGTGGTGGCAGCTCTGCCGCAAATCGATGGACTCCAGTTTTTAATAGTGTCTGAGCGTGCGGCTGAACTTCAGATTCATTCCGCAAATTCAGAGCTTAAACTGATCGATCTGACTGGCGACTTGAAACCAGGCGACCTGTCTACCTTTGATACGAGCATTGATCCTGAACACGATCTGGCTCTGCTCGTCTATACATCGGGGACCACAGGGAAACCTAAAGGCGCGATGCTTACCCACCGAAGCCTCATGTCTGTTTTTCCATTCAATATCTTCTCCAGTCTTGATCTTAAATCTGACGAGCGCATTTTGGGTTTACTGCCAATGTGCCACATCTACGGTATCGGGTCACTCGTCAGCACCCCTGTCGCTCTTGGATGCACTGTAGTGATAATGCCGAAGTTCGAGGCTAAAGCTGCGCTGGACTGCATTGCTAAAGAACGCATCACAGTGGTGCCAGGCGTGCCTGCAATGTATCAGTTCATGATGATGGAGTACGAACAGAATAAAGTTGACGTGTCTGCTCTTCGATACTGCCTGTCTGCCGCAGCACCGATCGCGCCTGAATTCCTGGAGCGGATCAAGCGAGAGTTCAACGTACAAGTTGTTGAGGGTTATGGTATGAGTGAAACCGCCGGCGGTGGCACTGTCAATCCTCCCCGTGCCGGTAAAACTGGTTCGATTGGTCTTGCAATTCCAGAGGTGTCGCTTGCAATTCTAGATAAAGACTGCATTGGTCCGCTTCCAGCTGGAGAACAAAACGTCGGCGAAATAGCAATCAAAGGTCCGTGTGTCATGCTCGGTTATCACAATCAACCCGAAGCAAGCGAGGAAGCGTTTAACCGAGATGGCTGGCTGCTCACAGGCGATCTCGGGTACCAGGATGAGGATGGTTACGTTTTCATCGTCGGGCGCAAAAAAGAAATGATCATAAGGGGCGGCCAGAATATTTATCCTCGGGAATTAGAAGAAGTAATTCTTAAAATGGACGGCGTTCAAGATGTGGCTGTCATTGGGGTTCCCGACGAGTTGATGGGCGAACGAGTCAAAGCTTTCGTGGTCACCCGTTCCGGCGTTTCCTTAACGGAAGATGCTGTGAAAGACTTTTGTAGCGAACACCTGGCACCTTATAAGGTGCCTCGAATCGTTGAGTTTGCGACGGAACTTCCGCGTAACTCGACGGGAAAACTCATGAAGCGAATGCTCAAATAAATAGGCATGTGAAGAACACTTGCAGCTCTTGTGACAGTTACGGAGAACTTCGTTCACCTCCACTCCAGTTCGATTAAACCGACTTTGCAGCCAATTAACAAACAACCAACGGATATGTAATCGTTATGCAATCACTGCTTTGCGATCATGACCGAGAATAGGAATTAGCAAATCCCCTTCCGGACCTGCAAACGCCTGTATCAGGGCGTTGCCTTTCCGTTGTCAATTTCTGGAGTAATAAATGAAAGGCGCATGCTTAGTTTTGGTCGCGCTGGTATTGATGTTCGCTGGAGCGTCATCGGAGGCATACGCGGAAACCACTTGTATGACCAACGATTTACTCGTGGTGCCGGAGTCTGTTGTTCCGCACAGATGTGTCCGTCGAGCGGTCAAGAACACGTCGAGCCGCAAAACGGCTGTAAGCCACAGCGCAAACAGTAAGAAAATCGTTGCGACCGCAAACCCAATTTCTGAATCCACGCCCGTCGTTAAGTCGAATTGAAGTAAGGGAAATGGCGCGCAAGCGAAGTGAATTCGCGGACCTCGCATTGCAAGAAGTCTTTCTACTTCGACAACAATATCGGAACAGCCGCCTTTGTACCTGGGCGGCTGTTCTGTTTTGTATGCTACAGTACAATGGGTTTTCCGGCGCTGTGGCAAAGATGGACGAGTCTAAAAATCTGCAGGATCTGATCAAGAGTACCAATCTTGATTTCAAAAGGCGCTACGTCGACCTTCAGCTGATTGGTCAGGGCGGAGGCGGAAAGGTGTATCGCGCCCTTGACCAGAAACTCAACAAGGAAGTCGCGCTTAAGGTTCTTCGCACGAGCGTAAGTTCCCGAGACATCGTGCGCTTTCAACAAGAAGCCAAAATTTTGAGTCGTCTCGACAATCAATTCATCGTGCGAGTTCTGGATTTCGAGCATTCCGATGATGATGAGTTCTATATCGTCATGGAATTGGTAGATGGTTCGATGATTGATAATTTGTTGAAGAAGTCCGGCCCCTTTCCGCTAGAGGACTCGATCCGTTACGCTGTTCAGCTTTGCTCGGCTCTTCAGCACGCGCATGCGCAAGGAGTTGTTCATCGTGATTTGAAACCGAGCAACGTGATGGTCGACAAACAGAAGAACGTGCGCATTCTTGACTTTGGCATCGCTAAGCTTTTGCACGACCAATTCGATACCCTGACGCGCGCTAACGCAGCGATTGGCACTCCTCTGTACATGAGCCCCGAGCAGGTTCGAGCCGAAAGCGCTGACGAACGAACCGATATTTACGGACTCGGACTTTTGCTCTACATGATGCTGACCGGTCGTACGCCCTTCGACTCTGATCAGATGATCGTCTCCTTTCAGCAGCGCTTAAACGATGAGCCGCCCCCTCATTTGCGCCTCTATGTAGGTGAAACAGAAACAGCGCACGCGCTCAACGATATAGTCAGAAAAGCATTGAAGAGCGATCCCGACCTTCGCTACCAGAGCATGGATGAATTTCGAGAAGCTCTCGTCGCATTGCTCTCGGAGGCCGAGGTTCGACATATCACTGCCCATGGTACCAGCGCGGCGATCCCCCGGAAGAAGGCGATTGCCTTCATAGCAGCATCTTTGTTTTTGACAGCTCTCAGTCTCGGTTTCTTTTATTATATGAGTCGAAAGGACGCTACCGAGCGTTTTCTAGGAGAGGCCCCCAAGGTTAACGTCAGCGAAGCGAAGAACCCCTTCCGTGAAGGCGATTACAAGGGCGCTGTTAATCCGTTGCCGAAGGGATTTCATCCGGAGAAGCAGGACAATAAGTTGGCGGACTATTGGTTCGCCGACAACAATCTGAGTGACGCCAGGTTGATGGAGGTCTTGAATAAAAACGAAGATGTTACTCTTGTTAGTTTGCATGGCGCTAAACGAATCACCGCAGATGGTATCAGATACATAACTCAACTCTCTCGAATAACCGGTCTCGATTTGTCCGAAACCAAGGTCACCGATGAACTACTAGAGGAGGTCGGGCGAATGCCGAACCTCGTCTGGCTAAAGTTGGCGAGCACCGGCATTACTGATCTTGGTATTAAGAAACTGCAACCACTGGGAGCCCGCCTGCAACGGCTTGATATCGACGCATGCAAAAAGGTAACTGATGTCGGGTTTCAATCAATCCTGCAAAATCATCCGAATTTGAATTTTCTCGACATCGGCGATACTTCGATAAGTCCCGAGTCAGTACGCCAGGTCCGAAAACTTACGAAGCTTACGAGCCTCTGGGTAGCTTCGTTGAAGTTGCAGGACGACGATGTAAACGCTTTCAAAAATTTGAGATTGCACTTTCTCGACCTGACCAACAATCACGATTTGACCGACAGAGTTTTTACCATTATCGGTAATATGCCACTGAGCTCTATAGAGGCTATTAATTGTTTAAAGTTTACGGACTCAGCTATATCTGCGTTCAGAAAGTCTCATCCACATTGTAATACCATGATTCAGAGCACCCACGCAAAAGACGCTTTTACCAACAGCGGACTGCTCGAAATGGATGAAAAAATCTCCGACTAGAGTTCGCTGCAATCTGTTTGCGTTGTCTCCGTTTTTCGCGAACGGTTGCGCCTGTGCTGGACCGTTCTCTACGCCTTGAATTCTTTCTACTGCGACAGATGCAAATTGATCTTGTCAATCAAGGCTTTCGACTCGTCCGTATATGCATAGTCATGGCACTTCATCAGAAGCGTCTGTAATTTGCCCTTGCGATTGTCTATCAAACAGTCTGGCTTTGCCAGGTAGTCTACGATGGTATCGCCAATGGTGACCGCCATCTGCCTTGAGTCGCGTTTGTAAATAAAAGTCATCAACTCGGTCAAAACATCCAGCGCGTCTTCACCGTAGGCACAAAGAAGCGGTTTCAGATTTCGCTCCAGATACTCTTGAATCGCCATCACGTTGCGGCTTCGGTTGTTCACCAGCTCGTTCTTCAGTACTTCGGAGAGTGCCTGTGCCGTGCGGTAGTCGGCCGGAGTTCGAACCAGGTTGATCGCCGGAAAGAGTCTCTCCGCCAGAGTCAAAGCGACATCATAACGTTCTCGCTTTATTGAGATGAACGCTTCATACGCGACCGCCTTCATCGTGGCATGGTGGTTCCAATCGAAAGCATTGCTGCAGATGGTCACTGCTTTGTGAGCTGCCTCATCGGACTGATCTTCCACACCGCGCGCAAGAAGCAAAGCCGATATGTTAATCCAAATTTCTGCACACTTCGGATGCAGGCTGCTGAAACAACCTTCAAAAACAGCAAGCGCGCGTTTCAGCCTCTCCGTCGCCACATCGAATGCGCTCTTTGCGATCAGTAGATCGGAATAGGTCATCAGGAAAACGCCGTAAAAAGGCTGTTTCCGCAGGTATTGATTAGTGTCGACAATTCTGGTGCACCGCTCCACAGCGGCTTCGGCTGCGGATAGCTTCTTCTGTTTTACATAAAACGAAGCAAGGGCCGTAAGCGCTCTCAATAAATCTGCCGATTGCGGACCTGATTTTTCCTCTGCCAGAGTTACGATGCGCAGCAGCGAATCCTCCACTCGGGCAGTCTTGCCAATCAGAAGCTCCAGGTTTGCAGTTTCGATCATGGCGGTCAACGACAGTTCACTTAGCAAAGGAGACTTGGAACTATCATCAAGCTCAATAATCTCGTTGAGACGCGTGATCGCCTTGGCCGGCGCTCCCTGGCTTATGTACAAGTTTGCGTGACAGAGGTGCAATTCCTTTTGCAGTTCGATATCGGGGTCGCGCATCGATTCAATCATCGCTTCCGCCTGTCTCAAAGACTGGCTCGCCGGCTGCAACCTGCCGAGTTCTATTTCAATTTTGGCTTGCACAATGTGAAGGAGAGCGATATCTCCTCTGTATTTCGACCGATCGGTCTGTTTCTCGAAAACTGCCAGAGCGCTCGCTGCATTCTTCTCAGCGTCGACGTATTTTGCAATCGATAAATAAATCAGCGCCATGTTCATTTCGCAATGCGCCAGCAAGAGGTCGGTCGGTCGCCCGTGCTCTCGCAACATGTCCAGACCACGCATCTGAGCTATTTGCGCCTGCTGGAAAGAAAATTGCTTCATGTAGACCGCGGATAATTCGTCAAAAATCTTGGCTCCGAGGTCGACGTCACTCTGGTCGCGCGGCAAGAGAACTTCAAGGGCTCGCGCGAAAGATTTCTCGGCTTGTGGATACTGACGAGCCGATTTGTGCATAAGTCCCTTTTTATAGAGCGGCTGCACGAGCGCAATATCAGAAGTGCCGTGCCATGATTCGATGATTGAGATTGCTTTTTCGAAATGATTTTCGCTAGTGCGAACGTCGCCGAGCTTGTGAAGGACTTCGCCCAGCCGGACATGAATACGGGCAATTTGAATATGAGTGTCGCCGTGAATTTCACATAGTAAATTTAGGGAGTTCATCAAATTTGCACGAGCAAATTGCAGCTCACCCATAGCCTCGTCTACCGAGGCGAGTGTGGCGAGCAAAAGCGGCGTAACATCCGTCCCATTTTCATACTTCGATTTCAGCGCGGTGAGCAGGGAATTTATGAAATTTTTTCCGGTGGCGGCTTCCCCCGTGGCGATGAAACTCTGGGCGGCCTGGCTTGCAGCCCAATAACTTTGCCATATCATCTGGGGCGGCACACGGTCGACCAGCCCTGCCGCTGCTCTGAATAAACTGCTGGCAGTTTTGTGTAATCCCAGCCACGAATAAGCATTGGCAATCTCAAGTGCCAGTGTGAAACGGCGCGCGTCTTGCTGCGCCGGAGTGAGTCTCGCCATAGCGGCTGATTTGTCCAGTTCTGCGAAAATCCACTCGAATTCCGGTAGCAGGTTTCGCGGACCGCCCATCTGATGAAGCTCGAAGTCGTTGGGATCCGGTTCAGGCGCCTGCCACCCGAGAGTATCCATCCAGATATCCAGACCGCGCCGAATGTCCAGAAGCGCGGCAGACATATTTCCTTGCGCCGCCTTTATTTCAGCTACAAGGCGTAAAGCAGAGGCTGTTTGCGGGTGGTGAAATCCGAAGTGCTTTTCACGTAGCTTAACCAGCTGCTGACCTAATTTCAGAGCATTATCGTATTCGCCCATCCCGAACAGCAGTCTAACGTTCAAGGTCAGAAGGTCCTGGTACGTGGGATTGGTTTCGTCACCTAAACCGTTCAGAGCCTTGCGGTAGAGGCGTTCCGCTTCCATGTACTGCCCGAGCATGTGGGTAGTTATGGCTCGCTCAGTATGTCTGGCTACTTCGGTCGAATCGGTCATTTAACACTCCAGTGGGCTACTAATTCAATTCCCGCTTGACTACCGTTTTTCTCACGATCTTGCCATGATCACCACTATTTGGAAGTCATCATATATAATTTCAGAGCTGCAATACTTTTCGAACTTAGTTTTTTTGGCTATGTTGCTGGTGTTTGTGTGAAAGGTGTCATGGCGGATTGGTCTACAATGCGTGACTTTTGCATAGTTTCTCTTAAATATCGGGTCTTTGGGGCTTCAGCTTAAATCGAAAAATAAGTCATATGAGAACTCTGGCCATACTGTCAGCGCTGTTTGGTGGCTTTCGACGAAAAGGTCGCGCTCGCTCAGGTGGGATTTTCGCCGTTTTAATTGGTGCGACTTTTCTTGCCTGCGTGACACTCATGTCTGGCTGCACGACGCACACCATAGGCAATGCCGAATTGTCGCGCAACGTATACGTCGAGCTGGTCGATTGGCATGTGTCCGGTCTCTGGATATTCAACACCCCGATCTGCTGGATTCGAGTCGTCAACTACAATGACGTCCCGGTCAAAGACGTTCGAGTGCGTTATAAAACCTTTGGTTATAACGGAGAATTGTTGACAAATGGAACCTACACCATGGAAGGCTCCGTCGGTCCGCGCTCCGTCAAGAATTTCCTCGAACAAACTGTCGGACTTGTTGACCTTGAAAGTGACATGCTGAGCATCGAACTTGACGCTGTCGAATCCGAGCATTAATCACTCCTCGACTCCAATTATTTTTCGATACGTGTGAAACAGTTGCGCCTGGTCGATAAACCAGGCTGTTGAGCATTTGCAATTCTTGAGTTACTTTGATATATATCTAATTAGATGCCTATCGAATTAGATGAGTATCGAATTAGACGGTCGTCTAAATTGCTGAAACCAGGCGAGCCTGGGCTGGGAGTGAAAGCAGCAAAAAGAAGCAGCCAAGTTGAACAGGAGGACAAAGTCATGGCGGCTATGAGATTGGAAAACGTCCTGGCATTTTTCAAAGTACTTTCGGATGAGAGTCGATTGAAGATTGTCGGAGTCCTGGCATCGCAGGAGAGAAGCGTGGATGAACTGGCTGAATTGCTGGATTTGCGCGCTCCGACAGTCTCGCATCATCTCTCCCGCCTGAGAGACGCCGGATTGGTTTCGATGAGGTCGGAGGGAACATCCCACCTCTACAGTCTGAATTCGAAAGAACTCAGAGCGCTATCCAAGCAGGTTCTGGCTATGGAAACAATCGTAACTATCGCCGACGAAGTTGCTTCGGACAGCTACGAGCGAAAGATTTTGACTGACTTTTTCGACGGTGAGCGACTTAAGGAAATACCTGCCAGTCGCAAGAAGCGTGAAGTCATTCTGCGCTGGCTGACGCTCAAGTTTCAAACGGGAGTTCGTTACAAGGAGAAGGAAGTCAATATGATCATCGGTCGTCACCATCCGGACTTTGCGACTCTTCGAAGAGAACTGATCGGCGCAAAGTTGCTGGCACGCGAGAACGGGGTGTACTGGCGACCCGATGGCAACTGACACGCTGGCAAAAACCGAAATGGTGAGCGTCGCATTCACCGAATGTTTACTGAAAATCAGTACAACTGAGTCAGAGTTCGGAAGCGGCGCTCATCTGCGTGTTAAATGTTTCGACGCCATCTGAATGAACATGAACCAATCGTGGAGCGGGAAGCGCTAAAATAAGGCGTTTGGCTCGGGTGTCCCCCACGATCGGAGAGGTCAGCAATTATGTCGCACAGCGCCGGTAGCATCTTTCAACTTGGCAAGGATACTACAAAATACCGTCTCCTCAGTAGCGAGCACGTTTCTGAGGAATCCTGGAGAGGCGGAAAGATGCTGATGGTCAAGCCTGAAGCATTGACTTTGTTGGCGAAATCCGCTTTCACCGACGTGTCCCATTTGTTGAGAACGGACCATCTCGAGATGCTGAGCGGGATTTTGAACGATCAGGAAGCGTCGTCCAACGACAAATTCGTGGCTCTTGAATTGTTGAAGAACGCGAGCATCGCTGCCGGTGGGACGCTGCCGATGTGCCAGGACACGGGAACTGCCATTGTCGTCGCCCACAAAGGCGACCGGGTCTGGACCGAAACCGACGACTCTATAGCGCTCCAGGACGGCATAAAGAAAACCTATAACGAGTGCAATTTGAGATACAGCCAGATGGCTCCCATCTCTATGTATCAGGAGTCGAACACGGGCAGTAACCTGCCCGCACAAGTCGAAATCTATTCCGATCCGGGTGATAGTTACGAGTTTCTGTTTATTGCCAAAGGTGGCGGCTCTGCAAACAAGACGTTTTTGTTTCAGGAAACAAAATCGGTTTTGAACCCTGAATCGCTTACAAAACTGCTCACAGAGAAGATTGCCGGATTGGGAACCTCCGCCTGTCCTCCGTATCACCTGGCTGTGGTCATCGGTGGATTGTCTGCCGAGATGACGCTGAAAACGGTGAAGCTGGCCAGCTGCCACTATCTCGATTCGCTTCCGACCGAGGGGGACAAGAGCGGTCGAGCTTTTCGTGATATCGAGCTCGAAAAGCAAATTCTGGAGATCACTCGCAACCTGGGAATCGGCGCCCAGTTCGGTGGCAAATATTTCTGCCACGATGTGCGCGTCGTTCGTCTGCCCAGGCACGGTGCCAGTCTGCCAATCGGTATCGGCGTCTCGTGCAGTGCTGACCGTCAGATCAAAGGGCGCATAGATGCTGATGGAATCTGGCTTGAACAACTGGAGCATGATCCCGCTCGCTTTTTGCCGGAGGTAGAGTCGAAAGATTTAGGCACTGAAACCGTTCGTGTCGATCTGGATAAACCGATGTCGGAAATTTTGGCTGGTATGTCCGGCTTACCGTCGGGCACTCGGCTGATGCTATCCGGCACGTTGCTCGTAGCGCGTGACATCGCTCATGCTAAGTGGAAGGAAGCGCTAGAGCGCGGCGAAGAACTGCCGGCTTATACCAGAGAACACCCGATTTATTATGCCGGACCGGCAAAAACACCTGATGGATACGCGTCGGGTTCTTTCGGACCCACGACTGCCGGTCGTATGGACTCGTATGCGGACCTTCTTATGTCGCGCGGAGCGAGTCTCATTACGCTTGCGAAAGGAAACCGAGGCAAAATTGTGAAAGACTCTTGCGGAAAGTATGGAGGTTTCTATCTTGGTACCATAGGTGGTGCCGCAGCTCGACTCGCACAAGACTCGATTAAGAAAGTCGAAGTAATCGATTATCCTGAACTTGGCATGGAGGCAGTTTTCCGAGTGAAGATAGAAGACTTTCCTGCATTTGTCGTTATTAACGACAAGGGCGAAGATTTCTACGGCACAATTGCGGAAAAACGTGTCGCGCTAACAGCTAAATAGAATTATCGCTTGCTTCCAACAGCGTTGTTGGATTGCTTGTTGCTAGAGTAATAATCAGAGTATGCTGCACGCTATCCGCGTGCCTGAGTTCCTATCGCTCAAGTAAAACAAACCTGAATGCAAACGTTCGAACCCAGCTCGAATTTGTACTCGCCCCGACAAGCGCGGGCACGTTTTAATTCCGTCCTTTCAGGCTGCGTAGGGTTTCTGTTTCTCATCCTTTTCGCAGCCGGTTTCAGCACTTGGGACCACTCGCAGAAACTCTACGAGGCACGCAAATGGGTGTTGCATACCTATGAAGTAATGCGCGAACTCGACAAAGTCGTGGCTGCTCCCAATGATGCTCAGAGCGCAGCTTATGGATTGTTGTTGACGCGTAACCAGCGTTACCTTGATGACTTCGAGGGAACGGAAGCCCGAGCACTCACAGCTCTCGATAAATCGAGTGAGTTGACTGTCGACAATCCACTTCAACAGTCAAGATTGAAGCAACTGAGGCCAGTAGTCAGGTCCAAATTTGCCAGTCTTGAGCGTATTTTGAAAGCGCACCCGAATGTCGATCCTGCAGTAGTCAATTTACTGACGGAATCCTACGACCGAGAGTACATGGAGCGTGTTCGCACCGGTATCGCTCAACTGAAAAATGAGGAGGAACATCTCTTAGCCGATCGCCTGCAGACCTTGACCAGTGCGCGTGAGGCACTTACCAGCAGGCTGATGCTGTGTGGCTTTCTGGCGCTAGCCGGTTTCATCATATCTACTCTTATCGTCCGCTATCTATTGAAACGTCAGGAGTACGAACAACAGCTTCAACAGGTCGTGTTTGCCGTTTCACAAGCGCTCGTTTCCGGTCGTGAGCGAAGCCAGGCAATTGAAGAAACGCTCGCCATTATCGGGCAGGAACTGTCCTGGGATGTGGTTCAGTTCTGGTCGAAAGACGACGACGGCAGCAAGCTTACATGCGAATTTTCGTGGAGCGGTTCGCATAACGTCAATGCCACTAATTTTGGTGCCAAATTGCGAGGTCTGTCGTTTGAGAAGTCTTCCGTCATCGCCGGTCAAGCTTGCGAAAAAATGTCAGTTGTCTCAGTAAAAGACATAACGGTCATTACCGAAAGCGCAATTTCGTCGGTCGCTTCTGCTCATAATATTCACGGAATCATCGCCATACCGATTAACGACGCTGATAACTGCATAGGCGTCATCGAGCTTTTCAGGACGTTACCGCTCAGAGATTTTGATTTGATGTTAATGCGCTGTTTGTCTTCAGTCGGCGCTCAGCTCGGTCAGTTTCTCAGTAGAGCGGAGATTGCAAAAGCACTCTCCGCTAGCGAAAGAAAATTTAAAGCAATTTTCGATCATACCTTCGAGTTCATTGGATTGTTGACCCCGGATGGGACGTTGATCGAGGCCAACCAGACAGCTCTGTCGTTTATAGGTAAGAAACGCGAAGATGTTATCGGAGTACCATTTTGGGAAACACCCTGGTGGTCGCATTCGGCGTTACAGCAGGAGCAGCTGAAGTTGGCTATTCAAGCCGCTTCCGCAGGCGATTTAGTGCGGTTCGAGTCCGAACATCCAGATCCGGATGGCATTATGCTGGCTGTGGATTTTTCATTGAAGCCGATAAAAAATGATGATGGCGAGGTGGTTCTGCTTATACCCGAAGGTCGGGATATATCCGAGAAAAAGGAAGCGGAAAAGCGAGTGAGCGAATTTTACTCCACCGTTTCACACGAGCTTCGCACTCCACTGACCTCCATCCGCGGCGCTTTTGGTTTGCTTGAAGGTGGTAAGGCTGGCGATTTATCCGAGAAGGCTAAAAGACTGGTCTCGATGGGGCGAGCAGAGTCCGACCGACTGGTGCGATTAATAAACGACATTCTCGATATCAGAAAGATTGAAGCCGGTAAGCTGGATTTAAAGTTGGAAATGCTCTGTCCGTCTGACCTGATTGAATCGACGCTGGATAACCTGCGAGCCTTCGCGTCTGAGGCTCATGTTTCTCTGCGCTGTGAAATTATCGACGGAACAAAGGTTCTTGGTGATAGAGATCGTCTGGTTCAAGTCCTCACCAATCTGGTGTCAAATGCGGTTAAGTTCTCACCATCGGACTCGGAGGTGCTTATCCGTGCTAATAGGAAAGAAAATGTTTACCGCATCGAAGTCCTGGACCACGGAGCGGGAATCGGTGAAGAAGATTTGAAAAGGCTCTTCCAGATGTTCCAACAGATCGATTCCTCAGATAGTCGCCAGAAGGGTGGAACCGGCCTGGGACTGGCAATTAGCCGAGCCATTGTTGAACAGCATTTGGGTAGAATCGGCGTTGATTCTAAGGTCGGCAACGGTTCAACATTCTGGTTCGAGTTGCCACTGTCAGCGGTATCGCCCTCAAATGAGCCGCCGGCAAAGGTGGACGTTTCGATCTCGTCCGGCGTTAAACATGGAACTGTTCTTCTTGTCGAAGATGACGCCAATATTGCTGATGTGATCAGTATGAATCTATCCAACCATGGTTTCGATATCCAGCACGTGGACTCGCTCGGCGCTGCTGAAAAATCACTTTCAGACAAGGCGTTCGATGGTGTCATTCTCGATATCAATCTCCCGGACGGAAAAGGTACAGATTTTATAGACAAGCTCCATACATCCAGCAGTACCCACATTCCGATCGTCGTAGTTTCTGCGCAGGAACAGAACAAATTCAGCAGTCCTCTGTTAATCGATTGGATTTCAAAACCTTTTGAAGAAAAACGCTTGCTCAGCGCCGTGGAAGTTGCGGTGAGGAAACGCCCGGCTGGTCCGGCGCGAGTCCTGGTAGCTGAAGATGATGATGCTACGCGTGAAATAATTAAACAGCACGTACTCTCGCTCGGCGCCGGCATTCAATGTTTTGAAGCGTCGGACGGACAGAAAGCTATCGAGCTCACACGCGAGCATGAACCTGATTTGATTATTCTCGATCTGGGATTGCCCAATACAAACGGTTTCGAAGTAGTAACCGTTTTACGCCATGAGAAGGCTGCACGGACTCCACTCCTTGTCTATACGGCTCAGGATCTATTACCGGACGAGAGAAAGAAGCTGACACTTGGATTAACGACGCATTTCACTAAGTCGAAAACGAGCGAACAGGAGTTTATCAAATGTCTCGTAGACACGTTGAATGGCTTGGTTTCCAAATCTACGATCAAGGATTAAGCACCAGATTTGGTGCGAAATCCCAGGTGGTAAAAATTGTTCATTTGTCCACACGCAATTTGAGGACAAACAAAGGCAGCATGGTGGCACTGAAAGATCGACCAGAGGGGATGCGTGACCCTCTGGCGATCCTTCGGGGTGTCCCCCGAGTCAGTTGCGTTTTTTTGTCTGCCACCCCTCGAACATATCAGAACGAAATCCAACAAGACAATTGGAAGAAAGAGTTGTTTGTCCATCCGTTCTTAACAAGTTGCTAACAGGAATCGGATTGATACACCTTACATTTATGGGCATTATAAGGAGCAAGGAGAACTCGACCTCATGCCGAAGCAAAAACTTCAGTTTGCCTTAGCTACTTTGCTTTGTACGGCCGCTTCCGTTTACTTGCCGTCATTTGCCGCTGAGGAAGGCGCTCCGCCGATTCCAGGCAAGGCGAGTAAACCAGCAGGGTTCGTGACGGAACCCTGGGTGGTCGATTCAGAAGCCGTCGGAGACCTGAACAAGGATGGGCGGCCGGATGTAGCCATGATTTTGTCAATTGATGCCCAGGGGGGAATGTCGGCAGCACACCGTAAGCTCATTGTTGCGCTGAAGCGCGGCAATACTTTTGAGAAAATTGTCGAAAGCGATAAAACGACCATGCTCGGTTTTGGTCCTTCTGGTGGAGTTCCTCAAGTTGAGATAAAGAAGGGCGTTCTCATAGTTAATCATTATGGCGGCTCCAGAGAACGTTATGAGTACTGGCATAAGTATCAAATTCGCGATGGGCGCTTCGTTTTGATCGGTTTCACTGCCGCGTCCAACGATGCTTTGGATCCGTCCAGTCATCAAAGAGTGGACGTCAACACTATGACCGGAGAGATTTCAACAAATTGCGCCTCGAGCAAGGGGACTGTCTCGGAGCGTTTGCTGGAACTCTGGGCTGCGCCAATAAAGGGAGATGAGCCGTCTCCTTCTGATTGGGGCGCTCCTGCTGTTCACGTCAAAACAGTTGACGAGAAGGGGAAAGTCTCGGCGACTCTGCAAGCCGTTCACTCCGCAAAGAAGCTGTTTGTAAAAGCGCAACTCGACGATGAGACACCACTGACATCAGGCGAAATTTGTCTGGTCGATGAGAAAGGAAATGTTGTCCCTCCAGACTCTTCGCGTGCCACCATATACGGTTATCGAGTAAATACATACGATCTTCAGTCGGGTTTGCTAAAGGAACTTATTGCGAAAGACGGAAGCGGCGATCAACATATTTTGAGGTTAAGCGTGACGGTCAAGCCGCATGTAGCGAGCCCGAGTAAATTGAGCACGGCGGTAAAGAAAAAAACGGGCGCAATCTTCTTAAGTAAGACTAAAGGCGCCCCCGATTTGCTGGAAGTGGATGTTCGTGACGAAGATCCGATTCATCCATTCTTCACATACGGCGAAATCTGAACAGTCTTTCGCCAGATGCCATGTTTTCGTGTCCGTTCATGAGCTGGGCTCGCTGTCAGTCAAGCTTTCATCGTTTTTGGAATTCAATGCTATCTAGTCTCTGTCGCCAATTTTTCAATTTTTTGCAGAAATGTGGCGCGACATTTGACTGAGATGCTTCGTCACGGAGACACGACGCATGGACAAACCCAGAATCCTGATAACGATAGATCCGGATGAACTGAGCAATTTAAAACAGATTCTCAACCCTATATATGATCTGCAGTTCGCCTACTCACATTTTGAAGCAAAGAGGCGTCTGTCATATGAGAAGCTGCATCAAGAACTGGACCTCATAATCGTGACTGTGCCGTTCAGCAGTGCTGAGCCGCTTGAGTTTCTTCAACTTGTACGAGGGCAGGAAGTTTTCGACAGTGTGCCGGTACTTGTGCTGCTTCTTCATGACGTCGCCGATGAATCTCGCGAAGACTTGAAAATGCGCGCAAACAATCTCGGTGTATCCGGTTTTCTCTGTGTTACGCCCGGTGATGGTCGAATCGATGAGGACGAGCTTCGACAGGAGATATCGAAGTGCCTTGTAAACCCGAAAGTTTATTCACGCCACGAGCAAGAGTTCATCCTGATAGCCGACGGCGACCCGTACGTGCGCAATCTGGCTCGACAATTTCTCACTGAGGCCGGTTACAGAGTGAGTCTGGTGAGTGATGGCTACGAAGCCCTGGACCTGGCGCGAAAAGAGGTGCCGAAACTGGTGCTTGCCGACATGCTTCTTCCACGACTGGATGGACTCGCGCTTTGCAAGCTGCTTAAGACCGATCCGACTACTGCTCACATAATTACTGTAATTGTCACCAGTGTCTTGTCTGCGGAGGAAAGAGCCAGGGCTGCAGGCGCGGACGCTTTCCTTCGAAAACCAATTGAGAAGGGTCGCATCCTCGCAATGCTTAAACAAACAGTTGGTGCGCTTAGCAAGGAGAAGGAACATGCCAGTCGCGATGGAAAATGATACGCTCAGTACAGGAAATCGCCAGGTAGACATGATTCTCAGGGGCGGATTTCCGAAGAATTCGATTAACATCATCATGGGTCAGCCCGGCACAGGGAAGACGATTTTTGCCGAGCAACTTGTGTTCTTCAACGCATCACATGGCGAGCGCCCGATATTGTATCTGACCACTTTATCCGAGCCGATCTCGAAAGTACTCACTTATTTGCAACGCTTCTCCTTCTATGATGAAGACAAGATTGGATCTGTCGTTCACTACAGGGAAGTCGGGCGCAATCTGATTGAAAAAGGTATTGAGGGATTCGCTCATACCGTCGAGGAGATGATTCTTGAGCTGTCGCCAAGAATTATTGTTATCGATTCGTTTAGAGGTTTGAAGGATATTGCCTCTTCCCTGAGCGAATATCGGCGGATGCTTTTCGACCTGGCCGGTATATTATCGGCGTTTGATACCACCGTTTTTCTGGTGGGGGAGTACACCGAGGAAGATTACAAAGAGTTGCCGGAGTTTGCCATCGCTGACGGTATCATTCAGTTTTCCCGGAACTCGGAAACAACCAAGGATGAACGCTTTGTACGCGTGTTGAAACTGCGCGGAAGTTCGTACGCAGAGGGACTGCACGGCTGTTCTATCTCGAATGAGGGCATGTCTGTTTATCCACGACTAATCGGTCCGACGCAAATCGAATCATACTCGTGGAAAAAAGAGCGCATTTCGTGTGGCATCAAAGACATGGATCGACTTCTCGATGGCGGCTTGTGGAGAGGTGCATCAACGCTGGTCGCCGGTCCGACCGGCTCTGGTAAAACTACCTTCAGTTTGATGTTCGCGCTCGAGGCGATCAGGTGCAATGAGAAAAGTCTGTACGTCAACTTTCAGGAAAACCCGACCCAACTCCTCCGCGCCATTGACACACTTGGATACTCGCAAGAAGAGCTGCGTAAGGGCGGCATGGAATTCGTCTATGCGTCTCCAGTAGAACTCCAGATTGATAGTATCGTGGTAACCGTCTTGAAATTACTCGAGGAGCGAAAGTTCTCGCGCATCGTAATTGATGCCATTGGTGACCTCTCCATGGCAGCAAGCGACGGGTCTCGTCTGCACGACTACCTGTACGCGCTCTGCCAGACACTTGCCGTTCAGGACATAAGCTCTATGCTCGTGTATGAAACTGCTTCCAGTAACATAGAAAGTCTCGCTGTAGAAGGAAGTGCGCGATACAGCAACATGGCCGACAATATCATTTTACTGAGCAGCGGCTATCATCCTAATTATGAGCGAGAACTTCGCTGTGTAAAGGCTCGTGGTTGCAACCATGACCTGAAAGCTCACCCGTTTGATATCACCGAAAGAGGTATCGAAATTCGCCCTTGATGAAGCCGGCGGGAGATGTTGGTTTAGCGGAGCAAACGTGGTACACATCCTATGAGTGCTGTGGCAGGCATGACTCGCTTACTATAAGACCCTTGTCAGGGTAGGGCATTGTCCGAAGAACCAAACATAGCTAAGGGCCTTCCGCCATCGCCTGGATCGGCAGCGATGCCGAACGTCGACGCGCAACGAAGCGGTATCAGATTCGGTGAGTTTCTTGCAGCGCTCGATGCGCTCCCTGCTGAAGAACTGGCCGGCACTCTAATGGCTTCAAAGCAATTGGGCATACCTCTTGGTCGCACGCTGGTCGTCCGTCGTCTCATATCCAATGAAGATCTGGGACGGCTACTAGAATTTCATGGATTGTACCGTCGCGGTCTATGCGATTTCGAGCACATTCGCGAAGCATTTCAGCTTTCTAAAGTTAAAGGCTTGAACGTAAAAGAGTCCCTGGCTGCAATCGGTTTATCCGTGGATGAGATTGAGTCGGTGCGCCTTGGCGAACTTCTTTTGGCTGCGCAACTGGTTGATGTCGAGCAGTTGAATAATGCCTTGTCCCTGCAGAATCTCTGCGGGCTACCGTTGGGCAGAGTTCTCTGTATCCACTTTAACTTCCCTCCGGAAATTATTGATGCCGCTTTAGGTTTTCAAACCAATATCAGACAAAAAGCAATCAGCTATGCAGAGGCGGTCGATCATCTAAAGATAATGCCGCTTGCTATGAATGCGGATATTGCGATGAAGCCTGTTATCGAGCTTGATCTGCAAGATCTTTTGATCGCCGGTCGTGTATGCAGTGAGGCTGATGTTCAAACAGCTACAAACTTTGCAGTTGCAAATAATCTTCCGTTAGAGCAAGTCCTGTGCGGTTTTAACTGGATTGACCCAGCTCTGGTTTCTGCCACCCTGGGCTTGAGTAAGCTGGTTGACGGTGGGTACGTGACCGGACATGAAGCTGTAAATTTTTTGATCAACGCTGACCTGAGCAAGAAAGACGGCGTGCGAATGGGCGATGGTGAAAAGTTCAACTTGCATAAGTTCCTGTTGGCCTGTGGTTTTCTGACGCCGCCGGACATTAAGGAGATTGCAAAATTGATTGTTTCGCGCAAAAAAGAATTCGGAGACATAATTGGTCGCACCATTGACGATACCACCGCCAAAGAAGAACTTCAGAAACTTGTATTTAACTGTTTCACTAATGATGCGCAATTTGCCGAGTTATTGACGCGGATGTTTGGAAGTGATGAACTTGTGATAACGCATGCTCGCAACCTCGTGGATCTCTTGTCGATCAACGGAGCAACAGTCGAACAGGCAATTCTTAGCTTCGCCTCAATCCGTAGAGATGTAGCGCGGTTTAGCAGCACTTCGCGGTGAACAATCCGAGAGATTAAGGAACGAAGAACGTTCTGATTTTAACTTTGGGCTCAATCAAAGAATGCGTTTGACCTCTTCTTGAGCTAAAATTGGTTCACATGCTGGAAAACTGTATTAGCTACTCGCCGGGAAAGTCCAGGTATGTCGGAATCCGTCGTAGAAAATCCAGAAGCTCAAGACCGCCCGCTGAGCAGGGCGGATAGCAGGGTTGGCGATATTTTATTCGGAAAGTTCAAAATCTCCGACCTTGTTCAAGAAAATGAGGATGGAAGCATTTTTGCCGCTCGCGACTTATCCACTAACCAACTTGTGTTGATTGAAACTCTAAAGACGCAGATTCCATCAGGGTTTAACAATTTTGCAAGTTTAGCGAAGGGCGTCTTCAGTTTAAAACACGAGAATATTTTGCAGCTGATAGCATACGAAGAGGCCGATAGCCGACCGTATTTCGTATGGGAGTTTGTTGACTTTGTTCGGCTCGAGGATTTGGTGGACGGCGGTGGGTTCATCGAACAGGAAGTCGAAGTGTTCGATACTTTGAGTCAGGTCTGTCGAGGTCTGCAGTTTGCCCATGAAAATGGAATTGCTCATGGATACCTGCATCCGAGAAACATTTGTCTTGCTGATGTTAACGGAGAGATTTGCGTCAAAATTGCAAATTTTGGTTTCTCCCATCTTCAGCAACAACTGCGCGCCTTTGAGTCAGCCGGTGTAATCATGTATCCCAAGCCGGAATCAGACATATTTCAGTTGGCGGTGTTGTCGTATTACACGGTCACTGGTGAATCACCGGATCCCAATAGGACGCTGGATGAAATTTTGAATCCTCGTTCGGGCGCGATCGATCAAGTCTCGTTCGATGCCTTGTCCGAACACCGTTCAGATATGCGAGGATTCGAGGAGTTTACTCAGCTTCTTGATGATACTCTCGATCCGGATGAGGAATGGCGTTTGAAGAGCGCCCCGGAATTCGAGAATGGATTGATTGATTGGATGGACTCGGTGAAGGGGTCTGAGGCTACACGATCGCAAGTCGTCGAGAGGTTTAACGAAGAACCCAAGGCCCTGGAACCGCTGGTCAAGAAGAAAAAGAAGATTACTAACAACATGCGTACGACCGTCCGGGCTATGGTGAATTTGAAGTCCAAGCAAAGCGTACAAGAAGAGACCGCGGTAATGAAGCTGACCAGCATCGCTGCGGCTAAAGGGCCTCGCCAGTCGCCTATGGCTTCCGCTATCAGACTTTCCGTCGCTCTAATCGGCTGCTTGATTGTTGTTGGAGTCGCTTTGTACGCTGCTTTTGTAAAACCGGATGAGACGAGACAACTGTTCATCGCTTCCTCGGAGAGCGTCGCCGGTTTGATTAAGCCGGCTAAGCCGAAAGAAGAGGTTCTGCTCGAGCCGGTAACTGTGCCGGTGGTAGCATCGAAGTCAGGCGCTCAGGAGGCTGTCCAGGCAACGGTTGCCCAGTTGCCGCAGGTTCCATCGACCAAGCTTCCCAAGTTCGACCCGAATGTATTGCGTGATCTTTATCGCGAAGATTTTATTTCAACAAACAACCAGACGCGACGCGCATTCCGGATCGAATACCGAGAGTTCCGCAAAGACTGGATCTCCAACTAGCGTATGACGGAAAACCTAAAGCAATTGCTGAAAAAAGTCGGTTCTCGACCTCGTGCAAAGGGGCAATCCACGGACTCGCTTGTTGGAACTAAATTGAACGAAGAGTATGAGATCCTCGAGCTGCTTGGCCAGGGCGCTATGGCGCGTGTCTACAAGGCGCACCACTTGAGACTCGATCGTCCGGTTGCGATAAAAATTCTTTTGAATGATACACCAGAGGTGGTGGCACGCTTTATCCACGAGATCAAGGTCCACAGTCTTCTCAAACATTCCAATATTGTTGAGGCTCTAGACTGCGTTACGGACCCTCGCTCAGGCCAGACCTGTTTCGTAATGGAATATCTTGAAGGCACGTCGCTTCAATATCTTGTTCGAAGCAATCCGAGAGGCGTGACCTCGGAAGAGGATATTTTTTTCGTCCTCAGCCAGGTGGCAAACGCTCTTAATTACGCGCATCGACAGGGTGTCATACACCGGGACTTGAAACCAGCCAATATGGTGATGGTGGAAAATCATGGCGATGTGCAGATGAAAGTCGTCGATTTCGGCATGGCCCGCCTGCATGAACAGATTCAGAGATTCACAAAGACCGGCCACATAGTCGGCTCTCCTCTATATATGAGTCCTGAGCAGTGTCTTGGGAAAGAACTCGATCCGCGTTCCGACGTTTATGCTCTTGGTCTTGTGACGTATGAACTGGCAACAGGCAAGGCACCTTACGCCGGATCTGCCACGCTCTACGAAGTCATGCAGTCTCACTGTGACCCAGAAAAAAAGCCGGACCCAATCTCCGCAAAGAATCAAGCGCTCCGTCTTTGCGATCGCCTGGACGCCATCATTTACATTGCCCTGGAAACTGCTCCGGAAAAGCGCTTTCAAACAGTGAAGCTCTACGAGGATGCTCTTCGCACATGGTATCAAGGCGTTCAAAAAAATTTGAGTCAGGACGAACTGGATTTGTTTCCGATTTGCATTGATGACGACCCTGATTCTGAGCAGTATATTGATCCCAAAACTTTGCCAATTGGAAAGTACAAGCTAAGCGCGCAGGCTCCCGATTTAGCACAAACTGGTGAGGAGCCGACGCCTGGGATTGATGCCGTTACCGCTGATGAAACGAATGAACGTCCTCAGGATGACGCG
The DNA here is from genome assembly GCA_965228855.1 of Candidatus Obscuribacterales bacterium. GTDB lineage: Bacteria > Cyanobacteriota > Vampirovibrionia > Obscuribacterales > Obscuribacteraceae > JADYXR01. Next base: position 1,091,706 of record CBDDIJ010000005.1, on the reverse strand, counting down.
AGTAATTCGGAAACGAAGCCGCGCTCCGGATGGCGACTTCCTGAGAAAATCAGTACACATATGATGAACGGTTTCGGAGTTGTATCAGGGCAAGAACTCAGCTACGTGCCACAAGCAGAGCCGGTAGTCGGCAAGGTGATGAACAATCGCTACCGGGTGCACGAGATTATCGGCGAAGGTGGTTTTTCAGTAGTCTATCGTGCCCAAGATCTCGAGAGCGGGAAAATGGTGGCGCTCAAGTCCTTGAAGTTTGCCGACAGCGAATTGTCAGAAAGGTTCAGTCGTGAGATCAATTTGCACCTTGAGCTTAAGCATCCCAACATCGTAAAAGCTCTTGAACGGGTGCAGATCAGGAATCAAACTTATTTTGTGATGGAGCTTCTTTCAGGCACGGTACTGGAAGATTATTTGGAACGAGAATTCTGTGTTTCAGATTTTAATGATATTTGCGCAATGGTTTCGCAATTGTTCGATGCGCTCGAGTTCGCTCACGATCAAGGGATTATTCATCGAGATTTGAAGCCCGGGAATATTATGTTGATCGAGCAAGGCGGAGTGCTGCGCATAAAGGTGCTTGATTTTGGGCTTGCGCAAATTCAGGATGCGATGCAGCGATTGACGAGAACCGGCATGCTCGTGGGCTCTCCGGCTTACATGAGCCCTGAACACTGTCTCGGTCACACGCTCACGATTCAATCCGACATCTACTCACTTGGCGTTTTGACTTACGAATTGATTTGCGGGAATTTGCCCTATGAAGGTGATTCCGATATAGATATGGTCAAGGCTCATTGCGATAAAAACCGCATGCCGATGGCTCTTTCGACGTTTCGATCCGATTTGCCTGCTACTGAAAAACTGGAGGAAATTCTAGCCCGCGCGATGAGTAAATCGCCCGACGCGCGTTTCTCCGACGTTGCCGAAATGCGTCGCGCCTTTGATGCGTGGTGGCAGGATGCTGGACGAGAAGCCGATGCGTCACCGTTCAAAGAGAAGCGTCGCCGGCGCAGAAAGGTGGAACAGTCGGCGGCGAAAGAGGCGGAGCGTCCGCAGCCGACGGTTTCTTCTAAGGAAACCGAGAATCTGAGCTCTATTGTCGAACAATATAGAGAGGCTCAAACGGAAACCGTCGTGAAGAAGTGGCGTGGAGGAGCGCGTCCTGACCGCACTTCCAGCAGCATGGTTAAGTTTGTGGCGATCACGATAGCAATTTTTTGTGCTCTGGGTGGATTTATATGGATGTCCATGCAGACCAAGCCTGATGCGCCGGTGACGGTGCAGGAGCCGACCATCCATCAGGAAACAGCTGCTACGGAGGCTCTCAAGCGCGTTACGCGCGGCGAAACATCATCTACTGCTGATCCGAAACCTGTGCCTCAAGCTCCCGCTCCGTTTCAAAAACTTTTCGAACCGTCAGTTTCCAGCGAAATTCCAATTGAAGGTAGTCCTCCGCCGAACTCTCCTAACTCCTCAATTGGCTCTGCTACAGGTGAAGCGCAGGAGCAAACCGCAGTCCCTGAGCCCCCGGCGGCACAAGATGATCCTTCGATGCCCAGGCGGCATGTGAAGATTCTCGGCGCCGGTAAGTATCGCTAGAAAGGTCCAATGGCTCTGTTGGAAATCACCATGATAAAGTATGGCTACTCACTTTTAAAAAACGAGTCTGGTATCTATGGCGAAAAGTAGGTCTGATCGTGGCAACATGCTCATTCTGATTACGGCATTTGTCGTAATCTTTCTGGCTCTGGCGTTTTTTGCGCTAGGCTATGTGCGACTTGTCGGAAGTAGCTCCGAGCAGAAAACGGCAATCGAGTCGGCTGCAATTGCGGCGGCACGGGAAATCAGCACTATTGTCGTCGATAACCCCGACTTCGGATATGTCGGTTTGTCCGATTCCGCGCCGATTGGTTCCGCCACTTCAGCCGGTGACTTTTATTACTTGCCCGTTCACAGCATAAACACCCTGATTGGCACAGCTAGACTGGATTATCTAATCGGTAGTCAACCAGGTTTGGATGTTCCGGAGTGGCGTGAACTGGCCACGATAGATTTGAATAAGGCGAAAGCCGCCGCTGATGAATTGATTACTGAAATCAAAGATGCGATTAAACCGACCGGAAGTGCTCATAATAAGAACGGAGTTGTTGTAAAACCATATCAAGCCGCTGAGGCTGCGTATCTGCAGAACCTGATTCGAATGACCGGTGGTGGCAATTACGTTCCAAATTCATTGAAATTAGAGCTTGGTGTTGTAGATGGTATCACTTCAATTGCGGTTCCGAATCCCGTTGGCGTTGACAGCTCTCTCGATAACACAAACACGACTGCCGGTTGCTACAAGTCGTATGTAAACGTGCCGATTGGTGACCAGGATTTCGTGTTTGCGGGAATCGGAAGCGCCATAAAATTGGTTGACTTGAAACAGTGGAAACCGTCGAAAGCAGGGTTGCCTTATCAGCATCCCACTATCATTCGCGCTGAGGCATTGCAGGTCGTGAAGAATGCCACCACTGGTGATGCAACTCTGAAGTCCGTGGCGTGCGCTCAACCGGCAAGCGTATATGATCCACGTCCGTATCCGGGTGCTCTGACATTGAGTTTTCCTGACGGCGTCCCAGATGGGACGGAGGCGATTACGCAACCCATCGATTTGTACGGACCGCTCCTCAGTCAGTCTGAAGACACCTGCGAATATCTCGACGCCACCCCGGGAGACTATCCGACAACCGGAGGCAGCGCTATGTCGCCGGGGGCCACCTGGCCGATTCCATCCGAGTCTACGAAACTAGCCTCTTCCGCATGCAAAATCGCAGTCTATGATTGGCTGCGACGAGCCGGTACCAAAGCTAATGTCGACTCTATGGTCGGGATGCATCATACGCCGTTTCTCCCTCAGGGAAGCGATGTGCCCTGGCCTCCGTCACACCCGGTGGGGACGATACCACGCGGAGTCGCGCACATCTATAAATTTGACACAGATGGCGTCATCGACTACGAAGCTAAGGAAATGAAGCCCTACCCCTGGTGGGTTGTCAGCGATAAACAAAATATGATCGAGTGCTTTGATGCTCTCACCAACGGTTCTAATAGTCGAACAGTGCAGCCAGTCGCCTTGACGATTATTCCACCGATCGGTATCCCGCTCGCTTCCGTTGAACTGACGCCTCGATACGATATGTTTGTCCGAATCTACAGTCGACGATATGGAAACGCCGGCGGCAAGCACGAGGGCGAACCCATGGATAACAATCTCGTCTCGCAAGCCAGACCCAAGTTGCATTTAGATGCGTTTAGAAACTTCGGTCGCGGGTCTTTGTGTCAACGTCTCGCCGGACGTGGTGCGAAAACGAAAGCTGACGGTCCGCTTATCGGAATTGGCGTTGGAGCCATACCCACTTTGATGCCCCAGGAAGACTTCGCTTTCAAATGGCAGCTGATCAGCCTTCTGGGACCACAAATTGATCGCGATAATGCTAAGTATGAAAAATTCGACGGTACAGGACCGGGCATGCGACCTACCTATTCGACAAATGGTTCCGTCGCCGACATACGCTTCCGACGTGTCGTAATCGCTCGTGATCCCGTTTCCGGCGTAATCAATGTCCTTGGAAGCACCCTTCCACTTCAGAAGCAACAGGGCTATATCGGCGAGAAGTAAACGCTGCTCTGCTGCACGGTGTCAGATATAATTGAACCCATGCGCGTTCAGACTATCGTCTTTCTTTCATTGTGTAGTGGTGCGTTCGTACCGCCCTCGTTGGCTGCGCCGATCGTTGCCGAACCCGCATCCGGGACGGCTCCAGCAGCGGCGCAAGCTCCCGTCAATAACCTGGATGCCGTGCTGAAACTTTATAGAGCTGGCAATTACAGCGCATCAAAGAAAATTCTGGAAGCGATACTGCATCACGACTCTCAAAATATTTTTGCTCGCTACTTACGGGCAAATTGTTTACTCGCCTTGAAACGATTGCCCGAAGCGTCACATGAATATGAACTCGTCGTCCATCTCGGACCTAAAACTCCGTTTGCGGATCAAGCTCGCAAAGCGATTAAACAGATAGAAACCTCGCAGCTATCCAGGGCCGGTTCTACCGATCGTTCTCTATCTGATAACCAGAGCGATGAAGCCGATGTGATGGATAATTCGGACTCGGAATCAAACAGAGTTGAAACTAAGTCTTCACCAAGTAATCTACCCCCAGGAACGCTGGAGCTTATTCGCGCGCAGACTGCCAAGGCTCGTGAAAGAGCCATTCAGACTGGAAGAGCCGAGGCCGACGGCGAAAAGCACAAAGCCGAAGTGCAAGGGAAGTCTGAACGAGAAAGAGTCGAGCGTCTTATTAATAATGGTGGCAGTCGCGGAGATCAACAAGGTCTTAGCGGAGCAGAACTCGCTACCTTGCGAAATCGCGCCGCTCAAAACGCCGAGAGTTTGCGCCGGCTTGGCGAGGCTAAAGCCGCATGGAAAGAGCGTGAAGCTCGTGATAAAGCGGAAGGACTTCAACGTCAAGCTCAAGAATTAGAAGAGCAGTTGGTTAACAACGATCGGGATTATAAAGGGAGAACCGTGAAGTTGAATCCGATAGGCACTAATCTCTACATCCGAAATTATTCGAGCGCCAAACCTGCAGTTAAATCCTTGGACGCCCAGGCGCGAATTTTGCCTGCGATTACCGATGAGACCAGTACTTCTGCACAACTCGGCTCAACAAGCGCACAACTTAACTCCGCTAAGTCCAGGCGCTCCGCTCCTGGTGGCGGGGGAACTCGAACCGAGACAAAGATCGAGGGCGAAGTTCTACCTCGCAATCGCTAGTGTCGCGTACTCAAATTTGCAAATTCTTGGTCGACATAGTCACCGTCCGTCTGGTAGATGACCTCGGAATGCAGCTCCAGCGCTAACGTTTCGCATGCCTGCTCCGCTTCAGCCAGTTTCGCTCTGAGTAATTCATCTGGTTTTGAAACAATATTTCCCAGCTTCATTCTCAAACAGTTTCGCTTATCGATTCTAGAATTTATAAAAATAAGTGCCACTGCGCGTAGTGCTGGAAGGACCGAAATGATAACTGCGAATACGAGCATAAATAGCGATAGTCCGTGGAAGCTCTGAAGAAGCCGCATGCTGCCGGTTGCACCGAAAAACCAGATACTGCCGACCAGATTCAAGGCGACCAGAAAGGTATTTAAGTAGGTCGCGTGGGATTCGGCAAGACTGAAAACCAGACTCCTCTCCATCAAATACTGCGGCAAATATGCCTTCTCATGGATCGCCGTCACCGTCTGGCGTCTGATGTGGCTATGGTACAAGTTTCGTAATTGGTCGGAATCTTGTTGTGCTTTGTTCGACGAGTCGGGTGTCGGGAGCAGCTCCTTCACGAATGATGGGAACACATAGATGATGTTGCCGGTGTCGGAAACATCCGGAGCACCGTTGAAGTGTACTAAAACGCTCAGCATCCAGTCTTCGTCCTTGCCGCCTAACTTGCTCATGTAAGGAGCAACTTGCTCGGCTACGACAACACCGTTGTTTTTTTCAATGACTCGACCGACGTACTGCCACTGCTTGTCTTCCAAATTCAGATTCGGATCTCCATCTCCGAAAATAAAGGAGAAGAAATCCATGAAAAAGTCGGTGCTCTTCGTTTCCGTCGTTTGCTTTGAGTTTACCGCGGCCACAACGAGGGCGCCGGCTGGCTGCCCCTGACTGGGTCGCGAATAGCTGTGACTGTTCCATGAATCGTCATAAAAATACCCGCTGTGATAAGGCGACCACCAGTTTAAATAGGTTGTAAACTCGAAACAGCGGAGCAGATCCAGGAAGCACTCGCCAAGATTGGGTCCCCAACTTGCGCTACTCTCGAGCAAGGCACCACCAGCGGTGCTGCCGGCTTCTGCGCCTGCACCGCCCAGATCGCCTAGTCCTCCGAGCGCATCGCCGTCGCTATTCGAAAGCAGGGCGAATAGTCCGAAGATAACCATGAGAATCGAACCAATCAGAATGACGCCGAACGATATGCGGAAGAGAAACCACAGAAGGCTGAATGCGATTCGAGCTACTATGATCGTCAAGCCAACAATCATACGAATACCGAGCTTGAACAGCTTTACGGTGAACTTGCCTTGCGAATAAAACAGATTTTTAGTTAGATCGAAAACGTAGCTGCTTGCGAAATTTGGAGCGAAGCGATAACAAATTCTCCCGCTTGAGTCGACCTCCAGATGCGCCTGTGTTTCAGCTGCCACCAGGTTTAGTTGCCTGACGGCAGTGAGGAGCGGCATTCCCGTTTCCAGCGCAATAAGTTCGGGGGTGACCCTTGGTCCGAGCAGTTCTATCGCGTTTAAAATCCTTTTCTTGTCTTCTGACTGAACGGGTGCGAGAAGCGCTTGCAACATTCGTATAAACCCATCAACGACGACAGACATGGCAAAGCGGCTCGCACGAGGTGCGGGCGTTGATGCTTTCTATCAACATATCGCGAACTGTTGACAATTCGGCTTTTCTTAAGCCGCGCTTAATATTCCGAAATCTTTCAGCCGATTGGAACGGGACGGCATTGTTCGAATAGACATCGCATCTGATACCAGCGCGCGCCGTTCCAATTCGTAGATAAGTCCGAAACTACGACTAAACGCGGCTTACTTGCTTTGCTTCCGTTTCTTGTAAAGCACTATCCAAGCCAACTTTGGAGAGCCGTTCGGAAGAACGAACGACGCGCGCTCCACCCTATGAATCTCAAGGTGTTTCTCTGCGTCATCGACCAGTTCGCTCAACTTCAATTGTGGTGGACCTTCTTCATCTGGTCCCCGGTACTCATCAGCATTACCCGCCAGGCAGAGCCAAAAGCCATCTTCGCTCAATGCTTCAACGACGCGGTCTATAAACACGCGGCGAAGCTCAGGTGTCATCACATGAAAAACACCCCGGTCGAACACGAAGTCAATGCTTCCCGGTTGTACTGGACTCTTCTCGATGATATCCGAAACCTGAAATTCAACTGAGGTTCCGGAAGACTTTTGTTTGTCATTTGCCGCATCGATAGCGGCTGGGGACAAATCAGTCGCTATGACCTTGCAGCCTTTTTGAGCCATCCAAATTGCATTGGTTCCCGTGCCGCAACCGATCTCGAGAACAGTTGCCGGTAGTTTTTTTAGTGAGGAGAAGTACTGTTCCAACTCTGGCGCTTGCACACCTGAATCCCATGGCAGTGCTTCTTTCCCGGCCTTATAGCGCTCATCCCATGTGCATTCTTTGTACATCTCGGGCTCCTCATGCTGGTCTTCACTGGTGTGTCGCTTTGCAACGTGGTATGCTCAGGGAGTCTGTAACTTACCACTTCTTTTATACTTGGCCGCGGCATAAATTCCTCCTGGTCGCTATGAAAAAAACATTTTTGGCAATTTCGCTCGTCTTTCTGAATGGGTTGTTGCTCGCGCCATCCTCTGCCCAAGAAATCAAGGTAGAGGATGCCGGACTCATGGAAGTTCAACAGAGTCAGAACGGTTGGAATTCTAAAGAACGACAGTTTGTGAAAGCACCCGCAGGAGAGAAGAAACCTGCTGGTTCCGAACCTCAGGCTCGTCAGGCGCCTGTCGTTCCAGAACGAACACCGTCGGCCGACAGCCGAGGGCGTCCTGATTTGCCAGCCGTTCGTTCCACACGCGCCCAGAGCTATATGTTGAATCGAGGTTCGAGCAAGACAAGAAGGCAGGCTCAAAGTCGAGACGCGAACTTGAATGCACGCTCTGGTGTCAAAACGACTGTTACCACTATAACGGGTCCGCTGGAAATTATTCGAAACGGACCGACTTCCAGTAAGGGGGCGGGACGAACGGGAACCGGAGCGATTCGAGTGCCGCTTGGCACCGGCCGGGGCAATGAGATTGGTGCTCCCAAAAACACGCCAATCGTGAAGCAGGTTCAGAAACCGAAGCCGCCAAGCCAGAATTCATCAACTTCTTCGTATGCGGCAAGCTATGGTGCTTATGACCCGAATGCAAAGAAAAAACGCAACTATTAGCTATTTGTCCGTTTGAAATGCACCATGGGTGATACTGGAGCCATCTTCATCATCCCACATGGTATCGTCCATGGCCTCTGAAAATACGCTGAAGTCGAATGTGTCCGAGTCTTCCATTCTAAGCCTGATATTGTGTTCTGCTGCCAGCTTGTTCATGGTCACACCAGGAAGTAGAATTGCGCAACCTTCGGCGACAATTTCCATCGGGCGTTTCCGATCTTTGAAATAGTTGAGCCCGACCGCTGTTATTTTCGGATTGCCGGAAACATTGATTTTATGCAGGTCCATTGGGAATGTGCTGAGCACTTTCATGTGCTCATCTGTCAATCCTGATTTGCGCATACTCACGAATTCCAGCAACTTCAACTTTCGGAGTTCTGCCAGACCAGTCGGCGTGATCTGGGTTGATTCATCAATCACGAGGCGATCAATTCGACCCAGACTGGCGATCTTCTTTAAACCTTTGTCGGTTATTTTATTGCAGTCATCCATTGTTATTGTCGTTGGATGGAGAGTTACGATGTTGTCGATATCCCTGTCCGTCAAATTCGCCTTGTGCAATATAATATTTTGAAATTGCTTTCCCTGTCGAGCCATCTCCGCAATCTCGGCTGCACTGTTATCCGCGCCGAAATATGAATCATCGCTTGCGCCAACAGTTGCGAAGCCCGTCATGGCGTGAGACATTTGCTCCGCATTCTCTTTAGATTCAACAGCAACTTTTCGTTCAGTGTTGCTATGTCGAAATCGTTTCACTGCCAACTTTTCAGATTCTTTCTTTGGATTCAGGGCGGTAACCGCTATCGCGGCAAACAGTCCGCAAATTATTAAGAGCGTCAAAGCAATTGCCAGGTTGAGACTGCCTTTTTTCGCTTTCTCTCTCGTGAAAACTCCGGTCGTTTCTGGTGTCGTATCCGGTATCAAACTGTTGGCAAGCTCGGCGGTAGATTGAAATCGAATATCGGGATTCTTTTCCAGACATTTAGCAACTATCGATTCGAGTTTTTCAGGTATGTGTTTGTCGATGACCTCAGACATTCTGGGGGCTCTTTCATTGACATGCATATAAAGCGTGTTTAGCGCGGTCTCGCCAACGAAAGGCGGGCGACCTGTGAGCAATTCGAACATCACGCATCCCAGTGAGTAAACCTCGCATCGCGCGTCATATGACTTGTTGGCAGCGAGCTCAGGGCTCATATACAGCGGGCTTCCCACAAGGCACGTTCCCTGAAAGATTGTTACGTCCTTGTGGTCCTCCACGTGTGCTAGACCGAAGTCAATTAGCCGGGCTTCGAATTTATGTTCACCGAGGTTCTTCACTAATATATTACTGGGCTTCAGATCTCGGTGAAAAACTCCGTTCTCATGCGCGACCTGGAGTCCTTCACTCAACAGACCGATTATGTTTGCCACCTCATTGGGCTGAAGAGCACCGTTCTGCTCTAAATACTTGTCTAAGGAAATTCCGTCGACGAACTCCATTACCATGAATGGGTCACCAGATTCGGTGGCACCGAAGTCTAGGGCTTGCACGATAGCGGGATGTGACAAGCGGCTTGAAGCCTTAGCCTCTTGCTGAAAGGCAACCAATTGCTCCGGCGTCAGTTGTCTTAAAGTTTTGACGGCAACTTTTTTGTTTAAGACCAGGTCTCTGCAGAGATAGACTGAACCAGCCATGCCGCCGCCGATTTCCAGGAGCGGTTTGTATCGGTTTACTGGAAATTTTTCGCTGGGCAGTGGCAACGGTTCAGGATCTTCCTCTACTTCAACGAAGTCAGGCTGGCTGATGACGGCTTCGCCTAAGGAGGCAAGTGGAACGGACACTGCTTCCGGTTTCTCGCAATCGCAGATGTCGACCCGAAACACCCATTGTGTGAAACTTCCCGGACGACCTCGCTCGATTCGCTTCTTGCAGATCGCGCAAATGTTTACTGTCGGTCCCTGTTCCTCGAATGAATCCAGCGATGGAGCACCGCAGTTACACGCAACGATCCATTGAGTCAATCGACCCGAAGCCTTTGGTTCTTTCGGCTGGCGACAGGTCGGGCAGAGTTCGGGAGAATTGGTCATCATTTGACCACTAGATATCACGCATGTCGGAAACGATGTTCGAGAAGATAAATTGCATTTTTTCCAAGTCAGCTGCTACTTCACTACGCAATTTATCCAGGGTTTCCCAGTCGTGGTTTGCGGCTGCTTCTATAATTTGTTTTTCGCGCAGAGCTAGCGCATCCAGAGATTCCTGGGGGCGTTCAAGAGCTGCTTGCCATTCGCGTTTGTAGTCGTCGTACTTCTGCAACTCAGTTTTGGTCAGCAGGGCGTTATCTGTCGAGCCTCGAACATCATTGATTTTCAGTTCAACACCTTCATCAGTCTCGACGTTGTCGTCGGTCGCCAGTTCCAGCAACAGGTTAATAGGATGACCGTTCGCGTCGGCGCGCAAATTGTCCGCTGCCTCGTTCCTGGCTCCTGAAGCTTTGCTGGCTTTCGTGTCTGCTGAATCGTTATGATTTTCCGGTTTCGGTGTTGACATGCTCGCGTCCCTGGGTCCAGACTCTTTATACCCAGCATGGTGCTGGAAGGTCAACCATCGGCGGTTTGCGAATGTTAATTCTTGAGCGGTGCGCTTCCGATTACCCTTCGATTTTTTTTGAGACTTCCAGCTTCCTTCCTTTGGCTGGGTGGCTTAAAATGTCTGCGTACCTATCAATGTTTCGAGTCCTTCAAAAGTTGAGTGTATAAAACATCACATCCGAAATCGGAACAGCGGGTAATCTGCAGCTTTCCACCGGTGATTGCCTCTCTTATCTTATGAGTGGTGACCACCTTGCCACCGATTATGATGGCAACTGATTTACCGCAATTTTTTCCGGTAAAATTCTCCAACGGTTTGATTTGATCCTCTGCAAGCTGCAGGAGAAGCTTCGTTCGACCTTTGTCATCAGAACCTTTAGCCGGATCAGTCGAGAAGATGAAAGGTATAAACTGTTCCTCCGAAACCGCTATGAAGGAAGTCGTTTCACGCTCTGATGGTTGGAGGAACTCGAAGTCATTGATGACGATCTCCTCGTCCGGACCGGCCGGCTCGACCTTGGCTCTATCTGTGTCTTGGCGCAAAATCAGGTAAAGGCCATCTTTCAGCTTCGATTTGGCTTTACCCTTTTCAGTCTTCTCGAGCGAGCTTTGTGGGATCGAATCGACCGGCTTCGTGCCGGACGAAGTCGTAGGCTCCTCACTGGCTGTCACTTGCATTCCGGACACGCTCAGAGTCGTCAGAATCACCAGAACTCCGAACGTTGACCGGCGCCGCAAGTTTGTGTCCTTCGATGTTGTCATATATTCACCTGATTGAAGGTTAGCAGTTGTTATAATTGACTGGCTCCCAGGGAAGCTTTTTCGAGTTTATTTGATCCAGCAACTGCTAACCTTAAACAGCAGTGGAGGAATTTATGACATTAACTGCATACAACAACGTTTCTATTCCGTCCTTTATGTACGGAACGGCATGGAAAAAAGATGCCACGACGAAACTGGTTGAAACTGCTGTTGAAGCCGGTTTCGTCGCGATTGATACCGCTAATCAACTTATCCATTACGACGAAGCTCGTGTCGGCGAGGCGTTGCTGAATCTGGCCCAGAAGGGCATCAACAGAGAGAAGCTGTTCCTGCAGACCAAGTTTACTTCGGTAAACGGGCAGGATCACCGCACACCTTACGATGCCTCCGCGAATTTGACCACCCAGGTTACTCAGTCGTTCGAGAGCTCCCTGAAGCATTTGCATACCGACTATCTGGACTCTTTTGTTTTGCATGGTCCGTATTCTCGCCATGGATTGACTCCCTCTGATTGGGAAGTGTGGGCGGCTATCGAAGACCTCTACAATGCCGGTAAGACCAAAATGATTGGCGTAAGTAACGTCAGCGCCGAACAACTCGAGGTTCTCTGCGCAAAGGCGAAGGTGAAACCGATGGTGGTGCAAAATCGATGCTACGCCGTGATGGGCTGGGACCGCGAAGTGCGCGATATCTGTCGAGAGAATGGAATTATTTACCAGGGCTTCTCGTTGCTGACTGCTAACGCTCGCGCGCTAAACGATCCGATAGTTCGCACGGTGGCGAAGCGGTTAGGTGCAACGGCCGCTCAGGTGATATTCAAGTTCTCCATGGAGATCGGAATGTTGCCGTTGACTGGAACTACGAGTTTGCAGCATATGAAAGAAGACCTGGACTCGGTAAATTTATCTCTGACTTCAGAAGAGATTGCCCAAATTGAATCGGTAGAGATTTCCTCTGTTCGCTAGGTTTCATCCATGAATTCAGATAAGGGAAAGGTTTTCTTTGCTTGGTCATTAGCAATGCTTGTTGCTGTTGGATGTAGTACGAAACCTGCTGTGGTTGAAAAGTCCCGTGAAGTGGTGCCACCACAGGTAGCGCCAGATCCAGAGCCCGGACAAGTGGTGGTTAAACTAAAACCGAGCGATGTAACGAGACCGGGAGCTTTCCGGATGATGGACGGAAGCTGGGATCCACCGCCTCCGGAGAAATTGTCGCGTGGCGAATTAGATGTTGGCTCAGAAAAGATAACCATCTATGTTCCGACCTACGGTCCTTATTCGACGCAGTCAGCCGAGCATCATTCGTACTCGAACACAAGTACAGCGATCAGCGTCGACTCTGATAACAACGGTCAAGCAGATCCAGGTGAGAAGTGGTACACGTCCTTACCCGTTCGGCTCGGTGACGAGATGTATGAGGTCAAGAAATTCGATCCGGGCGGCACCTGGTTGTTGCTCGAGAAGTCACCGACTCCTCTATCAGGATGCGTAATCGGTAGGAAGTGTCCAGACTTTGAACTTACGACTATGGACGGAAAGAGGGTAAGTCTCGACACGTACAAGGGAAAAGTCTTGTTGCTAGACGTTTGGAGCATGACCTGACACTCCTGCATTGAAGAGATTCCCTTCGTGAAAGGGATACAGGAAAAGTTTGGTAGTGATAAGTTTGAAGTCCTGATGTTGAGTGTAGACGCAGCATTTCATATGCCTGGTAAGAGTCCTGTGGTAGGAAACAGAGATAAATTGCAGTCTCAAGGAGTGAAGTGGGATAACGTCCTTTTGCCTCATGGTTTCGATGATGCGCACCGCAAATTCAACCTTGATGGTTATGGACTGACCTTGGTCGGGCCCGATGGCGTTGTCCAGGGAGTGGATCTTTACCCGGAGCGCGTCCAGCAACTCGCCGCGCAATTACTTTGGAAGTGATCATGAATACGATTCTGATAGTATCGTTGACGCACTCGGTTTCCCTTATCATGTTGGCTATCTCACCGGCGTTTGCAGAAGACACCGTACCGGTGATTCCTGCTCATCTGCCGAATCCGTACGGCAAGAAAGAAACGATATCGCCTGTAGATAATACTAATGATTTGAAGCTGCTCGAGCAGATTTTGTACGGCGAAGTGAACGAGGGCAACACCATAGACGGCCGAATTGCAGCTTTGGAGCGCACTGTATTTGGTGCAACCTATTCAAAGAATTCTATGAAGACGCGGCTGCGGGGGCTTGCTCTGGTAGTTAATCACATTCTTGCCGGTCGCAAATTCTACGACTCCAAACATTGGGATTCTGCCCGACTTGAGTTCGAAGAGGCGCTCAAGTCGATAGGAAAAGACTATAAGAGCAGTGCCAAGGCTGAGCTTCATTATCGCTTGGGCATGTGTAATTACGAACTGAGCAACATTCGCTCCGTGCCAGAGCCGAATTCTAACGGTAAGCCGAGTGAACCTGTGAAACTAAATGGAGCAATGATCAGAGCTGCCAAAGAGAATCTCACGAAAGCGCAAGAATTCTATAAAGCCCTCGGTCAGCCAGACACTGCTCAGCAGATTTCCACATTCATAGATTCTTTCAAAGACAAGGCTGCTACTTCATTCTTGTACTAGAGGTGATATAGCTGCGAACTAATGATGACGCCATCGTTTCCTTGCGTCGTCCGCGTCATTGATTTGATCTTCTGCATCGTCGAGCGCCCCGAAAAACTTGACTCGTCGAGAACCATCTGTGGTATCACGCTGTCTGAAGTCGTCTAGAATGCTCTCGGCGCCTCGTATGCTATCACATGCTCTTTCGACGCGCTCGTCGACGGCATGTTGTTCCATGATCTCAATTGCTTTGGCAAGCTCCGGCGTCTGAATTTCCTCCTTCAGATCGTCCAGCCTCCAGGCATCGTTTATCACTGACTGATTCGAATGCGTCATCTTCTCTGCAATGGCGGCAGCTTCCGCCAGAGCGATTCTCTCTTCGTCCCACTTGTAGTATTCTTCTACTTTCTTGCGATAATCCTCGTCTCGCTGTTTTTCCCAGGCTTCTTGTTCTTCTCGCCGAGCCGCGTAGTCCGCGTCCCTGCGTTCGCGCCAGGCGTCGTCCTCTCTTCGTCTGCGTGCTCGCTCCGCATTGCGTCGTTCTTGCTCAGCGGGGGTTAACGAAGGTTGAACGAACCACATCAGAATGAGGCATACGAAACAAGAGTAAGTAATCTGTCCTATAACGGTTATGACTACCCATGATGCTTTGAGCAACGCATTCGAGAGGCGCAGCGCTGCTGGCATGTGCTTCTTCACTAGTTTTGCCGTTCTCGACAACCTCGACCGTATTTGGATTTCGGCATTCGCCAGACCTGGAAAATTTGATCGTTCGAGAGTTTCACTGCTATGGAGATGTCTAGCGTATCCCGCCAGGCAGCGCTCGCAAAGATTGGCTCTTAATCTGCCATGTCGAATGCAGGTGCTGTAGCTCCTAATCTCTTCAACCGTCTCACCCCCGTTCAGCCATGGTGGCGGTGCGATACCACTATCAGATTGTGGACGTTTTTGCGGTGGACCCGCTAAAGCATCGAGCAGCATAGACACCCCCACACTCACACGCTACGAATCGGCTCTGCTTCGCAGAGCTGGCATGTGTGATGTACTTTTCCGTATTGAGTTTCAGCGCTTTATGAAACTAACATTTGCGGCTTCGAGATAGACTGTTGTATTCAACAGTCAGGGGGTTGACGAATGCTGACAAAACAAAACACCGGCTCGCGTAAGCCGGTGTTTTGAGCGTGTGTGCGCGAAAACTGTTTTGCAACCAGACTGTCAGTTAATCGTTCCAGTCGGTGTGACTACCGGCTTTGAACCTTTACTGTAGTCGATGGTGTAATCTTGCTTGTTCTGCGTGTCGATCGTGGTGCTGAAGCCCTGGCCTTTCTGATACGTGGTGTTAGCATCGTAACCGTAGCTTTCTCCGCTAGCCGTGTTGTAGTCACGTCCGCGCGTTGAGCTGCCACTACCTGTGGTTGCATCGTAGTTGTTGGTTTTATAACCCGAAGCGCTTGAACCGTTTGCACCTGCATAGTTGAAACCTTTGTCGACGTTGGCTCCCTGACCGGCTATAGCTGTGCCCGTCGAATGTCTGTCCAGCGTGCTGCCCGCTGCCGATGTTCCACTAAACTGACTGTTGTGATATGCGCCTTGTTGCCCGGCAGCCGTCACACCCGTGCGTTGATAGTTGCCTCCATTGGGACCGGCTCCCTGCGAACCGGAGGCGTGGACACCTCCGACACCACTCTTGTAAGCATTCATCCCGCCGCGCCGAAATGAACCTCCGTTGGGGCCTTGCCATGTCGAGGCGTTAACACCTGCGCCGCCCTGACCGTAGCGAATCGCGCGAGCTCCGGCTCGTTGTCCGTATTGACCGACCTGATTATATGCGCCCGCAGCGCCTTGTTGTCCGCGTGCTCGCCATCTGGACGCTTCCGCCGGCGCAATGGACGCACCGATTAGTGGTAGAAGAAGACTGATGCAGAGTGCGGTTTTTATTGAAACTCTCATGATGAAACCTCTTTCTTTGAATGCAAACTCTAAAAATAAAATCTCGGCACACGACCGACTGAACGTCAGCACGATGTTTACCACTCATCGCGGTGGTCATCGATTGGTTGCGGTACTGACCCTAATACAGCGGGGGTCCAAAATAGTTGCGCGGACGGAGATGAAAAACTGCTCATGTCTGTATTTTTAGACCAGGCGGGAAATTCCGACTCTTCGAGGGTATATATAGTCCGGAATTTGATTCGAGCTGAGACATTCGTGGGCGATAACCCGGAAATAGGACCAAATAACGAATTGCCTATGGGCGAGCGCATGCAGCGCGCCGGCTTTATGCAAGTTCAGGCGCCCAACCAGAAGCTCGAGGTCACGCCTGAAAACCATCCACGCACGTATTTAGACCACGCTGCTGATGAGACGGTTTCTCTATTCTCGCGGGTCATGCTCGGCGAATCGGAGGCTCAGTCTCATTCGCACGACGAAGTTGAAAAATACGGCAAGATGTTCGTGAAGGCTGTACCGCTTTTTCTCGACCGCAAACGGGCTGTGTCATTTACTGTTGGCGTTTACGCCGCCGACCAGGCGTCGCCGGATGACCCGCTAGGTACTCAGTTGACCGACTTTACGCTCGGGGGCGCCAAAGGTTTTGCCATGAAGCACACACTTAATGAGCTTGGTGCCTGGAAAGCTTCTCCGGCGATTAAAGGTATCGGACTTGGAGTGGTGAGCCGGGTCACTGATGTGGGACTGACGCGCCAAACATGGCAGGATGCTAACGGCGATTTATCCGTAGGCCGTGGTGTGATGAGTACAATATCTGCCGCGGGCGATCCGCGGGCAGTCGCTACCGACGCGCTTTTGTTCGGAGCGACCGAGTTTACTCTTGGGCGGTTGAACTATGCCACGAAGGGCGCTCTGTATCGTCATCCGGCACTGCCCACGGTGGCAAGTGCCGGAATCTATGGATTGGGAAGTGGCGCGGGCGAAGAACTCATGCGCCAAAACAAAGCTGGCGAGCAATTCGATTTCTCGAAAGTGATGGCGCGCGGTGGAGCGTCGATGCTTGTAAACGGTTTGGCTGGCGGTATTGGCGGTTTCGACCGCATGCAGCGTTTGCGTTTGACTCCAGCGTCTGACCGCACCGCCGGTGGTGAACATCAGCAACCAGTTCCTGAGCGTGTCGCGCGTTTCAACGAACTCGATGCAAGACAACGAGAACTACAGTCGCCTCTCACAATCAAAAAACAGCTCAACGATGTCGCCTGGCTCGCAGAGGTCAATTCACCTGGTGGCGCGGCGAAGCAAGTAGTCTTCCGGGTGACGGACACTCCGGAGATGCACATGCGTATGCAAAACGAGCTGTTGGACTACCGCATGCAACGTGCGATGGGCGCCGATACTCGAGCACTTACGGTGGCGGAAACCGAAGCTTCCATCAATGGGGCGATGCGTAGAGGATATGTTCAGGAACTCGCCGGCCGCTCGTTCGAAGACCATCTGCGTGCGACAGCCTGGCAGAGAGACGGTATCACGACCGACCGTGCTGCTGCCCGAGCATTGCGCAGTGATCCTGAGCTTATGCGGCAGAATGAGCAGGTTTGGTTGCAGAAAATGCTACTCGGGCAGTGGGATAACCATGCGCACAATATGATTGCGCACCCCGGCGAACGCAAGATGAGCAACATCGATCTTGCTGACCCGATTAGACCCGCAAAGTATGCGTCGGATTACTTGCCGTCCTGGGGTAAAACGGAGAGCCGAGTTTCCCTGCTCAACGATCGCCTGATGAGCAGTCTTTCCGGAAAACCTTTGTCAACTGAATCGCGCACAAGGCTGGACAGTTTTGTTCGCGATTTCGACTCTAGCGCTGGGCGTCAGGCGTTGCAAGGCTCCGGTCACAGTCCCGCCCAGGTTGATGGCATCCTTGGTCGTGCGCGCACGCTGGCTCAAGACGGGAAGATGCCGATTCGCGAAACACCAAATCTGCTCACCTCTTTGAGTCTGCGAGCTCTCTACCATATGCGAAAAGCCGACTCGCCGAGGTTCGAGCAGTCTGTAAAAGAGAAGCCCGCTGAACAGCACTGAGCACTGCTAGATCGCAGTTTCTTCAGGGCAATTACTTCCAGTCAAGACTCTGCAGTGCGTCCTTGTAAACTTTGCGGCCTTTGATGTACTCATCTTTTGAAGAGGATTGCAAAAACATCTGATTGACGTGACCGCCATCCCCTTTGCCGAAGATGCCGATATAGTCACGAACACGCTGACCGTTTTCGTTTACGAACTGACCGTCTACTTCAACGACCGGCTTGCCATCCACGGTTATGACTTGTGCCGACATGATTTTGAAAACCGGCGAGGTCGGATCCGGAGGCTTGGCGGTGTTTGTATACTGGTTGTCTCCGACTGTGGTTGTGCCTAGCGCTTCAGTAATGCTCTTAATCTGTGAAGGCAGTAGCACTCGCGGACGACCGTTGTGATCGGCAAGATTTAGAACAGCATCAAGCGCATTTGTTTGATCCTGATTGAGCCTGGAACCTTTGTCTAAAACGCTCAATACGACATCAGTGTTGCCGCCCGGTGAAAAGGTCGAAATCAAGCCACGACCGCCCAGATAACTCTCGGTTGTTTGTGACCAGTTGCTTGGAACTTCAACCGACTTTACGCCGGCAACATCGACTTCATGTCGGGTTTGCCCGCCGGTGTTAGCTGCCACCAGAATCTCTCCTTCGCGTGGATAGTTGAAGTGATCTTCAAAGCCGCCGACTCTGACTTCAACATCATTTTTAGCAGGTTTTGGAATGTCGCCGCCGTCCATTGGTCGTGCCCTCTTTATACTTCCCGACGTTTTATTGCTCGATACAAATCCGAAGCAGGAATTTGTTTGTCATGCTGCGGACCCCACTGATTGGATACGGTGACCTGTCCAGTGTTGGCATCATAGCCTGTTATCGAGACAAAGTGGAACCGTCTTGGTCCCGTTCCGTTGCCATTTATACTCGGATCGGCTGCATCCAGGAAGACTATGAGCGGCATATTCCCGTTTCTCTTCGCAGCCTCAAGTGCGTTTTTCAAATCTTGCTCATTGCGAATCGGCACGACATCCGCTCCGGAATCGGTTGCTGGATCTTGTAATACGGCGTTGCGATCTCCGTTAAGACGTCGAGCTTCCTCCGCCAATTCCGGACCAGTGTGCCCGTTGTATCGCCTGCCGTCTTCTGGTTTTTGTCCATCGTAGTAAACTCGTTCGCCTGTGTCACCATCACCGGTCGGTCGACCCTGGACGTAGTATTCTGGCGGCATTCGGTGCTGGGTGACGTCATTGATTATCGTCGCGTTCATCAGTTGGGTCGCAAATGTTCGGTGATCACCGGTTGGTGGGAACGTGCGCTCTTCAGCTCCTGGAGTCAAATTACCCGGAGGGATTTTAATTACTTTTCCATCTGACGAAGTCCACTGCCCGTCTATTGCAGCACTCGCAACCATCTCCGCGGCTCTAGAAGGATTGCGGGTCAAGGTCCGCTCACCGAGCGACGTCGGTCCGCATGTGTTGTGCGCTCCCTGGTTCGTATCCGATGGATTCGCCAGGTGGTGCGCCAGTCCGCGAGCCGCTAAAATTCGGTTTTCAGCAGAGGTTGCACCCTGAGGGGCGTCCAGAAGACGCCTTGTCTGATCCATTGTGCGCGCTACTTCTTGGGGCGATATCCCCTGTTCCCGAGCCCTCTTTTCGAAGGTGTCCATGTCGTCGAGGAATTTTTGGCGAGCCTGGGGATCGGTAATCGATTTTTCCGCGCTTTCGCGCAATCGCTTTCTGGATTCCTCAACTTCGGGAGGTCGATCGGTCTGTTCCGGACGCTCTTGAGTTTCCGGCGGGCGCTCTGGTGTTTGAGGTTTGTCCGGTTTCGCGGGCTCTTCGGGATTGGCCGGCGGCTTTTCCGGTTTTGCAGGATCCTCGGGATTCACCGGTGGCCTTTCCGGCTTGGTAGGCTCCTCCGGATTCACCGGAGGTTTTTCCGGCTTTGTGGGCTCCTCAGGATTCACCGGTGGCTTTTCCGGCTTGGCAGGATCTTCAGGATTTACAGGAGGCGTTTCCGGCTTGACCGGCTGCTCTGGCAAGACCGGATTAACAGGAGGCTTTTCAGGATCTGCTTCCGGCGGTTGTTCTGGGCGTGCAGGAGTCGGCTGGTCGGGTTGTTTCGGCTCATGTTTTACCAGAGGATTGTCCGGCGCATTTTTCTTCGCCCAATCGCTTTGGAAATCGACAAACTGACCTTTTGAATTTCGTTGTTTTGAAACCGTCCCGTCTTTCTCGACGATACCTCGCAAAAGTGGCTTTGAATGCCCCTTTTCGTCCTTGCCCATTACGGCAACTAACTCACGATTGCCAACTTTTTGTACGCTGATGTCGTAAGTCTTCCCATCAGGACCGGTTATTTTCGACTTGCCTTCCTGATTTAGTTCCTTTGCAATTTTGATTTTTTCTTCTGGACTTAACGAAGGATCAAACAGTTTCTGCTCTTTAGTTTTCTCCGGTTGGTTGTCCTGAGGGCGTAAATCTTCACGAGGATTTGTGCGGTCTTGTGGAGTGGCCGGATCGCCCGGGAGCGCTCGTTCCGGTGGTGTGACCGGGTCGCCTGGAACCTTCGGTGCTAATCGCTCATCCGGTGGAGTGCCCGGAGGAACCTTCTCGTCACCAGGACGCACAATGGAGCGCGTCGGTATTTCATTACGAACAGCTTCGAAGCCGGGCTTCAGCACCGAGTCGTCTGCACTCCATACGTCGTGCATTGTTGAATCCGGATTTTCGCGCATCAGCGAAATTTGACGCTTATCCAGGTTCGAGCTTGTTTGAATTTCGTATTGCTGACCATCATTTTCGAATTTGTTTACATCGTTGCTGAGCAGAACTTGCAGACTACGATACCGATCACGGTCAGAGGTGCTCGGATCGAGAGCGATGTCCTTGGTTGCATCAATGCCCTCTCTCGTCAGAGGTTGGAGGTCCTTTGTCTCGATCGCTCCGGTTAACGGTTTGTCAGGCGCGTCAGTACGCTCAGGTGCTGGACTCAGGAGCTTGTTGGTCAACGCTACCTGGTCGCTTCTATAGATGGAGTTGTCGAACGCCAAACTAGGAGGTTCGTCGATGGTTCTACTCGCTGGGCCAAGTGACCCGGCAGTATCCATCTGCTCCCACGTTTTCTGGGAAAGAGTTGCAGCAGGTGAGTCGGGAGTAGCATCTCCCTTCGGCTGGACAACTTTGTCCGAGCCCTGGCTTTCGTTGACCATCTAATGTGGTCCCCAAATAGAAACGAGTAGTAAGGTTTGAGCAAGTTTAAGCGAGACTCATAAGTTAACCCAGCAATCGCCCCTTGTCAAGCGTTTGGATCGAGATGCAAGCCGCAATCGGCTAAGTTCGCGCGGCTGAGTTTGATCGTTCCGACCGGTCCTCGATGCACAACCTTGACAGAACTAGACGACCGGTCTATTATATTTCGCTTAGCAGATACGAGCTGGATTTATAGTCACTAAAGGAAGCAGAAATGAGTAAATTGGAAGGCAAAGTTGCCGTGGTAACAGGCGCCTCAAAAGGCATTGGCGCAGGAATCGCAAAGGCGATTGGTGCAGCCGGCGCAGCAGTCGTTGTCAACTACGCCTCAAGCAAAGAAGGTGCAGACAAGATTGTTGATGCGATCACTTCAGCCGGTGGAAAGGCCGTCGCAGTGAAAGGTGACGTATCAAAAGCTGATGATGCGAAAGCAATCGTTGACGCAGCAATCGAAAATTTCGGACGTCTGGACATTCTCGTAAACAACTCCGGTGTCTATGAGCAGAAATCCATCGAGGAAGTCACGGAAGAGCATTACAGGCGCATCTTCGATGTCAACGTGCTTGGTGTTTTGTTGATGACGCAAGCCGCGGTAAAGCATCTAGGTAAAGGTTCTAGCATCATAAACATCGGCTCTTTAGTCTCTCGAATTACGCCTCCAAACTATGCTGTATATGGAGGAACCAAAGGTGCCGTCGACGTGATAACAGGAGTCTTGTCACGGGAACTGGGCGATCGCAGAATTCGAGTTAATGCATTGAATCCTGGTCTCGTTGAAACCGAAGGAACAAAAGATTTTATACATAGCGACTTCGCAAAAGGCGCTGTTGCGCAAACTCCATTGGGCAGAGTGGGGCAGCCAGACGATATCGCAAAGGCTGTTGTTTTTCTGGCCTCTGATGATTCAGGCTGGATCACCGGCGAGTTAATCAACGCAGGCGGCGGCTTTAGATAAACTCGAAGTTGGAGAATCGGTGGCGAACAAACTTGCCACCATAAATGGTGCTCTATTGAGATTTGCAATTAACGAAACGCATCATCAGCGGGTCAAATTCGTCAGCCGCTGAAGTAAATAAACAAAGGGCGCGGACCTACCCACCGCGCCCTTTGCATTCTGATGTCTTTAATCAGGAATGTATAATTGAGGTCATTCGTACGATCCTGACATTGCAAAATAACCAAGAACCGGAGCAGTCATACCATGAAGTTTATGAGCCTAGAGGCGATGGTACCGGGCTGGATCGGTGAGCAATCAGTGAGTGAGATCGTGGATAACGTAGAAATCTTCAAAAAGGTCCACTACGTTTTTGATGACTATCCGTCGGACTGTATCGTCGAGCGCAGTGGTGTCTACCTTGTTACGCAAGAGTTGAAAGATGCGCTCAAGGACATCAACGCGACAGGATGTGAGTTTGATGATGTGATCGTGACCGAATCAGAGGCATACGAAGAACACACATCACATATTCCAGATCATTCATTGCCGAGTTTCTACTGGCTCAAGATTGTCGGCGAGGGCGGCAAAGACGATATCGGTTCTGCAGAATCGGCAATCGCCATTGTTGTGTCAGAGCGGGTCTTTAGCGTAATGAGAAAGTGCGGACTACGCGACTGTATCGTGTATGACTGGCCGGAGAGGAAAGTCGGCACGCACATATCGAAATTTTCTATGTGATAGAGCTTGGCGATTGGTTGGGAGCTTCGTCCATTCGAGTTCCTCTTGTGGAGGTTTCGGGGCTAAAACTCTTTCTAGTCGCTGACTTTAGCGATGAAGAATGCGCACTGCCTGTGGTGGCAATCAATTATTTAATCAACTCGCGACGGACACTTCGGAGGTCTTCGTGTGGTCACCTGACGCAGCGTATAAATTTGCTCGACAGGGATGGTCGCCAGTGGTAGCATGAATTGAGTGATGGGGTGATGATTCCTGGACAATTTTCATTACCCGAGCCGCGGACGCTAATGCGTTATGAGGTTCACCGTTTGTCCAACAAACTAAAATATCTAGCTTTCACAACTCTTGCGGTCATCGCGGTAGGGTCAATGGTGTTCATTCAGTCTGCCTCGGCGAAGAGAATACCGCCTGGACAAAGTGTTCTTGTGATGAGCCGTCCTCAATGCGACGTGGACAAGTTCAGAGAACGGCTGACGAAGCGTGGTTTGATTGTAGTAAATGAAATCAGATCAAAAACGGAAAGCTATGGCATCTTTGAGGTGCAGTCTCCGAAAGTATCTGCTCAAGCCGCTTTGGCGAATGTTAGAGCCTCCGGCGATGTTGATCTGGAAGGTGCTGAAATAAAGTTCGCATCCAAAACAAATGCGTGTGTTCCGTCAATCAACGATCCTGAATTCGCTTCTCAACTGTTTTTGCAGCAGATGAACTTTTCCGAAATGCGCTGCTTGCTTGATGCGAAGGGGATCTCGCAAGTTGTACAACCACGGATCACGGTGGTCGATTCGGGAGTTGCTCCAATCTCCAACGAGATGACGAATATCACGCAATACAATTTTGCTAATGGGCAAAACGGAGTTCCGGAAACCGCTTTCGACAGCGGATTTCATGGCACAGCTGTCACTTGTGTGGCAGGTGCTGCTACCAACAATTCTGTTTTGTATACAGGTATCGCTTCGCACAGCAATCCATCCGTCAAAATAATTTCTTTGCGAACTCAGGACGGGAGCGGCAATATTGATACGCTCGATGTCCTCCGTGCCTTGACCTGGTGTGTGGATAACCAGGCTGCGCGCGGAGGAATGGGTGTTGTCAATCTGAGCATCAATTCATCGAGCTTGCCTACCTACAATGGCTCTTCAGTTGTGCAAGGAATCGCGAAGTCTCTCTCTAAGCACAAAGACTTACTTGTCAACGGCGCAGGCAACGTTCATATGTTGGATCCGAGCAAACAAGTCAAGTATTTGAGAAGAGTAGGCGGTATTGACGAGAACGACCTCTACTGGTCCTCATCAACCTACGGTCCTTTTAAATCGGTTGCGCCAGCAGTTAACATTCGCACCCACAACACCCTAACTGGCAATCCGGCCTACGGCGATGGCACTTCCTTTTCTGCTCCATGCTGGTCCGGGTCCATCGCGTTGTTGATGAGTCTTAATCCGAAGTTGACTCCGGACAAAGCGGATAAGCTGATATACAAAACAGGCAGGGTCACATCAGAAGGATTCGTTGTTCCGGATTTACGCGCTGCAGTAATTAAGGCTTTGAAAATAAGACCCTAGCGTTTTGGTTTCACCGCAGCCATTGTTGATACTAAAAACATTAGTCTGTCTGGACTGGAAGTCCCCAGAATGCTCCCTGTCCCAACTGCACTCCGCAGCTAGACATCGCATCAAGATCTTTCTTAGATTCAATGCCATCCGCAATAATAAGGCAGTTGAGTTGTGAGGCAACCCTTACTAGCTTCGACACAAACGCTCGATAAGTGGGAACGTCACTGGAAGAGTTTTTTACCGCTTCCTTTTCGATTCTGATAAACCGGGGCTCGAGCATCAGAAGACTAGCGAATGAATTGAATCCTGCTCCTCCCTGGCCAAGGGCGATATTTACACCCAATTCCTTGAGTCTCTGCACATGCTCAAACAGCCTCATAGGCTCTGCCAGGAAATCGTTGTCGTGGATAACAACACATACTTCCTGTCCTGCAACATCGAATATTGTTTCCAAATTGTCTAGCGGAATATCAAACAGCGTTGCTGCGAAAACGTTGATGAAGCCGGGGCTTTTGTCAGGCAATTTGCTTAAGTTTTCAAGGCAGATTTTCAAACATCTTAGGTCTACCGGTGTGCGAAGATTATGTTCGCGAGCCAGTTTATAAAATGCATCAGGCTGTTCGAATACGCCTTTTTCTGCGCGACACTGAAGCTCATAACCGATAATTTGCTGGTCTCTCAGTTGCGAGATCGGTTGATAAACAGCCCGAAGACATTCTCCGCTTCGGAGCTTTTCTAGAGTAACTGCTAATTCGTTAAAGGTCTCATTGCTGTTTGAAAACGAGACGGAGTTTTTACCGGCTCTCTTGCTGTTCTTCAGACCCGCATTCCCAGAGGCCAATATTTCCTCAATCGAAAGTAGCTCGTTTGCAAGTTCGATAATTCCGGTGCTGGTTGTAATTTTTGTTGTCTCGTGGGCAAGATTGATCGGCGTTTCTGCTACAGATAAACGCACTCGCTCTGCTACTTGAAGTGCAGTATTGGTGTCTATCTCGGAAAGCAGAATCAAGAATTCGTCTCCGCCAATTCGAGCAACGTGATCGGATGGTCTCACAGCTTTGACCAAACGAGAGGACACTTCCTGAAGCACCAGGTCTCCAACGGAGTGTCCATATTTTTCGTTGATTCCTTTGAAGTCATCGCAGTCTATGAGGAGCGCAAAGTTTTTTGTTTTGTTTCTGGCCGCGCGCTCAATCTCTATTTTTAAGACCCGCTCAAAACCTCGTCGGTTCATTACCTCTGTTAATGGGTCAATCAACACAAGGTGTTTGAGTTCTCGGTTTCGTTCTTCGATGGTAGCGGCCATCGCGTGCAATTTATTTTCTGCATCTTCGTGCCTCGTGAGGAATCGAGCAAGAAGAATATAAAGGTAGAGAAGCAAGACCACTACAACCGTTCCCATCAGAAACTGTTGAATGCTCTGACCCGTAAAGAAGCCAACAGTAAGCGTCAACAACGCGGTCGCGATCGTCCCCAGAATTGTGATTTGCAACAGTTTTTTTTGCTTTGCCCGCTCACCGCCAGTTAGCGATGGCGATTTCAGCAGAGCGAGCTCCGCTGAATACGACTTTAGAATTTGGCTGAACTGATTCTTCATGCGGAACCTGCAGTCTGGCCTAAATCTCTTCGTGAATCACTGGCAAACGTGTTCGTCGGTTTCTGATGTCGGGAATATTAATATCGACACTGAAAGCACACTTTCAAACATGGACGCTGACCCTCCACTTATAATCGGCAAGGTCTGCCCTACCTGCCTATTCAAGTACAGTCCGGATCTGGAGCGCTGTCCAGACGACAACAGCATTCTTGCTGTAATTAAGCGCGATCCTTTTATCGGGAAGATGATTGCTGATAAGTATCAGATCATCGAGATTCTCGGCATGGGCGGTTTTTCAACCGTCTACAAAGCTGATCAAACTTCCTTACGCCGAGTTGTGGCTGTCAAAATCTTGCACGCTGAATTTGTCGACAAGCCTGACAAAATTCGGCGTTTCCAGCATGAGGCTGAATCTATCAGCACCCTGGTCCATTCCAATGTTGCATCGGTTTATGACTATGGGGTGCTTGCGCAAGGCCAGCCTTATCTGGTGTTGGAGTATGCTCCAGGCAAAACTCTATCAGCCGTGCTCAGTGAGGCAAAGGTTCTTTCACCAGAAAGGGCAGTGAATATATTCATCCAGTGCTGCGATGGAGTTGCTGCAGCGCACCGCAAAGGAATTATTCACAGGGATTTGAAACCGTCCAATATTGTTCTCCTCGAATCTGAGGAGGGCATCGAACACGTTAAGGTGTTGGATTTCGGATTGGCAAAAGTGATCTCGGGAGATGGAAGCGCTCACGAGAATCTAACCCTGACCGGTGAAGTACTGGGGACGCCGGCCTACATGGCTCCGGAGCAGTGCATGGGGACCGCAATGGATCTTCGCACAGATATCTATTGCTTTGGTTGTGTAATGTATGAAGCGCTCTCCGGAAAGCTCCCGCTGGAGGGCGATTCGTCTTACGAGGTGATGCACAAACATATCAACGAGGCTCCGATCACTCTCTCGAAAAGTGGAGCATCAGTGCCAACACGGCTTGTGCGCATTGTGAACAAGGCTCTTCAGAAGGATCCAGATGACCGTTATCAAAACTTCGAGGAACTCAAGGATGCTCTGATGGGTGTAGAGCCGGATTTTACCTCTGAGATCAAGAGCGTTTTGTTCTCGGGTGGGAATGCCAAGCTTTCAAAGAAAAATAAAGCATTCCGACGAAAGGTATTTCTGGCGTCATGGTGCGCAGTTCTTCTTTTTACCGCCGTTGCCGGTCTACTAGTTTACGAGCGTAGCCAGGCAGTTCGAAAGGACCAAATCGCAAAGCGATACGCGAACAAACTTTCCAAATTCGATAATGGGCAAGTAACGTTTGAGTATCCAGCAGAATTTCATGCCAGTGAAGTGCCGGATGACGGTTCTGGCATCGTCGAGCATTTTGAACATCGAGTCGTCCCGAATGTCAGTTTTGATATAAAATTTCTCGATTCAAAAGCCGTTGATGGAAACGACCGTGATTTGTTGACCTCCGCCAAATATCAACGAACGGTGCATGCGTCCTATCCGAATTTCACCGAAATCAGGCCGCTTCAAGAGGTTGATTTCGGGTCGAACAAGACTCTTCGCGGCTACGAGACAGAGTTCATCTATAAAAAGGTCTTTGAGGGGTACTTCAGGGAAAGACACATTTACTTCGGGACACCCGATTCAATCTGGAAGCTGAAGTTCTTCTGCCCACTGGAATCTCGTGAAAAATACGAAAAGATGTTTGATATCGTATTTAGTACCGTTCAATTGAAATCACAGAACTGAAGAAAGAGTGCTGAAGCTCATAAGTCGACAAGCAAAATGCGCGGCCAGACTTTTTTCTCCAAAAGCAAAAGCCCCGAGCTATTAACTCGAGGCTTTTATAACTCCTGGCACCGGGCTATCTTCCCAGGCAGTCACCCACCAAGTATTGTCGCTGCTGACCGTCTTTACCTTCGTGTTCGGGATGGGAACGGGTGTGTTCCGGTCGCTTCGGCACCAAGAACCTTTTAGGGTACGGCATCTTCACGAAGAAGACACTATGACCGCGGTGAAGTTTCACAATTTGAAACTAGTTCTTTGTCACCGCTCGTAAGGAAGTCTGACACCATATTCAGTATCAAACTCCGTTACCCTGAAGACTGCACATTGAGTGGCTTGCGCCATTTAAACAACTAGGTAATCTAACACCAAAGTAAATTGGAAAAGCCCTCGGACTATTAGTATTGCTCGGCTACATGCTGACCTTGCGGGGCACTTCTACCTGCAACCTATCAACCAGGTGGTCTTCCTGGGTCCTTACTAGATTAACTCTATGGGATTACTCATCTTGCGGTGGGCTTCGTACTTATATGCTTTCAGCACTTATCCGCTCCGAACACAGCTACCCTGCGTATACTGCTGGCGCAATAACAGGTACACTGGAGGTTCGTCCGTCCTGGTCCTCTCGTACTAGGGACGGCTCCGCTCAATAATCCTACGGGCATGCCGGATATGGACCGAACTGTCTCACGACGTTCTGAACCCAGCTCACGTACCGCTTTAATGGGCGAACAGCCCAACCCTTGGGACGTACTACCGCCCCAGGATGCGATGAGCCGACATCGAGGTGCCAAACCTCCCCGTCGATGTGGACTCTTGGGGGAGATCAGCCTGTTATCCCTATGGTAACTTTTATCCGATGAGCAACGGCCCTTCCATGTGGAACCGTGGGATCACTAAGTCCTACTTTCGTATCTGAGTGAGATGTCTCTCTTTCAGTTAAGCTTCCTTCTGCCTTTACACTCGATGGCTGATTTCCGACCAGCCTGAGGAAACCTTTGAGCGCCTCCGTTACTGTTTAGGAGGCGACCGCCCCAGTCAAACTGCCCAACTGAAACTGTTCCCCACCCGGATTCACGGAATGGGGTTAGTACGCTAGCTACATCAGAGTGGTATCTCAACGTTGACTCCACGAAAGCCGAAACCTTCGCATCAAAGTCTCCCACCTATCCTGCGCAAATATAACCCGCGGACAATTTCAGCCTACAGTAAAGCTCAATAGGGTCTTTCTGTCCTGGCACGCCTAGTCCGTATCTTCACAGACACTCCTATTTCGCCGAGCCTCTCTCCGAGACAGCGCTCAAATCGTTACGCGTTTCGTGCGGGTCGGAACTTACCCGACAAGGAATTTCGCTACCTTAGGACCGTTATAGTTACGGCCGCCGTTCACCGGGGCTTTGTTTTTCAGCTTCGCTTGCGCTAACCGATCCACTTAACCTTCCGGCACTGGGCACGCGTCAGCCCCTATACTTCACCTTACGGTTTTGCAGAGACCTGTGTTTTTGTTAAACAGTCGCTTGAGCCTGGTTTTTGCAACCATCTCAGGCTTCAGTCGCATGGACTTACACCCTAACATGGCACCTCTTCTTCCGAAGTTACGAGGTCAATTTGCCGAGTTCCTTAGAGAGAGTTATCTCGCGCACCTTGGTATACTCTACCTGACTACCTGTGTCGGTTTCGGGTACGAGCACCCGTTAATCTGGCTTTCGCCGCTTTTCTCGGCAGCATGGCATCTACGATCTTGATCCCGTGGGATCTTGCTTACTTGGCCTCGTGTCTTAACGCCAGAGCGGATTTGCCAACTCTGACTAACTACGCCTTTGGAGGAGACCATATCCATTGGCCCCCATCGCATAGCCTCCTGCGTCCCGACTTAGCTCCTAACGATTAACGTGTGGGGAATGAATATTAACATTCTGTGCATCGGCTACGCCTCTCGGCCTCGCCTTAGCTCCCGCCTAACCCTGCATGGACGAGCCTTGTGCAGGAACCCTTAGTCTTTCGGTGCATTGGATTCTCACCAATGTTTTCGCTACTTAAGCCGACAGTCTCACTTGTGGTTCGTCCAGTAGTGCTTTCGCTCTACCTTCTGCCTACAACACAACGCTCCCCTACCGATCAGATAAATCTGATCCCGCGATTTCGGAAGCATGCTTAGCCCCGTACGTTTTCGGCGCAGAGTCGCTTGACCAGTGAGCTATTACGCTTTCTTTGAATGGTGGCTGCTTCTAAGCCAACATCCTGGTTGTCTATGCAACTCCACCTCCTTAATCACTTAGCATGCATTTTGGGTCCTTAGTCGGCGGTCTGGGCTGTTTCCCTCTTGACTACGGAACTTATCTCTCGCAGTCTCACTGCCAGGTAATGACGTTATAGGTATTCGGAGTTTAACTCGATTTGGTACGGATTTTCTCCGCCCGCACCGAACTAGTGCTCTACCCCCTATAAGATAAACCTGACGCGGTGCCTCAACGCCTTTCGGGGAGAACCAGCTAGCTCCGGGTTCGATTGGCATTTCACCCCTAAACACAGCTCATCCACCGATTTTTCAACATCGGTTGGTTCGGACCTCTACGCATTTTTACACACGCTTCATCCTGGCCATGCCTAGATCACCCGGGTTCGGGTCTACCGCATGCTATGTTGTCGCCCTTATCAGACTCGATTTCTCTATGGCTTCGCGTATTAATCGCTTAACCTACAACATACGGTAACTCGCCGGCTCATTCTTCAACAGGCACACCGTCACACTATTTAATAGTGCTTCGATTGCTTGTAAGCACACGGTTTCATATTCTATTTCACTCCCCTGCCCGGGGTTCTTTTCACCTTTCCTTCGCAGTACTTGTACGCTATCGGTCACGAGCAGTACTTAGGCTTACCGGATGGTCCCGGCTGATTCATGCAAGGTTTCACGTGCCCCGCACTACTTGGGATACTCTTAGGTGTTCATGGTTTTCGCTTACCGGACTATCACCGTCTTTGGTGCGCCTTTCCAGGCTCTTCAACTAACCACTTACAATCCCGTATAGAGTCCCGCTACCCCAGCGAAACTTTCGTTTTGCTGGTTTGGCCTATTCCCCTTTCACTCGCCGCTACTAAGGGAGTCACTGTTTTGTTTTACTTTCTTCCAGGTACTAAGATGTTTCAGTTCCCTGACTTGCCTCGCTCAAACCTATGAATTCAGTTTGGCGTCACCGACATGACTCGGTGGGGTTGCCCCATTCAGATACCCACGGATCTTAGTCTTGACCGACTCCTCGTGGAATTTCGCTGTGTCATGCGTCTTTCATCGGCTGCTCGCGCCCAGGTATCCACCATGCGCTCTTTGTAGCTTAACCAAATTCTCGATGCGGCTCGTTCCAGGACAGGAACACAAGCAGGCACCGAGTCTTACATTGGTGTTTTGATTACGGACTTGTTGCTGATGGATTAGATCAGCAACACTAGTTGTCGTTCTCAATATGCAGTTTTCAGGGTACGGCGCCGAGATTAATAGCCTCTCGGCTGTGGGCTCTCGAGGTCTTTCGAACCTCGCAGAGTCAACAATTCTATCAGTTAACTCTGGTTTGAAAAGGGTTTGTATCTTAGTTGTTACAGACGCTTTTCAGTAAAAACTCTGGAGGCTAGGAGATTCGAACTCCTGACCTTCTCGGTGCAAACGAGACGCTCTACCAACTGAGCCAAGCCCCCGAGTTCGAACTTTCCAGTTCACAATTCCCATTATAAGGGAACGCTCTCCGTAAGTCCTCTCACCATGTCCGAATGTTTCGGACGGGTGACTTCCCTTCAGCCGCGTCGTCGTTTCTCTATCATAACAGACTTTTCGAAACGTCGCATGCTCTCAAGGAAAGCTTTAAGATCTGGGCTATCGAGGACTCGAACCTCGGACCTCACCCTTATCAGGGGTGCGCTCTAGCCACCTGAGCTAATAGCCCTCGCTCAGCGAGATTTCTAATAGTATCACCTAACCCCTGCGTGTGCATCTGCACCATCCACATATCTTCATACTGGTGAACGATCGCGTGAAGTCCGCAGTATAGGCTGCTCTTCGTTAGACGGCGGCATGCCAAGCGTTGCTCCGATTATCAGAAGTCGAAAATCGCGATCGCTCGAAAGCCGCACAAATAGCCACTCTTGTATTTTGCAATGGTGCCATATATGGTGGATATGAAAAATGTGCAAGATTGATCGCAGCAAAATCATTCCTATATAGAGGATATAAACCGCTCGCGACCCCGCCTTCCGATAGCGCTGAATTTTTCGCGTGCATGCGACTTTCCGGCGCGGCACCGGCTGTGGTGCCGCGCCGGGTTCTTAAGCCGTCTCCTGAGTGGGTCGGAACAGGTAAAAACCGGCAAGTCCGGTCAGTATAGCTGTCAGTAGAAGTAGCGGAAGGCATGTCAATTCGCCTGAAATAGCAGCTTTCAAGAACATCGCACTTACGCAAGCGAAGGTTGCGGTCATTGCGAACCAGAAAAACTTGCGCATGAAACCACCAATAACTAGCGGCTGTTGCTCAATCACGGTCTCGCCCTCCTGCGCCTGCAATTGAGCAGCTAGATTTTTCAACAACCACATGTCGGAGCCAAATGTGCCGCCCTTCAAGTCAAAACAGGAAACGATGACACCGGTTTCATTTGCCTCGAGCTGGTAGCACATAATCCTCACAAGCAGATGGTTCTGAATCCTCGCTTGTATGTAGCCGGAGCGGCGGTCTACAAAATCAAAGTCGCGGTCGGTTTTTGCGCCGAGCTTGTCTCTGCAGATTGGGAATGCTTCGTCCAAAGGCATTGATAGCCGGAATTCAAGGGTCGGGTTGGAGCGCATCGGGAAGCCTGTACGGAGCGATTCAAGGAAGCGGAATATAACAAAAACGAAGGCTATCCCTCCGCCAAGCGGGATTGCGATGGAGCCCGACAGAAAAATTGCCATCAACAACGCGCTCGGAAGTGATTGGTTGTTCGGAACGCAAATTGCCAGGGCAAAAATCAGCACCATCAGCCAGGAAAACACCATTATGATTATCGGGTCCCAGTAAGGACGAGTGCGAATGAAGCGAATCGGTTTTCCGTAAATGGTGAGAGCCTTCTGAGACGCGCTCTGGGCCTCGCTTTCTGTGACTTCCTGATGAGCCAACCAGAGCGGATACATCAGCGCGAATTCACGGCGCTCGATATTCGTTGTATATCCGCCTGGGGCTTTGTGCTCTATCAGTGCTGCCAGAACGTCCGACTTTTGAGAGAGCGGTTCAAAGTGTCGGTCGTACATATATATGTCTACCGAGTCTTTATAACTTTGCACGACTTTGCCAACCAGGCAGGAGCCGTCGTTGGTCGCGAAGGCGTAAAGCTCACCAGCTTTAAGATGATTAGACATGGAAGTGGTGACCGCAGTTTCCCTTCTTAGTCTTTTATACCCTGACAGCGTCCGAAAAGCTTGAACCCTGCCTTCCAGGGCGATAAGCTTTCATCGTGAGAACGCGGAGGGCGATGATGTCTCTTGACGGGCGATTGGTCGGAACTGACGATTACGAATTCGAAGATTACTATGCTTCGCTCTTGAATTCTATCCAGACTGCATTTATTGACAAGGGAAACAGCGGTCAATTAACGATTGGACCGGCCAATCAGGATTTCAAAGGGGAAATTGGCAAGTCTGGGAGCGTGCTGCAGCTCAAGAGTTATGCTGCGTACTTGTCGGTTCACGGAGAGCCTCCTACCGAACCGGATTTTTCCGTAATCGGTCATGAACTCAACGAAATAAACCAGGGGCGTTTGCCGCTTGGTAAGTTCAAGCACCTGATTAACCATTCTGACTCAAACGGTTTCTATATTCCCGTAGACTTCGATGAGCCTTTTGCTTTTGACGTGGCGTCGTCCACTGGCGATGGCAGTTGGAAGTGCGACATAGGCTCATCAAATGCGCTCCTTCGCGAGCTGGATGAACTCAATCAATTCTTGAAAGTTCCTGGTGACGTCGGTCAGTTGAACGGAACTGCAGTCCTGGACCAGCAAATCGCAGGCGATACCTTTGAAGAAGAAAAGCGGGTATGGGGAGTGCTACACTGGTTGGCTCGAGAGAGCGTTGCGCGTAGCCTGCTTTTGGAGTTCTGTTAGGGGCGGGCGACCGAGTTTGAGACGGAAAGCCGCATTACGCCGCCACTTTGCTATAAGCATATCTGATAAATATTTCAGACTGTTACTGGCTCGCGACGCCGAATGTCCGAGGGTTTTGACCTTCGCTCCCGTAATACGACTAGTTGTTTGAAGTGATAGGTGTAGAATACGTCCTTACTGAATTCAGCTTATAAAGAGGCTAATGGTGTTTATGAACGGTTCTTCCAAAATAGCGCAAAAGCTTATGGCGTTATTTCTGTTGACGATGGCGATACTGATTCCCAATGAATTGTTTGCTGATCGTTTCGTCAAAGCAGCCCCGGAAGCCGCAGCTCCGGCGGTTGTAGGAAAGGCAGCTCCTGACTTCACATTGACCGATACACACGGCAAGCAGTGGAGTTTGAAAGATCAAAAGGGCAAGGTTGTGGTGCTCGAGTGGTTCAACTTCGGTTGTCCTTTCGTCAAGAAGCACTACGAGAGCGGCAACATGCAGAAGTTGCAAAAGGAATATACCGGCAAAGGCGTGGTTTGGGTTTCCATCAACTCCTCTGCCAAAGGGAAGCAAGGTAACGCAACCCCTGAGGAACACAACAAAGCATTCGCCGACAGAAAGGCTGCACCATCAGTGGTGCTAATCGATGAGGACGGTAAGGTTGGCAGAGAATACAATGCCAAAACAACCCCCGACATGTATGTGATCGATAAAGCCGGTAAGCTGGTCTATGCCGGCGCGATCGACGACAAGTCCGGAGTGGACCAATCCGAAATCGCTACCGCGAAGAACTACGTCAAGAGCGCTCTTGATGAGGTTCTCAAAGGTAAGCCGGTGACCGTCGCTGAGACCAAATCCTACGGGTGTTCTGTGAAGTATCAATAGGCATCAGCTACCTGTCATAAGTTCGTCGAAAGACTCCCTTCGCTTCGGCAGAGGGAGTTTTTGTTTGGTGTCGTTGAATAGCCACCGAATTGCTTTCATGGACCATTGCGTCGCATAACGTGGTGGTATCGCATATAGTTTTACTCGCCGGCATCACAGGTGGTGCGGGTTGTGAGAAATTCGTCAGCCCGTAAGCGCTTTGGCTTGCCTTATAATTCTTTCCAGACTGGCGAACCGTGCGGCATGTCGAAGAAATAGAAAGTGGAGATGCGATGCATATCAATCCGATGATTTCAGTCAAAGTTGCAGCAGCTATGTTGGGACGAGACAAGAAATACGTCCGGGAAAAACTCGACCAAGGTCTCTATAAGGGCGAGAAGCGTCTCGACGGTGACAAGGAGCGCTGGTTCGTTCAGAAGAATGACATTGATGCAGAGCTGGCATCGATGCCTATTGTCACGCCTAACGGTACTTATTTCATGAACGGCGACATTCCTACCGTGGTTGAGAACGAGCTGACCACGCCACCGCCTCCGGCACCACGTCGGCGTCGGAAGACCTCTGACAAGGCTAAGCCTGTTGTAGAAGCTAAAGTCGTCCAGGAGAATTTCGCACCGGACGCCCACCCTGCTGAAGGCGTCGAGAATAACGATCTGTTCTTCGGTGTCGAGTCGGGCGACGATGTTTCTGCGGCAACAGCAACTATTGAGGTCAGCGTTACAACGAGCGGTCCACTTCCTGAATTCGAAAAGCCGATTGTCGCTCATATCGCGGAAACGGTTGTCGATGCTGCTGTTGTTGAAGAAACAGCTGAAACTGTTTCAGTCGCTGTTGCTGATCTAGTGTTCGAGACAGCCGGCACTGTCGCCTTGGACGCGAAGTCTGATGAGAGTTTCTATGATGTCTACGAAGACTACGAAGATGCTGCGCTGTTCAAAAACGTGCAGGGAAGTGAAACGTATTTCTTCGATGCGGCTGTCGATGATGTCGTACGCGAAGCGTTGCGCGATCAGGCGCTTGTTGAGGCAATTTCCGCAGCTGCCGACGCACCGTCGATGATGACGGTCGTGAGGGTTATGGCTCGGGAATTCGCCAAGCGTCTCGACGATCATCGCGTGATTGCTGCACGTTTGGTTGAAGAACTTGAGGAGCGCAATTTGCGCTTACGTCTCCTGCCGGACCTTCAACGGAAAGCCGAGGATGCTGAGCGTCTGGAGTTTGAGGCGGCTGCATATCGTCTGCAGATCTCTTGCATGGAGCAACAACAATTCGACACCGTTGTGATGCTCGAACGAGCAGAACAGGAGACTATCCCGCAACTTGAGGCCCTGCTTGAAGAAGAATACCGGATGCATAGTATCGAGGTTGCCAGGCTTCGCGAGCAGATTACAGATCTATCGACTCGCGCGACGTTCGATGAGAAGAACAGAGCTGCGATTGTCGAACTGGAAGCAGCGCTGATGGACTTGATCGAAGCGAAGGATCGTGAGCGCCGCGAAGCTCAAGCCGAGATCGATAGAATGCGTCAGGAACGTGAAATTGAGATTCAAAGACTCAAGGAAGAGGCCGCTCAACTGAAAAGAGAGAAAGATAAGGACCTCGCCCAGATCGCTCAGTTTACCGCCGAGTACCAGCGTCAGAAAGAGTTTGAGATTGCTGTTCTCAATGATGAGGCTGATTTGCTTCAACAGGAGAAGAAGATTATTCAAGCTCGGCTTGATGAGCGCCTTGCCGAGATCGCGCTGCAGGCTCAAGCAATCGAACGCCTGGAGTCAGACCTTCGAAATGCCACCGCCTGCAGTGCAACTGAAAAACAGTCCGCCAAAGAAGAAGCCGAGCGCATCGCCAGAGAGATGGGAACCGAGATAACCGCTTTGAACGATCGTCTTTCCAAACTAACGGAGCAATTGACGGTTTCGCAAATGCCATGGTGGAAACGCTGGCTGATGCCCTCGGCTTAACTTCTTCCACTTATTCAACGGAAATTCAACCTGCTAGCCTGAATGCTTGCTAGAATCTGCAATCGTATATATGTTGGATTGAAGTGTTGAGTTTTCTAGATGAACGACGACGAACAAAACAACTCAAACGAAAAGCCTAATCCGCTGGCCGGCGGAGCGAAACGGCGAAAACCGTTCACTCGAATGATTGATGTCTCTGACCAATTCATGTACGAAACTTTCGAGGTTGGCGCCGACTTGTCCGGTGATGAGTTGCAGATCCAGCCGTCGAATCTGGATGCGCGCGAGGAACCACCCGAGGTAACTCAATCCAGCTCAGGGCTAAGCTCCCTGCTCGGTTCAGGTGCTCATGATAGTTTGAATGATGAGCAACAGGAAAGCCCGCAGGTCACGACTTTCTCATCGCTACTTCAAGCGACCGGCGAATTCGTGAAACCGACTAAAATCGAAAAGCAGCCGCTCGACCCAGCTTCGCAGAATGGTTTTGGTCGCTCGGGCAGCCAGACTTTTGGCTCTTTGCCGGGCGGTCCGCAGGCGGAAACCGCGCAACCGGATCCGGCGCAATCATTTAGTCCTCCGCCCGCCTTCGGTCTTCCACCGGCTCAATCACCGCAACAGAATGCCCCGCTTTACACTCCGCGACCGGGCCAATCGCCCCTTCCGGTGTTGCCTAAGTATGTCCCGAACCAGAAAAGCTCAGTGCCTGCACCGGCAGCGTCGCCACAGCAATCTGTTCAACCAGCCGCGCCGCCGAATGCAGCTCCGCCGCAACCGGTCCAACCGGCTCAGCCACCCCAGCCGAAACCTGTTCAGCAGGTAACACCACAGAGCCCGGCTTCTCCGCCGCGGCCGTTTCAACCCACTGTACCGGCGAAGCCCTCGTCAGCAGCTCCGCCGCGAGTGGCGTCATCGCTGACCCCCGGCTTAGGATTCGAGGCTCCTGCCAATCCACTCTTGGGGCGTCTTAACGAGGTTGAGCCGTCGCAGTCCAATCAGGGCTTGCCGGCTCAGAATCCCGTTCCAGCCTCCTCTCATCAGAACCTGCCTGCTCAAGAAGTGCCATTCCCAAATGTGCCGTTGCAGGAGGAGCCGTATCGGGAAGCTCCAGTTCCGGAATCGTTTCAGGGAGCCTTGTTCCAGGAAGCTACAGCAGCAGGGGAGCCGCCTCAGCCTCCAGGTCAGCCTCACTCCGGCAGACCTCCGGAGCCTCAACAGCGATCGTCCGGTCTGATGGGATCCTTGCAAGGTAAAAGTGGTCTTGG
Source organism: Candidatus Obscuribacterales bacterium (assembly GCA_965228855.1). Taxonomy (GTDB): domain Bacteria; phylum Cyanobacteriota; class Vampirovibrionia; order Obscuribacterales; family Obscuribacteraceae; genus JADYXR01. Next base: position 1,053,674 of record CBDDIJ010000005.1, on the reverse strand, counting down.
TTTTGGGCGCTCGCAGTCTCCATTGGCGCCGCCCGGCAGCGAAGCCAATCAGCCGCAGCCAGTTCAGCAAATGCCTTCTCCTCCGGACGCCCCTGCGGACCTTGACGATCTTATTTTCAATTCTGATGAACCGACCGAACCTCCGACTTCTCATCAAACGACGTTAAGCGCTCGGCACAGGACTGTTCGACGTGCTGACTTCACTCGACCAAGAATTCCACAGCTCGATCCTCAGGATTCGGATGTCGTGGCAGCGAGCCAGGCTCCGAACGTCGAGCACAGAGGGGAGTCCGCAAACAAAGCACAGAGTAAAGTTGGCCGTCCCGGCCGCCCGAAGCCCAAGAGAGGTTTCGGGAAACGCTTCTCTGATTTTCTCGGTCAAATAGGTTCGGCCTTTCGCAAACTTTTCAAGGATGAGGACTAGAGCCGATTTCAGTACACTGGTATTGGCGCGGGTTCGAGCTGTTTGATCATTTAATCTTTAAATCGTCGGTTTGATTGAACTTTTTGTCTCGGTTTTACGTTTAACAAGATATGGGGACTTTTGCCGGCAGTGGTCGGCTCCGATGATGAGGTCGCTCTATGCTCAAAAAAACATTTATGCTCAGCCTGGCGCTCGCTTCTTCATTGACGATGCCATTGCAAGCGCTGGCGATGCCCCGCTTGATAGAGGGGGCGGTAGCCAAAGAAAATATTTGCACGGTGAACAACGAGATTCACTGGAATACCAATCTCTCACAGGCCTTGGAAGAAGCTCGACGAGAGAACAAAATGGTTCTCTGGATTCAAATGATCGGACAAATGTCAGGCTCGACTTGAAGTGCCGCCAATAGCTTGAGAGCCGTGTCGCTCTCGCAGGAACCAGCCCTCTCCGTTTTAAAAAATGAATTAGTCTGCGGTTATCGAGATATCTCGAATGAAAGTTATGCCGGGTTCTCGGGCAAGCATGCTCCAGACGGGAATGCGATTGTCACTACCAATGGTGCCGGTCCGCATAACCTGCAAACCTTTCTATTATCGTCAGATGGAACTGTGCTGCATTGTCTGCCTGGATACTGGAACCCTGGTGATCTCGTGCGGGAAATCGAGTTCGCCGCCCGCATGGACGACCTCTGGCACGACACCAGATATAGTATTACGCAGAAGAGACAGCTATATCGAAATGCACAATTAGCACACATCGATGAGCATCCGCAAATGATGGTTGCGCGGAGTCGTATGCAGGGTTTCGACATGAAGTATGAGGCTCAACATCGACCATACCAGTCTGACACCATCGTCAATCCGCAGGCTGCGATACAACTCGTATCCATGGAGAAGGGCATGAAAGCGCCTCCCGGTACGAAAAATGCTTTTAAAACTACCGATCGCATTATGCACGAACGCATGGCGATGAGGCCATTCGTTCCGTTCAATCAGTTCGACATAGCCGCTTATGTGGACTACGGCAGACCGAAGTATGATAAAAACGAAAATTTCCGGGACCTCAATACTGGACAGGTTGCCGATAAGAATGCCGTTAAACAACAGGAAATGCTCGGTCAGATTCCCCAGAAACCAGTGAAGAAACGCAGAAGCATGGGCAATCGAATGATGCAGCGTACTAGCAACATGCTTGTCCGCAAGGGCATTCGAAACGTTGTCTGGGGACAGAACTAATTGCCCGTTGCTCCGGGAATAATGCTTGAGGCACTGCCCTCGGTAGTTAATGTTTTCCGGTAGCAACTCCGAATTTCCAGTCGAATTGCTTGGACGTTATCAATTGATCGGTCCGGTAGGTAAGGGCGCGATGGGCACGGTCTATCGCGCTCTAGACATAAGTTTGCGCAAGGAGGTTGCAATTAAGACCCTGCTAACCGGTTCGTCAGATCGCAAACGCATGATGCGATTTCAGAAGGAAGCGAAGGCGATTGGGAGTCTGAATCATCCCAATCTCGTAGGCATCATGGACTTCGGCGTCACGAAGTTGGGAGCTGCCTACATGGTTATGGAATTCATCGATGGGATTCCGCTTAACGCATTTCTCTCCGACGAACGTGCCTCCGATCTCTCGGTGATGTTGAGCCTTTTTCGCCAGGTCTGTGACGCTGTTGCTCATGCTCATCGCCAGGGAATCATCCATCGAGATCTTAAATCCAGCAATGTGATGTTGGAGCATCTGAATGCGGCCTGCCCGACTGCACGAGTGATCGACTTTGGGATTGCGCATCTCTGTAACCCTGATGAACGCTCGGGTCTGGATACTACGAGCGGTAAAATTCAGGGTAGCCCAGCGTACATGAGTCCTGAAAGCTCTCGAGGCGAGGGCGATGTCCGCAGTGACATTTATTCGCTCGGGTGCTTACTTTTCGAGTGCCTTACCGGACGCGTTCCTTTTGAAGCGGATTCAGTCATGTTGATGATGAAGAAGCATGCTGAGGAAGAACCGCCTGCGCTGGCAGATTTCGCAAATGTCGACGATGTAGAATCTATTCAAAAACTTCAGGAGGTCGTGTCCAGGTGTTTGGAGAAAGAACCTGCTGCGCGCTATCAGACAGTGGAAGAATTGGTCACCCACATTAACGAGATCGTTGATTCGTTGCCGCAACTGACGATCACTCCCGTTGCATCTGCTGAAACCACCCCGATAATTCCCGATTACGCCAATCAGTTTTTCGGCTCTCGCTTTCTGCAATCGCGAACGCGGGTTGGCCTATTTGTTTTGCTAATGCTGTCGAGCATTGCGGCCCTTCTGTTCTTCTTCCTCCATAATTTGAACAATCAAACGGCACGCGTTGATCATGATTTCACGACCACGGATCCGGCAAGCAAGATTCCGGTTCCTATGATGGAGAGCGTTTTCACGAAAGCTGTGCGGGGAGATGAGTCGATTAGTGACGAGCGACTTAAAGCGGGCATTCCAGTTCCTGCTCGACGTGCGTACCTATTTGCCCAGGCGCCAATTACTGATGAAGGGCTTCGAGCACTGCTTGTAAAACATAGACCCGTTATTCTCGACATCAGCTTCACCGACGTGACGGAGAAGGGTTTGCTGTTGCTGGGTCAGTGCAAAGATCTCCAACAATTGAATATCTCAGGTTTGCCGGTGACAACAGAAGTGCTCGAGAGACTTTCGTCTTCGCGTATTTCGACGCTGACCTTGGGCTCGACCGCGGTAGATTCCAAAGGACTAGCCGCGATCGCGAAAATGCCTGAGTTGATTACGTTGAAACTGGACAGTTGCCAAAATGTGACGGATGAAGGTCTGAGTCATCTTAGAAATAAACCTTTATCATCGTTGTCGGTCAAGTTTTGCAGAATTTCTCCGGCGGCTATCTGCGATCTTCCCGAACTTATAAGGCTCGACATGGACCGTGTACCTTGCCGCGACGAGGATGTGAAGCGTTTGTCGAAGCTCCCCAAATTGCGCATGATTCAGCTGGTCGGAGCGGAAATTACTCCGTTATCTCTGAACTACTTAGAGAAGATGCCGACGCTTACACTTTTGTGCATAGCCGATTGTCCCGGTCTGTCCAAAGATGAGCTCAAGAAATTTGAAGAAAGGTTCAATCGCCGTCACAAGTTCAGGCTGGGTCTGGAAGATGAATTACCCTTCCAGGGACCTCGCACGTTTTCCTCCGCGAATCCCGGCGTGGAAGCAAATCAGAGCACCGCTAACGAATTTGTTTCACGATGAAGTCCAGGTCTAACGCACGGTTTCTAAATCTTGCTTCGCGCGCTGAGTTTCCTTCTGTTTTTTCTGCTCGTCTTGATCTGTTCGATGCGCCATCCATGAGCCTTTAAGGACACTTCCATTTTTGGAAGTAATTGTCCACCTTCCTACTATTGTTTTGCCGTCACCACTCATGGTGCCTTGGTACGATATTGGATCCAGCCCCTGCGTGAAATATGTTTTGGTAAAATTGACCGCCGGATACACGAAAGTTCCATTGACTACTGCATGTCCGAGAATTCCCTCGTCTCGAATTTCTCCCTTCAAGCTTGATTCGTGCTCGACAAATATGGCGTCGAAATTCGAACCCTCATCCGGATTTGCTTGATATGTGTAGTGTCCCTTCCAGTTCCCGGTGATACCGTGATTGTCTGCCATGGCTTACTCCACTGCGACTGGTTTTTTACTCGTAGTTATATTGAAATATTTTGCTTCCGGGTGGTGAACTACAACTGCAGAAGTGCTTTGTTCGGGCACGAGCTGAAACTCCTCGGTGAGTTGAATACCTACCCGTTCCGGTTGTAATAGCTCAAACAGCTGCCGCTGATCTTCCAGATTCGGGCAAGCTGGGTAGCCGAAGCTGTAGCGTGTGCCCCGATAACCTTGCTGGAACAATTGCATTTTATTCTTTGCGTCGTCTCCGGCGAAGCCGAGTTCCGCGCGGATTCTCTTGTGTATAACTTCCGCTAGACCCTCTGCCGACTCTACTGATAGCCCATGGAAGTATAAGTAGTCCGTGTATTTGTCTTGCGCAAATAACTCCTGCGCGTACTCACTCGCGCGTGACCCCATGGTCACTACCTGTAGTGGCAATATGTCAAACTGCCCTTCGTCCGTTGACTTGAAGAAATCAGAGATGCAGAGACCTCTTCCATGGTTTTGTCTTGGAAAATGGAAACGCAGCCACTCCGTTTTCTGGTCTTCCTTGTAGACAATCAAGTCGTTTTTCTCGGAACGGCAAGGGAAGTATCCGTAGACCGCTCGCGGAATTAGCAATTTTTGCTCTATGCAGCGCTGTTTCAGTTCCTCATAAATTGGAACGAATTTTTCGTTGATCATTTTGTCGTATTCGACTTTGGGCGTGTGTCCTTGCCGGACTCGCCACTGTCCCTTAAACAAAACCATCTGGTTGATATACTCGAACACCTCTGAAAGAGGCACGTCATCAACGATCTTGGAACCCCAGAAAGGCGGATTTGGGACGTCGATCGTTCGAGACACGTCGGAACGAGTCGTGTTTTCGCGTTCACTGGAGCCGCCATTGGCACCACCTGCAATGCCAGATTTTGACACGCGTGCGCAACTAGGTGCTTTCTGTTTGCCCTCTATTATTCGAGCTGCAGTTTGCTCGTCGAGCGATTCGTCACTGGCGTCATCGTCTTCGAGCATTCTGGCTTCTCCGGCGCCGGTTCCATCGCTTAACGCTTCTTCGGTCGCTTCGTCTTCTTCCGGATGTGCTGTAGACAGTCCTGAAGTTCCGTGTACTTGCGCCAGCAACTCTTCCTCTGATAATCCACCCAGCTTGTCTTGAGCTGTGCGTAACGCGTGCAGCGCTTCCATGATCTTCAAATCGTCGAAGGCATCCTGACCGTAGAAGGTCAGACCTCGATAGTTCTGCCTGCAGTCGAATTCGACGTAACGTCTCGTTAGAGCCGCGCCGCCGAGAATAACGGGAACCTTTATTCCGCGCTGGTTCAGCACGTCCAGATTCTCTTTCATGATGACTGTTGACTTTACGAGCAAACCGCTCATGCCTATGCAATCGGCTTTGTGCTCCAGTGCTGCTGCAATTATGTTTTCAATTGGTTGTTTAATGCCGAGGTTTACAACCTTGTAGCCATTGTTCGAAAGGATAATGTCGACGAGGTTTTTACCAATATCGTGAACGTCACCTTTGACCGTGGCGAGCACCATGGTTCCGCGGTTCGCGCCTTCGACCTTTTCCATATGAGGTTCCAAATACGCTACCGCAGCCTTCATCGTCTCTGCTGATTGCAGTACGAACGGCAACTGCATCTTACCGCTGCCGAACAGGTCTCCGACGACCTTCATACCGTCCAGCAAAATGTTGTTGATGATCTCTAGCGCCGCGTATTTCTCAAGCGCCTTATCCAGATCCTTTTCCAAACCGACACGATTGCCGTCGATGATGCGGTTCTTCAGGACGTCTTCGATTTCTCTGTGCTGAACAACTTTGGTTTCACTGGCTTCCGATGCAGTCTTCGCCTTGTAGTAATCGAGCAACGCGAATAGTGGATCGTAGCTTTCAGTGCGTTCGTCAAAGATAAGTTTGCGGTGAAACTCGCGCTCTTCTTCGTTGATTTTGAATAACGGCAAGATTTTTTGAGCGTTCACGATCGCCATATCCAGCCCGTATTCAACGGCATAGTGGAGGAAAACGGAGTTTAAGGTTTGCCTGATAATCGGATCGAAACCGAACGATATATTGCTCACGCCGAGAATAGTTTTTACTCCCGGCAGTTGCTCCTTAATCATCTTGATCGCCTTCAGGGTTTCCAAACCGAGCTTGCGATCCTCTTCATTTCCAGTCGAAAGAGTAAACGTCAGAGCGTCGAAAATTATATCGTGTGCTGGAAGACCCGCTTCAACAGCCAGATCGTGAATGCGTTTGGCAATCTCGACTTTTCGATCTGCTGTTTTCGCCATACCATCTTCGTCGATAGTCAGCGCGACAGTGGCTGCGCCGAAGCGAGTTATCAGACCAACCTTGCGCATCATACTGTCGACGCCATCTTCCAAGTTTATGGAATTAACTATGGGCTTGCCGGCTATGCGTTCTAACGCTGAGGCAAGAACGGGATACTCGGTGGTGTCTATCACTATCGGAATTTGTAATTCTGTGTTTAAACGCTTAATCAGCGTATTCATATCGCGGATTTCGTCGCGACCGACATATGCTGTGCAAACGTCCAGCACATGCGCGCCTTCGCGCTCTTGCTCACGACCCATCGAGACCATTCCGTCCCAATCTTCCTTTTGCAAAAGCTGTTTGAATTTGCGGCTGCCATTGGTGTTGGTTCTTTCACCAACAATCAAGGGCGGCTGATCCATTTCAAATGGAACGCTTGTGTAGATGCTGGCTGCAGCTGGTGTGTAAATGGGTTCGCGCTTTTTCGGCGCGGCATTTCCAATCACTTCCACCACTCGCGCCAGGTGGTCCGGAGTGGTACCACAACAGCCACCAACGATGTTGACACCATCGTTAACCACGAAGTGCTTGAGCGCTGTTGCAAGTTCATCCGGAGTTAGTTTATAAACCGTTTGACCATCAACGTTTTCAGGCAATCCAGCGTTCGGCAGTACTGACACGAGTTTATCCGTGTTGTTGCACAGATAATGTATCGGATCGAGCATTTCACTCGGACCAGTCGCACAGTTTATTCCGATTACGTCAATCGGAAATGCCGACATAGTCGTCAGCGCGCAGCTGATGTCTGAGCCAACTAGCATGGTGCCTAGTGGAGGCGCTTCGATAGTTACTTGAACGATGATCGGAACTTTGCGCCCGATCACCTTGAAGTAATCGAGCATGGCTATAACTGCGGCTTTTGCCTGTAGTAAATCTTGACCGGTTTCAAACTGCAGCGCGTCCACGCCACCATCAACGAGACCGCGCACCTGTTCGTAATAGGCATCCCGCATATCCGCAAAGCTTATGTGACCTAGCGAGGGAAGCTTAGTTGTCGGACCTATCGAGCCGGAAACATAACGCTGCTGACCGCCCGCTGAATAGTCTTCCGCCACTGCTCGTGCGAGTTCCGCTGCTTTCTTGTTCAATTCATAGGCGCGTTCTGCAATCCCGAACTCTGCAAGGACGATCGGGGTTCCGCCAAACGTATTAGTCTCGACTACATCGCAGCCTACGTTGTAGAACGAGCCGTGGATCTCGCGGATCACGTCAGGGCGGCTCTCGACGAGAATCTCCGGACAGTTTTCCAGACCCGCGTAATCATCGAGGGTCAGATCATATTTATGAATCGACGTTCCCATTGCCCCATCGAAAATGAGGACTTTTTCTTTGAGTCGGTCTAGAAAATTTTTGCGCGACAAAATACTTACCTGGACATAGTCACCTGCGCCATTACCTAAGGATACGGTGATCGGCGTCAGTTGTCACGGTTTGGTAATCAAACGTAAGTACCGCTGGAAGTGAAGCTTAAGCGGCTTCCGATTTCTTTGCGGGTCTTGTCGGTGACCAATTCAAAGTGCAAACGCCATTCTCGCAGGTTACTTTCTCCGACTGCTCGGAAGTTTCTTCCTCCGCGCTGAGCAATCTAACTTCTTCCTGCTTTCCAAAGTTGACCTCAATCAAATTGTCTCTGGTCGTTCTCAGGGCTCTCATTTCACACCTTCACTTGCAACCGTTTCCTTTCTCCATGACAGGTAAATAGCACAAGAAAAAACGGATGCTACTCTTCGATACATTCCAAAAGCTACGAAAAGTTCGGCAAGTCAAACGCCATGCTGCGAAGCAAAATTTGAAGAACGTTAAGCATCGAAAATGCGCGCAGAATTCAGATGACAGATCCGTTTCAACTCTCTGCCTGATTAAACAACTGTTGCCAATCGGCCACTACTTCAGCTTGACGAATCCGTGCTCTTTTACGATCGCCTGTCCCTTGTCGCTGAGGCAGAAATCGACGAATTTCTTGGTCGACGGTTTTGACTTCGAGTCGAAGAACATATAAAGCGGTCGGCTCAGCGAGTAGTCATCCGTTGTTGCTGACAGAGTCGGCGCAACCGCGTCCGGCGAAGATGCCATCAGTTTAACTTTTAGCGATTTGACCTTATCTGTCGCACTTCTAGCATCGCTATATGGAAGGAAACCGATTGCGCTTTTGTTGGTTGCAATCGCTCCGATCAGGGCGTCGTTCGAGTTCAAGATAACTGCGTTTTTCGAGTATTCAGTCGGGGCGGTCTCTTTGGGCTCCTTTGGCGACTTTAGTGCATGTTCTCTAAAGTAATTAGAGGTGCCTGACTCCGGCTCTCTCACACAAACGACGATGTCGCCTTTCAGTTTGCTGTCGAGCTGCGACCAGTCGCTGATGGTGCCCGCAAAAACCTTGCGCAATTCCGGTAAAGCAATTTCGGTGAGCTCTGATTGCGGATTCACGATGACAGCGATTGAGTCCAATGCGACGATTCGGCGCACCAGGTGCATGCCCTTGCTGTGTACTGTCTCGTTTTCCTCATTTGTGAGATCTCGTGATGAGGCCGCAATGTCTGTTCTGCGGTCCAGAAGAGCTTTCAAGCCTGCACCGGAATCTGCGACGGTGACGGAGACCGGGATGTCGTGGTTGTCCTTCATGAACGCAGTCGCCCATTTGGTGAGCAGAACGCTCATCGTGTCCGATCCCTCTATAGAAACCATTGGCGTTAGATTTCTAGGGTCGGAATTCGTATCCTTGCTGCAAGCGTTCAACGTTAGCAGTGCTGCCGCGGCAGCGGTTAAAACCCCGAGGGTATTAACTCTTCTCCGTGTCAGTCTTGAATTCATGAGATCTGATTTTCTTAAGAGGGAAGCCGATAAAATGCGCAATTTGCCACGCTTCAGGATTCCGATGGCATTCTGACACAGACATTCACACATCAAAAGGCTTGGTAATGACAATCGTTACCTTTCAAATCTGGCGGATTTAGGTATAAGTAGGTACATTTTTTGCCGAAAACCGCCGTATATCGGGAATATCAGAAGAATTTGTCATGATTTGCCCCGGTCATTATTTCCCAAAGGCTTGCGCTGACTGCATTTGAGCAGTGTTTCATAAACGGTTCCAGCGATGGTAATCTCCCCATAGTCGACGTCTTGGGAAAAAGCTATAAAGTTTATAGCAAGAGGTGGTTATGGTTTTCGCTTCCCAAAACACCCGCAAGGGCTTGGCTATGGCAGTTTTTATAATTCTGGCGCTCGTTGGTGGTCAGAAAGCCGAGGCTGCCCGCCGGGGTGAATTGAGACCGGTTCGCGCGACGGTAGGTTGCGTCGAAATTAGAAACTGGGAAAACAATATCCTGAAGTCCAATCCCAACCTCCGGCACTACCATTGGAATCCCATATATGCGAATGTTCAGGGCACGAGGCTCGTCGGTCCGCCGCCGCCCCCGCGACAATGCCTGACTTCTAGAGGTAAGAAGCATGAGGTCGCATCTAAGTCGAAGAAAAATCAGACTGCGATAGACAGCAAAAATTACCTTTATAAACCGGTTCAAGCAAGACCAAGCGTCTATAAGAAACCGACCCAAATCGCACCGCATCGCAGCACTGGAACACAAATCGCTTACAAACACGTTGCTCCGACCCTTCGCAGCACCAACACTTCAATTGGTTATAAACACGTGGCACCGCAACTCTCGAATAGAGACACAATGGGCCGCTTAATCCCGCCCGGCGGCCAACATGAGCCCACCACTGCAGTGGAGGCCGAGCTTCGTCGCAAGAATTTGATGGCGAAAATCAATCCGGCTCAAGCGGAACTCAACGCATCACCTAACAGATTGAATAACTCCGCAACAAGAGCGGTAAACGGACAATTGGCTCAGAAAGAATGCACCGCCCAGCTTGCTGCGCGTGGAGTCGATGCACAGTTGATCGCAAAGAATGCTGAAGCTAAACTTTTGGAGCCTACCGTGGCTGCCAGCTATGCGCCTTACAGCAGAATCGCACCAGTTGAGAATTACTCACAGCGCATCACGAAAACGGCCGTCAACGCCAAAGTTCGCAGTCGCTAGAATAAACCGAATCGCGCTTTAATTCGACGGATTGCGAGGAAACGCTTGTAGCGCCTCAGGTCAGCATATCCTCCGTCGGGATGAACTCCCGGATAACGTTTAAAATAAGCTTCCATCTCTTCACTTCTGGAGCCGCAACAGTCATCATTGCTGCCTGAAAGTTTATTCAGTACGCGCGCACGCTTGTTTCTTAACGTTAGAGCGCAACAGAGAACTTGTTCTGCATCTACCTCAGAAGGTGCCGCGGCTAAATTCAGGAGCGCGTTTATAAGCTGTTCCTGCTGCGCTTCCAACTCTTGTCTGTAAGTACTCATGGTTATTGCCTCCCTGAATTATGGCTGCGATACTATCAAGCTCGTTATTAAGAGCCTCTTCGCCGGGAAAGTTATCGTCGCGTTCGAGCATCACTCGTGGTGGCGCATTCAGTTTCATCAGCTCTGCGAGTAACGAGTGGACGTCATCAACAACCGGGTGCGCATGTGTGTCGTGATAGATGCCCTTAGTTAGTACGCCGCCGGCTGTATGAACATATGCGACCTTGTCCAGCGGAAGTTTCTTCAGAAACTCCACTGCGTTGAACTTGTGATTAAGAGAGTTAGCATAAAGGTTCGCTACGTCAAGAAGCATCAGACAACCGCTTTGCTCTAGAACCTCTGTGATGAACTCCGCTTCGTCCATCTCGGAATTGTTCCAGTTGAAGAGCATCGCTATGTTTTCGAGAACGAGTGGAACCGTCAGGTGCTCCTTCGCGATGCTTATGTTTTCAACGAGAACTTTGAGCGCGCCTTTTGTTCTCGGCACGGGCAGGAGATGTCCAGACTCCTTGCCTCCAGCGCGAACAAATGCTATGTGTTCGCTCACGAAGGGGGCATCAACCGCTTTTGCCATTCTATTGAACTGTTTCAGTTTTATGGCGTTCGGTCTTTCGGCGCCACCCAATGACAGAGACACCGCGTGGGGAATTATCGTAATGCCGCGTTCTCGAAGGTTTAGCAAAGCTTGTGGAATTTCTCTTCCAACCAAATTCTCGAAGAGTACTTCAACGAAATCGAGGTCTTTGCGGCGCTCGATTGCTACCGCTATTTCTGGTCTCCAGCCTATTCCCAGTTTTGTATGTCTGTTGTTCATGTGCCTTACTCTAGAATCTCAACTGATTAATACTGTGGTTGTAAACGATATCTTCGTTCCTTTAGCCTCCGCAACCGCCACCGCATCCGCCACCACATCCCCCGCCGCAACTGCTTCCGCATCCTCCGCCGCCACCGGATACAGGCGGGTGCATCGCAGCTTTTGCGGCGTTAAACGGGTCCAGCGTGCTGATTAAGGCGCCGCCCAGAACCCCGCCGAACAGAGCGTACGCCAGGGTAATATCTTGCGGTTTAAGCGTGTGTCTGCAGGTGCTGAAGTTTGCTCTCAGAGATGCGTGATCCTTTTGAAGTATTCGCAGAGCCTCGTCACCGAGAGTGGTTCTCTTATTTTTGTTGAGCACGCTCATCAGGATCATCACGAAGGAAACAAGAAGAAGGATAAGCAAAAATGATACTGGGCGGTTGTGATAGAGCCCGTTAAGCAACCTGGGAATTCCGAGTCCGATTGGCAGAGCCATTAGAATCATCATCGGAATTGCGGTTACAAATACTTCTCGATCTCCGCCTGCAACCAGGTCCATAGATTGCAATCGACTTTTCAGTTTTTCCGTGGCGGGTTTAAACCGATCAAATAGTTTGTCTACAGTCGCTGCTTGACCCCAGTGAATTGTATTGACTAAATTCTGTTCTACAACGTGAAGCTGTTTTTTCATTTGGTTGTCTTTTATTGTCAGCTTTCGTTCTTTATTATCGAGTTCCACTGTGCCACATTCAACGAGAGTTGCGATAGCGCTGAAGAACACCTGCTCCGCGCCGCCATTCAAGTAAGCAATATCGTATTCATCTATCTCACCGTCAGGTACATCTTTTGTGGAAACGTGCAGGATGCTGGCTCTCGCTACATGCGCGGCAATCAGAGAGACCGCCATAAAGACCACGTACCATAACAGGAACTCTGGACCTGAAATTTCAAAAAAGAACATGTGTACCTCCTGCGACACCAGATGCGGTGCGGCTTGGAAATCTGTATTACTTTTTGCCCTTTGATAACGGGCTATTCTGGAAACAAAAAACCGCCTCGAACGGCGGTTGGAATTACGGACTAAATTGTTCGGGCTGGACGTTCTGGTATAAACTCGATTGGCTTTCTGGAAGGCTTCTCGTTTGCCTTGGTCGGTTTCTCTTCAACTCGTATTCTTGATTTTTCATGCCACTAAATTATCATTTGCACGGTTAAGGTGTTGTTAACCGATGCTGATCGAATCCTTATTTTCTCGCGATCGACTTGTGACGAAGCTGCTTGTGTCGCTGACAGTCATTAACGCTTGGGGCGGTCGGCTCACAATAAGTACACGACTAGGTGCAATGATAGTCGATATATGTTGAGACAGTTATACGTTGAGGATGATATGGTGCCGCGCGAGAGAACGACGACAGGGCTGCAAAAAATTTCAGCTAAATTGGAGAAGCTCTTCAAAGCCCGCCAGTTTGTCGAGGCAGGAGAGTACGAGAGGGCACTTGAACTCTACCTCTCATCTCTAACAGGTTCCGTTGGTAACATGCAAGATCTGGCTTTGGAGTCGTGCTTGACGGTTCTGCTAGAACGTTATCCGGCTGCAAGGGAGTCATTAAACAACCTTCGTGATGAACTTGCGGAAAAAATTGTCGGCGGTTTTCAATCGCATGCGGTAATAGAAGAGTGGCTGGCCCTGAGCCTTGCTCTCGGAGAGGAAGAACCGGACTTGGTTCTTCTCGAGAAGATGAGAAGTGCGAATAGCGACAGTCAGATGACGTTATCCCATTCTCTAGTTGTTGTGCGACATAGCCTGGATAGATATCTAAGTCAAAAGAAATACCAGCGAATTGAACCCTACTTTGATAAGTTGGGACTTCAGTTCCTGAGAATGTGGGTCGAAGTTGAAAGCAGCGTTTTATTTCCAGGCTCTCTGGATAAGGCGCTTTCGTCTTATGTGGATAATTGTCGTGCTGATCTTGTGGGTGATGCTGCACTTCTTTTCGAAGCGAGTCTGGGTCTAAATCGGGACTTTGTCGCTGATGAATTCGTGCGAAAGGTTTTCGCAGTGGCGAGCGACGCGGAATCGTTTAGCTTATTCATAAATGCTGCACGTCGAGCAGGTTGTTCGGAACGCGCACATTCCGTTTTGGAACTCGCGCGCCAACAGCTTGCGCCACGGGAATTTGAAAAACTGCAACCTTCATAACTCAAGATTCGATGAGCGGAGAGTATTCATCCGTCGCTAATTGGAAGGTCCACGCGACGCCCTCGCGGGCGCTTGTGGTATCGGGCGGGACGCGGAGGAAGTAGCGCTTGAAGGTGCCATCTGGTTCCGCAGTTGAGTTTACGACGCCCACTAGAGCAATTGAATCACCCCAGGGACCTCCTCTGAGTTTATATAGCGCTCCAGTTTCGTCTTCTTGAACGTGTTGCGCTTGACTGTCTCGAAGAAACTCTTCGATGCCATATCGCTCCAGTAAGATCCGCATGACCTCAATGTTATTTTCTTTCTGAATTCGATCGACCGTGACTTCGCCGGTGAGCGCATCGGCAGTCACACGTGTGTCGCGCCAGCAGTAGATGTGGAAATTACCTGCGTAATCTATCGCGGGACCACCCAGCCGATGAAATCGCCCATCTTCGTCTCTGCTGATGGAAATCGGAGGCTCACTAACGAAACATACGTCATGAAAACATGCAATAGAATGAACATTCTCTCCCAGCGTCTGCAAAACGAAAGCTGCCTCTGCAAGCTCATCGATGAGTTTTAATCCAATGAAACGCTGTGCGATAGAGATGCTTGCCGTCCGCATCCGCAGAAAGTGACTCCATTCTGCACCTGGTGTGGGCAGATGTAATGGTGGCTCTTGTGGTGCTCGTCGCTCGCCCCAGAAATCCCATTCAAAATGAGATTGCCCGCGAACTCCAAACGGATTTTGCGAGTCAACGATTAGGTGCTCCCACGGGCTCTCGATATTCGTTACGTGATGCAATTGAAACCAACCGATGTTTCGATCTAGTTTTTCTGCTTCGCGCATGTATCTGAGCTTGCTATTCTGAGCCAGATTCGCATCGCTACAGGTTTTGAACAGACCGTGGCAAAGCTCAAGCGGTGTATGATCTTGTTGTCGATTCAGAAGTTCTATTTCCCGATCGACGGTACGTGAAAGCATCGAAAGACTTCGCGTCGGCATAAGCGCTTGAATAGATGCGAGAATGTAAGCTGTTTCGCGTTTGCCCATCTGCTCTTCGAGCAGGCTGCGAGTAGTGTTGGTAAGTTCGGTTATAAAACTGTCAATCCGAATTTGCTTTCGTTTGTAACCTTCAAACAAGCCCGGTCCGTAGTGCAACTGCCAGGGATTTTGAAACCAAATTATTTGCGGACGAACATGCTTCTGCATCGCGTAGAACGCGGTGATTGATTCTTCCACTGCCGCCTTTGAAAATGGTTTGCCGTTTAACTCTTCACTGACCATGTCGTCAACGAACGCGCGGCTGTGAGCAAGGACTCTTTCTAATTCCGTTACCATGACTGCACCTGAAAGGGGCGACGGGAAGTGAAATCTTTTTACCCGATTTTTGTCCTTTCAACGCGCACCAGGTGCGGCTTTTTGTCCCATACGTTTCAAAACGGCCGCGCGCAACTTCGCTATTTGCTCTTTGTCCTCAGAGCTCAGACTGAGCGCCTTGTCGTAATCGCGAAGTGCCAGTTCGAATTTCCCAAGTTCGGCATACGCTTCTGCTCTATTGCGAAAACCCTCGTCATCGTTCGGTGCTAACTCGATAACTTTCGAGAAATCCGCGAGCGCTTTGTCGAATGCTTTTGCTTTTCGGTAGACGTTTCCTCGTAGACAGCGTGCACCAATGTCCCCGGGATGTGTTTTTAAAATTGTCGAATAATCTGTTGCGGCTTGTTCCAATTTGCCAACTTGTTCATAGGCATTGGCTCTTGCCGTGTATCCTAGCCAATAACGCGGATTTATCGATACTGCTTTTGTGTACATTGCAATGGCATCGTTGTAATTTTTCAAATTGAAAAAACAGTTGCCGATGCTCGCCGCTGTTTTAAACTCTTTTGGATCCAGTTGCAATGTCCGTTTGAAATCTTTGATTGCCAGGTCGTACTTCTTCTGGCTGACATAGCAAGCTCCGCGAAGATAGTAGATGTCCGGCATCGTGATCGTGTCGATGTCTTCATGGCTAAAGGTGTCGCGCAGTCTTCCCGTATGAGACGCAAATTTAAACATCACGACTTGCGGTTTCAACTCGATTATCTTGCTGAGATCCAGGATGGCTTTTTCAAACTGTTTCGACTCTCTATACGCATCAGCTCGCAGATATAGCAGCGCCACGCTTTTGGGTTTTAGCGCAATTGCGCGCGACAAGTATTCGATGGATTCGTTGAACTTCGAGAGATTATTCAGGCAGAGTCCTTTGAATCCAAGTGCATTTACTGACTTTGGATTTTTCTGAAGAACTTGATCGCAGATCTTGATCGACTTGTCTAAACTTGCGCGTTCTCTGGCTGAAACGGCTTGTTCCGTCATTTGGTCGAGAGCTGCGAGTTCGCGCTCCTTCTGGGCTAGATCGTTGCGACCGGTTAGCGAATATGCTCTTGCTAGATTGTCGTGATCGTTGTGCGGCCACATAACCACGAAGTCCGGCTGGCTGTGTTTGATGGCGAGAAGCAAATCCGCAATTCCGGCTTTGTAGTTGTGCTGAATCAGGTAGCAGTATGAACGCGTTCGCAGGGTGCTCGCGTTGGTTGGCGATAACTTCAACGCTTTTGTCGCGACTTCGATGCTTTCCCCATAGCGGTCTAAATTCATCAGCATACGAGCGCGTTCGGATAGATACATCTCGTTGTTCGGATCGCGTTTCGACAATGCAGTGATCATGGCGAGCGCTTCAGTGTTGCGATCGCGGTCCGCTTGAATCAGATATTTATCGAACGCACTGCGTGTTTCGCTCGCAGCTGCCCCTGATTGAAAACAGAGAAGAGCCACCAATAAAACAAACAAGTTCGGTTTCATCACGAAGCTACCTTTGTCAGATGGATACTTCTTCGCTGAAACTTTTCAGCAACAGGCTTACTCGTTGCGTTCCGGATTTTTGAGAGGCGAACTCGCTCTGGTGGAACTACTTCGCTTCGGTCAGCTGTGGAACCTTTGCGAGTGCTTGTTCCACGTCTGCTAGCAAATCATCAGTGTCTTCGATACCGACCGAGAGTCGAACCAAGCCATCGACGATTCCTCTAGCTTCACGAACTTCTTTGGGAATGGAGCCGTGAGTCATTGATACCGGGTGACAAATGAGGGACTCAACGCCGCCAAGACTTTCGGCAAGGGCGAAGAGTTTTGTTGACGAAGCGAATTTGTTTGCGTTTTCCAATCCGCCTTTTACGACGATGGAAACCATCGCACCAAAACCGCTCATCTGCTTTTTCGCGAGATCGTGCTGCGGATGTGCCGCCAAGCCGGGATAAATGATGCGCTCTATTTGCGGTTTGTTCTCGAGAAATTTTGCGATCGCCATTGCATTCTTCTGGTGCGCTTCCATGCGAACTGCAAGCGTTTTCACTCCTCGAAGAATCAAGAAGCAATCCATAGGGCCAGGTACTGAACCGACCGCGTTCTGGTGGAACTTGAGACGCTCGTACATCTCTTCGTCGCTGGTCAGGATGGCACCGCCTACGACATCACTGTGACCGCCGAGATATTTGGTCGCGCTGTGGACGACGATGTCGGCGCCCAGAGCAAGCGGGTTCTGAAGATATGGGCTGGCGAAGGTATTGTCGACGACCGTGGCGATCTTCTTGCTCTTTGCCAAATCGGTAATCGCTTTGATGTCGATGATTTGAAGAAGCGGATTGGTAGGCGTTTCCAACCAGATCATTTTGGTTTCAGGCTTGATTGCTTTTTCAATGTTTTTGACGTCGCGTGCATCTACCCATGAGAAGGTTACTCCGAAGCGAGAAAGCACTTTATCGAAAAGACGGAAAGTGCCGCCGTAGACGTCGTCTCCGACGACCACATGATCTCCAGCGGAGAGCAGGTGCATGATGTTCATCGATGCGCCCAATCCGGAACCGAAACACAACCCGTGCTTCGCGCCTTCCAGTGATGCCAGGCAGGCTTCCAGGGCTGTTCTTGTCGGGTTGCCTGTACGGGCGTATTCGTAACCCTTATGCTTGCCGATCTCTTGCTGTACGTAAGTAGATGTTTGGTAGATTGGAACGTTAATCGCTCCGGTTGTCGGATCCGGCTCCTGTCCAGCGTGGATGGCTCTGGTAGCAAATTTCATTTACTTAACTCCTGCTTTTGATTTTGTCTCAGGCGCACCTTTATCGTTGCTCATCGTTTCCCGCAAGTGCGACATGATGTCGAAGCGAGTTAAGACGCCGCAAGCTTTATCATGGTCCGTTATGACGACCATGGCGTTGCCGAGTCTGAAGGTTTTGTACAATTCGTCGATCTCGTGATGCAGATCGAGTTGAGGGAACGGTTTGCCCATGACGTCGCTGACGTGCACTTTTTCAGGGTCCTTGCGTTCGTAAACTACTTGCATGGCTACCACATCGTTTATATGACCGACGTTCTGTCCAGTTTGGGTACACACGGGAAGCTGGTCGATGTGATGTTCTTCCATGAGTTCGATCGCTTGCTTGATCGAATCTTCCGGTCTTACAGTAATCAAAGGTGGGAACTTGCCTCGATCCGCTTTGCGCATCATCAGGTCGTTTACATAGTAGCTGTGCCCGGGCGAGGGGAGGAAACCGTTGTTGCCCATCCACTCATCTGAATAGATTTTGCTCAAGTAACCTCTGCCGCCATCCGGTATGAGAACGACAATTACATCGTCGGATGTCATCGTTTCCGCCGCTTTCAGTGCTGCCGTCATGGCTGTTCCAGAAGAACCGCCGACCAGAAGACCCTCTTCACGAGCCATTCTGCGCGCCATCGTGAACGAATCCTTGTCGGAGACGCGAACTACTTCGTCTACGATCTTAAGATCTGCGTTGCTTGGGATGAAGTCTTCGCCGATTCCTTCGACCTTATAACTCTTAGGCATATCGCCGGAATAAATTGAACCTTCCGGGTCTGCTCCGATGATTCTGATCTTCGGATTCATCTCTTTCAGGTAACGAGCGGTACCGGATATGGTGCCACCGGTACCGATGCCGGCTACGAATGCGGTGATTTTTCCGCCTGTTGCTTCCCAGATCTCGGGACCGGTGCTCAATGTGTGAGCCATGGGATTGTTTGGGTTTCCAAACTGATTGGGCTGGAATGCGCCTGGAATTTCCATCGTCAGCTTATTGGCTACCGAGTAGTAGCTCTCGTGCGAGCTTGCCGAAACCGAAGTGGGAACAATTACTACTTCCGCCCCATAGGCTTTCAGCAGATTAATCTTTTCGCTGGCAACTTTGTCCGGACAGACGAGAATACAGCGATATCCGCGGACTGCGGCTAATTGTGCCAATCCTGTGCCGGTATTACCCGACGTCGGTTCGATGATCGTGCCGCCTGGCTTCAGCAATCCTGCTTTCTCGGCCTCTTCGATCATGCGTTTGGCTGGACGGTCCTTAACCGATCCACCTGGATTGAACGGCTCCATCTTTGCAAGGATCAAAGGTTTCACACCGCTAGCTATTTTGTTGATTTTAATCAGCGGTGTCGAGCCAATCGTTTCAAGAATATTCTCGTAGTACTTCACCAGGGGTGAACCTCCCGTACAATATATGCAAAGCGTCCTCATTATACGGTGACAGCCGTCTTAAAACGTTATGAAAACCTTGATTTGGCACGCATCCCACTCAAATACACAACTCGCGCAACCGGCATGACCACTGATAAAAACCTCTATCGACCAGAAGACCTGAGCTCTTGGGAACAGGACGAGAAGCTTGGAAAGCCAGGCCAATACCCATACACGCGCGGTATATATGACAACATGTACCGCTCTCGCGTGTGGACCATGAGGCAGTACGCGGGCTTCGGAAACGCTACCGAAACCAACAAAAGGTTTAGATATCTATTAGGTAACGGGCAGACCGGTTTGTCGACGGCGTTCGATCTGCCGACTCAGATGGGCATCGACAGCGACGACCCGATGGCGTTTGGCGAAGTAGGACGCACCGGAGTGGCTATCGATACACTCGCCGATATGGAAAAACTCTTCGACCAGATCGACCTTTCGAAGGTTTCAACCTCGATGACCATCAACGCGACCAGCTCGATCCTTCTTGCTATGTATCGCGCGGTAGGCAAGAAACAAGGCGTCGATCCGAAGTTGCTCAACGGCACGATTCAAAACGACATTCTCAAAGAGTACGAAGCTAGAAACACATACATCTTCCCGCCGACCGGCTCAATGCGTCTGATTTGCGACATCTTCGAATTTTGCGCGAAAGAAATGCCGAAGTGGAATACGATTTCCATCTCCGGGTATCACATCAGGGAAGCTGGTGCTACTGCGACTCAAGAGCTGGCGTTCACTTTCGCCAACGCGATTCAATATGTAGAGGCGGCAATTTCTCGCGGTTTGTCCGTCGATGAATTTGCGCCTCAGCTCAGCTTCTTCTTCGTTGCTCAAATGAATTTCTTCGAGGAAGTCGCGAAGTTCCGCGCGGCGCGCCGCATCTGGGCGAGCATCATGAAAGACCGTTTCAACGCTCAAGATCCAAAGTCGCTGATGTTGCGCTTTCACACTCAAACCGCCGGCAGTTCCCTGACCCAACAGCAACCGGACAACAACATCGTTCGCACTGCTGTCGAGGCTCTGGCTGCAGTTATTGGCGGAACTCAATCGTTGCATACGAATTCAAAAGACGAAGCGCTTTCACTGCCAAGCGAGGCGTCAGCCCTGACGGCGCTGAGAACGCAGCAAATTATCGCGTTTGAAACTGGTGTGACTAATGTCGTAGACCCCTTTGGCGGCTCTTATTACGTCGAGAGTCTCACCGATCAAATCGAGAAAGACGTTCGAGTCTATCTCAAACGCATTGAAGATATGGGCGGTGCAATTCAAGCTGTCGAGAGCGGTTTCATTCAAAAAGAGATTCAGAATTCGGCCTACGAGTATCACAAAGCCGTGGAGTCGAAAGAGCAAATCGTTGTCGGCGTCAACGATTTCATCGATGCTGATGATCCGTCGATTCCACTTTTACGAGTCGATCCAAAGCTGGAAGAAGAGCAGGTGCGTGATTTGAAGCGAGTAAAAGAAACTCGCGACAATGCCAGAGTCGAAGAGTCGCTTGCCAAGCTGCTGGCTGCTGCTCAGGGAACCGACAATTTGATGCCGTTTATTCTCGAGGCGGTGGAAGCCTATGCCACCGTCGGTGAGATCAGTAAGACTTTGAAGACAGCATTCGGCAAGTTTAGACCTGTCGTCACTGTTTGAAACTAATGACGCTTTCGCCTCGTGACGGGGCAGACTTAGTAAGATTTCTTAACGAGAACGAGATTGGTTTCAAAGAAAAAATGACACAAACGCCGACTGTCTCAATAGTGATTGTGAACTGGAAAACACCGGAATTGCTCGCGGTGCTTCTTGACTCTATTGCGCGTGAAGACAGTGGGCATGAGTCTTTTGAAATCCTGGTCGTGGACAACGATTCGCAAGACGGCAGTGTGGAGATGCTTAAGAGCAAATATCCCCATGTCAAGCTCACTGAGAACTCAGCAAACGTCGGTTTCTCCGTCGCTTGCAACCAGGTGATTCCGACGGCGCTGGGCAAATACGTCCTTCTTCTCAACCCGGACACCGAGGTCACGAAGGACGCTATCTCGCTCATGGCGACCTATCTCGATGAGAATCCTGATTGCGGCGCAGTCGGTCCGAAGGTTCTTAACCCGGATGGGACGCTGCAATTGGCTTGCCGCCGGTCGTTCCCAAGTGTGAGCGCATCGTTCTACCGCCTGACATACCTGAGCCACTTATTTCCCAAGAGCAAGACCTTTTCCGAATACAACCTCACCCACGCCGACCCGGATAAACTGCTGGAAGTAGATGCTTTATCAGGCTCTTGCATGATGGTTCGCAAATCGGTGGTAGACAAGATAGGTCTACTCGATGAAGACATCTTTATGTTCGGTGAAGACATTGACTGGTGCTGGCGAATAAAGGAAGACGGCTATCGCGTCGTTTATCTTCCTGACAGCGTGATTTATCACGTGCATGGAGCTTCGAGCCGCTTACGCCCGGTCGGAGCTACTATCAACCTGCATAAAGGTATGCACGTGTTTTACAAGAAGCATTTAGCCAAGAAATATTGGGTACCATTTAATATACTGGTGTATGCTGCAATCTGGAGCCGGGCATTCCTGTTCATCCTGGTGAACCTGATTCGCGGGCTCTTCGCGCCTCGGCGCGGTCTTGCAGCATCGGACAGCCGCCGACAAGAGGCGCCCACAATGCACCTCACCAAGAAGTAGGCAGACGGCAGCGGTAACTCAACAAGAAAAGCGATTGAAATGGCATCCAATGGTGTAAAACGAATACTTGTCACCGGCGCAACCGGAATGATTGGCCGGCAAGTGGCAGCGGCCGTGCAGGGTCAAAGCCTCGGTGTCTTAAGAGCACTGGTCCGCGATCGACTGGAAGCCCGCGAAAAATGCGGCGATGCGTTCGATTTCGCCATGACGGAATTTCATCAAGCCGACTTCTCCCGAATGCTGGAGCAGGATCACCGCGAGCTCACCAAGGGTTGCGACGTCGTTATCCACGCGGCGGGACTAGCGCACAAGCCCGATGCGCCTTATCAAGAATACGAAGTGGCAAATGTTCGGGCGACTCAAGCCCTGGCTGAAGCCTGTGTAGCCAACCGCGTCAATACTTTTGTATTTTTCAGTTCGTCGGCAGTGTACGGTCCGGGACCGTTTACCGATGTAAGTGAAACAGCGCCGCTGAAAGCAAAAACACCATATGCGGTTTCCAAAGCCGCTTCCGAGGCATTTCTCAAAACTCTCCAGGGTATCCCGCGTGTGATAATCCTGCGCCCGTCCCTCGTTTTCGGTGAGGGTGATAAGGGTAACTTGATACGCATGATCAAGGAGATCAAGGACCAGCGCTACAAACACATCGGCGCAGGTGATACGAGCAAGAGCCTGATTTACGCAAAAGACCTGGCTCGAGCCGTTCTCCTTTGTGTCACGCGTGTGCCGGAAGGACATCACGTCTTCAACGTGGCAAACCCGCAGGCGGTTTCAGTCCACGATCTGGCTGAAGAGATTTCGAAAGCACTGGATATGGAGAAGAAAATTCCCTCTGTTCCAGCCGGTCTTCTCAAGTTTGGCGTAAAAATGGCTGAAACCTTCATGCCCGGCAAGACGCCCGTGTCCAGCGAACAGCTCGAGAAGCTTACTACTGAAACCACCGTCTCACCCGCCAAACTCATTCAGGCAACCGGTTTTAAACCGCGGGCGACTCTAAACGCTGCGCTTAAGGCCGAGATTCGTTGGGCTGAAGAGAACAAGCTTCTTTAAGCTGTGTGGGAACGCACAGTCGGTTTCGCTCGAAATCGAAGGAATTTTGAAACGCAAAAAATGGCTTGCAGCGGACTTATTAACCGTCTGACGTTGTCGCCAAGAGTTAGCTGTGCAAAAATAAATTTCCTGCCCTAAAATTATCTATAACCAAGTAGAGAAAGTACGAATTCAACTTATGGGCAATGATGGCGTTCCGGCCGTCGGCTCCGTCTGATGATATATAGGTGGTGGATTATATGAAAAATCGGCATGGTGCAAAGAGAGCGCTTTCGCTTTTAAGCATGTCGCTTTTAGTAACAGGCATACTCAACTTCGTTCCTGCCCTTGCCGCAGAGCAAGAGTCGGCAGAGAACAAGGTCATGAAGGCTATTGACGAATCTGCCTCAAAACGTCCTATTAAGGATAAGTGGGCGGTAGTTATCGGCGTTGGTACATTCAAGGATTCGAAAATTCCGAAACTTCGTTACCCTGCTAAAGACGCGCAGGACTTCGCAAAGTTTCTGGTCGAGAAAGCAAATTTTGCTCCTGACCATGTGCTTTTGTTGTTGAACGAAAATGCGACGCGAAACAATATAGTCTCTTCGATCGCAGGTACTTGGTTGCCGATGCGCGTTTTGCCGGATGACCTTGTTGTGATTTATGCGTCTACTCACGGCAGCCCGAGTGAATTGGATAAAGGCGGCGAGAACTTCCTTGTTGCATACGATACTGAGCAATCCGATTTGTTCACGTCCGGAGTTCTGCTTCAAGACCTCGCTCCCACGATCTACAGACGTACACACTGCGATCGCGTTGTGCTTTTGCTGGACGCTTGTAACAGCGGCGCCGCCGAGGTTGGTGGAAAGGGCCTGTATAGATCGACCAACTTCGACCCGATGGCCATCGCAGGCAAAGGTCAGATAGTAATCAGCTCCAGTGGCGCCGATCAACGCAGCTGGGAATCAAAGCGATACGACAATGGTGTTTTTACTCGCAACTTGATCGAAGTTCTGGCTAGAGAACAAGAGAAGGCGGACCTGCAAGCAGCGTTCGATACCTTGAAAGACAAGGTACAGTCTGAAGTCAAGTTCGACCGCCAGGCCTTTCAAACTCCTGTGATGCACAGCAAATGGGAAGGCGAACCTTTACGCATTGCTGCTAAACCGGTTTCTCCGCGCTCCGTGCCGGAAGATGAGAGTCTGACCTACAAACGCGTGCTTGAGATGAAAGCTAAGGGCGGCGATCTTGTGAAACCGGTTGCCACCAATAGCAGTGCGCCGACCGCGCCTTCGACTCAACCGGTAGTGACTCAGCAGGTGGTTCAACAAACCACGCAGCCTGTGGTGACGCAACCCGCTGCACAGCTGACACCTGTTGTGACTCAGCCGGTGGTAACTCAACCAGTTCAATCAAACTATTCTTCGACGCCTGTGCAGACTCATTCGAAACCTCTTCCTGCTGGTAAGGAAGCGGAGATGTGGTTGAAATTCCAGAATAAGAACTGGAGATAACGGTTTTGGAGCCGTTTTGAAACGGTCTGTCGAAGTGCGATGGAAACCGGGAGCGCGAAAACAAGAAAACAACGGGACTTGAATGAGGGTTTTCCCTGTATCAAGTCCCTTCGTGTTGAATGACAATTGGCGAAAGACGGTCGCGATGTGCGACTTTGATACTTTAGTAGCGAGTCGATATGTAGTCTCTGCGCTGGAAAGGCGCGGGGATCGGCGCGCGATGCGAGGTTCAACTAATGAGAAAATTTGCGACACTGACGGCGCTTTCTTTGATTACTGTATTTACGACGAGCGGCATGGAGGCTCGAGCCCAGTTTCAGAGTGTCGATCCGACGAAGCTTCCTAATGCGAGTAAACCTTATACGGCGCCGCTGCGAATTCAGATTGTTCCTGAGAATCCTATTGTCACGAGCACTCCGAATGCACCTGAGGCCCAAAAACTTTTTGTTGTTGACACGACACCGCCAGCGGTGCCAGCTCCGCAGATCATACGGGTGAGTGCAGGTGGTGCTGGTGGCGGGCTGCCGCCTGGAGTCGTCGATTTGAATGCGCTTCCGCAATCTCGTTTCGGTAGCAACATTCCGTCAAGCGGCCCGTTGTCGTTGCAAAATAGCCTGCCAAAGGGAATGAGCTCGAATGGTTTATTGAATCAAAAGCAACAGGTGACAGGTCGCATGGCGCCGCCGTCAAGCATGACGAGACCGACCAAGATTTCGTCGCCCGGCCTGATTCGCAAGGTTGCCGACCAGCAAGCGGCTGTTTACGAACGACCACTTGGAAGTGGTACCGCCAGTGGTTCCGGCTCGAGGACTGAAACCGCCGTAACCGGAACTCTCAAACGAAATTCATTGCTGAAACCCTAAGGGGAGGGATTTCAGTCAAGTGCTCTATAATAGTGGTCGTCGCGTGCCATGTAGGCGCATGACATCGTGAGCTGACTGCGGTTGAACTGGAATGATCAAGGCTGAATCTCTGACGAGAACATACGGAAAGATCGTTGCTGTCGACAATGTTTCCTTTCAAATCGAGCATGGCGAGATTGTCGGTTTGCTTGGGCACAATGGCGCGGGAAAGACGACGATCATGAAAATGCTCACCGGCTATCTCGAACCAACCGCTGGAATCGCTACTGTCAACGGAGTTGATGTCGCCTCCAACAGAATCGATGTGCAGCAGAACACCGGATACTTGCCGGAGAATTGCCCGGTCTATCCGGATATGAAGGTGCTCGATTACCTCGATTACATTGCGACGCTACGCGGCGTGCCAGCAGAGAAGAAAAACGAGCGCATTGTCTACGCAATCGATAAAACGCGTCTTCGTGATGTCGCACTACAGCAAGTGAACACGCTATCTCGCGGCTATCGTCAGCGTCTGGGTGTGGCCCAGGCTATTTTGAATTCGCCTCAAATTTTGATTCTCGATGAACCGACGAATGGACTTGATCCGTCGCAGATCAAGGAGATGCGCTCACTTATTCGTGAACTCTCACAGAATGCGACGGTTGTAATTTCGACGCATATTATGCAAGAGGTGCAAGCTGTTTGCGGACGAGTTCTGATAATCAATCGAGGTAAACTGGCTCTGGATGCGTCGATGGAAGCACTGCGTACAAGTAATCGTCTTCTCGTTTCAGTCGATCAGGATGAAGAGAAAACAAAATCTATAATCGATAAGTTGCCAGGCGTCTCCATAGTATCTTCGCGTGAGGCTGACAATCAATATCATTACGTACTCGAAGTTGCCACTTCTAGCGATTCCGGGCCATCTGCTGAGGAAATCGCGCCTGAGGCGGCGCGCGCATTTGTTCAAAACGGTGCGCGCCTGTACGCTCTTCATCCGCAGGTGCGAGATCTGGAGACTATCTTCGGAGAAATAGCCGGAGGAAATAGAGATGACTGAGAGCGTTCGCAAACAGATCCAAGGTGGCGGCGATGAGTAATATCATGCGCGTTGCGCGGCGCGAATTTACGTCCTTCTTCTCATCTATAACGGCGTTCCTATTTATCGGCGCGTTTTTATTCGTCACACTTTTTGTTTTCTTCTGGGCCGATCCTCTCTTCGTGCGCAACGTGGCGGACGTTAGACCGATGTTCGAATGGATGCCCGCGCTTCTGATCTTCCTCGTCCCCGCGCTCACCATGCGCATGTGGAGCGAAGAGCGTCGTTCCGGCACGCTGGAATTGTTATTAACCTCGCCAGTCAGCAATATTGAACTGATTCTTGGAAAGTTTACAGCATGTCTGGCTCTAGTCGCTGTGACGATTTCGCTGACTGTACAGATCCCACTTACCGTTCTCGCGCTGGGTGATCTGGATATAGGTCCGGTCTTGGGCGGCTATATTGCCACCATGTTTCTTGCAGGCGCTTATACCGCGATTGGGCTTTACGTAAGCGCTCGCACAGATAATCAAATTGTCAGTTTATTGTGTTCGATATTTGTCTGTGCTTTGTTTCTCGTTGTTGGTTCAGATCCGGTGACATCGTTGTTCGGGACTGAGATGAGTGAAACGCTGAAGTTAATTGGCTCGGGGTCCCGGTTTCAATCCATCACTCGCGGAGTTGTAGATTTTCGCGATCTTTACTATTACCTCAGCATCATCGGAGTCTTTCTATCGTTAAACGTTCTTGGACTTGAAAAACTGCGATGGGCAGGCAATAAGTCAAACGCTCGACACAAGCAGTGGCTGATTGTCTCCGCGCTCATGATTGCCAATTTTGTTGCCGGCAACTTCTGGCTTCAACAAATCGGTTTTGCACGAATTGATATTACCGAAGGGCGAATCTTCACGATTTCAGATACGACAAAGCGTTATCTTTCAGATCTTCAAGAACCGCTCCTAATCAGGGGGTACTTCAGTAAGAAAACTCATCCGCTTCTGGCACCGCTTGTGCCGCGTCTGCGCGATTTGTTGAATGAATACGGGATTGCCGGTCATGGAAAGGTGAAAGTCGAGTTTGTCGATCCTCTAGATAACCCTGAACTGGAGCGCGAAGCCGGCGAAAAGTACGGAATCAAGCCTGTTGTATTTCAAACCGCGAGCAAGTATCAGGCTGCTGTAGTGAACTCGTACTTCGATGTACTAATTAAATATGGCGACAAATTCGAAACCCTCTCCTTCCGCGACCTCATCGAGGTCAAAACCACTGGGGAGCAGGATATCGAGGTAGAGCTTCGCAATCCCGAGTATGACATCACCAGCACCATAAAGAAGGTGATCTCGTCTTATCGTTCTGAAGGAAATTTGTTCGGCGACATCAAAGATCCAGTCTCTTTCACGGGATATATCTCTGCCGATGCCGATCTTCCAGAGCCGCTACGTGACTTCAAGACCAAAGTAAAAGAGGTTGTTGATAAACTCAAAGAGGAGTCGAAGGGCAAGTTTTCTGTATCGTTTAAAGAGCCGGAGGCCGCAGGCGGAGTTCTGGCGAAGAAGCTCGAGAGCGAATACGGCTTTCGCCCGATGGCGCTGGGCATGCTGGACGATAAGACTTTTTATTTCTACATGGTGCTGGAGAGTGGCGGACAAAAAGTTCCAGTTTCACTCCCGCAGGATCTGGATAAGATGTCTCTGGAGAAGAGCATCAAATCTGCTCTCCAGCGCTACTCAACAGGATTTCTGAAAACCGTCGGTATTTGGACTGAGAGACCTGACGTTCCTGGCTTCAACGTCGATATGAAGGCTAAACACTTCAGCGCTATTCGTCAGATGCTTGGGAGCCAGTACTCAGTAACGAATGCGTCATTCGAAGGCGGCAAAATTCCGAGCGAAATTGACGTTCTAATTCTTCTTGCTCCGGAAAAGATGAACGAGCAAGAATTATTTGCCATCGATCAATTCCTGATGTCCGGCGGAACCGTGATAGTTTCGACTTCCGGTTTCGATGTCGATTTCTCCGATAATCTGGAAGGGCGAAAATTAGATTCAGGTATGACTCAATGGCTTGCGCACAATGGAGTCAACCTTGAAGACACCATGGTGCTTGATCCGAAGAACTCCAGTTTCCCAATTCCTCAGGAACGAATCGCAAACGGATTCAAGATTCAAGAGACACAAATGGTTCCCTATCCATACTTCGTCGATGTGCGCACAGACGGCATGGACAAGCAGAGTGGCATCCTCTCTGGTATCAATCAGATTACTGTGAACTGGCCTTCGCCTATCGTGATTGATGAGACGAAAAATAAAGGCAACACGATTGTGCGTTTGCTGAACAGTTCCGCCGAATCTTGGACTTCGCCAAGCACCGATATACAGCCGGATTTCGACAGAAGCAAGTTGGGTTTTCCGATTGGGACAAAAACAGGTCGCAATCTGATCGCCTGCGCTATCGAAGGACAGTTCCAGTCATACTTCAAAGGCAAGAAGCCTCCGGTGGATTCTGTGAAGAAAACAGTGGCTCCTGTTTCAACCCCCGCCAAAGTGCCCGACGAGCCGGTTGTGAACACGTTGCTTGAGAAATCAACTTCGACTTCGAGAATTGTAGTGTTTGCTTCTAACTCGTTTCTCTCCGATGAAATGCTGCAACTTGCATCTGTGCTCGGTGGAACTCACTATCTAAATCCAATCACGATAATCGAAAACTCGATCGATTGGTCGATGGGCGACCGCGAGCTTTTGGCAATTCGTGGGCGCGGGCACTTCTCTCGTCCGCTTGCTCCGCTCAGTGATTCCTACCAGTCGATGATTGAATCGGCTAACTACATTCTTGCTTTCTTCTCACTCTTTGCCGTCTGGATTGTTCGCTTCATCGTACACAGACGCGCCCAAAAGCGCTACGCGAAAATTCTTGCTCTGAGCTCACCGACAGACGCGACAGCCGCGGAGGGGCGTGAAGAATGAAAAACGCTGTGCCGCTATTGACTGCGCTTTTTGTAGTTCAAATTTCTCTTGCGTTCGGGATCAAATATTTTGATTCTCAACGCGGTACACCATCTACTGAAAAGCTGATTAAAACTGATCTTTCGAAGGTCGATAAAATCGTTCTCGAAGAGAAAAACGTCTCTCTGGTTCTTCAGAAAAATTCTGACAATGTCTGGGTCCTGCCGAGCAAGTTTGACTATCCGGCTGAACCTGAGTCTGTGAGCCGTTTGCTCGATGGTCTTAAGGCGTATACAAAAGGTTGGCCGGTTGCGAAAACAGAAGATGCTGCACCGCGATTCCGTGTCGCTGACAATAATTTTCAAGAGAAAATCACTTTGAGCGCGGCTGGAAAAGAAGTCGACACATATTTAATCGGCTCTGCGGCCGGCTTCAACAAGGTCCACTTCAGAATTGCTCGGCAGACCGAAATCAACGCGGTTGAGCTTCCATCGCAAAATGCGAGTACCAATGTCGATGACTGGATCGATCGCGGCATTCTGCATGTTGAGCCGGATAACATCATCGCCGTTGATTTGCCACAGTTGAAGCTTGCTAGAAGACAGAAGGCATTCGATCTCACCAGTCGTGACAAAACCACGACCGTCGACGCCCTGACCGGTGGTGAGGTTCTTGAGAATGCTGGAGGCATTGATGTGTCGGATGTATTGGGTACGGAAAACGCACCTTCGTACGGACTTACGTCGCCGGCGTTCTCATATACCATCACCAAAAAAGGCGGTGGCAGGTTGAATTTCGTATTCGGCAAGATGGCTGATGGCAATTTTTATGTCATTAAACAGCCAACCGGACCGTTCTATCTGAAAGTCGATGGCTACTTCGTTGATCGTCTGAAGAACATCGTTGCCGGAGAGTTGATTGCAAAGTCAGATCAGCTCCGAAAGATGCGCGAGAAGGCTGACAAGGTTTTGATGGAACGAACGAAAGGAATGAAGCCGGTTGTGCCGACTGAGATCGACTCGCCGAAGAAGTGATTCGGCGATACTCAGTTTCCTCTGGTTCTTTCAGCGCGCTTCAGCCAGCCCAGGGCAAATTGATATTGATTGTCTTCCTTCGAGGTCGGCGCGTATTGGTCTGCAGGTGCTGAACTGTAAAGAGTGTAGTCCGGCTTGATACCTATCTTGTTGAAGTGACCATCGCCGACCCACTGACCATTGGGTCTTTCGTATCGTGCGCTGGTTACCAGAAGCATCGCGCCATTGCTCAGTTCATGCGTGCTTTGACCTACACCTTTTCCGAACGTAGTATCGCCGATAACATAACCGCGATTATTGTCTTTTAGAGCGGCTGTAAACAATTCCGCCGCTGATGCCGTGTCTTTGTCGGTCAGAATTACGAGCGGTTTATCGCCAGTGAGATTAGCGTGGCGAGGAACTTGATTGACGATCGGGTGACCGCCGACTATCGAAATCGAGTCTTCATCAAGATTTGCGGAAGTCTCGACAATCTTGTCTCTATCCATATCTCGCAGTTTCTCTTTGAATAGCAGGCCCTGGTCCATCACGAGCGAAACGGTTTCCATCATCTCGTCTAGCCTGCCACCACCGTTACCGCGCAGATCGAGCAGTATCGATTTTGCATTGGGGTTATCCTTTAGCGCTTTCTCGAGTTCGACATCAGTTTTCTGATTCAAGAAGTCGAACATGCGCACATAGAGCGTATCTCCATTTACCATCTTACTTATTGTAGCGGGCTCGACGACGTCGGCACGTTCTGCGCGAGCATCGAATGTTTTGCCGTCGCGATCGATCTTCAATGCTACGCTGGTGCCTTCGTCTCCATGAAGCAGACCCATGATTGTCTCTTCGTCCGAATTTGTAGTTGACTCGCCGTTTGCCGATAGAATTCGATCGCCGGGCTTGAGACCCGCTTTGTCGGCTGGACTACCGGGGAAGACCGTTCCGATGATATTTGATTTTGCTTGATGATGATTGTTTTTCTCAACGAGTTGAATGCCGATGCCGAGCGACTCTCTAGTGCCTTCAACGTGCTGATTGAATTGTTCCGTCGTCTCTTTGGGTAGTACGACCGTGTACGGATCCTCAGTCATGTCGAGCACTTTGTTTGCTTCGACAATCGCTCCGTTGTCGGTTTTCATTTTGCATGCATCGCCCTTCTGAAAGCCCTCGTATATGTCGTTTCTCCAGGAGCTATCGTAGAGCGCATTGGCCGCCAGCCAGAGTGATTCTTCAAATAGCGGGTTTGGTTCGCAGCCGAAAATCCGGTCGCTAAGCCATTCCGTTGCTTGAGCAGCGAAACTCTTTTCCTTTTCTCGCTCATCGCTGGCAGGGCTTTCCAGCGGCGAGGTATTCTGAGAACGTGGTTGGACTTGTGAAAGTGCTAACAGATCCAACGGGTTCTGTTGTGAGTGGGTATTCGAAGTCGATGGAGTGTCGGCTTCGTGGCGGGATGTTTCCATGCGAGTGCTCCTGGTTTTCACCAGCCATCCCGCTAAGGTCTATACGCGTCACTTGATTTTTGGACAGATCAATTTGAAGCAATTGGATCTAATTTATCGAGGATTGCTTTCGCCATCTGACTGGCGGGTTCCAGCTTCATTGCCGATTTTGCGGCGCTGATCGCCTGGTCCGCCCGACCTGCCCGTTCGTATAGCTTGGCGATACGCGCCAAGGACAGGGCATCGAGCGGCTCACACTTAAGTGCGCCCTGTAGATTTGAGCACGCCTGCTCAAAGCGATCGCGTTCAATGTTTATCTCACTTGCAGCTATATAGACCCATGGATTCGTCGGCATCATGGTCTGACAGCGCTCGACGATCGATTGTGCAACCTCATAATCTTTTCGCGCGATCTCAACCTCGGCCATTTGCAACAGTGAATCGAGCGTTGCTCCCCGCGTCACGGCAAGCCGTGCCAGACGTTCCGCTTTGTTGGTTTGCCCTAGCGCAAGGGCGATTTGCGAGCCGACGATGAGGCGATAGGTCAAATTTTCGCCCATACCTAATCGCGCCTCTGTCACCGGCAGTGGTGCCAACATCTCTGCTGCTTCGGTGGGCTTTCCCTGCAAGAGTTTTGCCTGCGCCAGCAAACACGTCGCCATAAAGACGTCCCGATCGGCCGGTGGTGTTTCTGTTTGTGCGACAACGAGCCTTGCATCTTGCGTCGCCTCGAGAATGTGTCCGGTTCGCAAATTCAAGTCCGCGCGATTCAGAAGAGCGGTAGGATTGGCTGGAGCCAATGCTAAAGCACTGTTGATGAGCTTCTCAGCATCCTCAAACTTTCGCTGCTGCAAGTCCATGTATGCCAGACTGACTTTTGCTTCGACATAATCCGGTTTCCACTTCAACGCTTCCTTCCAGTGTAGCTGCGCCTCGGCAACCTTTCCGAGATGGAATTCCGAACTTGCTAAACCGTGCCAGGCTGGAGCGAAACCTTTTTCGATTGAAACCGCGGTCATAAACCGTTGCTCCGCTCTTGCGAAATCCTTCAGCCGATAAGCCTTTTGCCCTTCATTGTAGGAGTAAAACACAACCGCCTTGCGACCGAGAAACATGCCGACGCTGAGCGTGATTACGATGGAAACTAAAACTCGTTGCCAGCGCATGACCTGGTGCGCTTTGCGCAGAGGCGGAATTTCGGCTTGCGGGGTGAGCAGTATCGGGCGGTCGCTGATGTCTAAGGAGAAACGATACTTTGCGATACTGCGGCAGAGGTCTTTGAAGTCAGTTTCCGAATAATAAAAGGATGCAACGTAATGCGGAACCACCATCGCCCGCAAGAATGCAGACTTGCTTTCTACGTGAGTGAAGACTGTCAGGCGTTTCACATTGCGGTCGAATGAGAAAAGCCTTGAAAAAACTCCTTCATCCTCTATAGATACGGCAATAATTGAATCCCAGGGGAGCAGGCGACCGAAACGCCATAGCTTTATGCCGGCTGGACCTACCTTTATACCGCCGGTGATCAGTCGGATGGCGTTGAGGAAGCCCACAAAGAACACGAACCATAAAACCAGCGCCGTGATCCAGCATCCGACTATCGCCAGAATCCAGGCGGTGAAGGTCGTGCTTCCGGGGATAAGCGCGATGGCATCGGGGATTGAAAGGATGGTCGCGACAACGCTTGATGTTCTGATTCCAAGCAAAGCGATAGCCTGGCGGTCGAAGCGAAACGTTTGCGCCGCGAGGTCTTCGAATCCTTTCTCAATTGTGAGCGCGCTTTCCATTTAGAACGCTTACCCATCCCTAAGAACGCTTTTCATCCCAATCTATTCTTGACTTCGCGGCTGGATGACAACCGGGCTACAAATTATGACTACCTGACAAGCTGAATCTGTTCCAAAGATTAAACAAGTGGTAGATTCTATGTTTTAATGGAGTGGCTTCAGGAAGAGGTCCACCTGACAGCTATACCCAGCTCTTGACGATGTTCTGTCGAATGTTGAGTCAAATTGCGGAGTATTGCCTGAGGAGCCGATCATCTTCTACCTTGCAACTTAGCCAGGTGGGGGATTATTGGGAGACAAATGGAGGCATTTAATAATGCCTGCAATATTCCGAAGAAATTGCTGTACGTGAAAGTGATTTCAGCTAGCATGATAGGACTTCGAAAAACGGCAAAGAAAATAGGCGTAAGAGACTGAACGGGGGTTAATGAAATCGTGGCAAGTGGAAACGAGGGATCATCCTTGAAAATCCTTATCATCGAAGACGACGTGAATATTGCGCGTCTAATCGAGCTGGAGCTGGGCTACGAAGGCTACCAAGTACATGTAGCTCACGAAGGCAATCATGGTTTGGATTTGTTCAAGAAAGAGCAACCCGATCTGGTTCTGCTGGACGTGATGCTTCCTGGACTCGACGGTGTTGAGGTTTGCAAACGCCTCAGAGCCATGTCGAAAGTGCCTGTGATTATGTTGACCGCCAAAGATGGCGTTCAAGACCGTGTTGTCGGTTTGGACAGCGGAGCTGACGACTACTTGACCAAGCCGTTCGCCACAGAAGAGCTTCTCGCCCGAATCCGCGCAGTCATGCGCCGTAAACCGCAAGAAGGCATCCTTACATATGCCGACCTCTGGATGGACCAGTTGAACCGCGTGGTGAAGCGTGGCGAACGCCAGCTCGACCTCCGCGCCAAGGAATTCGACCTGCTCAGACTGTTTATGCAGTATCCCGAGCAAGTTCTCTCCCGTGAGTTCATCTTCGATAAGGTCTGGGGTTACGATTTCATCGGCGAATCAAACGTCATTGAAGTGTACATCCGGTACCTCCGCTCGAAACTGGAAGACGGCAACGCCAAGCGTCTGATTCAAACCGTTCGCGGCGAAGGCTACGTACTCAGAGAAGAAGAGCCTTCGCGTTAAGCGATGAGCCGCGCTTTCGGCGCCTGATTCTGGTTCCGAACCGCTATCTGAAGAAAACATACAACGCGTGCGCATTCTATTTGCGCACGCGTTTTTACGTCGAAACAGCTCATCTGCCTTTCGTTCTCACATCTAAACCAGCTCGTCTGCCATCACGAAGCCACGTTATTGAAGTTGGAAACCAGCTCCTCTGTCGTCGCCAAGCGCGCGTTCCTACTTTCAATAGACAAGCATCTGCAATGTTTTCAGGGCGCGATAGCGCACGTATGGGTTTTCGTCTCGGGCAAGTTTTAGAAGAATGTCCTCAGGCATGTGCGGGTTTTCGGCGACACCGTAGCGAACGTCGATCGCGTTGTCGTCGGCTAGAAAGGCAAGTGTTTCACGGGGAGTATGGGGATTTTCCGCGACGCCCAGGCGCACTTCCGGGCAGTAATCCATAGATAGTTTCTTGAGCATCTCAACCGGAGTTTTCGGATTTCCGGCGACCGTGCGCCGGATGTAATAGTTATCGTCTTCAGCTAACCGCGAAAGAACCGTCAGAGGGGTGTTTGGGTTGCCCGCCACTACCCGGCGAACGTGACCAATGCTCGCGTCGGAAATTTTTCGGGAAGAAGCCGGTTTTGACTTGTCGATTGGCTGGGAGGCGAGAGGCGTCTTTTCTGACGGCAGAGTGGTTGTACCTGGTGCACCGCCTGCGGCATGCGAACCGGTTGATCTTATTTCTGTTGAATCGGTCTGCTTAGTCTGCGTTTCGCCTGGGGCCTTAGCGGTAGTTTCTCGTGCTTCAGTGTCGAGCGAGATGCGAGGGCCGGCAACTTTTTCGATGACATCGGGCTCCCTTTTTTGTGGCATTGAGCGCTCCTTGCCTAACAAACTTTGTTAGGCGAAATCATGAAAAGGGGACGGCGCGGACGAGATTACTTATGTTCAGTATGCCCAAACGCTCTTGTGATCTATCTGAAACGCAGCAGCAGTAAGGGAAACCTGAGGTTTCTTCAGGCGAACCTCATCATGAAAGGAACGCGATTTCGTTTCGACTTATTGCATTCTTATGAGGGAAGTCACGTAGTGACCATGGGAATTTTCCCCATGACAGTTCCGATCAATTACTAGATGATGCTAATAACCACTTGTTCTGTGGGTTGTGTAACGTTATTATAAGAGTAAGAAATATACTCAAACTATATACAACCGTCAGTTGAGTGTTTGCTTTCCATCTTCCATCACTTCTGACCAATCCAAGGATGACTATCCTTGCGAATCTTTCAAAAAAGAAATCGAGGTAACCTAATGCAACTTCTCACGAAAAGTCCCACCATGTTTGCGCGGGACAATGAAGATACTCGACCGGAACTCGTGAGTGTATCTGACAGCGGCAGCTGGATTCTAAGCCTCCCAATCGATTTGAGAGAACATCAACCTGAACTCGAAAGACTTCTGATGAAAGTGTTCAACAACCTTCCGAAATCACCTGACAATGTCGCCCTGGCAAAACAGATGTCGATTAACTGGTGTGTTTCGAAGTGCAAGCAGAACGGACTCCGCTTCGAAGACTGCTTGAACTCAATTCGGCACTAAGGCTATACCTCATCAATCAACCGGTTGATGATACAAAGACTAAAACAAGAGCCAACCTCTGAGGAGATTGGCTCTTAACTTTTTGATTTCGGAACCGTTGAGACGGCCACCGTTTTCAGGCGGCGGTTCAACCAGCCTACTCGGCTGCCGGCTCGTCGCTGCCGCCTTCTGCCTCCGGTGCGTCGCCGCCCTCAGCGCCGCCATCGGCACCATCATCGCCGCCTTCGATTTCGCTTTCGTTAGGATCGACGATCGGGCTTACGGACACGACTTCATCGTCCTCTGCAAGTTGTTGCAGTCTGACACCGGTAGCCATCCGTCCTTGCGCACTGATATCGCTTCCGTGTTGTCTGACCACGACACCATTGGCGGTGGCGATTACAATTTGATCCGTCGGCTCGATGACGCTCAAGCAGGCAAGTCGTGACTTGGCTGTTTTGAACTTGGTGCCGATGATGCCTACGCCGCCGCGTCCTTGCTGGCGGAACTCTTCGAGTTTAACGCGCTTGCCGTATCCGTCGTTGGTGACGACGAGCACATAGCAAGAATCATTTGGTTCAATTGCGTCGCAACCGACGATCGTATCGCTAACCCGCAGCGTGATTGCTCTGACGCCGCGAGCGGTGCGTCCCATCGGACGAAGTTCTTCTTCGCTGTATCGGATGCACATGCCGTTGCTGGTTCCGATGATGACATCGGTTTTGCCGTTCGACTGGCGGACCCATCCGAGTTCATCGCCTTCGCTCAAGCTGATGGCGATGATGCCGCTCTTGCGAATGTTGGAGAACTCTGACATCGGGACCTTCTTCACGAAAGCATTGCGAGTCAGCATGATCAAGAATTCGTTGTCTTTGAATTCGCTTACCGGAATAACAGCGGTGACTGATTCGTCTTGACTGATTTGAACCAGGTTGACGAGAGCCAGGCCGCGAGCGGTACGACCGCCTTCCGGCAAGTTCATAACTTCGAGCGGATAGACTTGACCCTTGTTCGTAAACACCAGCAATCTGTCGTGCATGCTGGCGACGAAGAAGTGTTGGATCTCATCCTCATCGCGAGTCTTCATTCCGGTTACGCCGCGGGTGTTGCGACGTTGACGCTTGAAGGTTCCGAGCGCGATGCGTTTGATGTAGTTCTGGTTGGTGATGAACACTGCCATCGGCTCGTTCGGCGTGAGGTCTTTAGCGGAGATTTCCGAATCGACCGCACCGACGATCTGAGTTTTTCTATCGTCGCCATACTTGTCGCGGATCTCGGTGAGCTCCTGTTTGATGATGTCATCCACCATCTTTTTGCTTTCGAGAATCGCTTTATAGTGCGCGATATTTTTCTGGAGTTCGTCGTAGTCCTCTTGAATTTTGTCGCGTTCCAATCCTGTCAGGCGGCGGAGTTGCATCTCCAGAATTGCGTTTGCTTGCGCTTCGGACAACGCGAATTTGCTCATCAAACCTTCACGCGCTTCGGCTGTCGTCGATGCCGCGCGAATGATCTTGATGACTTCGTCGATCTTCTCAAGCGCCTTCAGATATCCTTCCAAGATGTGCGCCTTTTCTTGCGCTTTGCGAAGGTCGTATCTGGTGCGTCTTGTGATGACGTCGACCCGGTGATTGATGAATTGCTGCAGCAATGCTTTCAATTCCAGGGTCATCGGTTGACCGTTGGTGCCTGGCTTGCCCGGGTCCGGCACGAGTGCCAGAGTATTTACGGGGAATGATTGTTGCAGTTGAGTATGTTTATAAAGGTTGTTGAGAACGACCTCAGGGTGCGCGTCGCGCTTGAGTTCTACGACTACGCGCAGACCGCTTCTGTCTGTTTCGTCATTGACATCGCTGATGCCGGTGAGACGTTCGCCCCGCACCAGTTCGGCCACTCGCTTCGTGAAGGCTTCCGGACCAACCATGTATGGCAGCGATGTGATCGCGATCACCATCTTGTTGCCCTTGGCTGCTTGCTCGATAGTTGCGACCCCGCGCTGAGGAATCGAACCACGGCCGGTCGTGTAGGCTTCGACGATGCCTTCGGTTCCCATAATCATGCCGCCCGACGGGAAGTCAGGTCCTTTGATCCACTGCATGAGGTCGGTCGATGAAAGGTTCGGGTCATCAACCAGAGCAATTGCGCCATCCATGACTTCGCGCAGGTTATGCGGAGGGATGTTGGTTGCCATACCGACGGCGATACCGGCCGAACCATTGAGCAGAAGTGCCGGAACGCGCGATGGTAGAACCGAGGGTTCGTCGCGAGATTCGTCGAAGTTTCTGCGCATATCGATTGTTTCTTTATCGATATCCGCCAACATCTGCATCGAGAGCGGCGCGAGCTTCGCTTCTGTGTAACGCATAGCAGCTGCAGGGTTGTCGAGGTCGCCAAAGTTGCCATGACCATCGATCAAAACGTAACGGCTCGCCTCTTTCTGCGCCAGGCGGACCATGGATTCATAGATTGCCGAGTCGCCGTGTGGGTGGTATTTACCCATTACGTCTCCGACCGTCAATGCCGACTTACGATAGCGCGTATTCGGTTCCAGTCCCAACTCGTACATGCCGAAAATAATTCGGCGGTGTACGGGCTTCAAACCGTCTCTGACGTCCGGAATCGCGCGACTGACGATGACTGACATGGCATAGTCGATAAACGACTTGCGCATCTCGTCCCGCAGTTCGACCTCGACGATCCGCTCTCCACCACCGCCACCGCTGCCTGTTGAACTCGTCACGTTATGAAACTCCTTGCTCGGGCAACCGCGAAGGACGCTAAAAACGTCTCGCTATTGCCTCAAAAAATCACTTCAAAAACAGAGTATAACATTCTTGAGCTATTTAGCTCCTGAAGCGCGTTTCAGCCTGAACATCTTCCTTAAAAAAATGGACTGAAATTTGTCGATTTTTTGACTTGATTTTTGGAGAGTCTGTCTGTGCGACTGAGACCTCTGCTTTTGTGACTGAGACCTCTGCTTGTGCGACTGGGACCTTTATTTGTGCGACTGGGACCTTTATTTGTGCGACTGAGACCTTTATTTGTCGGATTGATACTCCTTTGTCTTCAGAATCGCAGTGTGTTTAATATCCAGCTTATAGTGGTTCTATCATTTCTAGATTTTGTGAGTCATTTGAGCAAAACTGAGATAGAGTAACGTTTTCGGGTTCTAGGCTTCGCGTAAGTGGACATTCCGTCGCGCTGAGGCTCAGCACTTCAGAAGACTCGCGCCGTCTTTGCGGTTGTGCGTTAGGTACTAGCAGGCTTCTATGGTAGGCATAATCGATATGAAAATCTATTGCCAGTAGAAACCATCCTAAGGCGTGAAAAACAAGTAAGTGCCCGCGGCGTAACAAAAGGCCGTTGCCTTCGGGGCAACGGGTTCAGCTAGCGCCTTTCGAGGCGCAGTCCCACCTTGACCATAGTTGTCGCAGTGGTCGTATGTCGATTGGCTATACTTTTTTCGATGCTTTTCTGGCTGCGAGGAACGAGAACACATAAAGGATGATTGAGACCAGCACCAGATTGTTGATACCGACATAGGTCGACAGATATTCGAGTAATCCGCCGAGCACGCTACCCAGCAAATTAAACGCGAATGAGCGCGAGGGGTGTTGCACAACTTTGAAAGCTGTGGCAAATATGAGACCAGCCATCAAAATCGGCAATAGGGTGACGACTGTTATCAACACCGCTGCGACCATATCCATGCTCGCCATGCTTGTCCGAATTGCGTTGACCGGTAGCAAGTAGCTTGCGAGCAGAGAAACGAACAGAAGGGCATACAAGATGTTTTGGTTAAACGGTTTTTGCGATTTTATGGTCACATAGTTCGCTGCCAGAATCATCAACAGGACGCCGTTGATTACAATCGATGCTGTCACCCAGGTCGCGCCGTAGAGAAGCGACAGTCGTGATATCGCCTGTAGTTCCACAAGAATAAACGCCGATCCGAGGAAAAACAGCTGCACATCAGAGCCGGTCTTCTTGCTGAAGATAAGGGAACGCGCCACGTACGTCGTGATGGCAACAATCAAAGATAGAACGACGAGGTAAGGCAAATCCAGCACCTTGTCGCGCACGTAGAGAAACGGCCAATCGTCGTTGAGGATGAGTCCGTTCGCTGACGCGGCTGGAATCTCAAGTTGTGCAAACGAATTGTCGAGCACGGGAGCCTTGACCAGTCCATCTTTCACGGGTTGTCCGGTGACGAAATAATAGGCCGGCCACTTCGGTGTAGCCTTCTCGTCGGACATGACGATCGGAGGATAGCCGGTGACGGACGTGAG
Organism: Candidatus Obscuribacterales bacterium; assembly: GCA_965228855.1. GTDB lineage: Bacteria > Cyanobacteriota > Vampirovibrionia > Obscuribacterales > Obscuribacteraceae > JADYXR01. The sequence goes on along the minus strand of CBDDIJ010000005.1, from coordinate 1,013,084 downwards.
AGTTCGATAAATCCGATCGCGCAGCCAGTCGGAGTTTCCATCGACAGACGCGCCGAAGGAAAGGGCGAAAACACCATCAGGCTTCAGCAGTTTCACGCAGTCAACGTAACTCTCCTGTGTGTGTATGTAGCAGTCTGTTCGCAGCGAAGAACCTGTTCCTGACAGTGCTCGCGAGTCGAGGCATGCCAGAATAATCAAGTCGTATTTCTTGTCGTTTTTCGCTATGTAGCGACGTCCATCATCGAGATGGTAGTGGACAGCGGGATTCGTGAAGTTGGGATTGTATTTCTTTGCAAGCCCGAGCGTTCCCGGGTCGATTTCGACCGCATCGATCCAGGTTGCGCCGCGCTTACAGGCCTCTGCAACGTCAGAGCCAGAGCCGGCGCCGAGGATCAAAATGTCCTTCGGTTGTTTGAAGAAATATGGAATCGAGTAATAGTTTTTCCGGACCTTCAAGAAGCCTTGAAGCAGTTTCGCCGCCTCTTCTTTCTCTCCTTCCGCTGACAATTCGATATCGAACTTAGGCGTGAAGGCCTGTGAGAAGCCGCGGTTAGTACTTACGAAGATGCCGAAGTCTTCTTGTTTTCCGGTAGCGTTTAGATTGGCGGGCAGTGTGATCGGTTTAACATCGATGCGATAGTATGGCGACCAGATTGTGTCTGAGCTGTTGAACACCGGAAGCATCGCGACTACGCAACTGGCGATTAAAACAGGAATGTCGATTTTTAGCTGTTTGGTTGGTTGGGTTTTGAAAACCAACAGACCGACGATCGCCGAGAACAGGAGCACTTCCATGTTAGGCGAGATGCAGAAAAACGACAGCAGAGCGAATGTGATACTGCCGGTGATGGCGCCCATGATGTCTATGCAGTAGGCTTTGAGCGGTGATAGTTTGTTGAATGTCTCGCCGATGATAGTTCCGATTGAGAACATGACCGCAAACGGACCCATCAGCAAGAGTATGATGAGAAGTGTCATTTGGAAGACTTGCAGTGAGAGTAATTGCAAATTCTCCATACTGAGATTGTTCCACTGATAGAGAGTCAGCGAGGGAAACGGCACTCCGCCGTAGCCCTTGTAACTTGTGTACAGAGAAACCAAAACAGTGATGAACAGCGCCGGAGCAACGTATTTGAAAAACTTCCTGTCGCCTTTGGCGACACCGGTTCCCAGTCCGACAAAACAGGTGACGAGTGGAAATGTTTTGAACACTCCAAAGGCGATAAAGTCGCAAGTCAACCAGCGGATGATGAGGAGCTCGAAAAATAGCGACGCAAAACTCGCTGCAAAAAGTGTGAGCGTCGGATTGAGCTTGTCTGGAAACGTGCTCTGCGATGAATTGTCAGAAGCCAAATTCCCTGAGTTCGTGGAGTCCTGTGACGAGTCCGCAGGCGCGTTTTGCGGAGCATCAGCCGGAGGCGTGCTCTGTGTTGAATTGTCCGAAGACGAACTCTGCGAAGAATCCGGGAGCGGGCTGTTTTCGTTGGGAGTCGACTCGCTGATAATAATCACCTTGCTTTCAGAGAGGGAACACGAATACGAAGTCAAATGATTTGCGCCGGAGGACGCGAGCGTTCTATCTGTGCGCGTATCGGTCGTCTATCGGCGATATGCGAAACTTGAAAAAATCGAATTAGTAAGGTTTGGACGACATTTACCAAATACCCGCGCTCGCTATATTTAGACCTAGCGGAGATTAAAACTTGCCTCTATCACGAAGCTCTTCAACACCTTTCACATGATAAGACTCAACAAGACCGTAATAAGAGTCAATAACTAATCGATTTGTATGGCGTCCTGCGCTATAGTCGAACTTCATGGTTGATTCACATGGCAGGAGGTCTATCGTGTCAGGTATTGAAATTGAAGGCGGACGGCTCAGGACTGAGAGATTGCGGAAGCTCGAAGAGCTTAAGTCGCTCGGTATAAAACCGTATCCCTATCGTTTCGAGAGAACCCATAAGGCACAGGACCTTCAGGAGCAGTACAAAGATCTCGAAAAGGAAGTCGAAACGCAGGATGTCGTGCGCGTTTGCGGCAAAATCATGAACGAGAGAAACAGCTGGATGTTTGTCGACCTTTACGATGAAACCGGCAAGATTCAATTGTTCTGCCACAAAGAAAGCTTGCCGCAGGAAAAACTAGACCAGCGAAAACTTCTCGATAAGGGTGATTACATCGGTGTCACCGGAACCATTCGCCGCACCAAAGCCGGCGAGCTCTCCGTGCGCGTCACCGATTGGGAGTTGCTCTGCAAGTCGTTACAACCGATGCCCGATAGTTGGGATGGTTTCAATGATGTGGAAGCGCGCTATCGTCACCGCTATGTCGATATGCTCGTCAATCCTTCGGTTCGAGACACACTGCGCAAGCGCAGTGTGGTTATTCGCACGATAAGAAAATTTCTTGACGACAGAGATTTTCTGGAAATCGAAACACCAACGCTTCAGGTCGAGGCTGGCGGCGCCGATGCGCGCCCGTTCGTCACGCACCACAATACTCTCGATATCGATTTGTTCTTGCGCATCGCTACCGAATTGCACTTGAAGAGATTGATCGTCGGCGGTTTCGAGCGCGTCTATGAAATCGGAAGAATCTTCCGCAACGAGGGTATCAGCACTCGCCACAATCCCGAGTTCACCATGCTCGAGATGTATTGCGCCTATGGCGACTACAACGACCTCATGGACTTCACCGAAGAGATGATCTGTGAGTGCGCGACTGCTGTTGCCGGCGGCACGAAAGTAAAATACGGCGAGCACGAGATCGATTTCGCTCGTCCATGGAAGCGCGTTCGCATGAACGATGCGATCAAGAATGCGTGCGGACTCGATGTTGAATCGATTCCGACATTCGAAGGAATGAAAGAGGCTGCCACCAAACTCGGTGTACACCTGGACAAGGAAGAAACCCGCGGCGAGGTCATCAACACGATTTTCGAGTCGAAGGCGGAAGCTTCGCTAATTCAGCCGACTTTCATAATTGACTACCCGGTCGAGGTGTCGCCGCTCACAAAGGCGCATCGCAATAACCCCGGCGAAGTCGAGCGCTTCGAGCTCTTCTGCACCGGTCGCGAACTCGCAAACGGCTACAGCGAGCTGACAGATCCACTTGATCAAAGAGAGCGTTTGGAAAATCAAGCTCGTAAAAAAGCCGCCGGAAACGAAGAAGCCATGCCGCTTGACCTGGATTTCATCCTCGCGATGGAATACGGAATGCCTCCGACCATGGGTATTGGAATCGGCATCGATCGACTCGTGATGTTTTTAACCGACTCCGCGTCAATCAGAGACGTCATCGCATTCCCCACGATGAAACCTATAGTCGAGCCGCCAAAAACTGCGAAGGACGCTCAGCCCGACAAAGACGCCGAAGCCGTGTCGAGAAAAGGCTAAAGGGTTCCTGTCTAGTCTCCGCGTTACGGGCTCCGGTCTCATCCCGTAGCGAGTCGCTCCTAGAAATCTCAGGATTTCCATCAGGGCTTAATGCACTCGAGCACACCGCTTAGGGTTCTTTCTACTCTGGGTAGATTTTCTAGAAATCGAGCCAGGGTTTGCGTCTTTGGTGCGAGTGACTTTCAATGCCGATTCCGGGGCTTGTACGTGAAGAGCTTTCGAGCGAATGTCGCCGAATCCGCTTGGTGGCCAAAGCCGGAGTTCGTAACGCTCGCTCCGAGCTTTGTTCGATGTCGACGGTAACCCATTTTTCCTTGAAGCAGAGCATCGCAATCACTCTGGCGGACGGTTCTAAAATCTATTCACAATAGACAAAGCCCTAAGAGTTCCCGGCGGACAGGAAAGAGCTTGTCGATGAGCGTCGTCGGTTTAATCCTCAATCAGGCGCGTTTTGCTAAATTAAATGCGTGGGGGCACAAGTTAGAGGCGATTCTCATGAGCATGGTCCGAGTTTATCTCTATGCCGTCGGCCAGAAGGTTATACTTCCGCTGGTTGCAGAGAATGAGGCGGGCGTTTATGTCGAGACTGGTCCTGTACAGTTTTTCGACGTGCCGGAAGTCGATAAATGGAAAGCTGAAGTTTACCGGCGGCTGGTAGACGGAAATCCAGTTGTCACGACTCCTGACGAAGATGTCACGCCGGGTTCGCCAATTCTCGAGGCTCTGAATCTCAAACGATGGGATGATTTTGAACGCCAGTCAGTTCTCTTCACGATTCACGCAAAGCCTCGATGTGTCTCGCTTTACGTAACGGGTAAAGATAAGGACGGTCGCTGGACTCAGAACGGCAAGGAGCGTGAGTTCGCATCGGATGCGCCTCTTGAAACCGTAATCGATGAAATGGCTAACGAGCTGATTCAACAGCCAGGTGCCGTTGCTAAACCAACTTTATTACTGGGCGGCGGCTAATCACTTTTCCAGCCGTTTTACGTTTTTTCGTGTCACCGGCCTGGTGAGCTCGATTCATAAGACCGTCAGGCGTCCTTGGCGATTTGACCGACAGTGGCTTTGGTCGCCGAGATGTAGTCATCGGGCGCTATTATGATTTGGGTTCCACGCACGCCGGCGGAGATTGAGATTTCATCGAATAAGTAAACGTTTTCGTCGACGTATACGGGATAGTTTTTTTTGCAGGCCAGGGCGGTGACGCCGCCGCGGATGTAGCCGGTAAGATTCTGAACATCCTTTAGTGGCGCGGTATCGACGCTACGGTCACCGGTCATTTTCGCAAGAGCCTTCAAATCTAATTGTGCGTTTCCAGCCACTACAGCCAGACAAACACCATTCTTGCTGCCGATCACCACAAGGGTTTTAAATACTTGCTCGGTCGGAAATCCGATTTTTTGCGCGACGGTTTCTGCCGTCAAGTCGTTAGGATCGACCTCGTACTCGCGCAAAGAGTATTTGATGTTTAGGCTATCTAAAATTCGCGTGGCGTTTGTTTTCATAGTTAGTCCTCACCTGTCACGAATTTTTGCAGCGTACGGTCAAGCACCATGAATATAAGGACCGGCACCAGCACGAGTATATCTAATATCCAGCTCAGAACGCGCACCTCGCTCTGCGAGTAGTTCTTTAAATCGACCTGTGACTTCATTATCCACTCGAGAGGAACGTTGATGCCATCCGGGTGACTGCTGCGCGCCACGATGTGATGGTCGAGCGGCGACAATAAATATGTGTTGACCTTTTCCAGGTTGTCGAGCTGGCTCTTGGACTTCGAATCCAGACCTTTGCCGGCCACGATGGGCCACGGCGTTTTGGCGACCGTTTTTGTCGTGCCACCGTCAACGATACCAACGATCTCTAGCTTTGTTCTCGGATATTTGTTGAAAACCGCTTTGAGTGATTTTGTATCGTCTGTCTCCACCTCGCCTGATGGCGCGTAATAGATGAGAACGCCCTTGCCTTTCCATCCGTCCAGATTGAATGGTTTGCCTGCAATTGTTTGAGTCTTGAATGAAACTGGCTGCGCCTGTGTGTTTTCCCAAAATCTTATGGGGACGAACATGCCCAATGATGCCAAACAGATTACGCCGACAATCGCACCTGTGACAAGACCGACTGCGCAGCGCCGGAAAAGCGCGATCACGAAAAGAGGCAGCAACATCAGCCCAAGAGTCGATTCGCGGTTTAAAAATGCAAATGTCACCAGCGCGAAAAACATAATTGCAGTCGAGTTTCGCACGAGCGACGATTGAAATGACGGTGCTGAAAACAATCGGGTCTCATTCAACCATGAGTTTCTGATTTCACTCGCCTTCAGCCGATCCGTGGCTGCGGCGTCGGGTCCCGAGAGTCTTGCATAAACAGCGCCCCGCTGTTCCAGCAAGCCCGGCAGATCCATCGGTTCGCAATTTTCGATCGCGTTGTTTAGGTCCTCCAACGCCCGTTGATAGTCTCCCTGTGCGTCGGAAACTTTCGCTCTGGCAGCGAGCGCTATCGGATCTTTTTTCATCAACTGAAAAATGGTTTCAACATCTTCCTTCGCTGCCACCATTTTTCCAAGCGCGATGTAAACATCAACACGCGTGGACAACGCCATCGCTTTCCATTTTTCGTCCGGACGACCCATCGCCAGCGCACGATTGCAATATTCCATCGCCTCTTCGTAACGACCAAGAAAACAGAGCGACGATGCCAGATTTAAGTAGGGCACGTGGTTGCGATCGTTTATTTCCAGCGCTCTATGACTGCTTTCACGAGCCTCCAGATACATTTTCAATCGTTCGTAGTAGATGCTGCGCAATACGTGATGAAGAAACGACCCCCCTTCATTCAGACGTTCCGATACTCGCAGTAATCTATCGGCAGAACCGAAGCTTAGTGTGTACACGAAAGGCACAGCTGCTGCAGAATACAGCCATGCAAACGGTTTCAAAACTGCCGAAGCGAAACTCCCGGATGCGGGCATTTATTTTTTTCCTTTCTCAAGCTCTCTCATCTTGATTAGCTGAGTCTCGATGTCGGAATTGATGTGCCACATATTCCATCCCTTCCATGGTTCAGTATTGTAAATCGTCGTCGCCTCGTTGAAACATTCTTTTGCTGCGCTGAAGTTTCTAAGTTCCATGTACACGCGTCCAAGTAAGACAAGCGTATCTGCGACTCGGAAGTTCTTGGCACCACCGCCGTCCTTTAATTCTTGCACCGCGCGCTTCAACAATTGTTCCGCGTCTTTATACTGTTTCAAGGTCAGGGCCATATTCCCCTCCAGCGCGTCCAGCCGCCCGGATACGAACGTCTCGTCCGGCTGTCCACGAACAAGCTCTCTTGCCAGCGCCAGATGTTTGACCGCCACGGGATAGGCGCCTTGCTTATACTCTGTGAACGCGAGATAGAACAGAGCCATCGGCGCCTGACCGGTAGATACTTCCTGAGTACCGGTGTTTGCCGCCGCTTTCACTCTCTCCTGGGTTCGCTTTAATGCGGGTTGGATTAATCCGGTGAGGTCTTTAGCGTCATCGTACAGACTATACTCGCAAGTGGTATCAAATGCTAATAGAGCTATTGCGAATTTGTCCAGGTCGTCATCAGCCCTTTCAATAGCCGCTTTGTAGGCTTCCATAATTTTGTGCCAGGGACTTTGTTCGTTTCTCAAAGACCAGGCATTTGCCAGGCGCACCGTATTTGATGCCTTGGACTGATTCGCTCCTCTGTCCGTGGAGCCGCCGCTCGGATTGATTTTGGCGAGCTCCTTCCTCCACTTATCAGCTGTTTCCCACTGACTCGAACTGCGGTAAAAATCGATTATGCTGTTCGTTAGTCGTGCAATCGAGCCCGAATCTATAATCTCTTGTTTGCGCAGATAATCTACCTGCTCTTCCAAAACAGCAACCGCTTCTTTCGGTTTATTCTTCAATGTCAACGCCTTGAAGAGCGCCTCGGAGGTGTCTGTGAGTGCCTCGTTGCGCTGCTCTCTGACCGCTTTCTTCTCGGATCGCAAATGTTTCAACGAGTTCTCCAGTAAGGGAATCGCAGCGTCCAAGTTCAGAAACTTCTGGTGCAGGTATACTTCGCCAAGCGCTTGTTCTAGCTTCGAACGCACCCACAGCGGCGAATCCAACTGATTTGCCAGGGCTAGACCTCGCTTATATCTTGCCTCAGCGTCCGCGTATTGTCGGTTTTTCTCGTAAGTCAAACCGACATAGTTGTAAACCAGAGGCGCAGACCACCTGCACCCGTCCAGCGAGTTGGGATTGGAACTCGCCGCGCGCTCCACGTCATTGAGAAGCGGTCCAACAGTCTTGCCGTACAGCGGCAAAATCTCCTTTCGAGTGCTGTCGTGCTGATTCAGTTTGTCGAAAAGCACAGCGGCTATGGAAACCTTATCAGCCAGGCCGATGCTCTTTGCCTGAGGTCCAATCAACATCGATTCAAAAGTGTCAATCGACATTCTTCGCATATGCCGCATGTGCGTATATGTAGCTAGCATCGCCTTCGACATCGGCGACCGCAGCGAACCGGCAAAACGATCGACCGAACCTCCGGGCATCAATGAAGAGAAACTAAAAATGCACGCCAGCACCGCTAGCGATACCATAATCGGAATGAAAACAGCAGGCAGCGTCAGCGAGCCAAGCCGCACAGGACGGTTCGCGGACGCGTTATGTTGAAGCCGTTCCAGTTCCTCTTTCAGTTCTTTCATGGACTGAAACCGCTCAGCCGGATCTTTTCGGAGGCAGGTCATCACCATCAACTGAACATCAGCCGGCAATCCTTCACCGTTCTCAATGCGCTCGGGTGGCACCGGATCGTCTTCCAACTGCTTCGTCATGATGGTCATGATGTTGGCGCCTTTAAAAGCTTGCTTTCCGCATAAGGATTCGTACATCACGCAACCGATTGCGTAAATGTCCGAACGATTATCGACTTGATTGCCCTGGCACTGCTCCGGGCTCATGTAAGCTGGACTTCCGAAAACTTCACCCGTTCTCGTGAGCATTTGAAACTCACCACCAAGGTCTTCGATTTTTGCCACGCCAAAGTCGACAATCTTCGTGGTCATGCCACCGCGTGGATCTTCACTTAAAAGAATATTTGACGGCTTCAAATCACGGTGAATCACATGGTTTTGATGAGCGTAGTCGAGTGCGGCTGTAACCTCGATGAATACTTCGAAAAACTGCTTCAGCGGCAACGGACCACCTTCTTTGATGATCTCCATTAAACTCTTGCCGCGCAGAAACTCCATCACTAAGTAGGGCTGGCTGAGAGCGTTTATTCCGCAGTCATAAACAGCTACCAGATTCGGATGAGATAATGCCGCGCATGCGCGAGACTCCTGTTCGAATCGAGCCATCGCCATCGAGTCCATGAGCAGTTCGGATCGCAAAACTTTTATTGCGACTTCTCTGCGCAGTACGACATGCTCGGCTCTATATACGGTGCCCATGCCACCGACGCCGACCTTCTCGAGAATGCGATAGCGACCTTCGATGTCTCCGGATTTCAGAGCGGCCGCGTCCATAGCTTTCATCGCATCTTCAATCGAGACTTTGACCGTCGAGCACTGACACGTGCTCGGATCTTTACCACACGCGATGCAGACTTTTTTCACTTCACTGTCCGACGTTGTCATCACTTCGTCCGGCGCATGCTTGAATGGGGTTCGATACTATAAATAATTATCTGTCGAACCGAGACTGGATTCTCGCATACGACATGCCCAATTCATGCAGATTTTACGCGGCGTTCAACTCGATTTACTGCGCGAAAATTGCTGCTTGCTGCGACGGTGGCGGTTCGTTAATGTCACGAAAGAACGCGATGCCAGCGTTCTTTCAGCTTGCAGCTGCGGGAAGGCGCTCTCGTTTATAGATAATGAATCCCCGCCTGTGTCAGCCGTTTCAATTCATCGGCGATCTCTTCGAAACTTTCAAAACCTTCGTCGATGTCGAGTTCGTTTGCATCGTTGTATTTGAGACGCACCGCACGGAGAAGTAAGTTATCGACCTGGGGTGGCAGTCCTTCTCGAACGGAACCGGGGCGCTCCGCACCTAGAATCGAAGTGTAATTGAAATTTCCGATTGCCTCTTCTTCCTGAACTCGATCGGACAGTCTCTCGGAAACCGCCTCCCCAGCATAATCTCCGTGGTAGGCAACTCCCTCGATTAGCGGCTTTCTCATCGCCGCTTCCCAGAGGATCAAACCAAATGCCAGCAAATCATCGGGCAGCAATCTCGGATAATAGCGAGGTGTTGTCACGATCAGAGTTTTCTGCGCATCATCAGGTTTTTCACCGACGTTGACGTTTCCGAAATATCCGCAGTCAACCAGTATGACACCATTGGCGGTGACGACCATGTTCTCCGGTTTTACATCGCCGTGGTAAGCAAAACTTTCCATATGATTGAGCCGGGACAACGTCAGCGCCAGATTGCGCAGCACCGCCACTGGTACCGGACCCGAGCGCATGTATTCGCGCAATGTTTGTCCGGACAGGAATGGCATTCGGCAATAGCTGTTTTCGCCGTCAAAAGAATAGTCTTCGACTCGCACAATTCCTTGATCGACCACTTGCCGAGTGCGGGCGATCTGAATGCGAAGAATATGAATTGGAGATGCTTCTTGTGGGCTGAAACGCTGCCCGCGTTTGATGAAGACCTGTGTAGGGACGAACTCGAATCGCTCATCCCTCACCGATGTAAACTTACGCGGGATCTTGATGGCTTTTTCATTCTTGTGTTTATCGACTGCGCGAAACACATGTGAAAATGAGCCTTCACCGACAATTTCCTGCAAGGTGAAATCGCCGAACTTGCTGCCAATCAAGTCGTCTACGTACTGATTGGACATTCTATGTTACTAGTCTTCAGCGCCAGCCGCGGCTCTAGCGAGCTCTTCGACGTAGGCTACAACTTTCTCGAACTCTTCGTCGCTCTCAATTGTTCTGAAAATCGACTGATCGTCGCGTTGCAGAAGTCTCATGATTACGAGTGATTCTTCTTCTTCGCCATCGCTTTCGGGCGCAGGCTCTTCGCCTTGACCTTTTAATTTGAGAAGAATTCCGTATTCCTGACCTTCAAACTCGATAATGTCGAGGATTTGGCAGTTGTATGATGTGCCGTCTTCACCTTCCAGCGTGATGATAGCGTCATCGGTACCGGGGTTCGGGGTGTCATTCGTCATGTTGATCTCAATTCTCCGTTCTACCTGCCAACTTAGCGAGTTTGTTTAGCTCTCTTTGAGCCCCCAGAGCGATTAGCTCATCGCCGACGCAAAACTTGAGGTCCGGCGTTGGATTTGTAATCAGCTTACCATTTTGATTTACCGCCAAGATCATCGCGCCTGATTCTTGTTTTATATTGGCGTCCTTTAAAGTGCGCCCGACGAGCTGTGAGTGGTCTGAAAGTACGATCTGCTCCATCCTCAGGTCACCATCAGCGGTGTGCATGACGACGTCAAGAAACTGCGTTACAAGAGGATGTGTAACGGCGGCTGCCAAGCGCTGCCCGCATATCACGTATGGCGAAATCACCATACGCGCACCGACTCGTTTCAGTTTTGACTCTGAACCGGGATTAGCTGCCCGCGATACAACATCTATGTGATCGTTCAAACCGCGCGCGGTCAACGCGATAAAAGTATTTTGAGTATCGTCGGGAAGCGCACAAACGACGCCTTTGGCTTTTTCAACCTGCGCGCGCATCAGCACGTCGTCGGCTGAAGCATCCCCTTCGATGACAAGATACCCTGCCTCCTCCGCCTGGAGGGCTGTTGCTGAATTCAATTCGATGATAACGAACGGGATCTTATTTATACGGAATTGACTGGCTACTTCTTGACCTGTTCTGCCGAATCCGCAGATGATCTGGTGATTGTGCAACTTGACAATTTGTTTGTTCATATTTCTTCCGAGTCTCAATTCGAGAGCGAGCGACACCATGTCGCTCGCGATGTAGAGGAAAGCGCCGACGCCGAAAAATATCAGGAATATTGCGAAAAGTTGTCCGGCCGGAGTAAGCGGATGAACCTCGCCGTAACCAACCGTTGCTATGGTCGTGACCGACATAAACAAGCTGTCGAGAAGACCCCAGCCTTCGACGATCATGAAGCCGGCTGTACCCAGACCGACCAATGCCACCATTTTGAATAAATGGGAAAGAACTCGATTTAGTTTTGGATCTTCCACCAGATTAACGCGGAGTAAGAAAGGGCGCCAATTTTTCTAAAGTAAACAAAAACATCTAGCATACGAAAAGTATCATAAACGACGCCGGGAAAGTAGGCTCGGACTTGTATCCTTTGCTGGTAAGATCGGGTTTTTCTCGTACATGACCACTGGCGAGACCTTGAAAACGGTCCGCCGACACCACACGGAGACGACATGAGCACAGTTCTAGAAGCGCCTACAGGGACGCAAGGCAGAGTAGTTCAGGTTATCGGCGCCGTTATTGACGTCGAGTTTGCTAGCGGGCATTTGCCTGAAATCTACAACGCGCTCGAAATCACAGGGAAGAACCCTGCGGGCGAAGACAGAAGAGTTATCGTAGAAGTTCAACAGATGCTTGGTGACAACCGCGTCAGAACAGTGGCTATGGGTTCGACCGACGGTTTGACCCGCGGCATGCTCGCTGTCAACACCGGACAACCAATCACCGTTCCGGTCGGCGTTGGAACTCTCGGAAGAATTTTGAACGTACTTGGTGAGCCTGTGGACGAAATGGGTCCCATCGACGCTGCCGAGCACTGGCCGATTCACCGCCACGCTCCTGAACTCACCGATTTGGAAACCGAAACAGTCGTTTTCGAAACAGGTATCAAAGTTGTCGACCTCCTCGAGCCGTACATCAAAGGCGGTAAGGTCGGTCTCTTCGGTGGAGCCGGCGTCGGCAAGACCGTTATCATCATGGAATTGATCCACAACATCGCTAAGCACCACGGTGGATACTCGGTGTTCGGCGGCGTGGGCGAAAGAACTCGTGAAGGAAATGACCTCTGGCACGAGATGAAGGACTCCAAGATCGAGGGCGGTTGCGTTCTCGATAAAGTAGCTCTGGTTTATGGTCAGATGAACGAGCCGCCGGGTTCGCGTATGCGCGTCGGTCTTTCGGCTCTCACCGTAGCCGAGTACTTCCGTGACGTGTCCAAGCAAGACGTGTTGTTGTTCGTCGACAACATTTTCCGATTTGTACAAGCCGGTTCCGAAGTATCCGCGCTTCTCGGACGTATGCCTTCAGCTGTAGGATATCAGCCGACACTGGGTAACGAGATGGGCGAACTTCAAGAGCGCATCACCTCAACCAAGTCCGGATCGATCACATCGATTCAAGCTGTATACGTACCTGCCGACGACTTGACAGACCCCGCTCCGGCAACCACTTTCGGTCACCTTGACGCAACGACTGTATTGTCCCGTCAGATTGCCGAACTCGGTATCTACCCAGCTGTAGATCCGCTCGCGTCGACTTCTACCGCTCTCAAGCCCGACATCGTCGGACAAGAGCACTATGATGTCGCCCGTGGTGTGCAGCAGACTCTCCAACGTTACAGAGACTTGCAAGACATCATCGCGATTCTCGGTATGGACGAACTCTCCGAAGACGACAAATTGATCGTTACTCGCGCACGTAAACTGCAACGCTTCCTCAGCCAGCCGTTCCACGTAGCTGAAGTATTCACAGGTCGTCCCGGTAAGTACGTTTCGCTCAAAGACACCGTTTCCGGATTTAAAGAGATCCTGGATGGTAAGTGCGATGACATGCCTGAGCAAGCGTTTTACATGCAAGGAAGCATCGCTGAAGCAAGAGAAGAAGCTAAGAGACTGCAATCTCTCTAATTGAGATAAACAGTTTCAGTCCTTCCCATCGAGGCTTCAATGAGCAAGAAAAATCAGGAATCCAAGGTCGCCGAGAAAAAAGAAAACGATGAGTTGTCCAACAGAGACGTTTACGTTTTCGGCAGACTTGAAAACGAAGTTGCCACGCCGGTTATCCGTCGTTTGCTTCGTCTAGTAGAGCGCGATCCGAAAACACCGATCAATTTGTACATCAACTCAGCAGGTGGCAATGGATACAACGCCGATGCCATTATCGCGATCATGCACTCGATTCCACCCAAGGTCAACACAATCTGTCTGGGGCATGCCCTTTCGGGAGCTTGTGAGATCTTGGCGTCGGGCACGGGTGAGCGCTCCGCGTATGAGTTTTCGACCTTGATGTTCCACCAGACCATCTGGGAAGCTGAAGGCGACATCACATCGCTGGAAATCCAGGCGCTTCAGGGCCAACGCTTTAGAAACGCTCAGATTGAATTGCTTCACAGATGCACTGGACAAGATCGCGAAAGAATTCGCAAGGATATCGAACGCGACTATTACCTTTCTGCTCAAGAAGCCCTCGAGTACGGTATTGTCGACAGCATTATCAAACACACTCCTCGCAAATCTGCAGGACGTTTGAGCGTAGTTTCAGGCGCGTCTAAATCGAAGTCCGCTTCAGCAGCGGCTTCGAGCAAGCGCGCCGCTACTTCGAAGTCCACGAAAGCGTCGACAAGCAAGAAGACCACGGGTGGAACGACCGGCACGCGCGGTCGTTCCACTGCCGCTAAAAAGACCACGCGTAAAAAATAAAAGGTAACGAGCGCACAAAGACTGCGCAACCAAGTCGACCCTCACCGGTTGGAGATAGGAGCTAAAGGACCATGGCCGCCACGTTCAATTTCAAGATCATCACTCCGGAGCGCATCGTACTCGATACCACGGTGTCGCAGGTGACAGCTACGGCACGCGATGGACAGCTTTCAATTCTGCCGCAGCATGAGCCGCTTGTGACCGCTCTTGGTATAGACGCGTTGAAGTATTGGGAAGCCGGCGAAGAGAAGTCTGCAGCCATCATCGGCGGTGTACTGGAAGTAGCGAACAAGCAATCTGCGCTTCCTGGGGATGTTTATACGAGCGATCAAGATTTGACAGTCACTGTCATTACTGATGCTGCCGAGCTGGGCACCGAGATTGACGAAGCCCGCGCCAATCAGGCGAAAGCCAGAGCAGAAGCGGAAACCGCTCAGAAGGCGGACAAGCTGCACACGCACGTGGCGGAACTGGCACTGACCAGAGCGATCGCTCGCCTCAAGGCGCTGGAGATCGCGAGAGAACGTCGGCGCATGCGCTAATCACTGTAATGAAATGAATGAGAAAACGGCCGGAAGTTGAAAAAATCCGGCCGTTTTTGTATTCATCGAGCGCGCGCGAGCGCGGTCAGTCGAGTAATGGCGCGTTCAATCCAGTCGCGGTCGGTCAGTCGAGTTGCGGCGTGGTCACTCTAGTTGCCGTCGCTGTAGTAGGAATCGTACGTGGAATACGCCCGGCGTCTGCGCGGAATGGACGGAGTGTCCGACTCTGCTGCCGGCGTCCTGGCGACAGCTTTAGGTTTTTTCGGTTTTTTCGGTGTAACTTTGGCGACTTGAGGTTTCTTTGCTGCTTCTTTTTTGCTTGGCGTCGGCTGCGGTTTCTGTGCCGGTTTGGTAGCTGTTGAAGCGCTCGTTGACGAAGATGAACTGGTTACACTCTTAGAGCTTGATGATGGTTCAGGCTCTGTCGAAGTCGAAACTTCCGAGGGCGTAGAGGTGTCGGTTGTTTCGCTTGTGCTTTCCTGAATTGCCGTCGTCTGTTGACCGTTTTGAGCTGTGTGCTGCAGCAGCATGAAACCTACTATACCGATGACGACAACAATAGCGACAGCGACTAATGTCATAAGCACTGCCTTTTTCGTGTCTGTGCCACCACGGCTGGTGTTGAATCTCATTGAAGTGCCTGCACCGCGGGCGCCACTACTGCCGCGGGCTGAGCTCGGTGCCGGAAGTTCATTGTCCTCGTTGGACCGAGTCCTCGATTTTTTATTGTAGATAGGCGCAGAACCAGTTGTCTGGTGCCCCGGTGGAATAGCGGTAGACAATCCTTCCGTCGTCGGTTTTGTCTGTGATGGAGCAGGAGTTTTGATCGCATTCAACTCCGCAAGAGAGACCGGCTCGTAGCTCTTAAAGCCCTTACCTGTGTCTGTATTTGAGTGCTGCCCAGGCTCCGGCATGTTGGTTTTCATTCGCTCAGCGAATTGCTTTATTGCTGAGTCTGGTGCTGGCGCTGCAGCTGTAGCTTCATCGATTACGGGTTCGGAGTCGGTATGCCAATCGGTATTTGATCTCAATGTCGGCTTCGTTTTCTGCATTGCAGCGCCAGCAGTGGTGCCTTGATACGGGGATGGCTCGTTGCTGCCTAAAACTTGAGGCTCTTCGAATGGTGGAGGCTGCGGCGCTTTCGGCAGCGGCTGAGCTGGCAGCCTGCCGTCCATGCCGCCCATCAGTGAGTGACCTCCGTCAGGCTGCATGGAAGTCGGCATGCCCGGTTGGGGCGTCGACATACCTGGTCTCATGCTGGCCGGGGCAACGGGTGCAACATTTTGTGGCGTTGCTGGATTCGAACCTGGTGACAGGCTTGGTGGTGTATTTTGTGGCACGCTCACTGGTGGCGCCGGCGGTTGCATATTTTGTTGGGAACGCGACGGCGGTGGTGGTGGCATAAGCGCCTGAACAGATGCCGGTATCGGTTTTGACGATCCTCCGCTCAGCGGCGCAAA
Source organism: Candidatus Obscuribacterales bacterium (assembly GCA_965228855.1). Lineage (GTDB taxonomy): Bacteria > Cyanobacteriota > Vampirovibrionia > Obscuribacterales > Obscuribacteraceae > JADYXR01. Next base: position 997,054 of record CBDDIJ010000005.1, on the reverse strand, counting down.
GGCATCCGAACTGTGATCGGTAGTCATCTTCGTCGATTGATCATCCATTAAGCTTGCCGCCAGCTGTGCCACTGGCGAGGGCGGGAAGAGCGGCTGATTCATCGGTCCTCCGACAGGACCAACTGGCGGAGTCTTATCCTGCCATGGCGCCATGTGTTTCACGCCAGTTTCGGATTCGGTCATTTGCGCGACGGCAGCATCCGGTGGGACGGTTTCTCCCCATGGATCGGGCATTGGTGGTTTCTGATTTACTTGAGCTGTGCCTGGCGCGCCATTGGAAAAACTATTTATTCCATTTTGCTGTGGTACCATCCCTGGTGCCGACTGATGCGCGCCTGTGGCTCCCTGACCTGCTTGTGGAAATCCCGGGTTTGCTTGTGAACCCGGCGGGAAACCGGAGTTAGATCCTTGAGGCGGAACGTTTTGGTTTGATGGTGCCATTTGCGGAGAGGGAAAGCCAGGACGCTGCGCGCCAGATTGATTCGGCGGCAGTTGAAAACCCTGGTTGTCTTGTTGCGGAAACCCGTGAGGTGAAGGTCCTTCAGAAGACTGTCCAGATTTGGGTTGGGGGAAGCCGGGATGCGGTTGACGCGGCTGATTCTCGCCCATCTGCGGCTGTGCGCCGGTCATGCCCTGGTTCATCGCTTGCGGCTGTGCGCCGGTCATGCCCTGATTCATCGCTTGCGGCTGTGCGCCGGTCATGCCCTGATTCATCGCTTGCGGCTGTGCGCCGGTCATGCCCTGGTTCATCGCTTGCGGCTGTGCTCCGTTCATGCCCTGATTCACCCTGCCGGAGGGACCCTGAACAGCTTGATGCGAGCCTGTGGAGGTCGGTGGTGCCCAACCATGCGCAGCGGCATTAAACCGGGAGCCGGTGTTTGTTTGTTGGTCGTCGCCGCCCCATGGATTTTGCGATTGATCTGGCGGCGCACCTTCCCTGTTTCCAGGCACAGATCCATTCACCTGCGCATTCTGAGTTGGTTGTTGATTCTGCTCGCCTGCGCCTGATTTCGATGCGTTGACCGCAGCGTTCGCGATAGCGTTTGCGTCCATCCCCGGCATGCGTGTGCGTGTACCAGCCATGCTGCCCATCGGAGCTTTTGGTCTCTGAGGCGATGCTGTGGTAGCGCTCCACGATGGCCCTGTCTTCTGGTCCCAGGTCAGAACGAAATGCGAGTCTCCGGAGTCGTCTTTGTTCAATGGAATAGGCGCCGGACCTTTAGTTTGCTCGAGATCCACGACTGGTTTGTCGCCTGTGATTTCGTCGCTGGGAGGTATCCCTTCGGCTTTGAACCCTCCCGGTTTTATATTCAACATGTCGCCTGCGCCGATACTGGATGCCTCAAGCGCGGCGGAGAGCGAAGCTAATCCTTGCGTCTGCGTCAGCGGCTTCTGGGCATTTTGTTGTGGTGTCGCAGATGGTGGCGTAGACGGAATCCATTCGTTGTCATCGTCGGTAGCCCCGGGATTTGACCATCCCAATTGATTTCGCTGTTCTTTTGAGAAGTCGGTATTTCCCCAGTTGTCATCGCTTAAATTAGGACTCGACGGAGTTCTCCAGCTTTGATTGTCGGTCGAGTCGCTGACATTAGTGACAATTGAATCGCTGAAATCAGCTTCCCTGGACCGTGCTGCGGGATTGGCGGGTGAACTTTGACCGCCCGCCCAAGCAGGCTGCCAGCCTATTTCATCGGCTTTTGCGGGCGATGCTCCGACATTTTGATTCTGGGCAGGAGGTGTAGCCGGCAGACCTTGATTGGTTTTGGCTCGCTCAACGCGGGGCACCACTCCTGCCACCAGTTCCAAATCTGCTTTTAACTCCGCCATTGTCGAATAGCGCCTATCCGGCTCGATTTCGAGACATTTTAAAACGATCATTTCCAACCGTTCCGGAAATACTCGACCGGGCACAATGTCCTTAAAACTTGGTGCCAATTTCGTGCACTTCAGGTGCACCGTCGAGATGTAGTTTTCGCCCCGAAATGGCGGATGTCCCGTCAGTGTCTCGTACATCATCACGCCGATAGAGTAGATGTCGCAGCGGTGATCGGTCGGTCTACCTGTGCACTGCTCTGGGCTCATGTATAGCGGGCTGCCGACTACTTCTCCGGTGCGCGTAATCTTTTGCGTATACTCGGCCAGTTTCGCAACTCCGAAGTCAAGAATTTTGACATGGTCTGCTTCCGGCTCGTTTGAAACCATGATGTTATGCGGTTTCAGATCTCGATGTAAAATCTTCGCAGAATGCGCGTATCGCATTCCATCAACGGCTTGAAGAAAGATCTTGAGGGCACGATCGACGGGCAATAAAACCTCGCGGTCCAGCACTTCCTTCAAACTTTCACCGGCGACGTATTCCATCACGATGAAAGGTTCTTGCATCGCAGTGAAACCAAAGTCGAACGTTGTGACGATATTCGGATGCTTCAGCTGGGCGAGCGCCTTTGCTTCGATTTTGACGCGCTCTACGTTCGATTCATCGCGAGCGAGTTCCGAAGGCAAAAGTTTCATGGCCACGACTCTGTCGGTCAGTGTGTGGCGCGCCTTGAAGACAACGCCCATACCACCGGCAGCTATAACGTCCAGAATTGCATACGGCTCAACAACAGTGCCTACTAGAGGGTGTTTCGGCCGATCCCCGTGTACCACGTCCACATTCATCGACTAGAGTCCTGGATTACTATCTATTAGATGTAATATCCGCTATTCCATAATTCCCCGTCGGATCTAATGGTAAACATCGAAAGAACCCGCATTACTGACGTCTTCACGTTTCATTTTACGGGCGTCACATAAATAATCGATTTCACTCGCCGCTCCGGGCTGGAGGCTACAACGGTCACCAGTTGAGGGCTTTTGCCTTCGGCTTGTGAGGTTGCTTGTGAAGTTGAAAGAGTGTCGTAACTTTGATTGCCTGTGCCTGTTTTCTTTGAAACACCTATAGCTGCCGCGATTTCGGGTCTCACGCTCAGAACCATCGTCGTCGACGTTCCGCCATCGAAATTTATTGCGGACTCACAACCGATCCGTCTCATAAATTCTGCGAGATTCGGCAGCGAGATTCCTTCCGCGAACTCTTTCGTTTTCCGCCCTTCCACACAGACGAAAACCGCCTGTCCGTTTTTCGTGATACCAAATGCGGTGCGAGCTGCTCTCATGTTTGTGCCGATTGAATCTGCATCTTTTGCAGCGCCCGGAGGTCTGCGAACAAACGCCTCTTCCCTTGCGGTATACTTCGGTAGTAGCTGAGGACCAGCTTGTATCGAGTCAATCACTTTGAAGCCTGCGGGCGAAGCATCTGAATGCGCCTGCACTTTCATTTGGACTTTGCTGTTTTTGTCAATTAAAAAACGCAACTCTGAGCGATTGAAGATGTTGGTAAGAAATGGTTTCAATCCTTCGTTGTTTACCAGCGCGGCGTTGTGCTTTGGTTCACAGAGTTGCTTGCCATCCAAGGTGATGTAACTGGTGCTTTCTCCGTCGCTTAGATTAAAGAAACCGGCATTGATAGCCACGATAGCATTGTTTTTCGCAGCCGCCGAAGATGTTGTTTCGATGGACTCGCTCATGTAAGGTTTGATGGTTACGGCACCGCGTGTAGTATCGACGAAAACGACGTGAGCATGTGCTTTGTCATCTATGTCGACGCGCTCGTAGGTCACTCCTTTCGTAATCTCAAGACGTTTCCCGTTGGCTGACGAGGTGGTGCTCACGGATTCCTTCCTTGTTTGCGCGCAGGCGTTTTCTGTTTTAAAAACTGTTGGAGTGAACAAAAATGTGAGCGAGAGAAACAGTAGCGATTTTGATGGGACTACTGCTCTTGGACGGAACAACGACGATTTCACTATGAGGTTCCTTTGGGTTGATGCAGTCGAGCAGTATCAATTCTACAGTTGACGCCAGCCTATCTCTAGAGGATTTGTCTTTACAGTTTATCGCATCGAGAAAACAAAAACGCCGCGCCTTTCGGCACAGCGTTTTCGTTTCCGGGACATGCCGGCAAGCCGGCGTGTCGATAGCGAGTCTAAATTAGTCGCCCATGTTGACCCAAACACTCTTAATTTGCGAGTACAACTCGATTGAGTGTTTGCCGAGTTCGCGACCATATCCGCTCATCTTGTATCCACCGAACGGAACGGCCGGATCGAAGACGTTGTAGCAGTTAACCCAGATGGTGCCTGCTTTGATGTGAGCTGCGAACTTGTGCGCTTTCTTGATGTCTTTTGTCCAGACTGCGCCGGACAAACCAAATTTGACGTTGTTTGCTTGTTCGGCGACATCATCCAAGCCTTCGAATGGCAGCACTGCGAGAACCGGTCCGAAGACTTCTTCTTGAGCGATGCGCATGTCGTTTTTGACGTCGGTCAAAATGGTGGGTTTGACGAAATAGCCCTTCTTCAGATCTTCCGGAGCGACGCCGCCGCAAGCCAACTTCGCGCCTTCTTTTTTCGCGATGTCGACGTAGCCGAGGATACGCTCTTGTTGTTCTTTCGATACTTGAGGACCGATTTGGGTAGCGGTGTCGAGTCCGCTTCCTTGCTTCATTTTGCCTACGCGATCGAGGAGTTTGCTCATAAACTCGTCTTGAACTTTCTTCTCGATAAATAGTCTGGAGCCGGCGCAGCAAACCTGACCCTGGTTGAAGAAGATACCGGTGATTGCGCCTTTGACGGCGGCATCGATATCGGCATCAGCGAACACGATGTTCGGTGCTTTACCGCCGAGTTCGAGCGAAACTCTCTTGAGGGTTTTGATCGAAGCTTGAACGATTTTTTGACCAGTCTTGTCTTCGCCGGTGAATGCGATTTTGTCGACATCATCATGGTTTGCGAGGAATTCGCCGGTTGAATCCGGACCGAGACCTGTGACGATGTTGAGAACGCCTTCCGGGAAACCAGCTTCAAGAGCCAGTTCGCCGATTCTCAGTGCCGTGAGAGGTGTTTGTTCAGCCGGCTTGAGCACGACGGAGTTTCCGCATGCCAGTGCTGGGCCCCACTTCCATGCCATCATCAGCATCGGGAAGTTCCATGGAATGATTTGACCGACTACACCGATAGGCTCACGGAGCGTGTAGGTGAAGAAGTTGCTGTTGGCGTTGATGGTTTCGCCTTCGAGTTTGGTAGCCCAGCCAGCATAATAGCGGTAGGTTTCGATTGTCGCGGCAACGTCGACGTGTCTCGATTCATTGATCGGTTTGCCATTATCGAGCGTTTCGAGTTCTGCCAGTTCATCTGCGTGTTGCTCGATGAGGTCGGCGAGTTTGTAGAGGCAGCGAGCGCGTTGCGCGGTCGTCATCTTTCTGTGGAAACGTCCATCTTCGAAGCTCTGACGTGCTGCTTTCACGGCCATGTCAACGTCTTCTTTTCCTGCTTCAGGAACTTCGCACAGTAATTCTTCGGTTGCCGGGTTGTAGACCTTGAAATACTTTCCGGATTTCGGCTCCACCCATTTTCCATTGATGAGGAGCTTCTTCGGCTGCTTTAGCCATTCTTTGCAGCGCAGTTCTTTTTGTTCCATAACGGCCATTAGAGACCCTCCCGAGATCGGCAAAAGTACAGGCACAAGGCGACACTCGCCTGTCAGATGCCACTTAAGGTAGCATGCCGACTTAATATTTCCTGAAGGTTTAAGATTGCTATAAGGATCTTATCGCTCGGGGTGTGTCTGTATATGCGGGGCGATATCGACCAATTCGGAGCTACAATTTGAGTGGTATAAAACGGTTGAATAAACGCCTTGACCTTTTCGATCGACACGGCTAAAACCTATGCAAGACGAAACCTATAGACTGCAATCGAAACTGAATAAACTGGAAGATGTGCTTGAGAAGCAACGTTGGACGCAGAAAGAACAGGCTCTCAAGTACGAGAAAAACGTCCGCAAGCTCGAACAAGAAATCGAGGAGGAACGTTTTCAATCCGCGTACTTTAAGGAACAGATTCAGCGCTATCAGCTCGTGCTAAACAGTATGGCGCAAGGAGTCTACGCTATGGACTCGGAAGGCAATGTTTTTGCTATGAATGAACTCGCGCGAGAACAGCTCGATGAGGAGTTGATTACTCCAATCTTGCTTGAAGCGACTGGCGGAGAACCTGTGAAGCGCTCGATGGAAATTTCATCGCCGCAGAAATTCTCCCCAACAGAATATGAGTCACCGCGGGTGGTGACTATTGAAGCCCGGCCGATTTACGATAATGAACGTAAAATCGTTGGTAGTTTAGCTCTCATGCGAATTGAGGACAATGGAAGTTTCTAAAGTGAATCTCGTCGATGGTCAGCGTGCTAATTTCCCGGCACTAGACGGAAAATCATATTTGAACTTTGGCGGACAGGGTGTTATGGCGAGAGCGACTCTGGATGCGGTACGCGATGCGTTTGAGTTCATTCAGAAGGAAGGTCCGTTCTCTGCAAAGACTCTGAAGTGGATTTCAGATGAAGGTGAACGGGTGAAAGTAGCTCTTGCGTCGGAGCTGGGCGGCGACCCGGATTGCTACGCGCTCGTGCAGAATGCTACCGAGGGATGCAATATCGTAATGTGGGGTATCAATTGGTCGCCCGACGATCATATCGTTACTACGGATGCCGAACATTCCGGAGTCGATGCGGCTGTGCAAAACCTGGCTACACGCCAGCGTTTGCGCGTGTCGAAGATCTTGCTTTCCAGCTCCTCTGTCGATATGTCAGATGACGAAATTGTTGCTATGTTTCGCGATTCGATAGAGGAGAAGACGAAACTGGTGGTGCTCAGTCATGTTCTCTGGAACACTGGTCGGAGGCTGCCGCTTGCCGGAATTCAGGCTGTCTGCCGCAAAGCCGGAGTTCTCCTTCTGGTAGATGGTGCGCAGTCAGCTGGCGTCATTCCGATGAATTTGTCGAAGGAGCCGATTGATTTTTACACCGTCACAGGTCATAAGTGGATCGGTGGTGCGGAAGGCGTTGGTGCGCTCATCATCAGGCGTGAGCTCATTCCCAAGCTTGAAAAAACTTTCGTGGGTTGGCGCAGTTCTATGAACTTCGCTGACAACGCGGAGCAGGTTGCATCGCGGTTCGAGGTTGCGACCACATCTTTTCCACTCTGGACGAGCTTGCCTGCCGCGATCAGCGTGCACCAGCAGTGGGGTTCGGCGCAGGAACGTTTCGATAAACAATTGGAGAACGTTCGACTGCTTCGAACGGAGCTTGGTCGCATCGGTGTAGTCGACTTTTATTCGCCTGCTGATGCGTCCTCGGGCTTGGTATCATTTGCGGTGCGTGGTGCCAAAACGCATGCTCAAATTGCAGCAGAGCTAGAAGCAAATAACGTTATGATTAGGACGGTTCCGCTGCCGGACGCGTTGCGGGCTTCTGTCCACTATTTTTCGAATGAGAACGACATCAGTAAGCTTTGTGAGCACCTGCGCGCTTGTTTTTGATTTCTCTGAACAGTTATCGATCGCTTTTAACCAAATCGAGTCGAATCCAGTCAAGTCCAGTCCAGATCAATCAGCGTCAATACAATGCAACGCTGACGCCGTCGTTATTCCTCGCCCGGCGTTATTTCCGGTTGCTCCGGATACTCGCCGAGTTGAACTGGTAGTGCCTCGTTAGTTTTCCCTCTCAGTACGAAGAAATTGAGGGTATCTTCGATTTTTCGAGAACGCACATAGTCGCGCACGTCCTTTCTAGATGTAATATCCTTTCCATCAATCTTCTGAATTATGTCCTGGCGTTTGAAACCTGCGCGCTCAGCCGGACTATCGGGGAACACATCAACGACGAACACGCCGCGCGTTCCATCAGCCAGTCCCAGACTCTTTGTCATCGATTCCGAAAGTTCTTTCATCGAGACCCCGAGCCACGGACGAGTAATCTTCTTGTGCGCGATCAAGTCGTCGCAGACTGACTTGGCGATGTCGACCGGAATTGAGAAGCCGATGTTCTGAGCCACCAGACCTTTGACCACCGCTGTATTGACCCCGATAACCTCGCCCTTCAAGTTCAACAGAGGTCCACCGGAGTTGCCTGTGTTGATGGCTGCGTCTGTTTGAATGAAGTTGATGTTTTCATTGATGTCGTAAACACTTCTACCGACTGCTGATACTATCCCTAGTGTCACTGTATGGTCATAACCGAGCGGGCTGCCAATCGCAATGGCGAACTCGCCGGGGCGGAGGGTCGCCGACGAACCCATCTTAAGCGTAGGCAAGTCTTTTGCGTCAATCTTCAAGACCGCAAGATCCGAAAATGTGTCGATACCAACCATGGTGGCAAGCACATTCCTTCCGTCGTTCATCGTCACTTCGATTCGCTTTGCGCCTTTGACTACGTGGGCGTTTGTGAGAATGTAGCCGTCGGAGCGGACGACAAAGCCGGAGCCCGTTTGTCGGCTCGGTTTAATTCCCGCATTGAATCTCTCCGGATCTATTTCCTTGTTGTTGAAGAAGAAACGCATTCCGCCTTGCGTAAACGGCATCATTGCCTGCATTCCGCCGATACCAGGCTTCTCTATTTCGATGTTTACTACTGCCGGAGCCGCTTGCTCAGCGATATCTGCGATTCTGTTTCCCTGAAACAGCAAAGTATTTCCGCCATCGTCCGGAAGCGCTGCAAGCAATCTGCCCGCTCTGCTTGTTTGGATGGCGCGGCTGTCCGCGATGCTCGTTTCGGTGGAGCTTTTCCTAGCACGGCTGTCCGCGATGCTCGTGTCGGTGGAGATCGTCTTAGCGCGGCTGTCCGCGATGCTCGTTTCTGAAGATCTTTTCTCAGCGATGTTCGACCTGGAGCCCGTTTCTGCTCCACCGTTAGTTTTCGCGAAAACTTCCGAGGCTTGCCGCCCCCCGAAAATGCTCAGACCTGAAACGAGGATGCACGCGCCTAGAGCGACGATTCCCTTCCTGTTAAACATTGAACTAACTCCCGTATTCGTTAGCTGAAGACTTCGCCAAGTGTCAATTCAATATATTATCGCGTTATGCGTTTGTCTGCCTATCTGCCCATGCCCAGTTGTTGAGCGGTTTGATAGACTTTGCCTTCCGTCAAAATCGACGGGGCGATCACAACTTCGACTTCCCGCATCTCTTGAAGATTGGCCGCTCCGAGTGTTCCCATACTTGTTTGCAACGCGCCGTGGAAATTCTGAGTTCCATCGTCAACGTGCGCAGGACCTCTGAGAATCTGTTCGATTGTCACAGTTGTTCCGACCTTGATTCTTGTACCCCGCGGTAGCACAGGACTCGGCGTCGCCATACCCCAGTGGAAACCGCGACCGGGAGACTCGACAGCTTTGGCCAGCGGTGAACCGATCATGACCGCATCGGCACCACATGCGATGGCTTTGCAAACGTCGCCCGAAGTGACCATGCCACCGTCTGCGATGAGAAGCGGCGCGCGTCCTTTGCGTTGTGCATATTCTTGTGCTGCGCCTGCGCAATCAGCGATTGCCGTAGCCATCGGAACTCCGATGCCGAGAACTCCTCGAGATGTGCAAGCGGCACCCGGACCGACGCCCACTAGAATTCCCGCGACGCCTGTGTCCATCAACTCCAGTGCGGTGTCGTAGGCGACGCAATTGCCCACTACAACCGGTACTCCGATTGACTTACAGAATTTCGCAAGGTCCAAGCCGGCATTGCCTGATGCGCTTCTGTGCTCTATACCGGTTACTGTCGACTGAACGAAGAGAATGTCGAGACCCGCTTCAACAGCAATTTTGCCGTACTTCTCCGCCATGTTTGGAGTAACGGATGCTGCGGCGATAACACCTTGTTTCTTGATTTCTTGAATGCGCTTTGCTACGAGCTCATCCTTAACGGGGCTTGAATAGAGCTTCTGCATCACTTCAACGAATTGGTTTTTGTCTCCGGAAGTGATTTCTGCGTAAATCGCATCGCAGTCTTCGTATCGTGTCTGAATGCCTTGAAGGTTCAAAACGCCCAGACCGCCATGTTTTCCCATGAGTCCAGCAAATTTCACGTCGACAACGCTGTCCATAGCGCTTGCGATGATGGGCAGCTCAAGCTTATTTCCGGCGAGCTCAACGCTGGTGTCGCACAGCTCAGGGTCTAAGGTTCGAGAGCCAGGGACCAGAGCGACTTCATCGAATCCGTAAGCCCGGCGTGATGGCTTCCCTCTTCCGATCGAGAATGGATCGGAGGCTTTGGATTGCGCGTACTCGACAGTCTTTGACATGAGTGTTGGTCCCCCATAAGTTTTGCCTATATTATCACCGGCTCATCGAAAAGCCCCTTGCGCGCAAGAATACAATTACAGTTCTTTGCCGAAATCCGAAACGCTTTCGTCGACATGCCAACGTTCACAGCCAGCGTCCGCATGCCAACCCGACCGTGGAACGTTCACAGCCGGCGTCCGCATGCCAACCCTATCGTGCAACGTTCTCAGTCACAGTTTGCGCACCGAAGGCAAAACATGCATTCTGGGTAAGCATAAAGTGGTAGATGTCCCTGGAGGACTTATGACAACGGGAGCTTCCGATAAGTTACATATCCCGGAAGGATTGAATTACGAATGTACCGGATGCGGCAAGTGCTGCGGCGGTTGGTCCGTTCCGCTTACGGAAGAAGATTATTTCCGCATCTCGGATATCGATTGGGCCGGCAAATTTCCGGAAAAGTTTTTCGGCAAGAGCTTGTTCCGTGAGATGAAGGATTACGAGAGTGCCAACTCGCCATACACTCATGCAATTAAAGAAGGTGCTGATGGACACTGCCCCTTCCTGGTCAACAATTTATGTTTTATCCACAGCACGTTCGAATCGAAAACAAAACCTTCAATCTGCCAGCTGTTTCCCTACTCATTCAATAAGACGCCCAGCGGAACCTACGCAACCATCAGCTTCTACAGCATGGCAGCCGTAAACAACTCCGGTAGAGCGCTCGTCGAACAGCGAGATTATCTTGAAAGTAAACTGGCCGAGTTCAAGTCGATGTATCCCGATCATGAACCAAACTGGTCGCAGATCCAGTTGTCGACAGGGATTCCGATGACATGGGAGCAATATCTCGGTCACGAGGAAAAGTTGCTTTCCTATATAAAGGATAGAAGCATCTCGATGGACCAGCGTTTCGTGAATGGTGCTAACTATCTGAAAGTGGCTGTTTCAGAGGCTCGCGGCACGGGAGTCGCGCCTGTTGTTGCAAAACTGGAAGGCGCCGGCGCATTGAAAGGACTCGACAGACAATTGTTGGTCGCTTTGCACAAAATCTATTTCCCGGTTCAGCAGCTCGGTCGCGGTGAGAGTGACTTCAACTTTTATCGGTTTTTGTATCAATGCTGCTTTGGTGGTTTGATGGGCGGCATCAAAATTCGAGTTCCAGGAAAGAGCTACGGCTTTGAAGAACTAGAACGCATGCCCTTTCCGTCCAACGACGACAAGGAAGTCGAAGATCTTATATATAGGTATTTCTTTTCTCGCATTTTTGGAAAGCATTATTTTGGTGCCGGTTTGGGTCAATTGTCGCTCGTTACTGGCTTCAACCATCTCGCTATTGTTTACGGTCTCGTTAAACTTCAATCGAAAGCGATCGCAAAAATGCGTGGCGTAGAGCAGGTAAGTTACCTCGACGTCGCAGCGGCGGTGCGCTCCCTTGAGAAACGCCTGGGCGAAACAGCACTGGACGGCATGGCGGCAGCCACCTTCGAGACTTTGATGACTAGCAATCAGCGCGTGGCTCGGGTGCTGGCACATACGTAGACTGACGTACCCGGCGCATCACAACCGAGCCCTCTGCATCAAGGCCTTTGCTTCGAGACCACACAGGTCTCCAGTTAACCTCTTAGGTTTGCTTCTACAAGGGCTAGATTCGATTTGTGGAAGCGCAAAATTCTGAAAGTGCCTCATAGCGCTGCGTTCAATCACTGAGCGAGGATATCTTGGGAATGAATCCTCGAAAAACAGGGATAGCTGGCGTCTAGAAATACTAGAGGCAACCCTAAGAGGTCCAATCTGGTACTGTCATCGGTCGTCGCCTCCTCCCCTGAAGTACATATTTGTGCTTGACTTCGCTGTTTTGATCGCTCCGTGGAGAATGGCATGGATAGCGCGTTTGCCTGATGTGACCTGGCGGGCGAAAACGTTTATTCGACGGTGATTATAAAGAAAACTTTGAAAAATGTATTCTAGGCTACAAAAATGATGTTGACTCGGGGTGTTTCTTAACGTACTCTAATTCCATCGAACTTTTCGAGACGGTTGCACTTTTCGCGACCGGTTGTCCGAACTTACTATTTACTACATACCTAACACTTGCCATTTGGCAGGAGGTTCACTTATGCGTCACTTTACTAAAATGCTCGTCGCCGCTGCTGTCGTCCTCGGAGTTACCGGAGCACCGGCTTACGCACAATCTTTCGGAGATGCTTTCTCCTCGCAAGGTTCAATGGGTGAAGTACAAGGTGGAAACAACACCTACTACAACACCGGAGCACAAACCGAACAAATTCAACAAGGCACAGCGCCAATTCTTCAAGGTGCTACCAACGGTACGATAGGACCACAAGGCGGAGATGCGACTTCCATCATGGGCGTCAACACCGCAGGTACAGTCCGTGTCAACAACTTGGCTAACTTGGAAGCTTTGCTGAACATCATCGCAAACGGTATGGAAATCCTCGGTATCGCTTGGGGTGGACCGACAATGATCATGGGCTTCATGCACATGGCTGCTGGTTCGCACGATGCAATGAAGAAAGTACTCTTCGGAGCAGCTGGCGTCACCGGTGGATTGGCAACACCTGGTTGCATCAACTGGCTCGTAGCATCGGCTCGCGATGCCAACCTCTTCAGCTAAGTCACTCAAGCAGACTTCGGTATAGAGAAAACTTTCGGGAGGGGCGCAAGCCCCTCCTTTTAGGTGTGCTTTGTAGACCGGCTTACCTTTATATGTCTCGTGCGTGACAGATGTTGAGAAACCACATCTGCGAGTCCATCCATATAAATGAGGGTGAATTCGTTGAACGCATCGGAAGGAACAGACGTAAGATGCAGTGCATGCATCATGGGACGCACGCACTGGTTGAACGTAACTACCCCGTCCGGAAAGTGATCTGTTAGGCGAAAGTGCTCGTATCATGCATCGAGTTTTCATTAAATCGAGCGGTATCACATTGCCACCATTCAATTTTGCTCGACTGGAACAGTGAGCGATCCCTGAAACGTTGTTCCACCCATCAACCTGGCGGTTGTGACTTTTTCGTGGAATTTTTGTGACATGGAAAAGTCCTGAAAATAAGTGCTTGACTTCCTTTTGGGGTTCGCTTACACTTGACATGCTTGAAACGACTTACTAGCTACATCAACTTACTAGCTAATTCTTCTCTTTTCCGAATCGCACTTGCATGTCTGCCGTGGAGGTTTTCACCCTATGCGTATTACTAAAATTATCGTTGCCGCAGCACTCTTGATCGGTCTCACCAGCGCACCAGCACAAGCGCAATCGTTCGGCGATGCGTTCTCGTCGCAAGGCTCGATGGGTGAAGTACAAGGTGGAAACAACAGCTACTACAACACCGGCGCTCAAACCGAACAAATTCAACAAGGCACAGCACCGATTCTTCAAGGTGCCACCAACGGTACGATTGGACCGCAAGGCGGAGATGCGACATCCATCATGGGCGTCAACACCGCAGGAACAGTCCGCGTCAACAACTTGGCTAACTTGGAAGCCTTGCTCAACATCATCGCAAACGGTATGGAAATCCTCGGTATCGCCTGGGGTGGACCGACCATGATCATGGGCTTCATGCACATGGCTGCTGGTTCGCATGACGCGATGAAGAAAGTACTCTTCGGAGCAGCGGGCGTCACCGGTGGATTGGCAACACCTGGTTGCATCAACTGGCTCGTAGCATCGGCTCGCGACGCCAACCTGTTCAGCTAACACGCTAACGGTTTCAAAAAGTTTGAAAGGGGGAGGCTTTGACCTCCCCCTTCTGCTTTGCGTACTTACTTTCAAACGCTCATTCTCAGTGCCTCTTCGAGGGACATGGAAATGTTTTTGATTCGAGTGACCGCATTCAAAAGCAAGTGTGACTTGAGCAAATCGGCATGAACAGTCATTTGCGAGTGGACCAGCAAAAAGGTTTTCGAAACATTTGATCACAACAGAAGCGATTTGAGTTCAAAATATCTTCGTTCCAAGTCCTGAAAAATTGGCTGTGTTTCGCTAAAATGAAATGCTGCAAAAGCCTGTCAATTGGGCATCTTGCAATTCTGTTTTTGCTGAAATCGGCTAGAATCCTCAGATTTAAGGTTTCATGCAGTCGCCTTAAGTGGGAAAAACCGCATGATTTAGCGGGTTTATGTGAATGCGTTAATTGACCGCTGATGGCGATGTCATTATACTGACTACCTGCGCACTTTTAGCGCTGGTTTCTTTTAAACGTCTTTACTATCAACTCGAATAAATTCGAATGCCCGGGAGGGTCTCATTATGCGTACAAACAAGTTTGCTCAAATCACGGTGATGGCAGCTGTTATGTTCGGACTCGCAACACCAGCTTTCGCACAATCGTTCGGAGACGCTTTCTCCTCGCAAGGACAAATGGGTGAAGTACAAGGTGGCAACAACACCTACTACAACACCGGCGCACAAACCGAGCAGATCAATGCCGGTGCAGCACCAATGCTGCAAGGCGCAACCAACGGTACAATCGGACCGCAAGGCGGAGATGCGACATCCATCATGGGCGTCAACACTGCAGGAACAGTTCGCGTCAACAACCTGGCTAACTTGGAAGCTTTGCTGAACATCATCGCAAACGGTATGGAAATCCTCGGCATTGCATGGGGTGGACCAACAATGATCATGGGCTTCATGCACATGGCTGCCGGCTCGCATGATGCGATGAAAAAGGTTCTGTTTGGAGCTGCTGGTGTCACAGGCGGTTTGGCAACACCTGGTTGCATCAACTGGCTCGTTGCATCGGCACGCGACGCAAACCTCTTCAGCTAGTATCACTAGAAACGTTATTGAACAGGACGGGGAGAGACGGCAGTCTCTCCCTTTTCTATGGGCTAAAAGTCGGCTGGCAAGCGAGGTTTAGGCGCAAGCCTTGGTATGTGTGTCGAGGTTTATGTGAACTACGGGTGGTGTTCAGATTCTGTTTCTAGTACGGGCGAGAGGTCGCTAGAATCGGTTTTGAACCTAAAAAGCGAACAATCAGTAGGAAGTCCTAGTCTCGACCTATAAATGTTCGTCTTACAGACTCTGAACAGAGGGCACAGCCCTGGAAACAAGCCGTTCTTCGAAGGATCGAAATTATTTGAAAGAATGAAGTCAAGAACGACCAAAAATGTATTGCGGATAACAATTTTGCACTTGACTTCAACCTTCGTTGCCCTTACTCTATAAACCGAACAACTTCCTGTTCGATTTTTTTCAAAACCACTTACTAAATTACTAAAACGAATTTGCCGGAGATAACTCTATGCATAAGACTTTCACACGCATGGCCGTCGCAGCAGCATTACTAGTCGGTCTCTCCACACCAGCATTTGCACAATCGTTCGGAGATGCTTTCTCATCGCAAGGCTCGATGGGTGAAGTACAAGGTGGAAACAACACCTACTACAACACCGGCGCACAGACCGAACAAATTCAACAAGGCACAGCACCAATTCTTCAAGGTGCCACCAACGGTACGATTGGACCGCAAGGCGGCGACGCGACATCCATTATGGGCGTCAACACCGCAGGAACAGTCCGTGTCAACAACTTGGCTAACTTGGAAGCCTTGCTCAACATCATCGCAAACGGTATGGAAATCCTCGGCATCGCCTGGGGCGGTCCTACCATGATCATGGGCTTCATGCACATGGCTGCTGGTTCGCACGATGCAATGAAGAAAGTTCTCTTCGGCGCAGCTGGTGTCACCGGTGGTTTGGCAACACCCGGTTGCATCAACTGGCTCGTAGCATCGGCTCGCGACGCCAACCTGTTCAGCTAACACAGTTTTCCCCCGCCAACGCCAGCCAGAGACCTCCCGTAAGGGGGGTTTTTGGTCCATTTGGGGGTCTGACGCGGCCACTGCGTTTTCGGCTCTATGAGCGAATTTCAAAGTGAAACAGCCGGAATGGGTGATTCCAAAACGCGAATCGTGTTGGATAATCGGAAGCTTCTGTCATGAGCTCCTAACGATGACCGCGAAGAACAACTCGATTTTAGATTCTCTCAGACTCGCCACTCCATGCACCAAAGACTGGGAAAAGATGGACGGTGACGAACGTGTGCGTTTTTGCGGCGGCTGCGAAAAGAACGTCTACAACATCTCTGATATGACTCGTCGTGAAGCGAACGCATTTTTGCAAGAGCATGGACTGACGAAGTGCATGCGAATTTGTCGACGCCACGATGGCACCGTAATAACTGATGATTGCCCAGTCGGGCTTCGGAAAGCTCGCGAGAGACTTCGGCGAATTGCGAAAGTCGCGAGCATCGCCATAGGATTTTTGTTTGCGTCTTTCGGGAAAGCGTATGGCGCGGATGCGAATCTTGACAGAACTCCCGCGGGGAGCGGACTGACAGACACGCCACTATCTGCGGTGCCGAACCCGCCTGTCACCACAGGAACTGTAGAGTTGGGTGGAGAATTCAAAGCGGATTATAAGATCAACCTCAAAGTTGGACTTGATCACATCGCGCTTAGAAAGGCTGTAAAGGCGAGAGCGAAGGAAGTTCCACGCGACTTTACCGAAGCTCTCAAAGCCCAACTTACGGGTAAAACAGATCGCGCTATCTCACGCTATGAGAAAGCGATTGCCAGCCACCCAACTTACACGTCTTCGTACAATAATCTTGCTATATGTTTGTTGAACCGAAATCAGACTGGTGATCTGGCTCGAGCGGGCGAAGTCCTGACTAAAGTGGAACACTTGGTCCCCAAAACCGACCCCGCTATGTATCTTGTAAAGGCTGCGGTCTGCGATGAAAATGGGGACCTTGAAGGGGAAATTGAGAATCTCAGGATGTTACTCCATTTCTCTCAATCAAGGAGCCCAGCGGTTGTCTTCAAACTCGTAGATGCTTATGACAAGCTGAAGCAAAAATTCAATGCCTACGCCGTTTTACTTGGTGCGAAATCGTGTATGTACTCGTGGACTTATGAAGAGCGCGAAGCTTTTTACAAGTTGTTGGACACCCACGACCCCGCGAAGATTTCTACGCCTTCCTCTCCGTAGCCGCTAAAGCGCTTGTCCGTGGTGAGGGCGCAGCCACTCAGATGATTCACAGCTGAGATAAGTCGGCAACCGCGCACCCAGCACTAATTACAATCTTTCGTCGACCGCCCTAATTTTTTCCTGAGGTCTGTAGAGAAAAGCATGAGAGCGAAACGAGCCACTCAGAACGCTTAACTCCACCCCTCGCAGGGCGCCCGCACAATCGGGCGCCCTGTACCCCATTTCGCCTTCATGATGCGAGGATTGGGAGTCTGGAAAAAGCTGAAATAGGAAGCGTTGTTTGGCTTTATCTACTTGACGACGTTTGACTCTCCGCTCTACGCTGTAACAGAGAGGGAGGCGTATTGTGACATGAGAATCGAAATCACAGTATCACTGCTATCCTTTGCCGCGGGTTTTCTCTTGTGTGGAACTCCGTCCGCGTATATCTCTGGCGCTGTTCGGCCCGATCCAGAAGTAGGAATTTCAAGGGAAGAATTACAATTCAAATATGGCATTGGCTTCGAATATAGCAAGGGCACAATTCGAGATTGGAAAGAACCTGAATACCAAAATGTAGACGAAGTCTTAATCTACCCATCTGGACGCGGTCATGGACGTATCTATACCATCGTGAATGGTAAGACCACAAACGTAATCTACGAATGAAGAATTCTCGTCACCACTAGCAGAAACGCGGGAAAGGACCTGACATCAGTCTCACGGCAGAGCAACTTGAACGATACAAGCATCAATTGACGATGCCTGGAATGACGAGCGAGAAACAATCTCGCTTATTGTCCGCATCCTGCCTGCTTTTCGCCGGAGAAGAAACAGTCGAGACTGTTTTGGTGCAGCTGATTAAGACCGGAATCGGTCGAATCACGATCGTTGGAGATTCGCTTACAATCTGCCGAATGAGCGATGTTTCTGCCAGCAATTCGAATCCTGATACCGTCGTCGACTTCCGTGAGCTCAATGGGCACGATCTTGAAGATGCCCTGTTCAAAGGCATTGACCTGGTCATCGAAGGTCTACTCGATTGGCAAACCAAACTTCGTTTAAGCGATTTGTGCATGCGATTGAAGCTGCCGTTAGTTCATTCAGGTTCATCAGGACTCAGGTTTCAATTGTTTACCATGTTGCCCGGAAAGTCGGCATGTTTGCGATGTGCCCTGCCCGTGTCCGGCATCGATGACTTTCCGATTACACCAGTCGAACGAGATACCTTCTCTCCGGTCGCTACCTGTGCCGGTTCCATCATCGCGCTCGAAGCGGTGAAACTTCTTGCCGGCATCGGAGTTCAACAGGGAAATGTTCTGTGGAAGGTCGATGGTTTGCGGGGAGATGTCGAAACTGTTCGCGGTTTGGACCCTCGAAACGACTGCCCCGACTGCGGTCGCGCCGCGATAAAGTGATGAAGCCGGGTTTGAGTGATTGTCGGATTGCGCAGACTCTTGAGGTTGTAATTTGAGACATGAGCATGGGATGGATTAGGCGAGATGCCACCTCCCCAGGTTATAGGTCGTCGCGAGTTCTTAAAATGGTTCCGGTAATACCGGATGCCAATAGGCTGCTTCAGTAATACCCGTCTAAGTCCACATATGACGCAAACACCTGCTATTACTGGCTTCAGGAAATTTCTCCATTTTTCCCTGCGATCGTCGTGGTGGCCCGGGAGACCACAGAACAAGCTGCAAACCATTGCTAGGCAATGCCTTTCAGGAAAAATCCCCTAATACCGGAATCAACCTAACAGGCCCAAACGAGATAGACCGAGGTCGGCGCTGCGAAATTTTGCGCAGAAGAAAGAGCTCAATCGCCCCCGGCGTCGATTGCCTCTTCCGCGTCCTTCGGAACTTTCTCTATACAACTTGCCTTGCGCAGAGCCAGGCTGATGCTTTCGGCTTTCTCTCCATAGCGGTTTTTCAAAAGCTGTTCTAGAAATGTCCATTGCCGAGAAGTTTCCCTAATAGCTAAACCGCGTGCAACCTTGCCGTAAGTTGTGTCGCGCAACGGTTTATTCATTTCTTCCGCCTGGATGAATTCTGGCTTGAGCTCTTGCCCTCCGACTGCCGGCGTTTTGCCGACCGTCAATTTATGCCAGTCGAACAGTTCCAGATCATATGGATCGAAGTCACCAGATGCGGTGCGGTTTGCTTCTGCAACTTTCAGGCGCAGGTAATTTGTATTGCTATAAAAATCTTGCAACGTATGCAGCATCATCCCAAAGTGATAGAGCGCTCTGGTTCTCGCCTCCGCGCTGGAGTCAGCATCTGCTGCATAGTTCAAAACTTTCTTCTGTTCGCGCTTAACGTATTCGTATGAGCGCAGAATGTTTTTCGTTTCAAAATGGCGTTGCTCTTCAGTCTCATTTCCCGTCGCCGTGGCATCTTGAAACTTGCTGCCGTTCACAATCACTTCAATATTTGCCGGACAAATCGTGCCCGCCAGCCCTTCTTTGATGACGGCTTCATGAATATCTGTTCCTTCCAATGGCGCACTCGCGAAACCGCTTAGCATCAAGCTTGCGGCAAGCAATGGAAAAATGTAAATACCTCTGCCAATTTTGCGCATCGATTCTACGCGGATCCTCTTCGATATCTTTAGTTTATCCATTCTGCATTCTAAAATCACTTGCGCCACCAATTGGGCATCAGGACGCCTTTTACAGCTGTCGCTTGCGTGGATTTAGGATCAGACGCTTGTTACCCCAGAAGATATATTCCACTCGTTGAGATTCGGCTGGCTCGAGAGCGCTCATACGCATTGTATATGTTGCCTATCGGTATCGTATCGCGATCTCATACAGCCAAGATTTTAAAACCCCAATGTAGCCTTCTTTTTAGTGTAGCCGGTATTCAGCTGTAGGAAGATATTCCCGGACGTTTACCAACTTTCACTGGCAGGCAGCATATGGTGCAGTTTGATAGTAATCCCGGTTTGCATGAACTGGAGTTCGTCGCGTTTGACGTGGAAACAACAGGTCTTTCGCCCGTCGCCAACCGTCTGGTTGAATTATCCGGAGTCAAGTTCAAACTCGGCGAAGAGAAGTTTGAAACCTTTTCGACGCTCATAGACCCGGAAGTCTCAATTCCCGCGCAAGTCACTGCCATTCATGGTATTACCGACGAGATGGTTGAAGGTGCGCCGACGTTCAAAGAGGCATGTATTGATTTCGTAAATTGGTCCGGCGCGGACGCCGTGATGATGGCACACAACGCGCCATTCGACGTCGAGTTTTTGCGAGTAAATCTCGCTCGCGCAGGCGCTCCCTGTCCGAGAAATTATGTGGTCGATACCCTCACGATCTCACGCGAGTTCTTGCGCGAAACCAAAAATCATCAATTAAAAACAGTCGTAGAGCATTTCAATTTACCTGCAGGCGACTATCACAGAGCGCTCGCAGACAGCATTCACGTGCAGGGCGTTTTCAAATGCATGTCGAAAGAATATCAGTTATCGCGCTGGGAAGATTTGACCGTTAATGGATTCGTCAGTGCATTCGATTACGATCGTTTTGCTGAAAGCTCGATGGCATCGCTGTCTGAAAGGACAATCGAAATCGTGGAATCTATTCGCGAAGTCATATCGAACAGTGCATCCATGCGAATGGAATATCAGGGCATGTACAAGTCGACTCGAACTGTTCAGCCTACGGCACTGATACACAGCCGTGGCAATATGTACCTCACGGCATTTTGCAAACGAGCTCAAGCTGAAAGAACTTTTAGAGTCGATAAGATCTCGAAAGTCCAGGCCCTGACTAGTCAATTGTGAAGATAAGGGGCTCGCAGGCTTGCTGCGCAGGCAAAAACAGCCAACTTAGTGATAGAGTTGTCTCGACCTACTGAACCTTGCGAGAGTCATAATGGCGTTCTCCAGCAATCGAAACCGAATATCGTTTTTCGCAATCGCGTGTATAGCGGCTGGGCAACTGGCTCAAGCGGATCGTGCAGAGGCGTCGGTGCCGTTTATAGACAAAGCACTCGATATGGTTCAGCAATTCAATCCGCTGAAATCGCGCAGCATCAACGTTGAGACGGATCTGGACGAAGAGACGGGGCAGCCGAAAAGCGCTTCGCCTGAGATTTCTGAGTTGTCGCCCGAGGTAGTCGGGTCGATCGCGCGCCACTCCAAGCTTGGAGACACGTTCTTTAATCGTCGCGACTTCACGAATGCGATGATCGAATATCAGGATATCGTCAAACTCGATCCTGAGAATTTAAAAGCGCACTACATGCTTGGCAAAATTCTAATGGCGATGTCCGACTATGAGGAAGCAAATAAGGAGTTTGACAGGGTAATCAAAATTCGCCCCATGAGCGGGAATGCGCACTTTTCCAAGGCAGAAGCTCTTCGCATGATGGGTAAGTACGATGCTGCGCAGGAAGAATATTCGACATCGCTGCGCACAAATACCGGCAACGCGCTCGCCCATGCATACCTCGGTGAGTGTTACCGAAACAGCGGTAAATACCAGCTTGCGATCAAAGAGTGCAAGGATTCGATTCGACTCGACGAAAAATTAGTGGTACCGTATCTGGTTCTAGCTCAATGTTACGTTGCTACTCGCGTTCCTGAACTTTCGAATGAACAGTACAAGAAAGCTATCGCGATAAACCCATCAGACCCGGTTCCACACTGCAAGTACGGACTGGCACTCGGCAAGTTAAAACGTTGGGATGAGGCCCTCGAAGAACTCACGACCGCAACGAGGTTGGATCCGAATTCGGCCCAGGCGCATGTCGGTCGCGCCTGGGTTCTGGCAAACAAACGCAGGCTCACGGAAGCGTTGGACGAGTCGCGTCTGGCTGTTTCGCTTGCGCCCAATGATGCCGATACGCATTCGAGTCTCGCGTGGGTTTATTCGCAAATTGGCGATCACGTTTCATCCGTCATGCAGTATCGATTGGCTGTCGCCATAAACCCCAAGAGTCCTGAACTACACAAAGCACTTGGTATGGCGCTTAAAGAGCGCGGCGACATAAATGGTGCTATCGCTGAACTACTTGCCACTACGAAGATGATGCCAAACGACTACGAGTCGGAACTTGCGCTGCAATCATTGATGCAGAAACGCCATCATCAATAGCGCGAAAAAGTTGATTCGGAGCATCGAAATAAAAAGTGCTGTATCATATGCAGCATCGAGGTGACATGCCCTGACTGGCAGGAACGAATGGGTAAAACAAAAATTTTCCGCGCCGGAATTCTTCCACTCGGTGCTCTGGCTATTGGTTTTTTACTAACCGCGAGTCCGGTTACGGCTGATTCCAAGCATCCAGCTGCGGCGAAGCGTGCCGCTAGCACTCAGAAGAGATCCGCGGCAGGCGCCAGACCTCCCCAATCTGATGTAATGGCAGGGTTGGATGCCTATCGAAAAGGTGATTATAAAACGGCATCTGCGCGTTTTGAGAGCGCTTTGAATAACGGAACAGGTCAGGGACCAGCGGTGCTCTTGTATGCGGCGCATTCAATGTATGCGTCAGGCGATCAAGCAAGAGCAATGCAATGCTACAGTCGATTGCTCGTGATGTATCCGAACTCGCAAGAAGCGAAGAGCGCTGATGCATGCATGAAACGCATTCACTTGCCTGCCTCGGTGATTAGCAGTATGACTGCCAGCGGCCGCCCAGCTTCAAACGCGGTCGGAGCCCCTCCTGCAGGAGACGGCGGTGAACCTCCTGTCGGTGGCAATGGGAAAGATATGCCACCAACCACGGAAGGGTCCGATGTTCGCAGATGGTTGCCTGATTCGTTTCCACTTCGAGTTTGTGTGACCGGTGGTCTGGAGCTTCCCTCGCAGTTTCGCGCGCGTGGCGGTTTAAAACGAAGTGAATATCGCGAACTCTGCAATATGTTCAAACAACCAAATTTCCTCAACACATTGAGGGCTAATGAACACTACGGTCCGGAAGATCGCACCGCCGTTTCCGATGGTTTGCAGATGTGGGCGACGCAGAGCGTGATCAAATTCACTCAGACGACTTCCTCGGCAGACGCCGACATTCTGGTTTTCTTCTGTGATTCGCTGCCGGAAGCGGTCGGTATGTGTAACTATCCGCGCGAAGCAAATCAGCCGGCAATCATCGAGATTGTTCTTGGAAGCAAAGAAAAGTACAAACAGGGCGACTGGTACAAGTCTCGCAAAGCGATCGCAGCGCATGAGATCGGCCATGCATTCGGGCTCGGTCATTTAAACAGCAAAGAAGACATCATGTATAAGACCGAGGATTATCCAATCGATGCCTGGGGCGATTATATTTGTCGACAGCTGAGTCCCGCTGATAGAGCGCAGATCCATCGCATCTATACCAACCCACCGGGCTATTGGATGTCGTCTGTGAGAAACGCGAAGAAGTGAACGCTGGCACGCGGCGTGCCGACATAGATTGTCTTTAAACGATAAGGTAAAAGGGTATGGTCCTCCAGACTATGTTTTTCGATATCGCGGCTTTAAAAAATAGAAATATGAAGGTGGCTCTACTGGTAGGGGCACTCTTAAGTAGTACCACTATTAGTGGCGCATCTGCTAACCGAATTGAGGATCCGCAAACTGCAGAACGGGAGTGGTCAGCACCCAATCTAAATAAGATTCAAACGAACTACAAAGGTCCCAAACTTTCCAAAGCCGATGCCGGAGATACTCAGATTCTGATTTCATTCTTGCTGTTTCCAAACGGCAAAGTTCGAAACGTAAAAAGTGAGAAGAATAGCGGAGAACTGCGCGAGAAAAACGACGTCGATATTAAACAGTTTAAGGCGATTCAAGCAGGCTTGGTTGACGCTATTAAACGAAGCGCGCCGCTCGCGTATCGGAAGCGTGAACATGAAGCGAAAGTACCATGGGGCGTCATTTTCGTTTATTGCCCCAGGGATTACGAATTCGCGCGAATGATTCACGTGGCTCGCGGCAAAGACCGGTTGTAGACCAATCCACAAAACCAGCTGACAGCATGCGTCATGTCAGCGGACTAGTTAAGTCGTGATTTCACCATTTTCAAAATACGGGCTCAGAACTTAGGATAGATCCGTAGAATTGTGATGGTGCGTTTATGATGCACGTGAAGACTATCATTCTTGCACTGCTTGTAGGGCTGGCTTTTGGATTCTGGAAGCTCTGCAGTAGTCCCGCGGATTTACCTAGTAACGAAACGGAATGTTTGCCGCATTGCGTGCCGGTTAGCGGACAGCTCGAAGCCTGGAAGAAAGATCCATCAGTCGGAAATTGCAAGAAACAAATCAGATCTAAGTTTGGTGCTCCGGACTGTGTCTTCAAAGAGCCATACCGTTTCGTTTCTGACTCCGATGAAACCTGGGTCTATCACGGAACTGGATATCTCTTTAATAGATCCGGACAACACATTTTCGTCTTCGAAAAGGAGATCTGTGTCGCTGCTTCCGACATTTTTATGTATGAACGGTTATAACGCAGACTTAAACGACAACTCAAACTCTAGGTCTGACATCAACGACTATGATAATCTCGTCTACCTAGAGGCATCGAGGCGGAACTTTCCTTGAAAAACTACATTCTTCGCTCCTTCAACTACACAGCCTGGGCGAACCAGAAAACTCTGGCATCGCTTCAGGCCTGTCCAGCGGCGCACGAGGAAGGTGCACCAATAATCGCGCACATGATCGCTGCTGAAAATGTTTGGCTCTCGCGATTGACTTCAAGTCACGCAGCGTTTGCCGTGTGGCCGACACTAACCATTGACGAATGCCAGACCTTAGTCGCAGAGAGCGAAAAGACCTGGTCGGAATTTCTCTCAACAGTAACGGACGATAAATTACTTACCGCTATCGACTATCAAAATACCCGCGGCGAGCCGTTCTGCGACTCGGTAATGGACATTCTCACTCACGTGACGCTTCACGGCGCATACCACAGAGGTCAAATCGCCAAAATCGTAAGACAGAAAGGCGGTACGCCTGCAGCTACCGACTTCATTGTTTACGTCCGCAATCAAGCTGCGAAAACTTCGCCTTGAACTGATTGAGTTGATTCGTAAATCTACTACCGCTAGTCGATTGCGGATTATCGCTGCTGCTGCTGCTGCTGTTGCTGCTGCTGCGGATTGAACATCTGCAACACCTGGTCGACCATCTGACCTGGCGTACGCTGCGGCGCTCCAGGCTGACCGTTTTGATTGCCTTGAAAAACCTGTTGCGCGAATTGCATGATCGGATTCGGACCCTGCGCGCCCTGTTGTCCGTTTTGCGGCATAAACTGTTGGGCGAATTGCATTACAGGATTCTGCTGACCGCCTGCTGTTGATTGATCCGGCCCGGCGCCTGGAGATTGCATTGTCACAGGTGCATTCATGTTTTGCTGATATCCGTTCTGAACCACTGGTTGATTTCCGGCAAAGTTGTTTTGTTGTGAATATTGTGATTGAGCCTGCGGCCATGTCTGTCCGGTAGGTGCAGCGTATTGAGCCTGCGGCCATGTCTGTCCGGTAGGTGCAGCGTATTGAGCCGGAGTCGTAGCGTACGGCATGACTGGTTGTTGCACAGGATACGATTGTGACCCGTAGCTTGGCGGTCCATATCCGGTCTGTGTGTATGGTGTCACCGGTCGCTGAATGGGTTGTGCTTGCGGTTGTTGCGGCCATGCCACCCCATATGGTGGCGCGTTTCCGGCTGGTGTCTGCCATGATTGCACCGGCATTCCGCTGGCCGCGCCAGGTGGACTCCATCCCGGAAGTTGCGACGTCGCTGCGCTAACGGGAGCGGTTTGATTTCCGGATTGTTCAGCTGCCGCTTGTTGTGGTGTCGGCGGTAGCGGCGTTCCTGGATCGGTCGCCGCTTCGATTTCGTCGGCAGGAATTGAGAGGAGTTCGTCAGGACTGCCGCTTGACTTTCCAGAGTCGCCGGCATTCGCAGAACCTACGCCTGATGTGCCTGAGTCGCTGGTGTTTGCGAAACTTCCGCCGGAGGAATTTGAGCTATTGGTAGCACCGTATGCGCCACCATTGTAATTTCCGCCAGCACCAGAAGTGCCACCATTATTGGCGTCGTAACCACCGGCGCCATTAGCATTGTATCCGCCGCTCGCATTTCCGTAGCTGCCACCGTAATTGCTTCCGTCATTGCCCGTGAGCTGAGGAATGCTTGTTACCGGTGCAGGATAAGGAAAGCTGCTATCAACGCCGATCATTGGAAATGGAGGATACGTCGAATACAATCTCGCCATTGTCGCCTTGTCCCGCTTTGTCAATGCGGGCAGCTGGCGAGTACTGTTTCCAAAATACATGATATCCGCGGTGCTGGTTGAGTGTCCGTTTAAGCCCAGAGCGTGCCCGATTTCATGCAGGCAAGTTTCTTTGATCCGGTCAACCGGTTCCGGATTTTTCGTGAACGCTTGAACTGTACGAATCTGAATTCGCGCTCGCTCTATCGTATGCTCACGGCGCGTTGTCGTCGTTAAGCCCGCCTTGGTGCGCTCGTATTTTTCATCGCCGACTTTAAGCATTCCGTCGGTCCATTCGACGTTGATGTCCGCTTCATCGAGTGTGTTTACGAATGCGAACGACAGTTTCTTCCCCGATGCCTGATACCAGGTGATGAAGGCATCATGCGCGATGCCAACGAATTCCGGTTTAAATCCTCGGGCATCGGATGTTTGATCGATGAAAACCTTGAGTGGAATTTTCGTCGCTGGCCAGTAGTGGGCTTGACCCTCCGCCATCAACTGCCCGAGATAATCCGGATCGTTGTTGGAGAACGCGCCCATCTTTTGCTGTTCTTTAGTGAGGCTCTCGATTAGTGCTAATGCGTTAGTTCGCTTGTCGCCGGACGACATTTCAACGAACTTGTTGAGATATTGGATTCCTTCGTTATAGCGATTCGCGTCCTTGCAAAACAGTCCAAGATTGTAATACATGTCTTTCATTGACGGGTCGTAACGCAAGGCTGCAAGCCCTTCTTGAATCGCTTTGTCCGGGTTTCCCAGGTCGTGATAGATTTCCGACAAAGCTGCGTGAATGTATGGCGAAACTGATGTTGGATCGTATTTTGCCGCTTGTTCAAGCACTACGCGTGCATGAACGTTGCGCTCGCCCTTTGAGTAACGAAGCGCCTGGTTGTAGAGCTTGATGACTTCGTTTTCGGTTGCGACATCTTTTATCGGTTTCAAACTTTTGGCGTTAACGTAATGCCAAAAGCCAGGTGCCAAAAGGCTCAACGCTAACGCGATTGCAACGCTGCACTTGTTCAATCGTTTCTTCCGATTGTTTATGTTTAAACTTGCTGGCATGAAGTTCGTGTTCAAAAGACTCGATTGCGATCCGACCTTTCATTATTCCCACAACCTATCTAAGAGAAAACTTCGGGGATTTTTATGGGAAAATCCCCACTTATCAGTTGTTTGTGGGCTGGTCATGTGCGCGCTTCTAAGCTAGCGTGTAGTCAGCGGTGGCCGAGGACGGGCTTTCATGAATGACGACGCTTTGAAAAGCCTGGTTACCAGAGCAGAGTCTGGTAATGCTGACGCGCAATACGAATTAGCCGTCCTGATGCTCGATGAGAGTGCCCCGGAAGACGACGATTGGGAAGTCGACCGCGGTAAGGGCAGCAAAGCTCTTGAGCAGGGCGCGCGCTGGCTGGTGATTGCCGCTCAGAATGGGCATTCCGAAGCTCAGAACGACCTTGCCAAACGCTACCACTACGGCATCGACTTTCCTGAGAATCAGTCCAAGGCTTTCGAGTGGTTCTCCAGGGCTGCCGAAAGCGAATGCGCTGAGGCCCAGTTCTTCCTCGGTGAAATTTACACTGCTGACGATCTGGTCGCCTATGATATTGAAACCGCTCTAGACTGGTATGAGCGCTCCGCGCGAAACGGGCATCAGTGGGCGCAACTCGCTTTGTTTGATATTTACAGAAACGGCGCCGACTTGAGCTTGCCCGACCTTGAGAAATCATTGTATTGGGGACGTAAAGCGGGTGAACAAGGTAATCTTGCCGCTCAGGTCAGCCTCGGCAAAATGTTTTTTGAAGGTGAAACAGTCGCGCGCGATCCGCTGGAAGCTGCATTCTGGTTGCACTTATCCGCGGATTACGACGATGATGCGAAGTCGTTGCTTGCGACTTTGTATTTGAATGGGCATGGCGTCGAGAAAAATATCGCCAGAGCCGCTGAGCTGTTTCGCAGCCTTGCGCGCAAAGGTGATTCAGATGCGATGGTGCAACTTGCGATGGTTTTATTCGAGATGTATCGACCGCCGCATGATGAAATTCATGGCTGGCTGGTGAGAGCAAGTGAAGCCGGCAATGTTCATGCGCGCGACATGCTTGAGGAGATCGAATCGTCGAAAGAGTTTGATTCGTTACCGCAAGAAGAAGAACAGCAGGAGGCGAAAGAGTATCAGCCCGCACCGGCACGCTCTGCCGAACAGTGGAGAGCGCTGGCGGAATCGGGCGATGCGGACGCGCAACTCTCTTACGCTCGCATGCTCGAAGATGGTAATTTTTTGCAGGGTGATATCGACGAAGCGGTCCGCTGGTACAGGCGTTCGGCAGAGCAAGGCCATGTCGGTGCTTTCTGGAGTTTGAGCAAGTGTTATGAGTCCGGACTTGGTGTCGAGCAAGACGAGGAGAAGGCGCTGCAATTTCTCAACGCAGCAGCAGAGGGTGGAAACGCTGATGCTCAGCTACAGTTAGGCTGGCAATATTTTTTTGGATCTAAAGTTTTGGAGGACAAGGCGAAGGCGTTCGAGCTTTTTAAAGCTGCCTCCGATCAATTTAACTTGAGCGCTCTTGTCTGGCAGGGGCATTGCTACCAGCATGGCGCCGGCGTTTCGCAAGACAGAACCAGGGCTTGCGAGTTGTATCTGAAAGCTGCCAACCTTGGAATGCTCAGCGCGCAGTTTAAACTCGGAATGATGTATCTGCTCGGATGGGGTGTTGCACAAAACTCAGAGGAGGCGGCTAAGTGGCTCAATCGAGCGGCTCGCAGAAATCATACTGCCTCAATGGTGGAACTCGGTCGAATGCATTTGACTGGTGATGGTGTAGAGGAGTCTCAAGAACTGGCTGTAAATCTGTTTCGACAGGCGGCTGAATTGGGCGACCCGGATGGGCTTGCCGCGCTCAGTTACACGGATGTCGTCTGGAAAAATGATTTGCGTTGTGGCACGACTGGAGATCTCTCAAAATCGGAAAACGATAATTGGGTCGGTAAGTTAATCGCAGGCAAGTATTCGATTTTGTCTCGCTTGCCGGATGACGGCGCTCATCGCGTTTATAAAGCGAGGAACGTCTTTTCCGAACGAATTTTCTCAATCAAAATACTTGCACCATTCAAGGGCTTGCGGCTTAATGATGTAGCGACGCAGCGCTTTCAGCGAGATGCAAAAAGCATAAGTAGACTCGACCATTCCAACCTCGTGCGCCTCCATGACTTTGGTATCGCATCCGGTGACCAACCATATCTGGTGCTCGAATTTAGTCGAGGAGTTTCGCTCGAAGACTTGTTGAAAAAGGACGGACCTTTCGACGTCGAACGATGTATTGCTATCTTTCTTCAAATCGTTGATGGATTGTCAGTCGCGCATGACGCTGGCGTAGTGCACCGCGATATCTGCCCGGCCAATATCTTGCTTGTCGATCCAAGAACGCCACTTGAGCTTGCGAAAATTGTCGACTTCGGTATCGCGAAGCGCTTGTCACCGGAAGGTGAACAGCTCGACCCGCTGTCTATCACCGGACCGGTTACAGGAATCCCTGCATATCTGAGTCCTGAGCAATGTCAGGGACAGCCTCTTGATTCTCGCTCCGACATATATTCGCTCGGCTGCGTTTTGTTTGAGACTCTTACTGGAGTTCGTGCGATTCGTGGTAATTCGTTTTTTGAAATAATCTGTTCTCACCTCTATCAACCACCGGCATCTATTCGCGAAGCCCGACCTGAAGCTAATTTCGGCCGGGACCTGGATGCTGTGATTCGCAAAATGATGGCAAAAGATCCTAGCGCGCGTTATCAGAATTTAGAGGAGCTTCGCGAGGACTTGATTCAATTGCTGGCAGCAGCGGCGTAGGTTTAGTCGAATAGAGCGTGAAAAACCTGGGTATGGTTTTCTAGGAATTCCATAAAAAGGGAGGAGAAACTGTGAAGAAGTCGGCTGTGGGCGGACTGGCGGTGCTTTTGCCTGTTTTCGCCATGCTGTTTCCTTCTGCGGTTTTTGCCGCCGGCGAAGACGAGTTCGAAATTGGGCGCAAGGCTTACTATGCCGGCGATTACAATGCTGCTGAAGAGCACTTCGGTCTGGCGGTGGCTCAAGGGCTCAGGACTCCAAGGGTTTGGCTTCTCTCCGGACACACTTTCTTGCGAAACGGACAGTATGCGCGTGCGGTTCGCTGCTACGAGACTTTGATAAACAATTTCGCGAACTCCGAAGATGCCAAAATCGCCAAGCAAAGTCTGCCGATCGCGAAAGCAAAAGCCAGTGCACCTGCTGGCGTCGCGACCAAACCGGTTATGCCTCCCCCTGTGAAGGTGGTCGGCGGACCCGTCGCAACCGCTGACGACAAACCTGCTCCGATTACTGGGCTGAAGGACCGCATTTATGTTGAACCACCGAAATTCAGCCATCCTCAGGTCAGCGCCAACTCGCTCAGAGCGATTCGAGAGGCCGTCGCAGCATTGCCGCCGCATCTGAGAAAGCAGCTGGACGAAAGCACCGCGACTATCCACATTGCCCCGAATCTAATTGATAAGTGGCCTGAATCTATGGAAGATCTTGAAAAGGAGGAACAGTCGGAGGCACCGACACTCGCTGAAGTTCCAGGTCGAATTTACGGAAAAGATATGTACATGTATGAGCGCCCGAAACTGCGCTTTGGAACGAATCTCGGGAATGTCCGGCCGGCAACTGATCTGAAACATACCGTTTTTAATATGTGCTTCCAGGTGCTGGATCAATCGTGGAATTTCACTAGCGACCCGAAAGTAAAAGAGCAATACGAAGCTGAAAAAGCTATCGTCCCAGACTCTTACCGCGACAAACTTGCGACCTATCTCAAGGATGACGAATGGGGGCGGAAGGAAACCTGTAACGATCTGGCGGCTGACCTGCTTGGGCAGGGTGACGATAAAGCCGACGACTTGAGTCGCTGTTTCCCGAAAACCAAGAGGCTTATCAAAACAAAGCTCGGCGTTTGACTGTTCGCTAATTGCACGGAACTATTTGCAAGCTAAAGGACACAATGTTTTGTAAACCGAAAGGCGCAAAAGTTCTATTGGCAGCCTCTCGTGCGCTATTTATTCAATAGATCAAGTGGTGCGGCGGAAACACAGAGGTTCTGCCGATGACAAAATTTACGAAACACATTGCGTTTCTATTAGTCGTATCAACAATCATGAGCGCTGCAGGAGCGACGTTTGTCGCATCGCTCGAAGCAGAAGCGAATCAAGCGCCCGGAGAAGTATACGCTCTCAAAGGATTTCACAGTTTCTTCGACCGTCACCCACGGCTGAGGAAAGCCTCTAAAGCTGCCGTTCTCGGCGCCGGCATAGGCACCGGACTCGGTATCGTTACTGGCGGCGCCATGGGCGGTGCTGCCGCAGGCGCCGCGCGCGGAGGCGGTTTTTCACTAGTGCGAACAAGTAAGACCTGGAAAAAGGCAAAGAACAAAGTGAAGGGAAAGCACGCTAACGCCCATCGTGAGGATGCTCGTCGCGATGATAGGCACTCCGAATGAAGTTGCTTATTTTTTGCTGCTTCCCGGCTTCTCTGCTACTGAGCCGTCTTTGCACAACGGGCATGCATCCGGTTGATATGTCGCGAGACTCAGTTTCAACAAGCTGATGAACGGCACGTCAAACTTTGCGGAGCCTCCGCTTCGATCGACGATCGCTCCGACTCCAACGGGGTCGGCGCCCATGGTCTTTAACAGCTCGACAACCTTACGCGCGCTGCCACCAGTAGTGGTGACATCCTCGACTACAAAGACTTTTACGCCTTTCTCAAGTTCGATTCCTCGGCGAATGGAAAACTCGTCCGAACCTGCTGCCCTTTCAGCAAATACAGCTTTGACCATCGAATCGATATGCGATTGCTCGATTGCTTTCTCCACCGAGTCAGCTGTCAAAAAGTAGTCATTGAGATTCGAATGACGCTTGCGCTCGAGTGCCGACGCGACAAACACTTCCCAGTGAACCGCACCGAGAGCCGGTCCGACAACGATATCTGGTTTGATTCCATTCTCAAAAAGTTTATCCACTAACAAGTCCGCCAGTAGGTTTCCAAACTGCGGGTACTGCATAACTCTCTGGCATTGCATGTACTGATCGCTATGCAGTCCACTGGTCAAAAGGAAATGTCCCGTTCTCCAGGCTCCGACTGCTTTTAGCAGATCGCCTACGGCTGTTTCGATCGCAGAAGTTGTGAGACCCATGGATATCTCCTCAGGAATGTGGATAAAAACTTGACTAAGATATCACGCGATCGGCTTTCAGGACTCGATAAATAAACGCAGAGATTGTAGAGTATCAGTGTTGGTGACTGGTAGAGTCTCAATGACTCTGAGAAGGCGTATATGCCAGTTAACATCAAGGAGTCAAAAAACATGAAGCCAATTATTGGTATCAACGTCGATCTTAGAGTCGGTCCTCCGCCGGAGGCTTCGTTGCAGATTCCGTATCTGGAAGCGATTCACAAAAGTGGCGGAATCCCGGTAATGATCCCGCCTCTGTCCGATGAGGACTTGCGTCACGTGCTCAGCCGAATCGATGGATTGATGTTCATCGGTGGTGCGGACTACTCACCTAAACGTTACTGTGAAGAGCAAGATGAAACCGTCAAACTGATCGACGAGCGTCGCGAAGGTTTCGATTTCCTGCTCCTGGACGAGGCTTTGAAAGAGTCGCGTTTGCCGATTCTCGGAATTTGTCTTGGTTGTCAGCTGTTAAACATTGGTCTGGGTGGATCGCTGTTGCAAGATATCAAGAAACATTTCCCAGAATCGCAAGTTCCTCACGCCAGTCCGAACGGATGGGAAGTGGGTTTCAACAATCACGATGTGGTCGTCCAGAAAGACAGCAAGATCTATCAGATATATAAGAAGGACAGAATTGGCGTTTCAACTTCGCACCACCAGGCTGTAAACCGCCTGGGCAAAGGTTTGAAGATAGTCGCACATTCGGATGACGGAGTTCCTGAAGCTGTTGAACTCGCGGATAGAAAATTTGTGATTGGAGTGCAGTGGCATCCGGAGCGGGACTACGAGACGAACAAGCCATTGTTCGATGAGTTCGTCGCCGCTTGCAGAAACGGACATCAAAACTAATCAGGGCTGGCGGCCGCCACTGTATGCGGTGGCGCTCGTTTTGAAGGCGAGTGCGAAGCAAGTGGGCAAAATTGCACTCAGCTAATTGCTACGACTTCGCTCGGGAAACGTTTGCGCCTTCCTCTGCCAGGCGCAGAGCGAATTCATTGGATTCTTGAAGACCCTTGAGTTGCTGGCGCAAGTCCAGGACCTCTGCTTCCAGGAATGCAACTTTGCTTTCAAGCTTATTGGGGCTGTTTTTCTGAGCGTCTCTTTCTGCTTGAGAACGAATTCTGTCGGCGTGAGCCTCGAAAAGCGGACGCGCGCAGAACACTACGAAGGAAACTAGAAGGCCGATAACGGCAATTTCGTAAATGATAATCACGGTTGTTGTCTGCCTGCAAAGTGGAACGAATAATGCCATCTTATCGGCGCTCGAAGCCCGTGACCTAATTTCATAACTTCGATTTAAGCTTGACACCAAGCCTTAATGGTTTAGATAATCAACTTCAGTCGCGGCATGGTAGCTCAGAAGGTTAGAGCGGGCGACTCATAACCGCCAGGTCGGCAGTTCGATTCTGCCCCATGCCATTTTTTCGAATTGAATATCAATACCCGCCAGTCCGGTAGCGCTCTACATCGCCGAACTTGAAGAACTGGTTGCCGCCTTGATCTGAAGTTTTAATCCCGGCTGCTTGCGTGATGAACGGTCGGCGCGACCGCTTGGGAAACTGAAGAATGGTCGTACCTTCAAGATTGCGGACCGCTTCTGTCACCGCTCTGTCGTAACCTGGGAACCCAGACGAGTGCATGATTTTCACGCTTGTGACATGTCGATTGTTGTCAACCTTTGCTGAAAACCACGCGGTTGTTCCCAACGGAAAGCGCATGACCACTGCCTGTTTTTGCGGATCCCACCGCAAGTTTTCATCGTCCGGATTGTTCAAAGACTCCTGAACACCGGACTGAACCGCCCAGAGAAATTTGTTGCGCCACTTGTCCCAGGCTACTTGAAGCTCCGAATCATCAGCATCCGGGTCGTCTCCCGAGTATCCGCCCTCGCCATCGAGCGCAGCTTTGCCGCGCAAAAGCGGGCGCTCGCTGCCATCACTCTGCGGCACGCCTGCAGTCATATCCTCGCCGCCCTGGTCGTCAACCTGCCCTTTTAAAGTGTCGTCTTTAACGTTGCCGTTGAGCTTGTTGGAGTCCAGGTCGCCCTTCTGTGGCGCGAGTTGGGGCGTGGGCATCTCCATGATTTCTTGCTGACGGGGCTCCTCGAACGTGCCTGTTTCCTCGACGCCGCCTTTGAGCGGCTCAT
Organism: Candidatus Obscuribacterales bacterium; assembly: GCA_965228855.1. Classification (GTDB taxonomy): domain Bacteria; phylum Cyanobacteriota; class Vampirovibrionia; order Obscuribacterales; family Obscuribacteraceae; genus JADYXR01. The sequence continues at coordinate 962,312 of CBDDIJ010000005.1, read as the reverse complement.
TGGCAAAAGCGCACGGAGCGCTTAACGACAATGCCAGAGCAACAGCGATAAATTTGCAACCCTTCACTCACGGTCTCCGATTGGTGCTTGAGCCGATAGCCGAATAATCAGTCTAATTGCTAGGATAACGCAAGTTATTGCGATTTTGCACAAAGTTGCAAATAATCAGGGATTTCCCTGCGCCACTTTGCGATCGTTTAGGATCGCGTCGCAAGTTAGGTGGAACCGGGTATAAGGTCATTCTCGATGACTGTTGAAAATCACATCGGCGAATTTGAGTTCGTTGCTCGCGTGGCAGCGAGATTGTCGCACGAGATAAGCGCTCTTAAGGTGGCAAAACTGGTCGCGCCTGATTGCAGGCGCATTTTGATTGCGTTGTCGGGTGGTTCTGATTCTACGGCGCTGACGGTCGCGATGTCACAACTTGCCAAGCCGATGGGCTGGGACGTCAGTGTCTGTCACATCAATCACGGTTTGCGCGGTCTGGAATCGGATCTGGACCAAGAGTTTTGTACGAGCTTATGCGCTGATCTAAATCTCGAATTCAACGTCTACCGCCTGGATGATTTTGGCAGCCAACAAGACGCGGACATCGCAGTTTCCGAGAATGTGCTGCGCGAATTGCGGTATCGGTTTTTATATGAGCATGCGCGCGCAACCGATTGTCAAATCATTGTTGCCGGTCATACGCTGGATGATCAGACGGAAACGCTCTTGTTTCGCCTGTTTCGCGGTACATCTCCGACCGGTTTAACTGGCATGGAGACGCGTAGAGAAGTTGTTCGCGATAGCAACATCTATCTGGTGCGTCCAATGTTGACTGTCACAAAAGCTGATTGTCAGCGGTTTCTCGCAATCGAGCAAATTGGTTCGCACTTTGACAGCAGCAACGAAAACTTGCATTATGCTCGCAACTATATAAGAGCGCAATTAATACCGAACATCGACGAGAAATTTCCAGGTTGGAAAAACCGCATGGAAAGATTCAGATCGATACTCGTAGAGCAAGAAGATTTTCTTGTGAGCGAAACAGAAAAAGCGCTTTCAACAGTTGGTGGCACTGATACCAGGGGCGAGTTCCTGCGCATTAAGTTGTTTTCGGAGTTGCACATCGCGCTCAAGAGGCGCATTATCGCAAGGATGTTGAGGGCTCGTGCGATCGAACCGACCTTCGAGAGAGTAGAGAATGTTTTGACAATCTTAAGTGGTGTCGACAAAGCGCTCACGCTGTCAGTTGAATGGGAAGTGCGAATCGACCGCGACAAGCTGCGCTGGCAACAAATTGCCCTCGACGAGACACCCTCAGACTTCTTGTTGCGGCAGGAAACAACGATCAACTTTCCTGAGGGCGACGCGAAAAGCAGAACGAACATTGTAAGCTGGCTGGATAAGAGCCTGCGCGTCGAAAAGCTAGTGCCCGAAGACTTGAAAACGGATGGTGGCATTCCGGCGCCGAACGCTATGGAAGTTCTCGTCGATCTTGAAAAGGCGAAGAGACCTCTCGTTTTGCGTTTGCGCAGACCGGGCGACATCATTCAGCCGTTCGGCATGACCAAGAAAGTGCGCTTGAAGAAGTACCTGCACACGCACGAGCCATCGCCGCTCAAATACACTTTGGTCCTTGCCGACTCGGATGAAGTTTTATGGGTGCCCGGCGTCGGCATAAGTGAATTGTTGCGTTTTGCAGACGGACCGACACATCGCTTGAGTCTCCAGGACCTCACTACATCAGGCGATGCGGTTTGGGCCTGAAAAGAGGGCTTTGCAACTTGATGAATTAATTAAGGACCGCCGGGTGGCGGTCTGGAAGTCTGTTATAACGCTAAATGTGACGTTTCAATTCAATGAGTTTTGATTGTTCGAATGATTGACCAGCGCCGGAACAACAGTAATTAGTGTACGTCACTGGGTCAGTCGGAATTGACACGTTTGGGAGCGGTTCGTCTCATTGGAAGAGGTTGAACAACTGGCGTTCCCGGTACTACAAAGCCTCCAGAAAGGGATGTCATGAATCGCGGAAAACCCGATTGCTACAGCGATTGCGGCGTGATCTAATCATGATATAATCTGAGGACGAGGCTACTGGAGCAGATGCAGATGAGGAAATACGGTACAACTTGGGCCGTTTTTGTTTTACTACTAGTGTTGGTTGTTTTCGTCTTTTCGCTGACCAATATCAGCCGCAAAGATGAACCTATCACTTACTCGGGTCTGCTTAAAACTCTGCAGAATCCTTCTTCGGGAATCGAACGGGTCACCGTCACGAATGGCGATCCAATCATTCACGTCAAATTCAAACAAGATCCGAAGGACAAACCGGTTATCGTTCCCACTGAAGCGAAGGAGTCGCTCATCAAGGAACTCAATGAAGCCGGCATAACGGTTATCGCAAAAGATGTAGACAAAACCGGCATGTGGTTTGGCATGCTGAGTTCATTCTTCTTGCCGGTGCTCGTTATCATCGGATTGCTGTTCATGTTCCGCAGCGCTCAGTCGGGCGGCAATCAGGCTATGAGCTTCGGGCGCAGTCGCGCCAAACTCATGGTCGACAACAAAGTCAAAGTCAGTTTCAGCGACGTTGCAGGTATCGACGAAGCCAAACAAGAGCTTCAAGAGATTGTCGATTTCCTGAAGAATCCTGAGAAGTTCCAGGCGCTGGGGGCGCGCATACCGCGCGGCGTGCTGCTCGTCGGTGCTCCTGGTACCGGTAAGACGCTGCTCGCGAAAGCCGTCGCCGGCGAAGCGGGCGTGCCTTTCTTCAGCATCTCCGGTTCCGACTTCGTAGAGATGTTCGTCGGGGTCGGCGCATCGCGCGTTAGAGACCTCTTTGACCAGGCTAAGAAACATGCTCCTTGTATCGTCTTCGTGGACGAAATCGACGCAGTCGGTCGCCAGCGTGGCGCCGGTCTCGGTGGCGGTCACGACGAGCGCGAACAGACTCTCAACCAATTGCTTGTTGAGATGGATGGTTTCGAAGGCTCTACCGGTATCATCGTGGTCGCTGCGACCAACAGACCGGACATCCTTGACTCGGCGCTTTTGAGACCAGGTCGTTTCGACAGACAGGTCGTAATCGATCCGCCTGATGTGCTCGGTCGCGAACAGATTCTTTCCGTGCATGGTCGCGGCAAGCCGCTCGCGAAGGACGTTGACGTAAAAATACTAGCAAAGAGAACACCAGGATTTACCGGTGCCGATCTGTCTAATTTGTTGAACGAAGCCGCACTCCAGGCGGCTCGCAAGGACAAGCGCGAAATCGACATGCGCGATCTTGAACTGGCGATCGACAAAGTAAGTCTCGGACCTGAGAAGAAGTCACGCATCATCTCCGAAAAAGAGAAGAAGATGACGGCGTATCATGAAGTCGGTCACGCTCTTATGGGCATCCTTCTGCCGCACTCAGACCCGCTTCACAAGGTTACGATTATTCCTCGTGGTTTCGCCCTTGGTGTCACGATGTACTTGCCTGATGAAGATGCGCTGTCGAGAACTAAGCGCCAGCTCATCGACTTCATCGGTGTCGCACTCGGTGGCCGCGTCGCTGAAGAACTTGTCTACGGTGACGTTACGACCGGCGCGCAGAACGACCTCGAGAAGAGCACGAAGCTGGCTCGCCGCATGGTGACCGAGTTCGGTATGAGTGACAAACTCGGACCGCAAACCTTCGGTAAGCGCAATGAGCATGTTTTCCTCGGACGTGACTTCGGTCACGAGCGTGACTACAGTGAGAACGTCGCTTCGATTATCGACGACGAAGTTTCCCAAATCGTCAGTGAGCAATACACTCGCGTGAAAGATTTGCTCGCTACGCACAGACCGCACATGGACGCCATCGTACGTGTGCTGCTCGAGAAGGAAACGCTTGAGAGAGCCGAAGTCGACGCAATCATGGCTGAAGTTAATCGCAAGCTCGCCAACAACGAGCCGCTCGATCCTTCGCCGATGGATGACCCGCCGACCGCGCCACCATCATCGGTGCCAGTCGAAGAGGAAATCAAAATCAAAATTCCAAATGTAAAACCGGAAGACGACGGTCCGCCGCCGGAATTAAAACCGAGTTTCGCTTAGAATCTCAGAGAGCGTTTGATGTTACGGCACAAACGCTCTCACTGTATCTGGCGGATTTCTGATATCATTTTTGCATCGAGTTTATCCGGTCTTGACCATCTTCAAATCGTTAGTGTGAATCCACCGGATCAGGCAACCTGGGAATCCCTACAAATAACGATATCGACTCGCTGAGCATATGGCAAAGATTCTGTTAGCCGAAGATGATCATGGACTGGGTGAGACAATCGTAGATTGGCTCGAGAACGAAAACTATTTCGTTGATTGGAAGAACAACGGCGCTGATGCACTGGAGCATTTGAAAGCGTTTGAGTATGACGCCGTGATTCTTGATTGGGAAATGCCGGAGATGACAGGCATTGAAGTCTGCACCCAATTTCGTAGCAGGGGCGGTCAGACGCCAATTCTCTTTCTAACATCGCGAGCGGCTATCGAAGATAAGCTCGCCGGTTTTGATGTCGGCGCCGATGATTACTTGCCCAAACCATTCGCGATGAAAGAACTATCTGCTCGCATTCGCGCGTTGTTGAAACGTCCCAAAGCGATAGTCGAGAACGTTCTCCGCGCCGGCGACATGGAGCTTCATCCAAAGACCCATGAATTCTACCGAGGTGGCGAGAAAATCAAATTGTCTCCGATTGAATTCGCCCTAATGGAATTCTTTTTGAAAAACCAGAACGTGGTTTTCAGCAATGACGCTATACTCGACCGAGTTTGGCCGGCAACTTCGGAGCGTTCACCAGACACGTTGAGAACGTGCATGAGGCGCCTCAGAAATAAGATCTATAAAGAGAACGAAGATTCAGCAATCCGCACCGTCCATGGTGTCGGTTACAAGTTTGAACTGACACAGTAGATTGTATCTATCGGCGAGTTGGATATCGCAGTGTTCCAAGTTCGTCTCGCACCATAGAGCTAAACAACGAAGCCGAATCAAGGTTGAGCTCTTGCTCGACGTTTATGTGGGGTGTCCCCTCTCGAGTCACCACTGAAGGAAACGCTTTTACCTCGCCATCCCTGGTATCAATTTGAAGAGCCTTCGATAGACCGCCGCGCTCGGGCCACACGAATACAAATCCATTCAACATTTTCATGTCTAGTGCGTTGTCCGGCTTTGAACCTTCGAGAAGGTTTAGCCGAGCATCTAGCGCCATGACAGCTTTTCTTAGCTCCATCGGGTCGCCGGACGCTGATTGCAAAACATCGGCAAACGAGTTGATGTTACCGGAAATGAACGCACTGTTCAAGTTTTCTGCTAGCTTGCGGTCCTCCGGGCTGTTTGCCTTGATAAACGAATTCAACATTTTGATCTGATCGTCAAAACTCGATGAGTCTGTCGGTCCAGCTTCGATTGTCTCCGCCACCCCTTTAGCGACCTTTGGTCCAATTTCCGAGATTGGATTTTCGGAGGGGCCTTTGTTTTCAAAGGATGGTCGCGCGCAGCCAGCCAGTTGTTTCATCGAATCGAATGCGCAGCCGGATAAAATCGAGCTGGTACTATCAGTGGTGTTAACAGGCTGATTGCCGACAGCATCGTGTGTTTCAAACATGAGTTGGGTCCTTGTGATGTAATGTGGTGATGCGACGTTTCGTGACTTCAGGAAAGCGGGCTGGCAATCGGCGCGTTGCTTCTAGCGATCGAATGGACCTCACCCCGGGTCAAAGAGCGGAACAGGTCTTCCGGATTCATGTCCAGGTCAGCAATTGGCTTCATCGTTGAAATCGAGAGATTGTCGTTAAGCTTCCAGCGGTCAACATTGGCGTCTACAGTTTTTGCATCTGTTGTGCTCATGTCGATAACCAGCGCCGCCGATTTGCCCGGTGCCTCGCCGTAGAGATTGAACTCTCCCAGAAATGAGTTCATCTCCGTTTCGCCGGGCAGATCCATCTCTAGCTTTTGAAGGCGTGAATCCAGGTCATTGACTAACTTTTCTCGAAGTTGGACGTCGTCGGTTTTCTTCAAAACATCTGTAAAATCTTTCAGGTCGCCGGAGACGAATGCGTGGTTGAGTTCTCTAGACAGCTCCGCATAAGGCGAATCGTCTTTGGGGGTTAGATTGTAGAGGCGTATCTCGGTTTCCATCCGGTCTAGAGCTTCCTGGGTTAATTCATCGCTGCTTCTCGGATTCGGATTATCGTGGCTCACACCTGGCTCCTTGACCTCAGGTGTTGCGCACTTAGATTTATCGCCTGTCTTCCCGCTGCCAGCATCTGCAGGTGAGTTGAGGTCGGCATCGCTGGGAAGTTCAAGTTCGGTGAATGAGGGTAATGCGCAGCCATGACCTTTGTCTCCGACTGCTCCCACCGTACCTACGGCCTTTGGACCGAACTCGACGACTGGATTCGACTGCTCGCTCATCGCCTTGAAATCCGGCTTCGGATACGGTCGCATTTCCTTCATTGAATCGAATGCGAAACTAGAGAGCGCTGCACTGGTATTATCAGTGGTGCTATTGGCCGAACCGTTTGCGGCATCGCTTGATTCAAACATAGTAATTATTCCTTTAATAGAAACGATTGAAGTTGATTGCGTCTTCGAGACCGTGATAGAACTGATTTAAAACCGAGAGTTCAGACCATCAAGCCGATGGATTCGTTGCATTCTTGCGTTCGAGAGCCACTCGTTTTTCGATGCTTCTAATTTATCGAATGGTTATGACAATTTTGAACCAGATTAGCGTTCAACCGGCTCAATTGTTCCTAGAGGTTCGTTGCTTGAGGCGATTGAGCGCACTTCATTCTGGGTCAGTGTTTGAAATAGTTTTGCTGTATCAGTATCTACCTGGACAGGCTGCTTGTTTTCGTCCAAAACCGGCACCATTGCCGGATACCAATTGCCGTTGACGTTGACTTTTGTGACGTCGGCGAGTATCGCGTTTGTTTCATTCGTGTTGAGATCCATCGTGAATCCGTAGACGCGCTGCTCGTCCTCGGGGAAAAACTCCATCGAGTTGCCGTTTGCGTACATTTGCGTCTCGTTCGGCAATCCCTGCTCCAGAGCGTCCAGCCGCTCATCTAGTTTATCTACCAGACTGTTTCTCATATCGAGGTCATTAGTAGATTGCAGAACTCGTTGAAATTCACTCAAATCGCCTGATACAAAGGCGTGATTTAAATCTCTGGATAGCGCGTCGAATTCGCCGTCGCCGGGCGGAGTGATGGCGTTGAGACGAAGCTCTGCTTCCAGTTGATCGCGCACGATGGGCGACGGCGGTATTTCGCCCGGCTTAAGTGCTACGACTCCAGGGATTGGACCGAACTCTAGAAATTGTGAGTCGTTACTATTAGCTGTTTCTTGTGTGTTGCTGGTCCGTAAATCAGGGTTAAACGAGGAACCGGATTCCTTTATTGTATTCATTACGAAGTCGGACAAGTATAAGCTGGTATCTTCTGCGGTGCCGGAGGTTTGTGAATTTGCACTATCGTGAGATTCAAACATGGAGCAATAACCTTAATAGGAACGAATGAGTCCAATGTAGCGACTACTTATGACATTTTTGAACTAACTAAAAGGTCCTCTTGCGAGGACCGTTTAGTACTTGGGTTGGATGAAATCTGAAACGATGAGCTAAGCCACCTGTACCGCGCTCCCCTTGGTACAAGTGGCTTGGCGTTCCCATCACTATTTGCTTACCGGTGTTGCGTTCCCTTGCGCAACAAAAACACTTTAGCCGTCAATTATGACAATTTTGAACCAATTTTCTTGCCGTGTGAAAGGCGGCCGGTTGGTGCTTAATTAGCGGGATCGGCAACCGTTGACAGCTTTTTGACGTTGGAGACACTTTGGGGACATTTCAAAGACAAGACTGGGACAGACGACCTCTATTGTTATGAATGTCGGCGTTGAGCGCTGGTCCCAGTAATCGGAAAGTTCGAAATTAGAACTTGAAAAGGGAAAAGGTAATTAAAATGGATACGAAGAAACTGATCGTCACTGGTGCAAGTTTCTGGCCGGTCAGTTTGCTGAAACGAACGGCTCGTCGCAAAATTCTGGTTCTTCTATCAATGGTTGCACCTTTGCTTGGATGTCACAGCGCTGATGCGCAATCTTTAAAACCGGATGCGCCAACGCCATTAAAACCGGGAATCAATCGTGGACTGGTCGACGCTCTGGTTGGACCGCAATACTGGACTTTCATGGCGCGGCCCGGGGCGAATAAAGTGCACGTCACGTTTTCAGCGATGGGAATTTATGGAACCGCTCCACGCACGTCTGTTACGTTCACTATGTCAGACCCGGGCAACACGTGGCACACGAGTAAGGTCGTCACATCGCAAGGAACGCCTATTGACGCGACATTCGATGGAACGCTCAAAAAGCCGACGAAGATGATCGTCACCGTGGCGCCACCTACAAACGCACTAGTGCGCGTCGGTGGAAATTATGAAATCGAGGTGACTGGCGCTGTTTCATTTCTGCCGTCAAGCGCTCCGACAACGCCGATTGTCGGCGTTTACAAACAATTGGCAGGTTATACGAAACCACTCGGCGACTGCAAATTCACTTCAGACGGAAAGGTTGTCACCACATCCGGTGCTTCCGGCGATTGGGAAATTTTTGACGAAGAAACCCAAACCTATATCGTCAATATCGACGGCGAACAACGCCATTCGTTGAAATTCGTCCCGGGGCGCGGTTTGATTGACAACGATATCATCATGTATCAGCAATTGAGATAGCTTGATTGCTGCGATCGGAAGGTGAAATCATTAATACATCGAACGCGCGATTCTGTTTGGATGGCAAGGAAACGACGGGCGTTTCGCCGGATAAAATCAAATAACTTCGTGCTTAATGTGCCTGCTGGCAACAAACATGTTACTCTTGGGAGGAGAAGGAACGGACGAACAACGAGGAGCGACCGCCACCGTATTCGGTAGCTGAATTTCGTGTCTTTGCCGCCGCGCTAAGCCTGGAGGTAACATGACTAGGAAACTTGGACTCTCGGGAGTGTCCCTGAAGTTTTTGCTCGCCGGTCTTTTAATTGTCTCGCTGGCCGTTCTTGCCTATTTTAATTCAGCGGCGAACAAATCATCGCTTTCCGTTGAAACAAAATCACCGACCGTCACCCAAACCAAGTCTAACTACTCGGACGGCGAACTCGTCCCGGTGTTAACGGGCGGTGCTGGAGCGCATCATTCCCTGGGCGGTGGCTCATCGCTCGGCGGTACCTCCGGTCATTAGCGCTGTTACCTGTCCTGTAAATCTTCGCTACAATGTTTGTTTGCCAAAATGACATAGGCTGATTAGAATGTCTCCATGGCACTGTATCAAGACGTTTATCCCACGCCTGCATTGCTCAGGTCGAGTGATGTCGTTTCGCCATTTACAGACGATATCTTGACTCTTGAGTACTTTGAGGCAGATCCGGCTGGAATGCGGAGTGAAGTTTTTGAGCAGCATCACGTTGTATTGAATCTCTGCGATAAGCCCCATAGAGTTCAGAATAGAAGAGCCGGGGATTTGCACGACTTCACGTTCATCAAGGACGATATCGTCATAACTCCCAGAGGTGTGCGCTCCAGCTGGTACTGGTACGACCGCTCCAAGTGCATAATAGTCACGTTGCGTCCTGAAGGTTTAGCCAGATTCGCGTCTGCGCAATTCGGAGTTGAATTGACTGAGAAGCAGCTGCTTGACGGTGTAAAAGTGCGCAATTCCGAATTGATAGGCTTAGGTGTTCTTGCACTAGGTGAACTGAGCTCGGCAAGCTGCTCAGTTACTTCGTATAGAGCAATCACTCAAGCATTTCTCGTGGAGCTTTTGAGGTCATATGCTATTCCGCAAGACGACAGTCGCCATATACGTGTTTTGTCAGCACGACAATTAAATACCGTGATGGATTACATGCGAGAGAATTTTGGCAATGAGGTTTTCATAGATGATTTAGCCAAGCAAGCAGGTGTGAGTTTGTTTCACTTCGCTCGCCTGTTTAAGTCGACTACCGGCCAGACACCGCATCAAGCACTGCTTGCGCGCAGAATCGAGCATAGTAAAAGACTTCTCCGCGATTCGACTTGCACGCTCGTTGAGGTCGCTCTCGCCTGTGGTTTTGCAGATCAAGCGCATTTCTCCAGAACCTTTAAGCACTTAACAGGCGTGACTCCAAGCGTTTTTAGAACAAATGTTTTACAGTAGCAAGATTGTTCAAGAAAAAATATTGATCCGGCCAGACAATTTCAAATCCAAGACTCCATTTTTCTGAGAGGTTCTATGGTTCGGAAGCTAGCTGCCTCAGCCCTTACAGTGGCATTGACTGCTCAAACATCTCATGCCGCGGTATCAGTACATGATGTTTCTTTTGAAAATGGTGCTGAGAAAATTGTAGGCCGGTTGTATTTGCCAAAAGGAAATGTCAACAAACTGCGCGGAGTGATAGTTACCGGAGCCTGGATGACGGTGCAGGAGCAGATGCCTGGAACTTATGCACTTGCTATGGCTGGTAAGGGATTTGCCGCGCTTACATTTGATTTTCGGGGGTGGGGACGAAGTAAAAGAATCGATGAGACGAGAAACTTTATCGAAGATCCGTCTGAAAAGATTTCGGATATAAAAGCAGCAGCGGAATTTCTATCTACTAGACCGGAGATAGATCCAGACCGAATCAACGGAGTTGGAATTTGCGCTAGTGCTGGCTATATGGCTCGGGCTGCGGCGGAAAGTAATCACATATCAGCCATTTCTCTTATAGCGCCATGGTTGCACGATAGTCAGATTGTTGAGGAAGCATATGGTGGCAAGCAAGCGGTTCGTGAACTCGAACTTCAGAGTGATGTGTCAAAAATAGTTTTGGCTGCAAGTGCGACCGACCACTCGGCTGTTATGTTTGACGTACCGTATTATACTGAACCCGCACGCGGGATGATTCCAGAGTGGGACAACAAATTCAACACCTGCTCCTGGAGACCGTGGTTAAAATTTGATGCGCAATCTGTAGCGCCTGATATTCGCGTACCCGTGCTCATTATTCATTCTTCTGATGCTGCTATTCCAGACGGAGCACGGTTATTTTATTCTCGATTGAGAGGACTGAAGGAGGAGGTTTGGCTAGAGAAGGTATCTCAATTCGATTTTTACGATCGTCCCCGAATTGTGAATTTGGTTAGTGTGGTGGCGACAGATTTTTTTAGACGGAGCGAGAAGTCGTGTGAGGATGCTATGAATCTAACTTCCGAATCATCAAATGCCATAAATGTTGCGCTGATTGAGAATTTGATTGAGAGTGTGGCTAATCTAGCCGATAACAGGAATTTTGAGTCTCTGGAATCTTGTTTTGCTAATGAAGTGGATGTCGATTACACTTCGGCTTTCGGTGGAGAACCTGAGCTCAAACAGAAACAGGCGCTAATGTCAGCATGGGCTGCCCTTTTACCTGGTTTCGATGTGACGCGCCATCAACTCAGCAATATATCCGTAAAGTTGCTCGATGCTACACACTCTACTGCTACCGCTGATGTAATCGCAGATCATCATATTGGTGGCGAGCAGTGGCAAGTCAAAGGGACATATGATTACGTTATCGATAAAGTCGATTCAGAAAAGTGGGTCGTGCGCGGCATGACCTTTCACCTGACCGGTGAGGCTGGTTCTAGAGACGTCCTATCGCGTGCTATTAGCGCTGCTTCTATAAAGCCAGTCTCCTACCTGCAGCGAGTGCAAACCATGCAGGTGGTGCGAGAGTTTTTGAAGAGCTTGGAAGAGAAGGACATGGAGAAGTTTGCATCGGTCTGGGCTGATGATGCAGTTCAGGAAATGCCATACTCTCCTCAGAATTTTCCAAAGCGAATAGAAGGCAAAGCTAACTTGGTAGCGCATTATTCCGCTTGGCCGGAAAACAGTGGTGAAGCCAGTTTTACCAAAGAATTGGTGTTCTACCCAACCCTGGACCCGCAGGTAGTGTTTGTTGAATATCATGGAGTCTGCGAGATCAAAACCACTGGACGTATCTATGATCAGCGCTATGGTGGGCTATTCCGCGTAGTGGATGGAAAAATAAAGCTGTTTCGAGAGTACTTCGATCCCAACGTCTTCTCTCATGCATTTTCACTTGATGAGGGAGGCAGCTTCAAGAAGTAGCAACAAGCGTTCGTCCAAGAGTGTCTGACTTAAGTTGCCTAGGCAAATTCATGCTCCGGCACGCATTTGTGTTATCCTGTGCGACGATCGACGCCAGCTAGAAGGAAGTTTAAATGGCACCGCGACCGCCAGTTCCTCCGTTCACGAGAGAGACCGCAATTGCTAAAGTTCGAGCGGCCGAAGACGCTTGGAACTCAAGAAATCCAGAACTCGTTGCTCAAGCATATTCCATTGATAGCGCCTGGCGTAACCGTGCTGAGATATTTTCCGGTCGCGAGGCAATCGTTGAATTTTTGAGCCGGAAGTGGAGTAAAGAAATAGACTACCGTTTAATAAAGGAACTCTGGGCATTCGATGGAAACCGAATTGCTGTGCGGTTTGCATACGAGTGGCGAGACGACTCAGGAAACTGGTTTCGCTCTTACGGAAATGAGAATTGGGAGTTCGATGCGGACGGTTTTATGACACACCGGTACGCGTCGATCAATGATCTGCCGATTCGCGAAGACGAGCGCAAATATCGCTGGACCACACCAACGCGTCCCGCTGACCATGCAGGTTTGAGCGAGCTTGGGTTGTAACTATAATTCGGGCGGCAGATAGTCACGTGGGCGTATGGATTTAGCGACCTCTGCCAGGCGGCTGGTGCAAAGTTCTAGATGCGGAGCCAGAATATTCTCAGAAGTATTTGCGTCGGCGGGATAGTTTGCTACGCGGCAACCAATAACGCCTAAAAATTTCTGCTCATTCACAACGACTCGGAACTTCTTTACCAACCAGGCGGCTCTAGTGCCGTCCGCGAATTGTGTGAATTCAATTGCGCTAAGAGCCTCACCAGTCGCCAGAACCCTGCGGTCGTTGTTGCGAATTGCAGCCGCGTCATCGTCCGGCATGAAGTGATATTCGGTTTTCCCTCGCATACCATCAGCGGGAAGTTCGAAAGCACGGTTGAGCGCCTCGTTCCAATAGACAAACGCGCCATAAGCGTCCTTCAAAACACAAATAACTGGCACGTTATCTAGCACATCGTCCGTGATGCGGTCCTGATTGATCATGTGGGTGCCTTTATTGTAGGAGCGATCGCGTTTACTCATTGACGCGTTCGATATCTCTGCCGAGAAAGATTATTAGCGTAAAAAGGCGCGATCTATGCCATAAATTCGCTCTGGTTAAAAACATCTGAGCAACGGTAAATGTTCACCCAAAGATCACCTGGATGGGTATTGAGCCGCACCTGCTAAAACGGGCACATTTTAGCCACAATTACTGAATAACATGGGTGCACGCTCCAATATCAAAACCGGACCTCAACCCCGGTTTCATTCGTGTGCCTGATGCCAGAAATAGAGCAAAAACCGATAAAGCGAGATACTGGCGATTTCTCCGGACGCGATTCGTCGCAGAGTTCGCCATTTGATGATCTGCTTCGCGAGGTCTACGGTCAGCCATCGACGCGCGGGACGGACGTTGGCAGCGGAAGTTCTGTCGCTCGCGGCAATGATAAAACCGTTGCCGAAAAGGATGCGCAGTTTCTCGATATGCAAACCGGTGAAATTGTCGGCAACGCGCCACGAGCACTTGCAGGTCTGGAGGACGGCGCTCCGCCTGCGAAAGCTTCAAAACCGGCAGAGCAAAAGGTTTCCTCGCAGGAGGGGACCGCTGAAGAATTAGATGAGGGCGAAGATTTCGCCATTCTCAAAAAATCGCAATTTCCGCCGAAGAAAGAAGCTTCCGGTGGTGGCGATGAACCAGACTTTGATGTCCTGAAAGCTCCCTTCCCGAAGAAGATTGTCGCTGGTGACTCGTCTGGCGCAGCGAAGTCGGTTTCGTCAGACAAATCAAAAGCCGATGATGCTGCGAAGGAAAAATTTGCGGATTTGCCGGACTATAAACCGGACGCGTCGCACAACACAAAATTCGCGACATCGATGGAAAAAATGACAGGCTGGCTGGATTCCAATTTCGAGAAAATCGATGCGGACCAAAATGGTACGGTCACTCGTGAAGAGCTTGGTCAGCAAATGGAGAATTCAGCATTAGCAAACGGCGAAGGCGGGGTTTATTTAGCCACCGCATATGGTGCTGCAGATAACTGGAAGAACGTGGCGGATGAGCTTGGCGGAAAGGGATTGCAAACCGGGGGAGCGGCCCAGTCGGGTAAGGGTAAGCTGGGAGAGACCGATCCGAATGTTGGCATAACCCGCGACGGACTCAAAGCCGTTCGCGACAACCTCGGGAAATTCGATTCTAAAGAGTTGAAAGATCGGCAAGGCAGCAATGCGGTTTCTCTGCAAAAATCACTGGAGAGCCATACCAAGCACCTGGCCAGCGATTTGCCCGTGTCGCAGGGACAGACCGGCAGTTGTTTTGTTCTTGCTCCAGTTGCTGCAATCTTAGAGAAGGAACCAACGTTTTTCGACGACAAGATAAAGGATCTCGGTGACGGAAAGCTCCAAGTTAAGCTGCCCGACAACGAAGGTCGCTATGGAAACGTTGATACTGTTATTTCAAAACCAACTGATGCGGAGCGTGCCCGCTTCGGAGGCGGCGAAACCGCTGCGATTGTAGAGAAAGCGTTTAGCCAGCACCTTAAAACACTGATGGATGACAACAGTACTCAGGCGGTCCAAGAACAGATTCGCACGGGCGGTAACGAACATAAGGCTATCAGTTCTATGACTGGCAACAAGTCAATTCGTACCTCACCTCAAGATGTCGAGGAGAAAGTTCGAGCTGAGCTCAATCTGGTGAACGACGCTAACAAGGGCGTCACCGCGGGGACGCATCAGGAGCTTCCGCAAGGCACCGGGTTAATGCATAAGCACGTTTATCAGGTAAGCGGATTCGATCAAAAGACAGGCGAAGTGGAATTGTCGAATCCGCACAAGGGCGATTTCGGCGGAGAAATTGAGCCCCTGAAACTTGGCGGCGACGCTCGTGATGGGAAGCTCGACGGAAAGTTTAAAATCAGTTTTGAGGAGTTTCAGAAACACTTTGCTGAGATAAACACCTTCGACATTCGAAGGAAGTGAAGGCTTGAGTTCACTCCAAGTGTCAGCTGTCTGCACCAGCAGCGCGACATTGGAATAAGCCGGTAGCACCATATATGATACTACTAAAACTTCAAATTAGCTTCATTCGTCCCGAGCACTGTTTTCCGATTAGACTTCGTCCAGCAAATCAAACTCGTCCTTGCTTGACATTCGAGATGCTTCCATGCGAACCTGCAACCGCTATGGCAGGAACAAAGGCACCTATTGTAGAACGTGGCTTTTCCCGCCACGTTTCATAACAACCACTCTGGAGAAATGTGGATGAGAACAAGCGCCCTGGTGAGATTGGGTACGTTAATGTCCGCATTAATAGCTAATACGTCGACAGCCTCTGCCGAAACTCCTGATGTCCCGATTTTTCAACTAAAGATCCAACCAGTGGCAATGGACAAAACAAAGTTCCAGACAATCGGATCGGTAAAGTGGAAGGGGCATCGCTCGCTGAAATTCGTTATCACCCCACAGCAAAACTATACCTTTTCGAAAAAACTCTCAGTGATTGATGTTAAAAACGGCTCCACCATAGATGTCGATCCAGGAGGTGAAGAAGTTGACTTCGTCGGAGAGACCTCTATTAGCAGTGAGAAGTGCGCCGCATCAGACGATGAAATTTATTGCCTGAATAAAGCCTTGGTTAATCCTGAGGTTGAATCCGACGGTGCCCTTTATCAAGCAAGCTTTGAACTGCCCGCTGGATATTCGGCACTTACTTCCGATACAGACGTTATCCAGTTTAACGGGTTGGAATTTCAGGTGGCACATTTTGCCGAGCCTGTCGTAAAGCGTTGTGGAAACTTAGAAGTTGAATTTATCTTTCCAGAAGGATTTCAGGCAGATCCACAGTACCTCTCCTGGTTTACTGACCAGCTGACCTGGCAGCAGAAGCTATTTGGTAAGCTGCCTCACCGACGGGTCAAAGTGGGCGTGATTCGCAGAGGAGGGACATCTTCGGTCAACGGCAATCCGAGTGGGAATCTGATCTTGTTTTCGCGAACTGCTTTCGGAGGCAAGCTTTCCTTATCTGGTTTGGAACCGCTTCATCTGTCTGCCGATCCTTCAGAAGCGATATGCCGGGCGGTTATAGCGCATGAGATATCTCACTTCTGGTTTGGTGCGCACCTTAAAGGACAGGATGGCTGGATGGTAGAAGGAATTCCGCAATATATTGCATTTGTGGCAACAGCAACGGGCGCCCAAACTGAGAGAGGGAAGGTCTTACTGGAGTTCTTCCGAAAGATGGCTGAGAAAGGACCCGAAGGACCGATTCCTCGCTCGCCGCTTCGTAGTGGTGCCGATTTCCATAAAGCCTACTACCAGGCGCCTGTAGCACTATTCGAGATCGGTACTGCAGTCGGTCATCGACGAATGATCAACTTCCTGCTATCTGTTTATAGCAACAACAACGACCCGGTCTTCGGTGATTTTGATCTACGGTTTAGAAAAGATTTTCCAACGCATGTTGAACTCTGGAAGAAATGCTGGAGGCTCAAAGAGGACGAAGTACTTATCCCTCAAACCTCGCGCGATTAATATCCCAGGTCGTCAGCATTAGAGATTCAATGCGGCAAGCTCGTAGCCCTGTAGGACCCATTGGAACGTAATGGATATCCCTGCGCTACATTACGAACAAAAAAATATGCTATCAAAACCGAATAGAGCGCACTGCGCGGTCGCCTGTAGGCACTTTGAATGCGGTGGTCAAGCTATCGGTAGAGAAACTTCGAGCCGACAATCCCGATTCTTTCGGTCGATGCGCATCAAACCTGTGTGGGCTCCGATGATCGCACGAGACAGACTCAGACTAAGACCGCTTGAGACAACGCCATTCAGCTCCGCGTCCGAAAGAAACACGTAAGGCGACTGGAACGCGTTCTCGATGTGTTCTGGGATGTTGCCATTTTTGATCACCATATGAATTTGATCGCCAGACCGCGCAATTTCGAGTTCGAGAGTTTTTTCGCTAAAGCAGTCGATGACAGGAATGATTGTCGACAGCGCGAATAACACCCGTGAAAAATCAACTTTCACACGAGTTTCTAAAACCTCAGCATCTTGGTCGAATGAGAAATGCACCGGTTTATCCCTGGAACCGAGTTCCTCTTGTAGCTCACTCATCAACTCAGATATCGCTAGTTCATCCAGCTCCAGCGCAACCAGTCCGGCCTGAAATTTTTCAAGGTCCAGAAAATCGTTCAAAACATTCACTATTGAGAAGACAATCTTTTCAGCTCGTGAAACATCCTCAGCGTTCTTCAGGTCCTCGTCGGAAGTTCTCTTCCTATCGCACCCGAGTAGCTCTAGCGTGCAGTGAATTGCGGTCAATGGCGATCGCAAGTCGTGACTGATCATGGCTACGAGTTCCTTCTTGCCCGTCTCGATTTCGAATCTGGCAGAGACGTCTTTGAAAGTCGCCAGGCGCACGCGCGAATCGTGCAGTTCGTACTGGCTAGAGGAGAACTCAACGGGCAGCCGGCTTCCATCTGCTTTGGAAACCAGCAATTCGATCGTGTGCTTCTCTGCCGTCGCTAGCACCTCGTTCATCTGCTCATTTGTAGCCACACCGGATTTGGTGCCACCGAACAGAAGTGTACTCAGCTTCTTCCCTAGTAAATCCTGAGGGCTGTATTTAAGCATCCTCTGCGTGGCTGGATTGATTGAAGAAATCGCATTCAGTTGATCGCAGGTGATAAGCGCAATTGGCATGCAATCAACCATGGCTCGGAATTCAGTTTCCCTTTGCTTGATCTGGCGAAGTATTTCGTTGCGGTTAGTGACATCGTGTGCGACACAGACAGCGAGATTCTGATCTGTTGCAAGACTGGCAGTCCATGCGAACTCAACGCCCGCGCCTTCGGACTGCCGTACTCGACATTCGAACGTCACCGGCCGCCGGGTGCGAAAGAGTTCATTCAGTTTCTCATCCACATAATCAACATCATCCTTTTCTACCAAATCAATCAACGCTGAGCCGAGCAATTCATCCGGAGCAACACCCCATAGAATCGTACTCGCCTGGCTGACCTTCACAAATTTGCCATGTTCGTCGATCGAACAAATACAACTTGCGGCATTCTCGAGCAATGTCTTTTCCTTACTTCGGATGTTGCGCAGAGCTCGTTCCATCGACTGCAGTTCAAACGCCAGGTGTCCGACCTCATCAGAAGCGCTGTCTGCTTCAACAGATGACCTGTCTTGCAAAGTCTTTCCGTCGGCAATGTCATCCAGAGAATTGGTAATCATGCGAAGTCGCGCAACGATTCCAGAGATAAAGATGTGGTAGAGAAGAAACGCGACCAATACTGTTGCAGCGAAACCCATAAACAAAGCGGCATTGAACAGCAAGCTCGATTGAAACTTCAGATGCTCCTGCGCTTCTTTCTCGACTTGTCTGTAGTCTGCCTGAATTGCTTCCAATCGAGCAAGTACCTCGCTCGCCGACATATAAACGCGTAACCACTCTATGTCAGACTTGCCCATAATCATGACCTTGTCTTCCATGTGAAATCTGAGTGATTCTCGGAGCCTTTTCCTGCGCCGTTTTTTTCGCCCTCGCTCGTGTCCGTGTCCATTTTTCTTTCCGTGCAGTTCCTCGTAGATTTCGGGAATTGCTTGACACGTCGTTTCGATCTCGGCGATTGTGTGGGCATATTGAGATTTGTTTGCGAGGGTGGTTTTTAACGAGCGAAGCTCTCTATTTAAGGATTCGAGAAGTCCAAGGTACTGAACTTCGCTCCCCTCGGCGCCAAGTATCTCTCCCCTGCCCATGCAGATGATCAAATCCTGCACGCTTCGCATTAAGCGTCCAATGCTGCTGAGCGCTCGTCTCGCCTGCTGCTGCTCCGCCACTTGCAAGCTGGTCTGCTCGACCATTGTAAAAACGGTTGCGACATATATGATTTGCAATGTAATCATGCCAACGAACAGAAGCAGTGCTCTTCTGATCAAGCTAGATTTAGGTGGTATCGCATTCGATGTCATGTCGAGACTCCACCGTTGAGCCTCGGTAGCTTAATCCAGAAGACGCTCCCTCCTTCCGGTTTTCCATCGACGCCGATTCTGCCGCCGTGTCCTTCGACGATCTGCTTGCAAATTGAGAGCCCGAGACCAGTTCCAGCCCCACGCCTGCCGTCGCTTGATTGTGTTTGTAGGAAAGGTTGGAAAATTGCTTCGCGCATCTCTTCTGGCACGCCCCTTCCCTGATCGGAGATTCTAATTTCCAGATCAGGAAAATTATCAACCACCGTTATCGATACCGTCGTATCTGCCGGTGAATACTTAATTGCGTTACTGATTAGATTTATTACTACTTGCACTAGCCGCTGAGCGTCACCAAGCACGGTGGCATGACAGTCGTTCTTATCCCATACAAGTTGGATTCGCTGCTGTTCGGAGTAATCTCTAGTGGACTCGACCGAGTCTGAAACAACGTCTTCAAGCTGACAGGGACTCATCGCACCCATCAGCTTTCCGACACCTAGGCTTTCTATATTGAGCATTTGTTCGATTAGACCAAGCAGACGAACAGTGTTGCTAGCAATGCGTTTCAAACGCGCTCTTCTAGACTCGTCGAATGCTTGCCTGTCAATCAGACCATTAACGATGGTTTGAACCTCAATGAGTGGCTTGTGTAACGTAGTGCCAAGCAGGGTCACCAGATTCGTTTTCATTATTTCCAGTACATGGCGCTCAGTCACGTCATCGAGCAGAATGAACGTCTCATCCGATCTATATAGCGAGCGAACCGAGGTTATATCGACAAATATTTTTTTGCCCTCGCTACCATCGGTAATGGCATACCGTAGTGGGCTGGAACTCTCTATGTGAAGGAGCGAATCGTTTTCGACTTTCGTAGTCTGGTCCAGTGGCGTTAGAAAGTCTGCCACTGTTCGACTGCGCGATGAAGTCTCTAAACTCAGAAGCGCTTGTCCAATTTTGTTGGCGGATTTGATCATCCCTTCCGTATCTACAGTGACGATACCCACCGGCATATTCTCAATCGCGGTGCGCAACTGCGTCTCGCGCGCTGCGACAATATTGTCCATCTGTTTCGTCTCAGTTATGTCCCGAACGCAACAAAAAAGCGAGCCATCCGACGGGGACCAGTGCGCTGACCACAGAGTATCTATAACGACATTATCTTTTCTCGTTAACCGCGCTTCAAAACTCAAGTCAGACTCTTCAGCGATACGCGCATTCAGTTTTTCAAATTGATCACTCAAGCCCTCTGGAAGCAAAACCTCAATGTTCTCACCAATCAATCTTTCCGGCGAATATCCCCATTGCAGGCTGGCAGCCTGGCTTACGGTCAAGAAAACTCCTCTCGTATCAATTGAACAAACAACATCGGTAGCATTCTCTATCAACATTCGCTCCTGCTCGGCTGCGGTTGCGAGCGCCTCTGCAAGTCGATGAAAGGCTTTATCGATATCTCCAATTTCGTCGTTGTCTTGCTGCACTGGCAGCAGTTCTTCCTTGCGTGCAAAACGCGACATATTGTCTGCAATGAGAGAAACTCTTCTTGCTACCTTTCTCATGAAAAACATAATTGCCAGCAAGTTCGCCACGAGCCCGATCAAAATCCCCACCGCAAGCGTGATCTTGACCCGTTGCAGCGATTGCTCGGTAACTGAGGTGACGTCGTCTCTTCGCTGATACTTTTGTAGCAGCTTGTCGCAAACACTCGTGAGCTTTTCACCTGACGAGTTCATGGGCGCGAGCATCGCTTGGTCAATGCTCCCGTGCGGTACGCTGAGCAGGAATTCGAATGAGCTCTCTTCCTCTGCCGTAGCCACCTCAAGTTGTCTCAATAATCGCAGCGAATTGGCATCGTCTTTTAGCAGTGTGTTCAGGACACGCATCTCCTGCCTCATAAGGGCAAGCTGATCTTTGAACATCCCCAGTCCAAGGTCCTCACGCACCTGCTGCGCCACAGGCAGTGCTTTCAAAATCTCTGCAACGGTTTTCTGGGCGGCGCTCGTAAATCGATTGAGATGTTCTACTATCTGACGCGCGTGGCGCTCCTTCTCAAGCTGGTCTTGCAGCGAGTGTAATTCGAAGGTGAGGACCGATACGAAGCAGAGTTCCGATACTACAAGTATGAGAACGGCCAGAAATCCTTTTTGAGCCATCGAAGATCGATTTGGCACCGGAAAACCCCCAGGAGCTAGATTATTATGCCACTTCGGGGCAAGAATCTGGGTGGTGCAAATTTGTTATAAGTGACGCCTAAGATGAAAACGTTCGGCAATTGACGCACCGCACCACACTCGCAATTGACCGCATTTACCATCCCCTCACTAAGGAATTTCGCAAATGACAAATAATAGATTCGATGCCTTCGAGAGCCAAACAGCCAGACCTGACAACGCCTATAACACGACGCCTGCTATCGAGAACCTGACACTCGAGGTCCAGGAACTGTGGGCAAAACAATTTCCAACCCCTGGTGGCAAGGGCGAGTCGCGCGCACCTAATTTCCTTGATTGTGGAGAAAACCCCTTGCAGAAAGGATGCGAAGGTCCGGGTAAAAATCCGCTAGACCCGCCAAAAGATAATAACAAAGAGCCGAAGGCTGAGGGCGGGAAAGAGAGTGCCGCGGAAAAACAGCCGCCGGTAGATGCCGCCTGGGGAACGCCTCACGGGCAAGGTCTCGAAGGACGTGAAGGCAAAGCCGGTCGCGAAAGAGGAAACACAGCAATCAGAAACACATTGCAAGAGCATGAGTCCAGATCCGGCAAGGAACTGTCACCCTTGTTGCCTGATCTCGAATTGATCGATCACGAACGTCAAGGTCCGGCAGGGCGTCGAAATCCTCGTTAAATTTACCTGACTGAGTGTGTTTGTCGGGGTTCTCATTAGAGGACCCCGATGAGCTTTTTATTGGTCGAATTTGTAACCGACACCATGGACGGTGCGAATCTTGGGGTCTTCTGATTCAGCGTAAATCTTCAGTCGTAGTCTTCTCATATAGTTTCTCAAAGTGTACGGCGAGCGATCGGAGGAACTCGGCCATACACGATCGAGAAGCGCATCATTACTGAAAACTACGCCTGGATTTTTGAGAAACAATTCCATGAGCGAGAATTCGATCGGCGACAATTTAATTGGATTACCGTTGCGTGTGAATTCGCGAGTTTCCAAATTTAAACTGAGGTCGCCTGATGCAATCACCGTGTTAACGAGATTTTGTGGTCTGCGCAAAAGTGCCTGGACGCGCAGTATCAATTCTTTCATTACGAAAGGCTTTGGAAGATAGTCATCGGCGCCGACACCAAATCCGGTGACTTTATCAGCGATCGAGCTGCGTTGGGTGAGAAACAGAACTGGAGATTTGCCGCCTTCATTCCGATAAGCATTGCAAACTTCAATGCCTGTCATGCTCGGCATTTCCCAATCGAGAATTATTAGTTCGTACTGATAGGATTTTAGAAATTCTAACGCGGAACTGCCGTCGGTTTCCCAATCCACAAAATGATTCTCACGCTGCAGAACATCGACAATGGTTTCACCCAGAGCTCTGTCATCCTCTGCCAATAAGATCTTGACCATTTTCGCCTCAGTAACGCTGTCCTGCTCACAGAATCATTATCAGCGGTTTCATTAATGATTTCTGGCAGCGCCAATTGCCATTATACGTCGCTACAAAGCGTAAATAAACGACGATCTACGTAACTACGCGACGAGAGTGCAACAAAATCTGCCAGGCGTGGAATATTGTAATTTCAATATATGGCAAAACGGAACGATTCTATGAAAGCTAAGACTCCTCGAAAGCGAATGGTGAAGGTGGCTCAACCTGTTGATTCCAATGGCGATGCACCAGAGATGAAGAGTAGCCCTCTTGCACTTGCGGAATCGAATGGAAGGACTCCAAAACCTAAAATCAAGCAATCTATTCAACGCTCAGAGGATAAGCTGACCCACGAAGACTTGCTCCTGATCAATAACAATCGTGGATTGGTTGAGTTGCTTCGGCAGAAAAACATCAAACTGAAAGATGTTATGTCGACTCTGCGCTATGAGAATGAACTCGTTCAACTTCAGGTTGAGCTAGTTAAACTTCAGCGCTGGGTTCAGGAATCCGGTGAGAGAATAGCCATTCTCACGGAGGGGCGTGATGCCGCTGGCAAGGGCGGGACTATTCGACGATTCATTGAGCACCTAAATCCAAGAGCAATGCGCGTTGTGGCGCTTCCTAAGCCAACCGACGAAGAACGCGGACAGTGGTATTTCCAGCGATACGCGAAACAATTGCCGAATAAAGGAGAAATTGTTTTCTTCGATCGCAGCTGGTACAACCGCGCAGTTGTCGAGCCGGTAAATGGTTTTTGCACAAACGCTGAATACAAACGATTTATGCAGCAAGTTCCCGAGTTCGAACACATGCTGAACGAAGACGGAATGCGAATCATCAAATTCTGGTTTTCTATCTCCAGAGACGAGCAGGAAAAGAGATTCGAATCGCGGCGATCCAATCCGCTTAAACAGTGGAAGCTCAGTCCTATCGATGATACCGCACAGGAACTATGGGACGAGTACACCGAATACAAAGAAGACATGTTCAGTAAGACGCATACGTCCTTCAGCCCATGGATCATTGTGAGAGCCAACGATAAAAAAATGGCGCGTCTCGAAAGTATTCGATATGTTTTGAGTTTGTTCGAGTACCCTGGCAAGAGCACGAAGATAAGACTATATCCTGACCCCAACGTCGTTGGACGATTTCATCGCAGCAGCATAAAGCTTGACTGAGGATGCGGGCTTTATAACTTCGTTGAGTCCGCGATCATGATAGTATCGGACAGTCAAGACGTTTTACTAGAGTCTGTCAAATGGCTGTCAGCTCGATGTCATTATCGTGTTGACTATGGTGTTTGTACGGCTGAAACCAGGCTGTACTGGGACTGGGATGATAGTCTAGATTAGTATCCATATGCGACCAGTTCAGAAGCGTGTTCAAACGTCACAGCTTAAGATCCAAAACCAACTGCAAGAAGTGCTCGACTCAGGCACGTCTTTCAAAGACTGGTGATGAAGAATCTGGATGGATTTTTAAACTTGGAGACTGTCGATGCTCTGTTTCGGATTGTGCAGATGAGTGTTCTTCTTCTTCTTCTTCTTCTTCTTCGCAAACTGTCGATGCGGACAGCGAGCAACCGGATGTACAAAGCCCTCCACAAGAACCCCGAGACACGCTTTCCCCACTTCCTGGGGAGAAAATTGCGAATCGTTTCAAAGTTCTTAAACTGCTGGGCAAGGGTGGAATGGGAACCGTCTACAAAGTTGTCGACGAAGAAACCAAAACTATTTTCGCACTAAAACTCCTTCATCGACCACTGAGCGAAGATGCAGCGGCACTGAAACGTTTCGAGCAGGAAGCGGCGGCCGCGGCTAAGCTTAACCATCCGAATTTGGTACCTGTTTATTCGCACGGCACAACCGAATCCGGCTGCCCTTATCTGTTGATGGACTACGTTGATGGCGAGAGTCTCGCCGATATCATCGAGCGTGAAGGCTCGCTTTTAGAGCGACGTGCTATAAATATTTTTACTCAAATCTGCGAAGCGCTTTCTCATGCGCACGAACACGACATAATTCATCGCGACATCAAACCCTCCAACATACTCATATCGAGAGCGCTTAACGGAGAGGATGAAGTCGTGCGTGTCGTGGATTTTGGCATTGCTAAAACGATTGCTTCGGATAAACGCGAGACGTGCGACCTAACTAAAACTGGCGAAGTCTTTGGAAGTCCCCAGTATATGAGTCCGGAACAATGTCTCGGTTTTTTGCTTGATCAACGTTCCGACATCTATTCTTTGGGCTGCTTGATGTACGAGACTCTAAGCGGTAGACCGCCTTTCGTGGACGCCAACGCAATTCAGTTGGTGATTAACCACATGAATAGTGAGCCTACCGGATTTACAAGACTTGATAGTTCCTCCACGATGAAAGCGCTTGAAGCAATCGCTTTGAGCTGTTTAGAAAAACAACAAATTGATCGTCCGCAGGCAGTGACCGAGATATTGAAGGCACTGACGTCGGTAAAGACCGAGAAGCATCCGCAGACCAACTACATAGTCCAAGTTAAGACTTCCAGTCTTAAGAAATCGGGGCGCTTTGCGTTGGTCGCCATGGCTCTCATTATGCCGCTTGCGACAAGCATAGCCTTGTTTTCCGTCGATTCAAAGTCGGACACCTTGATGATAGCCCTAGCCCAAGTGCTTACTATATTCAGCGCATTCTGCGCAGGATTTGCACTGTTCTTAAAGGCTGCGCTGCGGGCAAAAATGGAACGAGAAAGTGCGTGGACTATAAACTCGTTGTTATTTTGCTCGCTTGGGTTTCTTAGCTTGATACCACTGGTGATAGCACCAGCTTTTACGCTTGAGCATAGGTTTGATATTGAGAAAGCAAATATTCAGGCTACTTTTGTTGAACCGACAATTATCCTGGGATTCTTATTTAGCACAGTATGCAGTGTCGTCGCTTTGGTTAGCGCTGGCCAAGGACTGTTCGACAAAAAGCGGAAAGATCGCTTTAGTAATCTAGGTCTAATGGTCTGGTCATCCCTTGCGACTTCACTTGCCGTGGTCGTCGTGCTTCTATCGTGCCCCATCGTAGGAGATTATATTTTTATCCCTGCGGTGCTGAGAAGGACCTCGGACCTTCCAATTGGCTTCGGAACAGCTTTGCGAAAGACTCTTCTCGAAAATCTTGTATCGAGAACTCCCGTAGATAAGCCGTATCTCAGGGCTTGCTTAAATGGCTATCGCGACATAAAGGATTATCAGAAGGTAATTGAGCTCACCACTCTTTCGATAAGAAAGACTGACCCGAAAGATAAAGATGATCTATCGTGTCTCTTCTATCGGCAGGGCGACGCATACGAGCGATTGAACAAGTTTGAGGAGGCGATAGCAAGCTACTCACGGGATTCTGATCTTGATCCAGATGAGATTTGGACGCTTCTGAGAAGAGCAGATTGTTTTGTGAAAGTGGGGCGTCCTTTCGCCGCTTTGAGCGATCTTCGAAGGGTTCATGTCCTCAATCCACTTGAGTCAACAGCGTATTATCTGGAGATCAAAATTTTACTGAGTCTAAATAAAGTTCAATCAGCGTTGGATTGCGTGGATAGAAGGATCGCTCTTCAAAATGGTCGAACACCATACAGTCTTCTTCTTCGATCCACTCTGTTAGAGAAGCTCGGACGGAATGCCGAAGCGAAGAAGGATCTACTCCAAGTCGGGCAGCTGGACGGAGAGTATGACAAATTTGTCCGAAAGCTCCTAAGAGCCGTGGTGTATGAGCGACTTGGAGATACGAAGAATTCACGGAAATGCTTAGCAAGCATTACGCCTGCTGACAGAATAGATGACCTTCAATACCTCTATGATGTTGACGATTTCACTGATGAAATTAAGTCGATGATGCAGCGGCTTTTGCCAAATGACGAGACGCTTCGAAGGCTGCATCTTGATGTTAAACAGACTGATCGAAAAGAGCGAAGCGCGGAGTAACAGGCGAAAACAGATCTTGGTCACCTGAGCTGCGGTTCGAGAGCTACGGCTAAACATAGTTTGCGCTCTATAGCGAAAGTTAAAAATCTCGCAAGGTTCGGTTCAGGCCCGCAGGCGCAAGTGTTTGAAAGGGTTTCAAACTCCCACAAATCGTGAACAAAGCACTAGCTAAGCAGGTATCCCAAACAGTCATATAGCTATCCGGGGGTTCTGGTATGCGACAACGGTGTCATGCAACTTCGTTGCTGGCGGTTGCAGTAAGCTTCTGCGCAATCGGAGCAGCCAGTGCAGATCTACAGAGACCAGACGTCCTGCTGAACACATTGCGGACGTCGACTGATGTGAAGGCTCGCGCGCAAGCAGCACGCGAGCTTCGACAACATGGAGGAAGCCGACGAGAGGTCTTGCCCGATCAGACCGTGCCGACTCTCAAGTTTTACGCTGAGAAAGATCGAGACGAACATGTGCGCGCTGCGTGTGCAAGCGCTTTAGGTGAGGTTGAGAACAACGATCCTCAAGTGAAAGAACTTCTTGCAAGAGTTGCGTCGGCCGATACAAACATGCGGGTTCGCGAAGATGCAGTCGGAGCTCTCGGCAAAATGGCTGAGAAAGAATCCAAAGCAGCGTCTCAGCGGACCGCTCAACTGTTAGGTTTTATCTTGACTCACAATGCGAGTGCTCGGGTGCGGGAAAGAGCGGCTAAAGCGCTAGGTGATATTGGCAAAAAAGCCGCGCCGGCTCTTGCCGATATTCAGAAAGGAATGCGCGATACAAATGAGGATGTCTGCAAAGAGTCAACGCGCGCATTGGGCTATCTCGATCCGAGTCAACAGTCAACCACACTGCCAACGCTGATTGCGGCACTGAATGATCCTGCACTTCGCAACAACGCCATTTACGGAATTTCTCATTTGGGCGAAAAAGGTTTGCCGGCATTGCCTCAGCTAATTGTATTGCTGAAAGCCAAAGATCACGCGTCAAGCGCCGCTGCGTATGCAATCGGCTGCATCGGTCCCAAAGCAAGTGGGGCTATTCCAGCGTTGACGGAAGGCCTAAAACGCAAAGATTTGAGTTCTGGAAGTTGCGCATGGGCACTTTCAAAAATGGGAGCACCCGCACGCTCTACGATACCGCTGATGGTGCCACTTTTGCACCATCATGATGATCGTGTTCGCGACAAAGCCGCTGAGGCGCTGGGCTCATTCGGCTCGGCATCCGCAGTTGCGTTACCTACGCTAAGAAGAATGGCGGCTATGCCAGGCAAGGAAAATATTTGGAGCCGGAGAGCTGCAGAGGATGCCATTAAAAAGATTGCAGGGAGTGGATAGCGGCGCAAGTCGGTTTACCCAAAGCAAAAACGTATGATTCAAGATTTTTCTCGATTGCTCTCACTCTTGGGAGAAGGGACTAGTAGCAATGAATGGCACCAACTACAGACTTCTTGCTCCAGTTCTGTTGTTGAACAGCTAGGACCGGAATTAACCCAGTATTCATACAGGGCGGAAGGTATTCGCATCATTCTTATGGATGAGGTGGTTTCTGAACTTTGGTTTTACGGAAGTGGCGAGCCAAATTTTGCGTCGTTCAAATCAACAATTATGGATTCCATATTTTTGACCGACAGCAGAAGTGAAGTTCGTGACAGACTCGGAGCTCCACGTTCTAGGTGCTTACGATTTCCTGGAGTCCCTCAGCCAGAGACGAACTCTAAAGATGACTGGCGACGGTATCTAAGTCAACCTAATGTGCAGTCGCCAGAGTTTATAGTTGACGGTTACCTTTGGGGACGCTACAGTATCGAGTTCTTTTTTGACGCTGGAGAAGAGAGTCTCTCTCATGTTCGCATAAGTCTGTTTGAAGAACCGGATGAGATTGAAACACTAATAGCGGATGAGCCATGTGCAGTTGACCGTCAGTGTCTTTCCAAAATTGATCATCCCAGACGATACCACCTACGATATCATCGTATACTTTGAAATCATATGTGCTACTTGAGGAAATTCGACTTGCCCTCATGCTGGGCGTGTGCAAAACTCTTAGAACAATTCATGACTTTTGGGGATACTAAACATTGGACGCCCAAGCCATTCTTCAAGATGCAAAAGGAACCCCGTTCACTTCAGCGTTTGGTGAGAGGGGGATTATCGAGCTTGAAGCCCCGATATCGTCCGAAGAGATTCGTAAATTAAGTGACGAACTGACTTCGCCTCTTCCTCTTGAGTATGAAAGCTTGTTAGCCTTTTGTGGTGGCTTCGAATCTGCGATCGGTTTTGTCGACTTTTACCCAGGGTACACGATTAGAGAGGACCTGTTTCCACACGGTTTACCGATCGCTCGGGACGGTGTCGGTAATGTTTGGCTCCTGGACCTGGTTGCAGGAGAACCAACCGATGAAATTCCCGTATTTTTCGGCTGCCACGATCCTCCGGTTATAGTTTTGCAGGCTAGATCAATTACTGCATTTATTGCTGAAGTAATCGCGTACGGTAGAAGAGAGCCAGATAATCGAATAACGGCAATAGACGAATATACTGCTAATATCTGGAAAAACGACCCAGGTGCCCTGACCTATCAAGATTGTATTCAACGTGATTCGACATTGAGCCAATTCGCTCACAGTCTTGGTCTAGACTATGAATTTGGGGATATGCGACATGCAGAAGTTGGACAAGGTTTCGCCGATGGTAAGTATGGATCAGATTCAATTACTAAGCGACACGACAGCGAGCGAATTTTTGCTAGACAGCGAAGAAAACTCAGTTTTATACAGAAGATTTTTGGTGTTTGATGAATAGAAAAAGCAACCAGATTCATTTCCTCGGATGACTCGGGCATCGTAGCGATGAACCAAGAGACCACACATTAGTGCGCTCTGCGTTTCGCGGCTGTGCTAAGCGATTTGAAACTATTTGCCGTATGATGATTTGGAAGTGCGATCTGGTTGAGCTCACTATGGAAAAGACTTCCTTCCGAACGAGCGAATGTTGATGGTGAGGCACAGCGTGATGTCATCAAAAGAGTCGTCAATTAAGCGTAAGCGGCAAGTCGCGATTGCGATAATGTTTGCTAGCGGCAGTCTATTTTCGACGCCGGATGTAACAGCAAAGCAACCGGCGCCGGATGGTAGCACTCTTCAGTATTTAGTATCTAACACAGACTTGTCGAACGAATTACGCGCCTACTACCTGCTTCGATTGGCAGACTCTTATATCGAGGGCGATGGCCGAGCAAAGTCCGTTTCGTTGGAAATGAAAGCTGGGACTCGAAACCCTTTGCAGTACTTCGGCTTCGTAGGTGCGGAAGGATTTTACGAGGACGTGAGTTACAGCTACGCAAAATACTTACTTACGCAATCACTTGCAAAGAAAACTAGCGACAAGGCTGAAAGCAACTCGCTTGCTAATGATGAGGCTGCAGCCAGCAACATGGCTCTGGCGGACGATGCTATTCAGGCTGCCCTCAAGGAACTTAAACAGTCATCAAATGAACCGAGGAAATTGAATCTATACTTCGCCGCATCAAAGATTTTGCAAAAGAAAGGTGATTTAGCCGGTTCCAAGAGGTGTGAGGATGCATTCAACGATATGATTCGAGACGCAGAAAGCTCTGATGAGCCAAAACCTGAGCTAGTAGGTGCAGCCAACGCAATCTTCGGTTTACTTGCAAAAGCAATCCTCCCCGTGCAAATTCCGACTTTTGTCGCCGGAAGTTTTGGAGAGCAGCCTCTGGCACCGCTCGCGAGTCCCTCTGCAGAGGCAATTCACGATAGCGAGGCGCTTTTAGTCCGCGGTTTGAAGTTAGTGGACCGGCTGCCTTCTTCCGATCACAACAGGCGAAAAGCGCATCGGGATATGGTCTTGTGGTATAGGCAGGTTGGAATGATGCCGCAGGCTGAGGAGCAAAAGTTGATATTATTCAGCCTTGTCGGTATCGAAAACGATTCCATTCTCTATCCGCAATCTGGTGCGTGCGGACATCCAGCTTGGTGGATGAAACCCGGCTACCGAAGCGACGGTCGCTGTGGGATGGGATAGGTTCGGTGCGTGGATTTGACTGTTGATGTTAGAGCTAAACACACGGAACTTGCCGAAGATTCGTGAATGGTTTGCGCGTTTTGCGAGATGGCGTGCTTCGCTACGCATTTTTACCATTGCCTAATTCAACCGCTCTGGCAACAATTGGATTAGTACTTGCAGCAGGTGCTTTCTATGTACGCTCAAACCTCGAGTTTTCCAAACGCAGAAGTTCATAGTTGGTATTCGATGCTAGCTGTTTGTAGTGTGCTGTTCCTTGAATATCAAATCGCAACAACCAACATAAATGGTTCACAGGAAAGCGTCTTGCCTTGGTTTGTGTTTGTTGCGACAGGATTGGCAGCATTTGCATCACTAGATTTCGGAATATGCCACCGGAGTTCGCTAACTGTGTTGAGTGGTGTTCGCCTTATTGGGTTTCCGCTCGCGGTCTACCTGGCTGCCAGCTTCATTCGAAACAGTTACGGTGGTCTAAGTAGTGGTGCCTTTTAAAGGAAATCGAGAAGCTCGATTCGAGATAATTACTTAAGACCTAGTTTACTGAGACCTAGATGGACTGCCGGACGCGTCGCAGTCGACTAGCGGAATCTGAGTTCCATTTCAAGAATTGGAAGGTCGTTAATCGACGCGTGACGAAGAGTCATGTAGCCGCACTGTCGAACTCCAATTCTCCTTACCATAAGCACGAAAGCAGTTTCCCCAATCTCCTTGCCACTCGTACGAGAATCGCACGGCGATTCGGTTTCCGTCGAACGCCCAGAGTTCACTTATCCAACGACGGTCTAGTTACCGCTGCCACTTACCTGTCCAGAACGAGACGACTGCAAAGCGTCCTGAAGATATTTTCCGCGCGATTACGCCAAGCGCTGCTAGTCGCAGCACTCAAAGCATCTCTACCTAAACTCATTGAGCAAGGTCATCATCAGCAATTCGGCGACCGCTGAGAATGTTCAGTCGTGCTTTTTTTCCAACGACTGATTCGACAGTCGTTGGTCCCTTCGCCACATCCTCGTAAAATATGCAATTCCACGGTTTAGGGTTGAGGTCAGACCGTTGAATGATGTTTCCTGCAGGAATGTCCCTCTCCGCGAAAACAACTGGAATCGCGTCGCCTCTGATACACTTATCGAATTTGTGCGTGGTCACGACTTCGCCCGCTGTAATATCTTTAATAGGTCTATTACCTACGACGAAGCGCTTAGCGCCGATTGCCGCAATGGAGAAACCGTCGACTGGAGGTGGTTTCTCGACCAACATTTCTTCGCGAATCTCAACGCCCCTTCTAATATCGGTGGCAGCGTAGACCAGCTTTTCATACCCACGAGCTCGTGTGAGCGGCAATATAATCGGCGTCGTCGTGCTCAGCTCGGAAACTGCTGCGTCCTTTCGAGATTCACTAAAGCAAAAGAAAACCGCTCCCAAGAGGGCGCTGATAGCAACCATCAGTATTCCGACCCTGAACATACGTCTACTTTAACACTTGCGAAGCGATATGGCTGCTGGAGTCGACTGAAATGACTTGTAGTAGACACTGCTGGTCGTGGCGAAGCTAGGCGCAGTTCTAATTGTCGTTAGATCAATTGTTTCTGAACGCAAAACACTCCTTCCAATCGTAAAGGCACTGACCGGCTGCGTCCTGCTTGCCAATCCTTCTTCGCTTGTAGAACCAACATTCAGTCGTATCGCCACTCTCGCCAAGCTTGAATCCGCCAAAACGATTTCCAATATAACTGACAGGTGCATTCCCGGGTAGATGATAGACTAAATCTTCTAGAAAACTAGGCAATGAGTTGGAGTCAGGATTTAGTCTAGCCTGCCTAACTCCCACAATTCTCTTGAACGAGTAAGCACTTTCCTCAGCAGGCTTTTGAAAATCGTAGAAAAACGTGTTTGATTTATTCGAATTCCAGAAAGGTTCTGAAACAAATAACTCAACTAGACGAACGTTTCCTTCCTTGTTTTCTATCTCGACCTCGACATCAAAAAGAACAGGAGGTATCACATACCCCGCTCCAGGTAAGCGGTGCGTCGTAACGCGTACCTGGTCGGGACTGAGGGATACATCGGTATCGTGGTTTATCTGGCACCTCGTCCCATCTGCGGAGATAGATCCTGTTGTTAGGAAACCAAACCTTGTTTTTGAAAAGTCATAGCCGATTCCGGGACCTGCGCACAAAATGATGATTGTGCACGCAAGACAAACGAACCATCGACTGTTTAGGTTCGACTGAGAGTGTCCGACATTGGGAACGTTACTGAGCATGTGTCCCATCATACCCCGATGTCGCCTCCGTAACCATCCCAGGACTACTTAACTCGGCGCTTATATTCTGTGTCGTTCTGGGACTGAAGATCGATTGCGCCGCCAGTCGCGGTGCGTTTACGAGGAATGCGGATAGAGCAGAGGCACTCTATGTGGTGGCGCGTCCGTACTTCTTTCCCCAACTCAACTCGTTTTCTGAGACGACTTCAAATAACGATCAATAGCGAAGTAGAAAACTGCTCCAAAAATAACCAGCATTATCAGCTCATACCACGGATGCAGTTTCGTGCAAAGAAACACAGACTTTGTCTGCAACGCGGAATCGCTGTAATTTACGATCAACCCGTCGAAAAGATTATTTCCAATATGAGCACCAATTGCGAGTTCAAGACTGTTGCTTCGAATTGTCGCAAGAGTCAGCAGAAATCCAATTCCGAAATAGAGGAGCAAGGTCGGAATCAATGACATGAGATTTTCGCTGACAGCAACTTCCGGATTCGAGATGTGCGGCAGCATGAAAAGAAAACCGTTGATACCACATAGCCACCATCGTGAAGTCGTTATCTTACTCAGCATCTGCAGAAGATATCCACGAAATGCTATCTCTTCGACGAAACATTGCATTGGTGTAAACAGCAGCACTATTGGTGCATAGTTAAAAAACGCCGGCGACTCCAGCACATAATGATAGTCGCCTGGAAAAATGATTGCTCCTATTCCCTCGACTGAAGCAGCTAAACAACACCAGAGCAAAAATCCGATTCCGATTCGACCGAAGTTGATTTTGTCTGATGGCGTGATGAGTGTTTTAAAGCCACGTCCGTGCAGAAAGCGGACCACCAGAAATGTGAATAGAAGCAGAGTCAAAAAAGTTGAGTTGAGTGCGATGTATTGAAATATCGGGTCCACGTCTGTGACTCGTCCGGTTACTTTGTCGAGATTTGGAATTTTTCCGCACAGTAAAACCAGAACTACACAGTATGCGATAGAACCGAAAACAAAGTAGCCACCTACGATGATCAATATCCCGAGAATGTATCGCCACCACGCACTCTTCGCGGACTTTCCCAACAACAGGAAGGTTGGTTCTGCAGCTGCTTCGTTTGACATGAAATCCTCGCGTTACCCGACATAATTTATTCCCTGCCGATAGAATAGTCTCTAACTACTTTGGAACGCCCATAATGTTCGAGCGATTCACCATCGATGCAATCAAAGCAATTATGCTCGCTCAAGAAGAGGCGCGCAGATTAGGACACAACTATGTTGGTACCGAGCAGATCTTCCTGGGGCTGATTGCTTTAAAACCCTCTGCCGTGGCCTCGCGTGTTCTCGAGTCTGAGGGTATCACGCTGAAGACCGCGCGAATGGAGGTCGAGAAGGTCATTGGAAGAGGCTCGGGCTATGTAGCCGTCGAAATTCCATTTACACCTCGCGCAAAACGCGTGCTAGAGCTATCGTGGGCTGCGGCGAGGCAACTTGGTCACAAGCACATTGGAACCGAGCACCTCTTGCTCGGATTGCTCGATGAGGGCGAAGGTGTTGCCAACCGGGTGATGGAAACCCTCGGCGTTCAGAACACTCGCCTCCGTGAGCGCATTCTGACTGAATTAGGAAAATCCTTCGATGAGTATGAGGTGCCCATTAACAATGGGGATTGGAGCGGAGAAGACCTTCAGACCGATGGTCTCAGTCAAGTTTACAGAGCTGCGAGAGAACTAATAAGAGCATTATTAAAATGGTGAACTGGTTGAAATCTTGAGGACTGGTAAATCTGCCGCTCGTGACGCTCTGGGTGTGGTGGCTGAGAGTCGCAGCCTCAAAACGTCTTCAAGCTCTACAGCCGTCAACGGAAGACCGAACGTTGAAACCTGAAGTCGCCCATCATACGTTTTCAACTTCTTGATCAGATGTTCTCGATGCGTTGCATCAGCTGCGTACTGAGTTAGCAGCTCACTATCCGTGAATTCAAATGAGAGAATGGAGTCTCGTCTATCATTAGATGCTTTGACTGTTTCCACAAGCGACCAAGGAAAGGCCACAATGCGCTGTCCCGTGTAGGTTCGCCAGGTCAGGAAATCTTTGGTTATTTCCAGAACAGCCGAAGAGGAACCCGAGTCTTTTTGCACTGCTCGATAGTCTCTCGATATTATCAACAAGAGAAAGGATATAAACGCCGATGAAATGAAAAACGCCGGCGCGACTGCCAGCATTTGACAAATGACACCATCAATCACCCATATAGTCAGCAGTGCGCCGACGGATACTGCATAAACTTGATCGTGCATTGTCGCGACGGCTTTTCGGTCTGCATAAAGTTTTAACGGAAGAGATGGATCGGACAATGCTACGCCATGAATCTCGTCGAAACATTCCGACTCGTTGAAAATATACAGATTACTTTCAACACTCATTAGCAAACCTGTGGGCGTAGCATCTCTTCCATCGATATTAGCATGCACGCTCACTCATTCACGATAGTGCGAGGAGACCCCGCACTACAGATTGGCGAAACCAGCACGGTTCTGGTCCGGGACTATTCAGGTTGATGATAGAATCGAATGGAAACTCCGCAGTTGTTCGAGGAAACACGTGATTAGAATCGCGCTATTAGTCATTGGATTTTCACATTCTGACTGGAGTCCTCTGGATTACGAGTAATCAAAAAATTGATTATCTGATTGTCCAGAGTATAGTACTCGTGATTTGTTCGCTTATGGCTTTAGTTGTTTGGGGTGTCTTTGTGACAGTGATCAAGCGAGGACCGAAGAGTTAAATCTGACCGATCAGTAGCAACTTTAGCTGGAGATCTAAAAGCGAGAATAGTTCACTCGCATGGATGAATGATAGAACCGAACCATCGAAACACCGAAGAATTGCGAGGTAAAGTGCTCTCGGACGATCAAAAAATTGATTACTTTATTTCCTGCTTCGAGGACGATGAGGAATCTATTATTGTCCGTCATCTGACGGAGAGGGAATCGCTGCGCGAAATCTATTCTCGACTTCCAGCCAAGTTTCCAGTCCTCTTCGAGAAACTATTGCTGAACTATCGGTGGTCTTCCCTCTGGCTCTACGGCGGGTTTCGGCTTTTAGACAGCACGGACGATAAACCAGATCTTTCTGGGTTTTTGGGCGAGATTTTTAAGGACGAGAATCTTGTTACTCCCTGCCTTCAGAATGGTTACATACAATTTGCTTTCGCGTATGACCGTTATGATCCGGTTTGTTTTAACACGAACAAACGAACCTCTGCGAACGACTTTGAAATCGTCAGGCTTGATCACGAATTGCTATTGCAGCGCTCGAAGATAAAGGCGATTAAGACCCTAGCCCCATCATTTGAACTGCTTATTGCTGAGGACTATCACCAGCCCGGTTGATTAGCTGATGATATGGGAAAGCATCGAAAAGGAGATGGCTGTCTAGAAGTCTTCTTCCTGCCGATTCCTTATTATTACCGCGATGCAGAACGCTAGTTGACGTGTGCCGCTGGGACCGTTCAATTTCCTATACTTCCGAACGGAACGATGTTGAAAAACGCTGTAGGCACTGGTTCTTGAATTGCCAGCGCCCACCCCCACCCCCACCCCCACCCCCGCTCTATCCACGGAACTTATCTTGAGTTTTATGCAGGTGTCATTTCACGAACAGGCGGATGTAGACGGGTTTCAAGTCCATCGCATCAAAGTGTTTAGTCCTACAGATTGTGATTAAACATCAATGATGACTACTGTTAAGAGGTTAAACCGAGTAAATGTGCCGGGGCATTTGTCTAATGACGGGAGCCGGTGAGCACTCCGGTTGATTGCTGGGTTACACTGCAGATAAGAAAAGCTACTTGTCACCGCCACCAAGGCCTCGAACAAGCCTCTAACTGGTATGATTCCAAGCGCAAGCACATGGGGTTCGCATGATGGAAATATTTCTGGTCTCTCTCATCTTGTCCTATACGTGGGGCTTGCTTGGCATTTCTATAGGCTATCACCGGGGACTCTCGCATCGCTCGTTCAAGCTTCCCCGTCTGCTCGAATACTTCTTCGTAACTGGTGGATACCTGGTTTTTGAGGGTGGTCCCATATTCTGGGTGGCCTCTCACCGTCTGCATCACCGCTATTCTGACGTTCCGGGGAAAGATCCCCATACGCCCAGAGACGGGCTATGGCATTCTATTCTTGGCTGGATGTCCAAGCCGGTCGTAATCATCGATGAAGACCAGTACAAGGTTGTATGCCCCGACCTGTTTAGAGATCCATACTATCGCTTCTTGCATGCCGGAGGAGGCGGTCGAGACGGCTATCTTTGCCTCGCAATCAATGTCGTCTTTCGTCTAGCTATCCTCGCCATCTTTGGTCCCTGGGCATTCGCAGGCAATCTGCTCGGATCGCTCGGTGCCTTTATCGGCCCGCTCCTGGTCAATTCCATCTGCCACCTGCCGCAATTCGGCTACCGTAACTATGACACTCCGGAGCTCAGTCGGAATGTATGGTTTGTAGCAATGGCATCATTCGGCGAAGGCTGGCATAACAACCACCACAAATTTCCACAATCGGCCAGACACGGGCTCAAGCCTCTCGAATTCGATTTTTCATGGTGTGTTCTTTCTGTTTTGAAACCGCTGGGGCTGGTCAAAAACATCCGCCTTCCGAAAGATCCCGTACCTGCCGAGACTGGCGTAGACGGAGATGAAGTTCAGTCTGAGATGTCACCGCAGGCGGTGGCAGTCAGCGAATCGCTTCCGGAATCTTCCGGGGCAGAAAGCAAAGAACATAATGCGGCCCTGACTGAAGCGGCACAAGAGTTATCGACGGTCAGCAAGCGCTGATTCTTTGGACGAGCGCTAGTCCGCGTTTTCTCTTTGATGTCACCGGATTCCTGTATTCTTTGGGTTCGCCTGGAAAAGGAAATAGTTCGGACCGTGCCCACGCTCGGTTTGCAAATGCACATCGAGATCAAAGGGCTTCCCGCCATATGCGTTGTCGCGCGAAGTAATTTCCCACTTGCTCGCTATGTCTTTGCCTGCTACTACATCCCGCGTTCCCCACTGTTTGCCTTTCCATAACATAAACGAATCAGCAGCTGCGGTTCCCAATACCTTCCCGGTAGCCATGGCTCCAAGCTTTGCGCCTAGAGCACCTTCAGCTATTGCGACCGGCGCACCACCAATGGTTTCAGCAAGGTGATGTGATGCTTTGGCCATGTCTGCGTTCGTTCTAGCCGTGGCCGCCATGTAATAGGATTCGACGACCGGTTTGCCTACAAACCAAGCCCCAAGCGCAGCTCCAGCAGCCTTTCCAACCGGTCCGGTTTCCGGTAAAACAGTCTTTGATATCGCACCTAAGCCGAAACCGATTGCGACGTTCGGCAGAATATTTTTTGCATCAAGGGAATTTACAAAAGCTTGGGGAACCTGATTTGCGGCCTCTCTAGTCACAGTCAGTAGGCGTTGTCCAAGCGAGTCTGCGGTGGGAGCAAGTGCATCCGAAACAAACTTGTCCCGCGATTCAACACGATGATTATCGAGAACCTTTCTTGATTGTTCCGTCGTAAGACCTGCGGACTTTATGTCCGCATCGAAGTGGTTTTGTCCCATAGTATTGCTCCAAAAGTAACGTCATCCGCACCAGCACTCATTGCGTGCCTGGTCGATGAAACGAGTGAGTTTAAAATGTTTGTTTATAGGAATGAAGAGTGAGCGTTCGATGCGGTAAGCATATGACGCGCTTGTGACCTCATCGTGACTGATTCGGGTTGTAGTCGTCTTGCTTTCGCTGGTGATTTTCCTTAATGCACCGTTGGCGCGAGAGTAGGGTCCGACCGATTCGCCGATGTCTCCTAGGGAATATAAGTCGAATCGAGCTGAGGAAAGAATTCGATCTCAACTCAGCGAAGCTGATACAACCGGAGCTGCGCTACAAATAGATCTAGTGCGGCGGTTTGAAATGCAAAATCCCACAAAGTTCGTTTGCCCCCCGAACTCTGAGTGAAGTATGAAAAGTAATTGGTATTCTCTAAATACTTATCCCACCAGCAGCGAATTTGATCTTCGGCCAATTTGCAGTTCCAAGCGCTTTCAGCGCTGGCACTGATTACTTCGGTGAAATACGGCTTCAGCTCAGTGACAGTAAGCATCGGCATTGCGTAGCCGAGGTAGCGCATCAACACGCCAGGTCCAGTGCAATAGTTGTCGTTAAAGTTGCTTGAATTGTCATCGTTCCTCACTGGAGGATTGAAATCGTATTCACGTAATACCTTGTTTTTGTCAATCAAGGTATTGGATCCCTTCAAGAAACCGATAGCAAATCGTTCGAGCCATCCTCCTAGGATTTTTCGGCGAGGCGAATTAGGTGGCTCATTCTGCAGGGTTTTAAGAACGCAGTACAAGAAAGCGCCCTGGTCCGCTGTCCATGCTCTATCCCGTCTACCGTTATCGACGGCACACCAGTATTTGTGCGCCTCGGGATTCGGAGTCTCGTTTATAAGATCGCAGTGATTGAACATCATGTTGCGTGAATCGTAGGTATTCAACCAATCGGTTGTGTCACGCATGGACTGGAGGTATTTGCTATGGGAATCGTTCTTGTCGAGTTCCTCGAACAGTTTAATCGAGAGCGCCCAGAATCCGAAATTTGTTACCGAATTGGGTACCGGCATGTAAGTCTCTTCGGGCTTCTGGCGAGGCGAACCGCTTTCGTTGTACTCGTAATCGTGAGCATTATGGTCGTTCCAAGCCGCATAACCTTCTCCAAACATCGAACGACCGAAGGGAGATTTATAATCCCGATTGTCTTCGGCATTTTCTTTCAACTTGTTCCAACATTCATCGATTGCTGCTTTCAGACAACGTTCCTTTAGCTCGGGTTTCGCTTCGATTCCCAACGCGTCTGCGTTAGTATATGCGGTCATCAAGGCATTGCCCCACCATCCATAATCGTCTCGCCAATGGTATGGATTGCTCGGATAATGCAACTTATCGAAGAGATTGGTTAAGCTTCGGTTCAATAGATCCGGAGCGATGACTTTCGTGTTATCTGGTTGTCGAACAACCAGATAATTCAATACGCAATCGAGCGTATTACCGGCCTTCCAGAAATCATCCCACAGCCAACCACGATTATTCGCAGCATCGTTGAGTCCCTCGTCCCAAAGTGACAGGAGACGGTTAAACGTAGTATCTGCCCACAGTTGTGCAACCTTGAGGTCCGGTAAATTAGTTTCCTGAGTTGATGTTGTAGGTGTGTTCATACATCTGCTCCAAGCGGATTGGGAATCTTCGGCCAGGTGGGCTAAGTCTTCGTATAACTGCGTGATCTGCCCAGCACGCCTTTGAGCATGGCGTGTTTGAGAGGGCATTGGTTGAGATGACCTGTTTTTGTTTTAGCATCGTACGTTTGCTAAACACAATCCGCCGTTAGGGTGATAAAAAATTGCAGGTGTAGAAGACAAAGGGAATTATTTCCTTCTAGATCACTTCGAGGATTCTCTAAAATTTTTAACGAAAATCTCTTGCTGCTACGGTCTCAGCTTTAACGCTTTAATCACCGCGGCTCGAAGGTCCGGAACAATATATTTTTGCGATGTTTCTCTGCCTGTCTTGTAGATGAGTTTGTCCGCATTTGCAGGGGTAAGTTTCGGGTTGAGGCTCATCAATAGCGCGATGGTGCCCGACCACATTGGCGCAGCAAGAGATGTGCCGGAGGTCACCATAGGAGAGCCTGTGGAGGTGTTATGGATGCGAATGTTTACTGATGGACAAACTGATTTGAATGTACCAAAGGTAGAATTCGACCAATACAGATCGTTTTCATCAATTCCGCCGACTCTTCTTATGTATTTGAGATTCTTGCTCGGATCCAAAACCGGATTGTTGCCTGCACCATTGACGAGGAAGTCTTTGTGCTTCGCAAGCGCCTTAGCAATGGCTTGCACCGCGGGTGATCCATTAAAAAACGGTGGAGCCGGATTATTGATACTGAGGTTGATCACACCCATTCCGCCTCGGGCAGCCTGATTGTCGACGCACCAGGTTAGTGCTCTGAGAACATCCAGCGTGTCTATGACGCCGGTAGTTGCGTCACCTACACGGCATGAGACTACTTTTACTGATGGGTTGGAGTGCGACGCTAAGCCAGTGTACAAAATCGCATTGTTTGTCGCAGTTGCCGCAATTGCCGTTACAGCCGTTCCATGAATTCCTGTGTCGAATGGCGACTCGGAAACTCCGTTTAGTCCACCGACAAAATTGAATTGCTGAATATTCGTCATCTCGTTTGTGATCGGAGCTACACCAGAATCAAGAACAGTGATTCTAGGCTGAACGACTTGAGAAATACTCATTGCATCAAGCAAGCATCGCATCTCTGAAAAATTCAGTTGTTGCAAATGCAATTGCGACGCGAA
Source organism: Candidatus Obscuribacterales bacterium (assembly GCA_965228855.1). Classification (GTDB taxonomy): domain Bacteria; phylum Cyanobacteriota; class Vampirovibrionia; order Obscuribacterales; family Obscuribacteraceae; genus JADYXR01. The sequence goes on along the minus strand of CBDDIJ010000005.1, from coordinate 920,898 downwards.
TTCCGGATCGTTGATCGACGGTGTGCATTGAAGAAACTTCGATGCGAACTTAATTTCGGCCCCTTCTAAATCGACATCGCCGGAATTTCTTACGTTAGCTAGAGTAGCTTGCGGTGAGGCTTTCTGCGATTGAACTTCAAAAATACCAAAGCCTTCCGTCTCGGATCTGATTTCGTTAACTATGATCAAACCGCGTTTCTTTAGGCGCTCTTTGAACTTTTCAATGTCGCACTGCGGTCGGCTCACGACGAGAACACTCTGCCCAGGGGGTATCTTCTTTGCTGCCGCTGATTGGGGAACGACTACTGCTCCTGTCAGAACAACCGAAAGTGCGATCAACGCGCCTTGAGGGCGTTTAAAGCCGAACCAAAATGTTTTCACAAGCTTTCCTGATGCCATGCCAGATCTCATCCTTCGACCATCAATTTGAAGAGTTTTTTGACGTTCACGGGGCGTCGACAAAGAATCACCGTCAGGGTAACTTCATTGTACCACCGGCCGCTGCGACGGTTGATGATATTCTAACTCGGCCTGCTGCAGTCTTGCCTCCGGCGGTGGTGGAAACATTCATTGCTGAATGAACTCTGACAGCTGAAGGCAGCTGTTCGCATTTCGAAAAATCTGTTGTCTTGCCCGCCTGCAACGTGAGTAGCGTTCGAAACTCATCGTTGCTTGCAAGCCGGGCCGGCGATACAGTCGTCTTAACACATGCTGGAAGTGAGCAGATTCGGAAATCTAAATCGTTGTCCGGTTCAGGCAGCTTCGCGTTAATATTGCCGTTGTAAAAACCGCTTTTTTCGTCCAGTGACTTCGAGGCGATATCGAACGCCTTTAGCTCTGGTATCGCTACTGGTGCTATAACGTTGCTTGACACTCCATCCATGAAGCCAAGCTCGACGCTTTCCAATTGAGACGGCTCCGTCGAAAACCAAGCAAGCGCTAGTCCGCGCTTTCTCTTTTGCTCTTGCTCCGCGTTCCTGAGCGCGACTTTCACTGATGCGTCGATGTCTTTCAACAGTGTGCGTTTGTCGGCCTCGACTTGCATGGAAGAGAGTCTGGCTTCGTCAAGAAGTTGTTTCGCCAGTCCGTTGAACTGCGGACACTCTCTACTGACCTGTTGGCATTCCTGGCGTGAAGTAAAGACCAGTTCACGAGCAAAACCGGTCATGTTATTAATCTCGCCCACCCAGTCTTGACCGTTGATCTCTGAGGCGAAACGCAGTGCGTGCGCATCAGTTTGACTGCTGTCACGTCCTTGCTGGCTGAGCACCATATAAAAACAAATTACGATAAAACCTGTTGCGAGCACCATAAACCCAACGGCAACGATTAACAGGAGAATAGCTCCGGCTCTGCGATTCTTCAAGCGTCTAGCAAGCAAGTTCACTGAGACGTACCTCAAAATCCGTAGCCCAAATATAGTTTACGTCCTGCCGGGTTAGACTGAACGCTTACCATAAATGATACCGAAAGTGGTGCGTCCATACTTACCGTCACCGGGCGAAATCCATAGCGCTGAAGCCCTTGCGTATACAAATCAAAATTGTCGCGCGGCACGAATATTGAGCGCAGGGCCGATTTCTTGAGAGCTGCGTCCAGGAAGACTCTTGCCGTTGCATTAGCTGCAGCGAATGCCTCTTGGTCGCGCAAATGTCCTTCGCCAATCGATGTAATCTTAATCACACCTGGAGTGCCTGGCCTGATTCCAAGTTCGTTATATCTATGCAGTCCGAGCGCTCGTGTCTGAGCGTAGAAAATGTCCTCGTAAACCGTATCGGGAACCTGCTTTTCCGAAATGTACCCGGCTTCGGCAAGAACGTTTTCTTCAGGGGACAATTTTGCCAGACCTTGCTCAAACTGAATTCGTGCTCTTATGAGCGGTTGCAGTTTTGAATCCGGATAGTCCAGGCATTTTTCAATGTGCTTCGTGGAAATTGAAATCGTCCAGTCGGAACTGCCCGAACTCGCTGGTGGAGCTCCGATGAGCAATGCGGCGAGAACAAGCACACCGATATCGATGTGTCGTCGCCAATGTGATCGTTTGACCGTTGTCGTCGCTCTAATCATGGTTTTCTTCGTTTAGTTTCACTGCGCGAAGTCGATGCCTGGGTTCTATTCTAGCGGAAATCTGTATCCCAAATCTTCGCTGACGATCACCAACCCCTCTTAAATGCCTTCGATTTGTCCATGGTCAAGATTTTTTGTCGATCGATTCTGGGTATTGCGAGGTATGGTTCGCAGGTATTCTCGCGACAAACGCAGCTTATCTTCCTCCGAAATTGTTTTTACTGGTTTGGCTGAAACCTGAATTTGCTTTTGGGGTGAACCGGCCAAAGAACCTTCGGGAAGGTCCGTATCGTCAAAACTCAGAAAGGCACCGCATTTGATGGCGCGAATAGCGTGCACAGTCCGAATGCCAATGTAAGATGGACGCAGATAGGTTTGCGGAAGATTAACTGTTTGAGATTTGATGAGCTCTGAGTTGGCTATCGAGAGTTCTTCTCCTTCTCGGATGTCTGAAATGGCGCGATAGGCGGAAACAGGCTGTCTTTGAGTTCCGGGATCAACGTCGCGAAAACTAACAAAGCTATTTCGCTGCAGGTTTCGACGTGCCCGTGAACCAGCAACCTCATCAATTCGCTGCAAGCTGCCGACTGGAACAGCGGAAGTCGAAAATCCGCGTTCATCCAATTGATCAGCCCTTATAATGTTACCTTGCTGCACATCCTCCGCGCAGACGACGGCAAAAGATAAGGCGCACCTCTTCTCATTCTTGGGGGGGCTTTGCGTTTGCTCCAGTCCAAGAAAGAAGAAGCATCCAACGAGGAACATAGCTAAGATCAAAATCGAAGAGTGCTTGACCATAATAGTGTCACTTTAGCACGAGCCCTTGTATTACTAATCTGAAAGTGTTTTCGCGCTCTGCTCTGTCACTCTAGTGGCTCAAATCGTGTGTTCGGGTACGAGGTGAATCTACAGCGCATTTGTTTCTGTTGGGCGGGTAAATGAACCCTATTGGGGCTTGGTTGATACCTGATTGGGTGTTACAATTTGAATATAGGGAGTGGTTTAACAATGGCACGTCAATTAAAAATCAACCTCGCGTACCTGCGATTTATCAACGGCAGGCTCAGTCAAAAAGCGGTTTCGGAATCCACCGGAATTGGTCAGAAAACGCTGAGTGCTCTGGAAACTGGGGCTAGCAAAGGTATCGAGTTCAATACCGTAGTTAAACTCTGCGCCTTTTTTCGCTGCACCCCAAACGACCTATTCATAATTGAGGAGGACGTAGCCGAGCAGCCGCCATCAGCGGACGCTCGGCAGAAGGCCAGCCTTTTGGTCGCGCGTGGTTTGCAGTCCGCATTAGGTGCAGCGTCCGCTGACCCGGAGAAAATTTGGGACGAGTTCGATGCTGTGAGAGTCCGAATACAAAATGACGCGAACAGAAATCAGATGCGATAGCAAAAAACAACGGCTGTCTGAAAGTGCTTAAAGTTGTCGTAGATACTTCTGTTTTCGTGGCGGGCTATCTGTCGCGGACTGGTAGGGGACCGTCTTCTCAGATCATTTCACGATGGCGAGCTGGGGAATTTAAGCTCATCATGTCCAGGCAAATTGTTGAAGAAATTGCGGCGAAGCTTGTTCAGAGAGGAATAGCTGACAGTCTAATTCTAGAGTTTGTAGAAGTTGTTGGAAGAATCGCATTGAATATCCCTGGCGCCCACGTGGTTTATCGACTGGACGATGTGGATCCGGACGATAACATGCTGTTAGCCGCGGCTCAGGAAGGTGCAGCGGATTACCTGGTGTCACTTGACGCAAAGCATCTACTTCCTCTAAAACACCATCGCGGCACGCAGATTGTAAACCCGGAACTCTTTCTAAGAGTCTTGGATGAAGACAAACAGAGCGAAGTTACTCATTAACATTCCATTTTATTTAGTTTTTGAGTCTATTCGTCTCCTCTGTGAATGCATCAAATTTTTGATCCTCGCACTTTTTCAAGTAAGCAACGCTGATGTTATTGCAGCTCTTCTCGAATATAAGTAAAAAGTTGCTGACCCGAAGGTGGTTGGCAGCCTGCTTTTTCAGATCCGGGTCCGACTTGTCCTTTGCCGTTCCCTCTGGGTCTAGTCCATACTTCAAAGTGATAATTTGCTTGAGGTACTCTTGTTCAGAATCTGGCTTGACTCTGGTCAATTCAATCGACTCAATTTCTTTAGCCTGCGCTCGCAGTTCTGCCAAGAATTTTGCAACCGTCTCGTTTGCTTCGTCGACTTTGCCCATCAGGATATAAACCTCTGCAAGTTCTGCAAGGCCTCTTGAAAGTGTTGGATCCGGACTCCTTGTTTCTGCGAGTTTTAACCGTGCCTCAGCGCTGCGCTCTGCGCTCTCGTAGTCTTTCAGTAGAAGTAGCTCACGAGTAAGATTATTCGTACAAGAGAGCGCCATCTCCAGGCTCTCATCCAGCTGCTTGTCATTCTGTGATTCAACTCTGCGATAGACTTCAAGCGCGTATGCAACGGCTTTCGAGAACCGCCCTCGCAAATTTAGGTTTTTTAGAGTTCTCAAAAGTTCTTCATTCGTAGCTCTGGAAGGTTTTTTGTAGTGATGTTTGTCGACATTTAATGCTGCCAGTTCTTTTACTGTGCTGAGTTCCGTGTGTTCATCAGGATTGTAAAAGTCCAAAGTGGTCATGCTACCGTTCCCTGAACATTCTCGGGTGGTCTGTAGGAATAGGCGCGCGATCACCGGCAAATTCAAGCAGTCACCCGTCGGGTTTTTGAGTTTAATTGAGCTCGTGAACAGCGGAGACGCCATTTTTACGGCGGCGCTAGCTGCTGATTCCGCATCGGTACTTTTGGGATAGCTTGTAGACTTGATATCATATATAGTGCCATCTTCTTTAACTGTAAACAACGTTTCGATGATGAAATGGCCAATTGGTGCGTTGAAAAATTTCATGATTTTCGTTGATGCCATTAAATCTGGCGATTGGTCGGTTTCAATGGGTGCTATATCCAACGGCGTCGTTTTGAAATCCAAAACATCCCAGCCATCCTTCAGCTTTCTGAGCGTCAAAAGCAATTGCGATTCTTGCTCCTTGCCGTCGATAGTAACCATTCCGGATCCTTCGACCATCGCGTAGTGACCCTCCAGCTCAAGAACATGGACATTGTAGACGGACTTTAACGCTTTTGATTTTGCCTGTGAAAGAAAAACCGGTCGAATCTCCTCTGGTATTTTCAGCAAATCTTGTGGAGTTGCTTTTGGAAGGTCTTCAATTCGTTTAGCGTCCAGTATTTTCGTGTTGAATTTGAAAAATTCAGCGATAACGTCTTCTTTGTCGGAGGCGAGTGCGCGGTTGGGAGTCATTGAAAATAAACAGCCCAGAATAATCGCCGTTGTGACAATCTGTCTTCTCATGCGTTACAAGCCTGACCGCGCCGACGAAAAGATTCGATGCACCGCCATCGCTGCGCCGAAACCGTTGTCGATATTGACGACTGTCAAACCATGCGCGCAGCTGTTCAACATCGTGAGGAGCGCGGCTATGCCATTGAAACTCGCGCCGTAACCGACGGATGTCGGCACTGCGATTACAGGGCATGCAACCAGTCCGCCGATCACGCTTGGAAGTGCGCCGTCCATTCCAGCCACTGCGATCACCGCAGACGCGGATTGCAACGCCGGTACTTCTTTCAAAATTCGATGCAGACCGGCAACCCCGACGTCGAACAAACGCTTCACAGGGAAGCCTAGATGGTCCAGAATCACAGCCGCTTCTTCGGCGACGGGAAGGTCGGCCGTTCCCGCCGTCACCACAAAGGTGTCAAACATCGATCGTCCATCAACTGGAATTGTCGCGTTCCCAATTACTGCAACGCGCGCTTCCGGGTGATACTTAACCAACGCCGAAAAATTGTATTCCAAACCGGCCATGTGCTCGGCATCACATCTGGTGGCAATTACTGACTCGTGTTCTTCCAGAAGTGAACCTGCAATTGCTGCCACCTGTTTTGCTGTTTTGCCCTGGCAGAAAATAGTTTCGGGAACTCCCTGCCGCAACGATCTGTGCATGTCGGGTCTAGCCATGCCCAACTCCGCGTAAGGCAAAGCCTTCAAACGCTCCATGGCATCAGTTATGGTCGTCTGCCCGTCCGCAATTGAAGACAGAAGTTCTTCCAGGCGTTTAGCGTCCATGTTTTAACCTTTCGGGTCGTGTGAGGAGCATCATTATCCTGCTTGTACCCGCAGAGTTTTCCACGCTAAACACCGCCTGGTCGATGTCGAACGGAGAAAATAGTCACGGTCAGTGCCTGTTTTAACCGAAAGCCTCGGCAGTGTCAAATCAAGCAAACAGAGATGCCTATCGTATCGCTACGCTCACTGCAGGTATCGCATGTTCGTGCGTTCTGCTGTTGGCGGAACCCATTCTATATCCACGCGGGTCGATAATAATCTCGTCGAAACCGATATCGACCAATGCATTCTCAATCTTATTGACGAGGCAAGGTTCGACTTTTAATCGACCAAGCTCCTCTTGTCCGATTTCGACAACGGCTTTTCCACCGTGGTGCCGAACTCTAACGACTTCAAATCCCAGAGTTTTGATAAACCGCTCAGACAATTCGACCTGCGAAATACTGTCGATGGTCACCGGAATATCGCGCGGGATTCTCGAGGACAGGCAGGCGTTTGCCGGTCGATCCCAGCTTGGTAAGCCGTTTTTGCGCGCGAGGTTTCGCACTTCGGTTTTCGTTAAACCGACTTCTTCTAATGGCGCAACCACATTGAACTGTTGAGCTGCCAGACGGCCCGGTCTGAAGTCGCTTACGTCGTCCGCGTTGGCACCGTATACGATACTATCGAATCCTTCCGCTTTTGCCATCGCTGCAAGCTCTTCGAAAAGTGTGGCTTTGCAGTGAAAGCAGCGCATGTCATCATTGCGCTGATAGCTTTCGTTTTCGAATTCATCTGTATTGATCTCAACGAGATTCCAGTCGAACATCGAAGCCTGTGCTCTGGCGGCGTCCAGGTCATCTTCTGCGAGGCTTGGTGATACAGCTATCACTACTTTCGCCTTGTCGCCGAGCACTTCCTTGACGTAATATGCCAGCAAGGCGCTGTCTACTCCACCGGAGTACGCGACGATCGAGCTATTAAGACTTTGAATTCTTTCGACTAACTTCTGTTCTTTTGTAGCGATGAGATCGCTAATGATTCCATCTATCGTGCTAAACATTGTTTCCTGACCTACGGAATCCGTATATCCAGTCGGATCCCATCCACTTTCTCTAATTTCCGATTGATGATTCTAACTCTTTTTTGCTCAAACGTGTGTCAAAGTTCTACACATTCTGTTTCTGGTTGAGGGTGCCACCGACCAATTGGTTCAATTCCGACCTGAGAGCTGGGTCGTTGCCGTCTGCCGCACCTGTACGCAGCCTGTCCACAACCTTTTGCAGACCCTCGCGATCTATAGGCTGCGGTTTGCCAACAAAGATTTTTTCGTAAGAGGTCTTGGTCAAGCCCTCTTCTTGCGTCAACAGTTCTTCATAAAGCTTCTCACCGGGGCGCATTCCGATGAACTGTACCTCTATATCCGTGCCCGGGCTGAGCCCTGAGAAGCGGATAAGGTCGTTGGCGAGGTCCAGAATTTTGACAGGTTTGCCCATGTCCAGGACGAAAATCTCGCCGCCATTGCCCAATGCGCCGGCTTGCAGGATTAGTTGAACGGCCTCAGGGATGAGCATGAAGTATCGAGTTGCTTCCGGGTGCGTGACCGTGACCGGACCGCCCTGGGATATCTGCTGTTTCCAGAGCGGGATGACGCTGCCGCGGCTGGCGAGGACGTTTCCAAAACGGACCGCAACGTACTTCGTGTCCGTAATTGCTGCCAGATCTTGAATAACCAGTTCGGCAGTCCGTTTCGTCGCTCCCATGACCGACGTAGGGTTGACGGCTTTGTCGGAGGAAACCAAAACAAATGTCTCAACGCCGTGTGCCGCTGACAATTCCGCTACGCACTTGGTCCCGAAAACATTGTTGGCTACTGCCTCTGCGACGTTCGCTTCCATGAGAGGAACGTGTTTGTGCGCAGCCGCGTGAAACACCACATTCGGTTTAAACTGCTCGAATATTGCTTTCATTCGCACTTGATCGCGAACGTCCGCGATTACGGGAATCAGCTCCACGCCGTCGAGCTTGCGGTTCAATTCTTGTTGAATCGTGAAAATCGAATTCTCGCCTTTGCCTAACAATATAAGGCGATGCGGATTAAACCGCATAATCTGTCTGCACAGTTCGCTGCCGATCGAGCCGCCTGCGCCGGTGACGAGCACGCTGCGACCGGCTATGTAACCGGCGATCGACTCCTGGTCCAGCTTGACAGGATCGCGTCCGAGCAGATCTTCGAGCGATACTTCTCGCAACTGGTTGATGGAAACCTTTCCGTCAATCAGCTCGAACAGACCGGGAAGAATTCTCGTTTCAACTTCCGCCTGGCGGCACATTTCCACTATACGTCTGGTTTCCGACGGAGGTGCGGAAGGCATCGCGATGATAACTTGATCTATAAATAGGTTCTCGATGTACTTGGGCAATTCTGCCGTGGTACCAAATACGGTGATAGCGCCGATCCGTTTGCGAACTTTAGCCGGATCGTCATCTATTAAACCGACAACATCCACTCCATTGGACCGCATGTTCAGTTCGCGAAGAACCATCATGCCTGCGTCACCGGCGCCGACTACGAGCACGCGCTTTCTGACCGGCTGTCTCCAGTGTTTGCGCTGGCTGTGCTCGGTCATCAATCGTCTGAGCACGCGCGGTCCTACAAGTGCGAGGAAGCAAACGCATGAGTTAACGAAGATAATTCCATATGAGAGTTGATTGTTTTCGACCGATAGCAGTCCCAACTTTCGCATGGTCAGAATAACCAGAAGCCCGACCATGACAGAGACGCCGAGTTCCATGACCTCGGTCAATCCAGTGTAGCGCCATAACCGTTTATAAACACCGAATGTCCAGTTTGCCGACAATTGAATCGCCACTACCAGCGGTACCAGGGTGCTGAGCTGGTGCAAGTAAAGCGGCGTTACGTGACCGTCGAACCGAATCAAATAAGCGAGCGTGAAACCCAGAGCTACGAGCGCGCTGTCCAGAATGACTTGCATGATGCGCTTCCAGCGGATGCGCGCCAGAAAGATGCCGAACCCCGATTCGCTTTCAAGGCTGGATTCGAGCTTATCCACGGCGTTCAATTGATCGTCGTCGTTTAGACTCACTTGCGACGGTTCCGCGGACATGGTCATTTTGGGAGGCGTCTTGGTGCTGGTCAATGTTTTGTACCAGGCAGGGTGTCCAGGTTGATTTGAAAACCTCAAATCTGCCGAGCAATCTAACTCGGCGCCTGATTCTAGCACTAGTCAGGAGCATTCCAAGTTATTCCAAATTCACATGAAAAGTAGTTCGGCGCCCTAACTAATTCTCATCTTGCCTTTCTGCTTTTGGACCCACTGCTTCACGCGGTCTTCAGGCAAGCCCAGCGCCATTGCTGTCGTTCTTACAGCGGCATCATGGCCGACGTCGAGCTTGAGTGTGTCGTTATATTTACGAATACACATGAGCTTAACAGGACCCTCGCGGAGGTCGCCGGTTGCGCTCCAGACCAGGAAGAAGGCGACGCCATAACCGAGTATGACGCCTGCGATCGCGCCGAACAGTTCAAACGACTGGAACTCAGGGGTGAACTTCGTGCAATAGAACCAGAGACCAGCTTCGTAAAGAATGAAAATACATGAAAGCAGTTGAGTGTTGACCTTGAATTTCGACGAGGCGCTCGCTGCCTGACCTCTGTTGAAAATTTCGCCGCGGGTCTTCTTAAACCAGATTTTGACTTCCTTCTCTTCCGGGAAGACCATGCCAGCGCCCATCAGCGCTGCCAGGACGAAGAGCGGACCAAAATAGTAGGTGCTGAGATCGCCGGTCCGGATTCCGTTCCAGGCGATTATTGCGTATGGAACAAACATCGCCAGCAAAACCAACAGAAAGTACCGCCCGGCTCCAAGCTTTTGCTCAACCGTGCTGCCGAAAACCCAGGTGAAATAGCAGTTCGCGACGAGTTGCCAACCGGTCAGAGCTGCAACGCTTGCCATTGCCAGTTGCGAAAGCAGTCGTTGAAAGTTGCCGTCGCGCATCCAGGTTGCGATGTTGACCGCCTGAACTGCGGCGCTGTTTTGCACCCAGCTCATTTGCGATGGATGAGCCGACCAGAACTCCATTCGATGCTGGCAGGACATCGCGAACACCACGACCATGCAAAAAATTAGAAGCAATGTCGCGATTGGTACGACACCTTGCGTTTCGATGTGGACCTGTTGTGGCTGTTGCATGCTCGCACCCGTCTATAAAAAGCTAAGACTTGAATGAAACCAAGGATACATTAACTCCGTTCCACAATATATCTGTATAGAAACCTATACCCGCAAAAGTGCGAACGGCACCGTAAATTGGGCTTTTGTGGAATTTGTTGAAGTTGGATTTTGTCCGATAATCAGACGGTCTATTGAGGCGCCACTACGACATTGACGAGTTTGTCGGGTACGACAATCACTTTCTTGACCGCCTGCCCTTCTATCTTGGATTTCATCTTGTCATCGGCGAGCGCCAGCTCTTCGGCCGCCTTCTTCTCGAGACCGCGCGGGGCTGGAACTTTGTTCACGATTTTGCCGTTGACCTGAAGAACCAGTTCGATCTGATTGTCGACAGTGAGCTCTTCTTTGAAGGTCGGCCACGCGGTGACGTGAATTGAATCATCGTCTTTGACGATGTAGCCGGCTTGCTTCCAGAGTTCTTCCGAGATGTGTGGTGCCATCGGCGCGAGCAGCAAGAGCAAATTGCGAATTGCAAATGATAGCAATTCCAACTCATCGGTCGACAAGTCGTGTCCTTGTGGTGCCAGGAGCGCGGCTCCGTCTGCGGACTTGGCAGGTTTGCCGTTGCCGTTGGTCGAACGCGCATTGAGTTCTTGCGCGTATTTGTAGAGACCGTTGACGAGTTCCATGCAGCGCGCAATGGCTGTGTTGAAGATGTAGCGCCCGCGTTCGAGGTCGTTTGAAACAGCTTTGATTGTTTTGTGCACGAGCTTGTGGAAATTTTGTCCGGACTCGTCCAATTTGTCGTGAACCACTTCTCCGTGAAACGCGGTCACGGCCCCTGTTTCAATAAGTTCGGTCACTATGCGCCAAACTCTTCCGAGAAACCGATACTGCCCGATTGCTCCTTCTTCAGACCACTCCAATTCTTGTTCGGGCGGTGCGGCGAACAGGGTGAAAAGACGAGCTGAATCCGCTCCGTACTTCTTGAAGAAGTCTGTGGTGCCGACGACGTTGCCGCGCGACTTCGACATCTTTTCGATGCGTCCGGATATTGATGAAAACTTGGTGACCATGCCCTGCGAGAGGAGGTTCTCGAACGGCTCATCGCAGGTCACAAGACCTACGTCGCGACAGGCTTTGGTGAAGAAGCGCGAGTAGAGAAGGTGCAGAATCGCGTGCTCGATGCCGCCGACGTACTGGTCGACAGGCATCCAGTAATCTACGTTTGCTTTTGCAAACGCTTCTTTTTTATTGGTCGCATCCGCATAGCGGAGGAAGTACCAGCTTGAGTCTATGAAAGTGTCCATCGTGTCTGTTTCGCGCTTAGCGTCTTTGCCGCAAGCCGGACATTTCACATTTAAGAAACTGTCCATGCGTGTAAGCGGCGAGCCGCCCTGACCGGTTATTTCAATGCCTTCCACCGGAAGCACGACCGGCAAGTCTGCTTCTTTGACAGGTACAATCCCGCAAGCATCGCAGTGAACGAGCGGGATCGGGCAGCCCCAGTAACGCTGACGGCTTATCAACCAATCGCGCAGGCGCCAGTTGACGCGCTTGCTTCCACAAGCTTGATCGACGGCCCATTCGGTAATTTTTTCTTTGGCGTCCTCGTTTTTCAAACCGTTGAATTCGCCTGAGTTGATGAGCACTCCCGGCTCGATGTAAGCCGCTTCGAGTTCGCCAGTGGCTTCGCCGTTGGGCGAGATTACTTCTTTGACTGGAAGATTCAAATTCTTGGCGAACTGGAAGTCGCGTTCGTCGTGAGCGGGAACGCCCATGACGGCTCCTGTTCCATACGTCATGAGTACATAGTCCGCAACGAGGATTGGGACAACATCACCGTTATATGGATTGATGACATGCGTGCCGAGGGGAATTCCCGTTTTCGATTTCTCGGTCGCCATCCGATCGAGTTCGGTTTTATGTTTCGCCTCGTCGACGTACTTGCGCACGGCTTCTCGTTGTTCGTCAGTCGTCAATTCTTCGACTAGTGGATTCTCCGGAGCGAGCACAACATAGCTGACACCAAATACGGTGTCTGGTCTGGTTGTGAAAACGCTTATTTGCACGTTCGGTTTGCTTTCTACTGTGAAACGCAATTCGGCTCCCACCGATTTGCCGATCCAGTTTTGCTGCATTATGCGAACGGGCTCCGGCCAGCCTGTGAGTTTTTCGAGGTCGTCGAGAAGCTCGTCTGCGTATGCGGTGATTCGGAGGAACCACTGACTCATTTTCTTCTGTTCGACGCGCGTTTCCATATGCCGCCAGCAGGCTCCGTCGACGACCTGTTCGTTGGCAAGTACCGTGTGGCAATCCGGGCACCAGTTAACCGGTGCTTCTTTTCGCACGGCGAGCCCTTTCTCGTAAAACTTCAAGAACAGCCATTGCGTCCAGCCGTAGTAATCGGCGTCGCATGTCGTTACTTCACGCTGCCAATCGTAGCTGGTGCCGAGCTTCTTGAGCTGTTCGTCGCGCATGAAGCGAATGTTTTCTTTGGTCCAGTTTTGCGGATGTTTTTGATGCTTGATTGCCGCGTTTTCTGCTGGCAAGCCGAATGCGTCCCAGCCCATCGGATTGAGCACGTTGTAACCCAGCATGCGCATCCGGCGAGAAATTACGTCGGAGATTGTGTAAACCCGCATGTGTCCCATGTGCAGGTCACCCGAAGGATACGGAAACATGACCAGCGAGTAGAATTTCGGCTTCTCGCTTTTGTCATGGGCGCGATAAACACCGAGGCCTTCCCAGTGCTCCTGCCACTTTTCTTCGATATCTTGCGGGTTGTATTGGCTTGCCATGGACTCGAAATACCTCTCTGACAGCAAACTGCGCTCTTGATTCAACTTCGGTATCGAACCGCAGCAAAATCAATTGCAAGGAACTTTTGATCTTATAGTAGAGTGACCCACAGAACAAGCAAACTAAGCGGCATACTAAGATTCGTACACCTGGAATTTTTGAAAACCTTTCGCGCCGATTCATCGTTATGAGCGAACGCTGATTTGCATTTTTTTCGGATGCTAAATGCTCTCCGAATTTAGGATTGGCCGACCGCCGACTTCCGGCAGTTCAAGGGCGTTTTCGGCGGGTGGATTTGTGAACTTTTCGTGTCCAAATTTTGCAATATCAAAAGTTGCAAAGAGAAGCGCCAAATATCTTCATGCGCGAAACGCTTAAGGGCTGTAGGTTTCCAGTTTCGCAAAAATCGCCAACGTAATTTCCACATGGACGATCCGTTTCGCGAAAACGTATCGTTGCAGCAGTTGGACGGTGTTTAGCAAACCTACTTTAGACGCACGCACGAGGGATTTAGAATGGATTGGGATCAAGTTTCTGATCAATCACAAAACGGAACGAACGGTTCGAATAAAACTGTAGAACAGCAGGCGATCAAACCTGCAGGAAGCAGTAATGATAATCTGCATTCCTTATTCATAAAAGATTTCCTCTTGCCGAGCGATGCCGCAACTGTGAAGTCGCAGGCACCAGAGGCGACACCAGTCGGCAGTTCGCCAATCGCAGCACCTCCGCGCGAAACAGCCGGCGCGATTGCCTCTCCGCAACGAATACCTTCTGCTGAAACCTCAGCAGTGCCAAGAACAATGGAAGCTCCATTGACGTTCTCCGCACCGCAAACAACCGGTGAAGCACCGTTGACCTTCTCGGCATCTCCAAGAACTATGGACGCGCCGATGACGTTCTCCGCGCCGCAAGCAACATACGGTCAAGAAGGGTTTGCGCCGGTCTACGGACCGCGTGGAAACACAAATTATGACTATGCGCAGGGTGAGCCGAATCAGTCGGAATATGGGCAGCGTTCGTATGGCCCGCCGCAAACCTTTGCGCCTCCTCAATATTTTCAACCGCAAGGTGAAATGGGTGGTGCTCCATATGGACCGCAGCCGGGTCGCGACATGACGTATCGCAGCATGAGTCGCGCGATGATGATGGCGCAAGATGGACAGGACCGCGGCATGGGAGGGCAGGGCTTTCCGCCGGGAATGCGTCCTCAAGATATACCGCGTGGCATGCGACCGCAGGACATGGGTCCTGGAATGCGCCCGCAGGATATTGTCGCGCAGCAAATTTTCAATGGATTGCGTCAAAGACGCGGAGAGTTTCAGCCACAGCAGGTTGCCCAGCGTCCGGATGTGCCGCCGGGTGCACCTCAAGAACAGCCTCGCCAGCGCCTCTTCGGACGAGGCGGACTTTTCCGCGGTGGCGACCAGCGCGGCGGAGATCCGCGCGGCGAGCAACCGCCGGCTAAGAATGAACCGCTGCAAAAACACGAATTTCTCGCTAAGAATGAAACTGGTGTAATCAAGGAGATTCAGCTGCCGGGCAACTTCAAGGAAGTTCAGCAAGATCCTAATATGGTTGGTGGGGCGAACCCGATTCAACGCGAATTTCAGGCGAAAGGATCGCGCAGTCACGTCACTATGTATGAGGGACGGGAACTGCTGGCGGATGAGCAGAAGTCGTTGAAAGCGCTTCTGGCGAAACAAGGAAAATTACAACCCGACACGCGTGCCTATGATGAAGCGAACATGCTGATGGGAGCGGGCTATCATACGTTCGTGAATGATCCGCAAGTTTCGGTCGGCAAGTTCAACGGTAAAGATGCGTTGATTTTGACCGATGAAGATCCGCAGCAGAACCTGGTTGCACAAACTATCCTCGTTCCGTCTGACAAGGGTCAGTTCTTGTATGCAATCACATTCGATGGCAATAAGGCTGACTTCCCAGCAGTCAAGAAGGGGCTCGACACAATCAAATGGCGACCGACTCCCGACACTGTGTCGCCTCCTGCTCCAGGTCCAATCCGCAAAAAATAGAGTCTCCGGATCGAACAGGGATGTATTTTGAAGTAAAGAGTCGCGGCTGTTTCGATGACAGGGACGGAATTGGGCTGTTAAACTGGCTGTGGTTTCCACTCAGGGCACAGTCCGATGACACAGACAATTCAGCAAAATACCGGAGAAGCGACACAGAATCATCCGTTCATTGAAGAACTTCAATGGCGCGGTCTGCTTCATGACAGCACCCCGCTTGAAGAGCTCAATGCCCATTTGAATGAAAAACAGCGTCGCTTTTATATCGGCTTCGATCCCTCTGCGCCGTCGTTGACGATTGGAAACTTGCTTGCCGTGATGATGGTGGTCCGCGGCATTAGAGCCGGCTTGTCCGGTGTCGTCTTGCTTGGTGGTGGCACCGGTTTGATCGGCGATCCGTCCGGCAAATCTGTTGAGCGCTCGTTGCTTCCAGTCGAAGAAGCGCAGGCGAACGTAGAACGTCATCGCAAGATGATTACGACGATTATCGAGCGTGCCGTTACCAGCGATAAAATTCCGCAATTCGTGGACAACTACGAGTGGCTCGGCAAGCTGACGATCATTGAATTTTTGCGAGATGTTGGAAAGCATTTTTCGGTTTCTGAAATGATGCGCCGTGATTCTGTTGCGCGTCGGTTGAACGATCCGAACCAGGGCTTGAGCTACACTGAATTTGCTTATTCGTTGTTGCAATCGTATGACTTCATGCGCCTTTGCCAGGATCACGGCGTGACGATGCAAATGGGCGCTTCCGATCAATGGGGAAATATCGTTGCCGGCATTGATTACGTGCGTCGCGTTTTGCGAGAGCCGGTGCACGGTCTGACCTGTCCGCTGCTTTTGCGCGCGGATGGAACAAAGTTCGGCAAATCCGAGTCCGGTGCAATCTGGCTATCGGCGGATAGAACTTCTCCGTATCAGTTCTATCAGTTTCTCTTGAATCTGGCGGACGAAGAGGTGAAGAATTTCGCTCTGAAGTTTTCGCTGGAATCGAAGGAAGTTCTCGATGGATTGTTCCAGCAGATGAATGATGCGCCGGAGAAACGGGCGCTGCAAAAACATATCGCCGAAGAGGTAACGACTCTCGTTCATGGGACCGAGGAATGCAAGAAGGCACAAGCGATTTCGGCTGCGTTGTTTAGCGGTGATATTCGTTCAATCGACCCGTCTGTTATCAATGACTTCTTTAATGAGGCACCGTCTGCGGTGCTGGGCCGATCGGTAATTGATGGTGAGGGAGTGTCGATCATCGAGTTTCTGGTTCAGTCCGGTCTTGCGTCGAGCAAAGGCGATGCGAAACGGAAGCTCGAATCCAACGGTCTCTCAATCAACGGCGATAAGGTAAGCGCTGATAGAAAGCTGACGACTTCAGATTTGCTGCACGAAAACCTGATTATGGCGAAGCACGGCAAGCAGTGGAAGGTCGTTCGGTTTGAGTGAAGTCCAATCAATAGGTATACGGATAGCTTGTTTGAACTCTTGTAGATCTGCGTTGCCGCTGTAAATAGTCCTTTTCGAACGCATTTGCTTCTTCTTCCGTCAATGCGGTTGTCGCCGCTTTTACGTCCTGCAAAAATTTAGCATCCAGAAATTTATAGAGATCGGCTTTGCCGAAGTTGCAACCGGTTACCGTCAAGCCTCGAAGTTCTTTCAGAGATGCTAATACGTCAACCTCAGCTGGTGTCAGCTTCTTAAACTGCACGCTTACTTCGTGTAAATCATCAAAGCCCTTCAATGCCGTGACGGGAATCTTGGTAGCACCAATGGACAGGTTCTTCAGCTGGACGTTAGTTTTCAAAAGCTCGATACCGCTTGCTGTGATTTTCTGACATCCCTCGAGCGACAATTCTTGCAAGCTAGTCATTTTCGAGACAGTCTCGAGAGTCTTATCCGTGATCTTTGTTCCTTTTAAACTCAGCGAGGAAACATCCTTCAATCGCGGCAGAAATCGAAGGTCATCATCAGTGAGTTCATCGATTAGTTCGAGTTTCAAATCATTGAGATTTTGCAATTTGCCTATACTCTGCAAAGCCTTCGGCGAGATTCTTGATTGCCTTATTTCAAGGTGATAGACGGGATATGTTTCGAGTTTTTTCATTGCGTCATCCGTGATGGTTGCATAGTTCAGCTTTGCTAGTTTTCTGCGAGGGTTCCAAAACTTCGGAAGATTCCGCGAGTTGATCTCCATCATGCTTCCAATGTCGCCGTCTGGATTTAAGGCACCTAGAAATTGCGAGTATGTAGTGGATTTCCCGTCCTTAAACTTCAGTTCGGTTCCCATCTTTGTTTGTTTTACATTACGCTCGCCGCGGAGTTCGGCGAGCATAGAAGGTCCTATCCAGAACATCAGGCCGATCGGAATTAAAATCGCAATGCCCGCAAAGAGCATTGGCGTTTTTGTATGGGCCGGAGAATAAAACGACCACGATTTGAATATGCCACCAGGCGCGGTGACGTGTTCGGTAATTGCGGCGCGGTGCTCTTCTTCGATAAAACCAGCGCATTCGATGAGTGCGAGCTTCAAGTCCTCAGCAGTTTTGAATCGCATTGCCGGGTTTTTGCTTAAACACTTCATCACAATTTCAGACATCGCTGAAGCCAGTTCCTGGTTGGCTTCATCGTGAAGGAAGTCGGAGATCTCGGGAGGGGCGTTGTTAACGTGGGCTGCCATTGTCTGCATGGCCGTGTCAGTGACAAACGGCAATTGACCGCTTAGCGTCTCAAACATCAAACATCCCAATGAATAAACATCCGAGCGCTGGTCTGCTTTTCCACCTGATACCACTTCTGGGCTAATATAGCCTGGTGAACCGATGATATTGCTGCCGGTGCTTTCAAAACCCGGGTCATCAGAATCGACTCGACGCATGTGCGCTACGCCGAAATCTACAATTCTTGCTTCTTTCTCAAACTCATCCGCATGTGCCAGCATGACGTTGCTCGGCTTTACGTCGCGGTGAATTACTCCGTGCCTGTGTGCGTGAGCCAGTCCATCTGCTATCTCTACGAAATAGCGGAGCGCTGTAGTCAGTTCCATTGGACCGTTGTTAGTGATTTCGTCGGCTAGAGACGGACCATCGACGAAATCCATTATGAGATAAGGATCTCCGGAGGGCGTGACGCCGAAGTCCAAAACTTTGACGATGTTGGTGTGGTCGAGAATGCCAGCTGCCTTCGCTTCCTTTTGAAAGCGAACAACCTTTTCATTGCCCAGCAAGTTGCCCGATGGCAATGCTTTGATTGCGACCAGTTTATCGAGTGTCTTGTCGTGCGCGCGAAACAGAACGCCCATTCCGCCACGAGTAATGTAGCGAATCTCGTCGTATCTGCTGAGCAGATCCTTGGGGAAATCGGAGGGCAGTTCCGTTGACATGCAAAACCGACAAAAGGCTATTTTCTCTGCTTCTCTCTAATAGCCTTCTACCACAGCCTAGGCGTTGCTATCCATCGACTCCAATCGGCTGACTTCGTTCTGTGCCTGCCGTCTGACGGCTCGGTCGTTGTCCCGCATGAGTTCGCGGAGTAATTCTATCGGACAGCCTTCGTTTTTGGTCAAAGCGCTTTTCACAACCGGATCCATGTCCAGCGATAGCCGCCACAGAATATTCAGAGGCGTGTTGCAGTTCGAGGCGATTGCCGCGCGCACTTCACCAGCAGGATGATTGGAAAGTTCAGCGAGCCGTTGAGGTGGTGTCGATTGCCGTTCCGCCACAAGTTTTAAAAACTCAATCGCCTCTGGAGTCGTCTGAAGAGACAGATTTTGAGCGGCTCCCGGCTGCATGTATTTGTTATACGCCTGAAGATTCGGTATGTCCTTAATAGTTTGTGCGGGCGGCGGTGTTTTCGCCAGAATATTCTCGACACTCTTCCTGCGCTCATCCAGAGCGTAGCAAGCCCTCAATGAAACCAGCGGATTGGTATCGTTTGATAGCTCGGTAATGACGTCAATCGGCACCTTCGAATTGTCCAAAACCGCCAGGCGCACTGATGCATCCCAATCTTTGCCGAGCTTTCTCAAAACAGCGCCTGGTGTATTGGTATTACCAGCGGTGGCTTTGCGAACTTCGATGTTCGGATTGTCGGAGAGCCACGTAAGAGTCGACACAGGCGTGGACTTCGCTTTGGCTATTTCGGCAAGCGCGTGATTTGTCGATGCGCTGAATGGATTCGGCGACGTCGGAAAGTCTGCTGTGATATCCATCTCTACCTCGCTGGAATGCTGACCAATCCTTCGATTGGCTAGCGGCGCGCTTTCGCCGGCTAAATGCCATTCATCTGCAAGACGAGTAGTCCACGGTTTGCGACCGTGCTCTTCAGGCGCCATATTGTTATCCAGGTCGTCCACAGTATCTTCCTGGTCAAACGCTTGCGACGCCTGACTCTCTTTCCCTCTGTCTTTTTCTGTTGGCGTACCGTTCTTAATGTATTTTGAGAGCTCCGCCTGAACTAACTTCAGGCGCTCCTCTTTTTCATCACTCATCACTAGGTGACTACCTATTTATGGGTTATGTCGAAAATTTTTGGTGGTGAAATTCTAGAGCGTGTCACCGAGCTTAGGCGTGGCACCGGTGATGGTGTGTCGAAAAGGTGGTGAAATGAAATCCTCAACAAAGAGTGCCTTATAGCGATACTAAACGATGCACCCGTGCACGTGTTATCAATACGACCGTAATTTTGTATAGGCTACCCTAACCTGATCCACAAATCTTATGCAGGTACGGTCTTTGGAGACCCGTACAGGTAGCCGGTTTCGTCGTACCAGTATTCGCTACTGTTATTGGTTGTCACTATAATCCAGCTGTACGGGCGCGGTTTTCAGCAATTTCAATCCTTCAGAGAGCGAACTTTGCCAGCTTTGTCTTCGGCATTGTCTTGAGCATCTTGGTGGACTTTGAGAGCCGACGCTTGCTAAACGTCTCTAGTGCGGTTCGATAAATACTGACAGCTTCCTCGTAATCTCTCGTGCGAATCGCAGCTCTGATAAGCCTTGCGAACATTGCATCATTGGTTTCCACACTCAAAATCTTCTTGGCAAAAACAGCGGCAGCTTTTTTCTCACCCAGTGCAAGCGCGACTTCGTAAGTTAGGCAACCATCTTCACGCATGAATTCCAAGTGAAATCTCTTGTTCCAATTCCGCGTCCACCTGGACATGTCTACACCGCAGTGGTTTGGAAACAATCTATCGCACTCCGATTCCATCGCGTAGCTCAACAGGCTGAGTCCAAGGCTCCGCAGGTTGCTTTCTAGTAAAGAGTATCTTCGCTGTCGGACAAGCTGTTTCCAAATAAAATAAGTGAACAATTGTCGACAGTCGTCGGAATCAGCCTCTTCGGATTGCTTAACCAGCACCTCGAAGGTGCGTTTGCGCTCTTTCAGAATCTGGTTAAGGGTTATCCATTCGCGGATAACCTGCCGGTCCGCTCTGCGAGAGATAATCAGTTTTTCTTTGTCGTTGCGCCATCTTCGTACTGCCACCTTCGCGGGCGCATAATTTCTTACCAGAGCAGAAATTGGATCGAGAGCAAGTGTCAATACGAAGCTGTCGTCACTGTTGGCGAACACACTTTAACTTTTTCATTGCAAGGGTGTATTGTTTGTTCTTCACCAGCGTTTCTACGATATCAAGCTCCTGGCTAACTCTGAGCGCTAATTTCTCTTTTGCAGAGGGACGCCTGGCTGATGTTTCTGGGGTGAAATTCTCCATTGGTTTATTATAGAGCCTGGTGAACTATCTGACTGGAGTGCTGGCAAATGCCTATTAGCAGCTGCGATGATGACAGGCTCAAGTTCGCTCAGCAAATGAAAGATATAGTCGCAGAGGGTAGAAAGCTTGTTGACTCTGGGAATTTTGCCGACGGCCTCGAGCGTTTTCTCGTGGCTTACGACAGTATTACTAGAGGTCCTAATTCGACGCGAATTTTGATCTTGCATGAGATTGTTTCGCTCGGCAGATCCTATCCACCCGCACTAGCTTTTCTCAGGGACAGGCGTGACAAGGCTGAGAGCTTGATTTTGAAGGGCGAGTTCGATTCAAAAAGAGTGGCTGAATGGCAGTATATAACAACTAGTATTGGAGAATCTGAGCGCCTACTTGAGGTGCTTCATGAGCTTGAGGAGCGCGGAATCGCCGATGATTCCACCCGCGACGGAATTGTCTCCGCTTGTTATCACTACTATCTTCGGAAAAAGGATTACGACGCGCTCTCTAGTCATTTCGATCGTTTTGGCGGAAGGTTTCTCCACTCGATACTCATGTATGAATATGAAAAGCTGTTCTCGGTCGGCGTCTCTTCGATTGCTGAGTGGCTTGTACTAGACAAAATATCCGGTTATGGAACTGATCTGTTCGAATTGGCTCTCGGTCTGAGGAAAGATTTCCAGGCTGACGAGATTGCGAAGCGAGTAATTGCGAATTGCAAGAATTTTGACTCCGCAAAGATGCTTATTGATGCTGCGGTTCGAGCGGACCGTGAGGATAAAATTCCCGACCTTCTGGAGTGTGCAAGACTTCAACTTTCTGGCTCCGACTATGAGAAGCTTCAGCAGATTGCTGATTAAGTCGGTTTATCGAGCCCGCACGAATGTTTGCGTAAATCCGTAGCGAACAGATAGTGACCATGTGGCACACTACTTTCACTGCAACTCACAGCAGTTTAAAGAGCAATTCGCCGCACTATCGCTCACTCACTTTTTTCATTACTTACAAACAGTTCTTTCCCCAATCTCCGTGATTGAGGAAGGCGTTGCGAATTGAGGTTTTTACTATGCTCGATAAACAAACTTCGGATAAACCTTCAAAAGAAAATGCAAACAGACCGCCGTCACCAGATTTTCTGCAAGAGATCGAGCAGAGTCAAGCTCGCCCGCTCGTGCCGGCAACTGAAACTGAATCCGGTCCCGCGGCCACAACTAAACCTGGCCCTGCAGCAGAAGCCGGTTCCACAGCCAAGTCAAAATCCGCCCCTGAAGCAGAATCAGGACAGGCTGGTGAGGACTCACAGAAAAATTCAGAGATGGTTTCCCCTGGACAGGACGAAACCTCGTCAAAATTCTTAGACGAACTTATGAGAGATCCGAAGCTGCTGAACAAGACCATCAATACCTATTTCCGGAAGATGGATGCCGACGGTGATGGGCACGTGACTGAGAAAGAGGCTAATGGTGCGTTTCTTAACGGTCGAGAGAAAGTCATTCAAGACCTTATTAAAGGTGGTGGCGATCTCATTCAAAATCAAAGCAACGACGAGTGGGGCAAAGAAGATGACGGCGCCACGAGGGACGACATCAAGGCAGCTTTCAATAATTGGATGAGCAACCGGCATGACGCGGAGAGTGCCTCAAGAGTAACTGACTATTTGCCTGCTGTTTTCGATGAGATGGATAGCGATGGAGATGGTTTTTTGTCTGGAAAGGAATTGGATAATTCAAATGTTCCAGATGACAAAGACTTCTTAACTGGCTTGAGCAGAGCCTTAGCCGCGCTCGAACTGAGAGAGAACTACGACAAGATCAAAGACAATTTTGATGACGGTCGTTTCAATAATTTAGGCATATCGTTGAGCGACATCTATGCTTCAACCGATTCCTTCTACAAAAATCAAACACAAGAGCAAAAGGACCTCGATAAGCATTTTGCGGATCTTGCAAGCTAAACAAGCTCACCAGCGGATTGTTTTCAGTCGTAATGAACATGGGAATGTCTCACTTTCGATCGAAAAAATGCTGAAAATCGGTGACTTAGATACCGGTTCCTATACAACTTTATAGGATTAGGGATCACCGGCCTTGAATCCGGTGAGCAAGAATGTATATGGACGGTTAGTAACTACGGGAGGTAATTGGACGGTCAGCTCTCAGAGAGAGAGGTCCCTGGAGCCTGCTTATTCGTTCTCTCTTTAGTTTGAATTTTTTGAATCACTTACCCCAAGTTCCTTTGAAAAGTAGCTAATTGACATTTGCTGTATCTTTGTTCGCAATCGTCGAACATAGTTGATATCGAATGCGATACCAACGCGCGTCTGTTTGGAATAGGGCCCAAACATCTCCGCATCAACGATTTGCGAACCGAACGGGAATCTTCCTATGAAATGCGAAACTATACCTGAATTGAAAAGGTTTTTGACCATTCAAGAACAGGCTCTCGGCTCCGGAAGCCCGGAAGTTGCCAGCACGGTCTCGAAATTGGCCGATCTCTATCTCGATAGAGGAATGCTGGATGATGCCGAAGCTCTCTACAGGCGAGCTCTGTCCATTCGTGAACGACTCAATGGTGTTCATCGTTCCGAAATGGAAGATAGCAGAAAGAGCCTGAACAAAGTTCTTGCTTTGAAAGGCGATCGACTCGAACGAGTGAGCAACGAAATGCGAGCCGCGAGTCAGAGTGATTTTAAAGCCGGTCAAGGCCCACCAAGAGTAGCCAATCCTATCGGTAGCCACTCAATAAAAAGTCCAACCACGCAATCGGGACAACAACGACAAATCGCCAGCAGCACTGCGACTCCCAAAGTGCCACCATTAGGTTCGCCGGTTGCTCGAACGCAACCTCCGAATGGTGACCAGAACTATGGAAGACGAATGTATGATCTGTCGCCCGACAAGGACGGTCACGTACCGACTCGTCAGGAGATGGAGAGCTGGTTCAGTTCCGGTAAACACAAGCCGATCGATGCCAGTCCTGGCACCGCGGGTGACGGCTTCACTGCTACGAAAGATGGATGGAGTTCTTTTCACCCACACGATTCCTCGACGGTTCTTGATGCGATACCGGATCATTTGCATCTGACCAGCAACGCTGAAGCGCTTCAAGATGCGATCAAAGAAGCGCGCCTGGAAGTGGATCTGGTTCGCCAACTCACCGGCGGCGATGCCGCGCAACTCGCAGATTGTTTGACTCGTCTGGCAGATCTGCTTTGCAGATGCCGTCGCTATTCTGAGATGGAACCGATACTGCAAGAAGCGCTCAACATCAGAGAAAAACGTTTCGGGCTGCACCATCACATGGTGGCAACCAGTCTGAAAAATCTTGCGAGATTGTATTACTTCGAGGGGTATTACGATAGAGCTATGCCTTTATTCGAGCGCGCCATCTTAATTCGGCGACGCGTCTTCGGTGAAACCAATGTGCGCGTCGCTGATGTACTTGAGCAATACGCAAAGCTTCTGCGAAAAATGCAGCGCCACACCGAGGCGTTAAAGTGTGATGAGGAGGCTGACGCGATTCGGTCTCGCAAACAAGGCTGGCGTCCCATTTAGGTTTCCCTTAGTCGCCACGCTGGGGAAACCTCGGTGGACAAGATCCGATGGTTGGATGTGAGAGAGCCGATGTTCGAAACTTATCGCGTGATTGGTTTCGGCATCGCGCGGAGACCGGCCCGAAAAAGGATCTCGGGCACCATCTCGTGGGGAAATTTCTTTCGGACGAGGTCGGGATTTGCCTTAACTTGCGCACCTGTAAAGAACGACTGAACGAGGACGTCATGCTTGTTTTGAGTCGTCAGGATTGCTACTCCCTCTTTCAAGAGTTGAGGACCATCCTTGACCTTGACCCAGCAGTATATGGTGGGCAGCCCGCCGAAAGTCGGTGAGGGAACGTCTGAAAGTAGCTCAACCTCGACACTAATCTTTCGGTTTAGTTCTCTTTCGAAATATTTGATCAAGTCCCGGCTGGCTTGTTTGTCGAAATCAGCACGTTCAGGAAGATGTTCGCGAAGATTTTCTTTGGCTAGGTTCGCGACGTACTTTTTAATAACCTCTTGTGCTTCACTCTGTGACTCAACGTTGGCTTCGACGCTTTCTGCAGGACGTAACGAGCTGCCAGTTGCCGGCTTCGTTGACATAACTTTTGCTACCTCGAGTTTGCTAATTTTTCCAGGCTTTGCTAGGAGCGCTTTCGCTGATAACAGGCGATTTTTCGCCGACTGGTCTTCCGGATCCAGCTTAATTGCTTGATTCAACTCCGACACAGCATCGCTAATGCGGCCAGTTTGCAGAAAAACCAACCCGCGCTCTCTGTGAATCGTTCCGTTCTTTGGTGCCAGTTTGCTCGCCGCATCCAGGTCCGAAAGCGCCTTGTCGTATTCGCGAACAAGTGAGTAGGCGATCGCCCTGTTTAAGAGTGCGTTCGCGTCCTTCTTGTTCTTCAGCACTCTAAAGTTTAGGTCTAGAAGTGTTTTCTGAAATGAGTCCGGATGCAAAAGTGCAACCTGCTGAAAGATATTAAAGTGCTTAGTTTGCGATTCCATACGTATTGGTACAATCAGGTCCAACAGCGCGTTTCGAAAGTCGGAAAGCTGGAAATAAGCATAAGCGCGCGATGAGTAATAGTCCGAATCTTGATCCGGAAAAAGTTTTATTGCCCTGCTGAAATCGTCAATTGCCTTTTGCCATTCTGCCTTCTCCAGATAGGCGCGGCCTCGGCAATAATATGCTGGAGAATAACCGTCCCAAATCTGAATCGACTTCGTTGCTTCCGCTATAGCCAGATCTTCTTTCTTTGCCGCTGCATACATCCAGGCTCGATGACTATAGAATGCGGAGTTTTTGGGATCTAATTCGATCGCTCGAGTGAAATTTTTAATTGCCTCCGTATCGTTCCCAAGGCTTGCGTTGACCAAGCCAAGTTCGCTATGAGCCACGGCTAAATCAGGATTGAGTTCGATTGCTTTCTTGCAATTTTTCAATGCCTCCTCAAATTGACCCATATTGCGATAAGCGTAAGACGCATCAAGATAAGCTCCAGCGTCATTTTGATTGGCTGCCATTGTGCGACTACTCTTATTGAGCATTTGCAGGTAGTCACTGCTGGTTGATGGAATTCGATTTCGTACTTCTATTTTTTTTGCATCGTCCGTTGCTGGAAGATTTGATGGTTTAGGCATCTTCCAATTCTTTTCAATCGGCATGACGTTTCCAGATTGGATGCCTGCCCGAAGTTTGTCCAGAGAAGCTCTCGGCGGTTTTTTTGGGTGAGACGCAGCGGTCGTCCTGGGATCCGGCTTTGAGCTTTGGGCTAAACAATTCTCTTCGGAGTTTAGTGCAAGCGCAAAAAATGCTGCGAGAATTGTTATTACTCTGCCCGAGATAATACTCTTCAACTGGTTTTCCTCATAGCTCATCTGGGGAGCATCTTGCTGCGCTTTTCGAGTATGTCCCGGCGAGCGATCGCGCCGGCGTTGCCTTCGAGCTTCGCGGCCTCTGCGTTGCGACCGGCGCTGCGCAGAGCCCTGCTCATGTCTGCCATGCTTGCTGCCGCAAGAATGCTGGAGTCGCCTGTAGAGTTTGCGGTGCTAGCCAGTGCCCAGTAATAGACTTGGAGCGCGGTTGGGACCTTGCCCTGCCGGTATAACATAAATGCGAGGTCGTTTAAACGTAAGGACACTTCGAGCTTCTGTGCCGCTGCCGGGATTCTCGGAAGCGAATCTACATAGGATGTGTCGATTGCGGCTGTGGCCGGATCTTGTTCTGCCGAGATCAATTGAATAAGTAGTCTTGTTTGCTTAGCCGGGCTCGAATCGGCGAGGTATGCCTTTTCGTAAATAACCAGAGCCCGCATCAGAAGCGGTTTTGCTTCTGCGTAGTTGTGTTGAGTTAAATATATTGATGCTAATCCATTTAAGTCGCGCGCAACACTTGGATGGTCCGGACCGAGCGAATCAATGTCTGCAGCAATCATGCGCTCGTAAAAGGCAACGCGTTGTCTGTTGATGTCTTCGAGGGCCGCAAAGTCCAAATACTTTTTGTCCGGAGATATACCGCTTGCGTCAAGTGTTGTCGAAATCGTCGCATCTCGTTCAGGGGCTGGCGTGGAACCGCCCGTGGTGCCAGCACCTGCTGCTCGGCGATCTGCTTCTTCAGCAGCTTTGTCTGCCATTTGAATTGAAACGTTCGTGCTCCAGTGCGACTCAGGTGCTCCGCTTTTCCTTTTTAACAAACCAATCTGGTCTTTCAGCAATTCGTTTTGAAACGCGGACTTCATTGTCTTTGCGTTGTAGATTGTCGCGATCAAGAGATTCGTATAGTCAATCGTGGCGTCTTCGATAAACTCAGTTGTGGGGTGCATGTCTGCCTGCATCGCAATAGTCAGTGCCGAGAGATAATGTGGCTCGCACTCTGCAAATCGCCCCTGGGTGAACAAGCTGTGCCCTAATTTATGCTCACAGTCTGCGAGCCTGAGTTGATTTTTCTCTTTATCTCCTTCTGCGGTCTTCGTCAGAATGTCTATAGCTTCTGCGTAGTATCGATCGGCATGTTTAAATTCGCCTTCGATTTCCAATATGCCTGCCAGCGTGACAAGCGTATCGGTAGTCTGTAGGCTGGTTTTACCATGAGCCTTCTGCAACATCTTCAGCGATTTCTTGTACAGTGGAATGGTTTCCACTGTTATGTCTTGCAGATACAAAGTTTTCGCCAGTCGTTGCATGCACCTTACCACGTCATCCGTAGATGCGCCTGGTGTGTTGCGCACTTCCTTCAATGCTTGACGAAAACACAGTTCGGCTTTTGCATATTCTCGAGTGGTGAGCAGGCGTTCGCCTTCGGCAAGGGCTGTTTTCCAATTTATTGAGGACGTTGAATTGCCGCTTGTATTGTCATTCTTCGTGCTACTTCTCTTAGACGGTTGTTGTTGTTGTTGTTGTTGTTGTTGTTGTTGTGAAACTGCTCGGGTGCTCGCGTCTGCTTCCGCTTTCGTTGAACCGACGCTAGTTGCAACTAACATCGACGTAAGTATTCCGCTGTAAATCATCTTACGAAGATGCACTAGTGCTCTGCCTCCCAGGGTAGTTTGCGTTCTATCTCTATCCAACCATTGAGTTTGTATGGGACAACGTAGCCATTGTCCGGGGGCGACGTGAAGCCACCATTGTGAGTCTTGTCCGGTGGTGACGGAACCCAGTCGTGGAGCAATCCGTCAATTGGTTTATCCAACTCCAGGCGCATCTTCTTATCGTCTTCTTTCATGCGACGGCGATACCGGTCGCGTTCAATTTTTGCATCACTTGCATCATCGCTGCTCAAGTCGTAAGCATCTGAGCGCGAGGAATCGTCACTGCTTCCACGGTCCGGACTGAAGTCTTGCTTGCGATAATCGCGAAGGTCGAACATTTTGCTCAAGCTGTTGTCCGCTTGTAAATCGCGAAAGTCATTACGCCCATAACTTGCGTCAATGAAGCTCTCGCGCCAATCTTCAGCTGGGTTGTCCGGGCGATTTTGCCAGTCTTGCTTATCGACGTTGCGTTCTTCTCGTTCCTTTTCCTCTTCTTCCTCTTCACGCTCCTCGCGTTCTTTTCTCTTCTCGTCCTCTTTTGGAAGAGCGACCTCAAAGAAATCCGAGTTTTTGAAGTTAAAAAACGAGCCCTCATCGTCTGCGAACCCGGGCGCGCAACAATAGGAACTCAGTACGAGCACTAATAAGGGCGAAAGTTTCAGCGGTCTGCGCAAGAGGGGCTGTTTCATCACGAGCATTATAGCTAGTCGATTGCAAGAAATTATGCCTACTTAAATAACGCTCAATCACCAGCTCTAGTCGAGTAAAATTAGCAGCTTCACAGCAATTTCTCTCCTGCTTACTACCTCTCCTCAAAACGACTGCCGCTGCTGAGGCGAGGCCGAATCACAAATGAAACCTCATGGACTCGTTAGAAACTCGATTTTGGTGATCGCGATCACTATTGCTTTCTTTCGCTCATCCGTCGAACCCGCGTGCGCTGTCGGAAGAGAGGTTGCTCCTCCGGATTTGCAATTTCAACCAATTCAGCCCACTAAGGCGATCAGCCTGCGCGAGAGCGTAGATCTGGCCGTCAAAAATTATCCCTCTATTCGTAATCGCTTTTTCAAACTGCGCGCCGCGAAAGCCAATGTTTCGCTAGCCAAGATGCAGTATTTGCCAAACCTGAATGCGGACGTACAAATCTCGGGTGTGACGCCGAATCGCATAGCCAGTGTTGTCATGAACAATGTGTCCGGTTTTGACACCGTGCCGGTCGATTCCGGTCCTCCCGTTTCGAGCACGACGCTCAAGCCTATTGTCAACAACCTTCAAGGTTTAAACTTGAACTGGTTGATGGTTGATTTTGGATTGCGTAAGGCAAATGACCGTTTTGCCGATGCTGATGCCCGCACTGCTCGCGCGGATATCAATCTGACCGAACTCGACGTCGCCTTCGCGACCGCGGATTCTTTCTTTCACGCTGCGGCTGCTAAACAGACAATCATCGCTCGTCAAGCTGCGCTCGATCACATGGAAGCTGCAAATTTGAGAGTGAAGACTCTCGTAGCTGAGGGGTTAAGACCCGGAGTTGATGCGGCTGACCTCGATTATGAAGTGGCTAAGGCGAAGATCGCATTGATTAAAGCTGAGAAGGATTTTCGCCTGTCGCTTGTCGATCTGGCAGAAAAGATGGGGCTTGCCACTCATGACTTCGATATCATTTCCGACCCCGTTGTTCGCAGTCCGCTTGACGTAAACATTGAAAAGCGTGTTGATTTGACGTCTCACCCTCTCGCGCGGTTTAAATACGCGGAGATTCAGCGCTGGAAAGCCAAACAGATCGTTCTCGATAAGGCTTACCGGCCGCACCTTTGGCTCAACGCGTCACTCTGGGGACGAGGCAGCGGTGACAGTGTGAATCCAATCAAGCCTGTCGGTGGAGGAGTCGTACCGCAGGTATTCAACTACATGGTGGGCGCCTCATTCAGCTTTCCGTTCTTGGAATATTTTCCGCTTCGCGCTCAAAAGGACATGGCGAAAAGCAACGAAATGGCTGCCAAAGCCGATTTCGATCTGGCGATGCTAGTGCTCGAGAAGAAAGACGCGAATAGTCGAGTTTTGCTGGAGCAAACCAAGAAAGTCGCGAAGACCACGCCGACTCTGGTTGAAGCTGCTCGTGTGCGCGAAACCAATATTTTAAAAAGGTATAGCGTTGGGCTCAACAATGTGGTGTCTCTGGCAATTGCCGAAGAAAACCTCGCCACGGCGACCGTTGAAGATGCCGTCGCGCAAATTGAAGTTTGGCGTGCCATTCTAGCGTTAGGCTACGCTCAGGGTGATTTGGAATCGTTTTTCAAACTGGTAAAAATAGCAGAGGGAGAGGCGGCTAGCGGGCAGCAATGAACTCGTAGTTTCGGGGTAGTAGAGGGTCTATGTGGATCGTAGCTTGGGCAATGAAACGACCGATCACAATCGTGGCGGTTGTCCTTGCTTTGCTACTGGTCTCAGTCGGCGCGATTACCAGTATGAAGCGCGATATCTTCCCCGATTTGAAGATTCCTGCGATTTACGTTATCCAGGGATACGGTGGCATGTCGCCGGCGCAAATCGAAGGCTATATAACGTCCAGCTACGAGCTCTTTTTCCTATACGTCCCGGGGATTGAGCACATTGAGTCGCAGTCGATTCAAAACTTGAGCTTAATCAAGGTGTTTTTTCAGTCCGATACGGATATGGCGAGTGCGATGGCCAGTATCGTTGCGATGGCCAACCGGGCTACGAGTTTGATGCCGCATGGAACCTACAATCCTTTTGTGCTGCGATTTGACGCGGGCAGTTTGCCCGTCGGGCAACTGGTGCTGTCGTCGGAAACCAAGACCGTAAAGGAATTAGAGGATCTGGCCTACACACGAGTTCGTCCGATGCTTGCCACCGTTCCTGGTGCTGAAGCGCCGCCTCCGTTTGGTGGAAACATTCGGACGATTGTTATAAGCGTAGATGCCGACAAGCTTCGCAAATACAACATATCGGGCGATGAAGTCATTAAGGCGCTTGAAGAAGGCAACCAGGTATTGCCGAGCGGCAACGTCCGTACTGGCGACTACCTTCGAATCGCGCCCGTTAACTCGGATTTGCCTGATATCCATCAACTGGATTACATGCCGATTAGAACCGGCCATGGTCCCCAGATCTTTATCAAGGACATCGGCACTGTTGAGGACTCCGCAGACATTCTGGCTGGTTATGCGCTTTTCCAGGGGCGAAGAACGGTCTACATTCCGGCTGTTAAACGAGCTGACGCGTCCACCGTCTCGGTGGTTGACGCACTCCAGGCTGCTCTGCCTCGTATGCAGGAGGTGTTGCCGCCTGGTGTCAAAATCAGCTATGAGTTCGATCAATCGAAATATGTTCGTGAGGCGATAGAGAACGTATTCCATGAGGGTCTGCTTGGAACGCTGCTTCCAGGCTTGATGATTCTTCTTTTCTTGCGCGATTTTCGCAGCACCCTGATCGTCGTAACCAGCATTCCGCTCTCTCTCCTGTCGGCAATCGTAGCGCTGTCAATCTGCGGTCAGACCTTCAATATCCAGACGCTGAGCGGCTTAGCGCTGTCGATTGGCATTCTGGTCGACGAAGCAACGGTTTGTATTGAAAACATTCACAGCCACCTGGCAGAGGGCGAGGCGATGGCGCGAGCTGTCTATAATGCTTGCGTCGAGACGATGGTTCCGCGATTGTTAGCGATGTTGTCGGTTTGCGCGGTATTCGTTCCATCATTCTTCATGACGGGCATGACACGCGAATTGTTTATCCCGCTCTCTCTGGCTGTCGGTTTTGCAATGGTAGCATCGACCACGCTGGCATCAACAGTGGTGCCGATCATGTCGGTCTGGATCTTGAAACACAAGCATGAAGCCCCTAAACGTGATTGGGTAGATAACCTGAAAGATGGACTGGGAGCACTCATCAAATTCTTGCTGCCGCTGAGACTGATTGTTGTTCCTGTTTATGTACTCGTTTCAGTTGCTGTTGTAGTCTTTCTTTATCTCGACATTGGCAAGGAACTATTCCCAGATAACGGCAGCAAACAATTTCGCGTTCGCATTTCGGCGCCGACCGGCATGCGCGTAGAGGCGCTTGAAAAGCGGGTATTGAAGACAATTGCGATTGTCAAAGAAGAGGTTGGCGCCGACAATGTCGAGAAGACGCTTGGATATGCCGGACAGCAGCCTCCGATGTTTCCGATCAGCTCTGCATTTCTATGGACGAGTGGACCGCACCAGGCGGTGTTGGACGTGCAGCTCAAGGACTCTTTGAAGATCGATATGGCTGAGCTGAAAGATAGGCTGAGGGTTAAGCTCGCCAAAGACATTCCTGATACAAAAATGTCGTTTGAGCCAGGCGACATGGTCAGCCAGATCATGAACATCGGTTCGCCCACGCCAATTAAGGTCCAGGTGATGGGACCGGATATGGTGGCAAACAAACTCTTCGCCAACAAAGTGCTGGCGGAAATGAAGAAAATAAAGATGCTTCGGGATCTCCAGTGGGGGCTGCCTCTCGACTATCCGAGCGTCGATATCGATATCGATCGAGAACTCGCGGGACAGTATGGCGTTACCGCAAAAGACATTGGTATGTCGTTGCAGCCGGCATTTTTCTCAAGCCGTTTTGTGCATCTGAGTTTGTGGCGTGATAAAAACAGCGGCTTCTCTTATCAGGTCCAGGTGCAAGTCCCGCAGGATCAGATTAAATCCAAAGACGACATAGAGAAGTTTCCGACGATGAACAGCGCTCGGAAAATTCAAATGCCTGAGTATAACGATGAGCTTGAAGATCCAGATACCGACCGGTATTACCCGGACCATAAAACGCGGCGACCGCAACATCCTTTGATCTCTGATGTTGCGAAAGTCCAATATGGTGTTACCGACGGTGAGATGGACCGCTACAATATGATGCGCACAGTGTCGCTGACCGCCAATCTGGAAGGGCACGATCTCGGGCGTGTCGGCGAAGCCGTGAAGGAAGCGGTGCAACGCGCGGGTACTCCACCCGCCGGTGTGTTTGTTGATGTGGCAGGTCAGGTGCCGGTTCTTGAGGATACATTCTTCCATCTGCTTACCGGTTTGCTGCTGGCTGTCGTCGTAATAACCTTGATGCTGCTCGCATACTTCCAGGCTGCCCGTGTTGTTCTGATTGTCATGTCTACCACCCCGGCAATTCTGCTTGGGGTTCTCACATCTCTTACGCTCACTGGAACAACGCTGAATGTTCAATCATTCATGGGTGCAATTATGTCGGTCGGCGTTGGCATTGCCAACGCGATCTTGATGGTTGTGTTTGCCGAGGAGAGTCGCGCGGGTGGAATGACAGCCAATCAGGCTGCTGTTCACGGAGCTCAACAGCGTATGCGCCCCATTCTGATGACGTCGATTGCCATGGTGGCAGGGATGGTGCCAATGGCTTTGTCCGAGGGGCAAAGCGCACCTCTTGGACGCGCCGTGATCGGCGGATTGTCGATGTCAACTCTTTCTGTTTTGACAATTCTTCCGCTGGTTTATTCGATAATCCAGGCGAACGCGCCTGTTAAGGTCAAATCACTTCACCCCGACGATCAGATTTTGTAGAACATCATGGAAAGCGAACACAACATTCAACAAGAACCCTCCGGTAATTCGAGCTTGGCTGAGATATTCAGTCTGAAGAACATCGTATTCGTTGTAATTGTGATAGCCATCGCTGGTGGTGCATTCTATTTCATGTGGATGAAGCGTCACAAACCTGTAGTGGTTGAAAAGCCTGTCAATACTGAAATCACGCTTCCAGTTGTGCCAGTGGTGAAGAAGACATTGTTTCGCGAAGACCAGCTGCCCGGAGAGATCAACGCCTATCAGGACGTGCTGATCTATCCTAAAGTGCCTGGTTTTGTAAAAGAGTTGAACGTTGACCGCGGTTCTGTCGTAAAGAAAGGGCAGCTCATGGTGCGCATGTACGCTCCTGAGTATCTCGCTAAGAGGCACGAATTTGTGGCGAAAGTGGCAGCCGCGAAAGCGGATCTGGCAGCTGAAGAGTCAAAGGTCGAGGACCTCAAGGCGGAACTCGAAAAGCGCCGCGCAAACTTGCTTGCCGATCAGTCGACTTATCAACGTGTTTACGCGGCATCTCTGGTGCCTGGGGTGATCGCCGATAATGATGTGGTGCAATGGTCTCAATCAGTTAAAGCTGATCGTCAGGACGTCAACTCGATGATCAAACGCGTTAACGCCAAGGACCACGAGGTCTCGATGAAGCGTGAAGAAGTTGATGCGATGATCAAAGCTTTCGAAAGTTTTGCTGATTTCGCTTCGTATCTGGAGATCTATGCGCCTTTCGATGGTTATGTCACCGAGCGTAAGATGCACGTGGGTAGCTTCGTCGGACCGGATGGAACCGGCGCTTATCCGCCAATTTGCAGATTAAAACAACTCGATCTATTGCGTATCGTCGCTCCTGTTCCAGAAGATCTGGTTGCCGGTGTAATCATTGGATCGCAAGTCGAGTTCTCTGTTTCATCGTTTCCCGGAAAGCGTTTTAAGGGAACAGTCGCTCGTCTTGCGAACAACCTGGACAAAGATACGCGGACCATGCCCGTCGAACTTAACTACCTGAACCCAGACTTCAAGCTGGTGCCGGGGATGTTCACCAAGGTTTACTGGCCGACACGTCGCCCGACCGAAAGTTTGTTTGTGCCGATCACATCTGTTGTTTCCACTCCCCTGGACACCTTCGTTTGTAAGGTCGCCAATGATCGTGTCGAGTGGGTTCCCGTGCGGAAGGGACAGATCATGGATCAGCTCGTTGAAGTCTTTGGCAACATCAAAGAAGGCGATGTGGTTGCGAAGGAAGGCAGCGAAGAATTGCAAAACCAATCGCGCGTGAAGCCGGTCAAGGTGCCGGTTTCAGTCAGCGGGGCTGTGCCGAAAGCAAACATCTAAGCCGAAGCAGCTATCTAAGCCAAAAGCAGCTATCTAAACGTCTGCAATTTTGATTGCAGCTTTCATGCCAAAAGCTGCAAACCAATTTGCAGGACACCTCGCGGACGTCGAAAGAGAGCCCTTTCGCCGCTCAAAGTTAGCCGCTGCAATTTTGATTGCAGCTTTCATGCCAAAAGCTGCAAACCAATTTGCAGGACACCTCGCGGACGCCGAAAGAGAGCCCCTTCGACGCTCAAAATTAGCCGCTGCAATTTTGATTGCAGCTTTCATGCCAAAAGCTGCAAACCAATTTGCAGGACACCTCGCGGACGCCGAAAGAGAGCCCTTTCGACGCTCAAAGTTAGCCGCTGCAATTTTGATTGCAGCTTTCATGCCAAAAGCTGCAAACCAATTTGCAGGACACTCGCGGACGTCGAAAGAGAGCCCCTTCGACGCTCAAAATTAGCCGCTGCAATTTTGATTGCAGCGTTCATGCCAAAAGCTGCAAACCAATTTGCATGACACCTTGCGGACGCCGAAAGAGAGCCCTTTGCAGGACGCCTCACTTTGAGGTAGACCGCGTTGGGAAGGCTGAAACTATTGCGAGAGGATTTGTCCTGCGCGGGTTTCGACCTCGGTTGCTTTTGCGTTCTGGTCCAGACCGCGAAGTACAGTTGCGTAGTCCTTCAAGCATGCCGCCAGGAGCGGGTCTTTCTTGCCAACGGCTTGTTCGGTACTCGCGATTGCCCATTCATAAGTTGTGCTAGCTTTGTCGAGTTGGCCTTGTTGATAGTAGAGAAACGCCAGACCGTTCAAAATCTTTGCGGTCTCCAAACTGTTCGGACCTAAGATTTCCTGAGCATTTGCAAGCGACTCTCGATAGAGTTTTGACGCTTCCGGGAGCTGTCCAAGATTGGCTTCGACAAGAGCGAGCGAAGCCATTGTGTTGATTGTCAAAGCGTTTTGCGCGTGATAAGTTGATTCGTAAATTGCTAGTGCGCGAGTTAGGCACTGCTTTGCCTCGTTGTATTTCTTTTGCGCGATGTAGAGTTGTGCGAGTCCGTTTAAATCATTTGCGACTGAAGGATGATGGGGACCGAGCGAGTCGATGTCAGATGCGATCATCCGCTGATACTGCGCTTCGCTGGCGCGGTAGCGGTTCTGTCCGAAGACGGTATCACTCATCGCTTTGAACGCCGGCTTCAGTGCCTGATCTGATGAAGGCATATGAATGCCGCGCAGGGAGACGGCCTCGGCTTCATTCGTCTCGGAAGTTCTTGAGGTCTCCAACTGTTGCGTACTTTGCTGTTGCCACGATGAAACAGAACCGGAGATTGGACTCGAGTTCGAAGCGACGCTAGGGACGCCAGTCTGCGGAACGGTCTGCGAACCACTCACGCTAGACTTGTTCAAAATGTCTTTGTTGAAATCATCGATTAGGGTCTTGTCAGATTGGTCGTTTCCTTTGATCAGATCTCCATACTCGTGCATGACGCGCTTGAGTTGATTGGCTGCATCGAGATTTGGTTCTTTCGACAAAATGGTGATTGCGCGTTTGTAATTGTCACTTGCGGCGCTTTTGTTGCCCAGTTTGTAATTGACTCGACCTAGTCCATGCAGCGCAGCTGCGGCTTCCGGAGTGTAGGTTCCGTAGTTCTTTTCGTTGATTCCGAGCGCGCGATTGTAATACTTCATGGCGGCAGCGTGGTTTCCCGCCGCCTCTTCTATGGAGCCGAGACCCATTAAGACCGAGGTGAGATGCGAACCTCCAGCACGCTCTGCACGGGGCAGCGCTTGCAACAGCATCGAACGAGCTTCGGCAGTTTTGCCTAGAAGAGTCAAAGCTGAAGACAACTTCACCATGCAGTTGTCGATATCTTCTTGATTCTTCGACTGTTTCTTGACGAGCGTGAGCGCCTTGCGCAGTCGCTGCTCTGCCACGGTTGGCGTTTCCGAATCAAGCGCGCTTACACCTTCGGCGTACAACTGCGACCACTGCGGTTCCGTCGAAGTGGCAGCATCTGCGGGTGCTGCCATCATTCCTGCGCAAACTAAGCTAACGCCAAGTCGCGAGAGCCAAAATCGTTTCGAATACTTGTTGTCCACTTATCCAACCCTTCAACAGCAGGCATTATTCTACCAAGTTTAAGGGTCTCAGCGCTCTCGGTTCGCTGAGGTAGGATGGTTTCAATTAGAGCTCTTTCAAGGGGGTGTTTATGTTTCAGAGATTCAGGGAGGGAGCCATCAAAGCAATTATGTACGCTCAAGAGTTCTCGCGTTGCACGCAGAATAATTTCGTCGGACCCGAATCGTTGCTGGCCGGTCTAGCCGCGGTTGAACAAGGCAAAGTGGCGTTAGCGCTGAAGGAGCTCGGAGTAACCAAAGAGCAGGTTCGAAGCGAGTTTAAGAGGGTTGTCGGCATCGGTACCGATGACGTCGCGATCGAAATCCCCTTCACGTTTGACAGCAAGCGGTTGTTGGAAAGCAGCTGGGACGAAGCTAGGATGCTTGGAGACAATTTCATCGACACGCAACACCTGTTGCTGGGCTTACTGTCATACGCGAAAGCTCGAGCAGAAACGAAACCAGAACCGCTAAAGGCAATGCAGATGCTAGAGGGTCTTAACGTCGCGCCGGATGAGCTTCGGCAACGAGTGCTCGATTTGGCTTCCGCGAAATAGTTTCGTAAGTTGTCGATTATTTTTTTAGGAGAAGTGAGATTCTCTTCTGCCAACTCTGATTTAGTTGCGTAAGACGCGCAGCGTCTGGGGCGGTACTAACGTGTTCCCCTTACCTCGAATCGGGAACAAGCGGCAAATGGATTGTCCTGCTGAATTTAATTAGCTCGTCTTTGGTGGCAGTCTCGTGTTCGTCGTAGAATCTTGCCCATTGAAAACTAATGTTTTTGAGTGCTTGAACCCATCGTGCGAACTTATGTAAGTCAGCTGGTTCATCGTATAGATGGTCAACCGAGTATCCAATTTCCGGGTGATTGAAGTCGATTTCTAGAGCAGCCTGGGGATATTTTAAGAGCACCGTATATGGTATCTTATGAACGATGAGGGATTGACTACGTTTCTCTGCAGTTTTGTAGCTCTTTTCGTTAAAAGTGCATGTGGCTTTCCTCGTGAGCGGAACAAGGTCTATTTGAGTGGACTTAAAATCGGGTAAGCAGCTGACCGCTTCCAAGCACGCTAAATCGAAACTCAGATCGCCGCTAACCTCGACAAGTTCAGGTTCCGTCACCCTTCCGTTTTTCTCAAGGTAGAAACTTACTTTCGTCTGTTTGCCCTCCGGGCAGCGCAGGGAGCTTGCGGTAACCCTGAGACAGTTGTTAAGCCAAATGTGAAAGCGATTCATCTCGGCGTCGGAGTCCATGGCTAAGCATTCTGAACTCAGAAGCACCGCGAGGCTCAGGGCTGTGGTCAGCGAGACCATCGTACGTTGCCTGGTCATTGCATGACTGTTCCTACTTAGTGCTGACGAGTTTCTGCTTCAAGCGCGTGACGAGTGTGCACATATCGTCGTATCGACCGAAGGATGGAACGAGATATGTACCCTGACAAAGCCCGCGAAGCTGCTCAAGCAGCGCCTGTGCCAGTTCTAAACCGACAACCGCTCCCTGGTCCCCGGCTTTCGCCATTGCCTGGCGAATCTTCGACGGAATCGTGATACCGGGGACTTCGTTATGTAGGTATTCGGCGTGCTTGGAGCTGTGAAGCGGCATGATTCCTACCAGGATTGGAACCGGGCATTCGCCGTATTCATCCAGAAAGTCGGTGAGGTCGTTCACTTGATAGATAGGTTGAGTCATAACGAAGTGCGCGCCTGCTTCGAGTTTGCGCTTGAAGCGCTCCTTCTCAAGCGCCCTTTCCTCGTGTGTGCAGTTCAAAGCGCATCCGATTGAGAGATTCGTCGGGCTGCCGATGGTATTACCGGCGATGTCCTTGCCTTCGTTCAACTGGCTGATGATTCTGATCAATCCAACCGAATCAACATCATAAACTGCGGTAGCGTGCGCGTAGTTGCCCAGCGCCGGCGGATCGCCCGTCAGTGCGAGGATGTTGTGAACGCCAAGAGCCTGGCAGCCAAGGAGGTCTGCCTGGATGCCCATCAAATTTCTGTCTCTGGTAGTGAAATGAATGATGGTTTCGATTCCGGTATCGGTACCGATTAACTTACACGTAGCGAGGCTAGACATGCGGACTCTCGCCATCGGGCTGTCGCCTACGTTAATCGAATCGGCACCCGATTCCTTCAACATCTTCGCGGCCTTGATCAGTTTTTTAGTGACCGCTCCCTTTGGTGGATCGATTTCAACGCTTACGAAAAAGCCCTGTTCCGTTCCATCCTTGAAAGCTTTGAGTCTGTCTTTGAGAGGTCGTTCCGGCGCGGCTGTCCCTTCAGGCGTTTCTTCTGCTGTGGTACCACCAGTAGTGTCAAGTGAAAGGCGGTTTTTCAACGGGCTGGCCGCTATCAAAACTTCCGGACTTTTTAGCGATGGAAGTTCCGTCAGGGTTGCAGTGCCAACGTCGTTGTTGACTCGTACAAAGGCGTCAAGCGATTTGCGCATGGCTTTGATATGGTCCGGTGTCGTACCGCAACATCCGCCGATTATCTTCGCTCCGGCCATTACGAAAGGTTCGACGTAAGACGCGCAATAATCGGGTCTGCTCATAAATATTGTTCGACCACCTGTCAAACTCGGTTGACCGGCGTTCGGCAATGCCGAGAAGCCGGCGAGCTGTTGACCAACGCCGCCGTTATCCAGCGCAGCCTTCATCCTTAAAAATGCGTCGAATACCGGTCCTGGTCCAGCACCGCAGTTGATACCAAAGACTTCGGGCATATCTGCGCCGAGTTGATCGAAAATACGCAGGGTGTCTTCAGGTGTCGCGCCGAAGAGCGTGAAGCCTTCAGGTGAGAAGCTCACTTGCGCCACTATTGGAAGTTTCGAAAGTGAACGAGCCGCGCGCACTGCTTGCACCAGTTCATCAAGCGATGACATGGTTTCAATCATGAACAGGTCGACGCCGCCTGCCAGCAGACCTTCCATTTGTTCGCGAAACGCGTCGTACAATTCTTGTTTTTCAGTGGTGCCGAGAGGGGGCAGCATCTTCCCCGTTGGGCCGACCGCGCCTGCTATGAATGCCGGATTGCCGGCAATTTCGCGAGCGTTTCTAGCAATTTTTGCCGCCCAGACATTTATGTTCCAAACTTCGTTTTCCAAACCGAAAGAGGCAAGCTTCATGCGGTTTCCAGAAAAGGAATTGGTCTCGATGATATCGGCGCCTGCGGTGAGATAGTCGACGTG
The DNA here is from genome assembly GCA_965228855.1 of Candidatus Obscuribacterales bacterium. Taxonomy (GTDB): domain Bacteria; phylum Cyanobacteriota; class Vampirovibrionia; order Obscuribacterales; family Obscuribacteraceae; genus JADYXR01. Next base: position 880,706 of record CBDDIJ010000005.1, on the reverse strand, counting down.
CACCTGCTGGACCATATCTTTGTTGGTCAGGTTCAATTGCTCGAAGCACGCACTGGGCAAAGATCCACGCGAATAAAGCAGCGTGCCGATGCCACCGTCGCCGAGAAGCGGTTTTTGTGATATCGCGTCCAGGAAAGGATTACTCATTCAAATTCTCTTCGCAGATGATGGGATGCCGACCTCGGTCGCCTCGTGCGGAAGCGACAGGAGTACCTAATCGTGCGCTAATTTTAGCATTTCAATATAATCTTAAGGCTGGCTAACACTGGCGCCAAACCCTCTGCAGTCATGCGTTTGACGGTTGAAACCGTTTAATTGCGCTGAAGTAACATAACTTTCGACCCGCTGGCGATGCCGCACATAGATAGAAAGTAAGTTCTTCTATTAAGAAGATTAGACGCTTCTGTATCGGCTTTGGCGACAGCTTGATAATATACGGTCTGCAGCCTGTTTGTGCAGTTCGTACGCAGTCGAGAGCAGAGCCTCGGCGCGAAGTTAAGGATACCTAAGTGCCAACCGATCCTGACCAGATTCGCAACTTTTCAATTATTGCCCACATCGATCACGGCAAATCAACGCTGGCTGACCGCTTGCTGGAATATACCAACACGATCGAAAAGCGCGTTATGCAAGCGCAAGTCCTCGACTCTATGGATATTGAACGCGAGCGCGGCATTACAATTAAGGCGCAGGCCGCGCGGATGGATTACAAAGCTAAAGATGGCAAGAATTATGTGTTGAATCTGATCGACACTCCCGGGCACGTCGATTTCGGCTATGAAGTGTCGCGCAGTCTAGCCGCATGCGAAGGCGCGCTTCTCATCGTTGATGCGAGCCAGGGCGTAGAGGCTCAAACCCTGGCGAACGTTCACCTTGCGCTCGAGAACAATTTGGAAATCGTTCCGGTGTTAAACAAAATCGACTTGCCGAGCGCCGATCCTGCGCGTGTTCGCCAGGAGATTGAGGACGTTGTCGGTTGGCCAACCGACAATGCCGTGGAAACAAGCGCAAAAGCCAATATCGGTATCCAGGAAGTTCTTGAAGCGATTGTGCAGCACATTCCGCCGCCGAAAAACACCATTAAAGAACCCCTACGTGCGCTGGTTTTCGACAGTTATTACGACAGCTATCGCGGAATTATCGCTTACTTTCGTATTAAGGATGGTGAGGTCCGGGTTGGCGACAAGATTCGCTTCATGGCTAACGCAAAGAATTTCGAGATTACCGAACTTGGTGTTTTGAAGCCGGTGCAGACGAAGGTTGATCGACTGGGACCGGGTGAAGTGGGTTACCTGGCCGCTGCTATCAAAGATGTGGAAACGCTCGTCGGTGACACCATAACTCACGTTGAGCGTCCCGCAGTTGAAGCCCTTCCGGGCTATCGTCCCGCGAAACCCATGGTGTTCGCAGGGATTTATCCGGTAGACAACGAGCAATATCCGGACCTGCGAGAAGCTCTGGAGAAACTGAAGCTAAATGACTCGAGTTTGTTCTTCGAGCCGGAAAGCTCTGAGGCTCTAGGTTTCGGCTTCCGCGTTGGCTTCCTCGGTTTGCTTCACATGGAAATTATCCAGGAGCGTCTTGAGCGCGAGTACAATCTCAGGCTCATTGTTACCGCTCCGTCGGTAATTTATCGCGTGACCAAAACTGACGGTTCGATCATAATGGTCGACAACCCGGCCTTTCTGCCTGAGCCAAACTACAGAGAGAAGATTGAAGAACCGTACGTTGATGCCACCATTATCGTGCCCAACGATTATGTTGGTGCATTGATGGAACTTTGCCAGCAGCGGCGTGGAATCTATGTCGACCTCAAGTATCTTGATGCTCGTCGTAAGGAGTTGCTCTACGAATTGCCTCTCGGTGAGATCATCACTGACTTTTTCGATCAACTGAAGTCCCGCTCCAAGGGCTACGCTAGCCTTGACTATCAAGTGAAAGACTATCGCGAATCACGTCTGGTCAAGCTCGATGTGTTGATTGCTGGTGACCCGGTTGATGCATTGTCAGCCATTGTTCACGTCGATAAGGCTCACACTTACGGACAACTTTTAGCGAAGAAACTTAAGGAAGTTATTCCGCGCCAGATGTTCGAAGTGCCTATTCAAGCCGCGATTGGCGGAAAGATTGTTGCGCGAACAAACGTTTCTGCCGTTCGTAAGAACGTGCTGGCAAAGTGCTACGGTGGTGACATCTCGCGTAAGCGTAAGCTTCTCGAGAAACAAAAAGAAGGTAAAAAGCGCATGAAGGCGGTCGGCAAAGTCGAGATACCGCAAGAAGCATTCATGGCGTTGCTGAAGCTTGAAACAGACTAAAATGGTTTGACTGATCGAAGTCTGTCGAAGAATCATTTAGAATCTGAATCGAACGGATTTGACTGATTGAGGTCTGTCAAAACGTTTAGCATCTGAATCGAACGGGGTTAATCGTTCGAAATGATGGTTATTCCGCCCACCTGCTTGTCACCGAGCGTTAGAGAGTTCGGGCTCAAGCTGTTGTTGATGAAAACGAATGAGGCTCCGATTCCATTGAGAATGGTTCCGGGCGCCGCTTTCAAGCCGGAACCGGTTAGCGTCACATTATTGATCAATGTCACATTGTCCTGTGGCGGCATTGGATCCGGGCTCGCAACGCCAAGTGATACGGTGATGTCATTGACTCCCTGGGTGCTTAAGCCGCTGAGAATATTCAGCTTACCGCCTCGCTCATCAGTGTTGCTAATGGACATCAGTCCGCCAGAATTTAAGATATGCTGAATTGTTAGAGTGCCATCGCCTGTGGTGATATTGATTGGTCCGGACGCGATGAGGGCAGAGCTTCCGATCATGTTGATCGAGTCCGCAGCTGTGATTCCGACGGCGCCTGTTGCTTTGGTTTCTGACAGGATTGTTCTGCGAGTAGATGTGATGTTAAGGTAAACATCGCCAGCGGAGGCCTGAGCCGTCAAAAACTCCACTTTGGGGCTGATCTGAAGTGGAGTTCCCGAAGTCCCTATCGAGGCGCTGGAGAATAGACCGAGCGTACTCGTATCCAGATTGCCTCCGAACGTAGCATTGTCTATCGAGGAAGCCAACGCGGTGAAGTTGATGTTAGGAGCTTTGATGTCGCTGAAGGTACCGAATCCGCTTCCAGTTACGTCGAACAACTTCGCTTCTATAGCTCCGCTGGCAGAGACAGTTTGCGCGAGTCCGAAAACGATGACATTTGCTTTCGGTGCCTCAATCAGCTCCAGATCGGTGTTCGTAGCCACTCCGGTCAGATCGATGCTGACGCGTGAACCACCGGCGTTTACGTTGAGTACAGGGGCATTGACTTGAAGCGGGTCGGACGAAGCGCCAATGCTATCCTCCGCGACGAAGCTGACATTCGACTGGGAGGTCAGCACGCCGAGACCGACTATGTTTCTTCCAAACAAGTCAATCGCTCCATCTGCAGAAACGCTGTTTTGAACAGTGATCTGGTCGCCTGCTGTAACCTGGAACCGGTTGCCCGAGTCTATATTAGAGTTCAGAAAAACAGCCGCTTTGGAATTGGGATTTAGTGGTCTGAGGAAATTGCTTCCGCGTACCCCATTGGCATCATAGGTGACGGGTTGCCCGCGCTGATCGACTCCGATCTTAGAAGCAAAAATAGTGACATCACCAGTTGCGGTGCTACCGCCAGTGGTATCAATCGCTCCAGTGCGAACTGCGAAGCTTGTGGGTTTGTCCTGAGCTCCGACGATTGTCACTCTGCCATTAGTGCCCGTGCCGGTTCCTCCGGTCGTGATTGATGCTGAAGCCAGATCTACGACGCCAGGTTGGAGATTGCCAACTGGTTTATTGCCGTCGAAGGCGAATATAGAAACATTGCCGCCGTTGGCATTGGCCCCAGGGGCGGTGGCTTGGGCTATGATCGCGGAGTTGCCGGAAAGCGTAATGCCGCCGCCGGTTTTCGATGCTTTGCCTGTCAGCGAAACCGCTCCGGCGCCACTTAAGTCTCCTGGCAAGATGTCTCGGTTTGAACCGCCTTGATTCGTGAAATCGGCACCGGCAATCAATGTAATGTCAAAGCCTGTAGAGGTTGCATCGCCAGCTTGAATCGTCACTCCGGAGCCCGTTATATTCCCGGCAGCAACTATTACGAGGTTCTCTCCGACTGTTATATTGCCGTTGATTAAGATACTACCTGCGGTATTAAAGAATGTTGGGTCGCCGGTTAAACAGCTATCGCCTATCTGAAGCAGTTCGGTGTTTGCTGTCAGGTGAGCGGCGCTTCCAGTCTGCGATACGACTCCCGTAAGTTTGTTGACGTCAACAGTTGCAACTCCTTCTCCAGCATTCATGTTGAATTGTTTGCTGAGCAAATCTCCGCCTACAATAGTGCTGTTGTAGGCGGCGTCGTAGGATGCATCGCGAAGGTTTATAGCTCCTTTTAAGGCGCTGACGGTTCCGTTTCTGTTGTCCACCATGAGCGTTGAATCTAGCGCGTTAAAGTTGACGTTTCCGCCGGTGGAAGAAATTGAACCAGTGTTCTTCACGCTCGGTGCAGTTAAACTGAGGTCGCCGGCAGCCGCGATGGAGCCGTAATTCGTGACCGCGTTTCCGGCATTGATAGTCAGATTGCCAGTGGAGGAAATGGTGCCTGCGTTGTTAAAGTTTCTCGCAGCATCCAGTGTCAAATCGACGGTAGAGTTAATTGTCGCGCCGATATAGTTGTTAATGTCATCAGCGTGAATTGAACCGTTGCGGGAATTTCCACTCGACGAAGCGATGACTGTTCCAAAGTTGTCTAAGTTGCCGAGCAATGTAAAGTCCGAGCGCTTCGAGAAGTCACCAAGGGTGGTGACATTGTTGGAAACCACAAAATTTGCAGCGCGCATTGCATCTTGTGGACCGGTTATAGCGTCTAAATCTACGTCTCCACCGATGGCTCGACCGGAGCGGTCAATAACAAGTTTTTGTCCTTCTCCAGTGAATGCTTGCTTCACTGCGATGTACTCTGCTGCAGTGACCTGACTTCCGGCGCTGAGGGACTTGCTTTCGCCGCCTATCGTGATCTCAATCGAAGTGGCGTCGCTGAATAGGTTTCTTCCAAGAGTGATGTTTCTCGTGTTGCTTGTGAGGTCAAGGTCTAGACCGCCTCTCAATCTGACGAGCTGCCCTTCGGTATTCACCTGCCTGGTGCGATTGCTGAACTGGCGTATCAGCTTGTGGTTGTTCAAGTTGCCCAGATTGAGCTGTGTGCTGGCGGCATCGCTTCCGGCCGTTGAGAAAACGGTCGGCGTGGCGATAGTCTGCGAGCGGTTTCTGGCATTGGCGCCATAGGTTTCTCTAAATAAGGCGCGAGCGGCGTGTCTATCAATCTCCGGGTTCTGGTCTCGGAAATCGCGGAAGCTCGGTCCGTCATTGTGACCTGCTTGGGCTGCGGAGGCGCTTGTTATGAGCAACGTTCCGGCGAGGAGGACTGCGAAGCGAGAGGAGCGATTGTTCGACGGTCTGGTCATGCGAGAAACCTCAAAATTGTCGTGCATAATCTCGTTCCAAGCGCCAAGAGTTCGCCGGAAGTCGTGAATGGAGAACGTTACCACGAACGAGATACGATAATCCAGTTAATTAGAACATTAGATTGGCGCTTAAACCGTTACTAGCGTGTCGGTCTCCATGGGCGCTGAAACAGGTTGCGAACTCGTGCCGGCGGGTATAACAAGTTATCTCCTCTTGAGCGTGGGTCCGTGGAACCTATTCCAGGCAAACTGGTGCGTTGTGTTGTTCGAGGCGCTGACTCGAATGGTTTTCGCGTGGATATAGTGGGGGGTGTGGAAAATGCATTTCTTAGTTCAAGAGGTCTTCACTCAACTGGGGACGAAGTGCTTGCGACGGTCGTGTGTTTTGACAAGAAGCAAAAACGGTTATTGATCTGGGACCAGTTCGCTTCCGGAAGATTTGATCGTAGAGGATTCGGAGATACCGCGGGCGGTGGCAACATATGAACGAGAAGGGAGAGCCAGGGGAAGATAACGTCCTTCCGTTCGTGAGGCGTGAGGCTTCGGAGGCTCCGCACGGACGGCGAAATCGTGGAAAGTCTCGTGTGGATCAATCCACTCCAGCGGGGTACTTGAACGCTGCCTCCGACTGGAAATACTACAGAGGATTCAAACCAGGGCAGATATTGCAGTGTCGCATAGTACAGGCGGTGCCTGGTGGATTCGATGTTTTAACAGTTCAGGGCGGCTTGCGTGGATACTTGCCGAGCGACGGGCATGGATACTTGCCGAGCAGGGCAAGGCACAACGTTGGAGATGAAGTGCTTGCCACGTTCGTCTGTTTTGATAGGGATAAGTTGCTGCTGTCAGAACGTCTCTCTTCACGTCACGGACTTGACTGGGCGGCCCTCTTAGACTCTATGTGTTCTTCCGAGAGCGAGAGTGATGAGACTTCGCCAACAAGTGGCGAAAGTGATGGTGAGACGCTGACTTCAATTGATTCGGGTGCCGGTTCCGACGGCGAGATAGGTGACGACTCATGAGTGATGAGGGTGAAGTTGGAATCGGAAACGGAAACGTGGTGCCCTTTGCGAGAAGAGCGCAAGGGAAGGTTCTACCTGGGCGTACCGGCAAACCGCAGAACCCGCAGAGACCCCGGAATTCCGAGAAGACTCAGAAAACGCCTTCAAAGCAGGCGTTGTTGACTGGCTCCTCGGATTGGAAAACCATACGAGCGCTGAAAGCTGGACAAATTTTGCCTTGTCGAATTGTGGGTCGCGAGGATGGCGGTTATGCAGTGGAAACCAGGCGGGAAGGGCTTCCCGGATTTCTGCCTAGCAACAGCAAGCACGAAGTCGGCGACGATGTTCAAACCATGTTCGTCCGCGTGGACCAGCGTCGGCTACTTCTCTCGGAGCGTTTCACCTCCGGCGGTTTTAAGCCTGAGTGATTGGCCGACGCGTTCCCGGAAACCAAAGGTTCAGAGCTGGCCTTTGGTGGTATGAAACTCTTTCGAATTCAATCACATTCTCAAATAGCGGTTATTTATGAAAAGAGCTTCCTGGGTTTTTGCAAACGCCACTATAGTTGTTTGTTCGCTAACTCTCGCTGCGTCTGCAAGTCAATATACAAGGCCCGAAGTGAAACGCTTCTACGACTATGTAAGCCAGCGTGTCGGTGAATTGACCTCGGTGTCTAGCTTTCCGGAAAAGCAGGAGGCATGGATCGAATTTAAGATCGATGAAACCGGGGAGATAAAATCCCCCACGCTTGCAAGGTCGTGTGGTGATTCCAATGTTGATTTCGCCTGTTTGGAGGCTGTCTTTGAAGCGTCACCCCTAGTGCATTCCAAAGATGGTGGGTCGTGGACTAATCAATGCATTGTGTTAGTTGTAAACGCCCAAAAAGTTAGATCAAGAGAACCGATATCTCAGATTCAAAAAGAGACCGGAAAGGGCTCATATTTGCTGCACTTGATACCTAGAAAACAAGTCTTCAAGTCACTCCTAGGAGCCGACATTTTGGAGTCGGCCGACAACATCATCTCATTGGGAACCCGTAAGAAACGTGCATTCTCGATTCTCTCGAAGCTAGAGAATTCGTGGAGTGAGTTTCTTCGAAAACATCCAGATCCGACCAAAGCTGAAGTTTTGAAACAAGCAAATTGGTCAGTCGCAAATTTTCGATTGCCGCGACCGAAGGTTTTGACCGATCAATACCAGGGACGTCACCGTTCTCAGATCTGAAAGATTTCACAGGGTTGGTGATTTCGTTTTTGGTCGCTTCACTGGATTCGCGATGAACGCTCTTCCGTTATTTGAGCTGTTCACAGAAGGTAATTTTGACGCCTGAATTCGCAAAAAGCATCTACAATCAGTAGTCACTGAGTCCAGTGACGGGGAGTAGTAAGTGGACGACGACGGCGTACAGGGCGTTGAAAACCTAGTTGAGTTTCGGCGCCGCGAGCAGGGCTCGCCTGACAATCGATCGTACAGGGGGCGCAAGCATGAGCCCACAGAGATTCCGCGAACACCCACGCATGGTTTCGTACCTGGAATGCAGCTGGTGTGTCGGGTTATAAAACCTGAGCCGGGCGGCTTCCTTGTGAATATCGTTAAAGGTGATTATCAAGCGTTTCTACCGTCATTCGGCGCGCTGAAAGCTGATGATGAGGTGCTAGCAATTTATGTAGGCACGCTCGACAATCACATCCTTCTCGAAGAGCGCTTTCCCCAACGCCGAAGACCCGTTGAAAGGATAGAATATCCGTTCCAAGTAATAGATGGGGGAGTCGAAGACTCCGATGACGGCGAAGATGAAGGCGTAGAGACTGTTCAGGTTTCGTTTGAAAACAAAGTCGTTTCGCTGAAATTCATGTCGCGTCCCGATGACGGCGACGATGGCGAGGATGAGTCCTAACTGGTCGTTGATTACGCGGCTCGCTTTGGCGCACCAACTCGTTGCTGATGCGCTTCGCTTCTGCGCGTGGTTCTTCGTTCTCCTTCGTTCTCCCGCGCAGTTTTTGGAAGCATCCAGGCTTGGATTTGCTGTCCCTTGAATACTTTACGCTCGGTCGCAATCGCTCGCAAACCAGCCTACATTTAGTAAAATTACAGATTCATAAGACAGTGTTCAGAGGAGTCTCACATGAGTTCGTCCGCACCCGCACCAGCGCCCACTAAGGCAAGCGACTTTATCCGCGATATCATCGATGCGGACATCCAGGCTGGTCGTCACGACAAAATTCTGACACGCTTCCCTCCAGAGCCCAACGGCTTCTTGCACATCGGACACGCTAAGTCGATTTGCTTGAATTTTGGTTTGGCTCTTGAATACAAACAGAAACAGGGTGAGGAAAACGCCAGATGTCATCTGCGTTTTGACGATACCGACCCCGTCAAGGAAGACACGCTTTTCGAAGAAGGCATTCAGGAAGATGTTCGCTGGCTCGGCTTCAACTGGGATGGTTTCTATCATGCCAGCGATTACTTCGAGAAGATGTACGAGTATGGCGAGCATTTGATTACCGCTGGAAAAGCCTATGTTTGCAGTCAATCGGACGCCGAATCCAAGGCGACGCGCGGCACTGTGAAAGAGCCTGGTAAAAACAGCATTTACCGCGATCGCACAGTCGAGGAGAATCTCGATCTGTTCCGTCGTATGCGCAAGGGTGAATTCAAGGATGGTGAGCACGTTTTGCGCGCCAAAATCGATATGGCGAATCCTAATATGAAGATGCGCGATCCGATGCTCTATCGCATTCGCCACACGCCCCACCACATGACTGGCGATAAGTGGTGCATTTATCCGATGTACGATTATGCGCATCCTATTTCTGATGCTATCGAAGGAATCACGCACAGCATCTGCACTCTGGAGTTTGAGAACAATCGCGAATTGTACGACTGGGTTATCGATAATCTGATCGATTATGCGAAATTTCCGAGCCGTCCGCGTCAGTATGAGTTCGCTCGGTTGAACTTGAATTACACGGTGATGAGCAAACGTCGACTGCTCGAACTCGTCGAAGGCAAGCATGTTTCCGGTTGGGATGACCCTCGCCTTCCGACCATTGCCGGCATGCGCCGTCGTGGTATCACGCCTGAAGCCATTCGTGCATTTTGTGCGAGTGTTGGTGTTGCAAAAGCAAACAGCACTGTCGACATGGCGCAGCTGGAGTTCTGCATCCGTGACGATTTGAACCAAAAGGCGCCGCGCGTTCTCGCTGTGTTGAAGCCGCTAAAAGTTGTAATTGAAAACTTCCCCGATGATAAGGTCGACGAATACGATGCGTCACTCTGGCCGCACGACGTGCCGAAAGAGGGGACTCGTAAGTTGCCGTTCAGCAAAGAAATCTATATTGAACAAGACGATTTCATGCTTGAGCCTCCGAAAGATTTTTATCGTTTAGCTCCGGGGCGTGAAGTGCGTTTGCGGCATTCTTACTGTGTTACGTGCACTGATGTAGTCAAAGATGAAAACGGAAACGTAACTGAATTGCGCTGCACATATGATCCTGAAACTCTCGGAAAAAATCCGGAAGGCCGAAAAGTAAAAGGAACGATCCACTGGGTAAGCGCTCGCCATGCGGTAGATGCCGAGGTGCGTTTGTACGAACGTTTGCTCAAAGATGAAGCGCCGCCGACTGGAAAAGATAGCGAGTTTCTGAACGCTATAAACCCAGATGCTTTGCAAGTTTTGAAAGGTTGCAAGCTGGAGCGAAGTTTGAGTGAGGCTAAACCAATGGACCGGTTTCAGTTCGAGCGGCAAGGGTACTTCGTCGCCGACCAGGACAGCAAGCCCGGCTCGCTTGTCTTCAACCGAATCGTAACTCTAAAGGACTCCTGGGCTAAGCAGCAACAGAAGAAGTAGTTGTATCATCCGCCTTTCCAAGTCATTGATGCGAGTATAGAACCAAGACGAAGTAGTTTGTCAGGGTTTCTTCGCTCACCAATTCATTGATGCGAGCATAAAAATCAAGACGAAGCTGTTTGTCAGAATGTGGTTGATGACACCAGGAACGATACTATTGGTTTTCTCTAGCGCATATGCGTTAACGGCGGCGAAAACGAGCTTATCTGCAAGCCACCAGGGAGTAAACTCGAGGTGAGCTACTGCGAAGATTGTCGCTCCAATAATTAGTGATGGAAATAGAAGTAGTCTTCTGCGAAGAAATGGATGAAGTACTCCGCGAAAAGCCATTTCTTCGAATATCGGCGCGATTACTGCGTATCCGAGAAACAGCGTGAAAATCGCCGGAATCGATCCGGAGGCGGTAAGCAATTGAGTTGATGCGCCTCCTGGTTTTTCCCAGGGGAAGTGGAACCAGTAAGTTAGAAGTGTCGCTATCATCGCAGTTGAGAACGTTACGATGAAGCACTGCAAGCCGATTTTCAGCATGTCCTTCTTTGAATATCTATCGGTTTGAAAGTGCAACTTCAAGAAATCGACAACCTTCATGTTGCGACCGACGAGAACTATTGCGGCGAAGATAGCCGGGACTGTTAGGTTCATTTCCTCAAAACAGACCAGGGACGCGCTTTTTATTGGTCTGAAATAAGAGGTCAGCATCAGGCTACCCTCTTTCAGCTGCTCTGGCGCTATTGCCATGGCGCAAAAGAAACCAAGCGTCGTGATGATAGCGGTGAACATTACGATTAGAAACGGTTTTACCCAGCCGTAAGGAAACGGGCATGCGATGGGCGTTTCCAGAGCCGGTAACTTAAACAGTTTTTTGTCGAATGCAAAAAACAATGAGGCGAACAAAATCGCGGTCAAGGTGAATGTCACGCCGTCCAGAAAAAGTGATTGATTGATGCGTTCGCGTTGGTAGGGCTGTTCTTTCAGAGCCGCCTTTGCTTTCTCGGGTTCTTGAGACCACTCGTAAACATCTTTGATTAGATAGGTCTGTAAAACGTCCGGATTGAAGTGCTCGCGTATGTATTGCGCCATCTCGTCAGAACTCGGCTTGGATGACCGTGCGGTACCGGATGTGGTGCAGCTTGAGAGTTTGACTAAATGTTTTGCCAAATCTGCTGAACCCGGAGCTGTTTCCTCGATCGAATTAGCCAGCTGTTTGAGAAACGTGAAGTCTGAGGTTGTATCTTGCCCGAGTTCCTTATGGAAAACCAATCTGTAGGCGACAAGTGCCGGATCAAGTGGGCTATTGAGAATGCATTTATTCAAATGGGTGATGGCACTGTTAGCGATACCATTTGCGAGCCAGGGCGCCCATGGTTTCGTCGCTTCGAACATCACGAGGTCGCGGCTCATTGCGTACCCTAATGTGTCTGAGGCTACGGTGTTAACCTCCAGCACTTTGTGATCGGGTGCGATGAGCGTGATGTCCTTAATATCGAGAATTCGAAATGGATATTGCAAATCGTCGATTACTTTATCGAAGCTGCGCTTTTTTGCCGGATCGCAGTCTATGCGAAGATGGGCTTCGGACCCGCCTACAGCGCTGCCCACCGCGATTCCGCTGAGCGGGATGTTCCACTTGTGAGAAAGGTTTTCAATTAGATAGCGGCGTTGAAGTTCGATATCTGCGGCATCTTCTGCAAATGGATTGTCCAGCTCCAGCTTGTCGGTCGCGCCGTCCGGCTGTTTCAAAGCTGCGTCGATTTCCACATCAACAGGTGCTTCTGCGGAATCTTCAGCACCCGGACCGATAACCATTTTCTCGATTTCGCTCACACCAAGGCAGACGCAACAAAAAATCGCGATGGCTGCCAGTATCCATGAGATTGTTCGAGACATGCTGCTCCAGAGGAATCCCTCGGTTAATCATACGTGATATGGGTGAACGTGGAGAAACTCGTGTAATATTTGGATAGCAAAACGAGGTTTGCTTGTTGGCGGCAGCTTTCGGAGAGTCCCACAGATGGGCAAAAAGCGACAGTTTAAAAGAGGTGATGATAAGAAGGGCAACGGGTCTGGCGCCGGGTCCGGCTTCCTGCCTGCTTCTCAACAACCGCCTCCCGGTATTGTTATTCCAGGGGAAACCATTTACGAAGATCGGCGCCCAGCAAGTGGCTATCAGGCACCTGCACCGCCGAGCGAGCTGTCGGAAGAAGAACTCGAACTTGAAAGAGTCAACCGCGAGTGGCTCGCTCGAAAAGCTGCGCGGAAGGCGGAGCAAGACGCCGCAGATGCCAAACTTAACTTGCCGGTGGTTCACAAGAAAGTTGATATGGCAGACCCGTTTCCGGCAACTCGCGAGTTAAGCGAAGAGGAGCTTGCTGAGGCAAGCAGAGCTGCTGCTCTCGATGGAGGTGACGCCAATCGTGGCGCTGCCACCGATACCAATGGCGCTGCTACTGATAGTGACGACGCCGACCAAGGAACAGAGCTCACACCACGCGCTGACGATGCGCATGGAGCGACGACTTCCGAAGATTCTGAAAGTTCGTCAAAAGGAAGTGCTCCACCGCCGGTGCGCCAGCGGAAGAGTATCATGCAGCTGATCGAAGAAGCCAACAATGATGTTGAGCTCGAAGCAGCGCGCCGCCAGCTCGTCGCGTCAGCGTGGCGAGCACGTGACAATGTTTACAAACAGTTATTCGGCAAGCCTGCATATGTGACGCCATCGAGCTATCGAGAGCCGTCATCTGAAGTGCCGGCAAATTTCGGCAAGAAAGACGCCGTGACAGATGTGGATGTCGCGACACCCGGCGATACGATCAGTGAGGAGCAGCATCTGGCTGTGCTGGCTTACGGTCCTGATCCGCAGGCGCCGTACTGGAAGTACGTGACGGCCGGATTAGCAACTCCGTGGGGTCAGACGGAGCCTCTGCAGGTCTCCGGATTTGGCTTTGAGTTGATGATCAAGACGCCGACTGATTCTCCGTGGGCTGCGCAGTTTTTGCGAACGCTCGCCTTCTACACATTCAATTACTCCACGACAATCAGTCAGGGAGTACGCCTGCGTCTCAACAGTCCTATAGACCCTGCTTCTGAATCTGAATTGCGCAATGCCTTCGTATGGTACCCGGATGAGGCTCCCGATAGTTTGTATGAGCTGCCTTCCGGTTTGTTCAGCATTATGCTCGTTGCTGGAATGACCGATGAGGAGCTGCGGTTTGCTGACTCGGTAGAGGATTATGGAACCTGGTGTATCCACGCCCTGCTGAAGCAGGCCGGCTACGACCAGGTTACTGACCCGAGGCGCGAGTGCTCGTCAAAAAGTGATAACTACAACGAAATGAAAAACTCTGTGCGGAATTTCGCGGAGATGTTCCGCTCGAACCGCGAAGGTAAATTCACCGCGGATGATACCAGTTTCAGCTGAGATATCATTGTCGAACCAACGCCGTCCTTCACCACCGCTTCACTCCAGAAAGCAATCAAAATGAGTACCGAAGAACTTAGAGAACGCTTACACGACTATCAGATGCAGCGCGGCAACCGGCCGCTTTACGATTTTTTCGTAGAAACGCTTCTACCGGAGTACGAACCAAACGTCGACCGATGGGTCTGGGCTAACGATCGCGTTCTTGATTTGCGACCGTTGTGGGTGCAGCGGGAGAGCACCGCGCCGGAGCTAGCAGGGGTTTTGACTCTCACCCCGCTCGAGAAGGCTTACAAATGGCACTACGGTCTCGACAAGGATGGTCGTGTGCTGGTTGCGAGACAGGAAAATGAGAACGACTCCGATTTGAGTCTCTGGAAGTACGAAGAGGGACGTGCAGAAGGCGTCCACTATTGTTCTTACGACATGAACAGCATTCACTATATTCAGGTTTCCGAGTGCATTCGCGAGGATGGAAGGATCATCTCTCATATCTTGCTTAGTGGTCACGAAGTCGATTCAGAGGAATATGAGTATGACACTGCGGGCAGGGTCGTTCGCATAACGCGCGAACGCAACTTCATTACACCGGAAGCCGAGAGGGAACGTGCGAACAAGCTGCGTCTCGACCTTGAGCATATAAATCAGCGGCGGGTCGATATGGGTTTACACACCGGACCTATGCCAACACCGAAGGTGGTGCCGGCGAAACCGGACGTAATTGTTTTAGAATATGCCGCTTCTTATGACGACAAAGGATGCTCGCAGATACAGCTTCATAGCGAAGGCGTCGACCGCGTCGTTTATCAACGCAAGTAGTGTTTAGAGCGTCGCTGGCTGAATTTTGTGCCAGGAACTTTTGTAATAAGACGTTGCCTTGACTTTGCGTTCAATTGCGTCCACAACTGCTTTTGTAAAGTCGACTCCCTCTAATTTCTGAGCATTGCGCAGACCGCCGGGACAGAAAACGTTTATCTCTATCACTTTGTTGCCAATCAAATCTAAACCAACGAGGAACATTCCGTCCATGACCAGCCGCGGACGAAGCGCGTCTGCGATTTCCAACATTTCATCGGTGACTTCCGCTTTGGCGATAGTGCCGCCGACATGAACATTGCTGCGCACATCATCGCTTTTCCGCAGCCTACGAAATGCCGCATATTTACCTTTGTATTTTAGGGGCTCACCATTCATCAAGAACAGCCTGGTATCACCTTTTTCGGCTTCCTTCAAATATTCCTGCGCGATGATATATCCGTCCTTAGATAGCGCCTGTACGATCTGATTTAGGTTGCTGAAGTCATTTTGCGGAACAAGAAACACGCCTTTGCCTGCCGAACCTTGCACCGGCTTTAGTATCATGTTGGCGTCCAGGCTTTTTGCGAAAACCTTTATGTCTTCAACGTTTTGCGTGATCACTGTCCGTGGTCTTACTGCCTCGGGAAACAACTGCAGATACATTTTTGTGAGCGCCATGTTCAACCCTTCCGGATCGTTGAGCACCACAACCCCATCTTTGCGCGCCATTCGTCCGAGCTGAATTCCAGCTGTTTGAGCCCAGGACATCTCGCCTTGCGCGAGTGAAGGATCGGAGCGCAACATCAAAACATCGATCTCCGACAGTTTTAAGTGTTCGACTTTCGGGCTTTCAGTTAAATCCTCGAAGTATGGGATCGCATCTTTGTAGTTGCGTTTCGGCGCGCGCTTGGCTGAAATGATCACGGTGTTGTCGTTCCTGACCGTAAACTCATTCGCGCTCATGTGATAGACGTTGTGCCCGCGGCTCAAGGCCGTAACCGCAAGACGATACGTCGTATAGTTCGCCTTTTCTTTGGCGAGGTCCGTGACAAAAAACAGTAAATTCAAAGGACACCATACCTTCTATTCATCACAAAAAAAATGAAAACACCTTATCTCACTTCTAGCACGCCGACGGTAAAGAATGCGTGATCCTGGCAGCTCGTCCGGTCCACGTGAGGAGTGCCAGTGTCTTATTTTTGCCATAAGGTCAAAGTTCCTATCAGGTACTCTGACCTTAAGAGGTCTGCGCTACCTCGTACGGCAGGTTTTCGAGTGTCGGCCTGAATAACACTTACATGGACGTGTGTAACTGGTCCGGGTAAGTGGGCGCGTTGGCAAAAGTCCCTGACAGGGACTCCGACCCTAGGATGTCTGAAGGAAACTAATTCAAGGCATACTTACGCAGGCTATTCCTTCTTTGAGGGTGGTGGTGGGACGCGCACGAACCCGTTCGCAACACCGAAACGCGAATGCTTCATCTGCGAACGCGGTCCATAAATGGTGCTCAAGCGGAGCAGGACCGAGCGAACTTTGTGAACATCGTTATAGACCTTAATGATTCTCTCGGCGGTCAGGTTAGATATCTCATAAATACCTTTCGGTCTGGTCCGATGAAGCCCATCCCGCCTGTGACCAGGACGGATATACCTTTAAAAATTGAATCGGGTCTTGAGTGTCTTAAATCTGATTAATCGGCTGCCTTCGTGCGCTCGGTAAACACCTGTTAAATGGCGGTTCCCTGCCGAGCGCCTGAGGTTAAAATGATGCACGATTCAACCATGAGCGCCATGAAGCGCCTCTTAGTAAAGGTTGTGGTGAGTAGTCATTAATTCCACGGCGGCTCTTTTCTTCTATCATTCTGTTTTCAGTAGCGGCACACGGAGCATTTAATGAAAGTACCGTTCGGGAACTTGAAAGCCCACTACCACGCCTACAAAGGTGAGATTGATGAAGCGGTCCAGCGCGTCCTGGACAGCGGCTACTTTATCCTGGGCCCTGAGCTGAGCAAGTTCGAAAAAGAGTTTGAGCAATACCTCGGAAGCGGACACGTTTCGGGATGTGCTAACGGCACCGATGCGATTCAATTGGCGCTGGCTGCCTGCGATATCGGTTTAAATGATGAAGTTTTGGTCGTGGCGCACACTGCAGTGCCGACTATTTGTGCGATTCGCTCGACCGGCGCGCAGCCGAAGTTCGTCGACATCGACCCTGAAACGTACACGATGTGCGTCAAAGACCTCGAAAGCAAGATTACCGAGAAAACCAAAGCTATCGTTCCGGTCCATCTGTACGGTCAAATGGCAGACATGGATCCGATTATGGCGCTCGCCAAAAAACACAATCTGAAAGTTGTTGAGGATTGTGCTCAGTCCACCGGCGCGCTGTACAACGGTCGTATGGCAGGCACCATCGGTGATTTCGGAACCTTCAGCTACTATCCGAGCAAAAACATCGGTGCCTTCGGCGATGGTGGCGCGGTCGCGACGGGCTCCAAGGAGAACTGCGACCGTTTGAACATGCTGAGAAATTACGGTCAGTCGAAACGCTACTATCACGACACCGAGGGCATCAACAGCCGTCTCGATGAAATTCAAGCTGCTATTTTGTCGGCCCAACTTCCTTATCTGAATGAATGGAATGTTCGCCGCCGTGAAATTGCACAACGCTACACCGAAGGCTTGAAGGATGTTGTCGAAACGCCTGTAGAGCGCGAAGGCAGCGTTCATGTTTATCACCTTTATGTGATTCAAACCGACAATCGCGATCGGTTGATCGATTATTTGGCGGAACAATCAGTGCAAGCGCTGATTCACTATCCGATTCCCGCGCATTTGCAAAAGGCTTATGCGTACTTGAACTACAAACCAGGCTCATTGCCTAACACTGAAAAAGCAACACAACGCATCATCAGCCTTCCGATGTATCCGGAGCTGACAAATGATGAGATCGATTACGTGATCGAGTCCATCAGGTCCTATTTCACGAATTGCTCTCAGGAAAAACAAACCACGGAGTCGCCCCTCAATGCCGGTACACAATCCTATGAAGTCGCAGCAAAATCCGGTTCTATCAGCTAACGGAAACGGACTGATTCAACTCAGTTCTGTTTCGCTCATCATCCCGGCGTACAACGACGAGGAAACCATCGGTCGCCTGATCGATGACGGCTCCACGCTGTTGTCTGAAATCTGCGAGGATTTTGAGATCGTTGTTTGCAATGATGGTAGTCGCGATAAAACGCTTGAAAAGATTGAAGCGAAATGCCGCACCAATCCGCATGTTCGCCTGATCAACCACCCGGTGAATAAAGGGTTCGGTGCCACCATTCACGAACTCTATCATGCCGGCACCAAAGAATTTGTATTCTCGCTTCCGGGCGATTATCAGTACGCTCCGAAAGAATTGATCGCTATGGCGGAAGGGCTTAAGACCCACGATTTCGTCATCGGTTGGAGAGTAAACCGAAACGATCCGCCGCGCCGCAAGCTCCAATCCGCAGTTTATAACTTGATGCTGCGCGTCCTCTACGGACACCGCCATAAAGATGTGAATTCGATCAAACTCTTCCGCAAAGCCATTCTCGACAAAGTAACTTTGCGCTCGTACACTCCGTTCGTCGATGCTGAACTTTGCATCAGAGCAGAGCGTGCCGGCTTCAAAGTAATCGAAATTCCGATCGACCACCTGCCGAGATTGACGCAGGGCGCCTCGGGCGGCAAGTTCTCAGTCATCTGGGAAACATTCTCCGATCTGTTCAAGATGCGCTCGACGTTCTAAGTCGCGCGATGGAAAGCCGCCTGCCGGCTTTCTTCTCTCAGACTTCCTACTATATGTCGTCGTGCCAAGCTTCTCCGAAAAGTCCCACTGAATCAGGGTTTCGTGGCTCAGTACACTTCGGCGCCTGCTAAATTTCCCGACTTGTCTATCTGGCTATGAGGTAGTGTGTTCGCTGTCAACAATGAACGCTTAGATGATTGGGATTAAATGGTGTCTTTGTCCTGTAGATCGCCATCATGATGCGAAGTAGCTTGCGCATGGCGGCGCACAAGATGACTTTCCTTGGTTTGCACTTCTCTGCCAACTTTGTCGCGAATTTTTGAATGGCAGGGTTTGATCGAACTGCGCTCAGAGACGCCATGTAGAAAACTTTCCGGAGGCGCTTGCAGCCTTTCTTAGACATCTTCGGACGCCCTCGAACAGAAGTTCCAGACTCGCGCAATTCCGGAGTCAAGCCGCAGTAGCTCTCGACTTCTCTCAACGACTCGAAGGAATCCAAGCCGGAAATTTCCGTGAGAAACGTGAGTGCCGAGATCAAACCGACTCCAGGGATGGTTTGCAGTAAGGCGAGATCGTTCTGAAATTGCGGTTCGGACTTGATCAAGAGGTCTCGAGCCTGTTCCAGCAGCAAAATCTCATTGTTGATGAATTCGATTTGCCGCTGAAGCGAGATACTCACAGGTTCGTCGAGCCGACCGGACTCGGTACGATTCACGGTTCTGGTTCGGTCGGTCTTGAGCGCATCAATGTGACGCTCAATGTTGCGAATCTTCCGGACCACGTCCGGGAGGGGCGTCCAGGTCTTCGGTTGAATCAGTTTGCAAAACTGTGCGATTACCTCGGCATCAATTGCGTCCGTCTTTGAACGCTTCAACAGGCTTTTGCCAAAGTTTTTGATCTGAACAGGATTGACGACGCTGACGGCAAAACCTTTGTCGCAGAAGTATTCTGCGAGTGGCTCCCAGAGCTTTCCAGTGGCCTCCATGCAAATTTGTACTTCGCTTTCGGTGTGCTGATTCAGCCACTTCTCAATTCGCCGAAATCCGCTGTCAGAGTTGTCAGCGTGCAACTTCCGCCCTCGTTCCGAGAGCAGATAGCAATCCACAGTCTCTTTAGAGATGTCTATCCCAAGTGATATCACGATGCGCCTCCATTTAGACTTGCCAACCTACACAGGACGCGGATAGAATCTTGTCAGGGCGAGCCTTGTACGCATGCTAAATCGTTCTAGGATTTGCATCTGATAGTGTTCAGCCTCAGAGGACAAGACAGAAACGGAAGTCCAAACCTCATAGCCTGACTTCGCGGTCATACGCTTTTTCCTGGTTTCTTCCGTTTCTCTATCCTCGCGTCCTCGGATAGCCTTGCCGACAGCAGGACCTGGTGTCAATTGATTGGGTCTGCTGTCAATCTCTAACGTACAACGCTTTTCCGAAAATCCGGCAACGCCTCGTTGCCAAAAGCCAGTGAACCTTCCTACTATATGCCGGCGTGCCAAGCTTCTCCCCAAAGGCCCACTGAATCAGGGTTTCGTGGCTCAGTGCCCTTCGCCGCCTATTAAATTTCCCGGCTTGTCTATCTGGCTATGACGCATTTCCGAAAATCCGGCAACGCCTCGTTGCCAAAATAGATTCATTGAATGGAGTATCGCTGGAAATCAGACTGCGTAGTATGATTATACGATGACCGAAGAACGTCAAGCCAAGAAGCGCGAGAAGATTTTAGAGGGGGCGTTGCGTGCTTTCCTCCGAGACGGTTACGCTGCGAATATGGACGTGATTGCCGCCGAGGGTGGTGTCGCGAAGCAGACGGTCTATACGTACTTCAAGGACAAAGAAACTTTGTTTGCGGCGCTCGTGGACCGGCTCATGGAGCGATTTGTGCTGGCCGGAATGACTGCCGAGTTGATGGAACTTGAACCGCCCGCGTTTTTTCGAACGATGACTCAGATAGCATTGCAACGCATGGATGACCCTGAATACGTTGGTATGATTCGCATGATAATCGCTGAGTCGGGGCGATTTCCGGAGTTGGCCGACATGTACCTGACAAAGCTCGTGCGCCCGGGAATCGAGAGTCTCGCGCATTACATACGCGAAAGTCCAAATCTAAACTTCTCGGATCCTGAAGCGGTTGCGCGCATCATCCATGGTGCCCTGGTGAACTTCATGATCTCTCAGGAGATTCTGAACGGTAAATACTCGATGCCGCTGGGACGCGAACGTCTCGCGTCATCGCTGTTGGAGTTGGTTCTTTTTGCGGCGGAACAAGCGAAACGCGCGCGTTAATTCTATTCTCCGCAACGGTCTCCAGGAGCGTCTTTAAAGATTGAAACAGACTCGCGTTGCCGCAAGTCTGTTTCGCACAGCGATTCATGCATTCTTGTTGGGGACAAAAAAACTTTGGCGAAGCCAGTTCATAATTTAGAAACTGCGCTCGATTTAGCGCTCAAGGCGTCGTTCGATTACAGACGTTTGCATTCGCGTGCATTCGAACGCTGCCCAGAGCGCTCATCGAGTGCCAGACAGAGTGTTGACCTGCTGCGTTCCTGGTAGCGCAGTCGGTTTTTCTCTGCTGTCGAGCATTTGTGTGTTCGTATCATTGTTTTTAGTAGTGTGCTTCTGCTCTGTCTACGCGAACCGGCACGGTCGCTCGAACGGTACGGAGGAACTTGATTGCACTGTACAGTCCAAAACTGGTGCACCCGGCGAGAAGCCCTATTGTTGGGGCAACGATTATTGAATAACTCTGACAAACCAAACCGGTTATCGTGAGCGCCATAAAGGGCACAACGAAGGCCATAAGCCGATAGAATTGGCATGACCCGTTACCGAAATCGCCTGGTGACTTACTAAAGCAAGCAGAGCTCAGGGTGTGAAATTCTCTCATGCAATTTCCTCAGATTCGTCAATATGTCGACCCTTGATATAGAAATCATACTGTCTAGTCTAATTATTTGTCAAGAGAGGCTCGTGTACTCTTAAAATATCGAGTTATGGGTAAGTTGAGGTCTATTCAATCGGCGACCGATGAGTCTAATTGCTTTATATTGATGATAGCCCGGCCTTAAGCGACGTCAGTTCGAAACGTTTTCTTTCACGAGCCAAATCGACCCAGAGCAGTGCCCAAACCGACACAGCTCAAGCAAGACGTTCTTATCTTTTGTAGTTGCGATTATATAAAGTAGATCAATTTATGCTTTTACAAACAGCTTGGTGAGCGCCTGTTCGCATACCGCTACTGTACGCTGGATATCCTCTTGCGAGTGCATGACCGACAGGCAGGCCGCATCGACCGCGGTGGGCGGCAGCATAATGCCATTTGCGAGGATGTCGTGGAAAAACTTCGCGAAAATCTCTGCGTCGATTGATTTGCTCTCTTCGAAATTTGTCACCGGATGTGGTGAAAAGAGAAACGCAAACATCGAGCCTACGCGTGCCAGTTGCAGCGGAATCGGGCTGTTGATGCCAGCCGCCGACCTCTGTTTGTTTATGTTTGAAACAGATTGCGCTACTCCCTCGAACATCTGCTTCGAGCGCTCTTCCAAAATGTCGTACGCCTTTGGGTCTGATAGCTGTTCCAGAATGGCTATGGCGCCAGCCATCGTGACTGGATTTCCGGAGAATGTGCCTGCCTGATAAACGTCTCCTATCGGCATCAACTTGCGCATGATCTCGCGCTTACCACCATAAGCACCAATCGGCATGCCGCCTCCCAACGCCTTGCCGTAACAAGTCAGATCCGGCTCCACGTCGTATAGGAGCTGAGCTCCGCCATACGCGATTCTGAATCCGGTCAGCACCTCATCGAAAATCAAGACGACACCGTATTTGGTGCAGAGCTCTCGCAGTCCCTCGAGATAACCCGGTTGTGGTGCAACGACGCCCATCGAGCCGGCAACTGGTTCAATAATTACTCCAGCGACTTTGCCTTTGTGATTGGCTAGACACCTGTCTAGCGCTTCCAGGTCGTTGAACGGGCAGGTGATTGTATTCTGGGATGATCCGTCGGGAATCCCGGAGCTGTGTTTGTGTTTCGTTGATGCTAAAACAGAATCACTGTGTCCGTGGTAACAGCCCTCGAACATCACAATCAAATCTTTGCCGGTGAAACCTCTGGCGAGCCTGATGGTGCTCATCACTGCTTCCGTTCCAGAGTTCACAAACCGAATCATATCGATGCTCGGGACAGTCTCGACGATTTTTTTCGCAAGTTCGAGTTCTAGCTTATGCGGAGCGCCGAACAATGGTCCGTGCTTGATCACTTCAGTTACTGCGTTGGCAATCTTTTCATTGCCATGTCCCAAAATAGCGGGACCCCAGGCTCCGACATAGTCTATGTATTCGTTTCCATCCGCATCGTAAACCTTTGAGCCCGCGCCGCGGTCAACGAAAATCGTGTGCCCACCGACTTCGTGGAAGGAGCGAAACGGGCTGTTTACTCCCCCTGGTATAAACTCCTCTATTTCCTTCGAAAGTTTGCTTGAGATCGGAGCTTCTATTGAGGGGGTTGCAGTTATTGGTTTCATTGTTATTTCGCTAAATTTCCGGGGATGCCTCGACTTTGTAGTCGCCTTTCTTTAACTGTTTAACGCCGACGATATAGGAGTTGTCTGCGCCACCGGATGTGGTGACGAGAAGATTATCTCCTCTGGAGAATTTGATTATATCAGGCGTTTTGTTTATAACACGCACTGCGATCGGCTGTTTTGTTCCTTGCACCCTAACCGTGATTTTACTGAGGACGCCTTTGGTTTTTCTCAGATCTTGTTGTTCGATTTCAGCTTTCACGAAATCAAACTTTGCCGGTGCGCTTCGGAGATCCGTACTGTTTATAGTGACCGAGTGCGTGCCTGGTGTAAGTTTCGAAGGTACGAGAACCCGCAGCTGAACGGGTGACGCAGCGATCACTTTGGCTGGGTGTTCGTTGTCTATAACCAGCCGGTTGCGCTCCGCGAAACCATCGAAATCATGTCCGTCGACAACGAGAACGCCATCTGCGGCTACAACTTGTGAAACGCGATCTATCCGCGGAGACTTCTGACCTCTTGAGTCATCGAGAGGTTGGAGAATATCGACCACGCGCGGGTTGAGCTCCGGGCGCTCCGCTAGACCGATGTGCAGAGTATGACCTGGTGGCATGTCGTCCGGCACCATATATGATACTTGTCCATTCATATCGGTGGCGAGTGTTGCACCGTTGAAGCTCAGTTCTACCGCTCGCTCCGGTTGATGATCTTTGGTTTGGACGACTACCGTAAGAAACTGCCCGGCAATTGCTCGTTCTGGAATCAACAGACTGGCATCTAAACTGGGTGCATGCGGAGCCGTATTCACAGCTGGACTTTCCCAGGCTCTGTTGAAGCCTGTAGCGGAGGCTGGTGATGGTGGCGCCATCGAAATTCTGGTCAATGATGGCGTGTTTGTTGAATGCGTTGCAGCGGACGTCGTCGGAGTGACGATTTGCGAACTGGCAATCTTTGTCTCAGAGACTGTCGACGGGACGGAGGTCTGAACTGTCGTCAACTTGCGCGATTCACTTCCGCCGTCTTTAGACCAATCGTCGCGCCATGCAGAATCGACCGCTTTGGTCGCGGGACTTTGTGATATCGGTTTCGAGTCTTCGTCGGTTTTCTGCGCAAACGCTACGCGACCCGGGCTGAAGTCGTCATCATCCCTGGTGCGCGCTGTTTTGTTCCTATCGTCAGGCGTTTTGGGTGCCTTGTCTTTATCGTTTCGGGCGCCGGTTGCAGAGGTTTTCTCGGAATCAGCAGTCTTGGCTTTATCTTGCGTTTTGGTACTTGCTATTTTGCCGGTTTTGGCTTTGTCTCCATCGTTTTCATCGCCATCATCCGACTTCGAGCGACTCTTGCTGCCTTCGTCTTCAGCCGCTGACTTCGAGCGTTTTGCGACCTTCTCGTCATCATCAACATCTTCATCATCCGATTTAGAGCGTCTTGCGCTCTTATCGTCATCGTTTTCTGACTTGGATCGTCGTGAGATCTTCTCGTCATCACTGTCCGCTTTGGAGCGGCTTGCAACGGATTCATCGTCGTCCGAGTCGGACTGAGCCGTCTCGTCTTCGTCATCGTCTGTTTTTGAGGATTTGGACGGTTTAACCTCGTCACCGGATGAGCGCGCGTCGGCATCATCCATGGTGTCATCGTCCGCGTCGGTCAAAGTCGCCTCTGCTGCTTGCAGAGCGATCAGGGTTTGTTGTTGATGTTCGTAGCGCGCCAGGGCCTGAAGATATTCCAGTCCCCGTCTGGTTAGAATCGCCTCAAGAACTACTACGGACTTTTTTTTTACTTCGCCTTTGGTCTCAGCCGGTTTTTCCGCCGGAGCTTTTTCAGCGTTCTCTTCGTCGCTCTCTTGATCTTTCAATCGAAGAACCGCATTGTCGACCGTGACGTTGCTCAGCGTGCCGATCCAGTATGAAACGTCCGATTGAGTCTGAATATCGAAGCCGCTCTTGACTGGTGACCGTCCTTTGATCACCACGATAAACTCGCCGACTTTTTCGCCGTTTGATAAAACTTTGTCGTTGCATTCACCAGCTATGGTGACATGCAAAGATCCATTTATACGCTTGCCCCAAACCGTTGCGACCGAACCGCGCAGCTTGTCGGAGATTGCGATATCTCCTGAAGCCCAGGCTTCTGTTGTCATCGAATTTTTTGCTGCCGAGCTGTGCTCGGGAGCGAGAATTCTTCCGTGTTGTGTTTCACTCGATTCAATTGCTTTGTCGAGAACCTGCTTTGCAATACCGACGATAACCTTTTCGTCTGCAGTCTCAACGCCGGAGTCGCTATTGACGTCGGAAAGAGATTTTGAAATGTCCTCAAGCACGCTGACGAGTGCTTTGTCCGGCAAAAGAACCGGCTTTTCTAGCGGGGCGTCAGCTGTGGTCTCTGTTGGTGTCACCACGCTTGCCGGCTTCGCTGCGTTGGGAGCGGTGGGCTTTGTCGATGCTTTTGGGTTCGACTTGGCGGCTGCGTCTGATGCGGCTTTCGCTGCATTAGTAGCTGGTTTGACGGGAACTGCCTTTTTCTCGACGGAAACGGTCGGCTCGGTTACTTCTCCGCTTTCGACCGGTTTTTCAGCGCCTTTGCCACCAAACCAACTTTTCTTTTTCGCCTTTGCTGCTGCTTCCTTGGCGGGCTCTTCTTCAGCCTTTTTCTCTTCCGCTTTTTTCGTGTCCTTGTCTGATGCCTTATCTGCTTTAGTTACTTTGTCATCTTTTTTAGCTTTGGCCTTCTTGGCTTCATCTGCCGCTTTTTTCGCATCATTAGCCGCTTTCTTAGCTTCGTCTGCAGCTTTTTTCGCTGTTTCCTTTGCCTTCTTATCCGCTTCCTTCTTGGCTTTATCCGCGTCTTTTTTAGACTTGTCCGCGTCCTTCTTAGCTTCGTCAGCATCAGCGTCTTCGGAATCTGACTTCGTCTGAGCTAACAGGCGAAATGAAATTTTGCTGACGTCCTTCGTCGATTTTGTTTGGGCAAAAACCGGTACCGTCAGTGGTTGCACGATGAACGACAGTGCAGTCGCCAGAGCTAGCGTGCGCGCCAGCTGCAGCGCATCCTTGCCGCTGCCTAGATGTGACCTCGAGTTTCCGCGTTCTTCTAATCTTGACTTCATGAACAATCCGGCTCCTTGCTTTGCAAGCACGTCGCAAATTTGCATTGATTTTACTTTAATGTGAGCGGCACGTCACTATCAGGCACGCTTTTATCGGTCCGATTTCAGAAGATGCTTTTTCCTGGTGAACCTCTTGGATTCACAATGGTGTCTTGAGGTTCATTTCCGCATGAGCTGTTTCATCCTTGACCTCGTCCTCTGCGGCGCGTCTGCTGATGCGTCGGACCAACGTTGTGCGGTTTTAATAAACAACCTTACTGCTGCGCGGAACTCATTCTCGTGTCCGTGATCAGCCACGATCCGCGAATTTTCTCGACGGTATAAATGACGTTATACGCTGATGTAGAGTCTTTTTCCGCTTTCATCGTATTTGCGTTCATCAACTGTCTGCGCTCTTTGATATAGGTCTCAACTTCGAATTTCGAGCCAGGCGTGATTTCTTTGTAGGATTGAATCTTCAGTTCCAGCGGTGTCATCTCGTAGTACTTCTTGTTGTCGAGCAGCCACTGAATTG
Source organism: Candidatus Obscuribacterales bacterium (assembly GCA_965228855.1). Taxonomy (GTDB): domain Bacteria; phylum Cyanobacteriota; class Vampirovibrionia; order Obscuribacterales; family Obscuribacteraceae; genus JADYXR01. The sequence continues at coordinate 854,226 of CBDDIJ010000005.1, read as the reverse complement.
CGATGTTCTGTGTGGAGAGTGCCTTTCCGCCTAAGATTCGTGACAGGCTATCTGCTTGTCTGGTCTTAACTGCCGAGCGTTTAATCTGCTGCCAGTTGTTTATCAGATTCGTGAACTGCTTGTGGAGAAGGTCTTCAGCAGGCGGTTTTGACGCAATCGTCGTTTTCGGAGTGGTTGCTGTTTTGGAAGTAGTCGGAGTTGTTTTCGGCGCAGAGGATGTTGTTGTCGTCGTCGAAATCGTCGTTGGTGTAGTGTGCGTGCTGGCTTGAGAACCAGCGTTCGGCGTGAAGACGCTGAAACTGGTGTTGTCCACTTTCGGTGCTGTTGCTGATGCAACTACAGCCGGTTTTTGATTGTCGAGAGCGATAAGGTAGGCTACGTGTCCTGGGCCCGTCCCATCCTGAGCCGGTTTCTTCTGGATCTGCACAACGTATGTTCCTGCCTTCAAATTTATTGAGGCATCATCGGCGCCACTAGAAAGTTTTTCCTGGTTGTTGCTCAAAGCGCTGTTGAAATCAGCGATTTTGCCCGATTGAGCTCCGACTGCTTCCAGGAGGAAGTCTGCCGTCATTTGAACGGCGAGCATTTGGTTTGCCTTTGCTGGTTGATTCACCAACAGCAGCTCCGCGTGCGTTACATCATCGCCGGACAGTTTCACCTTCAGTCTGTTTTTGGCTTCGTCAACCAGAGCGTCGCTCTCGTCTTTATCCTGTGCGAATGGTCCAACCCCTGGCCAGCCGCCAGACTTAATCAAGTCGCTGCCGGTGAGCGCGGTGTATTTGCAGAGCGGTTGATTCGCTCCATCGACTTTTGAAACCGCTGAATCGGCATCTGCAGCTGAGCCTGTAGAGGCGGCAGAATTGCTGCTGGATGATGAATTTGATAAATCTGAGTTTGTTGATGACGTTGAGTTTGTCGGGGGTGCCGACTTTGAGGTTGTCGGGGTTGTCGATGTTGTCGATTTTGTCGATGTTGTTGAGGTTGTCGTGGACGTCGATGTTGGCGTGGTTGTTGAATCCGGCACCGTTGTCGAGCTTGCCGGTGAAGTCCAGCTGAAATCAGAGGTGTCGGAAGCTGATTTCGACGAACTCTTGGACGATGCAGCTCCGGATGTGGTCGTTGTCTTGATTTTTGATGTCTTTGAATTTTTTTCTAGACTGGTTCCGGAGGTGACTGGTCTGGATAGCGCTGAGCCTGGGTCATCCTCGGACGAGGATGTCGTTGTTGATGCGGAAGAGTCGGGTGTTGGCGATGTCGCGCTGCTGCCGGACTTTTCTTCTGTCGGATTGTCTGCTGATTCCGTCGGTTTCGGACTGAGGTCCGAACCCCATCCTGGAGCCGCCTCCTTGGGAGTCTTCGACAGTTCACCGTCTGAATTTGTTGTAGCGGTTTTTTCTTCCGGTTTAGATTTCTTGGATGATTTCTTCGAAGATTTTTTTGAAGTCGCTTTTTCTGGAGTGGCTGCAGGCGCAGTCTTCTCATCTTGCGCTTCTTGCCACATATCTTCGAGCGAGCCATTTTCCTGAGCCTGAGCCAAAACCGGCATCAGGTTGATGCTCAAAGCAAAAGCGATTGCGCACGCGCCGGCTGCAAATCCGCCTTTTCCGAGTGAAAAATGTTTCACGCTTCTTTCCATTCATCAGATATAGAGACAGTTTCATATCATATCGCGAATCGAAAACACGAAAGTTATCTCTGGCTATTTGGGCCAAACACCTTTACTTCCGATAGTCTGGGATCTCAAGTGTTCGCTGTTTGGCTACTATATGTCGTCATGCCCATCTCGCCCGGAAAGGCTTGCACAGCAATGCTTTACTCGATCAAGTCGATTCCAGGCAAGACGTTGTCTACGACACATTGCCGGATTTCGCAGATTCCGTCATTGCCTCGTAGCCAAAACCCATGCCGGCTGTTCAACCTGCTCCGGGGACTACCCTACTGGTGTGCTGGAGCGGCCGGTTGTACCGAGAATTGTTATCCCTGCTCGGCGAAGCATTGATACTACCAGTGGTATCGGAAGTCCAATTACATTTGTAAAACATCCCTCGATGGCTTGCACGAAGGCCGAACCGATTCCTTGAAGTGCGTAAGCGCCCGCTTTGTCCATCGGTTCCCCGGTTTTCACATATGCGGCAATCTCCGGATCGCTCAGCGGTCTGAAGTAAACGTGCGACATCTCGAAGCTTGAAATTTCGGTCGGGGTTTCTTTACTCGGCTCCTTCATCAGAATAACTACACCGGTGAAAACGTCGTGGCAGCGTCCCGATAGCTCGCGCAACATCACTTGCGCGTCGGCTTCGGTTTCCGGTTTGCCCATCATCTTATTGTCGAGGACGACGGTCGTGTCCGCTCCCAGAACAAGAAGACGGTCGTCCGGCGACGTCTGCCAATTCCCCGCTGCCATCAGGCGTTCGTAGATCGTATCCGCTTTCAATTTTGCAATTTGAATTACATTGCCTGCTGCTGTTTTATCCGGCTCTACAACTTCGTCGACATCGGCCGGCATGACTTCGAAATTGAAGCCTAAGTTTGTTAAAAGCTCAATGCGTCGTGGGGACTGTGATGCGAGTACAACTTTGATGTTTGGTTCTTGTATGAATTTGTCGGACATTATTTGAAACCGAGCTCCAATACCTGAATTCGTTTATTACCCTTATCTGCCACGAACAGCAAGCTGTTCTCGTTGTCGATTGAAAGACCGGACGGACCCACGAATTCATCGGGACCGGAGCCGAGACCTCCAAAAGTGTACAACCAATCGCCGCCTTGACCGAAAACTTGAATTCTGTGATTCAGCGAATCAAGGACGAAAATGCGGTCATGCTTATCAATTGCTATAGCACGAGGCACGTTGAACATGCCTCGCTGATTGCCTTTCGAACCGAACGATCGAACCAGGGCGCCGGATTTGTTGAAAACAGAAACGCGACTCGTACCATAGTCGACAACATATACGCGATTCAATCTGTCTGTCGCAAGTCCGGACGGCAATTGCAACTGCCCCGGTTCATTCCCTTTGGTGCCGATGCTGCGCACCCAGACGCCGAGGTCTGATTGAAACACCTGGAGCGCTCCGTTTGTTGAATCCGAAACATATAACAGTCCGGTGGAGTCGATACAGATGCCGGCTAGACCACCTTCATTGCCCTGGATGTTTTTGAACTCTTTGATAAACAGACCCTGCCCATCGAAAATCCTGATGTATTGATCGCTCGAGTCACTCACATAAATTCTGCTTCGTTCGTCAATTGCTATGCCACTAGGTTTGGTGAATCGACCGCCTCCGGTTTTAGAATTGACTTCGGGGCGATGCGTGAGATCGCAGAGCCAGCGACCGTTTAGCGAAAACATATGAACAACGCGCATGGCTCCGTCAGCGACGAGCAATCGACCGGACCTGTAACTTGTTGATGTCGGTTCGGTAAACGGTTTTTCATTTGCACCATGCGTCTTTATAGACATCATCAGCTTTATCGGATTGTAGTGCGTTGGCATGAATGACGACTCTGTAGTCTTTTGCATGCGCGATGCCATTGAGCCGGGTGCGCCACCACCTGTTGGAATCGGGTTCTGTTTAGGCGGAACGCTGTTTGCTGCAGGAGGATTGCTTGAACCGCTGCTCGAACTCGTTAACTCGTTGGCCGGAGAACTGCTCCTGCGAGAATTGTCTCCCGCGTTGCCGTCTTGCATTGAGCTGGGCGGTTCTTGACGGAATCGTTCTGGAATTTCTTGCGAGACATCACCTGATAACTTCGCGCGTTCTTGTGGATTGAAGGGTTTGTATTTCCCGGAGTTTGAGTAACGCGCCTTGGGTTTGTCCTTCAAGACACCGCCCTTATCCAGCGATACTTCTAAACCGAACTCCGACATGTCTGCTGACGCAAGAGTTGTGTCCGGCATCCGCTGTTCTTCTAGATCTCCTGTGCTGTGCGACTTTCCGAATATTCCGCCCGCCAGCGTGTCCTGAGTAGTCATCGAGGCTTGATGGGACTCGCTTTCACCATGTGGTGACTGAGTTTCCGCAGGTGTCTGCAATTGAAATTCATGAGCCGACGAATGCTGCTGAAACTGTTGTTGTTGTTGTTGTTGTTGTTGTTGTTGCAACTCCAGCTCTTCCGCTTGCACTTCCTGATTGATATCCGCTGGTGTAATAGCGGCGCTCACCGGAATTGCCATGTCGGTGGCAGTGCTAAACGGATCGAGATTCTCATCAAATCGCCTGCCACCGCCCATAGTGCTCTCGAAGGCGGTTCTAAAATCGCGTATGAACTCATGAACCGAACGATATCGATCTCGCGGTTTCTTTCTCAAGGCTCTTGAAACCGCTCCGGATAGCTCCGGAGATATCGACGGATTCATGGATGTGAGCGGTATCTCTTCCTGCGACATGATTTTGACAATCGTCGCCGCGATACCATCCCCGGTGAACGGCAAATATCCACAAAGTGCTTCGTATGACACCACGCCAAGCGAAAAAATGTCCGCGCGGTGATCGACTGTTTTAGCATTCTGCAATTGTTCAGGCGAGACATATGCCAGAGTGCCAAGCATGACGCCAGTTTTCGTAAGATTGGTTTCTTCCAGATCTGCTACGCGAGCAATTCCGAAGTCGGTGATTTTGACTGTGCCGTCTTCCAGAATAAAAATGTTGTCCGGTTTCACATCGCGGTGAATAACGTTCATGCTGTGCGCGTACGACAGACCTTCCGCAATTTGCTCGAGAATATTCAAGAATCGATCAGGCGCGCACTTTCCGCCATGTTTGGCGATTTCTCGGCGTAAACTATTTCCTTCTAAAAACTCCATGACATAGTAATAACTGTCAGGATCCGAGGAGATATCGACTACGGAGACGACGTTCTTGTGTACCAGACGCAGCGCTGTTTGAGCTTCTCGTCTGAAGCGATCGCGAAACTCCTTGTGTTTACTGGCGTCGATGTTTTCCAGAATGAGCTGCTTGATGGCGACTTCTTTGCCCGTGCGCTCGTCGACCGCCTTGTAGACGATTCCCATTCCGCCCCGACCAATTTCGGCCAGGATTTTGTAGTTTTCAAACCGACGCGCCATGGATTTACTCCATTACGAATATGAGCTCGGTCTTTCCTATTGTAAGCCTGTCGCCGGGATTAATCTGGCGCCGTTCTCCAAGCAATTCGCCGTTAACCAGAGTGCCGTTGGTCGAACCCAGATCTTCGATCCAGTAGCCGCCTTGCATTTGCAGCACCCAGCTGTGATGTCTGGAGATGTAGTGGTCGTTGGTTATGGAAATGTTGTTGGTCTGATCCCGTCCGATCTTGCTCACAGACTGCGTGAGCGGGTAGCGCTCATTTGTCAGTTTGTTATATAAAAACGCTGGTCTGGATGCTGAGATCGGCTTCCCTGGTGCCCCTGCGCTCATCTGACCGGACTGCATACCTGCAGGCAATGATGGAGCGCCGCAAACGGTACAACGCCCGCCTGCATCGACGATTCCTCCACATCTACTGCAAGTTCCATTACTCATAGTTTGATTAGCTTAGTTGCTGCCGTTGCTAGACTCGTCCACGTATCTGATTACGACGACCGTGACGTTGTCAGGTGCGCCGCCATCGAGTGTCTGTTTGACTAGTTCTTCGCAAACGTCATCGGGGTCGGCGGCATCTTTGACCACATCGCCGATTTGCTCATCTCTTAGAACTGTTGGGAGCCCATCGGAGCAGAGTACGACCCAGTCGTTGTCTTTCAAATCAACCGGAGTGTGGTCGATTTCGACACGCTCTTCGTGACCCAGGCAACGGGTGATTAAGTTTTTATAAGGGTTGATGCGTGCTTGCTCCTCGGTGAGCCGTCCGGCGCGCACCATCTCTTGAACTACAGAGTGGTCGTTAGTAAGGAGCGTGTGCTTTCCATCTCTCAACAGATAAGCTCGCGAATCGCCGACGTGAGCGATCTGGAGCATATTGTTATCGGACTGAACAGCCACGACCACCGTCGTGCCCATTCCGCGAACCGAAGCGTCTTCTTCGGCTTCATGCCACACTTTGTGGTTCGCCATGTTGACTGTTTCGTCCAGCCACTTTTGAATCTTGTCTTTATCGTCCAGGGACGGTGGCGATTCGCGCCACTGTTTTTCAATCGCTTCCACGGCGAGCTTACTGGCTCGGGAGCCGCCAACCGCGCCACCCATACCATCTGCAACCGCGAAAACCCGTTGATCCGGGCTCATCCAAAAATTGTCTTCGTTTCTCTGACGCTGGCAACCCGCATCAGTCCGTGCAGCTGCACGCCATTTAAGCATACCTTATCTCCGTTGCCTCCTAGAAAGCTCGGTCGTCCCAGACCGGCCTCTTAGTTTACTTGATCTGACCAGGTGTCCAATTATTCTTGCCACCAAAAAACCATTTCCAATCAAAAAATAAATTGAATATGGTCGCAGCTCAGTTATCAAGCAGGTTCCCAAATACAAAATGGAAAATGCCAAGAGCCACATTGACTGCACTAGTAAATTTACTCTATTTTGCGCGAACTCTCCGATCTCCTTTTCCAAAGTGTTAACTCGGCTTTTCACTTGATCGAGTTGTTGAAGCAGAGCGCTCATCTCCTGGTCGATTTCGCCCTTTTCGGCTGGTGTCTTTACATCTTCTTGTGTGAAGAAAACCGAAGGCTGCTTTGCTGCGAGTGTCGCGGGAACGGCGCTTGACGAGCGGCTTTTTTCGGATTGAGTTTTAGGTGGATGATTTGTTTGTAAGAAGGAAAGTGAGTTGTCGAGTGTTTTTGCGTTAATTAGTTTCAACCAGGCAGCTTTGAGAGCGTTTGCATATTCGCCCCCCATCAGTTTTAAAACATTTGCAGCTTGATCCGGTTTGTTCAAAATCCATTTACGAATCGATGGTTTAGCCGCTTCGACGAAACTGAAGTTCGGATGCAATGTGCGAGCAACCCCTTCAAGTGCTGTTCCTGTGCGGATCAGGTAGGCCAATGTCGGCGGCAAATAAATTGCTCGCTCGTCTGCGATCTGGTCGATATCGCTTTCCAGGTGCGAAAAATCCAGCTCGCGTAAACCTTTACCCGCGTAATAGTCGATGAGCGGCTCAATGGCGCGTCTCACAGGCTCGGTCTTGGCATTTTCTTTGACGATTCCGAGGATTTTCAAGTGCACAATCAGATCATCGATATCGCGTCTTATAACTGCGGCAATACAACCAGTGATGGCATCACGCTGAGCATCCGTGATTTCGCCTATCATTCCGAAGTCGTAAAGCACCACGTTTCCCCAATCGTCGATCGCGAGATTACCCGCGTGCGGATCGGCGTGAAAGAAACCGTGCAACAGGACCTGGTCTAAGTAGCAACTGACAAGGCGGTTGCCGATGGCGACCAGATCCAGACCGGAGTCTTCAAGTGCCTTCGTGTCGGAGACTTTTATCCCTGGAATGTATTCAAGGGTTAAAACCCGCTTGCCCGCAAATTTCCAAAAGATTCTCGGCACGCGAATCTCGGGATGCCCCTTCAAAATTTGACGAAGTCTGTCAGCGTTTTTGCCTTCTTGCAGGTAATTGATTTCTTGAAATAAGGTACGACCGAATTCGTCTGATAATTGCAGCCAGTCGTCCCAGGCAGTGCTTTTCTTCAGTCGACCGCCCAGACGAGTTGCCAACCGCATGTAGCCAAGGTCTTGATAAAAGCGGGTCGCCAAGTCGGGACGCTGCACTTTCACGACTACGGGTGTGCCGTCCTGCAGCCAGGCTCGATGCACTTGTCCGATGCTGGCCGAAGCGATGGGTGTTTCTTCGAACTTTGCAAATAGCTTTTCCGGTGGCGCGCCCAGATCCATTTCGATAATTTTTCTGGCGATCGCGACATCGAAAGGCGGCACCTTGTCCTGCAAGAGCGCGAGTTCATCAGCCATCTCGTCGGATAATATGTCGCGTCTGACGGAGAGGAACTGACCCAGTTTTATAAAAGTAGGACCAAGTTCGATCAGCGCCTGGCGAACTCTCGACGAACGCTTTTTGCGCTTCTCGCTGGTTGTGAGAGAAGTGTCTTTGCCGTATTTCTCGGAAATCGAACCGGCGACAAAAAGCGTAAGCGTTCGACTGACCTGCCAGAAGCGCTTGTCTTTGACCAATTCCTGAGGGCTGATCGAGCGATCCGCTTTCTTGGGGTCGTAAAGCTGCTGCCCGAGCGGCTGCAGCGCGGTCGAGCTGGTGGTTTCTTTTGCTGGTTCGTCCGCAGTCAAGCTGATTTTGTTTGAGAAGAGTCGACTCTGTTTATCGTACTAAAAGAATTAAACAGACGCCTTCATTTGCTTCAATTCTGAAATTTCTGCTCGCAATGTGGCAATCTCTGCCCGAAGCTCGTTGATTTCGGTCGAGTCGCCAAGCGCACCCAGCGAAAAATCAGCTACCTGTCTGCGAATTTTCTCGCGCACTTGACTTTCGAGAATTTCGGAGCGTTGCCAGATGTGTTGCGAAAGTTCGTTGGCGACTTGCTGTACGCGCTCTTTCGCTTCAGAAACTTTGTCAGAGCCGTTCGATTTATACTCGCTCGCTCTGGCGGTGACTGCATCCAGGCAATCTTCAAGGCGCTCTCGCCCGACCTCTAAAGAGGCTTTTGCCAGAAAGAATAGTTTCACGATAGGCCGAATCACAACTCTAACCTCCATCGAACCAATTAGTTGAGCACAGCCTCGTAAGTTCGCCGACGCTCTTGAGTTCATTTCTCAAATAGCATGTGGCTTGAAACTGGCTGCCGTCCAACTAAATCGCCATTTTGTCGCGACAAAGAAAGACAAAACTATCGGAAGATTATACACTAGGGTAGTTAGGATGCGAGCGCAAATAGCCAGTCAACTTGCGCTCTGTAACGGAAACTAGACACTCCGTTTTCCTTTAATGAACCGGTCTACAATCGTCGAGTTCCACGGACTCGAATGATAAAGGAATGCGTCATGTTGGCTCCAGAAGCAAAAAGCTCAGAAAAAACTCCTGAAAAGTCTCCCGGTGCAGAACAACAAGCTGCGCGCAAGAAACTTGATTCTGTCACGCTGATTTACGTGCCTTTGCATCTTGGCGGTTCTCATCGCGGAGTGAGCATGGGACCCGCAGCGATGCGAGTCGCCGAGTTGCCTGAGAGTATCGAGCGTCTCGGTTTTAAAGTCGCTGACGAAATCGACATCCAGGTGCCTTATTCAGTGTGCTGGTGGGATCAACATTCACCGGCTAAGTGTGTTCCGGAAATCGGGCAAGTCAGTGAAGATGTCGCTGCAGCTGTGGAAGCGGCGATGACGAAAGGCACTATTCCAATTACAATCGGCGGCGATCATTCGCTCGCGATTGGAAGTATCGCCGGCGTGTCGAGCTACTATCGCAAGCGAAACGAGAATTGGGGATTGATGTGGTTTGATGCACATGGTGACATCAACACCCCTGAGTCTTCCGGCAGCGGAAACGTCCATGGAATGCCACTTGCTGTCTCGCTTGGCAGGGGCGATAAGCGGTTGACCGAGTTGCTCGGATACTCGCCGAAAGTTCTGCCGAATCGTTCGGTGCTCATCGGAATTCGCGATGTGGATCCGCCGGAGCGCGAATTGATCGATCAATGTGGTGTCACTCCGTTCACCATCCGTGATATCGATCACCTTGGGCTCGGTCGCGTTACCGACCTTGCGCTTGGCGCTTGCGGCTCGGATTCTACGGGGCTTCACGTCTCATTCGACATCGATGTTATCGACCCCGATGTCGCTCCTGGTGTTTCCACACCCGCTCGTGGTGGATTCAATTATCGCGAGAGTCATCTTGCGCTCACTCTTCTGGCTGAGTCGCAACTGATTAGATCCATAGATATAGTTGAACTGAATCCTGCTAACGACATTAAGAACAGCACAGCTAAACTGGCTGTTGAACTGATTCTTTCAAGTCTTGGTCAACGCATTCTTTAGATTGGTCAATTCTCTATAGCGGAAGCGTAGGCTTAAAACTCTTTTCGATGAAAGACCTGCTCGCTGTAAAAGATCATCGCCACTATCCATATCCCATGGCACCATGGGTGATGACTCAGATGTGGGACGATCTGCTTTTTGCGCACTGGAAGTTCGAACCGGATGTGGTGAGAAAGCTTGTTCCAGCGCAGATGGATCTGGATATACTCGACGGAGCCGCATACATAGGAGTGGTGCCGTTCAAAATGCGAAAAGTACGTCCGCGCTTTACGCCTCGCTTGCCTGTTGTTTCGGATTTTTTGGAACTGAACGTGCGCACTTACGTTGTCGTCGACGGAATTCCAGGCGTCTATTTCTTTTCGCTTGATTGCGCCAGTCTGTTTGCGGTCGAGGGGGCGCGCACCTGGTTTCACCTTCCTTATTATTATGCGGAGATGAGTGCGGTCGATCGTGACGGCTCGATTTGCTACAAAAGCAAGCGAACCGACCGTCGCGGAGACGCGGCCGCCCTTGATGTCCGCTATCGACCCAGTGGTGAGCCGTTCTTCGCTCAGAAGGGCACCATCGAACACTTCTTGACCGAACGCTATTGTTTGTACACCGTATCTGGTGACGGCACGTTATTGCGCGCGCATATTCACCATGCTCCCTGGCCGCTTCAAGAGGCTCATGCGGACTTCGTTTACAACACTATGCTCAATCCAATCGGGTTGGAAGCAGTGGCTAAACCGCATTTGCTGTTTGCGAGGTCATTGTTGACCGTTGAGTGGCCACCAGAGGTGGTGCCGACCGGTTGAAAAATTTATCGGCCGATCTAAAGGAAATTTCAGAAAAAAGGTAGACAGTCAGATCGAGGGATACTATACTTACGTATGGGTGCTCTTGAAAAAGGTCCCATCTGTCAGAGGTTAGAGGAACGAGAAAGTGTCACGACAGCTACCCGCGCGCCAGCGAGACGTGCTCAATGCCATAGTAGAGTTGTCCGAGCAATGTGGTTATCCTCCGACTCTCCAGGAGTTAGCGACCCACCTTGGGCTTAAAAACCGGATGACTATCCATCAGCACGTTTCAGCGCTCAAGAAAAAGGAATTGGTTCAGTGGGAGCCGAAACTTAATCGCTCGATGCGTGTGCTCAGTGAAGGGCTCAAATTGCTCAATCTTGATGAGGATGGCAATGAGGGTGAGTTGCGCGCTGTTCCGTCTGCTGAGCATGTGCCTGCTCAGGAAGCGCAGCCCGTCGGTGTTCCACTTGCGGGTCGCATTGCTGCCGGTGCGCCAATCGATGCTTTTGAGACGCCGGAATATTTGACTATGGAAAGCGATTACGCCCAGCGCGGTTGTTTTGCCCTTGAAGTGAAGGGTGATTCGATGATTGAGGATGGTATTTACAGTGGTGACTACGTGATCATCAAGCCAAGCCCGTCGCCGACCAACGGCGAAATCGTGGTGGCATTGCTTGAGGATGGAAGCGCGACGCTCAAGCGCTTCTATAAAGAAAACGGTGGATTCCGCTTGCAGCCGGGCAATTCATCGATGGAGCCTATTTTTGTTTCGCGTGCCTCGGATCTGCAAATCCAGGGGGTCGTTGTTGGTCTTTTCCGTAAGATGTAGGACCATCAGGTCGCGAACAACTTTTTCATCATCTTCGGCATTGGCTTGGTCAGGTCGATTTCAATTGTTTTTTCGTTTTCGTAGCGAACTAATCCCGGCTTGTTAGGATCGGTTTTCTTGACGAATTTGCATTGCGTGTAAATTACTCGCACTTTTGCACCCGTTCCAGCTTTTGACAGTCGAGCCGCCACGGTAGCGGCTTCTGTGATGGTGGTCTTAGGCGGTTCTTGTTTGTTTGAAGGAACGCGGATGAGAACATGCGCTCCACCCTGACCCAGGACGTGGAACCATATGTCGTTTGGATTTGCGACTTTACTGAGCAGGTGGTCGTTTTCATTCCGATTTCGTCCGACGAATATTGTCCAGCCGTCGGAGGACGTCAGCGAAAGCGATTTTGGTTTGCCTCCACCGGCGCCACCACTATTGCCTTTGTGTTGCTTTTGCTGGTGAGCCTTTGGATCGCCTTTTATACGCTCCTGAGTTGGCTTTCTACCGCTCAAGGTCTCGCGAATTTTTCGCAGACTCTCAATGTCTTTTGCATCCTCGCAACTTCTTCGGAGTTCGCCAAGGAAATCGAGACGTTTTTGAACTTCGTTCAAAGTTGTTTGTGCGGCACCCTGTCTAGAGCGGAGTTTGGCGTACTGTCTGTAAAACACCTGCGAATTTTGTACAGCAGACATATTCGGATTAAGACTTATTTTGAGTTCGCCGCCGTTGTCCTTCGTCCAATCGGATACGACTAATTCATCCTGGCCCAACTTAATTTGATGGAGATTTGAGAGTATTGAATCTCCTGACTGTTTCAAACGTTCGATTTCGCCTTCGGCGCTTAGATGCCCCGCGGCAACGTGTTTTCTGACGTCAAGTTTGTTCGATTCCGCACTGACTTCGGATTTAATTTTTTCTCGAAGTTGGATGAATTGCTCTCTTGCTTCCAGCGATCGAAAATAATGTTCAACCATATCGTTGACGGAAGGAAACTTCTTCCACTTCCCCTCATCCTCGAAATCCGGATACCAGCCGATTACGGTGTATCTGTTCAGGTCCGCTTGCATAGCCGGTCTGAAATTGGTTGGCGTCTGGAGCAGGTTAATCTGTTTCCATAACCGATCTTCGACATTTGAAATTTTCAGTGCATCGGTGAGTTGGCTCTCTAGTTTTGCTCCGACGACGGTTTCTTCGCTCAGATGTTTTCCGAGTCCGGTAAACGATGATATTAACCATTGCTCGAGAGTTGCCGGCGCCGGTTTTTCCTGAGCATTGTCACCGCTTGTGGTGGCAGGTTTGTTTTGTAAAAAAGTTTCTTGCAGGTGTTTAAACTTGGCTTTGAAATCGGACTCACTGACCGCGAAGATGCTTTGACGATCCTGACTGGGAGGGCGTTCGTATTGAAGATTGGGTAGAACCTCTCGCTGTCTGCTCATCTCTTGAGTTACTGCGTGCGACGAGGACAGAATTTTTCCCGATTCTTTGTCCCAGAAAATCAAATTGCTGTGTCGGCCCATGATCTCAGCGGTCAATACTTTGATTGAACTCGAACCGACCTCGTCGGTAGCAGAGAAAATGAAATCGATTATGCGCTCGCCGGGGAGTTGCTCGACTCCAATCAAAATGGCTCCCGACAAGTGTTTTCTCAGTACCAGGCAAAAATTGGGCGGCGCACCGGCGCTGTGTTTCGATTGATATCGGTCGTGGATTGCACGGTCGGTCGGATTCTTGTCCGCTGCTTCTCCACTGGGGATACGCACGAGGCACATTCTGCCGTAAACCGATTGAGCGGATAGAAACAGGCTCACCGCGCCGCCTTTTGAACGCAGGGAGATAAGCACTTCGTCCCGGCCGAGCTGGTAGATCCGGTCGACTCGGCGGTTGATCAAAAGCGGTTTAGCTTCTTGAAGAACCGCTCTGATTGATAGTGCGTCAAATGGCTGCATGATTTAAAAGGCAATTGTCTAACTGGCTCAATCTAGCAAAACTTGGCCATTTTGTTATGAATCGCCAAGATTTCGTATGCGAGTTATTCCACTTTTTCGGAAAGGGCTAATCGCTCCGAAATACGTCACTCGGCTGACGGCTTCTCGCTTTGCGTCTACATATCCGGCATTGCAGGCGGGTTTGCATGTGGTTCGTAAAAAGGGCATAATTAGCGCCATAGTTTTTGAGGGACCGACTAGTTTGGCTGAGTCGGTTGGAGAGTTAGATGATGGAAACCAAGAAGAGTCCCGAGCCAACCACCGGAGTGACCTCTGTGTCGCCTGACAAGATCGAGCCGATGACAAAGACCGGTTCTTTGCTGGTCGTGACCGGACCATCCGGCGTCGGGAAGGGGACTATCGTCGGAGCCGTCTTAGACGAAGTCGATCAGCTTGCCAAGTCGGTTTCAGTAACAACCCGCCCCCGCCGCAGTATCGAAGTCGAGGGGGAGCACTACTTCTTCCGCTCGGAAGAAGAATTCTTCGCGATGCAAAAACGTGGCGATTTCCTGGAATATGCCGAGTTTGCGGGTAATTACTACGGTACGCCGTCTCAGTGGGTCAGCGAGCACCTGGAAAAGGGAATCGATGTGATTCTTGAGATCGAGGTGCAAGGCGCAATGCAGGTGCGAGAGAAGTGCAAGGACGCCATCTTGATCTTCATATCCCCGCCCTCGTTTGAGGACCTGGCAAGCCGCTTGAGAAGCCGCGGAACTGAGACTGAAGAAAAAATTTCCGAGCGTTTGAAGAAGGCTAAGGGCGAGATGCAGCAGCGCCATCTGTTCAATTATGAAGTTATTAATGACAATCTGAAAGAAGCTGTTCGCAATCTAACGGCTATCGTGTATGCTGAAAGACTGCGCATATAAGAAAACCCGGGTGAGGCCCTAAATGAGCACAACCAATATTCTCGATCAACTGCTGGACGAAAGCACCAACCGATACGAACTCGTGTTGAAGGTCGCTCAGCGTGCCAAACAGATCAAGAACGAAACACGCGAACAGCACAAGACCACCAACGCCGTGATCCAGGCGCTGCAGATGGTAGCTGCTGAAGGCGACGGAACCATCTTGATCTCGACCTCCGGCTATCACATCTACTAAGTCGGTCTCTTTATAAATTGACTCTAAGCTGGTCTTCAATGGGAATATTCCCGTTGTCAAATGCTCGCTCAGGGTTTAGACTCCACTTCTATACTCTAGGCGCGCGGGAGACTGAATCATCCAAGGATGGATATCTGGTCAATAGTTTTGATGTTAGCCTTGCTATCAGGCATTATGGGCTGGTGTATGACGCCCATCATCAACGGCGTGCTCTGGTTTTGTGATTGGCGCGACGGAGCGCATATCGACTGGGGGCTTGAAACAGCATTCGCCATTGCGGTGCCGTTTGCCTGGATGTTCGCCTTGATCGAAATCATCATCCTCTATCATCATTAGAACGGTTATTGAGTTCGTCAAGTCTCGTCAGAAGCCTGGACTATGCTGCCCGGGCGTTCGCTAATTCCGGAGTTAGCCTCTGCGTCTGCTGAGGCTTGAACCAGTCTTTCTAGCGTCCGGCTCCAACCAGTAGCGGCGCCGAGCCGAGCGCCTTGAGGGCTGCTTCTGGTCCATTGTTGCCTTCGTCGAACTTTCCTATATTCTCGATGTCGTAGCGCTCAACCGCGCTCAGGAAGCGCCTTTTGCCGTCCGTTCCGGCTTCCTGCTCCACCAACTCTGCTAGAACATCCACTATTTCTCGAGCTGAATTGACCTGGGTGAGCCTGTTTCGGTAGGGAGCGCTTTTATGAATTCCCTTTGTGTAGTTGATCAGATGTCGCCGCGACTCGCTCGTTCCTACTCTGATGCCCTTATAGGCGATCATGCCGATACAGTGATGCATTGCAAGGATCAGTCGATCTACTACATCTGGCGTCGCATCAAGTATTCCGGTGTCCAGGTATTTTGTAATACGCGGAATTAACCAGGGATTGCCGAGTGTTCCCCGTGCCACTGCCACACCGTCGCAGTTTGTAGCTTCCAATAAACGGGCTGCATCTTCTGGTTCGAAAACATCGCCGTTGCCGAAGACCGGTATGGACAGCGCCTTTTTCACGAACGCGATCATCGTCCAGTCTGCGTTGCCGGCATATCGCTGCGCTCTCGTTCGACCGTGAACGGTCACTGCTGAGGCTCCTGCACCCTCCAGCATTTCGCCAAACTCGACGCAGTTTTTCGTGCTCTCGTCCCAGCCCAGGCGAAACTTTACTGTCACCGGAATTTTCACTGACGAGTGAATTGCCGTGACTATTTCTTTTGCCAGATCAGGCTCGCGCATCAGCGCACAGCCGTCCTTTCCGTTTGTAATCTTTGGAACAGGACAACCCATGTTAATATCAACGAAGTCGGCACCCCGTTCTTCAGCCATCTTCGCTGCCATCGCCATAACTTCCGGTTCATGACCGAAAATTTGAATGCCTATGGGATGCTCATCAGACGCCAGATCCATAAGGCGTGAGTCTGATTTGAACTGAAGGCTCTTGCTCGAAACCATCTCTGTTGCAAGTAAACATCCGCGATCCACGCGTCGCACGATATTCCTGAACACGAGATCGGTTACGCCCGCCATAGGCGGCACGTAGACACGTCCTGGAACTGTAAGCGAACCGATCTTGATAGGCATGAATCACGGCGCCTGTTCTGATACTCTGTATGAGTTAGCTTCTATTGTCCTACAACTTTTCAAGAATTGTCAGATGTCATTGCGAATTGCTGCTGCTGCCTCACTTTTGTCTCTAACTTTCCTGGCCATTTCGAACTCGCCGGCGCAAGCACTCCAAAAGGTGCTTAGCGGGCAGGTTCGCAACGATAAGAACAAAACTTTGTCCGGTGTGAAGGTCGATCTCTGGACGACCGACAACTCCGTTTCCATGACTACGAGGACTGATGACGAAGGTAAGTTTTCGTTCAGACATCCGAAATGTGGGACATGCACGCTGGAAGTGTTTGCTCCGAAGAAGTCTAATCTGGCGTCTGCTCTCGTGGAGGTGCCGGGCGACGAGGCGCGCACAGTCATGGTTTCGTTGAAAAAGGGCTATCCGGTGTTTGGTCGTATCGTCAGCAACGGAAAGGGACTTAAAGGTATTGTCGTCAAAGCTTACAGCGCCAGGCATGAGCGAAACGAGAAAGAGCGCATTTATGGTGGGGGCGCAGTCGTCAGCCAGCGCGGCGGAGACTTCTCGATGACACTCACGCCGGGAGATAAAAAACTTGTGCTGCTCAACAACAAGTATGACCATATAACTAAAATGATGAGCCTTGCCACCAAGGTCATCACCGAAACAGACCTTGGCGATCTGGAAATGCCCACGAGGTAAAGCTTATGAAGGTCGCATATTTTGACTGCCAGTTCGGCGCTGCCGGCGACATGCTTTGTGCGTCGCTTCTGGCGAACGGCTTGAACTTCGAACAGTGGCGGGCAGAACTGCGAAAGATCGCACTGCCACCGGGCAGTTTCGAAGTTTCGGTGGAGGATGTGATGCGCTGTCTGGTGGCATCCAAGAAGATCGACGTGAAGTGCCACCACACCGAACATACTCATTCACAAGAGCATACTCACGATCACGACGACGCTCATAAACATGAACACGGGCATAAGCATGGACACGGTCATGAACACGGTCATGACCACGAACACGAACACGGTCATAAGCACGACCACACGCATGACGTACTCGATACACACCACCATGAAGGACCGCATGGTCGCAGCGTTAAGGAAATTCTGGAGCTTATCGAAGCATCTGGAATATCTGCTAGAGCCAAGGAGCTATCGACCAAAGTTTTTCGCAACCTGGCGATTTCGGAAGGACGTGTTCACGGTGTTGACCCGGAAAACGTTCATTTCCATGAAGTCGGTGCCGTCGACGCAATCGTAGATATAGTCGGATTTTGCGTCGGCTTTGATCTTCTTGGAATTGAAACCGCCGTAGTGTCGCCGCTCACTCTCGGTGGTGGCACGGTTAAGACGCAGCATGGACTATATCCTGTTCCCGGACCAGCGACCGCGTACCTCGTCGAGATGGCCGGAGCGCCAATTAACTCTGTCGATATCCGTTTTGAATGCCTGACACCGACGGGAGCAGCCATTCTCGCGACTGTAGCAGAACGCTGGGGCGCGGCTCCATCGTTTGAAAAGATCGAGAGTGTCGGCTATGGTGCCGGCACGTTGAATCCGCCGTCGCACCCAAATGTTGTGCGTACCTTCATCGGGCAATGCAGTTCTATCTCTAATAAGCTATCGTCTTTTCCGGCTATTGAGCAGGTCGGCGGAAACTTTGAATTAAACCCTGGTATCGCTAATGGTGTAGCGACTTCTGTTCCAGGAACTCGGTCGGAAACCGCGGCGATAGCCGGTGACGCCAATCAGTTTCGCGTTGAAATAATTGCTGTCATTGAAGCAAACATCGACGATTGCCCTCCAAACATCATCGCCTACACTTTGGAAAAAGCTCTTGCGGAGGGCGCTTTAGACATATCTGTGGTCCCGGCGACAATGAAGAAGGGACGCAGCGGGCACCTAATCACAGTTCTCGCGAAACCTCAAGATCGCCGAAAAATCGAAACGCTGATACTAAAGGAAACATCTTCACTTGGTGTGCGAAGTTATCTCGTCGAGCGATTAGTGGCAGAACGCGAGTTTGCCGAAGTGAAGCTTTCCGACAGTTGGTCCATCAGAATTAAAGTTGGCCGCGATTTGAGCGGCAACATCGTAAATGTACAACCGGAATATTCCGATTGTGCGACGTACGCTGAACGGCATGGATTGCCGCTTAAGGAAGTTTTTGAGCAAGCGCTCGCTCAATATATGACCGAACAATCCTCGGGATAGCGAGGATTTGAGGATGCGGCAGCACAAGATCAATTTTAGCTTTCACGACGAAGAGTTGAACGCAATCGCTGAGAAGTATGGCGGTTGGCCTCGGCTGCTCGACCCTGCCAATGCTGTGCCTGAAGCGTTTATTTTGGAACTGGAAGGCGCCGGCTACACCGAGCATTCGTTTCAGTCAATTAAAGCTCAAATTGGAAAGCCTGAGCGCGAATACTGGATGACGCTAATCGCTTCGATAGTAAAAAACATGCAGCGTAGCGATGTCGTTGAATGGCATGGTCAGATGCTCGACCAGTTTTTGCCCAAGATGCTAGAGCACAATATAACCGATGAAGAAATTCGCTCGATTCTTGACCTGGGTCGCGAAGACCCGCCAAAACCGACCCGCCGCGATCAGCTATAACATTCGCCGGACCCTTATTAACCTTGTTCCAACTCGCCTGTTGTCTCTGGCATTAGAAGGGAACCAATCGCGCCGACGATATAAATTGAAGCAACTGTTGTTGCTGCCATTGCGTAAGAGCCGTTGAATACTGTGATCAGAGCGCCGCTTCCCAACGCTCCGAGTGCCGCGGCGAATCGCCCAATGTTGTAGGTGAAACCAAATGCGGTGCTGCGAATTCTCGCTTCGAATAGTTCAGGAATGCACATCCATAAAACTACGAAGGGCAGATGTGCAAAAAATCCAACAGAGAGAACCCAGCATAGAAGGGGGAATCCGAATGTTGACGTGGTTTGAAACATGCCGACGGCGCAGATGAATGACATGATGAACGCCATCACCATTGTCTTTTTATAACCGAGTTTGGATATCACCCAACCGCCGAGCACGCCGGATAGGATCATGCCGATGTCTTTCAGGAACATCGCGTGGCTGCGCTCGCTGACTGCTAGTTCGCCAGTCAATTGGTTAATCCAGGCTGGAATCCAGGCGATGACGGCCCACCAGGTGACGATTGCAGCACTCGCTACTGCCACCACCGCTAGTGTCCTGCTCTTGTATTTTTCGTTGAACAACTCTTTCAAGATTGCCGTTACAGAGTCGCCTTTGACGCCATTTTTCTTCTGTAAATCGCGCTGTTTTTTTACTTCATTGAATTGCTTCGGCTCCTTCAGTTTCAGCCTGATATATACAGTCAAAAATGCTGGAATAACACCTGCCACGAACAGCCAGCGCCAACCGAAACCTCCGAGCCAGAGGTTCAAACCAGCTGTGAGAAAGTATCCGAAACCAAGAGAGGTCGCCATTGCACCAACCGCATAGGCTCGCGATTTCTGCGGCCAGCATTCGGAGAGCAGCACTGCTCCGATTCCCATTTCGCCACCTATGCCTGCTCCGACTAAAAATCGATATAGTCCCATCTCTTGCCAGGAGTGCGCTGTCGCACAAAGTCCGGTGCAAAGCGCATAAAGGATAATCGTGAAACTCAGCACACGCGCGCGACCGAAGTAGTCTGCTGCCATGCCGAAAACCATCGCTCCGGCTGCCCATCCGATCATGAACAGCGCAATGATGTAAGAACCATGAAGACCTACCGTTGAGTAGTCCTTGGTTCCGAGCAACTCTGCTAGTGCTGGAAATAAGACAATCGCGAAAATCGACGAGTCCATTCCGTCAAAGACACCGCCTAGCCATGTGGCAAGAAGCGCATGCCAACGCGATGGGCCTTCGAGATGTGGTTCAGCTGACACTGAGTCTAATTCGGCTGGCATTGCGTTCGACTCAGTTTCCGCTGCATCCGGTAGGGACGTCTCTGCTCTTTGTGCGAGAATCTTGTCGTCTACGATGCTTTCATTGGAGGTCATCGGGTCACCGGGTTCATGAGCGGAGTGAGTGCGAGAATCCTGGGTTTCCTTGACCCGGTCGCCAACCGGACTCAATGAGGGCATAGGTCGACACCTCGACAACGACAGCCAAAGTGCGCCATGTTATCGCATATGTACGAAACGATCCAGACCAAGTCGCTAATGCGGATCGAGCATGAATTTATCGCTCAAATCGAATTTCGGAGCTGGAGATACATCGCTGTCGTCTGACTCTCCATGCCGCTTTAGCTCGTTGCGAATGATGTGCCTGTCAAACAGAAATGCACTTGGCGGCACGTCGATTCCACCGCGAAATGGATAGCCGTAAAGCAGAACCAGGCAGACGTTCAACGATAAAGTCAGACTGACGAGAGCGGTCATCACCGCTTGTGCTCTGAATTTTTCAAGACCGAAAAAATAAGTGAAAACGATAGTGATGGTGGCGCCTATGATTAAAACCGCTGTCATCACCGGCGACAAGCCGAATTTTGCAGCGATAATTCTGAGCCTGCGATTGGTGCCGATGGTTTCCATGCCTGACAACATTGACTCCCACAGCGACGTTTGGTTCTGATTCGCGGGCTGGAATTTTGAAACAGTCGTCCACAAGGCTCGCAGCTCATAGAGCGCCTCGCGGCTTGGTTCGCCGCTGCGCATTGATTTCCACTCCGTGTTAATGACAGCATCTACGTACCGCAGGCAACGAATGTGAATTTCATGCCGCTCTTTCTCCGGAAAGTTGTCGGCGAGAAAAAAGACATTTGCTACCCCATTTGATTCTTCCTCCACAAGCACCCTGGCCTGGTCGAACTTCGAGAGCGAGTCAACGACGATAAAGCCGAGAAGAACCGCATAAAGTGTCCCTATTACAGACAATAAATAGCCAGCGACTTCGTGGTACGACCTTATTACCGACAGCTCGACTTTCTTGCGAACGAGCCACAGTCCGGCAAGCGAGAGCGCTGTCGAACCAACGATGAACAGGACAACCAAAGTTATTGATAGCGGGTCCACAATTATTTCTCGTTTTGAAGGGTGCTAATATTTTCGCATGCAACTGGTCCTTAGGCGACCCTGGATAAGGTTTGATGCCTGCGCTAAAGTGGAAGGGTATAACATCCCCGATTGAGCCAGATGCGCGTTTTTGGCGCTGTGATGAAAAAAAGGTCCCGAAATTTCACGCATTATTTTGCAATGCTCTTGCTAATTGCGACGATTCAAAGCGCAGATGCCGTTGTCTCCGATGTCACCATCTCGAAAAAACTTTCCACTGCAAATGTGCTGCCCAAGAATACCTCGCATCGCCTGGTGAGAAACGGCCGCGATCTCCGTCTTGAAATTTCGCATTATCCGACTGTGGACCCTCGAACGCAGAAGATAGACGCACTCTTGCTTGCAAGAACCATTTTGCACGCTGATCCCGGTGGCATCGACAGCCTGATTACTCGATTTTACGTCGACTCCGCACCGGGCACGTATCATGATGTGCTAGTGAGCAACCGTGACATTGTCGGTGCGGATGCGGGAATTGTTTCAACTGACCAGCTTTTGAACGGCATCGAAGTCGTCACGATTCGCTCGAGCGACGGGGCCGAACAGCGATTCAACGGCTACTGGCAGGCTGGTAATCAAGCTCTTCGCAAAGAAGACTTTCGAGAAAGCGAAAATCTGTTCGCGCTTGCGTTTAAAGAGGGTCCCGAGGCTGCACGTAGTGACGGGCGCTACTACGCCGGTCTTGTTCAGCTCGCTCACGGTTATTCCGGTCGTGAAGACGCTGATGACGAGCAGCGAGTTTACTCATCGATTATGAACGCTCTCCCTACTGCCAGTTCTCCTGAGGCACTGCGAGCGGTGCGTGATGTTTACGAGTATTATCTTAAGAAGAATGATTTGAGTAACGCCGTTCGCGCGGCCGGTACTTTGGTCGAGCTTCACGTCAGAGCCGGCGATACAAAGACTGAAGATTATGCTTCTGATCTCAAACTGATAGCCGAGTGCCACCGCCGGCAGGGTCAGACCGAGCTGGCCAGAAAAGAGTTCGAAGAGGCAATGAACGTGAACATTGCCGTCCTCGGCGACCATCACGGAGGGCTCGCCGAAATTTATGAAGGCCTGGGCGACTGCTACTCGGACGAAAAGAATACCGTAAAGGCTCAAGAATACTGGCACAAAGCCAAGGTTGCATATGACTACGCAGCCGTCACTAAGGATGCAAAACACCACATATCGTATGAAGTTTATCGTGCCATCATCAGTCGTTTGAGCGCCAAGATGGGTCCAAAAGTCAAGCCTCGCTGGTCTTTCGACAACAAATAGAGTCGGTTCTGCAGTTCTTGTGTGGGTTTCCGCTCGTCGGCTCGCGAGTCTCAAAAGCCTCGTGCTCTGTCAATTTGCACAACTGGTTAGCGAATGAGTCTGTCTAGCGAAAAACCTTGCCGGTTCTCAGACCGGCAAGGTTTTTTTTCGACTCATCCACGTCTTCTCTTCGCAGTTTTAGCGAGAGAGTTAAACCGTGATCAACGAGCCCTGCTTCTTGAACACGAGGTCGTCACCGCTTGCGTCCACCGAGATGATGTCGCCGTCGACGAAGTCTCCTTTGAGAATGTGCAGCGAGAGCGGATTCTCGATGTCTCGCTGTATCAAACGCTTCAACGGTCGAGCACCATACAACGGTTCGTATCCTTCGTCTGCAAGCAGCTCTCTTGCACTTTGCGTGAGCACCAACTGCAGTTTGCGATCTTCCAATCGCTTGTTGAGGAAGTGCATTTGAATGTCGACAATCTGCGAGAGCTGGTCCCTTGTGAGTGCATGGAACACGACTGTTTCGTCGATTCTGTTCAAGAATTCAGGACGGAAGTGTTGGCGAAGCGCACCAAGAACTTGCTCTTTCATGCGCTCGTAACCATCATCTCCATCAATTGCCGAATTCATCTGATAGTCGAGAATGTGGCTGCTTCCAATGTTGGAGGTCATGATGATCACCGTGTTTTTGAAGTCGACGCGGCGACCTTTCGAGTCGGTCAAGTGACCTTCGTCGAGAACCTGCAACATAACGTTGAACACGTCCGGGTGGGCCTTCTCAACTTCGTCGAACAGCACGCAAGAATAAGCCTTGCGCCGAACCGCTTCAGTCAACTGACCGCCTTCATCGAATCCTATGTATCCAGGAGGAGCGCCAACCAGTCGGGCGACGGTGTGCTTCTCCTGATACTCAGACATATCGATTCTTACGATCGCGTTTTCATCATCGAAGAGAAACTCGGCGAGTGCTTTTGCAAGCTCGGTTTTTCCCACCCCGGTGGGTCCGAGGAAGAGGAATGAACCAATCGGTCGCTTGGGGTCTTTCATGCCTGCTCGGGCACGTCGCACCGCATCCGATACCACCTGAATGGCTTCGTCTTGACCGATGACGCGTTCGTGGAGGTGATGTTCGAGACGGAGCAACTTCTGTACTTCGCCCTCGAGTAGCTTGCTGACCGGAATACCGGTCCACTTGCCGACGATATCCGCGATGTCTTCTTCGTCGATCTCTTCTTTGAGAAGGCGGGTTCGGGTTTTGCTGTTGTCTTTGGCGAGCTGCTCCTTCAGCTCCTTCTCCAGTTCTATCAATCTGCCGAACTTCAGCTCTGCTGCTCTTTGCAGGTCTGTAGCACGTTCCGCTTGCTCGATTTGAACTTTGGTTTCTTCGATGTCGGCTTTGATTTTTTGAATCTTATTGACGCCTTCTTTCTCAGACAACCATTGCGCGCGCAGACCATCCGATTTCTCTCTGATCTCGGCGAGCTCCTTCTCAAGTTTCTCCAGTCGGTCTTTAGAGGCGTTATCGGTTTCCTTTTTTAACGCTTCACGTTCGATTTCCAACTGGATTTTTCGCCGTTCGAGTTCGTCCAATTCGCTCGGCATCGAGTCAATCTCAATTCGCATTTTTGCCGCCGATTCATCGACCAGGTCGATAGCTTTGTCCGGCAAAAATCTATCAGTAATGTACCGGTCGGCGAGCACCGCGGCTGATACCAGGGCCGAATCCTTGATTCGCACACCATGGTGAACTTCATACCTTTCCTTCAACCCGCGAAGGATCGAGATGGTTTCTTCAACACCTGGTTCGTCCACAAGCACGGTCTGGAAGCGGCGTTCTAGAGCCGGGTCCTTTTCGACGTGCTTTCTGTACTCATCAATCGTGGTGGCACCGATACAGTGCAACTCGCCCCGAGCCAGAGGTGGCTTCAGCAAGTTTCCGGCATCCATACTGCCTTCTCCCGAAGAGCCGGCACCAACTACGGTGTGGATTTCGTCGATAAACAGGATGATCTGGCCGTTTGATTCGAGTACCTCTTTGAGAACGGCTTTCAGCCGCTCCTCGAACTCACCGCGATATTTAGCGCCAGCGATTAGCGAGCCCATGTCCAGCGCGATCAGTTTTTTCTTCTTCAAGCCCTCAGGCACGTCGCCTTTGGTGATTCGAGTGGCTAAACCTTCTACGATAGCGGTTTTGCCCACCCCAGGCTCTCCAACCAGACACGGGTTGTTTTTGGTTCGTCGTGAGAGAACCTGCATGACGCGCCTGATTTCATCGTCGCGCCCGATCACGGGATCGAGTTTGCCCTTTGCCGCAGCCTCGGTCAAGTCGCGACCGTAGCGCTTCAACGCCTGATAGGTCGCCTCAGGATCCTGGCTTGTAACTTGTTGATTGCCTCGTATTTCACTCAGCTGGGCGAGGATTCGATCGCGGGTGATACCGTGCTGTTTGAGAATTGTGCCGGATTGACCTTTGCCGGGATCGCATAGCGCGATGAGCAAGTGCTCTACGCTAATGTACTGATCCTTCATTTGCTCCGCTTCTCGCGCGGCGAACTCCAGCAATTGCATGAGTTTGTTCGAGACATGCAATTCGTCCTTTTGCATATTGACCGCGGAACCTTTCGGTTGCGCTGCGAGATATTTTTCGAGATCGTCAACCACGTCAGCCGGCTTCGCATCGAGTTTTTCAATGATTGTTGGCGTCAGGCCGTCCTTTTGCTCCAGCATTGAAAGGAGCAAATGTTCTGGCGACACCTGGCTGTGACCGTAACGAGTCAGGATACCTCTAGTGTCAGTAACTGCTTCTTGCGCTTTGTTTGTAAAACGATCTAGATTCATGTATCTCCAGTTGGGCGCAACGCCCCAAACAATGTTGAGCTAAAGGCGATAAAAATTTCGGGTCCCACATATGAATTATGGGGGACCCATCTTAAGGGGTGCTCATAAAACTACAATTTCTTTAGATTGATTGGAAAACCGGCAAAGCCTTTCCAGAACGGGACTTGCTGATATATATTGTTTCTCGGTTGAATCTCGCGCGGATTTCTGGCCAGTGGCTTTTGTCCCAGCAACTCGCTTGAAGCAACCGCTGCCCGATGCCCGCCCGATCCGACCGGCCTGATCTAAAAGGTTACGATGCGGCGGCCCGGTCTGCGCTTGACTGTTTGACTTCGTACAATGAGATTGTGCTCTCCGCAATAGATTCGTAATGCAGGAATTCGAGGAAGATTATTACGCCATACTCGGTGTCGAGGAAACTGCCACCGCACAGGAAATAAAAAAGGCGTACCTCAAACTCGCCAAGCAGCTGCACCCGGACCGTTACCCCAACGACCCCGACCAGCGGGCCAGGGCGCAGCGGGAGTTCGCGCGAGTGACCCGCGCTCACGACATGATTTCGGACGATGAGCGCCGTGCGGAGTACAACGCGGTTCGCATCCTTAAGAGGAAGAAAGAGCAGCAGGATAATCTGGACGCCCTGGAATCAACCAAAGTCGACTTCGAGTTGAGCGAGGACGAGCTCAAGGCGATTTCGCCGCGACAATCCGGTCAGACCGGTTTGGTCGGGGATGAAACCATTAACGTTAAATGGGCGAATAAACATCTTGTGCGCGCCGACGAACTGCTAAAACGGCGGCGATATCAAGAGGCGGAGACGGCTATGAAAGAGGCGATTCGTCTTTGCCCCAAAGAGCCTCGATATCACAACAAACTGGCCGAAATCTATCATGCCAGGGGCTGGAATACCCTGGCGATGACCGAAGTTCAGACAGCCTTGCGCATCGACCCGCGCGACGCCGAGGCCCGGACGTTGGAGGCTCGCATCAAGAACACGGTTAAAACCTCCGATGCGAATTCCGCGAAGAAGAAGGGTTTCTTCGAACAACTGAAAGAAATTCTAACGAAGAAACTATAGAGTGCTGAAAGCGTCGATCAAGAAACCGGGACAATACTGGACCGCAGCGGAGTACTTTCTGGCTCATGAAAAAGGCAACGATTGCATCTTTATGTTTAGCTTCTTACCTGTCGACTCCACTGGCGGTGGCAGCTCAAAATAGCTCGTCATTCAATGCCACTCTCGATGGTGCGCGTTCCGGTACGGCGACAGCAGGCGCATATCCGGCGAAGAGCTCAGGCGGCTTTGCCGATGCACTGGAGAAATACCGGACGACTTCCTTCCTTTCCGCCAGTGAGCATAGATATCTTGAAGGGCACGTCGAAAAAAGTGAACCCAATCCGTTTATAGAAGGAAAGGTTGAGACGGTTCCTGCCGAAACGAAAATCGACATGGTCTTCCCGAAAGGCGTAACTCTCAACTCCGAGCTCAGCCAGAAAGGTGATGAAGTAGTTGTTCGTATTGCGCAAGATGTCACCAGTGGTGGCAAGGTTATACTGCCCGGCAAGTGGTTTATGCGCGGTCACGTTACTGAGGCTATGAATCAGAAACGGCTAGGGCGCGACGGTTACGTCTCCGTTCAATTCGATAAACTGGTCAGCCCAGGCGGCGAGTACGAAGTGCCCTTCGAGGCTGGTTTTACAACGAAAGACTCGACGCTTAAAGCGGTCACAAAGGTGGTGGCAACGGACGCCGCTTACACTGGAGTCGGTGCAGGCGCGGGTGCCTTACTTGGTTTGCAGGTCTCGGGCATACCGGCGACGGTCGCGATGAACGGTTACAACATTGCCGCGTTCGCCGCTGCCGGCGCGATCTGGGGTTTGATTGCATCGCTCAAGCGCAAAGGAAAGATACGCAACGTATATGAGGGTGATAGCATCGGTTTTAAAACCCTGGGCCCGATGAGGCTTCCGGCTTTCGATCCGACTCGCATTCCGTCAGCTGCTGTTGTTAAACCGCTCGCCGGTTTGCAGATGACGGCAAGCAAGGTGCAATGGCAAACGCCGCCGTGGGGCGACAAATCGGCGAGTTTCTTGATTACGAACGTTGAAGTCAAAAACAACTCGGACACGAACTTTTACTTTTCGGATTTGATTGTTGAAAGCAGTCAGGGACAGCGATATGCGGAGCATATCGGCAAGCAACGCAAGGTCTCGGAGAACCTCGTGCCACCGGGCAAATCCGGTGTCAGTAAAGTTGTGTTTCTGGCAGGATCTCGCAAACTTAAGTACTCGCTAATCTTCCTTAGCCGCGGTAAAACAAAGGAACTCAGCAGGGTGGTCTTGAACTAAAATCTTGCGGTTTACCCCACTGCATACTAGACCTAATTACTAATTCGGGTTAATATAACCACGTCAGTTGAAGATCAGTAGAGATCAAATAAGAGATCAATACATCGATCCTGATCATTAGAACAGATCATAATCAACAGACACGCGGCAGACCACGACCCATGCATGCTGAACAGTAACCAAAAGGAAAATTGCCACTCTCGCTGAGAGATTGTTTCTATCTATCACAGCAATTGGAACTATAAGTCCATCTGCAAGCAGAGCGGCAAAGGGGGGAACAATGAAGGCCCATTTGACACAAATGTGGCAGTCGATCCACGGACAGTCTCGTCACAGACAGGCCGAGAGTCAACTTCGCAAGTTGCAAGGCCATAACGTGCAGCTCGAACGTCAAGTAAAAGAGAAAGAGCGCGAAATCGACCGTCTAAGACATCAGCTCGCAAACTGCGAAGCTCGACTTCAAGAGCTCATGGGCACGGATGTGCTGACAGCTCTTCCCAATCGACATGTGTTCAAGGAGCACCTGACACACTCGTTGAAACGCGCACTGCGGCTGGGTTATTCACTATCGCTCATGATCGTCGATATCGATCATCTAAGAGATATAAACTTGAAATACGGTCACGAAGTTGGCGATACGGTACTTGTTGAAATCAGCAAGATTCTGCGCAGCTCCGTTCGTGAAATCGATATGCCGGCGCGCTGGGGCGGCGAAGAGCTTGTCGCCGTTCTACACGAAACCGACGCCGAAGGCGCCGCAGTAGTCGCTGAACGGGTACGCAGACGCGTATCTATGCTGGAAATCAAAGATCCAAAATCAGGCGAGATTATCAAAGTAACTGCGACGCTTGCCGTAGCTAACTATCCGTTGCACGGAAACAAACCGCAAGAGCTTCTAGAAGCATCCTGCGAAGCGCTGATGATGGCTAAAGAGAAGGGCTGCAACAAAGTTCTGATTGCCTGCAAATAAGTCGATCGCCTGCAAAATATCTCGATCTAATGCAAATAACTTCGTCTATGGGCGCGTCCACTGAAGGTGTTTGTTGGCGACGTAATTTAAAAACTTCAGACAAGTGGAAACATTTTGCGACTTTTGCGCGCCACTATAAGTGGTGTCGTGAGTTTCAATCGCATCGCGAATGAAATGTCGTGTAAGTAGATTCCCAAACTAGAATGTGAGGCCCACATTGCCTGTGACTCGATCACGGCGCTGCACTTGAAGCAATATTTGACGCACCAGCGTACAGACAACTGTCGCCTGTGGCCCATTCACGGAGCGCCGCACTGTCCGACGCGCTAGCGTAAAACCACTATCGCCTGAGAGTTGGTGCGACGTCGTACAGAGCTCTCAGTGTTAGTTTGTCGTTTTCGCTGATGTGGGCATGCGGCTCGTTAGCATTCGCCTCTGCCGCCATCAAGTCCTTTGGATTTGTGCTGTGGTAAGCGATGCCCCAGGCGTGACCGAATTCGTGTGCCGCAATCCAGGTTAGAAAATTACTCTGCAACTTATTCGGATCGTTTGTCGCGATTTGAATGAAAATTTTGTTGCCGGCAAAATTGCTGGTCATCACTTGTGTGAAACCAGTATGGCCGCGTTCTAATTTCGGGCACCAGACGACGACTATGTCCGCGATGCTCGGTGAATTGACTAATTGATAGTCGAGAATTTTTTCGGCTCGCGCCCATTCCCACTTTTGCAATCCCGCCACAACCGACGATGCGTAGCCGGAATTAAACCCCGGATCGTATTGAAGATGTTGATAGAAGGCTGGTCCCTGCGCTCGAAGCGTTTGGAGCAGCTGCGAAATCTGCGGCTGCAGCAATCCCTCACGACCTCTATATGGCTCGGGCAACATCAAACCTTGTGAGACGTATATTTTGATGGGCATTCGATTGCGTGTGAAGCGGGAAAGCATTCCTGCGCCGGTCACACAAGGGTATGGCTCGCAATCGGGAAAGCGCTGAACAAGCATAAGTTTTGCGTGCGCGCCGAATCCTTGTTTCCAATGTTTGGCTATAATCACGCGGGCGCAGGCGCGCTTGGCGGTCTCGTAATCTCCGTTGCGGAGGGCGGAGTCGGCAAGATAGTACTGAATGCCTGCGTCCCGGGACGAGTGCTGCGCGGCAGTCGCGAATAGTTTTTGTGCTTCTTTGAACCTACCTGCATCATAGAGCTTCTTGGCCCTGGCACCTTCCGCTTTACCCAGGGCGTCGTTGTCGACGTCTACCGCAAACGCTGCTGGCAGCGGCAGTAGTAGTAGTAGCACGAGCAAAACGAGCGCAAATTTGTTCATCGGTTCTCCAGACTGAAGCTGGTTCCGCCGGGAGACGGAACCAGTTCGCTGATTTGATCGTATCCGTGCAACCTTGCGCGAGAGTTTCTAAATGGATTCGTTAGAGCTTTTGAAGGAAGTAAATGACAACAGGCGTCAAGCGAACTCGCAAACGTCGGATGACGTCGCATGGAGTGTCAAGGTTGCTCCTTGCCGGCGACTGCTTGTTTGGAAGCTCTAAGGGTTGCTTCTATCATTTATAGATCTTGCCCTCGTATATGGCCGAGAGCCGAACGCTAACTTCCTAAAGTCACTGGAGCTAGCCTGAAACAAACGCGAGCACTTTCGTCACTGGACTGGTATACGTGGAGCTCGTTTGGGACGCGACAATATGTCAGTACGGACGTATCTTGCTAAATCTACGCCATAAGGCTCGAAATCCACTGCCTGGCTTCGTCGGTAGCGGCCGTCTTGAGATCGGACAGCTTGTGTTCACAAATCTATTGACAGTAGAAGAGACTATAAGAGGTTTATGAGCGCAGGATATGCTTCTTCTTCTTCTTCTTCCTCAAAGTCCGGCGTTGCAAATATCTCGCGCTGTAGCAGTTCTGGAGTATTTTTCAGGTAAGAGGGTTGACAAATACCGAATTTAGATTTAGTCTAAATACAGACGAAGTAAACGAGGCAAAGTCCAAATGTCTTTCACGGCAAAAGAGCTGCTAACAAAAAGAGGGGTCAAACTCACCTCTCAGCGGCTTGTTATAACGGAATACCTCATGCAAACGTATGAGCATCCAACTGCCGACGAGATATTGGCCGCGGTAGCTGAAAAGCTGCCGATGGCGCTCTCCCGTGCTACCGTCTACAACACGCTCAAGACATTAGTCGATGCGGGTGTCATTCGTGAAGTGCTTACGGAACCTGGACGCACCAGATACGATGCCAACACGTCTGAACATCATCACTTTGTGGATGTTAAATCCGGAAGGATTGTGGACATTCCACAAGAGATGCTGCCTGACATACAGAAAGTGCTGGGCGATAAGTACAACGTCAAAAGCTACACCGTTACTTTCTATGGCGATCTAAACGAAGATTCGAAATAGATCGTCTGTCCGAAATCAATCGTCTTAACGAGACTGCTCAAGTAGTTTCGCGAAGACGAACACACCTGAATTGTGAAACCGAACCCGGTTTCGCGAAGAGGAACACATTCTAAATTCGGAAGTCGCGTGAGCGGTTTCGAGTGTTAGCACGCATATCTGAATCGTCGAAATCGCCTGTTGTGATTTTGCGAAGATAAGCATGCCACCAAACTTAAAAGCACAAGGTCACTACACGTGGCGGAGCTCTTTATCGCTCCGCAAGGAGAAACACATCATGAGTAAAATTCCAGGCACCAAAACAGAAACCAATTTGCATTCAGCTTTTGCTGGTGAATCGATGGCGAATCGAAAATATCTCTACTTCGCCAAAATCGCTCGCAAGCTCGGAAATGAAGATGTCGCAAAGCTTTTTGAGGAAACTGCCCATCAGGAAACCGGACATGCGTTCGCGCATTTGGAACTGATGTATCCGCCTTCTGACCTGACAGTCGAAAAGCTTTTGGAACTCGCAATCGAAGGCGAGCTGTACGAGACCAACGAGATGTATCCAAGCTTCGAGAAGATAGCGCTTGAGGAAGGACGTCTCGACGCGGTTGCCGAGTTCCAGGAGCAAGGTGCTGAATCTAAGGAGCATGCTGAAACCTTTATGGCTGC
The DNA here is from genome assembly GCA_965228855.1 of Candidatus Obscuribacterales bacterium. Classification (GTDB taxonomy): domain Bacteria; phylum Cyanobacteriota; class Vampirovibrionia; order Obscuribacterales; family Obscuribacteraceae; genus JADYXR01. The sequence goes on along the minus strand of CBDDIJ010000005.1, from coordinate 822,526 downwards.
CGCGAAACGTTTCAAGGCGCTGCAACGCGTCGAAGCTTATCACGCTGGTCGATATCAAAAAGCGCTCGACAAAGTAAAAGATGAAGCAGCGGTCGAGGACGAGCAAGCAAGAAAGTCAGCGTAGTCGTCGCGCTAGTCTGCGTGACCGTTTTAATGAGTTGCGCAGACTGACGAAGCGAGGAAGACTGTTTGAAACATTCGCGGAAATGCGTTTTGAACAGTCTAGAAAATCCATTGTAAAAAGTTGAATTGATCTAACTCACCGCCGGAGTTCTTGATCAGGTGACACCAAATGTAGAGGCATCCATTCGCAGAACCGGGAGGTCAAATCATGAAAGTTAAGCATCTCGATCATTTAAATATGACCGTTAAAAACCTTGATGAAACAAAGGATTGGTACAAACGCGTGTTCGGTTTCGACGTGGTTGAAACTGGATTACGAAGCGGAATGAAGTGGGGAATTCTCAAAAGTGGAGATGCAATGCTTTGCATTTACGAATACCCGGAACTTGTAAAACCGAGCAAAGCGGCCAGCAAGAATACGCCGCACACGATTAACCACTTCGGGCTCAGAATCACGGATCGCGATAAGTGGAACCAAACAGTCGAGTCTGAACAATTGGAGGTTTTGTACGGAGGTGAAGTTCGTTACCCGATGTCGACATCTTGGTACGTCTTGGATCCGACCGGTTATGAAATCGAAGTCGCACTCTGGGACGACGATGTCGTTAGTTTTAAACAATCAGCGTGACTATTGCCACTTCGGGCGATGTTCTGAGACCGAATGAGTATTTCCCGAAGCCAAATTGACCACCACACGGCTGATTGAAGCGGGAAGCGAGGCATGTACAGTGTCTCGCTTCTTTGCAGGTCCGCAACCGAACAGGGCGCTTCAATCTCGCTTTAGGGCTTTCAACTGCGTACTTTTACCATTTACCTAAACCCATTAGCTATTTAATATAGGCTTTGATGACTTTGTTTTGTGAGGAAACGACGTGAGGCGTCGCGCTCTACCTGTGATTCTGGCTATCCTTCCGGTTCTTGCCGGTGAGGCCGCGTTCGCACAGCAGTGGAACGGTCAGCAGTTCGGCAATGCTTCGGGCGCCGGTCAGCAGTTTCAGCAAAACCAGTTTGGGCAGAATCAGTCCCAGCAATTCGGTCAAAACCAGTCGCAGCAGTTCGGCCAGCAACAATTCGGGCAGTCGCAGTTTCAGCCCGTCAATAACGGTATCAGCGGGCAGCAGCCAGTCGGAAACATGCCAATGTTGAGCACTCAGATGGGCGTAATGCCACCTGCTCAACAGGCTCAGCAGTTTGCACCGTTCGTTCCTGGTACGCCTGGCGAGCCCGGAGTGGACATCCTCGATGAGTCCCTGAAGTATCACAACATGGGTGCGCAGAACCCGGCTCTCAGCAGTAATTTCAATCAATCGCCACAAGCCAATGGTTTCAGCGGCGGCAATCAGAACTCAGCCGCTGGAAACTCGAATGCCAGCCTGATGTCGAAACCGCTGTTCGGAAGCGCCGGTTTGTTTCAAACCGCAGGCGCTCCACCTGCAAGCACCAATGGTGGTGGCAGTGGCATTAATTCACAAGCAGTTGGCGCAATAGGCGCAGCCGCCCTTCTTGGAACGTTCCTGACCAACGGTGGCGTCGGTGGGATGATTAAGTCGGTCGGCTGGGACAATAGCCGGCACATGCGCGGCGCATCAGGTTTCTAAGATCAGGGCTTAACCCTCTTCGTGATGTCTTCAAATGCAAACGGCGTCGCTGTCGGCGAGAAGTAAAGCTTATCTTCTAGCAAGGGCAGCTTTGCATCGAAGTATTTGTTAAATACAACTCTAAATGAGTTGACAGGTGTGATGGTGTCGTATACGGTGCGACCGTCGCCTCGTTCGCTGGGTGAGTCCGCCGGTGCTGGTGAAATCAGCGACTGTGTCGAGGAAGTTGTGGTGGTCTCAGTATCGGCACCAGCTGTAGAGGGATCTGAGTTCGCCTTGTCTAAGCCTTTGTCTAGATCTGATTCTGGTAGGTAATATGCGTTCAGGATTCGAAAACGTTCATTCAGGAAGGCATCAGAGGGTGGGGCGTCTGGTTTTTCTTGAATTGCCGGTCCGTGATCTCCCTGGATAATGATGACCTTTTTGCGACCGTCTTTCTGTAGTGCATCAATGAATGCCAAAATTCTGTTTTGAATGAATTTCACCTGTCCGACATACTTTCCTTTCGTATATGCCTCGGCAAGCGAGATCTGGTCGATGACGATTGGATTTCCGTCTTCGTTAAATAAAAACGGCGGATGCGGAATTAAGATATGGATGAGGGAAAATTTCGGCGATGGTTTCGAGATGAATTCTTCCGGATGATTGAGCGCATATGTGCGAGTGTCTCGCGCCGCGTTGCCCATGAAATCCAGATAGCGCTGGAATGGACCGATGATCGTTCCTCTGGCGAATGCGAGGTGGAAAATGTTGCCGAACGGCGAACCAATGTTGTCGTCGGCATCGGGTATGTAATCAGTGGGAGCATAACCAGAGCGCATTGACTCGAATCGATAACCTATCTTCTTGAGAGCCTGCGTGACGTTATTGCGCTGTATCAGCCGACATAGAACAACGTTATCGATTGAGTCGCGCCCCATGATTTTTTCGACAGTAGAAAGATACTCGATGTTTAGTGCCGAGGGCAAAGATAGAATCGTGACTTGATAATTGCTCCGAGAACTCTTTGCGACAGTGAAACCGCGCTTCTCCAGCTGTTTCACGAACTCGCTATTGTCGTAGTTGTAGACTTCTTTTAAAACTTCCGTCCGTCCGAATGCGTCCAGAATTATGTAATAGATGTCCGGATTGTCTTTCTGCGCAACAAGTTTTATCGATGAAAGATCCTTTGATTGCCACTCCCTTACTTCTTTTAGCTTCGATTGGATCTCGACCTCATGCATGATTACGTAACCGACGTTGCCGACTACGAGCACCAGGCTGATTATGTTCAAAAACTTTGTGAGAAGAGTGAATTCGTTTTTTGACTTCACGAAGACGCTTATGATAAGTGCTGCTATCAAAATATACGGAATTACATAGAACGCGTCGTTGCCTTCTATATTCATTGACTTGAGTGTGCGATTCACGACAATTGCGAGTGCATCGAACGTGAAAATCAACAGGACTGAAACACTCGTGACAATCGCGGCTCGACGTACGTGCCGAAGGATGGCATACCATATTCCAAACAGCAGCGCGCAGACGCTGAGATTCAAAATTACCGGAAACACCAGCTCATCAGGCAGAACATAAAAAATCAAGCTCGTGTATGCCGTGAGAATTGGAAAGAGCGCGAATAGTATCGGATGTAGTGGTACCTTTTCCAGCATCGAAATCTGAATTTCCCTGTGATATTACGCTTTTATTGGTAGGGCGCTCTGTCTGCTGTGAGTGATGTTTTAACAAGTGTGAGCGCTGATTTGTTTTCGAGTGTCAATGATACACAATTGAAGAACCGGGCGGTTGCGCTGGCGAGGTGCTTCGTTAACAGACACCGATTCAATTATCGATGTATAAATTGCCGGCCACTGTCGATGTGCTAGGATCGGCCGGTCGAATTCCAGAAGGTTCAGGAGATTGAAATGAGCAATTGGAGCGAGCTTCACGATGCGGGCTATGCAGCCGCGGAAGAGGGCGATCTGAAAAGGGCGGTCAGTTTCTTGAAGAAGGCTGTCAAAGCCGCTGAATCGACTGAAACAAATGAGGAATTGTGCCAGAGTCTTAACTGTCTTGCAGTATGCTATCAAGCGCTGGGTCAGGACGACGACGCGAAGAACATGTTCGAGCGAACGATTGAGCTCAAGCCTGAGACCATCGAATTGCCTGCCGCTATCGAGGCGTTGGCTGATTTATACGCCTACGATGATGACGCAAAAGCTCTTGAACTCTATGACGAGGCGATTAGAGAGTATGTTCGCCTCGGCGAAAACGATGCGCAAATTGACGCGCAGAATAAGATTCTAAGCATCAAATGCTTCAGCGAAGAGATGGCGGTGCTCAAAGAAAGACCGCTATCCAAGGCTGAAACTGAGAATTTCAAACGCCAGGCAGATTTCGGTATGCAAGTCGTCGGGCTCGGTAAGAAAGGGGCTGTATCGCCCCAGGAGATTGCTCAGAATGTCGACTCATACATAGACTCCTGGCAGGACGAGGATATCGACATTTCTGAACTGGACATCATGGAAGTCGCGAAGGGTCTGGGCGCCCTCTGGGCGCAGCAGTTGGTGAAAGAGTTCAAATGGGAATGGGTCTGCCTGGAAGGTGCCGGGAATCTATACGCCATTGTGTCCAAGGACCGCGCGCTGATCATCAACCCCGTTTATTTCGTCAAATCATGTCTGGAAATGCCGGAACTCGACTGCACAATAATGCTCGCGTTCAACATGATTCAGGAAGGACAATTCGAAGAAATTCCTGAAGGCAGCTTCGAAAACGTGATGGAAGGCGTTCATCGCGTTGTTCCGAAACCAGGTCGCTCTTTGAGCATGGCTGCCGGTCGCTTGCCTGAGTAGTTTAGTGGTGCCGCAGAGTGGGATTCTCGCTGTTCAAGCCGAGAAATCTATTTGGTCGCACGATTTGTATTAACCGAAACCGCTTCGAATTGCTGTGGAATTACACATATGAGCGATTCGGTTTTTGCCCTAACATTGAGTTCTATCAGGATAAACAGCTTGCAAATTGTCGGATGTAGTTGAGAAGCGCCTCGCGATCAACTGTATCCGACAATTTGTTGTTTTGATGAGGATTTCTCGTCCGGCACACTCGGCGCTTGCCACTGAATATGGTGCCAGTCTATATAGGCTTGGATGAGCCCTTCGTGTCCTTCCCGGGCGTTTTCGCGTCCTTGGCTTTAGTGGCGCTGGTTGCCGCAGGGGCTTCCGGTTTCTTCGGTAGTTTATAGCCGATATGAACCAGTTCAACCTCGTATTTAAGCGGAACGCCAGGTGTCAGAAGCGGAGATGCCGTCGAACCTTTGGGGAAGCCGAGTGGTCCGGGAACCAGCATGGTGCGTTTCGCTCCGACCTTCATCCCGATGATGCCTTCATCTACGCCTTTGCACAAACTGCCCGCGCCAACCGTTATACACTGCGGCTTTCCGCGGAGCTTGGTGCTGTCAAACTGTTTGCCGGCAGGCATAACGTAGCCAACAAAGTCGATCCAGGCTACGTTTCCAAACTGCGCCGCTGCTCCCGTTCCCGGTGTATCTTCCGAATATTCGACGCCGCACGGCAGTTTGACTGTCTTTGCGCCAAGCTCAGACTTTTTCGAGTCACCCTTCGTGAATTCTTTTTTTGCGACCGCTGGAAGTGCGGCTGTTCCCAACAGCAAACTTGCTATCAACAGTAGTTTTAAGCTTTTCATAGGCTCTCTCATTTTTTAGCTAAACCAATCGCCACGGCCAATTATAGCCATCTTTGAAAGTGCTTCGCCTACTCTATGCGGCGCTCACCTGTAGTACTATCATCGATTAGCGGCGCAACATGTCATGAGCTGTGGTTCTGCATGGCGCGTGCGCGGAAGCACAGGGAAAGGAAGCGCAAAATGATTCGTTTGATGGTCGTGGATGACCATATCCCTACCCGCGAACAGATTGTGAAAGAGCTGGGTTCAGGCGATTTGATCGAAGTGATCGCCGAAGCTGGAACGAGTGATGAAGCATGGCGCGTGGCGCAACAGATTTTGCCGGACCTTGTTCTTCTCGACCTGCATTTGCCGGGGCTGACCACGACTGAGGATTTGCTAAGGAAGTTGTCCGGGTTGCCTAACGTCAAGGTCGTGATTTTCGCTAGTAAAGCGCCTGCCTCAGACGTTCTTGATTTGCTGGACGGTGGTGCATCAGGTTATGTTTTAAAAACCGACGCCGCTGCCCTCATTCGAATGGCGCTCTTGATGGTATCGCGAGGTTCTACGGGGGTGATTTCGCCGTCGCTTCCGCGTCACCTGACGCGCCTCAGTGCTGACGAACGGCTAATTCTCCGCCATCTTACGCAGCGAGGGAAACTGCCGAAAGCCGCAGAGCGTATGGGAATTCCCCAATCGGAACTGGAAGCTACCGCAATGCATCTTGCCGGAAAGCTCGAGCTTATCAAAGAAGACTCCGACGAACCACCGGATGAGCTACAAGCTAGCTCGATCGAAAAGCTCATCAAATGGGCGAAGAAACACGGATTTTAGTAAGCAAACTGCACCGGGATAAGGATACTAGCTGATAAGCGCCACCAGCGGCAAGCGGTGACAGCGTGCTTCACGTCATCGGGATTACGGCGTGAGCATTATAAGCGTCAGAGGAATGGAACCTATCAACAGCGTCAGAATCTCGCCCATCGAGAAAGATCTCCGGACGGCTGCATCTGCAGGTTCGACCCGTTTCCAGTAGTCATTGAGCCAGTGTTGAGCGATAGCCACAGGGATCGATACGAGCGTGAAGCAGAGCATGAAATAGCTCGGCAGTTTCACCAGTGTCCATAGCATCGCCATCGCAACTGCCAGGCAAAAGGCAGGGAAAGTGGGATTGTTCTTCAGAAGACTGCCGTCCTTACCAAGTTTCGCGATGCTGTGGAATATGAAGGCAAAAAATCCTAATGTGACTATTGGCACTAGAGGCGCGATTGCACGGGCGGCGACAGCCGGCATGGGAATAATCATGAGTAGCGGTCCCAGCGCGGTCGGAACCAGTAGCGCCACGGTGAGCCAGAAAGGGTTTATCTTATTGAAAACACTCAGACCTTGTTCGGCAGGACTTCCGCTCTCGCCTTCAATGGCGCGGCTTTTCAGGTCTCGAGTGGTTTTGAAGAACCAAAAGACCAGATATATCGACAAGGAAAAGACGCTGAGGAGCACGACGTGCCAGGCTGGTTGCTGCATCGATTTGACGTGCTGGGGGGCAGATTCTGTTTCAGGTGTTGCTGATTCGGCTGGTTTTGGCAAAGTAGTCATGAGGAGTCACTGTTGAAAACAGAGACATTCTGGCATGTTTAGACTATTGCCAGTCTTTAAGCATTATCAATTTCGTAATCATGATCAATGTCCGTCGCAATCCGGTAATCTTTTTAGAGCGAGTTTCAGCAGTCCATCGCTGAATGTTTGAAGTCCTTCCGACTGCTCGCTGGGGACGCAGATTCACGCAAGTTGAACTGTTCCGCAAGGAAAAACGTAACTCCCACCAGCGGAGTACACGCAGTCCTCACAATCGAATGATTTGCTGTTAATTCAGGAGCAGGTTAGAAAGAATGGTTAATTCAGTAGTTGTCGTCGGCAGAGCCGGCAGAGATCCGGAAATGCGTTATTTCGAGTCCGGTCGAGTTAAAACCACCTTCAGCGTGGCTGTTAACAGACCGACTAAAGAGAAGGAAACCGATTGGTTTGACATTGAAATCTGGGGCCGACAAGCCGAGGTTGCGGGCGAGTACGTGCGCAAAGGGAGTCTTATCGGCGTAGAAGGTCGTCTCGATTTCAACAAATGGACCGACGATCAAGGGACAAAGCATGTTAAGCCGCTCATCAAGGGCAACAACATTAGATTGCTTGGTAGCAAACGCGATAATGCGTCCGATTTCGGTGGTGAGGAACACTAAGACTAGATGATTAACAACGTCCAGTTTATTGATTATCTGGTCATTGGCATCTATTTCGCCTTCGTTATTGGAATTGGATACCAGCTCAAGAAGCAGATGGTGACCAGCGAGGACTTCTTTCTCGCTGGTCATCGTATTCCAACTTGGGTAACTGGGCTCGCGTTTTTGTCCGCTAATCTAGGCGCGATTGAAGTCATGGGAATGGCTGCCAGTGCGGCTCAGCATGGTGTCATGACCGCACACTTCTATTGGATCGGCGCCATTCCGGCAATGGTATTCCTCGCTGTTTTCATGATGCCGTTTTACTACGGTTCGAAAGTCCGCAGCGTTCCTGAGTATTTGAAGAAGCGCTTCAATGAACCAACTCGCGCATTCAACGCTTTGTCTTTTGCGATAATGACAATTCTCATGTCAGGCATAAATCTGTATGCGATGGCAAAGGTTTTCCAAGCCTTATTAGGTTGGGACATCAATTTATCGATTTTCATTGCCGCGATAGTTGTGCTTGCCTACGTCTTCCTCGGCGGTTTGACTTCGTCGATCTACAACGAAGTCATTCAATTTTTCCTGATTATTGTTGGTTTACTACCGCTCACCATTCTGGGACTGCTGCACGTAGGCGGACCTCAAGCGCTTGCCGACCAACTTACCGACACCAACATGACGCATTTGTGGATGCAGACGACGTCCGCGCATAACCCGATGGGCGTTGATTGGATGGGTCTGGTTGCCGGATTGGGCTTCGTGCTTTCCTTCGGATACTGGTGTACGGACTTCCTGGTTATTCAGCGCGCTCTTGCCGCTAAGGATGTTCGCAGTGCTCAACGAACCCCGCTTGTGGCAGCGTTTCCCAAAATTTTCTTTCCGATCATTACCGTAGTGCCTGGTCTACTTGCACTTGTCATTTTGCCTGGGTTGGGAGAAAGCATCCCTTATGACATGGCGATACCGGCAATGATGGGATTGATGTATCCCAACGGAATGCTTGGTCTGGGCTTGACTGCGTTACTCGCAAGTTTTATGTCCGGCATGGCCGGAAATGTCACCGCATTTAATACCGTCTGGACTTATGACATTTACCAGAGTTACATTGCTCCGAAGAAATCCGATTCTCACTACTTGTGGGTTGGTCGCTTTGCCACGGCCGGCGGCATTCTCGTCAGCATCGCCGCTGCATACCTGGTTATGCATTTCCCTACGATTATGGATTATATGCAGCTGATATTCTCGTTCTTCAACGCGCCGTTATTCGCAACTTTTGCACTCGGCATGTTCTGGGTTCGCACGACGCCGACTGGCGCGTTCATCGGCTTGGTAGTGGGGACTCTCGCTGCAGTCGGGCACTACTTTATGTGCGAAGCTGTGCGTATCGAGCCGGATTTGCTGCCGTCATATCTTTCGTTCATAGCCCCGCTGGTCGAAGTCTGTAAGAAGCCACTGTCCTATCCAACCGTCATGGCCGGCAACTTCTGGCGCGCGGTCTTCGGTTGGACAACTTGTTTCTTGATCACGATAATTGTTTCTCTTTTCACCAAACCGAAGCGCAAACGCGATCTAATCGGTTTAGTCTGGGGACTCTCTCCGAAACCCGCGAAGAAGCGAGTCCAGGAGCCGTGGTACCTGAATCCAATTCACCTGTCCGTTATTGCTTTGATTATCACTCTCGCCCTCAATATCTGGCTGTGGTGACCTATGCTTGATGTAAGAAAACCACTCGGTCTACTTTTCATAATCCTGGGCGCATTGCTGTTTCTGTACGGAATGTACTTTTCGCCTGAAGTAAATTTTCAGACGCCAAATGCGTTTTTTCCGCTGAAACTGAATATGCCGGTCGGTGCGTTCATGTTTATCTTCGGCGTGATCATGTGGCAACTCGCACGCTACGTTGAATTGAAAACGCTGGATCATGAACTTACGGAACGCGAAAAGGAACTCGATCGAGTCGAGAAAAAACGCGCGAAAGCACTTGCTAAGCAGCAGGCTGCCGCCGCTGCCTCTGGCGTTCCCGGCTCAGTCGACCTGAGCGATACCAATGCTGCCCGTCAGTCGAAGGTGCAAGAATCGGAAGCAGTTCCCGAAGTCGATGTTGAAAACGATGACGATGTCGAGTCCAGTGGTGACACAGCAAGCACTGCTTCCCCCGACAATGACCATGCTCAAGCCGCCGACGACGAAACAAAAGACAAGTAATCAGCCAGGGCCCAGCGCGCCGCTTCGCGCGTCATAATTTCACGCACCGCATTTGGTGACTACTGCCGAATGCCCCAGATTATTCCAACGAACGCAAACGCAATCATCAGTACCGTGCAGATCGAAACGAATGATGGTTTAAACCGCTGCGAAAGTTCGAGCAGAAATTCGACTTTGGTTCCGGCGTATATGGCGATCGCGAAAAATAGAGGAAAGAGGAGCACGCGCACCGATACGGGAAGAAACTGATACGTTAAGCTCATGAGAATAATCGTCCCACCGACGCTGCCTATCTGCGCCAACCTGACGCGAATTTGGCGCTGCTCGTCAGGCTCCAAACCGTCCCAATATCTGACCATGGTTGCGCGATAGGTTGTCAGCTCTCTTTTCATAAGCCGCGATGATAGGTTTCTGAACTCAGCCTGATCGCATTATATCGATTGCTTCGATTTTGTGTGAAGCTGCTCGCGAAGGGCGGCAAGTGTTTCCTCAACGCGCTCTAGTGGGATGCGCGGACCGGCTAAGAGATCGAAACCTTTCACGCTGCTCGGGTAACGCGGCACGAGGTGAAAGTGAACATGACGCACCACTTCCGCTATGCATGCGACATACACCATCTCGGCGCCAAGAGCATTTTTGATTGCGCCTGATATCAGCGGTATGAGCGAGCCCATACGTGCCGAGTCGTCCGGATCAACCGCTGCGAGCTCATGATAGTGCGTCTTGAAGATAATCTGGGTATGCCCCGGCGTAATCGGAACGTCGCATAGAGTTGCGACTAAATACTCATCTTCATACACAGTCGGAGGCTTTGCGCCGCCCCTGAGCAGCCATTCGCAAAACGGACAGTCAGCGTTTGTTTCCGGGGTTTCAGTGCTCAATTGGACCTCTTGGGCGGTTTACTACAGGGTTCGGACGGGCACTTAGGAAGTATATACAATAAAATGTGGCAGGATCACCAGCGGTCTTCGGCAGATCTCGAACACGGTACGATATGACATTTTCGGACGCAAATGAGAAAGGTTCGAAGCCGCATCCAATGCTCGGGGCGCAACTCGGGCAGTACAAAATTTTGGACGTACTCGGCGGTGGTGGTATGGGCGTTGTTTTTCGCGCCAGGCAGCTCACCGTCGATCGCGACGTGGCACTTAAACTGCTTCCGCCGACTCTTGCTCATGATGAGATAAACACCAAGCGTCTCGAGCGCGAAGCAAAGGCGCTGGCCAAGCTCAGTCATCCCAACATTGTCACCACTTTTGATTTTGGTTTGACCGAATACGCGCAAGCATTTTTAGTCATGGAACTGGTCGACGGTCAAAGTCTCAAGGAGGTTCTTGAAAGCGAAACTCGACTCGAGGTACAACGAGCGCTGAAAATCTTCATTCAATTAGCTGATGCCATGGGGTTTGCGCACGGCACCGGAATTATCCATCGCGACTTGAAACCGCACAATGTAATGCTCGCGCAAAAACCATCGCCGGATTTCGTCAAGGTTCTCGACTTTGGAATTGCGCGTTTGTCCGATTCTCAAAAACTCACTAGGGTCGGCGAGATCATTGGAAGTCCGCTTTATATGAGCCCTGAGCAATGTCTCGATGATCCTGTGGACGGTAGAACGGACATCTATTCATTTGGCGTTCTAATGTATCTTTGTTTGACTGGTACAGTTCCATTTAAGGGAAACACACTCTACGAGACCGTCGAGGCTAAATGCACAAAGCCGATTCCGCGGTTCAAGGAAGTCGCTCCTGATTGCGAGATTCCCAATTTCCTCGAAGAACTCGTTCGTCATTGTCTTGCCGTGGAGCCTGACGAGCGCTTTCAATCCATGGGTGAATTGAAGAGTATGCTTGAGTCCATGCAAGTCGGACATAGAAAAAACGACACCTTGGAGTCGACTGCTATTCTCGGGACATCGCCCATGATGCAAGGTTCGACCGCACCATCTTCTGAAACCATTCGCGCAAAAATGCATGCGGCCAAGAAAAAGTACGATTCTGTTCCTTTTCCACAGCCCGGCGTTTCCTCAGAGCCTGTTGAGAGAAGAACGGATGAACAGGCTCATAAGCATGTGCGAAGCCGTCATATGGAATCGCATCGTGGGATCGTTCTCACTCCGGGCGTTATGATAGTTGGTTTCGTCTTAATTATGGTTGTGCTTTTCGCGGGAGTCGTGGTTGGTATCTCCGTAGTTGGACAGGGGACGTTTTTACCATCTGTTGGGAAGAAGGACTCTGATACTACCGGTGGTGTGTCATCGGGTGGTGATGCGAGCAACTTACAGTCTGGTACGCGGCAAGTGAGTACGCCACAAGAGCGCGTCACACAAGTGAGTGCGCCACCTGTGAGAAAACCCCAAGAGAGCGCTCCGCAAGTGAGTAAGTCGCAGGTAAAAACGCCACAAGCGGCTGTGTCATCGGACGCACCGTCGGTGCCTTCGCCGTCAACTCATGCTCCGGTTACTCAGACGAAGCCTGCCACAAGTCAGCCTGCTTCACCAGCTGCTGCTGTCTCGACGAGATTGAAACACCTGAGAGAAAACGCTCAAAAACGGATTGAGAACGCTGGAAGAAAAAGACATAGGGAAGACAACGCAGGTCTTCCGAGAGTCCGGCATACCGTGCCTTCTGATAGAGGTGCTCAAATCTGGTACGACTTTGAGCGACGAGAATAGTTTTGGAACTCGTTGAAGTCCTAGTATTGGCTCCCTAAAATCACCCTTATTTTCGCAAAAGATCACCCCGATTAGTGGTGGTCGATATGGTATGCTCCTTGACTTATATAAGTGAGCGCCGTGGGGTGCTAATGGCTGATACCGGCAAGTGGGAATGTCAGCCTGGCGAAAGAATCGGGGAGTCGTAAATGGGAAATCGTCGGAATTTTTTACGTAACGCAACGTCGCAGAGCGCAAGAATCGCAGCTCTTGCTGGATTTATTCTTTTAGCTAGCAATGGCTCGTCGGCGTCAGCGAATGATCGAATGTCATTTCGCGAGTTTCGTCAGCAAAATGACGGTCTCGCTAAAAGCGCAGCTCGTCAATTGTTCCGAGAGCAGTTTGGTCGCCATAACACCGCATCTAGTGGCGGGCAGTTCGGAATTACCTACCAGCCAAATTTGCCGACAGTTAACTTCGGTGCTGGTGGCGAGCCCATCTTCGCATCAAAAAACATTGCTGGTCTGAAGCGTGTCCACGAGCCTAGAGTACGCAATCAGTCAATGCAGGAATTATCCAGCGGCAACATCACCCGCGTAAATCGCGGAGTTGATCTCGATCTTGGCTCTGGCTTAAGAAATATCGTTCTTGGCAGAGCCCTTTTTGACTCGAATGAAACTGTCTCAATTTCTGTTGGTGGGAAGACTGAAAACTTTTCAGCAGGTTCTAAAGTCACGGCTGCCGAATACGTCGCGGTTAAACAAGTCCTTTCTGGCGGCGGTCAGCAAGTCGAAGTCGATCGCAATGGTCGTGCGTCCGGTGGCTCAGTCGATCTGGGAGCTTTGACATCAGATAACGATGTGATGCGTGCTTCCAGTCTGGTCGTTCCAAAGGATGTAACCACGATTGGAGATTTCGGGCGCGGTTCCGATTTCCGTTTGACCGGTGATCTATCGAATTTCGGTACGGTTCAAACCCTCTCGACAAACACCAGTGTTCGCGGAGGTACTATCCACGCGGACAATATCGACAACCATAGTGGCGCGCTCATCAGCGCCAGAGGCGACCTCAGTCTCGACGCATCGAACAATCTCACCAACTACGGTGTCATCGCCGCAAGTGGCAAACTTTCGCTTTCGGCTGGCGGAGCAGTTTCTAACAGTGGAACGGTCGCCGCAGGTGAAGACCTGAGTGTGACGTCAACTAAAGTACTAAATCGAGGCTCGCTAAACGCGAACTCCGGCAATGTAAGTTTTGCCACTACTGGCGGTGACCTGGTTATAGATAACCGAGGTGGTTCCATCGTGGCCACTGATGGTTCTATAAACGTTCGTGCATCCGATTATGCAGGTTCTGCAAACTCGCTGCTCGTCGGTGGCGACCTTTTGAGTCGCGAGTTGAATCTCAATTCTGGCCTTGGAACTGCCACGGTGAATGCCAATAAGCTTACCGGTGTGGTTAACGAAACTGGCTCGGCTGCTCATGTTTGGGCTGAGACTGACACTCTGAGCATTGGCAATGTTTGCTTGACAGGTGACCCAACTTACTTTAACCGAGGCGGCAACATCATCGTTGTTGGTGATGTAATCGTTCAAGAGGACCTGACCCTCGTTGCCTCCGGCAGCATCGCGTCTATCGACCCCGTCAACATCATCGCCGGTGACGCGAATCGTGGTTACAACATCACCATGATCGCAGGTGCATCATTCACAGCACAAGGCGGTTTGGACAATCGCGAAATCGGTCCCGACACTTCACCGCTCACAAGTGGTGTCGTCACTATAAATAGTAAGGGGACCAAGACTGGAGGAGTTATTGCTTTTGCGGATGGGTCGAAGATCAGCTCCAGGAGTACTGATGTGATTTCTTCTGGAGACCGAGATGGTGGAGATGTTCAGTTCTTCTTGTTTGGCAAAACTGACGGCTACATTAATCTGATTGGAGTCGATGTCGAAACAGGTGGTGTCAATCAAGGATCAAATGGCAATTTTCTGATCGCAAATGAACACTCTTACAAAGGTTACACGTATTCAACGATAGGCGTTGGAAACATTGATACTACGAATCAGACTGGCGGTCCGCAGGGGATAAACGGAAACGTTCTGATTTCCGGCAGTAAGCCGATTATAGTTGGGGGCAAAACGGTTACGTATGGTGTCGATGGCGCACTTGTCGGACCTGCACACTTTGAAGCAGGTGAGAGTTTCGTCAAAGGAAGCGGTGCTATCCTCTTACCAGGGACTTCTGGCTCTGCTGTAATAGATGCGGCCGGCGATGTAAATATAACATCTGATCTGTTCTTCAACGGTGGAACAATTCAGGGTAAAAATATCGGCGTTTCTGCTGGGCTGGGAATGTCTGTTTACGACAGCACCAGTATCATGATTGCCCAAGAATCCATCAGCTTCGAAACCTCCAAGGGGGGCTTCATCGGCGACTCACAGTTTATGACTGTTGAAACACCCAGCTTGCATGTAAACAATCCGTCCGGCGTTGCCTCTATCTTCGTTCAAAACACAGGAACAACGAATGTAGACATTGAAACAAAGATACTACGTTTAATTGCCGATCAAGCTGATTTAACCGGTCGAATGACAGCTGCAGACGATATACATGCTGTTGCCGCATCCTTTAACCTTGATCCGGGAGTCACCGCCGGTAGTGTCATAGAGGTTACCAGCACCGTTGCGCCGCTTGTCGATGATGGAACTATATTTATAAGCCCGACTTTGATTCTGAGCGCTGAAAACATCGGCTCTTCTGTTAATCCGTTTCTCGTGAATGCGGGAACGAAAACCGTCAGTATAAGCTCTGCGGAGGCATTCGTTTCTTCTCTCTCGACGAAGAAGGGTGTAAGCCTGGGTGCGTCAAATGTCAACAATCTGGTCTTCGATTCGCTTTCAGGTGTGAAGGTGACCGGGGATGTGTTCGCTCTTGATTCCTTAACGATAAAAACGGCTGCCGGAACACTGAGCGTGGACGAAAACGTGCATCTTGGTTCGAGCAATGAACTGTCCATTCTGAACTCTGGAACGACAAAGAAGGACAAAATCATTTTTGGAGAAGGTTCCGCAGTGGGCACTATTCCTGTAGTCGCCGGTGATGGAAACATTACAATCCAGCTCGGCTCCGCAAGCTCCACGCCCGCCTCACCGCCGGACAATGTCGTCGTGTCGGGGTCAGTTCAGATTCTCGGTTTGGGCTTCAGCGCCAAGGGAAGCTCGAATGCCCTGATGGGAACCTCTTCAACCATCACCGTTAGCAATAGCGTGGCAACCAAAAATATCCTGCTCGGCGGTAATGTGATTATGTTCGCAAGCCAGCAATAGCTAAATAGAAACCAAGCAGAGAAAGCCGCACTATTTCAGTGTGGCTTTTTTTCATTCTGGTATGCTGTTTCTTCGGCGTATGAACAGCCGCACCGCGAAAGGTTGTTGAAGCTTATGGCTCATGAAGCGAATTCTATTCCTGGCAAAACAATTTCGACCGATATCGCATCGAGACTAGACAATCTCGAATGGAGTCGCTGGCACTGGATGGTCGTAATCGCTCTTGGTGTCACTTGGATTCTTGATGGACTTCAGGTGACTTTAGCTGGAGCCGTCGCGGGAATTCTTCGCCGACCTGATGCACTTGGTTTAACCGAGGGGCAAATCGGCATGGCTGCTACGTTTTATCTTGCCGGTGCAGTAACGGGAGCGTTGGTTTTTGGATATGCGACTGACCGCTGGGGGCGTAAGAAGCTTTTCTACATCACCCTCTGCACCTATTTGCTCGCGACCGCGTTGACCGCATGCGCTTGGAACTTCCCGAGTTATGCGTTTTTCCAATTCGTGATCGGTTCCGGAATTGGTGGAGAGTATGCGGCGATTAACAGTGCAATCGACGAACTTATTCCGGCTAAGGTGCGCGGTCAGGTAGATTTGATCATCAATTCAACCTACTGGATCGGTGCAATCATCGGAGCAGCCGCAACTATTTACTTACTAAACCCTGAAAGTTTGCCGGTCTGGTTAGGCTGGAGATTGGCGTTCATCGTCGGGGCCGTGCTTGGTCTGGCGGTTTTAGCTATTCGGCATTGGGTGCCTGAAAGTCCGAGGTGGCTGACTATCCATGGTCGAGTGGAAGAAGCCGATGCTGTAATGACAAGTGTCGAAGATGCAATTAAAAAGCACCACCCTGAGCGCGTTCTAAAAACCGATCATGAGATGTTGCATATCCTCACGCGCGACCATACCGCCTGGGGCGAAATATGGAATGCCATTTTCCACGTACATAGGAAACGTTCCATCTTATGTTTAGCTCTGATGAGCGCTCAGGCGTTTTTCTACAACGCCATTTTCTTCACCTACTCTCTTGTGATGATCAAGTTTTACGAAGTGCAGCCGCACCTGGTGAGTTGGTACATTTTGCCGTTTGCTGCCGGCAACGTTTTTGGTCCGCTCATTCTGGGGCGGCTGTTTGACAGCATCGGGCGCCGTTGGATGATAACCGGGACATATGTGTTGTCTGGAATTTTTCTCGCGCTCACTGCCTGGTTGTTTAAGATCGGTGCGCTCGATGCCACCACTCAGTGCGCTTGTTGGACGATTATCTTTTTTGTAGCCTCGGCTGCAGCCAGCTCGGCATATTTGACCGTTAGCGAAATCTTTCCACTCGAAATGCGCGCGATTGCAATCGCTATATTTTACGCGGTGGGCACCCTGGTTGGTGGCGTCGCAGCGCCTGCAATATTTGCATCGCTCATCGAAAGTGGTTCGCGTGACCTCGTCGCTATTGGTTATGTGGGAGGTGGGCTGCTCATGATAGCTGCCGGCATCGTGGAAGCCTTCCTGGGCGTTGATGCGGAGGGCAAGTCGCTTGAATCAATTACCGCGCCGTTATCTGCAGTTGCTGTCTCGAAAGCTAGCGACTGATCGAAACTGAGACGCCTTCTTTAGCTAAGAACTCTCGAAATTGCAGCAGGTCTTCCAGAAAATGAGCCATCGTTGCATATCGCTGTTCTTTGCTCTTTGCGAGACTGCGCAGTAAAACCTTTTCGAGCTGATCGGCGACCTTCTGCTTCTCACATGTGATCTTGAATGTTGGTAGCTCCGGCGATACCTGTTTCAAAATGGTATCAACGGGATCTTTACCTACAAATGGCGGCTCGCCGATCATTGCTTCAAACAGAACACAGCCTAAACTATAGATGTCTGCTTGTTGGTCGACGTGTTCGCCACGGCATTGTTCGGGGCTCATGTACAGAGGACTTCCAAACACGTCTCCGGTAACAGTGATTTTTGCCCACTCTTCATCCGGTCGGTTTGCTCGGGCTAAACCGAAATCCACAATTTTTACCGAAAATTTCTCGTAAATATTGCCGATGATCATCAAGTTACTCGGCTTGATATCACGGTGTACGACTCCCTTGCTGTGTGCGTGGTGCAGTCCGGCGCCTGCTTGAAAGACAACATTGGCTGCCAATCCTGGCGATAAGTATTCATTTTCATCCAGCAAGTCGGCAAGACTTTCGCCGTGGAGATATTCCATTACGAGAAACGGCTGTCCTTGATCTCCCGTTCCAAAGTCAGATACTTTCAAAATATTCGGGTGGGACAGCATTGCAGTCGCCTTCGCTTCTTGCTGAAAGCGGCGCACCATGGCTTGCTTGGAGGTCATGTGCGGAAACAACAACTTTACTGCTACCGTTGAATTCAGCAAACAATGATTGGCTTTGTAAACAACTCCCGTGCCACCACCGCCGATTAGCTCTAGCAACTCGTATTTATCGTCCAATATGGTTCCCAGATAGGGATCGAACGAGTCGTCGTCTTCGCTCTGAGCGATGCTTGGAAAACTGGCATCGCTGTTTTCAGCTGTTTGTGCGAGGGCAACCGGTTTTGCGTCCGTCAAACCAGGAAAGTTTTCGTCTTTCAATTGCGGGGTGTCATGACCCAATTTTTTGCGAAGTCGCTTTATGGTAGTGCGAAGTGTTTCTAAATTAGATGTAGCATCGTCTGCCCATATGCGTTTAACCAGGTCAGTCGGAGCCGGCGGTTTCGATTCCTTCAAAAGTAGCTCAAGTAATTCAAACTCCTTTTGCGTGAGCGCTACCGGCTTTCCGTGCTTCACTGCGCGAAGCCGATCCGGAATCAACGTGATTGCTTCTTCTACTCGTTTCTCTGAAACCTTTGGCAAAGAGCGCCTCAGCAGCGCTTTGACTCGCATGGCGAGTTCTTTCATATCGAACGGTTTCGTCAAGTAATCATCGGCACCTTCGTCGAAACCCTGTTCCTTATTCTCGATTGTGTTTTTGCCAGTCAGCATTAAGATGGGCGTCGATATTCCCTTTGCTCGAACGCCTTTTAGAATCTCGATCCCGGCAACCTCCGGCAAATCCCAATCCAGTATCACAAGGTGGTAGTCACCACCGGTGATGCGCTCAATCGCGGTTCCTCCCGAGTGAATCGCATCAACATTGTGGTCCTCGAACTCGAGAAATGACCGGACCAAGTTAGCAAGGTCGATTCTATCTTCAACTATCAGGATGTTAGCCATATCGCAGACAGATTACCATTTAGTCGCTCAATTGTCCGTCGCCCGCCGGCCCTGATTGTCGCGAGCCCCACTATGTTTGGTTTCGCCACTTGATGTTTTGTGGTCGCCAGTGCGTTGCGTGTGGCGACCAAGACTTATGTGTTCTAGCTCAACCTTGTCGAGTGGCTTTTTACTAGCCACGAGAAGCCCCTCTGCATCTAGGCCATTGGCTGGTTCGTATCTTGTTGCCGCTGCGCTGAAACCGACAGCAATTTCACCAACCTCTTTGTTGGCTTCCTTGTGCGATGCAATACGTACGGATGGTTTGTCTTCTGCTGTAACCCTCAGAAAGAACTTGTCTATTTCCATCCGGATTTCCTCAGCCTTATCCGCATCTTTGATGATCATAAACGGCGCTGGTCCGCCTAGCGAGCCAAGAAGTTGAATGTCATCGGGATGTCTCTTTTGCACGTCGAGGAGGTATTCGCCAATTTCTCTTAGAACTGCATTACCTTTTGCGTGCGATTCGAAAACGTCATTTACCGGTTTGAAGTTGTCTACGCTGATGCGCAGAATCGAGAATGGCTCATTCGTATTAATCTGCTGCTGCAGGCGCTCTTTGCTAATCTCTTTGTTCCAAATTCCAGTGTGTCTATGTTTTGTTAGCAGTTCCGTCAGAAGTTGGTGTTTGTTTTCAGCGCGATCCAATTTTTGTCGAATCTCGTCCATGGTCTTGTTTTGAATTCTGAAGTCGGATGCTCTGCTGATTTTGTCGGCCTCGCTGTAGTGTATGTCTTCCATATCGCCGTGACGTTTCAACTGGTTGCTGATCTGCTTGCCCATGATCCTTTCGATATGACCGGCAAATGCTTTGACCTTCGTGAGACTCTGTCCCTCGGGCAGCTGTTTCACCTTGTCCTTAACTATAAACATCACTTTGTCGGCGCTTTGCAAAACATCTTCGACGGATTGCTTCTGTCTGCGTACCACCGCCCCTAGTGTCGCTGTCACTACCACTGTTCCTTCTGGCGCCTTGGAGCCGTCATCCGGCAGAACTCGGAAACGATGTGCGCGCGCTTTGTTTACAGATGTCGACTTGTCAGAACCGCCTTCGGCTAAAGAGGGCGGCTCTTCGCAAACGATTCTCAGAGCTTGAATCTCCTTGAAAATCTGCTTTGCCTGTCTGAGGGGAACTCCATTCAGTACAATTCCGTATTCGTCTCCACCAAAGTGCCCAAGGCAGTCTTTGGCGACGAGCCCATGTCGTTCAAGAACGCTCGCGGCGAGTTTTCCAAATTCCTGCAAAGCCTCATCTCCCGCCTTCTGCGAAAACTCTGTGTTTATATGTTTGAAGTTGTTCAAGTCGATGAAACCGACTGAAACCGGTTCTCTACCCGAGTCGACCGCCTCTTTCAGTCTTACTTCAAAACCGAACTCACTGAGCGTTCCCTCTACAAGCTTATCCATATAAACGTGCTCCTGGAGCTGATGGATAGACGTGATGTGATCGCGCAACTGACTTTCGATACTTTCCTTTTCCGGTCTCAGACCCATCAGTTGATGCAAGCGCTCTGTCGCGACTCGCGGTTGAATCTCGTAGCGATTTCCAAAATACTCCCTGTGTTTTTGATCTTCGTTGTAAGCTAAATGCTGCTCTAGCTGCGACCGAAGTGCGTCACCAATTTTTTTGTCGAAGTCATTTTTCGTGAGACTGCCGAGCGGTTGTTCTGTAACGGTGCCGTCGGCTTTGTAGAAGTGCTCGTATGCGTGAAGCATTGCCTTCAACTGCAGTCTTGTGAGACTCTTATGTCCCTTCGGTTCTATTGATGGATACTCTGATTTGAGCATATTCTTCCAGAAAAACTGCGGTCCGTTGATCAGGTAGTTGATGAAGTTGGGATTCTTCTCAAGGAACTCCGGATTAGCAAGAAGCTTTTCCAGCGCCTGGTCTGCATTCGACACCTGATTTGGATCTATGTCGGTAGGAACTTTGTTTCTCTTGGTGAATACCTCGCTCAGTGGATCGTAGCCGAACAAAGCCCTACGCAGGTCCTCCGATTGCTTGCCATTCGAGGGATGCAATTGTGAAAGCAACTCAAGTGGTTTCGAAACGCGAACCGTAGTGCCAATTGCTCCGTCAAGAATTCTCTGGGTGTGTCTCTTTAGATCTATTGCTCTCTCAAACCGTCCGCCACCAAGAAGCTCGACCAGCTGCGCTCCACGCTCTTCCAGAATCCGCCGTCTTGCCGAGCTGAATTTATCGTTGTCGGGATGACGCGAGTCGCTGAGTTGTTTCGCCAGAAAAATATCTGCGTCGTTCTTATAGGCGTACTTGGAGAGGCTCGCTTTACTGTTTACAAACTTCGCATTCTGAGGCGTTTCCATCACTTGCTTCGCTCGTGCAAACCATATCATCGGATCGCCTGCACGATCCAGAACACGACCTTGCAACTTTTCATACCGGCTAAGAATTTCTTTGGGGTCGAGTTCATTTAAAGGTTTTTTCGTGTCTCGCATCGCTTCAATAGTCGCGAGGCGGATGATATGGAAATCTTGCATCGTGTGCGTGAGTTCGTGGATCAATACGCCGAGGTTGTCTTTAAAATCAGCGCCTGGTTTAAACATATCCGAGCGAACGAAAAGTTTGCCGTCCGCAAAACTGTAAGCTGCTGTACCTCCGAGCTGTCGCAGCTTTGCATCGTTTACTTCGATTATCGGCGACGGCAGTCCCTGAGATTCCATGTATTTTTTGACCGCCGTTTGAAGTGTCGCTTCGTTTTGGAAAGCACCCGTCATATCGCTGACGAATCTTCTCAGAGATGTGTCGTGATACCAGGGCTGATACTCGTAATCGACAACGTTCATCAAAGCAATCGCCGCTGTATCGCCGACATCCAATAACTTTGGCTCTTCGTACATACCAGTTTTGTATTCGCGTGCTAATGCATACGAAGAATCGTCGGCCGCTCGTGGCGGAGCGGCTTGATCGCCATCACCTTCCAACTGTTTCGAGGCCTTGTGATGCTCCTCGTAGAATGCTTTGAGGAGTTCGTCATACTCTGCTCTCAAAACTGCACGTTTTTCTTCCGAAAAGCTCTGGTCGTACATCAAGCGACTGAGTTCTACAAAGCGCTCTGCCTTGGATTTTTCAGGAGTTTGACTTTGAAACTTCTTGTTCTCTTCCGGCACCGGCTGCGACTGGCGTTTATCATCTTCCTTGGAAGGCTGGTCGACCTTGTCTAGATTAAGGTCAGGTTCTTTACGGTTCTTCAATTCCTCGTTCGCCGCTTTGTTTTGCATTGCGAGCGATTGGTCGAAACGAGTATTTCTGTCGTTTATGTTGGTAAGCTCAACGCTATCGGTTTGCTCCATTCCTCCGTGTGGTTTGATGTCGAACTTATCGCTCTGATCGGGCCCGTATTCGTGCCAGTCGTCAGGTTTACCTGTCGGCTTTTCGCTGCGAGGTGCTGGAATGCGCCCGTCTCGCATCATAATTATGTTTTCTGCTTCCGCCGGATTGAGGCTAGCAATGAATAAATCCTCGGCGGTGATTTTCTGAAGATTCCAATCGTGCTTTTTGCCCCACTGATTGTCGATTCGAATTTGTATGTCCTTGAGACTTGGTAGTTTCATTTCTCCGCTGGTACTGTCGATGGTGCCACGGCTGGGCAGGATGTCGCCAATTTTTCGCAAGTCGGTAGGGCTTA
Source organism: Candidatus Obscuribacterales bacterium (assembly GCA_965228855.1). Taxonomy (GTDB): domain Bacteria; phylum Cyanobacteriota; class Vampirovibrionia; order Obscuribacterales; family Obscuribacteraceae; genus JADYXR01. Next base: position 799,839 of record CBDDIJ010000005.1, on the reverse strand, counting down.
CGTTTGTTTCAATACCCAAAATGGTGATTGCGTGTGAACCTCCAAAGTCCCCGTGATTCCATGGTGGGTTGCGAGTGTCTACTATGAACATCACTGGAAACTTTCCGTCCTCGTGTAGATCAAGTAATTTGGACGTAAATTCGCGCTCGTTTCTAAACGTGTGCGCCCCCTCGGCTCCTTCGTATCGCTTATGAGAGAGCGCCAGGTTCTCTGTTCGTCCGGTTAGCTGATTTACCGCCTTGATCAGCATCTCGCCGTTCATCTGCGGGCCATCAGACGCTGCTACTTTCTCCGGTGGATTTTTAGACATATCGGAAATGTATTCGTCGTGATATCCAAGTTTGCCGATCAATTGTCGATCGCCTTTAAATCCGTTTGCGTTGTAATATCCGGTTATCGCCAGTGTCTGCCAGAGTTGGCTAGCCATAAGTCTTGGCGAGTCATATGAACCGGGTTCGCCGGTCGTTTTTCTAATTTCATATGGTACTTTTGCGTCTGTGTCGGGCTGGAAAATCCATTCTCCATCCGCGTGGAATGGGCGCAAAACAGTTCCGTCCGGACAACGATATTGTCCGGTATTCGCAAGTTCCGCGATCGCTCTAACAACGTCGGAAGGGTGTTCCATATACTGACGAACTTCGGCCGCCGCGACTGCGCAAGTGGGATGGCGGCCTTGACTGAGATACGTCGGATTTGCCGCCAGCCAGAGGACTTCTTCTGCGAGTCGCTGACGAGTTGTTTTGTCGAGTTTTGCATCGGGTTTATCAAGCAGCAAATCGCTCACATGCAGAAGTGTTTTTGCAAACTCAGCCCGATCTTTGCCCGTCACGATGACACGCTCCATCAGGTGATTGATATTTGCGGTAATCCTGCTCGCTAGAACATCATCTGTGACATTGTGCTCGATCAGTTTCATCACATGATTCAGTCTGACGTCTTCATTAAGATTGGGATTCAAAAGTGTTTCTGTCCCGCCCTTGCCATCGGACGTCAGCATGGAGCCGTCGAGGTTTTTTACTTGCCGACTGTTGTCTGAAATATGGATGATGCGACCATCTTCTGTGACCGAGATCTTCTCTCTGGAACGAAGTTCGATTCCCCCAGTTTGAACTACCCATTCATCGCCTTGCTTTTGCCAAACTGCAGTGTGTTCGCCGTTCTTGACGTGCAGAGCGCTGACTTCCCCTTGTTTGTCGTATGCAATACTCGTTTCACTTCCGCCGGTATCACGAACGAGATTTATGCGCCCATCTTTGACGTTGTACTGATAGCTTCCGCCGGAATGTGGTTCGATAGTTATGTTTTCACCGTCCGGCGTGATGCGTGTGTACCCGAAAGGAGTTTCAATTTTGGAAGACTCAACCTGCTCGGAGGCACGTTTCTGATCATCACCGTCCAAACGCACAGTATCACCGCTTATGGTGTCACGCTCGCTTGAGCGCGGGGAGTTACCGGGGCTGTCGGCTGTCGAGTCTTTCGGCATGTGTTCCGCGTGACTTTGCGGATGCGTCGCCGATGACATCGCGTGGTTCATCGGCGCGGAAACCAGGGATGACGCGACGCTATCCGCTACACTTTGAACGAGAAACGAGTTAATTCTTGATTGGTTTTTCCACTTCTCGAACTGCTCTTTACTGATCAGGTCTTTCGGAATTCCCCTCTCTCTGGATATGTTTTCCAGCTCGGCTTCGTTTGCTTGAACCCGGGCACTCATCAAAGAATTGCTGACATTGTTCACCGAATCCTCGGCTAGCTGTTTGATATTGCCGTCAATAAATTTGCCGACTCTTCCTTGTAATTTCCACTCGGCTCCTGGAGTTGGAACTTTTGCAAGAAGTGTAACTGCGTCCGCGGCCAGCATAAACGCGCCACCCTCCAGCAATTTGTCCGGGGTCATCATATTGAAGTTGCCTTCTCTAAGACTGCTGGCTCCAGTGAGTGCGGTGGTTTGAAAGCCTGCATTTGCGACGCGCCAGACTCCTTCCAGAACTTTGTCTCCCCCCGGTTTCAGTGCCATCTCGACCAGAGCTCTGCCGGCCTTGTCTTTGAGGATTGGCGCAATTTCCGGCGAGCCCAGAACTTTCACTGCTTCCGCCGTGCCAAGTTTGCTGGCTGCGTTGACGTGTTTCAATTTCTCCAGAAACTGAGTGCCTTCAGCTCCGATTAACATAGCCCCTGCTTCTAGCCCGCCAGTACCGAATGCGGTGGCAACGTCCACCTTATTCGATTGCCTAGTGGCTACCGAAATCGTACCTCCGGCGACGACGGCCACGCCAAACCGTGCAGCCGCATTAGTTGCGAGTAAGCTGCCTGCACCCATTCTGCCCGCTGCGAATGTTACGCCTCCTGGAATCAAACTCATCATAGCCATCGCCGTGCTTTCGGATGTCTGCTTTTGAATGTTGCGCCCTTCTTGCGACATCTGATCCATGTCCGCTGCGGACATATTCAAATCTCGCATAAAACGATTTGTCGTGTTGACGCCCTTATCAATCTGATTGTTAGTCATGCCGTCTTCCGCAAGACCATGCGCGAACATGCTGTCCAGCTGCATCTTCATTGCCGCATTCTGGTTGCCGATAGTTTCGTTGACGTATCGCATTTGTCCTTCGCGATCGCCCAGACCGACATTTACGGACCATCCCAGCGTGTCTGCAATGAAGTTCCCACCCGGTTTCTCATCGAAATAGTCTTGCATCGCCTGGTTGGCCGCTGCTTTTGCTTCGGCGCCGCCGTTGAGCAGCTCTCTTGCATCGACAAGCCCGCCTTTAACAAAACGCCCGGACTCATCGATATGTGCGGCACCCGTTCCAAATATTCTGTGCTCCTGACTGTCACCGTCGATTTTGAATTGAAACAGAAACTGCGATTCGTTTTGCAACGAGATTCGTTTTCCGCCAATTTGAGCTACATAGCCAGGCTCAAGCGTCCCCACCGGTTCTCCGACACGAACTGTTTTGCCTCCTTCTGTTTTAGCGTGGTAAAGCGTTCCCTTTTCTACGTAGTAAAGATCTTTGCCGACACGCATAGCGCCGCTTGTTTTGTTGCACTCTTCCTGCGATTGGAAGGAGTGAACGTTGACTTTCTTGGGCGGAATTTTTTCCTCCTGAAGAAAGTCCTCCGCTTGAATATTCTTCTTCGGACCTTCGATGATTTTTCCGAGGTTATAACCTGGGTTGATACGTCCCTGTTTGTCAACAGACACATCGCGAATTCCGTTCTTCAGCATGTCGTCGAGTGTGTTGTTGAAGCGTTGCTCATTGTGCAGCGTCCTTGCCAGACCGTCTTTGGCTCGCTGAGAACTTCCTGGATCGCCGGCAAGAACTTCGAAAAACTTTCTTTGATCTGCGGCTTGTTTACGCATCTCCGCAAAACTTTGAAGCTTTCCTGTCCCGTCAGAGAGCCAATCTACGGATTGCTTTTCTCCTGTTTCTGTCATTCCTTCCAAATGAATTATGGTGCCGGCAAGGCGACGGTCGTTCATCTTCGTCACTTCGACGCGACCCGACGCATCATAAATTTTCATCGTGCCGTCTTGTGCGTTAACCTGTCCGATCGCGTTTGTGGTGCCCTTCTTATAGATCAGATTGGCCCGCACTTCGTAATCAACGATGTGTCCTGGATTGTTTAAATCAGGACGCTTAATTGTTCCATCGACTGTTTTTGCAGTTACATTTTCGAGCTTGTGTTCAGGATTGTTGATAAGGAGCTGCATCCGATCGAGTTGATCCAGTTGCGATTGGCGGATCTTTTCATTGCCCGTTTGCAGCTTGTACAGCGTGTTGTTGTCTATTTGTCCGCTTGTGATGATGCGATTTATATCTGCGGTTTGATCGACGTAGTGTTTTTGAGCAAGGTCGAATGCTGTTCTCTCTGCTTCAGTTTGAGCCTTCCCGCCAGTTGCTTCGTTGTAGGCATCAGCCATCGCCAGACCGCCTGCGGGATTGAGCATTGCGGTTCCCACGCCCAGTCCTTTGAGGCGCATATTCTTTTCTTCATCGAGACGCTCGTTTAAAGCTCGCGTTCGGGTATCGAAATTCTGTTTCTCGAGCTTGAGTTCCCTGTCAAGGTTGACGACGCCGCCGCTTCCTCTGATTGCCGTTCCATCAGCTTGAAACTGCTGCGGACCTGTAGCGATGCCGACCATTTTGTAAGTGTTTTGATTGCCCAGCACCGTGACGTTGAAACTTGTGCCTTTCATCTCGGAGAGTGCCGTCATCTTGGGCGAGTCTCCCATTGAAATCATGAAGCCTCCGCTGAAGGTTTCATCTTCATTAACATCCGGTGGCACGAAGTTGTACAACTGTTTGCCGGAACTCTTATCGATAACCATCCCAAGCCGCATCTCGCAGTCGAGCGGTTTTACTGGTTGACCATTTGTATCGAGAATTTGATTGCCGCTCTTATCGGTTTTCTGAACGAACATCTGTCCGTTCGAAATACTGTCAACGAAAAATCTTCTCTCATTGCCGTCTTCGTTTCCTTTGAAGACATAGCCGCCATGCATGTAGCTCTTTATGTCGGTTCCGGCGTCTTGTTTTACGCCTTTTGCAAATATCATTCGACCGTCATCGTTCATGTGACCGATGATTTTCCCCTGGGCGTCGATCATGTTGCCGCCGACCATGAGCACGCGGTCTCCTTGCGAGGACATATAACCGGTCATGCCCTCTGTGCCATAAAGATTCAGGGGATGGTCGTCGGTCCCGACGCCATGAAACATAGCTGCATATTGTTTGTCATTGATGACGTTGAACTGAGCACCGCTGTTCAACGTCAGATCGCCGCGGTCATTGATCCTTCCAATCTTGTTTTTGTCGGCATCATATACGATACCATCTTTAACGGTTGCTTGTGTCAAGTTATCTTCGCCTGGTGTTTTCCAGGAGACAACTCCCGTAGGCTTTTCTCCTTCCCTCGGATTTGATTTCTCGCAATACCGGAGCATCTCACCGGTATCAATAGTGTCAACTCGATGCTGACCCAAAATCCGTCCAGCTTGACCGTCCATGTACAGTTTCATCGTGGACTGGTCATCGGTGTAATTCTTGAAATTACCTTTTACTTCCTGACTTTTACCGTTGCTGTCAAATTTGACTTGAACATCGACATTCTTCTGAACGTCCTTGTACTGCATCTCAATAACCCTGGCGCGTTCGTCATATTTCACCGTTTGGTCTATTGCAAGTTTTCCTTTATCGAACTGCTGTTCGCGAACAGTTGTACTCCCTTGCTTGTAGTCGGTCGTTTTGTCGGTCTTATTAACGATGACTTCCTTGCCGCTGCGCAGGTCGAAAGTTTCATGATGCTCAGATTCGATTGCACCTTTGCGTTCGTATTTGATGTCTTCTCGTGCTGCAGCCTTTTGCTGCTTCAGGTCCTTTTCGCTTGTGAAGTCAATATTGTGCACAACGCGACCAGACTTATCGGTTTGCTGCGCGCGAACGGGTCCATCGGTCTGCCCTGGGCGTCGTTCTCCATATTGATAGGTGGTGATTCCTGTTGTCTTATCGTCAGCGCTCAAATGCTCTTTCTGCAACCGTCGACCATCCAAATTGCTCGTAATCGAAGACTTTTCGCCATTCGTGTGAAACACCATCTCTTGCTTCACTTCCACATTTCGAACTTTATTCGTTTTTTCGTCGCGTTGCTGAATTACGTTGTGCCTCGATGTGCGTGCTTCTCCGGAGTCCTGGTCAACGCTTAAAGCTACCTTGCCTGGAACCGCTTCAGCACTGCCGACAGCGAGATTGAGGAACAAAACCTTTTGAGTCTTGCTTATATTGACCGGCTTGCCGTCTTTGTATTCATAGGATGTTTTGAGCTTGCCCTTGGTTTCGACTTCTTTGACTAAGCCGTCTTGATTGTAGTTGTATCTATCACCGGTTTTCGGATCCACATAATCCGTGACGCCCTTTTCTTTTCGCTGCTGCGGCGTGAGTTTATCCGCGTTCTCCACTTTGTTGACGTGCGGTTTTTCTGCTTCAGGCAGCAGAAGTTTTTTGCCTGTTTCAATGGCTTTGCCTGCCAGATTTGTCAGGCTAAACCCTGATTCCGGCTCTTTCTTCAACTGCGCGTCCGCTCTGCCGTTGGTCTTGTCAGTTTTCGGTTTTGCTTTGTCTTTTTGATGTTCGTTCGACTCGACTCTCGCCGTTTTTTCCGGTTTCTCATGCCCCTTGTCCTTCGCGGCGGGCTTGGTATGAGCTTCTTTTACTTCTTTTCGCGGTGCGGTTTTATCTGAGTGCGCCGGCTTATTCGACGCGCGATTCTCTACTTTTGACTCCGCCCTGGCGGCTGCTTTCCCGGGTTTCAACTGCTCCGGTTTAGCTTGGCCCGGCTTCGCATGACCCGGTTTTATTTGCTCCGTTTTTGCATGTCCTGCTTTCGATTGCTCCGCCTTAGCGCCTGCTGTTTTTCCCTTCTGGGGCTTTGAGTCACCTGCGTGCGTCACTTGTTTGTAGAGATTCATCGCGCTCGTCAAACCGCGCTGCAGAAGCCCCTCTTGCGGTTTCGCTTTCTCTGTCGCCTTGGGCTTCGGCGCCTTATCTCTGGCTTTGGGTTTCGCCGATTCCTGCTTTTCCTGGCGCGCGGCGGGTTTTGCTGGCTTCGCCTTCACCTCGGCCGGTCGCTTGCCTTCTGCTGGTCGTTTTGCTGCTGGTTTTGGCGCATCTTTAGCTTTTCCGTGAGCCGGTTTTGCCACCTCTGCCCTGGCTTTAGCCGGCTTCGGTTTGGGCGCAGCCTCTGCCGGCTTCGCTTTAGGAGCGCTTTCGGGTCTTGCTTTCGATTTGGGTGGCTGGTAAAGATTCTGAGCTATTGCTTTAGCTGCTGGTTTAGGCGCTTCCACTTTCGGTGGGCTGACCTTGTCGCCTTTGCCCTTGTTAGCCATTGCGTTCTCTCCATAGAAACATCAGCAACCGCTTACGACATTAAGCAGGATACGGATCAATTTCGGGGCATAAAGATTAAATCGTTCAGTCTATGTTCCCCTGGACGTTGTCAGAGTAAACGCCAGCGGCGATAGGAGATGTCTTGAATAGCGACGAAAACGGGGATGAAGAACTCGAATCCGGCGGCGACATGTCGAAGCACATGCAGCGATATAAAAATTACATCGACAATCTCAAGCAAGGGAAGTCGAGTGGAATCAGTTCCGTCTTTGGCCGAGCCTCTGATCTTTTGCCGCCTGAGGTTATGGAGATCAAACAGCCAGCGGTTCACTTGCAAGGTTCATCTCATGAGCGGAAACCTTCTGCGCCTGATCGCGTTGATGATGCTGAAGACGTCGATGACGACGATGAATTCGTCGGCGAAAATGAAGTCGAGGTCGAGGACGACGATGACGAACCTGAGCACGACGATGAAGATGGAAACAGCCCTGACGACGATGAAGACTTTGACGACGAAACCGCTGGAGACGTCGAGGACGAAGATGAAGATGACATAGACGACGATGACGACGATGATGCCGACGACGACGATGATGATGACAACGACGACGATGATGATGACGAAGACGAAGACGAAGAAAACGACGAAGAAAACGACGAAGAAAACGAAGACCACGACGACGATGACGACATTGAGGCAGGCGAGGACCAAATTACCGTAACGAATGAGCTCGCTGTTACCGCCCGCAATGGCGAACCTCTATGGAATATCTTTTTCAATCGAGCGGAGCCTGTGCTGATCACGATGAACGACGGGAGTAGCATCCGAAATGCTGAAGGACGCGATGAGTCTGTTCTCGCTTTGAAGACTACAGGCAATCGGTTCAAATTTTTTATCCTCAGTGGTCTGGTGATCGATCCGACAACTGGAAACATTTACGCGGAGGCGAATGATGGTGCATACACGGTCGCTTTCTTGAATAGTGGCTGGCAGATTCATCAGTACAGAACTCATGATGGAGCCGAGGTCTACTACGCCACAGAGCCGTTTCGTAAAGGGCGGGATCGGATTACTACGCAGATCATGAATTTGAAACTGGACCCAGCCACTGGTGATGTGTCGTATGATTCTGCTGACGGTTCAGCAAGCATGACATTAAAGAGTCGGCGTTTGTAACCGATCGGAGTGATACCGCGGGCGATATGACGAAGATACTAATAGTGGATGATGACAAAGGGCTTGCGGACCTCGTCCAGCAAACTTTGACTCACGAAAATTACGAAGTAGAGGTTGCTTATGATGGTCGAGATGCTCAAGAAAAATTTTTGATTCCGGAGTTGGACTTGATTATCTTGGACTGGCAGTTGCCTGACGCGAGCGGAATTGCGTTGCTACAGGAGTATCGAAGAGCAAATGGTCATTTGCCTGTAATTATGCTCACGGGCAAGGATGCGGTTGAGGATAAGGAAACAGGACTCGACAGCGGTGCTGACGACTATCTGACTAAACCTTTCAGCGCTAAGGAACTAAGCGCGCGGGTTCGGGCTCTACTTAGACGTCCTTCTGATGTGCTCAGCAATGACTTGCATGTTGGGAATTTCCTGCTCGACCGGAAGCAGCAGAAGGTGCGCTTTGGTGGTTCCTCTGCGAAGCTGTTGCCAAAAGAATTTCAACTTCTCGAATTTTTGATGCGACATCCCGATCAAGTCTTTTCCGCTGAGGAATTGCTTAACCGCATCTGGTCGTCGGAGTCAGAGTCTACGCTGGAAGCAACGAAAAGTACGTTGAAGCGCCTCCGAAAGAAAATCGACCCGGATGGAGAGTTCATTCGCACCGTTCATGGTGTCGGTTTTCTGTTTGACACGGAGAGGAAATCATAGTGCCTCTTCGGTTTGGGGTGTTTCGAAAACTTAGTTTGGCAAGGCAGATCATGGTACTGCTGACGGTGTTTCTTTTTTCGATGCTCTGGTTTGTCTGGGCATTATATGGTCTCTTGCAAGAAGCAGAGAATGAGGCGCGAAAGCAGGAATTCGCTCGGCAAATTGTGGCAAAGGCAAGCGACTTATTGTTGACTGTTTACGATACGGGTGATGCTGCAGGTAAGTTTGCCTATACCCAGCAGATTGATGCAACACAGAGGTATGACAGTTCGCGCGAAGACGTACCGCAAATTATGAAATGGTTGAAGGCTAATCTTAAAGATGACATCAACAACTTTATTTCTCCTCGAGATAAGAAGCGTTTCGCTACACTGCTTTCGAGAATTCAAATGAACATGGATGTCTGCGAGCCTGTAATTGCCGGAATCAAAAAGGACGCTGAAAAACTTTCTCAAGAGGAGTCGATTGCCGCGTGGAGAACGCGTCGTCTGGCGATTCTAGAGAATGTCAACGCACTGATCTCTGATTTGACCAAACTGATGAATGTTGCGCGTGAAATCGAGAATTCGGCGCCCGAGTTTCAGCGAGAGCAACGCCGCCAGCGGCGCGACTTGCTGATTGTCGGATTCGGAATGAATGGCGCAGTGGCAATGCTGCTGGTGCTGTTTTTCTTCCGGCGAGTGACTCGACGCGTCGATGTGATCGTCGACAACGTAGTGCGTTTCGAGCAGGGGCTTCCGCTCAACGAGATGCTGGACGGCCACGACGAGATCGCTCAGACCGACTACGTTTTTCACCGTGCCGCCGAGGAGGTCCGGTACGAAGAAGAACTCCTCAAGGAGAGTGAAAGGCGTTTGCGGATGATAATCGAGCGCGTTCCTCTTGGCCTTGTCGTTATGAACCAAGCTGGAGCGATTGAACTGTTCAATCGTTCAATAGAAACTTCATTTGGTTTCGAGCCGCATGAGCTTTTGGGTAAGAGCATTACCCGGCTATTCGGCTCAGACCGCGCGCGGAGCGGCGCCAGCTTTCTTGCGACGCTCTCTGAACGCGCTTTCGGACACATTGTTGAACTGAATGCGGTGCGAAAAAACGGTGAAGAATTTGCCATTGATTTCACCATCGCCGAGATGACAATCGGAAGTTCGAAGCGCAGGATAGCAATAATACTTGATGCGACAGAACGACTTGAACTGCGACGTTTGCGTCAGTCGTTCGTTTCCATGGTCAGCAATGAGCTGCGAAATCCACTCAATGACGTGGAGCAGTTCCTATCCAGCTTTGCTGACGGCAAATATGGTGAGGTTTCAGAGAAAGCTACCAGGGAATCCACGCGCGCCCGCGACAATGTGGAAAGATTGATATTGCTTCTCAACGATCTCTTCGACCTGGAGAAGTTGGAAGCTGGGCGCATCGATATCGAGCCAAGATGGTGCTCGTTGCAACCTATTTTGGATAAATCCGCGAGTGCGGTTACCGTATTCGCTCAAAAGCATAAAGTGGAAGTCGAAGTTCCGGCGCTTGAGCTCATGCTCTTTGCTGATTCGAATCGAATTGTTCAAGTTCTGATCAACCTCCTCTCGAACGCAATAAAGTATTCGCCTGCGGAAAGCAAGGTTCTCGTAACGGTACAGCAGGTCGGTTCGCTGGTCGAGTTTTGTGTGATTGATAATGGGCGTGGGATTCCGCAGTCGCATTTGCACAGTGTTTTTGAACGTTTTCAGCAAGTAGAGGCTAATGATGCGAAGAAGAAGGGCGGAACAGGTTTAGGTCTGGCAATCTGTAAGGCGATTATCGAGGAACATGGTGGCGCTATTGGTGTCAACAGCGAGGAGGGTAAAGGGAGCACGTTCTGGTTTAAACTACCCTCGGTGGTGCCGGGTAACAGTTCCAATACCATTGAGTCCGCCGATATCAGTCTGTTTGGTGATGACATATCGTCAACGGAGTTTGACCTGTTCGGCAATGCGGAGTCGAGTGAGAGCGCGGAGGTTCACAAATGACGCGATCCGGCACTCTAACGCTCGGTGCTAAAGGCATGCTGCTGACAGTCGCGATTCTCGTCCTCGAGACGATCTTCTTCGGAACGTATTTCTTGCTTGTGCAGCAGGCTGAAGAGGAGTCTGTGAAGCAGCAGCAAACCAGAGAGATCATCAATCGTGCCAGCAAGCTACTCCTGCGTATGTACGAAGCCGGCGATAAGGTCGGAAAATATGGAATTCATAAGGAAGATGATCCTGCGACCTCGGCGGCGAGCCTGGCCGCATATGAAAAAGCTCGCGATTTAATTCCGAAGCAAATAGACTGGCTGAAAAGAAATTTGCAAGATCAACCCGGTCAGTTGGTATTGATGGGCAAGATAGAGGAGAACGTGAAAGTCGGGCTTGAACTCCTCGAATCGATGCGCATCGCCAGTGATACAAGACCTCACTGGGAGGCGATGAAGTTTAGTCTTGACCAGAGAAACCGCCTGGCTCCGCGGATTGAAGAACTGGTTCGCGATCTTCGAGATTTCATGGGACAGGAGCGTGCAATCGAAGGGCAACTTCCCGCGTTGCAGCGAGAAAAACGAGAAGCTACAAAACTCGTTTTGATTAGCGGAGCAGTTTTAAACGGACTAGTTGTATTGATTGTGCTTTTATTCGTTCGCGTTGTTCTGACCAAACGGCTAAATATTCTGGTGGAGAACTTCGACCGCTTGAAGGACGGGGAGGCGCTGCATAGCGAAATCTCTGGTGGAGACGAACTTGCAAAACTGGACGCAGCCTTTCACAAAATGGCTTCATCGCTCCGCGGTGAAGAGGCTCTACTGAAATCCAGCGAGAGTGCTGTTCTCTCGATGATATCTCAGATGCCGGCGGGCTTGATGATTGTGAACGGCGCCGGGCAAATCGAATTCGTCAATCCCACATTGGCAAAGCAGCTTGGATATGAGCAGGATGCTCTTGAAGATTTTGAACTGTCTAAATTATTCACTGCAGGTGGTGTCACGGGTGTCTCTCTCTTTCGCTGGTTGAAAGATAATTCGACTGGCCGCGTCGTGGAGTTGATTGCTCAGAAGCAGGATGGCACAACATTTCCGGTGGAGCTTTCTACTGCCGACATTTCCACGGACAAGACCGAGCACCAACTGGCAATGGTTCTTGATGTCAGCGAGCGTCACGAGGTAGAAAAGTTGCGTCAGGCATTCGTGGCGATGGTCAGCCATGAATTGCGAACGCCGCTCGCGTCGGTTTCAATGTTTCTAGAGTTGCTCGGGATGGGCGTTTTCGGTAAGGACATCGACGCCGTTGAAGAAGATCTGGCAGTTGCTACTCGACAGACAGAGCAGGTCATCATGCTTATAAATGATCTGCTCGACCTGGAAAAGCTGGAAGCTAATAAGCTCGAATTGGTTAAATGCGAATCCGAGGTCGAAGATCTCATAGACAAGGCTGTTGAAGCGGTTGCCGGAGCGGTCGAGTCCGCCGACATTCTTCTTCTCTTCGATGGTTCGCAAGACCTCGTCACAGTGGACCCCGAACGCGTGGTTCAGGCTCTAACAAAAATGTTGACTGCGGTAATTCAGCTGACGCCGCCGGGAGAAGCTGTTTCTATCAACGTGGTTACGCCGCGAGTTACAAGGCAGTTGCTTTCGCATACTTCTCCTCACCTCGTTATCGAAATTCAGGTCCCTTCCCTGCAAATACCGGAAGAGCAGATCGAAACGATGTTCGAACGCTTCCAGCAGATCAATCTTCCTGGCATGGCGCAGGGCACCTGGCTCGGTTTGGGGCTTGCACTGAGCCGAGCGATTATCGAACAGCATGGTGGCGAAGTCGGACTATCCGTCGACAAGGGAGCCGGTTCTAAATTCTGGATGCAATTACCGAAGATTTAGTAGCCGCTAAGTTGTCTTAAGCAGTTTCAAGAAGTGGTTGCGCACGGTCATTGCCTGCGGTTGGATGGGCTTATTTTTCTTCAGCAGATTTTTTGCTATTAAAGTCAAGGCGACAACCATCGCGCGGTCCAAATCAGAAGGGTCAGTCTGACTGAAATCGTGGCAGGCATTAGGTGGTCCATCTACTGGCACCGCATTTAGTGCCTGCCAGATCGGGTCAGTGAACTCCGATGGTCTCGACGATTCGAGCTTGTCGGCCAGGTAGACAATTTTGGAAACTGTGGACATGCGGACACTTCCCAGAGTGTGCTCGGCAATTGAGCCGAGAACATCTTGATTGGTTATTTTGAGCTCCTTCTTTGCAAGAATGGCAGCTACAGGTCCGTGCAGTATTTGTCCATGGTCAAGTTCTTCCTGTGACAAGACCATGCCGTTAGTTTGCGCAATCTCGATCAGTTCTTTTCCCTTTAATTCCTTGCAGGCGTCGTGCAGCCAGCAGCCAAGTTCTACGGGAAATGGATCTATGCGAAGACCGAGCGCAATTTCCCGACCAACTGTGACAACACCTTTAATATGATCAAGTCGTTTTTTGGAAACACGTGGTTCCACATAGCGCCGAGCGGCATCAAGAGTCATGCTTGATGGGACCCCTGGGACGCTGAAAGTTTTCTGACCTAAGTCGTCTGCTCTCTTCATTCAATCCATATTACCAGAACGGCTTACTTCGCGGTCGCCGACTGTTTCTTGAAGTAGCCGTGATTTACAATCAATTCGTTCACTGCAGGTGGAACCATATATAGAACGGTCTTCCCGGCGCGGACTCGCTCCCGTATGTTGGAGCCCGAGATCTTGATGCCGGGAAAGTCGATGATCACTATGTCAGCGCCATCGTAGCCTACATTGGAAACGGTTGAGTCCTGGCCTACTACGCGCAAGGCTGTATCGGTTTCATCGAGATATCGTAATCTCGGTACTACTAGTATGCGGCAGAGTTCGAGCAACTCTTCGTGGTTCTTCCAGGTATGAAGCTGGGGCAGGTTGTCGCCGCCTATGATCAAATTTATTTTAAGATCTTCACCGTATATGGTGCGTAGCTCTTTCACTGTATCGATCGTGTAAGAGGGTCCCGTGCGGTCTATTTCTATCGACGACGGCACAAAGAATGGATTGTCGGCGGTCGCCGCCTTCACCATCTCGTGACGGGCGTGCCCGTCCAGCAGAGTGTCGGCTCGATGTGGTGGAGCCGGGCTGGTCACAAACAATACTTTTTCGAGTTTAAACTGATCCCGAGCACATTCGGCGATGATCAAATGCCCCATATGAATCGGATTGAAGGTTCCGCAGAACAAGCCAATTTGTCGCAAGTTTGTTTGTTACCTCGGTTGCTTTGTGGAAAGTTTTTCGGAATGGACGGTGCCATTTGTATCGGCCGACGCGTTTGTTTGCTTTCCGATGTCCGTTGCGATCACGCTTCCCGAGCCACTTTTATGATGTCGCGTGTAAATTCGCGGCAACCGAGCGCGCAATCTGCACGCCAGCTCGTACGTTATCGTGTCCAGCATCTCTGCCCAGTTGGCCAGGTTCAACGAAACTTCGGCAGGCTCGTGTTTGCCGGCGGCGCTGAAGGTTGAACTACCATTTTCATCTTTGTTGCTCTTCGATGACCGACCCGTAGGCAGTTCATCCTTGCCTATGAGCGTTATGACATCTCCGTCCTGAGCCTCTGGAACATCGGTTATATCAAAGAGCATCTGGTCCATTGAAATGATACCGACCTGCTTGATCTTGCGCCCCAGCAGCAGACCCTCCATGCGGTTTGACAATCGACGATCAACGCCGTCCGCATATCCAATCGGAACGCAGGCCAGGCGCGAGTCACGACGCGCTTCCCAGGTCAAGTTGTAGCCGACTCGATCGCCTTCTTTCACCAGGTTGACGTGATTGATTCGTCCCTTGACTGACATGGCGGGAACAAGAACGTCAGACGTTCCTGTTCCTTCCAGCCCATATAGATAAAGTCCGACGCGCACCATATCGAAGTGGGTCTCCGGAAATTTTCGAGCAGCCTCGCTCGAGGCCAGATGAGCGAAAAAGGTTTTGCCGTCGCGGCTGTAGTTGAGCCGCTTGAGGGCGCTTTCATATTCTCGCAATTGCGCAGTTGTCGTAGCTTGATCGCCGGCGCGAGCGAGGTGGCTGAACACGCTAACCAGATCGACATTGGCCAGTTTCGAGATCTCGTCGACTAGCGCGGGCGCGGCCTCCGGCGGGACGCCCAGGCGGTGCATTCCGCTGTCTACCTTTAAATGAACGCGAGCTCTTTGCCCGCGCTTTCGCGCAATTTTGTCGATATCGCGTGCCTGTTTGACGGCCGCGATTGTCAGTTCAAGCCCATCTTCGAGCGCATTGTCAATTGCCCAGAATGGTGTAGGACTCAGTATAAGGATTGGAGACTTAATAGATGCCGATCTCAACTGACATCCCTCGTCCACGGAGGCGACGCCAAGATACTCGGCACCGGAGTTCGATAACATATCAGCCACTTGCGGAGCGCCGTGGCCGTAGGCGTCGCTCTTGACGACGGCCATCAAACGAGCCGGTTTGGGGTTGACAGCAAGCCAAGAGCGAATGACGGAAACGTTGTGCTCGACTGCGGATAGATCGATTTCGACCCACGCATCTCGATGAAACGATGAAATACTGACTTGCCTGGAGAAAACCATTAGTAATAATTTCTCGTCATACTGGCTATATCAAGCGTTACGTAACGCCCAACCTTATGCTAGCATTGCTTTGATTCGAAAGATCATCCTGCGAAACGCAGGTAATGAAACCGTTTTGGTTGCATTAACACGAAGCTAAGGATCCTCGTTTATCCTACTTGATGTTCTCGAATTCAATCGATAAATCGATAGAGACCCTGAAGCATCACTTACGAATCGGTATCCCATGTTCTCTGGTAACTCTGGTATCCCGTCCGTAGTTGGTGTAGTTAAGTCGCGGGGTTAAAACGCCTTGAATAAAGCTGAATTGGTCGATATCGTCGCAAAAGAAGCCGGAACAACGAAAAAGGATGCTGAGCAAGTGATTAATAAGATGATGGAAACCGTCATCAAATCAGTTGCTACGGGAGATAAAGTAACTCTCGTTGGATTTGGAACATTTGAAGCCAGAAACCGCAAAGCGCGTACTGGCCGCAATCCCAAGACCAATGAGCCGTTGCACATTCCCGCTAAACGCGTACCTGGCTTCAAAGTAGGTAAGGAGTTTAGTGAAGCTGTCAACAAACGCAAGTAAGCGTTAGCACAGCAAGGGGGTCCATTGGAGCTACCTAAGGTAGCAGTGATAGGGTGCGGAAACTGGGGCAAGAACCTGGTCCGTAACTTTGCTCACCTCGGAGCCTTGGCTGTCGTTTGTGACTCTGATTCCAAACAGCTCGAGCGTCTGGCGCAAGAGTTTATGGGAATCAGAGTCACTACTAGTTTTGACAGCGTGCTCGAAGACAAAGAGGTCGCGGCTGTTGTGATTGCAACGCCGTCCGACACACATTTTGCGCTGGCGAAGAAATCACTTCTCGCCGGCAAACACGTATATGTAGAAAAACCGCTCGCGCGCGACGTCAACGAATGCGAAGAGCTTGATTCCATAGCGAATCAGCGCAACCTTGTTCTGATGGTCGGGCACCTGCTTCTCTACCATCCTGCGGTAAATTGCCTCAAAGAAGTGATCGCTTCAGGCGAGCTCGGAGAGCTTCTCTTCGTGCGCTCGGACCGAATGAATTTCAATCGTTTCCGAAGCCACTGGAGCGTTCTCTGGGATCTGGCGCCCCACGATCTGTCAATGATGAGCTACCTGCTCGATTGCGAAGCGCCTGAGGTGACCCGCGTCGGCGGATGGGATACACAGGGCGACAATCTTGTTGATGTAGCTTATCTGGACGTCTCCTTCCCGGTCGAAAAGGGCAATCGGATTATCCCCGGCCAGGTGCGAAACAGCTGGATAGATCCTCAAAAACTCGTCCGTCTGACCGTCAACGGCACGAAGAAAACTGCCGTTCTAAACGACACGCTTTTCGAAGACAAGCTCACTCTTCACTCCATGACCCCGGAAGGGCGAATGATTGTTGAAACCGCTCCTTATCCGGATCTTGAACCTCTGCATCTGGAGTGCGAGCACTTCCTTCAGTGCGTTTCAACCGGGCAGCGTCCGCGCTCTGACGCGAATAACGCGTATCATGTCGTCAAAGTTTTGTCTGACGTGGAAGCGCGACTGTCTGCCAGACCCAGGGTTCAAGCCGGTAGCCGCAAATAGGCGTAGCCGCATTTTGCAGGCGTCATTTGCAATCACACCCGGTCAGGAATAATGAGTGAAATCCGGCAAAAAACAACCGAAAGCCGCGCAGCATCTGTTTGGCAACAACAGATTGTCGAACTGCTTCGGTCTGTAATGGGTAAGCTTGATGGTTTCAGCGCAGCTTCCGAGTTTCGCTTTGATACTATCCATGCGGATAACGGGGAATCCATCGAGACGGTCTGTGTGAAGTGTCCGCAAACTTTTGGACTCGATACTGATATGGAACTCAAGTCTAAACTACCCAAAAACGCCGTTCACTTCTTTGGTCATCGCAGTCCCGACTGGAATCCGTTTGGTAGAAACACCGGCTCCTTTGATCTTCTCGTGGCGCAGGGTACGGGGTTTCAGGGAGTGCTTCGTGCTGCTCAGACGCATGTTGAATCTTTTGGCTGGGACACTGAGCGCCTTATCAAAGAACTTGATTCGATTGGCGGAGTTGAAATCGACGTTCTGTTCGCCGAACCGGATTTCATCGCCGCCGACTTTATCTGCACTGGCTCTGATTTCCAACACGTCGCCCAGGAATTGAAACGCATCTGTCCGGAACTTTACGTCGGTACCGGCTTCAAGCCGAATGCCTTGAGCTTAGCCACTCTGCTCGAGCAAGACGAGGCTCATATCTCAATGACCTGGGCCGAAACTAATTCGGCACCCAGCGTGGAAGACATGCTCCAGTGAAACCGCGCACATCACTGAAAACGTGTCATCACACAGGGTAGAAAAGGCAGATCAGCGCAGAGCGCAGATGAATCAAAATAACAGGGGCTGGCTGCATATCGGTTTTTAAACTATGTCGAGTAACTGGATAGTTGAAGTGATTGAACAGCTGGAACGTGCAGTGGGCGTACATCCTCGCGTGGAAAAATTTGCCGCTAGCAACGGCGAGACATATGATGTCGCCCGAATAGCGTTATTCTCCGGCTCCGCTGCTGCGATAAATTTGAACGCACTGCGCAAAAACATGCCCAAAGATACGCTTCTATACTATGGGAACGTGATTTACCCGGATGTTGAATTCGACCCGACCGGCTTGGTTCCGGACATCCGCTTTGACCTGACGGCAATTGGCGCCGACGACCCCAGCATAATTCTGGAGTTCGAAGGCACAGAAGCACGCTCTCGAGGATGGGATGGCCAGCGGCTTGCCAGAGAGTTGTACGAGCTTGAAACTCAACATCAATTGTCATTCGAGATTTTTCACGCCGCAAAACTGTCCTTCAGCGCGGAGGTTTCATTCATTCCAAAATCGAGACCTCAAGCAACATCTTTTGAAAACCCGCATATTTACCATCCATCTGAAGGTTCATCAAGCGAGCGACCGCCGGAATCGCTAGAGGCGGGCAGCTCCAGTCAGGTGGATCCGGAGCAGTACGCTTTCAATCAAGATGCTCAGGAACACGATGATTGCGACGACGACCACTGTTCAGCTGATCTCTCTGCTGAACAAGAAGCCGCATTGGAAGCAGCTGCGGAGAAGTTATTGGAATTTTGTCCAGAGTTGTTCTGGGGTAAAGGCATGCGTATGAACGTAAAGTCACTGGCCGAAAACATTCGCGGATTGCCCATCGCGCTCAACTTTGTTTGGCCCGAGCGGTCCGAAGAATTGACCGCAAGTATCGAAGTGCATACTGCCGATCGGGAAATTTCCTAGCGTACGCAGGGTGAAGCCCGATTGCGTTGCCAGAATTTAGCTGCGCTTTCTCGCCGGTCCAGTTTCGCATGCGCACCCTGCCGGTCTCTTTCGGACTTCTTATGTTGTTTCCGCTGTCTGGGGATTTTTCTCGAAGCCTCTGCAGCGCAACGGTTTCCCGGAGGCGCCCCCGCTTTTGAGTTGCCAAACCTATCGCAGGGAAAAATGGAAAAATTTCCTGCTTACAGAGCTCGTGGGCGTTTTGGGGATTGAGGTTCTTGGTGTAGGTGTTGGTGGGTGATTTCTTGGCATCCCGTAATAGCGGAACTAACTTAAGAAGTCCGAAGGACACCCTCAATACTCTGGCTGCCATCTGGACGAGAGTTATCGCCGAAAAAGCAAAACGACCGCCAGCCTGGCGGTCGTTCAAAAATGGAGCGGGAGACGAGATTCGAACTCGCGACATCCTCCTTGGCAAGGAGGCATTCTACCACTGAATTACTCCCGCAATTCAGCATGCGGTTCATTATAACCGCAACGCCTTTGAGTTGAACTAGGTTATCACAAAATCTCGCCTTCCAGCTTGATGATTCGTTACCCGGATCTCTTGGAATGGTGCCGGTTCTGCGTCATAGTTGACGTCTTGGCTGCACGGCAATTGATTGTTTGCTGTAACCGCTGACGCCACCTCCGCGGCAACTCGATCTAACTGCGATTTTGAAACTAGTTGCACGGTCCGCTTGTCGCTGTGGCACATAATACTTATCGAGATCAGTCAACTGCTATAGTAGGCTTGGCAATGTCTCTATCCAGTGACAGGGCAATCTAAGGGAATTCTGACGATAAGTTTTACCTACAGCTCAGGAGACGCGCGGGATGAGCGATGAAACAGCAGGCAGCAACGTCGAGTCCGGTTCGGGGGCGTCATCAGACAAGCCTGAGGCTGCAGTTCCTTCGACTGATGCGAAACCCGCAGAGGCACAGGGTGTTTTCAAGCGTCGCCCGCTATTTAAGGCTTGTCTGGATTCATTCAATTACGTCAACAGTATTTCTCAAGATGAAGCGGTCAAGGTGCGCGACAGCGACCGAGCGACCAGCATCTGGTTAATGATTGTTTCGATCGTAACCGTCGGCGCGATGTTGATTGAACCGCTAGCGCCGCACCGCATGCCGCTTCTCGTGGTTTGCGATATTTTGATTGGCATGTCCATTTTTTATTACATCGCCAATCGTTTTGGAATTATTGGAACGTTCAATCCGCGTCAAGCCTTGCTTTCGTGGCAATTGATGATGGGTGCTACCTTCTTCGGTATCTTCCTGACAATCAACCTGGCGCTCCTGTTGGGGCTCGTTGTTGTTTTGACTGCACCATCGGATATACCGACTCTCTAAAGTAAAGACATTACATGCAAACGAGCACGCAGGCGCCCCCAGCGTGCTAAAATCGCGTGTTGTTGTTAGCGGTGTATGCATTTGAGACGACTTCGGTAAGTCCGCTCAAATCACCGCCTACATTTTCTGTACTAAGCAAGGGGCAGTTGAGAGAACATGAAGGTTACTCTAGACCGTGAAGGCAAGAACATCGTGCTCGTCGGAGTTGAGCTCGAGGCGGAGAAGGCATCAAGAGCTTACGAAATTACATGTCGCGAGCTGTCTCACCAGGTTGAGATTCCAGGTTTCAGAAAAGGCAAAGCTCCAAGAAATATTATCGAAAAGCGCTTCGGTCGCGAAATTATCAAAAAGGAAGCGCTTGAGCGCTTGATCCCCGACTTGCTGCAGCAAGTTATTGTCGACAAAAACCTCGACATCATCACGAATCCTGAAATTCAGGAATGCAAATTCGAGCTCGGTGAGCCGCTCACCATGAAGGCAAAGTTCGAAGTTCGTCCTGAAGTCACGCTGGGTGAATACAAAAATCTCAAAGTCGATGTGCCGGAAGCTAAACTCAACGATAACGCTGTCGACAAAGCTCTCGAACACCTCGCAGAGCAAAAGGCAGACCTCAAGCCGGTTGACCCCCGTGAAGTAGTTCTAGGCGATCACGTTTTGCTCGACTTCGAATGCAAAGTCGAAGACAAACCGGTTGAAGGCGGCAAAGGCGAGGGTCTTACGCTTGAAGTGAAAGAAGGACAATTTCTTCCCAACTTCTGCGAACAGCTGGTTGGCCACAAGCCTGGCGAGAAGTTCAAAATCGAAGTGACTTTCCCGGAAGAGTACAGAAACAAAGCGCTCGCTGGTAAACCGGCAGTTTTCGAAGTTGACCTGAAAGAAGTGCGCCAGAGAGTCGTTCCTGAAATCAATGACGAAATGGCTAAGGGCTACGATCACGAAAGCCTCGATACTCTGAAAGCCGCTATCAAAGAGCGTCTTGACGATGATCTTCAAATGCAAAACCGCGCACGCGCTCAAAAAGTTGTAGTTGAAGCCGTGGTCGAACGCGCTCAAGTTGACATTCCTGAGACGATGATCAAACGCGAGCACGAATTGTTGATGCAACAAATGCGTCAGGAAGTCGAGCGCTATGGCGAGAGCTGGGATGAGTACAAGAAGAACGAGAACTTCGCCAAAGTAGAAGAAGGCAAGCAAGAAGAAGCGAAACAACGCGTTCTCCATAGCCTGGTTCTCGGTGCGGTTGTGAGAGCTGAAAACCTCTCGGTTTCCGAAGAAGAAGTCGCTCCTTACCTCGCTCAAATCGCAGTAAGCAACAACATTCCGCCCGAGCGTTACAGAGAAATGGCGCAAGATGAGTATCTGATGCGTCAAATTACCGAAGAAGTTTTGACTGGCAAAGTTGTCGATTTTCTCGTGGATAACGCCGAACTCAACTACGTTGAAGACACCCACGTGCATGGCCCTGAGTGCGCTCACGGACACGAGCACGAGGGCGGTCACGAGCATGGACCTGACTGCGACCACGATGCCGAAGAGAAGGAAGAAGTGGTTGCATCGGCAAAATCATCTTCGAAGAAGAAAGCAGCTAAGAAAGACAAGTAAGCGACCAGCGTGAGGGCGTTCCTGCCTGAGATGCTCGCCGCCCGGATCATGTTTGGTGGATGTGCCAAAGCGACAATCGGTTTTATTCCGATATCAAGAAGTCGAATCTGCGCGTCAGTCAGAGATACCTTGAATACTCAGAAAAAGGCGCTTGAATACTCTAATTCGATCGGATTCTGATATAACCTTCAGTAAGTAAACGACCGGATTAAAAAGACACAAGCCGACACATCGGATCTAACTCAGGAAGCTACAAGAGGGGAGAAACCTACCAATGTCAGACAAGGAAATGGGAATGCGCGACAGCTTGCTCCATGGAACACGCGACAGCTTGCTCTACGGACCCACGAGCATCAGCCCAATTGCATCGCCGCAAGCGTTTTTTCCTACGGTTATCGAAACCACTGCACGCAGCGAAAGAGCGATGGATATCTTCTCCAGACTCTTGCGCGAACGTATCGTGTTCCTCGGTTTTCCAATCGACGACATGATTGCCAACACGATTGTGGCTCAGCTGCTCCTTCTTGAAGGTGAAGACCCGGAGAAAGATATCCGCGTCTACATTAACTCTCCAGGTGGATCGGTGACGGCAGGGTTAGCTATATATGACACTATCCAGCACATCCGCTGCGATGTTGTGACAATCTGCCTCGGTCAGGCCGCAAGTATGGGAGCGTTCCTCCTGGCTGCCGGAACAAAAGGTAAGAGAATGGCGTTGCCACATTCGCGTATCTTGATCCACCAACCTCTGGGCGGTGCATCCGGTCAAGCTACTGATATTGAAATTCAAGCTCGCGAGATCTTGAGAATTAAGAGACAGCTCAATGAGCTCCTCGCGATGCACACAGGTCAGTCCGTGAAAACCATTGAAAAGGACACGGATCGCGATAACATCATGACCGCCGAAGAAGCCAAGGGATATGGTCTGGTTGACCAAGTCATTCAAAAATTGGAAGACAGTCCAAATCTCTCGGCCGTTTAAGACAAATTAGTGCGTGCTTATATGGGATCATTAGGTTAGGATAGTAGCAACGTTCGTAAGTCGTTGTGAAATTGCCAAACATAGGCACTAGTTAGACAGGGAAGCCAAATGCCAAAACCATCTGACAACCGATTGAAGTGTTCGTTCTGCGGGAAAAGCCAGGACCAAGTTAAAAAGCTAATTGCCGGTCCCGGCGTATATATCTGCGATGAATGCGTCGATTTGTGTAATGAGATCCTCGATGAGGAGCTTTTCGAAGGCGGTCCGGCAGCAAGTGGTGCTGCGCAAGAGAGCTCTTCTCTCGTTCTAACCGAGATCCCTAAGCCGCACGACATTAAGAAGAACATGGACGAGCATATCGTCGGCCAGAACCTCGCCAAGAAGATCCTGAGCGTGGCTGTGTACAACCACTACAAGCGGATTACTCATAACGAGGAGAGCAAGGAAAACGTCGAAATTCAAAAAGCGAACATCCTGCTCATCGGTCCGACAGGTTGCGGAAAAACATTGATGGCGCAAACGCTGGCTAGATTGCTGGATGTGCCGTTCGCTGTCGCAGACGCTACCACGCTGACCGAAGCCGGCTATGTCGGTGAGGACGTCGAGAATATTCTTCTGCGTCTCTATCAGGCTGCCGACTACGACATCAAGAAGGCCGAGCGCGGCATCATCTATATCGACGAGATCGACAAAATCTCACGCAAATCTGAAAACACCAGCATCACCCGTGATGTCAGCGGTGAAGGTGTACAGCAAGCTCTACTCAAAATGATTGAAGGAACCGTTGCGAACGTTCCTCCGCAAGGCGGGCGCAAGCATCCTCATCAAGAGTTCATTCAAATCAATACTTCCAACATTCTCTTCATCTGCGGCGGCGCATTCGTAGGTTTGGACAAGATTGTCGAATCGAGAATTTCGTCCAATCGCTCGATTGGTTTCGGCGCGGAAAGACCTCTCACCCAGTGGGAGCGTGAAGCGAAGATAAGCAAGATTCTCAAAGAAACCGCTCCGGACGATTTGATCAAGTTTGGCTTGATCCCGGAATTCGTAGGTCGTATCCCGGTTGTCGCCATACTCGAAGCGCTCGATGTGGACGCTCTCGTCAGAATCATGGTCGAGCCGAAGAACGCCCTCATCAAACAGTATCAGCAACTCCTCAAGTGGGACCACGTGGATCTCAAGTTCGACGACGACGCCATCAGCGCCATCGCCGAAGAGGCGCTCAAGCGCAAGACTGGTGCTCGCGCCTTGAGAGCAATCGTCGAAGAGATCATGCTGGACGTTATGTACGAAGTGCCGTCGCGCGACGACATCAAGCTCTGCCATATCACGAAAGATCTTGTTGATAAACGTTCAACCGCCGAACTTCTGGATATCAGAAAGGCTAAACTTAAAGGCGAGAAATCTGCCTAGTTTCAGGGCCGGGCAAATTTCAATGTAGCGCGTAACGCGCATCACCCCTCACCATTGGGATTTGACACAGTGGTCGATTTCGACACAACTAATTTTCCGCTGATTCCGCTAAGGGATGTTGTCGTATTTCCTCAAATGGTGACACCTCTCTTTGTCAGCCGACCCAGATCGATAGCCAGTCTCGAACAAGCTTTGATGCGTGACGATCGACTTGTGGTCCTCGTCGCGCAACGCGATGCCGAATGCGAAGAGCCACAGCAAGACGATATGTATTCGGTTGGTACTCTTGCCGAAGTAATGCAAATGCTGAAACTTCCGGACGGCACGGTCAAAGTGCTTGTCGAAGGTTCGTCGCGAGTTAAGCTTGAAGATTTTAAAGAGGAACCGACACTACTGACGGTGCGTGTTTCTGAGCGCCCTGAAATTCTGATCGATGACACCGCGACAAAAACGTTGATTCGAGTGTCTGTAGAAAAATTCGAACAGTACGTCAAATCGACCAAGAAAATCAATCCTGAGAGTTTGCTGGCTGTCTCCGGAATCGGACAGCCCGGGCGGCTTGCCGATATCATCGCCACTTATCTTGGTCTTGAGGTTTCTGAACGGCAACACTGTTTGGAAATTGAAGATGCGACTGAACGGCTTGAGTACATTGGCACACTTCTCTCAAGAGAGCTGGAGTTGGCCGATCTCGAACAGCAGATTCACGACAAAGTCAGATTCAATCTGGAAAAAACTCAACGCGAATATTATTTGCGCGAAAAAATGCGCATTATCCAGGATGAGCTAAACGCCGACAGTGAGCAGCTTGGTGAAATTGCCGAGTATAAGCTCAAGATCAAAAAATGCAAAATCAAAGGCACTGCCCTTGAGAAAGTGAATAAAGAACTCGCTCGTCTTGAGAAGATGATGCCGCAGAGCGCTGAGGCTGCGGTGATTCGATCGTATTTAGACACCATGGTGAGCTTGCCCTGGTCGAAGCGTTCGAAGGAGATTATCGATCTCGAGCGTGCCGATGAGATCCTCGAGCAAGACCATTATGGGCTGGAGAAAGTAAAGGAGCGCATTCTCGAGTATCTTGCCGTGCGAAAACTTTCCAAGGAGTCGCAAGGCACCATCCTCTGTCTTTGCGGTCCGCCTGGTGTCGGAAAAACCAGCTTGGCGCGTTCCATTGCAGCTGCAATGAACCGCAAATTCGCGCGCATAAGTCTGGGCGGCGTCAACGACGAAGCGGAAATTCGCGGGCACAGAAGAACTTACATCGGCGCAATGCCGGGACGAATTATTCAAGCGTTGAAACAAGCCGGTACAAAAAACCCGGTCATCTTGCTCGATGAGATCGAAAAGATGACGCGTAACTACATGGGTGACCCGACCGCCGCAATGCTGGAGGTCCTGGATCCCGATCAGAACGAGAACTTCTCGGACCACTACCTCGACGCCCCCTTCTCCTTGAGCGAGGTGGTATTCATAGGTACGGCGAACGCTCTCGATTACATTCCTCGTCCGCTCCACGATCGGCTCGAGGTAATTCAGCTATCCGGCTACACGGAAGAAGAGAAAGTAGCGATTGCCGAAATTCACATTCTTCCCAAGACACTTAAAAAGCATGGTCTCTCTCAGAAGCAGCTTAAGTTTCAATCTCAAGCGCTGCGCCGCATTATTCAAGAATATACAAGAGAAGCCGGTGTGCGAAACCTTGAACGTGCGATCGCTCAAATTTGCCGCAAGGTGGCAACCCGCATCGTAGGTGGTGAGTCGAATGCCGTGAAGGTGACACCACAAATGGTGTATGAGTTTCTTGGTCCCGCCAAAATTATTCGTGAAAATGAAACGCGCGGACCTCAAGTCGGTTTGGTAACGGGCTTGGCCTGGACTGAAACCGGCGGTGAAACATTGCAAGTTGAAGTTAATACCATGAAGGGCAAAGGCAATCTGCAGTTGACCGGTCAATTGGGTGACGTCATGAAGGAGTCTGCTCAAGCCGCTTTCAGCTACATCAGGTCTCACGCCGAAGCCTTGAACATCTCGCCGACTTTCCTGGACGATCGCGATGTTCACGTTCACATCCCGGAAGGCGCCATTCCAAAGGACGGTCCATCTGCAGGTATTGCGCTATGCACCGCCCTTATCTCTGCGATATCGAAGCGACCGGTGCGCGGTACAGTCGCAATGACCGGAGAAATAACGCTGCGTGGCAGAGTGCTGGCTATCGGCGGTTTGAAAGAGAAAGTTCTTGCTGCGCTCCGCGCCGGCGTGAAGACCGTTGTCTTCCCGAAGAGCAACGAAAAAGACTTGCAGGATATCCCCGAATACGTCAAAGAAAAGCTGGATCTGATTGCAGTCAGCCATCTCGATGAAGTATTCCCGATTGTTTTTGAGGGCGAGACCAAGAAGGTTGAGGCCAAAAAAGTCGATGCGAAGAAAAGCGAATCTAAAAAGGGCGATAAGAAAAAAGACGCAAAAACTCGACCTCTTAGACGCACAGCGGCTCGCCAGAGCGCTCGCGGTCACATCGGACGATAACTGCTCGAATGCCTTGCTCTACCGGAATAGCTGATGACAAACTACGAATCATTCGAGCGAGAGTTCGGTTACTTGCCATTGAACATAATCGAGCCACCCTTTCATGTTCGGCGCGCATTTGATATTTTTATCCCCGCCGAAAAATCTGTCGTCGAATTTGTTCGCGCAGATGAAACAGATCTGCAGCAATTAGCGGCTAAAACTGTTGACTCCAAATTCACCGGATGCATGAAGTTTTCAAACAACCGCCTCCTAAGCCGCGGTGCGGCTTTGTTTTTTCAAGGAAGACTGGTTGGGGCTGTGCATAATGCCAAAGCTGATTCGACGGCAAAACCGACTGAAGATTCCTTTATTGCTATATGCCGGGACTATAAAAATGAGTCGACCTGCGTCATGCGGTATCCGCTCAAAGAAGAAATCGTCCTTTCATTTGCTGCTCTATTTCTTGGTTTTCCGGTCGAGCGCTATGACGATTACAGTTCGGACCAGTATCGTCGGTATATTCAAGATTGGTTTCGCGAAAATGGTGGCACTGGTACGCTCGCATTCAGTCATGGAATCCGCCATTTACTCTCATTTATATCGCGCGGAGAATTCATCGGCACTTTTGATGTCGATGATGTGAAATTTGATCAGAGTGAGCGCGACCTCATCAAGTTTCTAGACAGCTATCCAAGTGCTTCCTGCGAGGTCTCAATATTACCTCCGGAACTTTTGTCCGATCATGTGAAGTTTGGATTTGAATTCAAAGGCTTTTTGTAATCTGGATTCGGTGCGAATCATGCCGCAGTCTTGCAGCTAGACGCTAGCGGTTGCTGCTAGATCTCACACCTTCTGTGTGTCGCCGAGAAGCTCTTAGGGTCGCTTCTACTCTGAATAGATTTTCTCGAAGGCGTCCCGAAAACAGCGCATACTAAGAGTTGCCGAATGTCGATGCTGAATCTTCTCACTGACTTTTGGAGAAAGTCATGGTTTTGCACTACTACGGAGCCGAAAGTCTTGAATTTTCTTTGATTACGAGAGCGCTCAGTCGCGGTTGATCAGTTTTCGAGTCTAGAAATAGTAGAAGTGGTCCTAAGACGCAAAAAAGGGAAGCATATCCGCGCTGCTTCTTAATTGAACCAGGCTGCAAAGCCGATATACCGGTTGCCGAACACCTCGCGTACATTTTTCCAGGTGTCACCTTTGGCTAGATGTCCTTTCTCAAGATAGGGTTGGGCTGCGGTTCCCTGTACCCAGGTAACCAGGTCGAATGTTCGGGGCTCAAGAAATACTCTGCGCAAGTTCACGCCGTACTCGCCACGCTCACCTCTCCAGAATGGCACTAGAAGCTCGCCTCTGATAACCTTCCCTGATTGGTTCATCATGTCTCCCCAGGTTTTTACCATATCTTCTGTGACACGGACGTTTGGAATTACCCCTGTCTGTCTCGGGTTCGGAAGCCATTCGCAGTCATCGTCCGTTTCTGCCATGATGAAGTTCCACGAGATTTTGCTCTGCTCGACCACATTCTCCAAATTTAGAAGAGCCGCTTTGAGGCGCTCTGGCTCTTGGACTTCCCAGTGAATGTTATGAATGCCTGCGATCAAATCCGTGACGTCAATCTGTTCACCGCCAAGTTTTCGCACACTCTGACCGTGCGTCAGGAAGCCATACGGACTAACAACTTTGGCAAAAACAATATGACCGGAACTCTCGAACCATTGCTGCGAATCGTAAGCTAAAAACATCTGACATAATGAACCGATCAGATTGCAGTAACCGCGCAACCAGTGTACATCTCCGCGATCGAACTTTATCGAAAAATTTTCGGCGTCCTCTTGTCCGAATTCGTCGTTGCGTGTGATTCTTTGATAGATTCGCCAGAGCATCTCTTCATCGGATGGGTCTCCGTCACTGTTTAGATCAAGTCGAATTAAACCCCATCGCAATCGCAGTTGCACTTTCTCATCCGTAATCTGCGCAAGTGTTTCGTCTGCTTGTGCAAAACCAGTTTGTACACGCTCGAATATTTGACGGAAATCCTGATATGAGATTGGATGCGACGTTTGGTTTGGTTTCAACCGAATGCGTAGGAATGGCGCTTGAATGCCCTCTTCTGATGTGCCGCGCAACCCATAGTAGGAAAAGTCCTGCGCGAAGCGTTCAATGGTTTGAATAAATTGTGTGACGCCTAGGGAAAATCGCAAGCTGTCATCCTTTGGGTTCTGGCTCAAAGCCTCAATTACGGCTAATTTCCCGTCTTCAAGTTTACCTTCGATTAAGTAGCTCTCAACAAGTGGCGCTTTGTTCTTCTCTTGCTTTGGAGTTTTAGTTGTCGATTTCTTTTTCGATTCGGAATCAATAGATGTTGATTTCTTTGCTGTATTCATGGTTTTCGTAACCTTATTTTTGCCTGATTTACCGCGCTGTTTTGTAGTAACTTTCACGGCCGGATTTGCATTGGACTGCCTCGCCGGTGTCGCCGCTGGGGCGGAGTTCGTGCTGCCGATAAGAGCCGCTGCGACTGCCGCAATAATTGATTTTCGTGGACGCATGTTTGCCTTCCGATTGGGATGATTGAATTTTCTCGCCACCGGAGTCATCACAGCGGTTTGATTCAACACTTTGCGTATTGTTGAAAATTGAGCAGTAAACAACTCAGTTAAACCAGACCGCGAAATCAATCGCTTGGTCCCCAAAAACGCGTTCCATTCTTTTCCAAATATCCGATTTTGCTAGACGTCCCTTCTCCAAGTATGGTGTCATCGCACGTCCTTGTACCCATAAGATCGGATCGAAGGAAGTTGGCTCCAAGAACAGACGGCGTATGTTTATACCTAAACCCGTGTTCTTGCCTCTCCAAAACGGCACCAATAGCTCACCGTGAATGATTCTTTCGAGTTCGTCCATGAGCGCTGACCACGTCCGTACCATGTCATCGTCAACTGCCATACCGGGAATAGCCGCTTTCTGTCCGGGATTTGGAAGCCACTCGCAATCGTCGTCTGTTTCTTCCAAAATGAACTTCCGCGAGGTACGACTTTCTGAAATGACTGTATCTAGCTTGATGAGCGCTTTCTCCAGGTTCGTGCGGTCTTCCACGTTCCAGTGAACACTATGCAATCCTGCTATCACGTCCGCTGCATCAAAGATAGTACTGTCGATCGGATAAACCGTCTTATGGTCTGTGAAATAAGTTGGTAAATCGTCGACCTTTTCAAACAGCGCCGGCGCGACAAAGTAGAAAGTTTCCCGCGTGTCATACGCTAGATACATATCGAGAAAACTCGTTAGCAGATTGAGGTAGCCTCGCAGCCAGTGCACGTCTCCTCGATCGAAGTTGATTACAAATCTGTTAGCGTTTGAACTGACTATGCCAGGGTTGTGATGAAATTCCTGATAGATTCTCCAGAGCATTTCTCTTTCGCCGCAATGACCATCTCCATCGAGATCGAGTTTAACCAGTCCTACGTGAAGTCGAAGATGCACGTTCTCGTCTGTAATTTGAGACAGTGTTTTGTCAGCATCCTCAAACCCGCTGACCACACGTTGAATGACTTGTTGAAACTTTTGATGCGAGATCGAGTTCGCTTTCCGATTAGGTGGAACGGCGATCGTGATGAATGGAGTTTCAAGACCCTCTTTGGAGGTTTGGCGTAATCCGTAGAAGCAGATGTCTTGTGAAAACTGCTCCATCGTTCGTATTACTTGAACTACTCCTAACGAAAATCGCAATTGATCATCTTGAGGATGTGAACCCAATGCTTCGACAACAGCTTGTTTTCCTTCCTTTATGTTTCCGTTGAGCAAAAACTGCTCGATTAGAGGTGGTGCCTCGTTCTTGGAGTCGCTTACTTCTGATCTGACGCTTTGGGCACTTGAGAAATTTGAGTCATCGGCCAGCGCCCCGTGCTGACTGTTGAAGACCATGAAAAAAGTAGCTGCCGCAGCAACCGGAAAGCCGTAAAAACGCATGAGCTCTCTCCCTATAGACTCCTGAAATTTTCGCGGCTGAGCTTGAAAAGATTCGGTAAATCCAACAGTTTCTCGAGTGTTGGCAAGTGGGGCGTTGTCAAAGGTATCAATATCCGGAAGAGTTGCGATTTATGGCGAAGTTTTGGGACCAATTGCGGCGAGAATACTAAAGGTCCTGAGTTTATATATATTTACTTGATATCATTGCGTCATTTGCTGAACTCCAGCCCTTCTTGGAGCGCGGGTCAATCGTGCGGGGCGGTACGGAGTGCGGCTTGCCAATGGTCACAGGCATCCGGTGACATAGAAGAGGAATCGAATATGGTAACGGCGAAGACGCAAGACAAGAACAAAGAATTGATCGAATTGGACCACAAGTTCGTCAATCCTGTACTCGCAAGACAGGCACCCATTGTGGCTGAACGTGGCGAAGGCTCTTATCTTTACGACGTAAACGGCGATAAGTACCTCGATTTCACGACCGGCATCGCCGTCAACAACATCGGTCACTGCCACCCGAAAGTTGTAGAGGCAGTCAGAGAGCAAGTCGGCAAATTGATGCATACTTCCGTTTGCACACACCATACCGGCTACATCGAGCTCTGCCAGAAGATTGCATCGCTCATGCCCGGAGATCTCAACTCTGTTTTCCTCGCAAACTCTGGCGCTGAGTGCGTCGAAGGGGCGGTTAAACTGGCTCGCTACGTGACCGGACGTCCAGCAGTCGTGACTTTCCGTGGCGGTTTCCACGGTCGTACGCACCTCTGCATGTCGCTCACCACATCGAAGCTCAGCTACCGTGACATGTATGAACCTCTTCAACCGGCTATCTTCACGGTGCCTTTCCCTTACGTTTTCCGTTCGGATTTCCCGAACGATCCCAAAAAAGTTCTCGAAAATTGCCTTCATGAGATTGAGATGCTGTTCCTTCAGATCGTCAATCCCAAGCAAGTTGCGGCATTCATCGTTGAGCCGATTCTGGGTGAAGGTGGATATGTCGTTCCGCCGGAAGGATTCTTCAAAGCTCTGAGAAAAATCTGCGATGAGCACGGCATCATGCTTATCATGGACGAAGTGCAAACCGGTTTCGGTCGCACCGGCAAAATGTTCGCCACCGAGTGGGAAGGTATCGTTCCCGATATTCTCACGATGGCTAAGGGAATCGCAGCCGGCATGCCGTTGTCCGGTTTCGCATCGCGCAAGGAATACACCTCGAAATGGGATGCCGGAAGACACGGCACTACATTTGGTGGCAACCCGGTATCCTGTGCAGCAGCACTTGCCAGCATCAA
Organism: Candidatus Obscuribacterales bacterium; assembly: GCA_965228855.1. Taxonomy (GTDB): domain Bacteria; phylum Cyanobacteriota; class Vampirovibrionia; order Obscuribacterales; family Obscuribacteraceae; genus JADYXR01. Next base: position 768,047 of record CBDDIJ010000005.1, on the reverse strand, counting down.
AGTTATCGAAGAAGAGAAGCTTTGCGACAGAGCGCACAAGGCTGGAACGGATATCATGAACCGTCTCAAGAAGCTCGCCGAAACTCACAAACAAATTGGCGATGTTCGCGGTCGCGGCATGATGATCGGAATCGAGTTCAATGACGAGCACGGTCATCCCGGCAAAGACTGGTCTGAGAAGGTAGCAAAACGTTGCTTCGAGAACAAACTTCTGGTTCTGACTTGTGGCTACAAAGGTCACGTGATCAGATTGATTCCGCCATTGAATGCTTCCGACAACGAAATCGACGAAGCTTTGAAGATCATCGAAAACGCAGTATCCGAAAAATAATTCAGCGACTTATGCACAGAGTGCAGTGGAGTATTAAGCATGACCAAAACTATTGAAAAGGCCACCACGTATCACAATTACATCGACGGCAAATGGGTTAAGTCGGAAACCGGCAGAACCTTCGCATCCTACAACCCGGCTAACACCGAAGAGGTTGTCGGCTACTTCCCGCAATCCAGCGAGAAAGATTTGAAAGCTGCTGTCGAAGCGGCGCACAGAGCGTTTCCATCATGGAAGAAAACACCCGCTCCGGAACGCGCTGAAATCATTTTGAAGGCTGCACACATTCTTGAATCGAGAAAAGAAGAGCTCGCTCGCAATATGGTTCGCGAGATGGGCAAGGTCATCAAAGAAGCTCGTGGCGATGTGCAAGAAGCGATCGACATGGCAAAGTACGCAGCCGGTGAAGGTCGCCGTTTGCTTGGTATGACAGTACCGTCCGAACTCCGCAACAAATTCGCCATGGCAATCCGAGTTCCGATCGGCGTCGTTGGCGTAATCACGCCTTGGAACTTTCCTGTGGCGATTCCGAGCTGGAAAATGCTTCCCGCTCTCGTTGCAGGTAACACCATCGTTTTCAAGCCCGCTTCGGACACACCGCTGGTGGCTACTCAATTTGTTGAGATCCTCAACGAAGCCGGTCTTCCTCCTGGCGTCGTCAACCTCGTTACCGGAAGCGGCAGCGAAGTCGGCATGCCGCTCGTCGAAGATCCGCGTGTAGGCTGCATCTCGGTTACCGGTTCTTCTTTCACCGGTCGCAAGATCGCTGGACGTTGCGGCGAACTGATGAAGCGCATCACCTGCGAACTGGGTGGAAAGAACGCGATCTGCGTGATGGAAGATGCTGATATCGACCTGGCTGTCGATGGCGCTCTCTGGGGCTCCTTCGGTACTGCGGGTCAGCGTTGCACCGCTACCTCGAGAATCATCGTTCACAAAAAGGTCTACGAGGAATTCTCCAAGAAATTCGTTGAGCGCGCTAAAGCTCTCAAGATTGGCGATGGTCTCGACCCGAAAATCGATGTCGGTCCAGTCGTCTCGAAGAGCCAATTGGAAAGCGTTCACGAGTACGTTGAGATCGGTAAAAACGAAGGCGCCAAACTTTTGTTTGGCGGCAACATCTTGACGGAAGGCGAGCTGGCAAAAGGTTGTTTCCACGAGCCCACTATCTTCGGCGATGTCAAAGCGTCGATGCGTATCGCTCAAGAAGAAATCTTCGGACCAGTTACCGCGATCATTCCGGTTGCCGACTTCGACGAAGCCATTGAAGTTGCAAACGGCACCGAATATGGTTTGTCGCTCTCGATGTATACGAAAGACGTTAACCGCGCTTTCCAAGCCATTGAAGAACTCGAATCCGGTATCGTCTATATCAACGCTCCGACCATCGGTGCTGAAATTCAGCTTCCTTTCGGCGGCGTTAAGCAAACCGGTAACGGACACCGCGAGGCTGGCACGACCGCAATCGACCAGTTCACCGAATGGAAATCTGTCTACGTAGATTACTCGGGCTCTCTGCAAAGAGCGCAAATCGATAACTACGAAGGCAATCAATAGTTTTGTGAGACACCGGATGCACCGCATCCGGTGTCATGTTAATCGTCAGGCAGTTTAACGTAAGAGGATTTAAACCACAATGGATTTCGAATTCACGCCGGAGCAAAATGCAATCCGCAAGCACATGAGAGAGTTCGCAGAGCGCGAGATCGCTCCGAAAGCACAGATGAACGACCGCGAATGCAAATTCGACTGGGACATCGCCAAAAAGATTTTCGCTGAAGGTTTCCTCGGTTGCCCGATTCCCGAGCAATACGGCGGACTGGGTCAGGATTACATCGCATACGGTTTGATGACTGAAGAAGTAAACCGCGTCTGCTCATCGACTCGCACACTGTTCTCGGTTCAAACATCTCTCGTCGCCCTCACTATTCTGAGATGGGGAACCGAAGAGCAAAAGCAAGCTCTTCTCCCTAAACTCTGCAACGGCGAATTCATCGGTTGCTACGGCTTGACCGAGCCTGAAGCGGGCTCAGATGCTGCTAATCAACAGACCCGCGCTGTAAAAGACGGAAGCGACTACATCCTCTCCGGTCAGAAAACGTGGATCTCGTGCGGAACGATCGCAAGCCATGCGCTCGTGTTTGCTACCGTTGATCCCAAACTTGGTCACAAAGGCATCACCTGCTTCATCGTAGACACTAAGTCCAAAGGCTTCACCGCCGCCGCCATCAAAGGCAAACTTGGTCTGCGCGCTTCTGATACCGCCAGCCTCTTCCTCGATGAAGTTCGTGTTCCCGAAGAGAACATCCTCGGTGGACTCGGCAACGGCTTCAAGGTCGCTATGTCGGCTCTCGATAATGGAAGATACTCAGTAGCTGCCGGCGCTGTCGGTTTGGTTCAAGGTTGTATCGATGCTTGCACCGAGTACTCGATGGTCAGAAAGACCTTCGGCAAACCGATTGGCGAGCACCAACAAGTACAAGCTATGATCGCCGACATGGTCGCTGACTGTGAAGCAGGTCGTTTGCTCTACCTCAGAGCCGGTCACTTGAAGAACAAAGGCGTCAGAAACACGCTCGAGACTTCCCTGGCAAAACTGTTCTGCGGCGAAGCTGCTAACAAAGCCGGTCACAATGCCGTTCAAATCTTCGGCGGCTACGGATACTCTGATGAATACCCGGTTGAGCGCTACTTCCGCGATGCGAAAGTATTGAACATCTACGAAGGAACTCGTGAAGTTCAACGTATGATCATCGCTCAGGACGCACTCGGCATCCGTTACGCAAACGGTCAGCCCAGCGGCAAACCAACTGCACTGGCAGCAGTTGTTTAAGAACTGATCTGAAACGAGAGCGCTGCTTTAATTTAGAGCGGCGCTCTCTTCTACTTATTAGGGAGAATCGAATTGATGATGTCACAAGAAGAGAATGTTTTGCAGTTGGGGCAGCAGCAACCTGCTCCACCAGTGCGATTCGAGATCGTACCGGACGAGCTGTACGCGATCGTGAATTTGCACGATATGCAGCAAGGAGCTAATTCATTCTCTTGCTGGTCTTATGTGAGTGAGGGCCTAAATCGTCTGGGTCAAAAAGAGTTGGCGATTTTGATCAGACAAAATCCCGGCGAAGAGATTCATGAATATCCGATGGATCCGTTGGGTCTGTTTCTCACAGTAAGGCAGTATGCCGAACAAGGCAGTTTCGTAACGGAAGGCGATGTCACCGAATTTGGTGAGTCCGGATTCATCGATTCGAAGTTTCGAGCGATGGCATATTTGAGACCGCTCGGAATTGCAGGTATGGAAGAGCCAAACAGCGTTCTCAGTTGTGTGCTGCTTACCGAAGATGAGTTGGAGATTGCAAGACGCTTCGGTCTCACCCGCGTTCTGGCTTTGCTTGGCTATACATTCAGTCATTTCCCGTGCCCGCCATGGGTCGATCGGAGCAGAAATTCCTGCATCAATGAAGACATGAAAGCGGCTATGGAGCAGAGCATTCTGGCGAAAGTTCCGCAGTTTGCCATCCCTGGCGTGCGCGTTCAACTGGCCGGCACCACACTCAGTATCAAGTGTCCGAACGGTCTTGAAGAAGGTCTGAACGAACTACTTCAACAGATTCCGGAAGAGGCACCGCTGGTAGTGTCCGGCGAACTGGACCCGGATGCCAACGCTCTGCTCGTCTGGCAAGCCACCATGGAGAATGGACCATCGGCGATCACGCCTCCTGGTAGCGACGGCTCGAAAGTTTGCGGTTGCTCGGTACTGTTCTTCCCGGAGCAAGACGAGAGCAACGCTCAAGTCGTCGAAGACTCATTTCTTCTCAGCCTTGCAACACCGGACTGGTTGAAGATGCGCAAGGCATTGATGACCGGCTCTGAAGTCAAAGTCGCAACGCCGGCGGGCGGCACCATCTCAATCGAATGGTATCAACCGGAAGTCGCTGCGACTGCCGGAATTGGAGCTATGCTGACCGAATTGCCAAAAGTCGAGCTTCCGGATAGCTGCGCCAAGATCGAGAATGTCGAAGTGACTACCGACCACGACGTGATTGGAAAAGTCGCAAGCCCTGCGGTTCTTCGCCAGTACATCGAAGCCGTCCAATACACCATTCTCGGTTACTTTGTTGACCGTAAGGCTAGTGACAGTCGCACAATCAATGTGAAGTGCGAAATCACGCCAGGTAACAAAGTCTCCTGGAATATGTCCTCAACTCCGCAAGAAGACAAAATCGAATTGAAAGGCATCGAACTACGCCTCGCGGACCTGCCGACTCCGGCGGTCAACTCGGACAAGGTCGAGTTCCAACTCGTTCTGGCAGTCGCTCCGAAAGCCTGAACGCGGAATCAAAATGCGGTTTCATCTAAGTTGGCTCGATCGATCGCTAACTTTGTTACCGATTTTATCTAGTCACAGTAACCTGAATTAGACCGGGGTTTCCAACGCGTTCCTCGATGAACATATTTCGGACGCATACTGCGATGCTCTGGGTTTTGTTACCGGCGACTTCTGTGACGCCAGTGGCGGCTAGTGAAATTCTGACCTCCGATTGACCTGCAAAGTCGATCGAAAACAGTTTCACCTGTCCGCCGCCCACCACTCTTGAAACTGCGTCGGGCAGTGCAACCCAGAGCAGGTCTCCCATCTTATAGCCTTCTTCCAGTGCGACAATCAGGTCGAACGAGTCTCCAGCTTTGTATTTGCGACCGTGTTGTCCTCCCTTTTCTAAGCTCACCCGAAGAGGAACATCCGATGCAAATTTCGTCCAGTCTTCTTCGACCATCGTGTCAACCATGACAGTGGCGACGCCTTGTAAAACTTTGAGTGTGGTGAGCTTCTCGGGCGTACTCAACGCTTCCGCTCGTGAGCGGACTTCTCCATTGAATTCGAATTTCGCGTTTTGTGCGTCACCGCCAGTGATACCGCATTTATCCAGCTCCTTCATCAGGGCAATCGCAGCTACAGAATCGTAAGTTGAATATAATCGCCCCTCATCGTTTAACTGACTGATTACCTCATTAGCCAGCCCTAGAGCAGTTTTTAAATGGGCGGAGTTTCGGCTGTTGAGCAATACCGCGGCAGCATATGACGATTCCGCTCGTTTAAAAACGTTGTAGCCAAACCACGGATTGTTTTCAATTGGAACTTGACCTTTTTTGAGCGTCTCTTCGACGTACTTCAGCGCCCGGACTGCGACATCGCCTTTGTCGAAAGTGATTGCGCCATAGGCGTCTTCGCACGAAGTGAATTCAGATGGCGGCCAGTTGATTCCATACGCCCTGGTTGTATCCGCGGCCATTTCTAAACCGCTTTCAATTGCCTCTTTCAAATCTTTGGACATCGTGCCGTTATCCGCGTCTTTGAGATGCTGCAAGTTCCAGAGATAACGAGCCGCTTTCTTTCCGTAGTGTTGGTCCGGTTCGTTGAATCGTTCAGGGTAGGCCTTGAAGCCGCGACCTTTGAGCCACATTTTTTGCTCTCTACGGATGCCTGCGAGAATGACGGATTCAGCGGTTTTCCTGCGATTGTCATCGCCGCCGGAGAATATATACATAGCACATCCGGATAGGATTTTTGCAGCCGTCTGCTCGCAGCAACAGTGTGCATAATCTGCGGTTGCTTCTACCAGGGCTTTGAAGGAAGTTTCAATCCCCGGCATCAGCGTCAGAGCGCGGCGTTTTGAATCGTCTGCCAGTGCAACGCTTTCTCCACTTTGCAAAATCTGAATCGTGCGAACCAGGCGTTTCAATTTGCCAGGCTCATCGACATTCTTCATGTCATTTGCAACTATTTCGCCGGAAGCATCTTCAAGGATCGCTTCGTATGCTCCTGGAAGTGCTGAAAACGAGAATGCGGTTGGCGCTCCAGAAATCTCTCCCGTGAAGGGTTTGTTTTCATCCTCAAATAATTCGATCTGTTCACCGTTCAAAAGTACTTTCAGCTTCACCTTCTTTGCAGATCCGACGTGTACGAATGCTTGAGCTGGTTCCTCTTTGCGGGTGAAGACAGGCGTGGTCAGTTTTACAAACGGATCCTTGGCGGCCCGAAAACTGGTTTCTTTAGATGCCCAGTCCAGACCCTCGACTGCGAAACACTCAACAATATAATCGGCGAATGTATCCGGCAGCTTGATGGTCAAATGACCTATCCCTCCATCTACTTTCACAAAGCCTGCAAACACCACTTCGGGATCGTCTTGCAGCATCGTGATTGATTTGGTTTTGTCCTCTGTTTTCGCTTTGCTTGAATTCGTCGTTTGGCAAACTGCGGAACCGCTTTCACCTTCAACGTCTGCAGTCATCACGTGATCGAAGACCATGTCCATATTCGAATCTTGCATTTGATGCGCCGCAATGTCCGGCGATTGCGCCATGCCGAACCGTGCCGAGATAGTCTGTTCGCCGCGCTCTTGAATAGGAGTATCCCATCGCGCTTCACTGCGAAAGCGCAGCGCCCCTTCGTTCTCTGCGCTCGATGTGCCGACAGCATCTGGAACCCCACCGCCATAGGCAGAACCTGGTGCTGCCAGAGGCAATGCTCCCCATGATCCGGTCGACATTCCTCCCATCGCAGCTCTCGCCATGAGCGCGTAGCGCGGGGGAGCAGATTCTTGATATTTCTGTCTCAGGCTGGTTTTGACCTCTCCTACCTTTTTCTCCTTGCCTTCCAGTTCGATAAACGTTTTCAATGCACCAGCCAATTTCAACTCGGGGGTATCAGCGCTGATGAGACGCGCGTCTTTGACGATTGCATATATGGAGGTTGCTTTGCCTGCTGAGAATTCAATCGTGATGTCTTTGCCGGGCGGACAAAGCTCCGGTAAAGTAATTTCTGTTGATACCGTGCTCGGTACCACGACCGTTGCCCAACCCTCCCAGGCTTTGCCGTCTATGTAGGCTCCTAGGAGAACCAGCGAGGAGGGCGCGAATGCTTCCAGTGAAATTTTTCGACCTGCTTCGAGATCTTCGAATGTAAACTCTCGAAGACCACCGGTCAGCAAGTGTTCAAATGGCGGAAAGCCTCTAAGTGAGGATAGATCCTCATCTTCTTCTAAATGCTGCATCTCTCGCCAACCATCCATGAAGGACTGTCTGAGCGCCTGTACCGCTTCATCTCGTTGCCCTGCGCGTGCATAGCTGCATGCCGTGTAATACGCGAAATACGGATGGGGATTTGCGAGCTCCGCGCGTCGTTGCCAGAATGTTTCCGCAGCTCCAAGGAAGTTGCCGGATTTGAACATAGCTTCGGCGGTTTTGTAGACGGCGTCTCCAGAAGGATGACCAACCTGTTCCACATCAACCGCGTCTTCGTTCGCGCGTGGAAAAGTCGGATCTACGACGACGACTTTGAGCAATGAAGCGGCGCAGTTGATGTTTAAATGAATCTGGTCCGAATCCACCTGTGCGAGCGATATTGGTGAAGTCTTGATTGCTCCTTCCGCGAAGTATATCCCTCTTACCGCTTCGGAATTACCAATGGGCAAGAGCGAGCCGACTACCTCAGTTCCCAGCGGTGAGAACAGTGTCGTTTTGCGCTCTGATTCTCGACTTCCGCGCAGCGGCACGGTCGCTGTCTTCGACGGATCGCTCGGAATTTGAACATATATCGAATGCGGTCCTTCGCCGGTCAGCTCGAACGTCGCCTCCACTTTTCCGTCGACAGCGGTTCTCGATTCCATTGCGATAAGCATGGTCCGATCCATCAGACTGAGCCGGACCTGCTCATTGATGGGTACGCCGAATGATTCCACCTGCAACGTCACATTGAGTTTCGAGTTGTCCAGAACTCTACTCTCGACCAACGAAGAAACAAGGGGAGCCAGGCGGTATTCTGCTACGATGAATTCACAGGCAACCTGGGCAATCGTCTCGAACTGAACTGTGTATTCTCCGACGGGCAGGTCTGTTAAAGTCAGCATGCCCTCACCGTTTTGACCGAGTTCGACGGTATGTTTCGAAAACGGATTTCCGGATGAATTCACGATTACTTCGGTCGAGGAATTTGGTGCAAGCGGTTTCAGTACCAGAAGATTGATTGTGTCTTTTTCGCTTCGGTACAAAGACTTGTCACTGACGATGCATTGCAAGAGCAAAGGCTTCACGCTTAGCGGCTCAATCGTATAACCGAAAAGCTCAACGCTTTCCGGACCGGCGAGCGAAACGATTTGAGGCTTGCCGCTAGGCTTCTTGCCCATGAGCTTAAACAGCCATCTCATGCTGCTGGACTTCAGCGCATTCTCATCTAAGAATGCAAATGCGTCGCCAATCAGCACATTCTTGTCATTCAAATTTTTACTTTCTTCCGGACGGCTCAAACGGAATCGATTTGTATTCATCGATCGCTCCTTTATACTTTGGTTTTTAAAAGGTTCCCGTTGAGGTCGGGCTCTCGGAACGCTCGATACTGCCCCACGCAAGTCTCAAGCTGTTCCGCTGAACTGATTTATTTATTCCATGTGTGAAACCATTCAAACATATCGTGCGCTTGTTCGCTTAATTGTTGTGCCTGACGCCCGTGTTATAGCCACAGTGCTGGACCCTTTTGTAAAGAAGCTAGTCGCAGTCGCTGCCGTTGTTTCAAATTGATTTCAGCGGTTTGGCGGAGAGTTGAATCTTGACACCTGGAAATTCGTGAGCAAGAGCCCGGATGGAACTTTCATTTATAGTGGGTGTTCTGCCGACCTCGATATATTTGATGTTCGGAAGTGAGGCAAACAGTTTCACTCCTTTAATCGTAAGATACGCACTATCGATTCTTACTGAGTGAAGCTCGGGATTTTTGATCTGTTCGGCGTCCTCATCGGTGAGGTCAATCGGAAACAGTTCTAGAATCTTGAGATTTGGCAGCCCTTTCAGAAATGCGAGATCTTTTCCGGACACGCTAAGTTTGCTGGCTCTGAAATATGTGAGTTGCTCCATTCCTCTGTTCAGTCCCTTTCCTGTCACTGCCTCGCATTTATGCACATCAAGTTGCTTGAGCTGCGAGGTTGTCAGCGTTTGCAGTAGCTTGTCATCAACGTTCGAGCCGTTCAGATCCAGATAGTTCAAATTGGGCATTGATGCAATAAAGCGCATCGAGGGAAGTGTCACCACGCCGGAGGCGACTTGGAGCGAAGTGATGGACGGTATAGCTGCAATTTCCTTGAAGACTCGGTCGTTATACGCGCATTGATTCATGTTGAAAGATGTCGGCTTCAATGGTGCCACCGCTCTCACATCTTCCGGCGTCAAGTGAACGTTGGTGAAAGAAATTTTTCGGAGCACCTTGTTCTTTGTAAGCTCCTTAAACTTCTTGATGTCGAAGTTATTGATCACTTTGCACGATTCCATCTTCATCGAAATGCCGTCGGAATCTAAACCTCCAACGACAAAATCGATATTGCTCATGTCGATAGGATTGGTTTCCGCAGCTTTCGCAGGTCGAGGATGTTTGACAAACTCGCCACGGTTTAGCATCGTGTAAGCAACTATCGGAATTACTGAAACCATTGCCACCAGGCACGCCACGAATATCATGCTGTATCTGGCGTTGACTGCTTTCAGATCCGCCTCTGTCGTCGGCGCTGATTCGTTCAGCTCTTCATGTGTAGAACCGCTGGTGATACCATGTGTCTCGAGGTCTCTTGCTGTTTCGATCAGAGCACCTAGCGCTGACGCTAGCTCTGACATCGTTCTGAATCGTTGTGACTTTCTCTTAGCAAGACCCTTTTGCCGAATAACCTCATCGAGTCTTCTGAACACGACCGAGCCTGTTTCGAACTCAAGCATGGACGGCGCAGGTTCATTGGCATGCAGCGCCAGGAGTTCCAGTGCCGACACCGCAGTGAACGGTGGACCGCCGATTATGGCTTCAAACAGCACGCAGCAGAGAGTGTAGGTTTCCGACGCGGCATCGAACGCATCTCCACTTATCTGGTCGGGACTCATGTAAGCCGGTGTGCCGACAAGCGTTTTGCCTTGTGAATCGATTGTTGTCTCACCGCTTAATGCAGTTGCCGACATTCCAAAATCAATCAGCTTCGCATGTAGCTCGTTGAGTTTATTCTCCGATAGTAATATGTTTGCGGGTTTTAGATCTCTGTGATAGACACCCTTGCTGTGAGCATAGGCTAGAGATTCCGCGATTTGTGTAAACAGCTCCAGCGCAACACTCGTCGGCAAAGTTCCGTGCTCGTCCAGATGTTGCTCAAGAGAGAGACCCTCGATAAATTCCATCACCAGATATGGAAATCCCTTTTCGCTGATCCCAAAGTCCAGAATCGAAACTATTCCGGGATGCTGTAAGGCGCTGAGAGCGCGCGCCTCTTTTTGAAAGTCGATTACCTGGCTTTCCGTGAGGTTGAAGAGCGTCTTGATAGAGACAGTGCGTTTTAAAAGTTTATCGCGGCATCTATAGACGGCTCCGTAAGCACCGCTTCCGAGTCTCTCAAGCGCATCATAGCGCTCGTGGGGAAACGAGTCTTCGGCAGTCAGAGTTTTCCTGTTCGCATCTGAACTCATTTACTCGGAGGGACTGGCACCGTCCCCGGTGTCAGCGCCGGAGACTGCCTTTGAGCTGGTGATTTGCGAGGCGGCGGGTTTTCGACAGGAATGGGGTTGCCATTCTTATCGATTTTAATGTCCAGTCCGATTCGCTCATTAGCGGGGACATTCGGCCCGTAACTCGAACCTTCTTTCGGTTGTGCAAATGGATTATGCATCTTTCGCTGCGCGAAAGGTGTCTGGACTTGAACTTCCAGATCTTTGGGCTCCGCTACGCCGAGCGGTCGAACGACTTTATGCTCGGCTTTGGGTCCGACTACGATTTTGACTGATTTTCGCTGTTCCGGTGTGAGTTTCGCTTGTGTTGCGCATTGTTCGGTCATTGTAGAACCATCGAACGCGGCTCCTGAACAGTCGGCACCGGTAAAAGTCGAGTCGAGCAAATAGGTGTTTTTTAAATTTGTGCCTTTCAGTTTCGCATTTGTGAAATCGCAATCGATTAGAACAGATCCCGATAAGTCCGCTCCCTCTAGATTGGCTTGCCTGAATACTCCGCGTTCGATATTGGCGCTGTCCAATTTCACGTTTTTCATGCTTGCGTTTGTGAGATCTGCTTGCCTTAGCAAGTCATTGGTCATGACAGCACCATCAAACTTTGCGTTGATTGCGAAACATTCGTCCAGATTCGCATGTGGAATAACTGCACCAGCGAGATCCGCATCGATAAGATTGACTTTGAACAGGATCAGGCGTCGTCGAATCGCCTCTTCTACAGCTTCCTTGACAGTCTGGCGCTTTGTCGTGGAGAACAGGATTACGTCCTCGTCTTTCATTTTCAGCTCTAATGGCTCTTTGCCTGTATCCGGCTCCATCTTGCCGTTCTCGAATTCTGCTTGGGCAAGATACATCTGGCCGTGTTCTAAATTTAGAAACCAGCGATTGCGATGGCGGGCAGATGTGCGCTCGAGCGATTTCGCGAAATCCTGATTGGATGTCACTTCCAGCGCAAGCCAGCCTAAGACGGCAGTCACTGCAACAAGAGCGATTACGCGAAGAAAGACCGCTCTTCGTTTCTGGAAAAATTCCGAAAACTTCGCGCTTTTGTTTATCGCGTCATCCGGATCTTCTTCCAGTTGCAGCGCATTGCCAAGGTTTGCGCGCAACTCACTTGCATTTTTAAACCGTTTCGCCGGATCCTTCTCGAGACAGCGACTGATCAAAGCATCGACTTCGTCCGGAATGTGCTGTCTTTGTGATCTCCTCCCTGGCGGCAAGGCGTAATCGATTGCTTGCGCCTCTTTCAATTTCTCCGGGTCTCTCTGCACAAACGGCGGCGCACCCGTAAGCATGTGGTACATGATGCAACCTAGCGAGTAAACATCTGAGCGTCGATCAACCGACTTTGACAGACATTTTTCGGGGCTGAAATATGCTTCGTTTGGAAATGATATCGCGCCGCTTTTTTCGGTTTTTTCTAAAGCGTTTGGAGCGTGGCTATGTAAGTGAAGTGTGATACCACTGGCGGTGGTTTCAGAAACCGTGATAGAGCGTACGGTCAAATCACCGTAAACAACGTTCTGTTTCTCCAGGCTAAAACAAACATCGTGCATCTCGGCCAGGCACTCTCGCCAACCCATCGCGCCATGCTTTGCGAGGTAGGTTTCGAGATTCGCCCCATCCGGTGTTGCTGTCGCGCTGCTGCCGCTATTGGAATTGCTTTCCTGTTTTGCTTCGTCGACCATGAAAACCTTTCGCGAGGGATATACCTTGGCTGAATTAGCTCCTTCGTTAATTATATGCGGCTGGAAACAGCGCAAACGGTTTCAGCCTCCTTTTATAGGATTTTTTGACAAATTTCCCTGTTCAATTTCCCGCCTCAGTGCCCGCGGGCTTGTTGAGCGAGAAACTCCGCGCGGGTGCCGGCGGTTCCGAGTCGCGCTTGCTGGTGCCATCAGAGTCAATTGCGGCTATCAGGCGCTCCTTAATACCACTCTGAGCAATCAAGCTAGCCTGGTCAAGTTCAGTAGATTCGATTATGGCGCGAATCGAGTCGGCGGAATTCGAAAGCAGCTCGTTGTAGCTGGAAACAGTGAAGTCGTGTGGCTCGGGCTCAGGTACCTGCACTTCCTCGTCTCTAATTCTGCCAAATTCGCGATAGAGCGTAGCGGATTTTTCAAAGAGCTTTTGATGCGTTCTCAGTGCTCCAATCATCGCTTGCTGGCGTTTATACGACCGGAAAATCGCCTCCTGAATCTGCTCCAGCTCGGACACTACCGTCTTTATCGCGTTATTGTTAGCGATGCCTGAGAGACGCTTGCCTTCGCTCGTTGAGCCAGCCTCGGCGCCATCAGCCTGCATGGCTTCTCGTATCGCGGCGTTTAAATAGCGAGTGACGCTTTCCTGCTTCTTCAGCCATTCGAATACGTCCGGATCAGCGTAGAAAGTGATCTGGCGCTCTTTCGCTTTCTTCATCGCACGAGACTCCAGCAGCGGTGGGAATTTTCAACATACCAGTACCGGTACTGGCATGTCAATGCAGGTACGCCTATAAACAGTTGCGGGGAAGGGTATAATCAAAATTTCAATCGGTCACGCGATTTTGTGTTAGAGGGGCAGAGGCTGGAGTTTATGCATCCGATTATCCGGAAACCCCTCAACTTCATTCTCATGCTTATGTGCACTGTCTGTGCCGCGGTGGCGTTGATGTCACTTGTGGCGGGCATCGGCATGCTGTTCGGAACGCTATATGCGCTTGGAGCAATGATGCAGGGACTCTGGGTAATCTCGATAGGGCTTATCTTTACTTGCCTGTCGGTAGCTTCTTACTGGGGAGCGAGAGTCACAGACGGCTACGTCGTAGAAAGACTGTTCGAGGCGCCTTTCGATATTCGCCGCTTCAGCTCCTGGAAGTTTAGTCTTTTAGTTATCTCGTTTCTGTTTGCTGCTGGTTTTGCCTGGCACTTCTTGAGTTTTTAGACAGTGCCATCAAATGTGGTGCCGAATCGTTTTCCCAAGGTATAGCCTGACATAGTAGCTTTGAACTTTTGTTCGCGCTCCTCGATATATTTCTTCTCCGTCAGATACCAGAGTGAAAACTCCAGATCCGTCGCCGTTTTATCTGGAAAAACTGCTTGCAATTCCTCCAGTGTTAAACCTTCCAGTTTCTTCAATATTGCAGCAAGTACCGGAAACGAGCTAGCCTCCGGCTTCAACCCGCCCAGACGTTCAAGCAGGAAATCGTATCCAGCCGGTGTAATCTTAAGCACACGATTTCCCTTTTCAATGAAACCGTTTTGCATCAAAAAATCCATATTCAATTTAAACCGCGGGCAGCGTTGGATCTCCAGAATGTAGGCGATCATCTTTTCGGATGCACCAGCCTCCTCGCCTTGCATCCGGCGTTGGTCGAGCAAGATCTGCAGCGTCGCCAGCCGCAGCTCATCGTCCATCCACTGTGTGTTTCCGCCGCCGTGCATCTCTCTTGTTTTTAGAATTCTTGAAGCACCGAATATGGTGTTAGGTTACGGCTATCCGTTTGCCTTTTGTACGTCGCCAGCATTAACTAATTGTCTATATGTTGTTCCCGAATTTCGACCCATTTTAGACCTGGAATGATGTCCGTTTCGAAAGTTTCCTTTTGAATCGCCAATCTCGCGACCTCGAGTTTGTAATGTCGAGTCTTGCCGCCGCCATGTTGCGTTTGCTCGTCCATCAACTGGAAAACGGGATCGCAGTTTTTGGAAAAACCGTCGATAAGGGGCAACCAGATAGGAAATGAGAAGACTACAGCGGGCACCCATGCCACCAGAAATGCCGTGCTTGCCACGATTCGCCAGATCGAGAGCGCCGCCATTCCGGCTCCAAGCATGAGGAACGGTATTAAGAGCCAGAGAATAAAGAACAAACAATTTACAGACTCGGAAGTGAAACGCGGTCCGCAATAAATCAGCGAGGAAGGGACGCATAGAAATGTGAGGAACAACAAAGTGTAGAGATTGCGCGCTGTTCCGGTGATCGCGCTGGCGGTTTCAAAAACGATTTTGAATGGGTTTGGAATCATAATCGCAAGTATTCTACTTGCAACTTGTATTGGGTACAATAACCGTTCCGACTTATTCGACGCTCACCAAACAATGAAAAAGATTAGTTTAATCGGCTCTACCGGCTCAATCGGCAAGCAGACTCTCGACATCGCCAGCGCGCATCCCGAGGAAATTTCCGTCCTGGGCTTGGCTGCCGGTGCCCGTTCTCTAGACGATCTGGCTGAACAAATCGTCGAGTTCAAACCGCTGGTTGTCTCTGTTCCAACCGAGAATGATGCGGTCAGTTTGAAAGAACGGCTCGCTCAGCGCGGCTACAATCTTGCAAAGACCCGCATCGTGTGGGGCGATGCAGGTCTCGTCGAAGTTGCTACTGTCGACGGTATCGACACCCTGGTGACCGGCGTTGTCGGATTTCTTGGCGTGAGACCGACTTACGAAGCAATAAAACGGGGCACCACAATCGCTCTGGCGAACAAGGAAACCCTTGTTGCAGCAGGCTCCGTCATAATGCCCTTAGCGAAGAAACACAATGCGAGAATCGTGCCCGTCGACAGCGAACACTCAGCGATTTTTCAATCACTCTCCGGTTTCACAACTAGAGACATTGAATCGATCTGGCTCACCGGTTCAGGTGGACCGTTTAGAACCTGGTCGATAGATGAGATAAGAAATGCCACCAGGGGCGATGCCCTGAAACATCCGAACTGGTCGATGGGGCAGAAAATAACCATCGACTCGGCCACAATGATGAACAAGGGCCTGGAAATTATAGAAGCGCACTGGCTGTTCGATTTACCCGCTGAAAAAATAGAGGTTCTTATTCACCCTCAGTCTATCTTGCATTCGGCAGTGCAATTCGTTGACGGCAGCGTCATCGGTCAGCTGGGTGTCCCGGACATGCGTCTTCCGATTCACTATGCGCTGTTTTATCCTGACAGAGTGCCGTCCGGTCGCGTTCCCCGTCTGGATCTGACGGAGATTGCCAAACTGACGTTCGAGAAACCCGACTATGAGAAGTTTCGTTGCCTGAAAATTGCTAAAGAAATCGCCTGCGAGTCCAGTACCGTCGCCTGTGTTTTGAATGCCGCAAACGAGGTAATAGTCGAGGCTTTCTTGAATGACGCGATCAAATTTCACACTATTCCGGACCACATTATCCGCGTCCTTGAGCGACACAAGGCTACTAGCAACCCCACGCTAGACGATATACTTGAGGCTGATCGCTGGGCAAGGCAAGAGGCAGTTTCACTGGTTGGAACACCCGTTAGCCAATAGCGGTGAGCGCCACGAGTAACGCTGGCATTTTTGGGAGGATGCAATGGTCGCCACAGATACCAAAGTACACGTCGTCAATCACCCGCTCGTGCAGAAGACTCTGACGGGCCTGAGGGACTTGCAAACGCCTTCGCCGGAATTCCGCGCGCTGGCTCAGCGTCTCAGTTACTTCCTTATCTACGAGGCTCTAAAGGACCTCAACGTTCGTCAGGTGGGAGTCGAAACGCCTGTGGGACCTGGCACCGGTGTTGTTTTGACCGATTACATAATTCTTGCTCCCGTATTGAGAGCCGGTCTGGTGCTTGCTGATGCTGCTCAGGAGCTCTTCCCGAACGTCCGTATCTATCACATTGGTTTGAAGCGCGATGAGAAGACGCTTGAGGCTCAATCCTATTACGCCAAGCTTCCTGATTCGCTTCCGCCGGATTGCCGAGTTTTCATTCTCGATCCGATGCTGGCGACTGGCGGATCGGCTGTGGCTGCCATCTCATTGTTCGACAAAATGGACGTCAAAGCAATTCACCTGGTGAGCTTCGTTGCCTCGCCGGAGGGGGTAGAGAAGGTCAACAAAGCCTTCCCTAATGTCAAGATTACGACGGCAGCCGTGGACGACCACCTCAACGAGCATGGTTACATCGTTCCAGGGCTGGGCGACGCGGGCGATAGAATTTTCGGTACGTAGTCCGAATCAGAAATAGAACACTAGTTTTCGAGAGGAGTTCGGCGTGCCGGACTCCTCTTGGAACTTAGTCTTCCAGTTTGAACCCGACCTTCAGAGTTACTTGAAACTCGGCTACCTGTCCTTCGTTGATCATTCCGCGCATGTCGGTTACTTCGAACCACTTCAAATCACGCAGATTCTTCGATGCGCGCTTAACTGCTTCCTGAGCGGCATCCGCGAAACTCTTGTTGGATGTTCCAACAATTTCGGTCATCTTGTAAACACTAGGCATTTTGCGACTCCTTCGCTTTCATTAATCGATGCAAATATTTAAGGCTACTGAAAACCGCAAGGTAAGCAGCAGCGCCTAAACTTTGACAATCCTTTACTGCGAGAAGCTTTCAGCTATGGTCTTTCGGGCGGTAAGGCGAGAACGTTGCTCTGCACCAATCCTTTGATGAATTTGACGCCCGGCTTCATGAATCCAGCCTGGTCATAGGTCCCGCCCCAGAAGGAATACAGACCGTTCGGGTCACGCGGGTCATATGGCGCGTAGGGCGCAAGCGGCATGAGTGGTGCGTTGGGACGCGGGAAGCCTCGGCCGATGACGCGCAGGCGTCCGTCTGATTCTTTGATTACCTGGTCCAGCAGCTCATCTGCTTTGTCGAGCTTATCTATAACGCTCGGGTGGTTGATGGACTGACCCGTGAGAACTCGCTCTCTAACTGCACCCATCGCCTGTGCCAGTTTGACGTTTGCCAGCAAATACTTGAAGTAGGGATGATGCTCGGACGAGGCAATCGCCTCGGTAAGTCCCTTGTCGAGCACGTCCAGAGACCGCCCGGCTTGCTTGTCCATGCCGGCTGCGAAATTTATGACCTGCTGAGCGTTCGTCATCGGATCCCGCCCACGACTGTAGTCTTTGAAGCCTCCGAAGCTCGTGTTCGAATATGACTCGATGTCTTGATAGCGAGTCTTGGTCAGGTCCATAGTGACCTTGCCGTCGACTGCGAGCTGTTTAGCGTTAGTTGGATAATAGTGTTTTTTGCCATCGCCGACTTCGAAGAAGAAACCGTTTCCATCCATTCCATGAGCAATCTTCGCTCCAGGAGCTAATCCGGTCAGGTTGATCGTGTCCATGGTTCGGACGCGATGCACTTTCTCGTCGAATTTGCCGTCTTTCACATCTACAGTCAGGACGCCGTCCTTGATGTTGATGTCATTTTTTCTGGCAATAGCTTCGGAAACCTTTTGGCGTTCTTTCACCAAATCTTGAGTGTTTCCGTTGATGATCAGCTTTGCGACATTGCCCGGGTAATGATGCAGCTTGTTGTCTATCATCTTGCCCGCGGCGTCGGTCAAATAGAAAAAGTAGCCGTCTTTGTCTGCCCAGTGCTGAACACGTGCGTCTTTGGGAAAATCTGAAATCTCGATTGCATTGTATTTGACGGTTTTCCAGATCGACTCGTCAAACTTCGGGTCGTTGTAGCTCAGTTTTAAAACGACATCTCTGCCCGTATCGGTAACTGCTGCGGGTGCTGCCGGTTTAGCGTCCGTCGGTTTTGCGGCGGTGTCGGCAGCCGGTGCTGGCGCCGCTGGTCTGGAATCACCGGAACCAGGCGCCCGCAAAATTTCATCTGCAAAGCTGCCGCCGCCTCGTGGCTGTGCCTGCGCGACATCGGTTTCTTTGTTTGTACTGGTCGGTAAATCGCCTGCCATGTAAAATCCTTCGCCAGCCGGGGTTTAACGGTTGTAGGGATCAATATCTATTTTTATAGACAGAAAGTCAATGTGATTATCACGTAGTGGATTTGCACACTCCGCCCCTGACCCAATTGAACGGGAACTGGTGGTGCCTTAACTACAGGTCGGTCTGCTTAAACATTTCAGTGACATCGTCATTTACAACGGTTTTCTTGTGAACCGGTTCCGTCAAAGTAATATCCGGAAATCTGTTTTTTAGTTTCGCCACGTCTTCGGCACTGATTCCTTTGCAGCCCGCCAGTGACAGAAAATCGAGGCGCGGTAACTCAAGCAATTTTTCAATCGATTTGCGAGTGATCGGGTTTGCCGCCAGCTCCATCGACTCAATTTTCAATGATACGAGCGTGTCGACATCGGCATCCCTGATGTTTATCTGCTCCGCGAAAAAGCGTTTCAGATGCTTCAGTTTCCTCAAGATTTCGAGGTGCTGACCGTCCTTATTCACACCTGTGAAACCGACGTTTAGGCTCTCTAAATTCGGAAAGATGCTCACTATATGAGCAAGACCGCTGTCTGATATCGGGAGATATTTCAGGTCCAACGCTTTCATACTGGGATTCGCTGTCATTCGAAGAATCCCTTCTTCAGTGATTTTCGAGCTGCGGATGTTCAAAGCGGTGAGTTTGAAATTGTCGATGTCTTGTATACTGGCATCACTTATTTTTGTGTCGCGCAAGTTCAGAGCTACTAATTTCAGGTTGCGAATACGGTGCAAGCCGGCATCCGTGATTATCGTATTACCCTGCAAGCTCAGGTTGCGAACATCGCTTCCTATCAGCTTTTCCAGGTCCGCGTCTTTTACTGTCGTGCCTGTCCACCAGTCCACATTCTCATCTCGCTCACTGAGAAAACCTGGTGGCAATCCGCCATCTTTCAATTCGCCGGGTTGTTTGTTCTGCTCACGGGAGTGGCTGTCATTCGGTGTTTTAGTGACGCTGTACATAGCAAAACTGCCAACTGCAATTAATGCAATTGCGGTCGCTACAGCCCACGGAGGTAGAGTCGTCTTGCGCTCCGTTTTTGTCACGGACGGAACATCTGTGTGCGAAGCGTCAACCGCTTTTGTCTCCTCGCTCAAGCAGTGCCTGAGCGCGTTTTGAAGATCATCTATGGAACTAAAACGATTGGCCGAATCTGTCGCGAGTGCAGTTTGAAGAACGAGGTTAAGGTTAACCCTGAGAGGATCTAGAATTGTTTCTGGTAGCGCATGTGGTGCTTCCTCTCTGCGCTTTCGCATAAACGCCATCAGATTCTCGCCCTGGTTTGGAATCTCCCCTGTTACGAGGTTGAAGAGTACCAGACCAAGCGAATATATCTCCGATAGCTCGCTTGCTTCCTTGCCTTCAAACTGCTCGGGACTCATGAACAAAACACTTCCCATCAAGCGACCGGGTTTCGTCAGCGCCTGTTCCGTATCATCTTGTGATTTTCTCAGAATTTTCGCGAGACCGAAATCGAGAATTCGAACGCAGTTGTTCGCATCAATCATGATATTTCCCGGCTTTAGATCGCGGTGCAAGACGCCATTTTTGTGAGCATGCGAAAGGCCTTCGCATACTTCGATTCCAATTTCGATTGCGCGTCGCAGCGAAAGCGTTCCGTTCTTCTCCAAGAAATCGGCGAGATTAACCCCGTCGATAAACTCCATTACTAGAAAAGGCTCAAGCTCGACCTCCGTGAAGCCGAAATCTTGAACCTTGACTATGTGCGGATTGTTGAGCTTCGAAACCGCCTTCGCCTCTTGTTGAAATCGAATAACGGCATTCTCTCGTTCGTGACTCGCCGGCAGTAACTTGATGGCGACGTCCCGTTGAAGTCGCACATCATTGGCCTTGAACACGCGCCCCATACCGCCCTTTCCGATCAAGCGCGCATCATGATATCGCTCTTTCAGATCGCTCGGAAAGATCTCATCAGGATTATTGTATGTCGCTTCCGTGTTCACGAGCGTCGCCCGTCTGCATGGATAGTGGATCCGGAGACGCAGTCCTAGAGCTGTTTCGTTTCGATCTCTTTTTCGATCTTTTCAAGGAACTCTTCGAACTTCATGGTTCCGACTTGACCGCCCTGGCGGTGGCGCACTGCCACCACATTATCCTCCAATTCCTTATCGCCAATCACGAGCATATAGGGTGTTTGCTCTAGCTGCGCGTCACGGATTCGGTATTGGATGGTTTCCGGTCTGTCATCGAGATGAGCGCGGATTTCTTTCTTCTGCAGAGCCAATGCGAGCTCTTTCGCTCTCTCCTGGTGACGATCAGAGATCGGCAATACTGCCACCTGGGTTGGTGCCAGCCACAGTGGGAAACGACCGGCGTAGTGTTCGATCAAACCGCCGCAGAAGCGTTCCATCGAGCCCAGAACGGCGCGGTGCACCATGACCGCCTGGTGACGATTGCCGTCTTCTCCGATGTATGTTACATCGAATCTATTCGGCAGGTTCAAGTCGACTTGAATCGTCGGACCTTGCCACTCGCGGCCGATTGCGTCAAACAGTTTAATGTCAATCTTCGGAGCGTAGAACACGCCGCCACCTTCATCGACTTCGTAGTCCATGTTGCGATCTTTCATCGCTTGTTCTAAACCGTTGGTCGCCATCTCCCATTGTTCATCGGTGCCAAGATATTTTTCCGGACGAGTTGAAAGATAGGCTTTGTAGCGGTAACCGAATGTGGTCATCAAAGAATCGATCAAATCGAGAATTCCGTTGATTTCGTCTTTCAGTTGTTCCGGTGTGCAGAAGATGTGAGAGTCGTCCTGCGTAAATCCACGGACGCGCAGCATGCCGTGCAATACTCCCGAACGCTCATAGCGATAAACCGTTCCGAGTTCCGCATACCGCAGCGGCAGGTCTCTGTAACTGCGCAACTTGCTCTTATAGATCATAATGTGACCAGGGCAATTCATCGGTTTGCAGCGGTAGTCTTCGCCGTCGATGTCCATCGGCGAGTACATATTTTCTGCGTAGTTTTCCAGGTGACCGCTGATTTTGTAGAGCGACTCGTTAGCGATGTGCGGGGTGTAAACGAAATCGTAGCCGCGGCGTCTGTGCTCTTTTCTCCAGTACTCTTCAATGGTATCGCGCACGGTGGCGAGGTTTGGATGCCAGAAGATCAATCCGGGTCCGACTTCTTCGTGGACTGAGAACAAATCGAGTTGTTTCGCCAGCTTTCTGTGATCGCGTTTTTCCGCTTCTTCCAGGCGTTTGAGATGCTCTTCGAGATCTTTCTTTGTCCAGAAGCAGGTCGCATAAATGCGTTGCAGTTTTTCCTTATTTTCGTCTGCTCGCCAGTATGAACCGGAAACTTTTTGAAGTTTGAATGCTTTGATGAAACCGGTCGCGGGAAGGTGGGGACCACGGCAGAGATCGTTCCAAACCGTCTTGCCTTCTTTGTTTTGCATCAAGTACAAAGTCGGGTTGTGGTCGCGGTGCTCGGTCAAAAGTTCAGCTTTGAACTTTTCGCCTTGCTGCTCGAATTCTTTGATTTGCGCGTCAACGTCCGGAATGTCGTAGCGAACAATCCTCTGGTTCTCCTTCGCGATCTCGGTCATCTTTTTCTCGATGGCTTCAAGGTCGGAAGGTGTGAGCGCGTGATCGGCAATTTCGAAGTCGTAGTAGAAACCATCTTGAATCGTCGGGCCAATCGCAATCTTGGCGTTGGGAAACAGGGATTGAACCGCTTCAGCCATCACGTGAGCGGTGGAATGGCGCAGGAATTCAAGAGATTCGTCCGTGTCCGCCGTTAGAAGTTTGACTTCGTCGCCATCTTTGAGCGGGGTGTAAAGATCCTTCGGTTCGCCATTTATGACGGCTCCAACAGATTTTCTGAACAAACCTTCGGCAATGGCTTTGGCGAGATCGGCAGCGGTCGCCCCCGCCTCGAGAGTTTTGCTGTTGCCGTCCGGCAGCTTGACTTGAATCTGTGTTTCTACTTTCGACATATAAATGCTCCTTTGCGCTGGCATCTACAAACTGCCAGCAGTAATTAACATGAGTACAAAACATGTAAGACGGCAATTTTACCAGGCATTTGGGGCTTTTAAGCGCCGAATTCGGTCTTGAGCTCATCGATGAAGGCTCGTACAGCCTTTTGATTTGTGAAGAAGCGCAGCCCAAGAGCATCCCAGCGCGCAATCTCAGTCAAAACATTACCTTCATCAACGAAAACAGTTGCTCGAATCTCGTCTTCGTGCTGT
Source organism: Candidatus Obscuribacterales bacterium (assembly GCA_965228855.1). Taxonomy (GTDB): domain Bacteria; phylum Cyanobacteriota; class Vampirovibrionia; order Obscuribacterales; family Obscuribacteraceae; genus JADYXR01. The sequence continues at coordinate 745,300 of CBDDIJ010000005.1, read as the reverse complement.
CTCTCAAGCATAAACTCGAACGATGGTTCGACCGGTTCAAACAGTAATTTTGGCAGTTCTCCTCTGTTGAACTTTTCAAGCCCCGTGACCAATCTGCCAATCTCATCGCGTGAAGCGCGGCAAACAAGGTAACCGTCGGCAACCCGAGTTACATCATTGATGAAGCCCTCATAGTCATGCTTCTCTTCGGATGGGCTGGTGAACGACAATACGCGCTCACCACAAGCGATTGTCAGCGAGAAAAACTGCCACGTCTGTACCTTATCGCCAACATTCTGCTCGAACTTTTCGCCTGCGCGAATCTCGAAATAGCTCTTGTAATCCTGATCTTCTGAATTTAGTGTTGCCATGGTTTAACTCTTAGAATGCGGAACCATATGATAAACGAGCGCGCCGAAACTTTCATACGACTCATTCCAACTCGAACTCAACTTGGACCGTGCCAAGAATTTTTATTTGCCCAAGTGTTTCGGGAGTGTCCGTTGAGTCGAAATTCAATCGCTCAATCGTGAATATATTGTTATACGGACCGCCACGATTGGAGAACTGCAAGGGCATTTCCTGTATGCGTATTGCTTTTCCAACTTTTGCGTTAAGCTCGGCTGCCATAAGCTCCGCTTTTTCCTTCGCGGCCTTGACCGCCAGTGATCTTGCTTGATCTCTGTATTTCCTGGGAGTAGATGTTTCAGGCGAGACGGAATCGATCTCGCTACAGCCAGCGCTGAGAAGGCTTTCGATGAGTTCGCTTACAGTCTGTCTGTCATGTGCTGTAATTCGAACCGACCGGGTCACGCAATAAGACTGAGAGTTGCGCTTTATTGAATGATTGTGTTCTCGCCCGACTCTAAAATCACTAACCTGAATGTCTTCCGCCTGCAATTTAAATGTGTCTCGCAGCGCCATTACACTTTCGGCGGTTTTTCTATTGTTTTCAAAGACTTCTTTGAGGATCGGACCTCGAGTTTCAATTCGTGCACTTATTCGAAAAATATCTGGATTTATATTCACCTGACCATCGCCTTGCGTGATTATGCAACGCCTGTTTTGTTGCTGCGAATCTAAGGCGAACGCGCTGCTGGCAGTTAGCAAAAAAAGCGCGTTGATTCCGACTGTGGTGAAAAATTTGCTGTTTGCCATACAAAATACCTGGGATAAGTCTTCAAGCCTATGATAATCGAGCGCACCAAATGTTTCTTCTAATGAAGGAACCAGTCCAGACCTAGATTCAACTTTTATTGCCTTCAAAGGGTCGAAGTTACTTCAGTTCGGCTTATTTTCAGTTATGTTAGTAATTCGTGAGCAGAGCTGCCGATCCCGACTAGAGCGAAGATAAGTTTAGTTTTTCCAGGATTGCATTGTCTAACGCAGACGAAACACAAATGGATATAATGTCCATTCCGCTTGAGGTCGCTAACTATGCTGCTTCGTTCGCGAATCCCTGAATTAATGGATGATCCCCAGCTCGACCGAGCGCTTCATATCGAAGCACTTGACGGTCTTGATTTGCTGAACAGATTGAGTGGCGCTTCTGAGGTTCTCTGGAGTGAGCTGAAAAAGTTCGACGGCTCCCCGGAGAATGATTCTTATCGCGCGTCTGCAGGGACCGACAAATTACGCGTCCTGGATGTTGCCACCGGTGGTGGTGAAAATCTAATCAGGCTTGCGCGAATGGCAGCGAGCGCCAATCGTAATTTTGAATTTGTAGGAACCGATATCAGTCCAAGTGCGATAGATTACGCTAACGAAAAAGCGAAGAGAAGCTGTTCTGGTGCGGATTCATCTGATTGGCAGTCCAGGGTCACGTTCATGCAACTCGATGCCTTGAAAGAAAAGATTCCGAGTGGTTTTGATGTAGTGATGACTTCTTTGTTTACGCATCATTTAGATCCTGAAGATGTTATCGCACTTTTGCGCAACATGCATGCCAGCGATGCACGAATGATATTGGTGAATGACCTCGTGCGTAGTCGCCTCTCATACTGTCTAGTGTGGCTCGCCTCTCGTCTCCTCACACGTTCGAGTGTCGTGCATTTTGACGCTCCGGTTTCGGTGCGCGCGGCATTTACGCCTGGCGAAATGAGAAGCATGGCTCTTGAAGCTGGTCTGCAAGGATGTGCTGTGCAACTTCATCCGCCATGCCGCCAGCTTCTGGTCTGGAGAAGGAGATGAGAACGGTGGCACCAATTATGGAGAGCGTACTGCGAATGTGGGATTGCATTGTTGTCGGTGCAGGGCCCGCTGGCGCGATCGCAGCCCTCAGGCTTGCGAAGCTTGGTCACGAGGTTCTGCTTGTAGATAAAGCCAGCTTCCCAAGGCACAAAGTCTGTGGTTGCTGCTTGAACAGCGTTGCACAGGAAGTACTCGCCGAGGCCGGTTTGGAAAACCTGCTACGGAGCCAACAAGCGGTGCAACTCGATGAACTTCAATTGTTTGATGGAACCAGGAAGGCATCCATAAAATTGCCATCCAGCTACAGCCTTTCTCGAGAAAAATTTGATCTCTATTTGATTGATTTTGCCGTCGACCAGGGGTGTCGGTTTCTCCCAAACACGCTGGTGCACGTGTCAAAATCCGACGAAGATTTCCATACAATTCAATTAGCAGGACCTGATACCGAAGCTGGTTTTGCGAGGGCTAAAGTTTTAATCGTAGCTGATGGACTGTCCGGAAGGACTCTGGACGGACGCGATGAGTTTAAACCAATCGTGAGCGGTAGGTCGCGTTTTGGCGCTGGAGTTATTCTTGATGAGCCACCTTCATTTTATGAAAGCGGCAAGATCTACATGGCGTGTGGTTCCGGCGGATATGTTGGATTGGTGCGATTAGAAGACGGCCGACTTGACGTAGCTGCAGCATTAGATCCGTCCTATTCACGCAAAGCGAGTGGAGTGCCCGAGGCTGCTGCGGATATACTCGCCGGTTGCGGGCTCCCGGCTCCATCAACGTGGAAAGATTCGCACTGGGCGGGCACGCAAGTGTTGACGCGGCGGCGCGACCGCGTAGCCGGACATCGTCTATTCATCGCAGGTGATGCCTGTGGCTATCCTGAGCCGTTCACCGGTGAAGGAATCGCCTGGGCATTGCAGTCTGGGCTCGCTACAGCAAATCTTGCGTCCAGAGGTATTCGTGAGTGGCAACCTGCATTAAGTACCGCGTGGCAAGACCGTTATCGCATCCTCAGAAAGCAGCAGTCGCGAAGCGCCCTGGTTGCCCGGACTTTGAGAAACGAAACCACTCGCCGACTACTCATAAATTCTGCAGCCACCTTTCCGTCTATTGCTGCAACTGCAGTAAAGTACATCACGAGTGTGAGGTCAGCAGTATGGCAGGGATAATCGGACTGGCGACCGCCTCGTCGAAGCACACAATATCTCAGGGGGAATCGTGCTCACATGCTATGAAATTCTCATGTAGTAGTGAGCGTGAAAAGCTAGTCCTGGAGCGTCTTTATCGAAGAACGGAAATCGAGCAGCGTAGTATTGTTTTTGCCGAACGAGAGAGCTACGGAAGAGCCGGCGTAAAGTTCTTTCCGGACCCAGTAGATGCATTCGACAAAGGACCTTCGACCGCGCAGAGAATGGTTGCTTACAATGAGTTTGCTAATCGACTGTCTGTTGCTGCATCACGCCAGGCTATTGCTAACGCTGAAATCAAATCTTCTGAAATTACGCATTTGATAACAGTTTCTTGCACAGGCTTTGCGGCTCCCGGCTTCGATCTCCACTTGATGACACAGTTGCCACTCGGCCGGCAGACGTTTCGAACCAATATTGGCTTCATGGGCTGCCACGGGACAATGAATGCGTTGCGCGTGGCGCAGGGTTTTCTGAGCGCCAATCCGGAAGCGGTGATTCTTCTCTGTGCTGCCGAAATCTGCTCAATTCACTTCCAATATGGTCGAACGCCCGATGATTTAGTGGCTAACTCGCTATTCGCCGACGGCTCCGCGGCGATTGTTATGAGAAACGAACCCGGCGTAATCAATTATCATGATTCGATATCGTATGTGGTGGCAGACTCTGACGAAGCAATGAGCTGGCGAGTCGGCGACAATGGTTTTACCATGAGTTTATCTCCGGAAGTGCCGAGGCTGATCGAGCAGTACTTGCCCCCGTTTCTAGAGACTTGGCTTGCGAAGCACGGTCTCAAAATTTGCGACATACATTCCTGGGCGATTCATCCAGGCGGACCACGCATTCTCGACGCCGTTGAAACGTCACTTCGTTTAGCACCGGATGCCGTGGCAGAGTCACGCGAAGTTCTGTCTGAATTCGGAAATATGTCGTCGCCGACCGTTTTGTTTGTTCTCGAGAAAATCCTGACTGGTCGGAAATCCCCGCAATTCCCCTGTGTCGCTCTTGCTTTTGGTCCCGGGCTGACGATAGAAGCTGCGCTTTTGATGAGCTAGTTAGTGTCTAACACCAAATCGAGTGTCCCTCGAACATGTCGGTTGCATTAAAACGACGTCGCAGGTTCCAACATACCGTAGGTGAAGCCGATGACTGCGAAAATCAGACCGAGTACTGCTGCGATAAGCAAGACTGAATTGCGATGGCTCTTTGCTCTTTTGATCAGCCAGAATCCAGCCACTGCGGCGCCGAGGGCGGTCGCACCAGTTTGAATGTTTCGCGTCTCTGTGAATGATTGCCATTGTTCAGTTGGTGGAGCGCCTCGGGACATGCCTCCATCGACTGGCGCACCTATTAGCCCCTGTGCATGTGCTTCGTCGATCAACCCTATCCAAGCCATGCCCAGCAGGATACCAATCGCGCACAGCTTGATAGCATCTCTAATTCGGCGCAGTCCGACTGGACAATTCTCAGTCATTACGGTGCCATCTTTTCTTCGATAGAGGCGCAAGCAGATCCTGCCCTCCTTCTCTACAATTAGCGAAGCCAATTCTTGTTTTGTCAGCCTGGAAGTGTTGTAGACATTTTGCTGGCATTGGGCGCAAGCTCTCACTCTATCGTCACCGTTCATATTTTCCCAACCGACGTTGCAGGGCGCGGCAACATATGTGTCGCGAAGAATTTCGTCGCAAACTTGTTCCGAGATGTACATGTCTGTGACCTCTGATGCTTCGATTCGTCCCAACGAGTTCATCATGCGACGTCATAGGAAGGTCAGTCCATGGGGCTTTTACTAGTTAATTTGAGAAAAGTAGGACGTCAACCTTGAATCTTGAACTTACTTGTCCAGACTCCGCAAGACTCTTTTTTTCGGGACCGGCAAAGCGAAACGCCAGCATGGTTAAATTCATCCATTTCGAATCATCTCAAGTTCCAACAGGAAATTCTTGCGGTCTAAACCGCCTGCGTAGCCGGTTAAGGTTCCGTTCATTCCGATCACGCGGTGGCAGGGAATCATGATCGAGATCGGATTTTTTCCGTTTGCAGCTCCCACAGCTCGAACGGCTTTGGGTCTGCCTATTCGATGTGCGATGTCTCGGTAGGTGAGCGTTTCTCCAAACGGAATTTTCAGTAATTGCTCCCAAACTTCTTTCTGAAATTGCGTGCCACCAGTTTCAAATTGCAGATCAAAACTTTTGCGTTCGCCATCAAAATATTCTCTTAGCTGAGTTTTTGCGGTCTTGAAGATTGACAGTTCATCAGTCTCTTCCCACTCGCGTGAAACATTGGGAGAATGTCTGGCGTTTTCATTGTACAAGCCGGTCAGTGCCGAGCCGTTTGAATTCAGCATGATTTCGCCTATTGGGCTGCGAAAAAACGTGAAGTAGGTTTTCATAACATCCTCCTTGTGCATCTATTTTAGCTATGTTCTGATTAGACTTTCGTTTTAGGTTTTTTATTTGAAACTGTTTTCGCCAGCGTCGCTTTTCTTGCGGCTGGTTTCTCCTTCGCAATCGGAGCCGTTGCCGGCAGGCTGTTCCATAACTGCATGACCGCATAGGAACGCCAGGGACGCCATTTTTCGCTTGCTAAGATCAGCTCGCTTTTCGATGTCATATTCATTGCCTTCCTGATTCCCAGGTCGGCGTGTGGAAATGCGTCCGGCCAGCTTAGTGCCCGCATGGCGATGTAATGGGCTGTCCATTCGCCGATGCCTTTCATTGAGACCAGTTTTTCGATTGTTCGCTCCACGTCCGCACCAGGTTCCAACGATAGTTCCCCGTTTGCTGCAGCGCGAGCCAGGGTCAAAAGCGTTTCTGCTCTCGAGGTAGTGATACCGAGAGTGGTGACCTCGGAAACTTCTGCTTTCGCTAGTTTCTCTGCGTTTGGTGTTAGCAGTCTCAATTTTTCAAAAGGTGTTTCGATATGAGCGCCGAATTTTGCGGCAACTCTACCTGCCAAAGTGGTGGCTGCGGCGACTGAAACTTGCTGACCGAGAATGGCTCTCAGCGCCATTTCAAACCCATCGAAGCTTCCGGGAACTCTGATTCCCGGTGTCGTTTGGGCTAGATCTCCGAGGCAATCTGCGATCACTTTTGGGTCTGCGAAAGTATCGAATAAGCGTTTCACGCGGGCTACAACACTTGGGAACGCTGGAGCGAGTGATTCTGAGATGCTTACGCTTAACGAATTCTCGTTTTCAGAAGGTTCTACAATCAGCCAGCCATTGTGCTTACCGAATGACGCTGTTCGAAAATATTTTTCTTCGTCAACCATCTCGATGCCGGCTGTGGATCTGGCTTTAAGAAAGGCAAGCGTTTTCTTCCAATCAAACGGCGGAGTGTAATGAATTTCGCATCGAAGAATGTTTGGTTCAATGTAAGACATGTTGGTTCCATTGGCCGTTTCGGTTCTTAATCGGCCCGTCGACTTGCGAATGTCGGTAGGGTTCAATCCGTACCGTTCTTTCAAAAGGGTGTTGAACCGGCGAACGCTTGAGAAACCGCTAGCAAACGCTATTTCCGTTATCGGAATTTGGGTGTCTGCTAGCAATCGTTTCGCATATAACAAACGTTGAGTTTGTGCCAGTTCGATCGGACTGACGCCGAACTCTTTCTCGATCACTCTGCGCAAATGTCGCGAGCTGATTCCCATGTCATTTGCTAGGTCGTCGAGCGTACCGTCGCGGAGCGCACCGTCCTCGATTCTGTTAGCCGCGATTGCTGCCAGGCGCGGGACCGAATCCATGATGCCATTGCCTGGAGCTAGTTCCGGTCGGCATCGCAAGCATGGACGGAAGCCATCTTTCTCAGCCAGCGCAGCGTTACTGAAAAACGTGCAGCTCTTCAATTGTGGCGTTTTGGCGGGACAAACAGTCCGGCAGTAAATGCCAGTTGTTTTTACGCCTACAAAAAACACACCGTCGAAACGTCGGTCGTGGGTGAGGAGTGCCTGATAGCAGATGTCGGGATTTAATTGCATGCCATCATTCTAACTTCGCCGACAGGAAGTTACTCGCCATTTTCGGACCTGTATATTTCGGTGCGGTTCAAGCTAGACGTACAACGAAATTTCTCCGCTTGCTCTGTCAGTATCTATTCAACTCTCTGCCAGATTTCATAGACCTGTCCCTGTTTAGTGTTAAACACCGTTGGACGTTCTGTTCCAGGAAAAGAAAAAATAGCCTTTAGTACGTCATGATCCAGCTCGAATATTCCGAGCAATGCTTTGCCAGCAAATGGACCGTCATCGGGAATCAGGTCAATTTCGCTCGGTTTGTTTGATTTCCCGAAAACCACTTTGCCCGTTTCCGACTTCGGAAAACCGCCTACATATTGGGGGAAGGATAATTCAGCCCATTCGAGTTTGAAGGTATCGTTAGCTAAAAAGCTGTACCTGAACTCCTGAAAAATACTGTACGGAAGCCATCGTCCGTTGAGCTGGCAACCAATCACTTTCCATTTCCCTACAAGACCGTCCAGCATATGCTTCTCCTTAATCTACTTCAGCTATTGCCTTAGATAACGTGTCCATGAGTATGGACATTTTTTTGATTACTTCGCGATTGCGAATGACATTGAACTCTTCCAGATAGGAAAGAGGCTCTCTGTATGCCACTTTTGTACCATCTTCGCTCCAAATCAGCATTCTAAGCGGCAGCTCTAATCCAATCGCAGGTTCTTCCTGCATCAGGTGGGTTCCCACCTTCGGGTCTCCGAATATGAGAACTTGCTCGTCGCTGAGCTCCATTCCGTTTTCCTTAGCTGCCGCGCTGTGATCTATGTGAGCGAATAATTTGATGTTTTTTGTTTCCAGCAGTGATTTTAGCTTGGCGGCTGTTTCACTAACTGAGAGTTTGCTGCTTCGAATTTTTAAATTAGTTTTCACGGATCGCCCTCAGGTGTTAAATATGGTCATCTGCGTTGAACAAAGTTTCCGTCATTTCGTCGACTTGTTTGTCATCTGGTTTTCGATTTGACACAACAAGATCCGGTTTCCATCGCTTGAGCTCTGCCACTGCTTCTGGTGGCACGGCCGTGAAGTCGAAACCAACCCACTTCAGGTTAGTTATGCGCTTGATATCAGGTATACATTCCTTCGTGATGAAGTTTCCCTCCAGATCAAGTGATTCAGGGTTTAGTATCGCAAATATATCCATATCCTTGTCGGTAAGCTTCAATCCGGACGCCGATATTCTTGTCAGTCTTAAAGCTTTTAATGTCGCTAGACCTTTGGGAGTGACAAGAGTGTTGCTGATGATCAGGCGCTTGAGATTTGGAAATTTTTTCACAATCAGCGCAAGCGTCTTATCGTCAAAGTGTTTCATATATGCAACGTCTAACGCCGCTAGGCGTTTACTGGGCGCAAGGCGAGCCAGACCAGCATTTGAGAATCTTGTGCTTCGAATATCTAGCGTTTGTAAATTCATCTTGTTCAAGTAATCGATAGACTCGTCCCCGATTCTTGTTTCTTCAAGGCTCAGTGAGTCGAGGTTGAGGTCCGAAATTATTTCCATACCTTTGGCTGTAAGGCGTGGATTGTAGGAGACATTCAACCTCTTTACTCCGCTTCCGAGCAATCTGTAAAAATCCTCGTCGCGGTTCAAAGGCGCTTTCCACCAGGATTGACTGTCAATTTCAAAGCCAGTAGGAATTTGGTCCTTAGGTTTCTGCTTAATAACCTTTGGTCTCTTTTCAATTTTCTCTGCTGGTTTTTGAACTTCCTTTATCGCTTTCAAGTCGCGATCGCCTTTCATTATCACCGCCATGCCGGTAATTACGCCAAATAGCGCGACCATTACAGCGACAAGGAGTGCCTGTTTTCCGTGCCTACCCAGTTTATATTTCTCTCGGGGAATCTTAAGTTCAATTTCCTCGACAAATTCTCCGACGTCTTTCAAATCCTCTAGTGCGGCTTTGAACTCCTTCATGTTTTGGAAACGATTTGCCGGATCGGGAGCCATTGCTCTCTGCAAAATCTCGTTCGTCGCATCCGTGAGAACCGGAGTCACCGAATTTGGTGGCAGGTTCGGGGGCGGCTCTTCCAGTCGTGACCTGAGAATCACGATTATGTTTTCGTTTTCCAGCGGTACTTTTCCAGTGATCATTTTATGGAGCAGCATACCAAGTCCATAAACGTCAGCCCGTTCATCAGCGTCTTCTCCGCGCACCTGTTCGGGACTCATGAATAGCGGGCTTCCCATCGCTTGCCCTTTGCGGGTTAGCCGGTGGTCGATGTCCGTTGCGTCCATCAACTTGGCCAGACCGAAATCCAGAATTCGAATCTGCTCATCTTTGAGGAGCATGACGTTGCTGGGCTTCAAATCGCGATGGATGACGCCATTAAAATGAGCGTGCTCCAGTGCGTCGCATATTTGAAGGGCTATCTGAATCGCTGTTCTGAGCGGAATGGTTTCATTAGCCTCGATGACGGTGTCAAGCGGTGTTCCGTCGATGTAATCCATCACCAGATACGGTTCTTCTGTCGATGTAAAACCGAAATCTAAAACTGTGACTATGTTCAAATGTTTGAGTTTGCTGATCGCCTTTGCTTCCTGGTGAAAGCGAACCAGAGCCGTGTCGCTGTGACTGACGGCCGGCAAGAGTTTTATTGCAACACGTTTGTCCAGCATCGTGTCGTGCGCGCTGACGATGCGCCCCATCCCGCCCTGCCCGACGTATTTGAAATCGCGGTAGCGCTCTTTCAGGTCGGGAGCTATGAATTTGTCTACTGATTTTTGAAACTCGTTCACTAAATCGATTTGGAAGGTTTCAGACTGTGATTCTTCTTGGCGCGTATCACGGTCCAGGTGGCGTCAGTAAATTATACGGGTTATTCCTGCTGTTGCTCTGTAGCACGAGCCGGTTGTGCTTTCTCCTGCTCTGGACTGTCAAGCGACGCTACAAACTGTTTTAAGCCTTCTGCATACTCAGTGGAGCAAACTAGCTTGGGATCGCCTGTGTGAGCGGCGCCTTCTATCCGAACAAATTGTTTGGGCTCGCTTGCTGCTTTGTACAGATCATCAGCGTGTCCAATAGGAATCATCGGGTCAGCAGTGCCCGCGATCATAAATAGAGGCGCGTGCTTGCCTGAAAAATTCTTGACGTTGTTCAAACCCGATTCGACCCACATAAAATCCGGATACATCGCGACAGGGAAAAACAGCTCAATTCCTCTTCGCCTCACCGAGGCCAGCGGACATTGCAGAATAACGCCGGCACATTTGACTTTGGATGCGAGATTTCCGGCGACGGCTGTTCCCAGAGACTCGCCGAAAATTATGATTCGGTCAGGCGCGATTTGTTTTGTATCAACCAAATAGTTGTAGGCGGCAAACGAATCCTCCAACACTCGGGGCATGGATGGTGAGCCCTCGCTCATACCGTAACCCTGATAATCGTAAGTAAACACATTCAGTCCGGCGTTGAGCAGTAAGGTGAGCTCTTCCACGCGAAACGACAGATTCACCCCGTTGCCGTGGTTGAAGAGTACGGTGTATTTGGCGTTCGGCTGCACAAAGTACCAGGCGTGAAGTTTCGCTCCGTTTTTTGATTTGAAGTAAACGTCATCATATTTATGGCCGGCGATTTCACGCACTGTCCACGGACCATCGAGTTTCTTCGTGGGATGAAACATGATTTTGTCGTAGACGCCGCCGTTTACCATCGGGCACATGCAAATGTAAAATCCCAACATAATTAACAGTGTGGACAGTGCGACGGCGCGTAAAAACCATCGCCAGTTGAATGGCTTTGCCTGCGGCTTTTTGTCAGTCATCTATTTACCTATGCAGAATCTGCTGAAGACTTCCGTGATGAGCTCCTCGGTTACCTCGTCTCCGCAAGCCTCTGAGAGGCAGTGAATGGCTGTTTTCAGGTCAGTCGCTAGACAATCTTCAGGCATGCGGTTGTCTATCGAGACTTTGAGGTCGTCAAGCGACTGCAGCGCGCGGAGGCACAATTCGTCCTGTCTTTGATTTAGACTGCCGCCCGCCTCGTTAAACGTATTGTCTTTAATTGCGAAGCGTTCGATCTTGTTTTTCAGCTCCTCAACACCTTCTCCAGTCTTTGCTGAAATGCGCGCCTGGTCGATGCAACTTTCGTTTCGCTCAACTTCCAATTTCATTTCGCTGGAATTCGACTCACCATCGGCTTGATCGATCTTATTGAGAATGAACAGAAACGGCTGACCGTTCAGTAATTTCAAAACTTCTTGCTCTTCTTTGCCCCATCCCTGGGTGACGTCGCAAACCATGAGCACGAGATCGCTTTCATCGACTGCGCGACCGGTGCGTTCGATGCCGATCTTTTCGACGGTGTCATCCGTAATTCGAACGCCGGCCGTGTCTATGAGAATTACCGGAATTCCATTAATGTCGAATGGCTCCTCTATTGAATCTCGAGTTGTGCCGGGAATCTCCGTAACGATGGCACGTTCGAATGCGAGAAACTGGTTGAGTAGACTCGACTTTCCGGCGTTCGGTCGGCCCACTATGGAAAGCCTTAGTCCATCGCGGAGGAAGCGGCCGCTGCGAGCGGTTTTTCGCAAACGCTCTAAGTCTGTTGTCGCTTGTCGCACAATGGGACCGATATCGTCGAGCGGCAATTCGCCTACTTCTTCAGGGAAGTCGATACCGGCGATTAAACGGCTGAGAAGTTCCATCAGCCGCCCACGAATTTCTTTTATTGAATGTCCCAGCCCACCCTTCAAGACATTGACCGCCATTCGGCTCTGGCGAGTCGTGCGCGCCTGAATCAAATCGAGAACCGCTTCTGCCTGCGTGAGATCCATGCGTCCCGCGAGAAAGGCTCTCTTCGTGAATTCGCCGGGTTGGGAAAGTCTCGCTCCCGATCTCATAGCCAGGTCCAAAATTTCCCGGGCTAACAGAGGACTGCCGTGGCAGTTTATTTCTACGATGTCTTCTCCTGTATACGTTACTGGTCCTTTGTATGGAATCGCGACTACTTCGTCTACTAATTCGACGTTATCGGGATTCCATATATACCCATGGATAGCCTCATGGCTTCTAGATTCCCATTGGAGTGGCTTGAAGGTCTCAGGCGAGCTGGAAAATATTTTTGCGAGTATCGAGATTGATTTTGGACCTGATAATCGAACTATCGCAATTGCGCCTGTACCAGGTGGAGTCGAGATTGCCGCTATTGTGTCTTGATCGTGCATGCTGTATTGAATTTACCGATTTTGAATTCGGTCCAAAAAAAATTCTTTGGAGAACCCCTTGAACTCTGAGTATCACGATGCTATTCTCTCACCTTGAATTTAGTCTTTTGTTGAAAAAGACTTTTAATTGTCCTTGCAGTTTTTAGGAATGAACGCATGAACAAAGCAGAACTAGTAAACGAGATTGCGAAGGTCACCGGCCAAACCAAACTCGATGTCCACAACACAGTGGCAGCCCTGTTGCATCATCTTACGTCAGCAATGGCTAAAGGCGAGCGTGTTACGCTCGTAGGCTTCGGAACATTCGAGCGTCGTCAAAGACAAGCACGGATGGGTGTCAATCCTCAGAATCCGAATGAGAAACTGAAGATTGCAGCTGCCCGCGTTCCAGTCTTCCGCGCTGGACAAGAGCTCAAGCAAATTGTCGATGGTAAGGCGAAGATCCCTGCATTGCCGAAATCGGTAGAAGCAACCGCAAAACCGAAAAAAGCAGCAGCTCCGAAAGCGAAAGCTAAAGCCAAACCAGCTAAAAAAGCAGCTAAGGCTAAACCGAAAGCGAAGCCAGCAGCTAAGAAAGCTAAAGCGAAAAAACGTCGCTAATATCGGCTAAAAGATAATGTCTAAAGGGAAGTTGGTTAGCCGACTTCCCTTTTTACTTGCATTCAAGGTTCAGGCCTTTGGAGAATCAGCGCAGGCTCTTTGATTCGTTGGTGTGAGATTTGAACCTGGGCATGAGCAGAAAGGAACTAGTAGCGACGGTATCCGATCTCATAGCGGATCATCGTGATGCTCAACCAGTTGTTGATGATGTGGGCAATAATCGGTACCCATAGCGAATTAAAGATCATCAGGAGACTGCCCAGCATCGCTCCAGCCAGGGCGGCCCATACAACGTAGAACAGGTGTTTCTTTTGTCCGGTGACATGGAACAAGCCGAACACGATGCTCGCAATCACCAGTCCAAACTGGCTCTGTAAGACTCCTCTGAAAAATACCTCTTCGCAAAATCCTGATGCCAAAGCAATCAGGAGTATATCCAGTGGATTTACTTCTGAGAAAATTGGTGCAAGCGTTTCTTGAATGAATTCTTCGAAGGAAGCGAAGAAGGGAAACTTGTGGCGAAACCGTTTCCCAAAGGCGCTTAAGGCGAAGCTAAACGTCGCCATCACTAAACCGACCCCGACTCCAACAAGCAAAATAGCGGGATTGTTGAGGCTCAAGACTGGCAAGAGATCTATTTTGGCTACCCAGCACCAGATTGTCGCGACAAGCAAAAGCAAGGCTTCCATAACGATAATGAGAGCAAGCAATTGTCCGCGATTAAATTTCGGAGGCATTTACTAATACTACCTCTGGTTGCAGGAGTTTGCCTTCTATTAATCGGACCAGGGCGACCGGTGTGCCCTCGAGGGAGGCAAGGAGCAGCTCTTTCGATTCGGATGCTTGACGGCGGTCTATGTCGCTTTCGTTTGCCGGTGGGAGCGACGCTTGCTCCCGATCTAAAACTTGTCCGTGCGCCAGACGTTTTGCGAAGTCTCGCTGCAACTCAACTGTTTTGATTTCCAAGGCGCGCTGAAGTGGCAGGAGGAAATTTTGAAAATTTTCCCTGCCAGCTTCTTTTAGCTCATCAAGTTTCTTCGATTGAGCTACTTCAAACGGTCCGGACTGCTCGCGCAGCAATGCAGACAAACAGCCGCCGACTCCCAGTATGCGGCCGACATCCCGTGCCAGAGAGCGTATGTAAGTGCCTTTCGAGCAGGCAACGCGGACGCTCAAGTGCGGAAGGTCAAACGAGAGCAACTCCACTTTATACATCTCGACTGCTCGCGCTTCCAGCTCGTCAGGTGCCTCGCCTTTACGCGCCAGTTCGTACATCTTCATTCCGCCCTTTTTGATCGCGGAATAAACCGGCGGAATCTGTTGTTGTTTTCCAACAAACGTAGAGAGCACGCGCTCGACTTCTTCACGCGTGATATGCGACACAACATCGGTGCTCGTCAGCGTTTTCCCTTCGACGTCATCGGTGTCGGTTGTTTGTCCGAGGCGTATTTGCGCCAGATAGGTTTTATCGTCGTTTAAAAACTGCAACAAGCGGGTCGCTTTGCCAATCGCAACTGCCATCACTCCTTCAGCCATAGGATCCAGGGTTCCGCCATGGCCGATTTGTTTGATGCCTGAAATTTTGCGCAACCGATTGATTACGTCATGCGAGGTCATTCCCCGCTCTTTATAAACGTTGAGAAAACCGATCGCCATTTACGCAATCATTCCGCGCTTATACTTCACCGCGTTCGATTTTGCCGAGCAGTTCGGAAACCTTGGAGCCGCGCTCGAGCGATTTGTCGAGTTTGAACATCATCTCAGGTGCAAAACGCAGACGAAGGCGTCGGCAAATTTCACCGCGAATCATGCCGGTTTTGTCCTTCAACGCTTCCATCGTGCTCTTTTCGTCTTCCTCGCTTCCGAGAACTGAAATAAACACTTTCGCTGAACGGCAGTCCGCCGAGCACTCAACATCGACGATCGAAATCATTCCTTTAATGCGCTCATCGTTGAGATCCTTCATCAGCATTTGAGCAAGCTCTCGCTTGATGGACTGCGAAACTCTAAGCGCGCGCTGACCTTGCATAGTCTCAACCTCGTATTGAATCCGGCGACTAGCGCTCGCGCTTCACTTCTTGAATGATGAATGCGTGTACTTTGTCGCCTTCTTGAATGTCGCTGAACTTATCGAAGCTCAAGCCGCATTCGAAGCCTTGTGCGACTTCTTTGACGTCATCTTTGAAGCGTTTGAGCGTATCGATTTTGCCTTCGTAAACTGTTTGACCGTCTCGTTCGACACGGGCAATGCTGTTGCGTTGAATCTTTCCGTCCGTGACCATGCAACCACCGATTGCCAGTCCTTTGCCGACTTTGAAGATGACGCGGATTTCGGCTGTTCCGATCTTGATTTCTTGCTTGATTGGCTCGAGAAGACCGTGCATAGCTTTCTGCAAATCATCGGTAATTTGATAGATGATGCTGTAGGTTCTGATATCTACGCCCTGTTGCTCTGCAACTGTTCTTGCATTCGGGTCAGGCGCTGAGTTGAAACCGATAATGATCGCTTCGGAGGACGCTGCCAGGTTGACGTCGTTCTCTGAGATTTCGCCGGATGCAGTTCTCAGCACGCGAATTTTTACGAACTCATCGCTGAGCTTGCGGACGGAATCAGCGATTGCCTCAGCCGTACCCTGCACGTCCGCCTTGATGATCACGTTCAACTCTTTCATTTCGCCGCTTTCGACCATGTCGTGCAGCGACTCGAGCGAAACGTGATGGGCGCGACGGACTTCGTTGTCTCGACGTTCTTCGACGAGCGATTTTTGCGCTTGAGCGTCGGTTACAACCTCGAAGATATCTCCAGCCTGGGGCACCTCATCGAGACCAAGAACTTCTACCGGCATCGATGGACCAGCCGCTTTGACGCGATGTCCACGATCGTCGAATAAGGCGCGAACACGTCCGCCGATTCTACCGGCGACAATGTAGTCACCTTCGCGCAGAGTTCCGCTTTGAACCAGCGCTGTAGCCACAGCGCCTTTTCCGCGTGAGAGTTCTGCTTCGACAATGACACCCTGAGCCGGTCTATCAGGATTCGCTTTGAGATCCTGCATGTCGGCAACGAGGATGATCATTTCTAATAGATCGTCGAGACCCGTACGCTTCTTCGCTGAAACGTTGACCGTTACTGTGTCTCCACCAAATACGTCGGGAAGCAATTCGTGTTCCATCAATTGAGAAAGAACGCGATCCGGATCCGCATCGGCTTTGTCGATTTTGTTGACGGCTACGATGATCGGGACGCCGGCTGCTTTAGCGTGGTCTATTGCTTCGATTGTTTGAGGCATGACACCATCGTCTGCTGCGACTACGAGAATCGCCACGTCGGTGACTCGCGCTCCTCGGGCACGCATCGCGGTAAACGCTTCGTGACCAGGAGTATCGAGGAATACGATTTGACGTACGCCTTCTTCGTGTTCGATCTCAACGTGGTATGCGCCGATGTGTTGAGTGATGCCGCCGGCTTCGCCTTCGGTCAACTTCAACTTGGTTTGACGAATGGCGTCGAGCAAACTTGTCTTACCGTGGTCGACGTGACCCATGATGGTGACGACCGGCGGTCTGGTGATGAGATTGCTCTCGTCTTCTTCGAATAATCCGAGACGCTCGGCTTTGGCCACCTGGTCTTCGGCTTTCTTCACTTCTTCAGTGAGAACTTCGTATTCCATCTCGACTGCGAGCTCTCTTGCGAGATCCGGTTCGACAAGCTGGTTTACGGTTCTCATCACGCCTTTCATGAAGAGGCGTTTGATAATTTCCGGTACCGGCACGAACATTTTTTCGGCCAGTTCTTGAACAGTTACGCTACCGCCGATGGTGACAACTTTCGGTACTTCCGGGGCGGCTGCTGCTGTTTGTTTAACCTTTTCAGTTTCGTCTTTCTTCTGATGGCGGGTCGCTGTGTGGCGACCGTGTGTCTTAGGTGGACGCGGGGGCGTTGCTCTCATTGATGGTGCGGCTACTCTTATCGGGACGGACGGAGACATGGGTCTCATAGCACCTTTTTTAAGTTGCTCCGTAGATTCAGCGTCTCCACCATTGGTATCACCGCTGGTGTTCTCAGCAGTTTTTTCTGCTGAAACTTCTTCTTCAACTTCATCAACTGAATCGTCATCATCCGCTTCAACGAGTTCTGTACCGCTGACGCGTCCTTGACGATTTTTCTTCGTGCTCTTAGGTTGCTCTTGTTTTTTCTTCTCGAAGTGTTTGTCCAGGTTGCGAATTGCTCTGGGCGCGAACTTCGATTCATCCGACCAGGAGTCGCCTGTTGGACTGACTGGTTCGGCTTCTACAACTGGTTCTGTAGATGTCGGCTCTTCCGGCTTAACTTCCGGTGCTGGTTCTTCAACCTTCGGAGGTTCCGGTGGCTTCGGCGGAAGCAGATTTACTTTCGCTCCAGGTGGTGGCAAGTGCTGGTTCATAGGCTGATGAACCGGTTTCTCAGTCTGCTGTTGTTGCTGTTGCTGAGTTACTTGGTCTTTCCCTTGCGCGTCGACTGGTCTTCCATCTGCTGTGTGTGGACGCGGATGTCTCGGCGTGGATGAAATTTGTGATGCCGGTAGCGGTGTTAAGCCGCCGGCGGGCAGCATCGAACTGCGCTGTTGCTCGACCGGTTGCCCGGGCGCGCCTTGCACTGGTGCTGCTGGTTGACCGGCGGTGTCGGCAGGTTCTTGACCTTCGGCAACCGGATCCGGTTTTTTGTAACGTGAGAGAACGCGCGGTTTTACAACCGGTGCTTTTTTCTCTGGGAGTGGTGGTACCTTGCTTGAAACTTTGGGCAATGCTTTTTTGTCCTTCGCGGCGGGCTCTGCAGCTTGGCTCTTTTTATTCATCGCAGCGATGACTGCGCCAACTGCGTTTTTGTCGATGGTAGAAGAATGACTCTTGACGTCATAACCGAGCTCACGCAAGATCGTGATGACGTCCTGGTTAGGGACATTCATCTTGCGCGCTAATTCATAAATTCGAACTCGATCGTCCATTTTTTCCTTTTACCTGAAAAAGTCGTACTCTGGCTTCCTCCGCGCTTGAAACACTAGAACCGATCCGTCGGCTCTCAGATGCCCCCACGTATCTTAGTACACAGTATTTTGGCATGTTTTGCCATCTTCTGTACAAAGATCACCAATCACCTTAATAAGTTGTGGCTCAAGAGGCCAGCTTAATTTGGCAGCTGGCGCATTTTTCGAATTCTTGGCGAGCTTCACTCTTCTTCGTCCTTCAAGTGCCTTGTGCAGTCTTCCGCCTTTCTGGGCTTTGGACAGGCACGACGCTTTGGCGCAAAGATAGGCTGAACGACCGAACACTCCGAGATTTTTATCTCCCGGAGTGTTAAGCGTTACATTGCCGGTGCGATGATCCACGGTCAATCTGATCAGATTTCCTCTTGGAATCATCTTGCGGCAGCCTACACATAATCGGGTTGGGCTGTCTGTCACTATGTATCGTTATGCGAGCTCTTCCAGAGTTTGATTGAGGTTTCTGAAACTTCCGCCAGCTTGAGATTCGGACTTGATGTCGATCTTCCAGCCGGTAAGTTTCGCCGCCAGGCGCACGTTTTGACCGCCACGACCGATTGCCAGGCTGAGCTGATCGTCGGGGACGATTACTTCTGCGCGCTTGCCACCGTTTTCCGGAACGTCTTCGTAAAGCGCTACCGTTGTGATTCGAGCAGGGCTGAGTGCGTTGGAAATATAGTCGACCGGATCCGCAGAGAAGCGAATAACGTCGATTTTTTCGTTACGCAATTCGGCGACGACGTTTTGAATTCTAACGCCGCGAGTACCGATACACGCGCCGACCGGGTCGACGTCTGCGTCTTCGGAGTGCACAGCGATTTTCGTTCGGTAACCGGCTTCTCTGGCGATTGACTTGATTTCGACTGTTCCGTCTTCAATTTCCGGAACGTAGAGTTCAAACAATTCACGCACGAGTTCCGGGTGTGCTTGCGACACGATGATTTGCGGCACGCGACCGGATTCTCTGAGTTCCAAAACATATACGCGAACCCGGTTGCCAACGCGGTAGGTCTCACCTGGCAATTGTTCGCGAGTCGGCATGCAGCCTTCTACGCGACCGAGGTTGACGATTACGTTGTTGCGGTTGTGCGAAATAACTTCGATACGCTCGATCTGACCCGTGGTGCAGGTTCCTTTGCGCGCTTCGAATTCTTTCTTGATCAGTTCTTTTTCCGCTTCTCTCAAACGCTGAGTGATTAACTGTTTAGCGGTTTGAGCAGCGATACGTCCGAATTCAGAAAAGTCTTGCGGTGTCACTTCGATTTCGAGAACTTCGCCGACGGTGACGTCAGGAATGAGGTCCTGAGCTTCTTCCAGAGCGATCTCATGATATTCGTTGCTGACTTCTTCGACAACTTCTTTCGGTGCAAAAATACCGATCTCACCGGTTTCGGTATCGAAGATTGCCCGTACGCCGTCGACATCGTGGTCCGGAACTTTCTTCTTGTAGGCAGCGACAATAGCGTCGCACACATATGAGATGAACTCCTCTTGAGGAATATTTCTTTCTCTTTCAAGTTCCTCAGCGGCTTCTAGTAGTTTGTCTCCAATTTTAATCACGGGGTGTTCCTCCCATATTCTATTCAGTTGTAATAGGTTGTAGTTAACGGGTTTCCAAACGCTTCTCTCGAAACGTTTTATTCATCAGCTTCATCAGCTTCATCAGCGTCGTAAGCCTCATCAGCCTCGTCCACTGTCTCAGCGTCTTCCTCATCTTTCGAAGCGATCAGTGAGAGATCCGGATAGAGTCTCACCGAGTACAACGAAGAAAGAGGTATTGATAATTCTTCTTTGAGTGTTGTTTCAACAGCTTTCGCTGTTTTTCCTTTGCTCTTCGATGATTTTGACTGTTCAACGATTGAGCTGGGATTCCTGACGCTTACCACGTCATCTTTTAGACCGACTAGAGTTGCCTTCATCGTATGAGGTAGGCCTTCCACTTTAGCAATCTGTTCTTTCATTCTCAGTTCGATAGTCTCTCCCTGAAAGATTCGGTATTCGCATTCTTTTTTGAGAGTCCGATCTATGCCCGGGCTTTCGACGTCGAGAACAAAGGCTTCAGGGATAATCGGTCCTTCTTCGCTATTCGCACGGTCGTCGAGAGCGGCTTCCAGTCGGCGACTTACATTTTCACAATCATCAAGGCTTACGCGACTGCCTTTTTTGTGGATGGTGATGTTTAGAACTTTTCGCTTGCCCTGCTGCAAGATGTTGACGGCAACGAGCAAGAGACCAAGGCTGGAAATGACGTCATCCGCCAGTTTCGTTAGTTCTTCAATGGTTTTGTCTTGCTTGCTGTCTGCGGGCACTGAAAGTTGATCGCTCCGTCTCTTCTACGACGCGCTTTACTTCATGTGCAAAAAGTAGAACGCGGGCACCGAAATCAGTCGGTGCGGACACTAAAAGCGAAATCGCCGTAGGCTTTTGAATGTTGCCTACGTCATCACTTGTAGCTTCCAATGTTTCGTATGTTAACATGGCGCTGCTTTTTCAAGCAACAATCAGGTAACGAAGTAGGTCGCATGCCACCAAAAGTCTCGGTCTCTAATCGCCAACGTCGCCACTCGGTCGAACTCGCAAATGTTGCTGAGATGGCTGAAAAACTGGCATCACAGGTTTGTTGCAATCTTGTTGAATCGCCTTGTGATTGGTTAAGCGACGCAAATGTAAAAGAGATTGAAGCTCGCGGAATCTTCAGTCTCGTGCTGGTTTCCGATCTAAAAATTAGAGAGTTGAACGCTCTCTGGCGCGGATTCGATAAGGCGACCGATGTGCTCTCGTTTCCCATGGATACGGAGGCTCCGGCTCCCGAGATTCCCTATGAGCTAGGCGAAATCATTATCTCTATGGATACAGCAAAGGCTCAGGCTGTGGATCTTGGTCACAGTTTCGAGCGAGAACTGGCGTTTCTAACAGTTCACGGCATGCTGCATGTCCTCGGTTTCGATCATGAGACTAAAACGGACGAAAAGGAAATGTTTGCCAGGCAGCGAAAAATATTGCAGGCAGCAGGTTATCCCAGGATGTAGACTGGAATTATGGGGGATGAGGTTTGTCTTGAGAGAAACCGTTCTATTTATAAGGCTTGTAAAGGTTGATTAGACATTTCAAGGGACCGATCCGCCGAATTATGGTTATGTAGAGTAAGTAGCCTCGGAGAAAAGTACTGGCGATGGGAGATCCGAAACCGGAAGACGTGCAGGACCGTTTTAGCCGAAAGTCAAGAACAACTGCTGCACCAGCGAATCCTACAAGTCCAAAACCTCTAAGGCGTGCGGGAACGGACGTTATTCCGCTAGTGCCCGCGAGTTGGCGCCGAAAATCAGGCCGGGCCGGGAACCTTTTCGAATCGTTCTACCATGCCTTTCACGGAATCGCGATTGGCTTGCGGGACCAGCGCAATCTGCGCATTCACTTTTCGATGTCGGTGCTTGTCACCATTGTCGGACTGACCCTGAAGATTGACACTACGAGCTGGTTTGCCTTAATCATCGTCATGGCACTTGTTATTTCACTCGAGTTTGTCAACACCAGTCTCGAACATCTGGTGGATATATCTGCAAATAATCAATATCACTACGCCGCTCGCTGCGCGAAGGATACGGCAGCATCTGCGGTTCTCGTCGTTTCATTTGCGGCAATGATAGTCGGCGGCATCATCTTTGTGCCGAAACTGTTGAGTCTGTTCTAAAATCTGAATCCAGTTGTTCAAGTAAGTCTCTGGTACCAAATACGGTGACGGTCGGCACGCGCGGAGCTTCGTTTGCTCTGAGCGACGCGCTTTTGTGTTCAAAGTAAGAGATTTTCAATAAATAACTGTCAAGAGGGGTGGGGTATCACTGGGACGAGGAACGCGGCTGTTTCTCTCGAATGATTTATCGGGCAGACCGACGGGTATATAACGAGTGAGAGCCGATGGTGGCTGAATCCACTTCGCAGATTCTATTGGGAAAGGACGTTCCGGCGGACCCATTTCACACCAATGTCACAGCCCGATGGGACAATTCCCATTGACAGGCCAATATCACAACGGTCACTATTGAAATGGATGGGTCCAGGCTGGATTTAGTTAGGGAGAACGTTGGCAATGAGTGATGCTCCGCAGCGGAAGGCCGCTACGCCGGCTCCGGAAAGTCGTGAAGAATTTGATGCGTCGTACAATGAACTGCCGGCGCCAAACCCGCTATTTACTGAATATTCTCAATCGCAGGGGGCGCCCACCCGGGCAAATGACTCCGTGACCTTGCCTCGCAACAGTGGCGATACGGTCGTGATCGATGGACGAGTGGTCAGCGGTCAAGGTGATGGACAAATAGTCATCAACCATGCGAATGTCGTTAACATTTACCGTGGAGACCGGTCGCCGCAAGAAACTCGCTACGAGCAGATATCGGGAAACGTATTTGACGGACGCTATTCCGACTACCAGGGACCTCCGAGTTCGACTTTTCGTGGTCACCGACCGCTGTACGGTCAGGATGCCGCCGACGCGTTTTACGCACATCGAGGGCCTGAACATATGCGAGGCGGCGGACGCACCAGGGCTTGGTCTTACTCGGATTATTCGGCGCCTCCCGTTTACCGGGATTCGGTAATTGCTGGCGGTCCTCAGGGCGTTGTGTTCCGTGATACGACCAGCGGCTATGGTCCGGATGGTGTGGTGATTCAGGATCGAGGCGTGTCCGGTCGGGACATTATGGCGACCACCGTAGCCCTCGCAAATTCAGACCTTGCCAGAATTCTTATCAACCGCCATGGCGGAAACGATCGAGGATATCACAATTATAGACGTCCAGCCCCAGTAGTCGACTATCGTTATGATTCCGGGTATCCCGGAACTCCTCCTTTTGTAGATCCGGGCTACGATAGCAGCACCGTATATGGTGGTAGAAATGGAGTCGTCTTCCGCGATTCCGGCTACGATTATCAACGAGGCAACAACGACTTCCGTGACCTGGCCGCATTCGGTGTAGCACTGGCGAACTCACCTCTCGTCGGTTTACTCGACCACGGCGGAAATCGCTACAGGGGAAATTATCGCGGTGGTGACGATTGCTATTCCGGCGGTCGCAACAACTACTATAATCAAAACCTCGCGCGCGAACGTTTTGCCAACAATTATCGAAATAATCAACTGCGCATCAGCCTGCGCTTGAGTGCATAAGCTCTCTGGAATCGCACCCGGTTAGATAGACTCAATCGTAAAATGTCTTCCCTGTTTCGAACGATCGGGGAAGACTTCTACTTTTACGTCAAAAATCTGGGTTATGTTTTCTGGCGTGAGGACGTCTTCTCGCGCGCCCTTAGCGAACAGCAGGCTAGGGGTGCCGGGTTCCGGTTTTAAAAACGCAATTTCATCGGCGACGCGATCGATCATATTCAAGTCATGCAGGACGAGCAGGACGCCTATAGAGCGCTCTTTCAATTCGGAGATAAGCGAGAGCAATCCGAGCTGATGTTTGAAATCAAGGTGGGCTATGGGTTCGTCCATAAGAATGAAGGTCGGTTCTTGCGCAAGAGCAGTCGCGATCAGCGCGCGCTTTTGCTCGCCACCCGAGAGGTTAGCGAAAGGTCTCTGGGCTAGCGGCTCTAAACCCGCCTTGCTGAGAGCGTTTTGAGTGGCCTCTCTGTCTGTCGCGCTTTCGCTCCATGACCACCACCGCTGGTGCGGGTTGCGACCCAGGCGAACGAGTTCCTCCACAGTCAGTTGATTGGAGAAGTCGATGGATTGCGGCACGTAGGCGACTGTTTTGGCAAATTCATCTGCGTTCATCGAATAGATGTCTTTTCCGGCAAGGGTCGCGTTGCCGGACAGCGGTTTCAACTGTCGAGCAATAACCTTGATGATAGTGGACTTTCCGCAGCCGTTCGGTCCGGCGAGAACCACGACCTTATTGCGAGGCACGACCAGATTCATATCGACCACGACCGGGCTGTTTTTGTCGTAGCCCGCACTCAGTGCATTGATTTCAAGTGTCATTCCGCCGTCAGTCATCTAGAGACTCTCCGATTTTTGTCTGGAGATAAGGAAGAGGAAAAATGGTCCACCGACAAGTGATAAGAGGGTTGAGAGTGGCAGTTCTTGCCCTTCGACCAGGGTTCTTGCCAGAAGGTCGCTGAGCATTACCAGTATCATTCCTGTGACGGCGGAGGCGAAGATGTGAACGCGCTCATCTCGCCCAAAAACGTTCCGGGCAATGTGAGGCGCTACCAGTCCGACAAAGCCGACTATGCCGCTTACTGAAACAGCTGTTCCGGTAAGTAGAACGGCAATAAACAAGATTCCCCATTGAACATAATCTACATTGACACCAAGACCTTTGGCCTGTTCCGAACCCACAGACAGGAGGCGTATTTGTTTCGACAGAACAAAAGCGGCTAGAAGACCCGCTGTTGAATAGCCTAATGCCGGCCAGAATTCTGTCCAGGTGCGACCGCTGATGCCACCTGCTAACCAGAAGTAAATGCTCTGCGCGCGAACCGGATCGCCGCCGAGAGTGACAACCAGAGTGATGATGCCGCTGCAAATCGTAGATAGTCCGACGCCGCCCAGCAAGAGCCGAGTAACTGACAGTCCTCGAGAACTTCTTGCTAAGCCGCCCACAATAACTGCTGCCACCAGTCCACCAGAAAAAGCGATCAGGGGAACCAGTTCATAACTGCAATTCGATGCCACGGCTATTGCAACGACCACTCCAGCGCCGCTCGACACGCCGGTCAGATACGGATCGGCAAGATGATTTCGGGACAGGCTTTGCAAGAGATAACCAGCGACGCTCAAAGCCGTGCCGACGACCATTGCGATGAGAACGCGCGGCAGACGAATCTGCCGGATGATTTCGAGCTGGAAAGCGCTGGTATCGGGCATATCCTCCGGCTTGAAGATAGCCGTCAGAGCGGCCGCCGGCTCGACGCTAATGTCGCCGATGCACAAATTCAACATCAGAGATACGAAGGCAACTGCCAGAAGCAGAACAATTCTGAGAAGCACCTTACCTCACCATCTGATTTTTGAGAGCAGGGCTGCCAGCCCGGAAACGGCATGGTTGGCTGGTTTTGCGTGATATGATCGTGATGTCAATATAGTGCTCGATTAGTTGCATCTTCTGAAAGCCTTTCAATAAGAAGAGCATGCTACCATTTCGGTGTTTATTGCATTCAATAGAGGTGCTCGGCACCCAAACTATTTGCTCGCAGGAGTACGTGGAAAAGGTCATGACCATTTACTTTGACAACAGTGCCACCACTAAGGTGCGTCAGGAAGTCGTCGACGCGATGATGCCTTATTTGATGGAGCAGTTCGGTAATCCGTCGTCGATTCACTCTGTTGGCAGAGCGTCTCACAAAGCTGTGGCTACCGCTCGAAAGCAAGTCGCAGCGCTGCTTGGGTGCTCACCTGTTGAAGTTTATTTTAGCGCCTGCGGGACGATGAGCAACAACGCCGCAATTCTTGGACGCGCGCGTTTCGTCAAAGCCAACGATCTCGGCAAACACATAATCACAACTCAAATCGAGCATCCATCAGTGATGGGACCATGCAAGTTGCTCGAGGGCGAAGGATGGAAAGTGACTTTTCTTCCGGTGGATAGTGAGGGCTTTGTCGATCCCGAAGTCTTGCGTAAAGCTATCACGAAAGAGACCAGCATCGTGAGCATCATGTGGGCCAATAACGAAATCGGCACCGTACAGCCGATTTCGCAACTTGCAGAAGTAATTACCGAAGAATCGACAAAACATGGAACCGAAATTTTCTTTCATTCTGATGCTGTTCAGGCTTCTGCGAAAATTCTCATTGAAGTAGGCAAAATTCCGGGACTATCGTCGATTTCAATTTCCGGTCACAAATTTCACGCACCCAAGGGCATCGGCGCTTTGTTTCTGCGTAAAGGCGTCAACATCATGCCGATTACTTTTGGCGGCGGACAAGAAAAAGCTTTGTTGCCAGGTACAGAAGGATTGGCTAATGTTGTGGCTCTCGGCAAAGCTGCGGAGTTGGCGAAAGCCGACTTCGATGAGTGCACATCGCATTTGAAAAAGATGCAGCGCTTCATCATGGATCAATTGGGCGCCTTAGACGGTGTCCATCTTACGGGTCCCGTCGATCTCGATCGCAGATTGCCGGGTCACGTGAGTATTGCTGTCGAGAATGCTGAAGGAGAGGCTCTCGTTATGCAACTCGATATGAAAGGAATTTGTACATCGAGTGCATCGGCGTGTCATAGCGGGGTGATTGAACCCTCTCATGTTTTAAGCGCGCTCTGTCTTCCGTGTTCGCAAACCAAAGGCTCTGTGCGAATCTCGCTTGGTCGTTATAACACTCAAGCGGAATGCGATAAAGCAGTTGAGGTGATGAAGAGCGTTTTCTCACCATCCAACCCGCCACAGAAAAGTCTGACTGCCGGCGCTTCGAAGTAAGTCTTTTATCGCAAAAGCCTTGTGCGGACGCTATTCATCGCCACGCGATTTGGGCTGAAGGGGGCTGCCGGTCTTCGGATTTTTGAACATATTTGCAAGAAATTCGAAGAAGCCTGCGACCTTGCTGGACAGCGACCCGTGGAAAAGTTGAATACCTCCGCGCAGAGTTCTCATTCTGTTGTTTCCGTATGGGTACCACCAGAGCTTTGAAGTTCCGGGTGCGTCGATATTTATGTGTTTGATATTGACGAGATCGAGCAAGCCGAATTGTGAGTGAGACCTTCCGAAGCCACTCTTCTTCAGTCCGCCCCAGGGCAATTGCGGCGCAGCATGAGTAAATAAGCAGTCGTTGATCGTGACTGTTCCCACTTGCAGGTCTCGCGCGATATTTTCCGCACGACGCAAATTCTTTCCCCAAACAGACGCGCATAATCCGAACTCGCTGTCATTTGCGAGATCGACCGCCTCATCTTCGTTTTCAATCACCATAATCGGAAGAACCGGACCAAAAGTTTCTTCCCTCATCACCGCCATGGAGTGATTCACGTTCGTAAGCACTGTGGGCTCGAAGAAGAAACCTGACAATCCATCAGGTTTTCGACCGCCTGTCAAAATTTTGGCACCGGCTTCCCTTGCCTGTTCTACCTGAGTGACGATCTTGTCGAGTTGTGATGCATCGATCACAGGACCGATGTCAGTTGCCGAATCGGTATATGGACCGACTTTCAGCTTTTGTGTCTCGGCGACAATCGCGTCGATCATTTTCTCCGTGTGTTTCCCTTTGAGAATGTAGACGCGTTCAATTGATGCGCAAGCTTGTCCTGCGTTTGTAAACGCGCCCCAGGCAATCGCTTTCGCGGTCCACTCCACAGGAGCATCCGGCAGAATTATGGCCGCGTCCTTTCCGCCGAGTTCTAGACTGACAGGCGTCACGTTCGCGGAAGCCTGTTCCATCACTTTGCGTCCGCCTTCGTAGCTGCCTGTGAAAATGAGCTTGGAAAGTCGGCTTTCGCTCAGATACTTACCAGTGCTTCTGTCGCCTGTGACAATTTGAACCACGCCTTTGGGAAAACCTGCTTCATCGAAAAGTTCGCCGATGCGAATGCCAATCAGGCTGGACTTCTCGGATGGTTTTAAAACGACGGTATTGCCCACCATGAGCGCCATCGCGATGGTCATCATCGGAATTGAGAATGGAAAGTTCCAGGGAGCGATAATGCCTACCACTCCTAAAGGCTCAAACGCGATTACGTTCTGCTTCGTGGATAGTAGAGGGTTGGTGAGCATCACCATTTGATCTTTCAACAAACGGTCCGCGTTGTCCGAGAGCCAAACGCATGTATCAAGGGGACCGTTCAACTCGGTCGCATAGCTCTCAGAAAGCGGCTTCCCTACTTCTTTGCTTATCATCTCCGCGAGGGAATCGGCATTTTTCGAAATCACTCGACGCAGTTTTAAAATGTGTTTGGCGCGTTGATTATAATCAAGCAGTTGCCAGTCTTCAAAGGCAATCCAGGCGCGTTTTACGGCTTCTTCCACCTGGGGCTGACCCATGATTGGAATTTCGCCGAGCAATTCTTTGGTCGCCGGATTGATCGATTGAACTGTTGCCGCTTTTGTTGACACCATTGAGGTATGTCGCCTTTTAAACGCCGGACTTTTGTATTGTATCCCACCCGACCGGGCGCCCGGTGTGTATATCGGGCTGGCTCGTTACCATTTGCGTCTATTCGGCGTTGCCGAGGCTCTTAAGGGCTTCACGAGCCAGTAGCGCTCGCTGACCCTGTAATCCTTCTGAGAGGCTCTGCTGGAAATACTTACTCGCCTCTTTGCCGCGTCCAGCATTTTCGTAAACTCGAGCGAGGGCGAAGACCAGGGTGGGCTCTGGTTTTCCGTTTTCCAGATACGGACGTAGCAGCTTGATTGCTGATGAGGAGTCGCCTTTGGAAGAATAGGTTTCAGCCAGAGCGGAAAGCACTTCGCTGTCGCCAGGTGCGATTTCTTGGAGGGCTTGGAGTGCTTCGAGACTTTTGTCTGTTTTTCCCTCACCGGACATGATCTTAATTGCAGCCAATTGTACGTCGATATTGCCCGGTTCGACTTCAATCGCTTTCTGTATAGACTTTTGAGCTTCTTCCACCTTGCCCCCTTTCAAATTTGCCAGGCACAGAGCCGTTAGTGCCTCCGGATCTTCCCCGTTCAATTTGACGGCTTCTTTTGCAAGGTTGAGAGCCTCGGCAACTTTCTCGCGCGCGGTTGCACCCTCTAATGCCAATCTTGATTCAAAGGCCTTACCGCTTGCGACATATGCTTTGGAACGCTGTACTTCTCGTGCTTCGGCAAGGACATCTTCGGCCCTCCCCTGTCGGAGAGCCAGGCGGGCTAGCTCTATATGTGGTGGCGCAAAAACCTGGTTATGTCGAAGGGCGCTCTCAAGTTGTTTTGTTGCTTGAGAAACGTCTCCTTCTCGTTCTGCCATGTACGCCCGAGCAAGACCGGCTAACGGAGCGTCTGTGGTCTTTGTTGGGAGTTTTGAAACCAGAGGCTGTGCATCTTTAGTTTTTCCGAGATTGATGAGATGCAGTGCGCGAATTGCAATGGCGTCCTGATCGCCTCTGGCGGATGGATCAAGTTTCGAAATCGTTTCTAAACCGGCGCTGTACTCGCGTCGCCAGAGCTGAGCGGTCGATTTTGTCTTCAGCAACTCAGTTAGTTTCGGATAGGTGGCGAGAGCGCGATCCGCTGCTTTTATAGATTCGCTATAGGCTTGCATATCGAGTGCATCTTTTGCCAGTCCTATTAAAAATTCCGGCTCCATTTGATCGTCGTTGATTAGCCTGTCTAGCTCGGCTGAAGCGGCTGCTGACTTACCCTGTTTAAACAGATTTTGTGCGGTACGAATTTTTGCAATTCGCGATTCGGGCTCCAATGCAGCTGCCTTTGCTGAAGCTGTTTTTGCTTTGGCTGAGTCGTGCAGTTCCGCGTACAGTGTGCTGAGTGCAGACCAGGCTTCGTAGTTCGCCGGATCAAGTTTCACCAACTTCTCGTAGGCTGTGGCCGCATTGGCTGAGTCACCGCTTGCAGCAAGCGATACTCCCAGTTGGAAATGCGCCGCAATCGAGGTTGGATCTAATTCGACCGCCGTTGCCGCGGCTTGTGCTGCCTCTTTCTCGTGCGTCGGCATGCGCAAAAGAACTGTGGATAATAGCAAATTGAATTTTGCTGAGTCCTTGCAATTGACCTGGTTTGCTTTCAGTAATTTATAGGCGTCGGTTGACTTTCCGGTCGCAAACAGTCTTGTGGCATCCTTGTAGCATGCTGCGCATTCCGGCGATTCTGGTTTTGCCTTTTTTGCAACCGGGACCGGGTCCAGGGTGAGCTTGTCTTTCTTTGCATGGACCGGATTTATAGATATTGCGATAGAGCAGGCGAGGATGAACAGGCAGAAATTCGTTTGGTGCTTTGACGAGGTATTCATTTTTATCACTCATAGTCAGGTGTCTATTTTAGCCGAATTTGAAAAATCGGGTTTCCGCTGCTCAACAGAGTCCAGCGTGTGAGATTTTCGAACTAAAATAGTTTCAGCCCTGAATTTCGTGTTTCAATAATTCAATAGAACTCACGAATTATCGCGGGCATCCTGGAGTTTATTTTGTGACGCATCCTAGAAAAGTTTTTCGGATAAGACTCTCTCTTGTTCTGATTGGTTGGATGACTGTTGGGGCGCTGTCCTATCCGGCTGAAGCCCTTGAGTTTTCTTCTGGAAGGCTTGTTGCTTCGGCGCAGACCAATGCGGCCTACGACCAGGCTCTGGCTGCTTATTCGGCTGGTGATTTGAACGCAGCTGAATCTATCTTGAAGCAAGTGGTGGCAGTAGATCAGTCAGATGCGCGCATTCAGAACTTGCTCGGCAAGATTTATCTAAAGTGGAAGAATGTTCAAATGGCAGCTACTTTCTTCAAAGCCGCGTGCGCAATCGATCCTAAGAATGCCGAGTATAAGTTCAATTACGGCGTGTCCCTGTTCGATCAGAAAAAGTATCTGGACGCTCTTCCCTTCTTTGAGGAGGCGATCAAACAGAGTCCAAATGATTCAGAATACGAATACAATCGTGCCGTAACGTATGAACGTCTTGGTAAGAAAGAGCTGGCTGTTCAAGGCTATTCTAAAGCTGTCAAATTGAACGGAAAAAACGCTCACGCCCACTTCAGTTTAGGGCGTGTCTACCATGAAAAGCATAACCTTTCAAAAGCGATCGAGGAATACAAACTAGCCATTCAATGCGATCCGAGCCTGGCTGCAGCACATAACAATCTCGGAGTAGCATATGCGGCGGACAATAACTTCACCGACTCCGTGAAGGAGTTTCAGGCAGCGCTTAAACTCGATCCGACCTATGCGGAGGCTCAGCGCAATTTAGGCTATCCGCAAGCTCACACCAGCCTTGGTATCACGTATTTCGGTATGGGAAATTATCCGAAGGCGCTTGAGGAATACAATAAGGCATTAACAATTGATCCACAAAATGCTGATGCTCATTATAATATCGCGCTTTACTATCAACACGAGAATCAATTTGAGAAAGCAATTGCCCATTACCAAAAGGCGATTGAACTGATGCCGGACAATCCATTACCTCATAACAATCTGGGCGTTGCTTATCTGAAAACCGGTGATTTCCCGAAAGCGGAAGCGGAATATCGCAGAGCGCTTGAGTTGAATCCTGATTTCGAGGAAGCCAAGAAAAACCTGGAGGAGTTGAACTCCGGGAAGTGACTTGTTTTGTCACCAGGTACGGTGCCGGAGCCTCATTCACCTGCATTCGTTTGTCAACGAACTGCAAGAGATTCCAGGGGAAGAAGTAATCGGCCAGCCACGCTGGCATAGAGCTGCAGCGCGATGCGATTTCGTGCCTTTGTTTGTCGGTTAAGTTCTGGGTGGCACAGCCGACGATTCTTGCGTTTACGGCTAGTTCTCCAAGGTGACAGAGTGCTCGAATGACTTGTCCCGTTTTTGAATCGCCGAGAGCAAATTTACGTTGACTTACACCGACGAAGAAAATACGGTTGCCGTTGAACATAAAAGAACTGCTACGCCCATTGGTGGCGAACACGAAACCCGTCGAGGGCTTGTCCAAGATACCTAGCTCTCGAGCGCAATCTCCGCCGAATTTGATGATTTGCCTTCCAAACGACGTGGCTTTTTTTTGCGCAATCTCTAACTCGGTAACTGGTTGCTTGCGCTCACTTCGAACAAAGCATCCTCTGGCGACTCGCTTGAGAACGTTCCTTTTAATACACCATGCGATTACGTTATCGACAGCCCTTCTGGTTCCATAGTGGACGATCTCCCTCGTAGTAAGAATCTGGTCTACAGGGTGCTTTTCAATGTGTCTGCGGATGAGCTCCGCAGTGCTGAGTGCGTTCATATCCACACACGTGTTCACCTCCCTTTCCGAAGTGGTCCTACTTTAATAAACGTAATTTGGATGGAAAAAGTTCAATTTAGAAGATGAAATTTGAGGCGGAGCTGAGGACTGCTTTGAGGGTTCCGTTTTGGTCTGCCGGAGCAGTCGGGGGAAATTTAGAAAAGTTTCCCGGTGTACTCGGGCAAGTCCGAGCAGTCGGGGGGAATTTAGAAAAATTTCCCGGTGTACTCAGCCCAGTGAAAGGCAGTCGGGGGAAAATCAGAGAAATTTCCCTAGACTGCTCATTCTCTAATACCAAAATCGTTAAAGTCCTCTGAGAACTATCAGCGGGTTTGAGCAGCAGGGGGGAAAAATGGAAAATTTTCTATCACCCACCCATTCCGATAAAAAAGTCTTTCCGAATGCTTATATCCAAAAGCGGCGGCGATTCCGTTCAGAATCTCCGGCGACCACTATGGCTGATAGCGTCTATAATGATCAGGCACCATCCGTAGCACTATGGCATGAAAGAACTCGACGTCCGCTTAGCTCTGCATAACTACCTGAAGAATGAGATGTTCCGGACCAGTCCGGACAGCTTGATTGTGGATGAGCTTGGATTGATCGAAGGAAGTTTTCGTGTCGATCTTGCCGTTCTCAACGATAAGCTGCATGGCTTCGAGATTAAGAGTCCTTCGGATAATCTGTTGCGGCTGCCCGCTCAGCAGGAAACTTACAGCAAGATCTTCGACAAAATGACACTCGTCTGCGCGGAGAAGTACGTCGCGCAGGCTGTTGACATGATCCCGAAGTGGTGGGGGCTGGTCAGTATCAGTCGCCGCGAAGGCGAGGTGTTCCTCAACGAAATTTGGCCATCCAGGCAAAACTACAATATCCAACCGTTTCACATATGTCAGCTTCTCTGGCGCGAGGAAGCTCTTGCTGTACTTAAAGAGCACGGTATGGATTATGGGTTTCGAACTAAGGGGCGCCGGTATATGTGGAAAGCTCTAGCCAAGGAGCTTTCCCTCGATGAAATCCGCAAAGCCGTTAAGGAAAAACTATCGAAGCGCGTGGGCTGGCGTGACACTCTGCAGTATTGCATCCCTGATGATCCGACCGATGATTACTTTATCGAAATCGGCGCGGCGATGACCGTGTGACCATTCCCTCCGCGAGCTGGATGTGCTACGACGGTTATCCAGGTTGCTTCATCCTTTCCTTTCGTTCCCTTATAAAGCTGTGCCAACTTCTGAATGTCTTTCCACTCGAATATCCCATTCTCGTTGGCTTTTAGCCCGGTCTTGAGCACTTGCGCATTTGCAAGCGGAACTGGAAAAGCACTATATATAGTACTGACACCAGGACCGGTGCCACCGGCAATTGTGATACGAGCCGAAGCTGGCGCGTCTTTCATTGATATGGTCTTCAAATTGCCATTGTTTCGAATTGAAAGTGCTCCATCCTTTACACAAACGATGCGATTTGGTTTCATCGGAGTTATTGATGGGTGTTTGCGCAGGTACGCTGTCATGACGTCAGCCATGCGCAGTTTCGACTTCTCGATGTTCGTCGCACCCTTAAAATCGTAACTCTCGCCACCTTCAAAATTGTAGTGGTTCATGGCTATTTTGTAAGTTGCCTTGTC
Organism: Candidatus Obscuribacterales bacterium; assembly: GCA_965228855.1. Classification (GTDB taxonomy): domain Bacteria; phylum Cyanobacteriota; class Vampirovibrionia; order Obscuribacterales; family Obscuribacteraceae; genus JADYXR01. Next base: position 711,679 of record CBDDIJ010000005.1, on the reverse strand, counting down.
GTCGAGAGGCTTGAAATTGCCCTTCCCGTCATTTGCCAGAATCATCAGCACGCGCTGACCGTCGGGCTTTGATTTGTCCCAAATGATCTTCACTCCGCTGACGTCGGCAAAATGACCATCAGGACCATCTCCAATCAGACTGTGTTCAATAACTCGTTTGACGATGTCGCCGGTAACGGTGGCATAAACCACATAGTTCTCGAACGGCAGGACCTGTTCCACCTGAGCAACGCTTATAGGACCTTTTTGCAAAACTCCCCGTATGCCACCTCGATTTTGAAACGCCATGGTGGTGCCGTACTCTTTGCCGGAGTCGACGATCGAATCACAAACGATATCGCCCATGGACGTGTCGCAAAGCGAGTTTTTCTTCTCGAAATACTGTGTAGCCGTCGATAGAATTTCTTTGTTCGATTTGGCAAACGGTTCCGAAACTTTGTCGATGTACTCCTTCAAGTCCGGAGCCTGAGCCGTTTTCGACGTCACGTCAGTCAGTCCGTATTTAGACTGACGCACAACACCGTTGTCGTCAAAACTCAGTTGCAACAACCCGACCGCTCTACCGTAGCAGCCGGTCTGTACTACCGTCGTTGTTGTGCCATCTTCGTGTTTGATCAACAGTGGACGTTCCAATCGCGTGTGACTGTGTCCGCCGATTATGGCATCAACACCGGGAATTCGTTCCGCTAGCTCCTTTTCACATTTGACGCCGCAGTGCGTAACCAGGATTATTTTATCGAGACCCTGGGCTTGAAGCCGTTCGACTTCTTGTTTGATCGGTTGGTACCAATCGGCTCCCAGCGCTTTCAGTTTGACACCTTGCAGCGTGTTTTTTGAAACCGATTCCAGATCCGGTGTAACCCCTCCGACAAACGCGATCTTCTTTCCATTAACCGTTTTAACCACTGAAGGTTTTACGAGTTTATCCAACTCAGGCACAGCTGTAGGGTCGAGGTTTGCGCTGATGATGTCGAATTTTGCTTTGGCCAGTTGCTGTGCCAAATTTGCGGAACCATCGTCGAACTCATGATTGCCGATAGTGAAAACGTCATATCCCATCTTGTTCAAAAGATTGACTTCGACGTCGCCCTTGAATTTGCTATAGAGCATCGAGCCTTGAAACATATCTCCGCCGTCGCAAACTACCGCGTCCGGATACTGCTTTTTCCAATTGCGAATGATTTGGCCGACGCCTGCCCAGCCGCCGACTACTTTGCCTTTGTCGAGAAACGGCTCTTCATGAGCATGTAGATCATTCGTATGTATTATGGTAAGAGTAAAGTTCTTGTTCTTCTCTGCGGCAGAGACGCTTGCAAAGCTGAATAGGATGAGGAGTAACGTCCCGATGAATAAACCGACCAAGCCAAGAGGCAGGGTTCTTCCCAAATTTCCTGGATTATTGTTTGCGTTCACGATGATCTTGATTCCTGTCGGTGATTTGAAGCCATGTCTCGCGCAGTCAAATCCGGAAAGAGTTCTGCAAGCAGACTTTTATCCGGAGCAGGGCTGTCCGGTCGGTTTGACCAGTGTGCGCAGCGTTCTGGAGATTGACCCATTCGGTGCGCCGACAGCTTCAAAAATATACCTCACTTATCAGAATAATTCTTCCAGACCCGTAGCTGCGGTCAAATTTCGCTGCCGGTTCAGCGACTCCGCCAACAAAGATAGAGGTACATTCCACGCGCCCGACGCCTATCCACTCTCGCCGGGAGCCAGCCGTTCGCACAAGTGGAAACGCGAGGGCGGTCTTAGTCCTAATATAGCCAGCTTTCAAATTCGCGTCTTGCAGGTTAAGTATAGCGACGGGTCGATGTGGGAAAGTGTCAAAATGCAAGAGCTTTCGAACGGGGAGCAGCCCGACGGTGGCAGTTTCGGAAGCTCCGCCGAGCAAGCGGTGCAAGCTCCCAGCGGGCAAGCGGATATGAGTGGGGGGCAACCGGCATACCAGCAGTACGAACAGAGCCAACAACAACCGCCTGCTCAGATTCAGCAGCAACCGTCTTATGAGCAAACGCCGCCGCCGCAACAGTCTGACGCTTACGACAAAAGTAAGGAATTACCGTGGTAGCCAACCAGACTGTATAGCCGCATTGGTTGTTTATCGGATATTATTGCCGGTTATGTGAGGAGAGGCGAGAAGTTGTGCCGGGCACAATTCTTACAGCAGCTTCGAGGGAATCATGGTCGACCTGGCTGAAATTCTGCAGAGCGATGCGCTGGACAAGCGTGAACTTGTTAACTCGATGTCGGCTGCCGAGATTGTCGCTGAATTGCCGATGATTTTCAGCACCTCGAATGAAAGTGTCGTGTGCAAAGCACTCGAGATTTTGAAGTTGGTTTGCGAGGCAACGCGAGATCAGCTTCAGTCAAGGCTGATGGTGAGTACGGCGTTGTACGCGTTTGAAAACGATTCGCCTGACGTGCATGCCAGAGCAATGGATTTACTTAAACGTTTTTCTCAGCCTCTCGATCCGGCCTTTGCCGAAGAGCTCCGCCAGCGGCTCGACCTGATTGCGTCATCCCAGCGGGCCGCCGCTGAGGCATTGCTTGCCACCGCTGATGGTGATAAGCCTGTTTCGCCAAAAGAGTTTATTATCAGTACTGGTTCCATCGACCAGGATGAATTGGTTCAACAGTATCAGCATTTAGATGCTCGCTGGCGAAAGCTGGCGGGATGCGATGAAGCTTTAGAAGCTGCTTTGGGCAATCGTCGCCTGATACCTGCCACCACATTTGAAGCCATGGATGTTATCCGGCTTGATCCAGGTTCTAGACCGAAACCGCTGCGAGATCCCGATGAGACGCTGGATATCTTGATGCGCGGTTTCAACATGCAATTATCAGAGGCTGAGATCGAACGGGTGCTTGATGGTGTTGTCCATTCTCCAAAGCCGCCTGCAGAGGGAGATTACTGGGAGGCTCGCCTGGCCGCCCTGCACGCGCGCGCAAAAAACGATGGCGGTTTTCTTTCTGCAGTCTCTCTAGCCTGGGCATTCGGTGTCGAGCCTGAGAAGGAGCAGTTCTTCGAAAACCTTGTGCACAAGCGTGTAATCGCTGTTGCTAGCCGGGTTGCGAGCGGACGGAACGTAAATCTGTTGGCCACTCCGACGCACGCCGGTTTCTGGATCGATCCGCGGGTGCTTGTTCAAAGAGCCGCCAGAATAGCCGATATTGACAATGACACTTCGCTCTTGGAGCAAGTGCAATCCCTACTGCGCATTGCCCCGGAGCATCGTGATGAGGCATTATCAGATGCCGCACCTCTCAAGGGCGAGTTCGCAAGCGCTTTGCGGTATGCTCTCGGTTCCGACGATGAGAGTTTTGGAGAAAATATTCCATTATGGGTCGCTGCATTTAGGGCTCGAGCGCCCCTTACAGAGCCATTTTGCATGAAAGTCAAACTCTCCGCTCGAGAGCATCCCGAGATAAGCAGATGTTTGTCACCTTCGTCATATAATTCACCCAGCGCAATCCTTATAGAGGATTATTTACGACTGCGACCTGGGACCCACGAGCAAGTCGCGCTTATCGGCGACATGGATATCGGCAACATCAAATCGCCTCTCTGCACGGAAGTCTTCTGGGCTCGGCAGTTCCGGGCCGCCTCCGAATCGCGTGATAGCAACAACAATTACTGGCAGGAAGATGGTTGGGAATCTCTTTATGATCCTGATTTGCCTGTTGGTGACATGGCGATCCATGCGCTGGTTTACGCACTCAACGCTGTGAGCGGCGAGGCGAGGTCGGTGTCTGTAAAAATTCTGAACCGCGCCATTCAGGACGGGCGAATTGATGGTGTCATGATTGGTACCACTATCGCCGACCACAGATCCGACCTGCTATCCACTCTCTGGCTGGAAGGGCTCCAAACGGTGGCGCTCGCCAGTCCCCTGCATGCGCAAGTCGTTCAGCATGCACTAGAAATTATTTTGTCGACGCTATCAATTTCTAACGAAAAAGCGGATCCTCTCTTCCTTGCCGCGCTTCTTATGCTAAGTAAGAAGATCGGCTTTGGCATCGCCAGTGATACCGCTAGAAATTATCTGCAGTCCCTCATGAACGATGGGAGCGATGCGCAGGCTGCTGTTGGTCTGGCAAAAGAACTTTTGACGCTCCCCCACGAGGGCGTAACTAAGAATTCGAAAGAGGCCGGTTTGCTCGCTTTACGGGAGCGGATAAAACGAGCCACTCGCTGGCAAGCCTGGCACAGAGCCACTCTCGTCGCGGGCGTGAAGTCATAATTCCTCGAAACCCACTTCCAGCTTTCGAAAAAAATTGAAAATTCACTCGATTATCTGTCCTTCAGGGGCTGTTCAAACGCCTTGTATAGATGTATCGTATATCTACTTCGCTCTTAAAATCGAATATCGTCACTTGTGACCCTACAAGGATCACCGATTATGTTTCTTCAAACGCTCGGTTCGCTGATCCTCGTGGCGGGAGTGTCTTATCATCTCGTAACTGCGAGCTGGCAAGTTGTCTTGCTTTCATTCGTAGTTGCAGGTGTGGGCTACGCCACCTGGAGAGTTAGGAAAGCAATAATACGTCGCGCCAAGATCAAGGCGTTGTGGAAACGCAGCCTTGAAATTGACGAGATGCTCGCCAATATGGAGCGCGAACAACGCGCTCAAAATAAGCGCGTCCAGGACGCTGCCGCTACCGCGTCGTCGAGAGACAGACGTGAAGCCAGCAAAGCATGCGTGGCCTTTTCGGGACCCGCAAAGAAACCTTCCATCGATAGCAGTGTTTTAGTCGCGACTCCAGTCGTGCCCGAAGCACCATGGCAAGCGCCGAAAGAGCCTACTGTGGATCCTTCGACGCGAATCTATAGATTCTCGATGAAAGAACTCGCGAACACTCGCCAACAAAAAGTTCAACAACCTGTTTTGGTTTAATAACAAACCAGATCAAAAATTTACTAGTGGAACACTTTTGTTGATCGAGTCCTGATGCGCACTGTTCGAGTATCGTAACGTAAAAGAAACGGCGTTTAATCGGCGCCGGATTCTTTGCGGACATCCTTAAGATCTTCCTTGCCCTTAAGGATGTCCTGTTTTTGCTCGCCCAAATGTTCGACCATCTCTCTTTCGTACTGCAACTGTTGTTGCTCGATTTTCTGTTCGGTATTCTGGCGCTCTTGCCGTAACTCGCGCTTATTCTCGCGCTTCATTTGTTGAAGCAGACTCTTCGGATTTTGGGCGCCGTCGGGACCTTTCTTCCATGTCGGCCCCAAAACTTTTCCTGACTGAACCGTCGCATTTCCCGCTTCCGCGACAGTGCGAATCTGCTCGCTTGATTGATTGAGCGAATTTTCAAACTGCTTCAGCTCTTCCGGCTTAAGGGAACCACCGTTTTTCTGTGTTAGCGCTTGAACCTCGGAGGCGATACCGTTGACTGTATCCCGCAAGTCCTTTGCTTGAGTTTCTGAAATTAAACCGCTCTTTAGCGCATGATTTATACGCAAATGTTGACGATGGACTCTTTGTCCAAGCACGTCATTCGCGCCAGCCTGGATGGCTGAATTTTCCAGCCCACCGCCGGCATTTTGATTCTGTGCAAAAGAAGGCATCGCCAGCGTTCCCATCGCCGTGGCAACCAGCAGATATAGTCGTGTTTTTCTCGTGAAATCTGGCATAAGAGCCGCTCCTCCGGAATCATCCTTTGAGAAAATACCCGGGCCAAAACATTCCAAACGCGGAACACCGGTTAGGTGTCGGGCACTTATTCTGCATAGGCGATATGATGGAGGTGGCGGAAAACCGTCTCGACTAAATCAGCTCTCTTGACCTGATGCGATGAAGGACCTTGCGAGATTGAAGAGCCAATGTAGATTTGAACAGCTCCCGAGTGGATTCTTCGGATTCCTCGCATTCGCTGGTCTATTTTGTTGCGCTGATGTGAGCCAAGCATCTGATGCTTTGATTCCGTATGAGAAATTCAGTGTTGTAACCTCGTGCTTCAACGCTGAACCAACGAGATCTGCGACTAATGAACCGGAGCAAGAAGAATTTTCCTTCTCTCGCTATTTCATCTTTTGGGATCCAAAAGAGGCGCTGACACGAAAAAGCAAAAAGCGCGTCGGCACGTCAAAAGAAGAGTGCTGGTTAGAAGATGAAAAACAGCTTGTGCAAAGGTGCATTGGACTTATTTTGCGGAAGCATCCTGGCATTCTCAGAAGCCTGTCGAGTAATGGTGCGCTTCGTTTTGTCAGGATGAAACGTGACGATGAAATCGCGTCGACTATTGCTAAATCGAATTTTGAGGAAATAATTTTCTTTGACCAATTCTTTCGAGCCGGCCAGACAGATCCGGGTCAAGCTGAAGCGAGTATCTTGCATGAATTCGTCCATATCGCTGACGTCGGGCGGCGCGTCAGTCACACATCCTCCTGGATTCAATATGTTCAACCACGAATTGCCGCAACGAGAGAAGTGATACGTGGCGGCTTGCTTGGGTGCATGACGCTTCCCGTTCGTTGGGAGGAAATTGGCCTGTATGGTTCCACCAATCTACAGGAATCGCTGGCCGAAGTTTTTTGTAAGAGCGACTGGACAATTCGTCCTCAGCACGCTGCCGTAAGTGAAGCTGCGAGAGCAATCTTTGAACCAAGCGAAGAGGAAATCAGGTTTCGCAAGCTCTACGGTGCGGCGCTCAGGAACGTCGAAACAAACCAACTTGAGGAAGCCACCAAGAGTATGCGTGACGCGAAACAGTTGGGAATGAGTATCTATACCGACTATGTCCTTGCTCAACTTGCCCTTCTTATGAAAGACAGCGCGAATTCGAAACTTCTGCTGGATGATTTCGAAGAATCTTTGCGAAAATTAGGTGTGTCAACTGATGAGGACTCGTACCTCCGTCTGTGGCAAATGAAAGCGGGAATCGATCCGCTTTGGCTGGACAATTTGAATAAGGTGTTGACCCTGGATCCAGACAACGAGAAGACCCTGGGGGTACGAATCATATGTCACCTTCAAAGAAACAATGCAGAGCAAGCCGCCGAGGATTTCTACAATTTGCGGTCTCGGGTTGGTCTACTCAGGGGAACCGTATGCCTACAAGGCTGCGATGCGGTCGTAGACGGCTATAACAAGCTAGTCAAAGGAAGCCACAGATTCTCGATGCCGGAGAAAATCTCGACTGGAACGCGACTCCAAAAGAGAGCCTTGTTCATGGAACGTCGAGCCGATGCGATGGTCTATAGCGACAGCCGAAATCTAGAGTACGCAACTGCACTAAAAGATTATCGCGCAAGTCTCAAGTATTACGATGCTCCGCTGGTCGAGGGTCTCTATGGTTGCGGGCGAGTGAGTTTGAAACTGAAGAATAAGGAAGATGTCGAGGCGATTGTCCACGACTTGGAAGTCCTTCACAAGCCACTTGTAGCAGACATCCTCCGAATCGGCCTTCTCCAAGGCGATGGAAAGCTCGATGATTCAGAGAGACACTTTCGCAAATTCGTGACCAAGCTGCTTAATGCAAGTGGACCTGAATATCGGCCTCTCGCGGGGGCGAATGTTAGGCTGCCTAAGGCCATTAGAACGTTCTTTCGTACAAAACCAAAAGATCGACTGGGTCTTTAAACCTGATCGATCTCCAGTAGTAGTGTCGTTCAAAAGTCGCAAATCTCACTTCCGCTTTCGCATGAACCGCTTGAGCACTAGGTTTGGCTCTTCCAGTTTCGCTGCCAGGCAGACGCCGACGAAGACAGTGACACCCGCTGCGCCTGCCACCGCTATTGATACCGCAAGGCTAGCGAATGCACCGATGCCGCTTGGAAGTTTGATCATGTTTTCAAAGAAAGATTGAACGTAATAGGCTGTAAATCCGCAGCCGACGGAGCCTATGAGCATGATGATTGCAGGGCGAATTAAACTGGTCAGTCCAAGTGGTCCGATTTTTCTTCTCAAAAGATGAGAGAGGAGCGTCATGTTGAATATCGTGACGAGCGTCGTAGATAACGCAATACCGCCGATGCCCAGCGGACCTACGAGCAAGTAGTCGGCGCACATTTTTACGGCGACCGAACAGAGTCCGACTTTGAATGGAGTCTGTGTGTCTTTGTGCGCGTAGAAGACGCGAGTCAATAAATCACGCGCAACGTAAAAGAATGCTGATGGCACAAGGTAAGTTAGACCTAGAACGACCAGCGCTCTCGAATTTGCATCGAAGTGGCCGCGTTCAAAAAGCAACTTGATGATTGGGTTTGGAATCGCGAGCAGCATGGTTACCAGCGGTAGGACTGTGAACCACAGGATGCGAAGCGCCTTTCTGTACTCTGCTTTTAAATCATCGATTTCGTTTGCGACGACTTGTTCAGTGAAACGCGGAAGGATGGGAACCAGCATCGCGGTTAGCAGCACGCCCAGAGGCAACTGTAATAAACGGTTCGCGTTCTGCAACGCTGTTAAACTTCCTGGCGCCAGAGACGAGATGAAAAAGCTATCGGTGAAGACGTTCAATTGGCCGATTGACGTTCCAACTGCCGCGGGTCCGATCATGAGGAGATACTCTTTTAAACCGGGACGCCATTTGAAGCTGAAATCGAATTTCGGTTTCGCGCGTAGCGCGCCTGGAATTTGAACTAATAATTGTCCAATCGCACCGATTAAAGTTCCTATCGCCAGGCAGAGACCGGCTTGGTCAGGGAAGAACAAGCATGCAACGACAATCGCGATACTGGCTACCGCAGGTGATAGAGACGGCCAGGTGAACTCTTTATATGAATTAGAAATGCCCGCACCAAGCCCGACCAGACCCGCGATGAGAATGAGGGGAACCATGAAGTGCAGTTGAACGACGATGGCGTCCCAGAGTTTTTGCCGTTCAGCTAATGGTTGACCCGTGCCCGGGAAAACGATTGGAACCAGATACGGTGCTGCGAAATACAGAGCGATTGAGATGAGAGAACCCGCAGCAAATGTGAGCAACAAAAGCTGTCCTACGAGCTTCCGCTTCTCATCGCCCTCAGGTTGCGATGATAAAACCGCAACGCCGGCGGAGTGAAAAGGTCCGCCCAGACCGCCGAACAGAACGAGAATGTTGCCTGTGAATTGATATCCATAAAAGTAAGCGTCTGTGACCAGTGAGGTTCCGAAGACCTGCAAAACGACGATGTCGCGAACGAGTCCAACAACTTTTGAAATCACGTTGAGAAACGCGACTAGACCGAAAGTTTTCGCTAATCCCTCGCGTTTCGGCTTCGCCCCGGCGACTGTGGAAGGTTCCGAATCTGGATCCGAGGGAGGCTCAGGTGGCGACGTACCGTCTGACGATACCGCAGGTAAATGGGTGCCGTCAGACTGCGTTTCTTCTAAAATCGCTTCAGCGGCATTTTCTGAAGCTTCAGTTTCTGCAGCGAAAATTCCCTCCGGCACATCCGATAGTTGCGCTCCGGCAGATGACGCCTCTTCGGACGTCTTCAAAACCACTTTATCTGGTTCTTTAAATTCAGAGTCGACATGCGGCTCTTTAGCCATTTTTCCGGGTCGCTTTCACTTAGTGTTGGACCGTTTGCGAAGAATCTGGTTCTTTCGAGCCGTGAAGCTGAGCTTTCACTTTCTGTAACTCGGCGGCGTACTTGGTGGATGGTGCCTCGCTGAGTTGAACCGGTTTTCCATCAGGTCCAATGAATCGGCCTTTAACTACTTCCGTTTTATATGATTCTGGAATTGCAAGCAAACGAGCGGCTTCCCGTGCAATCGCATTGAAGACAGGTCCGGCTACCGTGTTACCCCAACGCCCGTCCGTTTTCGGGTTGTCGATCGCGACGATGCAGAGCAACTGCGGGTCTTCATAAGGCAAGTAGCCTATGAAGGAGGCGATTGTCTGACCGGACATATAGCCTCGACCGCCCTCTCTAACTTTTTGCGCTGTCCCTGTTTTGCCCGCTACCCTGTAGCCGGGCACCGATTTACCTGCAATTTGCGAGCCTTGAGTAATGTTGTCCGCAAGAAGCCTGGAAACTAATCGAGCTACTTCCGGTTTGATAACTTGCCTGCGCTCCGGTTCCGTCCACTTCTCCGTGACACCGGTGCGAGGGTCGTATGTTCTTCTTATAAGGTGAGGTTGCGTCCAGGTTCCATTGTTAGCGACCGCTGCAACTGCGGCTGCAAGCTGCAAAGGCGTAAGGGCAATCATGCCCTGTCCAAAGCCGGTGGTTGCCTGGTCGATCTGTTTCCATCTTTCATGTTTGACCAGCAGACCGCGCGATTCACCCGGTAAGTCCATACCGGTTTTCTGTCCTAGACCGAAATCATGCAACTTATCGTAGAATTGCTTTGGTGTCATCTGTAGTGCCACTTTCGCCGCACCGATATTCGATGAGTGGATAAACAGATGCAATAGATCGATGTGTCCGTTGCCGCCGTGGCTATTGTGAATCGTGCGGCGACCGATGGTGAGCGCTCCTGAGTCACCCATGCTCCAGTGTTCGTTGATTGCGCCTGTATCAAGACCGGCGGAGATAGTGAGGATTTTGAACGTTGAACCGGGCTGGTACACGTCTACCATCGCCCAGTTTTTCAACTGGGCGTAAGGAACTTTCGAGTAATCATTCGGATCGTACGAAGGATACATTGCCCAGGCGAGGATCTCTCCATTATTGGGATCCATCACGATTGCGGTTGCTCGATCGCATTGCGAGTGAGCGGCCATCGCGAACAATTCCTTTTCTGCCAGGTGCTGTATGGAATTATCGATTGTAAGTTCGCAGTGACGACCGAGTGGCGGAGTGATATCCCAGGTCGGTCCTTTATGAGGAAGCAGGATGGTTTTGCCGCGTCCGTCGAGTTGCGGTTTTGGAATTTTTCCAGTGCTCGTCAAATTTTCTTGTTGTGACTGTTCGATACCACCCTGTCCGGCTGTGTCGCTGTTCACGTAACCCAGGATATGCGCGGCCATCGAACCTTCCGGGTAATGACGGAAGGGGCGCGGCACTATGTCTACACCGGTCCAGTTGAGCTTCTGAAGCTTATCGATGTTTTCACGCTCCAGCGCTTTGGCGACGGTCACGATCGGACGCTTGCCTAGAATCAGCTTGCTGATTCGCTCCTGTGACTTGCCGGTTATCTCGGAAAGCTGACGGATCGCTTCTTCCTTACTGACCTTTTCGGGAAGCAGCTTCGTGTGCACGAACACATCGTATCTGGTGGTATCAATCGCGAGTGGCAAACCATGCCTATCGGTGATTGCGCCGCGATGTACCAGGAAGTTTGTTTTCTGCCGTTGAACAAAAGCTTTGTTCGTCAGCATGTCGCCCTGATAAATTTGCAGATAATAGAGCCTGGCGACGATCGCGCAGACGCCGAGCAATAGAGCCACTTGGAAGAAACGCAGTCTCCACTGCGGCGAGCGTGGGCGTCCTCTCTGTTTCCGAGGAGTCTTCCGGTAGGAATTGATGTCGACCGCTGGGCCCGGCAAAAGAGTCTCCCGATAGTCCACTAGTGTTCCCGTCGCTTCTTGCGTCGGCATCTTTCTAGTAGTAGATCACCAGTAGTTATTAAACTAAATTTTTGCCCGATTGGGCATTAGTATCCTGACATCAAAGGAAGATGATGCTTATGCATCTTATATGCGATAGCTGTAGGCGCTTGTTGTTCTTTTACGATCACTACCTGCTCAGGCACACGCAGTCCAAATCTACCGACTGTGCTTTCCTGAATTTCGCCATATGAAATTGACTTCAGCAATTGCGCTGAGAGTTCGGAATTTTGTTCGCTTGTTCTGCGTGCTTGTTCTTGCAGCTTGCCGACGTCATGCGAGACAACTACATCAAGTCCATATGTGCAGATAGCTATTCCGCACATCGCCACCAGAACTGCTTGAATGCCGCGGTTGAATTTCGCGAGCAACGGCTGTTTGCGGGTCTTGGTGCTTGGTGCTTCAAGTGGCACCAGATGTGGTTTTACTACCGGTGTCGGTTGTTGGATGGATTCGACCGGGACAGTATTGTCGGTGAATGCGACTGGCCATGTACCCCGAGTATTCATCGAAGCCGGTGCCGTCGGCATGGAGTCGCCGGTGGTACCACGTGAAACTCGATTGTTAGTAAAAGCGACTACCTGTGAATTGCGCCGAGGCGGCGATTGAAGGCTAGCGGTCATATATGTTTCCTAAACCAACTTTTCTCCTGCCCGTAGTTTAGCACTACGGGAGCGCACATTGGCAAGTACTTCTTCACCGGTAGCAACAACTGGTTTACGCGTAATTATCAGTAATTGCGACTTTTTGTTGCACGTGCAAAGTGGCTGCCTGGGCGGGCAAACGCAGCTTGTGGACTCACTTCTGAGAAATTGCTTAACCAGACGATCTTCAAGCGAATGAAAAGTTATCACCACCAGCCGAGCGCCGGGTGCCAGCAGTGATACGGCGTCTTCTAAAAATTTTTCCAGGCTTTGAAGTTCTTCGTTAAGAGCGATGCGAATTGCCTGAAACGTACGCGTAGCTGGGTGTTTGGAGAAACCACCTTTTTCTCCGCGCCCCTTCTGTTTCTGAAATTTTCTCAATGTACTGGCGACTAAATCAGATAATTGCCGTGTTGTTTTTATTGGACGCTGCCGCACAATCGCACGCGCGATTTGCCTTCCGAAGCGCTCCTCGCCGTATCGAAAGATGATGTCAGCAAGTTCATTCTCGCTCAAAGAATTGAGCAATTCTTCAGCAGTCATGCCGCGCGATTGATCCATTCTCATATCGAGTGGTCCGTCGTTCATGAAACTAAAGCCCCTGTGGGGTTCGTCGAGCTGCATAGAAGACACACCGAGGTCTGCCAGTATGCCACCGTCTATGGTGTGTATATTCAAAGCGGCAAGTTCTTCTTTCATTCGGCTATAGTTCGAATGAATGAGTTTTACGTTATCCGGCATTAGCCCTTGTAATCTGCCGATGGCGTCGACGTCGCGATCGATACCATATACAGTGCTGCTCGGACCTGCACCGCGGGCGATGCTTAATAGATGTCCACCCGCACCGGCCGTGGCATCAACATATGTTTTGCCTTCCGTCAGATTGAGCAAGTCCATGCTTTCTTTGAGCATGACAGGTATATGCGGCGGCGGTAGTTCCTGTTTGTTACTGTCTTTCATTCTGTCCTATGGCGTCCGCGCTAACGAGTCAGGCTGTAGTTGTCGCGAGTTTCGCCGCCGCCCCGTCGAGTGCAGCTATGGCGGTATGTTGAAAGCATATCTTGTTTGCATCCGTACATGCCGAAAGGGGAGCTGCGTGCTGCAACTCCCCTTAACGTTAGTACTCAGTATTTTCTGTTCTGCTATCTTGCCGCTCTGCGTCTTGATACGAAGTCGAAGTCCCAGCACATGAAGTAGATGGCCTGTATTGTCACGAGACCTACAACAGCCGACAGGAGTGCTGGGCTGAGCCATTCCGGTCGTTCGGCCCAGATGTGCCCGTAGTGGAAAGCTCCGTTCAATGCCATAAGAGGAATCATGAACATGCAGACAATCGCAGCTAGCTGGCTTGCCGTAGCGGTTGTGCCCGCCCAGTGCCAGTGAAGACCATCCCACCAGAAGGTTGGGGCGATTTTGAAACCCATTCGGTTTGACGGGTACAGGCAGCGACCGTTGCGCAGAGGAACGAAGGAGCGCGAACAGCCATTGCATTTCAGTGTTTCGGTCAATCCATACGTCTCCAGTACTCCGCAGTTGCAGCGGGGGCACGGGTAGCTCTGATTGAGTGCAATGACTTGCTGTCTGACGAGTTGCGATGTGTTATAGGAAGAATTCGAGTTGAACATATATCCAGCCTGATGAATGCGTGATATGCCTGATCCGAGCGAAAGCTATTCGCTGCGGAGGAGAATGTATGAATGCCGGAATATATCCTGGCAATTGATAGATACCCGGGTTTTATGCGCGTCCCTACAAGTCAAGAGGAATATTTAACAAATTTAATGCGACTTTTTCAAAACAGCCGCAATTGCCCTTGCAGTAACCTTCGGTTTACAAGAGAAAAGTCCACTCCTCGGTAGGGTTTTGATGTATTGAAAGCATGTCCAAGGGAGCACCGTCGCCTTAGAGACTTTCAATTCTCCGACCATGTCAAGCTCAAGACGTTATAATCTCAAGGTTCTTTGGTTTCCTTTTGAGGCAGTTTCATTTGCGCGCTCTTCTCCCCTTCACCAAATATCACGGTCTGGGGAATGACTTCGTCCTCATCGACGCAAGAGAGCTGGTCTTCGACCCTGCTCTGGCTCCGCTTCTGGCTGACTGGAAGACCGTCGTACAAGAGCTGGCTCCACGACTCTGCGACAGGCACCATGGTGTTGGTGCCGATGGAATCATACTTGCCATGCCTCTTTACGGTGCGACGGAAACCGAACCTTTCGAGTCGCAGTTTAAAAACCGCGGTAAAAAATCAATCGGTGAATTTCCGGCTCGACACAATTCGAGCGCTGCAACGGAAGCTAGCGGTGCTGCCTTCCTTGCAATGGAGTACCGCAAGGCCGTCGCAGCATTGACCGGCGACTATCCGCAAGTCGACTCTTGCGAACTGAGCTGGGTCTATACCAACTCCGACGGCAGCAACGCCGTTATGTGTGGAAATGGGTTGCGCTGTCTGGCTCTCTGGGCTCGCTTAAGAGGCGGCGTCGAGGACAAGGAATTCAAAATCGCTACTGCCAAAGGCGCAGTTTCCGTCCAAATCTCAAGTGACAAGCGCATTTGCGTCGACGTGGGTCAGCCGATTTTGGACGCCGATAGGATACCGGTCAGGCAACCGACTGCCTCCGCTTCCGGCTTGATAAAACTGGATCTGGCGATCGCCGGTGGGAATATTCCTATCATTGCGGTCGGGATGGGAAATCCGCATGGAGTAATTTTTGACGACTCCGTCTGGAATGGCTGGGATGGAGCTGTGCAGTCACCCGGCATGTCGGACGAGAGACTGAGAGAGCCCGATCAATTAGATGGTGTTTCCCGGCAGGAACTCGTTGCGATCGCCCAGTTCGTTCAGAACAACCCAGCATTCCCGCAAGGTGTTAATGTCGAGTTCGTGCAAGTGGTATCACGCGACCTGGTTCGATGTTACGTTTACGAGCGCGGTTGCGGTTTTACCCTCGCTTGCGCGAGCGGTGCTGCTGCAGTCGTAGTCGCCGGCGTCCTTGCCGATCTCCTCGAGCGCACGACCAAGGTACAGCTGCCTGGTGGCACGCTCGAGATTTCGTTCACAGAGCCGGACGATCGAGTGCGTATTACCGGTCCAGCGTCTGAGATTTTTTCGGGAGTATTCAAGCTGGAGCATTTGGCCGGACTTGAGTTATGCTCTGATAGCAAGGCGGAGGCGAACTGCAAATAATGCTTCCAGTAGATCAGAGAAAAGATTGGATCAAGAGTCGCCGCAATAAGCGTAAAACCGCCCGCGGTGCCCGCCTGCGTCGGCAAATCCTTCGCTTACTTCTGGTGATGACAGTGCTTGCGCTTGGTTATACGGGCTTCGCGTACCTGCCATGGTCCGTGAGCGACGGTTCCAGTGAAATCATCGTTAAAGGAAATCACTTCACATCCAAGCAGCAAATTCGCGAGGCGCTGGTCGACGCGCTTTATGCTCCCGTATATGTAGTTGACCCGAAGAAGCAAGAGAAGAAAGTCGAAGCGCTTGAAACTATCAACAATGCTTTCGTCAGACGCTACGCATTTCCGCGTCCGCACGTCGTTGTAGAAGTGCTTGAGGAACAACCTTGGGCGTCACTCGGAACCGATCCTGAGCAACCTACACATGCCGTGATTTCGGAAACCGGGCGCGTCATCCCTCTCAAAAAGTTTCCAAATGTGATGTCTCCGGCGCTCAAGATATACGCGGGCAACAATTTGAAGATGACGCCGGCTGATGTGAAACAGTGGGCAACCTGGGTGACATTCATCGAGAGCCAGACCAAACAACCGGTCGAATCTGTCGACATGCGAAAACCGTTCGACGTGATCGCTCACACTCCGACCTTGACCCTCAAGATTGGTATTCCGGATGCCGCTTTGACACAGCGTCTTGGACGGCTTACTTCGATTCTGCCGACACTTGCTCAGTACCAGGATAGGCTCGAGTATGTTGACCTTTCGCTCGACAACAACATTCCGTTGAAGGTCTCTAAGAAGCTGGAAGGTAAGGCGGCCGCTGAGGCGAAAGCCGCAGCCCTGGCAAAGACCAAGGTGCTGATCAATCAACAGCCCGTTATCCCTTCAACTGCCACCACTAGCACCACGAATACATTGTAATTCGTCCTTGAAGCGTTAAAACCTCTTCGCGTATCCGCCTCTGTTCTCGCGTTTGAGCATAAATAAGGCTCAACATCACGATTTAAACTGATGCGCTGTTTCAACCGGGTACTTGATATTGTTTTTCTCGATCTTGGCGAAGGTAGATTTTGCCAGATCGATATTCAGAGCGTTGGCCATTGAGAGCAGGTAGAGGAAGACATCTGCCATCTCATCTGCGATCTCGCCACGGAGCGTTTCGTCTGATTTCGCTCGTTCGCTCGCCTCTTCGGTAGTCATCCATTGGAACAGTTCGACTAATTCGGCCGCTTCAATCGAAACACTTCCAGCCAGATTTTTCGGTGTGTGAAACCGCTGCCAATCCCGCTCGATGACGAAGTCTTGCATCGCCTCACGCAACTGCTCGACTGTCGTATTCTCGTCCTTTCTATTCGGTTTCGAAACTGATTGATCCAATTATCTTTCACTCCTTTGGTCACCACTTGTGATACCAGGTAGAAGAGCTACTTCTTTCCGGACACTTCCTTTTTTGCTTCAAGCCAAAGTTCTTCAAGCTCGTCTGTCGTCAGATCTTTTAGCGGAACAGTGCTTAATTTTTCTACTGTGCGGAAGCGATCCTTGAACTTTTCGATTGCCAGCAATAAAGACCCTTCCGGGTCGACCGCATGCCAACGTGCGACGTTTACCATGCAGAAGAGCACATCGCCGAACTCTAGCTCTACTTCTCGTTTTGCCTGTACATGTTTTTCCGGATGATCCATCTCCGGGTTGGAGATAGCTTCCTGCAATTCCTTTAGCTCGCTTTCGAGTTGTTTCCAGACGTCGCCTTCGGTTTTCCATTCAAAACCTTGACTTACAGCCTTCTCTGAAACCTTTAGCGCCTGCAGAAGTGCCGGTAAGACCTTTGAGATGCCGTCCATTGATGACTGGTCCGGGTTTTTCTTTTTACGCTCTGCGTCCTTGATTTCTTCCCACTGGGTTTTCACCGCACCTGCAGAATCAACTGTTTTGTCGCCAAAAACGTGCGGATGCCGTTCAATCATTTTTTCGTTGATACCGCGCGCGACATCCTCGATGTCAAAGGTGCCGGCGTCCTTGGCAACTTGTGCATTGAGCACGATTTGCAGCAACAGATCGCCGAGTTCTTCGCACATCTCTTTGCTGTCGCCTGAATGGATGGCTTCGAGGACTTCGTAAGTTTCTTCCAGCAGGTAGCGAGCTAAACTGTCGTGGGTCTGCTCTCTGTCCCAGGGACATCCATCCGGGGCACGCAGGCGCGCGATGGTTTTAACGAATTGCTCAAGTTGAGATTCCGGCACGATGATTTTCTCGAAACGAAGTACGCGAAAGCCTAGTGTACCGCACCTCCAGTTGCTGCCTGCTTGGCATCAATGCGTCTCATTCATACGCAGAAATCGCCTGACGCCAGAACTCAGGCGGCTGACAGGTAGGACGGCTCCTGGATAATTAACAAAAAACGTCGCTTCACAACCGCGCGAAAGCCGCAATAAAGCCCTGTCAAGGATAGTCCTCTGCTATGGATAAGGGCTAACATATACTTGTTTCTATACATTGAGACAGGCTTGTACTTATATTTGAGGGAAACCGGCTTCGTCTGGTAATCTCGACTATATCAGGCTAGCAAGAAACCCGGAGTTTTGACGCGTGGATATTTGTGTAGTTGGAGCTGGTTATGTAGGGCTTGTTACCAGTGCTTGCTTAGCCCACTTTGGCAATCAGGTCGTTGCTGTCGAAGCGAACGCTACGAAGCTTGAGAGCTTGAACAAGGGTGTCATGCCGTTTTTCGAACCTGGCATGGAAGAGTTTGTTAAAAACTGCCTCGCTAAAGGAACCCTCAGATTCACTGCTAATCTCGAAGAAGGCGTCAAAAGCTCCGAAGTAATTTTCATATGCGTGGGTACACCACCCTTGCCGAACGGCGATTCTGACCTGTCGCAGGTCATGAGCGTCGCGCGAGGAATCGGGGGCGCTCTGGATAACAAGCGCAAACGCATAATCGTCAATAAATCCACAGTTCCAGTCGGTTCAGGCAACTGGGTCGAGATGCTGGTCAATCAGGGCGTTCAATCGGTGCAGCCGGTTCCGGCTCGCAGCGCTCGTCCTGAAGCACCGTCATTTTCGGTGGTCAGCAATCCTGAATTTTTGCGTGAAGGAAGTGCTCTCGACGACTCGTTTTATCCGGACCGCATCGTTGTGGGCAGCACGGATGAGTCCGCGATTGACTCGATGCGCAAACTCTACAATCCTATTCTGACTCAAGATTTTGAGTCGCCCGAGTGGTGCTCACCGCGTCCGAAAGGTTTCGATCATGTGCCGTTCGTTCTCACCGACTTGGCCTCGGCTGAGCTGATCAAATACTCGGCGAACGCGTTTCTCGCTATGAAGATCAGTTTCGCCAATGAAATCTCCGGGTTGTGCGAAAAGGTTGGTGCTGATATCAAGCAAGTTACTCGCGGGATTGGGCTTGACCAGCGCATCGGCTCGCCGTTTTTAAACGCCGGTGTCGGATGGGGCGGCAGTTGTTTCGGTAAGGATATTTTGGCGTTGATGCAAGTGGCGCGCGAGTATCACTATCCGACCCATCTGCTGGAAGCTACTATCAAAGTGAATGAACATCAGCGCATGATCGTCATTCAAAAACTTCAGGACGAACTCAAGATCATTAAAGGTCGCACCGTTGGTTTGATGGGTTTGTCTTTCAAGCCCAATACCGATGATTTGCGGGATGCGCCAAGCTTAACAATCGCACGACAGCTCACAAAAATGGGCGTGCACGTCAAGGCGTATGATCCTGTCGCGATGGAGGAATGCAAACGTCAGCATCCCGATCTCGACATCTCCTATGCTACCGATCTGGTCGACCTTGCCACCGATAGTGATGCTCTGGTGCTCGTCACAGAGTGGGATGAGTTCAAGCGCGCAAATTGGCGTGAAGTATCACGCGTCATGCGCTGGCCGTTGGTCGTCGACGGCAGAAACGTTTTGCAAGAAGAGGAGATCTCCTCGCACGGCATGACTTATCGGGGGGTTGGACGTTGAGAATTTTAGTTACTGGCGCGGCTGGTTTCATCGGCTCCCATCTAGTGGATCGACTTATGTCCGAAGGCAATTATGTGATTGCCATGGATAACCTGATCACCGGAAAATTCGAGAACATTCAGCAACACACGAGCAATAGCAAGTTTGAATTCATCCACCACGATGTGTCGAATTATATTTACGTGAAAGGTGATATCGACTTTGTCGTCCACCTTGCCTCGCCAGCGTCACCAGTCGATTATCTGGAATTGCCGATTCAAACATTGAAGGTCAATTCGTTAGGTACTCACAACACACTCGGACTGGCGTCGACGAAAAACGCAAAGTATCTGCTTGCCAGTACTAGTGAAGTCTACGGGGATCCCGAGGTTCATCCGCAAACCGAAGCGTACTGGGGCAATGTTAACCCGATCGGTCCGCGCGGTGTATATGATGAAGCTAAGCGCTTTGCCGAGGCAATCACGATGGCATATCACAAAATGCACGGTCTCGATACGCGTATCATTCGTATCTTCAATTGCTACGGTCCTCGATTGCGCCTTGACGATGGCAGAGTGATTTCGAATTTCATACGGCAGGCCTTGGAGAAAGAACCACTCACCGTATATGGTGACGGCTCACAAACGCGCAGCTTTCAGTACGTTTCCGATCTGGTAGATGGAATCGTTCGCACGATGAACTCCGACTGTCACCAGCCCATCAACCTCGGAAATCCGCAGGAAAAAACGGTTTCCGAAATCGCGAAAATAATCAAAGAGCTAACCAAAACTCGCAGTGAAATCGTCTTCAAAGAACTCCCGATCGATGATCCTCGCCGTCGCCTTCCTGATATAACTAGAGCCAGGGAAGTACTTGGTTGGAATCCCCAAACCGAGCTGCTGGATGGTTTAAAGCAAACTATTGCATGGTTCGAGACCCAAGTTCCCACTGTTGGTGCGAAGTAAGGCAACTCTCCATGACCGCGAGTTTGCCTCTTCGAGATGAGTGCTATCTGTGCTTTTGTTGAGGAAATTCGATGGCGGATGATGGGGATTTGAAAAATCCTGAGCCCGAGCGAAACGACAGCGTTGGCTTTATGGTCGACGGCATTGACTTGCGCGAAATTGATGTAGACGAGATCGAATTTCATCCGCTCGAGTCTTTTGCTCCGGAAGATTCCAACGTGGAGTCGATCTTGCCTCCTCCTTCCAGGAATAACGAGGCGTCCGGAGAAAAGCGCAGTTCGAAGCCTGTTCCAAAAGCTGAGTCTAAGAAGGCTGAGAGCTCGAACTCCAGGCTACCGGCTCAGCTCTGGCCTGATGAGGAGGAACTCCAGGCTTTTGTCTCTGGTGATAGCGAGACTCAGAAGTTAAACCTCGGAGCTACTGTTTCACCCCAAGCGTACAAAGAGTTTTTCGATAATAACGTGGTTCGTCAGAAGAACTTTCGTCTGACGGCCAACAACATGATTTACTACCCTCAGATCAATTTCGGGTCTGGTGTTAAATATAGTGGCACCGTTCGCTTGAGCCAGACGGCAATGCTGATTCTGGCTGCTTCGAAGACCGAGGCTCTGCGACAGGGGTGCCAGGAAATAGGTTGCGAGCATGTGTTGCTTGCACTTCTGACCAATCATGGCTTTGCTGCTGGGCAGTTGATGCTGTCTTTGCATTTGAATGCGATTGGAAAACCCTATGGGTTAGGCGATTTAGCAGGGACGGCAAGGAAAGTAATCGATGGAGCGAATCCCCTGAGTTTTGACCGAATGTCTGCCATCGCCCGCGGTGGTAGCGTAGATATGTGCTTTACTGCAGAAGCCGACCAGATGCTTGTAGACGCAATGTATGCGGCTGCAAACGATGGCGTTTCGGCAGTTGCAACTAAGCATATCTTGAGCGCGTTGAATGACTGTGGTAATGCAGATGTTCAAACGGCTTTCGGCGCTCTATACGTCACCCGCAAAGAGATTAGCGATGCCCTGAGGGAATGTCCCAAGGATGATGATTTGCGTCAGTTTGCGATCTATGCGTTGTGTTCTATCCTTTATGCAATCATTCGCGTTCGAATCTTCCAGGGATCAATTCGACGGTACAGTAAATTCGTCAGTCGAAAAGAAAAATTTCTCTCGGCTAAAAAGAAATAGGTGGTGGTCAAGTTCTTGGTGTTTATCTATTAAAGGTACGGGCCACGAACCGATTTGATTTTTCGATGCATGCATGTATGTGCTGGTATCAGAAACGGTATCGCCGCTGTTGTCAGAATGTAACAAGTACGAACTTAATTGCGCACTTCTAACGCCCCGAAACCGAGTTTAATCTTAAATTTTCCCAATCCTTTGCTCGAGTTTTCACCGTACCCCCAGTGCAGGTGAGCATTGTCACGTAAAGCCTGCGCACGTGGAGTTAAGATTACCGGATCTCCAGCATGGTAACTTTTGACCCAGTTTCCGCAGGCGTCGACCTGGGATGACAGTCGTGGCTCGACTCGAATCCGGCGCTTGACGGACTTGTGGTTCGGTTTGACGTGTGTCGCGGTTAACTACGACCAATTAAAAATAGATTCGAGTAGGTTTGTGCCTGGAAAAGGCGCATGTCTTCTCGCTTTAGCATACATTCCAGTCGGGGGAAATATGAGTAAGAAGAGCGTACGTGTAAGAAATTCGTTCAGCAGAAGATGGGCTGGCGTAATCAGCGCTTCCCTGTTTCTCGTGGCGGCTCACTCAGCTGCAGCCGCAGACGATAGACCTAGCTTCCGCGAATTTCGCGATGCGAATGCCGGTATCGACCGCAGCGCATTGCGCAGAATGTATCGCACCGAATTTGGTGGCGGCGGCCGGAGCGCCGATCCAGCCGTTATCTCGATTCCTTCTATCCCGATGCCGGCTGTCAGCTCGATAAGCGATGCTGTCCGAGTCACCGGTACTACAAGGCGGATTGAAAAACGTCTCGAACGTCAAGGTGTTATCAATCAGTCGATTCAGCAAGTCGATAGTAATCTTGTCAATATACGCGGTGGTGTGAGTCTCGACCTCACTTCCACGACGCGCAACATCACGCTCGGTAATAATCTGTTCGGCAAGGTTTCCGCAGTTGAAATCAACGTCGGCGGCGAAACCAAAACAGTTCAGGCTGGTTCGCAAGTGAGCGCGGCGGAGTATATCGCCGTTAAACAAATCCTTTCTGGCAACTCTCAGAAAATCACAATCGACAATTCCGGTTCGGCGATCGGTGGTGAAGTCGATCTCGGCAGCATCACCTCAAATAATGACGTGATGAGAGCATCCGACCTCGTTGTTCCTGTCAACGTCACCACATATGGTGACTTCAGCAAACGCTCAGATTTCAAACTTTTGGGCGACTTAACTAACGCCGGAACTGTTCACACCTATTCGAGCCACAAAAATGGTGGAGCAATTCGCGCCGACGATATCACCAACCAAGCCGGAGCACTTATATCCTCCGAAACAGACC
The DNA here is from genome assembly GCA_965228855.1 of Candidatus Obscuribacterales bacterium. Lineage (GTDB taxonomy): Bacteria > Cyanobacteriota > Vampirovibrionia > Obscuribacterales > Obscuribacteraceae > JADYXR01. The sequence continues at coordinate 688,947 of CBDDIJ010000005.1, read as the reverse complement.
TCGGCTTGTTTGCTAGCGGCAACCTCTCGAACTATGGCACCATAACGTCCAAAGGCAATTTGACACTCAGCGCGGGCGACACCCTGACAAACGCGTCTGAAGTCAGCGCTAAGCGTGACGTAAATCTCAACGCACCAAACATTTTAAATTCCGGCTCCGTCACATCGCTCAAGGGCGATATCAATATTGATGGTCCCACGACAGCCGAGTTGAATGTCAATGCAGGTGGCGGTACCTTCACCGCTGCAAACGCTATCAATGTAAGAAACTCAGAATATGCCGGCGCATTCAACACCAACGTTACCGGTGGTGATTTCTTCTCGAAGGAATTGAACTTGAACGCTGGTAACGGCGTGATGCAAACGCATGTCGGCGAACTGACAGGTGTTTTGAATCAAACGGGATCCGAAGCCCATGTCACCGCCTCAACCGATGAGCTGGTTCTTGGCGAAGTTTGCCTGACCGGCGACCCAACATTCAAAAATGATAGCGGGAATATCACAATTGCCGGCAACATTACGGTCAATGAACAACTGGCGATCATTGCCAGTGGAAACGTATCCAGCGTCAACAACATCACTATCACGGCTGGCGATGGTGCGACCGGTTACCCGATAACAATCGTAGCTGGCGCCGATCAACTTGTAGCTGGAACGAACTCCACCACTCTGCCCGGCGGAGGAACCGCACAAGGGACAACGCTTACCGGGCTCGCTTCCGCTACCGGTGGTAGCATCCTCCTCGGAAATAACGTCACGATCTCGTCTCGTTCAACTGGCGCAGCCGGAGCGGGCGGCAACGTATTGCTCGCTGCATTTGAAGGCGGAACCGTCGGCTCCGGACGTGTCAACATCGGTGGTGGAACGACGACGATCAATACCGGCGGCAGAACGGCTGGTGATGCCAATGGTAATGTCACGATCATCGCTGGTTTGCAAAATGGCAATGCAGTCAACGTCGGATTTATAAACACGACCGGTGGCAACACCTCCACCGGCCAAATCAACATCACGACAACTCAGCCTATATCGTCCAACGGTGGCAACATCGTTTACAACCTCAACGGAACCATAGCGTCAGGAAACGGCTTGATCGCAGGACCAGGAGTCGGAGTTGACGCAAACGTCACCTTCGTGCGCAACTCGCTGACCAACGTAGATGTGTTCGTTGATGCCGACACCATCACGACTCTGACCGGCTCTTCCGTGACGAGTAATTTCGGAACAATCAACTTTACCTCTGTCAACGGCATCATCGGCGCCGGAGTCGGTTCTCTCGTCTCGGCACCCACAGTCAATCTGGTATCACAGAACACCGATATCGGTTCGGTCTCTCAAAGAGTGCGCGTGGATGCAAATAACCTCTACGTAGACGCTCCGCTGGGTTCGGTTTACGTCCAGGACATCGACGAGGTCAACCTCCTTGCTGCCACGGTTCAAGGCGACTTCAACATTTTAGCTCAGGGCACCCTGAGTAACTCGGGCGCCATCGCGGGTGATACCGTCACTCTGCGCTCGTCAGGCGGTAACATCAATATTCTCAACACCATCACCGGTGTGAGTGGAGTCGACCTGCGCGCCAGCTTCAATGTCGAAGGTACGGCTCAGATAACATCACCCGTTCTTTCCGTTCAATCTGACCTAGCCAACATCGGCTCGGTCAGCTCGCTCATCATTGACGTCGACGACCTCCGCATCACTGCTCCAAACGGCAGCGCAACACTGACGGATTTGAACTCTGTCAATCTCGGCGGCGGTGCCTCGAACGTTTTCGGAACATTGAAATTAACCGCTGATTTCGGTATCAGTAACACAAGCAACATCACTGCAAACGTTGTTGACTTGACCGCCACTAACGGTGTCTTCACTCTGGGTGCCGGTACTGTCATCACAGGATTGACTTCGATCAATCTCACGGCCGGTCAAAGTATTCAAACTGTCGACCTCGGAGCATCTCTGGTTTCGCCTCGAATCAATCTGACTTCGTTGCTCGCAAATATAGGAACGAATTCGGCGCTTCCGTTGAACCTTGATGCGCAGAGCGTCACGTTGAACGCCGCAAATGGCAACGTCTGGTTCTCCGATCCGAACTCAGTTAACCTCGGACCAGGCGCATCGTCTGCCCTCTCGACATTTGAAGTCACGGCTGCGAACAACCTGACTAGCACCGGCTCTGTGTTCGCTACTGATGTGAATCTCACTGCCACTGCAGGCGGTTTTGATCTCGATGGAGCTGTGGCTGGTACCAACAGCATCAAGCTTACATCCGCCAACTCAATTCTCAACACCAGCATCTCGGGTGGCTTGAGCAACGGCTTCGGCGGCGCAGTTGCCAACCTTGAGTTGACCTCCACAGCAGGAGATATTGGTTCGGTTTCGAACGACCTCGATATCGATGCTGACAATTTGACCTTCACGGCCACCAACGGCTCTGCTTACATCCACGATTTGAACGACGTCACCGTTTTGGGTAATTCGTTTGCCCAGTTCAACATCGGTCTTGTTGCCGATGGAGCATTCAGCAATGTCGGAACAATCGACAGCGGCAACTCGACCGATATCACTGCCGATTCGATTGATGTTCAGAACGACATCACAGCTGGCGGCAATATTGCTCTATCAGCCAACACCACTCTAACGGCGAGTGCAGCGTTGACGGCTGACAATAATATCGATCTGGACTCTAACGGCTCGATCTCCACGAGTGGACCGGTTTCCGCTAATGGTGATGTTTTTGCGACCGCGAACGGCGCGATAAATACTTTCGACACTGTCAACGCGGCTGGTGATGTCACACTCTTTGCGACCGGCGGCAACATTACAACGTTCCAGGGCATCACCGCCGGTGGTGACGCCACGATTTCCGGAGACTCGATTCAAACTCTCGGAACTGTTTCCGCTACCTCCGGCTCTGTGATTCTGGCTGCGAACGTCGGAACTGCCAACATAACCGGATTGGTTTCCGCCGGCGTCGACATCGATATCAGCGGCAACGGTGTGACGACTTCAAATACACTTTCCGCCGGTAACCTCGTCTCTATCGATTCTCAATCGACACTCACCACACTCGGCGCCATAACGACGAATACAGGGGATGTGGTCATCTCCGCAGTCGGTGACATCAGTGTCAACAGCTCTGTTAACTCCGGATTCGGTCTGTTCATCAGCTCCACCGGTGGAGACGTTGATACGCTCGATGTATTGAACGCAGTTGATTTGATCAGTATCGATGGCAGTGATATCACCACAAACGGCGACGTCACATCCGCGACGTCATCCATCAGTATCGTGGCAGGCAATGATGCAACTGTTAACGGCGCACTCAACACCGGCACGGACGTGTTTGTCTTCGCCAACAACGATGTTATCGTTTCGGACATCACTTCTGGAACATCTATAGACATCTACGCCGGTAATGACATCAATTCCGGCGGCAACGTGAACGCCAGCGGTCCGGTGTTTATGCAAGCGGACAATCAGTTGACGACTCAGAACATCACGACGACTGATGACATCAGCCTGGACGGCGAGAATGGTGTCACTGTCAATGGTCCTCTATCGGGTGATGAAGTCAACCTTTCGTCCGGTTCTGCATTCGTTCAGTTGAATAACCTGGTCACTGCAGTCACAGCCGTCAGCATAGCTTCTGATGACGATATTCTTAACGCCAATCTAGTTGGTGGCTTGTCGACGCCGGCTCTCAATCTGACGTCGTACAGCGGTGACATCGGTGCATCTGGCGACTATCTGAACGTTGATGTGACTGACCTCACCGCTAACGCCGGCTTCGGCGATGTATTCGTGCGGGCTGCAAACGGCGTCAATCTTGCCGATAATGCAGGTGGAAGCAGTGCGCTTAACTCGTTCAACATCGTTGCCACTGCGGGAGATATCACGAGCACCGGCACGATTTCGGCTGACACCGTGAATCTCACCTCTGAACTTGGGGCAATCAACCTCGGCTCTGATGTGACGGCGACGACCGCCGCCAATTTATTGGCGGAAACCAACATCACAAACGTTGTTGGAAGTGCTGTTATCGCACCTACCATTACCCTCGATGCTAATACGGGAAGTATCGGAACCGACGATTCGTCTCGCTTCACCGTCGACTCCGACAATCTCACGCTTTCGGCTACCGCCGGCTCTGCGTTTGTTCGCGATATCTTCTCGACGAACATTGTCAGTGCAACTGCTTTATCGACAATCGACATTGTTGCTTTCGATGATCTCTCCAGCTCCGGAGCGATCGCCGCGGATGTAGTTGCCCTTGAGGCTACTGGTGGCGGTTTGACTCTTGCAGGTTCGGTCACTGGTACAACATCAGTATCCCTGAGATCCGACGACTCGATTGTGAACGCCAGCGTGACTGGTGGAGTGTCTGCCCCACAGATTAATCTGAACAGTTTCTCGAATTCGATCAATCTCTCAACGATTGACTTCGTTAATCTTTCGGCAATCGCCTCCGGGGACATCATCCTGTCTGATGCGAATGGCTTCAATTTTGGTGTCGACGACACATCAGCGGGCGGGGATATCACCGTAACTATTGCCAACGGTAACTTGACCAGCAATTCTGCTGTCTTTGCGGGTGGCACAATCACATTTGACGTAGATGCAACGTCGACCGGTAGCTTTGTCCTTGACGGACCAGTGACTGCGCTCACGATCAATTTGTTCTCCGGCGCAACAATAAGCGATGCGTCAATTTCTGGTGGATTGTTCGCTCCGAATATCAATCTCAGCAGCTTGAACGACATCAACATTACGACTGTTGATTTCACGAATGTGGTGGCGAACGCGACAGGTTCCGTCACGCTGGTTGATACCACGGGCAATATGAACTTTGGTCCCGGCGCAAGCAGCGCTGGAACGTTCTTCACGGCAAGCGCTCCTGTCGATCTGACCAGCAGTGGAACGGTGACTGCCGGAACAACGGCTTCACTGACTGCAGTTGGTGGCAAGCTCGTGCTTGATGCTTTTGTCGACGCGCAAACGATCAACCTCGTTTCTAATGATTCAATTCTCAATTCAAGCATCGCAGGTGGTTTGTTCACTTCAGGTGGGGCCGTCAACCAGCTCAACCTGCTGGTAAACAATGGTGAAATCGGCGCTCTCGGTGTCGGTGGGGCGCTGAGCATTGATGCTGTCAACTTGACCGCGAACGCACCAATCGCCAACGTGTTTATCAGTGATACGGCGGGCGGTATCAACGTCAATGGTGCATCCGGTGCCTTCGATGTGTTCCTCCTCAACGCCACTGGAAACATCACCAGCACAGTGGCTGGTACGATCGACGCCAATGCGGTCAATTTGACGACGTCGGGTGGCTTCTTCACCCTCAATGGCGCGGTAACCGGCACAAGCAGCATCGCTCTGACAGCGACCACTAACCTGATTATTGACGCCAATATTGCCGGCGGATTGAATGCGCCGACATTGATATTGACTGCACAACAAATTGGAGCGGGCTCGGCAGATCGTCTGGACATCAACACCGACAACCTCATCGCGACCGCCACTGCCGGTGGTGTCTTTGTGGCAGATGCTGATGACCTCGACGTTAACAGCGCATCCGCGACTGCCAGCATCGATATCGTAGCTACGGGTAACTTGCACAGCTCCGGGCTGATCAGTGCCGGAGATGATGTCACCCTGCGTGCGGTAAATGGCGACTTCCTGTTGAACGGCGAAGTGAGAGCCGTCGATACAATCACATTGCGTTCCTTCGATAGCATTTTGAACGCCAACATCGCCGGTGGTTTGACAGGAGCTGGCGGTACCGCCGCCGTAGCCAATCTGGTGTTGACTTCGGATAACGGTGACATCGGAGCTGGTCTCGATACTCTGAAGATCGATGCCGTCAATCTGGGTGCCAATACACCGGCCGGCAGCGTCTTCATCACCGATGACGGTCACCTTGGAGACGACAACATTAATGTCAACGTTGCTTCGGCTGCGCAGGACACTTTTGAGTTGACTGCCAACACCGACCTCACTTCGTCTGCCGGCATCTCCGGTACGACTGTGTTCTTGAATGCTCTAGGTGGAAGCTTCACTCTGGCTGGTTCTGTCCAGGGTCTTGCCGAAATCAATCTTACGTCTAACGGCACTATAGACAATGCTGCTGTAGTCGGCGGGTTGAGCTCTCCTCAAATCAACCTGGCTTCGAGCGCCAACAACATCGACATCACGAGCATCGACTTTGCACAGGTTAGTGCGCTCGCCGCCAACGGTTATGTCAACCTTGCGGATGCGAACGACATTTCGATCGGTGCCGACAGTTCACTTTCTGGAATTTCGTTCACTGTCACAGCCGCTGGCAGCGTAACCGTCACTGGTGCAATCACGGCTGGAACCACTCTGTCACTCACAGCGACTGGCGGTTCAGTAAACGTCAATGCTCCTCTGGAAGCGGTGACCATCGCGCTATCGTCCAACGATTCGATTCTGGATGCAAACGTCGTTGGCGGTTTGACCGCTGACAACTTCAACTTCGAATCGACTGCCGGCGATATTTCGTTGAGTTCGTTGAATCTGACCAACGTAATCGCTAATGCTTTCGGTTTCGTCTCTCTGAGCGACACAACCGATTCCATGACTTTTAACGGCGCATCCTCTGCTGGAACCAGTTTCACCGCAGTTGCTCCTATCAATCTAAACAGCACCGCAGCTGGTACCATCACTGCCGTGGATGTAGATTTAACTGCTACAGGCGGAGCTTTCGACCTTGACGGCGCAGTCACTGGAACAACTTCGATAAAACTGACAAGCTCTGCCAGTATTCTCGACGCAAACGTTTCAGGCGGTCTGAATTCCGGCATCGGTATTCCGGCAGCCTTCCTTGACCTGACCTCGACCAACGGCAACATAGGCGACATCCTCGACTTCCTCAATGTCGACGCTGACGTGCTCAGAGCAAATGCTGCTACCGGAACGGTGTTCGTGGAGGACGCCAACAATATTACGCTCGGCGGTGGTTCATCGGCTGCAGGTGTGGCTTTCGGAATTCTGTCCGGTGGAGATATCACCGTGAATTCGAACGTAACCGCTCCGATCGTAGCGCTCACGGCAGGGGACGATATAATTCTGAACGCTGATGTAGCGGGAGCTACCGGTGTTTCGCTAAATGCAGGCGATGAGCTGACACAGACCGCCGGCATTGTGTCCGGTGGTTTACTGACCGTCGACTTTGGCGCTGCTTCTGCGACACTTTCCACCAACGTAGCCCAACTAACGACTGTCGGTGATGCAACGGATCTCACGGTCCTTGAAGCCGACAACATTCAATTGTTGTCTCAAGTCGTTGACGTTTTAGATGTAAACTCCGCCAACGGAAGTATCACGACAGGCGCTGACCTGAGCCTGACGGCATTGGTCCTCACGTCTGACACCGGAAATATCGACATCTCCAACAACATCACTGCGACCGGTGCTGTCACGTTCGACACTTCGACAGGAAACGGAAGCATCACGCAGACAGCGGGAACTTTAATAACGACTCCTCTGTTGACGATGTTCTCCGCAGCCGGTGGTATCGGAACTGGTGCACTGCCTATTCGTGTCGTTGGAACGGGTGCCGGCGCGATAACGGTAATCGCTGAAGCCGTCGGTGGCGACGTGAATATCACATACACCGGAACCAACACCATCTCCCTGGATGGCTCTACCGGCAACAACAACTTCTCAGTAGCTGCGCTAACCGGAACAATTCAAACCCTCGATGACATCGATGGTACCGGGCACTTGAAGCTGACCACGAGCAACATCATTCATTCGAATACTTTCGATTTCGATACGATTGAGGTCGCGACAGCCGGCTCCGGAAGCAATCTCACAATCAGTGGTACTGGCGGTTTCTTCAACTCTGAAAACGGAACCACCTTTGACACGCTTGAAGGCGACATGACCTTCGCCGGCAACACCACGTTCGGCGGCAATGGCGAAGCCATCCTCACTGTCAAAGACCTCGGCGGTATCAACAATTTCTTCACGGTTAACGGCGGTGTTTCGGTTGTCGGTCAAAATCAATTGACTGTCAACGCCTGCGACTTGATTCTTACCGGTTCACTTTCTGGTAATCCGCTCGTCGTCAACTGCGCGGACGCTGGTACCATCGCTAATAACAATGGATCCGGCGACGTTAATTTGAGCGGTAACATCATATTCAACGGTGGACCATTCGCGATCATCGCGTCCGGCAACATCAACACTTCCGGAGCAACTCTGATCGATTTGACCGGCACCACAAACGGTGGCAACTTGACTTTGATGGCGGGTGTCACCTTCACTCCGACAACACCTGGTCAGACCCAGAATGCTGATACCTACACCATTACCGGATTCAGCACCCAGGGCGGTAACATCAACCTGAGTACCGTCAACATTCTAACCGTTGGCAACAACGGCAACGGAGGTGCTGTCACTGCGATCGCGAACAATGGAATCACTAATGCTGGTATCGTGAACCTCGGAAACATTGACACATCCGGCACCGCTACCAGCGGTCAGGTTCGCATTATCGGAGCTGGAGGCGTATTCACTGGAGACATCGATACGACGGGTGGTATCACTAGCGGCAACATAAACATAGCGGTCGCCAAACCGGTCATCAGTGGCACCATATTTGTTCAGAACGGTGCTGTAACCGGTGGTTCATTCACGACCGGTGTTGCCACCAATGGCGATGTGCTTGTAGGTAACATAACCGCGCCAGGTCGCGATGTGACCATTCTTGGAGCTCTCGGAGCCGGCGACGATATTTCTCAGCGAGTCGCCACCTCGATTGCTTCGAACAAATTGATTGTCAACACGGGAGTTGGTACCGCGACATTCGCGAGCACCAGCGTCGGTGAGTTGAACACCTCTGGCGGCGGCGCTATAACTTTGTTAAACGAAGCTGACGGCATCATCCTCAATGGTGTCGCCGGCGTAGGACAAGATGTCGTCATCAACGCAGGAGGAACAATCACCGTTCAAGGCACTGGCGTCAATGTCGATCAATTGACATTGACAGGTAATAGCGCATCCGGCAATGCGATCGTCATCAACGCTGCCACGACAGCAAACGACGTAGACTTGATCTCGGCCACGGGCAACATCCAACTCGGTGCAGCTCTGACCGGTAACAACTCCGTCGATTTCAACTCGAACGGAGCGATTACGCAGACGGCTGGAACGGTTTCAGGTAACGCATTGAGCGTTTCATTCGGAAGCGGACCGGTAACGTTGAATACTTCAGTTGCGTCACTGACGACGTTGTCGGCTGGAACGCTAACCATCAACGAAGCTAACGACATCACGATCGGCTCGCAAGCCGTAACTGCCTTGACGGTGAACTCGACGGCTGGAAATATAACAACCAGCGCAGACTTCCTCGTCAACGATCTCACGCTTACAGCCACCGCTGGAACGATCGGTATTACAAACGATATTACCGCGACAAACTCTGCGACGTTGACTGCCTCAGGCGGTATGACAACGACGCTCGGTGGGTCGGTCATAACGAATAATGCCGTTCTCTCCTCTGCTGGCGCGATTGGAACCGACTCTGCAAACAGGTTCACGATCGTCGCTAACAACATGCGTGTGGCAGCAGCGCAGAATGCCTTCGTCAACAACACCTTGGCCGGTGCAGTCGTTCTCGGCAACAGCATCGCCACCAACACGCTGGATATCTTCACTGTCGGTGATCTGACCGGAGCTGGAACTGCCAGCTCAGCAAATACAGTGCTCGCTACCGGCGGCAAGTTCGCTCTCACCGGTGCACTGACCGGTACCACTACCCTGACTCTGACTGCTAACAACAACATCGTAAACGCCGACCTCACAGGTACGCTCACGACGCCTTCGTTGAAGCTCACCTCCGTGACCGGTTCGATCGGCGTCGATGAAAATAATCCATTCAATGTTGCAGCCGGAATCGGCACTATTTCCGGTAACGCACTCGCTGCAACCGGAAGTGTGTTTATCAACAGCGCATCAACAGTGGGCGTGAACTTCGCAGAATCAACGGCCGGCAACGATTTGAGCCTCGCATCAGCAGGCGCACTCACCGTGACGGGCGATCTGACCTCGGTCAACGGTGACCTGTCTGTCCTGGGTTCAGGCGGGTTCCTCACCATCGGTGACAACACCACACTGACGGCCTTCAGCAGCATCAACGTGATCAATACGACCAGTGATAAGAAAGCCAAGCTCATTCTTGGAACCGGTTCAACCATTGTCACGAATGCCAAAATCGCCGGTCTGGGCGACGTCACCATTGCGATCGGACCGAGCATCCTTCCCCCGGGCGGTAACAAAACACCGAAGTTCACGACTGTTGTCGAAAACGGCGGTACTGTCAGTTTCTCGGGAAGACGGGCTAAGGGTCTATCTCCTCAGAACATATTCACGGCGCAGGGTGCTGATATTCTGGTCAGCAATAACTTGAGAAACAACCTCATTGAGATTCGAGGCGGCGTCACCGTGACAGCCGACCCGCCTGTGCCGGTGGGAACTCCTGTCTACATCAGCTATGGCAAAGGCGTAATGCACGGAGCTGATGCCACCACATCTTCTCCAGCCGCCACCACGGATAGTGCTTTCGCTTCCGAGCTGATTAGCTCAGCACCGGTCGCTTCAACCGCTGCATTGCAGTTGGTTTCCCTCAACAACATGACCGCCACCAACTCGCTTGGAAGCAGCAATCTGTTGAATTCAAGCGACTCCGCCACTAATCTGGCGACGGCTTCAACCAACGGATTGGCTGGAGCGGTAAGCACGACTGCGGATAATTCGTACATGACGACCAACGCGCCAAGTTCGATGACCTTCGATGTTCAACTCTGTACCGACATGGAACTTGGTTTCTCCGCTGGCGAAAACGGTGTTTCAACAAGGCCACATTCGGATTGCGTGACGATGGACCATGGCAGTGTTCTTTTCGTTGCATCGAAGGATACAACTGTCGTTTCACCAAAGGGAACGGTCAAGTTGGCCGCCGGCGCGATCGCCCTGGTTGTCGCTGATGCAACTCACCTGTCGGTTTACGATGTAAACGATCATCATAAGAGAAGCGTTGAAGTTGAAGTCGGCGGCAGAAGCATCCCATTGGCTCCGGGAAGACACGTGACCGTGACCAACGATAAATGCGCTCAGTTCGCTGAAGTTAATGCAATCGAAGCGATGATGCACAGAAACGTCGGTCATCACGACATGGGCAACGGGCGCAAAGCCTTCACTACTGAATTCTCGCTGCCAGGCGCAATTCAAGTGCTGAAACCGCTCAAGGCGTTGCTAAGCTCCAAGCATCCAGAAGCTCAGAAAGTCGCAGCGAAGGTAGTTAAAACCTCTGCAATCGTGTTGCAACTCGGTCAGAACGGAACCGCTTACGAATTCCACACCAAGCCGAAAACAGTTGCGCTCAACTGGTAATTGCAACGCTCCCGATCATGAGAACTGAGGTTCCGTGCTCGGGGGCGTCTCGCGTTTCTTTCGTTTCTCACTTCAATTTATTTTGCAGGACCTAACATAATGAGTAAGAAGGCAGTCAGAGTTCGCAAGTCGTTTGTTAAGCAGTGGATGGCAGTCATTATTGGTTCCCTGTCCGCATCAGCCATGCAGGCAGCCCAGGCTGCTCCTGAGCATGATCGAACGACCTTCAGGGAGTTTCGAGACCAGAATCCCGGCATTGACAGGCAAACTTTGCGCGGTATGTATCGCCAGGAGTTTGGTGTCGCAGGTGGTGCTCGAAATGCAACATCTCCATCGACTTTCCTCGCAGTTCCTTCTTTGAGCGGAAACGTAAATACGACGCAATCAACCGGTGCTTCGCTTGGATCGAATCGTGCTGACAGGTGGACTCAGCGACTCGAGCGTCACAACGGCGTCGTGAACCAGTCTTTGCAAAATAATTCTGACGGCAATCTCGTTTCACTGAAGAATGGCGTAAATCTTGACCTTTCTTCGACAGTTAGAAACATCACTCTAGGGCAGAAGCTCTTTGGCAACGTCAACTCAGTTGAAATCAGTGTCGGTGGCGAAGTCAAAACGATCTCAGCTGGTCAACAAGTGACCGCTTCCGAATACGTAGCCGTCAAGCAAGTCCTTGCAGGTGGCGGACAGAAAGTCACGCTGGACGCAACGGGTGCTTCTATTGGTGGTCAGGTTGATCTGGGCTCCATCACAGCTAATAATGACGTCATGAAAGCCTCTGACCTGATCGTGCCCGTCGGCGTCACAACCTACGGGGATTTCGGAAAAGGTTCGGACTTTAGATTGCAAGGCGACCTGACGAACTACGGCTTCGTGTACGCAGTATCCAGCAGTAAGTCTGTTCGCGGCGGTACGATTTATGCCGATGACATCACAAATCAGGCTGGCGGTGTTATCTCGACTGTTTTGAACAACGGTCAGAGAAACGACCTTGGTGGAAAAGGTGGGGCCGTTGATCTCGGTTTAAACGCTAAAGGGGACCTCAGCAACTACGGTAGTATCACATCCAGTGGCAGCTTGACACTTACAGCCGGTGGCAATCTAACTAACGCATCTGACGTCAGCGCAGTCAGAGATGTGAATCTGAGTTCATCATCCATCGTCAACAGTGGTCGTGTCGAATCGCTTAAAGGCGATGTGAATGTCGATGGAGCGGCGACAGCTGATTTAAACCTCAATAACGACGGCGGGACAATCTCCGCTCTGAACGGCGCAATTAACGTTCGTAACGCAGCATTTTCAGAGCCTTTCAACACCAACGTCTCAGGTGGGGATTTATTCAGCCGCGAGCTGAATTTGAACGCCGGCGGTGGTGTCCTTCGGGTCGAAGTTAACGAACTGACTGGAACCATCAATCAGACAGGTGCCGAAGCTCATGTGCAAGCTGCTACTGCTGAGCTGAACATCGGTCAAGTTTGTCTGACGGGTGACCCGACCTTCAAGAATAGTGCCGGAAATATCAACATTGCTGGCGATATTACAGTCGCTGAGGATCTGGCGATCATTGCCAGTGGCAACATCACAAGCGCCAATAATGTTACTATCACTGCAACGTCTGCGGGACAGGGTTATAACATTACGCTCATAGCTGGAGCGGAGCAACTGCCCGGTGGCACCAACAGTTCGACTCTCCCGGGCGGCACGTTTTCCGGAACTACACTGACCGGTAATGCCTCTACTGGTGGTGGCAGTGTTCTACTCGGAAGTGGCGTGACCATATCATCGGCCGGATTGAATGCGAGCGATAATGCAGGTGACATCCTCGTTGCCGCGTTCGCTGGTTTGAACTTTAATTCTGGACGCGTGAATCTGGGTGGAACCCTAATTAATGCCAGTTCCGTTACAGGTGATGCTGGCGACATCACGATCATCGCCGGGGCTCAGAACACTACCGCAATCACGTTAGGCGGCATCAACGCTGACTCGCCAAACTTATTAAATTCAGTCTCTATTTCCACGCTGCAGCCGATCTCCTCGAATGGCGCGAACGTCGTCTTTGATGCAAGCGGTCAAATTACCTCAGGAAATACACTTGTCGGCGACAGTCTAACTCCTACGACTGGTGGCAACATCCAGATTAACAGCGGTGTCATAGATATCGCTGGATCTTTGGTTCTTGCGTCGACTGGCAACATTAATCAATCCGGCGGCAGTGGTATTTCTGCAGCCGCAGTGCTCATCTTTGCAGAAGGAAACATTACCAATACAGCCAGTTCGACAATCGGTGCCGGGGCTTTCCTCGTACTAACGAGTATGAATGGCAATATTGGATCCTCCGCCTCTGGCAGGCTGAATCTGACCGGACCGGATATTGGAGCATTCGCCTCGAATGGCTCTGTCTTTATCAATGTGACTGGCGCCGCCAACATTGATGGGAGTGCCGCTGGTATCTTCGATCTTCAAGCGAACGGAGCTGTTATTACTGATAATACGATCACCGCTGATGTCGTCAATTTGCGTTCGCTGACAAGCAATGTCACATTGTCCGAGATCATAACGGCAACGACTAGCGCAACCATACGGGCTCAAACTGGCATCACTTCTGTAATTCCAGCATCAGTGACCGCTCCGCAGGTGAACTTGCGATCGGAGACCGGAGATATTGTCGGTAATGTCGAAGCTACGAATTTGACGGTTAACGCACTCAGCGGAAATGCGACAATCGTTGATGCGACGGACCTCACCATGGGTGGTGGCTCTTCGTTTGTTTCAGGCACTCTCCAGGTAAACGCTGCCAACCTTTCGACTACCAGCAGTGTGAGCGGAAATCAGCTGTCGTTTATCGCAAGCGGTTCATTGAACATCGCCAGTAACCTGACTGCTTCGAACTTTATATCGCTAACCGCCGCTGGAAACATTTTGAATTCCTCTATAACTGGAGTTCTAACTAGTCCGAACCTTCAAATCACGTCCACCGCAGGAGACATCGGCACAAGCGCGACGCCTCTGTTACTGGACGCAAACCATGTTACTCTTCAAGCTAATAACGTTTATTTCAGCGACCCCAATACTGTCACCGTTGGAACCAGTACTGCGCTGTTCGATTTTAGCGTAACGGCCAACAACAACATCCTGAGCGATGGCTCAATTTCAGCCACCGATGTTGTTCTTCAAGCAACCAATGGCAGTCTCGGTTTGAACGGCCTGGTGACTGGAACCGACTCGATTTCATTGACGTCTTTGAACAGCATCACCGCGGGCAGTATTGTTGGTGGTCTGGCCGGCAGTGGCGCAACAGTATTTGACCTCACTCTCGCTTCCGTTAACGGTAGCATCGGCTCGCTTGGACAACCGCTTGCGATCAATGCTACCTTTGTCGACGCTAGTGCCGCAGGTAGCGTCACTCTGACGAATAGTGCCATTTCTACGAGCTTTATTCAGGGTGTCGCGGGTCTTGATTTTAGCTATTCAACTACTGGTGGTTCCCTCACTGCGGACGGCAGTGGTGTGAGCGCTGGTCGCAATATAATTTTTGACTCCGCCAACTCTCTCTCCATTAACGATGTTCCATTGTCGACTACTGGAGGCAACATAAGCCTTCTAGCTGGTAGCAGTATTTTTCTGAATCAGGATGTTAGCGCTAGCGGTAACGTCACCGCGCAAACTTCAGGTGGT
The DNA here is from genome assembly GCA_965228855.1 of Candidatus Obscuribacterales bacterium. Classification (GTDB taxonomy): domain Bacteria; phylum Cyanobacteriota; class Vampirovibrionia; order Obscuribacterales; family Obscuribacteraceae; genus JADYXR01. The sequence goes on along the minus strand of CBDDIJ010000005.1, from coordinate 673,855 downwards.
TCGGTTTTTGCCGGACGAATTGATGCAGGCGGCAACATTGTTATAGAGTCGAACTCAACTCCCGGAGATAGTGTTTTCTTGAACGGCAACATCACTGCCGCAGGAAATATCAATATCAGCTCAAACGACAGCATCTTTGCTAATGAGCTATTAACCGCCACTAACGGTGACATCATCTTGGACTCGGTTGATTCGATTTACATCAACAAAGTTCTTAGTGCTGGACGCGACGTACGAATTACATCTACGACGGCCAATTTGTTCATCAACGAAGATGTAACCGCCGGGCGGGACGTCTCTCTCTCCGGTAGTCTTTCAGTTTTCACCTACCAGCCAATCAGCGGTCGCAATGTCGCCATCGAGTCTTCTCTTGGTAGTGTTTTCGTCAATCAGGTAACCGCGACAGACACTATCTCCCTCACCTCTTTCGATAATATTAGCGATGTCAACTTAGGAAGCCCAACGGCTCTATCGGCGCCGCAAATCAATTTGACCTCTACGAATGGCTCGATTGGGTCAAGCGGTAATGAGCTTGATATCGATGCCGTGAACTTGACGTTGAATGCACCGACAGGAATGGTTTATGTAGTCGATCCGAACAGCGTAAACCTGACAGGAATCAATTCTGCTGGAACCAATCTGCTCCAGACGTTCTCAGTGCTTGGAACCACTGGGCTCACGCTGACTGCTGAAATAACTGCAGACATCGTCAGGCTTTCTTCTTCTGCCAACATTCAGTTCGGGGGAAGCATAACCTCGCGCGTCACGCGCTTTTCTGCAACCGGTGATGTCATAGTTGATTCCGGCTCTCTCGTGACGGCAACTGGACAGGTGCAGTTGTCTGCCAGCAATGTCGGATCGGTTAGTGGCAGACTTAAGCTATCGTCGCCGAGCGTTGTGTCGCTTGTAACTGGTTCCGATTACCTGGATGCCGTAGGCAACACCACAGTTTCGATTGCGGAAGGTGGTCTTTTGGATATCAGGGCTGAAGGGGACTTGCATCTATTAGATGTGGACGTCGCTTCACTGGTCGCTTCATCCACCAACGGTGCTATTACAGTTTCGCTGGCTGTAGCGTCATCTTCAGCGATGTTGACAGCCTACGAGAGTTTCACAGCAGCTAATCAACTAAATTCCGTTTTTACTCCTACACTGTCCGTCACCTCTACCAACGGCAATGTGGGAGATGTCGCGCCAGTACTGGTTTCTACTAACGTACAGTCACTAACTCTCAACGCGCCGACAGGTTTTGTAAACGTTATCTCCAACAATGCGAATATAGCTCTGGTCGGCGGTTCAGCTGCCATGGGTATGTTCTCCTTGCAGAGCGCCGGCAACATCACGGTACCAGGTACGGTATCGGGCGAGCCTGTAATGCTTGTCGCTGCGGGAACTGTTTCAATTACCGGCTCGGTAAGCAGTTCGGACTTTGTTGAAATCAGTGCATCCAGCATTAGTGCTACGGATTTACCGGTGGGAACAATCCTCGCGCCTTCCGTAGTGCTTGACTCTGCAACAAGTATCGGCTCTAGCCTCGCTCCTATCCAGTTAGCCACGTCAGCATTAACTTTCTCAGCCGCAGCTGGTAGTGCATATGTTGAGAACAACGGTGCGCTGAATGTCCTCACCGGCAGTGCGTCTGCCACTGCATCCGTTGAGAGCACTGGCGACCTCAGCAGTTCCGGCACAATTTCTGGTGCGGATGTGAGCTTGACCTCCACCTCGGGCATTCTGGACCTGGATGGCAGCGTCGAAGGAAGCAACAGCATTACTCTCACTTCGTTCGGATCTATATTGAACGATAGCATCAGTGGCGGCTTGAGCGATGGACTGGGCGGTTCTGTACCAAACCTGACGCTTGTTTCGACCGCTGGAAGTATTGGTTCGATTCCTTCATCACCGCTTGAAATTGATGCAACCAACCTGGTCGCAGTGGCTGCTAATGACGTGTTCATTACTGATACCGCAGGTGATGTCAACGTCTCCGGACCGAGTTCCGCAGGAGCTTCCTATATCTTCGATCTGACAGCGCCAAACAATCTCACGGTCGGTGCACTTGGAACCATCTCGGCTAAGGACGTTCATTTAACGGCCCTGGGCGGCTCTCTGACGCTCAATGCGCTGGTGACCGGAACTAGCAACATCAATTTGACCGCCAATGGGGCGATCGATGATTCATCAATTCTTGGTGGACTTAGTTCACCGGTCATCAATTTGACTTCGGATACAAGTAGTATTAACGTGACGACAGTTGACTTCTCAACCGTCACTGCCAATGCGGCAACCTTCGTTAATTTGACCGACACAGCTGGTTCCATGAACATCGGATCGGCGCCATCGTCGGCGGGCACGACATTCACAGCGACCTCCGGAAGCCTCTCGAACGATGGGACTATAGATGCCATCGATGTGAATTTGAACGCCACCACAGGCGGTTTCACATTCAATAACGTCATCTCGGGAACCACGAGTATTACACTGACCTCCAACGATGACATCCTTAATGGAGTCGGTGCTGGTCAACTCGTGACCCCAACATTGATTGCTACGTCAACCACAGGAAATATCGGCGCGGCGCTTGACCCGCTGACTTTGAGCGTATCTTCTGTGACGCTCAATGCGCCTCTCGGCTCTGTCTGGGTTGAGAACTCTCAGGCTCTCGGTGTAGGTGGAGCATCAGGCGCTGCTGGAGCGTTCAGTTTGACCGCTCAAGGGACAATCACCGTTGCGGCGCCGATCTCAGCTAGCGACGTGACATTGAAAGCAAAGGATGGCAGCGGCGGTCATATCGCGGTAAACGCAGCAATCGCTGGTACGAGCCAGGTCACGATTGCTTCTGATGCGGGAATCGTCTCGGCCGACCTGGCGTCGACCATCACGACTCCGGTACTCAACTTGATTACGACCACAGGAAGCATAGGGACGCTTGCTACGCCTATTTCCATCACTGCAGGAACTGTGTCCGTGCATTCGGCTGACTCAGCCTTTGTCACGAAACCCGTCGGATCTCTCATCGTAAATGAATCGTCTGCGATGAACACTCTGCAGATTTCGTCGAATGTCAACCTGACCACGGCCGGCGAATTGATTGGAACTGATGTGGCGCTGTTCGCTAACACTGGAACTTTGCAGATTAATGATGACATCATCGGCGTCAACAGCATTTCGCTGACCTCTGCTAACTCGATTTTGAACTCGAACGTTATAGGCGAATTGATGTCCGGCTTGGGCGTTCCGGTCAACCAGCTGAATCTGAACGTCACCGCCGGTGATATCGGTGCCAGCGTCGACTACTTCAGCTTTGATGCTGTTAACATTCGAGCAAATGCGACAGGCTCCGTTTTCCTAAGCGACGAATCAGGAAACGTTAACTTCGGTGGTGGAGCTTCCTCGGCCGGCAACGCTTTTGTAGCCGTCTCGACCGGCGACATCAGCAGTTCTTCGACTATTGGTGGTCAGGACGTAACCCTGATTGCAGATGGTGGTTTTGACCTGGATGGCGCAGTCAATGCTGTCGCGAGCATAACGCTGAACTCTGGAACGGGCATCGCGAACTCGAATATTTCCGGCGGATTGAATGCGGCGGCTCTCAACCTGGTTGCTCTCACAGGTGATATTGGAGCTGAACTAGCGCCGCTTTCCATCGATACGAATGTTTTAAAGGCGAACGCGTTTTCCGGTTCCGTTTATGTCGATGATTCGAATTCTCTGACGCTGAGGTCCGATTCGTCCGCGACCGGTACCCTGTCGGTTGCTGCGGCCACGACACTTCTTGTTCAAGACAACGGAGTCAATTTGACTGCCCCCATCGTCATTCTTGATGCCGGTAACAGCCTGTCGATAGCTCGTACTATAGATGCGTCCACGGGAACATCCCTCGTTTCCGGTGGCACCCTGGTTCAGACAGCAGGCTCAATCAATACCGGCGATTTGGCTGTCTCATTCGTCACCGGTCCGGTAACCCTCACTACGGATGCTGCGAAGTTAGCGACGCTGGGTGGTTCTGGTCAAATTCTGACCATCAATGAGGCTGACGGCATCGAGTTGCTCGCGCAAGCAGTTGGAACTCTCAACATAAATGCTTCTCAGGTCAGCGGCGGCAATGTCACTACAGGAGGTGACTTCACAGTTGCCACGCTGAATATCATTAATAACAACGGAAGCATTCTGATCGACCACGACATCACTGCGACGACCGCCATGACACTCAATACTCAGGGTGGGGGCAGCGGGTCTATTCAACAAACAAATGGACTGCTTTTGACACCGTCACTAACGGTTCTTGCAGGTATCGGTGGAATCGGTACTGGCGGCAATGAGTTGGTCTTCACTAATGGTGCTAACCCTGTATCGCTGACGGCAAATGGAATTGGTGGTGGTGATATATCCGTAATTTACTCGGGTACTGGAACTGTAAACGTTCAAGCATCGGCTGGTAATGATTTCGTCTCTATCGACACTGATAATGGTGGCAGCATAGCGCTTGCCGGAAATATAGCAGGAAGTGGCACGCTCAGCCTCACGACGGACAATTTGACGAGCGGCTCTGTTGCTAACTTCGACCAGATAAACATCAATAACTCACCTGCTGGTGCACTTTCCATCTCTGGTGGAACTTACACGACGGCAAACGGCTTTAGTGCGACGTCATCTCACGGGATCAGCCTGTCAGGTGCAATTCTTCTGAACGGAGCTGGCGACGCAGTGTTCAGCGTTGGCGACGAACCGGATCAGTTTATCGTCAACGCCGGCGCGACAGTGACAGGCACGAACAAGCTCACTGTCAATGCTTGCGACCTCGTATTCAATGGAACTATCACCGGCAATCCGCTAGTGATCGTTTGCTCGAATAATGGAACAATCGCCAACAGTACAGGCGATGTGCTGCTTCCCTCCGATCTAGTATTTGTCGGTCAAAATCTGGCGATTCTCGCCGCCGGCAACATCACTACCACCGGCTCAACCTTGATTAACTTGTCCGGAGCCAGTGGCTCCGGCTCGTTGACGTTGATGGCTGGCTATGACTTCACACCGGCTACCGCCGGTCAGATTCAGGGACCTGGCTTGTATACGATCACCGGCGTCAGCGCCAATGGCGGGTCGATTGATTTAACTAACGTCGATATAGTTCTTTCAGGTGGCACTGGCAGTGGTGGCAACCTCGTGGCAGTTGCAAATGCCGGATCGTTGAATGATGGTTCCGTCATCCTTGGTACCGTCGACACTACGGGCACCATAAATGGTGGCAACGTGACGGTTACTGCTCCTGGCGGTATTACGATCGACTCGGTCACCACCAACGGTGGAACGAACAGCGGGAATGTAGCACTGAGCGTGGCGAATCCGACCATAGTCGGTGGTCCGGTAACGGTTCAAAACGGTTTAGTTCTTACTGGAAGTTTTGGAGTCGGTACGGCTACCAGTGGCGATCTGACGGTTAACTCTCTCGTTGCCGGGACTGGGGACGTGACCCTTCTAGGTGCATTCGGCGCACTCGATAATATCGACGTGCAGAGCGTAAACGCCAATCGTTTGAACGTAAATGTCGGTGATGGTGCGGCAACAATATCCAACTCTGGACTGAATGAGTTGAATACCAATGGAAGCGGCACGATTAGTTTGCTTAACCAAACAGGTCCGATTGTGCTCAATAACATCGTAGGAGCCACGCAAGATCTCGATGTAAGCGCAAGCGGAACGATTTCGACCACGTCCAACGCCATCAACATAGATAATCTGAATCTTCAGACGTCAGCAGGCGGCGACATACTGTTGAACGGCAATGTCTCCGGCGCTACGTTCATCACGTTCAACGCGGATGGAACAATCTCTCAAACAAGCGGCGTTGTTGGTGGTGGTCAGTTCAGCATCACATTCAACAACGGACCAGTGACCTTGAACACGAGCGTTTCGACACTGTTGTCGAACGCGGGAACCGGCTCTACTGATCTGACTATCAATGAGACCGACGACTTGATCCTGGACACTCAGGGCGTTGACGTCCTGACTGTAAACGTAGCTAGCGGCGCTGTCACTACGAACTCAGACTTCACGGTCGATGACCTCACGGTCAATGTTGCAAACGGAACCTTTGCCGTATCAAATAGCATCGGAGCTACAGGAACCACAAACGTGTTCGCCGATGATGGCGTTACATCTAGCGGCACGGGAGTGATAAACGGCGACGCCGTCACTCTGGATACAAATGCCGCGCTTGGTGTGGATGCCTCGGATAAGCTGCAAATCAATGCCAACACTTTCCAGGTTTCGGGCCAAAATGTTTTCGTCAACAACAATAACGTTGCAGCGTCAACGCTCAACGCGAGTTCAGTTGTAGGCACTCTAGATGTGTCAACGGTTGGAGATCTGGTCTCCGGCGGCGACTACAGCGCGGCTGTAGTCGCTCTCTCGACTGGTGGAGCCTTCGATCTCACCAGCACTATAAATGGCTCGACCAGCGTATCGCTCACCACGGATGGTGACCTGACCAACATCACAGGAACACTGAACACTCCGACTTTACTCCTTAACTCAGTAAGCGGCAATGTCGGTACCGACGCGAATAACCCCTTCCTGGTGGCTGCAAACGTTACGTCTATAGGTGGAACCGCAGGTGGTGGTTTCTTCGTCACAAGTGCCGCAACCGGTGGAGTCAACTTTGTTGCGATCACCGCTGGTGACGATATATCGCTGAAGGCAAACGGGGGATTGAACCTCACTCAGAACATCACATCGACCGGTGGCGCGCTCGCCATTCAAGCCACTCAAGACGTGCTTGATATTGCAGATGGTATTACTCTCCTGGCTCATGACCAGATCGATATAACTCAAGTCGGAACGGTTAAGAAGCGGGATAAGATCGTATTCGGTGCGGGCTCATCAGTTTTGACGAATGCGAAAACAGTTGGGCTCGGCAATATAAACATTGTCCTTGGTGCTCCCCAATCTCCCGGTAACAAAATTCCGACGCCCAAGAAGAACGTAACGATCGTTGAGAATGGCGGAAGCGTGCTCTTCGGCGGTAAGAAAGCTCAGGCTGCGGCGCCAGGGAACGTGTTCACCGCGCAGGGCGCAGATGTTTATGTCAGCACCTTCAATCCGAAATCGATTGTATTCGAGGGCAACGTCACTATAACTGCTGACCCTCCAGTTGCCGAAGGAACGCCGGTTCTTATTCGTCAATTTGCCGGTGTTGGCGGAGATTCCCAACCTGGTGCTCTTGGAACCGCAACAATTTCGAACGAACTTGGTTCCATCTCCTCCCTCAATACAGCGCTGAACTTGCTACCCGCGAACTCTACCAGCCTGAGCGGTTTGGGAGCGTCCGTTCTTCAAGGTGTCCAGAACATATCTATGAACAACGCAACGATTACATCTGGCGCTTCCGGCGCTCTCACGAGCGGCGATCTGAGTACAGTAGCTGTTTCGCAAGTCGATGACTCATACATGACTACGACTTCGCCTCAGGGAACGATGGTCAATGCGAGCATCTGCAGCGATATCGAATTTGTTGGCGATGTCGGTTTCAACGGTGTCGAGAAGATGAAACATAGCGCTGTTGTCTCCGTAAATTCCGGCAGTGTTCTCTTTGCTCCGACGAGCGACACGACTGTCGTCACGCCGAAGGGCAAGGTCAAAGTCGCTGCAAACGCAGTCGCAATGGTGGTAGTAGAAGACACTCATCTCTCCGTTTACGACGTTAACGATCTGCATAAAAACAGCGTAGTTGTTGAGGCGGCCGGTCGTAGCATACCGTTATCGCCCGGTAGCCACGCAGTCATAACTCATGCTGGTGTCGAGCAGTTTTCCGACATCAATCCAGTTGAATCGATCATGCACCGAGGTTTGAGCCGCCATGAGCTCGGCAACGGACATCGAGCGTTTACGAGCGAATTTTCCGTTCCTGGGGCAATTCAATGTATTAAACCGCTTTCGGCGATGATTCTTTCGAATCACAGTCAGGCGAAGAAAGTTAAGGAGCGTGTCTTGAAGACTTCCGCAATCATCATGCAGTTGTCTTCCAACACTCCGTACGAGTTCCACGCCAAACCAAGGACGGTGGCACTCAAATGGTAATCAACTAACTGGAAGGGCTTCGCGAAATGCGGAGCCCTTCTACCATCGGCACGTAGTCAAGCAGTTGCAATCGACAATAATCGAGGATCGGGTTAATGAGTAAGAAGGCAGTCAAAGTAAGAAAGTCATTCGTAAAACAATGGATCGCGGTAATAAGTGGTTCGTTGTTCGCGTCGGCTATGCAAGCGCATGCCGCAGACGTCGATCGACCATCTTTCCGCGACTTTAGAGAACAGAATCCTGGCATCGATAGACAGGCTGCTCGTCAGATGTTCCGCCAGGAATTCGGACAACATCGGGGAGCGGCAGTCAACACGATTGCTGTTCCTACAATAGGAGGCGGCGGAAACAATCTAGCCGTCCCGTCGGTTTCGAACTCAGTAGACACGATTCGAATGGATCGCCTCAGTCGTAGATTGGAGCGGCAGGGCGTCATCAATCAGTCAGTGCAGGGCGGCGATGGTACCCTGGTGAATCTTCGCAATGGCGTCAATCTGGACCTTGGTTCTGATGTGAGAAACATCACACTTGGTCGCAACCTGTTCGACAATAAGCTATCAGTCGAGATCAATGTTGGTGGCGAGACAAAAACTGTTGCTGCCGGTTCACAGGTTAGCGCCGCCGAATACATAGCTGTTAAACAAATTCTCTCCGGCAGCTCGCAAAAGATTGTCATCGACGGTAAGGGAGCTGCGACAGGCGGCGAGGTGGACCTCGGTGCTATCACGGCAAATAACGATGTACTGCGCGCTACCGATTTAACGGTTCCTGTGAACGTCACTACATATGGTGACTTCAGCAAGCGCTCCGACTTCAAATTGCTCGGTGACTTAAATAACGCGGGTACCGTTTACACCTATGGAAACGGACGCAACGGTGGAGTTATTCGCGCTGACGACATCGTCAACCAACTCGGCGCCAGCATCACCGCCGACAGCAGTTTGGGACTGCTAGCTAGCGGAAATCTTTCAAACTACGGAACTATTACGTCCAGGGGAACGCTGACCTTAAGTGCCGGCAATGTTCTGACCAATACTGGAAACGTAAATGCGAAGGGCGATGTAAATCTCAACGCTTCTTCGATTAACAACTCCGGCGCCGTTCAAGCAATGCGCGGTGACATAAACATAGATGGTTCTTCAACAGCTGAGTTGAACGTGAATGGAGCTGGTGGAACCTTCTCGGCTGGTCGCGACATCAACGTGAGAGCAGCCGATTATGTTGGTTCTTCGAACACAAACCTTCGCGGTGGAGACTATTTTTCGAGACAGTTGAACTTGAACGCCGGCGGCGGCATCATGCGTGCCGATGTCGGCGAGCTGACGGGGACTGTAAATCAAACCGGTTCTGAGGCTCACCTGAGTGCGTCGACTGACGATCTCAATATTGGAAACGTTTGCCTGACTGGTGACCCGACATATAAGAACAATGCCGGAAACATCAACATCAACGGAGATATTTCCGTCAACGAGAAGCTCGCGATAATTGCAAGTGGAAACATTACGAGCGCCAACAACATCACGATAAGTACCGCACAAACGACAGGCGGCTTCGATATCTTCATGGCTGCTGGCGCAGAACAGACTGCTGGTGGCACAAATGTTTCATCGACCAATGGTGCTGTCGCATCCGGAACAACCCTGACAGGATTGGCTTCCTCATCAGGGGGAAGTATCCTTCTGGGAAGCGGTGTCACGATAGATTCGAGAGGGACAAGCGGGAACGCAAATGGTGGCGATGTCTCCATGTTCGCCTTCAGCGGTCTCAACTTTAACTCCGGCAGAATTGACGTTTCCAACACGACCATAAGAACAGGTGGAAGCGGAACCGGGACCAATGGTGACGTATTCCTCGTTGCTGGAGCTCAAAGCACGACCGCCATACGCCTGGGTGTGATTGATACCACAGGTGGAGTATTAGAATCCGGACTGATTTCTGCTGTGACCGCGCAACCAGTTTCCACTGGTGGTCCGATTGTTTTTGATGCAGCAGGCAATATCACCTCACCAAACAATCTCACCTACAGTGCATCGCCTACCGGCGGTGATGTCATCATCTCTAAGAATTTGACAAGCCAGGGTGGTATATCGATCACAGCTGATGGCATCATCACTCTGGGAGCAGGAGTCGTGTTGACTAATACGTCTCTTATAAACTCCATTTATCTCAGCGGGAACGCCGGAGTCGTAAGTGGTGGCAATGCTTCATTACTGGTCTCCGACCGAGTAGAACTTGAGTCGTTTAACGGAGATATTGGTTCCGCATCGAATCGCGTTCGGATAGATGCTAATGATCTTGCCGTGAATAGTCCGACGGGATCGTTCTACGTTAGCGACATTGATGATGTCTCACTTTCCGGTTTTGTGACCGGTGGTACCGCTGACCTAACTTCAACAGGGCTTCTCACAGTTTCTAATGCTGTTCCTCACATTGCTGACCACGTGGTTTTGAGATCAACCGCAGGTGCGATTCAGCTAGATGCTGATGTTACCGGCACTACGGATGTGCGCTTGCGTGCAAATGGCAACATCGATACCGCGCTGGGCGTCGAAGTGACATCTCCTCAAACTTACTTGACCTCTGATACAGGGACTGTGACAGCGCGCTTGACAGGTGGCAATGTGGCAGTCACCGCAAACAATGCGGTTATAAGCAGTACCGGGGCCATCAATTTTGCTGGTGGCGACACGTTCGTGACGAATCTACTTCAGACCAACGCCGCCGGAAATATTTCGAGCACGAGCAATATTTTCGCAGATATAGTTCAGCTTGTGAGCTCTGCAGGCTCGCTCTCTCTAGGTAGCGTGATCACAGGCAGCTCGCAGATTAACCTTTCTTCCAATGCATCGATAGTCGATTCTAGTTTCACTGGCGCTACGATCGTGTCGCCGGAATTGAATCTTTTGTCATTCTCCGGGTCGGTTGGCTCAGTGGGCAATCAGTTGCATATCGACGCCAATCGACTCAGCGCCACCGCGACTGCTGGAGACATCTACATTGTTGATCCGAACTCGGTAACAATAACTAACGCGTCGGCAAACACAAACATCACAGTGATTGCGGCCAATAATATTTTGAGCACCGCCAGCAGTGTCATTGCTGCTCCGAACGTCACGCTCACAGCAACCAACGGCTCGCTTGGACTGACTGGGGCGGTGTATGGGGTAAATGTTGCGCTCACGTCAGGTAATACCATTCCTGCTAACGGGCTTGGAACGGTTGCGCTGAACAATTTAGGTGATCCAGTCCTAAGCCTATCGCTGTCATCGACAAACGGTAGCATTGGTTCACTCGGCTCTAGGGTGGTTACGAATGCCGAGAATCTGTTGCTCATCGCTGCTAATGGCGTGTATGTCTCCAACGTTGCGACGTCTATAGATACTCAGCTTGTGGCCGGTTCGTCCGCAGGTACCGACTTCTTCGTGTCAACAGACAACAGTTTTGATATCAATGCTCCGCTGACAGCTGGGCGTAACATCGAGTTGACATCGATGGCAAATATGATCCAGAACCCAGGTGCACCAGTTACCTCAACCGGCGGCTACGTCAAGCTGTCCGGCGATGACAGTCTGGTAGTTCTGGGCGACATTACAGCACCCGGTGACATCAGTTTAGATGGTCCTATGTCAATTGGAGCCGGAGATATAACCAGCACCGCAGGCAATGTCAAAATCACAGCTAATGATGTTATCAGTGCCTTGAGCAGTATCGGAACAATTTCAGCATTCGGTTCTATCGACATCACTTCGACTGGAGGTGATGTGTTGTTTCTCAAGTCGTTGGAGACTACCACAGGAAACATCACCATTACCGCAACCGGCACTGCGAGCTTTCAGGGAATTCCAAACACGGTCACGACACCGCAAAACTTTAATATCACAGGTGATGCCGCGGTATTTTTCGGTGGTACTGTTGATGCTCTGAACGTCACTATCAAGTCAACCGTCGGCAATATCTTGGTACTCAGTCTTCTCACTGCTAATCAGTCGATCACGTTGGACTCAGCGACTTCTATCGACGATAACACTTTAAACAATAACCCGAACATTCTGAGCGCTGACCAAATCAATTTGAAAGCAGCTGCGAACATCGGTTCAGGAATGGGAAATCCTCTCGATATCGATGCCGTCAATCTGAATCTCCAGGGCGGAACCGTTTCGGTTCATGACCCGAACTCGGTTAATATCAACGGAACTAATACGTCTTCACTAGACTTCATAGTCACAGCTGACGATGATCTGACCACTTCCGGGCTTATCGGGACTGGAGACTTTGGCGTTCCGCCAACGATCACGAACATATCTTTGACAGCCGGAGGACTGATGGAGATCGGTGCCAATATGTATGGCGCGAACGTCTCCTTGTCGTCCGGTACCGACATGAATACTGTGAATGGAGCGCAGATCCGCGCGCAATTCTTGACGCTCAGCTCCACGAACGGCGATATCGGAACCGACGCGTCGTCTCGCTTGAATACGAAGTCGCTCAATTTGACCGTCAACACGGGTGGCTCAGCATATGTTTTTGCAGACGCTATCAGCGGTTCGCCGGATTTGAATCTAATTGGTAACAGCGTCGTCACTGGAACATTCGACCTCGCCAGACCTGATGAGGACCTGAAGTTCGGAAACATTGTAATTGGTCTCGCCAGTACAGTGAGTGCAAATGACCTGCTGCTCTCTGCTCCGCGCGGTTTCCTCACAATCACTGGCACCACTACCGGTACCAACAGCGTCACGTTGAGCTCTGGTGGTCCAATAACCAACAGTGCTACAACCGGTCTGCAATTTACCGATACTCTCAATCTTACATCAACGTTTGGAAGTGTCGGATTGCTGGGAGACTCCTTTGTCGTAAACGCAAACAACTTTTCGGCATCGGCTGGCAGTTTGTTAGCTCCGGGAAATTCTGTTTATGCCACCAGAACCGGGGCGCTCAACATCGTCGGAACTAATTTCTCCGGTTCGGTCTTCGAGGTTGATGCAACTGGCGCTCTCGTTGTCACCGGCACGATTTCTTCACCGGTAACCAACTTGACGTCCACTTCCGCGAATGTGCAGATTCCGGGCTCGGTGATTGGGACTACGATTGCCATAACTTCTGGAAACGGCATCGTTGATGCGGATCTGACCGGCACCTTCGATGTTCTGGCTGCGAATCTCACCACAACGTCCGGCGACATAGATGTTTCTGTGCTCGATGTAGATTCACTGCAGTTCAACTCCGCCGGCTCGGTGACATACTCCGATGCCAACAGCGTTTCGATTTACCTCGCCTCTTCGGCTGCGAACGATATTTCCGTTACCGCCAATCAGAATTTGAGCTCTGTCTCCGGCGCATTGATACAGTCGACGACCGGCTCGGTGAGCTTGACCGCGACGAATGGTGTCTTCGATCTCGACGGTGGAGTGCGCGCTGCCGGCACAATCTCTTTGACCTCGGCAGGAGATATCAACGGAAGCACAGTTTCGGGCGTGCTCGATGGTGGAGTGGGCCTGCCGGTTCAATCGCTTGTGCTGCAGTCTGACGGGAACATCGGCGCGGCGGGAGGTCAGGCAAACGCATTCGCATTCAACGCTCTGGCGATCAGTGCTGGCGCTGATAATGCGTATCTCAACAACACCGGTGGTGCTATAGACCTCAGGTCGTCCACCGTGACCGGCGACCTGGCTCTCTGGTCAACTGGTACGATTACCGTGCCGGCTGCCCAGACTGTAGTGGCGGATTCTTTGTATCTGAATTCGGCGAATGGTGGCATCTTAATTCCAGGCGCCGTGACGATCGGTTCCAGAATTGAGTTGATTTCGTTCAATGATATCCTGACGGCCAACTTCGCCAACCCGCTATCGGCACCAACTATTGTCCTTAACGCCACCAATGCCGGCGCGACTATAGATGTCACCGCTGATTTCCAAAACGTGAGTGCATCGGCTACGACAGTTGTGCTGACCGACACCACGGGCTCTATGAACATCGGACCTGGAGCCTCCACGGCAACTTCGTTTACAGCCTCAGCGCCCGTGAACATCTCTAATGATGGCACTATCGATGCTGCGACAGTTAGCCTGACAGCCACGGCAGGCGGTTTCACTTTCAATAATGCGATAAGCGGCACTACCAGCATTACGCTCACTTCCGGTGACGACATTCTCAATGGCGTGGGTCTCGGTCAGCTGATCACGCCGACCTTAGTTGCTACATCGACCAACGGTGATATCGGAACTGCTCTAGATCCGCTTTCTTTAAACGTCACAACAGTGACTTTGAATGCTGCACTCGGTAACGTCTGGGTTGAGAACGCCGGCGCTGTCACTGTTGGTGGTGCCTCCTCCGCTCAGGGAGTCTTCAGTCTACATGCGAACGGATTGATCACCGTCGATTCGACAGTAAATGCTTCTGACGTCGACTTCACAGCTATAGCCGGATCATCTCAATATGTTCAGATAAATGCTGCTGTGACCGGTACGACAAGTGTCACAGTATCTTCTGATAACGGAATCGTAGCTGCCGACGGAATGAACAACATCGTCTCTCCACGGATTAATCTTGTCACTACCGTTGGTCCCATCGGTGTTTCCGGCAATAGTGTTTTGGTGGATACTGCTGTCCTGTCGATTCAATCTGTCGGAGATGCGTTCGTCAGCGACTCTAATTCGGTTGATCTGGCGGCTTCGTCAGCGGTTGGTACTTTCAACGTGACCGCAGTGAACGACCTGACCTCGTCCGGTACCGTCTCTGCTGCTTACGTATCTCTGACCGCAACTACTGGCAACCTGGTTCTCAGTGGATTGACCAGAGGAACCAGCAGCATCACGCTCTCGTCGGCAGGCTCGATCTTGAACGCTAACATAGTCGGAGGTCTGGATTCAGGAGCCGGCATCCCAGTCGTGCAACTCAATTTGACCTCCACTGGAGGCGACATCGGTGTTGGTCTCGATTTCCTACAGGTCGATGTCGACAACATAACAGCGAACGCCACGACTGGTTCTGTCTTCGTTCAAGATGCAAATGCTATGAATTTCGGTCCTGGTGGCTCGGCAGCTTCAAACGCAGTAGGAGAAGTTTTCCAAGCCATCGCGGGCGGTGTTCTGACAAGCACCGGAGCCATCTCCGGTAACGCTGTCCGTCTGCAATCAGGGGACAAGTTCGACCTTGACGGTGCTGTGACAGCTACGACCCAGATTCGGTTGGATGCGCAGAACGACATCGTCAACGCTGATATCACGGGTGGATTGAACTCGCCTGACTTGTACCTCACATCTGCGCTCGGTTCGATCGGCGAATCTACCGATTATCTGTTGGTGAACGCTTCAACCGCATCACTCAGTGCAGGCGGATCCGTCTATTTCACCAGTACCTCGGCGTTGAACTTACAGACAATCGCTGCGGCTACGGATACCTTCATTGCGAGCTCGAATCTCAGTCTCGTGGTGGACATCGCAGTGACCGGCGCGGATGTTCGTCTTGATGGTGCTACCGGCCTCACTCTCGATGCGAATGTGACGGGCACCAACTCTGTGACGTTGGTCTCCGGTGCGGGTCTGACTCAAACGTCCGGCACCGTCATCGGTGGCGCTCTGAACGTTGATTTCGTGACCGGTCCAGTGACGCTCGTAACAGATGTCGACTCAGTGACTGCTACCGGAGGCAGTACACAGATACTGACTATCAATGAGCGCGATGGTATCGACGTCACATCAGCGGATGTCGGAACATTTGCTCTCAATGCATCTCAAATCGCTTCTGGAGACGTTCTAATCTCCGGAGCAATTGATGCCTCGTTTGTCAATATCGTAAACGCTGGTGGAAATGTGACAATCGACGCCGACATCGATGCTGCTATTTTGCTGACGATTGACACGTCTGGTGGAAGCGGTTTCATCCAACAAACTTCTGGAACTCTGACGGCGGGAGACCTGGCAGTGACGGCCGCTTCCGGCGGCATCGGTGGATCTGGCAATGAGCTCATCGTCACTAATGGCGCCAATCCTCTCTCTCTGACTGCGAACGCCACAGGTGGAGGTGATGTCTCGATCGTTTACGCCGGAACTTCAACCGTTGTCGTTCAGGCCACCGCCGGAAACGACTTCTTCACGCTCGACACCACTAACGGTGGCAGCATACTTTTGAATGGAGCCGTTTCGGGTACTGGCACGTTGAGTCTCGGTACTAGCAATCTGACCAGTCTTGTCGGCGCCAACTTCGATCAGATTAACGTCTTCAACACTGCCGGCGCGCTGTCGATGACCGGCGGCACCTACACGACTGCCAATGGTTTCACTGTCCTCTCGGCAGCCGGTATCAATCTCTCCGGAAACATATTGTTGAACGGAACCGGTGAGGCTGCATTTACTGTCGGTGCGGAACCAGACAATTTCATCGTGAATGCCGGTGCAGTTGTGACTGGTGTGAACAGAACTACCATTAATGCTTGCGACCTGACTTTCGACGGCATTATCACAGGTAATCCGCTCGTAATAGTTTGCAGTAACAATGGCACTATTGCTAATAGCAACGGAGATGTACTTCTTCCGTCAGATTTGGTATTCGTCGGTCAGAACCTGGCAATTCTAGCTGCCGGAAATATCACGACGACCGGCTCCACCTCTATCAACCTCTCAGGACCAACTGGAAGTGGCTCACTCACGCTCATGGCGGGCTATGATTTCACACCG
Organism: Candidatus Obscuribacterales bacterium; assembly: GCA_965228855.1. Classification (GTDB taxonomy): domain Bacteria; phylum Cyanobacteriota; class Vampirovibrionia; order Obscuribacterales; family Obscuribacteraceae; genus JADYXR01. Next base: position 657,104 of record CBDDIJ010000005.1, on the reverse strand, counting down.
GCGACTGCAGGTCAGATCCAGAGCCCCGGCTTGTTCACGATAACCGGAGTGAATGCCAACGGTGGTTCAATCGACTTGACCAACGTCACCATCAATCTGAACGGCGGGGCTGGCAGCGGCGGTAATTTCACTGCTGTCGCCAACGCAGGCACGCTGAACGATGGCTCTATCGTGCTTCACACGATCAACACCACGGGCGCAGTGAATGGTGGCAATGTCAACATCACCGGACCGGGCGGGATCACCGTCGGCTCCATCAATACTGTCGGTGGAACCGCCAGTGGAAACGTCAACATGGCGGTCGCGACTCCGACAATCGTAGGAGGACCAATCACTGTCCAGAATGGCGTATTGCTCTCTGGTAGTTTCGGAGTCGGCGCCCAGACTGCTGGCGACTTGATTGTCACCACGATTGACGCCGGACTGGCTAATGTCGTGCTCACAGGTGCGCTGGGAGCGACCGATGTGATCAGCCAGACTCCAGGACTGATAAGCGCCAACAATCTGACTGTCAATGTCGGCGACGGCGTGGCGACTCTCGGCAGCACGGCTGTCGCTACTCTCAACGCCTCTAGCAGTGGACTGGGTACCGTCGATGTATCTGATGTTGACGCCCTCAACCTTGGCGCAATAACTGGCTCGGACTTGTCCCTGGTTGTGAGCTCAGGTGGCTCGCTTGTGGCGACGAGCGCTTTCAACATAGGCATTGTCGAATTGACGACCACCGCCGGCGATATCGTTCTCAACGCCAGCGTCGGAGGTAGCAACTATGTTGAGCTCAGCTCGGCTGGAACAATCACGCAGACTGCAGGCACCCTACAGGGCGGAACGCTCTTCCTCGATTTCGCCACCGGTCCGGTGACCCTGAGCACGAACGTCGACCGCCTGTCCACCACCGCCAACGCCGTGACCCTGACTATCAACGAAGCTAACGACTTGATCCTCAGCTCGCAAGGCGTGGATGTATTGAATGTCAACGTCACCAGTGGCGCTGTGACAACTGATTCTGACTTCACTGTTGGTACGTTGTCTATTAATGTCGCTGATGGAACTGTAGCTGTCAGTAACTCGATTGGCGCAACCGGTACGAGTAATGTCTTTGCAGACGACGGTGTGACCAGCTCCGGTGCAGGTGTCATAAACGGCGATATCGTGGTTCTCGATACCAACGCGTCACTCGGCGTCGATGCCGCGAACAGACTGCAAATCAACGCGAACACTTTCCAGGTCGAAGGTCAAAATGTGTTTGTGAACAACACCAACACATTAGCCTCGACTTTGAACGCCAGCAGCGCGACAAACACTCTTGATGTTTCGACCGCAGGCGATCTCGTCTCCGGAGGTGACTACAGCGCTCAGGTTGTCGCATTAGCCACCGGTGGAGCGTTCGACCTGACCAGCACGATTAATGGAACTACCAGCGTTTCACTCACCACGGACGGTGACCTGACCAACATCACCGGAACGCTGAATACACCGACTTTGTTGTTGAACTCGGTCAGTGGAAATGTTGGAACGGACGCCAATAATCCATTCCTTGTAGCGGCGAATGTTTCTTCAATCGGTGGCTCGGCGGGTAATGGATTCTTTGTCTCCAGCGCATCGACTGCCGGTGTGAACTTCGTTGCCATCACTGCAGCTGGTGACATCAATCTGACAGCAAACGGTGGTTTGAATCTGACCCAGAACATCACCTCGACTGGTGGTGCCTTCGCTGTCACCGCGACTCAAGACACTCTCGACATCGCAGATGGCATCACAATCTTGGCTCACGACCAGATCGACATCACGATGCTTGGTTCAACGAAGAAACGCGATAGCATCGTTTTCGGAAATGGTTCTTCAGTTCTCACCAACGCCAAGACTCCAGGTCTCGGAAACATCAACATCGTACTCGGCGCACCACAGTCACCAGGTCGTAAGACGCCTACACCTAAGAAGTTCGTGACCATCGTTGAAAACGGCGGTAGCGTTCTCTTCGGCGGCAAGAAGGCTCAAGCCGTTTCCGGAGGTATTGTGTTCACCGCACAGGGCGCTGATGTTTACGTCAGTACCTTCAATCCGAAATCAATAGTCTTCGAAGGCAATAACATCATCACTGCAGATCCGCCGGTAGCAGAAGGAACACCGATGACAATCCGGACCTTCGGCAATGCCGGTTCCGCAGCCGGTACGCTCAATGCCCTTAACGACCTGTCCACGAATTCACTGGATGGTTCGGTGACGATGTCGCCGATCGCAATCACGAATCCAGTCGCGACTTTCTCAGTGAATAATGAGATGCGAGCGATGCAATTGATCTCGTTGAATAATGCCACCGGAACGTTCAGCGGCGGAGATAGCCTTGCCTCATTGACCAGCACCGCTAGCGGTGTCACCCTGGCGACGGTGCCTTCGGGTGGTCCCGGCCATGATGATTCCTATATGTCGACTTCGGAACCGACGGCTACGATAGTCGATGCCAAACTCTGCAGCGACCTCGAGCTATCCGGTGACAGCCTGATGAGCTCTCTGAGCAAGGTTTCGCACAATCAGTGCGTCACGATGGATAGTGGTAGCGTTCTCTTTGTGCCGAAAACCGATACCACGGTTGTGACACCCAAGGGACGAGTTAAGATTGCTGCTGATTCAGTGGCGATGGTCGTTGTCGATCAAAATCACTTATCGGTTTACGACGTTAATGATCAGCACAAACGCAGCGTCGTGATCGAAGCCGGCGGCAGAAGCATTCCGCTCTCACCTGGAAAGCATGCGATCGTCACGCATTCGAGCGTCCAACAGTTCGCGGAAATCAATCCGGTGGAAGCCGTCATGCACCGCGGTTTGGCTCACCATGATCTGGGCAACGGGCACAAAGCATTCACCAGTGAATTCTCCGTTCCGTCTGCCATTCAGGCGATCAAACCGCTGGCCGCAATCGTGCAATCGCAGCACCGCGAAGCGCGGAAGGTTCGCGCCGGCGTTCTGAAAACAACTGCAGTGATCATGCAGATGACTTCAAACGGTCCTGCCTACGAACTGCACACAAAGCCGAGAACCGTAGCCCTCCAATGGTAGGAAGGGCGGGAGAAACATCCCGGCGTTTCGAAATAAAGTAAACGAAAGGCGCGGATTACGGTCCGCGCCTCTTTCTTCAAAGCTATTTTTGTTGACGCTCTTAGCTTCAATTGCTTGTCAGCAAATCTTCAATGCGAATCGGCAAATCGCGGACTCGTATTCCGGTGGCATGGTAGACCGCATTTGCAATTGCTGGAGCGATGCCTGCCAAACCGATCTCTCCGACTCCTTTTGCACCGTAGCTGTTTAATTCCTTGTTGGGCGTTTCCAAAAAGTGCACGTCAATGTGCGGCATGTCCGCGTGGACCGGCAGAATATATTCGGCGAAGTTACTGTTGAGTGGAGCGCCTTTCATCGGCTCATAGTGCCCTCCTTCGAAGAGCGCCATGCCGATTCCCATCACGATTGCTCCCTCAATTTGATTGCGAGCGGATTTAGGGTTGATGATTCGTCCGCTATCGATCACGGAAACTACTCTCGATACGCGCAGTCTGGCTGTCTCTCTTTGCCAGGTTACTTCAACAAATTGAGCACCGTATGCGTGTCTCGACACTTTTGCGTCTTCTTTATTACCGAAAGTGCCGGCTGACTTGCCCTTCCCTGAGATGAGCTTGAAGCCCGCTTGTTGCATTAGCTTTTGGAAGTCGATCCCGTCGGATTCGGAACCGTTCCTTCTGTAAATTTTGCCGTTATTAAACTCAAGCTCTTTTACGTCAACATCCTTGAACGGGGATTCTTGTGCTTGCGAAGCTGCTGCCAGCAGTGATTGCGTTGCTTTCTTTGCTGCTTCGCAGAGCGCAGGTACGAGCGAACCTGTTGCCATTGAGCCGCCGGAGAATGGACCGGGAGGAAGTGCGGAGTCTCCAATCACCACATCTATTCTGTCGAGTGGAACGCGCAGCTCTTCTGCAGCCATCTGGCCAAAAACAGTGTAGGTTCCTGTTCCAATATCTTGCGTTCCGCAGGCAACTTTGATCGAGCCATCATCTATCAGTTCAACCGTCACCTCCGCTGGAACTCGTTCTGCAATCCAGCCTGCGCCGGCTGTTCCCCACCCAAGTACTAGCCCGTCCTTTTTCATTGATCCGACGGTCGCATTTCTGTCTTTCCATCCGAATTTTTCGGCGCCGATTCTATAACACTCTAATAACTCCCGCGTTGCAAAAGGAATGTCTAACCCTTCGTCATGCTTCGGTTCATTTATTCTGCGAAGTTCAATCGGGTCCATGTTTAACTTAACTGCCAGTTCGTCAAGCGCCGACTCGGTCGCCCAGAGTCCGGGAACGGCTCCAGGTCCACGCATGGACGTTGGATTTCCAACATTTCTCTTCACTATTGCCGAACGAATCACAACGTTGGGACAGCTATAGAAGTATTTTGTAGCTTCGCCGCAACCTTCTTTGTATTCGTCGAGAATGGAGTCATGGTTTGCGAAGTCGTGTTGAAGCGAAGACAGTCGACCGTTGTCATCCGCACTCAGACGAATGCGCTGTTCGATCGCAGGACGATGACCGGCGGCATGAAAAACTTGTTTGCGCGACAGAACTAACTTAACCGGTTTTCTCAGCTCGCGCGCAATTGTGGCTGCCAATGCGCTTTGCGACCACGGCCACAGCTTGCCACCAAATCCGGAGCCAAGGAATTTCGTAACGACGCGAACGTTATCCTGTTCGACTCCGAGGTATTGTGCCAGCACGTTTCTAAAATTAACTACGGCCTGAGTCGTTTCGTAAAGTGTGAAATTAGTTCCGTCGAATGTAGCGATCGATGCATGTAATTCAATAGCTGAGTGAAATTCAGCTTTCTGCCTGTAGGTTTCGTCGAATTTGTGTTTGGCCGATTTGTATGCAGCGTCAGCATCACCCCGCTCGTGTTCGACTTTGAATTTGCCATCGGCAAGCAAATTTGAATCGACGCTTGGTGTTTTTGCATCGTAAGACACCACTACTGCGTCTGCCGCAGCAACGGCTTGTTCGTAGGTCTGGGCGACGGCCACCGCGACGTACTGACCGTAATAGCGGATCACATTATCCGATAGCGCCGGGCGCGCTTCGTCTGTGATGAGCTGGACGTCTTTTAACGGTGCGATGCGATAGATCTTAGGTAAATTCTCCTTATGATAAATCGCGATTACTCCGGGCATTTTTTGAGCGCGTGATGTATCAATGGATTTGATTGTGCCATTGGATATGGTGGCACCCACTGCGACCGCGTAGACCATTCCCGGAAATTGATGGTCCGAGGCGTACTTTGCGGCGCCGGTAACCTTGAGCGGTCCGTCAATGCGATTGGTCGGTTTGCCTACTACTGTTTTGATATCTTTTTCAGTTTCGATACTCACGTCGATTTTACCTTATGCTTGAGACGTCGCTGTGTTTAAGGAATGGATGAGGCAACGTTTCGCTAATTCGACTTTGAATTTGTTGTCTCTGAGCGGTTTCGCGCTGCTAAGCAGCTTCTCTGTGGCTGCAGCGAAAGCGCCGGTATCTGCATTTTTGCCTTCTAGTGCCTTCTCAACTTCTCCGGCTCTCCAGGGTTTTGTTCCAATGCCGCCCATCGCGACCCTCAAGAAATTGATTTTGTTGCCGTTCATTTGAACAAAAACAGCTGCGGATGCGAGTGCGAATTCATATGATGCTCGATCTCGCAGTTTCAAATACTGTGAAATTGTTCCAGCCGGAAGCGGCTCGATGTGCACATAAGTTATGAGCTCCCCCGGTTGCAAAACCGTTTCAATATGTGGTGTCTCTCCGGGCTCTTTGTAGAACTCGGTAATTGCAACGACGCGCTTTCCTGATTTACTCTCGATTTCAATTTTTGCGTCAAGTGCCATAAGCGCAACGTTCATATCTGATGGGTTGCTTGCCACGCAGTGCTCACTCGTTCCCATAATGGCAAGATTTCTATGCTCACCCTCGATTGCGGGACAGCCTGAACCCGGCTCGCGCTTGTTGCAAGCATATGCCGGATCTCTGAAGTAGGAACATCTCGTCCGCTGAAGTAGGTTACCACCAGTGGTGGCACGATTACGCAGCTGCGTGGAGGCTCCGGCAAGGATTGCCTCCGACAGGGCGGAATAGTGCGTTTTCACATAGGGGTGATTGGCTAAGTCTGAGTTGCGCACCAGGGCACCGATCTTGAGACCGCCCTGCTTGGTCGTTTCAATCTTGTCCAGGGGAAGTCCTGTAATGTCCATCAAAGTTGACGGTACTTCAACGTTTAACTTCATAAGGTCAACCAGAGTGGTACCGCCGGCGATGAACCTGAAGTTTGGAACATCTAACTTATCGGAGGTTGGCGCGTCCTTGAGTGCGCTGCTCAAGTTATTGGGTTTTGCGTAATCAAAGGTTTTCAAAGTAAATAGCTCCCAATCTAACCAGCGTCACGAACTTGTTTAATCGCTGCCAGAATATTTTGATATGCGCCGCACCTGCAGATGTTTCCGCTCATAGCTTCTCTAATATCGGCGTCTGATTTTCCACAGCCCTCTTTCAAGAGCGCGGTTGCGGACATAATTTGACCGGAAGTGCAGTAACCGCATTGGTAAGCATCGCAGTCCACGAATGCCTTTTGCATGGGATGAAGCTTCTCAGGGGTCCCGAGTCCGTCGATAGTGGTGACCTCCTGGCCCTGGCACATAATCGCCAGAGTCAGGCACGAATTGATGCGGCGTCCGTCAAGGTGCACTGTGCAGGCGCCACATTGACCATGATCACAACCTTTTTTTGTTCCCGTTATATTCAGGTTCTCACGCAGGCAATCGAGCAGAGTAGTTCGGGGATCGACTTTCAAATCTTGACGCTGTTTGTTGACTACGAAACTTAATGGTATCGCTCCCGGTATCACAGACGCTTTCTCCGGTTCTCCTTCCTCTTCTGCTTTTGCAGGAAGATTTCCAGCTGCGGCTGCAGCGCCGGCGAGCCCCATGTGCGTTAAAAAGGTCCTGCGGCTGACACTCTTCTTTGTCCAATCTTTCTTTTCGTTGGAATCCATCTTCTCACCGTCGCAAATTCGAAATCATGAAGGATTTAAATTAGCACAGTTTCATGACGGCGGTGATTAAACCGAAAAGGTGTCGTCCCATGCGGTTTTTGGACAAAAATAGTCAAGAGATGTCTCGATGCCCTGACGGGCTACGCAGCCTTCATGCGATCGCGAACGAACTCTTCCGGGCTGAAGGTCGTGGACGAGAGAGTTCCAATTTTGTTCAGATCAGCAAGTCTAGTCGCATCCGAGATTCCAGCTCGCGAAGCGTAGGTTGTGGTTCTTTCGGAGCGTTCTGCCTGACTAAAAGCTGTTTGTGCAATGCTGAGCGATAGCTGAATCGGAATTGAGTTCAGGAGGTCGTTGCCGAGAGCGCTGAGAGCAGCATTCGCTACGCCAAAAGCTTCCGATGCTATCGATTTAGCGACAGTTATCGCTGCAGGGCTGCCGCTTCGTGAGATGGAAAGCGAGATACTCCCTAGAGTATTTACCTCACTTGTCGTAGCTTGTGAGATGCTGCTGTTTTCTTTTTGCTCTTCGCAATCGGCACACTCCGGTTTATTCCACCACTCTGATTCTTCGTCGCCGACACTGCTGATTGTATTTCCGTCGGCGTCTGTCAGCGTTCCGTCTGGTTTCAACAGAGTGCCATCTTCCAAGCTTTTCAATCCGCTTCCATCGAGATTGAACTGATCCGTTTTCAAGCCAGAATTGGGATTAAAATCTACGAGTGTCTTTCCATCTCCGCCGTCGATGCTTAAACCGCCTTCTCGTTTAATAATCGCTTTCTCGCCATCGGGCTTTATTAACTGTAGATCGTCGCTCTTGTCTGCAGGAAGAATAATGTGACCTTCCTCTTTGCCGGTGATCGGGTCGGTCATCGCGATGTCGAACGAGCCGTCGTCGTTTTTTCTTACGCCAACGCCGTCTACTTCAACGCGTTCTCCTCTTGCGCGCTCGCCAAGCTGTTTATAGAGTTCCTTTAAATGCTCTTGCACTTTCTGCCGCGCTTCGTCGATCTCGCTCGGAACTTCCTGCTCCTTTCCATCTGCTCCTACAAGTGCCAGTTGGTCAGCAGCATTCAATCTATATTCTTTTCCGTCGTGGAAAATCTGGGCGTTCTGTTTATCCACGTCCGTCAAGGAATGTGTCTTGCTGTCGTGCGATTGAAGCAATAATTGGTTTGTGGTGCCGTCGCCGTTTTGCACGCGGAGAGCGGCAGCTCCCCGGTCTCCGAGCTCTGTTCGTATCTTGTCCAGCTTCTCTTGTGACAGCGGACCTTCAAGGTCGGCCGCCGCATTCACGCTGGTTTTGTTACCCTGCGCATCGTAGTTGTAGTTGAAGAAAACGCCATCGTCCAGCTTTTGCATCAACTTGCCATCGGCATCGAAACGTTCCATCTTGTCTAAACTATATTTGCCGTCATCCCCTCTGGACATTTTAAGATCGAGTGTGGAACCGTCCTTTAGCGCAAGGTTGTAGGAGCCGTCGTCACGTTGCTGCGCAATTACTTCATCGCCCTTTTTGAGGAACGTGTCGCCGCCGGGCGTTCTCATCACTGTAACCATGCTGCCGCCAATCTCTACTGATCCGTCAGCGTAAGCGTCTCCTGGCAGCTCCAGACCGCTGCTGCCCGCATTTGTGGTACCGCTATCGGTGGCACCCTCCAGATCGAGTTTGTCTGCTCTGTTTATCTCTTTCTCTACGTCGCCGAATTCATTTCTAGCTGAATCATTGAGCGACCTCAGGTTCTCGTCCACCTGATTGCGCGGAATCAGATCCGACCGATCGAAGCTCCACTCGCTTGCCGAGCCGAAAATGTCAGAGATGTTCAAGTAATCATTTAAAGGTTCTGCGACGTAATCATTGAATGCCTTCGATGCCCAGTCACCCAGGTCCGAAAGCGCCTCGCCCAGCCCGTAGTCAGAAGCGCTCGTTTCCAAGTTCTTCGGTCCGGAACCGTTCGATTCGGGTTTCGATTCCAGGGCGCTTCTATCAACTTGTTCTGCTTGTTGTGTTGCCGCTTCCAGACCGGACTCGCCGCCAGGTTCGTTACTGTCGAAAAAGGACAGTGCTCCAAATTTTTCCGCTATTGCTGGCGAGATTCCCTTGCTTAGCATCTTGGACACGCTTTGAACCGTGTCCGAGGTCGACTTCCAGATTTCGTCCAGCATCAATTCTGAAGCCGACTCCGGTTTATCGTTAGCGTTCTCGCCCCCGCCCTCGCCCTCGGTTTGTCTCTCGTTTGCGTCTACGCTTCCGTCTTGCTCCTTTCTCTCGGGGCCGCTTTGTCTGACTTCGTCGTACATGGACCGCGATACGTTCGCTTGCGACTGCTCGAGCGCATTGGATGAACCGGCCTTTTGGTCGGTTGAATCCTGTTGCGGTTGTTTCTCAACGGAAGCCATCAAAAATTCCTCAGACGCAGGGCTGAGTGCAAGCGATAGAAAAGGGTTCGGGCCTAGTAAGATGCTTAGACTAGCATCGCAAGTGTGAACTTTTGGTTCCCAAATTTTGACCGAAGGCTCAAATCTCTTCCAGTACTTTGCCTTTCGTCTCTTCTCCCAGGAAGAAAACAGCTGCAGCGGCCAACACAAATGCGCTTGCTCCCATAATGAACGCGCCTTGCTGTCCACTTTTCGTCAAAATTATGCCAACGAGCACGGGACCGAGCCAGGCACCCACTCGACCTATTGAACTTGCGAAGCCAGAACCAGTGGCGCGAGCGTGGGTCGGATACAGTTCAGGCGTGTAGGCGTAAATCACAGACCACATACCGAACATGAAAAACTGCATGATCAATCCGAATATGAAAATGGAGTTGGTATCATTGGCGGTGCCATAGAAGTAAGCACTGACCGCACAGCACAACAAACTCGTGATCATCATTGGCTTTCGACCCCACGCCTCAACCAACCATGCGGCAGTGAAGAACCCTGGAATTCCCGCAAGTGAAATGTTGATGATGTTTTCCGTCGACTTGGCAAAGTCCATGCCTTTGGCTTCAAGCATCGCGCCGAACCATGAGGTCAGTCCGTAGTAGCCGAGCAGCGCGAAAAACCAGAGCATCCAAACCATCACGGTTCTCTTGATGTACTGCTTGCCGAAAATGGTTTTGATCGAGGCTCGGTCTGGTCCACTTCCATCGCCGCACGGTGATGTTGCGTTCGGATCTGAATCTGGAATTGAAACCGCTTCGCTTACTTCGTTTTCAATTGTTGCCAAGGAAACGGTTGGTTCCGGTTTTGTAAGAACGGCCACACCGCCGCCATGGTTATCTGTAATGGTTTCCCCGATGGAACCGGATAAAGAGGATTGTGTTTTTCCACTGCGCCTGAGCGCTTCCTCAACTCTTGTTTCAATGACGCAGATGACTTCAGTCGCCTTAGCCGTCTGTCCGGATTCTGCCAACCAGCGTGGCGATTCGGGAACCATTCTGCGAATAACCAGCACGAATATTGCGGGAATAGCCTCTGCAACGAATGCTCCTCGCCATCCGAAGCTCGGCACTATAAACATCGCCAGCAAGCCGGCCGCGATGAAGCCAACCGGCCACATCCCTTCAAGTAGCGCGACGTACTTGCCGCGTACTCTCGCCGGCACGAATTCGCAAATCATCGATTGTCCGACAGGAAGCTCCATAGCTAAGCCGACTCCGAGAAGAACGCGGAAAAACATTAATGCTTCCACGCTCGGCGAGAGCGCGCAAAACAGTGACGCTAAACCCCAGATGATGATGCTTGCGCGGAACACTACGATGCGTCCGTATTTGTCTGCGAGAACGCCCGCGCAACCTGCGCCGATGAACATGCCCAGAAAACTCATGCTGACGAGTAATCCCGCTTTCTCGGCGCTCAGCGCAAATTCCTGTTTGATAGATGACAGCACAAACGTCATCATTGCCACATCCAGGCAATCGAAAAACCAGGCCGTCGCAATCACGACGAAGATCATGCGTTGGTATGAGGTAATCGGGAGACGTTCCAGTCTCTGGGCGATGGAGAGTGTGCTCATAGGGGGGATTGTAAGCGGTTTTTCCAGGTACCTGGTTAATCGAATTCTCATACACTGATGGTTCTTGGGCTCACCGGGCCTACAAGGTTGCCAATTCAGGGATTTCCCCAGGACTGTTTCAGTACTAGAGTTGCCGAAATTCTCCGGCGGCTTAGTTAGTCTGTAAGCATGGTCGAAAAAACGCGACCGGCAGAAATTACGGCACAGGCGATAGGGGATTGAGCATGAAAGCGAAAACGGTAGGAATTCTAGTTGTGGGAACGGTTTTGCTCTCCACCTGTGCCAGTATGACCCTGGCTGCAAAAGATCTGGATTCAAAACCTGAAATCAAAGTCGAGTCCACCAAGGCGCAGTCGAAAGAACGGCCTCATATGGACCTGGCGTTTTGCATCGATACTACCGGCTCGATGCAGGGTGAAATTGACATGGTGAAGAGTAAAGTCAAGGACCTCGTTGCCAAACTTTCCAGCGGAAAACCTGCTCCGGTTGTTCGAGTTGGTCTTGTCGCGTTCCGCGATCGGGGCGATGCCTATGTGACGAATGTTTATCCATTCACTGAAGATATAGATAAGTTCGTCGGCGATATTTCGCAGTTACAAGCCGATGGTGGAGGCGACGGTCCGGAAGCTCTTAATCAAGCACTTCACGCTTCGGTAAACGACCTTTCTTGGGACAAATCCAATAAAACAGCTAAGCTCCTGTTTTTGATCGGCGACGCTGGACCGCACTATTATCCAAACGACTATAAATGGGAAGATGAAGCAAAGAACGCGATTGCCAAAGGAATTCAGATCAACACGCTCGCATGTGATGGTCTGCAAAGCACCGGCGATGGTGGCATGGAAGTTTTTCAGAAAATCGCAAAGCTTTCAGACGGTCAGTTTGAAAACCTTGCATATCGGCAAATCGTTAAAGACGAGTCCGGTAAAGAGAAGACTGTTATAAGTTCCGGTGGGGCTGCCTATGAAATTGCCGACAGCGCTTCGCGTGAATGGAAGAGTGGAGCGAAAGCACTTTCTGCCGCCGGTAAAGCAAAACCGGTAATGGCATCGCCAGTAGTGGCAGCCCGCTCGACTACCGGTTATAGGTCTGCGCGTGCCTCTATGGTTCCGAGCCTGGCCGGTGCGACCAATGGAACAATAGGCGCTGAAGCGTACGGCGCTTTCGCTGATAGCGCTGCTAGTGCCGGACCTTCTGCCGGTTTTGCCAGCGTGAATCGCAAGGACAGCAATCTTGATTCTTTGATGTATGACGCGGCTATGAAAAAAGCGCGAGCGAAGCTGAATGTTTCCTACTAATGAATGGTTTCGCCACAAGTGAACCTGAATCTGTAGATGAGTTTTAACTGGTAAGTTCGGCTGACCTTTAATAGACACGGCGTGGTCAGCGTGTATTGGAGATGGCATTGAGAAGTGCCATCTCCAAACGCATGGGAAGATTCCCATATTGCGTAATATCCCCACTGTTTTCGTGAGCGCAAAACATTTATCGTGTGTGCAGGTTGGGTTTGGAACAGGTGGGTTTCGTTATGGGAAGATCGTCTGAGTTGGTGCGCAATGCAGCGGATGGCAACCAGCAGCAGGAACCGAAGGAATCTGGTCACAATCCGTTTGGTGGATTGATTGACGGTGCCAAAAGCATCTTTGGCAAAGTGAAAGATGAAGCTCAAAAGATCAACAAAGAGGATGTCGGTAATGCAATCGGCAAGGCTGGGCAAGCGATAGGCGACGGCGCCGACAAGATTGGAGCTACCGGAATTGGCCGGCAAGCACGCGATCTCTCCGGGTCTGGTGAGCGTGTGATAAAGGGGCAGGGAACCCAGGCTGATAAAGAGAAGCTTTTCAACGCCGGCGTCGAAGCTGGCAAACTCGCCGTCGGGGGAGGCCCTTTGAGTGTTGCCGATCAGGTGCTGAAGCGCAGCGGTGGCGGTTCCCTAACCGACGTAATCGGTGGACTGTTCGGAAAAGGGGCTAAAGAACTGACCCGGCTTGATACTGTCGGTTTCGTAAAGTCTGTTCGCGAAAACTGGGACGTGCTTGATTCTGACAAAGACGGTTTCATCAGCCAGGAAAATATCAAGACGGCTTCGCAAGATAAACTATTTGCTCTCAAAAATGCTCACATGATGAGCGTGTTGGAGCAGATGTACGAGCCTCTCTCCAACTGCCAGAATGACGAATTTGGTTCTGAAGATAACGGCATTACCAAAGCGGATATTCGTGCTCTGGAGAAAGGAAAAATCGAGGGCACTGGAATGGGCTTCGAGGCAGCAGGCAAGGGCGCCTGGGATGCGAAGTACATTGCCGCTATTGCAGGAGGAAGCACCGCTTATCTGAATCACGCCGGTGGAGCCTCAAAAATGTTTTCACGCGGTGGTCTGGCTACCGCAGGCGTTTTAGCTGTTGGTGGCATATATGGTGCTATAGACTATTACGGTTCGCGCAAAGAGAACATCGAGAAAGTCATTGGCGAGCTGAAATAAGTTGCGGGACCTGATGTTCCACGAATTTAAACCCAAGTTCTTTTCAAGGCGGTTGCGCGCGTGCTGTACAATAGCCGCAACCCTCTTTGGATAAGCCTCGTGGTAATTCGCAGACGAGCAGAAAAACCGAATACGCTTAGACCGCTGCGCAATGCCTTCGAAGTTTTGTTCGACGACATCCGCGACAACGGGCTGGCGCTGCTCCGATTCGTAGGGATTGTTTATCTTGTGCTGCTGTTAATCGCGGTGCCTTTGACCGCAGCAGCTCTTATTCCGATAAACAGCAACTCGACTTTTACATCGAATGTCGCTTTTATTTTTGACAAGCTGATTGAGTTTCTCAAAGGCAGCAATTACGTCATTCCAGGAGCGGGGGACTATTTGCTTGCCGGCGTTGCACTTCTTTATCATCGAAACCTGCGAGCACCGATTGCGTTTTTGCTCGGCGCAGGACTGATGTTTCTTCTGACCAATTATGGATTGCAGCCGGTCGCGGATTACGTGAAGAGTGCAGGTTCGCAATCCAAGTTCGCGCTTGAGTATGCTTACACAGCCTTTCTCCTGGGCATCGCTGTGAGCTCGATCTTCTTGCCGACTATAGTGGCGTCGAAGTTGAAACGATCCACATGGGTGAGATACTTTTTCGTAAATGGCTTGATAGGCTGGTTTCCGCCGTTCTGGGTTTTACTTCTATTTTTAGCATTTAGGCCTCCCAAACCCAAAGGAGAGTCGTCCGACAAGGAAAAAACAGTCGAGAACTCTTCTTCGAATATGGAAACGCCGGCTCAACGAAGTGATAAAGCCGACTACAGTAAAGAACGCGAACAAAGCAAACCTGCGCCGCCACAAAATAAGCAGCGCAAGAAAAAAAAGGGATTTCGCAAGAAGTAAGCTTACTCGCCTTTTTTGAAGGTGGCGATGTACCAGCAATTGCCGAACGGATCTTTTACAGCAGAGCTGCGCTCTCCGTAGTCCATTTCCTGAGGTTCGAGAAGTACACTCGCTCCGGCTTCGACAGCTCGAGCATGAGTTGTGTCAACATCCGGGACGTAGATGTGAACCGCGGCTGGGGTCGGCGGCCACTCTTCCGTGGCCTCGGAAAGTTCAATCGGAGCACCTCCGGCGATCTTCACAGCTGCATGCTTAAGCGTGCCATCAGGCAATTCGACTTTGCGAATTGCCTGGGCATCGAACACGGTCACTAGAAATTGCAGCAATCCGTGCGCATTGACGACTGTGAGATATGGCGTAACTTCCGTGTAGCCATCAGGGATATAACTCATTGTTTAATGAACTTTCTTACCGTTTTTCCAATTGTAGTTAACGACTTTCCAACCGGCTTTCCGTTTCACAGGTTTCTTGCTTCTGACGGTCGTACTCTTCATCGAAACTGTGCGTCCTGGAGTAGTTCCGGAAGTCGTTTTCACCTGCGTGCCGGTTTCTTGAACTGTTTTGGCTCGGATGCCGCCGACTCCGCCTGATTGAGATGTGGACGATGTCTCTTGCGGACCGCCGGTCTGAGATTCGTTCTGAGTGGCTGAGTGCGACGATGATGCGCTGCCCCATGGACCTCCGGAACGAGTGGTCGAGTCTGTATCTGCGTTCGAGCTATTCTGGGTTGTCGCCTGGCTAGCAGCCATACCACCCGCCATGGAGTCGGCAGAGACTTGCGGAACCGCGAACATACCTGCTACAACAGCTGCAATAGCTAATCTCGATGTGATTTTGCCATAGTCTTTCAACGTGCTCATGTTCATACCTCTTTAGTGGTTAACCGAGTGCCGATGGTCTTTAAGAAGGTACTCGGGCGGTTTGATGCCGCTGCGTGACCAATTCATAGCCCAAACTTTCAAGCGCGATGCTTAAACTGGTTTCAAACCGATCCCGTTGCATCGGCTGGACGTTTAGATGCTAAAAAACTATCAGCGCAGACCGTTGGTTACCCTGCTCCGTACAGGCGGCAGTCATGCAAAAACTGCACATAGCGGACCGCAACGAACATGCGCACCGATTATAAGGAATGAACTATGAGCGCTCGATCTATATCAATGTTGATGCTAGTTACCGCCGTAGTTTCAGGAGTGGTCTGGTTGGACGTTCAATACTTCGCAGCTGATCCATCTCTTGAATCCCGTCATGATGCAGGATTAGCTCAAATGGCGGCACGACAAGACGGTATTCTTCGTTAGAACTGAGACTGTCTGCGCAGTCTGAGAAAATATTCGGTCAAATTACCCGAAACCCTTATCAGGCTTCATATTTCGGAATCGATATACCGTTCTCGTTTCGTATTTCAACAGAGTGGCATGTACCTAGTAGAAGATTCTGGGGACCTGTTTATTAGCTCTGAGAAACCGTTCCGAATCAAAAACGACATGTGGCTACTGATGGGAGTCACTGTACTGCTTGTGGGCGCTATGATTTTCACTGTGTTGCGGCTGGTCCAACAGTCTGAAGAGCACGTGGACTCCGTCAAAAGTATCAAGATAAAAGTTGACAGGGCTAATTTGCGCCCCGATGCGGGTGAGGCCGATCTCGCGCTTAAGAAAATTATTGATGAGGATCCATATCGAACCGAATTACAGTTTCAACACTGGGATCTGACGAAAGACAACATGAAAACAATTGGGAAACTCGACACGTTGACCCAATTGAGTTTGTCTGATTGCACATTTAAGGATTCGTGGCTCCGATATATCACTCATTTGCCGTTAACATCGCTAGACCTGGCGGGTACTGTAGTGACCGACGACGGTCTGAAGTATGTTGCGAAGATAAAAACGCTCAAGAAACTTGAGATTTATGATACCGGCATTAGTGGCAAAGCTTTTGAGATTTTGGAACCATTAAGTTCCAGTCTGACTCATTTGTCTATCAATGCAGCTTCGCTTAGCGATACGGAGCTCGAGCAACTTGCTGATTTTTCGAATCTGACCCATCTTAACATGAAGGGGACATCCATATCAGAGAGCGGCTTTGAGTCAATTGCAAAGCTGCCGAACCTAGAGGAGATTGACTTTGGAAGAACAAAAATCACCAAAACAGGTTTAGAGAAACTGTCTGCCTTGCCTCGCTTAAACGAACTTCGCTTGAAGGGATGTTCCGTGGATGACGAGATGGCATCGGCGCTATTGAAGTTTCCCGGTCTCAGGCGAATCGAGCTGAATGACAATAACGTTTCGGACAAAACTCTTGATGGTCTGTCGAAAATGGCGAGTCTTCAAAGTCTGGGAGTCCGAGATAATCAAATGATTTCAGACGCGGGCGTCGCCCGTTTTCGAAAGGCAAAACCTGGCTGTTCTTTGATCAGCGGTACAAAAGACCGACGCGATGCGCTTTGACGTTTCACAAACACCTTACATCGCGTTTCCCTCCTAATTACAGACGAAGCTTAATGTAGAAGCAGAAGGTTGGATGGGTACGCCAATGATGTTCTTGCTTCTAGCCACCGGACTTCTCGCTGCTGCAGTTGCAGTTTGCTTTGCGAGTAAGTTCCTGCCGACCTATTTGCTTAAGCTTGGATCTACCAGATTCTGGAAGCTTTCTGTGCTCTCCGTTCTCGTGCTGTTTTTGATCGGATTGAGTTGGGGGACACCGCTGAGCGGCGAAAAACAGGTGACACCAAATGTGGTTACATCCGTAAATGCTGTCATGAACGAACTCGCAGAGGACTCACGAGTGGAGGACGTGTCTGCCCAGCTGCCCACTAAGAGCATATTAGAGCGCGAACCTGTCGATTGCTCCTGGCACGGTGAGGCGATCGATTTGGATTCCGCCACTCGTGGTGAACCTTCTGCCGTAGAAATCGATGATACTGTTGTCGTGATGGATCATGATCTACTTACCGATCCACATAACTCCAAGAAACTTGTGAATCTTGGTTGGGCTTTGCTTCGGCTCGGTGATAAGGATTCCGCTTTCGAATATTTTGATCGTGCAGTAAAGGCTAATCCCAGTTCTACTATTTATGCTGAACGAGCATGGGCGTTTGCGTATCTTGGGAAAAGGTCAGAAGCTCTCAGGGAAGCCAGGCGTGCGCTGCGGGCAAAACCTACCAACAAGCTCGCTTTAGCGTGCGTAAACTACATCAGTAGAGAAAAACTCTCGCGCAAAATGTAGCAGCGCGAATGCTTCAGTCGAGCTTGTTGAAAGACGATGTCTTAATGGCGATTCGAGACTGTTGCGGCTAGTCCAGATAAGCGCATGCTCCGGAGGTGCTGCAATAAATTGTTGCCGGTTGAGAAAATTCGCCCACGGGTTCCCCATTTGCATCATACGCATGGACGCGCATTTCATAAAAGCCTTCCTGGTGAAACCACGTTTCCGGAACGCGCATGCTGCCCTTTGTTGGTAGAACCTGTTTGTGAGCAATGATCTGTTCGACAGGAATCATTTCTGAACCACCAAAGAAAAAATTAGGTCGGGTGACTTCCAAAACAACTTTCGACACCCGCTCAATTGCGTTAGCGTTCCAGCTGATATTAACGGAATCTGGCTTCACGACGTGCTCCCCGGTAGTGCGCGCCGGCGTCGAAATTTCGAGACTTGGCATCAACAGATCAGCTGACACCAACTCTGGATTTTCGAGAGCGTCAAAGGTCAGCGTTCCTAACCTGAGTCGCAGCGTATCAACTACAGGCGATGAATACCAGCGCCAGTTGTCGGAAAGACCGATGACAACAGGGGTTTTGCCAGGTGGCGGAAGTAAGCGAATCATACCTCGTGAGCGATTCTGCGTCTCATCATTCCACCAAAGCGTAATCGGCGCGAATTTGTTTTTCGTTGACCTGGAGTTTAGTGTGAATGTCAAATAGTCAAAGTTCAATGGATTCAGTTTCAAATTTGCATAATAACCAGGTTCAACACTTTCATAAGGTTCCAACCCGACCCTCTTCCCATTGCATAAACCTGACTGGGTTAGTGGAATCCATTCTAATTTCTGAGTTTCGCTGTTCCAGGCGTAAACAGTTTTGACAGTGCCGTGTCGCAACAGTTCCTTTACCCTGCTCGAGTCAATGAGGTCTCCCGGTCCGATCAAAAACGGTTTGAAGGAAACGACTTGCTCAATCACTTTTCTCTGGCAGAAAGGCGGTGACAGCAAGTGATGAAGAGTCGAGCCATTTAGAATTACCATTGCGCCGTTGTAGTCGTCGGGTATTCCGAGCACCATTATTTTTTCGTCTTTAGCAAGTCCAGCCGTTAGCTCAGAGCATTGAAGTCGAACTTGATTTACGATGTCGCCCGCGGTGCGCCATGCTTGATTCGATATCACGGTTGCGCAAAGCAACAGTGCTACCATTCCGCAGAGAAAGATCGACGCGGTGGTTTGAACTGCCTTCCACCAGCCTGCTTTATCCGCTGACGTTTGCCACGATGCCACAGGTGCGAACGTCCAACAAGGCAGCCATGCCGAAAGCGGCATAGTCAGGAAAAACAGCAGCCGGCTGTTATGTCGCGCCGGGTCTAGACCCCATACGGTTGTGAGTGGAATAACTAGCGTGAGGGTCCAGAGCGAAAGAAATGCCGCCAGCCTCCAGTGAATTCTTCTGGTCAGCAGCGCTTGAATTACGCAAATAAAACCGCCGAGCAGGAGTTGAACTAACAGTGCGATTTCATAGACTCCAAGCGGTTTAAGCATGGTGTGATTGAATGGAAAGATTATTCGCAGCCAGACTTGCGGATCAAACCAGAGCAGCGATGCGTATTTTGCTTTCACCAGTCCAAAACTGCCGGTGTAGCCACCGAACATTGAGCCGAACATGATCAATCGCAAGATAAGGTAGAACAGAGCTATGAGGATAAACGGAAGTGAAATCTTCAATGCGAAACCAAAGGTTTCGAACCTCTGGGCTGTTCTTCCTCCAAGGGCGTTTGTAGAACTTGAACTAGAGAGGCTTTGCGATTTGCCATTCGATGAGCCTAATGGGGATGGGCGCAACGATGCCAGAGCAAAAATCACAAACGGAAGACCGATAGCAATCTCTTTTGCTCCCAGGGCGAGTATGAATGTCAGGCATGGCAGCGCCAAATGTTTCAAACCGTGCTTTTGATTATTTAAACCGTCAAGCACCATATTTAGTGTCGTCAGATAGAAAAGGGCTGCAAGAACATCAGCTCGCCCCGATAACCAGGTTACTGCTTCGCAATGCAACGGGCTGACGGCGAACATCGCCGCCGTCGCGAAGGCGGATGCCCTGACTGTGAGCGTGTCGCGTGTAACGAACGTGGAGATCAGGCGTTTCATAAATCCAAACAGCAGCACCACATCGGCTACGTATAGCAGTGTGCTTGTAATGTGGTAAATAAGCGGATTTGTCTTGCCCAGCAGATAGTCGCACCAGAAAGTCAGACCGAGGAGCGGCCGGTAAAATTCGAAACTGGGAATTTGAATATAATTGCCGACGAAGTTGCGCCAGGCGAGCTCTGTGTCGCCGTTAAAGATTCGGTATGCGTAGTGAACCTGCCACAGATCGTCTGCTGTAAAAAAGAATGTAAGTGTGGAGCCGTAACCGATTACGACGAGAATGATGAGCGTCGCGACAAGCCACGCATCAGTTTTTCCGCTATAGATGTTTTCAACTCTTCGGTCTGCCGGTGCAGAACTCTCTGTCATTGCAAAAGCTCAAGTCAATTCACGGGCTCAGTTTAAACCTTGGCAATGGATTTGGTACATCCGATTCAATTCCAACTGTTGAATTCAACAGTTCTATTCCTCGCGCAACGAATTACATTGGTTTCACAAATCGAGCCGAACATATGAGATTGAGGATAAGAACATGGGATATGAGAATTTCAATCAGAATGCCAAATCTGAGCCGAAGCAAAATTCTCTGGATTTCGCTGATATTTTTGATGCCATGGGCAAACTGCCTGACGACGTGAGGCGGTACGGACCTGATGTCGCCAAGTCTGCTCTGGAATATTCAAAAGAGCATCCTGTCGAAGCTGGTGCTCTGGTGCTTGGCGGTGCGGTGACAGCCATTGGCATCGCCGAATTTTCAGGGGTGTTGATGGCGACCGGGCTTATGTGTGAGCTGGGAACCATAGGTTATCTCGGCGTTCAAGCAATCAAGCAGAATTTCGGCTCCGAATCAAATTCTCACGGCGTGCCAACCGTAATCTTTGATAGAAGAGCAGCGCGATCAAAATAAACGCAGAAAATCTTTAAACAGAACCTACGGTGTGAGTGGTTCTCGGCTGCTCGAGCCGAGAAGGGAAACAAATATCCAAGTCGCCAAGACTTGGATATTTGTCATTTGATAAACTGTGTTTGTTCCATCTCATGTTTGAAGTTGAAATCACAAAAGCACAAGTCGGCGGTCCAAGCACTCTTCATCGTTGGGAGTCAGCTGCTGTGCTCCGGTTTCAATCTGAGCACGGGTTTATCTGCGGGTGCGCTGGAGCCACCGCCGACTACCGTTAACAATAATGCGGCTGCGCAGAATGTTTTCGTCTCAAACCTGCGCCCGATGTTGCGAACTATTTCCCACCAGGGCTGGGAAGATCTAGGAGTTAAGACCTATCGAATTGCCGACGGTAGGCTCGTTTCGGTAGAGCCTACCGTAGCTGCAGGCAATTTTTCTGCGCAAAAAAGTCTGTCATCCGCTGCGGCTGACTCGGCGGCATCCGAAGGAGGCGCCGTCTCGGAATCTCTTTCGCCTCCAGTTTATGGCAATGACATTTTGATTCTCGACGAATTTGCTTGCAAAGCGATCTCTCAAAAAACATTCAAGCGTGGCAGTCGGTACATAACTATAAAGGCGTTTGAATTTGCCGAGTCCGAGGGCGCGAACGCAGGATACGACCTTTTGCGAAAGGGCTCTACGACTGTCGTGAAGCGTGGTGATGGTTCATCCGAAGACGGTGACAGTATTTCGTTCTGGCAAGACAAGTATCTATTTGTTCTCTCTGGTTCATCTGAGGATGACGACGAGAGTAAGGAAGTGATAACAAAGTTTGCGGAGAACCTTTCTAAGATTGCGATCACTCATGCGCAACCGCCGGCGGTGCTGTCCAGAATTCCTGTCGTGGATCGGATTAAGGGTTCCGAGAAGCTTGTCATGGGACCACTTTCAGCAGCAAAGTATTACCCGGCTCCTGATATAGCAGGGCTCTCGGTCGATTCCGCGCACTCAGCTGTCGTCGCGGATTACCAGATTCTGTATCCAACGCGGGAGCGCTTGAAACTTTTATATATAGATTACGGCGACGCCAAATTTGCGGACGAGGTTTTCAATAACTATCAAGCTCGGCTTGAGCAGCTCCATCCAGCCGAAGAAATCTGGCCGGAAGAGCGGCGTGTCATGTTTAAACTCAACAAGGTCTACTTGATGGTTCAGCGTAAACCAGCAGGACGTCTGGTCGTAATCTACGGCGCTCGAAAAGCACGATCTTTGATGTTGTTAGCGGGACAGATTCGATAAATCGAAGTTTTACGGTTTTTAGTTGATTGGTCGGAATAGTCGGAGTTTCTAAACTCCGACTATTCCAAGACCTTCTTTTTGATGACTGGGGCTACTGAACTTGGACACTTGATCGACCGTCTGGTGTCATCGCATTCGAGATTTCGATATTGATTCCGGTCAATCGTTTTTCCAGTTTGTCTGACAGGTATTTTGGAGTTCCTTCTGCGACAACCGAGTCGGCCTCGCTCTTAAGATCTTCCAGGCGCGCGCCGAAAGCACTGGCGTCTGATGCGGACATATATCCCTTGGATAGCCCGAGATTCACCTGGTCTTTCATATTTTGAATTCGTGTGTGAAACACAGGAGCTGCGCAACTCTCAAGTGTGGCTGCGCTTGTTGTGGTCTTGACTAGCGGCTTGGTGGTGCCGAAGGTCACAGAGCGTTTCATCAGAATATCCGGCTCCGCCGGTGCTACCACTCTTTGCTCGACCACAGCAGGTGTGGAGACTACAGATCGCTCTTGTACTACTGTCGAGGCGGCGGTTGGGACAATAACCCGCTTCTCTACAACGGTAGATGACGTTCCTGTTGGTATGACAACCTGAGCGGGAGTCACAACTTGCCGTTCGACGACTTGCTGTTCTACTACTGCAGGAGAACCCACATAGATTGAGTCAGCTAATGCAGCCGTACTGAACAGAGTCGTGAGGGCAGCGCCAAGCACGGTCGCCTGGCTGAGTTTATTGGAGCGCATAAGATCCTCCCTTGCATCTCTTTTGATTTGAACATTTGCGAGACAGGCCGCATGCCTTGAGAGTTCCCGCAAATTCGATCTTTTGACAACTTGAAATCGATTCTTTTTCGAGTCAGCGAAAACGCTCACCTGTAGGTGGTTTGATAAATCTCGTTGCCCGCGGAATCCGAAAGAGAGTGAAAGGCATATATATGGATCAAGGGCTGAATCCAGTGCTGGGCAAAGGAAAACACCTCTTGTATGTAGTCTGCGTTTATTGGCTGGCTATCATAATCGAGGAAAAAATCGCTCGAAAGGCTCTAAATCTGCCCTTTTGCGAAATTCTTAAGGGAAGATATATATGTCGAATTGATAACAGATCTGCTCAAATACACGTTTTTGACCGATCGAAAGTTGACACCTCCCGATCTCTCCGGTAAGATTTATTCTCATGCGGCGTTGCACCACGAACTGATTCGTGAGGCGCGCAAGACTCGCATCGCGAGTCAATCGCTCATCGAACCCTGATAACTGAATAAGCAATTAGGCGCCTGTCAAGAAATTGAGTAGGACAAATAAAAGCTCTGTTGAAAAACGCCAGTACTCCTGGCGAACACGTAACAGTGACAACGGAGAGTTTGATCCTGGCTCAGGACGAACGCTGGCGGTGTGCCTCACACATGCAAGTCGAGCGGATGTTTATTAGAAGCTTGCTTTTGATAAACGTTAGCGGCGGACGGGTGAGTAATACGTAGGAATCTGCCTCAAGGAGGGGGACAACGGGTCGAAAGATCCGCTAATACCCCATATGCGAGCAATCGTGAAAGGAGTAATCCACCTAGAGATGAGCCTGCGTCCGATTAGCTAGTTGGCGGGGTAAAAGCCCACCAAGGCGACGATCGGTAGTTGGTCTGAGAGGATGATCAGCCACAATGGGACTGAGACACGGCCCATACTCCTACGGGAGGCAGCAGTGGGGAATTTTACGCAATGGGGGAAACCCTGACGTAGCGACACCGCGTGAGCGAAGAAGCCTTTTGGGGTGTAAAGCTCTGTCAGCTGGAACGAACACAATGACGGTACCAGCAGAGGAAGCATCGGCTAACTACGTGCCAGCAGCCGCGGTAAGACGTAGGATGCAAGCGTTGTCCGGATTTATTGGGCGTAAAGAGTTCGTAGGTGGTCTGTTAAGTTTGGTGTTAAAGAGCGGGGCCCAACCCCGATAGTGCACTGAATACTGGCAGACTTGAGTGCGGTAGAGGTAAGTGGAATTCCAAGTGTAGCGGTGAAATGCATAGATATTTGGAAGAACACCGGTGGCGTAAGCGACTTACTGGGCCGTAACTGACACTGAGGAACGAAAGCCGGGGTAGCGAATGGGATTAGATACCCCAGTAGTCCCGGCTGTAAACGATGGATACTAGGCGTTGTGGGTATCGACCCCCGCAGTGCCGTAGCTAACGCGATAAGTATCCCGCCTGAGTAGTACGGCCGCAAGGTTGAAACTCAAAGGAATTGACGGGGGCCCGCACAAGCGGTGGAACATGTGGTTTAATTCGAAGCAACGCGAAGAACCTTACCAGGGCTTGACATCCATGGAACCTTTAGGAAACTAGAGGGTGCTCCTCGGAGAACCATGAGACAGGTGGTGCATGGCTGTCGTCAGCTCGTGTCGTGAGATGTTGGGTTAAGTCCCGCAACGAGCGCAACCCCCGTTGTTAGTTGCCATCAGGTAATGCTGGGCACTCTAGCGAGACTGCCGGTGACAAACCGGAGGAAGGTGGGGACGACGTCAAGTCATCATGCCCCTTATGCCCTGGGCTACACACGTGTTACAATGGATAGGACAATGCGAAGCAATACGGTGACGTGGAGCGAATCGCCAAACCTATTCTCAGTTCAGATCGTAGGCTGCAACTCGCCTGCGTGAAGTCGGAATCGCTAGTAAACGCCGATCAGCACGCGGCGTTGAATACGTTCCCGGGCCTTGTACACACCGCCCGTCACGTCATGGGAGCTGGTCACGCCCGAAGTCGGTGCGCTAACCCTCTGGGAAGCAGCCGCCTAAGGCAGGGCCGGTGACTGGGACGAAGTCGTAACAAGGTAGCCGTACCGGAAGGTGCGGCTGGATCACCTCCTTTCTAGGGAGAACATTGGATAGACTCTACTGTGTACGAGTCGTTAATCCAACAGATAATGATTGAGTTAGTTCGCTAACTCAGTGTTCTCACAGGTCGGTGCCACAGAGGACTACCAGAATGGTCATATAAAAACCATACCTACTCATACCAGGTAGTCTGAGGCGACAGTTTAAAGTAAGTCTAATTGCTATTCAGTTATCAGGGTTCGAATGAACCAATAAACAAAAGGTCGAAGGTTATTGCCTTCGTTTTTTTGTATTTGGGTAGAATTTTTTTCGCTAAATTGAGTTAGCTGATGCACGAAAGTCTCATGGCATCAGCAATTTTTTTACTTGCGTTAATGCTACCTGGTCGTTGTCGGTGGCGCTGGCGTTATCAAAGAACTCGGTCCGACTGGGCCGCCGCTTCCGCCTGCTTCGCCACTATCGGTGGTGGTGCGTTCCGCACTGAAAACTGAATTCGAATTGTGCTCGGCTATCTCGCCACTTTTGCCATCTCGCTTGTGCTGCTCGGCAAGCCAGTTTTCCATCCTCGCAATCACGTCAGGTTCTACAAAGTTATGTTCCAGTAACAAATGTCCTTTGTTTTCGAACATATAGATTGTTTGGTCATGGGAGGGGATGTTTTTTGCGAACTTTGGAATCGCCTTTGCTTTGTAGATTTTGTCTTGTTCCCCGGCCAACATCAGTATTGGCATGTCCTCGGGAATGCTCTTAGTATGTGCGATTGCGAGCGTGTTAGTCTTTACGCTTTTAATCAGATCGGCGGCGCTCAGATCCATATCGATGTAGGGATCTTGCAGATACTCTTCGGTAACTCGAGGATCTTCCGACAAATACGGCTTGATGTGAGCTTCCAATCCAAAAGGTTTATACGGGTGGAAAAAACTCTTTGTCGAATCTATTAGAACACGCTTGTTGAGCCTGACAATTCGCTTGACGCACGGACTGGAAAGAATAATTCCGTCAACCAGATCTGGATGAGTTGACGCAACCCAAACCGAGAGATTGGCTCCAAGACTTTCTCCCATCATATAGACCGGCACATCAGAGTACATTTTCTTTAGAGTACTCAGTACGTCAACAATGTCTCCCTGGCTCTGAGTGTAGTGAATTTTGTCGTCGCCGTTGAATTTTTCGTTGTCTTTGCGCCAGGCCCCAAACCCTCTGAGATCCAGGGCGTAGACTGGATAACCATCAGCTGCTAATTTCATGGCTACGCTGTCGAATCGACGAGCATGTAGCGTGACACCATGAATCGCCAAGATTACGCCCTTAGTTTTGACAGCGCTATCGTTCCAATAATAAATTGGCAGTCTGAGCTCTTTCCCGAGACTTGCGTTGTCATCTCTAACAGGCTCCGCCGAAGCGGATTGGTGCGAGACTGCGAACGTGGCAGCCGCGAAAATGCTCAGGACAGTTGACAGTGTTTTGCGCGTAGCCATTGAAGCCGAGCGAGACCTGTAAGATGATGGACTTTTAGTAGCGTAGCACGCTGATTGATTTATGATCTCGCTTCTTGACCCATGTCATTTTACGTGAAGCTCGCGCGGCGCTGCCTGTTCATCACTTTTATTCCGCGAGTTGGTAGCATCAAAACCGCTTGGAAACAGTCGCTTGCGATTGGGTTCCATTGATTGTGGGGCGATCAGGCACGCATGAGCGCAAGTCCAGAGATAACTTCTGATTTTGGCAATTTGAGCAGTTCAGCCGGTTTCAAAATTACTTTCGTGGTGCGATTTCCACCGCCAAGCAGCACTTCATCACAGTCCATTATCCGCGAGTCCAGATAAATCGGTAGATCCGGCAGTCCAAATGGTGTGACTCCACCGATTTGCATTCCCGTAAGTTCGAGCGTTTGCTCTGCAGAAGCAAAAGAACATCGCTTTATTCCAAGTAAGTGTGAGATCTTCTTGTTGACGTCGAGCTTAGTCGTGGCAAGGATGACACTACATGCAAATTTTGGAGGTGTCGATTTTCCTACTGCAATGATCGTGTTTGCGGTTGTCTCGGGAGCGAAACCATAGTGTTCGCAGAAGATTGCCGTATCAGCCAGGTGGTCTTCGCATTCAAAGACTCTATATTCGATACCAAAAGTTTTTAGGCCAGCCAAAACAGTAGGATGTGGTTCGTTCGTAGACATGCGGTTCTCCGAATTGCTTGGACGAGTTAATCGGTTGTTTTCTTCGAAACAGACTTCTCGTACTGAAGAAGTTCCGTACTTTCTGGTCCGTCAAGTCTTTTAATTGTGGCAAGCAGCTCTAAACGAATAGGTTCGGCTTCTTGCTCCAAGTGGTTTAGGACATAGGCGTTTAGAAGGGCTGCCAGAGCACTTTTCAGCATGATGTCGTTTTTGCTCGAGCGCGCGACAACAATTGCTTTTTTGAGATCGTCCACGCTGTCCGGTCTACTCATGTGTGTTTTAAAAGCCGAACGACGCAGAAGATATGGCACTATCAAGGGTGCGTCCGCTCCTTGAGCACGTTCTACGATATCGATAATTCGAGTTGATTGCTCGATTGCTTCGGTGTATTTCTCCGACGCTTCTAGCCTGTTAAGTACTTGTAGCATTCTTACGATCCGCCTGGGTACAGTTGGTGCAATCGCCGTCAGCGGCATCTGCTGTGAGATTCGTTCAGCTCCAGCTTTTGTTACTCTTGTGCCGTGGACGATAACATATTCCAGTGACCGCGCTGCGGTAACGTATTTCAGACCGGCATCGCTGATCGTTGTTTCGCTGAGTTTCAGCTCTCTAAGCATTGGGAGGTATCTTACGTTTTCCAGAGATTCGTCGGTTATGTTGGTTCCTTCCAGAAACAGACATTGCAAATTCGGAAAGTTCTTGACGAAGTCCAGTGTTTTTACATCGCAATTCGTCAAGACTAGTTTTTTCGCGTAGGGCGCTGAAACCTGCATCAAACCTTGGTCTGTAATCGGATTTCCCATCAGATCCAGCTCTTCTATTCTTGTGTAGCCTTTCAAGAGTTCCAGATCGCCGTCATTTATAAATCCGCTGGAAAAGCAGAGCTTCACTTGTCCATTTTTTACAGCCCGTCGAATTACGTCGCGCCGGTCGACATCGTTGAAGTCCGGAATTGACTTTCGAGTGGTTGTTGACTTCGTGGGGGCGGGTGAAAGTCGTTTATCCTGCTGGAAGAGACGACTGGCAACGCCACCAGTTATGGTGACAAGCACGAGTAAAACAGCCAGGGTAATCACTCTGCTCCTCTTTAAACCTGCTTCGTGGGACTGCACGTCGGTCATGATGCCGGCAGTCGCCGGTACAAGGTTGACATCACCGAAATCGATTGAACTTTCAACTTCACTATATACGTCGTCCACTAAGTGGATCTGGTTCAAGGCTGTCCGCAACTCGGAAATTGATTGAAAACGATCGTCCGGTTGTTTCTCCAGGCACTTTGCGACGACTATTTCTAGTTCCTGCGGAAACTCGAGTTGAGGCGCAGTTTCAGAAAGCGACGGCGCATGCGCGTGAGCGTGCTGTGACAAAATTTGGAGAGACGATCCACCCGAAAAGGGAGTGCGACCGGTGAGCGCTTCAAATAGGACGCAGCCAACCGAGTACACCTCGCTCCTTTCGTCGTATGCAAAACCAAGCCCCTGGTCGGGTGGCATGTAGAGAGGACTTCCCACCATAGTATTGTCCGTGGTGCTAAGGTCGAGTTCGCCGTCCGTCAGTATGCCCTTGAATTTGGCGATGCCGAAATCTATAAGGTAAGAATGCTCTTTCGATAACAGTATGTTCGAACTCTTAACGTCTCTGTGCATGATGCCAAGATTATGCGAATAAGATAAAGCGTCGCAAATCTCGTCCATCAGTTTGAGAGTTTTCGCAAGCGGAAAGGGGCCGTTTGTGGCAAGGTAGCTTTCCAGTGTAATCCCGTCCACGTATTCCATAACCATGTATGGAATTCCGGTATCGTCCGTGGAAAGATCCAATATCGAAACAATATTAGGATGTTTCAGTTTAGAACAGGTCTGGGCCTCGGCCTGAAAATCTATTACGGTCAGGGCAGATGTTCTACGCAATTTTTTCAGAGCCACTTTTCGGCTGAGCAATTTGTCACGGCACAGAAAAACGCTGCCGGAAGCGCCGCTGCCGAGTCTGCTGATGGGCTCGTAGCGTGTCGTCTCGATAAATTCACCGCGGGCGAGGTCGCGGATGGCATCTTCATCGGCTGTTTTTGACTGAGTCAGCCTGTTCGCCTGGTCTTCAATCGCCTGTTTAGCCTGACGTTCGGCTAATACCCTTTGAGCTATTGACGGTTTACTGGCTGGTGACGCGCAAGAACAACAGTCCGTTCTAAATATCCATTGGGTTAAGGAACCGGCGCGTCCTTTGTTTATCCGTTTGCCGCATACGTGACACAGATCGACTTCGATCGTCTCATCAGAAACTGCCATCAGCTCGCAATCGCAGCCTGCGATCCACTGCGTGATGGTTCCGGTGCGCGCGGCTTTTGTGGGCTTCTGACACTTCGCGCACACGATTACATCAGACAAATCGTTGTCGTGTTCAGCCATTTTGCTGTCTTGAAGGCATAATCATCTAACAATCAATATACCAGAGCGATATTCATGCTTATAAACTTTGCGTGCCTGCGGCAAAAATCGTGACAGTCCGTTTACCTGAAGAGGTCGTTTTCGCGACATCAAACGCGATTTTGCAGTGTTTAATCTACCTTGCAAAAATTGCATTTGCAGTTGTTGTATGATTAAGCTAATCCCTGTCTCTGCGCGCCATTCAGGACTTCAATCGAATGAAGCAGGTGCAACTAATCGGAACCACCATTATTCTTGTAGCCGCGACCACCGCGGGCGGGGCTTATCTTTGGTGGCAGTCGACGCCACAATTTGCACTGCTTGAAGCCCGGAGCGGTTTTCTAGAGAAAAACCGCAAGAAGTTTAACAAATACGTCGATGTTGCTACCGTGACGACCGGCTTCACTGAGGAGCTCATTTTTGCGCCGGCGGAGCGAACTCCGAATTTAACGAAGCTTCAGCGCATAGTCGGATTGGGCGCATTGCGCGCTGCTCGAACTAGCATAGACAATTCCCTCATCTATCAAATTCAGAGGTTGGTCAACAAACCTAACACTGTCGCCGCTTCGGCCGCGAACACTGGCGATGAAGATGATGAAGGTGACATCAGTGACGCATCTAATGCCACTACTGGCGGTGTAACCGGTCGCGAGACGGGTAAATCGCTCGCCGACGGTACGCGAACCACCATTACCACGACAACAACTACTGTTGTGAAAGCAGCCGACGGCAAGACTGGAAGCGAATCGAATGACGAGCCCAAGATTGTTCAACCGGAACGGAAGAAGTTTTCGAGTCTTCTTCGCATGGCCTGGAAAAAAGAAAAAATGAGATTGAAGAATCTCTCGTTTCAGCGCATGGCGGAGTTTGCCAAGGCACATCCCGACACAATAATAAACAGAATTTTTGCGGCTCCTGTCGGCGGTCGCGCAAACGCCATCAAGCAGCTGCTGGCCGAATGCGGATTTAAAGGCAGTAATTTCAAGAAGTACTTGCTTGAGAATAAAGGTTCAAAAGTAATCGCTCATCTAACATTCATGTCGCCACGTATAAACGATCTTGTCACTGTCAAATTGGAGATGGAGCGGCTTCATCAGGGGCCGTTCGGACGTTACCGAATCTCTCGTCTTGTCAATTTTAAGAGCACGCTTAACCATCTTAAGTACGATACCGACGATCAAATTCAAGGGCTGGTCGCTTACGGTCTTCAGGATTTGACCGGTCAAACAGTCGCAGGCAAAGCCAAGGAAGTTCTAAAGGAACTCGAAGAGTCCGCCGCTCAATTCTCTGATGAAGACGACGATGAAGACTGCGACGGTGTCAGTGACTCCATCGAAAGGTATCATGAAGCGACGGCGAACCCTAAGCGCTAGCTACGGTCGATTTGTTTTTTGATGCTCGGTCTTTTCCCAATTTTTTGAACACATCTTCCATGATTCCGATCAGCATGTCGGCTTCGCGCTGGCGTTGATCGACTGTTCCGAAAACGCGAATGGAGCGGTCGCCTGTGCCGAGTATATGCAGTCCGTGCAAAAATCCCTCGTAGGAAACTGCCGACTGGAAATCATGGTCCGGTACGTCGAAGGCGTTCATCTGACCGATACCGCGTGTATTTAAAATCAAATTAGTGCCTGGCATCTCTTTCTCGAGTCGTGCGCCAAGCTTCTCAATTTCAGCTCGCAGATACTCTCCGGATTTCTTCGCATTGTCCGGATACGAGATGCCTAGCGCTGGATCTACTTGCTTGAGTTCTTCGAGCGTATAATAAGCCATCGCTATGCCGAGCAGATTTCCCTCCGCCCACGTGCCGGAAAATTTTCCGCCTGGCCAATCACCGAGCAACGCATTGTCAATCAAGACGCCGCCGACGTGAAGCGGTTTTGCGAAGCTCATCGTATCGGGTCTCAGATTTGGAAACTGTTTGTACCAGTTTTGCATACCGGTAAATTCGCCGGTCCGGTAGAGTCCGCATTGAACCTCGTCTGACTGAAGAAGCATTCCTTTGGGACGCATTTTGCCGACGAAGTCGCTGAGTTTTTCCAATAACTGTTTATCAGGGATAAGGTAACCGCCTTCTCCTTGAACCGGTTCCATTATTAAAACTGCAAGCAGGTCCGCCGGCGCCTTGCGGCTATCGATGACTTCGCGTAAACGATTTTCCTTGATCAGAGTTTCCAGCGGCGTGAAATCGATGTATTTGTCGAAATCAATCGATGGGCTGAATGGAATGTGCACCGTATATGGTATCGACTGATATCCCTCTTTCTGTCGAATCTTACTCATCGAAAGCGTGTTACTCGTCGCCGTTCGTCCATGGAAAGCACCATGGAATGCCATGATGAAGAATGGGTAGTTGCTCCACAATGCATCTATGTCGGGGCGGACTTGATGAATTCCCAGCTGATCGCACATCTGCTTATACATGTCGTCGCCGAGCTGTTTTTTCACCAGCCTGAACTTATGAAACATAGCGACTTTGAGCGCATTCTCGTTTGCCTCTGTGCCTGCGTTGGCAAAATTCATCATGTATTTGCCGCCGTAGGCTTGTTCGGCCAGTTTCGTCATCTCGGCAGCCAGCGCTTGCGGCGTGGGAGCACCATGTCGGAGGTCGAAAAAGAAATCTGTGCCCGCGCCCATGTAGCCTGCCAGGCAGCTACCAAGTCGCTGCAGTTTTCCAAAAATGTTTGGTTGGTTATAGCCGAAGACTGCATTAGTTCCGACTCCGAGAACGGCGTCGAAGTAAAGGTTGTCATCAAAGCCACTGACGAAGGGACCGATGGCGATGTGGGTCGGGTCTATAATCGCTGGAAAGTCTGGTTTTGTCGTTGGCGGAATGTGTAGCGAATGCTCTTTTGCAATCTCTTGCGCCCGTTTGCCGATCAGGTCTTCCTGATTCACTTTGACATTGAGCGAACCGCGATTGTAAGTCTCGCCTGTAAAGGGATTCTTGAAGGTCGCTTTATCTTTGGTGTTTGCCGGTAAATTTGTTTTGTACTCTGCCATTCGCCTGTCTCCGTACTAAGCCGCCAGATCATGAAATCTCGCAATCTCGTCTCTTGTCAGCATCAATAGCTGATCTATAAAGGTTATCAAATTTATTTCCCGCCGACTTGATAGGTCGATCATTTGAGGATGGACCTTTCGATTTGCTTTCCTTTCTTATTGTTCAACGACCGATTTTGAAGTCATCGATTGGAACGCTTCTATCAGCCCTGGCTTTGCCTGGATCTCCCAGCTGTTCATAGGCATTTGCTCGCATCTTGTAGAAGTTGGCATTACCACTGTTTCTAGAAATTGCAGCAGTGTAATCTGCTACCGCCTTCTGATATTCTCCGAGTTCGTTGTATGAGTTTCCCCTCAGGAAGCGGAGTTCGGCGCTCCCGGGATTCGCCTCCATTGCTCTGGAGAAGTCGTCGATGGCTTCTCTAAATTTTCCGTTGAGCTGGCTTAGTTTGCCTCTGCTCCGATATGCGGCCTCGCTTGGTTTCAGCGAGATCGATCGCGTCAGGTCCTCGAACGCTTCTTTTGTTTTGCCTATTTCCATGTAGCTATCACCACGCTGGAAGAAATACTTGGAATTATTCGGTTCCTTTTCTATCGCCAGATTCAAGTCTTCTATTGTTCCGTTTAAATCGCTGGTTTCGCGGCGAAGCATAGCCCTTCTGTATAACAGCTCCGAATCATCCGGTCGCAGAAAAAGTGCTGCGGTGATGTCGCTAAGTGCACCATTGACGTCGTTTAAATTCTTTCTCGCATCACCTCGCAGCTTTAGCGCTCTGAAATTATTCGGCTC
The DNA here is from genome assembly GCA_965228855.1 of Candidatus Obscuribacterales bacterium. Lineage (GTDB taxonomy): Bacteria > Cyanobacteriota > Vampirovibrionia > Obscuribacterales > Obscuribacteraceae > JADYXR01. Next base: position 623,933 of record CBDDIJ010000005.1, on the reverse strand, counting down.
TAGTTTTAAAACATGATCGAGATAGCCGCAAGCGAAGCTATACCGTTTTTTATCGATTTGTTTTTTGGCTCTATCTAGAAGTTCGTCGGTCGAGCCCTTTAGCATAGAAGCCGGCAGCTGGATGTCGCGATTACGCCATGAGCGTCGCTCTTTGTGTTCTTCCTCTAGTTGAGCCGATAGATCAACGGATTGCTTCTTTTCTAATTCCTTGCTTGAACCATCCTTCGTGCCGTCGCCAGAGCCTGTTCGGGAGAGCGTCTCTGAACCAATCAGGCTGAAGCTTGAGTGTTCTCCCGTCAGGCTGTAGCAGATAAGCGCCGCTAGCGACACTACTAATGTCGTGATGGCGATCATTAGTTTTCTGGTTGCACCAGTGTCGGCTGCCTGATACTGGCTAGTGGTGCTTGATACCAAATAGGGTTCTCGTGCTGCGAGCTTGGCGCGCTCTTGAACCACAGGCCGTACTGACGATGATTGTTCCGCAGATAGCGCCGAAAGGTATCTCTCTACCGTCTCGAAGGTGTCGAAACGATTTTCCGGTTTTTTCTCCAAACACTTTCTAATTATCTCTTGCAAGCGGTTGGGAATTTCTTCTCCGTACGCAGTCACCGTGCACGGTGGCACTGGTTCGTTCGCGTGCTTTTCTGCAAGTTCAGCTGCGGCGTCTCCTGGAAACGGAACGGTACCCTTTAGTGTTTCAAACATCAGGCATCCGAAAGAATAAATGTCGGAGCGCTCGTCGACATCTTGTGCCCGAAACTGCTCCGGGCTCATGTAGCTCGGTGTGCCGATGAAGATATTGCCTGTGGTGACAAAAAATGGTGTGCCTATGATTTTTGCAACGCCGAAATCAGCTACTTTGATCCGCGGGTGTGTTGCCGCGGGGGTGTCCAGGAGCACGTTGCCTGGTTTTAGATCGCGATGCAGGACGTTATGTGCATGGGCATGAGTCATGGCGATAGCGATCTGTCTGAAAATCTCGATTGACTTTGTCACCGAAATCTCTTCACCACTGCTGATAAACGCTTCCAGGCTGCAGTCGCCGACAAGGTCCATAACCATGTACGCGAAGTTCTCGTCCACAACACCGAAGTCTATAGCCGTGACGATGTTGGGATGGGACAGCCGGCCAATCACTTTCGCTTCTTGTTGAAACCGCAGAAGTTTTTGGCCGCTTGGTCTGGGACCGAGAATTTTGATTGCTACTTCTTTATTGAGATTAGAGTCGTGTGCCGCGTACACGGTGCTGGCTCCGCCGGCTCCGATGAAGCGCGGATCTTTGTAGCGCTCAGTTAGCGAAGTTGGAAATGCAACGCGAGCGTCTGACATGGCGTGATTCTCCGACACCATTTAATTCCCGGAAATACCTTGTATCAAACGGATGAGACGGGCTCTAAACAAGCTGATCAGATGTTTCTAGAAGATCGTTTTTTATCGAAACACCTGGTAAGGAGTCTATGAAAAGTTCAATGCGCTCCAGAGCCTTCTTTATCAAACTGGCGTCTGTTGCGTAACTGCATCTAACATGACCTTCTCCGCCAAGACCAAATGCGTTGCCAGGCACTACAGCTACTTGCTGAGAGTACAGGAGTTGCTCGGCAAACTGCTCGGAAGATAGTCCAGTGGCACGGATGCTCGGAAAGGCGTAGAACGCTCCGCCCGGCATGGGGCAATCCAGTCCCATCGCGTTAAAACCATCCACAATCAAATTGCGTCGTCGCTTGTATTCCGCTGCCATTGCGCTGGCATATTTTTCGCCTCTGCGCATGGCTTCTAATGCGGCTTTCTGTCCGGGCGTAGGTGCGGATAACATAGTGTACGAATGAATTTTCATCATGGTGTGCAGAATGTTTGCCGGAGCGCAAGCGTACCCTATGCGCCAACCGGTCATCGCGTAGGTTTTCGAAAAACCGTTTAGCGTGATAGTTCTGTCAAAAGCATTTGGCAGCGACGCCACCATGACGTGCTCGCCGTCGTAGGTCAGGCGGTCGTAGATTTCGTCGCTGATTATGTAGAGCCCGTGCCGGCAAGCGAAATCGACGATCTCTTCCAGCGTCTTGCGTTGCAACGCCGCCCCCGTCGGATTGGATGGATGACCGATCAAAACTGCCTTGGTGCGTGGTGTCACTTTTGCTTCGAGTGATTCTATGGAGACCTGAAAGTTGTTTTCACTGGTCGTTTCAATTGGCACTGGTACCCCGCCGGCAAGTGAAACGCACGGTTTGTACGATACGAAACAGGGCTCGGGAATGAGCACCTCGTCACCCGGATCCAGTAATGCTCTTGCTACGAGATCCAGTCCCTGAGCCACTCCTGTTGTAACGAGGATTTCTGTCTCTGGATTGTACTCGACCTGATAGCGTTTCATACCGTGCTTGCTGATTTCGCGGCGAAGCTCTATCAGACCCAGGTTCGAAGTATAAGTTGTTTGACCCTTTTCAATCGAATAAATTGCGGCTTCGCGAACCGTCCACGGCGTCGGAAAATCCGGTTCGCCCACGCCGAGTGAAATGACGTTCTTCATCTGCGACGCAATGTCGAAGAATCTTCGAATACCTGACTGAGGCAATTCTGCTGCCGTTTTCGACAGTCCCTTGAAAGTTTGAGGATTTGAATCGTCTTTGTTCATCGCCGCAAGTCTCTGCCTAAGGCGATACTACTAGGCGGCTGTCCGGTTCCAGGTCGCCGAACAGAACATTGTCTTCTTTGTATTTTCGCAAAAGGAAGTGGGTGTTTGTACCTGTAACACCGTCAATAGTGGCGATTTTTTCAGCTACAAAGTTTGCCACTTCTTTGAGACTGTTTGCTTCCACCATAATGCTCAAATCGCAACCGCCAGACACCAGCCAGGCATGTTTCACTTCCGGATGCTTGGCGATACGCAGAGCAATTGCGTCGAATCCAACCTCACGAGCCGGAACAACATCGATGTCTACAAATGCGACGATTTTCTCGATGCCCGCTTTTTCCCAGTCAATCGTGGAGCCGTAGTGCTTTATGATGCCTTCTTGCTCGAATCTATCGATTTCGCTTTTGACTTGAGATGGCGCCAGCCCAAGCATTCCGGCAATTGTCTCGGCCGAGGTGCGCGAGTCGTTTGACAGTAATTCCAGTATTTCGCGGGATTTGAGGCTATCCATGGTGTTGAAGTTTAGCACACTGACTAAGAAAGGCTTAAAATTGATAGATGTCAAGATGGGTGCTGTATGATTATCGTCGTCGCCGTACTATGCTGTAAAACCAGTAATTCTTACCAAGCTCCACGTTCCTCGTCCAACAGTCGGACCCTGCCATCATAATGTCAAGCAAGGGAAACTCAAAAAGCAAAATACCGACCGAATTGAAGGTCATGGAGCGCTTAACGCTTGTTGAGCAGTTTATCGCGAAGTTGAAGCTGGACTTCGAGGCTTCCGGCTTTCGGAAGAGTCATATCATTGAGAATGGTATCACCAGTGGTTTAGCCGCGATTGAAAAAGCCGTGGAACTCATCGCCGATGAAGAATTCAAGGAAGCGGACACTGCGTGCAAAGTGGCTTGGCTTCATGCGCACTTCGCACGCGGCTTGTTCGACGCGGAGACGACCGAGCATTACCTGGGCGAAGGCGTCTTTCTCGAACTTGAAGATCTGCCGGACAGTGAATGGCGGCAGTTTGCCGAAGAAGAGCTGGCGGAACTGCAAGAAGAGATCGTCAATTTGCGTGCCGAGATAAAGGAGCAGTCGATCAAACGTGCTTGAAGATCTCACCAAATTTTGGTCGAAGTGGATGTCGGGGAAGCGCTCGCAGCAACTGATGAGCGTAGTTGTCGAGGCGATGACCGAGGCGCGTCAGAAGGTTCGGGCGTCCGATAGTCCCTTTAAATCGCTGGCTCGCAAGTGCATCGATAAGGCGGAGGATGCGTATCAAGAGGCAATCTACCACCTCAAAGACGGAGAGCCGCAACTGTGCTTTCAGTACTGTAAACAGGGACTCAAATTTTTGAGCATGGCGATGCTCCATCTCAGTGACTCGAATGGACGAATTACTGAGCCATTGCTTGATGACGAGAGCACGGAACAAACTGTGATTGAACTCTCCGAGGCTATTACACGTTTCAAAGCGAGCGTCGAATATACCAACGCCGAGGTGAGCTCCGAGCAGAAAGAGCGTCTTGCCGAAGTCGTTCGTTTATATTTCGACGCGATCAATCACGTCGAGAACGGCGAATCAACCTCGGCTGAGCTGGCTGCTCACGCTGGGCTGCTCTATATGTATCTTCTCGGTCGAGAGCTGGAGGATAAGCTTCAGTCTCGAGTTGTGGAACCTGAGACGCTCCAGCGCTGCCGTGGTTCTGCGGTTCCTAGAATCGTGTCTCTCATCGATCAATATGCTGAGACCCAGAAATTTCTTGCAGAGGCGTCTGTGGTGGCACACGGTCGAATCAAGCTGTACATTGATGCCGCGCGGCGAACTCTCGACCAATGCATTATCTCGTATCAGGACTCTGACTCTGATGATGTTGGTCGCATGGCCAAAGCTGGTTCAATGGAGTTGCGCATGGCAGCCCGTTTGATCGAATATGCCAGGTATCCGAATAGTGGACCGGAGCCCGAGGATGAGTCCGGAATTCTCGAAGAACTCGATGATCCTACCCAAGACTTCAAACGTCGTGTGGCTCGCCTTCAGCGACTTTTGCGCGATAAGGACGAGGAAGTCGGAGTGGTTCGCCGCTTGAGCGTCGTGAGCACCTATGTCAGCCGGGCGCGCAGTTTGCTTGCCAGTGGCGATTATTCAGAAGCCGAGCGTTATGCGCGCTCCGCTCATCTCGATATAGACTTTGCTCGGCAGTTGCTCACCGATCATCACGCAACCTACTCAGACATAATTTAGTTTCCGTTACGTATTTTCATCGATTTTATGGGAAACTATGTTCTTCAGATCCGCGTTGCGAGGGCTCTTTCATGCCTAAGTTTTCGACTCCCAAATTGACGGTCGCCTTTTTTCGAATTCCGGTAGCCCTTTTGATTGAACTTCTCATCATCAACAGCTGCGCTTTCGCTGCAGATAACGAGTGGCGCAAACACACTGATGCTGCCAATGATTTGATGCGTTCAGGAAAAATAGATAAGGCGCTATCCGAATATAATGCTGCGCTTGACTCTGCGGAAACACTTAAGGCTGAAGACGACCTCGTTGCTCAAAGTTTAAGTAATATCGCTCAGCTCTACAAGCGACAAAACAAATTCAGAGAAGCCGAGGAATTCTATCGGAAAGCTCTCGCGCGCCGAGAACAATCACTCAGTGCTGATAGCGAAGCGATTGCCCGCAACCTTGAAGATCTTGCTTATACTCTTTGGGACCAGCGCAAATATGACTCTGTTCAACCGATTTTGCGGCGCACCATCGCCATTCGTGAGAAGGTGAATGGAAAAGATTTTGACGGTCTGGAGCGTCCGGTATCCTTGATGGCTAGACTCTATTCGGACCGTGAGCAGTACGAGGAAGCTATGCCCTGGTATGAACGCATGGTCGAGCTTCGCAAGAAAGGTTATGGTGCAAATAGCCTCCGTGTAGCAGATGCGTACGACCAGATCGGTCGATTGAAGCGAGATGAACATAAATTCGGTGATGCTCGAAATTGGTTTGAGAAGGCTCTGAAGATCAGGAGATCCGTTCTCGGAAAAGACCATCTGCAGACGGTTAGAAACCTTGATGAGATTGCTTCCTTGTATTCTCGAGAGCGTCAATTCGACAAAGCAATTCCTTTGTACGAAGAAAGTTTGGAAACCAAACGCGTCCTTCTCGCTTCTGAGAAAGTCGAAGTCGCGCGTGCCATGCGGGATTTGATTCGCTGCTATCAGGATAATAGTCAAACAGAAAAAGCGATTCCCCTGATCGAGGAAGAGTTGCGTCTTTTGAAAACGTCACTTGGACCTGACCACATTATGGTCGCCGAGTCTTATGACCGCCTTTCTGACGCTCATCGCAGGCAGGACAAATTGGACCCGGCCATAGCAGATGCGGAACAGGCTCTGGATATACGCAAAAAGCTCCTGGGCGATAAACATATCGAGGTCGCTCATAGCTTGAAGAAACTGTCGCGTTTGCATCAGCAAAAGAACGATATGCAGCTCGCTTTTCTCTACTCGAAGCGAGAAGTATCCGTTCTTAAAACACTACTTGGGACCTCCCACCCGGACTACATAAGCGCCAAGCACGACGAGGGCTGGATTGAGGACAAAATCAAAAAGTCTGAAAATTCTCAGATCAAAGCGCAAAAAAAGGTTGAAGCCAAAGTGGATGATAAGTCCAGTCGAGGAGCCGGGAGTAAAGGGAGCAAATCCGAATCAACCAGGACGAATGGTAAACGCGATAAGCGTGAGGATGCTAAAGAGAAGACATCCGTAAAGTAGTTTTCCAGCCATGATCTTTGACACGTATTGGTTTCTCGTTGGCGTGGTGTTGTTTTTGCCGCTGTACTGGCTGGCAGGCACGCCCAAAATCCGCTTGTGGCTGCTGCTGTGCTTCTGTTTCCTATTCCACATGCACTTTGCCGGAGCCGCCGGCGTGGTACCGATAGTGGTGCTAGCTTCGCTTACTTACCTCGCGGGACGCTCCGCCAACCGTCTTTTTTGCGCCACGGCCATACTTGCTTGTACTCTGGCACTTTGCCACTATAAGTATTCGCTATTTTTTGCTGACGAGGCTTTTGCATTTCTGACTCCGGAGGCGAAGGACACTTTTCATTCTCTCGTCCGTTCTACCCTTCCCCTGACCCCGCCACTGGCTATCAGCTTTTTTACTTTCGAATTCGTACACTATTTGCTGGAGATAAGAAAACAGAAGCCTCCCATAGAAAAGCCGGCTGACTTCGCTGCTTTCACTTTCTTCTTCCCAACGCTTGTTGCCGGTCCAGTGAAACGGTTCGACCAGTTTATTCCGGCGCTGAAGCAGGGACTCACCGCCATTTCTTCCACTCAGATCATGCTCGGACTTTTGCAAGTTGCTACCGGGTATGGAAAGAAACTTGTGCTAGCGGATAACCTGACACCATATATAGAGTCAAGGGATTTGATTTTCAGCACAATTAGTCTGGAAGAACGTTGGCTTCTGCTGGTGGTTTTAAACCTGCGAATCTATTTTGACTTCAGCGGCTACAGTGATATTGCAATTGGTTTAGCTCGAATGATGGGAATTGAGATTCCTGCTAATTTCAACTGGCCCTATTTAGCCACCAGCATACGAGAGTTTTGGCGACGCTGGCATATTTCACTGAGCACCTGGATTCGCGATTACATATACATTCCAATCGCCGGCGGAAAACACTCGAAGCTTCGCAAAGTTTTCGCTGCATTTCTGGCTATGTCCCTGTGCGGGTTGTGGCACGGCGCCGCGTGGCACTTCGTCGCCTGGGGAATCTACCATGGTGTCGGACTGTGTATCTGTGCTCTGTACAGAAAAATACCGGTGGTCGGAATACTCGGACTTGTCTTCGATAAATTTCCGATTTCGGCCTGGCTTGTAACCATGTTTTTTGTATTCGTAAGCCGCTTGCTTTTCTTTTATCCGTTGGGGGATGCAGTCGAAAAATTCTGCTTGTTATTCACGACGAGGATAAACTGAGCATGAAATTGAAACTGCCGGAGAGCGGCTTCCCGGGACAATTTTTAGCTCCGAAACCATTCTTCGTGGGCGCTCTGTTGGGTTTCCTGATCTGTTGTGTTTCAGGTTTCATTTGCTCGCAAAATCAGAAAATCGAAAATTTCAAGCGATTCCACTTTTACATCAGTCCCTATACACAGTACTTTCCTTCGCTCGGTCAAATGGTATCGCTCGTGAAACCTGCCCGCAGAGACCAGACGATTGTAATTGTTGGTGGTAACAGCATTTTCAATGGCTTTGGACAAACCGAAGAGCAGTTGTGGAGTGAAAAGCTGAAGCAGCGGCTTGGCGAAAAATATTTTGTCGTCAACTACAGCTTTGATGGTGCCGTTCCTTTCGAAGGGGGGTCCTGGGTGGCTGAGATGTTGTTGAAACAGAATCGCAAAGTTATCTATGTCACAACTGCTGAGCCCCGCCGTATATGCGCTCCCGACGGGCTTCTTCTTCGGCGCGAATTTTTTGATTTTAAAAATCACGGGCTGTTGCTCAACAGCTCGAAGCGTTCCCAAACGTTAGATGAACATATGAACGCTTTGCATTCAAACTTCGATCAGAGTCTATTAGATCTTAGTTTAGGAAAGCAGGTCGACCTCTATACCTGCAGCACTGAACTGTGGCAATGGGTTGGTCACAACCTTTTTTTCACGGTATGGTGCAGCGGGACACATCCGAATTTTCTGGCTCCGCGAGCCTCGTTTGCTGACACTTACAGACCTCATTTGAACCTTGACGGTTCCTTTCTCGAATCGAAAAAAAATGAATTGATCGGCGAGCAAAATTCAGTCGCATTTCGAAATGCAGATGGTGATTGGGAACCCATTGCCCGAAGTTGGGCCGACGCGGATGAAAACTATCGAACGATTCCGCAAGAACTTCTACGGCATACGATTGTCTTTGTACCGCGACACAGTCCTCTGATTTTAAATCGCTTCTCGTCAGATCAGCTGGAAAAGTACGACGGGATATTGGAAATTTCGAGGAAGCGCTGGAAGGTTTTAGGCGCAGATAGTGCGGTAATCGGAAAAGGTTTTAAACCTGATGATTATTTGGACATGGGTCACTTTTCGGAAACCGGGGGAAGGATGGTAGCGCATATGGTGGCTGAAAAAATTCGAGAAAATGCTCGGAGGTTGGATTATGAGTAGCAGAAACAGAGTTTTGATGTCACTAATCGTCGGTCTCTTTGTTGGCGTGTTCTTTCACTATGTAATTTACAGACTGACGTTACCGGTGCGACCGTTTATTTACGTGGCGTTCTAGCTACTCAAAATATAAGCCGGTGGCTCATGTCCACCGGCTTAAACCTTCCAACTTCGAACCCGCTCGTTCGAAGTTGTTAGTGACCTTTTCTTGCGAAGAATGATGTGAAGTTCTCAAACGCCTCCAAGAAATTGAAAGACGTCTTTTTGTTCAAGCGCATTTGCAGCGTGTCCTCAAGTTCCATTCGGCGCTTTCTGCCAGCGGCGGTCGTGGAGCTTATTCGTCTGCGGGCAGGTTTTTGCGCGAGCACTTTGTCGGTTTTGCTCTTCGGTGCCGCTGAGCGTTTCAAAACCACCGTGTCGCATTGAGATGCTTGAGCGCCGAAGAGTTCGTCTAGTTTGTCATGTACTTGAGATTGAAAAGGGTCGCAAGCGATGACCAGTGCGCCCTCTGCTGCGGCGTTGCGCAAAGCGGCTGTGTGAAAGAAAAATTCGCGTGTAGTGAGATTTAGCATTGTAGACGTGCCAGAGAAACGATTCGGTGTTTGCCGGATCGGAGGGACAATCAGGAGCGCTTGAGAAAGGTTTGTTCCAGTGCAGTAATACCATCTTAGTTTCGATGCTCAAAACTGTGAATTCGCGAATATCCCTTAGCGAAAACGTGTATGAAACGGTGTCGGCGCTCTTCAGGTCAGGACTCTCTCGCTTTCTTTCAAGTCACGCTCCCGGTAAACCATGAAAGGTAAGGCTTTGAGGATTCGGACGGTGCCGAAAATTTTATGAAAGCAAAAAGAGTCTGCGGTGGCGACTTTGCAAACTTACTTCAGTCTCAGTAGCTCTAATAGGTGATTGTTGTTTATTTCCAGATCTGATACAGCTATTTGTATATGTTGACGCGGCGGGTTCGAGGCGTTCGATTAGTAAGTTGCAACGCCGAAATTGTCTAAAAATGGTGCGCTATGCCCTTGAATGTCATGCTTGTCGAAGATCAAGCGCTCATCCGTATGGGCATTGAACTGGCAGTGCAGCAGGTTTCAAACGCGCAAATCACGATAAGCTCCGTTGCAGAAAACGGCGAGCAGGCTATTAGAAAATACGTTGAAAGCAAGCCTGATGTGGTTCTTATGGATATTCGAATGCCGGTGATGGGCGGGCTCGAGGCCTCCAGGCAAATTCGTTCGGTGGATAAGAACGCGAAAATCATTTTTCTTACTAACAACGAGTCAATAGATGATGTTTTCTCCGCCTTCTCAATTGGAGCAAGCGGCTACTGCTTGAAGGATGTGGAACCGGGTACTCTCGTCGATTTTATTAAAAACGCAAACGACGGCGGGATCTCAATCGACTCACGAATCGCGGCCGATATGTTGAGATTCCTCACCTCCAAAGATGCGATGCCCGACCTGCGAGCTACAGCCCAGATGTACAACGGCACTCGTTTGAATTCCCGGGACGCAGAGGTCTTGAGCCAACTTGTCCACGGCGAGGCAAGTGACAAAATGTCGGTTAATACCAAACTTAGTGTCATCAACATCCTGAATAAAATTGCCACTTTGAGCGATGGAGAATTGAATTCTCGCGAGAAGGAAGATTTAAACACGACAGAAGCATCCGAGAGATTCGAATTCATTGAGATACTGGGCAAGGGCGGAATGGGTACGGTTTTCAAAGCGCGTAGTAAGAGCACCGACACCCTGGTGGCAGTTAAAATGTTTAAACCGACAACGACGTCGGCTTGGCAGCGGTTCGTGCAAGAAGCCAGCATCATGACGAAGCTGTCTCATCGCTCGGTCGTAAAAGTTTTTGATTTCCTTCTAGATCGGGATCGAACAGCTTACCTGGTTATGGAGCTTGTCGACGGCCCGTCTTTGTTAAACGTGATTGAGTGCGGTGGCGCTATCGTCCAAAAAGAAGCGGTTCCAATTTTTGTTCAATGTTCAGATGCCCTTGAGCACCTACATCGCGCAGGTGTTGTGCACAGGGACATAAAACCAAGCAACATAATTCTGTTTTGCGAGGACGAAACAACTATTCTTCCAAAGATCGTGGATTTCGGCGTATCGAAGTGCATGGCTCTGGAAAATTCGGATCGGTTGACATTACAAGGGGAGGTGTTGGGAAGCCCACTTTATATGAGCCCTGAGCAATGTCGGGGTGAGGATGTGACGCCCTTGTCCGACATATATTCCATGGGGTGCGTCATGTTCGAAGTCTTATGCGGATGCCCTCCATTTGTGGGAGAGAGTTATTTCGAGACGATGTCGATGCACTCACGCTCTCCAGTACCCAGTCTGCGAGAGTGGATGAATGTAAAACATGGGCTATCGCCGGAGCTTGAGAAAATAATCGAAAAGTGTCTGGCTAAGGAGCCTAAAGACCGTTTCCAAAGCGCCGAGGAGTTGGCAAATACACTAGATAAACTGAGGATTAATTAGTGAATCTATTCACTTTACGGTTAGCTTCAACCCTAGTCGACAGCCGACTTTTCCAGTTGCGCAATGTCGATTTTCAGCTGACTGATTTTGTCATCGAGTTCAGCCAACGCTGCTATGGAGTTTTCAATCTGACGCGCCAAATTCGCTCTGGCTTCTTCAAGTTTTTTCAGTTGAACTTTAGCTTCTTCTACCATGACCAAACCCTATGACTTCCACCCCTTTAATAGCGGAGATTTGATTCGAAAATAAGATAGTTCAGTCCGAGCATTTCGTGAATATTCTTTTGCGAATTTTTACCTTTTTGTTTGCCTACCTGGAGGGCAGCATGAACCTAAAATTCAGCCATGCTGGTGTTATCCGTGTCGGATAATGAGCGCCAACTAAAGCTAGACCTAGCCCATTCTCAAAAGCGACTGTCCGAAAGGACGCGTGAGCGCGATGAGATGAAGTTGAAGCTTGTCAAAAGTGACGAGCGCTTGGTGGCCACTGAAAAGGCGTTGGTAGCAAATACCCGGCTTATGGAAAAATCCGACGCCGATTTGTCCGTCAGCTCCGCGCTTTTGGAGTCAAAGGAGCTAGAGTTGGCCCAACAGGCAGCTCAACTTGCCATTTCCGCCCTGGATGTCGTTCAGAAAAACAAAGCTCTACGCGCTAGCGATGTATCGTTGGCGAAGCGAACCGAGGAACTAGAACGGAAAAACCGCGAACTAGAGGTGTTGATGCGTCAGCGCGAGGACTTTGTCGCTGCCATAACCCATGATTTGAAAAGTCCTCTATTGGGCGCAACGAGGGTCCTTGAATACCTTGCCAGTGGCCAAGTGCCGGCTGAGCAGCAACAGCTCATCATCAACCAGCTGCTCGATTCTAATAGAGAGATGGTCCGTATGATTTTCAATCTGCTGGACGTCTATCGTTTTGACGCTGGAAGTCTAGTCCCGATTCAGGAACTTTTGGATGTTCCTGCTCTGATCAACCAGAGTTGCGAGCAGTTTAGTTTCACTATCGTTGATAAAAAGCTTGAATTTCGTAAGGAAATTGACGCGAACGTAAATCAGATCAGAGGCGATGGTTTGATTATCAAACGAATTTTGACAAACTTGCTCAGTAACGCCTTCAAGTTTACCAAAGTCGAAGGTCTAGTCGTCGTGCGAGCCTGGGTGGAGGAAAACATGCTGCTGATCTCGGTTCGAGACTCCGGACCTGGTATGACAGAGGAGCAGAAAGAAGGAATTTTCAGGCGATTCTGGCAGACTCATAAGAGCCGAGAAAGCGGGACCGGTACGGGACTTGGTTTATATCTATCGAAGGAGCTGGCTGCCACTATCGGTGGTGATTTGACTTTTGTCACGGAGCAAAACGTCGGTAGCGAGTTTACTTTATCCATTCCGATGTCGAAATAGCCATCACGAAAAAAAGGAGGACGAATCCTCCTTTCTTCGGTTTACTGCGTGAGAAAAACTTTTTTGTGAAAGGACTTCAACTGCTTCATTGGAAGCTGGCGACCGAATTTAGCTGCTGGTGACCGATGTGATGGAGAGCGGTGCCAGGGTTGATGGCCCTCGCTGAGATCAACTCGGCTATGGTGTCGGCCGCGCTTCTGACGTCTGATTCGGTGTTGAAGCGGCCGGCGGAGATGCGCAGAGCACCCAGGGCTTCGTCGTCATCCAGTCCGATTGCCTTCAGTACATGAGATGGAGAGCCGCCTCCGCTGGAGCAAGCCGATACGCTTGATATAAACACGTCTCGAGTGCTCGCTTCTTCAACGAGCTCTGCGCCGCGAGCGCCTGTGATGACTATGCTGAGGTGACCCGGTAGACGATTGTACAGGTCGCGTGGTCCTGTGATACGCACGCTGCCATATCGAGTCAGTCTTTGAGCCAGAAGTTTCTGTAGGTCGCGAAGATGGCTGGCATTGACTTGAAGTTCTTTCGAGATTTGATAAGCCGCCTCGCCGATGCCGACGATGTTCGCCACAGATTCGGTTCCCGGAAATAGTCCGCGTTCCTGTCCTCCGCCATGCAAGAGCGGGTTAACGCGTACACCATCGCGGACGTACAGCACGCCTATTCCCTTAGGCGCGTAAAACTTGTGTCCTGACAATGAGAGCGTGTCGACTTGAACTTTTTTTACGTCGATCGGAATTCGTCCTGCTGCTTGAACAGCATCGCAATGGAAGTGGATGTTTCGAGCCCTGGCGATCTCGGCAATCTGTTCCACTGGTTGCAACGAGCCTATCTCGTTGTTCGCCCACATAATAGAAATGATACTCGTGTCTGGTCGGATTGATTTCGTTAGTTCCTTGAGATCAACGATGCCATCTTGATTGACACCGAGGATGGTGACTTCCCAACCGCGCTGGCGAAGCTGTTTAGCAGGGCTCAACGAAGATGAATGCTCGATTGAAATGGTGATCAAGTGTTTACCAAGGTTGCGCTGCTCGACGAAATCTGCGCGTCCGAGAATCGCGGTGTTGTTGCTCATGGTTCCACCTGACGAAAAATAGATCTCGGACGGCTTAGCATTAATAAGCTGTGCTACTTGCGCGCGAGCGCGCTCTACGGCTTGCCGAGCCCGACGTCCAGCCCCGTGGATCGAAGATGGATTGCCGCAGTGCTCCGACAAGTAGGGGAGCATTGCTGCGATTACTTCTTCTCTGACCTTAGTGGTGGCACTGTTGTCGAGATAGATAGAAGTCATTTAACGGCCTCCTTAGTAACGATTTCGATGTTCACGTTGATGCGAAGCACCTTCTCTTAGCACCGCATACGGTGCACTGGAATGTTTTAAGCGTCTTGTCAAGCGCGGGGCTGACTCGTGATCATTTGAAAGTCCTGCTGTCTAGAAAGTGGCAACCACTGGGTCTTTTGTCTCAATCTGACAAAGTTGACCGGATTGGTCGTCTTTCAGCTTTGCAATGATGCCACGAACAATTTGCGAAATCAATCTCTTGGCATCATATTGTTTTTATCAGGCAACGAGTCGCATGCCAATTGCTGCGTTTGGTTCGTTCCTCTTATATTCAAAATTCGTTGTCAGAAAAATTCCGACGTGTCTGAGCGACCGGAACGTGTCGCAGTTTTCTACCCTGAATTGACATGGACTAGAGAGCCATCTTAAAGCAGTGAGTCGGCCGCAATACAAATGCAGCCGACTACAGGGATGAACCTGGGGATGAGATGCCCTTTTATACAGTCACCGTATTCAGTGCTGATTCTAGAGGCCACATCCGTGCTCAAGACTTTATCCGTTGTTTTTCGTTGGAAGGATGAAGGCGTAGCTTCCGGACCGCAAACTGGATTGCGAAATGTCGCGCTCGACAGTTCTTCGTTGACCGGAGCTGTTTTCGACGACCGTTCTGCCAAGTCCGATACCGGTGTGGCTTCCACCTTGCTTCTTGATGATGACGTAGTGTTCGCCGCTTCGCATAGCTTCTTCGAGCGATACTTTCTGGGCGCCCATTTCTCTCATCTTCGCTGCCAGACCGTTGACCGAAAGTTGGTCACCAACTTCGATACCACCAGCGCGCAGAATTCGTGAAACAGTAATCGCGCATCCCAGGTTCCCTTGCTCGGTGGCGCCGTCATATCCACGCCACAGCTGCTTACCAACTGCGTTCTGCATGGCTTGTGACATATTGCTTGCATCGGCGAATTTAACCGGACCGTCGCCTGGAGTTTCATACCGACCTAAAGCGATTTGATAGGACTGGTTAGCTGCTTCGACGAATCGCTTGTTCTCCGGCTTGGCCAGATCTTCGGCTGTCGGAGCTTTGCCTGTCATGAATGCGAGGGCCAGTTCGCCAGGGCTGACGCTCTGTTTCTCGCGACCCATTTCTTCGGTGAATCGGCCGATCTGGTGAGTCGCTGCCAATTCTTGCACTTCTTTGCCGAAGTTGTCGTTGATATCCTTGGCAGTCAGTGGATTGTTTGGATCTCCTGCCTTCATCTTCTGAAGGAACGGATCGAGATCTGAATCTTTTCCGGACTCTTTAGCTTTCGCGACAGAGGCCTTCATGGCTTTCATCTTGGCGGCTGTACCTTTCGGTACTTTGCCCTGTCTTTCCAACTCCTCAAGACCATCGATGTCCAGGTTGGAGAGCCAGTTTGCGAAATTGTCGTAAGTCATACCGTAGCGACCTACGCCCCATCCGCGTTCTCCGCGATGCACCACGTGCTCGTAGGGGCGCTCCGCACCTTTGCTGGTGAAACCTGCAACGGTGTCTTTCATCGCTGCAATGTTATCGTTCTCGTTTTTCTGGCGCGGAACTGTTCTTTCCGGGAAGTAGTCGTTAGCTTCCTGCCTCGACATCTGTCCGTTGCCGCTTCCTCTGAAGCGGTTCATTCTTTGAGTTTGCTCTTCAGCGGCAGGACCGAGGTCCGCGGGAGATTGTCTGGGCAAGTCGGAACTTTGAGCCTTTGCTGCTTGTTCCGTTTCTTTCGACACGAGGTCCTGTGGGTCGTCAATCTTCACGCCTGCTTTCGCGGCTTCCGGATTGTCGGCTTTGACTCGCGCGTCCAAGAACTTATATAGATCGTCGATTGCTTTTTGCTGCGTCTCGTTCGGCATCAGTTGACCGTTTTGACGCTCTACTTCGATCACGATATCTTTTTGACCCGATTTTTCGGGATTGTTGTTCATCTGAATGCTGCCATCTTGCTTGACGACGAAGTCAGGCTGAGTCTTATTGGCCGCAGTGATGTCGGAGAATTGAACTTTGATCGTCGGCGCTGTGCCGTCGCTGGCCTTCGGACGCTCTACCGGATCGACATTGGCCGTATTGTCCTTGATCGCGCCGGTTTTCGTCATGTCGGCGACAGTCTTGGTGGCATCGAGTGGTGCGCGCGTCGGTGTGACCGTCGCATCCTTGTATATGTCACCGCGAGTCGTGCTGGCTGTGTCGCCGAGGGGAGGCACCGTCAGGGTGCCGCCTGAAACTACTTCTGCACGCGGTGTCGAGCTGTGCGTGTACAGAGTGCGAGCACTCATAAGCTCTGACGCGTGGCTCTGTAGGTTTGCTGTTGCCTCAATCTGGTGGCTGGGGGCAGAGGCGTTGCGGAGCGCCCCAGCCTCGGGGCTGGAATGATGAACCATTCGGTTCTCCTCGTTCTTCAAACTAGTTACTGAGCATTGAGCAGGTTTATTCTATGTTGGGATATTGCTCCTGGGGAATGGTGAAAATACGAGTGGGCACGAAGAATCGGGCGTTTCGAGCATTCAATATCCTTTCGCTAAAAAGAGCAGAACTGTTGTCCGTGCTCCAAAAAACGCCGCAGGTAGGCACTTCCGGGTATAACGAACCTATGGACACGCCTGTTACAGATAGCGATTCGAATTCGAACGAAGCTACCGCGATGCCGGATAGCGGTGACGTTGGCAGTTTTACAGCCGCAGATTTTCCATTAGAAAGGTATGAGCCGGTCGCCATCATCGGAAAAGGAACTGTTGGAACGATTTACCTCTGTCACGACCGACGCCTGCATCGCAAGAAAGTGGCAGTAAAAATTTTGCGTAACGTCACTGATGATGAGTTGATCAGCTTCCAACAAGAGGCACGCGCGACTAGCCGCTTGAATCATAGAAACATCATCGCGGTTTACGATTTTGGATCTACTGAAAGCGGCGTTGTCTACATGGCGATGGAGTACGTGGAAGGTGTCAGTCTTGACCGCGAACTGCTAACCAACGGTCCGCTCGATACCGAGCGCGCGCTCAAAATTGGCGTTGCGCT
Organism: Candidatus Obscuribacterales bacterium; assembly: GCA_965228855.1. GTDB lineage: Bacteria > Cyanobacteriota > Vampirovibrionia > Obscuribacterales > Obscuribacteraceae > JADYXR01. The sequence continues at coordinate 606,931 of CBDDIJ010000005.1, read as the reverse complement.
AGCCGATGCTCTTGCCTACGCTCACAGCTGCGGAATTTTTCACCGAGACATTAAGACATCCAACATCCTTCTTGTGAACAGCGATTCACGCGAACCGGACGTGCGACTGATCGACTTTGGAGTGGCCGCCATTCAACACACGGCAGATGAAGCCTTTGAGGTGCAGGGGCGGACAATCGTTGGAACGCCGCAGTACATGAGCCCCGACCAATGTTTCGGTTTGATGTATGACGAGCGGTCCGAAGTTTATTCGTTAGGTTGCGTTCTTTTTGAAACGTTGACAGGTAAGCCGCCCTTTCACGGCGAAAGCGCGCTTCAAATCATTAATAAACATGCAAGCGAAAAACCGCCTGCGCTTGCCGCCGTCAATCCTGGACGTGCGTTCAGTTCGAGAGTGGAAACACTCTTGTCTAGATGCTTGGCGAAGAATCGTGACGACCGATATCAATCGATGTACAACCTGAAAGCTGATTTGACCAAGGTGCTGGATCGCTCGTACTCAATCACGCTGGATAACTTGATGATTCCAAAGGAGTCTTCCAGGAAGCATGACCGCGATCCGGTCATCAGCGCAATAATGGTGGCACTGGTTTGTTTCATCGCTGCCTGCTGGTTGGGCTACAGTCAACTCGAACGCCTGTTATCAAAAACACCTGCTGCAACAGTTCCAGCACTGCGTAAGGCTGACGTATTGCTTCCCACCCTTGATGAGTATAACCCGGCGCCAACGTTTGTCCGCACCTACAGCTATGGTCGGCTCGTCGTGCAGGCGAAAAATGGTATCACTGATGGTGACTTAAAGGAGCTTGCCGGCGAGCGTGATCTGAACGAACTTAGAATTTACGGTGCAACTCTCGACGGTAGCGGGTTCAAATTTTTAAACAGTCCTGCGTTAGAACGGCTCGCTATCAAGGATAGCGTGGTCTCTGACGATTGTTTGAAATCTATAAGCGAGCGAAAGAATTTAAAGAGCGTCGAGTTCAGCGCCTGTAAGGGGGTGAACGCAAGAGGTCTTGCATACCTTGGCGCATTGCCGCTCGAGACGCTCAGCGTCTCCGCCTGTGATCTAGGCAACGACAGTTTTGAAACGGTCAGTCAATTTAAAATTTTGACCAGTTTGGACTTCTCCAGGAACAGACGAGTAGATTCTCGTAGCATTCGAGTCTTGAACGAACAAAACAGGATCGTCATGTTAAGCCTGTCTCCGAACCAGTTAAGCTCAGACGTGTTCCGCGAAATTTCGAAACTTGATACGTTGAGAGAGCTTCAGTTTTCAGGCGAGGGAAAACTTCAGGGCGGTCAGTTGCGTCTCGTAAAGAATCTGCCGTTACTTGTGCGCATGGTTTTTCGCACGGGATGCGCATTTCCAGGAGCGTTTAAGGATTTGCGCGAGTTTAAAACTTTAGAGCGGTTAGAAATCGATGGTATGGCTTTCGGTGACGAGCATCTGGCGGCACTCGATGGTGTGAAAGTAAAACAACTCTCGCTGCAAGAGACGAATGTTTCCTCTTCAGGTTTGAAGCATCTTTTACAGATGCCCGAGCTGCAGCGCGTCATCATCCGGCGATGTCTGGGAGTCAACTACCCAATCGTAAATGAATTGTCGAAGCAGATGAAGACGTGTGATATCGTCGTGCTTTGAAGCTGATGCTTAGTAATAATTTTCCGAGGATGACTCCAGTTTTTTCTCCAGTTGTTTGAGAACCTGTTCTCCTTCTTCCAGCCATGACTCAGCCGGAGGGCAATCGGCCGAGTGCGTCGCCACAGCGGCGCCTCGATGATCGTAGTACGTAGTCGAGCGTTGCGTTATGTCGCCCTTCTCGTCGTACATCGTAAGATCTGCAGCGGTTTGCACGCCGGTTGGATTGTACTGAATGATCTCGCGGCGAAGCATGTGTCCGGAGGTCCCGTATCTATGAGTCTCTTCGAGGAACGGTCCGCCAGTGGCATGATACAAAATTTTTGTGTATTTGCTGACTGCGCCGATTGCATTAAAGAAAAAGTGTTCAGTCGAAGCGCGCTGACCATCTTTTAGCCAGCGAATCTGCTCACGGTGAGAGAGCTTTCCAGTTTTTGGTTCCATCGTGTGATTGATTGTCACAGACGGAACGCCGTTTTGTTTGTAATCGGTTTGGCCTTGTTGCAGCGTTCTTATGCCGACACTCTCGCGTTGGACCGTGCGCTTCAGGTCGCCATCAGGTCCTACGATGACGATGGTTTCCGTGGAGCGTTCGCTTGCGTAGACGATTTCTTTGGTCATCGCATTGCCATCCGGCAAAGTGCTTGACTCGAAAATCCGAACGACGTCGCCGGTATCGGGTGCGAAATCTGTTTCAGAACGGCTGTTTCTGCCGCGTTTAACGATACGGACCAGATTCTGCTTGTCGTTATATACTTTCTCGACAAAGTAGCCGACTTTTCTGTCGCTGGTCAGTACGTGGTAAGTTGTTTTCCCGTTCAGATCGATCCGCGTGCCGACGTCAACCTCGTTCCACTCATCAGGAGCGAGACCCGCCAGGCGGTCTTCATTGGATGTGTTTTCCATGCGGGTTTCCTTTAGGAACGTCCTTCTGCAGGTGAAGGCACAAGAATTGAGCAGAGCGGGCTCTGCGTCAACAAACAGCGAGTTGGTTTACTAAAACAAAGGAAAAGAGAATTTGAATCTTCTCTGGGGCGTTTCAAGAATATTATGAAATAACTATAGATGTCAAGTGAATTCTTCGGACAATTTTTCGAGTTTGACTATCTCGGTCTAGCCCAGAGCCAGCCCACCGGTAGAGGTTTCCTTATACTTCTCGTTCATATCCAGACCGGTCTGTTTCATGACCGATAACGCTTTATCCAGACTTATGAGGTGGTTGCCGTCAGATGCAAGCGAAAGTGCAGCGGCGTTCAATGCTTTGACGGCGCCCATCGCATTTCTCTCGATGCAGGGTACCTGGACTAAACCCATAATCGGATCGCAAGTCATCCCCAGGTGGTGCTCAATGCCAATTTCGGCCGCTTGCTCGATCTGGTTTACCGATCCGTTCAGCATCGCCACCGCTCCTGCGGCTGCCATTGCGCACGAGGTACCTACCTCGCCCTGGCATCCGACCTCGGCGCCGCTGATCGATGCGTGAACCTTGACGAGCGCCCCTATGACTGACGCGACGATCAAGCCGTTTTCCATTGTCTCTCGGGAGAAGTCGTGTGTCTCTTTTAACGTCCTCCACACAGAAGGAATCAGTCCCGATGAGCCATTCGTCGGAGCGGTCACCACTTTTCCGCCTGCCGCATTTTCTTCGTTGACCGCCATTGCGTAAACCGACGGTCGCAGATCGTTGCCTGCCCAGGCGGGTGGCGAGCCTGATTGCAGTTTTTCATACAGACTTTTGGCGCGACGACGAACGTTCAACCCACCTGGAAGAATACCTTCCGCATGCAGACCACGCTCGATACACCCTTCCATTACGTCAAGAATTTCACCAAGTTTTAAACGTAATTCCTTCTCGCTTAGACCACGCGCCTCTTGATTTGCAATCACCACCTGCCAGGGCGGTAAGCCACTTCTATTGCATTGTTCGATGTATTCGTGGGCTGTGTCGTATGGGTACGGCAGTTCGGCGTCGTTGTGCCATTGGTTGGTCGATATGCGCTTGCCAGCCTGCGTATCGTATCTTTCGACGAAACCGCCCCCAACGGAGAGCCACATATCCTCACGCACTGTTTCATCGCCGTTCTTCAAAGTAAAGCGCATGGTATTTGGATGCGGCAGACCCTGGTTATCAATCATCCATCCCAAAAACTTGATGTCACTTTCCGGTTTGAAACCGATTTCGCTTCCGTCTATCACCACGATTGGATTCGCATCCAGATCCGGCTTCACTTGCCAGACTTTGTCCGGATCTGCATCCTTCGGAATCATGCCTACGAGCCCGGCACAAACAGCTCCATCCGTAGCGTGTCCTTTGCCTGTCGCTGACAGGCTTCCATAAAGCTCCACTGTGATGTGCCACTTAGAGTTGTTACTTGTGTTCTTCAGATCCTCCTTGATTGAATTGCGAAATTCATATGCGGCAACCATCGGTCCTACTGTGTGTGAACTCGATGGACCAATGCCGATCTTGAACATATCAAGTGGGCTGATTACATCTGCGCGAAGATTCATGACTGTGGTTAGTCCGTTTTTTATGCGTATACTCGACCGTTAATTGTATCCCGTTTGCAGCGTGAATTGCCGTTTCGAAACTCGCTTGCTGCCGGACATTGTGGATCGATTCCTGAATTAATGAGAGAAATTGAAGCGAGGTGTCCAGAAATTTCGGTGTGCGAATACACACTCCTGTGTGGGGAAATTTTTTAAGAGGCGCTTGCAGCATGCTCAATTGCGCGGGCAAGATGGCTCCGGCTTTTGCTGGAGGCATAACATTACCATCTCGGTATTCCGATTTCGATCGCATAGGACAAGGTGCCAAGAGTGTTGTCTTGAAGGCTCATGATAGCTTCCTCGATCGCTTTGTGGCTATCAAATTCATCAAGTCCGAACACAATGATCTGGTCAGTGTGCGCACGTTTCAGCATGAAGCGAAAGTTTTGTCTGCTTTTCGGATGCAAAATCTTCCGGTGGTGCTGGATTTCGGGCTCAGCCAGTGCGGCAAGCCGTATATGGTCATGGAGTTGTTGCAAGGGACATCTCTTAAAGAACTAATCGAAGAGCGGGGACCGCTTAATTTTGAACTTGCGCTCGATATCTCGGTTCAAATCCTTTCTGCCCTTGAGCATGCCCATGCGCGTGGTGTCGTCCATCGAGATTTAAAGGCGCAAAATGTAATGATAACTTGGGGAGACGATGGTAAGCCTCTTGCGAAGGTTGTCGATTTTGGTCTTGCCGGTGGTATCAACCGACCTGAATCACTCTTGGGCGGACGATGCAAGGCGATACTTGGAACGCCGCTCTACATGAGCCCCGAGCAAGCACAGGGCCGAGTCACCGACGCTCGCAGCGATATCTATTCTTTTGGTTGCCTCCTTTTTGAAATGTTAACAGGAGCAACTCCTTTTGCGAAAAACAGCATCGCTGAAACGCTTGACGCTCAGATTCGCGAAAGCGCACCAAGTCTGCGCTCACGTCTGCCTGTGGACAGTGATATCGTCGCCGAACTAGACTTCATCATAAGCAAGTGCTTGCGCAAGTCACCTTCAAAGCGATACTCATCCGCGCTACAGTTGCGCGATGCGATGAAGGAATTATCGACGCAAATGAAAATCGATGAGACCGAGAGGTTGCGCTCGTTTCTCCATGCCGTGCAGGCAGCAACGGATGCGGAGACAGCACCGGAGAATGTCGAGCCGTGCACCAATGCTAATCAACGGCGGTTCACTATGGTACTGTCCGTGATGGCAGCCTTAATGGTTATGCTGCTCTCAGCGCTTGCCTTGTGTCCGGGTGCGATTGAGACCCTTATAGTTCCTGAGGTGGAGTCGGCGCAACTTTAATATGTTTTGCGTCTTCGCTTGCCTTCGGGGCTGGCGGTAGCAGCATTTTTTGTGGCGGAATGTCCGCGTTCTCGGATTCCCTTGATACCGTATCCGGTGCAGGTTTCGCCATTAGCGCGAAGCCCAGCCCCGCGAGTGCGACCAGCACAAGCGCGATGACTGCGACAATGACAGGACTGAACCGTTTACCGGAGGCGTCTTCAGACTTCTGCAATTCCGCTTTGCGGAGACCGGATGCGCGTTTCGTTTGAGTTTGTTGGAGCGGTATTGACTTTCGAAGTTTGTCCAAATCGATCAAAATCTCTTCGACTTTTTGATAGCGATCGTTGGGATTCTTCTCCAGGCATTTCATCACAATGTATTCGAGATCGGTAACTGCGACCCAGCCCGCGTGCTTTGAACTTGCCAGGTTTTTCTTCACTCGGGTTGGAGGCAATAGGTCCTCTTGGATCTGCCGCTTCAGAGTCTCCTGCGAATTGGAACCTGAAAACGGCGGTTGTCCTGTCATCGCAGTGTACGTGACGCACCCGATCGAGTAGATGTCGGAACGAGTATCCGTAATACCTCCACGGCATTCTTCCGGCGACATGTAAGGCGGATTACCGAAAATCTCGCCGGTAGCCTCAAGTATTTTCAACGGTTCGACGCCTTCTGAAACTAGCTTGGCTAAGCCGAAATCTACAATCTTCAAATTGTAATCGCCTTTTTTCGAGAGGAACATTATGTTGTCCGGGCGGATATCGCGATGAGCGACACCGGCATTATGCGCGGCTGCCAGACCACGGCACAGTTGTTCCATAACTTGAACGACACGCGGCAATGGAAGACCATCGGTTGCTTTGATTGCCCGAAGCAGAGTGATACCATGCAGATAGTCCATGAGAATAAATGGCTTACCATCTGCCGTCGCGTCGAATCGACGAAACGGAATTAGATTTTCGTGCTGCAACTGCGTGATAATCTGCGCTTCCGATCGGGCCCGAAGAATCTTTTCCTGATCACTCCATGCTTCGCTTGGAAGCATCTTAAGGACCATCATCGTGCCGGTTTCCAACTCCTTCACTTTGTAAACGTTGCACATCACACCTTTGCCAAGTTGAGACACGACCTGGAATCGATTGTCTATAACGATCACAGGTTTCTGCTTTTTGCGTTGTGATTGAACGTCTGATCCTGGTGCATTTACTTGTCCGATGCCGACACCGTCCATGGTTTCCACATAAGGATTCTGTCGTTTTGATTCCCAGCCAAGACCTTCTCTTGTAACCCGAGGCATTGATTGTTCTTGAACATGTTGTGCTGCAGGTTCAACTTCTTGCGATGAAGAATCCGGAGAGGTGGGAATAACCGGCGAATTTTTTGAAGCCGATTCCGGCATCTCATTTTCGCCATCATTCAGATCGAGCTGGAGTGCTTCCATCTCTTCTTCCGGCGTGAGATAGCGAACTAGCTGGGTGCGCGGAGATGTTTTCAGTTCCGCAAATGGATCGTCGGAGACTTTGGGAGCCACTGGCAGCGGTGTGAGTGCAAGCAGTTCACCATCAAAATCGCGGATAAGTTTGGAATCGTATTCGTCATCCAGCTCGAGATCGCACGTGCTGTCCCAAACCTTAAAGCCAACTCCGCCCTCACTGAGCGAGGATATCCATTGTCTGTTCGAGGAAGCTTCGTCGTTCATTTGGTTCCGGTTCTCCTCGCTCAATATACCCAGTGAGCATGCTTGAAATAAAAAACTGTTGCGTCAGTCTGGGGAAAGCATGACTTGCAAAGCGATGCTGAAAGAGGATTTTCAGACCCTGAACGAATGGCCATCAAATGAATTTCACACAAAAAAATTTTTGAAGTCGGTAAAGCCTACGTCGGTATGATAGGTTATTAGGTAGGAGTTCTAACATGCGCCGGTCGCTAGCAAGCCTTACTATCTTAGCTTTGTTCCTTTTCACGCAGTACATCTCGATGTACGGCGGACTTCAAATAATTGCCTGTCCAGGTGATTTTGATAACTTGGACGATATCAGCTTGGAAGATATAGTGCCGCTCGATCCGTTCCTCTCTCCGAATGGACTTGAGCTTGCGCAGACGCTGCCGCTTATGAACGGTGCTGAACTTTTTTCTATTCTTCACACCTGGACGCTCGAATTCACCGAGCATGCTCCGCTTCATCCGTTAAGTTTCAACGGTGACCATGCGGTGGCGATGAAACGCGATAAAGGTTTATGGCTGGTGCATCAGGCCTTCTTGTGCTGAGGGACCCGGCTCGTACCTCAGTCGCAATCTGACTTTTGAAACGATTTGCATTCGGAGACTTTTGCGCGTGAAAGTTTTCTTCGCACGAAGAAGCACGCATCCCCTCTGTAGCATGCGTTGAACGGTCGGACGTTGCACGGCTGAGTTATTGAATTGATAGAACGGTCGCGCTCTATGAGCTCAACCGTTTAAGCCCGTTCTTCAGGTCCGCTCCAGAACCGAAATTGAAACTGTGAAACTGAAATGATTGACAAACTTATTGAATTTGCGCTCAACAACCGCGCTGTGACGCTCATGATTGTCGTTGCCGTTGTTGCTTTAGGCTTGCATTCGGTTTTTACAATTCCAACCGACTCTTTCCCTGACGTGAGTAACGTACAGGTTCAAATCATTACCGAGCCCGAGAGCATGGCTGCCGAAGAAGTCGAATCTCTCGTAACTGTGCCGATTGAGTATGCGTTAAATGGATTGCCGTTTATCAAACAGGTCAGGTCCAGTTCCGAATTCGGCCTGTCTGTTGTCACAGCTATTTTCGAAGACAGCTGCGATGTATATTTTGCTCGCCAACTTGTTCAGCAGCGGCTTACCAGTTTGAATCTGTCGAAGGATGTTCCGCAGCCCTTGCTTGGTCCTGTGGTATCGAGCTTCAGTCAGGTTTTCATGTATCACGTGTCCAGTGACACTATGGATCCAATCGACTTGAGAACACTCCAGGACTGGGTGATCGCAAAGAGATTACTCGCCGTTCCAGGCGTTGGAAACGTCGTCAGTTATGGCGGTTGGGTGAAACAATACCAAGTATACGTAGACCAGTATAAGCTCCGTGCTTTCGGCTTACGGCTCCATGATGTGCTGGAAATCATCGGCAACAGCAATATAAATGCCGGCGGAAACTTTATCGAGGTTGGAGACGAAGAAGTAATTATTCGCGGTTTAGGTCGCATTCACACGACCCAGGACATTCGCGATATCGTTCTCAAAGAAGAGCACGGTGTGCCCGTTCTGTTGAGTGCTGTCGCCAGTGTGGAGGTTGGTCCGGCATTCCGTCGTGGTTCCGCTTCGATGAATGGTAAGGGCGAGGCAATTATAGGAATTGTCATGTCTCGCAAAGGCGCGAATACCAAAGATGTTGTCACTCGTGTCGAGCAGCGAATCAAGCAGATCAAATCTACACTTCCTCCAGGAGTGAAAATTGAGCCCTTCTACAATCAAAAAGAGCTGGTCGACAAAACAGCGGATACCGTCAAGGAGATTCTGCTATTTAGCGGCGGGCTTGTAATAGTCATTTTGTCCGCGATTTTGATGGACATTCCGGTATCGCTTATAGTGGCAGTGGTGATACCACTTTCTCTTCTGTTCAGCTTCATGCTCATGAAGTTTACAGGTCTGTCTGCCAACCTGATGACGCTTGGAGCAGTCGATTTCGGCGTCGTTGTCGATGCCGGGGTCGTGATGGTGGAGAATATCTTTCGGAAATTGTCGCTCGCCCACGAGCGGCACGGCGAAAAGCAAATCGATACACTTGCTGTTATAACGGCTGCTGCCAAGGAGGTCGGACGCCCAATCACTTTTGCCATGATGATCATCGTGGCTGTTTACTTGCCTCTGTTTGCGCTCGAGGGTGTGGAAGGCAAGATGTTCCATCCTCTCGCGTTAACGTTCATCTACGCTCTCATGGGAGCGCTTGGTTGCGCGCTTCTGATTATTCCAACACTTTGTTATTGGTTTTTGAAAAAGCGGGTGGTCGAGCGTCATAACCCGATGCTCGAAGCGATTAAGAAGACATATTCTCCGGCGCTCGATAAGGTTCTGAATAAACCCAAACCGATTATCTTCGTTTCCACTATTGCGGTAGTCCTCAGTGCTTGTTTGATTCCGTTTTTAGGTTCCGAGTTTATTCCAAGTATTGACGAAGGCTCGATCTGGCTTCGTCTGCGCATGCCTCCCAGTATTTCGCATACGCGCACAATTGAATTTACAAAGATTGTGGAGAATATGCTCGTCAAGTTCCCTGAAGTTTCAATTCTGGCGACAAGAGTTGGGCGCTCCGGAATGGGTTCTGACATTGAGGGCGTAGATGCAGCTGACATGTTTATCGGTTTAAAGCCCAAGTCCGAGTGGAAGGACCGCAACAAAGAGCATCTTGTAGAACGTATGGCAAAAGAGTGCGCGTCCATTCCAGGTATGATGTTCAGTTTCTCGCAACCGATTGCCGACATGATCGACGATTTGATCACCGGTATCAAAGCTGACGTCGGCATCAAGATCTTCGGGGAAGATCTCAAAACATTGAGTCGAATTGCCGATGAAGTCAGCGTTTGTGTGAGGCAAGTCAAAGGTACCGGTGACGTTACACGAGAACCGATTCTTGGTGCTCCGCAATTAAAGATAGAGTTGAAGCGTGATGAATTGGCTCGTCATGGTCTGCAGGTCGGCGACGTGCAGGACATTATTCAAACCGCTTTGGCCGGAAAGGTCGTGACGGAAGTGATCGAGGGTAGTCGGCGGTTTGGTGTACTGGTTCGTTTTCCCATGCGCCAGAGAAGAACAGAATCGGACATTCAGCACATCGCAGTGGACGCTCCTGATGGCGTTCAATTAAATCTGCAGCGACTTGCCGATATTGATACCGAGCGTGGTGCGCTTCTCATTATGCGTGAAGACGGCCAACGCAGAAGTGCTGTAATGGTGAACATTCGTGGACGCGATCTGGGGAGCTGGGTTCAAGACGCGCAGAAGAGCGTCAAGGAAAAGGTGCATTTGCCACCAGGGTATTCCATTGTCTGGGGTGGGCAATTTGATAACCAGCAGCGCGCAATGGCTCGACTGGCAATTGTCGTTCCTATCGTTCTATTCCTGATCTTCGTACTTCTGTTTCTCACATTCCATTCATTCAAAAACGCGGCGATTATTATGCTCAACGTGCCGTTTGCCACTATAGGCGGTATCATTGCGCTGTTTATATCACACCAGCCTGTTTCGGTTCCTGCCATCATCGGTTTTGTTGCACTCTTCGGTGTGGCGGTACAGAATGGCGTTATTCTGGTTTCATACATCATGCAGCTGGAGCGACAGGGTGTTGCTACTGCGAAAGCCATTCGCGAAGGCGCTGCTGTGCGTCTGCGACCAGTAATAATGACTGCGATGGTGGCGATGATGGGTTTAATTCCCAAGCTGTTTTCCGACGGCACGGGAGCTGAGATTCAAAGACCACTAGCGACTGTTGTGTTTGGAGGTCTACTAACTGCAACGTTTATGACCATGCTGGTTTTGCCTGCCATTTATTTGCTGTTTAACAAAAACAGCGACCATGGTGAGCATGAAGGCGAATATCCGGTTGAACTGCCGGACCATGAGGTCTAAGCGTCGCGGGCTTCAATACGGTTCGAATCCTACGACCGCCAGGGTCTAAAACATCGAGATATTGGGTATTAAAGATCCGGGAAAGCAGATCTGTGGAATCGCTATCACATGGCAACAGTCGAAGCTAAAGCTGCGCCGGAAAAGGACGTTAAGGCACCGCCGACAACGTCTACCGATAACACGACCACGACCAGCGGCGACAACGCTCGTGATCAAGCTACCGATTCGAGCGCCGCGCGGTCCACGCTGGTCGACCAGGCTTTGACGAGCTATGTTGACGCTGGAATTGCTCCGGCTAAGCCAGTGCAAGAGGGCGCAACAGCGGGCGATGATGGTTTCGGTATCGTGGACGGACCGGGCGATACTAAACCGAGCGAGAAGCCGGATATGATTTTCATCCCGCCCGCAGGAGCTGCTGACCAGTCAGCTGAAGCGGCCGAAGTCGTGCCGGCTGATGGGAGCCAGGATGCTTCCGACGTTGCGCAGGCGGTCAATCCAACTCCCGAAGTAGACGCTTCCGAGGTCAAGGATTTTCCGGAGAAGCTATTCGGAATCACGATCAACCGAGATGATCTGGTTGAGGATGCACCCTCCGGGCCTGTCGACTTCGGGCTTGGTAAATCGTATGACGGCGGATTTCTAAAGATGAACGTCCGACCGCAGAAATATGAAGTCAAGCCCGGTGAGACTCTGGACGACATCGCGCGTAAACATCTTGGTCCCAAGGCAACGCAGGACGAAATTGACGTTCACGTTCAGCACATTGTCGACTCCAATCAAAAATTCCTGGCTGGGCGCGATGCCGACACGTACGAAGGTCAGAAAGGCGAAATTTTGCGCCTGCCCGGATACACCACAGATGGTGCCGACCTGTACAAGGACCATCGCGGAACCACGTACAAAGTTACCGACGACGGAAAAATGAAGGTCAGTTATCTCGACGGAACCGGATTTGAGCGCTCACCGAATGAGGATGGCGGCATAACCAAAAAGTACTTTGGTTCCAAACCGCAAGATAATTACACTGTTGTTCTCGATAAGGAGGGCAAGATCGTCAGCAACGATCGTGTCGATCCGGCACATAAGCCGGCGCAGGATTTAGATACCGAATCGCGGCGATTAGACGCGCTTGCCAACAAAGGTCTTGGACTCAAGAATGAACGCGAGCAGTTCAAAAATGACATGCAGGAGTTCATTAAGACGGCGAAGCGCAATGGATTGCCGGAGAGCGAAGTCGCTCAAACCTTCGCTGAGGTCTCTCGCATTCTGGAGGCTGGCGGTCCGGGCCAGCCGATGACTTCGCGCGAGCGTGCACGTCTGGCAATTGGTATCATGCGTGGTGCCGCGTATCCGGAGTCCGGAAACCAGGGGGCGCATAACACGTGTAATATGCAGGTTTTGGAAAATCGAGCATATTCTCGGGAGCCTTCCATGAACGCAAGACTGCTCGCAGACGTAGCCACTACCGGCAAATTTGTTGCTGCGGATGGCACCGTGGTACGTATGGAGCCGGCTGATCTGCGCGCTCACGGAGAAGGTGCGACCAACCCGACGCGCGGCGAGAATGTGCGGTCCTATGCGTCGCAGATTTTTCAAGTAACCGCGGGCAATGCTTTTCATACACGCGAAAATGAAGGGAAGGTCCCTCCCGGCGATACGCGTTACGCGCAAGTTAAGCCAAGCGACCCGACCGATACAGGTGAGCGCCTGATTGATTACAACAAGACAGCGATGGGCGATAAGAGTAAGGGCACCCCTGGTGGTGCTGCAACCGTAATGGGGATAAATGAAACTGCATACTTGCTGAATGGTAAAGACGAATCAAACGTGTTTATAGCGAGCGATGACGTCGGGGACGACAAAGCTCCGAAGGACGTCACCTTCACAAGCGCTCAGGATTTGATCGATCGGCTTACCGCTGCAAAGGCTGAGGGTAAGCCGATGTCCGTGGGCTTAGCGGTGTTCTCTAATGCGGAGCCCTTCTACGACCTCATGAAGCAAATCGGCGCCACACCTTTCGACGGAGCGTCGAGTGTCGAGAGTTTTATGCAAGACGGGCATGCCGTTAGAATTGTCGGTTTTGATCCAAAGACCGGGATGGCTCAGCTCGACAATCAGTGGGGAGATGTGAACGATCGGGTAAGCAAACCGATCGACGTTCACGACCTGTACAATGCCACCAGGCGCGTTACACCCAGTCAGTGGCTGGGACGGCTGGATGAGCGCTGGTATAGTCAGACGCCGGAACAAAATGCCGCGGGTCTCAAAGGCGTCATGGGTGCCAGTTTCGCTAATTGGGCGCTAATCCAGGAGGGCAGCGGAAAACAGGTTGACGAGCGCGCCCGGCAGGTAACAATGGACACCTACGAGCGAATGGTCGATAGGCTGCCGGCAAGTTTGCAGGACAATGTTCGTAAAACGATCGAGCAATATAACAAAGACTGGGAGTACCTGCGCAAAGCCAGGAAGGATGAGGCTGAACAATAGTCTGTGGCGTGCCTAGTGGCGCGACACCGATGTTTGAGGCTCTGCAGTTTCACGCTGCTGGTTTTCACTGTGCTGGCTGCCACTAGCTGTGGTGCCGGCATTATTTCCGTATTGAGGTCTGGGGCTCTCAGCCGCATTCATTGACGACTCGTCAAGTTCGTCAGCGCTATTGAGATTGAGCTTGACAAACAGCTTGCGTAGCCAGTTTTGTGCGTCGTCAATCAGAGTGAAAACGACAGGAATGACAACGAGAGTCAAGAGCGTTGATGTAATCAAACCGCCAATAACGGCAATTGCCATCGGCGCTCGCGCTTCGGAACCTGCGCCTATGCGAATAGCGATCGGTAACATCCCCGCGACCATGGCGACCGTCGTCATAAGGATGGGTCTCATACGAGCCTCTCCCGCCTCCATAATGGCGGTTAAACGATCTTTGCCTGCGTGCATTGCCATCAAGCAATATTCGACGAGCAAGATTGCGTTCTTAGTCACCAGACCCATCAACATCACGATTCCAATCAGTGCGTAAAATCCGAGTGAGTCGCCGGTGATACAAAGGGCGATTAATGCGCCGCCCAACGCCAGAGGCAGTGACATCATGATCGTGAGTGGGTGCAAGAAGCCGCCGAAGAGTAAGGCGAGGACTCCATAGATAAGCAGGACGCCGACGGTCAGGGCCCATGCGAAACCACCGAAGATATCCTTTTGGATTTCGACGTCACCGGCTGGAATATTGCGTACCGTTTTCGGCATTTCTTTCCACGACGGCAAGGCTTGCACTTTTTTTAACGCCTCGCCCAGGGGCAAGCCATTGGCGAGACTGGCGTCGATAGTGACTTGACGGTATCGATCGTAGCGGTCGATTTGAGCTTCACCGGATGCGAATTTGATGTCGGCAACCGAAACCAGTGGTACTAAACTGCCATCAGCTGCGGCGACTCTCAGGTTCTTTACAGTGTGAACGTCTTCTCGATACTTCGGATCAATTTGCACGCGTATATTGATCTGGCGCTCAGGCAGATTGAATTTCGGAAGATTTCGGTCGATATCACCAAGGGTGGCAATCAAGGCTGTTCGTGCTATTGATTCGACTGAGATGCCCTGTTCGGAGGCTCGATCGAAGTTGGGATACACCTGAATCTCCGGTCGTTCCAAAGCTGCAGTCGAGACTATATCGTTGATGCCGGCGATGCCTCGCATCTCATCGGTCAGTTTTTCCGTGTAGTGTCGCAATACGGATGTGTCGTTGCCGACCAGAATCAGTTTTAACTTTCCGGTTATGCCGCCGCGTGCTTCAAAACTCAGTCTGGCTCCGGGTACGTCAAGCAGTTTGCCTCTAATTTCAGCTTCAAAGTCTTGTTGGGAAAGTTGACGTTTGTCGCGCGGTTTTAACGAGATGTAGAGTGTGCCTTTGTTGACTTCACCCGCTGTCGCGGCGCTGCGACGGTTTGCAGCCATGCCGGACCCGATTTGTGAAAAAACTGATTGCACGTTTTTATCTTTTAGACAAAGATTGGTCAGATGTTTCACGGCTCGTTCAGTGTCGGCGAGCTGTGTTCCGGGCGGCATCTCGACGATGAGCATGCTTTCGCCTCGGTCGATGTTGCCTATAACCGACGTAGGCATCATGCGGAAGAGAACTATGCTGAGCGCGAAAAATGCGACTCCCACTGCTACTGTCTTCCATCTGTTGTTCAACGACCAGATCAGTATTCGGTTGTAAGCTCGCAGAGCGGCCGCATTTCCATGCGTTTCCTTAACGGGAGTGAGTAAATATGCCGCCATCAATGGTGTCAGCATGCGCGCGACAACCAACGAAAAGAAAACTGCTGCGGCGACGGTCAAGCCGAATTGCCAGAGGAATTTTCCGGGAATACCGCCCATGAATGCGACGGGTACGAAGACGACGATAATCGTCATTGTCGTAGCCACGACGGCAAGACCGATTTCGTCTGCGGCGTCGAATGCGGCCTGAAATGGTTTTTTGCCCATGCTCATGTGGCGGACGATGTTTTCGATTTCAACAATCGCATCATCCACCAGAACACCGATAACGAGCGCCAGCCCAAGGAGTGACATATTGTTCATCGTAAAACCGGCTACTTTCATGACGGCAAAAGTCGGTATCAGAGATAGTGGCATTGCCAGTGATGAAATAACTGCGGACCGCCAGTCCTTTAAGAAGAGCCACACTACCAAAACCGCAAGTCCGCCGCCTATCAAAAGAGAGTCGAGAGCGGCATGGTAGGACATGTGCACGAAAATGGTTTGACTTCTTATCTTCTTGATTTTTATATCGGGTGGAAGTGATTTCTCTAGCGCCTCCAACTTTTCGTCTACGGCTTCCTCTACCGTCACCATATTGGCGCCGGAGCTGCGGACGATGGAAAACGAGATAACCGGCTTGTTATCAATCATGGCAAGCTGGCGCTGGTCGGTCGAAGAGTCGCTAACCTTGCCGAGCGTGTCCAGTCTTGCCCATCTACCTCTAGGCAGGGCAATCCTCGTAGCTGCCAGCTTTTCTGCCGAGGGGGCGCTTCCCAGCGTCCTGACGGACTCTTCCTGAGCGCCGACTTCGCCGCGACCGCCGGGGAGGTTCGTGTTGACGCCGCGAACCTGGGTGCTGACCATGTCCGCCGTAATGCCCAGTGACTCCAGCCTTGCTGGATCCAGGTTGACGCGAATTTCTCGGTCCACACCGCCGGCTCTTTCGACCTGACCGACCCCTTTGATGCCGAGCAATGCGCGCGAAATCTCGTTGTCCGTAATCCAGCTGAGTTCTTCTACTCCACGCCTGTCCGAAGAGACCGAATAGGTCACGAAGGGACCGCCGACGAAGTCGAGCCTTTGAACAATGGGTTCATCAATTCCGGGCGGCAGTTGCGTTCTAATTTTCGAAACTTCATTGCGAACGTCGTTGACGGCGCGGTCTACGTCGGTTTCGAGTTCAAACTCGATAGTTGTTGCAGAAACGCCTTCATTGACTTTGGAGACTATGTGTTTGACGTTACCGATGCCGGCTACCGCATCTTCGATTTTTCTGGTTACCTGCGATTCCAGCTCAGGAGGGGCTGCTCCGACCTGGTTGACCGTGATGGAAACAATCGGGACGTCGATATTCGGCGATTCGTCGATGCCTAATCCGAAGAAGCACGTCAGACCCGCGACCGTAAGTACCAGGAAGAGAACCAGCACAGGCACCGGGTTCTTAATGGACCATGCTGAGATATAACGGAGATTCATCTGCTGACTGTTTCTCCGTTGGCTTGGTGTGACTCCCTGACGCTGGAGACTTGACTCGGAGAATCATTATCATTGGAAACAGCTGATTGAGCGTTTTTCGTTCCCGGTCTGGGCGCCTGGTGTTCGCCAATCCGCACATGATCTCCGTCTTTCAAGAAGCCACTACCTGTAGTGACAACTTTTTCTCCCGGTTTCAAACCGGATTCAATTTCGACGAATTCGCCGGAGCGCTCGCCGGTCTTAACCTCTCTGGAATAGACTCGCTTTTTATCCAGCACGTAAACAATTTTGCGGCCGTCTTTGTCGACGACGGAAGGCGCCGGCACTACGAGTGCTCGGACCGCGCCGAGATCGACTTTGCCGCTGACAAACATACCTGCTCTCCAGCCGCTTTGCGGGTCGTACGGTATGTCGATGCGAACTGTTGCCAGTCGTGAGTCCGAGTCGACAAGAGGGCTAATTTCTCGGATTTTACCGTTCATAACTTCGCCGGCGGCGCCTTGAAAATGAACTATTTGTCCGCTTTTGAGACGATGCAAATCTTGATCGGGTACCTGGGCGCGGACCTCGAATCGATTATCTCTTACCATTTGGAAGAGGTCTTCGTTTGCCATGGTAACGTCGCCGATGTGTGCGAGTCGTTTTGTAATTAATCCGCTGGCTGGCGCCTTGATTATAGTCTGCGCGACCTGCGCTTCGAGCTGTTTAACGCTCGCTTCCGTTTCTAAAATGTCGACGGAAGCCATATCGATGTCGTGTTGCATGCCGCCTTCCAGCGCAAGTTTCAAGTTTTCAGTGGCTTGAGTTTTTGCAAAACGTGCTGCTTCCAGTTTTTGAAGCGCGTTGCGATAATCCGCTTCAGCTGTTGCTGCTGCTGTTTCCTTATTATCCAAATCCTCGGTTGAAACAGCTCCGTCCTTTTTCAAGATCTTGTATCTGGCCGATGACAGCTTCGCGTTTCTCAAGTTGGCTTGCGCCCTGACGACGTTTGATTCCTCTTGTGAAACGATGGCGGTTGCCTGTGCCACGATTGCTTTGATTCTGTTTATATCCATTGGACGGTTCGGTTGTTTTGTTTTTTCCAGATTGATTCTGGCGTGTTGAAGCCGGGCTCGTTCCTTTTCAAGCTGTGCGCGAATCACAGATGAATTGAGCCTGGCGAGAACCTGTCCTTTCTTAACGACGTCACCTTCTTCGACTGCAACCTCATCTATTCTCAGTCCGCCGACTTCGGCTCCGATGGTCAGAGGGTCCCAAGCCCAGACGGTGCCGGCCAGTTTCAGCGTCTGGTGTATTTCTTTTTGACTGGCATCTTCGACAGTGACGGTCAGTACGGCTTCGTCGCCATCATCTTTGATCGGTTTGGAAAAGTTTTGAAAAATTCTGATACCGAGAGCGGTGCAAGCTAGAAGCGAAATCACAATTGCGATTAGCTTCCAGTTTTTCTTGCCGAAACTTGACATTTGAGACTCCATGCCGTGTTTGACTGTCTTGTTATCTGTTTCATCAGTTCGTGGTATTTGCTGAACCATTTGCTTCCTTAACGCCTCTATAATGTTTCCAATTTAAGAATTTACTTCAATCAAACTTCCAAATATTTGTCGATGTTGGCCATCTCCGATTCGCTCAAGATGCCTGCGAAGACGAGCTTGAGTACCTGGTTCGACAACGACTCGAATGATTGGCCGTGTCGCGCGAAATAGGTTGTGAAAATTGTTCCGTACAACAGATTACTGATTGTCTGAGTGACTTGCTCGGCATTGATTGGTTTGAACCGGCCATTGAGTGAGAGAGTTTCAAAAAGCTCATTCCATGGGCGCACGTTGCGTTCTCTGTGTTCCAGATATGTAGGCTTTTTGCGATCGCGAAACTCAGCGCGTTCTTGCACAATCAACTCAATTACATCGGTGTTCGTGTCGAAGTATTGAAGGAAGGCTCGAATAGCCTGAGCAATCTGTTTAATCGGATCGGTTTTCGGGTCGAATCCTTCGTTAATGGCTCTGCTCAAGCCTGCCATTCCACGATCAACGGACGCAAGAAATAACTGCTCCTTGCTCGGGAAGTAGTGATATACCGTTCCTTTGGCGATACCGAGGCGGTCAGCTATTTCTTGAACATCGGTGCTGGCGTAACCTCTGTCCGCGAAAACCTCGGTCGCAGTCGCGAGTATTTCCTCCTGACGCTGGCTGGTCAGTTCAAGATTGCGTGGGCGCCCCGGTCCTCGTTTGTTGAGCGTATTTGTCAAACTTACCTCGGATTAATTTACTGACTCGTCAGTCAAGAAAATACCATATAGGCTGAAAACCTGCTATAGCCAGGTTTACATCTCTTCGGGATTGGCAAGTGGGAGGTTTAAGAAAACCGAGAGTTAAGGCTGTTTCCACTGCTTATCTGATATAAATCTTTGAATCAATGGAGGTGACGAGCCATGCTGACGCTCACTAAGCCGGGCATCGAAGAGTATGCCCTGGGAAAAACCGAGAAGCACGATGCGGTTCTTGATGAACTGATGAATGAAACGCACGCATCAATGGACTATCCGCAGATGCTGACCGGACCTATCGAAGGTCAGTTTCTCAAGATGATGGTGCGAGTCGTTGGCGCCAAGCGTGTGGTGGAGGTCGGTACGTTTACCGGCTATGGCTCTTTAAACCTCGCCGAAGGTCTGCCGTCCGACGGTAAACTGACCACGCTCGATATCAATCCAACTTGTTTGGCTCTTGCCCGCAAATATTTCGCGAAGAGCGAGCATGGCAAAAAGATTGAAATCATCGAAGGTCCCGCGCTTGAATCGATCGCGAAAATCGAGGGCCCGATTGACCTTTGTTTCATAGATGCGGACAAGGGAAACTATCTAAACTACTACGAAGCGCTTCTTCCAAAGGTAAGAAGCGGAGGCGTCATACTTGTCGACAATGTTCTCTGGAGCGGCGCCGTGCTCGAACCCAAGACCGATGACGATAAGGCGATCAACGCTTTCAACGAGCGCGTTTCTAAAGATGAGCGCGTCGATAAGGTATTACTGACGGTGCGCGACGGAGTCTTCTTCATTCGCAAGCGTTAATTTAGGGCCAGCCGAAAACACTTTGATTCAGGAGTCGAAAAATATGACCACAAGTGTGGAAACGATGAAACAAACCCGCGTCCATCAGGTTCTGCAAACCGAGTACATCGGCAAGAAAGTGAAACTAGCCGGTTGGGTGAGAACACGGCGAGACTCTAAAGGCGGTTTTTCATTTATCGAATTGAACGACGGCTCTTGCATGAAGAGCGTTCAGGTTCTTGCCGAAGCCGCGTTGTCGAACTATGAGAGCGAAGTCTTGAAGCTCGGCATCGGCAGCAGCATCGAGGTGATTGGTGACGTAGTCGAATCTCCTGGCAAAGGACAGACGACCGAGGTTAAAGCGGAGTCTGTCAAAGTGCTTGGCTATGCTGACCCGCAAACGTATCCGCTTCAAAAGAAGGGAACGTCGATGGAATTTCTCAGGAGCATAGCTCATCTGCGCCCGCGTACAAACACCTTTGGTGCGGTCGCTCGGGTGAGAAATGAAATTTGCCGTTCAATCCATAATTTTTTCCAGTCGCGTGGGTTCCTCTACATCAACACTCCTATCATCACGGCATCTGACTGCGAAGGCGCTGGTCAAATGTTCAATGTGACGACCTTCGATCTTAAGGACGTTCCGCGTATCAGCGGCGAGGGCGGTGCAAAAGGCGACATCGACTTCGAGCAGGATTTCTTCGGACGTGCCACTCACCTCACTGTGAGCGGGCAGTTGGAAGCTGAGATTTACGCTACTGCCCTCACGAATGTTTATACATTCGGTCCGACCTTCCGGGCTGAGAATTCGAACACCTCGCGCCACCTGGCGGAGTTTTGGATGGTCGAGCCGGAGATGGCGTTCTGCGATCTGGAAGGTGATATGCAGTGTGCCGAGGATTTCTTGAAGACGATCTTCAATGACGTCATGACGAACTGCGGAAGCGATATGGAATTCTTCAACGAGCGCATTGATAAGACCGTGCTCGAGACTCTGAAGCATATCGTCGACAGTGACTTCGTGCGAATTTCGTACACTGAGGCAGTCGACATTCTGCTGAAGTGCGGTGAGAAATTCGAGTTCCCGGTGAGCTGGGGAATCGATCTCCAGTCGGAGCACGAGCGCTATCTGACTGAGAAGAAGTTCAAGAAGCCGGTTATCGTTTACGATTATCCAAAAGACATCAAGGCGTTCTACATGCGCCTGAATGATGATGGTAAAACCGTTCGCGCGATGGATGTTCTTGTTCCGAAAGTCGGCGAAATCATCGGCGGCAGTCAGAGAGAGGAGCGTCTCGATGTCCTTATCGAGCGAATGAAAGCTTGCGACCTCGATCCGGAAGAATACTGGTGGTATCTGGACCTCCGTAAATTCGGAACTGTTCCGCATGCAGGATTCGGGCTCGGTCTTGAAAGAACTGTTCAATTCGTCACCGGCATGGGCAACATTCGAGACGTAATACCGTTTCCACGCGCACCCAAAACTGCCGATTTCTAAAGTCGCAAGGAGCATCGAATGCGCTCCAACTCAGCTCCAATAGATGACGACGCGGTCAGAGATGACGTTCAGAACGTGAACGGTATCACTGATGAGGTTGGCAGCGTTCAAAACATGAACCCAACGCACCTTGCGTCGGAATCTGGCAAATCGTCATCAGGCTGGGCTCTATTTACCTCGCTCGTCGATGCGCGAGGCGGACGGTTAGCCGTGCCATCGGATATGGTGGCGAATGGGACCGGACCGTCGGAGGCTTGCGGAGTTCTGGTTCACGACGATAATGAACGATTCTTGCGTTCTTATTCGCAAGTATTACAAGGACAAGTGCGGTTTCTCTATTTAGATCCGCCCTACAACACAGGCTACAAACTGCGTTCGTACAACGATAAGTTTGAGCGAGCTGAGTGGTTGGCGATGATGCGCTTGCGCTTGCAACTTGTGCTGCCGATGCTTGCTGAAAACGGATCAATATGCGCCAGCATCGATGACTCGGAGATGCCCTACCTTCGGATTTTGATGGATGAAGTGGTCGGCGAGAAGTATTTTGTTGCCTGCATCGCGTACGAGCGTTCGGGAAGCGCAGGCCTCGGACAAAGCGGTGCGATTCTAAATACGAAAGAATACGTGTTGATTTATAGTTTCGACAAGCGCCAATTGAATGATGTAGGCAACACGCGACCAATCGACAAAGAAGTGATGCGTCGTTATAACAAAGTTCTGGTCGATGAAGGAGAGCGCGACCTGGTCGCAGAGATAACCGGTCAAACGGGGATCGCGCGACTTTACAAGCACAGTGGCGTTCGCATCGACAACATTTCAATTCGCAAATTCGAATCGAGGCGAGACGAGATTGAGTCTCTATATAAGGAATCGTTCGAGAAAATTTTTCGCACGCAGAATGTCCAGAAGGAAAATACATTCCAGAACGACGTGATCGCTCGATTGCAGAAGGATGAGTTTTACAGCCTTGATTATGTGCCGGCTCGTGGACGATACAAGGGCGAACAGAAAACCCTCTACTATTGGAATGGGGAGTTGTGTGCTTGGCTGAAGGATTCGAGTGCGCTTACGCCTGACGGTATCGTGAAGCGCAACAAGCTAACGGATTTCTGGTCTCATGGAGAAATACCTAAGGCGGACCTTGCCAACGAGGGCGGTGTGGAGTTTTCTCGCAGTAAGAAGCCCGAACATCTGCTGTTCCGATTAGTTTCGCTTTGCACTGAGCCGGGCGACCTTGTTCTCGATCTGTTCTCTGGCAGTGCAACAGCTCCGGCTGTTTCACACAAGATGAAACGGCGGTGGATCGGAGTCGAAAGCGGAGATCATTTCGGTACTTGCACCTTGCGTCGCATGCAGAACGTCTTAGATGGCGAACAGTCGGGCGTTTCCAAACTGTTGCAATGGCGCGGCGGTGGTTCCTTTCGATATTTAGATTAAACGCGATCGAAAGTTGTCGGAAAAATTCCGCTCCCCGTATACATGTATTCAGTTGTGCATGGGGAATTCAAATATGGTAGCAGCAGGGCGGATCGAGTTCCGTTCGACTTACGATGCCAATGATGGCTCGGGTAGAACAAGTAGCGATACGGCATCTAACAATCTGATGCCGAACATGACCGAAAGAGACGCAAACCAAGTTTTTGAGAAGAACAGAGCAGCGCTTAGAGTCAGTGACGCTGTGCATCCTGTTCAATTAGTAGATGAAACCCAGGCTGCTCGTGGACGTGTCGTCGATTTCACCGCACGTCAACTCGCCTCCGGAAACCTCAGCATTAACAGTATGGCAGGTCAGACTTTACGCGCAGCAATCGAACACCAACTCAAGGCTGGTGGAGCGGCTGCGGCTGATAGCCTGGCTGAAGACATCACCGCAAAATTACCAAACGGAATGAAGCTTGAAATCAGCCGGAACGAAGCGTTCGAAACAAACGCCAAGAAGTTCTTCGCACAAAATGGAGATACAGCTCCAACATACATTCGCTGGGTCGAATTGAAAGATGCTTACGGTCAAGTCCTCGGCGGCGTTGGTATCACAGGCGATGCCTTTGCAAACAGAAAACCGGTGGCAAGCTCGATGGTCGCTTAGGTATTCAGCGGTTGCACACGACCGGCGATACATACACCTGGCGGAAACTTCTTATGTTGGTCTCGGTGACGAAGAGGACGCGGTGCGGAAGATGGGGCGCGGTGGCGGAACAGGGGTCACCTCCAGCGCACGGTAGTCCGCTCAAACGTCGCGTTTTCATACTGAAGGCGCGGTAAAGGCGCGACCTGGAGCCGCGCCTCTGGTGGTTTATCAGATTTCCTGGTTTGCTTATCGACCGACAACGCGTTTTAAACGGTGAACGATTGCGCCTTTTCCGTTGTCGAATGGAACGGCCATGATTTGCATGGTCGGCTCGCTCGGCCGTATAGAGTGCATCGGCACCATTGCATACTGCTGATGTGTCGGCGCCGTGTAATACATTACACCTTGCTGGGTTGGCGCTTTAGTTGGGAACGACATCTCGGCTGCTTGAGTCGCGCCAGGTCCCCAGTTGGCAGTTTGTTGCGCAGTCATATTGCTGCCGATACTGCCTCCGATAGTGCTGCCCATGCCGGGACCAGCGATACTTCCTCCCGGAGCCTCTGCGAGATTGCTTTGCTTGTTGCCGAGGGAGAGATCGTTGTTGACCATGTCGCGTTGATACGCATTCAGTGCCACCAGTACTAGTGTCACTGCGAAAACGACAACACCGAGCATTTTCAGATCACTAAAATCTGATTTCGCTTTTGCTGGCTGGCAGCATGCGCATGCTTTGTGGTGTTGGGCTGGTGGAGTCTGTACTTCAGTAAAGTCAGAGATAGTTTTCCGAATTTGTTCGGCGGGGGGGTGAGAGAACATCATTTTATTTATTTGCTCGTGCCGCTATTGCCTTAGGCTTCCTTGCTTTATTCACCCCATCTTACTCTCGTGAAAAGGGTAGTCAAGCAAAGTTGCGTAGGACCACGTAGTGATATTTTGGTTTAATGAATCGGCTCTTGCCAGGTGTACTCTGAGACGCCGGTGCCCGTTTGCTTCACCGGTTTTGAAGGCGCCACAACCCGCCTCTGGACAGGGACTCGCCCGGCCTGACGATCCAGGATAGCCTGAGTGTCAGGCGAGGCAATGATTGGCTGCATTTTGCTGACGTCGTTGGACCTCATTGGTTGCAGCGCGGTGTTGTCGCCACCGATGAGCGTCGACTGCGGCTTACCGTGAGCACTGTAGTACGCCTGGTTATAACGCTTCCACATGACCGCTGAGACAGTGCCCCCGGTGACGTTCTTGCCACCCGGTACAGACTTGTTTTCAGAGTTGCCGGTCCAGACCGCGGTGACCAGATCCGGAGTGAAGCCGACGAACCAGAGATCCTTTGCTTCGTTTGCTGTGCCCGTCTTGCCCGCGACCTGTATTCCGGGTAGTTTCGCGTGTGTTCCAGTACCGCCGTCCACCACTTTCTTCAAAATTTCGACGATCTTTATAGTTGAGTCGCGATCGAGCACTCTCGCAGAATTCGGCTCGACCTTTGAAATGACCTTGCCGTGCTCGTCTTCAATGCGTCGAATAAATTGAGGCTCCATGAACATTCCGCCGCGTGCGATTGTTCCGTAAGCGGTCGCCATTGAAACTGGAGATGCTGCCGAACTGCCTAGAGAGAGCGCGAGAGTCGGAGCTAACGTTTCGCTTATCCCCGCGCGACGAGCCGTATCCATAATCGGCCTGATACCGGTTTGCTGTGCGACTCTGACGCTACAGACGTTCCTCGAATAGGCGAGCGCCTGCTCAACTGTGATCAGCCCCATGAACTTCTTGTCGAAATTCTGCGGTTCCCATACTTTGTCGCCATCGTCGAGCACCATGAGTGGTGCGTCGGAAATGGAACTGGACGGGGTTAGAAGCTGCTGTTCGAATGCGGTCAGGTATACAAAAGGTTTGAAGACCGACCCCATGGTGTGAGGATGTACAGCCGAATTCCACTGATTATCCAGATAGTTTCCGATGCCGCCAACCATAGCGACAACAGCTCCGTCGTTTAAACGCATGGAAACCAATGCCGACTGATCCAGCCCCGCAGGTAAACGATGCTGGTATTCGTTTAAAACCTTTTCGGCGGTTTTTTGAGCCTGCTGATCGAGGTTGGTATAGACTTTTAAACGCGCATGCCGTCTGAATTGCACCGTATCTTCGACCAGCTTCGCAACATAATTCGAATAGTACGGATACTTTGGAACGAACTGTTTAACTGACGCCGCCGGCGGTGCTGTTTTGAAAACCAATTGTGTATGTGCAGCGTCCCATGCTTCTCGTTCGGTTATGAAACCGTACTCGAGAAGCTTTCGAACGACGGACTGCTGCGACTTCAGCGCCGCCAGCCGATGTGAGCGTTCACCAAGTTGAGACGGCGACTTAATTAAACCGGCTAGGAACGCAGATTCCGCGACTGAGAGATCTATTGCCGATTTCGCGAAATATGTTTTTGCCGCTTGCTCTGCTCCGTAAGCGCCCTGGCCGAAGTAGATCTGGTTTAAGTAGAGTTCCAGAATCCGTTCTTTCGAGTAGCGATTTTCAATCTGCGAGGCGACAAGACCCTCAGCCAGCTTCAGCGGAATGGTTCTGTTCTCATTCGGGAAGAAAACGTTTTTCACCAACTGCTGTGTGAGCGTAGAACCGCCCTGCACCTGCTTTCTTGCAGTGACGTTTGCAAGAGCCGCTCGCAAAACACCTTCAGCGCTTACACCGTGGTGATCGTAAAAATAGTGATCTTCTTGCGCGAGGACCGCCACAATTAGATTCTTGGAAATTTTTTCTAGCGAAACTACCTCGCGTTTTTCCTTCTCCGGAAATACGCAAATCAGCTTGTCATCAATATCGTAGACCGATATTGATGCGCCCGGGTGATAATTCTCCAGTATCGAGATGTTCGGAACCTTCGCCAGATGGATCCATACAAGCATCATGAGGACACAGACACCAAAGGTCACTAGCAGCGTGACGCTGGTTACGGTTACTCGAACAACCATCCAAAAGCTGTCAAACACAGGTTTGACATTGTTGAAACTTTTGAGCCGATTGTACCGATTAGGGTCAGACTCGAATTCGTATTCTTGCTTGCGACGGCGCAACTACTAGTGTTCTCCAGGTTCTATCTGGTTTAGAGTACATTTCATTGTAGCAGTCACGAAGATCAAGTAAAGCGACTACATCAAGGTTTGCCCTTCCGGGATCGCGCGTGCGGTAGAGGGCTTCTTCTGTGCCGGGACCTCGAGGTTGGTTTGCTCGGTCATCGGCATAAACACTGTTGGCGCGTAATTCGCGTGCCGAGCAGTCGTGCTGTATTCTGCTGTTTTTGCGGTGTGCTGCACGCTCTTATCGTTTTCGAGTGCGTCGTTTATAACCAGAAGAAACGTTGTTTCTGGCGCTTCCGGCTGCTCGACACCCTTGTGGGGAGTTCGGTTTGCAACGGAATTGGCAGGAAGGCTCGCAATAGCTTTGGTGGCTTCGGCAGCTGGTTTCGAACCGATGTTCGCAATAGCTTTGGTGGCTTCGGCAGCTGGTTTCGAACCGGTGCTCGCAATAGCTCTGGTTGTGTCAACAGCGGTTTTTGGACTGATAGTTGCTACAGCTGTCGGCTTTTCTTCGGTCTTAGAGATCGGCGGTTTCACGACTGCAGTAACTGTTTTAACCGTCTCCGAAGCTGGTTCCATCTTCACCGGTAGTAGCGCCGCGGGAACCGTTTTCGGTGGCAGCGCAGCAATGGTTGCGGCGTCGGCGTTCTGAGTAATGTAGTCCCTTACAGCATGACACTGATGCGACTGCTTCAGTCCCTCCGCGCCTTCTTGCTTATCTAATACGCGAGCGGAGATTGGGATTTTTCCGCCGCCAGGAAATCCGAGCGCATGGGCGGCGGCTTTCGACACGTCCAGAACAAGGCTGGGACTGCCGAAAGGTCCGCGATCATTTACAACGACAACACACGATTTGCCGTTTTTAGTATTCGTCACATGCAAGTGTGTGCCGAATGGAAGTGTTCTATGCGCGCAAGTAAGTTTAAATTTGTTGTGCGGCTGGCCAGACGATGTGCGGCGTCCATGAAGGTGGTCACCGTAATGATGAGAGTAACCGCTGAACGTATGACCCGCGGTTACGGCTACTTTCGCAAGCGCACTATCTGTGGTGGCGCAGGTAAAGAGGAAGGCAAGCGCCGATGTTGATACCACATTTGATGCTAGTCGAATAATCTTTCGCATGTCTAAAAAGCTATTGAAGGGAAATCGCTAACGTGAGCTCGGACGGGCAGCAAGGAGCCTGCGAACATTTAGGTTCCGAATTCGTATATAGACTGTATTGTTGTAGCGCCTGTGAGTTTTTTTTGCATTAGAAATTAGCCAGTGTTAACTGATTCTGCTCGACAACCAGAAGTGTTGTAGAGTTGAAGAAGGCGCCAGCGCCTGAAGCAGGAATTGCAAAGTAGTAACGGTAAGAAATTGTCAATGGACCCATCGGTTTTAGTAATAGTCGGAGTTGTGGCGCTGATCGTTTTGCCGTTTATTCTGGCTGTGCTTACGTTTCGACCTCTTATTATCTCGATCGCCGACCGCATCGGCGGTCGGAAGAGCGGCGCCAAGGAAATCAAGGATCTCAAGCAGAAGCTGCTGATGTTGACAGAAGAGGTTCAGGACCTGCGTCACAAGGTTTCCACAATGGAAGATGACTACCAGTTCTCGCAGCGGATGCTGGAAGACCTCGAAAGACGCTCCAAGGAGCCCAGCAAAGATTAGTCCTTGAATTCTTCTGCACCCGTTCCCTGCCGGAGCAGATTCACACGCAGTTAATCCGCAAGTCCTGAACCAACCGGCGTTAGAGCCTGACCGCGAGTTTTAAAGTAAATGATGCCGGACGATGTGCGCCGCAGAATTCGCAACTAAACCGCAAGCGTTTCTCGGTCAGGTCTCTGAAACACGAGGACCGCGACAACCGAAGACAGCGTGAAGAAGATAAGCAGGCCGAAAGCCGCGTTGAAACCGCCCGTCATGTCGGACAACCAGCCCGTCAGCACAGGAGCCAGAATACCTGCCAGCGCGAAAAAGCTGTCCATTAGCCCAAGGCTGGTCGCTGCCCGGTCTTTCGCGAGGTCGCAGTTAAGTGCATAGAAGCATGCATTTGGCATTAGGCCGAAACCAATTCCAAGGGAAATAACGATAAGTGCAAGGTCCCGATTGTCGCCTACGAAAAGCATCGGGATGAAACACAATCCGGAGATCAACTGGCAAATCCAGATCATGTGCGAGCGAGCGACGCGCATACTGCCGGTCTTCTTCCAGAGATAATCGGAGAGAAAACCCGCCAGGGCGAGCAAGATTGCCGCGGTGAGCCAGGGGGCAATGAGAAACACGCCGATTTCTTTCAGGTTGGCGCCGAACTGTTTCTGGAAATAGCCTGGCAGCCAGGTGAGCGCGAAGAAAAGCGTATACCCGAATGCGAAGAAGGCGTAGTTGTTTGACATCAAAGACGGGTTGAGCAGCATGAATTTCCAGGTTGTGCCGCCGTGTTGCAATTCGTGCGAACGCATTTGTTCGCTCGATTTGCTTCTGTCGACGGGCTTCCCGTCACGGATCAAGTTCAACTCTTCATCGGAAACTTGCTTACAATTTTCCGGATAGTCTCGGTACATGAAGTACCAGATGACCGCCCAGCCCACGCCTAGCGAGCCCAGAATCGCAAACATGATCTTCCAGCCGAAAGCTGAAATCAGATTGGTGATGAACGGTGCTCCGATGACGTTCGCCATGGGCACAGCTGCTAGACCAATCGCTGTGGCGCGCGCGCGTTCGCTGGCCGGAAGCCAATCAGCGACAACTCTTGTGAGAGCCGGAAAATGGGGACCTTCGGCTAAACCAAGCAAAGTTCTAAAAGCGAATAGAAGCGGCAGATTGGCTGCCAGACCCATTACTGCTGTGCATAGCGACCACAACAGTGCCGCACCCGCCCACACTCGATGGGCTCCCCAGCGGTCGACCATCATTCCGCCGCCCGTGGTCATAATCATGTAACCAACGGCGAAAGCCGCCGCCACCATGCCGTATTGCGAATCGGAGATCCCGAACTCCGCCTTGAGCGGACCGATCGCGTACGATAGCGCCGAGCGGTCCATATAGTTGATCAGCGTTATGAGGAAACCGAGACCGATGATGACCCAGCGGTATCCGAGCCCTGATGTCCGCGCCTGTGCGGGCGCTGCATATGCCTGAGCCTGGGCGGGGCCCGAAGAGTTTGAGTCTGTCATGGTTGAGAGCGGTTTCCGAAACGAGAAGGTATTCGATAGTTTTTCGCCTGTTACCAGGCAAGATTGCGCCGAAATCGGACTTGCCGCGCAAGTGGGTTTCGCGGCCAAAATATGATTATCCGTCCTTAACAAATTAAATCAGAGGAAATTCTGTTAACAATTGAACTTTTTATGGGAACCTTTCGTCTTATACATTGTCACCGCATATTTCTCTTTGAGGTCTCATTGATGCTGAAATCGACAAAAGTCTACCTGGCGGCGCTTTCGATGGTTTCGACCATGGCGCTTGTCTCGCAGCCTGCTTTTGCGCAAATGGATTCCGACGACTCGTCCGATATGGGCGAAATCGACATTGTTTTGAACCTGCCCGATGCGCTTCCCACGGGCGAAGGCATTCCTGACTTCTCTTCTTCGCCATCGGGTGGTGGTGAAATCGCTCTCAGTCTGCCTCTTCCGAACCCAGGGGACGTGATTGCCGCCATGCGCGGTGGTTCCGGCGGTTGGGGACGTGGTCCTTGCCCGGTAGGTGCCCGCGGACGCGGCGGTTGCCCGCTGAACATGCTGGAGGGCGAAAATGCCGTGACCTCCGAGCAGTACGAAAAGCTCTACAGCCTCAAGAACAGCGTGCTCGACGCTCGTGGTCCTAAGATGCTGGAGCTTATGACTGCTAAACGCCACCTTCGCGACGAGCTCACCAGGGAATCTATCGATGAGAAGGCCGTGAAGAAGCTCCAAAATCAAATCGCCAGCGCTAAAAGCGAGCTGACAAATCTCGAGATGGATAGCAAACTCCAGATGATGCAGATTCTCACAGGTGCTCAACGCAAGGAGTTGCGTAAAGCGATGGTGGAAGGACCGAAACGCGGTGGTGCCAGTCCTTTTCATCAAATGATGCGAAAAATGATGGAGAAGGGACCTGGCCCCGGACACGGCGGCGCCAACTAGTTCGTACTCCACACCTCTCAAATTATGCCGGTACCGAGTCCTAGCCGCAGGCGGCAGGGCGGTACCGGCATTGTCTCATTCGGTGCCGCGGCAGGGCGGTACCGGCGTTTCGTCAGACCGGTGCCGCTCCGGCAGCTGGTTCGCCGAAGGTCATGTCAGCCTTTTGCGGCTATTTTGGCGGGTTGTGTAACCGTCTGGTTATGAAAGGTCCGATATAGCTACTTCTCGGCGGATCTGGGTATGAATCTCCTATGGCATCAATGAAAACCTCTCAAAGGTTTCGCGGAAATAGGCATCGCGAGAAAGCACGTTGACTGACCCAAAATTTCATGCCGATCCGTCTGCCGCATCTGAAGAAGGCAGCGTGATAACAAAATCCGATCCGCTGGTCGGCAAAATTCTAGATGGACGTTTTGAGATCGAGGAAGTCATCGGCTCAGGCGGCGCTGGTGTCGTCTATAAGGCTAAACAGCTGCGCGTCAATCGCCACGTCGCCATAAAAACAATCAATATGGAAATAGACGCCACGGACGTGATTCGTGAGCGTTTCATGAATGAGATCAACAGTCTTTGCGCGCTTAGTCATCCTAATGTTGTCACCGTATATGATTGCATTCTCGGGGAAGATCATCATCCGTACATAGTCATGGACTATCTCAAAGGACTGAGCCTTGATGCGCTTCTCCGGCGAGATGGCCCGTTGAGCCTGGAACAATTCGCACGCATCTCGTTGCAAGTTTTGAGCGCGCTCGATCATGCGCACAAAAAGGGAATCATTCACCGCGACATGAAGCCAGGCAACATCATGCTGATGGATGACGACACCGATATCGTCAAAGTCGTGGATTTTGGTTTGGCTAAACTTACCCAATCGAATCGCAGTTTGACGAAATCCGGAGAACTCTGGGGCAGCCCTCCGTACATGGCTCCGGAGCAGGCGAACGGCGACCCTATTGATACGCGGACCGACATTTATGGTCTGGGCGCCGTATTCTACGAAATGTTGACCGGAAAGGATCCGTTTTACGAGAGCACAACCGTATATGAGATTATTCAGGCACATATCGAGAAACCACCACCGCCGTTCATGCACGCTAACCCGGATCGACTGATACCGCCTGCGGTGCAATCAGTTATCTTCAAGAGTTTGAACAAAAAGTCCGACGAACGATATCAAACAATCGCGGAGATGCAAGCCGCGCTGGTCGAGGCCCTTTCGCCGCAACTCGAAGGAGCTTCGCGCGATTATCTACTGCGTTTCTCAACTCGCAAGTCGGGTGATCAAGCCGCTCCCGTTGTCGGAGTTCATGAGACCAAGTTTGATGCAGATGAGTTGATCAAGGCCATCAACACGGATCTGACTGAACGTGCTGCCGCTTCACCCAAGTCGACCGCAACCGGTCTCAAAGCGTTGGGAACGACTGCTGCGAATTACAAGCCCACGTCCACCGCAACCAACCTCCCCGCTCTTGCAGCTCGAACAGTTTCCAACCCAAACACTTTTCCCGGCGTACCAGGTCAACCTGCCGATGCGACGCGATCAGCTCGACCTGGTGCCACCACTCACTCCGGCATTACTCCCGCTGCCGCTTCCGGAGCTTCTTCCGCTAAAGGAGGCGGTTCAGCTGACGATGCCGCTTTGAACTCACCTGTTGGCACTAAAACCTTTGGCGGTATCAACGCCGTTGCTTCGACCGAGCAGAGTGCCGCGCGTAAGACTCTCTCTGCAAATCCCGCGCCAATTGCGCCGTCAACGTCGCTCGCTGCCGAGGCAAAAGCTGAGTTGACGAGTCCGTCCATAAGCCCCAGTCTGCGTGCGACCATGACGCGCATGAGTCCGGCTGGTGATAGCGGAGTGGCTGCTACGAAGCGACCTGAGATAGAGCTTGCCATTCGCTGGCTGCCATGGGCCATTGCCGGTTGCTGCTTTCTTCTTGCCGTCTCACTAGGTGGATTGGTGTTTGCTCTTTTGATGCGAGAACCGCCCACGCCCATCACTATTTCAAGTCCAGACAAGAGTTCGACTGTCGTTGCGCCGGCTCTGGCCGCGCCGGAACCAGCACCGGCTAGCTTGGAAAATAAACGATCGGTGCGGCACAGGGGACATAACCGAGCATCACATTCGGTATCACCAAAAAATAGCAGCCTTCGCTCGCACTAGTTTCTTTTCACCGGTACCACTACGAGAACCGGTCTTGAAGTTATCCAACAGTGGGCAAGGCGCGTTCCGTGCTGGTTCGACTATCGCGAATTGCTTTCGCTCTGGTGTCCATCTTAGCCGCTTTGACTTTGTTGCCGAGTGCTCGCAAAACCTGAGCGTATGCTTCGAGCATGTTCACCAGCTCCATTCCTTCACGACCACGAGCGAGCGTGTAAACATCAATCGCCTGGCGATACATGTTCTCTGCCTTCTCCCATTTCTCCTGGTCCTGATAAAGCCCACCAAGATGCGCCATCGCGTAGGCTACCTCAATATGCCTCGAGCCCAACTTCTTGCTTCGAAGTGCAATCACTCGTTTGCAAAGAGTTTCTCCATCCTCAAATTCTGTTTGCTCTCGAAGAACCGTAATCAACGTTTCAAATGAAATGCATACATCAGGATGGTCGGGCGGGAATCTGTCGTTGCGTGTCTCGTAAGCCTTTTCGAAGTACTCCCGAGCATCTTCGACATTATCTTGCTGATATGCGACCGCTCCGAGTTTGCTGTAAGTTGCTGCAACTTGCTCGTGCTCATCGCCGAGAATATCCAGCTGCATTTTCAATGCGCGCTTGTAATTTCTCTCGGCTTCTTCAAGTTTTCCCTGCTCGAAGAACAGCTGCCCAAGCTCACATAGACTATTCGCAACCTTCGGGTGGTCCTCGCCGAATGTATGTTCGCGCAATGCCAGCGACTTAATGGCCGCGTCTTCAGACTCGGCAAATTTTCCAGCGGCTTGCAGGCACCTCGATGTGTGATCGAGAACATCGGCGACGTTTGGGTGCATCTCTCCGAAAGACTCTCTATACAGATTCTCAAGCCGCTTCCAGAGGAACAGTGCGCTGTCGTAGTCACCGATTTGCTCTTTTATCTCGGCCGTACTCGAAATCAAGTTTTGTAATTCCGCTGTGTCACCGCCGAGCGCGTCTGTTTTTATATCAAGTGCCTTTTGCATAAATGCGTCGGCCTTATCCAGACGATTTTGCTTTTGATAAACCAAAGCGAGGTTCGCCAGGCTGTCAGCTGTTTCCGCATTGCAGGAACCAAATAGTTTCTTCTGCAAAATAAACAGACGAATCAATACACTTTCAGCTTCGTCATATTTTTCCTGTGTGCGGTAAATCGTGTCTAGATGTTTTAAAGTGTTGATCACTTCCTCTTCGCTGGCGTCATCTCGTTCGAAGATTTCGGTGGCACGCACGCAAATTTGCTCCGCCTCGTCATGGCGCTCTGTTTCGAAATACAGACCAGCCAATCGATCTAGCGTTTCCGCCACATCCGGATGGTCGCTTCCCAACAGATACTCACGAATTTCCAGAACCTTGCCGAGCAGTTCTTCAGCCTCGTGATATTTGCCCTGGAGTTTTGAAACGTTCGCCAGTCGGTCGTACGTCGGAAGCAACTCAATCTCGTCATATTTGAGCGCGCTCTTTTGCAGGCGCAAGACGCGATTCAAGAGCTTCTCCGAGTCCGCGAAGTGACCCTGCATCTCATACATTTCCGACATGCCCAGCATGTATGGTATCAAATGCGGTTGCCGCGACTCCGGAATCTTATCCATTGCGATCCAGATTTTTTCGTAGGCGGTTTTGGCGTCTATCAACCGGTTTTCCTTGAGATAGAGGTTCGCCAAACTTCCCATGGCCGCTACCACTTCTGCATGTGATGCGCCCAATTGTTGTTCGCGAATCGCCACGCATCTTTCCAGAAATGGCTCACACTCTGTCCAGCGCTCGTCTTCATCCAGAAGTGTTCCAAGCGCAAAAAGAATGTCTGATATGAAAACATCACTCTCACCGAGCGCTGATTCCGAAATCTCAAGAGCCTGGCGATAGGCTGCTTCTGCGCCGCCAACATCTCCTTTGGCGTGAAGCAAACGGCCCAAGTCGTAATAACACTCGCCTCGCTTCGCCTGATGTTCGTTGGGGGTCGACTCGTAAATCTCGAGCGCTCGCCTCACAGCAAGCTCCGCTTCCTCAAACTTTTCGAGATGCAAATAGACGGTGCATAGATCCGAGAGCGTTGCTGCAAGCTCGTCTTGTGGACTGTTTCGTTCCTCGTGACGAATTTTCGCGGCCCGTTCCAGAAATCCTAATGCGTCGGAATATTTTTCCTGCTGGCACAGCACATCCGAAAGCTTTTCAAGCGTCAAGGGTAAGCGTGTGTCATCCTTGCTGAAAGACTCTGCTTCTTTCAAAGCACGCTGCCAAAGCATCTCCGCTTCCTGGTAATTGCCGTACTCCAGAGCGTAATCCGCGTCTGCCTTCAGATGGCTCCATCTGGTGCTCATTGCCCGCCGTATCCATTCCTGAATTGTGGTTAATTAGAATAGGATAACAGACCTGTTGTATGTCTAGTAATGGGCGAAATAAATATTTCTGGCTATTCCATTCTTTCATGGTTGTCAATCAAGAAGAACCTTTCGATTTGAAGTAAACTCAGTTCGTGCAAATGATTGATATAACAGAACAGATAGAATCAGCCAGGTCGCCGGAAGCGTCCATGAGAGCGCTCGAAGCTCTGCTCGCCAGGCTGGATGAAACCGAAACGCGTCTGGATGCAATAGGCGAGCTCCACCGTCTGGCAGAGTCTTGCGCGCAGAAAAAATATCCGCATCTCATGATGCGTGCTGTCGACGTTCCTGGTTTGGAACAGCCGATTCGATTGTTTTTGACGCCGGCTGTTTTCTCTCCGGAGATGTGGGGGCAGACATTTGCAGAGGGCTTGCTCAAATATCCCGAACAGTTTCATGGAACTCGTGTAGTAGAACTCGGCACCGGGTCTGGCTGGATCAGTCTTGTTCTGTTAGCAAAGACGCAAGTTAAGGAAGTCATTGGACTCGATATCAATCCGGTCGCAGTCATGACCGCGCGTTTGAATGCCTGGCTCAACGGTACACGTCCCGACGGTTCGATGATTTTGAGCCAATCGGGGATGCCGATTGTTGGCTGTTTTCGTGCGATGGAATCGGATTTACTTCAGGTAATCATCGATTCTAAGGACAGTTTCGATCACATCATTGGTTGCATTCCCCAAGTTCTGCATCCCGGGAAAGAAGAGGAAGACGACCTCGAGCAACGTTTGAGCGAACGCGATTTATACGACCTCTCGAATTATTGCTTCGAGCAAGGCATTCTTGAAGATCGATTTGGACTGCCTCTTATCGCTCGTGCCCTCGAACAGTCGCAACTTTGTTTGAAGCCGAATGGAAAAGTGACATTGATCCTTGGTGGAAGACCCGGTCCCCATGCGATTGAATCAATGTTTGTCCGTCGCGGTTTCCAACCTGAGATCGTCTGGAGTCGTCGCATTGCCCAAGCGGATGATACCGATCTTGCCTCGCTCGTGGAACTAGAGAAGGCGCACGGAATTCAATTCCACTTTTTTCTTGGAAAACATTCGCGCCAATCATTGAGCGCAGACACTGCTGTAAAACTGCTCAAGAAGAATCGGCAGATTTACCACGATCTCCTTGTGTATGAAGCGAATACGCGCTTCGAGAAAAGCACCTTCGGTTTTGTGCGCAACTTGAAAGCGTTGGAGCTCGATTCTTTGCGAAAGGAACTGGATTTTTCGCGAATGTCGGAAGAGCAGATGAGTTTTTTGGAGCGCTTATCTGGTTCGCTTCTGAAATCTAAAGCTCTCCCGTATCCGCACGAACGCGGCGACATGAGTCTGCGAAAAAGGCTTGCTAGCTTTCTTCGCATCTATTGCCACACTGCGCTGGAGCCCGACGATATCTTTGTCGCACCCGAGCGTCGCGTATTGCTTTCAATGATACTGGATATGGTGGCGCGTGCCGGCGATAACGTTCTAATCTCTCAATCGCTTCGTTCCGTTTACGACAAGCTATTCTCTAGCACCGGATACACTCATTTGAATTTGACATCGGCAAACGATGATTTGCACGAGATATTCGAGCTCGACAATGCGCTTGCCCCCCGCCTCTTGATACTGGCTCCCAATTCAATGACTCGTCCTTCGATGATCAACGTGGGCGCTCTGTTCGAGCAGGCGAGATTGCACCCCGAGCGGTTTTACATAATCGACGATTCCGCCAACTTCGATATCGACTCCAGTCTCGAAGCGAACATGACGTTGCGTATTGCATCGCAAATGAAGATGCCGAGCAACGTGATCTTCCTCTACGGTCTGGTGAAAAACACAGTGTGCCCGGACCTGGAGCTGAGTTTCCTTATCAATGCTCCATCCGACTGGAGCGAAAAGTTCGATGTCGCGTCGGAACTTACCTATTCCAGAATTCCCTATCCCAGCCAGCTCTACTATGAGTGGCTTTTCGACGACCTGCTTTCCTTCCCGTTCCCCGCGCCTGAAGTGTGCCCGTTGAAGCAGAACGAACTGAAGAATGTTGAGTATCGAGAAGAGTTTCTCTCTGCTGCAAGCGATGAAGTTTTTGCTCCAAAACCGATCTCGGTCGAGGACCCGGAATTGATCCGGCTCGACTATGGTGAGTTTGAATATCCTGTTCCAGACTTGCTCGTGAAGGGACTTGTAAAAGGCTTTGTTGAGGAACCGTCCGACGCTTTGCCCTCACTTTTGCGCCAGCGAGTTACTTCCTACACGCACTTCACTCGGGGGCAAATGGTCACTCCCGATCGAGTTGTACTAGGTCAGGGACTGTATCCGTTATTCGGTGCTTTATTGAGAACGCTCGCCGCTCGCCTCGGCAGACCGCCCGTGGTGGCGGTTCCGAACGGAAGCTACGGATGCATTTATCCAACTGTCGTTTATCACGGCGCTGAGATTTTGCCAGTAGAGACCGACCACAGCAACGGCTTCGTCATAACAAAGGCGGCTATCGATAAGCTTCCGAAGAAACCTGACTTGCTGTGGCTCACGCAGCCGAATAATCCCAGCGGTCTTATGTTTGACGCTAACGCCGTTAAATCAATTCTTGACCTTTGCGCCAGTCAACAGATTTATTTATTCGCTGACGAAATTTTCTTTATGCTGAGCGATTATCGCCTTGGTGCCTGGACTCCGCAATTCCTCAGTTTTGGAACAGGACTTGCGTCCTCTGATAAATCAAAATACCTTTTCCTCGCTGATGGTACATCGAAGGCGTTTGCTGCAGGCGGATTGCGCGCCGGCTTCATGATCTGTCCGGATCAATCATTCGCTCATGAGATTCAAGCGCGAATCGAGTTGCCTCCGAAATCAATATTGCGGGCCTGGGATAATCTTTACTCTGCCTTTCTCGAAGAGGCGCCGCACGGGCTGATTGACATAGACGCTGCTAAAAACGAAGTTCACACCTACCTGTCCGATGCAAGAAAGTTGCTGACCTCGCAGCGTGACGAACTGCTACAGGTTTTAAAAGAGCATAAACTCGATGATGGACTTGATACTCCGTACCGCGGTGGTTTATTCGTCATTGCAAAAATGGCGGATCAGCGCGATGAGCTTGCTAAAATGTCCAAGTTGCTGATTAACTCAGGAAAGTGGTCGCGTAGTGGTGATTGGGCGAGGTTATGTTTCAGTCTCCCTCCTGAGAAATGGAAGGTTGCGATTGAGCGGTTACGAGATTATCTGAACAGTCGCTGAAACTGTTTAGAATAAGAATAAGATGGGGCAAACGCCAACAATTCAGCGGGTATCGAAAGGACAAATGGAATGAAGGGTAAACGATGTCTTATCACTGGAGCGACTGCCGGAATCGGTGAAGTTGCTGCAGTCGAAATCGCAAGACAGGGCGCGGACGTTGTGATTGTCGGTCGCAACGAAAATCGGTGCAAAAATACCCTGGCAAAAATGATTGCTACCGAAGGTGGTGGCGACTTGAGTTATTTTGTCGCGGACTTGTCCTCCCGTCAAAGCGTAATCGAGCTTGCTCAGCAGTATAAAGAGAAGTTCGATCGGCTGGACGTTTTAGTCAATAACGCTGGAGCTGTTTTCTTTAAGGATGAGCGCAGCGTTGACGGTTTGGAAATGACCTGGGCGTTAAATCACTTCGGCTATTTCTGGTTAACCGAAGAATTGCTCGACTTGATCAAAGAGAGCGCTCCCTCTCGTATCATCAATGTTTCCTCTGACGCGCATAAACGCGCGCGTCTAAATCCCGATCATTGCATCGACGAGAAAAACCGCGTACCGTACTTTACCTACGGTAATTCAAAGCTTGCAAATATTCTGTTCACAGTTGAACTTTCGAAGCGTTTGTCAGACACAAGTGTGACAGCGAATTCCATGCATCCCGGCGTTGTCTCGACAAATTTTGGCGCGAACAACGGCATTCCCGGTCGAATATTCAACCTGATGACCGCGTTCGTCTCAATCACCGCAGAGGAAGGCGCAAAGACTATCATTTATCTCGCGACCTCGCCCGAAGTAGATGGCGTGTCAGGTAACTACTTCGTCAAAGAAAAAGTGGTGGCATCTTCAAAGGAATCGCAAGACGCACAGCTTGCACGGAAACTCTGGCAGCAATCGGAACAGACCACGAGAGAGATTGATGCGCATCTAAAGCGCGTTACAGTTTAAAGAAAATCGGCAATCATCGAAATTGACCAGGTAATTAAGCTGGCGACACCGACTCCCCACACTCACCGCAACCTGATAACATGGGAGAACGATTCACTCCTGGCTGGAATCTATGAATAACAAAGAACGCGTTGAAAGAGCGCAGAGAATGCTTACAGACCACTTGAAGCAGACTTTGCCTAAGGCTCGAACTGAAGTAAGTGATGATGAGCTTGTCGAGATCGACTCTGCCGTATGCAATCTGGTTGCGAATCTAATCCGATTCGATGGAGACCTTCAAAAGGTCAACGAACACTATCAAGAAGCTGGGATTCAAAATGATTTCAACACATTGCTGCTGCAAATTCAGAATCGGCTCGATCAGCTAATGCCAAATTTGAATGATTTGGCTCTTCGCGAGTATTTCGTCCGATTGTCGAGAATTTCTGTAGTAGCCGCAGAAATTGGATTGTCGCAACTAATTCAGATCAACGAGACGGTAGATTTAGTGAGTTCATCAGACCTGCGGCAGACTGCGGACCTCGACGAGGGGTTGCGTGAGTTTCGGAAGCGCATTGCCCAAACAGAACCAGCATAGACGACAAGCAATCCCTGCCAGAGTAAAAGTTGTTTTCGATCAATGAGTTCACGGTCGTCTTGCAAAGGCATTACTTTCCCTTGCTACACTCGTCGATAGGCTGTAGCACGAACTCGGGGGAATTATGCAAAACATTCATTCAATAGCGATCGCGCTCTCTACGCTTTGTGCATTTGCGCTGCCGGCTCAAGCCAGCCTGGATAAACCTCTCTTACAAAAGGAACTCCAGAAAATCGAAAAGACTTCCGGCGGCTCGCTCGGAGTGGGCGCCTACGATGTAAAAACCGGTGACTCGTTTTATCTACATAGAGACACCCCGTATCGGATGCAGAGTGTAGGCAAACTTCCTATCGCAATCGCGGTTCTACAGCAAGTAGATAGCGGAAAGCTCAGTCTTGATGCCCCTATCAAGCTCTCAAAGCAGGATGTGCTTGCGATCAGAAACAGCTCCGTGCCGGACAAAATGCCTGTAAATACGAAATCATGCAGTGTCCAATCGCTCCTGGAACGCACCATCTGCAACAGCAATAATGGTTCTGCTGATGTTTTGACGCGCACGGTGGGAGGAATTGAAGCCATAAATAAGGTATTCACCGACAATGACATCGAAGGAATTCGCGTTGATCGTCTTTATCAACAACTAACTCAGCCCGGGGCCGAAGATAAGTTGCTCGATACCGCAACCCCCAAGGCTATCTGCCAGTTGCTGTTGAAACTCGAGGAAGGAAAGACTTTGTCGCCTAAATCTACCGAAACATTGCTGAGCATGATGCATAAGGCAATAACCGGCGTAAATCGCATAAAAGCTGGCGTCCCAACGGGCACAAAAGTTGCACATAAGACGGGCACCGGTCCAGTTAAAAGCGGGCGCGGCAGCGCAAATGACGTAGCCATCATCACAAAGCCGAACGGCGATAAAGTCATACTTGCCGTTTTTCTCTCCGATGCTCCTGGTTCTTCAAGCAAGCGTGATCAGGTTCTGGCTGCCGTTTCTCGGTCTGTCCTCAAGGCGACAAATTAGCCAGTTCCACCAAATATGGTGTGTGCTACGAAGGGTATAAGGTGATTACTTGCGGAGCGATTCGAGCTATTTTCAAATCGATTCAGCATGGCGTACTACGTCGAAGTCTGCTTCAATTGAAACCGACCTATCCTTC
Source organism: Candidatus Obscuribacterales bacterium (assembly GCA_965228855.1). Classification (GTDB taxonomy): domain Bacteria; phylum Cyanobacteriota; class Vampirovibrionia; order Obscuribacterales; family Obscuribacteraceae; genus JADYXR01. The sequence continues at coordinate 565,892 of CBDDIJ010000005.1, read as the reverse complement.
TGTTTTTCAAGCTTTACTGGATGCCTTTGAGGCGTCGTAAGCCGACACAGCAATGATAGCAAACAGGGCAAATCCGGCTGCGAACTGCATGCAGTTTTCTATCAGCAGACTGCATGCAGCCAATAACTCAGCCTGCGGCATCAGCTGACGAGCTTGAACCCAAAGTGGCTCTGGCCCAACACCACAGAGGAACTTCTCGAACTCATTGGTCTTGAACGCCTCCAAGCCTGGAGGAGCAAGGATTGAAATCCATCCTAAAACAAACAAACCCATGGACGCTCCAACCAACGATACACCAAGCCATCGCATTTTAGAATTTGCCCATTTTCCACTTCGTGCAAGAACGGCCTTTTGAATACGAGTGAGGATAGTAATACAAACAACGCTAACAAGTATGTACGCCTCAAGCAGGCCAAGTTGTGGCTGTTCCCAGGGAACCACGCTGAAAATCGACAAGAACATACAACTTGTAAAAGCAAAGATTGCACAGCCTATTCCTGCTAGCCTTAGACGACGTTGCATAGTATGGCTCGCTGTTTGGAAACACTTTCATTCTAACTAGGCAGGGTCATGCTGTGCCTCTGTAGACATCACTCTAGGTACCGAAATTAATGAGATACCCATTGCCACTGGGCTCGGACCTATTCCGCCCAACACCGTGAACACCGCGACAACAATTCGCCTGGATTTGAAGGGAAAGCGAAGGGGCTGGCTGTTTAGCACTGGATGTCAAGTGGAATAAAGTTTCCACGGAGAACACCCGCCATGCGATTCACACGTTCGCTCATCGCTAGCGCAATGTTACTGTCCTATCTGTCCATCGGGATAGGTGCGGCGTTCGCCGATAGTCTTTTGCTCGAAGGCAAAATCGAACATTCCGACAAGCTCGATCCGCTTGACCGGTATCAGGTTGGCACCGAATTCGACGAGAGCCTTCTTCCGACAAACACCGATTGTTCGGGCAACTGGTGGCGCGTTCCTCATTGGCTGGCGGGCAAATGGCACAAGAAAGGCAAGCTTCACATCCTGGAGTATACGGACCTGCAAAGGAACGAGGCGATTCCTTCTCCGAAGACTGTGAAGGTTCACTATCCTGACGCTGAGGTTCTCGGTCACCAAACCGATCGCAATGGGCGCGTCTGGACCTTTGTTCCGCTTCCGTGCGTGGGGCGAACATACAGCGGTCCGCACATGAACGTCAATATTTACCATTCGTTCGATCTTGTGGAAGAGAAGCAAAACAGCATGACTGTGCGCCTTTTTCTGGTTACTCTCATGGTGAGTCGGGAAACAAATAAAGTTGTTTCCATTTGCCAGAGAGAATCACTTCAAACCTGGACACTTGTAGACGACCACCATGTCTCAATTCTCGACTCGACTAAGTTCTTCGACAAGGATGGAGTTCCTCTGGCAACGAAACAGTTGCTATCGTACAGTCACCGCTGCAATTCGTATTGTCCGGTCGATTTTCTGGATAAACGAACTCACCGGCCGGTAAGCTATCCGTCAATGACAATTTCACCAAGCATGCGCTCACTTTCGTATGTGCCTCTGGATCTGCGCGATTCCTTCGCCGATTACCTGCGAGACCACAACCTCACGTCCTTGATTCCGCAGTAGGTTTTGAACTAGCTCGTTCACTCTTGCCGGTGTTTATGTTGCTCACTCGTGCTTGTGTTTAGTCGGATCTGGAAAACTCAGATCTGCGGCATTGAGAGATGAACCCTTCGAAATATCTGATTCTGCAACGGCCCCGATTACGGCATCAGGATTTGTTAGACTGTCGTTATTCCACTGTACATCGGAATCTTCTGATTCGTTCGCTTTTGTGGAAATCAAATCCTTTGTTATCAGACTACCTTTTGTGATGTGTTTTGCTGCCACCACAAGTAGTGGCGCTTTGGGGTTGTTGGAAAGCATTGACTCGCGCAGTCCAAGGATTCTAAGTTCTCGGCGCGCTGTGGTGCTCCCTTGCGCTCGAGCCGTGTTAAACCACTTTCGTGCTTCGTCGAATGTTTGGCGATTCATGTAGTATCGTCCCACCTGAATTTCTGAAAGCAGATGTCCATGTTCTGCTGCGTCTTTGAAAACTTCAAGTGCCTCGTCTGTAAAACCTCGGTTCGCCATAATGGAACCTGCGTAGAAATTTGCCTCTTGTAAATCGGCTTTTGCCGCTTTTCTAAACCAGATCTTTGCCTTATTCCAATCTTCTTTGATGTCCGGGAAATCTTCGGAGTTACACATGATTCCCAATTCGAGCATAGCCTCTACGTGACCTTGATTTGCGGCTCGCTCGAATAGCTCGATAGATTTTTTCCGACTTGGTGGCACGCCCCTGCCGTCGCAGTAAAAGCCTGCCAGCATGTATAACGCCTCAGGATCTCCTGCATCCGCGGCTCTATTCAGATACTCAATAGCTTTGGTCCAGTCGTGTTCTGCTCCGAGACCAAGTGCATAGAGCATGCCGATTTGGCCTTCTGCATATGTGTGTTCTTTGTCGGCTGCAATTTTGTACAGTTTAAATGCCTGATCGTAGGCTGGGTTTCCCAGTTCCAGTCCCGTTAAAACGTTCCCTTTGAGAACGGTCGCATCGGGCAGTTTCTTTTCGCAAGCCCAGTTCAATGATTGCATGAAGGATGAGAACTGCGGTTTCGTTCCAATGCCAAACCGCTTCATCAACGCGGCGATTAGATGTTTTGAGCCGTCGACGTCGTTGGTTTCATCCAGCAAATTTTTGATCGCAATGCTTGAATCGTTGACCTTGTCCGGGGGCGAAACATCCCTGAGCCTTTTGGAGAAACTTTCGAAGCCGCGCTTCTCAAGCTGCGTTAAGAGACTTTTGTAGGTTTGTTCCTGTGCTTTGTCGCGAGAGGTCGTCGCTAGAACCAGCGCGAGCAAGAGCTGAGCGTCTACAACCTGCGTTCTGGAAGCCGCTTCCAGGTAGGAGCGCACCAATTTCTTATCTGAGATAACAAATTTGCCTTCATAGACGCCGCGAGCAACTGCGTACTGGCTGTCGTTATCCCCAAGCCGGGCGCCTTGTTCGTAAAGCTTCTGAGCTTTGGGCAGATCTATCGGTGTGCCCAAACCATATTCTTGAATTATGCCAAGGCACCAGTACGGCCATGCTGATGAATAGCCAACATTCATCAACTCTTCCGCGTACGCTCTGGAACCTTTATAGTCGCGATACTTGCCAGGCAGAATCAATTTGAAGAACGAGAGCCCCATGAGCTCTCGACCATCGCGCTCTTCTTTGAGCGCTCGCTCCGATAGTTCAAGCGCCAGATCGTAATCCTGTGGCACCCCTTGACCATAGGTGTAGGCGTATGAGAGCAGCTTCGTGCTTTCAACGTTGCCGTTTTTATCTCCCATCTTCAGATATTTAACAGCTGTTGTAAGATCTTGTTTCAGCAAACCTACTAACAAGCTTCTTCCCATTAATGCTTGCGCTTCGCTGTTTCCGCCGTCGGCGGCGCATCTGATCCAGAACATTCCCCAGTCTGTGTTTTTCGGTACTGCCTCTCCTTTCAAGAATGCCTGTCCAATGGAGAGTTCTGTTTCCGGATTGGTGAGAAGAACAGTGGCGAGAAACATCACCAGCACAAAGGGTATAAGCGTGAGGATGAGAATCGTGCGCATTTTTTATGACGATTTCATTTTCAAAATTTCGACTTCGTCGTTTACCCTGATGGTTCCTTGATTCAAATGTATCGCATTTTGTCCAAACATAACCTGATTGTCTTCTTTGCGGAATGTCGCCAAAGTCTTCAACGGCTCTGAATGTTTGGTTGCCGTCTGCTGGTCGATCGTGGTTATGACGCATCTCGCGCAGGGTTTGTCGCATTCAATTGTGACGTCGCCAATTTTGATAGTAGCCCAGTGATCTTCGGCGAACGCCTCCGCTCCCTCGATAACTATGTTGGGGCGAAACCGATTCATCGGCAGAGGAGCTTCCATACGACGGTTCAGCTCCTGCAATGATGCAGTTGAGATCAATAAGAATGGAAATCCGTCCTGAAAAGCAAACACCGCCTGTGGTGCGGTAGGCAATTCACCCTTTACGTCGCGAATGCCATTAGCACTCATTCGCACGAGTCTCACTCTGCTGCCGAGGAAGCCGCTAAGCCATTCGGCAGCCTCATCTCCCTGATCGATGGACTTTAAGCCGCTATCGTCCCAGACCGTGACCTCGCGTTCCGACAATTTGGGGTTCTGCTCCAGTGATGTGAACTCAGGCACCGTCAGTGGTGCTATGCCGGACGCCTCAAGTTTTAACGCTCGACTATTGTCGTCACCAGTTATGGTGGCTTGAATCAACGCCATTTTGGGAATCTGCCGCTGTGTTAGAAACTTATTGTCCTCTGTAACAATCAGCCAACCACGGTCGTCTTTGATGCCGCGCGTATCAATTGCGGCTGTTTGCAAGTCTATTCCGGCGCATGATTTAACAGGGTAAAAATGCAGAGATTTGACGTAGAGTTTAGGGCGAGGCATCAAATTCTTGCTCCAATGAATCCTTTTCCGTACTGAAAACTGTATTGTCCTCAGAAATTCTTCGGGTATCCAAGCTCATCCGCTGTGCGGTTCCCAGTTTTTTCAAAACCTCTGGGGGAGGGCTTTCCAGTAGCTTTGCGTTGGCCAGGCGTTTCGCATTTCGCTCGGCGATAGCGCCATTCTTAATTTGCAAGACCAGCCAGCGACAGGCCGGGACTAAAACGAAAAGGGTCGCTGAAATTACCAGGAAATAAACCAACGGCGCAACCGCGACCAGTGGATTTTCATAGCCTGGAACACTTGCACCCATTTGAGACAACAGGAACCAGCTTCCCAGGAAGTTGAAGCCCGCAAGGACATAAACCATGATCATCTGACCCGGCGGAACGTTCGTAAACTTCCAGGTCCACTCGCTCAGGTATGAAGGCAGTTGGTGCTTGAACTGGGAATCGGTGGATGAGGCTGTCACCTGCATCTCGTCGAACACATAGACGATATGTCCGTCTTCGGTAACCTCGGGGCGGCCGTTGAAACGCACCAACACGGGGAGAACCGCATCGTCGTTATTGGGCTCTGAGCCCAGATATGGAGCGAGCTGCTCGGACGTGACTACGCCTTTGTTTCTGCGGATCACTTCTGCAATCATCGACCATTTGTATTCTTCATGGTTTTGATTGGGATTGCCGTCGCCGAATAAAAACGAAAATGCATTGAAGAAAAAGTTGCCGTCTTTTGATTTACGCACTGATGGTGTGCCGTAATCATAGCGATCGTATGTTCTAGATGGATAGCCGAAAAGCAAATCCCGCAGAAGCAGGTAGTCGAAAAAGGAGAAGTGAAACGGAAAAATGCCGCCACCATGTCTGCCGCTGTAACCACCTCCGCCGAAGCCGCCGTCATCATCGTCTCCTCGACGCGATTGGAAATACATGACCAGGGCGAAGACGAGAATCACGATAATGATTGCGTTCAAAATCAGCATCACGCCGAATGAAATTCTGACAAGGAAGTAGCCGACTTTGAAAACGGCATTCCAGATCTTCTGCAGAGTCTCTTGAAACCCTTTGGCGAGGTAACGCGATTGAAATCCGGCATCGAATTTGTAAGCGACATCACCCTTTTCGCCCACTTCCATGTGACCGGCGGTTTCAGAGGCAATCTGGTTTAAGGTAGCCGTCACTGGAAGCAGCGGCAGACCGGTTTTCAACGCGACATCCGCCGGAGTAACACGCCTGCCTAGCGAATCAATGGCTTTTAGAACAACTTTTTTGTCTACCGTTTGCGTCTGCATACCAACTAACTTTCACTTCCGCGGTCCACATTCTCATGGTAACCGCATTTGCGGAAACTGACCGCATCACAACAACATCATCATTTACTTCGCCATCAGGGCGCCCGCTGCCGTTATCATGGCGAGAATGGCGCACATGAGCGACTCACCTGCAACCGCACCTGACGCAACTGGAATTATGTAGAGTTCGCCGGTGCGTTTCGATACTTTTGTCCAGATGAATGCCAGCGTTGCGCCAATGAAGAACGATAGCGAGTTGGCGAATGGAACCACCCAGGAAAGCCCCAACCCCATTGATGAGGGCAAAAATTTCTTGATCTTTGCAGGCGCGTAAAGTTCAGCAATTGCGAGCACGATCCCGATTGTCCCGCCTATAAGAAGACCGATGCGAGCGGTTTCAGGAAGATAATCGATGCCCTTCACCAGAGCTTCTGCAACGGCTCTCCACATATTTGCAGCAGGAGGGTTGAACTTATCCAGCGCCGCTTTGTCCGGCACCATAAGATACCAGGCTGGAACGATCGCCAGCGTTCCAAAGAAAACTCCCATGAACTGTGCGAGAAACTGCTTGCGCGCATTGGCACCAAGCAGATATCCGCTCTTGAGGTCTGTGAGCAAATCAGCGGATGAACTTGCAATGTTGGCGGTAACGCTGGCTGCCATCAAGTTAGTCGTGATGTTGGATGGCGCGAGAATTGCGTAAGTCAGCTGAGTAATCTTACCCATCGGTCCTATCGGCGTGATGTCAGTTTCTCCTGTGGCGCGGCAGGCGACCAGGGACAGGAAGAAGCTCATCACGACCGAAAGCAGACCTAAAGGTATCGAGATTGAGAATGCCACCGCCTGCAGTGCGATCATAATTATAGCCAGGGGAATCAAGCCCGCCAGCAACCATTTGCCCGGCACTTCGATCTCAGCCAATTCTGCCGCTGCACCACCGCTTGCACCTTGTGAAGCGAGCTTTGCCGATGCGAATGCTTTGACGATAGTTTTCCATTGAAGCGCAAACGAGGTCAGACCTGACGTGACCAACAATGCTGTTCCCGGCCACAGTCCCCAACCTTTTATCAATTTGCTCGCATCCGGAATTTCGCCCATGTTCACGATCATCGGGCCGAAAACCAGATAAAGTAGGCATGCGCCGATCAGCATAGATACGGATACTCGAAGCCCGACAATCATGCCTGCACCGATAAGCAGTGCACTCGGTTCGAATCCGAACGCCGGCATTTTCGACAGCTCTACACCTTTGATTACTCCTCCGAAGGTGAGCAACTCCGGCAGTTTGAAACCGCTGTTAACAAACCATGGAAATTCAGCTTTGCCAAGAAAGCCAGTGACCGCGCCAAATGCGAGCGATGCAACCAGAGAGTATGCTTGCGTGACAGCTTCCTTGCTCTGACCGTAGAGGCTCTTCAACGTCTCTGCCGCGGCTACGCCACTGGGAAACGTTAGCTGTTCGCGGTTAATCATTTGCCGCTTCATCGGCACTGCGATAAACACGCCCAGTGCCGCTGATACTAACGTCCAGGGCAGAACTATCTGCCAGCCGATGTGTACGCCGGTGATCAAAAGCAGGGCACCAAAGGCGGTGCCAATCGTCGCGCCGGTCGAATAACCAGCTGCTGATGCAGTGGATTGCATGCAGTTGTTTTCGAGAATCGACATCGGTGTGAGCATCGGCAGCACCACACGAATGGCTTTCCAGATTACATAGGACAAAACACAGGCGGTGATAGCTACGCCGAAGGACCAGCCTACTTTTAGCGTGGTGTATAAATTCGATATGGACATCAGGGCGCCAAGAATTCCGCCCATTATCACGGCGCGAACCGTGAGCTGCGGCACATCCTTGCCCTGGTAAACGTTCTTCAGCCACCACTGCTGGCGGCGTTCGAACTCTTCGTCGGTTGGCAGTCCAGCCGGAGCAGTCAAATCGAACTCCGGTTCTTCGCCGCGAGTCTCGACATGCTCAGCTCCGGTGTGGACGACGTCGCTTGCATTAGTTGTTTCCAGGTCACCAATGTTGCCGTTGTTTTTTTCGTCTGTCATTTATCTATGTCTTAATCATGCAGAAGCTGTCCGTCTCCAGTCCACGTAGTGCAGTGGCACTGGCCACGCGGGTTATCGCCAGCTGAAACGCTGCGGTTCTGAAATCGCAGTCGCTTTGTTTCGTAATCGCGCGGAGCTCACGGTAGGCATCAAGCATTGCCGCTTTCAGTTCAGTATTTACGCGATCCAATCTCCAGCGGAATTGTTGAATGTTTTGCACCCACTCGAAGTAGCTGACTACAACGCCGCCTGCGTTGACGAAGATGTCCGGCAAAAGTATCTTTCCTGCTTTGCGGAAGTGTTCATCGGCTTCCGGAGTGGTGGGACCATTCGCCGCTTCGATAATGTAGTGCGCCCGAATATCCTTGCAGTTTTCGCCGGTAAGAACGCCACCTAGTGCAGCAGGAATTAAAACGTCGCATTCTATAGTGAGAAGCATATCGCGCTCGAGAGGCGCGGCTCCAGCGAATTCGGCAAGCGATCCAGTCGCCTGGTAGTGCAACATGAGCGCGTGAATATCGATGCCCATCTGATTTAGAAGCGCGCCATTAGCGTCTGAGATGGCGACAACTTTACCGCCTGCCTCATGAATGAAGCGCGCGACAAATGAACCGACGTTTCCAAAACCTTGAATAGCAAAGGAGAGATCTGCAAAATTTTTCTGCTCGTCATTCATCAAAGCTTCGATCGCGTAAAACACACCCTGACCGGTCGCCGCCTCGCGACCTTCCGAGCCGCCCAACTCAAGCGGCTTTCCAGTGACAACCGCAGGCGTCCAGCCGTGATACTTCGAGTACTGGTCGACGATCCATGCCATCGTTTGCGCGTTCGTTCCCATGTCGGGAGCTGGAATGTCTAACTGTGGTCCAATCAAATCGTGGATTTCATCGATAAATGCTCGCGTGATGCGTTGCAATTCCTGGTGCGACAATTTGTTCGGATCGCAACTGACACCACCTTTGGCGCCACCGTAGGGTATGTTGACGACGGCGGTTTTCCACGTCATCAAAGATGCCAGTGAGTTGACTTCGTCAAAATCGACTTCCGGGTGGAATCTCAATCCGCCTTTCATCGGTCCGCGCGAGGCGTCGTGTTGGACACGAAAGCCTCGAAACGATGCGACTTCGCCGTTGTCAAGCTCGACCACGCACTCCACTTTCACCTCGCGTTTCGGCAGCATTAGAATGCGCTCGAGCTGAGTTTGCATGTGGAGTTCTTTGGCAGCCTTTTGAAAGTAATAATTGGTTGCTTCTGATGCTTTCATAATGCCTGCAAATGATGGACTAAATTGCCGTATAGGTTATCACCTTGACGGCTGTTCGTGGGCAATTTCATGGACGCGATTTTAGTGCGAGCGTTCCATCAAATAGAGCGTGCGTTCACTATCGCCGAGCCTGGTCTTGTTTCGAATAACAAATCTTGTCTCGAACGCCCTTTCAAAACTTTCCTGGTTGTATTCCGGAAAAGCATCCTCTCTCATTCTGAGCAGTTCTCGGACTTGTGAGTCTTCTTTAGGCACGAATTCGATAATCAGGTTCTTTGTAAGCGTGCTCATATAATCCGCCACTGAGCGCAGCGGCACGTTGTTTCCAATCGCCAGATGGTGAATCAAAGCCAGAGCCAGAGCTGCGTCTGCAGGACCACGCTCGCCGAACGACATTCTCTCAGCATTCGCCCAGCCGATTGCCGGTGCTGGAGCGGTTAAATCAACGACCAGCGGCAGCAAATTCTCGTCACCATCCTCTTTTGCCTTGAGGTAGTTGGCTTCCACTACCAGCGCGTCCATATCGGTTGACAGCGTGAAGATGTTTCGGTTTGATGCCAAACGGCTAAAGATGCCGGTGTTGGCGCCAAGGTCCCAAACCGTTTGGGGCGAAACCTGCTCTAGATAATCTTCAACAGCGGCTTTCTTAGCTTGAAAGGCCGCATCGGAGTAGTTATGTTCCTGGTAGTAGTTTCGCCAGAAGCTGTCCTGTCCTTTCAACCGCAGACCCTTTACAGTCGCCTCTAAGCTCTCGACGATTCCGAGAAGTGCAGTTTTAGAGAGTTTCCTATCGGTCAACTGGCTGGATGCCTCTTGTTTTGAATACTTTTGTTGAAACTTCGCCTGCATGTGAATGTGGGTGAGCAAACCGAGATCGATCAAGGTTGTCTTTGGCAGGATGTTTACCGCCAGGTCAAGCGGGATACCATCTATGAACGGGCGAAATAATTTGTGCAAGCGCAAGTCGCAGTGCGCCATAAGCGCAAGCGGCGCCAGGAAGTGCTGGCAAAATTGTTTGTAAGCGACCCACGGCAGACCTTCTTCGTAGGTGGTAAATGACAGTGTGTCGATGAAGATCGGCTTCCCCCGCAGGAATTGAACGTTGAACGCGCTCGCGTCCTTCAAGGTCATGCCGTGCTCGATTGCAATCTTTTGGATTGAAAGAGTCAGTAATGCTGCATCCTTGAGCTGACTGAAGCTCCACTCGTAAGGATATGAGATGAAGGGAACTCGCTCAGGGCGGATGACTTTGTAGCTGTCTGGCGCCTCCGGCTCACTGCCGACTGTGCCAGCCCTTGCGACCGTGCTCGTTTCCGCAACTTCTTCGTGCGGTAGTAAAAGCTTCTCTTCCGTGAGCCGCTTGTAGAGCCCGGACTCGATTAACCGTTCAAATTCCGACCGGTAGCAATGGTTTATCTGCCGGTATATGACGCCGTCCTCGACAAAAATGAACCCGCTGGGGTCACGGAAGGATGACGGTAAAGACTGCTTGGAGGACATTTTGACCGTGAGTTATTTCGCCTTGGGCTTTACGAAAGCAAGCACGCGCGCCCACCAGATCTTGAATGTGGCTGCTGCTCCCACGATCGTGCCAAGCAGAAGTTGGAAAATGAAGTTGCCGGTACCTGGATCGATGTACGCGTGTGCAGGCGGAGCGAAGAACGCAGCGCAAGCAAGCATAACGAGCAGGACCTGAGGTAACTTTCTCATCGGCACAAAACCTAATTATCTCGACGCCAGTTGGTAAACAAACGGTGAGTTTGGCACCGTCATATGTCTAGCCTACCACCGATCTGCTCTCTTTAGGAAGGTGTGAGGTCGAATTCTTTGTTTGGGCCGGTTTGCCAGTCAAGATTACGGGCGACCCCAACTATTTTGAGATCGACTTGTGACGGTGAATTGACGCAGTGTGTCGATCACGCTTAAATCCGATTAGATGCTTGCTCAATGTGCTAGAGAGTGCAGGAGCATCTAGTCCGGAATCTTAATAGCCCTCCATGAAAAACATTCTGATAATCGCAAGCCGGGAAACAGCCTTCTCCTTCTCGGCAGCAATTTTAGCGGCGCTGTTAGCTGTTCCGGTTCCCGCTCTGTCTTATGAGGCTGCAAACCGAACCGCCTCGTCGCCGTCTCTACAAACCGCCGGGCATGTAGCGCGCTCGAATGTATCTGCCGCGAATCAGACAAAGTTCACGAACCATTACGAGAAAGCAAGGAAGCTGTTCGGACAGGGGAATTTCAAGGATGCTGCAATCGAGTACAAAGCTGCCGTAAGTATCCCTCACGAGCCTGTCGAAGCGCTCACTCAGGATTTGCACGATCTCGTTTCTAAAAGTCTGATCGACCCAAATGCCCATCTGGCGCTCGGAATCTATTGCATGAACCGGCTAAATCCCGAGTTTATGAGTGATCCGGGAGGCGTGCGTCCAGGCGACGATGAAGCAGATGTGGAGTTTAAAACTGCGATTGCACTTTCGCCAGAAGGCGTCAACGTCGAAGCGGAGCAATTGCTTCGCCGATTGGCGGGACTTGAAGCTGCTGCCGCCGTCCACAATCACGAACTCCGATTGAGGCCGGGGCAAGGCCGAAAGTTTATTGAAAACTTTGTCCAGTCTCGTTGGAAACCGTTTCCCAGTGCCGAGTTTCGCCTGGTCCGTATTCAAATAAAACAGCCTTCGTACAGTGTTTCAACCAGACCGGAAGACTGCAAAGTTTGGCTGGATAGCTCTTTCGATGAGTTCGATCAGGACGCACTGCATCTGGTGCAACGCTGTGTCTCTGAATTACCCTATTTGAATTGGGGACATTATTTGACATTCGTATCCGGACCTGGGACTCAAACTGTTTTTGCCGGAGCCGAAGAGCCTGCGGAGTCCATGACGGAAGGGAAGCGCGACTTCTTCTATGGTGGGTTGAACGATGCTGAAGTTCAACAGAGCCAGGCGGAGGAGAAAGTTGCCAGAGAATATCTGGACAAGTTTTTCACCCGGCAATTGATGAATGAGTACTGTACCGATGATACTAAAAACGCCATGAAGTACAGCCTGAGCCGCTTGCCGAAAGCCGATCTGGAGATTGGCGGCGATTTGCAAGGGGAAAAATTTGGAGAGCCGAACACTACAAAGATTTCCTGGGATGGTTTGATCTACAACAAATACACTCCGATTTATCGAGTGAGGGTAACCAGGGATGACCACGGAAAACCAGCTTCCTGGCTTATTCTGCTGGGTGCCCGCTATCAGAATGCCCGCGAATTGGAAGCATTCGTTTTGAAACAGAAGGTGCGCGATGCGCTGTTTACCGCGCTGGTTAACTACGAGATCGCACACTTCTCGTCGCTAAAGGAAGATGTCGTTGCGCCACGAGTACCTCCAGATGAAAACCATGATGACAAGCTCGTTTTCGCTAACGATAAACCCGTTTTATACACGAGCCGTCTCAAAGACGGTCGACTGGTGGAAGCGCGGCTGAACGGTGATGCCACTGTCAAATCAGTTTCTGTAAACGGAGTGCTCGATTCCCTCTGGATCCGTGCTTATCGTGAGACAACCTCGAACGGCAAGATTGCTCAATCGCAAATAACTCAATAAGGCTTGAACGAATTATTCCGGTGGACTTCTTTGCCATCGAGCACCGTCCATAGTACCGTAGTATTGTGTATGTCCTCGGGTGGAATTTCGAATAGGTTTCTATCGATAACAATGAAATCTGCCGCTTTGCCCGCTTCGAGCGAGCCGGTCAGCTTTTCCTGATGTTGAACATAGGCACCGTTGATCGTATACGCGGCAAGCATGGTGGCAAGATCGGTCGCTTCATCCGGAAGCCAGGCTGGTACTTTCGTGTTGCCTGGTTCGCGTCTTCGTATGGAAACTTCAATGGCGTCAAATGGATTCAGGGAGCTGACCGGCCAGTCGCTACCGGCGACCAGCACCGCGCCCGATGCGGCCAGGGAGCCAATTGGATAAAGGTGTTTCGAACGGTCTTTCCCGAGAACCGGCTCCGTTAAGTCTTTTACGTAAGCATCTTGCTGCGCCCAAAATGGTTGAACATTCGGGCAGACTTGAAGCTTTCGGAAGCGTGGTATGTCCTGCTCCGTTACCATCTCCAGGTGGGCAATGTGGTGGCGCAAATGAACGCCGCAGTTTTTCTTTGCGGCGTTCTCAAACGCGTCTAATGAAGTTCTGACTGCTCGGTCTCCGATTGCATGGATGTGAACCTGCACGCCGTTGGAGGCAAGTTTTTCAACGGCATCGTTCATTTGTTCCGGTGTGAACAACAGCTTTCCGCTATCTCCGTCTCGCCCCCGATAGGGTGCCAGGAGCGCTGCCGTGCACGCTTCAATAACGCCGTCCGCAAACAGCTTTGCCGATGTTACGCGTAAATTTTTTCCGACCGTTCCTTCTTTTTTCTTGAGCAGCTGGTCTATCTGTTGGTCAGCTCCATCTGCCTTCACTTCAATTGCGGTGGTGACCTTAACTGTCAGTTTATTCTCTTTGTCGAAGCTGTAATAAGCATTCAGCAATTTATCGTTAGTCCAGGCGTCCTGGATTGAGGTGATGCCGAAACTGTTAGCCAGTTTTTGACCGCGTTCAAGGCCGGAAAAATATTCTTTATCTTCGCGCTCGGGCACCACTTGCGATACCAGCTTCATCGCGGACTCGCGCAGCGTTCCAGTCGGCTCGCCTTTGCCGTCCCGCTCGATGCGACCTCCTTCTGGATCTTTTGTTTCCCTGGTTATGCCGGCAAGCTCGAGAGCTTTGCTGTTCGCCCAGCCTGAATGGTAATCCTGCGATTCGAACCATGCCGGTCGATCGGGAACCAGATCGTCCAGCTCTTTCCTCTTCGGATGACCATCTTTGAAAACCGGCAGACTCCATCCACTGCCACGAACCCACTTCGCGTCCTTGTTTTTCTCAGCAAAGTCTTTGACTCTTTTGAAAACAGCATCGCGCGTCTTGCAATCGAGGAGCGTGCATGTGCCTAAATCAACACCGCCATCGACGAGGTGAACATGGCTGTCGTGCAGACCCGGCAATACCATTTTGCCTTGCAGATCCACTATCGTCGTTTTCGGACCTTGAAAATCATCAGCACCACTGGTGGTGCCAACGAAAATAATCTTTCCGTTTTTCACTGCAAGCGCTTGCGCCCAGGAGCGCGCCGCATCCAGGGTATAGATTGCTCCATTTTTCAAAATGATATCGGCTGGGTCGTGACTTTGTTGTGACATGGCTGGAGCCGCAAAAACGAAAGACCATAGAAGACCGAATAATAGCAGTCTTTGGGTCATCTGAGCTTTCGGCATTTTCGTCGACCGGACCTATCTACTCTAATATGTTCAGTCTTGCGCAGCCGCCGCAACTAAACAGGAGTTACCACCGGTTGCATCATACCAGCCTGGAACATCATCGCTGCTTGCTCGGGAGAGCGTACCCGAGATTTTTGATAGTCCGCGACATGCTTCATGATGAATTCGACACGTGCATGCGGCAACATGGCCGGCACGCGAATAACTCTTATATTTCGGCTCGTGTAGCAGCCTTCCAGCGTCGCACTGATCTTTTTCGTGAACTCGAGATCTTCGCGGCGAACGTCATTCTGATCGAAGAAACTCAATTCCTCAATAAGGAATGCGAGATCATACTGAGACGGATCGATAGTCGAGAATGCTGGGGGGATAGGCAGGCTGTCTGCGATGTAATAAGCCTCGCCGTCGAAAGCGCCGCGGTCTAAAAATATTGGATTATCGAAATCCAGAATTGCTGCCTCTGCCGCTAGTTGCCTGCGCAGAACTTCAGATTGGAATTTAACGCGATCAACCCAGGGCAGATATTTTCCTTCTTTGATAATTTTGGTTGCCAGCTCGTGAACAACCTTTTGACCCATGACCTCCAACAAATTGATGATCGTGGTTTTCCCTGTCGAAGGGCCGCCTGTGATTACTATTCGCATGTGTTACCGCCAACGCTCAGATCGGTTTCAATATCCGTTTTTTAATTCTACGGATCAAGTAATTCAACTTTAAGATCAGACTTACATCTGATCAAGCTAAATTCCTGCAATCTTGTGGGAAAACCCCCATTAGCGCCGATGTCTTCTTCGTGATTCACGTAGAATTGGAAGCTTGTTTGATTAGATGTGGTTTATCGTTCGACTTGATCCGCCGGTTGAGCGGTCAGTCTATAGCCGGCAGCGAGTCCGTTTTCGTAGACTGCCTGGCGCCATCGGCTTGCGTTTCGATTGCTTTTTGACTGGCGCGAATCTTCTGTCTAATATCGGCGAGCGCGTCTTTTGCTGCGGTTTCTCCTGCCGCGATTGCTTTATAAGCGTCTTTCTCTTTTACAGAAAGAAACTTAATTTCGCTCACGCGTGGCGAGATCAAAACATCCGCGCTGCGAATTTGATCCTTATCAACGTGGCACAAAATCATGTTGATGACGCGATTTCCGATACTGCCGAGTTTTTTGAATTGTTTAAAATTCTTGTCGGGAATTGATTCGTCCGGGTCGTCTTCGACATTGAGAGAAACGGCGATAACGATATCGGCGCCCAGGGAGCGGCATTCGTCAATGGGAAGATTGTTGATGATGCCCCCGTCGATGAACACGTCGTTATTTAGCTCGACCGGTCTGCGTAAAATTGGTATTGCGGAACTGGCTTGCAGTGCTCGCCCAAGGTTACCTTTTCTTAGAGCATGAGCATCTCTGTCAGTAAGGCTGGCAGCGATTGCACAAAAGGGGATATTCAAATTCTCGATGGATTGCTGGTCTTCTCCTACGCTCTTGTTGATGAACTTGGCAAATTTGTTTCCTCTATATAGACCGTCGTAATCTTGACCGATCAGGTGGGGAATCATGAAGATAGGAACCAGAGCGACGCGAAACCAGAGGGGCACCGTGTAATAGGCTTTCTTCAGCGACTTCTTCGCGACCATTTTCTCGATCTCGTCAAGCGAGAGACCGGCGCTGTAAAGTCCTCCGACTATGGCACCGATGCTGGTGCCGGCAATACAATCTACTTTGATGCCCTCTTTCTCCAGCACACGAAGAACACCGATGTGCGCGGCTCCTCGTATGCCGCCGCCGCCGAGCGCCAGTCCGATTTTCGGGCGTTTATTCTGAATTTTTGTTTGAAATGACTGTGAAGGTTTCACCTTCGTCGACTCGCAAGCGGCGCCCTCGATGTCTCCAATCGACGCGGACTCTCCTTTTAAATCGGAAACGTTTTTCATTTCCGCCGCGGTCGCGCTTTCGGTTTCCCCATAAGAAGCAGGTGGAGACGCAATTGAGTGGATGAAGAGCAGGGCTAGAAGCGCAGCTGCGAAGTTCCGAGAAGCGCCGTGATGGTATCGCATACAGTATCAATGAGCCTCGCGCGCTGGTCGCCGGTCGTGGCGATCTTTGCGAAGATTGCAAAAACGTCACAATTAAAATATTTGACTATTCTACTGGAGGCGCCACTAAAGAGCGCGTTTCATGAGTTTATTGATACGAGCCGCAGCCGCTACGGATGGGCGCTTCGGTTTTTGATTACCAAAGAATAACCGGACCCATTCACGCTCTTCAGCGCTTGAAATCTTCGCTTCATTACTTAATCGATCAGGTTCTCCGAAAAGTATACGTGTTATAACTGAGCTTCTTGGGATCAACCCAACTCGGAATCTTTTAACACGTCGGGGTAACCGGTTTTGGACTTAACAGGCGGTTCGGCTTTATCTATCGCGCTGACGTTTGCAGCGTCTTTTGTTCTCTCCTACTATTATCATGCGATCGGCATCACCCTCGGATACCATAGATTGCTGACCCACAAAGCGCTGAAAATGCCAAAGTGGCTCACTTATCTGGTCGTGTCCGGTGGTTACCTTGTGTTGATGGGCGGTCCGGTGAACTGGGTCGGGGTGCATCGTTTGCACCACCAAAAATCCGACCAACCGGAAGATCCGCATAGTCCTGTCCAGGGTGGTTTCAAACACGCTCTCTACGGTTGGATGTTCACTATGGCGGACCGCCAAACCAACGATGAGCTGCGCAGACAAGTTCCAGACCTTCTCCAAGACAAAGGTCTTTGCTGGTTCGGTGTTGACCACTGCGCTGAGCAAGCGAAGATGTGTCTCGCTTTCTGTGTCTTGTTCCGTTTTGTGATTCTCGGTCTGTTCGGCTGGGCAGCTTTGGCAGGTAATCTCGTTGCTACCTTCTTGGTCTTCTGGAGCCCGCAACTCGTCAATGCTGTTTGCCACGACAAAACTCAGGGCTATCGCTTGTTCGACACTCGCGATGAGTCCCGCAACGTCTGGTGGGTTGGCTTGATGGCGCTCGGCGAAGGCTGGCACAACAACCACCACGCAATTCCGCGCAGTGCTCAACATGGCATGGCGTGGTGGGAATTCGACGTGACCTGGCTCACCATCCTCTTCCTCGAGAAACTCGGTCTGGCGACGGACGTTGTACGTCCGAAGTACCCGCCGACCCGCCTTGCGAAAGTCAACGCATCAACCGGCAAGCGTCCTCTGGCTCCGGCAGAAGATGATGAGCCCGTAGAGGAGCCGGCCGGCGTTCAAGAAGCCGCTGAGATTGAAACAGTCGTTATCGCCTCAGCACCGGTCGTCCCGGATGTGGCACCGGTCGTTAAGGAGCCCGTCGGCGCCGGCGAAAGATAAAGCACTGTCCAAAAAACTTCAAAGGGGCGGCTTTCGGGCTGCCCCTTTTGGTTTGGGGGAAAACAAGAACTTCTAGTAGAATGTCCTTGTGTGGCAAGACGCAATGGCTTAATTTCGCAATGAGCAACAGCGAATCGCAGAACTCAGGAATTCAGTCCGAGAAAAAGACGGTGCCGATTGATCCTTTGATCGGCAAAGTTCTTGAAGGCCGGTTTGAGATTGTCCGACTGCTTGGCGCCGGTGGCATGGGGGCCGTTTATCAGGCTACTAACCTGGGCGTTAACCGGCCGGTCGCAATAAAAATCATGCACCCGCAGTTCATGCTTGATGAGCGCACAATGCTGCGTTTCAAGCAGGAAGTCACTGCGATGAGCGCTCTTTCCCATCCGAATTTGATCGGCATTATTGATGCGGGGACCACCGAATTTGGCAGTCCCTACTTTGTTATGGAATATCTGCCCAGTAAACCGCTTAATCAGGTCTTGCAAGAAGAGGTCTTCCTTTCCGCCGAGCGAGCTAAACCGATTTTGATGCAAATCGCGGATGCCCTCGCGCATGCTCATGACCGCAACATCATTCATAGAGATTTGAAACCGCCGAATATTCTGGTTATAGAATCCGGCTCGAGAGATCACGTGAAGGTCGTTGACCTTGGCGTTGCGAAATTAATTGGTGGCGAAGATGATGGCGCCATGATGAAACTTACTCGGACCGGAGAAGTGTTCGGCAGTCCCTTGTATATGGCGCCGGAGCAGGTTCTCGGTCGAGCCCACGATGCGAGGACGGATATCTATCAGCTGGGCTGCGTTATGTTCGAAATGCTCACGGGAGTGCCACCACTGGTGGGGACAAGCGCAATTCTGACTATGAACAGTCACGTTGAGGAGCCGGCGCCCAAGTTTCAGCAGGTTATGCCCGATCTGCCGATGAACGACCAGTTGCGAGAGCTGGAGCGGATTGTCCTGAAGTGTCTTGAAAAGGATCCGGCTGCTCGGTTTCAAACGATGCGTGAATTTATGCACGCTCTCGAGTTTGGCATGGAGCCAGAACCACTTAAGTTTGCTCCAGCGCCGACCGCCGATGAAAAACGATCCATACAGGATACGGCCGCGGAAAGCCGCATGAATGAAGCTATACGACATGAGGACGAACGCAGTGCTCAAGGCGATGAGGGTCAGAAAAAACAAAAGCTGATTTTGTATTCTGTGGCCGGAGTCGCTGTCATGCTTGTAATTATTCTGGCAAGCCTGTTTGTTGGTTCGCAAATGACCAGGAAGGACGGCGAGGCTGCTGATGCCGGTAATTCTGTTTCTACTCCAGCAAAAGTAGAGTACAAGAAGTATTCTAAGGTGTATCCGGAAAGAGCCGGCGATCTCTATGACGTGCGAGTTTTGAGCGTGTATGAAGGCGAACTCAATCCGCAGAACGCGAAGAAATCGGAAGCAAGATTTGGTCATGTGCTTGTGGATGTACAGAAGGAAGGCAAGCCAATTGTTTTGGTTTTAAACTCGTATCAGCCGACGATGTGGACGATTTCGCGAGCGAGTCAGAAAGTCAAAATCAAACAAATTTACGCCGTCGGCTATTATCCGCAGGATGTGGATGGTTTGCCGCCCGGTGTGCAGATGCTCCGATGCTACTATCCGTTTTTCAATTCTGATGGAACCAGGTCTAATGATCGTGTTCACAAAAACGTCATTGAGCCGTTTTACTTCACTTTTGTCGGCGATGAGGATATATTGGGATCCGGCACCTACACTGCGATGAAGAAGGCCATTGAAAAGCGAACCAAATCTCAGCTCCACAGATTTGATGGTGTGCGAACGACTGATCAATTCGTTGTTGACTAAAGGGGCGCGTATCAGAAGGCGGGTGGAAATTTGACAGCTCGCACCAGCATTGTTTTAGCATTAGCTCTCATGGTCGGTGCGCTTACAACGCCACCAGCGCTTGGTCAGGGGATGGAAGAATCCGCAGACCCGACTGCGCAAGAAAGAGACTCTGTTGATGGCGGAAGCGGTTTGAATTCTGAGGGTGCAAGTCGGAGTGGTGGCGAGGTCGACGAGCCAGATCCCGCGACGCCCGCGCTACAGGGAAACGTTTCAAGAACGGCTCCACTGGCGCTTCCTCCGCCCCCAAACTATATGCCGCCGAGTAATTTCGGCTATTCAAACGGTTTTGCTCCGGGCAACGGATACGCACCTCAAATCGTTTTTCCCCAGGGTCCCCCTCCAACATATCAGCCCTATCAGCCAAATTTTGTGCCACCGCAGGCGCCACCAGGCAGTTTGCAGGCGGGAACCGGGCAAGCGGATAAATCTCCAGACTCGCCAAAGGGAGGGCTGTTTGGAGGAGTGCTCAAGTCATTTATGAACGGAGCTGTAAAGCAGAATAATACGCCTCCGGCGGAACGGCCCTGGTGGATTCCAGGTAACGCTTTCACAAATGAGTCCATGGTGGCGCCCTATCACGCCATGGATATTTTCTGGTGGGATAAGAGACCTATTCCTGACAAACCGCAGATGGTGCGACTTTCGACGTCTGTTTCCAGATTTTGGCGAGGTTACGTTGCCGAACCTTGTTTCGTGCTGGTTGAACCTGATCCGCGAGCACCCGGCAACTTCACATTTAAAAGTCGACAACCCGGCGGTCCGCGCGGATGGTTGCAAGCGCTCGATAAGCCTGACCCTAGTGGCTTTCCGCAATACCGCTATTGGCTGGACCAATAGTTATTGTCGTAATTTATTTCCGCTCTTAACCTCTCCTTCACTTCAGACCGGTCAAAGTGTATTTGCCCGCTGTTTGATGAGGATTCGAGATGACAATCTTAATAGGCAGATTGGAATTCGATGGACCGTTTCACGATGGTGAGACGATAGAAGCAAGACCAGGTTTGTTCGCGCTTTTCTGCGAGACTGATGATGAGTACGAATTACTAGAGGTCGATCATTCCGACAACGTCGACGGATGTTTGCAGAACGAAGAGTTCGTGAATAACATAGCGTTCTATCAAGAAAATTGCGCAGGTTCGCTTTGCGCGGCAGTTCACTACACCGACGACTTGACTCGGAAAGAGCGCGCTCAACTTCGCGAAGAACTGCTGGCTGAGTTACGTGAGGACGAAGCTCTCACCGCGTAAGAACTCACCGCGTAAACCGGTCCACTTGGATATCCCAGTCTGTTTTAAGTGTGATAACATCTCAAACGAGGTGGTATTTATGGCAGACGAACAGACCCAACCCGGGCGCAAGTTGATGGATAACTTGGAGAAGTTTACCGCTTGGTCTGAGTGTTACTTCGAGGCCGTCGGTTTAATCAACAATCAGGAATATGCCGAAGCGATTCCACTGCTGGTGGAAGCCGAGCAGCGCATTGATGCAAATAAAACTGTTCAGCGAGCTCAGATTGCCGAGCGGATGGGTTATTGCTTTCATCAATTGGCCAAGTTCGGAGAAGCTGAACGGGACTACGGACAAGCTCTAGTGTTCGCAGCAACACCTCTCGATGAGCAGATGTTCGAAGTTAGAGGCGCAGAACACCTGGAATCCGCAGAAGAGCGCAAGGCTGCAGAGAATGTACAGGCTGAGATTTATAAGCAGCGCGATAAGTCACGGGAGCACAACAAGCAGGTGATCGCAGTTGTTCTCGACATGGTTGAGCGCAATTTTGGTTCTATGCTTACGGATCTAGGCAGAGATGCGGATCGCGACGCGCTGGCCAGTCGGTTGGCAGATTTAAGAGCCGAATTGTTGCAGTAGCTTGTTTGACCGGATTTGCGGTTTAAACGAAACGAGATTGACTAATCATCTGCCCCGTCGCGTTTCTGGTCGGGCTTGACGAGTTCGCTGTCTGCTGGGTCAGTCGTTATCGCATCACCGCGTTGGTCTCCTTCTATGTCAACACCGAAACGCTCTTGGACACGGGCTCCAAGAGAACGCTGCGCGTCAATAGTGAGAGGAAGCGAGATCATAAAAGAGCAGCATCCAAGAAGCAATGCTGCCTCTATCAGGGTTCCGAAATCTTGAAAGTACAATTGCGTCGAGTAGAGTGGAGAGACGATAAGAAACGCTATTGGCGGTCCGATACACGGTGATAACGAGGTGAACCAGCGCGCCGCGGAGCCCTTGAAGAATTCCCTGGCGAGTTGCGGTTTGTCGATTCCCTCGCCTTCATTCCTATCATGGGTTTGAACTATTCGCATGATGTAGATAAGTGCGATTCCGACCGTCGCGAAGCCGACAAGCATTGAAGAGATAAACCAGGTAAGGGTAACAAACAGGGCTTCTTCGAACACTGTGCCCTGCCAGGATACTTTCAGAATGTAAGGGAAAATGAATCGTTCTGACAAATAGATGGACGCAATAGTACAGATCGCAAAAAGAAGGCGAAATGTCGATTTAAAGTATTGTCCTTCGGTCTGTTTCGGCAACACGCTAATCTACCGCTTGCCACGCGGCTCCACCGCTGATTTCAATATAGCGCAATTTGTCGCTTCCGGAGAAATCTATAGTTTTTAGATCTAACTTCCGCAGCGTCAGGTTGTCGTAGGTTCTAAAGTAGATTGCCGGATCGGTCAAATCTTTTATTACCACCCACTGCGTGTAATCCGTAAACTCCTGCCCATCCACTGTTGTGCGGATCTCCCCCTTTGGGATGTCCACCGCATTCAAGATGTGCTCGGCAAGGTTGATACCAGATGTGGTGTCCTTGGCCGGTTTTGCGAATCTTAGCATCGCGCATGTTCTTACAAATCGCGAAGGTGGTGTCCAGTCTCCTGGTAATCCCTGGAAACCGCCACCCTGTCCGGGAGGACTTAGAACGCTGCCTTGAATTTGTATCGGCTTGGGATTTTTTGAATCTACCATCATGAAGTTGGTCAGGTTGATCAACTGCCAATCGAATGGTGGTGCGTTCGTGAGCACGGTGGTTGGGTTGTCGGAAATGATTTGTTTGCCGTCGATCCATTCGACCACCAAGTGATTGCCCTTTGCGTCGTGAACAGCGAGGTGCGCGGTTGGAATTCCTCCGAAGCTCGGCAGGTTGCTCGCCGAGACTGCGACTGATTTTAGCGCCTCCTTTACCTCCTCGACAGTTTCGAAATTTCCCATCAGCCACGATCCAAGATCGGTAACATCGATAGTCTTGGCTCCAGCTGCCACTTCCGGGTATCTTGTGTATAGTGGCATCCAAAGCAGACCGAAAGATAAACCTTTTTCATTGACACCATCTACGATGGCATCGAGATGATTCGCATCCACACCAACGTACCCGAATTTTGCTTTCCAGGTTATCGGTTCGCCGCCTTCACTGTGCGCTTTCCGTGACTCGCCACGGCTATGAATTACCAGGCGCGACTGTAGATCCGAGCTCCACTCCATGCTTCTGGCTGCGATAAAACCGTTGCTGTCGGTTTTTAGCGCAAAATCCGTGCAGGCAAGTGCTGATTGAGAAGATAAAAGAAGACCGGCAAGAAGTGTTGGCAGAAGACGATTTCGCATGGAAGACCTTTCATCGGTGCAGTCGCTACTAATTTCAAATTTCGCCAATTGTACACTTAGTTTTAATGGCTCTCAAGGCGATAAGGCTCGCCGGCATAGCTTTTCACCCAATTGCAGGAATCATGGAAATTTCCTGGTCGAGGCGTGGCGGACAGTCGGATCGGCTACGCCCTGTGAAGTCGTGCTACATAAGGTCTATAAATCTCAGACCCCATAGAGGAACCCGAGGGACGTATCATGATGACACTGCTGCCCATATTGATGTCGTTAATCATTATGCTCGTTCCTGTGTTTGGACCAGGCGATTGGAAGGATCACACGCATATCACCAAGATCGATGACAACTTATACACAGGACGAGATGCTGACGACGATCACATCCCAATGCTCAAAAAAGAATATGGTATCAAAACGATCGTTAGTATAAGGATGAACGGTCAGCCTGGTAAGGAGAAGCTCGCGCACGAGTTGGGTATGAATTACTTTCACTTTCCTGTCGGCTTCTTTCATCGACCCACAAAACAGGTTTATCACTTTTTGAAGGTCATGAATGATCCCAAGTATCTACCCGTCTACGTTTCATGTTCGATCGGTATGGACAGGTCCAGTGGATTCGTCGCCGTCTATAAAGCTCGATTGAAAGGCGAAGATCCGGAGAAATGCATCGCGAATACAAGTGGATGGATCTTTAAGAAGAAACTTGTGGCACTCCTGGACACCTGGGCTGATGAATGCCGCAAAGGAAAGATCACAGAGGCTGAATTGGCAGCGATAGATTTTCCAAAAGAGGGATCGAACGCCAACGGACGATATGCGCACCTTCCAGGTGAGCAAGTGATTTTCGACCATCCGATCTGCCAGGAGCCGGAGGCTGGAACTTCCAGAGTCAGTGACGCTTCGGGAACGGCGCCGTCGAAGAACTCCGGCTGCGACAAGGAGGCGTGTGTCGACGCTGCGAGTTCTACTCAGAACGAAGTTCGCTCTGCTGCCCCCGACAATAAGCCGTTCGCCAAAACCCTGGTGGAGAAGAAAAGCAGTTTGTAGAACACAAGGTTTTTACCCCAGACAGTTCATACAATGTAGAAGAGGACGGTTATTACCGTCCTCTTCTTGCTGAGGCTATGTGAGTGGATGCCTCGGTTTATCTGATGTTGAATCGCAACTTATTTCTGACGAGCTTTCCAGATTGGATCCTGGAATTTGCCCGACTTATCGCTGAACCAGCGAGTCATCGTCATTTTTTGTTGGGTGTAGAACTGGATTCCCTCGCGCCCCTGTATGTGCAGGTCGCCGAAGAATGAATGATTCCAGCCTGTGAAGGGGAACCAGGCCATTGGTGCAGGAACACCAACGTTGATTCCAATCATACCGGCATTGAAGTAACGCTTGAATTCGCGCGCGGCGGAACCGCTGTTCGTGAAGATGACGGCCCCGTTGCCGAATTCGCATTTTTCTCCGACGCCGATAGCGTCCTGGATAGTTTCGCAGCGCACCACCGATAATACCGGTCCAAAGATCTCATCTTTGACAACGGACATTTCCGGCTTAGCCTGGTCTATAACGGTTGGTCCGATGAAGTAGCCGTTAGGTGCATCCGCAACCTTGACAGTTCTTCCATCGAGCGCGATTTTGGCGCCTTCAGCCTCGCCTTTGTCGATCATGCCGCGCACGTGCTTCAAATGCTGAGCGGTTATAACAGGTCCCATATCCGCGTTTTCGCCGACATCGGTTCTACCTATCCTCATTTTCTCAGCCGATTTCACAAGCATCGGAACGAGTTGGTCGGCTGCTTCGCCGACGGGAAGAGCCAGACTACCTGCCATGCAGCGCTCGCCCGCGCAGCCGAAGGCTGACGCTTGCAGGGCTTGAACGGTTTGCTCCATGTCGGCATCCGGCATGATTATGATGTGGTTTTTCGCGCCACCGGCGGATTGAACGCGCTTTCCGTGTTTCGTTCCTTTCTCGTAGATGTATTTCGCGATTGGAGTCGAACCGACGAATGAAACAGCGCGCACATCCGGATGTTCGAGAAGCGCGTCTACAGACTCTTTACCGCCGTGAACGATGTTGAATACGCCTTTCGGAATTCCGGCTTTTATCAAAAGCTCCGCAATCAGCATCGACGCTAACGGCACCTTCTCCGATGGTTTCAAAACGAAGGTATTGCCGCAGGTCAACGCGACCGGATACATCCACAGTGGAACCATGGCTGGGAAGTTAAAAGGTGTGATGCCGACGCATACACCGAGAGGATGCCTGATGGTTTCGCAATCGACATTGCGAGCGATGTTTTCCATCGACTCGCCCATGATAAGACTTGGAATGCCGCAAGCGAACTCCACGACTTCTATACCGCGTTGTACGGACGCTCTGGCTTCTGCAAGTGTCTTGCCGTGCTCACGGGTGACACAGCGAGCGATTTCTTCGTAGTTGGCTTCTAGAAGAGCCTTGAAGCGAAACATCACGCGAGCGCGCTCTACGATTGGCACTTCTCGCCATTCGAGAAATGCTTCTTTAGCCGCTTGAACGGCCTTGTTTACGTCGTCGGTCTTTCCCACTGGAACTTTGGCGATAACTTCGCCTGTGGACGGGTTGAAGACTTCCGAAAATTCTGTGGCGCTGGAATCGATCCATTCGCCGCCCACTAACAGTTTGCACGTCGTCACGGCACTGCTCTGTGTGACTGCCATCTGCCGTTTCCTCCTCAAATGAAGTTCGCTCGATCTACAGCGCAGGCGTCATTACAACCGGCCGCGCAAAATGTTTCCTACTGATACAAAGGATATATCCTTGTTGATCTGTTGACAATTGTGGAGGCTGTTTTGCCACCCAATATGCCACCACTTTATATCGATATTGTTTCGGGCAATCTCTTAAAACCCGCTTCAGATGCCGGACAGCTGTGAGTGGTTTGAAACCGCACGCAAATGCTATATGTTTCTAATCTGACCGTTTGTGATTTGCGTTTCATGTCGCGTGGCGTCATGCTTTGAAATTATTGTGGTGGTATCAACTTCATCGCACGAGAATGCTGGAGCGACTTCGAGAATTATTTCCAATAAAGCGACGCTACGCCTACTTCATGAGTTCGGCTAGCGGGCCTATTCCTGTGCCTACTTATGAAGCGGCAGACAGGTTCAACACCATGCTGATGGAGGAAGGCTCGGCTGCGTTCGGCGCGTGGATGGCGACCGTTAAGAGAACGCGAGAGAGTGCCGCGAGGCTTTTAGACTGCGACGCTAAGAATGTCGCGTTTACCAAAAACACCGGTACAGGACTGTGGCTTGCATCTCGTATGATTCCATGGGAGCCGGATGATGAGATAATCCTGCCGGAACACGAGTTTCCCTCCAACGTATTTCCGTGGCTGTCGCTGGAGCCGCTTGGCGTCAAAATTAAGTGGTTACCGCCAGAACGTGATGATCTGGCTCGTCCGTTAGTGACACCGAAATCGGTGGCGAATATGGTGACGGACAAGACGCGTCTGTTAGCAGTTAGTTTCGTCCAATACGATGATGGATGCCGGCGCGACATGAATGAGCTTGGCGCATTCTGTGCGGAAAACGACATTACTTTCGTCGTCGATGCCATTCAAGGCTTAGGTGCACTGCCGTTCTCCGCGACTGACTGCAAGGCTGATTTCGTCGCTGCGGGTTCGCAAAAGTGGCTTCTTTCCCCGCCCGGGGTCGGGCTTTTGTATGTGAAGCAAGATTGGCTAGAGGAGCCCTGGGTGCCGAACCTTGGCTGGTTGAGCGTAGACGATCCGTTCAACACAGAGTTGAGTTCCTTTGCATCGTGCGAATCCAGGCTGTTCAATTCCGCTCGCCGATTTGAAGAGGGAACGCCAAATTTTCCAGGGATTGCGGCACTCGGTGCGAGCATCGATTTGATTTTGGAAGAAGGCGTCGAGAACATTTCCAAGCGGATTCATGCTCTGACAAACCGCCTCGCCGGGGCGCTTTCGACCCTGGATTTCACCGTTGTTTCCCCGCGCTGGGACGAGTACTGGTCAGGTATCGTTTCCTTCCATCATCCGCGCGCTGATTCTGAGCAGCTATACAAGATGTTTCTGGAGAATGGTGTTCTAACTACTGTGCGCCATGGCTGGGTGCGAGTTGCAGTGCACTTTTTCAATGATGAATCGGAAGTCGATCGTTTAATTGGTTTAGTCAAAGAGTATTTGAAAATTTAGTCTTTCGACTGTTAACTTCTCAAAAGATGATCGTAAGACTTCTGACGCTGGGCGCTCGAGCGGGTCTTCCTTGATCTATCCTGAATATCATGCCGAATAAATGAAACGATCGGACGGGGGAGCATGAGCAATCAAGTGAAAAGAACGCCGGTTAAAATCAGTCTTTTTAAACCGATGAGTGCGGAAGCCCATTATATGGACATCATGGCCTGGTGGGAACTGCACCGCGTTCCATACAACATGATAGCGATGGTCACTACTTTTGCCACTATTTTTGTCTTTGAGTTTCTCGCCGTAGACATGGTAAAACCCGGCGAGGATGCAGTAGAACCGATAATGATGTTTGTCCTGTTCGTAGTTGCGGCCTTTGGCTGGAACCTTTGCTACTGTCTGGGACCGGCTCTGGATGCGCTTTTCAAGAATAAAGATGGAACGCATGGACCGCAATTATGGACATTGGGAACCGTTTTTTCGATCGTGGTTTTGGTTGCGCCCGTATCAGCGTTTGCGTTAGCTAAACATTGCCTTCACTAATAGTGATGACAAAACAAGACACGCTGAGTCTGGGGATCCGTGTGACGTGTCTGAAGCGCATATCAAACTATTTGTGTTTTTTTGAGGAGATTGGCTTCGATACGGCGTTCTTCTTCGGCTCCGATTTTCCGGCTGGCTTCGCTCCAGCGGTCTCGTTGGGCGATCGCTCTTTGAGTGGTTCCAGACTCGCGGAACTGGGAGCGCCGGGCACTGAAGCGACATCGAATCCAACCGGTCCGTCAACCTCACGTTTCATCTCGACCTCGAAGCTTACTGCTGTGCCGTCAGCATCTGCGGGGAACTCCGGAATTTCGAATTCACTTACGAGATTGACCGCATCAAGTGCCGCCTTCTTGAAAGCTGTCTCCTGTTCCACATTCCGCTCAATATCCGCTGCCGGCGTGAAATCCAGAACGCGACCGACAATAGTTCGATCGGGATTCACTGTTACTGAAACCTTTGCGTTGCCGGGCCCCACATCGGCGTTTTGCCATCTTCTATAAACGGCCCTGGCTACTCGCTTGTACCACTCACCCCAGGTCGTGTTGCTATCGACAGCACTTACTGTTCCGGTACTCGGAATTGCGCTGATTTCGGCTTTATTTCCAGTCAAACCGAGCGGCAGTGCCTGCAAGCCTTTTTCCGGGATCGCAACCACCGGTACAGCGAACATCGGACGCATCGCCAGCCGGTCGGTGCCAGGTCCTCCAGCGGTCTCAGGAGTCACGTGCTCCGGTTGGTTCGGATTGTGGAACCACATGCCGCCGAGGGTGTTTTTAATCAAGTTATTGCTGACGTGCGATGTTTCGTAACTCGAATCCCAGCAAACAACCCCGCTCTTGGGTGTTTTAATTGTCACCTGATATCCAGGCACGTGTGTTGTCGTGGTACTACTGGTGGTGGGAGTGTTGAAAAATCTTCCGGGCGAGGACGTTGAGATGGTACTATGAGTGGTGCTAGCTACGGGAACGGTTTCAAAACCCGGTGCGTATGCTGTCACTCCTTCGCGTACGACTGGACCCGGCACCGGGTGTGCTCCTCCGTGCGGCAGACCGCCCAGAGGAGTGAGTCGTGTAAAGTTGAATTCGTAGCCGGGGCTGAAGGTTGCGACACCTTTTTGTGAAGAGTAAGGTTGTTGCGCTGCATGACCCGGGGCATAGCCGCTCACACCTTTGTGCGTCTCGACTCTGGTGACGTCGTAGCCTGGAACATAAGATGTGACGCCGCGAACCGAAGATGTCGCAGACCAGCCGCTGTTATGATAGGTTTGCACACTTGTGTGCGGCATCAACGTGTAGCTCGAAATCGGAGCAATTTGATGCGGACCCCGATTGCCGGAAAACTGTTGAACGTCGAGCGATGGCGTCTGCGCAGAGAATGGACTGGGCGTGCGAGGACCGCCAATCTGCTGCGAACCGTGGAACTGAGTCAATTTCGCGTTAGCGGGAAAAAAATACTGGGGAGTCTCTGCTTGTAGCTTTCCGGTCGGTGGGCGTCTTTTCGATTGTTCCGGAATAACTTTCACGGATGGTTCGATTGTTGCTTCGTTTTTAATTCCACCTTGAATATAGTCGCCGCCCGCGCCGCCTGTCGCGTGCGTGGTGTCAACCTTGCCCTGGAGATCGAGCGCGAAAGCGCCGCTGTTTTCAGCGGGCAAGCACTGGCTCAAAGACGCTGCCAATGCGAGCGTCAGGGCGCTTAACTGATAATGAACTTTCGGGGGCATTTATGCTATTAACGGGCGATTCAATCTGGTATAACCACTGTACCACCGGCGCGTAAAAGCTAGTCGAGCATAGTATCGTTGAAAACGCCATGTGTTGAGCTCTATCGCCTGTTGCAACGAGCAAAGCTATAAATAAATACTTCGCTTTTAACGAGAGAAAAATGAAAAGACGAAATAAAGTAATTGTCGTAATGTCCGTTCTCGTCTGCGTTTTCGCCGTTGGTTTCGGAGCTTTAGCTCTGACAGCTGCTGACCGAATACGCGCAAAATTCAAACGTGTGCAAGCGGCTGTGACGATTCTGGGGCGAAAACAGATTGCGCTCGACGGTGTCGTACAGCAGATTACCGAGTTTAAAAAGACGCTTGATAAAGGCGATGCGGTGAACGCGGAGAAGCTCCTCGATCAAATTCTCGGCCGTAAAGAGGTGGTGTCCATCGCTGCGGAGATATCGCGAGAACCAGCAGCGAGCAATCGCTTCAATCCACCGATCCAGGCTTCTGATGAGCCGATAGATAATACCTTTTCAGTGCCGCGACCGACAGAAATTCAAGGTTACAGCGACCATATGATGGAACCTTGCATAACGCTTGATGGAAAGTATTTGATGTTTAACAACAGCAATGAGCCGGGCGCGAAAACGCACATCCACCTCTGTCAGCGGCTGGACACGAATATTTTTAAATACATAGGCGAGTTACCAGGCACCGTATCTGATTCCAAAGACATGGCACCGTCGGTTGATAACGCTGGAAATTTGTATTACACCTGTTTGAAAAGCTACGATCGGGACTTAAAGTCTCTGTATGTGGGGAAGCTGAAGGATGAGTCTGTGACTGGTGTTCAGGAAGTGTCAGGTGACATTTCTCCCAAGGTTCAAACATGGATCAATATGGATTGCTGTATTAGCGCTGATGGAAAAACACTAGTTGTTTCACGCGCTCGATTCGACTTCGGTTCGATTCATCCGGCAGAATCCGATTTGCAAATGTTCGTGAAGGGTGAGAACGGTTTCGCTTTAGATCCGCAGTCCATCTCCGTCTTGAAGGCTGTCAATTCACCTGCGTTGGAGTATGCACCCTCGCTATCCGCTGATCAATTGGAACTGTATTTCACACGCGCTCAGAGAGATCTTGAGGGCCGTTTGCTCATGAGAATTCTTGTTTCCAAACGCGACAAAGTTTCATCAGCTTTCGGTCCGCCTTCAGTTCTGGGCGTCATTCAAGGCTTCGTAGAGGCGCCTACGCTGCCTGCCTTGAACCACGAATTGTTTTTCCACAAACGCGACGCGGAAGATGGTAAGTTTAAAATATACCGTTGCGAGCGCACCAGGTAAGAGTTTCTACCAGCCGCTCGCGGCGTCGGCTGCGTATTGTGCTGCCGAGTAGGCGCGATCTGCTTCGGCCATTGCGGCGCTCGCCATGCCCTGCCCGTCTGGGTATTCAGATACTCTTGATTGCGCTCTGTCCGCAGCTGCTCTCGCTTCGTTGGCATAATAGCGCGATTCGGATGCGGCGGATTGCTTCGCTGAACGCTCGCTCGCGGAGCGAGCGTCATCAGAATATGCAACGGCTTGCGCGGCCATTGACTTTGCGTGACTGAGTTCATATTCAATAGCGTCCTTCGCGGAGGACATGCTTGCGGAATTGCCGCCGCCGCCGCTGTTCATCGCTGCCATTGTTCTAAAAATACCTCCTAATCCACCCATGGGACCGCCACCACCGCCGATGCGTTGGTTGAACAGATTCGACAGATTGAACTTGGGCCCGACACCTGCGTTACCGATCGGCATTGCGCGTGAAACACCACCATTTAGCGGTGTCGCTTGCATTCCTGATAGTGGTGGCATCTGAGGCATACCTTGCTGCATGTTCATCGGCTGCATGTTCATCGGTTGCATTTGCTGCATAGGCATCTGCTGCTGCATGCCCATTGGTTGCATTTGTTGCATAGGCATTTGCTGCTGCATGTTCATCGGTTGCATCTGTTGCATCTGTTGCACGGGCATTTGTTGCTGCATTCCCATGGGAGGCATCTGCTGCATGGGCATTTGTTGGGGATATCCCATCTGTTGCATCCCACCGTATTGCGGTTGCATGCCACCATACGGTTGCTGCATGCCACCACTTCCATACTGTTGCGGCTGGCCTCCATTCGGTTTCTTCCAAGTGTTCATCTCATCAAGCATCTGCTGCATCTCGGCTTCGCTCATAGACTGCGCCAGCACAGGATAAGAGTTGAACGATAACGCACAGAGTAGGCTGAGCGAAAAGAAAATTCTGGAAATCGTTTGGGCGGGTCTCATCGTTCTCCGTCTCTGATTAGACTCACGTGCCTGGATTTTAACTCAATTTACGCTTCAATGCTGCGACAAATCAAGCCAAGAAAGGTCAGGCGCGAGCCTGACTCTGTCTTAATTTCCGCAAGTGGTCATCCGATGTCAATTCAGGAACTTCCCCGCCAGAAAGCCGAACTTCGACAGTTTGTCGCATAAAGCCAAGTTTTTTCAGAACCCATGTATCCATGCGGTTTTTCGTTAGTTTCTCTTTGAGGTGACGAATGCTGGTCAGGAATTTGCCGTCTTCAAATGTTCTGTTTGTGTCTCCTGCACCGAGCCGTCTGCCGTGAGTGCAATGGAGAACGTCTACGATGTTGGTGCACGAAATCGGACCCAGCACTGCCGCTTCGAAGGATGGTAAACCTGTGTCTTCACCGGTTTTGAACTTCAAAAAGTCGACCTGAAGCCAGGTCCGACCAGTGAATTTGATTTTGAGAACAACCGGTTCGCATATCAGCGAATTGAAGGTATTCGGACCGATGTCGCGCATGCACGCGGCACGGGCATAGGTGTATGCGTCGATTGCGTTCGTAGAAAAGAAACTGTAGAGGTTGCGACCCGGCTCGAGACTTCCGCTTCGTGCAATCTCCCAGCGCCGATAGCAGTTTGTACCGTGATAGAGGAAGATCTCGTTGAGGTCCTCGTCGTAATCCAGGCTAGGCCAGTCTCTACCGAATTCCGCTAGAGCCGGAGGCACTTGATGGTCAGGATAATTACTCAGGAGCTGAATCCTTCTACTAAATTCGGCGGGAAATTGGATCCGGAAAAACAATACCTCCAATTTTCCTATGCCCTCATTACTTTACATCCTAAACTATCAGGCAGATTAACTCACCGGCAGAACCTGAGCCAAAATACTGCGCTCCATTCCTGCGCGTTTTTCGGGCTTTTCGGTTTAATTTAGCGAGCAGATTTAAACCGATTCTGTCAACAATGCGACAAAACCGATTGCGCCTCTCATCAATCCATGTGCTTTTCCTTTGCCGAGTCGATCGCCTGGAAGGCGTCCTGGATAGCCTGTTTCACCTTATTGATATTCTCGTCAGCTGTTGTGCGAACCTGCGCTGTCCAGTCTTGGCGCTGTTTCGCCAAATCTTCCTGCATCTCTTCGCTGAGATGCTCCAGATCCAGGCAGCTTGAGCTGATATGAGTTTCGAGTGCGTTGTCCGCCTTGGTTCTGCATTCGTTGAGAGCGGCGATGGCAGCTTGCTTTTCGCGTGAGAACGCAGGCTCATCTTCCACTCTCGACGCTTCCGATGTCTTCATGCAGGCTTCATCGTTGTCGGTGATCTCTTGTTTTGCAGACTTCAGGCGGGTTTCGACTGTCGATATGATCTCTTCAAGTCGAGCGTTTGTGCTGTTAAACAACTCCTCTAGCCCGAACTGCTGACCTTTGCCAACCGACTCGATTGTGTTGAGACACTCCTTGGTGAGGTTGTCTAACTCGGTCTTCGAAGTTGTGATGCTATCCGCCAGGCTGGAAAGCTGAGTCTTTCTCAGGTTGGCTGACTGCTCTTCGAAGTTGCGCTTCATGTCCAACAGCATCGTGCGGAAGATGTCTTTGTTTTCGAGAAGTTGCGGCAAAACCCTCTTCGCGTAAGACTCCAGATGCACCTGCTTCAACTCGGCACGGCAACTGTGAACGAGGTAATTTACGCTATTTCCGAATTCGGTCTGGCTCGCCATCAATTTCTCTGAGGCGCGATCCCAGGAACCATCGATTTCGACGGTCATGGAGCCGACGTTGCGGTCGAGTGCGCTGATAATTGCATCTACCTCTTCATTCAATCGTGTCTGGAATTTCTCAAAGCGGGTCATCAAAACATTGATGTGGTGCTTGTACACCGACTCTAGTGCATTCGAAATCTCTTCCAGCTTTTGATTGAAGTCGTTGATGCGTTCTTGCGCATGTTGGTTGAGTTCCGAACGCGTTGCTTCTGCGAGTGCATCGGAGTCGGCTTGGAATGTGCTTTCGGCACCATCCAGCTCTTTCTTCAAATCGGTATGCATCTTGGTGACCGTGTTTTCGGCCATCTGAATCAATTCGCTCAGTTCCTTGCGACTTTGCTGGGAGGTCTTTTCAATGCGGGCTTTCACTTCGCTTGAAACCGTCTCCAGATGGGTCATGAGCTGCTCAGTGAGAGCACCGGTGCTCAGTTCATTCTGGCGTTCGACCTTATGGGCTTCCTCTACAAGGGCGTCTAGTTCTCGGAGTAAGCGATCTCTCGATTGTTCACATCGACTCGAAAGCTTTTTGTCCGCTTCTGAAAGACGTTGATTCAGTCTCGCCATGAAGCGTGTCGACTCTGAGATGACTAATTTTGGATCGTTGGTGGGCTGATGCGACCGCATGACACCGGATGCGGTGAGCTTGGATTCTTGTCCGTAAGGTGCGGGCTTCCTGGTATCCTGTTCATCCTCTTCATCGTCGAAACCGTCTCCCAGATCCGCAAGCTCGGTTTCCTGTGAAGTCGTGAGTGCCGGTGTAGACGTTGATGAGTCGGTGTGAACCGTCGTTGTAACCGCTTCAGCGATCGCTGGTTCCGGAGCCGCGGGTTCTGAAACTTCTGATACCGGTGCCGGTGGCGTCGACTCTGAGGCAGATGGTTCCTCGACCGCTGCTTCAGGTTCCACTAATTCCTCCGCTGGAGGCGTCGGAGCCTCTATCTGCTCCATCGAACCGCGCCTGGATATGTCGAGTGGCGCTGCATCCAATAATGATGAGGATGGCTCATCCTCTCCCTGTGTGACATCAGGAGTGACGTTTGTGGTCTCTGGAACGTCCTGTTGCGGGGAAATTGACTCGGGCTCTGCGGGAGCCTCAGCCTCAGGTGTGACCGGTGCGGCGGGTGCCTCCGGCTCTGCCGCGGCTGGCTCGAGCAGTGCATCTGCTGGAAGCTCTAGCGGCTTGATTCCTGCTCGCAGTTCCGCTGTGCGACGACGACCGGGTCTCAATGGGGTCGGAGCTGGAGCCGGTTTCGGTTCCGGCTCAGAAACTTCCGATGCTACAGACTCGGATGCTGTCGGTTCTGTAGTAGCGGTCACGTCAGACGCCGAGAGCTGCGTCTCGTCGGCTGGTTCAGCCTGCGCTTCCGGATCTACCATCGCCTGTGCGTGGGCAGCCATCGCTGACGATACCAGTGAAGTGTCAGTCGAGAAGGTGGGCACCGACGGTACTGGTGGCGCTGCTGGTGCTTCCTCCGTCTCTGCAGGTTGGG
The DNA here is from genome assembly GCA_965228855.1 of Candidatus Obscuribacterales bacterium. GTDB lineage: Bacteria > Cyanobacteriota > Vampirovibrionia > Obscuribacterales > Obscuribacteraceae > JADYXR01. Next base: position 530,628 of record CBDDIJ010000005.1, on the reverse strand, counting down.
TGGTGTGAAGTGTCGCGGGTCCGCTGCTCAAGCGCTGCAGAAGGGCTGAATCGAGATCCATTGTCTGGTCTCTGCCGTCTTCGAACATGTCAAATTCGGAGTCCGTTACTTCCGCACTCGGTTGTGCTTCGGTCGATTCGGCTTCAACGGGTTGAGCCGTTTCAGCCAGGTCCATGACTTTATCCATGACGTCGCCGAACAAGTCCTCAGAACCAGTGGCTTCCGGTAGCGACTCTCCCGCGCCAGCTGCCCCGCCGGCAGCAGTTTGATCCACTGCCGTACCAGGCTCGATCGCGTCAGGAGAAGTCATCAAGCCACGCATCGCTGCGGCAAGTTCGTTCACGTGATCCGAAGGCGGTGTGGGCGCCTCCGGAGCTTCCAGAATGTCTAGCTGCTCTATCGGGTTTTGCTGATTGAACGCATCCCAGCTCGACGACGATTGTCCAGCTGGGTCTTTAGGTGAGTCCCACGGACTCGCGGGTTCGACCGCTGAGTCTGACTCCGTTTTGGCTAAGTTCATCCATGGTGAAGGCGCTTCGGTGGTGCTGTCCGTGGCCGCGGGCTCCTCAAGGTGGGGCGTTTCAACCACCGCCGGCGGTGGCATTTCAAGAGACGGGTTTTCAGGCTGCGGAGCCGGAGTGATTTCCTTGAGTTTGCCGCTATCTGTTGTGAAAACAGCGCTATCAGCCGTGAGCATGTCTTTGAGATTAGTGGGGCGGCCGCGCTCGCCGTCTGCCCATGATGGTGCCGCAGGTGGTGCCTCTTCCGGTGCTTGCGTTCCGCCGAGCCTATCAAATAGATTACTTGGATCGGGAATTTCCGGTTGAGAACGAGCTGTGCTTCCCGGCGAGACAAAGGCGGAACCGCTCGAACCACTATCGACTTGCTGCCAGTCGCCGGCTTGACCTCGCGTTTTCTTTGACTGCTCCAGGACCGCATCGGGATTGGTTTCTAAAGAACCTCGTCCCCCAGTACCTTCAAATATGGAGTCGTTGAAATCTTTGGCCTGTCCGAGTGCCGCTGCCTGCGGAGGTTGTGCCCACGCTCCGGAAGCGTCCTGTTCCATCTGGGCCTGAGCGCCGGGAACCAGCGTATCCGGCGGTCCTGGGTAGGGTTGCGCTGTTGGCGGTTCTGCTCCTGGACGAAAGCGAGCATCCACGACAGGAAGGGCGTCGTAAGACAACTCAGACTCGAGTTTGTCCAGACCAGCCGGCATCTCCGTCGGACTCTCCGCTGCACGTCTCAGCGCCACTTCATTCATCTCATTGATGTTATGAGTAGTCATGTACCATGCAGGCAACGCCGGAACTTTCGAACCGTTTGCGTCTTCGGTGTTCAACTTCTGATCTACACTGATGACGGCATGCTCACCGGTCAATATAGCCGGCATGTCCGGAGACATCATTCCGGGCTGACCTCCGCCTGGACCGCCGGATGGAAAGCCACCGAGATCAAATGATGGTGGCGTCAACGCCTTGAACTCATCGGCACCAGGGGTGGTGCTAGATGGCGCGGCTGGAGTGGAAGTCCAGACCCCTGCGCTAGCTGGAGCCGCTCCTGGCTCTGGCTGATTGTAGGCAAGGAAGTCTGCGGCTTCGCGCGCCTCGTTTTCTAAATATGTTGGCGACAGCAGAGATACCTGCTCATCGCTGCTCTCCGTGGCAGGGGTAGGAGCTGGCGCCGCGGGCGTTGATTGCTGCAACTTTTTCAATTTGTCCGTTGCTAGAATCGGTGAAAAACACGATTTCACCTGACTTTGTGCCTTGTTCTCCTGCACACCTTCCGGGGAGAAGATCAGGTTACAAATTAAACCAAGTTCAATCATCTGTTTGCCGACAGAGGATAAGTCGGCGCCCAGGAAACTGAGCATCGCCCTGGCCGGTTCTTCCGGACCGACTCCATCTTGAGCAATAGTGCGTCTCGATCCGGACTTACTGTACAAGGTCGAGAGCTGCCTGAGTTCTTTTTGCTGCTGGTCGTTGAGCACCGGCCGTGGTGCACAAGCCAGATACTGAAAATCCAGACCTTCGAGGAACGCTTTCTGCGTTTTCTCACGGAACAACGTGTCTATGAAGCGCAATTCAAACGCGCTTGGTGATATAGCTAACACCCAGCACTTCCCGTCGATTTTATCGACGACGACGCACATATCCTTTACTCGGTAGCCATCCTGCGCCGCATCGGCCGCCCCGCCGGCACCCGGAGCTTGACCGCGTGCAAATGACGACATGCCTGGTGGTCGTTTGGCCGGTTCCAGCAAGAAAATCAGCGTGCCAGGCTCGAACAGCCCGCCTTCTTCCTTCGCCCACTCGTTCAAATCCATCGGATTATTGCGGGTGAAGGTCCGGATGTATGGTTTCACATCCTGTTGTCTAACCTGGTTTTGGCGAAGCATTGAATGCATATTATCGTCCCGTTCTTTTCGTTCTTAAATTTGTAACCAAGGAGTTCTTACATATGTGTTCAGGAGCGCGCGGCCTGTGTGATTTCATCAAGCGCTGCTCTCTTGTGGTCTTCAATCATCGTGAGAACTCTAGTAGTCTCTTTGTTGATCGAGTCTATTGCTGATTGCCCATCATCAGCCAGTTTGTTCAAGCATCGCGTATGCGCCTGTTTAATTTCCTTTTCGACTTCGGCAGCCACAGTTTGAACACTCTCGTCTGCTTCACGAGTGAGTCTATCAAGGTTAGCCTCGAAACCTTTGCGCATGGTCGCGAGCTCGTCGCAAATTTCTTTGATGGTGTCAGTCTTTGTTGCGTCTAGTTGGTCGCGAGTGGATTTCGTGCCCTTGACTCGTTCTTCGATGCGATTGAGAAAATCTGTGTGCATTGTATCGGCGTTTTTCACGGTGTCGTTGCACGAGGTTTTCAATGACTCCAGCGCGGAAGTCGCAGCTGTTAACAGGCTTGAACTGTAGTCTTGCGTCTTCTGTTTCAAATCAGTCGTGGCAGTTGAGTTCGCCTGGGTGACCTCTCTTGTGACTTTCTCGAATTCACTCTCCAGCTCCGATTCGTGCTCGCTGACGAGTTTTCCGAAGAATGCGTTGATATCTCGTTCACCATCGGAGCTTGCTTCTTCGATCGCTGTCAAACATTTGTCGATATCGTCACCGATGTTGACCTTCGCTTTCGAGGAGGCCTCTTCAACCGTTTTGTATTGAGTTTGAAACTCGCCCGACAGCTTTTGCATGATCTGTGAGAAGTGGGTCTCGATCGCGCTTGCTTTCTGCATATAGTTTTTGTACAGCTGCGCGACAATTTGTTTTTCGCTTCCCTTCTGCTCCCAGACGCTCTGGTCTAATTTCTGCTGGAGGTTGTTGGTGAGCCCGGTCGCGTGCGAGCGAATCTCTTTGCTGCCTTCGAAATTGCTGCCCATCAGACCGGCAACGTTCTGCTCGTAAGTCTTATCAAACTCGCTCGACAACTCGTGTTTAACGTCGTTCAATCGATCTCCCAGACTTGCTTTGATCGAATCAACGGATTCCCGAACCAACTCGCCGATTCTGCGAAGCTCTTCAGTCAAGGATTCAGTATGTTCCTTGCACTTCTCGACCTCTTGCTCCTTAAGCTTGGAGAGCTTCTTGACGGACTTATCCATCATCCCGTGAAGTTCGCCCTCAATCTCTTTTGACTTCGACTCAACAACGCTTGAGTGATTCATCGCGGAACTGCGTTGTTGCGAAGCATGTTTATTGGCTGAGCCAGTCAGTTTTGCGATGGCGTCGGTTTCGATGCTGGACATTTGTTCTGTCCCGCCATCATAGATAATTTGGAGTTTCTTACCTGCCAGGGTCATGCGAGCGTCTCCTTATTCCACATCCGGTGCGGCTCTTGTGAGGAGCCAGTTGAAACGGTTTCCAAAATTGTTCTAGTCTGTATCCAAAGTGAGAGATGATTCGAGGTAGGCTTGGACGGACATAGCCGCTACCCGACCGCGTTCTTCGATCTCCGGCAACTCGATGGACAGTTGCGAAAGTTCGACTTTGAATGATTTTTCGATTCGGTCTAATTCGCTTCTAATGATGCGAACCTGCTTCTCCAGCGACTCCACCGTCTGCAATCTGATGCTGTCGATGCGCTCGTATGAAGTGGTGCTAGCTCTGGCAAAATCATTTTCCATCTGATCGACTTGCCGTCTGTAGGTTTTAACAAGTTCGCTGCCACGAATTTTTAATTGGGATTTGAGTTTCTGTTTTATCTCTTCAGTCGATTGAGCGCTGCCGCCGCCGGCCAAATCACGTTCTTCGGAAATAACAGTTTCCAATCGGCTGAACAGCCGAGCAACTTGCTCCTCGTATTTGCGCTCGAGCCGCTTCAAAGAACTGTAATACATGCGATGGTTGCCGGTAATTCTGGCGAGAGCGTCGTTCGCGACTTGATTGATCGACGACTTTGCCTCCGTGACGGAGTAAGTCAGGCGGCGGCTATGGTTCGAGAGTGTTTCCTCGCGCATGCTCTCCAGGTCTTCTTGAAAGCTGTGTTGCAGCACTTCCATGTTCGTCTTCCACTCGTCAACTTTGTGCGCGAGGAATTCGGAATTCTCCAGCCGGCACGCCTCGAGATCCGTCGCACCTTCGGTGGTTGACTCTTCCGTCGCTTTGGTCGTCATGGCCAGCATCTCATCGAGTTGCACGAGGACCTCGGCGATTTTCTTGTCGAAGCCTTCTTCATACTCGCTCAGTTTTTTCTCGATATTTTGCTTGGATAAACCAACCGATTCGTCCGCCAGGCTGTCGAGTTCTTTGGATTTATTGGTCAAACCGCTCTCGAGAGTGGTCTTTTGCGTGGCTAGCTTATCGCGCGCTGCTTCTGCGAATTCGCTCATTGCTTCGCGGTTTTTGTTCGTAAAATTGGCGAAGCGTCCCTGCGGATTTTCTGCCAGGCCATTCAGTTTCTTGAGCGTTTCTGAAAGCTTCGCTGTTAGTTCTTGCTTGGTTTTATCTACCAGAAGATAAACGCGCTCGCGGCTCTCCTGGGCGGTTTTCAAAATTTCGTCTGCTTCGCTGCGCTCGAATTCGGCAAGTCGCTCGTTGAGTTCGTCGCGCTTGGACCCCAGTTCTTCGACGTTGTTTTCCACCATTGAATTCGTCTGACTGGCGATTTTTTTGAGTTGTGATTCGAGCGATTTCTCAAGCTCCTCGCTGTAGCGTGTGAGCTGATCGATTGAGTTGTTGACAATCTTCTCGAGGTCGCCCGCTGCCTTGTCGACTCCCTCTTGCCACAAATTCAGGGCCGAGTTCAAATTCTGGTCCTTGTCGTCTTCCGGCATGATCACTCCTGTACCTGTACGCCTAGCCAAGCCTGGTATACCCAGCACGTATTATTTTCCTACCTTGTCAATTTACCCACGCGCGTATAAGTCACTTGAGCTGACTGATAAAGACGTTAATTCTATGAACCGCCGCCATTTTTAATCTGCGGTCTGAAAATTCGGTCGGGGAAAGAAGCCAATTCTCCCCAACGTATGGAGCGATGAGCGCTCCGATGCCCCACCGGAATGGGCACTATGGGAATTCCGGTGGCGGTTTCCGGGCCTAAACTGCTGAGGTCGCCTCTTTCGCTTTTCTTTCGAGGCGGCTCATGCCTGACAGAGCGGCTTCGTTTAAGGTTTCCGACAGAGTCGGGTGTGCGTGAATCGAGGAAGCCAGATCTTCCAGGACCGCGCCCATCTCGATCGCCAGCACTGCTTCGGCGATTAAATCACCGGCGCGGGGACCGACAATGCCTACGCCGAGTACTCTTGTAGTCTCGGGATCGAAAAGAATCTTGGTTTGACCGATTGGCTCGTTTAGCGTCAAAGCGCGACCAGATGCAGACCATGGGAATTTTGCCGTTCCGACTTTGATGCCTTGCTCTTTGGCTTCCGTGTCAGTGAGCCCGCACCAGGCAATTTCCGGTTCTGTAAACACAACCGCCGGAACCGCTCGATTGTCGTATGATGACGATTTGCCAGCAATTACTTCTGCGGCGACAATGCCCTGGCGTATTGCTCTATGCGCGAGCATCGGCTGTCCGGAGACGTCGCCTATCGCGAAGATTTTCTTGTCGGTCGTTCGGAGCGTGTCGTCGACTTTGATGAAACCGTGTTGATCGATTTCGACTTCAGTGTTTTCCAGTCCGAGTTCGTCTGTGTTGGGTCGTCTGCCGACTGAGATCAAGGCTTTATCGAATTCCATGGTCTCCGGAACATCTTTGCCCTTCAAGCTTGCGATGACTTTATTGCCCTTGATTTCGAGACCTTGAACACCCGTGCTCAAGAAGATTTGTTTGAAGTCTTCGGCGAGCCTCGTGGCGAGTGGTCTGACGAGGTCTCGGTCTGCCCCTGGCAGCAGACCATCCATCATCTCGACCACTGTGACTTCGCTTCCAAGTGCTGCATAGACAGTTCCCATCTCAAGACCGATGTATCCGCCGCCTACGATGAGAAGTTTCTTTGGAACGTCGGACAGCGCGAGCGCACTGGTCGAGTCCAGAATCAAGGGACTGTCGACGTCTGCAGCATTTTTGAAAAGCTTCGGTAGTTTCGTCGGGCGCGAACCTGTGGCAATGATGCAGTGTTTGAATTTTACCCGGACCGGATTCTCGCCGTAGCGGTCGACGCGAACGCTCTTGGAGTCTTGAAACGACGCGCTTCCAATCAGTCTCTCGACCTTTGCTCCTTTGAGCATACCGACGATGCCGTTGGCCAATTTGTCAATGACGCCTTCTTTCCAGGTGCGGAGTTCGTTGACATTGATTTCCGGCGATGAGAATTTGATACCAAACTCTTTCGCGCGACCGGAAACGTTTATCACTTCCGCTGCGTGGAGTAGCGCCTTCGACGGGATGCAGCCCATATGCAGGCAGACGCCACCCGGCTTGGGCTGAGCGTCGATCAATATGGTTTTGATGCCGAGTTCTGCGGCGCGGAGCGCGGCTGTGTAACCGCCCGGCCCACCACCAACAACAGCAAGATCGACTTGTTCGACCGATTCGCCCACGACCATTGGAAACTCCTCCACAGAGTAAGTGTTCAGAAGTGAACCATTGTAGTCCACCCACGGTGTCCGTTCAATTCACGTCAGGTGCTCGTTATTCGAGAACCAGACTTAGCGGCTCTTCCAGCATATCGATGATGTGACGGACGAACAGAGCTGCTTCAGCCCCGTCGGCCAACCTGTGGTCAAACGAGAGTGCCAGCGGCAAAATCGTTCCAACTTCGATTTGACCATTCTTCACGATCGGTCGCTCATTCGCTCTCGCCATGCCGAGAATCGCCGCTTCAGGATGGTTAACCATTGGCACCATACTGGTACCGCCAATGGCGCCAATATTGGTTATCGTAAAGGTTCCGCCTTGCAGTTTATCTAGTTCGACTTTGCCGGATCTGGTCTTCTCTGCAATCTCACCGAGCTCTTTCGCGATTTGCATTATCGACTTTGTCTCAGCGTTATGAATGACCGGTACGATTAAACCGCGCTCGGTTGCGACTGCGATTCCGATGTTATAGAAGTGTTTGAAAACAATTTCGCCTTTCGCTTCATCGAGACTGGAGTTGAATTGCGGGAATTTCTGAAGTGCGCTTACGACCGCCTTGATTGCGAAAGCTGTCATTGTCAAACGAGGACCAGTGCGCTCTTTCTTGCTGTCGCGTTTTCCAAGCACACGAGATAATTCACTCACATTCGCTTCGTCGAAGGTCGTGACGTGAGGAATATGAGTCCACGATGTGGTCATGTTTTGGGCAATCTTCCGGCGAATGCTGCGAAGCGGAACGCGTTCGGTCTTGCCGAATTTGCCGAAGTCCGGAAGTTCAACAGCCTGCGCCGTCATTGGTTGAGCATCATATGCGGTGCTTGCTCCACCGCCGCCGTACTTGTCGGAAAGCGACATTGACGGCTGGGTCTTAGCTGCTGGAGCGCTTTCTTTAGCGTCCGACGGCGAAGAAGCCATGCGCGATATCGTTCCCTGAGCGCAAGCCTTAACATCTTCCTTGAGGACGCGGCCGGAAGGTCCGGACGGCTCGACTTGATAGAGGTCCACGCCCAGTTCTCGAGCCAGGCGGCGAACCGCTGGAGCCGCTGGGACCGGGCGATTCGGGTCGTGAGCCACGCGGCCGGCGTTGCCATTACCGCCGGCGTGCTTAGCACTTTCCGCGGTGGCGGTTTTCACTGCGCCTGCAGCGACTGGCGTTTTCTCGCCTGCAGCGACCTTCTCTTTCTCCCCTGCTTTGGCAGCGCTTTTATCTTCTTTTGCTTCTTTTTTCTCGACCTTACCGCCTGCAAGATCGAAGCTGATCATGACACTACCGACGGTGACGACTTTGCCTTCTTCGACATGGATCTTAGTTACCGTGCCAGAGTACGGAGACGGGATTTCTACTACCGCTTTGTCGGTTTCGACTTCGAAAAGCGGCTGGTCTTCTTTGACGGTGTCGCCCTCCTTGACCTTAATGCTGATGATTTCAGCTTCGTGGATACCTTCACCAAGGTCGGGCAGCTTAAACTCGCTCATTGTTTTCCTCTTAGTCTAGTCAAACGAATTACAAAAGTTTTTTCAATTCAGCCTGTTTCAAATCCTTTGCTTCAAACGATCCGAGCTGCTCAAAGGTCTCGGGTAACGGACTCGGAGCCGGCTTCATCGATTGAAACGGGCTCCGGGCAGTTAGAAGTTCAGTGTTTCTTTGCAGGCTATTACCACGCGCTCTGCATCTGGCAGATAGTAGCGCTCTTTCGAGAAGTACGGAATCGGAATATCAAGTCCGGTTACGCGCTTGATTGGCGCTTCCAGATAAAGGAACGCATGCTCGTTTATCCGTGCGATGATTTCGGCACCGATTCCGCAGTTGCGCTGACCTTCGTGAACGATCACCGCGCGACCGGTTTTCATCACGGACTTGATTATGGTCTTATGATCCATTGGAGAAACCGTCAGCAAATCGATGACCTCTGCCTGGATGCCATCGTCTTCCATGTCTTCGGCAGCTTCGATCGCAGCTCGGAGGCTGGCTCCGTAAGAGATGAGCGTCAAGTCTTCACCTTCTTTGACCACTTGCGCTTGACCGATTGGAAGAGTCTCCATTTTGTCCGGCACTTCTTCTCTGAAAAGACGATAGCAAGCTTTAGGTTCCAGGTAGATAACGGGATCCGGGTCTTGAATCGAGCTGTGAAGCAGTGCCCTCGCGTTTCTCGGCCCGGAAGGAATTACAACTTTCAAACCAGGCGTGTGAACATAGTATGTTTCACGGCTCTCTGAGTGGTGCTCGAGAGCGCGTATACCTCCGCCATATGGAGCGCGCATCACCATCGGAATATGGATGCGTCCTCTGGTTCTGTTGCGGAATCGCGAAGCGTGGCTTTCAATCTGGTGGAACGCGTAGTAGTCGAAACCGGTAAATTGAATTTCTGCCACCGGTTTCATTCCATTGATCGACATGCCGATCGCGGTGCCGATGATTGCAGCTTCCGCAAGGGGGGTATCGATCACGCGGTCGTCGCCGAATTTCGCGAACAGACCTTCGGTGATACGAAAAACGCCTTCATCCTGACCGACGTCTTCACCCATCACGACAACCCGATCGTCGCGATCCATTGCTTCATGGAGCGCGAGGTTGATCGCTTTTGCCATATTTATTTCAGCCATTTCAAACTCCTGTTGCTGTTTCGAAAGGCGCCTCCTAAGTGGCGCGCCTGACCTCGATAAAAACTACGAACGCGCTCCCGTCTCACTCTTTGCGTTCTTTTTTTCTTTGCGTGCTGCTTCCCTCTTCACGAGTTCTGCCAGTTCGTCACGCTGTTCTTGCAGGAATTGCGGCATGTCCGCGTAGACGTGGTCGATGATGGTGAAGGGGTTGAGGAGTTCCTCGCTTTTCGCCATCTCTTCTGCTTTGACCACGGCTGTCTTGACCATGTTGTCGACTTCCGCTTCCATGTTCTCCAGATCTTCTGCGGTCATAACGCCTTTGTTTTGCAGATATTTCGCAAACCGGATAAGCGGTTCTTTCTTCGCCCACTCATCTGTTTCCGCTTCGCTTCTGTACTTCTTCGGATCGTCGGCAGTAGTGTGTGGTGTCAGTCTGTAGGTCAGACCTTCGATCAGACTCGGTCCGTAGCCGGCTCTGGCGCGTTCGACAGCTTCTTTGGTGGCGACGTAAACAGCCAGGACGTCGTTGCCATCCACTCGGATGCCGGGCATGTTGTAAGCGATCGCTCGTTGCGCAACTGTTTCGCAGCTCATCTGGCGTGAGAGCGGAACCGAAATCGCGTACTGGTTATTCAAGCAAACGAAAACGACAGGGGCCTTGAAGACCGACGCAAAGTTCAAGGCTTCATGACAATCTCCTTCGGACGAGGCACCGTCACCAAAGTAAGTCATGACGACATTCTTTTCTTTCTTGTAGGTCATCGCCATGCCGATGCCTACGGCATGTGGCAATTGAGTTGCCAGCGGAACGCAAATCGGCAGGTCGTTGACGTGCTCCGGCGGTGCAGTGCCCTCTTCGAAACCATTCCAATAAAGGATGATGTTTTCAATAGGCCAACCTCTATAGAGCATTCCGGCCAGTTCGCGATACGCGGGCACATGCCAGTCATCTTGATGCAAATTGATGGCGGAACCGATTGAGATAGCTTCGTGTCCGGCAGACTGGGGGAATGTGCCAAGGCGTCCCTGGCGCTGCATTTTGAGCATGCGCTCATCACAGCGTCGGCCAAGCAACATGTACTTGTACATCGACTTGAGCTGTTCTGCCGGGATGTCCGGCTCAAGCTCTTTGTCGACGTTGGCGTTTTCATCGAGAATCGAGAGGTATTCGATTTTCTGCTCGATCTCTAGAACTTTTCTCGGCATGTTAAGTCACCTGCGTAATTTGCTTTGATATCCAAAGTCTAAGCGTCTTCGCATCCGCCGCGATCGCCTAGCCTGGTTTATATCCATGCATGCTTGACGATCAGCATCAGACCATGAAAGTATGTCATACGACCGCGCCATGATCTATTAATATGGCATGAAGAAATCGCTAAAACACTTGATTTTGAGCCGGAATCTGAATGAATCATAAAAATTCGAATGTTGAACAAAATTTAGTCCGAACGAAAGACGAAAGCGAAAACGTTCGAATCGGGCTCCGCAAGCCGGATTGGTTGCGAGTGAAGCTTCCGACTGGGACAGGTTATCGCAAGGTAAAGAGCCTCATTGAAGAGCACGAGCTGCACACTGTTTGTGAGTCGGCTGCCTGCCCGAACCGCGGAGAATGCTGGTCTCGCCAGACCGCCACCTTCATGATTCTCGGAAATATATGCACTCGAAGCTGTGGTTTTTGTAATGTAATCACTGGCAAACCCACTGAACTCGACCTCGACGAGCCGCGCCGCGTAGCCGATGCGGTGCGTCTGATGGATTTGAAGTACGCAGTTATAACTTCTGTTAATAGAGACGAACTGAAGGATGGTGGTGCTTCTGTTTGGGCCGAAACCATTCGCGCTGTCCGCGAGGCAAGCCCGAACACCAAGATTGAGGTTCTCATTCCAGACTTCTGTTCGAACTGGGACGCCTTGCAAACAGTTATCGACGCCCGACCCGATGTTTTAAACCACAACACTGAAACGGTTCCGCGTCTTTATCTCAAAGTCCGACCTCAGGGCAAATTCGTTCGTAGCATGGAGCTTCTCCAGCGCGCCAAAGAGCAAGGCATGGTCACCAAATCCGGTATCATGGTCGGACTCGGCGAGACGAACGAGGAAATTCTCGAAGTCATGGAAGAGTGGCGCAAAGTCAAAGTTGACTTGCTCACACTCGGGCAATACATGCAGCCTACTTTGAACCATCTTCCCGTGGAACGCTGGGTAACGCCTGAGGAGTTTGAATATTTCCACGAAGTCGGTATGAAGATGGGCTTTGAAAACGTCTTCAGCGGTCCGCTTGTGCGAAGCAGTTATCACGCTGACGAGCAGTCTCTTTCTATTTTGGAATAGATTTTGTTCAATCTTGGAGGTAAAACGTGAGCGACAGCAACGAGCGAAGTCTTCAAGAAGAGGAATTTTTGCTGAGAAGGAACGGTCGAGAGCTGCCTGTTTTCGCCGTCGGTCCGAAAGATGTTGCATCTGCCGGCTTGATTTTGATCCATGAAATTTTTGGTTTGAACGAACACATTCGTGATGTCAGTCGGCGGTTCGCCAAGACTCTTGGATTGCGTGTTTTCGCTCCGGATCTGTTTGCCGACCGGCCGGGACTTCCAGAGGACAAAAACGATCTAGACGGTATGCGCGCCGTCTGGTCCAAGATTCCCGACTCCGAGCTGATAAGCGACTTACAAGCGCTGTATCAGGAAATGAGTAAGCGCGACGATGTACTTTCCGAAACAGTTGGAACTATCGGATACTGCATGGGTGGAGCGATGGCTTTGATGTTTGCCTGCTCTACTCCGCATATCGCTTTCCTAATCGACTACTACGGGCGCGTCCGCTATCCCGAAATAACAGAGACGAAAACGAAGCATCCGATCGACTACGCTTCCGGAAGTGTTTGCCCTACGCTCGGTTTGTTCTCCGGGATCGATTCCCTGATTCCCGTTTCAGACGTTGAACAGTTGGAGGACCGATTGAAACAATACTCGCCTGATGTTCAACTCAAAATCTATCCCGATGCTCCGCATGCCTTCTTCAACGATACTCGCGATCACTATAATGAAGCTGCCGCTAAAGATGCCTGGGAGCGAACAATAGAATTTATTAACAGGCAGATATCGGTGAAAAACGGTTAGCGCTTACAGTGTCCGTGACGGTTTGAAGCAGAATGATTTTGAAATTGATGGTGTCACATATGGTATCAGTGGCGAGAGTGATGGTGTCGCAAGCGGTGCCAGTTTTTGCGAAACCCGCTTTGATGGTGTTAACGTGCCTGGTATCACTAATAGTGATGCTTCCTGCTTACTCCGCTGACGATCCTGATTGGGTCGAGGACGCACCCAACTCATCTCCACGAGTCGAGAAACAGGGAGACAAAACAGTTCTGAAACTTGGCATTGAGCACTCGGGCCGGCTCGATCCCGTACCGGACAATTTGCAAGCCGGTTCGATATTTGACAGTCGACTCCTCGAGGGCGGCAGTGACAAATTGACGTGGTATCGCATTCCTGATTGGCTCGCTGGCCAATGGCAGCGACGTATGGAAACGCGGGTCTTCAGCCAGGATTGCGTTTCTGGATATACAGATAGATCACAGAATACTTTCATGTCGGAACAGGTTGCTGACTTTGGTGTGCAACGGGATAAGCAAGGTCACATATGGAACTGTAATTTAAAACCGCAAGCGATTTCCGATCATGGCAGCTATCAATCGATTGCCCTCATGCGAGCGAAGGAGCCAATTCGCGTAACAGATAAAGAAATCATCTTTCGCGAAATTTATACCGTTCTCGATGTCCAGAAACAGTCGAAGTTGATCACAGATTCGTACATGATGGAAGCACTCACTCGCCATCGACCGCTTTCGGATAACCAGATTGAAACCCAGATGTCTTTTGAGGTGTACAACGCAGGCGGCAGACCACGTTCCATTCAAGAGAATACGGCGACCGATAGACGAATCGGACCAGTTGACCTGATTGATTCCTATAAGGGACGCGACCTGAAGAAGGAGTTCGCCGAGTTTCTGCACAACACGAATCAAGACGCATTGATTCCATAAGTAAAAACGTCTGTTGGACGATCGAGTGAACTATTTGGCTTAATGATAATTGATTCTCATTAAGAAAGGTAACGGTCGATTTGATGCCGGCTGTCGCTTGTTTGCTTTTTTGTGTTACCTTGCTGCTCACTTCAATCAAAAACTAACTCGATTTCGCTCGTGAACCGGACGCATTTGCTGCTGCACTGTATGTGGTGCGACGGTTCCGTTCGTTTACAAAAGGAGGAGACGCAAATGAGAATAGCATTCCTCGGGAAGGGAGGTGCTGGTAAAACCACTACCGCGGCTGGTTTCGTCAAATACGCGGCCGAGAAGTTCAGCTCAGTTCTGGCCATCGACGCGGACGTAAATGCGCATTTACTGGGGGCTCTCAATTTTGAAAAAATCAGGGGAAACAAGATCGAGCTAGGCGAAATTTGCGATCAGATTTTTGACTATCTGCGCGGTGAACGAACCGACGTGGGAGCAAAACAAATGTTGGGCACCACCCCGCCTTCGTTCAAATCATCATTTATACGAGTAGCGGGCGACGATCCATTCCTTGCTGCTTATGCGCTGCGCAGCGAGAATATATTGCTATTGACTGTTGGAACCTATAAAGAGTCGGATGTCGGCGGTTCATGCTATCACACAAAGCTTCGCGGGTTGGCAGGCGTAATGCATCATCTTTTGGATCTCCCTGAGGACATCGTTGTTGCTGATACTACTGCCGGTACCGACAACATAGCAACTTCTCTATCCTTCGCTTATGATGTAAACGTATTCGTTGTCGAACCCACTCTGAAATCCCTGCGAGTCTACAGCGACTTTCTCGATATCGCTCCGCAACTTGCTGAGCGGGTTTACGTTATTGGAAACAAGATCGAAACTGAAGACGATAAATCATTTATCTTGCACCATGTTTCGTCTGAGAAGTTGTTGGGATTCGTTCCGAACTCTCGATATTTAAAACGATTCGAGCAAGGCAATTTCGAGGCGCTTGATCAGTTTCACCAGGAACAGAACGAAGCATTTGATGCTTGTTTGCGTGTGCTTGTTAACCGCAAGAGAGATTGGCGCGAGTATCTGGCATCATTGCGCTCAACGCATTCCAAAGTCTGTCAGGAATGGTACAACGAGTTCTACGGAGCAAACCTCGACGAAAATCTTGATGCCGATTTCTCTTACGAAGCTGCACTGTCTCGCTTAACCGCCGACCAGGTCAGCGTTCCTACGGCAGTTCGTGTTTAGCCTCACACTTTCGGTCAGGCTCTGACGGCGCAGCTGTCGCACAAGCCCGATAAAAGAATCTCGTGTTGCTCCAATTTGAAACCACTTGGAATTAGACTCTGCAAATTTAGACCGCAGGCTTCTACGTCGAAGACCTTTTCGCAGCTGTTGCAGGAAAAATGATGATGATGCTCGATGCCGGGCAACTCATACAGAACCAGCCCGCCTGGCATATCGACGGCAACAAGTCTTCCGTCCTCAAGCAGTGCTTTCAGGTTTCTATAAACAGTTGCGATGCCTATTCCGGTGCAGCGTTTTTTCGCCGCAGTATGGATCTCTTGAATCTTGAGCGGTCTTGTCGAGCGCTCGAACACTTTGAGAATTGCCTGGCGTTGTTGTGTGTTTCTTTCCATATTTTAAATTCTGCCATGTGCATTTGACTTTGTCGATATTGATAATCTATTATCAATAAGGAGCGGTTAGTAACTGCGGAGCGCACTCTCAGAAGACCGCATTAAGCAATGCTGAGTCGCATTGAGGATTCTTTTTATGAAAAAAAGTACAAGAGTAATAATCAGGTTGGCGTGCGCGGAGCATGATTGCCGGCATTTTTACACGACCACCAAGAACAAAAAAAATAACCCAGAGCGCATACAGCTGCGGAAGTACTGTCCGGGCTGCAACATGCACGCGCCGTTTAAAGAAACAAAAGCATAAAGGAGATCTGTAATGAACAAGCTTCCCGTAACCGTATTATCCGGTTTTCTGGGCGCAGGAAAGACTACGCTGCTGAATGAGGTTCTAAACAATCGCGAAGGTCGCAAAGTAGCGGTAATCGTTAACGACATGAGCGAAGTGAACATCGACGCTCGACTTGTCAAACAGGGCGGTGCCAGTCTGTCTCGAACAGAGGAACGATTGGTCGAGATGTCCAACGGATGCATCTGCTGTACGCTTCGCGAGGATCTCCTGGTTGAAGTCTCCAAGCTTGCTAGAGAAGGACGGTTCGATTATCTGCTAATAGAATCTACTGGAATTTCCGAGCCGATGCCGGTTGCGGAAACCTTCGTCTTCGAAGATGAAGATGGCGTGAGTTTATCGGATATGGCGCGCCTCGACACAATGGTCACCGTCGTCGATTGTTTGAATTTCCTTCCTGACTATGAGGAAGGTTCTGAACTGAAGGCGCGCGACCTGCAGTTGAACAGCGACGACGAACGCACTATTTCAGATCTATTGATAGACCAGGTCGAATTTGCGAATGTCATTGTGTTGAACAAAACCGACTTAATCACGGCCGAAGAGTTGAATGAACTCAAAAGTGTAATCCACCATTTGAACCCTCATGCCAGGTTGATTCTCAGTGAGCAAGGCAGAGTTCCGCTGAAAGAACTTCTGGATACAAATCTGTTTGACTTCGACCAGGCCTCTCAAGCACCAGGGTGGATGCAGGAGTTGCGAGGTGAGCACATTCCGGAAACCGAAGAATACGGCATTAGCAGCTTCGTCTTTCGGGCTCGCCGTCCGTTCCACCCGGAACGCCTGGCGGCATTTCTCAATTCCGACTGGGTTGGTGTAGTGCGTTCTAAAGGAATAATGTGGCTTGCTAAATACATGGATCAGTCTGTTGAGTGGTCCCAGGCCGGTGGTGCCTCCAATATCGGATTGAGCGCTTCCTGGTGGGCTGCTATTCCTTCCGACGAGTGGCCGGAAGAAGAGGAAGGGCTCGAAGATTTGCGTAGCGAATGGCAGGAGCCCTGGGGCGACAGGCGCCAGGAGTTGGTTTTCATTGGAAGAAAAATGGATCGCGAGCATATTGAGAGGCAATTGAATCTCGCTCTCCTCACTCCAATGGAAATGGAACAGGGACCGGATGTCTGGCGGGAGTTCATCGATCCATATTCACTTGCTCAGAGTTTGGAAGCGGACATTGAGAAACTCTCGGCATATTTGCTTGCTAATTAGTTGGAGGCGCGATGCAGAAAAAATTGCCAGTCACAGTGCTTTCCGGATTTCTGGGCGCTGGAAAAACAACGCTTTTGAATCACGTTTTGAGAAACCGTGAAGGACTAAAAGTGGCCGTCATCGTAAACGATATGAGCGAAATAAATATAGATTCGCAGCTCGTCTTGCGTGGCGATGCCAGTTTAAATCGGACCGAAGAAAAATTAATAGAGATGTCTAATGGTTGCATTTGCTGCACTCTTCGAGAAGACCTTCTGGTTGAGATAAAAAGACTGGCTGGTGAGAATCGATTTGATTATTTGCTCATCGAGTCAACCGGCATATCAGAACCGATGCCAGTCGCTGAAACATTTGCGTTTTCCGATGGGCATGGATTCACGCTTTCCGACATAGCTCAACTCGACACAATGGTGACAGTTGTTGATGCCTTCAACTTTTTAAACGATTTTGAGGAGACTGAAGAACTCGTCGAGCGCGGGATAGAAGCCAATGCGAACGACGCGCGCACCGTGACAGATTTGCTGATTGAGCAAATAGAATTCGCCAACGTGATTGTTCTGAACAAAGTCGACCTGGTGAGTAAAGATGACTTGCGAAGACTGTTCGCGCTGATAAAACGATTCAATCCAATGGCCCGAATCGTGAAAAGCCAGTTTGGCAACATCCCGCTTAAGGAGATTTTGAGTACGGAAACTTTTCGTTTCGATCACGCTGCTGAATCGCCTGGCTGGATGCGCGAGTTGCGAGGCGAGCACGTTCCTGAAACCGTCGAATATGGAATTTCCAGTTTCGTCTACCGAGCCCGGCGTCCGTTCCACCCGGAAAAACTCCGGCGGTTTCTAGATGCTGAATGGTCCGGTGTTTTGCGCTCAAAAGGTTTTCTCTGGATAGCTACTCGCATGGATTATTCAATCGAGTGGTCACAGGCAGGTGGTGCATGTCGTATTGAGCCCGGCGCGATGTGGTGGGCAGCTATGGATAAGGAGAAGTGGCCTCAAGATTCGCTTCTGTTGAAAGAATTGCATCAGTCCTGGCAGGAGCCCTGGGGAGACCGCCGTCAGGAGCTTGTTTTTATCGGAATTGATATGGCTAAGGACTGGATAATTGAACAACTCGATCGTTGTTTGCTCAGCGATGGCGACATGCTACTTGCAGAGGCCGGTTGGCAGGAATTTTCCGATCCATTCCCTGAATGGCAAATCAAGCTGCTTTCGGAATTTGCTGCCGAGCAATCAAAGACCGGAGCAATAGCAACATGAAGGTGCCCAATCCGCAGATGAAGACACCCGAGTCTTCTCGACGACGCTTTCTTCGCTTGCTTGGTAGAAAGGCGATATGCGGTGATCCGACCTCGCAATTCTATTTGTCGGTTCTGTACGAAGGCTCGCACGGCTCAAATCGCGATGCTAAGAAGTCCGCAAAATGGTGTCTGTGTGCGGCTCGCAACGGAGATGTACAGAGCCAGTATCGTGCAGCGCGAATGTTGCATAAGGGATTCGGCATCGAACGAAGCCTTGGAGATGCTCTCCACTGGCTGGAGTCGGCGGCCATCAATGGGCATCTCCAGGCTCAATATGATGTAGGCCTATTTTATTTCTTGGGTGTAAATGGTTGCGACAAATGTTTAACAAAAGCCCGTCACTACCTCACCCTTGCGGCTCGCCGCCAGCACCCCGAAGCGATTTACTACCTTGGACATATGCACTGCAACGGCGTTGGTGTGCCGAGAAATGAGAGTAAAGCTGCAATCTATTATCAGCGCGCCGCTGCGTTAGGTAGTCTGCGTGCCAAATGCGTTCTTGCATTTATGTATTCGCATGGTCAGGGAGTCAAATCCGATGCGGAACTGAGCGCGCGTTTATACGAGGAAGCTGCAAGCGGCGGGCATCTCGGAGCTCAATTTGGACTTGCATGCCATTCGCTTGCGAATCAAAATTACAAGGACGCAAAGATCTGGTTATCGCTTGCATCGCATAACGACATTACTCCTGCGCAGGCGGTCTATGCGAAATTTCTGTTAGACGGACCTGAGGAGTTTCGCGATAAGACGCAAGCCTTTATGTGGTCGCTTATCATTCGAGCTAAGCAAGATGGAGATCTGGAGGCGCTTGCCGTTGCCAATGTCATATTTGCGCGTCTGCAATCGAGTTTACCTCGTTGGGAAATTGACGATGCCACCAGTAGGGCAAGTGATTGGCTGGAACGTAGAGCTCAGGCACCTTTGGATGAAGAGACCGATTGGAATAATCATATAAAAACGGAGATCCAGTTTTATGAAAACCAGAAGAAACGCCGATCGTTTTGAATTGCGGAGACGCAAGCCAGACCCACTGGCCATGAACAAAATCGAATATGTCGACTTCAAGGATGTTTCCTTGCTCCGCAAGTTCATTGCCGAATCGGGCAAAATTCTACCGGCGCGGATTACCGGCTTGAGTCGAAAGAATCAGCGCATGGTCACAAAGGCAATAAAACGCGCGCGCGAAATCGGTTTGCTGCCGTTTGGCGGAGGTTCCGCCTGAGCCTCACTCGACTTTTTTCCCTGATGCAAATGCCTGGCCAGAAAGTTAACCGCTCGCGGTTAACTTTCTGAGCTGAGGCTTTACCGGTTCTATACGGAGGTCAAATGCGGCGCAGCGCGTGTTCACGTAAATCGCCGCCAGGTGGCTGTTTCAGGGCACGCAAGGGGGTAAGATGGGAAAATCCCCAGGCATTGCCCGTTGTGGGCATTTTCCCATAGTGCAAATTTGACGTATTTTCGTGCTGTCCCAAATCTGCCAATGCTTGTAGAGCAGCGATTTGCGGACTTGAGTCCGTTTGGTCAACCTACCAATCGACGTTAGTTGAATTTTTTCTTCATCGACATGAGCGTGTGTAGGGCACACAATACCCTTGACAAGGCTGCGCATAGTTCACAGGCGCCGATGGGTGCCGAAAATTCAGGTAGGTTTCCACTATTGGTTTCGTCCCAGAGAGACATCAGGCAGAACAAGCTAAGCAGCCCTCTGATCCATCGCAATGGCAAGGCGGAGAAGTGGGCGTGGCAAGAGTGCATTTCTCCGCTGATTCCTAATGACACCAGAGATGGTGTCACTCCGCCTGTCAATGAAAACGGTGTGGTCAACCTGATCGACGACAGCCGTCGAGTCAAAAGTTTTACAGACTCTCTGCCTGTGGCAATAACTTCGGATGCCTACGGCGTAGCCAGTGTGACTGATGCTGCCGGATACATAGATTTTGCCGGAGAATCGGGAGTCGCCAGAATCGCCGCTGATGTTGCAGAAGTTCCATATGCCGACCTTGACGATGTGGTGACCGTTAATACGCCGATTCCTCCGGAGCTGGCTGCACTTGAGCTTTCCGAATCCGGTGTCGCCAATGAAAGCGATTCGTTGATTGATTCACTATTTAAGCAAGGGAAATTGGAAGCCGAGATTGGCATTCCTCAGGAGTGGGCTTACTTTCTCACTTCCGGCGCTTCGATTCAGCAGCGCGAAATAGCGGTTTCTGATTCGAGATGTCCTCGCAAATTGCTGGCGATTTTATCCCGGGACGAAGCGGTCGCTGTTCGTCGGGCTGTGGCAAGAAATGTTTTGACTCCGCCGGCGTCGCTCGATAATTTAAGTAAGGATTCGGATGAGAAGGTCCGTGAGAATGTTGCCTATAACGCCTCAGCATCAGCTTCTGCGCTTGCGAGGTTGGCATTCGAGGATTCGGTGATTATACGCCAGGGTGTTGCTGCAAATCACAGTGCGCCGCTGGCAACGCTTCAAACGCTTGCTTGTGATCCGATGGTGACCGTTAGAAAACTGGTATCCGTAAATCCATTTACACCTAGCATTACTTTGCGCGCCTTATGTGATGATCGCGAATTGTCCGTACGCCAGGCCGTCGCCGCGAATCCTCGCAGCACTGCTGAAATATTGCACAAGCTCTGTCGCGATCCCAATTTGTACGTTCGCCGTGAGATTGCAGCGCATAAGAATGTCAACGGTAATACGCTTACAGTGCTGTCTTCCGATCCTGACTTGTTTGTTCGGTATCTGGCGGTGATGAGCGACAACCGCCCCGCTGAGTTGCTGGAGCGCTTCGCTTACGACCCGGCTGCCGAAGTGCGAATCGTCCTCGCTCGCTCATCCGACAGTTCCATTAACCTCATGTGGAAACTTTCCCGAGATGAGGATCCGAATGTTCGTCACTGGTTGGCGCGGAATGAAAATGCCACTGCCGACATTCTGCTCGCACTGTCGAAAGATGAAAGCGAGATGGTCCGGCATGCTGTAGCCAGTAACCCGAACAGTCCGCCAGCCGCCATGCGCCAGGTTTCAGCCGACAAACAGACCTATGTGCATAGTATCAAACCCGGTACCAGCCTCAACTTGGCGCGGGTCTCGATACAGTCGCTTCAGAAGATTGTTCGTGAAGACAATCACTATGCCAAAATGGTCGTGGCTGGTCAGGTTGAGACGCCCAGGGAAATTCTCCATCGCCTTATCGCAGATCCAAGTGCGCTCATAAGAATGCGTGTGGCAGCCAATTCGAATTCAGCGCCCGGGACGCTACTGGCGCTCGCCGAGGACAAAGATGTGCGTGTTCGCGAGTGGGTTGCTCGCAATCCCTACGCGCCTTTTGCCGCCCTCTCGATTTTGGCGGCTGACCGAGACGCGCATGTTCGTATACTCGTTGCGAAAACGGCCTACCTTCCGGAGGGTGTTCGCAAGGTTATGACATACGATCACGACTGGTGGGTTCGCAAAGCTGCCAGCCAGAAAGTCGCGCTCTCCAACTCTTCTGGCGTTTCGGCCGGAAGCGAGAAGGACCCCCTGGTTTCTACCGGCGCAACCTTCATAAGCGCGAGTGTATCGACCGCGACCAGTGTTCAAAGTTTATGAAGAAAAGGAGTCCGACGGCTAAAAGCCGCATGAATTGGGCATATAGAAGTATCAAGTGGAGGACTAAATGAAAGCACTACTTACTTCTCTTTTCGCCACACTTAAATCGTGGCTAAATCTCCCTTCTGGTGACAAACAGCTCATTTGTGCAAAAGTAGTCATATACGATAGACTGGATTCACCTGGACGTCGCCACCGCTAATACCCCGGACTCCTCATGCTCAGTTTCAACTCCAGCAAGGCATTGTCGCGCAATCGTTCAGGAGCCGCTCACAAAGCGGCATGCGATCACTTTGACGTGGCTTGCCGCACCAGTCATACGAAAGCCTGTGATCACAAGTTCGCGGATACAGCGTCTTCTAGAACAACCGGTCGCCTCGCTGGCTGGTGGAAGAAAACAGTCACAGCGGTCGCTTGCGCATTGTCCTTTTTCGTTGGGTCTGGTGTGAAGTCCGATGCATTTCCGGTTTCCACAAAGAAAACAGTCGAGCATGCCGCATTAATCAAAAGTGCGCCCGCCTACCAGGAGTTTCCTGAGGAACTACAACGGCATATCCACGGCGGTGGTGATGGGCATTTGAAGCGCATGAACCTGCTCGAATGGAAGAGCGCGGAACCAAAGGATGCCTACATCCTTTGCATACACGCCTGGGGTCTGTCGGCGCGCGAGTTCAACGATTTTGGTGCGGTGATGTCTGCGCATGGCTTCGATACCGCGGCGATTGATGTTCGCGGTTTCGGTCTGGACCGCAAAAAACACGGAATGAAGCGTATCGATTTTCCTGGAACTGTGCAGGACATATCGAAGCTTCTCGGCAGCGTGCGCAAACGAAATCCGGACAAAAAAATCTTTGTGGTCGGTGAATCGATGGGCGGCGCGCTCGCACTGAAGGTAGGCGCCGATTTCCCCGAGCTTGTCGATGGAGTGATTGTGTCTGCTCCGGCGTGGCAAATCAGCGGAGTAAAGCGACTGACGTTCGAAGGATTATTCGATCAGGTATTTGGTGAACCTGGCTTTGCCGCTCGCTCTGTTGCAAACATGGCCTCCAATAATTCTGACCTGAAAAAGCAGTGGCTGACCGATGAATCATATCGGATGAATTATTCAGTTCCCGAGGCGTACGATTATTATCGATTGATGCGTTCGACGCCTTTTAATGCTAAACACATCAAGGACGTTCCAGTGTTGATCTTGCAGGGGCTGGGCGACCGACTGTCGAAACCGGAAGCGTCCGCACTTTTGTTCAAGCGGATACAAAATCCAAGTAAACAATTTGCGATCGTTGCCGGGTCAGAACACCTTGTATTGGAAGAAGGTCAGCTGACCGAGAAGGTTTCTTCATTCGTCGAGGACTGGATTTTGTCACAGATGAATAACGCCGGCGATGAAAACAAGACACCGTCGGTGGTGGTGATCGATAACGGCGAAGTTAAAGAAGCGCAACGCCAGGAACTCGAAAAACTCAAGGACCTTGCTGGTTTTGAAAGGGTAAAACAATTAGCCGGCTCTTCTTAGCTGGATCTTGTTTTACTACCTGAGCACCGATCAGGTTGGAAACGGTCGCGACGAAGGTTGCGGTCGAGGTTTGTGATCGAGACTGAGCTTAGTGCTAGTGATCGACTTTCAACTGTTGGTCTTACTTATTCTGGTTTCGCTTAAGCGTACCGCTGATTAAGCCGAATGGCTCATCGGTAGCCACGAACACCTCGTCTTTGTTTGTTAAACCAAACGGCTCCAGATTGAATGGAATTCGGTGTTCGTTCGGCATGGTGATGGTTATCTCGCTCACGTCCGGCGCGCGGTCCAGGGAAATTTGACCGATGTCGTAAAGCGTGTGCTGAACAGCGAGACTATGATGTGTGGCAAATATTTCCAATATGGTAGCGCGGATGGTGTCATACGATTTTTTGTAATCAGCACCATCCTTGGTGTATTGCCAGATTGCTTCGACGCTTGTTCCGAAGATTCTGTCCTTAACATCGACCAGCGTTGTATACCGGTCCCGAACAAAACCCCAGAATTCGGAGTCCGTCGTTTTTACAAGTTTCAAACCGGCAATGCCCGACACAACATCGACTTTGTCTTTGGTCGCTGTAATTCGCGCTGTATGTTTTTCTGATCCGGCGCCGTAAAATGAGTTAGCATGAGGCTTCCCGTCGACTTCTATGCGGTGCCACAATTCTTCTTCCAGTTGCACTGTCACTTTGGAAACGCTTTCATATGAATCCAGGAAATGTTTTGCAAGAGTCTTACCGAATGATTCGATGTCTCTAAGTGGATGCTCGGCGGCGAGCACATAGACCGTGTTCTTCATAGAGTCGGTGGCGACTACTTCGGTGTTGTCACCCTCGGTGTAAGAGCGTTCAAACTTGCCTTCTAACTGAATTGCGACTGCAATTTCGTGGAGGACGTGCATGTCCTTTTCGCGAGTGACCTTAGTAAGTCTAACTCTGGACTTACCGTACGCATTGTGCGTCATTGAGTGCACTGTCTTTTTCTCCGCCGTTGGGACACCAGCATCCTGACGAGTCATTGTCGCCACCTCCAGACATTGGATAATGATTATACGAGAAAACTATCCTGCGCATATCAAATGAATTTGCATTGTCTGTTGATTTGATTGTCAAGTTGGGTGTGAAGCGAAATCGCTCTATATATGCGACAATTAGCTCAATTTCTTGACCGGGCGGATTGGCGTTCCAACACCGCTTGTCTGGCTTCCCGTATTGCGCGAACTACTTGAGCGGCGTATGCCGACGGAGCGAAAAATGAGCAGTGAAACTGAGATGTTTGCGATTTCAAGCACACGAGTAGTGACGCCCGAAGGGATCATCAACGCTTGTGTTTTGATCGACGACGGCACAATTGTGGAGATCATTTCTTCGGATAAAGTTCCTGCTGGAATCAAGATTCATGATGCTGGAGACTCGGTAGTCATGCCCGGTTTGGTGGACTGTCATGTGCATTTGAATGAGCCCGGGCGCACCGAGTGGGAAGGCTTCGAGACTGGAACCAGGGCTGCAGCTGCTGGCGGAAGCACGACGATCTGCGATATGCCTCTAAATTCGAATCCTGTCACTACGACGCTGAGTGCGCTGAAGGAGAAAGTAGCGGCTGCGCAAAATAAACTGGAAGTGGACTGCGCATTCTGGGGCGGTGTCGTTCCCGGTAACGCGGACTCTCTGGAGATGTTGATCGAGGCGGGCGTCAAAGGTTTCAAATGCTTCCTTATTCATTCGGGAATCGACGATTTTCCAAATGTCACAGAAGACGATTTACACATTGCGATGCCGATTCTGGCTCGCCATAAGGTTCCGCTTCTCGTGCACGCCGAGTTGGAGTGCGATGGTTCTCATCAGGACGATTGGAGTGATAAGTCTTCTTCATACCGAGCATTTCTCAATTCACGCCCTCGCAAGTGGGAAAACGATGCGATTGAACTGATGATTCGACTCTGTCGCGAGCATAATTGCCCGGTGCACATAGTGCATCTTTCTTCATCAGAGGCGCTCCCGGCAATTCGTGCGGCAAAGGATGAAGGTCTGCCGTTCACTGTTGAAACCTGTCCGCACTATCTAACATTTGCAGCCGAGGAAATTACGGACGGCGATCCGCGCTTCAAATGTGCCCCTCCTATCAGAGAACGGGAGAATCGGGAAAAGCTCTGGGAAGGTGTCATGGATGGCACAATCGATTTCATTGTTTCAGACCACTCTCCTTGCACGCCTTCTCTGAAGTTTTTAAACGAGGGCGATTTGCAAAAAGCGTGGGGCGGAATTTCATCGATGCAATTTGTTTTGCCGTCGGTCTGGACCCAAGCGGAGAAGCGTGGAATTCCGATTCAGCAAGTTTCGCATTTATTGTCGAAGAAACCGGCGCAGCTTCTCGGAATGTCAGAGCGCAAGGGTGTTCTCGCCCCTGGCTTCGATGCCGATATCGTGATTTGGAATCCTGAACAGGAGTCGCAAATTGCGCCAGAAATGATTCAACACCGCCATAAAGTCACCCCATACGATGGCATGACGCTGAAGGGCAAGATCGAGAAGACGTTCGTTAGAGGAATGATTGTGTTCGAAAACGGCCAACTGTTAAATGAGCAGGTCGGTCGCATGTTGCTGCAACAACGAGTGGAGAGCAAGTAATGGAAAGAGGTTTCAATTTAGACGCGGCTGTTTTCACCGGGTTTATTGATTTAGCTGCTGAAAAATTTGGTGGCAAGGCACTGGCTTGTAGCGACGATTTCTTCGCTGAAATGCACAATTTGCTCAAGCCGGGACGTGGTGTGTTCATCGCTGACAAATACACCGAGCAAGGAAAATGGATGGACGGCTGGGAATCCCGTCGGAAGCGGGTTCCCGGGCATGACTGGTGCATCATAAAGCTGGGGCAAGCTGGTATCATCCACGGTGTCGACATCGACACTAACCATTTCCTCGGGAATCATCCGCCGTACGCGTCAATCGATGCGCTCTACCTGGAAGGTGATGTCTCTGTTGAGAAGCTGCAGAAGGCAGATTGGACGGAAATTCTGCCGAAATCACCTTTGAAGCAGGGCTCGCAGAACATATATGCAGTCGCAGGTGTTTCTGCACCGTGGACGCATCTCCGATTGAACATCTATCCTGATGGTGGCGTCGCGCGTTTAAAAGTGTTTGGTACCGTCCATCGCAATTGGCGAGATATGGAGCCGAAAGTTGACGTCGATCTAGCGGCTGCTGAAAACGGCGGGCTGGTGGTGGCGGCCAATGATATGTTCTTTGGAAACAA
The DNA here is from genome assembly GCA_965228855.1 of Candidatus Obscuribacterales bacterium. Lineage (GTDB taxonomy): Bacteria > Cyanobacteriota > Vampirovibrionia > Obscuribacterales > Obscuribacteraceae > JADYXR01. The sequence goes on along the minus strand of CBDDIJ010000005.1, from coordinate 504,130 downwards.
GAACAACATGATCATGCCCGGGCGTGGAGAGAATATGGGAGACGGCTGGGAGACCAGACGCAGGCGCGATCTTCCGGGACACGACTGGGCGGTGATACGTCTGGCTCGACCAGGTTTGCTCAAGAAAATTGAAGTCGATACGTGTCATTACAAAGGGAACTTTCCTGATGCCTGCTTCATCGACGGATGTTATGCACCCAGTCAGGACATAGATGCGCTAAACGCTCATAGCTTCGCCTGGACGCCGATTCTGCCGGTTACGAAGTTGCAGGCAGACCACCAGCATTACTTCGACAAAGAATTGCAAAACGACGGACCATGGAGTCACATTCGTTTGAGCATCGTTCCCGACGGTGGTATCAGTCGGTTTCGAGCGTGGTGCAAAGTGATGTCAGAATCAGGTTCTGTGCATACCGGTGAAGAAACCGATGAACTTAAACCATATCAACAAGTTAAACGCTGACGAAGCGCTCGACGCGTTTCTCAAGTGTTGCGGGAGTCTTGTTTGGGCGCGCTCGATGGTAGCGGCGCGTCCATTTTCCAATGACTCTGATTTATTGCGTGCTGCCGAAACTGCGTTCACATCGATGGAGAAAAGCGACTGGCTCGATGCGTTCGCTGCCCATCCTAAAATTGGCGATTTGAACAGTTTGCGCCAGAAATATGGCAACACCAAGGACTGGGCTCAAAACGAGCAGTCAGGCGTGGCTGGTACTTCGACTGAGGTTCTCGAAAATCTGGCTGCCGGAAATTCGGCATACGAAGAGCGTTTTGGTTATATATTCATCGTATGTGCAACGGGTAAGTCCGCAGCGGAAATGCTGGAAATTTTAAACGCTCGCGTTGATAATGAAGCGGACGTCGAATTTAAAATTGCTGGCGAAGAGCAAAAGAAGATTACTAGAATTCGACTGGAAAAGATTTGAACACGAACGCAGGTTTGATTCGTACTAGAAGCCGAGAAAGGAACGAAAAATGAGCGGAATTACTACACACGTTCTTGATACCAGCAAAGGCCGTCCCGCGGTGGGGGTAATCATCGTTCTCGAGTTTTTGACAGACAACGGCTGGCGAGAACTTGGCGGAAGCACCACCAATAATGACGGTCGAGCGCTCGATCTGTTACCGCCTGGTCACCAGCTTGAAGCGGGAATCTACAGGCTTTATTTTGATACTCAGTCCTACTACGAGGCTCTTCAACAGAAGTGCTTTTATCCAAACGTTCCTGTGACTTTCGAGATCGAGGACACTTCTCAGCACTATCATGTGCCGCTTCTTCTCAGCCCCTTCGGATATTCGACTTATCGAGGAAGCTGACCGGCTGCGTTAGTCCGATTTCGTTCCAAATTGCGAAAGAGATGAGATTTATGTTCGAGGCGAAACGACGACCAGGATTCGATGCCGTTAGGCTGTGCCTGCTGTTCTTCTCGCTCTCAGTTTGTGTATCGCCGGTTTTGGCAACAGAGAACGCGAAAGTGGTGAGACCTGAAACTCGCGCGAACTCATCGAAGGGACCTGCTGCAAGTTCCAAACCGGTTTCAACTGCCGTTCAATCTGTCGAGAAACAGTCAGAAAGCGCTGCGCAGGCTTTGAAAGCTAATGCGCGAGATGAGGACGCGCTCGCCGTTTTGCGGAAAAACCTGGGCAGTACGGTTGCTTTCGACAGGGCCGCGACAGTTGTCGCCGCGCGCATCGCGGGAAAAAACGCACGCGCCCTCGTGCCGGTGCTCATAACCGCGTTGAAAGACGAGAGTACGAACGTCAGAGGCGAAGCCGCCACCACCCTTGGTGCAATCGGTCCAGATGCAAGAGGGGCTATTCCCGCTCTGAAAGAAGCTGCGATTTCGGCGCATCCACCCGAGCAAGGGGCCGGGTGTTGCATGGTGCAGCGCGATTTATGGGTTCACGCCGCTGCTGAAAAGGCTTTGAAACAAATCAGTGGAAAGTAAACTCTATTTGCCGTTGGGCTCTGCACCGCGCTGGCGGTAGACGACATCATCGTCCTTGCGTGAAAGTTCGAGTTCTTCAAAAGTCTTGTCGGCTTGATTCCATCCCACGAGCCGCATATCGTCGGTCACGTAGTAGAAGTGCTGGCTTCTTGCGACTACGTCTCCGGGACGGAGATCCACTTTGGGCGCGGATAGCACAGAGTGGGTTTTACGTAAAATCGCTTCCATAGAATCAAAATCCTCCATAACACGGAATGCCGGTCCTACTGTCTGGTAGGATTCTCGCCGGACTATATTGCTACTCCACGAGACTGAACATTTAGGTGGAGGTTCCTTCTATTTTTATGCCCACGTGCAAGAGCGCCTAAACAGTGGGTTTCGCGACTTAACACGTTGATAACAATGACGCGTTTCGGTGTCGTCCGGTGTCGGTTTTCTGACCGTATTAGTGGTGATAGTAGATCGTTACGAATTTACTAAACTAATGGTGGTCCGGATGGATTTTCATCTGGTCCTTCAACCGCATCAGGGTCTAGTTCTCCGTTTTTACCATCCAGCTGTCCCGGCAGGTGAAATACGTGGAAATCGTACAGCTCGTACACGCTTACTGAAGTTCTTCTGCGAGCATCAATTGGGTCTAGCTCTGGCTCTAATGTGAAAGCAAGTGGTGGCACGATCGAAATCGCGTCGTCGCCGTTGAGAAGGGAAACCTCGTCCTGCCAGTTTTGCCAACGCATCGATTGATAGTACTTATGCAAATCACCGTTTAAACAGAAATCGATGAAGTCCGTGTAGCCCTGGTCCGTATCTTCCCATTCAAGCGTGTCCGGCGCGAAGTAGAAAACGCTTTCAGCGTTGCCGAGACTTCCCGAATCCAGTGCGTAGAATCCGCCAATTGCGTCATCTGCGATAAGGTAGAACGGGTAATCGGTTTCATCCTCACCCCAGACCGCTTGATTCCATTCATTAACAGAACGGGGTAAGCGGGGATGTCCTGAGCCGAGGATACGCATCCAACCATGGTCGACTAGAATGCCGCCTGTTTCGTACGCGATTGCACCGAGAGTCGAGTGGGTGGAAACTTGCAAATCGAGCAATGTATCGGTCCGTGCCGGCTCCGAAGGCGGTAGCACCTCCACGTGGTTGACGGCGTCATTGATCCATTGCGTGATTAATGGCCACGCCGGATCTTCTTTGTCCAGGAGTACTTCTAAATCCAATGTTTATTCTCTATCGAGGTATTCGTACGCTTTGATCGTGAGGAAGTCGATGAAATCTTCGCTTTCAACGAGGAAGTCTAGTATCTCGGCAGCTTCTTTGTATCTGCCGGCACCACCTGCGGTGAGTGCCTTCATTTCTTTGTCGCGGGTTTCACGATAAAGCTCTTTAGTGACCGGCCGGCCATCATCGAGCTTCGCGCCTAGCTTAATCCATTGCCAGAGCTGCGCTCGCGATATCTCCGCCGTCGCCGCGTCTTCCATCAGATTGTGGATTGCTGCGGCACCGATTCCTCGCAACCATGATTCGATGTATTGCAATGCAACATTGACGTTGTTTGCAACTCCTGCTTCAGTGATCTTTCCGCCATCGATGGAAACATCGAGAAGCTCTTTGGCGCTCACGTTCACATCGAGTTGCTTCTCTTTCTGGTTCGGTTTGTCTCCGAAGGCTTTGTCGAAGACCTCTTTTGCAACCGGCACCAGGTCAGGGTGAGCAACCCAGGTTCCATCAAAGCCTGTTGATACTTCCAACTCTTTATCATCGCGAACTTTGGTCAGAGCGACCTCATTGATTGCCGGATCTCGGCGGCTGGGAATAAATGCCGCCATTCCGCCCATTGCATGCGCGCCGCGCTTATGACAAGTTTTCACCAGCAACTGACAATACGCGCGCATGAATGGAACGCGCATAGTCACTTGTGCGCGGTCGGGAAACAGGAAATCCTTGTCGCTTGAAAACTTTTTGATAGTGCTGAATATATAGTCCCAGCGCCCGGCATTGAGAGCCGACATGTGCTCACGAAGTTCGTAGAGAATTTCTTCCATTTCGAGGGAAGCGAGAATAGTTTCGATTAAAACGGTGGCGCGAATGGTGCCTCTTGGAATTCCTAGTGCGTCCTGCGCGAAGTTGAAAACGTCGTTCCAGAGCCGTGCTTCCAGATGGCTCTCCAATTTTGGCAGGTAGAAATACGGACCGGTTCCACGCTTCACGGCTTCATCTGCGTTGTGGAAAAAGTACAATCCAAAGTCGAACAAACTGCCTGAAACCGGCTCACCATCGACGAGTACATGACTTTCTTCCAGGTGCCAACCTCGTGGTCTGACGATGAGCGTGGCCAGTTTATCTTTCAGGCTGTATGATTTGCCTTCCGGTGATTCGAATTTCAATGTTTTGCGCACGGCGTCCCTGAGCGCCATTTGACCGGCAACAACATTTCCCCAGCTCGGTGACAGAGCGTCTTCCAGATCTGCCATGAACACATTAGCGCCGGAGTTCAAGGCGTTGATCATCATTTTCGCCTCCGCCGGTCCCGTGATCTCCACCCGGCGGTCAAGCAGGTCTTCTGGTGCATCAGCGACTTTCCAGTCACTATTGCGGATGGAAGCGGTTTCGGGCAAAAAGTCAGGATACTTTCCGGAGCTGATTTCTTGCTGGCGCTGTACGCGCTTCTTCAGCAGTTCTTTACGAGTTGGATTAAACTTCTTGTGCAACTCCGCAATAAAAGCGAGTGCTTCCGGAGTCAATATCTCATCGAATCCGGGCTGTAGTTTGCCAAGGACTTCTACTTGTCCAACTGCTTGCGTCATAAAATTTCTCCGGCTTGAAAGCGCTTGCGCTTGCCCGACTAATCTAAACAATCGGTAAACGGTGCTAAGTCTTTAAAATTCTTGCGAATCTTCCAACTAATGACTTCCGGTCCGCGATTGAAAAGACAGTTATACACTGCTGAGGCGCACCGTTTCAATCGAACGGTGTTTTTGAGTGTTAGTTCAAAGTGGTCAAGAGCTGATTTCTTGTACACTATCACCTGCACACCAGGAGGAACAATTAATGGGTAAGGTAGACGAGGACGCGCCGGCGACATTGTTGATCGAGTTCAAGACTCGCGACGGCGAAGTCTGGGGCACGCTGACCGCAGATGCTCGCGAATTCAAGACTGGTTCGAAAGGATTCTACGCCAACGGAAAATTGAAAAATCCCAAGAACGGCATGCCGTACCAAGTTGGCACCAACATCATCCTGGTTGGCAGCAAAGATTAGTGTGACGCGACGGCAGTTTTCGATCGAGCCAATCAACCGTGAGGCTTATGCTCCTTACGGTAGTGTGATTGCAGCAGACGAGGAACTGCAGTTCAAGTTCGCCAACATGAAGACTGCAAAACGATTCAACCACGTTGCCGATGTGGTGAATCTCAGACCGGAGAGCGCGAAGCTCAACTTGTGTGTTTTTCGCTGCAGTGCGTTGCAACGTCTGCCGTTTGAAATCAAGCTGCTGGAGCGCCACGAATATTCCACTCAGGTCTTCATGCCTGTTAGTAGTAATGCCCGCTATCTTGTCATCGTCAGTCTCGGAGGCGACGAGCCTGACTTGGCGACGCTCAAAGCTTTCGAGGTCACCAATCCGCAAGGGATTTCATATCATCCGGGCGTCTGGCACTATCCGATGACCGCGCTCGATAATCAGATCGATTTTGCGTGTCTTGTCTACGAGGACGGAAGCAACAGCGATTGTGAGATCTATGCGTTTTCCGAGCCGGTTTCAATCGGTTGAGTTTCGTTCGAGGTTAGTTTTTTAGCGCGGGTAGAATCACTGTAAATTGGCTACCTTTGCCGGGGCTGCTATCGACGAGAACCTTTCCCGAGAGCGTTTCGACAAGCGCTTTCACGATTGATAAACCGAGACCGGAACCACCTGAAGAACGGTCGCGCGATTTGTCGACACGGTAAAATCGGTCGAAAATGTGCGGAAGGCATTCGGGGGGAATTCCTACGCCTGTGTCCTTAACTATTAAACGGACTTCGCCGGATATCGCGTTGTTCACACAGCTAACCGCCACTATCCCACCTGGATGAGTGTACTTGAGAGCGTTCTCGAGCAGGTTTGAAAGTATTCCTCTCAGGGTTTCCTCATTCGTTTTTACGCTGGCCACTTCGAGCAACTCTGTTTTCAACAGAACGTCTTTCGCTTCGAATCTTACTGAGAACTCGGCAGTGAGCGACTCTACAACAGACTTGATTTCTGTTATAGACTCGGTCTTTTGCTTGGTTTTACTGTCGAGTTCCGCAAGCAGCATGAGATCCTTGACGATGTAACCCATTCGTTCGGCTGAACTCGAGATTATTTGCAGGTCCTCTTCAAACAAATTTCCTTGCTTATTTAGCTTGCGCTCCAACGACTGTGCGCGTGCCTGTATTATTGAAGCCGGCGTATTCAACTCGTGTCCGGCATCCGCTACGAATCGCTGAAGCGTGGCTACAAGTTGCTCAATCGGCTTAACGGCTATGTTTGAAACAGTTTTTCCTATTTGAGCGAAACCTAAAATCACGAATGGGCTCATTGCTGCCATCGTCAAAATGAATTCTGTGATTGCTTCGGTTCGCGTTTTAGTTGGCAGCTGTAACTGCAGATATCCGACCGGTTTGTTATCTTGCAAGAGCTGTCCCTGGCGAACCCGCATCTGTTGCCCATTCTCTGTGACTTCGTTTACCTGTTTGATAAGTCTAGGAATGCCATCCGGACCGTAGTGTTCGAGTAGATGACCATTGAGGTCAAAAAGTTGCATCGTGATGATCGATCTGGCTGGTTCCGTTTCGACCACCCTGAGCCAATCTCGAAAGGTCGGATTCTTTCCCGAAACATCTATAGCGTGGCCTATCTGAGAAGCCACGATGCGTAGTTCTTCGTCCATTGAATGCGTTTTGTTTGTGTAAATGAAGAGAGCACCAACACAAGAGCAGGTCAGATACACCAGCAAGGACAAGCTTAAAAACCACAAGACAATTTGTCGCTGAAAGCTTTTAAACATGCGCATTGGGCTCCTCTATCCGGTAACCCATTGCGTGAATATTTACTATCAGAGATGTTTCACCGGGAGAATCGATTTTTTTTCGTAAAGCCTTCACATGAGAACGCACCGTATCTGGTGCTATGCTCGAATCCGGTCCCCAGACGTGGTCTATGATTTCTTCGGTGGAAAGCACGATGCCTTTATGGCGCATCAAAACCTCCAGAAGGATAAACTCTTTCGGCAAGAGTTTCAGCACTGTGGTGCCTTTGATAACTGTGCGCGTGTTCAAGTCGAGCCTCAAGTCACCGCATTCAATTGTCGTCTTCGGAGTGGTCTGCGGACGCCGAAGCAGGGCGCGAACACGCGCTGACAGCTCTCGCATGTTGAACGGTTTCGTCAAATAGTCGTCGGCTCCACTGTCCAGGCCTTCTTCCTTTGCCGCCATCGTACTTTTCGCTGTGAGAATCAATATCGGCGTTTTTCCACCCGATTCTCTAAATCGTTTACAGATGCTGATTCCATCAAGACCCGGCAACATCCAGTCTAAAATAAGTAGCTCGAACGGTTTTTCTAAAATCGTCTCCAGGGCCGCTTTGCCGTCGCTGATAACGGTGACGACGTAGAGCTCCTCTTCGAGCCATTCTTTAATGGCTCCGGATAGTCCGTGCTCATCTTCGACTATGAGAATTCTGGACATTTAAACCTCACTGGACTTGAACAGTATAGTTTGCAACGCGTGAAACGTTCGAGTTTAAACACAAAAAGCTCTGATTTGCGTTGCACGGAAATTGCACACATCAATAATTAGGCTTCTGCTACGCTCCCTCGGATCAGCTGTTTTACAGGTCAGGCGACCAAAAGTGAAGATCAAATCTCCAATTGTTGGCGTCGTGTTGTCGCTATCGCTGTTTACTCTATGCAGTAATGCGAGAGCCGATGAGAGCCCGGGCGACGAACTAGGCTCTCCGAACTCACAAATTCAAAAAATGATCGTTAACGTGCTGGATTCCGGCGCAGATGCAAGTGGCGGTTTCAGTAAAGTTGTGAACGGCATTGGTGGCGCAGTCGGTGCCTATCGATACACCTTCGATGCGAATAAACGTTTTCGAGTGCAGGGCGGCACTAACTTAGCCTATGGAATCGGCAACGCTATCGCCGTTGAAGAAGTGGTTCGAGGTCAAATTCAGCTTGAGAGAAAGCACGCAAAAGACGAGCAAAAGCATGAACTTCTTACTCAAATTATGGACGACGAGATCGCTCAGATCGAAGATGCTCAGCGGCTTCTGCTCGCTACTGATTGAGGTTCGCCCAGAGACGCAACTGTTTTTAACTGGAGCCGAACTCGGGACCTATTGCATCTTCAAGAAGTTCTTGATGCCGTAACCGATCATATTCGGGTTCTCTTTAAGTCGTCTTCTGCAATATGCGCCCGCTACTTTTCCTTCTCCGAATGGAAGATATTTACGAACGACCACACCGCTGCGCGAGAGTGCGCTTAATTGCTCGGTGCTTGCTTGCGGGAAGTTTGTTTTATTGAAGTAAGTTCCCGTGATGAGCCCTTGCTGAACTTCGTCGCGCGGTACTCCGTGCAGATATTGTGTTTCAAATCTCTCGCGTGAAACGCCTTCTTTCAAAACGACCTTCGCGAAGAAATTCTTCAAACAGTCGAGATCGTGAGTGGCGACTTCGACGTAGGTTCCGCGCGCCAAAAGTTCGTGCGCATATGAGACGACCAGATCTTTCATCACAGGTTTGCTTGTGTGAGCGATGTCGGCTGGTTCGTTGTAAATTCCCAATACGAGCCGAACTCGCATTCTGTCATCAAATCTTTTGATATCATCGGCGGTTCTAAACATTCTTGTCTGAATGACCGTACCGATGTTGTCGTAACCCTGATTTACCAGTTCAAAGTAAGTTTCCAGGTGGAAATCTGTCCAGCGATGATCTTCCGCTTCAAGCGTGACGTTTACGCCAAGCCGTTTTGCATAGTCGGTAACTTGTTTGATGCGGTCGAAACATTTGTCGAGGTTGGGATCGCTTAAACCATTCCCTTTCGGCGCGCTCGTCGCGAACATCGACGGTTTGAAAGAGATGGTTATTTGTTCTTGCCTTGTGTTGACCGGCAATGGATTGCTTATGATCAAGTCAACGAGGTTTTTATACGCCTCCACCGATGCATCGCAATCGGCGGCCGATTCCATGTCTTCGCCGAGAATGTCGAGCGTCGAGGTGTATCGGTCCTTGGAAAAAAGTTTGTGCGCGAGTTGAATCGCTTGCTCCGGTGACTCTCCAGCCAGATAAGGCGAGGCGAGCATTAAAACTAGTGAGACTGGGATCTTGTCGATCATGGAAGCTGGCGTTGCGACCTTTGGTATCTCCGGACGTGCTGCTGTGGGAGCTGTCTTCTCAGGCAATTTTACTGGCATCGGGCACCTCGTGTAATAACCAGATATGTAATGCAGCTAAGGGAGTTGAACTTAGATTTAGCCGACCTCTGCCATGAAACTCCCATGGCAATTCTAGCTTCATCGGGTCTCGGCGTTAATCCACCAATTCAGAAGAGGATGGGGAAAACCGCAATAGAAACGTGGTGGGCATTATAGCCGCCGGCGCCAAACCTTGTGCGAACGATTTCTTAAGTCTCAGATACGCCGGTAATGGGTTGCAAAAACTTCAATAGTTTAGCTCTTGGGGCTTCCTTGCGCAAAATCTCGAGAACGTTTCCCGGCATTCTTGTAACGACTACGATATACGAGCCGTTTCCTCCGCCGGATTCGCCCGGGACGAAGTAGACGGCGCGATAGTTTTTCGCTGACAGGGTGCCGAATTCCAGTCTTCCGCTCGGTAGATAGCGAACCGAGTGATTGGGGGGCGTGGTGGTCTCGCTTCTGAATTTGCCTGAAATCGCTTTTGCCAGTTCCGTAACTTGTCCCTCGCCTTTGATCTGGCTAGGTGGAACAGTCGCTACGATCAGGTCTGCTTTGCCTGTCTGTCCTCGCGACCCGACAATCATAGATAGTTCCGGCGATTGGCTCTGATATCTAGCCCAGGTCCATTCGGTTTTCGGGTCGAACTCGGCGGGTATTCCGAACTTCTTTTCAAAGCTGTAGAAGTCGTCACCCAGACCAGGAATAAAGGTTGAGCCTAAAAACTGCAACAAGGTTTGTTTGGGTTTGTTGTCTTTGACTGCGAGAGAACCAGTTGTCGCCACGAGGGTCTTTTCCGGTCGTGCCGGCACCGCGGCTGGCGTCGGTTTGCGCCTGCCAATCCGAATGTCCGGTTGCTTTGCCAGATTCGTCATGGCGTCCTCGAAGCTCATTGTGATTGAATCGAGTTTCGTGATAAGCATTGTCTGGGTGCCGCCATCCGTTACGCCATCGCTGACACGGCACATCACCTTGCACTCCATGCGCGGCCATAAACTCTGGTCGATGGGAAGCTCGAAGGCGCGAGGTCCTTTGAGAAACACATACAATTGTTTTTTCGGTTCTAAACTGGCGCGAATCTCTTCTCGTGCCACGTTGACGTATCCATCCCGTAAGTTTGTAAAGCGTGCTTGAAACTTGAGAATGACACCTGGCAGGCTCTGTCCGCTGGCGTTTTCCACCCGCATCAAGATGGCTGGGTGGTATCCCAGTGCGGAGTGAAACCACCAGGTCACGAAGCACGCGGTGTCTAACTTTTGCGTCACTGCCCCGTCGGAGCCTCCGCCGTCATAATCCGCTTGCGCCACGGCGGGCGGCAAATAGAAGTTGACCAGGCAGATCAACGTGAGCAACGTGATGGAGAGGTTTTTTCGGGCAGTCATTTTAGTTATTTAACTTATCACGTTCGGGGCGCGGGAATCTGGAGATCCTTCAGAGATTTCGTCGATTACGGGATTCTATTCTAATATTACTTGCGATTCACATTCGCGCTGTGGCTGGGGGCAGATAAATCATCGCCTTTTTGACGCGCGAGTTGATTTCTTTGTTGCAGGTTTCTTAGCCACCGGTTTCTTCGCTGCCGGTTTCTTCGCAATGGATTTTTTACCCGCTTCAACCGTTTCCGACTTTTTCAACCTTTTCTTGGGAGGTGCCGAGATTCTGGTTGCTGCGTTGAGGGCACGATGTAGCTCGACCGCGCGCCACATATACCAGCTTCCCACGCTGCGGAATGGACGCCAGAGCTCTCCGTGTTCTTCGAGTTGGGTCGTTGTCGGAAGGTCTTTTGCGTGCTTGCCGTAGGTGATCGCGTAACCCATTCGTACGCCGTAATCCCCTGACGGCATCACATCGAGGCGTCCGAGGCGAAACATTAGGAACATGTGGGCGGTCCATGTGCCCACGCCCTTAACCGCTGTCAAAATCTCGATGATCTCCTCATCGGACAACTTCTCTATTTCTTGATGTGATGGAATCAGCCCGGCAAGGGACTTCTCTGCGAGATCTTTGAGAGCCTTGATTTTGGAACCGGATAAGCCGGCCGAGCGCAGCACCGCCTCTGGTGCCTCCAAGATTTGCTGCGGCGATGGATGCTGGTCCGAGTTGAACAACGCTTTAAACCGTCCGTAGATAGTGGCCGCGGCTTTGCCTGTGAGTTGTTGGTAGACTATTGCTTCCGAAATGGCTTCGAATGGTGATGCTGCTTCCTCTATATTGGGGGCGAAACCACCGGCGACCTGCTCGATCAATTCTTTGAGTTTCTTGTCTTTCTTCGATAAGGAAGAAAGCATCTCTAGAACTTCCTTCCGTTTTAACGAGCTAAGAGTTGCCCTTGATGCCGGGGTTGAAGAGAATGTTTTAGTCTTCGCTTTCTTAGTCTTGGGCTTGGGTTTAGGTTTAGCTGTTGCCTTCGATTTTGATGCCACCACAATTATCCTGCTTCGACCAACTATAATTCGTTTCAAACACTTATCGTGGCACTAAGTGTGGTGACACTTAAGTGGACCGTTCCGTTTTCTACGCGCCGGTCTAAAGGCTGCTGAGCAAGCCGGGCCAGCCGTCTCTGTTGCTAAATGTCTCTATATTTTTGGACGGTGTGTAGGTCAGCTTCTGACCGGTTTTACGGAAATAGGCTTCGGGCGCGACTCGGCAGATAGCGCGAAATCCGAGATCCTTCGGCATGTTTTCCGGTGTGTCTACTATGTCCTCGAATAAATCCTCGCCATTCGAGCAAGCACAGCATCGGACGTTTAAAAACCAGCTCTTGGAGAAGTATTCGTCTTTGCTTCTGTACGATTCGCGACCTATGTGTCGTGCGAATTTTTCAGCATCCAGCGAATAAAGCTTGCCGGCTAGAGTTTCCATGAAACCGCAAATATCTTCATCGGTGAGCCCGGAAAGCGCTTCGACTGCTGGTTCGATTACGGCAGTATCGTTGCCTTCATGGTCCCAGTCGAACATATCGACTAGTTGCCAGAATCTCTCGTCGCTCATTGGTTTGACATGTTTCTTGTTGCCGTTACTTACAGTTTCGAGTTCACCTTCGACGTCGAACTCATCTTCAAGCGAAAGATCGGCTTCATCAGCGAACATGAACTCCGGTCGCTGTGCCGCTGGGCGGCGCCACTTCACCCGGCAATGCTGCAAGTTTTTTCTAAACTCGTTTGCAGTTTCTTCTTCTAAAGCGGTGTTGAACATATATAAGCGCAGAAGGTTTTTCAACTTATAAAGTTCGACGAGGCCCTCGCTCGTGACGCGCGTGCTGCTCAATCCGAGTAGAACAAGTTTTTCCAGCTCCGCGACATGCGGCATGCCTTCGTCATCTATGAGCGTGCCATTGAGCCAGAGTTCGCGCAAGTTTGTTAGCTTGCAAATTTCAGCCAGGCCTGTATTTGTCAGCGCTGTGTGGGTCAAGCCAAGTGTGTGCAACTTGTCTAGCGAGGAAACGGTAATGGCTCCCTCGTCGGAAATCGCAGTGTAAGCCAGTTCCAGAACTTCCAATTCGCAAAAATGAACGATAGTTAGGAGCAATTCATCCGTCACTCCAGTCCTGCTCAGGTCAAGAGTGTGCATGGCGTCAGGCGGCAAATCAATTAGGCAATCAAGTCTGGTGCTGGCGCTGTTGTTGATTTTCAATTTGACTTTATGTCGGTCCGGGACTGTAAGTGTCCCGCGAGCCTCGTCAAGCCAATCCCAGTTGATTGGCTGGTTCTCCGGCTTTGTTACCAGACCTTGAGGGACTTGTAAAAGCTCCCAAGTCTCCGGTTGATAAACCGGAGCCACGTACACGCTGCCAATCGAATAGCGAGTTGGGAATGTCAATTTGAGTTCAGACATGGCTAACAATTATCCGTTATTTCTGCCAGATTTCAGCAATGCTGATCACAGAAAATCTGATTGCGAAGAGAATTTATCAAATCTGCTATCCTGTTGAGAATCAGGTACCCAATCGCAAGGCGGACGAAGGAGTCCTTCTTTATATGGATGAAATCGATGCACAGGGAAGGCAGATGCTTATCGACAGACCGGCGCTCACGCGCGGTCGGCTGAGCGTCTTTCGTGAGTCGGACAGTGATGACCACTGGTTTCCACGTTTAAACGTCAATTTGAAAAAGGCGGGCTCCGACCAGATTCTCTGGCAATGGACCACGCATGATTCACCAATCGATTTTGACGAACCGCCGCCGTATGGCGAAGACTTGATGCTTGAAAAGTATTTCGAGCTTGAAGAGCCAGTCAAGTCGCCAAGGGGCATCGAAGTGGTTTTCCACCTTGGTCCGGGCGCTACGAAGCATGGGCGAGTATCGCAGTTTTCTGCTTCGCTCTATTTATATCCGACTTCCTTTGAAGATCGCGGCGTACAGATTGGCGTAATCGACTTTCGTCAGGGGTTGACTACGGGCGGCGTACCGTTGTTCGCTCGCTATAACTTCCCCTGGTAATCTGAAACCGCCGGTAGTGCCGCTCCGAGCTTCGGCACGAAGTTGCGCTGACCAGGTCGGCTGAAACCAGAAAACCAAAGTATCAGCAGCTCCCAGTATGGGGGCTGTTCTCTTTTATGACCGTTGAAAGAATTATGCATCCGCTGCGACTCGAACGCAGGACCAATCGGTTAAAAGCCGAGTGCTCTACCTACTGAGCTACGGATGCACATAACCAGGAAAGCAATGGTATCAACAGGCTTTGCACTACGTCAAGGGAATTGCGTCAATGTGTCAAAGATAATTGATACTCTTCGGGGCTCTGCCCGATCATGACGAAAAGAGGTCAGACCTGCGATTATTTCTACTTTTTAGGGCTCCGAGTGAGTACGACAATACGACATCGGACCTATCTGGATTTTTTTTCATTGTCAAAAGCTGCACTGCAAGCGGCTTTCCAAGTGCTCGCTTCAATCTACGGTCCAAACCTCTTTCTTTCGACTGCTAGAATGGAAAGTAGCACGTAAGCTCTTCTGCGTCCGAATTCTCCGGCTGCGGCTTAGGAGATTTGCTTGTAAATTCGCAGAGGTAAAACACAATCAATGCAGAAACTTTTGGGACGTGTACTGGTCGGCAATATTTCTATTGAAACCAAGGAAGAACAAATCAGAGGCGTGTTCTCAGATCGAACGGAGCAAGTTCTTTCGGTGAACATGCCGAAACACCCTAAGACGGGGTTGTCTCTAGGATACGCATTTGTCGAGATGAGCTTGCTCGACGCTCGTAATGCCGTATCTGAGCTTCAAGGTCGCTCCATCGGTGACAGAAAGCTCGCGATTAGCCTGGCCGATGCCATCGAGAAGACGACACGAAGATGGTACCAATTCGGCTTCGCCCAATAAATTTTCTTGCCGAACTGATCACCTTGAGTTGGCACCGTATTCGGTGTCGTTCTTAAACTCCTTGAGCTGCCAGGCTATTGCGTGCGGCAGACGATACAAAAACATTATCGTCGTTCGATAATTCATTCAATATATCTTCCGGAAGGTGAGGGTTTGACGCCAGCCCGAGGCGCACCTCTTCACTGGAATCGCTCGCTAGCGCCTCAAGAACCAACCTGGGCGTGCTGGGATTTTCGCAAAGGCTTAGTCTAACTTCAACGCTCGGATCAAGGGAAAGCTTCTCAATCAAAGCCGGCGCGATGCCTGGATTTTCTGCGACGCGACTTCGCACTTTAACATTGGGATCGGCAGCGAGCTTTCGCAGTGCTACCATCGAGGTGTGCGGATTGCCTGCCAGAACGAGGCGCATGTGAGTTTCAGAACTGGTATATTGAGTTCCCTCGTCCACTGGTTTTGTCTGCAGGTCATGAATCGCACGTATCAGTGTCGAAAGTCGTTCGGAATTAACCGGTTTTGCCATGTAGTAGTTCATTCGCTGTTTGAGCGCTTCCTGCACGTCATCCTCACTTTCGGAAACGGTCAGGAGAATGACCGGGATCTGCCTCAGTATGATGTCGTTCTTGATCTCGTTCAAAACTTCGTGGCCATTTTTTCTAGGCATATTCAGGTCGAGAAGAATGATATCCGGCAACTTCCTGGTCAGTTCCTTCAGTTTGAAAAGGTATTCAGTAGCTTCGACTCCGTCTCCGACGATTTTCAATTCGTAATTCAAATTGGAGCGCTGCAACGCCTCTTCGGTCAGTCGGACATCTGATAGCGTGTCCTCCACCAGCAGAATATCCATTGGGCTTTTCATTGAGTTTCTCCTTGTTTGTCCTGCGGCCGGCAGGGTGAATAGAAAGATCGAACCGTGGTCTGGTTTAGACTCCACCCAGATGCTGCCACCATTCGAGGTGACTATGCGCTTGCAGATCGCCAGTCCGATACCACTGCCTGGATACTTGGTCTTGGCATGAAGTCGTGAAAACATATCGAAGATTTTTCCTGCGTAAGCCGCATCAATTCCGATTCCGTTGTCGTGGAATGAGAACAACCACATGTCGGCGCTTCTCTCTGCGCTAATCCGTATGTGAGGCGCATCCCGGCGCCGATACTTGATCGAGTTGCTTATCAGGTTTTGAAAGAGTTGCGAGAGTTGAGAGTGTTCTACACTCACGCACGGCAGCCTGGTCGTCTCGAATGTAGTCCGGCTATCCTCAATCAAGTCGCCCAGGTTCGCGATTACTTCCTGGAGCACCTGGTTGCTGTTGGTGTCGTAGTTGGTGCCGTCTTCATCATTTTTGATCTGCGAATGACGTAAAACTGAGCTGATCAGATGACGCATGCGCTGGGCACCGTCTACAATGAAGTCCATATACTCCAGACAAACCGGCTCCATCTTATCTGCGGTCTTTTCGCGCAATAAATCGACGAAACCTTCGACGCAGCGAAGAGGCTCCTGTAGATCGTGTGAGGCTATCTTTGCAAATTGCCGCAGTTCTTCGTTACTCTGCGTCAGTTTTAAGGTCCTCTCTTGCACCAGTTTTTCGAGCATAAGTCTTGATTTGTCTACGTCGGAGCGAACTGAAAGATCGAATTTTTTTCGCTCGATCGCAAAACGCATGCGTTCGCAGAGGTCGGTCTTTGCTGAGGTTCTCGATATATAATCCTGCGCGCCATTCTTGAGAAACTGAATGCCGCCTTTGAAATCGCTGCATTCGGAAATAACTATGATTGGCAGCTTGTCAATGTTTGCCACCAGGCTATCGAACATCGACATTCTCTTGTCGGGATTCTGCTCGTCATCAAGGTCCAGAAGAACCAGATCAATAGCCGGTCTGGCCGCCAGTCGCATTGTCGCCGCTTGTATCCCTGTCGCGCGGCTCAGTTCAAAGTCCGGACTGTTCAAAAAGACAGGCAGAATTTTGCCAGGATTAAGATCGACGAGAAGAATCTGCATGTCTTCTCCTTATGCACGATGAGCGTTGGATTTACTTAGTCTTGAGCCGCTACTGGATCCTGCAAGCGCGGCTTCCTCAAGTATTTTTCGATGAAATCCGACGACATCGATACTTCCATTATGGCACAGATTTAAGGTCTTCGACTGAAAGGCGCCGTTTGCACTCGCTGGTTCAGGAACGAGATTGCAACTTCAACACCAGAGCAGCGGACAACTCTCTGTCTGCAGCAGCGAAGAATTCTGCAGCGTGCTTGATGATGGTTGTGTCATCTGGATTGGACGCCAGATGATTTTGCCAGATACATTTTGCTTGCTCGTAGAATGCCCGATCGTCAATTGCTAAATCGTATTGAGCATAATGGGAGCCGGCAATTTTGTTATGCGGAAAATTTCGTATGGTGAAGAGAACATGCTCATGGAATTTTTGCAATCCAATCGGATCAATAAACCGATTGCTCATGAAATATCCAAGCATTTTGCAACGCAGTTCCAGATCATTGGGATTGGCTCTCAGTGCGTCTTCACACTCTTCGGCTTGCGACGGTGGCATCTTGATGCCTTTCCACGCGTTGCGAATCTCATCGGCCAACGTTATCACACTCTTGTTTAAGGAACGGTGTGAGCTTGTCGGCAATGTACTTATGTCCTGCCGGTGCCAGGTGCAATGAGTAGAACATCGCCTTCTTCTCATTCTGGGTTAGTTCTGACTGTGCGGGCTTCAGCATGTCGTAGAACGGTACGCCGCGTTCAGCGCATGTGGTTTTGACTACTTCGACTTCGCCAGGATAGTCGAGACCGTACATAGTGGTCTCTGTTCCAGGATTGGGATCCAGTCCCAGTCTTGCAGGCATTGCCACCACCACGAATTTGGTTTTGTGTTCCTTGCATAAGGAATCCATTTCTGAAACAAGCGCACCAAGGGTCCGGCTCATCAATTTGATGTAGTTCCTTTCGCCTTCGGTCACCGGCTTCTTCGGCTCCGGCGCCGGCGTCACATCTGCGTTCTTCTGGGCAATTTGTTCTGGCGACCTTTTCTTTTTCTTCTTGGCGCCGGTTGGGAATGACTTATTGACCTGAGCGTTCGGATCCTTGCCTTCGAAGAATTGGATGTTGAATGATGGTCCCGACGAGCCTGAGGATACAAACCATTTCGAAACTTCCCATTTTTCCGGTTGTGAATATTCAGCCCAGAGTCGCTTAACCGCTTTCTTTGGTCTAGTGACCAGTTCCATTATCGTCTGGTATGTTTTGTCGTTAAAACTCAATTCGGTCTCCATCGCCGATATTAAGCCCCAGATGCGGCTATTCTGGCGCAGCCAGCTGATGCTTTGCAGAAATCTGGCACGCGGCGATTTCATCCATTCTAAAATCGCTGCGTTAGAAACCACGAGCGGCTGACCCGGAAGGCAGATTGCTACCGGTCTGATGTTTGTAAGAGTAGCGTCCGGCGGTGACCAATTTTCAAAAATGTCGCGGCTGTTGTAGCAGACTACCACCATATCCGGTGCGTACTTAAATACCTGCTTCTTCATCAGTGTGTATTCTTGAGCGGTCGAATAGCCTGACGTGCCGAAGTTAACAACCTGGATATTCTTGCCGTTGGCGAGTTTTACCGACTCATTCAAAATGCGCGTGAATTTCTTGTCGGCTGGAACTTGAAGACCTTCGACTAGCGAGTCACCGAGCACGGCTACTCTAAATGTGTTTGCAGGTTTCGCCACAGTCAGTCCAGGATCCTGCAATCCGTCGGCATCGAAGTAACATACACCGAACCCCTCACTGCGCCAGGTGATCCTTTTGTTCTTCATATGGCGAGTACCGAGATCTTTGTCGAATGCAAAAATTTCTTCTTCGCCCAGACCAGCCACGTACAAAACGCATTCGGTAAACAGAAGCGCGCAGACTTGCATAGCCAGGCAAACGGCGACCAGTTTAAACCAGTTGCGACGCGTGGGTTTTGCGCTGCTTTGGTCTTTAATTTCAATCGTTGTTTTGTCTGGTGCCGAGACAACCATTTGTAGACTCCTGATTATCTGCTGGGACTCAAGGCGCGCTCTTTCGGATTGAATGAGTGGGGCTTGTCGTTGAGCACGTTCACTCTTGGATCAAGAATGCGTTTTTCTTTGTTGAGAACGCGTTCTTTTGGAACGTTGGTATGTCGTTCTTTTTGACGTATTGCGCGCGGTCGTGCGTTCATGGTCTAGTGCCTCAATTCTAGAATTGGAAATAAAGGAAAGGTACTGCCGCAAGCGGTCTCGCTGCGATCGTTAGAATGATAGCGGCGGTCCACGTAGCCAGTTTGAAAGGATATTTGTAGCCCAGTTGTGGATCTCGGATGAAACGGAACGGCTCGGGATGCCGTTTTACGTACTCCGTGACCAGCCAGGCTAGCAGGTACACCGAAGTGATGGGGATAAGACCCGCTTTGATGATTGGTTCCCAGAGTTGGCATTCGCCGCGGAAACTGAGCATTCCTTCGAAGATGTTGAATGCTCGAGTCATATCCGGCGCCCGGAAGACAACGAAGGTGAAGGCGATGAAGACCCAGGTGATTAGAAGATTCAACAGCTGGAAAAATGAGTTGTTGAGTCTGTGTTCGAAGTGCATTTGTTTTGCGAACAGTCTCCACTGGCTGGACCTGAGCAGCAAGCGCCATTCGCGATTGACGATCATGCCGAGACCCTGAATTGCTCCAAAGATGATGTAGTGCCAGCCCACGCCATGCCAGAAACCGCATACGACCATCGTGGCGAAGAGATTTCTCCAGGTTACCCAGCGGTCTTTTTTCGAGCCGCCCAGAGCGATGAAGACGTAGTCTCTCAGCCAGAAGGACAGTGACATGTGCCACCGGCGCCAGAAGTCTGAAATGTCTCTTGCTAGATAAGGAAGATCGAAGTTCTCAGGCAGGCGAATGCCCATCAGCAGGGCTGAGCCGCGTCCCATGTCTGTGTATGCGGAGAAATCGCAATAGACCTGAATAACGAAACCTATCGAGGCGAGCCATGCATCAGGTCCGCTTATGGCAGCGGTTTGACCGTAATAAGGGAAGATAAGCGAGCCGATTGGGTCCGCGATGGCGACCTTCTTGAACAAACCCTGTATGAATAATCCAATACCTTCGGCGGCTAGAGCTGATGTCAACGGTTCCGGCTTGGGAAGCTGATCTACAAATTCCTGATAGCGCTTGATCGGTCCGGCAATCTGGGACGGGAAGAAGGACGAGAAAACCATGAAGTGAGTAAAATTGCTCACCGGTTTGTCGCCCCTATAAATGTCGACGAGGTAATGGACGAATTCGAAGACAAAGAACGAAATGGCGAGCGGCAACAAAATCTGGAACACCGGATAGTCCCAGGGTTGCATGTGCAAAGCCGGCGGGGTCACAACAGTTAGAAGTTCGCAGAGCCAGTTCCAGGTGCCGGCAAAGGTTTGAATAATAAAGTTGGTGTATTTGTAATAGAAGAGGCTACCGATGTTTAGCGCTAATCCAAGCGCCAGAAGAGCCTTCGCTGCCGGGGATTTCTTGCCCTCGGGTTTGTTTACGACTTTGAATAATGCTTCGCCGATTACCCAGTTGATGACGGTCATGCCCAGCAACAGTAGACCATATGCAGGCAACCAGCTCATGTAGAAGTAGTAGCTGGCGATGATCAGTAGCCACATTCTGACACTACCCTTGGTGCGCCAATAGAGGAACACTACCAGGGGCAGGAAGAAGAGGTATGTCAGGCTACTGAAAATCATGGGCGACCGACGAACTGGAAACGGCGACTAATATTGAGGTCGCACCAGTATACAAGTGCACGGGCCGAATCAATAAGGTGTTGTCATTAATGTAGACAAACTGAAGCAGGCTGTATGCCTCAAACAATTAGGTTTCGATTATCTTCGCGCATTAATAAGCATTAAACTCGAATGATTGACGTTCTTAACATTTACTGAGTACTATTTCACAACAGGCATATCCGGGATCTATACAGCCAGTTGTTCTTCCTTGTTTCGCCCCTTGAAAGGCGGAGCGGGGCAGCTTTCTGTTGGTTTTGTTTTTCGGAGCGAGGCTCCGTTTTCAAACATCATTCCGGCTACGCGCACCGAGTCCGCTCGCTGGTGGGGCTCGAATCAGGCATCCCGCCGGGCAGGGCTCGGCTACCGGCTGGCTGCCGGCAGGCATCACAAGCAGTATCACACTGCGTCGACCAGGAGAATTGCGCGAAATGACGGCTCAACTCAATAGAGAAGAATTGAAGAAGAAGAGGGAAAAGTACCTCTTTCCCAGCGTCAAGCAGATGTACACCGACCCGCCGCATTTCGTGAAGGGGAAGATGCAGTATCTGTACGATGAGACGGGCCGAGAGTATCTCGATATGTTTGCCGGCATCGTCACAGTCAGCGTCGGTCATTGCAATCCGAAAGTTTTGGCAAAAACAGTCGAGCAGGTTCAAACCTTGCAGCATACCTCGACAGTATTCATGACTCAACCGATGGTCGATCTCGCTGAGAAACTAGCGAACATCGCACCCGGAAATTTATCGAAATCGTTTATCACCAATTCCGGAACCGAGGCTAACGAAGCCGCTATTAAGGTGGCTCGCGTATCCAGCGGGCGTAACGAAGTAATCGCTTTGCGCCACTCATATCATGGTGAATCGCACCTGGCGAGCACCCTGACGGCTAACCATCACTATCGTCCGGAAATTATGCCGGCTGCCGGTATTGTTCATGCGGCAAATGCATATTGCTACCGCTGCCCATTCCAGAAAACTCCTGATAGCTGCAACATGGAATGTGTCCAGGACCTCGAGCGCACTATTCAGATGCAGACATCCGGTAAGCCGGCGGTGTTTATCGCGGAACCTATACAGGGTGTCGGTGGAACAATCACTCCGCCCGATGAGTATTTCATTCAAGTCAAAAAGGTTTTGGAACAGTACGGCGTTCTCATGATTGCCGATGAAGTTCAGACCGGCGTCGGTCGGACGGGAACGCATTGGTTCGGAATTCAGAGCTACGGTGTGACACCGGACTTGATCACGATGGCTAAGGGTCTCGGTAACGGGCTGCCTATCGGTGCTGTTATCACCACACCGGAAATCGCAGACAAGGCGGCGAAGCAACAAATCAATACCTTCGGCGGTAACCCAGTCTCGGCAGCCACTGGCTGCGCGGTTCTCGACGTGATCGAAGAAGAAAACTTGATGGCCAATGCTAAAGAAGTTGGCGGTTATATCAAAGCCGGCATGGAAGACCTGCAGAAACACTTCCCTGATCTCATTGGCGATGTCCGCGGCAAAGGCTTGATGCTCGGTATGGAAATTGCCGACAAAAAGAAAACTCCGCTTTCTGCTGAAACTGCCAAGATTGTTGAAATGGCTAAAGACGATGGTGTTGTAATCGGCAAGGGCGGCGTGTTCGGAAACGTAATTCGGATCAAGCCTGCGATGAACATCACTAAAGATAATGCCGATCAACTTCTAAAAGTTATGAAGAAAGCGCTGGAAGCTACGGCTAAAGTCGGCGCTGCTGCGAAGTAAGCGCGATCGGTTTCACACCGGTCGAAAAAACTAAATACAGGCATAACTCAAAATACTCAGTGAAAACTGGTAAGGAGAATAAGGAAACGTTATGGCCAATATCGTACGTTGCGGGCTGATTCAGACAAAGAACGAAGTGGTTTCCAAAGAAGGCGGAACCGATTCGAAATCGATTCAAAAGATCAAAGACGCGATGCTCGAGAAGCATCTCAGATTCACAAAAGAAGCTCATGAAAAGGGCGTGAAGATACTCTGCTATCAGGAGATTTTCAACGGACCTTATTTCTGCGCCGAGCAGGAAACCTGCTGGTACGAGTCGGCGGAGTCCATTCCGGATGGTCCGACCATCAAGAAGCTGCAAGAAGTTGCCAAACAATACGAGATGGTTCTTGTCGTTCCTATCTATGAAAAGGAACAGACCGGAATCTATTACAACACTGCGGCCGTGATCGATGCTGACGGCTCTTATCTCGGGAAATATCGCAAAAACCACATTCCGCATGTCGCTCCCGGTTTCTGGGAGAAGTTCTACTTCCGTCCGGGCAACCTCGGCTATCCGGTGTTCCACACCAAATACGCCACCATCGGAGTTTACATCTGCTATGACCGTCACTTCCCGGAAGGCGCTCGAGCCCTTGGTTTGAACGGTGCCGAAATCGTTTTCAACCCGTCTGCTACGGTTGCAGGCTTGTCCGAATATCTCTGGAAATTGGAACAGCCCGCGCATGCTGCGGCCAACGGTTATTTCGTCGGTGCGATCAACAGAGTCGGTACTGAGGAACCTTGGAACATCGGTCAGTTTTACGGCACGAGCTATTTCTGCAATCCGCGTGGTCAGATTATTGCCGAAGCCAGTCGCGATGGAGAAGAGCTGGTGGTGGCAGACCTGAATCTCGATGAGATTAAGGAAGTCCGTCACACCTGGCAGTTCTATCGTGACAGAAGACCGGAGACCTACGACGAATTGGTTCGACTCTAATAATTCATTCCGGAGGTTCGAGTGCAGGCGAGCGCTCGAACCTTTCGGACGGCAGTCAGCACCGCATGTGGTATTGACGCGGCTTTGCTTTTCGGCTCCAAAATAGTTCTGAATCCCATCGTGCTTGTGAGATAAAACATGGCTGAGCATTACAAACCAGTTAAATACCTACCCTGGGAAATGAGTTTGGAAGAACGTTTCCAGGAATATTATCCGGCATACTCCGAGCGGGAGGCGGTGCTTGAAGCGAACCGCTGTCTGTACTGTCATGATGCACCATGCATGGTGGCGTGCCCGACCACAATCGATATTCCGACCTTCATACGGAAAATTTCGACTGGAAATGTGAAAGGTTCTGCCAGAACGATTCTGGAGAGCAATCTCCTTGGCGCCAGTTGTTCTCGAGTGTGTCCTGTCGAAGTTCTGTGCGAAGGCGCCTGCGTTCTCCAACACGATCATAAACCTATTACGATCGGACGACTGCAGCGTTACGCGATGGACTATGCGCAGGAGAAGAACATTGAGTTCTTCCAAAAGGGAGAACCTAACGGCTTCAAAGTCGTCGTTGTGGGCTCTGGTCCGGCGGGCTTGTCGTGTGCCGGAGAGCTGGCCAAGCGCGGATTCGACGTCACCGTTCTCGAAAAACGCGAATGGGGCGGTGGTCTGGATACCTATGGAATCGTAGTGTTCCGCGAGCCCGTAGAGGTCAGTCTCGGCGAAGTGAAAATGATGGAACAACTTGGTGTGAAGTTCAAGTTCAACACCGAGGTCGGCAAAGATGTTTCATTCGAGGACCTCGTCAAAGAATACGATGCAGTCTTTGTTTCCGTCGGACTGGGTGCTGTGCCTGAGATGGAAATTCCCGGTGAGAAGATGGAGGGAGTTCACGACGGTCTTGAGTTTATCGAAGAAACCAAAGTGAAGCCGCTCAAAGACATCAAGTTTGGAAATCGTGTCTGTGTTATTGGCGCTGGCAATACTGCCATCGACTGTGCGACGATCGCCCGGCGTCTGGGTAGTGAGCGTGTTTCCATCGTTTACCGACGTTCAGAAGCCGAGATGCCCGCATACCACTTCGAGTATCAATTCGCGATGAAAGAGGGCGTGAGCTTCATGTTCCTCACTCAGCCCGTCGAGGTGATCGGTGAGAATGGCAAAATCAAAGCTTTGAAATGCAAACGTATGGATCTGGGTCAGCCGGATGCTTCAGGGCGCCGGTCGCCCGTTGAAGTGCCGGATTCCGAGTTCGAAATTCCCTGTGACATGCTGATCTCGGCAATCGGTCAGAAAAAGCTCACTTACATAACCGATAAGTTGGTGAATGAGTTCGGTGTGAAACTGATCAAAGGATATATATCAGTCGACGAGAAAACAAATCGCACTGCCCATCCCAAGATCTTCGCCGGTGGCGACTGCATTCGCAGCCATGGGGAGGCATCAACTGTGATGGCAGTCGAAGACGGCAAAATCGCGGCAAACGGAATTCACGTCACCCTCTGTGGCGAAGGCGCTCATCGCGAGCCGGCTCTCGCGTCGAAGAAGTAGATTGAAGGAACGGAGATAAAAATGGCAAATCTTGAAATTGATTTTTGTGGTATCAAATCGCCCAATCCGTTTTGGCTGGCATCGGCTCCGCCTTCGAACTCCGGCTATCAGGTTCAAAAAGCATTTGAACAAGGTTGGGGCGGTGCTGTTTGGAAAACCATCGGCGCGCCTGTTATGAACGTTTGCAATCGCTACGGCACGATGGACTACAAAGGCAGCAAAATCATCGGTTTGAACAACGTCGAGCTCATAAGCGATCGACCGATCGAGACCAACTTAAAGGAAATTGCTGAGACGAAAAGGCTGTTTCCGAAGAATACTGTGATTTGCTCCGTGATGGTCGAGTCCAAGAAAGAAGCGTGGCAGGAAATCATCAAGCGCGCTGAACAAACAGGCTGCGATGGTTTTGAATTGAACTTCGGCTGCCCGCACGGTATGTCGGAACGCGGCATGGGAAGTGCGATGGGGCAGGTTCCTGAGTATACGTGTATGGTGACTGAGTGGGTTATGGAGGTCGCTACGATTCCGGTGATCGTCAAGCTGACGCCTAACATCACCGACATCGTTCACCCCGCTAGAGCGGCTATTAACGGTGGTGCATCGGCGCTCTCTCTGATCAACACTATCAACAGCATCATGGGTGTCGATATCGATACTTTCGAAATCAAGCCCAACGTTGGAGGAAAAGGCGGCCATGGTGGATATGCCGGTCCTGCCGTGAAGCCTATTGCGCTTCACTTACTGAGTGCTGTCGGTTCTGATCCTGAAGTTATAAAACGTGGTCTGCCGATCTCCGGTATGGGTGGAGTTGAAACTTGGCGCGACGCCGTTGAATTCATGCTCCTTGGTTCGACAAGTGTTCAAGTCTGTACCGCAGTCATGCACTGGGGTTTCAGAATCGTCGAAGATATGATCGAAGGTATGTCCAACTGGATGGACGAGCGTGGTTTCACATCGCCGCATGATTTCATTGGTAAATCGCTGCCTCGAATTTCGCACTTCGGCGACTTCGACCTGGGATTCCAGTCTGTAGCTCGTATCGACCACGACAAATGCATCAACTGCAATCTCTGCTACATCGCATGCAACGATGCCGCACACCAATGTATCGATTTGAAGGAAGTGCAGCTGAAAAATATCGGCAATGGAAACGGTCGTCTCATGCCTGTAGTGCGTGAAGAGGATTGTGTCGGTTGCGACCTTTGCAGCACGGTTTGCCCGGTCGATGATTGCATCTCAATGGTTGAGATTGAGACCGGTCGTCCGCACGTGACCTGGAATGAGCTCACGCAAAAGCGTCCCGAAATTACGCAGGATTGGGGCAAAATGGAGCAATACCGCAAAGAAGTCGGTATTCACATTCATTAAGACAAGACGATTCTATTTCGCCGGAGGCGCGCCTGACGGACCGGTTGTAGCCGCTCCTGGAGCTGGTGCAGATGTGCTCGTTGGTTCAATGTTTACCGAACCGAAAGGTTTTACGATAAACACCAGAGCCGCTGCAATCACTGCAAATACAACGAAAAGAACAATTTGAATGCTTTTCCCCGGAAGTTTCTTTTCGCTGACATCGTTATCGGACATAAGATCACTCTCCACCACCGATTCAGTACTAATACATCATGAGTTGGTGATAAACGCAAGTGCACCGGACCGCATTATGGGTGGTGGCGGTAGCCGCAAGTATGCAAAACTGGCGTTTTAAGCTAACATTTGTTTGTCTTCCAGCTGTGGACAAAAGATTTACCAGTGACCAGTAGTCGCCAGGGAATTTACGAGCGTTTCATTCGACCATACTTCTTCAATATGGATCCGGAGGATGCGCATCTGCTCGCGCACAAACTCGCTCCGGCGCTTTCGATTGCGCGCGCTCAGACTGAGATCTGGTACAGTCAACTATCGCCAAGACTGGCTGTTGAACTGGCTGGAGCGAAACTTTCCAACCCGCTCGGTTTAGCCGCGGGCTTTGACAAGAACGGAGACCTTGTCGAATATCTTCGATTGATGGGATTCGGATTTGCGGAGATTGGCTCTGTGACGGCGAGACCATCGCCAGGTAATCCAAGACCGCGGATTTTTCGTTTGCCCGAGGACGAGGCCGTAATCAATTACATGGGGTTGAACGGTCAGGGCGCAATGCGTGTCGCCGATAAACTTGCGGCTGCGCATCCCAGCATTCCCCTGTCCATCAACATCGCGAAGACTAACGATCCCAGCATAGTCGGCGAGCGAGCGGTAGAGGACTTTGTAAACAGCTTCAAATCCGTGAAGGACCTGTCTGTCATTTATGTCGCGATAAACGTGAGCTGTCCCAACACGCATGAGACAAAACTCGCTGAAGTCGCTACTATCGATGCGGTGCTTGGCGAGATCGTGAAACTCAACAGTCAGAAATTGCCGCTGTTTTTAAAGCTTTCGCCTGACAGCGATACCGAGATGTTGCAGAATGTCGCTCAGGTAGCGGCAAGGCATGAGCTGGCAGGCTTCATCTGCGGAAATACATCGGTCGATCGTTCTACGGTAAAAACGGCGGAAGAGACGTTGAAGTCGATTGGACCAGGTGGTCTCTCCGGTCCGCCAATTCGAGAAAAGGCGCTGGCTGTCTGTCGCCAGATGTGGGAGTTGAAGCAAGAGGGGCAGCAGATTATCGCGTGTGGTGGTATCGGCAGCGGTGCTGACGCGTTTCGTTTCATTCAAGCTGGTGCTACGGCCGTTCAGCTCTACACTGCTCTGGTCTACGGTGGACCGTTTTTGCCGTTCACGATTTTGAAAGAACTCGGAGCTATTCTCGACGACAGAAAGCTGAATGTTGCTGAGGCCGTTGGAAGTGGAAACCGGAAGCAATTGCCTGCACGAATCTAGACTTCGTTCGATGGTTCAGCTTCGACCACTGCAGATTGTGGATTATTCTCGCCGGGTTGCTCTCGTTGAGTTGCACGTTGTTTCTGTTCCTGCTCCAGCCGTTCTTTCTCGAGCCGCAGATGCGCTCCAGATGCGGTTTCTGACAGAATGGCCGCAGCCGCCTCGTAAGAGCGATCCATGTCTTCCGACTGAGCCTCCGCCGCGCGCGCCACTCGAACTTCCTCTTCAGCTTCTCTGTTTTTCATAGGTCGCAAGTAGAACTCTTCTGCAAGGAACATACCTGCTGTCGCAACTGGGACTGCGATGAGCGCGCCTGCCACGCCAAGAATGGACGCAAAAATCAGAATTGCAAACAGGACGACCAGTGGGTGAAGTTCTACCTGCTTGCCCAGAAGATTTGGAACAATCAAATTGCTCTCGACCCATTGTTCGAAAACGAACAGCAGTACGACGGCGCCGGCAAGCATCGGCGATTGATTAAAAGCCACTAAAATAGCCAGCAGTGCCGTGGTCATGGACCCGACGAATGGTACCAGATTGAGCAATCCGGACAATAGACCGAGCACCAGTGCATGTTCGACTCGAAGCAAACTCATGCCGATTGTGAGGAATGTCGACACTGCCAGGCACACTAAAAGTTGTCCGCGTATGTAACCACCAAGTCTGGCTTCCAGCGGTCTGATTAGCGTAGCGGCCCGTGCCGCTTTTTTCTTCGGCAACCAGGCCAGCAATTGCGGCCACATCACTTTCGCTTCAACTACAAAATAAGCGGTCAGGAATAAAACCAGAATCGCGGTGGCTGCGACCGTCACTATATCACTGGTCATATGGAGGGCATGCCCGCTTAGACGCGATACGAATGCCTTTACTTCGCTCGTGCTGATTGAGAAATTTGCGACATTTTCGCCGAGCATCTCCCGCATATGGTTGTAGACTTCAGCCAATCCTTCGGCGTAACGAGGCAAGCGTTCATACAAACTTACTGCCTGTTCTTTCAAGGTTGGAAAAAGAGCCGCAACCAGAAAGGAATAGATGGTTATGATAAGCGCGTAAATGACGAGAACCGTGATCTTTCGAGATATTCTCCACTTGTTCTCACATTTCTCCGCGACCGGAGCGATGGCCGATGCCAGGGTCAGCGAGAATATCAGAGCGATGATGAGGGTTCGCAGCTCCCAGCAAAGCCAGACCAAAAGCGCAATCGCAATGAGAGTGAGCGGTTGCCGGATGCGCGGTCCGCCGCCGCCGCGCTTCCACTTTTGTCTTAAACTGAGTTCGTCCGATTTCATCTTGCACCTGGAGCGGTATCAATAGATTCTACTACCACGCTGGGGCTGCCCGCTGAAAGCCTGACTCCCAGGGCGGAGATTCCGTTATGTTTATTCCAATCAGCGATGCCCTTTGTCTCCGCGATCAGTTTTGTTAGCCTCGCGTCGACTGCCGGTTGAGACGGATGCAATTCTATGGAGCCTACTTCATCGCTATCTTTTCCCTTGAACACTAGCGATAGACCGTTTGATTTCGACTCCGTGCCGGTGGCCGACTGCGACGTAGCACAGGTAACTTCGAGGTTGCCGGCTTTTGTAGGATCCAGGTATTCTCGCATGGGAAGCCAGACGGTGATATCCTTTTTAGTCCCTGAATTCAATCGGACGCCGGAAGAAACGAACTCATAGAAGGGCTCCCCGCTCTGGACTTGAGCCCAGTCTTCAGCTTTAATTCCGACTGCTTCAACTGGTTCCACTCGGACTTTTTCATTCACTTTCAGATGGGTCTGGCGAACTCCCGAGTAGTAGATCGGCATGAGGCGACCATTCTCGTAGGACCAAACGTAAAAGTCCGTCACTCCTGCAGCCGGATCTGAAGAGCCTTTCTGTTCGACTTTATTTACTCGAATAAAAGCGGAAGGCAATCTTCGGTTTGTTTCAACTTCTAGTGGCTGTCCTGTCAGTGGCGAGCAAAGCATGGCTTGAAGGATAGTTTCCTCTCTGTCTCTCCGCTCTACGAGCGCAGCTTCCAGTGAGTCTAGTTTCTTCCGCCGTCCGCCAAACACGAAATCCAGAGGAGGATTGATAATTGCAAGTTTTCCGGCGGTCTTTTCCATTCGCTTGGTCAATTCGACTTTGAACAAGCCAAGTTCGCGAGCCTGATCGTAATTTTTGCGGACGTCTTCAGCGACCACTACGCCCCAGAGTACGACAATCGCGGATATGACGCAGGAACCTGTGAATGTCAGAAACAGACGCGCTTTTCGGTTCAGTGTATCGACGGCCGGAAGTGCTGCCAGTGCTAAGAGAATACAGACCGGGGGGGAAAGGAAGATGCCGGCTACGGCATAGGCGCTCGAAGCTCCGAGATTGAGAATGCTCCATGCCGCCAGGGCGGAGGCTGACCAGACGAGGGCAAACAATATGGGGCGCAACCAGAGAGAACCAATTACAAGCCTTAGCGTGGCGATACCGAATGTGGTGACTGTTAAAATCGGCAAGATTTTTTGAACGTATTTAAGGTCGGTTTCGCCCGAAAAAATGGCGCTGAGAAATGACATCGCCGTCTGAGTGGAAGGTCTTGTGGACAGCATTAATGCCGAGTGGGGGACCAGGAACAGCATCGTGGCGAGAAAGTAAACACTCAGTCCAATGTAGGTCCTGAGCGGACCGCTTGCGTTGCGTTTTTCGGTTTCCGCAATGAAGGATCGCGAGAATGCTAAACCCAGCATGGCAACTACGATGCCGGTCGAGTCGCAA
Source organism: Candidatus Obscuribacterales bacterium (assembly GCA_965228855.1). Taxonomy (GTDB): domain Bacteria; phylum Cyanobacteriota; class Vampirovibrionia; order Obscuribacterales; family Obscuribacteraceae; genus JADYXR01. The sequence goes on along the minus strand of CBDDIJ010000005.1, from coordinate 473,763 downwards.
ACGCCAGCCAGTATGAGGCTCAAGAGAGCCAGCAAGTAATAACCGTTTTCTCGAAGCAAGCGGAAGCGCAGATCTAAAAACACGGCGAACAAACCGAAAAAATTCGCCAGCAGAACCGGGAGCATCGTCACCGGCATTGTGAGTGAATTGTTATGAGGAATCAAAAGATAAAGCAGCGCGGCGAATAGAGCCGACGATGCGCCTATTCGGTTTCCGTACCGGATGGTGATGTCCAGGGTGATTAAACCGACAGACATTGCCGTAAGTGACGTCACTACGAAACTGACTGTTCGATACCACCAGGCGTGATGGTTGAACAACATCAGTTGAATGTAGAACAGAGGATTTGAATTAAGACCGACTTCGGACGGTATGTTGGGAACTCCGTCCGTAAGCATCTTTCCGACGGCAATATATTCCTGGGGGAGGAATCTGGTGGCAAAGAACTCCTGCACAACCAGGGCGAGAAGAACGAGGGTGAGAAGAAAGCCGAGGAAAAACTGGATTCGCGTTGATTTCCAGTCGAAAGTTGCAACCTCCAGAGCGAGTTTGTAATCGTCTTTTTTTTCTGCGGTGCGATTGCTCAAGCTGCTTCTCAGTGGCTTAGTTGAAACATAATCGGGTCGGAGAAATAGCCTACTACTTCTCCCTCATGTCCTACCGCTGCCATTCTTAATTCGTAAAATCCGGCTCCTCCGAGATCTTTCAAGCTAAATTCCTGTCCCACTTCGTGCAAGTCGTTTCTAATCCAGGTTTTAAGGGCTTTCGGACAGGCACTGGCATCTCGGTAAGTGTTGCTATAGTGCTCAAACCAGGCATCAGGCTTAGAAATTTCAAATAATGTTTTTGTCGCTCCACCGACTTTCGTCGCGTCGAATGAAAATCTCCCGATCTTTCCGCCGGCGCGGGTTACGCCGCTTTCGTCCTCGCTAAAGTTGCCGGCGGTTTCCAGAACCGGTATACAGTCCGAGCCGCTCACCAAGGAGACTCCCTGGACTGTAACGCTTGCTCCGGGCAGTGGCGATTCGATTGCGACGCGATGGATCTCTCCTCGGCTCAGCCACTTCTTATGCTCTGATACGTGTATGCGCATTCTGTAAAGCTTCCCGTCGGAAGGAACGGTCGTTATCAGGTTCTGCGCATCGTTTGACTCTAAAGAAACAGCGCCGGACCATCGCACGACGACTGGAATGGAACCGCCGGCGGTGCCGCCGTCATTGCTTGTTGCAGACAGACAAATGTCGAGAAAGTCTACGGCTGTTGGCTGAATATCCAGCGCTGGTGTCAGTAGCCGGACGGCGTATGGGACTCGATGACCGCCGATTGGTGGGACTTTCCCTCTGTCCGAAATATTCTTTTCGGCCAGTTTTAAAAGTGGATTTCCTCGGGCATCAATGTCGATTGGCTTTAGTTCCTGACATTTTTGGTCTAGTTTGATTTCAGAATCTGCAGTCTTCAGCTCGATTGGAACCAATTTTTCATCTTCGCGGTCCCAGAAAACAAAATGCGTTTTCGCTGGCGGTAAGAGCAGCCGTCGCACTCTGGAAATTCTAATCAGGTCATCATCACCGAATAGAACCGGTTCAAAAGTTCGCACTCGTCGGAAGATGTTGGATTCGTTCAACGGTGGCGCTAGAAGAACTGAGAGAGTTGCCGCGTTATAGAGCATGTGAGCGCCCTTATATTTATGCGGTAAATTCAGTAAAGCTACGTCGTCAGTGGGTGGAACGTTCTTTACTTGCTTGTCCAGCGCGTCTCGAAGCGAGCGCAGCTCTGACCCGGCTTGAACCCAGGCTGAATTATTTCCGAATGCTATGTAACCGTAGAAGGCAACGATTGAAAGAGCCGTAACCGATGAGAGAGCGCTGAGTGCCACCATCGGCGGTGATACAGGAGATTTTCGGGCTGCGGCCTCTCCCTTTCCAAAGTTCCACATAGGAGCTAAAAGGGCTGCGATCAGGAGGCATAACGGAGCTGTTCCCACGTAGATAAACCTGGAGCCCTGTAACGACTCCGTGAGATTCCATACCGGTATCGTCGGTATCATCACGAGGAGAAACCAGAGTGCCGCAAATGCGATAGTTTTTAATATGAGCAGCTTGTTTTGGCTATAGAAGAAACGCGCCAGGAAGAGCGTCAAAGTGATGCCGTACAGTATGGATAGCGGTCTCACAATTCTTTTGATTGGGTCGAAAACTTCCGCGTTCAAAGGAAAGATCACTCGTTGCGTCGAGGCGAATGAGAATATTCTGGACAGTGTCGACTCGGAAAGTCCTTCACCTATTGAACCTTGATACCCGCCTGTGACTGAGCCCAGTGCGAGTGTTCTCCCAACCGCATAAATCACTAAAATCAGCCACAACTGCCATGTTGCCGCAAATGCTTTCGGTATGGATGCAAAAAAGCCAGGTTGTTTTCCGTCCTCGTTAGTGCTGGGAAAGAGCACCATAAGTAATACCAGTGCCGGAGGTAAAGTTACCGCCATCTCCTTTGAAATCAAGCTGATGACAAAGCAGGTATACGCGAGCACTGTATAACGTATTTTTTTTGCGTCGACGGTTCTCCTCGACTTCAAGAAGAGCCACATTGATAGTAAGTAGAAAGCGCAGCAGACACTGTCCACGCGCGCTATTATCCAGCTCACGACCTCTGCGTGCAGGGGGTGAACTGCAAACAGCATGGCCGACAGCAGGGGCAAGAGTGTCGAAGCGTAAAAACTTTCGTCGTCAAAACCAGTCTCAGCAACCGGTTTTTCGCTATTCTGGCGAAACAAGAATGTGCACTCTTTTACAACAAGGAAAAGACCGATCGTCGACAGACATTGATAGATAAAGTTTGTGATGTGATAGCCGAGTGGGCTGAATCCGAACAGGGCGCGGTCGAAAGCGAGGGTCACCGATATAAAGGGGCGATAAAAGTTCGTTCCTTCTGTTTGTAACCAAGTTGAGTAAAAGTTTTTCAACAAAAGGTCCGGATGACCGTTGAAAACCTCCTGTAGCCAGGCTACATGGACGAAATCGTCGGCGAGGAAGTAGCCGCCAAGGGTTTGCCAGTGGCAAGCTAAATTTACGACCAGCAGTAACGCGATGGCGGCTGAATTGTGATCGTTTAACCAGATAAGCCACTCGTAAAGCGAAAAAGGTCGAGCGCTGCGGCTTGCTGGCGGTCGTGTAAGCACGTCTGAGGACATGGAGGAAAGTCCGAGGATGGATTTAGACACATGATACCGGTCATGTGCGCGAGAAAACTTTTTGTTGTTTTAGGTTATAACGATGGGTAAATGCTAGTCTCGTAAGCCTTAAGATAGTCTGGTTCATCGACCTCCAACGAAATTGAGTAAAGCAAGCAAATTGACGTTTCCGAACGGCTTCCTCTGGGGGGCTGCGACCTCACATTTCCAGATTGAGGGGTATTCTGCTGAGATGCAGGCCCAGTTGTCCGATTGGTCATCCTGGATGTCAATGCCGGCCAAGATTGTGGACGGCAGCACTGCTGAATTTGCGTGTGATTTTGTTAATAGATATCCGGACGATATCGATCTGCTTGAAGCGCTCAAGTTGAACGCGTTTCGCATAAGCATCAACTGGCCTGCAATATTGAAGGATGAGCCGGGAGGCGAGTCCACGAGTCAGGAGCTTGACCCTGAGGCTGTCGAATACTATCGAAAGCTGCTCACAGACTTGCAAGCGCGTGGGATCAAAACCTTTGTGACTTTGTTCCACTTCTGCCTGCCGACCTGGGTAGCGGCCAGAGGCGGCTGGACGAGCCCGGTTGCAGCGGAGCAGTTCGGCATCTTCACGCAAAAGGTTGTGGAGGCTCTTGGCGACAAAGTCGATTTCTGGCTAACCATCAACGAACCCATGGCGTATGCCTATCAAAGTTATGTGAGCGGTCAGTGGACGCCGGGGCACGTGAGCGACTATCTTTCTGCGTTCAAAACGATAAAGAACATGCTGGTCGGGCACGTGCACGCTTACAACGCGATCAAAGCGAGCTATCCGGAGGCACAGGTCAGTTACACGAATCACTGGCGACCCTTTTCGCCGGAGAAGCCGCTAAGTCCGCTGGATCACATGGTCTGTATGGTTCGAGATAACGTTTTCAATCATCTTTTCCCGGCGAGCATTCAATCAGGTGTTTACAGTTTGCCGCCGCCACTGTCGTTCTTCAAAGAAATTCGGGAACTTGAAGGACCGATACCCGGCCTCAAAGACAGCATCGATTACCTTGGTATCAACTACTACACAAGGGAGATTTCGCGTTTCAAACCGTCCTGGCCGCCGGATTTGTTTGGCGAAGCGTCGCCGAAACCGCTTTTGAAAACGAATGCGCTCGGTTGGGAAACATACCCTGAGGGTCTGTATCAAATTCTCACCCATGACGTTAAACCTTACTTGAAGAGTTCTTCTGGTAAGACTCGCGAGATTTACATTACGGAAAACGGTTATGCCGAGTGTTTCGAAAGCCAGCTCGTAGAAGGCGATTGGTCTCTCGAAGATGTGGAGCGCGTCGAGTACATGACACAGCATCTGGAAGCTATTCATGAGGCAATTCGGGCCGGTTCGCCTGTCCGAGGATATTTGCACTGGTCGCTTCTTGATAATTTCGAGTGGGCCGAGGGTCTGCAGCAGCGCTTCGGTCTGGTGCGGGTCAGTTATCCGGATCAGAAGCGCCAACCGCGCAAGAGTGCATACGTGTATGCTGATATTGCCGCCGAGAATGCACTGACTAAAAAATCAACTTCGCAATAACAATCTCCTAACATCAAAGTACTAAAACAACCATAGAACTTGATTCCGGACAGACAACCACGTGAGGAAAACGGAAATGACTCTTGCTAAGCCGCCGTCTGTGGACGGAAATGCTTCCGGTTTATTCAAATTCAATCGAGTTGTGGCACTACCAGCGGTGCTGGCCCTGGCAATGACCATCTGCTGTTCGTTCATTTTTCCACTCGTGCTCCGCACTCCTGGCGGGGCAGAAATTGCGGTGTTTCAGAGCAATTCGGCAGCACTGGCTGCCGAAGAGGTTCATGTTCGTGCGCATCTGGTCACCGAGAGTAAGACGATTAAACCGGGAAGCGAGTTTCTGCTCGGGGTCGCATTTGATATCGAACCCGGCTGGCACATCTATTACAAGGAATGCGGTGACGCCGGCATGCCGACGTCGATTGAGTGGAAATTGCCGCCGGGATTTACTCATGGCGATTTGCTCTGGGAGAAGCCGCACAAATTCGTGGACTCCGGGATAACCACGTACGGATATGCGAGTAAAACGTTTATCGCGACCAAAGTGACTGCGCCCGCTGACTTGCCGAAAGACCAGCCGGTAAAGATCGATGCTTCGTTGAGCTGGTTGTCCTGCAAGGAAATTTGTTTGCCTGGCAAGGCCAGCATAACTACTGACGTGCCGGTTTCCGATGCGCAGCCGGATAAGGCGAACGCGTCACAATTTTCCTCAGTCGGCTGGACCGGTGATGTAACGAAGTTGTCCGATGAGAGCGGTCACGAAGTTACTCCGCTTGTCGCGAGTTCTGAAAACGGGCCCGGTACGCCCGCCACCGCCGGTGATGCTGCAGCGGGGGGAGCCACCGATTCGACTCTTGATGAGATTTTCGGTAAGAAGGGTGAAGAAGGCACTGCCGAGGGCGTTGGCTATTACCTGGGGTTTGCGCTGCTGGGCGGATTGATACTCAATGTGATGCCGTGCGTTCTACCTGTTATTGCAATAAAGGTTATGAGCTTCATCGAGCAGGCTGATGAAGAACCCGCTCGAGTTCGACTTCTCGGTCTTACGTTTTCCGCAGGCATCATGTCCTCCTTTCTGGCTCTGGCAGCCATTGTTCTTGGTATCAGGGCGGCGGGACAATCAGTCGGCTGGGGGTTTCAATTTCAATATCCTGGTTTTGTAATTTTGATGAGCACCATCGTCCTCTTACTAGCACTTAGCCTGTTCGGATTGTTTTACGTCTCTTTCAATGCAGGTCAAGATGGGCTTGATAAGCTGGCTTCCAGGGAAGGGTTTGTTGGAACCTTTTTCAAGGGTGTTCTCGCCACGACGCTTTCAACTCCATGCACCGCTCCGTTTCTCGGCACCGCGCTCGGTTTCGCCTTTGCTCAGCCTGCCTGGGTCGTGTTTGGGATCTTCTTCATGAGTGGGCTGGGGATGTCTCTGCCTTACCTGTTGTTCACTGCCTTCCCTCAGCTCATGAAGTTCTGTCCGCGACCTGGTGTCTGGATGGAGAAATTCAAAGAATCTATGGGTTTCGTCCTGATGGCGACTGTTGTTTGGCTGCTCTTCGTTCTCGGTCAACAAGTCGGTCCGGAAGGGCAGATGTGGGTATCGTACTTCCTTCTAACGGTTGCTCTCGCCTGTTGGATAATCAGTAGATACACCGATCTGACAAGCTCCAACGAACGCAAGATCAAAGTCTGGTCAATTGCCGGTGTAATCGCAATTGCAGGTGGCTATTTCTTCATCGTCAATCAGCCGTCGATAGCTCTTTCTCTGGGTGGTGTTTCTTCCAAAGCGGCGACTGCTCAAAACTCGAATTCCGAAGGTATTGACTGGAAGCCGTTTTCAATCACATCTCTGAAAGATGCGGTCGGTCAAAACAAAACTATTTTTCTGGACTTCACAGCCGATTGGTGTTTGACGTGTAAGTCGAATGAGAAACTGTTTTTGAACACTGCCGAGGTCAAAAACAAATTCCGCGAGCTTAAGGTCGAGACGATGCAGGCTGACTGGACAACGCAGGATCCGGATATTTCGAAAATCTTGAATCGATTCGGTCGATCAGGAGTGCCACTATATGTGGTTATCCCTGCAGGACACCCGAAAGAACACATTGTTCTTCCCGAAGTTATAAATCAGAAGATGGTTTTAGATGCGCTGGATAAGGCCGGACCCAGCAAGTAGCGGTTGGGCAAAGTAAAAACCGGACTTGACTGGCAAGTCCGGTTTCTTCAGTTATCCATGAATGGTTTTGTGGATGGTATCGAGCATTCCGTCGATTTTGGAGATGTCTGTTTCCTCCACAAAAACTGCGAGAATGCCGACGTCGACATCGGTGAGGATGGTTGTCTTCTCCTTATCGCCGTCCTTCGTTAGCATGACCATCTGACGAAGTTTTCCAATTTCCAATTTCTTGGTGGTCAGGTTGCTTGTTGATAGAAGGGCAGTCGACAGGGCACCCATGATGTCCTTGTCCCAACCTTCCTTGAGTGTGGACGCCATGACCAGTCCATCATGACCGACGATGATGCTGCCGAACACACCCTCGTATTGATCGATTTTGTGGAGCAATTCCATGATGCCCTGACCGCGTGCCGAGCTGATGATCCGGGCGGTCGACAGATTCTGCCCTAGCTTACGTTGTTCGCCGGCTTTAATGATGTTTTCTATTGCCTGGTTATCGATCAGAAGTTTTCCGATCGTCTTCATTGTTCCGACGCTTTCGCCCTGAGCTTTGGGAGCCTTTGCAGAGCGTGTCGAAAGCGTGCCGAACTCTTTTAGCTCCTTCTGCAGTTTCGCCTTCTCAGGGGACACAGGAGCGGCTTCTGCTTCGACGCTTTCTTCCTCTTCGGAGTCCTCATCTTCAGTGGCTTGCTTCTCTATGTCATCTTTGATCTTTGCGGCCTGCTCTTTCGACATGGCAGGCATGTCGCCGGTTTGTTTTGCGCTCTTCGGTTCCGCAGAGATGACCGGTATGCGATCACCTGTCTCGACCAAAGAAGTAGGCATCGGTGGTTCTGGTTTCTCGCCCTCTTTGACCTTTTTCAAGGTCTCGGCGTTCACGTCCAGTTGTTCACCGGCAATACCCGCGAAGATATCGTCTACATCGGAGTCTCCGAGTGCAAACAGAGAGTCTCCGTCTTCTTCTGATGACTGTTCCTCAGCCGGCTCTTCGTCTTTATCGGTAGGCATGACGAAGTCGCCGGTAGCTTCCTGGTCAACTTCCTCAGGCGCCGCTGGGGCTTCCTCCTCGACTGGCTCCTCTTGCTTATCTTCGGCTTCTTCCTCGGTCTGAGATTTTAGAGGTCTGTCTCCGACATTCATCTGAGCCTCGGCTGGAGCCAGGTTCGAGAAGAGGTCGTCTACGTCTCCGTCGACATTGTCTCCGAACAATGTTTCACGGTCGCCGTCTTCATCTTCCGATGGTTCAGCTGGTTGTTCCGAAGCTTCTGGTTCTTCCTCTGCGATTGGTTCTGGCTGCGGCGCTTCCTCTTCGGGAGCGGCTGGCGCTACCTCTGATTCTTCTTCAGAACCTGCTTCGACTTCGACTTCGGCTTCGTGTGAGACTTCGCGTTGGCTTTCTGCCGGTGCCAGTGACGTGAAAATGTCGTCGATTTCAGAGTCGACATTCTCGGCGAATACCTTCTCTTCTTCTTCCTGTGGTTCTGGCTCAGGTGGCGATTCGATGAGCGGTTCGCTCGCGGTTGGAGCGGGCGCCTCCTCCTCCTCTTCGTCCTCGGACATCTCCATGAATCTTCTGGACAGTAAACCGCCTGCATCTTCGTTGGACGTTTTCTCTGCCGATTTCGATTCCGGTGCACTGGCAGCCGGAGCGGTTTTGTCCGGTTTTGCAGGAGCTGCTTCGAATTCAGTTACTTCCGGAACTTCCTTTTTCTCGTCGTCGTCGTCGGCTAGCGCTTCTGCTCTGTCCAGGAGGCTGAGGAGGTCGGGTGAGTTGCCCGTAGGCGCCGGAGTCTGCTGTCTCTTTTCTGCCATTTTCGCAGCTAAGCCGCCGACGGGGCGTTCTTCCTTGCCACCACCAGCGGTGCCTGGTGCGGGGCGGGCCGGTGTCGACTGTGTCGTACCCGGGCGAGCAGGAGAGTCTTTAGCTGCCGGTCGGGCTGGTTGTGCCAGTGGTTGCGGCCTCGATGCTGCCGGCTGTGGCTTAGTGGATTCGGCACTCTTCGGTTTGTCCGTAACTTCGGAGAAGAGGACGGCGATGCGAATCTCTTCAGGTTTTGGAAGTGCCTCGTAGTCCGTGCTTTCATCTTCGGTATCAAGTCTGTCGAGCAGGCTTCTCAGGTCACCACCACCTGTGGTGTCTTGAATCGGCGTCGGTTTCAACGAACCGGTTCCGCTGGCCGATAGCGCTTGCAGTTTGGTAAACGTGCTTGTGTTTCGACGCTTTTGCGCTTGCAAACGGCTGTTGGTCGCAGAATTCTTTGCGTCGGAGGGACCTCCGGGTGCTGGACCTGTGCGAGCTGCCGGAGCGTTAGGAGAAGGGTTGAGCGGACCCGACAGCATCTCATCAGAGGCGTCGAGGTCGATCTCTACGGGCGGTGTCATTATCGCTTGCGCACTTTCGACACTGCTTGGAGTCTTGCGATTGGTGACAGTTTCAGCCGGGGGCACGACCGCCTGCATATCCGTCTTCGACGATGTCAAACCGCGAAGCCCACCTACTTTGGACTTCATGAAGTCTTCAGCCGACTCTGCGTCTTGAAGAGCAGACGGTATCGTCCCGGTCGGCACCGGTTCTTGTGGACCGGATTCGGCGACCTTGCCTTTTTGAAGTCTTTCCAACCCGCCGGATGCGAAGTTATCGAAAGGTTCCAATTTGAACAAAGCAAAAGTCGTTCCAAGACCGCCGAGATTCATTATCACCAGCTGAGCCCAGCTGAACTCGACCATCATGCCTGGAGAAAACTTCCAGAAATTGTAGAACAAATTGCCGAGAAGTCCGTACAGCGATGCAAAAGCGAAAATCGAAAGCGCTGCCTGATACTTCTGAATTTTGGATGCCCTATCGTAAAGTATCAGCGAGCCAATCAGTGCAACACCGATTAATGTGACGAATAAAACGCTGATGTGGAACGAATTTCCTCCCGCCAGCATCGGCTGCTGCGGCAACATAATCGCCGCTGCCGCAAAGATGAGCGGCGCAACAATGCCCAGAGGGGAAAGTTTGAATGACAGTTTGTACATCTAACGACTACTTGCCTACTTCTTAACGAGTAACTGTGTGAGCTATATACCCGAGTTGAAAAACTAACTAGTAACTCCTAACTATTATGTCAAATTGGCAACCCCATTCTCGTTATTCCCGAGAATATCCGACGTGTCGCGACTGAAACCGATTGCGAGATTTGCAGCAGTTGAAAACCGGCGCAGGCGTCTTACAACGCGCACCGGCACAGAAGTTCCCCGGGCTCGATTGTCGACAATCGACTACGGCGCTAAGCTCGAAACTTGCCGCCCATCTTGGATACGAGGTTGTCTCTTACCTTGCCCATGATTTTATCGACCTCGTCGGTGGTCAGAGTTTTCTCTCTGTCCTGGAAGGTCAGGCGGTACGACAGGCTGCGAGTTCCTTCCTCCAGTGGGTAGATGCTGACAAGCTCAACATCCACTAGTGATGCGCCTCCCGACATTTCAATCGAGCCTTGCACCGCTGCGTGGTCTGTCGAGTCCTTCATGTCCACCGTCAGATCTCGGGTCATTGCCGGCGTGCTGGCCGGCTCCTTAAAGCCGCCAACCACGAGGGATTTTGCGATTTGCTCCAGATCGAGTTCAAAAGCATAAACTGCATCTCTGAGATCTTTTTCCGCCAGATAGCCTGGATGAACTTCACCAATCAGCCCCAGCTTGACAAGACGATCTTCCATTTTTCCTTCGACGTCGCGAGGAAATTTATCAGCCGGAGCTACGGCAATTACACAGGCTCGATATGGATGCAAGTATGCAGGAGCGTTTTTCGGTCGGAAGAAGCGTAACCTCGTGACCGGTACTCCCGTTTTTTCAAGCATCGACTCGGCAATGCCTTTGATGCGGTAAAAGTCTACCTTCTCCTCTAGCGAAGCCTTTGCGATAACTTTCTCTTTCACTTTATCGCTCTTGGTCACCTGTTTCACAAGAGATCCGGTAATTACTGCGGCAACTAAAGTTCTCTCTGCTACGCCAGTCGACCATTTGTCCAATTCCGACTTCTCTTCGACCCGTTCGTAAACGCGGCCTGTTTCAAACAACCAAACGTCTTTCACGCCGCGGTCAAGGTTGTATTTGACTGCATCAATCATGCCTGGAATGAGACTCTGTCTCAAAGCCTGGTGATCCTTGGAGAGAGGGTTTAAAACGCGAACGACGGTTTCGCTCTCAGTCAGACTGCTCTCTCCTCGCAAACTGCTGAGCCATGCTTCGGAAAGACCTTGTCCGGAAAGGGCGAAACGTACGTCGCGTATGAGTTGGTCGGCACGCTCAGGGCAGGCTGAGGAGCGCGGCATAGCCTCAGGAAGATTGTCGTACCCGAATAGCCTGCAGACTTCCTCGATGAGATCTATCTCGCGTGTCACATCCTCGCGTCTGAAACTCGGCACTTCGACGGTTATCTCGTCAGGATTTGTTTGTGGCTCCGGTTTGAAACCGAGGCTGGTCAAGTATTTGATGGCGTCTGCGGCCGGCATATCGACGTCGAGAAGCCGTTTGACCTGGCTGAGTCGCATGGAGACTTTTTTCGGTGTAGTCTTCGGAGAGCCTGACTGGAAAAGACTCTTCACTTTCACATCGGCTCCGCAGTATTTCGAGATTAAGTATGCCGCCCGGTCGGAAGCGGCGCGAACAGTCTCCACATCAACTCCCCGCTCGAAGCGCAGTGAGCTGTCGCTGGAGAGTCCCATCAAGCGGCTGCCTCTGCGGACACGAGCAGGAGTGAAGGCCGCTGCTTCGAGCGCGATCGTGGTGGTGCTTTCACTGATTTCGGAGTCTTTGCCGCCCATGATTCCGGCAAGCCCAATCACGTTTTCCGTGTCGACGATAGCTAGCACTTCATCGGTGAGATCGCGTACTTTGCCGTCGAGCGACACGAGCTTCTCTCCGCTTCTCGCGCGGCGCACAGCGATCGTCCCGCCTTTGACCTTTGCAAGATCGTAGGCGTGAAGAGGTTGACCGTACTCGAGCATAACGTAGTTGGTTATATCAACCACGTTATTCACGGTTCTCAATCCCAGAGACTCAAGACGGCGAGCCAACCAATCGGGAGATGGGCCGACCTTGACGTTTTCAATCAATCTAATAGAGAAATAGGGGCAATCCTCGGTGTTCTCGATGCTTGTGGATAAACCGACCTTTTCGCCTTCTTTGTCCTGGTAGACATTATCGTCACCTTCGACGTTCAATTTCCAATCCGGAATTTCCAGCTTGCGTCCGGTCAGGGCTGCCATCTCGCGCGCAAGACCAATCACGCTCAACGCGTCTCCGCGGTTGGAGCGAGGCGCGACGTGCATGACATAGTCTGGTTTCAACGACAGGTGCTCGATGATGTCGATACCCAGTTCAACACCGTTTTCTCCAGGTCTGGATAGAACCAGTATGCCTTCTGAGTCACCATCGGTGATACCAAGCTCGGGCGGTGAACAGAGCATGCCGTTGGATAGAACGCCTCTGATCTCGCCGGCTTTGATCTCCAGCTTCTCGCCGGTCTTTCGGTTCACGACGATAGAACCAGGAAGCGCAACCGGAATTCGCTGACCGACTTCGATATTTTGCGCACCGCAAACAATCTCGACTGGATCCTGATCTTTTTTGAGTTTGACCTTGGTGAGTCTGATTTTATCGGCGTTCGGATGTGTCTTGATGTCGACGATTTCGCCAACGACAACCGGACCGGTAAGATCCGGACCCTCTTTCGACATCTCTTCGACCTCGAAAGCGCCCATGGTGAGCCTGTCCTTAACGTCTTCTATTTCGATTCCGTCGAGGTTGACATAATCGCAGAGCCAACTGTAGGAAAGTTTCATTTACTCAAAATCCTGATGTATAGAGGTTGTAGCTTGGTTCGAGCGCCGTTTAGAACTGGCGGAGAAAACGCAAATCGTTGTTGTAGAAGTGGCGAATGTCGTTAATGCCGTAACGCAGCATGGCAAGTCGTTCGATACCCATGCCGAAGGCGAAACCGCTCCACTCTTCGGGATCTATGCCAGCGCCTTGAAGAACGTTCGGATCGACCATGCCGCATCCGAGCAGTTCCAGCCAGCCTCTGTTGCCGCAAGTGCGGCAGCCTGAGCCTTCGCAAAACGGGCACTGGCTGTCCAGTTCCGCGCTTGGTTCTGTGAACGGGAAAAAGTCCGGGCGAAAGCGTGTTTTGAGCGGCTTGCCAAAAAGCTCTCGAATGAACGCATTCAACGTTCCCTTCAGCTGTCCGAAAGTGACATCGCGATCGACGAGCAGTCCTTCGAGCTGATGGAAAAGCGGATACTTTCTGGCATTCACTTCTTCGTTCCGGTAAACGCGACCCGGCGAAATTACGCGAAGTGGTGGCTTCTTGCTGTTCATTACCCGGATTTGAACGGTGGATGTTTGACTCCTTAAAAGAACATCGGGGCGCACGTTAGTGTAGAACGTGTCCTGTTCGTCTCGGGCCGGGTGATCTTTCGGAGTGTTCAAAGCGTCGAAATTGAAGTAGTCGGTTTCAACCTCCGGACCCTCAGCGACGGTGAAGCCCATACCGTAAAAAATCGAAATGATTTCTTCCGTAACTTGCGTGAGAGGATGAATGTGACCGAGTTCGCTGCGGGTTCCGGGAAGAGTGACGTCGATCACTTCTTGCGAAAGCCTGGCGCTGAGGGCTTCAGCTTCGAGTCCTTTGCGCCTGTTGTCGAGCAGGTTTTGAATCGAGTCTTTGATTTCGTTGGCGAGCTGCCCGACCTTTTTCTTTTCTTCAACCTCGAGCTTTGCCAGCCCGCGCAAGATCGCGGTAATTTCACCGCTTTTGCCTAAGTGTTTGCGGCGAAGCTCTTCGAGCGGTTCCAGACTATCGGTAGCAGCTATGTCCCTGGCAGCTTCCTGCTCCAGGTCCTTCAGCTGTTGTTCAAGTGACATCAACACAGCCTCCATATGGACTTTAATAAAGTATCAGACGCGCGCCACTGTTACTTCATCCAGGGCTCAGTGTTTGCGAATTTGAAATATGAGCTGTTAAAAAAAATGAGTACAATCAGGTTTAGAATGGCTTATTGGCGACCGATTTAGAAGTGTATTAAATTGCCGAAAAGAAGGTTTACGCCCAAGAAAACGATTCCAACCACACGCGTTTCTGTGGTGGTCGTCAACAAGGAAAACAAAATACTTCTGGTCCGGCACAAAAAAGGCAACCAGCGCTACTGGGTCTTGCCAGGTGGTCGGCTTGAATATGGTGAAACCTTCGAGGAATGCGCCATTCGTGAGCTAAAGGAAGAGACAGGCCTGGATGTCGAGGTGGAGAGATTTCTGTTTCTCTCGGAGGCCCTTGCACCGGATCGCAGCCGGCATATTGTAAACATCTTTATCAAAGCCAAAGTTGTGGGCGGAACGATGAAGTTGGGGGACGAACCGGTGCTTGCCGGAGTTGACTTCCTGCCGCTTGAGGACCTGGCCAAGCTTACTCTGTTTCCTCCCGTGAGTGACGAGATTCTGGAAGCGCTTTCGGGGGGGTCGAGTAAGGGAATTCGATATCTTGGCAACTTGTGGGTGTAGCCAAAAAGGGCATCTCTCGTTATCATTGCAAATCCCAGCTCGCAAGACCGGTTGATTTCTGCCGGACAGATTCTTGTTGTGCGAGCCGTCAACTATGGAGATAAGCTCATGGCTGAGCAAAGAGGAATGAAACGCGCTGCTAAAGTGCTAAAGCGCTCACAACGTCTCAAGAAGAAAGCTAAAGAAGCTAACTTGAGAAGACTTGAGCGTGCGTTGAACGCACCGGAACAGCAAGCAGAAGAGAAAAGCGAGTAGTCGCCTCTTCTCCGTTCAAAAAACACTAATCGCTGGCTACCAGTCTTCACCATAGGTGAATTCGATGCCGGCGATTTTGATTGTCTGCCCGGACTGAATTCCCTCTGCGATCAGAGCGTCGATTACTCCCATCGAGCGGAAAGCCCGGTAGAGATGTTGCAGCGATTCGGTGTCCCGCATATTGGTGACTTCAACCAATCGCTCAGCTCGATCGCCTTCGATAGTGAAGACGTTTTTCTTCCTGTGAATTTCGAAATAGCTGTTGCTTCTGGTTTCTGCGTATGCGTCCTCGTCCGGTGGAAGAACGTCGCCTTCGAAAAGCTCGTCAGGCGCTTCCTCTCTGGACCTCGCCAGCTTTTCGGTGACCAGGTTGATAAGCTCTCTGGTACCTTCGCTTATGGCACCACTGATGGTGAGGACGGGCGAATCTGGTTTCATCTTCTTAACCAGATTGATGGCGTTGGTGGTGGCATCGTCATCGACAAGATCGATTTTATTGAGGACCATTAGCTGAGGTAAGGTCTTGAGCTTTGTCCCGTAGCCAGCCAGTTCCTTATCAATTGTCTCGATGTCATGCTGCAAACTCTCAGACGATATATCCACAAGATGTATCAAAAATCTGGTGCGCTCAACGTGCTTCAAAAATTTGTGTCCCAGTCCCAAACCTTGAGACGCTCCCTCGATAAGACCGGGAATATCTGCCATTACGAAACCCTGTCCATCAGCCATTTTTACGACGCCAAGCTGAGGAGAGAGTGTGGTGAATGGATAGTCGGCGATTTTCGGTTTAGCGGCAGTAAGAACACTTAAAAGAGTCGATTTGCCTGCGTTCGGCAATCCCACTATTCCCACGTCAGCCAGCAGCTTCAACTCGAGCTTGAGGCGTCGTTCTACGCCTCTCAGACCGGGCTCACAAAAGTGAGGCGCCCGTCGTTGCTGAGTGGCGAGCGAAGTGTTACCACGTCCGCCTTTTCCACCCTGCGCAACCATGATGGTCAGCCCGTCATGAGTGAGGTCGGCTATTGGGTTTCCAGTTTCAACATCATAAGCAATCGTGCCGACCGGAACTTCTATGGTGAGGTCGTTGCCGCCCCTGCCGTGCCTGTTCTTCGGACCGCCTTTAGCGCCCGGTTCAGCTTCGTACTCCGTCTTATAACGAAAATCGAGCAGAGTACTTTTATCGCCGACAGCCTTCAGATAAATGTCGCCGCCCTTGCCGCCGTTACCCCCTGCCGGGCCGCCTAGCGGCTCATATTTCTCGCGCCGCCAGGCAACCATTCCGTTGCCACCGTCGCCGGAGCGGACAACTATTTCTGTTTCGTCGATGAATTGAGTCATTTAAATCGTGGTATCTATTACTTGATAAGGATCAGATTCTATTTCAGAGTTTCAAGCTCTTATATATACTTGGTATAAGCTCGGAATTCCAAATTTTATAGGTCACTTTATTAAGTGAGAGATATCGCGGAGGATTGCACCTTGGAAGAGAGAATCACGGTTCACGAAAAGGCCAGAGGCGAAACCATCAACGTTTACATTGGCGAATATAGAGGGACCAAGTACTTACACATTCGTGAATGGTACGTTGATAAGGACCAGGAAGAGAAACCCACCAAGAAGGGTGTCGCAATTCCTATCGATAAGATTGAAGCTTTGCAAGATGCGATTGATAGATTGGTGCCTAAGTCGAGCAAATAGTGCTATCACTTTTGCAGACGGAGGTCCGATGTATTGAACAATTGGTTATTCGCTAAACGAGCCTGCAAGCTCTCACTTTCGCTTCTCATCCCCGCAACGTTATCAGTCGCCGCAAATAGCAGTATCTGCGCAGCTAAAACAATAGACTCGCCTGGTTCGACAACAGACCAGGCGAGTGTTTTTTCCGACGCTCCGGTCTCGACTCCGGGCTCTACAGGTGGTGGCATTCGCCTCCGGGAGCTCGAGGGGGTCCGTGTCGCCACGGTTGCTGAAGCTGTCGATGCCGACGCTGTCAATCTTAATGGCATCATCGTTTCTAACGACAAGCCCGTTCAAGGAGAGCCCATAAAGATCTCTCTCAGTCAGGACATCGACCCGGCAGTGGAAACTTTTAAATTCAACGGTGAGACGTACAAATTCTTCACCGATGACTATGGTGGCAAATCTGTCCGCTCGGCGTACATAGCCATTCCGGCGCAGATAAAGCCAGGAAAACATCAGATAACCGCCGGCGGTGCCGTGGCGACGATATCTGTTTCTGATGCTCATTTTGGAATCCAGCGATTGACGCTTCCGAAGAAGAAGGACAATTTCAACGCTTCGCCGGGCGAGAAGGAGACTATCGCCAAAGCGAAGAAGGTTCTATCCGCTGAAAAACGCTGGAACAGCGCGTTCAAGCATCCGGCAGCAGGACGAATGTCGACTAAGTTCGGCGTGAAACGAATAGTTAACGGCAAACTGCTTACTGATTATTTCCATTCAGGACAGGATTTCGCCGCACCTGTAGGCACGCCGATCCATGCTGCCGCCGCAGGTCGTGTGCTGGTTGCTCACACGGGTTGGAAGCTGCATGGCAACGTGGTCGTACTCGATCACGGGCGCGGAGTGATCTCGATTTCAATTCATATGACAAAAGTTCTTGTCAAGGAAGGGGATGAGGTTGAGGCCGGGCAGGTTATCGGTACTGTCGGTAAAACCGGTAGAGCCAGTGGACCTCATTTGCACTATTGCATTTACGTCAATAATGAGGCATCCAATCCCAACTTCTGGTTCAAAAACTCGTACTGAACCGCTAGAGCGGCTAATAAACAGGGAATAGCGTTGGTGTGAAGACACCCACCCCTGGCAGCGAAAAAATGGACCGCACCGTTCAATGGTGTCCACATTGTTCTGGCGGCAGGGAAGCGTCTGAGGCGTGCAGCCATCTTCTCGCACAGGTTGTCCGCACTCCTGCTCCCGGGGACATTTTTGCCGGGCACTACGAGTTCATTTCAACTCTGGGCGTGGGCGGAATGGGTGTCGTCTACAAGTGCAAAAATTTGAACCTCGACAAAATCGTTGCAGTGAAAACACTTGTGGCCAGACAGTTTGACTCGGCAAATCTTGTCCGTTTCCAGCAAGAGGCGAAGGCGGCCGGCAAGTTCAATCATCCCAATCTAGTTTCCATACTCGACTTTGGTATTGCCGATGATGGCGTACCTTTCATGTCGATGGAGTATCTGGAGGGGGAAACTCTATCTGATGCGATCGAGGCGCGCAGCCTCGGCCTCGTTGAGTTGCTGCGCATATTTCAAGAATGCTGTGATGCTCTGGCTTACGCCCACAGACATAAAGTTTTGCATCGAGATTTGAAGCCGGCAAACATCATGTTGGTGTCTCGGGATAGCGAAACCGTCTCGAAGATCCTCGACTTCGGCATCGCCAAGATTGCTGATGCTGGTCAAGTCGCCCAGTCTTTGACAAGAACCGGAGCAATCTTTGGCACGCCTCCTTATATGAGTCCGGAGCAATGCGCCGGGGAAGCGGTTTCTGAGAAAAGCGATGTGTACGCGCTTGGTTGTGTTATGTACGAGGCGTTTTCGGGTCAGCGCCCTTTCGTCGGCGCCACTGCACTCGATACATTCATGCTTCATCAAAAGGCTTCTCCCAAGCCGATTTCAGAAGTAACTTACTTCCAAAACTACCCGCAAGAGCTTGACGATCTGATTCTGAGAATGCTCGAGAAAAAGCCTGATTCGAGACCTTCCATGGACTCAATGCGCTGGGAAATCGAGCAGGTGTATAACAAAGTGCATAGCAGCATGATGGAACGACGGGACGCGGAGGAACTCGAAAGGCAGTCTGCCGAACAGTTTCTATCGCGCGAAAGCAGCGAAAGACACAAGCGTTTCGTGTTTTTCCGTATGGCTGCTGCTACTCTGGTTTTAGTTGCAATCAGTGTTTTCGCAATCTGGAATCGGATCATGAGCGATCAACCGAAAGCCCCTGTCTTAGCGGCCTCGCACGGTGTCGCGTTACTGGGCTCATCCGATGAAAAGAAATTGGTTCCGCTCGAGCAAGAGGCGATTCTTAACAAAGTAGCCCTTAAGCGAACGCATGACCGCCTTCAAAAAGCACATATTGATTTGGGTGAGGGCTTGTTCACGATGCCGCAAGCCGAACTTCTCGGTCGAGAAGCCAAGAACTGCAGAGTGCTTTCGTTCTTTCGAAATAACTTCATGACCGCCGACAAGATTGCAAAGCTTCGGGGAATGAATGTTGAGCAATTGCACTTCCGTCATTGCGATATCGATGACGCAGCACTAGCTGAATGTGTAAATGTATTCGGAGATCGGCTCCGCGTCTTGATTATCTCTCACTGTCCTAACCTCACGGAGAAAGGCCTGGAGTCGATTCTGCATTGTCAGAAACTGACCAAAATTCATTTAGCCGATGAGCCCCAAAACACAGGAGCGTTTTCAAAGCGCCTTTTGCTGGCGATGCCGAAATTAGTAGCGGTCTGTTTTTCTCGGGCAAAAAATCTGACTGATGATGACATGGAGCCGTTGAGCCGGATGAACTTGAACGAGGTGATTTTGACTGAGACTGACATCACTGACCGGACCCTGAAATATATTCAGAGGAACAGAAATCTGGCTGTTCTCGCTCTCGATAGAACCAAAATAAGTGAAGCTGAGCTAGATAAAACCGTCAATCGCTTGCCGAATCTCAATACACTCAATGTCGGGCATACGGGCGTTTCTGAAGGCTTTGTGCGGACCTTGCTTGCCAGAGAGACACGTCCAGGCTTCACTCGCATGCGGTCGCTGAGTCTTGACGGGCTGAACATCACATCGAACAGCGTGCCCTACTTTCCGCGATTCAAAGAATTGTATGCGTTATCCCTGGTTGACTGTTCAGGGTTGACTGGACCGGATCTTAATGGGTTGCGGAAGTTAATGCCGCAAACCCAAATAGCACCGGGAGCACCAAGTTCCGAACTCGATTTGATTCCAACCAAGTCATTTTGACGAAAGAAAACGGTGGCGCCGTATCTGGTGCCACCGTTTCGGATTCCTTAAGTCGCCGGCTCGGCCTCGCGTTCGCTCTAAAGCGTCGCGGTTTGGTTCCAGAAAGCTTCTTTTAAAGCTTTCGAACCGTTCGACTCGGTGTTGATGGTAACCGAGGCTGGTGCAAACAAGAACACTCCATCGCCGATGCGTTGTTGATGTCCGTCGATTGCCCAGGTGGCGCCCGATAGGAAGTCTACGACGCGCTGCGATTGCTCGTTGTCGAGCATATGCAGATTCAGCAGAACCGATTTTCTGTTGCGAAGATGGTCCACGATTTCGATCGACTCTTCGAACTGTCTGGGTTCGATGACCAGCACTTCGCTTGCTGCCGCTGCACTCGGGTGGTCCACCACTTTCGAGCGTTGGTTGAATCCCGGCGTGATTTGCGGCGGAGGCGGTGCCTCCATCGGTGTGCGGTCTAGAGCCAACTGACCGTTGGTTGCGTAGACATCATCTGTTGTCTCAAACAGATCCTCGAAATCTTCTTGATCGTATTGATCGGTGGGTCCGAACCAGAAACTTTTGAATTTTTGTACTATGCTGCTCACCACTTTCCTCCTTGCCGGCTTGTCCTGCGCCTAAAAAACCTTCGATGTACCGTCTCAGCCTTCTCTTTTTCTTTCTCTTGAACCAAACACAAACAAAACTCTAGTTGTTATCCTGAAAAATCGCCCTACCAATCCGCACCATTGTGGCACCACATTTGACGGCATCCTGCCAGTCGTTCGTCATACCCATGGAAAGCTCTTTGAGCTCGATTCCGTGAGTCTGCGCGAGTTCATCACGCAGTTCACGCAGGCGATTGAAGCTTTCCGTCCAGACGGCGTTGTCATTGGTTAAAGGAGTAATCGTCATCAGCCCTTCTATTTTCATTCCTGGCAAGGCTAGAAGCTCGTTCATCGACGCTTTCAGTTCGTCGATGGTGAACCCACTCTTGTTCGGATCGGGAAGAACCATCACTTGCAGGAGGACCCGCTGGGTGATGTCTTTCTTTTGAGCTGTTGCCGAGATCTCTTTCGCCAACCGCAACGAGTCGACGGAATGAATCAAAGTGAAGTTTCCCACAGCTAGCTTCACTTTGTTGGTTTGCAGATGACCGATTAGATGCCAGTTGACCGACACCGTATTCGGTGACAGCTGCTCCATCTTGTTCAGTGCATCTTGCACTCGGTTTTCACCAAACTCGGTGACACCACACCGGATCGCTTCCTCAATCTGAGACAGGCTTGCTGCCTTGGATACGGCAATAAGTTTGACTGGCTGCTCACCCAGGTAGTCTCTTATTTGAGCTAAGTTTGCAGCCACGCTCATTGCCTTTCTTGTCGAGGATATGCATCACCGATGATGCCGCCCGCATCGGCTACTATTAAGCCTCGTGAAGCCTCCCTTTGTCAAGTCAATAACGAGATTTTCTCAAATATATTCTCTATGCATTTCGGTTTTTAGGGCACCACCGGAGGTGACAATTCGCCGAAATGGCGTCCCCGAAGAATACGACGGTGTGTCACTGTATATGGTTTCACTACTCGATTGAATATTTCGGGGCGCAACCTGAAATTTCTTCAAAACTGGCTACCAGACCGGCTGCGACGACAGCTGCCGTTTCAGATCTCAAAATATTGCCTCCCAGGCTGCACGGTATGCATCCGAGCGATATCGCATGGTCTATTTCTTGTTCAGAAAAACCACCTTCCGGTCCGATAACTATGGATATATCGGACGGTGCCACTGCCGGTGATGCCTCTCCAAATCTTCTGCTGTACACAGTAGTAACCAAATGTGGTGCTTGACTTCTTTCGACGCAGATGAATGTGAAACCGGAATTATCTGCTCTCCTTAAATCATTCAAAGCTTTTTCCAGTGGCCTGACTTTGACGATCTGCGGTGGTCTCGGTCGCTCACATTGCTCTGTGGATTCTTTCAGGATTGACATCCAGCGACGCAGTTTTTCATCTGCTTTCGTGCCTCGCTCTCCATCCACCTTCACGATCGTTCTCTCTGTGGAGACTGGAATGATAGTGTCTACGCCAATCTCGGTTAGTTTCTGTAAAGTGGACTCGAAGTTGCCTCCTTTCAAAAGCGGCAACACCACAGTAATTCGAAACGGTCTGGAGTTGCTCGCTTTCGCTTCCTGCACCTTCGAAATGCGGGCGTCGACCTGTTTGTTCGAAAACGACTCGATATTCAGTTCGTAAAGCGTTCCGTTCTCATCCACTACATCTATACGGTCACCTTTTTCGAGTCGCAGTACTCGCGTGAGTTGCTTTACCTGTCTGGGATCGGCGAGTTTGACCCAGCCGCCTTCGCGGTCGACTTGAGAACTATCAATGATGAAACGATGAATAGTCATTTTTACCTTAGGCCATACGTCTCTCTTTGTAGGATCTGACAATGATATAATCTTCGTCTGCTCAGGGCTGAAGCTCGCCCGCTGCCGAGGGAATCACGCTTTCGCGAATTCTTTCAGGGTACATCATGACAGCTTCCATAGAGCCAGGAGGTTCAGTCCGGCAGACCGACGGTTCAATTTACACTACTCGCGAGGTTGGGCGAAGCCCAAAGCTGAATGGATCTCAAGGAATGGTTTGCTAATCGCAAGAAGCCCAAAGAAGACCAGAATCTGGCACCTAAGCTGCCGATGTCAAACGAAGAGTATTGCGCTTTGTGGAAGCCCTGTTTCCAATGCCGTGAACTTCTGTATGTGCGCGATTTGCGCACCAATATGTCGGTCTGTCCAAAATGCAAATATCATTTTAGAATCGGAGCCGACGAACGCATCGAGCAACTAGCCGATGTAGGCTCGTTCCACGAGCTGGATGCGAAAATGACGTCTTCGGACCCGCTGGGTTTTATCGACACTGAGTCTTATACGAAAAAACAGCAAGATGCCGAACGCAAGACAGGTTTGCGAGACGCGGTCATCACGGGTATCTGCAAAATTAATGGCGAAGAAGTCGCTCTGGGAATCATGGACTTCGCTTATTTCGGCGGTTCCATGGGTTCCGTAGTCGGCGAAAAGGTGACTCGCCTGATCGAAAAAGCAATTGAGAAGCGCATTGGCGTCATCATCATTTCGAGTTCAGGTGGCGCTCGCATGCAAGAAGGCTTGCTCAGCTTGATGCAAATGGCGAAGACGAGCTCCGCCCTCAAGTCGCTGGCAGACGAGGGTCTGCTCTACATCTCACTTTTGTGTGAACCGACATTTGGCGGAGTGACCGCGAGCTTCGCGATGTTGGGTGACATTATCATTGCAGAACCGGGTGCTCGTATAGGTTTTGCCGGAAGAAGAGTAATCGAGGAAACCATTCGGCAAAAGTTGCCTAATGATTTCCAGACAGCTGAATACTTGTTGAAACACGGACAGGTTGACATGGTCGTCGATCGTCTGTCTCTCAAAGACACGCTTGGGAAGTTGCTTAACTTCCACAAGTCTGATGCAAACAGCGCCCTGGCAGGGGCTAAAAAAAAAGATAAGGTAGGTTCGAGGGCTTGATGCCGAATTTCGAGTTTTCCGCTTGAACGAGGCGTGGGGAGTTTAAAGGACAGATGGCTGAGAGAGAAAAGCGACCGATACCGCTTGAATTTGAAAAACCGCTTGAGCTGTTGCGTCAGCAGATCGAGCGCTTGAAAGAGCAACTGTCCAGCCAGCCGCAACTCGAAGGCGATGTAGAACGGCTCGAGGATCAGTACGAGCGTCTGCAGAAATCTCTTTATACGAATCTGAAACCGCTCGACCATCTGGCAATTGCTCGTCACCCGCACCGTCCCTACACTCGCGATTATTTCGATAGATGGGATCCACAGTGGATCGAATTGCATGGCGATCGAAAAGGTCGTGACGACGACGCGATGGTTTGCGGCCTGTTGCAACTTTCCGATGACGTGAAAGTGGTGGCAGTCGGTACCCAAAAAGGGCGCTCGTTGCGCGACAAACAACAGTGCAACTTCGGTATGCCGCAGCCTGAGGGTTATCGAAAAGCCTTGCGCCTATTCAAGCATGCCGAAAAATTCGGTTTGCCTGTCGTGACTTTGATCGATACTCCCGGTGCTTACCCCGGCTTGACTGCCGAAGAGCATAACCAGGCCGAAGCTATCGCCGTGAATTTGTTGGAACTCGCCGGTCTCAAAGTTCCCGTCGTTTCAGTCGTGACTGGAGAAGGCGGTTCCGGAGGAGCGCTTGCAATCGGCCTGGCCAATCGAGTTCTTATGCTTGAGCATTCCGTCTATTCGGTTATTTCGCCTGAAGGTTGTGCCTCTATTTTGTGGAAAACTGCCGAAAAGGCTATGGAAGCAGCTCAGGCTATGCGTATTACCGCAAGAGAGATTTTGGAGCTTGGTGTTATAGATGGTGTCATTGACGAACCGCTTCGGGGCGCTCATCATGATGCTGATACGACTGCAGCTAATGCTAAAGCCGCGATTCTGAATCAGCTTAAAGATCTCATGAAAATGTCGGCCGAAGAAGTCCGTAACGACCGTCAGGCTAAGTTTAGAGCTATTGGCGCCTTCAACGAATAGGCACCACTGATAGCATCATTGGAAGGACGTCTGCTCAGGAGCGTCTGCGACGGCGCGGGCCCTTCTTTTTGTCCTTCTCTTCTTTTTCTTCGCCGCCGTTCGATTTGGCTTCCCATTGCTTAGCCAATCCCTGAGCCGTTTTGTAATGCTTAGAATCGGCAGGAACTTTCTTCACGGTCTCAATTGCTTCTGGAATGTCTCCTTCATCGACATGTTGCTTGCCGACCTTTATATAAAGATCGTTGAGACTCTCCTTTTCTGCGGGATTTAGTTTGCCCTGCGACTTCAGTGCTTCGAAAACGGGGATGGCATCCTTGAGTTTGCCTTCAGCGACTAATTTTTGCGCATCTTTAACGGTTGGTGCCGGAGTGCTTCCCGACATTGAGGGCAGTGTTTTGGGAACTACTCCCGCGCTCAGCAGCGTGAAGTACAAAACTGCGATTCCCAGAAGACCGACGACCCCATAGAGGACCTTTTGCAAAGCGCCTGATCCGCCCTTCCGGCCTCTCGAAAAATCGCTTGATTTGAGCGCGCCTGCATGACCTTCGTGGTGCTCCTGTCGCATCTGCGCGCGCATGGCGTTGATTTGATCCGATACCGTATTTGGTGGTTCCTGGGCTGGACTGTTTCCCGTGCTGGAACCGCGAGTTTGTAATTCTTCCAGGGCGCGGCTGGCCAGGTCGCGCGATGATGCTCGCGACGGCGCCGGCATCTCCTGACTCTGGCTGCGTTGCATATGCAAGCTTTCGTCCTGCGCGAGCGGACCAGGCTCTATCGGTTTCGCCTTCTTTTGAGATGTTTTGGCTGATGCCGGTTCCTTCTGCTTGACTGATTCTTCTAATGCTGCCGCGAAATCTTCCATTGATTGATAGCGCTGGTCCGGATTTTTCGCCAGTGATTTGTAAACCACTTCTTCCAGCATCTCAGGGAAGACCAAACCAGGTTTGACTTGATTCAATGGTGTGGGCGGATCGGACAGGTGCATTGCCATAACACGCACGAGTTCGTCAGAGTGGAACGGAACTTCGCCGGTAAGGGTTTCATAAATGACTACGCCAAGAGAGTAAATGTCACTGCGATGATCAACCTTGGATGAGGTGCACTGCTCCGGACTCATATATGTAGGCGAACCACATACGGTGCCGGTGCGCGTAATCTTAGCGGCGTCAGATTCTTCCACTATACGCGCGATGCCGAAGTCCACCACGATGGGGAATAAGCGTTGTCCGCTGCGTTCAACAAGGACGATGTTCTCCGGTTTAACGTCTCGGTGTACGACGCCTTGCCTGTGTGCTTCTCCTAACGCGGAGCAGACCTGAACGAATACCGGAATAGCTTCTTCAAGCGAAAGTCGCTCTACCGACGACAGAAGATCGGACAGCGGCGTTCCTATCAACAGGTCCATCGCAATATAAGGACGATGTCCTTCCGGGATCAGTCCGAAGTCGTAGATGGTAATGATGTTGGGATGAGAAAGGCGACTGGAGGCCTTTGCTTCCTGACGAAAACGTTTAATAAATTCGTCGTCAGACACGAGGTAATCGTGCAGTACCTTAATGGCGACCTCGCGTCCAATGAGTTCTTGCACTGCTTTATAAACAGTGCCGGCAGATCCCTGCCCTATTACCGACTGGATTTTGTAACGACCTTCGACAACCATCCCCAATAAGGGGTCATCACCAACGGTGACCATAGACGAGCCGTCACGAGGACAAATGTCCTGATCTTCAGCGGTTTGAAAATTACATACCAGGCACAGCTTCATAGCTAGGGGGACAGTCTTCGCGAGCGAAAGTAGTAAATGCGTTTCTGCAACCGAACGGGTTTCTTTTATATTACTTTTAATTACCACTTGAGCGTAAGGTCAAACCTTTGGCCTGGAAGACTCTTAATATCAAGATCAGATAATTACCTTCGGCTACCTGACGTGATTTTGCTGGAACGTGAGAGCCTATGGCGAGATTTGCCTGAAGCGTGTAATCAAGAGACCACCTGAGACGAGCGTCGAAGGTCGCTTAGTTATCGGAACTTAGGCCGTTGAACCGTGTTTTTGAATTGGAGCGCAAGCCAGGCGACAGGGCTCAGGCGCTTTTCAAGCGTCTAAGAATGCCGCCCAGCTCGATCGCTGCCTGAAGTTTGCTCGATGATTGCATCGATGAAAAGTGGTCGCGCTATCTGATGGATATGTCGAAATCAGCGCCAGCTGGATGGTTTAAACATATCCAGAAGGATCGTATTATGATAGGATTAACTAGAGTTCAAATAATGTTGGACGAATTGAAACAAGAAGTAGAAGAAGCAGGGGTAGTAAAAATCAATATGGCATTGAAAAACGAAAAGGTGCCAGTTCCTAAACAAGTTCAGAAGCGATACAAACAAGAGTTCAATCGCTATAAAAAACAGATTCAGAAGCTGGAAAAAATCCAAGCAGGCCAAAAAGCCGCTTAATGAGCGAGTCAATCGCATCTCAACGAAGTCCATAATTTCAAATGACTTCATCCGCCGGTCGCAAAAGAGAGCGATCGGCGTTTTACTTTTTCATGGTGGCAACTGTGATACAACTTAGGCATGGATTTACTAGACAATGAAACCCCGCAGTTGCCTTCTCGTTTTTCGCAGATCCGCAGGTTTCCGCAAGCACCTTCTATCGACAAAGTCCTGGCGCCTTATCAGGTGCTCTCGTCTATAGGGCATGTGAAAATGCTGGCGTCCGGCGGTGTGGTGCATGCCGAAGTGGCTGACCGGATGATCGGAGCGCTGAGAGAAATCGGCGACGAAATCGCTGGCGGGACTGGCTTAGTTCTCGACGATGATCTCGATATTTATTCTGCGTTCATGCGGCGCTTTGCCGAAAAGGTCGGAACGATTTCGGAGAGGTTCAATGTTGGAAGAACCTATGAGGCCTGGCTTCTCACGGACGTACGCCTCTGGTTGCGAGACGCAATTGTGCATACGCTGAAGCGCATGATTTCGGTTCGAAAACATCTGATTAAACTGGCTGTTACTCACGAAGAAGTTATGATGCCCGCCTACGCGCACATGCAACCAAAGCGGCGAGAAATGTTGTCGTTTTTCTTCCTGGCGGCCGATAGCCGTCTGCGCCAGGACGGAGAGCGGTTCAAGAATTTGTTTTCCGGAGTGAATTTACTGCCGTCAGATCTTGATTCGCAGATTCTATTGAATCAGCCGCTTGACCGTTCAATCGTTGCATCAAGTCTGGCCTTTGACGGCCTGTCCGTTAACGGTTTCGAGTCGATTCCCGATCTCGATTTCTTGATTGAGTTCTCATCATGCGCCGCCATAGTCGGCGTTCACCTATCTCAAATGGCTGGTGAACTCCTGTTGTGGGCAACGCAGGAATTCGGCTTCGTGCGTTTGCCGCGAGTTTTCGCACTGGAAAACGACTTTTTCCCCGGTCGCAAAAGTACGCAGACCCTCGAAGTTTTGCGTGCCAAAAGCGGCTCATTAGGCGTGAAGCTGTCTGAGATACTGAATCAGTTGAAAGGTCTTCCGTTTGGCGCCAGCCATGAAACTAACGAAGTCCTGGTTGCGTTGAACGACCTTGTCTACAACCTCGACTTCGTGCTCGAATTGACCGAAGCGATTTTGCCGGCTTTGATGTTCGATACTAAGAAGATGAGCGATGCCAGCGATTTAGACATGCTCAACAGGGCCAATGCTATCGAATATTTGATTGAGAAGGGCTTCGCTCCAGACAGAGCCGTCTCTCTGGTGGACCCACTGGCTGAATACTGCCGAAAGCGCAAACGCTCGATGAGCGACCTCGCGCCGGGTGAGTGGGCTGAATTTTCTCCGGCTTTCGATCACGACATATACAAGTACGTGTCGCACGACGACACCCTCGGTAATAACGGTCCGCGCTATGAAGTGATGAATCAAGCTTTAGCGAATGGCGGTCAGCTACTTGCAAGTGATGAAGCCCAGCTGGTGGCGATTTCGGACAAAGTAAAATCACTAACAGTTGAAGTTCCTTCGCCCACTGAGTAAGCTGTTGAGAAATCTTATGAGTCGCTCTGCTGCTTGACTAGTGCAAACTTTCAGTGCGCTTTGGGCTCAGTAGAACTCCGGCGTTATTTTTGTGGAGGAAGGTATCTGATGAAGGCAATGGTTCTAGCGGCAGGCGTGGGTTCCAGGCTTGACCCGCTTACATCCAGGGTGCCCAAGCCCCTCGTGCCGATTACGAATGTGCCTGTGATGGAGCACATCATCAATCTTTTGAAAAAGCACGGCTACAAGGATTTGATTGCGAATCTGCACTACCTTCCGGATCAGCTTATTGAGCATTTTGGCGACGGCAAGCGCTTCGGCATCGATCTTCAATTTCGAAAAGAGGAAGTTCTCAGTGGTGACGCCGGTGGTGTCAGAGCATGCAAGGACTTCCTCAAGGATGACACCTTCATCATCATGATGGGCGATCTGCTGACGGACTGCGATCTCACCGCGCTTGTTGAAGAGCATAAACGCAAAGGCGCTCTCGCTAGTATCGCTGTAAAACAAGTTCCTGACGTGGAACAGTTCGGCGTGGTTGTCACTGACGAGAATGGCTTTATCAAAGGGTTTCAAGAGAAGCCCAAACAATCCGAGGCGCTGTCTAATTTAGCGTCGACCGGAATTTATATTCTTGAGCCGGAAATTTTCAGTCATATGCCGGCTGATGGTGTGTATGGCTTTGGTCGTCAATTGTTTCCGGAACTCGTGGCAAAAGGCGCTCCTGTTCTTGGAATCGAGTTTAAAACATACTGGTCTGATGTAGGCACAATCGCTCAATACCGACAGTCCAATTTCGATGCGTTGAACGGTCTTGTCGACGTGGAGATTCCCGCGGAGAAAACCACACGCAACGACAGTCTCGCCTACCTCGGTGAGCAAGCCGATCTGCATGAGGATGCAGAGTTGGACGGCAGAATTTTGCTTGGCAATCGCTCGCGAGTCGGCAAGGGGACTCGTTTGATTGGCAGCGTCGTGATAGGCGATGATTGCGTGATCGAAGAAGACGTCGTGCTCAATAACGTCTTAATTTGGTCAGGCAGCCATGTTAAGCGTGGTGCACGAATTGAGAACAGCATCGTCGGCGACTCGGCCGTCATACCACAACAGTCAAAGCACTTTGAGGTGACGGCTATGGCGCAGCCGTCACCTCAACTCATGTGCGCCAAGCCAGCGCTCTAGCTTTTGCGATCTCACAATCCGATCGGCATGAGCAGCGCGTTTCCGTGCGCCCATTTCCTCTCTAATGCAAAAGCTTCGCTGATCCCTCGAAGTTCGTCTTGTCCTACAGCGCGTTGGACCAAGCAGAGTTTCGTCGTGAAACTTCGCTTCTTCGTCAGTGAGAGATTGAAAATCGTCAGCTCAGCTAACTGGTCGCATTTGTCTGCAGCCGTTTAGCTCAAGCTACTAGACCTTGCCGACGGGCACCGATGCTGGTGAATCCGTTTGAGCTGCTTTCCATATCTCCATCCAGAGCCAATAGTGAAAAGGGTTCAACTTCTCGACATCGGCCACTTCAACTGGTTCTAAAAGCGATAGCCAGGTGTGCGGATTGGGAAAGCGCTTGGCAAGGCTATAGCAGTCAGCCATCCAGAGAATTTGTTCGGTTGAGTCTTTTGTGCCCATTGTCCTTACCCTCTAGAAAGCGATCTTGCGACGCCTTTCTGTCTTACCGAAATCTTCTTTGTGTTAGTGAATTCTTTGAGAATCCGCTCTCCCGGCGACTTTCATCACCGGCTTCGAAGATGCTTTTTTTCGTGGTGCTTCGCCGAAATCGTCGAATGCCTCCACAATGTTGTAATACCCAGTTTCGATACACGCGAAACTGGAGAAAATTGTCGATAGACTACAAAAACAATATTCGCCCAGCCTAGCGGTTATGCCGGTTTTCAGAGGCTATCAATTGCATATATTCAGTCCGTTCTGTTACGGCGCTATCAGGTGAGCCGTCTGCCTAGCCCGGCGGCCAGTTCATACGACGCCCGCCCATCACATGCACGTGCACGTGATGCACTGTTTGACCCGCGTCGTCACCGGTGTTAACGACGACTCGAAAACCACCGTCCAGTTTCTCACTGCGTGCAACCTGGCACGCCTTTTGAAATAGTTTGCCGAGTTGTTCCGCATCGCCAGCTTCACTGATGTTGCGGATATGTTCTTTCGGAATTACAAGAACATGAGAAGGCGCCTGAGCGTTGATGTCTCTAAACGCGACGAATTCATCGTCCTCGCTAACAATGTTTGCAGGAATATCTTTTCTAGTTATTTTGCAAAACAGACAGTTCGGATCCGATGTTCCACTTGGCGACATTTTGTCAACTCTCCTGTGTCAATTCTGGAAAGATGGGTAGTTTCTTTTTAGTTTGAAGTTTATGCTTATTATCTTCAAAACGATACCAGCTTGACAGTTGGCACACTCGCTTTTTCACGGACGGAGCAAATTTTCCGATGGCAAATGACGGCAATCTCCTGCAAAGATACATAGCGCTGCAGAAAGCTCTCCTTTCCTCATTGAGGCTTAAGGATGTTCTGGACGCGGCCGTTATCCAGTTTTCCGAGTTGGCAGGCGGCGCAAAGGTCGCATTTTTCCTCTCCGACAACGAGAGTATGTCGTTCAAGCTGATGGCGGCAAAGGGCTATTCTGAAAAGACCCTTGAACAGCTGCGTATCGTTCCGTTCAACCTCGACGGCTTACTCAAATATGTAGTTCAACAACGCAGTCCAGTCTCGTCCAGTGACCCCGAATCTGCTCCGGATCTATCTGCGCAAATAATGAAAAGAGAAGGCAGTCAGGGGCAAATCGCGCTTCCACTTATTTCAGCCAATCTCCTGGTCGGCGCAGTCTTGATGGAAGTAAGCAATGCCAGCATTCTTGCCTACATCGATTTCTATAAAGAGGTGGCCGACGTAACTGCTCTTGCAGTAGCTAACTCAATTTTGTTCGGACGTAGCGAATATGAGCGTGAGCGTTTAAATACACTGTATAAAACATCATGCGCGCTCTCCGGCAGCATGCTTCAGGTCAACGAAGTGTTGCAAATCGCAGCAGACACCGCTGTCATTCTCGGTAACACACCCTGCTGTGCTGTTCTTATTTTGAACGAAACATCCGACCGCTTTAACCTCGCCGCCTTCAAGGGGCTCGAGGGCGCGAGCTTGAATGAATTCGATCTGTCATTCGCCGGTTCAGTGGCCGGCTCCAGCTTGCGAAACGGTCGCACCGAATATCTTGGAGAAGGATCGCGGGAGCCTTATGGCATGCCTAGAGCCACCGGTGGCAGCCCTTTCCAGAGCGTGGTCGCTTTGCCGATCATTTATGGTGATGCCGCCATTGGTGCCCTCGAAGTTTTCTCAACCGAGCCGCGCGCTTTCCATCGCGAACAGGTAGAGCTACTAGAATCCCTTGCCGCGCAAGTCGGTACAGCTTTAAATGTCGCGCTCACACACCAGTCCGCTTCGCAACAGTCCGCGCTTGATGTGCATACCGGGTTATACAATCGGCTGTACTTCCAGGATGCTTTGCCCAAGGAAGTGGAGCGCTCTGACCGTCATAAGCACGAACTGGGTCTTCTGCTCATCGACATCGACCATCTCGGCCAGATCAACGAACATCTTGGCCAAGAAAAGGGTGATGAAGCGATCAGGCATGTTGCAGCCGTCGTGAAGGACACCTTGAGAGACATCGACATAGCCTGCCGATACGGCGGCGAAGAAATTGCCGTCATACTTCCGGAAACACCCGGAGCTAATGTTTACGAAGTCGCTGACCGGGTGCGGCAGGCCGTTCGGGATCGAACGGCTCCGGGCATCGGAACTCTAACCGTTTCGATCGGCGTCTCGTCATTCCCCAGTATCGCTGCCAATGCTGAAGAGCTTCTGGTGGGTGCTGAGCAGGCTTTAGACATCGCGAAGTTCGAGGGGCGCGACCGTGTCAAAATCGTGCGGCTGGCGGGCAACCTTAAGCCCGGTGAGCTTGCTTGGACCGACCTGGCTAACCAGGCACGAATGGCAGTAATCTCTGAACGACAGCAGCGGCTGCAAAGCAGACTTACGGTAGCTCCGGAGTACGCGTCATGGCTGACGTCTACCGGCTCCCTCGTTGGCAAGAAGAAGGGTCAAGGCAAAGACTCTTAACAGACCTTGTCGCGATAAACACCCGAAACAGGCTCCAGTACTGAAGCCGGTTTAGAACTGCGATCGAACAAAATCTTAAGAAAAACGGCGGAAGTCAGCAAAGGACAAGCTGAGTTTATAAACTTTGGTGTGAAAGATTTTTCGCAGCCTCCCCAATAACTCTGGTTGGACTGCGTATCTGTTTCGGTTTGTGTTCTAGCTAATAAGGAGGATACTGCATTGGCTACCGCTACGAAGCTTCAAATCAAACCGCTGGCTGATCGTGTTGTCGTGAAGAAACTCGATTCCGAGGAAAAAACACTCGGCGGAATCGTACTTCCTGAAACTGCCAAAGAAAAACCACAACAAGGCGAAATCCTTGCTGTCGGCGCTGGCAAATTCGACGAAAAAGGCAACCGTCAATCAATGGAAGTCAAAGTCGGCGACAAAGTTCTTTTCGCCAAGTACTCCGGTACCGAAGTCAAAATCGAAGGCGTCGAGTATCTGATTCTTTCAGAGCGCGACATCTTGGCCATCATCGGCTAAGTACGTCTTTCGCTTTCGATAACGCGCTCTTAGCGCCAGTCGGGAAAGTTCAAAAGTTATGTAAGAGTGATCGCTTGCTGCGATCTGTGTTCGGAAAAAAACTCGTTTCAAATAATCCACTAAGGAGTGATAAACGAATGGCTAAGCAAATTGTTTACGACGAACAGGCTCGTCGCGCCCTCGAGCGCGGTGTAGACCAAGTCGCTAACACCGTGAAAATTACCTTGGGTCCAGCTGGACGCAACGTAGTTCTCGAAAAGAAATTTGGCGCTCCACAAATCATCAATGATGGCGTCACGATTGCTAAAGAAATCGAATTGGCTGATCCGCTGGAAAACGCCGGCGCTCAGTTGATCCGCGAAGTCTGCTCGAAAACCAACGATGGCGCTGGCGACGGCACCACCACCGCAGCAGTTCTCGCTCAAGCAATGATCAGAGAAGGTCTTAAGAACGTAGCTGCTGGTGCTAACCCGATGGTTCTCCGTCGTGGTATGCAGAAAGCTGCTGAAGCTGCTGTTGAAGAAATCAAAAAGGTAGCTAAGCCGGTTGAAGGCAAAAAGGAAATCACCCAAGTAGCCACCATCTCCGCTGGCAACGACGAAGAAATCGGCGAGATCATTGCTGAAGCAATGGAGAAAGTCGGCAAAGACGGCGTTATCACCGTTGAAGAGTCGAAAGGCATCACCACCGAACTCGAAGTAGTCGAAGGTATGCAATTCGATAAAGGCTACATCTCGGCTTACTTCGTAACCGACCCCGAGAAAATGGAAGCAACTCTCGACGAGCCTTTCATCTTGATCGTCGACAAGAAAGTAAATCTTCTTGCTGACATGGTTCCGGTTCTCGAGAAAGTAGCTCGCGCTGGCAGACCTTTCCTCCTCATCGCTGAAGATGTTGAAGGTGAAGCTCTGGCAACTCTCGTTGTAAACCACCTCCGCAAAGTTCTTCCTTGCTGCGCAGTCAAAGCTCCTGGCTTCGGCGATCGCAGAAAAGAAATGATGAAGGACATCGCAATCTTGACCGGCGGTCATGTTGTTTCCGAAGAAACGGGTTCGAAACTCGAAAACGTAACCATGGAAATGCTCGGCAAAGCTCGTCAAGTCATCGTCAGCAAAGACAAAACAACCATCGTTGCTGGCAAAGAAACCAAGTCTGAAGTCGAAAAGAGAATCTCGGTCATCAAAAAACAAATCGAGGATTCTGATTCCGAGTTCGACAGAGAGAAACTCCAGGAGCGTCTCGCTAAACTCGCTGGCGGCGTAGCTGTAATCAAAGTCGGTGCTGCAACCGAGACCGAACTCAAAGATCGCAAGTATCGTTTCGAAGATGCTTTGAACGCAACTCGCGCAGCAGTTGACGAAGGTTATGTATCCGGCGGCGGAACCACCCTCCTCAACATCTCCGCTAAACTCGATAAGAAGAAAAACGATTTCCAAGGTGACGAGCGCACCGGTTTCGAAATCGTCATCAAATCCTTCGAGTACCCGGTTCGTCAAATTGCTTTCAACGCTGGTCTCTCCGGAGAAGTAGTGGTTGAGAAGATCAAAGAGAAGAACCAAGAAGGTTATGGCTTCAACGCCATGAAGTTCGAATACTGCGACATGGCTAAGACCGGTATCATCGATCCGGCTAAAGTCGAGCGCTTTGCAGTTCAAAATGCTGCATCGATCGCAGGAATGTTCCTCACCACCGAAGCACTCGTAGTCGATCTTCCCGAAGAGAAGAAAATGCCTGCGATGCCCGCTGGTCACGGAATGGACTTCTAATCGAAGAAACCAATGATAAAACGAATGAGGGGGTCGAAAGGCTCCCTCATTTTTTTGCATTCTTCTCGCCGGGTATAATTGGCTTGCACTTCGGGATATTTATCTATGAAACAGGCGTTTCGAAACACGTTGATCGCCATCTTGTTCCTGGTCTCTGGTCAGGTCCCAGCTGCAGCGCTCGGCGATGACGATTCGATGGACGACGATGCGAAACTTGAGCGCGTCGAGAAACGCATGGAGCGCAGACTTGCGACTTCCCAAGCTGACACGGAACTCTATGAACAGATGGTCCGAATCGCTTCTTGGATAAGTCAATATTGTATTTGGAACCGCCACTGGCCTGAACCAGGCGATCAAGAGAATGACGCTGTTCGTCAGTTGAACGAACTCTGTCCCAACAATCCCTTTGAGTCTGGAAAATTGCAATCTTCAGCCGGTTTCAGCACCGATCCGTTCTATCAATACTACTCTGGTCCTACCAATGTCGTGAACAATGCTTCCAGTGGATTCGAAAATGACAGTCTCGAACCGACCACCACATTCGGTGCCCTCGGTGATAAACGAATCCGATTGCAGTTCGATCCAAGTTTGACCGCGACGCAGGCGAGTGAGTGGGAGGACGACCCTCCTGATGAGTGGGAAGCGCCTCCGGGAACGATCACTGCCATTTGCAACGGTACCGACCTTGTTGCCATTTGGGCAGCAAGCATTGACGGTAAACCAATTCGCGTTGCCGGTCAGAAAAAAATTCGGTTGTTCGTTACAAGCGTCAAGCTGAACTCAACCGAGCGAAGTAATTACTGATTTGATGCACGCGCAGCCGAATCGCTCTAAGCCTGAGGGGATCGAATGACAATCAATGAACATCTTATTCAATTTTGTGGCAAGCCGGTAGTCGACTTTGACACGAATAAGAGAATCATTGACCCTCACGGTGAAGCGATTCGTGTCAGTTTAACCTACAGTGAGTACGAGGATGATGGTCTTTACTGGGAGGACAAACTTGATCGACTGCTCGCCGATCCGCTTGTAGAGCACCTGGAATCACTAGTGATAGGTCCGTGGGAAGATGTTGGGTCTCAGGATACAGAGTTTATCGTCGAGCTTCTTGTGAAATACAAGGATAAGCTTTGCGGTCTTCGCCAGATGTTTTTCGGCGATGTGATTATGGAGGAGTCCGAGTGCTCGTGGCTCGATCACGGCGATATAGGTGAATTGTGGACAGCATTTCCCAAGTTGACGCACTTTGCCATTCGAGGTGCCGGAGGTTTGACGATTGGTGATGGCTTAGGTAAATGCAAAGACTTGCGTTCTTTTGTTCTGCAATGTAGCGGTTTGCCTGCAGACGTTCCCAGTGACCTGGCTACCAGACTTCCGGAACTCGAGCACCTCGAAATTTGGCTCGGCGAGGAGAATTACGGCGCCGAGTACACGATTGATAGCATTGATAGGTTGATAAACGGAGACTACTTTCCGAAGCTCCGATATCTTGGCTTGAAAAATTCTGAGAAGGCCGACGAAATTGCGGAGCTGATTGCAAGATCGAAAGTTGTTTCAAAACTCCGGGTGCTTGATTTGTCGATGGGCACCATGACTGATACAGGTGGTGAAGCTCTTCTCAAATGCCCGCATCTTAAGAATCTCGACTATCTAGATCTCCACTACCACTATTTGTCGGATGAAATGAGCAAGAAATTTCTTAGCCTTGGTATCAAAGTAAATCTGGATGATAAGCAAGAGGGTGATCGCGAAGAGGATGGAACCATCTGGCGTTTCATCGCGGTCAGTGAATAATGCGTCGCCTGGTCTGGATTGGAACTGAGGGCAGACGGCTCGAGCTGTTTCGAAACACACTTGAGCAAAGTGAGTACGGTCAGAGTATCGAGGGGATCATTGTCGTTTCCTTCCAGGGGCTGATTCGCGGTGCGGTAGAGCTTTCCGACATAGTTGAACCCGATGATATTGTTCGAATCGAATCCCCAGGAAAGGATTTTGAGTTGGAGCGGGATTTGTTGCGTCTCGGAATTAGCAGCAAGGAAAGTGATTTCAATCTCCCGGGAGCATTGTGCCATGACGATATCGATGCTCTGCAATTTGATCGCGGATTAATTTTGTCGCAGCACCAATGGTATCAGGGATGGTGTCGCCTCTTGAGACTGATTGACGTGCAATTGAAGGCGAGTGCACCGCATATGGTTATGAACTCTGCTACCGATATAGAGATTCTATTTGATAAAATTAGGTGCCACGAGCTGTTTCGCCTTGCTGAAATCAGGACGACGAAGTTGCTTGGTCCTATCCATAAGTTCAACGATCTCGTTGAACTTATGGATAGGAACGAGTGCAATCGAGTTTTTGTAAAACCGGCTCATAGTTCAAGTGCCTCGGGCATTGTTGCTTTTGAACGAAGCCAAAACCGACAGTTAGCTTCTACCACCGTGGAAGCCGTTTCCACCGGAGGTAAAACTAGGATCTATAACACGCGAAGAGTGCGGCGTATCTATGATATTCAAGAGATTCGCACTCTGATCGATCGATTAGGCGAGCACAATATATTTGTCGAGAAATGGTACCCCAAAGCAGGGTTGAACGGGAAAACGTTCGATTTGCGAGTTGTCACCATAGGCGGTGAATGCAGGCATGTGGTCGTTCGTGAAAGTCTCACACCTTTTACGAATTTGCATTTATTAAACGGTCGTGGGCAGTTGCAAAGTGTTCGCAAGGCCATGGGTGAATTATTTTGGACGGAGGTGATGAACTCGTGCCGTCGGGTCGCTGGAGTTTTTCCGAATTGTTTATACCTGGGCATCGACGTTCTTGTCAGTTCCGATATGCGCAGCCATGTGGTGTCTGAAGCTAACGCCTTTGGCGACCTGTTGCCGGGGATACTCTGCGATGGATTGAGCACTTACGAGTGGGAACTGAAGGCGATGCGGCACCGGCTCAGCAAGGTGGGCGTCAATGCTTAACGCTCGAGAAATTGTGGGGACGCATGACGTTCTTCTCGTCACACTGGATGCGCTACGTTACGATGTAGCTGTTGAGGCGCTTGATGCGGGTTTGACTCCTAACATAAAGGCGTTGCTTCCCGGAGGTAAATGGGAGCTAAGGCACAGTCCCGGTAATTTCACACTTCCCGCGCATCAAGCGTTCTTCACTGGCTTTCTGCCAACTCCTGCGACACCAGGTGAACATGAGCGTCTATTTGCCGTTAAGTTCGAAGGAAGCGTCACCACGGGTGATAGCACTGTTGTGTTCGATACTCCGGACATAATTTCCGGATTCGCCTCACAAGGTTATAGAACCGTTTGCATAGGCGGAGTCGGTTTCTTCAACAAACTAAATCCACTGGGCAACGCTCTACCCGCTTTCTTCTCAGAGAGTTACTGGAGTAAGTCACTGGGCGTTACCGATCGAAATTCGACAGCGAACCAGGTTCGGTTGGCTACGGAAATAATCAATAAAACTGACAGTGAGAAACGACTTTTTCTCTTCTTGAACGTATCCGCGCTGCATCAGCCAAATTGTATTTTTACGGACGGTGCAACCGAGGATTCGAAGGAAACGCAGGCGCAGGCACTTTCTTATGTAGACAAGCAGCTTCCGGAACTTCTCGATACAATGAGAAGGCGAGCTCCTTTGTTAGTTCTAATCTTTTCTGATCATGGCACCGCATATGGTGAGGATGGGTTTGTCGGGCATCGCGTTTCACATGAATGTGTCTGGAATGTTCCATACAGCGAGTTTGTTTTACCTCAGTCTAAATGACATCAGCACGAGCATCCCGATTGAAGTTAATTAGAATCAGTGCCGGCGTATTAGTCGCGTTGACGGTCGCATTTGTGGCTGATTGTGTGAGCTATCTGAGTTTAAATCCACCTGGCGGGAGTAGCTTCAATAAAGGTGCCAATGGCATCTGGCTTCGTTATCTCTGGTATTTCGGCAAAAAGTCTCTGCAGGAGAGAGATGAGCTTATCGAGCGTTTATCTGCGAATCAGATTAAGTATGCGTACTTCCATGTGCGCAGCACCGACAGTCATGGAAATTTGCTGTTTAAGTATGAAGAGCCGGCGCGCGAACTTGTCGAGCTGCTGCACCGCCGACTGCCCAAAGTGCGGGTAGTGGCTTGGCTGTATGTGCCCAGTAATTTTGGACGTGTCGGGGTTGATCTTGAGGATAAAGATTCTCGTGAGAATCTTGTCGCTTCCTGCCAGTGGCTAACGGAAAAGTGCGGGTTTGACGGTGTGCAACTCGACTATGAGTTTTTCCCGAACACTGACAAAACGTTTCCTCTGTTACTGGATGAGACGCGCGCAGCGATTGGTTCGGAGAAACTTCTCTCGGTGGCAACTCCTATGTGGTACCCCGGAGCGCTTTGGGGTTGGGATTCCGAGCATTTTTCTGTGATTTCTGCACATTGCGACCAGATTGCTGTTATGGGATACGACTCCTGGCTCTATCATCCTCGTGCGTATGTCTGGCTTATGCAACAGCAAGCCATTCAGGTTACTCGCGCTGTGCGCAACGCCGCGTCCAAAGATGATTTGAAACATCTATGCTCGGTGATAATCGGAATTCCTGTATACGACACGGACAAAGGGACGCCGGCACACATGACATACAGCGAGAATCTCGTGACAGCGCTCAAGGGAATCAGGCAAGGATTAGCGTCACCAGATGCGGTGCCTGACGTTTTCGAGGGCGTTGCACCCTTTGCCGAATATACGATGGACGAAGATGAGTGGAAGCAATACCGTCTGTATTGGCTGGAAGGAAAGTGAACCGGTTTCCGACTATGCGTAGATTGCTCCGCAAATCCGTGCCTTGCGTCGTTTAACGTGAACCACGCTCCTGTTCCCCAAAGCCTGTATAAGAAGTATCGTGATCGTAAAGTGAGCGTAGGCAGTAAGCCAGAACGCTATCGCCACGTCCTGTCCCTTGAAAAAGAAGTAGCCTAGAGCACAGAACATGATGTTAGGCGTAATTGTGATCCAGCTGAGCGGATTGAGCAGTACGGTTGTGGGATGGAGAAGGCAATTGAAAGCGGTTCCGACCATCAGGTCTACGATCTGCGGGAAGGCAGCTGCGCTGAGAACCAGAAGTGAAGTAAAGAGCGAACCTAGAATACAAGAGGAAAAAAGCGGGTTCAGTTCAAGTAGACGATGGTCTGAGTTTTGATACATTTGCGCTCCTCAGATGTTTGATGAATTTATTCTCTCGTTTACCGTTGGGCGAAACGATTGAGATATGTCATATCTGCGCGTGACTGTGGTCATGTTGCTCTGAGTAAGGTGCAAGGTTTAAAGGCAACAGGAGCTAAAATATAATCAGCCGCAAACGACGACCTTGATATGGGAGCGTGGAGGTGGATGTGACCGATGAATAACCTGTTGAAGGCTGTTGCGCGCTATTGGAGAGCATATGTCCGAAGAAATCGCTGAGGTGCGAAACGCGCTCATTGAGGCCGTAACATCTCAAAAGTTGATCAAAGAGAAGCTGGATAAGTCGAAAGGCGAGCTTGCGACCTGGCGTAAACGTCTGGCGATCACGCAGAAAACCGGGGCGGACGATGTCGAAAAGGAAGTCACCGATCGAATAAGGTCGCTGGAGCTTCTAATTGCAGAACTGGAAGCTGATTTGATGTCTCAAGAAGATTTGGAAAAGCAACTGAAGGTGACGCTTTCAAAACTTGAGCATAACGTCAATATTCCGCCGCCGCCGAGCATGCCCGATTTCGATGATGGTGAGGAAACGCTTCAAAGGTTGGAAGGCAAGATCTTCGAGAAGGAAGCACTGGCTGAATTGTCGGCGAAAGATGACGAGAGAAAGTTTGAACGCGAGTCAAAGTCACTTTCTCTTGATGCTGAACTTGAAGCTCTGAAAAAGGCGATGAAGCAGAAGAAGGAGAAAAGCTAGTGGTGCGTGATACCACCAGTGGTTCCGTGACCGTTCCCCGTCGGTTCGTGGATGGCGCAGATACGCGCTATCAAGCGTACTCGTATTCTTATCCGCATAAAACGGCTTACCGCGACTTCCCGCAGCCTGTTCCACTGAAGGAACTTTGGAAAGCGGAGAAACGCGACGCTTTGTTTCTCTATCTCCACATTCCGTTTTGTGAGATGAGATGCGGCTTTTGCAATTTGTTCACAACCACAAATCCGGAAGCTTCGCTGGAGAAACAGTACTTAGACGCCGTTGAGCGTCAGTGCCATGAAGTTGCCGAAGCGCTGGGCAATGCTTCGTTTGCTCGCATGGCATTAGGCGGTGGCACACCGACATATTTGAACGCTACCGATTTAGAACGTTTATTTGACATAGTCGATCGCGTTTTCAAAACAGATCCCGAACAAGCACCCTGCTCAGTGGAGACGTCACCATACACTGCGGAGACCGAGAAACTCAGTGTTTTGAAAGAGCGCGGAGTTGAACGACTAAGTATA
The DNA here is from genome assembly GCA_965228855.1 of Candidatus Obscuribacterales bacterium. Lineage (GTDB taxonomy): Bacteria > Cyanobacteriota > Vampirovibrionia > Obscuribacterales > Obscuribacteraceae > JADYXR01. The sequence goes on along the minus strand of CBDDIJ010000005.1, from coordinate 432,627 downwards.
GGAATTCAAAGTTTTATCGAGTCAGAAGTTAGAGCAATTGGTCGGTCTCAAGATTCGAATGTTGTCCGACGTGCGCTTGAGCGGTTGAAGCAGTTTAACTTCCCAACGTTGAACGTCGATCTTATGTACGGCTTGCCCGGGCAAACATTTGACACCTGGATGCAAACACTAAGTGAAACTTTGAGTTACGAACCTGAGCAAGTTTATCTCTATCCACTGTACATTAGGCCGCTAACTGGTATGGGACGGCAAAGTGTCGGTAGGGAAACGGCTGGTATGGAAACCGCCGATATTCGTCTGGAGCTGTATCGCCAGGCGCGCACCGTTTTAACGGACAACGGATATCAACAGTCGTCGATGCGCATGTTCGAGCGACGAGAGCGAGACTCAGTTTCAAAACCTGTTTACTGCTGCCAGGATGACGGCATGATTGGTATCGGATGTGGAGCGAGGTCCTATACTTCTGCGCACCACTATTCTATGAGGTACGCCGTCGGTCAGAAGCCGATTCGTGACATTTTGCATGACTACGTCAATGCCTCATCCGACTCGTTTGCTTTCGCGGACTATGGTTTCGTTTTGAACGATGAGGAACGAAAGCGCCGGTTCGTAATTCAGTCGTTATTACAACTAGATGGTTTGTCTTTCGATGAATACTACTCACGATTCAACGAAGCGTTGCTTTCTGATTTTTCAAACGAGTTAAACGAGTTGCAGAATCTTAAACTTGTTGAGACTGTGGACGGTCGAATGTATCTTACTGAAAACGGCTTGGCGTGGTCGGATCGAATTGGTTTTGAACTTTACTCGGCTGACGTAAAAGAGAAAATGGACTCTTACGAGAACAGGTAAATTCTTTGAAGAGTCTATCAATCCTTTATCGCGGTCCGCTCTCTAGTTGCAACTACGGTTGTGAGTATTGCCCGTTTGCGAAGCATCATGAAACCGTTGAGGAACACGCCGAAGATGAGCGTCAGCTCAAGCGATTCGTGAGGTGGGCTACATCTCAAACGAAATTCCGCCTGTCAGTTTTGTTCACTCCATGGGGCGAAGCTTTAATTCGGAAACGGTATCAGGATGCACTTATAGCCCTCACCGCCAGCGATACCATAGACAAGGCTGCGATTCAAACAAATCTTTCTTGCAATTTGGACTGGGTGGAGCGATGCGACAGGGCCAAGCTAGCTTTGTGGACTACCTTCCATCCAACTGAAACGCCGCGAGAACGTTTCCTCTCGAAATGCCTCGAACTGGAGGAGCGCGGAATACGTTTCTCTGTCGGCGTAGTTGGACTGCGTGAGCACTTCGACGATATCGTTTCCTTACGTCGTGAGTTATCCCCTGGGGTTTACCTGTGGGTCAATGCTTTCAAGCGGGTTGAAAACTACTACGAGGCTGGTGAGGTTGAGTTTTTGACGTCAATCGATCCAATGTTTCCTATCAATAATCAGTACCATTCAAGTCTTGGGAAGGCTTGCCGTGCGGGTTCCGCAGTCATTTCCGTCGATGGTGCGGGTGACATAAAGCGCTGTCATTTCATTTCCGGGACCGTGGCGAACATCTACGATCCGAACTTCGAGAGCGCCTTGATCGAAACGCCATGCACGAACTCCGTTTGCGGATGTCACATCGGCTATGTCCACATGAACGAACTCGGTCTTTATGCAACCTTCGGAGATGGCGTACTCGAGCGCATACCACTGGTTGTTTGAGTCAATGGCGTTCGCCAGCTCGTAAAGTTAATCGGGCTGACGATTTGATGCCTGCGTTATGTGGCAAATTACCCGCAGTCGACGAGGGTGTACGATGCCGGATATTGAAGATGGTGAATCGGTAGAAATTCAGGGCTCAGCGAAGGATCCGTATATTTTGAAGAATACCGGCGGGGTTTACTCTTGCAGCTGTCCTGCATGGCGGACGCAATCGCATCCGATCGAGAAGCGAACGTGCAAACATCTGCGCAAATATCGTGGTGATGCGGCGGAAATCGAGCGTCTGGGCGGTGAGTTACCTGCGAAGGCCGTGACTGCTAAATCGAAATTCCCTTCAAGAATCGCCTTACCAGTTTCCTCTAGTGGCGCTAGTGGTGGCGCAGTAGAGGAACTGATTCCAGGTATTTTGCTTGCACACGCCTGGGACAACTCATCCGACCTAACCGGTTGGTGGATGAGCGAGAAACTCGATGGCGTGCGCGCTTATTGGGATGGTAAACAGTTTGTTTCTCGCCAGGGCAACATCTTTACGGCTCCGGATTGGTTTACCGAAGACCTACCTAGCGATGTGCATCTTGACGGTGAGTTATGGATTGCTCGCAAAACGTTTCAACGCACGGTGAGTATCGTTCGGCGGCAGGATCGCGGTAAGGAATGGGAAGAAGTTAAGTATCTCGTATTCGATGCGCCTCAGGTCGACGACGTCTTCGAGGCGCGGATGGCTTATCTTCAGCAGCTGTTGGATGAAACCCGACCTCGTTACGCGACTCCTCACTTGCAAGAACGATGCCGCGACGTTGCGCATTTGACTGAGGAGTTGAAGCGAGTGGAGGCTGCAGGCGGTGAAGGTCTTATGCTTCGGCAACCTAACTCGCGTTATGAGTACGGCCGTTCTCACAGTTTGCTCAAAGTCAAAACCTTTCATGATGCCGAGGCGCGCGTCCTCGAATATTTGCCTGGAACCGGAAAGCACAAAGGCAAGATGGGGGCTCTCAGTGTCGAACTTTCCAACGGGATAAAGTTTGCTATCGGTACCGGTTTCACCGACAAAGAGCGAGCCAATCCGCCGCCCATTGGCAGTATCGTAACTTTCCGCTACCAGGAATTGACCGATGCCGGCGTGCCGAGGTTTCCATCATTCGTGCGTGCGAGAATCGATGTCGACAGTTTGCCGGATGAAGTGATGGGGGATGTCGTGAATTCTACTACTAAAAGCAATGTGTTGAACTTCTCCCCGCGGGCAGTCTCAGAAACTGATATCGAAATTATTCAACCAGCCGTTGTTGGAGCGCACTTTTGTTATTGTTCTGATTGTCATCAGTCCCTGGTGGGTTCAACAAATCAGTTTTCGCCTGAGGAGAAAAGTCTTGCGCCCGAAACAGGCGGCACCGCAGTTGGTGGCAGTACTTCTGATGGCAAACAGCCAAGATATTTCGAATTTGTGGAAGGCTCGTCCAGCAAATTCTGGTCGATTGTGCTGAACGGCAATGATGTTACGGTCAAATACGGTCGGATCGGCACGAACGGGCAGGAAAAAACGAAGTCGTTTCCCAACAGCAGTGCTGCAAAACAGTACTACGATCAAATCGTTGACGAGAAGGTCGGAAAGGGCTATGAAGAAAAGTAGCGTTTAAAACGACTTATCGAAAATGCGTTTGAAGTATGAATTCAACAGATCCAAATCCATTGGTTGTGATCTAAACCCAACGTAACCATCCGGTCTGATCAAATACATGCAATTGGCGCCGGCGCCGTAACGGTGATGTGTGGACATCTCCCAGTCGCAGAGCACTCGGAAATTGTCTATGGTATCAAGCTGCGCGCAATGCCTTTTGCTGTCTTCTGAGTCTACTATAATGACCGTTTCAACCAGACCATCCGGGAGTTTACCGATACTAACGGCGGTAGCTTTAAACAGGTCAATTTCTTCGTGAGTGGTCTCGTCACCAGAAAAGATCAGAAGGACGTGCCTTGTGCCATGAAGAATCTCATACAATCGTAGTGGATCCTTTTCCTGTTCATCCTTGCCTACGGTTGGCGCCTTGAGGAAAGCATCCGGCGCTCGATCTCCCGCTTCCGGACCGTTTTTAAACGCAAAGTGATCCGAGAGTGATGGCATGTCTTGCTTAGGCGCAATTGCCTCTACGATGGAGGAGACGTGCTCTTCGACAATAGGACTATCTCGATAGTTCAATGATAATTCCGCAATGCCGCTGCGAGCACGTTTCTGAACAACCTCTTGTGCTGAGAGAACCGGAGCCAATGTGTCTCTGAGTTTTTTCGCTACAGGATTTTTTAGCGTGTTGACCTTCATCATGAAATCCGTAAGTTTCAAAACATCAATGGCGATACCAAGGCGTTCCGCGTTGTACGAATCGAGGAGCAAATCGCTGGAAACACCACGTGAAACCAGAGCCATTTTCCACGCCAGATTGTAACTGTCTTGAATTCCTGTGTTCATGCCTTGACCGCCCGCCGGGCTGTGTATGTGCGCGGCGTCGCCGGCGAGAAAACAGTTCCCGACACGGTAGTGGGTTACGTGTCGTCGTTGCAAATAGAGCGCTGCAGACCAGTGCATGTTTGATAGTTTGAGCGGAAACAGCGATCGCTCATCGACGAGAGCTTGAAGATCCTCAAGCGATGGCTCGGGTAAAACGTCCGACTCTCCTTTGCTGTCCCTGTCCAGGTCCACCGCTGCCAGGCGATACCTGTTGCCGCCATATGGGAATAGCGCGATCAATCCTTTGTCGGAATTGAGCACGTACAATTCATCATGTACGAGTGGTCCATGCACTTCAACGTCGCCGAGTTGCAGTAAGTCCGGATACTTGGTGCCTTCAAAATCAAGCTTCAGTTGCTTGCGAACGATGCTGTGCGCACCATCGCAACCCACAACCCATCGTGTTTTGATTGATTCTTCGCCGTTGTGAGGACTCTTCACCTTGCACTCGACGCCATCGTCGTTCTGGCTGAGTTCAACTACTTCTACCGAGCGCTCAACTGCGTAACCGAGCTCTGCAAGCCGCTCCATAAGTATTCGTTCTGTATCGCTCTGCGGGAGCGACAGAGCAAATGAGTAAGCGCTATCCAGCTCGTCGAGCGTCATGTGCGCGATTTGCTTTTCATCGGCGTACACGTTGATTGCCTTCAGTTTTAGTCCGAAAGTCAAAAATCGGTCTACGATGCCCATATCTTCGAAGACTTCAAGCGTGCGGGCATGAACTGCGAGCGCCTTCGAGAGGTCCGAGGCAACCGCGTTTTTATCGACGATACGGAAGCTTACTCCGTGTCTTGCCAGTTCACACGCTAGAGTGAGTCCGGTAGGACCGGCGCCGACTATAAGAACTTCTACATTGCCATCTGACATCATGTGCGCTCCTGAATGTAAGTGAGTCGTGCGCGTTCCTATTTGAAGATCAAGGCGACTGCGTAAGCGGCAATTGCATTGCCCTCGCCAATGTCGCCCATCTTCTCATATGTCTTTGCTTTTAAACCGATGCGATCTTCATCTATCCGCAAAACTTCTGCCAGGCGGGTGCGCATACCTGGATAGTGCGGAGACAGTTTTGGTTTCTCCAAAACGATTGTAGTATCGACGTTTCCAACCATGTAGCCTTCAGCGGTCAAAAGCTCCATGATTTTTGCAAGCATTCGGATACTGTCGATGCCTTTGATCGAATCGTCCGAGGGAGGGAAATGTGTTCCGATATCTCCCATCGCCGCAGCGCCGAGCAATGCGTCGATTATTGCGTGAGTGACGACATCGCCATCCGAGTGCCCGACACTTCCTTTTGTATGCGGAATTTTAATTCCACCTAGAATCAGTGGAATACCTTCACCCAATTTGTGGATGTCGAAACCGTGTCCTATTCTGAAATTCGGTGAAGGCACTGGATCTCCTGATTGTTTCTCTAGTTGCGTTTTTTAGTCGTCGATTGTCAGAAGCAGAACATCGTTTTCAACCGTTTCACCGACTTTGACCTTAATACCGGATACGGTGCCGGTCTTATTTGCGTTCAAATCCGATTCCATCTTCATTGCTTCGAAAACGATCACGCGTTGTCCATTCTCGACTTTATCACCAACTTTGACGACGATGTCTTTTACGACGCCGTTCATTGTCGAGCGAATCTCACCCGGCTTTGCTGTGGAGATGGAGGTTGAGCGCTTCGGCTTTGCCGCGGTTGCCGCCGCTCTCGGTGCTGCACCGCTTGTGGTGGCAGCCACTCGCGCCTTCCCGGGTTCAACAAGTTCCGCAACGGCGACCTTGAACATTCTCTGATTTACTTCCACTTCGAAAGAACGTGCTTCCGAGCGTTCCGGCAGCGCAGACGCTGCCGCATCACCGTTTCCACCTGCCGGCGAAGCGGTAGCTGAAGCTGGTTTCGCCACCGAATACTTTTCAGCGATTTCTTTCCAATGCTTCATAAACTCTTGCTCGACGTATGAAGTATGTACTTCGCCGGCTTGGAAGGTTGGATCATCCATGATGGCTAGATGAAACGGTATTGTGGTATTCACGCCCTGGATTTTGAAATCGCGAAGAGCTATTCGTGTTCTAGCAATCGCTTCCTGTCTAGTACGTCCCCAGACGACCAGCTTCGCGAGAAGCGAATCGTAGAAAGGAATTACTTTATAGCCTGAGTAACAAGCGCTATCGACTCGAACCCAGGGCAACGACGGTTCAACATACACGCTGATGTCTCCCGGGTTCGGCAAGAAGTTTTTATTCACGTCCTCTGCATTGATGCGGCATTCAATTGCATGTCCACGCTGGCTGATCTCTTCCTGTTTAAACGAAAGCGGGTGCCCTGCAGCCACGAGAATCTGTTCTTTGACGATGTCTACGCCAGTCGTCATCTCGGAAATCGGATGCTCTACCTGGACGCGAGTGTTCATCTCTAAAAAGTAGAACTCGTCCTGGGCGACCATGAATTCGAGTGTGCCGGCTGAAGTGTAATTGAGTGCTTTCGTTCCTTTAACAGCGGCTTCGAGAAGTCTGGCCTTGAGACCTGGATCGAGTTTCGCAGCCGGCGTTTCTTCGACCAGCTTCTGGTGGCGGCGTTGACTTGAACAATCCCGTTCGTACAAATGAACGACGTTGCCGTGCTCGTCTCCAATGACCTGAACTTCGATGTGTCTCGGTTTATCCAAATACTTTTCGACATATACTTCGTCTGAGCCGAAGTAGCTTGCTCCTTCACGTTGTGCTCCGGACAAGGCGTTGTCGACGTCCTCATCTTTGCGAACCACGCGCAATCCTCGACCGCCACCACCGGCGCTGGCTTTGATAGCCAGAGGATAACCGTATTTGATACCAAGCTTTTTGACTTCCGCAGGGTCGGTTACGGGGTCGGTCGTGCCGGGAACGACGGGGACTCCCGCGTCTTTCATCACGCGTCGCGACTCGACTTTGGAGCCCATACGCTTAATCACATCAGGCATCGGACCGATGAACTTGATGCCCTGGTCTATACAAGCCTGAGCGAAATCCTGGTTTTCAGCGAGAAAACCGTATCCGGGGTGAACAGCCTCCGCCCCTGCGCGTTTCGCTATTTCGAGTATTTGTTGATAGTCCAAGTAAACCTTTCCAGGCTGACCCTCAAGCTTCCAGGCTTCGTCAGCGAGGCGAACGTGCTTGCCGTCTTTGTCCGGTTCCGAAAAAATTGCGACGGCTTTGATGTCAAGCTCGCGGCAGGCTTGAATGACTCGAACGGCAATCTCTCCACGGTTGGCAATAAGAATTTTCTTGAACATTGCGTCTCTCTTTCGGTTTTTGACACGAGTGGCAGGGTCCGGCTTATCGAAAAAGTAAAATCAGTTTTACTCTGGCGATATGCGAAGTTGGTTTATCAAGCTATCAGCAACGCACTAAAAAGGAATTAGAAAACACGAAAAAATCATTTTTCGAGGCGACTTGTCGATCCTGACAGTTCTTATTGTGTTGCACCCGTCTCGACGCCTTTTTCTATTTGATGCTAGGATCTTGTCGTTATTGGTGGATTACTAGGAATCTTCAAATGCCAACCGCAGCGACCTTTTCAAAGGTTTTCATGTCTGGCAGCGGCTTTATGGGTAGAGCCATTGCTTACCTGATTGCCACGAAAACCACAGCCACCGTCCACCTGTACGACGTCTCAGAAGCGGCGCTCAAGCAGGCGGCGGGCGAGATCGACAAATTCGGTAAGAAATCCGTCGAGAAAGGAGTTCTAACCCATGAAGGACTCGCAGACGTCAAGAAGCGAATCGTCTCGACAACATCTTTAGAGGATGCAAAGGACTGCGATCTTGTCATCGAGGCGATTGTTGAAGACCTCGATGTTAAGCGAAACCTTTTCAAGAAGCTCGACGAGATTTGCAAGGCTGACACTGTTTTCGCCTCAAATACATCTTCCTTGCCGATTACCAGTCTGGCTTCTGCCACGAAACGCGCCGACCGTTTCATCGGCATGCACTTCTTCTCGCCTGCGCATGTGATGAAACTGCTCGAAATCATTCCCGGATGCGACACTTCGTCTGACACAGTCGCCAAAGTCAGGCAATTCGGCGAAGAAATGGGCAAGACGATCATCAAGTCGAAGGATTTCCCCGGATTCATCACAACGAGATTGGGTCTTTGCCTGATCAACGAAGCCGCTTTTGCTCTGATGGAGGGGCTCTCCTCTCCCGAGGAAATCGACCTCGGCATGACACTCGGTTACAACCATCCAATGGGACCGCTTGCTCTAGCCGACTTCGTCGGACTGGATATTGTTCTTCACGTCATGGAGACGCTGCAGGAGGGTTTCGGAGATCCGAAGTACCGACCTTGTCCGCTTCTCCGGCAGCTCGTTTCGGCGGGCCATCTTGGACGAAAAACTGGTAAGGGATTCTACGAATACGGTGGTGCCGCAGGGTGATTTCAGTCAGCATCTTTTTAATCAGCACCCTTTTGATTCTGAGTCTTTTCGGACTCACATGCGCTTTCTACGCGCTTTTGAAACCGGTCGAGCGCTCGCAGTTCGAAGACAAGAATTTGCCATTTGTCTCTGTGATTATTCCGGCGCGTAATGAAGAAGCCAAAATCGCGCGCTGCATAGATTCAGTCCTGAAGCAGAATTACCCGAATTTCGAAGTCGTCATCATCGACGATCGTTCTACTGACTCAACCGGACAGATAATCGCTGAGTTCGCCGCGAAAGATAAGCGTATCAAGTCGGTCCAGGGCAAGGACGCGCCTGATGGCTGGATCGGCAAGTGCAATGCTTTAGCTCATGCGGTCGGGTATGCATCCGGTGATTTCTTCATTTTTACCGACGCTGACACGTATCATCATCCCAACTCGCTCAGAGACTCAGTCTCTTACGCTATTACAAACAAAATCGATTTGATTTCGTTCGTTCCCGTGCAGGAGCTTGGAAGCTTCTGGGAGCGGCTTGTCATGCCGGTTTTGCTTAGCTCGTTCTTACTGGGCGATCCATTCCATACAGTCAACGACCCGGAAGCAGAGCGGGCATACGCTTATGGACAGTACATTCTATGTCGCCGCTCTTCGTATCATGCGATCGGTGGACACCAGAGCGTTCGTGATGAAATCGTCGAAGATCACGCAATCGGACGCGTCTTCAAGGAGAAGGGTTACAAGATTGCTGTCGCTGATGGCAAAACCCTTTACAGTGTTCGCATGTACACAGACTTCGAGTCTCTCTGGCAGGGATGGACGAAGAATGTCTACTCGCTTATCGACAGCAAAATTTTCAACCTTGTGTTCATCCTCGTTATGTTGAACACGATTTTGCTCGTTCCATACCTCGAGCTTGCCTGGGTTATCGCAGAATGGTACGAGGGCGATGTCTCCGGCAATTTGATGCGTCTGACGTCGCTTGTTGCGGTTCAGTGGATCATATTCGGCTTCTGGTGGAGAAAAACCACCGAGCATCACGCCGGAGTAGACTGGCGGCATTTCTTCCTGATCCCGTTCGGTGGAATCGCTGTGTCCTGCCTGTACATCCATTCTGCATATCTGGTTCTGTTTGGCGCTCAGGTAAATTGGAAAGGGCGGCAGTATGTTGTCAACAAGCATAAGACTATTCGTCATGATGCTGAGCTTGAAAATGCAAAATTGCGTGACGCATCCGACGTTTAAGAAGCAGACTCGCGATTAGCTGCCAAGCGATAAGTAGAGGGTAGACCTGATGTCTAATTCCGGCAACGAAGGGAAACCCCCGTCAATAGCTGAACTACAGCGGTTTATCAAAGACGGTGAACGGCTTACTTTTAAGACCGCCGATGGTGGAAATTACACAGGAAAGTTGCGTTGGTTTGATGAACACGCATTTTCGCTCGCGCTCGATAACGGTGACTTTACGCTCGTGAAGAGCAATGTCATCGGATATGGAGTAAGCCGCAAGAAGTAGCGATCATTTATATAGTCGCTTATTTCTGGCTTCTATACTGACATAAAGCCGATTTAGCGTGTTAGACTTTACTTTGGTAGCGCTATTTCACCCTGTCGGGAGTTGCGAAAGTGGGCTTGTTCAAAGGGTTTTTCAGCAAAGGCGTTGGTGTCGACCTGGGCACTGCTAATACGCTTATATATGTGGAAAGTCATGGCGTCGTGCTCCGAGAGCCGTCTGTGATTGCCATCGATAGTAATACCAACCTGCCCATCGCTGTAGGCGAAGAAGCGCGAGCGATGATCGGGCGCACGCCACAAGGAGTGCGGGCAAGCCGGCCGTTGCGAGACGGCGTTATCGCTGAGCTGAATGATGCCACGTTTATGCTCAACGAGTTTATAAAACGTGTATCTCAGCAGGAGACGATGTTGCGCAATCCGGAAATCGTGATTGCCGTTCCTGCAGGAATAACAAGCGTAGAAAAAATCGCGATTAAGCAAGTGGCCGAGAATGCCAAGGCTTCGAGAATCTACATGCCGGAAGAGCCGATGTGTGCTGCGATGGGAGCCGAGCTTCCTGTGACGGAGCCAACCGGCTCAATGATCGTTGATATCGGGGGCGGTACCACAGAAGTCGCAGTTCTATCCTTATCCGGCATCGTCGTCAATGAATCGATTCGTATCGCGGGCGACGAACTCAACGACGCTATTCGTACTTATCTCAAGAAGGTCCACAGTCTTGATGTTGGCGAAAAGACTGCTGAAGAACTGAAGTTCCGTCTGGGTTCTGCCTGGAAGACGGAGACAAACGACAAGTACAACGTCAGGGGATTGAATCTTATCAACGGTTTGCCTCGCACTGTAACTGTCAGTCGCGGTGAAGTCCGCGAAGCAATCGCTGAGCCGCTCAGAGCCATCGTCGGTGCCGTCAAAAGAACGCTTGAAAAAACACCGCCTGAACTTGCTGCCGACATCTACAATCGCGGCATTGTCATCGTTGGTGGTGGCGCGTTGCTTCAAGGTCTTGATGAACTTATCTCAAGTGAAACAGAAGTGCCGGTTTTCATCGCCGACGATCCGCTTTCCTGTGTGGTGATCGGAACTGGAAAGCTATTGACGGACCCGGCTTACAGCCGTGTGCGCGATCTTTGCGAATTCCGTAAATAGGAGGTCGCATTCGTGGCGGGTGATTCACATCGGCTTGGGAGCCAATCGGAGTCTATCGCCGAGGCGATTTTTCTAATCATCGTAATCATTATGATCGGTGGTCCTGCTGCCGGTATGCTTTTGACTGCTGCAACGATGGTTTCAGGAGTGATCACCAAAAGTGTCTACCAGGTCGAGTCTACCCGTAACCTGGCGGAGGAAGTGTTCGAGTCTTCACAGCGCATACGCGACCTCGAACGTAAGTTGGCCGCATCGGAGCTCGAGTTAACGACTCTGCGGCGCGAGTCTCGTGATACCAACAATTTGCGCGGTCTTCTCGGTTTAAAACAAAAGTTGACCAGAAAGACGATTGCTGCCGAAGTGATCGCGCGCAACCCGGACAATTGGTTTGAGCAAGTCGTACTGGACAAGGGTCTCGAGGACGGCGTCAGCAAAGGCAGTGCTGTGATCACGCGTGAGGGCGTTGTGGGGCAGGTCGTATCTGTCGATAAAAACGCATCGGTAGTGCGCCTGATCACCGACCCTGAGCAAAAACTGGGCGTGCTTATCAAACGGATAGGTTTGCCTGGAATTATCGCGGGCAACGGGCAGCAGCTAGCCGTAATGGATTACATCCCAGTGGGAACTAGCGTGGACATCGGTGACAAAATCGTTTGTTTCGGTAAAGGCGGCGTATTCCCGGAGAATCATCCGGTCGGAACCGTCAAATCGATCAGTCGCGACGTTGATGGCGCTTCTATGAAAATTGATGTCGCGCTTTCGGAAAATTGCTACGATTTGAATCAGGTCCTAGTGTTACCGCCGATGGCTCAGAAGTAGAATGTCCTGGCTTTCAATCCAAACTCGAAGACGCATTGGTGCCATCGGAATCACGATGCTAATAGTCGCGGGTGCCTGGGTTATGCAGCTGGCTGTAGTGAGCCGTTTGTTTGTTACTGGTGTTCAATGCTCCGTTCCCCTCACGCTTATTATTGTTTGGGGAATCACTTTCGGTTCGCCGCTCTTGAAACCGAGTATCGATGAGCTTCGGCTCAGCACTGTAAAAACCGTTCTCTTGCGCCAGGCTCTCTCCGGTTCCATTAGTGGCGCTTTACTGGGGGCTGCGTTCGCCGCGCTTTACTCGTCGGTTCTACCGATGTATCCGCTCGCTTATCCAATCGTGGGTTGGATTTCAGGCTATTTTTGTTTGCGTAATTTCAATAAGGCCGTGGTCCTTGTGATTCCGCTCGTCGTAATTCTTACCTTCTTTGCCGAAGCGCTAACGGCGCTACAGTTGTTCATTCTTGGTCGCCCTCTGGTGATTGAGAACTTCGTCGAAATTTCCGTTACCGAAGCGGTGTTAAACGCTCTGATAGCGCCGTTTGTGTTTTTACCGATGCGAGGTTGGTACGAGTTTGCACGCTATCGGCATATGATGGAGGCCAGATGAGCCACGTCATGCACAGAACCAACGGCGATGAGGCTGCATTCAAGGCAGTCGTTCTGTCTTCGGTCGTTCTCATGGCGCTTGCTCTAATCGTTCTGCGTTTGGGTTGGCTCCAGATTATCAACGAGAAGCACTACAAGGGTCAGGCCGTCGAAAACTCCACCCGTGTAACGTTTCTGCGTGCTCCACGTGGCAGTATTTATGACCGCCACGGAAATTTGCTGGCGACCAACAAACAGTCGTTGTCCATGATCGCAATTCCGAATCAGCTTGACCACATGGAAGATCTGGCTACACGTCTGTGCAAAATTTTGGCGCTCGAATACCCGGAAGTGCTCAATAGATTGATGAAGGCAAAAGCCTCAGGTTCAGTACTACCCGTGGTGATTGAACATGACGTAGACATGGAAATTGTCAGTCGCTTTTACGAGCAGAAAATTTTTCTCGAAGGCATAGATATCTTACCGGACATCAGCCGAACTTATCCTCACGCCGATGCTACAGCGCACGTGCTGGGCTATTGTCGTGAAATCACCCAATCGCAGCTAAAGGAAAGACCCGAGCGAAAAATGGGAGACGTTGTCGGTCAGGCGGGGATCGAAAAAATCTATGACGATCAACTTCGTGGTGTCGACGGCGAGCAACGTGTTCGTGTAAATGCCTCTGGTCATGCGCTTTCTCCGGAAACATCAAAGCCGGTAGTCACTAAAAAAGCTAAACCGGGACTGCCTATTGTTACTTCAATCGACGTTGATCTACAGCGTCACGCCTTCAACATACTGGCTGAGAAATCCGGCGCACTCGTGGGATGCGACCCGCGTTCCGGTGAAGTCCTTTTCCTTGTTTCTCGACCGAGCTTTGACCCTAACGTGTTCACCCGGCGTATGACGAAAGAAGATCGCCGGGTCTTGAACTCGCCCAGTCACCCATTGCACAACCGCGCTCTATCCGGTTTCCCACCTGGATCTATTTGGAAACCTGTGACACTACTGGCGGCACTAGACAAAAAGGTTGTGAAGCCCGATACCAAGTTGCATGTTTCAGGTGGACTGAGCCTCGGTGGCTTCACGTTCCACGATTGGACCGGCAAAGCCGCTGTTTACAACCTCGTCCAGTGCATGCAGTGGTCTCGCGATACAGCGTTCTACCAGATGGCACTAGGTTTGGAACCAGAGGATATCAAACTGTGGGGGAATCGTTTCGGCGCAGGGCGTCCAACTGGGCTCGAGCTACCTAACGAAAGATCAGGTTTGGTGCCGGACTCCGAATGGAAGATGAGACGGCTTCATGAAAAGTGGTATCGCGGCAACACGATTCACATGTCGATTGGTCAGACCTTCTTGCAAGTGACACCGGCACAGGCTGCGCGCATGTATGCCGGCTATGGCATGGGCGGCCGAGTGCCATTCCTCCATCTAGTGATCAAGATTGCCGATCGTCAAATTCCTGCTCCTCGGCCTGAAGTCTGGAAAGTCAATCCGGTCTACATGAAGATACTGCACGACGGTCTGAAAGCCGTAGTCGAAGCGGGTACTGCAGGTCGCTCTCGAATTCCGGAAGTGACCATGGCTGGAAAGACGGGTTCTGCAGAAGCCCCTCCAAAGGGCAGTAAAACGCACGGATGGTTTGCCTGTTATTCGCCTGCAGAAAATCCGGAAATCGCTTGCTGCGGATTTGTCGAGCACGGCGGTCACGGCGGTACCGCGGCTGCACCACTGGTGAAACAGATGGTCGAGCAATTCAACGGTATCAAACGATCGACACCCGGCGTGAAAACCGAAAGCAAAGCGAAGCCGAAACCAAAAGCGAAGAAAAAGCCTGAATAGGCTGTGCGATAAAAATGGTTTTAAATTAGTTTTGACAAAAGGCTGATTACAGGCTGTTTCGCTTAGCTTGCCGAGTGCTTCCACTTCTGCTCGCTTCTATAGCCGTTGCATGTTTGTATTACTGGTGGTGTATGGCTAGTGGATATGGGTGTAGCGAGGGGCGACGCTTTTGGTAAGCTCCATAGTCGATGTATATAGCGTCGTGGCACCACATACGGCACCATAGTTTTACTGGACAACTCGCCGCGGGATCAAGGATAATCCAGGAGGGATTTGCCGGGAGAGCCTACCATGAGTCAGTCACAATCAGTAGATGTGCCCGATCCAGCTTCGCTGGATGGTCTCGATCAAATGTTTTCGCCTGCTGCAGCGGTGTCTGGTGGCGCTGATGGTGTCAGAGTCCATCGCAACTTGCCGAGTGATTTGTTCACCCGCGGATTCGACGGTGTCGATGAGATAGTGACCGAAGAGCTCGAGCAGAACGACTACAGTGTGGAAACAATTGGCACTTTTGACTATGCTCAGATGCACGCTTCTGCTGTCAAAAGAGGCAAGCTACCGTCCAAGCCCGGTCCGGTAGCGCGGAATATTAGAGCCGATGAGCTGGCACCTGTCGAAGACACTGATACGACGACGTTGACGAACGCTCTGGTCACGGAAGACGATAGAGTTTCCCGCAATGAGTTGGTTTCGTTACTCGAGGGATTTGTTCAAGTTCTCAAAGGCGATGATGCGGGCAACATGAGGCTCAGTCTCGCAAAAGCGCAACAGTTGGTATCCGCTCCGGAAGAAGTGAAGTATCACGATATTCGCGTCGAGGATAAGACGCAAGAGCTGGAAGAAATGCGCCGTCTGGTCATCGAAGCTCAAGAGACGATCATCAAACTGTTGACAGACCGCGTCGAAGATCGCGCCCGAATCGCAACCTTGGAAACCGAACTACGTCTGCTTCCGGATCTCCAGGATCAGGCTGACAGAGCAATGTCTGTCGCATTCAAGACCGAAGAGTTTCGCTCCGAGTTACATAAGGTCAAGTTCGAACTTGAGCGTTATAGACTGGCGAGTGCGAGAGGCCACGTTCAACGCGGACCGCGATACTGGATGTCCCGAGTGCGTCGCTGGTTCTTAAAAGCGCAAGGCCTCAAGCTACAGCAATACTCCGACGCTACTCGCAAAGTCGATTCTTAGGTTTGCGAATGAAACCAAATATGGTGCACCGTGAAGCGGAAATCGTAGTCGGCATCGCCGACGGTTTTACAGAAGGTGCGCACGATGCGATGGGAAGCTTATGGAATAAATTTCTACCCAGGGTAAGCGAGATTGAAAACGCGAAGCCTGGATATTTACTAGGTCTCTGTTTCGATAGTCATCCCGAAGTTCACCTTGATTCTGGAGAGACTTTCGTCTACATGGCTGGAGCTCCGGTCCAATGCGCTCAAGAGCATCCAAAAAATATGGTTAGGTTCTGCATACCAGCTTCTAAGTATGCTGCTTTCACACATAAGGGCACGCTTGCCGGTTTGCCGGAAACGCTCAAGTTTATCTGGGCAACATGGGCGCCAGCTCATTCAGGTCTGGTAAAGACTGGCGCACCTCTTCTTGAAGTTTATGACGATCGTTTCAGAGCGGACTCACCGGACAGCGAGTTCGATATTCTAGTTCCTGTGAACGAACGCTAGCGAGTTCCGTCCAGGCGAACTACTTAGGTCTCGAGTATCTAATAGTGATAGTCGAACGGCTGCCGTTGTTGGTGGCATTGAGTTTGCACTCTTCTTTACCTTTGTTAGCGACCACTTCGCACGACGAGTCCGCCTTCTCGATTCCGGTAACCACCCAGTTCTGCATGCGCAATCTCCTGGAATACCAATCGCTTATGTCCGGGCAGGCGTCGGGTGAGTGAAAGCTTCCGGTGATCGTCAGAGAGCCGCCGTCGCTCCTCTTCGACTCGAATAGAGTGCTGTCCGGATAAATCGGAACTGCAAAGTCTTCAGTCATTGCGCTTTTGGCTTCAGATTCGGAAATATCGTCGTATGAGCTGGTCGCCTCGGAGCCGCATGCGCTAAGTGACGTTGTTGCGAAAAGCGCGAGCGCAAATAACTTGATTCGTCTTGAGTCAACAATTCTCATTTTTCTGAGTCCTTCGAACCGTCCACCAACTTTCTACCCGAATACGCATTTATGAAACAATGCGCGAAAATGGCATGAACAGCGTTCATAAGAGCGAATCTCAATGGATGAGTGGCTATTCAAGAGGTTAAAATGTTAGTAATTGCCTCCGTTCGCTCACGGGATTCATGTCGAATTTCAGAATTCATCTTATCGTTCTTGCAACCGTTTTAACCGCATTCGTTGGTTTTATGCCGGTGCCGGCGTTTGCTCAGACCGAGAGTGAACGACAACCCTCGTCTGTGGACAGTGGTACGAACCAACAATTTAAAACGAGAAAGAGCGGGCTGTCCGTGCCCGTTGTCGTTCACGGCAAGGAAATTCTAGTCGTGCATGGTTCGGTCGGTGGCAGAAGCGCGGAGCATCGCGTAAGGCAATTAACGACTGCGCTAGATTCCGTAATTGAGGACCAAGCTTTCAAACCTTCCGGGATTGCGATCAAGACGGAAGGAAATACATATGCCATCGTATATGGTGACAAAACTTTAGTAACGGTTGGAGAGGTTGATTACAAGGCGGAGGACACAACACCTGATGTTCTCGCTCAGAAGTGGCTTAGCAGCATTAAGTCTGTTGTTGAATCAGAGCGCTATCGGCGAAATTTGAGCGACGCGATCAATCAGGTGAAGATTGGAACGGTCCGAGAAAACATAATTTACGTGCTCGCAAACCCGCTATCCTTGCGCATCGGTATAAGTCTGGTCGGACTTGTACTAATTATTTTTATCGCGTACTCTATCCGACGCTCGCTGCCCAAGTACTTTCACGAATCCTACAAGCGCTACACTGTCTCGAAGATCACCGAATTTTCGGCCTACTTCATCGCTCTGGTTTTTCTATCAGTGGTATTCAGTGATACTCTCGGAAGCCTGGCAGTTATCTTGGGTGCAGCTACCGCAGGTATAGCACTCGCGTTGAAAGAGCTCATCGTCAGCATGGCCGGCTGGATGGCTATTACTTTTGGCGATACTTATCGGGTCGGAGATCGTGTCCAGATTGCCGGCGTCAAGGGCGACGTGATTGATGTCGGTCTAGTGCGAACGACGCTCATGGAATTAGGCGAGTGGGTGCAGGGCGATTTGTATACCGGGCGAATAGTCAGAATCGCAAATGCTAGTGTGTTCGTCGGCGCTTCATACAATTACTCTCGCGACCTTTCATTCCTCTGGGACGAAGTGGTTATCCGATTGAGTATTGACAGCGATGTTGATCTCGCCAAGCAGAAGGTGCAGCGCGTCATAGAGGACGTGACCGGCGAATATGCTAATGAGGCTAAACTGGGGTGGCTTAGATTGAAAGAAAAGTATCTTGTTGAAGACGAACTGATTGACCCGCTCGTTACTATGGCGATCGTTGACAGCAGATACGAACTGACCGCAAGATATCCGGTGGACTTCAGGCAACGGCGGACCGTAAAAGATGTTGTGTTCACTCGTTTGAACGCTGAGATTCGCTCATCGGACGGCGCAGTGAAACTGGCTTGAGCTCAAAGAATGAATTGAATCTGTTTTCTCCTGGCTATGGTTGAAACGGTTACGTCAGGATCGTGTTTCAACCGCTCGAGCACTTCACCGGATATGGTGTCATTGTGCACGAGCTCCAGTCTGACCATGGGATTAGGATCGTTCAACAAGACTTCTATTTCTTCATCGGTGAGCACTGCATTGCGAGCGTCACGCAGTCTTTCCTCAAGCGGAGCGGTTCTTCTCTCCACCTGTTTCTTTACCTTGCCTGTCAGTGGTGCCCAAACGCTTTCCCAGGTTTGCTTAATAAGTAGCTTGATTACTTCGAGCGGCGGCTTCGGCGGTTCCTCGCCGGGCTTTCGATATGTCCGAGTCTCTTCCTCGGGAGGTCGCATCATAAAGGGAGTGCTCATGGTTTACTCCAGCAAAACGCCAATTGTGCCGCAGTTTGGGCACTTTGGCGGTTATAGTAAGGCCGTAGACAAAGGATGTCAATGGGAATTCCTACATCCCGTAGCATACTTTATCCAACAGATTTAGATTAAGGTCCGAAAACCGTGCAAGCCGGCACTGCCGCTCTCAATTTCTGCAATCCAGCATCCGTAACACTATTATCGCGAATTTCCAGATAATCCAGATTCGTCAATTTTTCCAGATTCGCGATTCCTTTGTCGGTCACTTTTGTGCCGCTCAGATAGAGCGTTCTCAAGTTCGACAAGTTGGAGAGGTGCTTGAGTCCGTTATCACCAACAGCGGTGTCATTCAGGCAGAGGGTCTGTAAATTCGACATGCCGCCCACAAACTCCAGACCTTTGTCCGTGACTTTTGTATTCGAGATATCGAGATGAAGCAATCGCTCGAGTTTCGCGAGTTCCTCAAGACCGTTGTCGGTTATTTCCGACGGCAAAAGCAGCGTGCGCAAGTCTTTTAAATCACTTAGATGAACGAGACCGCCATCGGTAATATCGGTCTTCTTCAGGACGAGGTGCTGTAACGACGGCATGGTTGCCAGTTGCCGCAGACTCTTATTTGTGATTGCAGTGTGAAGAAACCAGATCGTAGAAAGCTTCTTAAGCGGCGAGAGCTTGGCGACATGCGAGTCTTCAAATGGGACAAAATCAAGGCGCAACTCTATGGTCTGATCTAAATGCGCAATTTCTTTCAGTATCGCATCCGAAAATCTGACCGTTGAAAGGTCGAAGGATTGAAGGTTTTTGAGCGTTTCCAGAGATTCGGTCAGCGTCCCTTCGGCGATATGTCCACTGATTTGCAGACCGAGCATTTTGTCATCGGGAACAGCCGGAGTGACTTCACCCACGGCCTCGCCTACCCATTTGCGCTGGTGGGGGAAAGATTTAGCGGCCAGATAGAGTCCACCCAATGAGATTCGTTCTGGAAATTTGAACTTTGTTGTCGCCGACATCTGCCGTATAACTCTCTGAGTTGAGGTTGCCTTCTACGCGCAGCCAACTGCTGCGTACCGTTTTAAGCCGAAATTGAGCTTAGCTATGAATCATATCAGTTCATATACCGCTAGACCTGAAATTCGGCCGTTTCGATGAAGCATTGAAAACTCACTCTGCGTCAGCCGCTTGGGGGCTGAGAAGGGAAATCAGATCTGTTTTTAGTTCCTGACAAGTCTGATAACGGGTCGAAAGTCCAAGCGCGGTGCTCTTCGCAATGATGGAGTCCAGCTCCTCGCTGACGGTACCATTAGTTTCCCCAGGATGTGCTTGCGTGATTGGCTCCGGATCCTTGCCTGTAAGGAGATACGCCAGTGTCGCTCCCAGGGAGTAAATATCACTCTGGGGGACGGCTTTTCCGCGAAATTGCTCCGGAGGAATGTATGAATGTTTCCCGACGACTGTCTTCGTTGTCTGGGCCTCAAGCTGCTGAGCGACGTTGAAGTCGATCAACTTAACTACCCCGGAATTGTCCATAATCAAATTGTCCGGTGTGAAATCGCGATGTATGACTGGTGGTTGGCGGCGATGCAGGTAACCGAGAATGTCGCACATTTTTATCGCAAGCTCTACCACATCTTGCTCCTTCATCGGACCGCCTTGATTGACGCGCTCTTTCAGCGTCTGGCCGCTGACGTGTTCTAAAACCAGATAAGCGCGCTGGTCCTCTACAAAGAAATCGATTAGCCTGGCGATGTTGGGATGGCGCAATTTCCGCCATAGAGTCGCTTCTTTCTGAATGTTCTCCAGGACTCGTTTCCGAACGTTATTGCCAGCCTGGGTGGGCAGCACAAATTCTTTCAGCACCACAGTTGGTGGCGCACCGTTTTCCGTTTCCAGACCTGTCAAGGCTATCGGAATATCCGACATATCTACGACGGTCTCGGAATTCTTGCAATCCGGAGCCGGAAGCGGTTTCAACATCGTGCCGAGGTAGACCAGGGCTTGTCCGCCTGAACCGATTGGTTCAATAATTTGATAAGTTCCGCAGGCGAGTATGGTGTTTGCTTCCAACTTGCTATCGCGACTGCGATTAGAATCCTCCTGTAATTTGTCCAGCCAGAGATCCGTGTAAGAGTCGAATTTTACGAACATATTCAAATCGTCAGCCACTTTGGGTTCGATGCGATATGAGGGTAAAAACTTTTTGAGCGCGAGTTGCAGACGTTTTCTATCATCGCTGGATGCAATTGCATCAATCTCGAAGTGTATTTGTGCCCGGTCACTCGTCAACCAGCCCCAGGTCAACTTTGGCGTTAGCAGAAAGTAGCTCACTCGTTTGCTCAGTCCGATACCGCGGGCAATGGCATTGAACTCGATCGTTATTTCTTCTTTGCTGAGTACGTTGCGCGAAAGCGTCGTAACGTGTGATATTCGGTCCCAGGTAATCAGCGGCGTGCAGCCTCGAAATAGCAGGGTGAGCCAGTGAAATCGCATGCCCTTATCATTGAACTCGATGTGCGTCGGAGCGAATACGTCAACCATGGTAAGCGCACATACTGCAGCGCTAACCATGATTCCGGCAAGAAATATCAGCAGAAAACCTGATAATACATGATTTACGCCGAGGAGTAGAATCGCCATTGCGGCGCTGAACGAGATTGCAACAACGGTTCCAATAGCGAATCTTGAACGACCCAGACGCTGACGTCCTAAACGCTCAGGTTTGTACCGTATCCAGTATTCGGTATATTCCTGGGCATAAGGCGACATCCATAATCGCTGAGCTAGAGTTTGTTTCGATTGATACATCAGCCTTTAATCTCTAGCACCGCCTGTGGTGATAATCACGCCACCCATACTCGTTAGTATCGCATCTATTTTGTCTACCAGCATCTGCGCATCGCCAATCCGCTCGCTCGTATCTTCAGCTGTGCAGTTTGCGACAAGTTCGTCTGTTTCCTGCGAGAGCGACGGTTTCTCTGCCCTGGGATGCGATTTCGATAGAGCTTCCGGGTCTTTTCCTGTCAGCAGAAAATGCATCGAGCCTCCCAGGGCATAGATGTCGCTTTGCAGGTCTGGGTGACCTCTGAATTGCTCAGGCGCTATGTATGCCTGCTTTCCAATCAACGTCCCGGTCGCTGTTCCCAAAACCTCATTAGCGGCTCCGAAGTCTATGATCACAATCGCGCCGTCTTCACGCAAAACCAGGTTGTCCGGCGTGATATCTCGGTGGATGATTGGCGGCTGTTGTGAGTGCAAATAGGTGAGGATTTCCGCCACCTGCTTTGAATAGCGAAGAACATCTTCCTCTGCCATCGCGCCATTTTGTTTTACCAGTTGTCGCAAAGTGTGTCCCGGCACGAATTCCAGAACGAGATAATCTCTGGCGTCTTCGACAAAATAATCCAGCACTTTGGCGATTTTGGGATGAGAGAGCCGCTGCAAAATAGTTGCTTCGCGAGTGAATAGCTCTTTCGCTTTTTCTCTTAAACTGCTCTCGAGCGTTGGCGGGAGGCACGCTTCCTTGATAACCCGCAGTTCTTTCTCGGGTGTTTCCGCCAGGTAGATCGCGGACAAGCCTCCCGCTGCAATCTGCATCAGCACTCGGAATCTCCCGCCTCTAAGCAACGTTCCTTTTTTGAGCGGGACGAAATTCGTGGCGGAGAAGTGATCTTGCATCTCTTGCTCCCAGAGCTCGGTAAAGCTTTGCGGCGCTTCCGATGAAGTCTGCTGCTTCCCTTCGATGAATCGGTTGTCGTCGCGGTCTTGGCGGATCTGGGGCGCGCGATGGTAGTCGATGCAGAACGGTTCCAACGCCACGAACAAGAGTTCGTAACCCTTCTTAGACATGCGTCGAAGGTCTATATGAGCGTGTCCACCCGATTTGAAGTAAATGAAGATCTTGTGTCGAGTGTCACTTTCCTTTTCGAGTTCAAACTCATACGCACCCGGCACTCTGCCGCTTAGAGAGCCGATTAACACATGGGCAATGTCATTCCACTCGCGTTTTGTTCTAAACAACAGATCCGGACCGAAGATGTACGGAAACTGAATGCCGTCATCCTCAATTCCTATTGCGACTTCATTTGCGAGTTTCTTCTCAAGCGCGAGAAAACTGAATATCGCGCCGAATGAAGCGACGCAAACCGCAACGCAAGTCGCAAATAGTTCCGACGGCAAACCAAGAACGTTCCACGCAATCAGGCAGCCTAAAGAGCTAATCGCTAGAAGCAGAGCGATTGCGGCAACGGAAAGACCGACCCGTCTGGGAACGGGCAGATAAGGTATCACGAAATTCTTGCTGCTTTTCTCTTCTTGAGTCCGCGCTGGAAGTTCCATACTACGCCTTTCGGGCAGGGCTGAACGAAGTCAGATGTGGTTTCTCGATAAAATAGACTCGCCCTTTGTCGTTTATTCCCGCGGAGAACGCGCTCTACGCCAATTTACCATTTTGTCTTCAATGAGCCTGCCGGCACTCCAAGGTTCGGCAGCAATTGGGATTTGTCTGAATCCCGCATCCGCATAGAACCTGTGTTTCGGTTGAGCTGCTTGTACGCGTAATACAGCGGAACATTATACGCATCCAGCGTTTGCAGGTTTGCAGCCGACTCAAACATCTCCTTCGACTTGGGAACGTTGCCGAGATTGTCGTAAATGATTCCGAGAAGTATGCGTTCATTAACCGAATGAGACTGAGTCATGTTCAAATATTTTTCCAGAAGTCCGCTTGCCTCCTGATACTTGCCCATGCCGCAGCAAATCTGCGCCAGCGTATTTACATAATCTTCCTGCGGATATGTTGCCAGCTTGATCGCCTCGGAGATGTCTCGGTAAGCTTTTGCGAAATCGCCCTGTTCTTTTAGGAAACGTCCTCGCTCATACAAGTTTTGCTGAAGCGTGCCGGTATCGCGAGTCCTCGACTCATTGACCGTACGGTCGTACCAGATTTTGGCTTCGGCGAAGCGCTTGTGCGCATTGAGGGTTTGAGCTACGCTGGACACGCGCCAGGATTCAAATGGTCTTGTTTCGAGGACTTTCATATAATTCTCGATTTCGGCATCGTGCAAGTTAAGTCGGTGGTTGACTTCGCTCAAGCGGATATAGTTTTCGCCGACGTTGTCATCCAGTTGGATGGATTGCTCATACAATATTTTGGCGAGATATGGCTGTGACTGGCTGCTTGCGCTCGCGAGCATTGATAAAACTTTTGCGCTTTGAACCGGAATTCCGAATCGACAAAACGCGGTCACCAGAACGGTTACCACGAGAAACTTTCCGACCATCGCGGGAACGTTGAGCCGGTTTGGTTTTCTAAACAGCAACCAACAAATTCCAAACAGAGCAGAGCCGGCAAGGGAAATCAAATGAATGCAGCTGGTCGCAAAAAAGAGATTCTGTCCGAAATCACCCAAAGGCCAGAACGAGTGACCGATCAAAATTAAAGCAGGATACTGTATCGCCGTCAACGAGCCAGTCCCCAGGAATATGAGGAAGGCAATTTGCCAGGCTGAATTCTCAGTCAGGCCTTTCACACGTTTTTTATAGATTTCCCACGCTGACGAGTAAAAGACGTACACGCCGGCAAGGCAGACGGCCGAAATCAATCCACCGATCACGCGTTGGCCGATTTCATTGTTGAATAACATCGCGGTGATGGTACCGTATATGGTGAGACCTGTGAACACCACCAGGGCACCGATCGTCTGTCTCTTAGTAAACATCGGCTTTGCGGCCGCTATCCGCGAATATTTCGTGATTGTTTTTCCTTGACTAATTGCTTTGAAATCCTGCAAAAGATCAGATGCGCTCTGATAGCGTTCCGTCTTTTCCTTATCCAGGCATCTCAGAACAACGTTTTCCAGCTTTTCAATCGCTTTGTCCGTTCTCACGTTCTTCGGAAATTCCGGTGGCTGCTCATTCATATGTTTGACGATCACTTGGATCGGATTAGCTCCGTCGAACGGCGGTGCTCCGGTCAGCACCTCGTACATCAAGCATCCTAGAGAATAAATATCCGAGCGGTTGTCCAGCATAAAGCCCAGGCACTGCTCCGGACTCATGTAATTGGGGCTGCCAAAGACCTCTCCCGTTTGGGTCAGATCATGAGTTTCGCGATTGGCCGTCGGCATCATTTTCGCGATGCCGAAATCGACTATGTGTGCACGTTCCGAAGCTTCACCGACATTGGTGACGATAATATTCGTCGGTTTTACGTCTCTGTGGACTACGCCGTTTGTATGGGCGTAAGCGAGTGCTTCGGCAATGTCGCTAAACAGCTTGAGTGCTCGTGTGGAGTCTAAAACTGTTGCTTCCGTCAAGATATCAGCAAGACTTTTTCCATCGAGATAGTCCATGACGATATACGGCGAGCCATCATCTGTGGTGCCATGACCGAAGACGGAAACAAGATTGGGATGATTCAAATGGCTTGCCGACTCTGCTTCCTGCTGGAAGCGCTTTAGCGCTGCTGCGTCTTGAACCAGTGATTGTTGGAGGACCTTGATCGCAACTATTGCATCAATGGATTTGTCACGAACCTTATAGACAGAGCCCATTCCACCTGTGCCGATACGCTGGAGAACCTCGTATTGTTGGCCAAGAACAGGTAAATCGGAACTTGAAACATTTTCGTGTGCAACACTTTCGGTCTCAGCGTGATGTGAGCCATCAGGTGCGCTTTCGACTGTTTCAGCCGTGGCTTTTAGTTTAGGACCTTTTACTTTTTCCAGCATAAACGGCGCGCTTTCGTTGACTCTACCTACTATGTTTTCATCCTAGTGTTTTTCCCTCGTTAATGCTCGGTTACCCAAAGGAAAAAGGTCGGCTTAAAAACGACGTCGTCGCTGCAACATTTAGGAGACTAGCCAGCTTTGCCTGTTTTTTTGATCAGCGCGCGCTCGCGAGCCTCAATCAGTTCTGCTGCGTGTACTTGAGCCCATTCCTCGAGTTTGATAAGGACAGGTATCAATGTCTCGCCAAGCGGCGTCAGAGAATACTCGACCCGTGGGGGCACCTCTGCATAAATCTTTCGTGAAACGATGCCATCGTCTTCGAGCTCCCGGAGTTGACTGGTCAAAACTTTCTGGGTGACACCCTGAAGGGCCCGCATTAGTTCGTTGAAGCGCAATGTGCCGCCTCTGAGCTTGCAGATGATCAGCACTTTCCACTTATCAGAGATCATGGCCATGGTCTGCATGATGGGACATTCTAGTTTGCCTACCATGGAAAGCCTCCTTTAGTATCATTTGGGATACTATGGTTTTATCAGGATACTACCGCACTTTTCGGTGTCTACTTGCGAATAGATACTGTCTCATTCTAAGCTGAAGGCATGAAAGTTGCAACACCGTCCTCCGGTGTTGCGTTGCTTTGTTCCACCTATTATTGGAAGGAGAGTCCAAAATGACCACTGAAACATTGACTAAAGAAGCCGCCAAAGCTGCTGAATATTTTGAGAACAAACTCAATTTCGAGTATGGTCCTGTCGGCTTGAAGTATGCAATTCAAAACAAAGAAGCGTTGACCATCATCGATTTGCGCACTCCGGAGCTCTACGAGAAGAGCCATGTTCCAGGTGCGTTGAACATTTCGTATGAAGAACTCGAAAAATCAACCGACCAAATTTCCAGAGATACAACCGCTGTTGTCTATTGCTACGGAATTACCTGTCATCTGGCAACTAGAGCGGCTCTTCTTCTCGCCAAAAAAGGTTTCAAAGTCAAGGAACTGTTCGGCGGCTTCGATGAGTATGCTGCTGCACATCTTCCGCTTGAAGGTGCTGAAGCTAAGAGCAGCTGCGGAACTTCGAGCTGCGCATAGTTTTCTTTCGCAAGGAGAGAGTGTGCGAGGAGTGCCTCGGTTAAGTCACCGTGTGCGTTCCTCGCACACGAACGTTTGTGGAAAAACAAAACCGCAGTGTTTTTGAACACTGCGGACCTTCATTTATTCGTTACCGCTGCGTATCTCGTCGATACGGCGGCAAGCGGCAGATAAGGTTCAATCAAAACAACTCGACTGGAATACGGGCTAGTTTCCATCATTGTTCCGATTCTGACGAATCTTCAGCAGCGTCCTGTAGAGTTCCTGCGCGCGTTGTGGCTGACCATGCTCATGATAGAAATTGGCAAGCAACTGCAGATCATTTGTGCTTCTATCAAGGTTTGCTTCTAAGCTAAGTCTTCGTTCCTCATCAGACTTTTCAGTTTGCCCATCGGGATTCAAAGGCACGATATCTACCTCCTTAGGTATAAGCGTGACTATTTTTCCAATAGCACGCCAACCTGGCAGCGATGCCGTTTTCCCGATCGTAGCAGTGGCAGGAACTTTAGCTATTCGAGAAGTTTAAAGACAGGACCAGCATTATTTACTTTCTGACCTGGTTTAATCACGTCGAACATCTTCTCGTTTGCGCGTTCACCAATCTTGCCGAGGTCCTCTGTGTAACCCAGTTGCGACCAGATTGCGCTAGCGAGTGTCGGAGTGAATGGATACATGTTCATCGCCACGCGACGCAGAACTTCAAGAGTGGTGTAAAGTACGACTTCGCCTTCCTTTTTCTTGCCTTGTTTGAAAAGGGTCCACGGAGCCTCGTCTGTGAAGTATTTGTTGGCTTGATCGACGAGAGCAAAAATCGCCTGGAGCGCTTTTGCAAACTCGAGTTCCGCCATGTATTTGTCGACGACGACATGAATTTCGTTTGCCTGAATGCGCAAAACATGATCGATGTTTTCCTCGGGATTCAGGTCTGGGACTAAACCCCCGCAGTTGTCGTCCAGAAGTTTCATGACTCTGTTTAAAAGATTTCCCAATTTCTTCGCGAGTTCCGCGTTCACCTTTTCCGGAAGATCTTTTACCGAAAAATCTCCATCATTGTCGAATGGGGTGCTTGCGAAGAGATAGAAGCGAACAGCATCTGCACCGTATTGATCTACCAGCGCCATCGGATCGATTGCATTACCGAGCGACTTACTGATTTTCTGACCATTTACCGTGATGAAGCCGTGAGCGAAAACTTGCTTGGGAACAGGGATATCTGCAGCCATCAAAAGTGCCGGCCAAAAAATCGAGTGAAATTTGTTGATGTCTTTACCAATCAAATGAAGGTCTGCCGGCCAATATCGTTTGAACTTTTCCGGATCGTGCGGATAGCCGACGCCCGTGATGTAGTTGGATAGCGCGTCAATCCACACGTATATAACCTGGTCCTCTTTCCCGGGCACCGGGATTCCCCAGGTCAGCGATTTTCTGGATCTGGTAACGCTAAAGTCTGCTAATTCAGGATCGTCTAATTGATTGAGGATCTCACGTTTGCGTCCTTCGGGGCGCACGGCTTCAGGGTTCTTTTCGAGCCATTCTCTGATTTTGTCTTTGTAACTCGTCAGACGAAAAAAGTAGTTTTCTTCTTCGAGTTGTTTGGGCGGTTTCTTGTGATTGGGGCATTGGCCGTTTTCATCTAAATCTCTTTCTCTGACAAAGTCTTCGCAACCTTCGCAGTACAAGCCGATGTAGGTTCCTTTATAGATGTCGCCCTTTTCGAGGAGCTTCAAGAACAAGGTTTGAACTGCCTTTTCGTGGTAGTCATCGGTCGTGCGGATGAAATGGTCGTAGGACAAATTGAGTTTGTCCCAGGCGGATTTGAATTTCATAGCCATGTCGTCGCAAAATTCTTTTGGCGTGACACCTGCATCCTGGGCTGATTTTTCTACTTTGCTGCCGTGTTCGTCGACGCCGGTCATGAAGAAAACGTCTTTGCCTCGGATGCGGTGGTAACGCGCAACAATATCGGCCGCAACTTTTTCATATGCGTGGCCTATATGAGGAGTAGCGTTGACGTAATCAATCGCGGTAGTGACGTAAAACTTTTCCATCTCAAATTCCTTTGTATCCTTCTTCGGATGCGCGTCTCGACTCGGATTTCTCAGCGCAATTTGCGTTTTACTAGAAAACAGTGCGAAATTTAACGTAATGAATGCAGGTAACAGCCCCGATTCACTCATTCGATGTAATCAAGTGAGTAGCCAATTAATGCAAGTAGAATCATAATAATACAGGCAAAGCAGCGTTCGAGGTGGTTATGAAAAACAAGGGGCAGTCGAAGTCTTCTAAGGGCAAGGAGAAGAAGAGCGGCACCGACATCTTCGACAAATTTGTGCCGCTTGAAAACAAAACTATACTTTTGGGAGTTGCCGGCGGAATTGCCGCTTACAAAGCATGCGATCTTGCGTCGATGCTCCGGCAAGCCGGCGCGGACGTGCATGCCGTAATGACGCCGAATGCGCGCGAATTCGTCACCCAGCTGAGCTTGACCACGATGACGCGAAATCCCGCTCATTGCGAACAGTTCGGACAGTCCGACAATTGGCGCCCCGAGCACATCGAACTGGCTAAAAAAGCTGATCTCATTCTTATCGCGCCCGCGACTGCCGACGTCATCGCCAAGCTCGCAAATGGAATTTGTGACGATCTGCTCACTACAATGGTATTGGCATCGCAAGCTAAAGTGGTGCTGGCTCCGGCCATGAATCCGACGATGCTTGCCCATCCGGCTACTCAGCGTAATCTCGAGACTCTGGAAAACCGCTTTCGCTACGACATAATCGCTCCGGAATTCGGTGAGGTTGCTTGTGGTGATGTTGGCGCGGGCAAGATGGCTTCATTGGAGACCATTCTTGCGGCAGTGGCCGCGCGGCTCTTGGCGCACGGTACGCTGGCTGGCAAGCAAGTAATGGTCACCGCAGGCGGCACCAGAGAGCCCATTGATCCCGTGCGTTTCATTGGCAATCGCAGCTCCGGAAAAATGGGAATTGCGATGGCGGACGCGCTAGCCGGGCGAGGTGCTGAAGTTATTTTGGTTTCCACCGTGCAGGTAAATCGCAGTTATCCTGTCATTGTCGTCGAAACCGCCCTGGACATGCAGGAAGTGGTGGAGTCAGAGTTCGATGGTTGCGATGCACTCGTGATGACGGCTGCAGTGGCTGATTTCCGCGCGCTGCGCGTGGCAAATCACAAGATAAAGAAGACCGAATCCGAAGATCTGGTTCTTGAGTTCACAAAAAATCCCGACATCATCGATTTGCTCGGTCGAGTGAAGCGCCCCGATCAGATCATTATCGGTTTTGCCGCTGAGTCTGAGGAATTGCTGAGTAACGCTAATAAGAAATTGAAGCGAAAGAATCTCGATTTTATCGTGGCTAATGACATCACCGTACCTGATATAGGTTTCGGCAGCGACGATAATGCTGTGATTATTCTTGGCGCCGACGGTTCTCGAGAAAACTTGCAACGCATGCCGAAACGGGCTATTGCTGAGCATCTTTGTGATTTGCTCGTCGAGGAGTTCACCAAAATGGAAACTCCCGAGGAAGAAGCTGTTCTCTAAAATCGTGCTATAGTCAGGTCTCTAGCGCTTTTCGGCTTTGCTGAAAACGCCCATATATCGCAACAATCAATTGTTCAGATGGGCCACATCTGTAGATATTTGGTAAAGTAAGCAAGTTAAAGCTCAGTCAAGTGGTCTTTCGGAGTAACCTACATGGCTAACGATTCCAGAGAAAGAGGCTCCGGTGCGGGCGTTGCATCCTGGCTCTGCGGTATGTTGATCGGCGCAGTCGGCGGTGCCACTTTGGCTCTGCTTACAACCCCGAAATCAGGGGACGAAGTGCGCGGCGCTATCAAAAAGACCGCGAAGGATGTTCCGGAGCGTATGGGTGAGTTGGTCGACGACTCACTGGATCTCTACGCCTCTGCACTCAACTACTGCCAGTTGGTAGTGGAAGAGCAAACTGTCCGATTGAGACAGGCTGTGGCCGCCGGTAAGCTTGCTGCCGCGAAGAGACGTGAAGAGCTGGAGATGGGCGGCGGTGCCGTTCTTCCGTTCCAGCACAAATAGAAACCGATATCCATTTATCGCCAGCGAGGTCTCAAGTGCCACCGTTACTGGACATGATCGTTATTTTTCTGTTTTTAGCGTTTGCATTTACGCTGGCGCTTATGGTTTCGCCGCTTTCCAATTTATTGAAACAGTCGGAACGTACCCTGGAAGCCACTGAGAGTCTGATTCGCACGCTCGACAAGGAGCTGGGACCGACCCTCAATGAGGTAAATCTGGTGCTCGGCAGCGTTCAGGAAATCAAAGCAATTGCTGAGCAGCGTATTACCGACGTCGGAACGAGAGTTGAAGACGTAACAGGCAACATTTCGAAAGTCGCTGATCAGGCTAAATCCACATCCTCGGTGTGGGGCGCTGGTCTGATGGCTGGGTGGAAAGCCTACCTGGAAGGTAAGCCGACGCCCAAAGACAATGCGGAACCCAAAGTTAAGAGCACATCGCGGACGGTTTAGCGATCCGCTGAATGTTTGAGCTAAACGCGCTCAAATCTTGTAGAACTAAAAGTCAGCAGAAGAGGTGACGAAGATGGCTGATAACACCGGAAGATTTTTCGAGGGACTCGTAGTCGGAGGCTTGATTGGCTTCGTCTTCGGAATTCTCTCGGCTCCTAAATCTGGAGCAGAACTGCGTCGTCAGCTTGCTGACGGCAGCGAAGATTTGTACAAACAAGCGTCCGACCAACTCGGCGAACTGTCTAATGCTACCGGCAGTAAGTTCAGCGAAATCAAAGGTCGCACGGAGCACGCGCTGGAAGATATCAAAGGTAGAAGCGGCGAAGTGATCAAGAAGGCTTCTGACAGCGTTCAACACACCAAAGACCAGGTGGAAAGCAAGTTGAAAGAGATGGCTGGTCAGAGCACGCAAGTTCTGGTTGACGACGTCGAATCGGCTACATCGGGAAGCTAATCGGCAGCTCGACCTGCAATGAATTTGAAGAGGCGCTCAAACGTTTTCGTCTGTGCGCCTTTTGTTTGAAATAATTTACCGTGATACCGTCAGTGGTGGCAGTCCGTGGCTCAGTCGAAAAATAAAAAGGTAGGCTTGCGCCTGAATAAAGCGGTTGCGTCAACCGGTGTTATGTCGCGAAGGCAGGCTGATGAAGCCATTCAAGCCGGACTGGTCAAGGTCAACGGTGTGGTCTGCACTGAGTTCAATCGTTTGATTGATGTGGACAGAGATCATTTGACGGTCGATGGTAAACAGCTTGGTTTCAAGAAAAAATTGTACGTCGCCCTCTATAAACCAAAGGGAATTGTTGCTACTCGCTCAGATGAATTGGGGCGAAAAAACGTGCTCGACCTTCTACCGAAATCTCTCGACCATTTGAAACCGGTCGGCCGGCTCGATCGCGATTCTGAGGGTTTGCTCATCATGACCAACGATGGCGACGCTGCTTTCAGGCTCACGCATCCGTCAAAAACAGTATGGAAAAAATATCAGGTTACGGTTAAAGGCATTCCGGACGATGCTGTTTTTGACGATCTGCAAAACGGTATCGAATTGGATGACGGTTGGACTCTGCCGGCGCGCATCGCAGATATTCACGACAGGCAAGATCGAACATCCTTTCATATTTCCATATGCGAAGGCCGAAACCGGCAGATTAGGCGGATGTGCGAGCAAGTTGGCCATCCGGTGATTCGTTTGGTCAGAGTTGCTATAGGTAGGTTACAATTGAAGCCGATGGGGCCTGGAGAGTGGCGTTACCTGTCGCCAAAGGAAATTGAGTGGTGTTGCCATTTATAGGAGTAGCCGGGGTGTCCAGCCTAGAGCAGATCGGTCAAAAGCTGAAGAACGCCCGTGAGAGCAGGGGTTTAACCCTCGGGCAAATTTACGATAAAACAAAAATTCCAACGAGCAATCTCGAAGCTATCGAGACCGGCGATGCCGAGCAACTACCGGAGCCGGTTTATGTGGCCGGTTTCATCAAGCGTTATGCCGATTTGTTAGGTCTTAACGGTCGCAGCCTCTCCGAAGAATACAAGCAATATATCGAAGATGCGCACGACAACGGTCGGGGCATATTCGGCGCTCTCGGCGGACAGAAGAGCAAGAGCGTGGCCGTTCAGTCGCAGCCCGTCATTACTCCGTCTCTGAGCAAAGTCAATATCATGGAGCCTCCGCGTCCGGGGCTGATGAAGACCTTCTTCTGGCCTGCAGTTTTAATCGTTCTCGTGCTGGTCGGCATGGGTTACGTGATGATGTATCAGAATTCAATTTACATGAACCAGCACGACCCGATACTAGCGTCGCTGAAGGAGTCATCTTCTCGGTTCAACTCCGTTCAACCTTCGACGCCACCGACCCCGACTACAAGCGCGACTCCTACTGCTGGAACTCCTGCGTCAACCGACAAGGACTGCCGCATATCGTTGCAAGCCAGCCAGCATGTCTGGGTGGAGGTCAAATCAGTCGCGACTGGAGAATCTCTGTTCACCGGCTTCCTTGAAGCAGGCGATCGTCGTGATTTCCAGGACAACTCCGGATTGAAGGTGAGAACCGGCAACGGTGCTAGCGTAAATGTTTCCTATCAAGGCAAGCATGAAACATTTGGACCGGCTGGACAGCGCGTTGACCGGGTCTTCATGGCTGCAAACGGTGGTTCTCCGACCACTGCTGATACCGGTGACCTCACCTCTATCTCGAGCGATGGCTCTGTTGTTAAGCCGATTTCCACAACTACAATCAAGAAACCGAAGGCTCCAGTCGTGCGTAAGCCAAAGCCGGCGCCGTCCGCCAGACGCCTCGAAGATGCACCGTCGCGTTACATTCCAGGCGAATCCGTAGGTGGATCTAGATCTATAGGTGTACCTTACCGCTATACTGAGGGACGTCTTGACAGCGAGTAACAGCAGTGTTAACCGCGTCTAACTCTTGAAGCCTCTTTCGAAAGAGGCAGGTGTTTCTTTCGACTCACCAGAGAGAAGCCCTCAGGGCTTGACTCGTCTTCGAGTAACCAGTGCGGTTGCTCATTCCGAGGCACATCAAGGAGCTTATCCAGCCATGCGTAACCCTAAGGTCGGAGTTGTCACTCTCGGTTGTCCGAAGAACGCGACTGATACCGAAGTAATGTTGGGCTTACTGAACGAAGCCGGTTTTCAGGTCACATTTGACAGTGACGAAGCTGAGATGTGTCTCGTCAACACTTGTTCGTTCATCGGCGATGCGCGCAAAGAATCGGTGCGCACTCTGGTTGAATTGGCCGATCAGGGCAAGGAACTGATTATCGCCGGTTGCCTGGCACAGCACTTCAAAGAAGAGCTGCTCAACGAGATTCCCGAGGCGCGAGCGGTAGTTGGAACCGGAGACATCCACAAGATTGTCGACGTGATATCGTCGGTCGCTCAAGATTCGCAGTTGCGTGTCGTTGAAGTGAGCGAAATTCCGAATGATTACAGTGATGAAGTGCTTCCCCGTATGCTGACCGGAGTTGGAGCCTCAGCCTATCTGAAGATCGCTGAAGGTTGCGATCATACCTGCAGCTTCTGCATCATTCCGATGTTGCGCGGAAAATTTCGCTCGCGCTCGATCGAATCGCTCGTCAAAGAAGCTCGTATTCTTGTGAAGTCCGGAGTACGCGAGATTATACTCGTTTCCCAGGATTCGACCTACTACGGTTTAGACTTGTATGGAAAACTTGCACTTGCGGAGCTGCTGGAAGCGCTCAACGAAATTGAGGACCTGGCCTGGATTCGCGTGATGTATTTCTATCCGACTGAGACTACCGACGAAATTCTGGAAGCGATCAATCGCCTGGACAAAGTCGTTAAATATGTCGATATCCCGCTTCAGCACAGCCATCCTGAAGTTCTGAAAGGCATGAAGCGTCCGCTGCATCCGGAGAAAGTCATGGATCGCGTGCGCAAACTTGTTCCAACTGCAAAAGTACGATCCACCTTCATCGTCGGTTTTCCAGGTGAAACAGAAGAGCACTTCGAACACCTCATGCAATTCGTAGAGAAGTATCGTTTCGACCGGCTCGGTGTGTTTACGTACTCGAAGCAGACTGAAGTGCCCAGCGGACATATGCCTGATCAGGTTCCGGAGAAAGTCAAAAAGGCTCGCCGCAGCAAGATTATGAAACTGCAGCACCGCATTTCGACTGAGCTTAACGAAGCCATGGTCGGTAAAGAGATTGACGTGCTGATCGAGCGTTATGACGAACGCAAGAACGTCTACATCGGTCGTTCGCAGTGGGATGCACCGGAAGTCGATAATCTCGTGTACGTTAAGGATACCGACGAGAATCTGGTCGAGATGGCTGAAATCGCTCGTGTGCTCGTCGATCAAGCGAAACCGTATGATCTGATCGGTACGGCTATTGACCGCGAAGGTGATGCCACCGACAGTGGTGCCAAGAAGGACTTGGTCGGGACTGTCAAAGAATAGTTTGTTGTATTTGATCGAACTGGAAACCTTAATCGAAAGTTGTCTATTGCAGGCAGCATCTGAAGTTACAACAGATTTCCAAGGACATTAATGCAAGAGCGTGAAGGACATCAAATTTCAAAAGCCTCGACGACGCTGGGGGCTCCTTCGCTTGGTGTTATTGCATTTTGTTTTTGGATTCTGATGGGCGCTTGTTTTTCGCTCGGGTTCGCCGTCGCCGAGCCGGCGTTTAGAATGGTTCTTGTTCCTGTTGTTCTTGTCTGGGCGGTCCTTGGACCATTTGCAATGTCCTACTTTTTCGTTGACCTGTCCACCATTTTGAGCAATTTCGGCGGTCACGAGATGGCGCTAAAAGTCGCTAGGCTGGGAATTGCCGTAGACGAATCGATCACGCCGTTGATACATCTTTTCGGCATCCATGAGTCACCACTGGTAGTGCTAAATTTGATGAACGAGGGCCACGCTCTCATGAGACTCAATCGGTTTCAAGAAGCATGCGCTCGATTCGAATTGGCTGTGGACAAGGCGCAAGCTGCCCTCGGTTGGGAGCACAATCTCACCCAGATCGTTGTTGGTCAGCATGCCGGCGCTCTACTTTGCATCGGCAAGTTCAATCAGGCTGAGGCGTGTTTCAAACGATCCATAGCCGCGACGGCAGTCAAATTGGAGAACCTTGACGACGATGATGATCCCGACGAAGAGTTCCAAATCGTTTTAGTTCTCGCTCTCGATCGATTCGGTTTAGGAAGTCTCTTCTTGAAGGAATCGAAATTTGTGCAGGCCGAAGCACAGTTTGAGCAGGCGATTAAGCTGCTTGAAGAGCGTGTTGAAGAAGACACAGATGTGCTTGCCGACAATCTGAATGCGCTGGGTGAGCTCTACGTTAGAACGGGCCGGCTTGATGAGGCGCGGGTTCTTCTCGAGCGAGCGTTGCGAATCAGGCAGCAAATCTTTCCTCGCACGCATATCGCGATCGCTTGTTCTTACCAGGCGTTTGGTTATCTGTACCTTGAGCAGAAAAACTTTTACGATGCAAAACGATATCTCGCCGACGCCGGCAAGCTCAAACTAGACTTTCTTGGAGAGCAGCA
Organism: Candidatus Obscuribacterales bacterium; assembly: GCA_965228855.1. Lineage (GTDB taxonomy): Bacteria > Cyanobacteriota > Vampirovibrionia > Obscuribacterales > Obscuribacteraceae > JADYXR01. The sequence continues at coordinate 396,719 of CBDDIJ010000005.1, read as the reverse complement.
TCCAGAGGTCGCCGAGCTTTATCGAGCCCAGGGAGAACTGGAGTTGGAGCTGCGAAACGCGGCTAAAGCAGAGGAGCTTTTGAACAAGGCTCTAAAGATATTGAGCGAGAAGTTCGAATCACATCCGGAGCTGGCGTGTGTTCTTGATAGTCTTGCGGCATTGCATTCTTCGGTTGGAAACGACTCCGAAGCGGATTTGTGCCAAGTTCGTGCTGTCGAAATTCGCCGGTTGCTCAACAACGGTTTCAGCGCTTGAAGCTCATCAAAGCTTGGTTAGCTGCTGCGCGCGAGCGGCATGCTCCAGCGCGATTTTAAACAAATTCCCAGCCATGCTGAGATGATCGTAGTCGAAGTTTTTACAGAAAGTATGCAGTTCCTCTAGACCGTCGGCGGCTTGCGCTATCGAATGGCGCATCCAGCGCACCGAGCCTTCCAATGTGTCAGGCGCCGGTGAAGCCGTGAACTCGTTAGAAGCCGTGCGAAGTGTTTTCTCGATTGAGTCCACGTAGACGCTGAATTGCTCGAGCAGCTCGTCGTCATAAATGTCCTGCTCCAATTGCGAAAGTTTGCTTTTATATTGGTTCAAAACCTTAACAATAGCGCGGCGATTAGGATGGAAAACCTTGCCGAGAAACACTTCGCGCAAATGCTCTTCATTCTTGGCTTGATGAACCTGGTGGCGGACCCGCTTTAAAGACTCGCTTCGCAAGCCGATCTTGTAATCGTAGGCTTCGCGTTTCTTCTTATCAACCAGTGTCTCGTATGCCTGATTGATCTTTTGCATCAGCTCTTTCGCCTGAACACGCTCGCTGGCATTTTGCTTGCTGTATTCAAGGTCCGGATGAAATTTTTTGACCAACTGGCGAAAAGCCTTTTTGAGGTCACCCTGGGTGACATCATGCTTTACGCCTAGGACATCGTAGTGGTTGGGACGTTTTGCCATATCTCTAATTATGGCAATTCCGGCGTCAATCTTGAAGTGGCCGAGGCGCGCATAAAGACTCGTTACAGGTCTTTGCCGGCTGGGTGTGCGGTAATTGGTTCGGTCTATAATGCTCGTATGTTCTGTCCATTTTGCAATAAGAAAGACAGTCGCGTCCTGGAGTCGCGTTTGACCGGTGAAAATTCGGTCAGGCGGCGGCGAGAGTGTGAAGCGTGCAACAAGCGCTTTACTACGTATGAGCGACTCGAGGTAATGCAAGTATTGGTTGTGAAGCGCTCGGGTAGCCGAGAGCCCTATACGAGGGAAAAATTACTCGGTGGTGTGCGACGCGCGTGTGCGAAAACCATGGTGACAGCCGAGCAAATTGATGACCTTGTAGATTCCGTTGAGAACGAGCTTGCTGTTTTAGGCAAGAAAGAAGTTCCGGCTACATTGCTTGGAGAGCTTTCGCTGACCCGTTTACGCAGCCTTGATGAAGTCGCATATGTGCGTTTCGCTTCCGTTTACAGACAGTTTCGTTCGATCGAGGACTTCGTTTCAGAGCTAAACACGCTCAAGGATGCGCAAACGGTTCTCGAAGGTAGTCATGCCACCATGGTTAGTGGCACGAAGGAGTAAACGGCGGCGTTTCCGCGCTCGGCTTCCAGAAATTCTGCTTATGAAACGTCCCTAACCATTTGGTTGTCAATCTCCCGAGATTCGCTGTGGGCGATCGATCTAAAGAAGTACGTTTCGCAACATTTGCGCTTTCGAGTTCAAATGTGGGCATTTCACAAATTGCCGTGCCCGTCCGCTTGTCGCGGTATCAAAGTGGCTGAAGAACCTGATCTGAGCGACAATTTATGAAGCTAGATGAATAGGCTTGTCCCGCGAACGCGCCAGGGGCGGGGCTCAGATGATAGAATTTTGGGCTACTTTTCATATATTTCAAACCAAACACTGGTAGGAAGCCATGAACCAGATAATTCAAGACATTGAATCCCCCTACATCAAACAAGACCTCCCCGAGCTCAACGTGGGCGATACGGTCAAGGTTTTCGTAAAGATCATCGAGGGCGGTAAAGAGCGTACCCAGGGCTACGAAGGCGTCATCATCAAGCGTCGTGGCAGTGGCGTCGGCAAAACCATCACCGTTCGCCGCGTATTTCAAGGCATCGGTATCGAGCGTGTTTTCCCGGTCAACTCTCCCCGCATTGAGAAGATCAAAGTGCAGCGTCGTGGTCACGTTCGCCGCGCCAAGCTCTATTACCTGCGCGAAAGAACCGGTAAGGCTACGAGAATCAAAGAAAAGACCGGCGTGAAGCGTGAGACTGAAGCCGCTGCCAAAGCCGCTCCAGCTGCTGAGAAGAAGGAAGAAAACTCCTAATCTATGCCGCCAAAACGCCCCAACAGGCGTCGTCCGGACAACCGTCCATCGGCCTCCAATAAGCCGTCGGATAGTGCCGGCGGAAAATCCGATTCGAGTAAAAACGATAAACCCATAAAGAAGAAACCGCAGAAGCGTAAGTCTGGTTCAGCTTCTACGCCGTTTCAGCACATCACGGAGTTGATCAAGTGGGTTGATCTGGTCATCGAAGTTATGGATGCGCGCGTCCCTCTTTCAACGCGCCACCCAAAAGCCGATGAGATTTTTGGGCGGAAACCGCGACTGTTTGTTTTTTCAAAATCCGATCTCTGCGACGTTGATGAGACGCGAAGATTGATAGACGAGCTCAACGCGGAAACCGGTTATCCGGGTATTTTGGTCTCGCTGAAAACGAGCGCCGGCAAAGACAAGATCATGAACGCCTGCATCGAGGCGACTCGCGAGAAGCTCGAGGCGCTCATGAAGAAAGGCCTTCTGCCCCGGCCGATGCGAGTCTGTGTGGTCGGATTGCCAAACGTTGGAAAGTCGTCGTTGATCAATTGGCTTATCGGCCAAAATCGGACAAAAACAGGCAATAAGCCGGGAGTTACACGCGGGACGCAGTGGGTGCGGGTGCATCCAAAGCTGGAGTTGCTCGACACGCCTGGGATTCTGCCGCCGACTGCATATCCAAAGCACGTCAAGGACAAGCTGGCGATTTGCAATCTGGTGCCCGACTCTACCTACGATCGTTTGGAAACTGCTGAGCAAGCCATTCTTGAGTTTCGAGCACGATATCCAGGAATGCTTGAATCGTATATACAAGGACTATCTGCTGACGGCAAGGGGCTTTCGGACATCGCAGCGGCTAGAAATCTTCTAACCTCTGGCGCAATGCCTGATATAAACAGGGCTGCAGCCTTGTTGCTCACCGAGGTTAGAGACGGAAGAGTGGGAAGATTTACGCTCGATCCCTAAAATAGAAGCTGGAAAAGCACCGTGACCTCGGAGTGCGAATGGCGAGAACCAGCGCTAAATCTGCGACCAAAGGCAAACCGGCCGGAAAGAAGAACGCTGTAGAGCCGATCAATCCGCTCGATCAGCTTGCTGAGCGCCTCGCGTTTGACTGTGATCGATTTGACGAATTCGTGATGGGAAGCACAGATCTTACTGTGTTTCGCAAACCGGCTCGCGTGACCAATGAGACGTTTGGTCAGCTCAGACTGTTTTCGGAAACTAGACGCCTGGTGATTGGCGTCGATGAAGTTGGACGCGGTTGCCTTGCCGGACCGGTTGTTGCTGCAGCCGTGCTCCTTCCCTGGTTCGATCGAAATTCGCACCTGGCAGAACGTCTGGCTGCGCTGGATGACTCTAAAAAACTTCCCGTCGCAGTTCGTGAGGAGTTATCTCAAACCATCCGGGGGTGCGCAAGTTTTGCCATTGCCGAGGCGTCTCCGGAAGAAATAGATGAAATCAATATTTTGCACGCGAGCTTGCTGGCGATGAAACGAGCGGTCATGCAACTGGTATCACAGGCGATGCTCGACCTTAAAGAATGCCTCATCCTAATAGACGGAAAGTGGAAGATGGCTGACATCGAGTGCAATCAATTACCCGTGATTAAAGGTGATAGCCATTCAGCAGCTATCGCAGCCGCATCTGTGGTCGCCAAAGTTCATCGTGACGCTTTGATGTGTAAACTCGCCGATGACTTTCCCCACTACAACTGGCTTTCAAACAAAGGCTATCCCTCCGAAGTCCATCGCCTCGCCATTCAAGAACACGGAATGACCATCTGGCATCGTCGCTCCTTCAGATGTTTGCCTGAAGAAGATGGCGACACTGAAGAAGTAGCCGGAAAAGAAGAGCGTGAACTGGTCGGTGCGAACCCAGCTCCCAAGCGGGGTGGAGGGAAAAAACTCTCAAAAGACAAAGCCGGTAAGACTAAGTTGAAGAGCGCGCAGGGTCCGAAAAAGTCAGGTAAGACCGGCACCAAGTCTGTGTCGAGTAAACAAACTGGAAAATCAAAAAATAAGAAAGAGGGGTGAATCCCCTCTTTCTCTTGATTGACAGTTATGTCATTAGTTATATGGGCTACTCGGTCGGCTGTTCCATTGCCGGGTCAGCAGCCGGTTCCGGCGGCGCAACGTTGACGTCGACTTGAGCCGGAGCTTCCGGAGCTTTCACTTCCGGTACTTTCACTTCCACATTGTTGGTCGTCGGAGCGGCTACTGGCGGCACGACCGCGGGAGCATTCGTGCTCAATGCTTGGTTGTCGCGGCGCATCTGCTCTAGCGTCTGCGAAGTTTTGATCTCGTTCATCGCCTGGTTGTTCGAGAATGCCACAAAGCCGAAGCCTATGGCGAGAATCAACACGATCAGTGCGACTGCCCAGCCGGTTCCGGAATCATCAGGCTGTCTCGTTTCAACCCGGTTAACATAAACCTCTTTATCCGTGCTCGTTGAAACAAAATCCTTATCCATCTTTCTCCACCTGCTTTTAAATAGTGTCTTGTGAGTAATTGGGTTTCCTGTAGTTTCGAATCTACAGCTTCTTTAGCTCAACACCTTCGGTCTGGTGCAGTGGTAACTCGATATCGTTATATATTTCATTGATTTCGTGCGAGAGCGTTTTTCGCGTACCTATATAAGGAAACAGTTTTGTAGTTTGGAGTCTACTCCCGCCGTACCGCCCCGCAGTCGACTCTAGAAACGTAGTCTGTCGTCTACAATCACCCTCTTGTCTTTCTGTGAGCTTTCTTGTAGACGGTAATCTACTTTAGTGGTGTAGAAGAAAAACTACATCGCAGCCTCCTCTCAAATTCGTATACGGTTGCCTGTTTTGGTTTGAGCTGGATTGGGGTAAGTTTGAAAGTCAAACGAATCGTAGGATATTTAATACAAAATCATCAAAAAAGTAGACTTCACTTCATTTGTGTGTGGTATATTGTCTACATGAAGCAATTCAACCGAGGGTCAATCCAATGAATACACGTCAAATCAACAGCAGGAAGAACAATGTAATCGACCTGTTTAGCAAACAAACTGCTCAAGTCGAAGCAAGCAATGTAGACTACAGTCTCATGAATAAGCTCAACAACAAAAATGACAGCAACGTCGTCAAACATGCAAAACGCGACAACCTGTTGGTTCTTTTCCCCAGTTTCTGCGCATAAGGAAAACCGTTTTTACAACGAAAACGGTATGTAACAGTTACGAAAGTCTCCATCGCAGCGGTCTTCACAGCTAAGAGCTTGGTGAAACATATGGAGAAAGCGACCACCCCAGTCGCAGAGCCGAGGAAACGGCAATGTTTAGAGCAGTTCGTGAACAAATTCAATAAAGAGATGGACCTCCGTCAGGGTTTGCCAGGCATGGAATCTAAGGCGAACCTTTGAGGCACCATATTCGATATCAGATTCGAAGGCCGGTCGAGGTGGACCACCTTCGATTCTGGCTTTTTCCGCTTCCAAATTTAGCCAGGGCATCATCCGGGGAAATATAGATGGGCGGGCAGTTCCAGCGTTCCTTGAAGGTGGCGTATGTGGTGCCATCGCTACCTATTACGAGCTTAGTTGCGCCCGAGCCCTTGTTCAAGTCGTTCATTGCCACAAGGTTTAAACGCACAAAGGTTTTACCCGACGAATCTGTTCCAGTTTCCCAATCGACTTTTACAGGTGTTTCTGAGCGATTGGTCAATGCCGTTTTAAATTCGATTAAAATTGCGATTGCGGTTTTTGACCGACCGTTGATCAACTGAAGTACCTGCTCGACGCAGCTGGTCTTGCCGGCTTCGACGGACTGGTTGAGTTTATCCAGCAAATATTTTGTGGGCGCAGTTTCAACGGCACCAGGGGTAGTGGCGATCTGTGCACCCGGCATCCCCGTCTGCGTGTCAACGTTTTCCAGGCTTTCAACGATAGGAAACGAGCCACTGTTCTGCCAGGATTTTAGGAGCGCATTGAACTTCTGCGCACCGGAAGCATCAGAAGCCATGTTGGAGAAAAGAACATTCTCCGGTGACGCTGGCAGCGCGCGCGGCTGAAGAATTGTGGCAATTTTACTCATTTGAAGGCACCTGATACAGTGAGCGATGAGACGCGAATAACCGCCGCGAAGGCTTCTGGTCCGAGTAATGTAAGGATAAGGCGGGCGTATCAGTTTCCCGTGACGGTAAACAGCTTCTCTAGATTTTTGTGTTGAGATGCCGTTTCGCGGTGAAATTGGTGTCTAATATAGATAGCGCGGGAATAAGGTTTGCATGAGCGGTTGACGTTTCACAGAGGTCCGATTTGTGGGTCAGGTCAGTGACGAATGGTGGGGATTGAATCGCTCTGCTGATAGCGCATTCTCCAAGAATCTCTACGAACGCGCAGAAGAACTATGGCGTGCGGCGTTGCCGCTGGCTGAGCAGCTTGGCGAAGAAGATGAGCGTTATCTGCGAACGATTAACGGCGTCTGCCGCGCGATGATAATGCAAAAGAAGGACTGGGACGTTATTCCCTGGCTTGATCGATCTTACGAACTTCACGAGCGCAAGGAAACGAAGTATTGTGAGAACTGCGCGCGAATTTCGTTTCGATTAGCGAAAACTTACAGGGCATACGGTTTGCCAGCTGAGGCGGAGGAGAAATTCAAACTCTCTCTGGAAATTCACACCAAGGTTTACGGACCCTCGGACAGTTTTACCGTCGAGGTCCTGAGCGAGTATGCGGAGTTGTTGACTGAGTTGCACCGTGAAGACGAAGCTCGGCATATGATGTATTGTGCGATTGGCTATCTGGGCGGCGAGTGGAAGCCGATCGGAAGACCGCAGGAATAGGCAATGGTTTGGAGCGAGAATCGCGTTGGGCAAGGAAAAACGCGAGCACCGTATGCAGTGCCCGCGTTTAAACTCTTCAACTTTGTAGTTCGAAACTAGCGCGGAATAACGGCAGGAACGCCGCCTTCTACGACCTTCTTGACCTTCTTCTCGGTCTCTGTTTCGCCCAGACTTGCCGGTTTATTGAGCTGGTCCACAATGTAGTCCACGCCGTTTGCCGTGATCATGAACAAACGTTCGCCTGGCTCAATGTGACCCTTCTCGCGAAGATACCAGAGGGCGTACTCTACGACTTCCACGTCGTTCAATTGCAGAACGTCCATGATCATCTTCGCAGATGCGCCGCCGCTCTTCGGCTTTTTGCGACGGGCTTCAAGCAGAATCTGCAAAATAGCCAGTCTCAGTTCGATCTCTTCCCACGAAACGCCCGTTTTGACGATCTTGGGAATATTGAGTCCGCCGCCTTGTCTCGGTGCACCGCCAGGAGCAGCTCCACCACCCGGTCTTGGGTGACCAGGTTGCGCTTCATCAGCGCCGAGAGACATATCATATGCAGCGCGCTTACCCTCGTCGGAGAGAGTCCGCCAGGCTTCGGTGATGACGCGGAATTTCTCAGCGTCGCCAGTTTCGGAGTTGTCGGGGTGATACATTGCTGCAAGGAATCGATATGCGTATCGAATGATTGTCGAATGCGCTTCTCGGTTTACCTGCAGCAATTGATAGTAATTCAACTCTCTCCAGTCACGTTCGCCTGGAGCTTGTTGTTGTGGTTGTTGCGGTTGCTGTTGTTGTTGAACGCCAGGACCGCCTGGTCTTTGACCCATACCGCCCTGTCCGCCCTGACCTCCTGGTTGCCCAGGACCTGGACCGCCCGGTCTGGGGGGAGGCGGTGGTGGCTGCCAATTCATAGTTAATTACCTTTGAGTAGACTGCTTGCTATTACCAAACGCTGAATTTCAGACGTACCCTCGTAGATCTCGGTGATCTTGGCGTCACGCATGTAGCGTTCGACCGGGTATTCACTTACATACCCATATCCACCGAAAATCTGCACACATTTGACGGTGCTTCGCATCGCTACTTCAGCGGCATAAAGCTTGGCGTGAGCTGCCTCTCTCGAGAACTTTTCGCCGCGATCTTGCGCAATGCTGGCGTGGTGAGTCAGCAGTCTGGCTGCATCTATTTCAGTTTGCATTTCCGCAAGCATGTGCCGGATTGCTTGGAACTCTCCAATATACTTGCCGAATGCTTGACGTTCCTTCGTATACTTGAGAGCGTGATTCCAGGCGCCCTGCGCAATACCGACAGCCTGTGCGGCGATACCGATTCTTCCACCATCGAGAGTCGACATCGCGACTTTGAAACCGTCTCCGATTTCCGCGAGCATATTGGCTTTCGGGACGGGGGTGTTGTCGAACATCACCTGGCACGTCGATGAGCCTCGAATGCCGAGCTTGTCTTCAAGCTTTCCGAAGGTGAAACCTTCGGAGCCTTTTTCCACCATCAGTGCGACCAAACCTTTGTGGCGTTTGGACGAATCTGTTTGGGCGATAACGAGATACCAATCAGCCTCAATGCCGTTCGTTATCCAGTTTTTCGACCCGTTCAAAATGAACGTGTCGCCTTTCAGTTCCGCCATGCAGGTTGCGGCGGCTGAGTCTGAGCCCGTGCCAGGTTCAGACAAACAAAATGCGCCCATTTTCTCGCCGGAGCACATAGGTTTTAAAATTCTTTCGCGTTGCTCTTCGTTGCCGAACTCGTATACCGGAGTCGCCGTCAACGATACGTGAGCCGAATACATTACCGACGTCGTCGCACACGCCTTGGCGAGCTCTTCTACGACGAGTGCGTAAGTCAGATGGTCGAGCCCGGCTCCGCCGTATTCTTCGGGAAACGGAAGACCGCAAAGGTCGGAAGCCGCGAGCAGTTCCCAGTTCTCTCTCGGGAATCTATGCTTCTGGTCGACTTCTGCCGCCTTCGGCGCGAATTCGTTTTCAGAAATTTCTCGAACCATGTCTCTGATCAGAGTCTGGTCTTCGGTCAACTTAAATGATAATGGTGAATCTTTCAATGATGTTGTTGTCTGCATGAGTGTCCGTGCGCCTTCTGGGGCTGAAAAGCACTACAACGGTGTAGCTAGCGCTCGATCATAACATCTGGTTCGGCACCACCAATGGCCTGTTTATATCTTAATTAGAATGGCAGTGAACTGACTCTTGGCATTTGAACGTAAACGTTCTCCTCGTATGTTTTCGGCCTTGATCCTCAATCCGCCCTCTATCGCCTCTAGAAGCTGTAAAATGCAAATTGATCATTCTGTTCCGGAGACACCGATGGCGGATTCCAAGATTATCTTTGTTGTTTCGAACGATGCTGACTGGCTCGACCTCGATAGCCTGCAAGGCAGAGGCTGTCAGCATGTCAGAGTTCCAAACGGTTTTGAAGCATTGAACGAAATCAATGCAAACGGTGCCGACCTGGTGGTGGCAGAATCCAGTCTGCCTGATATCGCGGGGTTTCAGCTCGGTTCTCTGATTAAATTGAACGAGCAGACTTCAGCGCTACCGGTTGTCATTGTGACTCCAGACGACGACAAGGAAGTTTCCTTCTGGAGCAGAGCGTCGCACGCGGATTATGTTCTATCGCGTACCGAAATCAAGGAAGCCGGTTTCGCTTCCATAATTGAGAAGGCTCTGGGGAAAGCAAAAGAGACTGAATGGAGTGCGGAGAAAGCGAGAAACCTTTTCCCGGCAGAGATGCGGTTCGACGCCGGCGATGTCTCCAAGAGCCTGGGAAGCCTTTTGCAAGTATTGTTGTTGGAGCGTCTGGTCAATTGCACTGTAAGAAACCTGAGCAAGGTGCTCGAACCGCGGCGCCAATTCCTTGATGCGTATCATCAAACGGTCGGTGGCTTGTTCGGTGGCGATGTTGTCGGACTGGTTGTCGCAGATCAGGAAAATCCCTGGATATCACTTAAGGCGAATGGGACGATTTCTGCAAAAGCGTACGAACGTGTGCTCACTGAAATTCTTTCTAAGCTGCAAATCACCTCTCAGCCGCACGTCGACATCAGAAGCGAAGTATCTGAAGAAGGTAGTGATATTGAGGACTTTGAGATACTTCCTGTTCCAGGAGATGGCTCTGGAATCGGCGCCATTTTCTTTGGCTCGTTTCAAAAGAAGGAGCACGATTGGACAACGAAAGAGTTCATGGCCCGACTACAGGCGCATATAGAGCCTGTTTTCAAACTTCTGCTTGCTCGTCAAGAAATCGAAACCTTACATAGTCGCGAAGCATATCGCGCCAATGTCGACTCATTGACCGGTTTGTACAATCTGGAATTTCTTGTTGGATTCCTTCAGCAGCAGCTCCTATTCTCTTTCCGGCAGCGGCTTCCCGTCGGCATCGCAATCATCGACATCGATGAACTTGGGAAGATGAATGAGGAGTATGGTTCGGATATCGGCGATGTTGTTTTGTCTGGCGTTGCTAAACGACTGCTTGCGGTGACGCGTTCAAGCGATTTGGTCGCAAGATACGGCGGTGACGAATTCGCAGTTGTGTTGCCCAACACCGATGGCGCCGGTGCTAAAGTTCTCGGCGAGAAAGTCCGCTCGGACATCGAGCAAGTCGCTTTTTTCCAGGGCAAGAAGGGACCGAAAGTTACTGTCAGCGTTGGTTGTGCCAGCTTCAACATGGAAGATCTGAATCCCGAAACCATTTTGCGTGATGCGAAAATCGCTCTGCAGAGAGCGAAGGAAGAAGGGCGCAACAAAGTTGCTATCTAAATCGGGTTCTTTCGATTAAGAGAAAGGTGGACGTTCCACTCCGTCATGAGCTAGTGCTGCTTTCGGACATGGTTTTACCAGTGACCATCTGCGTGTAGGTCTCGTCTATCGAGGCAATCAATTCGCTCTCAGAGAGATTGCGCATCAAATGCGCGAGAACTATCGACGCTCCGGCGCCGACCCCTTCTTTGACATGACCTTCTTCGTAGGCTCGCAGACCGTTGTGCATTGATTTGCTGAAATCGAGCATAGAACAGCCAAACGGCGCGTTGACGGCGCCGCTGATCTCGCCGACCTTTGCGTTTTTATCGAACGCTACCCAGGAAGTTGTGACCACGCCTATGTTGTCTCGAGTCTGATTGATACCACGGGCAGTGCATGCCTGAGCCAGAGCGTAAACAGTCAGCATTTGACTTCCCCCGCCCATGATAACAGCCGCGCCGTTACTTGCGGCGAGTGCCAGACCGGCGGCAAATGGCTGCATCGGGTCGCCAACGGCGGCGGCGATTTTAAGAGGATTTTCCAGACGCTTCAAAGTTTCCGCCGGATCGCCGGCTACGACTGCGCTCATCAAACCCGCTTTGGTCAGACCGGTACTTGCAAGCTGCCACCGCATCTGGTGATCGAAGTTTGGCATGCTGCTTGAAACCGCTCGGTGTACGTCATAGCCAAGGCCGGTCAGAACCGCGAAAGCTGTGGTGGTTCCAGCGGGTACGCATTCGGCGAGAATAACGAGATCGTGTGTTCGAGCAAACTGCTCACCAAGTTCCAAACCTGTTTGGAACAAGTGCTCGACGTTCTTGAGTTCCTGGGCATGACCATCGGAGAGGCAGTTTGCAGGCGGAGTGCCCACCGATATCACTTCACCGGCTGTAGGCGCGGAGAAGGTGCCACAGTCTACAATTTTGATTGGAATCGACAGAGATTTTAAGCACGCAGCCGATATCACCACCGGTGATACTATGCCTTCTGGTGACACGGGGAGTGCACTAGTCCTGCCGGCGAGACCGTTTACAAGCGCTTCGGCATCACATTTTGGCGTCTGTCTCCGGTCTTCCGGCGTCGCGCCCGCACCGGAAAGTCCAACGAGATCGCTTGTTTTAGTTCCACCCACGCACATTAAAAACAGCGGCGAACTGGCTGTTTGAACGCGCTTGAACAGCTGCTCAAGCGTTCCCTGGGGGCTGTTTATGATCGAGTAAGGCACTGCCATTTTCGAAACCGTCGTGAGTATCGGACTGGGTTACTCGATGTTCCCGCGGATCATCTCGCAGGGAATAAGCATCGTGACTGGCATCAGCACTGCAAAGAAGAAGGCGTGCCAGATCGCTTTCAACGCAAATAAAAGGTACCGCATACCAACGTTCGTGCCAAGATCCATGTTGAAAAGCACAAAGAGATCGACGGGCGCGATCAGAAGATTGGAGAGGAAAAAGACGATTGTGGAATAAATTGTAATTCCAAGAATCACCTTAATTGAAAGCAACAGTCCCTTAGCCGCGACGCGTGTGCCGGACAATTGAGACATCGATGAATACGGCATCAAGACAAGCGTATAGTTTGAAATCGCGATTATAGACAGACCAAGCGCGATTGCAGCCACGAGCATAATCTCCGTTGGTACATTCAGTTGCACCATAGCAAAGCTCAAATCTCCGATTTTTGGCATGCCAAGCATGACTACACTTGCGCTTACCAGCATGATTATGGTTGGAACAGCGACGAAAACAAGATACATCGCCCACACTGCAAAGAAAAACGCTTTGCGCTGTTTGAGGCTGGAAACCGCTTCTGCCAAAGTCGTCCGGAGGCAGGCTTTCAGTAGGGTGATGTCGCCGGGAATCGCCTCAGGTTCTATAGTCAGGATAGTTTTGCAAAGGGCGGTTGTGCCTACAACGCAAGCGCCGAGCCCCCAGACCATCGCGGCCAGCGAAAGTAGACCTAGAACGAGGTAGCCGATGATGGGAAGGGCGATCGTTTGCAATACATCCGCCAGCCCGCTGTAGGCATCTTTGTGCGAATGAATGATGGTTACGGCGAGATCGTACGCCACGTAGGGTGTCGTGAAGGCAAAACCGAGCGCTACTGCCGGCTTACAGAGGTACTTCTGAAGCTCCATTACACTTTGAGCGCAGAGCCTCCACCATCGGGGGTTGCGCAGGCGAGGCAGAAAGCCGCACCCCAGTTTGAGGTTGCGTGTGACTGGCATGAGTGGAGCGGCTGAAAGCGATTCGTTCATGAATTTGAGGTGAGCTGCCATCAACATTCTATTGGGTCTGAACACCTGCGCATAGTCGTTCGGTTTGCTTAGTCCAACTTCATTTTGTGGAGCAATCAGTTAACAGAGGTTTACCGAGCAGCTTGGAAACTGCAGCTGGCAAATTAAGCACCAATCAGTGTTCTTGGGCGAGGTGCGGAAAACCTTGGTTTAATGAAGGCTGAACGAGCTACCTCTAACCTCCGTTCTTGACAAAATATGGGAAGATCAACGCCAGTAGGGCAGCTTGAAGCCCGATCCAAACAGGAAGACCCATGTTTCTCGTACTAGAAGACCGTCTCGACGAAAAAGCAAGCGCTGACATTCTCGACGCGCTCGTTCAACTAGGCATGCAAGCGGAATTGGTGCGGTCCTCCAAACAGGTTTTGATTTTCGTCCACAGTGACGTGCGGGCGGTACCGACCCATAAGTTCACCAGAATTCCTGGTGTGGCGAGAGTTATGAGAACCGCGCCGACATCTCCCCTGGCCCTTTCTGATGAGTTGAGAACGGTTGATCTCACCTCAACGCAGAACAGTCTCACCATCGGTGGTGGCGCTCCTCCTGTGATTATGGCTGGTCCCTGCTCCGTCGAAGGTCGCGAACAGCTTTTGGACCTCGCGCAGAAAGTGAAGTCGGCTGGAGCTACGATGCTGCGAGGCGGTGCATTCAAACCGCGTACCAGCCCTTATGAGTTTCCAGGTCTTGGGCAGGACGCGCTCAGCTATCTGAGAGAAGCCAGTATTGCCACAGGACTTCCGGTAGTCAGCGAGGTAATGTCCGCAGAGCAAATCGAGATCGCATTAGATTATGTCGATATGCTCCAGATCGGTGCTCGCAATATGTACAACTACGAGTTGCTGAAGGAAGTTGGGAAAGCCGGCAAGCCCGTGTTTTTGAAACGCGGACTTTCGGCGACTATAGATGAGTTCGTCCACGCCGTCGAGTACATCATGTTGGCAGGTAATAATCAGGTCGTTCTTTGCGAGCGCGGGATTAGAACTTTCGAGACTCGCACGCGTAATACGCTTGATTTGAGCGCGGTTCCGCTACTCAAGTCTATGACAGGATTGCCGGTGATTGTTGATCCCAGCCATGCAACCGGCAAAAGAAGTTTGATCCGCTCGATGTCCAGGGCTGCCATTGCATGTGGTGCGGACGGCCTGATGATTGAGACCCATTGCCAGCCGAATCAATCGATCAGTGACGCCGAACAGGCGATTACTCCCGACGACCTGGCGTTAATCTCGTCAGATTCGCTGGCGTTGTTTGAGTCGCTAAAAGGGCTTGACGAAACAGCCGCTGCTGTCGCCGGGCAACAAGGTGAGCCTAGGCCGCGTCTAGTTGTAGCGTGCGCGACACCAGGTTCAAACTAACTCGACTATCTTCCAGCATAAATTCGCAAATAAAAGGAGGAGTTTCCTCCTCCTTATTTAGAAATGCCCAACTCTGCCGATTCTATCTATCCTGTAGAGTAGTTAAGTCTGTCTGGGCTGTATTCGGGTCCCGGAGAGAGTTTTTGTCTGCCCATCACAGGTCAGCTCTTCAGCCGGAAGCCTATTATTACTTTTCGATGTCTCCTCCGTCAGGTTGACAATTGAAACTCTTTTATGATGCCGCGCAGTCCGTGCTTTGAGCCTGCATATGCATTGCGCTGCCAGGCACCGCATCCGGTGCGAAAGATTCTTGCTTGCCTGAGTTGCTTTTTTCCATCGCAGATTTCTTGGCGCGTAGTGTGTTTAAAAGATGACCGTATGCCATGTTCAACGAAACCTCCGGCGGAATTGTTCCTACAGTGAGGGCTACTTCCTTTTTGACCATGGGCTCACCGCGTCCGTTACGAGCGCCCGGCAACTCGACGGCTTTTCCGTCCTTCATGACCGGTCGCAAAACAGCCGCACCGATTATACGTGTCTCTTGCCCGATGAATCTCCAGAGACCGGCTCCCTCAGGTCCAAGACCATTGCTGAGTCTGATTACATCGATAAAGGCCGGTGTGTTATTTGCATGTCGCTCGGCTGATGCAGCATCTTTGGCGCGCGACTGCGTTGAGCGTTGCGATACTTTCAATTCCGATTGATAAAGAAGCAATCCGTCATTCGTGAAGAATATAAGAGAGCCATCTTTCGGCAGTTCGCCTGCGTCGTGGAGTTTAATGATTTCTTTGAAGGCAATGTTGTCCTTAACAACACTTATACGCTGGAGTTGGGCACCATCGACGGTGTTAATCTTCGCCTCAAGGTGTTTTTGTATCTCGGTCAGTCTGGCATCAGACGATATCGCTTCGCCGTTGGGTCCTGCAGTTCCAGGCCGCGCCAGGTCCGGCGTTTTTCCTGGAATTCCGCTCCAGATATTATCGATCGGTGCCATCACTTCTTCGAGTCTGGCAACTAGCCCGGTCATAGAATGTAGTTGATTTTTGCAGACTGTTTCGATCGCAGTCGTCACATCATGCAATTTTTTCAATGTTTGAGCGTATCGCGGAGGACCGCTATCTTTCAGGCTTGCGTCGACTGCCGATTTCTTCAGCTTCAACTGATCTAAAATCAATTCTTTCTGTGACTGCGAATTGAATCTCTTTCGCCCGCATTCGATATCTGTTATTTCTCGTTCCAGCTGGCGCTGGATGCGCTGGTGCTCAAACGCCATTGCGTGTCGCTGGGCGTCCGCGAACGCCCGTTCCATGCGTAACGAGAGAACGTCGGATTTCGTCGCCGGCGCAACGGTGCTGAGGACCATCGCCGAGTTTTTCGATTCTCCGTTCTCAACGATTCGAACAATTGGTTCTACGCCTGGCACCATATTCGGTGATGCGTCGATTTTCCCGGACGAGCGCGAGCCGGTCGATTCAGCGCTGGAACGGCGACCACCATGCAGGGGTTCGCGCATTTCACTGCGAGCTTCAGAGAGGTGAACTGATTTAAAACTTTGTACTGCTTCTATCATGTTGACTGAAAGTTCCGAACGAGGGTGTAAGTGTGCGTCGCAATTTTGAGTAGCCGTGATTCTCAGAGATGAGGCGTGGAATTTACTGAGTGCCTCTTTCGCGCTTCCCCCTTTGGCGAAGTCCTTACTCAGGACACCATCAAAGTGGGAGGTCGATTTTCGATTCGTGCCTTTTTTCAAGAGATCGCTGTTCGACAAGTCCGGAGCGTTGTTACCACCGCCGAATGCGGTTGACTCGATATGTGGTTGAACCATTTTGGTTTCCCCGCGACTGTAAAAGAAACGAACTGCGCTTGACAGGTAGAATCGTAGCTTGATGGCAGGGGATAGTCGATTGGGGGAATTCCCGACTAGGTTAGTAATTTCACCATGCCAACTACCCCAAAATATCCCCCGTGAAAAACTGCAAATGTGCTGCTATAAATAACGCTCACGTTTTGGACAGGCTTAGATGTCATAATCTCGGAAATATCCCTATTTTGGGCTCACGAGCATTTCGTGACGGGGTCGATGAAAGTAATCAGTAGAGAAGTTCCCAGCGAAGACGTTTCCACCTTCACCTGTGCAGACGGGTTGTCCGTCGAGGCGCCGTCCAGCAGAAGCGAAAGCCGCGAAGGTATTGCCAAGCAAGGCTCGGTCGGCGGCGGCAAGTTTTCGCTATCGCTCGCCTTCATCGCGGTAATGTGCGCAGTTCTCTACGCCCTGCTGTCCGCTTTCTGGCCCAAGTTCAGCCGCGCCGAGGTGTTTTTCGCCGAGTGTGCCCGCGAAATGATTGCCACCTCAAACCTCGTCACCCCGCTTTACCACGGGCAGGCGTTTTTCGATAAGCCGATTCTCGTCTACTGGTTCATCATCGGATGCTTCAACAGCTTCGGCACGTCTCACTTTGCCGCCCGTATACCATCGATAATCGCCTCAGTTTCGACCTTGCTGGTAACGGGATACGCATGCCGCGCCATCTTTGGACCACGTGCGGCCCTTATAGCCGCCATGGCTCTGGGTACGTCCTTCATGTATCTCTCTTTCAGCGCGCTCTGCATGTCCGACTCGATGCTTGTCCTTGTCGACACTGTAACCCTCATCCTTTTATATGCAGGTTTTCTTGGCGGCGAGAAAAGCGAGTCGCAGCCCTTTAGCGCACTCCCTGCCGGTAAACCGACCCGCACGATCCTCTGGTTTTTGGCCGCAGCGTCGATGGGTTTCGGTTTCCTGACCAAGGGGCCTGTTGCCGTTGTACTTCCAGCTGTGTTCTTCCTCGCCTTTCTATTCGTGGAGAAACAGCTGAAACTGGTCAAGTTTAAACACGTGCTCTTCGGCGCGATGGCGCTCTGCGTTATCGCTGCGCCGTGGTTTTACCTCGCCTATCAGGCAAACGGCATCGATGCGATCACCTACTTCTTTATAAAGGAAAACGTCCAGCGTTTCGCCGGGTCCACTTACGACACGCACCGACCGATCTGGTTTATGGTCGTTTCGCTGTTAGGTGGGTTCTTGCCCTGGTCTATCTTCCTGCCACCAATTCTCTGGGTTTGCGTGAAGAATTTGATTTCTTCAAGAAAGCGCCCGTCGATGCAGCAAGCCGAAAAGATAGCGAATGTTCGCTTCAACGGAGAGAAAGGCGATGCGCCGATTGCCGTTTCCGATGACGAGCAGAAACGAGTCAACTCGCTGCATGTCTACCTGTGGCTCTGGATTGCCGTCTCCATCGGATTCTTTTCGGTGTCGCGAGGCAAAATCGACTATTACGCGCTGCCTGCTTTTCCCGCCTGTGCGATGTTGACCGGCTATTTCCTCGACAAGTGGATCTGTGAGAATAATAGATTGACGAGCGCGGCTGCTTTTGCGTTAAACGTCGCCTTGATTGTCGTAGGCTTCGGAATCACGGCGCTTCTCAACGAGATGCCCTATGCGCCGGCAATTCCGCCGGTTGCCGTGGGTGCTCTTCCGGTTGTAATCGGTTTGTTTGGTCTATCTCAAGTTTTTAAAGCTAAACAGTTCGCGTCCTTTGCCACTATATTCAGTGGCATCATTTTGACAGGCTCCGTGTTTGCCGTCTTCGCCATGCCCGTTTTAATTCGCATGTCGCCGGCGCTCCAGTACGCGGAAACTATCAGGCGTACGGATACCGGGGCAGATAGGACTGCCGAGTTGAAGAAACTTGTGGAGCAAAAACGCGGTCTTGCCGATCCGACCCGAAACCTCGCGGGCGCTGCCGGTGCAAGTCAGCCTGTCACTGATGCTCATAGTCTCACGATCGGCATGTATACCGGCGTCGAACACTGGATTGACGAAGTGACTTTTAGAACCGAGCGCGAGCCGGTGAAACTCAGTAACCCTGAGGAACTGTCAGCCTTTCTCTCAAGTCCCGGAACGCACTGGCTAATGATTAAGAACGTCGATTTCGACGCGCTTCCGGCGCCCACTCGCGATAGTCTTGAAATAGTGGCTCGCCACGGTTTTATTCCAAAGAGCTTGAATCCTGGATATATTCTGAAGCACCGAGGAGATCTCACCGGCGGAAATGAACTCATCCTTGCCCGACGCAACTGATGCGACCGCCGATCATCTCCATGAAGCGGACTTGTTCAGTATTTATGGATTAAACGGCGAGAGTATCTATAAGATCGCGAAAATAGTGAAGATCCAACCAGGGGCACTTCACATATTCGTATACGACAAGCGCTTTTCAGAAAGACCCGGAAGTGCGGCAATCGATGTGACGGTCGCGACGTTGGAAACGGTGAGCGCGCCACAATCCCGGGATATGTCCTATCCGGTTTCCCGCAAGCTTTTCAGCTTGATGCGCCCGGTGTTGGTTGGAACTCGACCTGTTCAAGATATTGAGTTGAACGGATACCGCCAGTGGTGTCTGAGTGGAGCCGGTCATGTGCTTGGTACGCACATCAGTCTAGACGACGAGATCGAGCACGACCATCGCGTCTATGCCAAAATTTTTATGACCTTTTTTGCGCCCACCTTTATCGCCTTTACCTTCTATATGCTCGCCTACAACGTGATTCATCTGATTCCGTTCGCGTTTCTCTTTGGTGTCATATTCGGTGCCATTATGGTAGTGCTCCAGTGGGCGAGTATCCGCCGTTTGAAGAGCGATACGTTAAACCGTGTTTCGGCCTCGACCATTCAGTTCAGCGAAATTGAAATGCCGGTGGACTTTGCCTCGGCGTTCGAGCGCGGTGTTCGGTCACTTACAACAATCGACAATTGCAAGCCGGTAGCGGTAGATTTGCGCGGCGGAACCATTGAAGCGAAGGTGCGGAAACAGGTGCTGGAGGAAGGGCAAGAGATATTGATGGTTTTCTCGATGATCGATGTGAGCCGAACGAATTGCATTGTGTGGAGCGAATCTTCCAAGAAGGGTACCACTGTTGACATGGGGAAGAACCTGGGCAACGTCAACGCAATTATTTCGTATTTGAAAACATCTATCGCATCAAAAGAGCCATTTTCAGTCGATGTCGGGGACAATAGTGCGGCTGAGCAGGGCGTGCCAGAATAATTAGCAGGGCTTCATGATTGCAAAACGCGGTCGAGCGCTCGTTCAGCCCAGTGAATCGCGAAGGAGCACATATGGCAAAGGTTGTGGTCGGTATGCTCGGTCTGGGAACAGTCGGCACCGGCGTCGTCAAACTTCTAAGTAACCACAAATCGCTGTCTCTGAAGCGAGTCGCTGTAAAAGATTTGAGCAAAGCCCGCGAAGTTGACCCGCGCTGTCAGGTGACGACGAATCCTGAAGAGGTGGTCAACGACCCGGAAATAGAAGTTCTAATCGAGGTTATGGGTGGCGAGCAACCTGCCCTCGACCTTATCACTAAAGCGATTGAGTCACGTAAGCACGTGGTCACGGCGAACAAAGAAGTTTTAGCAAAGCATGGTCCGGACTTGTTTAAACTGGCGCGGGAAAAGGGTGTTGCTATATTTTTTGAAGCGTCGGTAGCTGGTGGTGTGCCCCTTATCTCCACGATTCAAAAGGGACTTGGCGCCAATCAACTCGAGTCGATTCTCGGAATTCTCAACGGTACCACCAATTTCATTCTGTCGCAGATGGAAGAAAAGGGTGAAAGTTTTGACGCCGCTCTGGCAATGGCTCAGAAACTCGGTTTTGCCGAAGCCGACCCGACAAATGATGTCGAGGGATTCGATGTTGCGTACAAAGTCTCGATTCTCGCGGCTCTGGCCTTCGGCAGTTTCGTTAAACCGCAAGAAATCTTTCGTCGCGGAATTACTCATATAAAGCCTGTCGACCTTGAACATGCAAAAGAATTCGGCTATCGAATAAAACTGATTGGTAGAGCAGATCGAACCGATTCGAACGTCCAGGCTCGCGTGGAGCCTTGTTTCGTGCCTGTGTCTCATCCGCTCGCCAGCGTCTCTGGTGGCAACAACGGGATTGTTGTAAACGGTCACGCTGTAGGTGAACTCATGATGGTCGGTCCGGGAGCGGGTCAACTGCCGACGGCGTCAGCGATCATGGGTGATGTTATAAACCTTGCGGCCGCTCTCCGTCTGCAAGATTTCGCGAGTTACTTTCACACCGAGGTGGGCGATACCTGGCAAGCGGTTTCCTCTTCAGATAGTTGGAAAACGCCATATTACATCAGGCTGGAAGTCGAAGACCATCCAGGTGTGATCGGAAAGATTGGTAGCATATTTGGTGCCAATCAAATCAGCATTCAAAGTATCATTCAACGTGGTGTAGAGGACCAGGGCGCTTCCGTCGTGATCCTCACGCATCCAGTTGAAACCGGTCGCGTCAACAAAGCGATCGAACAAATGAAGACGGAAGAGTTTCTAAAGGACCAGGGAACCTGTATTGCAATCTTCAACGGCAAAAACGGTGCCGGAAAATAAAAGGCTGACTCAATGAATACGACTGAATCGATCCGCGGCCGCGTGCCACTAATTGAACGCTTTCGAGATTATCTACCTCTGACTGACCGAACTCCCATCGTCAGTCTCGGTGAGGGTTTTACACCGCTAGTCGCAGCTAAAAAGCTTGCCAAAGCACTGGGTATTCCAACAGTTGATATTCGTTTGAAACTAGAAGGATTGAACCCGACAGGCAGCTTTAAAGATCGTGGTATGACGATGGCGATTTCCAAAGCTGTCGAGGAAGGTTCAAAAGCCGTTATCTGTGCCTCTACAGGTAATACCAGTGCATCGGCTGCAGCCTTTGCTGCCAAAGCCGGACTGGCTTGCTATGTGTTGCTTCCGGCCGGCAAGGTCGCACTCGGCAAGCTTGCACAGGCAATTTTGTATGGCTCGAAAGTAATTCAAATCGATGGCAATTTTGATCAGGCACTAGATCTGGTGCGCCTGATTGGCGAGAAGTTCCCAGTCACTATCGTTAATTCGATCAACCCTTACCGGCTTGAAGGTCAGAAGACCGGCGCATTCGAAGTTAT
The DNA here is from genome assembly GCA_965228855.1 of Candidatus Obscuribacterales bacterium. Classification (GTDB taxonomy): domain Bacteria; phylum Cyanobacteriota; class Vampirovibrionia; order Obscuribacterales; family Obscuribacteraceae; genus JADYXR01. Next base: position 375,195 of record CBDDIJ010000005.1, on the reverse strand, counting down.
GGATACACTAGGCGAAGCCCCCGACTATCTGTGCATCCCGGTCGGGAACGCGGGAAATATCAGCGCGTACTTCCGGGGTTTCACTCAGTATCATCGCGCCCCGACTACCGGGCAGCAGATGCGCTATAAGGGCAGCGCAACCGCAGAGATCGAGATCGTCAAAGGTACGCTGAAAGTACCACAAATGTGCGGCTTCCAGGCTGCAGGAGCTGCGCCGATGGTACTCGGCAAACCGGTACCGAACCCGGAAACTCTAGCTACGGCTATCAGGATCGGTAATCCGGCCAGCTGGCAAGAAGCTCAGAATGCGATCGATAAATCCGGTGGATTAGTCGACATGGTGACTGACGAGGAAATTCTCGAAGCGTATAAGATGCTTGCTCAGTTGGAAGGTGTTTTCTGTGAACCGGCAAGTGCCGCATCTGTAGCTGGTCTCAAAAAGTTGGCCGCTAAAGGCGGAATTCCTCACGACGCGACCGTGGTTTGTGTTCTTACCGGTAACGGTTTGAAAGATCCTGATAACGCGCTGAAAGTTAGCGATGTGAAATTAGAACCGATTAAACCGGATCTCGATGTTCTGGTTTCTGCGATGGGTCTGTAATTCGGAATGAAGAAAGTCACAGTACGAGTTCCAGCTAGCAGTGCCAATCTCGGCCCAGGTTTCGACACACTGGCATTAGCTTATGAACTGTATTGCACTCTGACTTTTGAATTGAGTGACGACAGCTGCAAGGGTCCGATAGTCGAGATTGAGGGAAGCGCTGCATCCAGCCTGCCTTGCGATCAGAACAACCTGGTTCTCAAAGTACTGGAAGAACAATTTCCAGTTTTGAAATCCTCGTTCGATAGACTGAAGGTTACTATAAAGTCGGAAATACCTCTGGCTCGAGGACTGGGTTCCAGTGCTGCTTGTATTGCCGGAACTGTCTGGGCCGGCATTTATTTAACAGGACAACTTCCCGATCGTAAAACCGCATTGCAATATGCAGCGTCAATCGAAGGACATCCGGATAATGTGGCAGCGAGCTTGTTTGGTGCGTTGACAGCCAGTGCTTATGTCAAACAGTCAAAGGACTTTGTCGCTGCTACTGTGGAATGGCCGGAGGACTGGCGACCGATTTTGGTTGTACCAGACCGTGAAGTCAGTACTGCACATGCGCGTGCGGTTCTGCCGAAGCAAGTATCTATGCCGGAGGCGGTCAGTAACATTCAGAATACTGCGTTATTGCTGATGGCTATCGAAAAGAGAGATAGAGAACTGCTTCGCGCGGGTCTCATAGACAGCCTGCACGAGCCCCATCGTCAAACGCTCATTCCTGAACTGCAGGAAGTTAAAAACGTTTTGCGTGATTCACCCGTACTCGGAGTTGTGCTATCCGGTGCCGGCTCATCAATACTTGTACTGTCGGAGGCGCGGCATGTTGATTATGTGAAGAACGAGCTGGAAAGCTGGTCTTCCGTACGCGAAGGCAAAGTCAAAGTAATGAGTCTCGAAGTCGACAGAGAGGGTTTAACAGCAACTTATGGCTAACGAAATTCAAGTACTCAAGTTTGGTGGTACTTCCGTTAAGAGTATTGGTCGAATCGAGCACGTGGCAGGTATTATCGCCGAGTGTGCCAGGACGCAAAAGGTGATCGTCGTTGTTTCCGCTATGGGTGATACCACCGATTATTTGATCAAACTTGCCAAAGGCTGCTCCGCGACGCCGGACAAGCGTGAACTCGATGCCCTCCTTTCCACCGGAGAGCAGATGTCTATATCTCTTCTCGCTATCCGATTGCGCGATATCGGTGTTGCAGCTCGGTCACTCACAGGCGGTCAAGTTGGAATTTTTACCGAGAGTATTCACACTAATGCTCGCATCGTAGACATAAGAAAAGAGGCTCTGGCAAAGCATCTTGAAGACAACGACGTGCTTGTCGTCGCCGGTTTTCAGGGCGTTACTCCGGACGGCGATATTACCACACTGGGGCGCGGCGGTTCTGATACAACGGCTGTTGCTCTTGCAGCTGCGGTCAATGCAGCCGGCTGCGATATCTATACCGACGTAGATGGAATTTTTACAACAGACCCGAATCTGGTCAACAATGCTTCGTTGTTGCGAACGGTTTCGTACGGAGAGGTTCTGGAGATGGCTCGCCTGGGCGCTAAGGTGCTTCACCCGCGTGCTGTGGAGCTGGCGAGGCAATATGGCGTTAAACTGCGAGTTCGCAATACATTTAAGCCCGAGGACAAGGGTACTTTGATCGTTGGAGGTGATATGGAAATCTTTCGTGCAATCAGTTCGGTGGCTGTGGATAAGGACCAGGCAGCGGTTGCCATCATGGATGTACCGGATCAGCCTGGTATCGCCGGTAAGGTCACAGGTGCGCTGGCGAAACGCAATATCGGGATTGACATGATTGTGCAATCCTTCCATCCGTCGACCGATCACAACAGCATTACCTTCACGGTTCAGTCTGATGCTCTGGACGAAACAGTGGCTGTATTGAACGAGATTAAGGACGCCCTTGGAGCTCGCGTTGTTCAAGTCGACGGCGACTGCGCCAAAGTCAGCTTGATTGGAGCCGGTCTGGTCGAGCAGCCCGATATTCCGTCGCGAATGTTCACAACCCTTGGCGAAAACAAGATAAACATCAAAATGATTTCTACGAGCGAGATGAAGATAAGCTGCATTGTGTCTCGCGCCGCAGCTGATCAAGCCGCTCGTCTAATTCACGAGGCGTTCGAACTGCATCTCCTTCAAAAGGAAAACGCCGCAACTGTTTAACCATCGTTTCGAACTGCTTTGACACTCGCAGGAAGCATGCGGCATATACGCTTTATTTAGTCAGAAACTTCATAGTTCGTCCCACTCGGCCTGTGTTGCCGGGGCAATATCCATTATCTTCCAACCATCGCGCTCAACACGCAAAGTCACATCTAGAAAACCAACTCCGGTCATCCACGTGGGCGCTCTCAGCAGCACTTCGCATTGGCTATCGAAGTTTTTAAGTTTGATATCTTGGGCTGGAAACAAGATGGGACGTGCCATCGGATGTGGTGGCGGACTCAGACTGACGCTTGTGTTAAAGTTGGACGCCGCCCACTCAGGATTGATGTACGCGTACTCATTATCATGATTTCGAGACTGCGCTATCAGGGCGCGATACATTTTTGTGATCGCGATATGAATGTCTTGCATTTCCGGATTGATCAAATATGCCGAGCCGTTTTTGACTGATTCAAGAAAGCGGGTACCATTCTGCGTGCGAATCTTCACGCGCCAGGTTTCACCGACTCTCAAATCACTTTCAGATTCTTCTTCCGGGTCCCTTCCGGAGCGCATCGAGGTTAAGTTGAGACTGTCTCGATCGAATAGAGTGGTGTCATGAAGCTCGTTGGCGAATCCTGGCCCGGATTCAATATAAGGTAGATTCTCGGATGGACTCTCGATCACGATATGATGTTTTTCCAGAAGACCTCGCGGTTTTCCATTGCTGAGATACGTGATGCCCGGTCGAGTTGTCTCCACTCCCAGAGTGAGTTGACCAGGGTTTGACTTGGTTGCTGGCTGGTAAGCATAAACCAATCCATCCTCTTCGCTTCGGGGGGCGACTAGATATTCTACGTAACTGAAGGTTAGCCATCCGCAGACAATAGTGGTTGAAACAATTACGAGCGCTATCATGCCCTGACGAGTCGTGGTTACCCAGGCTACCATCTGACGAGCTCTGGCGATATAACTTTTAAAATCTTTGCTTTCGTTGTTAGATGGGGTTGATATTGTGCCACTGCTCACGGTGGCGGTGTTGGGTGAGTGTGGCACCGCTGGCGTGTGTTTTAACGCGGACGTTTCAACAACATGCAAGCCGGGCGGTGTCACGCCCTCGGATAGCTTTGAGACGCGTTCCTGTTTCTTTTCGATTAATTCGTTCGATCGAGGTGTTGTCTCAGTTTGCTCCGGCGGGCGCGGACTGTTTGGAAGCTGATTCCGAGGCGAATTCGTGTCGAGCCGTTCGTCATCGGGGGCCAATAACTTCAGCTTGTTTCCCGTGCTTTTAAAATTAGCTCTTCTTGTCCGGGCCCGTTCCCGTTCCGCCTCAGCGAAGGACATGCCGCCAGAGCTGTTTGCCTCGTAATGTCGGTCGATCGATACTTTGTGTTTGACTAGATCCTTTAGCGCGTGTAAAACTTCTTGCATCGACTTGTATCGAGCGTCGGGATTTCTTTCAAGACAGCGTCTTACAAACCCTTCGATTTTGTAGTTGTACGTCAGACCATCCGAGACCTGCGACAAGCTTGGCGGGCTTCGACGAGCGAGGTGCGAAAGCGCATCATCTCCGGAGAAAGGCGTGCGCCCTGTAAGCGCTTCGAAGAAGACACAACCCAGGGCGAATATTTCGGAGCGCGCATCGTATTGTTGCAAGAGCAACTGTTCCGGTGCAAGATAGTTCGGATCTCCAGTCACCGTGCGGCCTTCGAATGATATCTGTTGAGCGGTAGCATGTCTGACTATGCCGCTGCCTGCGTCGATCAGAAAGACCGCGGAATCTTGTGACTCCAGGTTTCGCAGGAGAATATTCGATGCTTTGATGTCCCTATGGAGAATCCCCTGTGAATGCATCGCTGCTATTGCTTCGGCGACGGGGATGAAAGCTCGGTATGCCAGTTCGGGTGATAAAACGAGCGACTGTTCGAAGCTCACCTCCGCATCATTTCCGCGCAAGTGTACTTTTAAGCTGATGCCCGTCTGGTATTCGTACACCAGATAGACTGCACCATCTGCGGTGGCTCCAAAATCAACTACTTGTGCAAGGCTCTTGTTGCGTATGCGGCAGAGCGCAGTTGCTTCTCGTTGAAAGTGAATCAATTCGTCGAATTCAAGTACTCCGAGTTTCTTGACCACGACTTCTTCTTCGAGAAATTCGTCGTAACACAGATAGGAGTCCGAGACAGCGCTGCCGCCAAGCTTCTCGATTGGCTTGTAACGCTCCATCGGGAAGTTGGTCTGGTTGAGTTCGCGCTCTAGCTGCTCCGCCGTATACATTAGAAAAGTCGTTTGTAAGGAGTTCTTTTCTTATACCCACGGAGGATGCTTCCAAAGCCGAGAAGCCGTGCTCCGTCAGACCGGCTTCCCTCTTGTATCAAATTGTCCCAACTAGCGGATCGAGCCGGTTCCTTTGAACACGTTGTAGTCGAACTTGAACTCAATGTCCACAGATTCGGGGGAGCCCGCTGGTAGCGGCGGGAAAGGAGCTGCGTTTGAAATAGCTTTGAGCGCAGCCTGGTCCGCCACTGACGATCCGGAAGCTACGGAGAGCTGAAGATTGCTGAGCTTTCCGTTTTCATGAATAGTGAATCGGGCAGTGACCCGCTTAGAAGCTGAGTCTGTTGGAGGAAACCAACTGCGCTTGATGCGGCGCTGCAGCTCTGCCATGTAGGGACCGAAGTTGATGTCCGCTCTTGCGCCTGATTGACTTTTGTCACTCTTTCGAGAATTCGAAGTCATGCCTGGCTCGCCAGTTTGCTTCGTCCCGGTATGGTCGCCTTTGTCTGGAGCAGGCAGGCTGGGTGTCATGCCTATGAATTTGTCGACATCGCTGCCTTTCCCGTAAGGTTCATTGGCGCCTCTGCTCCGTTCTCTGCTGGGGCGTGGACCGGTCGAATCCGAGGTGCCTTTCGATTCTCTTTCGCCTCTTCCCGTCTCCACGATTTTAGGGCCCGTTGCTCCAGTGTGTCTGGCTGATGATGTCGCAATTGCTGGTGCAGGCACGTTAGAGGAGCTGGGCGCTCCGGTGCTTGATACCAATTTCGGTGCCCCATTTGATTTGACATCAACGGCATGGGCTTGTGGAAGTGGTGTGGATGCCGCCGGAGTACCCTGCGGCGTCAATGTCGCAAGGAGTTTTGTCGGGTCGAGCAGCGGTTTTGCAGGACTGTTTGGTTGACCCATGCTGGGCAATGGCGGCACTTCTTTGAGCGGTGTTTGCGGCTGCATCGGCGAGGGCGTGGGTTTTGCGGGCGATGGAGTGGACTGGGCTACAGGCGCTATATGCGGTTTGGGAGTTTCCATAGGTTTAGCTATTTCTGGACGAGCTGCCGCTGCAGGCGGTTTGACCGGAGTTGGCTTTGTTTCCTGCGGCTTTGCTGCACTGGATTTCGGCTCCGGTTTCGCTTCTGCTGGTTTTGCAGACTTCGGCTCCGCCTGTCGCTGTAACGTTTGCGGACGACCGCCGCTGTTCGATTCTGACGGATTCTTCACGATGCGAGTGTGTCTGGGGTCATGCTGAGCTTCTGCGTTTATGCGTGCTTTCGTCTTAACCCTCGGAGGCTTTTGCGTTTCAATTTTGGGATTTGCAAATTCAATCGTTGTCACCTGAATTTGCGGTGGTGCCGGCATCAGAAAGAAAAACGCGAATATGAAGAGAGTAACCATCAATGCGGCGTGGAAGAGATAGCTGCCGCTTGATGCTTCCGAGATATGCATTGCGGTCGGTGCGTAGATCGCATTTCGCCGTACAGTCTTTGCGTGATCGTATGCGTCTCTCATCGCATAAGCGATGAAGGCTGCAAACAGAACGAAGAGCACATTCATCGCGGCACTGCCAAAATGCATTCCAGCTAGTGCGTGAGCGACATCACTATTGGGAGTGATATTGTATTCGGTGCCTATGGCTTTTAGAGCATTGACTAATTGTTGGCTCCAGGCAAGCGTTCCAATAAGAATTATGTTCGTAAAGCCAACCAGGAAAAAGAGAACGCCTTTGCGCGGCTCCAGATTGTAAATTTGTCCCAACCCTGGGATAACCGATAGAGAGGTTGCTACCAGAGGGTCTCGTAAGGCTGGCACCAGAAGGCCGCCTTGATTTTGGTTGTTGTTCATAGTCTTGTCCCAATGCGCTCGACATGAAACCCAGTCTATTGGGACCGGTCAAAAGGCGCACTGCCATTAGACTCAAGAACATTCTGGGGGAATGACTAGATTCAATCTCGGGTTTTACCACCTGGGAAAATTTTGATTGGCGTGATATGGCGCGTGTGCAACCACGCCTACTTCACCCGTCCTACTCGAAGGTGTACTTGCCATGTGACTTTGCGTTTTTTCGAATAGTCACCCCAGGCGTCGCAAATCAGATCGAAGTGTGTCTCGATCGGATCTTTGCCATGCTGTTTTCGATAATTTTGAATCGCAGACCAACTGGACATATATCCGAGGCACTGAGCTAAGTTCCAATCGAGCTCCATAAGGAAATCAGGATGGTCGAGTTCCTTAAAGGGAAACTCGATTGATTTATATTCGTCTCTCACGTGATTTATCTGCCGCGGCCAGAACGGCTCAAGGTCTGTGTATATGCGCTCGAACGCCGAACTCACGCTGTCTTCGATCGAAAACGCGCCATAGCACCACGCCGCAATAATACCTTTCTTCTTGAGAACGCGTTTTGCCTCCAGAAAGAATGCATCCATATCAAACCAATGCAGAGCATTTGCGATGGTGATCAAATCCTGGGAATTATCGTCCAGCTCGCTATTTTCAGCGGTGGATATGTCGTACAAAACCTTAGGGTGAGTTATCGCTTCACGGATTTGCTCTTCGCTGGCATCAGTGGCGGTGACCTTGTCAAAGTAGTCAGCGAGTGCGACCGCTGCCTGTCCGTTACCAGTCGCACAATCCCAGGCTCTCTTATGAGCTGGCGTGATCGACGCTAGATAATCGAACAATTCTTTCGGATACATTGGCCGAAAACGGCGATAGGTTGCTGCTTGAGTCGAAAAATGATCGTTGAATGTCATGGTTTCAATCGCATTAGTAAGAAGCTGGTAGGATGATAACATGACTTAGTTGGAACGTTGACCTGAATGCGGCTCCGAGTTCTTTCAAAATTACCTCAGTTATTTGCGTTTCTGTTTTTATCTGCCGGCGCTGCCACCGCAGCTGATGGCATCGCACTGGATGAGTCCGAAAAGGTCTTCGTTGAGAAAGCCGCTCCCACTGTCGAGCGTAAAGAATTTAACCCGTGGATTCCATTCACTCCGCAGCCGAAACTTGAAAAGGGTCAAAAAGCTCTTACCGAGTTCGCGTTTAACCTCAAGGTTCGGTTCGACGATGTCGACATTTTGCAAAAGGACGAGCGGCATGGACGCTGGTTCGTCACGATCCGGCCGAAAGACGTTCATGCCTCGATGTCTCTACCTGTGGTTATCTGGTTGCCACCGGGGGCACCTCAGAAGTGCATCAGGCATGAGGAGGGACATCGCATGATTGCTGAGCGTGTTTACCAATTCGCCGGCGATATTCTAAAGCATTATGCAGTTCAAACCTACACCTCCGAATACAGGGGCGAAGGTGCAAGCGTCGAACTCGCTGTCCATGACGCATACAAGCGCGCTATAAACCAGTTGAACTCTAACTATCGTGGAACCGTTTTCGACTATGCTTTGATGGTTACGCGAGAGTACGATCGCTTAACCAATCACGGATTGAACCCAATTTCGGAAAGCGATGCAATCGAGCAGAGCTTTTCCAACTCGTCGTCAGAGATGACGAAGTTGCTTGAAGCTCGTGCAAGCGCAACACAGTCGCGAGGTGACGAAGAAAGACCAGTGACGAAGCTGGAAACGCGTTAACCGCGCTTTTCAAATCTTTCCATGCACCGTCTCAACTTTCTCAGAGTGCCCGGGTCGATGTCCGGTACCGATGCGAAAATTCCCATCATCGCTGTCAACGTCGATTCTAATTGTCTGGCGTGTTCTTCTAAAAGATCGCTGGCCTGTTTATTCCATCTCGTCAAGCCGCTTGACGGGGCAAAGTGTTCCAAGATTATCGAGGCAACCTTATCGCAGAATGTTTTCGTAAGAGATCGCTGACGCTTCATCTCGTGAAATTGTTCGAGCACAGATTCAAATTTTGCCGCATCCCAATTTGTTTGGGAGCACATTCGCAGAGTCTGTAAAACTTCGCCCTCCAGTTGTCTTGCTCTCGTCGATTCAGTTGTCGACACTGTTGCTGCCCGAGTCGCTTTCATGAGTTGAGCACCGAGCGCGGATTCTGACTTCTGCGGCTTAGCCGTCTCCCTAAAATCATCGCCTTCGTTTGTTTCTGCTTCTAAAACGAAGGCGCGCATTCTCAAGACTAGTTGATTCGAGCCGCCATCAGGAAGGCGACTTGCCATCACATCCGCCAGTCTTCGAACGTCCGTTAGAAATTCATCGGTGCGGTCGTTGCTGGCGATAATCAAATCACTCAAATTTTTGAAAAATTCTGGTCTCGGCGTCACTTCGCTGAAATAGGCTTCCATTGAAGAAATCGTGCGTTCGAATCGGGCACTGTCCCATCTCAACTCTCGGGTCTCTCTGCGAACTGAATCACAAATGTCGTTTTCAATTGCCTCTACTACCAGATCTTGGGGGCAATCATATTTTGCCAATATAGTGAATGCTTGTCTGTAAGAACCAGATGACGCGAGGTTTCGTGCGCAGATCTGTGCCTTGTTGTAGAACTTGCGTCTCAGATTTGCGTCCTGAAGAAACTCTTCCGTAACGAGTTTGTCTGCTGCCTCAAAGTTATTTGTATTCAGAAGGCGATTGATTTCTTCGATAGAGTTTTTGTCATCGATGCGTTTGAAATTATCCGCTGCCAGCCGAGTCGCCATGCGCACTCCGCCCATAAGGTTAGCTTCTCCGAGCTCGGCGCCGAATGCGGCGATCACCTCTGCAAATACCTCCAGATTTCCCAGCAAACCATCGGCTTCGCTTTTGAAACAGTTGTAGAGGTTTTCCGGCAGTCGGGTTCTCATCACTTTTGCGACATCCTGTCGCTCGTTTGTCATCTTAAATGCCACCGCTTGTGCCACCGCTGCTCGATCCAGAATTTGCTCACTGGCGTTTGGCGCGCTCCTGATACTGTTAAGAAAACCCATCGCAAGGTCAGGTCTGCCATCAAGTATGTGGCAGTGTCCAATGACTAGCGATAGTTCCAACTCCCTCTCAGTGCCTGCTTCCTCTTGCTCTCGCGACGAGGCGTAAAGTGAAGCGGCATATTCATACTGCCGCTGCTGTTCAAAATACTTTGCCACCACTCGTAGTGCTTTCTTTAAACCGGGAACTTGAGCAAGCATGCCATTTCCGTAAGCCAGCATCAATACGGAAAGCTCCTCTGGTGAGATGACTGCGGTTTTGAAGCTCTCCAGTTCGCACATCTCCTGCATCAATTTCAAAGCGTCTTTCGCTCGGTTTTGCTGACAGTAAGCCATCATCAATCCGACAATCGCTTCTAGAGTAAAAGAGTTTTTCGACTGTGCATGTACTTTTTCTACGATGTTTTTAAAGTGGAAGACAGCTGATCCGGCGTTGTTGTTCATCAGCTGACAGATACCGAGCCGCATGTTCAAGTGATCGTCTAGTTTTCTCAGACCAACTTTCGCGCGCGTTCCGCCTCGCTTTGTGTCGGCTTCAATTGTCGCGTTTGTTTGTTCCCATGCTCGGAGATAGTATTCGATGGCTTCATCGTAATCTCCTTTTGCGTAGGCGCTGTCTCCACGCGCTGCATTCTCGCGCGTGGACATATTCTGTTTCATCATGGAAGACAACATGGCTGCGCCCTGTGCCGACGCTTGTTTTAACAGGGCGCCAAATCTATTCTTGTTTACTCTTTTCGACGTGCTCAACTGCTCTAGCGCGGCAAGCGACTGGGGACGCTCGAGAAAGCGAAAAGAGTCTGTTTCTGAAACGTTGTCGATCAATCGTATTTGTTCGCCCAGATCCATCTCCGGGAGATCGAGCAACTCGTCTTCGCTAGCGTCCAGGAAGGGGATTGACTCCACGGGGCAGCTGAGCAAACGAATCAGAGTGCGGCTGGCTTCTTTGATTTCATCAAGTGGATGTTCTCTGAGTCTCTTGAACAATTCGGACTCGTATGGAGACACGAGATCTGAATGTGCAAACAGGAGGCACTCACGGTCGTGACCGACGCTGAGAAGTTCCGGATCTGCGGCGATGCTCAGGAGAGAGACTGTGATGAGCCAGGCCGGAAAATTGTCTATGTAGCTGCCAAAATGTTCACGAGTGCGGTACGGATGTTGATAGTTTGCATGCCCAAGTTCGGCGCTTTTGAGTCCCTTGAGCGCCGGCACGAAGAATCCATCGTAATCTAGAAGCTTAACTTCATCTCCGCAGACAAGGATGTTTCCATGCTGTAGGTCACCGTGGGCGATACCGCGCGCTTTTAAATCGTCGAGGATGGAGCGCAGCTGTTTTGCTACATTCGTGACTTTTGTCTGGTTCTGACCATGTTTAGCAAGATAGCGATCCAGTGGTAAACCGTCCGCCCAGTTCATTTTCACGATGGGGTACCAGCGACCGCGAATGAAAATGCCTTCCTCGATATACTCGGTGTCTATTACACACTTTGAGTTCCACGACCTGAATTCACTCAAGATTTCCGCGTATCGTCTGGCAAGATCTGGTACGTCGGTGTGAAAACAGCGAATAGCGAATGTTCCGTCAGAATTGATTGCCTTGTAAACACTTGCGAAGGCGCCAGTGACGGGGCGAGGCAAGCCGATCGCGTTGACCTCAATTTGCGCGCTTCTTAAGTCTTCTCTGGAGAAGCAGAGATGGGGATGCTGGATCGATTCGTTGTAATCTTGGGGATTCGGCCAGTCCATGAACTACCTTAGCAAGCTTCAGAAAGGTTGTGAACGATAATTCGGTCGCGGCGTCTTCTGTCTGGCGCTGTTAGACGTCCGCATATTTGCTTTTTCCCGGCTTTCACCTCTTTCACTCGTGTTTAACATATTGGAACTTGGGCGTGATCTTAATGTCTAGGAAGGAGACCAGCGGTGCTGCTGGATAAACAGGTGGATGGGTCGGCTACGATGGACAGAACATACCTTAAAAACACATTGGAAAATTTGAAGTTGCAGAAGCAATTACACGATGGGAAGTACGTAAATAACAGTTTGCATAGTGGTTGTTTGCCTCGGTATGACAGAGCAATCGAGAACCTGGAAAAGGAACTCGAGAAGCTGGGAGAAACCTCGCGTGATCCCGGTCTTCCGCAGCAAGTCGGTGATGGAATGCTATATAACGACGTGGAAGAAGAGATCTATCAGGTCGCTGAAGGTAACCCCGACGCTAGATCCGACAAGTCGGGATGGACTATAGAGAGGAAAGAGGGACACTAATGAGTAAATCTAAGGACTATAAAGATGTTTCCGACGAGGTCGTCGAAACTGCTGACGAGGACGTCAATGTGAAGAATGGCGACGCCAAAGAAGATGACAAAATCGACACGAGTGAGTACACGGATGCGGGTGATATCGGAGACGAGCAACTTCCTGCCGGCGAGATCAAGACCGACAAAAAGGTCTGGGATTATGACGCCAGCAAGGCTAAGGTTGCGGATCTGCCGAAAAAAGTGAAGGATTTCGTTGCCGGCTTGTAATCCTCGATATGCTGGATATATGCGGGAGTGCTAGGTTTTTCTCAGCCAAAGCAGAGTACAATTATGTGATTCTACGAGTCTCTGCACGTACTACCGATGTCCGCTTTCGTCGCTGCCGCAATCATAGTCGTATTTTTGATCATGGCCGGTCTCATGTATACGAGGCGCGTATCGGCTTTGCTTGCGCTTCCGATCATGGCGATCGCTATTGCAATGGTTGGTGGAATTCCGGGACCGGATATTCTAGACGAAGTTATCACCAAGGGCTCGGTGAAGCTGCACTCGGCATATACGACAACGATGTTCGGCGCGGTTCTCGCCGAACTCATGAATCGGCACGGCATAGCCAAGGCGCTTGTTCGCTGGGTTGCTGAATTTGCCGGTGACAATCCCTATGTGCTTGGAATGATTCTTACAATCGTAACTGCTCTTCTCTTCTCTACGCTGGGTGGATTGGGAGCGGTAATTATGATAGGCACGATTATTTTGCCGGTCATGCTTTCGATTGGAATCTCGACTGCTACTGCAGGCGGTCTTTATTTGTTTGGTATCAGTCTTGGTGGCATGTTCAATCTTGCGAATTGGCAGTTTTATGTCGACGTTCTTAAAGTCGATCAAACCACGATCATCCAATTTATCGTTCCTTTTGCGTTTATCATTTGCTTTGCGGTTATGCTGTTTCTCGCCATCGAGTTGCAGAATGCGAAAAACATCAAATATTTTATTGGTGGCGTGGGTGTCTTGCTTGCGGCGTCCTTTGGATTGCACGCAGGATTCAATCCGACTACGTCGTCTGCAGTTCAGACGGTGGCGCCCTGGTCGATGCCGGCAGCATTGGTGGTCTGCGGCCTGATGGTTTTGAATGCCATCATGCGAAGTCGGAGCAAAACGGCTTCACTTACATGGCTAGCATTGATCACACCGGTTTTGCCATTGTTTCTTGTACTGGCGTGCGGGTGGGGGATCATGCCTGCCTTTGTCGCTGCGATAGCGTTCGGAGTGCTCGCTACATGGCAGAAAGATTCGATCACTATGCTGACGCGCGCCATTATAGATGGTATCACTACCGTCATTCCGGCAATTTTCTTGATGATCGGTATCGGCATGCTGATCGCCTCTGTGAGTCATGCGAAGGTCGCAGGTGCCATAAGTCCAATTATTGCCGGGATCATTCCAACAACCGCAATTCCCTATGTCATCGTCTTCACCCTTATGACTCCTCTGGCTCTCTACCGAGGACCGTTAAGCTTGTGGGGCATGGGGAGCGGATTGATTACACTTGTTCAAAACTCCACGCGCCTCTCGGGTCAGGCGATCATGGGCATGCTGATGTCAGTCGGCCAGGTTCAAGGCATCTGCGACCCGACTAACACGCACAACATCTGGATTGCCACATACCTCGGAACAGACACCCAGACATTGTTTAAGAAAACCGTTCTCTATGCCTGGTTATGCTCCGTTGCCGGGTTGATTCTCGCGTGTATGTTTAAATTTGTGCCCTTCCAGTGAGGTATTGAGATGGCAGGGCGAATAAGAGTTGGTATCGATGTTGGTGGCACGTTCACGCATGCCGTCGCGATTAATTCGGAAGCGATGAAACTGGTTGGTCGTGTCAAAGTTCCCACTACGCACCGCGCGGCCGAAGGCGTAGCCCTCGGTATCATCGAGGCATTGAAGAAGCTGCTGAGCGAAGCGAATATCGCTCCTGAGGACGTCGGTTTTATTGCGCACTCGACTACTCAGGCGACCAATGCCTTGCTGGAAGGAGATGTTGCAAGCGTCGGAATTATCTCAATGGGAGCTGGGCTCAACGCGGGTATTGCAAGTGGTGTTTCGAAGCTTGGAAAGATTGAGCTTGCACCGGACAAATATCTCACGACCTACCATGAGTTCATCAATTCTGGAAAACCTATCACGCGCGAAATGGTCACTTCGGCTGTAGATCGGCTTGTGCAGCAAGGCGCCAAAGCCATCGCCGTGAGTGAGGCTTTCGCGGTTGACGATTCCAGGAATGAGGAGTTTGTAGTTAGTATCGTCAGGGAAATGAATTTGCCTGCAACTGCGGGTCACGAAGTCAGCCAACTATACGGTTATAAGGTGAGAACGCGCACAGCCGTCATTAACGCATCAATGCTGCCGAAAATGATCGAAAGCGCAGACATGACGGAGTCTAGCGTTCGCGATGCCGGCATCACTGCTCCCGTTATGATCATGCGTTCCGATGGTGGTGTGATGGACATCGCCGCAATGCGGAAACGACCAATTTTGACAATGCTCTCCGGTCCCGCTGCCGGTGTGGCGGCCGCCATGATGTTTCTCCGAATCTCAGACGGCATCTTTCTCGAGGTTGGTGGAACTTCCACTGATATTTCTGCCATCAGCAATGGTCGGGCGAAAATTAAGTCTGCCGAAATCGGCGGACACCGCGTCTATATGCGCACCCTGGATGTTCGAACCGTAGGTGTCGCAGGAGGCTCACTCCCTCGAGTTAGAGATGGTAAGTTATTTGATATTGGACCGAGGAGCGCTCATATAGCCGGTCTTCACTATTCTGCTTTTGAAGAACCGATTCCGAACCCGACCGTTAAACTTATAAAGCCAATGGCTGATGATCCGGACGATTACGTCATGATTCAGGATGCCACCGGTGAGCGTAAGCAGTGCGTCACACCGACCTGCGCTTCAAATTTGTTGAATCTCGTGCCCGAAGATAATTGTGCGAAGGGAAATCTCGCCTCCGTTCAATCGGCGATGGCTGCACTTGCTGCGACCGTGAATTCTCAGCCGAGTGAGGCTGCGACTGAAATGCTGCGTCTGGCGGCAAAGAAGTGTATCCCCGTCGTACAGGCGCTGATCAAAGATCATAAACTTGACCCTGACTTAGTCAACCTTATCGGTGGAGGTGGTGGTGCGGCTGCGATAGTCCCGTTCGTTGCCCAGGAGATGAACCTGCGCTTTCAAATTGCTGAACATGCGGACGTTATCTCTGCAATCGGAGTCGGTCTTGCTCTTATCAGAGAAACCATTGAACGCCAGGTTGTTAACCCGACAGACGACGATATTCTCCGAATCCGTCAGGAAGCACATGCCTCGGTAGAAAAGATGGGCGCCGACCCTGCTTCGATCGAAGTGCATATCGAGATCGACACCCGAACAAGTGTTGTTCGTGCTACCGCATGTGGTGCAACCAGCATGACTAAAGATTCGGACGTGAAACAGGCAAGCAACTCAGAGGAGCGCAAAGTGCTGGTCGCTGAGTCCATGCGTGTGACGACTGAAAAAGTGAAATTGGACTTCGATGGTAGGTTCTTCCAGGTTTATTCCAGTGACAAAGTCGAATCACGCCTAATGGGTTTATTCAAACATCATTTGCGATGCGTTCGCGTCCTCGACCAGGCTGGTGGCATTCGTCTGCAATTCCGGAATGCGGCGTTTCGTGATTGTACTGTCGATGCGGCAGATAGAACTATCGGCGGTTTGATCGAAGAATTTTCCGAATGGGGCGATGCCGGTAAAGTGATACCAGATATGGTGTTGCTTGCCGGAGCGAAAATCATTGACCTGTCTGGTCTTCTGGATTCCACGCAGGTACTTGCCCTGGCGCGTGCCGAAATGGAGTCGATGCCCCGCGATGCTCAGGTTGTTGCCATCGCTCGACTGAACTAACGACCTTAAAATATTTTTGATCTAAGTATGACTGCAACACTTCCTTCAAATCTTCAAGACGATTTTCTCAAAGGCATTCATGAGTTCAATTCTCGAGAATTTTTTGAGTGTCACGAGACGCTTGAGCATGTCTGGCAAGAATATCGCGAGGACGATCGCGAGTTGATTCAAGGCATCATTCAAATATCAGTCGGTTATTACCACCTGCTCCGAAAAAATTCCTTGGGCGCTCTGAAGCTTTTAAAGAGGGGGCTCTGGAGGGTCGAAAAATTCGCTCCCATATACTTCGATCTCGACCTGAGCCCATTTATTGCAAACGTTTCAGAAGACGTTAGAACGACGGAATTAATCGAACATCCGCCTGCTAGCGAGCTTCGGATTCCAAGAATTGGATTTATATCCCCGGCCCCGCATTGTTGAATTGTCGCCAACCCGCTATTATCACAATCAGGAGCACTGCTTTGCTTTGTCTCACAAGTTTCCATGAGACCAGGCGATCCAGAAAGACGAAATCGAAAAGTGAAAACCGGCCAAAAAATTCTTGTAGTTGACGACGAACACGCAATCACCTTGCTGCTTTCCGAGGTGCTCAAAGACGCGGGATATGTGTGTGATTCCGCTAACGACGGCTTCAAGGCTATTGCTGCTTGCAAAGTCAGAACTCCGGACGTAATCATTCTGGACCTCAATATGCCGCTCATGGGCGGCATGGCTGTTTATCAACGTCTGAAAAAGGAAGAGAAAACCAGCCACATTCCAATTATCTTTCTCGGGTCCAAAGATGAGCCTGTGCCCGACATCGTGGGCGACGAACCGGAGAATGAAGACATCATTTTCAAGCCGGTCCAGCCGACTGAACTCTTGACCCGCGTCAAGAGCATTCTTCGTGAGAAAGCCTTGCGCGACGAGCTTCGGAAGAAAGAAGCTCAGATTAAAGAACTCTCTCTTACCGACAACCTAACGGACCTCAAGAGCATTCGTTATTTAAACGAATTCCTCAAGCTTGGAATCAAGCAAGCGCGCCGTTATGGCGTGCCGCTCAGTGTCGTCGTCCTCGAAGTCGACAATCATAAAGACCTTCTGAAGCACTATGGTCAAAAGGTCGCCGATGGCGTAGTAGCGCAGATTGGCACTGTTATCGGTAAACAGATGCGCGATTCGGACATCATAGTCCGATCCGGTCCATTCGAATTCATCGTAGGTTTGACGGTCACGCCGCGCGACGGCGCTATCGAAGTTGCTGAACGCCTGCGCACCTGCATTCAGGACAACAATTTCCTGGCCGATAAGGACACTCTAAACATTACGGTTGGCGTCGGAATCTGCCAGTTCGCTCCCCACATGGACGACGATGGCAAAGTGCTCCTCAGCCATGCCCGCGCCGCGGTCGAGCACGCCCACAAAGACGGCGGCAACCGCAGCCTGATGGCTGAATAGACGGCTTGAAAGCTGAACAAATTGCTCTCTCTTGGCATCGGCTTCGGACCTGATTTTCCTTCGGAATCTTCGGACGCAAATCTATGTGAATTCCAAGCTTTGAGCAGTGGCACGAAAGAGCGAGCTGTGTGACAATACACTCTAGTGCCACCCTTGAAGTCAAGGGAGATACGTCGTCGGGGCGTAGCGCAGCTTGGTAGCGTGTCCGTTTCGGGTGCGGAAGGCCGGAGGTTCGAATCCTCTCGCCCCGATTTTTTCCTAACTTAGATAAACGAAGTTCTCTGCCAAAGACGGGCTTGAGGCTCTATTCTTAGTTCTAGCGCTCGCTGGTTTTGCGAGTTTTGAACGGATATATCTTGGTGGGCATTTTGTATGTTTGCGTTTCTCAAAGGCATCATTCATTCCAAAGAACTGACCGGCGGCACAGTCAATCGGCTGGTCATCGAGGTTTCGGGAGTAGGCTTCGAGTTGTGGATGGCGACGCGCAGTTTGTTGAACATTGGCAAACCGGGCGATGAAGCGACAATCCATACATATATGGCCGTGAGAGAAACAGAGATCACGCTTTTCGGCTTCGAGTCGGTCGATGAGCGCCAACTGTTTTTAATTCTGCAAACAGTTAGCGGCGTCGGACCTAAACTGGCCCTTGCCATTGTCGGAACTCTTGGGCCGAAACTTTTAGTAGATGCAATTCTGGCTGAGGATACGAAAACAATCAGCCAGACTCCAGGCGTCGGACCGAAAGTGGCTCAAAGAATCGCCTTGGAATTGCACGCTAAGATTGAGGACTTCAGCTCCAAAATGGGCGCTCCGCTTGAACCGGTCAAGGTTAAAGGAGAGGTTCAAGAAGAAGTGCGCGCCATTCTCACCGGGCTCGGTTACACGGTCACGGAAATCGCCATGGCACTTCGCAAAGCTCAGCTCGAGGAGAATGTGAGCGAAGATGTGGAAAGCCTGGTAAGGTATAGCTTGAAGGTATTGGGCGCGTCTGCGCTATCTTGAGTATGACCGGAGTTTGGTGAGATGCCTGCTTCAATATCGAAGTTAGGTGCGGTTTTTCTGGGAGCGATCGCCGGACTGTTGGCGGTCGGTATTCTCGTGCTGGTGCCTGTTTGGGGCGTCAGGAAAGAGTTGAATCTGGTTGTAGTCGATTGGCAGGAGCTTGTTCTTTACTCCTCCTGTTTACTAACTGGAACCGTGGGCGGTGCTCGCCTGGCATATCGAGAATTCGGGCGGATTGTGGCTGAGTCACAAGAGTATGCTGCCTTCCTCCGGTCAGATGTTGTTGAAACAAAGTCGGCTCGCATCGATACAAGTTCCGTTTCCTCTGAAACGAGTTCTGCCCGTGCTGAAACTAGTCTCGTTGAAAACGGTGAACTAGTATCGCCCAGCGACGATGAGTTGCCTCTTTTGACAGAACCGGTATTCGAGGAATGTTTATCCGGTGGCCCGCGCAAGGCAAAGAGGGGTTTCTGGACGGCCAAAAGCAAAGGACGTACAAACGTATTGCTAATCTTTCTATATCTAGTTTTATTTGTTATGTGTGCCGTGCTGTGTCAGAAGCTCGGATTAGGCAACATCGTTTCAGATCCGGTCTCAGCTGAAGTGATTAGAACTGTTGGCGTCGGCACAGCGGTCATTGGACTCTACATGATTATTAGAGGCCTGTTTGCTCGTGTGGACTCGAAAGCTAACGTCCGTCTGGTGTCAGTTGTGTCCGACGAAAGCAAAGTAAGAGGCGCGCATCTAAAATCGTTTCCGCATGGGGGAGAATTTCCGGTTTCATTGATCGATGATTCTGAAACCTATCATGCACCGCATGTGCCACCAACCCGAGCCGTATTTCTCCTGCGCCATCCTATCTGCGCCGGCTGGCTCGTTACACTTACTGGCTTGCCACTTGTTTTTCAAGCCTGGTTTCCGCTGCTGGCTATTCCCGGTTTGTTTATTGGAATGAACTGGCTGTTTCCTGATAAGGTCAGGTCGTGAGAGCTATCCGCATGGAGCTGTCGAATTTGAATCGAGATATTACGTTGCTCGTTACAAATGCACTTGGCAGTTTTTCAGGTCGTTTGATAGAGTGGAATTATCTCAACTCATAAACGGGCATCCGTTTAATCTCGGTCTACTATTTATCGAGCGCGGAAAAGCACAGGGGGGAGGCTCATCCGGTGGCTCGCATAGTCATACTCCAGCGCCATTTGCTGCGTATTCGCGTGGCGATTGAGAGTCGAATCGGTCGCAATTGAAGTGATTGTTGGTCGCCTAGTTGGCGGTAAAGGGACGTTCGCAATCAAAATTTCGCAAACTGAGTCATCAGGTAAACGTCGCTCCTGAGCGGCTACTCTCGGCAGTTTGGCTAGCTGCTTGAGCTTAACTCTGCATCCGCGCGCTTCGCGAAGGGGTATAGAAAAATGCTGCAAGAATTAATCGCGAAAATTTCTTCCAAGAAAGAACAGGAAGAATTGAAATCGCTGCTGCAAACTGTTGAAACTGGAAATGCTGAGGCACCGAATCTGGTGCCGTGGCATCCTGATTATCAATCTGCTTGCCTTGCAGCATCACGTTCCGGTAAACCGATTCTAGTGTTTCAGTTAAGCGGAAATTTGAATAACGGTGATTGCGAGATTGCCGGACAATACGCTCGTCAAATGCTGTTCTCTGCTCCGGAAATCGCTTTGTTCATAATGAATAATTTCGAACCGGCATGGCAAAATGTTCGAAATACTTCCTTTGATGTTACCTGGCAGTCGATTCCAGTGTGTTGGAACGATAAAAACGAGTGCATCAGCCCGGTAGATGCTGCGCCGCTTGAGCAGGCGTACTCGGGTAAAATAGCGACAATGATCTGCACCGCTGATGGTGTCGTATTGAATGTTCTTCCCGGAGTGTTCGAGCCAACAGCCTACTTGTTTGAGCTAGAGCAATTGCTGTTTTTAGCTGAAGTCTATGCAAGTGAGAGTTGGAGCGGTGTTTCTCGGTACCATCGAGAACAGTCACTTGCGTTGAAGTCAGGACAACCAGCAAAGGTTTTTAGCAAAAAAACGATTGGCGTATTTCCAACTGATTGCGGTGAACAGATATCCGAGCGCGAAGCGACGGACTGTCTAATTTTTGATTTCCCCGATTCTGGAAACTCGTCTCCTCACATGATCTCCTCTACGCAGTTCCTGATGCCGAGCGGCGATCAGCTCCGTGAGTGGGATGAGTTGCGTGCGGTTTCATCAATGTATGAAAGATATCGACGCATAGCGATTCACGATTTTCTGCGGAAAAATCCTGAGTCTTCGGCTCGGCAGACGACCAAATGGGTTTTTAGCGAGGTGTTCGAGATCAATCTGTAGAAAGTTTTTTTCCGCCTCTCGGCGCTATGGGTCACAATCCACGCATGCTCATAGCGTCGTTACCAATTAATTTGTACGCTGCTGGTTCCGTTAGAATAATTCGCCGTCAATTCATTATTACGATGTTGAGCGGTGACTGCCTTGTGAGTGCTCGTTCGTATATCGATTCGACTGCGCTGGGGATGCTAAGCGGTCGTTTGTTCGTGAGCAGTCATTCATAAATCGAGCAGTTTTATGAGCAAAATCTGAAACTTAACAAAGTTAGCAATACTTCGAGCGAAATTTCGGTTTCTGAAAGGCTGTAGAAATCAGCTTTTATAGACCTCGAAAAATAATAAGTTACAGCTAATGGAAAACGGTGATGTCAAGCATTGCCCCCACTTGAGAAGCACTTATGATCGTAATGTGAGTTTCACGAGAGGTGCGCTTCTAATGCGCCTCGCCACCGGCGGCACACAGCTGGTCCGGTGCGAAAGTGGGATCTAGCTATCGCTCAAAAGCGTTGCTGGTATTCGTTGCGTATTTAGGCAACGCATTCGGCCGAGCGGTGCTTCTGGTTATGGCGTTACAGCCCAGGCTGCTACACGGACACATAGGAGCGGGAAAGATGACTGAAGATACGATCACTGAAGATGAGCGTCGCGCTCTCAGAATGTGGTTCAGGCAAGCTATTGCTCAACTTGAGCAAGAAGAGTGCACCACAAATATGTATGCTGAACATTATGCTGATGAAAAGGGTAAACACCGTGTGCATGCGGCTCGTCGAGCAGTATCACGTCGCACCCAGATCGTCCCGCATCTGAAAGAGTTGGCATATTAAGCGAGGCTGTTTCAGTCGAAACGGTTCTCACAAGAGTTTCACAGGCCTGTTCCTTTAGAGGAACAGGTCTTAACTTTGCGAAACTTTCTATTGAATGGGCTCCGACAAAACATTATCGTCAAAATCATCCGGGATTCGATGTGTCACTCGGATTAAGAGGTGAGCGCGAAATGGCGATGTGTGCTTATTTTGAAAGCATCAGTCAGCGCAAGCTAAAACGTCTTCTCGCAAACCCAGACGCTATTCACGACATAATCTGGTCCGACCTGCACGACGATGAAAACAGTGGTTTCTTCGAATTGCAGGAGTTTTGGCAAAAGTTGCACTTCTTACTAACTGGAACCGCCTGGGACGTGGATGAGGACAATCCCCTTTCCCAAGTTGTTCTCGGCGGACAAGAGGTGGGACCTGATGCTTTTGGATATGGACCCGCGCGATTTATCAAACCTGATCAAGTGAAACTGATTGCCGCCGCGCTTAACGACCTCGACTTAGTAGACCTGAAAAGCAAATATTCGAAAGAAGACTTCACCGAAGCGAATTTGTATTCGTTCGTTCCCGAAGAATTTGATGAGGACCTGACCATACTCGTTGACTATCTTGATGGCTTCCTCGAGTTTTACGGCGAGGCCGCGGAGCGTGGAGATGCTGTGATCGCCTACATTCAGAGCGAAGACGCGTAAAAAGTTTTTCTGCAAACGAGTATGGTCCCGCCGCTCGTTGCGTTTACGCGTGCATCTTTTGAAGTTCAGCTCTGATGGACTTCGGTATCATAATTGGTGCCGTCAAAAACGTAAAGGTTTGAAGTAAGAGAACTGGAAGCTTGAGATTTACTGTTGGTTTGCAAGCCATTTGTCGAGGTCCGTTAGCCTACCGAAGTCGAGCAAATCTTCGGCGAGTCTCTCTAGCTGTGGCAAAGTGAGTTTTTTCAATTGAGTATCCATAGACTCTGGTAGCGGCCCAAATCTCCGAGTCAGCTGCTTGGATATTAAAATAGAGGCTTCTTCGTACCGGCCTTGTCCGATGCCTTTTTCAATGCCTTTTTCTATGCCTTTCTCTATTCCTTGCTCAATGCCCTTCTCAATGCCTTCTTCCATCCAGCTAGTTACAATTTCCATGATTCCCTCCTTGTGAGGTTCTTCCAGATTTTTCATAGCGGCCAGAAACTGGGTTTTCTCATTCTCATTCAGCTTCAGGTAGGAGTCTACGAAACCGGCAATTAGCCGAGATCTGGCTCTGTCAAGCTTCAAATCGGCAATCATCCTCAGGCATTCCAATTTTACCCTGAATCGTTCGTCGTGAGCAATTTTCATCTTCGCCATAAGAGCCGCAGCAACTGGACTGTCGCGTTTCATATAGCTACGCCAGTTCAATCGATTCAGCTGAATTACTTTGAACTGAAACTGCAGTACGTCAAGGCCCGGGAGTCTTAATTCATAACCCGACGCCTGCTCTTTCTTGGGGCGGTCAAACGAGAACAATACAATCGGATAGACCGGCAAGCTGTGTCGTTCATGAAGTCTAGCGAAGTAGCAAAACATTCTCCTTGCAAAAGAAGCTTGGGAGTGCGCTTGGGTTTCGGTGTGTACAAGAATAAATGAGTCGTCGCTTCGCAGCTTTACCTGTGCCACCAGGTCGGCCTCGTGCGCATCGCCGGCGGTGACATCGGTGAAGATTTCCTTGTCCAGAAAGACGACTGACGTTGGGTCTAAACAATCAAAGAGTTCCGGGAAGAACAGCTCGATAAACTCGGTGAAGAACGTCGTCAGCAATTCCTTAAATAGTCGGTCATGGTCCATCATAAAAGCACCACCGAAGATGAGCATCCAGACTGAATGCTTGGGCGGGTTTGAATATTTCGGTCGAGGATTCCGAAAGCAGTTCTTCTGGAATTCGCTTTGAGAAAAACTAGAGTACGCAGCGTCCTAATATGTATAACGATCAATTCATACAAAAAGTTCAATGCATGTGTGATGTCAGTACATTAATTAGGGCATTCTGTTGATGTCGTTTTGTTCTGTCCCCACTCAAGCTTACTTTGGCTGAACACATATTCTGGTCACTATTAGTGGCTCAGCGACTTCGCATTCGATAGCTCTCTCTTGATTCACGTAAATCAGAATCTCAAAAGTCTCACCAGCAATACCCACCGGTATATTTGAGATCGCAAAGCGTTCGCAGTGAAACCGTTGTCCGTAAATGTCCCAGAAAAAATCTAGCATTACCTGTTGTTGTCCGTCGAATTGGGTTTTAAACGTCCAGAGTTTTGAGGTTGGAAGGTGCGTTAGTTCGGCCGCTATCAACCGAGTTTTGGGAGCAGGGCGGTCCTGAAGTGACAGTCCGGCATGCAAAGATTTTTCGAGAAAAAACCTTTGAAGCCAGGGCCAGCGGTAGATGCACATTCGCGTTTCTGTCGCTGATGGCGGCGGTACCGTCGCACCGAAGGTTATTAACTGGCAAAAAACGCCGAAAGAAAATGGAATCGAAAATAGCAGGCAAATTTTCCACGGATCAATCGGATTAGGAGAGAAAAAGAGCGGCCATGTCAGGAGAAATCCGAAAATCGAACCGCAAATCAGGGGAAACCAAATTCGAATTCCTTGTAACATCGACCGCAGTCTGTCTCCGTCCATATCTTCGAGGTTGCGCTTGGCTACATACGCTATGAGAAGGCCGCCTGATATTAAGACACAAAGGTAGCAGCCATACAAATTC
Organism: Candidatus Obscuribacterales bacterium; assembly: GCA_965228855.1. Lineage (GTDB taxonomy): Bacteria > Cyanobacteriota > Vampirovibrionia > Obscuribacterales > Obscuribacteraceae > JADYXR01. The sequence continues at coordinate 350,785 of CBDDIJ010000005.1, read as the reverse complement.
TCCCAGTCCGTCTGACCGCCAAGAGTGACCTGATAGAGAAAGTAGGTGAGGATTGTTACCTGAATAAATATTGCGACGTGTACACAGTTTGCTGCGAACTTCTGTGATTTCTCGTAGTTAAGACGCTGTCGCCTTCGCATAAAACTTCCTATACGAGCATCCTCAATTGTTGAGAGCGATCCCTGAGTTGAAATTGACTGGGCAATCGAAACTGGATCAAGCTAATGATACCGAATCTGGTGTTTCTAAAAGTGCCTTCTTCGACTGCTGACGCGTACCAATATCTCGAACTATAAATATTAGCTGCAGAAACGCCGCGCTAAACATTATGTCCAGTGCGATACCTATGGTGAACTGTACCATGGGATCAGCATTCATTTGTAATCGCTGAGCGACTCCCAGCGCTCCTGCTAGCAGGTATGTTGCCCACCACGTCGAAATCAGTAAAGACGATTTCAGCAGTCTCCATCGTTTCTGGTCCATCTCACTCGGATCACTCGCTTTCCAAATGTCTTGCATTGTAGAAACAGGTATCACGATATTTGCCAATGGAATGATCCAGCCCCAATAACATTGAATGCTCTTTCTCCCGAGAGTTTTGACTTTCATCGCTTGTAGATTGGTGAATGCTCGACCCATCCACATCAGGAGCGCTATCCCGGCGGGTATCGTGGCGAGCGGAGTTCCAAACGTAATTATTCTAACTAAGAGCGAGCAAACATCAGTGTTGACGAGTTGAGGAAAGGCAAAAACTAAAAGACCGAAAAATAGATCGAACAGCCGCATGAAGATTGCGACGCTCAAAAGAGTTTGTAAGACGCGCGTTCTGGGTCCTAGGTCGACAAAGTTTTTATTCTCTCGACTTTTGTCACTAGCTTTTTTGTCGTCGGTGTTGTCGTTGTTTTCCATAACTTCATTCTTGGTGATCGCTTACTCTAATAAACCACAAAGACCCTCTGCTGTCTCTGCTTAGGCATATTGTTTGGATGCAAAATCACCCGTACGACTGAGTTTGAACTTAGAAATTTTGGGAATTATCTTCACACTCTAAACACCATTTATAGTGGCATTCCCAAAACAATCCGTCTTCCTGAGTTCGCTGGATGAGCGAATAAGTCTTGCGACATAATCCCTTTCTAGTGGCTGTAGGATTTTTCAATGTATTATGGAATCACTACTGTGGATTCGAAAGCATGGACCCAGAAAGTCTCAAGGAACAAATCAAAACAACATACGACTCCATTGATTCGTACGAGGACAGCGGAACCTATCGGTCAGATAGAATGCTGCGGTCAGGCGGCTGGTTCAAAACGGTTTACCTTAAGTCTCCGCTGCAGCTGCGATTTGAGTGGTCACCACATGCTGGCGATAAAAACAAGCTAGTTTTTATAGTTAAGGGCGAAAAAGGACAACTCCTTAGCAGTCTTTACAGTAACGAACTTATGGCTCTAGAAAGTCTGGCCTGGATTCCGAAGTCAGCGCATTTGAGATTGGAAAGCGTACGGCATTACAATGACATTATCTGTGGTGTGAGAGGTTTCACTCACTGTTTTAGCGATTTCACGATTAGCCCACTGCTGAGCGGAAAAGCTTACTGGATTTCCCAAAAGCACAGCTTGCTCACAGACGCTTTTTTGAACGGCGAAGACTGTTTTGTCCTGCGTGAAATCTATAAACCCAATTTGATCTGGGTTTCGAAATCAGATTTTACTATTAGGCGTTGCGAGTTGGCTGGAACTCCACTATTCAACGAGTTTTTTTCGAGTGTGTTGACCATCGGCGCCACTCTTGCTCGAAGCATTTCTCCTCGTACCTTTACCCCGGAAATGCGAAATGAATTGGAAAAAGCTCTGGAGCCAGACATCTGGACAATTGAAAATATTCGCTACAATCATCTTTCTATTGAAACATTTCCGAAGTTCGATTTTCTGGAAACTTCAAAAACGCGGCAAAAGTAATTCCTTGTCGTAATGGCAATAAAGGGTCGTAAAAATTCATCGGTGGAATCTCATGCATACCGCTTCGAATAGGGATGTTTTCCGAAACATTATTTAGAGTTGCTTTTCAAATTCTCATAGTCTTCCTAGGCGTCATCAGCCGCGAGCCAACCTGCGCCGATGAGCGCGGGTTTCACACCGGCGCGCAGAATTCTCGGTTAGTTGCGCTGTCTCCCTCGCGATTCTGATCGTTTGTTCGGAAACCCTCCGCGCTCACCGGGATTGCGGAATATTCTGCACTTCCCACTGCTCGATAGCTTCCAAAACCTCACTCAACAATTTGTCCTCGTCTTCGCGAAGGCGGGCGTAGAGTTTTTGCATCTCGTTTAAGTCCGGCATGTAGATAGCGCCCCACTTCGCCATCGCGATCAGCATGGGTAGAAGCGCCTTTCCTTTCTCGGTCAAGTAGTAAAACTTGCGCGATTTGTTTTCCGGATGAACTTGTTCCGCGATCACGCCGTTGGCTAGAAGTCGTTTCAATCGATCCGACAAAATGTTTGTGGCTATGCACTCAGGGCTGGCGAGAAACTCTTTGAATTCGTGCTTGTTGAAAAAGAAAATGTCCCTTATGACCAGCAGCGTCCATTTGTCGCCGAACAAATCGAGGACATTGCTGAAAACGCATTCGGAACGTGGTTTGGCTTTGCTGGATTGGGTCACACTCATATATTAGCAGGTACTTGCAATTTGCAAGCGCTAAGGGTATGCTTGAAGAGTACTTGCAAAATGCAAGTGGTTTTGGTTCCTTATATAGAGAGGCTCGGGGTCTGATGATTACTTTGCGCCAGGCGACGCTCGAAGAGCGACCGGCAATTGCCGATTTGACGCTCGATGCTTATGCCGAATACGCAGACGAAATGGGTGAAGAGTCGTGGCTGCGTTACGCGCAATCTACTCGCGAACTGATACTGACTGACCCGTCTCTGCTTCGGATGGTGGCGGTGGAGGACGACGATATTGTTGGGTCAGTTGTTTACTGTCCGCCGTATGAAAAGGACTTCGGTGCGCAGCGTATAAAAAATCCCTATCCAGAGATGCGGTTGCTGTCAATTTTGCCCCGCCATCGCAATAAAGGTATTGCAGATAAGTTGATAAACGCATGCGAGCAGAAGGCGGCGCAAGAGAACTCTGCCGCCATAACTCTGCACACGACAAGGCTGATGGCAGTCGCCAAAGCAATGTATGAGCGCAGGGGGTATCAACGATTCAGTGAGATAGATTTTCATCTGGCACCGGATGTGGTGGTGCTCGGTTATGTGAAGAAGTTGGACAATGGTGTTAATCATGATTCGAACTGAGCAGAAAGAGCCTCACCTCGCGAAGCCCGGAGATGGTTTGCCATTTTACGAATGGGCGCTGGCTAACTACATCCTGGTCCCGATTCGACTTCGCACGACAACGCCGAGACAAGCGCTCGACCAGTTCGCCGATGAGTCTGGCAAGATAATTGCAGCTGCTAGTCGTTTGTCTCCTGTTGAGCTGGCCACCCGGCGTCTCATTCCTCGATTACGTGGATTAGAGGACAGCTCACGGTTCTGGTCTGTGGCGATGACGCTGCAGCATCTAATCATTGTGAACGATCGTATGAAAAGCCTGATTGTTAGCCTATCGAACGGCATACAGGTGGAAACAGATAAACCTTCTTCAACTGCGGACGTTAAACCGTCAGCCGATGTAAATCCAGAAACCATTTGTCACGATTACCGGAAAAATTCGGATGATTTTATAGCTACGATCACAGGCCTCGCAGTAGACAAATTTCCGGAGTTAAAGTACGCCCATCCCTGGTTTGGTCCGCTAAACGCTCAGCAGTGGCAGGTGTTCGCTCCTATGCATCAACAGATACATAGGAACCAAATCACGGAAATCATCAAGCGAATCTGACACCATCTCGCTAGAGACTTCACGAAATAGCAAAAATGAGTTCAATTTCGCAGCTTTGAACTAAAACATCCTAGTTTTGATATTGGAGATCTTTAACATTTAGAACCGCATTATGAGTGGGAAAAACTCTAGTGAGTCGCGGCTTTGAGTGCGGTTTTCAACATTGCGACTGTGCATTTGCGTATTGTTCTTGACCGATGACTCGAGAAGAATTGTAGATACGTAATCGGGAAAAGTTTATCGCCTGTCAATTCAGGCGCAGTTTCTACATGGAGGAATGTCATGGCGAACAACGAAGTGGATCCTGCCAGAGTTGAAGCGTCACCGCCGCAGCGCCAGTTGAGTCTTGTTGACTTGTATCTGAGTCCTCCGGTTGAGAAAAGAACCGCGCAAACTGTAGCACCACCTGTGGTGCCGAAAACTGCTGAGCCCCCTCGAATGGCCTCGCCTGCGACAACACCAAATCCGTTTCAGCAACCAACGATTCTTGATCATTATCTAACTCCAAAGCCGCAAGGTCAGCCTAATCGCGCACCTGGTTCACCACAGGTTGTAAACCCTGTTTCGGAAGGCGGCTTGGATCCAGCGGCACAGCGAGAGGCTGAGAATCGCAGGCGCATCATGGAAGCGCGCCGCGAGCAGCAAGGCGTAAGAGAGCGACTGGCTAAAGAAGCAGAAGAGCGCAGAAAACATGACATCGAAGAATCGAAAAGGTACGTTCCGAATCCACTAACCCCGCCTGCACCTGTTGGACCCACTCCGGGAGGACGCGCTCGTTATGGAGTGCCTACGGACCTTGGCAGGCAACTGGACAACAGAAATCAACAAGATCGAAGAGACATCGACAGAATTGAAGAGGGGGCGAGACCGCTTGCGCCTCTTCCTCCGAGTGGACGCGCTCGATTCGGAGTCGACCCAGGAGCCGGGCGAGTTCTCTCGGATCGCGAACAGCAGATGCGTCGTGACGTTGATAGGCGAGAACAGCAGCTTCGACCAGCCGATTCAACGCCAAAGCCGTCGCAGCCTCCCGCGCCGTATCAACCTCGAGCGCTACCCTCGGACGGAACGCGGTGGCAGCCCCCAGGCGGAAGCACACGAACATTCAATGACAAGCTAGATTTTGACAAGGACGGAAGGCAGGTGCAGAAGTCTGTTCAGGATTATCTTGGCAAAAACGCACCGAAGCCGAAACCGTCGTCTGATCCGACCAGACCGGGCGCGCCGCAGGATGCCATCAACCCGCTCTCGGTCGATGGACAGCTGCGCAGATTTGGCGATTGGGTGCGCGGCAAGTAATTGAAAGTTTGAGATTTAATCTTTCCCCTTGTCTGTTTCGTTGGTTTCAGGCAATAGCAGCGGCTTTTGTGAGCTGAACTTTTTGCGCGGTTTCATCGTATAAACGATATATAGCCTCCGAGTTTTCGACGAACGTGCGAAAATGGGGAGGATGATATGGATTGCGGGGTTTTTAGCCTGTATCCATTGGATATATCGATCGATTGTCGCCGATTTGTTTTGTTTTCGGCAGCCAATTTGCTCTTTGGGAGATCACGTCATGCCGCGCCCTTATGTACCGCTACATTTGCATACGGAATACAGCTTGCTTGATGGCGCTACTAAGATCAAAGATTTGGTCAAGAAGGCAAAAGCTGAAAACATGCCGGCTGTTGCGATCACCGATCATGGTGTCATGTATGGTGCGGTCGAACTTACCAAAGCTTGCAATGAAATAGGTGGTGTTAAGCCCATTTTGGGCTACGAAGCATACATCATTGATGGTGACGTAACTGACAAGAAGACGAAGCAAAGTCTCTATCACCTTACGATAATTGCGCGAAACAAAACTGGCTATCAGAATCTGGTGAAGCTGGTTTCTCGCGCTCACTTGAACGGCTATTACTACAAACCTCGAATCAACAAAGAAATGCTCGCCGAGTTCAAAGAGGGACTGGTAGTTCTCTCCGGCTGTCTTGGTGCGGAGCTGTCGCAGCTCATTTTGAAGGACAAATTTGACGAGGCTCGCGAGAAAGCGGCTTGGTTTAGAGACACACTGAAGGATGATTATTTCATCGAAATACAGGATCACGGCTACTGGGAAGACCGCAAAGTTAACCGTGAGCTGATCAAAATTTCGCGTGACCTTGGTATCAAACTCTGTGCAACCAACGACTCGCACTTTACCAACAAGAATGATGCTATGGCGCATGACTGCTTGCTCTGTATTCAGATGGGCAAGATGGTTACCGATGCGAATCGCATGAAGTTCTCCGGCTGGGAATATTTGAAGAACGGCGACGAGATGTCGTATCTTTTCCGCGATCACCTTGATACCGAATACATCGAAGAGGCGCTAAACAGCACTCTTGAGATTGCCGACAGAGTTGAGACCATCAAATTAGCCGGCGAGCCGAGGCTACCGATCATTGCGATGCCTGACGGTCACACGGCAGATAGTTACCTCACCCACATCGTAATGGAAGGTGTTAAAGAGCGTTGCGAAGGAGTGATTCCACCTGAGTATGAAGCCCGAGCGAAGATGGAACTCGAATGTATCGAGCAGAAAAAGTTCGCGTCCTACTTCATCATGACCGCTGACTTCATAAAGTACGCGCGCGACAATGGCATTCCCGTGGGCCCAGGTCGTGGATCTGCTGCAGGAAGTTTAGTAGCTTACGCGACTGGGATCACGAACATTGATCCGATCAAGAACGCATTGCTCTTCGAAAGATTTTTGAACCCGGAACGACAATCCATGCCCGACATCGATACCGACTTTTGTATCGAACGTCGTGACGAGGTCATCAAATACTGCGCGGAAAAGTATGGTCAGGATCACGTTTCACAGATCATCACGTTCAACAAAATGACTTCGAAAGCAGTCATCAAAGACGTTGCTCGTGTGTTGGAATTTCCTTTTGCTGAGTCCACGAAGCTCGCTAAGATGGTGCCGGTTGTTCGCGGTAAACCGACTCCATTGAAGGACATGCTTGTTGAGCACCCTGAGTTTAAAAAGGAATATCAGAACAGCGACGAAGCTCGACAAGTTATCGATCTCGCTCAGCAACTTGAAGGCACCAACAAAACCTTCGGTATGCACGCCGCGGGTGTTGTAATCTCAGATACACCACTGGAAAACCTTGTTCCGCTACAGAAGAACAATGATGGAACAGTCATCTGTCAGTTCTACATGGAAGACGCCGCCTATGTCGGGCTGGTGAAGATGGACTTCCTCGGTCTGAGAAACTTGACTATGATCGACAAAGCGGTCAAGTGCATCAAGCAAACCGTTGGAGTCGAGATCAATCCTGACGACATTCCGTTAGACGACGAGAAGACGTATCAAACAATCAGTAACGGGGACCTCTCGGGCATCTTCCAGTTAGAAACCTCTTCAGGGATGCGTCAAGTCGCGCGCGACATGAAGCCGTCCAACATGGAAGATATTTCAGCGCTAATCGCGTTGTATCGACCAGGTCCGTTGGACTCAGGGATGATCGATAAGTTCATCGGCTGTAAACACGGCAAGATGAAAATTACCTACGACACGCCGCTGCTTGAGCCGATTCTCAAGGACACCTACGGGCAGATCGTGTACCAAGAGCAGATCATGCAGATCGCTCAGCAGCTCGGTGGTTATAGTCTGGGTCAAGCCGACTTGCTCCGTCGAGCCATGGGTAAGAAAAAGCCGGAGGAGATGGAGAAGCACCGCGGCAAGTTTATCGCTGGTGCTGCGGAGCGTGGTGTTGCGCAGGAAATCTCCGACAAACTGTTCGACATCATGGTTCAGTTTGCTGAGTACTGCTTCAACAAGTCGCACTCCGCTGCGTATGGTGTTCTAACCTACCAAACTGCGTATCTGAAGACGCACTATCCGGTCCAATACATGACCGCGTTGATGTCTTCGGTCGCTGGAGAACAAGATAAGGTTCAGGGTTACATCGCCGAATGCCAGTCGATGAACATCGAAATTCTTCCTCCGGACGTCAATGTGTCCGGGAAGGAATTCACCGCTGATGGTGGCAACATTCGTTTCGGACTTTCCGGTATTAAGAACGTCGGCGAAGCCGCAGTCGAGGAGATTGTCAAAAAACGCGAACTCGGTGGACCATTTAAAAGCCTGCATGATTTCTGCAATCGCATCGATCTCAAAACCGTCAACAAGCGGACGCTTGAAGCGCTCATCAAATGCGGTGCTTGCTTAAGTTTAAACATCACGCGCAAACAAGCTCTCGAAAACCTCGACGCTATCGTCGATGCCTCTGCTCGCAGGCAGAGTTCCGAAGCGAGTGGGCAGATGAGTCTGTTTTCTTTCGGCGGAAGCGATGACGACAGCGGCGCGCTGATGAAACTCGATATGAGTTTGCGCGGCGATGGTTCCGAATTTGAAGAAGCGGAAATGCAGGTTATGGAGCATGAACTTCTCGGCTTCTATGTTTCCAGTCATCCGCTCAATCGGGTTGCCAATCGACTGAAGTTCCTCACTACTCACTCTATAAAGGAATTGCGCGAATCGGCCGATGGAACAAACGCTATTATCGGAGGTCTCGCCAACGCGGTTGAGAAGCGGCTCACCAAGTCGAACAAGCTGCTCGGTATTGTTCACATGGAAGACCTTAGTTCCAAGTGCGAAGTCGTCATCTATAGCGATCTGCTCGAGAAAATTCCGCCGGAGACATTGCAAGCTCAAGCACTCGTGTTGATAAAAGGGAAGGTCAAGAAGTTCGAAGATAACTTCAGTATTGTCGCTACGTCAGTAAGAAGGATCGCGGACGCCTCAATGGTTGATATCGTCATCGGCAGAGACCCGTCGTTTTCGGATATGCACCGCTTGAAAGACATTTTGAACGCGCATAAGGGCGAGGACCCTGTGATGCTGCACTTCAGAATGGGTAAAGAAAGTAAGGTCATTCTTGTCGGCTCGCAGTTCTGGGTTAGCGCTTCGCCTGAGTTGATCACCGACATCAAAGCGAACTTCAGCGATGCGTTGAGGGTGTCGGCAAGTAGAGTTAGAGCTTAATTTCCCAGTCCAAGAGCGCCGCGAACGTTCAAGTCTCACACCCGAACGTTTCAGTTCACACTAAACATCGGAGCGAAGATGTCCGAGCTTGTGCCGATGGAGAGTCGAGAGATAAGTTATGACGCCAGCAATGGCGACGAGATTTGGCGCTGCAATCTGTATCTATTAAAGAAGGGGCAGTTGTTTCCAACGTTCATTCTTATCTCGTCTATAGTCATCGTCGTCTGCGCTGCTGGTTTAGGAATTCACTTTCCGCTGGTAGACATCATGTTCATTATTGCATTTACACTTCTGGCGCCAATACTTTTATCGTGGCTCATGGTGCGCAAGTTGCTTTCGAAGCCAAGATTGTGCACCACCACAATCTCGGAAGACGGAGTGCGTGACTTCACCGATAAGGTCAACGATACAAAGTTGACCTGGGGTAAGGTCGACAAGGTTCAGTTCGACAATGGCAGCGTATACTTTCTCTCGAAAATCTTCACGAGCATCTACGTTCCCTCCTATGCTTTCGACAGCCATACTTCGGCGCTGGAGTTTTACACTCACGCCCAGCGACTCTGGCAGGATGCGCGGCAAAGCAAAGAGCAAAGACTTGCATCCTGGGCTGAGGATGAACAGCTGAAGATTCAAGCCGATACATTGAAACAGCTTGAACAGTTTGAGAACGAAGAAGAGGAGATGTGGAAAAAGATGGAAGAAGAGCACCGCGAGGATTCAGGGTCTGGCTCGTAGGATGGCTTAGTTCGCGGTGCTGCCGCTGTTCTTACACAGGTCAGCGAGGTCAGTGCCCGAAGCTTGTCGAGTTTTGGGCTAACTGTTTAACTTGGGAACATCCGAACGCGACTTGAAGATCTTGAGAAGATAAAGGACCGATGGACAAAGTAAAACTGTTCCTGCCATCAGCGCAATGATTACCAGATCCAGGGTTTCTTTGTTCGCCATTGAGTTTGTGATCGTCCAGTTAGGCCGAACCAGAAAGGGATACTGTCCGAGCGCCCATCCCCAGAGAACGAAGGCGACTTGACCGGCCGCGAAAAATCTGGCGACGCCGAACTTTCGAAAGTACAGACATGAAAGCGAGCCGAGTGCCAGAAGCGCGGTCACCACATGTAGTGGTATCACACGAGAGATGTCTGCATAGATTGCGGGCGCTTCGTTCTTCGACAGAAAGAAAACGACTGCCGCCATGATCGCACTTACTATTGCCGAGAGCATAGCTCGCGTCCGAAAATCGTTTTGCAGTTCTGCGTCAAGTGTGTCGGATGTTAGATAAACCGCTGCCAGATAGGCGAACAATGCCAATGCGAATAGTCCTACCGCGATGGGGAACGGTTGCGCCCATGAGTGAACGTATATCTGCAAGAAGTCGGTGCCATCGATTGTCAGAGCACCATTCGAAATCGCACCGACAATTATACCGAGCACGACTGGCGTGATTGTGCTGGAAATTGCAAAGATTCTTCCCCACAGACGTTGAACATTGTCGCGTTGCGAGTCATAGGTCCGGAAGGTGAATGCGGAGCCGCGCAGGACGATACCTATTAATAGAATTGTAAGTGGAATGTGCAACGCAATTGAGATTGCGCAGAACGCCGGCGGAAAGCAGGCAAACAGAATCACAATTACAAGGATGAGCCAGACGTGATTTGCTTCCCAAATCGGACCGATAGCGTTTGCGATCGTCTCTCGTTGCTTGGCTGCCCTGCGACCGAACGCAAGCAAGTCCCAGACGCCGCCGCCATAGTCGGCACCGCCCATGAGGGCATAAAATGTCAGTGAGATAATCGCAGCAAGGCCCAGAATGTGCTCAGGTGAAGGGATGTTCAAGTCAATCCACCTTTTTTAGGCTTGGGCTTTTGACGACCTGCCGCCGGATTAGGAAAATGACTATTATCATCAGAACGATGTAGAGGATGGTGAAGGTTGTGAATGGAACTATCAATCCGGGCATAGGAGTGACGGCATCTCGCGTACGAATAATATTGTGGACTACCCAAGGTTGGCGTCCAAGCTCGGTAACCATCCAGCCAGTTTCAAGCGCGATGAAACCTAAAGGCGACGTCAGTATCAGCGCTTTCAAGAACACATCGGAGTCGGGGAGTGAGCGTTTTTTCCACCACAAAAGCGCGCTCCAGGCGGCAACCAACATCATGAGAATTCCACATCCGACCATTGCCTGAAAGTTGTAGTGTACGAGGGCGACGTTCGGCCAGTTTTCTCTTGCGAAGTCTTTAAGTCCTTTCACCTCCGCGTTTGGATCGTGGAAGGACAGCAAGCTTAGACCGTAGGGAATTTCGATGCCGTAATGGACTTCAGCTTTTTCGCTGTCGGGAATTCCTCCTACGATTATCGGTGCTCCGCGTCGGGTTTCGTAGTGCGCTTCCATCGCTGCAAGTTTCACCGGTTGCATATAGGCGACCATTTGGGCAAGAATGTCGCCGCTAAGCGGTTGGAGAACGGCCATGGCTCCTCCAAGGACAAGCGCAATGGCGATCGCTCTTCGATGGAAGATGTTCGACCTGTCTTTCAGTAGCATGTACGCATGGATGCCCGCCACGAGGAACGCGGTTGCGGCATAAGCGGCGATGATCATGTGTGCCGCTTCAGGAAGACCAGCCGGATTGAACATCGCTTTTACCGGCTCGATGTCGACGGCTTTGCCATCGACGATGCGAAAGCCGGTCGGCGTGTTCATCCATCCGTTCGCAAGCACTACGAAGAAAGCGGAGAGGGCGCCACTCAGCGAGACGACGACACCTGCAGCAAGGTGCGCCGCTTTCGGCACGAGTTTCCATCCATATAAGTAGATGCCGAGGAAGATCGCCTCCGTGAAGAATGCGAAGCCTTCGAGTGCGAAAGGCAGACCGATAATTTCGCCCGACCACTTCATGAAGACCGGCCATAGGAGTCCAAGCTCGAAGGAGAGCACCGTGCCCGATACTGCGCCGACGGCGAAAAGAATTGCCGCACCTTTGGACCATCTCTTTGCCAGTTCAAGATAAACATCATCGCCGGTCTTCAGCCAGAGCCACTCTGCGATACACATCATTAGTGGAAGAGCGACACCGATTGCCGCGAAGATGATGTGGAAGGCAAGTGACATGCCCATTTGCGAACGAGCTACGAAAAGATCGTTCATGGCTGAACCTCAGATTTCCCTCTATTCTAGCGGCTCTTCACGGAAAACACTCGCGCTGTAAATCGAAAAAAATCCAATCGTTACCGGCGAGTCTGTGTTTATCCCAGGCCCGTCCTACCCGATTACTGACCGGTGATCTCCCGCTGCCGGTCGGGATTCGTAATGGTTTATGAAGCGATTTCCGGAGCGGGAACATTCGGAAGTCGCACACTGTCTTGAGTAGCTGTTGGTTGAAAAACAATCTTGTAAATATTTTGATCAGCAGGTGCTAAACGATGGAAGACAGGTAGTTTTAATGTAGAATTACTCTCTTCCAAAATATTGGAAACGAAATCCAAAGGAGGTTTCAGCTAGACACAACAACGCCCAACTCCCAGAAGGCATTTGTCCGATGGTGTTAAGTAAGCGTTTCGTGTACCCCACAAGACTGGCTAACCATGAGGTTGTTCGAGTCTTGGCATGTATAGGAATCACTTTCACCGCTCGTTTAGCAGCGATGCGGAAAGGGGGAAAGAAATGTTCGGACCACATCTAATTCTTGAAGCTTACGGTTGCAACAAAGAAAAACTCGCAGACGTAAACTCAATGTGTAAGATGCTTGATGCGTATCCGCCTCAACTAGGTATGACCAAAATAATGCCACCGTACGTTTTCACGTACCACGGCGCAGTTGAGGATGATTGGGGAGTTAGTGGAGTGGTGCTCATTGCTGAGTCTCACATCTCCATTCACACGTTTCCTGATAAGGGTTTTGCAACCCTTGATATCTTCTCTTGCAAAGACTTCGATGTTGAAGAAGCAGTCCAATTCTTCAACTCGTATTTCGAGCCTGAGAGCTTTGACAAGGAAGTGTTCATGAGAGGCCGCGAGTTCCCACGCAGCGCAGGACGCGCTCGTGCGATCGTCGAAGGCGAAAGAGCTCGTCTGACCGCAGTCAGCTAAGCATCGAAACAACCGGGTCGCAGGTCAAGCTCAAACAGTGATGGCCTGCGACTTTCTTTTGTTTGCGCGACAACAATCAAATGGAAGCGGCGGGTGGAAACACTCGCCTGTTTCTATTTGAGCTTGAAGCTAGTCGCCCGCGATCAGCTTTGCATACTGCGCAGCATCAACATTCCCGCCGCTTACGATCACGAGCGGCTTTTTGTGCTCGAAGCGCTCCTTGTTCGCCATCAACGCTGCAAGACTGAGCGCGCCTGTCGGTTCGCACTTCAAATTCGCCTGCATGAACAATAACCGCATTGCCGCCACGATCTCGTCTTCTTCAACTTCGAGAATCTCAGTGAGACCACTCTTCAAAATCGGGAAGTTATGCTTGCCGACGCTAAGAGTGCGTGCGCCATCCGCAATGGTGGCAGGCTCCTGTTCGTTTGAAACGATCTCACCCTTCTCCAGGCTCTGCGCAGCGTCGTTGCCGAGCTTTGGCTCCGCGCCGAAAACTTTGACATCCACGCCGTTGCGTTTGAACCCTTCTATCAGTCCGGCGCTCAAACCGCCCCCGCCGATAGGCACTATGACTGAATCGAAGTCGTCTTTGTAGTTGACGAGTTCATCAGCAAGCGTTGAATTCCCCTCGATCACTCTCTCGTCGTCATAAGGACTGACTGTTTCGACTTCGGTACCAAGCTCGATCAAAACATCAAGCAGCCACTCGCCGCGGCTCTTGACTCCGACATCGACAAGCCTGACCTCTGCGCCGAAACCTTCAACCGCCTCGATTTTCGACTTCGTCGAAGTTTCCGGCATGACGACCGTACAGTTTTTTCCGGTCAGCTGGCACGCATATGCTAGTGCCTGCCCGAAATTGCCTGACGATGCCGTCACCAGATGTGGTGCCGAAGAACTCAGCGCAACATTATAGGCAGCTCTGAATTTAAAGCTGCCCGTATGTTGAAAGGTTTCCGAGGCAATGAGAACCCTCATGCCAAGCTCGTTGTTGAGCTTGACAGAGTCCACCAGTAAGGTGGGTCTCAGACCTGTCTTACATTTGTTTAGGAGCATCCGCCTTGGTGGCAGTTTGTGGATCCGGCTGCTTTTTCTTCTTGTTCAAGAAATTGAACTTGTCGAAACCGCCTTTCATAGCCGAACTCATTCCGCCGATCTTGTTTTTCTTCGCCGGTTTTTGTGCAACTTTGTTGGTTGGCGCTTGTGGTGCCGGAGACTTTGCTACTGCATTGTCTATTTCCTTGTCGCCAGTATTGAACTGATTCGCCGCCGTGATATCTCCCTCTGAAAATTCGTTGGGATCGATCGCCACTTGCGATTCCTCAATCTCTTTTTTAACCGGAACTGGAGCTTGTTTCTTTGGAGCTGCTGCTACCGATTGCTTCGGTGCATCAGACTTTTTCTTTTTCTTCAGTCCTGGCATTGATGGCATACTAGCCTTGAAACTCGGCATTCCAAACTTTGATTTCTTGGCTGGTTTGTTAACTGTGGTGGTTGGTGCGGGCGTGGCGGCGACCTGATTTGAAGTCGTCTTTATGTTGTCTTCCGGAAGATTGACGATCGGCTCAAACTTTTCTTTTGCAGCTTTGGCCTTTTTCGCGGCAATACGTTTGGCTTTTTCTTCCTGGATTTCAGCTATAACTTCTTCATCAGGCTCGGTCGCTGCTGCTTCGAAACCGCTCCTCGGGCGAAGATTGATGTCGTTCGGTGCTTCCTTTTTCGATTTCTTCTTTCCAAACTTCGGCATAAAGGCGAGGGATTTCTTGCCTTCAGAAGCTTTTGCTTTGGCTTTGTCTTTGTTTGCGGCAAGTACATCTTTAGAGGCTTCGGTGTACAGTTCGTCTACCGAGCCGGCCTTGCTTGCTACCTTGTTCGGGCTTTCTTTCTTTTGTTTCTTGGTCTTGCTGATAGCGCTGTCTTTTGCATCAGCGAGCTTGTCGCCGGTTGACTTCACTCCGCTTCCAACGGCACCGGCTGCGTCCTTCGAAGCGTTGGCGATTCCGCCACCAACCTTTTTGGTTCCGCTAACCATTGCGCCGGCGCCAGCTTTGAGACCACCGGTGATACCGCCCATTTTGGGCATCCCGACTTTGGGCATGCCGACTTTTGGTATGCCAAGCAAGCCTTTCTTCTCTGGCTTCTTCTCTTCGAAGTCGGCGCTCGGAAGAATTATTGATTTGTTCGTGAATGTTTGAGTTTTCGCCTGGGCGTCATCGAACTGCGGAACGACTGCGCGCTCATCCTTACCTTTCTTCTTCGCAGCAGGCGCATCAGGCTGTATATGTTTGTAGGGGTCGAGCGCGGACCCGGCATTTGCGGCAGGGACAGTCGCTGCGAGCAGAATGGCCAGTGATAATGGTACATACCCTTTTAAAGAGTTCATCAAAAAAATCCCCTCGGTCCTGTTTCTGGTAAAAGGTTCCGTCTTTTATATCATAGGTTTGGAGGCTTGCCATGAGCGCCGTAACACTTTCCAATTGCCGGACCACCCGATATTACAAGGGGTAAGACAAATGAAAGCGGCCGATCACAGAATCCCCTCAAATGTTTATAATCTGAAGGTGTTTCCGGGTATAAAGGTACTCGGACCGTGTTTTCATAGTCAGTGGCAGCTTCCCGTCGCAGGAAAGGTTAGCAACAAAGAATAATATGGAAGATTTCGTACCTATCAATCCTTGGGTTTTCATCGGTATTTGCTTCGGCTGGTTTGCCCTGGCATTCTTCTTCTTGGCCGGGCGCAAAGTGTTTTTCGAGCCCTACGTCGATAAACAAGAAGACTAAAACGCCGACCAGGCTTGAAAATTCAATTACCTTTTCTTTGAAGTAAACCGCTCGGTTTACTTTTTTGCGTGAAGGAAAACCGTTCGCGCCGGTACTATCGCCTCTTGGGAACCCTGGTGTGATGTTTTTGTGAACTGATGGGCGTTCAGAGGCGGAAATGGGTGATGTGGTTTCCCAATCTATATATTTAGAGTTAGAATTCTAAATTCGTTTTATACGTTTTATATCTGCTACTCAACTCGGAAAACCATAATGCCTCAAGATTTGAATCAGGCCAAAGACAAAGCCAAAGATGTGCTGGAGCTAATCTCTAAGAAGACGCTCGACCCAGGTGAGCGCAAAAAGGTCGTGGATGAGTCCGCTAAGTATTGGCGCGACCACGTTAATGAGGGCTTCTTGCAGTACCGAAAGTCTGTCAGTACTGACTATACCGCCGTCGAGTGGGAAGATGACGGTGCTGTCTTTCGCGACATCAACGGCAAAGAGTTTATCGACATGCTAGGTGGCTTTGGTATCTACAGCGTCGGGCATCGCCACCCCAAGGTCATAAAGGCCGTACGCGAGCAGTTGGAAAAGCAGTGCATTCACTCGCAGGAACTTATTGACCCTCTGAGAACCTACCTGGCGCGTCTCGTGGCTCTCATTACGCCCGGCGATCTGCAATACTCTTTTCTGACAAACTCCGGTACGGAGTCCGTCGAGGCGTGCTTGAAGATGGCGATGCTGGCGACTGGCCGGCATCACTTCGTGGGCACCGTAGGTGGTTTCCACGGAAAGAGTCTGGGATCTCTCGGAGGCACTTCTAAAGCTGTTTTCCGCGCGCCATTTTTGCCTCTTATGAATTGGACTCACTTACCGTTCGGCGACGTTGAAGCGCTCAAAATGACTCTCGAGTGCAATGACTTCTCCGGTGACAAAGTGGCCGCGTTTCTTGTGGAGCCGATTCAAGGTGAAGGCGGAATTAACGTCGCCCCTCCCGGTTATTTGAAAGCTGCCAGAGAGCTTTGCGACAAGTACGGCGCCATGCTGATCTTCGACGAGATTCAGTGCGGAATGGGGCGCACCGGTAAGATGTTCTATTGCGAATACGACGACGTTGTTCCCGATCTGATGGCCCTCGGAAAGGGCTTCGGTGGCGGTGTCATGCCAATCGGCGCGTGCGTCGGTTCGGCCAAGACATGGGAGAAATATGTTGAGAATCCGTTCTTGCATACCACTACATTTGGTGGCAATCCATTGGCATGTGCCGCAGCGATCGCGACGATCTCGGTGTTGCTCGAAGAAGGTCTTCTCGATCAAGCTCGGGAGAAAGGCGAGTACATGCTACCTCGCTTGAACAAGCTCGCTGAGAAGTATCCGGAAGTGCTTGCAGGTGCCCGAGGTGTCGGTCTGATGCTCGGAATGGAATTCACCAACAACGATCTTGGATACCAGGTCTCAAAGAACTTATTCGCAAGAAACATTTTGATTTCCGGAACCTATATCAACGCTCGCGTGCTCAGGGTCGAGCCACCGCTAGTGATATCGTATGAGCAAATCGATAAATTCCTCAGTTCGCTTGAGGAGTCGATTCAGCAGGTTTATAAGGAACAAGGGATCGCGGCATCGGTTCCCGTTTAGACATCAGCCGCCTGTCTGCATCTAGGTACGTTAGGTTGTAAACGAAGGCAGGGAGCACACGATCCCTGCCTTCCAGTTCCGGACTCTCTTCGCGCAGTTCTACTCTTTGCCGGTGAGTTCAAAACGGGCTGCGCGCAGCATACTACTATTTGGCTGTAGCATTCGCCATTTTTCGCTCTCGCTTTCCAGCTTTGTCATCAAGCTTAGTCGCTTTCGACAGGAATTTTTGTTGCTCCTTCTCCGGCATTGCAGGAGATAGTGCAACATAGGCGCGATACTGAAACGCGGTTTCCCGCAGTTGAACCGGTGTCGGCTTGGAAACATTTTCAAGCGCCTTTGCCAATCCGATCCTTGCTTCTGCGGACTTCGGATTTGAGAACACGGCTTCGTGGAAAGTATCGACCGCGCTGCCGGTCATGTGCTTTCTCGACAAATCCGTTGCCAGAGTCAAGCTCTTACGAGCGTTCTCGCGGTTTTTAGCAACCTGCGTGAGACCTCTCCGCGCTCGTTCTGCACCGCCCGCGGTGGTACTTGCTTTCTTATAAGCGGCTTCGGCGTTATCGAGGTCATGAACCATCAAGAGCAAATCTGCGAAACTAAAAATCTGTTTCGGGTTGTTGGTGTTGTTCAACACGGTTTGGATCTCTTGATTCGCTTCCTGGAAGCGGTTCTGCGCCATCAGCGCTTGGGCGTAACTAACCCGCTCGCCATCGTTGCGTGGAGTTCCCAGTGCTGCAAGGTCAACTTCCTCGCCTGCAAGCGAGCGAAGTTTAGCTTGGGCAAGACGCAGCTTCATATCGTTAGGATTCATCTGCACTGCGCGATCGAGCATTGCCAGAGCGTCATCGAAGTCGTTGTCTCCAAAGTAACCGCCGGTGGTCTCCTTGTTCGCCTTCATGTAATAGGCTGTGGTCAGCCCATCTGCTGCTCTCGCGTTGCCCGGTTGTGCGTTTAGAACTGCTTGATACGCTTTGATCGCGTCGTCGATTTTTTCAACTCGCAAACTCTGATCGCCAATTCGTGACTGGAGATCGGCATTGTCCGGCATAAGTTCGAGACCAGAGCGCAGTTCCGCAATCGAATGTTCGATATCGCCACGCACTTCGCGTACATTTGCTATTCCGAGGTAAGCCGCCGGGTTTTCCGGCTTGATTCTGATAGATTCTTGATATTCACGAACCGCCGCGACCGTGTTGCCCTGTGACTCGTAGGCTTTTCCAAGCGCCAGGCGAACGGGCCAGCTATTTGGAAACTGATACTGCGCGATGTTCAGTTCTTTCAATGCTGCGTCTGTCTGACCTTGAGTCAACAGCGATTGGCCGAGTCCGTAGTGCGCTGTCCAGTCACCTGAGTTCAAGCGTATCGATTGTTTGAAATTAGCTGCAGCCGCACCTGGATTGTTCTGGGCGAGCTGTATCATGCCGAGACCGGTGTATCCGTCGTTATACTTCGAGTCCATGCTGATCGCTTTTTTGAGTTCGTTGGCTGCTTCATTTAAACGACCTTGCTCTTTGTAGACCATGCCCATAGCGTAATGGGATTCGGGAATGTCGAGATTGGCATCCAGAGCTTTTTGCGCTTCGGCTTCAGCTTCGCGCAGAATGGAATCGCGGTTTTTCCTTATCGTGTTGGATGATGATTGCAATCGGTTAAGCATGTTGAGTGCCTTGCCGGCGTGAGCGCCCGGATTATTTGGATCGCGCTTCAATGCTTTGTTGAACTGATCCTCGGCGCCGTCGACCTTGAATTGTTTGGCAAGCGCCATTCCATAGCCAATGTTTGCGTTCACATCTTTGGGGTTTTTCTTTAGCGCGGATTGATAGTACTTTGCCGCATCGGCATATTTGCCTTTCATCATAAGACTATCCGCCGCAGCGACACTAGCGCTGACGCGACCATGATAAAAACGTTTGCTGGCAGCTTTCACGTCCATGGCCGCGAAAAGAGTGATCGAACATGCGGTCAGCGAAGCGAGCAGAACGCGTGTTGACTCTCGGCTTTTGTTATTGTCCATAAAGTTTCTCCTGAACTTGAGGTAAGGGCAAAACCGGATCATCCGCGCGGTCCAAACGGGATGTCTGTTATCTTTCGGTCGTCATTTGAATACCGACATGCAAGTGCATAAAGGCATCAGTCGCCAATCTTCGAGAGTGACGGGTGAAAGTTCTGTTTGTTCCTTAAAACTTTCGATCCTCCATTTCTGGAAACTTTCTAAAAGGTAACCACTACTTGCGTATTCAATAAACACCATTGATGCCTTTCTTCACGCGATTAGTTTAATTCAACAGGTTGCAATTGGGAAATCCGCCAATATTTATCTGATACCGTTGGTGATACCAAGAGGCTGGCGAGGCTTTTCTGACTTTGCGTACCGCCATCTCTGGAGCTAATTGCAGAGGTTCCACCTGAAAGAAGGAGAACGTCATCAGTTTGATGACGTTCTCCTGTGGGCAACTTTCTGTGAACAAAGTTTTGTAGTCGGCTCGTTATCGCCTTGAACTCACCGCTGCATCGCGGCGTTCTTTTGGCGTTTCGTCCAGAGGCTCTTTCTTGTTGCTTGTATCTTCGCCGAGTTTTTCCATGATTGTTCTTCTGTGTCGCCATGCGAACATCGCTGCGATAGGCGTACCAACAACAATCAAAAGACCGACTGCGACTACAGCTACGAGAATCAGGGTCGAGGTGACGCTAACAACTTCCTTGAGTTCTTTCAAATCTTTTTTCAGTGTCAGCAGTTCCGAATTGACTCCGACAACCGGCTTCTTGAGTTCTACAACCGGATCCTTGAGAGAGACGATTGGACCATACATCTTATTGAGTTGCGATTCGACGCGACTGAGTCGTTGGTCTACGCTACCCATCTGACCGTGCACGCCGCCAATGTCCTCGCGAAGAGAGCCCATTTGTTCTTGTACTTGAACCATGTCTTTTCGCAGACCGACCATGGGTTTTTGCAACGACGCAATTGGAGCCTCAAGTCGCATAATCTGTTTTTCGAGGTGGACGACTTGTTTTTGCATATCGATGACCGGCTTGAATACCCACTTGATGGGATTCAGATCACCGACTTTGAAACCTTTCTTTTCAGCTTCGAATGTCTTGGGATCAATTTCGACTCCGTCAATTTTATTGGCGGCATCAACCATCGCCTTATCAGTTTTCTCTTGCTTCTTCGCCGCGTGCTCTACCTGACCTTTGGTCGGCTCAGCCTTTTTATCCGCTTTTGCGTCCTTCGCTTCTTGCTTCGCGCTGTCCTTGGCGTTTTCCGCGGCTAATTTGTCCGCTTTCTTTTCTTCTTTCGCCTGCTCTGCAGCCGATTGCACTTCCATCGTCTTATCCGCCGCGAGCGCGGGTGTACCTCCTGCGCCTACAACGCTCAGAGTAAGTGCAGCAATCATTATTTGCTGTTTCAACATGTGGCGCCATCTCCTAACTTCTTCGTACCAGTGTTTGGTAGCACTTTTCTCGGACGGCGATGATTTTACGTTTTGAAAGTTTGCGAGGGACTAGCTAACTGGAGAAGCCGATTCCGAAGAGGTCGAGCATGCGCAGGAGCATGTTGGGGCTTTCGCCCATGTCCACTCGCTTTAGTGATGCGGTAACGGCATTGACGGATAATGACCTGATTGGTTCAGGCGGATAAGGGAATGGCTTTTCCGTCACCATTTTTAAGGATAAGAGATCTGTCCTATTAGATGTGGCAATGTTAGCGAGGATTTTGCCGGCTATTCTAGTGGTCCCGATACCATGCCCGGTGTAGCCGAGTCCGTAGACGACAGTGTCACCATATGCGGTGCCAAAGAATGGCGTCAGGCGGGTCGTCGATGCGATTGGCCCGCCCCATGCGTATGGAAACTTAAGCTCTGCCGCCTCCGGGAAATGTCGAATCCAGCTGGCTCTCAGGGTTTCGTAATGTCCTTCCGAATGGTCGCAGCTCTCATCGACTCTGTTTGGCGGATAGTAAACCGCTTCGCTCGTCCCCCAGAGAACGCGGTCATCAGCGGTCAATCGATAATAATTGAAGAATGTTCTGCCATCAACCATTCCCTGTCGATTATGCCAGCGTATAGCTCGTTTCTGGTCATCGTTCAACGGCTCACTTACAAGAATGTAGTCGTACAGAGGAATGAAGCGAAACAGCAACTCCGGGAGCAGGTGATGAGAATAGGCGTCGGTCGCCATAATAATTCTGTGAGCTCTGACGCTGCCTTCGCGGCAGTTGACTAAGCCATTGTCCAGACTTGCTACCTGAGTGTTTTCGTGGATGCGAACACCGCGAATTAGCAGATCTTCCTTCAATCGATCTATCAATTTAATCGGATTGAGGTTGCCGCCGCCCGGCACGAATAATCCGCCCAGGTACAGCGGCGAGTTCACTTCCTGTTGGATCTCTTCTTTATTGAGAAGCCGATATCCCTGAATGCCGAGCTGGGATGCAACATCCAAGTTCCGCTTGCATTCTTCCATGTGCGCAGGGGTCATTGCTACTTGCAATTGTCCGGTGCGCTCAAAGTCGCAGTCTCTTGCAAACGCGCTGAGTTCATCTATATTTTGTAAGCCGAGACTCGCCAGGCGAGCGGCTTCCTTGAGACCAAAATGACCGATGGCGAGGTTGTGCGTGTGGTCGATACTGGTACTTACTATTCCGGCGTTACGCCCGCTGGCACCATATCCGGTGACAGAACGTTCAAGCACTACGACGTCTGCCGATGGATTGAGTTGTTTTAAAAAATACGCGGTCCACAAGCCTGTGAAGCCCGCGCCTATAACTGCGTAATCTGCTTTCTGCGAACCGCTAAGAGGAGCACTCGCGACGTAATTTTCGCGCGTTGCCAGCCAATAACATGATTGCTCGACGGGAAGCTTTTGCATTCGAGGAGTCTAGCATGTCGGCGCAGCCGTTTAATTGTCAGGCGTTTCCAACGGCGAGTTTCTCTTGCTCCGTCTTGATTTTGACGATTTCGACCGAACATGGTGCCTCTGACAGCACTCCTTCGGAAACGCTACCAAGCAAGAA
Source organism: Candidatus Obscuribacterales bacterium (assembly GCA_965228855.1). GTDB lineage: Bacteria > Cyanobacteriota > Vampirovibrionia > Obscuribacterales > Obscuribacteraceae > JADYXR01. Next base: position 328,382 of record CBDDIJ010000005.1, on the reverse strand, counting down.
CTTTGTTATTCCTTTTCGACCGTGCGATCCCATTATGATCAAGTCCGCATGCCAATCTTTGGCCACCTCTACGATCACGTCTTTTATATAACCCTCTCTTACCTCGCTCTCAATCTGCTCAGGCGCGAAGCGCTCTCCGAGCTGCGCGGCTATTTGATTCACTAAAGATTGAGACGAATCAATCAATTCCTTTTGAGCTTCCATGGCGACGGGCACGTAATTGCCATGCCAACCTGCGTATTCGGGATGGAATGGTTCGACGACCGTTAGCACTTTGAACCGAGTGTCACTCTGCCACGGACGGTTGAGAACCTCATCCACAGCGGCATGAGAGAAAGTCGAACCATCGATTGCCAGGAGTATGTTCATTGCTGTTTATATGAATAGAAGGGACGCTTTCTTATTATATAGAACGAATTTGCCGATCCGGTGCGATTCTTCACATCCGAAACCCCCAGGTCTGTTTGCTTTTGCGACTAAACTGCACATCGCTTTTGCGAATTCTTACGGAATTGTATACAGGTCTTCAAATTTCTCTTGACGGCTCTTACCTACCTCGCATAGGATTGCTCCATACGAAACGCACGGGCACGAGCTGCCCCAATATGAGCAAAACGATGCGCAATTTTGGATTTTTCTGGTTTAGCGAGGTTCACCCGGGGTGAGTTAGATTCACGATGATTACCCGAGGTGGACCGCATGCAAAACAAGCAGGCGGTCTTTTTGTTTCAGAACACGAGTAAAGGAATTGAGTCATGAGTAATAAAGGTTTTTGGTTTTTTGCGTTTAGAGTCCCCGGGCGGTAAGTCCAGGAAGCGTTGACGCGACCTAGATGACCGACCCGGGGCAACGGAGTCGGTCTTTTTTTTCACTCTCACAAGGAACCAAAACAATGTCTACGAATCTGAAAGCAAGCATTACCGAAACCCAAAAACGCACTGTGGTTGAGATCGCCGATGGTGTCACCTGTGGCGGAAGAAGCTTATTAATAGTTGCCGGACCGTGCTCTGTCGAGTCGAAGGAGCAAATGGACCAGGTGGGCGCGGCGCTGCGTGGTCAAGGCGTAAGCGCCCTGCGCGGTGGTGTCTACAAGCCACGCACTTCGCCCTACGCTTTCCAGGGACTAGGAGAAGAAGGACTGCAAATCCTTTCCGACACCTCGAAGAAGTACGGTATGCCTGTTATCACAGAAGTAATGTCCGAAAAGCAAGCTGATATCGCCGTTCACACAGCCGATGTTTTGCAGATCGGCAGCCGAAACATGCAGAACTTCGAACTTTTGAAGCACATCGGAACGCTTCGTAAGCCCGTAATTCTCAAACGTGGGCTATCAGCAACCCTGGAGGAACTGGTGAACGCGGCTGAGTACATACTCGCAGGCGGCAACGATCAGGTCATTCTTTGCGAGCGCGGTATCAGAAGCTACGATAATGCGACGAGAAATGTGCTTGACCTCGGCGGTGTCGTAGCCCTTCGGCAAATGACCCACTTGCCGATTCTGGTTGATCCTTCGCACGCTTGTGGACGCCGAGAGCTGGTCGCCGACCTCGCTCGCGCGGCAATTGCGTGCGGCGCTGATGGTTTGATGATCGAATGCCATCCTGAGCCGGAAAAGTCTGTTTCCGACGCACGTCAGGCGATTCACATGGATGACATGATTGAAATCATTCGAAGCATCGAACCAATTGCAGCGGCGGTGGGAAGAACCATTTGCAATCCGACTCTAGTTAAGGGCGTGGACGAGCCTCAAGCTGAGATCAAAGAGTCGCACAAACTGACGGGTTATGAAACTTTGGTCGCTGAACTCAAAGATATTCGTCGCGAAATTGACAAAACCGACACGAGCATTGCCGCTTTGCTGGAAGAGCGTCTGATGCTCGCTATGCGTGCAGGTGAGCTCAAGCAAGAGCTCAAGGTGCCTTCGCGTGACGTTGCTCGCGAACGCGAGGTTCTCGATCTGGTTGGTCTGGCATGCACAGATCCGCGCGTCGCCGCCCGGGTTCGCAACATATACGAGCGAATCATGGACGCCAGCCGTCAAATTCAGGTCGAAAATGCACTGCCAAAACGAGTGGTTGCATGAGCGCCATGACAACCAATTCGCAAAAAGTCCGTGGACGGTCTGTGAGATTCCATCCGCGCGGCTTTCCAAGAAGTGGTGTTGGATGTTCTGCTGACAACTTGATCACGGATTAATATAAAACGTGAGCCTTTGTCTGATCAGTCGATATATATCACTTGGTACACTTTCACTCACAGCAGTAAACGTTGCTGTGTCATCCCCTCTTCGAGGTCCTATATGTCATTCCTAGCAGGTCTGGCCGTTCTCGTAGTAGCAACCGTAGCAGCAGCATGGATTAACGACAACACGTCGTTAGGGGGACAACTGGAAGAGTAGTCAGTCTGGAGTTCCAGATTGCGTTCCAAACTTTGTATTTAGTAAACCACCAGCACCTAGAACTGCAATTAGTGTTGCAATTCTAATTCCGATTCGCGGAAGTCTTCCGAGACCGGGAATTTGTACGATAAGGGCGATAATAAGGCTGCCGACGAACACCTTCGTAAAGGTGCTCATGCGTGGATGCGATTTGAAATACTCGAGTCTTGCCAAGCCTGTCTTCTCAAGTACGCGTTCCCCGATGAGCGAAACGCCGACCGATAGTCCGGCTACGACTACCAGTTCTAACACTGCCAGCAAAGTTGTGGCCAGAGCGCCTGTAATCCCAAGCCTATCGAGAACGATTACCGAGATAAGAACCGTGATGCCGCTCAAGCTCGCCTTGAAAAAGCAGCTCCAGAATTGAGTTTTACAGCATTCTTGTGCGACGGTAACCTGGCGCGAGAAAAATGCGACGCCGATCAATCCGGTGAATAAGCAGAAAAGTAGAGTAGGGGCGAAGCGTTTTGGCTCGTTAGACCAATATTTGTATGATAGAACTGGTGTGTGGTGGTGGGCTTTTCCTCGGGCATCCGGCAACCACGCTCGCCAGCGGTCAGGAACCAAACGTTTGAATTTCTCAATTCGAGAGCGATCTTCGTCGTCCATCCCAGCCGGATAGGCGTTAGCCGAATCATGAGCATCACTTCTTTGATAGTTTTCCTTGCTGAGTATGCGTTTAGCTGATGTGGTATCAGTCGCTTCTGCTGCAATCGACTCGGTCGCAACCGGAGCGTGAACAGCGTTTTCATTGCCGGCTTGGGCTGCTGCTTTGTTGGAGTCGAATGCGGTAAAACTGACTGTGGTATAGAACAATAGCAGTAGTAGTGCCATCAAATGTGGTGTCGAGCGAAAACCAACGGCTCGCGTCCTCACCGTCGGCTTTTGCCTGGTCACCATGCGCCAAAAATTCATACCACCTGACTTTCTTTTCTGGGCTCGGCAATGAGCAGTTTCAATCCAATCATAGTTCCTAAACCTACAATCCAGGAACCAATTCCCCACACCGATTCGAACGCATCGACGAACAGCATTACGTAAAGGAACAGAGCAACGGCCGCGGCGTATACGAGCCAGCTCAATTGTTGCTGTTTAGAACTTTCCACCACGGCCACCTGCGCAAGAATGCTTTGAGTCAGGCGTTCCGAAACGTCAAATTGCGGTAGCAATCTTGCCATGTCCACCATTTCTTCTGTTTGCGCTTGCCAATTTTGACAACGATCGCAACTCTGCAAGTGAATCGATACGCGCTCACCATCGACTTCTTGAGTGCTATTCTCCAGATTATTTCTGGTTGAGTCGGCAGTATCGTCCAGAATCTCTGTCAAAATTTCTCGAACTCTGCTGCATTTTGTTTCGTTCAATTCATCCACCTTAAATCACCACCTTCATACGTTTTGTGAGACTGCAAGCTGTTCGGACAGTATCTTTCTCAAGTTTTCTCGTGCGCGAAAGAGCAGCGACTTCACCGAACTCACCGAAAGCTCGCTTATTTCAGCGATTTCCTCATACGGCAAATCTTGTTGATAACGCAGCACAAAAGTTTTTCTCTGTTGAATCGGAAGCTGTCCCAGGGCGTCGAAGAGCATGTGCTGTGAAACTCTCCATTCTACCTCCTGTTCTACATCCTCTGTTGATGCCGGTTCTGCTTGGGGATTCACCTCCAAAAGTTCTTCTAGCGATTGCTGACCTTTTTGATCGCGGATTGTGTTTAGTGTCGAGTTTGTAGCAATTTTTAAAAGCCATGGTTTAAAGCTTTTTGTTGTATCAAAGCTAGGAAGCGCTTTGTAGGCTTTCAAGAATGTATCCTGTGTGAGATCGGACGCTGAGTCATGATTTCGAATCATTTGATAAATGATGTTGTAGACCAGCTTTTGATACCGCCGCACGAGGACCTCGAAAGCCTTATTGTCGCCCGCACGTGTCTTCCCAACGAGTTCGGCGTCGGCAATTGTAGTTATGTCGCTCGCGCTTCTCTTTGGATTCTCCACGTTGCCCATCGTCCAGAGGGAAATCTTTTTGCGTTTGGGCCACAATGTGCCGCTTCCTAGCATATATACCTCGCCTGAGTATTCGACGAATTTATCAGGTCTCAACGACCGAGGCGCGGATTTCCGGTCAGAAAGCCCTTCATGCGTTGAGAGACGATGCGCTTCTGATCTGCTGTGAGAATTGCTCGGGCGCTGAGAATTGAGTTGAGGCGCTTGTCTTGAATTTGCTCGCGCAGTTCTTTTATCTCGCTGACCTTGTTCTTTATGACCTCGTCAGTCGAAGACTCGTCTGCCATCAGGTCGGATAGGTCAAGCAGATCTTCTTTGATCTGAGCGCGCAGCGGACGCGCGTCTTCCAGTTGTTTCGTCAGTATGCTGGAAAGCTTGTTTTGTTGTTCGTCCGTTGCTTCTATCAGATTGAAGAACCGCTTTTTGAAATGGTTGGATAGAGCAATTTCCAGCTCTGGATCGACCAGAGCTCTTGCAACCGTTTTGTCCGCCCATGCCGGAACGAACTGTGATGCCGATAGCCCCGCAACTGTTAGTAAGCTAACGATAGCTACGGTGGACTTCCGCAATTTCGTTGAACACAACTTTTGCATTGCGTGAATTGGACATTTCGGTGATTCTGTTTTACTCGAATTGAAACTCATGATATTTGCTCCTGTGGCTTGTGCAGTGTCAGCCCTCTCCCTTCAAACACATTACACAGGCTGTTTTGAAAAGTTGCGCGAAACACAAAAATCTTTCGGCGCCGTGCTATAACAACGATTATCGACTGAGGTTGAGGGCACAATGACGGAAAAAATCAGGAAGTCGGAGGACGAGTGGAAGCAGCAGCTGGAGCCGCAGCAGTACCACGTCACCCGTGAGAAGGGAACAGAACGCGCTTTCACCGGCAAATACTGGGACAACAAAGAGAAAGGGCGCTATCTCTGCGTCTGTTGCGATGCTGAGTTGTTTCACTCAGACACCAAGTACGACTCTGGATCCGGGTGGCCGAGCTACTACCAGCCGGTTTCACCTGAGGCTGTCGAAACGGAAGAGGATCGGACCTTATTTATGAAGCGAGTAGAAGTGCACTGTTCTCGCTGCGACGCTCACCTTGGGCATGTCTTCGAAGATGGTCCGAGACCGACGGGTCTGCGTTATTGCATAAATTCCGCGTCGCTCAAGTTTGACGGCGATTAAGTAATGCGAATAGAGCTGTAGACCCCGAGAATGCGAGCTTTCGTCGCATTATCTCTAATTGCTGTCCAGATGTTCTGAGTTTGTTGGTTTGAGCCTAGCTCCAGCTCGAAAACGTATCGGTACTGCCACGAGCGTTCGGGAATCATCAGCGGTACTATTGATAAAACCTTGGCGTTGTGCCTGCCGATCGTCGACGCTACAAATGTGGAAAACTCGATGGTCTCCGGATCAAGCTCTACACAACAACTCAGTCGGGGCCGGGTTGGAAAGTTTTTGCTGACGGCATCCATGGCTACATTCACCGGCGCGATGATACCGAATCTGGTTTCATTGTGTTTAAAGTCTTCGATATCTCTTGCGAGGATAGTTAATCCGGTAAGGGTTGCTGAAGCTTCACCGGCGATTGCCACGATCGATGGATCATTCTGTTCTTTTACATGAAAGGCGGCGCCGCTCGTATCCCAGAAACCCGTACTCTGCGCCCACGGCATCTGGTTTAAAAAACGAATACATTGCTTTAACGCCACCGGATGTGATAGCACAACCCTGATGTCTTTCGGATTGGTCCCAGGAAGGCCGAGCAGCTGATGGTGGACCGGAACGTAGACGTCAGCGATGAATGAGACCTGATACTGAAGAATGAGCTCCCAGGCGGGTGTAATGGCACCTATCGATGAATTCGCAAGGGGGATCACTCCGAATTTGCATTCGCCATCGCGAACCTTGTCGTAGACTTCTTGAAACGATTTGCAGGACTCGAAAACAACCGACAGTTCTTCGGCACTTTTGGGGTCAGTCGGTAATCCCAGCTCCTTGCCCTTCTTCGCCAGAAACATACGAGCCGCGACATGACTGTAGGCTCCAGGCGCTCCCTGGAACGCGATGGAGAGCTCAGCGGTAGTCTTTGACGGATCGGATGTCGCACCTGACGCATTCATCAGAGGAGTTTATTGAGGTCTGCAATAGGATAGGACACTTCGTAGTCGACCATGCCGAGACGCGTGTGCGGCAAGACAAGTTTGATGTTTTCGCCGTGTCGCTTTTTATCGTGAGCCATGGTGCTGACCAGCTCTTCTTTATTGCTTCCTTTCGGCAGTTCATGCGGTAATTCAGCCCTGATCAAAATCTCTTTGACACGCTCGACCGCTGCTTTCTCTATGCGTTTTTGTGCGACTGACAATTTTGTCGTTTGCACAAGACCGATGCCGACTGCCTCTCCGTGACTGAGCTTGAAGTCTCCGACTTTCTCCAGGGCATGACCGACGGTGTGTCCCAGGTTCAAAATTCGTCTGAGATTTGCTTCCCGCGGGTCGCGTGCCACTATATACAGTTTCATCTTAATACAGCTTGTAATGAGTCCGGATATTCCCGGATCTTCAATATCGAAGCCGTCCTTGATAATCTTCTCCAGCACATCGATAAGTGGTGTTGGTCCCATCTCGTAATCGCTGTTTTTCGCAACGGTTTCTTCGATCATTGCGTATTTCAAGATCTCGCCAATAGCGCTCATTACCTGTTTTCGTGGAACCGTGCTGAGCATCTCTTGATCCGCGAGGACCGCTTTAGGAAAGAAATAGGTACCGGCGAGGTTTTTACCGGCCGGTAAGTTAACTGCTGTTTTGCCTCCGATGGCGGCGTCGACTTGCGCGAGAAGGGAAGTCGGCACAATCACAAGGTTTAAACCTCGCAAGTAAGTCGAGGCCGCGAATCCGGCCAGGTCGGAAACTGAACCTCCGCCCAGGGCGACTATCGTGTCGTGTCTATCGAAACTGCGTTCCTGTAGGTGTTCCCAGATACGAATCAACCAGTCTGTCGACTTGCAAGCTTCGCCGTCCGGAACTTCAAGCGTGGTCACTTTGAAGTCTTCGCCAGGTAGGTCGTCTAATACGTCTCTGAGCCAATGAACGGCTGTCGACGCCTGACACAGCACCAGCACCCGTTTTCCAGCGCCGATTTGTGCGAGCGTGCTCGACAACTTATGTCGGGCACCGGCTCCAACAGCTACTCGTGTGCGAACTTCGAGCGCCGTGTTCCACAACATTGTGACGACCGGTCCCCGGTGTTTGGCTTTGTGACGCATGATAGAGATGCTCCCTTTCGGCGTGTGAAGTTGACCGCGTCGTGGCCGCGTAGCCATAAGTTCTTGAGAAGATTCGCGTAACGGTCTGGAAATCAAACCATAGCAGTTTCATCCAAGCTACTCATAGACCTCTATGCCCAGCCTATAAGCGTTTATTACATATCGAAAGCTTTTTCCGTGGTCGCGCTTACATCACTCGCTGATGATGTTGTTAAACCTGACTGGGCTTGGGTTTTGCGCTTCGCAGAGATGTCCGATAATTGTCATATGCGTCACGTATGTCCGATATCGAATCGCCGCCAAATTTGTCCATGAACGCATCAGCTAGAATTATCGCCACCATCGCGCGTGCCACCACTGAAGCTGCAGCGATTGCACAAACATCGGACCGTTCGTAGTCTGCTTTGTGCGCGACGAAATCCGGATAGGAAACAGAATCCAGTCCACGAAGCAAAGTCGGAATTGGTTTCATGTATGCGCGAACTACGAGTCGCTCCCCGTTTGTCATACCGCCTTCCAGACCGCCTGCGCGATTAGTTTTCCGTTGAAACGGCAAGTAGCCGTCACTTTCTTGTGAGGCCGGATAAAGCGCATCGTGAACCCTGGAGCCTTTGCTGCTTGAGGCAGAGATGCCATCACCCAGCTCGACAGCCTTCATTGCCTGTATGCTGCAAATTGCTTGGGCCAGACGTCCATCGAGCTTCCTGTCCCACTGTGTATAGCTGCCCAATCCTACAGGCAAGCCGTCGGCGAGAACCTCGATTACTCCGCCGAGGCTGTCTCCTTCACTCCAGGTCTCCTTGATGTAATTTTTCATCTCTTCGGTCGCATCTTGTGACGCGCAGAATAGCTCTGAGTCGGCGATTGCCGCTTCAATTCTTTCCAGGTCATCGTCTTCCGCCGTGCCGGCCTTTACCGATCCAACCTGGATAACGTGGCTGACTATTTTTATTCCGAAGGCGGCGAGAAACTGCTGGCAGAGAGCACCAGCAGCGACTCTCGCGGCCGTCTCTCTGGCGCTTGCCCGTTCCAACACATTGCGAATATCATCGTGCTTGTACTTGATCGTACCGGCAAGATCGGCGTGACCCGGGCGGAAATGTTTTATCGTCTTCTTCGCTAGTTTGTCTGCTATCTCGCTGTCCGTTACGTCGACGGGCTCAGTAGACATCACGTCAAGCCAGTTAGCCCAATCTTTGTTTTCAATCAATAACGCGATCGGGGCACCGGTGGTGGTGCCATGCCGAACACCACTTAAAATTTCCGCCTTGTCCTTTTCAATCTTTTGGCGAGCACCGCGGCCGTAGCCCTGCTGCCGTTTGAACAATTCGTCATTTATCTTTTCACCATCGACGGCCAGTCCGGAAGGAAAACCTTCCAGCATAGCTACCAGGCCTTTGCCGTGTGATTCGCCGCTTGTTAAGAACCGCAACATCTCATGAATCCTGTGTTTCTTCGGACCCGATGATCTTACAATAGTGAGCGACTGTTTTTCCGCATCTCAAACGGATGTAAATCTGTTACAGGTAAATCGTAATGGCACCCTTCATCGGTTCGCTCACTGTCCCGGGCGATAAATCAATATCTCATCGTGCGCTGATCTTTTCGGCGTTTAGCACGGGCAAGAGCCGGGTTTTTAACTGTTCGCCTGCCCACGATGTCGAGAGTTCCGCCGAGTGCTTGCGAAAGCTCGGACTAAAAATAACTCGTGACGAAACGGGCGTATTCGAGATTGAGAATAATGGAATCGATTCGCTGGTGGATCCCACGGATATTCTCGATGCCGGAAACAGCGGAACGACCATTCGATTGATGTCGGGACTGGTGGCTGGCCGACCGTTCGTCAGTAAGTTCGATGGGGATGAGTCGCTGCGGAAACGCACGATGAAGCGAGTGTTCGAGCCTCTGCGTGAACTCGGGGCGCAGGTCTCAGCAAGTGAAGATACATTTGCCCCATTCCAAATAACGGGTGGCAACCTGATTGGCAAAAGCTTCGAGCTGAAAGTAGCATCTGCGCAAGTCGAGGCTTGTGTCCTTCTTGCGGGTCTTCAAGCTGACGGCGAGACATCGGTAACTGCACCGCATACGGTGCGAGATCACACTCGCAGAATGTTCGAATACATAGGCATTCCGTTTAATCAGAACGGCAAGACGCTGAGCGTCAAGCGGCTGGCAAAGCCGGTTAATGCTTATGAACTGACCGTTCCATCCGATATCTCTTCTGCCGCGTTTTTTATGGTGGCTGCTGCATGTTCACCCGGTTCCGACCTGACATTGACGACTGTTGGTATGAATCCTGGTCGTACCTTGATCGTTGATATACTGCGCAGTATGGGCGCTTCGGTTGAGATTGAGAACGCTCGGGTTCTGTGCGGAGAACCAGTTGCAGATATCCACATTCGATACAACGGTCGTTTGAAAGGGATCGCTGTGCCGCCGGATAGCATCGCATCCGGTATAGACGAGATTCCGATTCTTGCAATTGCCGGTGCGCTTTGCGAGGGCGAGTTCCACGTTTCCGGCGCCGCCGAATTACGTCATAAAGAGAGCGACCGCATTACTTCATTGTGCGATAACCTGAAGGCTGCCGGCGTGAAAGTAGAAGAACAACCGGATGGTTTCACAATCAAAGGGCAGAAAACGATTCGAGGTGGAAGCCCCTGGCTGACTCATCTCGACCATCGTTTAGCCATGACCGGTTTAATTGCAGCCCAAGTTTTTGACGCTCAGCTCGACATCGATGATCCTTCATGCATGAGCGTCTCCTATCCCACTTTTGCGGTTGATCTCGCGCAACTTGTCGGAAGTAAGACTTAAAGTTTTGTTTTCGATTCGCTGTGAGCGACACCGGTTCCAAGTCTTCGCTTTATTTCGGGAAGCGCTTGTTCAGCTGCTTGTTCGCCAACAGCAATCGCTTTGGACATCTCTTTCTTGTTGAACGATTGCATGTTCATGAACTGTACTTTGGGCTCGATTAAAACGTCGGCTTTGGACACACCCTTGTTTTCAATTTCAGCCATGAAAATACTTGTGATGCGGTCAGCGTAGTCGAAGTTTGTGTCAAACTCTTTCAGCGGAACTTTCTCCAGATAGGAGTGCAGCTTCACTGCCACTACCAGTGGTGAACCAATCGCGTCTGCGATGTCGGTAGGCAGGTTGTCTCGAATGCCCGCATCCACGAGCTGTGCTCCATCTTTTGGACCGATCGGTCTGTAGATGAATGGAACGGTGTTGCTGGCTCTCACTGCCGTAGAGATTTTTCCTTTGCTCATCCAAACGGGTTTTGTGTCCACCAGATTCACTGCGGCTACAGCAAATGGAATTTTCAGATCCTCGAAATTCTCGACCCCTTCAGGCAACTGCTTCTCAACAAACTTGGCTATGGAATCGCCGCTATACAAGCCAATCTTAGGATGAATCAATACCATTCGACAGAGTCCGTATCTGATTGAGTATAGAAACGATTGCACTTTTTGCGGGAGTGGAAAGTATGCCTTTTTCAATTCGCCGTTCAACGCGAGCTTCTCGATCTGTGCTGCGCTCAGACCGGAGGCGTACAGCGCACCGATCATTCCACCGATGCTGCTCCCGGCGATAAAGTCAGGTTTGATTCCCTCTCTCTCGAGAACTTTTAGCACGCCGATGTGTGCCGCTCCGCGAGAGCCGCCCCCAGCAAGTGTGAGCGCAAGTCTAGGCTTGCCGGTCCTGCTGCTTTTTAATCGAGCGATTGTGGCTTCCAGACCAAGAGGAGCGGCCGGTTGAGCAATTGCGGCTGGCTCATTCTTGGTTGAAGGAACCACCTCTTCGACGTCTTTGTCATCCTGGTTCTCGAGCAGGTCCGCGTTTACGTCTAGGGCAAAAGCGGCTTGCCCGCAGAAACCGATCGCCGCCGCCGTCAGCAGCGGTAAAAAACGCCTGGAATTTGCAAACATTCCGCTCTCCTTTCTGTCTTTAGACTTACAAGGAGGGCATAGCATATACCTTATTAGGCTGTGTACTTCCGGCTACATTATTGCTCACGAACTTCGACCGACGGACTGAAAAGATACTTGCGCCCTTTCGGGGCGGGATTTGCAGCAGCCTGTCGTGCCTGGACAATCTCAATCTCCCGGTCGACATCGGCTATCTGTCCGTCTAATTTTTTCATCGAGTCTGCCAGCTTTTTCAAGCTCGTTTTAAACTCCTCAGGGCGGACTGTTTTTGCAGAAACAATTTCAAGCCGTCGTAATTTTCGTGCATCAGCGATTGCGCTTCTGCAAGTGCCAAGCGCGGTATCTACTTTGGTGTCGAGCGCCGACGTCGAGTCATTCGTGAACACGGACATCATCACTGATTGATCTGACCCGGCCATCGGCAGTCTAATTTTTTCGGTGGTGCTGGCTTGTTTTAAAACAGCTGCAATGTTGGATACTTCGGAAAGTCTAATAAGTCTTTTCTCGAATTCTGATTTAGTTTTCGTCAACGCTACCAACTCTGGCGTTCGACTCATATCAACGGTGCTGCCTGACTCAAAGATAATTGCGTTATCGAGATTTGTTTTGATCATAGTAAGGTTCGAGGTCTTGCCGCCAAAAATGTCGCTGTCCTCAAAGTTTGCATCTCGCAGTTTCGCGTTTTCAATGCTTGAATTTGCAAAGGTCGCTCCCCTTAAAGATGTGCCTTGAAATGAGCTGCCGGTTGCGTTGACGTTATCGAACTGCGCCATGTCCAGGTTAGCGTTATCAAAGCGAGCGTCTGTCATGCTCACATCTTTGAACGTTGCACCGGTCAAATCGCTGCCAGAGAAGTTCGCATTTGTAAGATTGGCACTAGATATGGTGATACCGGTTAGTTTTATATTGGAAAGGTCCGCATCTGTGAGGTCTGCATCGTCCCTTATTGCCGCTAACAGTGTCTGCTCTTTGGTCGCATCCTGAGGGGCGATATATAGAGTGCCCTGCTGGCTGTTTCTAATTACATTTGTGGCTGCCAGAGAATCGGCGCCTGCACTCGACTTCAACTTCAGCAGTCGCCGCTCGAGTAAATCGATCTCTCTGGCATCAAACACCTGTCCGCCCGGATTGTCTTTCATTGCCCTTGTCTGGGCGCCGATGACATCGTTAACGATAATCTCTGCTTCTGGCTTAAACTGCGATTTGGACGCCGTTAAGGCTGCAAGCATTTCATCCGATTCCCTTCTAAGGCGTTCCAGACGATCTGAGTAAACATTTTGAATTTCTTGGTAGTAGGTCCAGGGGGTTGTAGTCGGTTGCGGTTTGTTTCGTTTGGAGTTATCCAGTATGAGGAGGATGGAGCTTGAAACAAGCGTTAAAAGGACAATGCAGAGCGTCAGAAGCCGTGTTGTTGACGAGGCTCCAAACCACACGGACGACAATGCTGCACTTAAAACCTCAGCGATCGAAAGTTGTTCTCTCTTTTCCGGCGTGATCTGGAGGTTCTTTCGAAATGCCCTTTTTACCTGCTTCTCGGAGCGGATGGTCATCAAATCATCAAGCATGTCTGAAATCGACTGATAGCGATCGTCGGGCTCTTTTTCCAAACATCTCATAATCAGATTTTCGAGATCTCTACTGAGCTGCAGATCTGGAAACCTTGAATTCAGGCTTCTGGGGCGCTTTTTCACATGCTTGTAGATCAGCATCGAATTTTTCTCAGCGCTGAAAGGTGTTTTGCCTGACAAACACTCGTACATCAGGCAGCCCAGTGAGTAGATGTCCGAGCGATGATCAGTTTTCGCGCCGCGGCATTGCTCAGGGCTCATGTAGCGCGCGTCTCCGTACTCAAATCCGCTTTCGGTAAAGTAGCGGGTCTCGCGAGTGGGATCGGGCAGAACTTTACTGACGCCGCAGTCAACTACCTTGGCGTGATTGTTTTCATCTATACGGATATTGCTCGGCTTCACGTCTCGGTGCATCACGCCCATATAATGTGCGTGACTCAGTCCCTGACAGATTTGTATAAAAAGATTGATCGCTTCGGATTCTGAAATTGGTCCGTCGTCTTTCAAAACGTCGTTCAGTCTCCTGCCTTCAAAGAACTCAGTGACTAGATATGGAATTTCATCACCGGTCAGACCGACGTCGTACAACGTTATGACGTTGTCGTGTTCGATATTCTTCGCCGCACGCGCTTCGTTAAGAAACCTCTGATTATGCCGCTTTCCAAAGTTCAAAGAAGGGGTGACGAGCTTCAACGCCACTCGCTGAAGCGAACCCTGGTGATGCGCTTTGAAGACATGACCTGAGGCGCCCTTCGCTATGAATGCGTCGATTTTGTAATGACCGATTGTCTTTCCGATCAACTTTTCAGGATCGTTTTGAGCCAGGCGGCCTGCCGGAAGAAGATCGGAGGAGAGCGTGTTTGGTTCCCACATGGGAACATGCGCTGCACCGTTCAGGTCGAACGGCGAAATCACTCCACCGTCACGGTCGATTGATTCAGGAACGGGGGCGCTGACCTTGAAGGCTGCACCCGGTGGGACGAGACGTACTTTCTTGTAAAGTGCCTTGTGGGCTTGTTCAGGAGCCGGTTTTTGCGGCGGGAAGCCGAATCGTATCGGTTCATGGTTTGCTGATTCCGGAGGAGGACGCCAGGAGTCCATTCCCTCAGGCGCGAAGAAGGTGGTGATAGTTTCTTTCGGCGCGGCGGGAGTTTCTTCGCAAGCGCAGTACAGACCCTTAAAGAGCCACTGGGTGACGCTACCTGAGTTGCTCGTTGCCAGCGGCTTCTGGCAGGCGTCGCAGGTATCTTTCGATTTGGACTCCGCTTCCGTTTTGGTAGCGACGTCCGGGTGGTTCGGTTCAAGTTCCAAACTCAGGCACTCGCGTTCACTCTACCGTCCAATATATCTTTCCCAGAATGGCGGTATATTCGACCATTTCTTAGCGAAACGCCACCGGGTTTGCCCTGAGGTTGGAAAACATGAGGATTCGGAATTTGCTAAGGCGAAAGCCGTTACCGTTTTTTTGAGCTGCCTGATGGTTTTTTCGTCGACTTCTTGGTTGCTGATGCTTTCGCTTTTGTCGTGTGTTTCGCGCCGTTAGAGCCGCTATCATCCTTGGCGGACTGTAGTTTCGATTTCAATTTCTCTTTCTCGACCAACGAAAACTTAGCCATGCCGGTTCGACTCGGAATCGTCGAAAGATTGCTGCCTACAGACTTATAGCCGCCCGGTTCGCGTTGACCAAAATCACTCGCCTTTACTTCGAGAATATCAATCGGTTCCTTGCAATAGATCGAGAAGTGGCAAGCCGCTTCCAGAGCGACTCTAGCGAGTTCGTGTCCGTCGTCGATCAAATCATAGAGAGCATAAAGTGTTCCTTGTGAGTAGTCGGAACCGGCTCCTTTAGCCGCGTATCGGTCATACTCGTGAACACTTAGATTGTTTGAAACACCGTAAATGCTTTTGGGAGTCACCAGGAGGAAAACGTTGTATATGCCAGCATAAGTCTCTTTTCCGGTATCCACCAGCGTGTATGTTTTCTTCATCTCGGTAAACATCTCGAGGAAAAACTGAAACACTTGCGCCCGATTTTTGAATTCGGACTCCATCATCTTATGGTTGTGCTCATACAGGTGTTCGATAATGTTGTCGAGCAGCGTATAACCGCTTGTCGCAAGATAGGCATGCTTCAGCTTGATAATTTTCGAAGCGTTGACCAGATCGGTTGTGTACTCGCTGCCGAATGTTGTAATGCGGTCGGCGCCCATCCAGATTCTGCCGTTCTTCTTGACTGCAACAAGGATTGTCATCTATATCTCCCCTGCGGATACCCGTGCTACCTTTGCTTGCCACGTGTGCGCGTATTTAAATCTCTTCGGTGGAACAACATGATCGGGCTGTCGTCCGCTGTAGAATATGTTACGCCCACTATAGGTTAAATTGGCTTTCCTGATGAGTTGTGTAACCGGCTTTGACAAAAGACGTCTTTCCTCGAGTACCTGTCGCCTCGCGTTCGCCTTGACGATTGGGCTCTTCTGGAGCGTGGCTGGGGCAGATGCTCAGCAATTTCCTCAGCAGTTTCAGCAAGCTCCGGGTCAGGCAACGCCGATGCAGGGCCCTCCACAAACGATGCCTGCCGGTTACCCGCAGCAAAACTATCAACAGCAAATCAGTGCGCAGCCGAGTCAAGAACGTCTGCAGCTGATCGGGCAGTGGTTTAAAAACTACGATGATATCCGGCGCAAGGCGCAGATGAACCCGGCTGAGAGGGCAAAGGCCGATGCCTTGATGTCGAAAGCTCTGAGCATGTTTATCCCGGGCGAGGAGAAGACCCAGGCCAAAGCGCTCTTGTCCAGCCTCGTTGCTCGATACGCGCAGGCCGTTGATGAGTTCAAACGATTACCACTCTATCCTGAAACCGAAAGATTGCACCGGGGGTACTATCAATATTTTACGAGTGCTCGTCAGCTATTCAGTGACTATTTGACGGTGCAGCAAAATCCGCTTGCCACAGATCAAAGTGGAAATCCGGTCGCCGGCACGCTTATGGCTCGTAAACAAAATCTGGAAGGTTTAGACCAGGCCAACAAGGCTATCGACTCGCAATTGCGCGCGCAGTTCGGAATTCCTCCGTATCAATACTAATGTCATCGCCAGTGGTGGCAGTTCGACCATCCCATATGTCCTATCTATACTATCTATAATGGAATGTCGATTTTCATTCCATACAGTTTTTCCAATGTGTTGATGTCACGATCGGAAATCCTCGAGTTTTCATCAGTGACTGTGTACATCATGTCGCTTTTCTCGCCGCTGTGACCAAGAAGTCCCAGAGCGTGCCCCAACTCGTGCGTGACTATGTTCTTCAACAATGTGAAGCGGTAATCTTGAACTTTCTGGTCAATCAAATCGACATTGATTTCGATTACTTGTGCCGGCACCGTATATTTCGGTCCCATTCTCGGAATGTAGACCGGTAGCGGTATCGAGCCAAATCCAACAAGCGTCATTTTGCCGCCGGCATTCTTTTGCCATTTCGTAACGGTGTGGGCTCCAAGCGCGCAGTTATCTGTGTCCGTTGACATGCCGAGACGTTTCCACGTCACTCGAATTCTTGCCTGATTGGGACTGGCAACCTGCACGAATCTGACTAAACCATTGGTTCGGTGTTCCCACGATTCGAAACCTTCCACACAGGCGCGAGTGTAGCTTCTTATCTGATACGGCGTTATGTAGACCGGAATGGGCATCGATTTAAAACGCATCACCTTTTTCTGCGTGGCATCAAGAATATCGTTCAAATAATCCCTGGCCATTACAGGCTCGGTGGGCTCGACGCGGAAGAACAACGGCATGCTGGCATTGACCATAGGCAGTGTTCTGTTCAAATCAAAGATCTTTTTCTTTACCGGATCCTCCGGCGCAACTGGTGCTTCACCTGGCTCGGGAGGCGCGTCTTGCGGTTGTTTTGCTTTTTTCGCATCCAGTTTCAACCTGATATTGTTGATCCTATCGATTAGGGCTCCTGGTTGAATCGAGCCGAACACTTTCAGTTCCAATCCCGACAATCGCTTTGTAATAGGATCTGCCGGTGTTGCAACTAAACCCGCATCTTCTTCCAGGCTCTGCACGACGCTGTCCAGCGAGGCTTCCTCCGCTGTTTCCTGCGAGCTGACCGGCACCACCAGCGTCACGGCTCCATACAGCGCGAGTATGATCGCAAGCGGTTTGCCGCTGTACCAAAAACTTCCAGTGATAAAACGTCTGCTCGGTTTCAAATCGATGTTCGCAGAATCGGCTCCATCAGACTATTGTACTTGCTGAACACCGAATGCGGTATCGTTCAGGCTACACGCAACTCGACAATGACTTTATCGAGCCATTCCAACAGTTTGACCCGCACATGCTCGTAAACCCTGACAAGCTCAGCCGACTCGCAGAAAAATTCCGCGCCTGTGCGTTCGTCAAAGCTCAGGCTAAATAGCGCTTCGGTCGGATGCTCCATTTCGTCAAGTTGGAGCTCGATTTGTTGAATGCCAATGTTGCAGAAGATTTGACGCTGGGACAATTCCGGTTCCATTACCGAGACCAGACGTCCAGAGCGGTCAATGCGCCCCCAGACTCCATCCAGGAAGCGATAACCGGGGACCTCCAGCGGCGTGCGCCGGCGCGACTCTGAAATCCACGCGAGGAACATATTGAGTCCCATGCGTTGATCCGACAGCGCTTCAAGGTCGTCCTGGCGATATCCGAGCAGTTCTCTGTTGAGCCAGGTCAATCGATCTTCGGGCATTCTCTCCCGTAAACTTCGCAGTACGAGGAGCAGGGCGTCTGAGAGCTTAAGCTCCCTGTCGGCTACCTGATGCCTGATGCTTTCGATCTTGTTAAGAAGCATACTTCGCACCTGAACTAGTTATTCCACTATAGCCAACGCCGAAAGTTTTATGCTTAAAATCGACCGGCTTCGACCGGAATTAATGAAACCTACTACGTTTCATGGCGGAAGCACAGCCCTTGTGATAACACGTGTGAACCGCCAGGTTACAAGTCAAGTGCCACCAGTTGCACTACCAGAGAAAAGCAACTTCAAAAATTCCTTCTTGTGATTTCGTTAGCATGAAACAGATTAATGAGTGCTTTGATATCCAGACATGAAGCCAGTTGAGTACAGAGCTCCGGTACGAAAGGGTAGACCCATATATGCGAACAAGTGTTTTCCATTTAACAAAACTTATGATAGCCTAGAGTAAGGCTAAAGGCAGTATTGACCGGACTGAGCCGCGCTATAAACGGTAAATGACAATGACTCTGCCTGAACGATTGCAGGAATTAGCTGAAAACAGATACAGCCAACAGGAGTTTTTGAAGACCCTGTTTGAGCTTGCCGTGGAAGAGCAGTGGTTCGATTTGCAGCACATGATCCAGCACGACATGGCTAAGGCGATAATCGCTGATTATTCGTATGAGCTAGGAAAGGGCTATCTGAATCAAGACATCTATTTCAGTTGTTGGGAAGAAGTGATCGAAATCGGATGGGACAAATTCTGCGTCCATACTGGCTTGTCGCGTGACAAAGTGAACTCGCACTTACGACAGTTGAGAGAAGCTATTTAGTGCATTCATTCAGCGATCTATTCGCCGGGAGGCTGCTTTCGCGCGTTGGTTTTCAGCTCCGAGTAACGCACCACACATGCGATTCCGCCGGGAAACTTGCCTTTGTGGGTCGATTGATGCGCGACCTCCGACGCTAGCGACCACACACCAGGATTGTCCGCTGAAAATTCAACGTCGACTCGGTCTGATGGGTTCAAGCAGATGGTGTCACGCAGGACGTGCGGTTCAAGCCGGTCACCGCCGTTTTGCGAAACGATTTCCAAACGATGACCACCGAGTTGCAACGGCACTGCTTCCTGTCCGGCGTTGATCAGGCGCAAGCGCACGCGCTGACCCTTGCGTAACTCGATTGGAGGAATGTTTGGCGCGGTTTTGCCGTTGATCAGATAATCTGTCTCTATGTCAGGCGGTGCGGCGCCGTCGGTCCAGGCCACCGCGCTGAAAGTGCTTTTGCTGGGCTCCGCATCGATGGTGGCAGGAGGCGCTGCGGCAGGAGCTTCAGCGCCTTTGCTTAATTTCTGACCGGTCACTTTTCTGGTAGCAACTGTAGCCGCATTCTCTGATACCGCTCGTGGTGCCTTGCGGATTTCTGAGATGAACAGGGTGACATCCTTGTCGATCGGGCGTGACCTCAACTTTGGCGCAACAACTATCGCTCCGAACATTCCCATTTGCTTCTGAGTCGGATGAACGACTTGAGGGTGATACCAAAATGTCCCGGGTTGTTTGGCGATAAATTGAAATACGAATGATTGTCCAGGAGGAACGAGTCCGGCTCCGGTCCTCGGCAATCCTCCGACGCTGTGCGGCACTATGATGCCGTGAAATTGCAAACTCGTGGGTGTTTTCATCTGATTGTGGAGAACGACGCGTACGAAGTCTCCCTCGACCACATTGATCGCAGGCCCCGGAATCTTACCATTGTAAGTCAGGCATCGAACCGTAGAACCGCTTGCAGTCTCCCAGTCGGACTCTCTGGCGAAAAGATGAAACTCTTTGGCATTTTGCTGATTGTTGAACTTTTGTCCCAGGTCATTTAACTGACCCATAGCGCTGTCGACGGTCGAATTTATATCATCCATCTCGCGCTTCATGTCGCGAAGCTCTTCTTTCTCCTTCGCCTGTTCTTCCGCCAGGTCGCCATCCATAAGATCCGCTTGCGCAGCCTTTGGAAAGAAAATTGCGTCCGCGGTAATGAATGTTTCAGCGATCAAAAAAGCTTGGGCTAGGAACAAAGAATTTGATATCAGCAAACCGATTGCGGCGGTCGGATGATGTTTGAACTTTCTTGTTTTCACTAAGCGTTTCCTATAGGTTCTCTACTTCTTGTGAGGCATTTTCACGATTGCAGTCGAGCACTTCGCATGAGTGACAATGCGCGATGCTGCACTTCCCATGAGTGCGTGCTCAACGAATTTTTGCCCTCCTGCACCGGCGACGATCAGCTGGGCGTTGGATTGCTCCGCATAGCGGATCAATTCCCAGGCTGCTTCTCCTTGAACCAGACGTGGTTCTGCGCCCTTGATCCCCAGGTCTTCGAGGAGTTTCAGTGCGGCGGCCAGGGTTGCTTCTCCTTCCATCTCCATGTTCTTTTCCAGAGCGATACCGAATTCCGGAGGTGAAAAAATAGCTACCATCGGCGGTACTGACACCGCATGTAGTACCGTGATTTTGACCTGGCGATTGGCGAGATCGAGCAGTTTCACGGCAGTAGTCAAAGCATGGTTGGATTCTTCCGAGCCATCAACGCCGAAAACGACGTGATTAAGTTTTTCATGCCCTTTGTGATCGCGTAATACCAGAATCGTGCCTGGCGCCAGCTTAACCAGTGAGCTTGATGTCGAGCCCATGAAAAACTTTTCGATGTTATGTTTTTGACCGGGCGCAACCACCGTTACATCATAATTTCCGTCGCGCGCCATTGTGGCAATCATGTGTTCCGGAGGTCCGGATGCGATTTCCAGGCTCACTTTGGCGCCGACGGTTTCAAGCTTGCGCTTGAGCGGGTCTAGATACGTGTGAGCTTTGCTGTCGACTTGATGGCTCCAGTCGTCGGGAAAGTCTCCCATCGACGCAACCAGTCGTTCATACGAGGGAAGAACTTCTTTGATGAATACCAACTTTACTTCTTGATCTTTCAGGGGCAAAATCCAACTGACGTGCTCCGTCAAGTCTTCATGAGGATGGGCAATGTCAACAGGTAGTAAAACTTTCATTTTTTTTTCCGTAGTCAGCGTGATGGTACTTACAGGGCCCGATCGATATATGTTTCGGTCGAGCCTATTTTAGCGCGTTTGAAATAAGCTCTTCGACTTTGAAGAGAAGTTTGCGTAATGCTTGTGTGCATGGCGGTTTTTCCGTCTCCTCGGTGTAAAATAAGCGTTTTTCCGCACAGGAGACCTCAGAGTGATTGAGCGTTACACGAGGCCCGAAATGGGCGCAATTTGGACTGACGAAGCCCGCTTTCAGGCCTGGCTGGACGTTGAAATAGCAGTCGTCGAGGCTCAAGTTGAACTCGGCATGATACCCAAAGAGGCGCTGGCCGAAATCAAGGCGAAAGCTTCTTTCGATGTCGATCGAATTAAAGAAATTGAGTTGGAAGTGAAGCATGACGTAATCGCGTTCCTCACGAATGTCAACGAGAATGTCGGCGACGCTGGTCGTTACATTCATAAGGGTATGACCAGCTCCGATGTCATCGACACAGCGCTGGCTCTAACTATGATCAAAGCGGCGAAGCTCATTCAAGTCGGCCTCAATCGTTTGCACGACGCCATTCTTTCCCAGGCTCAAAAACACAAACATACGGTCACAATCGGTCGTTCTCACGGAATTCACGGCGAGCCCACTACATTCGGTTTTAAAATGGCTGTCTGGCTGGAAGAGGTGCGACGCCACCAGATACGGTTGCAACAAGCAATCGATATGATTTCTGTCGGCAAATTCTCAGGGGCGGTTGGAACGTTTTCAAACATCACTCCGGTGATTGAAGAAGCGGCTTGCAAACTGCTGGGTATCACCGCTGCGCCAATCTCTACGCAGATCATTCAGCGAGACAGGCATGCTCAGTACGTATTCACGCTTGCTCTAATTGGAAGCAGTTTGGATAAGTTCGCAACCGAGATTCGTCATTTGCAACGCACCGATGTTCTCGAAGCGGAGGAGCCATTTACCGTAGGCCAGAAAGGTAGCTCGGCAATGCCGCACAAGCGAAATCCCGTTGGTTCGGAAAATATTTCCGGATTGGCTCGATTGCTCCGCGGAAATGCTATGGCTGCTCTGGAGAACATTCCGTTATGGCACGAACGCGACATCAGTCACAGTTCTGTTGAGCGGATTATTCTGCCCGACTCGACCATTCTAATTGACTACATGCTTCACCGTTTCGCTGGAATAATGGAAAATCTTGTTGTCTATCCGGAAAACATGCGGCGCAACATGGATGTTTTTGGCGGCGTGATTTTCTCGCAGGCTGTGATGTTGAAGCTCGTCGAAAAAGGTCTGGCGCGCGAGGAAGCTTATCGGATCGTCCAAGCCAATGCTCATCAAGCCTACAACAACAACGGTGCAAGTTTTCACGAAAATCTTTTGAAGGATGAGCGGGTGATGAAATTGATCACCAAGGAAGATATCGAGGGTTGCTTGAATCCGGAAAATTATTTGAAAAACATAGACGCTGTTTTTACGAGAGTAGGTGTATAGATGCCGATCAATCCTGAGAGTAAACTAGCTGGTGTGCTAATTCCCGCATTTGCGCTTCGACGCGAAGGTGACCTTGGAATTGGTGATACGCTGGCTATGAAAGATGCAGTTGATTTTTGTGCGAGAAACAAAATCGCTGTGTTGCAAACCTTGCCGATTAATGAAACCAGCGGTGACAACAGCCCTTACAACGCAATCAGTTCCATTTCGCTTGAACCCTGCTTGCTTACACTGATGCCGGATATGGTGCCCGGTCTGACTGAGGAGCATCTCGCTTCGGAAGTTCCGAATTCCGGTATCGATGCAAGCAGTCACCGCATTGATTATGACAAGGTTCGGGCGCTGAAGCTCAAGTTGCTGAAACTCGCTTACGATGGCTTCGTTGCCGATAAAAAACATCCGCTCAAGTCCGGATTCGACGAATTCAAAGCGCACCATAAGCAGTGGCTGGAGCCGTACTCGTTGTTTAAAACAATTATGAACGAGCACTTCGGAAACCCGTGCTGGACACAATGGGAGAAGAACCTGCAGACGTTTGAAAGTGCAGAGAAGTGGTTGTTGAAACACGAGGAGAGGGCTCGCCTGGAAGAACAGCGAGACTTCCTCAAATACGTTCAATGGGTCGCTTATCAACAATGGGGCGAGGTCAGAAAGAACGCGGAAAAGCAGGGCGTTCGCTTAATGGGCGATATCCCATTTGGTGTCAGTCGATACAGTGCCGATGTTTGGAGCCATCAAAGTCTCTTCGACTTGAAGTGGGCTGGAGGAGCTCCGCCGGAGCCTGTCTTCGCCAGTGATGAATTCACAAAAAAATGGGGGCAAAACTGGGGCGTTCCGATTTATGACTGGAAGGCTAACGCAAAGGAAAAGTTCAGCTGGTGGAAACAGCGCGTGCTGAGAAACCTCGATCACTTCCACGACTATCGCATCGATCATGTCCTCGGTTTTTTCCGCGTCTATGCATTTCCCTGGATTCCTGAGCGGAATCACGAGTTTCTGGAGCTAACCGAGGAAGAGGCAGAAGAACTGACCGGGGGCTTGCTCCCCCAGTTTCTTCCTCGCTCGGATGAGGAAGAAGAGGATGCTGAACAAAATTGCGAGGAAGGCTCAAGAATCCTGAAAGTTCTTGGTGATACCGCCCGTGATTGCAATATCGTCGCCGAGGATCTGGGCATCATCGTTCCCGAGTACCTGAGACCGGCTCTGCATGAGCTTGGCATGGCAGGCTTCGCGATTCCGATTTTTGAACGGATTGAGGAGACTCGTGAGTTCAAACCGATGGGCGAGCATCATCCGCTGTCATTGGCGACCTATGCGACACACGATCACCAGCCGATCGCGGCGTACTATCAAGGTCTTGTCGAATGGTGGCACGGCGAGGACGGCGAAGAAGGCTGGAAAGAAGTCCAGCGCCTGCTCCGTTTGCTCGACATGGACGACGAAGAAGAGCCGCCAAAAGAATTCACCGATGAGTTGCATCAGATATTCATCGAGCGTCTGTTCGAAAGTCCCTGCTGGCTGGCTGTGTTTATGATCACAGACTTGCTCGCGACCACCCAGCGTTTCAACCAGCCGGGAATGTCAGGTGAAGCGTGCTGGACCGAGCGGCTTGCAATGAGGCTCAGCGATTTCGAAGCCGATCCGGTATTCGGACCTCGCATTCAACGCTATCGCGACGCGATTGTATCAACCAATCGCGTGTCAAAAACGCCAACCGGCGTTTCCGGCGGCTGATATTGACTACCTTGTCCGGTTTAGAAACGCATTATTTTTCTATTTCGGGCATACAACCAACATCACGCGCAAAACTTTTGTTATAGTGCTGTGTTAGATTGACCAGGCGGAAACCGAGGGATTGTTGGCGCATGCTTCCGGCATTCTTAATCCGAGCATCAGTAGACTACGTGCGACATAGCGATGAATTGAAGGATTCGAATCCTTACTCTCGCTGCGAGGAGATCCTCAATGTAGCCAATCGTTTGTGGCTTGAGAAAATCGGTCGCGCTGACAGGTCGGTTCTGGAAGTCGCGGCAGTGACCGCATACTGGGAAGAATTTTTCCACGCCGAAGACCCACTGCACGACGAGCGCGAGTGGCGCGAAGGTCTAGCCAAGCGCTCTTCGAATTACGACTCTTTTGAAGAGTGGCAGGAATGGTTCAAGAAAAGCTACGCTCAGGTCTATCAAGACAACAACATCTGGACGAGCGTGCTTATGACTTCCTGGGCGCACACTCACCAGTATCAGCTCATGTACAACGACCGAGAATGGGATTTCCGACCGTCCAAGTCGTATCTCCCGACCTCACAGATGTGGCGGCTGGAGAATCACATCAGTACGGTCTCTCAGGTTCTGCAGGACTGCTGGCGCGAGGAGTTGCGCAACTACAGTGACGCCGGCTTCAAAATAGAAGAAGAGTCGATGCACTACCTGGGACGAATTGAGTGTCTGGGCTTCGACCAGCGCCGTTATTTGCTTCACTGGCCTGTCAAGGCGAATCTGGAACCTGAGTATCTGGACGTCGGCGAGATGGTCGCTGATATAGTCGTGCCGGTCGGCGATAGCTGGTATCGCCATCCCGATAACATCATTTTTGCTCACGAACACGTGGACGTGACTGCCCTCATCAATCGAGCGAAGTACATTTTTGGCAGTAAGCGCCGGATTTTAGAGCTGCGCGTCAACGGAGACAATCAAGGCGCACGGCAACAAGCGTCGGCTGAAGGCTGGCTTGTCGCTGATGAAGCCGAGAGCGACATGGCCGACATGATGGTTTAAACGTTGTTTTCAAAACCGTTTTCAATCTAACCCTTCCAGTGCCTGATAATTTCAGCCCAGGTTCTTGGATATATCTGCCTGGTACCTTTTCGCTTTTCGATTGAAACGATGACGTGCTCGTTCTCGCCTGTTTGCAGTTTTGGAACGATTATCTCTGGCTTGCTGCCGCCCAGTTCCTCGAGAACTGGCATCAGTTCCTTCACTTCTGGATCGACCTGTTTTCGAGACTTCTGACAGAGCAGGCGTCCGCGGTTTTTCAACAGCGGTAGCGTAAGTTCCGACACCAAGCCCAGGTGTCCAACGGCGCGTGAAGTGGCGAAGTCGAAACTTGACCTCTTAGGAGATCTCGCCAGTTCTTCCGCGCGTCCGGTGATGACTGAAACTCGCTTCTCCAGACCGATTTGCTTCGCCGCCTGTTGAAGAAATTTTGTCTTCTTGCCGATTGAGTCTAGTAAAACGACATCGAGTCCAGGGCACGCAATGGCAATAATCAACCCCGGTAGTCCCGCTCCGCTGCCGACGTCAATCAATGTGCGGCGCTGGGCTTCTGGGTCGCGTACGGAGCCGCCCTCTGTTTCTCCGGTGAGCCGGATGAGTACCTCCACGACGGCCAGGCAGTCCAGCACGTGTCTTTTGACTACCAGTTCCGGCGATGCGTCAGCGACGAGATTCACGTTCTCGTTATAAGCCGCTAAAGCCTTGAGATAGGTTTCAAATTCGGTTATCTCCTCATCCGAAAAGCTCATGGATAAGGTTGCCGCCTGTTCTGATAAAAGCTCTAATGCCGCTTCAACGCTCAATTTTCAATTTCCTTTTGTCGCCGAGATTCAGCTCCTATTTTGCCTATTTATATTTTCCTTTTCAAAAAGGTGTTAATGTCTAATCAAAAATGTCAATAAAGTTGGTGATAAGGAGTTCAGGACTACCTTATCTGCTTAGCAACCCGATGAAATCCACCAGATGAGTCCACGTGCGTTCCAGACAATCCTCGTAGCCTCAATGGGCTCCAAGGACCGCCTAGAGCTCGAGAGCAAGGTTTTGGCTGCCGCGCTCAAGCAGAGCCACGCGCGCGGCGATACATCAGGGGTCAGTCTGGCTCACAAACAAATTTTTCTTCTCCTGAGACAGCAACAAGCCGCTGAGAAAGCCGCTTCAACCGATACCGGAGACCAAACCGAAAACCGCCCCGCCCCGGCTCCGGAGCCGGCGGCGCCTCCCAAGTACACCTCTGTCGGCACCGAGAGTGTGACCGACGTCAATGCTGTTATCGAACCTTCCGGGCTCCATGAGAAGCCGAAGAAGATGAAGAAGCGCGTCATGCCCGACATCGTCTGGGGCGACGATGCAAGCTCCGATGAAACAGTGGAGAGTGCTCCGGTTGAGGTTTCCCCCCTCGATGATCCAGCAGCGCAAGTGCAGTCGCAGGCGGTTTCGTCCGAAGCGCAAGAGCCTGAAGCTCAGCCGGCGGCAGATGTTCAACAAGAGGCGCACAGCGATGATAGCGGGCTTGCTGACAGCGGCGACTTTGTCAGTCACGTGCCCGGCGAGAATCTGACTGCGGAGGGCGACAAATCTGCTTTTGACGCATATGGAATCTTGCAAGTCGAGCAGATTGCCAGCTTCGAAGAGATTCATCGCTCGTTTCTGTTTCTCGTTCGACGAGTATTGATGGGCTTGAAAAAGGCGAAGAAAAAACAACGTCGACCTTTGTTGGAAGAGCTTCAAAATCTCTGGATTGCACACGACATTTTAAGCGACCCGGTAACCAGAACCGATTTCGACTTCCGAATCCTCGGTCTGAGAGGCGCTCCTGATGTGATTATTCACAGCGCTCCAGAGGATAAGGTCGATTCCATCTCCTCTCGTACGCCACTTCGAATCGGCGAACTCATGCAGTGTGCCGGGCTCCTGGAGCCGACCAAGCTGGAAATCGCGGCGGACATGCACCGCGCCATGCCGGAGATGCTCTTTGGCGCATTCCTGGTCAAGCAGGGCTTCATTTCCGAAGAGGATCTTCAGCAGGTTTTGATGGGACAGAGGCTGTTGAAAAACGGCAACCTGACCGTCGGGCACTACCAGATGTGCATGAAACTCTGGCGCGAAAGCCAAACGCCAATTGAAAACACCGCTGTCGCTGAGGGTTATGTTACCCAAACCGAAATGGAGCGAATCGTCGCTGCCGGTTTGCGGGACACAGCCGGCGTGCCGGCCTACGAAGGCGGCGCGGGTGCGAACCGCGGTGCGGCAGCTCGCATCAACACTGAAGAGGCTGCTAAGCGCGTTTTTCGTGCTGAGCGTGCCGTGCCTCAATGGAAGGATCAGCTCGACTGGTCAGAACCTGAGGCCATCGAGGAATATGTCGCCGAAGACCGTGAGCAGGAACAGATTCGCAAGCCTATTCGGAACAACCTCGACATCGAGGGTGTCACGGATAACCAAGCCAAAGATCCGGGCAAGAAGTCTTTGAGAAGACTGATGGAAGGTATTCATTCGCCCGATCAGCCGAACATAGAGGACGGCGGTCCGGCTGGTGTCTCGCTGAAAAGTATTTTGTCTTCAGGCGATGCACCGATGCAAGGGCAGGTTCGAGTAGAGAGGCTTGCCGCACCAGCGCCCGCGGAAGAGACGGACGACAAGGTTGTAAGCTTTGAAGAATCCGCCGCTCCCGCACCAGAAGCGCCGAAGCCGAAGCCGGGCCGACCGAACATCGATTTTACAATTGGTGGCTCCGAGGATGATACCGCTAGTGGTGAGTCTCCGGTGCCGTATGCGGAGAGCTCAGGTGTTGAAACCCAAGCGTTGGAAACGCAGGGTCTGCAAATGCGCACCTCTGATGCTACGACTTCCCGCGAAGCCGTGACCGAGATGTTTGCAGAATCAGACGATAGTGATACGACAGAGAACGCACCGGATTCGGTATCAGAGGAGACTACGTCAGAGGAACTTGCAATTGACTCGAGGTCCGCGCTATATGCGGCTGAGCATCCAACCGCTCGACCAACCACCGAGGTTCCCATTCCTCGCGTCGTCATGGAAGAAAAGGCTCAGCGAACACCTACAGAGGACGATGAAAATGTATTTGGCGAAGTCGATTATGATGACGAAGATGACGCTGATGGCGAAATCGATTTAGGTTTCATTCCGGACGAGGGATCCCCTGCCGCCGAAGTAAAAGCGGAGAGACCTGTCGGTGAACCAGTTATGCAGCCGGAAGCCGAGCCTGAACCTTCTGTGGTTAGCATCGATGACTTGCTCGACTTCAGCACGCCAATTGCTGACAGCGAAGCTGCCGAAGCTGCAAAACAAGGTGCCGAGGGTGCCGACGACGCCGATCGGTCAGGTATCAAAACTGTGCTGGATGAAGCTTTTAATGGCGTCAAGGTTCCTGAACTCCCTCCGCAAGCTCCTCCTCCGGAGGAAATTTTGGCGCGACGCGCTGCGGCCGAAGCAAATTTCGAGGCGATTGCGGAAGAAGAATCACAAATGCAGAGCGGCGTTTACCCGATCGCTAACCTGGAAGATGATGTCGCCGCAGGTGAGAGCGATTCAGTCAACAAGGCGAACTCCGTTCCGGCTCAAGTGCCGAACACCCCGACATCCGAACCTTCAACCTCCTCTGCAACGGGCGTCAATTTATCTTCTAACCTTCTGCAATCGCTCGATTCCACGATCTCCGTGAACGAATCGTCTTTCAAAGCAGTCAACGAGCACGCTAAAGAAGAGCAGATGAAACAGCATGTTGGCGAGGAAGGTTTTGTAATTCCTAGAGGAATTGAACGTGTTCCGCTTGATCCTCAGGTAGAAACAGCGGCACAGATACCATCTTCCCAGGCTCCAGAAGTCTCGCAGGAGATGACCATGGACTTACACAATCCTCTGGAGACATACGCATCTTCAGAATCATCGAAAGCAACTGTGTCGATGGACGTTTCGCCAGTTTCCGTCTCCGAAAACCAGCCGCAAGTGCCAAGCTCATCGGTAAAACCATTTGGCTCTTTGAACAGAAAGTCGGCTTCCGAACCTTTGCATGAAGAGTCGGTTGAAGCGCATGACGATGAGAACGCAGGTGCTCCGCCCTCGGAGGAAGAGACGGCACTGACTGGAAGCTCTGATGAAGAATCTGGACAAAGCGATAGTGCAGTCGAATTGCAAAACCTTGCAGAGTCGAACGAAGCCGTCGGCAAGACCGCTGCGGAATCAGTGGATGTTGAACAGCAGGAGGATCCGCAGGACAGCCTGAAATCCGGTGAGTGGCAGATTGTTTATAAACTGCAGGGTTCTCTCGCAGACATGTTTATGTCGGAGGAGGCGGAGCCTGATATGCAGCGGATGCGCCCGCGCCTGACTGAAATCGACTCGATCATTCCTTCGTCAATTGCCAAAATGACAAAGGACGACAGCGATGATAAGGCAGACGAATCTACCGAGTCCGAGGGTGATGCGGAGTCAGAGAACCAGAATGCCACCAAATCCGGTGATAAGAAGCAATCAGATAAACCTGTAATCAAGCCTGTTTCCAACAATTATTATCGCAATGATAAGACTGGAAACAAGAGCGATGACAAAGCTGATTAGTCTGGTTGCCTAATTGGCGGCGCCGTTTAAATCTTGATTGCGCTTCGCGTGCAAGCGGAAAATTCTTAGGACAATCGATAATTGATCGCAGATAATTCGTACTACCTTCTGGTCTCCCGGCTGATATGCCGAATTTGATGGCGGTACCACGACGAGCAGACCGAGTCTCCCGCCCTGAACGTCGATTGGTTGCGTAATTGAGTTTGCCGGATAATAAAGCTGTTTAGCCAGCTTCGACTTTAATGGTGGCAGCCCCAGTTGGAGGCTCAAGGTGCTTACGTAGGTGGTCAGAGCCGCCTCTGCTACGTGTTTTGCGCAATCGGTGTAAACCGATGAATGCGATCCCTCGTTGACTATCAGAGCGCACGCTTCATAGTCGAGAATTGAAGACAGCAACTGAAACAGTTTGTCTGCCAGAACATTAAGGTCCAGCGTTTCTTCACTAAGTTTGCGAACTTCATCAACAATGGTCGCTTCAAATAAGAGTCGTTCTAAAAGCTGATTCAAGCGCGCGTTTATTTCCTGCGCGGTGGGCGAGAGTGAGGGTTCACCGACAAGCCGCAATTTGGGCTCGCTCTTGACGGTATCAAGCAGCTCTCGCACAGCTTTCAAAAGGCTGGGATAACCTGGTTCTTTGGGGATAAACCTGTCTGCTCCCGACTTCATTCCCCAGAAGCGGTCTACGGAGCCGTCGAGCTTGGTCAAGAGTATTACTGGAATCGATGAAAGTTCAGGATCGCTCTTGACCAGCCTGCAGAGCTGATATCCGTTAATTCCCGCCATAACGACATCGGAAATAATCAGGTCCGGTTGCTCGTTATAGGCGCGAACAAGCCCTTCGGCGGCGTTCTTCGACGATGAGATTGTATATCCTGAAGCCTCAAGCATGCTGCGCAGCGTGATTAGCTGCGTTGGACTGTCTTCTACTAGTAGTAGGCGTTTCGACATGTTCGGCCGCGTCGATGGATTCTTTACTCACCTAGGATTTTTACACAGTTTGTCTCGTTGTGGAGATTTTTTAGTCCACTAATTTGATCTGTGAGGAAACCGTTTTCACAGAATTGTTAATCAGGACAGCCTGTCATCAGCTTCTTGAATGCTTCATCAAACTTACGCTATAGGGAAAACCATAGTCGTGGTCTTGAGAACCGGGGCTAGCGTCCGGTAGCCGTTGTGGTGAAGGTCTGAAGAAGTGCTTGACTATCCACGCTTCAGTTCGAAAGAACGTAGGGTTCTGAGAGAATCGTGTCGACTAATTTGCGTGCATCAGTGACTGTGATATCACGGGTAGTGATTTCTCTGTAGCGCTTGCGCAGATTTTCACTGAGATCTCCTCGACCGTCGAGTGCGTCAACCACGATGCCGAGCGCGATTGCGTCGGGCGCGAGCGGTTTTTTTCTCATAATTAGGTGCTGGTTGGCGGTCGCAAGTTCAAGGTCTTTGTCTTTTAGATATGCCGCCGTCACGAACAATCCCGGTAAGCTGGAGTTGGGATTGATGATGCCTGCAGCACGAAGCTGCGTCAGAGACTCCGATTTTCGCCCCGACTGGTAAAGCGATTGACCCAGCGCGTAGCGTGCAAGAAACTGGTTCGGGTCGATGCGCAATGACTTCCGCAAGGGCTCAATCGCCCTCACCCAGTCCTTCTTCTGCCAGTAGTATAAACCTCTGCCTGCCAGAGCTCGAGCACCGAGCGGTTTCAATTCCTCTGCACGAGCAAACGCAAGCAGCGCGTCCTCGTAGCTCCTGGCTAGATACAAAACGCTCGCGACATCACAGAGTTCAGCATATGTGCTCAAGTTTTTCACATCTATCAAAGGAAGTAAGCGCCGCGCCTCCGCCAGTTTTCCCGTGTGCAGTGAAATTCTGAGTTGCGCCAGCGTTTTCGTCCGGGCGTCAATCTCGAGTGCATCCAATCTCCTCTGGACTTCATCGTGAATGTCGTTGCGAATCATGTTTTCACCTAGCGCCGCCAGATAGTAAGAATCAGTAGGGAGAATCGTAGATGCCGTCGCCCGGCGGGTGTGCGCAAGGAGCTGCTCAATCCTTTCTAAGCTGCTCGTGTCTTGAAACTCGAGCATGCACGCTACCGGTTTTCCAAAAACTCTCTCAAGTACGCTTTCGATATCGTCTTTATGCTCATACATCGGACGCGCCAGGATGCCTTCAATCAATATGTTGTCATCGGTGTTCAGCTCGGTGGTCAGCAACGGGTCGGAAACCTGAGGCGGATATGTTATGCGATTCGTGTTCAATTCGACTTCGCTTTCTAGACCAATCTGTTGAAACTGTTTAAACATTTCCGGGCTAGCAAATCTAGTTTTAATCTCCTCTGAATCGGCTCCGTCAGCGATTTGTCCTGTCACAATCAACTCTCCGGCTCGACTGGAGTGCCAAACTTTAACGTTTGGAAAAACCGAATCGAACGTATTAAGCAAACAATTCAGTTGATTGGCTGTCAGCGAGTAGAGAGGTATCCACTGGCAGAACATACCGGTGTTCCTCAATCGCGATTTTGCTAATTGATAAAATTCGACGGTGAACAGATCTGACGCTCCGCTCAGCCACGGCTCGGCTGGCTGTGAAACGATGAAATCATAGGTGTCTTCGCTTAGCAATAGATAATTCCGAGCATCGCCTGTGACCTTGCGAAGCTTCGATTCATCATCATGGTTCGTGTGTCCCTGAAAGTACTGACGAGCGTTCCAGATAGCCTTCTCGAGCTCGACTGCGGTGACCGCTTCCACCCATGGTGCCGTCATGATGGTACTGCAGGTGGTGCCTGTACCATAGCCGATTACCAGACCATTCAATTCTTGTGGCGCGGAACACATAATTGCCGGCAACAGACCGAGCAACTTTTGTGTGGGCAAATCACTATCAGGTGCCGGTAATTGTCTGGTCAAGGGCATCGCGGCTTCGACCTTTCCATTGCTGCGCAGCGAAACCAGATTTGCGTTTGGGTTTGAAATCACCGAAATAGTGCTGTTGGTCCCTTCCTTGTACATTAGAAGGCTTTGTCCCGAAGTCAACTTAGTATTGAAACTGAGAGCGTCGATCAGATCCTGTACCGGGAGCGTCTTCGCGTCTTGTTCGGAAACGTACGACAGTCCGCTGGAAAGTAAAATCGAATCCCACTGAGGGTGCAATGAAAGTGCGAGCATGCTGGCTGCACAGAGCAATGCTACTCGCTTCAACTCGACGCTGAAACGCGAAGGGGTTTTGTCTAAACGCAAGGTAATTGTCTTTGGTGTAATAAGAAGAGTAACCATGGAAACAAATATGAAGCCTGCAGACACCAGGAAAGTCGTCTGCTCGATCGCGCTTATGAACAGATCCGACATCACCGGCAAGAGGATGACACCACAACCGAAGGAGCCCAGCATCGAGCCGGCAATGTTCGAGCAGTAGAGCAGCGATACGCGCTTGTTATCACTCTTCTGATTGTTTCCTCGCACTGCTCCCAGAGCGAGCGGGAAAATCGTGCCGATTACGGTCGCTGCCAGGAAGATTAAGAAAACAGCCAGCAAGAGCATCGAAATTGTTTCATTCCAGAAGCTTGGACCTATAGTGCTGGTCACCTTTTTCATGGTCAAATAAGTTGACGGCGTTACTTGATATTGATAGAGGTTGAGTGTCACTGCGCCTGACGCCATGGCGAGCATGATTGCAATGCTGCCCAGCATGTTCACTGTTTTTTCTCCAATCTTTTCCGCGACCCAGGCACCACTGGCGAGCCCAGATATAAACACAGTGAGCATGAGGCTTAGCGCGTAAGTTGAGGAACCGATTATCATGACGAGAAATCGTGTCCAGACGATTTCCATGGCAAACGACATCGCGCCGGTGGCAAACACAAGGAGCGTCAGAAACATCAAAGGATCGGGAACTGACCTGGTTGGTGCCTGAATGCAATCAGATTCCGCTTCCACTTCCGCTTTTGCCGTTCCCAATCCTGCTTCGGCTTCCTCCTTCAAACTTAGGGAAGTGGAAACATTGTTCTGAACAACCACTCTGGACGCGATAAGGCAGAGAATTGCTGATACAAGGTTGCAGCAACCTGTCGCCAGGAGTGTTTTCTCGATACCTGACGCCGGCATGAGGAGAAAACCGGATACGAACGCACCAAATACGGCGCCGGTCGAATTGATTGCGTAGAGCTTCAGCAGTGTTCCGGAACCCTTCCAGTCGTACTGCGCCGCGAAGTCCGCGATAATCGGGAATGTTGCGCCCATTAGCGATGTTGGTACAAGCACAAGAAGAAATACTAGAACGAAGCCGATGGCGGCGTTCGGGTTGCCATCGCCAATGGTGCTGTTTAAAAAACGAATTAGTTGCTGTAATACGTCTGTGGAACACAGTTTACTTGATATGATCGCGCAGACGAAAATCAAGACTTCAATGATTGCCAGTTGGCGCAGAAAGTTTTTTCTCTGTGCGAATTTCGCTCCAAGAAGGGCTCCGATTCCTAGTCCACCCATGAATGCGCAGATAATGACTGAACTTGCCGGTGTTGTCGCTCCGATGACGCGGACAAGCACTCTTTGCCAAACGATTTCGTAAGTGAGGGCGGCAAAACCCGAGATGGAGAACGCCGCTCCAACAAGCCATAGCAGATTTGCAGTTAGCCCCACTGGTGTCTGACCTGGTATTTTTTCGTTGTTATTTGACGGCAGAGCTCTTGTCCTTTCGTTGTTAAATGCCTATTTGAGCGATTCGATTAATTCGACTAGTCTTGCTTAATTCAACATCTTTGCGAAATGCGGATCCGAACGGGCTATATGCTATTGGTGTCCGGTTTGTGCTACTTTGGAAGTTGAACCCATTATGTCATGAAGTAGAAGGCTATCGATTGGATATATCGACCTTCTGATTTAGTCTCACGCATTCGACCAGGTTAAGCTGCGTGATCATCAAAACCCTGACTTTGCATAATTTTATGAGCTACGCCGATGTGAGCGTGGACCTTAGCTCAGTTACGGTTGCATGTTTGTCCGGTCAAAACGGTTCGGGTAAGTCAGCTTTGCTCGATGCAATAACATGGGCCCTCTGGGAAGAAGGTCGCTCGTCGTCTGATGAACTTATTCGACTGGGCGAGAAAGAGATGTGGGTCGATCTCGTATTTGAATACGAAGGTCGCACGTATAGAGTTCGACGTTCTCGATTGAAACGCGCAACCAAAGGTGGAATGCGTGGAACGTCCAGGGGCTTGCTTGATTTGCAATTATTATCGCCTGTTTCAGAGCGCGTGAAGACAGGAATGGCAGATAGCGATGGTCGCGAGAGTGCGCCTGTAGGAGCAATGGTACGCGGTTCTTCAGAAAGCACCATCGGTGGTACTTCGTTAAGCGGAAACGGCCGAGGACAGTCTGGTACGGCAGGCAATGCTATCACATCACACCCATCACTTGAGGAAAGCGACGGCGAGCACCTCGGGCGTTGGCGCAGCCTGACCGGACCCAGTATGCGAGTTACTCAGCAATCGATTTGCGACTTACTGCGCATGGATTACGACACGTTTGTGAATAGCGTTTATCTGCGCCAGGGACGCGCAGACGAATTTACGACCCGCCCGCCGTCGGAGCGAAAGCACGTTCTATCCGAGATACTCGGTCTTGCATACTTCGACCGCCTTCAAGAGGCTTGTCGTCTGAGAGCTCGGGATGCCAAAACCAGAATGGATATTATTGAATCCAGTCTTCTTACTCTCCCGCAGTTACAGGCGGAGCGTGATCTAGTTTCTGCGGAACACGAGTTGCGCACTAATGAGTTCGTGAGCAAGGACCAGCAGTTGAAGCAGCTTGAAACGAGTGTCGGGATGCTGTCA
Source organism: Candidatus Obscuribacterales bacterium (assembly GCA_965228855.1). Taxonomy (GTDB): domain Bacteria; phylum Cyanobacteriota; class Vampirovibrionia; order Obscuribacterales; family Obscuribacteraceae; genus JADYXR01. The sequence goes on along the minus strand of CBDDIJ010000005.1, from coordinate 292,746 downwards.
GAGTCTGTTCAGCAATTAAAGCTGATGAGGCAGAAAATCGAGCATGATTCTGCACAACTTATAGAGCTGAACTCCGACGTTACGAACCTGACTGTTCAAAAGCTTGAACTGGAGCGGCGAAGCAAAGAACTAACTGATCTGGTCGAGCGCTCGTCCGAGATTAAACAGAAATCGGAAGAACTGGACCGATTGAAAAACGACATTGAGATTCTCGATCAGAAAGCTTTGCAAGCTCAAGATCTGGTCGAGGATAAACTCAAGCTGCAGACAGGCTTGGCTAGCTTAAGAAGCCGCTTGGAAGTAGAACTCGATCATTTGAAAGCGTCTTCGGAAAGCTGTCGGGTTAAGCTCGACGCACTGAAATATGACACTAAGGATAGTGACAAAATTCAGGAGTCATACGCGGAGTTCAAAAGACTTTTGCAGAGTGAATCGGAACTAGCGTTAAAGCAGGATATGTTTACTCGACTGACGGAACGCGCGGCGCAGCTTCAGTCGATGATTAATGAATCAAAGATCAAACTGGAAGTTGAGCTTGGCCAAAAGGAACTGACATTGTCCGAGCTTGATTCAGTTCTCGCTGCGGAAAGTTTGATCGCTGAGCAAAAGCAGGCGCTCGAGGCCGATGTGAAGGAACTTGAGCGAGTAGAATCAGAGTTCGATCTCGTCGAGGATAAAGGATTGATGCTCAAGTCCGAACTCGAGGGCGTCGACGCTCGTATCGACGAAATAAAGCGTCGGCAGGATGAAAATCGAGAGAAGGTTCGAGAACTTACCGAACACAGTCATGAGAGCATCTGTCCGTTGTGCGCGGCACCAATCGTCGATCGCAGCGCCGTAATAAGTCGCTATCACACAGACAATGAAGCCCTTGATGACGATATTTTGAGCCAACTGAAACTCAGAGGAGAGCTTGAAGAGGAGCGTAACGAACTGCGTCTGCGTTATGCACGATTGAAAAGAGAGCTTGGTCGCCGAAAGGAGCTTGATAAACGGATAGGCCAGTTTAACGAGAAAGAAGAGACGATGGCGCGCGCTCGTGATTCACGCGCTCGGGTAATAACCGATATTCTCACTTTGGGTCGCCGTCTCGACGATATGGACTTTGCACAGATTGAACGCGAGAGCTTGATAAATGTCAAAACCGAGATACATAAACTAGAATTCGATCCGGCTGTTTATGCCAGTCTGCAGTCTCAGATTCGGGCCAAAAGACACATCGAAGCTCGGCACATCCAGCTTAAGCGGGACCAGGCTGAGCTTCAGAAGCTTGAGGTCGAGTTGCCGCTTGCCCTCGAAAAGGAACGTCGGTGCATCGAGGAACTAGAGTCTGAGTCTTACGGCGAGGAACAACGAACCGAATTGAAAGCGCTCAAAGAACGTATCGACTCGCTCAACTACGACCGAGATCATCATCAACTGATGAAAACGGAATTGATTGCGCTGTTGCCTTTTATTGAACAGGTCCGTGACTTGAAGAAGGCTCTCGAAGATTTGCCTGCGATTGAAGAGTCGTTGTCGAAAGTTCGCGGTATGTTGGAACTTAAACTAGCCAAAATTCCGGAGCTTGAGCAGGAGCTCAAACAGCTGCAGGACCAAACCCGCGAACTCAATGAAAAGCAGTTTCACCTGGAGCAAATCCAGGAACAGCTAGACCGCCTTCGAGAAGAGCATCGAGCATTGGCGCGCGAAGTTGCGATTCTGGAAAGCCGAAAGCACCAGGTTGAAAAGGAACTTGAGGCTCTGGCGGAAAAGAAAAAGGAACTGGTTGAACTGACTGACGAGCGCGAGGACCACCTGTTTCTGGCAGAATCGTTCGGAAAGAAAGGCATTCAGGCAGTTATCATCGAGAACGCGGTTCCCGAAATTGAAACAGAAGCGAACAGAATTCTAGCTCGCCTCAGTGACAACAAAATGCATATCGGTTTGGTCACGCAGCAAAAAACAAAGTCGGGGACGCTTGCCGAAACGCTGGACATCTTGATCGGCGATGAAGTTGGAACACGTAATTATGAGCTCTTCAGTGGCGGTGAGGCATTCAAGGTCAACTTCGCGATCCGGATCGCCCTGTCCAGACTGCTGGCCCGGCGCGCCGGTGCTCGATTGGAAACATTGGTCATCGATGAGGGTTTTGGTTCTCAAGACGATTCAAGTCGTGAGCGCTTGGTTTCATCGATCAAGTCTATCCAGTCCGACTTTCGCAAAATCCTTGTAATCACGCACATCGCGGATGTGCGCGAGATGTTTCCGGTTCAGATTTATGTGCAGAAAGAGTCCGGCGTATCAAGACTGCAGGTGATCTCATGACCTCCTGCAGTCTCTAAGTATGGGCGGATAAATGCTTCGTGTTTAAAACATCTTCTTGAGGAAGTGGTAGCCGCCACCAATTGCGGTGCCAATCGCTGCTGATTTAACCATTGTGCTTCCACGTCTGCTCGAGGCCGCTCCCAGCCCGAAACCAACGGCGGCGCCAGTCGCCAGATCTTTAGCCAGTGGATGTCGTTTCATCGTTCTGCTTGATCGAATAAGTCCGACACCAGCGCCGGTGCCAGCTCCGATAGCCGCCCCTCGAAGCACACCTCGCCCTGATATCAAACCTGCCACCGCGCCGCCTCCGGCGCCCACAGCTCCGCCCACAACAGCGGACTTAACTTTGGGATGACGTTGGAAGTAGGTCCTTCGATCTTGCACCGCATATGTTCTATACACAGGGCGATTTACTACAACGGGACGCGGGCGATTATAGTCAATCGAGGCACGTTGGGCTTGCATGCTTTGGACCGGCACCACATTCTGATTAATCGAACCAGTCAGGGTTGTCGCCTGACTGAAAGCCGGAAGCACGGCGGAATTAGCCATAATCGCCGTGACAGCGACTGCCAAAAATTTCTTTCCTGAATTCATAAGTCCACCCTCTGTCTCGGAGCACAGCCACTGTGCGATTCCTGAATAAGACGCAGATTAGCTTTCCGACGACGAGTCAATTTATTGGTTCCCAGTTCCGTTTTAATTCCGATGTGCAGATTATGTCGGTTCGGGCACATTTACCATTCAGCCGGGTCAATAGGCTTATTAGCATTGACCGTTGAAAGGTATGCCAAATATATGGAAGGTGGTGACGCCGATTTCAAACACGGCTTGAGGCACAATAAGAAGGATTCGGGATATGAGCAACAACTATGTAAATGGAATTCTCGCAATCGGGCTTACCGTCGGTTTTATGACCGGTTGTGCAACAGGTGATCCAACCGCCCAAACAGATTCGATCCGCAGCAATGTTCGTTTATCGATTGACAAAGGCGACTACAAAAAGGCCGATGAGATGCTTCAAGACGCGCTTGCCAAGGACGTTAAGAAGTTCGGCGCTGAAAGCGAAGCCGTCGCTCGTGACTACCTGTTGATTGGTGACAACCTCAAGGAGCAGAACAAGCTTGAGGAAGCCGAAGAGTTCTATCAGAAATCGATTGAAGCTCGTCGGAAGGAACTGCGCCCTGGACTTCTAAAGCTCGCAGAGAGCTTGACGGCGCAGGGTGACAATCTTGTCGATCAGGGACAACTTGAGGACGCCGAAGTTCTCCTAATGCAGGGGCGAGATATTCGCAGAGAAAATTTGCCGGGCGATTCGGTCGATTTAGCTCGAAGCAAATTAAGCTTAGGCAAGCTTTACCTTCAAGCGGGCGCGTTCTCTGAGGCGGAAACGGAATTGAAAAACGCCATGGCTGCTTTCGAGAAGAAGCTCGGAAAAGACGATAAACGACTCGGTGACGCACGCACGAATTTAGGTTCGCTGTATTTTGCTCAGGGCAAGCTCGATCAGGCCGAGCCGCTCCTGAAGTGGGCTCTGGAGATATACAAGACTCACGATCCAGCTAGTGTCGATACCGCCAATGCTGAAAATAACCTTGGCGAATATTATCGCGCACGGAATAGGTATGCTGATGCGGAGACCTCATATAAGAGTGCAATAGCGATTTATGAAAAGCGCAATCAGCCCAGTCCGAAGTTTGCAAGCGCGTTAAACAATCTCGCCGTGCTCTATCACTCGCAGAAAAAGTACAGTGAAGCGGAGCCTCTGTACAGACGCGCAATCAAAACTTACGAAGATTCAGTGGGCAAAGACGGCCTGGAAATTGCCAACACCTTGAATAATTATGCCACCATGGAATCTGCTCTGGGTAATAAAACCGAAGCTCAGCGACTGAAACAACGCGCCAATAAAATCATTGCGTCGAACTAGGTAATCGCCTCAATGGTAATATTGTCGATCTACTGAAGTAAAGGTGGTCGACAATGAACCCTCGTTACAGTCAACCGAAGCTCGTGTTCTGCATGTTGATGGTATTGAGCATCAGCATTTATTGTTCGTGCGCCGGAAGTTTGGCTGTCGAGCGAGCCGAGAAAAATCGCGTAGCCAGATTGCCGGCAAATATTATAAAAATTCCGATGACGCGGCAGGCGACGAATTACACCTGCGGAGTGGCTGCTCTGCAGTCTGTTTTGATGTTCTATGGGGATGAGTTTCTCGAATCCGATCTTGCGAAACTACTGAAGGCTAATCCCCAGGAAGGCACAGCATATGCAGAGATGAAGCGCTTCTCCGAGTCGAAGGGCTATAATGTCCAGGTTTACAAAGACATGAAAGTCAGTGAACTGAAGGAATTACTGGATGCTGGAAAGCCCGTGATTTGTTTGATTCAAGCTTGGCCTGAACGCAAAGTGAATTATAAAACTGACTGGGACGATGGGCACTATGTAGTAGCGATCGGGTACGATGACGGAAACGTCTACTTTATGGACCCGTCTACTCTAGGCAATTACACGTATATTCCGACTGACGAGTTCCTAACCCGCTGGCACGACATGGACTCGAAGGTGAAGTTGAATCACTTCGGCATGGTCGTTCAGAAGAAAGCGAAACACGCTTATCATGCCGACGGCGTGAAAAAGCTCGAATAGTTTTCTTAGTGAACCGGAGGTCTTCGGTAATAGCGACCGCGAGTCACCGAAGGTGGGTCCACGCAATTTGTGTAAACGTAATTTGTTTCAACTGTAACCGTCTGCATAGGTTGTCCGTTGCTTACAACACCGGATACGGCTGTTGGAAGAGCGCTGTGATCCGGAATGGACCCGTCACCGCCATAAACGTAATAAGTCTGATGTGACGATTTATATTGCGGACTATTGGGGTCCGCTGCCGTGCCGTCCTTCGCTGTATTTTGTTTCGCCAGATCTGCAGGTGTGATCCAGTCATGCGGATGTTTATCGTCCTCAACTGGTGTCGCATGTGGTGCGACTGGTGTTTGGGAAACGGCGGTCTGCTTGTTCCCAATTGTGTTTACCGTTGGAGCGGGAATGGCGTGATGAGTTTCCGCCGCAACGGCGCCTGGCGGTTGCGCGTTCGCAGCCGGTACCATGACTTGCTGTTCGGCGTTGGAATGTCCGACCGCGTTCATACAAGTCACGGTCAAAACGACTCCGATGACTATGCCACCAACGACGAGCAAAGCGCCTTTTAAATTTGTCTGATTCATGATGTGCACCAGGAACAGATCAACAGAGACTGTGATTGTAAGCCAATAGTTGTGAGTTTGCTAGCTTTCAGTGGGAGAATTACGCAAAAGCTTTCAAGCGCTTTGCGTTTTGCCACTAACCGAAGCTCTTCCAGCGGAATCCGTAAATCGGAAACAGCATCGCCCATGACCAAATGTAGACGATGAGATTGAACGCTAGGAGTGAGTACAAGAGTCGTTTTCCCCACACGTCGCCTGTGAGGTTTAGACCAAGAACGATTAGCGCGAGGAATGGAACTTCTGAAGTGAATAAATAACGGCCCTGTGGACCACCGACGTTTCCGGTCGAGGCGAGAATCATTGCTGCCAAATTCGCCAGAAGACAGACTAGCATGACAAGCCAAATCGCCTGGTGCGTAAAGGTTTTACGCTCGGGATTCTGTAGTTTTTGACGAAGGTCGGCGATATTTTGGGCTTTGTTCTTGAACAAGGCGGTCAGCAGACTAATTGCAGCAGCAGCAAGGTAAACCGTGTAAGTCCAATAAAGTGGTTTTATGAGCGGCCGAGTCATGTAGCCAAACATGCCCCAATAGCTGAAATACATCATCCGCCACCACTTGCGGTCGACTAAAATTTTGAACGGGCTGACGTAGTACTCGAGCGGGCGGTTGTAGAGCTGTGCCCAATTTCGGCGCATGGTCTGCGTGCCCATGAAATCGCCGTCGTATAGCTGGTAGTTGCGAGCAAACCAGGGCGCGGCGATCGTCACGGTCAGCGCCAAAGCAGTGGTGGCATTCTTCAAGAGTTCGACAAAGCTTTGCCGGTGTATCCAGGCGGCAAGCAAATAGGCGAGAGCCACCGCAGGTAGTACCGCATAACCGGTGTACTTTGTTAGCGCCAGCCATCCGCACAGGAAGCCGAATAATAGAGAGAGCGGCATGGATAGACCACGTTTGATTATCAGCACACTCAGGCAAAGTAAGGCGGAGGCGATAGTCGAGGACGTAATGTCATTGTTAGAGTAACTGTGCACGAGCACAAGCTGAGGGTGAAAAACAACGAGAAGGGGAACGGCCAGCGCGCACAGTTTTTTGTCAGGAAAAAGCTCTCGACCCAACCACCAGGCAAAATAGGTCATCAGCGGGGAAAGCAAGAGACTGCCGAACCTGGGTGCCATGGACGGGTCCAGTATTCCCGATAACGCCCACATGGCAAGGATATGCGGCACATAACCGAAGTGAGGAAGGGGGACGTAGACCGATTGCTGTCCACCTGCTGTCAGTTCCGCCGGTCCAGGTAGGCGGAGATTCTCTGCCATAAATTTAATCACCCAAAAGTGGGTGTTTTCATCCGGAGCTTCCCACATCGGAACCATGAAAACCCATGGTAGACGGGCGGCTAGGGTCGCAGCGAGCAGGTAGTAAAGTTCTTTCGGGGGGCGCATCAGATCAGTCAGTCTATAGCCCGAATGCTTGCGAAGCTAGGCCCGATTCTTAAGAAATCGGACTAACTAATTAGCCATGTTCTATCATCGAAATAGGACCGCGGAGTCGAGTATGGCCTCCAACAATGAGAATCTCCAAAGCGAGTTCGATCGCCTGGCGCATGAACTCGCCCTGATAGAGGAAATTCTTTCACAAGCACCCAGCGATGAGCCGGAAACCGACCTCGGTCGGTGGCTTGTCATGCTGGCCGGTTTCTTCAACGCCCAGTTCGCTCAGGTCTGGCGTTATGACGAGATGCACGGTGCTTCGGGTCGAGCCGTTTGCCTGGAACAGTTGGCTGTGAATGCTCAGTCGTACCCTCTCCTTCGGGTCGCCAGTCTAAATCTCGATTCGACCGACTGCAACCTGTTGGCCATCAGAGCCGTCCAGGGCAAAGACGTCATTTATTTCTCCGAGTTTCAGGAGGACGCAAACATCCTGCGCCACGCGGAAATCGGACTGAGTAAGTTGCGCAGTGGCGTTTTCCTGCCAATACTTCTGCCCGGCAATCGGGCGTACGTTTTTGAACTGCTGTTCGAGTCCAGTGATGCGTTGGACGAAACCGCGATTCCGCTTATGCGAAAGCTGACTTTGATGTTTTCAACTCTTTTGAAGTCGGCGTCTAAAGCTAAAACTGAGTCGCAGTTTGAAGAGGAATATCAGATTCTGCTGGACGCCGTGCCGGTTATGGTTTGGTACAAGGATAAACATAATCGCTTCCTTGCTATAAACAGACGAGTTACTGAAATTTGCGGTATTCAACCGGGTGACATAGTCGGCAAGCGGACGGAGGAACTTTTCCCTGTGGACGCGGCCCAGTACTACTCGGATGACCTGGAGGTTATCCGTTCTGGTCGACCGAAGTTGAAGATCTACGAGCAGATTACCATCGCTGACGGAAATCGCTTGTGGCTCCGCACCGACAAAGTTCCCTATGTTCGAAACGGCGTCGTCGAGGGAATTATCGCTTTCACCACCGACATAAGCGAGCTGAAGCAGTCCGAAGACAATCTGATCAAGATCAAGTCTGAACTCGAACTGAAAGTCGAGGAGCGAGACCAGGAGATTGCGACCGCAAATATATTTTTCACGCTATCGAGAGAGCTTCTTTGTATTGCCAATTTAAAAGGATATTTCACCAGATTGAATCCTGTTTGGTCCGAGCGCCTCGGATACTCGTTGGAAGAGCTGTACTCAAGACCGTACAGCGAATTCGTCCATCCTGATGACAGGCATCTCACTTCTGCGATCGATGTGAAGCTGATGGCCGGAGGCAGCGTTCGTGATTTTGAAAATAGATATGTAGCCAAGGACGGAAGCATTCGCTACTTCAGGTGGAGTGCCACCTCATTCGGTGACTCGATTTATGCGGTTGCCTATGATGTGACTGACAGACGCCTTGTGGAAGAAGAACTGCTTGTCGCCAATGATCGATTCGTCAATATTGGACAACACATGCCCGGCATCATCTATCAGTTTGTCGTGAGGCCAAACGGTGACTTTCACTTCCCTTACGTGAGCGAGGGGAGCAAAGAGGTTCTAGGTTACGAGGCTCATGAGATCGAGGCTGATGCGTCATTGGCTTTCAAAGTCATGCATCCTGATGACGCAGCTGCTATGAAAAAACTCAGTCTGGAGTCCGCAGCAAATCTGACCGTATTTCGATATGAAGGCCGCGTTCTTGCGCCGAATGGAACTATGCGTTTTATTCAAGCGACGTCCACTCCTGCTCGCCTGGAAAACGGCGACGTTTTATTCAACGGACTGGTAATGGATGTCACCGATCTCAAACGAGCCCAGGAAGAAGTTCGCAAGTTGAACGCCGACCTCGAGGAACGCGTGAAGAGCCTTGGTCGAGCGAACGAGAAACTTGAGACTCTGACGCAGCAGTTAGAACAGGCCTACGATAAAGCGATGGAGGCTTCCAAGCTCAAGTCCGAGTTTGTTGCAAACATCTCCCATGAAATTCGGACACCATTGAGCGCGGTCATTGGTATGTCAGACCTGCTGCTTGATACGTCGCTCGACCAGCAACAGCGTGAATATGCCGGCACAGCAAGGGATTCTGCTAAATCACTGCTGGTTATTATCAATGACATACTCGACTTCTCCAAAATTGAAGCGGGTAAGATCGAGCTTGAGGATATAGATTTCGAACTGCAGAACATTGTCGAAGGCAGTGTTGATATATTCATAAAGGATGCGGCAGCCAAAAAACTTTCAGTGATGACGCATGTTGAGCCGGAACTGCCTCGCATAGTGACAGGCGATCCTGTTCGCATTCGCCAAATTCTAATCAACCTCGTCAGCAACGCGGTCAAGTTCACTTATGATGGAGAAGTCATCGTTCGTGTGCGTCCGGTCCCGGCACCGGGCACCGTAGGTGATGGCACTTCTTTTAATGCAAGTCCGGGAGATGCAAAGTCGTTTGTCCGATTCGAGGTGTCCGACACCGGAATAGGGATGCCGGAAAGCATCAGGCAACGTTTATTTACGCCATTTGCACAGGCTGATGGTTCGACCACTCGTCGCTATGGTGGCACTGGGTTGGGCCTGTCCATTTGCAAGCGGCTGGTTGAATTGATGGGCGGCGAAATCGGTTTCGACAGCTCTGAGGGTGGCGGCACCACGTTCTGGTTCTGCTTACCTCTAGCCGCCGCTCAAGGTGTCGTCGAACTTCCGTTGTCGAGCGCTGAGAAGACCGGCGAGGCCGTGTTTCTCTATAGCGGCTCTGAGAGTACTAAAACAATTGTCGGTTCCTACATAGAGTCAGAGGGGGCGGCAGTACATCATGCCACCACTCTTGGTAGCATCCTCTACGGACTTGACTCGGCCCTTAAGAACGGTACTGCTCCCAAAGCTGTCCTCGTAGATAGTGGGGTTGAATCAATTGATGCTTTGAACATCATAGACGCTATCAGGAGAGAAGCGAAGCACAAAGATTTGAAGCTAGTATTTCTCACGGACGTGCATCAGCGCGATCTGGGCGAAAAAGCGTGCGAACGCGGAGCCGATCTCTGTGTTTATAAACCGTTTCGGCGCACCGATCTTCTGTCAGCCGTTTTCGTTCGACCAAAAGATACAAGTAGTGGCAGGGTGGGGCAGCATAAGGGTTCCTCGAATCGAAAGGTGACTGGACCGATCAGAATTCTGGTAGTGGAAGACAACAATTTGATGCGTGGGCTGACGATTAAACAGCTCGAAAAGTTCGGAATTGAAACGGATTTTGCTACTAACGGATCTGAAGCAGTTGAGAAAACTTTGAAAAACGAATATTCGCTAGTTCTCATGGACTGTCAGATGCCGGTGATGGATGGTTTTGAATCAACTCTTGAAATTCGCAAACGCGAATTCGTCAAAGGTGGCCATATTCCCATAATTGCTATGACTGCGTTTGCGATGGCCGGTGACCGCGAGCAATGTCTTGCGTCGGGAATGGACGACTATCTGAGCAAGCCCGTCACTATCGATCAACTTGAACTCATGTTGGAAAAGTGGCTGTCAGACGTTTTCACACCACCAGCTCACATGGTGTACGCCTCCGGTAGCTCATCCGAAGGCGGCGGAAGCAAGCCTGTTTCTAAATCGGATGATTCCGCGGTCGCGACGATGATCGACGACCAGCAAGGTTTAAAGATATCTGATAGCGATACCCCTCTTATGGATATCGAAATGGTTATAGAACATTACGGTAAAAACAGCTTGCGCGAAATTCTCACTAGCTTTATCGACGAGCTGGAGGAACTCGTTCCTGCGGTAGCGGTTGAAGTCAAGAATGGCGATATCGAGATGGTGGGGAGGTTGGCACATCAATTGAAAGGGCTTGCTTCCGTGCTCTCAGCCACAAAGATGAATGAAATTGCATTGAACCTGGAAGCGGCTTGTCGCGAATCTCGAAGCGAAGATATCACTGAGCATGCGGGCGAATTGGTGCGCGCCAAACAGAGTTTGATCTCATTCATCAATCAATTTCTGGCGAGCAATTAATACTAGTTTTTTCGGCGGCTAGACGCCAAGACGTCTATAATTTGAGGCGTTGAAGCGTAACCGGGAATTCGCTGCGTGTTTAAAATTGTCTTGTCGATTGTCGTTGTAATCCTTCTCACTCTGCCGGTTGCAGGTTGGTGGTTGGCGAAGAGCAGCTTGCCTAGCTTTGATGGAATCGCTGATGTCAATCTACTGGCGAAAGAGGCGGCGATTGTGACTGACGATCGCGGCGTTCCGTTTATCTCTGCATCGTCTGAACTTGATCTTTACCGCGCGCAGGGTTATTGGGCTGCATCTCACCGCCTCTTTCAAATGGACATGCTGCGCAGGCTGGGACGCGGCGAGTTGTCGCAAGTCTTCGGTCTGTCCTGTCTGCCGCAAGACAAGTTGATGCGGCAAATAGGCTTCGCACGCAACAGCAAGGACGAATTGAAGTTGCTTTCCTCGGATGCACGAAAGGCGCTGGATGCCTACTGTCAGGGAGTTAACGAGGCTATCAGCGCTGGGTCAGGAAAACGTCCGCCTGAGTTCTGGGTGCTCGGCTATTATCCGGGTGAATGGAAGGCTGAAGATACGATCATCGTGATGAAATATCTACAGTATGTCCAGGAGGAGTCCTGGAGTCTCGATGATTTGCGCCAGCGAGTTATGGACAAAGTCGGTCCGGAAGTGGCCTCGCGATTGTTCGAGGAGAGTTTTCCTGCACCGGTTAAAACCTCTCCTGGTTCTAAAGCGTCAATCAAAAAAACTCCTGACTTGAGCTCTCTTCCTCAATTGAAAGATCTGCCGCCAATGGCACGAAGAGTAGTCGAGACTTTGCCTGGAATCGGAAGTAATGGTTGGGTCATCTCAGGCGGAAGCACCGATGGTGGTGGCGCTTTGCTCGCGCTCGATCGTCACGCCCAATTAACAGAGCCGAATTTATGGTATGCCTGCACATTATCGACCGGAGACTTCAAGGTCGCGGGCATCACCATCCCAGGTGTTCCCGGAGTGATGTACGGAAGAAATACAGCGTGCTCCTGGGGCGCGACGGCGTACAAGGCCGATACTCAAGATCTGTTCATCGAGCAATTCTCACCAGATATTCCTAATACATACAAGCTGCCGGAAGGTTGGACCGCTGCTCGCGAAGTGATTGAAGAAATACCTTGCAAAGCGAATTTCCAGATGCAAAATCTGCAGCACAAAGTCATTATTACGCGTCACGGTCCTGTTCTAATCGGATACGAGGCTGGTGTTACGAACGCTGTTGTGCTGGCGTGGAGCGGCAATGATATTGCTTTGCCTGCGTTTGAAACATTTTACAGATTGAATAAGGTGACCGATTGGAATCAGTTTAGAACCGTTCTCAAATCCTACCGCGGTTCACCACAGTCGTTTTTGTTCGCCGACAAGAAAGGAAACATCGGGCTTCAATTAGCTGGGAATTTGCCGGAGCGAAAAATCTCTGACCTGACTAAAAAACTAAGAGCCAGCCTGATTCTGCCCGGCTGGACCGGTACATGTGACTGGACCGGACGCATGGAATTCGAGGCGATGCCGTATAGTCTGAATCCTAAAGAAGGATTTCTGGTGGCGAATTTTACGAATTTGCCTGACTTCGAAGCGCCCGTGACACCATATCCGGTGCAACGGGTTCAATCGCTCCTCGGCGGTTTCAAACAAAGCGGCCGTCGTCCGGGATTGCCGGACATGGCGGTTCTTCAAGGTGATGAGTATGCTCCACTGACCGCTCTGGTGAAGGAAACTTTGCAGACGAACGTGAACAAGCAGGAAGTGAACGACCAAATTCAATTGACCGCTTTGCAGACTCTTGATCAGTGGGACGGCTACCTCCGCCGCCAGAGCGCATCTGCTGCGATCTATGAGTCTTTCATTCGCACTGTTGGTCGGCGTGTTTTGATGAGTAAGATGGGCTTGCCTTTAACAAACGAGTATCTGCGAAGATGGCCTCGTTGGACTGTTCAGGTAGAGCACAGCTTGAGCCAGAAGAGTCTCGACTGGCTGCCTCCGGAGGAGCGTAAATTCGACACCTTTGTCGTGACCTCGTTCTCCCAGGCTCTGCGTGACCTGCGAAGCAAGGACGCAAAGGCAGATCTGGACGTCAGCGCAATGTCGTGGGAACAGTATCATAAAGTTACATTTCGGCATATGCTCTTCGACGCCGTCCCTGACTGGGAAAACACTCTTGGTCGTCTGGTGAACATCGGTCCGGAGGGAGTCGGTGGAGACGCTGATACAGTCAATGCTTTCAACTACGATGCTTCAGGCGCTCCCGGCAAATTTGTCTGTTCTATAGGACCGGTAGAACGGCTACTCATCGACATGTCCGACTCCGATAAGTTCTACGAGACCCAACCTCTTGGTCAGTCCGGTCATCTTATGTCACCAAACCGCTACGATCAGCTAAAATCTTGGCTGCAGGCAAAACCGCTTCCCGTCGCTTTCTCGGAAGAGCAGTCCGACAGGCAGCAGCGGCATAAGGTGATATTGACCCCGAAGTCCTCACCTTAATCTCGACAGTTGGCTGCGCTGGTTGTCAGTCGCTATCACATTGTGATCGCGGCAGGCGCATGAATTGAGGAAACTAGACATGGTGAAAGCAGAAGCTAAATCGACCAAAGCCGCTGAAATTGTGACTTTGAAGCGGGTTCTCGTTGCCGATCAGATCAGCGAGGAAGGTCTTAACATACTTCGTGAAAAATTGGATGTGACTTACGATCCCAAGATTACAGCGGAGAAACTGCTTGAGACGATCGAAGAGTTCGATGCACTGCTGGTCCGCAGCCGGACGCAGGCGACCGCGGAGGTAATCCAGCGCGGCACCAAACTCAAAGTCATCGGCCGTGCCGGAGTTGGCGTGGACAACATTGATGTAAAAGCTGCTACCGAGGCCGGCGTTCTTGTCGTCAATTCTCCGGAGGGAAACACCGCTAGTGCCGCTGAGCATACAATTGCTCTGATGTTTGCGCTTGCAAGAAATGTCCCGGCGGCCGATGCTTCCATGAAGGCCGGTCAGTGGGAGCGCAGCAAATTCCTCGGCGTCGAACTCTTTAATAAAACGCTTGGCGTAATCGGTTTCGGTAAAATTGGTTCGAGAGTTGCTACGGCTGCTCTTGCTCTGGGAATGAAAGTGATTGTTTACGACCCCTTCATCAGTGAGGAACGCGCTAAACAACTCAATTTGACGGCGGTTTCACTCGAAGAGATCTGGATGCGCGCCGACTTCATAACCATTCATACGCCGAAGACGCCGCAGACGACGAATCTGATAAGCGGAAATGTTCTATCTAGAATCAAGCCGGGAGTGCGGATAATCAATGCATCGCGCGGAGGCGTGGTCGATGAGTCCGCGCTTGCGCGAGCAATCAAGGACGGCAGAGTCGCCGGCGCAGCGCTTGACGTATTTGACGAGGAGCCGCCGAAAGACTCGACTCTGGCGGAACTCGGCGATAAAGTCGTACTTACTCCTCACCTTGGCGCTTCGACTGTCGAGGCTCAATTCAACGTTGCAATCGACCTGGCGGAGCAGATCCGTGATTACTTGACAGAGGGCATGGCGCGCAGCCCGGTCAATCTGCCATTCATGCGACCCGAAACACTTAAAATGTTAGGTAAGTATCTTGGACTGGCTGAAGCAATGGGCGCGATCGCTGGAGAACTGGCCAAGGGTAGCGTTCGTGAATTTGAACTGATCACTTATGGTGCCCTTGCGGGCAAAGAGACAGAACCACTGGTGGTGGCGGCGCTGAAAGGCTTATTCATGGGCAAAATCGAGGGCGTCACCTTCGTCAATGCTCAAATCGTAGCCAGAAATCACGGCATCCTGGTTCGCGAAAGCCGCTTGCCTGAGGCAACTGAAGACCGAGATGGCGTCACGGTGCTGGTCTCCACCGAAGAAGGCACGACCTCGATTTCCGGTACAGTGATGGCTCACAACGATCCAATCATAACGAAGATAAACGAGCATCCCATCAATCTTACGCCGGCTAAAAACATGCTCTTCACCATGCATAAGGATCAACCCGGCATGGTCGCCAAAGTTGCCACCATACTCGGTGAGAAGGACGTCAACATCAGCACGATGAGCGTCGGGCGCGTGGGAATTCGTAAGGACGCCGTCATGGTAATGACAATGGACGAGCCGCTTTCTTCCGAGGTGGTAGAGAGCCTTACAGTGCAATCCGGTATTCATACCGCCCGATTCGTCTCGCTTGATTCCATGTCGATGCCGCTTACATAGTCTGTTCGTGTATCTAACCGATGAAACATTTGTTTGTTAGATTTTGTGCTCTGTTTTCCGCGGCGATGATGTTGGCGAACGCGTCGCCCGGACCGGTCTTCGCGCAACTGAGCGATGGCGCGATGCCTTCGAGTATGCCGAATCTGCAGCCGTTTCGCCTGATGAATCCGGGAACCAACCGGCCTCTTAAAACGCGTGAGAAACAGACCCTCGAAGACATCTTTCGAAGAACCGATCTAAAGACAATGAACGGTCCACCGGTGGATTTGAGCGCGACGAGAATTCCCGGACTCAGTGACAGAGCCGTAGCGCAGCTCGGTTTCAATTACTTTGTCATCGTCAATGGGACCAAGTACACGAAAATATCTGATATCTACGCAGAGAACAGAGCGGAAAACAAGGCTAATTTTGTCACCGTCGATAGTATCGTTCATCCATACTTCGCTTTCACCAATGGCATGCTGGCTAGCGCAATCGAAGAAGGCGTTTACAAGGATCTATATGGATTGCTTAAAGCGATGCTCGTCAGTTCTATCGCCGACTATCGACGCACGGACGACGATGAAGTCAAAGATGACATTCAAAGAAACCTGGCGTATCTTTGCGTTGCCCTGGTGATCCTGGAGCCGAAAACGGTACTTCCGGAAATCGGCGGCGCAATTGATCTGGTGAAAGCGGATCTTGCGCTGATCGAGTCGGGCAAAGCGGGTCGCTCGCAAATCTTCAGTACGTACGTTGATTTCGGAACCTTCAGACCATGGGGCTTTATGGCACAACGCCCGAAGCTCAAGCGTTTTCACATCGCATATCAGTGGTTGTCGCGTATGCCGTTTCCGCTGAGCAATTCCGGTGACACATCCGCCGAAGGTGGCGGTAATCTGTTTCGCCGCGCTGTGCTTCTATACCGAAGTATCGTGTTGGCAAATGTCGGCGGCAACGAGCCTGCACTGGCTCGCTGGAACAGGATCGCGATGGCGACGGCTTTGCTGAATTTTGATAGTAATGCAAAGAAAAAGACGATCATTGCCCCAGAACTTCAAGGCGTTTTTAAAACATCGGAGACAGATCTGGCCAGATTGCTTCATTCCCTGTCTCAACCTTTTCTGCGTACTAAACTGTTGTTATCGGTTCGCAATCAGAGACCGATGGAGTTGAATGCACGATCGGTTTTCGAGATGGACCAGGATGGTGGTACCGCCGGTGATGACGTCGTATTTCGGATGTTTCCGCTTATAGATCCGCCTGAACTGGTCTGGCTCCGTGAAGAGGGGCATAACTATCTGGAAACCGTTGAAGGACCCGTTAGAGTTCCAATCGGTCTTATCGATCTGCATGCACACGGTGCGCAGGCGGCAACCAACATCTTGAGTGAACAACTGGACACGCTAGATCAGGGATTGACCAAACGCGTCCCTCGTCTGGAGCGGCTTACCAAGCTCATCAATCAGAATGATGCTGGCATGGATCGGCACTGGACTATAGCAAGTTCAATATTTCGGACATATCCCGACACCGTTCAAATCGGTTTGCGTTCGGATCTCTGGATGGTCAAGTCATTGGAAACAGCTCTGGCCGCCTGGATTGATAGCTACAGTGCCTGTCTGGTAATTGAACCGGGGCAGGGCGGAGATAGCGCCGGAAAAAATGCAGATCCTGTTGGCTCGGCTGGAAAGACGGCTGCGCCCTCTGCTCCGAAGACTGCAGGAACGCCGGCATCTCAGGCTGGGTCGAAAGCTGGACTTGCAGGCGCGGGAGGAGACTTCAGTCGCGCTTCGACTCCGGCGCGACCGACTCCTCCGCAGTTTACTCAGCACCCCTCTCTTCGTGTTCAGCAGCCTGCGCCGTCACGACCTGCGCGCTTTCATTACTTGGAACCGCGAGTTGACCTCTATAAGGATCTGCAGGTGGACTGCACAAACCTGATTAAACAGTTGACCGAACTTGGATATATGCCTGTGCGTTATAAGCCTCGCTCCGAAGACTTTATGCGACTGCTGCGCCGACTGACGATCATTTCTGAAGCCGAAGTAAAAAATGAACCGATAACGATGCCCGACTTCAACCTTCTGGCAAACATAGATCGTGTGCTTGCGCCTGTCGATTGCCCGCTGTCATCCTATATATTTCTCGACTCGTTGCCGAATACGGCAGACAGCAAAACTGCCGCTTCTGCGCCCGAGAAGACGAGCGAGACTACCACGATCAACGGCAAGGAAATATCTACTGCACCCCGCACCGGAGCGACTATGGGAGTTGGTCGTGCCGGACGGCTATACATCGTATGTAGTACCAGTCAAGGTTCTATGCTGACGAGAGGTGGAACCTATACGTACTATGAAATACAAGGTGGTCCGCAGCGAGACGAGCACTGGGAGCGGAAATTGACGTACAACCTGTTGCAATCGCCATCCTGGACTCGTAAATACAATTTCGCGATCGAGGAGTCGCACAGCCGAAGCGTGAAGGTGACGGGAGAGCAGTCAGGGAGCGCTTCTCCGGCATCCAAATGATTGTGATATTGCACTAATTTAGAGAAGCGCTTTTGTTAAGCGCGCTGTAATTTTGTTTTATTACGATCAATGCATAAACCGCTTAAACCCCACGGCAGGAAGGTTTGCGCCTTAAGTGGGAATATTCCCACTTGTGTTTGCAGTTTAGTGCATTACGATGAGGATGAAATGCTAAACGGCTGCCAGCTAACCCCGTTGTCCCCTTCTGCTGACCGAGCCTCGAACACGAATGGTTTATTCACCCTCGTCTAACCATCCCAAGTTGTTTCCGCACGCCGGAAAGTCGCCGCATGTGGTGACCGATGAAATTGACGCGGCGGCAGTGCGACTGCAGGCTCCGAAAATTCGTCCTGTGAGTTCTCGTCAGTCTCAAGCGCAAAAACGTCGAGGCACCGCTGATGGTGCGCGCCCGAATCTTCGAGTGACGATGCACGACATGATGGCGATCCGAATGCCAAACGCGGATGCAGAAGTGAGTGAGCTCAAAACCTCTGACCTGGGCGTTCCGAAAGATGGAATTGCCGACATCGGTATCGCGTCGAGTCGGCTGACTTCGGCAAGTCTGGGATTGTTTCCCTCTATAGTGCAAATGGTGCAAAAGCCGGGTGCTGATAAGGCGACACCAATCACCGATGATGTGGTGTCTGAGCTTCTCGCCGAAATCGATGCATTCGTTGAAAATGAAGAACGCCAGGCCGGTTGGAGTTCTCAGCAAACTCAGGGCGCCATCACGACCTGGGAGACTCCCTACAATCAGCCGGCGTTTTCCACGCCTGAAAATATTCAATACACGCGCCTTGCCGCTCAGTATCTGCAGCAAGGTCGCATCGAAGACGCCGAGCGATTATACAAGCAGGCACTGATCGTCGCCGAGCGGACCTTTCCCAGCGGAGATCCTGCAATCTATAGAGCCGTTGAAGATCTCGCTCAGTTTTACTACGGCCACGAAAAGTTTCGACTGTCAGAACCGCTTGTAGCGCGCCTTCTCACGTATAGGGTCGAACGTTTGTCACCTGACGATTGGCTGCTCATACGCACGGTCGATCAACTCGCCGATGTCTATGAGAAGTGCGGTGAGGCTGTTCACGCTCAAGCGCTATATAAATTGCTGCTTGCTCGGCAGGAAGAAGCATTCGGTCGCAATTCTCCTGTTTGCGCGTTCACTCTCAGCAGGCTGGCGGACAGCTACATCCGGCACGGTCATCCGGCTGCCGCGGAAACGCTGATGCTTACCATTCTCGAAATTCAGGAACAGCTTCACGGACCGTCATCGCTGGAGATCAGCGGAACGTTGAACGAACTTGCCAGCATCTATCATCGTTTGCGTCGCTATGATCGTTCTGCCGAGATGTTAGAACGCCTGCTCAAAGTTTTGGAATCTATACACGGCGAAAACGGACTGTCTGTTGCAAGTTGCCTGTTGCGTCTCGCTGACTTGTTGACAGAAGTGGATATGCCGGCTGAAGCTGAGCCACTTTATCGGCGCGCTCAAGAAATTTACACGTTGAGCTATGGCGATCGCACTGCAGCACACTCGGTTTTCAAAAAGAAAATCACCGGGACGATGTCGAAATTGTCTAAGGATAAACCGGTCGAGCAGGAAGAGTGCTGGAGATTTCCGGCGATCAAATTGACCTTCGACGACTTGAAACCGACGAATGACGCCGGCGCTGTGAGTCGTTGTTTGGATCAAGGTGTACTGGACAACAGCGCAAACCGACCGCTCGACATTCATCGTACAGCAGTGAAAACCAGTGTCGAATTGCCCGCGTTGAAACCCGCAAACTCATACGAAGTTGATTCGCAGTTGGATACTCAGGAATTTAATTTCCCCAGTCAAACGCTCAAGCTACAAACGATTTCGCCCGACTCGATTGCGCCTCTGGCATCATTGAAAGACTCTTCGATTGGAGTGAATGTCGAAGATTTTGTGCCTGACCCGAATAGCAATTTAAACTCAATTCTGGATCCGCTTTTCGTTGGTGAACTCAACGAGCGCTACAACGAAACTCGCGAGCTTACTTTACCTATTGACCCGACAAAGACAGTCGAGTTTCCTCTCGATATTTCCGGCTCATTTGAAATTCCACTGGAGCTGTCCGGTAGTTATGCGCTTCAGGATCATTCGGATGTTCACACTGGCGCGTACCAGATCGATAGGCAGAAAGTCACGCTCGCCATGCGTGTTCCTGGTTTAGTTACCGTGACTCAAAATGCAAATGGTATCACGTCGAAACCGTCCGGTAGTAGCACGCAGCAGTCAATTGAGTCCCTGGCTAAACAGTCGATAGAGCGCGGAGACAACGTGATTCTGACAAACAAAAACTTGTTGTCGTTTGCTCCTGATCTGAAGCGTGAAACAAAAAACTTGGTTCAGCACCAAGAGCACATTCATTTGCACCAAAGTGAAAACTTCAGCCCTTCCCAATCGGGACAAGTCGTAAATCCCCTCCAGCAGCGCGAAACCGTGCGCGAGAAGCCCGTGCTGCTTCCAGAGCCGTTTCCATCCTCCCGCAAAAAGTCTTCGAAAACACAATCAATGTTCTCTGTCTCCACGCCAGGTGGGTCGCGCGTTTAAAGGCGGGGACAATCAATTGAAACGGGAGCGAGCGCGCTAGCGTAGATCAAAAAGCTATTCGGAGTCTTCCGGCGCATCTGAGGATTCTGAATCGGAATCCTCGGCAGGTAGGCTGCCGCCCGGTGTAGACAGTGCGGTGAGGGCCTTCACAATTGCCTTGTCTGCGGGGTTCAACTCGGCGGCCTTTTTGAGTGAAGCGATAGCTTCAGTCGTCTTTTTCTCATGCGCAAGCGCGATACCAAGATGATAATGCGCATTCGCATTGCCCGGGTTCATCTCGACTGCCTTTTTGTAGCGCGCCAGCGCGTTGGCCCAATCATGCTCGCCCTCGTAGGCGACTCCGAGGGCGACTTCACCTTCGTCAAACTTCGGAACTTCTGCTACCAGAGGTTCCAGTGCCGATATCAACTGCGTTCCATTTTTCTCATACGCTCCTGCAAATCTTGCCGGATAGCCTTTGGGAAGTTCTTTGTCCGACGCTGTTACGAGCGAAACGAGATCGCTGTGCATCCGCGCAGGCTGCCCTTTCACGTCTCCCAGCGAGATTGAATCGAAGCTGCGTTTATCACCGGCAGGAATGGCTCCGTCGATCTTGACCTCACCGGAGGCAAGCGGTTGATTTTCTTTGCTTGAGATCGAATATTTGATTACCGGATTGGAGATTTGGACAGCGTTATGGTTTTTGATCTCCACTGACACGAGAGCCTGACCTTTAGCCAGTTTCGGATCTTTCAGAGTTACAGCCACGTTTCTTTTGAACTGATTCAATTCAAAGTTACTGAAAAATTGAAAAATCTGCACGCCACCAAAGCCGATACCAACCAGTGCGACCAATCCGAGTCCGATGCCGAAACCACGGGCGGTGCCCGCCTTCGCGTTCTCTTTGGCCTGGCGGTCCATGAAATCGGTGTGGATATGGTCGCGCGTCATGATTCCTATTCCTCGTCTTCTGGTGGGTCTGGCGGATCGACTACCTTTTCTGCAGGCTTTGCTTTCGGCGGCGGTGGAAAACGAACAACCGGTGCTTTATACAAATCCAGGTAGTCTAAGCGTAACTGTCCATCCGGATCCTGGTAGTACTGTTGCAGGATTTGATCGAAGCGCCAGCCGCGGTTTGCAAATGTATTGGCACCGTGCTGGCTCAGTCCTCGTGCTCCGTTACCAGGACCGCGGTATGTAAACATCCAGCCGCTTCCTTCTTCATGCACATCAAGGATGCCGGCGGTCGAAAGTCCCAGTTTCTTCGCCAGCGCTACTCCGTAAACTACGGCTGTTTTCTTCTGACCCATGACTTGAACGCTATGCGCGTTGCCGTTGATATCCCACTGTTTAACAGCGACGCCCTGGATGTTGGAGACTCCTGTTATAGCTTCGAGCTTGCTGCTGGGCACATGGGTTTTCCGAATATTCAAATTTTCCATAGCATCGCCCACGGTGGCACGATAAAAGCCAGGTTTCACTTTCCCGGAATCTTTGAGAACGATGCCGCGGGTTTCTGCGACGGCCCGGAAAGTCGACGGCGCTTCACGAGCCAGTCCTTTGTAAGCCTGGTCGCGCACGTCCGGCACCAGATCGTACCCCTGCGATTTCAGCCACTTCGAGCCTCGACCAATGTGAGCCCATGCGTAGCTGCGAGCAGCCACTGCCTGTGCCTTCAGCGCTTCAATGTGCCAGCTGGCAGGCATCTCGGCGGGGACGACTCCCAGCAAATACTCTTCCAGGTCGACCAGATTTATGACGTTGATGTTGTTGCCTAAGGAGACGATTTCCAGACAACCTCGCCACCACTTGTCGCAGTAAACTCGATAATCCGGCGACGAAACATAGGTCCGCTTTCCGCTCGGCAGTTGGAATGTCTTGCCGGTCGCCAGCTCTTTAATTTCGCGAGCGGTGATCGAGTAGATCAGATTGGGTTTGATAGGAAAAACGGGACGGCCGTCAACGAAAACCGCACCCGGTGCCCAGATTGCGAATTTAGCCGAAGGCGCCTGTCGAACAATTCCGATACGCACAGGATATACCATAGGCGGATACGGGTTGAACATTGGGATTGAGACGGTTTCAGACGAAGTCGCCTTGGTCACCTTCGCCGCTAATGCCGGCAAGCTGCCCAGCATCAGAAGTGAGAAAGTTATTGCAAGCAAACAGCTGAGCTTCGACTTCACGACCTTTAGATTCTTCCCCGAGAGCAACCAAGTACGAAAATTCGATTTGTCTGCAAAGATATTCGAATTCGTCTAGACTTATTAGGAGCTTTGAGCCAATTTGGACTGCCTAATTCTCAAGCTTCCTCTGTCGATAATACTATGATCGCTGGTCATTAACTTTATAGAGACCCAATGAAAAAGATACTTATCGTAGACGACGAAGTCGATATCGCTAATTCGATTCAATATGTTTTGAGCCAGGAAGGATTCAATACTTATCTCGCTCACGACGGCTTAAGAGCCCTGGAGATGTATGAAAAGGACCGCCCGGATCTGGTCATTCTTGACCTGATGATGCCGGGTATCGACGGTTACGAATTGTGCCGTCGCGTTCGGGCGATCGATAAGAAGACGCCGATTTTGATGCTTACTGCGCGCACCTCGGAGATCGACACGGTTGTCGGGCTGGAGCTCGGAGCTAATGACTACATCGCTAAGCCTGTCCGACTGCGCGAATTGGTCGCCCGAGTCAAAGCTAATTTGCGTGAAACGCCTGATGCGCAGCGCCAGGTCAGCGGCATTCGTCTGGGCGAGCTTCACATAGATGTAGATAGCAGAACGGTTCGCGTCAATGAGAAGGAAATAGACCTCACATTCAAAGAGTTCGAATTGCTGCTGGCAATGGCAAGGCAGCCCAACCGTGTTTTCTCGCGAGATCAACTTTTCTCTCAGGTCTGGGGCTCCGACTTCCTCGGCGAAAGTCGAACCGTGGACGTTCATATCCGCTATTTGCGCGAAAAGCTGGAAGACAACCCCAGCGCGCCTAAACACATCCTGACTGTTCGCGGTGTCGGATACCGGCTCGTCTGGGAATAGGCCCCAGAGAAGAAGGCGGCGATTGGTTGAAACTGTTTAATTTGCTCGAAAGGTTTTTTGCCAACAAACCTTTAGATGTTGCAATGCGAAATATTGGAAAAACTTCAGATGTCAGGATGGGAATTTCCCCACTTTGAATATGCCGTTTTGGCTTGTTGGACGGTCTCATGCGTACTTTTCCCAGTGACACAAGTGACCGAAAAACCTAAACTCAAAGCACGTTGAATGGCGATTGAACCTACTCGGCGCTCCACCCCGCGCAAATCGCCAAAGTGCTCACTCTGTAAGGGTTCCAATGAAAGTATCGGCAGTCCTAGTTGGCGTAAACGTAGCAGCTACCCTCTCCGTCGCAGTGCAGCATCCGGCGTGCGCTCAGGATCAGCACCCGGCGAGCAGTACGGCTGCATTTTTGAAGTCTTCGTTGACCGAAGCCGCGCCCGCGCCTATTTCGTTGTCGGCAGCGCCCCAATCGCTCAGCCCCGGAATTCCGAAGACATCGCTATCGAGCGCTCGCTCAGTCGCGACCCGCAAGGCTTTGAATCAGACACCAGGCGTCAAACTGCGTCCATTCGTCGCGAATCGCAGACTGCCCAGTAAGAGCGAATTGACGAGCGCTTCAATGGCTTCTCAAGTTGCCGAAATCGACAACGGACCGCAACCCACTACCCTCGACGGTGGTGTGAGCGAGTATTCCACATATTACATGTCCGAGAATCAGGACGCACAAATGAGCGCTCGTGCGAAGTACGCTGTGAAACAACAGGCGAAAAAGCACAATAGCGAGCGTTTGCAGCACGCCGCCAAAGTCGCAAGCAGTTTCGTCCGCCAGGTCGCACCGCGAGCGGTGTCAGGCGCCTCACCGGCAATTCCCGGTTCTGTCGGAATGCCTTGTGCCGAAACCAATTACAACAATATGCGCAATTCTGTGGCGATGATGCCCCAGCAAATGCAGCCCCAGATGCAGTTCTCGCAACCTTCGGCCTTCCAGGCGCCGCCTGAGCCGCCGATGCAGCCCCCGATGCAGCCCCCGCATCTGTCTCCCCAGGAACAGTTGGAGATGAACAAGCTGGTCGAGTCGGCTTGTTTGCAACAGGGCATCAATCCTTATGCCGCGCCTCAACCTACCACCAGTCTGTATCAGCGCGTCGGTCCCCCGCCGTTCCCGCTCAGCCTGATTCCCGAAGATACGATGAAGGGTTTCCTCAAAGGCGCTCGTGACCGAAAGAGCCCGATTGCCGGTTCCAACCTTGCTGCTGCCAGCGGCGGCGGAGGGGGAGTTGGAATGGGTGGAAAACAGCCATTGCCGGCCGGTGGATTCCACACCTACATGGCTCAAACTTCAAATCAGGGCTTCGGAAATTATTCACGCCTCCCTACCGCAATGCCTGTCAGCAAGCACCCGGTTCAGACCGCGGCGAAAGGTCATGCGCACCACGCACCTGCTAAAAAGGTAGCCAACACGACCGCTCCGAATTTCTCGGTGCGTCCTGAGACTCCGAAGAATCAAGTTCTCGTCTATCCGCCGTATCGCAGTCAGGTCAACTTCGGCTCGTAGTTTGAGTTTAAAAGTTTGGTTTAAGTCAAGCTCCAGCTTGCCGGGCCTTGTGGCGGTGTTTCGCATAAGATAGCTTTATGGGTGTTTCGCGTCCGATTTGGGAGCGCTGCAAATCTGTTACGCGTCGGATGTCGAAAAATCCCGCGCTGCGGATAAATACAGCAGTAAATGCGAAACTCGCATATCATCTAAGGGACGGGTACGCCTGTCGCGAGGTCGTCATGGGCAACAGGTCCAGCAAGCCAAACCAAAAGTCAGACACGAATGACCATGAAATCCAGAAGATGGAAAATCATGGCGCACTGGCCTGGCAACATTTGGAAACCGGGGAATTTGATCAAGCTTGCGCTGAGTACGAAGCCGCCATCGAACTGGCACGGAAGCTTGACCGGGCAACTAATCTGTCAGTTTATTTGAGTTATCTGGGTGTTTCGAAAATTGCGCTCAACGAACTTGACGCAGCCGAGAAATATCTGCTCGAATCTGTTGAAACCGCTCGCAAATCAGGCGAAGCGGCAATCGAATTGCACGCGAGATTGCTGCTCGGTGAACTGCTAGGCGATGCCGGAAAATTGGAGCAGGCGATTGAGCTGTTTCACAGCGCCTGTGACATATCCGCGGAAACCAATGATACCGCCAGCTCCGAGTTGGCGTTGGCTAATCTGGGACGGTTGTTTTTGAACCTTGGTTGGCCGGAACATGCAGTTGCTTGTTTCCTCGAAGCGCTCCATCAGCGTGAGGACGAAACGCGAGATAAGGCAGCATTACTTGGAAGTCTTGGTTTGTGCATGGCCGAACTCGGAAAATTCGATCAAGCCGTCTCGTACTATCAGTCCGCTTTCATCGAAGCCAGTCTTGCTGAAGATTCGCATACCATGAGCATTTGCCGCGGTAGCGAAGGCAATACGCTGTTCGAAGTCGGTAGTTTTAAAAACGCCCTCAAGGCCTACGAAGAAGCTCTGGAGCTTGCTGAACGAGCCGAAGATCCGCATCGCCAGGGTATCTGGCTCGGCAATATTGGAGCTACCTGGTTGAAATTGGGGGACGCCGACAAAGCGCTCACCTATTGCATGCGTGCTGAGGAGATGGCGCGCGCAAACGATGATTTCCAGGCTCAAGCCGCGCATCTGGATAGCATTGGCGATTGTTTCGTCGAGAAGAATGAACTTGAGAAAGCGCAGGAATACTACCAGCAAGCGCTCGACGTCAGCGAAAAGATTGAAGACCGACGCGGCAAGCGTATCTATCTCGCTAACCTTGGAAAACTGTACGAGCGCATCGGAGAGTTGCAGCCGGCCTTCGAATATCTGGCAAAGTCTGTCGATTTGTTTGACGAATTGCGCGCCAGTATCAAGACCGACGATTTGAAAACGTCATTTGCTAATCGTGGAGAAGAGCTTTATAAAAATGTCGTGCGCGTGTGTCTCTCTCTTGGGAAACGAGTCGAGGCGCTCGAATACGTTGGTCGTGCCAAGTCGCGTGCGCTAGTCGATCTGTTGAGCAATTCACCGATTGATATAAGCCATTTGACCGGCAGCGAAGACGAGGGATTGAAACGTTTGATAATTAAGGAACGCGATTTGCGCGCGCAGATCGATCGCCTGGAACGGATCTTCTGGCACGGACCCTCAATTTCCGACTCCGGACACCGGGGCAGCGGCGTGGTTACTGCCGATGAAGCGCATAAGGTTTACGAAGAATGGCGCGACGTGGTGGGTCAATTGAAGCGACGCCATCCGAATTATGCGCAGCTGGTTTCGGCAACTACCCTTGGTTTCAAGGACATCAAGTCCCTCTGGAGTCAAGGCGATAGTCCATTGAGCGAAGACACTATAATCATTGAATATTTCTGGACCGACGAATTTTTGTTGGCGTGCTCCATCGCCAATTCCCAGCAGGAGCCGGTTGTTCACATGCTGGCCGGTTCGGAAGAGCGCGACATGCTCTCTGTTGATCTGGAAACTTTCCTTGAGATGAGTTCGACGGAAGGATGGGAAGTTCCAACTTCGTTGTGTAAGCGTTTGTATGATGCGTTGCTCCGACCTGTACTGGAGGGCATCTCGCAAAATGTCGGAAGACTGGTAATTGTTCCTCACGGAAGTCTATTTCACCTTCCATTTGCGGCGTTGCATGATGGGGAAAATTATCTCTGCAAGAAGTATTCGTTCAGCTACTTGCCCTCGACCAGCTTGATACCTGTGTTGTCTCGTTCGGAAACCGAGGTTGAGCGCAATGATGACATGTCTAGTTATTTGATATCCGCAATCAGTGATTACTCAGCGACGCGCAGAGATGGACTGGTCTTCAGTTCGTTCCTCCGCTCGGCCGCAGGGTTGAACGACCTCTCCTACACGATGGAAGAGGCGCAAAGCATTCTGGCCGTAGGCAGTAAAGCTGCGCCCGATGCGAAATTGATCATGAACGAAGAAGTGAAGGAAAGCTTCTCAACGCTGTTCGGTAAGTACCCGGTGGTGCATTTTGCCGGTCACGCCGTTTTCAACCCTGAAGAACCTATGGCATCAGGCCTGGTGCTCTCGGACGGGACTGTTCTCACTGCTGCATCGATTTTAGAACGTAGTTCGCTTAGAACGGAGTGCGGTAGATTGCTTGTTCTTTCGGCTTGCCAGACTGGTGTAAACCGCGTCACGCCTGGAGGAGAGATACTTGGTTTGTCTCGTGCTCTTATGTACGCCGGTATGCCGAATTTGGTTTTAAGCCTCTGGGAAGTTGCAGATCGATCCACGTCTGATTTGATGCAGGTGTTCCACAATGTATGGCAGGCTGGAAAGACAACGATCGCCGACGCGCTAAGAGTCGCTCAGTGCGAGGCTCTTGATAGCGGTCAGCCCATTCATGCCTGGGCCCCGTTCATTCATTTTGGTATCGACTGAAGAAGCAACCTGGTTGAGAGTGGTGTCACTGGCGGTGGCGTCTATGTTTTCTCGAGCGCGATGGAGCATCTGAAGCCTCTGCGCTCTCCTCCGCTATTGTGGCTATATTGTTGTCTTCCATTTCGTAAATTTGCGGCGTCAGAGGATGATGTCGGCTCTCATAGTCCTTGCGAACCTGTGCGATAAATTTTTCCTTGTGCGTAAAATCCGGCGACCATCCGATTAGAAAATCTCTGTTGGGAATAGCTATGAAACAGTGTTCGCCGAGATCTCGCTGCAGGCGTTTTCGAATTTCCGGCAACAAAATTCTCGCGGCCGCGTAACCGTCGGAAACTGAGATCGTCACGTATTTACCCTTTGCGTCCTTGCCTGCTGCATCATTAAATTCGATTTTCAAATCCTGGGAAACCTTGTCCAGGTTCTCGTAAGCGCATTTGCTCACAGCATCGATGTCCACTTTCCAATTGGTTAAGTGTTTTGGCGTGACGTACTGGAACGAGTTTTTTGAGTCGATGACGAAACCTTCCCTCAACGTCTTGGAGAATGGCAGGGGACGTGAAACCATGTGTTGAGTCTTTTGTTTCAATAGATTGGAACGAAAGATCTGCGGGCGCAGTCTGCTTTTTACTTCATTCCAGGACACCCGAATTGATTTCTCCTGGTTCGCCTTCAACTCAGAGATACTTTTGAAGAAGCGCCTGATTTCCTCATCTTCGCTACCGCGGTCGGTTTCCTGAGTTATTAGTTTGAAGACATTCCCAAGGGATAGCTTGCTGCCGTCATTGACGGTGAAAACGAGCGGGTCGTCGGTTTTCTGGAGCTGGAGGCTGGGAAATTCCTGCGCAGCGATCGTCAAAACCCGCTCATTGAACGCCGCCGGATCCATCGTGCTCTCAGCCTCGGCGGTGAGACTTGATGCATAGAGCACCAGCGATAGTGCAATTGCAATCGTGTAAATCCGCATTGTAAGCGGTTTTTTCCAAAAATTCTTTTGCGCGGTGAGGGCTGGGGCTGACATTTCTTTCGGGGTGCCGCAGTGAGACAGAACTTTGCCAGAGCAATTAGAACATATTCCCGCCAGTTTTCGCCTCGCGAAAGCCAACAGAAAAGCTATTTCGTGATGTTATCACGGTTTCGACTAACGGGTAACGTTAACGCCGACTGGCGCCGTTAGTTTTCGTCGCTTTCACCCTGCTCGGCGGAAGCGCGATTTTTTGCGGGACGCTCCGAGTTAGCAGTTCCTGCACCAGCACCTGTTCCTGCGGGTGGTTGGCTCATGATTGATACAAGTTTTTTTCGCTGCTCAGGAGTAAGTACTTTGCGAACCTTCAACAGAAGCTTTTGGCGCTCGATTGCCATATCGCCAGTCACTTTATTGACTTCAGTTTGTGTCAGCAGAACCTGCTCTTCCGGCGGGTCCGGCTGTAAGCTGAGAACTCTCATCTGGGTCATCAAGGCAATAAGTGACTTCGCTCGAACCCTCTGAGCGTCTTCAAAATCATGCGCCAGCTTGCGAATTTGCTCTTCCTGTTCGGAATTGATTCCCGACATTCTATAGACCGCAAGTGGGTCCTGATTTGGATCGCCTTGTCCGCCCCCGTCGCCGCCTTGAGCGAATGCGACTCCAGCACTGCCGGCTATTAATAGAGCCGTAAGGCAAAGGGCGAAAAGATTCTTGGTTCTCATTTGAAGTCCTCTATAACCTCGTCCACTAACTATAACGTCTTGACAGAGTTTTTGTTCCGGCGCTCGATAATCTGGGACAATGGGAAGTATTCGTCGCGCAGGCTCTCGATGCGTTTGAATTGACTTTTGGTGTGTTTCCAACTAATAGCTGCCTGACAAATTGACACTTAGAATGAACGATAGAACACCAGCGGATATCCGCGTCCTTGAGCTCAGGAACGGCGATGCTAAACAGCTCGAAGATGCTGCACGAGTTCTGCACGAGAGCTTTCGCGCTAACTGGCCTGATGCCTGGCCTACCTTGGATTCCGCGCGAGAAGAGGTGCGGGAATGCACCGCGCCGGATAGAATTTGCCTGGCCGCGTTGGGCACCGAAGGTAGTGTCATTGGTTGGATTGGCGGTATCAGCTCCTATCACGGAAAGGTGTGGGAGCTTCATCCAATGTGTGTGGACCAGGCATACCGCAAACGTGGTATCGGTGCCGCTCTCGTTGCTGCATTGGAGAAAGCGGTTGCCATCGCTGGCGGTGTGACGATTATCCTGGGAACCGACGATGAACAGAGTCAAACCACGCTTGGTGGCATTGATCTCTATGACGATCTATGGACGCAGATACAGAACATTCGCAATCTGAAGGAACATCCGTACTCGTTCTACGAGCGTTTGGGATTCAAAATTGTCGGCGTTGTGCCTGACGCCAATGGAATCGGCAAGCCCGATATTATGATGGCGAAGCGTGTGACTCCGTCGCCGTCCTAATAATTTGAATATCTGGACTTCGGCGGAAGTATCAAAATTGGAAAACGGCTGAGACTTCGTAGTCGGAATTCATTTGCAATTAGGAAGTGAGGAGTCACTCTCCCGTTTTGGCTATCCTGCGTTGCCGGATTTGCGAGAATTCGTCAACGAGCCATAGACAAAAGGGAGTGACTCTGGAAGGGAAATGTTGGAAAGTGTCTCTGCAGAGCACTTTTGAAGGATTCTAAGTCCTGTCTCATATAGTAGTAATAATTAGTGACTCTGGAAGGGAAATGTTGGAAAGTGTCTCTGCAGAGGACTTTCGAAGGATTCGAAGTCCTGTCTCATATAGTAGCAATGCTCGAAGGTTTCTTAGTCTTGTCTCATATAGTGGCAATGATTAAAAGTGACCGGAAACGCAAATTTTCGATTGCCTTAAGGAATCGGCAAGCATATACTGGGCAAGGCGATTGGGAAATAAGAATGTCCACGAGCTTTTCGGACTCACTTAATTTCAGCCCCCTCGCAGGGGATTTTTCTGCGTATCCAGCCGTGACCATGCTTCCGGCTGCGGTCGCACCGTTTGCGCCGGCCGCGACGGTAGTGGCTCCGCAGGCGGGGCACGTCGCTATAGTCGGCGCTGGAAACGCCGCTCATTCGTTAGCCTGTTTGCTATCCAGCCGCGGCTTCCATCCCCACGTTCTCGTCCGCTCGCCGGATAAGGTTCGGGAACTTGCCGAGCGAAAAACGATCAAATCCACTGGAAAGATCGAGGGTGAGTTCAACATCGTCGAGGCTACTGCAGAACCTGCAGCCATGCTCGACAAATGCGCCACTATTTTCGTCGCGACGACGACCGGTTGTTATAGCGAGATTGCCAGACGTTTAGCCCCTCATCTTCGCGAACATCACGAAGTGATTTTGTTCTCCAGTAAATTTGGTGGCGTTTGTGAGTTTAAAACCGCATTGGGTCACCGAAATACTTACCCAGCCTTGATGGAACCGACTCGCTTTTTGCCAGTCGTCTGCAAGATGACGGTTCGATCTGGATAAGAGGATTTAAAAGCTGGAATCTGTATACGTCATACAACAAGTCTCAGACCCAGCGCAACGCAGCTGTCATGCGACGTTTCTTCCCCGGTTTGGAAGAAGCGGAAAATGTGGTGCAAAGAGGACTCACCGACTTTGGTGCCTTCGCGCACGCTCTCACGATGATCACAAATATGCATAATGTAGCTCGTGGTGACGATTTCCTCTTTTACTACGAAGGATTTACGGAACGCACGCTCGTAATTATGGAGCAGCTCGAACAGGAATTTCGAGCAATCGCACATGCTTACGAAACCGAAATTATTCCTATGAAAGAGCTTCTCAACCGTTACTATGGTTGTGACACCTCCGGCAATCTATTGCAGGCGATGCGAACTGTTCCAAACTATCAATTCAGCAAGGCTCCGAATACTCTCGATCATAGATTCATCGAAGAAGACGTCTCCTGTTCGCTCGTGCCGATTCAAGCGCTGGCGCGGAAAGCAAATCTCGATACTCCGATTGTAGATTCTGTAGTCAACATATCGAGCGTTCTACTCGGACGTGATTTTAAGAACGAGGGAAGAACTCTCGCGAAACTCGGATGGAACGGCATGAGTCACGCGGAGATTTTGCGCACTATTTATGAGTAAACTGTTGATGTCTCCTCCGCAAAATTCAACAGAGGCGTCGACCGCAGTTTCATCCACCGAAGAAAAACCTAAATCGAAACTCGAAACTTCCAAACTCGTCTCGTCCATGTGTGTGGTGGTGGCGATTTTGTCTGCGTCAATCGAGCCCATTGTCGTAAAACTCGGTTATGAACAAAATTTGCTTCCATTGCATTTGTTGATTGTGAAAACGATCATCGGTTCAATGTTGATTTTGCCGCTGACGAGAACCTATCGGTGGGTTGGCTTCAAGAATCTCGCCCGTATTTCGTTTCTCGCTATGCTTCTTCTCTCGACGAGCGCTCTGAGCATATTCGCGCTGAAGCATATCTCCGCTGTTCTCGTCATTACAATCATCACGACGACGCCGGCGTTCGTCGCCATAATCAACCAGATAATTGGAAGGGATGAACTGACGCCGAAGTTCTGGGCGGGTTTCGTTCTCTGCTTTACCGGTGTCTGTCTTGGTTTGGACTGGTCCACTCTGTCCATGAGCCTTGTCGGATTCAGTCTTATATTCTGCGCCGTCTGCACTAGCACCACATATAGAGTCACAATGGAGGCGGCTGCGAAACGCTTTTCTCCTGCACTAATATCGACCTATATGTTCTTTATCAACGGCGCTTTTGTAGCTGCCTTTCTTTACCCGTTTGCCGGGAAGATTCCTGACGGCGCCTGGCACATCGGTGCCTGGATGGGCCTTGCTTCTGCTTGCGCCAACGTTGCTTTCTTATTTGCACTTTCCATATTAGGCTCTACCAGAATTTCGATCATAAACATCTTGCAGCGGCCCGCAATAATTATTGCTGCCGCGCTGATCCTCCGCGAACCTTTGACTTTGTTCCAGGGTTTGGGCGTTGTACTGGTGTTGGTCGGAGTCCAAATGGCGCAAGTGAAAAGAAAGATCAAGCCAGTGACGGTCAGCGTTACTGTCGGTGAAAAGCAAGGCTAAAGTTTCATTACCTTTTGCGCGAAACGAGCACGCAATTGCTATAACTCCTATGAACTCATCGGAGGGAAAGCAAATGGCGGTAAAACACATACCGGAAGGCTACCACACCGTGACACCGTATCTGGTGTGCGATGGTGCCGACAAAGTGATCGAATTTTTGAAAAAAGCGTTCGATGCCAGGGAAGTCTCGGATACCATGAAAAATCACGACGGCAAGATTCGTCATGCAGAGTTGTTGATCGGCAATTCACATATTATGTTGAGCGAAGCCTGCGACAAGAATCCGTCTATGCCAACGATGTTGTATCTTTATGTGGAAGATTGCGACAAGGTTTATAAACAAGCCATCGCTGCTGGTGGCAAGTCCATAAGAGAACCTGAGGATCAGTTCTACGGTGACCGCTCTGGCGGAGTCATCGATTCGTCCGGGAACCAGTGGTGGATCGGCACTCACG
Organism: Candidatus Obscuribacterales bacterium; assembly: GCA_965228855.1. Lineage (GTDB taxonomy): Bacteria > Cyanobacteriota > Vampirovibrionia > Obscuribacterales > Obscuribacteraceae > JADYXR01. The sequence continues at coordinate 259,430 of CBDDIJ010000005.1, read as the reverse complement.
TAGAGGATGTCGCACCCGAAGAAATGAAGAAGCGCATGCAAGAGATGGCAAAAGAAAAGGCAGACGTCAAATAAGCTCCAACTTCACTTGCTATCTATCAAGAGGCTCGCATTTCAGCGAGCCTCTTTCGTTGCATCCTTGTTTTGAAGATGCTCTACCTGTTTCCGGATTTCTTCCAGCGCGTGTTCATACAGCTTTGTTTGTGCGACTAGCCCGTTTGCTCGGGAAATAGCCACCGCGTCCTCCATGTATTTGAGCGCTTCCCGATGTCTACCTTGTGCGTTAATCGCTCCTGCCAGGGCCGAATGTAGGTCACTGTATAGTGGCGCAAACACCTTTGGCTTCTTGTTTTTGGAGGCTATTTTCAATGCCCGTCTTATATAACGCTCGGCCTTTGCGTATTCTCCAGTTGCGACTGCGATTCGTCCAAGTCCGTTTAAATCGTTTCCGTAATTTTGGTATGCAGCACTCCGTAGACTTTCAAGGGTGCTTTGGTTCTTTGATGCGGCAAGATCGAATTCCATGCATTTCTTCAGCATGTTTCCGGCGTCATCAAACTTCTTTAGCTGGCTCAATACCATTCCGATGCTAAACATATTATCTCGTCCAAGCTGACTGTTTTCCTGGCCAACTTCCTCGATTAGTTTCCGTTGTTCTTTAAGGAGCTCAAGCTGTTTTGCTATATCAGGTTCGAATGATGCAGTGAAAGTGATCTTTGCGCCTAAGACCGTGATTTGAAGCCAGGGCGCGCGAAATTCTTTTGCACATGTCTCTGCCCTGTCTATATAAGCTTTAGCCAGAGATGGGCGTTTTAGTGCCCCTGCTGCCGACGCGGCCTCCAGCAGAAGATCGGTAGCTTGAGCGCAGTTTTTACCTCGAGCTTTGCAGAGAGCCTCAATTGCCTTGTCGTAAATTATCAAAGACTCTGCGAAATTTCCTTGTTTAAACTGAGCGACGGCATTATTTCGCATTTCTTCGACCGGTGCCTTTCGGAGAAAAGGGGCGAAAACCGTCCTCGGCATCCGCTCTTGAAGTTTTACGATGTCTTCTTTCTGAATGTCCGTACCTTTTACTAGGATTAACCGGACCAATGGGTATTTTTCGAACGTCTTAACAGCTGCCTTTGTGAGCTTAGGGCAGGACTCGACTTCGAGAATGTTGAGTCTCTCAAGTGGAACTGTATTGGAAAGAGCCTTATCGTCCACTTCTGTATTCGAAAGAATCAACCATTGAATGTTTTTCAGGACAGGAAGGTTGGATAGTGACTTTACGCTTGTTCCACGCAAAATGAGCTCGTGGAGCGTATCCTTGGATGGTGCCAGCACTTTGAGCATGTCATCCGTAGTGGCGCTATCAGTGAGATCGACTTTAGTGAGATTGTTTCTCTTCGAGAGTTGATTCAAAATGTTTGGACTCATCAACGAGTACTTGAGTGTAATTTGGGTGTCTTCGGGCAAGACGATATCTTCAAGGTTTTCGACGCTATCGGATGAGCTTGCTACGCTACTTCTCTCTGGAACTAGCCATCGTCTCATAGTCTCGAAACTCGCGACCCCGCCCAAGACGGTCAAGCCTAAACAGAGGAACAACCATTTCGGTGAGATAGACTTTTTTCTTATGTTTTGGACTATAACCGTTTCCCGATCTGAGTCCTGGGCCGATACTGAGTTTTCTTGCTCCAGCGCGAGTTCTCTTATTTCAATCAGTGATTTGACGAGCTCGTCGACATCCTTGAAGCGCTCAGATGGGTTTTTTGCAAGCATTTTTTGAATTACGCCGCCAAGTTCCGCCGTAATTGGAATCGTGCTCACGCTTACGGGATCAGGACAGTCCTGTGAGATGTGAAGCAGAGCGGTGTCATATGCGGTATCGCCACGAAATGGCGGCTCTCCCGATAACCATTCGAAAAGGACGCATCCAAGTGAGTATTGGTCGGAGGCGGCCGTTACTGTTTCTCCTTTGCACTGCTCCGGGCTCATATACAAGGGGCTTCCGAGCATGGCGCCCACTTCAGTCAGCCGCTGCTCCGCATCATCTGCGGTATCAAATTTCGCGATGCCGAAGTCGAGCAAAATTGGCGCGAAGAAACCGTCGTCCGTCTTCACTATCATAATATTTGCAGGTTTGATATCACGATGAATTATGCCGACACTGTGTGCATGTGAAAGAGCGTCGGCTATTTCGATGAAAATTTGAATGATTTGAGAGAGGGGAATCTGCTCACCGCTTTCGATAAATGAATCGAGTGTGATTCCATCGACAAATTCTAAGGCGAGGTAGGCTAGACCCTCTGATGTGACTCCAACGTCATAAATGTCTGCGATTCCCGGGTGTTGCAATTTCCCTAGGACTTTCGCTTCATTCTGGAAACGAACGAAAGCTTTCGACGAATTGTAAGATGGCGATAGAATTTTGAGCACAAAGGTGCGAAGGAGGGTCAGGTCCTTGGCTTTATAAACCGTTCCCATGCCTCCGGCGCCGATGCGTTCCAGAATCTCAAATTTGTTCTCGATCACCGAACCATTTTTGAGATCCACGCAAATTCCCCGGGTTGCATTAGCTCTCCGGTTATTCTAACCAACTTTCTTGAAACTTTGGGGACTATTTTTTTCGGGGCTCAAAGCTGTGAAGTGGACGGTTGCGAAGTTTTCGCTGAAGTCGATTTTTGAAACGCATCCGGTCGGAATTGACAGTCTCCAGAAGTTTATCAACGGCATGCCCAGCGCCTCAACCAGGATGCTCCGAATAACTCCGGCATGCGTGACAAGAGCTATCGTTTTTCCTTCGTGGTCTCGAATGACGTCCTTTAAACGTCCGGCGATGCGGTTGTACAGGTCCGTTATTGACTCTCCGCCCGGCGGTGCATGTTCTATAGGATTGGAACTCCAGTGTTTGTAAGCATCCGGCTCGTTTTCTTTCAAGTCGACATATGTGCGACCTTCCCACTCCCCAACGCTCCATTCGTTGAAACCATCTAAGGGCAAGGCCTTCAGTCCGATTTCAGTTTCGATAATCTCCGCTGTCGAGCGAACTCGCTGCGCGGTGCTGCAGGTGAGAACATCGGGCGCTTGCTTCTTGAGCCAGATTCCGACAGCGCGCGCTTGCTCTCTCCCGCGAGCTGTTATTTCGACCGCAGGATCGTTATAAAGTCGCCCCTTTTCAGTTTCCTCAGTATGCCCATGCCTGACCAGGTATACGGTTGTGACGGTCTCTATTGGATGAAGCGGTTCGCTCACGTAATTGTCTCCGATTGAATAGCAGTACTAACTTTGAATTCTCTCTACGCGTCTTTCGCGCATGCTTCCGGTTTTAAAAGTTCAGGCGCACAAGCCGGTTTTTTTAGTCCATAAACGCCGACGATATCCATGAGTTTTTCCACTTGCGATTTTTGGAGCGGCTTTACGCCTCCCAGAAGATGGGCTACCATCATGGTTTCCGCGTGATGCTCCAGCGTTTCAAGTTTATAATACGCGTCCCAAATATCTTTTCCGAGCGCGAGTGCACCGTGGTGATCCATGACCAGGGCATCATATGTGGTGACCAGGTCTTCGATACTTTTTGATACTTCGTCCGTACTTGGTGTTGCATATGGTGCCACCGGAATTGCACCAAGCGTGCAGACGACTTCAGGAAGAACGCATTTTGCCAGGCTTTGACCTGCAACCGTGAAGCCCACGGCGACGGTCGGATGCGCGTGTACAATAGCGCGGACGTCAGGGCGCTTTTTGTAAGCAGTCAGGTGCATTGCCAGTTCTGTGGAGGGTTTGCGCACAGTCGGCTCGGTCGGTTTCCCTTCAAGATTCGTTAGAACGAGCTCATCAGCCTTCAAACGACCTTTGCAGGTCGACGCAGGTGTTGTCAGTATGAGGTCTTCATCAAGGCGAATGCTGAAATTGCCCTCTGTGCCGCAGATATAGCGGCGTTCGTAGCAAAGTTTCGCGACTTCGACGAGGTCGTTTCGCAAGGCTTCATGAATGTCCGTAATGTCCAATCCGGTGTCCTCGTAATTTTTCTAACGAAAGGTGAACAAACCTTTAGAGATGTCATTGATATATATGTTTTGGGGTTTCCCGCTGACGTGGTCTGTACTGTTAGGGTTTTTCGCCTACTTGATTTGTCAAGTATGTTGTAGAATCCGATATTGGTCCGCAAAGACCGTTTCTTTGGTCCTTCGACCTAATTGCGCCAGGTTGGACGGGGTTTATGGCAGAGCTCACGTCACTTAGAAAGTAAATCAGATTCGCTGAGGCAGTAAATCAGATTCGCTAGACAGTAAAACAGATTCGCCTGACGAAGTGCCAGTCCATGTACGACTGTGACTGGACGGAATCACCATAAAGAGGTTGACATGCGTTGTCCCGCCTGCACTCAGAGAAATTCTGTAGCGGCTAAAAATTGTAAGTTTTGCGGTAGCAAGTTTAAAAAGAAAACTTCGCCGGTAGTGATCAAGGTTGTCGCGGGCATTGCGGCAGTTGGATTATGCCTTGGACTGGCGTCCGCCGTGGGGTCGATGTTTAGCGGTGCTCCGGCGCCGAAGCTCAAGCCGATTGCCGAGCGAATGGCAGCAGGACCAAAGTCGCCTGAAGACGCACAAATAATGCGCTCTGAGCTTGATAATGCGGTTATAAAATATTTGGAACAACATGGTTCGCTGTCATCCGCGGACTTGCTGACGAAACTGCAAACTGAGGTTCCTTCAAGCGCTTTCGAAGTTCTAGTTTTTGACTTGCCCAATCAAATTAAACTCATTGAGCTCACCTGTGTGATGCAACCCTCCGATTACCTGGTCGTGCCGGCGAAATCGGGCGTGAAGGTTTCACGCGTGAAAGGGCTGCAGGTGTTTGATGAAGCGAGATTGGTCTCAACCACACCGGATCCGTGTTTAGTTTTGATCGGCCACACGACAGGCGACAGACCTAAGGAAGCGCAGGTCAGTGCGCTGGCGCTATTGCCGTCCGGAGAAGTCGCTGACCGCAGCGATAAAATCGTGCCGCCTATTCAAGGACCTGGATCGGCAGCTTTCATCGGAACGAGCAACAACATAAAAGTGGAGCGGGGAATCGTGTCTTCCGCGAAAGAGCAGAAGCTGTTTGACCCCAGCGTGAATTTTAAAGACGAACCGTTCATGACCAATTTGACCTGGAAGAACGGTAAATACGAGGCGAGCTCCTCGATGGGAACCAATGAGGTCGGGGCACTGTATGCAGTGGCATCGAGTCTAGTCGATCCGACTGCAATCGAATCGTACCGCCAACAGCTCGCACCGGAAGTTCGAGAGACCATCAAGGGTATGGCTGACAAGCCGGTTGTTGCACCAGGCAATTTTAAAATCGCGAAGATCTCGAAAGATTCGTCCGGGCGTAAAAGGCGGTCGCGTCGAAGTACTGGTGACAGCGGCAATTCCTATTTGCTTAGTTCACCTGCACGGGCTTTCGAGGTGGGTTTAGTCAAGGCTGGTCGTTGGTCTGTAACTGGTCTGAAAGAGACAAGTGCGCCGGAGTCTGTAGCTACTGAACCTGTCGGCGATGGGGCTAGCACCGCCAGTGCCACCACTTCCGTTATGACTTCTGTTGCTCAAGAGGCTCCGGAAGCAAAGGTTGTTGATAAACAGCCTGATAAGGTCGCAGTGGTTTCACCTCCTACCGAATCGCGTGAAGATAAGCGCAAAAAGGAGCGCGAGGCTGAGCGTGAAGCGGCGAAGGACAGGGAGCGCGAGAAGAAACGTGAACTGGCTAAGGTTAAAGAACGAGAGGAGCGTGAAGCTCGTGAAGAGAAGAAGCGCGAGCTAGCCAGAGAGAAAGAGCGCGAAGAGAAGAAACAGCGCGAATTGGCTAAGAAGAAAGAGTCTGAACCGAAGTCCAGTGGCGGAAGCCGAGGCGAGACCACTTCCCGCGTCACCATGCGCACCGGTCCTGCGCGCGGCAACAAATCTATTTTTGACATCGGTCGCGGCGAGTCTGTTCGCGTTTTAGGCGAGCAAAATGGCTGGGTCAAGATTTCTGCAAATGGTCGTGAGGGTTGGGTTTACGGTAGCTATGTGAAGCGGAGTAGCTCATCCAAGTCCAGCGAGAAGTCGGAGAAGACCGCTTCGAAGCGTGAGCCTGAAAAGGTCGCGACGAAACGGCAAGCGCCACCACCGGCGAAGCCTAAGGAAAAGCAGCCAGAGAAGGAAAAGGTAGCTTCTTCGTCGAAGTCGACCAAGTCGACCAGCAAGAAGCCGCAGGTTTCGAGCAGCAAATCCCATTCTGCTGACCATTCGACTCATGTCGCGCCTGATGAGCCTGACTTTGTTCCATAATTTGTTCCGTTTGTAATCTGCCTCAGACTCCTTTCGCGGTCTTTTTCACTAATTCGAAACAGTCAGGTCTAGCAGCCCTGAACGGTTTGGCTTCAATCCCGACAGATCTGCCTCATTCTTAAGCGGACCTAATTATGTGAATGCTAAAAGGTAGCTCTTGGCTTGTCGTGCTATCATCGGCTATCGCTTGACCTCTTCCAGAGAACAGCCGGAAACCATGCTATTTAGCAGCTTCAACTATCTCGTCTTCTTACCAATCGTCTTCGGACTCTATTGGGTGCTCCCTAATAAATTCCGTAAGATATTGCTGCTTGTTGCGAGCTACATCTTCTATATGAGCTGGCTGCCGAAGTACGGCTTGCTGTTGTTCGGCTTGACCGTCGTCAACTATTTCCTCGGTTTGCTTATCGCTGGTGCCGAGAAGCGCAAGAAATTTTTCCTTACAATTGCCGTCGTTGCTAACCTTGGTTGCTTGTGCTTCTTCAAGTACACAAACTTCCTTTTGGACAGCGTGTGGCAGGGCCTGAAGGCGTTGAATCAAACCACCGGCATTCAACTCGCAAACATGAGTCAGGCTCCGGTCTACGATATCCTGCTTCCGTTGGGCATCTCTTTCTTTGCATTCGAGTTCATCCACTACGTTGTCGATGTCTACAAGGGCAGCAAGCCGATGAAGAATTTCTTCGACTTCGCTCTTTTCGGTGCGTTTTTTCCGTCGCAGATCGCCGGTCCAATCAAGCGTTTTCAGGATTTTTCGAAACAGCTTGTTCATCCACCGGTGTTCTCGACTAAAGATTTTAACGATGGAATGTTTTTGATCCTTCAAGGGCTGTTCAAGAAAGTATGTCTCGGAGACGTGCTTGCCCAGATGATTGTCGACCCTGGCTATGCCAATCCGGCCGCGTTGGGAACGATGGATGCATGGATCGTTTTCTTCGCATTTACTTTCCAGGTTTTCTTCGACTTCGCCGGCTACACTGACATTGGGCGCGGGTCGGCGCTGCTTTTCGGCTATCGTGTCCCGATCAACTTCAACCTCCCATTTTTGTCCGCTAATTTCCTGGAAATCTGGCGGCGTTGGCATATCTCGCTCAGCACCTGGCTGCGCGACTATTTATATTTCCCGATGGGTGGTTCGCATTGCAGTCCGTGGAAGCAACGTCGAAATCTGTTTTTGACAATGGCTCTTGGCGGATTGTGGCACGGAGCGGCCTGGCACTATGTGTTCTTCGGTTGCATCCAGGGTGTCATTCTTGCAGTCACTCGCGACTGGCAACAATTTACAGATAAACACCCCACACTTTCTAAGATGAAACCGACACCATGGTGGCACTGGTCTGCGGTGATCGCGACCTTCTGGACGTGGACCGTGTTGCTTGTGATTTTCCGAGCTCCGAGCGTGACTCACGCTTTTCAAATGTATGAGCGCGGTTTTGGTTCTTCACCGGCTGGGGAGATTACAACCACGTTCTTCAACTCGACTCTGCCAATCACGATGGTGGCATATGGTCTGTTCTGCGCGATTCATGCATGGGTCGAGTATATGAACAAGAAAGAACTGGCACTGCCAGCGGTGGCAATGCAAATTGCGAATTTCTGGAATCAATCGGTTCCAATGAAGGCAGTCACATACTCGGCAGTCGCAATTGCCATTCTGGCTTATGCGCCGGGACATGTACAGCCCTTCGTCTATTTCCAATTTTAGAAGTTGGTAGCGGTTTCACCTCACAGTTGATTTCACGAAATAGTTCAAACACAATCCACAGATTAGATACAGAACCAGACAAAGCGAAATGCAAACAGTAGCCCCACCAGAAAAGAAACAAGTAGCAGAATGGTACACGCCTGGTGTGCCGCGTAAGCCCTTGTGGAGAACGGCTGCCGAAGCGCTTGTCTGTTTGATTGTCGGTATTGCGGTTTTGGAAGGTGTCTTCCGTATTTCTGGAGTTGGTGGTCAGGAGTTTTTGACTCCGAGCAAAACTTTGGGCACCACCCATTTGCCGGGCAAAAACATAATCTGGCGGATGGAGGGCTTCTCCGCAGATAATCTCAATTCTATCGGTTATCGAGACATTGAGCATACGGTTGCGAAACCGACCGGGGTAAAACGGATCGCAGTCCTTGGAGACTCTCACTCAGAGGGGCTACAGGTGCCGTTGCAGGATGTCTATGCGCGCCGTCTGGAGATGCAATTGAATGAAGGTGCATCTCACAACTTTGAAGTTATTAACTTCGCGTGCTCGGGTTATTCGACAGCTCAAGAATACGTTCAATACACGCATGAAGTTGAGCAGTACAAGCCGGATGTCACCGTTGTCCTTATGCATTGGGGAAACACAAGCGCCAACATCGTCGATCCAAAGAAGCGCAATAAAGCGCAGCCACGTCCGTATTTCTACATCGACAGTGAAGGAAAACTCCAGCAAGACAATTCGGTAATCGACTGGTACTACGCTCCTGGCGCCGAAAACAATGCCTGGGCTAAGGCGATCAATTGGTTGCAATTGAACAGTCGCATCTATGGCGTTCTGACTCAAACCGACATGGCGCTCAACAACAACGAGCGGGTTTACTTCAAGTGGCGCGGAAATTTCCAGCGCGTGGTAGCGTTTCTTCAAGGCAAAGATCCGAAAGCCGAAGTGCCTGGACCCTCCTATGCCGAGCAAGATCCGACCAAGGTGACCGACGCACTTGTGGTGGCACTTTCGGAAAAATGCGCAAAGACCGGTAGCAAGCTTGTTGTCATGCTGCTCCCCGATCCGACGGGAACGGCATCGCAACAATTAGCGGGCGAACTGACCGCGCTCGGCAAAGAGCATGGTTTCGGATTGCTCGATTTGAGCGAGGCTTTCAAAAAGCAGCCGCAGCAGAAAGATTTGTTCTTGCGAGTTCACTTGTCCAGCCTGGGTCACAAGTTTGTCGCCGACACGCTCCAGGAGTATCTGCAACAAAACGACCTGTTGACGACTACGACGCCAATGGCTGATAGTAGTCTCGCGGGCGATACGAAAGTCGCGGCTAAGGCGCCGGTCGATAACTCGGAGGACGCGCCTGCAGCCACTCAGCACGCCACTGATTCGTTTCCAGGATATGAAACATTGAAAGCGCCGGTGAGTGTTAAGGAGCCTATCTGACGGGCTCCCATATGCCCCGTTCAGTGTGATATATTGAACTCCACCGGGACGTAGCGCAGCTTGGTAGCGCGGTTGCTTTGGGAGCAATAGGTCGCAGGTTCGAATCCTGTCGTCCCGATAGTTTTCGCAGTTTGAAATTTGATTCTGTAGAGGCGGTGTAGAGAATTGGAGGGATAAATTATCCCTTCTATTTGTGCTTTACTTTGTTTACAAATACAGAGTCCTAATGACCTGTCCCATTTTTGTTGTACCACGTCAAGGGAGACTTTCGCGTTAAATAGTCGTGCCTGTCGACGGCGATCTAGATCCGCGACTATCCGGCGAGCATGAAGAAGTTCGCAACATCGACTATCGACCAGATATAGAAATCCGTTGTCGAAGTTGGATTTTTGAGAAATTTGTTTTGCAAAAGGTTAGAGGTCCGAGCTGTCACTCGAACCCCTAGATGCTTCGCTAGATTCAACAAAGCAAAGGTAGTGTCCTTGATCGAGCGCTGATCTGTCCAGCCTTTGCTGCTAATCATTGCTAGATTCAAGCTACCGGCTCTTCAACTGCGCGTTTTGCTTTAAGCAGACTTTCGTCTGTTTAAATTGCGATCGTGGAAATATTTACTGTCCTACTCCATGTCGTAATAAAGCGCGGAAGCGCTCGCAGAGGGAGGCCAGCAGAAGATATCAACAGACGGAAGCCGGAGAGGAAGTGCATCGCCGTCGACAGAAAAAATTTCGCGGCGAGCATGAGATTCCAAGCGTGACGCATCAGGGTTCTCAATCCGCTCCTAGAAGTGGTTTGCTTGTCGGGTCCACCAAACCATCATCTTTGACCGATATACAAATTGAGCACCAAGTGCGCTGCACCATATGCAGTGCCTAGTGTGGTCCATTTGCGCGTCGAGATTTTTGGCGCGGTGGTCGCCGGTTCCAATATTTCTAGAACGAGTTGGAGATGCAATTCATTTCAATCCCGACCTGCTTTCTCTCGCCGCCCACTACCGATTCGCACCAAAGCCGGTGCCCGTTCGCCGCGCAAATGAGAAAGGCAGAGTTGAAAGAGCGGCGCTTTTGGCCGCGCGTTCAGTGGCTTCTTTGTGACGATATGATTCACCATCGATTAGAGAATTTCGCGAGGGACCGCTTGCCAATGCTCGAACAGAGAACGCAAATCGAAGACCTCTTTACACTTTCGTTTTTGGAAGAAAAAGCAAATCAAGCAGCGGAGTAAGCTTGCAGGTCGGAAACGCTCAGAGACGGCTTCTTGCCTTTGTGATGGTTCTTTCTTGGTGACGAGTAGTCCGGTGTTTGAATACTTATTCAGACATTTTCTGCGTTCGCGCGAACCGTCGCATTCAGTGAGTTCGTTTAGCATGTCGCTGGCTTTGATGAACCTGGTCGTGACGCCCTGCATCAAGGCTTTTTGTGCTAGATTTTGGGCAATCATTGTCTTGCCAAGTCGAGTTTTTTTGGCACCACCCGTAGTTCATTAATGGCGCGTTGCGAGAACTGAATAGGCACAGGAGGTGGTAGTCGAAATTAGAAGCGGCGCTTCACGAAGCTCTCGGTCAAGGAAAGATCCACAGTAATTCAATTCAGGAAATTCTCGACCGACGAAGATCGGCAGCACGGAGTGGTCAGAAATCTTTCCGAATGCCGCATGCGTAGTCACATTAGTTGATCGCCTGCTTCACCACTCGGAGACCGTGTACACACAATTACGGCGCACCAATAATCGATCGATAGAAACGCACAGCTAACAATCGCATCTTATGAGTCCACAGAGAAAGTGATAGTTCCACGCTATCGCCTTTTTTGTCGACTCATTAAAGGACGAAAAGAATTAAAAACCGCGACTACATCGCCGGATTTCCGCGCTTCGGAATGTGTCAATAACTTTGAGAGACTTTTGCCAAATAATTTTGTGTCGGCCTAATACTAGTCGCTTTAGTATTCCCGGGAAGCAGACAAGAAGCCAGTCTTCGATTCGTATAAAGGTACGCCTGAGGTCGTGCAGTACGAAGTGGTGTCCAGTATCCCTGATCACTCTTTCGACGATATCGCCGCAGTCGATAAGGTGATCATTGCCACTCTGACCTGGAAAGACGTATTTTGAATTTCCAGTATGCACCTTCCTCTGCTTGAGGAGCAATACAAGAAACGGGCCCAACGGAAGCCGATGCTCTTCGCCGTTCTTCGCCACGTCATGTCTGATGAGAATTGATGGATCGTCTAGATCGACATCCTTCCATACAAGCGTTGCAGCCTCATTTTTTCGCAAGCCGGTCAGCAAAACAAACAGAAGAAAGTCGCGGACTTTGTGCTGCCTAATCGACATCACAGTTTGATACCAATTCTGCAACTTGTGGTCCGGGATTATGTTTCGGCGGCGATGCTCTTTATGCCATCCTCTGTTCTTCGTGAGTTTCCTGACAGGGTTGGCGACGATGATCGACTGTCCATCAGCATCCTCGAAGTTATCCGCTGCGAAGTTGATCAGGCAGCCCACCGTTCTCAGGACGGCATTCGCCTGGTACTGCCCGCTTGTTCCCTGTCTCGATGTTTTCGTGAGTTCTTTGTGTCTGGTCTGAACCATCTCGTAAGTGATGCTCGTGATCGGCAGGTCGAGCCAATCCGAGACACACCGATCCAAGAGACTTCGATAACTTCTGACGCTGTTCGGTTTCAACTTTCTCACTTCAAGGAACTGATCGCGAACCTCTCGCAGAGTGACAGTGGACTGCTTCGCGGTTGGCACTTTATTCTGAGACATCTCGCCGAGAATGCGCCGTGCCTCTCTGCGAGCCTTCTCTGGAGTCATCTCATCACACTTCCCAATCGTGACCCTGCGAGAGCTTCCATTGACTCGACTTTCGACGATGTACGACATCGAGCCTGGAGTCACCCTCAAGCCGAATCCTTTAAGCTCGCTGTCGCGGTAAATTTTCTGTCCACGATCAGGTTTCGTGATATCACTCATTAATTTGTCGCTTATCTTGGGCACCCGAAAACTCCCCCATTATGTAGGCGTTTGTGTAGACGCGAATTGAAAATTAAAAACGGGTGATAATGCGTAAAAGTACGATTATATCTGTCTTTTCGCGAATCATACAACAGATATGTAATCCTGAAAAGAGGATACGAAGACCGGTGTTTTTGAGTAAAAATGAAGCTGAACAGATTGATGTTTAAGAGATACTACTGGTGGTGGCTATGCCAGCCTTGCACTAGTCTGCGACCAGTTAGAATCTGGTATACAATAGATCTTGCTTCTTAATCGTTTAGAGGATTTCTTGTTGAAAGCACTGATTTGTTTGACGCTAGTCTTCTCGATGACCAGTTCATTGGCTTTAGCGTTACCTGCTGACTCTAAAGGATCTGACACAGCAGTAGCCAGACCAAAACAGTCGACACAGAAGGATCTCGTCGATTTCTGGTCTGAGCTGGCCCAAGGCAAAAAGTATGAGGAGCAGGGCGACATTGAAAAGGCGATTCTAGCGTATACGAGAGCTGATCAGTTAGCAACAGCGCGTGCGCACTATCTTCATTTGATCTGGGCATGGGAGCGGATTCTTAAGCATAAACCACTCGATCCAACCGGTCATCTTGCATTGTCCAGCGTTTTTTTGAGGAGTCCGAATCCGCGATTAGTCGATGCTGAACTACATTGTAAAAGAGCGATTTCGCTGTCCAAAGACAAACGGAATCCTGAAGCTGAGAAGATTTTGGCCGTAATCCAAGGAAGAAAAGCGAGGTCTAATCATTCTAGTACTGATCCGAAACGGGCCATCCAGAAACAAATCGACAGATTCAAGACTGAGGTAATCGAGTCCTGGTCACCGCCCGAGAGCGAAGGTCTGGTGCTTACTCGTTGCTTCGTTTTTATCGGTCAAGACTCTAAATGTGTCGAGGTGAAAATAATTTGTCCGAGCGGTTCAACGTCGGTGGACGAATCAGCGTTCGAAGTACTGAAGAAGGCGCCCTATTCTCTCCTTAAGGGAATCTACGTGCCGGGTGCTCTGGACTTCGTATTCGCAACTGAAGGAAAGAACAAGACCGTCGACTTCTTCTATTTTTTGTCGACATCTCCAAGTGGAAAGCCCTCATCCTAACTTGCTTACGGAAGGGCGGGGAACGGCGGAAACGGTCCTTGGGAGCCTGGTGCATGCGGTAAGGACGGACTAAATCCGTTCCTGCCTGTATTTACATAAGGTTGCGTATTCCAAGGTGGAACGTGAATACTTCCATCGCCTAAGAATGAGTCATCGATCATGAGCGAACACTTGCGATTGGCTCCTGTGGCGATATTGACAGCATAATGCAAAGGCTGAATCATCCCCTCAGGAGGGGCCGCAAACTCCACGATGCTTGCATTGAACATACTGGCTCCAGAGCCCAGTGCTCCAATCGTAGCAATGAAGCCTTGTGCCCAATCGTAGCACATGTAACCACCAGCATTTTCAGGATCTGATGACCAAGGCCCCTGCCCGTAATTCGTGTTCCAGAGTGAGTTGAGATTGTTGGCAATCGTATTGCCCTGCTTGATACAGGCATCGATGTCTTTCTTGTTTTTGTAACAGCACCTGCATAATCTCGCGAGCGCTGCTCCAAGACCGCTAAATCCGCTTCCGGCCGGTGGCGAGACCGGCTCAAGTCCACTAACGTCAGTAAAGTTGATTGGGTTGTTGCCAACGAAAGAATAGAGATTGATTCCGCCGGACTCGCGAATCGGATCGCGGTTGAGGAACCGGCCTATACTGCTGCTGTAGCAGCGATTGCGAGCAATATCTAGCGAACTTCGAGAATGAATGTAGTAGCCCTCGTATCCAAAATGGGGCAACGAGCTTCCTTGGAGCAAGCTTCTTCTACCGTATGGATCGTAGCCAATCTGTGAATCAACTCCGCCACTCGCATTTGTCATCTCTCGATTTGACCCGAGATGGTCCTTTGTGAAAAAGAAGTTCGCGCCACTAACTGTCTCACCAAATCGGAACAGCTTGTTAACGATGGTGCCGCTGCCATCCCTGATTTCACACTTTGCCAACTGACTCCAAACGATCTGCCGAGTTTCAGTAACCGTGCCTGAGACAGTCTCCACAATCTTGCAGAGCCGACTCGTTCCATCATAAGTTAGCTGGCTGTAATTGTTCGTTCCCGGATAACTGATTTTTATAAGTCTATTTTCGGCATCCCACTCGTAAGTATTCGTCCCGTCGCTGGTCAGGTTTCCGTTAGCATCGTGAGTGAAAGTCTTTTGAGAACTGCTACCGGTGACCGGGATGACTTGAGTAAATAAGTTTGGGTCCGAAGACACTTTGATCCGAAGTTCGTTTTGAGAATCAGCAAACTGAGCACTTCCTGCAGCATGCTGAGCATCTTGCAAGGACGCATTCGAGTTGTTTTCTGCGCCAACTCCGATCGCGGACAGCTCCAGATCGGAGTTGACAGCAGCACTGAGAAGAGCGGCCGTCGCACTTAGAGATATGCCTACACCGGGAGTAGAAATAGAAATAGTCTTAGTTCCACCGGCTAACCTGGAGTCGTGAACCGTCAACGACATCGTCTGAGCGGATGATCCAGTTCCTCCAATTTTGACCGTGGTATTACCGCTAAAATTTGAGCCGAGTGCAATTGACTCAGTCCCGGAGCTGGCGGAGACAGAGTAAGTCGTAGAGTTTGGAGATTTGCAATTGAGCAGAATCACATTGCTATTGACTTCAGCTGCAGAAACTGGTCGATTGAATGCAGCTTGTACTGCAACGGGACCGCCGGTCGTCTGACCTACAAGTTCGTTGGCGTTATTGCAAAAGGATCGCTCGGAGCCTATAGCTGGCCCAACGGTAACTGTCTCAGTAGCTCCGGAATTGAGCCGGGCAACGACTGTCGCTGGAGGGGCTTCAAGAAAGTACACTACTGTGGATGATGAAATTGCATTCGGCATGAGAGCCGCGAGACCAGCAGCTACTGAGGTTGTGGTGGCGCCACTTGGTACAGTGTAGTTAACCGTTCGCGGTGTCGGCGAACCTGAGTAAATATCAAGTGATATCGTGTCGTTTGTAGTAATGGTGCCGCCTATGGTGATTGTCTGGCCTTGCTGCCGTTCGGGAAAAATCGAGTACCATGTCACTACGCCAGTCGAATAGTCAGGAAGTCCGGCCCAAATAGAAGTCTTATTTATTGACTTAGACGTGATATTCACACCAGATCCTGCATCGGCATAAATCTGAGATTGGATCATGTACGGATTCGAATTGATTAACACGGCCAGTACAGTTTCAATAGACGAGGACGAAGTAGACGTTTGCGTTGTGTAGTTGAACTCCTGCATCCCGCCCGGGAGACTTTTATCGAAGACTCGAATAGAAAAGTCCCTACCGCTCGGATAAATTCCAAAGCTTATGGGGACACGCTGGTCATTATTCATATTCGGTCTTAGCACTAGGCTTTCTGTTGAGTTCGCACTTGTCGCTAGGCTGTAGTTGGTCGCATTTATGGAGCTCGAACTCACGCTCAAGACTCCATCAATTCCACTTGAACCTGACGTTGCCGTAATCCCGGCCGCTGTTAGCGTGCTGTTAGCATTGATAGCGTTCTTTAGACCAACGGCAATTGAGATAAGCGTGTCTGTGGATTGGACTTGGTAAGAAACTGTTTGAGTCAACGTTGCATCACGCACCGTTATTGAAATGACGTCACCAGCAGTTTTAGCACCAGAGATTATGATATTCGATGTCCCGTTGCCCCAAACTATGGATTTCATGGTTTCGGTGGAGCCGAAGCTGACCGAGGTTGCGTATGTGGTGGTGTTTCTCGAAACAGAGCGGATGGTGACGCAAGGTGGTCCTAGGGGACCTGCTGAAACAGCGTTGATCCCCACTGATTGCAGACTAGAATCTTGATTAATCAAGTTAACTAGGCTCTGCGCGATTGAGGCTAAAGTGTCGGAGGGACCTACAGTGTAGGTGATAACTTTCTGTCCTCCGGATAGCCCGGTATCGAATATGGTGATAGTTAAAATGTCACCCGTTTTCTTTGTTCCGCTAATTTGAATCGTTTCCACCGCACTGTTTTGAACACTCGACCGGTTGGCCCCAAAGTCGTAACTATAAACATGCTCCCTGGCGAATGGCGGCGAAAATGAACCAGACCCCGCCTGGGCGCTCACCAATTGTCCCGCACTATCATAGTCGAGGTTGTAGCAAAGCTTTTTATTGTTTTGAAATTGCTGCCATTCTGTAATTTGTCCGGCCGGGTCATACCCATAATCGAATTGAGAAATAATTGAACCTGACGATGCTTGGTTGCTAATTCGCTCCAAGCGTTGGTCGCCCGTGTTTCCATAATAGGAAAAGTAAGTATCTTGGTTGTTTGGACTCGGATAATCAATCTTGGCGAGCCTTGTTGTGCCTCTATCGCCGCCAGTTGCATTCTGGTCAACATATGAGTAATTGAAAGTTCCGAGCGCGTTAGCCTCACTTGTCACTCTGCTCATTGCATCGTAAGCCCATGTCACGGGATTACTAGCACCATCGATCTCCCGCTTGATTTGACGACCAACCTTATCGTAAAAGTATTCGATACCGGAATTTGCGATGACATTGTTGGTGACGGTGCGAAGCTTTCCACCGCCAAAAATCGGAGTCGCGTATGGGTTTGTGACGAAGGAGTTGTAGGCATAAGTGAGAGTTCCCCAGCCATTTGTGATTGTCGAGATACGTTCGTAGTTTTGATCCCACGTGAGCGCGACATTTGAAGTCGAGAGTGGAACCGCCAAGTTCGAGTAATTTATGTTACTGAGCGTATCGTCGAGATTATAAAGGTAATCAGTTCTTTGATTTAGTGCATCCGTGCGCCTCTTGAGTCGTCCGCTGCTGCAGGAGTCCTCGTACTCGAATTGATAACTACTTTGGTCCGCATATATCTTTTGAATCGTTCGACCTTGAAGATCGTGATGCCATCTTGTTTTGTTGCCGGCGCCATCTGTAAGAGACACGAGTGACCCGCAACTACACCAAGAATACTCAGTGGAACGGCCAAGAGGATCAGTCATCTTCACGAGTTCATCCAGTGAGTTATAAGAGGAAGTCGTCCACCTACCGATGCGATCTTTGCTCGCGACAACATCCAATCTGTCATAGAGTAACTCTTCGAAGGTTCCGTCCGGATAAGTAGTTTTCGTTACCCTGTTTGCTGCATCGTAATCGTACGTGAGCGTATAGCCCACTGAGTCTGTGATCTGGTACAGGCGTCCATATCCATCGTAGGAAAGTGTTGTTTTATCTTTATCCCCTGTAAGAGGTCCATCTACGGATGTCAGATAGTTACCGGTGTAACCATATGTGGTGACTTTGTGATCCTGATCGGTGAAGGTTAGAATTTGACCGTTAGCGTTGTATGAGAAGGTTGATGTTTGACCAGAGCCATCGATGTAGACCAGAGGTAGGTGCTTGTCATTGTACTGCCACTTCTCGAGCAAGTCATTGTTAGAGCCTCTTGTCTGGCGGACTTCAAGAAGATCGATATTGTTTGCGGCGTAGTAAAAGTTTTTCTTTCTTCCTATTGGGTCTTTTGATTGGATCACTCGTCCAAACGCATTGTTTTGAAACTCTGATTTCTGAGTCGCACCACCTGTGATGGTTCGCGATACCGATATAGGTCTGTTTGACGTGCCTGTGTAATGCAAATTACCATGAGGAACCTGCTCGTCATATTGATAGGTTATACGACTCTCCAAGGGTAGTTTCACCCAGTCCGGTACGGAGGATTCTAAGATGGTTGAACCATAAATCATTTGCCATTGCGTCTGTTCGCAGTGAGCATAGATATTTGCGCTCGGATCTCCCGGATACAACTCCATGGCATGTCGGTCCCAATAATAACTTCGCTGTGCAAAATTCAACCAGTTTTCCACCACCATTGCCGTGCTGTCCGGATACGTGAATCGAATTCCCTTCGCAAGTGCTGCTGTCGCTAGGGGATCTGTATGGTTAAGATCCGACTTTGGCACGTAGTTTTGAAATGAAGTGATACCATATGGAGTGCTCATCGTCAGTATGAATGATGACGCAGGTTCATAGAGGAATTTGGACTGCAAGCTAATTACATCAGTAATGGTGACGATATGAATTTTGCTCGCGTCATAAGTGAGTGTCGCTTCTCTCGAGAACGGATCTGAGATACTTTTGACCTTAAAGTAATCGACGTTCGAAACCTGATTTGCTAAGTACTGAAGTTCTGTAGCCTGCCCAATCGCGTCCGTGATTGTTTCAATTCTGAAGTTCGTGTTGTATTGAATGCTTACGGTGTTGCCCTGAGGATCAATTACTTTGGTCATGAAAAATCTACCGGTACCGTCCGGCTGATCGAATACCTCCACCGAGCCGTCAGGCAATTGACGTTCGTAACGCTCCTTATCCGTGATTGCGAGGATAGCCTGTGACAACAAATTAGGGGCATACGGATTGCTCACATTGTTCGGTTGAGTGTAATTGAAGACTTCGGAACCGCCTCCTCGTACCCTGACCGTCGCGTTCCCGGAGGCATCGATGGTCAGGTAGGACAGCCAGTTAAAATTCCAGTCAGGACCAAAAGTTGTAAACGCAGGCGACGATGGTTGATTGGTCTCAAGATGGTTGTATGTCAGGGTGAAGTCCATCTGTGGACCAACCGGAGGAGTGTACTCTATGGGCGTGTCTTCAATTTGTAGTGTGGCTAGCATTTTGAAGGCAGTTGCGCGCGCCATGCCACCATTTTTGCCGCACTCATAACACTTTGGGCATGGGGGCGTATGTTCGTCATTGTCGCGTCCCTTTGCCTCTCCTTTACCCCAAACCCGGCTTCCCTCGCTGTCTGATACTGCCTCCCAGCCGACAGGAAGCGGTCCATTTTGAACTAAATAGTAGCCATCGCATTCAGTATCAAGTGCTTTTTCGCTCAGCCAAAAATTTCCATCCGTGTCAAAGGTCGGATCGCTGACTTGGAAACGTCCGTTGTGATTCTTTACGAGGGCCCCGAAGTGTCCAACCTTCCAGTGCACTACTGATGGTATCAATACTGGAGCGCCGAGTGATCGCTTCGCAATTTGAAAGTCTAGTCCACACTGACGTGCCCAGTTTTTGAGTTGGAGGAGGTTAGTACCTTGATGAGTTGAACTTGCTTGTTCGATAACGGGATGGCGTCCCTTTGTCAGTCCCTTTAAATTCAGAATCGAATTTAAAGCATAGGGACCACATTTGTAGGCGAGTTGAGGACTTGTCTCCATATATTTAAAGCCGGTTCTAGCATCATCGATTTGCTCTTCCATTGAGCCATAGAGCGTTCGACCATTCGTCTCTTGGAGATACGTCTTCAACTCATCTCTTCGCCCCAAGCGCGCACTCAACACCATCAACTCTGACAAGACTTCATTTGCCAACGTTGACTGCTGGCTGCCGTTTTCGTTTTTCAGTGTGTTCCAAGCTGTTTGATAGAGAGAAAGCGCATCGCTAAAATACCCTGTTTCAAATCGAAGTTTGGCCATGTTTAGCTGAATCGCTGGATTCCAACGAGATTTCGGAAAACTACCGATAAAATGTTCAAGGTCGGATAGATCCTCTTTATTGTTTTTAGCCTTGAAAGCCATAATGGCTTCTTTCAGTTTTTGATTTTCCGCTACTAGTGCTTCGCTGCTTGAAGTGGGCCGAAGCCTTTCAGGGAAGACTCGTGCCGAGGCTATGTCCTCGTCCGTAGGGTTTTCGGGAATTTCAAGTTGAGGCTTGAAAAGCCTCACGCTAGTTGAGCCTTTTCTGACTTTAACCGTCTTGGGACCTGAGTCTTGCTCAATTGCGTTACCTGGCGCAATCAGCGCACTTAGTAACAGCACAACGCAGAAAAGTGTCGTTAACTTTCTAGTTTTGAGATTTTGATGAAGTTCCATGAATGATTTCTCGGAGGCGTTTTAGATTAGAGGGATTGCCGTTGTTGGAATTTGCAGCTGCATTTGCGTGGGGTTCCCGGTTGGTGGACGGAACATATCGGCGTTGAGCGTGTAGACCTGGCTTGATACGGCGCTCGTTATTCCATTAAGAACAGAAATTGCCTTCACCGTTGTCGTATATGTGATTCTTATCGGTTTTGAATAGATTTTCGAACTAGTTGTTGGAGTCGTGCCGTCGGTGGTGTAAAAAATAACTGCGTCAGTTGGACCCGTCAGCGCGACATCCAAAGGTCCGGAGTAGGTGGCTCCAACAGGTTGCAGCACCGGCTGCGCAGTACCTTGAATATACGGAGTTTGGTATTTTACTTTCAGATAGTTTTGAACAGCGAGTCGTTCGCTATCAGTTAGAGATCGGTTGTATACCAAAAGTTCTACATAGTCGCCGATGTAATTTTCGGCGCTTGACGTTGGATTTGCGCCGAGGCGATTCAACATTCTGGTTACATTGACTGCTGGTGTCAGCGTACCAGAGCCGACCTGAGTCCCATCCACCGATAGGGTCCCCAAATTGCCCGAGCCATTTTGCACTCCTTCCAAAATCTGGAACTTATTTGCAACGAGGCTATCACCGGTTCCAACAACAGAGTTACCATTTGCTTGAATTCGTAGTCGCGCGCGTTCAGCGCTGGCATCATCTCGCACCTCAACGTTGTTTGTGGTGGAACCGTTTGAGGCTGCGAATATCCAGGAATCAGTCCCTGTAGCTGTCGAGAGCGGTCTAGTCACAGCATAGAAGGTTAGGCCTTTCGAAAAGTCCGACAATCCAGATTCAACCTCAAAGTAGCGAGGATCTACTCCTGTTGTAATTCGCGGAAAGGAATAGTCGCTTGAGTAGATAGGTTGCTTATTCACTTCGGACTGGAATGCATTAATTTCTCGACCAGTAGTCGACAAGTCAATCCAGTTGTTAACAGTATTACCGTCAGTGATAACGCCAAAGTCACTCTTGTACCAAAGCTGTAGCCCATCGCGAGAGACACTGTCAGCTTGTGGTGAGATGTTTATGTATCGCGTTGCTACGTCGCTCGAAGGGGAGCCCTGCTTAGTAGCAATCGCATTTATGACCGTGGATTTACTGACAAAGATTGGCCCCTCATACTTCGAGCTGAGTGCGGTTGGCGTGGTACCGTCTGTGGTGTAGTGAATCTCGATATCAAGTGTAGGAGCGTTGGGGAATGCAAACATCGAGACGGGACCAATGCTCGCAGATTTTCCGAGCAGGCCGGAGTAAACTCCATCATATGGAAGAATTGTAGGTTTTACTGGCTTGTTGGTGAGTGCGTATCGTCCAATTAAGTAAGCCTCGACAGCTCTTCTTTCTTCAGGGAGAAGAGATCGATTGTAAATTATTAACTCTGAGATGGAGCCTTGGAAGTAGTTTGCTGAACCCCATGCTTTGCCGAGAAAATTTGCCGTTCGTTGCACATTTGCAGGATTTTTAATAGCGCCCGTCGAAACTTTGTCTCCGTTCGTTAGGAGCGTCGCAGCTTGTCGGCCAGTATGATTAGCCTCCAGGAGTTGAAACTGATTTTGGGTGACTGAGCTTTCGGCTAAAACCGAACTAACGTTTCCATTGCTGTCATATACGTAAAATTGACTCGAGCCGCTTGTTGGTTGAGACAGAATCAAGTTGTTGCTAAGCGAGCTGGTTGTTTGGCTCGATAGGTCGAAGAAACGCGCATCAGCTGATACCGATGAGGGGGGCTTTGTTACTAGGAAGACCGTGGCACCGTCGGCAAAATTGCTGAAGCCGGATGCTAACTGCATCCACTGAGTTCCGGAAAAATTGATTGATGGCTTTCCATTAACGGCTGTTGCACTGTAAGTCGGCTGATTCGCTGTGGTACCCTGAGTTGCGTGATAATTTGAGCCAGAAATGTCCTTCCAGTTTGATACACGATTTGATGCATCAAAAGTGACACCGAAATCTCCTTTGAGCCATAAAATCATCTCAGACCTCGGCAAATTTGCGGTATTGTCGTCTAGCTGAAATACCGCAGTCGTTGGACTTGACTGTCCCCAGGTCAATACTGATTTTGCTGTGATGGAAACCAACCCGTTATGCATCTTCGGAGGATTCCCAGGTACATAGGGCACATAGGCACCGCCGTTCTCTGAATAGATAATTTGAGCTCCAGGATCTTTGGCCGTCATAGTGATCGGATAATCAGTCGGAAGAGCCCCGCTTGCTGGAGTTATGGTCGGTGGCGTTATATAAGTTCCGTACCTAGCCAACAGATACTCTTCGATTGCTCTTCGCTCGTCTGGATCTAGTTCTTTCCGGTAAATAATTATTTCTGCGACTTCACCGTTAAAATATGTAGTGCTGATCGGTGTTGGTCCAACATCACCTCGACCAACATAGCTCCACCCCCGACTCACATTCGATATAGGATTCATTCCGGAACTTAGATTGAGCTGATTTCCGTCTCGGAGAATCGAAGCCACTGTTGTTCCATTATGGACGGTTTCGTACACATGGAAATTTGCGTCCGATGTCTGCGGCGCATTTAGGTTTGTTGCGGTAGTACCGGAAGACACCGTTAAGCGTAAGTTTGTGTCGCTGGTTGGACCAAATTGAACGGTATCTGCTCCCGTTGTCGCCGTTGAAAAGCCGAAAAACGGACCGCCAACTGAGCCAGTCTTTTTAGCTACTACAAACGCTGTCATGCCTTGACTGAAATCATTGTAGACATCTGGTAAGCTTAAAAACTTGTTGGTCGAAAAGCTAATGGATGGGAATCCATTTATGCCAGTTGGGTTAAGAACTGGTCTATTTCCAGATGTGTTTTGAAGGGCGACTACATTCTTTCCTGAGATATCGGCCCACGACGTTACATTAGTTGTCGAGCCGTCCACTGTTATTCCTACGTCTGAACGAAGCCATGTCAGCAAACTGTCTTTTCTGATTGCACACGTGGTCGAGTCGAACTTATAGGTTTCAGTCGTCACCGAACTTTGGTTGCCTGCGTATCCCGACTTAAATGCCCTCGCCTTGACGATTGAATTCTGAGTTAGCTTGAACGGAGCGCTATACAAAAAGTTTGTTGGACTTGGTGTATTTGTTGGATCTGGAGGCGGCGTAGACGTATTGCTGATCGTGTAAAAAATACTAGCTTCCGAAGGTGCCTCTAGCGATATAAATTTTTCTGCGTCACAGATCACATCGGACTTCGGTGTAAATATTGGAGCGGCGAGAGTCGGCGCAGCCCCGAGACCGTACTTGGTATGAAAGTACGCTTCAATTCCAAAGCGCTCTGCATCGACGAGGGGTCTGTTGTAGACGATAATTTCTGCTATTCTGGCGGAGGCAATTGCGTTACCGATGAAGTTGCCGAGGCGCGCGGAATTGGGGATAAGATTAAAGCCAGTAGCCGTTCCTGTAGATGTTCCATTCTTGTACGTCGAAACGCTTGAGCCACTTTGCACGACTTCGAGCAGCTGATACTGATTCATGCTGCCGTTGAAGTCAATACTCGTTTGGTTTCCGTTATACACTCGATAGCTGAAAGTTGAAACGCCTGTGCCCGTGTTTTTCGACTTTACATACAATTGAACTGCGGAAGAGGAGGGGTCAGCCCCCAACTCGATAAACTTGTCGCCGCCACCAGAACTCGCAAATGGATTTGCAACAATGAAGACGCTAGCTCCATTTGGGAACGACGCGAAATCCCTGGGCATCTCAAACCATTGCTTTATGCTAGTGCCGCTGTTGGTTATCTCTACGACAGGAGCACTATTGATATTGGGTGGATCTGATGACAAATATTTAGGAGCTTGGTTGGACGTCACAAGACCGTCCATATGATTTCCTGAGACGTCTGACCATTTACTTATGTTGTTTGCTCCATCTTTCGTGACTCCGAAGTCAGACTTAAGCCATAAATTTAGACCCGCTCTGGTCACGTTTGATGAATTCGGATCTATCTGTATAGTTTCAGTAGCCACCACACTTTGATTCGCCCCCTCGACGGCAATAGACTTGATCGTGGTTGTGCCGCTAGTAATCACGGGAATCGGTCCGGCATAGAGCGTACTCCCTGGCGTCGGATTCGTGCCGTTAGTCGTGTACCTTATCTCGGTTAGAGGGTCGGCGGTTAGACTCACATTTACGGAAGAGGCATACACACCTGTGGCAGGGCTATAGATTTCTTGGGGCGCTGACGCCGGAGCAGCAGTCGCCTCCGGGGGGGAGACTGGAGGTGTTGTCCCTAAGCCGTACTTGTAAAACAGGTATGATTTGATCCGGCTGCGCTCTGCATCCGTGAGCGGTCGATTGTAGATCAAGATCTCTGCCATTTGACCTTCGAAATATGCGGAGTTAGTGTACCCTTTCCCTATGAAGTTGCTTTGCCGTAAAACTACGGGAATAGGTCCCATCGCGCCGTTTGAAACTGCAGTTCCACCGTTCACTGAAATGGTCCCCGCATTGGAGCCGTCATGGACTACCTCCGCTATGTTGAAACCACTGGTGATACCACTAGTAGCATTCACTGTCTTTGTTCCGCTGTTGTAGAATGCAAAAGAGACGCCGCTTTTCGTGGGTTGGTACAGTCGAAAGGCTCCGTTATTGGCGCCATTCGCGAAGTCAAAAATTCGAGCATCTGACAATGCGGAACCAGAGGGGGGCTTTATCACAGCAAACACGGTTGCGCCTTTATCGAAATTTGTATAACCAGCCGGCAGCTGAAGCCATTTGCTGCTCCCGTTGAAATTGACAGCCGCCAAGCCATTAATGGAGTCGGCTATCATCTCGGGTCTGTTCGCTGATATCGGTTGAGCTGCAGTGTAAACGTTGTTGCTTTGATCCTGCCATCCGGTGACGCTGGTGAGTCCGTTTGTTGTAATTCCTACATCGGCTCTCAGCCACAGAGCCATGTCCGCGCTACGCTGCGGGACGTCACGCATGAATACCGTGTTGCTGAAATTGAACGTTTGAAGGGTCGGATCTGCGACACTCGCTCCGACCAGACCAATGTAAAACGTGCTGGTTAGGCTTAATTTTGTTGTCCCGACAAGAGTCCATGTATAGCCATTTGCAGATTGGTAGCCAGCAACAGTGTCTCCACTTCTGACTATTCGAACCCAAGTAGGTGGAGGTAGTGAGGGGCCGACTGTGAGACGATTTTCTCCCTCGTAAGAAGTTCGACTAAAGAAATTGACCCCGTTTTGAGGCGTCACTATGACTGAGGCTTGAATGCTTTTGGAATCGAAAGAGCTTCGAATCATGAGCCCGGCTGGCGCCTCAGGTGGCGCTAGATTTGAATTCGGAATAGAAACCTTGGTAATCATCTCGACATTACCAGAGGTTTTGACTTGAACGAAACTGACACTATCAGAGGTGCCACCGAAGCCGCTCCCGGCAGCGTTCAGTGTAAGCTGACCTCCAACTAAGGAGCTGCTTGTACCGGTGCCAGTAGTGTTTATGTTGACGACGCCCCAATTTGTAGACTGTGCTTCCGCAGGCAGTACCAGAAACGCTATGTTGCTTGGGCACGCGATTAAGATGCTGAGAAGTAGATTCTGCAGAAACTGTGCGATGGACAAACGACTCATGGAATCGCGCGCCCTAAGCGGGTGCAAATTAAAACGCATATATCGAAAGCCTGTCGCTTTCCAGTCTGCTTATGACTGGGAAAATTGGTGGATGTTATATGGTGCTAGAGATGCCTGCTACGACTGCGTATGCGGTCCTCGCTATCTCCATTATGCACGTCGCATTCAAATTTGCGTCATTAATTTGCAAAAGAGTAGCTGGTACCACCTTTGGTGCTCGTGCCATACATACGTTTTTCATTCTCTAGGGTGATCTTTTGTCGATCGAACGTATTTAATATTAAACGGTGTTATCCTCCGAACGCATATGGGCACCGGAGTTTCACGTCTCTGAAAATCAGCAATTCGTCATGATACTACTGGTAGTGTCGTAGGAAACTTTAAGACAGATTGTTAGTATATCGCGTGCGATCGCGCAGTCGCAAAAACAAGCACTTGGTGCTGAGCGGGGCTGGATTTATTAATTCTAGAGAGGGAAACCTCTATTGACTAGAGGTTTCGGGGGAGCTTCCCTGCACCTTATCCAGAAGAGAAGCGCACGACACCTCTATATAAAAAATTCAACCGAACATTCATTTTCTCGAAGAGGCTCACACTGCAAAGCTTTCGGAATTGCACCCAACCAGCACAACCAGAGAAGAAGTGTTGAATGCGATACCAGCTCTGGAGCAAATTCAGCACGAACTAGAAGCCTAGCTCGGCAGCGAATTTCTGCACCAGGAAGTTCTGCGACTTCGTGTCTTTCATAATCAATTTGCCGCATTGGCTCTCCCGGTGCACGTCTTCAACGGAGAGTATGATGAACATTTTTTTTCTTCGAACCAAGAGGTCGTAGGTTCGAGTCCTACAGGGCGCGGTCGTTTTCCGGGTGTCCGGCCCGGACACAAGGGTTACAGAACGTTCCGAAGACAAGGGTTACACTTTCGGCCCAAACGGATTTTCGAGCGGCTGCAAAGTTTTTTCCTCTAGGTCCACGTATCCTAAATCATACTGCATAAAGCTCACTAACCAAACGCCGTCATCGACTTCCTTCACTCCAACTGCTTGTCCTGCGAGACTTCGAGTAAGATTTATTTTCTTTCGGTAAAGGCACAGGCGGCCGCAGTTTGTGACGTTCACCGTTTTGTCGTGAAATGGATAATGAGGTTCAGGAATGCCTTCATAGACTCTAGTCGAAGCGACATAGATTTCCGAAGGAAACTTCATTTCCAGCGCGGCGTGTGGTCGTTCGTTGTTGAACTCATCGATAAACGTATCAAACTTTGCCTGTTGTTGAAAAATATTTGCTCCTGCTGGTCTTGTAGCCTCCTTCTTGAGAGTTAGATGCATGCGTTCGTGCCTACCATTTTGCTGTGGGTGCCCGGGTCTAATTCGCTCAATACTGATGCCCAGCCGTAACCAGAACACGGATAGTTTCGACAGGTTGAACAAGCCATTCGGAGACGCAAATGGAACACCGTTGTCAGAGCGGATGGCCTGCGGCATCCCTCGTTCTTTGAATAGTCTCTCGAATGCAGTTAGAGCAAATTGTTCTTTGTTTGATTCCATCGCCTCGCACAGCAGTAGATAGCGAGATGCATGATCAGTGACGGTCAGTGGGTAACAGTACTGGTTGTTACCTAGCTGAAATTCACCCTTCTAGTCTGTGCACCAAAGATCATTGGGTTGAGCACCCTCTGACAATGATGTGCCTTGTGTGCGTTGTCTTCTTCTCTTTTCTTTCTTCACGAGGTCGTATCTGTCAAGAACGGTATGGATAGTGCTGATCGCTGGCACTTTGATCTCATGCGGCAATGTACGCACCAGGCGTTCGCGAATTTTTCGCGCACCCCAGCTGGGTTTTTCTTTTTTCGCAGCAACAATCGCCGCTTCAACCTGAGGCGGCATGGCGTTCGCATATCGAATGGGTCTTCGACTCCGATCGGTTAAACCGTCGAAACCGCACTGCTCATAGCGCTCGATGATTTTGTATCCGGTCTTTCGTGAAATACCAAATTCACGACACAGCGAACTCATGTCCTCACCATCTTTGTGGCGAATAACGAAACGTATTCTCTCGTCCAAAACAGAACTCTCCTTCCACGGCATCCACCTCGGTCCTCGTTAAGAAAACGCAAAAGTGTAACCTATGTCTCCGGAACGATCTGTTACCTATGTCTCGGGCCACTCAAATTGTCGTGCTGGTTCGTAATTTTGTAGAGACCATGTAGAGAAGTGGTTTCAATCTGATTCAGGCACTTTCAAATATAATCAAAGACGAAGGCATCACAATTGGTGACAGCCGAGGAGTCGAGGGGGCGTGCCAATGTCGAGGATGTTCGAATCCACGATCTCCGAATGACCGGTGCTTCGTTTTTGGTGCAACAAGGTGTGCCATTGCATCTGATCGGTAAAGTTTTAACACCCAGACAGCCAATCCACGCAGATCTATGTGCGGTTCGCTGACAAAGATAAACGAGATGCGCTTGACCAACTCGGGGAATATTTCGCATCCCTGACGCCCGACCAGAGCAGGTATTGGAAGTTGATTCACTGGAAGGTGACTTGACGGAGAAGCTTGCTCGAAAGTTGTACGTTGTTAAATAGACGTCACCACAAGTCTGAAGATTGCGATTCTGACGCACTTTATTTTGTACTTTATTTGGTATGGATGTGGAAAGACGAAATCCGATATGCACTGTGCATGTGCTCGGCCGTCTTTCCAGATTGATTGGTATCGGCTACTCTAGTGGCATTCCGAACCCGGGCGAAATTCAGTGGCGCTACGCGCGCCCATTCCGAGTTCCCTAAAATTTCATCGAGGATTTGTCATGCTTACTGTTAAACAGCATCAGTCTTTTGCCCCCCAACTGCGTCAGAGTCAAAGTAGATGGGAGCGCCTTTTTCTAGAAATAAGCCGAATGTTCGGACGTCAATCGACTGCGTATAGAAACATCACCAAGATATGTTCGCTTTTTTCTTCGTTTAAATCGGAGTTGGATAACGATTATTGGCGAGTGGTCGAACGTGATGCACCGAACATTTATTACGGTGGCGCTGATCAATACCCGCCACTCTCTGAGTATCTGAATGAGGATGTCTCAAGACAGAAGACCTATTTTAGTGAAATTTCGGAATGCGTTTCTAAGTCTGGCAGTTCGACGACAAAGAAGCATTTGGTAATGTTGCTTGACGCCATGTCAGTCCTGGAGGCGACGATTCATCAACAACCAAAGCTCAAACGTCGGATAAGCAATGACATCGCGCTTCTCAAACCATGGCCCGAGAATTCCATTCCTTGGCCGGCACCGTTTAAGGAGTCCAAGCCGAACCGTGATTTCCGTGAACACGAATGTGAGCACTGTCGTCCGCTAGCCGTTGATGAGAATGGACATGTGACTCTTCCCGCGTACGCGGTTCCCTCTGAAACTAGGCTTGATTGCCATTCTTTAGTAGTTTGGTGCAAATATTGTTGGACGTTTCATAGTCACGGTGGTGGTTCAGATCCCACAGCAGGAACCGGAGACGGACCAAGAGTGCCACACTGTACGTTCAAGGACGAACTTGGGGCGTATAAAAAAGACTACCTTTTGAAATGCGTTGGGTTTATAACACATGAAATCAACGCCGCTCACCGAGCTGACAGGCGAATTCGAGAGTCGCACGTGAAGAAGATTCGTGCCGCAGGTGCCAAGAAGCGAACTCAGGCATACATTCGTGGTAAGGATATCTGTTGCGGCCAGTGTGTTGAAACAGTCATTGATCGTTCAAGCTGGAATCAGAGCATCCTAAAATCGAATCGTCATGCATATGCTGGGACCTGTGAATTCTGCAAAGGTTTGGTATGGGTGCACATTAACGAGGTTAATCTTGCTCGTGAGTTAGTTATCCGCTGAACCCGTCACGGACACATGTTGGCTGACGGCATTCACAATGCGTTTGTCTTGTCTACGTTTATTGATTATGGACACCCAACCCGGATGTTGTAAATTTGATCTTAATCGCGCAGCGGTTTAGCCGCATTGCCAATATTTTTTGCGACTTGCACTCATGGCAAATGAGCTGCGTCCCCTTCAGCAGCTCGTTAACCTGGACATGTCGAGCCGTCCAGTCCATGCACAAAGCGGCCTTAAAGCCTACCTACGCAAGCTTCACATCGGTCGCTTGCTCTCGGAAAATTTTGCCAGGATTCACTCTTGTCGGGCAATGGCTATTCTCCGAGTAAGCCGGAGAGAAAGTTGGATGGCACCGCATACGACACCAATGATCGGAGGCTCGGAATAAATGAGCGCTGCTGAAGAAAGAATACTCTCAGTCTTCTATTCCTGGCAATCAGACTTGCAGCCAAGCTTGAACAGAAGATTGATTCAGACGTCCTTAGAAAAAGCGATAAAGGCACTGAATCGCGACGAGGCAACGTTGGAGCAAGCAGCTCGTGACGAGTTGATGATGCGCAATGACGGACAACCCGCGAACTTTGAAGGATGTGAGATTGCATCGTTTCTAAGCGCTCTCTATGCAAAGCCTGGCAAATCTCGCCACTAAACACAGCACTCCTCTTTGGGAGTGATGAAGGCAAGCTTCATGATGTATCTGTCATAGATTGCAAGGGCATCGGTGAATAGCCCGGTTTCGAGTTCAAGCAGGACGTTGTCGAGGGTGATGCGTCGCTGCTTCCGCAGGCGTAGCAAAGTGTGACACATCAAATTAGGAGAATGGACCGTCTGTAAGTTCTTGGTCTTGAGCAAAAGTGCTCGATAGGGCTGTTCTCATCTGAAGGCACACTAAAGAGTCTCTAATACGGTACGTTTGCGCGAAGCTCATCGTCCTCGCGCATAAGATCCGCCTCAGATTGTTCGAGCATAATTCTTCGAACTTCACAGAAATTTTGATATTTGTGAGAAGTTTTATCTCCTGAATGATACGCGGAGCAACCATAAAGCACCTCTCCCCCTTTTGTTACGAGAATGCTGCCCGGCCAGTCGCAGCATTTGCTGTACGGAGGTGTATCTTCTATCCCGAAATTTAAATCATGAAAAGGCTTGTATGCTAGGCATATCGGGACGACAGAAACGGCGCCCGCCTCACGTAAAACTTTCGCGCATTCGCCGGTGGTGCTACCTGTGGTGCGCACATCATCGAGGAGCACTACCCGCTTACCTGCTACAGCATCGGAAGCAACGAACGCGCCTTGGACCATTTGCTTTCTTTGAACGGCGGCAAAGTTTTTGATAGATCCGTAGTCGCGCACACAAGTCAGAAGGTCATTTCTCTGTTGCGCTGCAGTTGCACCGTACTCTTTCAATTCTGCTTCTAGGTGAATCTCTTGTAGTATTTCTTTAAACCGATCTTGTTGTCCAGGTTTAGGAGGGACATGCGCTATAAGGTCATAGTTCCCACTAGTGGCGCACTTAATCAGGAAAGCGAAGGCCTCTCTGAAGGCCGGTATTTGTTTTTTCCAGAATTTTTTTGAATCTATAATCCGAAGGCTTAAAGGATGTAAGTCGTGGCGGCAGTCGCTAAAGTAACGCCCTCCATAGAATTCCTTGGTCCTAGTCTCTTGATTGTCTAACCAGCCATAGCTAAGCAATCTACCACCCCTTGTGGTCGCCTGCCAAGGCGTTCCCTGATAGTTGATAGATGTTTTTGCGAAGAACTCAGTAGCGAACCCAACTGTGCTGCCGCTTAGCTGACTTGCTGCGTCATCCGCTGAAGAGGCCTGAAAGTCGACTCCGATGTCAATAGCATCTGTTTTGTTGATGTTTTTGTCAAGATCGAGATAGATCGTTCCAAGTAAAAGCTTGACAGCGGCTCTAAGTGCTCTCGGATGCGTGGACACAACCACAGTTTCGCAACGCTTCATATTCTCTTCACGCATCGCACGCCGCATGACGTTTTGAAACAAGCTTGATTCTATACTGGATGTAGGGGTGTACGGCTCGGACAATTTGCAGTCCGTCCACCAATCATCAGACTCCAGAGATAACCAAACTACATTGAAGCCGGAGAATCGGCTGGAAATCTCAGCTATTAGTACTGAGTTGCGTAGCGAAAAGTCGTGCACACAAACAAAAACGTTTCGCACTCGCTCGATCGAAAAGAACACTAATTCGATTTCCTCGCCGCTAATGCAAATCCTCCGGAAGAGCTCGTCGGAGGAGTCGCTGACCGAAGTTCGCCCAGTAGCACGTCTACGCTATCTAGTACGGTTGCCCCTCTTTCGATGAAACTGTTAACCCAAGGCGTCTGCCTGGATGCGAAACTCTTCATGATAAACAATTTCCTTCCAGCTTTAAGGCAGTATTCACCCTGAATCTTTGCGCCACCACCCTCGGTACTAGCTTCCACTATAACCGTAGCGTCGCTTAAACCAACCATAGTATTGTTGCGTAGCGGGAAGTTCCACTTTTTTACTGGATGCCCAGGCGCAAACTGTGAGACTAGTAGATGATTCTTCGCGATTATTTCCTGAAGCGCAGAGTTCTGCCGCGGCGAAGCTTGCCCCAGTGGCGTCCCAATCACAGCGATTGCCGTGCCTCCGGCCTTGAGAGTTGCGGTATGTGAGAATGTATCGATCCCTTTTGCCAGTCCGGATACGACATTCAATCCGAACTCCGCGAGTTCGATACAAATCCGCTGAGCTCGGCGGGCTCCTTCCTCCGAAGGGCTGCGCGTTCCGACGACGGCCACACTTCGCTTTTCAAATAAATTAGGCTGCCCTTGAAGAAACAATACGGGCGGCGGTCTATGTAGCCCCTTAAGATGCTGAGGGTAGAGCGGATCCTTAATGGTGAGGACCTGAACTTCCTCCGCGGAGCTGGAGCGAAAACTTCTCAGTACATCCTCGTAAGCCTCTTGGAGCTTCACAAACTCAACGCTCAACTCCCTCATCACCGCTTCGGGTTGTCTAATTATCAGGCGGTTCATAAACATTATCTCGTCCCATTGAGGGCGTAGCGCATGAAGCCTAGAATCGGAATAGTTTAGCAGTCGCGACAACACTGCGTAATTGAGCGCGTGGACAATGTTAGTCGTAGAGAACGGAACCTTCGGATCACCGATTGCGGTATCAGACATTTACCACCTCACAAGCCTACCAACCTCGCAAACTCTTCTACGCTTGAGCACAAATGAGCAGGATTGGCCGCCTTCACGCTGGCTGGAGCGGTGCATGCCCAAAGAGCTGCTACGCTTATCATTCCTGCCTCATTTGCTGCCGCGATGTCGTAATGGCGATCTCCGATTGCCACAATCTTATCCGGACTAATGTTCAATCGCTTAGCTGCGAGTAGCATTGGCTCTGGATGCGGTTTTCGTCTCTCGGTATCACCAAAGCAGATACTATCCTTGACCGGCAATCTATGGTGCTTAACAACCGCGTTACAGTAGTCGCCTTTTGAATTAGTCACTATTATCGTTGGCAACCCTTTCGCGCTTGCACTTGCGAGCAGCTCTCGCACACCAGGATACACAACTATCAGCGGGACTTTCTCGATTGCCTTTGCGAAGTGGGTTCTTTGAAACCGGGCATGATGATGAGCGATGCATCTTGAATCCACCAAAGTCATATCGAGATCAAAAATGATTCCGTCAAATTTCAAGGCGCACATTTCAACAAAACCGAAAGCTGTTTATTAGGTTTCCAGTCTGCCGGATCTTCTTTGCCAGCTCTGCAGCTCAGCATAAAACTAAGCACTTTAGTCTCCAGTTCTTCACGATTCGCGATTGCTAGAGCGCCTCGCTTTTGAATGAGCATCTTATTTCCCTGAGCCTTCTCAGCATTCTGCAGTTTCGGCGGGTGCGCCATCACTGCAAGTATGCGACCTTGTTGCAAGCAGAAATTTGCAGTGTGGAGTGTACCGCCTTTGACACCAGTCTCAATCACAATAGTTGCGTCACTAAGACCACTCTGAAGTCGGTCTCGTTCTACGAAAGCAAATCCGCCTGGTCTGACACCCGGCGCGTATTCCGAAAGCAGGCAACCGCCACTTTCCACAATCCGAAAAGCAAGACCCGCGTTTTCTGGAGGATAAACAGTGTCCAGACCATGAGCAAGTACCGCGACTGTTTGCCCAAAACCATCGATACAGCCACGGTGAGCCTGCGTATCGCATCCTCGAGCGAGCCCACTAACCACTGCCAAACCGCACTCCGCGAGATAACGGGCTATTTTGTATGCGGCCCCCTGACCATAAGCAGTTGGTTCGCGGGTCCCTATCACAGCGGCTGAGATCGGCGCACGAAGCGCGCTGACGTCGCCTCTAGCAAATAGTAAAACTGGACTGTCCTTGATTGAGCGCAACCGGTTAGGAAAGTTGGAATCGAACAAAGACAGTATGCTAACTCCGAGCTTCTCGCAACGCTCGACTGTACGTAGTGAGTTGCTCCAAGCACTGCCAAAAGCATCAATACTATCAGCTGGCGATCTGAGTGCTTCGACCAAGTCTTGCGGTGTCTGAACCGCTTTACCCTCCAGAAGCGGAATATGCGCGTGAATCTGACTACGACTCATGCCTGATTGCACGAGCGCTAAAATTGGCAAACTCAGTTTTGTCACAACGTCAAATGGCATTGGTCGCTTCCAGGTACCCATACAAGTGTATCCTAGTATAGTAGATTTCCCTAATTAATGACGTGGACGTCAAGCGCTCGAAGTTGCGCGCCCATAAAGGACCAAGATTAAATCACTGATTGTCAAGGGATGGTTGACTTATCAGATCGCTATGTTGCAGATCTGCGACTCTTGCGGCGTGACACTAGATGCGGTGCATCGGCAGAAACAGAAAGCTTACGTCTCCAATGTTGCAGCGCCTCTCTTAAAGCTCCACTGTGAAAACTGCCGGTGTTCGTGAGCCCAAGCGTCCACAGCCGAATGCTGTAGACAGCTAAGGGATTCAACATATCTAGTTCACAAAAATTGCTTGAACTCACATGGAATAGTGTATCGAACGTCATTTAGCCCCGAAATGGCTTCTCTCAAATGTGGCACTCGGTCTTGCTGCCGGAATTTTGATAGTTCAACTGCATCTCTCTTCAGATGACGCACGTTCATTAATGTGAATAACATTCAGACGGAGTAATTTTGTGGTTGACAGCTTTGCAAGGAGTGCGAGGTCGGAATGTCCATAAGATTTGAAGGATTAGCGTTTGGCGGTTATCGAAGTTTTGGTGGGCCCATCGCTCGACTAGCGCCACTGTCGAAATTAAACTTCTTAATTGGAGCCAACAACTCTGGAAAGTCAAATATTCTGAAAGTCATTGAGACGTCGCTTCCTAGCGAGTCGAAACAACCGAACCGAGTTGGTTTTAGCGTCTCAGGTCTTAATCTACCCCAAACTGGTGATACCACTTCAAGAACACAGATAGGCGTACGGATAACTTCGGATAAGTTGCAAACGATTGCGGCTAGAATCAGAGATCCGCATACGTTGCGAAACTTCCAATTATTCATAGAGAGTCCGCCACTCAGCTTGCAGACGGAGATGATTTGGTTTCGTTACCTGGGTAATCGCTTTGACGAATCAATCGTCAAAGAATTGCAGGACTACTTTTATCAGCAATTTACAGATGACGATTGGGAACTACTAGCTCATGCAGTTACCAATGGTGCGTTTTCCGTTCGGCACAACCCGGAAGGTAATATTTCCACAATTCTAAAAGATTTCATTCGATTATTCGAAATTGAAGCGAGTGTAAACGTTCACTCCATCCCCGATCTGAGAAGAATTGATAGTTCCGCCAGTGAGTTCAATCCATCCGGCGCGGGGGTTATCAAATATCTCGCGGGACTTCAGAATCCGTCCTTTCAGGATCCAGCGAAGTATCGCCAGTCAAAGGAAAAGTTCTCTCAAATCAATATGTTTGTGAAGAGCGTAACGGGGAACGGCTCTGCTCAATTGGAGATCGCTAGCAATCAGCTTGAGATTAGTGTTCACTTGGACGGCAAGGTGCTTCCACTAGATCATATGGGTCGCGGAATCCATCAAGTCGTTCTAATGGCGTCCGCTGTGACGCAATGGGAAAAGAGCATCGTCTGTATTGAGGAGCCGGAAATTCATTTGCATCCGGGTTTGCTGCGTGCGCTCTTAGAGTTTCTGTCCAAGCAAACGGACAACCAATATTTCATAACTACCCACGCATCTCAAGCTCTGGATATCGCTGACTCCAGTGTATTTCATGTCCGGATTGATTCGAACGGTCATTCGGAAGTTGAACATGCAGACACCGCAAAGGCGAAGTCATCAATCTGCAGAATTCTAGGGCACCGCCCATCCGATTTGATGCAGGCAAACTGTGTTATATGGGTGGAAGGTCCAAGCGATCGTATCTACCTGAGGCACTGGCTTAACGCGTTAGACCCAAGTCTCACTTATGGGTTGCACTATTCGGTTATGACATATGGCGGCAAATTACTGAGTCACTTCACCGCCAATGAGTTGACCAATATTGAGAATGCACAAGGTGCCGAGTTATCATCGACCGAGCCGGTAAGTGACTTTATTTCGCTTCGGAGGTTAAACAGCTATGGTGTCATCGTGATAGATCGTGATAAGTCGAGTGCTACCGAACCAATTAACGAAACTAAGTTGCGTGTTCAAGGTGAGTTTGACAGGGGACCAGGTTTCGCTTGGATATCCGCGGGACGCGAAATCGAAAACTATATTGAACCAAAGCTGCTGGACTCAGCTGCGAGGAAGGTTCACGGAGAAGAAACAGAATTGCCGAATATTGGAAAACCGTTCGAGCGAGCACTCACTATGAAAGTGGACGGAGGGAAAAAACAGGCGGACAAGGTTGCGATTGCACGTGTCGTCACACAAGCGCCTGCGGATCTATCCATTCTCGACTTGCAGTCGCAGTTAGAACGCCTTGTACGCTTTATAAGAGTGTCGAATGGTATTTAGCATCAGATCTGGTGTCAGAAGTATCAGAGATCGGAGCAAATTCTGTTGGTCTCATGTCTCGCAACAGAACAATTGGATTTTCAGCATAGGGATTTCAACCGAATGGAAAAAATTAAAACCATGCCTAGTTGCGACAACTGCACAAAGAGGAATCTTGCCGATATTCCTCAAACATTGGACCAAGAGATCATTACGTCAAACGACAAACGCTCGCTTCGCGCTATACTTCGAGACACGGTTCTGGAGCTAAAAGAGCAAAAGGACTTGTTCTACCTCGAAGTGGGTGAGCGTGCGGTCGCGCATCAATTCGCTCGCATTCTCTTTGACCAACTGAAGTACACCGGCTGGTCGGTAGACTGTGAGTACAACCGGGCGGGCTCTTTGACGAAGCAACTCTCACGAGATTACATGATGAAATCGCTCAACAGTCTTAGAGGAAAAATTCCGTTCAAAGTTACTGCGAAGCACTTTGAACGGGCGAGAATAGACATTGCAATCGAGACCTCACAAGGAAGGTACCGAAGGGTCGTTCCCGACGTCGTGATTCACACCCGCGGATGTAATTGCCGTAACGTACTCATTATCGAGATGAAGGTAAATTTCACCAATGCGGCCTGCCTTCTCCTTGATTGGACAAAACTGCTGCTATTTACCGAATCGAGCGAACCGGTAAAGTCTCCGATCTACCGCTTTGGTCTGTTTCTATCCTTCAACCGAGAGGGAGACGCAGTCGGCTGGGAGGTATCAAATCAGCATCCAGCGGGAATCCAATTCAACCTTGGTTGATACCAGTGCAGAAACGCGCTCAAAACTAATCATCCCTCTGGGGGATTGACCGCGAAGCATGTCCTCGTTATTGTGACCTGTTTCAACCCAAAATCCAGAGAGTACGTGGCAACTTGCAGGGATTACCCAAACCTCAAGGTCGACAGATTGATGTGCTGAGCCTTTATCCGCTTGGCCACAGTGTTGTGCTTGGCACCGCAGGTAGCGGCAAGACCTTATTGGCACTACTTCGAGCGGGATATCTTTCAGACGCTAGAACTTCCACTTCAGGAAGAACGCTTCTTGTCACATTCAATAATGTCTTAACAAAGTATCTCGATCACTACGCGCGACAAAGTAAAAACCCTTTAGATGTTCGCACCTACCACAAATTTGCCTTCGGATATCTAAATTCGCGAAAAAGACCGGTACGCAGGACGTTGGATAATGACAAACGCGAGACGCTTCTAGTATCACTAATCAGTACTTTCAAAAAGACGCGCACTACCTCAAGATTATCAGGACTTGATACTCAATTTGTTCTCGATGAAATTGACTGGATAGTCGACAATGGAATTCGGTCGAAGCAGGACTACCTAGACGCAGATAGAATGGGGCGTGAAGTAGGATTGACTTCCGCACTCAGAAGCGAAATCTACTCGATTCTTGAAAGGTATCGAGAACAAAGGTTAACCCGCTACCGCACTGAAACAGACTACCTTGAAATTGCGACTCTGGTGTCAGATGCGTTTGCTGATGATTCAACATCCCGATTCTACCGCCACATCGTCATCGATGAAGGACAACAGTTCTCGCCAGAAATGTTGCGTTCACTGGCTGCAGCAATTCCAGCGGATGGAAGCCTGACATTCTTTGGCGACCTTGTGCAGCAGACGCGTGGAGTTAGAACCCGAACAAATTGGAAGTCCGCAAACCTTGATGTTCTGGAGCGAAACGTTTGGAAGTTTGAGCAGAACTATAGAAATAGTCCAGAGATTACCGCGTTTGCACTCGAACTCGCGTTGATGCCGTTCTACCTCGAGCCTGATTTAGTAGCCCCTAAAAATGTCTTAGCGGCTGGTTCAAAGCCTCGGGTCGTCCGCTGTCGAGACTACGCGTCCGAAACAGAGTACGTCGTTTCGCGAGCAATTGCAGATGCCAATTCGAAAACCGTAGCAATCTTGTGTAGAACCAAGGATGATGTAAACGTTGTGGTCCGCAGCTTACGTCAACGGAAGTGCGGCTTTACTCAAATTGATCGAACAATGCCATGTTGGGTCCAAAGCAATGGAATTTTTGTAGGTATGTATCAAGCGTCGCAAGGACTCGAATTTGATGCAGTGTTCATGCCTTATTGCTCAAAAGATCGCTTGCCTAGCGATCGTACC
Organism: Candidatus Obscuribacterales bacterium; assembly: GCA_965228855.1. Taxonomy (GTDB): domain Bacteria; phylum Cyanobacteriota; class Vampirovibrionia; order Obscuribacterales; family Obscuribacteraceae; genus JADYXR01. Next base: position 220,441 of record CBDDIJ010000005.1, on the reverse strand, counting down.
GTAAACCAGTTCGGTCAGGTCGACGCTGAAGCGCATGATGCTCGCCTTTTCTACATTGCAATTACACGAGCAAAGACTGAACTTACAATGACCTTTTCGAAGGAGAGAACGGTGCTAATTCCGAAAGACTCTTCCACCGTTAGCAGGTTTAAATATGACATTAGATGAAGGTCTCCTGAAGGAGGTTCAGCGAAAAGGAGTTTCAAGACTGTGCCATTTCACTCCCGTGCGCAATTTAATGCATTTAATCGATGGAAAAATCGGAATACTCGCAACAGAGATGCTGGAAAGAGATGAACGCGCCCTTTTCACCCAGATTGATATTGAGCGGTGGGATGGTCGAAAAGGGCACATTTCAACATCTATTCAATACCCGAATGTGCATTACTTTCTAAAGAAGCAAAAAGAGGACTTACTTTTCCGCGATTGGGTTATCCTGCTAATTCGAGCGGACTACGTGGGTCTAAATGACACGCTGTATTGCCCCCACAACGCGGCAAAGGGCTCCGGAGCGAATCTTATACCTGCCAGCTTGCCTGCACTCGCTGGTCTTTATGCTAGTAGAGTTGGTTCTTTTAGCCGCTCTGCAACGCACCTTTCATCATGCCCAACCGACATGCAGTGTGAAGTAATGGTTAAAGACAAAATTGCAATAACTGATTTGACTGGAGTCGTGTTTCCGACAAAAGCCCATGCACAAGATCAGCTTGTAAGGTTTGAGTATGCGAAAATAGACTGTACAGACCTTCGATTTGTGATTTGTGGAGAAATGTTCGACAAGGACGCACTCCGAAACTGTATTTGGAATGGTTCTGCACCTCGAGAGTCAACTTGGACGCCGTAATGCCGATGATGTTATCCCTAGCAAAGAAAGCGGAAGGCGCCATAGTTGGGGGGGCTGTCGGTGATGCGCTGGGCTGGCCTCAAGAAAATCGTTCGGGGCTTGTGAATTTTCTGCCACATAAACCGGAGGCACCATTTCGAGCATGGCGGCGTCGAGCTGGTGGTTACAGCTACGCACATCTAGAATCAATCGGTGCTGGATGCTACAGCGACGACACACAGCTCGTTCTAAGTACGGCTAGAAGTCTGTTCACTGGAGACGAGTGGTTTTCGTTTCTCACGAAACAAGAATTTCCAACGTTCAGTCTTTACGAGAGAGGCGGCGGAAGAGCCGTAAAGAGTGCAATTAAAGCATGGTGCTTAAATATCCCTCCCTGGTCCTTAAATAGACCCGAATCAGACCGTCGGAAATACTTCGAAGCTGGAGCTAATGGCGTTGCGATGCGCATCTTTCCACACTGTGTATGGCATGCAGATTCGGATGGTTTTGCAGAATTGGGAAGAGACGTTTTCAGAAATGGCATCACTACTCATGGGCATCCGAGGGCGCTGATAGGAGCTCTGGCTTTCGCGTACGCAGGTTGGTACGCCCTTCGCCTACGGAAGACACTAGAGTTCGGTGAATTAGTTAGGCAAACTCTAGCTGCTAAGGACGTTTGGTCAAACTTACCAGAGTGTGTTGAGTTCGAGGAATGGTACCACGCTGCGAATTCAAATAAGACCCTCTCGTACTTGGATGAATGGACGAGCACCGTCCACGAGTTGGAGGAAATGTTGACTTACATTCAACGCGAATTGGAATCGGGACTTCAGACTGAGAATGAAGTTCTTCGTCATTTGGGATGTTCGGATAGCGAGCGTTCTGGCGCGGGCACCGTCACCACAGCTGGTGCGCTGTTTTTGGTTTCGAAAAGTGGTGGCAATCCGAACGCCGGTCTTCGTCGCGCTTGTTTCTTAGAAGATGCAGATACCGACACACTTGGAGCCATGGTCGGATCACTTGCTGGTGCTGTCTTTGGAACAGATTGGATCACCGAGTGCCTAGATTCTGTGCAGGACCGTCCATATCTTCGCCAGATTGCATTAGACCTTAGTCGGCGACAAGTTCGTAAAGCGATTCCAGAAGTTCGGCAAGTCACGCTTGCTTCGCTGAGGCGTGAAATATTTGCAGCAACGCAACAACGCGAGGTCACACTTCCGGACACTAGGTCTGCCATAGTCGAATCTTTCGAAGATGTGGAAATGCTCAAAGAAGATGTTAAAGGATCTGTGTGTAGACTAAGAACTGAAGACGGGCAGACGATCTTCATTACTAGGCTGAAGAAGGCAAGTCCGAAGCCTCTGCCTCTGAAAATAGACGAGGACAATCAACTGGAGCAGCGTCAATCCGCGGTATACGAGACAGCTCCGGATAGACCATTACGAGAACCGGATTTGCGAGTGACACTTCTCGTGCAAAATCTGGAGCGCTCAGCAAGATTGTTCACAGATCTGGGATTTCGGGTTGTCAGTCGGGATAGGGAATCCATCGATTTTGGTGCACTCGTCTTAGAGCAGCTTGACTCACTAAGAGATCGTCGCTCGTTGACTTCACCAATACTCTGTCTTTATACCGATGATGTCCACAAAGCTTATAGAGTAGTTCAAAAATTCGGTCTCATGATTGATATTCGTGAGAATTTGCTCGACAAGAGAGGAGCATTCACGTTCGATGACTTCGATGGATACAATATAAGGATTTTACGCAGGCGTGGATTGAAGACTCCAAAGAGCAGCGGCTCAAGGACGGAGCATTTGATATGAGCACCGAAGGTGGCATTGATGAGTATCAACTTGTTGAACAGATTCTCTCGGAAAACGCAAACGTAGTTTTACTTGGAGAGACCCATTCAGCTAAGACTGAGTTTAGAAAAATTGTCCTAACTCTACTTCCCTTGCTCAGGGGGAAAGGGTTTGAGTATCTGGCTCTTGAGCTATTACCGAATCTGACTACATCGTTTGATCGTTATGTAAGGGGCGATTGTCCTTTGGTAGACTTGCAAGAGCAGCTTCGGGAGCAGTCGATTTCGCAGTTCGAATGTTTTGATGAATTGCTGTTAGAGGCAATAAAAACATGGTGCCGACATGGTGGCGAACTTCTCTTTATCAACAGTTTGGATCCTAACTCCGACAGCCCAGAGGTCGGACGCGAACAATTCATGTGCGACACAATAATGAGCGTGCTTCCGTCCAAAGTAGTTGTGCTTGTGGGCGAGGCGCATACTTTTGTGCGCACTGCCGATGAGCGAGCGGAACATCTTCGGCAGTTTGAAGAACATAATCGAGAGACTGACGAAGGGCGAGCAGAGCCGTTTGTGAGCGCTGCCGAGCGCCTAGTGGACGAAGGCGTAAGTATTTTCAGTGTAAGTGAGTTTTGGTCCTCCGAGGCGAGTTCGCATATTGTATTTCCGGATGGATTGCATTTGCGTGCCCAATTACCCAAACAGGTCTTTACCGAGAGAATCGTCAGGTGGGCTGGGTCAAAACATCAGATTGGCCGAGAGCTAAAGAGTCAAATGCTTTCTTACGGACCTGGACAGGTAAACGCCATTTATATCGAGAATACCGATCCCTATGTTGCATTCGCAACGGAATTTACTGAAAAAATGGGCGCGTTTAAGAAGCGACGCATTCTGACTAATGATAATCCTTCTGAATAATCGAAATTCAGTCAGCCTTTCGGCGAAGGTAAGCTGATAGGACCTGGCAGAGACCGTCTTGATCGTCAACCGTCTGGCGCGCTTCGTAAATTGCATCAATCGCAGCTTGATGTGGATCCTCGCCGCCGGCAGCGGAGACTGCGCAGATCGTCCTGGCGCGCCTGAAGTAGCCAATATAGTCGTGCCTCGCGTCTGGAGTTTTCTGGTAAATCTCCATGTATTTTTCATCAAGTTCGTCTGCTACATCGTCGAGCGCATGTCTTACCTTCGCTGGAAGCACGCCATCTTGACAGAGTAAATCGAACGCACGGATGACGATTTCATCGCTCGTTTTGCTTGCCTCAATTGCATGTCGGCATGCTTCAATAGCTGCGAGTCTTTGCTTTTGAGGACCAGCACGGCCGACTTCAATAGCTGTTTCGGGCGCTACGGATTCCAGTCTATTCATGGCTTCTTCCTGACCTCTGACTTCAGAATTGTAGCGAACTTTACTCCGAGTGGTCGAAGGCACGATTCACACGCTTCGCATATGGGACGGGTTGCACCCATTCCAATAAGCTTGAGTCCGTGATTCTCCGCGAATTGTTTTATCCTCATTTCTGCGTCACCTGTTTCTCCGGTTACGAAGTTTTCCCAAGGTTTAAGCTCCACTCCCTTGCGGAGATAGTCAGTTTCCTCATTAGTGCTCACCAAGACGTGTAATTTACCGTCGGCGTCTTTTGCTATTGCTGATGACATCGTTGTTCCAAAATCCATCGCTTTCTTTGGAATTTGAGATTTGAGTTCGTCAATTCTGTCCGAAACGAATTTGACGGGATTGTGCAGAAGAACCTCGACTGTCTTAGGAAGCTCCTTAAACTTGTGAGGGGACCGCACTATCTCGTCGCCCTCACCGTAGCTCCTTCTCTGCTTCGGAGTATCATTTCCGTCACCCTTGTGTTTGACCATCCTCATTGAGAGGTCTTCAAACCGGCCAGCAGGAACTTCGATTTCTAATCCGGTTGCGGCATCCACCGCTTTGACTTGCGGACCAAGCTTATCGATCATGCGCCGTATTGCTATTGCAAGCTCTTGCTGAGACTTACCACCAAGTTTGGCTGCTGTCTGACCGAGATCTTCAATTGCACGGGTAAAGTGAGATGACCTTGCGAGAGACCATGTCGGAAGACCTCCTAGAGCAAGGTTTGTTGTGCTTTCCGCGATGCATTCCTGCTTCTCAAATTCCGACATCCGGTTCCATTTTGCGTTGAGCTGTTCTTTTAACCAGACGATGTCACGAATCGGTTTTTCGTAGTCCCCTGTCTCCTGAATGTTCTGAGAATACAGGTCTGCGAATTCGAAGATTCGCACTCCCCCAACTATTGCCGAGCCAATGTCGCTGCCAACTTTCTCGCCAGTTTTCAGGGCACGTGGGTTGTTCGTCATAACGTCGGAGGTGAATTCGATAGTCCTCCAGACTGTCAATCCAAGCGCGACGGCCACGTCAGTCCAATTTCGTACTCCTTTATATACACCGTTCGAGATGGCGACGTCCAAGCGATTACTCATAATCTCGGGACAGTCTTGAAGTGCCTTGATTAGCGCATTCTGTACCTCTGGTTTTGAGTGTAGAAATGCAGATCCCAGTCCTCCAGGTGGCACCTCATTTGGTGTCAACGCGTGATGGATTCCACCTTGATCTAATTCACTACTGGCTATGGCATATCTTCTGCCTTCGAGCCTCTCACGAATCGAAGGTGAAAGCTCAGCACCTTGCTTCCGGGAGAGTTCGACAAGACTTCTCTTCTCTTCGCCTTCTGGCAATTTGTCTGCATACTTCCGTAGCAGCGCAACGGGTTCAAGGGCGGGGTTGCTTCGGGCTTCGAGTGATAGCTGAGTTCCAGTCTCTGAAACATTCTCTATGAGAGCTTTTCTCGACTCATTAACATTCTGGCTTGCTAGGACTTCATCGCCGTTTGTGATAGCAAAGTGTCCGTCATTACTGCGCCAGTTATCTTGGTTGAGTCGTTGAGCAGACTTAACGACGTCCACGCTCGCATTTCTGACGGCAGGCACATCTGGAGCGCTTTCCAAACCCTTGTCAGTGCCGCCGATTTCAGCAGGCACTTCCGTTCTTCTGGGCTTGGACGGATCATCGCTCATAGGGATTGTCTCGCAGAGCAGTGCTCTGGTTATTCCACATTGCGACGGCAGCTAAGCCCGTTCGCAGTTTGGAATCAAAGGTGGGAGCCGCGTGGAGTTTCGTCACTCCCAATCACCTATTTGAAGTAAATGACATCTAGAAGTCGGCTGCAGCTAGTTCAGATCGGTATACTTCGTTGGGGTTGAGTGGAGAGAGAGAGATTCATCTCCAGCTTCCCTAATTTTCAAGGAATCCCAAAGCCGAAGAGTACTGTGACGCTACGGAGAAACTCAAAATGCCAGATAGCAGCAACCCTGGAACCATGGGATGGCCGTTAATCCCTCTGGGTGGTCTCGTTCCAATTATGGTGCGAAGCGCTGATGCTAATGTTGATTCTTTACCGGTAATCGAAGTCGACCCTTCTATTGGCTCTGTGCGGTTCGTTCGCGCGGATCGGGATCTCAGACCGTACTTGTCAATCTCTCCCTTTCTACAAAGTATTTTCGGTCAAGCAGCGGATCCCACAACACCCAGGACAGACATCACAGATTTCACCGTCATGCCTGCAGGTTTCTCCTTCTTTGGAAATCGAGATGAATTCGAGGTCACCAGCGCCGTCGTTACATCGCCGTATACCGCTACAACAGCGCCGCAATTCACCTACACAAAAAAGACCAGACCGGCGCACTTTTCTATGGTCTGGCTGATTCGAATTCTATAAGTCATTATCTTTGAGGTAAATCGAATGAATAGTTCATGGAAAAATTCCATCTCGGTCTCTTTTTCCGTTCTAGCAATGACGTTATTTGTGCAAGTGCCGGCGCTTGCGGAGTTAGGCGATAACAACGCAACTCTTCCTTTTGGAAGTCAAATGCGTGCGAGCGGAAAGATCGCGCTTCACACAAAATCCACATATAACATAGATGGAAAGCCATATTGGTTTGAAGTGATCGAATTTGCTCCCGCGACCGGAGATACCAATAAGCTGGAAAACATGGCACATTTGGAATTCGTGAACAATCACACAGGTAAATTGTCGTTTCCTGCAAATCAGAACTTCTACTGGAAATTGGCCAATGGAAGTCAAATGGTGCTTTGCGTTTGGGGCGGCGTGAATAATTCGCAAAATACGTGGGGATGGGCTGCGTTCGATAGACAAGGTGCGTCAGCTCCGAATGGACCAACCTGGCGGGTGATCTGGGGCGGAAACACTGCTGTTGTTAGTGCACCTGGTCACTGGAGGACCATGAGTGGGCATCCTCCAATAGTCGGCCATTATCTACCCGGCGTGCATCATCTGGACAACGATGAAACGGCAATTCTGAGGATTGGTAGTAATCCAAATAAGGGCGCCATTGCTTTCCATAATCCCAAGAATGTCCTACCCGTACACAAAAAATTTATGCTTTTTTCTATTAAAGCAAGGCCCTAACAATCTTTGACCCAAGACCAACAATTGCGTGAACCGGTTTTTCGAGTGACGGTTTAGTGGTGTTTTCAGCAAAATAGTTAAAAGATTTTGGTTTCGTGTTAACAAACGAGATCGCGAGTTTTTGCACGAATCATAGAACCATTTGACTTTAGTCATTTTAGAACGAATATGTCCGATGAGCACCATCGGTGGTGTCGATGAGTATCAACTTGTTCAACAGGGCTCCGGATTTCCTTCCTCTACTGGTCATAACCATCACCAAGCTGTAACTCCATCGCGCGCAACGCTTTCTGATAGCGCCTTGCCTCTATATCATCCATAGTTTCTGAAGCCTCAATATCGACTGGTAGTGCGCGCTGACCGAGTATTGATTGAAGAATAATATCGAATTCGCTCTGGGCCGCAATAGGCTCTCCGTCTTTTCCGAACGCTCTCCGTGGTGCGCTGTTCCCTCCGAGTACCGCCGTGAATTGAGAAGATTCTCCACCGGTCATTGCTTTGGGAGCAATAGGTCGCAGGTTCAAATCCTGTCGTCCCGATAGTTTCAGAACTTAGACACGATTTTGTAGAGGCGGTGTAGAGAACTCGGCTCAAACAGATTCGGATTGTTTCAAATATAATCAAAGTGAGTTCCTTTAGTCTGGAGTTCAAACTTTGAGAGAAATGGGCGAAGTCACACTTGGCGATGGCGTTGTCGTGCAAGTCGTGGAGCAGGATGGATGCACGCGCATCAAATGGAACAGCATTGATCGAGAAAAGGTTAGTGCGGATATGTGGAGCCGTCTTGAACTAGACAAGATTTCAGAGAAGTTTCCGAATCGGGCTGGACAGATAAATACCACACCAAAGGATCTTGAGGAAAAGATTCAGAGGCTACTCGGAACAGACGGAGCCAAGCAGTCCAGAAGGCTGCTTGGTCGTTACGTCGATGATAGGCAAGATGAGGTTTGCACAGTGTCCTCAGATGCTGCCGACGATAATGAAGATGAGCGAGCGATAGCCTTGCAGCAAATTCGCACTCAAGCAAAAAAACTTGAGGAGTCGATTATTGAAGCTGAGTCTGTTTTCGTCGGAATACCTGATGATTTATTCTGGAAACAATTCGCAGATGACTTTCGACAGCATTGGCAAAATCTGCTGCGTGATCGAGAGTATCTTTTCCAATTATTTGACGAGCGAGCGTCCATTGCGTTGTCCGCCAAACCGCAAGTGCGGACAGGGGAACCGGAAAGCCTCGCGCTTTGGTGGTTTTTGTCTGATCTGTGGAAGTTGTTTGAGATTAAAAATAGGCAGCCCAAAGCGAGTAAGAATGGCGAGTTTGTAATTTGCGCCAACGAGTTGATGGATTGGGCACAAAGTAATGTTTATGTACTGGGCGTTGAATACGAACAGCGTGGTGATGGAAAAAAGCGAAAGCGCTTGGATTTCTCGCGTACACATATCGCCCGGACGGTTGAAGAATACAAGAACAAAAAGATGAATGACTCTCATCGACTCGTAATGGGCCGGTGGTGGCAGAAATAAGCCCGCCCTCAATTAACCTCAATAAATCAAGGTAATTCGGGGCGTTCTTGATGTTCCTCTCCTTGGTGTAATTGGAACAACACCGAACGACGGCAAAAACAATTTGCACAAGGCAGGCATAGGTAGGTAAGCGTTTGAAGACGCTGACTAACCCCTGTCGTTGGAGGATATTTTTTATGCAAAGGAAATTTGAATCAGCCCCCGCATGCATGACCGAAAATGCGGAGAACTTCGAAGACGCGCTCGCTATGCGCGCCGTCCTTGGAATTGGTCCGAATGATCCGTTACCGCGGATGGTAAGTGAAGTGCCGTTGTCCATGTTTGTTGGACGAAGCGTGGATTCGCTTCAAAGAGATCGCTGGCGCAAGGCCGGATTTCCGTATGAGGCTCTAGGCCGGAACGTTCGTTACGATTGGCGCAAATGCGCTCGACTTCAGCGCGAAGGGCAAATCAGTTTTGACTAAAAAAAAGCACCGCATTCGGTGCGGTGAGAGAGGGGATGAATATGACGACCGAGATTGAAAATTTACTGGCCGCGAAGACAACGCTTGTTCGAGTTGCAGCATTACTTGATACTGCGCCGGCGATCATTGGAGCGATAGATTCAAAATCAAACGCCTTGTACAGAAACATGCCAGCTGGACCAGAGCCAGAGCCGATGGCGGCTGATTTCAGCGAGGCGCTTGGGCGGCTCTTCAACTCGCTTAACCCCTGCCTTCGAAAAATAGTTACCGAGGTGCCATCGGTTACGAATCTGCACACGGCCCGATGCCGTCAGGAACTTCGGCACTCTGCAAGACGGCTTGCGGAGCTCGATACAGAGTGTCTTGCCCTATGGATATCACTTCAAGACTCGCGCCTCGGTGGGTCGATGGTACTCCTCGAAAAAGCACATTCTGACTGGCTTTTGTGGTTTGGTGAGTTTCGCGACCTAGTTCTTATCACCCAAGAAGCCGTAGCTTGCATGAGTTCGCCTTAAATCGTGAAGCCTGAGATCCGGCAGGTCGGCACGGTTCACCAGTGCAGCCAGGCGTCTCGACAGCCATTTTTTCCAAGTGGTCTTTCAACAGACGATTGCCCCTGATTCGTTGTTCGACCAGGGAACACCCAGACTTTGCTCAAGCTTCGACGAGCTTTTAGAGTCGCCATCGCTTCTGGAACCAACGGCAATTTGTGACTGGTGCCATTCTTTGTGTTCGGAATTGACCATAACGCTAGTTCAAAGCTTATCTGGTCCCAGCGCATATTGCGTACATTGCCGGCACGCTGGCCCGTGAATAGGCACATCAAGAAGAAGTCGCGCGTGGTGGCATAGCGCAAAGTCGAGCACGACGAGAAGAACCGCGACAACTCTTCTGGTTGAAGGAACCGTTCTCGAGGCTGCAGCGTTTTACATTTCACGCGGACGGTCGGATTGTGATTCGGAATCAGTTCCCAGTCGATCGCCTTGTAGTAAATCGAGCGGAGTAACTGAAATGCACGGTTCGCCGTTGTCCAGCCGATCTCCTGCCCAATTTGCGTATGCCAGTGTTGCACTTCGTACCGTTTTATGGACAACGAATCTCGGTCGCGAAGAGTATCGAAATAGGGATTGAAGCAACGCTCCAAGTTTCGCCAAGTCTTCAAATGTGGCTTGGCGTGCCCTTCTAGGTAGCGACACCACAACTCGTCGAGTGTAGGCATATCAGTCAACCTCCGACAAGTCGCCTTCGAAGTCGATTCCTTCGTCATCCTTCCGCCGGTTACGCTCGAACTGTTTTCGTCGTCGCTTGAATGCATCATATTTTTTTCTCTGCTCATCCGAGTACTCCATCCAAGTTTCTTTCCGGCGGAGTTTCACGTACTGCTCAAAGTCAACTACAGTCATCTCTAAAACCTCACGCAAAAACGAACTGAGGTGCCAGTGATGGCACCGGCTGTTTTAACCTAAAATCCAATCTACAGGAACACGAAGAACGTGTCTAGAAGCACAATTTACCAAGGCTTGGTAAATTTGTTCGAGCACTTGACGAAAATTCCAAGCCTTCCAAAATTCGCGCGCCAGTACAAAAAAAACACGCTTTCCACTTGGCTCGCACCGCATATGGTGCTGTGGTCGCTACTTTGTCCGCGCCGCAATGTACTCCAATAGTTCAATCATCCTACCGTTCTGCGCGACCTGCAGCGCTTCCAATTTCGCCGTGGCTCGCATGTTCATGTCAATCGATTGATAAGTCGACTTTGCCAATGCTTCGCCATCTTTCATGTCCTCAATAGCGCTTCGCAGAATATCCTTAGAAGGGAGCCTGTATCGACCTGCCTTGAGATAGGTGTCCGCGAGAAGATCCATAGTATTGTCATTCGGGTTGTATTGATCTGTGCCTTTTGTCGTCGACACCAACCTTGCAGCGCTGTTGTGCACAATGAGATCCATGCTGATACGCTCAGCTTCGGCATCTTGGAGGCTAAGCGGCTTCTTACTGGGCTGCTGAGCATTTGCGGACGATAAAGACAAAACAACTGCTAAGGTCAGAGCATGATGGAGTTTTAAATAACGCATAAGTCCGCTCCGCTAAATAAGGAAACGATCAAATCTACCATGGTAGTGAAGGAATTGCCTGCGCTGAATATCCGACGGCGCTAATCGCCGTATTTAGTACCATTGATAAAAATCTGACCAGTACCGTCTGCAGCAGCCAGAAGTACATCCGGCTTATCAGAGCCAAGCCTCATAATTGCCGCGCCATCACCACGAACAGTTAGTTGATATCGATTGTTCCCACTCTTGTCAAAGCAAGCAAATCGGAAATCACCCACCGCATCAACAGTTAAAATTGCAGTAGGAGATTCATCGGCCGCATTAAGGCGAATGACGGCGACACCGTCTCTGCCGGCCCCAGAAATCATTCTTGCTTTGCCATTGCGGTCATAAAAAGTCATCGCGGCTTGTCCACCGTTGTCAATTCCCCAGTGTCCGCGCGGCGTTCCCTCGCTATCAACGAGCACGAATTCCTGAGCGCAAATCAATTTTTGATCGTCATTCATATCCACCTCACTTTGTTTGCCATCGTTCATTGAATCTAAATCGTGTTATGCAGTTTGAAACCAAGCGAGCGAACTTCTTCTTAATTGCGAATTCGTTTGGATCTGTCCGGTGAATCGTATTAGTGCCGACCAATAAACTTAAGCAAATTTGATCTTTAGTCAAGTTTGAAAAGCCGCATGAGTTCGTGGCTTTATGTCATTGCGATATACAGATTGGAGTGCAACGACATAGTGTTTTCTTAAATAATTGCTTGCATTCGCTTCGAGCGAAAGTTATGCTGTTGCACGTTATAACGCGAGCAAAAAGAATTGCCCCGGAAGGATTCGGACCTTCATCTCCCCAGCTTCGAGACCGGGCACATTGTCCTATTATGCTACGAGGGCTTGATTCTTTTTGCACCCTTCAATCTACAGGAACGCACGACGAACCGTCAAGCGTTGACCAGGGTAAAAGCCGCAGCAGATGCGGCTTTCGCGCTTCTTGGAGTATATCCTATCGGTATCACGATCCCTGCACAAAAGCAATTCGCCGTAGGACAAAAATACTCTCAGCGAATATCCAATTTGCCTGTCGGTGTATTTAGTCTTTAAGTTTACTCATCTGCTCTGAGCTATACTCGCTGCTGCGACCGAGGGCGATTGCCTCCCTTGCCGGCGCCGTGTTGAATTCAACAGTCACAGAAATCTATCCTCCGCTTAGAGTGTAATACCGACCCGGAGAATGAGCATGAAACGAATAATTGATATCGACAGAATAGTCAGATGGGAATGGGACGAAGAAACCTTGTGTATGGAAGTGGGCGACGAAGTTTCCCAAAAGAGCTTTGAGTTGGCTTTTACACCGGAAGCGCTAGAAGAACTGCGGAAGATTTTGGAGCCTGAGCAGTAAAAGAGTTCCGACGCGCAACTAATTGAAATTAGCTGACGTCGACCTCGATATTCTTGACTGTAGGCTCAGTCTCTTTTCTCGAGAATTCTAGAATCGCATTAGTGATTCTTTGCATCGGCTCACGAAGCCGCTCTTCGTCGAGCTAATTGTATGAGGATGTGCTGTCGTTTGTTTTGTGGTTGAGTAGTTTCTTTAGCGCATAGTGGGGAATGTCGATTCCTTCGGCGATCGTGATAAATGTCCGACGCAGATAGTGAGTCTTGAATGTCACGCCAGATGCTTTTGTCACGTTGGTGATGGCGCGTTTCATCTCGATAAGGTGACCGGTTCCACCCTTGCCGGGAAAAACAAAGGGATTGCCGACTTGCCTAATTCGCTCATCTAGCAGCTTGCAGAGGAAATCTGATAGAGGAAGCACGTGTTCTTCGTGGTTCTTGGTTCGCTCAGGGGGGATACGGAGTGTCTTGCCTTCCATATCAATATCCGCCCAGCGCAATTGAGTTGCTTCAGTTCTTCGCAGTCCTGTGAACAGGCACAAGAGCAGGAAGTCGCGAATTACCGGATTCTTCAATTTTGTGACGGCTTTGTACCAACGCGGAAGCTGATGGCGTTTTATAAAGTCTTTGCGCGGCTTTAGGGCTGCCATAATTTTGCCTGTGTTAATCGCTTGACTGGGTTATCCGGCAAGAGAGGCTTGCCTTCTTCGTCTTCGTACACAACGCCGGTATAGTTCAGTAGTGATCTAAGAACCCGCATTGCCTGGTGTGTATGCGCCTTGGCTCCAGACTGGCTGCTTCGTGGTCCAACCCTGCTCAGTAATTCGCTGTGGCGTTGTACCACCGCATCCTTAGTTATGGTTGTTATGGGCTGGTCAAGCCAATCCGAGAAGCAGAGCCTTAGCGCAATGCCGTATACCTTAATGGTCGCCGGTCGCAAGTTGCGGTCTCGCTGATATGCGTCCCACACCTGCCCTAGCGTTAATGCCGCAGATTCTTCTTTCTTCTGTTCGTCCCTGTCTCGTTCGTTGAGATGGATGCCGTCCGCCACTTCTTCTAACTTTTCTTCGACTCGCCTGCGCGCAGACTCTGCTGAAATTGCCGGGTGTTTCCCAATCGTGTAACGGCAGTTTCTCTTCTGTTTCTTTAACCACTTTTTCGACTATGTAAGTTTTCGAGCCGGCTGTAACGCGAAGCGCGAAGCTGGCAAAGCTGTATCACGGTAGAACACCTGTCCGCTTTCCGGGTGAGCGACTTTCTCCACGAAGCTTTTGTTGATCTTTACCTTCATCCGCACCTCTTCTCTACAAACCTGAAAATGTAGAGGCTGCGTAGAGGAGTGAATTCAACTTTGTTCAAGTTCGTTCAAACCTCTTAAGGTTGATTATACAGACAGGGTAGGACTTTTGGGTAATTCGTTCATATTTCTTCCAACTCTTTCAAACCCCGATTTTGTGGGGATTTATTGCTTTGGGAGCAATAGGTCGCAGGTTCGAATCCTGTCGTCCCGATTTTTTGAAAAAAAACGCTGAAAATGTGGAGTCCATGCTAAGGAGTGGGTTCAACGTTGTTCAAATGCGTGCAAAACCTTGAGAGCATTCGCGATTGAAAGAGGAATACTGTTGCTTGGTATCGAGTACGGTGCAAGATAGCGTCTCGGAATTCATGCGACTAACGCCGTATCGATGGGCCTTAGGCTTGAGCGAGCGACGAGCCCGAGGACTAATAATTTGCAGCACTTATTCAAGGTATGACTGTGTAGGAGCGTATAGAATAGGCTAGCCTGCGGTGGGAGTCCTAATCAGTAATGATCGTCCAATAGCTAACCGAAGCAACTCAGTGCGGATATTTTGCAGTCAATGCGGCTACCATAGGATTGCCTGCTTTCGTCAATGGGCATGAAAGTTGAGGAAGGTGAGTACTGTCCTATTCTGCAGAATTTGTTGCAAATGGGAACAGAGTCAGGATTTTCTTGGTCAAAAGAATACAGTTCTCGCATATACTATAGCGAACAAGCCGCTCAGGAGAGGGTTATGACCGATCAAGACAACAGTAAGAGCGAGTGGACAACCGAGCAAGTCATCAATGCTGTTTCTGTTTTGGTGAAGAAAAGGCACGGCATAGCTTTTGACGTCTACGTCGAGATGGTTAAGCGGGAGGACGATAGTGTTGACCGCTGTCGCGATAGTGATATTCTGGGATTACTTCGGCTTATTGGTGTAGGCGTGAAGGACCTTGTCGCATAGCGCGAGGCTGACAGAAGCGCGGGGCGTTGTGAAAGCAATGCTCGCAGGCGGAAAGAACTCCGTACATGAGTTCAGAGAGCTCATAATGATTCAGCTTGGCGCAACGGTACTTGACAAATCATCATTCGTATCCGTTCAGTCCGTCGACTGGAAAAGCGAATTTGTTATTGCTCCGCCAAGACGACCGCTTGACGCTATCGCAGGCGCCGCGGAAGGCAGCGAGCTTTATACATCGCTTCAGCTCAACAATGGCTACTTCCTAGATCTCCAATACAGCGTGTTTATTGACAAGAGTGACAATCTTTTTCTGAAGACCAACTCCTCCAGAATGGTTTACCAGAGCGACGATGCTGGTAGAGATCAGTTTTTCCGCTTTGAAATGGCCCGGCAGCCAAAAACACACTATCCATTTTCTCACTTGCACGTGAATGGAATTTGGAAAGGAGGACTTAAGCCACGTCCCAAAGAAATGGAGAAGGTTCATTTTCCGATAGCTAGACCGACCATCGAAAATTTGATTCGAGTACTTGTATACGATTTTGATGTTCCGTCTCATACCAAGCCGCAGGACTTTGAACCGGTTTTGCGAGAATGCGAGCAAGAGTTCTTGAAAGTGGCGAGGACGACATCCAAAGATCCACAACCATTACCACCCGCGGAGTGATACGTTCACCTGTAGTGCAGTGCACAGAGAGCAAGACCCGCCTAAAGAGGCGAACATAAATGAAACAGAATCGCCCAACGTGGCACGAGCAAAAAACCTTTTGGGTGAACTCTGGAAGTCTAGACGACCTTTTTTGGTTTCAGTCTGACTACCGATTCATATTTGATGCGCTCGATTCGATTTCCGATGCATTTGTTGGAAAGTGGGCCGTGATGACGTCGTTTGATTGTCAGCGTTTGACGCCTCTCAAGCCCGCTCCCGAAGCCGCAGACTTGTGGATGGGTTATCCAAAACAGGTTTCGGGAAGTGACGACTTTCCGGGCTCTGGAAATGACGACGAGTTTTACATCTTTCAAAACGCACCATCAGCTGATAGTGTCGCCCAACTAAACGTGCCGCTCCTCTCAGATAGTTCAATTCATAGCGGTGCGACGGAGTCGCAGATATCGGTGGTCAGCCGACGTTTAACAAGCTTGAGCGCAGAGTCGTACATCTTTATCGACTCCTCAGAATTCTTTGCGACACGAAACGAGCAATTGGCGACGCAAATTTTGAACTCAGAGGCGTTCAAGAACATTTCTTTGGCGCACGTTGAAATCAATAAGCAGCGCCTGCGGAACTGGCTTAGTATGGAGACTTCCGATGAGCGATGCGGCGTTCTTGAATGCGAAAACAATCGGGTGAGGTTCGGAACAAATTGTCCGCGCCACCACTTTGAGATGTTGTACGCGCGTAAGTTTCCAGATGAACTTCTCTGAGTATAAGATCGCATCGACTATGCCAGTTAGAATTGAAATGTCTCCTGTCCGATTGAGCTGCACGAGATGTTCTCGGGTGCGTGATATACTTGGACTCGACACCCTTACAGCGGAATCAGGGTTGGTAGAAAAAACAAATGGACCTAACGCACATCATAAAGACGCCAGGAGTCTGCGGAGGCAAAGCTTGCATCAAGGGCCATCGTGTCCGTGTTATGGACATAGTTGTTTGGCATGAGATGCGAAACTACTCGGCTGAAGAAATCATTGCTATGTTTCCTGGAATAACCTTGGCGGATGTCTATGCCGCTCTTACCTACTACTTGGACAATAGGCAAGAAATTGAAGCTGACTTTGCTGAAAACGACGCGCTTGCGAAGGAGCTGATGAAGGAGTATCCATCAAAGCTGCCGGGCAAACGAAGTGCCTGAGCAGATTCGTTTTCTGCTTGATGAGCACGTTCCTGCTGCGGTTGCTGCCGGACTCAGGCAGAAGGGAATCGAAGTTTCAACAGTTCAAGAACTTGGACGTAGTGGATTGCCCGATTTAGAACAAGTCGAGTTGGGCACAGAGCTCTTTGCTGTTCTTTCTATGGAAATAACAGCAAAGCAGGTTTTTGCAATCTCATCAATCAGGATGGAATTGTTTTGGCCGTCGCATTGACAGAGCGTAACAGTTCTTGGATGTGATTAAAAACGTGGGCTCCCTAAATTTTGGTACCCGCCAGCGCTTCCTATTTGTTTAGCTATCGAAAATTGCATCGACCGCGCGGGCAAGGCTTGACGCCTCGTCTCCTGCCGGTGAAACCATCTTCGCTGCACTGCGCGCTTCGGTGGTTCCATGATGCATTGCGACGCCCAAACCGGCCCATGCCAGCATCGGTACATCATTATTGCTGTCACCAAATGTGATGACTTCTTCGCTCTCGATTCCCATCCGCGCCGTCAAATCCATCAAGCCGGTCGATTTGTCCGCCCCATGGAGAGTGAATTCCAGGTGGTCGGGATCTGTGATGACGCTGGTGAGTTTACCTGCAAAAGTTTTCGTCATGTGGTGAAACTGCTCGCGAATAGATTCGATGTCGCCCATCCAATTCACTTTTTCTGCATGGGTGAACGCGTAATCCGTGTGCGAATCGTAGACGTTTGGAAGTCCAAAGGCGGATCTGCGAACGTACTCTGCAAGCCAGTATTCAGACTTTGACAAATGCACGCCGCCGTTGTCGTAAACGATCCAGGAAAATTGATTTTCGAGTGCGAGTTCGATCAGATTTTCGACCATCTCTTTTGGAATGGAGCGATTGCTTATAACTTCGCCGGTGGTCGGTTCTTTTACGAGGGCGCCGTGACATGACACGATTGGGCTCTCCAAGCCGAGTTCCTGATGAAATCGCAGAATATCATCGTGTCTTCTTCCGGACGCGAGCACCACATTTATATTGTTTGCTCGAAGTCTTTCGACTGCTGCGCGGTTTTCTGAGCTGATGCCGCGCTCGTGGTTAAGCAGGGTGCCATCGAGGTCGATGGCTGCCAGTTTATATTGTTTGCCGGGTTTTGCTGGTTTTGTCTGCAACGCTTGTCTTGCTGTCTTCTCGAAAATGGGGGCTTGGACTTGACTCATTGGATCACCTATAATTGTTGCATAAACTGGCGCAAACCTGCATGTTCAAGATAATACCAGCGTAAACCTGCATTTGACAACCCCCTCTATTTAATGCTTAACGACGAACGAAAAAACCGAATATTGGAGGCTTTGAGCAAGAACGGTCGCGTACTCTTGCAAGAGCTGGTCACTGACTTCAAAGTCTCGGAGGACACCATTCGCCGCGACCTGAAGGACCTCGATGAGGCTGGCTTGCTCAAGCGCGTTCACGGCGGTGCTCTGCCGGTCGGCAAGGTGACTTTTCAATTTTCCAAACGCGAGAAAGAGTCTCCGGCCCTGAAAGACACAATTGCGAAAAGGGCAGCGTCGTTCGTCAAGGACAAACAAGTCATATTTATAGATGGTGGCACCACAACAGCTCAGGTCGCGGCGCATTTGAAACCGGAATTGTCTGCGACATTCATCACAAATTGTCTTCCGACCGCCATGCGATTGTCTGAGCTTCCGCGGCTCAAGGTGCGCTTCTTGGGCGGCAATGTGGTTCCCGAGTTGTTATTGACCTTTAGTCCCGAGACACTCAAGGAGCTCTCCAACATTCAGGCTGATCTGTGTTTAATCAGTATCGAGTGTTTAGATCTAAAGTATGGCGGAACTGTTTCAAACTATGATGATTCGCTGGTAAAGCGAGCTATGATAGAGCAGTCTGCGGAGTCGTTCGTCCTGGCCGAAGGGCAGAAGTTTAACCGCGTGTCACCATATAAGGTGGCACCGATTTCTGAACTAGGAATGATAATCACCGACGACTCGATTGAGAAAAAACATCACGATGCATTTCGCAAGAATGGTGCCTCTATTGTAATCGCCTGATCTGCGGTTGACGGTTTTGCTCGGGTAAGTGGGCATACCGTATTTGAATCGACGGAACGTGATCTGAGAATTAGAAATGCCAGGAGTTTACGACGAGATCTATAAGATAGTGCGGAGCATTCCGAAAGGGCGCGTTTTAACTTACGGCGCCATCTCGGCGATGATTGGTGGTCGCATGAGTGCTCAGGGGGTCGGCTGGGCTTTAAAGGCGCTCGGCAGCAAGAAAAAGTCTGCGAAGCTTTCTGGCAAAACTGGCAAGGCTTCAAGTAAAAACCTAGCGCAATCGAAGTCTAAGGTTGCTGCCGGCAAAAGCACTTCGCCCGACATGGACTCCGTGCCGTGGCAGCGCGTCGTCAACGCTCAAGGCGGAACCAGCACGCATAAAGTTGGTGTGCCCGCCGACCTGCAGCGGCAACTACTTGAAGCAGAGGGAATTGAGTTTAACGAAGAGGGCTGCATGGACCTCGCCAAGTACTTGTGGACCGCGGGGATGGCAAAGTATGACGTTGGCACTGCGCCGAAACAGCGCCCTAAGAGGCTGACCAGGTAGATCGCTGCTTGGGTGGAAGGCTTGACAGTTTAACCGGATTAGAGTTAGTCTAAAATGGTATCAATTCTAACGGTTCGCCTGTTCGTGTCCGACAAATTCCCCAACGCCTTGTCTATCATCGGCTACAGCACTTTGCCACAATCTTCAGTCTTGAGACTGTGGACAGCTAGCCTGGGCAGGGATAGGATATCCGTTTGAAAGCCTCGCCGTGCTTGAAAAGAGCTTGGACGTCGGTCCAAGTTGCTTAGCTGCGCGATTTTGCAGGCTATCGAGATCTGACCATGTACTATCCGGCGCCAGAAACCATAAGGACCCCTATCATGAAACGATCAACAAAGGCACTGCTCATTCATGCCACCACGTTATCGATGATGGCATTTTCCCTTCCCGCATACGCGGATGGGCAGCCACGTGAGAACCAGTTTTGGTGGCCGGAGACGTTAGATCTTTCGCCGCTGCGCGCGCACTCGATTGAATCGAATCCGCTCGGAAAAGAATTTGACTATGCAAAAGAATTTCAAAAACTTGATCTCGCGGCTGTGAAGAAAGACATCAATGATGTGCTGACGACGTCGCAAGATTGGTGGCCTGCGGACTACGGCAACTACGGTCCCTTCTTCATCCGCATGTCTTGGCACGGAGCTGGAACCTATCGCGTCTCTGATGGGCGTGGTGGCGCCGGCGGTGCACAGCAACGGTTTGAACCACTCAATAGCTGGCCGGATAACGTCAACCTGGACAAGGCAAGACGCCTTCTGTGGCCGGTTAAGAAGAAATACGGTTCTAAGTTATCGTGGGGCGATCTCATGGTTTTGACCGGTAACGTTTCGCTTGAAAATATGGGTTTCAAAACCTTCGGATTCGCCGGCGGTCGTCCTGATGACTGGGAGCCAGACTTGATCTACTGGGGACCGGGCTCTAAGTTCATGTCCAACAACCGTGACGCCTCTGGTAAATTGGAGAAACCGCTAGCAGCTATCCAAATGGGTCTAATCTATGTCAACCCGGAAGGTCCGAATGGAAATCCTGACCCGATGGCTGCAGCTAAGGACATTCGCGAAGCGTTTGGTCGCATGGCAATGAACGATGAGGAAACAGTCGCGCTTATCGCCGGCGGACACACCTTCGGAAAGGCGCATGGCGCCGGTCCTGCGGGCGACCTCGGTCCAGCTCCCGGCGGATGTCCGGTGGAGTATCAAGGATTCGGTTGGGCGAGCAAGTTTAAAACCGGTAAAGGCGGCGACACGATCACGAGCGGCTTGGAAGGCGCATGGTCACGCTCTCCAGCGAAATTCTCGATGCAGTATTTTGACAATCTGTT
Source organism: Candidatus Obscuribacterales bacterium (assembly GCA_965228855.1). Classification (GTDB taxonomy): domain Bacteria; phylum Cyanobacteriota; class Vampirovibrionia; order Obscuribacterales; family Obscuribacteraceae; genus JADYXR01. The sequence continues at coordinate 199,904 of CBDDIJ010000005.1, read as the reverse complement.
CGGCTTCGATTACGAACTCACCAAGTCGCCAGCCGGTGCAAATCAGTGGAAGCCGAAGAATAACCAGGCCGCCACGCTCGTGCCGGATGCTCACGACCCGAATAAGCGACATCCTCCAATGATGTTCACTACGGACATTGCTTTGAAAACCGATCCTGAATATTTGAAGATCGCTAAGCGCTTCCACGAGAATCCTGAAGAGTTTAAGACAGCCTTCGCTAAAGCCTGGTTCAAGCTGGTTCACCGCGACATGGGACCGCGTTCGCGCTATCTCGGTCCCGAAGTGCCGGGTGTGGAATTGTTGTGGCAAGATCCGATCCCGCCCGTGGATTTCAAGCTTGTCGATGACTCCGATGTTGCAGCTCTCAAAGCTAAGATACTCGCGTCCGGTTTGTCCAATTCCGATTTGGTCAGGACTGCTTGGGCGTCAGCCGCGTCATTCCGCAACACGGACAAGCGTGGTGGCGCAAATGGTGCCCGCATTCGTCTGGAGCCTCAGAAAAACTGGGCTGTAAACGATCCTGCGGAACTCGCAAAAGCTCTCAAAACGCTGGAAGGGATTCAAACCGATTTCAATAACGGTGCATCCGACGGCAAGAAAATCTCGCTTGCAGATGTCATCGTTCTTGGTGGTGCGGCGGCAATAGAAGACGCTGCTAAAAAGGCTGGAGTAGAAGTCAAAGTGCCTTTCTCGCCTGGACGTAATGACGCTCTCCAAGCGCAAACTGATGTTGAATCAGTTGCGCTGCTGGAACCGCACGCAGATGGTTTCCGCAACTATTATGGTACAGGTGCGACGAAACCACCGACGGTATCACTCGTCGAGAGATCTGACCTACTCGGTCTCACGGTGCCTCAGATGACCGTTCTCGTTGGCGGTATGCGTGCACTCAATGCGAATGAAGGAGCGAGCAAGCACGGCGTCTTCACTGACAAGCCTGGAACGTTGTCCAACGACTTCTTTGTCAATTTGCTGGACATGAATACTGTCTGGTCGAAGACCTCCAAGGACGGTGTTTACGAGGGCAAGGACCGCAAGTCAGGCGCCGTTAAGTGGACCGCAACTCCGGTCGATTTGATCTTTGGTTCGAGTTCTGAATTGCGAGCAGTGTCAGAAGTTTATGCTTCTGATGACGGCAAGGAGAAGTTCGTAAATGACTTCGTTGTCGCATGGAACAAAGTCATGAACAACGATCGCTTCGACCTCAAGAAGTAGACGCCACCACCACCAGTGGTGTTAGACAATACATTGGAAGGCGGCGAGCTAGGTGTTCGTCGCCTTTCGTTTCCGTTAGCTTGCGGATGAGCGGCGATATGCGCAAACTTCGTTGTTCGCTTTAGCTCGGGTCATAAGATCACCCGGGTGATGTCGCTCTGCTTCGTGTAATCACCCTTGTCCAGGTGGGAGATTTCATTGCATATTAGATTGAAACTCTCTTGCGGGTGCGGTTCTGACGATGAGACTGGTCCGTCTAACTTTGGTGCAATGCTTTTGCTTTGCTGTGTTTTCATCACTGGCTTTGCTGTGTGCCGGTTTTGGACCTGGTCTCCTTCTCGATATGCGAGTCCAGCAAGCCGTGAGTGCTGCCTCTAAATCGAACTCAAGTTCGTTCTATTTTGTACATGAAGGACTCCCCGACACGAAGGAGCGAACTCAGACCAAAGCGTTTACTGAGGATTGGTTGGGACTAGCATTCGACTTCTGGTCCGACTCTTCAGAGCTGAGCCATAGATTCGCGAGCGCCATGATGTCGGCTGATGCGGCTGATGAGCTGTCCAAAGTTCTTTGGACCTCGAAGATGGACAAGGGAGTCGCGAGGGCCTTTGAATTCAACTCAGATTCTTCCGAAGTAGTGAGTGATGATGGTTCCGGATTAATGTCTGTGAAAACTCGAGGGTCTATATACAAGTACGATTCATGCGGCGGCTTGAGCATTGAATTACTGACTCGTGTACGGAATCATGCGGGCAAAAGGACAATCGAATCTGTTCAAATCGATACGGGATCATTGGGTCTCGCTGAATTTGTGAAGAAGGCGTGCAAAATTGGAACGCGAACTGTAGAGGCTCAGTCAATTTTATTCTTTGAGGAAGCCCAGAGTCACTTCGTAAAAAGCGAAGATGCTGATGCTCTATTCAACTTAGACCAAGCTTGTCGATTGTCGCCCGGCTTCGCTCGAGCATACGAGTTCAAAGGTTTTGTGTTCCATCAAATGGCAAAAGAGCGTCCGCATCTCTCGCAGCGCTTTTACAGCGAGGCTTGCTGCGCCTTCTCGAAAGCTATCCAACTTTGTTCTGACGACGCTGAGTGTGCGCTACGCTTTCGCTATGAGTGTAATTTTGAGCTAGGGCGGTATTCCGAAGCGGTTAGAGATTGTAATATCGCGCTGACTAAGCGTCCTAATGATGCTGAATTTCTGACCAAACGTGGAGTTGCTCGGTATCAGCTGAACGATACTCAGGGCGCTATCAGTGACTTAAGTCAATGTATTGTTTTCAATCCAAGCTTCCCGAGAGCGTACGCTGAGCTTGGCCGGATTCGATGGAAGCAAGGACACGATGACAGAGCAATTTCTCTCTTGCAGAAATCATTGGCTGTGCATCCAAATGAATATGCCTATTTTTACCTCGGACAGATTTATCGCGAACGTCGGCAGTACGAAGATGCGATCGTAAATCTTTCAGCCGGAAAAGTTTTTCGGTTAAACGATTGCAATGAAGTTTCTTTCGAGCTTGCGCGAGCATACTTGGCAATCGGAAATTATGATGAGGCTATTTTCAACTTCGAGATCGGAAATTTTCGACGGGCAAATGTTTTTTCGTTGGCCGAGTGTGCTTCTATCAGATATTACGAAAAGCATGATCTCACAGGTGCTCTGAATTGCTTGGACCGGGCTCTACTATTTGATCCGAGTTATCCTGTGGCACTTAGCATCCGGTCCGATGTCCTCTATGACTTGGGTCGCTTGTCGGAATCGCAACGTATTAATGAAAGACTTTCGAAACTGGATTGTATCTGTCCGCAGGATCTCCAGCTCAGGGCGCGGGCAAAGGCAAACCTTAAGGATTTCGCTGGTGCACTGAGGGATTACACCTCGGCGATCGGATGGATGCAACGAATAGAGACAAATGATTCGTCTTTGATGTGTTCGATGTACGATGATCGCGGACGAACTCGATTTGCTACATGTGACTTTATTGGGAGTGCGCAAGATTTGATCCGCTGTGTTGCGAGGCGCATAAATTGATGTATGGGTTGGTGCTAGGAGCTAGTTTCCCGAGGGTGAGACCCGTCGCTGCTGTTATCACAGTGACTATCGTTCTGCTGTCGACGGTTGGTTATTCATTCAAAAAAATGGATCATGATCGTCGCGTCCAATTCGGATTGGAAACCAAGGCCCGACAAGATCGGTTAGACGAAACCAAAAAATTTGTCGAAGGTTGGCTTGATGAGGCGTTCGACTTCTGGATCGAATCGCGCTCCTCAAGTCGTGAACTCGCTCGGGCGAAAATGTCACCGGAGGCGCAAGCAGCGTTTGCGAAAATATTCTGGTCGTCAGCGCAACCAAACAACGTAACTCGAAGTTTAGTTCTTCGAAGCCGGGATTATGTTGACTGGGCTGGTGCTGATCCCAATGCGCCAGAGATTGTTGAGTTTGAAGGAGCCCTTGTGGCTTACCAATCAAATTGTGGAAACAAAAAATTCCGACTGCGTCTAACCATTGCGAATGGTCGTTCCGGCCGAGTAATTGATCGCTGCGAAGTTCTGAAAGAGGGTGCACCCTCGGCGTGCATGCGTATCAAGCTTTCGGAGGATGAAATAGCGACTCTAAAGAAATTCGTTGACGACGCCTGTCGTGGGCTTGGTGAAGAAATAAGCAAAGATGCAATTCTGCTATATGAGGAGGGCTCCAATCAGTTTCGGCTTAAAAACTTTGGAGCTGCTATTGCCGCTTACAAGGCGGCTTTGATCAGGTGTCCAAGATTTGCTCTGGCGCATTATGCGATTGCAGAGGTTCTTCACTCCTATGGGCTAGAGAAATTGGAAAAATGCCATCACTCGGAACTCGATGAGTATCAAATGGCTCTCAAACTCAATCCGAATTTGTTTGCTGCTCGGCTAGGAAAGGCAAGATGTTTCGAGGGAATGCGCGACTATCCCAACGCGCAGCTTGAATATTCGAGCCTGATAGAAGAGCACAATTCCACGGCTGAGTTCTGGGCTCGGCGTGGATACGTCTTCTACTGCCAAGGAGATAGCCAATCCGCTATTGCTGACTTCAACAAAGCGATTGAAATCGACCCGGATTCTTCGATTAGCTATGCCTACCTGGCGTGGGTGAATTACAACGCTGGTGATTACGTAGAAGCCGAACGTCTATGCGGGGAAGCATCTATACGGCATTTCAACAGCGGTATTTTGCACATGTGCAGAGCGCATCTTGCTATGAACCGAAAGGATTATGCTAACGCGATCAGGTGGTTTAATGGCGCTCTTCTGTACTCGCCGGAACTCACAGAGATTTATGGGTATCGAGCCTGGTGTTATGAGAAGCGCGGCCATGATTGTTGGTTTGCAGGGTGCTCAGATTCAACTACGTTTTATGCGAACGCCATTGCCGATTACGACAGGGCTATAAAACTAGAGCCATCAGGCGCGATTCATTATATGAACCGCGGGTGGTCTAAGTATATGTCGCACACTTCAGATTGGGGATTGGAAGACTTATCGAGTGCGATCAAATTAGATCCTTCGTTTCTGCTTGCCCTTAGCATGCGCTCCGAGGTCTTCAGTAAGCTTGGGCTTGAGGAAAAGTCTCATGCTGACAAAGTCGCAGCGGTCAAGATAACACCAAAGAATCCATCTGACTATTACATACGATTTCAAGTTCAAAAAGACTTGGGTGATAAGTTAGGTGCAATTGAGTCTCTGTCAAAATGTCTGGAGTCGAATCCTGTTCATTACGGCAAAGAGTCGATTCGAAACGCTTACAACGCTCGAGCACTCTTGCGCTTTCAAACTGCTGATTTCTTTGGCGCGCTAGCTGACTATGAGCAAGGTCTTCGTGTAGAGAGAGGCAAACATTGATAAATGTCCATCTTTGAACGTCCAAATGTCCAGATGAGCATTGTGATGATGTTCGGAGTCTTGGCTGTGTGTTTAACGATGTTCCTGCAACTTCGGATGGGCAATTCACGCAGAGTCTCGGCTTTCGTCGTAAATGACGTGGGTGTCGTGAATATCAAAGATCCAGATTTCCCGCGCTGGTTAAAAGCTTTTCTCGCGTCTGAGAAGCTGCGGCAGCGAAAGAAAGCCCGCAACACCATCGATGCTTATAGTGAAAGAATCTTGTACAATCCGTCTTCCGCCGAGGCCTATAGCCAGCTTGGAGCCGTTTGGGCGAGGCTTGGCGAGAACAAATTGGCAATGAAGTGTTTATCGAAGTCGATCGAGTTGTCACCTCGTGCTGATGCGTTCTATTACCGTGGCCTCGTATACAGCAATGAGCGCTTGCACGAACTCGCTATCAAGGATTTTGATGGCGCTATCAAGTTTGTCCCTACGGAAGCCTTGTACTACCGCGCTCGTGCATGGAGCCGCGGCTGCATAGGTCAGTCCAAAGCTGCATACGAAGACTTCTCCACCTCGATAGAAATTAAACGAGATGCCGCCACGTTGACCGAGCGTGGTTTACTGCGTTATTTGCTCCTTCGCGATTGTAAGGGGGCTCTGCGTGATGCACAAGATGCAGAGCGATTGACGCCGGGTTTCATTCCAGCGATCGCTCTCCAGTCGCGTGTTCTGTTATCCATGGGAAACGTGGAGGCGGCTCGACGGCTGAGCAAGATTGTAATATCCGAGGATATGGCGATTACAGTCCCTGATGTAGTAGCGCATGCGCAAGCATGTGAGATTATCGGTGACAAGGATCGTGCCGCCGATGATTATAGGTTGGCCCTTTGTCTCGCTGGAGTAAACGGCAATGCGCACGGTGAGTGTGCTCACATTTATTGGGCGCGAGCAAAATTGCGGTACCAGCTTCGCGATTACATTGGCTCGGCAATCGACGTTCTGCGATATCACTTTCGCCAAATTTTTCGAGTTATATGATCGTTGCTCTGCAATCGCCGTCCGTTCGAAGACCTTTAGGCGTGCTGTGATACCGGCCGATTGTTCCGTGCGGAATGTTATTGGAGGAATGATTTGATATGCTCGCTACATCTAGCAGCAGGAGAATAATCCAGCACTTCTGGCATTGAGAGTGGATGAGATTGATAGAACGCTTTGGTTTCCAGCGTGCGGATTTTGACAGAACGGTCAGTTTTATGAGAAATGAAAATGACCTCGCCTCATTTGACGTGAATTTGATGTGCTCTGTATTACAGTTAAATTGAACTTGCTTAAGTTCTGCACGATTCTCTTCTATCGCTGGAGGCTCACTTATGGATGTGTCACATGCAATGTTATTACCTGATACAAAGGATGCGAAAACTGATTTTGCGGAAAGGAGGGAAAACGATTCCACCTTTAGCCTAACCTCCTGTAGCCTGGATGAGCTTAGAACTTTTGCTGCACAGCCGACTATGAGTCCTGGATTTGTGAATGCCTCCGAATTTTCGTTTTTAGACTCTGAACAGAAAAGCGACAAGGTTGCAGTAGACAATCCGGGACAAGATCTAGAGGTTACTGTACCAAAGGGTACAGGCTTAGTTATCGGTGGAAGCGGCTGTCACATAGATGTGAAAGTTAGCCCCAAGGGACAAATGGTAATAACACCAAAACCGGGCGCAGAATGCGATGTGTCTTTTGTAGACTAAGCCCAATACAAGGGTTTTCTAGTGGCAAGAAGTTCTTGGTTCTAAACCGAATTTGCGCATTCTATTACCGCCGGAAGATGCATTAACTATTGAAGGAAGTGAAAATGGACAGCAACACCCCAGAAGCAAACAGTATCAAGGCTATACAAAACGGAGCAAAGCTTGAAATCGCATATGAATATGGAAAATGCGAACTGCTCTCCGAGTACATTTTGACCATGCCTCGGCAGGATCTTGGGCCAGCTTTGGAAAACATGAAACAGTTCAATCTAGCAGCACGAGAGAGAAATCCAGCACTTCCGGCAGTACGAGTGGATGAGACTGATGGAACGCTTTGGTTTCCAGCGTGCCGATTTTGACAGATAGCGGTTTCATGCTCAATAGCTGACACCAGCAGTGGTGAGATGGTGGGAAAATAGATGTACTAGGATAGCGCCCAAAAGCCGGTTCAATGAGCCGGCATCGGCGTAAATGCTTTCCACCGCGTAGTTTGTTCCATCTACTTACTCAACTCGTCCAACGTCATCAAATTCCACTTCCCGCATTTCTTCACTGAATGATAATGCGTCGGAAAAAACGGCTGCAAGACTGCGAAATTTTTGTCATCGAGAATTAGATAATGAGGACCGGAAGTCGTCTCTAAAAATTTCTGGAAGTCCAGCGGTCCGTTGATTTCAAACACCTTCCGCTGTGCATAGAACGCCGCTTTGGGGCTCTCTTGTTCGATAACCGCGATGCTCGCATTGCGGTCGCTCGCTGCGGCTTTTACGACTTGCTCGAGGGCTGCCGGACCAAGTCTGTATGTTTGCTGAATGCCGATTGGCACTAGCGCTGCGCACGCCAGAAGGCTGGAAACGAAAAGCGCAATGATGCCCTGATGCAGTTTGGATTTGTAAACTAAGACACCATATGCGGTGTAGCCCAAAACGAAGAGCACGGTGCAGATTGTTGCAAGTGATTGCAAGTCTGATGCTCCATCAAACATCTTCGGGAATACGAACAAGCTGCCCAGTCCACCGAGAACGAGAACGGGAGCACCCCATAAAATGAAGCGACGTTTGCCGAGCCGAATTATCGTATCGAGATAAATTCCTGCGAGGATGGCGATCGGTGGTGCCAGCGGAAGAAGGTAAGTAGGAAGTTTTGATGATGATATCGTCAGTAGAACAAGCGTTCCGACGAACCAACAAGAAGCTGCGATGACTAGTTGAACTCGCGGGCTCTCCGAAAATCTGCGGTTCTTTCTAAAGCGAAAGACAATCGGAGCTCCCACGAGCAGCGGGAGTGAGGGAACAAATCCGCCAAGCAGAAAGGGGGTGTAGAACCAGACCGGGTACAGGTGTGAAGGCAACTGTCCCATCAGTCGTCCGAAGTTTTGTTTGATAAAAAAGTAGGTAGTAAATTCTCCATGAGAAGCAATGTGTTCCGCGACGAACCACGGCAGCGCCACTGCCAGTAGTACCGCGATAGCGACCAGCGGTTTGAGAGATAAGAATCTCTTATAAAAGTGTTCGGGTGTGCGGCTGGTGCAGAGAAGAAAACCTCCTACGCAAGTTCCCACAACCACTATCGCCAGTGGTCCCTTACATAGCAGCGCCAGACCTAACGACACGTATGCCGGAATCAGGCACTTTGAACTGCCCTTGATCAGCGAGGCGAGCAAGAGCAGGTTGGTTACGGTTGTGAGCAAGGTCAACGGCATGTCCGTCAGAGCGACGTGCCCGACGATGACGAACAGTGGCATCGCGACCAATGCGAGCGCCGCTAAGAATGCGGCTCGGCGGCTAACGAATCTTCTGCTTAGCGAATAGACTACAAGAGCGGTTGCGATTGCGCATAGAGCGGAGGGTAATCGCGCGGCGAAAGTGTTGACGCCGAAGCTCAGGTACGATGCGATAATCAACCAATAGGTCAATATTGGTTTGTCGTAAAACGGCGTAAAGTTCAAATATGGAGTTATGAAGTCCCCCCGATTCAGCATCTCGCGGGCGGCTTCAGAGTAATACGCATCGCTGGTATTAACCAGACCGGCGGAGCCTAATGCTGGGAAAAACATTAAGCATGCTAGGACGAATATCTTCCAGAGAGTTTTACAGTCAGGCTCATCGGAGAGGCTCGAACAGAAATTCATGGTTGCCAGTTTCGCTCATACGGGGAACGCCACTTGCAATATTAGTCCTTGCTGGTAGAGATTCGGTAGAGAAATCCGATTCGTGCTAAGCAACTGGAACGCCGCTTGCAGTCTTGATTGAGACTGCTCGTAATCTGACTGTGAATGTCGATCCTATATCGACTTTGCTCTGTACGTCTATACTCCCACCAAGTCTTGTCACGATCGCCTGAGTGATTGATAGACCCAAACCGCTGCCGCCATGCTGCCTCGAGCGAGCTTTATCAGCGCGCCAGAATCGCTCGAAAACCTTCTGCAAATCATTCTGACTGATACCAATTCCGGTATCGCTGACTGAAACCTCGATAACGCTATTTTTACGCTCAGCCGAAATCTCAACTCTTCCACCACTTGGCGTATATCGCAATGCGTTTTCCACAAGGTTTTGAAAGACCTGTCTAAGCTCGTCCTCTTCTGATTCTACGTATAAATTCTCAGCAATTTTACTAACAACCTGAATATCTCTTTCTTTCGCTAGCCATCGAGTTAAATCGCAAACTTCTCGCAGAAGTTTCCCCACGTCTTGTGGTGCTGTTCGGTGTTCAGTAAGTGTGTTGTCCAATCGGCTGAGCTGTAGCAAGGCACTAACGAGGTGATTCATCTGCGAGCTTGCGCTCGAAATCATTTCGAATTTTTCACGGTCCGACTGCCGCATTCCTTCATCGTACTTTAACGCTACGCCGCTGTTTGCGCTGATTGCCGTCACCGGAGTTTTCAACTCATGCGAAGCGTCGGCCGTAAATTGTTTTAGTGTTTCAATACTTTGATAAACGGGCTGAAGTGATTTGCTCGTCAAGAATGTGATACCCAGTCCGCTCAGTAGGCTCGCGAACACGACTGATATCGTTAGTCCGAATTGGAGATGGTTCATTGCCCTTTCGAGCTCGCTGAGCGGTTGCGCGACTCGCGCATATCCCAACAAATTACCGTTAACATTAACGGCTTTAGTAAATAGCATTGCGCGGGGGTTATCTTGCGTTTGAAAACCGCCAGCGACAATCAGCGGCATCGAAACAGACAACGCGCCCTTTTCAATCCTCAGCTTCTGGTTTTTATCGAACCATTGTAAACGCATGTCAGCCAGCGATTCGGAGGCTGACGCCGGCAGCTGACTCACAATCAGATCCGGCAGCGGCTCCTCGTGATCTTCTCTATCGTAATCAATAGATGAGACCACGCCATCTGTCATTCTCTGCAAGTGTGAGCGAACATCGTTATAAAACCCTTCGCGAACAACCAGATATAGAACCGAAGAAAACGCGATTAGAACTGCCGCAAAAACGGCAGTGTTATAGATGGCGAGTTTGCGCTCCAGGCTTCTTTTCATTAATAGTTGCTGTCGACCAATTTTAATCGGTAACCGAAGCCGAAAACAGTTTCAACGGTATTCTTCGGGCAGCCTGCGCGGAATAGCTTGTTGCGCAAACCTTTGATGTGAGACTTTATCACGGATTCAGTGGGCGCTTCCTCGAAGTGCCAGAGTTTTTCGATTAAATCTCGAGCACTGAACGTCTGTCCCGGATTACGCAAGAAGGTCAACAAAAGCCGATATTCGGTTGGTGTGAGGTCAACTTTTCCGCCTCTATATTTGATATCGGCCGATTTCAGGTCAGCTTTTAAGTCGCCCACATTCAAGGTTGTGTTTGTTTGACTGTTACGGCGAAGATGGGCTCTAATTCTGGCGCCAAGTTCTTCCAGGTCGAATGGTTTCACTACATAGTCATCGGCACCGGCATCCAGTCCATATATTTTGTCCAGCTTTTCACCGCGTGCCGTCAGCATCAGGATCTTGCCTGCGTAACCGTTCTGTCTCAGTTTTTGGCAGAGTGTGACACCGTCTAGCTTCGGCAGCATCCAATCGAGCAGTATGAGGTCATACGCTTCCGAATTGCAGAGCTCCCAAGCCTGCTCGCCGTCTAACGCATAATCGACGACATATTTTTGGTGCTCCAAATCCTCTTTCAAGGGTTTAACGATGCGAAAATCGTCTTCGACGACCAGTATTCTCATATCAGTTAAGCGGATGATGGGCGGGTTTTATTATGTCGAGGCTTTGCAATCGCAAGTGCGTTTTTCCAAAAACGAGCCAGGACACTGCCATGGTACTAAATGCGGTGTCCGTTGTAACCTTTGATCATAAGTCGATCATAAGTTCCAATGTTTTCGTCCTAAACCATTACAAACCTGTAATCAAACCTTCTGCGACTCTATTCCATTCGTGTCCTTCTCAAGCGTTGATTTCGCCGCGAAAGAATTGTCCTTTCAACCTTTCAGAAACAGCGAAAGCCGTTTGCAAGTCACGGATTAGTAGGATGTAATAGAGCCAACACCAGCAATCTAGAAAAAACGATTTCCGCTAAGCGGTTTTGTATCGCGAAAATAATTATTGGAAACGATCACAAGCCTGTCACAGAAGCGCTTGCGGGGCGTTTTATAGTGACTACAATTATGACAGAAGCGGGGAAACCAGAGTTGCCGAAGCCGAGTATAAAAGTCGCCGACGTTCGTAAATGCTTGTTGAGCATGAGCTTCTTGTCTGCAGTTTTATTGACCGGCTGTAAGTCTGAGACCTTATTGAACGTCCATCCCGTACACGCCTACAGTGGCTCGCCTGTCCCTGCGCCGAAGCCATCCACCAGGACGATAGTCTCGCTCGCCGAACAGCCTAATGCCCTGTCTAAAATTAAAGTCGATGTTGCCAGAACACGCGCTCTGGATCATCTTATAGAAGCAACCGCCCAGCTTCAGGCCAACGCCAATGCTGTAACCCGTGTAAGTCCGCCCATCTCCGGCAAAGTCACGGCTGTGTCGGCGAATCTGGGTGATACTGTGAAAAAGGGTCAGGTCCTCGCCACCATCACCAGTCAGGAGATCGGCTCCCTGGTGACCGATCTGTTTAAGGCAGAAACCGACATTGATTCTCAGCTTGCCAGCGATAAGATGCAAATTGATTTTGACTTGAAACAGACCGAGTCGCAGCTAGCATTGTGTCGCAAACAGTTCGAGCGCGCCAAGCTCCTTCTCGATGAAAAGATTGGTTCCCAGGCCGCTCTCGAATCGGCGCAAACGGAGTTCGAGCAGCATGGTCTGACTATTGAAGCTCTTAACCAGAAGAAGGCGAAGGCAGAAGCCATAGCTGACAACAAGAAACGTCTCGCGCGCGAGTCTCTCGAGCAGAAGCTTATGGTGCTTGGGATGCCGAGCAGTACGATTAGCAAAATCCTGAAGGATCGCAGTGTAATCAACATGATTCCGATTCAAACCCCGCAGGCCGGGATTGTCTTAGAACGGAATGTTAATCTCGGCGAACTTGTGGACCCTTCCCACTCATTGTTCGTTGTAGACGATATTGATAATCTCTGGCTTGTGGCGGACATCTTCGAACAGGACGTCCAGAGCGTAAAAGCTGGTCAAAATATCGAATTCAAAGTTGATTGCTTTCCGAACAAGACGTTCACTGGCAAACTCGATTATGTAGCCGGCACGATCAATCCGGACACACGAACGCTCGCAGTCAGGGCAATCGTGGGTAATCCCGGTTTTAAGCTAAAACCGAAAATGTTCGCCCGTATGAAAGTCTTCGGAGAAAAACGCGCGGTCTTAGCGATTCCCGCATCGGCGATTCAGGACGCAGGTTCCGAAAAGGTCGTATACATCCCGCTCTCAAACGGTCAGTTCGAAGAACGGAGAATCACAGTCGGCGAGGATGCCGGCGGTTTTGTCGAAGTCTTGAAGGGTCTCAAAGCCGGCGACAAAGTTGTCGTCAATGGCTCTTTCACTTTGAGGTCGCAGGCACTGAAGCAGGGACGCTATTAAAATTGCACTTCTATTGCTGCCAACCGGTTTAAATGGAAACCTCTAACAATAAACCGTTCTTCTACCGTTTCGTCAGCGCGCTGATATCGAAGCAGTATTTTGTTCTTTTCGTCGTAATCGCCGTTATTATTCTCGGCGTAATATCTTATAAGAACCTTCCGCTGGAGGCTTATCCGGATGTCGCGAACATGCAGGTTCGGGTCATCTCTCAGCTTCCGGGAAAAGCGCCTGAAGAAGTCGAGCGCCTCGTTACTATTCCGATTGAAAAAGAGGTCAACGGCATTCCGCATGCGAAACCGCCACGCTCGATTTCGATTTTTGGATTATCCGTAATTACGATTGTTTTCGACGATGAGGTTGAGCCTTATACAGCTAGACAACAGGTTCTTGAACGCATATCGCAGGCCGATATTCCCGATTATGTCGAGCCGCATCTTGATCCAAACGCAAGCGCCGTCGGTGAAATTTTTCGCTATACGCTGCAGGGAAAAGATTGGTCGTCGCGTGACCGTAAGGAGGTTCAAGACTGGCTCCTGGCGCGTCTCTTCAAATCCGTCGATGGGATTGTTGATTCGACGGGTTTCGGCGGACCGACCAAGATTTATCTCGTTGAAATGGACCCTGGGCATCTGCAGGCTCTGGGATTGAGTCAGAACGAGGTTTCTGCGGCTATAGCCCGAGCCAATGACTCTACCGGCGGTAGCTACATCGTCCATAACGATCAAAGATATATGGTTCGTGGTTTGGGACTACTGAAGTCAGCAAAGGATGTCGGCAATGTTGTAATTCGCAACAGCGCAGAAGGCGTTCCTATAAGGGTTCAGGACGTCGCTGATGTGAAAATTTCAGACGCTGTGCGCAAAGGCCAAGTTGGTTTAAACGAAGACGATGATGCAGTCGAAGGCATCTTGATGATGCGACGTGGCGACAACCCTTCGCGAGTGATTAACAACTTGAATGAGGTGTGGAACGACTTCCAGAGCCAGTTGCCGAAGGGCATGCACATGGAAGTTTTGCAGGATAGAACAGCTTTAGTCAATAAGACCGTGGGAACAATCGGTCACAACGTTGGCGAGGGTATTGTCCTGGTCGTTCTCATTTTGATGTTTTTCCTGTTGCAAATTCGTAGCGCGTTGATATGCGCGATCGTCATTCCATGCGCTCTATTAGGCGCAAGCATTCTCATGCGCGGCATGAACATACCTGCTAATCTGCTCTCGCTTGGTGCCATCGACTTCGGTATCATCGTTGATGGCGCTGTCATCATGATTGAAAACATCAATCGTCGTCTCGGCACTATCCCGAACGCGTCACCCAGGGAAGTCAGAGACGCAATTTGCACTGCCGCTGCTGAGGTTGCGAAGCCTGTAATTTTTTCAACGCTAATCATTGCGATGACATTTTTGCCCATCCTCAGCTTCGAACACGTTGAGGGAAGATTATTCAAACCGCTGGCAGTTTTGATGAATCTCGTGCTGGTCGTCGCCGCAATCACGACCATATCGGTACTACCTGTGGTGTGTTATGTGGTCTTTAAAAATCGTCCGCCGAAACCCAGGGAAAGTCCCGTCGTGCTAATGTTGGAGCACTGTTACGGTGCGGTTGTGCCGAAACTTCAAAAGTACTCCAAGACCGTTATTGCCGGTTTTCTCATTCTCGCCACTACTGCTGGTTGCCTGGTGCCGTTTCTCGGTTCCGAGTTTATACCTGAGCTGGAAGAAGGCAACATTTGGCTGACCGTTTACATTCTGCCTCCCAGTGTCACCCTCGAGCGCTCGGTCGAAATAGCTCGTGACATTCGTCACGTAATGCGTTCTTTTCCTGAAACCAAAAGCGCATTGACGCAGATTGGTTCACCCGATGATGGAACGGATCCAAACCCCTATAACATGATTGAGGTTCTTGTAAATTTGAATCCGCAGGAGGAGTGGCGCAAGGAATTCCCGAGTAAAGAAGCGCTTGTCGATTCGATGCAAAAAAAATTGGACAGAGAAGTCCCGGGGTTAATCATGAACTTCTCACAGTGCATCAAGGACTCCATGGAAGAAGCCATGTCCGGGGTTAAAAATGGTGAGTACGCAGTCAAGATATTCGGACCGGACATAAACAAGTTGGAATCGCTGGCTGATGAAGTCTCAGATGTTTTGCGCACCGTCCCTGGTATCGTCGACATTGCTCACGATAATTTGACCGGGCAGCCGCAATTGACAATTGAAATCGATCGCGAGCGCGCGGCGCGCCATGGAATCTCGACATCCGACATCTTGGACATTGTCGAAACCTCGATTGGCGGCAAAGCTGTCACTCGGGTCATCGATGGCGAGCGGCGCTTCGATGTCGTCTTGCGGGCCAAAGAGGCTTATAGAGGTGACTACACTCATGTGGGCGACCTCCTGGTGTCTTCTCCAAGTGGCGTCAAAATTCCACTTCGTCAGCTTGCCAGTTTGAAAATGGTTGAAGGGGCAAATTCGATTCTCAGGGAGTCGAACAAGCGCAGAATCGCTGTTTATTCGAATATTCGAGGACGGGACCTGGGATCCGCGGTCCTCGAAACACAGCAGAAGATCAAATCTCAAATTGCGCTGCCGGCCGGTTACTCGCTCTCTTATGCCGGGGAGTTTACTAGAGCGGAGGCCGCTGGAAAAACACTTGCAGTTGTGGTTCCCGTTACTTTGCTCCTGATTTTCACCCTCCTCTACTTCGCCTTCAACTCTGCCGAGTTGGCATTATTGACTATGACGGCAGTTCCCGTCGCCGCGGCTGTGGCGTTAGTGGTTCTTTTCGTTTCGGGAACTCATGTGAGCATCTCAAGCGGTGTGGGACTTATCGCTCTTTTCGGGCTCTCGATTCAAAATGCTGTAATAATCGTCTCGACCATGCGGGATCTCTTACAGACGGGTGGCGCTGGTGTTGAGGAAAGTATCGCTCTTGCCGCCCGCAACAAACTCAACGCCGTGCTGATCGCTGCTCTGGTTGCGGCTGTGGGGTTGGCTCCGGCGGCACTGTCGAACGGCATCGGTTCGCAGAGCCAAAAGCCATTCGCTATCGTGATTTCATGCGGAATTTTGCCTGCAACAATTCTGACGCTGTTTTTGTTGCCAGTAGTTGCGAAATATATTGTTCGCCGCAAAAAAACTTTGACGCCGGAAACCGCAGAGGCTGTCGTCGCCAATTAGATACCATATCCGGTGGCGATTTGCGGAAAGCGAGCGTCGCATATCGGCTACGTTTGCGTGGCGATATCGGTAAACCCGCTACCGTTTTCGGCTGTCGTTAATTGGATACAGGTTTTGTCCATTTTGAGCAGAGCCAGGAATGTCCCAAAAAATTTTTATCCCGAAATCTCCACCATATAAATAGGAGTGTGGTTAGAATTTAGGAGTTGCCCCAAAATTACGCGAGTGAATGTGAGGCAAGGATAATTGCCTGTGGGGGTTTATGACGCAGACAGTCATACAGAAGACTTTGCACGGCTTAATTGCTGCCGGAGTCATATTTCTCATAACTCTCGGCGGGCTCGGGTTTCTGTCGTTTCGGCTTGCCGACCTTGATCGGTGGACGATTCATACGCATCAGGTTATTGGCGAACTCAAGGATTCGCTGACAGCACTTTTGGACGTCGAAACAGGAGACAGGGGTTACATACTGTCGAAAAACGCGGAGTATTTGGCCCCGTATAATCGAGGCCGACTTGAGATCCTTAAGCACATCGCCCGGGTTGAAGAGTTGACCCATGATAACCGCGAGCAGCAGCAGCGTGTCCAGAAATTACGCGACCTCGCAAAGGAGAAGCTGCAGTTCGCAGCGGAAACTATTGCTGTGGAAACTGACATCGCTAAAACTCTGGTAAGTGAGGGTAAGGGAAAACGCATCATGGATGCGTATCGAGTTCTCGTTAACGAGATGATTAGCGCCGAGCAGTCGTTGTTGGATGCGCGAGTTCGTGATTTGCAGAATGCTCAGGCCGCGCTATGGGTCGCCACCGGCATGCTCACGGTTCTGGGCGGCGGTCTCCTCGGCTGGGTGTTCACGATCACTCGAACGGCAATTGAGGACGAGAAACGGCGAGTCGACTTGCTCAATGAGCTGAATACCACGCTGGTCGAGGAAATCGAGCAGCGTAAGAAGACCGAAGAGGCTTTGCAACTCACGACCGCAAAACTTACTAGTTCCAACGCCGACCTCCAGCGGTTTGCCTATGTCGCTTCTCACGATCTCCAGGAGCCACTACGCGCGGTGGCAGGTTTCGTTACTCTGATCGCAAGCAAGCACAAAGGGACTCTGGACGAAGAGAGCGAAGGTTGGATAAATCACGCTGTGGAAGGTTCCACGCGAATGAGAAATCTAATCAATGATTTACTTGCATACGCTCGTGTCGAATCGCGCGGCAAGCCTCTTGAACTGATCGATACAAATAAAGCGTTCAATCAAGCGAAGCGCGATTTGAGTGTGCTCATAGAAGAAAGTAAAGCTGAATTGACATCGTCCGATCTGCCTGAACTTATGGGCGATGAGGGGCAGCTGTCCCAGGTTTTTCAGAATCTGATCGGCAATGCAATAAAATTCAAGGGCTCTGAGAAACCAAAGGTGCACGTGTCAGCTACCCAAAAAGACGATGAGTGGCTGTTTAGCGTGAAGGACAATGGTATCGGTTTTGAACCAGAGCATGTAGACAGGATCTTTATTATCTTCCAGCGACTTCACGGGCGCGAAGAGTATAAAGGCACAGGAATCGGTTTGGCGTTGTGCAAGAAGATTATCGAGCGCCACGGCGGCCGCATTTGGGCAGAGTCCGAGATAGGTAAAGGCTCTACCTTTTATTTCACAATACCGACTAATGCGTCATTAACCGCGATCGAAGGAGAGGAAGATGGCAGAACAGAGAGCGATTAGGATTCTGATGGCTGAGGACAGTCCGTCTGATGCGGAACTCGCGCGGCAAGCGTTCAAAAACGGCAAGTTGTTGAATGAGTTGACGATTGTCAAAGACGGCGTCGAAGCATTGGCTTATCTGCGCAAAGAAGGTGAGTATAAGGATGTACAGAGACCGGACGTTATTCTTCTCGATTTAAACATGCCAAAGAAAGACGGGCGGGAAGTGCTTGAAGAGATCAAAAAGGATCCAGGTCTTCGAACTATCCCCGTGGTAATTCTGACGACTTCTGAGGACGAGCACGATATCCTGAGATCGTACGAACTTCAGGCTAGCTCATTCATTACAAAGCCGGTCGAGTTCGAAAAATTCCTTGATGTCGCTAAAGGCATCAGTCAGTTTTATTTCAACATCGTTACCCTGCCGCCAAACGGCGACAGATAGTAAAGGAAACCATGGCGTCGTCTAAAGATCCGAAGATAAATTGCGCACACCTCATGCGACTCGGACGGATATTTAGGTATCGGCAGCAGCCGAAGGTGAATAGGAATCCGTGATATGAAAAACAAGAACATCAAATTGCTGGTAATTGAAGATAGCCCGTCTGACGCGGAGCTGCTTTCATCTCTTTTGAAACGGGTAAACGAAATCAACTTCGACATTGCTCACTCCACTGATCTAGGTGGAGGCATGAAGAAAATCGACTCGGACAACGTGGACGTTGTAATTCTGGATTTGGGCTTACCAGACTCGTTTGGTATTACGACTTACGAGACCCTTCGAGCGCACTCGCCGCAACTTCCGATTATCATAATTACAGGTAATGATGATCGGGAGATGCTTGCAGAGGCGATGAACAAAGGCGCCGACAACTATCTGATCAAGGACGCGTTCGATGGCAACAGAGTGGCGGTTGCAATTCTGGCGGCAATGAGAAATAAGCCAAGCGCGTGACAGTTACTCCCTGATTCTGATCACATGCTTCTCGTTGTCGACGATAAACTTCAAATTCCCGAAGAAATCTTGCCCGAGGACGTGTTGTCCCACTGCGGTTCCGATGACGACCTGGAAGTCTCGCTTCTTGATTGGACCGATCTCAATACTGTCGGCTCGGCTCACATAGCCCATGCTGCCGCTACCGCCTGCGCCGCCAATTCTCGCCGCTCCTTGCGGGCGCAGACCGAATTTCCAGATAGCATCCATCGCTAGAAGGGTATATGGCGCTCCTGTATCGAAGTTCACTTCGGTGTTGACGCCATTGATCTTCGCTTCCACCATCATGTTGCCGTCGATCATGCGAAAAGGAATGGAAGCGGCATTCCCAATTTCTTTGTCCACATCGCTGCTATCGCGCATAAACCGAATGTAACCTCGACTGCGATCGATTTGGTAGTGCATGCCTCTCAGAAAAGGCTGTCCTAGAAGCATTGTTTGCCGGCCGTCGAGCACTTGCACATCCATTTTTCGCTTTATTCTTCCAACGGAAATTTCTAGCGGCATCGTCCAGCCGCGCAGAGCGCCGGATGCTCCGGCACCTATAATTTCCGATGGTCCGTCCGGAGTTTTGATGCCCAGTGCGAGCAGATCTTGTTTCCCAATAAGGACCTTGAAGGCTCCAGTATCGATCATTATGTCCGCGTGTTTTCCATTGATTGCGCCGCGTACATATAAATGATTTCCCTGGTCGCGGGTGTATGGAACGTGTTCCTGCGATGGCATTTCGAGAGTTGCTTCTTTCGGTGGATCCGTTTTTTGCGGCGTTACAGGAACAGTCGGTTTGAGGACCACACTACCAGTGGTGCCCTTTGCGGGAAGGACCGAGCGTGCACCTCGCGTGCTCATGCTAGAGCGCGCCCTGTACTCCTGATCTATGCGTGACGCGACCCAGTCTTTACTATTTTTGAAAAACTTGTCGAGATTGCGATATGGTCCGGCTCCGAAAGTCACGCCAATTGAAGTGGCGCATACCTCTTCTTCTCCCTTTCCATCAGGCTGTACGAAGAGTGTTTGGCGTTTTTTATCGTCGGCTCCAAGTGCGCTTTTATCAAGCTCGTACTGTGCTATAAACGCAGGATCTTTGGAAATACTCAGGGCATTGTTTAAAGCATGACCGAGCTGGATATATAATTCTTCTTCCAATTGGGCGGCGGAGAACGGCTCTTCCAACTCCTTTCCGCTAGCATCATCCGCCATGCGTTCAAAGATATAAACATCCAGCCCATCGGTATGACCTGGAAATTTTGCGTAAGTATAGCGCTCCACTCCCGGCTTTGACTGACCGGCAAGCGCAGGCCATTTGTCGCTGAAATTGGGCGCGATGTTTATCGTTATGCCGGCATTGTCTAATAGGGAATAGGTGCTATTGTGCATCTTCGAAATTGCGGACCGGATTGTTGCTACTGTTGAACCGCTGACCGGTGGGTGACCGGCGACAGTAGGCGCAATTACGTTGATTCTGTTTATCAACGAAGGCCCGCGAGTTCCCTTTCGATTCTGTTCGTTTAGTCTCAACTGAGCGCCAGGAGTGGTGATGATCGCTGTTTGCGCGGCTTGATTCGCAGTCGCATCGGTATCCGGGTATAAGCCTTTCGGATCGATCTTTTGTATAAATTGGGCTGCCTGTGTCGCGGCTGGTAGCCCCTTGAACGACTTTTGGACTTTCCTGTACATCTTCACAGCCTGCTCTCTGTTGCCGAGAGCCGCGTAAGAATGACCCATGTAGATGTAGTTCGCAGCAGAACCGTTTCCTTGCGCAAGCGATGCCTGGAAGTGTTGCAGTGCTACCTTGAAATTGCGTTTGTTGTACTGCTCTACGCCGGCTGCATACTGTGAACCAATATCGACTGCTGGTGCCGGTCTGCACGAGGCGTAAAACGATATCGCAATTGCGGAAATTAACGCGAGCGAAACTTTAAGTTGCATCCTGATTTCCGAGAATGTAACGGACTGAGTTCGAACAGGTCTCCCGATCCGATTATAGAATGAAACTCAAATCAAATCACGCCGGTCGTCGCTTTGCTTGCCCAATTGCTCAAAGGTACATTGTTTTGGCCTTTTGTCCGGGCGTAGTCGAAGAAGCTTCGTGCCATGCCTGAAGCGTCCGCCGGTGAGATGGTCGAAACGAACCTCTACGATTATCTGCGGTTTGACCGGCACCCACTCGGTACTACGGGCGGTGCTCCACCGGCTCGGCGCGCCCGGTACGTTGGCTGTGAACGAAACATCCGTTTTCAACTCGAGCAATTCTTGTGACAATTTCTTCTTGTCGACGGAAGCAAAGCCTGACGTGAATCCAACGTGATGTAATTCACCTTCGTCATCGTAGAGTCCCAGAAGTAGTGAACCAATTTCGGTGGATGAACCGCTAGCGAAGCGAAACCCCCCGATGACGCAATCTGCGGTTCTTTGCCGCTTAACCTTGATCATACCTTTGCGATTACCGCTCTGGTAGGACAGATCCGCGCGCTTGGCGATGACTCCGTCGTTAAACTCGGAGTTCTTTTTAAACCACGCATCAGCAGTATCTCTGTCAGTGGTAATCGGCGTCACTATAATCGTCTTCAGATCTTTTAGTACGCGCTTTCCAAACGCTTCCAGCTTTGCCCTACGCTGCTCGAACGGCAACTGGACTATAACTTCTCCATCTTCGCTTTCAAGTATGTCAAACAGGATGTACAATGCCGGCGTTTCTCTCGAAAGTTTTTTTACGCGGCTCTCCGCCGGATGTATGCGCTGAAGAAGATTGTCGAAAGAAAAGCTGTTGCCTTCAGGAACAACCAATTCTCCGTCGATCACGAAGGTTTTTGCCTGCAACTTGGACAGCGTCTCAACTACTTCCGGAAAATAGCGACCGAGGTTCTGTCCACTTTTAGAGATCAGGTTGATTTCATCCCCGTCTCTGTGAGCAATGCAGCGAAATCCGTCCCACTTTGGTTCAAAAATCCACTTATCACCAGGCGGCAGAGCGTTTTTCAATTCCGCTTCCATTGGTGCGTAATCTAAATTCAGTTTGTCGTTAGACATCTGGTGCAATCCTGTTTTTTTCAATAGTGTAAAACCGTTTCGCTCGTAATCTTTAAACGTGTGATTTCTCGTCTGCCGCAAGGTCTATATTCTTCAGGTCGTATTGCGTGACTTGTCGGGTTTTACAAACGTGGCGAATTCCTCCACCGGCAAAGCGTTCAAAACGTCGTTGCGCCTCAGTCCGGCGCGCCTTGCCTGGTGTATTCCGAACTTTAAGTTGTTGTAGTCGCGAGTGGAATGTGCGTCTGTGGAGATTATGAATTTGACTCCGCGTTCTTTAGCTGCCCGTGCCCACTTCGGCTCTATGTCCAGGCGATATGGATCGCCGTTTATTTCAATGGCCGCTGGCGACTCTGCCATCACATCCAGTATCGCTTCTACGTCGCAGTCAATTGGGTCGCGACGTAAAATCAATCTACCTAGTGGATGCCCCCAGATTTTGAAGTGTGGATTTTGCATGCAGTTAATCAGTCTTTTCGTCATATCCTTACGGTCTAAACGGAACCGCGAATGCACACTCGCTATTACTACATCAAACTGCGAGAGAATTTCCGGCGGGTAGTCTAATTGACCGTCAGCGAGAATATCGCACTCGGTGCCGCGTAAGAGTTTGATGCCAACTTGTTCTTGAGCTTCATCGATAGCGCGCCATTGCGCTTTCAGTTCGTCTGCAGGCAGTCCGCCTGCATAGTGAGCTGTGGGTGAGTGATCCGTTATCGTGAGAAAATGCATTCCCATTCTTTCGGCAGCCTGAGCCATTTCCAAAACCGAATCTCTTCCATCGGAGAAGGTCGTATGACAATGAGTCATGCCCTGAATGTCCGAAATTTGAATCAAGTCTTCGAAATTTTCTTGAGCCGCTAGATCGATTTCGTCCAGTCCCTCTCGTAATTCAGGCGGTATCACAGCAATGTGCAGGTGTTTAAAAAACTGCTCTTCAGTCTTTGATTCTAACGTCTGACCGTTTTTCAAAAGTTCATCGCCCGTATAATCCAGGCTTTGTCTCTTGGCGAGCTCTTTCAGTTTCTCTACATGCTCTCCTGACCCGCTGCGCTCTGCTAATTTCGCTCCAAACTGTTCCGTGACATAAACAGTTGCAGTGATACCATCAGCGAGGCGTACGGAAATCTTGTTATCTGTTTCGTCCTCAATTCTGGTTACTGTCGGAAACGATTGCACTACAGAGAAAACAGTTTGTGGTTTTGCTGACTCCGCAACGATTTCGATTTCATCTATAACTTCGTGCCATCTTCTTATCTTGCCTGCAATTTCAATATGCTTCAGGCGGGCTGAGTTCTTAACGTGTTTGCGAAACTCTGCGGCCAGTTTTTGCGCATTGAACAAATGGATTTTGGCGCGGTTTTCCCGGTAAGACTTGATTCCGCTAAGGATAGATTTTTCGGTTTTAATTCCAAAGCCTTTGATGTTTCGTACATGACCAGCCTGGCATGCGGCTTCGAGTTGCTCGATGCTGGTAATTCCGAGTTCCGAATTGAGTGCTTGAATGCGTTTCAAAGTCAGGCCCGGGACCTGTGATAGTTCGATTACTCCCGCCGGCAATTCTTCCCGCAGGCGATTCAGAACCTTCGACTCCCCTGTCTCAAATAGCTCTTTAATAAAGGCGGAAAGGGAGGGACCGATGCCCGGAACAGTGGTTAGACGATTTTCGGAAATAACTGTTTCTATGTCCTCCGACAGGCTTTCAAGTGCGTTTGCGCCTGTTAGATATGCCTTGGATTTAAAGGGATTACCGCCCTGAACGCTGAGTAAAACGCCGGTTTCGCGCAGTAAGTTTGCGATTTCGAATTTGTCTATCATGCTTTCATTCTAAACTTGGAACGTCCTTTTGCTCTCACTAAATAGCAAACCTCAACGAAAGTTGTAGAATGGGCGAGAGCTATGACATCCGAGTAATCTGGTGAATCCGAGGTAAGTGGAGCTGTTGAAAGTGCAATTCATGGTTGACGTTGTCCGAAAGTTGCGGCGACCACTGTCAGGATGTTTAGCTATTGGTTTAGCGTTGGCGACATATCCGCTGTTCGCACCGGTTTTCGCACTGCCTCTGCAAGGCGGAGTGAGCGAGGATGTCATCCATCCGGTTCCCGATCAATACCGTCCTGGACAGATTTTTGATCCGAATTCGCTGGAGAAATCCAAAGTCGACAATTGGGTGATCGTGCCCGCGTGGGCTGCCGGTCGCTGGACCAGAAACGTCGAGATGATTGAATACGCTGATGGAAGCCGTGTCTCTCGTCAGATTCAATCAAGCACCAGCTGGGGCAGTCAGGTTGATTCCGCAAACAACGTCTGGCATTGTTACCCGCTGCCAGCGGTCGGCTTTGGTCAGGGGGGCGGCGAGGTTTCTTACTCGATCTGGATGACGCAGAACTACTCACCACCGCGTCCGGACGTGCTTAGCTACAGTGGCGAGGGAATGTCAATAACTGTGGACGCGAGGACTCGAAGAATCAAGCAGGTCGTGCAGTCGCGTGCGCTGAAAGTGCTCACGCCAAATCCTGACGGTTCGATCACATCGCGGAGTACGGAATCCGCTTACGACGAGTTTGGCAAACGAACAATTGCATTTAAAGGCACAACCGTTTACTTCAAAACCGGTCCATTTGTCCCTCGAGAAGAGCTTCGCGAGTCCTTTTATAATTACCTTCAATCAAACGGAATGTCCAATTACATTCCGCGAGGAGTAAGTCAGCAAGGAGCGTACTAAGTGACGGATGTTTCGGGGACTGACGAGACAACCGGCGGAGACGCGCCATCCATCGACGCTGCAGCTTTGCCGACTGCACTGCCGGAGCGCTACAAGATCTTAAAAATTCTTGGTCAGGGCGGAGCGGGAGTTGTCTATAAAGCCCGAGATACAACTCTGGATAAACTTGTTGCGATTAAGATGCTCAGGCGCGCAGCAAGTCAGAATGAGGCGCTCCGCTTTCAACGCGAGGCTCAGCTGGCCGGTGCGTTGAACCATCCTAACGTAATGAGTGTTCTGGACTTTGGTCTGACGGAAACGAATGATCCTTATCTGGTCATGTCGTTCGTAAAGGGTGAAAGTCTTGCTGAGCGTCTTGAACGCAAAGGACTATTACCGCTCGGTGAGGCGCTCAATCTCTTTCTCCAGATCGCGCAAGGTTTGTCTCACGCGCATAATCGTTCGATTATTCATCGGGATATAAAGCCAAGCAATGTTATGCTTGTCAAAACTAATGACACGATTGTGGCTCAGATAGTTGATTTTGGTTTGGCGAAAGCAACGGGAGAAGAGCAGCGTCTAACAGCTCCCGGCGCGAGCGTAGGAACACCGACCTACATGTCGCCGGAACAGATCCGCGGAGAAGCAGAGATCGACCATCGCTCCGACATTTACTCTTTTGGTTGTTTGATATATCGAGTTTTAACGGGCAGACCTCCTTTTCTTGGTCGCACCGCTGTCGATACCATCTCAATGCACTTGAATGAGGAACCGCCGGCGCTGGAAAATCCAAACGAAGAGCCTCTCTCGGACGTTCTCAAAGACATGGTCTTCACCGCTCTCTCTAAAGATGCGGACAAGCGCCAGCAGAAAGTTGATGTGATAATCGAGGTCTTGAAACGGGAGATTTCGTCGATCGGCGCCGAAGACGTTTCACTAACCCTCTCTGAGGCAAAATCGGGTTTGCGGCCGTTATCCAGACGAGAACTGGGTTTTGCCAGTCTAATTTTGGGATTAACCTTGATTGTCGGGATAGGCTGGATGTCGCTGGTAAAGCGAGCCGACAGCGACAAACCCAAAATGGAAGCAGGCGACCTCAGTAGTTCGTCGTTGACGGGAGCTCCTCATGGCGATGAGGTTAAGGTGAGCGGCGCTCGAGTTGACCCTCTCGATAAGATCAAGATCGAGAAGCTGTTTTATCTGAGGAATAAAACGTGGGAGCCGGACACCAGCGTCAATGACAAGCAGCTCGCTCGTTTCGTAAAGGAGCTTGCTCCCAAAGCTCCATTCAATATTGATTTGAGTAGCTGTGACGTGTCACCTGCAGGTCTAATCGCCCTAAAAAACTGCAGAATAATCGAACTCTATTTTCACGACCGTCCGATCAACCATGCAATGACGCGGCAGTTGGCTCGTCTCTCCAATGTTCGGATTATTGAACTGGGTGAGACAAATGAAGTTGATCCCGATGCGTTACGTGAACTTCAAGAACTTCCAAAGTTGAGTGGTTTTGGTATTCACGAAGTCACTCTTACTCAAGAAATCTTGGACAGCATTTGTTCACTTCCCCACATAGAACGGTTAGATCTGAACCGATGCTTGGGGGGTGAGAATCTCGACTGGACTGCTTGTCAGTCACTAACGAAACTGCGTGAGTTTAAGCTGGATGGAACGAAACTGGGACGGGATGCTGTTAAGCAGATTTCGAAGCTGAGGGGCTTGCATCGTATTGATTTGAAATTTATCAAGCTGTCTGACGACGATATTAAAGCATTAGGGACGATGCCATCTAAGGCTCCGATAAAGATCATACTCAATCTGTATTGCGACTCTCCGCAGGAGTTTGTATCGCGAGAGCAGATCGACTATCTCAAGAGCAAAGGTTTCACGATGCTCATTGAGGAATCGAAGTCTGGTTTCCATGAATTCGTCAAAGGGAAATGAGTCAGGAGGAAAAAGCATGAGGTTTAAGACAATTCAGGTCGTCACAATTGTGGCCTTCTCCGTGGTATTAGCTTTGTCAGTTGTGAACGGAACGGTCGCGGCGATGCCTGCATCCGAATCAGCTTCGCGTGATGCCATCATAAAAGTGATTGACATGCAAAAGAATGCCTGGAATTCCGGAGACCTCGATACGTTTTTGACCGGATACTACGAATCGCCCGACACTTCTTATACATCAGGCGGTCAGGAGTACTGGGGATATGAGGCTCTCAGGCAGAAGTACACGAAATCCTATGGTACCAGTCGTGATACCATGGGGACGCTCGAGTTTTCGGAACTTAAGGTTATTGACGTAGGAGCAGATAGCGCCTATTGCGTCGGACATTGG
The DNA here is from genome assembly GCA_965228855.1 of Candidatus Obscuribacterales bacterium. GTDB lineage: Bacteria > Cyanobacteriota > Vampirovibrionia > Obscuribacterales > Obscuribacteraceae > JADYXR01. The sequence continues at coordinate 173,167 of CBDDIJ010000005.1, read as the reverse complement.
CATCTGGAGCGCAAAGAGAAGCAGCCGCTAGAAGGTGTTTTCACTCTTGTGCTCAAGAATACATCGGCTGGCTGGAAAATAATTCACGACCATACGACGTCAACACGTTAGAGTAACATTGAAATAACCTTGATTTCTGCAAGTCGCTGTTGAGTCCTGAAGAAAACTGCGTGTATAACTCGTCAGCGAGTGTGCGAATGAGATCAAAATCTTTCTTCGATGTGACTTTCTGCGACAAAGTGCCCAGGATCTCCATGATTCGCAACCCAACAATGAACTGCTCCGGTGGCACATTAGGTATCAAACTTCCAAGAGTCAGTTGGAGCAGATCCGCAAACTCGACAGGTCTGGCAATCAGACGTATGGCACCGTCCTTGTCCGCTCGAAACTGCGACGGATATTCTCGCTCCATCAACGCCGATAGTGCCGCGCCCATTTCATCGATGCACAGAATCGCTGTCAGCAAGTCGCAGACTCCGGGAGATAGAGCACGCATGGAAACATCCAGAAGTTGAGATGCGGGATAGCGCAAGTCCTGAATTGCGTTTCGACCTCTGCCGACAGCGATAACTCCGTTAATGTCGTTTTCTATGTCTCTCAGTTTTTTTCGTTCTTTTAAAACGACCTGTCCAAGGACTTCCCCCGGAATTAGAAAATCACCGGGTTGTCTCACAAGCGTCAAAACGGCATCGTACTCGACTAGAATGTCCATAATTTCCTCTGGACGCAATTCTTGAAGATAACCTTTTTTTCGAACAAAAATGGGCGTTGACTCGTCCATAGAGGGTGGGAGCTCCGAGTTCTCTTTGACCTTTTTCGCTGCCTCTTTGCCGATGATTTCTGGGTACAGCCGCTCAAGCGAATCCTGATAGTCAATTGTGACTCGCTCGATCAAGCTTTCTACGCGTAGCGAGTTTGAGATGTGATGGACAAAATAAATTAGCATGGCGATACTGGCAAGTGCCAGAAGCACCGCCGCCACGATCGAAAGGGCGAGGGGAAATTCGTCACTCCCGCTGTGAACAGTTCGTAAAATCAGAAGGCAGTAAAGGAAAGTTGATGTTAACGTTCCAAGTACGAATTGGTTGCCTCTATCGCGCATCAGATTCGATACCACATGTGGACCATGCTGTGTGGACGTGACTGTTAGGGCGACGATAGTAATCGAGAATGCGACACCCGCAACGGTTATCACCGAGCCGGCAATCGTAGATAGAACAGAACGGGCGCCTTCTGGACTGTTTATGTAGATCCATGGAATGTCGAAACTGCTGTGCAAGTTGGTGTCGACATAGGTGATGGCTGAAGCCATCAAAATTACGCCCAGACACATGAGTGATGGTATGAACCAGTAGGTTCCTAACAGCTTCGAAAGCTGTCCCCTGGCTCGGCGCAACAGATGTGGCACTTCAGTAGGCGTGTGGTTCGGTCCATTTTTCATTACCAATCGTGTAGCACATTGACGAGCAATTAAAGAATCTGGAATAGTTCACGAAAGTTGCTTAGCCTTACATATTCGCCGAACGCAGTAAATTTGCGGTAGCATCTCGCGCATGATGTGCGCGACCGTGCCCGGGTAAAATGAGCCTGGCATCATAGTCTCTATACTTTTCAAAACTTTCTACTAGCTGCGGTCGGGCAAGAGTGAATACAGACAAATTGATCGATAACAAATTGAATCGATTGCTTGCGTTGTCTCCGACAAATAGAGCCTGATGCCGTTCGGACCAGAAGGAGGCGCTGCCTGGCGTATGTCCGGGAGTATGGATCACTCTTAGATCGCCGATCATATCTCCTTCCTGAACTGCAACCGGCCTCTCAACTGCCGGTGGGTTTAACAGACCCAGGCAATTCGCAGCTCTATGAAACGCATGCGAGAGTGTGTTTCCCGACAATTCACCCAGGCTGTCGCTGCCAGTGAGAAACGGCATGTCTAGCTCATGTATGAAAACTGATGCATCTGTCATTCGCGCGAGCTCTGCGGCAGCTCCAGCATGGTCAGGGTGAGCATGTGTGATCGCTATACGTCGCAGTGGCTTACCTATCATTCCTATAGTATCGAATATGGTGCCAGCATTCCATTCGCATCCTGCATCAACCAAAGTTAAGCCGTCACTTTCTTCGAGCACCCAGCAGTTTGTCGAGGTCGGCAGATGAAATACAATTCGCCAGAGACCTTCCTTCTCTTGCTCGATTCGATGACTGAGAACTTTTTTCAGAACAATCACAGATAACGCCTCTAATATGTCACCTTTTCCAATGTAGCGTCTCTTTGCACAAGACCGGCAGAGGGCAAACAGTTTCACAGCTGTTTTATGGCTTGATGGGGCGGGCGGTGAAATTAAGGTGTAGTTCGGGCTTCTACCATTCACGTTATTAGCGACTGGCATAATTGGAGTGGTTCGGTTAAATTGGTTTTGTGGCTTGCCGTGGGGTTGTTAGTGAAGCGACAGAGCAAACTAAGCTTTTTCCACCTCATTTTGCCAAGCGTTTGCGTCGCCTGGAGCATTCTTCCAGTCGGCGCTATTGACCTCCACGACTATAACGTTGCACTTCGTTTGTACTCTCGTCACCAGATTGCTGACGCACTAAAGGTCGTGAATCGTCAAATCAGGGGCGCTCCAGGCTTCGGTCCCGCTTACGCTTTACGGGCTAACATCTACTGTGCGCAAGACAAAAACATTCTCGCGATAAAAGACATCGACAAAGCCGTAGCGCTGGAAGGTTCCGACAAAAATCCTGACTATTACGAGATTGCCGCACGCGCCCATTATCAGAATGGTGATGCTCGTGGCGCCATCAAAGCTCTGGATCGGGCAATTAAAATCGATCCGGCTGGCGACCTTTACTATCGCGTCAGGTCCAAGATGTGGACAATTCTCAAGGATGAAAAGAAAGCACTGGTAGACGCAAGCAGTGCAATTCGTGTTCAGAAACCGCAAGTTGCAGCCAATTACAAAACTCGCGGCGACATCTATATGCAGATGGGCAAATACGACCTGGCTGCGGCCGACTACACGGCTGCAATTGATCGAGTTCCTCGCAAGAATGGTCTCGATGTCGATTTTGAAAAGTATTACTCCAGTCGTGCCCTGGCATATGAAAAACTCGGCAAGAAAGACCTGGCTGCCAAGGATCGGGCTCGTGTGCAGACCGTCGTCAAAGACGGCTGGGGCGCTTTCATGTACGACGATAAATAATAGCCTGCAAGGTAATGTTTCTCGCGCGAACATAGAGTAATCTAGTCAGCCACAGCGAGGAGTGATTTTTAAAATGAAACGAACAGCGTTATCTGTGGTTCTTTGGGCTGCGATAGCCCTTCCTGCCAGCGCGCAAAACTTTCTTGATTTACCTACGTGGCAGCACTGGAATTTGAACACCATGTCGACGGACGAACAAGCCCGTATAACGGCTGGAGTCAAAAACGGTTCATTAACCAAGGCTGAGGCTGACAAACTTCAAAATCGCCTGAATCAAATTAACAGTTTAAAGTCCAGATTGGGCGTAAATGGTTTAAATAAAACCGAGAGATTGAGGCTCGATGCAGAACTCGACAATCTGGCACAACAAATTTACAAAGAAAGCAAAGATGGTGACAGGCAAAGATGGCTGGGCAACAAGCCCTGGGATTGGGCTCGTGGAAACGGCGGACGGCTCAACAACTACATGAATTTGAATGCGTGGCAACACTGGAATTTAGACACGATGACGACCGATGAAGAGGCCCGCATTAACGCCGGAGTCCGAAACGGTTCCATTACCTCTGCAGAGGCGAATCGGCTTCGGGGCCAGCTTGCTCGGGTTAACGAACTTAAACGCAAGCTCAGTATCGGCGGCATGAGCCCCGCCGAACGCGTCAAACTTGATAGTGAGATCGATCGGCTTGCTGAGAAAATCTACAAAGAAGGTCACGACGGTGACAGAAGTCGTTGGCTCGGTAAGCAGCCGCTTGGTTGGACAAATTCCTGGCGGCCGGCTAAAGCAAACAAGCAATGGAAGCGCGATATGCGGGATGACATCAAAGATGCGAAGCGCGATTTCAACAACAATCGTGATGACTGGAAAAATAAAAATGACAATCGACCTGGTTCCGGCATCACCAAAAAGGAAGCTCGCGATATAAGACAGGACGCTACAAAGTTGCAGCGTCAGCAGGATCGCATGGAGGCTTCCGGTGGCGGTCTCACTAACAAAGAAGCTCGAAAGCTCGATAGACGCCAGGAAAAGCTGGATAATAAAATCAAACGCGATAGGCACGACTAGTTGTTTCTAGAGCGATAAAGATGGAATGGGGCGATGCGCATGTGTCGCCCCTTCGATTTATTTATTCTCTAGTCACAGTCCTGAGCCTTTTGACCTTGATTGTCAGTCGTTGCCGATCAGACGTTCAATGCCGTGAATAACCGCAGGTGCAGCTATGAGACCAACTCCGAGCGCTGCACCTACGCGTCCTTTAGTTCCAAGTCTCGACGCTAGTTTGTACGTTCCGTATGCGGAACCGCCCATGATACCAACGTCTTTGGTCAGGTGTAAGGCAGATCCCCAACTTGGTTGAGTGACCATGCTATATCCATGTTGGCCGATGTCTATGTATCCCCTCGTAACTGGGTTTACACCGAGTGATGCGTCTTTCAATTCGCGCTGATTTAGAAGTTGACTATTGCCTATGGAGTTGAATTGCATCTCTATCGGAATGTCTTTGTCCGCTATGAGCACCGCTCTGGCGAAAGATCCAATCGGGTTTTGTGCCTTCAAACGATAGTAGGGCACCCCCTTGCCGTCTAGCTTCTGGGTTACTTCAGAGACCGGAACGTTCATATCCGTTCCGAATGCTCTCACGTTAAAACTGACACCTGAAATGTCGGTGAACGACGTTTTACCCTTTTCGCTTTCCAGATCGAACATTGTATTATCGATGCGAACCGATTTAACTTCGACCGGGTTTCCACCGCTCTTTATCTCAATCTCCTGAGGTTTTTCCATTTCAATTTTAATGCGTTGTCCCTGCTTCGAAATGGAATTTGTGGACTTCAAAAACAGACTTGCGGTATCGCTGAGTGTAGTCCCCGATTGTTTCTCAAAGTCGGATATCAGGCCTGATGGTGACAGGCTTCCGTCGCGCAAGTATTTGACTTCGTTAAGCATGTCGCCGGCGTCGATTTGCAGTCCGTTGATACCACGCGTTTGGATATGTGTTCGGAGTTTTTTTGTCAAGTCGAATGGGACGTCCTTAAGCTGAAGCGTTCCTGATGTTTGTCCGCTCGCTTTCGGGTGTGCCTCGAAGAATTTCCAAATTTCACCTGTCAGTTGATCTATCTGATCGGGAACGTGTCTGCCGCCTTTGATGGTGTATTCGTTGACTTCCGTGCCATTGTCGGCGTTAATGAATCGACGCTCCACGACATTCTCATTGCGTAGCACAATCGGTGGATTCGTAATTTTGTTCTGTTCGACCCAGAAATTGGTGGCATAATCCATCGGCTTAAACCGAGGCAGACCGATCGCCGCCAGCGAGGAGGGGACGTTCTTCAACCCGTCGTAGGGAACGATACCGTCTTCGGTGCCATGAATATTCATGACTGAAAGTGGCTGCTTCGGCGGCGGTTCGTTGCCGCTCATGGCCCCGCTAACGACTGCGATCGCCGCGAGCTTATCCGACAGTTCACCGGCTGCTCGAAAGCTCATCATTCCGCCGTTGGAAAGTCCAGCCATATAGATTCGCTTCGGGTCGACTTTGTAGTCTTTCTCAGTACGGTCTATGATCTGGCGCATGAACGAAACATCGTCGGCGTCAGCTCCCGGTGGGATCAAACCGTTATCAGTGTCCCACGCGCGCCATTCGTCCCGACCGGCCCAACTTCTTGCGTCAGGGTAAACTGCGATGAAACCTTCGCGATTGGCCATCTGATCGAACTTCGTGTGTTGCGCGATCGTCTTTCCGTCTTGACCGTGGCCGTGGAGCAAGATGACCATTGGCATTGGAGTCTTGCCGTTATAGCTGGGCGGAACGTGAACGTGATACTTGCGCTCCGCCCCCTCAATTGTCATCGTCTGAAGATAATCACCAGGTTTGGTGATGTCGAGTTTTGATGGCGCTGATACCGCTGCCGGTGTCGGCTTCCATTGACCGTTACCAGGGAAGCTGACGGGTGTCACCATGGGTGGTGTCGGACGGGCAGGTTGCGCTAGCGCGGCGTCAATACGTCCTCCAGTGTTTGCGGGCTTCGTCACCAGATGTCTAAGAATGTCCTGCAAAGCTGGCTCAACAACGTGCTGAACCCACTTCGGATTGGATTCGACAAATAATGCGACATTCGATGCTTCGTTTAGTGCGTCTGCAGACAAAAGACCTGCTATCGAAGGACCGGTCGAGGAGGCGGCGTCAGCGAAGACCTTACTCAGTAGTGGTGCTTGCAGACCATTATCAGTGACTGGAATTTCAACCGAGAATGAGGGAGGCATTCCGACAATCCTCTGGCCGGGTTCCGGCAAAGGATTTTTCATTTCCGTAAATAGAGTCTTTTGTCCTTTGGCGTCGTGACCCAGGCGAACTTTGGAAACTTCCATCTCATAGGGCGATCCGAATATGGTCAGGTTCAAGGTTACGCCGCTTATATTGGATGCGGTTTTCGACTTCTGGTCGATTTCAAATTTGACTTCTTTCTTTAAATCGAGCGAATCGATCTTGATGTTGCCGTTCAAAAAGTCGCCGGACAGTGGAAGCGACTGAACTTTGTCATTCTGAATCGTGACGTTCTTACCGTCGAGCTTTGCGTCCTTATCTAACTCGCGCAATGACCTCTCAGAGAAGGCTGCATCGAGTGCGTTTATAACCGGCGCAAAAGTTGCGCCTTGCCTGGAATCCAGGGGCACACCGTCCATGATTTCACTCGCCAACGTTTTTACAGGAGCGTAAGAGAACAGTATTGTGTACTTATTTAACCAATAAGTCACTGGGGAATTTACGCATTGTTGATTGTGATATTGTTCGCCTGTGGGGCTTTTGGGGCACTAGGTGAAACTTTCGTGAACGATACGTTCCGATGGGAGACCTATTTCAGACCCAGCTTTTCGAGCCAGTTTTTTGACTCGGCCTTTTGTTCATCACTTCCAGTAGCGCCGTCCGCCGAAGTCTTTTTACTGCCGGGTTCGTCGATTTCGCTGGGATTGCTCCGCGCCTGGCGAATTTCTTCAAACGTCGACTTGAACACACGACCCTTCTCGAAACCTCGTGGCGGTGTTGGAAGCTGATTGGAACCGGTTTTTTCAATCGCTTCCTCTTTCAGCGGATCAGGCTCATCACTCATTATGTCCCAGTACCGCCAGCCGTCGTCGAGAATTCGAATGGTTTCGCCAAAGTATGGGGCAAGCTCTTGAGATAGTTGTTGCACGGCGGGAGAAAAGCTGTCCTGCACGATAAATCTAGAAAACTGTTGTGCGATTAAACCAACGCGCATCTCAAACGGCAACAGTTGCCCTACCGGCAAGAGTGGAGTCTCGAATGCACCGCATTCGGTGCTTTGAAAAACTGAGGCGATCGCAATGCGCGGCTCGCTAGCTCGATTGCTGGAACGCGCTCCCCAGTGGAAGACTGTCTCATTCCAGCCCAGCACGGAACCAACTGGTGCAGGTAACGCGCGAATGTCCTGAAGGTCCTCGGCCAAGGTTGTGCTTGTATTGGTCGAGTAATATCTGTCTCGATTTGCGGGGAGCGCATACATACAGCCATTTAATGGAGTGGCATCTGTGAGCGGTGTCCAGAAGTTGATTGATAAGGGTGTTCCATCCGGTCTCAAATTCACAATCTTTTGCCGGTCTCTATGGGGCCCCCAGCCCTTGCTTTCGTTATCCGGGTTTATGTAGAACACCCAGATATTGGGCATTAATCTGTGTTCCTTACCGAGCATCTCGGTGAGAATGTCCCGGTAGCGATTTTGTATATGCCAGAACTCGTCGTAAACAAAAGCGAATACTGTTGGCCATTGCTCTCTATGCAATACTTTGGCGGCGTCTGCCAGCTTCTTTAGCTCCGCGGGATCGAAAACCGAATTGAGGTGAAAGTAGCCTTCTTCGATCAGGCTCTCGCGAACATCCTTCTTCTGCTGCGCAGTCAGTCGATAAGGACCCCAATCAGACCGCGAGTATTCCGTGATCGTCAAATCCGGATTGAGCTGTCTCCAGAAGTTAATATCCAGAGCTAATTCTTTAAACGTTTTGCCCGCCGTATTGTACATAACAGTCCTGAGAAAACCTCTGCGTGCTTCTGTTTATTCCCATCCAAGTATATCGAATATCCCAAGAGCATCGGTATTTCAAGTTTTTGTACAATCGCACCGGCCGACCTGCTTGAGGTCACGATACCGTCACGCTTGAAAGTTATCGTCAGGTCACTTGGATTTTGACTTTATCGTGTTTCGTAGCGTCTGCACCGCGGGCGCTACCATATCTGGTATTATAGTGTTTTTGTGAGAACGGGTCTGCTCTCTCGAAAGGCTGGCTGATACAGTGTTTTGAGCTGTCAAAAGCTTCGCGAAAATAATGTCGTCAACTTCGTGATTGCACCATTCCTCTTCACTCGTTTCGCTGGCATCATTTTCATTGTCACCCTGGCACAAAAAGAGGCATTGCATGGGCATGAACTGCGAACAATTCGGACAGCAGGCCTGCGACGAAAACAGACGAACAGCAGATCGAATCGGGTTGATGCTCGACCAGCAAGACCCACGCACTGCCGCGGATGTCATTCGTCAAGAACTATACGACCGACCAGGGCCACTGGCGATCGACCTGTTGCAGCGAATACAACAATATGATGAACCTAACGTCGGTGCTGATCTCAAAATACAACCAATGGTGCGTCAGGTCCCAAGCCCGAATGGTGGCGTTGATTGGATTGACACAGGCGATCGCAGCGTGGTTGTAGATAGCCGTAAGTATGGTCAGGAGCAAGTTGCGATCATCAAAGGTGCGCCTGAGCAGCCCTATCCAAGATATTCCGATGGCCGATACATCGAAGCTAATCGTTTCGACCCTTTCGCAATGATCACATCGATGTTCGTCGGTCATCTACTAAACGGCCAATTCAGTCGTTGGCAAAATCGCCCGCACTACCGGCAGAACTGGATGGACAGCCAGGGTGGTTGGTATCCGCAGAATGACGGTCAGTGGGGACGCCAGTATCGAGATTATCCGTATCAGGATGACAGCAACTACCGGCGCTATTTCGATCGCAGCCAGCAATATGTTCAGAGGAATCCAAATTTCTGGAATGGCGGTCAACACCAACAGTGGAATCAAGGACAGCAGCCCTGGCGCCAGGGGCAGGACCCGCGTTGGCGTCAACAGGATCCCAGATACGATCAAGGTCAGAGATGGCGCCAGCAGCAGAGCCAACAGGATTGGCAGCAGGAGCAGCAACAGCGGATGCGATGGTTGCAAGAGCAACAGCGCCTGAGGCAGCAACAGCAGGGACAAGACAACAGACAACCGCCTCGTTTTGGCGAGCAACCGCCGCCTCGCTGGCAACATCCTCGGCAAGACGACGGACGCCGTCCACGCCTCGAAATTCCTCCCAGACAAGATCAGTCCGATCAGCGTCGTGACTGGCGCCAGGACCAGCCGCGGTTCGATCGCCGTCCGGATCAACAGCCGATCCAGCGACGTGAGCAGCCTCCCCTGCCGCGATTTGAGCCTCAACCGCGCGATGACCGGAGACACGAGCAACACCGCGAAATTCCGAGAATGCAGCCTCAGCCTCACCGGGAGATGCCGAGAATCCAGCCGCAGCCTCAACCTCATCGCGAGATGCCCCGTCCACAGCCGCAGCAGCATCGCGAAGTTCCGCGCATCCCGCCGCAGCAACAGCAGCAGCCGCGCGGCGACCGCCGTCAGGGCCGTTAGCGACTGTTTCACGCCAATCTTCAAACCTCCCAACGGCTCTCAGATAGTCGGTGGGAGGTTTTAAACTGCTGCAGTTCGCGAATAATTTAACAAGAAACCGAATCCAATGGCATCCCTCGTTAGAGCCGATATGCCTCGCCGAATTGCAACGATCGATGGACAGGTAAGGACACTCCCCGAGTTGGTCGAGGATGTTCGGTCCAGGTATGCCTATGACCTTGGAAAGAACTACCTTTTCAAATTTCTGATTGCGGAAACAATGCTTTCTACCGTTTTTGTGGTGGTTCAGCAACACTGGCTATCGGGCTGTCTCTATGCGTTTTTAGGAATCTCTATTCTGGTTGTTACTAGCCTCACGCTCCGCAGGCATGCTAACGCCGGCTGGTCCGCGTTGGCGGTAGTAGCATCTCAGACGCTCCTCTCAATTGCGGCAGCGGCTGTGCTGAGGAGTGGCGACGTTCTTCTGTGTGGACTGGCGCTCGCGATGTTGCTTGCCGGGCTATATCGGAACACTCAGGTTGCCGTTGTGCAGGCTGTTGTTTCTGTTTTGATTCTTCTCTGGATCACGTCGCTTCAGATTTATTCGCCTCCAACCGTCTGTTTGCTGTTTCTAGCCCTTGAGAGTGCGATATGCCTGGCAGTTTGCAGTCACTACCAGGCTAAAGATTGGAAGGTGCAGAGTGAAACATTTGAGAATGCCGAGCTTGAATTGCAATTCGACGACTCCAATCGTCGACCAATGTCTTCGGACAGTGCAGACAGCTTTGAGCCACCCGCGTCCCAGGCTGAAACAACGGAAATCGAGCGCAATAACCGATATGCCAGTTTAGTTAAAAACAGCAGTGACGCTATTATTTTCCATAACCTCGAAGGAAAGATTACCAGTTGGAACCTGGGGGCTGAGCAGCTTCTCGGGTATAGCAAGTTTGAGATCAAGGGGAAACATCTCAATACGATTTTGCCTGAAGATTATCGAAAGACATATTGGAACAATGTCTCCGAGCTGCGAAACTTTCCGCGTTTACCGGCATTTGAAGTGCAATTCGAGACGCGTGACGGGGATTTGCTTTTTGTGTCAACCAGCATCGTGGAGATTGTAGGCACTGCAGGCGATACCGCGATCATTTCCTTAACGGCGCGGGACGTAACCAGACAGAAGGAAGCCGAGTCTCATGTATCCGATCTATACGGCATGGTGTCTCATGAATTGCGAACACCGCTCACTTCGCTTCGTGGTTCTCTCGCGCTGCTCGACGAGGGACTGGTAACACTCGATTCCGAAGACGGTCGTGCAATGCTGAAGATTGCGCGCCAGGGGACGGAGAAGCTGTTGAAGATTGTCAACGACATTCTCGATGTTCGGAAACTCGAGGCGGGGCGCATGCAGTTTCACCGTGAGGTGGTTAAGGTTGAAGAGCTAATAAATCAAAGTGTGCTCGGAATGCAGAAGTTTGCCGACAGTCGTAACGTCAAAATCACCATCGCTCTTGCCGAAGAGGCATTTGTATCGGCAGACCGCGAGCGAATAATACAGGTACTGACGAACTTTATTTCGAACGCAGTGAAACACTCCGATGAAGGCGGTGAAGTGCAGGTCCAAGCCGTTTTGCGGCAGAGCGGCAACGTCCGATTTTCAGTGGTCGACAGCGGCAAGGGCATTCCTGCCGACAAGCAGCCAACGCTGTTTGAAAAATTTCATAACATCGGACATTCTTCCACGCCTTCATCACTCACTGGACCAGGACTGGGCCTGGCAATTTGCAAATCCGTCGTTCAGCAGCATGATGGAACAGTCGGTTTGATAAGCGCAGAAGGCAAAGGTAGTACGTTCTGGTTTGAGCTGAAAGCACTTGGACGCGCTCCTAGAGCCAGTGGAACGATGATCGTCAATGCGATTAAACATACACTCGTGGTTAGTGATAACGACGCAGTGATCCAGATCATGCACAAGGCACTGATGAAGAACGGCATCGGCTGTCGCCGGGTCTCGCGCGCGGAAGATGCGCTGCCTGTAACGGAATCCGTCAAACCATCCGCCATTTTTATCGACGCGAATTTTGTCGGAGCTAGTTTGCTCGATATTTTGCAAGCGATAAACCAAACGATGCCCAATGTGAGAACAATCGTCTATCGCAGCTTTGGCGACGCTGAGCGCCCTTTCAGCTTGCCTGTCGCACTTCGAGTAATGAGCGATTGTGCGCAGTTGGGAACAGACCAAGTTTCTGAGATCGTTGGTATTCGCGGATATCTTTGCGATGGTAATCTTCCTTCTGAGCTTGAGAATCAGGATGCTTGCGGTGCGGGAGAAAAGTCTCGCTGGACGTTCGCGACAACTGCAAGCGTATTAAAACAAGGTGGAGCGCCGATTGGTCTGGTAGCAGCTGATTTGAATTTCCTTGTACAAAACAAATTTCAACCGTTTGTTGATTGTCCGCTGGACGAGGGCTGTACCATCGCTCTAGTACGCGCGGATGTGGCTCCGGCGGACGAAAGTTTCGCAATTTTAAGCGTACAAAGCGAAATTTTGAGTGCTCGCCTGACTGAACAGAACTTTTTGGAAGCGCTTCAGTCGCGTGTATAAGCTGTTCGGAAGCCATTTTCGGGAACTCCGATGTTGTTGATCCGGTCACCTATTTTCGCATCCGTCAAATGACGGATGGACTTTTGCCAAAAGGTGGATGTCTGGGAACGAAGGCGCCATCTAGGATTGAATTATTAGCCGCCCGGCAGCCGAACAAAAAATTCTCTCTGAATTTAATCGATTGCTCGGAACACAGAAGCAAGTATGCAGTCAGTTTGTCTACGGCACTTTCGCCCGCCGACACAGCGACGGCGGTTCAGCGGAACCCCTTTTAATAGCGAGGTGCAGAAATGATGAATATGGAGAAAGGTTGTTTGAACTCTGAGCTTCACGGACTCGTGAGCATAGCTGGACGATGTCGCAAGAAGGGAGACCTCAAGGCTGCGGAAACGCTCTTGAAACATGCATTGAGAAAAGCAGAAGACCGTTTCGGTTTGATGAGCATTCCCGTTGCGGTTGTTCTTCTGGAGCTGGTTGAACTTCACGAGGATAGCAATGATGCTGATGCGGCAAGAGTTGCGCATAAGAGAATGCGTCAAATTATCGTGAGCGTTATCGACAACACCGACAACTAATGGTGCGAGTCTCTGCAATTGCGTTGGCAGATCTCAAGTCTGGTTCTAAATTTTTGATTCTCAATCGCTAAATGCTGCTTGTTTGTTTGTTTGTTTACTTACTGTTAGTTGACCAGTCCCAGTCGGAGTGCCTTGACCGCGGCGTCTGTTCTGCCGGAAGCGGAAAGTTTTTCCAGAATATGTTCGACGTGGGTGCGCACAGTTGAGACGTTGATCTGTAATTTTGTGGCAATTTCTTTGTTTCCGAGACCATCGGTGATGAGTTTCAGAACTTCGATTTCACGTTCAGACAACTCGACTGGGGATGATTTAGATGGAGTTTGAGCAAATGAATTTTGGTTTCCTGACACCATATCGTTTAATAAGCGCGAAGCTATTCTTGGATCAAACCAAGCTGCTCCCTGATGAACCGAGCGAATCGCTAGTTTCAGGGTTTGCGAGGCGGTGTCCTTCATGCAATAGCCTGATGCGCCGGATGCAAATGCCGCAAAAATTTCAGTGTCATCATCGTGCGAAGTCAGCATTACTATTTTTGTTTCAGGCGCCTGTTGACGAATCTCGCGAGTGGCGGCGATGCCATCCATCTGGGGCAGACCGATGTCCATGATTACCACTTCGGGTTTGAGCGCGCACACTTTATGAACGGCAGTCAAGCCATCCGACGCCTCACCTATGCATTCCATATCTTCTTCACGATTGATCGAGGCACGCAGTCCATCGCGTAGCAGCTCGAAATCTTCAACAATGAAAATCGAAATCTTGGTCATCCTGACATTCATCTCGCATGTTCTTTGAGACAATGATATCGTGTTCTGGCGAATGTGTTTGAGATCAACGTATGAAAATTCTGGTTGCCGACGATGATGATGACTCTAGAAGAGTTTTGGAAGTTCTTTTAAAAGGTCAGAAGTTCGAAGTTGTTTCAGCAACCAACGGCGACGACGCCTTGCGCATATTATTCGGTCAGGAGCCGCCGGACATCGCTATCCTCGACTGGATGATGCCCGGACAATCTGGGGTCGAGCTGTGCAAGCGTGTCCGCGAATTTTCCAAAGAGCATTACATTTATGTGATCGTTTTAACTGCTCGCACCCAACAAGAGGATGTAATTGCAGGACTGGAAGCGGGTGCAGATGACTATCTCGTCAAGCCTTATGACGTGAAGGAATTTCTGTTGCGTGTGAATGCCGGTAAGAGGCTGATTGAACTTCAACAACAATTGCGCAGGCAGAACGAGCTTCTGCAAGATCTCAACTATGCGCTCGCGCACGATTTGAAAACTCCGCTCATCGCAATCAGCATGACGACTGGCGATGCTCTTGAAGGTGTATATGGCGAGATTCCACCTGATTACAAGCCGATGCTCACCAAGACTCGCGAGTCGGTCGCGTGGCTTCTGCGCTTGACTGAAACGATGAGAACCCTCGCTAGATTTGAAAACACATCTGAGCAAATGACACTGCAAGAAGTGGATTTTCGCGATCTGGTTTCAAACTGTGTTTCCGAACTGCAACCGCTGACTCGCTCCAAATCAATTGAGGTAAAACTGAATGCGGAGAATAAGTCCTACGAGATCGCAGGTAACGGTCACGATCTTCAGCGTTTAATTATTAATCTCCTGGACAACGCAATCAAGTTCACACCGGAGAACGGCAAGATAGATTTGAGTTTAGACTGCGATGAAAGACAGCTTTTAATTGCTATTTCAGACAGCGGTCCTGGAATTCCGGAAGCCGATCGCCCTCATCTTTTTAAACGATTCAGCACACGATCCGGTCCTCATCGGGGAAGTGGAACTGGGCTCGGGCTGTACCTTTGCAAGCGCATAGTCGATTTCCATGGCGGCGAAATCGAATACGATGGCGATGCGTTTCGAATTCGACTTCCCAAGCGTCTGAACTTGGGAAAGTGGTAGGTGCGAACAATTACGGCTAGTCCTTGGCTGCTGGAGAAAGTTATTGGAACCGAAGCATGTCGATGATCTGTTCCTTTGTCAACTGACCGATGCGCTCCGCCATACCGCCGTTTAGCGCACCCTGTCTCATGGCGTGAAGCGATCGCAACGTTTGTGGAAGCCTTTGCGAGATCTGGATTCTTTCCTCTTCAGTCTTGCCGAGTTCAAGAGGAATGCTCATCGTCGATTGCCATAGATCATCGCTAACTCCCGGTGGTTTTGCAAACGGATTATCTACAAGTGCTGTCGCGGATGGCGTGCCGGTGCTGGTATCAATTGTCACTTCGTAGACGTTCAATTTCTTGCCGAGCGCTTGAACTTCTGCTTGCAGTCCCTTTATGTTCTTAAGTGCCAGCCCGCTTTCCGTGGTTTGTATGTCGAACGAGGTTTGGTTGTTGAACATACCTAACCAGAGATCTGCCTTTTTCAGACCATCTCCATCCATTGCAAGTTTTCGAGGTGCGTCGAAGTTCAGCCTGAGTTGATCCGGAGAGACGGTGACGGATTGTAGTCCGTTAAGAAACTGTCGTGTCTCCGGTTTTTGCTTTCCACTCTCCTCGAAAGTGTCATAGACTTTTGCGAAGTCTAAGCCGACAGTAATTGCTTTGTTTGCTTTATCGACGTCGAAACGATTCAACGTCTTGCCTACTGCATCCAGGTCCCTTCTGAACTGGAGGTCTTGAATCTTACCTTTGAAGCCTGTGACCAGAGGCCCGTGCTGATCCGCATCGGCAAAGATCAGAGAGAACAATTTGTCCGGTCCGATTTTTTCGGCTGCTGTGATTTTTATTCCGCTGGCGCGCAGAATGTCGGTAGATCGTCCTCCCGTGTGCACTCTGACGTCCGTCGGTTGTTTTATCGGTTCTGGAGCCTCAGGTTTTGAGTTCTGCTCCGTTGGAGAGACCGGTTCGGTCCGCTGAGGTGTCACCGTCACCGGTGGCGAGACTGTCGCTGGAGTCGAAGTCGGATTTTGTGTTCTTGCGACGGGTCTAAACAAATCTATGGATGTGGACAGGCTCGGTTTCGTTCTTGCGGTTGGAAGGTCCCAGTGACTCGACGATGTCTGAGACCTCAGGGTCTCGCTCGAAGTCTGATGTTGGAAAGGCGCTGGTGTCGCAGGTGGTGCCACCTGTTCAGAACCGGTGCGGCCTGGAGAGACCGGTTGCGGTAAAGGAAACACATCTAGATAGTCTATAGGCGGGCTAACCGATGGAATTTCTGTGACGCCCGGGAGCCGCGATTGTTCTCTTTCTTCTTCGTTTTGCGGTTGCACTTCGTAACCCGGAATCGGGTTAACCTCGATGACTCCTTCCTGCGGTGCATTTGACGGTGCTGGTCGAATCTCCGGCTGAATCCCAGGTCGCGGCGGCTCCGGAACCATCGGAGTTGGCGGTGACTCTGGAACCTGCGGAGGCTTTAGCATCTCGATCAAAGTACTGATTTCTTGCGGATTTACGGAGCTGATTATCTCTCCGAAATCTCCGTTAATTGCAGCTGTTCGCGCGCGATGAAGCTGGCTCACCAACCTTGGCACGGCTTGCTTTTGATTGTCAGTCGTTATTGGTATGGGCAGACCGACCTGCTCCGGCCATGGCGTACCTGGCGGCAACTGCTCCGGGCGGGGAATAGGGTTATCTATAGTGATTGTGCCTTTCGGCTCTTGCGGATTACTTGAATCTATGTCCACACCGTAGATTCGCATTCGGCGGCCGGAAGGATCGACCACTTCGAGACCCTGAATATTCGACAGTCTCACAGCAGTTTCACTCGTTGCGATATTCAGAGTGGTGCGATTTGTTTGTCCACCCAGGAGGAGTCTGAGATCTTTGGGACCATTGGATTGGTCCAGTGCGACCAGTTGTTCGCCTTTCCAATTTAGTGCGAGTGCATCAGGATTGACTTGAATTGAATCAAGTCCTGCTAGAAGGCGCCTGACCTCTGGATTCTCCGGAGTTCCATCCTGGCGCTTGAGCATGTCGTAGGCTTTCGTGAAGTCCATGCCCAGGCTAATTTCGCGACGTTCCTGATCGACGTTGAATCGCATGTCTTGCGATAAACTGCCGAGACTATTTATCAATCCCTCGATCCCCTGTGGATTGTTTCTAAGGTCGTTGATACTTTGTCTGATCAAGTTTCTTAGCGGCCCATTCGAATTAAACCGGCCTGGTTGAATGTTCGGGTTGTAGCGAGGATCGAAACGTGGTTGGTAACGCGGGTCGTAACCCGGTTGATATCGAGGATCGTAGTTTGGTTGCTGTCGAGGATCGAAACCAGGCTGAAATCGAGGATCGTAGTTTGGTTGCTGACGTGGATCGAAACCGGGCTGAAATCGAGGATCGTAGTTTGGTTGCTGTCGAAGATCGAAACCAGGCTGAAATCGAGGATCGTAATTTGGTTGCTGACGTGGATCAAAACCAGGTTGATAGCGCGGATCGAAACCAGGCTGCAATTGCGGATATCCAGGTCTCTGGTAGCCTGGACCATTACGCCCGTTCTGGACGATCAAGTCAGTAACGATTTGTCCGATGATTCTCTGAGCATTGGGGCGAAAGTTGTTGCCGTGGCGCGAGTTGTCTCCCGGGTGGAAGTCACTTCGCTCCTCATGTTGCCGACGGTCATTACTGTTGTGACCGTCGCCGAAGATTTGTTCTGACAGTCCGGAATAGTTTTGGGAACCTCTTCCGTGCGGTCTTTCATTGAATTCAGGCATTCTATGTCTTTCTCCCCGCGAAAGGCAATCGATGTTGTATGAATCGATCGGTCCAAATCTCCGGCTGGTCCTTAGCACCAGTAGTGGTATCAAATCTAATTCGTCAATATCAAAAGTATCTCTGAATTGATTGCAGATTGTGCTTGGCAGTCTCGCGCAGTTGTCCGGAAAAACGTTAACAGGTAGGCGTTTCGGGGCCATCGTCATGCGAGACCTGACAATCATATGGTTTCAACTGTGGCTAATTTGTACCCGGCGTGGTGAGATTACGAATTGGCTTTTGAATGTACCGAGTAAAGAGCGAGGCTAGCAACAACGCATTGGATGCTCGTTGCTGTCCAACGGTGCCCCAGGATCGATGTCGCCGCCTGTTTTTGGTGGTTTCGTAATCCAGACGCGAATCGCTTCGAAAACGATGACCAAAACCAGGAGAATAAATATCCCGCCGAGGACCGCATCTAAATAGTCGTTGAAAATCAATGTCGGAATCTTTTCAAGGTCTTTCGCGGTGCCAATCCCTGATGCGAGGTCCAGTTTGAGCTTCGCGGCGTGAGCGAGGAAACCAAGTTTGGGAGATGGATCGAATATTTTTATGATGCCACCAGATATAGTGACGCAGAGTAACCAGACGAGGGGCAACATTGTGATCCAGGCATATTTGCCTTTACCGGTTCGAAAGATAATGGTCGTGCATATACATAGCGCCACGACGGCGAGCAATTGATTAGAAATTCCAAACAACGGCCATAGACTTTTAATGCCGCCCAGCGGGTCGGTGACACCTGCATACAGGAAATAGCCCCAGCCTGTTACGACCAGACCCGAACTGAGAATGATGGACGGATACCAGCCGGTCTCGCCAAGCTTTTTCGAAAACAAGCCGAGAAAGTCCTGGACGATAAACCGACCGACACGGGTTCCGGCATCGAGACACGTAAGAATGAACAGAGCTTCGAACATGATCGCGAAGTGATACCAGAATGCAATGGACGATTCCAGTCCGGGTATCGATTTCAGCGCACTGGCAAAGATGTGAGCCATACCGACGGCGAGGGTGGGAGCGCCACCGGTTCTCGACCAGAGTGAAGTCTCTCCAACGTCTGTCGCGAGAGTTTGCATGTCTGCCGGGCTGACAGCGTACCCCCACTGCGCGATAGTCTGGCAGGCACCAATCGGGTCTGCTCCGATAACGCCCGCTGGGCTGTTGATAGCGAAGTAGACGCCTGGTTGCAGAACGCAAGCTGCCACCATCGCCATAATTGCTACGGCTGCTTCACACAACATTCCAGCGTAACCAATGGGGCGGGCTTGCGTTTCCAGAGAAATCATCTTTGGCGTCGTGCCCGACGAAATTAAAGCATGGAATCCGGAAATGGCCCCACAAGCAATTGTGATGAAACAGAACGGGAAAATTGTGCCTGTGAAAATCGGCCCGTCGCCGTTTGTAAACACTGTCAGAGCTGGCATCTGCATCTCGGGGTGCAAGAAGATGATTCCGAGCGCGAGCAGACCAATTGTTCCAATTTTTAGAAACGCCGAGAGGTAGTCGCGCGGTGCAAGCAGCAACCATACTGGTAGGACCGAGGCGACAAAACCGTACGACATAACTGCAATCGAGAGTTGCACGCCATCGAGAGTGAAAATCTTTGCAAGCGTTGGATCATCTGCTACCCAGCGACCGGCTACCACCGCCAGTAGTGTCAATGAGACTCCGATTACGGAACCTTCCATCACCTTGTGTGGTCTTAAGAACCGCATGTAGACGCCTACAACCATGGCTATTGGTATAGTCATCAAAATTGTGAACGAGCCCCAAGGACTATCCTTTAGCGCATTTACTATGACGACTGCAAGAACTGCAATGAGAATCATCATGATGAGAAGAATCGCAACGAGTGCGATGATTCCCGCCAGGGGACTGATCTCTTCCTTCGCCATCTGTCCAAGCGACTTGCCACCGCGGCGCATTGACGCACAAAGCACCACGAAGTCCTGCACTGCACCGGCAAGCACGACGCCGACGATGATCCACAATGTGCCTGGCAGATAACCGAATTGCGCGGCAAGAATTGGTCCAACAAGTGGACCAGCCCCGGCAATCGCCGCAAAATGGTGCCCGAACAAAACCCACTTCTCGGTGGGAACGAAGTCTTTGCCGTCATTCTTCACCACTGCCGGTGTCGGTATTGAATCGTTAAGGTCGAAAACCTTGTCTGCGATGAATTTACTGTAAAAACGATAGGCGCATGAGAAAACACAACCCGCCGCCACAATGAGCCATACGCCGTTGATGTGCTCGCCACGCGTGATTGCGATAGTAGCGAGCGCATATGCTCCAACGATCGCTATGACAATCCAGATAAAAATACGGGGATTGAATCCGGCACCACCAGCGGTACCGGGCTGTTTTGCTTCCGAGGTCATATTAATAGGCCTGCCAGAGTTGCCGATAGATAACTCGCCATTGTGCCGCAGATAAGCGCTTTCATGCCGAGGCGCGCAAGGTCTTCTCTGCGGGACGGAGCGATTTCGCCGATGCCGCCAATCTGCATGGCGACGGAGCTTAAATTTGCGAATCCGCAAAGAGCGAAGGTGACGATTGTCTCCGCCTGTTTTGAAATCGTGACTGTAGATCCATCTTTGACCATGGCTGATAGATCGAGGAAGGCGACGAATTCATTGATGACAAATTTCTTGCCCATCAAGGCGCCGCATGTGTGCGCGTCTTGCCACGGTATGCCCAGAATAAATGCGACCGGTGCAAAGATCAGCCCGAAGACATCTTGCAGTTTCAAATCTGCCAGGTTCAGTCCGACAGATGCTCCGCTGACCCCTATCGCGGCGAGTTGTTTCCCGCAAAAACCGAGGATTATGTCACCAAGATAAATCAAGGCGATAAATGCAATCAGCATAGCGACTACGTTTAAACCAATTCTCAATCCATCGGAGGCACCATGCGCGGCGGCGTCGATTACGTTTGCATTCGTTTTTTTTACTTCGACTTTTACGGTGCCTTTGGTCTGTGACTCTTCTGTTTCCGGATAAACAATTTTTGCTATTACCAAACCGCCGGGCGCCGCCATTATGCTTGCCGTCAGCAAATAAGAGGCTTTGATTCCAAGACCGATGTAGACGGCCAGTACACCGCCGGCAACGCAGGCCATCGAACCTGTCATCGATGCCAGCAGTTCCGACATCGTCATGCTCGCGACATACGGTTTAATAAGCAATTGCGCTTCGACTTGTCCAACGAAAACGCTTGCCGCATTGGATAGTGCTTCGGAACCCGAGGCGCCCATGATTTTTGAAACGACTTTAGCGACGATCTGAACCACTCGCTGCATGATTCCCAGGTAGTAAGAGATGCTTACCAGGCTGGATACGAAGATGATCGTAGGCACAACGCGGAAGGCAAAAATAAAGTTCGCTTCCGGACCTAAACTTTCGGTGAGCTTCGCTGCGCCGGCTTCCGAAAACGGGACCAACGGACCGAAGACAAAGTGCGCGCCGGCGTCTGAGCAGTGCAGGAGCTGGGTGATGCCGTCGCCGATATTTCGAAAGAGCTCTTGCCCGAATGGGACTTTGAGAACGAATATGGCCATCAAAATCTGCAGGGCTAGACCTGAAAGTACCAACCGATAGTTGATCGCTTTTCGATTGTTCGACATCAGGAATGCCACACCCAGAATCGTGGCAAATCCGACGACACCCATGAATTTATCCATACCCACCTTTGAACATTGACGAATGTCAGCCCGTGGACGTCAAAAGACCTATGCAGATCTCTTTTTCAGAACCTTTATATGGTATCTCAAAGCTTTTGCAAATCGTTGGGTTTTCAGTTCTCAAGAGTCTTTCAAAGATTCGAAATTATTCAATTGACTCAATGGAATCAGATTGCTGTTCGCGAAGGTACCGGTTAGAACTCTGGTATTCCATCGTCGGTAGCGCCACCACCACCGCTTTGCTCGTTGACGGAAGGCGCAACTTGGGGCGCCGATTTTGATATGGGCGGTGCCAATAGCGGATCGATCGGAGTGTTGTCTGCCGGAGCCACTACTGTGGTGACCGGCTCATCAGGCTGTTGCGAACGGTTTTCAGTCGGCTTCCTGGTATCGCCTGTGGTGTCCGTGTCGCTGGCTGCGTCTGTTTTCTGTCCTATACCGGCAAGCCGTTCGCTCTCTCCACTCTCTGGTTTCGGCTCATCGATTCCCGGAGTTGGTTCCACGAATGAGCCGGCCGGGTGTGGTTTAGCCGCGTAATACGCTTCCATGTATTGCTTGAATGTAGGTGCCATCAGACCGCCACCCGTGACGTGACTTCCGGGAATCGGCTTGTGCTCATCATTGCCGGCCCAAATTGCAGTGACAAGGTCCGGGGTAAATCCGATAAACCAGATATCGCGAGCGTCATTAGAAGTACCGGTCTTGCCTGCCACCGGTCGATCTTTGAGGCGCGCCGCTGTTCCGGTACCGCTCTTAACTACATCCTGGAGAACGCTAACGAGCCGCGCCACTGGTTCTACAGGAAATACTTTGTCTACCTTCGGCTCGAAAACCTCAATGATCTGTCCTCGATTGTTTTCGATTTTGCGCAGCACTTGTGGGGTTATGTAGACTCCGGCTCTGGCGAAGGTAGCGTAGGCGCCTGCCATCTCAAGGGGCGAAACCGATGAGCTTCCCAAAGCCAGCGACAAATTCTTGTCCAGCTGCGAGGTAATACCTGCCTGTCTGGCAGTCTCGATGATACTTTCCATCCCAAGTGACTGTGCCGTTTTAACAGCCGGAACGTTGCGAGAAAGCTTAAGAGCCGTGCGCACCGGAATTCTTCCCATGTACTTATGATCGTAATTCTTCGGGCAATAATCGGGCAGACCCCATCTTTGTTTGACCACCAGCGGCGTGTCTTCGATGATTGAATCCGGGCTTAGTGTCCCGCGGAGGAACGCGGTCAAGTACACGAATGGCTTGAAAGAAGAGCCGGTTGTATGACCGTGAGTCGCGCGGTTGAACTGTGCCTGCCAGAAGTTCCCGACCCCTCCGACCAGTGCTATGACCGCTCCATCAGGCACCGAAACCGATACCAGTGCTCCCTGTGTAATCCCTTTTGGGCTCTTCTTAATCCGCTCATTCAGGGTATTTTCAGCAAGTGTTTGAGCGGTAGGATCGAGGTTTGTATAAACACGCAGTCCCTGCCTGCGCAATTCAGCTTGCGAGAATCTATCGCGCAGCTGCTCCAGGACATAACTTATATAGTGTGGGTGTTTTTGAAGCGGATTAACTCCCTTTCGGAAAGTGAGCTTGATTTTTTTTGAATCCTCACCTTGCTTCTCGGTTATGTAGCCGTATTCGACCATCTTATCGATGATTTGTTTTTGTCTTATGTATGCTTTCGAACGACCTTTTTCGTCACCCAATTCTGAGGGCGCTTTAACCAATCCGGCAAGGAATGAGGATTCAGCAAGATTGAGTTCGGCTGCGCGCTTATTGAAATATCGCTTTGCTGCTCGTTCGATTCCATAGGCGTTGTTGCCGAAATAAATCTGGTTTAAATACATTTCGAGAATTCGTTCTTTCCCGTAGCGATTTTCCAGATTCCATGCCATGTATCCTTCTTTGATCTTACGGTCGAAGGTTCGCCCCGCATCGGCAAAGAAGAGATTCTTAACTAGCTGCTGTGTAATCGTGCTGCCACCTTGTACGGTGCGGCCTGCCTTCAAGTTCGTTTCGAACGCACGAAAAATGCTAAATAGATTTACGCCGTTGTGTTCATAAAAGTGGTGATCCTCTGCCGCGAGAATCGCTTGCTGCATCTGTGTGGAAACCTGACTTAGCGGAATACAACGTCTGTCTTCGTCGCCTTCGACGGTGCAAACCATCTGGTCGTTTCTATCAAAGATCTGGATTGCTTCAATTGGTTCGTAACGTTCGACCAGCGTGATATCAGGCAGGTCCTGCAGTTGACCGTACAAAGAAGCGCCCAGATAGCCGATTCCAACAGCGACGATCACGCAAATTGTCAAAAACGAATATTTGACGAAACGACCAAACAGCTTGGTCGGCCCGTTGTTTCGCTTCTGTTTTGCCACTGACCTGCGCTTTGCCAATGTGTTTCTCTAGCTAACCGGTAGTTTAACGATCGTCATTATATCCCAGTACCGCGGTTCGGAACCGCAGACGGGTACCACGCAGCCAAACTCTTACAATGACACAACCTGGTCTTTCCACCTCTGATACGCATAGATGCAAAAGGGAACTTTCCGTCAGTGATGAAATGGTGTCGTGTGGAGTCGGGCTGCAGGCTGTTACGACTGAGGCTGGTACCACAGGCGGTATCGGCTCCGGTGTCTGACTGTTAACTTACTGTTGCTGAGCGTCTTCGAGCTTAGTGTCTGAACTTTGCTGAGGCAGCTGCTGACCGGTTTGTTTTTGTGATTCCGTATTGTGCTGCTCACTCTCTTCCGGATCCGGCGTCCGGTTTTTGCGAGCTTGTTCTGCCAGAATGCGCCCTTCGGTGCAGCGCATGCAGAAATCGCCATCATATGGAAGGCTGCAGTTCGAGCAGACTCTGATGCGCAAAAATGTCTGCGACGTCGAATAACCGTGCTGAACATCTTCAACCTTAGGCTGCTCAGTAGAGCCAGGCGAAGCTGTTTTCCCCATTTTGTGCAAAATATTGGCTTCGTAGTTGCGATTCATTTTGCGCAGCAGTGAAACCAGATCTTCCAGCGTTTGCTGGGTTTCCTCGTTGTCCACGCCTAAAGTGGTTTTAAAAATATTGAGCGCATCCTTCGAATACTTTTCGGCAAGGTCGTAGCGCTTCTGCATGTAGACGACGGTGGCGAGCTTCTTACAAGCGCGGGCGACGATTGGGTTTTGTTCACCGAGGATGGATGTTTTCACTTCCAGCGACTCTTTGTAGCAAGCCGCTGCCCGATCCAGGTCTTTGATGTTGACGTAAATCCAGGCAAGTTGATCCAGGCAGAGACACAGTCGTTCGCTTGAACCTCCCGTATCCTTTACCCACTGCAATGCCTGGAGTAAGGTCGTTTCGGCAACATCGAACTTGCTTTTCTCTAGAGCTTCTTTGACTTTCGCTTTGTAGTCAGACCACTCCATGCCAATCACTTTCTCGATCGTTGATAGCACCGCGTGCAACTTCAGGTTGAAGGCGCAGTGTCTCCTAATTCTAGCAAACGAAACGCGCCGGTTCGTGGCGAACGCGGCGCGTTGTAATTCGTTTCAACTCAAGGCAACTAAGCTCGAGGGTGGGTGTTGGAGTAAACTCTTCGCAACCGATCGAGGCTTACGTGCGTATAGATCTGAGTCGTGTTGATCGTGGTGTGACCAAGAAGATCTTGGACCACTCTCAGGTCGGCTCCACCTTCGAGAAGGTGAGTTGCAAATGTATGCCGCAACGTGTGCGGGGTGATTTGCTTCTCGATCTTGGCTTTCTTCGCGTATTTGAGCACAACTCTGTGCACCGAACGCGACGAGAGACGCGTGGCTTGACGGCTCACGAAAAGCGGGCTTTCCGGTGCCGGAACGCGTCCACCAGCCAATTTCGGCCAGTACTCATTGAGGTATTTCCTCAGCCAGGCGTTAGCGCTCTGGTTGAGAAGTACGACACGCTCTTTGCTGCCTTTACCAGTTACGCGCATTTCCATGGCTTCCTGGTTGTAGTCTTGAACTTTCAAGCTGCAGAGTTCGGAAACTCGCATGCCTGTCGCGTAGAGTACCTCCATGAGTGCTCTGTCGCGAACGCCGAGAACCGACATGTCAGGGGCGAGGAGCAAACGTACCACTTCGTCTCTGTCCAAGCAGGACGGGAGCTTCCGTGTCAGTTTGGGACCGCGCACCAATTTTGACGGATCTTCGTCGATTAGTTGCTCGCGCCGCAGGTACTTGTAGAAACTGCGAATCGCAGATATCTTCCGAGCGACTGTGGGACGGCTGTACTGTTCCTGAATCTGGCGGATATAGGTTTTGAGCCCTTCCGCTTCGAGCCAGGATGCGCTCTTTGAATCAGAATCAGAATCAGCATCATCGCTTTGCGCTGGTTGCGACGATGTTGGAAGCGTTTGCAGCGGCTGGCCGGGCTGAGTAAAGGCATCGCTTGGACGAAAGGCGATTTCGCCGTGCGATGGCGCCGCTTGATGACCGGCTGTGCCGGATTCGAGCGGCCCGCTCGTACTATCGATTAGCTGTCTGAGGTCATTGAGGTACGCACGAATCGTGTGCGACGAATAATTTCGCTCTACCTCCAAGTAACCTGCAAACTGATCTAACCAGGTAAGTGCCCCTTGTTGCCCATTCACATTTGACCGACTTTCTAGTAACTGAGAATCTCGCATTCCACACACACATTATTATGAGAACTTACCAAAGATTGTAAAGCCCCCTGGACTCTTGATTTCGGGATGTCAAGGATCGATTTTATATGATATCACCGGCAGTGACATCGATCCAAACGCAGTCAGCGAGCCAGATTGGATCGCATCGTCCCATGCCGGTTTTCACTTATGATTATGCAAAAAAATTTGTCGGAATGGTGAGATTTTTTGCGGTTGCAAAGAGAAAAGTGATCGAATAGGGTCCCTTTTGCCCGCACCTTTAGCCCGAACCGATAAGCTGAACCCCCAAAGATTGATGTCACGTTTGCAGAACTCTGATGACGTTCGCAGACAACCCGGGTTCCTTTCACTTTGCATTCGGTAGACGCCAAGCGTTTCTTCGACAGCCTCTTCGTTAAGAACCGCAAAGCTTGAGCGAGTTTTTTTCAGTTAAGTTGTAATAAGTTGGCGGGGACGCGTGGGAATCGAACCCACCCAGGATAGCGTTTTTCTACCCCACAACGGTTTTGAAGACCGTACGCCACACCAGCGGCGCTCCATCCCCATACTCTAAAGCCTTGCCTGTAAACCGTTTGCGCGATCGGCTTCCAACGGTTTCGGTTCCAGCCGATATCTATTATCACAGAGTAGAGGCTCTTCGACAGTCAGCACACTCGCCGAAAATGGCATTGATACTTAAGAAACTTTAACGAGATGTGGCGTTATCAGCAACGTTATGGCAAAAATGAGATCGAGTTATGAATTTGATTAGAAGTTCATGGGACTGCGTTTTGGCGAATAAGCGTATTTTAACGAAGTCGCGAAGCGCCTCACGGAGCTTTATGTTTCCCAACAATTTCATTGACAATACAATAATCTCTACTTATAGTTGCTCCTCCGTGCCCATTTTAGGCATTTGCAATTGCATTGTCGATTTTGTCCAGCCAGAATACCAGAGGTAACCGATGGCTTTAGAGTTGTCTGAGCGCGTCCGAACCTTCGGAGTCGGTGGTTCGCGCATTTCCGAATTGCCCGACCTTGCCGAAATCCAGAAGGCTTCGTTCCGTTGGTTTATTGAAGAAGGTTTAGCAGAAGAGCTGAAGGCTTTCAGTCCCATTAAGGACTACACAGGAAGACTTGAGCTCCATTTTCTTACGAACTATTCGTTCGAAGATCACACTGAACCGAACAAACCCAAAACTCCCGAAGAAGCGAGAGCTCTCGATGCCAGCTACACAAAGAAGCTGCGTATCCAGATGCGTCTCGTCAACCGCGAGATTGGAGAAATAAAAGAGCAGGAGATCTACGTCGGGGACATCCCGATGATGACCGACCGCGGTACATTCATTATTAATGGTGCCGAGCGCGTTATCGTTTCGCAGATTGTCCGCTCACCCGGGATCTACTACAAACGTGACGTAGACACGAACGGTAAGCGTACCTTCTCGGCGACGCTAATTCCGAACCGTGGCGCATGGCTGAAGTTCGAGACGGACTCGAACGACATCATCTATGTCAAGATTGATAAAAACCGGAAGCTTCCTGCGACAACTCTGCTCAGAGCGCTTGGATACTCGGATTCGGAGATGGAAACCATCTTCCGCCATCACGACTTCCTGAAGAAGACTCTTGAAAAGGACGCGAACAAAACTCGCGAAGAATCCCTTATAGAGGTATATAGAAAACTTCGTCCCGGTGATCCGCCTTCGGTCGCCGGCGGTCAAAGTATCCTCGATAGCCGCTTCTTTGATGACAAGCGCTACGACCTCGGTCGTGTCGGACGCTACAAGCTCAACAAGAAGCTCGGCTTGAACGTTCCTGAAGTCAATAGAACGCTCACACCTGAAGACATTGTCGCCGCAGTGGACTACCTCATCGCTTTGAACTTCGACGAAGGACAAGCTGATGACATCGACCACCTCGGTAACCGTCGTATCCGCTCTGTCGGAGAACTGCTCCAGAACCAGTTCCGTATCGGTCTCACCCGTTTAGAACGAATCGTTCGCGAGCGTATGACTCTCCAGGACGCCGACACACTGACGCCTGCCAACCTTTTGAATACGAAACCGCTGGTCGCGGCCATCCGTGAATTCTTCGGTTCATCGCAGTTGTCGCAGTTCATGGACCAAACCAACCCGCTTGCTGAACTAACCCACAAGCGCAGGCTGTCAGCATTGGGACCTGGTGGTTTGTCGAGAGAACGTGCTGGATTCGCGGTTCGCGATATTCACCCCAGTCACTACGGACGTATCTGCCCGGTAGAAACTCCTGAAGGTCCGAACGCAGGTCTTATCGGTTCTCTGGCTACCCATGCCCGAGTTAACGCGTACGGCTTCATCGAGACACCTTACTGGAAAGTCGAAAACGGCATCGTTACCGAGAAAAAGGACTATCTGACCGCTGACGAGGAAGACAGATTCCGCGTAGCACCAGGTGACGTCTCGGTTAACGACGACGGCAGTTTCGCAACCGAACTGATCCCCGTTCGATACAAGGCAGAGTTTATTCAGACTACGCCTGACGAGGTGGACTATGTCGGCGTCTCGCCGATTCAGATCGTATCGGTAGGAACGGCTCTCATTCCCTTCCTCGAGCACGATGATGCTAACCGAGCCCTGATGGGATCGAACATGCAACGTCAATCGGTTCCGCTCGTTCAAACTGAACGCGCGATGGTGACCACCGGTATCGAAAAGCAAGCCGCTAAAGACTCCGGGATGGTTATCCTCTCCGATATCGAAGGCAAGGTCGAGTACGTGACCGCCAATGCCATCCATGTAAGGACTGGCGACAAGCGTCTCGTCAAGTACAGACTCAACAAATTCCAACGATCCAACCAGGACACCTGTCTCAACCAGAAACCGATCGTCAATGTCGGCGACAATGTTGAGCCTGGTCAAATCATCGCTGACGGTGCTGCGACAAAACAGGGTGAGCTGGCTGTAGGAAGAAACCTGCTCGTGGCCTTCATGCCATGGGAAGGCTACAACTTTGAGGATGCGATCTTGATTTCGCAGCGCCTCGTGTACGACGAAGTCATGACTTCGATCCACATCGAGAAGCTGGAAATTGACGCGCGCTCCACGAAACTTGGTCCGGAAGAAATCACGCGCGAAGTTCCAAACGTATCGGAAGAATCGCTCCGTCACCTCGACGAAAGCGGCATCGTCCGCGTCGGTTCGCGGGTTTATCCGGATGACATCCTGGTAGGTAAGATCACACCGAAAGGTGAATCCGAACACCCGCCGGAAGAAAAATTGCTCCGTGCAATCTTCGGTGAGAAGGCTCGCGACGTGCGCGACAACTCACTGCGCGTTCCACACGGTGAAGGCGGTCGCGTTGTAGACGTGAAAGTATTCGACCGTGAAAAGGGTGATGAACTGCCGCCTGTAGCTAACAAGGTCGTGCGTGTATACATCGCTCAGAAACGTAAGATCTCGGTCGGAGACAAAGTTGCAGGACGCCACGGAAACAAAGGTATCGTCGCTAAGATCCTCGCGGTCGAAGACATGCCTTACCTGCCCGACGGCACACCTGTCGACATCGTTCTCAACCCACTGGGCGTGCCTTCACGTATGAACGTCGGACAAACGTTCGAAACTTTGTTGGGCTTTGCCGGAATGCTTACCGGTCAGCGCTACGAAGTTCCTCCGTTCGACGAAATGTGGAAGCCGGAAGCCTCGTCGGTGCTCGTTCACGAAGAACTCGCGAAGGGCAAAGTCAAAGCTAACGCTCCCTGGGTCGCCGACAACGGCAAAGTAACCCTTTACGATGGCAGAACCGGTAACGCTTTCGATAGTCCGGTCACCGTCGGAAAGATCTATATGATGAAACTCGTGCACCTTGTCGACGACAAGATTCACGCTCGTTCAACCGGTCCTTACTCGCTCGTCACCCAGCAACCGCTCGGTGGTAAAGCGCAGTTCGGCGGACAGCGTCTGGGAGAGATGGAGTGCTGGGCACTCGAAGCCTTCGGCGCCGCCTACTCTCTGCAAGAGATGTTGACGATCAAGTCCGACGACGTAAACGGTCGTTCGAAAGCATACGAGTCAATCGTCAAAGGTGAAAACTTGAAGCGTCCTGGTATCCCTGAGTCATTCAAGGTCCTGGTTCGCGAATTGCAATCGATCGGTCTTGACGTGAGCGTTGCAAAACGTACTCGCGACGGACACGAAATCGAAGTCGACTTGATGACCGAAGTAGAGGATGCACGTCCTCGCGGTCTCAGAAGACTCTCCCCAATCGAGCTCGGCATGGGCGAAATCGGCGGCGAATCTCCTGTCCCGTCCGGTGCGATGGCACTTGATGGTCTGGCAGGAATGGCAGGACTCGGTCAAGTCGGCGGTCGCGATCCATCGCTCGCTAACGTAACCGAAGGTCTCGCATCCGCTGGTCTTCCCGGTGGCGGCTCCGGCATGATTCCTCCGATGCCCGGACTGAAGTCCGGCAGTAGTGGTGTCATATCCGGTGCTGAGAGTGCGGTATCAGGTTTGGTGCAGACCGGCGGTCCCGATGATGATTCCGACTTAATCGGCTTCAGCAGCGGTGGCGGAGATTACTCCGAGCCGAAACGTAGCAAGCCCGTTTCTTACGGCATCGGCGCTGATGAAGCGAACGTCTATGATGACGACGACGATGAAGAAGAAGAAGAAACTCAGACCGTCGCCAGAAAACGCACCTCATTCCGTACCGATGAAGATGAAGAAACAACCGGCGCAGCCGGTGAAGAAGCATCCGACGAGGACGAAGAATGGGAATCGGGTGACGCCCCGGAAGACGAAGACGCCGGTGTTGCCGCGGTTGTTGAGACCGACGAAGACGAAGACTGGTCGGAAGACGAAGAAGAATAGTTTTTGTCTCGGTGCGAAATTAGTTTGAACAGATTGAGAGATGGCGAACATCGCCATGCCGCAAGGAGGTCTCACGACTACAATGGCCACTTCTATTGATCGTTTTGATTACATCAAAATCGGTATCGCATCTCCCGAGCGCATCCTTAGCTGGTCGCACGGTGAAGTGACGAAGCCGGAAACCATCAACTACCGGACATTGAAACCGGAAAAGGATGGTTTGTTCTGCGAGCGTATTTTTGGACCTTCGAAGGACTGGGAGTGCTATTGCGGTAAGTACAAACGTGTCAGACACAGAGGGATTACTTGCGAACGCTGCGGCGTCGAAGTAACCGACTCGAAAGTCAGACGCCACCGCATGGGGCACATCAATCTGGCTTCGCCGGTTACCCACATCTGGTTCCTCAAAGGCATTCCAAGCTATATCGGTTTGCTCCTCGACCTGCCGCTCCGTGACTTAGAGCAAGTTGTTTACTTCAACGCTTACATTGTCACCAACGCCGGCAACGTCACCGATGTGAACAAGTACCAGCTTCTCTCCGAAGAAGAGTACGAGAAATTGCTCGACGACCCGAACTCTCAGTTCGACGTCGGTATCGGCGCCGAAGCCATAAAGCACTTGTTGCACGAACTGGCTCGCCCGATGTATGAGCGTCCGGACAACATGGAAGACAGAGGACGTCTCCTCGAGTTGCCAGGTTTGAAGGAACTCTCGGTTTCTCTGAGAGACGAACTCAATCTCGCTACCGGTTCGCAACAAAAACGCGCGAAGATCATCAAACGTCTTCGTCTCGTTGAAGCGTTGATTTCATCGCACACCGACCCCACCTGGGTTGTGCTCGATAACCTGCCGGTCACGCCTCCTGATTTGAGACCGATGGTTCAGCTCGACGGTGGACGCTTCGCGACTTCCGATTTGAACGATCTCTATCGCCGCGTGATCAACAGAAACAACCGCCTTGCTCGTCTGCTCGAGATGGGTGCTCCGGAAATTATCGTGCGTAACGAAAAGCGTATGCTTCAAGAAGCTGTTGACGCATTGATCGACAACGGCAGAAGAGGAAGAGTCGTAGTTGGTCCGAACAACCGACCGCTCAAATCGCTTTCCAACATTATTGAAGGTAAGCAAGGTCGTTTCCGTCAGAACCTTCTCGGTAAACGTGTCGACTACTCCGGTCGTTCCGTTATCGTCGTCGGTCCGATGTTGAAACTGCACCAGTGCGGTTTGCCGCGTGAGATGGCGCTTGAACTCTTCAAGCCGTTCGTAATCAACAAGTTGATCGAACGCCAAATTGTTCAAAACATCAAATCCGCGAAGAAGCAGATTGAGAAAGGCTCAGCAGTAGTCTGGGAAATCCTGGAAGAAGTTATCCAGGGTCACCCGGTATTGCTAAACCGCGCTCCCACGCTGCACAGACTCGGTATTCAGGCATTCGAACCTGTCCTCGTAGAAGGACGAGCCATTCAGCTTCACCCGCTCGTTTGCGCCGCCTTCAACGCTGACTTCGACGGTGACCAGATGGCTGTTCACGTTCCTCTTTCGGTTGAAGCGCAAGCTGAAGCTCACATGCTGATGCTCGCGTCCAACAACGTGTTGCTTCCAGCAACCGGCAGACCAACTATCACTCCCACCCAGGACATGGTTCTCGGTATCTATTACCTGACCATTCAAAAGCCGGGCTGGGAAGATCCCAAGGTTTGCCGCGGCGCTGGAATGCGTTTCGTCTCGCTGGCTGATGCTCGCTCCGCTTTCGAAGCCGGTGTGCTTGATTTGCACGCTCGCATCAAAGTCCGTGATGCAAACGGTCAGACGATTGAAACTACACCTGGACGCATCATCTTCAATGAAACGGTTAGAGAAGCGATTTCTTCAACCAAGTAGTTTTTTCCGGGAGTCCGCTTAGAACCGGACTCCCAATATAACTGGCGTTAACAAATTAAGTGTTCGGTTTCGCCGACTGCATTTAGAACCAAGACGAGGGACCTATGGTCTACAACACATCTAAGAAGGAAGAAGTCTTCGAATTCATCAACGATACGGTTGATAAGAAAAAGCTTGGAGCTCTCTTGTCGGCTGTATACGAGAAGTACGGCACGGCTAAAACAGCCAACCTCGCCAACTCTCTCAAAGACCTCGGATTTAAATTTGCCACCAGAGCCGGTGTCACAATTTCAATCGACGATCTCGACGTTCCAGAGAAGAAACGTGAGTTGATCGCGGCAGCCGAGAAAGAAATCGAAGAAGCGCAACGCCGTTACGAACGTGGCGACATCACGGAAGTGGAACGCTACAACAAAGTTATCGACACCTGGTCGGCAACCACGGACGCATTGACGAAGGAAGTCGTCGACAACTTCGACAGACTCAACCCCGTATACATGATGGCGTTCTCCGGCGCTAGAGGTAACATCTCCCAGGTCCGTCAGCTAGTCGGTATGCGGGGATTGATGGCTGACTCTCAAGGTCAGATTATCGACTTGCCGATTAAGGCAAACTTCCGCGAAGGATTGAACGTAACCGAATACATCATCTCCAGTTACGGTGCACGTAAAGGACTTGTAGATACAGCTCTGAAAACAGCTGACTCCGGATACCTGACCCGCCGTCTCGTCGACGTAGCGCAGGACGTTATCGTTCGCGAGCCCGATTGCAGAACCGAGCGTGGCATCTTGATGCAAGAGATTCTTGAAGGGGATAAAGCCCTGGTCAAAATCTCGGAACGTACATTCGGCAGAACAATCGCTGAAGACATCGTCGATCCGGAGACTGGTGAGGTGCTTTATCGCAGAGACACAATCATCAATCGAATGGCATCTCTCGACCTCGACCAGAAGTTGAAGAAACCGAAAGCCGTCAAAGTTCGTTCACCTCTGACTTGCGAAGCACAGTACGGCGTTTGCCAGAAGTGCTACGGCTGGTCGCTCACCAACAACCGCGTTGTCGACGCCGGTGAAGCAATCGGTATCATCGCCGCGCAGTCAATCGGTGAGCCCGGAACACAGCTCACAATGCGTACATTCCACACTGGTGGTGCTGTGGCGGGTGGTAAATCCCGTGCTCAGCTCAAGTCACCGGGCCGAGGAACTGTTTCGTTCAAGATTCAAACTCGTCAGATCCGCACCGCCTACGGTGATGTGAAAGAACAGACCACCAGAGATGGTGTGATGAAGATTAACGACGGTAAGAAAGAGAAATCAGTCAACGTATTGACCGGTTCTCTTCTCCAGGTTCAAAACGGCGATGAAGTCGAGGCCGGTCAAACCCTGGCCGAATACGATCCGCCGGGTTCCAAGAAGGCTCTGACCGAAAGAGCTTCAAAGGATATTACCGCGGACATCTCAGGTCGTATCGTTTTCGCAGGCTTCCAGGCTGACGAAAAACGCGACCGTCAAGGAAACATCAGCCGTACCGCCAACCGTGCCGGTATCATCTGGGTCCTTGAAGGTGACGTGTACAACCTGCCTTCCGGTTCCGAAGTCGTCGTCAAAGACGGACAAGAAGTGAAAGCACTCGATGTTCTTGCTGAAATCCAAATCCTCACCGAGCATGGTGGCGAAGTGCGTTTCGGTCCTGAAATCGAAACCGAACAAGTCAAACGCGGCAGAAAAACAGTCACGAGACTCGTTAAAGGTAAGGAAATCAACGTTGTCATCGCTTCGGTCGGCTCCGCCAACGCCAAGCTCGATGCCGGTCAGAAAGGTTCTTACTGGAAAGTTCCGAAAACGAAGGAAACCTGGGCAATCAAAGTCGTCAAAGACGAGATTGTTGAAAACGGTAAGATCGTCGCCGAACTTATCGAAGACGGCACCAACTCAGTCACCACCGGTGGTGAGATTCTTTATGATGGTGTCGAAATCGACGACCGCCGCGTAGTCGTCAAAGCTGGTAAGGTGCTCTTCATCCCCGAAGAAATCCACTTCATCTCGAAAGACATCAGTTTGAAGATGGCGGAAACCGGCGATCTCGTAACCGCTGGACAAGAAGTCGTCAAAGACGTTTTCGCTCACCTCGACGGTGTTGTACAAATCGTCGCGGACAACGACATCATCCACGAAGTCATCATCAGACCCGGCGAATTGCTGCCGATCGCAGATCCGTCTGAACTCAAAGTTCCGGAAGGTCAGCTCATCGAGCCAGGCACCGAGATCGTCGATGGCTATACGCACAAAGAACGTAAGATGGTCAGCCTTTTCGATAAGGATGACGGCACCATTCTTTGCGTGGTCCGTCCGGTCGAAGAATACTGGATCGAGCCTCCGGCAACCAAGTTCAAGCACAGCCAAACCGACGAGAAGATCGGCTTGAGATCAGTAACCCAACTCTTGTTCCGCGACAGAGAAAAGGTCAGACAAATCCAGGGCGCTCAACTCACGAGAACCTCATTGGTTCTCCAGATGCAAGGCTACTTGCAAGAACTCAAAGGTATCGTTGAGATCGACGAAGAATTCCACATCGTCGTTCAAGAAAACATCATGCTCCGCCGTGAGCAAGACTTCAACGTTACTCTCCTCGATGTTGAGAACGGTCAGATAGTCGATCCTAAGACGCCTGTCGCAACCACTCAAGTATTGACCCGCAGTGACGCGAAAGTTCAACTCTCGAAGACAGACGAAAGACGTTTGCTCCTCATCACTGAAGAACAACAAATTCACCAGAAGCTGAAGGGCGCAGCGACTGTTAAAGAGAACGACCTCATCCGCAACGATGACGCAATCTCTAAATCGACAATCGGTACACAGTCCGGTCAAGTTGTCGGAGTCGAGAAGGACGAAATCATTGTTCGTCGTGGCAGACCATATCTGATCTCGGCTAACACGCAACTGCAGTGCGAAGACGGAGCGCTGGTGCAACGGGGCGACCTGCTTGCCACCCTCATCTTCGAACGTCAGAAAACCGGAGACATCGTTCAGGGTCTTCCGCGGGTTGAAGAACTTCTTGAAGCTCGTAAGCCGAAAGAATCTGCAATCCTCTCGGAGAAAGAAGGACGCGCGAAGATTGTCAGCGAAGACGATCAACACCGCTTCTACATGGTGTACAGCGATGGCGCAGAGGAAGAAGTTCCGATTCCGCCGGGTATGAACATTCTTCCGGAAGACGGTGAACCGATTACCGTTGGCAGAGCAATCACCGACGGTCCTCCGAACCCGCACGATATCGTCAGACTCCTTGGAATCGAAGCAGCGCAGAAATTCCTCGTCGACGAAGTTCAGTCTGTCTACCGCTCACAAGGTGTAGAAATCGCCGACAAACACATCGAAGTAATCGTAAGACAGATGACCCGTAAGGTTCGTGTCGACGATCCGAAGGATACCATCTTGCTTCCGGGCGAGCTCATGGAACGTTTCGCCATCGAAATGGAAAACGAGCGCGCTATGCAAGCCGGTTTGGTTCCAGCAACCTACACCGACGTGCTCCTCGGTATCACAAAGGCTTCGTTGAACACCGAGTCCTTCATCTCGGCAGCATCTTTCCAAGAAACCACAAGAATCTTGACCGAAGCTGCAGTCGAAGGAAAGAAAGACTGGCTCCGCGGTTTGAAAGAGAACGTCATCATCGGACGTCTCATTCCTGCTGGAACCGGCTTCCAGGGTCATGCCGCTCCGGTCGAAGAAGAAGAGGAAGAGCAAGACATCTACCCGCCGATTGGCGAAGGTTCGTTCAACGTACCGTCGTAATCGATTTGCGGAAATAAGAAAACAGGGAGCGCCGGCAAATTACTTTGCCGGCGTTTTCGTTCCATTAGTCTTTCCGGTGCCAGGTTTCGACGTAACCGGTTTCGACTCTTTCGTTTTTCCCGCGTCTTGTTTCGACCCGTTCGGTTTCGCCTTGTCACCGTCTGTGGTGGCGGCTGCCGTTGGTTTCACCGGGTAATATGCGCGCAGTCCTCTAAGTATGGTTCTACCTAAACCGTACTTGCGCAGCTGTTTGAACGGCACTACGAGGCACGGATTGTAGACCGCGCGAGAGTTGTTTACGAGATAGTTCAGCGAGTACAATCCCTGTATGTCGTTGCCCATTTGCTGTTTCATCTCCTCGGTCAACTCTGTTCTCGCTGAGGACGTGATGCCGATCTGGCAAAATGTGACAAACAGACCGTTAGGAAGGGGAAAGCGTCTGGTCGCATCGGCAATTGTCTTTTTCACATTGTCGATACTGACTTCGCCATCGCTTACGATTGCGATCAAGATCGGTTTGTCCAGATGATAGGCATGATAGCGAAAAGCCAGTTCGATAGCAGGAGATAGTTGAGTGCCTCCGGCGGGCTTCATGTTATGAAGCAGTTGATTGAACTGTTCTGCGCTTCGAATTGAGTGCGCTTCCGGTGTGTTGTTGAACGGGATGAAGATGAAACCGTGCGGCAGGGCTTTTTCCAGAGTCCTGGTGAAGCCCAGCATCTCCTCGATGGCCCACTCCAAACGCTCCATTGGTTTAAGATCTGCAGATGGGCAGTCTTCGGAACTCATCGAGCCCGAGTGATCGAGAATGATGTAAACATCAGCGTTTTGCAAGGCGCGAACATCTTCAGCTGCAAGCTGGAAAGTAGAGTGTGCCGGTCCAGCTTTGAGTTCCGCCTCTAGATTGACCGGGCGAAAACCTCGACCGGTAGCCAATCCGAAAACACCGGGACCGCCCCTGAGAGCGGCTGCAAGTTGAGCATCCTGGGCATCGAGATTGGCTTTAAATTCTTTCTCCGCGCCGACGTTCCACTCCAATTTCTTGGTTGAGAGTTTAAATGCTTTCTTGTTTTCGACTGGCAAAACTGTTCCGGTCGGCACTGGCTCGTTATTCTTTTTCAACGCCTCTGCGCACTCTTTTTTTACAGCGTCGTCGCTGGAGAGAAGCATGGCTAGCTTATATTCAGCGCTAGCGTCCTTGAAGCGCAAAAGTGCGTCGAGACATCGGGCTCTCCACAAATGACTCGCCGAGTCCGTTGGATTATCGTCGACGCCTTTATCGAAGTGCTTCAGAGCTTCGTCATATTTACCTTTAACAAACAGAGATTGACCTTCCGGAAGCGAAAAGGTCTCTGGCGTTTTTGCAACAGAATCACCGCCTGTGGCGGCTTGTTCCGTGTTCCCACTGTTCGATGTTGCAGGAGGTTGACCGCCCGATGAATTAGCTGTTTGACTTACGGACTGCATGTCCTCGGCAGAACATGGCGCAAAGAGTTGGATGTGTAGGAGACCGAGAACTAGAAACGTTACG
Organism: Candidatus Obscuribacterales bacterium; assembly: GCA_965228855.1. Taxonomy (GTDB): domain Bacteria; phylum Cyanobacteriota; class Vampirovibrionia; order Obscuribacterales; family Obscuribacteraceae; genus JADYXR01. Next base: position 135,058 of record CBDDIJ010000005.1, on the reverse strand, counting down.
AGCGCAAGCGGTTTTCCTTCAAATCTGGAGCTGTGCTGCAACATCGTCCCGGTTACTTGTTTGAAAAAGACGTTGGTGCGGATTTTGGACTCGCTGATTTGACTAGCTCGTCAAGCGATGGCAATTGCGGATCGATCGGTGATGGCTTAGCCGGGAGCTTCACTGGCTTCTCTGCACCACCTGTGGTGTCAATAGACATTTGCTTCGCCGACAATGCTTCGGTTTGTACCGCTTCTTGTTTCACCGGATCGAAGTTGACGTAGTTTCTCACATACAGATTGGTCCCATGCGGCGATAGATATACCCCGGAGGAGTCGGATGGTTTGGTGGACATCGCTTGATTCAAACCGATTGCAGCGTCTCGAACAGCCTCGGCGCGGCGCCTTGCGTCGTCAGCTTTTGCTGCTGCATCATATCTTCGCGAGCGACTGTACGCACGTGAGTCGTAACCGCTGAGTGTTCCATTTCGAATGTAATAGTCGTGTGCAGAAAGACCGCCGCCGCCGCCATTTAGAGACAGAGAGGAGGACGGCATAGCCGGGACCGGGATGTGTCGGTATTTAGAAGATTTGCTTCCGAGACTGGCGCGACTCAGATAGAGACCGCGTGCGGCTGCTTCGCTGTGAATCTGTTTAATTCGGCTGGACGCTTGATTCGTGACCCTTGTGCTCGATTTCTCGATGTCTTCTGAGGTCACGGTGAGAGGCGCGCCTGCAGGCGCTTTCGCCGTGTAGTATTCGATCTCTTTATCGCACTTTTCGGTGTTGCTAGCGGATGGATCCAGAAGAGTACAGAGTTTGAATTCTTTGAGTGCCTCGTCTCTACGCTGCAGTCCTAGCAGTGCCTTTGCTCGCCCGAAGTGCGGTTCGGCAGCAGTCGGGTTCGTTCGAGCCGCTATGTTAAACGCGGCCAGAGCGCGTTCATACTCGAGTTTTTTTAGTAAGTCGAAACCTACTTGAAGCGGTTCTCCTGGCGGCAACGGTTCCAAAAACGCATTCGCCGTGGGTTTTGTTTCGACAGGATTATTTGCTGGTTTTAAGAACGTTCCACCGTCGATTGCTTGGCGCCCCGGGACCGTTTTCATCGAGCTTCCTTCGTCCGTGAGTGCAAAAGGGTCATCACCGGCGCGAGCTGTTTCGCCGCTCAAAAGAGCCAGTGCAACTGTTAAGGCAACAGTTGCCGAGGTAACCGCAACGCATCGTGAGTTCGATTTTTTCACACAAGGCTTCTCGATAGCGCTTTTCTTGCATTCTAATATGCCCGTTGAGAAGAGGCACCAATCTATCTACGATTCCACACCCGGAGCGTATTCGTCCTCGCTCAAACCAAACGTCCAGGCGACGCCTTCTCGAGCGCTCCGCACGCCCGGGGGGACTCTCAGAAAGTATTGCTTACTGGTTCCGTCCGGTTCGGGTGTCGAGTTGTTGACCATCACAACGACCAGCGGCTCGTCGGTCATCGAATCGGATGAGGTGAAAACTTTTCGATAGAGTACTCCGCATTCGTCTTCGCTGATTTTGACTGCGCCTGAGTCCTTCAAAAAGCGCTCCAAGCCGTAGCGTTCTATGAGAATGGAGCGAGTCTCTACATTACGCTCGCGCTCGATTCTATCGACGTTGATACTATCTGGATCTTCGATGATATCGCGCGAGACGCGACGTCCGTGCCAGAAGTGGGTTTGGAATTCGTCGCTGAACCTCAGCGCGGCGCCTTTCTCATCGTGAAACCGGTGTTCGGGATCGAGGCGAGAGTAAACCGGATATTCGCAAACGAAGGCGATGCCTTCGTAGAAAAGTAACGCGTATGCCTTTTCCAGCAACCGGCTCCAGATGTTTAGTGACTCCAGATTTGGTGCGCTGTAGGCGTCCTGTGCGATATCGCGCAGAAAGAAGTGCAGTGGAAATGACTGCATGAGTTGTGATTTTTTGAACAGCTCCAGTTGCAGCCCGGACGAAATCAAACGAATGGCGGGATCTCTATAAGCGCCCATGCGAGCTGGGCTCCAGAGCGCGTTTCCAACCGGTCTTGCCGGACTTTCACTTTCATCTTCACCCTTTGATTGATTGATCAAAGAAAGAATTTCGCTGTGCTCACCGCTATGCGGCGAAGTCGAGGCTGAGCGAGGAGCGCCAAGACGACCTTCTTCTGCCGAAAGAATCGTTTTGAAAGTATTGATTGTGCGCGCCACGATTTGCGGCAACAATTGAAGATCCAGCTGCGACTCCATGCGAGCGAACATGGTCGTGATTTGCTGGTGGCGCTGATTGGCTTTCTCCATTGCCTGATCGGACACCCAGCCGTTTACGTCTTTTTTCAAAGAAGCCAGTAGCGATTTCACGGCGGCGTGGAAGTTCGAATTTATTTGCAGACCTATAGCTGTTAAACGTGGCGCGTCATGAGTATCTACGGTGCCGCCGACATTTTCATAAATACGATGTATTTTTCTGCTCAATTCCTTTTGCGAGTTTTGCTGGCGGTTCTTATCGCTCTTCACGCCGAGCGTTTTCAACTGCGAATCCTGCAATTGAGCATCCAGGTTTTGCCATAAGCGTGCCCACGGCGGCATTTGCAGGCTGCGCCGCAGAGTCGGAATTACATGGTCGCGACTGTGTTCATCAAGCATTAGCGCGATGATGATTGGATAAACGGTCAATTGAAAAATGCTGTCGCAGACGATAACAACCGGCGTGTTCAGTCCCGAACGCGTATAAAGTTCCTTCACGTCGAGCGCCATAGCGTGGCGCTGAACCTGATTGGGTTGCTTCTGGTGGCGAGTCCAGCCCTGGTTAAACTCTTCCAGAAGCTCTTTGTGTTCCTCACTCAGATGATTGAGGTTATCGTCTACCAGGTGGGTCATCGAGGATGAGCTTCCGATTGATACTGCCGGTGATTGCCATACGCCTACCAATTCTATATTGCCATTTTGCCGCGAAACATGTGCATGAAAGGTTGAAGTGTTGCAAAAAATGGAGTTAAAGTTCAAACCTGACCGATTTAACCTTACGGACATCACAGGGAGAGTCCGAGCCGTATATCATGGGAAATGAACGATGGCTTCAGCCTGGGCATGGAGGAATGGACATGGGTATTCAGTACCGTCAGGGAGATGTGCTGCTAGTTAAGGTCGACATGGACGCTGTACCCAAAGGCGCCGTGCAACAGGATGCCGATGGCAGAATTGTTCTGGCTTACGGGGAAGTGACGGGACATGCGCATGCGATTGACGCGAATTTTGCGGCGCTCTATCAGTGGAAGTCGGACCGTATTTTAGAAGCAAAACCGGGTGCGCGGCTGGTGCACGAAGAGCACAATGCGATTGACCTGGCGCCGGGCTACTACAAAGTCATTCAGCAGAGAGAATATGAGCCCGGTTCATATAGGACCGTGGTCGACTAGTCCAAGTCGTATAAAACAGTGGTCGAATAGATTAACGGAACTCGTCTGAGAGTTCGTTGTTGAGAAACAGAAGAGAACTTAGTCTTTGAACGGATTTCCGGACTGGTTCTCTTCTTTTGTTTTCAAACGGCTAGCCGCGGAAAGCAGTAACCACGCAATCGTACCGAAAAAGATCGCGCCCATGAACATGATAATGCTTGTCGCGTCGAGGAAACCGTGGGATCTCCGTTCCATCGTGCCCGCAGCCATCGAGAGATTGCCAGTGTCGACAAATGTACCGATCTCATTCGATTGACCGTAACGCGGATCGACAGGAGCACCGATTAAACCGTTTGAGCCGTTGAATCCATTCATCGATGCAACTGGACCCGATGCCGGTACGCCTCCTGCCGCCGCTGAACTGCTATCACTCATTGCGGTGAAGCGGTCGAGAAGACCGAATCCGTTGCTGCCGCCTCTTGCGCTGCCTGCGGCTCCAATATCGCTTTCGCTTCCGTCTGCTTGCTGCTGGCCGACGGTTCCGTTGGTGGCGCCTTGCAGAACGGGCTCGGGCTGCGGCATATCGGAGCTGGACATCTTGTCGTAATCGGTGAAGAACTTTTTCGCTTCCAGGCTGGAGCTCTCTTTTGCTTGGAATCGGGTGCTCTCTGCAGGCGGGCAGGCTGGCATCATGCTGGCATTTAGTCTCGCAGGCACCGCGTCACCTTTAGCGGCGACCTCGTCCAGGGCTCCTGAAAACGGTGGGGATTCGCTTATCGATTTCTGTTTCGTCAACAATCCGTCTGAACGTTGACGGATATCCGAAACCGGTAATCCTGCCAATGTCTTGTTACCAGCTAATTTCTTCTGACGAATTTCTTCGGCGACCTGGAATTTTTGATCGTCAGGCAGGCTAACTACCGCGCTGGAAACCGGCGTGACGAGGTGGTAGCGTTTTGCCAGGTCGTAGGCGCCATATCGATCGCCTGACTGATAGCGAGCCAGTGCCAGTTTATACGCTTGTACTTGTTTGACTTCCGGGATCGAGCTTGCTGCTCGTGCACCATAAGTGGTGGCGCATCTTCGAATCTTATTCTGCGCATAGTTCGTTAGAAATGCTTGCAAATCCGCCTTTAGTGAACCGCTGCGGGCGACGCGGCTCAGTGCCGGAAGGTCGTAAGATTCAGGCAGTATGGCATTGGGACCGGAGGCAACTTGCAGGTCATAGAGTCGCGTTGCTCGAGCGTTCGAGAGCTGCGCTCTGATGAAACTTGTGTCTGAATCAGCCAGAGGTTGAGCTGCGTGAATCCAGAGAATGGCTCCGCGTCCCGAATCCGCGCGCATGACCTGCTCCAGAGCCCTTCCATCTGATTGTCCGCCATCGCATTTTACGTCTGCAAATTTTGCAATCGCATTTTTGTAAGGCTCTCCGATAGCGAGCGACTCCTTCAAAAGGTATTCGACACCGTCATGTACTTCCACCAGTGAGAGCGTTACGTTGGTAGGGGCGCTGTTAAGCGCGGACACGATGTCGTCCATGTAAGGAGCCATGGTGATCGACTTGTCTACAATAATCGTCAGAGGCCTGTCTGTTGAAGCGTTCAGGACTGCCAGTCTCTCAAAATGCGATCCAAGCTCCTGGGCTGGTAATGCGGAGTAAAACGCTTGCCGCGCTTGCGCGCTGGACTCCGGTGGTCGAATAGTGAGTTCTTCGGCGCTTCCTGAGCGAGCCTCGATTTTGGGTACAACCGAGAATCTCGCCAGTAGCGAGTTGTCCAGCGTGGCGCTCAGTGCCTGTTTGCCGCCATCGCCCTTTTGCGTCGTCGCAACTCCAGGAACTGATATTTTGCTGTCACCTACAAGTGAGAGTTTGTGCGGCTTTGCTATTGCAAAATTACGCTCTTCGAAGGTTGGCAGTGTTAGCGATTCTTCGTCCTTCGCTGAGACGACGAGGGGAGAAACTATGTGCAATTTTATTTTGGTTGCGGAACCTTTACGCACCGGATAGCATTGAACCAGCACGCTATCGAGACCGTCCATGCTGACTAGCAACGGATCTTTCTTGTGGCTGTAAACCGAGTTCACGTAAGTGTTTCTCGCCAATCCCCGCTCTTGAATTACAGTTTCTTTTTCCACTCCATCAAGAACGATTGATGCCTTTGTGATCACCGCATTCGGTGGCAACAAGATTTTTGCTCTTGCTTCCCTGGGGGTGGTGGAGACGTTTTCGAAAGTAAATGACCAATCGAGAATTCCTATGCCGTTGGCAGCATTCATCGAGCCCTCGATGCTCGATTCAGAGACTGAAAGACCTCGGGCGACACCGCTTACAAGTTCCCCCGCTATATCCGGGTCCAGATCAAATTCGTCTTCAACGCCTTCATTCAAACCACTTGGATCGGTCACAACGCCAGAGTTCTTTATGGTGCCGCGAAACGAGGGCGGAATCGGAACGGAATTGAATGCCACTCCGGTCACCTGATAGTAAATCGCTCGCGCTCGCTCTACCGGAACCGGATGCATGTTTTCAGCGATTGAACCGAGAATGTCCGTGGCCTCACCTGAGCGCTCATAACAGGCACGAAGCAAAACCTCCGGGCTTCCCCACTGGCGCAACCACCGAATAACCTCATTAGGATTTCCGGACCTGTCAACTTGTCCGAGATAGTATCGCGTCATCGTCGATGGCAATTCGACCATGATTACCATAATGAGCACGATCAGGTGACCCAGGTGTTTGAGTTGATGAGCGTCGAAAAAGGTTTTTTCCCTGTCTGCCAGTTTACAAATGGTCGTGCCGCACAGAAGAGTGATAGGAATCGAGAACAAAGGAGCTAAGCCCAGGAAGCCGGTTCCCATCGAAAGCATGCCGAAGAACATCGGCGTCTGCGGAATCAACATGACAGAGTAGAGAACGGCAATGCCCAGTGCCATCCCACTGCACAAGCTCATCGTCGAATACAGTGGCGTAATTTTGTATCGAACGGCAAGCCACGATAAAAGGTTTGAAACCGGAATGAGCAGAAAGAGCAAAACGTGAAAGTGAGTGGGAAACGGATCGAAGTATTGTTTGGCCATCACATGAAAGTTGGTTTCGACCGCCACCGCCATTAGTGGCAGGGCGACGCCGAAGGCGAGAGTTTCCAGACCGGGGCGGAAAATCCTTTCGTGCTTTGCCGGTTTTGCGTCGCCTGGAAGCGGAATAGGCGAACTGTTTTCTCCTGAATGAAAGCCAATGCGATTGGTTGTGTCGCCGAAAACGCACTGTGAGGCGTGCCTGCCGGACTGATCCGCACGTTCGTGATAGCGGTGACGCTTCATGTTGCGACGCTTTGGCGCGCTTTGAGAATCAGTGGATTGCGAAGATGAACGTTCGCCGGTAGCCTTTTCAGCCATAATACTGCCTCAAAAAATGCGGGCGTCCTTTACGATATTCCCATCCTAAAGGGCGAGCGCTGATGTCCATATGGAGTTTTCCCTGAGTTTCCTGAAAAAGTGTCGGAGCTCGGCGCTAAACTGGGAATGTTGGGCTAGAACCACTGAAGTGAAATTGAACGATGGAAGTTCTTAGCGGATTATTTTTGCTGACTGCGATCACTCTTGCGACCGGTATCCGGATTGTTAAAGAGTACGATAGACTCGTGGTGATGCGCTTCGGAAAGGTCGTCGGCTTGCGCGGACCGGGGTTCAAATTGGTTGTGCCCTTTATCGAACGCGCGCAGAAGGTCGACGTTCGCGTTGTCACAATGGCAATACCTACTCAGGATGCCATAACTAAAGACAACGTTATGGTCAAGGTCAACGCTGTATGTTTCTTTCAGGTTGTGGACCCTACCAGAGCCGTTTTGAAGGTTCAGGACCCGATCGAGTCGACCGGTCAGCTTGCACAGGCGACGCTGCGCAACGTTATTGGTCGCTACAGCCTCGATGAATTGCTGGTAGAGCGCGATCAGTTTAATACTCGAATGAAGGCCGCTCTGGACGACGACACAGAGCGCTGGGGCATCAAAGTTTTGTCGGTTGAGCTCAAAAATCTTTCGGTGCCTGAACAGATGCGCCGGGCAATGGCTCGCGAAGCAGAGGCGGAACGACTTCGTCGCGCCACCGTGACGAACGCGGAGGGCGAATTGCAGGCGGCCGCAAAACTCGCTGCTGCTGCCGACATTATTTTTGCCGAGCCCGGTGCATTCCAACTCCGCCGTCTCCAGTGCTTAATGGAAGTCTCGCAGGGCAAGAACACGACAATGCTGATTCCCACCCCGATTTCAATTTCCGGCGAAACACAGTCAAGCGACTAGCGCATGGCGCCCCGATATTTATCCCGGTTGACACTGTCTTCAACCGCACCCGTGAGAATTTCGCTGTGCTCTGCGAGCTACATTGGGTTCTGATTGCGTCTGGCGCGGCGAGCTACATCTGGTTCGGATTGCGTCTGGCGCGGCGTGCCACAATCGCCTCTCTGCAAGCGGGTTTCAGGATTTCGTGAGCGTCGAATCGTTTGCGAATTCGGTGCGTCAGGAAGTATGTAGAAGGTTTTCTTCCCGGATTGCAGCGCTGGTCCAAGAGCAGATGGGTGAGAATCGAAAGGGTAATTCCAACGCGGTATGGCTGACGCGTAGGGCCTTTGAAGAGAAAGAAGAACAGAGCCAGAAGCTCGTAAGAATGTAACGGAAGATACAGCTTGCCTGAGTAGTCCTCGTGCGCCGCTTCTGCGAACTTTCCCCAATGGGGGCGCCAGCCGTGGGCTTTGACATAGTCGACCAGGTGGTCCAGATCGATAAGCCAGCCGACTAAGAACGTTGCTACAGCCGCCGGTTTCGACTTGTAGCGCATATAGCTAGCCCCGGCTACGCCTGCCGAGGTAATAATATGTCCCACTGTTCGCATAATCTGTGGCTTCCTCTCATGCTAATTAGGATGAACCCTTCTAAAATTGCTCTGGTAATCGATTCAACTCTGGGTCGATTATGAGCGAAGGCTCATACCTCCATGCTAAACGATCTTCCCTTTTTTGGCATAAAATCACAGGCCCAGCTTTGATTTCGGGTATTCGAGTCTTTCTTAGTCATGGTTCTAGAGCTGGAAACCTAGAACCTGTTAACGTTTCAGGAGTTGTTCGCTGATGATGCCATTGCAACGAGTCGCCCTTTCTTTGATAGCATGCTCGATCCTGGTCGGTACCGATCTCGGTCTTGTCGAGAAAGCTGCTTTCGCCCAGAGCACGGACCCTCGCGCGATTAGTATGTATAACTTAGGGCTCAACGCATATAAGCAGGGCAGTCCTGAGTCGGCGATTATTTTCTTTAAACGAGCGACTGATATTGACCCGAACCTTGCAGATGCTCAGTACAACCTTGGCGTTCTGTACCAGAGTCAGCGTCGACTGAAAGAGTCAGTTAGTCGCTTCGAAGAAGTATTGCGCGTCAAACCAGCCGATGCCGATGCTCAATTTCAGCTCGGAGTGGTCAACATGGGACTCGGACAGTATGCCGAAGCGAAAAAATGGTTCAATCAAATTGCACCTGCCAACGTGCATTTCCAGGATGCTCAGCGGAAAGGGCAGGAGTGCGATCAGAAAATAGCGACCGGAAATACGACACCTACCGCGCTTCCCTCGACGACAGAGAGTGCGCGTCCGGCACCTCAGCAAACTCAGTCGCCGCCGGCTCAAACATACCAGCCGCCGGCGCAGTCGCCGCCGCAAAGCTACTCTCCGCCCTCTCAGACCTATACGCCGCCAGCAACAAATCTGCAGACGCCGCAAAATACCGCGCCTCGAACTTATACGCAAAGCCAGACGCCTCCAGCTACGGGAAGCACCAGCGGCGGTTCTAAACCGACTCCGGTCCTCGCAAACTCAGCGGTCCGCGTGATCGCAACAGGCTTCCATGCACCGTCTGGATTGACGTTCGACAATCAGGGCAATCTTTATGTGGCCAATTTCAACAGCAACTCTGTCGATCGCATCAGTCGTGATGGCACTCGCTCAACCTTTGCGACCGGCGGCCATTTGAAAGGTCCGATCGGTCTGGTTGCTGATGATGGTGGCAACATCTATGTGGCAAACTACTCGGGCGGTACCGTCGCTCGCATCACTCCAGCCGGTATTTCGACGGTTATCGCTACCGATTTTAAAAAGCCGTATTACCTGACGCTGGGACCAGGCGGAAATCTCTTCGTCAGCCAGCAAGAAGATAATTCAATCATCCGGATAACGCTGCCGCAGTCGATCACATCCAAGCCGCCGGTCAGCATCACTCCCTAGTTAATAGAGAGAGCGCCTTTACGTGCCCGGAACGAAAGTTTGCCTTGCTCGGTTGCACTCAGTTGCGATGCCAGCCACTGGTGTCGTTGGTGGTGGCAGCTCAAAATGATGATTTGATTGTGCGGAGCGATAGAGTTGATAAGAAAACGCATCATGCTCAAGAAGCGCGCGTCATCAGCTTCACTGAAGGGCTCATCAAGCACGATCGGCAGTGATTGGCGTTTAGACAAGAAGCTGGACAATATGATGCGCGCCAACCAGTGAATTTGCTCGCGAGTTCCAGTTGATAGTTTCGCAACATCCTGGGAACTGAATTCGCGGTCATGCCCTCTGAGTTTGAAAACCATTCGTAGCGAATGATCGAAAGCCATACTCTCGATGTCCATGTTCAACTGGGAGATCAGCCGCTCCGATTCCTTGTTCAGCTCTTGCGACCAGTCCTCGTAGGTTTCAGAAGAAAGTTTTGAGATCACGTCCCGAGCCATCGTAAGTGCCAGCTTCGCCCGTTTTGCGCAGGTTAACTCGTGGTCTATATTCGCTAGATCTTCGACCGTCTCAAGATAGTGTTCGTCACGATAGTTCATGGCTGTGCGGATCTGTACGAGCAGCTCTTCCTTTTTCGCACCGTTATCGACTTTCGCTTTCTTCGCTGTCGCCACCGGTTCCGGTGTCGCTCCCCATGGGAGCACGGCTTTCTTTGGCGCAGACTCATCGGGTTCCGGTAAGTGCTGGAGGTCCGGATGTTCGTGAATCAAATTGCGGATTTTGTCTTTGATGACGTCACGTTCGAATTCCATATTGGTAATCGCTTCGCGTGCGTCCTGGTAGCCTGCAAGGTCGTAGTCTATCTTCGCGATTTCGTTCTGCACGGCCTGTCTATCGACATCCGACTGCAAAAGCTCGTTGATCTTGTCTTGGATTTCGTCCTGGTTGACGATCTCCACCCCGGAGCGCTCCAGCAAAATCTCCAATTCGCGTGCGCTATCGTCGATTTCTGCAAGAAGAAAATCAAGTTGTTTCCGGGTCGTGCGGATTTCGTTAAACTGCGCTTCTAGCGCCTCTCGTTCCTTATGATACTGCTGGATGTCTTGCGATAAATCCATCGCACGCTGTGAATCTATTACACTGCTATCGCGTCCGGCTTTGTCGAAAAAGTAGGTTAGGTCCCGCTGTATTTTTCGCATGCGAGCTTCTTCGTTGCCGAGCGACTGATCTCTGTTCTCCTGCTCGGAGAGTACGTCTTCGTGGGTCGATGCTTCGTTTATAAATCTGATCAGATCTTCTCTGTTCGGCGTTCCCGTTTTTACCGCTAAAGCCGTCAGCTTGCTTTCGAGGTTGGCAATCTTGGTTTTAACAGCAGCCAGAGCTTTCTTGTGTTTTTGCTCTTCTTCACTCGCGCTTGCTGCGTCGTCCTTTAAATAGTATCTGAAATTTAAAATCATTCCAGCAAAGACTAAACCTGCCAGAAATGCAAGGAGAAAAACACACACAGTTGCAATGACTGCAATCTGAGGAATCTCTTTGACGCCTTGAGAGAAGATCAGAAACACGACGCAAACTATGGCTGCGACAAAACAGCCGAGCATCTTTCCTGTGTTAGCGTTGCGATTGTGACGTCTGCGCTCTTCGATGTCGTCGATGCTAAATTTGACTTCTTGAATGCGTTTTTGTTCTTCTTGAACCTGCTCGTAAAACATGATTAGAAGCGAAGAATAGTTTTTCGCCTCTTCTATTTCCACCTTAGTAAGCGACTTGAGCACATCAAGTGCTGCGCCGGCTTGCTTGCTGGAAACCATAAGCTTCTGCAAATGCATTCCGGCTTGCTCTTTGTGCTGTCTCTGAAGATCGTTGAGATCTTGCTGCAGCTTGTATAGACTGATTGCCAGAGCGGATATGCTGTTTGCTTCATCTACTGTAAGCGATTCTAAGTTTTTGTAGCGTTCGCGAATCTCCTGTTCGAGACGCTCGTACTCTTCTTGCTGAGGCGCAATATCTTCGGCAAGTCGATCTGCATCGGTCTGGCGCGATTGTTTTCTTGTCCACAGGTCTTTGAGGGCAAGGGCTGCCGAAGCGCTGATCGGAGCTGCCATGTCTATGGCTCGCAAATCCTCCTCCAGCTTTAACTTCTGCTCGTACCGCTGCGACGCGTTTTCTAGTTTTCGTTCCAGTTCTTTCAGTTCCAAACGGTAAGCGTCGAACTCACTTGCCAGCGTCGGATCGACTTCAACCGGCTCACTTCCCTCAACGGCTTCATCGAGCGAGTTCAACTCCTCTAGAAGTTCCGAGGTCTTTCGGAACTCGATGTCCATCTGGGCAAGCTTCTGGTGAAGCTCCGTTTTGCTTGACTCCAGTTCCTTTATCGCATCTTCGACAGACATTTTTTTCGAGGACGCGCCCGCGAATGTGTAGTCTTGGAGAGCTTCATTCAACGACTCAATTGCACCACTGGCGGTGCTAACCGGACTGGCGGTGTCCGCCATCCCTTGAAAAACAGGTGCTATGTCGCTTGAGCCACCAACATGGTGCGCATCGAGATGGCGTTGACCAAGCAGGCAAGTGTTGCGAAATAGATCGCGACTCATACCTGTGATCTTAAAGCCTATTGTGTCACCATCTGTATGGTCTTTCCCGCCGGATGTGAACTCGGCGGTCACGTCTTGATTTGTGCTTCTGTCAAAGACCTCGACTTCCTTCTTCTCGAAATTTCTGGTGATTCGCAGCGGGCGATCGTCGACTCGCAGTTCGAGAACCGCTTTGTAGGGTGCTTTTTCTTCCCACGGTTTGAAGTGTTCGCGTTCTTGAATCGCTGCTTTGCTGCCGTGTTCCGGAAAATCAAAGAGGGTTGCCCAGATTCCTTCAGCCAGAGTGGACTTGCCGTACTCATTGGACTCCACAATTAAATTGAGTTCGTCGGAGCCAAACTCAATTTCTTCGTTGGTGATGCCACCAAATCCATAAAGTGTGATCTTCTCAATCCACATGGCGATGAGTTACCTTTTGTCGCTTGAGTGCATCGAGACCGTAGTAGAGCGCATCTTCAATCGTTTTTGCCGACATCAGAAATCCCGGAACATTGTTCAATGTATCGGCGTTCGGATTCTCCGCGCGCTTCGCTTCCGCCTGGCGCTGTTTCTCCAACATGCTCTCCAGATATTTGTATTCGGTGGTGCGCGGATCGTATTCTTCGGCTAAATAATCAGGTCTGGTTCTATCCACAATCAGAAGGTGATAGAAATCGGGGCGGAGTTTTTGAGCGATCGAATAAGGCTCCACGTCCGGTGTGTGCGTGCCCTCGAGGCTGATGCACACGATATCCACATCCGGCCTGATTTCCAGTTCTTGAACCCCGTACTCTATTTCTGCTTTTATCCCTTCTGCGTCGAGTCCCGATACATCAATAGGAAGGTAAGTGAGGCGGTTGCTTGCCACTTCAATCGGTTCCAGCAAAGTTGAACTCTGACCGTTGTCGTCGACGGTCACAGTTCCCAACATTGCAACTCGCGGACCGAGTTCATCGAAATTTCGACCGCTCAAACAGCCTGAGTAAGCCCCGATCACCTGATCGTTTTCATCGCATAATTCCGTGTATTCATGGAAATGTCCAAGGGCTGTGTAGTTGAAACGCTGGGCGGCAAGCTCTTCTACCGAGAATGGCGCAGTAATCCTATCTGCATGCCCGTCGATTCCAGGATACGAGTCCAGCGATCCGTGAAATAGCAGTATGTTGAAAGTCACGTTATCATCACGGTTTACATAGCTGCCCAGCAGTCTGTCGGAAATTTTTCGCGAACTCAAATGAGCGTAGCCTGTGACAGCAATGTCGTCTCGGCTTGGATGTTTGAAAGTCGTAAACTCAGGCGAGTTGAACACAAAAGCATTTTTCGGCCAACTTCTCATGCCGCGTGCCGCTAGAAAAGTGGGGTGGTAATAGCTGTCGAGTGTGTATGGATCACCTTCACCAGGCGTGATGAAGACAGGTATGTCATTCAACTCCGCGATAGCTTCAAGAACAGTACCGGCTGTTTCCCCACGTATGCTGCGATGATCCCAAAGACCGCCCGGGATCAAAACCGCGTCGACCTTCTGGTCGCTGGCCACACGCATCGCGCCAACCAGTGACTCTACCAGATCGGTATAGCGAGCCGCTCTCTGTGCGGAGGAGTATGAAAGTACACCGCGATTCTGAGGGGAATCGAGGTGGACATCGGACAACTGAAGAAACTTGAAAGTGGAGGACATGTTCCCTTTCAAACACCTGAACCTTTCTCAGGTAGTGCCTGCTTATCTCTTGATTTTATACCTGACTGAGCCCGTAACTTAAACCTTATCGTTTATGTTGGCGAAACTCACTCTTTTATCGGACGTGCGCTCAGGCGCGTTCGATAACAGCAGCGATTCCCTGTCCGACGCCGATGCACATGCTGGCGAGACCGTATCGACCCTCAGTACGCTTGAGCTCATGGATGAGCGTAGTCAATATCCGTGCTCCCGATGCTCCGAGCGGGTGTCCGAGGGCGATGGCGCCGCCGTTCACGTTCAGTTTGTCGAGCGGGATTTTTAGTTCTCTCTGACAAGCTAGAACCTGAGCTGCGAATGCTTCGTTCAATTCGATCAGGTCGAGGTCTTTAACTTCCAGTTTCGCTCTGGATAACGCTTTGCGTGATGCTTCGATTGGACCGATGCCCATTATCGCCGGATCTACGCCTGACACTCCGGAAGAAATGAACCGCGCAAGTGGCTTGGCTCCAAGCTCTTTAGCTTTCTCCGCCGACATCAGAAGAACTGCTGCGGCACCATCATTGATACCGGACGAATTGCCGGCCGTGACCGAGCCGCCTTCACGGAAAGCCGGTTTCAACCTCTGCAAATCGGCGATTGAGGTTTCCGGTCTTGGATGTTCGTCCGTGTCTACCAGTTGCGGTTCTTTGGAGCCTTTCTTGGGAGGCAGTTCTACTTTCACAATCTCAGACTTGAAGGAGCCCTTCATTTGCGCGTCTCGATATTTCGTTTGACTTGAAACCGCAAACTCGTCTTGATCCTCGCGAGAGATTTTGAACTTCTCCGCGACGTTTTCAGCTGTTTCTCCCATCGAGTATGGATAGTGCATCTCGGCAAGCTTCGGGTTGGTGAAGCGCCAGCCTAGAGTGGTATCAAACATTTTGATTTCGCCGCGGGGAAACGCGCCTTCAGGCTTTGCCATGACGAATGGAGAGCGAGTCATCGACTCGACTCCGCCTGCGATGTAGATATCTCCTTCGCCCACCTGGATCGCCTTGGCCGCTTCGTTGATCGCCATTAGACCGGACCCGCAAAGGCGATTGACCGTACCACCAGGGACGGTGACAGGTAGACCTGCAAGCAGCAGTGCCATACGTGCCACGTTGCGGTTGTCTTCGCCTGCTTGATTGGCGCACCCCATGAGAACATCTTCGACCAAACTCGGATCAAAATTGTTTCTCGCTAAGATTGCTTTGATGACTATCGCTGCCAGATCATCTGCGCGAACATCTTTAAGTGCGCCACCATACCGACCGATTGGAGTGCGGCACGCATCAACTATGACTACCTCTTTCATTATTTCCTCTTCTGTCGCCGCCTGAGCAGCGCGATCCCAACCTTAACTTACTGCGCGGCTTCCGGCGTTGCGAGCCACGTCACATCATCCTGTGCGAGAGTTTGTAGCACATCATCGGTCGCTTGCGGATTCGATGCAACGGCGCGGCGAACTTCCGGACGTTGGTCTTTTGCAAGTTTTCCGAGAATCTCAGCGCCTGCCCCTGGATTGGAGGCGACCGCAATTCTGACGCGATCCTCTGTGTCACCGGAGAGATTGCCGAGAATGTCACCCTTGGCTGAGGGGTTTGCTGCTGCCGATGCTCTGACGATCGGACTGCTGTCCTTGGACAGCTGCAGCAAACTGTCGGCGGGCATCGCGGGATGAGCCGCCGCCACAGCGCGCACCGAGGGATCTTTGTCTGTCGACAAGTGCTCCAGCACATAAGGTTTCGTCGCCGCCGAAGACGCCAGGTTTATTTTCAATACAGTGTCTGCATCGTCGGCAACTCGCTTGACCACTTCTTCAGAGGCGTCGCGACGGAAGAGCAACTGCTGTTTTACTCCGAGATCTTTGCAATCTGCAAGTACCAGCAGAGTATCCGCAGGCGTCGAAGGGTTAGCGGCTAAACCTTTCAATACGTTGGAGCAGTTGTCGTGTCCGAGCAACGTGAGAACACTTTGCGGTGCGCTCGAGTTGGTTGCAAGGGCCTGACGAACGATTTCATTCTGATCGCTGCCCAGGGCGGTCAGAAGCTCTGCCATCGCCGCCTTATCCGTCGATTTCTGGAAAGTGTTGGCGGCCAGCGCGGCTCGCACGGCATAGTCAGAATCTTTTGCGAGTTCTTTCGCTACGTTCACCGGTATGCCGGCGTTGTTTGCCAGCACATAGCGCACGAGCGCTGATTCATTTTTCGCCAGCGACCCGAAATCCTCTTCTGTAAGATCGGCTCTAGAGGCCAGGACTTGAGCAACTGCAATCTCCGGTTTGTCAAAGAGCAGCTTCAGCGTCTCTTTGCTCGTGTTGGGATTGGCTGCCACTGCCGTTCTTACGCGAATCGATTTGTCCTTGATCAGTTTTTGCAAAATGGTGTCAGGAATCGCCGGATTCGCCGCCACAGACCAGCGAACTTTCTCTTCTTTGTCGTTCGCGAGTGATTCGACGATATTAATCGGAGTGGATGGATTCAGCACTACTTCCATCTCTACTTCCCAGCTCTTGTCCGAGGCCAGGTCGGTGAGCGCATCTTGGGGAGTGCTCGGGTTGCCGGCGACTCCGATGCGGACGACCATGTTCGGATCCTTGGCCAGTTTCGCCAGTACCTCCGGAGGCACCGACGGATTTCCAGCAACCATGGAACGAACGCCGAGGTCTCCGTCGTCAGCCAGCGCTTGGTAGGAGGGCAGGCTCAAACCGGCTTGGCGCGCCAGGAAGGTGCGGACCAGGCGATCTCCTACTTTGACGAGTCGGTCGACCACGTCTTGCGATGTCGACTTATTGCGCGCCAGTGAGAGAAGCAAGAATTCGGTTTGAGTATGACCGTGAGCCAGTTTAGATAGCACCGCAGGTGGTGTCGCTGGGTTGGCCGCGATTGTTTCACAAACTTTCGGCAGACCGGACGAGGCCAGGTTGTAGAGCAATTTTGCGTCGAGCGGCGTTGGGTTTCTCAACAGGGCTTCGATAACCAATTGATCGGAATCGTCCGCCAATTGCTTACGAACTTCGGGGGGACAGCTTGGATTTGCAGCAACCTGACGTCTGACCAGATCGCTTGGATCAGAACCTAGTTTAGACAGCAACGCAGCTGATGTTTTCGGGTTCGATGCTACTGCCAGTTTTACAGGGTAGGCTGGAGCCGGTGTTGAAATTTTTCGGCGCTGCGGCTCCACCTGAGCTTTGAACGGAGTCTTCTTTGTGTCGGCTGTTTTATCAGCTTCTTTGCCTGAGCCCTTGACCTTGTCTGACTTCGAGGTCTTCTCCCCGCCTTTGCTCTTTTCGGGCTTCGAGGTTTTTACTTCGCCTTTGTCTTTCTCTGTTTTTTTGGCGGCTTTGTCAGCGGCTTTCTTTTCCTGCTTCTCCGTCGCTTTGTTCTCCTCTGCTTTTGCCGGCTGCAAAAGCGCTGAGCCTGCCACTAAAGACGGTATCAGGCAAAAATAGGACAGCGAGGTGACGAATGACTTGCTTTTCTTGGTGTTCATAAACCTGCCAAATTGAGAGCTGATTTCAACTCACAGATTTTAGCGTTTTATGCGCAGTTTGTTTTTAAACCTAGTTTCTCTAACTGCTCTCGTGGACAGAGCGAATAATGTTGAGAAGGACG
Organism: Candidatus Obscuribacterales bacterium; assembly: GCA_965228855.1. GTDB lineage: Bacteria > Cyanobacteriota > Vampirovibrionia > Obscuribacterales > Obscuribacteraceae > JADYXR01. The sequence goes on along the minus strand of CBDDIJ010000005.1, from coordinate 117,544 downwards.
CCTCTGTCCAGGTCTTGTGAAACATATTCGATATACTTCACCTGCCAGTTTTCAAGGTCGGCGACCACGGTCGATAGCGAGGTGTTGGCGGATCTCGCCGCCGCCATGTCGACATCGACCTCACCTTTAGAACTCAAGATGAAGACGCGTGCGCGACCCGAATAACCCAGGGAGTCGCGGAAGCTGAGGCGAAGGAAGGCGCTGTTTCTGTCGCTGCCGATATGTTCTCGGATCCCAAGTACGAGCTTTTGGAATTTTTGCATCGGGCCGGCGATATCGCCGTCCGGAACCGTCGCTAAATTATATTCAAGAAGCATGCCGACTGCCCAGCTGAAGTCGGATGTGGTGATGTCTCCCATAAGCTTGATAATGCGCGAAAGCGGTGTGAGCCCATCTAATGATTCATAAACGCGCTTGACTAATTCCATTTCCGCTTTGGTTATAGGCTTTTTCTCTTTCGGCTCAATCAACGGATCGCCTTCCAACTTCTCCTTCTTGGACTCATCTTTTTCGAGGACGGAATCGGCTCCGCGCGGCAATTTCCCCCAGACGACTTGCATGTTGTCCTGCGCGAGCGCCGCGTCCAGGAGCAATTTTTCAAGTGCTTTGGTGACTTTGCAGGTATCCTTCGTGAGATCTTCAGAGGGATCGCGTTTGATAAAAACGAAAATTCCCTGCGTCCACGCCGAAGCAAATTCCATCACTGCTTTATTGCCGTGTAGTCTTCCAATACGGGCGTGGACTGGCTTGCCTGTCTCAAAATGAGCTTTAAACTGCATGTCGCGGTTTTCAACCGACAAAACCCCTGTCTCACGGTTTGTGGCCATGTTTTGCAAAAGGCTCATCGGGTCGGTGGAACCAAGGTGTCCCACAAGCGACTGGACCTTCGCTTCGTCGGTTGCTGACGTTGCTGACGACGACATCTTCGTTTTGCTCTTATTCGCCTCCGATTGACCGTAGAACGCCTGGTCGGCCAGGGCGATTTCAAGCATGCGCGAAGTGATTTTTCCTCGCTTGACTGCGAGTGCTCCAAGGTTCATTCTTTCGCGAATGTTGGTACCTTGAAGTTCGAGCAAAAGTTCATCCACCTGGCTCTGGTTCAGGATTTTGCATCCCATCAAGTATTCTTCCAGCGTGAAGGAACGCCTGCTCTTGAAGTAGTTTGTGAGGAATGGAACTTTCGCGAATATAGGGAATATGAGCTTCTTCGTTTCCAAATCCTTAAGAGCTTCCAGTATCTGATTCTCTGTCAGCCTGTCAGCGGCACGTCTGGCTATCGCCGCGACCGGGCTGTAGTTGTCGATAAGCGCCATCAAGTGATTTGTGTTTCCGGCCTGTTCAATGTTTGTCTTTTTACTTAAACCGGCCTCTGTAAAAGAAGGAACGGCCGCCAGCAAGATCTGCTGAGACAAGTCAGCACCACCTTCTTCGAAGCCAGCGTCTTTTCCGAGAGTTGTCTTTATAAACTTGGTTACTTGAGGCGAGAAATCGAAAATTTCAGCGAAGCTCTCGAAAACCCTGATGGATGGTGCGGATGTGATCGACTCTCGAACGATCGCGGTGGCACTGTCTGTTCTCAAGAAGATAAGAGCCCCGGTTACTTCGATCAGGGAATTGACTAGTCTAGCGGCTTCTATGAGATTCTCCGCGGCGAACATGTAACCGCACAAAGTGACATCGATGATTACTGCCTCGTAGAGACGGTTACCGGCAGCCAGCGCCCGAAGCTCATCCATGATCTCACTGCCGTACTTGAGCACAACTATGTTATCGGGGGTCTGCTCGCTTGTCGGCTCGTCGACTTCCTCTTCAGCTGTCTCAGTTTTAACGTTTTCTAGAGTCATCGTTTTCTAGACTAGATCGTAGTGGTTCGCAAACATTTGGTTCAATAGATTTTTAGCAGCAAATTATGAACCCTCGCAATGGTCTTATGCCCGCTCTTGTGGAGGATTTGCAGCGGTTGATTTTAGTGTCGCATAATTGCTGCTGCCTGACATCTCTGTCGTCGCCATGAGTGACTGACTGGCGCTTTGATGTAAAGATGATTTTTCTCGCCTTTCCCCCGATTGGAAACTCTTATATACTCGCAGCCTCTATTAGTTGCTTTGGCGCTTGGTTGAGGAAGTCTTTCAATGTCGACATTTAAGAACACCAGAGCTGCTGTTGCGCTCTCCGCTGCGCTTGTTTGCGCGTTGAATCCCCTCTCGGTCCTGGCTGTTGAACGTGTCTATTCACCTTCTCAGGACGGTCACGAGCTTGATAAGAATTACTATCCGACCAAAAAAGTGACGGGTCAGAGCAATCCGGACGGCGGTCTAACCCTTCAAGGGGGCATTGAATATTGCGTTCCGAAGGGAACTCCAATCAAGATGAAGCTCACCAGCGTGCCCACCTCCGGTCTTCGCTTGATGGACCGTGACCTGGAAGGTGAATTGCGACCGGCCAGGAAAGGTCAGCTGATAACGGCAACCACGACAGAGGATATTTTTGTCGACACCAACAGAGTAATTCCAGAAGGGACGACATTATCCGGCTATGTTTCTGAAATCATGCCGCCGCGGCGGATGTACCGTCCGGGCTGGGTGAAGATCAAGTTTGAAGAATTGAAGCTGCCAGACGGCCGAAAGTTTGCTTTCGGTGTTCAAGCTGACAATTTCAAGAAATCGACCAGAAAGAGTAAGGCCAAGGGAGCCGGTCGCCTGGCTTCCTATGCGGCCGGTGGTGCGATCGTGGGTACAATGGTCGCTTATCAGTTGACCGGCGGTATTCGCGGAACCATCTCGATGCACGGCTACAACCTCGCCGCTGGCGCTGCGCTGGGCGCTGTCGCCGCCACCACCTACGCCGCCATGAAGAAGGGCAAGGCTGCCGTGTTGGAGCCTGGCGATGACCTTAATATGAACATCGACACAGACCTGCTTATGCCGGTTGCGACGAAGCCTACACCAAAGAAGAAACCAAAACAGCTCGCCGGTCTGGACGTTGAGGTCTTGAACTCCAAAGCTGTGTCGGATGGCTTGGGTGGTCGTGTCATGCGAGTGGATCTGAAAATCGACAACAACTCGCAGCGAAGACTGCGATCGACGGACTTTTACCTTCAGGACGCTTTGAAGAACATGGAACCTATTTCGGTCACCAATGGGGACGAAGATTCTCAAATGTGGTTCGAAATCGCTCCGTACAGCATCGAGAAGAAGCGAATAGCATTCAGCATGGAATACCCGAAGCTGAAACATAAGGTCGTCATCCTCGACCATGCCTCGCGTAAAGTCGTGCACGAGATAGAACTTTAAGGGGTACCGTCAGTGTTAGCGGACCGCTTGATGCACTCCTGCGTCAGCGTTTCGTAGTGCGAGAGCATCTCGGTTTTTCCAGATCCGGCTTATGTATTGCTGGTGGGGATATTTTAGGTTTGAGCAAGATATTTTTGGGGTGGTCACGTGGAGGCTCAAAAATTCATCCCTCTTGGACTACGTAGTTTCCCCATGAGTCCCATTGACTTCGATCCCGTTTGGATTCATATTAAGACTTGCTAAGGTTGAAGTTTTGCTTGATTCCGCCAAACGTGTAAGTTGATCGACCGATTACCAATCTAAATTGAATAATCTGATCGTCAAATGTACAAGGTTCGGCTGATCCGGTATCTTGTCGACGTGCTTTTAGTGCCACTGCATGTGGTGCTAGACGGCGCGCGCGCAGGTTCCAAAATCAAACGGTCCACCCCGACACCGTTCACCAAGCGAGCTCATCGGTATCCGAGCCAGTACATACCACGAAGAACGCCCCATGTTTTCAACACTAACATCCTCATCCCCTAAAGAGCCTCCGGGTTACGACCTGAACAGCATATTCCGCCCGTTCACGAGCGAAGCTGCGGAGAATGCCAAAACTGATCCGACGTCGCGAACCAATGCACGTCAGGGCAAAAGCTTGTTTAATATCGAACTTACCAGATTTCCAAAACTTTGCGGTGATGAGCCTTTGATGTCATGGTTGCTCAGAGCCTCAGGTATAGTGCCCGATCACGTCATGCGCGATGCTATCGAAGTTTCTCGCAAAGGAGACCTGACTCCGTTTGAGATTCTTTCTCTGTCAGGTCGCATTTCGCACTCCGACATGCGAGCAGTGGAACGGGCAATCCAATATATTGAAGCCGGTGCGATCTATCGTGATTTCGCAGCGATCGCATTGTCTTTCGCATGCCACCACTTTATCGAATTTGATGATGCACTCTGGGACCTGGGCTTGCATCCGAGCAATCCATTTTCCAATTTCAGACTGTATGAGCTTCTCGAAAATTGCGGAATGTTTTCTCAGCAAGAATTGCTGGCAGTTCGTCAGGAGTGTCTATCAAGGGGCGTGACGCTCGGATTTGCGCTCATGAAAAACAATATGATGTCCGGTCAGTTGCTGAAGGTATTGCTTGAATGTTTGGCGGCGGTAAATAGCAATAAACTTCAGTATCACGATCTGGTACTCACAGTGATCAGTATCTTGAGAGACACTGACACCATGTATGGTGTCGCAGACGGTATGACGCATGAAGCGCGTTTGGTCTCCCAGGTTCCGATCTCGACAAACGACCGCGCTCTGGGCAATCTGCTCATGTGCTCCAATCTTGTCCAACTCGAAGACATAGTGTTTTGTCTAGAGATTGCATTGGAAGACCGACGTTCTTTAGGCGAAGTGCTAGCGGATTTCTTGTTGGTCGATCCGATCGTCATGCAAGCGGCGCGCAGTCTGTCGTTTATGGTTAATGAGAAACGGCTTACGGCCAGACGCAGCGTGGAATTGCTGGAAGAAGTGAAAAGAACGGGAATGCCTTTGCAAGCAATCTTCAATGACGGAAATAGCTTGACCGTCATGAATGGAGTATTGACGCCTGTGGCGATGACATCGATTGCATAAAAGCCGAACTGCTGTTTCTCCTGCTTTTGGGAATTCCGTCTGCACCATATAACCAACAGTGGTCCTGGGCAAATACTCGGAACAGTTATTTGACTTCAATCTACCCGAGGCAGGCGGATTACAAATTCCGCTCTGCTTCTTGTCGACGTATCTGCTGAGATTGAGCCGCCGTGCGCTTCCAGGATGCGACGCACCGTAGCCAGGCTCATGCCGGAACCGGTACTGTCGGGGCGAGAGTTCAGACGAGTAAAAGGTTTGAAGATCGTTTTTGTATCCATAATATCGATACCAACTCCTTCGTCGTTAACGATGAACAGCCAATCGTCATCTTCGTCTCTTATAGAAATTTCGATCGAAGGTTTCGTTCCTGAGCGTCTGTATTTGATCGCATTTTCTATTACCGCTTTCCAAACGTAGGTTAACCTTTCGTTATTAGAGAAGACGTTTGGCATGGTATCAGGTCTGCGTATCACCGCTTCGGTTGATTTGATCATTTCATCCAGTTCGGTCAGCGCGTCGTTCAATGAAGTAGCGGAGTTTATGAACGTCATCTCGGCAGGAGTGGTGGCACGGGTATAATGCCACAAATCGTCCAACATCCGAGTGATTGAGGCGCACCCGGCAAGGCATTTATCAATGAATTCGTCAGCGTCGGGACCAAGGCGATCTTTATATCTAACCGCAAGCAATTTCAAATAACTGGAAACTATTTTTGCTGGTTCTTGAATCTGCTGTGTAAGTAAAAACGAGACACTGCGTAGCTCTTCATCTGATTTGAGAAGGTCAACGGCGACCGATTCCAATCTGCTCTCTAAATCTTCGCCGGTGTTTTCCGATAATATTTTCAGTTCTCTTTTTAAGCGTGATAACTCGATCTCCGCATGCATAGCGATTTCCTGAGTTCTCTGATGGGCATAAACCGCGGAGGCGAATTTGCTGATACTCTTCAAAAGTCGAAGGTCTTCTTTATCGAAATGGGTTTCCTCATCATGAATGAGCACCCAGATTGTACCCACGGGGTCGTCATAATGATAAAAAGGAACCAGCAGGCACCAGTAGATCGGTGGCTCCATTTCGTTGATGTATTGGTAGCGGCGCGCCGGCTGTTTAAACAGCAAATGAGTTTTGCGATCGATAACGTCCCCGCATGGTCCGAAGTCGCGCGGAGTTCCGCCGTGGCGATTTGGTTCCCAGATTCCCGAAACCGCCGGCCAATAAAATGCCCTTTGATCCGGAGTTAGCAAGCTCACTCCAGCTGACTGAAACCCTAATCTTTCAACAATCAAGTCGGTGAGAGCTTGCAGAATTGACTCAGGCTGTTCCGCAAGTTGAACGGCAAGGTCGGTAAGCAGTTCAGCTTCCAGCTTGTACTGTGCTTCTTTTGACGGCGCCAGGTCGAGTTCCTCCGTGCAGAGGACTGCGTCGAGGTCGAGGCAAGAAGATGAAGTTTTGGTGTTTCCGTATGAATCCGCAATCATGATAAAGCCGAGATGGACAGCGGCTGGCCAGTAGCGAGTTACTAGAATATAGCAAATTACTTTCGCAATGTGTTGATTGAAAGATTCGTTTGAAACATTCAGCGCGCCGCATGAATAGCTGCTGTCCGGTGCACTCGAGGCATTGCCGCAAAAAGTGAAAGAAGCCCCACCACAGGGCTTCAATACAAGGAGGAAAGTAGATCGTGGGATCTGATAAAACTTTGTTATGCGGCTTGGAGAGCCACGTCGTACTTAAGTCTCACGAAGTCGTATTCGACTCGGATGGAAACAGTGTTTTGTGTCGCGAATTCCAGTCTTACGCGACCGAGGCTGTTGGTGCTGTATTCGCTCCAATGTGATGGCACGGATACGATTACGTTTTCCGGGCCCCATTCTTCAACGTATGCCTTTAATACTTGGCAGAGTCGATCTTCATCTCTAGGGTCTCTGAACATTGTCATTCTTTGCCTCGCTGCCGGGTCACAGCTTCCAAGGGGGTGTTGTGCTTTAGAGCATAGAGTTTGTCATGAGCTCCAACAATTGGGGAATTTCCCCCCTCATGCGTAGAATTCCCATCGCGAAAAAATAAGCCGGATGGCGAAACGGTGATGGTATCAGCGCTTTCGGGATCGCAATTTTGAAACTGTAAACTCGTTGAGCTAGCCTAGCGCAGTGTTCGCGCTATCCTCTCGAACTCCAGGCGGGTGATTTAGAATCGCGCTTTCGCCTGCCTGGTTTTGCTTTTGAAAGTTAGCCTACTGAGTTTGAATCAGCGGCGTTTCGCTATTGCTATTTATAGGTTCCGAATTAGGAGGCACTGCGGCAGTTGCTGTCGTGCCCTGCATTCCGGCGACGTGCGCCGGTCCGGGTAAAACAACTGACAGTTCGCAGCCCGCCAGTTGTCCGTATTTCACAACGACGGGCCAGTCGGATATCTCCGGTAAATCGCTGCACACCATCGATATTACTTCAGCGGTTGCCCTGCGATTATTCAGGTTGATTTGCGCGTGCTGGCAGTCATTGTCCAGGTGCGTGAGAATCGTGCGAACCCGCCATCCACGCTCCTTAAGTTGATTAGCCATAAATTCGGCCTGACCCTGCGCCGCTTCTCTGTACCTGATGGTGATTCGGGTTTTCTTGCGAAGCGTTTCTTCGTCTCCCGAGTATGTAGCGGTTTCTCGGCGTTCGCGGCGCTGACTGCGTGACTCCGGTGCGACGAGCGCGAAGCGCTCGAAAATATTTTGTGTTCCTTTCTCATCGAGAATAAAATAGTTGACACCATCTATGGTGGCGCCATCGCCCGGCAGTGTCGAGGTTAAAACAGATCCAGGCTTCAAGTCTTTCACAAACGACATAATCGCCGCAATTTTGTCAGGCGGCAAGTCAGTCTTTACGCATTTGTAGCCGGCTTCAACCAGCTGGGGAGCCTTCAACAGGACTGTCGGATCTTTCAGCTTGCTGAGTGACTGGCGAAGAAACCATTGTTGTCTCTCCATCCGTCCGATATCTGCGTACGCATCTTTTCGGAAGCGAACATAGCCCTCTGCTTGCTCAGCAGTGAGCATTTGTTTTCCGGGTTTGAGATCAATTTTGAGCCCGGAAGTTTTATCCTCGTAGTGCATTTCTTTTTCGACGACAACTTCTACCGGCCCAAGCAGTTTGAATAGATCCTTCAAGCCCATCGTGTCGACTACGACGTAATGGTCGACCGGAACATTGAAATTGTTCTTCACTGTCTCAACGGCATATTCCGGACCACCAACAGCATGCGCTTGATTTATTTTGCTCAGGTGGCGGCCCACCGACACGCGGCTGTCGCGAGGAATTGAAATGATTCCTACTTTATCGTGATCAGGATCGAGTGAAACCAGCATCATCGTGTCGGAGCGATTGCCCTGATACCTCTCGGCGTCGTCGCCGTTCCAATCGACTCCCATGATGAGCACGTTCATACGTTCATCGAGTCTAGGAATAAATGGCACTGAAGACAGCGCGTTGGCAGCAGCCTGTTTCGCATTTTCCATGCGACAAGCGACGGAGTCTTGTTGACCGGCTTTGCAGGGGAAGGCTACATACGTGACCGAGAGTGCCACCGCCGCCAGTGTCAAACCTATAGCTGCTATCGACAACCCAAGTCTGAGCTTGCTGGGTTTGTCGTCGTTCCAGCTGCGTGATTCCTTATATTGGTCGCCCAAAATGCCTCTTCCAGTAAACGCCGAACGCTTCTGTGCAGATAACAGTTTAAGGGCACATCCGGGGTTCGGGTGCTTTACATTTAAAACATCTTATTCTGGCTGTAACACCTCTTGGCATTTTTGCGCTCTTTGGCACCAGTATGTTTAGTTTGCGGACCTCGAACTGTTTCAGTTGCACATAGGTTGCCGTTGCTCAAACACAATGAGTCGTCGTTTCTCTTGAGGTGTAACCGTGGAAAGAAGGCTGAGTGCTGAAGAAATCCGTCAAATGCGCAGTGATGAGGATCGTCTTTTCCCGGATCCGTTGTTGCGTCAGAACATTCCGTTGGAAAGCTTACTGCCCGATTACATGGTGAGGTCGGTTGGAGATAACCTCGAATTCCCCTTGTCCGGACAGCTTCTTGCGGAGCTTTACGAAGAGGATGCGACGAGGCTTGCGAAGGAAACTGTAACTGCCTGGGCGGATGGCAGTGATGACGTCGGGCAGAAATATCACCTGCTAAACCAGACGCTCGCAGGTTGGGGGGCGCTTCGAGGGCATCCAAACATGGAAGGTGTCTACGAAGCTCTGGACCGGCGGGGCGTGCTTCCCGGTCTGATGATGCTGTTTGTGCATGGGCGAGGTGGAGCTAACTACACGCGCGAGTATCTCGATCGATTCATAGACAAGCCCGCATATGTAAATTCCAATGGTCCTTATAGAGGAGGTCGCGAACCTGTTGTTGAACTGGGCGCCAGATATCTGCGTAGAAATTTCGAGGAGATTAACAGAGACGGTGACTCACTCGTGACGCGAATGGGTTTAAACCCATTTCGCGAGCGCGACAAGGTTGATTTCCCCGAAGTTATGCGACACTGGCAAAAGCCTCGTCCCGAGCCACGCAGCAACTGAGCGAATGTAGAATCAGCCTCGCTCATTTCAAATCCGCAATGCCCACTTAAATAGACTGCAGTGCCATCGTTTGACACCACATACGCAACCATATTCAGCGGCTGGCGCGTTGTTCCGAGCTAAGAGTGTACAGTCTGACGATAGTATTTGCATCGCGTTGGGTCAGATCTTTCCAGGTGTCTGCTACGCCCATTGTGTGAAACATGGCATCGTCGGGATTGGCCGTATGTCCGGCAAGTCCTAGCACGTGACCGATTTCGTGCAGGCAGGTGCGTCGCATACGATTATCCGTGACTGGATTTTGCTCTACCAGTGGAACCGTTAGAAACGTGATCGTGCCGCGCACCAGACCGGTTTTCGTCGACGAATCGAGCACCGCATGACCTGCTTCTGCGATGTTTTTAAATTTGTTCGGATCATCCGACCACTGACAAATTATTTGTGCTTGCTCCGGCCGATCTACCAGCGCGAATGAGACTAGACCGTTGGAAGCCTGACTCCAGGCTGCGAACGACTGTTTCAAAATATCCGCGAACTGCGGTCGAAAACCTGGCACAGAGTCGCCCGGTGTGACATAAACTTTGAGCGGCATCTGCGCCGGCTGCCATCGGATAATCCCTTCGCGAGTGACTTCAACGTAGTAATCCGTTTCACTCACTTGCGGCTGACCAGCTTGACCGTATGTCGCGATCATCTTTGCACGCTCGCCTTCAAGCCCCGAAACCAAGCTTGCTATTTTCTTCGCATCGCGGTCTGCCGGAAAGCGACTCAGGTAAGTTCGAAACGTTTCGATCGACTTATCTAGCTGACCGGTTGATTGGTAGAGCCCGCCAAGCGTAACCCAAGTTGCGGCAAGATTAGAATTCAAGTTTAGCGCGGTCCTGAGCTCATTGATAGCTGCGACTGATTGACCTGTTTTTGCCAGCGCGACTGCGTACATATGATGGATGTCCGCGTTATCTGGTGCCAGCTCGGAAGCTTTCCGAAGTGATTCAACCGCGTCTGCATTATTGTTGGAATGAAGAAAGTTGCGTCCAGCATTAAATGCGTCGTAAGCGCCTTGAGAGATCTCCTTGCCGTCCATCAGGATCTGTGCCCGCGCGACGTCGCAGGTGAGCGCAACTGCGGCGGAAAAAACAGTGATCGCGCCTGATGCAACCAGCTTTCTTGCTTTGATTTGCGAAATCAAAATGACCTCTGAATCGAATGAGTAAAGTCGCATTTTTCATTGTAGTGCACGATAAAAGAAACGACATGAAGGGGACCGTATTACCTCTTTTTCACTCCTTAAAACGTATCCCTCAATAGGGGAACTGAGATGTGATTATTTGAAACCCTGTAACTGATTGATTCTAGCTGGATTCGGGTGATTGGCATTTCGATGTTCAGCCCGGAACCCTCCGAAACCTTGTGAAATCGTTTCCCCTATTAGGGGAAGTAAACTAAAGTGTCGCGAAGAGAGTTGGCGGGGGCGAAGCTGGCGGAGTTGCTTTCAGACCAGACTTTCTTTTTTCGCCTTCATTTACGCTACTCTTTCGTTACGCTAGACTTTCTTCTGCTTCGGAACGCAGGTGGTTGATTATGCGGCGGTTGAAATGGGGAGTGCTCGGCGGCTCAGGATTTGCGCGACGGCGCAGTATTCCGGCGATGATGCTTTCCCCTGTTGTGGAACTTCTCGGAGTTGCAAGCCGAACGCGCGAGAAGTCTGAAAAATTTGCCGAGCAGTTTTCACTGCCTGAAATTTATGACTCTTACGATCACATGCTCGACGACCCTGACATCGAGGCTGTTCATATTCCCTTGCCGAATTCAATGCATTGCCAATGGGCGATCAAAGCGATGGAAAAAGGCAAGCACGTTTTAGTTGAAAAACCTTTTGCGACTAACGTTACCGATTTACTCAGAGTTAAGGCAGAGGTTGTTCGTACCGGTCTGAAAGTCATGGAGGCGATGATGTGGCCGTTTCATCCACAGCATCGCAAAGCGAAAGAGTTAATTGCCCAGGATGCAATCGGAAAAGTTAGACTGGTGCGTTCTTCATTCACCTACCTGCTGACTGCCAAAACAGGCATTCGGCTGGACAAAGAGCTTGGAGGCGGCTGTTTGCTCGACGTCGGATGCTATCCGGTCAGTGCGGCGCGATACTATTTTGCGGAGGAGCCCACTAATGTTTTTGCGCGTGGAGACATTCACGCAGAGCTGGACGTTGATACCAATATTAGTGGCATCATGGAATTTTCATCCGGACGGGCTCTTTTTGATGCCGGTTATCATCTCCCTTATCGAACAGATCTGGAGGTTGTGGGAGAGAAAGGCCGCATCTATTTCCCGCGGGCCTGGCAGCCCCATGAAACAGCTTCGATCTTCCTGAATGAAGAAGAGATAGTGTTGCCGGCGGCAAATCACTATCTCAATCTGTTTGATCATTTTTCGAACGCGGCTTTAAATGATACCAGTCTTGAATTCGATGTTGAGGACGCTCTGAAGCAGATGAGAGTGCTCGACGCAATCAAGTGCTCAATACTCCTCAATTGAGTCGAGTCACTCTTATCTCTGCTGCAGTCTGATCCTTCCGTCGATGCTGGTATCGAACATGGTGAGTGGGTGGAGAATAGAAAGTCGTTCGATATATAGAAACTAAGATTAGCGAGGTTGCTCGTTAATTCTTAAGGGGTTCCGATTGTTTCCGGGATTCCAATGATTCCAGAATTCGTATGATTTCCGGGAATCGTAGTGGTTCGTAGAACGAAGCCTCTAGGTTCTCTATTGGGCTTCTGATTTCCGCGTCTCTAAAGGCGGTTAGTTTTTAGAGACGCGGTGAGCAGTTGTGTGGTTTTAGGAGGTTGGTACCGGTTGGTTAGTCCCGATGCAATCATTGTGCCTTACGCTTAATCGCGACTGAATGTGTAAGTGCGCCGATGCGTTTGCGTAAATACGCAAGGATGCCTTGCGACTATGACTGGTGATTACCTTTTACCATCAGGGGGATCCATGAGGTATTTCGTTTCGGCTGGCTCACAACTTTTACCGGAAAGAAGTTGCGAGCTTGTGAGTTATCTGCTATGAATCAAGATGTAGAGCCAATCTTCCCGGAAATGAAAACCAAAACCATAGTCGTAATGTTGATGTTCGTTTTGTCGTGGCTCGCGACAAACGGGTCGGCATGCGTGTGTCCGAAGATTGTCGCGCATGTTTATAAACAGAATGTTCAAACTGGAAATGGTTACCAGTCTCAAGCAATCGACCTATCTCCTCGCGATTCGGGCGACACTTGCGCGGACTGCGGGCATTCGAGCACATGCTGTTCCGCCCAAAATTCCAGTGTGGTATCACCTGCGGTTTACCTTTTCGATTGCGACGTGGTTGCAGTTCATTACCAACCAGAAGCCGGCTACGCTCGCATTCCCGACTATGTGGGAGCGGTGAAGGGCACCCGCGCGCCTCCTCCTCCATTAAAAGTTTCCACTCTAGTTGCCTCACACCAACTCCTTTTGACCTAGAAACGCGAATCTATTCGCGAGCGTCATTCGCTTGCGATTTTTTTTGTCGTCTCTAATCAGAAAGGAGAGCTGTTGTGCTGGCTCCAAATCAAGTTCAAAACTATCGTGGCTCCGTCGATGGAACCCAGACTTCGAGAAGTTGGGCAATCACCGCTGGTGTCGTCTTGCTCTGCGCCTTGGCCACCTTGTTCTTATGGCAGAATCTGCAGAGCCAGAAAGAACCGGAGCCGGGAGCGTCGGAAACGGTTTCTCTGCCAGAAGCGGTGGCTTCAAGTCTAATTTCGCTTGATGCTCAGACGCGCATCGCTTCGGGTGTGAAAGCGCTTCCCGCGATGGCTACTGCGCCAGCAGCTGATATCGTGATACCTGGCGTGGTTGAGCCGAATCAAGAGCAACTGCAGCAGATAACACCACTTGTTTCCGGTCGCGTTGGTCGAATTGCTGTTGCGCTTGGTGACCAGGTGCGCAAAGGTGACTTGCTGGTGACAATCGACAGTCCGCAAGTTGCGGAGTTGCACGGTAAACTTCACGAAGCCAACACGCGTGCAAAATTGGCAAGGCAGAACATGGAGCGCGTGACCCAATCGGCCAACAAGGTCGCTCTGCTGAAGTCGAAAGCGACGCTCGAGGAAACCGAGGCTTCGCTGACTCGTATCAGCCAACTGGTCAATGAGGGACTGAGCGCGCGCAAGGATCTGGTTGCAGCTGAAGCTGAATACGAGCGTGCAAAGGCGGACTTCAACTTCCAAAAGGACATCTCGCTGAACCGCGAGGTCGCTGAGGCACGCGCAGCGCTGAGTACAGCGCAAACCGAAGTGGAACACATTGAGGACGAACTGCGCGCTCTGGATGCGCCTCTTCCTAATGAATCGAATGGCAGACACCACGACATCTCCGCAATTGAGTTGCATGCGCCTATAAGCGGCACTGTCATCGAGAGATTAGCTAACCCCGGAGCCGGTTTCGAAGCAAATAAACCGCTTCTGACCATCGCGAATACAAAACGATTATGGGTAATTGCCAGTGTTCCCGAAGGTAAAATAAGCAGCATCACGTTGGGGATGCCTGCCCGAATCAGTTTTGACGGGCTGACTTTAGAAGGCAAGGTCAACTACATTGACCCACGATTAAACGAGGACACGCGCACCGGCAGAGTGCGTGTCGAGATCGACAACGATGATAATAAAGTCAAAGTTGGTTCGTTCGTCGAGGTTGCTTTTAGCCCCGCAGGAACAGTCTCCGGGACTTTCGTCCCCTCGGAATCTATTCAAACAGTTGGCGATCGCTCGGTTGTTTTCGTCGAGAAGAGCAAGAGCGATTTTGAACCACGCGATGTTGTGGCCGGAAAACAATATGGAACCCTCGTAGCGATCAAAAGTGGCTTGAGTAGCGGCGAACGGATCGCCACCAAAGGAGCATTTTTGCTGAAATCAAAACTATTGAAAAATCAATTGGGAGAAAACTGATGATCGAGAATATCATCAAACTTTCTATCCGCCGACGATTTCTCGTACTGTTATTGGTCGCACTGATGGCGGTGGCAGGATTGTTATCCCTGAAAAATCTGCCGATTGATGCTGTTCCGGACATAACTAACGTCCAGGTGCAAGTGATTACGTCAGCGCCCGCCCTTGCGCCTCTGGAGATAGAGCGCCAGGTAACCTTTCCAGTTGAGATCGCAATTAGTGGTTTGCCCGGTGTGACGGATGTTCGCTCAGTTTCGAAATTCGGTTTGTCCGTCGTCACGGTTGTCTTCAATGAGAATGTCGATACTTATTTCGCGAGACAACTGGTGCTGGAGCGACTGACAAAGGTGCGCGAACAAATTCCTGAAAGCATCGGCAAACCCGAGATGGGTCCAATATCTACCGGTCTCGGCGAGATTTATCAATATCAGATACGCAGCAAGAAGGGCTTGTCTCGGAATACGCTCGATTTGCGGACGGATCAGGATTGGAACGTTCGCCGGCAACTCATGGGCGTTCCTGGAGTCGCAGAAGTAAACAGCTACGGCGGTCAGAAAAAGCAGTATCAGATTCGCCTGGACCCACAGCGCTTGCTCGCTTACGGATTGACTCTTCGTGATGTGCTCGATGCTGTAGTTAGCAACAACGAGAACGTTGGTGGTGCTTACATCGAACATGGTGGCGAGCAATATGTTTTGCGCGGAATTGGACTGACTCAATCAGCTTCACAGATCGAGAATATCGTTGTGAAGGCAGGGAAGGAAGGGGTTCCCGTATTCGTACGTGACGTCGGCGATGTCGTTGAAGGAGCGGAAGTCCGTCAGGGGGCTGTTCTTGCCGACGGCAATGGAGAGATAGTCGCCGGCATCGTGATGATGCTGAAAGGTGAAAACTCGCGCGCCGTAGTCGAGAGGGTGAAGAAAAGAGTCTCGCAAGTTCAAAAGTCTCTGCCGTCAGACCTTGAGTTGGTGCCTTTTTACGACCGGTCTGAGCTGGTCGATCGCACAGTAAAGACGATTGAGACTAATCTCATTGAGGGTGCCTTGCTGGTACTCGTGGTATTGCTTTTGGTGCTGGGTAACTGGCGTGGCTCGCTGCTTGTCGCCGCTGTAATTCCGCTGTCTATGCTGTTTGCGGCTATTTGCATGTCTGCGTTCAAAGTCTCCGGCAACTTAATGAGTTTAGGAGCGATTGACTTCGGTCTGATTGTAGACGGCGCTGTCGTCGTGGTCGAAAATGCTGTTCGGCGATTGAGCCAGGCTCATCCGGATGTTCCCTTCGAGGAGCGCCGTAAAATCATTACAAAAGCGTGTATCGAGGTTGGAAGACCGGTTGTCTTCGCGGTGTCGATTATCGCGATTGTATATTTGCCGATTTTGAGTCTCTTCGGCGTTGAAGGAAAGATGTTCAAACCGATGGCGCTTACTATCGTGTTCGCACTCCTCGGGTCGCTGGTTTTGAGTTTGACGTTTGTTCCGGCGATGCTCACTTTCGTTATGACCGGGCCGGTTTCGAAGGAGGACAGTGTTGTCGTTCACGTTCTTCGCGAGTTTTACTCGCGAGCACTCAGCGTGGTTATGAAATTTCGCGCTCAAACATTTACTGTCGCCTTTTCTGTTTTGCTCATGAGCCTCCTGACGTTCCCTCTTCTGGGTATTGAGTTTATTCCTCGCCTCGATGAGGGCGCTCTTGCCGTTCAAATGCAACAACTGCCCAGTATTTCACTGACACAATCAATCGCGAATGGAACTGCCGCCGAAAAAATTCTCAAGTCCTTTCCGGAAGTTACACGTGTGGTTTCAAAGATCGGCAGGGCAGAAGTCGCGACCGATCCGATGGGTGTTGAAACAGCTGACATTTACGTCGGATTGAAACCGCGATCCGAATTGCCCAACAGTTTCGACAGAGACGACTTAATTTCTCGTATGAAGGCGAAATTGGAATCTGGTGTTCCGCAGGCTGTATTCAGCTTTTCGCAGCCAGTTGAACTTCGCACCTCAGAGTTGATCGCAGGCGTTCGTTCTGATGTCGCAATTAAAGTATTCGGCGATGACATGGATGAGCTAAGGAAAACGGCCGAGCAGATAAGTAAAGTCGTGAGCAAAGTGAAGGGTGCCGCCGATGTTAAGGTGGAGCAAGTTTCCGGACTGCCTCAACTCATAGTGACACCGAATCGGGCTGCTATTGCTCGTTACGGTATAAATGTCGAAGACGTGAATAACGTAGTGCAATCGATCGTTGCAGGCAAAAATGCGGGCGTAGTTTACGAGGGAGAGAAGCGCTTCGACCTCACGGTCAGGTTGAACGAGGAAACCGGCAATGATCTCAATCAGATGAAAAACTTGCTCATCTCCGCGCCGAATGGTGCACGCATTCCTCTGTCAGAAATTGCTTCCATAAAGGTACAAGATGGTCCCGCTCAAATCTCTCGCGAGGATCGCCGTCGGCGAATAGTTGTTGAACTCAACGTCCGCGGCCGAGATCTGGGATCATTCGTGCAGGAAGCGCAGGGCAAAATAGACAAGAATATCAAGCTGCCATCGGGATATTATGTAACCTGGGGAGGGCAATTCGAGAATTTGCGCAGGGCCACGAATATGCTACTGCTGGTGGTGCCGATTGCCCTGGTTTCGATCTTCGTATTGCTATTCATGACGTTCGGATCGTTCAGTCAGGCTCTTCTGATTTTTACCGGAATTCCATTTGCAATCGTTGGTGGAATTTTTGCTCTCGCCGCTCGCGGCATGCCGTTTTCCATCTCCGCAGGTATCGGCTTCATTGCTCTTTCGGGGGTGGCTGTTTTGAACGGTGTCGTCCTCGTCAGCTACATCAATAAGCTAAAGCCGAAGATGGAAACAGAACTTGCCGTTCGTGAAGGCGCAATGACCAGACTGCGACCTGTGCTGATGACCGCTCTGGTTGCTAGTCTCGGTTTCGTCCCCATGGCGTTTTCTTCATCGGCCGGCGCCGAGGTGCAACGTCCACTTGCCACAGTCGTCATCGGCGGGTTAATCAGCTCAAGCATTTTAACGCTATTGCTCTTGCCGGATCTCTATTTGTGGTTTGATACCATGTCGTTAAAACTTGGTCGCGGTAACAGGAAGAAGCGAGATCTTGTTGATGTTTCAAAATTTCATTGAGAATGTCGCTAGGTTTGATCCGATGTTTCGGCAACTTGCGGCGCTGCATTGATGACGTCGGTTTTGACAATGGTGGGTAGTTTGAAACTCAAGGCGAATGCGATGAGCATTACGGCCGCGCCAACCCAGTAGGGGCTGGCTGCGCCCATGGTGTCGAAAAGATAGCCGCCCACTACTGGCCCCAGGATACGTCCTAGAGTGGACATTGATTGTCCGATGCCCATCACGCCACCCGTTTCCTCTCGGGGCGCGAGCTTAGAGAGCAGGCTGGAATTCGATGGATTGTTGATACCGGATCCGGTGGCAAGAATGCAAAGGGCGATGCACAAAACAACAAGGTTGTGTGTTATCGGTGTGAGAATCAGACCGAGCGCGAGCAGACCGGTTCCAACGCTAATCAATTTCGAATCGGGATAAATCTTGCCGATGCGGCGGATCAAACCGCCTTGAACGAAAACCATCACGATTCCAAGCCCGGTGAACAAATAACTGTTCTGCTTCATGTCGAAGTTGTAGTATTCGCTGGTCAGCAGTACAAGCGTTGTTTCCATATTCGCAAAAGCGAACGTGGATATGAACATGATGAGCAGTGACAGCGTGTACTTGTGATTGGCCAGTGTTTGAAAGTAAAATCCGGCGCCAAGGGAAAACGGATTGTGTTGGTTTTGTTTTCGATGCTCCGGCTCAGGCAGGTAAATTGCCGTGAAGATCAAATCGAGTAAGCTGAATCCTGCTGCGATGAAACCAAGAATGTTGGGATGGACGCCGAAAGCGATTGCCAGACCTGCGATTGCCGGTCCCAGGACGAAACCGAGACCGAATGCGGCACCAATCATGCCCATACCGCGCGATCTTTCCTCTTCCGGTGTGACGTCCGCGACGTATGCTTGAGCTACCGCAAGATTGGCGTTTCCAAGACCCGCGACAATTCGCGAAAGAAACAGCATCTCAAGAGAGCCCGAAAGTCCCCAGATGGCATAGCCGATCGCAGATGTGCACAGGCTGATCATGAGCACGGGACGTCTGCCGATTTTGTCGGAAAGGCGCCCCCACATTGGAGCGAAGAAGAACTGCATCAGCGAGTAGGACATGAGCAACAGTCCCACCGTGAGACCGCTCGCGCCAAACTGTTTCGCATACAGCGGCAGGAGCGGTAGTATGATGCCAAAGCCGATCAAATCGATGAGCATGGTAAGGAACATGAGTCCTAGAGCCATGTGCATCTTGTATTTCGGGTTATTTTTATCTGAGTTTTTGTGCATTCCTGATAGATAACCTTAACAGCTTGTATGTGATCGTGGTGCGACCTCAGCCGTGATGTTTCGAGCCTTTCACAAGAAAGAAGTTTTATTTTAAAATGTTTCTCTCGACAAGCAGAGATTGTCGACCGCAAACGCGCCTCCTCGTCGGAGTCGACGGGATTGTGTGATAAGCTTCGCAGAATGACCAAGGTAAACTTCAATACGGCCAAGTTTTTAGTGAGCGCGCCAAGCCTCAAACAATGCCCGCCTGAGCAGGGCGCCGAGGTTGCGTTTGCAGGGCGCTCAAACGCCGGCAAATCGAGCGCACTTAACTCGTTGACCAGAAACAGCAAATTGGCACGGACAAGCAAAAGTCCCGGATGCACTCAGCTGATCAACTTCTTCACCTTGCAAAGCTCTCCCGACTATCGAATCGTAGATTTGCCCGGCTACGGATACGCAAAAGTTTCTCAAGCCATGAAGGAAAGATGGCAGGAGCATTTGACCGAATACCTTGATGCGAGGCAGTGTTTGAAAGGTCTGGTGCTGGTGATGGACGTTCGGAATCCGATGCAAGATCTGGACAAGATGCTGCTCAAAAGAGCCCTGGACTCTCAGCGCCCATTGCATATGATTTTGACGAAATCCGATAAAATTTCGCGAGGAGCCGCGCAGAACACGCTTTTCCAGCTTCTGCAGGGTCTAAAAAAATCGGGTCTTGATGATCTCGTTACTGCGCAGACGTTCTCCTCTGTTACAGGCGACGGTGTCGATGAATTATCGAGAAAGCTCACGAGCTGGCTGTCCGGCGAATAAGCGAAGGAACTCCAAATAGTGAAAAACGGCGCCGCAGGATATGGACTCTGGCGCCGTTTTAGTTTGTTGTGACTTGAGCTATTTTGCTTTAGCTGCTGTTTCCGCTTCGTCCAGGCAGGCTACGCCAGGAAGTTCAATCCCTTCGAGAAACTCGAGCGAGGCACCACCGCCGGTGCTGATGTGCGTAAGCGCATCGCCGGGGACGTTTTTCTTTTGGAGTGCTGCCACTGAATCGCCGCCGCCGATGATGGTCTTGGCGCCCTTGCGCGTCAGAGTGATAAGCTGTTCGATAAGCTCGTTAGTCCCTTTGTCGAAACCAGGAATTTCAAAAACCCCGGGCGGTCCGTTCCACAGAATCGTTTTGCACGGCTCCAGTGCTTCTTTCACGGTCGCGATTGATTTCGGTCCAATATCGAGACCCATTTGCTCGGCAGGAATATTGTCTACGTCTACTGTTTTACTTTCGACGCCTTCTTTCATTTCTGCGGCGCAAACTACGTCTTCTGGAAGAATGATGCGGACGCCCTTATCCTTCGCTTTCTTCTCCAGCTCTCTGCAATACTCCATACGGTCATCTTCGACCAATGACTTGCCGACGTTCTTCCCTTGCGCTTTGAGGAAGGTGAACGCCATGGCACCGCCGATGATGATGATGTCTACTTTTTGAATCAAGTTATCGAGAACGCCGATTTTTGAGGAGACTTTGGAGCCGCCGATGATGCATGCCACTGGTCTTGCCGGATCATCCAGTGCTGCGCCAAGCATCTTCAGCTCTTTATCCATCAACATCCCTGCGAGTGCCGGACGAACCAGGTGAGCGACACCTTCTGTGCTTGCGTGGGCGCGGTGAGCGGTTCCAAACGCGTCGTTGACATATACGTCTGCGAGTTTTGCCAGTTGCTTGACGAACTCGGGGTCGTTCTTCTCCTCGCCTGCGTGGAAGCGGACGTTCTCCAGCAGCAGGATTTCGCCGGACTTCATTCCGTCTACTTTTTTCTCTACTTCCGGACCCACCGTCTCGTCAATGAAATCGACTTTGACGTCGGACTTCTCTTTGAGCAGTTCTTGCAAGCGAGTTGCCACCGGCTTCAACGTCAATTTCTCGACCTTCTTTCCGTCTGGGCGCCCCAGATGTGATACCAGAATTACTTTTGCTCCGTTTGCTACCAGACGTTCAATCGTTGGAATCGCTGCTCTGATGCGCGAATCGTCTGTGATGGAGCCGTCGGTTTTGCTTTGGGGAACGTTGAAGTCAACGCGCACGAGAACGCGTTTGTCTTTGAACAAGTCTTCTTTGACGCTGGCGATACTTTGCTTTTTCATTGAGATGAATCCTTAATGAGCCGGTCTTGGTGGGTTTTTCTGAAAGTTTTTCGATGACCGAAATCGGTTTAGCGCATGAGGCGGAAACGGTTTTTCAAAAGGTCTTTATGAAAGAAGGGCGAGACACCTGCGCGCCTCGCCCTCCGTTTCACATAACCAAACTAGACTTTGACAGCCAATTTGCTAGCTACGAGCGAGCAGAGCTCGACGAGGCGGTTGCTGTAACCCCACTCGTTGTCGTACCAGGCGAGAACTTTGACCATGTTTTCGCCGACAACCATGGTGAGGTCAGCGTCAACGATGGACGAGTGTTTGTTGCCCTGGAAGTCGATCGATACCAGCGGTGCCGGTGCGACGCCGAGGTAACCTTTGAGGTTAGCTCCAGCAGCCTTCTTCAAGCACTCGTTGACAGCTTCGACGGTTACCGGCTTCTTGCAGGTAGCGACGAGGTCGACAACCGATACGTTCGGCGTAGGCACGCGCATTGCAAATCCGTTCAATTTGCCTTTGAGGTGCGGCATGACCAGACCGATTGCTTTAGCGGCGCCGGTCGACGAAGGAATCATCGACATAGCTGCTGCGCGGGCGCGACGCAGGTCGGAGTGACCGGTGTCGAGCAGGCGTTGATCGAGGGTGTAGCTGTGGATGGTGGTCATCAAACCATGTTCGATACCGAACTCATCATCGATTGCTTTTGCGAGAGGCGCCAGGCAGTTCGTGGTGCACGATGCGTTAGAGATGATGTTGTGTTTTTCAGGATCGTAATCTTTTTCGTTGACGCCGAGAACGACTGTGATGTCTTCGTTCTTCGCCGGTGCGGAGATCAATACCTTTTTAGCGCCGGCATTGACGTGTCCTTTGGCTTTCTCAGCATCGGTGAACGCGCCGCTGCACTCGAGAACGATGTCGATGTTGTGTTTTTTCCACGGGCAGTTAGCCGGATCTTTCTCTGCTGAGAAAGAGTAGGTTTTGCCATCGACTGTGAGTCCATCGGCTGAATGCTTCACTTCATTCTTGAGTTCGCCGAGAACTGAGTCGTATTTGAGGAGGTGAGCCGATTGCTCGGTCGATTGGAAAGGGTCATTGATTGCGACGATTTCGAAATCTTTCGGAAGGCTGGCGAGGTACGCGCGGAAAACGTTACGTCCGATGCGTCCGAAGCCGTTAATTGCTACTTTTGCCATTAGGTTGATGCTCCTTGGGTAGGCGATTGGCTTTACAGGCTGTGGAGAGCATAGCCGATCCACCGGAAATCCCCCATTCTCTTTATGCTGCGTTAAGACATTTCGTTGATTTTCTTAAATATTGAAAACTCGGCGATAATAAAAGATATAGTTAGAACGGTCTTGATTACCGGTTGGACCGCCACAGACGCAATATAAGAGGCTCTTTTGTAATGACAGAACAAGTGAAAGACGGCATCCGTGCCCAAGTTGAAGAAGTGCTTGATAAGCTTCGTCCGATGTTGATGATGGACGGCGGCAATATCGAACTCGTCGAAGTCAAAGACGGCGAAGTTTTCGTGCATCTCCTCGGCGCCTGCGGCATGTGCCCCAGCTCCACGATGACATTGAAGATGGGCGTTGAGCGCGCGCTGAAAGAAGCGCTGCCGGAAATCAAACGCGTAATTCAAGTCTAGCTTTCGGTTTTAAACCGATTTCGCCCGACGCGAAGCTCTAAAATGCAGGCGTAGTCTATACTCACGCCTGCTTTATTGTAGGCTAAACTCCGGCATGCTTGTTTTAAACGCCCGCTTGCGCTGCCGAGATTCGTCGCAGGACCGGAATAAGCGGTTGGGCTGACCGATATCGATCTTCGGGCTCCATTTGAGTGCAGCATTCGACCAGTTCACAAACCTCGGGCGAAAGGTCGGGCCGCAGTTCTTTCGGATTCGAAGTGGATAGCGCTTCCGGCTCCTTCCCCGTCAAAAGAAAATACAGAGTGCAGCCAAAAGCGTAAACATCGCTCTCGATCATTGCCTTCCCTCGAAATTGCTCCGGCGAAATGTAAGCCTGCTTGCCGACTAGTGTGCCAGTCGCCTGACCGATGAATTCATTGGCGGCACCAAAGTCGATGACGACGATGCTACCGTCCTCGGTGACGACCAGATTGTCCGGCGTCAGGTCGCGGTGGATGATTGGCGGTTCTTGCTCGTGCAGGTACTTAAGGATAGAGGCGATTTTGATGCCCCAATCAATGGCTACGTGTTCCGGTTGCTGTCCGTTTTGCCGGACGTATTGCCGAATATCTTGCCCGTTCAAATATTCCAGCATCAAATATGTTCGGCCGCCTTCAACAAAATAGTCGAACACTTTGACGATGCCGGGGTGGTCGAGCTTCATGAGGAGCTGCGCTTCGCGCTCGAACATCTCCTTCGCCTTTTGTTTGACGCTTTCCTGCGCGTCTTCCGGAATCACTGCTTCCTTTATTACGACAAGGTCTTTACCGTCCCCACGATCGCACAGGTAGATTGCCGCCAGACCGCCGAGGGCCAGGTGGCGAATTACTTTGACAGTTCCGTTTTTCAGGGTCCGCCCCGGTTCCAACGGTAGAAAATTCGTCGGACAGTATCGACGCCGCAACTCGTCCTCCCACATATCTGTGTAGCTCAGTTCGTTGGAGCCACTTGCCAGTTGCTTTATGTCGGAGCGCAATGTTGTGATATTTTCGCCGACCTCGCATCCGTTGCTCCATAGTTCTACGGCGAGAAGAATTTGTTCTGTTTCACTTGGATCGAGTTTGTCCACGAAAAGCTTGATTGGTTGTGCAAATCTGTCTGTGAAAATACAAAGCTCTCTCCTCTCCATCGATTTATCCGCGTTGGAAACATCAAAGCGCCTTATGTTTTTCCAGTTGAAATATTGCATGGATGCAAACGGTTGATCCAGCATAATCGGCATGCGCAGACCGCTTTTATCTACAATCAATTGGTTTTTTGAAAACACTCGCGTTGCGGTCAAACCAATTAGCGCCGTCGCGCAGCAACTCATAATGACAAAGAAGCACTTGAACAGGTCCGCATGATCTCGGGAGCTTGGATAGTATATGTATGTACCGACTATAAGAATAAGTCCGATGATTGTGACGAGCGGAAATACAAGACCCCAGATTGGAAAGGTGCCCTTCAGTAGCGTTCGGATTGACGGAACTCCGGGAGAATCGTATGTGGCTTTAACAGCTAGCTCTGCCATAAACTTGTGCGCTCCTCCTGAGCAGATTGCTCGTCGCTGGTATTGGATGTGGTGCCCTGATTTACTGCGACCTTGACTCGCTCTTCTGAGTTGGAGTTGATGGTGACGGTGCTTCCGTTTTTATCCAAACGTTCAAGCGCTTTCTTCAGGTCGGCTCTCAGTGCGTGGATATCCTGATAGCGATTTTCGGCTTTCATGTTAGTGCAGGTACGAATTATGGTATCAATTTCGGTGCCTATTTCTGGGCGCTCATCTGCGATCTTTGATTGCGTAATCGGTGCAGGATCGTGACCCGACAGAAGATAGAACAGCGAGCAGCCCATCGCGTAGATGTCGCTTGCCGGGACCGGCTTCCCTCGGAATTGTTCAGGCGGTACGTAAGCATGTTTTCCAACGACTGTTCCGGTCAACCCGGTCGCTTGAGTTTGAGCGACATTGAAGTCGATTAGCTTAAGCGTGCCAGAGCGCTCAAGCATTAAATTGTCCGGTGTGAAATCTCGGTGTAACACTCTTCTTTCATGAAGATACTCAAGCATGTCGCACATCTGAAGAGCGAGTTCTATAACCTGTTTCTCTTCCATCGGTTTGCCGCCGGCGTAGTCTCGGAGGTTTTGGCCTTCAATGTGCTCCAGTACTAGATAGCCGCGGTGGTCCTCTACAAAATAATCCAGCAAGCGAACGATATGATCGTGTGACAGTAAATTGAGCGTGCGAGCTTCATGTTCAAAACGTTCCAGCGCTTGCCTGCGAACCGAATCCTCCACGAAGATTGGAAAAATTGTTTCCTTTAAAACGACATCCTGGCAGTGTGATTTATCCAGAGCCGCGTTTTCCCGACAGAGGTAAGCTGCACCTTGACCGCCTACGCCCAGTTTCATAACCACGTCATATCGACCCTGATTGAGCTGGTCGCCTGCTTCAAGAGGATCGAGATTGTCGCGGTTTGGTGACCCGGTTAATGATTGAAGCCAGAGTTCTGTGTAGCTGGCTTTCTGCTGTGGCATCAGAGCTTCAGCAAGGTCTGCGGTTATTGTGCAAGCCGGTGCGAAATGTTTCAGCCTCTCATAAAGATCGGCTCGGCCTCTTGGATCCAGAGCGGCGTATTCCAGTGATCGCAGTTTCTTACCGTTTTGATCTTTGAAGACAACCATCCAGTCGTCCGGCTGGGAATTTTCCGGGCGGTCCATGTATGCACTTTTGACTTCGTTCCAGCCGAGCCAATTTAGCTTGAAACGTGAAAGTTTGAAACTTTGATAGAAGGTGATGCCGTTAGAGTCCAGAACAAGCAGGTTCGGCTCCGTCAGATTCTTCACGGCCTTGACGAAAAGAAAGACGGAAATAAATGCGGCGACCATTGCCACAACTGGGTTTGCTACGGCTATTGCGATGTTTGTCACACCGCCCTGGAGCGTGTTCGTGATTTCCTTCAAAGTCTCGGCAGATGTTAATGCCAGCTGCTTTGCTAGGCTTTCATTGTTGAGCAGCGCCGTCTTGTGAATTACATAAAAGAACATAGTGCTGGAAATCCAGATCGGAGTGAAGCACAGCCAGGCCACCATCGGGCCTAATCGCGACCAACTCGCGAGCGAACCGCGAAAGCCTTTGTACGTGTCTGTCAGCACACGGTGAGCGTTGTAACGAATCTCGACATTTGCGTCGAAGCTGCGCATGCGCGGACCGAGTTCCTGGCAGCGAGCCAGCGTCCGCAGGGTCGAATCGACGATGCAGTGAGGATAATGACTGTCGACATATTTGACTATGAACTGTACATCTTTTGCGTCTATGCGAGCGAGTTCGAATGGCTGGAGGTCGCCGTTTTGAAAGGTGAAAATCAGGTCTTTAGGAACGATTTTGTCAGTCTCATAGCTGACTGAAAGCGACTTTAGATTGCTCAGCTGCCAGCTTTGATATCCGTAGTAAAGCACACCGTCTGCGATTTTGAACTTCCGTTTTAGAATGTCCTCGAAGAAGTACGCGAAACCGCATACCAGGACCACGATGTAGCCGATGTCGGATACCACGCTGCCGAACTGCGTCATCACGAAACCGAATATGGCAACCGGGATAATGCCCCAGATCGGAATCAGAAAGACAACTTTCCACCACAAAGCGGCGGTCGACATATGATCGCTGTGGCGCATGATGCGCTCATCTTTGTGCTTCTGCGTGACTTTCGCGATAGGTGCCGATGCCGTCAACGTTGTTTCTCGCTGATCTATCTCTATCTACTTATGCCCGCGTTGGGGCGATTAATGTTCTAGCTTCAATCTACTAGATTGAAACAATTCTCGCTGGTTGGCGCCGAAAACAACGCGAACGGAAAATGAGAGTCCAAATGGTCGCATTGTCGAGCTGCTAGGTTCACGGGATCTCACACTTCTGATAAGGCTTTCCGAAGGTCGCGTTTCCCATGCACGACGCGAACTATTTCGACGGAGTCAGTTCTCTTGTTCACGCGATAAATGATGATGTAGTCACCTTCAGTGATGATTCTAAAGTCACGTTTCAGATCATCGCGCCTCTTCCCTATTCCGGGCTGCCGTTAAAACATCGAAATTTTTGACCAGGTTGTCGATCCAGCGATCTGCTGCATCGGCATCATCCCTCGCTATGTAATCGTGGAGGTTTCGTAAATCTTCCTGCGCCGAGATGATGCTCGAGGTTCTCTTCGCTATTCTGTACTTGCTTCCGCTCGTGATTTCGGCGGTCGCTGTTATCGCGCTAGCAGCCGCGCTCACGAAAAGGTGCAAGTTTTTCAAAGCGCTTCCGGGACTTACAGGTGGCATCTTAATTACTTTGTTCTGCCTGAACATCCTCATTATCGTTTGGTCCTGCGTGATCGCACTTGGTTAGACGAGGCAAGCTGATTTTTAGTACGATGGGAAGGGGGTAATGGGACCTGGATTATGCACGAAGTCTTCTTCACGATGTTGTATCTGTTTCCGCTCGTGATTTTGGCGGTCTCTGTCATCGCGTTGGTGGCAGGTTTATTCATTCAGGTACGAAAACATGGGGGCGTGCAATTGTTCTCAAACGCCTTTGCAGCCTGCAAATTGTCTTTTACCGATAGTCTTAGGTGCAGCTATCAATGTCTTGACCGTCGGCGGACTGAGATTTGGAGAAGCGGTGGCATTTTAATCGCTCTGTTTGGCGTCATAGGTTTTCTCTGGAGTGACGTAGCCCAATTCGTCTCCGATTTTCGGAAACTTGTGGGAATTTGAATTCCGGAGGCTATGACTAGTCGCCGAAGAAACGTTTGATGCGCGTTCTAAAATCTGAAGTCAGATAGCTGCTGACGACGACGGTTTCGTGTTGCGGGAGAAGCCCACTGCGAGCGCCTTCCGACATTGCGCGTCGCACTGAGCGCTTCG
Organism: Candidatus Obscuribacterales bacterium; assembly: GCA_965228855.1. Classification (GTDB taxonomy): domain Bacteria; phylum Cyanobacteriota; class Vampirovibrionia; order Obscuribacterales; family Obscuribacteraceae; genus JADYXR01. The sequence continues at coordinate 90,023 of CBDDIJ010000005.1, read as the reverse complement.
ACTCGATGATTGAAGCGTAACCGTTTTCCGCGATACGTTTTGAAACACGTTCAACAGTCGCGCGCAGATCTGCAACATCTTCGACCTTATTAACCAGTCCGATAGAATGCGCTTCTTGAGCGGTTATAACGTCTCCGGTGAACAGAATTTCTTTTGCTTTTGCCGGTCCCACCAGGTAGGTTAACCGAGCGATATTGTCGTCGTCCAGCACGATGCCTAGCCGCGATACGGGTACTCCGAAGGAGGCATTTGCACTTGCGTATCGCAAATCACAAGCGACCGAAAGTAATAAGCCTCCACCGATGCAGGCGCCGTCAATCATGGCTATCAGCGGTAGTTCAAAAGCATAAACATAGTCGAGAGCTTCACTCAACGCATGCCAAAAAGTTTGTGCGCGAGCGTAGTTATCGATTTGTTCCATCTCTTCGAGATCGGCACCAGATGCGAAGTTGCCTCCTGCGCCACAGAAAACGACAGCCTTTGCGCCATTGTCGTGCATCCAGGAAAGCTTTTCTGGAATCGCCATCCACATGTCGTGCGAAATAGCGTTGCGCATGCCAGGACGGTTTAGCGTTATCCAGCCCACACCATCGACTATTTCTGTTTGAACAATATCGAACTTATCTTCCATGGACTTCTCGGTTTCTCGCATTATTTAAAATCGAACTTCACAGTGTCACCTTCCTTGATACCATTCTTTTCACAGTATCCGGCGTTGACCTCGATAACTTCAGAGACGGAAACGTCTTCTCCTTCCGGATACGTCGGACATTGCGTCGGGTCTTGCGATTTGCATGGTGGCACGTCTTTGCAAATGCGCATAATTTTGCCGTCTTTGATGAAGATCATGTCCAGCGAGATGAAGCAGTTGTACATCCAGAAGCGAACGCCGCGTGGCGGAGTGAATAGGAACACCATTCCGCTGTTCTGGTCCAGGGCTGTTCTGCCCATCAAGCCGCGCTCGATTTCTTTTGGAGTTTGAGCTACTTCCAGGTTGATGATGTTTTTTCCAATTGTGGCTGTTGGCATTTTTCCAATCGCTTCCAGAAACAAAGATTGCATTGTGAATGCCGTCACGAGGAGCGTCATTATGAGCGGAATTCGGAATTTAGTAGTCAATATCTTCACAACCACCACATTTTACTGAAGGGAGTCTTACTGTACAGGAATTGTATCGTGTTGAGGAGCACTCCACGCCGTCCAGGTAAAGACATACTGTTAATCATGCCGGTCGGGTCAATAACTGCCGAAATTCCGGTGTTGGCGGCAAGCACAAGGTAGCGCTCGTTTTCCACTGAGCGCAGCACCGCTGCCGCCAGCAATTGGCGATTGATTGATGCGTTGTGAAACCAGGCAAGGTTCGAAACATTTACAAGCAATGACGCTCCGTTTCGCACTTCGTCGGCGATGAGCTTCGGGTAGATCAGCTCGATATAAACCGACATCCCGACCTTGCCATACTGGCTTTTCGCCAGTTGTGCCGAGTGTGCAGACAGGTACGATTCCCGACTTGCCGGAATGCGACTGCGGACGCGATTGGGAATCCGCTCGTCGTTGAAAAACTGTGGCGCGAATTCGCCAAGCGGAACAAGGCGTTGTTTTAGATACAAATCACGGCTCTGACGAGCTGGCGTGATCAATTCAGCGCCATTCGCGAGTCCGTTTTGAAGCGTTTCAATCGTGCCGACGATGACTTCTTTCTTTTGTTTGAAAACGATGTTTTTGAGGATACTTAGCAGGCAGCCAGGCTGCATTTGAGCAGCGTTAATCGCTCCTTCGGGCAAACAAAGCATCGAGGACCCGAGGTTGGCACACAGTGTCGAATAGCGTTTTGCAATCTCTGTTGGTTTTGAAATATTCAACCGCTCTTCTTCGATCGTCACGTTGCCCTGGACGACTGCAACTGAGACCGGCGGTGAATGCGAGTCCAGTGCCATCGCGGTGGCTGCGTCGATGCGCTCATTGATCGCCGCGATGCGTGTGTTGCCCCACGAGCAGATCCCGATTAGAGCGATAATCGTGACGGTGAAATCGAATAAGCCACCGAATCTGGTGGAGAAATTGTCTGTGCGTGCGCCGAGTCGACGCGCACTATGGCTGACTTCCAGGAATAGATTGGAGATGGTGGCATTGACCAATACGATTATAAAATCGATGCTGCCACTGCCGCCGATTGATGCGAGTTGAATGAGCGGAAGCTGCTTGTACTGCGAATAGGCGAGTTGGTTTATCGGCAATCCTACAAAAATCTCTGAAGGTGCGATCATCCACTGAAGAAAAACCCAGATTAGTGGCACCGACAACAAGTATGGGAAGAACGGTCGTTCTATGTTTGGAAGGAAGCCGGCGCGCAGCGGCAAGCAATATACAAGCGTGGCAAAGCCGGCAATGAGGAGCGCCTGGTGGAGCGATTCGAGAATCCAGATAAACATGCTGATTTGGGTGCCAAGAATTTCATGGAACCCTAGCCAGCTGAGAGTACCGAGACCTAGATACCAGGAGAGCGACACGCCGTGATAGCCGACGCCGAATGAAAGTCCAACGGAAGCCGCCTCTAATTTGCTGTTGACTCCTCGCAGCAGCACCAGAAGTGGTGCCAAACCTATCCACGCCAACCACCAGAGCTCGAAACCGGCGCTGGACAGCCCGAATAGACAACCGAAGAAAAATGCTACCGGCAGTTTATAACCGACGCCGAGACGCTGCAGCGCAGTTTTTCTGCCGAATAGCTCGGTGGTATCTCTAACTACTTGCTTGCTGAACACTCTTCGGCTACTCTCTGTACGTGTCAATGTTACACGGTCTTGAGCTTCTTTGTTTGAGAGTTATTTGAGGGATATCTGTTGTCGACTCATCGAATATTGGGAATCGACCCGGGAACAGCCGCAGTGGGCTTCGGTGTCGTGGACAAGAGAGAAGGTGACTCTTATCGATATATAACTTCGGGGGTTATCTCCACCCCAAAAACAATGAGTAATCCGCAGCGGCTCGCAATGATTCGCGCTGACATGATCACACTTTTAGATGAGTATAAGCCGGATGTGGTGGCAGTCGAGGCTATTTTCTTTTTCAAGAATGCCAAAACCCTCGTTCCTGTTTCGCAAGCGCGGGGCGTGATTCTTGAATCGGCCGCAACTGGTGGTTATGAAGTCGCTGAGTACACGCCAATGCAGGTTAAGCTCTGCCTGACCGGCCATGGGCGCGCTGACAAGTCTTTTGTTCAAACAGCTGTCGCTAAACTGCTGAATCTGTCGCAGATAATTAAACCGGATGATGCCAACGACGCGATTGCCATTGCCGTTTGTCATGCCCGCATGGATGTGTCATCTGCGCTGCGCGCCGCGTTGCGGACCAACGCGGAAGTTCAGAAGCCATAGATTCACGGGGCGCCGGCGCTTATTCCGCATGCGCTTGTCCCGCACGCTCGTATTCCGCACGCTATTCCGCATGCGATATGGAGCGCTCAAGTTTTGATACCGCCTGTAACATGCCCTAAGTCGCCATTCCCCGCAAGGTATGAGAGATTATGAGAAGTCATGCCGCAGTTGGTATGTCAGCGGACCGGCATCGGACCGGCATCGGACTGTCATCGGACTGGCATCGGACTGGCAGCGGACTAGCATCGGCGATGCTGAAGGAAAAGCTATAGATCGAACGGATGTCAAGTCGCGGGCTCAGACTGAATGGAACTGAATTGATCTGAATGTTCGCGTCTAGATAGTGTCGGCCGTCTCATGTGGAACTGCTTCTAAGCGGGACAAAATTTCTGAGTATTTGTGGAAAACCAGATGCGGTTCGTGGTTGCGCAGCTCGGTAAAGTCGTAAAAGCTTAGGTGTTCATCCGGCAGAAACAATGCTTTGTGCAAGCCGGCAGCTTCCGCGGCGAGCATGTCGGCTGATGAGTCACCAACGAATAGACTTGTGTCGGGAGTGCCGCCTATTTCTGCCAATCCCTTGAAGACGGGCTCTGGGTGGGGCTTGAAGTTGATGATATCATCGGCCGTGATTACTGTTGCAAAGTAACCTTCCAGGTTATTCTCCTGGATGAAAGTGCGAACTACTTTTTTGGTGGAAGAGGTTACGATACCGAGTTTGATACCACGTAGTCTGCAGGCTTCCAGAAAGTTCTCAACGTCATCGAACAGAACGGCCTCAGGCATTGCCGCTTCTAGACCGACATTTACATGCGCACCGAAATCGGTTATCGACGGCAGTTCAAAGTCGACGACGAGATCTCTCCACGGGCGATAGAAACATTTGCCGATCACTTCCTCTGTCGCAAGATTGATACCATACTGCGACAGCGCGTATTGATAAGCGCGCATCCACATCGGCAGCGAGTGCGTCAACGTGCCATCAAAGTCGAAAAGGATTGTTGAATAATGCAAAATTAGATACCTGAGCGCCAAGTGAATCCTTGGAAACATCCAAGTTATAGCAGAAATTCAACGTCAAGAAAACTCGACCCAGCCAGTGCCCTTATGACCGTAGTCGAAAATTTCCGGATAAATCAACTCGGCCATCATCTCAAGACTCTCTACCAGCCTGGGGCCGGGGCGATTGAAGTATTGGTTGCCGTCGGCGACATACACATGTTTACTTTTCACCGCTTTCAGGTTTTCATAACCCGGCTTTCCTGAAATCAAATGCATCTCTTGCAAAGTTCTCTCATTGTCAAAACCGCACGGCGTCACGATTAAGACATCCGGGTCTTTTTGAACCACGTCATCCCACTGCATCCAGGGCGAATGCTTTCCGGCAACGCCGAAGAGGTTTTCGCCGCCTACGAGATCAACAAGTTCTGGCATCCAGTTGCCGGCCGCCATTAATGGATCAATCCACTCGATAATCGCTACCGTTCGTTTCCTTCCTTCTTGCTTAGAAACAGCCTGCGCCTTTTCACTTACTTCGGCAATGCGCTGTTTCAGACCAGTGATTACGATCTCGGCTTTCTCTGGGATATCTAGTGCATTACCGACTTTTCGAATATCTGTCCACACATCTTCCAGACAATCAGGTTGAAGTGACACGATTTGCGGTTGAGACGTAATCAAGTCGCAGACAGCCACCTCTACATCTTTGAGGCTGACCGCGCAGACTTCGCACTGCGCCTGCGTTATGATGTGGGTCGGAGCGAGTTCGTTCAGTTTATCCGCGAATACTTTATAAACCGACAGAGACTCTTGAACAATTGCTTTCACGCGTTGATCGATTTCATAGCTGCTGCCATCAACATTGAATTTCGGACCTGTACAGACCGGCAAGCTCTTTATGGACAATGGAAAATCGCATTCGTGGGAGCGCCCGACCATGTATTTCCCCATGTCGAGTGCGTGAATTATTTCGGTCGAGCTGGCGATCAGTGATACTATGCGCGGTGCTGTTTCCTTTGCCATTTTGTCCTCGCAAAATTAACCGTTTACTATGCTGTGAAACCTGCTTTATGAGCCAAGAAGACTTCTGTCCACAGATGTGACGTCGGGATAACCGGACAAAATAAGCGCGTTGCGAAGTTCGTCTTTTAACGTTTCCATCACTTTATAAACGCCATCTTCGCCTTCGAGTGCTAAGCCCCATAGCATAGGACGACCGACGAGGACGGCTTTTGCGCCGAATGCCAGAGCTTTGAGAATATCGGTTCCACGGCGGATGCCACCATCGACGATGACCGGAACTTCGCCGTCTGCCGCTCTGACCACATCAGAAAGAGCATCGATTGTTGCGACCGTCGTGTCTAGCTGGCGTCCCCCGTGGTTGGAGACGATGATGCCGGCAGCGCCGTTTTCAATCGCGAGTTTTGTGTCGTCGGCTCTCAAAACGCCTTTGACTAATACCGGCAATTTAGTTTGCTTCGTTATCCATCTCAAACTTTCCCATGTCAAACTCACGTCGTACATCGATGCGATGTACGCTGCAAGTCCCGAGTCACCTTCTTTTACCGGAATGCTTTGAAGTGCGCCGGTCAAATTTCCACACTTCAAATGAGTCGGTAAATGGAAAAGGTTTCTCATATCTCGAAATCTTCTACCGAGAACCGGTGAATCAACAGTTACAACGATGGCTTTAAAACCTGCAGCTGCTGCCCGTTCCAACAGGTCAATTGTGATCTGCCGATCTTTGTAGACGTAAAGTTGAAACCACAGTGGAGTCGACCCAGCTTCCGCAATCTCTTCCAGTGAAGACGTTGCCAGCGTGCTGACTACCATGCCGCATCCGGCTCTGCCAGCGGCTCTCGCCATCGCAATTTCGCCATGCTCGTGTGCCAGACGTTGAAACGCCATAGGAGCGATCATCAGTGGACTAGCCAATCGCGTTCCCAAGATCTCGACTTCCGTGTTTAACTTGCTTGAATCGACAAGCATGCGCGGAAACAGTTTTATCCTGTTGAACGCATCGATGTTATCCCGCAGCGTCAGCTCATCTCCGGCGCCACCGGCGTAATAATCGAACGTCATCCGGTTCAGCTTCTCCTGCGCCAAACCTTCCAGTTCATTCAAACTGCAGTAAGTCACCGAACTCGTTTTCAAACTATTTTCAGTCATCGTGCGCGTGTCTGCCTATCCAAAATGGCTATCTGCTATGCCTATTCAGTCGGCGAGGATCGGAATAATTTTCTCTTGAATCGGACCGCCCGCTACGAGCGTTTTGCCTTCCTCGATGTAGACATCAATTTCGGAACGCACTCCGAACTCCTTGAGGTATACACCTGGCTCAATGGAGAAGCCATGTTTATAAATCAAAACTCTCTCGTCTTTGGTTTCGAGATTGTCCAGATTGGCGCCATTTCCGTGGACTTCAGTTCCAATCGAATGACCGGTGCGATGGATGAAATAGTCCGCATATCCGCGTTCGCGGATATAGGTACGTGCTACTTCATCGACTTGCCATCCGTGCAGAACTTCGCCTTTGGAAACAGCATCTTTGACGTGATCTAGTGCCGCATCTCGAGCGCCTTTCACGATGTCGAAGATTTTGACGAACTCTGTCGGCACTTCCGTCCCCACATAACCGGTCCAGGTGATGTCACCATATATGGCATCACGGACGTCGCGACGTTTCGCCCAGATATCCAGCAGTAAGAAATCGCCCTTCTTGATTGGGGCATGTTCGTCTTTGCTTGGTTGATAATGAGGTAGTCCGCTGTGTCCATTCACCGCCACTATCGGTGGCGAATAGGTCGTCATCTCGTAATGGTCGAATCTACCCATAATGAATTGTTGAATGTCATATTCGTTGACGGCCTCGCCTTTGTTGATCAGCCGCTTCACTTCTGCGAAAGCTTCAAAAACGATTTTACGCAGACTCTCGACTGCGTAGATATGCGTCTGCAATTGCGCTTCCGACCAGCTCGCTTCAAATGCTTGAACAAGGTTGCCGCTTGTGACGACATTTTTTCCAAGAGAACGAATAAGCTCGATTGTGCCGGCATCGACGCGCGAGACATAGGGCACTGCATTCTTCGGTGAGTATTGCATGGCGATCGATTTCGCATCGGTGAGGATGTCTCCCAGCTTCTGCTCCAGCTGTTTCCAACCGACATATACTTCTTTTGTGCCTGGTAGTGCGTCGAGAACGTCGAGTTCGATGCCGTGCACCAGTTTGACCGGCTCGCCTCTGGCAGGCACATAGTAGAACCAGCGGCGTGTCATGTGCCCTTCCATCATACCCAGGATGCTTAGTGCAATCGGGTCATTGTTCTTGAAGTAATAAAACAGCCAGCCGTCGATTGATTCGGCCCGAAGCTGTTCTTGAATTCGCTCGATTAACGTTGTGCTGGTTTTGCTCGCGGTGGCAGACATGGCGACCCTCTTCGGTGCGGTGCTTCCTGGAAGCTGCTATTTTAGCAACTCGATTCGCCCACTGTGCGAGGAATCTGTCGAATCGGGGCATAATTTTCTTGAGCCTCAGTTTACGGCGCTGCGTTGAAGTTTAATGAACAGCTACCCGCATCGAACGACGCTACCACCGGAATCTCCGGAATTCGTATCCCGCTACCAGATTCTCAAGAAGCTGGGCGCGGGTGGTATGGGTGCGGTTTTTCAAGCAACCGACACGACGTTGGACAAACTCGTGGCTGTGAAGATTCTCTTGCCGGGGTTGTCGCGCGAGAATATTATTCGGTTTCAGCAAGAGGCTAGAACAGCTGCCAAGCTCGATCATCCCAATATCGTTAAGGTGCTGGACTTCGGACAAACCCCAACGGGTGACCTCTTTCTGGTCATGGATTACGTCGGCGCCCAGAGTCTGGAAGACGTGCAGCGGCGCTCGAAGAGGCTTCCGGTGGAGGAAGCACTGCCGATATTCATTCAGATTGCCGCCGGGCTGCACCACGCCCACGTCAACAAAGTCCTTCATCGAGATGTCAAACCGTCGAATATCATGCTCTGCGAGAAGACACCCGGCAATGTCCAGCTCGTGGATTTTGGACTTGCGAAGCTCAAGAGCGAGGATCAGAAATTAACTTCAACCGGCGTGCGAGTCGGTAGTCCTTTATACATGAGTCCTGAGCAGGCTCGCGGAGATGATGTGGCTGAAGCATCCGACCTTTATTCGTTCGGCTGTTTGATGTTCAAAGTTTTGACTGGCAAGGCTCCGCTGCAAGGCGACACGTACATGGATACAATTCTGATGCAACAGGAGGAGATTCCTCCTTTGCTAAATGAGATGGACTGCGGGACTAGCTTCCCTGCCGATCTCGAACACGTTGTTGCAAAAACTCTGGAGAAGGATCCTGCCGATCGCTATCAATCGGCGTTGCAGCTCAAAGAGCGCTTGGAGCAAGTGTATGAGAGCTACAAGGAGAACATGCGGACCGCATCATTGTTCGGCGAGGAAACTTCTCGAATCGACCTCAGTAAGTCGATTGAGAAAACGCAACCAGCAAATGGTTGGCTTCAAAATGCTAGAAACTTTGCTTCCGCCCACCGTCGATTGTTGATGGTTTCAGTGCTGATTGTAATTGCGCTACCCATCTGGATTTATACTTTTTCGTTGACTGGAAACAGTGAGAAGCGGCGCATTGCCACCAAGGAATACGACGCGATTTCGAACCTCGAAACCGGGTCCGCATTCCCAATAGAAGATGATGTAAACGAGAGAATTCGCGAATCCAGGTCTGGTCATCACAAACAGCTTTCCGAAATTCAGCGCAAAATCATCCTGAATCAAGCGGCGAAAGACGAGGACCCAGAGGTTCGTAAAATGACGCAAGACCCTGACTTGCGCGCGGCATTTCTCAACAATAGACATGGACGAATGTCATCAGACCCGGACTCTCGCGCATTCTTTATGTCTCCTGGATTCATGAAGTTTCAGCCGTTGTTATCGGAGATGTGGAATGACCCTTCAATGAAAACTATCTGGGATGATCCGATGTCGCAGGAGTTCGTGCGAAGCCCCGAGTTATGGAAACTTTGGAAAACCAATCCGAAGAGCCCTAAGGTCAGTCGCTTCGTTAAAAACCCGAATGTGCAGGCACTATCAAAGGACCCACGATTCGTAGGTCTTTGCAAAGACCCGGAATTTAAGGTCGTGATTTCAGATCCTCGCTTTCAGCGCGTGCTGAAAGACCCGGCGAACATGAAGATGTTTCGCGCCATGTCGAACATGCGCGAAGTGGTTGGTCGCGGTTTTGCGAACATGCTGGATGGTTTAGATCCAGACAATTAAACCGGATGGTATTGAATGCGGTGCGAGCGGCTAGCCTTGCTTTGCAGCGGCATCAACCTGGTCTAACAACTTGATGAACTCGTTGCGGAAGGTCGCAATAATGCGTTTCAGTTCAGATTTTGGGCAGGAGCAGACAACTCCTCCACCCATTTTTGCGACGAATGCGCCAAACTCTTGCAGTTCTACAAGCGAGTCCTCGCCTTGCAAGTTCGAGAATTCTTCGAGCCAGTGAATAGGAGCGCTCAAGAAGAAGCGGTCCCGGGCGGCGTAAGGGTGGTTAAGAGGCTCAAACGAACCGTCCTGCCTCATCAAGTATAAAGCGCCTGGGACGGCTCGGTAAGCGGGAAGCCCGTGATTCGGTGATTGGTAAAACGTCAATGCGTCGGCGTAACCTTGCAGCTCGCTCGACAGCCACAACAGGTTGTCGTCTGTGATTTTCCCGCGGAGTTGAGGTAGTGCTTCCGGCAGCGCCTGTGTGAATGAGATTTCTCCTGAGAGAAGCCTTCTTTTCAAATCCTCAAACACGACCTGCCTCCAAAATTGCTGAGATGACTATATTACCAATCTAAAACACCGATCATGTCTTGCCAACTTTCGACTTATCCCAAACCGGCTAATTCGTAACTGAGACACAAAATTGGCACTTTTTGAGAGGATGAAGTGCGTCTCATCCCGCACGCAGTCTTGTATTTTAGTTGAGATTAGTAGCTAAAACATTGACGTTAGATACCTGAATATGAAAAGCTTAGACCGTATCTTTGACAACCGAAGGGTTATGAAGTCAGCACAAGGATCCCCGTCTGCGACTATCGCGGGCACCCCATCACTATCTTCTCTGTTCGATCTCGTCAGTGACGAGATGTCGCTGGTCGAGGACTGGCTCAAATCGAACTTAATTGACGACAACACATTTGTCGAGGAGTTGCTCAAGCAAATCTTCCACGCCGGCGGTAAGCGGATTCGCCCGCTTATCGTCTTGCTTTCCTCGAAAGCGACGGCGCGTGAGACCGGTAAGCTGAGCCGCTTGCACATCATTCTTGCGGTTTTGACCGAACTGATTCACACTGCCAGCCTCGTCCACGATGACGTGATAGACAAGGCTTCCGTGCGTCGCGGTCAGGAAACCATCAATAAGAAGTGGAACGACCGAATCGCAGTTCTCATGGGCGACTTGCTGTTTGCTCAAGCGTCGATTTGTCTGGCTCGCATTATGAACCCGGTTGTGGTCGGTATTTACGGTCAGGTTCTGGGCGATCTTTGCTCTGGTGAGATCAAACAGATGCGCCAACAGTTTCAAACGAAAGTCGACTGGGACGCTTACATCGAGAAATCGGTCGGAAAAACCGCCTCACTCTTTTCGGCCGGCAGCCACAGTGGAGCCATCTTGAACGGCTGCTCGAACGAAACCATTCAAAATCTCAAAGACTACGGTCTCAACCTAGGCATCTGTTTCCAAATCGTCGACGATTTGCTGGACATAACCGGTTCTCAGAAAGAAACCGGCAAAGCGGTCGGCAGCGATTTGCGTAATGGAGTGGTCACTGCACCTGCGATGTTTATCCTCGAAGCGGGCGATTCTAACTCGGCTCGCTTGAAGGAGTTGATCGACACTCGCGCAATCTGTGAAGACGCAGGAGCTGAAGAGGCGCTTGCAATCATACGCAACAACGGCGGCGTCGAGAAAACGGTTGACCTCGCTCGCAGTTACGCTGACAAAGCTATTGAGTCCTTGAAAGACATCAAAGATTCTTCTTACAAAGACGGACTGGCTACCTTAGCCAACTATGTGATGACCAGAACAACCTGAGTTCGAGCCTATGCCCAGAAAGTCGGGACAATCTCAAAACGTCAAAGAGCCCGGCTCTAAGCTCTCACTTGATGGAAAGCGATTTTTTCCGATTGGCTTGAACCTTGAAGGTAAACGCGTTCTCATTGTCGGAGATAGCGAGCGCATTTTGTCGTTGATTCGGGGTGTCATCGAATGTGGTGCCACAATCGAACTGCTCGCGAATAAGCCGGACGAGGAGATGAAAGAACTCGCTTTGGCCTACAGCCATAAGATGTCACTTTCGACTGGCACCCAGAAGGATTTGCTTGAAGGCAAATTCGACCTGTCGGAGTTTTTTCTGATCTTTGCTTTCACGAATTCCTATTCCGACAATGAGCGCATTGCTAAACTTGCGAAAGTCGCGGGCGTTCTTTGCACTGAGGCGTCGGTCAAGCAAACCAGCGACTTTGTCCTGCCAAGCTGGTTCCGGCGGGGACAAATCAAAATTTCGGTTTCTACCGACGGAATTTCTGGTGCGCTGGAGAAGGCTCTGATCAGTCGCATCAAGGCAGCCTTTGTTCGTGACATGGATCACTACGCGCTGTTCGCAGACTTCGTGATTGAGAAAGTTACGGCTGCCAGGCTGGATTTGGACGATGCCTCCCTTTCGGAAATAATCAGTCAAATCATCTATTCTGAAGATGTATGCCTCGCTTTGCAACGCAATAACTTTGACGAAGCGTCTCAGCTTTTCGAGCAAGACCTGGCCGACGCGATCAAGAATAAATCCGGAAACCCAGAATGACAAACGAACCCACTCCTAAAAAGATATCGGTATTCGCCAGCCTGGAGATGGCCGTGACATTTATGTCATTGACGGCGATTACTGTTTTGATAGGGGCGTGGTGCCCTCAGGAAGCGGTGGTTGGACGAGAGAAGGTCTTTGAAGCGTTCGCGCCTGATGTGGCGAAGTTTCTCATCAAGTATGGCGTTTCAGACATTTTTCACAGCCCCTGGTTTCTCTTCCTGATTGCGATGCTGACCCTGAATATGGTGGCGGTCAGCTTTCAGAGAGTCTTTCCGAAGGTCAAGCTGTTGAAGCAGGTGATGCCGTTCTTGAAAGGGCGTCAGATTGAAAACATGCCAGTGGCTCGCAAGGTTTTCCTCGGAAATTACTCGAGTTCGGCAGCAATGTCGTTTGTGGTAAACGAGCTGGCGAAGCGGAAGTTCACCGTGAAGGTGGACGAGCAATCTTTGACAGCTGAGTCCGGCAAGTATGGACGTCTGGCTGCAACGATTACACATATTGGTTTGCTGACGTTGCTCGCAGGCGTCACCGTGACTTCGTGGACCGGCTACAGCGGTTTTCAACCCGTTTTGTTAGGCGAAACCATGTCGATGTCCGGTTCGCAACACAGTAAATTGTGGATTGGAAAGTTGCCGACCTGGGGCGTTCGCGTTGACAGCACTCGCCGTGAAAACTATCCTTCCGGCGAACCCAAACAGTGGTATTCAAATCTTTCGGTAGTCGACGAGAAAGGCAAAGTTCTTAAACAGGGCGAGATCTCTGTCAACAACCCGCTCTCGTATGATGGAACTGATATCTATCAATCCAGTTGGGGGATAGACGCGGTTGAAGTAAGCTTCAATGGACATCCGCAGCGCATGCAAGTTCAGCCGATGGGAAAACGTTATGCTGCGTTTCTTCCGCTCGATCAGTCCACGGTGTTTATTTTTAGCGTCCTGGATACAACAGCGCCCATGCGCGTGTTTGCGAAGCGTCCTGATTGGGAGGCTCCCAAACTGATTTCCGAACTCAAGCCTGGAGAGAGTGTAACTCTGGGCACGGTGAAATTGAAGTTCGACCGAGTGATACCGGTTTCCGGTCTGCAGTATAAGAATGATCCCGGACTCGTCACTGTCTACATCGCCTTTGCTTTCATCATGGTCGGCGTAATGTTGGCTGCGATTCCGCATCGACATATCTGGGTTTCCGTCGAGCAGCGAAGCGACAACGAAGATGACCCGGATAGAACTTTACAGCTTGGCGCTGTTGAAGATCCTGATGCGACGTTGAAGTTGAACAATGTCGCCGATCCTGATGTGACGTTGAAGCTGAGTGCGACCGAAGATCCTGATGTTACGCTCAAGCTCAATGCGACTCATGAGCCGACTGAGACTTCCGCACGTGTTGAAGCGACGCGTGAGCCAGCTGGGACTTATTTATTCATCGGCGGTAAATCGCTAAAGGCGAAGACCGGTTTTGAAAAGTTGATCGATAAACTCGTTGAGTCGCTGTCGCAGCAAATTGGACCGCAAGCACCGCCTGCGGTGACCGCTGCGAAGAGCGAACCGAAGTCATTTAATGACAGACTCGCGGAGACTCTGGAGAATTCTCCGGCGTCTCACGATGAGAAACTTGTTGCAGCCGGCGCAGACGCGCATTCAGGAGACTCCTAATGTCGGACTTTCAGCTAGCACTAACAAACACTGCCGGAATTTCATCCGTCATGTCGTTCTGGGTTTTCGTCGCTTCCAACGGATTGCGAGGAAAGAAAGAGCTGCTTTTAAAAATCGCCTCCGGCGTTCTAATTGTTGGTTTCCTCTCGCTGACCATCGCAATCGTGACGCGCGGAGTTGAGGCTCAGCGGTTTCCTTTATCAAACCTGTACGAGTCACTATTGTGGTTTGCATGGGCCACCATGGGTGGTTACTTATGGATCGCACGCGCATATGGCATTAAGCAGCTTGGTTGGCTCGCCAGCTTGACCGCAGCTACGTTCTTCCTGTACGGTAGCTGGCTGCCGTCGAGTCAGCATGAGATTCAACCTCTGGTTCCGGCTCTAGTTTCATACTGGCGCCAGATTCACGTGCCGCCGCTGATCGTTTCATACGCTATGCTGTTCCTCTCCGGTCTTGCAGCGCTCCTGCAATTGTTCGCCGCGGGGCGACGTAAAACGCTTGCTGTCGCGGTTACGACAATAGTGCTCGCCGTGAGCGCGATTGGTTTAGGCACATTCACCGAGATAGCTGTGCATTGGCTTCAGCTCCTCTTTGTCGGCAGCAGTTTAGTCGGCGTTGTCGTTGCCTTCAAGCTTTTAAACCAATTCGATGCTTCCAAGGTCAACGCTAAACTCGCTGAAACCTATGACGATGTTTCCTACCGCTGCATCGCCATTGGCTTTCCACTACTAACTATTGGTATCATCACTGGTGGCTTGTGGGCGAACCACGCCTGGGGCAGCTACTGGTCCTGGGACCCGAAAGAGTCAATGGCTCTCGTCACCTGGCTCGGCTACGCTGCGTACATTCACCTTCGCATTCACCGAGACATGAAGCCGGAGAAACTTGCCGTAGTTGCTGTTGTGGGCTTGCTGCTGACACTCCTGACCTATCTCGGTTTCAACTCACTGGGCTTCGGCGGTCTGCACAGCTACGGGCAGTTTAAGTAACTAGTCATTCAGGACTCTTGAGCAGACAATTTGTAACGTTGCTAAGTTAAGAATATGAGCAAGTTCAAATTTACGACACCTGCCGATCCTGCGACCAAGCTCAGGCCAACCTCGGACACCGATGCGTCTAAGTCGGGGCCTGGTGCTATATCCGATTCCTTTTCGCCAGTCGTGGCAGAAGAGGCATCAATACTGAATCCTGTTCTCGACATATTGCCATTGAAAGAGAAATATTTGAGCTCAAAACTGTCTTCAATCATTGATTTAGTTAAACTGACTGTCGCCATTGCACTTTCTTTTCTCGTGGGTAGTGCAACAATGTCGGTCGTTTCTGCTGAATATCACTATGGATACGAAGTTGTACAGAGGCTTCTGGGTAAGGCAGAGGTTTCCGTACAATGGATGTTTGCCATTGGCTTGTTTTTGCTATGTGGTCTATTCGGATTTGCTCTGACGTTCGGCTTTTTGAAATCTCATTTCCGCGGCTCAATTCATTGGAATTTTGCCGCAATTCCGATGTTGCTCGCGTGTATGCTACTCACAGATACATTAACAGGACTACGTTTGAGCTCGAGCCTTGACTACCTGGCTCCCTTAATGATTGTTGGTCTGCTTTCACTACCAGGCTTTCTCTGTGTATCAATGTTTGGCTCGAAATTTTGGGGAGCTTTGAGTCGGCGAGTCGACCCTGCGCGAATTCTTGGACCCGGTATTGTCGCCATTGTTTGCATTGGTTTTTTGTCAGTTCTATCAACCTCCTGGCGCTTCGAAATCGCTAAAGACGCCGTCGGGATCTTTGCTGCAGCTCTTGCTTCAGCGACTCTAGTTAGACGAGAAGAATTGTCTTCGAAGATCGTTGCGGCTATGTTATGCTGCCTTCCATTTTTGCTATTTGACCTCGTAAATGTTGCTTTTAACTTGGCCCTGATTAGCGTATCTGTAGGCTTCAATATACCGGATCTCTGGGATGACGGGAATCGCGCTTTATTGTCGTCCCTCTTCATTCTCTTCGTCTGCTTAGGCGGTATCATGAGCGGTGCCACTGTATCGCGCTTGCTGCATACCAGCCAAAAACATATGAGCATCAGACCTAGCTGATGCTAAACTGAAATTATGGCCAGGTGCGCAATACTTTGCATTTTTCTGTGCGTGATCGTCGGTTTTTTTGCCGACATCCTCAGCGTCTTTCGTTCGGAGATGGAGAGGGTTGAATATCGTATCGGTGAGCAAAGGGTGAACGCCTGTCACGACTTTGGACGCGGCCGCTAGCGGACTTCTTCGGAATTCCCACTTTTGCAAAAGCGAGGATTTTAGACGCAAAGAGTGTAGCCACATGGCTGGCTTTGCCATTACTTTATGTCACCGGCAGCGAAAAAACTGTAGGCATCAAGGTCTCGCGCGGCGGACTTTGAGTTGAATTGAGAGCAATTGGAAATGTAAGCAGGTGGAAGCTCACCGATCGCAGCTCGATCCAGTGCAACATTACTCAGATTGAGCGCCTCACCATTCTCGATTTTTCTTTTGGTCCTATAGGCTGACACAATGATGTTCGAGCGGTCATGAAGCAGATCTTGTAAGTAAATTCTGTCGCCAACTCGGCGGTTGCAATTTATGTACATACCCGTGACATGTACAGGTTCTGTCGCTGCATTGACGGGGACATCCGCTTGTAACACCTGCACAAACGAGTTTGCGGATATTTTGCTGCCGGCCTTCAATTCTTTTGTGCAGACGATAACTGGCGTCTGTACTCTGGCTCTAGGCGCTTCCGTTCGAGCCGCCGACATCGTTAAGAAGCCGACGATCGAGAAGAACGCGATTAAGAACCCTGCGACTTTGACCATACCCGCTCTCTCGTCTGACTGCTTATCCCAGTCTATCACGATACTATTTTCTACACTTCTCCGGAAACGCTCATTCTGTCAGCTGTTTAGTACACAAAAATCGCGGGAAATAGATAGGCATATACAAATTCATAATGAGTTTTGGACGAGTGTCCAATCAAAAGGGAATCCGCATGGATGATAAGAAACCACTCGATGTTGCAGGCAAATTGGCGAGGAAAAAGCTAAAGCGTAATTTTTCGCAGAAAGACTACAAACATCCCGCTGCAGCATGGGGCGCGGCTTTCAGTGTTGCTCGCGTCTTGATTGAACAGCAAGAGGTCGTTCAAGGCGTCGAAGCAATCTTTCGGATGAATCATGAAAACGGCGGGTTCGATTGCCCCGGATGTGCCTGGCCTGATGACCGCAAAGGGCTGCGGATGGACATTTGCGAAAATGGCATCAAGCACGTCAGCTGGGAGATGACTAAGAAGCGCTGCGATAGAGAATGGTTTGAACGTCATCCGGTAAAGCAACTGGAAACATGCAGCGATTTCGAGTTGGAGAACGTCGGGCGTTTGACTGAACCCATGCGCTATAACGCAACAACCGATCGCTACGTGCCGGTCAGTTGGAGTGACGCCTTTCAGCTGATTGCTCAGCATTTGAACTCGCTGGAATCGCCTAACGAAGCGAGTTTCTACACATCAGGGCGCTTATCGAACGAAGCCACCTTTTTGTATCAGCTGTTCGCTCGTGAGTTCGGAACCAACAATCTTCCGGACTGCTCAAATATGTGTCATGAAGCGAGTGGACGCGCTCTCAGTGCGGCGATTGGAACCGGAAAGGGCACTTGCGATCTGGTTGATTTGCAGAAGACCGATGCAATCTTTGTGATTGGTGTGAACGTCGCAACGAACGCTCCGCGCATGCTTACTGCTCTTGGTGACGGCGTTAACGAGCGAGATATGAAAATAGTTCACATTAATCCGCTGATAGAAGTTGCAGCCACAGAGGCAATCACGCCTCACGAGATCATGGCTATGCTCACTTTCAAATCGACGAAAACGTCATCCTTGAACTTACAACCTCGCGTCGGAGGCGACTTTGCAATTATCCGCGGAATTGGCAAGTATTTGCTCGAACAGTTTCAATCTGACAGCTCCGCGCTTGATGTTTCATTTATCGAAAAACATACGCACGGTTTTGAGGCTTACAAGAATGTTTGCGAAAGCACAAAGTGGGAGGATATAGAAAAGCAATCAGGCGTTTCAAAAGCCGAAATTGTAAAAGCTGCAGAGATTTACCGGCAGGCGAAAACCGCGATCATGAGCTGGTGTTTGGGAGTCACTCAGCACGAGTTTGGTGTTGACACCATAAGAGAAATCGTAAACGTTCTTTTACTGCGCGGCAACCTCGGAAAAGAGGGCGCTGGAGCTGTTCCCATTCGCGGACATAGCAACGTTCAGGGTAATAGAACCTGCGGCATTCACCACGCGCCGCCTGAGGCGTGGCTAGCCAAAATGGATCAAGCTTGTGGTATCACATCGCCGCGAGAACACGGGCTTGATACGGTTAGAACAATCGAAGCCATGTACGAGGGGCGCGTAAAGGTTTTCATCGGCATGGGCGGAAACTTCGCTTCTGCTACCCCTGATACCGAAAAAACTTTCGAAGCAATGCGGCGTTGTCCATTGACCGTGCATGTCAGTACGAAACTCAATCGCAGCCATGTCATACACGGCAAAGATGCGCTTATTCTGCCCTGTTTGGGGAGGACGGAAAACGACGAACAGGCAGCTGGTCCACAACAGATTACCGTGGAAGATTCGATGAGTATGGTTCACCTCTCTCGGGGAACTCGTCGACCAGCTTCTGACAAACTTCGCTCCGAATGTGCCATCATCGCTGGTATCGCGCGTGCAACAATGCCTGCCTCGAATACGCCCTGGGAAGCGTTTGTTGGGAATTACGATTTGATACGCGATAGGATGTCCGAAGCGATTGACGGCTTTGAGAATTTCAACAAGCGCGTTCGTGAGCCCCTCGGTTTCAGGCTCGCTCAGCCCGCTCGAGAACTGAAGTTTCTCACCGATACAGGGAAGGCTAATTTCTCCGCTGTTCCACTGCGCGATACTCTGCCACCAGCCGGGAAGCTGATGCTCTGTACAATGCGCTCTCACGATCAATTCAACACCACTGTGTACTCAAACAACGATCGCTATCGCGGCGTTCACAACCTTCGGAGACTGGTGTTGATGAACGAAATAGACATGCAAAGTCGCGGTTTGGAAGAGTTCGATGAGACTGATATCGTTTCCTACGCAAAGGATGGCTCTACGCGCTCGATATCAGGGTTTCGCGCTGTCAGATATAACATTCCGAAAGGAAGCGTGGCAGGTTACATGCCTGAGTTAAATGTCCTAATACCGCTCGGAGACTACAGCGAGCAGAGCGATCAGCCTCTCATGAAGCAGATTCTCGTGGATATAACTCGATCCGAAATTCAATCATAGTGGGGGGGATATGAAGCGAAGAAACGACAGAAACATCGTCGTGGTAGAGACGCATAAATTCCGTGGTGGCGCTTTAGAAGCCTGTTCCGATAGCTTGTCGGTAGAGGAGCCACTCGAGATAAAGATTGAGTTTGACGGGGAGATCCGAACAGTTGCAGTCACCATGCGTACCCCCGGCAATGATGCCGAACTCGCGGCCGGCTTTCTATTTGCAGAGTCGATTATTGAAAGCTATTCTCAGATTGATAAAATCACACTGGATAAATGCAACGGCGTAGTCGTCTCGCTCAAAGCCGGTGTGTCCTTTACCTTTGAGGGGTTGGAACGACATTCGTATGTAAACTCAAGCTGTGGGGTATGCGGAAAGAAGTCTATTGCAAGCGTTTTAAAACGCGTTGATGCTTCTAACTCAGCTCCGAACTGTTCGAGCCTACTATCGCGACCGGACCTGGAATCAGACTCTTTCACAGTAGATTGTACTGTTTTTACAACCATGTCTCGGAGCGTGCGCCTGATGCAGAGTGACTTCGACACAACAGGCGGTATTCACGCGTCTGCTCTGTTCACTCCTTCGGGACGATTAATCGAACTCAGAGAAGATGTGGGGCGACATAACGCCCTCGACAAGCTCGTCGGAGCAATGTTGATGCGAAAAAGCGTGCCGCTCGATCAGTCCATTCTGTTTCTCAGTGGGCGCGCCAGTTTTGAACTCATTCAAAAAGGGGTAAATGCCGGCATTCGAATGGTTGCCGCGGTAGGGGCTCCTTCGAGTCTTGCCGTAGAACTGGCTTCGGAAGCCGGCATCACGCTGGTAGGTTTTGTCAGAGAAGATAGATTCAATATCTATAGTGGTTCGCACAGAATTGAAACTATTCGTTCGGAATGCTCACAGGTCCCATCGGCTTGCTGAACAGACCTGCCCCCTTTCGAAGCGAATCGATGATGCTGGGAGAAACTCCAAAGTTGGTTTCCAGCAACTGCTTGGGCGTGTTTGCGAGCCATTCGGACAAAGAGATTTCCTGATAGGTTCCAGAGTTGAAAACTGCGAGCATCTCACACTCTTCGTTTCCTACCGTTTCAAGATAATGCCCGTAGCCCATGGGTACATAGCCTACATCGCCTGGACCGAACTCTCTCGTGATTTTCCGCCCCTGTGAGCCGAAGACAGTCATGCGGGCGCGACCTTTGATATAATACTGCCATTCATCGGCGTTTGGATGCCAGTGCAATTGCCGCATCGCATACGGTTTCATCTTCAGAATCGCACCGCTCATGGTGGTAGAGATTGGAAATTGTTTCTGATCTACAAGCGTCATGCTACCGCCGGCGGTGACAGTCGGAATTTTGCCGCCGAGTGAGAATTTGTGAGTGAGGGGCGGCGGATTGTCGCTATCCGGAGGCGGATCCGTCGGAAGCGCCGTGGGAACCGGACCCTGGCTGATATAAACCTCCTTCTTCGGGAAATCTTTGAATGCCGAGGCAGACATGCCAAAGTTTTTCGCGAGGACTTCGGATGGAGTTTGCGCAATCCAATCGCTTGCGCTGAAAGTGGCAAACTCGGAAAAATAACCGCTGTCGAAAACGAGTATGAAATGACACTCTTCCGGTCCGATACCCTGGATTGAGTGACCGTGACCGCGAGGGAAGTACCAGACGTCACCTGGACCGAAATCTTTGATTTCCTTATGGCCTTCGGGATCGATAATGGTGATTCTGCAGTGACCATTGATGACATACGCCCACTCTGCCGCGTTTGCGTGCCAGTGAAGCTCACGCAGGGCGCCTGGTTTCAGAAACATTGAAACACCAGCGAGTCCCTTGGAGATCGGAAAGTTCAGCGCGGTCGCTTCGTTGGAGGCGCCTCCCGGATGCTGTTTCAACGGCTGTTTGCCGAGTTCGTATTTGATCTCCGGCATCTCCATCGATGGTTCGGATGTCGATTCTGGCGTCGTCTTAATGGCGGGTGCCGTCGGTTTGACACTGTAGTCGTCAGCGCCGGCTGCGATTGACGGAGAGGGCGAAATCATCGCTAGCAAGGCTGCGAAGGCAAGCAGCGCCCTGGTTTTTGTGTGAATATGCCTCACGGTTGTATCCTATTTCGTACGAATAAGCGGTCTTGTAACCAGGCAAGACTATCAGCTTGAAATGTTCAATTGTCGCCAGGCTTGCGTTCTTCAGACAATTCTCAGAGAAAGTTGCTTACTGAAGTAGACGAAAGCGATAAAAACGGACACTGGTGAACATCACCCGGGTGATTCTCATGCTCGGGGACGTTCAGTAAGTTAACTGTACTGGTGGGCGTTCCGTGGCTTATCGTCGTATGGAAGTATAAGGATGTGACGTCTGAACATCTACATTGTTCGGGAATGAAAACCCTGACCAGATGGGCGTTTTACGCGGTAATAGCCTGAGCTGATCGCAATGGTAACACTATGCAAAACAGATCTAGGGTTAACCCGGTTATCAAGGGAAAGGGTGGAACATTTTAATAGGGAAGGCGTCACCCCAATTTGTGGGTTTGGACAAAATGAGTTAACCGCTTTTTTACAAGGGCGGAAGTTTTGTGCCCACACCTGAACAGGACGTTTCTCTCAACCCCAAGAGTAGTGAAAAGCTACACGGACACAATGGCAAGAAGAGCAAGTACACAAAACTATAGTCCGATGGCCGACGAGATCGGTCTAGACGAATTCATGCCTTCATTCCCTGGAGCAGATTTCGCGGCGAGTTCCGCCGATGATGATTTGTTTGATGATAGTGATGATGGCGAAGAAAACGTCGCTATCGCGACCAAGCGTCGCGGTGGAGTGGTCGTATCGGAAGACCCGGTTCAATTCTATCTACGATCTATTGGTAGAGTAAAGC
Organism: Candidatus Obscuribacterales bacterium; assembly: GCA_965228855.1. Classification (GTDB taxonomy): domain Bacteria; phylum Cyanobacteriota; class Vampirovibrionia; order Obscuribacterales; family Obscuribacteraceae; genus JADYXR01. Next base: position 67,930 of record CBDDIJ010000005.1, on the reverse strand, counting down.
TTCTATCGGCTAGTGAGGAGATCGAGCTGGCTCGTCGTGTCGCCGCCGGCGATCCTCTGGCGAAGAAGCGGCTCGTGCAGGCCAATCTGCGCCTCGTCGTAAGCGTCGCTAAGAAGTATCAGAATCGTGGATTGCCCTTTCTCGACCTTATTCAGGAAGGCAATCTCGGTCTTATCCGCGCTGCCGAAAAGTTTGATCCGGAGCGCGGATACAAGTTCTCCACCTATGCAACCTGGTGGATAAGACAAGGTATCACCCGAGCGCTGGCCGACAAATCTCGAACGATTCGCGTGCCGGTTCACATGGTAGAGACCATCAATAACCTGCGTAAAGCAACTCGGTCGTTGTCTCAAAAGCTCGACCGCAGACCGACAATGGAAGAACTCGCGAAAGAAATGGATGTTTCGCTTGCTAAAGTCAAAGATATTTTGGCCGCAAACCGATCGCCGCTGTCGCTGGATACTCCATATGGCGAAGACGATGACAACACGCTAGCCGAGCTAGTCGAAGATGAGTCTTCAAAGACTCCTGAAGACGCGACTGCGACAAGTCTCATGTCGGACGATGTCCGAAAAGTGCTGTCTGTACTGACAGCGCGCGAGCGCGAAGTCTTGATTCTGCGTTTCGGTCTGAATGACGGAAAGCCACGGACGCTCGAGCAGGTCGGAAGACTTGTCGGCATTACTCGTGAGCGCACACGTCAGATTGAACTCAAAGCACTTCGCTTTTTGAGACAATCTCAGGCTAGCGACCAGCTGAAGGATTATCTCGAAGAGTAAGTCGAGTCATTGATTTTGCAGGAATCTCGATATTGGAGGCGGCTCAATTGAGCCGCCTCTCGACGTTTGAGGACTAATAACGTTTGAGCCGAGCACAACTGCTGGCCAAACCTAAGAGTCTCGCTTGGACCTTAGTTCTTTGGTAAACAACACACTCTTGGACGCACTCGTTTCAGTGATGATATTTCCAGTGATAGTCACCGTTGGTGGTGCTTCCAAATCTTTGATCGTCGAGCGTTACTTTCGGCGGCGGCGTGACGATGCTGTCTGTCGAACTATGACCGTTTCGGCACCATATGTAGTGGCAGTAACTAAAAGGCGACCCGGATCGGAGTCGCCTCAAAACACGCCTGGTGAATTCGTTTTCTAAATTCGGATCTCCTGAATGATGCCGTCTTTGACGAGAATCTCACCGCCTTCGAGACGTTGGAAGATATTCTCGCCGACTCTGACTTCAACCGGGTTTTCAACCGTAAACTGCGTTACTACGCTACCAATCGGAAGCTCGGAAAGTGCTTGATTCTGCCCCATCATCTCTTCTTTGAGCTGAAGCAGTCGCATTTTTTCTTGCTCGACCTGACCACGAATAGTTTCGATCTGCACACGGGCATCGGCGGTCATCACGCCCTGAGAGCGCTTTTCGATTTCGGATACTGCGCGCTTGCCCTTGAATTCGAGTTGCTGCAACTCAGCGTCAATTTGCTGAAGGTTGCGCTGAATTTCGTTGCTCACCTGGTTTTTGAAGTTCTCAGTGACGATCGCTCTTACAGCAATTTGTCGGATGAGTTGAATGGATTCAACCATCTAATCCTCCCACCAGGTTTCGTGTCCGCATCTAGGGCTGCCTTACTAAAAGTACCGGATATGTAGTTTAGCAGACCTTTTAGGTAACAACGACCTCCAAAAGCCAATCCGGACGTCCTTCGAATCACTTGACTATGTCTGCGATAGCCTTAGCTCAACGAAATCGAGCGATTCGAATGGGTCCGCTTGTTGTCAATATCTCTGTCGGCATCTCCAATTGTTGCTAATTTGAAACCGCTTTCTAGATTTCATGAGGTCAAAAGAGGAGATGCCGAAACATCTCCTCTCGATTTAAGTAAGCAGTATGGCAGCGATCAGAAGCGCTCGGACACCGATTTGCCTTGCATGAACAACAGCAAATAGTCTTTGCCACCAGCTTTGGAGTCAGTGCCGCTCATGTTGAATCCGCCGAAGGGATGGACGCCTACCATCGCACCGGTGCACTTCCGGTTCAAATACAAATTACCGACGTGGAAGTCGCGGCGAGCTTGCTCGATATGCGCTCTGTTTTTCGAATAAACCGCGCCAGTCAAACCAAACTCAGTGTTATTGGCAATATCGATCGCATCGGTCCAATCCTTCGCTTTGATGACGGCCAGAACCGGTCCGAAAATCTCTTCTTGAGAAATACGGGCTCCTGGTGCGACATCTGCTATCACTGTTGGTTTGATGAAGAAACCATCATTGTTGCTCTCGTCCTTTCCTCCGCCGGAAATTACTTTGCCTTCGGTCTTACCTACTTCAATGTACGAGAGAATGCTTTCATAGGCTGATTTCGATGCGACCGGTCCCATGTTGATGTCGCGATCTTCGCACTTTCCGATTTTCAGTTTGTCGGTGCGCTCTTTGATTTTCTTGACCATCTCATCGTAGATGTCTGCGACGATGATGGCGCGCGAGCAGGCGCTGCACTTTTGTCCCTGGAATCCGAATGCGGAAGCGACGATACCATCGGCGGCACTATCAAGATCGGCGTCTTTGTCGACAACGATCGAATCCTTGCCTCCCATCTCGGCTACAACTCGCTTGATCCAGAGTTGTCCTTTTTGTGGCTTGGCTGCAAGTTCATTTATTCGCAGACCGACTTCCTTACTTCCGGTGAAGGCGATAAAGCGGGTCTTCGCGTGAGTGACCAGGAAGTCGCCGACCGATGCGCCAGGACCAGGGACGAAGTTGAGCACTCCCGGCGGGAGACCGGCTTCTTCCATTACCTTGCAGAACGCATAAGCGATCATTGGCGTTTCGCTCGAAGGTTTCAATATTACGGAGTTGCCGCTGACGATTGCTGCGGTGGTCATGCCAACGCAGATGGCGAGCGGGAAATTCCAGGGCGGTATTACCAGACCAACTCCGAGCGGAATGTAGCTCAATTCGTTCTCTTCACCGGGCCATGCTGTAAGCGGCTGCGGTTGCGAGAGACGCATCATCTCTCGTCCGTAAAACTCACAGAAGTCGATTGCTTCCGCGGTGTCTGCATCAGCTTCAGCCCAGTTCTTGCCAATTTCCAGGCAGAGCAATGCGGAGAACTCGTGCTTTCTTGCGCGCATGATTGCCGCTGCTTTGAATAAATATCGAGCGCGTTCAGTGGGATTTACTTTGCTCCATGAATCGAATGCTTTGAGCGCTTCGTCCATTGCGAGTTCAGCTTCTTTCATACCGGCTTTTGAAAATTTGCCGACGATTTCGCTGGGATTTCCGGGATTGGTCGAGATCATTTCATCTCCGGTCGTAATTTCTTTACCACCGATGATGAGAGGATGCGATTTGCCGAAGCAGCCTCTGACTTTCTCGAATGCAGCTCTCATGGCATCTTCGTTATCCTTTTGCTTGTAATCAGTAAAAGGTTCATTGCGAAACTCTGTGAGCATCTCCGTTTTTCTCCCAAATTGAAGCCGTTGAACGAAGACTTAGCTTACCCGGCATTTTCCGGATCGCTGGAATTGCTCATCCTAGATTTATAGTTGAAGTAAATATATATAGATTAGGGTTTCTCGAAATCGAGGTTGTTGTTGACAAGCAAAGGTTTCAATAGGTTTTAACTGCTTGAGATCGCGAATGAGCTGACATCACTGCCTGGAAAACGTGTTATCCTTGCAAATGTATGAACAAAGGAAAGCCAGTCGTGGAGCGCTTTTCCTGCGTCGCGAAAAATATGGATCGACCTCCCCTGGACATGTGCGCGGGGAGATCCCGAGGTGAACTATGAAGCAGTACTTGGATCTGGTTAGATATATTTTGGAAAACGGTGAGCGTCGTGAAGACCGGACTGGAACCGGCACGATATCAATGTTCGGTTTGCAATCTAAGTACGATCTAAGAGAAGGCTTTCCTCTACTTACTACCAAGAAAGTGAAATTCGATGGTGTGTTGCGCGAACTACTCTGGTTTTTGCGTGGCTCGACAAACATCAATGACGATCTTGCACAGTACACGCCAATCTGGAATGCGTGGGCGGATGAGAATGGCGAACTCGGACCTATATATGGATATCAGTGGCGCAAGTGGCCGAAATTCGAATATGACCTCGGTTCTGATTCGTATAAGAAAGGTCACATCGATCAAATTCAAAATGTGATCGATCAAATCAAGACTAACCCCGACTCGCGTCGATTGATTGTAAATGCGTGGAACGTATCTGATATCGATAAGATGGCTTTGCCTCCTTGTCATATGATGTTTCAATTTTACGTTTCACAAACAGGCCGCCTCGATCTTCAGCTTTATCAACGTTCGGCGGACATGGCATTGGGAGTGCCTTTTAACATCGCAAGCTACGCGCTGCTTCTGATGATGGTGGCAAACGAATGCAATCTAACTCCCGGAATTTTTACGCACACATTTGGTGACGCTCATATTTATCTCGATCACCTGGAAGGATTGGAAAAACAGTTAGCGCGAACACCTGGTTCGTTGCCGCGAGTTGAGATTGCGAAGAAACCTTTGTTCGATCTGCAATATGAGGATTTCCAACTGCACGATTACGTGCATCAGGGTTTCATCAAATTCCCGGTGTCGGTTTAGAACAATCTGGAATAGCCGCAGAGATGAATGAACGTTTCAACATTGTTGTCGCCTGCGATTTGAATCGCGGGATCGGAAAGAATAACCAGCTTCCCTGGCGGCTCTCCGGCGACCTTAAATACTTTAAGCAGATTACGACCGAAACAACCGCGCCCGGAAAATATAACGCAGTGATCATGGGACGGAAAACCTGGGAGTCTATTCCGCCCAATTTTCGTCCACTATCCGGAAGGTACAACGTCGTGCTTTCACGCAATGAAACATATTACGTTCCTGATGGAGTGTTTCGGTTCGCATCTCTGGACGAAGCATTCGAGCACCTGGAGAAAGGACCGGTAGAACAAGTCTTCATCATCGGCGGTGCCGAAATCTATAACCAGGCCCTTCAAGATCATCGAATCGGATTGCTTTATCTGACGGAAGTACGCCATCGTTTTGACTGTGACACATTTTTCCCGGACTACAAGCAATTCTTTCAACTACTAACCAGTTCTGAGATTCAGAGCGAGAACGGCATCGAATACTCATTCAAGGTTTATAAACCGAATCTGCTTGCCTGAAGCGCAATACAGAGCTGCAAAGTCTATCGAATTTCGCTAAGATGAATTTGGCTCGTACAGATGCCGTTTCAACTACACGTAAGTCGATGAAGAAATTTGCATACACAACTCTGGTAATCGTTTCGCTATTTATGGCGACGCCAACATTGTCTTCGACCAGGGGAGACGCGAAGAAGGGTCAAGAGATCTTTGAAAGTCTTACCTGTGTGGATTGCCATCGAGGCGGCGGCAATTCGGTTCATCCCAGTCGACCATTGAAGGGTGAATCTTTTGCGAAGAGATATCCGAATGACGAGAAGATCGAGAAGCTGATTCGCAAAGGTGTTCCGGGTGCAAGTATGCCTGCATTCGGAAAGGATGTAATCAGTGAGGAGCAAATGAAAGATTTGATCGCCTATCTCAGGAGTCTGACACCCACTACTTCCGGCGCTTCCAATCCTTCATCTCCGTCGCTCAATGGTACAGCCAAAACAATAGTGAAGTCATCAGCGACGAAAACGGGTAAGAATTGAGCGTAGGCTGAATTACTATTCGAGAAACCCGATAAGTTTCAATCAACGTCAGACGGTTCGCAACCAATTTCCGTGCATCAACCATTCACCGCTCAGCTTGTTCTTGCCGCTTACACGCAGGCAATTTTTCCGATGGGCAATGATGATGGTTCGATCTACTGGTATTCGCCTGACCCTCGCTGCATTATCGATTTGGAAGACTTTCACGCTTCCAGGCGATTGATGCGAACATTCAGGAGCGGTAAGTTCGACATGAGAGTCAACACGGCTTGGGACGATGTAATTCGTATGTGCGCCAAGCGTGACAGCACGTGGATCACCGATGAGATCATTCGAGTCTACACAGAACTTCACGAGATGGGTTTTGCGCATTCGGTCGAAGCGTTCTATAAGGGTCAACTCGCTGGTGGCTTGTATGGTGTCGCGGTCGGTGGTGCCTTCATGGGAGAAAGCATGTTTCACGTTGAGACAGATGCTTCGAAAGTTAGTCTCGTCTATCTCGTCGAGCGAATGAAGGAGAGAAATTTCACACTTCTTGATTCTCAATACATGACGGAGCACCTGGGGACTTTTAGCGCACGCAATATTCCAAGAAGTGAGTACGTGCGTCGATTGAAGGATGCTTTGAATCGTGACTGTCGTTTTGATGACGATCAGTCACGCTCGAATCCGCTCACCCATGCATTGCGTCAGTTTTAACCAATAGGCTCAAAGCGTTTCCAATCTCGTTGTTTAGAAGTTGCTGTCAGGAATTTCAGAAGGTGGTTCGTAGGGAACCTGCGGGGTGTTTCGTCCGCGCTGCTGCTGGCGTTGGCCGCTTCCGCCCGATTGTCCCTGTTGTTGAGGTTGCGATTGAACGATTGAAACATTCTGGATCACATCCCCGCGACGCATTGCCATGACTGCATTCATTCCGCCGACCACTTGACCGAAGATTGCGTACTTGCCGTCGAGCTGATACATCGGACACTTGGTGATGTAGAACTGGCAGCTTGCAGAATTGGGGGCATTCGATCTTGCCATCGCGAGTGTGCCACCGGTGTGATGCAAGTTGCGATTTATCTCCAGGTTTATGTAACGAGGTGCACCCGTATTCGGATCGGTGTATGCACCTGTGCCATTTCCATTCGGATCGCCACCCTGGATACACCAGTTTTCGATGCGATGAAAAATTTTGCCGCTGTAGAATCCCGTCGATGCAATTTCTAGAAAATTGCTTGATGTCATCGGTACCGCAGAACGAAACACACGACAGAAAATCGGTCCTTTGGTCGTGTCTATGCGAACTATAGGGTCACCATCGGCGAAAGTTTCTTTCTCGCTAATGACGGAGCAGAGAGAAGCGATGGAGAGGCAAATAGCAAATTTGCCCAGGACTAATTTTGTGTGTCTTCTCGAGCGAATAATTCTGTTTAGCCTCACAGCGCCGTCGCTATGGTCTGATAACTCGAACGTGCTTGATATATACCGCATCTGTTTGCAACTGAAACCGTCGGCAAATCTAACAGGCACGTTGCCTTGCAGGCGTATACTCTGATGTATTGATTTCGCGTTCAGAAATCGTTGTATTCGGGAAGAAATTTCTTGGAAGCTTAGGAGAGAACACACATGGCATTGTATGCAGATTTGCACAGACATCTTGGTGGCGCACTGCATCCTCGGATTATCTACAAATTTTTGCAAAGGCACGATCATGCTACCTTGCAATATTTCCCTGATTACGATGGTTTCTACAATTGGTTCACCAGACCGTGCAGAACGCTGGAAGAGTTTGTGAAGATCCACTCACTTGTCGAAGAGTTGCAGAGCGTTGAGCACCTGCCCTACTTCTGTGTGCGACTGTGCCGCGGTGCCTACACCTTCGAAAATCTTCAGTACATGGAGTTACGATACAACCCATTTTTCCGAACCAACCACAAAGATTCGACGGAGAAGCGACTCGGTCAGATGAACGGAATCGTTGAAGTAATTTCGGCGAATGTACGTCCTTCTGATTACCCGATCGTCGTGAAACAAATCCTCTGTCTCGATCGACGGTTGCCTCTCGAAATCAACGAGGCAATTCTAAAATGCGCGCAAGACAACTTGGGTCCGGTCGTCGGGATCGATCTTGCCGGGCCTGAGATCAATCCGGAGAAATTCGAGGAGTGGGTTTCTCTTCTCGGTAAGGCGAGGGCGTGTGGTCTCAAAACAACCTGTCACCTCGGCGAGACCGGCATTGAAAATGTTTTCCCTCAATACTTCAACGTCCTCGATCGAATAGGTCATGGCATTCACATTCCTCTGGTCAAACCGGAGATGTTGAAAGAGTTGGCTAGAAAACAAATTACGCTTGAAGTCTGCCCTACGAGTTATCGGCAGACGGGAGTATTGAAAGACTTTTCAGAACTTCGAGTCGTGTTTGAAAGATGTCGCGAAGCCGGCGTTGCAATTGCTGTTTGCACAGACAACCCTGGACGTAATCCATCACCGTGTACTTTGCCTGGTGAGTACGAACGACTGATCGATCATGATGTGATTGATTTTAGCGAGTTGAAACAAATTCAGAACGAGTCTTTCAGATCTGCATTCGGTTTCGTCGGTGGTGCATGGACGGCCATATGAGTTTACAAACAAGATCCTTTTGCTCGATCGCCTTTCGGATCAATCCGAGTTGCGACTGACTCGATCGCGAGTCTGCAAAAGCTTGATGGGTATGTGTTTTCGCGAAATCAGCGGAGGCGAGTAGTAGGTTGACGATCTGTTTTCGTGCATTGGTTCGAGATCAAAAATCCGATCGATGTGACAAAAAAATTTCGTAATCACAAGTTGATTTTGATCTATATATTGCATTTTTTTCTAAATGAAAGTAATGTATCAACGTGTGGTGTGATTGAGTAGTGCAAAAAAAGATTGCGCTATTCAAAAGTGGTGGCAACAGCAAACGATTGAAAACTGCATTCACAGTAAGTCTGAGATGTTTTTACCAAACGTTTTTTGAACTCCACCAAGTAATACCGGGAGGAAAAAAAGAATGGCAACCAAAGAAAAAGGTAGCGAAGAACGGAAAATACCAGGTACCGTTTCTGAAACTACTGTAGAAAAGGCAGCTGGCGCAGCACCTAAACGTGCAGCAACAGCTGGTGGAGATGCAAAACCAGCCGCTAAGAAACCGGCTAAGAAGAAAGCAGCAGCTAAGAAGAAATCGGCAGCTAAAAAACCTGCAGCCAAAAAAACTGCAGCTAAAAAACCTGCAGCAAAGAAAGCAGCCGCTAAGAAAAAGCCAGCAGCTAAAAAGCCCGCTACCAAAAAAGCAGCAGCTAAAAAGCCCGCAGCGAAAAAAGCAGCTCCAAAGAAAAAAGCAGCAGCTAAAAAGCCCGCAGCGAAAAAAGCAGCTCCAAAGAAAAAAGCAGCAGCTAAAAAGCCCGCAGCGAAGAAAGCAGCTCCAAAGAAAAAAGCAGCAGCTAAAAAGCCCGCAGCAAAGAAAGCAGCTCCAAAGAAAAAAGCAGCAGCTAAAAAGCCCGCAGCGAAAAAGACCGGAGCTAAAAAGTCGACAGCTAAGAAACCAGCCGCCAAAAAGGCTGGCGCTACCACCAAGAAGAAAGCAACAGCTAAGAAGTCGACAGCTAAGAAGCCCGCAGCTAAAAAAGGCGGAAAGAAAAAAGGCGCAACCCGTAAGGCAGCGCCGGTGACCACTAACGATGCGCCGTCAGCAGACAACGCTTAATTAGGGTCCTGAAGGAAACATTCAAAGGAACCTCGGAAGACCTCCGAGGTTCCTTTGTTTTTATCGAATTATGATCAGTTGATCAGATTGTGCTCTCGCAGAAACTTCTCCGAAGCGCTCCAGATTGTCGGCAGCGATTGGATCAACTCATGCCCGTCTTCCAATTCAATCAATTTCACGTGTGCAGGATTTTGTTGTGCGAAATTTTTGCTTTCGCCTACTGGCACGACTTCATCGTTTTTTCCGTGAAGTATCAGCGTGGGAATAGTCACCTGAATGTTTCGCGTTGAATACGATTCGAGATCTTCGACAAATTTATATGAGAGTGGTTCGTTTTTCTGCGATGCATAATGAAAGACATCAAGAACTCCATGATGCTTCCAGGCACTGCGTTTATCTTGATCGACGAGATCGTTCCAACGTCTTTCGATTCCAAAACCGGGCGCAAGAAGAATCAATGCTTTCACCGCAGGAAAACGAGTCGCAGTCAAAGTTGCGACAAGACCTCCCATGCTGGATCCGATCATCACGCAGTTGTCTTTGATCAATTTCTCTCCGACGTGATCGATTTGCGACGTCAGGGTCATGTCAGTGAATGATGGAGTATTCATATCCGGTATCGCTGGAGTGATACCACATGCAGTCAGTTTTTCATTGAAATAGCGAGCTTTAGTCGACTGCGGTCCTGATGCGAAACCGTGTAGGTAGATGAAACTAAAATTGCTGGCCGAATTCGTTCCTTGCATCGATTCAGTTTTCCATCGGATGAATGAACTATTGTGCGCTTGCGATCCAGCTGTACCACGGACTTGAATGCACCGATGAGGTGATCTGCAATCCCAGCGTGTTGCGTCCACCGGCATCGCCTTTGGATATCAAAATCCAATCACCAGCGCCGTAGAACGTATAGATCCAAATTTTTTCTTGCATGTCTACACATGCAACCCACTGATCGTAATAGGGTAAATGAACGGGATAGTACGCGAAAGCCGCGGTTTCGCCGATATCGAAAAAGTCGTTGAGTGATTTTTTCCAATCCTCTTTGCTTGCCAGAATCAACGTCTGTCTTACGCGTGAACCTTCGAGAACTTGAGCGACGTTGCTCTGTTTCATATCGCTTGTCCATCGCGATGGGAGATAAAGGTACATCGTTCCTTCAATCACATCCGGAAATTCGAACGGAGCTTGATACCAGTCTTTCGATTCGCCAGGTTGTGCATATGACTTAAATGAGAACGCATTTGGATCAACGCCGAGTTTCTCGCAAAAAAGTGGATGAGACATTTCGAGTACATCCGGTGGTGCCATATCCATATAGGCCCAGTTACTCAAAGTTTCTTTGAATGCCTTGTTAACGTCGCTGCTCATGTTTGCCGAACTGTTTCCTTCTGTATGCGTTGTGATTTTTACCCAGCGTTTCTTATATACCTATATATAAGGATGGAAAAACGATTTTTCTCTTGAAAACTGATATTGACTGGCTATGCGACAGATAAATATCAAATATTGCGGTTCTGTTGCCTCAAACAAGAGGCCAGCATTGTAGCAGGGACTTATTCCTTCAGAAGCGGGCAGATAGATTTTACACGCCCATAACCTTCACATGGGTTTTTGTTAATCATGGTACCCTACCATGAACACTAATCCTCCCTACTTACGTACGAGTAGGGAGTCAGGGTCCCAACGGGCCCATAACCATCACACCTAATTAGGAGGTCAACGATGCAAAAGGTACAACTAGCTGCAGCTTTGGTTGCTGTTCTAGGATTTGCACTTCAAGGCCAAGCAAACGCAGCTGACAAAGCTGAGCTTTCGGTCAAAGAAACGTCTTCCCCTTCGGAAATCAGCAAGAAAGTAAATCTCGCTGATGACGCAGCAGCGACCGATGCTAAGAAAGACGAAAAACCAGCTAAGAAAGAAAAGAAAGAGAAGAAAGCTGCGAAGGGCAAAGAAGGCTCCTGCAAGGGTAAAGAAGGCTCCTGCAAGGGCAAAGAGAGCTCCTGCAAGGGCAAAGAAGGCTCCTGCAAGACCGAAGAGAAGAAAGCAGAGTAGTCTTTCGGCTGGAATCGTCCAGCCTTTTTTGTGCTTTGTTGGTCGCAGTTTACAGGGGAAAATATGGCTTTCGACTTCCTAACAACGAAGAAGAACCTTCCTGTATTGGGCGTTGGTCTTGGTCTTCGCCGAGAACTCGCTCACGAAACATTCAACAGTGCCGACAAAATAGACTGGCTTGAACTGGTTCCAGAAAACTACATGGATCTCGGGGGGATGGCTCGAGAGCGCCTTGAACAGGCGAACTCGGCTTTCCCCCTTGTGACCCATGGAGTCAATCTTTCGATCGGAAGTACCGATCCTCTGAGCGAGACCTACTTGAAGTCGCTCAAAAAATTGCTTGATACCATCGATGCACCATGGTTTAGCGACCACTTGTGTTTCACATCTATAGGCGGACACTATCTTCACGATCTGCTTCCGCTGCCGACGTCGAAAGAAGCGATACAGCATGTCGTGAAGCGCATAAAAACTGTGCAGGATTATATAGAACGTCCGCTGTTGCTCGAAAATATTTCCTATTACATGAACATGCCCGGCTCTGAATTGACCGAGGTGCAGTTCCTGTCCGACGTTCTTGAAAAAGCTGATTGCGGCTTGTTGCTTGACGTCAACAATGTCTATGTCAATTCGATCAACCACAATTTTGATCCATACAAGTATTTGAATGCTCTTCCCATTGAGCGCACCGTACAGATGCACGTCGCCGGTCACAGTCATGGTGAGGAGATGATTATCGACACTCATGGAAATCCGGTTATAGAGCCGGTTTTCGAGTTGTTGGATTATGTCCTGGCAAGAGTACCTGTCAACGCGGTGATGCTTGAACGCGACCAGAACTACCCGGAGTTCTCTGAAATTCTTGATGAGCTTCATCAGATAAGAACGATTGCCGCTAACTATCAGCCCAGGCTTGCGAACTTGAAATCAGGTTCAACTTGCGCTGCTACGTCCGAAACTGAGCAAGCAGCACCCTCTTCGGAGCTGACGCCCGATCGCGATAGCGACGGTCATGACGCTGAGGTGATTCGCATGAATTCAGACACAAAACGCTTGGTGAAGCGGGGCGCGCGCGCCTAGTTGTTCGCTCAAATACAATGACAAAAAATCTTCAAACAATAGAACAGACACTATCTACACTGTGGACGCAGGATGAAGCGCGGACCAAGTTTCTATCAGGTTCTCGACCGGATTGTCTTGGCGAGGACGAAGATTTTTCGCAGGAGATCGATCCGCGTGGTGTTCGTCTCTATGCTTCCCTGATTCGTCACGGTCGTCATGATTTGATGAAGTCGATTTACCCCGGATGTCAGAAAATCTTATCCCGGCAATGGAATAGACTGGTCGACAGATACTTCGAGTTAAGACTGCCCGCCCATTTCAATCTCAACAAAGCAGCAAGCGCATTCTCCGATTTTCTGAAAGTCGATTGTCCTGAACTCGTGGCCCGCCATGGGTTTCTTCCCGAACTGGCCGATTACGAATGGATCGAGCTTGAGATTATGGAGAGTGATGCGAAAGAAATTCGCGGCGAGCCTATCGCTCTGGATAACCCAGAGGTCTTTAATGCTTACGGACCGGTATTAAATTCGGTGCTAGCTATTCGTCATTATCAATATCCGATCGCTAAACTCGTCGATTGGCTCCGAGATGATGTCCGGCTGCCGCGCCGCGTTAAGAAGGACGCCACGAATTTGGCTATTTATCGAGATCCCGATGAGTTTTACGCGCGCTTTCTCGAACTCGGAGACGCCGCTGCAAAAGTCGTAGAGCGAGTCGCTCGGGGACCTGTATCATACGCAGAGTTGATCACAATGGCTGTGACTGAGTCCGGAGGCGCAGACCCGCAGGAAGTCGTCGTGCACACCCTCGAGTTATTCGAGCAACTTCAGGAACGGTGCTTGTTCCTCGGCAGTCAAAAGGTGAGCTAACTTTCTTCTGTACTGGCATTTCTGAGAGTCTCGATCGCTTGAGCTACTTCACCATCGTAGTCGATGGAATTGTCAGTGCAGAAGGCTTTCGAAAGTAGCATCAGATATTCGATATTGCCTTTCGGACCCTTGAGCGGTGAGAACGTACACTTGTGTACATAGAAACCCAGTGCTGAAGCATGCTCTGCTGTTCTTTGCAAAACTTCGAGGTGGACTTTGCCGTCACGCACCACGCCCTTTTTTACCTGATCTCTTCCCGCTTCGAATTGTGGCTTTATCAAACAGACGATCTCGCTATTGTCTGTGGCTAAAAGCTTTTCGACGGCAGGCAATATTTTATCGAGTGAAATGAAAGAGCAGTCAATTACGGCTAGCGAAGCCCATTCCGCTCCATCCTCATAGAGTTCCTGGGGAACAAGATAGCGTGCGTTGACTCTCTCTTTGACGACAACTCTCTTATCCGTCCTCAATTTCCAGTCTAGTTGACCGTATCCCACATCAATAGCGTAAACCGTGGAGGCACCGTGTTGCAGCAAGCAATCTGTGAAACCGCCTGTTGACGCACCCACGTCAAGGCAGATCCGATTCTGGATTTTGATTTGAAACTGTTCCAGGGCTTTTTCCAGTTTTAACCCTCCACGACTCACATATTTTTGTTTAGCGAAGCCCGGGCGAAGAGCCAGTTTGTCAGTCCCAGATATGTTGGCACCAGATTTGGTGACCTTCTCATTGTTCACGAGTACCGCACCATCCATGATGGCAGTTTGGGCCTCTTTTCTGGTTGTAAAAAATCCCTGCTCGACCAGCGCAAGGTCGAGTCTGATTTTCGCCTTATTGAAAGGCTTTTTCGCTTCGCTGATTGTTTCGCTGTTCTGGTTTTCGGGGAGCGTCATTGATGAATTCTGCAAGCGGTTCCTTGAAGTTTCATTTACCATAGCTTTTCAGAGGCACCGTGAATAGAGTATATTGCAAAGTTATGGAGCAGACCTGGCTGGATGAAGACACCGCCTTGAAAGCGGCTGCCTCGAAAGGGGTTGGGGGTTCGAGTCCCTCCTGCTCCGCCACTTTTGAGAGAATGAAACAATTATCCTTCAGCGAGCCCATGGTGTCTGAATGCAGGTAGTTGTCGCTCTTTCCACAAGCGATCTGAAGTCCCTCAACCACTCTGAGGCGACCTTTTCGAGCGCCGGCTCATTGGACGTGTATCATCTCACTCAGTTGCCTGCAAATCGGTCAGCGCTTCTGGACTGGGCGGGGCGCTCTGACAAACCGGCAACTACAGTGCCGGCTGGTAAAAAGATCAGCGCGAAAGTCAAGAAGACTGCCGCCGGCACAGAGTTGGAGGTCTTTGAATCCGGCGTGCGTCTGTTTGGCGGAGCCGGACTTGTAATCCTCAAGGGTCCGAGCGATATCAATTTCTTATCAGTGAAGCGAGCCGGGGCGTCCGGAAACGTGGGTGCTAGATATCATGGTGCAATTGCTCTGTTCGTCAAGAATAATCACTTGCGAGTGGCACTGATTCTCGATCTCGATAAGTATCTTCGCGGCGTGCTGCAGTCGGAAATTCCGGCGTCTTATCACATCGAAGCCGTGAAAGCACAAGCAGTCGCGGCGAGAACGTACGGACTCAATCCTCGAATCAGTCACGAAAAGGATAATGCTAACGTTTGTGATTCCTATCTCTGTTGCCAATATTTCGGTGGGCTTACGACGGTTTCATCTCCGACCCATGAAAAGGCAATCGCGGAGACGCTCGGTCAGGTTTTAACCTGGGAAGGGAAACCTATTTTGGCCCTTTTCAGCTCTAATGCCGGTGGGCACACGGAGAATTATGAAAACTGTTTCTCGGATCCAGTGACCGGTCAATTCCCTCCGCAGCCCCTTCCCTATCTCACTGGGGTCCCCGAGGCTGAGAAGTTTGCCTATAACCTGGCTAACGAATCGGATCTCCGAAAGTTCTACAGCGCAGCACCACATACGGTGGACAGTTCCTCGCATCATTTCAAGTGGAAAGTACAACTCACTGCCGATGACGTGGAAGCCAACATTCATGCGACTGTTAACGCAATGATGAAGGACGATCGTGCACCATTTGTAGTGGCACCATCTTCAGGAAAATTCGGACATATTGAATCTTTTGCGGTTACCAAACGCGGTGTCTCCGGATGCGCAATCGAAGTTTCGGTGAAAACGTCCGGCGGCATCTGGAAGATTTCAAAGGAATTGATAATCCGCGACCTCTTCAAAACTCCCGGTAAGAAGCTCGCTCGTTTAAAAAGTGCTCGAATATTTTTTGATCAGACAAACAGCGAGATCGGACATCTTTCAGCAATCACCATCTCCGGACTGGGCTGGGGGCATGGGGTCGGTTTACAGCAAACCGGGGCACAGGGTTGGGCTAAGCAGGGCTGGAACTATCGCTCGATCCTGGGTCACTACTTCGTTGGTGCGAAAATCGAAAAAGTTTGACAACTGTAAAGATGTAAACGCCGCAAGGCTGATGACTGCGCGAACTTTTAATTCGGTATGGTCTCAGCGGCGCGGACATGCTAACTTTGTATAGAAATCGGCCGGAGAGCTAATGCGAATGCGCTATAAACAAATCGCCTCATTGATATTTCTGTCGGTTTTGCTCACTTCCTGCGGGGAGGTTGGCAAGCCTGATTTTGCAATGATGGGAGGCGGCTCCAAAAAGTGGGAGACGCTCGTCAAGGACGCGCAGGATGCGCAGGCCAAGGGCAAAATCGATGAGGCTGAAAAGCTCTACAAAGAAGCAATCGATGTTTGCTCCAAGAAGTATGGTGAGAAAGCCGCGCAGACAGGAACTTGCGTTGGATATCTCGCCGGTATGTACATGGCCAGGCAGGATTGGAAAGTTGCTTACAACGAGTACAAGCAATGGAAAGCCATTATGCAAGAGGTAGAACCGGACGGCGAGCAGATGAAGATCATCGATCAGGATTTGAAGAAGATCAAAGCGAAGATGATTCAATATAATCTCGTGCCGGATGAAGTTCTGAAGAAACGTGCTGAGAAGCGCGCGGCTGAAGAAGAGAAACAAAAAGATGCCACCAAAAAGAGCAAGTAAAAGTTCAAACAGATTTTTCGGAGCAGGAGTCCGTGGGGTTCTATCCGTACTTCTGTTGATGTCTGTTTCCGTCTCGATTTCCGGTTGCTTTAAGAAATGGGAAATGTCCGAGGTTGAAGGCTGGTACGAAGAGAAACCGGCCAACTTCGATGATTATATGCGTCTGGCTCGAGAGAAAACCGGTCGTGGAGAAACAGCTAAGGCCGTCAAGCTTTATGAGGATTGCATTAGAGATCTGGAATCGCAGTTTGGTCCTGAAGACGTCCGCATAGCCACTCCAGCTGAAGAACTCGGGGTGCTGCAAGAGAAGTTGGGGATGTATCAGCAGGCGGAAGTCGCATATCGAAAGGCTTTCGATGTCCGTTCCAAAAACTTACCACCGAATCACCTGGACATGAAGCGCAGCAGGCAAAAACTTTCAGCGATTTTGAAAAAACTCGGTCGTGACGACGAAGCTCGAGAGATTGCCACTGGCGTTCCAGCGAAGAAGGATAATGACAGCTCATCAGCATCTTCTTCATCTGACAAGAAGCCGGAAGTTCGGGTTCGCCGACATAAGCGACCCGCTTCGTAGGAAATGTTGCAGTTGAAAGCGAAAAGCGCGCCCCGGCTTTCCTGAGCGCGCTACAGTTGTTTAGCCTGCTTCGGACTACACTTTGCGAAGTACGATTTCTTTACCCTGCAAGCGTACCTGGAACTGGAACTCACCACGCTTTGTAATCGGTGCGTCCTTGAACATTTCGACTTTCTGCACGGCCTTTTCGAGAGCCTTGTTGAGTGTTTCAGTCTTATCGTTCTGTTCGGTCGAGAGAAGTTCTATGCGCTTCACGTGACCCTCAGGGTCGACGCCTACGAGCAATCCACCCTCTTTCCACTTCTTCGGTTTCTGATTCTCCGTTTCGTATTTCTCGGCAACGGAGATCAGGTTCTCAGGCAGGTCGAGGGCTTCTTGTAAAACGGTCTGAGCGTCGACAAGGAACTGATCTTCTTCTTCTTCGGTCGAAATTTTCGATGAAACTTTTTTCGTATCCGATGCTCCGTCTTCCGATTCATCGAACTCCTCATCGTCTTCGTCAGCGGCGGTTGCGCCTTTGTCGCTGTTTGAAGTCGAGAGAACTTCTTCGTTTCGTTTAGCGGTCATCTCGCTGGCAATTTCGTCCAAGACAAACAGTGTCGTCTTATGGTTGTAAGCGCGCTTTCCTTTGTCGTCGAATGCTTGCGCCACGACGAGGATAGATTTCCCGTCCTTGGCTGCCGGGAAGGAGGCGAGCATGATGTGAATCGGTTCTTTCAGTCCGGCTTTCGTGTACCGGCCAAGAATCCATTTCAACTTTCCAGCTCCAAGAATTTGCTCGCTGGAATCAATCACAGAGGTGCTCGCATCTGCTCTATCTACTTCCTGAAATGGCGGCTTGCCGCAGAAGTTGTTCAAGGATGTGAGCGGCGCCAGGTCGTCATACACGATGAACAGTATTTTTTGGTTCGCTTGTTCTGAGTTTAAACCGAACGAAGGCGTCGGCGCAGTCAAGTCGCTCGTGTCAACGTATGAATACATGGGTGGAGCGGTTGCTGAAAAACCGCCTTCGTCGACTGCGAGTTGAACCGCCTTTTTGTCTGATGCCGGAGTCTTCGCGATTGGCTGTACAGCAGGCTTCGAAGGTGTTGTGTCCGTCTTTGCTCCCTTCGGAATTCCAACGCACATCACCATCATCAACAAACATCCGATCAAAACACCGCCACCGATCTTGGCTTGTTTGTCCGTTATGCCATATTGTTTTTGAAGCTTTTTGAGTTCCTTCGCCGGTTTCGAAGCCATCAGCTTGTTGCTTGGTTCTGGCTCCTCCGGTGGTGCCTCGATGGTAGCTCCGCAGGTGGTGCAAGTTCCGTAGTCTGCGTTGACTGCAAAGCAGGTTGGGCACTGGATTTTCACAACGTTCGCGCGTTCCTGATTTTCCTCCGAAAGCGCGTCCATGGAAGAGCGCAGTGTTCCAACACCTTCCTCTTCGCCTTCTCCCGATGAGCGAACTTTGCGGGTGCTCAGGTCCAGGAGAGCTCCCATCCACATGAACTGGTAGCATTTGACCGGAGGTGCCGGTTGTCCCGGTTTTAACTCCTGAGCGCCTATGTGCAATCCAATCAGCTTATAGTCCTTGAGAATCAAGCAACCACGCGCGTCCTTGGGAATCGCGATAGTGTGCAACATATTCTTGGGCTGTAATGAGTTAGCGACGCCGAAGAAGTTTCCTTCGAGCCAGGTCGGTTTTCCTGAGATAGGATCGAGGTAGAACGCTTGCAGCGGGTCCCAGGGGTGCACCTCGAAGTCGGTGTGCGAGATGAGCGGAGTGCCCATCTGTCCGGTGCATGGAAACGGGCTGATCCTGTTGATTTGCGATGCGACGCCACGGTTTACCAGCTCGCGAATCGCGATGAGAATGGTGTAGGTGTCAACGCCGACCCGCTTGGGCAGCTTGTCGAGCGATGTGTATCCGTCAAGAGACGCCCATAAGGGGGCTACCATCCAGCGGATTTCTTCGCTGGCAGCTTCCGGATCGAAGTTCTGTACTACTTGCTGATAGCGAGCTTCAGGACCTCCGAGTTGTTGCAACAATTTCGGAATCTCGTTCGCTCGGCGCATGGCTTCCCAGGTCAGGCGATCCGGTGGGGTTTGCACCTCCGGCACCTCTCCCCAATCGATGTCTACGCCAGGTTTAAACGCAAATCCATGAGCCGGTTGTCTGTATACCAGCTCGCAAAAGGCCATCTCCGATGACATGACCTGTTCGTGGAAGACTTTGAGAATCCCGCCACGAGCGATTGCGATATGGGCGATAGGAATGTTTCTCGAATCAAAGAGGGTAAGAAGACCTTCGCGACCGGCTTCCAGCGCGGTGTTGATGATCTGGACGAACTCGGTCCCCCGCAAGTTGCCCGACGCCTCTACGCCTTCACCTGAGAATGGCAGCGAGAGTGCCCGGTTCAACTCGGCGATTCGGTCTTGCGGGACGTCCGGCGGCTGCGGGTCGATAATCAAAACAGCGATGTCGTTGGTTTGAATATGCAGCGAGTTGTCCGTCGGAGTGCCGGTTTGCGCAAGATACATAGCGCGCGCGGCTACTTTGTCGTAGTCGTTGTGCAGGTTGACTGCTTTGATTGTGACTCGCACGTCCGGAAACGGAAACAGCACCTCTATAGCCCATGGTGCTTCCGTGTAGTGAAAAACAGACGAGGCGTTAGTGACGAGGCGCGTTTTCGATACCATGAACGCTTGACCCAACACTTTCGGCGGATCAACAGTTCTGTCCATGACGATGCCAATCGCGTTAGAAAATTCGTACTCGAGTTGTTGCATGCTTAGAACGCCCTAAAAACACCCTGGAGTCGTTATACCATTCTTTTGTATTATCTATCTACAGCTTTTACCTGCTGGCTTTTATGCGCTGCAGGTGGCTGAAACCATTGATAACTTCTTTCCTTCTAGAATGCCCGTCTAATCTTTGCCGGCGGTCGATTTAACATCTTTTTTGGGTGCATTTACGGTTGGCAAATTTTGCACGTTTTCAACTGTTGATAAACCTTTCTGGCTTTCAGGAGACGTCTTGAGAATTTTAGCTCCTACTGACTTCCAGTATGGCGGGAGGCAGTAACGACAAGGTTTCTGCCCGGCGTCGATTGCCTGTTTGCGATACTGAAATTTTACGACGTGCCCGCGCCACATTGCTTTTGCGAATGGGCAGGACGGACGATGAAATTTGAAAGAGAAAGAATTACCCACGTACTTGTAGATCGGCTTATGGACTTCTGTTTGCGCGGGCAGGTCCGTCATAGAGTCGAGAGAATTTTGCTGCATGCGAGCGTCATCGTTCTGCTCATCTGACCCACTGGTCTCAACTTCGTCGCTGTCGGGTTTGTCTTCGTCGGGTGGCGCTGGCGAATCGGAATAAGAATAATCACCAGTCTCGAGACCGGCTGCAGGCTTGCTTTCAATAGGCTCACCTGTGGCCGATTGCAGACAAAAGCAGTTTTGCGCAGACACAAAAACAACAAGCGCGATAACAGAAAGAACGGTCTTTCGCATGCTACATTTATCACGCATTTTCAGGGAGGCTTCAATCGTATGGTATTGCCCACGGACACTACAAACTGGCAAGCCCCCGTTTTGCTGACTGACCTTTATCAACTGACGATGGCCTACGCCTATTGGAAGTGCGGGTATGCGGATAGAGAAGCAGCCTTCACATTATTCTTCCGTCGCAATCCTTACCATGGTGGATTCGCGACATTTTGCGGTTTGAATCAGGTCATCGACTATGTCAAAGGCTTGAAATTCTATGATGACGACCTTGCCTACCTGGCGTCCTTGAAGGCTCATGACGGAACACCTTTGTTCGAAGCCGAGTTCATCAAATACCTCGGCGAAATGGATTTCAATGTTGACCTCCACTCTGTCGCTGATGGCACGGTGGTTTTCGCTCATGAGCCGCTCATGCGCGTTGTCGGTCCGATTATTCCAGCCCAAATTCTGGAGACTGCGCTTCTAAACCTCGTTTGCTTTCCGACTCTGATAGCCACCAAGGCGACGCGCATCAAGTTGGCGACCAGAGGTCAGAAGGTTTATGAATTCGGTTTGCGTCGCGCACAAGGAATGAATGGTGGTGTCACAGCCAGTCTTGCTGCGTATCTCGGCGGCTGTGACGGCACCTCGAATGTTCTTGCAGGGAAACTTTTTGGTATTCCCGTGAAAGGAACGCACGCGCATAGCTGGATTATGGCGCATGAGAGCGAGCAAGAGGCGTTTAACGACTACGCACGAGCGATGCCGAACAATTGCGTTTTTCTTGTTGACACTTTCGATACTCTCGTCGGAGTTCAGCACGCCATCGAAGTCGGCAAGAAATTACGCGCCGAAGGTCATAAGATGCTCGGCATTCGTTTAGACTCGGGTGACCTTGCATACCTATCGGTAGAGGCTCGCAAAATGCTGGACGAGGCTGGATTTACAGAATCTTCCATCATGGCGAGCAACGATCTGGACGAGTCTATTGTCACATCATTGATTAACCAGGGCGCGAAAATAGATACCTGGGCGGTCGGTACCAAGCTGGTTACCGGAAGCGACCAGCCCTCCCTTGGAGGTGTTTACAAACTTTCCGCTGTTCGTTCGCCCGGGCGTGCCTGGCGTCATGTGATTAAACTATCGGAGCAGACGATCAAGGTTTCAAACCCGGGTCTGCTTCAGGTGCGTCGATACTTCAATCGGGAAAATGAATCCCAAAGATTTATCGCAGACATGATTTACGATGAGAGCAACGAACTCGGAGCCCGACCCGTAATCATTGACCCCCTGGATTTTACGCGCCGCAAAGCGATTGAGCCGGAAACAGACTTTGTTGATTTGCTCAAGCCTGTTTTCCGATCTGGAGAACTGGTCTATGACTACCCAGGCTTTGACGCGACCAGGGCTTTCGTCTTCGATCAGCTAAACGGATTCCATCCGGGTATCAAACGACTGGTCAACCCGCACCAATATCCGGCGGGACTGGAAGCGAATCTGCACGCACTCAAAACGCAGCTGATATTGAAAGAGCGCGGACTCGTCGAGGAGTCACGCGTCGAATTCCACTGAGGCAGGAGAAGAAGGACTGAAGACGTTTCAGCCGCGAACGCTTAAACTTCCAAGGGTTGAAACGGATTCGCTGCAAGAGGGTATAAACTGTCGGCGCTCGCTATCTCAGGCGCGATCGCAGTGAAACCAACCTTGATTCAATCGGCGAAGAGGTCATTCGCTTTTCGATACCTGCGACCCAATTCTTCAGGTGCGCAAGGTGATTGAGACCGCGCTCTCCGAGGCGATCTTCGTGTTGTTTCAATTGACGATAATACTTCAGGAGTGTCGTGAATAATCGGAAAACAGCCTCGCTTTCCGACACACCGTAGCAATGCAGTCCGAGTTCGGGAACGCCCACTACGCTTCTTTCTCCGGCTTTCCAGAGCCGCGCTGACAAAAGTCCGTCGCTGAATGGAAGTGCCACTTCTCTAATCGATGCCGTATCAGTTACTCTCTTCATCCGCCGTTCGCCGTTTACCAGAACTTGTTACGATGCCGCTTTTAAGAAACTCGTTGAAGTTACCTGGTGGTAAATCCCGATTGTCTTTACTGTCACGGATCTCGAGGGATCCGCTGCTGAAGAGGCTTAAGACTTTTACCAGTATATCCCTAACTTCTGTTTCGTCTAGCCCTAATGAGCAAAATTTCTCCCATTCAGGCGGCAGAAACGTAATTTGCAATACAATTCATGGATCATTCTAACAAAAGATCGACCTCGTAAACGCTGATTAGAAGCCGCTTTTGCTTGGATTTAGATCAGCTGATTTATTTCGTGAAAAACGTCATCGAAAAGTTGTTTACTTTTGTCGACAACAAGCCAGATGGTATCCGGGTTCGCGCGGAACCACATGATTTGTTTTCTCGCGAGCTGAAAATTGTGCTTCAAGCAATCTTCTATTGCTTCTTCCATAGACCAGACGCCATCTATATAGTTGAACATTTGTCGATATCCGACCGCGTTCAAAATCGGCTGCGTCGGACCAAACCTTTCATGCAAAAACCTCGACTCATCCAGCAAGCCCTGTTCCATCATCTGATTCATTCGCAAAGCGATTCGATCTTTTAAGACAGTGCGGTCGTCGAAGTTCAAACCGACCCAGATTACGTTGTAGGGCACCTCGACCCGGCGCGTTACTTCGGAGAATGGCTTTCCGAGCACCATTGTTACTTCTAGCGCGCGAATTATTCTAAGCAGATCATTCGGCATGATTTTTTCCGCGGAAACCGGATCCAGTTCTCTGAGCTTGTTGAATAAAACCTCATTGCCCTCTTTCTCAGCGGTCTGTTTCAGAGATTCTCTGAGTTTATCCTGAGGTCCAACCTCGGGAATCTGCAACCCCTCCAGGAGCGCTCGAGCATACAGCCCTGTACCTCCGGTAACCACCGGGAGTTTGCCTCTGGAAATTACATTCTGGATTGCTTCCGTTCCCGCTTTTTGAAATTCGGCGACCGTGTAAACGCGGTCAGGTTCCACCACATCCAGCATGTGGTGCGGCACTCCTTTGCGTTCTTCAACCGTAGGTTTTGCGGCTCCAATATCCATATACTTGTATACAGTGCGTGAGTCGCAAGCGATCACCTCTCCCTGATACTTCAGGGCAAGCTCGATGGAGAGAGAGGTCTTTCCGGAGGCGGTTGGACCGACAACCGCAATGACAGTTGGTTTTCTTCTCTTGTTCTCGTTCATCTCAGGAATTCTGTGCCATTAGTTCTGAAACGCTGAGATTATCTCCGACAGAAGCACCATGAGTGAAAGCCCTGTCCAGAACATATAGACCAGGAAAAGAAGCGGCGGCATTATGAGTGCAACAACCAGCAATTTTGATGCTCTAACATTGAGAGCAATCTTGTAGCTTGTGAAAAGCAAAAATAGAGTCCACCATGTTGGTATCGTGGCAATTGGTAAAACCCAGGCGCCAAGGGCGTTTTTGAAACACATAAGCGGCGCGAAAAAGAGGATGGGAGTGAACGACCATCCGGTTAAAACGAGGGCTTTCTTCCATCTCGTCGGTCGTGCGTTTGAAAGAATCGTGGAGAGCAGTGACAGCAAACTTGCCGAGACCACCCAGATGACCATCTCATTTGTAATTACACTCAGGATTTCGAATAGCGAGAGAAACGCTTCCTCAGGGTTAAAGCGAGCCATTCCAAGCAAGAACGCTGTAAGAAATACGATGTTGAAGGCCTGCTGAGTAAGCGTGTAAACAGGCGCTGTTTCGTACATTGCGTCGAGCTCTTTCAGCGTATTTATCGGGTTTGTGATAATGCCGAAAAACAAGTCCGCCCATGACGGTGTTGAAACGTTTTCGTTGACGGTGGTGGTGGCGTCCACTTTCTACTCCGAAGTGAATCTATTCCATCAACCAGAGCGGTTGTTTGTAGTATTTCGCTTGCATGGAAACCGGCATGATTCGCTCGATTACGGTCTCCTCAATGCTTTGCTGAGTGGACCCGCCCAGGTGTTGGAACATCGATGACGCGCTGCTGGAGTCGAACAATGATTCAAGGATTGAACTGGAAGATTTGTCTTCGACCGGAAGATCTTCTGTCAGTCCGTACCTCTTTTTGCAAGTCGCCTGCAAATCTTGAAGCGCGTCCTGGTAGGAGCCGAGCGCATCAACAAGCCCGTTAGCTTTAGCTTGCCTGCCGGAATAAATTCGGCCATCTGCTATTTTTTTTACGTCCTCTAGCTTCATCTTTCGGCCGTCGGCAACAGCATGGACGAATTGATCGTATGAATCGTCGATTAAACCTTGAAGAATTTTTCTCTCTTCATCGGTCATCGGTCGATAGGGTGAGGCTATGTCTTTAAATAAGCCCGATTTGATCACTTGCGGCTGTACGCCAAGCTTGTCTGCTAAGCCTTTGAAATTCATGCCGTTCAGAATCACGCCTATAGAACCGGTAAGCGTGCCGGGATTCGCGTAGATTTTATCCGTGGCGCAGGCGACATAGTATCCACCTGAGGCAGCGATATCGCCCATGGTGGCGAACACAGGTTTCTTCGCTTTCAAGGCGGTAACCGCTTGATTGATCTCCTGTGAGGTGGCCACCGTTCCGCCGGGCGAATTGATACGCAATAAGACCGCTTTGACTTTGCTGTTCTCAGCGGCTTTTCGTATTTTTTTGATTGTAGACGCGATCGAAGAATCGGAGAGAGAGAAGACGCTTTTTTCGTCGGTGTCACTGATCATTCCATTCAAACTTATCACTTTGATGCGATCTTTGAATGTGATTCCCCAGCCACTATCGGTGGTGGCTGAATCCGTGTCTGTACTGGGCTTATTCTGCTTCCCCATTATTCCAACTGGAATAGAAAGCGCGCACAAGCCGATGATCAGCCAAACGATCCAATCTTTCTTCTTCTCGGTTGACATGGCTCCAACTTTTAGATGCTTTGGGTTTTAGAGTTTAAACGCAGGCTTGGAGTCATCCTTGCCTTTGGATGGTTTCTCGGCGACCTTGTGAGCATTCTTGTCGGGGCGCTCTTTGAAGTTCCGCATCTCGGCTACTTTTTCTTCAGCTTGCTTCTGGTCGCTGGAATCGGCGACTACCTCACTCGCGTTTCCCTGAGTCTTTGGGGCGGGAACGCCCTCAGCAACAGGCACCACATCCGGAGATGATGGTGTAGAGAAGTGCGGTTGAGCTGCAGTGGTTTCACTTGTTTCTGTAATCAGTTCCGGATGCAGTTTTTTGAATTCTTCATCAATGCTGGCGTCGAGTTTTGCCACTGCTTCTTCGCCTGCTAAGTCGCAGAGCGCTTTGCGGTTAGAAGAAAGGTGGTTCCCAATTTCATCGATGTCACGCTGTTGGCGTTTCAACGTATACGTAGTCTCCAGCTCTTTGGCGCCGTCTTTGCGAACTTCCAACGCAAGTGTTTTCAACTCTTCAAAGTCCGCATTGGCTTTGTAGAGCGACTTGTGACGCGTTTTATAGTTGCGATATTCATTAACGAGTTTGTCGGCTTGGGCCCGGGTCATATTGAACAACATGATTCTTTCTGTTTCGTTCAAACGAGCCTTTTTCGCATTTTTGTTTTCGACCATACCCATGAGCTGACCAAGTACTGACGAAGCTCCGGTTCCGGCTGCGTACATGCCCGGAGTAGGTGCGATCATCTGAGTAGCGGCGATACCACCGTTCATTGCGACGGCGAGCATTCGCATCATGAATGTAGTCGCCTTGGCCGGATCGGAAGTTGGCATTAGCTTCGCCAGCACGAAGTTGATTTCGGGAGACTTCTGCAGTGCCGCTTCCCATAGACCGGTTAGCTGCTCTCTTTCGATTTCGGCTTCATCGTTGGCTTTTTGCGCGCTAACATCTGCCGAATCCATCAAAGGAAGAGGTGCCAGATTAACTGCTCTCGCTTGTTCGCTCAAGGTGCCGCTTCCAAGGTCTGAAATATCTTTGGTTTTTGCGCCTTTCAGACTCGTCGGTGATAGCAGTCCAGCATTGTCACCCTCAAGCGGTCCTTTCGGCATGTAGGTGTTGGTCGTGACGCTCGCGTTTAACGTTCCCTCTGAAGTCGTTTCCGTGGTAGATGGAGCACCATCAGTAGTGCTCGTCTTAGCTTCAGTTTTTGGATCTGACAGCTTCATCGGTGCCAGGTCGGGGCTGTTGGCGTCAATAGATGCTGCACTATCCGCGGTATCACCATCCAGCTTCTCCGCGCAGGGCAGATCGAAGGACGAGGAGGATTTCTTTCCTAGAACGGAGAATGCGTTAGCCGCGGGGACAAAACTCGAACTCGTGAGTATAGAGACGCCGAGGCTGAGGAGCAGAGCGCGACGGACCGATGTATATGGTTTACCCATTAGATCTACCTGTACAGATGATGAAAACTTCAAATTGAGTGACGATGTACGACTCGGGATCTGAAGATTCAACGAATGCTAGAAAGGTTCCTGAGAACGAGCCAACTATACCACGCTGGTATCTCTTGGAATGTTATGTTTTGCCAAGCTGGTAAGGCCTGAAGGCAAGCGAGCAGTCTCTGGGTTAAAAACTGCTTACCTATTTCTTCATACAACTTAGCGCCAAAACTATCAGACCAACAATGGCAAGGCCGCTAAAGAATTGTTCGGCGACAAACATCGGTAACTTAGAAAGATCCCAGCTCTTGGACACTTCCATAAACTGATAGATTTTGAAGCCCATCGCCAGTGCGCCCAGACCGAGCATCATCTTGGCCATTCCTGCGTTCGCTGCTGGCCCCTGAGGTCTACCAACCGAATAGTCGTCATCGTAATTCGGCGCTCCGCCGGATGACCCTTTCTCGTCTAATAAGGATGAGAACCTGCGATCCGGCATTTTTCTGCGCTCAACGCGCACCCGTCTGTCTTTAGGACCGTTCAGATCATCTTCGTCGTCATCTTCGCTCCTACCTCTTTTAGGAGGTTCGGGACGTGATGCTTCTTGGTGCGGAACCGGCCGTGGTGGCGATGATAAGGATTCGCTCGGCGGAAAGTTTGCCTGCGGTAGACTTGGCGCGGATATATCCAATCGAAATTCGTCGTTGTCGTCTACGATAGCCGGCACTTCTGCTGCTCTTGCCATGTCTAACGCTGGAGCTGACGCAGGACCACCGTCCATGCGATTTTGCCATGGTGGCGTTCCAGGAACTGACCCTGCCGGCAGTGGCGGGTTATGAGCGGGTTGCTGACCTTGTGGAGGCCACGGTTGGCCAGGTTGAGGTTGAGTTCCGCCCGGCCATCCCTGCGGAGCGGCTCCGGGAATCGGTGGAGCTCCTGTGTTTTGCCAGGGCGGCTGTGGTTCAGCTGGACCAGGGAAAGGTGCCGACGGTTGTCCTGGAAAGGCGGGTGGCGCTGGTTGCGGTGGTGCAGCTTGCATGTGCGCTGCCGGTCCTGGCGCTGCCTCCGCATGTGGTGCTTCCGGCTTGGGCCGTTTTTTCTTCTTCGCTGCTAACAACGGAGAGCGTAAAACGTCAGGGTTGTCGTCATCTTCGTCATCCCAATCGTCATCATAGTCGTCGTCATCGTATCCGCCGCCGCCGCCAAGCAGGCTTGAACGCAGCTTCGGCTTGCCACCGGTGGTGGCACCACCCATAGGTGCTCGACGTGGAGAAGGTTCGTCGTCATCATAATCATCCGCATCGCCGAGCAGTGGCGAATGCAAGCCACCTTTGTGGTGCCTTCCTGCTCCGTGATGCTCTCCCGGATCGCTTTCGCCTCCGAGCATCGGTGAGCGCAGGCCCTTCTTGGAAGAACGTGGTGGCTCGTCCTCGTCAAAATCGTCGTCACCGCTCAGGAGCGGCGAGCGCAACGGTCCTTTCTTTGCGCTCTTTCCGCCACCGCGTGACGGACCGCTGTCGCCGAGGAGCGGAGAGTGTAGATGTTTTTTCGTACCTGGCTCAGGCGCGAAATCCTCGTCATTGTCGCCGTCGTCGTCATCATCCTCGCCCAAGAGGGGCGAGCGCAGTCGCTTCTTCCTGGCTGCGGTCGATTCTTGCGATTCAGAACTTTTCTTGCCTTTTCCGCGGCTGGAGCGGCTTGATTCCTGGTCATCATCGTAGGAGTCGTCGTCATCGTCACCGCCAAGCAGCGGCGAGCGCAAATGTTTTTTCCCTGTGGTGGAACCTTCTTGCCGAGCAGAACTCGTTCCTCTGAGCTTGCTCATCTGTGGCTTTTCATAACCGTCTTCCTCTTCCACTGCGCCAAGCATTGGCGATCTGAGTTTGGGCTTAGAAGGTTTCGGCGGTTGGTCCGGCGGCAATGTGTCGAGTTGCGAGGGCGGCTGATGCGGAGTTTGCAGTGGTGGTTGATTCGATGCCTGCAGAGGTGGCTGATATGGCTGCGCAGCCGGCTGCTGCGGCGGCGCACTCGTCGGAGCCTGATTGAAGCGTTGTCCGCATTCGGCACAGAATAAGGCTGCGTCTTCGTTCAGGACCTGGCAAATTGGGCATTGAATCACTTGCGGTACCTCTGGGCGGCCAAAAGTGGCGGCCTTTCACTTCTCATTTGTATTTAGTTTAATTCACCATTGATGGTAATAGCTAACAGCGGTTTACAAAAACTGCTTCAAGCTATCCTTGACGTTGCGCCTGTTAAGGAAGCACCGGTTTCGCTTTCGGTCCGATTTGTACACATTACTAGCAATCGCTAATTTCGACATCCTGGCAAGCGTGTTAGACTGACTGCTCCACTTGACTGCTTTCGGTCTGCCGATAATCAGTCGAACAAAACCCTGGCAGGTTTAATGGTTGCATCGAAAGAATCTTTCGAAAGCTCAATGGAGAATAAAAATGTCTCGGAACGGTAGCTCTTTCATAGCGATTTCGCTCTCGCTTCTCATGCTTGGCGGAACTGTTACTACACCAGCACTGGCTGGCGATGAGCCCCAACTCAATTTCAAGATATACAATCCTGAGAGTTCGTCCTCGGATTCCGAACCGTCGGACGAAGCGCCGAGCGGCATGGGTGATTCGACGACCGGCAATCATTTTTCAGTGCCGATGAATTCCGAGATGCAAGCCGAAACGCCTAGCGTCGACGACACTCCGCCTGTCACCAAGACTCAGACATCATCGAGCGATGAAGCGTCCACACCAACCGCCAGTGGTACCACTGATGACGCCAGTTCGAAGACCGAGACTGCGAGTGAAACCACAGGTGAAACGACGGATTCTTCCGGCAAGAAAGTTTTAAAAGGTTACGTTAAAGTTGTTCCAACCGGAACAAAAATTCCGATCATTATGGACACGGCTGTTGATTCCGATACCAGCCAGGAGGGCGATGAATTCGCAGCCCGTACATCGGAAGACTTGAGTATCGACGGATCAACCATCGTTCCTGCCGGCTCAATTATCAAAGGTAGAATCGCCCAGTTGAACTCGCCGAAGCACTTGAACCGATCCGGTTCCGTAGGTTTGAAATTCGACACGATCACGACGCCTGACAATCGCTCGATTCCAATCGTCGCAAATCTCGTTGCTCGCGGCGGAGTTGTACATGCCAGACGTGGTCTGAAAGACATAGCGTTCGACACCGGTGCGGTTGCGCTCCCTACCCTCGTCGGTCTGGGCGTTGGCGCTCTGGCTGCCGGATCCGGCAACAATAACAATAGCTCGACCAGCAACAGCAACAGCAGCATCAGTCGCGCAGGCGGCGCTATGATCGGTGCTGGTGTTGGTATCGCGGTCGGTGTTGCGATTCTCTTGTCGAAGAAAGGCAAGAAAGTTGAAGTGCGGCCTGGCGACGAACTCAAAATCGAGCTCGCTGAAGAGCTGCGTATGCCCAACTTGAGCATGTAATCGGTTAGAGAACGGCCGGCTGATAAAGCGGTTTAGAACCAGAAGAAGGTCATGTCAGGGTTTACCCTAGGATTTCGTTCGGGAAAGTCCTGAGTGTTGTTCAACCCAAAGCGCCGTGCGGCGCTTGAGGCTTTGGCGATATAGTGAGTTTAACTCCTGTCGCCGCGCCTAACTTTGCGTATGCGAACAGACCTCTAGATATCAACTGGAAACCCGTTGTATTCTGGCTTTGAGCGATAAAAACGAAGATATAGAAGTGATATACTTAGTTTTCGTTAACATAAAAGGCGGCTGTTTATTCGGTTAGGACACTCTTTAAAGTGGGTTCAATGCCAACAGTTGCGCGAAACAGAAACATTTTCCCTTGTTTCTGGTCGTAACTAATAGAATCGCTCCGCGGCTAATCCCTGCTGAAGAGTTCAATGGGACCTCTGCGACTTACTACTCTGGTACGGAAACCAACTTCCATGGCTACATACGCGAAAAATAGTGACCGGCCTCAAAAAGACCCGACGATGGCAGGAATGCTGTCTATTTTGCCCGGGTTAGGTCAGCTCTACAACGGCGAGACGCGGAAGGGCATGCTCTTCCTGTCGGTTGGATTCATCAACTTCCTGGTCTTCCTGGGATTGATGTTCAACGAGTCGCTGCTGCAGTCGCTGTATACCTTTGCTCTCGGCTTCAATATGGAGCCGAACAAACAGCTTATCGCCAGCATGATGAACTTCCGCCTGGGTAATCCGGCGTCGATGATCATTATCGGTTTGTTTCTCTCGTTTACCGCGTTCTGCATGCGCGACGCTTACGACCATGCCGCGGTTATTCAGCGCAAGCAGATATATGCCGATGCCGTCATGGATATGCCTGAGGCGTCGAGTGGGTCGTATCTGTTTCACGTCGCATTGATGGCGACATGCTTGATTCTTGCGTTTTTCTTCTTAATTCCGCCGCCTCCGAAAGTGCAGGTGACGGATATCGAATTTATTCAGAACCAACCTGAAGTCAAAAAACAAATTCGCGCCAAGCGAAAAGCTGAGCACAATTCGGAAAACAGAGGGCAGCACAATCCTCAAAAGAAAGTAGCGCCTCCGTCGCCTGCACCGAAACAGCCTAGCCAGGCTGCTCCGACGCCGAAACCGCAGGCGCGTCCGACACCTAAACCGGTCGAGCAAAAACAAGCTCCGGCGCCGACACCGACGCCCAGACCGTCTGCCCAGCCGACTCCGCGCCCGACGCCACGACCGTCGCCGTCTGCGGCTCCGACTCCTACTCCTACGCCGAGACCGAGTCCGTCGCCCGCTCCGATGGCTACGCCGACGCCTACGCCGAGCCCGACTCCGGCTCCCTCTAAAATGCCTTTGGCATTGCCGAATCCTTTCGCCGCTCCGGCCGCTTCGCCGAGAGCCAATCCGACTCCAGTGCCTGCGCCGGTTTCCATCGGTAAGGTCGGAGCACCGGCGGCGCCATCGCCTGCGATCGCAGCTCTTCCGAGCAGCTCGTCCGGCAGCATGCCCGCGCCGATCGCTTCGATCAGCACGCGTGGAACTTCCGGCGGTGGCGGTGCACGTTCACCGGTTCCAGTGATGGCTGGTGGCGGCGGAGGCTCGCACTCCAAGGGTGGATCCGGCAGCGGACCATCGGCTGCCCCTGCTCCTTCTCGTGCCGGGTCCGGCTCGGGTAGTGGTAGCGGTGGCGGTGACTCCGGTCCGTCCATGGCGGTCAATCCGAGCGTCCCCAGACCATCCGCCGGCAGTGGCGGTGGTGGTGGCGGCGAAGGCTCCGAGGGCAACCCGGACAAAGGCGCCAAGCCAGGTCGTCCATCGCTGGCGGCACAGAAAGACGTGGACTTCGGACCATACATGGCGGACTTGCAACGTCGTATCAAACGAGCATGGTTCCCGCCGAAAGGTAACGAAAGTAAACGGGTTTCAGTTATATTCAAAATTCATTCAAACGGCACCATGTCTAACCTCCGGTTGGCTGGCGGCTCAGGCCTGGCGATAGCGGATCAGGCCGCACTCAAGGCTGTACAAAACGCGGCACCGTTCAGACCGTTACCAGATGGGGCGCCAGAGGATGTAGATATCCAATTTACATTCGACTACAACGTCTTCAAGGGGTCCGGTAGTGGTGGCGTATTCCGCCGATTCTGATAGACTCATACGGCTGGGAGTGATCTCAATTAGGGAGAGTGAACTCAACTAGGAGTAATAATGGAGAACAAATTTCTAACCTACTTCCTCGACTTCATGATGCAGGATTGGTTCGCATCGATTCCAATCACATTGTGCTCGGTCGCTACGCTCGCCGTAATTGTTGAGCGCTACCTGTATTACCAGCAAAATCGTCGTGACGTGACTGCGTTCATTCACCAGTTGCAGCGCGAGTTGGAAAACAACAATTTGCAAAAGGCGCAGCAAACCTGCAGCCGTCTCGGTGGAGTAATTGGCGAAGTTGCAGAAGAAGGCGTAAGACTTCTTGCTGAACAGAAAGAAGACTTCTCCAAAGCATTCGACATCACTGTTGGACTGGTATCACGCAAACTGGAAAAACACCTGGCGATTCTTGGAACTATTGGCGCTACCTGCCCCTTCCTTGGACTGTTCGGGACTGTGGTCGGTGTAGTTTTCACGCTGGACGAACTCGGCGCATCCGGTGGCGGTACGCAGACAGTCGTTATCGGTGTTGCGAAGGCTCTTATCGCAACAGGATACGGTCTGATTGTCGCTATCCTCGCGGTTGTGTTCAACAACTGGTATACAAACACCGTTAAGCGTTTCAACGACGACTTCCAGCTTCTGAAGCTTCTCTTCCTCAGCTTTGTCGCCAGCGAAGAAGCCAGCGGTTCATACAAATAGTCAGCGTCTGAATGATTGATTCGAATTTAAGAAGGGGGTGATCGAGAATGGCTATGGGAGGCGGCGGTGCTGAAGTATTCACCGACATTAATATTACTCCTCTAACCGATGTGTTCTTGGTGCTCCTCGTAATCATGATCTTGATTGCGCCTTTGATCGACAAATCAGAACTGAAGATCAAACCGCCGGAGACTTACCACGCGAAGAAAGAAAACGCGCGGACCAAGTCGATTATGATTGATGTTTCGAAAGAAGGTCAAATCGCAATCAACGGAAAGACGCTTCAAGACACGAGTCCAGCTGGTATTCAGACCAAGCTGCAAGAGGTCATCAACTCTATCGGTGTCAAAGACGTACCAGTTACGGTAAATGCGGATGGAGACTGCAAACAAAAGGATGTGGTGCACATCATGACCGCTTGTTCGCAGTCCGGCATCAGTAAGATGCGCGTAGCTACTGTTCAGACGAAAAACTACTAGTAGTTGCGATTGTGCCCAGCAAGAAACAATATCTGTTGGGATTAATCGGGCATCCAGTAAAACATTCATTGTCGCCGCTTCTTCACGAGGCGGCGCTTTCGTTTCACCGCCTAGATGGCGAATATCGTCTACTAGATATACAAGCGGCTCAGTTAGCCGTTAAATTCGACGAGCTTAAGCGTTCAGGATTCGATGGAGTGAATGTCACTATCCCGCATAAACAAGCGGTCATACCGCTTTTAGACGAGGTTGTGGAAGACGCAAGGAGTGTCGGGGCGGTCAACACAATAGTCTTTTCTGGTGGCAAAACGGTTGGACATAATACCGATGTCTACGGATTTTCGCGAGCGCTCAGCGACGCAATTGATAGAGAAAACATTGATACTAATTGGTCGAAATCGGTTTTAGTAATCGGTTGTGGAGGCGCAGCCAAAGCCGTGGTTGCCGGGTTATGCGAAATGGGCTTTCTGGATATATCGATATTCGGACGCGATTTTAGAAAGTCCAGTAACTTCGTCGTTGAAATCGCGAATTCTTTAGGACCGAGAGGCCAACTGCTTATTGAAGGATCAATGTTGCGATCTGTTGAGCATCTGAACGAAGAATCTTTATCCGCTAAATTTTTATTGGTTAATGCAACTCCGGCTGGGCAAAACGGTGAACCGCTTCCTGACTGGTTTTCGGAAGCTCTTGCCCGGTTGGATAAACGCACGCTGGTTTACGATCTCGTGTATTCGAAAAACGAGTATCCCACTGTTCTGGAAGAACGGGCTCGAGCGCTATCGCTTTCTTCCGTCGATGGTCTGGATATGCTTGTGTATCAAGCCGCGCGTGCCTTCGAGATATGGACTGGACGGGCTGTCCCGTCGGATTGCATGAAGGCTGGTCTCAGAGGAATGAGATCTGACTGATTGTCACTTGCTTTCCGTTTCACAACGGCTGGCACCGCCGGCGATATCGCATACTACGGTCCCCAAAAGCAAATAGGAACCGTCATGGACGGTTCCTTAGAAGAGTTTGCCTGCGACTTGAGCCCGGCAATTCAGATTGAATCTTAGCACTTGGATAAACTCGCTCGATCCAATGAGCGAATTTAAATAAACGGTGCTTGTCCTTCGAAGAAGATCGGGACGAGTTGCATAGCCAGCCCGAGTTCTCCGTCAATTGCGAGAACGCCGGAAAGTGCCGCTGTCATGGCAGTCATCTGACCCGACATGATGAACTCGAGGTCCTCGGCTGCTATTGAGATGCAGCAGTCCGCTTTGGAATTGTCCGGTGTTTCTTGTTTGATAAATTCGCAGTTGCCATCGGCGATCTTCGTAAGCCAGGAGCCGCCTTCTTCTCCGTGGATCGTAATCAAATACGTTGCGGAAAGATTGCGAGCGTTTTCTGGCTTGAATCTGCGTTGAAGTTCTTCAATAGTATTGTGAGAGCGCACGGGTGACGTCATTGAACCTCCAGCAGCCTTAACCCTGTGTTGGTCTCGTCAAAAACGACGAGTAAGGCAGATTATATCTCAGGTTCTGCTGCCGTTGAACGGTCGTCTGCAAAAATATGAGGAAAATTTCCCTGATGGGTCCAGATTCTCAGTAAGATTCTATAATGTGTAACCAACGGAGCTCGGCGCCAATAGGCGACCTCAGGTGACCGCATGAATAACGATTCCTCGTCGGACAGCAAGAATAAACCGTTTCAGCGCAGGCGAAATCGAAGCTCGATCACTTCGTTGAGCACTGTGCTGAGCAAAGTGCTCAGTAAATATGGGCTTGAGCAGCGCATGAAGGAGCAGGCTTTCATGGCGATGTGGAACGACGTGGTCGACGAAGCGTTCAAGAAAGTCTCAAGACCTTTGTTTATAGATCACGAGGGCAGTCTCGTGGTTTCTGTCAAAGATTCGACAGTGGCTCAGGAGCTCAGCTTCCATCGTGGACAACTCATGAAGAAGTTGGCGCCGTTTGCGCGCGGGGTGGGTTTGCAGATCAACGGTATTCGCTTCGATTTAAAACATTTTACCGAAGCCGAGGATCAGGAGACCTTCACGCTGAGCCGTTCGCAGGCGGAGGCTCGACTGGCGAGAACGGCGACGGAAGAAGAGTTGGCGCAGGTCGAGTTGACGGATGAGAATTTGAACGAGCTTGCCAAACTGAAAGCCAATCTTGATGTAGGCGCTGCCCACGGCGAGCACGACGCGTCCACAACTGATCGAATCATCCGAATGTATGAGCGAGAGTTAAGACGGAAAGCCTGGAGAGAGACGAGGGGTTACGATTCTTGCAGCAAGTGCGGATACGTGGACTCACGCGTGTACGGCGTTACAAACCTTTGCCGCATGTGTCACGTCGCGGATCTGCTGGCGCGCGGCAAGTCTGATTCGCATATAAACAGTTAACAAAGAACAAGATTCAACTTATTCAAGGCTTCCTCGTGACTACTGTGTTATGATTCCCGCCTACTGTAGAAAACTCTTCGACCAAGTCGGGTGAAGGCATTCGAAATCGTCAAGAGAAACTGCATTTGCCATCGAAGGCGTTACTTTTGGGAATCCCCAACTGAATTGGCAATTATCAAATGATACGACTGCAGCATGTATCGAAAAGTTATGGCGGACGTCCGGCACTGAAGGATATCAACCTTCACGTGGCTCTGGGCGAGTTCGCGTTTCTTGTCGGACCTTCGGGTGCCGGCAAATCAACGATGATGCGACTTCTATATCGCGAAGAGGTGCCGACCTCCGGTAGCGTCTTCATCGGCGGCGTCAATTTGAACCGCTTGAGTCCGCGTCAAATTCCGTTGTTGCGCAGGCGCCTGGGCATTATCTTCCAGGACTATAAACTGCTCACTAGACAAACCGCATTCGATAATGTCGCGTACATTCTTCGTGCGCTCGGCGTAGACGAGAAGGACGTGCGCAAACGTGTAACCAGTGCACTGAATGTGGTGAACCTGGAAGACAAAGCAGACGCTTTCCCCGATGAGTTGTCCGGTGGAGAACAGCAACGCGTCGGCATCGCCAGAGCTATTGTTAATGGACCGCCGGTTCTTCTTGCGGACGAACCGACAGGCAACCTTGACCCTGCTACTTCGCTGGAAATTGTCCAACTGCTTTCCAGAATTTCAGAACGCGGAACTACCGTTCTTATCTCCACACATGACCACACCATCGTAGACGCCATGCGCCGCAGAGTTATAGCTTTGAAGAACGGCGAGCTTTTCTCCGATGTGGACAGTGGTGTCTACGACATGGATCTCACTGCAGTTTAATTGGAGTCGATAAACTGATGCGGCAATTGAGAATATTGGCGAGAGTCGTCGTTGAAACCTTTCTTGGTATCAAGCGTAGTGGCTGGTCTAACTGGCTGGTCATAAGCATCCTTGCGATTGCGCTCACCATATTCGGTAGCGTTCTGCAGTTGACCATGTCGCTGAAGAATCTCGTCAACATGTGGGGTTCGCAGCTGGTCATCTCTGCTTTTCTAAGCGATAAGTATGAACCTCGTGAAGTTGCTCGCGATGTCAGCCAATATAAGGAAGTTCGTCTGGTTGAAGTAATTACGAAAGACGTTGCCTGGGAAGACATGAAGAAAACCCTGAATGCTGCGTCTATCTCCAACCCGCTCCCGAACACGCTTCACGTTACCGTAAACCGCGCAGATCAAGTTGAAGCATTGGCACCGAAGTTGAAACTGCTTCCAGCTATTGAAGCGGTTCGCTACCCAATGATGGTTGTGAAACGAATCAACGAGTTTCGACACTTCATTGAAATTGCCGGTGTTGTTGTAACTGGCGCTCTGACAGCCGCGACGCTGACCGTTATCGGCAATACTATTCACCTGGTCATCCAGGCGCGACAGAAAGAAATTGAGATCTTGTCTCTCATGGGCGTGGGGCATTTCTACATAAAGTGTCCGTTCGTTCTGCAGGGGGCTTTTTATGGAGCCGTCGCGGCGACGCTTGCCATGCTGGTCTTGCTGACTATGCATATGTACGTGATTCAGCCGTATCTGTCACAGGAACTTGCCAGTATTGCTCCACTGTTTCCCAAGAATTGGGGCTACAACATACTGCAAACGTTTACAGTGATGCTTGTTCTAGGCGTTGCAGTCGGTGCCGGTGGCGGCGCCTGGACATCGGGACGCTACATCAAGATCTAGGCGAGCGCGTGACGTCTCGAAACCTTCCGGCTGCTCCTGTATGCAGGCAAGGTCTAATCAAAACTCCACATCTTCGAAAGTCTGCAAAGAGAGAGAGCGCCCGATACGAGCGCTCTCTCAATTCTTTTGTCGGCGGTCGACTATTGTTGAACTGAGACGTCGACCATTTTGTCGCCTTTGCCCAGTTTCTTCAGAACCGCCAGACCGTCTTCATCGGCGATGCGACCGAAGACCGCATAATTACCATCGAGGAAGCTGGCGTTTCCGAGGGTGAAGTAAAACTGCGAGCTTGCCGAGTTTGGATCGTTGGCGCGCGCCATTGCGATAACGCCTTCTTTGTCATGCTTCAAATTCGGAGCAATTTCGAGCTTGATGTTTTTGCCCGAACCACCCATGCCCGTTCCTTGTGGGCAACCGCCCTGGAGGCAGAATCCCGGTTCATGACGATGGAAGGTCAAGCCGTTATAAAAGCCCTTATTGACCAGGTCAATAAAATTCTGGCTGGTGATGGGGGCATCTTTGAGAGCGATATTGATTTTGATATCGCCTTTGTTTGTTTTCATCAATACTACTGGGTCTGACATTTCTATCCTCTCTTTGTTATCCGAACATCTTACTTACGTTATTTTGATTCCTTCGCGGAGCCTTTTTTCGGCTCGCTACCAGCCGCTTTGCCTGTTGCCCTGGTTGCCTTTTCAGCTTCCACTTTGGCGGTCTTGCCTCCAGTTTTTGCTTCCTTTGCGGCTTCCTGTTTGGCTGCTTTGGCTTCCTTCTTTGCTTCTTTTTCTTCCTTGTCCGGCTTCTCCGGTTTCGGTTCTTTCTTCGGCTTGAAGTCTTTGATTGTGCCGTCCACGGCCAGATTTGTCATAGTGTCGCCTTTGCGAATCGCGAAGACGGTGTCCAAACCTTCAATCACTTTGGCGAATACTGCGTAGTCGTTATCGAGTCCACTCTGAGGACTGAGAATTATGTAAAACTGTGAGCTTGCAGAATTCCGATCTTTCCCGCGAGCCATGCCGACCATGCCGGATTCGCTGTGTCTCAATTGTTTGTTTATTTCAAGCGGAATAGACTTGCCGCTGCCACCACGAGTGGTGCCAGTAGGATCGCCTCCTTGAATGCAAAACTTGGGTTCGTATCTGTGAAATGTGGTGCCGTTATATATTTTGCGATTGACGAGGTCGATGAAGTTGCCTGCTGTGACCGGCACTTCGTTTTTGTAAACGACCATTTTAAACTGGCCCTTATTCGTGTCGACGACGACCACCGGATTAGCTCCTTCTTTCGCCGGTTTTTCCGAGGCCGACTTCAGCGATGGTAAAGCGTCTGCTGATTGAATCGAACCCGGCACCGCCAAGAGCAAAGTTAAGAGCAAGAGTGAATACAGAGCACCACAGACAATGCGAGGACCTTTGTCCCCCTGGTTCTGCCTGTTATTTGATTTTAGTTTGCAGCCGAACATAATTGCAGTAGAAACTAAACGGCTCCAAATTGTAGCAAACTCGTATTGCGACAGTTGAAAATATGACTCTGAACTACCTATTGCTTCGTAGGAGAGTTGTCACTAGACGGAGCGGCGCAGTCCGTCGTAGTGCCCGTGACCGGTATGCGAAGAGTTGCAGCCACGGCGCTATATGGTGGAAACATTATTGGAACACCGAGCGAGCTTCTATCAGGAGTGGCAACGGTGCTGTCGAAAGCCAACCAGCCAAGCGTTTCATCGCCGGGCATGATCAATCTCGTACCGAGGTTCTCCGATTCCACTTCGTGACGACCGCGGTCGCGACCAAGTGCCAAGCCCAAATCGCGTTTCTTATGCTCGGTTGGTGTCATATGTTCATAAAACAGTATGCTTGCAAGGCCGGCACTACCGACGCCGACGCCGTATACAGCCGCAGTTTGCTTCTTCGTCAA
Organism: Candidatus Obscuribacterales bacterium; assembly: GCA_965228855.1. Classification (GTDB taxonomy): domain Bacteria; phylum Cyanobacteriota; class Vampirovibrionia; order Obscuribacterales; family Obscuribacteraceae; genus JADYXR01. The sequence goes on along the minus strand of CBDDIJ010000005.1, from coordinate 28,201 downwards.
CAGTGTATTGTCGTGCTTTTCTAACACACCTGCAGCTACTGTCCTTCCGGAATCAGCACTGCCTGTAACTTGAGCGTCGCGTCCCAGGACGACGACCGGAGTCGGTCCACTATTCTTGATTTGAACGCGATAGAAAACCAGGCTGTCACCTTTATATCGGCTCAATGGGTTGATTGTCATGAGTTGGGCGGATGCCGAAATCGCTGATGCATCCGCGTTACCCTTCAAAACTGGCGCACTATCTGCATTGATGCCGTCATTGTTGCGCAGCTGCACCTCTTCTGCGGAGTCAGGAAGTTTTTTCTCCGGAGGTGGCAAGATTGCCGGTCTCAGTGCCGGATCTGAATATTGATCGCCGGCTCGATTATCGTTATTCAATTCGTCGTCTTTCGCGCTTGCTGCGGATGTTTCAATAAACACAGCTCCCAGTGCCAAAGCCGGAATTAGAAAAACTGAGGTGAATAATCGCTTTGAAAAACGACCCTTATGACGTTGCCGCATGCCCTGTCTCACAAAAAATTAGGTTACCGAGCTAGATGATAGCCGAATTCGAGTCACAGAGCATGTTTGGTTAATGAGAAATGAATGAGGTCAGCGAAGGCGGTGTCCCGTTAGCGACCAACGCGGTGTCCCATGGCGACCAGCGAGCTGTCCGTTAGCGACCAACGCGGTGTCCCAAGGCGACCAACGAGCTGTCCGCCAGCGACCGACGCGGTGTCCCATTGCGACCAAGGAGCTGTCCGCCAACGACGATTTTCGGAACGTGTACCGCGAGGTCTCCCCTGCCAGATCTGTCTCGCACCTCTTACGGTCGGTTCCCCTATCAGGGGATATGCCGAAAGATGTCTTCCAGCAAAGCTTTCGGGTTTTTTAGTCACTTTTTGAGCCTGGAAAGCCAGCAAAATGTTTCCCCTAATAGGGGAAGCGACCCTAAGGGGTGAGAAAGACCCCAGGAGGGCCCCCGAGTCGCGCGTTCGTCTTACGTCTTACGTCTTACGCCTACGCCTTATGCCTTACGCCCTGAGCTCGGTTTACTAGGATGGAAACTTCTATCGTCGGCGACCCATGAGTTCGTATGTGACTTCAGCTCTTGGTCCGGGTTCGCCCTGTTTTACGATAGATATGCGTTCGAGTCCGTTGAATTGCATGCCGCCCGGCACCATTTGCATGACGATCGCCTCTTTCGCCATGGTGTTCTTAATTGGATGCTGGTAGCGAATGAACGCCGTTCCGTTCTCGACTTTGTCTACGTAAATCGCGCTCTTGACGCCCTGGTTGTTGGAGAAAGCGTAGCCACCCGGGCTGCCTGTGATTGTCCAGACGTCTTGTGTCTGTTCCTGGAAAATCGTTGGAATCGCTGCCTGGAACTGTGGTTGCGCCTTGATACCTTTTCGAAGTCCACTTACCAGCCATGCGCCCATGAAACCTTGCGGTAGGACTTGATCCTGCCGGACGCCCGCCTGGATGACTTGACGCGGCGGAGCGTTGTCTGTGACGCCGCTCTGCAGCGCGGGTGGCTTTTTCTTCGGTGCAGGTTTATCTTTCTTCTTTTGGACGTTGCCGCTGTAAGTTGGAGTTTCAACAAACCGCGGAGAGGGATATTGCTCGCTCATATTTCCGCTGGGTTCTTGAATGTAGCCTCTCTCTTCGACGCCGAGCTGGAACGGTTTCTTCTCCTGCGCATTTGCCGATTGCGTAAACGTCAGACAGGTCAGCGCTACGAGCATCGAAAGGGCGCCACGTCCGCGTGGATTATTCATTATCAGTTCTCTCCTGTTCGCGCTCTGCTGAAAGAGCCGCATGGCTGGATGTTCAGGACGGTTAGATGTCATTTTAAACCGTTCTAATTATTTAAGCCCCTTTTTGGCAGAGACACAACCATGTTTAACCCGGAGATCAAAGAATGGGACTGATATTGAGATTATTTTTGCGCTGAGGCTCCCTATTTCTTGCCGGTGGCCTTATCGGCCAGTTCGACATGAGCTACTTGCTCTGAGAAGCCCATATCGACGAGCCTTTTGTAGGCATCCTGTCCGGTCGCGCTCGTCGGCTCCGCTGTAACGATTTCGACGAGCGGGCCGAGCGCCTCGGGATAGCGATTTTGTTTAATCAACAGGTCTGCTTTGAGAAGCTTCGCGCGGTTCTTCAATGAGGAAAAACGCAGTCCGATTTCCTTCTCTTTGTTGGCTTGAGCCTTCGCGCTATCAACCTTTTCAAATGCTTTATACATTCGCCAGTGGGCGTCGGCAACATCCTGAAGCCAGTCTGAGAGGGCATATATGCTGTCTTTGACATCGTCCGGTCTTGAAACAGCCAGACGATTGCTCAAGTCTTCGAGCCTTATGCGCGCTTCTTCAGCATTTAGCGGGAGGCTGTGGTAGATACTCGATGCGTTCGCGGCACCCTGGTGCTGTTGACCACCAGCCTGGTTTGACAGACCGCCCGGGACCTGGTGGCTACCGCCTGCTGTTTGGCCTACAGAGCCCGTGGCCGGTCTGTAACCGCCGGGAACGGGCGCTGCGTCATAACTGGCCGGCGAACCGTAACCACTGTTTTCTCCGGGCATCGGAGAGCCGGGAAGAGGCGAGCCTTGCGCCAACGCTTGCTGGGGTAACGCGAGCGCTGCAACCACTGTCGCGATCGCTGAAGCTGGCAACAATTTTCGTCTCTTGAATTGCATAAACCAATCACCGTTGAACTGAGAATCGTCGATGATTTTATCAAATATAGGGCGCTTTCCCTTGAAAGGCATCTCTGATAGGATGTGTACCCTACTACGGTTGAAAACCGCTCGCGCTTGCTCTTGCCTGTTTTTGCGCAACGAGAGTAGTTTTCGGAAATCTTTTTTCATCGGGTATCTGCTGGTTGTGCGGATTCTAATCCTTGTTTTAGCTTTGTTGCTGTTTGGCGCATCCGTCAATCCAATGCTGGCCGCAAGCGATTCTTCGCAGTTATCTGGCGGCGATTACTATAATACTGATGACAATCAATTCGTTGAACAATTTTTGAAACCAGGCAGCTTTATGCGGGTTTCCGAAGTTCGACCCGGCATGGAAGGCTACGGATTGAGTGTTTTCAAAGGCACAAAAATCGAACGCTTCGATGTGCGAGTAATCGGTGTCATGAAGCGCGTCAATAATGGTAAAGACGCAATTCTGGTGCGCCTCTCCGGACCTGCGATGGGGAAAAACAACGTCATTCGCGGAATGTCCGGAAGTCCTGTTTACATAAATGACAAACTGATTGGTGCCGTTTCATACGGATTTGATTTTTCTACGGAACCTATCGCCGGCGTGACTCCGATTGTAGACATGCTGGATGCCATGGCAAAACCACATCAGTTGCCTAAAATCGGTTCACATTTGCCGACGAAACGTGCCATTGCATTGACACCGTCGGCGGTATCGGCACCGACGCCTGAATTGAGCAAATTCAGACGAATGCTTGCCGGAGCTAATGCACCGCGAATGGTGCCGTTGATGTCTCCCGTTTCCTTGAGTGGATTTTCGAGCCGAGCACAAGAGTTCCTGCGCAAGCGGTTTGAACCGGTTGGTTTATCCGTGAGTGATGGCGCCGGTGGTGCATTGGACTCGAATATCCCGGCCGATGAACTCAAAGAGGCAAATGCACTCAAACCCGGCAGCGCCATGGGCGTGATGCTGACGACCGGGGACTTCGAGTCGGCATCCACCGGAACTGTGACCGCTAACTTCGGCGGACGAGTGGTCGGGTTCGGGCATCCTTTCGTTGAGGCAGGTCTCGTCGATTTTCCCATGACCTCCGCCTATATCCTCGACGTGCTTCCCAGTCTTTCTATTTCGTTTAAATTGTCCGCGCCGATACAAGTTCTGGGAACTCTGTATTCCGACCGCCCCTGGTCAGTGGGAGGCCAAGTTGGCAATACCGCAAAAATGTTGCCCGTCTCCATCGAGGTCACCGACAACGAGAGGCATGTGCGGAAAACTTTCTCCTCTAAGGTGATAGACCACGAGGACCTCACTCCGGAGCTCGTCGCTGCATGTGCTATGTCGGCTGTTGACGCCACTTATCAGTCTAACGCTCCCTACGTCGCACGTGTCGAGACCAACGTCGAGATCGACAACGGTTCGGTTATTAATAGGTCCGATTGTTTGACGAATGGCTCAGGGTCAGGAATTTCAGCATCGTTGTTTCGCCCATTCTTCGCAGACCCGGTTTCAGGAAGCGTCCATTCTATTGCATCGCGTATCCTCGGTAACCGCTACAAGAAGGTCCATCTGAAGTCTGTCAAACTCAAAATCAATCTGGAAGCGGGGCGCGATCTCACCAGAATAGTGCGTGTCTCCACGGACCGCTCGGTTGTGCGACCGGGCGAAAAGGTCAAACTCAACTGTTTGTTGGAACCGTATGATGGAGAACCTTATACAGAGTCGATTGACGTGACCATCCCGCGCAGCGTGCCTGACGGTGATATCGTAATTGGTGTCAGCGGCGGCTCCCAGCTTGACGATTTGCGCAAACGAATGAATCTGATCGACCCGCCCACAACCAGTCTCGAACAAATTATCAAACGGATACAGGACCGCCCTCGCGGAGACCGCTTGTTCGCCGTCCTTGCGCTGCCGAATCAGGCGATACATGTCGATGGTGAGGTGATAGAGAGTCCTCCGGGGCACTGGACAAAACTGTTTTTCTCCAATCGATACACACACGGTCCGTCTCTGGTAAATGGAGAACGCCGCATCAGTAAAGAGTTGGCATCTTTGGTTGAAGGAACCCACATCCTCGCCGTCACAGTGAAGCGACCGGATCCCTTCCTCGAGGTCGCGCCCAGCTACACTGCCTCCCCTGGTGGCTCAGGTAAAGCCTCGATGGGTGCCTACGTCACCTTGCAAGCTCAGAAGGCGATTGACGCTCTGCACAAAGGCGACGCAAAAGCGAAAACCGATGCCGGCGCCGCCTCGAGCTCCGACGCGTCTAAACAGTCTGCAAGCCTCTCTCTCTGGTCATCGAGCAGCGATGATACCCACATAAGACCTGTGCAAGTATGGAGCCAAACCGACGACATATCCTATAAGGGGGGCACCAAAGACGGTATCATCATCGACAGTTGGGGCCGTATGTTCCCGGGGTTTAAAGAAGACTCTGCAACTGCTCTTCCTACGCTGAGAGCGTGGTCTGCGGTCTGGTCTAAAGGCGCCGTATATATTGGCTCTACCAACAAGATTTATCGTTGGAATCCGGGGGCGACACAAGTCGAAGAACTTGTGAAAGTCGATAGCAGTGCAGCTATTCCGGCAATCGCGGCAGACTCGAAAGGACGTCTGTACGCGGCAGTGGCGCCTGGTGGCAGAATCGTTTCTTTCGATCCAAACTCAACTACCGGTTCTAAGTTGACGACGGTGGCTAGCTTGAATGAACCCCTGGTCACATGCCTGACAGTGGACTCTCAAGACAATTTGTATGCCGGTGTCGCCGATTCCGGCAAGGTTTACAAACTCAGCGCTGGTGGTGCTGCCAGCCTGCTGATCGATACCGGCGACGCTCATGTTCTTTCCCTGTTCTTCGACAACAGGAACGACCGCCTCTACATTGGAAGCGGCGAGCAGGGGAATGTCTATAGCGTCGGTAAAGACGGTAAGCTGAGAGCCGAATTTCACAGTGATGACCATCTCGTAACCGGTGTGTGCCGTTCTAAGAGCGGCGATACTTTTATAACGACAGCCGGCCCCGGACGTTTGATTCGAATTTCTCCTTCAGGCGAGACGTTTGAACTGGCTACCAGTGAGGCTTTCTTCACCCTGTACTATCATCCGGAAACAGATTCGATCTTTGCCGGTGATGCCGAGGGTGATATCACTCAAATTCAAGAGGAACCACTGACCAGGCAGTCGTTTTTCGTTCCCGTCAAACACACTGAACAGGAAGCTGTTGTTGCTTTGTGTTCCGATAACAACAACCATCTATTTGCGGTCACGAGCAACCTTCCGTCTGTTTTCAGCTTCAGTGTAAAACCTGATACCGCCGCCTACACGTCTCCGGTGAAAGACGCCGGGCGCGAAGCTCGCTGGTCACTGCTCCGGGTTTACGGTTCGTTCAACGAGATAAGCGCCGACCTGGAGAGATGCGTGGCGGTTGAGACGCGAACCGGCGAAACCGTTCGCCCGGACTCGACCTGGAGTGGATGGGCCTCGGCTCCGCTAACCACCGAAGGTTACCAGGTCAAATCTGCAAACGGTAGATACTTCCAGTATCGATTGAAGTGGGTTGCAGCATCACCAAAAGTTTCTGACCGCAAGGTCTTTCCTGAGGGCAGGGAGTCCGTGCTTGGGCGTGTGACAGTTACATATTTGCCGACCAACATTCGACCGCGTTTCTCCACAGTTTCACTTCGTGCCGGTTCATACATCAACGACACTGAGGAGGTAGCCATCGTGGGGACCGACCCGGACGGCGACAGCTTGAGCCTCTCGATCGATGTCTCAAGCGACAATGGTGAAAACTGGAAATCGCTCAAGAGTGATTTGCGGGCTGAACGCACTTTGAAGAAAGACTCGAAGGGCGAGAAGAAGGACGACGAGAAAAAGGACGACAAGCAGAAGGCGAATCCTGCTGCCGGAGATGGGGGCGATAAAAGCGGCGAAGCCGGTGAGCGAAACAGGCAGGCTGCAGGGACTAGTCCTGGCGAGAACGGTAGTGGAAGTGATAAAACGGTGGCGCCTGCAAAAGATTCGGGCGATGCCCAGTCAGAGTCAGATGATGAGTCGAAGGATTCCGACGACGGCGTGACTGGTGATGACTCGAACTCATCCTCGACTCCTATACCCAATCCTAACCCTGATCCCGTTCCTGGTGAAGATCCTGCGTCCAGTCATGAGCGTTTCATGCGCCGTAAACGAGACGAGAGCGCACCGAATACGGTGCCAACTGAGTTTGAACGTCTTGACGAAAAGAGAAAACCTGGCGAAAAAAATGCTCCTGCTAGACCGGGAACCGGAGGTTTGAAAAAAGCTGAGCCTAAGAAGCCGGAAGTCCGAGCTGCCAGAAAGCCTGTGCCGAGCTCAGTGGTACGCGGTCAAAGTAAGACGAGAAAGGCCAGTGAAGCTGAGCAACCCGATAAGTTTGTTTGGCCGCTCGCCGCTGGCTCTTTTAAAAACGGTCACTATATTTTCAGATTCACCCTTTCGGATGCGCCATCGAATATGGTGCAGCCAGAGGAAATTCAGTGCTATCGCTACATAGTTATAGATACTGAGAAGCCCGTAATTGCACAGGCGAAAGCCGCGGTTTCCCCTGATTTGAAATTGACACTGGATGTGATTGCGAAGGACAGCATCTCTCCGATTGCAAATGCCACGTTCCAGGTCGATTCCGAAGAACCCCGGGCGTTTGAAGTCGTAGATGGTCTGGCTGACAAGCGTGATGTCCACTGTCTGGCTAGTGGTGTCCCCGTAAAAAAAGGCGCTCACAAAGTCGAGATTGAAATCTCTGACCGCGCAGGAAACAAGGTAACCAAAACGCTGAGACTTCCCTCTCACTGATGTGACCCGAGGAGTAAATGAAAGATTTCACCGCTAAGCTGTTCAGGACTAAACCTCCAAGACTCTTAATTGATGAGGCTTATGAACCTGACCGGCAGATGAAAAAAACGCTTTCTGCCAAAGACTTGATTGCATTCGGTGTGGGCGCGACCATAGGATCTGGAATCTTTGCGCTTACAGGAACTGCCGCCGCAGGCAGTGGCGTCGCTGCAGCGCGCGGATGGTTGGAGACGCCTGTAGTCAACTTCATCCTGGGCGCCGATATGGGGCGCGAAGGAGCTGGTCCTGCTATCGTTATATCCTTCATTATCGCGGCAATTGCCTGCGGTTTCGCCGCGCTATGTTATGCGGAACTGGCAGCGATGATACCAGTATCGGGGTCCGCCTACACCTTCGCTTATGCCTCTCTGGGTGAGCTGATTGCCTGGATCATCGGCTGGGATCTGATGCTGGAGTACGCGGTTGGTAACATCGCCGTCGCTGTAAGTTGGTCCGACCACTTTTTGCACTTTGCTCACGGAATTTTTGGCATTAAGTTGCCCCTGTGGTTGACTGCCGACACCGGCACTGCGCTCACCAGGCTACAGACCCTGCCTGCGGACAGTCCGCAGTGGTCGTTCTACTCGAGTACCGATCTGCCCTTGATGTTCGGTCACGAATTCGCGATGAATGTGCCCGCGTTCGTCATCGTCGCTCTTGTCACCTGGATTCTCGTCATTGGCATTCAGGAAAGCGCAATGGCGAACACAATCGCTGTTTTTATCAAAGTGGCGGTCGTTTTGTTCGTAATCGGCTACGGGGCCGGTTTCGTTAAACCTGAAAATTGGGTGCCATTTGCACCCAGCGGTTTAGCAGGTATCATGGGCGGTGCCGCAATCGTGTTTTTCAGTTTCATCGGATTCGACGCCGTCAGTTCTACAGCCGAAGAGACCAAGAACCCGCAGCGTGATATGCCGATCGGAATGATTGGCAGTTTGATAATTTGCACTATTCTATACGCCGGCGTTTCCCTCGTCTTGACCGGAATCATGCCGTACACAGAATATGTGAACGATGCTGCACCAGTGGCGACCGCTCTTGCATCTACCGGTCAGGCCTGGGCTCACGGGTTAGTCAGCATCGGTGCTCTTGCCGGAATGACTTCCGTTCTTCTGGTTTTTCAGCTAGGTCAGCCAAGGATTTTTATGGCGATGGCGCGTGACGGTTTATTGCCGAAAGTGTTTGCAATTCTGCACCCGAAGTACAAAACGCCGTTGATTCCGACAATTATGACCGGCGTTCTGGTCGGTCTCGCGTCGATGTTCATCGACATCGGTCAGGCGGCGGAATTGACGAATATTGGAACACTGGCTGCTTTCATCATCGTATGTGGTGGCGTCATTTTGCTTAGAAAAACCGAACCGGATCAACAGCGCGCGTTTAAGTGCCCCTTCGTTCCAGTCGTTCCTGCCCTGGGAATAATCTTCTGCTTTATCCTGATGATGAGTCTTCCTGTTGTTACATGGATTCGATTTGTTGTCTGGATGGGATTGGGCGCGGCTGTTTATTTCATGTATGGTTATCGTAAGTCGCGTCTGAACTTCGAGTCAGAATCGTGACCGGCAATCCTGCCAGGAACATTCGAATGCGAACGTTCTTCTTCTTCTTCTTCTTCTTCTTCTTCTTCGCTGGAAACCGTGGGGCGCGGTTAAAGAGAAAAGGGAGCGACTTGCGCCGCTCCCTTCCCAGTCTTCAGTAAATGGATTTACTTGATTGAGACTTTGCGCTCGTTTTTGTGCATGCGGGTGGTGCTTTCGAGCATGTGCTGTTCGATGCTGCCAGCCGAAACTGGAATGCGAACTGCTGCTTCGACTTTCGGAATGCTGATGAACAGGATGCCGCGGTCTAGGCGAGCTTCGATTTCTTCTGCTTCGATATCTTCCGAGAATTCGAATTCACGGACGAGGTAGTGCGAAGGAAGCTCTCTTCTGAGGTAAATTGCTCTTTCTTCGAACATATTAGGAGTGCGCTTGGCGATGAGCATCATGTAGTTCTCTTCTACCTTGAGCTCTACGTCATCGAGCACTACGCCTGGAAGTGAGACTTCAAGGATGAAGCGATCGTCGAGTTCGAGTACGTCTGTTTCGGGGGCGCTGTAGGTCGTGTGTTGATCCCACTCATAGCCCATCATTCTGTCGAGGGACTCGTAGCGATCGTAGTCACGATCTAATCTGAAACCACGGTGGAGTCCTTCTCTTCTCGAGTTGTACTCTCTATGGGTTCTGTGATGCAGCATAGGATTTCTCCTCCTTTGAAAAGTTTGCTCTCACAAGCTCGCGCGAGACTTGCGACCAAAATGACTTCTGGTGCGGGTTTCACTGCGACTTGTGGGATTCGATGTTTCAAATACTATCGCAAAAGTGGCTTCAGAACCTGAGTTTCATCATGCGTTCCTCTTTCCGCTTTTCAACCCGGGACTGCTGTGGGAGGTGTCGATTCGAGAAAAAACGCTTTTCCGGATTCTGTGATTCCTCTCATCAGAAGCCGGACTTGAAATTAGGGGTAGCTTCGGAACGGTGGAGATCAAAGCGCTGTCTGAGCGGCTTTGATTGATTCCGATCTGCGCTTAATTTATTAAATTCGACTCATGTGAGCATTGCCTTCAGCCCGCCTGGCTGAAAACAGCTATCTATTTGTGCCTCAAGGATTTTTTTCTCGAAATCTTCATCGGTTTTTTCGCTGCTTCAAGCGATTGAATGCGTTCCTTTATTTGTGAAAGCAATCGCTCTTTTTCCGCTACCGATATATGAGTCTGTTCCAGTTTCCGAACAGAGCGTTCCGCATCCTCTTTGGCTGTTTCGAGCTCGCGCCGGCTGACGATGCCATCGGCGAATAATCCGTCAAACTGCTTCGCGCGTTCTTGCTCGCGCTCCATAAGTCTCTTTTGATCATTTTCGTCGATTTTTGCAGATTCGAGTTTCTTCTCTACATTCTTTTGTTGAAACTTCAGGTCATCGAGTGACATGGCGGGAACGCTGAATCCAAGCCCGAGATCAAATGGAGAATTAGGGGGAACGTTCAAATAAGTGGGTATCGTGGGAGGCGGTGGTGGCACGAGCATGGTAGTGCCCGCCTTCTTGATCTTCTTTTTAACGGGTGCTGAAGCGGGCTTTTTTTCCGGTTTTTTATCTGTATTTAGATCTGCGTAGCGCTGACTGGCCGCATCCTTCGATTTCGGCTTCGGCGGTGCTGTCTGCGCCGGAGTTACCGATTTCGCTTTTGTGGAACTCGGACTTCCCCCGATGGATTGTGCGGCGGCGGTCAGTTCTACCCTCACCTGCGCCGCTTTCGCTTTCTCGTCCACCGCCTCGGCCGCGGTTGTGCAGGTCGCAAACATCATCGCCGCGATTGCGATTCGTATCGATTGTTTCCGTTGTCTTTCGCTTTTCGACATTTATTGACCCTTGCCGCTGTATTTCAGGTATCCTCTTAGCTCATGGATAATGGCAACAGCATTAGCGTTCTCTTCCTCGGTGACGTCATCGGTAAGCCGGGACGAGACCTTGTAGTTAAGTATGTCACAGAGCAGCTGGCTTCAGCCAATCCTCCCGACTTAGTCATAGCAAATGTTGAGAATGCCGCGCACGGATATGGGGTCACCGAAAAGGTGCTTCGTGAGCTGGGTTCGGCTGGTGTGCAGGTCTTCTCCGGCGGCAATCATACATTCGATAAGAAAGATATTTTCGAGTTTATCGATCGTTATCCAAACCTTTTGCGTCCTGCAAATTACCCGCCGGGAACACCCGGAAACGGTTCTTGCGTGGTCGATTTGAGTGGATTTCGTGTTGGTATTTTGAATCTCATGGGGCGTGTTTATATGGAACCGCTTCAGTCGCCGTTTTGTGCGGCTGATGATTACATTGCCAAACTGAAATCTGAAACAGATGCGATCATCGTCGATGTTCATGCCGAAGCGACCGCCGAGAAAGTGGCTATGGGACTGTATCTCGACGGTCGCGTCTCTGCTGTTTTAGGAACGCATACTCATGTGCAAACGGCGGATGAACGAATTTTGCCGGAAGGTACCGCATACATAACAGATGCCGGCTGCTGTGGTCCTGCTAACGGTGTAATAGGCATGGACAAGAAAGCTGTCTTTCGTCGCATGGTTAAGCAATTGCCAACTCGCCTGGAGATAGCAGATGGACCTGCTCAATTGAATGGTGTGCGTTTTACAATCGAAAAAGCTACCGGGCTGAGCAAATCTATCGAACGCGTCTCCTTGCTGGAAACCACGGATACGAAGTGATGAAGATCGATTTGCATCTGCATACTACGCATTCCGACGGCAACTGGTCGCCGACCGAACTGGTTGCCCATGCGATTAAGTTGAAGATGGACGTAATCGCTATTACGGACCATGACACCGTCAGTGGTATCGATGAAGGGGTACTGGCTGCCGGTGACAAGCTTGAAATTATTCCTGCCGTCGAGATAAACACGATCTGGACGGATGATGATGGCTTCGGTCAAGACATTCACATTCTCGGTTATTTTATTGATAAAACAAATGCGAAGTTGTCCAAGTTATTGCAGCGTCAGCGCGCTGCTCGACTACAGCAGGTCGAGCGGCTGGTTGCGATTCTGAAAGAAGACGGGATTCCTATCAGCATGGATCTCGTACGCAGCTTTGCGAAGGGCGGACCGATTGGGAAGGTTCATGTCACCAATGCCATTGTCGCATCAGGAGCTGCGCCGGACGTTTCTACCGCTTATGCCCGATTCTATGACCGCAAGTCAAAATATTTTGTCGCGCGGAAGAGCGTGACGCCCTTTGAGGCCATCGACGCAATTAAAGCTGCAGGAGGTTTAACTTCGATAGCTCATCCGGGGATGTCCTCTTCTCAAGACCACAGTGATCTCATAAAACAGCTTTCCTTTAGCGGTTTGAACGGCATTGAAGCGTATCACAGCGCACACAGCGACGACAGTATTTCAAAACTGCTCGCGCTCGCCGATAGACTTAATCTGCTCATCACGGGTGGTTCCGACTGTCACGGTCCCTTCGAAGAATACGAATCGTTGATGGGTACGGTTGCTGTGCCATCAGAGGTGGTGGCACGGTTGAAGCTTGCCCACGCGGGCTTCGCGCCGTCTGCTACTTAACCACGGTCTCTATCTGTTTGACCACGTCCCCTTCTTGAATTTCGCCAGACTTGGACCATACTGAGTTTCCACCGTCATCCAGCAGGACCTGACAGGGGATATAACCCTTATAGTGTTTTTTCAGCAGTTCAGTAGCGTTGGCACTGGACGCGTGGTCTACGTCGATGAGTATAAATTTGAGATTTTTCGATTTAAACTTGTTGTATAAACTGACTAAACGTTTAGCCTGACGATTTGTATTCAAATCCCCCGATGCGCCAAAAAAGATAAGAGCCGGCTTGCCACTCTCTATGGTGGCATCATCCATTTTATCCGCCAGAATTGGAAAACCGTTATCCTTGTCTTCGGTGAACGATACGCCCTTTCTCAGAGTCAGATTCTCAGCGGCGACAGCGGATAGCGGGGCTAGAAACGCATTGACAATGAGCGCAGTGAAGAGCAGTTGTCTGAGGGTGAGCGTGTGCTTTTCTTTGCTATCGAAGTTCATGATCCAGTTTTTCCGGGGAGAAATTTGTCGATTTTCGAATGAACCGCCTGCTGAGCGTTTCACTCTGCGTTCGATAGTCTAAAGGACACAAATCCGAAGATTTAGTTCCCTCGTCTCAATCGGCAACGGTGAGTGTCGACTTGCCGACGGTTTAGTCAATCTTATCGTCCGACGGTTTAGGCTCGCTAGTCTTGAAATCGAAATCGCTTGCTTTTATCTTGTGAACCCACCGTGACCACTTTTGTTGTTCGTAGCTGTGTCCATAGGATTTCAGGCTATTCAGTAAGCGGTCGCCGGAAATCGACTTGCCGCGAAAGACGTAGGCGGCGTCCTCATGACGGTTCTCATCGTTCTTTTGGAAGATAAATAGCTCATCGGGGTCGAGATCGCCTTCTGACGTATCCTGGCGACACATAGAAATTTCGCAATGGATTACCGAATCGACGTTAGAGAGCGGAGGCGTGTTAAGCCTTTCCCACAGCCAGCGCGCCAACACCTCAGTGGATGTGAGCGACGGGTCTGCTTCATGCAAATACTTGGAAAACGCCTCCAGAATCACCGATAAATCCTTTCGTGAGGAACCCTCAATTGCGACTATATCATGGTAGTCAAGCTGCCGACGCAAAGCACCGAACATTTTCTCCAGGAAGCTCTTTTGAATCGGAAGAGTCCGATATGTTTACATAAATAACGAATTGAAAAACTGGGAATAACCGCACAGGTGAGCAAATCAGCGTTCTGAGCATATTAAACTTTCTCAAGCTGCGTCGGCCTTATATACCTGTAGCGCTTTAGCGTTATAATTAGGTCACTTGAGTACCAGCTAGGCTCAAGAAAGCTGTAGTCAACTTAGTTCTCCCACGTGCCCTCCGCGAGCGAAGCTCCCGGGAGGCGAGAATCCCAGGATCATCCAGGGTGATTGCAGGCCTAAACGGCTGGAGCCAGCATTGGCTAAGTGACCCGCTTATGCGAATCACTAAGACAGCGATTTTGCTTATCGGGTCAGCGGAGGGGCGCAAGCCACCGAAGCAAATTCCTCCTCTTCATTCTGCGACTCAAGCCGTTCTCTGCGCGCGTTGAGCCAGTCGACTAAAGTGAACCCAACACAATTTTCCACAACCTTAATTGAAGAACTCCTCGAGCGGGTCGTTAAACCCGGTCAGTATCTGGGCAACGAATGGGGCGCTCTTCGCAAGCCGTTTGACGAAGCTAAAGTCCGAATGGTGCTGGCTTTTCCGGACATCTACGAATTGGGGATGTCCAACTTCGGATTGAAAATTCTCTACAAAATCGTCAATTCGAAAGATGGCTTGATGACCGACCGCAGCTATGCTCCGGCGACCGACATGGAAGACCTTTTGCGCGAGCGCAACATTCCGCTATGGGCATGGGAGTCGCGCCGTCCGCTTAAAGATTTCGATTTGATTGGCTTTTCGCTTCAGTATGAGTTGACTTACACGAATGTTCTCAACATGCTGGAACTCGCGCATATTCCAGTCGAAGCACAGGACAGGACCGACATCTTCCCGTTGATTTTCGGTGGCGGTCCGTCTGCCGTAAATCCGGAACCCATGGCTCGCTTCATGGATATGTACATGATTGGCGACGGCGAGGAAATGGTGCCGCACGGCATGCGCGTCATCGAGCAGTTCAAAGAAGCAATCGCCGGCGAAACTTTTGATCAGCAAACCGCAAGCAAACTTCGTAAGCGTCTCTTATTCGGACTTGCTAAAAATGTCCCCGGCGTGTATGTTCCCGCCCTTTACGAGTTGAAGGATGGAGCTAATTGTGTTTCCGCTATCGATGCAAAACAATTGCGAGAATATCTCGGTGATACCGCCGGTAATGCGCTATTGGAGCGTGTCGAATCTGTTTTAAACCTGCAATTCGATGAAGAAAATACCGGTATTCCTGTGCGTGTTTTCCGTCAGGTTGCGCCGCTCAATGCCGATAACCAGCCGACTGCGTCCCTGGTGTCATATTTGAACCTTGTGCACGACCGTGAAGTTCTCGAAGTGAGACGAGGCTGCGATCGTGGTTGCCGTTTTTGCCAGCCAGGTTACACATTCCTCCCAGTCAGAGAACGATCGAGCAAAGACATTGTTGATCTGTCGAAACAAGCGCTCGCCAATAGCGGGCATGACGAGTATTCGATGTTGTCGCTCTGCGTTTCGGACTACACGAGTTTGTATGAAACCACTCGTGCTTTAAACCGAGAACATAGTTCTACACGTGCGAACCTGTCGTTCCCAAGCCAGCGCGCTGACCGAATGAACATGGATATTGCCGAGGAATTGAAGACGGTTCGTCGCAGTGGTATCACTCTGGCACCGGAAGCCGGGACTGAGCGCATGCGCGCTGTTATCAACAAAGGTCTTTCGCACGAGCAAATTATTTCTGCGGTCGAGTCTGCGTTTAAATCCGGCTGGACATCAGTGAAACTTTACTTCATGTGCTGCATGCCGACTGAAGAGGACGAAGACCTCGTCGGCATCATCAATATATTGAAAGAAGCGACGATTGCTTGCCGCAAAATTCGCAAGAGCAATCCTGAACAATTCAAGCGCGGCATGGAGTTTACTTGCACCATCTCGAACTTCTGTCCTAAACCGTTCACGCCGTTCCAGTGGTTCGGTCAGGTCACTCGCGAAGAGACGAAGCGCAAACACGAAGTTCTCCATCAAGCGCTCAGAGACTCCGGTCTGGGCAACGTTCAATTGAACAAGACGGAACCTGAAATCAGTCTTCTCGAGTGCGTAATCTCGCGCGGTGGCCGTGAGATGGCTGAGATGATTCAACGTGCATGGAAGAAAGGCGCGAAGTTTGACGCCTGGGACGACAGATTCCAACCGCATCTCTGGCATGAAGTCGCAACAGAAATGGGAACGACACTTGAAAATATCGCATGCACCGATCGCGAGCCCGGTTCAGACCAACCTTGGAACGTGGTGCACATCGGTTTGAACAACTGGTGGCTTCTCAAAGAATGGGAAAAGGCTCTCGCCGTCAAAGAGACCGCGAATTGCACCGAGAATACTTGCCATGCTTGCGGGGTGTGCACCGAGCTCGACACCGTTCACGTTCTCGCTGCTCCCAGCAAAGAAGTGATGAAAAAGAATCCTTTCGTCAAAGAGTTGAACGCTAACGTCGAAGACGAAGATTCGCATCCCTCCTTGTTTGTACAACAACCTGGCGAAGCGCCTTCTACTGACACAGTTACGCGCTTGCGTTTTCTTTTCACCAAACGTGGTGACCTTCGTTTCGTCGGTCACCTCGATGTCCAATCGCTGTTCGTCAGAGCAGCCAGACGCGCCAGCTTGAAACTGGCGTATTCAAAGGGTTTCAATCCGCAGCCCAAGCTCTCGCTTGCAAGTCCTCTTCCTCTCTATTTTGAGGGCGAAGGTGAAGTTGCTGAGATAGATCTTGCGGAAGTGATTAGCGCCGAAGATTTCCAAAACAGAATGAATCGGCAACTGCCCCCGGAAATTCAAATTCTGGAGGTTGTAGAGCTGTCTGAAAAACCGTCGCAGTCTCTGTCTGCGGTTCTCGATACAGCCACCTACAGGGCGGTGTTGTTTAACTCCATTGGAGGAGACGCGCCGAGTCCTGAACAAACCGAGATGCTCAAGACTAAAGTTGAAGAGCTTCTCAAACAAGAAAGTATTTTGATTGACGCAAAGGACAACTCGAAGCGGAAGGGCAAAAACAAGCGCAACCAAAACGAGAAGCCGGCGCAACGTGACATCAGGGGCGGTATCAAGTCCCTTGCTGTCAAAAATAGCGATTCGCAAGTCGTTCTTGAAATGGAGCTGGCTTGTGGACCGCAACTTCACGTAAAACCTTCCGAGGTTTTGGATTGCATTGATACGAATTTCCGATGGAGGTTTACGCGGCTCGCACTTTTCGCAGCCGATAAAACCGAATTGCTCACTTATGACAAGCCGGGTGCAATGCGGGACTTCAAAGTCCTGACAGCTGCTACTTCCGGCAACTCGACTCCAAAAGATTTAAGTAACTAGTTTGAGGAACTTATGAGAAAGTCACTAGTAATTTCAGAACAGGACAACATCGCGGCTCTGCTTGAGAATGACAGAGTTTGCGAATTCTTCGTCAACCGCGGAGAGTTGCTGCTCGGTGATATCTACACCTGTACGGTTGAAAACATTCTTCCTGGTATCGACGCCGCGTTCGTCAATCTGGGAAAAGATAAAATGGGTTTCCTGCACGCTAACGACGTACCTGGTCAAGGTCCGTTGAAAGAGCGTCTGGTACCTAAACAAAAGCTGTTGGTTCAAATCACGAAAGAACCTACCGGACATAAAGGTCCGCGTGTATCTACGGCAATCAGCTTGCCGGGCCGCTTTCTGGTGCTCGTGCCGGAAGAGCGCGGTGTGTCTATCTCGCGCCGAATTTCCGAGTCGCGTGAGCGCGCCAGACTGAAAGCGGTTGTGAACTTGATGAAACCACCAGGTGTCGGAATCATTATTAGAACGGAAGCTAAAGGTCAGGGCGAAGACGAACTCTTCGAAGACTTCCAACAATTGTGGGATACCTGGCAGACAGTAGTCTCGGAAGCTGAAGCTTCTATCGGACCGCTTCTGATTTATCGCGATCAAGATCTCTTGTACCGCGTCATCCGCGACGCTTATTCGCACGAAGTCACCGATATCATCGTTGATAGCCCGGACGGTCAAAAACGCGCTCAAGAGTACCTCTCCGGCTGGGCCAGCAAAAACACCAAGGTTTCTTTCCACACAGCCGAAGAACCACTTCTGGTGGCAAAGGGCATTGACTCAGAAATCGAAGCAGCTCTGACAGACAGAGCTGAACTGCCGAGCGGCGGACACTTGAACATTCAACCTACCGAAGCGCTCACAGTTATCGACGTCAACTCGGGACGCTTCACCAGCTCGAGAACTCAAGCTGAAACCGTCCGTCGCACCAACCTCGAAGCGGCACAGGAAATTCCGCGCCAGCTCAGACTGCGCAATATCGGCGGCATGGTTATTGTCGACTTCATCGATATGGAGAGCCGCAAAGACCAACAGCAGGTCCTGGAGCAATTCCAGCGTGCGCTTGAAGATGACCGCGCCAAGCCGCAAATCGGTCAACTATCCGATCTCGGTCTGGTCGAATTGACTCGTCGCAGACAGGGACAGTCCTTGAGAGAACTCTTCACCCATCAGTGCTCACATTGCACGGGCCAGGGAGTTGTCGCATTCATCGAAGTCGGTCCGCAAGAAGCGAGAAAAGTCGTCGGCATGAAAGCTCAAGACGAAGAGGCGTACGGAAAAAAGCCGAATCGGTCACGAGCCAATTCTGTTCTTAAATCTGCCAGCGCAAGCGGCGGACGGATAGTCTCGACCGTGACCAACGGTGACGAAGCCCTCGACGTGCCGGATGAAATTCTTGCTCAGATGCCCGAAGAACTTCTCGATCCAAGGGACAGAGCCAGCGGTCGAATGAGACCAGGCGCTCCCGGTTTTTCGGACGAAGACGATGAATCCGAGGGGGATGACGAGACCGAAGTGGAAGTGCTCAACGGCGCCGTCACGTCAAAATCTTCGTTGTATGAAGAAACGATGATCGAAGATGACGATAGCGAAGAGCATTCTCGTGAGCTTTCCAGCAGCATCTCCGCTGTTGAGGAAGTTTTCCAGGAAATAGGAGTCGGCGAACCCAATCGCTATAAAGAAACTGTAATCGAAGAAGTCGATGAAGAGTCTGAAGAAGTCGATGAAGAGGACGAGGACGAGGAGGACGACGACGACGAGCAAACCGAAGTCCAGGTTCAAGTTCAAATTTCTGATGACTCCGAAGATGATGACGACGATGAAGAAGATGGAATTACTTACGAACCGGAAGCTAGCCCTTATGAAGCTATCCCCAGCTCCTTTTCCGGAGTGTTCACGCTGAATAAGAAACCGGAAGTCGAAGAGGTTGCCTCCGTTGTTGATACCGCTTCTGGTACCGAAGCTCATTGGAGCACTGAAACAGCCGGAACGGCTCAATCGGTTTCAATCGCGCATGAAGAAGTTCCCCACATTGACGTTCACGGCAGCGGCGATGCCGCAGTAGAAAGTCACGGCAACGTCACTCATCCTTCGCCGGATTTGTCGACGATCAGACCGAACTTTCAGCTTGTAAGTCGTGAAGTTTCCACTCAGGACTCCGGTCACGGCACCACGCATGGTGACGAAGAGGCGGAGCAGCTCAAGATCGCCGCATTCACAAATTCAGATTCAGAAGGCAGCGAAGACTAGTCGCCTGTACGAAACCTACAGAGAGGGGATGCGTTATGGACGCATCCCCTTTTAATTGTTTCTGTTTCAAACGGATAGCTCGACTTACATGGGGTTATTTCTGTTTCTCGCCATGCTCAGGCTGAATCCAAAACGGACAGCGCTCGCGTGCATTTCCGGGGGCAAGATTGAAACTTCCAGCGCGGCTTGCGGATCGTTCTCCAACATCTCATCGACAAATGCTCGATCTGCTCGGTAAGCCTGATCCTCAACATAGAATGCACCGGAGAATTGGCCTTTGTAGATATAGCCCAGGCACGTTCCCCGGTCTTGTGTCAGTGAAATTGCAAGAGTTGCAGTTCCATTCTTCTGACCTAACCAATTGCAAATATAATCGAGATACTCTTTGGCGCTGTAGTCGTCATGCCGTTCCACAGGATAACCAAGGAAGAGGGAGGACATGGCTAGAGTAATTTCTTCCGGCAGGTCGTATTGCGATACCACCGTATCTGGTGACTCCAGATCGCTGAGCATCGCTTGAAGCGACTCTTCGGTCGGCTTGGTCGTCGGGTCAGCTTTGCATCCATATATGCAGCCCACGGCGCGTCCTTTGTATAACAACATCGCCGCACGGGACAAGCGACTCTCACAAGCGGCTTTGACGCAGCCGGTGAACATCCCGCCTTCCAGCTGAGTTATAAGCCACTCCACGTCATAATCGCCGATACGCATCGTGCTGATTGTCTCGCCGTCGATTGGAGGCATGATCAAGTCGATGGCTCGACGCAACTGGAATCTGCGACTGGGAACGCCATCTGCGTAACGCTGGGCAGGTTGCGCTCCGGTTAGATATTGATTTCCTTGATCGCCGCCCATGTATTGCTCGGGCGTTTGCTGGGACGGCAAGGGGCCGGTCGCATATTGTTGTTGCGGTGGATTGAATTGCTGCGGGAGCGGTCCGGTAGCAAACTGCTGTTGCTGATAGCCTTCGTTCGAATACGGGTCGACCGGCGCCTGGGCGGGGAGGGGACCAGTAAGATACTGATTGGAATTATCGGGAGCGGCTTGCTGAGCGCCCGTCGTGTAGTTCGAGTCCAGCTCGTCTAAATGCTGGGACCAGTCCGGACCATAGTTCTTCTTGACCGGCGCTCCGCCTTTGCCGGAGCTGCCTGCCGTGAATCGCTCAGACAGGAGAACACGGCTCTTGTCGATGCAAACGAACGTGGCGAGGACTTCGTCACCGAAGTTATGTCTGGCATTGGAAGGAAGATACCCTGGAATATTATCCTTAACTAGCACCACAGCGTAGCCGCCGGGTTCAGCCTTCTGAATCTTGCACTGTACGATTTGGCCGGGCTTATAGCCTTGAATTTTCCAGGGATTGATTTTACTCACCATTGAATCCCTAATAACCGAACTGAGGAACCGAGATTGATGTGCAGGAACCGTTCAAAAGCCTTCATATCTTGTTAGTAAGCCCCCATAGCTTATCTTACATGAATAGGCGGTTCGTTAGAACTTGCCAGGCCTGCTTGAGCAGTAGGAGTGGCCCGAGATTAGCCTCTCGTTTTGTTCGTACCACATTTGAGCAAGAATTATTACCTTGTCCTGAAGAATTACTTATAGGAAATTCGCGATCGGACACTTCCGAGGTGCACGGCGAGGGCTGTGACTGATGCGTTTTGTGGCAGCTCAGGCAGCTTCCGGCGCACGACGGGTCGATATCCTGCCAGGTGCTGCACCGGGGGCAGCGCACCGATATGGATGTCGCCGATGTGATCGTGAGCGGCATCTGGCACTTCGTGCAGTTCGGTCCGGTCTTTTTATCCATCGGATTTCTGCTTCGCACGTGGCGGCTGAGCGGGATCGACGGTGACGCTCTTTGCCAATTCGCGTCCTATCGCTATTTCAACATGCTTCTTGCTGATAATTACAGGCCCTTTCGGAATATTTTTCTGCACTTGAATCAGCGAGCCTTCGCCGATACCAAATCTCAATGCCTGCCACTTTACGTCATTGTCAGACGTGCCCGTGACTATGAGCCAATCTCCGTCCTTTGCTTCAGCTAGCGTTTTCACTTTATCGTTCAAAACCCGCTCCAATTGTTCGGTTGAAAAACCGTTTACGCCTATCGGCTTAGCTTTCGACAGTCGGGGCACAAACCGAAGATTTTGAACTGTGCGTCCACGACATCGAAGTTGTAGCGGGCGCCAATCTTTTGGCCGGCTTCTTCCAGAAAGTGATCTTCGAACTCCAGCGTGGAGTTGCAGCGTGTACAAATGATGTGTTGATGCGGCAGATCGTCCTGCTTCAGCTCATAATGCTTGTGACCTTCGGCAAAATCAAGTTCGCGAAGCAAGCCCATGGAGGTCAACAACTTCAAGGTGCGATAAGCGGTAGCGAGGCTGACGCTGGAGCCTCGCTCAACCAGTGCGCCATGTAATTCTTCCGCCGAAAGATGTTGTCCGTGAGGCAGGTCTCGAAAAATCTGCAGGATCAATTCGCGCTGCGCGGTCACACGATGCCCGCGTTTGCGCAGACTATCGAACACCGGATCTGCTGGGGAATCCGCTTGCTGCTGTTCTTTCTCGTGATTGTGGGAATGCAATTGCAATTACCTCGGTGCGCTGTGCATATGATACCCGATCCCGATGGAATGGAGTTTCATGCAGTTGTAAACCAAATGCGCCAGAGCTGGAGGCTGTCAAATCGCGGTTCTGAACTGGTTTTAAACGGGAACGCTCAGCGGACCTTTGAGGAATTGACCCGTGAACGAGGCTTTGACCTTGAGCAGGTCTTCTGGCTCGCCCTTCGCCACAATTGTTCCGCCGTCCTCGCCTCCATCCGGTCCCAGATCGATGACCCAATCTGCTTGTTTAATAACATCCAGGTTGTGCTCGATGATAAGTACCGTGTTTCCGCTGTCTACAAGCCGATTGAGAACGTGCAACAATTTGTCCACATCGGCGAAGGATAAGCCGGTAGTCGGCTCGTCCAGGATGTAAATCGTTTTTCCTGTGGAGCGTTTCGAGAGTTGCTCCGCCAGTTTGACCCGCTGAGCTTCGCCGCCTGACAGCGTCGTTGCCGGTTGACCGAGTTTGACGTACTCGAGTCCGACTTCCATCAATGTCTCCAGTTTTGCGTGGGCCTTCGGAATGTCTTTGAAGAAAGCGCATGCGTCCTCGACGGTCATGTCGAGGATGTCGCCGATAGACTTGCCCTTGAATTTTACTTCGAGAGTTTCGCGGTTGTAGCGTGCACCCTTGCATACTTCACAGGTTACGAAAACCGACGGCAGGAAGTTCATCTCGATTTCGTTCATCCCTTCGCCGTGACAGGCTTCACAGCGACCGCCTTTGACGTTGAACGAAAAACGACCGGGAAGATATCCGCGTGCTTTAGCTTCTGTCGTCATCGAAAAGATTTCGCGAATAGCGTCGAACAGACCGGTGTATGTGGCAGGGTTCGATCTGGGGGTTCGACCGATTGGTGATTGATCTATGTCGATCACCTTGTCCAGCTGCTCCGCGCCTTCGACCTTTTTCAATCCTTTGGGCATGGGCACTGTGCCATGGAGAAAGTGCCGTAAGTATTGGTAGATCAGATCGTTAACCAGAGTTGATTTCCCTGAGCCACTAACACCGGTGACAGCGACAAATTTTCCAAGTGGAATTTCTAGATCGATGTCTTTGAGATTGTTGAGCTTCGCACCAAACACTTTCAGCTTCTTACCGCTGCCTGTGCGCCTTCTGGCTGGAACTTCTATGCGTTTTCTTCCGGAAAGATATGCACCGGTAGATGATCTCTTTTGAGATTCAATCGCTTTGATTTTTCCTTCTGCCACCACTTCGCCACCATGAACACCGGCACCAGGACCGATATCAATGATCCAATCAGCAGCGCGAATGGTATCTTCGTCGTGTTCGACCACGAGCAAGGTGTTGCCCAGATCTTTGAGATGTTTCAGCGTCGCGATAAGTCGATTGTTGTCGCGCTGGTGAAGCCCGATAGATGGTTCGTCCAATACGTAGAGAACTCCGGAAAGACCGGAACCGATCTGCGTGGCCAATCGTATACGTTGCGCCTCGCCACCGGATAAGGTGCCGGCTTGACGTTCCAAAGTCAGATATCCGAGTCCTACGTCGGTGAGGAACTTCAGCCGTGCTTGAATCTCAAGCAAGACCTGATGCGCTATTTTGCTATGTCTTTCGTTTAACTGCTCCGGCAAGTCGTTGAAAAACTGAGCCGCTTTCAAAATCGGCAATCGACTTACTTCTGCAATCGAACTTTTTCCAACGGTGACTGCCAGACTTTCAGCTTTCAGCCTTGAGCCATCGCATTTGGTGCACAACATTTGAGTCATGTATTCTTCAATGTCGTTGCGCACCTTGTCCGAATTCGTCTCGGAATGCCGTCTTGCCAGGTTTGGTACTACGCCCTCGAATGCTTTCTTGTAAGTCCAGAACTCCGAACCGTCGAACGAATCGTGTCCGAGTTTGATCTTCTCATCGCCGGAGCCGAACAAGATATAGCCTTGTTGTTTCTTCGTCAGAGACGAAAATGGAACGTCGGTTTTAAACTTGTAGTGCTTCGCTACCGAAGCGATAATCTGGTCGTAATAGTTGTTGCCGGTTTTTGCCCAGGGATAGATCGCTCCTTCGGCAAGCGTTTTCGATGGATCTGGAACGACCAACGATGGATCGACTTCGAAAGTTGCTCCTAAGCCGTCGCAATCGGCGCAAGCTCCATAAGGGCTATTGAAGCTGAATACGCGAGGCGAGATTTCGGCAAAGCTGATGTTGCAGTTGGCGCAGGCGAAATTTTCAGAGAACAGCAAAGGTTCTTTCTCGCCTTTTGCGTCTTCATCGTCGCTTGAAAGAATGTCGATTAAGACGTTGGACTTTCCCCACTTCAGTCCGACTGAGATACTGTCGGCCAGGCGTGATTGGATGCCGCCCTTCATCACGATCCGGTCAACGACGAGTTCGATATCGTGTTTCTTCTGTTTGTCAAGCTCGATATCATCGTCGAGATGGTGGACCTTTCCATCGACTCTAACGCGCGCGAATCCCTCTTTTCGGAGATCCGAGAAAAGCGTTTGATACTCGCCCTTTCTACCGGAGACCAGTGGTGCCAGCACCTGCAGTTTAGTTCCGGATGGAAGGGAGAGGACCTGATCGACAATCTGGTCGATTGTTTGCGGATTGATTTTTCGTTTGCAGTTTGGGCAATGTGGTATGCCGATGCGTGCATACAAGAGCCGCATGTAATCATAGATTTCCGTCACGGTTCCGACTGTCGAACGCGGGTTGTGACTGGTCGCTTTTTGATCGATCGAAATCGCAGGGCTCAAGCCTTCGATGGCATCTACGTCGGGCTTATCCAGCTGTCCAAGAAACTGTCGAGCGTAAGCCGACAGCGACTCGACATAACGCCTTTGACCTTCGGCAAAGATAGTGTCGAAAGCAAGAGATGACTTTCCCGAGCCGCTCACGCCGGTTATGACGACCAGCTTGTTGCGCGGGATTTTTAAACTGATATTTTTTAGATTGTGTTGTCGGGCGCCTCGAACCGTGATGACATCGGCTTCCACGAAATCGCGGCTCCCGTTGTTAGAGCCAGGCATCAATTACTGCCCTCCACGGGTTCCAAGTCGCCTCCAGCATCATACGCAATCGAGCCTGGGCGACAAGTAAATAGTAACTGTTTTTCTTCGAAAAAGTGTCTTGTAAAAATCAAGAATTGAGAAGCTTTCAGCCTTTTTCGGGCATGGGGAAGCGGAGGTTTTGAACCCGTCTTTAGTAGGGTACATCCTCTAATGTATATAACCGCTCTGTTTAGTAAACGAGGGCAAGGCGTCCATGTGGCCGAAACGCAAGAAGGGCAAAGCTCGCGCGACGAAGGTGAAATTGAAGGCTTTACAGCCTAACAATGACGACCTGACTGATGATGTTGGTTCTCAAGAGGTTGCGCCGGAGCCGGCAGCAGCGCCTGTAAACCCGCGTAGCAAAGAAGAAGAGATGATTTCCGGCGTTTGGAAATCAAAGGTCCTGAATAACTACAAACAGAATCCCAAGGATTCTCACAACTTACTTGCGCGCATTCCCACCGGAAAAGCAGCCTTCGAAGCCGGTGAACGTCAGAAGAACGAGGCGATCAAAGAGGCGATGATTCGCATCGTTGACCGTATGTTCGACAACTTTCAGAACACAGCATACGAGTTTAATCGGGTCACAGGTGGATCCGACCTTGAATTGGCCTGGATTCGCCCGTCTCTGGTCACGGAGGACCTTTCCAGCTGGCACGAGACCGCCAGAGGAACTATCGAGGTTTTTGCGGGCCGAATTTCGACAAGATATTGGACTCTGGCTGTCCGCGGCACGGTCTCAAGCATAGAAACCTATATTTTGCCCAGCGATAAACTGCTGGGCTTCTCGACTTCGCCAACTTCCTTCGGCAGCTATCTGACTATTACGCCCGAGAGCGATGGAATGGCGGTCAGTTGGACGATTGTAAATAAGGCTATTGAGCCGGATTTGTTTCCAAGCGTGTATCGGGCTCTTCTCGACGGTCTAATCAGATTTGCAAGCGATGAAGCACAGCCCGGCGAGCTTTTCCGGCTCGAAGATATCGGCATAGTGCCGGAGGCTCCTGCTGCGCCAGGCGCCTTGGGCTATCAGGAGAAGGACTACTCGGAGAGTCCTGAATTGCTTGGGCAGCGCAACGGAAGACCAGCTTCTGACTCTTCTCCCCGAATTTCGGATGTCGCTCCACCCCGAGCCGATAGATTCATAGATGACATCAGCAACCAGGTTGCGCAAGCCGCCCAGTCGGAAACCGACAGATTCAGGCAGTCGATGCACGCTCCACCTTTCGGCACAACCCAGGGCGCAAAACCGGACAGTTCATCTGAGTCCGGTGCATTTAGATCTTCAGACTCGGCTGTTCATCGTGTGGACCAGCAGCAAAACTCCGGTCCTTATCGACGAGTCGATTCCAATCCGTTCAAACCTGTGGACGACTTCAGTCAGAGCGGCGTTATGTCCGCTCAAGGCGGAACTGCACAAAGCGAAGGCGAGTGGAAGTCAGTTTCATCGCCGCGCTCCATGCAAAATGATTGGCAGCAGTTTATGCAGAACACGCGTGATTCAATCCAAAACCAACCTCAGTCTCAGCCTCAGCGCGAAAACGATAAGTGGAACACCGTACCGGGCACTCAACAACTTGCACGCCCCGATGCTCCCCGCCCGTCATTCGACAACTTGATGGCGCCGCCACCTCCTCAGAATTATCCGAGCTATGGAAACGCCTCTGATCCGCCCGAACTGCTGAAACCTGAAGGAGTACATATTCCTCCTTCACAAATAAGTCAGAGCGGCGTCTATGGTGTGCAACAGCGTGTTAATCAAAGTGGGGCGTATTCAACGCAACAGCAGGCGTCTCCGGTAAATCAAAGCGGGGCGTATTCAACGCAGCAGCAAGCATCTCAAATTAATCCAAGCGGTGTATTCTCTACCCAAGCGCCCAATCCAATGCCACCGAATGCGATGGCGCCAGGCTACGTCATGCAGCCACCAGTGCCGCCTGCGCCCCCTCATTTAATGTCTCCTCCTCCGGGGATGCCTAGCTTCCCGGGGATGATTCAACCGGGGATTACGCAATCAGGAGCACACCAACAGCCCATGGTGCCACCGCCAGGTTCAGCGCCCCTGTACCCGCAGGGCATGTCCGCCCCATCCCTGCCGGCAGGAATGCCTCCGCCTGGTATGCCACCACAGGCGATGCCGCCTGCGATGCCACCACAAGCGATGCCACCCGGGATGCCTTCCCATATGGTGCCCGGAGCCCCTCCAGACTTGCAAAATCAACACAACACCGGCGGTCATCGGCAACTGACTCCGCCTATGCTGCAACAGCAATACAACACGGGTGGGCAACCGACTCAACCCGTGCCACCACCGCCGCCTACTTTCAATTCCGTGCCGATGGGTTTCCCCATCCCGTTCAACAACGCTCCAGGGCTACCTCCTCAGCACATGCACGGATTCCATGCACCGGAGCCGCCGCCGCCTCTGCCTCCTCCGCAACATTCGGAAGAGGATGATGCTGCTGAAGAGGCGACTGATTACGACGCCTCCGAGCATGAGGGCGACGATATCTCGCATGAAGAGAGCAGTGATGACGGCATTGACTTAGAAACCTCTGAAGACGAGGACGTAATTGAAGAGGTTGCGAACGAAGAAAGCGAAGACTTTGATAGCGAACACGCCGAGTCGGATGATGCCGACGAGATTTTTGATGCGCCGCTGGATGAAGGCGTCGACGCTGAGGCACTCGAGCAATTCGAATCCGGGCAGGATGATGAAATCGAAGGTTCAGAAAGTCAAGAATCTGTAGCCGAATCGGGAGACTGGCACACCATTGAGATGAGTGCTTCGGAGTCTGGAGACGTTTCTGAGGCGGGGTGGGAGCAGCCTTCCGTTGTAACTGAGTTCTCTATGGTGGCGGAGAAAGAGGAATTGCTCGATCCGCCGATGGAAGAAGCCTCGTCTTTTCCTCAAGAGTCATTCACCGAACTTCCGGTTATGTCGAAGGAGACTGTGCAGCGCTTCGAGCGGGCTCGCGAGGCTGGATTCGTCTTCTCCAGCGAAGACGATTTTATTGATGCGATTACCGTAGTTCTGTCTACGATTGATGCTCAAATCAGCATGCTTACCCAGCAAAAGGCTCACGCTTTCGACTCGAAAGATTACGGGCGCGCTGAAGCGATAATCAAGCTCTCCGAGCGGCTCACGTTGTTTAAAACT
>CBDDIJ010000004.1:0-182137 GCA_965228855.1 Candidatus Obscuribacterales bacterium | reverse complement strand
CCATCCAGTGCTTTCAAAGGGTCGAAATCGCGGACGGCGATATCCAGGCCGTCGATGTCTTCATGCCTGATATAGGGTGGATTCGAGACAATTAAATGAAAGCGGCCATCAATTTTTCCGAGCCAATCCGATTCCACCGCCGAAAAACGGCCGGACAGGCCGGTTTGCCGGGCGTTTTCCAAGGCCGTCGCCAGCGCACCGGCCGAGATGTCGACGCCGACGGCGGTGGCTTCGGGCACCTGCGCGAGGATGGCCAGCGCGATAGCCCCGGTGCCGGTGCCCAGGTCGAGGATCGTGCAGGCGCCGTGCCTGCCAACGGTCTCGCGGACATGGGGCAGCACCAGGTCGACGAGCGTCTCGGTGTCGGGACGTGGCTCCAGCGTCTCCGGCGACAGCGTGAGCCGCAGCCCGTGGAATTCGCGGAACCCGAGGATGCGGTAGACAGGCTCACCGGCACGGCGGCGCCGGAGAGCGGCGGCGATGGCGGCGACTGCCTCTGGCGCGACCGCCGTGTCGGGGCGACCGACAGCGTCGGCGCGCGACGTACCGGTGAAATGCTCGACGATGATCCTGGCTTCGAGGCCGGGATCATCGATGTCGGGTCCGCTCAGTTTTTTGCGTGCGTTCCGCAGGACGTCGGCCAGGGCGCTTGCCCCCTCACGAGCCACGTATTCACCCCGCTCCGACGTCCGCCAGCAGTTTCGACTGATGGTCGGCGATCAGCGCGTCGATGATCTCGTCGAGTTCGCCCTCCATCACCCGGTCGAGCTTGTAGAGCGTCAGGTTGATGCGATGGTCGGTCACCCGGCCTTGCGGGAAATTGTAGGTGCGGATGCGCTCCGAACGGTCGCCCGAACCCACCTGCAGCTTGCGCGACTCGGAGCGTTCCTGCGCCGCCCGCGAGCGCTCGAGATCGTAGAGCCTGGCGCGCAGGATCTGCATGGCCCGCGCCCGGTTCTGGTGCTGCGACTTTTCCGCCTGCACGACGATGATGCCGGTCGGAATGTGCAGGATGCGCACCGCGGTTTCGGTGGTGTTGGCATGCTGGCCGCCGGAACTCGACGCGCGCGTGGTGTCGACGCGGATGTCGTCGGCCTTGATCTCGATGTCGACTTCCTGGGCCTCGGGGAGGACAGCGACCGTCGCCGCCGAGGTGTGGATGCGTCCGCCGGCCTCGGTCTCGGGCACCCGCTGGACGCGGTGCACGCCCGATTCGAACTTCATGTGGGCAAACACTCCCCGGCCCGACACGGTCGCGATGATTTCCTTGTAGCCGCCGACATCGCCGTCGCTCGCCGACATGATCTCGAACCGCCAGCCGCGCGTCGAAGCGTAGCGTTCGTACATGCGGTAGAGGTCGCCGGCGAACAGCGCCGCCTCGTCGCCGCCGGTGCCGGCGCGGATCTCGAGGATCGCGTTGCGCTCGTCGGCGGCATCGCGCGGCAGAAGCAGTATCTGCATCTCATGCTGCAAGGCCTCCATGCGGGCATCGACCGCCGGCAAGTCGGCTTCGGCCAGTGCCCGCATCTCGGCGTCGGTGGCGCTGTCGGCCAGCATGGCTTCAAGGTCGGCATGCTCGCGCTCGGCGGCTCGCAACTCGCGGACCTTCTCCGCCATGTCCTTGAGTTCGGAGTACTCCGAGGCCAGGCGGACATATTCCTCGGCCGACGGCCCGGCCGCCATCTGCGCCTCGATCAGCTCGAAACGCTTCACCACCTGGTCCATGCGATCGCGCGGCAGATTGAGCATGGTCAGAGCGGGATGCCGTTTTCCGTTGCGAAGGCGATGAGGTCCTTGCGCATGTCGCGCCCGGCGCCCGGCCTGGCCAGCGCATCGGCGAGGAACGCCTCCAGCGTTTCGAGCGGCAGTTCGGTCAGCATCGCCTTGACCGGACCGATCGCCGCCGGCGACATCGAGATCGACCGGTAGCCGAGGCCGATCAAAGTCATGGCCGAAACCGGTCTGCCGGCCAGTTCGCCGCAAAGCGTCACCGGCGTGCCGGACGTCTTGCCGGCGTCGGCGATCTGTTTCAGCACCCGCAGGAACGGCACCGACAGCGGATCGAAGCGGTCGGACAATTGAGTGTTGCCGCGGTCGGTCGCCATGACGAACTGGAACAAATCGTTGGAGCCGACGGAAACGAAGTCCACCGTGCGCATCAGTTCGTCGAGCTGCCACAGCAGCGACGGCACCTCCAGCATGGCGCCGATGCGCAGCACCGTCGGCAGGTCGTGGGCGAAGCGCGACAGATGACGCACTTCGCGGTCGATGATCTCGCGCGCCTGGAATATCTCGCCGAGTTCGGTGACCATCGGCAGCATCAGCCGCAGTTCGCGTCCGCCGGCCGCCTTGAGCAGCGCCCTAACCTGCGTGCGCAGCAGCGCCGGACGGTCGAGCGTCAGCCGGATCGCCCGCCAGCCGAGCGCCGGGTTTTCCTCATGCACGACATTCTTGAAATAGGGCAGCACCTTGTCACCGCCGATGTCGATGGTGCGGAAGGTCACCGGCCGTTTGCCAGCGGCATCGAGAACGTCGCGGTAGAGCCGCTCCTGCGCCTCCGCGCGCGGGAAGGTCGCGGCGACCATGAATTGCAGTTCGGTGCGGAACAGCCCGATGCCGGCGGCGCCCGATTCGGCGAGTTGCGGCAGGTCGACCGCGAGGCCGGCATTCATCAGCAGGTCGACATGGACGCCATCCCTGGTCTGCGACGGCTGGTTGCGGAGTTCGCGGTAGAGTTCCTGCCGGCGCGCCCGGAAACGGACCTTTTCCGCATAGGACGTCTCGACGTCCGGCTGCGGGCGAAGGAATATCCGGCCTTCCTCGCCGTCGACGATGATGGCATCGCCGTTCTCGGCCATCGACACGGCGCCCTTCATCTGGCCGGCGACGGGAATGCCCATGGCGCGTGCGACGATGACCACGTGGCTGGTCACCGCACCGTCCTCCAGCACCAGCCCGCGCAGCTTCTCGCGCGGATAGTCCAGCAGCTCGGCGGCGCCCATCGAGCGCGCGACGATGATGGCGTCCTTCGGCAACGTCGCAGCGAGGACCTCCGGACCGTGGCCCATCAGCTGGCGCAGCAGGCGGTTGGCGAGATCGTCGAAATCGCTCATCCGCTCGCGCATGAACGGATCGGTCATGTGCATCATGCGGGCGCGCATGTCGCTCTGCACCTTCTCGACCGCCGCCTCGGCGGTGAGACCGTTCTTCACCGCCTCCTCGAGGCGGCGCACCCAGCCCCGGTCGTTGGCGAACATGCGGTAGGCCTCGAGCACCTCGCGGTGTTCGCCCTCGAAGGCCACGTCGCGGCGCGACAGCATGTCGTCGATCGACAGGCGCAGCGATCCCAGCGCCTGCTCGAGCCGGCGCAGTTCCTGCTCGCTGTCCTCGTTGAACAGGTTGGTGACGACGATGCGCGGCTCGTGCAGCACCACATAACCGAGGCCGACGCCGTCGTTGAAGGACAGGCCGGTGAAGCTGACCGGCCGGCGCAGGTCGAGTTCGAGCCCGGGACGGGTGAGCCGCGCCAGATCGCCGGTGGCGATCATCTCGGCAATCACCATCGCCGTCGTCTCCAGCGCCTCGATCTCGTCCTCGCGATAGTGCCGCATCGTGCGGTTCTGCACGACGAGCACGCCGAGCGTGCGGCCGGCGCGCAGCACCGGGACGCCGAGGAACGAGTGGTAGATTTCTTCACCCGTCTCCGGCAGGTAGGCGAAGGCCGGATGGCGCTGGGCGTCGGAAAGGTTGAGCGGACGGGCGCTGGCGGCGATGGTGCCTACCAGACCTTGCCCGAGCCGCAACTGCGCCAGGTGCACGGCGCTCGGGTTCAGGCCCTCGGTGGCGTAGAGTTCGAGCACCGAATCGGCGCGCAGCACGTAGAGCGAGCAGACCTCGGCCACCATGTTGGCGGCGATCTCGCGGACGATGCGGTCGAGCCGCTCCTGCGGCTCCAGCGGCTCGGCCATGAGCTCGCGGAGCCGTCTCAGGAGAACGCGCGGACCGGCGGCGGGATCACGCATCGGTTAAGGCCTTTCCAACGGCTTTTCCGGCCGGCGTCGGTGCGACGCGGCCGGTCGTGCCGGGAGCGAAAATGTCAAACTACTGCTTATCCAGACCGTAGACGGAATGCAAAGTCCGAACTGCGAGTTCGGTATAGGGACCGTCGATCAGGATCGAGATCTTGATCTCCGAGGTGGTGATCGCGCGGATATTGATCGACCTGTCAGCCAGCGCCTTGAAGGCGGTGGCGGCGACACCGGCATGGCTGCGCATGCCGATGCCGATGACCGAGACCTTCGACATGCCGGGCTCCGACTGGACGAGGTCGAAACCGATGGTCTCCTTGACCTTGGCCAGCACCGCCAGCGCCTTGTCGACATCGCCCGACGGCACCGTGAAGGTCATGTCGGTGAACTTGCCGTCCTCGGAGATGTTCTGGACGATCATGTCGACATTGATGTTGGCCTCGGCGAGCGGGCCGAAGATGCCGCCGGCAACGCCCGGCCTGTCGGCCACGCGGCGCAGCGAAATCTGGGCTTCGTCCTTGGCGTAGGCGATTCCGGTGACGACCTGCTGTTCCACGATTTCTTCCTCGTCGCAAATGAGCGTTCCGGGCGGATTGAGAAGCTCGCCCATGCCGGGCGCGTCGGGATCCTCGAACGAGGAGCGCACGAAGGTCCGCACCCGGTGGACCATGGCGAGCTCGACCGAGCGCACCTGCAGCACCTTGGCGCCGAGCGACGCCATTTCCAGCATCTCCTCGAACGAGATCTTGGAAAGCCGCCGCGCCTTTGGCTCGATGCGCGGATCGGTGGTGTAGACCCCGTCGACATCGGTGTAGATGTCGCAGCGATCGGCCTTGACCGCCGCTGCGATGGCGACCGCGCTGGTGTCGGAACCGCCACGGCCGAGCGTCGCGATCCGGTTGTCCGGCGCCAGGCCCTGGAAGCCGGCAATGACCGCCACCTGGCCCTCGCCGAAACGCTTGACCAGGAACGACCCGTCGATCTCCTGGATGCGGGCAGCGCCATGGGCGTTGTCGGTGCGGATCGGGATCTGCCAGCCCTGCCAGGAGCGGGCGTTGACGCCCATGTGCTGCAGCGCGATGGCCAGCAGCCCTGCGGTGACCTGCTCGCCCGAAGCGACGACGGCGTCGTATTCGCGTGCGTCGTGCATCGGCGAGGCTTCGCGCGTCCACGCCACCAGTTCGTTGGTCTTGCCGGCCATCGCCGACACCACGACCGCGACCTCGTGGCCGGCATCGACCTCACGTTTGACGTGACGCGCCACATTGCGGATGCGGCTGATGTCGGCGACGGACGTCCCGCCGAATTTCATCACGATGCGCGCCATGGAAGCGGTATGCCCTCGGAGTGCCGGAACGGCGTGGACGACCAAATGAAAGCGCCCCGGAAATCCGAGGCGCGGGATGCGCGGCCTCCATAACCAAAACGGCCGGGGTGTGCAAGCAAGGCGCAGCTGCTTGCCAGGCCGCTGCCCCTGCTGGAATATCCGGCGGACCGATCCGGGACAGACGATGGACGCCAGACCGCCACGCCAGATGCGACTGACACGCGATCACGTCGCCAGGGTGGCGCGCGAGATCGCCGATCCCGGCCCGCAGGTCTTCCCCAACCGCAGGCCGGCGACGGACGAAGACTACGACGCCATGGTCTCCGGCATCATGGCGGGCGCGCCCGCCGGTGCGTTCTGGCTGTTCGCCTATGGCTCGCTGATCTGGAACCCGGCGTTCGAATTCGTCGACCGCCGCGCCGCTCTGGCGCGCGGCTGGCGCCGCACCTTCTGCCTCGGCTGGGACTACCGCTTCCGCGGCAGCATCGAGACGCCCGGCCTGATGCTGGCGCTGGATCGCGGCGGCCAGTGCGGCGGCGTCATGTTCCGCCTGCCCGACGCAGCGATAGCGGCAAATCTCGGCAGGCTGATCCGCCGCGAGATGAGCATGGTGCCGACGGCGTTTCCGCCACGCTGGATCTGGGTGGCGACCGACGCAGGCCGTATCCGTGCATTGACCTTCGCCATCGACCGCAACAGCGGTCGCTACGTCAGCGGGCTGGGCGACGAGGCCGTGGCCGACGTGCTGGCCGCTGCCTGCGGGCACTGGGGCTCGATGGCCGAATACCTGCATTCCACGGTGGTGCAACTGGAGGAGATCGGCATCCGCGACCATCATTTGTGGCGCATGCAGGAACTGGTGGCCGAACGCATCGAAACCGCGCACGGAATGCCCGGCCCAGACCGGTGAGGCGGACGGGTGGCGGCGTGGCCGTTCAGGCAGCGACCTCATCGCGCCTTGACATTCTTCCGCTCGCGCCCGACTTCCTTGTCTCCGCGAAGGAGACCCCGCCCATGCCAGAAACCGCCCGAACGACGATCGACGTCGCCGAAGTCGAGCGCTTCTCCGCGATGGCCGCCGAATGGTGGAACCCGTCGGGCAAGTTCAAGCCGCTGCACAAGTTCAACCCGGTCCGGCTGGGTTACATCCGCGACCAGGTGGCGACCCGCTTCGGTCGCGATCCGCATGCGGCGCGGCCGTTCGAGGGCCTGCGTATCCTCGACATCGGCTGCGGCGGCGGGCTGCTGTGCGAGCCGATGGCGCGGCTCGGCGCCACCGTCGTCGGCGCCGATGCCTCGGAGACCAACATCGAGGTGGCGAAGCTGCATGCAGCCGGAGGCGGCCTGTCGATCGACTATCGCGCCACCACGGCCGAGGCGCTGGCCGACGCCGGAGAGAAATTCGACGTCATCCTCAACATGGAAGTGGTCGAGCACGTTGCCGACGTCGACCTCTACATCGCCAAATGCGCGGCGATGGTGAAGCCGGGCGGCGTGATGTTCGTCGCCACCATCAACCGCACCGTCAAGGCGCTCGGCCTCGCCATCATCGGCGCCGAATACGTGCTGCGCTGGCTGCCGCGCGGCACCCACCAGTTCGGCAAGCTGGTCCGACCGGATGAGCTCGAGAAGGCGCTGTCGGCCTCCGGCATGGCGATCGCCGACCGCACAGGCGTCGTCTACAACCTGCTCGCCGACCGCTGGCAGCGCTCCCGCGACATGGACGTCAACTACATGGTGCTGGCCGAAAAGCTGTCGGCCGCCTGAGGGCGAAGGCGGCCCGGCCCCAAAATCCGGCGGTAACATTCCTTCAAGACGGCCGCCCCGGCGCGCCGTAGCTTTGGCGGAACATCGCTCACGGAGCCGCCATGAACGCCGCCGACGCCCGAAGGATCGCGCTCGCCCTGCCGGAGGCCGAGGAAAAATCGCATTTCGGCAAGGCCGACTTCCGGGTCCGCAACAAGATCTTCATGTCGCTGCCCGACGA
Source organism: Candidatus Obscuribacterales bacterium (assembly GCA_965228855.1). Taxonomy (GTDB): domain Bacteria; phylum Cyanobacteriota; class Vampirovibrionia; order Obscuribacterales; family Obscuribacteraceae; genus JADYXR01. Next base: position 174,795 of record CBDDIJ010000004.1, on the reverse strand, counting down.
CGACCGGGCAGTCATCAAGCTGTCGCGCGAGCAGCAGGAGATGATGGCCGGCGCCGAGCCGGCGATCTTTTCGGCCGTCCCGGGCGGCTGGGGCCGGCTGGGCTGGACCGCGATCACGCTGCCGCATGCCGATGAAATGACCTTGCGCAGCGCGCTGACGACGGCCTGGCGCAACGTCGCGCCGGCGAAGCTGGTGAAACAGGCCGGGTCAGGTTTTCGCGGTGGATAGGGATGACGGAGCCGACTGCGCCTTCGTCGTCAGCGCAACACCCGCCCCGACGACCAGCGCGCCGAGCCAGGTGAGCAGCTGGTAGCGCTCGCCGAGGAAGATCGTGCCGGACGCCAGCCCGATCGCCGCGGCGACGTAACCGATCTGGCTGAGATAGACCGGCCCTCCGACCGACTGCAGCCGGAAGAAGAACACGAACATGCCGGCCGAGGCCGCCACCTGCGCCACAGTGAGGCCGATGTTTGTCGGCGACCGGAGCGAGCGGCGCGCGCCGAACATCGCCACCATAAGGCCAAGCAGAATAAGCGCGGAGACGAGGTTGCTGCCGGCGGCAAGCTCGATCGGCCCGGCATCCTTCGGCCAGTCCGCGGTGCGGTAGATGTTGCCGGCGGCGAGGCTGAGCGGGATCAGCAGACCGAGCCCGACCCACAGGAAGTCCGCCGGCCGGCCCGCCTCGCCGCGTGTCAGCGCCACCAGCAGTGCGCCCGCGAACCCGACCGCGATGCCGGCGATGCCGAGCGCGCTGGGCGGCGGATGCCCAGAACCAGCGACAGCATCAGCGTGATGACCGGCGACAAGGTGAACAGGATGCCGGTGTATCCCGCCCCGAGATGCGGGATGACCATGAAGATCAGTATGTTGGGGATGGCGTAGGAGATCGCGGCGGTGATGGCGTAATAACGCAGCTTGCGCGGCGCCAGGCCGACGCCACGGCCCGAGGCCAGCAGCGCGGTCAGCAGGACCAGCCCGCCGCCGGCGGAAATCACGAACGCCCAGGCAGGCGCGGCGAAACCCGCGGTGGTGGCCAGCTTGCCGAACGGCAGCGTCAGCCCGAGAAAGCCGCCGGTGATCAGCAGCAGGGCAATTGCGGAATTCCAGAGGTTAGCCATGATTCTTGTCCGACAAGCTTGGACGGCGTGTCCGTTTGAGTTATCATAGCGTAAAGAATCTTAACATCAAGACACTTGGTGGCAAAGAATGGGACGTGCGGCGCGGGCGATCGAGCAGTGGCGACGAGAAAGGCCGGATCTCGACGTCCGGCCGATGGCCGTCATCGGCAGGATCAGCGAGGCGTCCAGCCTGATTTCGCGAGAGCGCCTTGCTCCGGTATTCGCGCAGTTCGGCCTGCAGCAGGGCGAGTTCGATGTGCTGGCAACCTTGCGCCGCTCGGGCGCACCCCACGCACTGACGCCGACGGCGCTCTACGAGGCGACGATGGTGACCTCGGGCGCGATGACCAACCGGCTGGACCGGCTGGAAAAGGCCGGCCTGATCGCCCGCCAGCCGCATCCCGACGACCGCCGCGGCGTGATGGTGCAGCTCACCGGCAAGGGCAAGGAGCTGATCGACGAGGCCGTCGCTGCCCATGTCGCCAACGAGCACCGCATCCTCGCGGGCGTGACCGTCGAGGAGCAGGAAAAACTGATCGAACTGCTGGAAAAGGTGATCGTTTCGGCGAGCTGATGCTGCGCCCAGACGGTCAGTTCCTGTCGTCCGGGAACACCGGGATCGGCATGAACTCGACGCCGTCCTCGACCAGGCTGCGGGCCTCGTCGGGTGTGGCTTCACCGTAGATGCCGCGTGCTTCCGTCTCGCCGAAATGGATCTTGCGCGCTTCCTCGGCAAACTTGCCGCCGACATAGTCGGCGTTCTCGCGCATCTTCTCCGACAGCGCCTTCAGCTGCGCCATCGCCTCGCGCTGCTGCGCGCCCATGGCGAGCGCCATCTTCTCCTGCCTGCGGCTCGTCGAGACGGACGGCGCCATCAGCGCCTTGTCGACCTTCTTCGAGCCGCAATGCGGGCATTCGACCAAACCGCGTTTCTTCTGCTTGTCGTAGTCGGCGCTGCTGCCGAACCAGGCTTCGAACTCGTGGTCCTGCTCGCAGCGGAGGGCGAAGCGGATCACGATGCGGCGCCCCGCAAGGCAACGTTGCCGCCGGCGGGAGCCACCTTGAATTCCCGCGCGTTCTTGAGATTGGGCACCTTGCGGCGCGCCGCCGCCGAGGCCTCGACGTCGATCTCGGCAATCGCCATTCCCGGCTCGTCGCCGGCCACCTCGGCGACTATGCGCCCCCAGGGATCGACGATCAGCGAATGACCGTAGGTCTCGCGGCCGTCCTCATGCCTGCCGCCCTGCGCCGCCGCGACGACCCAGGCGCCGTTCTCGATGGCGCGGGCGCGCAACAGGATGTGCCAGTGCGCCTCGCCGGTCTGGCGCGTGAACGCCGCCGGCACGGTGAGCATGTTGGCGCCCGCCAGCGCCTGAGCGCGGAACAGTTGCGGGAACCGGAGATCGTAGCAGATGGCGAGGCCGATGCGGGCATCGCCGGTGTCGACGACGGAGGTCGCGGTGCCAGGCTCGTAGGCCGAGGATTCACGCCAGCTTTCGCCATTGTCGAGGTCGACGTCGAACATGTGGATCTTGTCGTAGGCGGCGATGCGGCTGCCGTCGGGTCCGTAGACCAGCGCCCGGTTGGCCAACTTGCCGTCGTCGCGGGCGATCGCCGTCGAGCCGACGTGGACGACAATGCCCAGTTGTTTCGCAAGCCCGCTGGCCGCCGCGGCCAGAGTATCCTGGTCTTCCGGCTTGAAGGCGACCTTGCGGGCGGCCTCGTCGCGCACCAGCGCGCCGGTCATCTCGGGGCGACTGGACGTAGGAGGCGCCAGCCTTTGCCGCGGCACGGACCATGGTCTCGAAGGTTTCCACGTTGCGCGCAACGCTTTCGCCCGAACGCATCTGGATCGCAGCCGCCCTTGAAGATCGCCATCGTCAGTTCCCTCTAGCCCAGCCTGCCGGACGCCAGCAGCGCGTCGAGCCTGCCCTGCGCCTCCAGCGCGTGCAGGTCGTCGGAGCCGCCGACATGGACATCGCCGATGAATATCTGCGGGAAGGTGTACCGGCCGTTGGATTTCGCCAGCATCTCTTGCCGCAATTCGGGAGAAAAGCTGGCGTCGTGTTCCGTATAGATCACGCCCTTGCGTTCGAGCAGGCTCTTCGCCGCCGCACAGTAGCCGCACATGATGCGTGTGTAGATCGTTACGTCGACCATGCCGTGAACCCGAAATGCCTTTCAGCCGGAATACCTTGGCCGACTATATAGTGTCTGGCTCGTCCGGCTGGAAGTCCCCCGGCAGGACACGGGCGAAGGTGAGCACGTCGACGGCGCTGGCGCCGCCGCGCTTCAATGCCCGCGTCGCCGCCGCGACGGTCGCCCCGGTGGTGTAGACGTCGTCGACCAGCAGCACGCGCCGTCCGCGCACCGCGATCTCGGCCTGCGGCGGCACCTTGAAGGCGCCGCGCACATTGTCCTCCCGCTCGCGCCCACCGAGCCCGACCTGCTGGCGCGTCGCCTTGCGGCGCTCCAGCGCCAGCGGCTCGAACCGCAGCGCCGAGCGTTTCGCGACGGCGCGCGCCAGCTCCGCCGACTGGTTGAACCGCCGCCACAGGAAGCGCCGCCAATGCAACGGCACGGGCACCACGACATCGGCGGCGTCCACCAGTTCGGCGCCGGCCCGCAGCATCCAGCCGGCCATCCACGGCGCGAGATCGGTGCGGTCGTTGTATTTCAGCCCTTGCACCATCTGCCGGGCGATGCCGGAATAGGCGACGGCAGCCCGCGCCCGCTCGAACGGCGGCGGCGTGGCGATCGCCTCGGCGGACAGAAATCCCTCGCCCATCTCATGGGCGAACGGCGTCCCCATGACGGCGCACCAGGGGCGTTCGAGGAAACGCAGCTTCGGCCAGCACCCGCCGCAAAGCGTGCCCGGCGCGGCAACCCGGCAGCGGCACCCCAGGCAGACGGGCGGGAACAGCACCCGCATCGGCAAAGTTGCCGCGGCCCTGGCAAACAACTTGATCTCGGGCATCAACTCGGGCATCGGATCGGCCACGACGTCGGACGGGACGCGCACGATAGCACAAGCCTCGGGCCGGACCAGCGTCCTTGCGCGGCAGGAAACCAGCGTTGCAGCCGATCTTCGACACCGCACTCCTTCTCAGGCGCAAGCGACGCGCACTGGCGAATGCGGCGCCCGGTTCGGATTTCCTCGTCCGCCGCGTCCACGAGGACCTCGACGAGCGGCTGGCGACGCTCAGCCGGCGGTTCGGCGCCGCCGCCGCCCTGTTCTGCCAGGGCCCGCAGGTCGCCGAACTGCTGCGACGCAGCGGCAAGGTGGACGAGGTGATCGCCGTCGAAGCCGACGCCGCCTTCCTCGCCGGCCGCAACGGGATCGTCGCACCGCCCGAGACGGTGCCCCTTCAGCCCGCCAGCCTAGACCTCGCAGTCTCGCTGCTGTCGCTGCACGAGACAAACGACGTTCCCGGCATGCTGGCGCAGATCCGCCGCGCGCTGCGGCCCGACGGCCTGCTGCTCGCGGCGATGGCCGGCGCCGGCACGCTCGGCGAGTTGCGCGACAGCCTGCTGGCGGCGGAGACCGAGATCAGCGGCGGAGCGAGCCCAAGGGTGATGCCCTTCGCCGACGTGCGCGACGCCGGCGCCCTGCTGCAGCGCGCCGGCTACAGCCTGCCGGTCGCCGACATCGAGACGGTGACGGTGCGGTACGGCTCGATGTTCGGGCTGCTGCGCGATTTGCGGGCGATGGGTTCGACCAATGCGCTGCTGGACAGGACGCGACGGCCGGCAAGCCGTCAGTTTTTCGCTCGTGCGGCGGAAATCTACGCCGAGCGCTTTTCCGACCCCGACGGCAAGGTGCGTGCGACTTTCACGTTCATCTGGATGTCGGGCTGGGTGCCCCATGAAAGCCAGCAGAAGCCGCTCAAGCCGGGCTCGGCAAAGGTTTCGCTGGCGAAGATTCTCGATCCTGACGGAAACAGCTGACCGGTCAGTCCTTCCACGCCGAGTTGAGCTTGCTGGCGCTGTTGCCCCAGAGGTACTCAAGCTGGTCGGCGACGGGCCTCAGGCCACCGACAATGGCAAGCGACAGGAATCCGACGATCAGAGCGTATTCGACGGCCGTCGCGCCGGACCTGTTTCTTGCAAAGCGCCTGAGCAGAGACCGCATGCGATGTTCCCTCCGAACTCTCTTCTACCGCCGATCCGGTTAAGAAAGGTTAATGCGCGCGAGCCTCAGCAATCGCCGCTGCGGGCTCCGTTGGAGCGGATGACACAGATCGAGTCCGGCGAGGGCTGCAGCACGCTCCTGCGCACGACGTAACGTCCGCTCTGACCCGAGGCGACCGACCCGGTGCTCATCGTGTCCAGGCCTTCGGGATAGCTGTCGAACTGGGCTGTGTAGGAGCGCGTCTGGCTTTCGGCGAACGGAGCGATGATCAGCGCCAGCGCCACCGCGGCCGAACCGAACAGCAGCGCCACGCGGACCGCGCCCATGCCGGCGACGCCCAGCCACGAATTGCGGTCGTCCTGGATGCGGTTCCATTCGCTTTCAGGGTGCATGTGGCAGGTCTCCGGGCGTGTACGACTGTCGCGGGAAGCGGGCCCGCGATTTCGTTCAATCTTTCATGACCGGATAAAGGATCGATTAACGCTGATGGCGGCGGCCGCCGCCGGATCAGAGCAGGTCGATGAGGAACGGGATCAGCGGCGCGTCGGCGGGCGGCATCGGATAGTCGCGCATCTGCCGCGGCCTCACCCATTTCAAAGTCTGCCCCTCCTTCGGCGTCGGCGTGCCCCAGAAGCGGCGGCAGACGAAAAGCGGCATCAGCAGATGGAAGGTCTCGTATTCATGGCTGGCGAAGGTGAGCGGCGCGAGGCAGGCGACCTTGGTCTCGATGCCGATTTCTTCGTGCAGTTCGCGCACCAGCGTGGTCTCCGGCGTCTCGCCGGGCTCGACCTTTCCGCCGGGAAATTCCCACAGCCCGGCGAAGGTCTTGCCCTGCGGGCGCTGGGCCAGCAGCACCCGACCGTCGGCATCGACCAGCGCGCAGGCCACGACCAGCAGAATGGGTTTTGCGACGATCTCGTTCATCGGGGAACTTGCTCTTCCGGCGGCCGGCGGTAGTGGTAGCTGTAGAGCTCTGAAAAACCCAGCGAGCGATAGAGATGCAGCGCCGGCGCATTGTCGGCTCCGACCTGCAGCCAGGCCGTGCGCGCGCCGCGCAGGCGTGCCCATTTGAGCGCAGACAGGATCGCCTGGCGGGCATGGCCAGATCCACGCTCCCGCGCCGCGGTCGCCACTTCGAACAGGCCGGCGAGCGGGCCATCGTGGACGCAGATCAGGGTGGACAGGACGGTGCCCTGCCGCTCGCGCACGAACAGTCCGGCCTTCGGCACGATCGCGGCGATGATCTCCGCCAGACCGCCAACGTCATCGCCGCCGTGAGTGCTGCCGGCGATGTCGACGAAACGGCGCACGTCCTTCAGTGGAATCTGGTCGACGGCGTCGTCGAGCGCCACTCCTGCGAGATCGACTCCCATCACCACGGACGGGTCGAACGAGGTCCAGCGCTTCCCGTCCAGATATGACGACAGCTTTGCGCCAGAAAGCGGCGACATGCGAAAGGTCAGGACGCGCCCGTGTTCCGCGAACAAACCGGCAGCGCGTGCCACCCGCCCGTCCAGATCGCCGAGGTCGCCAGGATCGAGCGGATTGACCGAGTTCAGCCGCTTGGCCTTGTGTCCCGGGGTCAGCCGTATCGCCCAGGTCCCGTCATAGCGCGTTTCGCTTGCCGGCCAGGCGCGAAAGCCGGCCGCTTCGAAACGGCGCACGTCGGCCAGATCGGGCCGCGCTCCGATGCCCTGCGGCATCGCCTCAGCTCCGGTAATCGCCGTTGATCTCGACATAGGCCTTGGTCAGGTCGCAGGTCCAGACCGTGGCCTTGCCCCGGCCGATGCCGATGTCGGCGCGGATGACGATCTCGTCGCGCTTCATGTAGTCGGAGGTCGCCGTTTCCGAATAGCCGGGATCGCGCTCGCCCTCGAAGGCGACGCGGTTGTCGCCGAACCAGATCGCCAGCCGGTCGCGGTCGGCAGGCTCGCCCGACTTTCCAACCGCCATGACCACCCGGCCCCAGTTGGCGTCCTCGCCGGCGACGGCGGTCTTCACCAGCGGTGAGTTCGCGATCGACAGCGCGATGCGTTTGGCCGAGCGCGCCGACTTCGCGCCGGTCACGGTCACCTCGACCTGCTTGCGCGCGCCCTCGCCGTCGCGGACGACCTGCAGCGCCAGGTTCTTCAGGATCTTGTTCACCGCCCGGCGGAACGGCATCAGCAGCGGGTCCCGGGCATCGGTGATCTGGGGGGCGCCGCGCTTTGCCGCGGCTCCGGTGGCGAACAACAGCAGCGTGTCGCTGGTCGAGGTGTCGCTGTCGACCGTCACCGCGTTGAAGGTCTTGCCGACGCCCTTGGACAGCAGGTCCTGCAGCACTGGCGCGGCGATCGGCGCGTCGGTCGCAACGAAGGACAGCATCGTCGCCATGTCGGGCGCGATCATGCCGGCGCCCTTGGCGATGCCGTTGATGGCGACGTCGGTGTCGCCGAGCTTCACCGTCGCGGTGGCGTATTTCGGGAAGGTGTCGGTGGTCATGATCGCCTTGCCGGCGTCCGCCCAGCGGCCAGCCTCTCCGTCACGCGCCAGACCAGCAAGCAGATGTGCGAACTTGCCGGTGTCGAGCGGCTCGCCGATCACGCCGGTCGAAGCGAGGAAGACTTCGCCGGGCGCGCAGCCGGCGGCTTTCGCGGCCGCCTCGGCCGTCAACCGCGTGGATTCGCGCCCGCGTTTGCCCGTGAAGGCGTTGGCGTTGCCTGAATTGACCACCAGCGCCCGGGCCGCGCCGCCAGCGAGGTTCTCGCGGCAGAAATCGACCGGCGCCGACGGGCATTTCGACCGGGTGAACACCCCGGCGACCTGGGTTCCCTTGTCGAAAAGCATCATCACGAGGTCGGTACGGTTCTTGTACTTGATGCCGGCTTCGGCCGTGGCGATGCGCACGCCGTCGATCGGCGGCATCTTCGGCTGCTTTTTCGGGGCAAGCGGGGAAACGGTCGAAGACATCCGAACCTCTGCGTAACGATCGATTTCGTTTGCCCGATCGGCGACGGGTTCGCAAGAGATCAGGTGCGCAAGACTGGGTGCGCATGAGTGGGGCGGGCAGTTGCCCCGGCGACGACCAGGTCGAAAAATAAACCGGAACGCGATGGAACCCAATCGCCTCCAAGAAGTTCTGGCATCCTAGGGGCAAACCGAAAGGCTTGCGGGGGTTGTCGTTTGCGTAGGAAATCAGACCATCTTCATCCGTTTCTCACGGGAGGCGGTGAAGCAGCGAAGATCATCGCCGGTTTCGACTGGGCGGCGACGTCGCTCGGTCCGATTTCCGGCTGGCCGGGCAGTCGTAAAAGCGCGATTTCCTTTATCCTGCGCTCAACCGTTCCGATCGTCACCCTGTGGGGCGACGACGGGATCATGATCTACAATGACGGTTACGCCGAGTTCGCCGGCGGGCGCCACCCTGCCCTGTTCGGCTCGAAGGTGCGTGAAGGCTGGCCCGAAGTCGCCGACTTCAACGACAACATCATGAAGGTCGTCCACGGCGCCGGCGGCACGATCGCCTATCGCGAGCAGATGCTGACGCTGTCTCGAAACGGCGTGCCGGAGGAGGTCTGGCTGGACCTCGACTATTCGCCGCTGCTCGACGAGGACGGCAAGCCCGCCGCCGTGATGGCGATCGTCATCGAAACCACGGCCAAGGTACGGGCAGAGCGGGAACGCGACGCCGAGCGCGAGGCGATGCGGCGCATGTTCGAGCAGGCGCCTGGCTTCATGGCGATGATGAGCGGACGACAGCACATCTTCACCATGGTCAACGAGGCCTACCGGACGCTGGTCGGACACCGCGACGTGCTCGGCAAACCCGTCCGCGAGGCGCTGCCGGAAGTCGTCGACCAGGGTTTCACCACCTTGCTGGACGAGGTCTTCGAGAGCGGCAAGCCGTTCATCGGCCTCGGCTCCAAGGTCGAGCTCATTCGCGGCCCCGAGGCCGGGGGCGAGGAGCGCTACCTGGATTTCATCTATCAGCCGATCGCCGATGACAAGGGAGTGACCACCGGCATCTTCGTCCAGGGCCACGACGTCACCGAACATAAACGCATCGAAAGCGCGCTGCGCGAGAGCGAGGCGCAATTCCGCACCTTTGCCGAAGCGATGGCCAACCATGTCTGGACGGCACCGCCAAGCGGCATGCTCGACTGGTTCAACACGCGCGTCTACGAGTATAGCGGAGCATCCACGGGCGAACTCGACGGGATCGACTGGGCGACGATCGTTCACCCCGAAGATCTGCCCGACGCCGCCGAAAAGTGGGCGAAATCGGTTGCCAGCGGCGAACCCTACGAGATGGATTTCCGGCTGCGTCGGACCGACGGTGTTTACCGGTGGCATGTCGCACGGGCGATTCTCATCCGCGACGAGGACGGAAATCCTTTCCGCTGGATCGGCACCAACACCGACATCGACGACCAGAAGAACATCCAGCAGCAGTTTCTCGACAGCGAACGAAGGCTGCGGCTGTCGCAGGAGGCCGCCGGCATCGCATCTATGGAAGTCGACATCGCTTCCGGACAAGTCGTCGGCACGTCAAAATTCTGGGATCTTTTCGGCCTGGAGCAGCGCGAAAGCGCGCCCACCAGCCTGCTCGAGGCGATCGTGCTGAACGAAGATGCCGAAATCCGTTCATCGCCGGCGACACGGCAGGCCGGAACCGCCCTCTCGAATGTCGAATACCGCATCCGCCGGCCTGACAATGGCGAAATCCGCTGGTTGTCGCGAAACATGGAATTCCAGTACGACGCGGGCAAGCCGGTGAAAATGTTCGGCGCGATCCGCGACATCACCGAACAGAAGGAAGCCCAGGCGCGCCAGATCCTGCTGACCCACGAATTGGAGCACCGGATCAAGAACATCCTGGCGACGGTTTCGGCCATTGCATCCCAGACCTTGCGTGGCGGCGACATGGAGAGCGCCCGAACCGCCCTGACGGAGCGGCTGCGTGCGCTCGCCGACGCCCACGACATTCTGACGAAGACGCAATGGACTTCGGCATCCTTGTCGTCGGTGCTCGCCTCCGCGATCGCACCGTTCCCGGGCGATCGCATCGCCGCCGACGGGCCTCCGGTGCAGCTCGGCCCGAAGCGGGCCCTGTCGCTGGCGCTCGCGGTTAACGAATTGAGCACCAACTCGATCAAATATGGTGCATTGTCGGTACCCGAGGGCAAGGTGGAGATCGCCTGGAGCCGGGCTCCCGGGGACGACGGCATGTCATCGCTGGTGTGGACCTGGCGGGAGTCGGGCGGCCCGCCGGTCGAGCAGCCGCAACGCCGCGGTTTCGGACGATTCCTGATCGAACGGGTGCTGGCCGCCGATTTCGGCGGCACCGTGACGATCGAATACAGGCCGGAAGGCGTTGAGTGTGTGCTGACGGCGCCGTGGCCGACTGCCAAAAGACCAGACTGAGGAAGATCGTTGACCCATCCCGTCCATGGAAAAGTGCTGGTTGTCGAAGACGAAGCCCTGCTTCTGTTCACGATCGCCGATGATCTGCGCGACGCCGGTTTCGAGGTGCTTGAGGCACAGAATGCCGACGAGGCGATCAAGCTCCTCCAGCGACACAGCGACATCGCCTTGATGTTCACCGACATCGACATGCCCGGCTCGATGGACGGCCTGCGGCTCTCGGCAGTGACGCGCGACCGCTGGCCACCGATCAAGATCATCGTGACCTCCGGCAAGCAGAAGCCGAGCGACGACGACCTGCCTTCGGGCGGCCGGTTCATGTCCAAGCCGTACATGCCGACAGGCGTCGTCGACGCCGTCCGCGCCATGCTGGCGTAATCCGAGCCGGTTCCCACGGCGGTTGGGAAGCCGCGCAATGAGTTCCGCGCGCCGGGCATCAGTCGCCGGATCACGATCCCGCCATCGATGGCGGGATCACCGTCCTTGCGGACACAAAACGGGCAGCCGAAGCCGCCCGTTGATGTCTCGCAAGCAACGTTAGGTTACTGGACCTTCTCGATGTCCTCGACGGCCTTTTTGAGCGCCGCATCGGGAATGTCGATCGTGGCGGCGCCGCGCAGCGTCTTGACCAGCGCGAAATATTTCTCGCGCAGGACCATCGAGCGGAACTGGTCCTTGACCTCTTCGAAGGCCGGCGGCTGCTGCGTCCGCTTGTCCTCGACCAGGATGATGTGGAAGCCGAACTGGCTCTGCACCGGCTCTTTCGTGTAAGCCCCGACTTCGAGCCCGAACGCTGCCTTCTCGAACTCCGGCACCATCTGGCCCGGTCCGAACCAGCCGAGATCGCCGCCATTGGCGCCGGAGCCGGGATCGGTCGACACCGCCTTGGCGATGTCCTCGAACTTCTCGCCGGCTTCGAGCCGCTTGACGATCGCCAGTGCTTCTTCCTGCGTCTTCACGAGGATATGACGCGCCTTGACCTCGTTGACCGGCGGTGTTGCCGCGATCTGGGCGTCGTAGCGGGCGCGGATTTCCTCGTCGGTGATCTTCTGGGCGACTTCGCTCTCGACCACGGCTGCATGCAGCGCGCGCTGCCGCAGCAACTCCATGCGCTGCATGAAGGCAGGGTCCTTGTCGACGCCCTTGGCGGCCGCCTCGCCGGCGAGCAGCCGGAACTCCATGATCGCCGAAAGCACCGCGGCGCGGCGCTGATCTTCCGGAAGACGGGCGAACTGCTGGGCCAGATCTTCCTCGACCAGCTTCATTTCGGCTTCGGTGATCGGCACGCCGTTGACGGTGGCGACGACCTTGTCCTCCTGCGCCGAAGCGGGGAGACCGGCAAACGTGGCAAGCCCGATGGCTGCGACCAGCCATGCGAACAATGAAAAGCGGAACGGTACGGACATAAGGAGAGACTCCGGTCGGGATGAGGAACGGCCAGAAAGCCGGCTTTTGGGGCGAAAATCAGGGCCGTGCGCAGCCTTGCGGCGGCGTTGACATCGGTGGTGGCCCCTCTTATCTGTCCTTCGACTTTGCGTCCAGAACCGTTTTCTGGACGCTTTTCTGTATGAATCGGTATGAAATCGCCCTCCCCGGGCGCGGCGCCGGTTCCCCGGTCCGCCAGGGCGGGTTTTTCGGATGAAAGGACCATTTGATGGTCAGTCTCGGCGGCATCGCCCGCAAAATCTTCGGTTCCGCCAACGATCGCCGCATCAAGGGCATGCGGCCGCGCGTCGAGGCCATCAACGCCATGGAAAACGAGATAGCGGCGCTGTCGGACGAGGCGCTGCGCGCCCGCACCGACCAGTTCCGCCAGGACATCGCCAACGGCGCTTCGCTCGACGACCTGCTGATCCCGGCCTTCGCCACCGTGCGCGAGGCGGCCAAGCGGGCGCTCGGCCTGCGGCCCTTCGACGTGCAGCTCATCGGCGGCATGGTGCTGAACAATGGCGACATCGCCGAGATGCGCACCGGCGAGGGCAAGACGCTGGTGGCGACGCTGCCGGTCTACCTCAACGCGCTCGAAGGCAAGGGCGTCCACGTCGTCACCGTCAACGATTACCTGGCCAAGCGCGACTCCGAATGGATGGGCCGCGTCTACAATTTCCTCGGCCTCACCGTCGGCGTCATCGTGCATGGGCTGTCGGACGAGGAACGGCGCGCCGCCTATGCCTGCGACGTCACCTACGCCACCAACAACGAGCTCGGCTTCGACTATCTGCGCGACAACATGAAGTACGAGCGCGCCCAGATGGTCCAGCGCGGCCACAACTACGCGATCGTCGACGAGGTCGACTCGATCCTGGTCGACGAGGCGCGCACGCCGCTCATCATCTCCGGTCCGCTTGAGGACCGCTCGGAGATGTACAACACCGTCGACGCCTTCATCCTCAAGCTCGACCCGGCCGACTACGAGATCGACGAGAAGCAGCGCACCTCGACCTTCACCGAAGAAGGCACCGAAAAGCTGGAGAGCCTGCTGGCCGCCGCGGGCTTGCTCAAGGGCGATCATCTCTATGACGTCGAAAACGTCGCCATGGTCCATCATGTCAACAACGCGCTGAAGGCCCACCGCCTGTTCCAGCGCGACAAGGACTACATCGTCCGCAACAACGAGATCGTCATCATCGACGAATTCACCGGCCGCATGATGCCGGGGCGGCGCTATTCGGAAGGCCTGCACCAGGCGCTTGAAGCCAAGGAACACGTGGCGATCCAGCCGGAGAACCAGACGCTCGCCTCGATCACCTTCCAGAACTACTTCCGCATGTACGGCAAGCTCGCCGGCATGACCGGCACCGCGCTGACCGAAGCCGAGGAATTCGCCAACATCTATGGCCTCGACGTGTCGGAAATCCCGACCAACCTGCCGGTGAGTCGCCTCGACGAGGACGACGAGGTCTACCGGACGGTCGAGGAGAAATACAAGGCGATCGTCCGCGAGATCCGCGACGCCAACGCCAAGGGCCAGCCGATCCTGGTCGGCACGACGTCGATCGAGAAGTCGGAACAGCTGGCCGAGCGGCTGCGCCAGGAGGGCATCAAGGACTTCCAGGTGCTGAATGCCCGCTACCACGAGCAGGAAGCCTACATCGTCTCGCAGGCCGGCAGGCCGGGCGCCGTCACCATCGCCACCAACATGGCCGGCCGCGGCACCGACATCCAGCTCGGCGGCAACGCCGACATGCGCGTCGCGCGTGAACTGGCGGAGGTTGCGGAAGGTCCCGAACGCGAGGCGCAGGAAAAGCAGATCCGCGCCGACGTGCAACGCCTCAAGGACAAGGCGTTGGCCGCCGGCGGCCTCTACGTGCTGGCCACCGAGCGCCATGAGTCGCGCCGCATCGACAACCAGCTGCGCGGCCGCTCCGGCCGCCAGGGCGATCCCGGCCGCTCCAAGTTCTACCTGTCGCTGCAGGACGACCTGATGCGGATCTTCGGGTCGGAGCGCATGGACGGCATGCTGCAGAAGCTCGGCCTCAAGGAAGACGAGGCCATCATCCACCCGTGGATCAACAAGGCGCTGGAGAAGGCCCAGAAGAAGGTCGAGGCGCGCAACTTCGACATCCGCAAGAACCTCCTCAAGTTCGACGACGTGATGAACGACCAGCGCAAGGTCATCTTCGACCAGCGCGTCGAGCTGATGGAAGGCGAAGGCCTGGGCGACGCCGTCGCCGAGATGCGCCAGGAAGTCATCGACAACCTGGTGAACAAGCACATCCCCGAGAACGCCTATGCCGAGCAGTGGGACGCCACCGGCTTGCGCGAGGCGGTGCGCGAGGCGCTCAACCTCGACGTTCCGGTCGACGACTGGGTCAAGGAGGAAGGCATCGCCGAGGACGACATCCGCGAGCGCCTCACGACTTTGGCGAACGATGCCGCCGCCGACCGCGCGCAGCGCTTCGGCCCCGAGATCATGGCCTATGTCGAACGCTCGGTGATGCTGCAGACGCTCGACCAGCTGTGGCGCGACCACATCGTCAACCTCGACCACCTGCGCTCGGTGGTAGGCTTCCGCGGTTACGCCCAGCGCGACCCGCTGCAGGAGTACAAGCAGGAATCGTTCGAGCTGTTCCAGGCGCTGCTCGGCAATCTGCGCCAGGCCGTGACGGCCCAGCTGATGCGTGTCGAACTCGTCCGCCAGGCGGCCGAGGCACCGCCGCCCACCGCTCCCGAGATGCACGGGCATCATATCGACGGCACCACCGGCGAGGACGATTTCGGCGAAGGATCCCTGCCTGCCGGCGGTGGCGCCATCATGCGCGAGGCCAAGATCGTCGCGCCGGAGGACCGCAACCCGAACGATCCGACGAGTTGGGGCAAGGTCGGCCGCAACGAGCCCTGTCCATGCGGCTCGGGCAAGAAATACAAGCACTGCCACGGCACCTTCGCCTGACAGGCATCAGCCGATGAAAGATCGATGCGCCTCCTCACCGGGGCGCATTGTCATTTCTGTCTCCGCCACGCCACCGCCCTGCGTTAACGCAATCAAAAGCCCTGTCTGGCAAGAAAACCTTGGCATGAAGGGCAAAAGAACAGACAGGCTGTGGAAGTACGTCGTCGCTTCGGCGGTGGCGCTAGCCTTGCTTCTGCTTCCCATCGCCGAATTCGGGCTGGAGGCCGGTGACGCCGTCCTGGCCGAGACGCAGGCCGAATTGGTCTCGGTCGCATGCGCCGAACGCGCCGGCGACTGGCTCACCGACGGCGACGAGCAGGAAGCCGCGCCCGAGACCTGCGAAAAAGCTCCCGACGGGTCCGACGGCATCGCCTCGTTCGCCGCCACCCTGCCATCGCCTTCCGAGTGCCTCGGCCTGATCGCCGAGACAGACCACCTTTCCGGAAGCTCCTGCCGGTTCGACCGACCTCCCAGACTTCTCTAGTCCCGACGCCAACCCGGCTACACCGCGCTTCCATGCCATCGGCATGAGAAGCGTTCGTCTGGACATCATGAGGAGCAACGGCCCATGGCCTCCCCGAATTTCAACATCGTGGAACCGCTGCGTCGCACTGCAACGCGTTTCCCCACCCGCACGGCGCTCGACTGCGGTGGCGAAACCACCAGCTACGAGACCTTCGCTGGCATGGCGTCGCGGCTGGCGGCGCATCTGGCGCCGCATCTGCGCTCACGACGCGTCGGTATTCTCGCGAGCCGCTCGCTCGCAGCCTATGTCGGCCTCGCCGGAGCAGCGTGGGCGGGTGCAACCTACGTCCCCGTCAACGTGAAATGGCCGGCTGAGCGCCTGGTTGCGCTGCTCGGCAGCATGAACCTCGACGCGCTCGTCGTCGACCGCAACGGCGCCGCGGTCCTGACGGGCGCGGTCCTGGCTGCGGCGCCACCGCTGATCGTACGCGACGACGACGCCGAAGTTCCCGTCGCATCGACGACGCTTTCGCGACTGCCGGAAGCCGGAATGCCTGAACCCGCCGTCGTCGCAGCCGAAGATACAGCCTATGTGCTGTTCACATCCGGGACCACCGGAGTGCCGAAAGGTGTCATGGTCTCCAGCGGTTCGCTGCGCCGCTATCTCGCCCAGACGGCCGGCTGGGCGGACCTGACGGCGGAAGACCGGGTGGCGGAAGCGCATGACATCACCTTCGACCTGTCGGTGCACAACATGTTCCTTGCCTGGGCGGCGGGGAGCAGCCTGCACGTCATGACGCCCCTCGACCTGATGGCGCCGCAGCGCTTCATCCGGTCCCGTGACATCACCTGCTGGATGTCGGTGCCGACGGTCGCAGCGATGATGCGCACGTCCGGCGCGCTCAGGCCCGGCGTGTTCCCCAGCCTGCGGCTGTCGATCTTCTGCGGCGAGCCGTTGCCGCTGCCGCTCGCGCAAGCCTGGGCCGAGGCCGCACCGGGCTCGGTGGTCGAGAACATCTACGGACCGACCGAATGCACCGTGGTGTGCATGCGCCAGCGCCTCACGCAACCTCCTGTCGTCACGCCGCGAAGCAAAATCCTGGCCATCGGCGAGCCTTTCGCGAACTTCGCCGTGGCGCTGCTCGACAGCACGCTGCAGCCGGTGCAAACCGGCCAGATCGGCGAGATCGCCTTGCGCAGCGAACAGCTGTCGGACGGTTACCTGGACGCGCCCGAGGAAACGGCGCGGCGGTTTCGCACCCTCGACGGAGAACGCTGGTACCTGACCGGCGATCTCGGCATGCGGGACGCCGCCGGCGCCTACCATCACATGGGACGCATCGACAACCAGGTGAAGGTCAAGGGCAACCGCATCGAACTGGAAGAGGTGGAAGCGCATCTGCGGCGCGCGGTCGGAACGGACCTCGCCTGCGTCGTTGCTTGGCCGACGGTCGACGGCAGCGCGCAGGGCCTCGTCGGCTTCTGCACGAGCGATGCCGGTTCGGCCGAAACCGTCCAGGCCGAGATGGCGCGCACGCTGCCGCGCTACATGGTCCCCGGCAGAATCGAATTCGTTCCAGACCTGCCGAGGAACGCCAACGGCAAGATCGACCGCCGCGCACTGACGGTGATGCTCGACGCCAGCAACGCGATGCCGGATCGCAAGCGCGCATGAGCATCACAGCGCCATACACCTTGCGCCCACCGGGACTGCTGCGGCGCGCGCTCCACCTGCGCGAAGCCTGGCTGGCGATCGACCGCAACCCGGCGGCGGTGGCGTTCGTCGCGACGCGGACCGGCGCGCTGTGCGCGTGGGGCGCCTTCATGCTGGCCTGCGCGGCGAGCCTGCAGGTCTCGGCGCCGCATCTGGCGCTGATCGGCGCGGCGCTGCTTGGCGTCGTGCTCTGGCCACAACGCCGGATGGCCATCGTTTCGGCTGCCTCCGCGCTGTTCTTCATCGCCAGGCCCTACCGGACCGCCGAATGGGCCACGCTGACCGGCGATTTCGCCGCTGCGAACGCCCTGCACGGCGATATGGTGCAGTCTGCCGCTGCGGCTGCCTTCCTGCTGTTCGCGATGGCTTTCCTCGCACTCCAGCGCACGGTGCCGGCCGCCTTCTTTTCCAGACGGCCGCTGCTCGCCCTCATTCTTCTGTGGTTTGCCCTGTTCGCGTCGGCCCTCGCCGTTCCGGCGGCGTCGCTGGGTGGCCTGCTGCTGTGGACGATGGCTGGCGTTGGCGTATCCTCGATGTGGATGCTCGCCTATGTCGCAAACGACCAGAAGGCAGGTGTCCGCATACCCGACAATGCCCGCGCTGCCATGATCCGGCCGTTCTGGGGCGGCGGGGCGGAAGGGATCGGCAAGAGCTGGGGCTATCTCTCCAAGTTCGACGCCCGGACCCCCGAGGAACTGGCGGCGACGCGCCTGAAAGCGGTGAAGCTCGCCGTCTGGGGACTCATCCTGGCGATCGTGTGGGCGGCTGCCGACCGGGTGTTCTACACCGATATTGGGCTGCTCCCGATCACCGACGCGGTAATCGCCCATGCGGCAGGCTATGGTCGTGGCAGCCTGCACGGCTGGGCAAGCCTGGTCGCCAACTTCGTCGTCGACCTGCTGGCGATTTCGGTCTGGGGCCACCTGATCGTCGCCGCGGTGCGCATGCTGGGCTACCGCATTCCGCGCAACACCTTCAACCCGCTCGCGTCGCGCTCGATCGCGGAATTCTGGAACCGGTATTTCTTCTATTTCAAGGAGATGCTGGTCGACTTTTTCTTCTATCCGGCGTTCGTCCGTTTCTTCCGCACCAACATCAAGCTGCGCATCGCCTTCGCTACCTTGTGCGCGGCAGGACTGGGCAACTTCCTGTTCCATTTCATGCGCGAGACCCACGTCTTCGCCACCAAGCCCTGGCTCGAAGCGCTGGCGGTGTTCCAGTCCGCGGCGGTCTACTCGATGCTGCTCGCTGCCGGCCTGATCATTTCCCAGCGGCGCGGCCGCAAGCCTTTGCCGGAACACGGGTTTTTCGCCTATCAGGTGCGGCCGCGGCTAGGCGTGATCGGCTTCTTCTGCCTGCTCAAGATTTTCGACGACCTCAGCGGCGAGGGTTCGCTCGCCGAGCGGTTCTCCTTCGCGCTCAGCCTGGTTGGGATACCCATATGACCCTACGCGACATCATCTCGAACCTCCTGCGCGACCGGGGCCAGCCGATGGCGGGCGACCACGATCCGCTGTTCACCAGCGGCCGCCTCGATTCCCTGGCGGCCGTCGAGATCATGGTGATCCTCGAGAAGGAATTCGCCATCGATCTCGCGGACGCCGATTTCGACATCTCCCGGCTGGATACCATCGCCGACCTGGAAAAGCTGACGGCCGGCAGGTAGCGGAACGACGCCACGAGCGCACGGCTCCGGCATCTGATAGACAGGCTGGGGATGATCAAGCTCGAACACATCCGCGACCTGGATGTCGCGGCCGGCGAAGGCGCGAACGCGGCGGGATATGTCAGCGCCGCGAGCGGGCTGGTGCGCATCGGCGATTTCCTGCACGTGATCGCCGACGATGACCTGTCGCTCGCGACGTTTCGCATCGGCGACGCGTCGCCCGGCCGGCTGTTTCGCCTGGTTCCCGGCACGCTGCCGCGCAAGGCAGCCGACCGCAAGAAGGCAAAACCGGATTTCGAGACACTGGTCGCTCTGCCGCCGGCGGAAGGGCGCGTCCATGGGGCGCTGCTCGCCCTCGGCTCCGGCTCGCGTCCCAATCGCCTGCGCGGCGCTCTGATCGAGCTCAGCCGCGACGGTGCGGCCCAGTTGGCGAGGCCCGTTGATATTTCCGCACTCTACCAGCCTTTCGCGAACGATTTCGCCGAACTCAACATTGAGGGCGCTGTAGTGCTGGATGGCAGGCTGCTGCTGTTCCAGCGGGGCAATGCCGGCAATCCGGTCAACGCCGTCATTTCATTCCCGCTCGAAGACGCCCTCGCAACGCTGCACGCTGGTCCGGCCAAACCGGCGCCTCCGGCGACCATCCGGATCGTCGACCTCGGAACCGTCGCCGGCGTGCCGCTGGCTTTCACCGACGCGACCGTCGTCGACGGCATGATGGTGTTTTCGGCCGTCGCCGAGAACACCGGCAACGCCTATGATGACGGTCCGCTGGCCGGCGCCGTCGTCGGCATCATCGACGCGGCGGTCACGGTGCGTCGCGTCGAAACGCTCCACCCGATGGTGAAAGTGGAAGGCATCGCCGCCATGCGTGACCGCGATGTCCTGCGCTTGACGCTGGTCACCGATGCCGACGATCCGGCAAAACCAGCCGGCCTCTTCAGTGCGACGCTGCCGCTCTAGCTACCGGACTTCTTCGACGCCACGTCATCGTGCCTGCCGGCACGCCGCTCGCCATTCCGCCGTTCCACGCCCGAATCCGCTTACCCAACCGTTTTTAAAGACTCTCCCGCTAAGGATGGGGCCACTGCGATCGAAACCGGAGAGTAGAGCGTGCGCTTTTCCGCAGCGACAACGGCGGAACGGCTTCTGCCGCAAGGCCTGGCGCGCAGCGCACGGCCGCTGCTCGATCGTGTCGACGCCCTGCTTTTTACCTCGGACGAACGCGGCCAGGCCGGCCGCATGTCGCTGATCGCCTTCTCGATCCGCATCGTCAACGCCGTCATCGCCTTCGTCAGCCAGGTGCTGCTCGCCCGCTGGATGGGCAGCTTCGAATACGGCATCTTCGTGCTGGTGTGGACGACGATGATCATCATCGGGAACCTGTCCTGCCTCGGCTTCCATACGTCGGTCATCCGTTTCATCCCCGAATACCGGGAAAAGCAGATGTTGTCCGAGCTGCGCGGCATCCTGATCACCGGCCGCCTGTTCGTGCTGTTCGCGTCGACGACCGTCGCTGCACTTGGCATCGCCGGGGTATGGCTGTTCGCGCCCAGCCTCGAAAGCTACTACGTCGTGCCGTTCATCCTCGGCATGATCTGCCTGCCGATGATCGCGCTGTCCGACATGCTGCAGGGCATCTCGCGGGCCAATTCCTGGGCGATATCCGCGCTGGCGCCGGTCTACATCACCCGTCCGCTACTGATCCTGGCCTTCATGGGAGGCGCGTTGCTCGCCGGCTACGATGCCTGCGCGCAGACGGCGATCATTGCAGCGATTGCCGCGACCTACCTCACGACAATCGCCCAGCTCGTCACCGTCACGGCCAAGGTCGACATGAAGCTGCCGGCCGGCCCCAGGACGGTGCTGTTCCGTCAGTGGTTCGCCGTGTCGCTGCCGATCTTCCTGGTCGAAAGCTTCTTCTTCCTGTTGACCAATGCCGACGTGCTGATGGTCGGCTATTTCATGCGGCCCGACGACGTCGCCGTCTACTTCGCCACGGTGAAGACGCTGGCGCTGGTGCATTTTGTCTATTTCGCGGTGAAGACCGGCGTGGCGCAGCGTTATGCCCAGTTCACCCACAGCGATCGCGGCAGGCTGGCTGCTTTTGCACGCGACACCGTCTCGTGGACCTTCTGGCCGTCGCTTCTCATGGCGATGGTCGTGCTCGCTCTCGGCAAGCCGATGCTGATGCTGTTCGGCCCGGGTTTCGATGCTGGTTACCCGCTGTTGTTCGTACTCGTCGGCGGCGTCGTCGCGCGCGCCGCGGTGGGCCCGGCCGAAAGCCTGCTGACGATGAGCGGGCACCAGAACGTCTGCGCCGCAGTCTACGCACTGACGCTGGCGCTCAACATCGGGCTGAGCGTCGTGCTGATCCCGCAATTCGGCCTGTGGGGCGCTGCGATCGCCACGGCGACCGCGATGATCTTCGAGGCGGCTGCCCTCTCCTTCACCGTCTGGCGCAAGCTCGGCATCGTGATGGTGATTTTCCTTCCCGCCAGTTCAAAGCATGAGGCTGCGTGATGGTCGCTATTCCAATCCTTGAGGAAACCTCGAGCAGCCCGGCCGGCGCGATGATCGCGGGCCTTGCCGGCGTTTCGGGCGAACCGGCCAATCTCGCGCATGTCGAGATCCTCGAAACCAACCGGCCACCGCGGCGGCTGGCGATCTATCCGGCGTCGGCAGGTTTCGACCTGGTCGAGGAGCTCGACCATCTGTGCGCCCGCACGATCGAGCCCAACGTGTTCTTCAATCCGCGTTTCCTGGCGCCGGCCATGCCCCGGCTGGAGGATCGTGAGGTGCGCCTCGCGGTTATCCGCGACGGCGACGAGTACAAGAACCGGCTGCGCCTGCTGGTGCCGTTCTCGATCGAGAGGCCAGCCGTGCCGCTCGGGGTCTCGATCATGCGCACCTGGTCGAGCCCGTTCGGACCGCTGGGTACGCCGCTGCTCGACCGCGACAACCCGGAAAGCGTTCTCGAGGATTTCTTCGCCATGCTGTCGCGGCCGCATCTCAAGCTGCCGAAGGTGCTGGTGCTGCCCGACATGCGGCTCGACGGCGCGGTCGCCAGCCTGCTGCGCCGCGTCGCCGAGACGCGCGGCCTGCCACTGGTATCGACCGGCGAAACCGAACGACCGTTCCTGCAGAGCGATCTCGACGGCGAGGAATACCTCAAGGCCTCGTTGCGCTCGCACCATCTGCGCGAATACCGGCGCCTCGCGCGCCGCCTCGCCGACCACGGCGCGGTCGAGCACAAGGTCGCGCGGGCTCCCGACGAGATCCGGCTCGGCGTCGAGGCCTTCCTGACGCTCGAAGCGGCCGGCTGGAAGGGCCGGGAGCGCACCGCCATGGCGGTCGACCGCTTCCGCGCGGCGTTCGCGCGGGAGGCGGTGCACCGCCTCGCCGAACAGGACCTCTGCCGGGTTCACACGCTGACCCTCGACGGCAAGGTGATCGCCTGCCTGATCGTGTTCGTCGAAGCCGGCGTCGCCTATACCTGGAAGACCGCGTATAACGAAGCCTGGGCCGCGTACTCGCCGGGCACACTGCTGATGCTGGAAGTCACCAGACAGCATCTCGACGATCCCAACATCGAGATCACCGACAGCTGCGCGGTTCCCGACCACCCGGTGATGAGCCGTCTTTGGACGGAGCGGCGGCCGATCGGGACGCTGGTTATCGGACTGACGCCGGACGCCGACCGCGCTACCCGGCAGGCCGCATCGCAACTGCATCTCTATCGCGAGACGCGCAACATGGCACGTATCCTGCGCAATCGCGTGCGCGACCTGCTGCGGCGGCGTTGACACAGCCGCACTGGCGAAGGCTCAGGCCGCGCCTTCGACCTCGCGTTTCGCGCGGTCGCGAAAAATGCGGCGGATGACCTTGCCGGTGGTCGTCAGCGGCATGGAATCGACGAACTCGACCTCGCGCGGATATTCGTGCGCCGACAGCCGCTCGCGCACGAACAGCCTGATCTCCTCGGCGAGATCGGCCGTGCCCTCGACGCCATCCTTCAGCACAACATAGGCCTTGACGATTTCGGTGCGCAGCGGATCGGGTTTGCCGACGGCGGCGGCGAGCGCGATCGACGGATGGCCGGTCAGGCAATCCTCGATCTCGGTCGGGCCGATGCGGAAACCCGCCGAGGTGATCACATCGTCGTCGCGCCCGAAGAAATGCACGTAGCCGTCGGCGTCGGTGGTGCCCTGGTCGCCGGTGGTCATCCAGTCGCCGATGAACTTCTTCGCCGTGGCTTCCGGGTTCTTCCAGTATTCGAGGAACATCACCGGATCCGGCCGGGCGATGGCGATCTGTCCGGTTCCCCCGGCGGGCACGACGCGGCCGGCCTCGTCGATGACCCCGACCGTATGACCTGGCACCGGCAGGCCGATCGCGCCGGCGCGGCTGACCCCGATCGCGGCGCAGGACGACAGCACGAGGTTGCACTCGGTCTGGCCGTAGAACTCGTTGATGGTGAGACCGAGCTCCGCCTCGGCCCACTCGAACGTCTCGCGCCCGAGCGACTCGCCGCCCGAGCCTATGGTGCGAAGGGATAGCGCGAAACGTTTGCTGATGTCCGGCACGCTTTTCAGCATGCGCAACGCCGTCGGCGGAATGAACGCGTTACGCACCTTCATCTTCTCGGCCAGCCCCAGCGCCGCTTCGGGGTCGAACTTCTCGAACCGGCCGGCAACGACCGGCACGCCGAGATAAAGGCCGGGGAGGAGCACGTTGAGCAGGCCGCCGGCCCATGCCCAGTCGGCCGGCGTCCACAACAGGTCGTCCGGCTGCGGCAGGAATTCATGATGCATCTGCACGCCGGGCAGATGGCCGAGCAGCACACGATGCCCGTGCAAGGCGCCTTTCGGCGGGCCTGTCGTGCCCGACGTGAAGATCATCATCGCCGGATCGTCGGCCAGCGTATCCTCGGCAGTGAAACCACCAGCTTGGTCGGCCACCAGCTTATGGAAGTCGTGGCCGTCACCAGCTGCGCCGTCTATGGAGACGACCACCTCCAGTTCGGGCAGCCGGCCGCTCACTTTAGCCAGCTTGGCGCTGCCCGCCGCGTTGGTGACGATCGCCTTCGCGCCGGCCGTGTGCAGGCGGTATTCGATCGCCTCGATGCCGAACAGCAGCGCCAGCGGCACGGCGATCGCGCCGAGCTTGTAGATGGCGACATGGGCGACGGCCGTCTCGAAACATTGCGGCAGCAGCAGCGCGACGCGGTCGCCGCGCCGGACGCCGAGCTTGCGCAGCGCATTGGCGAAGGAGTTGGACCGCGCCGAAAGTTCACCGAAGCTGAGCCGGTGCGCGGCCGAATCAACGCGGTACTCCAGCAGCGCAATGCGCTCGGGTTCGCGCGCGGCCCAGACATCGCTGACGGCGGTGCCGATGTTGAACCGTTCCGGTATGCGCCAGCGGAAATCGCGGTAAAGGGCGGTGTAGGTGTCGCGCCGTTCGAGCAAGGGCGGCTGTGCTCCATGAATTCGCACCACGAGGGCGCGTATGGTTAGCCCCGTTGCCGCCGCCAGGGCAAGACCGGAGAAATACCTAAGCCGAACCGCCGAGATAGAGCCCGTGCAGCTCGTCGGGCGCGTTGCGCAGCGTCGCGCAGTCGCCGTCATAGACCATGCGGCCGCGGCGCATGACGTAGGCGCGGTCGCCGATCGACAGGGCGAGCGCGGCGAACTGCTCGACCAGCAGCACGGCGAGCCCGGCATCGGCCAGCCGCCGCACGGCGTTCATCAGGCGGGTGACGATGACGGGCGCCAGGCCCGCAGACATCTCGTCGATCAGCAGCACCTTGGGCCGGCCGAGCAGCGCCCGGGCAATGACCAGCATCTGCTGCTCGCCACCAGAGAGAAGACCGGCGCGGACATCCTTGCGCTGCACCAGCTCGGGGAAAAGATCGTAGGCCTCGGCGAGCGTCGCCTCCGGATGCAGGCCGACCCGCAGGTTCTCCTCCGTCGACAGCTGGCGGAACACGGTGCGCCCCTGCTCGACATGCGCGAGCCCGGCGCGCGCGCGTATCCCGGGGCGCGCCTTCTGGATCTCGGCGCCGTCGATGGCGATCCTGCCCGCCGCGACGGGGATCACGCCGGAGAGCCCTTCGAGAAGGGTGGTCTTTCCGGCGCCGTTGGAGCCGAGCACCACGCTCACCTGTCCGCTTTCCACGACGAGGCCGGCTTTGGTGATGACCGGCAGTTCGGCGCGGTTCACCGCGAGGTCGGAGACGAGAAGCCTGCTCATGCCGCCACGCTCTCTTCCTCGATGCCGAGATAGGCCTTCTTCACCGCCTTCTGCTCGAGCACCTTCGCCGGAGGACCCGACGCGATGACGCGGCCGAAATCCAGAACCGTCACCTCCGAGCAGGCGGCGCGGACCAGGTCCATGTCGTGCTCGACCAGCAGCACCGCCGAGCCGAACAGGGCGGGGATTTCCGCAATGCGCCGACCAAGGCGCAACGTCTCCTCGAAGGACTGACCGGCGGCCGGCTCGTCGAGGAGGACGACGGCCGGCCGCGCGGCCACGACGCCCGCCACGTCGAGCAGGCGCCGCGTGCCCGCATCCACGGACGCCACCGGGGTGTCGGGATGGGGGCAGTCGAGCCAGGAAAGCATCGCCTTGACTTCCGCCTCCGAGAGGCCGCTGGCGGCGAGGTTGAGATATTCGCCGACGGTGAGCTCCGGCGCGATGCGGTTGGTCTGCCAGGAGCGGCGTACGCCGTCGCGGGCGCGGCGGTGCGCCGCGCGGCCTTCCAGCGGCTGGCCGTACAGCTTCACGCTGCCCTCGTAGCTGGCGAGGAAGCCGGTGACCGCGTCGATGAAGGTCGACTTGCCGGCGCCGTTCGGGCCGATCAACCCGGCAACGGTGCCGGTCGGGATGGTCAGGCTGACAGTGTCGAGCGCCACGACGCTGCCGTACCGGACGGTGAGGTTGTCGATCGACAGCGCCGCACCCTTGGCCCGTATCACTGCCGCCGGCAGGCCGTCCTTCGGTGCGTCGACGGCCTGCACCTTGCGCGCCGGCGTCAGCTTGCGAAACAGCCTGCGGAAGGTCTCGCTCATCGTCTCGCCGGTCGACAGCGCCTGGGTGGCGCCGATGGCGAACAGCACGTTGCCGATGTCCTGCGCGAGGTCGAGCCGGCGCAATATCTCCGGGAACATGGTGATCAGCAGGCCGCCGATGATGGCGCCCTGGGCGTAGTGCGCCCCGGCCATGATGGCGACCGCGAACAGCGCCAGCGACTGCATCATCGAGAAGTTCTCGGAGACCAGCGTGCCGAGATAGCCGGCAAGCAGGCCGCCCGAGAGGCCGGCGATGAAGGCGCTGATGGCGAAGGCCGAGAGCTTGGCCTTGGCGATGCTGACGCCATGCGCCGCGGCGGCGCGTTCGGAGTGGCGAACCGCCAGCCAGGAGGCGCCGAGCCGCGAGCGGGAGATGAACTCCAGCGCCACCGCGATCACCACGTAGAAGATCAGCGCGAAGACGAAGTAGCCCTCGTCGCTGTTGAACATCTCCGGACGCGGCACCTGCAGGAATGCGGTCTGGCCAGGGAACGTCATCGTCGCCAGTATGCCGTCGAAGGCGGTGGCGAAGGACAGCGTGACGATCGCCAGGTTGATGCCGCGCAGCCTCAGCGCCGGCAGGCCGATGGCGACGCCGAACGGTACCGCCGCGAGACCGCCGAGGATGATCCAGACCGGCAATCCGCCCGGCGCGCCGGCGACGTTGAGGTAACCGACCGTCCATGCCCCGACGCCGGCGAACGACATCTGGCAGAGCGCGATCATGCCGGTGCGGCCGGCCACGAGGCCGAGGCTCTGCAGCGCCACGCCGGTGATCAGCACCGAAGTGAACAGGAACACCCAGTAGGAAGACAGCAGGCCGATGATCGCCAGCGCGGCGGCGACCGCCGCCACGACGATGGTGATCGAGGCGCGGACGCTAGCGTGCTTCATCCCAGCGGGCCTCCCGTTGCGACCACAGCAGGACAGCGAGGATGACCAGGAACGGGATCGCGCTGCGATATTGGCTGAAGCCGTCGATGGCGCTCGCCATGCCTTCGATCACGCCGAGCAGGATGCCGCCGGCCAGCGCCACGCGGAACGAGCGGAACAGGCCGATCAGCGCCGCGGCGAGCGCCGGCACGACCAGCAGGCTCAGCGTCATAAAGTTGGGCGAGCGCTGCGGCGCGATGATCATCAGCGCGAAGGTGGTGAAGGTGCCGGTGACCGCCCAGACCAGGATCGACAGGAGCTTCACCCGGACGCCCAGCAATTCGGCGGCCATCGGTCGTTCCGACAGCGCGCGCAGGTGCAGCCCGGTGCGGGTGCGGTTGAGGAACCAGTCGGCGAGCACGGTGAACCCGACCGCCAGCCCGATCGTCAGCACCGCGGCGATCGTCACTTCGACGCCGGCGAGCCTGAACGCCGAGCCCGGAAACAGCTCCGGCATGACATGCGGGTGCTGGCCGCCGGTGAGCCGCAGCCCGATGGCGATCATGCCGACCAGCATCGCGACGGTGACCGCGGCTTTCGTCGACGCGCTGGAATCGGCGAACCAGGTGGTCATGATGAAACCCACCGCTATGCCGACCAGCGTGCCGACGGCGATGCCGATCGCCACCGCCGGCCAGAGCGCGAAACCCGCTTCGTAAAGCGCGATCAGCGCGAAGGTGCCGCTGGTGCCGATCGCAGCGCCGGTGAAGTTGACCACCGCGACGAGGCGGTAGGTGAAGATGGCGCAGACGCCGAGCAGCGCGTAGGCGCCGCCGGCGGTCAGCCCGGCCACCGCGGATGACAGAAGTGAGTTCATGGACGCTCCGGAAATGGCGGCGGGATCGCTCCCGCCGCCAGATTTACATCACTGCGCAGCCGGAAGAACCAGCCACTCGGGCGTCTGGACCGCCCAGGCGCCTTTTTCCAGCTTCATCATCTTGGTGGCCTGCATCGGCGAGTGGCTGGCACCTTCGCCGAACACATAGGGTGAACCGGCAAGCGGATTGCTGATCGGCTTCATCGCGTGCAGCGCGGCGGTCACGCTTTCGCGCGTCACCTCGCCCTCGATGCCTTTGAGCACGTCGATGAACACCTGCGCGGCGAGATAACCGCCCTGCGAGAAGGCGGTCAGCGGGCGGCCTGCGGCGGTCATGTCGGCGATCCACTGCTTGTTCGCCTCGGACCCCTGCTCGGTGTAGGGCTCCCATTCGGTGCCGACGTAGATCGGCTGCTCGCTGGCGGCCAGGGCCTTGGCCACCTGCTCGGTGTAGCCCGGGGCAAGGAAGAGCCAGTTGATGCCGGTGATCTTCTGTGCGTCGACGGTGTTGATGAGCTGCACCACCTGCGGCTCGACCTGGTTGGTCAGCACGGCATCGCAGCCGGCATCGCGCGCCTTGATGACGTAAGGCGTGAGGTCGCCCTGGAACGGCAGGGTGAGATCGAGCAGATGGACCTTCTGGCCGGTCAGCTTCTCCCAGTTCTCGATGCCGGCCTTGTAGGCCTCCTGGGTTCCACCGATGATGATGAAGAATGCGCAGAGCTTCTGCGTCTTCAGCGTGTTGGTGGCGTAGTAGGCGACGGCGGTCGACAGCGTGTAGGGGCCGACATTGACCGGCGCGACGCTCGGCGACGCGAAGCAGGCGGCGTCGACGCCGAGACCCTGCACCGATAGCACGCCCTTGCGGTCGTAGGTCGCGGCGTTGACGGCGCAGTCGAGCAGCGACGCCGAGCCGACCAGCGCCACCACTTCCTTGTTGTCGATCAGGTCGCGCGCCGCCTGGGCGGCGACGGCCGGATCGGCCTTGTCGTCAGCGATGGTGTATTCGATCTTGCAGCCGTTGATGCCGCCGGCCGCGTTCAGCGCGTCGAAGGCGGCCTGCGTCGCCTTGGGCACTTCGGAGAAGTCCGCCGGTCCGGTGATGGTGGACACCGCGCCGATCTTGATGGTGCCGTCGGCACAGGTCGGACCGGCGGCCGAAGCCGTACCGGTGGCCGCCGCCATGCCAAGCCCGGCCAGCGCCGAAGCCAGTATCAGGCTGGATTTCAACTGCATTTCTCTACCTCCCTTGGGCGAGACGTTCGTCTCGGGTTCAAGCCACGATGCGTTCGACCGGCCTCTGGATGCGACCGGCGTCGATGTGAATGAACCTGGCCAGGGTCCGCTCGATGGTCTGTCTCGGAATGTCCCGCACGATGAAGACGAGCCGGGTTCGCCGGTCGGCCGACGGCCAGGCTTCCAGCCGCACCGGCGGGTGGAAGACATGCTGGACGCCATGCAGGACAAACGGCCGGTCGGGGTCGTCGCTGACCTGGACCAACCCTTTCAGCCGCAGCATGTCCTCGCCCTTGAGCGCCGCGAGATAGTCGAGCCAGCGGGTGAACGCGGTCCACTCCACCGGCTCGTCGATGACGAAGCTGTAGGACTGGATGCCGTGATGCCGGTGGCTTTCATGTTCGTGATGATGGTCGTGCCCGCAATCCGGGCCGCAGGCATGGCCATGCTGATGGTGCGAAAGGCTGGTTGCCGAAACGGCGGCGTCGATCCAGTTGGCGATCTCGGCCGGCGTCGCCGCAGCGTCGAAAAAGACGATGTCGAGGATGTCGCTGGCCTCGACCCTGCCGTGCGAAACGGCGACGCGTTCGGCCGTCGGCGCCAGCTCGGCAAGCCGCCGCTCCAGACGGTCGACGGCCTGCGCGGTGGCGATGTCGGTCTTGGTGACCAGCAGCCGGTCGGCGACAGCCACCTGCTTGGCCGCCTCGACGTGCCGCTCCAGCGTCGCCAGGCCGTTGACCGCATCGACCGTCGCGACCACGCCGCCGACACGGTAGAGCGCCGAAAGCTCGGGCTCGACCAGCAGCGTGTGCAGGATCGGCGCCGGGTCGGCGAGGCCGGTCGTTTCGATCAGCACGCGCCGCACCGGCGAGATCGCGCCGGCGGCGCTTCTTGCGTGGATGTCTTTCAGCGTCGCGATCAGATCCCCGCGCACCGTGCAGCAGATGCAGCCATTGTCGAGCAGCGCGAACTGTTCGTCGCTCGCCTCGATCAGCAGATGGTCGAGCCCGACCTCGCCGAATTCGTTGACGATCACGACGGCGCCGGCGAGCTCCGGCTGGCGCAGCAGCCGGTTGAGCACAGTGGTCTTGCCGCTGCCGAGGAAGCCGGTGATGACCGTGATCGGGATGGCGGCTTCGGTCATGCGGGTCAGGTCCGCTCGTAGACCAGGCGGCCTTCGAAGAAGGTCTGCAACACCTTCACGTCGGCGATCTCGTCGGACGGGATTTCCAGCACGTTGCGGTCGAGCACGATGAAATCGGCGGATTTGCCCGGCTCCAGCGAGCCGACCGTGTCGCCGAGGCCGATGGCGCGGGCCGAGTTGATGGTGAATATCTCCAGCGCTGTCTCGATCGACAGCGCCTGCTCCGGCCACAGCGCGGCGCCGGGGAACTCGCCGCCCGGGTTGCGGCGGGTCACCAGGCCTTCCATGCCGTTCCAGGGATCGGGATTGGGCATGACCGGCCAGTCCGATCCGCCGGCCAGCAGCGCGCCGGATTCGAGCAGGTCCCTGTTCGGCCAGAAACGCTGCGCCCTTTCCTCGCCCATCGTCTGCTTGTGGCCTTCGAGGAAGCTCGTCGGATACCACAGGAACGGCGACAGGTCGGCAGCGACGCCGAGCTCGGCGAAACGCCTGATGTCGTCCGGCGCGATGTAGCTGGCGTGGGCGATGTGGTGGATGAGGTTGGTCGGCCCGTTGAACGAGCGCACCACGTCGATGGCGTCGAGCGCCTGGGTGACCGCGGCGTCGCCGGCGCAGTGGATCTTCACCGCGATGCCGAGCTTCTCGCATTTGCCGAGCCAGCGGATGAGGTCCGGCACGGTGACGATGGTCGAGCCGCGGAAGCAGCAGCCGAGCACCGGGTCCGGCGTGTAGGGTTCGTGGAAAGCCGCCGTGCGCGCGCCGGGCACGCCGTCGAGGAACACCTTGACGAAATCCGGCCTGGCGTGGGCGCTGCGATATTTGCCGCGCAGGGCGATGAGTTCGTCACCGGCGATGCCGAACAGGAACGACGGTTCCACCGCCGGCATCGCCGAGACTGCCCAGGCGGTCAGCTCGCCGCGATCGTCGAGCCCCTTCAGCGCGGCGATGACCGGCTCCATCGCCGCCGCGTCGAGCGTCGCGGTCACGCCGAACGAGTTCAACGTCGCGATCGAACGCGCCATGGCGGCGCGGCCCATCTCGTCGTCGTAATATCCGGACTGGACGATGGCGCGTTCGATGACGCCGGCCGCCGACTCGATCATCATTCCGGTGAGAGCGCCGGTCTGCTGGTCGCGGCCGAAGCTGCCCTTGTCGGGATCGCCGTTCCTTTTATCGATGCCGGCGATCTTCATCGCCGCCGAATTGACCCAGCGGTTGTGATAGGTGTCGTCGCGCAGCATGACCGGCCGGCCGAGGCTTACCTTGTCCAGCGCCGCCAGCGCTTCCAGCGTGTTGAGCTTCGGCAGCAGGTCGCTGCCCCACTGCCCGCCGATGATCCACTCGCCTTCCTTTGCCTTCGCCGCCGCCTCGCCGACGCGCTGGAGCAGCGCTTCGAAGCTGGAGGTCGAAGCGAAGCGCAATTCGAAAAGCTCGGCCATGCCGCCGATCATCATGTGGGTGTGGACGTCGACGATGCCCGGCATCACCATGCGGCCGCCAGCGTCGATGGTTCGGGTCGTGTCTCCGACCAGGGACGCAACGGCATCTTCCGCGCCGATCGCCACGACGCGCCCGCCGGTGATCGCGAATGCCGAGGCCCACGGCCTGGCCCGGTCCATCGTATAGACGCGCGCGTTCCGCACCACGAGTTCGGCTTGCGGCATTTCAGTTCCTCCGTGAAGCCCCGGCATGTCGCCGAAACTTCCAGTTCCCGGGCCCCTGCCTGACCGGAACGTCAGGACAACTCGTTTGTTATTCGGTTCATTATTTGAACCGTTGTTTTGTCTATAGACAGACTGGAATCGTCTCGGCTGTCTGTCAAGTTAATTCACACGTGAAGCATCTCCGACCGTTGCCCACCGGCAAAAGAAAAAGCGGAGCGCGACGCGCTCCGCTTTCGATCCGTGCGGGTGACGACAGGCGTTAGGCTCTCGCCTGCAACTCCGCGACCAGTTCGGCAAGATGGTGCAGCGCGGACTCGGTGCCATGCTGATAGCCTTCCTCGCCGTGATGGAAGTCCCCCGGTCGGTAGGGAGCGCCTGTGCCCATGGCCTCCTTCATCAGCGCCGCCGACGAGAACAGCGCATGGATGGTGAGCGTGGTCTTGCCTGCCTGTTCATCGAAACTGACGGTGGCGACGAAATCCGACGCGTCGGAATCGTCGAAAGCCACGGAGTAGACGATCTTGCGATTAGGCACGATCTCCAGGTAGGTTCCGCCGAATGGCGGGTTCCGGGTGCCGTCCGGTCCGGTCATGGTGAAGCGGAACCGTCCGCCGACGCGGAAATCGATCTCGCAGCCGGTGAGCGGCCAGCCCTTGGGGCCCAACCAGCGCCGGACATGTTCGGGTTTGCTGTATGCCTCGAAGAGATACCGGGCCGGCACGTCGAACACCCGGCTGATCGTATGCTCGCGTTCGGCCACCGGCTCATTGATCTTCTGTGCTGCTGCCACCGTCCAGTTCCTTCTGCTGAAGTTCGCGGGCGTAGGCGCCCAGCTGATCGAGATTGTCGTTCCAGAACTTGTCGTAGTCGCCAAGCCATCGCGCCGCGCCGGCGAGCGGCGCCGCATTGAGCCGCACCGGCCGGAACTGCGCTTCCTTGCCGCGCGACACCAGGCTGGCGCGTTCCAGCACTTTGAGGTGTTTCGAGATGGTCGGCTGGCTGAGCCCGAACGGCGCCACCAGCTCGTTGACCGTTGCCGCGCCCCTGGCCAGCCGGGCGAGTATGGCGCGCCGGGTCGGGTCGGCGAGCGCCGAGAACACGAGATCCAGTTGTGTCCCTGCTAGCGTATTCATATTTCCATCCAGCTATATTGCTGAATGGCTATTTAACAATCTCGCACAAGCGAGTCAACGTCTGGCGGAGTCGTTGCCGTGCTCAGGACGCCAATATCCAGACCGAGGTTCCCGCCACCACCGCGGCGGTCATTCGGTTCATCTTGCCGGAAGCGCGCGGCGACGTGATGATGCGGTTGAACTGCCGGGCAAGCGGGATCGTGCCGAAGAATACGATGCCGAACGCAACGAACGTCACAAGGACCACCAGACCCATCTGTTCAAGGCTGACGATGCCATTCGGGGCGGCGATCGGCAGCAAGAGCATCTGCATGAGCAAGGTTGCCGGATTGCCGAGGCAGAGCGCCACGCCGGCACAGGCGGAGGTCAGCAAGCCTGACTTGCGCAGCTGCGTGGAAGCAACGCCGTGACTGGCGGTCCACATCTTGATCGCCAGCCACAGGAGGTAGGCGACACCGGCATATTTGGCGAGAGCCAGCAACTCGGGCCTCGTCTGGGCCCAGATGCCGATCCCCAGCATGACGCAGATGACGGCGATCACTTCGCCGAGGCAAAGGCCGGCAGCGAAGGCGGTGGCGCCTTTCCCATCGTTGCCCAGCGACCGCGCCACAAGGACGGCCATGAGGGGGCCGGGTGACGCAGCATATGCCACCAAAGCCACGAAATAAGGACCATAAGCCAGGTATTCCATGTCGCCCCCCTCGGTCTGTGCCTTGCCGGACCCCCTGCGGGGTGCTTTCGACGTTGGCAGTTCACCGAAAAGAGGCGGAGCGAACCATCAGGCGATCACCTGAATTGACGCAGCGTTACGCGTTGCAGAAGAATGGGCCGGTTCTCAGCGGATACTGGCCGGATCCAGAAGCCCGGCCCGGACGGCGGCCAGCAGAAGGCTTGCGGTCGAGTTCACGGCGAACTTCCGCATCAGGCTGGTGCGGTGGGTGTCGACGGTCTTCGGGCTGATGCCGAGGCTGTCCGCCGCACTCGCGTTGGTATGGCCACGCGCGATCGCCTGGAGGACGGCCAGTTCCCGGTCGGTGATGGCGACGCTTTCCGCAGGCATCTTCATCAGCAGCCGAGCGCCGGCGCTGATCACCGTCTTCCCGGCGCAGACCTGGCGGACGAGGTCGACGATCTCCGTTTCGGTTCCGTCTTTCAGGCACAGGCCGTGGATTCCTGCCTCGACGAGCGTGTGGAGCGTCTCGGGCAGCGCCGTGCCGGTGACAACGACGAAACGTGTGCCGGGCGACCAGCGTTTCGATTCCAGGAAGACTTCCAGTCCGTTTGCGCCCGGCATATTGTAATCGAGGATTGCGCAGTCAGGCCTTGCTTTTCGGATTTCAACAATCGCTTCGATGCCGTTCGCGACGGAACCGATTATGTCGACGTCTTCCAAAACCGAGAGTGCCCTGGCGAGCCCCCAGGAGACGAAGGCATGATCGTCGGCGATCAGAACCCTCTTTCTCAACGGAGGACACCCTGCTGGCGGGCGCACGAAGTGCTGCTCAGCTTTGCCCGGCTGACCTTGGTCCTGCTCATGACGCTCCCCACCGCGCCAGTTTGGGCTGCCGAGCAAGAGCCGCTGGTCCTGACTGGTCCCGCGGATATCGAGGCTCTAAGCCGGCACTTTGATTACACGACTGACCCGGATTGGCAATTGGAGGTGACCGACTTCGCCGGTCCTTCCGAAATCGAGACCCGGCCCCTGCCGGGACCGATGCCCGACTTCGGATACACTTCGGCGCGGATCTGGCTGCGCCTGCCTGTCGTGAACGGAACCGCCGACGTCGGGTCGTGGCGTTTCTTCGTTCACGCCAACTTCACCCAGCAGATCGCGATCTACAAGATAGGCTCCGATGGATCCGTCGCGACGCTCCTCGACCTCACCGAAGACACCCCCTTCGAAGCCCGGCCGGTCAACAACCCGCAAATGGTCGCGCCCTTCGAACTGAAGCCTGGCGAGGCGGCGACGCTCGTCGTCGCATATTATTCGCAGGGCTCGTCGCGGCTCTCGATGTCGATCGAGACACCCGACAGTTTCGCCGGGAAGGCCCGGATAAACGAGGCGAAGAATTACGCCTTCTACGGAATGATGCTGGTCATGATCGCGCTTGCGCTCGTGGCCCTGGCGGTTCTCCGCCAGCCTGTCTTCGCCGCCTACGCCGCCTATCTCTCTTCGGTATTCATCTACGTCGCGCATGCCGACGGGACGGCGTTCCAGTACATCTGGCCCGATTTCCCGCGCTTCAACTCCATGGCTTCGGTCGTGGCAGGGTCCGGCGTGATGGTGTTCGGCGGACTGTTCGCCATCACCTTCCTGCAGACTGCGCGCTTTCATCCGGTCATGCATCGCGTGCTGCTGGCAGTCATCGGCTGCGTGCTGGCGATCGACGCCGTCCTGTGGGCCACCGATCCGCAGCTTCTCAAGCGGCTGCTCGTGCTGATGATCTCGGTCAGCGTGCTGACCTTCCTGACCGCGGCGCTCATCGCCGCGCGCACGCGTTTCCGCGAGGTCCGCTTCTACGTCTTCGCCTGGGTTGCGAGCCTCATTCCGGCCTGCCTGTTCACGGCGCGGTACGCTTTCGGCATCGAGCCGACATTCATCACGACGTATGACGCGACCCGGCTGGCGCTTGTCGTCGACGCTCTGATGATGGGCCTGGCGATTTTCGATCGTTACAACCATTTGCGCCAGTCGGCGATGGAAGAGACCCTGGCTCAAGCCCAGCGGAACCTGACCCTCAGCCAGAGGCTGGGGCTGCTGGAAGAGCGTTATGAGCAGGCGAACATGAGCGCGCGCCAGCGCGAGGAAAGCGTCAAGGACACCGTCCATGACCTGCGCCAGCCGATGCATGCGCTGCGGCTGTCGCTGCGCCAGATGCTCGATCCGCAGGCCGACAGGTCGGCGGATGTGGGACAGGTCGAAGCGGCGCTGGCCTACATGGAAAGACTTGTCGCAGAGCGGCTGGCGGACGATCCCGCGACGGACAAGCCGGATGCCCCCGCTTCCAGTGGCCAGAACGTCGATACCGACGTCGATCCGGCCATGAGCGAACGCAAGGCCGAGCCCGGAATCCACGACGTGCTGCGGGGCATCACCGACATGTTCGCCGCCGAGGCTGCCGCCAAGGGCCTCTCGCTGCGCCTGGTGCTTGCCGCACCGGATAGCGAGGTGGCCGCCTATCCGCTGATGCGCGTCGTCGCCAATCTCGTCTCCAATGCGATAAAATACACCCGGCAAGGGCGGATCGTCATCGGGTTGCGCCGTCACGGCGCCGGACGACGCATCGAGGTCCACGACACCGGACCGGGCCTGAGCGGTGCGGCTTTCGAGGAGGCGCTGCCACGCAACCAGCGGCTGGAGCGCGACCGCGACGCGGCGGATGGAACCGGGCTCGGCCTTTCGGTCGTCAAGGAAATCGCCGAGGCCAATGACTGGCGGCTTACGTCCTGCGCAGGCCGTCGAACAGGCGCGACCATCCGCATCGGCCTGCCGGGGAACGGGCCAGGCACGCAGCCAGGCGCATAGCGGACATATCGGTCCGGTGAACTGTCCGCAAAAAACAGAACCGGGCCTGCCTCGAACTGACGACACGCATGGAAATGGAATGAGTGGTGCGGGTGGTCGGGGTCGAACCGACACTCCTTTCGGAACCGGATTTTGAGCCGCGCCATTGCGGCTATGCTCGTTTCCGCCGTTTGTAGGTAATACCCCGAAACAGTACGATGATGCAAACACTTAGCTTGTGTCATCGGCCATTCGAGGTTCTCCCTGGCACGCGGCAGTAACCGGGAGCCGGGAGCCTCGATGCCCCTATTCGGCTCCTAGCCTTTTGGCGCCCGGAGACGAAAGATGGCCAGACTCAAACTGACAAAGACCGCGGTTGACGCCGCGACCCCGAAAGCGCGGGAGTACGAACTCCGTGACACCACCGTACCGGGCTTCCTCCTCAAGGTCACACCCGCCGGTCGCAAGATCTTCATGCTTCAGTACCAAACCAACGCGGGTGTCCGTCGCAAACCCGCGATCGGTCGCTTCGGTGAGCTTACCGTCGAGATCGCTCGCAAGATCGCACAGGATTGGCTTGCGGAAGTCCGCCAAGGAAGAGACCCGGGTGGGGAGAAATCGGCTGCACGCGCCGCCCCAACGGTGAAGCAGCTCTGCGAGCGCTTCATCAGCGACTATTCGAAGCTTCACAACAAACCGAGCACCGTCGAGTCAAATGAGAACAACATAAAGAACCACGTCCTGCCACGGCTCGGCCGCATGAAGGTACCCGATGTCACACGCGCGGACATATCGGCCCTGATGACCGCCATGGCCGATCGCCCAATCATCGCGAATAGGACGCTAGCCTGCCTTCGCAAGATGTTCAACCTCGCGGAGGTCTGGGGGCATCGCCCGGACGCCTCCAACCCCTGCCGGCATGTTCAAAAGTATCCCAGAGAAGGGATCGACCCGTTTCATCACCGACGATGAGATGCGCAAGCTTTACGCGTACCTCGATGAAGCGGACCGAGATGGCCTGGAGCACCCCTTCATCACCTTGGCGATCCGACTCCAGTTCGAGCTCGCAGCTCGCATGTCCGAGGTGCTCACGCTTGAGTGGAAATGGATTGATCTCGAGCAGCGGCGCGTGACGTGGCCGGACAGCAAGACGGGCGGTATGACCAAGCCGCTCAGCGACGAGGCGCATCGACTGTTGAAGATGGCGCCACGCTTGGAGGACTCACCATTTGTCTGTCCTTCAATCTTCGATCCCTTAAAGCGGATGACGGACAATACCTATCATCACGGATGGCGGCGTATCCTGGAACGGGCTGGAGTACCGCACGTAGGCACGCATGGCATTAGACATCGCGCCGCGACCGATATTGCAAATTCCGGTATTCCGCTGAAGGTCGGTATGACATTGACCGCACACAAGACCGTCGCGATGTTCATGCGCTACATCCACAACGAGGATGATCCCGTCCGGGTGGCTGCAGACCTAGTTGCCGCACGTCGGCGGAACGTCGTTGGCCAAGAGAGAGTCGACGGCGGGGATGTGCCGTGCGTTGAGCGCGAGACTGAAGACGACGCGGAGCCTGAGTCTTTGGCCTCCACACCGGAAGCAGCTTCACCTCCGGCGGGTTTTGCGGACGGGAAATACGCGTCTCGAACAAAAGTCGGAAACTATCGGCCCTACCGACACCGCAAGGGTGACAACCGAGCACGGCCACCCGGCAGCAAGCGGTACCTAGACAACGACAAGCCCAGCGCCCCGTGAGGCTGGTCGGTTGCCCCTTCGAAGGCAAAGGTCGTGAGTTCGAATCTCGCCGGGGCGGGCCTTCATCTATGCTGTCCTTCCGGGGAGACTGGTACAACCGCTCATTCTTGAGAAACTAAGATCAAAGAGATGGCGTGTCCTGGACCGCCACCCACAAAAAGCAGCGCTCAAACTAGCGGTTCCAAGCTGTTCGGGCGCGAACTAACGAAACGGGCTCGCTGCGCCCGGCAGGCAGGCAGAATTGCTGCTATTCTAGTTCGCAGGTGCGGGGACCGGCCCCTAGTTGGCGGTTGGTCAGCGCACGCGCTTTCCAGAAGCGTCGATTACCACCTCGCCGTCCTCTTTGGTGTAAGGGCCGATGTCCGGATTCGGCAGGATATCGAGCACGGCTTCCGATGGGCGGCAGAGCTTGGTGCCCAGTAGGGTGGTGACGAAAGGGCGGTTAAGCAGGATTGGATGCTCCTCGATGGCGTCCAGCAGTTCGTCGTCGGTCTTCTTCGGATCCCCGAGTCCCAGTGCATCAAAAGGCGTATCTTTCTGGCGAAGTGCTTGCCCGACAGTCAATCCGGCGTCGTGGATCAGACGAACGATCGTCGCTCGATCGGGCGGTGTTTTGAGGTATTCGATGACGATAGGTTCCTCGCCGGATTGACGGATCATTGCCAGCGTGTTGCGCGAGGTCCCGCAATCGGGGTTGTGATAGATCGTGATGGTCATTGCGCGGCCTCCGCCGGTTTGAAGAGCCAACCCGCAACCACCAAGGCGATGAGCGCGCCAACGAGCTGCGCGGCTATGAAGGCCGGCGCATCCGTGGGCCTGATGCCAGAGAAAGTATCAGTCAGGGCCCGAGCAACGGTGACAGCGGGGTTGGCGAACGATGTCGACGCCGTAAACCAGTACGCCGCGGTTATGTAGAGACCGACCAGTGCCGGGATGGCCTGCGGCCGCGACCTGAGACCGCCCAGGATAACAGCAACCAGCCCGAACGTGGCGATGGCTTCGGAGAGCCACTGCGAGCCGCCTGCTCGGACATGCGTAGCGACCTGCACAATCGGCAGATCGAACATCATATGTGCAACGACACTGCCCAACATGCCGCCGATCAGTTGGGCCAGCACGTAGATCCCGGCGACCAACCATGACAAGTCCCGCCTCAGAGCGAAGATCATCGAAATGGCCGGGTTGAGATGAGCTCCGGACACAGGTCCGAGCACCGTAATCAGCACGAACAGGATGGCGCCCGTCGGGAGGGTATTTCCAAGCAGCGCCAGCGCGGTGTCTTCTGTCAGGCGGTCGGCCATGATGCCCGAACCAACTACCGTCGCGACCAGCAGCGCGGTCCCGAGGCCCTCAGCAACGGTACGTCGAGTAAGGCTCATGCGGCGCCGGACGACTTCGACGTCGAGCCGTCCATGGCGCCGATGCCCCCCAACTTCGATCCCAGGACCATCCTGTCGATGCTGTCCAGCGGGAGACTGATGAATGCGGCGATGCGATTGCGCATGAACCGCAGGGCATCCTCGAATGCTGCCCTCTGCTTGAACTCCGGTCCGTCAACGGTGGCAGGGTCCTCGATGCCCCAGTGCGCGGTCATCGGTTGACCCGGCCATACTGGGCACGTCTCTCCAGCGGCGTTGTCGCAGACGGTGAAGACGAAATCCATTTTCGGCGCGCCGGGAACAGCGAACTCGTCCCAGGGTTTTGACCGGAGTCCCTCAGTGGAAATCCCCGCGCTCTTGAGTACCTCAAGCGACATCGAGTGGACCTGACCCCTGGGAGTACTGCCCGCCGAGTAGGCGTGGAAGCGTCCACCTGCCACGTGGTTCAATAGGGCCTCAGCAAGGATGGAACGGGCAGAGTTGCCGGTGCAGAGAAACAGGACATTGTAGACGCGATCAGCAGGCATTCTTTCCCTCCCCGGGAAGGCAGCATGGTGTGAACTCGGCGACGAGCGGCTCGCACAGTTCGGGCCGGCCGCCGCAGCAATCGGTCACCAGGAAACTCGCGAGCTCGCGAACCTTGTCGATCTCGGCCCGGTAGATGATCGACCGGCTTTGCCGTTCCGAGCTGATGAGCCCGGCGCGGGCCAAGACGGCCAAATGGCTCGACATCGTATTCTGGGGCACGTCGAGCAGCCGAGCGACCTCGCCGGCCGGCAAGCCGTCGGGTTCGTGCTTCATGATCAGCCGGAAGGCGTCAAGACGGGTCGACTGGGACAATGCGGCGAAGGCATCGACGGCAAGTGGTGATTCCATATATCGAGGATTATGGATACAACAAGCGAGTGTCCAGTGAAGGTTTGATGACAGAAATTTCGATCATTGTGGAAATATGCTTGACGAGCCGATCCGGCGCCGCTACGCTATTTCCATGAAACTCGAAACAGTCGCATCGCAGCTCGAAGCGCTTGGCAACACGACCAGGCTCACAATCTACCGGACGCTCGTTCGCGCGGGTGACAACGGCCTTCCGGTCGGCAAGCTCCAGCTCAAACTGGACATCGCCGGCTCGACCTTGTCGCACCACATCAAAAAGCTCGTCGAGGTGAACCTCGTCAGCCAGGAGCGTCAGGCGACGACCTTAATCTGCCGCGCCAACTACTCCAGCATGAACTCCCTCATCGGATACCTCGCCGACGAGTGCTGCGCGGACAGCGGCTGCGCCACCGAAACCCAGGAAGCCGCCGCCTGAGCCGCTTTTGTTTTGACCCGATATTCGAACCTTCTAGAAGGATAGAAACGATGACCCTCCCAATCGCCGTGATCGGCGCCGGCCCCGTGGGCCTCGCCGCTGCCGCGCAGATCGTCTCCCGCGGCCTCACGCCGGTGATTTTCGAGCGCGGGGCAGGTGTGGGCGCGTCGCTGCGCGAATGGTCCCACGTCCGGGTGTTCTCGCCCTGGCAGTACAACATCGACGCTACTGCCCGTTCGCTCCTTGAGGCGTCCGGCTGGGATGCGCCCGAGGACACCGACCTGCCGACCGGCGGCGAGATCGTCGATCGCTACCTGCAGCCGCTGGCCGAGCTGCCGCAGATCGCTCCGCATCTGCACCTCGGCGCCACCGTGACATCGATCACCCGGCAGGGCCTCGACAAGGTCTCGAACTCCGGTCGCGAGAAGGCCCCATTCGAGATTCGCTGGACCGATGTGAATGGCAACGAGCAGGCGACCTTGGCACGTGCGGTGATCGACGCCTCGGGTACATGGACCCAACCCAACCCAATTGGGGTCGACGGTCTGCCGGTTCTCGGCGAGCGCACCGTGAGCGACACGATTTCCTATGGAATTCCGGACGTCCTCGGCACTGAGCGCGGAACCTACGCCGGCAAGACCGTGCTGGTCGTCGGCAGCGGGCACTCCGCGATCAATGCGGCGCTCGCGCTGCTCTCGCTTCAGGACCAAGACCCGAACACCAAGGTGCTTTGGGCACTGCGTCGCAATCGGATCGAGAAACTTCTCGGCGGCGGTCTCAACGACCAGTTGCCTGAACGAGGCGCCTTGGGGCTGGCGGCCAAGCGAGCGATAGATGCAGGACGACTACAAATCCTGGCCCCCTTTGCGGCAACGCGGCTGGCGCGATCGGACACCGGCGTGGCGGTGATGGGCATGCTCGGCGACACTTCTAGGACGCTGCTGGTTGACCGCGTCGTCGTCGCTACAGGCTTCCGCCCCGACCTCGGCATGCTGTCCGAGTTGCGTATCGCCACGGATCCGGCCACAGAAGCCCCGCCGGCTCTGTCGCCACTGATCGATCCGAACTTTCATTCCTGCGGTACGGTACCGCCGCATGGTGTCGACGAGCTGACGCAGCCCGAAGCCGGCTTCTACATCGTTGGGTCAAAGTCCTATGGACGGGCGCCAACGTTCCTGATGGCGACCGGATACGAGCAGGTTCGCTCCGTCGTCGCAGAGCTTGCGGGTGATCACGTGGCTGCTCGCCAAGTACATCTGGTTCTGCCGGAAACCGGCGTTTGCAGCGTGGCCCCAGCGTCCCTAGGTGCGTCGAGCTGTTGTGGCGGTCCGGCGGCATCCGAGAGCTCCTGCTGTGTGGCCGATGAGGTTGCCAAATCGGAGGGCGAAGCTGGGTGCGGCTGCGGCACATCGGCTACTCAACCGGTGAAAGTGTCCGAACCCGCATGACGGACTCCGCGGCTGGTGTTGGCCAGCCGGTGCGGGGGGCGAGCACCTTCATCACCGGCCTCGGCGTCGCGCAAATATGTTCATGGGGTTCGCTCTACTACAGCTTCCCGTTGATCGCGTCCGCGATGGAGGCTGACCTCGGGTGGTCGAAGACGGACCTCTATCTCGGCGCCACGATCGGGCTGCTCCTGTCAGCGCTGGTGGCGGTGCCCGTTGGCGCTGCCATCGATCGCGGGCACGGTCGATATGTGATGGCCGCCGCATCGGTGCTAGCCGGCCTCATGCTGCTCCTGTGGTCACAGGTCGATTCCCTTCCGCTCTTCTACCTGACGGCCGCCGCGGTTGGGGCACTGCAGGCGGCGACCTTGTACGAGCCGGCCTTCGCCGTGATCGCTCGCAGGGCTGGTCCAGAGCATTCGCGCAACGGCATCA
The DNA here is from genome assembly GCA_965228855.1 of Candidatus Obscuribacterales bacterium. Lineage (GTDB taxonomy): Bacteria > Cyanobacteriota > Vampirovibrionia > Obscuribacterales > Obscuribacteraceae > JADYXR01. Next base: position 132,068 of record CBDDIJ010000004.1, on the reverse strand, counting down.
CTGCTTTGACGCTCTGGGGCGGCTTCGCTTCGACGGTCTTTGTACCCCTCATCCAAATTCTGCTGGATGCCTTCGGCTGGCGCGGGACACTCGAGGTGCTAGGTGCGGTCAACATCGTGCTCTGCGCCGCCCTCTACTTCTTGGTCATCGATCCTCGACGAGACCAACCGGCCCGCCCAATTGTGAGAGGCGAGGCGGCACATCCGCCTCTCGTCTTGGCACTGCGCAACCCCGTGTTCTGGGGGTTGGCGGTCGCATTCGGCGCCTATACCGCGACCTTCTCGGCGTTCATTTTCCACTTCTACCCGATGATGCTGGAGCGCGGCTTCGATGCCGGCACGGTGGTTCTCGCAATGGCGATTATCGGACCAGCGCAAGTAGTGGGCAGGGTGGTGGTCAAGGTGTTCGCTGGCGAGGTGTCGGGTCGGCGGATCGGTTTCCTTGTGGTGGCGATATTCCCTGTGGCGATGACCATCCTCTACCTCGCACCACAGCAGTTCTGGATCATAGCTCTGGTCGCCGTTCTCTACGGCGGCGCAAACGGCGTCATGACCATTGTTCGCGGGATTGCTATCCCCGAGATGGTCTCCCGGGAATCCTACGGCGCTATCAATGGTGCGTTGGCTGTCCCAATGGTGTTGGCCAAAGCAGTTGCACCTCTTGCAGCGGCCTGGATCTGGGCCGCCACCGGCAGCTATGCCGTCGTGCTGGCGGCTATCGTCGCCACGTCAGTGATCATGGCTCTGGCGTTCTGGGCCGCCGCGTGGAGATCCAGCGGCGGCTTCGGCCGTTCGAGGCCGGTCTCGTAGACACGCTGGCCGCAATGGCCGAGGCAGGTCTGTTGGGGCCGTCTAGTCTACCACTGACTGAACGAGGTCCACGAGTTCCCGCAGGCCCTCCATGCGCGATCTGACGCCAGCTGCGTCAATCTGATAGTAGACATGCCGCCCCTCTTTGGTGGCCGTGACGACCTGGACGGCGGCCAACTGCCTTAAGTGGCGTGCGACGACCGACCTGTCCTGAGGTAGGTTCTTTGCGACGGCAGCGATATCGGCACGCCCCAGGACCATCAGCTCGCGCACAACCGCCAATCGTGCCGGTTCGCACATGGCGCGGAAGAATTCGATATCGAAGGCCGCCACACACTTATCGGCCATTTGCCGGCGCGACATACTCATGGTCTCGCTCCATCCTCGCAATCTGACTATCCGACTCAAGACCGTTTGGGCGCAAGCTTCAGATATATGCATTTGCGTGCCCATATGCTTATATCTTGGCACTCGGAGAGGAAGAATGCGCCGGCTGCGCCTCTTGCCCAAGGTCATCCTCGGTTTCGTTGCCGTCCTCGGCATCGTGATCATCGTGGTGCTGTCGGCGGCACTGATCTACCCGAGCTTCGAGACCACGACCTATCCGAATTCGCAGATCGCGCTGACGCAGAGGCTGCACATCCCGCCGCTCCTCGAACCTCGAGTAGTGGATGGCGTCAAGGTGTTCACCTTGGCCGTGCAAAGCGGAACTGCCGAACTGTTGCCCGGCAAGCAGACGGCAACGCTGGGCTTCAATGGTAGCTACCTTGGGCCAACGCTCCGGGCGAGCAAGGGTGACGCTGTACGCTTCGAGATCACTAACGCCTTGGACGAGACCGCGACGGTGCACTGGCACGGCATGGAGCTGCCTGCGGCCATGGACGGCGGGCCGCATCAGGTGATTGAGGCCGGGGGTTCCTGGTCGCCGAACTGGACGATCAAGAACCAAGCGGCAACGCTGTGGTACCACCCTCATCTCATGGGCAAGACCGGCGAGCAGGTCTATCGCGGCCTTGCCGGGGTGTTCCTGATCGACGATGCGAATTCAGATGCGCTCGACCTGCCTGCGGACTACGGCATCGACGATATACCCCTCGTGGTGCAGGACCGGCTGTTCGACGATGCGGGGGAACTGGTCTATCGACACGATGATGACGCGCTCATCACACCGGGAATGCTGGGCGATACCATTCTCGTTAACGGCACCTATGCACCATACCTGGACGTGCCAGCGAAGCTCGTTCGCCTACGTCTGATCAACGGCTCCAATGCACGGCGTTACAACTTCGGCTTGTCGGATGGACGGCCATTCTGGCAAATCGCAAGCGATGGCGGACTGCTCGCTGCGCCGGTGGAGCGCACACGCATGATCCTCGCTGTCGCCGAGCGAGCCGAAATTCTCGTCAATCTAAGCGACGCACCCGCAGCGATCACCCTGGTGAGTTACCCGATCATCGATCCGGTGAACCCGATCATCAATCTCGCGCAGGGCATCTTCCTTCCGGATAACGACGAGAAGCAGCAGTTCCAGATCCTCGAACTGCGGACGCGCGCTGGCAGTTTTCCAGCGGAGTCGATTCCACCGACGCTGAGCGCCATCGAGCGCTATGCGGAAGGTGATGCCGTGCGTACTCGCAAATTCACACTCGACCCGGAGGCACGCACCATCAACAACCTGGCCATGGATCATATGCGCATCGACCAGATCGTGCGCCGCGGCGACCTCGAGATCTGGAGCGTGCAGAATCTCTCCGTGTCCTATCACCCTTTCCACGTGCACGGCGTTCAGTTCCAGGTGCTCGACCGCGATGGCCGACCGCCGCCCCTCTACGAGCAGGGATGGAAGGACACCGTGGTAGTGCTACCGGCAGAGACAGTGCGCATCATCATGCGATTTGCGGACTATGCCGATCCGAACATGCCCTACATGTTCCACTGTCACATCCTCGAGCACGAGGACATGGGTATGATGGGACAGTTTGTGGTGGTCGATGATCTAAGTCAGCCCGTTGGAATTGAGCACTCGCCAGCCGACGTGCCCGAGGGGCACGCCCATTAATGTGTCACTGTCCCGGTGCGACCTGCCATTTTGGCGCCGATGCCAGTGTTCCCAGCAGCACGGCGCCGGCGATCAGCGCCAGGAAGATCGTGTAGCCCGCTTCTTCAGACCATAAGACCATCGGCAGGGGACCGGCCGCCGCCCCCAAGACGCCGACGGCGAAGACCAGTCCTCTCAGTGTCCCCAGCGCACGCGTGCCGAACTGCTCGGCGACGGCCGCCCCCTGAGAAACCTGGAGAAGGCCAAGGAAGGCCCCGAGCGAGGCCGCGTATGCCCAACCCGCGACCAAACCGGGAGCCAGCATCACGCAGGTGATGGACAATGCTCCTACCAGGAGACCCAGTACACTGAGGGGCCTCGTGCCGGCGCGGTCGATCAGCACACCGCCACCGAGAACGGAGATGGCCTGCGCAAAAGTAACAACACCCAGCAGGCCAACTGCCGTCGCACGCTCCAGCCCGGCGGAGGTGAGCACGCGCAACTGATCCAGCAGCAGCGCCGTCCCCACCGCGTTGACGATCACTGCAACTGCCAGCAGATACCACAGCATCGGTGTACGCAGCGCTTCCCTGACGCTCAGCCCACCTGCAAGCTCGGCGACCCTCGTTGCCGATGCCCGCCCAAAATCCGGCACCTCGCCGTAACTTTGCGGTCGGTTGCGAAAGAACAGCAGTCCCACCGGAAGCATAATCACAAGGACGCCTGCGGCCAGGGCGAGATAGGAGTTCCGCCAACCGAACACCCCCGTGATCTGCTCAGCCAGTCCCGGAACGACGAATCCGCCGAAGGCCAGGCCCATCATGGACACTGCGTTGGCGCGACCGCGATACCGGTCGAACCACAGGTTGATCATATGCCCACTGACGAGGTTCAAGCCTCCAATAGCGCAGCCCCGCAGCATAGTGAAGGCGATTGCCAAACCCAGCGGGCCGGTCACCAGCGAGAGTCCAACGCACGCCGCGCTGACCGCCGGAACAATGACCGCAATAGCGCGCCTGGGACCGTATCTGTCGATGAGACGGCCAATGAGGGGTGCCGGCAGAATGCCAAGCAAGGTGCCCAGGCTATAGAGCAACAGGACGTGGTCGCGCTGGAGCTGGAGGTCTGAGCCAATATGGTCGACGAAAGGCGCGACGCCCACGGTCTGGCCGGGTATGGTCATGAAAGTACCGACCATGGCCGCAAACAGAACTGGCCATCCGGGGTGCAGTCCGGCCGGAAGCATCCCGTTGGAAATTCGCTCCAGTTTCATGTGACGATGCTAGCATTCCAGTCGTCAAAACATCCAAAGGATATTGGCTTCGACGGCGTCGATGGATTGCCCGTGTCAGCGTAGATCGGTGCCGGCACGCGAAATGGCCTCGGACAATCTTGCGACGAACCGATCAAGCAATCCTGGGTCGTAAGCAGCGTTGTGAGGATTGAGTTCGGTGAGCGTGATTGCAATCAGGCCCGGCCCCGATGCGAGCACCCTCAAGGCGCTCAGCATCTCCTCGAGCCTGAGGCCGACATTGCGCGACGGGTGTTCGGACAGTGGGGCATCGGTGAAGTCGACGACGTCGACATCGAGATGGATCGCATAGCGATCGCTACGCTCGGCGAGCAAATTGCGCGCGCGGCGGGCGGCAGCTCGTGGATCGGCCCGGACTTCATCGACAGGCACGATTGGGATGCCGAACTCATCGAGTTGGCGTCGTTCGAACCTGGTCGCGCGAGAACGGTCCTGGCCAATCATCACGATGTGGTCAGGTGTGATGACCGGCTGTTGGCCGGCCGCGCTGAGTAAGTCGGGATCGCTGCCTTCGATCGCCAGCATGTGCCCGAGCGCCATCCAGTCGATCGCGCCGTCGGACATGCTCTCGGGGGTGTTGAGATCGGAGTGCAGGTCGAAATAGGCCAACGCGACGGGGCCAAGCGCCTGTCGAACGCCGGCCATGGTCCCGATGCCTACCGTGCAATCGCCGCCGAGCACGAGCACCATCCGCTTGCGCTCCTCCGACAGCGCGCTTGCCACTCGACTGACGGTTGATCGGAGCATGCCGGCGATCGCTCCAACATTCTGCGCGCGGGGACTAGCGCGATCCGGGCGCCATGGGATGACTTCGGAGTCGCCGAGGTCGGCGACGTCGAAGCCTACCCGGCCGAGATGCTCAATGAGCCCCGCAGCACGCATCGCGGCCGGCGTTTCCTCCTGGCCCACACCACACGCGCCGGCCCCGGAGGGGACGCCAACAACCGCCAATCGCTTTGAGAGAGTGTCCATTGAAGAGCTCCTTGGATCGTGGGAGCTCGGAAGATAGGACTTCAAGCAACTTGAGGTTCACGCCTCAACACGCTCGGCGCGACCCTTAGCAACATCCTGCGACGGCTGCCGGCTTAGCGAGATCCTTGAAAATCACGCAGTCGCGCCCGGCCCCTCCTGCGCATACCGTGTCGCACTGGACCACGAAGGTCTCGAGGCTGCGCTCAAGAGCTTTCAGTTCATCGAGCTTGGTGCGGACCTCCTCAAGGTGCCCTTTGGCGATATCGCGCACCGGAGCGCAGTCCCTGTCTGTGCTGATCGAGAGGCCGACAAGAGCGCGCACCTGCTCGATCGAAAACCCAAAGTCACGGCAGCGGCGAATGAATGTCAGCCGCTCTACATCGCTGCCATCATAGACGCGCTGCCCGGCCGCCGTGCGACCAGCTGCCGGCAGAAGACCGATTTCCTCGTAGTAGCGGATCGTGGGGGTTGTCACGCCGGCGGCCTTGGCCAACGCTCCAATCGTCAACACGCGAACGTGAACATTCATCGGAACAAGCTCCTGTTGCCCTTCAAGTTACTTGAAGGAGTAGGACTTGGCCATAGGCTTACGAAAAGGAGCATTTCGCATGAATGCCATTACAACCGCGCTACGGGCTGACGCCTACTGCGACACCTGCAGCCCGGCCGTTGATCAGACGACCCTCGCGATCTCCTGCACACTGGGCGCCGGCGACTTCAAGGCCCGCGTCGCGGGCATCGAGGACCTCGCCCGCCGGTCGCTCAAGGCGAGCCGGCGCGAACCTTTGAGGCTGCACTTGACCTACGGGCCGGAGGCCCTCGCCGAAATGCAGGACCTGGTCGCCAAGGAATCCGATTGCTGTGCCTTCATGGATTTCGACCTACGTTATGACGAGACGGCCGTAGAACTGACGATCACGGCGCCGGCGGCCGCAGCCACTGCTGCCGACGAACTGTTCGCGCATTTCGCGCCTCACCTCGCCCGCGAGGTCGCATGAAGAACGCGGGAAAAATGGGGAAGGGCGCGGCCGCAACCGGCGGCCTGTTTATCGCCGCGTGCGCGGCATGTTGCGCGCCGCTGGTGGCGCCCCTGATCGCGCCTTGGGTGGTGGGCGTGCTCGCTCTGAGTGGCGCCAGCCTGGCGTTCCTCGGGCAGGTGGCTGTTGCTCTCGCAATCGTCGCAGCGGCAGGCGGGTACATCTGGTTCTCGCGTCGTAGACAGGCTCCGGCCGCGCCGGCAGAGATTACCGTCAAGGACAGCGGGTGCGGCTGCGGATCAGAAGCCACGGTTGAGTTGCCCACCGGCCAGCGGAAGCTTCTCGAGCAGGGGGACGCATGATGCAGATCCTTCGCCGCACGATTCTTGGCGCCATTCTCGCACTCCTGCTGATCGGCCCTGCGGCGGCATCCGAGCGGGTGCCGTTTACCCAGCAGGCGTTCGACGAAGCCATGGCTGCCGGCGTGCCGATCCTTGTTCACGTGACGGCCGAATGGTGCGAAACCTGCCATGTGCAGATCCCGATCGTAGCTGAGCTCACGGCGAGGCCCGATCTTGCGCAGATCGTCATCTTCAACGTGGATTTCGACACGCAGAAGGATGTGGCGAACGCTTTCAAGGTGCAGTTCCAGGGCAGCATGATCGTGTTTCGGGCCGGCCGGGAAGTCGATCGCGCGGTCGGCATCACCGATCCCGGCGAGATTGAGATGCTGCTGCGGCAGGTGTGCTAGACGATCATGCTGTTCGCCTTTATCGCCGGCATCCTCTCCACCTTGTCGCCCTGTGTACTGCCCCTGATTCCCGTGGTCCTGGGGGCAGCCGTAGCGGAGCACCGCCTGGGCCCCGTGGCCCTGGCGGCCGGTGTCGCCATCTCCTTCACAGCGATTGGTCTGTTCGTGGCCACGATCGGCTTTTCGGTCGGGCTCGATACCGGTGTGTTTCGGATGATCGCGGCGATCCTGCTGATCGCTGTTGGCACTGTGCTCCTGGTGCCCCGCCTCCAGATGCAACTAGCCGTCGCAGCCGGTCCGGTCGGTGATTGGACGCAAAGCCGTTTTGGGCGGTTTTCCCCAACCGGCGTGGGTGGCCAATTCGGGGTGGGCCTGCTCATGGGCGCGGTGTGGACGCCCTGCGTTGGCCCGACCCTGGGCGCTGCCTCGCTCATGGCGGCGCGTGGCGAGAATCTCGGTCTCGTCGCGCTGACCATGCTCGCGTTCGGCCTGGGCACAGGCTTGCCGCTGTTGCTGCTCGGGGTGCTTTCGCGGGAGTTGCTGCTCCGGTGGCGTGGACGGCTTAGCCGCGCCGCTTCGGGTTTCAAAATGGCCTTGGGAGCTCTGCTGATTGTCGCTGGCGCCTTGATCTTGAGCGGTCTCGACCGTCCAGTTCAAATTGCGCTCGAGCGAGTCATGCCGGAGTGGCTGGTTACGCTGACGACGCGAATATGATCCACCTTGATGGATCGATCCCTGATGGAAGCGTCGCCATGCCCATAGCCCTGACCACTCTCCTGACCTTCGCCGGTGCGGCCGTCGCCGAAATCGCCGGTTGCTTCGCATTCTGGATGTGGGTGCGGCAGGGACACTCGATATGGTGGCTTGTTCCCGGCGTGGCCTCGCTCATCGCCTTCGCCTGGCTCCTCACTCTGGCACCAAGCGACTACGCCGGCCGCGCTTATGCCGCCTACGGCGGGGTATACATCGTGGCGTCGCTGCTATGGCTGTGGATGGCGGAAGGGCGCCGTCCGGACCTGTGGGATATGGGCGGCGGACTGCTCGCGCTCGCAGCCGCCGCCATCATCCTGTTTGCCCCACGCTCTAGCTAAGCGATCGCCTCGACTGGTCCTTCGCCGTAGGCAGCGCGGACGAGTCCGCCCAGCCTGCTTTCGGGTGGGAAGCCCCTACGCAAATCCCCGGCGATGTACTCCTTCACGCCAGTGCCGCCGCTCAAGTAGAGCCACGCCGTCTTCGACTCTGGCTCGGCCACGATGGCGTGGTGGATGAAGTGGCAGCACAGCCGGTCATAGGCAACGACTTCTGCCATGCGGCGGAAGGTTTCAAAATCGGCATCCGCCACACCGAGCGCGAAGCCGTCCTTGAGCACGCGGAGATCGGTTGTGCTGCGATAGACCGCCTCCACTTCGGCGGCCAGCTTTGCAAGCTGGTCCTTGTCGAGAGCGGTCATATCACACGCAATTTGTGGCACGGCTGCCGGTGCTAGTTCGTTCATTTCCTGATCCCTTCCAAATGGCCTGGGACCACTTTCCCATGCGGGCTTGTGGCCTGACGGGAGACTTTCTAGACTCTGGACCGTGGTCTAGAGTCAAGGGTGTGATGTGCAGGCGCTAAAGATTGGTGAATTGGCCCGCGAAGCCGGGGTAAGCGTCGACACCATCCGCTTTTACGAGCGGCGGGGGCTTTTGCCGCCGCCCGACCGCAGGCCCTCCGGCTACCGCGTTTACTCGGCGGCCGCCGCGGAGCGGATCCGCATGGCAAAATTCCTGCAGACACTTGGATTCAGTCTTGATGAGATTGCCCTGACCCTGGGCCAGATCGACGCTGGGATGATGAGCAAACGCCACGGTCAGGCAAAGCTCACCGCTGTCCTCGAACGTGTCGAACGTCGCATCGATGATCTCAAACGAGTCCGCAGCAGCATTCGGAAGGTCATTGCCGACTGTCAGTCGGGCAAATGCCAATGGGACCCGAATTGCCACGATGCCCCCGATTAGTCGGCCGTTCCGAGCCTGAGCGCGAACGGTCAACGGCATCCCAATTGGTCGGCTGCCGAGGTGGGGAAAACCGATTGCCGTTGGCGCGTTCCGCGTGGCTCCCTTCCCGCGTATCCAGACACGTTCAGCCCCACTAAACGGTGCGCCACGACCGGACCGGGACTGTGGCGCAGGCCGGGCTACCGTCCGCACCAGTTCCGCCAACGACGCCTTCAAGCAACTTCCGATCGGTCGCATCCTCAACCAGGCCTTGCGGGATGGTGTGAATATCGATCTTCATGCGTCGATCCCAACATGACGCTGGATCGCCAGCCTGTCTGCCCACCGCGATGTAGACGAAGCGACGTTCTGCGCCGCCGTTGCGGACCTGTTCGCCATAGAATTTCGGGCCGGGCGAAACACGGACCGGGAACTCGAACAAAATCGGCTCACCTGACGCCGAGCACTTCGCGTCGACCGGCGTGCCGTCCCTGTCCTGCAAGCTATGCACGACACCCGGCACAGGGTCCCTGATCACCAGTCGCATGAGGATGTCGGACTTTGGCGGCTGCGGCATTCCGAATTCCCGAGTGTTTCCCGCGTCATCACTGGCATATCAGGGCAACTAACCTGGGGAGGTCCGCCGTGGCTGGTCCAGATCCCAGTTGCGCGGCTCCGTACGGCTCGCCCTCGCTGCCGTTAGATGCTGTTGCTCGTCTGTAGCACTGGGCCAAAGATCGCCCTGCCAACCTCCAGGGCTTCATCGACTGCGAGTTGCATTCCGTTCGCATCCGGGTTCTGCGCCAGCCAAACCTGGAGGTGGTCACGCGAGCAGAAGAAGGCAATCGAGGGACAGCATGACGAGGCCGCGCTTTCGCCATAGGAGCACTCATACCAGACGACTGCGTCGGTAGGACTGACCTCGCCGATCGATGTGCCGCGGTCACTGGTGGAGACATTGACCGGTCCGTCGCACACCGGGCACGAAGAACCCACCTTGACGTCAGCACCGAACATCGCGCCCGTCCCGAGCGCGTCGATCGCGCACAGGGACTCTAGCTCGTGGTTGCCCAGGACGATCGTGTGGCCCGAATATTCCTGCGTGAATGGGTAGGCATAGAGGATGCTCCCATCGTTCCGCAGCTTCAGGAGGTCGTGACTCTGCAGAACGAGTAGCGCGTCCTTGACCACCCGCTCTGGAACTTCAGCTTGAGCGGCGATCTCGCCCGGCGAGGGCGGCAGCCCTGCACTCCCGTACAGTTGGAGCGTCAAGCGCCACACTCGGTCTGTCTCGGGGTCGAGAGCATGCGCCCACTTGTCCAATAGCCCCTCGCGAGCGTCGGCGCGTTCCTCGAGTGCGCGCCTTGCTGCCGCACTTTTGGCGGCTGACCAATCTGGGCGAAACACCCCCGGCCGAAGTTCCACCGGGCTACCGCCTGCATCAGTCATCGTCCTCACTCCGCACAGCATGAAAGTTTGGCCGGGTTCTTGGTCCGGGCGATCGCGGCGATCTTGAGTGCCTCGGCCATCGTTGGATAGACGTGCAAGAGGTCGACGAAATCGGTTAGTTTGGCACGGAAGCGCATTGCCATCGCAGCCTCATGAATCACCTCATGGGCCGCCGCACCCACCATCGAGACACCGAGCACCTCGTTGGTGTCGGCATCGGCGACCATCCTGATGACGCCACGCGTGTCGCGGGTGGCGCCGGCGCGCGGAACGAGGCTCATCGGCAGCGGCCGACACCAGCAGCGATGTCCAGCTGCTACCGCTTCGGCTTCCGTCATGCCGACGGTCCCGACCGGCGGATCGGTGAAGATGGCGCGCGGGATGACGCGATCATCGAACCGCCGCGGCGGTTCCACCGACAACGCGTTGTGGGCTGCGATGATCCCCTGGCGAGCGCCGACCGGCGTCGCCATCTGGCTTCCGTGCTGGGCACCGATCACATCGCCCGCCGCGAAGATATGAGCCACCGGCGTGCGGAGCTCCGCGTCGACTTCGACTTCGCCGCGCTTGTTGACCCTGACACCGGCGGCCTCAAGCCCGATGTCATCGCTGTTGGGCCGTCGCCCGGTCGCGATCAGCAAGTGGCTTGCCTCTAACACTTGGATGCCGCCGCCGATCCGAACCTCAGCGGAGATGCCCACCTCGACCGCGCGCACCCTTTGAACGGTGGCCTCATTGAGAACGGCGATGCCTTCGTCGGCGAAGGCCTTGCCGATCTCACGGCCCACCTCCGGCTCGTAGCCATGGGCGAGAAGCTGGCTGTTGCGGCTGACAATCGTCACCCTGGTGCCGAAGCGCGCAAACATCTGGCCCAGTTCGAGCGCGATGTAGCCGCCGCCGACGATCAGCAGTGACGGAGGCAGGTCAGCCAACTCCTGGCCCTCGCCATGGGTCAGCAGGTCGCTGGTGAGATAGGGGACGGCGTCGAGTCCTTCAATGTCAGGGATGGATGGACGCGAGCCGGTGGCGATCAGGATACGCTCGCCGCTGAGACGCCGGCCATCAACTTCGACCGTCTGAGCGTCGACAAGCCGAGCGGTGCCCTCCACAACGCTGAACCGACCGCCCAGCAGGCCGTCGTACTTCTTCTTGCGGTAGTCGAGGATGACTTCGTCCTTCTGCGAAATCAGCTCCCGGAAGTCGACGCGCAGCCCCTGGCCGTCCGTCGTGAGACCGGAGTAGCGCGGGTTGCGGGACTCATGAACGAGCAGTGCCGCATCGATGAGGTTCTTGGACGGCAGGCAGCCCCGGTTGACACACGTGCCTCCAATGGCCCGGTGCTCAATCATCACCGACGTCTTGCCCATCTCCTGGGCGCGCAATGCGGCCGCGAAAGCCGTCGATCCTGACCCCAGGATGACGAGGTCGAAGTGGTCGTGTTCGTTCATTGCAGCCCCTAATGTTGTCGGCGCTATCGAAGAGGTGGCGACCGGGTGAAGGGTCAAGCACCCGAGACGTGAGCAGGATAGCCGAGGTTCGTCGATGCGGCGGCGATTGCCTCCATGGTCGCAATCGCAGGGTCGAAGGTTACGGTCGCGGTCTTGTCGTCGAAGTCGACAACAACAAGCGTGACGCCGGGTACACGTTCCATCGCGGTCTTCACGGCGAGCGGACACAACTCGCAGTACATGTTCTCGACGGCGAACACAGTCGTCTGTGTCGCTGCTTCCGACTGTGCGAGCGCGGCGGGGACAGTCGTAAGTGCTGTGAACGATCCTCCCATGGCAATCATGGCGGCGAGGACGAGGGTTGCGCGTTTCATATCTTCCGACTTTCAGTAGAGGAACGGAGCCCACCAGCCGATGGTGAGCGCGAGAAGCACGAGTGCTGTCGCAATCCAGAGCACCACCTGAGTGATGACCGTGGACTCGGGACGAGCGCAATAGCCGTCGGGCCCGCAGACGACGGCAGCGGGCTTTCTGACGTACACGTGCCAAAAGCCGCCGCCGATCAACCCGAGGGTCACGACCGCGATATAGGGTTTGAAGGGCTCGAGCATCGTCAGGCTGCCGATCCACGCGCCCGAGACTCCGAGAGTGACGAGCACTAGTGGCAGGATGCAGCAGGCCGACGCCAGGATGGCGCCGACGATGCCGCCCGCAGCCAGAAGAGTCCGTCTCGCGCGTGGCGTCGCATGCTCGGCGGCGGCGCCTTCAAGGTCATTTGATGCGGTCTGCATATGGTGCCCATCGATTTCCGATGAGGCACACGATAGTCTCTGTAGCAACTACAGGCTCAAGGGGTGTCTGAATGCGCGCCGATCACGATTTTGCGACAAACCTCAGGCGCGGCGAACTCGCGGCCCGAACGGGCTGCAACCTCGAGACCGTCAGGTATTACGAGAAGATCGATCTGTTGCCTGAGCCCCCGCGCCGCGCCAATGGCTACCGCGCCTACGACGACACTCATGTCCAGCGGCTTCGCTTCATCCTGAGAGCACGGGAGCTCGGTTTCGATATCGCGGAGATCAGGGGATTGCTGGCTTTGGTCGATACCGAGCGGCAGACTTGCGCAGAGGTGAAGCAGCGGACGGAACTGCACCTCAAGGACGTGCGCGGCAAGATCGCCGACCTCAGGCGCATCGAGCGCGTGCTCGCCGAGACTGCCGCACAATGCTCGGGCGAGGCGGTTCCCGATTGCCCGGTGCTCGAAGCGCTCGCGTCCTAGCGGCTTCGGTGAAGGAAGTCGGGCATCATTCTCGCGCCGACCCTGCCCCAAGTCATTTGAGACTTGCCACAATGTCATCCGCGCCGCTACGGGCGGCTGCATCCGGTGGGGACAGACCATTTCAAGGTGACATCCAAGTCAGCGCCGCGTCCAAGGAGATACTCGGCCGCCGCGCGCTATCCGCCATGACACACACACCAGAAAGCAATCGTGACCTTACTCACGGGCCTCGTATTGGCGCTCCCCTCGGATGCCAGGCGGGCAACGGATTGGCGTCGGCGAAATATGCCTCCAACCGCCCCAGCAGACCGAGAGCTGCCGAATGCCACGGCGCAGTCAGCACTCCGCGTTCAACCAGCAGGCGCGCGCCCTGCCACTGTCCAAACGCGACAGCATCGTCCAACGCCGCGCCGTGGAAATGACGGCACCGGTGAGAGTCCGAGCTCCTACCCGATTGGTAGTTTGATGAGATGGTGCGGGTGGTCGGGCTCGAACCGACACTCCTTTCGGAACTGGATTTTGAATCCAGCGCGTCTACCAGTTTCACCACACCCGCACAGTGCTAACTCACTGTCTCTGAGCGCTCTCATTTTGCACCTAGGCAAAATCCGAACGATCACAAATTGAGAAGCGCAACTCTCCTAACTACTTGACCCACATCGATATTGCGCTGCGTGTGGAGGGTAGAGGCAACCGGATTTTGAGCGGGGCCTTTGCGTCTATGCTGGTCCCCGCCGATTGTAGGTAATACCCCGAAACAGTACGACGATACAAAGACTTAGCTTGCGTCGTCAACCACTCGAGGTTCTCCCTAGCACGCGGTTGTAGCCGGGAGCTAGGAGCCTGAGTGCCCCTATTCGGCTCCTAGTTTTTTGAATTCGGAGACGAACAATGACCAAACTCAAGCTGACCAAGACGGCAGTCGACGCCGCAACCCCGAAGGAGCGCGAATACGAACTCCGCGACACGACCGTACCGGGCTTCCTCCTCAAAGTCACGCCGTCGGGGCGGAAGATCTTCATGCTCCAGTACCTCACCAACTCCGGTATCCGTCGCAAACCCGCGATTGGTCGCTTCGGTGAATTGACCGTCGAACTTGCGCGCAAGATCGCACAGGATTGGCTTGCCGACGTCCGGCAAGGAAAGGACCCGAGCGCTGAGAAGGCAGCAGCACGCGCCGCCCCCACCGTAAAGGAGCTTTGCGGGCGGTTCATCGAAGATCACTCGAAGCTTCACAACAAGCCACGCACGGTCGAGACCAACGAGCAGAACATCAAGAACCATGTTCTTCCGCGCCTCGGCCGCATGAAGGTTCATGAGGTCGCACGTGCCGACATTTCGGCGATGATGACCGCCATGGCAGATCGGCCGATCATCGCCAATCGGACGCTTGCCTGCGTGCGAAAGATGTTCAACCTCGCAGAACTCTGGGGGTATCGCCCGGATGGCTCCAATCCCTGCCGGCATGTCCAGAAGTATCCTGAGAAGGGATCAACCCGCTTCATTACCGACGACGAGATGCGAAAGCTCTTCGCCTATCTCGACGAAGCTGACCGCGAAGGGCTGGAGCATCCCTTCATCACCTTGGCCATTCGGCTCCAATTCGAGTTCGCCGCTCGTATGTCCGAGGTGCTTACGCTTGAATGGGTCTGGGTCGACTTCGAAAAGCGACGTGTCACCTGGCCTGACAGCAAGACCGGCGGAATGACCAAGCCGCTCAGCGACGAGGCACACCGTCTCCTCAGCGAGGCTCCTCGCTTTGAAGGCTCGCCGTTCGTCTGCCCTTCGATCTTTGACCCCACGAAACGCATGACCGACAATACATACCATCATGGGTGGTGCCGCATTCTGGAGCGAGCGGGAGTGCCTCATGTCGGCACGCACGGCATCCGCCATCGCGCTGCGACCGACATCGCCAACTCCGGCATTCCGCTCAAGGTCGGAATGGCCCTCACTGCCCACAAGACGGTGACGATGTTCATGCGGTACATCCACACCGAAGACGATCCGATGCGCGTGGCCGCAGACCTTGTGGCGGCCCGTCGACGCAACGTCGTCGCACCCGGAAATGCAGACCCCAAACAGGTTGCCGTCACCGACGTCGTAGCGGAAGCGGAAATCAGCGGTCACAAAACCCGGATGCCGGTGGCACAATCGGCACCGGTCGCACCGCCACCGGGCTTCGAGGATCGGAAGTATGCCTCGCGTACTAAGGCGGGCAACTACCGTCCATTCCGCCATCGCGCTGGATCCAATCGGCCGGTGCCTCCCGGCACGCGACATGCCGAACAGCGGGGAGCGACCCCAGTTCGTATGGAGCACCAAGATGCCGCGAACTGACCAGCGGGCTCGGTGGCCGTCTGCGTCTATCCTGACCCGCGCAGTTCTCGTCGATAAAGCCGGGCCAGTCCGCTTCGTCGATACCGAGGCAGCTGCGAGATACCTGGCGCTCGATGCACACACTCTCGAATGCTACCGGTCCCTCGACACTGGACCGACATTCTACAAGTTCGGGCGCTATGTCAGATACGCGGTTGCCGACCTCGACTTGTGGGCTGAGAGTTGCCGACGCTCCACAACCGCT
The DNA here is from genome assembly GCA_965228855.1 of Candidatus Obscuribacterales bacterium. Lineage (GTDB taxonomy): Bacteria > Cyanobacteriota > Vampirovibrionia > Obscuribacterales > Obscuribacteraceae > JADYXR01. The sequence goes on along the minus strand of CBDDIJ010000004.1, from coordinate 116,473 downwards.
TCACCCGAGGCACCACGTATCCTTCCGGTCGACTAACATAGCTCGGAGGCTATATTCGGTGTGGGCTGAGGAGCAAGCGTTGGGCGATGAGCGCTGTCAGGCGTTGACGCCGCTACCTGATGTTCCTCATGGCAGAACACGATCAGCTTACGCGATGCTCTTCCCGATAATCGTCATGACGACGAGCTTGCCGCCTGCTCATTCCTGAACAGCCCGGTGACCAGTCGCATCGATCCGACATCGGGTTGAGTATCGTGCCAACAGCCGGAATCCTTTACGCGCGAGGTCGGGCATGATACCCGTTCTTGCAGAAAATCGGGTATTGTCCCCGACCTTGCGGGAGCCGCTCCTGAACCTTGTACCGACGCCTGTCGCATCTCAACTGACTGGGATCTCCACGGACAAACTCCGGGAATGGACCAGTCGTCGTGTGCTCATCCCGGCCGACGTTCGACCCAAGCGGAAAGGCTCGCCGGCAAAGTTCACCTGGCAAACAATCTTGGTTCTGCGGCTGGCGGTGTTGCTTCGCGAACGCCTAGCCGTGGAGCTTGAAGCATACAGCGCGACACTGACCGACCTGCGCAACCACCTGCGCACCACCTCCTTCATCGGGTTATGGGGACGCCGTGTGGCTCTCGCCCCTCACGGGAAATGGTTCCTCCTCGACGACGGGACCTCAGTCGTTGAGACTGACGCATTGGTGCTCCATCTGAATCCACATCTCGTCGTCATCAGGGACGGCTTCTCCTTGCCGGACGCAGCGTCCGCTGCCGGCCAGCTGGACCTCTTCTCACTGCCTCGCTTGCACGGCAAATGGAACGTTCAGAACCGTCCGCGTGCGGCGACAAGCGCTCGGACGCGGTCCGCATGACCCGGGCGTCGTCATCGCCCCGTCGGCGAATTCCGGGTTTCACAGAACTACGTGTTCCTGTTATGTTCTCGTGTCGGGAGGCATAGCGTGGCGAGCATCGGAGTCCAGGACTGGCTTGAAAAACTTGGCTACACGGCCGAGCCAGACGTCCTGCACCTGCGCGGAGCGCCGGTTCCCGAAACCCACCCCTACGCCCTTGAGATCAACGCCCTTCTTCGTCCAGACGGTGCCATCCGCGCCCAGGCAGTCTTTGACGTCGAAGGTGTCCCAACCGTTGTGTTCGTGGGTGATGACGACGAGCCGCTTCAGCCGGCCGATCTTGACGAGGCGCGCAAGCGTATCTGGAACCAGAACCTTGCGACGGTCGTGATCGAGCTGAAGGGCGACGAAGCCGTCGCGCTTCCTGCTCGGAAATTAAGGCGTGCCGGTGAGTACCTGCGCCGTGACGAGGCACGTCCGGATGGTCCATTCTCAGCACTTGACGTGGCGACGGCGAATTTGTCCCGCCGGCTACCGAAGTGGTTTGACGTCAACGCCCGCGTAGATCGTAAGCTGCTCACAAATCTGTCCACCACCGTATCGAAACTGCGCGACGGCGGCTTCGCGGGAACCGTGTCCGAGAGCGACCGACGCAGGCTGGCCGAACTACTTATGGGCCAGGTGCTCTTCGTCTCCTATCTCGAGCACCGGGAGATCGTCGGAACGACCTATCGAGAACGCCGCGCCGTGGTTGAGCTTCACGGTCTAGTCGCCCAGCGTGGGCGCGACGGCATCCGATCGCTGATCGACTCGCTCCGAAGCGATTTCAACGGCGACTTCCTCGGGGATGATCGGCACGATCCCTGGACCGCGCTTTCCGACGAGGGATTCGACCTTCTCAATCAGTTCCTGCGACGCACCGATATGCGGACCGGTCAAGCCGATTTCTGGAACTACGACTTCAGCTACATTCCCGTAGAACTGCTTTCCGGACTCTACGAAAAGTTCCTGACACCGGAGCAGCAGGCCAAGGACGGAGCGTACTATACGCCCCGCAACCTCGCCATGCTGGCCGTCGACCAAGCACTAGTGGCCTCGCCCGATCCGCTTGCAGAGATCATCTTCGATGGCGCATGCGGCTCAGGCATCCTGCTCACCACTGCATATCGCCGCCTCATCGCGCTCTCCGAAGCAAAGCAGGGCCGACAGCTCGGGTTTGCCGAACGCAGCCGACTTCTGGAGAGCAGCATCTTTGGTGGCGACATCAACTTCATGGCCTGCCGCGTAACGGCATTCAGCCTTTACCTGTCCCTCCTCGAAGGCCTCAAGCCGGCGGACATTCTCGCGGCACAGGAGCGTGATGGAACGAAGCTCCCCTCGCTCAGCGGTCGCAACCTTGTCCATGGACCAAAGGACGCCGACTTTTTTCGAACGTCACATGCATTCCATGCCCGCCGCTTCTCGTTGATCATCTCGAATCCGCCCTGGGCAGAGCCCGAGGGTGAAGAGCATACGTCCGCGGATGATTGGGCGAAGTATGCCGGCGTCCCCTTTGTTCGCCGACAGATCGCCGGCGCCTATGCGCTGCGCGCGCGCGAGTTCCTGTCGGACGGTGGGCGCGTATGCTTGATCTTGCCGATAGGGCAGTTCCTTGGAGCGTCGAGCACAACGTTCGTAGCTCGTGCGCTGGGTGCCTATCGTCCCATTCGCTTGATCAATTTCGGCGATCTTCAGGGCTTGCTGTTCCCAACAGCCGAGAACACCTGCCACGTGTTTCTGGCGGAGCGTCGCCGCGACGAACCGCCGGTGAGCATCCCGCTTGACGAAACCTTCGAATATCTCGTGCCTAAGGCCGACCTCAGCCTGGCGCTTGGTCGCCTGACCATGCAGTCCGCCGACCGCCATTCTCTGCTCACCCGTTCGGTGGTCGAGGATCCGCAGTTGCTCGTCACCATGATGTGGGGGGACGCCAGCGATCTGGCCATCTGGACCCGGCTCTCCCTACGCGGCACCTTCGCCGACTTTTGGCGAGGGCCACCCGAGTTCCGGCGCTGGGTCTATCGGAAAGGAATCCATCTCAACGACAGCAGCCGTGAGGCCGTCGATGCGGGAGAACTGCGAGACAAGCCTTTCGTGCCAATCGCGGCCTTGAGCGCAGGCTCGCCGGTCCTCCACCCGATCCTGCTGGGCAAATGGCCCGAGACGCAGCAGACGGTGGTCGGTCTCAACGATTCGGTGCGGGCGGTCTTCGATGGTCCGCGCGTTCTGTTTCCCGACGGCTTTTCCAAGGGCGAACAGAACGTGCGCGCTGTTTACTACGATGGTGCGGCCAGCTTCACTCACAGCATTGGAGTCATCGCTGGCAGGCGGGAAGACGCCGCGCTCCTGCAGTTCGCAGCGGTGTATCTGCGTTCCACCCTCGCTCGCTATTTCCTGATGATGCGAGGCTGGAAAATGCTGTGTGAACGCAATGGCGTGCACCTGGCGGAGGTAGAGGCGTTCCCGTTCTTCACCCCCCAGGATGCACCGGATGCCGACGCAGCTGCGGCCGCGCTCGATATCGTTCAAACCCACATGGCTGCCCTTGCCGCACTCCCCGAACTGGAACAGGGATCTCGCTACACCGAACTCCGCGACGAGCTCGACAAAGCCATATTCGACTATTTCGGCCTCACGACCAAAGAGCAGATTCTGGTCCGCGAAACGGTCGAGGTCCTCATGCCCTCGATCCGTCCGCGCAGCTTCAAAAGTCTCGATACCCCCGCGCAGCATCGTGTCGATGCCGGGGACTTTGATATCTATGCCAACGCGCTCGCCGAAGCGCTTACCTCGTGGCGAACCAAAACCCGAGGTCGGGGACGCTTTCGGGTTGATGTGATTGCAAGCGATCCAAGCCGCGCCGGACCGTCCGGTATCGTGCGTGTCGCTTACGTCAGCCAATCCACCGCGGCGCCGGAAGTCAGCGCGACAGTGAGCGATGACCTGGTCATCGAAACGCTCGCGCAGCTGCGAAAGGTCGGTCTTCGCGTTGTCGCCTCGGGCGACTTCCTCGCTTTGGTTCCAGACGTCCATCTCTGGATAGACGGCGCGCTCTATCTCGTGCGGCCGCTCTCACGGAAGAGCTGGACAGTCAGGCAGGCCATGCGGGACGCCGAGCATATCGTCCGCACCGTTCAGTCCCGCCAGGTGGGCAGCAAGACGGCGGTGCCCGCGTGACTGCACCAGCTGACTGGCTTGCGGCTTTCCCAATTCGGCCGGCCACGGAGGCCGTTGAGGCCGTGCGGCAGGGTTGGTCGGAGTTGGCCGCCCGACCTCGCCCTGATTTCAATCCGAAGACGAAGGAGAACGGTCTCACCAAGCGGCTCAAGGTCTATGTCGAGAACTACGTCGCGCGGGAACGTGGATTGCTCGGCATGTGGTCGGCCGAAGACATTATCGGCGACATCGACCCTGCCACCGGGGCTCTGATCGAGGAGCGGCGAACGGACATCGTCTATGGCTGGAATGACGACGTAAGGGGTATGCACCTTGTTTTCGAATTCAAGCGTCTCGGACGCCAGAAACGGCATCGCGACCACTACCTGCGGGACCAAGGACTCGGACGATTTGTGACCGGAATCTACAGCCGCAAGCAAGCGATCGCGGCAATGGTCGGTGTTCTGCTCGATGCCGAAGAAGAAGTCGTACCGCCGATACGGACGGCGCTCGAAGATGCCGCCTTGGCCGCCGCCCTGCGGTTGTGCCCTACGTCGGCCGGCGCGCCATATGTCCGCCCCTCAACTCTCTTTGCTGGCGCGGATTTCGATACGGAGCACCAGCGCGACGCTAGTCTGGCGCCCACACACGGCACGATCCGCGTCTCCCACTTCTTTCTCCCTTTCGGCTACCCAACCACGACATCGAAATCGAAAAGTAAGTCCCGGAAGCGATGAGCACCAGCATGCAGCCAGCCATGTTCGATGTGCGCTACTGCCCCACTCAACGAAGCGGGCGTCCCACGACTACAGGAGAGCAAGAGTGTCGCTCGGCGATGTAATCAGATTCAGAGATGGATCGTACGATGTCCGGAGCATCGTCGATGGCCGCTATGTCGTCAGGATCCGCAACCGTAAGACTGGTGTTGAAACCTACAAGGTCTGGACGTCAGCGGAGCGCGAGGACTTCGACCGCAACCAGCGCAAAATGCTGGATGCGGAAGATCGCGCTTGTCAGATTTATGAAAGGCATCTCGCTGGAGAGACATTTGCGGCTTTGGCCCGCGACTACGCACTCAGCCCGGGGCGGGTAAGCCAGATCTGCGCACGGCAGGCCAGGAAGGAAAAGCTGCGGAACGACCTGCCATTGGTTCAGCCTCGCGCTTTTGCGTCTACGGACGGAGCTTGCATCGAGGCCGCCGGTGCAGCGCCGGTTCGACCCGGACCAGCGGCTTCCTTGAGGTGACGAGCCAGATAAGCTTGCACCGCGCTAGCGACCTCGGGAAAAAGGAAGTACAGCAACGGTAGAACGTCCGTGTTAGGGGAAACGTTCGCCGCCCCAGCTGCCATGCGCTCGCGGATTGCTCGGCGTCGTCGCGCCCAGGTTCCCTTGGCATCTTCGGCCTCGAGGAGGACGTCGCGACCATAGATCTTTACCGCTGCGCCAAAGGCGGCAAGCAGGTCCGCGTTGCGTTCGGCGATGTGATGGGCGACTTGGATGAGCTTGGCGAAATCCCAACCGACTGGCCGCCCCTCACGCACGCTGAGAATGGCATTCAATAGCGATGTGACCTTGCGGTCGCGATCGGGCGATACGTCGATGCCTTCGGCCGCGAGCGCCTGACGCAGGTCGCTCCAAGCCGCATCATGCTCATAGCGCTCGGCGTAAAGATGACCGAACTCGAGCCAGCGCTCGACAAACGTGTCTCGCAGTTTCCCGGCGCGAACCGCTACGTCGTGCTCAAGCTCATCTCGCACCGCTTTCCGCGCGGCGTCGTGATCGTAGAAAAAGGCCCGTTGACCTACCCTATCTAGCGTCAAGCGCTCGAACGCAACGATCGCTTCGGCCCAATCACCCGCCAGCTCAGGCCCATTTCGAAAAGCCGTGCGATACCAGCAGCGCACGTGCAGTTTGCCGGACCGCTCCGACCTTTCGGTGGTTTCGTCATCGACAACAAGAAGGTTGGCATTGTTCGAGAACAGCATGTCATCGGTCGTCATCCGACGGTATTCTGGATCGAAGCTCCCCATCACCCAGATGAGCAGACCGCCCTCGTCTCGGTAGAAATTGCGGCGCGCCAGCACGACGTCGAGAAAGGTGGTCGACAGCTGGATCTCGAAGGCAAGCCGGTGCTCGCCGAAGCGGCACTGGACGTCGGGCCGTCGATGGCGGGATTTGGTCGCAGACGACCAGGTCTTCTCTTCGGCAATATCGGAATAGGCTGGATCGGCGCTAAGGCTGCGCGTCAGCAGCGCCTTGATCCGCCGATGAGCGTCGCTTTCACGCAGTCCGTGGTATTTTCGAGCCCGGATTTCGTCTTGTGAGAGCGTGCCTCGAGTAACTGCGCAGTCGGCGTCGGACACATGCCGGAAAAAGAAGCGCTTCAGCTGGTTGCCGACCACGTAGATCGGTTGGTGGCAAAGGGCGCAGATGAAGTGCGGATCGGCATCAAGGCTCTCGCGTACCTGCTGCCGCTTCACGATCATCTCGTCGTAACTGTGCGATCCAATAAAGCTCGCAACGTCGATGATCTCACCGGTGCGCTTATCGATCACCTCCTCGATCGCTGGATCCGGTACGCTTGCCGCCGGGGCAAGAGGGTCGAGGGTGACATTGGCGGTGTTCATGTGAATGATCCACTGTCAGGACCTCTGGAGTCCTAGAGGACAATACTACGTGAGTCGCGAGGACACCGCCCCGGCAGCGGAAATCGAAAGCTCGCTTGTTTGATGGAGCATCGTTGTGGCTGAGAGCAGCGATCTGACGAACGTTGGCGCAGCGTCCGACAGGTTCTTCCGGCTTTATCGCACGCATTGCGTCTCACCGGATCGTGACACGCTGTTTTCGCTGCTCACCGCCGGACACAGTCTGAATGATCGGTTGAAGATTGGTGCCGACCTCGATTTCTTCGACGTCGCGGAATTCACGGCGCTCAAATGCCTCCGGAACTATTTCCACCATCAGCAGGAGCTGCGGCATGTCGTCAGGCTCATTCCAGTCGGAGACTATCCGATCGTGGCGGATCTAATGACCCTGTGCCTCGTCCCGCGCGATATCGTCGTCGCCGCGATTGAAGGAACGACAGAACGATACCGGGAAGCGACGCGGCATGCCTGCCACGACGTGTTTCACTGGTATGGCCCGCTCGTGAATATCAACCCGGCCCTTTTCAACTTCGTTGTCGCAGCGTACGAGCGCCTGAAGAAGCGAGGCGTCCCGCTAGCGGGAGACGCGCTCGACGAATTCGAGGCCAGTTACCGGTACGAAGAAGAAAACGACCTCCCGCATGTCGTGGACGGCAGGCTTGCAACTTCGGCCGGGAGCATCAACGACCTCCTGGCCGATATCATGCAGACCACACAATCCTAGAGCGTCGCATCCTTGCCAGCGTGTCGTTTGAAGGTGCCCGAAGCCAGGCGAGCCGATATTCCAGCCATGATGACAGGCATGACGGATCGGCCGATCATCGCCAACCGAACGCTCGCCTATACTGGGCAGGATGTTCAACCTCGCTGAGCTCTGGGGTTATCGTCCAGACGGTTCCAATTCGTGTCGGCAGGTTCAGAAGTACCGCGAGCGGCTCCAGTCGCGCAGTGCCGCAAGGCAGCCGGTATAACGAAGGCCAACGCAACTTAACCCCGTGAGGGGAGTCAATGGCCGGTCTTCGGCCCTGTCGCTCGACTATCTGGACGCTGATCCTTTGCGAGCGGCTTCCGTTTCGATCGACCCAAGCTCCGCATCCCACCATTCGATAGCGTCACTCAAGACGTCCCGAGCATCAGTTCCTTTCCACGGGCCGTCGAGGAATGGCCGATAGATATTCTCATCAATCTCCGCGACCTGTGTGTATGTGACGCGAGGGCCGCCGTTCGGAGGCGCTGCCGAGAATTCGAATGCCAAGGCAACCTCCGCGTGCGGATGAACATCACTGCGATACTCCTTGAGCAGGTTGTTGCGCTCGCGTTCTATGAAGTCGCGGAAGATCTCGTGCTTTGGATCGGTGCCCTTCCACTGTTTGAAGGCAGCGCGGGCTGCTTGCCCAACGATCGGATCTTCGCCATCCACTTTGTCGAGGACGTGGCCGACCGCACGTAGCAGCGCGACGGCCGCCGCCCAATGAACGCGCCACCTCCGAGCATCTGTTTCATCCTCGAGCATCGACAGCCCGATGCGGCAGTCATCAAGAACCTCACGCGCTTTCAAGGTCACAACGTACGATCCTCCTTATTGCCATCGACTTGAACGGCGTTTGCGTTCACGGGTCTTGTGCACTGGCGTCGGAACCTCCACCGAGGAGCAGATCGGCCGCGAGCTGCGCAGTCATCACGCTCCGCTGAGAACCTTCGAGCTGCCGCACCATCGATGCAAGAATCTCTTCGGAGAAAGTGGACGCGGGCGCATCCGATATGGGCGCCGCCTTCGGCTTCCAGTTTGCTAACCGGCTGATCACGGCGAAGTCGACGCCATCCACATGCTCGCGGAGAACCTGGATGCGCCGGTCGCCGTTTGTGGCATCTCCGGTGTCTGTCCACCCGTTCGGAAATCCGAGCGCCTCCTCTATCTGCTCCAGAGGAAGGTGCAGCGCAGCGACTCCTGCCGGCGTAAGGGCCATCCGTGGGCAGCTCTGATAGGGGAACGCTTCCGAGAAAGCGAGGATGACCCTCGCGAGCTTTCCCACATGCTCGTGGCAGCAGTCGGCAACGTCGCGATTCAGAAGGCACCCTGGAACGCGTTCAGAGTTTCCTGCGAACCGGTACGTCCATCGACCCTGACCAAGCGAACCTCCGACCAGCGACACACGCCCCTCTTTCTGGGACAAGTTGCGGAGCTTTAGAAAAAACGTTGCCGCGGGGTCGTTCGAGAGATGGTGCCGCTGGACGTCCCACCAATCGGCAAAACCGGGGACTCTCGCCATCTCCTTCTGCAACAGGAATGTCACACTGCGTGCGGCCGCCAGGAAGGCATTCAGCTCGTACCCGAACCTGTCCCTGTCGTTCTGCTTCGCGAGCCGACTGGCAAAATACTTGGCTTCCAGGAGGCGCTCCTCAACCAGGAGGAGGCTCGTAAGACGGATTGGGGACAACGGCGCCATCGTAGTAAGCGGACTAGAGAACATGAAGTTCTTCAGTCTATACTATTTCGTCGGAAAAGCGCCCAGGATCACCATACGGATCTCTTTGCCTCGGGAATGCGCCGTTCTACCGGCGCGCAGTGCGTCTGGAGTTTCGGGGGACCAGGCGCGGCTTGTAACGAGGAAGGATCTGCGGGAACCAAGACCCGCAGGTCATGATGGGGGACTATGGGGCGTAATTCGTTCTTACGAATCTCGATCAGTGATCACGGCCGAAGCGGGCGTAGCCTAGAGGGCGGCGCGCGATGACGCTGACCGCTGTATCGCTGTTCAGCGGAGCGGGCGGATTCTGTGAAGGGGTGCGACTTGCGGGCTGGAATGTTGTTTGCGCTGTAGAGTCGGACGCTCACGCGTGTCTGACTCACGCAGCCAACTTCAGTGAGGTCGCGCTCTTCAAGGGCGACATTGCCCGCTTTCTGCGCGACGAGCAGCCCGGCGTGCCGAATCTAGCTGAACTGGCTGCGCGACAGATCGATATGGTCTACGGCGGTCCCCCTTGCCAAGGTTTCAGCCAGATCGGCCCCCGCAACTTGGACGATCCGCGAAACCGCCTTTACGAAGAGTTCGTTCGTGTTGTGCGGGTTTTGCGGCCGCGCGCCTTCGTAATGGAAAATGTTCCCAACATGGTGGCCATGAAGAATGGCCATTTCAAAGCAAAAATTGTCGACGCATTCCGGGAAGCTGGGTACGTGCGGACAGCGATCATCCCCGCTGTCGCTTCGGACTTTGGGGTTCCGCAACACCGGCGGCGCGTATTTGTCTTCGGTATCCGGGACAATCAGCCGTTCACCGGGAACTTCGACGAGGTGCTTAAGGCCCTAGTCGAACGGGAAAAAACCGATGGCGCCGTCACGGTCCACGAAGCGCTTTCCGATCTTCCTGGAGCCGTATCAGCAGACGACGGACCGCTTCCCTATCCGAAGAAGCCCGGCGGGCGATATTCGGACTTTCAGAAACTCATGCGGCTGGATTGGGACCACGACTTGCTCGGCTCCGCGTGCAAGCGCGCAAACATTTCCGAGGATGCGCTTCACAATCACCATACCAAGGGGATCGAAGCCCGACGGAAGAAGATAATCGCCGCGATCCGGCCAGGAGCCCGCGGCGATTCCCTTCCGAAGTCACTCTGGACCGGCACTCGCGGCCACAAGTGGCGCCGTCTCGATCCCAAAAAGCCGTCCTACACTATCCTGGCCCAGATGCACCGCGACCTTTCTGAGTGGATACACCCGAAACACGACCGGTGGATTACTGTCCGCGAGGCCGCACGGCTGCAGTCCTTTCACGACGGCTTTGTCTTTCACGGGAGCGAGTGCCAGCAGCTGAAGCAGGTTGGCAACGCCGTTCCCCCGCTTATGGGGCGCGCCGTCGCCCGTATCGTTTCGGGCCTACTTCTGCAACAGCCGCCGAACGCTGGCCGATAGCACTCATGGAGAAGCTTCTTCGTGCACTTGCCGGACTGTTTGGGGCCCTCGTGAAAACGCTGGGCCCAAAAGCCCCACGCTGGCTGACGCGCCCGAAAGGTCTCAATACAGGAGCATGTGTTACACCGGTCGCGGTGACAGCACCCGCTGCGCGTGCGGCCAGCAACGGCGGCGTCGACAGAAGTGAACACCTTGGCAGTGCCCACCTGCGTCAAACGCAGGAAAGTATAGCGGAACCTTCAGCACGTGCTCACATGGATGAGGCCCCGAGCAACTCCGGGACCACGGTCTCAGCCGAGGCGATCCCCGAGCAGGAAGTCGCTAGCAGCGGATCCCCGCCGGTCGAGCCGATCATCTCCGGGCCGCTGCCAGACTCGACGTCGATGGCCGCAACCAAAACATCCCTGGATCTGACACCCTCTAGCATCATCGCGATCGGCATCGAGCAGGATAGTCTGCCGGCCGACCCCGCCGAGGTGCTTGAGGTTCCCTTGGAGGACACTCCGAGCGTCGAGGAACCCGCAGACCCGTCGCCGGAAATCGCCAGCCCGGAACCTAGCTCGTTTCGTCTTCCCGTCCCAGGCACCCATGACCCGTCTCCGGAATCGTCGGCGGAACCTGTCGCCGAAACATCGTTGGGTCCGATGCCCAACAGCACTGCGATAGTCGAGACCGTGCCCGACGTGTTGCCTGCCGACACCGATGAGCCGCCTCAGGAAATTGAGGATCCCGGCGCGGGACCTGTGGCGGCAGGCGAAGATGTGACTGCTACGCCCCTTGATGACGATCTTACCGCTCCAGTGGAAGCCGTGGACGATCGGGCGCTGCTGGAGGACAACACGACCGTTGCGGCCGTAGACGGCGCACCTCGTTTGCCAGACGAGAGTCTCGCCAAGTATCCGGCTAGCTCCCCTCACCAGGAAGAGCCGGACGCAGAATTGCTGGCCACCGTCAATGCGACCGATGCAGCGCATTCAGCCGTCGATGATCCTCCGGGAGCTCGCAAGCTCGACGGACACGAGGCAACCGAGGCTCCGGCACCCCTCAAGCCTCGGTCCAAACAGCCGGCCATTCATAGAGACCGCCGTGGAAAGCGCCGGGCGATTGCTGCGAGCGACACAGCTGCACAGCTCCCCGCAGGTGCTCCGGAGCTTGCGCCTCGTCCACCAGCCGAAGCCAAGCTGCGCCTATCCCTCCATCCGATCCGCCGGACGGCAAGACTGTCCGTGGTGATGACACGTCCAGATGGATTTCCCGAGCGCGTAATTGTGGAGTTGGCCGGAAGCCACATCGTCGAGGCGTATGACGAAAGACGCTATGACGACCTGAATCTGCCATGGACGAGTGAACTTCTGGACGGTGAACTCCGCCTTGCGAGTGCTGAGCGCCTGCAGTGGTTGCGCAGCGCTCGACAGGTTCATGTTTTCTCCGCCGACGCCAATGAACCCGATCTGATTTCAGTCAGCGCGGTAAGCGCTGGCATTGCGCATACGCTGCTTTGCCGTTCAACCGACGTGGAAGCCGTCCGCGTCGCCGCGGAATCGACGGGGTCACCAGCCCCGCAGCTGCTCGAACACTGGCACGGCATTCCCGAAGGCTGGATCGTGCTCTCGGGCTACGCACCAACACATTCCGCCGCGCCGCCGCTTCCTGCCGGCCTCCGGCCGCTAGACCCGGGGGAAGGACTTGAGATCATCTTTGATGGAGGGCTCGCGATTCGGCAGCGGGTCTATGCTGCTGGCCATCCCCCGCGGGTATCCATCGTTCCAGCGCCGGTCGGGGCTTCGGTGACGATCGGCGGACAGCCAGCCACGCTTTCTTCCGACGGCTCGTGGGTCGCAGCTGGATGGGACGAGGCGGGCCAGCACATGGTCGACGTCGTGCCCGGTCCGTCGGTATCTTACGAGATTGCGGGGGACCCTTGGCTCTCTGATGGCTGGGATTTTTGGGATGCCCACCCGACGCGCTTCGGAGAAGGCGCTAAGGGTCCTTGGGCTCGGGCGCGCATTTGCGGTGCGCTAATTCTCGGCCCAGCTGGCGAGAGGGTCATCGCACACGAGCCACTGGCTACGCTCGTAGCGCTAGGGGCTAAATCAGGTGCAACGCCGCTTCGGCAGCGCCACGATGTCGCCGTGTCCGTCGGCCTCTCGGACGAGCCGCCCGCGTTCCTTCTTGCGGCGACAGGAGCGCGCCGAACGCAAGGCCGGGTCGTCTGGCTTGGTCCGGCACCAGCACAGAACGCATCCAATCGGCATGATGCAGAGTGGGTTGCTACAGTCCGGACTGCGACTGCACGGCGCCTTCCGCTCGTCAAGGCCGATCCACTCGGCGAGGAGGCATGGCGGAAGGCCAAGACGCGCGCCCGCCAGCTTAGGAGCAGGAGGCCTCGCACATGACGGACCGCCTGCTCGAATGGATGTCGTTTCGCCGAACCGGCCGGCTGAACGACATACCCGCGGACCTTGCTGATGCTGGTGCTGTTCGCCGGACCGTCGACAATCTGGCGACGCTCGGACACTTGGAACTGCTGCCCAATGACAACTGGAAGATTGCACCTCCGGTGCTTGCTGGCCTGCCAGAACGTCCCAACGGTCTAGTGTCAGCGGTTCTGTGCGGAGCGCGAACGCCAGGCGTCTTGGATTCGCTCGCCGCCTCATGCGCAAGCGTCGGTGTGCAACTCGCAACCAACGCGATCGAGACGCTTCCCGCCGCTGTCCAGCTCACAGGAGCTTCCAATGGCGAGTTCGCAGCCGTCGCGTCTGCGGCAGGCATACCCTTGCAGCTCGACGCCGGTCTCACCCTTCTAGCCTGCACTCCTACCATCCGCGACTGGCCCCGCACACCGTGTCCGATGGTGGGTGGGCGCGTCGAAACAGTACGCCGTTTTTCTCGCTCACGGATCGGCTGGGTCGAGTCCACGCTTGCAGAGGCTTCTGCCGCCCGATCCGGCTTTTTCCGCATCAAACGCGACTGGGACTGGGTGAGCCTTCTGAAGCTCGACGTATCTGAATGTGCCTACATCGATGACCGGGCCGGCCGTCTTGCTGCCGCCGCTAAACTCAAGACGCTTTCCTGGTCGTCCGACACGGAAGTGCTCGGTCTTCCTGGCCAGCTGCTTCCGCCAGCTCCGATCGCCCGGGCCCTTGCTCTCTGCAGTGGCCTGCCGCCGCACTACGACGCTGCCACCCGGCGAATTTCGTTTGCAGGCATTCCACTTGAAATTCTGAGACTGACGCTTGCCATCACGGGGCTAAGACTCGCATGAGCGATCCAATCCAGACATTCCAAAGCCTGAAGGGCGCATATCTGCGCTATTTCGACAGCCCTTTTGATCTGCGCTTTGAAGAACTCGTCCAGGCCCGGCGACGGCTGCTGGACCGCGATGGGGTCCTCTACCGCGAGCCGCTCATTGAACCGCAGCCCCCATACGCTGGCAGCGGACACGACATCCGGTCTGCTGTCACCACCGAACTTGCTTCAGCCGCCGGCTGGACCGCGGCGTCAGTGGGGGACTTCGCCGGCATCGCCGAGGAGGGTCTCTTTCGCACCCGAACAGGCGTTCCTATCGAACTGTATACACATCAGGTCGAAATGCTGCGTTCGAGCGTGGTCAACGGCGAGGATTCCGTCATCCTTACCGGCACCGGATCGGGAAAGACCGAATCCATCTACCTTCCGGTGCTCGCCGCGCTGGTCAAAGAGTCCGCCGCCTGGCCCGTGCTTGGAGCTGCGCCACGGAACGACTGGTGGACGATGCCGCCTCCACCGGGCTCGGGGAACCGGCGCTACCATCCACGAATTTCGCAGCGAGCGCATGAGCAGGGAGGACGCCTCCCTGCCATGCGGGCGCTGGTTCTTTACCCACTCAACGCCCTTGCGGAAGATCAGATGGCCCGGCTCCGCCTGGCACTTGATGGTGATCAGGTTCGCGCCTGGCTTGGCGCAAACCGTCCGGGCAATCGCTTCTGGTTCGGCCGCTATACCGGCTGGACGCCGATCGCTGGACGGCCGGACCGCAACAGCGGGGAAGCCGATCTCCGCACCGAGCTGCAGCGCCTCAGCGGGCTAGCCGCGAGGGTCGCCGGCACAGATGCCGAACGCTTCTTTCCCCGCTTCGACGGCGGCGAGATGTGGAGCAGGTGGGATATGCAAGATGCACCACCAGACGTCCTCATCACTAACTACAGCATGCTGAACATCATGCTGATGCGGGATGTTGAGGTTTCCATCTTCGACCAGACTCGCCGTTGGCTCGATGCTGACGAAGCAAACATCTTCCATCTCGTCGTTGATGAGCTTCATAGCTATCGAGGTACCCCAGGCACCGAGGTCGGCTACATTCTGCGCGTTCTCTATGATCGACTCGGGCTGCATCCGGACCATCCGCAGCTGCGCATCCTGGCGTCCAGCGCGTCGCTCGGCGAAGACGAACCCCGTGCGCAGGACTATCTGCGACAGTTCTTCGGACGGTCACGTCCATTCAACCTTGTGAGAGGCGGTGCAGTCCCGCTTTCGCCCGGTGCCACGGGCCGAATACGCGCCCTCGGGGCCCAACTGGCAACCCTCGGACATCAAGTTGCCGATGGTGGCGGGACTAGTCTAGCCACGGCCGCCGGCACTTTCGCGGCCGCGGCAGGTCTCCCGGTGCCCGATCCGACGCTGCCCGAAGAGCAGCAGCTGGGCGCTGTGCTGGACAACGCGGGAGTTACCGAAGCCGTTCGCGCAGCGTGCAACGGCGGGTCAGATGAGAATCCAACCATTGTGCCCCGAACCCTCGGCGCGCTCGGCGCTACGCTCTTTCCCGGCGACTCGTTTGAAGATGCGACGGCCGCGGCTGCTGGCATCGTGGCGGCTATGGCACCTGCACAGTCAGTTGGCAGCACACCACTACTGCCGGTCAGGGTCCACCTCTTCTTCCGCAACGTCCAAGGGGTATGGGCGTGCAGCAATCCCCAGTGCACCGAGGCGACCTGGGCAGATGCAAGTATTCCGGTCGGACGCCTCTTCGACCGGCCGACAACCACCTGCGCGTGCGGATCGCGTGTGCTCGAAATGCTCTACTGCGAACCCTGCGGGGACATCTTCCTCGGCGGCTATCGCCGCACATTACAGCCGAACGTCTGGTCGCTCGTGCCGGATGATCCGAACATCGAAAAGGCTCCGGATCATTCCGCAAACGACCGCGACTATGACAACTATGCCATCTATTGGCCCGCTCGGATGCCCGACGGCACGTTGCGCCAGCCGCAGCGCGACAGCTGGGTCCAGGAAGGGGTCACGCGAAGGTGGCGCATGGCTGCCTTCGACCATCGCACGGGGGAAATCCAGGTCGCGAGCAGGCGCGCGGACGCGACAGGCTGGATCTACCATGTTCCCGATCTCCATCAGAATCCCGTGCCGATTCGCGCGGCCGTTCCGAGTGCCCGCAACGAGCGGCCATCGGTCTGTCCCCACTGCGAGGCCAATTGGAGCGGAATGGCTAGCTCGGCTCCGATCCGGACCCAGCGCACCGGCTTCCAGAAGGTCGCGCAGGTGCTCTCAGACTCGCTGCTGCGCGAGATCGCACCGCCTCAGCCTGCCGCCGGGTCGCCACCCGAGGATGTGCGCCGCAAGCTGGTTCTCTTTTCGGATAGCCGGCAAGACGCGGCCAAGCTTTCGGTCGGCGTCGCCAAGTCTCATTGGCTCGATGCCTTGCGGCAGACGCTGGTCGACGGCATGGCCGATAGCGTGCGTGCGGTGCTCCTCTTCGAGCGCCAGGCGCAAGGCGGCGCCCTGAGCCCAGAGGAGACACTACTCGCCGGCCGGTTTGCAGTTTCGCGGCAGAGCGAGGCCCAGGCCATTCTCTCGGCCCAGCATCCACTCATGCGCACCTTGCCTTCGGCCGTCGGCGGCCTGACGATGGAGCAGCTTGCGGTTCAGGTGCTAGCGCGAGCAAGGGCAGGCCTCTCCCGCGTCACGGACCTTGAGGACGAAGCATCTCGCCGCCTGCTTACCACGGGGATGAATCCCGGCGGTGTCGACCGCAGCGTCATGTGGACCGATCTCGACGAGCACCAGGGCGAATGGCAGCGTCTCTTCGACTGGACCCGGTTCCCACCCGACTACCGGCCCGCTCTATCGGGAGAGGAGCAGGCTCACCGCACGCGCATCCAGGTCGCGGCCCGCGAAGCCGTCGCTGAGACTCTTTTCTCGGGGGGGCGGCGAGACCTAGAATCGCTGAAGCTGGGATACCTCACCTTTGACCGCATGCGTTACGCGGGCGCGTCCGCGGCCATCCAGGAGGCAGCGGATAGCTGCATCCGCATGCTCGGCAAACGTCGGCGGATCGATACCCATCGAGCCACAGTTGATGACACGCGACTTCCGAAATACACACGGGACTATCTTGAAGCCGTCGCACTCCTAAATGGTCTAGTCGTCGCTGACTTCGAGCGCGATGTGACCGACCTTCTGACCAGGGCCGGTGTATTCGATCAGGGGCTGCTGCTGTTTCGCGGCCTCTTCGTCGCCGACGTGGGCGACATCTATTATGAGTGCGGCCGCTGCTCACGCATCCACCTTCACGCAAGCGGTGGCATCTGTAGCGGATGTCACGCCCCGCTCGGGACGCCCCTGCACATTGGCGTCGACGACGCCGGTCAGGAAGCCGACTACTACCGGTGGCTCGCAGTGAGCGCGGGCCCTGTTTTCCGCCTCAACTGTGCAGAACTGACCGGCCAGACGGACAAGCTGCTCGCTCGCGACCGCCAGCGGCTCTTCCAGAACATCACGGTCGGCGCTGAGGTGCCTCTCACCGACAATGTTGACCTCCTCAGCGTCACCACGACCATGGAGGCGGGCGTCGACATTGGCTCGCTCCTTGCGGTGATGATGGCCAACATGCCGCCTATGCGTTTCAACTATCAGCAGCGCGTAGGGCGGGCGGGACGTCGCGGCGCGGCGCTTTCGCTCGCGCTCACGCTGTGCCGCGGCCGGAGTCACGACGACTATTACTTCCAGCGGCCTGAGCGGATCACCGCCGATCCGCCGCCGCCACCCTACGTCGATACGAACCGGCCGCAGATCCTTCTACGCGTCCTGGCCAAAGAAGTGCTTCGACAGGCTTTTTCTGAACTGAACCTGTTCACAGGCACAGCCGGCGACAGTGTGCATGGCGAATTCGGCGCCTACGACGCTTGGACACTGCCGCCGCCCAATCCGCCTGCTGGCTACACGGGAACCACTGTCGCCGACATCATCCAGGAATGGATCGGAAATAATGGTGCGGCCGTCACACACATGTGCGACGCACTGCTCGTCGGGACACGTCTCGCCGGAGACGCTGCTCAGCAGCTCGCCGCGATCAACTGGATCGCAACTCGGCTTGTTGGTGAGATCACAGCCGCGACCCAGGATCAGAGCCTCATACAGATTCCGCTAAGCGAGCGTCTCGCAAATCGCGGCATCCTTCCCATGTTCGGTTTTCCGACCCGCGCGCGACTGCTCTATCACAAGCAGCCGGCGAACTGGCCGCCACGCCAGGTCGTTGACCGCGATCTCGAGCTGGCGGTCAGCATGTTCGCGCCTGGTGCCGAGACCGTCAAAGAACGGACTATCCACACCGCCATCGGTGTCGCGCACTATCGGCCACAGGGCCCCCGCGCCGTCGAGGAAACGAACCCGCTGGGGCCATCCGTCCGTATCGGACTTTGTGGCAACTGCCAGCATGTCGAGACTGTAACCCCCGACGTACCGGCCTGCCCGGTATGCGCGTCGCCAGCAGGTCCCAGCGACCGTGACTACCATCCCATGGATCTCCGGCAACCCAAGGGCTTCGTGAGCTATTTCACCAAGGCCCGCGACTATGACGGGGTATTCGACTTTGTTCCCCGCGCAGCGCGGCCGAAAGTAGGAAGACCCGCCTTCGCCATTGCACCGCACCTCAATTTCGACGTCGGCGCCGGTCAAGGACGGCTCCACGTGGTCAACGACAATGCCGGCAGGCTGTTCCAGTTCTCCCAAGAGCGCTGGGCGGGCACGGATGCAATGATCGACGTCGCTGCGGCGACGGCGGCCGAGGAAAAGCATGCTGCATCGGTCGGCCGCCGACCCGCGCGCCCGCTGGCGCCGACTGCTCCCATTGTGGAATGCGCGCTGGCAGCGATCAGCGAGACCGACATGATGCTGCTGGGCATCCGCGACTACGGCCCAGGACGAGCTGCCGATCCGCGGACGCCACAGGGACGGGCGGCGCTATACTCCTTGGCCTTCATGCTCCGGCGCGCTGCCGCAGTGTACCTTGATATTCAGGACTATGAGCTGAAGGCCGGCATCCGCAGCCAGGAGGATCCGGCACTCGGTACCGTCGTGGGTCAGGTTTTCCTCTCTGACACCCTAGAAAATGGTGCGGGCTATGCCACGCACCTTGGAACTCCGGTGGTTATGCAGGAGCTTTTAGAAATGGTCGCGCAGCCAACGCCGCGCGAATTTCACGATCATCTGGTCGCTCATGCTCATGCGGACGCATGCGATACATCCTGCCCAGACTGCCTACGCAGCTATAGCAATCTCGCCTATCACAATCTGCTCGACTGGCGCCTCGCCGTTGATATGGCGCAGCTTGCTCTCAATCCCGCGGTACCCCTATCGCTATCTTCTCCGAGGTGGAGCCGCGTCGCCGATCTCGCGGCTGTCACGCTAGAAGCGGCTCGGCCCGGCTACACCCGGACGGTTCTCGGAGGCCTGCCGGCCCTGACGAATGGGACCGAGGCACTCATTGTCACGCATCCACTTTGGAACACTGACAGAGCAGCCTTAGGCCCCGAGCTTGCCGCTGCATGGGACGATGCCGAGCGTGGACGTAGTCTCAGGGTCGATCCGCAGCGCAGCTTCATCTCCGTCTTCGAGGCGTTGCGGCGTCCGGTCTAGCATGCGCCCCCAGATTGTCCTGACGCCTCTTGACCGGACGGGTCCAACGCTGTGGTCGCACATGCGGCTTTGCACCCTGCGAGGAGCCCTGAGTACAGCGCACGCAGCGAACACTTGGGTTTTGCATGACCCGCGCGCTTGGCTCGGAACCGCGTTCCACAGGGTAATGGAGTCTGCAGCGCAGCCTGGAGCGTCGGACGCAGTCATCGAGCAAGCATGGACGGCGGCCGTCGCGGAGGCAGCTGCAGCGGCCACCACTCATCCGCTTGACGCGCGCTATGCGGAGCCAGCCCGTTGGCCGAACTATTTTCTGGTGCGTCAGCGTGCAATGTCCTCAGCACGGAGTGCCATCACGTCGAATACCGGCAGTAAGCGGGAGGCACCGCATCGTGGCACCGCATCGACGGAACACCTGCTGGTCGCACGAGGAGGCCGTCTCGCCGGCCGGCCCGACCGGTTCGATGGCGGCGTCCTTACCGAATACAAATCTTTCATCCCCGATTCAGCGTGGCGGGGAGCAGCGGCAGTTCTTGAGGGGTTTCGCCGGCAGTTGCGGCTGTACGCGGTCATCATCGCGGACGCACGGGGCACCTGGCCGATAGAGGGCCGGGTCGTTGCTGCATCCGGCCAAACCATGAACGTCCCCCTCGAACCTGCCGCCTGTGAAGCGGAAGCCAGTGCCGCGCTCGGGGCATTGGACGGGCTGAATCGCCACCTTGCAGCAGGCGGGCCGCCCGAAACGCTCGGTCAGCCCAGTGAGGAGGCTTGCGGCGGCTGCCCGTTCCAGGCGCTTTGTCCGGCATTCTGGCCGTGGCTAGCGGCTGCGGGTTCTGAAAGCCTGCCTGATACGGCGGCCACGGGCATGCTTGACCGGATCGAACGGGGCCAGGATGGGGATCTCTATACGGCATATCTTGGCGTCAGCCAGCCAGCCATGCCACCGGGACTTCATCCGCTCGTTCTGCGCCGCAGTATTCATGGGGATCTCACCGCTTCGCCGAGGGGGGCGCAATGGCGGGTTGTCTCCGCCAGAGTTAAGGCCGACGGAAGGCTTCGCGCGGACGCGTCGACCTGCGTCTTTTCGCTGGATGATCTTCCGATTGTCGTAGCGTCCGATGTTCCAGCAGGTGCGGTTCAAACCCGATCAAAGGGGAACTGAGTGGCCAAGTCGTCCCCTGTTGCCAAGATTCTACCGCGAAGGAAGCGCGACCCGCTTACGCGCTCGCAAATGATGGCGCGGATCCGTTCGAAGAATACGAAACCAGAGGTACTTGTCCGATCGGCTTTGCATGCCCACGGACTTCGCTTCCGCAATCACGTCGAGGACCTTCCGGGCAAACCGGACATTGCCAACAAGACTCACAAATGGGCAATCTTTGTCCACGGCTGCTTCTGGCACTCGCATGAAGGCTGCAAGCTGGCGTCGTCGCCAAAGTCGAACGTTGGCTACTGGGCCGAGAAACTTGCTCGCAATCAGGCTCGCGACACAGAAAAGATCGCAGCGCTGCAGTCTCAAGGATATCGCGTTCTCGTTATCTGGGAATGCGATGTTCGTGACGGCGATCGGATGCGCAAATCGCTGGGCGCATTCTTCGCGTTCGAGGTCGATCAGAAATTATGAGCGAGCCGCGCGCGGGTGTCGCCGCTGGTCTCAGCTGCGGTTAGCGCAAGGCGGACGTTCGTGCTGTCTCGAGTGCTCGAGATAGGTTGAGAAACATCCATTCTGCCTTGCGATCGGCGGTGAGAAATCCGTCGTAGTAGGTTCCGTATACCGCGAAGCTCAGGTCAATAAGGTCGTTCTGTATCCGATCGACGCGCTCGATCTTCGGGCTGCCAGTCCGTATCCACCAGAGGAGATAGATGACGATGCCGAGCGAATATCGGAAAAGGTAGGCGTTTACTGCATTGTCGCGGTGCATTGACCGCCACGGCAGGCCGTACTCCTCAGCCAAGGTTTCCCATACCTGTTCAGCAGCACCAAAAATGCTGGCGAACATCGCTTCAGTGTACCGCCCGTTCGTACGGATGATCCGTACCTCGTGCTGCGAAAACATCTGCTCAGACATCTCCGGCAGCGAGGTCACGATGTCGATCGCTCCCTCATACATCCCAGCGCGATTGACGGCAGCGGCGCTCCATAACTTCCTTAGTTGCTGCAGGACAATTGCATCGCCGCTTCGAGGTCCGTTCATGATATCGGCCATCTCGCGAAGCAGGGGTGCGATGCCCTGCTGCTCCATCGCTACGATCTCGCTGGACCGGCCGAGGTTCATTCTCGCGATCTCTCCTCCGGACTTGAGAACGATGATCTGTTCGGGGAAATCGCTGATGACCGACAGGAAAGCGAGAACCGCCTCGACGGTCTCCTGCTTGTAGACTTCGAACCAGGCGAAGTCCGGAAGCACAGCCAGGTTCGCCGCACTTGCGCTGAGGAACTCGCGCAACTCGGACGACTGCAGCCTGCTGCTATCGATGACGAACTTCGTAGCGGTCAATGGCACCTCCTGCCATACGAGGCCATTTGGCTGTTAGTCCACCAGCCTGATAGATTCCAATTGTGCCTTTCAGCAAAGAGAGACGATGCTGACATCTGATAGGAGGACTATCGCTGGTGGAATGGAGCTGCGCTTACTGCGGTCCAACAGAGAATAGGCGGACGAAGGAACATCTCTTTCCCGCATCCCTGCATAAGCGCATGCTTGACCTAGGCGCGCGTGAAAGCAGCCGATTCTGGCTGCGGCGCATCGATCAAGAGATTGCGGGCGAACCCGTCATCAAGGATGTATGCGAGGTCTGTAACAACGGCCCGCTCTCCACACTCGATGCGTATATATGCTCCCTCTTTGATCGCCACTGTGCGCGCATCCTCACGCGAGGGGAAACGGTCACCTTCGACTACGACTACCATCTGCTCAAACGGTGGCTTCTGAAAATGTCCTACAACTCGGCGCGCATGCACGAGGCAATGGACCTGATCGTGTACCCACCGCTGCTTCCCTATATTCTTAAGGGGCAGGAGCAGCTCGGCCGTTCCGTGAGGCTTTTTCTCCAACTCTGCTATCCCGGCAAGGTCTCACCGAGAGACCGCGAGCAGTACCTCGGAGGTGGAGATGAGCCAGAAATCTGGGAGCCGAGGCTAAACCGTGTCGGACACGCCTACGTCACGATTTCCGGGAAGAGCAAGCTTCTTCGGATAGTCCACCTGCAGAGCTATATTTTCTACCTCGCCTTCTTCGAACCGGGCTCGGGAACAACCGCTTCCAAGGAATTTGTCAGCGCCTTTACCGGTCATTCCCCAGGCACGATTGAACTCTTGGCCTCGAGGGGAACGGTAAAGCTACCATGCGAAGGGCTAGACGCCTGGACCGCCTTCAAGGGTTCCCGTGAAAACAAACTGGTATAGGTCTGCTCCCTAGACGGGGGCGGCCATCGGAGCTGAGCCAGTTTATGCCGGTCACTGCTGCTAGATCGAGTTCGATCCAGATGCGAGCCATCAGTTTAAATGCCTTTCTAGCAGGTGGACGACGGGTCCGATTGACTCCTCCCGCATCAATAGAACAAATAGGGAACATTTCAACCCAGAAATCCATTGGGAAGCCTGTTTGAGAGTGATTTATCCATGGGTCAGCCGGCCGCCAGCCCTGCTATCGCTGCGCTTCGCGAGCGAATCGCACGCCTCGAAGGCGGGCCGGCGCGCCATCGTGCAGTGCTCCCCTTCGGCGTTCCCGGTATCGACAAAGTCCTGCCGGGAGGCGGGCTGGCGCTCGGGGCGCTGCATGAGGTTGCGGGCGGCCGCAACGGGGCGATCGATGGGGCCGCCGCGGCGCTCTTTGCCGCCGGCATCGCCGCGCGCACCAAAGGCAAGGTGCTCTGGTGTGTCACCCGGCAGGATCTCTTCGCTCCGGCGTTGGCCCAGGCCGGGCTGCTGCCCGGCCGTGTCGTCTATGTCGAGGCCGGCGACGAAGCCTCGGTGCTCGCTTGCTTCGAGGAAGGGCTTCGCCATGGCGGGCTAGGCGCCGTCGTTGCCGAACTGGCCCGGCTCTCCATGACCGCCTCCCGCCGGCTGCAACTGGCCGCCGAGACATCCGGCGCCATCGGCATCGCCATCCGCCGCTGGCGTCGGCAGACCGAAGCGACCGATTTTGGACAACCGACCGCCGCGGTCACCCGCTGGCGTGTCTCCGCGCTTCCCTCCCGTTCCTTGCCGGTCCCCGGCGTCGGCCGTGCGCGCTGGCAGCTCGAACTCATCCGAGTGCGGGCGGGAGAAAGCGCCGACTTTGAAGTGGAAGCCTGCGATGACAAGGGTCGTCTCGCTCTATTTTCCGACCTGGCCGACCGATCGCCTGCGGCGCGCGATGGGCGCATCCGCGCCCTCGGCTAAAACCCCGATCGTCATGCTCGGCCGGAAGGGGAACCGGCGGCTGGTGCTGGCCGCCGATGCGGCAGCGCGCGCGGCCGGCCTGCGCGTCGGCATGCCGGCGAGCAAGGCCCAGGTTCTGGTACCCAACCTCCAGAGCTTCGACCTCGACGCGGCGGGCGATACCGCAGCGCTCGATAAAATGGCGCTCTGGTGCCTGCGCTACGCGCCGATCGTCGCCGCCGATCCGCCCGATGGCCTCATCATCGACACCACCGGCGCCGATCATCTGCATGGCGGCGAAGAGGCGATGCTCGAGGGACTGGTGTCGCGCCTGGCGGCGTCCGGCATCGACGCGCGTGCCGCCGTCGCGGACACCTGGGGCGCGGCGCATGCCTGCGCGCGCTTCCTCGCCCGCCCGACCTTCATTGCGCCTGTGGGGCAAGCCACGGCGATAGTGCGCGGGCTTCCAATCGGCGCCTTGCGGCTTGCCCACGAGATCGTCGCCGGCCTGCTCACGCTTGGCTTCGAGCGGGTCGGCGACCTCGAAGCGGCGCCGCCCGCCTCTCTCACCCTGCGCTTCGGGCCCGAGCTTGGCCGCCGTCTCGATCAGGCTCTGGGCCGGCGCGGCGAACCGTTCGAGCCCGCCCGCTCACCCGAAATCATCGAAGTGCGCCGCGCCTTCGGCGAGCCGATCAGCGCCGCCGAGACCATCGCCCGCTATACCGGCAAACTCGTGACGGCGCTTTGCGAGGCGCTCGAGGCCAAGGGCCTCGGCGCCCGCCGGCTGGATCTCGTCTTTCATCGCGTCGACAACCGGATCCAAGCCATCCGCGCCGGGACCGCCGTGCCCGTGCGCGACGTCAAGCGGCTGACCCGGCTCCTCACCGACCGGATCGAAACCGTCGACCCCGGTTTCGGCATCGAGGTCATGACGCTGGCCGCAACGCTCGCCGAGCCCTTTGGCGCCAGGCAGATCATTTCATCGCTGGTCGAGGAACCGGAGCCGGACATCACCGACCTCATCGACACGCTCAGCAACCGCATCGGCGAACAGCGGCTCTATCGCTTTGCCCCGGTCGAGAGCGACGTGCCGGAACGCTCGATCCAGCGCGTTGCGCCGACCGCGCCCGATGACGGGACGAGTTGGCCAGGCGACTGGCCGCGCCCGCCGCGTCTGCTGGCGCATCCCGAACCCATCGAGACCATGGCGCTGCTGCCCGACCATCCGCCGGTCTGGTTCAGTTGGCGCGGCATCCGGCATCGCGTCGCCCGGGCAGACGGCCCGGAGCGGGTGTTCGGCGAATGGTGGCAGCGCGATGCCGAGCTCATTGCCGTGCGCGACTATTTCCAGGTGGAGGATGCCTCCGGGGAACGCTTCTGGATCTACCGCGCCGGCGACGGCGAGGACCCCGAGACCGGCTCGCACAAGTGGTTTCTGCATGGGGTCTTCGCATGAGCGGGCCGCGCTATGCGGAATTGCAGGTCACAAGCCACTTCTCGTTCCTGCGCGGTGCGAGCAGTTGCGACGAACTATTCGCCCAGGCAGCTCTGCTCGGCATCGAGGCCCTGGCCGTGGTCGACCGCAATTCCCTCGCCGGAATCGTGCGTGCCTATCAGGCCGCGAGGGACACCGGCATCAGGCTCATCGTCGGCTGCCGCCTCGATCTGGTCGATGGCATGTCGGTGCTGGTCTATCCCACCGATCGCGCCGCCTATTCCCGGCTGTGCCGGCTGCTCACCCTGGGCAAGAAGCGCGGCGGCAAGGCCAAATGCCACCTCGAGTGGGACGACGTCGCCACCTACGCGGAGGGTCTCATCGCTGTCCTTGTCCCTGATCAGGCGGATGAGACCTGCGCGATGCAGCTGCGGCGCCTGCGCGAAACCTTCAAGGACCGCGCCTATCTCGCCCTGACCCTGCGGCGCAGGCCCAACGACCAGCTTCGCCTGCACGAACTGTCCAACCTCGCCACCCGGATGCGGGTGCCGACGGTGGTGACGAACGA
This sequence comes from Candidatus Obscuribacterales bacterium, assembly GCA_965228855.1. GTDB lineage: Bacteria > Cyanobacteriota > Vampirovibrionia > Obscuribacterales > Obscuribacteraceae > JADYXR01. The sequence goes on along the minus strand of CBDDIJ010000004.1, from coordinate 90,603 downwards.
CGTTCTGTTCCACGAACCCGGCCGGCGCATCCTGCAGGACGTGGTGACGGCCATTCGCCACAACATCACCATCGACCAGTTGGGCTTCAGGCGCGAGCGCCATGCCGACCGCTATCTCAAGCCGCCCGAGGAAATGGCACGGCTGTTCTCCCGCTATCCCGAAGCCCTGGCGCGCACGCACGAGATTGTCCGCCAGTGCCGCTTCTCGCTCGACGAACTGGCGTATCAATATCCGGAAGAGAAGATGCTGCCCGGACTGACGGCGCAGCAGGCGCTTGAGAAACTCACCTGGGAAGGCGCCGAACGGCGCTATCCCGAAGGCGTCCCGGACAAGGTCATCGCCCTCATCAAACATGAATTGAGGCTGATCGCGACGCTGCAATATGCGCCGTATTTTCTGACCGTGAACGCCATCGTGCAGTTCGCGCGCAGCCGGGAGATCCTGTGTCAGGGCAGAGGCTCGGCCGCCAATTCAGCCGTCTGCTATGTGCTGGGTATCACCAGCATCGATCCCGAACGCAACAACCTCCTCTTCGAGCGTTTCGTCAGCCAGGAGCGCAAGGAGCCCCCAGACATCGACGTCGATTTCGAGCATGAACGGCGCGAGATCGTCATGCAGTGGGTCTACGAGACCTATGGCCGCGACCACAGCGCGCTCTGCTCGACCGTCGTGCGTTATCACACCAAGGGCGCCGTCCGCGACATCGGCAAGGCGCTTGGCCTGCCCGAGGACGTCACCAAGCTGCTCTCCTCCCAGGTCTGGGGCCACGGCGAGGGCATCGACGAGACGCGCGCCCGCGAACTCAATTTCAACCTGGCGGATCGACGCCTGCGGCTGACTCTCGAGCTCGCACAGCAACTGGAAGGGACGCCGCGGCACCTGTCGCAGCATCCGGGCGGTTTCGTTTTGACGAATGACCGGCTTGATGACCTGGCGCCGATCGAGCCGGCGCGCATGGTAGATCGCCAAGTCATCGAATGGGACAAGGACGACATCGACATCCTCAAATTCATGAAGGTCGACGTGCTGGCGCTCGGCATGCTCACATGCATGAAGCGCTCCTTCGACCTCCTCAGCGAGCACAAGGGTGTCACCCTCGACCTTGCGAGCATCCCGGCAGAGGACCCGGCGACCTATGCGATGATCCGCAAGGCGGACACGATCGGCGTCTTCCAGATCGAAAGCCGCGCGCAGATGTCGATGCTGCCGCGCATCAAGCCGCGCACCTTCTACGATCTGGTCGTGGAGGTCGCCATCGTTCGCCCCGGTCCGATCCAAGGCGACATGGTCCATCCCTATCTTCGCCGCCGCGAGGGCAAGGAGCCGGTCGAATTCCCGACGCCCGAGCTCGAGCGCGTGCTGGGCAAGACGCTGGGTGTACCGCTGTTCCAAGAACAGGCGATGCAGGTCGCCATGGTCTGCGCCGGCTTTTCCGCCGGCGAAGCCGACCAGTTGCGCCGCGCCATGGCGACGTTCAAGCACACCGGCGGGGTCAGCAAGTTCAGGGACAAGCTGATCGGCGGCATGATCGCCAATGGTTATACCCCGGACTTCGCGGCCAACACCTTCAAGCAACTCGAAGGCTTCGGCAGCTACGGCTTTCCCGAAAGCCACGCCGCTTCGTTCGCGCTGATCGCCTATGCGTCATCCTGGATGAAATGCCACCATCCCGACGTCTTCTGCTGCGCGCTGCTCAACTCCCAGCCGATGGGCTTCTATCTGCCGGCACAGATCGTGCGCGATGCCCGCGATCATGGTGTCGAGATCCGACCCGTCTGCATCAATGCCAGTCGCTGGGACTGCACGCTGGAACCGGCCGGCGAGGATGGCCCGGTTTGCCGTCCGTCTGGGTCTCCGCCTCGTCAAAGGTCTCGCCAATGCCGACGCCGGCGCGATCGTCGCGGCACGGGCGGACGAGCCTTTCGCCTCGATCGATGACCTCTGGCATCGGGCGGGCGTTCCCGCGACGTCGCTCGTGCAACTGGCCGAAGCCGATGCCTTCCGCGCCGATCTCGGCCTGGCCCGTCGCGGGGCGCTATGGGCCCTCAAGGGGCTGCGCGACGAACCCTTGCCGCTCTTTGCCGCCGCCTCGGCGCGGGAGCGGCATACCGTCTCCGAGATTCACGAACCGGCCGTGCCCCTGCGCCCGATGACAGCCGGACGGGAAGTGGTCGAGGATTACGGACATGTCGGGCTCACGCTGCGCAATCATCCGCTGTCCTTCCTGCGCGCCGACCTTGTCCGACGCCGCATCGTGACCTGCCGCCAGGCAATGCAGGCCCGCGACGGCCGCTGGCTGGAGGCCGCGGGGCTGGTGCTGGTGCGTCAGCGCCCCGGTTCGGCCAAGGGTGTCATGTTCCTCACTATGGAAGACGAGACCGGCGCCGCCAATGTCGTGGTCTGGGTCAAGGTCTTCGAGAAATTCCGCCGCGTGCTCCTCTCCTCGTCGATGCTCGCCGTTCGCGGCAGGATTCAGCGCGAAGGCGAGGTCGTTCATCTCGTCGCCAACCAACTCGTTGACCTGTCCGGGGAACTCGCCAGCGTCGGCAACCGCGATACGCCTTTTCCGCTGCCACATGGGCGCGGCGACGAGGCACACCATGGCGGCCCGGGGATCGATCCGCGCAGCCTGCCGAAAGGGTTCAGGCCGCGCGACGTGGTGGATCCGACGCTGAATGTCGATCCGATCAGGGTGAAGACACGCGACTTCCGGTGATACCGTGCAACAGCCAGAGGGCCGTCCGCTTCTGACGTGAGCGGACGCCGCTCCGTTCACGAAGGCGTATTGTCGTCCTTCAGCTTGCGCTTGCCCTCTTCGAGAAAGCGCTCCAGCAGTGCCTCCATGGCGGGATCGGGTTGTCCGGATTCTCGGCTCGGAGCTTTTCAGTCTGCTCGACGAATCCCGAAATCAGGCCGCCCATCTTGTCCGGCGATGTCGCCAGCCGCTGGAGCATCTTAATCCCATTGTGGGCATAGCCCAAGAATTCTGCGTTGCGCGCGGTGATCTCGCTCAGCATCTCCTTGGTGATCCGCTCGCCGGGCGGCACGAAGGCACCGTCGACCCAGTCCACGTAGAGCGAAGCATTCTTCGCCGTGTTCGATGCGTGGTGAAACTCCTCCTGGGTCTTCTTGAACGCATCCAGAGCCGCCTTGAAATCCCCGCGCGATTTGGCCTCCTTCTCGGCCGCGGATCCTTCAAGCATATAGGCATTGGACTTGTTCTTGGACGCGTGCCGCGCCAACGCGGCCAGGACCTTCTTCTGGTCCACGTCGAAGCCGACAATCAGGCTGACGGCCCACGCGCCGAGCGTCTCGATCTTGGAGCACTCCTCGAGAGAAATCTGGTGCAGGAACAGGGCGCGCGAGACCGCTCCCGCCTTGGCAAGCAATTCTGCCTCGAAAAACAACTGCTCGGCGTTCTCGAACGTCTTAACCGCGCCCGCCGCAATGACGTCGATCGACGTCTTGGCCGCTCCTTCGGCTGTTTCAGTCACACACGCACTCCATATCCCTAACCGACCTCGGCCCGGCGAACCTTATTCGTGCCCTTGCGGACCATCTCGACCGCCAGAGCACCGGCAGCGGGCGGACGCAGCAGTTCGGATTCCGGTTTGATGAGCCAAAGCCAGGCCGCCCAGTCGCTTGGCTTGAGCACAACCACCTGCCGGTCATGGTACGGCTTAATGTCGGGCCCGGGCTCGGTTGTCAGCATGGCGAACGAGGCGGAATGATTGCCTTCGGCCTCGCGCCAGATTCCGGCGATCGCCATGAAGGGCGCTCCGTTGAGCGTGAAGCGATACTTGGTCTTGGGATATTTCGTGCCGGTGAACTCGAAGAACCCGGACGCCGGGATGAGGCAGCGCCTGCTGTTGGAGAAGTTGCGCCCGTCGGAGCGATAGTTGAACACCGGACCGCGCTTGGGCTGATCCGAGGGCAGCCCAAAATTCATCGGCGTCAGTTCGACTTCATTGTCGTTGGCCGTCGCCCGCATAACCGGTCCCATGTCATTGATGCGGACGTCGTCCGACTGCGGCAGGTCGAGTTCGGTCTGCTGCGTCGGGATGCCGAGCTCGTGCTCCTGCATCAGCTTCACATACTCGACCCATTTCACATGCTGTTCGTAGGCATTGCACATGCAAGTATTCTAGCGTCGAACGCTGGTGATTTCGAGGCTTGGCCGTGACGATACCGACCTGGACAAAAGCAAATGCCATGATGAGCGTGCGGGTGAATGGCGCATACCTGCCGTTCAAGTCTGTTCCCGACGCGATGCAGCGCTATGTCAGGCCAGCCCTCTTCTCCACCGGCGACACCCTCTTTGAGCTTCAGAAGGTCGGGACAGCGTTCATGGGCAGGTACCGGAACTGGTCATTCGGACTGATGACGGCGCACCAGGGTTCCGGTTCCAACGGCGCGCCGTCCGCCGAGAAGTTCGTCGTCGTGGTGGAGGACGGCGACAAGCGGCTTGCCCTGCCGCCAAGCACGATTCACAAGCCCAAGATCGACGACCCGGAACATCGGTCGCTGGAAGACCTGATGTTCCTCGATTATTCAACGACCGGTCGGCCGCTCAATCATCTCGACCTGTCGCAAACCCTCTGGTCAGATGCAAACGGCCTTGCCACCGACTATTCCTTCCTGCTCGGATTCCCGACCAGTTCCATGGTGATCGAACTCGACCCTGATGGCGAGCTTCGCCTCGACAAGTTCACACCGCGGTGGATCCGCCAGGACCTCGAGCAGGCGAGCCCGGAACCGCTGGACCCGGACAACCGCGAGATCTTCGTCAAGCACCAACGGTCCACCCGGTTGAGCATTGATCCCGACGGCCTCAGTGGGTCCCCAGTGTTCTCGATCGTGAGCGACAGCGGCAAGGAGCGCCATCTGCGGTTTGACGGGATCGTCACTCACGCCAAGGGTGATCGCTTCGCCGTCTATCCCAGCGCGTTCATTCGTCGGATCCTCGACAGCATCGTGGAGGGCCTGGCGTAGAGCGGTTTGCAGCCGCTTAACGTCTCGCCGGCCGTTGATGTGGATCGAGGAGCGGATCGGGGGAAAGCCTTCCCCCTGGTCGGCACTCTCGTTGCCGACGCACCCCCTTCTGCGGGGAGACCCCGCAACGCCCCCCTAAGAGTGAGAGTGCGGACGGGTTTGCCGTGACGGGTTGCAAGCCGGAGGAGAGCTTCCGGCGCCCGTCGCGGAGAACCGCGATGTCCAAACTTCAACGCCATGCGCGCGCCGGCGCCGACCGGGCGAACCTCTATGACGACATCACCGGCAAGATCATCGCAGAGCTCGAAGCCGGCCGCTTCCCCTGGGTGCAGCCCTGGGGCACGTCTGCCGCCGTGGCGCCGCTCGGTCTGCCAAAGAATGCCAGCACGGGCCGCACCTATTCAGGCATCAACATCCTGATCCTATGGGGTGCTGTGGTCCAGCACGGCTTTTCGGGTCAGGGCTGGCTCACCTTCCGGCAGGCGCTCTCCTTCGGCGGCAATGTCCGCAAGGGCGAACACGGCACGACCGTGGTCTATGCCGACCGCTTCGTGCCCGAGGACGAGAAACAGCGCGCTCGCGACACGGGCGAAGACGCCCAGGCCATCCCGTTCCTCAAGCGCTTCACCGTGTTCAACGTGGCCCAGTGCGAGGGCCTGCCGGAGGACATCGCCATCGTGGTGCCGCCGCCTCTGCCGGGCATGATCGAGCCGACCGTCGAGGCGCTGATCAAGGCGACCGGCGTCGACTTCCGCATCGGTGGCGACCGCGCTTTCTACGTGCCGGCGCATGACTATGTCGTGGTGCCGCCGCCGGCCGCCTATTACGAGCCGATCAACTGGCACCGCACGGCGCTGCACGAACTCGGGCATGCCACCGGCCATGCCTCGCGGCTCGGCCGCGATCTCGGCGGTTCGTTCGGGACCAAAAAATATGCCTTCGAGGAATTGGTCGCCGAGATGAACGCGGCCTTCTGCTGCGCCGCGCTCGGTATCGTGCCGACCGTGCGTCATACCGACTACCTCGCCTCCTGGCTCGAGGTGCTGCGCGAGGACAATCGTGCCATCGTCCGCGCCGCCTCGCAGGCCAGCAAGGCAGCGGACTGGCTCCTCGGCTTCCTGCCCGATGCCGGCGCGGCAATTGATGGCGGCGAGAACGGGATCGACAGGAGGGCGGCATGACACGACATCAGAGGACACTCGAAGCGGAGCCACAGTCGGTACTGCTCTCGGCCAAGGAACAGGTCGTCATCTATGAGGCGCGCCAGATCCTGCTGCGCTGCCTCAACCAGAATCCCGTCCTGTCATCCTGGCAGGCGGTGCTGGACTATTGCGCTCTCACGATCCGCGGCGAAGTGGAGCGATTTCATGTCCTGTATCTCAACCGGAAGAACCGGCTCATCTCGGATGAGTGCCTCTCCGTAGGCACGGTCGATCACGTGCCGGTCTACCCCCGGGAAATTCTCAGGCGGGCTCTGGCTCTCAACGCGACCGCGCTGATCATCGTTCACAACCATCCTGCCGGTGATCCTGAACCATCGCTGGCCGACATTGCGATGACCAGGGAAATCCAGAAGAGCTGCAAGGTTCTGGGCGTGACGCTGCATGACCACATCATCGTCGGTATCGGACGGGAGGTCAGTCTGCGTGCCCGAGGCGAAATCTAGTTGCTTGTCGGCCCCCCCCGCGGTGCCCGGTGTTCTCCGCACGCGGCTCCCGGGGTGGTGGCTTCCAGTCACCCGAACGCCGGGCATGCGGCGCCGTCCTCAGAGTGAGAGGGCGGCGCCGCTCTTCGTGACGGGTTGGAGGTCGAGAGGAGTTCCCGGCTGCCCGTCGCGGAGACACGATCATGGCAACCGCCAAGCAGAAGATCACACTCAACGCCTCGCGCGACATCCCCTTCAACAAGCTGATGCTCAGCCAAGCCAATGTCCGGCGCATCAAGAACGGACAGTCGATCGAGGATCTCGCCGCGTCCATTGCGCGGCGGGGGCTCCTCCAGAGCCTCAACGTCCGGCCCGTGCTCGATGGCGAGCGCAACGAGACCGGCATGTTCGAGGTGCCCGCCGGCGGGCGCCGCTACCGCGCGCTCGAACTGCTGGTCAAGCAAAAGCGCATGGCCAGGACCGAAACGGTCCCCTGCGTCGTCTCGGATGCCAACAGCGTCGTGCCGATCGAGGAAGACTCGCTCGCGGAGAATTTCCAGCGCGAGGACCTGCATCCCCTCGACATGTTCCGGGCCTTCCAGACGCTCCACGACCAGGGCGCGACGCACGAGGAGATCGCGGCACGCTTCTTCGTGTCGGCCACCTTCGTGCAGCAGCGGCTGCGTCTCGCCAAGGTCTCGTCCAAGCTGCTCGACATCTATGAGCAGGATGGCATGAAGCTCGACCAGCTCATGGCCTTCACCGTGACCGACGATCATTCGCGCCAGGAACAGGTCTGGGAGGCGCTCCAGAATTCCTGGTCACAGGAGCCGCATCAGATCCGGCGCATGCTAACCGAGACGGCGATCCGGGCCAGTGACCGTCGAGCCTTGTTCGTCGGGGTCGACGCCTATGTCGCCGCCGGCGGTGTCGTGCTGCGCGATCTGTTCGAGGTCGACAATGGCGGCTGGCTGCAGGATCCGGCGCTGCTCGATCGTCTCGTCGGCGAGAAGCTGCGCGCCAGTGCCGACGCGATCGCCGCCGAAGGGTGGAAGTGGATCGTCGTCGACGTCGACCTGCCCTATGGCCATGAGCACGGCCTGCGCTCCCTGACCGGCACCTTCGCCGATCTCAGCGACGAGGAGCAGGCCAGCAGAACAGCGCTGCGAAGCGAGTATGATCAGATCGCGGCGCAGTATGGCGAGGCCGACGAACTGCCCGATGAGGTCGATCAGCGGTTCGGCGAGATCGAGCAGGCGCTCGAGCAGTTCGAGAACCGTCCGATGATCTACGAGCCGGCCGAGATTACCAGCGCCGGCGCGTTCGTCAGCATCGATCGCGACGGCGATCTGGTCGTTGATCGCGGCTATGTCCGGCCCGAGGACGAGGCCCCCGAACCGGTCGGCGGCGACGCCGACCAGCCGGATGATGTGCCCGAGGGTGATGGCGGCGATCCCGCGGTTCGGCGGACCACGATCACCATCGGCGCGCAGGCGTCGGAGCCCGACGAGGAGGAGGACAGCGACGCCATCAAGCCGCTGCCGGAGCGGCTGGTCATCGACCTCACCGCACATCGCACACTGGCCCTGCGTAATGCCGTCGCCGGCAACCCGCACATCGCCATGACGGCGCTGCTCCATCGGCTGGTGCTCGACACCTTCGGTCAGCGCTCCTCGATCGGCTGTCTCGAAGCCTCCGTCCGCCATGTTTACTTCACCGCGCAGGACGCCGAGCTCAAGGACAGTTCGGACGCCAGGGCTGTCGCCGACCGGCAGGAGGCCTGGAAGGCGGACATTCCCTTCGGCGACGACGAGGCGCTGTGGACGTGGCTCGATGCCCTCGACGAGGCCAGCCGGCTGGCGCTTCTGGCGCATTGCGTCAGTTTCGGGATCAATGCGCTTTACGAGCGCATCAACCCCTACGGCTCCGGCGTCAGCCAGCAGGGGCTCGAGCAGCGCCTGCGCGAGGCTGCCCGACTGGCCCGAGTGACCGGATTGGACATGGTCGACGCCGGCTGGCGGCCGACCGTCGCCAACTATCTCGGCCGCGTCACCAAGTCCCGCATCCTCGAAGCGGTGCGCGAGGGTGCCGGCGAACGCGCGGCGCAACTGATCGACCATCTCAAGAAGGGCGAGATGGCCAAGGAGGCGGAGCGGCTGCTTGCCGATAGCGGCTGGCTGCCCGAGCCGCTGCGCCTCGCCGGTGACGAACCCGCCGGCGTTCAGCAGGACATGGATGACGACGACCGCGCGGCGCTGCCGGCCTTCCTCGCCGGCGAGGAAGATCCTGTCGGGGCCGACACCGACGAGCCGGTGCAGCCGATCGCTGCCGAGTAGCAGCCCCCCAACAGACGGGTCACCCTCACTTCATCCTCATGGCCCGGCGCTCTGCCGGGCCTTTCCGTTTCAGGAGAGATTGCAATGTCTGCCTCTTTGATCTTCGACATCGCCCCGCTCGGCGCGCTGGTCGCCTATTCGGACGGCGCGCCTCGACCGTCGGCGCGCTTCACCAAAAAGCTCGCGGCCTGGGAGCGCCGCAACGGCACCGGCCGGCTGGTTCGCAAGGAGCCGGCGCGCGAACGCCCCACCTACACGTCCCCGCCCTGCTTCACCCTGCATGAGGGGACGTTCGGCCAGAATGGCATCATCCTCGTCTCGGTGATGCGCACCTACGGGATCAACAGCGATCTGAGGTTCCGCGTCATCGAACGTCCCCGCATTGGCCAAGTCCGCGTGCTGCAATCCGTCGGCGACGGTGAAGAACTGCTGCATCTCGCCGAAAGCCGCGAGGCGGCCGAGTTGTGGCTGGCGCGAAACCGCCATCACCAGGCCCGCATCGACGAGGTGACCGCCGACGAACTCAGCGCTGATGCCGTCGAGGGACGCGCCGCAGCCTGACACCGGCGAGCCCACCGCCTTTCACGGCGGAACGACCGCCACTCTCAATCATCCCCACGAACGAGGCGAACCTGCCCGGGCTCCTGAACGAGCGCCGGGCAGTTCGCTTTGCGGAGACCGATCATGCCCGAATTCACCGTTGAAACGACGTATCACCTGCCGGTCTACCGGCACCGCACCTATACGGCCGAGACGCCCGAAGCGGCCTGCCGTCTCGCCATCGAGGACAAGGACTGGTCGCAACAGAAAGAGGATTGCGAGTCCGCTGGCAAGACCTTCGTGACCGGCATCTGGCAAGGCGCCGATGCCGCTCACCGTGGTCGCGCAGTACAAGTCGCCCCGCAGTTTGAGGAAACGCTGCAACGCCAGGCGCGGCACTTCGAAGTCCTGCTCGGCCTGCTCAAGATCCTCCTCGCCGATTCCGAAGCGGGTCGAACGACGGCCCCTGAATGGACCGCCAAGGCAAAATGGGCGGCGCAACTCGCCGAAGCCGTCCTCGATGGCGCACGCGGGCCGGACGAACCGGGCAGCGCGAGGGGCGTGTCATGAGCATTCCCGAGTTTGTCCGCGCCAATTTCCAGACGCTGCTCCGCGCCGCCGACGATGGCAATCTGACACTGATGGAGTGCCTCGACGCCGAAACGGCGCAGCCGCGCTACGTGATCTGTGCCGTCGGTCGCGACGGCGCGGACTACACGTTCACACCGTTCGGGCATCTGGCCGAGGGCAATCCCTTCGACACCTATCGGCCGCCCGATCCCGCCGACCCGAACGGCTTCCTGCCCGCTGCCGAGGCGGCCGAATAGGAAATTACCGTCACTGATCCTCCTCAAGCGCCCGTGCTGCGGCCGGGCGCTTGTTTCATGTCAGGTCCAGGGGATGACCGAGAGGGAGAGGCTGGCCGGGACGGGTTCGAGCCGCTCCGGTCCAGAGAGAGCGCTGCGCGCGGCTCGATTTCCTGCTGCTCTCCGAGGATCCCATCATGACCCCGACCTCCGCATCCGCGGCAGCGTTTGCCGCCGCGCCGCTTCCGCTCGCCAGACCCGACACCGCCGCCGCGGTGTTCGCCGCCGCGACTCTTCTCCTGCCCCATCTCGAGCGCGGTGAGCGGATCGACGCGCCGATCCTGCGCGCCAGCATGGAGGTCGCCTTCGGCGCCTCCGATGCCGTCGGCGCCTGGGACTGGAAGCAGGCCTACGAGGCCTGCGAGGCGGCCACCCTCCTGTTCCTGCGCAAATACGGAAAGGCGCTGTTCCGCAAAGCCGCGTCTCCGGCTTTGCGGCTTTCCGCTCTGTCGACGATCGCGAGCCTGCTGCCGACGCATACGCGCCGCTCCGAAGAGTCGCAGGCCTTCCAGCAGTTCTCGACGCCGATCCCGCTCGGCCTCGTCGCCGCAACCGCCGCCGCCATCACGCCGGCCGACCGCGTGCTCGAACCTTCCGCCGGCACGGGCCTGCTCGCCATCCTCGCCGAGATCTCCGGCGGCACGCTGCTGCTCAACGAACTCGCCGACATACGCGCCGGTCTTCTCTCCTCCCTCTTTCCGGCCGTGTCCGTCACCCGCTTCGATGCCGCCCAGATCGACGATCATCTCGACCCAGGCGCCGTGCCGAGCGTCGTGCTGATGAACCCCCCGTTCTCGGTGATGGCCAATGTCGAGGGCCGCGTCGCAGACGCGGTGGTCCGCCATGTCACCTCGGCGCTGGCGCGCCTGGCGCCGGGGGGCCGCCTCGTGACCATCACGGGCGCCAGCTTCGCGCCCGACAATCCGGCCTGGGCGCCGGCATTTTCGCGCCTGCAGGAGCGTGGCAGCGTCGTGTTCTCGGCCGCGATCGACGGCGCGGTCTATGCCAGACACGGCACGACGATCGACACGCGGCTCACCGTCATCGACAAGCTGCCGGCCGACGATCCCGCCGTCTTCCCGACAACGCCCGGCGTCGCGCCCGATGCCGCCACGCTGCTGGCCTGGGTCGGCGCGCAGGTCCCGGCGCGCCTGCCGGTCGCGCTCCCGGAGATGTCGGCCAACACCTCGACTCCTGCCGCGCCGCGGACGGTCCGGGGCTATGTCGCCCGTGCCACGCGAGCCGCGCCGCGGGCCGCGCTCGCCGAGCCCGAGGGCATCGAGCTCACCTATGAGATTGTCGACGCGCAGCCGGCCGAGGGACGCCAGCATCAGCGATGCCATCTATGAGGCCTACGGACTTCAGGCGATCCGTATTCCCGGCTCTCAGGCGCACCCGACCCAACTCGTGCAATCGGCTGCGATGGCGAGCGTCACGCCACCCCGGCCGAGCTACCGGCCGCGCCTGCCGCACAATGTCCTCGACCTGCTGTCCGACGCCCAGCTCGAGACAGTGATCTATGCCGGCGAAGCCCATTCGGAATTCCTCGCCGGCGCCTGGGCGGTAGACGACACCTTCGATGTCGTCAGCGCCGCGCCGGATGAGGCCGCGGGTGCCGTCCGCTTCCGCCAGGGCTTCATGATCGGTGACGGCACCGGCGTCGGCAAGGGCCGTGAATCGGCGGCCATCATCCTCGATCATTGGCTGCAGGGGCGCCGCAAGGCGCTCTGGATCTCGAAGTCCGACAAGCTGATCGAGGACGCCCAGCGCGACTGGTCGGCCCTCGGCATGGAGCGGCTGCTGGTTACGCCGCTCTCGCGCTTCCCGCAGGGCAAGCCGATCACGCTCCCCGAAGGCGTCCTATTCACCACCTATGCCACGCTGCGCTCCGACGACCGCGGCGACAAGGTTTCGCGGGTCCGGCAGATCGTCGATTGGTTGGGCGCCGATTTCGACGGCGTGATCGTGTTCGACGAGAGCCATGCCATGCAGAATGCCGTTGGCGTCAAGGGCGAACGGGGCGATGTCGCCGCCTCCCAGCAGGGCCGCGCAGGGCTCCGGCTGCAGCACGCTTTGCCGAACGCGCGCATCCTCTATGTCTCGGCGACCGGCGCCACCACCGTCCACAATCTCGCCTACGCCCAGCGGCTGGGCCTCTGGGGCGGCGAGCATTTTCCCTTCTCGACCCGCGCCGAATTCGTCGAGGCGATCGAATCCGGCGGCGTCGCAGCGATGGAGGTGCTCGCCCGAGACCTGCGGGCGCTCGGCCTCTACACCGCCCGCTCGCTCTCCTTCGCCGGCGTCGAATACGAACTGGTCGAGCACGAACTGTCGCCCGAGCAGGTCCGGATCTACGACGCCTATGCGGGCGCCTTTGCCATCATCCATAACAACCTCGACGCGGCGATGCAGGCGGCCAACATCACCGGCAATTCCGTCACGCTGAACGCACAGGCCAAGTCGGCCGCCCGCTCGGCCTTCGAAAGCGCCAAGCAGCGCTTCTTCGGGCACCTGCTCACCTCGATGAAGACGCCGACCCTGATCCGCTCGATCACCCGCGACCTGGCCGATGGCCATTCGGCCGTCATCCAGATCGTATCGACCGGCGAGGCGCTGATGGAACGGCGTCTCAGTGAGTTGCCGACCGAGGAATGGAACGACGTTCGCGTCGACATTACGCCGCGCGAATATGTCCTCGACTATCTCGCCCATTCCTTCCCGGTCCAGCTCTACGAGCCGTTCACAAACTCGGAGGGCAATCTGTCGTCGCGCCCGGTCTATCGCGACGGCCAGCCGATCGAGAGTCGCGAGGCCGTTGCCCGCCGCGACGACCTGATCGCAAGGCTCGCCAGCCTGCCGCCCGTGCCTGGGGCGCTGGATCAGATCGTCCAGCATTTTGGCACTGACATCATCGCCGAGGTGACCGGCCGGTCGCGGCGCATCGTGCGCAAGCCCGGATCAGCCCCTGGCGGCGACCGCCTCGTGGTCGAGACCCGCGCGGGATCGGCCAACCTCGCCGAAACACAGGCCTTCATGGATGACCACAAGCGCGTTCTTGTCTTCAGCGACGCCGGCGGCACGGGACGCAGCTACCACGCCGAGCTTTCCGCCCGGAACAGGCGGCTGCGCGTGCACTATCTGCTCGAGGCCGGCTGGAAGGCTGACACCGCCATCCAGGGCCTCGGCCGCACGCACCGGACCAACCAGGCTCAGCAGCCGCTGTTCCGTCCCATCTCGACCAATGTGAAGGCCGAGAAGCGCTTCCTGTCGACCATCGCGCGTCGCCTCGACACGCTGGGCGCCATCACCCGCGGGCAGCGCCAGACCGGGGGCCAGGGGCTATTTCGCCCCGAGGACAATCTCGAAAGCCACTATGCTCGCGACGCGCTGCGCCAGCTCTACATGGTCATCGTCCGCGGCAAGGTCGAAGGCTGTTCGCTCGAACGCTTCGAGTCCGCCACCGGTCTCAAGCTCATGGACGACACCGGCATCAAGGACGAACTGCCGCCGATCACCACCTTCCTCAACCGCATGCTCGCGCTCACCATCGAGTTGCAGGGCGTGCTGTTCGAGGCCTTCGAGCAACTGCTCGCCGCACGGATCGAGGGCGCCATCGCGTCAGGCACCTACGACGCCGGGCTCGAAACACTCCGGGCCGAGAGCTTCGCCGTCACCGGCCGGGAGGTGATCTATACGCATCCGCGCACCGGCGCCGAGACCCGCCTGCTGACCATCACCGAGCGTCAGCGCAACCGGCCGGTCACGCTCGATGCGGCGTTTGACCACCTCGGCCATCCGCGCGCCATGCTGCTCGTGAACGAGCAGTCCGGCCGCGCCGCCGTGCAGATCCCGACCACCAGCGTCATGCTCGATGATGGCGAGATCGAACGGCGGGTCCGCCTGATCCGGCCGATGGAATCCCAGAACCTGCCGCTCAAGACGATGGGTGAAACCCGCTGGACCGAGGCCGATCGCAACGCGTTTGTGACGGCATGGCAGGCCGAAATCGCCGAGGTGCCGGAATTCTCCGACAGCGTCCTGCATATGGTGACCGGCCTGCTGCTGCCGATCTGGCGGCGCCTGCCGAACGAGTCGACGCGGGTCTATCGGCTACAGACCGATGCCGGCGAGCGCATCATCGGCCGCCGCGTCTCGCCGGCCTGGGCCGCCAATGCCACGACGACCGGCGTTCCCTCGCTCCCGCCCGAGCAGGTGTTTGCGGCACTGGTGGACGGGCGCACCATCCTTGATCTCGCCGAGGGACTGCAACTGCGACGCGTCCGCGTCATGGGCGCCTGGCGCATCGAACTCTCCGGTTTCACCGACACGATGCGCGAGCGGCTCACCGCTTACGGGCTCTTCCACGAGATCATTTCGTGGAAGCTCAGGATGTTCGTGCCGACCGATGCCGCCGGCATCCCCGTGCTGGGCCGCGTGCTCGGACGCTGGCCGGTCGCGTGCGTCAGCGATCGGGAGACCGCATGATGCCGCGCCACGATGCCGCCGAACTCGCGCACCGTCTCGGCGAACATGCCGAGGCGGTGTGCCGACACTATCTTTCCAACGGACGTCGCTCCGGCAATTACTGGCAGGTCGGCGATGTCCGCAACGCATCGGGCCGTTCGATGTTCGTCCGGCTCAGGGATTCGCCGAAGGGACCGGCCGGCAAGTGGACCGACGCAGCCACCGGCGAGCATGGCGACCTGCTCGATGTCATTCGCGATGCGCTCGGTCTCATCGACTTCAAGGCCGTGGCCAACGAGGCCCGGAGCTTTCTCGCCATGCCTCGACAGGAGCCACAACGGCACTCTTCGCGCCCCGGCGCGACAACGGTCCCGACCGGATCGCCGGAAGCCTCGCGGCGCCTCTTCGCCATGTCGCAACCGATCCCCGGCACGCTCGTGGAATCGTATCTGCGGGGACGCGGCATTGCGATTTTGCACGGAACCGGATCACTTCGCTTCCACCCGCGCTGCTACTATCGGCCCGAGGACCACGGACCGACCGAGACCTGGCCGGCCATGATCGCCGCGGTCACCGATCTGAGCGGACATCAGACTGGCGCGCACCGGACCTGGCTCGACCCTGACGGTGCCGGCAAGGCGCCCCTCGACACGCCACGACGCGCCATGGGTGATCTCCTCGGTCACGCCGTCCGCTTCGGTGTACCAACCAGCGTCATGGCAGCCGGCGAAGGCATCGAAACGACGCTATCGCTCCGATGCGCTTTGCCCGACATGGCCATGGCGGCAGCGCTCTCCGCGGCCCATCTCGGCGCCATCCTCTTCCCGCCGACCTTGCACCGGCTCTATGTCGTCCGCGACAACGATCCGGCCGGCGACTCCGCCCGTGACAGGCTCGCCGAACGCGCACGCGCGGCCGGGATCGAGGCGATCGTGCTGTCGCCCGAGCTCGAGGACTTCAACGACGATCTCCGCCACTTCGGCCTCAACGCACTTCGGGCAGCAATCGCGGAGCAGCTCGTGCGCCAGGATCGGCTGCGCTATATGAAGCGGGCGGCATGAGCCGGTACGGGACGAGGGCGACGTCCGGGGCCGCCTGAATCGCTTGTGGACCGCGCCAGAGGAGAGCCGCGACCCGGCCTTCGAGAGGGCGATCGCGCCCACAAACGGGCCGGCCAGGCAATGGCGGCGGCCGACTATTTTCCGGCGGCGCGCGATTGCTGGCGAACGCCAGCGACTGAGCGCACGCCTTTCCATCGCGAGGCAAAATAGTCGGCCTCTGCCATCCTCCGCTGACGCTTCGGCCCTCCGCTCCGCTCCGGATGCCGTGCCGTCCCGCCCGTGGGCTTTCGTCGCCATGAAGGCCGCGAGGGTCGCGGTCCAGCCGACGGGAGATCCCCATGAGCGAGCATGACGAGACCGAACCGCAGCACGCATCGTCCCCGACCGACCACGTCCTCACCGAACTCCAGCTCTATGGCTGGCGCCCCTACAGCGATGAGCCCGATCCGCGACCGCTGCCCGATGGCGACCATGTGGCCGGAGCGGTGGCCGACATCTTCGACGCCCTCATCGCCACCCTGGCCGATACACGCCTCGAACCCGATCTCGACGACCTGCTCTGGTCGGTCAGCAATGTCTTCCACCGCGCCGTCCTCAGGATCGAGCGCCAACTGGACGACAATGAGCAGGCCCAACGCCGCCTGCAGCGCGAACAGGACGGCACCGAGATCAAGGCGGTCGAACTCGAGACCCTCACCGCCCAGGGCCAGACGATGCTCGAACGGCGCGATGCCTTCGAACTCATGCGCGACCAGTCCGCCGACCGCTACGAACAGCACACCGGCTCGGCCTGGCGCCCACGCTCGGGGTCGATGGTCAATCACCGGCACCTGACCGCCGCCCTGGTCGACAGCCGCGATTTCCTCGCCGCAAGGCGCAAGGCCGAGAGCGACGTGATGCTGCCGACCGGTCCGAAGATCGCCCTGACCGGCGGCCTCGACTTCAACGATCACCACCTCGTCTGGGACGCGCTCGACAAGGTCCACGCCAAGCACCCCGACATGGTGCTGATCCACGGCAAGTCGCCCAGGGGCGCAGAACTGATCGCCGCCAAGTGGGCGGACAATCGCAACGTGCCGCAAATCGGCTTCGCGCCGGACTGGGAGAAGCACGGCCGATCCGCACCCTTTAAGCGCAACGACGCGATGCTCGACATCCTGCCGATCGGGGTCGTCGTTTTCCCGGGCACCGGCATCCAGGACAATTTCGCCGACAAGGCGAGGAAGCTCGGCATCAATGCCTACGACTTCCGCAAGAAGGACGGCGCGTGAGCGCCGTCCCCGACCATCACCGAAGCGACGCGCGTGATTTGCGCCACACGCTC
Organism: Candidatus Obscuribacterales bacterium; assembly: GCA_965228855.1. Classification (GTDB taxonomy): domain Bacteria; phylum Cyanobacteriota; class Vampirovibrionia; order Obscuribacterales; family Obscuribacteraceae; genus JADYXR01. Next base: position 73,374 of record CBDDIJ010000004.1, on the reverse strand, counting down.
GCTGCGCTATACTTCCAATTGCGCCGCGGTGGTGGTGGAGGCGCGCCCGTTCGACATCGTCCACGGAGACCACCACCATGATCATCATCGGCATTCTCGTATCGCTCGCCGGCATCGTCGCGCTCTGCTGGCTGCTCTTCAATCTCGCCGTCTTCGCGCTCCCCGTGTTCGCCGGCATCTCCATCGGCCTCTGGGCCAACAGCACCGGGGCCGGCGGCCTCGGCGGCGTTATTGTCGGTACGCTGGCTGCGGCTGCCACCTTCGGTCTCTTCCAACTCGTGCTGCTCGTCGTGCAGCCCGTATGGCTGAAACTCCTCGTGCTGCTCGTCTTCGTCGCCCCGGCAGTCGTCGCCGGCTACCACGCCACCTTCGGCATCGTGAAGCTGACCATGCCGTCCGAGACCTGGCAGGTGGTCTTCGCCGTTGCTGGCGCCATCGCAGTCGGCATCACGGCCCTCATGCGTCTCACCATGATGGCCCCGCCCGGACCAGCCGGACAGGGTGTCGCGCGAGCCTCGTGACCGAAGCGACCGACCGGGACAACCCAGCTCGACAATGAGCCGGCGTCTTCCGCCGCTGGAAGGTGGGGAAGCGCGGCCGTGAACGAGCGACTCGTCGAACTCGAGGAGCCCGTAGGGGGGCGGCGTTGGTCATCGGTTGCTCCAGCGCTGGGATCAGCGTCATGCCCGGAACGCGTGGTCCGGGCGGTGCGCCACCGCTCGAGCGACGGCGGTGCGGACAGGAGATTGCTTGGGACGCCGGCAGGCAATCCCGCAAGTGAAACCGTCAGACGGTCCTAGGCACACCAGGTCGCCAGAGCAGTTCTCCCCGGTTCCTTTCAGCTTCAAGACCGCTCCAGTACGGCCTCTTTGTCTGGCTTGATCTGTCCGAAGGCCGGCTTCGCCTCGATCGCCTAAGGCGCAACAGCGCCGTCAAAACTATCTTCCCCTCCCGGCCAAGAGGCCGGGTTCCTCGCGAAACAAGATAGTTCCTCCTCTGCCGTCAGGCCCCTGCGGGGTGCGCCGTCGATCGCCTTCGGCCGGACGATCGCCATCGAGGCCGCATGGTGCGGGCTCGAGCCAGAAACCAAGGAGAACTACCATGGCCACCATCGGCACCTTCAAGAAGACCGCCAACAACGAATTCACCGGCGAAATCGTCACCCTCTCGGTCCAGGCCAAGAACGTCCGCGTCACAGCCGACACCCGCGCCAGCGGCGAGAACGCCCCCAGCCACCGGGTCTTCGTCGGCCGCGCCGAGATCGGCGCCGCCTGGAGCAAGCAGTCCAACGAGGGCCGTCCCTACCTGGGCTTCAAGCTCGACGACCCCAGCTTCACCGCCCCGATCTACGCCAACCTGGTCGAGGACGAAGACGGCGAGAGCTACAGCCTCATCTGGTCCCGCCCGACCCGCCGCAACGGCGACTGAGGCGAACGGCCAACACCCCGCCCGGCTGGTCCGGGCGGGGCCTTCAACTGCTACGGCCAGTCGTCCGGCGCCGGGACGCGCCGCGTTCCGGTCGCTTCAACAGGTCGGACGCCTCGACGCCGAGCACCTTGGCCAGGCTGTCCACGACATCGATGCCGGCCGCATAGACGCAGCGCTCGAGCGAACTGATATAGGTCCGGTCGATGCCGGCGCGGTGCGCCAGTTCCTCCTGCGACAAGCCCTGCGCACGGCGATAGGTCTTCAGATTGTGGGCCAGTATCTCTCGTATCTCCATGCACGAGAGGACACGGCCTTGTAGAGAATTCTGCCACGGAGTATTCTCTACATCGCGCGCGAGGCGGATGTCGCCTCGACGTCCCGATCAGATCATCACTGCCGAGGGCGCTTGATCAGTGCGGCCGCTTCCACCCCGAGGGCCTCGGCAATCCGGCCAAGAACGGTCACGCTTGCCGATTTGTTCGCGCGCTCGATCGCACCGATATACCGCGCGCTCAAGCCAGCCCGGTCCGCCAGTTCTTCCTGCGTCATATCCTTGTCATGGCGTATCCGACGCAGGTTGATCGCCATGACCTCCTTGAGGTCCATGGCAGAACGAGAACCAGCGTCGGAACGATCGTTCTAGGAACGATAGTTCCGATTCGCGAGAGGGCGTGGTACTGACACGCCGTTCATCTTCATCGTTACAGGACCCGGCCTCTCGATATATGCTCGGTCCGAGGGGAGAAACACGACCATGGCGCCAATCGAGTATCTGGACGCCCCACCCGACAGCGCCGAGCTGACGGACTACGATCGCACGCATATGAAAGCTTATATGCGGGTGCTGGACGCAGCCACCGACGGCGCGGATTGGCGTGAGGCCGTGGCGGTGATCTTCGAGATCGATCCCGAAGCCGAACCCGAGCGGGCACAGCGTGTCCACGACAGCCATCTCTCTCGCGCGCGCTGGATGACGGAGCACGGTTACCGCAAGCTGCTTCACGGGAAACCGCTATAGTACGCCGCGGTGCGCCTCAGGCATCGCGCGGTGCTTTCTTAAACTCTTCCCAAGCCGTCAAGTTTCCGGGACGCTGCCCGCCCCACGTTGCGGCAACGAGGACCAACGATGACGCCCGATATCTCCCACTGGCGCTCCTCGGAGACATACGACTATCTCGACGAATTGAATTCGACCGACCTCGCCTGGGAATGGCTCAGGCGCAACAAGGACTATCAACAGGACTATGCCCGCGCCGAGCATGCCTCCGCACGGGTAGAGCTCGGCAAAAAGTGGGGATTGCAGTTTTTTTGTCCCGCCGTCGCTGAGTGCTGGCCTGGGTCCCGTGTTCTGGTCCGTCGAGGCGGACACGAGCGCCGTACTGCTTACGCAGTCGCCCATCGTGCTGCCGACGGCAGAGAACCTCTCCTCCGAGTTGCGCGATCCAGCCGCGCGGTCGGACGACCAGGGCGAACACACGGTGTTCGCTATCGGCAACCAGGCCATCCGCATCCTGCGGCTTGCCGGCGCACCGGCTGGAACGGCGCTCGCCGCGCTGGTGCCGCTTGATGCCGACGGCTTTGACCGGATCCACGCCATCGACCGCCTGCTGCGCGCCCTGCAGGGCCGCGCCGTTCCCGATGACCGCCGACTGACACCTCAGCAGCAGCGCCGCCATCGGCAGATGTTGCAGGCGACCGATGGCCACCTGGACGGCGCAAGCTATCGCGATATCGCCATCGTCTTGTTCGGGCCCGGTCGCGTCGCAGCTGAGCCCTGGAAGACCTCTCCCCTGCGCGCCACCATCATCGGTCTTGTCCATGGCGGCCGCACCATGATTGCCGGCGGCTACCGTCAGCTTCTGCGTCATCGCCGCAAGGAATAATCCGGAATCGTCACCGGCAGGGGTGAGGATTTTCGCCCTGCAAACTTCCTCATCCCCCTTCGCGCCCCGTCTTCGCCACCGTGATCAATGCCCGCCGTCGAACACCGGCGGTCTGATCGCACTCGCGGAGACCCGCTCATGACTTCCAATACCGCCGGCTTGCCGCCGCGCTATCTCAGGACCCCCGAGGCCGCCCGCTTCCTTGGCCTCTCGGACCGCACGCTCGAAAAGCACCGCACCTACGGCACCGGCCCGGCCTACCGGAAACTGGGGGGCCGCGTCGTCTATGCGCTCGAGGATCTCCAGGCTTGGGCCGATCGCGGCACCAAGACCTCTACCTCCGATCCCGGTCACGGCACGGTCCATCCGGCCCGCCGCCTTGACGCTCGCTGAACGGTGATCCCAATGACGGCATCACCGCGCCAGCGCAGCGAACGTGCGCAACTCGATCCCTTCGAGGCGCTGAGCGGCGACGTGCCGCCGCGCGATCAGCGCGATCTGATGGCGCATCCCTTCTTCTCGCTGTCGAAGTCGCGCCGCGTCGCGCCGATCCATTACAAGGCCGGCGACGTCGAACTCCAAGTCTATGCCGTCGCCGAACACGGCATGGCGACGATCTGGGATGCCGACGTGCTGATCTGGGCCGCAAGCCAGATCCTGGCCGCCCAGGATCGAGGCCTGCCGACCTCGCGCTTCTTCCGCTTCACGCCCTATCAACTGCTCAACGGCATCGGCCGCACCACGGGCGCGCGCAGCTACTTCCTGATCAAGAGTGCGCTGACCCGCCTGCAATCGACAGTCATCCGCACCACCATCCGCCAGGGCGAGCACTGGCGGCGCCAGCAATTCTCCTGGATCAACGAGTGGGAAGAACTGGCGACGCACAGCGGCCATGTCGAGGGCATGGAGTTCGTCCTGCCCGAATGGCTCTACCAAGGCATCGTCGATCGCCGCCTGGTCCTCGCCATCGACCCTGACTACTTCGACCTCACTGGTGGCATCGAGCGCTGGCTTTATCGCGTGGCGCGCAAGCACGCCGGCCGCCAGACCGGTGGCTGGCGCTTCGAGCTTCGGCATCTCCATACCAAGAGCGGCTCGCTCGCGCGCTATTCCGACTTCGCCATCGACATTCGCGCCATTGCGCGCCGCCAGCCGCTGCCTGGCTATGCGCTCGCCATCGAACGCGCACCGGACAGAGAAGAACTTGTCCACATCCGCCCTGTGGAAAAGCTGTGCGTAACTTCGCCAGATATCCGTACATCGGGCGCGTCCGGTATCCGTACATCGGGCGCAAACCTATCCGTACATCAGGCGCACGAACCTCAGTTAAGCCTTTGGCCAAGCGAGCAGAATCACGCCCGTAAAGACTCTAAAGAAGAGTCTAAATCTAATTATTTGGGAACGCGTTCCGGGGATAACTCCCCTCCTTCTGGCACCATTCGCCGGAGGAGCGACCGATGATCATCGCGCTCCTCAACCAGAAGGGCGGCGTCGGCAAGACCACGCTCGCCCTGCATCTCGCCGGTGAATGGGCACGGCGCGGCAAGCGCGTCACCCTGGTCGATGCCGACCCGCAGGGCTCGGCGCTTGACTGGTCGCAGCAGCGCAGCCGCAGTGGGGCGCCGCGCCTGTTCGGCGTTGTTGGGCTGGCGCGCGACACGCTGCACCGCGAAGCGCCGGAACTCGCCCGCGACGCCGACCACGTCGTCATCGACGGACCGCCTCGCGTCGCCGGCCTGATGCGCTCGTCGCTGCTCGCCGCCGACCTCGTGCTGATCCCGGTGCAGCCGTCGCCGCTCGACGGCTGGGCTTCGGCCGAGATGCTGGCGCTGCTCGCCGAGGCGCGCATCTACCGGCCGCAACTCGCCGCCCGCTTCGTGCTCAACCGGTGCGGCGCGCGCACCATCATCGCGCGCGACACCGCCGAGACGCTCGCCGATCACGATCCGCCCGTTCTCGCCGCAACGATTGGCCAGCGCGTGCTGTTCGCCGCGGCGGCGCAATCCGGGCAACTCGCTTGCGAATTTGATGTCGGGGGGCTCGCCGCGCGTGAGATCGGCGCGCTCGCTTCCGAGATCGAGCGGCTCCGCATCGGGACGGTGACGTCGTGACCGGCGCGCCGTCCCGACACCGCTTCACCGCGCGTCCTGGCGATCCGGACCGCTGGATCAAGTCCGCCGAGGCGTCGCCGCGCGCTGGCGCGGCTGCCGGATACACGGCGCGGCTTACCATCGATGTCGCACCGGACCTGCGCGGCCGCATCAAGGTGGCAGCCTTCCAGCGGGGCATCACCGTCGCCGACATGCTGCGCGACCTCTTCGCCCGCGAGTTTCCCACCGATGAAAAGGGCAGCGAATGACCCAGCGCCCCTCGCTGCCGCTCAGCATGCTGCCCACGGTCGACGGGCCGCCGCTCTCCACAACACTGGTCGAACTCACTTGGCGAGAGAAGCGGATCGAATACTGGATCCGCTTCGGCAGCCAGAGCTACGAGCAGGTCCTCGACCGGCATCGCCGGATCATCGGCTTCGCACCGAACACGCTTTTCGCGTTCGTGCGCTGGGCCGCCAACGACTACGGCACCGTGTTGTCGCGCATCGACATCGTGCGCGCCATTGCGCCTGGAGAACCGTTCCAGACACTGCCCTTCGTGCGCCCCGGCGGTGAGATTCTGCTCCGCGCCGAGGGGTGGCCGAAGGTCGCCCGTGTGCTCGAGCATATCGACACCATCGACGCGCTGGACATCGATCCCGGCGCCGTGCCGGCCGATCACTGGCGTCACGTCCATCATTATATCGCCACCGGCGCCGAACCGCGCACCTACACGGCCGAGCGTCACGGCGCGTGGCTCAAGCGCCGGAGCGTTGCGCCATGAGCCGCGCGGCGATCACACTCACCATGCTCGTCTCCTGCGCGCTCGTCGCCGAGCCGATGTGGCGCGACAGCCCTGCGTTCATCTGGAACGCTTCGCCCAGCGTAGCGATCGGGCTCTATCGGCTCGCGCCAGTGAGCCGCGTCGAGGCGCCCGATCTCGTCGTCGTCGAGCCGCCCGAGCCGCTCGCCGCCTTCCTCGCCGAGCGCGGCTACCTGCCGCGCGGCGTGCCGCTGCTCAAGCGCGTTCTGGCGGTCGTCGGCGACACGGTCTGCCGTCAGGGTAGCACCATCGTCGCCTTCGACCACGCCTATGGCGCGGCGCGCGAGCGCGACAGCCAGGGGCGCCCACTGCCGGCCTGGCAGGGCTGCCGGACGCTCGCCGAAGGCGAGGTCTTCCTCATGAACTGGGACGCGGCGGACAGTTTTGACGGTCGCTACTTCGGGCCGCTCCCCCTCAACGCCGTTACCGCCCGCGCGCTCCCGATCTGGACGGATGCGGACGGCGACGGCCGCTTCCACTGGCACGTCGGCGATCCGCCCGACGCGCCCTGACGCCCTTCCCAACCGCCAGACAGAGGAGACTTCCCATGGCACAGATCGGTCAGTTCACCCGCACGCAGACGGGTTATTCCGGGCGCGTTCGCACGCTCTCGCTCGACCTCGCGATCGTCTTCGTTCCCACCGACAGAGCCGATGTCGAGAACGCCCCGGACTACCGCATTCGCCTCGGCGACGAGGATGGCATCGAGATCGGCGCGGGCTGGTTACAGACCGGCGACCGCGCCGGCGCCTACATCTCGGTCATCCTCGACGATCCCTCCTTCGTGCAGCCGATTCGCGCACGCCTGTTCCAGTCGGATGAGAATGGCCGCGACTGGGGCTTGCACTGGACGCGCCAGAAGAGGCGCGACGATCAGGACAGGCCACAGGACTGATCGATGCACCCGCTCAGCCTGAGGTCCGTCGTTCGGCGGCACGTCCGCTTCGGTCGTGTCGTCCTCCTTCTCCTTTCCGGCCTCTCGATCCTGACGCCCGCGCTCGGCGTGCAGGCGCAGTACGGGCCGATCACCGAGCAGACCATCGACGCACGGTTCGATCCTTTCGTCGCCGAAGCATCGGCGCGTTTCCGCATTCCCGAGGAGTGGATACGCGCCGTACTGGCGGCCGAAAGCGCGCACGATGTTCGCGCGGTGTCCCCCGCCGGCGCGATGGGCCTGATGCAGGTCATGCCCGACACCTGGGAGGAACTGCGCGACCGGTATCGGCTTGGTGATGACCCGTTCGATCCGCGCGACAACATCCTCGCCGGCGCAGCATATCTGCGGGAGATGCTCGATCGCTACGGCACGATCGGCGGCATGCTCGCCGCCTACAATGCCGGCCCGGCGCGTTACGATGAATACCTCGCAAACGCCCGCCCACTGCCGGCCGAGACCCGCGCCTATGTCGCCGCGCTTGCGCCTCTGCTGGGCGGCAAGCCGCTACCGAATGGCGCGGACCCGAACGTCTCCCGCCCCATCGACTGGCGCGAGGCTCCGCTCTTCGTCGACCCGTTCGGCAGCGGCTCTCCTGCCGGTTCGCCGCAACCCGACAGCAGCCCGGCGGCAGATTCAGTGCAGCACGACGACGCGACACCGGCCTCTTCAGAGGGCATGTTCGTCGCGCGCTCCGAGCCAGATGCCACGCAATGAGGCGCGCTCCATCCCATCGCGTCATGGCGAACCGCAGCGTGGCATGGAAGGCATCAAGGCGGGAAGCCAGCACCACAACCGCACGATGGCAGGATAAAGGGGCGCGAGGTGCGCTGCGGTCGGGGGGTTATGTTTCAACGACTTGCAGGACTTTTGCGCGATGTGCGCTTGCAGCGGCTACATCGCGCTATGGGCAATTTTCCATAATTCTTCGCGCCTTGGCGCGATGTGCAGGATCTGCACGATGAGCGACGAGCGCGAGTTCCGCGTCCGCCCTGGCCGTATCCGCTCGAGCAAGACACAGCGCGCGCGGCCCTTCGTCGCCCAGGCGCTCGCCGCCGCGCAGAAAGCAGGCGGCTCAGTCTCCCGCCAGGGCAGGATCGGCCCCGGCAATCGCTCGCGCTTCGGGCGCGGACGACGCGCATCGGTGCAGGCCAATCGTCTTCTCACGGCACGTTCGCGCGGCGCGGTGATCAAGGCCCGCGTCGTGCGCATGAATCTGCGCGGGGGCAATCTGCCGAACCACCTGTCGTATCTCCGCCGCGACGGCGTCACCCGGGACGGGGAGAAGGCGCGGCTCTTCGGTCCCGGCGTGGAGGATGTCGATGCGGAGGATTTCGCCGAGCGCTGCAAGGACGACCGACATCATTTCCGCTTCATCGTCTCACCGGACGATGCACTTGAGATCGCCGCCCTCAAATCGTTCACCCGCGATCTCGTCGATCAAATGGAGCGGGACCTTGATACCAGGCTCGACTGGGTGGCCGTCGACCACTGGAACACCGAGCATCCGCACGTCCATCTGATCGTCCGCGGCGTGCGCGAGGACGGCGAGAACCTCGTCATCTCCCGCGACTACATCAAGGAGGGCATGCGTGATCGCGCGCGCGATCTCATCACCCAGGAGCTTGGCCCGCGCACCGACCAGGATATCCGGCGCCAGCTCGAAAGCCAGGTCGAGGCCGAGCGCTGGACCAGTCTCGACCAGCAGCTCAAGCGCGACGGGATGAAGAGCGGCATCGTCGATCTCGCCCCGCGCGCCGGCGAACAGCCCGATGCGTATCATGCGCTCAAGGTCGGGCGCCTGCGTACGCTTGAGGTCTTCGGCGTCGCCCATCAGGTCGGACACAGCCAGTGGTTTCTATCCGACAACGCGGAAGCGACCATGCGCGAAGTCGGCGAGCGAGGCGACATCATCAAGCGCCTGAACCGCGCCCTCACGGATCGCGGCATCGACCGCGGTGCGTCGAGCTTCGTCCTGGCCGGCGAGAAGCTCGACGATCCCGTCATCGGCCGACTTGTCGATCGCGGACTCGATGACGAGTTAAGCGGAACCGCCTATGTCGTGATCGACGCCGTCGACGGCCGCACCCACCACATCAGGCTGCCCGACCTTGACGCCGCGGGTGACAGCGCGCCGGGCTCGATCGTCGAGTTGCGCAAGTTCGAGGACATCCAGGGGCGCCAGAGAGTAGCGATTGCCGTGCGGTCCGACCCGCCGATTGACGGCCAGGTTTCGGCGGCCGGCGCCACCTGGCTCGACCGGCAGGCCGTGAGCCACGATCCGATCGCGCTCGGTGAAGGCGGCTTCGGCCGGGAGGTGCGGGAAGCGCTCGACCGCCGCGCCGAGCATCTGGTCGAGGAGGGTCTCGCCCAGCGCCACGGCAGCCGCGTGGTCTTCACGCGCCGTCTCCTTGATACGCTGCGTCAACGTGAGGTGGAGGCCCTCGGCGACAAACTCGCCACTGAACTTGGCCGGCCTTTCAACAAGGCACCCACAGGCGGCTATGTCGCCGGCACGTACCGTCAGCGCTTCACGCTGGCATCGGGCCGCTTCGCCATGATCGACGATGGGCTCGGCTTCCAGCTCGTCCCGTGGACGCCTTCGCTCGACAAGAGGCTGGGCCAGCATATCTCAGGCGTCGCCCGCGGCGACGGCGGTGTCGATTGGAGTTTCAGCCGGAAGCGGGGACTGGGTCTATGAGGTTGGACGAGCCGTGGGCCACTTTCAGTCTCTCCGACGACTTCATCAATCGCGCGGTGGAGACACAACGACCCTCACCGACTTCAGGCCCTTCGTCGGTCCCGACAGATCGGTCTGGAGTGCTACCGGATTCTTAAGCGCATGGCTTGGATCATAGACGAGACACACCACGTGATCGACGAGTGGATTGGCCCCGTAGTCGAGGAGGTCGGTAGCTAACTCGGCTTTGACCTTTGCAGTGTCACCGGACTTGCGCACATATTTGAGTTCGACCATTAGGCGCAGCGTCTTCAAGAAGAACTCACACCGCGCCGATGTGCCGGCCACGGATGGGTTCCATTCCTCGTCCCGAATATCGGCGAAGTAGCCGGCAAGGATCGCTCTGAAGAGATATTGGCAGTCCCATTCGTCGCCAACTTCGATCGTCGAACCACCGTGCGGGTGTTTCCGCAAACTGAGCACCGACTCGTGGAATCGCCGTCCAAGTTCCACGATAATGTCAACGTCATCTATCTCGGGTGCAGCGGCAATCGGCTTCGGCCTTTTTGAAGTGACGTAGTCAATCGCGCTCAGCAGGTAGCTTACCTGCTTGCGTGCCGCGCTCACCAAGAACGGAGGTCCATCCACCTTGTGCTTGGCGCGGTAAGCATCTTCCTCTCTGTTTAGATCGACCAGCATCGCATGGACGAAAGCGCGGTACTCCGCCAGCTTCTCCTCAACCGCCCCGGGTGAGGGGAACTCAGCACTCGGTATCTGCAGACCACCGACGAACTCCAATGAGTAGTGATACAACGTCTGAATGATGTTCTTGCAGGTCGAGTACCAGCTTTCCCCACGTGCACCGTGGTAGCCAGGAATTTCGCCCATTACGTCATTGAACTCGTCGTGTATGGCTGCTCGAGCTTCCTTCAGGTATCGCAAGGACCAAAGCGCCCAATCCATTTCATCCATCGTGTCCGCCGTCACCGCGCGTGGATATCGCATCGCGCCTGTACTTTCTCGATACCGCTCGCTGCAGTGCGACACAGGGCGAATTGACCTTGAGCCCTGATGTAGACTGACCGACCTCTGTTCGAAAGGAGCAGAGTCGTGTCGGGAACGAAAATCCTCTGGGGTCAGATCGTTGTTGTCGGGCTGATTGTGCTAACGGCGGTCTGGTGCGCCACTCAATGGACGGCTTGGCGCCTCGGCTTTCAGCCACAACTAGGCGCACCTTGGTTTCATCTCGCGGGTTGGCCGGTCTACTACCCACCCGCCTTCTTCTGGTGGTGGTTCTCCTACGACGCTTACGCGCGGTCGATCTTCCAAGAGGGTGGCATCATCGCTGCCTCCGGTGGCTTCGCGTCCATTGCGGCAGCGATCTTCATGTCGGTTCTGCGCGCACGCGAGGCGGACAATATCGAAACCTACGGCTCGGCACGCTGGGCCACACCCCCTGAGATCAAGGAGGCGGGCCTTCTTGGGACTGACGGCGTCGTGCTCGGCCGCTACGAACACGACTACCTGCGCCACGATGGCCCTGAGCACGTGCTGTGCTTTGCACCGACGCGATCGGGCAAGGGCGTGGGCCTCGTCATTCCCTCGCTGCTAACCTGGCCGGGCTCGGCCATCGTCCATGACATCAAGGGCGAGAACTGGAGCCTCACGGCCGGCTTTCGAGCAAGACACGGCCGCGTGCTGCTGTTCGATCCGACGAACGCAGCGTCCTCCGCGTACAATCCGCTGCTCGAGGTGCGACGTGGAGAGTGGGAAGTTCGCGATGTCCAGAACATCGCCGACATCCTGGTCGACCCCGAGGGCTCGCTCGAGCGCCGCAATCATTGGGAGAAGACCTCGCATGCCCTCCTGGTCGGTGCCATCCTCCACGTGCTCTATGCCGAGAAGGACAAGACGCTAGCGGGCGTTGCCAACTTCCTGTCCGATCCGGCCCGCTCGATCGAGGCCACGCTCGCCGCGATGATGAAAACCCGCCACCTGGGTGATGCGGGTCCACACCCCGTGGTGGCGTCGGCCGCGCGCGAACTGCTCAACAAGTCCGACAACGAACGCTCAGGCGTGCTGAGCACGGCGATGAGCTTCCTCGGACTCTACCGTGATCCGGTCGTGGCGGCGGTGACGTCGCGCTGTGACTGGCGCATCGCCGAAATCGTTGCGGCCGATCGCCCTACGACGCTCTACCTCGTCGTGCCGCCATCGGACATCAACCGGACCAAGCCGCTGGTGCGTCTCCTGCTCAATCAGATCGGCCGGCGCCTCACCGAAGACCTCAATGCCAGGTCGAGCCGTCACCGCCTGTTGCTGATGCTCGATGAGTTTCCCGCGCTTGGCCGCCTCGACTTCTTCGAGTCGGCGCTGGCCTTCATGGCCGGTTACGGCCTCAAGTCGTTCCTCATTGCCCAGTCGCTCAACCAGATCGAGCGGGCCTACGGGCCGAACAATTCCATCCTCGACAACTGCCACGTCCGCGTCTCCTTCGCGACCAACGACGAGCGGACAGCCAAGCGCGTATCGGACGCACTCGGCACCGCGACCGAAATGCGGGCGATGAAAAACTATGCCGGCCATCGCCTCTCGCCCTGGCTCGGCCACCTGATGGTGTCCCGCCAAGAGACGGCGCGTCCGCTGCTGACCCCCGGTGAGGTCATGCAGCTTCCGCCAAGCGACGAGATCGTCATGGTCGCCGGAATCCACCCCATCCGCGCACGCAAAGCACGCTACTACGAAGACGGCCGCTTCAAGGAACGCATCCTGCCACCACCTGCGATCCAGCATCGACATGCCGCGACCGAGGACGACTGGAGCGGACTTCGAATGCCCCAGCACCCGGACCTCGCGGCCCGCCATCTCCCCTCCGTGACGCCGGTCGATGACGAGGATCCGACCGAATCCGAGAAACGCCGGCAGCCCGAACTCAGCAGCAAGATCGTGCCCGAGTCGACGCCAACCCCTGACGACGAATTCGATGTCGATCGTGACGCCGATGACGAGGCGGCTGTCCTCGCTCAGAACCTCAATCGCTCGATGCAGAGGATCGCACGGCAGGCCGATCTCGATCCTGGCGACGGCATGCTGTGAGGCCCGCCATGGCGAAGCCCGGCAAGAAGCAGCGCCTCTCCATCTATCTCGATCCGCCGGTGATGAAGGCGCTGGTGGAGCACGCAGCCCGTCGTGACCTGTCCCGGTCGCTGGTGGCTGAGGCCGCGATCGCATCCTTCCTCTCGCCCGACGCCGCCGAGCGGCAGGAAGCGGCCATGACCAAACGGCTCGACCAGATCGATCGGCGTCTCAATCGGCTGGAACGGGATCTCGGGATATCGGTCGAGACACTCGCGGTGTTCGTGCGCTTCTGGCTGACGACGACGCCACAGCTTCCAGAGCCGGCCCAGGCGGCGGCGCGTGCCCAGTCGGGCAAGCGCTACGATGCCTTCGTCGCTGCGCTCGGCCGCCGGCTCGCGCAGGGACCGAAGCTGCGGAACGAGATACCCGAAGACGTCATGCCATCGCCCGATTCGTCGGCGAGCGGCTCGGAATAGGCTGACGCCGAACAGGCCTATCCGCCGTCCCCCTGTAATTCCACGCCAGGGTACGACGACCGCTTGAGGCTTGTTGCCGCCGGCCCATTCCTGCCTTTTCTACTCATCCCCGATCCAGGGCCCCCGTCGCGCGGGCCCACAAGCGGAGTGGGGACGACGTGGTTGTTTCTTCCAGAGAGTCGGTGGCGGTCGAACGCGGCACGCGCATGCTGCGCACCGCCCTCGGCCCGGCCGTCGCCAGGTTTCTGGACGATCCTGCGATCGTCGAGGTGATGCTCAACCCCGATGGGCGGCTCTGGATCGACCGCTTGGCGAGTGGCCTTGCCGATACCGGCGAGAAACTGTCGGCCACGGACGGCGAACGCATCATCCGCCTTGTCGCGCACCATGTCGGCGCCGAAGTCCATTCCGGTGCCCCGCGCGTCTCGGCTGAGTTGCCCGGAACGGGGGAGCGTTTCGAGGGTCTGCTGCCGCCGGTGGTTGCGGCACCTGCCTTCGCGATCCGCAAGCCCGCTGTCGCGGTGTTCTCGCTCGCGGACTATGTGGCGGCTGGCATCATGTCCGATGCGCAGGCCGACGCACTGCGCCGGGCCGTCGCCGAACGGAAGAACATCCTCGTTGCCGGCGGCACGTCGACCGGCAAGACGACGCTGACGAACGCCCTTCTCGCCGAGGTCGCCCGCACTGGCGATCGTGTCGTTCTCATCGAAGACACCCGTGAACTGCAATGCGCCGCGCCCAACCTCGTGGCGTTACGCACCCGGGATGGCGTCGTCTCCCTGTCCGAACTCGTCCGCTCCTCCCTTCGGCTGCGGCCCGATCGGATCCCGATCGGCGAGGTGCGCGGCGCCGAGGCGCTCGACCTGTTGAAGGCGTGGTCGACCGGTCATCCGGGCGGCATCGGCACCATCCATGCCGGTACGGCCATCGGCGCCCTGCGGCGCCTCGAGCAACTCATCCAGGAAGCCGTCGTCACCGTGCCGCGCGCGCTCATCGCCGAGACGATCGACGTCATCGCCGTGCTCTCGGGTCGCGGGTCAGCACGGCGGCTCGCCGAACTCGTCGACGTCACCGGGCTCGGAGCGACCAGCGACTACGACCTTGCCCCCACGATCACGTCCCCCGAACCCAATGGAGCCCCGCAATGAAAATGACGCTACGTGCCCGTGTGCGCCTCGCGGCGACCGCGCTCGCCACCTCTCTCACCCTTGTCATGACGAACGCCGCCTACGCGGCCGGATCGTCCATGCCCTGGGAAGAGCCGCTGCAGCAGATCCTCGAATCCATCGAAGGGCCGGTCGCCAAGATCATCGCGGTGATCATCATCATCGTCACCGGCCTGACGCTCGCCTTCGGCGACACCTCGGGCGGGTTCAGGCGGCTGGTCCAGATCGTCTTCGGTCTCTCGATCGCCTTCGCGGCCAGTTCCTTCTTCCTTTCCTTCTTCAGCTTCGGCGGCGGGGCCGTGATCTGATGGAAGAGGTTCCGGGCTTTTCCGCACCCGTCCGTCGGGCTCTGACCGAGCCGATCCTGCTCGGCGGCGCCCCACGCTCGGTCGCGATCCTCAACGGCACGCTGGCCGCCGCGCTCGGTCTCGGCCTTCGGCTCTGGATCGTCGGCATCGTGCTCTGGGCGATCGGACATCTGGCGGCCGTCTGGGCGGCCCGGCGCGATCCGCTCTTCGTCGAGGTCGTACGCCGGCATCTGCGCATCCCCGCGCATCTCGGATTGTGAGGTGCCGCGATGATGAACCTCGCTGAATACCGGCGCACCGGCGCCCGCCTCGCGGATTACCTGCCATGGGCCGCCCTGGTCGGCCAGGGCGTCGTCCTCAACAAGGACGGCAGTCTCCAGCGCTCGGCCAAGTTTCGCGGCCCCGATCTCGACAGTTCGGTGCCGGCCGAACTGGTCGGCGTCGCCGGCCGCCTCAACAATGCCTTCCGACGCCTCGGCTCGGGCTGGAGCATCTTCGTCGAGGCGCAGCGGCACGAAGCCGCGACCTATCCGCGAAGCACATTCCCCGATGCCGCCTCGGCCCTGGTCGATACCGAGCGCAAGGCCGATTTCGAGGAAGCTGGAACGCACTTCGAGTCGAGCTACTTGCTCACCATCGTCTATCTGCCGCCGGCGGAGGATTCCGCCCGCGCCGAAACCTGGCTCTACGAGGGCCGCGAGCAGACGGGGGTCAATCCTTGGGAAATCCTCGAGGGCTTCGTCGATCGCACCGATCGCGTACTGGCGCTCCTCGACGGCTTCATGCCCGAATGCCGCTGGCTCGATGACGCCGAGACGCTCACCTACCTGCACTCGACGGTCTCGACCAAGCGTCATCGCGTCGGCGTCCCCGAGACGCCGATGTATCTCGACGCACTGCTCGCCGATCAGCCGCTCGCCGGCGGGCTCGAGCCGCGCCTGGGCGATACACATCTGCGGGTCCTGACCATTGTCGGCTTTCCGGGCACGACCACCCCGGGAATTCTCGACGAGCTCAACCGCCTCGCCTTCCCCTACAGGTGGGCGACCCGCGCCATCCTGCTCGACAAGACCGATGCCACGCGGCTGGTGACACGCATCCGCCGCCAATGGTTCGCTAAACGCAAGTCAATCGCCGCGATCGTCAAGGAAGTGCTGACCAACGAAGCTTCCGCACTGGTCGACACGGACGCGGCGAACAAGGCGGCCGATGCGGATCTCGCGCTCCAGGAACTGGGCGCCGACTATGCCGGCGAGGCCTATGTCACGGCGACGGTGACGGTCTGGGACGCCGACCCCGGTGTTGCCGACGAAAGGCTCCGGCTGATCGAGAAGGTCATCCAGGGCCGCGACTTCACCGGCATGGTGGAGACCATCAACGCTGTCGATGCTTGGCTCGGCACGCTGCCCGGGCACCTCTACGCCAATGTGCGCCAGCCTCCCATCAGCACACTGAATCTCGCCCACATGATCCCGCTCTCGGCGGTGTGGGCGGGGCCGGAACGGGACGAGCATTTCCGTGCACCCCCACTGCTCTTTGGCAGGACGGAAGGCTCGACCCCGTTCCGGTTATCCCTTCATGTTGGTGACGTCGGCCACACCCTAGTGGTCGGGCCGACCGGGGCCGGCAAGTCGGTGCTGCTGGCGCTGATGGCCCTGCAGTTCCGCCGTTACGAGAATTCGCAGGTCTTCGCCTTCGATTTCGGCGGGTCGATCCGCACCGCCGTGCTGGCCATGGGCGGCGACTGGCACGACCTCGGTGGCGAACTGACCGAAGGCGCCGATACCTCGGTATCGCTCCAGCCCTTTGCCGGCATCGAACACACGCCCGAACGCGCCTGGGCCGCCGACTGGCTCGTCGCCATGCTCGCGCGCGAGGGCGTGCTCATCATGCCGGACGTCAAGGAGCACATCTGGACGGCGCTCACCTCACTTGCCTCGGCCCCCGTCGCGGAACGGACCGTCACCGGGCTCACGGTGCTGCTCCAGTCCAATGACCTGAAGCGCGCCCTCGAGCCCTATTGTGTCGGCGGGCCCTATGGACGGCTGCTCGACGCCGAAACGGAAACCCTCGGATCGGCGTCCGTCCTGGCTTTCGAGACCGAGGGACTGCTGGGCACCGGCGCCGCGCCGGCCACGCTCGCCTATCTCTTCCACCGCATCGCCGGGCGGCTCGATGGCAGACCGACGCTCGTCATCGTCGACGAGGGCTGGCTGGCGCTGAGCGATCCCGGCTTTGCCAGCCAACTTGCCCAGTGGCTGGTCACGCTTCGCAAGAAGAACGCCAGCGTGATCTTCGCGACCCAGTCGCTGGCCCAGCTCGAAAAGAGCACGATCGCGGCCGAGATCATCGACTCCTGCCACTCGCGCATCCTGTTGCCCAACGATCGCGCGATCGAGCCCCAACTCACCGCAATCTATCGGCGCTTCGGTCTAAACGACCGGCAGATCGAGATCATCGCCCGGGCCCTGCCCAAGCGCGACTACTACGCGCAGTCCCGCCGCGGCAACCGGCTCTTCGAACTCGGCCTCGGCGACGTCGCCCTGGCGCTGTGCGCGGCGTCGGCAAAGTCGGATCACGCCCGCATCGAAGAGGTGCTGGCCGAGCATGGGCGCGAGGGCTTTCTCGACGCCTGGCTGCGCGCTCGCGACCTCGATTGGGCCGCCGACATCATCCCCAACCTCAGCAATCTCGCCGCTCCGGCCGCGGCGCTCGATCAACCCACAGAGGAGATTCTTCCATGACTCGTCCACGCTCGCGCATCCGCCACATCCTGTTCGTCTCCACCATGCTGACGCTGCCGGTTGCGTTGTCGCCTCTCGCCGTCACGCCTGCCCACGCGCTCTTCGGCTTCGGCGACATCGTCTTCGACCCCTCCAACTACGCCGAGAACGTGCTGCAAGCGGCCCGCGCCCTCGAACAGATCAACAATCAGATCCAGAGCCTGCAGAACGAAGCCCAGATGCTGATCAACCAGGCGCGCAATCTGGCGAGCCTGCCCTATTCATCGCTCCAGCAGATTCTGCAGTCCGTCCAGCGCACCCAGCAGTTGCTGGGCGAGGCCCAGCGCATCGCCTTCGACGTCCAGCAGATCGATCAGATCTTTTCCCAGCAATACGCCGACATGGACCTCTCCGCTTCCGACCAGGACCTCATCGACCTGGCTCGGGAGCGCTGGGGCAACACTGTCGGCGCGCTCCAGGATGCGATGCGCGTCCAGGCCGGCGTCGTCGGCAACATCGAGACGCAGCGCGCCGAACTCTCGGCTCTGGTTGGAGAGAGCCAGGGCGCGACCGGTGCGCTGCAGGCGACCCAGGCAGGCAATCAGATTCTCGCCCTTCAGGCGCAGCAACTCGCCGACCTCACCGCCTTGCTCGCCGCCAATGGCCGTGCCGACGCCCTCTCCGCCGCCGAGCAGGCGGCCGCTGCCGAACAGGGCCGCGAACAGCGACGCCGGTTTCTTGAGCCCGGCGCCGGCTACCCCCTTATGATATAAAACAAGTTGAAAGTAATTAATTTTATATATTGTTGTGCACTTTTTTGTATCAAAATAGCTTTAAATTTATCTGATTTTTTATAAATCTTATTCTATTTGTTTTTTCTCATCAATCCATGAATTTTGAACTCATTGTCTTCTCTTTTTAAACGAAGGTGATTTTATATTATTTGTTCGATATTTTGCTAAAGAAATCATGGCATTGTATTGAATGAAAGAAAAACTACAATTAGCGAGTAATGGAATACTTACATAAGCTATTTGATATCTTTTACAATTATGTCAGAACTCATTCATCTATTTTCATGGTTAAACTGTTCAAGTAAAAATGCATTGTTAGTAATGCTGAACAAACTTGAGAAGTTATATCACGTACTTATTTTTCGTCTTTGTTGGACTAATAACACCATTCTTTCACGCAGAATTCGTGAAAATATCCTTTATTCGTTCAGGAATGATCCTCAACGTCCCTTGCTTTATCAGTTTTCTAATTGTAGATTGTCGGTCTGGTTTTGAAATGTGATGAATTTTAAATTTATTCGACCCACTCTTAAAATGTCTATTGTTTCCCTATAAAAGTCAGTTGAAAAAAAATTTTCTAAGCAAAAAGCATACAATTTTGTTCCTTTGGAAAGTAGAGGTGAGCTTTTTTGCTTTATTTTCGGTTGATTTATCAGTACTTTCAGATTCGGAATTCGAGTCTTTCTCAGATATTTCGTTGTTTCTAAAAATGCAATTTAAAATCAAGAAATATTATTCCATAATGATAAGTTGTAAGTGCGCTCATAATTGTTGCTGATGTAATCCAGAGGAAGTTTTGAATCAGCCAATTGTCAAATTTATTTGGAATTGATTTGGTTTCTTAAGTAAAAATGCATTTTATTTTAAGAGTATTCTTCTATGAATATGACAACACAGATCGAAACTTAAAGAAAAGTAGAGAAGTTACGGTTGATACAAACTTTATATGTTGCAACCCTTGGGATGAAAATGCTTAGCCAGATTGGTTAATTGTTTTACTTACGAGTCGATATTTGGCGTCCTCATGTGATTGTGGTTCGACATTCATATATTCTCGTACTTGCTTCCTCCAGATGATTGAACTTTCTCTGAATTCTATATATTTGTATTACTAAAACCGCTGTTATTAGCTTTATGACTATTTTATATTAGATAGAAAATGTGGAAGGATGAAGTTAGAATTGTATTTACTAACTTGATGCATTTTTACATGAACAACTAAATAAATTAAAATTTAATGTTGTGAGGAAAATATTGAAAGTAATGTAAAAAGCTTTATATCTATCATACAAATTGATAGTTGATGTTTGTGACTTTGCTTCGACTGATTAATGGAGTTTTACTTTCTCCAATTTCTGGAGTCATTGGCTGGAAGTCTCCATAATTTGTCCACTTCTTGTAAACTTCTTTTATTAGATCTAAACAATTTCCTTAGAAATGTTGTTTGAATAGGTAAAGTTCATCACTTTTATTTAAATAAATATTTTTTACTGTTGTTTTGAGGGTTTTCACAATCTTCGATGAATCTATTGTTGCTTATATCACATTCAAAACTCTGTTTGAGATCTCTGGTTGGAGTAAATATTGCTCTTTTGCTAATTAAAGGACTTCCGCATTCTAAAAAAATTGTTAAAATTTTAATTAAATATTATTTCTACTTTTAAAATGTCAAACATTAAATCTTATTTATAGTTGTAAAATTAATGAAAGGCTCAAATTTGCAAATTTAAAGCCATTTGATTAAAATCTTAAATAAGATTATTTGTTTTTCAAAAATTACTAGCATAAGCTAGTCTTTAAATAAAGCCATAGTAAAAATGTTAAATTTTTTAATATGTTATTTCTTGTTCGAAATAAAACTAGATGTTATTAAAGCAAAAATTAAAATATTTTAGTTATTCTGGATTTCTTATTCAAATATATTCATAATTTGTTATTTTAAAAACTAGCTGATTAATTCTAAAAAAGCATTTATTGAAATAGTAAAAAATAAAAATTATCGCCAAATTTTTATTATTTAATCAGTTATTAAACCCAAAACCCCACGAGGATATGAAAAAATTGAAATAAATAAAAATATTCTTTTAATTTATGATCCGTTAATTATTAACGAGGTCGTGTTTGCAAAGGTGGTGCTTTCTTTTCAAAACTGTCAACATTTGCCGGAATGTGGGTAACAGAACAGATTATTAATGATCTTCAGCCAGTCTGGACCGAGCCAGTTTGAGTTGTCGAAGAAGTCAAAGAGAGCAAAATTAAAATCATTGTTTTGCTATTTTGAAGCTTAGCTTTGGATTTTCAATGAAAATTATAAATTATAGTTTCAAAATAGCAAAACAATGATTTTAATTTTGCTCTCTTTGACTTCTTCGACAACTCAAACTGGCTCGGTCCAGACTGGCTGAAGATCATTAATAATCTGTTCTGTTACCCACATTCCGGCAAATGTTGACAGTTTTGAAAAGAAAGCACCACCTTTGCAAACACGACCTCGTTAATAATTAACAGATCATAAATTATCGAATATTTTTATTTATTTAATCAGTTATTAACACTCCTTCTTATCAATAAGATAAAATTGATTTTGGTTCATTTTAATTTAATTGATTAACAATAAATATTTTGATGAGTCCTGTTCTATTGATGTTTATATTTCATAGTAAATTTTTAGTAATCATACTTTTTTAAATGAGGATATATTTCAAGCCCATATAAAGAAGATATAATGACTATTTGGTAATTTTATTTAAATCTTAATTTGATAAACGAGAAGTCAACTTCATGCTTCCAAAAACTCACCAGATAAGCTATTTACATTTGGTTTCATAAGTCTCCTTGGAATGTACTTAAAGTCTTTAATATTTTGCAGTACAACTCCTTTGTTCATAAGAGCCATCTTGCAGAACTCGATGAATCGCTTATTTATTAGATACTTTTGAATTAGCTAAACTAATTAAGAAGTCCATCTTTACCTCTCTTTATGTTTGTATTTTGTGCATACTTTAACTTTTTATGCTTAAATTTTTCAATCTAAAGATTATGAATCCCTCCTCACCTCTTTAAGTAAGTAATTGTTTTTGATTTTAATATAAAACTGCTCATCATTGATAAAGTTCATATACATTTTGTATTTATCATCCTCTTTAAACATCGCGCCTTTGGATTTGATTTCAGGCAATAAATATGAATCAAATATGTACTTGGAAAATAGTTCTCTTGAGTTTAGCACAGTTTCGCAGGCTTTAAGATCTGAGCTAAATTTCACTTCAATTTCTCTCTTTGCCTTCTTCATCTCCACATATTTTTCAAATAAGTTGCTATCTTTATTTCTCCCTTGAACATACTGAAGTACTTTATTCCAAAAATTGGCAGGAGCTGTATTGTTGGTTATCTCTGTCTCATTAAAATTCATGCAATTTTTATTACTGAACGTGGTGCAGAGCACTCCTTCTTGCTGATTAGACATCCTTTTACTTCTTGAGTTTGACGTTGACATATTTCCTAAGCTCCTGCATTCATAATTCTTTGTTTTATTTCCGGTTAGTTGATCTGGAATAGTCTTAAAGTCATATTGGGATCTATTATATGAATTAAGTGATTCATGATTTTATATAACATTGATTTGTATCTATTTTTAAAGTGGAGTATTTGCAATAGAAGTATTCTTACAGTCCTATTCTCTTGCTATTCCTGCCTCTTCCATACTGATTTCTAAATGATTTATAGTAAAAATCATGATTTTAACTTTAATAAATATGCATAGCCAAACTAAAATATCACATCCTGATCGACACGACTAATTCAATTTGAATATTAGAAGTGTTTTGATTAATTAAAATATTCATTTTTATTAAGTGCAACAAAACTTCATGAATCAACAATAAGATTTAGTATTTATTGAGCAGAACTCAGTTTGCTCTTTGTACAATTCAGAAATTTGTGAATTTTATAGCGAGTCGAGTTTATTTTGTAAATTAACAGAATAGATAAGCTGATATCAGCGGATTGCCTACTTACTTTCTAATTTCAGCGCTCTCTGAGTCCCTTTTGCTATTTTTCATTTCAATATTTTATTAGTATCGAGAGGATGAGTTTTCTCGCAAAATAGAAATAAATTATATCTAGTTTATAATAGATCTTTTAAACAATGGAGAAGGCAATCCTTATTGGAGCAGGTGTTGTTGCACTTGTATTAGTCATCGGGTTCTCATTCATGTGGGACTCAGTTGAACCAACTGAATATGGAATGACGTATAACATCATTTCAAAATCTACAGGAGATGAAGTATACGAAGGAGGGCTTTATTTTGTCGGCCCGGTTAATCACTTTGTTACAGCAAAAAAACTGAACGTTTGAGTTTCAAATTTTAATGATATTAAGTTTTAAGCTTTAATCAAATATCAAGGATAGTTTTGTATTAATTTTTTTTTGCTATTTGTAAGTTCCCTGCAACTATGATCCACACTGAATTCTCTGACAGACAAACTAGAGATGAAGCTCCTCTACAAACAAGAACAAAAGAAGGACTAGGGTTGACTCTCCATGTTTCATTCCAGTACAAACTTTATAAGAATGATATTCCTAAACTTTACAAGCTGACGAATGTTAGATATCATGAAACTTTTAAGAAGCAAGCCAAAAACATTATTTTGGAAGAGGCTAGTCTCTACAATGCTCCAGAATACTGGGGAAAGAGAAGCGAAATTGGAAATTCAATTGCTAAAAGGCTCAACGCAACTTTATCCAATACTTATGCCTCACTTGTAGCTTTCCAAATGATCGAAATAGATCTTCCTAATTCCTACGAAGACTCCATTGTCTCGACTCAAGTCGAAGTCCAAAAGAGAGAAACCAAAAAGTATGAGCAAAGTGCTACGACTATCCGCGAAAGCATTAATGTCGATATTTCTGAAGCAGATAAGCAAATACAGATCATTTTTGCAACTGCTGATGCAAGTGCAATTAGAATTTTAAATGAAGCGCAATCTCAGGTAATCAATAATACAATCACCTCGGAAAAGTTATCATATACTGATGCTTCAACCATTCTTGGATTAACTCCAAACGATGGATTACTTGATTACATTTCTTTGATGAATATTATTAAAAACAAAGACAGTCAGCTGTTAGTTGGACTCAAAAATACAATGATCAACATCAACGCTCAATCAAGTACTAAATCATAAATCTTAGTTGCTTTAAATCAGCTTACATCTAAGATCTCAATTTCAAAAGTTGCAGTTGGGATATTAATTTGCTGAATTAATTTTAAATTAATAAATTTAATTAATTACACAAGCAATTAAAATTAATGTAATTTTTTTTTGATTTTATTTATATATTTTTTAGGAAAAAGTTTTATTTGCACTATAAAAATAATATTATACAAAAATTTATTAGTTAAAAATATAATAGTATATTAAACTGAATTTCTCTTTTTTTAGTTTTTAAGATTATAATTCGTGAATCACAAATATACACATTGATATTGAAAGTGGAATTGTCATATTGATGAGTATTAAAGAATTAATCTGCAGAGATGTCGAATTCATTTGTATCGAAATAATGCTCTGGATAGAATCATCCAATAATTGTTCTTCCATTATACAGCTAGTCCAATATGTTTCATTCTCAAATATTTAAATGTTAAATTCTCCCTTAATAGCGTACTATTTTTAGGTTTTAATATAGATACACTAATGTATTTTAAATTATTTTTAAACTACTGTATTTGCGACCGCTAAGATGAAATCTTGCTTGCTTAGCAGCAACTATGTGATTAAATTTTACAAATATTTTTCCTACTCCCTTAGTTCAATATCCAGTTTTCTCATCTGGAGACGGAGCTTTGATATCGACTACATCTTTGGATAGTTCTAGTGATCCTAAATTAAAATTTATTGATATTATAATTAAATATAAAAGTAATCGAGAACTTACAAATATTCACAATGTCTTTAAAAATTTCCTTTTTAATGAAATCATCTAATAAATCCTCGGGAGTTATCATATTCAAAAATTGCACAACTCTACTTGGAGTTAAAGCATATAATGGAATTTTAACTCTTTGCGATGGTTCAATATAATTTTTGAATCCAACAGTTGCAGATGCCTTTTGAACAGCTGGAGGTTTTGCTCCAAGAGACGCTTTTTGTATTTTTAATTTCTTTCCCATAATTTCAAAACCATCTAAGCCTTTAATAGCTTTTTCAGCATCTTTATCATTAGAATACTCAAAGAATGCAAATCCTCTATTCATAATTTTGTTTTGTTGATCAACCACCAAATTAAAAGATTTTAGTGGGCCAAATGCAGCACATATTTTACGAACATCTTCAGAGTTCATTGAAGTGGGAATTCCTCCCATATAAATCTTATTTTCTGATTCAGCTTCTCCTGATCCAGGAATTCCTGGAATACCCATCGCCATTGGATTTTGGGCATTAAGACCCAATCTTTTATCTATTTCTTTATTGTATTCTTCTATGAATTTTTTAGTCCTGCGAACTCGAATTTTTTGCCCTTTCCATTCAGTTCCATCAATACTGACTCAATGTTCAATATCGTCTTTGTCTTCAATGAGTATGACTCCATACCTGTATATACCGTTTCTAATTTCAATATTATCAATGACATTTGAGTCATTTTTTGTCTTTTCTCTCCTTTCCTCGTCATCTGCACCTTGGCCTCCTTCTTTTATGGTTAAAGCTCTAAATGTACTGATGTAAGTATTAAGGAAAGTTAAAATTTCATCTTCAGAAGCATTCAGAGGCAGATTTGAAATTATCACTTTCTTTTTGTAACTAACAAAGTCCTTGAGGTTAACTTTTAAATCTTTACTATCAAAATCTCCAAATTGAGTTGATAGATTTGGAACTGGTGGGAGATTAGCAGCAGAAAGAGTTATTTGTATAACTTTATCTTTGTTTTCATTTTTCTTGTCCCGCTTTTTAGTCGAGTCTTTGCTCGAAGAATTTAAATCAGAGCTAGATTGAGAACGCGAATCTTCACTTGATCTTCTCGATCTTGAGCTCGACCTATCAGAGCGTTTCCTTCTATGTCGTTTCTTGCTCTTATGCTTCTTTGATTTGTTGTGGCCATCTCTACTAGAGCTTCTCTTCGTCTTTTTCTCTTTTTTATGATCACTTTTCTTCTTTTTCTTATGTTTTCTTTCCTTTTCGTCTTTATGCTTTGAGCTATAAGATAAGGAATTGGAATAGGATGATAACAGAAAACCAGAAGAACAAAGCTTACCTTTTATGTCTGCTTTCTTTCCGTCTGTCATCATCGTTCCTGTCGCTGTCTTTGCTGTGATCATCTTCATCCCTTCCAATTTTATTTTTGCTTGACATATTTAATTATGTTTAAATCGGCTTTAATAATTGACAGTAATTTTTTCAATTATTTGATAAAAATTTGAAAAAATGAAATGAAAATGGTTCTTGACGCTAATCCTTATTGTTGGAATTGTTTCGCTGATCAGCAGGTTTATTTTTGAAGTTGGCTGGAAGTACAACCTTAATATTTACATCATCCCCTACAGCTATTTGGATTCAGAGCTGGCTAGAACTAAAGACCAGATTTTCAATGAACGCGCTAAATTTATGATCGAATCTGTCCTTGACTCTTTGGATGAAGATGTCAGGTATCGATTTACTTGGACTGAAACTTATTACTTTGCACGGTGGTATAAGCAAGCTTCTTCTCAAAGAAAACAGCAAGCAGAACGGTTAATTAATGAGCAGAGATTTTATTTCACTAATGGAGGGTGGACTACATATGATGAAGCAATTCCGGAATATCAAAGTATCATAGATCAAATGGTGACTGGACAGGATTTTTTATATGAAAACTTTGAAATTATTCCAAAAATCGGATGGCAAACTGATACATATGGTGAAACCGCAGCAACTCCTACACTTTTCTCTCTTTTAGGAATAGATTCTTTAGTGACGTCACGTATTGGATCTGCAGAAAAATTAGATTTAGCAAAATACCAGAATTTAAATTTTGTCTGGGAAGGACATAATTCTGGCGGCTCATCATCAAACCAAAGAATATTTGTGCATTCAACAATAAAAAATCCTCAAATTAAGGAACCGTTTAACTTTGCTGATAGCAAAACAATTAACTGAAGAGATCCTTTGATAGACATCAAGAACTCGAGAAGATTCTTTGAAGAGGTTATTCAACCACATATTAATACATATGACTTTACTGATGATATTGCTATCATTTTTGGAGGAGATGGATCTTTTATCGATGCAGAAACTACATTCTACTGCATTGATAATTATATGACAGAAATTCAAAGACTCGTGAGAGATTGGACTCAATACAAGTATATATCTTATAAATTTTCTACTATTGACGAATACTTTGAGCAAATAAACAATGATTTTAAATCAGAAAATAGAAAGTTTTCTTACTTTAACGGAGATTTTATTCCATATGATGATAAATTTATCAAAGATCCTAATAGCAATAATAGTAAACAATATACTGACTTTTGGTCAGGGTTTTATACCACTCATCCTGTATTTAAGCAGCAAATAAGAAATTTATTTAATAAAATGAGAGCATATTCCTCCATTTTTCTAATTAATCATTTAGATGGGATTAATTTTGGAAGACCTCGTAAACCAAATAGTAAAGATTTTAATAAGTTAACTTATTTAAAACAGAGTACATCAACTATGTTAAACCATAATACAATAACAGGAGTCTATACAGACAAAGTTTACGATTCAGACCTCAATAAAACAATTTCGGATGTATCATCTGAAATTGATCGGATGATCTCAATTAAAACTTTAGATTCTGCAACTTTTAATTTTAAAAATAAAACAATGCAAGAAATCAACGATAATGATAAAGAAGAAGTGATGTACTTTTTAAACGGAAATATTTCTAGTGACTTATATCCTGTCTCGATATTTAACCCTTCTTTGCAAGAGCGAAAGGAGATTGTTAATATTACAATTGATGCACTTCAAGTTGCAGTTTTTAATGAAAATTTGAATTCTGTTGAATCTCAAATTACAAATTGCTCTTTCTTTAATTTTGATTCAAGCAATATTGGAATTAATAAAGATCATTCGAAGAAGTATTTATATTTTGAAATAGATTTAAAGCCACTAGAGACAAAAGTTTACTTTATTAGACACATCTTTGATCTAAATGATTGAACAAACAAATATAAAACTTATTGTTCTGTTCCTTCCATCGAAACTGACTTGAAGGAAAGCACTGATAAAATATTAAGTAATAATTTAATCTCAGTTGAACTTAATAATCTCTTTTTACCGAAAGTTATTACATATTTAAATTCTGAAGGTGATTCAGTTGAGTTAGCAATAAAAATATTCGAGTATCCTACAGAAGGAACTCACTCAGGATATTATACATTCCAGCCTGCAAAAGAGGCAACCCATTCAAATATAAGTATTATCTCTGCGACCAAATTCAAAGGAGGTCTTGTATCTCAAGTCCATTTTATTGGAGCAATTAACAATCACTCCACTTCAAATGAGAGTGATTTAATCGAGATTTTTGTAACATTAACAAAGCATTCAAAGTTTCCTGTAACAACAGTTAAAACAAAACTAAATAACTTCAAAGAAATAGCTCTCCGATTTGATGTTCTTACAAAAGACTCTCAGTTTTATGTAAGTGATTCGATGTTCTACACTCAAAGAGATTACATAAGTCTTTCAGAAGCAGTTTCAAATAAACTGATAGAATCATCAAACCAAAGCTCAGAAAGCAGCTCTATTTTTGGACTAAATACATATCCAGCAGTTGAAGGAGTAGCCAAGCAAAATAATAAAAAAATATTTTGGACCGTGAACAGTCACACTACAAGTTGTCAAAATTTAGGAACAGAATTCGAATTCATAATCCAGCGATCCATTGGCAATCAAGATGATAAATTCACGAATAATGTTCTAAGAGATTCAAATATCTCAACTCTTCATGTTGCAATCGGGTTGTCCAACAGCAGCAAGTTTATTGGAGATTTTAGAAATGCTTCTAATTTAATCAACTCGCAAATTAAATTAAGCAAAATTAAATATGAAAATCAGACAATCAGTGAGTTTATAAAGTCCTTTAATACAGTCATAAGCTTTATTGAATCAGATTCGTTCTTTGACCAAATCGAATTTGTCGGCCTTGAGACAAAACAAAACGGAGATGCATTTATAAAGCTAAGAAATAGGTCTAACTCAAGTATCCGAATTCCAGTGGCTCCGTTTATGAACAAGTCGACTAAGCTTGACTCCAGCACAAAGTACCTTCTCAATGGAATTTTAGATAAAAACAAGTACTTTTCTTATATGAAAACAGAGTACGAAACTGATGTGCTGATGAATCCGCTCAATCTCATAAAATCCAAGATAAAAACTCTTGAGTCTAAATTGCCAGATCAGGAAAGCGAAAGAGCCTATAAAGTTAGTGAGAAGCTAAGATCTAAGGAGACAATTACCTTAGAGCCATTCGAGCTCGCGACATTTAAAATCTTATACTAATTTGTTCAATTCAGTCATAAAACAAACAGATACCTGCAATCCAAAATTGTTATAAAAATAGAAAATTTAAATAATTTGAATCATATGGCATCCCACGGAGCTTCAGTCCAAAAGTACATTACCGAGCTTGTAAAGATCATCGAAAGCCTCGAAAAGAGCAGAGAAGAGATCCATAACCAAGTTGTAAAGGAAGAGACTGAGAAATAGCGAAGTTGAGAAGAACATCGAAGCCCTCAGCAACGAATTACGCAGTACTATGGATTCTCTATCCAAAAAATACTCTGCTTTAGAAGAATACGATAAAGCGATTGCTGAATCCGAAGGAGCTTTTAATAAAATTGTCGAGTCATCACAGACCTTACTCCATGTCACGAAGAAAGAGAAGACTACACTTACAAAGAAGAAGGTAGCTGTTTTGAATACAAAACAAGAAAATTAATAGGAGATGTTCAATTATTTATATTATTTAAATAACTATTCATGCACATACTTTTTGATGTATATAATGCAATATAGTTTTGATACTCCTAAAATTATAAATAATCTAAAGTGTTGAATTAAAATATTACTAAACTTACATACTACTAAATTAAAATAAATGTATTTTAAACTAAAATAATTTAATAGCATCAATTCAAAATTTTAATTGGTAGCTATTTAGTCGCTTCCATATTTTGGAGCTTGAACTTAAAACAATAAATATTAATAAGGTAAATGAAAGATGAGTGTTCATAGTAACCATTGAATATATAAATCTTAACTCTGTCTAATAAACCTATTTTTATTGAGGAGAAAATTGCAACAACAAATGTAAATAATTTTAATATTTGCCGATTGGATAAATTAAATATTTACAAATAAGCAAAAATAAGTAGTTGATAATAGGAAGTATTATTTCAAAATAAAACAGGAAAGTTAATTCTCAGATTTAAAATACAATTCTAGTCGATTATATCATAAAAATCCTTGCTTAGCTCCAATTTAAATATAGAAAATGGATGTAACAGTGTCAAAGTGAGAGGATTGTTGAATAAATTTCTACTCAAATACTTTGAATATAAGTTCATCTCAACAGAAATAAATTATTTTCAAAGAAGCACAACAATAAACTCGAGAACGCATTTCGTAACAATTTCAAATTTCACACTAAAATTCAAGGAGACGCGATTTTATGAAATCAACTGTAAATTTTTAAAATAAAATTTGTAGTATTAAAAAGAGAAGGCAAAGGGACAATCTTTATATTAAATAAAAAGAGATCGAGGACAGTCAAAAATCAGCATGATGAGATTTCAAGCGCAAGAAAGTCGAAGAATTCTAATTTGATTGAATCTACTTTAAAACAAAGTGATAGTTCTATCGATAGGAAGAATATCTTTAAAAAGTAATCCTTTACTGAAATTGAACATTTAAAATTACATCTTGATTCCTTTTACTTTAAAGAGTTAAGTTCATTTAGTAAGTTCTTAACCAAAATTGAAGATTTGTATCAAAATAAAGCAGCAAATGATTCAAATAAATTTGATCACGTTGCACCAAAGCTAACACCACATTTGAGGATATCAACAGGTTAAATATTTCCAATATATTTTAATAAAACGTTTTGTTTAAGGTCAGGCACTCAAACAATGTAAATGTCATTCAGAGAGCAAAAAGAGCAAAAGGACAAAATTACTTAAGTATTTCATTTCATCAATATTAAATCTCCAACTGAAAATGAAAGTTAATCTTCTATTTATAGAGAGTCAGATCATAGGTTATTCAGAGATCAAAAACCACTTCCTGAAGACATGAAGGAAAACATGAAAGTAATCAAAGTGTTGTCAAAATAAATTAAATATTCCGCTAACAAATGAGCAAATTAAATAATCCAAAGTAAATCAAATGTAATAGCTATTAGTTTGTTTGATGGAATGGACGCTCTCAAAAGAGGGAATAGAGAAATCAATCAAAGGAATATATTCCAACGACGAAAGAAAGAATCTAACCAACCTCAAAATACCAATAAAATGACAGATGAGGAACTAAAACAAAGGCTTGATGATTGGGAAAAACATAAGGAAGAGAAAGATAAAAGATATCATGCAATAACTCTATTCGAAGATTTGTAAACATTCTTTATTTTTTTTTATATTTAATCTAATTGTTATTTTAGCAAGCCCGGTTTTGATAGGAGTTATATAAAAGTGATAAAAGCTAAAATCAGGTCAAGAAAAAGTAATATTTAATTAAAAAATTTTCATAGGAAGACAAAGCATTTTTATTTTAACCTCAAACAATCAAAAATCACGATTATTTGAGTGTATTAACAAAAACATAAAGCAAACGAGATCCAAAAGTATATTTTGTCAAGTAAAAACTAAATTATAAAAGATCAAAATAAATGAAGTTTTGCGTGTTGCTTTTCATTTAACTAAATACTTAAAAATTTAAGTCAAAGTTGTATGATTCTGCTTAAATTGTTAATAATTAAAGCTTTTTATAATAATAAATTAATGTTTATCATTTGCAATAAAATACAAAGAAATAGCTTTATTTTAAATTTGACGTCTAAAATAAATAAAAAATTAGTTATTAAAATCAATTTTAAAGAGAAAGAAAATAAATATTTTTTTATTGTAATTAATATCTGAAACTCCAAGCCTTACGTCTCATTTTGTCATAAGCTCCTGAATATCGAAAAAAATATAGTACTAGAGTTTTAATGTAACTAGATGATGGTACTGAGAAAAAAGTTTAAAACTAAAATATTATGCATGCTTGATTTAATAACTTTGTGTGATTTTAAAATATTATCTATTTAAAGACCTCAGATTCATTTTTTAAAAATTATTTTTACTTTCATGTGGCTTTAGATAAAAGACTTTATGGACAATATTATTATAAAGGTTAGACTTTCAAATTATTGTTGATGTTAATAAAATTAAATATATTAATATCCAGTATGCTTACTACAAATCTATTTTATCTTGAAGTTTGTATATTGTTATCATCTTCTACTATTCTTTGAGTACTATCTGTTGATGTTAAATCTGATCCAAAATTTCTAAAAGTAAGATCGCTTCCATCTACTCTTTTTGGAACAGAATCAATAGTATTCTGAGCTTGCATAAATAAATTTAATTGAATCTTTAGCTGATCTGATTGCATTTTAAGTTCGTTTAGCATCGCTCTTTGACTACTACTGCACAAACTTAAGAAGTTTAAATTTCTATTTTGATATTTATTATTGGTCAACTCTTTTTCAACATTTTGCTTAATCTCAAACAGACTAGCTGGATTATTTTTGGGTTTACTCGCACATTCCTTTTGCTTATGAAATACCTTTTCAGCAGCATCCATATGTTTTAAAATAGATTTAATAGGATTGTATTTATTAGGTTTGCTTGCTCTTCACTGGCTTTTTATGTTTAGATCAGAAGGATCTATTGCTTTCTTTATTGTGACTTCTCTTCTGTAGCGACTTCTTCTTCGCCATCAAATGAGAGTAAGTTTCCATAATTGAAGAGATATTACTCTTTACATTCCCAATATTCGCTTGATTCCTTGTCTGCTGACTACTCGGTATTTTACTAATATTACTACTTATAGCAATGCTGCAGCTTTGCATCGAGTTTTGGCATAGAGATCTATTCTCAAAATCATGATTTTTGTTGTCCATATTTCACTTCCGTTGGGACTTATTTAGGCGCTCTACCAGATGACTTAATATTTCTTGGACTAATCCGTCAGCTCTTAATAATCTTTGCTCTTTTCTTCACTATTTCGGCTAATTATAAAAGGGTATTAACTTGTAAAGTACTGAAATCAAATTTTATTCGATAACCAATATTTTAATTCACCCAGTACTAATTCGATCTAAATCATTAGCTACCAGCTAAGATATCTCTCAATAGTTTGAAAACCTGTATTTCTATTTGCTGCTTTACAAAATACTATTTTTTGATTTGCTTTGCGATTTTTATCCCAAATTCTACTCATCCCAAAACCAAAATATTTGAATTTAATTTCCTTTTAAGTTAAACTACTATTTTTAACTGGCATAGATTTTGAACGAATCACAAGAGTTTCAACTTACTTGACTTATCAGAAGGTTGATGCGCATTATTATTTTTAATAGCAACTGAGTCAATTGAATCGAAAGTGTTCACTCTATAACAAAAGTCTATTTAACCTTAATTTTATGATATTGATGCAATCTAATAATCAGCTGCATATTTTTAGTAATGTCTTAAGTTTGAATCACTCTTACTTTAATACCGATGATATTTCGTTCAGTCTTGGCTCCTGTTGTTTGCTAGTCTTTGATATAGAGCAGATTTTGCTGGTGCTTCTAGCGCTGTTTTTCGAAGTGGTTCTTTTGATTTTCTGCCTCATTTTTCTCTTACTATCCTCTTGATTTCAGCTGAGCTCTTTGAGGCTTTTCTTAGACTTAATTCAGTTGTTGGATTTGCAAGAATCCTTGATACTTCTTAATGGAGATTTACTTCAGCAAATAAATGAAGAACAGTTTTTGAGGTTCGATTGATTTTTGCAGATTCTTTTACTTTTCCCTACCAAAAATGAGTTTGTGCCTAATGATTCATTGTGCCGACTCATTTCTTTTAAATTAGTCAAAGGACTAGATTTCTTTGAAACGTCAATGTACTTTTTGTATACTGATTGACAAACTTTAGAGCGCGAAGTTGAATAGTTATTTGGAACTATTTTGATTTCTCTTTGATAGATTGTAATCAGTCGGTGACTGATTGGATATCGATTTTAAATGGAACTTGTGTTGCATTCACTCAAAGCTGCTATCAACTTGAAGCTTATCTACTCCTCTTGCGGATTTTTTAACATTGAGAGGCTCTTTCTTTCCAAGATTTTCAGAGATTACAAAGTTTATATTCTATATTAAAAATTAATAATTTATGGATAGCAGAAATATACTTTTTATAATAGTTTTGAAGATTGCTGTTATTCTTTTGACTGAAGTACTTCGTCTTGTTTTGCTGCTGACAATTAGGATGTTTGTTCTCAGTGTTAAATTCATCATTAATCTCATCAATTTTGATTTCCTTGCTACTCACAGCTGGCTATGATAAAGTCTTTATTATTTTATTAATAATTTTTACTGCAAAGCTGATATTAAATAGAAAATCAAAAATGCAAAATAAAAGTTAGTTTTGCTACATTATAAATAATCTCAGTATTTTTGGAAAAAAGTAAAACTCTAATTTAATGATAAACGACATTGCTTTTTGCGAACTGACAACTTGCCTCCTTTTGTCCTAGCTGAGTGAAGTCAAAATACTTTGGTCAATCAAACTCAAGCAATTTCATTAGAACTTGGGGATCTAAATTTTACAAGATTTAGTAAAATTATGAAATAAAACTTGCCGATTTTATTTTTTGAATTCTTTCTCGGAATCTCAAAAGATTTGAAATATTTGCTGTTCTTGTTCATTTTGGTATTGAGTTTTTAATACTATAGATATATAAATTGGTATTTACTGGAGGAAGCAACAAAACACATCAAATTAAGAATATTGAATAACAGAAACCACTCTTAACATTTGAAAATTAAATGTGCGTACATATTTAAATTTAAATAATATGCAATTTAAATTCTCAACTATTATAATTCGTTATCATTTCATTAAAAAAGAGATGAATTTAGACGCAAATTATTAATTTATAATAATACTGTATTTTTAGAAATTATGAGAAAAAGTAATTATACTTCTATTTAAATTTTAATAACTATTTTTGTAATATATTTTAAATCAAAATCAAAAATCTTAATATTATTTTATCTTAGCTAATTTTTTTATTTTGAAATAAAAAATTTGTTAAGCTATATATTCAGATTATCTAAGAATTTAAATTCAATGTCTTCTAATAAAACCGTATTCTCAAAAATTCTGAAAATAAGTTTATAATATCAAACAATACATTTTGATTTTAGCCTAGTAATTTTTCTCTCTTGGCGAAAAGAAAAGCATTGTAGTTAAATAATCAGATTATTATTTCAAGTATGTGAAAAGGAAAGATTTATATAATAATTTTGCTTCTTCGTAAAGAAAACCAAAATCTCTTCTTTCGACTCCAAAGCTCATTTTCCTTACCAATAAAAAGTAAGGAATTAAAATCAAAGCAGGAAGTTTTACATAAGATTATACATGGCCCTAAAAATTTGACTTTTCAATTTACACCAGTTACGCACATGGTGTATTTGGAAATCCAATTACTCGAAGTCAATTTTTAACAGGTGAAATCTAAATAGTGTAATCGGATTTCCAAATACACCATGTGCGTAACTGGTGTAAATTGAAAAGTCAAAATTTTTGGGCATGTTGAGGAATATTTATAGCTAATAAACACAAGACTATTGAAAATATCTTGAAGTAATTGAATTCATATTATTTGAATAAGTAAAAAAATATCGAATATAATAAGAAAATAATGCTTCTGCTCCATAATACTGATTCTTTCAGTATTAATAAACTTAGAAAATTGTACTAAAACATCTTTATTTGTTTTGGAACAAATAAATATTGCAGTAAAATTATTGGGTAATATCATTATTTAATCTAAAGCTTAATTAATATGGAGGAGAGTTTAGAAAAGATTTTCTTGGATATTTCAATCGAAGAGAAGACAGTTAAGAACATTATTAAAAATGCCAAGGTATCTCAAAGGCTAAAGGAATTGGTAGAGATTGGAGGAATCCAAACTGCTGATAAAAACGTTGGAAATCTTCTTTACAATCTATCAACAAAACTACCAGAAACCTTGCAACATCATTCAAAGCTGTTGGTTGAGTACATCAGGGATGCGAAAATCACAACAGCAGATAGATTGGCAGCCGCTATTGCTTCATTAAAGGGTGTTGAGGAGGTCGATATTGCTAAATTCGAAAATGACTGTGGAGTTGGCGTGGTTATCACCCAAACTGAAGTCGACGAGTGCATTAACACTCTTTTTAGTGAGCACGATGTCAAGATTAAAGAAGAAGGATGGGACTTTAACTTTACTGCTCTTATCCACCTTGCAAAAGAAAAGCTAAAGTGGGCTGAAGGAAAAATGATTATAGACACTATTAACAGGAAATCGGTCGAAACTCTTGGAGAGAAACCTAAAGATGCGAAAAAGAAAAAGGCTAAAAAGGAAAAGCCAGCTGAAGAAGAAAAGAAAGGAGAAGAAGATGATCTTCTGCTTTACAAAAAGAAGAAAATTAGCTCTCTTATTGGAAGAGAAGTTGCTGGAATTAGTAACTCAGAAGAAATATTAAAAGAACATATGAGAATTACTGGAGGAAAAATCGTAACTAGATTCCCACCTGAGCCAAATGGATATTTGCACATTGGACATGCCAAGGCTATGAGATTCAGCTTTACTCAAGCATCTGATAATGGTGGATATTGCTATCTTAGATACGACGATACAAACCCAGAAAAGGAGTCAAAGGAATATATTGATAATATTGAAGGCAATGTCAGATGGTTAGGTTATGAACCATATCAAGTAACATTTAGCAGTGACTATTTCCCACAACTATACAGCTATGCTGTCGAACTAATCAAAAGAGGAAAAGCTTACGTTTGCAATCAAACTGCTGAAGAGATGAGAAAGGGAAGAGAAGATATGGTCGAATCTCCATATAGAAACAGATCTATTGAAGAGAACCTTGAATTATTCGAAAAGATGAAAAATGGATACTTCGAAGAAGGAGAATGCACATTAAGAATGAAAATTAAAATGGATCATGATAATCCAAATATGAGAGATCACGTTGCATACAGAATTAAATACACTCCACATCCACATGCTGGAGATAAATGGTGCATATACCCATCATATGACTATACACATTGCATCTGCGATAGTATTGAGCATATTACTCACTCATTGTGTACATTAGAGTTCGAAAACAGAAGAGAGTCATATTACTGGCTTCTTGACGCTCTTGATATTTACAGACCATTTGTGTGGGAGTACTCAAGACTAAATATCAGTAACACTGTTTTATCAAAGCGAAAAATTGATGAACTTATCAAGAGAGGCTTTGTTGAATCATGGAGCGACCCTAGACTAATGACCCTTAACGGACTTAAGAGAAGAGGATACACACCAAATGCAATTAATGAATTCTGTGATTGTATTGGAGTTTCAAAGAAAGGTAATGAGAAAGTTATTGATGTCAGACTTCTTGAGCACTTTATCAGAAAAGACCTTGATGAGAACGCTCCAAGAACTCACTGCGTCATCGATCCATTAAAAGTTATTATTGACGATATTGCTGAAGATGATGAGCGCAAAGAAGAAGGAGATTTATTCCCAGGAAAACTAGAGAAAGGAAAGGTTATTTACACTCTCACTAGAGCTATTTATATTGAGGAGTCTGACTTTAATGAAGTTTCAACTCCAAAGTATTATGGATTAACTCCAGAACAACCTGTAAGACTTTTCAATGGACCATATATTAAACTGAAAGAAGTTGTAAAGAACGGAGATGGAACAATTAATCATATTGTTGTTACTACAGATAACAGTATCAATCAAAAGATTAAAGGTTGCATTCATTGGGTCAGTGTAAAGCACAGCATTACAGCGAGAGTTAATCTGTACGAC
Organism: Candidatus Obscuribacterales bacterium; assembly: GCA_965228855.1. Lineage (GTDB taxonomy): Bacteria > Cyanobacteriota > Vampirovibrionia > Obscuribacterales > Obscuribacteraceae > JADYXR01. The sequence goes on along the minus strand of CBDDIJ010000004.1, from coordinate 35,845 downwards.
AGACTTTTTAGCGTAGAAAATCCAAAATCTCTTGGAAAACAATGGTTAAAGAGCGTTAACAAAGAATCTCTAATTGTAAAGGATAACGCAAAATTATGGGCTCATTTATCCGATATTAAGCCTTATGATAGATTCCAATTCTTAAGAAAAGGTTACTTCACTGTTGCAGAGGAATCAACAGATGAATTAAAGGTTCTAAACTGCACTGTGACATTAGTTGAGTCAAAGGATGCAAAGTCTTTGAAAAACTAAAAACTTGCTGATTGATTAATAGAATCAATTCAATAATAATTATTCGAATTAAATTGAAAACTTAATTTGATATAAAAGAAATTAACATTTTTTAATTCGTTAAACTTAATTTCCTATTGATTTTTTCGGTGCCTGTTTTATTATAAAGAATGTATTTGTAAATATTTATAGTTTACAAATTAAATTCAAAATTTATATAATAAAAACTTTATTTACAATACACAATCATCGAAAAAAATGTCAAAATATCTTAAAACTTTATATATTTAAATCAAATTTTATTTGTCTAACTTTAAAATATCTTTAATTATTATAAATAAAATATTTGTAATTTTAAATAAGCAAAAGTAATTTTTAATATTTTGATTTTTAATCAATAAATGTATCAAACCTTTTATAATTCAAGATATTAATTTTTTATATTATTTATAGTTTAAATTACAATGCAAATTTCCATTATTTCATATTAATAAAATATTCTCTTTACAATTTGAGATACCATATTTAGTATAGTATAAACATCATTGCTGATGTTTAAAGCTATATATTACCAAGATTTATTTTCAAATTTTCAGCTAATTCAACGATGGGATTTATTAAAATAAACTTGATAATATTTTATCAATAAATCTAAATCTGAACAGTATTAGAATTTCCTTAAATAATTTTTAAATTAAAATTTCTTTTGTTTATTTAAAGAAGATAAAATCTATCTAATTAATAACTAATTTCGAAATAAATTGACTCTCAATATTTGATACAAAAATAGTATTTTGATTCTCTTTGTAAATGCTTCAAATTTCTTCAGAGGTAACTCCTTTTAAATATAAAGTTAAAATTATATTGCTATAAATTATTTTGATAAGTTGAATGCACTCTGAAGTTCATCTTTTTAAAGAACATAAAATTTAACTAATTCAAATGACAGCATAAAAATATAAAATTTAACTTTTATGTGTAACATTTGTTACCTTTAGTGTTATTTAAACTTCGAATCAAAGTACCATCGGAGGTAGTATTAGGCTTTTTCTAACAAAAAATGAATCTTTTAAATACTGAAAAAATTTTGCAAAATTATTTAAATTTCTACAAAATAGGCTCACGTGACTGCGAAAAGTAACAGTCGCCTCAGATTAATTTGAGACTTTGTTCTGTTTGTTCCATTTAATTGAGGTGCAAATTTTCAAACATCTTACATAAATCTTTTAACAGTCCTTTCATTTAAGTTTGATAAAACAAAGTATTTCAAGATGATGATGCCTATCAAATTTAAATAAAAGAAGGATATAAAGATTTAAGCAAGATGTTTAAAATTTACACCTAAATCAAATGGAACAAACAGTACAAAGTCTTAAATTATTTTGAGGTAACTGTTACTTTTCGCAGTCACTTGCCCATTTTGTAGAAATTTAAATAATTTTGTAAAAACTTAACTAAATATAATCTAATAATTCAATTAATAAACAAGTATTAGAAAGTAAATTAGTAATAATATTAAATTTAAGGATCTTTTTCTCTCTCCAAAATTGCCTAATCCTCTTCTCATTTTATAAAAATCTGTAAGTAATTAATAAAAATTTAATAGTAATATTAAAAAGTTTTTTTTGTTATAATCTAAACTTAAAATTGCAAAGTCAACAAAATTAGTTTTACTCCAAATTGACTTAAAATATAAATTTGATCAACTCAAATTAAATTAATAAAAAATTTGAAAAAAAGTAATCTCTGAAGGAAATATAAAAAAAAACTCGCTAAATATTTTATTGGCTCAAAGGAAAAAAAATTATAAAAAACACAAAAATTCACTTTTAGAAAATAAAAGCATTTTGCTTGAATTCAGTTTCACTTGAAATTTGTTACGAAAATTGTTGAGTTGAAAGCAATAAACATTCAATTTATTAAATATTGGAATCAAGCAAGTTATAAAATATTCAGTTAAAAGTTAAAGATGAATAGAAAAACCGAAGACCCTAAACAAATCAACAAGCTCAATTTCAACGGGAAGAAAGTTGAAAGCAAAAAAGAGGAATTAGTGCCTCAAGAATACTCTGACTATTCTGAACACAGATCGCTAAACGATGATGACCTTGCTGGTAATTTTATTTAATAGATCTCAAGTTCTTGAATATCTGTTTGTGCCATGCAAGATTGAGCTGGAAAACTTTGAATAACGTAACAATTGGGGTTGAGTAGTCTTTGATCGAATGAATATATTACAATAAGTGAAATCGAAATTTTGTTTTAAAAGCTATTTCCCTCTTTTAGAATTCAAATTAAAGGATCTTTGATTTTAAAACAATTATAAACTCAGCAATTAAAGTTTATTTTATACGGTTAAAGCAGTCAGTTTAACTTTCTCTCGATAGACGATCAAGAAGATATGGATGAGTTCATGGAGCACGAAGAAGAATTTGAAGCCAGACAGAGTATCTCTAGCCGAGGTAGAGATACTCGAGTTCAAATGATGCCTGAAAACCAACCAGACAGAAAAACCAACCAAAATCAACAACCCAAAAACTTTCAGCAAGAACCTCAAAGAAGATTTGAATATGCTGAAGGTGAAGGCGAAGAATCAAGCGTTATTACTGAAATCGTAGATGAACAGATTGTCGAGCTAAAGAGCGAAGATGAAGAAAAAGTCGATGATGGCATCAATCAATATTTAGATAATATTAAACAAGAAGACTATATCAATAGAGAAGAATACCAAGAGTATGAAGATAATCATAACGGATCTCCTTATAAACAAGAGGATATGTTCAATCATCAAGAGAAGAAGGAATATCAAAAAGTTAAATATAATCAAAATCAGCAGCAAATCGATATTCAAAATCAAAATTATGGACAAGGTGATTTTCAAAATAAGGGAATGGAGCATTCACCTATTGTTGAGAATCCAATGGAAGATGAACTCACAGCTTCGCCTCAATATTATGAAGCTCCGAGAGTTGTCAACCCAAAATACAGAAGAAAATATGAAGGAGCAAACTTAAATGATAAAAGTCATTTAATTTGGGAGCAAGAGAGACTTCAAAGAAAAAGAGTTGAAAGAGAAATGAGAGCTGTAAATATTTGGGATAGGCCATACAATTCGAGAGAAATTGATTGGAATCCATCAACCAATTCCAAAAAAGCTGCTTATAATTATACTAAGAATCCTCAAAGATCAAACATGTGGCATTTTGCTCAGTCATCTAGCGTTCCAATGCTTTCAAAAGATGCTTCTGCAAAATCAAGTACTACAATTGCTCAATCTCGATCGAAATTTGATCCCTGTGAAAATTATGCAAAGTCTGATCATACAATTAACAACATTTTCCATCAAAGTTCGCTTCAGCAGATTTTATCTGGAGATAAATCTGGCAAAGTGCATGCACCTCTTTCACATACAAGCCTGCAAAAGGATGCCGGAAGAGCATTTATGACTCCGAATGACAGCAGATTCCAGAACCACTCCAATGTGATTGAAGGCCGAGCAAGGATGTTCCACTCATCTCAAATATTTTAACTGGTTGTAATTCCTCCTTCAATATGGTTATGGTCTCAATCTCAAAAATATTGAAAAGTTAGCAGAAAATTTAACGCTAAATTTTAATTTGCAAAAATAAAATTTTAATGGAGATTTGGTAAAATGGACGAATAAATTATAAACTCATCGTAATTATAATAGGGGAAGAGATAGAGACTTTGATTACAAATGGGTCAATAGAGACTGTAATAGATGTGACAACCAACAACGTATAAATTACCGCAGTCGCAGTTTGTGCAATTCAGATTGCAGACTATCAATCGGAGAATGAAACTACAGAAGAGTAAATGATAGATTCTGATATGATACCTGCAGCACAAAACCTTCTTGGTGAGACTTAAGAATACATAGAGAAATGCCTGAAAGGAGAAATTATTCATATGTATATAACCCAACTGAATGTGAAGCTTGAGATGAAAGCACTAAATCTCCAACTTCACTTTGTTTTAATCCACCCTGTAAGTTAAGAGCACATGATTTGATTGATTTTAAGTATATTACATTTTTTATATTTATTTTGGCATACTGTTAAATATTTTGTCCAACTCTTCTAAATTCAAAAAACTTTGGCTTTAAAACATTTTTCAACTTATGAAAAAAATTAATCTAAAATGCAAATATCTTAAAAACTTTAATTTCTTAATAAAATATATTAAATAAATATATAAAATAGTATATTTTAACTTTACACTTAGTTAAATAATATTTTTGATTTATTTTATCTTTCAAATAACAATATTTTTGAGATCACTCTCCTTTTTTTATTCTACCTTCCGAGTTTTCACAAAATCTGATTGTTTAGAGGATTAAACAGCGGGATTTACGGTATCGATCTTAGTAAAGTTTTGAAACAATAGATATTTACTAAAAGTAAAAAATATAAAACTCTGAATCTCTTTGCTTTAAATATTATTCTTTAATTTTAATCTAAATTAATTTGATAATTAAGCAAATCTCTTAAAACAAAATTTCAAATGCTACTATATCTTAATTTTTCGAAATAATAAAATTCTCTCTAAATCTTCTTTTTATTTAATCTAAAGATAAATCTATTAAATTTTATTTAAAATTAATTGTTATTTTAGGAGTTAACGATCCAATTTTCTTTGAAAGACAATGCGATATAACTGCATGAAATCCGAATGATGTTTCCTTTTGTCCTTTGAGAAGATCTAGATGGGAAGAGCACACATTCAATCCAAGAATATGTAGAGATATGGCTCCATTCTTACCAAGATGAACGTGTGATCAAGTGAATAGCTCATGCACATGTAAACCATACCCAGACTATATTGATTTATTTGCTCCAAAGGGATCTCCTTTACAAAACACTTCAAAGAGATACTATCCTCTGAGAGACAGAATACAAAGCGAGGCTGCTCCAAAAACAGTTCATCATACCTGTTTTGCTCCTCCTCCGAAACAGGAAGAAAAAAACAGAAATCAAAAATGAAAAAGAAGAGCTTACTAAGAATAAAGTAGACTCTGATTCTAAAAACGCAAAACAAGAGCCAAAAATCAATACCATTTCCGTCACAGTTAAAGAAAAACCTCAGCCAGAAGAAGTACCTCCTGAAGCACCAATTTTAAATGATGCTGATTCAAGAGTAAAACAACATAGACCAAAAAGTATGAAGTTGATGCTATTTCTTTTGTTGATAAATTAAAATGTTAGTCTTAATTTTATTATTTGCCTAAAAAAATATTTTATTTTGACTTCAACTATTTTTTGTTTTAAAAATTGCTTTTTTCAAGCTAATAATTAAATCTAGAGAGAAGAGTAAAGAAAAGAGTTGCCACAGTAAAGCCAAGAAGAGTCATTGAAAATCCTCCTCCCATAATTGATCCAAGTTTAGTGAATATTGCTAATGCCTTATTCCTTAACAAAAAATTTAAAGCTCCAAAGCAAAAGAAGAGAGAATATGTTATCGAACAGCCCCAGGCTAACCAGACAATGACTCAAATTGATCAGCAACATTATTTAGCAGCTGTATATCCAAACTTTAGTTTTGAGGCTGATGATGCCCATTGTCTTGGTATACACTACACGCGATGGTTCGATCAGTTTATGAAAGATGTATCTAAGAAGGGAAATCTTATAAAGCATCAATGGTTCCTAAAGCGCTGCATCAAGACCTCACCTTACAATCCAAAAAGCGGTTACAACTTTGCCATGCTTAATCGCTTGGCAGGTATGAGATCAAAGGAAAGAAAGAACTACGAAAAAGACACTGTCTCCTCAATTGCAAAGATTTTGTAAAACTGAGTTTCAACAATTACTATCTCCATGTAATACTAATATATTAATTCTTAATGTTAAAAATAATTGCTAATGAAATAAAGCATTTTCGAATTTTTATGATTTATTTTTGAACTTTAGCATTTAAATTAAATAATGGAAAATAATAAAGCAATCAGATGAAATAATAACTTTGACTCGAATAGATTCAACAAATACAAATTGTAATAAGGCTGTGTTATATCTAGATCGTTCAAAAAGATGAAGATGAGATCAAATTTGAATAATGAAGCGCTTAGAAAAACAATCGATTATATTCCTAACATTCAACACAATTATTCTTACTACAAAAGTATTGTCGTTATTGAGTTTAATCCAATATTTATTTTTATGTTAAATTACAATTTAAGCGACATCTCGGAACTCAAGTGAACAGTCAATAGGCTGAAGCCAATATATTGACGCTAATATAAATAAGAAAGTAAGTAATTGCTGAGAAATAGTGATTTACAACTACTCATTTGGAATAGATAAGAAGTTTGCACTTCACTTTTATGCAATTTTGTAGATTTGATTTAAATAGCATCATCAGTTAAGCGCTCAATATATTCTATATTAGAGGATTTAGAGATATTGCATATCAATCATGAAATCTGTTTACAATTATCATAAATATTAATGGCTTAAATCCTAAAAAGTAAATAATAGAGGAAACTATCGAGATCGGGAGTAATTAATATGATAAATCCAAACTTCACAGTAAGTATAAAAAAATTTATACAATGTTCCAGAGATCAAATGAGTGGGTAAACCAGCAAAACGAACAGCAATCCAAAAGACTCGAAATCATTAAAAAGTTGCATGAATCTTACAAATAAAAGAGAAATGCCATCATCCCTTAATAATAACGTAAATCTATTTTAATTTGAATACATATTCTGTAGAAGATCAACTTTAAACGAAAACATAACCAAAGTTTATACAGAGAATATCTTAAAATAAACGACCAGTAAGGAAAACTTTGTTTTTATGATAGAAACAATGAATCTGAAGAGTACAATAACGAACGACTTAGTCAAAGTAATTCACAAAGTTTAATTCTCAATCAAAATACTCAAAATTTTATCGATAATATTAAATAACGATGGTAATACATAATTAATTTACTGCAAAACAGATTCTTTAACAAATGAAGCATCTGATAAAGACGATCTCCAAAAATAGACAGTTTAAAATAATTTTTGTAAGTTTATTCACCTGATTATCTCAACAGAAGAAAGCATCTCAAAATTTAAAGAGAACAAATACCTCTTGAATCACAAACTCAAGTCCTTATAGAGATGCGATAGCCTTAAGGATCAAGCGATTTTGAAAGAAGAACCGAAATCAAAGAGTCTGTCGAACCAATGAAAGTATTTCCTCTGAAAAATCGTAAATTTAATTTTAAATAATAACTTATGCAGGCTAAACGATCCGAGCTCATTTATAATTAAACGAAAGATAATGCTGAATTTTAGGTATCTCTTTTTATGCAATTTATAGAAAGCAAAGAAAATCAGTCCAGAAAACAATCTACTCTAAGCTTTTTAACTATGACAGTTTAAATCAGAATTATTTAAATATTAATTGAGCAAAAACATTTGAGAATAGTTCAAATACAACTACGACAAATAAAAAGCAAATTAACATGAGGAGTTGAAAACTTAAAAGGTAAAATTAAGATTTAATTCATATAGGAAATCGCTACAAACAACAGCCATTAATTAAAAATAAAGACACAATTCTCTTTGATCCATTCATAAATAAGAATAATAATGCTTCAAATAAGATAATTTATGATATTGCAGATGCGTATAGAACGAACCAAAGTGATCACCTAAATGAATTCACCGATGATGAAGATAGCTATTCTCACTTGATCGCTCACTATCAGTCTCAGTCAAAGCAGCAAATTTCAAAGGGAAACCAAATATCTCTCAACGCCAACCTAAATTCTGAATCGGGAGTGTCTTTATTTGAGGATTTGAAGCCTCACTCAGCTGAATAGTAATTAATACCAACATTTTGATTATTAAAAAATTGTTACTTATAAATAGTATTATCGTAAGTCGAAGCATCGTGTAATAAAAGAAAATGATAATTAAGCACAATTTACTAAGAATACTTTGAATTTTCAAATGATAAGTTTTGCTCTTAGGATAGTTACAAAAAATTCAAAATCAAATCTTTACAGAATAACTTCTCACTATAAGCTATATTTAAACTAAATAATAAGCTAGGTATTTTAATGCTCTAAGGCAGATTAAATACATCTGCTTAATAGCTCTTGTACTTCAATAAGAAAACTAATCTAGCTATTGTGAGAGTTTTATGGGACTTAAAGATTAAAATAGTATACTTTTTTCTCAATTTTATGAAGTTAATTATAATCAGGACATAATTAAAATTGATATGGAAACAAATGATAGATATATCAATATTCAAAATTTAGTCTTATATAGTTGAGATAAAGATGGCATTATAAAATGCCTCAAAGCTGATTTAAGTAAACCAATTGATCTAATATGACCAAATTTATTCTGTATTTTTATAGTTCAACTAATAAATCAAATAAAATTCTTAAATGCTATTATAAGTTCTGTATAATTGCAATTTAAAAATATTTAAATCATGATGAAAAAATGGGAAGAAGAGAGGCTGAAGAAAATTTACAAACAAAAGATTAAATCAGCCAAGTCTATTGTTAATACTAATAATAAGCCGGGGTCAACGAAGAAATCGACTCCGGTTATGAAGAACTGAATGCGTCAGTCAACATCTGCATCATCAGCTTACAGGCCTGGCGTTAGAAGTTCGAGCGAGTGATTTACCTCACCTGAGCATGATCCACTTACCGCTTCTAAATTTAGCGATATTATTAGCGAAGAGAGTAGCTACGAGGTGAGCACAATGCCGGTAGATCAGACTTTGATTTTTAAGTTGCTTCAAGCATTCAAATTGCAGCAATATGCAAAGAAAATGCAAGAATTTGGCTTCGGCATGGAAATTTATAAGCTTGCTATTATGAATGAAAGAGAGAAAGATAAGCTTATAGATGATCTCAAACTTCTGCCTGGACATCAATTTAAATTCAATGATATGTTCGAATTCTTAGAAACTATATATCCTCGAGAAAGTGCTGCAAGAGAGATAAAGAGATCAACTAATAATGCAATTAATAGTCCGGAAAATGAACAAAAGTTTATCGCGATTTCTGGTCCAAATGCAAAAAGATGAATGTCAGCAAAGCATAAGCCAATTCATAATAGAACTAAATAAAACAAAGAAATCATTAATGAAAAAATACGAAAGGCTTGATGTTGTCAGAAGAGATGAAATAAATAAAAGATTCCTTAATAATCTTAAAATAAAAGGTGGTATAAGCCTGGTTGATCTTTGCCACCAAGTATATAAACCTGCATCTTTCATTGAAAGAGTTTTCCCTCCAGATCAGTTCGGATATGAAGATATATTATCTACTGCACTTGCTTATTCTGGTGATCGGACAGCAACAAACTACCACAAAATGAAAACCGATCCAATAATCGAGGAGGATATAGAGGAAGAAGCAAATGCATTGAGTTACACTCACATCAATAAATCTATCAACGACGAAATAGATTCAATGATTCGACATTATTCTGGGAATGTAATCGAGAGCTTTAATGAAATCAAACAAAAAGACATCATCATTGCTCAAAATCGAGCTAAGCAAAGAATCGAAATTGCTAAAAAGAAGGAGGAAGTAAGCAAGCAAAAGGTTGCCAAGAAAGAACAAGTAGACAAGCAGCAGAAATAAAAAAGAACTGGTTAAAAAGAGGAAGAGAGAAACTCAGACAATGCACCAAAAATAAACGCAAGCCAATGGAAGACAAATCGAGGCCTAGTGAAAGTGATATTTCAGCTCCTGAAAGAGATGCTAAAACAAGTGCGGATCTTGAAGATAAGCAGGAAGATCTTGGCGACATGGAACCAAAGATTGATACTCAAGAGGATCTTGCAATTCACAATCAAATTCAAGGTTAATAAATCTTTATTTCTCACCTTTAATGATAATATAGACGGAACTAATTATGAAACAAAAGATAGTAAAACTGAAGAAACTTCAGAACTATCAAAAAGAAATACAGAGCTTGCAAAGTCAAGATATGAACAAAATTTTGACAATGATGATAAAGAGGCATTCGAAATCAATGAAGATTATGAGGAAGATTTTGACATTGAAGATCCTCAAGATGGTAAGAGATTCATTTTACAAATTTATCTTTAAGTTAATGTAGAGATTTGAAGAGGAGTTCAAGCTCAAAAACGACCAATTAATGAAACTAGCAAAAAGTCAGAAGATGAACAACAGACTAAGATTTCAGAAGATCAAGGCGGTACAACTATCGATAATGAAAGTTTTGAAAAGCAGTTAAAAGGAATTAACGATAGAGCTAAGTTTTTGCAAGAAAAATTAGCAAATCAGTTAGCTGAAGATTATCTAGATAAGCCAAATCAGAATAAATCTTGATCTTCTTCAATAAAAAGTAAAGGTGGGCATAGTTCATATACTCAAAAAAATGATAAAAGTATAATTCAAAAGGAATCTCCAGTTGTAACTCCAAGCAAATTTGAGCCAAACAGGTTCACATCTGCATATAAAAATAATGATCATTTAGATGGGAGCACAGTAGTTATTGCTGATATAACACCAAGTCAAGAAGAAATAAATCGATCTGTTCCTCCATCTCCAATGCTTGATAAAACTACAAAAGAAAAGCTAAAACTGCTTGGTCAAAGTTTAGACTCAAAACATATAAATCAAGCAATTGGTAATATCGACATCAGAAGGTTACTTAAATGATTCTCAAAGGCTATTTGCAAACATATTGAGTTCTCTGAAGGATTTTTGTTTTTAGAAGATCTAAAGTTTATCACCAAAGAAATATACAAAGAGCATGGAATTCCCGAAGAAGAATCTATAAAGTAAGATTATTCAATAATAACTTTAGGTTCTCTTACGGTCTTGGAAGAGATATGAAGATTAATCTACCAAATGCAGCTCCAGTAGATTCTGCAACAAAGGAAAAGATGCGGAAGGAGGGAGAAATTAAGAAAAACCAAAACTTTGAAAAGATCACCGAAATATTTGGAGAGTCATCTGCTCCAAAAGAACAATCGAAGAAAGAAGGAAAAGTTTTTGAATATCAAATAAAAGATCAAAGTAAATATTTCATTTATATAAAAATTTAAACTAACTATTATTCAGATAAAGAAAGTTATCTTGAAGATAATTATGAAAGAAAAGAAGAGGATGCCGATGATGAAGAAATTGAATATAGTCAAGCACATTTAGAAGAATTCATGAAAAGTCTAAATGATCATAACAAAAATCGAAGTTTTAAACAGGAGAATTTTGAGGAAAGCGATCCAGAATCAAGAGGAATTGGGGATAGTACGCTTAACCCAGAACAAACTAATTGCTTAATATCCACATTTTTAAATAATGTGAACCATAATTCAAATCAAAATCCTCAAACATGATCGAAAGATAAAGTGCAGGTCGCATCTAATAAAAGATCAGAATCTCAGATAATTTCAGGGAATTTTGACGGAATGTTAGGAACACATACTGGAGCAACATTAAGCAACTCACTCGCATACTCTCAAACAAATGCAAGCGTTAAGGGATATAATCAGTTCAATAGCGTGAATTTGGTTTCTGGACTTAAATCCAAAAGAAATCAAGAAGAAAGTAAACTCGAAGAAGAAAAATCCTCAGTCAATATACAGGAAAATCGATTGCCAGTTAAGCCTTATAAACTCCCAGAAGATGAAGAGAACAAGAGTGAGGAAGATTTAGATAGAGAAGAAGATTTAGAACGTGAAGAAGATTTCTATATCGAGGTTGAAACTCCTGTAACTCAAAAATCAGATAAGGCTGGTGATGGTAATCCATCAAATATAAAAGATCAGCAATATGAGATTGAGCAGATAGAGAGAATACGAATTCTTAACCAAGATCTTGAGTCGGATTATCATCATCAATCCGAGCTTGAACAAACTAATCTCTATGAAAGTCAGGAAATGTTCCTTGATCCTAAAAATAAAGAGACGTTTAAAGATTATATTGAAGCACAAATGTATCTATTTCACTTTAATTTTAATTTTGAAATTGATGGAATGGCTCTTGATGAATGTGGTGATATTCCTTCTTTTCCATTCCTCCAATATAAACCAACTGAAGAAGAGGTTTATTACTATTGTAAATATGTTGTTCTTGCTTCAAAAATGGAAAAAGAAATACCGTTAATGGCATTAGTTTATATTGAAAGATTCATGACTTCAACAGGTATGTTACTAAATCATTGGAATTGGAGAAGAATTGTACTAGTTGTTTTAATAATTGCTAGTAAAGTATGGGATGATGACTCTTTAGAGAACATCCATTTCCCTCAAGTTATGCCTGATATTACCTTAAAAGAGGTTAATACATTAGAAAAGATATTCTTAGAACTGATCGATTATAAGCTTCACATTCGAGGAGCCGAATATGCAAAATACTACTTCATCCTTCAAACAATAGCAAACGAGTTCAGGAATGGTGAACTCGAGATCCCAAAAGAAGACTATCCTCTAGATTTAACAATGTAATATTTTATTTATAGATTCAATTCATTCATATGTAAATATAATTTATATACATTTCAAGGATAATATAGTTATAAATAAGTTAAAAGATTAATTGAACACTGAGTTCAATATGACAAGAATTACTATTAAAGCTGAGATATACGAGGATATGGTGCAGTTCCTATTATCCAAGAGATTTGTGAGGATGTGTTTTGGATGTAAAGAACATTCTCAAAGTTGACTTCAAGAGCTTGATTTCATCCAAGTGATCCGTCTGGAAAACAATCCAAAGGAATAAAGCATATGCTTTTTGTTTTTTTGAATATTACAAAAGCACTATATTCATTCTTATTTCACAATTCTATAAAAATTTGATCCAATCATCTTCGTCATCATTGCTATCTACATTGTCGTCTTCACCGTTGGTTTATGCTTACTAAGGGAACCATTATTTTTATCTTTATTTATTATAAATAATTAAATAAGCTCAGGGGTCAATCGGATTTCCATCAAATAAATTTCATAACTTATTATTTAAGATATAAAATCTAATTATATTTCTATATTCGACGCTGTCTAGTCCCCTCTAAACGATCGACATTTTACCAAAATTTTTGGAGGGACATTACAAAGATGATTTTATAATCTAAAATTTTACAACTTTTAGTAAAAATTAGCAATCAATTTAATTTTGAGTCATGCTATTTTTAAAGTTTGTCATCATTATTTTTAGAATATTAACAAATATGAAATCTATGCGATTTAAATCGCATCAGAATTGTTTAATCTTGTAGCAATGGAGTCAAAACACACAAGCCCTCGTATGTTCGATTAAAATAGGCTTCTATTTCAAAAGCAGTAAGCAAAAGCTTAAATCTAATATAATAGCAATAACTTGAGGAAAATGATGATTAAGAGAATCAGCTGATTGATATGGAGTTTACTGAACAAAAGCTGATCTTGATAATTATGAAAATGCTATTAACTTTAAATGGCTGAATGTAGAAGGAAAAGATGAAAAGCACATTACTGAGACTAATTTCATTGAAAGCATACAATAGTAAGCTGATGAGGAGATTTCTCCAAAAAATAACTATTGTATACTTGATTATTCTGATATCATACCTAAAGAGAGAAAGAAAACAAATCATTTCTAAGTAATCTCTAATAAATATTTTTTTAGGTAAAAATTTTGTTAAATAAAATTGTCGATTTCTGAAATTTTGAAAAATTCAAAGGGAACTGGACAGTATTGAATACGATAATATATTGAGTTAAAATTACTCATAAGAATTAAAGCAAACTCGAATAATTGAAGCATTGCATCAATTTCTTTTTTAATAAAATAAATAAGATAATATAATAGAATAAAATTTAAAAGCTTGATAAAGTTTTATTTAAGACTAAATTTAATTATAAATAAAAAAATATTAGCATTTTGGGCTCTAATAAGTTTATTGTATAAATGCAAATAATTTGTTTAATGCTTTAAAATAATGAAATTTTTTAATAAATTACCTTTTTTGCTATTTTATGCTAAAACCTTTAAGAAAAGCATGCTTAATAAAAACGAATATTAAAAATAAAATGAAGCATAAAAATATGAATACTGTTTATTAAAAAATAATAAAAGAAATGCGAATATACACCTTCACAAAATAAAATCGAATAATATAAATATATATTTTTAGTATTGAAAATAATATGCGATCAAGAAGAGATATTAGATTTTAAGGCTAATCAAAATCAACCCCAATAATCAAATTTAAAGTTAATCTATAAATGCTAATAGATGCTAATTATGATATTCAGTATGAATAGCTGTATTAATGTTATCTTCGCAACTGTTTGCTGTCTGACTTACTAATTAATTTTTCGTCATCTTGAGAAGAAGAGTCCTCCTTTAAAAATCCCTGCATATTTAGCTTCTTCTTTATTGATTTTAGTATTATCATATGCTTGCTGATGATTTTCTTGCCATGCTAAAACGGAAAGATTAAAAGCTGAAAATGATTATTTTAGATTGTTCAAATATATTTAAATATTAGTTATGATTAGAAATAAGCATTTAAGCATTAATTACCTTCTTTTTAGTTCCTCCTCCACTATTCAATCCTCTTTGAGGAGAATAGCTCGACATATCTTCTTTTGATAACTTAGAATTTATAGCTTTGAATTGGAAAGAATCTTGCTCTTGGAAGCAACTCTAGAATCAGTAGTATTGTTAGTCTGATTGAACCGATTAAGCATGCTCCTGCTTCTATTGACGTTATTCGAGAACATATCATAGTTGTCATTCTTATCAAACTCATAATCTTTCATTGTTGTTCCTTTAATCTCCTGTTCTCTGTGACTATCTCCAATATCATTGTTATTTTTATTTTTGAAAGAGCCATCACTACTAGAATCCTTTAGTAACTTCCTGTACTTGTTGCTGAGATCAGGAAGCTTATGAGGAACCGACTCAACAACAGTGTATGCATTTACATCTTCTTCTGTTTTCTCAATTGCAAAAATATTTGGGAAGTAGTTGTCTTCTTTTATTTCTTCAATTTCGTTTTCTTTTACCAGATTAGAACAATTTAATTCTCGATAATTTATTTTATATTTTATTAAGATCGACACAAATATTATTCCAAGTTTTTTATTTTTATGCCTTTAATCAAAGAGTTTTAAGAAGTATAGATTGTATCATTTAAATTTTATTTAGTAATGTAATATCAAACTACATTTACTTAGGTTTATATGAATATAAGGAGTATTCTAAAGATATGCATATCAAATTTATCACAAAATCTAAGTATTTATATATTCAATGTAACAATTCAAGAGTTGTTTAAATATTCTAAGCTTAACTGATAGCATTTGATAATTACGTTAATTTGAGGATTACCTAGTGATAAATCTTGATTATTCCTGACAACTTCGCTTCTTCTACCAATGAAGAAATCTGATGTATTTGCCCTTTTTGAGTCTTCAGGTTCTGCCTCGGCCTTCATTCCTCGCTTGTACTTAATTTTATAGTCCGAGCTGTGCTTCTGAATTGTTGAGTCATTAGTTTGATTGGATTCCAATCTACCTTGAAAATCGTAACCATTATTTGTTTGAAGCTGCCCAGGTTTTTCTTTTGTTCTAAGTATCTTAGATTTTGACTGATCTCCAATAATTTTGAAATCATCGGGAACTTTTGTTTTGCTAAAACATAATCGTGATGGATTTATGAGTGGGTCAAGCTTAATTGAGTCATCCTTTTGTTGTTTTGAATCGCTTGTAATTTTCGAATACTTGTGCCTGAACTTCTCCTTTTGCTGCTGAATTAACTTACTTCTTTGACTTCTGAACAGGTTGAAGCTACACGGCTGATTTGATTTATCATTTGTCTCAGAATTGGTAGAATGAAGCTGATTTGCGTTTATCGGACTCTTCTTCCGTTGATCTAAATAAGGTTGATTGTTTGCGTTAACTCCTTTCTGTTGGCACATATTATAATTTTTGCCTAACAAATATTGCTTGTTATTCTGGTTCATCTTAGCCGCCTGCTCTTTATTTCGCCTCCATATCTGCTCTATGCTTGAATCAAGAGGAGCCAGGAAGCACCTCCTCTTCTTTTGTAGTTTGGACAGTTTGCGAGAGATTTTTATTAAGTTCATCTGAAGCAAGTACTTCGTTATTTAATAAACTTCCCTTGTACTCTTTTTACAGTTTTATTGTCTTTTTTATTATTCTGAAGTCTCTGGCTAATATTGCTGCTTTGCGATCTATTGCCAGTAACAATATTAATTCCGTTTGTAATTCCACTTAATCCTGCGTCCTCTCTGAATAGAGTTTCAGTAGCAGAAACTCCTCGAACTTGTGACGGACCAATATTGTTATTATTTTGAGTGACATATGGATGGGTCCCGTTTCCTTCGTTATTTTGGACACCAGAAGCCTCTGGAATGGGAGTTTCGTGCTGTTCTTCTATAAGATTTCGATGGAACAGTTCTTTCCTATTAAGCATTTTTCCTTTTATTATATAATCAATATTTTCGGAAGGTACTGTTAATTTTCATATTAACTTAAGGAAGTTATTTTATATTGTTTTTAGTATGGTGAAAATACTATTTTCAGTCTCAGTTAGGTAATTAAAATTTTAGCTTAGATTGTATGAGCTTTATGGTCATTAATTATTGATTATTTATAAATATTATAAATTAAAAATGATTTCAGGAGTCAAGGTATTCAGGAGTTTGCGTTGCTTCAAAAACAATACCAAATTTTTGTATTCATTTCCTCAAGCAAACTACTTAGAAAACCATGGGTTCGAAGGATTTGAAGAAGACAATTATAAATAAGCTCATACAAAACGAATTCTTTGTACCGCTTGAAGATCCTTTAATTTTCAATGAGAAAGGAGAGTGATTGGTGCTTGATACTGTTCCATCAGCTCTTTCTTTTTCAGCACAGCGATACTGGCCGAAGTTCTTCTTTTACCCAGCAATAATATCAACATGATATATGTATTGGTATGCATATCCTGTTGTTTGGCATTTTAGAGCTTCATTGGGAGCATCGATTTACTTACTAATAAATATCCTCTTAAAGATGAGTAAGCTTGCAAAGACTGTGTGAAGGGTAAAATCATTTCACTCAGCAAATCATTTATATTTATGTATAGATTTCACTCCTTGATAATCTGACAATGACGAAGATTTTACTTGCAAATGGACAAAGCTTTGAAGTTCCAATTTCAGCTATTAAAATTGTTGTGCCAAAGAACAAATCAGTTTTATGAAAATCAGGCAAATTTAAATTAATTGAAAATAAATGTTAATATTTATGCTGAAATATTTAATTTTATTGGATTTTAGCATATATTCAGGGTTGAATGACTCAAATGCACTTAAAATGTAGTGATGGCAATATTTTAGAAAATTAGTTTAGTAATAAACTAATAAAAAGAATATAATGTTGAATGAATTTTGATATTAATCATAAAGCACAGTTGGTTTGCAGTTGAATATTTAATAAAAATAATTATTATTAGTAAAAAATGTTTGATTAGTGATTAACAACAATCTTTATGCAATTGCTCTATCGTACTTAAGGTAAGTATTTTTCTCAATAAAATCAGTTTTGCTTTAAAGCTATTTCTTTTACCTGTTAAACCTCTTTAGATATGTAAGAGTTGACCTCTTTTATGGAATCACAAATGAAAGAGTCAGACTTATTGCAAGTGAGGCTCAAATACATAGCAAAAAGAAGATAAAATAGTCAAATCTAATTGATTTTGGACTTCTCTTTAATAAAATGAACTAACACATTAAGATTCTGTTTTTGCAGTTTTGTAAACTAAACGCAAGTTTTATGATTTGTAGGATCTTTTAGTTATGTACCTGAGCATGATTATAGCTTCCTGATTTGTAATTATGTTTTTAAAATTCAATATTTTTAATTACTGAATATAACTTGTAATTTTGAATATATAAAATTATTGTAACTAATATAGCATTAAAATTCATCAAACAATTAGGAATACACAATTTATCAATTGCGTTGCTGACGTTAAAAATTAGCTGTTAAATAATAAATTTATAAAATAAAGATGAACATCCAAATACTAGGAGAAATGTAATTATCCTCATACTTTTAATGTATTAGGTTTGTTTTGGGTTTATAAATGATGACTTTTAATTTTATACTCTAATTATAAAATAAATTTAGGTATAACCACTTTAATCTGTGAGATCCACTCGACTCCAAGTTTTTAGCAGACATATTTACCATTCAAAAAACATACAAGCAGGCTTTTGAGCAACAATCAGTCTCTGCCAAAATCGAAGAGTGAATTAAGAAATTGTAATTTTTTGCATATAATTAGAATAGGTGAATGGAAGCAGAGTCTAAATTACAAAAATAAAGAGAGAAACTTGTCAGCAGAACAACTTAAATGATGCATTATTACTGTAAAACTAAACCACCGTTGAATTTATAATTATTGCATATGCTATATAGCATTCTAATTTAGATTTTCTATTAAACTTATGAATTTTGAACTAATTTCTTTTCTCTTGGAAATAATAACGAATATAATTTAGAAAACAAAAGACTTGCTTCGACTAATTCCCCAAAAGTTTTTGACAATTGATGAGAATGAATTACAAGACGATGCAGATTGAGAAATAGAAGTTGAGGACTGTAATAATTTACTTTATTTTACTAATAAATATGCTTTGCAAATGCAATGTGATCTAGGAATCCCAAAGGAATACTTAGAACCGACAAATAAAAGCATTTGAAAAGAAACAGAAAGTCAAAATTCAAGCAAATTTAGCTCAACTGTCAAATTCTCATTTATTGAGACAAAAAGTAACCATGATAAATATAACAGTAAGTAGTAGTATTATAAGTGCTTTATCATTCTTGATATTATAATATTTTTAAGAGCTATTTTTCCTCTTTAGATGCAAATGCTGAATATCTGACTGTTGAAAGAATTAACAAGCCTGATTCTGAATGAGTAATATCAAGAGCACATATCGATTCTTCACATAAGTAACAGCATGGTGACAACAAACACTAAAGGAAGATTTAGAGCCGAGCTGAGCAATGATGATCTTGTAAGCATAATATTAGTTCATTGTAACTAACCAATTTAGATTATTTCAAAGTAACGAAGATATTGCATCACAAGATAGTTCAAAAGTTCAAATTATAGATCTTGAAGCAATTGATTCCCCAGAAAATAGTGAATCCTATGGTATAACTCAACCTTCATTTATGTTGCTTACGCGGATATTAATATAGTGTTAGAAGTGCAAAAGCAAATTAGTTGTAAAACTAAGCTTGGAGCTCAGCATAATTTCCCATACGTTACTCATGGAAATCATTCAAAGCAAGATCATGTGAAGTTTTTGAAGGAGACTTACAATTCTGAGGCAAATTTAAAATAGACCAAATGTGTACTATAATGAGCTCAAAAAGAAATTCCTGAACAACGAAAAACCTCCAATGTTAGACGAGTGAGATATTGATAATTTCGAAACTGAGCATAGGATTAATCATAAGATTCTCCCAATTTCCAACACATCAGAGATGAATCCCTTAGTGTGATTAGAAGACACTATAAGTCATGCAAATGAGCCATCTGCTATCATAAAACAAGAAGGAGCATCTCAAATGATATCCGTAGATAACCTATGATCAGATCTAGTCTCAATGAAATCGTTTGATTCTTGATCAACAAAGAAAGATCTCAAGCTTTCTGATGTAAAGGTGGACAAGTAATTCGTAACAATTTAATATTTAGAGATCATACGAGTAAGAAGATCAAGAACAGAATTCAAGAAAGAATCCTCACTGATCTCAACTATACTCAGAAATAAACTCTCCAATATTGACTTTGAGGAAGTCTGGTCCAATAAAAAGGACAGTAGAAACAAAAAGGTATCCAAGCTTGCCGTTAGATTATAACTAATATTTATTTAGAAAGTTATTCAAATTTCTGAAGAAAACAGTGTTAGGAATATCAAATGAGCTCCAAAGCAACACCACGCCGTAATGCTACATCAAGGAAATTGAAAGGAGAGAAAGTTGATTACAAATAAATCTATTGAAAAGACATCTGCTAGAAAAGCATACGAAACGAAATCAAATTTAAAAGAACAAAATAAATCGCAAAACTCTTTAGAGATAAATCAGTTTACTAAGAATAAACTGAGCTCTTTAGCTATTAAGAAACATAAATCTCCAGTGAGGATGCTCACAAGAATTGAAGGTAATTCAATGATCTTCTAATTGATAACAAATTCATTAGATCCACAACAAATAAGTTGAATTAATATTGAGCAAAAGATACTAAAGCGAAAAGGAAGCCAAATTAATGCTTTTACTCGTAGTTCAAGCAATATTAAAATGAAGTTCAAAAGTAATGCTCACAAGAAAAATGTTATAAATGCAACATCAATTGATTTGTACAAGAATACAAGCAGAGAGGGAAAGTAAGCAAACGGTGAAAATACTTTAGGAATAATGATTCATGTGAAGCAATTATGTCAATAGCCTCAACTCTAAAATCAAAAGTTATGGAGCGAGAAAATAAACACCCAGATAGACTTATGCTCCAAAGACATAGTACAAAGAAAACAAATATTGCAAACTGCTCTAATGTTCTAACGCCAAGCCTACTTAATATATTTGAACCAAAAACCTCATTTTTGAAAAATTGTATTAATAAGCAAAAAGAAAGCAAGGAGTCAATTAAAAATGCAAGAATATTAAAAAATTTAGATAAAATCAAAAGGTCAAACAACTTAGATAGGTAAGGAATATTGAGTAATTATTTAGATCAAAGTCAAAATCAAAACTACCTTGTTATTGTAAGTTAAAGCATTATTTACTTTTTTTACCATTATTTCTTAGCTAATAAAACTAGATGAACTGCAGGGAAACAATCCAAAATTAGCGTCAAACTTTCAGACAACAGAGATATCAATTACAACATCTAGACCTGCAAATAGAATCGGATCTGTAGAGAGACTCAAAGTCAAAAGAATTTTTCCATAACAGCTGATTGATATAATAATCAAACGCTTATTCAATTTAAATGGAGGTATTCGACAATAAAGTATTGAATATGTAATCTCTTTTATTATTTCTTCATTGATAAAAGCGTATTAATAAAATCATCTCTAGCAAAGTGTTGATAGAATCTAAATAGCCTTGAAATAAATTAATTGATGAGTTATAACAAAATATTATTTTCATTGCTTTTATAAAACATTCAACAGTTTTTTTACAAAAGTGATAAACAAATTTAACTATTTTTAATTTGAATTCCGAAATTAATTCACTTGATATCTTTTAGTTAGAAATGAGAATTTGTAGGTGATCGGTGATTTCAAAAAGTTGATATGGATTCTTTAAATGCATTATTTTCCTCATCAGCATCTTTTTCTTTCAGTGATGCTTGAACTATTAAATAATAATTAGTAAAAAATAAAGATAGATGTTCTTACAAGGAGATTCTTTACTAAATATAAGCTTCTTAGCAACAGAGTTTATAATAAATTTATTCTTTTTATCTTTTTGCTCAGTATTATACTTGATATTCTTTTTGAAAGATAAAGAATTGCTGATTTTGTTCTTCCATCTAATAAAATTATCAACCGAACTGCGTTTGTAGTCTTTTGTTGCACTGTTTCCAGATCGTAGTGAGGGATGTTTAAAATCTAAAAGTTAAACAGCTTAAATACCAAGATCTTTGTACATCATAACTTTTCTTTCATTTATCAAAGTGTCGTTCTGAATTCCCATTTGCAAGCTAAAAATTGATGAAGATTTAGTAATAATAGATGCTTAGAAGTTCATAATTTTAAGTTAAATCTGTATTCCTCTCTTGTATTGAGCTCACAAATAAATTGGAAGTCGTTCACCATTTTGATTTTTTCTTGACTTTTTAAATAATCATTAACTCATAATTTAGGATATAAAGTGTTAAAATTTATTAATCTCAACAACGAATAAATCAGAGTCAATACTAGATAGGAATGCAAATTATTATAATATTTTACATGCTCTTTTATACTTACTCAAATTGATGACCTTTACTTATTTGAGTCTTTGAGTGAATTGCTAGTGTGGAATTCACTTGGCGTGAAAAAGACTTAATTTTAGATGATATATTCGGGTTACTTCATAAAGTCATTATTTAGTTGCTCTATTTAAATTTAAAGATCATAAACTAATCTTTTTATACAATAAACTCATACTTTTATTTGGTTTTATAGTAATGGCTGCTCACTTAGATATAACAAGTTACTCTACTTTTAAATTAACATTTTGGTGTATATGTTGACTGAGCAAACTTTCTCTTCTGAGCGAAATTTGTTTGGAAATTTGATTTTCTTGGTTAAGCTCTTTATTTTAGCTATTTCATTCTATTTAATGTATAATTTTCTATGTTGATCAAATAATAAATTAAAAAAGAGATGATATCGTGAATTAAATATTTTAACAAAATTTTTATAGAAAATATAAAGAAATGATAGTAAGATTTTCAATTGTGTCTTTGTCATAATTCAAGGCTGGATAACTATACAATATTGATTTGAAGGTTTGGATGATCCAGCAATAAATATATTAAACGATGATTAGTGTTAACATCATTTACTGTGAGTTTTTTATTATTGGCTTTTATACTTAACATTATTATGGTATACAACTGTTTAAATTCAAGCTACTAGTCTTCATATTATTTTAATTTGACACTTTTTATGAAACATTTTGTCGTTTTCAATTAGACTTTCTTTAAATTAAATTAAGTAAAATATAAGTATCAAATTTAAATTCTTTAACATAAATCAAAAATTAAATTATAAAAATAATAGTAAAATCAAATTTAATAAAAGGCGATAAAATGTTTCATAAAAAGTGCCAAATTAAAATAATATGCAGACTAGTAGCTTGAATTTAAACAGTTGTATACCATAATAATGTTAAGTATAAAAGCCAATAATAAAAAACTCACAGTAAATGATGTTAACACTAATCATCATTTAATATATTTATTGCTGGATCATCCAAACCTTCAAATCAATATTGTATAGTTATCCAGCCTTGAATTATGATTAAGATACAGTTGAGAACATCTTACTATCATTCCTTAATATTCTCAATTTTAATTTCTCTATCATTTCCCTTTCTATCTATAAATTAAAACCAAAATTTCCACAAAAAATTAACACCTTAAACCCCACTCCCTCTCCCAAACCCCATCTACCTTATCCCACTTTTCCATCTTAAAATAAATAAGTTCAACATTAAATCAAAATAAATTACTGTGCCTGCCCTCTCTCCCTAATCTGTTTAAATCACTGAATCCCTCAATACCATCCAACCTTCATCCGATACCTGCCTTCCTTCCCTCAATTCGTTCACCTGCCCCTCTTCCTCCTGCTCTTCCTCGCCATCTCAGTCTCAACCTTCCTCTTGCCCTCATGCACCCACTCTCTGACCCTCACCACCATCTCTCCTTCTTCCTTATTTTCTTCTTTCACTATTTTTTCCTCCATTTTTCGACTTCCTTCTTTTAACTTCCTACTCATCATTATTTTGATCCTTTCTAGCTCCTCCGCGCTCGAGCAAACCTGTTCAGTCAAGCTCTTTTGCACCTTTGGCACTGATTTTGGGGGGTCGGCTGAGGGATTTTGCTGTTTTGGAGGTGAGCTGATGGGTTTGGAAGAGATTTTGGATTTGTGGTGGAGTAATTTTTGACGTTTGGTCATGTGGATGGTGGATGGAGAGGAAGGAGGAGTTGAAGATGGGGATGGGAGGGAGGCGAGGAGCTGGGTTAAAGCGGATTGCTTTCTTCGTGGCATTGGAGAGGGATGGAGGGATGGGGTTTATTTGGGAGAGGTTAATTGTAGGAGCGATTGAAAGAATTAATTAAATGAACGATTGAAATAGACTGATTGCTGAAGAGGAAATGGATAAGTGGAGGAGAAATGTTATTAGAATGCATTTTGAGACTAAATTGATGGCGGAAAGGGTTGTTAGAGAAGGAAGGACTGCAAGGATTAGACTGATTAAGGATTTGGATGAGACTAAGGCTGTTATTGAGAGGTGGAATAAGTATTCGACAAGATGCAGAAGTTCGGGAAAAGAGATAGTGAAGGATTGTGAAAATGGAAAATTGCCAAATTTATTTCGTTCGAAAATAAGCATTCCAAATTCTGCAAAAGTTATTCCATTTACTTATACTTCTCGTATCTCTCATCATAGTAAAAAGTGAAGTGCTTGAAATCCGATTCTATCAAATCAATTAAAAATTACTAGAAAATATCAAACCTACGGTCATTAAGATCTTCTCAAATTTAAGTATAAATAAATATCTTAAATGGGATAATATTCTCAATTGATTAAATAATCAAAATGCTTTTATTTATTAAAAAATAAATTTAGAGAAATAATACTAAATTAATTTTGATAATATTAAATATAAATATTATTGAATGGTTGTTTTTATATCAATAACTTTATATAATTCTTTAGTATACTTTCTCTTAATTTTATTGAATTTAATTTTTTGCATAAAAATAGAGGCATGTATATTTTATTATATATTATGAAGTAACTTTGCCTGAGCTGACTCTTTTAACAAATACTAGTGTATAGCTATATCAATATAACTAAAAGCATTTCAAATTAATTACCTTATTATCTTCTCTTCAAATTGAATTTAGCTTATTTTTGTTTAACTTTCGAGTTTTACTTACAATTCAGATATCCTTATATTTAAAATGTTGCATCAAGTCTCGTCTTAAAATAAATTTATTCGCATTCTTTGACTTTTCAATAGGGCTATCGTTGTTTTGAGTTGTATTTTTAAGAATCGCTCTATTACTTATATAGCTGAGATTTCCCTCGACTGAGTTACTCACCGAGTCGAATCTTAGTTGTCTCCTATTTTCATTCACGACTACAAGAAAGATTTGAATCAACTGTAAAAGGTAATTTTTGCAAATTTCGTTCTTTGTGAATTATATACTTGTAAATATATGGATCTTGAAGATCTCTATATCCTTTGTCGATTATTTTTATTGAGCTGCTCTCATTTTGATAACTATTGTTAATGCAGACTGAGGTTTTAGCAACTGGCCGACCAATATTATGAGTCTCATTTCGAGACAAATAGTCTTCAGTGCTCTTTCTCTCTGTTTTTATTACTTTATAAGGCGAAATCCATGAGAGTTTTCTTATTTTATTTTTGAATTTCTATTCTATCAAGAATCAAGACTACCTTTAAGTTTATTTGATGAAGAGTACTCCTTTGAAGTATTTTTGAATATCATTTGAGATATCGACTGACTAAATTCATCTAAAATGAATTCATCGTATTAATTCATAAAAGCTGCTTACTTCATGTATTAGTAGCTTTGTCTTGCTTTTTATCATCCAAACTATTGCGAGAAAATCCATATCCAGCTTGATGGTCAAATATTTTGACCATATTAGCTTTCATTTTACTAATTTCAATTGGAGCAATAATTCGTTGTTTTGCATATTTTCTATTTTTAATTATTGTTTGTTTGAATAAGCGCTGAGCATTAAATCGAGCTTTAGTATCTGTCAAAATCTCTACTTTTCCTTTGTATTTCTTTTGTGTAGAATGCGTGATCGAGCTTCTCAATTTTTGCTCTAACTTCTCAAGTTCAACTCCGATTGTTGTATAATCTCTAAAGCAATTGTTTTTATTACATTTTGAATTAGCAACAAAATGAAGTAAATTGATTACTTGGATTGAGGAAATTTATGACTGCTCAATTCTCCTTTGGCTAATCAAATATTCCTAGAAGAAAATTGCTTTTGCGCGACTCCTTCTATCAAATTTAGTTGCCTATTATTGCTTCTGTCAGATACCTTGGATTCTATAATTGAAAGCTGGTTATAAATTCACAAAACTTTAACCTTCGAATAAATTTTATCAACTAAATTATCGCACAACAAGATTAGTAAAATAAAAGAATGTATTTAATTTCTAATATACAAGCTCAAATGAAAATTAAATACTTGTTGGAATTTAGGACAAGTGTGAGGCAATATTCTGCTAAGATAATTGAGAACAAACTATAGTACCTCTTGCAAGATCATAGTTTTTGTACATCAGTTTCTTATTAAAATAAAAATTATAAAATTAGTTCAATTCCGAATCTATATTTATTCAGGAAGTGAATAGATGTTTTCATTAAATCTCCTTTGAATTTTTAAATATGAAATGCTTATTCTTGTACTTTTTAAAAGCTGGAATACGAGATGGCGATTGGCTATTAAACTATACTCAAATTGAAGTTTAGAGATTTCTTAAATATAGTTATAAACATTTTGAATATGGAGATCAAAGGCTACTCTGATTTAGTCAACGCCATCATTAGACCACCAAGAGATAATGAATATGATGATGAGGTACTCGGGCCAAAAACATTTGAAATT
The DNA here is from genome assembly GCA_965228855.1 of Candidatus Obscuribacterales bacterium. Lineage (GTDB taxonomy): Bacteria > Cyanobacteriota > Vampirovibrionia > Obscuribacterales > Obscuribacteraceae > JADYXR01. The sequence goes on along the minus strand of CBDDIJ010000004.1, from coordinate 9,203 downwards.
AAAGGCAGACAATTCAAGAGGACAGATGTCGACCTTGAAAACGAAAGAGGACTTACGTTAAAATGAACTCATTATGAACCGATTGATTCTCAGCGACCGTGTACTGAACTGCCGTGTGTTATTTATTTACATGGAAACTCTTCAAGTCGAGTCGAAGCCTTACCTGCTGTAAAGCTACTTCTTCCAGAAGATATATCTGTTTTCTCATTAGATCTGAGTGGTTCTGGCAAGAGTGATGGTGAATACATATCTCTTGGATGGTATGAAAGAGATGATGTTCAAACTGTTGTCAACTATTTAAGAGAATCAGGGAGAACATCAACTATTGGACTTTGGGGAAGATCAATGGGAGCGGTAACTGCACTATTACATAGTGATCGTGATCCATCAATTGCTGGAATCGTATGTGATTCAGCTTTTAGTGATCTTAAAAAATTAGCAAATGAGCTTGCCAAAAAGTATTCGAAGATGCCAGGATTTATTTTATCATTAGGAACAAAAATTATTGCAAAATCGGTAAAATCAAATGCAAAATTTGAATTAGACAAAGTATCTCCAATAGCTCATGTAGATAAAGCTTTCATACCAGCTTTATTTGCACATGCAGTTGGAGATGACTTCATTATCCCTGACCATTCAGAAGCATTGCATGAAGCATATTCAGGTGATAAAAACTACATTACATTTGAAGGTGATCACAATTCAGTTAGGCCGCAATTCTTTTATGATTCTGTCGTAATATTCTTTTTAAATGCTCTTCAAGTACAAATTTTAGTTCCACAAGGCAAGAGGAAATTTGAGACTCCCTCTCCTTCAGTTCCTTCTCTTAATGAATACTATGATGAAGACTACGAAGGGAACTACGAGCACTTAGGAGGTGATGAAATCACTGAAGAAGACCTTATCAAAATGGCTATTGAGCAGTCAATGCAAACCTTGAAGGAAGAATCTGAAGGTAAAGACAAAAACAGAGATAGATTCAAAGATAATGGAAAAAGTAAGTATTTTATATCTTTTTATCACATAACCCTTTACAATTCAAAATTATAGAAGGAAAGAAAGAACAACCTGAAGAAAAGAAAGACGATGAAGAACAAGAAACTGAATACCTTGCCAAAGCATTTTCCTTGATTAATACCAAAAAATAAATCATTTCTTTAAGAACCAGTTTTATGAATATTAAGTGTTGTTACTCGTAGAAACTATCCCCCCTATCCCCAGGAGGGGATACTTTTCAAGAATTCACAACTCGTGAAAACTATCCCCTCCCTCCTTAAAAAAGGTAAATCATATTAATAAAATTATTATGACTAAACTCTCTTTAATGCATCCTTGTCTATTTTCTATATATAAAAAAATCAATTTGTGCTAAGAATTTGATTCAACTGATCAATAGCAATAGATTTACAACGACTTGCTTAATTTTAATTAAAATAGCTCTACGCTTCCATTTCTTTTTCTTTAGATCTTTTTTAAAGTTAACTTTGAGTTTGATAAACAATGTATTTATAATTTGAGTTTCAATCTACTGAATTCAATTGGATATCTTTACAAGCTGGCCTCTCTCATAATTCTCAACTGTCTATTTTTCAACTGTTATGATTTTTCAGTCTTAAGTTTGACTTTGAATTAAAATGTTAATCATTAGCGTCCCTTGTGAATCAATTAGAAGCAACTCCGGTTGTGCAATGCTTCTAATTGCTAAAATAAATAAGAAATCATTTACTGAATTTTCCAAGAAATATTTTAAATAAAATAATATTTTGCCAAATCAAGAAAAATATATAGCTTTGTTGAATTTTTTACTACACCTAGTCGATTTTAAAATAAGAATTCCTAAATTTTCTAATTTTTTATGAAGCTCTCATATTTTTTTATGCATCAAAGTGACTATCATCCTCTCTAAGTCTAATTATTGCCTAAGTTTTGTAATTTTGCTTCTTTTAGGGATTTGTCTATTTTAATCACTATTTTTGTCTATGTTTTTGAATTTACGCATTTCCATTTTGATTGATCTTACATCTGCATTGAGCTAATGAGCTTATATAACTCTTCAGGTTCTATCTTTTAAATAAAATTTGAACCATAATTATTAAAATTAGACATCAAATTTAGGGGGGATAGTTTTCACGAGTTGTGAATTCTAGAAAAATATCCCCCTCCTGAGGGGAGGGGAGGGATACTTTTCACGAGTAACAAGTGTTAATAATATATTTAATAATAGTTTCATTATTTAACTAAGATTTTGAATGATTTTTATATTAATGATTAATTTCATCATAATTTATAAATGATTTTGATTATTTTATTGATAAATTATTATTTGTTTATATTAAAAACTATTTTAAAGATCTTATATTCAAAATAATTTTGTAGTTTTCAATTAATTGCAATAATTAGTTAAATAAATTATACTAAATAAAACAAATATTAGAGTAAAAAATTTAAAAAAATTAATTTTGATATATTGAACCAATTTTTTTGTCTATTAACAAATGGAGTTAAGGTGCACTTGGATGCGCCTTCAAAAAGTCATCTAACACAGGTCTCCAAATTAATTTTTTGATAGTTAAATCATTTGGCTTTTGATGAGAATATGTCTTGTATATTGCTGCTACTGACTTTGGAACAAGCTCCCATTCATATGCGTATAAATACTTTAAGAAAACACATTGAATTAAGAGAAATACTGTCTCTCCGTATTTAAACTTTCTAACATTTATATTAGTTCACCCTTATAAAATTAAAATACTATTTTTGTAATTAATATAATTCGTATTTATTATTCTTGTAACAATACTAAGCTTGAGTTTGTTTTGCATAAATAAAAAATATAATAGATTAAAGAGGTATACCAATAAACATATCCTGATGTCTTTGTCTCCATCAAGTTCATAAATGAATCCTAAAAAGTTAGCATTTAGGTTTTACTTACAAGCATTCTTGAGAAGAAAATCAAAGCAACGAATTCTCTTCTGCTTGATTTCTCTACGAATAAAGACATTGCTCACATAACTAAGATAAGTTATCCAGATTCCTTACTTCCAGCAATTGTGGAGCTGAGATTGTCGTCTTTTGTAAATCTTCTTAATGTTCACAGGACTGCTTTGTATACAGTGTTGAAGAGAACTACCATTTATTTTTTTTAGAATTTAGGAATGATTTAAAGAATTAGCAATCAATCATGAGTAATGGCATTGAAACACACAAATTTGATAGATAATTTTATTTTTATTAGCTTTTCGCTGTTTTTAATTTTTCATTAAAAATTAAAACGAGATTATAAATTAAATTTGCTATTGGCTAAAAAATTAATTAATTGATGACGTGAATAATTTTTGCCACGTCATTTTACAAATGTAAAGATATCAATATCATGCTATTTTGAAAAAATGCAGATCTTGAGAAACTTCAAAAATAATAGCATTCTTGTTCAAAATTGAAGAATTTAATACTGACTTACTCATAAATAGTGCAAATCTTGAGCAATCCATGAATGATTTCTTTGACAATACATTTGCAATAAACTTTTTTGGCTTCATAAGCGAAAAGAGGATATTGATTGCATATTTGATTCCGTATCCAAGAGCAGCACTTTTAAGTACACCTTTAAGAACATTGTAAACTCAGCCTCTGTCATGTTTTCACATGTGAGTCTTAGATTCGTAAACTCTCCTCCAGAATCCTCTGATCTCCTTTCTAATGTGCTCGTCAACTAAAGAAAAGTTAAATTTACAATCTCAATAGAATAAAATATTGATGAAAGTATATCAGACTTATCATTTGCAATTTTATTAATAGTTAGATTTAAGAAAAGAGCATAGCAGGATTAGATTTTCCTTTAACTTTTAAGCAAATTACAATAATTAAATGAATAAATCACAGACATTCCTTTTAAATATATTCATTTATCCAAACAAGCAAATCAATAAAAGTATCTTTTCTTTTAACTACTGAAATAAATTACTTAAAATATAGCATTAATCCAAGAATTTTAAGGCTTTCTTAATCCCCAATAAATGCAAATATCATCTTCAAATGAGTAACTATATCAAAAATATAAAATCTATTAAATTTTATGAAATCGTTAGTGTGATTCATGATTACCTTTTTCCTCAATGAATTCAACACTTGCAAATCTCTCTCGCTCTCCGACATTTTGGGTATCAGCCTCAGTAGGATCAAATTTCCCATCCATCATGTTAGAGGTAGACAGGCTTTGCTCTTGCTTTGAAACTGTTGACTCCATTGTTAATCTTTCTATTTCAATTCTTGCTGAATTATAGTTAGAACTTAATAAATAAAAATTAGTTTTCTTTATTCATATAAAAATACTTTGAAAATTCAATAATTGTAAAACAGAATTACAAGCAATAATTAATAGATTAAAAAGTATTAAAAAACGAAATTACTATCAATTTAATAAAATAAATTTCTATTAAATTTAAAACAAATTTTTTGTTATTCAGTCATTTTCTCAATAATTAAATAGAAAATATTTATAATTTCCTTTATTATTTTTTTTGTACTAATAAAATTTTGCTTAATTTTATATAATATAAATTGCATGATTATAAGTTTGCATAAGAAATATTTAAATATAAACCTAAAGAATTCATTACTAACTACATCATTACAGTATCAAAGATATCGCATTTTTATTTAGTTTTTATTTTTTAGTTTTAGAGAAATTACAATTTTAAATCAGCAAGACTGCAATTCCGTATAATATTTAGTAATCAGTCATTTGGATCTGTTCATATAATTTTATTATAATAGTATTTCTATTCTACTATAAGAAATGTAAACAGTCTCAGCCGATATACATTAATTAAGCATTGCTGATTTTAAAATTAGCTCTTCAGCACCTTTGTGCGTATTCTTGTAAATGAGACATAAATTTTGTTTTATGAATCAGAAGATCAACTATACTTCCTCTTCATTAGTATATGAATTTAATTTTCAAAAGTTAAAGTCACATTGAAAAGTCTTAATTCGTCATCCTTAAAACTAGTATTCGGATGAATTCAAAAAATCAAAGTTGAGTGATATGTGATCCGAAATAGATAAAACTTAACAAGATTGCTTTAATGTTCCTTTCATAACAATAATTTATAGTTAATCCAAGATAATTAGATATTTTTGTTGAATTTATTCAAATCAAGTTCACAATTTACTTATGATCTTTAGTTCGCAAATTTCTTTGTTTTTTTTAGTTAAAATAAATATTTGGTTTTAATAATTCAATTAAAATTACCTTTACAACCTTTTCACGGTTTTAAAGAAAAATAGGAATTTATAAAGAATCTCTTAAAATACTGAGATTTTATTATTTTAGATTTGAAATTTATTTGCGATTCGTTAATAATATATTTTTTATAAAATAAAAAAAATTAATGATTGGATGCTTTGAAATTTGCCTCAGATTAAAAATATTTATGATCAGAATAATTACAGATGATATTCTCCAATTGTTCAAGAGCATGATTTATTAAGTTTATTTTAATTTAAATAGAGCTTTATATTACCTCAAAATAACTGGAGAAATTGACAATGCATATTTTGAGAGATGTATGAGTATTTAACGATTTGCCATTTTTAATTAATATTAATTTATTCATTAAGATAGATAACTATAGATTTAAAGATATTGAAGCTTTCAATTGATTCTGAATTCTTTTACTGTCTTTAACATGATAAATATTTTATAAGGTCTTTTTTTATTTTAGATAAGAATTAATTTAAGATGAAGTAGTTATTGAAAATATCAAGTTTTGAAATACATTTTTAAAAGAATAATGTCTATTAGTGAAGATAATAGGAGATTATGATTGAAAGCAAATGAAAAGAGAAGATTTTAATTTATTAATGCTAAAATTAATATCCAATAAGCTTAGTAAATTCGGTTAATAATTTTTTAAAATGCTCCATTTGCTTGATAGAATACATATAAAGTTAAATTTAATAAAATTCTATCAAAGGTAATTATAATTTTCATAAAAAATTATTTTTTATATATAATTAAAAGAGATGATTAATATTTACTACTTAATTATGCAATATCTTTAAAATATTATCCTCCTATATGGTATAATAGAGCATTTTAACCCAGATTCTGTAATGATTTTTTTTAAGATGGGACAAGATCTTAGGAAGACAAATCCTCTTTGTGAGAGTTGATTTTCCTAAAATCTTGTTTGTCCTAAAAATAGCATTTTCTTTGGATTATTTGAACTAAAATACTTGACCCTATATTATATTAATAATTATATTTCTTTTGAATTTTATTTTTGGATGTTGTTAGTGCATCTTTTATAATATAAATTTGTACAAATTAACCTATTTATTACATTACATCACTTATTGAATATGAATATAGATAGATGGTGCAAATAAGCCTTAGCATACCCATTTAAATCTAGTCCCAAAGTGCAAATTAAGCACAACACTTTTACGATATGATTATTTATGTGTGAGTTATTTATCATCCTCATCTGATAAATTCAAATCGCCATAATCCATGAGTGTTGGCGCTCTATCTTTTTCTCTATCATCTTTGCAAAGCATGTGTTCATATCCCTTTTTCGCCTCAAATCCTATTACAAGGTGTCCTTTGTCTTCAGGTGTGACTGCATCAAGAACGTAATGGTTATCACATCTGGGACAGTACTCATCTGATTCCTCATAAATCTCTATTAAATTTAAAAATTTAAAATTGCGAGTTTAACATACCCATGTCCTTTCTAAAGATCTTTTTGCACTTCTTTCATGCAAACACCATTTCACTCTGTCTGAGAATATCATGGTCTTCATTTTCAGCGTGACATAGAGCACAGTCGTACCATTTCTTTCAGCAGGCGGCTCTAATCTGAACTTGAGCGTTAAGTATATGTTTGCACATCCCTTTTGGTTTTACTATTATCTATTTCAATATAATTTAAATTTTACAGTCAGCCTGTATCTCCTAATTATTTTCCTTTATATATAATATTTTCTTATTTTAGAAAATGAGAGTGGGTATTTGTTTTCAGGCACTTCGAAGAAATAATAGCAAAATTGTTTGAGATTCTTTTAGCTAATAGATTTCTTAAACCCAATAGATTTGAAATATGAGCTTTATTAAAATAAAACTCATAAATACTAAAATCGTGTGAATTCTGAGTTCGATGTAAGCAATAATGTGATAATTGAATTCAAAGAAAATTAATTTAATTTGATCAGGCAAGATGAGCCATATTTTCAGCATCTGAACTATCCAGCAGCTGGAGACACAAGTTTTAATGGTCTGGAATAAGTCTAAAGTAAGCTAATTTAAGCCAAAAGATAATAAATTTGCTGTTAAGCTAATTTAGTAAGTCTAGGCTTATCCTGGCTGATTCAAGCTATCCTATAATTATGCTATCTTAAGCTACCAACATCAATTTATATTTGGTTTGAACCAAATAAAATTTTATTCATAATATTTTTAAATTCGAATAAATCAAGAAATTTATAGTTTTAATTTGAATGAATTAGCTAACTTAATTTTAAATGTTGAAGCCTTTATCATCGTTATTAGATTCAGTTAAGGCATTGTTATTTTTTGTCAAAACTTAGTACTTTTGGAGTGAGATTCTCTGTTAACTTCTTTGCTGAATCTCTTTGATAAAAGGACGGTGATTTATTTAAGGTATTTGTTATATTATTAAATGCTTCTTATATATCAATACCTTAAATTGAACTTATAAACAGACTGAACTGACATTAAAAAAAAACCAATATAAATATTTATTAAAAAATATTTAATAATAATCTGAAACAAATATCCTAATCTTAAATTTAAAATTTAAAATTAATCATATATTGTTAAATATGGATATAAAATGAATATTTAGATCTCTATATGATGTGCGACTTCTCTTAGAATTGGTTTCAAGTTTCGATTTCTCCAAGAATTCAGTCCCTCAATCTTTGTTCATATTGATCCCTAGTTACTCCTGAGGATGATTCAAGAGCTATTGGAGATAAAGCAACTTCAGATTTTTTTAATATATTTATAAATTTCTCCTCTGAAGTTGTTTTTATCTTATGACTCATAAATCTTGCTCAAAACATAAGGAAAATAGTTTTAAAAAAATTGTGATACTTCTTACTAATAAAGATTTGTGAAGTACATTAAAAATGTCACACACACGATTAAAGTAAGACTAATATTTTACCTTTCCTTAGTATCTCATGAATTTACAAAAAAATTCAAAAATATAATATTTGAAACTATCACCAAATCTATTCCTCTCAGATTTTGTGATAGATCTGTTCTTACTAAGATTTTCTTCGATTTTCTAAAGATCAAATCATTTTTGGAAAGCTGATCTTCAAATGACCTGATTATGATCATAATCAAAGCAAAGCAAAATGCTAGATTCTGTAATAATAAGTAGAAAATTTTAACATAAAGAATTACTTTAGTATAATAGTTGAAGCTACATATAAAGCTATTTTAAATCAATATATTCTATTGCAATAAGTTAATAAAAATTTTGGTTAAATAAATTCTAAAGAAAAATATACTTTAGTTTACTTATTTTGATATGGTTTATTCTTAAAAGAGGTTTAGGTAAATTACAAAAATAAAACAAATAAAATTTGAAACATAATTCATTTTATATTATCTTAAATTAAAATTATAATAATTAAAATTGAGAAAAATATGTAAACTGTTATAACAACATAATTGCATTAATGTTATGGATAAAAAGTCGTTAAAATTTTAAAAATTCTTAATTAAGTATGAAGAAGAGCAAAGTCAAGGGCAAGACTGCAGGCGGCCAGACCAGTGTTTCTGCAAAAAGACTGCAGAGAGACAAGCAGGATCGATGCAAAAGCGTCAGCGCCGACCTTGAAGACCGCAAGCACGGTCGGGGGTTGAGAGAAGTTCAGAACAAAAATAGTGAAAAGAAACTTTCAGATAAGAAAAACATTAAGACCCATAAAATATCAAATTCTCGGAAACTTGCGAAGGTTTCGAAATTTGCGATCAAAGAGGACAAAGAGAATAAGAACATCGAAAACAAAAATATTCCTGAATCGAATAAGAAAGACAAAGACTCAGTTTTATCAAAATCTGCTGAAACAAACCACAAACACAAAAAGACTCAGCAAAGTATAGAAAAGATTAATATCAATGTTGAGTCGAGCGACACTCCTGCTGAGAAGTCTTCAGA
>CBDDIJ010000003.1:0-3758353 GCA_965228855.1 Candidatus Obscuribacterales bacterium | reverse complement strand
CGATAGGGCACTCGGTTTCGCCGATATTGTGATACTGCCTATGGTGCTGATTTAAGCGCCCAAAAGTCAATAGGAACAGTGAAGGAAGGTTAAATCTGTCGCTTGAAAACCGGCTTGTCATGCCGCTCGGCTCCTGACATCGCTGTTACAAGCCCATCGGATGAGCCTTCGAGACTCCCAGTATGCCAGGGATACAGCGGTTGTAATAATTCGAAATAATATTTACGGGACGTTCAGCCTTAGATATAATCAATGCTTGCTGGGGGGTTTCGTTAACCCCGCCTTAAACAGATCGCTCAGAAAATCATAGTTGCAAGTCACTCATTCGATTCACAGGTAGGATCGTTTCGTATGGTGTTTATTTTTTCGCTCGGACTTTGTATGGTTCTCGCAATCGGTCTTTTGATCGTATTGAATCCTCACTGGATTACCGACCAATTTGCCCGCCGCTGGGAAAATCCGTACAACCACTTCAAGCACTACTAGAACGTGCTTCACTTCCGCACTTAAGCGGTTCCATATACTGTTCCACGTCACTTCCAAACCAATTCTGTATCTGTTTAGCCAACAGAACGAGTCGGTTTTGAGTCAAACAGGTTGAATCTGTCTCGGCGGACAGTTCCTTTTAAGTCGAACTGTTGATTCATTTTGAGTCGAACAGATTATCCTGGTTGTCACCATATATGGTGCCAGAATCGCCATAATGCCGGATGGATTTTCGGTGACGCTAAGGTTAAGGCCTCTTAACCTGGCTTGGTGAGAGGGTTTTCAGGATCGGGTGGTTATCAAGCATTAACTTAACGAATGCTTTAGATGTACGCGAATCGTCAAAAAGCCCCTTACAATGCTCTTAGTTGTAAGGAGTAGTTGCGATGCCCGGTACAGCAATTGGCATATTCATAATTGATTTCATCGCTCGCCCCTTCGCGCGTATCTTCGAGAAGTGGCCGGATGTGATGATGCTGATCTTGCTCTTTGTCTATGCAATCATCGGCTACATAGTTTGGAAATCGGCATTCAAAGGCGATTCCGAACCCCGTCGCACCTCGTATTAGGCGCCAGGTTGGCTGGACAGGTAGGTTCACGTCTGCCGGCTACGGTAGCTAATGACCGCCGCTGGGAGCGCGCTCGACTGAGAGTAGCTCGACACTCAGCATGTCGCTTTCGAGTGCGACAAGACCGATGTATTGCTCGATGAAATTTTTCACGCTTCGAGGCTTCACTACGTAATCTGATGCCTGCGCGCCGGACAACGTATAGGTGCCGACATCAAGCGGCTCGCCGCGGTACCCGAATGTTTTGTATCTGATGGTGATATTTTTGATTGGAACGTCGTTATAGTTGGCGACTCGGACCCAACAGCAAGGGCTGTTTATTACCCACAAACCGACGATGTGCCAGTCTACGAGCTCCAAATGGACGTTTCGTTTCAGTTCTTCATCGGGCGGACCGTGAATTGTGCCTACAAAATGTTTGATACCAAAGAAGGCAAACAGCAACAGCATCGAATAGACGAGAAATCGTTTCCGGCTTCCGCCAGGCCAGCCGATTTTCCTTTCGCCGGGTAGTCTGGTTTGCATCTGGGTATCTAGACGTAAGGTGACCGAGGGCGCTTGTGCTTGTTTAAAGCACCGAGATCAGCCCTTGATTCTGGGCAATTCCCAGCAGTACAAGGGCTGCAAACAAAATGAATAATCCGAAAAATACTGGTTCGCCTTCTGCAAGCATGGCTTTATACCGCCGTTGTCTGGTGTTGCATTCGTCGCTACTGTGATTATATAGAAGAATTTCGCCGTTGAGTATGTGAATAACCGGGGGGAGCTTTCATTAATGGAATCACATGCGCCAGTAGAAGCCGTTCGCGCTCCTGATGCGGCTCTTCGCGCGATTATCGATGCTCAATTCCCTGCTGATAAAGACGGCGTTACGTACCTCAACACTGGTTCGGTCGGGCGCAAACCGACTTGCGTATTAAACGCTCTACATCAGGGCGTGAAGCAGCTCAACTCCAATCCTACGATCACAACCTTTCTGGATCCTGAACCGATTTCGACTGCGCGCAAAGCGGCGGGAAGTCTCTTCAACTGTCAATCTTCCTCGATCTTGTTGACTGGAAACTCCACCCAGGGATTGCAGTTGATTCTTGAGAGTTTTCTTACAAAACCCGGCGATGAAATCGTAACCACGAATCACGAGCATGGCAGCGCTCGCACGATCATGCGATACCTTGAGGAAACACGTGGTGTGGTCGTTCGCAAGTACGAGATTCCAAAAACGTGTTCGTCCGAGCAATTTTGCTTTGGTCTCTTGAGTTTCGTCAGCGAGCGCACCAAGCTGGTTTTGGTAAGCGAAATCGATTGCTATACCGGATGGCGCCCTGATTTGACGACACTGGTCGATAGCTTGGAGCTGCTTGGCTTGCCGCTTCTCGTCGATGGCGCCCATGCTCCGGGTCATGTGAACGTCAGACCATCTCGGTTTCCCATGTGGGTGGGCTCCGGGCATAAGTGGCTTGGGGGACCGAATGGAACCGGTTTCACCTATGTGTCTAAAGAGCTAGTTCCTCGACTGGAGCCGGTTTGGCTCGGCGATCAGTTTTATGAAAAACGCGATGAGGATATTTACGACATCTCGCGATTCGAATGCCGCGGCACTGGCGATGTTTGCCAGTGGTTTGGTCTATCCGCCGCAATTGATTTGCAGCAAACGTTAAATGCAAATCACGTTCAGCGCTATCAGGCATCGCTTGCATTGCTTCTTCGCGATAAGCTCTCCGAGCGCTTCCCCGTGCAATTTCGCACGCCATCTCCGGAGGATGTTCCGTCCGAAGAATTGACTGCAATTCTGACTTTTCACTTTGCCGAAGAACACTTGAAGGTAAGAGACTTGCGTACCGCCCTTTGGGAGGACCATAAAATCTGGATTCAGCCGGATAACATCGGTTCGCAACCTGGGCTTGGCATGCGCATTTCGTGCCACTATACCGTTACAGTTGAGCAAATCGACAAGCTTGTCGCCGCGCTGGGGAATTATGTGCTTTGAATAAGTGAGTTAAAGGCTTGGAATCTTGGTTCCTGTGCCTGAGCGCATCGGTCTGAATCTTGCGAAAAGTAATGAGCATCGAAAGGTGAGCTATAACCGTTATACTCATGTTCGATGCTCCAAGATGCAAACCATGCGTCAATCTCTCAATCCTTCGGAAAATTCTGATGCAGAGCGTGCAGGAAAAATTTGATTTTTCTGATTTTGTCCCGATGACGGGAATGCAGAATCGTCACCTGATGACGATTCTTGCAAGCCGCTGGCTGCGCAGCTTTCCCTCGCTTCTCGAAAATCAGAAACAGCACATCATCGAAGTCGATCAAAAAGCCAGCGTGCTCGTAGAGACCAACTACGTTCCTAAATCTACGGAAAGCAGAGAGCGCTCGATCGTCGTAATTCTGCATGGACTCGAGGGTTCGAGTCGCTCGCATTATGTCATGGGGCTCGCAGATAAGCTCATCGCCAGCGGTATCAGCGCCGCTAGAATGAACATGCGAAACTGCGGCGGCACAATGCATCTCTCACGAACGCTCTACAATGCCGGTCTCAGTGCGGATCTCACTCCGGTCTCCGAATACTTCCTCAATGAGGGTTTCGATAACGTTTTCTTCGTCGGTTTTTCTCTCGGCGGTAATGTTGTTTTGAAAGCGGCTTCAGAGCTAAGTCTTCGCGGTAAAAGATGGCTCAAAGGTGTATGTGCGATCTCTCCATCGATTGACCTGCACTCATGCGTTACGGCCCTTGAGCAGTGGTACAACCGCATCTATGAGCTGAACTTCCTCATCTCACTCAAGTCTAAAATCGTAGAGAAAAACAAGCTCCAACCCGGTAAGTACGACCTGTCATTTCTTCCCAGAATAAAAACGGTCAGGAATTTCGATGACATCTATACCGCGCCGGATGGCGGTTACCTGACGGCAGGCGATTATTACAGTCGTGCCAGCGCACTGCAGTTGGTGCCATCCATCGAGCAACCGGTTTTGATAATAACCGCACAAGACGACCCGTTCGTTCCATTCAAGTCGTTTCTTTCCAAAGATTTGTCCGGCAACAACATCACGCTCCTGGCACCAAAATATGGTGGACATGCTGGTTTTGTTGGTTCGCGTAGAGCTGCAAAGGCGAAAGAGCGAAATCGCTGTTTAAATATAGACGGTGATGAAAACCTCAAATCCGAGGCGAGGGATAATGTGATAGCGATACCGAATGTGGTATCGCAGACCGACCGCTTTTGGGCGGAAACCGCTTGCACCGATTTCTTTCAAAAATTGATGTAACTAAATTCCGTTTCTTAAACGATTCCGGCCGGATGAGGATCGACGGTCTTGCCTGTTTCTTGCTGCAAGGTTCGCGCAGGGCTAGCGAAAGATTGCTAACCTTTTGACATCTTAGTGGTCAATTTCGGTGCTTGGTTAAGAAGAAAGTGGGCGTCCGGAAAAATTTACTGTACTATTTGTTCTGATGAGAGGACGTTGTTAAATGTCCTATCGGCAGGTCACGTGTACTTAGTAGATTCAGGCAAATCCGTGGCAAGTTTATTTCAATCCGTTTTCCAGGGAGGAAGGGTAGTGAAAAAGTTTAGTTTAGGAGCAACTGCTCTTGCTGTAGTCGCAACTGTCGGCGCATTCGCAATGCCAGCAATGGCAGATGACGAGCCGCTCGATAAAGTTACACAAGGTTCGTTGATGGTTACACGCGTTGGCGGCATGGGCGCCGGCGTCGTAGTAGGCACCCCGATTGCTGTAACCAAGCGCGTACTTCACAGCTACAAAGCGCTCACCCAAGATGCAGCTGACAAAGTCGGCGGCAAACTCGGCGGCAAGGACAACGGTCCTGTCTGCGCAGTAGTTTCCATCGCTACCCTGCCGGCCAGCCTTGTTGTAGGCGGTCTCAAAGGCGTCTATTACGGAACCAAGAACGGCGTAACCAAAGGTTTCGACGCTCCGTTCGCTCCAGACAGCTACAGCCTCGGCAATCTCGAAGAGTAATTGCTCGAAGAGTAATTGCATTTAAGAGTTCAAAACTTTTTAGCGGTGGCCCCAGGGTCACCGCTAATTGTTATTATCAAAGAGTTTTAGAGCCGGTGAGAACTTTGCTGTTATGACAGAAGCTGAAACTTTGGTTGCCTGGATGGAGAAAGTTAACCGTTGCAAGGGTCGCAAGGAAATCTTTGCGGTCCTCGACGATTTCCGAAAGCACAATTGGAGCGACGAAGAGTGCTCGCAGATGGGCAAACATTACATTCGGATCATCTCAGCGATGCCGGAAGAAAAAAGCGCTGATGATGACAAGTCGAAAGGCGGCGAAGGCGAGAAAGAAGCCGACGGACCTGTCTGGTACGAAAAGATGTAGAGCCGATTGGGCCGCTTATCTGTTGAATTCAGCCCAGGAAGGACGAGTGTCGAAACTGTTGCGCGTGTCGGATTCTTTCTTGTCGAGCACTTCCATTTCTTTCTCGAATTCGGACTTCTTGCGTTTGAAGATTCCAGTTAGTTTGCGTTTTTCACCATCAGGTTTCTTCGCGTCGGCGCTGCTTTCTTCTGTTATTGGATCGCTCGTATCATCTCCCTCGGCACCGTCCGCACTGGCAGTCTTCTCGGTGTCGCTGTCGTCCGGCTCTTCCTCGTCATCCGGGTTTTCTTTCTTTGGATCCTGGTTGGGATAGAGAATTTTCTTAAGCGCCAGGACCTTGTTGCCGAGCCGCTCCAGATGTACAGGATCCGGGTCTTCCTGGCGATCTTTGCGTAGGGTGTAGGCTTGCTCAAGCAAACTCAGAGCCTCGAATGAGCGCTTCTGAACCAGGAAGATTCGTGCCATCCGTTCCAGACTGCTAATGACTTCCAGGCTGTCGTCGCCGAGTCTTTTGGCGGTGAGCAGACTGTCTTTGTACTCTTGCTCTGAATCTACGTAGTTACCATTTTCAAACTGTTCGTCACCTCGGTCTAAGTGGTTCTTCCACTTCACTCTTAATGTCTCGAGATCCTCACCAATGGGTGCTTTCGGTGGTGGATTCAAGTCGAGCGCGGTTGCTTGCGCACTCTCTAGTTTTGCTCGAGCACCTTTGGACTGCTGTTTTCCTTCGGTATCGAATTTGGTATCAAGACCGATAGTTGGAGGCAGGGTTAGCGGCTCTTCTTCAGCGCTGTTCTCGACGTATCCTTCCTGCTTCTTCGGCTTCGGGCTCGCTTCAGGCGGGTGAATCATTCCCTCTCCGGAAATGCTTGCTTTCGATGGCAGTGCCGCTGTGAGCGAAGTGGTGTTGGCTCCGGCTGTCAGTTTCTCAGTTTCAAGCAATGCACATACTTCCGCGATCTTCGCGCGCGCATCTGTACCATCTTTCAGACGCATCGCTTCCATGTACTCGACGAATGCGCCTTTGTAATCCTTTTGTGTTTTGAGCTCATCACCGAGGGCGATGCGAACCTGCGCCGATTCAGGATCCTTGCCCATCTGAGTCAACATCGAGTTGAGATTGCGTCGGGTCGTCACTTGCTGCGTAGAGTAGAACATTGCTTTTCTAAACTGCGCCGCTGATTGTTCCGGATTGTCGACTGCAAACTTCATGCCTTGATTGTTGTAGGCGGTGGCAAGGTTATCCTTTGCGTAGGTGTAATTAGGTTTTTTCTTGGTGAGTTCTTCCAGAATCGAGATTGCCGAGGCAAACTCACCGGCTTTGATTGCTCGCGCCGCGCGATTATTCAGTTTCGCAAGGTCAGCGTTCGAGAGCTCTACTTGAGTGCCACTAAATGCGGCGGCAACTTGCGAACCGATAGCGGCTGCCTGTTTCGGGTCCATTTTCGTGACTTGATCCATATATTCTTTCGGAACATACTTCGCCACTTCCGATTTGGCATCGGGATCGAGAACCAGCAACTGGTTGAAATCTGCGACCGACCCTTGATAGTCGCCCATCTTGAGCTTCAACGAGCCGCGGTTTCTGTACGCGTTGAGATACTTCGGGTCCAATTCCAACGCTTTATTAAAATCCTGCAGTGCCTCATCATATTGATTTAGACGTTTATGACACCACCCGCGGTTCAGATACACCTGCGGCTTGGAGGGATTCAGTTTGATCGCGCTTGTGTAATCAGCGATTGCACCATTGAAATCGCCTATCTGGCGTGAGGTCCAGCCCCGGTTTACAAATACGTCGAAGCTGTTTGGATCAATCGCGAGCGCTTCGTTGAAACTATTGATGGCCTGACGGTAATCCTTTTCCTTAGCCTGGTTGATTCCTTTTTTTATGAGCGCGGATACTTGTGCGCTCTTCGACGGCGCCGGCGCGTCGGCTGCCTGAGCATCCAGGCACGGCGTCAGAACCGCGAGCAACAAAGAACAGGTAATTAGTTTATTTTTGCGATTGCGCATTTGATATCTCATTTAACTACGTTCCGATCCGCGCTCAACTGGCAATCTGGAATCAATTGACCATTCAATCATCGAACCGTCGTACACCCTCAGGACTTGCCCCGTATATACTTCGTGGAGAAGTGCTACTGTTGCTGCCCTCACCCCAACCTCGCAATAAGTCGCTACCGATGTCGCGCTCGCGAAGCTATCCGGGAGAAGTGTAGCGTACTCCTGCGCGGATACAAAGTGCTTTCCGTCAGGTTGGAAAACCGCGTCAAATGGCAATAAGCGGGAGCCGGGAATTCTGCCCGTCCTGGGCTGATACCAGAAAAGACCGCCCGCGAACTCTTTCGGGCTGCGGGTGTCGATCAGAAGAGGAAACTCATCTGTGTTTAATTTGACCACCAGATCGGCCGTGATACATCGGCGCTCCGGCCGAAGTGAAATCTCGAATGAACCTCTACGAGCCGCTTTCACGCCTTGCTCCACCGGCAACTCGGCGTCGAGCCACGCTGGAAATCCTCCGTTTAAAATGCTCACATGTGGCGCTCCAAGATACGCAAACATCCAGGCAATCCGCCCCTCTCTCCCTTTCGATGCCCTTGCGGACGAATAGACGACAATGTGCGAATCCCTTACCACGCCTAGCTCTTCCAGGCGTATTCGAAACTGACCGCGCTCCGGATCGTCGAGCGCTCCCCAGTAACCCGGACTGGTTAGAATTTGTTTAATCGGAGGCTTTGGAATTTCGCACCAGTCCTCCCACGCCAGCCGCACGGCGCCAGGGATATGCGCTGCCTCGTATGCATCAATAGCCCGGCAATCGACGATAGTTACCTCGTCGTTACCGAGCAACGGATGCAATTCTTCCACCGATAAAATCGAAATTGCCACTAGTCTCCTTAAACGGCTATGGATGCGCCGCGCCGACGGAATGTGAAAAACATATTTTCAGCCGTCCGTCGAAGTAAAGCAAGGCCGACAATGTACTAAACTAACCGGATGTCTCAACCGTATGCTTTCAGTTTGCAGACAGCCGAGCAGGCGTTCAGCGTCTCGATTATCGAGGACGCTCGCTACCTTTATGCGCACGAGCATGAGACCCACGGTTGCGCGCCGGCTTTGCATTCGCTAGATTACAAGTCGCAAATGGATGCCAGCTCAAAGGAAGATCTGCTGCAAGCCATCGCGATTCTTGAAGCAAGAAATAAAATCCTTGAGGAACGGGGAAAACTGCTTGCGCAAGAACTTGATTTATTTCGTCAAAGACGTCTTGTTTACTGGTCTGACCGGTTTAGAAATAAATTCGATGCTTGGCACCTGATGCATCCATCTTTCGAAGGACTAAAGGACGATACAGTTATTTTTCAAGGGGAGTTGAAGAATTTTCGCTTGCTCCCAAGCGTTAATTTGGTTCGCGTCAGCAGTATATGCTATCCGATAGATCTTGGCAGAGCTGGTCTCAGTGCCATTCTTCTAGCTCCCATAATTGACATGCCTTCAATGCGTGGAGAGATTTGTCTGCGAATAATTGGTCCGGCAAATGAGGTAGAAAGAGAAGTTGTATGTTCTCTTTCGGAATTGAGTGAGGATAGTCCCTGCGAGTTTCGATTTCCGCCACTGGGTAGATCTAGTGAACAACGACTTACTGTGCACATTTTCGTGCAAAATGTAGACGTGCCAGTTCGTATCTTCGAACTTCGCAGTTACCCTTTATTCGGTTTCGCCAGACTGAAACGAAAGCTATTTGCCGGCTATCGTTTTAGTTGAGACTGCATTCACCACTCGACTTCTTGGTACCGTTTACGGTGCCATCACTTTCAGGTGGGTTTGGTATTTCAAACCGCAGAAGTTGCCAGACCTCGAGTTTCAATGCCTCTGCCAATTTCACAATTGTGAGGATGCTGAGATTTCTACTGCCTCCTTCGATCTCTGTTATATAAGAGCGATGCATACCGCAGAGGCGACCTAGTTCCTCTTGTGACAGGGCTCGCTCTGTTCTTTTTGAACGAACGGCTTCACCCATTTGGAGAAGAAACTTGTGATTTGTATGCTTACGTCGTTTGCGCATGGCGGCTGAAATCCTGCAAAAGGATTTTGTTGCCAGTTTTCAGGCAAACAGTGGATCCAAACTGAAAAAATTGAGGTCTGTCACTAGGCTACCTGCTTGATATGCAGGACTCTTTCGGACAATTGCTCCGTCCGGACCATTGATTTAGCGCCGGACTTCACTAAGGTGTGAAATTACCGATTGACGTTCAATCTAGCCACTACTTTCATGTTACGCCTTATCGTGTCTGCGTGCGAAAAAACTCATGAAGTCTGCGTTTTCAACCAAATATAAAATTGCTTCAGCATCACAGCTGTGCTGGTAGACGAATGACGGACTTTACAATACTTATTGCGCCCTAAACTGATGTCTGCATTTGACTTGTAGGATCAGATCATGCATTTCTCGGTCGATTGCCGACACGTCAATGTTTTCGGCCGTACACTAGCTTTACGTGCCTGAGCCGTCGCGGAATCGAACAGGGGCTCATACAAACAGAGTTCGAACGAGTTGCCTTGAGGTCGATCGTTCGGTAGATGCCAAATTCTTCAACGAACGAGGAGATAAGCTCGTTTCGGTTACGGTATCTCGTGGCTATGGTGGCATCAGTGAAAGACTACGACATAATATTGACCGACCGACTTCGATATCAGGGACGGTTGCTATTGACCGCTGGCAGCTTCCGAGCCGCAGAGGCGATGTTAAGGGCTACCCTGAAAATTGTGGAGACCAGGCACGGTGAATTCAGTTTAGATGCTGGGCTGGTGCTCCTCGATCTGATTGAGGCTTGCGAAAAACAAGGCAACCAGAAAGATGCACAACTGCTCTGGGAGCGGCTCACGAACCTTCTTCGGCGCTCATCCGCGCCCGCCCTCGATGCCGTTCGAAAAGTTTTAGAGAACCGCATTCTTGAAGAGGAATCAGTCGATCACTTTGACATTTCAGAACCTGGCTCTGACTGATGTGACTGTCACCGCCCGTAGTATCAGGGCTGCAAGCAATATTTCCATTAAGCGTCGATGAATCGAGTCCGTGTCTCCGGGCTTGGAAGCATGCATTGGTCGTGTTTCCCGAAGAGCTTATAGCGGATCTTTGCGACTGTTTCATAGCCAAAGTCCCGAAGCGGTTTTGGAAAGATTTTGATAAAAACCGCGATCGGTTTGATCCATGGTCTCAACTGAGAGGTTGTGAACGCCACTGCATCAGACTTATTGAAAAGCCGCTCTTTCTGCTTGTTGCCATAGTTAGAGAGAACGTACACAGTATTTAGATCTTCGGCATTTGCTCCGCGACGCGCTAGCGTGTTTTTTGCAAATTCACCCTGTAGCGCAGCGAAAAAGAACAGCCCATTCTTGTCGTTATCGATCACGAATTGGATGAATTTGTTGCACAGACCGCACACGCCATCGTAGAAAATGATGTGCTTACCAACCGCGTCAGGATACAACTCATCGGAGTTGTGTATGTGATGCTGTTGATTTCCAGTTACAGTCAATGGTTATCCGACTTTGGTGCCTTTCGAGTTGCCAGTACAAGAATTCCATCAATTCTTTCGTATATGCGGAAAGCTGCATTCTTGCCGTGGTTTCTACACATATTTTACTTCTTTTTGGAACTGAGTAATTTTATATCTAATAGTTGATTAGCAAAACTGATCATGTCGTGGTAAATATAGATGAGCGGAATCTTCCTGTTCCGGGCAGTCTAAGTTAAGAGGTTCAACTAAAATGCGCAAAGTCATGCTATCGACATTAGCAGCGTTCTTGATTTCGGGCGTTATTGCAGCTCCATCCAATGCCGATGCTGGCGAAATGGGCAAGGCTATGATCAAATTCCCGATCACTATGACATCATTTGCAGCCGGCACCGCGATTGGCACGCCGATTGCAATCATCAGAAAGTCCAGTGCCAACACGAAAGAATCGTATGGCAACTACAGCGATGGTGGCATGATCAAAAAGGGCGGCGGTCTCATGATCGCTCCTGGAGTCGGCATCATGAAAGGTTCGTACCAGGGGATTCAGCTTGGACCGAAAAACGCATGGGCAAACTCTAGCGAACATCCGTTCAGCAAAGATGTATTCAGCCTCGGCGACCTCGACTAGTTCGAGCTAGCGATGGCTGGTGGCTCGTTCGAGCTACTCGGATAAAGAACTTGAACCTCCCCGTGTGCGGAATGCACGTGGGGAGGTTATTCTTAGGAAGAACGCGTGAGCGGTTTGGATGAGCGTGAACCAATCAGCCTGGATAAGCTATTTGTTTTTCAGCTAACTGGCTCGATCGCTCGTTTGAAACCCAGACAAGCCGCCTCTTTCGGAAGGTCGTTCCTAAAGCGTAAATTGGTTTCTCAATCGTGATTGGACAATTCTGGTTATTCGTAAACGTAAAGCAGGCTGCCCGTCTTGGGCATGTTGGCTGGGGCTTTATGTTGGAGGACGAAACCTTTATGTTCGGCGCGACCGATCACTTATATCGACACCATGAGATGGACTTGCCCGCCTGGATTGACTATATGTCAGTCGCTCCCGGCGAACACACGGATTGGTGGTGCGGATATGGTACCAGAGAAGAAATGCTGAATGCGATGTCGAACTCCAGGGAGCACATCTGGTATCACAAAGCCAAGGGCGTGAAAATCGCGAATTGTGATCCGCGGGCCGGCAAAAAGGCAGCGATGTTTTCGCAACACTGCGGCTGGTCAGTCCTTTCGAATAACTGCGTTCAGCAAACCTGGGAAATTATGAGAGCTTACGGGGCTGATCGAGTTATACCGAATCCGTGGGAAAACCCATTCAATCTCATTCCGCGCGTTTGGTTCAAATCTTTTGAAGGTGAAACCGTTCAGCTCAATCCCGATTCGCGTTAGATTCCGAGCTGCGATGACCGGCTCTAGAAGTGCAATCCGCCAAGACCGCCGATGCCCGGAACCGAATATCCGGGCATAAAACCGCCACCATAACCACCATAGCCGTAACCGCCGTAGCCGCCATAGTTGCCGTAATTCCCATAACCGCGTCCGCTCCACGACCCGGTCGACATTTTGTTCATCACCATGGCGCCAGCTGCCATCGTTCCAACTGTCATCAAGGATTGTGCCAGCCCCTTCAGAAGTGGATGTCCGTGTTTTTGATTTTCTTCTGGTTGGGTTTGAGCAGAAGTGGTTGATGTCTGCGAGTTGATTTGATTCTGGTTCACCTGTCCGCTGTAGCTCGATTCGTTGCCGGGCGAGTTGATGTAGGGGTATGAACTTTGTTGTCCACCGGCTGAGTAGTTGCCGCCGTATTGGCCGCCGGCACCATATTGGCTTGCACCGTAACCTCCGGCCGCGTACTGACTTGATTGGCTCTGCGATTGCGAGGAGCCTTGAGGTGGCCAACTTGGGAAATTGCTTCCAGCCGCTCCGGCAGCACCTGTCGATGCCGCCGGCTGCGAGCCCGCTTGTCCGGCAATGGTTGGGGAAGCTGGATTCGAACTGTGCATGAGCTCCACCGCGTTCACGAGAACTGCGATTTGTCCTTGAAGTGACGTATTCGGATCGACCGGTTCCGTTGGAAATACTGTTGATTCAAGTCTCTTCAAGCGATCGATTAGGGGAACGCTGGGATTTGATTGCGCGCCGTAGACATGCTGCTCAAGCCAGCCGACCCGCATGGCGTCTGGCGATGATGCTGACGGCGCGGCCCAATAGTCCTGTTGACCGCCGCCCTGGTATGCCGTTTGTGGCGGATTCATGCCGTACGAACCTGAGCCGCCGCCATAAGAAGTTTGAGCGCCAGCGCCACCATAGACTCCGCCGGGCGCACCGTATCGGCTTCCACCGGGACCCTCGGCGTATGCGGGCGCGCGCACGTTGTCGCCGTCATCCGGCGATGAGTAGTGATAAACGTTTCTGGGATCGACGAGCTCGTCCACCGATTTGTGCATGTGCTTTTGTACGTACTCGTCCAGCTTGCTGACGCGCTCGCTCAAATCCGGATTGTTTGACGCCGATTTGAACGCTTTTATTTCGAGTTGATCGAGGCGCTTGGAGAGCGGTTCTCCCTTGAAGGTTTTCCCAAGAAGCAACTGTTCGATCG
Organism: Candidatus Obscuribacterales bacterium; assembly: GCA_965228855.1. Lineage (GTDB taxonomy): Bacteria > Cyanobacteriota > Vampirovibrionia > Obscuribacterales > Obscuribacteraceae > JADYXR01. The sequence goes on along the minus strand of CBDDIJ010000003.1, from coordinate 3,744,835 downwards.
CATCGACTTTGGGATAGTCAGAATTGTCGCCGGCTGAATTGTCTGCCGTTTGTTGGCTTGGCTGGTTCTCATCTCCGGAGTCGCTTTGTGCAGAACCAGCGTTTGAGGAACCAGAATTGCCAGCTCCCGGGTCGGCCGGCAACTGCTCGTTCGGCAAGGATGCCATCAAAGTTTGCATGCGCTCTTCTTGATCGCCCTGGTGAGCCTCTCCGAAGATTAGCTTCTCAAGCCGTTCGATACGAGCTTCCGGCGTATCTTTGGGATATGTTTGCTCGAAAAAACGCTTCTCGAGTTTGTCCAGGCTCTGGACATCTGCTTTACTCAAGTCCGCCGCCAATGCGCCTGGGGACAAGAATAGAGTCAATGCTATCGCCGCGCCGGCGAGCCACCGGGCGCTCTGCGATTTGCAACTCGGAATATGCGCGCGCATGTGCCCTCTAAAGGCTGCGATTATAACGCACCACCTGGTTTAAGGCGTTAGACGTATCTCGTATAAAAACCCAAAAAGCAGTAAACGCCTGTCAACCAGGCGCTTACCAACCACTCGCTGCTCACTCAAAAAACTTACAGTTTGTAGAACCAATCTTGTTCTACGTTGGTCTCAACGTCAGGCGCGAAATTCAAATCGTCGCCCTCCAGGATAAATCCGCAAAGCATCGCTTGAACTGCCGGATTATGTCCATTTTGTTTTGGTAAATCTTGTTCGGTCGTGGCGCGCTCAAAGTCCTGGAAAAATTTTGCTCGCACATTTTGCACTAATTTGCCGTTCATAGTAACAACCCCCACCCAGGCAACCCGCCAGGGCTCAGTTCATTTGAAGAAACATCCAATTCCGATGTTGAGATATTACTTGCCAAGTGTGACCAAAATGTTCCTTTTTACTACTATATGCCGGCGTGCTCCGTGAAGGCTTGCTACTATATGCCGGCGTGCTCCGCGAAAGCGGTAGAGGCTGACTTGGCAGGGCTTTCAGGACTTTGTTAAGTATGCACTCCCCCCTTTTTCTGGCGTTTGGCTATGCCACGATGACGAAATTTCGTAAATGCGTCATTGCAGCGTAGACAACGATCGACACTGAATCGATCTAGAAGACATCTAAACCGAAAAACCTCCCGCCGCGAGATAAGACACTGCTCCACCGTTTCGTCGTGGCGGAACAGTTACTGATCAGGTCGAGCAGTTTCGCTGCACCTTTATATGTATGGATTTAAAACTGTGTGCGTTTTTTAGAGAGCAACCTGGCGAGCGTTAATCGATTTCGCAGCGAGCTGGTTTCAATCAAAAAATTAGCCGTCGCTGTCTATCGTGCGATGACGGAATTCACAAAATCCGTCGCTCTGGCATAGCCAAGTGTCCGAAGTCTCCGGAGGTTTGTTTGGACCCGAGTCCTGAAACCCTTGCCCTGAATAGCTTTATGGATTTGCTGCTTGCGTCAAGGCGTAGTAGGCATATTCGGGGCGGATATTGCGGACTATCTGAGAGCGGAGATAACCATGCCGATTGAAGTGGTGGCTATCATTGAAGCAAATACTATAAGAATCATTTTTCGATCTCCTCGGGTTTCAAATGTTCGAGAGCTTGACAATGTCTCTACTTTCGACGTTCTGATCCCTTTACTGCATCCATCTGACAAATAGGTAGACGCGAGTCTAAAGAGTGTGTTTCTTGGATTAGAAAAATGAAATATATACTGGGCTAATTGTAGAGCGGATTTATGCCATAGCCCACGCCATGCACCGTTCGGATAATTGACTCGTCCTTTTTATCCTTATCCAGCTTTTTTCTCAGACGCCGGATACATGTATATATCGCGTCGAGCGAAACATCGGAACTGGCGTCCCAGAGCTTTTGCAGCAACGTCTCGGCGCTAAAGACCTGGTTTGGATTTTTCATGAAAAACTCGAGCAACGTATATTCCATAGGTTGTAAATGGACTGCGACGCCATTCATATATACAAGTCTTTTTTCTTTGTCGATAGTCAGCGGTCCAGCAGTCACCACATCTGGTGCAAAATTGGTGGCTCGACGAATCATCGCGCGCAGGCGTGCGGCAAGTTCCTTCGGATGAAATGGCTTCGTCAAATAGTCGTCCGCGCCGGCGTCCAGACCTTCTTCTTTGTCCTGGATTGTGTTTTTCCCGGTAAGCAGGATGATTGGAGTATTGCCACCCCTCGCTCGAAATTTTTGACAGACTTCAACACCTGTCATCTTCGGCAAATCCCAGTCGAGAATTGCGACATCGTATTCAAACGCCATCAAATTCTCGAAAGCAGACGCACCATCCGTCACTGCTTCGACGGCGTTCTTTTCAAACTCGAGCCAGTCTCTAATCGTGGCAGCGAGCGCTGTGTCGTCCTCGGCTAGTAGAATTTTTGCCATTGAAACCGATTCTATATTACCGCCACTAATTCACTCAACAGTCTACTTCACTGCTGCTGTAAGCGCATTGATCTCTCGTTGCTGATTCGCTGCATCTTGTCGCATTCCAGCGTCGGCGTAGCGAACCATCAACTCTTTCTTTAGAGGCAAAGCATCTGCAATTCTATTGGTTTGCATATACGCAAATTGCAAGTAGAAAAGTGTTGCCGTTAGCAAGTTTGGATCGTCACATTTTCTGGCAAAGGGCATGCACTGTTCCAGGAACCAAACAGCTTCAGCGTAATTCTTCTTCTCGACTAGCGCTTTCCCGTATCTACAGAGGGTGATTGTAATTTCGTTCGCCGTTAAATGTCTGCTGTGAGTGCAGACGTTGGCAGACTGTTTCCATAACGCGAGTTTGTCGGCGTCGCGATTCATGAATCTGTAAACGTCCGCTAACCGCTCGTATGCATGCACTATCGAAAGATTGTCCACATGCTGATTCTGCAGACAAAGCAAACCGCGTTGAGCGAAGTAGAGTGCTGCAGTTCGAAGCGGTTTTACAACCTTCTTGTTGGAGGACACACTGAGACTGCCCAGTTCGAATCCGTATTCGCTCATAGAAGGTCCCGGCTTCGCTACTTTCGTTGCGATCCATTCTTTTTCGGCCTGGGCTTGTAACTCTTTAAACCTTGTCTCGTTTCCCCTGGCGAGTTCAACCACACTCTGGCGCACTATTATTTCGGCGCGACCAAGCAAATTGAACATCGCTTTATCCTTGACGCGGAGCGCTTCTGCAAGATTTCTTGAGGCGCTGTCGAGTTTATTCTCAACAAGATCGATATCAGCAAGTCTTGTCAGAATGGGCACCAGATCTTGGTAATCCGGACCGAGTGGTTTCAAAATCTCGAATTCCTGCATCGCATATCCGCGTGATTCTTCGAATTTTCGCTGACGCCAGGCAGAGTCCGATAAGTGCCTTAAAGTTATCGTGTAAAATGGGTGGTCTTTTCCGAGTTGCTGGGCTAACCGCCACGCATCGTGCAGCTTTGCAATGGCTTGTGGTGACTCACCGTAGTCACGCTCACGCTGAGCTTTGAGGATGGTTCGCTGCCACTCTAAGGTTCCAAATCCGATAGACCTCGCATTTTGCGAAGCGAGGACAACGAGCGTAAATACCGCGATGCCGGATGCAGCAATTTGCAACGCAACAGTTGTTTTCCTACGTTTTCTCAGTGTTGGAATCAAGGGTCTAACCTGAATTGTGGTCGGTTTTGATCCAATATGGCAAGGGTATGAACGATACAATATTCACGTCACATCTACGTTCTTCCCTGTTTTTCCAACGCATCTGCACTGTTAGGCGAAAAATTTGCCGCTCCGTCTGAAGATTCACCATAAGGGGCTTTTCATAGTCGCCGTCCCCCTCGTAATGGGGACGATTTTTATGCTCTTCTTGTACGCAATGCTGCTGCAGTCAGAGAGCGAGGCGCGTGACGAGTCTCACGCTAACGATGTTTTGCACTCCGTGTTTGTTCTTGGACGAGAATTATTTGACGGTATCAATACGCTGACAGCGTACTCCTATAGCAAATCTCCAGCGATGGAGAAGAAGTATCGTGACAGCAGAAAAAAGATAGTGACTGAGTTTGCACTTCTGCGAAGAAATCTGGCAGACTACCCCGATCAATTGAAACAGGTTGAGCGCACGGAACGCGTAGAAATGCGTGCACTCAAAATGTGCGATGGTTTGTTCGATGCATTTCAAAACCAGCACGACACAGACATGATGACCATGATGAATATTCGCGGAATGCGAAATCAAATGGAGGCACTTGTCGAACAAACTACGATCGAACTGCGCGAATTGAACGGACTCGTTCAACGTCAGAGTGGTGCTAAATCGGATGCAGCCGTCAAATGGCGCAGCAATGCGAAAGTTCTCTTGCTCTGGGGTGTTGGGCTTAACGTTGCATTGAGCGTTATCATCGTGCTCTACTTCAGCCGCGCGATTACTGATCGGTTGAAAATATTGATGAGTAACGCAAAACGCCTTGCCGGTGCACTTCCGCTTTTGCCGCCGATTCCGGGCGACGATGAGATATCGGAGCTGGATAACGTTTTTCATCAAATGGCCGAAACAGTTGAAGAGTCTAAGGCGAAACAAAAAGCGCTTGTGGATAACGCTGTCGACGTGCTCTGTTCAATTGATGGCGCCGGCATCTTTACCAACGTCAGTCCTTCGTCGGAATCTGTTTGGGGATACAAAGATAGTGAGCTTGTCGGGAAATGTTTCACCGAGATTATTGTTGAGGAAGATATCGAAGACACTCTCAACGCACTCGATACAATAAAACTTTCAGCGTCTTCGATGCCAATAGAAAACCGCGTCGCCTGCCCGGATGGAAAAGTCATTAGTGTTCTCTGGTCGGTGTTCTGGTCTGAGTCCGAGGATATTCTCTACTGCGTCGCTCACGACATTACGGCCCGGAAGATGTTCGAGAAAGTATTGAAGGAAAGCGAGGAGCGTACGAGAACCATTATGGAAAGCCTTCCTGTGGGGCTCGTCGTTATCGATGAGAAGGGCAAGATCAGGCTTGCAAACAAAAAGACTGAATCAATGTTCGGCTCCCGCCAGTCGGATTTGGTTGGGCGAAACCTTTCCACTCTTTTGAAGAGCAATGATAGTCCTCCGAAAGAAAACTGGATGGAGGAGCTGATTAGTAGCTCCTCCGGCCACGTTATGGAACTCAATGCCGTTCGCAGGGATAATCTCTCCGAGTTTCCCGTGGAACTGTCTTCTAACAAAACGCAAATGGGAAACAAAGACGCTCATCTAGTGGCAATGCTCGACGTTTCAGAGCGCCATGAGATCGAACGTCTCAAGCGAGAATTCGTGGCGATGGTGAGCCACGATTTGAAGACGCCACTATCCTCGGTGCGCGGTATGCTCGTGTTGCTCTCCGCGGGAGCGGCAGGGGAATTGCCTTCGAAAGCTGGACCTATCGTTCAATCCGCTGAGGAACAGCTCGAGCGCCTTATCAAATTGATTAACGATTTGCTTGACGTTCAAAAAATGGAGTCCGGTAAGTTTTCCGTCGAATTGAAGGACGTCAGTATTCGTGCGCTATTGGAGGAGTCCTTTGATGCTGTCGAGCAGATTGCAGACGACAATGGAGTGACTATCGAGATTTCCGGTGGCGATGAGCGGGTCCTCGCCGATCCTGACCGAATTTTGCAAGTCATAATCAATCTTCTTTCCAACGCAATTAAGTTCTCTCCGCGCGAGAGCAAAGTTAAAATGCGAATCGTCAATGAAGCAGATTTTGTTGAAGTGCGTGTCGAAGACCAGGGGCGTGGTATCAAAAAAGAGTTTCAAGAGACGATTTTTGAGCGGTTTAAACAAGTCGAGAAACTCGACTCCACTGAGAAGAAGGGCACAGGTCTGGGCTTGGCAATTTGCAAAATGATTGTAGAAGAACACGGCGGATCTATTGGAGTGGACAGCGAAGATGGAAAGGGCAGCGCCTTCTGGTTTCGCTTAAAGCACCCACCTGCTTGAAGGTTGTTGCGTTATCATATTGATTCAGTTGAAAAGGATTTGGTTATGCAAAAACAGAAGATCGCCGGCTGCATTTCTGCCCGGACTACCCGCATCATATTTAGTGCCTCGCTTTTGAGCTTTAGTTGTTGCTTCGCCACAACCGTCGTTAAGCTGCATTCTGCGAATGCGGCGCCGGCAAACAAAACTTCCGAAACAAAAAACAAAGTGAAGAAGTCTGCCTCAGGACCGGTTAAAACTGAAGCTCAAGCACTCAACATAGTTTCGGCAAGACCGGAAGTCAAACAGTTTGTAGCGAACATCAAGAAGAGCGGGCGAAAAGGCAGCAGTAGTCACATTGAGTTTGATCGCAAAGAGAATGGAGAGTTTGTCATCCATGTATATGAATACGTTCCGGACGACGAAGAGTCAGGTCACACCGCAACGATGAACTGGTATCACGTAAATGCCAAAACCGGCAAAGTTACGACCGAGTTTTAACTCGCACCATATTTAGTTCTAAGAGTAGTGGACATGCTCCAATTCCTGGTTAAGAGCATGCCCACCGAATCAGGATACCGACTCATAGAGCCGGGTCCGGGAGTAAACTCACCGGTATGCGCTGCAGCCCGCGCCATGAATTGGCGCGTTAAAGCTGTGAGTTGTTGAACGCTTTCAGCGCTCTGCCGTACAAACTTTCTAGCAAAGCTGTTTCCAACAACTCAAGGGGAAGCTTTCTTTCGCTGTATACTTGTCTGGCATTTAAACTTACAATGCTCTGTCCGACGGTGTTAGGCAGCTTTAATCCGGAGTTACGCTATGTTTCCGAGTCGTCCCAGGTTAATGACCTTAAGAAGAGTCGCTGTGGCAATCCTGCCGGCAATTTCCTTTGCTCTTTTGATGTCGGCCTGCGGTGGGAAGTCCGCGCTTGAGCTTCGACGACTTGGTGTTGATGCCTACAACGACGCGAATTATGCTGAAGCCGCCCGCTTCCTCGAAGACGCTATAATGCGCGATCAGAAGGACGAGATTGCGCACAAATATATGGGACTGACCAACGAGCGGCTCAAGCAGTTTCCGCAGGCACGTCAGCAATATGAGTGGTTGGAAAAAAATGCGGAAACCGAATCCAGCCGAAAAGAAGCCAAAGAGGATATAGAAAGGTTGGGAGCGCTGTGCAATGGCAAGCCTCTACCTCGTATCATCTTGCTGTCGACCGACTGCGACCACAGTAAAAGTTTTGACCCGCTGTTCATGAAAGTTTGCTCGGATTACAAAGGAAAGTTCGACGTGCAGGTTCTCGACGTTCAAAACAGCGAGAACAAGGATCTGATGGAGTCTTATGTTCAATACTTGAACGATCGCTTTGCCGACTCATGGACTGTGCCGATGTGCATGTACCAATGCAAGCACGGTGTTATTAAGACGGCAGAGATGGGGGCTCAAACCGAGGAAGACCTGCGAGACTCCATAAAAGAGTTTATGGCGGAAGTAGATAAAGAAGTCGAGCCCGGTTAGGGGTTGAAACCACTGCGCGTTGGTTCCAAACCAGTTTAAAGAAGAGCATTCTAAACCGGTTCCATCGACGCCGTCTCGTAAGTTGTACTAGCTAAAGGCAATACTGGCCTGGAAAAGCCAGTTTAATCTCGATTGCCAAGAATTGGTCAACTTTGCTGTGTTAATTTGCAGTCCTGAGTAGGAAATTAGTTTCTCTGGTTGTTGGTGGGGATTAGAAATGATGCAAGCGCACAACTTTTATGGTCAAAACATTCAGCATGTTCAACAGGTCCATGGGGCTCAGCGGTTTCAAACTGCTCAAGCCCTTCAAAGAAGCCGAATTGCAGAGGACCGTCTCGCCAGCGCAATCCAGAGCCTGGTAGTTCATGAAACGGCTCATGCTGGTTCCGAACCAGGACAGGGATTGCAAGTTGAACCTGATGGCGCGAGTAAACTCACGCGCAGCGAATACGAAACATTATGCGATGTAATGCTCGGTTTAACCGATAAGGCAATTGCAAAACGCCGTAATCTTTCGGCGCGTGGTGTCCAAAATCGACTTGCAGCGCTCTTCTCAAAAGTTCTTCGCGGGAGACATTCATGGTTGCGTGAGTCGGCGTCGATGGACGTCTATAACTTACGGACCCGATTGATCTTCGAAGTCCTTCGACGCGGACTGATTGACAGCGAAGCGCTGGCATCGCTCGATGACGAATTGGATAACTGGCTAACCGAACAGTTTGGAGTTTAGTTGCTCAAATCCCCAGCACGCAGGCTCGGTCGTCAGGGAGTTCTCACTCTCTGGCGGCTGACGCCTGCGCACCACAGGTGATGCGCAAGCGTTTAATCGTCATTCGTTGCGAACGTCGTCCAGCATCTTTTGCCAGGCTGGATGCTCTCGTATAACGGTCAACGCCTCTTGAAGCAGTGTCTTTCCCGGTTCTTTTTTAAACCAGGAAGAGGCGCCCGAAGGATGTGGCAGTGGCACAACGTCGCGTTCTCGACCGTGCCAATCGACCTTGATTGTCTTGCCGATCACGTCGGTCATCTGTTTCAACTCAACAAGTTGAACAATTGCAAGGCGACCCACAGGTATGATCAAATCCGGATCTAAGAGCTCGACTTCCCGATCGAGCCAGACTGAGCAATTCGCGATCTCGTCGTTGTTTGGAACGCGATCGCCGCCAGTTTTACCCTTGCCTGGAAAACACCGGCATACGGCGCTTATGTAAGCGTGGCTGCGAAACTCCTCTTCGGTGATGCCGATTGTTTCCAACCAGCGAAATAAAGTTTTCCCGGCTGTCCACGCGAACGGCTTACCCAATGCGCCCTCACGCGGACCAGGTGCTTGACCGATCAACAGTATTTTTGTCAAAACAGGACGATGTGTGACGACCGGACCGATCATGCCCGGACACTTTGTGCAATCTTTGAGATGCGAAATGTGATCGGCTAAAAGGAGATGAGTTTCTTTTTTTCGTACCATTTTGATGCCTGTGTGTTAAAAAAAAAAACGTGCTGGCGCTACTCACGCGAGAGTAAGCGCTATGGCTCCGTTTCGTTTCGTTGAACGGTTCTGCCTTCCATTGACATTTTATGCCGAAAGTCATTCGCTTGCACTGGCGTGATTTTATCGCACCCAGTTAAATCGACCCACGAAATTTGATCGCGCTTAAATATGTCTGGTAAGCACGCGACGGTTATGTCTGTTTTGGCAAGATGAAGAATAGTAAGGTTTTTCAACGTCACCAGCTCTTTCACTGCTTCGTCTCCAGTTCTTGTATCAGAGAGATTGAGCTCCTGTAGGTTATCGAGCTTCGACAATTTTTTGATACCGGAGTCGGTGACTCTAGTACCGCTGAGATTTAGTTTGATAAGTTCAGTTGCTTCGCCGATGCCCTCAAGACCGTCGTCTCCAACGTGTGTTGATGCCAGATTCAGATCTTTGATGCTTGTCTTGGCGAACTGTTTGGCGCCGGCGTCGGTTATGTTTTCATTCTCGCTCAGGTCAACGGTTTGCAGTTTAGGAAGCCTTCTTAGTGTCGCAATTAACTTGTCCGTTACGGGTGCTTCACTGAGGTTTATTTCTTGTAAAGAAGGCTGTCCGTCCGGACCTAACATTTTGAGCAGATATGGACCGACGGCGTCATGAACATGCGTTTTTCTCAAATCCATGCGAAGAATATTCATGCCGGATAAGTACTTAATGCCCCGCTCTGTGATTTTATGCGATTGGCCGAGTTCGACGTTACGAACAAATGTATTTCCTCTCGCGACCTTCAGAGCGTTGTCTGAGATGAATGGATCGTGATAAGACGAGAGCGTATGGGACGTTTGATCGAATTGACCTGCAAAAGCGTCGTCATCGAACACCTGCGCTTTATAGGGGTCGTCTCCTTTTCGAATTTCACCTGTTTTGGAAGCTTTCTTCTTAACCTCTTCATTTGACTTTGTTGAATTCGAGCTTAGCCAGATGTAGCCGCCGACAAGAGGAACAGCCAGAGCGCCAGAAACCAGAGCCACCGCCAGTAGTGTCTTGGCTGTAAGCTGTTTGCCCTCTTTCTCTTCTCGAATCGCTGCTGCGCTTGACGAAGACGTCTGCTCACCTTGCTTCGTATGAGAGGCTTGATCGGCGGGGATTTCGGATTTAGAAGGAGTGATGAACAGACCTTTGTCGGCCGACTCAATCGCCTCTTTTAGCTCGACCATGGATTTAAACCGATTAGCCGGAATTTTTTCCAGTAGCTTCATGACGATCATCTCGAGATATGGCGAGATGATTGGCTCTCCATCTGTCGGATTAATAGGCTCAGGTTTCGCATTCAGATGCATGAGCATTGTTTCCATTTTCGTTTCACCAACGAATGGAGGCTCACCGGTCAAACAGTGGTACATCACGCAGCCCAGAGAATACAGATCGGAAGTTACATCCAGCTGTTTGCCCATCACTTGCTCAGGGCTCATGAAAGCGGGCGTTCCGACAGTCTCACCTGTTTTAGTCAAATGTTCGCGTTCATCATCCTCTTCTCCGTAAATTACTTTGGCTAAACCGAAGTCGAGAATCTTAGCGATGTCTGGTCCGTTTTCATTCGGGACCATCATGATGTTACTGGGTTTCAAATCTCTGTGCAGAATGCCCTTAGAATGGGCATGGGCGAGCCCGTCGCAAAGCTGCTTGATTACCAGCTTCGTGTCATCGACTGATAGCGAACCGACCTGGTCCAAGACATCGGAAAGCGGAGTGCCTTCTACGTAATCCATAACCATGAACGGTTGATTGTCTTCGGAAATACCAAAGTCGTAGACTGCAATGATGTTGGCGTGTGAAATTCTGCCGATAGTGGTCGCTTCTTGCTGAAATCGTTTCACCGCAGTTGGTGTCATCAAATGCGAATGAATCATCTTCACTGCCACCAATCTTCCAAGAGGCTTTTGCGTAGCTTTATAAATGACACCGGCACCACCTGCGCCAAGCACGGAAATAAATTCGTACTTCTCCTTGAGCGGAGTTCTTGGAATGTTGAAATCTGCTGTAGTATTGGGAACAAGATTCGCCGGCGGCTGTGGCGTTCTCTGAGAACGAGCGGATGAGCCACCCTGCTCCGGCAGGACGGCGCTGTCATCACCAGTCTCGAAAAGACTGGTTTCGTCCTGACTGTCGTCGTGGCTGTATCGCCCCATTTCTCCTTCGCTCCGTCTTATTATCGGACGGTATACGAGCCTTTTGGCTGCACTGGCGCCTTGAGAATAACAAACCCGGTTTTCTATCACCAGAAACCAGCGTATCACGACGTGAGCTACTAAAATTAGTTCGAGAAGGTGATTTTCCAGGGTTAGATTTTGAGGACTAAAACCGTGCCGGGGAAACAACGAAGCGCGATTAAAAATCTCGAGCGAAGAATTTTAGTTGCATTTCTCTTATCAGCTGTAGCGGGAACGCCTGCCTCCGCGGAGAACTGCTGTGATGCAAATTCTTCGAGCCTGTCTGAAACTCAACTTCGGGCTCGCATGGAGGCTCGAATCGACTCTGCAGATAGACTGATCGCCGATGGCAAACTTATAACAGCTCGGTCGAAAACGCTGATGAATACCGCAGAATTATTAAGTAGACTCGACGAGAGATCATCGCCGTTTCCTTCTCAACGCATCGCATCCGGTGTCACGACTCCTGATGTCTACCAGCTCTACGAGAGTCTCTTCAAGGAATACTACCAGGCTCTCGCACAATACAAAGAGCACCGTCAGGAGTATAACGCGCACGTAAATGCATATCATCAAAGCTCTCAGCCCGAGATGATTGCGCCCACACCTACCGATAACACGAGTGCTTCCACATCCGCTACTTTCAACGGCATGCACGCATTGCGGTTTCAAGTCCAGGATAAGTGCCAGCAGTTGCAGCAGTTGGAGAGCCAAATACTCTCTAACGAACAGCAATTGCAGCAAATGATATCTAATCTGATAGTGTCGCAGCAGAAAGAGAGTGCCGCGATGTTCGCTTCCGCCTGGTCCGATGCCAACCAGTTAGCGCGGCAAAACGGAGTCCTCTCATCGCAGTTTAGCCATCAAGGTCTTCAGAAAACTGCTTCGGTAGCTAATTCTGTCCACAGTTTGATTGAACTTGCTAATCGGGACGGTGCTTATAATGCTCACATGGAGGCATACAAAAATTTAGCAGACAGCAATAATGTCGAGCAAGAACTCAATAAACGCATGAACATACATGGACAGTACGCCATGCGCTTTATGAGCGAACTTGCATCGATGAGACCTCAGGGGCAAGAACCTTACGCGCCTTCAGCCGGTGGTGCAACTGTCTATTCCGCCGCCGAACTTGCGCAGGAAAATGATGCGCTCGATCGAGAGTACGCTCATGTCCAAGATTTATTTTCAAAACTCGAAAGTGTCAGGCAGACGATGCCGAAAACATACAAGCCACAGGGAATAACCAAGTAGAACCGCAAGAGGTACTGGCGTGGAAAACCTGTTATCCGTAGGAGATTGTGTCGGTCTGGCCATCAGGCAGTGTCGGCGCGACGTCAAATTTCTAGCGACGAAGTTATTGCTGCCATCGGTTATCGAGTTAGTCGGCAAGTTATTTTTGGTGTCAGGCGCCCGTGTTTTCCTCGCCTCTCTCCACGGCGGTATTCCTGGACCTGAGACGCTATCAGCGCTTGGACCTTCGCTAATCGGATTTCTGATTTGTATCCCTGCAGAAGTCTGGCTCACGATGCTTCAGCTTTCGTACGTGCGCATGGTGGTAAATCGAAGCACTGATTTCAATCTCGCGTTCAAACAGGTACGTCACAAATTCTGGGCGGTGATTCTATACGCTATCGGTTATTATGCCGCTTTCTTCGTCTGGGTCTTTGCGTGGGCATTTATGTTCGGCATTGCCAGTTTTCTTGCCAAGGTCGGTGCGGGCGGCGCTGGTGGTGCGATTGTAATGGTGCCAGTGATTCTGGCTATGATCGTTATCGCGTTGATCAATCTGGTCCTCCTGCTTCTGCCCGCCTCGGTGCTGTTCGTTGTGCTCGCGTGTGAGGATAAAGGTTTCTTCCAGATAATTGGAAGGGCATACGCAATGACGTTCAAACGACTATTTCCGACCGCCGGTTTTTGCTGCGTGCTTTTCGTCACCTGGATGGCTTTGTTTATGGCACTAACATCGGTGCTGCAGATCTTCTATGGCGCCGAGTACATGAAAGCCGGCGTATACACTGGAAAAAAACACGCCGGTGAAATTCAGATGCCGTTGTACGTGCAGATAATTGGTGGCAGTTGGAATTCCATAATTTACATGTATTTGATGCCCGTGTTCTTTCTCGCATCAGGCTACTACTATTACAGTCTGCGAATGCGGCTGGAAGGTCTGGACATTTCAAACGGGATCGAATTGCTCGAACAAAAGCGGAAAGCCGTATCCGGCTGATGGTCTCGTTTTAAACGACAAAAGTGATTCGCTGCTCGATCAAACGATCAGCATCGTCAAATATGCGATCAAATTATTGAGCGTCGTTAGTTTTCGATGCAATCTTTGTCTGTTCGCATGCTAGTTTTACCATTCGCAAGCGTTTTTTCACTCCGCGCGACGTCTGCATTTTGGTCAGTTGTTTTGCAAATGGAACCGGTAGATCTATATCGACATAAGATGAGAGGCAAACATTGGTGCCGAGCCCATCCGCGCTCGGTGTTAGAGTCCATTTGCCCTCGAATGCTTTAAACTTTTCGGAGCGAATCAGGTTGTATTCGATCTTCTTGAACGGCACGTAGACTTCTTTGTAGACGCATTTCGCATCGCCGATCAAAGGCAAATTATTGAATGTCTCTTCCAGAACGCACGACTGATTGCCGTCGTGCGAAAGTTCTTTGACGGTGTCCTTAGTACCTTCGCGCAGTTTCAAAATGGCGTTGTACACGGCTTCCGGTTTTGCTTTGACGAATATGTCCGAAGTGGACTGGCAATTCTCGGCGAATGCAGGAAGCGCTGTCGCCGACAAAATTTGTACTGCCACTACAGCCGGTATCACTTTTCGATTGCTATTCATATGAATGTCTACGCAGGAAGCTCATTAAGTGCCGCTAACAACCTCCACCTGTTATTAAACAGGCAGGCTGTCAGGATGAAATTCTATCCCGGCACTTTGCTTCTCGCAATCGTTGTCAATAGGTGTCCTGCGCTCATCCGAGCGGCAAAAGCCGGTGCGTGAGCAATTCGAGCTTTATTGAATTGACTTTATGTTCCTGGGCTTTAAGCGCCTAAACCGCGTAATTCGGTATTGATGCCGGCCAGCATGGCGTTATAGAGGTCCATGGTGCTGGACTGATCCATGCCGCGATCGATTTGACCCTGGGCATAGGCGATCCGTCTTGCTAGATCGCCAATTTGCTTCTCAAGCGCCGCTTTTTGAATTTGCTTTAACTGTTCGGAGCCGTCGTCCGCTTTGCCTTCTTTACCGTCCTTCTTATCTTCTTTTTGATCTTCCGGCTTCTCGTTGCGCTTCTGAGTATCTTCAGGCGTGTTGCGCACAATGTCGTTGCCGTGGGCGCGCGGATTTTCGTCGCGGTGCTGTTGGAAGCGCTGCGGCAGAGTGGAGTCGTCGAACTTGCCGGCGGGAGTGCCCCGTCCGCCAGGTCCGTCCGATGGTCTGGTGGCTGGGTTGGTGCTCATGGCCGCAAACAGTGTTGCATCCGAAACACCTTTGCGGTCAAACTGACCGCCCCACTGGTTGGACAGATCGCCATTGCGATAGGTGCTGACGACGTGACCGCCGCCCGATCCTCCCAGCCCTTCAGTGCCTGTGAACAGGCTGTTTCCGGAATGAACTACGGCGATGCCCCAGTCGCTTCCGGTCGCCGCCTTGCGGTCTTCCTTCGCCTTTGCCAGATCGGCAGGTGAATCGACAATTCTGACGCTCGGATCGACCGGTCCCTGGACCCAGTCACGCTGCGCGTAGACGAATTGACCCTGAATTCCGAAGTTGCGACCCATGTTGCCGACTTCGTTGGCACCGACGTTCGCGCCCTCCCCAACCCAGTTGGTGGTGAAAGGATTTTGACCGGCGCGAATTGCATCAGGATTGTTTTTGCTGGCGTCAAACTGATAGCGCTGTTCGCCGCGTGCATCTGTGTCTGTGTAGTACTGCCCGCGCTGCTGCCAATAGTGGTTCAGCATGCCGCCCTGCAGCAACTGACTGGAGAAGTTGCGCTTTCCATCAACGTTTTGAGCGCCCTGAGCTTCGCTATGGGGCGTCATGAGGTCGGACGGAATTCTGGCTTTGAAACCATCTTCGCCTGTGTAAGTTCCATGCAGAGCGGTTTCGCGCAATGCAGCAGTGTAGCGATCCGGACTTTCACCGGCTACGCCTTCTTGAATGACTGTGGTGTTGCAGGTTCCGTTATCGCCCTGGTCGATGTTTCTAGGTTTGGCAATATCATTGATACCGCCGGCGACGGCACGATCAATGTTCTCCTGCGACATATTGGAGCGGCTGCCATTGCCCTCTATGTACTCTTTGTTAGCTGTCGAGACGAGGTTCTCCAGAGCTTTCGCTTTCTGCTCGGGAGTAATGTCTGTTCTGCTGTTGAACTCTTGCAGGTCTTTGCGAACCTGCTCGCTATGTGGCGAGTTGGCAAAATGTGTTTCCAACGCTTTGGTCGCACGCTCTGCACGAGCTTCCGGTGTTTGAGCCTCTGGCGCGGCATCGGTCGGCGCCGCCGTCGAGTCTGTAACTCGCGGCACTGCTGATGCGACCTCAGTCGGAGCCGTGGCCGGCGTAGCCGGTGCATCGGGAGTCGCTGTAGCCCCTGCGCGCGGACTTGCTGAATTCAAAGTCGGTGCGGCTGTAGCTGGATTCTGACCGCCAGGTGTCGCTTGATCTTGAGTCGCATTCACTTCCGCAGAGGTACGACGCTGGGTCGGATCCTGCGGTGCCTGCTCTGCCAGTCCATCAACTTTATACAATTGATCTTCAGTCTGGGCGAGTCCGTCTTGACCGTCCCCACCAGCCTTGGGTGATCCAGGAGGCGCGTTGAGTGCTGCCTGCTCCGCGCTTGCCGGCGGTTGACCTGGCTGTTGAGGCGCATCGCCTCCTGCTGGTTTTCCACCGTCTGCCGCTGCTGCTGCATCGGCTGCGGCTTCCTCCGGCGGTACCGGTGCCGGACCTTTCGGAACGTCCGGAAGACCATCATTATCTAAATCTTGGGCTTCAACACCTTGCGCTGCAGCCAGATCGAGGTTGAGAGTTTTGCCATTGTCCGACAGTGCGGGGTTGAGCTCGTGTTCACCCATCGACTTGCCGGCGTTTGGACCGTCCAGAGCTACGCCATTCTGAAAGTGAACGCCGCCGACTTCGACAATGCCATGCTTGGCCATGTCGCCTTCGCTCATGCTCGGGATCGCCGCTGCGGTTCTTTCCTGGTCGGCCGTCAGGGCGGTGTTAACGTCGCCGTTCTCGCGGGTCGACTGAACCTCGGTTTGTGCATTTTTCTCTGCACCTTCTCTGACCTGAACCTCCGGCGGTTTCTCAACCGGCTTTTGCGCTTCTGCGGCGCCCTGAGGTCTTTCTGCAACTGGCTGTTGTGGTACGTCTTGTGGAGGCATGGTTTTCTAGTAACGGTCAGGGATAACGTCGGGCTTATATATTAGTTCTCAAGCGTGACAAAAATGTACCTGAGATACGCGCCCGTTTCATATGACAAGGATCGGTAGTAAGGGGCGAATCACTGTAATATAGGGCAATACCGACTGCTTTGCAACTGCGTAAACACGCAAGAGTTTAGCCGTTTTAGATTAAATCTGAAACCGAACTCATTAATTCTACCCTGCGGCGCTCAGTCGGCAGGACTCGCTGTTTTTCAAACAAAAATCACGCTGGTTGCCGAAGTCGTCCCCGCAACCTATATAGTGGTAGTAGTAGCTCACTCGAAATGCCCAGCGAAAGACTTATGGAAGAACCGCCATCAACTAAAGATAAAGTCTGGATTAGCGTTGGACTTGCCGTGCTAGGAATTAGTCTTGTCGCCGTTAGCATGTTCGTTTCCGACGACCCCGCGCACATCCTTCTGACTCGCGTCATTCAGATTCTGATGACGATCTCCGGAAGTATTTGCGTAGTCCTCGCCGTCATTCTCTACTTCGTTCGTGACAGCCCAGACATTAATATGTGACCGTGCCCCAAACTAATCATCAGGAAAGCTACCTCCTGAGTCGCTGGATTTATCTGCGTTTGCTCGGGATGGTTCATTTTGTCGCCTATCTCTCGCTGTCCGTTCAGATTCTCATGCTCAATGGGAAAAATGGCATTTTGCCGATCGCCACCATGCTCGGGCGCGTTAAAGATATCTACGGCGACGAAGCCTACGGCATGCTGCCGACATTCTTCTGGCTTAACTCCAGCGATCCGTTTATTTTGGCAAGTTGTATCGCCGGAATCGTTCTTTCTTTGCTGGTTATTTCCGGCGTGCTGACCGGACCAGCGCTTCTTTTGCTGGCCGTTCTCTACTCCTCTCTGGATAACGGTTGCGGCGAGTTCATGGCGTTCGGCTCCGACGGTTTGATTATCGAAGCGACTGTATTGGCACTATTCATGGTGCCATGGTGCCTCTGGGAATGGGGATGGAACCGCGATCCTGGTAGAGTGAAAGAGCCTTCAGCTCTGGCTCTTGTTTTAAACCGATTTTTGCTCTTTCGCCTCATGTTCGGCGCCGGGTTGGTTAAAATACTGAGTGGCGATCCGTACTGGAAGAACTTGACGGCGCTGAGTTACCACCAAGAAACGCAGCCCATCCCATCTCCACTAGCCTGGTTTATCCATCACTTTCCCCTGTGGATGCACAAAACCGCTTGCGTATTCACCTTCGTTGCAGAACTCGTCTCGCCGTTCTTATACTTCTCCGATCGTCGTTTGAGGCTGCTTGCAGCAGCTCTCACTGCGGCTCTTCACGTTGGAATTTTGCTTACCGGCAATTACACGTTTCTGAACTACCTGAGCATCGTACTGTGCATTCCACTAATAGACGATGCCTGGTTTGAAAGAGTTATACCGTTCAACTGGGCGGTGAAACTGCGTGCGCTTTTGTTTGCTCGGCCCTCAGATGAGCCGGTGTCCGAAACCAACGTGAGCGAACTGAAATCGCGGTCTCTCGTTTCAATCCTGAGTCGATTCGCTACGGGAGCAAGCGCAGTGTTGTTCCTCTTTCTTGGTGGATGTCAGTTCATAACCGGTTTCATCGGCAGTTACATTTTTCCCACTGCACTCGGACGAATATTGACAGTGCTGGCTCCTTACCGAATTTTCAACAGTTACGGTATGTTTGCGGTCATGACGACAACACGACCGGAGATTGTATTCGAGGGCAGCATGGACGGAAAGACATGGGTTCCCTACACGTTTAAATACAAAGTTGACGACATTTGTAAGCCACCGCCAGTAGTGGCGCCTCATATGCCTCGTTTGGATTGGCGACTGTGGTTCGCTGCCATGAGAGACGTGTCCGAAAATCCGTGGGTTTTGAACCTGGTAAGATTGATGCTTAAGGGCGATCCGGCGGTTTTATCAGCGTTTAAAACAAACCCGTTTCCCGCAGGCGGACCGAAATATATTCGTGCCTACGTTTACGATTATCACTTTTCCGACTGGGAGGCGCTCTCCCAAAGAGGTGAGTGGTGGCGCCGAGACAATAAGCTTCTTTATATTCCGCCCGTTGAGTTGGACGATACCGATGAAGTGGTACCCGCGACGGCTGAGAATCCATAGCCACCGGTTGAGATTCAAAAGGACTGGTGTTAGTATGTGCGAAAAGTTGCAAACGAGTTTGAAATGTCCGGCGTCGACCCAAATTTGACACTTCAACAACTGCTGAATCTGCTGGCGGACCACCACCACGGTCGTGCTCCTTTGAAGGACGAAGACAAGACGCTTGCCGTAGGAATGCTTAAGAAACGCGCGGAGGAAGAACTCGACTTCGGCGAGGAACTCGTTCACGATTCAATTCGCTTGATAAAACGCGTGACCGGTGCCGTCGGTGTTTATTTCAATTCCTGATTGAATTCAAGAGATTGATCGCTCGACGTAAGGGCTGCCAGTCAGCTCTTTCCGACATTCTTCAAGAACATAACGCAGTTCCGTTGCTGTTTGGAAGCGTTCCTCGGGGTTCTTCTTCAAACATTCAAGCGTGAGCGATTTCATCATATCGCTTACGCCGGGTTCAAAGTCATCCGGTGGGTCTTTTGCGTGCGCCATGATCGTTGCCATCGTTCGATTACGCGAAAACGGCGGTCGACCGTTCAACGATTCATAAAGGCAGCACCCAACTTGATAGATATCTGATTGGAACGAAGGTCTGCTGCCGGTAATGAATTCCGGGCAGATTCCCAATGGATCGCCGTACACGTTTTCCGTATCCGCATCTGATTCCGACTCTGCTTGACCCCGCTTCCAGTCGGTATGTCTGAACAATCGTTGTGCCGCGCCGAAATCGACAATCATTGCCGAGGGGCGCTCACCTTTCTGGATGATGTAAACGTTCGACGGTGTCAAATTGGTATGCATCACATTATTGGCGTGGGCGTACTGAAGTCCGCGCGCCAGGTCGATGAAGATGCTCAAGGCGCTAGCAGGATCCAGCTTGTTGCGCTTCAGAAGTTCGTCGCGTAGCGACTGCCCGGCGAGATACTGTGTCACCACATACGGTGCGCCACTTTCGGTCTTTCCTGCTGCGTATGTTCGCACAATGTTTGGATGCTGCAACTCAATCGCGGCTTTGGAGACCCTGAGGTATCTGGCCACGGTCCTCTCATCGGCGGAAAGACCGGGCTTCAAGAATTTCACGATCCGAGGGGCTTGCGTTTCAACATCTACTGCATAGTAGACCCGAGAGAGCCTGCCAGTCGCGACATAGGATTTGAGTTGAAAGCGCCTTTCCAGAATTGGACCTTCCGGCTCATCGTGCACGCAACGCTCGAGCACGTTGCCGTCTTCAGGGCAAAATGACTCTGTAATTTTGCGATAGTGTCTATTACAGCGGAGGCAATGCTTGCTTCCAAAGAATTTACTGCGAGCCAGCCAGTTTTCGAGCAGGTCTGATTGCTCATCCCAATCTATGGTGATTAGCATCTGCATGTCCTGCACGCAGACTGCCATCTCTTCGGGGTAAAACTTTCCGCAGTTCGAGCACAACTTTCGAAACTTGGGACAGGCTATGTTATCCAGCATTCAAGGTGCTACCAGGGGACGAAGAGGCGATTCTGCTCAAGTATTCTTCCCGAAACCTCAGAGCTTTTAAACTGGTAAGACGCGGTGTATTTGCGAGCCATGGTAGTTCTAGTTCCCTGTTGATTAAACTGGTTGGTGAGTCAATATAAAACGGCGGCGGACTACAAACCTTCCGTGCCGTGCGTAATAATACCGCCGGCGGTGACTAAAATAATGCCGAACAGCCTAATTGGATTGAAGCGCTCTTTTAGAATCAAAATTGCCAGCAAATACATTATCATCGGATAACAGCCTGTTATCACTATTACATACGACGCCGTCGCAAGCGATAACGCCATCATGTAACTGAATGCGCCGATGTTTATACACAATGCGGAGCCGGTGACTGGTGCCCAGAGCTTCCAGCCGCTGTTAAAATAACTTTTGTATTTGCGTAAAACATAAACGCACAACGGCGGAATAAACGAGATTTCCCAGATGCAGTGCGCCAAATAAGCCGTCAGGGCACCACCGGCGTTCACTGCTTTCTTATCGAAGATTCCCCACACTCCCCATAGTACAGTGGCGGCGACCACAAAAAAGATCAGCAGTTTCTTCTTGCCGGGTGAAAGAGCTACCGCTGGTTCCTTCGATTCAGACTTCGATGCTCCGATGGCTGCTACGCCCAGCGCGACCAGTAAACTGCCCCCCAGCCGAGCCGGCACAAGCGGTTCGTTCAAGAACAGAACAGAGAGAAATTGCAGTAAGACGGGATAGCTTGCGGTAGCTCCAAGCACATAGCTGGCTTCGCTGATACTGAGAGCTTTTAGATAACAGATCATCGCAGCGCCGTAACAGAAGAAACCCAGGAACGTCCAGCCGAAAACTTCGAGACTGAGCGACCAACCAGGCTGCTGCGTGTTCAAGAGAAATGTTGTTATTGCCGCGCATGGAACTGAAAAGGAAAACAGTCCGAGCATTACAAAGGTGGATGGTGCGTGCTTCAACGCCATCTTGTCAAAGATGCCCCAGGCTCCCCAGCAGAGGAGCGACACTAAAATACAGATGTTGAGAGATGTCTCCGGAGACATACCTGCGCCTGATAACACTATCGGGAAAACACTAGATGCAACTGTGCAATTTAAGCAGAGTTGGGCTTTCAAAGGGCTGAGCAAACACTAATTCTGTACGGAAAACATCTGCGCGTTTATCTCTACGCTAAAATTGCATCTGCTATATGCCAGGAGTTTGCGCACTTATGTTGGACAATCCGGTTTTTAAACTGTTGCGAAAAGGCTACGAGTTGTTCGTCAAGATTGGTGACGCCTTCTCGAATTTGCTCTTACTATTTTTCCGCGTCAATTTTGGTTTGCAACTTATGAAAAACGGGTGGGGAAAGTTGCACCATCACTCCGACATCGTTGAGTTTTTCACTTCACTGAACATTCCGCTTCCCGATCTCAATGCCTGGATCGCTGCTGGTGTCGAATGCTTTGGCAGTGCTCTTCTTGTTATCGGCTTAGCGACGAGACCGGTTGGTGTATTGGTTTCATTCACAATGTGCGTCGCGTATATGTCTGTTGAAGACGATCGGGCTAAGGTGCTCGGCTTCTTCAAAGACCAGGATCCGTTTTTTCAGGCCGATCCCTTCTTCTATCTATTAATGGGTGTGCTCGCGTTTTGTTTTGGTCCAGGCAAAATTTCTCTAGATCATTTGCTGAGTCGATTTCTGTTTAACAAACAGACCAAGGGCGGCGAGACCTAAGATTTAACCTTTGACTCCAAGGACCTCTTGCGGCGCACTACTGACTGGAAGCTTAGTGAACGTGTTCGCCATTAATTCGTCACTCGAGATCCCTTGGCCGGATAACCCAGCGCATTTCGCCGGCACCGCCCGCGATGGCATTCCATTTCTCGATGTTTAAATCGATGGCTGCAAGGGCGGCAGTCGGAAAGTGTTCATGTTCACCCGTGAGTTTGGTGAGAAGGCTCTCCATACCGGGATTGTGACCAATCAACAGGATGGAATCGACTTTCTTTTGTTCTTGCAAAACCGTCAGCAATTCTTCCGCCGATGCTTCGTAGACACGGTTGTCGAACTCAACTGTACTTTTCAGATCGGAAACTTCCAGCACGAGTTTCAGTGTTTGCTTCGTGCGTTTCGAGGGCGAGCAAACAATCAGTTCTGGTTTCAACTTCTTCTCGCGTATGACTTTGCCCATCAGAGGCGCCGCTTTTTTGCCCCGACCGTTGAGCGGTCTGTCGAAGTCATCGAGTTCGATATCGTCCCAACTTGATTTCGCGTGGCGGAGCAGATAAAGCTGTTTCATTCAGAATCTCGGAAGTGCGGCAAGTGGGTTTCAACAAATAGATTTTCACTGCTTGAGAACTCGAAGAGAATTAAAGTCGTCGATTTTTTGACATACTTGTAGACTGAAGGACGAGACGTTTCAGAATGGCTCGGTCGAAACCGAATCGATAAGCGATTGCGGTTTGAATTAAGCGCTGGCCGGATTGGAGTGCCCTTTGCTACAGGACTATGGAACGATTTTGCAAATCCACAACAACCTCGGTCAGGTTGTCGCAGAGATGGATTTGCCTGATGGCTGGCATCGTGGAAAAATCCCCTCGCGCCCGTCATATTTGCTGGCGTCGAAGTTC
This sequence comes from Candidatus Obscuribacterales bacterium, assembly GCA_965228855.1. Taxonomy (GTDB): domain Bacteria; phylum Cyanobacteriota; class Vampirovibrionia; order Obscuribacterales; family Obscuribacteraceae; genus JADYXR01. The sequence goes on along the minus strand of CBDDIJ010000003.1, from coordinate 3,722,083 downwards.
TATCTCTCTGATCGCGATCAGCGCATTGGAATCACGCTTCGTGAGCCACCCAAGAAGACTTATCATTTTGTCGAGCCGCAGCAGAACGAGTTTCTCTCCCTTCTGCGCAGACCGGCTCATGAGGTCGGTGAGCAGGCGTTGTTGAACATATCGCTTTTGCTGGAGCAAGTGTCCTGGCCTGCGAAGTTCAAGCGAGATTGGGCTCGTACCACTTACTTTCCACCGCATAATGTACTGCAAATTCAGGGAACATGGGTTCAGGAACGCCTCAAGAGCAGGGGGTTGATTCTGGACACGACCTTTGACAGTGATAACTATGTACAGGAAGTCTGGTTCCTCGCTCCGGCTGAAATCTTCGATATTTACGCAGCCGAGTGCGAGCGCATCTTCAGTTCGTTTCGCTGGAATGTCGACGTGGAGGAACTGACATCTAATCCGTGGGCGTCCAGTTGATGTGCTACGCAGTACAATGCTCGGACTGATCCCGGAGGGCATTGTATGTTTCGAAGAAAATTGACCGAAGTCGCGGTAGATTCATTCACCGATTATTTGAAGGAGCGCTTCGAGTCGCTCAAGCAGCTGGATCTCGACAAGGATGGACAAAAAGACGTCGACCAGATTGTTGCCATCGTTAATCGCGCCGGAGTGGCTCTAAAAGACTCGCTCGACTCAACTGACTTCAATCAAATGGCTACCGGGCTTGAACAAGTCATGAGCGGCGCTCAGCTGATTAAGAACTCCTTCGATGCCGTCAAGGTTCAAGCTGTTGCTAAAGAATTGAAAGAGGGCTGCACGAAACTGGCTGAGCTTGCTCAGCTTGGCATAACTGAGATGAAAGAAAGTCAGGGGCAGTCGTAACTGCTTCCTTCTAGCTTATATCAACAGTTTTTGTGTTGAAACAGAGTTTGCTGTCCTTGCCGATGCCGATTGCTTCAAGATGTTCAGCGGCGTTCGTCAAGTCGAGAAGCGGCGTTCCCTGTTTGATGGCTTCTAGCACGGCGTCTTCGATTTTTTGAACTGCTCGCGCTGCTTCCGCGACTGCATTCAGCTCCTCGTCGGTTAACACAATGATGCCGTCGATGTCTGCAAATATTATGTCGCCCGGTTCCACCTGGACGCCACCACATACGATACTGGTTTGTGTTTCGAACAATTGACGGCAGCTGCCCGCCATCGGTGAAACCCACTTAGAAAATACCGGAAAGTCTAATTTTTGAATGCTTCCGACATCCCGACACGCACCATCGACCACAATGCCTGCGAGATCCTTGCGCTTAGCCTCTGCGGTGAAGAGTTCACCCAGCAGTGCCTTCATTCCGCCGTTTCCGTCTATAACCAGCACGTCTCCAGCTTCCGCTTCGTGGAGTGCTTTGATGACTGTGAGGAAATCATTGTCGACGCTTACCGTGCGCGCCCGACCGACTATTCTGGAACCTGGTTTGACCGCCTTGATTTGCGGTGCCATCACGCGCAAGTCCTTTTTGACATCGCAGATGCTCGTCGTATCCAGGTCTGCCAGCAGTCTTCGTACTTCTTCGAGCGGCATGCGCTTAACTGGCGCGGTTAATTGAATTGTTGTCATGCCGGATCTCCTTGATTTTATGGATTGCCTTCGGGCACCATCATTCAGTTTCTGGTATTTCCGCCGACCTTGCGCCTCCGTTTCAGTAACAGCTCAGCGCTCAGTGTGGCAAAACTATATTCAAGCACCAATAATGGCGGTGTCGAAAGATTTAATTTTGTATTTTGAACTTTTTGAGTCAATTCGACGTACTTAACCATAGAGGGTCTTTTCTCGGAAGTGCCATATGCCGAAAGTTTTCACCCAAATCGCAGTTTCATTAATCATGTGTGGTTTTGTATTATCGCCAGCTCTCTCGTGGGCGGCGACAAACCTGCCGAACGAAGATCAGCCCGGACCCAAACAGTCCGCAAAAGCGAGGGAAACGCGGGCTGCCAGCTTGTCTGCAAAACGTGCTGCCCGTCAGGCTGCTAAACAGGCAGCCCGCCAGTCATCAGGATCAGGCGCGAAGGTTGGAAACGCCTCCAGCGGTCCTATTGTGCCTGCCGCTGAAGAGCTTAAGGTTCTGCACCTGCTCAACAGAATCACGTATGGCCCGACAACTGCCGATATCGAGCGTGTCGAGGCTATGGGCGTCGACAAGTATATAGATGAACAGTTGGAGCCTCAGTCGATTCCGCTGCCGGACGTCATCGTGAAATACACGAATTCACCAGCTTTGAAGGACTCACCTGCTAATTTGTATTTGTCGTATGGGCGCGAAGCCTTTGCAGATATGGCAAAAGCAGCTCGGAAGAAGGGACCGGGCGGCGGGACCGACGTCGCTGTGAAAAAAGAAATTCAGCAGATGCTTCGCGATAACTTTCAAGAGCTTTATGGTCAAACAACCGATGCTCGCTTGATGCGCGCGCTATACAGTCCGCGTCAACTGGAGGAAGTGATGACCGAGTTCTGGTTCAATCACTTCAACGTTTCGATTGACAAAGGTCTCGACCATCTCTGGGTTGGATCTTACGAGGAAAACGCGATCCGTCCCTATGCATTAGGGAAATTTCGTGACCTTCTGGGAGCCACCGCTCATCATGCTGCGATGCTGTTTTACCTCGACAATTGGCAAAACACAGCGCCCAACAGAGCACCGCTGAGACCGGGACAGAAGAACAAAAAATTCGCAGGGTTGAATGAAAACTATGCTCGCGAACTTATGGAGTTGCACACCCTGGGCGTCGATGGCGGATATAAGCAGGCGGATGTTATTGAATTGGCTCGCGTCCTCACCGGTCACGGCATAATAACGAGACGCAGCATCGCGCAGCAGCCGGCCGGCATGCAGAGTAAGTTTGGATACAGTTTCGATCCTAATCGTCACGATTTCGGTGACAAGGTCTTGCTCGGTCGTACCATAAAAGGACGTGGTATTGAAGAACTCGAGGAGGCTCTTGATGAACTCTCGAAACACCCTTCAACAGCCAGGTTTATAAGCTTCAAACTGGCGCAGTATTTCACGGCGGACGAACCATCGCCGGTGCTGGTTGGAAAGCTCGCGAGCACGTTTACGAAAACGGATGGCGATATTAAAGAAGTGATGCGCACTCTGCTTAAGAGTCCTGAGTTCTGGGATTCGCGTAACGTCAACGCGAAGTTCAAATCTCCTTATCGTTACCTTCTTTCGAGTTTGCGCGCATCACAGGCAACGGTCAGTAATACAAAACCGCTTTTGGGATTTTTGAAACTGCAAGGCATGCCGCTGTATCAGTGCCAAACCCCGGATGGATACAAGAACACGGAGAAAGCTTGGTTGAGTTCCGGCGGTTTGCTGCAGCGGATTACCTTTGCCACCGCACTCGGTGCTAATCGAAATCCGGCTGCGCGAATTTCGTCTGTTTCAACCGATGAAATAATGAAAGTCGCCGGTGTCAAGCCTACCGATAAAACCGGGCAGGTCGTGGCTTCCTCGCCGAGGTCCTTGCAGATTTCATTGTTGTTTGGTTCACCTGAATTCATGAAGTACTAGATTGGAGGCGTTATGAACAGACGTGATTTTCTAAAAGCAGGTGCGATGTTCTCAATGTCTCTTATGGGAATCGGGCTTCCCGGCTGGGCTTACGGCGGCACAAAGTCTCTGGAAGGCAAGAAGTTGATCGTTGTTTTCTTGCGCGGCGCGATGGACGGTTTAAACGTAATCGTTCCCTACGGTGACCCTCGCTATTATCAAAACCGACCAACTATCGCCATTCCGCCGCCCGGACAGAAGGATGGCGTCCTCGATCTCGATTCCTATTTCGGCATGGCTCCTGCATTAGAACCGCTGATGCCTTACTGGAAGGATAAGTCGCTTGCTTTTGTGCACGCTTGCGGCTCGCCTGAAGCAACGCGCTCCCACTTCGATGCGCAGGACTACATGGAATCGGGCCGGCCGGGGGTCAAGGTCGTGAACTCCGGGTGGCTGAATCGCATCCTCACACAATTGCCGGAAACAAATTCTCCTCTGCGCGGAATCAATGTGGGGGCGACACTCCCGCGCATTCTCCAGGGACCCGTCGATGTGGCAAGTTACACGCCGCAGACGGCTGGAAAGCGCTCGGCGCTCGATATGCCTGTCGTCGCCGAGGCGTTCGGGAGAATGTATTCCGGCCGGAATGACGCGCTGTCTCGCGCATTTGAGGAGGGGCTCAAGGCAAATGAGATGTTGACTGAAAAGCTATCCAAAGAGGCCGTTGCCGCTGATAAGGGCGCCCCACTCGCCAGATCCTTCAAAGGCTTCGGGCAGCAACTCGGAAAGATTTTCATCGACGATCCGAAGGTTCAAGTCGCGTTCGTGGCTCTGGGCGGTTTCGATACGCATGTGAATCAGGGCGCTGGCAAAGGACAGCTTGCGAACCAGTTGACTGGTCTGTCGAATGGTCTTGCCGACCTTGCCGCCGGTTTAGGTGATGATTTTAAAAACACGGTAATCGTGGTGATGTCGGAGTTCGGACGCACGGTGAAGGAAAACGGAAATGGCGGAACCGACCACGGGCACGGTAACGTTATGTGGGTCCTGGGTGGCAACGTCGGCGGCGGAAAGGTCTATGGACGGCTGGATGAGCTCTCTGAAGAGAAGCTCTACGAAAGGCGCGACGTGCCGGTGACGACCGACTTCCGTACCGTTATCTCATCAATCGCGCAGGCGCATTTAAACTTCGGTCCTTCGAGCCTCAACAATCTTTTCCCGGACTTCGGTCAGAATGACAAGAGTCTGAGCGGCATCATCCGTTCCTAGTATCTAACGTCCTAAGGTTGCGAATTCCGTATACTCCGAGGGCGATCGCGCCGTCGCGCTCCGATTCCTGTACAATTACACACGCTCGACTTTAGAAGCACTTGAAAAGGATCTTGCGATGCTATCCGTGTTTTGTTCGCCCTCCAGATATGTGCAGGGACGCGATGCCACCAAAAATTTAGGTGCCGAAATTGATTCGCTCGGCTTAGGCAAGCGTGGCTGTCTGATTTCCGGACAGTCGGCAATCAAACTGCTCGAAGACACCTGGAATGAATCGCTCACGGAGAAAAACATCTCATACGCTCTTGCCGAGTTCAGCGGCGAATGCTCGCGCGGTGAAATCGACCGCATCAAGGATATCGCCGCCGACTACAATGCCGAGTTTATCATCGGCGCCGGTGGCGGCAAGGTGTTGGATACAGCACGCGCTGTCGCAAGCGAGTTGGGCGTGCCGATTGTCAACTGCCCGACTGTAGCATCCAGTGACGCTCCCTGCAGCGCGCTCTCTGTTCTCTACAACGCCTCCGGCGAATTCGACTCTTATCTGTTTTATAAACGCAACCCGGATCTGGTGCTCGTCGACACCAGCGTGATCGCTCAGGCACCGGCTCGATTGCTGGTTGCCGGCATGGGTGACGCTTTGGCTACTATGTTCGAGGCAAAAACCGTTATCGCTGCCGGTAAGAAAAATCAACTGGGTGGCGCCACTACAGGTAGTGCCAAAGTGCTTGCTGATTATTGCTATCAGGTACTTCTCGCCGACAGCATCGAGGCTATTGAATCTGTCAACAATCGCGCTGTGACACCAGCTCTTGAGCGAATCGTAGAAGCAAACACGTTGCTTTCCGGACTCGGTTTCGAATCCGGCGGTTTAGCGGTGGCGCATTCGGTGCATAACGGTCTCACCGTTCTGCCGGCTACTCACGATTATTACCACGGTGAGAAAGTCGCCTTCGGACTGCTCGTTCAGCTCGTTCTCGAGGGTAAAGGACTGGAGCTGATATCGCAGATTCTCGAATACTGCTCCGATGTCGGTTTACCGATCACGCTCTCCGATATCGGCGTCAATGATCTCGACCGGGAGGCTCTCCGCCGAGTCGCCGATAGGACAGTCGCTGACGATGAAACCGCTCACAATGAGCCTTTTGAAGTGACTGCGCCGATGGTTTTCGACGCTATCTTAACGGCCGACTCCCTTGGTCGGCGTTATCGCGAGAGCGAAGTTGTCGAGGCTATATCAACAAAAGAGCTGGTTTAACAGACCACCGCAATGCAGACACGATGCCCGAATCCAGAGTGTGCAATTGAGTTCGACCTTTCCGGCGATGACCTGGATAAGCGGGGGCACGCTCCCGGTCGATGCCCTGATTGCGGCATTAATGCGACCTTTCGCTCTCCTGACGCTATTGCGATTATCGAGCGTGAGTTTGAGAAGCGAAAGGCGAGAGGGCAACTGAAGGGCGGCCCCGAGCGCGATGAAAACTGGGTTCCGGAACTTTCTGTTTTGGTAGAGGATGTTCGCAGTTTGTGGAACGTCGGTTCCATTTTTCGCTCATCCGACGGCGCGGGATTTCAACATGTATTTCTGAGTGGTATCACAGGCTCACCACCGCGCAAAGAAATCGAGAAGGTCAGTTTGGGCGCAGAACAGGTTATATCCTGGGATTACGTTGTCAATCCATTGCAGGCAATTGTGCAACTCAAGAAGTGTGGTGTGCAAATAGTCGGTCTTGAGAAATCAGACGAAAGTGTCTTGCTTTCCGAAGCGATTTATAGAAACGAGTTGAAGCGGCCGATGTGTTTAATTGCTGGAAATGAGGTTAGCGGTCTGTCTCCCCAGGTTTTGCACCACTGTGAGATCGTTTGTCATCTGCCTATGCGCGGAATGAAGGAATCTTTGAACGTTGCCGTTGCCTACGGAATTGCGGCGTATATGATCGCGCAAGGAGTTCACAGGGCCTGAGTTCACGAATACCCGTTCTCCGTCCGGAATCGACAGTCTGCGACTAAAACAGGTCCTGGTTGAACATAAACGTTAGCGTGATAACAATAGAGAGCACACCGTAAATGGTGGTTATTAATCCATCAGCTCGTGCCTTGGAGTGTTCCCAGCGTTTTGCAAACAATGCAGTGTGACCGAATGTACCAAGTGCGGTGATTAAGTAACAAATCGCTCTATCGATGTTCAGGTCTTCGCGCACGCACCAGATTGCCAGCCCGCCGGAAAAGAGGGTGTTGGCGAGGGTCGATAAACTCATCGACACAAATCTGTTGTCTAATTGTGTCCATTTCGCGTGCGCGACGTCGACCGCGCGGGTACGAACCACCAGAGAAATTGAATTTAACACAGTGATGACACCGAAGAACAGCGCCATTCCGGTCGCGTCGTCCCAGAGCAAATGATGCTCGTAGTAACTGCGCCACGGGATCAGGAGCAGAAAAGCGACCGCCATCGTCAGTGAGATAATGGTGTTGGCAGCGGCAAGCCAAACGGGCTCGTCCTCTGCCTGCGGGTCAAATTGCTCTCTTTCATCGTCAATCATAATGCTTCCATGATACCCCGAAATCTTGTACTCTTGTGCTATGAGATCGAAACAGCAATTTGTTATAAAACGAGCATTACTAGCCACTTCCGCTTTTGTAACCCTACTCATGTTTACATTGAGCCCGGCGGCCGACGCCGAAGGTTTTCCCGGTAAGGGCAATCGCATGAAATATGCCGATGCGCTCCCTCACTACAACTTGGGCAATAAGTACCTGGCTAAGGAGTGGTACGAAAAGGCGGCAGAGAAGTATATCGACGCGATAAATATTTATCCGTACGATGCGGATGTTTATTTAAACCTTGCCGTCGCTTATCGAAAAATGGGACATCTGCCTGAAGCTGAAGAAGCTTCCAGGAAGGCTGTTGAGATGAATGATTCCGACTGGACCGGCTGGGCGAATCTCGGCAATATGCTCATGGCTCAGGAAAAATTTCCGGAGGCGTACAAGTGTTTCGTTCGTGCGATGAAGTGTGACGGCATTCCGCAAGAAGAGAAAACCCATATGGAAAGCAATATTGATGGAATGAAGAAGATTTTGAAGGCTCGTGGCTATACAATCGACGGAAAAGAGATTGCACCACCAGCGGTGACTGGTGTGAAACCGGCAGGTGGGAAGAACGGAGCTGCATCGAAAGCTGCTGGCGCCTCGTCTAAAACCGCTCGTAAAGCTGCTTCCGGTGCACCATCAAGCTCGTCTAGTTCCACTCGTGCTCATAAAACATCTGCGGGAGCTCTGCAAAGTGCCGGAGCGAAAGACTCGGATTTAAACAAGGGCGCCTACGACCAGTGGTTGGGAGCGCAGTAGTTAAAGCTTGCTGTCGGCTGTTTCCTTCTGCTCGCTACAGGCTCGTAAGGTGCTTACTGACACTATCGCGGAATGACTGGTGGAGTTTCTTTACCATTGGTCCCGGTTTTCCATCGCCAATTTGTTTGTCGTTCACTTTTGTAATCGAAATCAATTCTTCCGGTGTTCCTGCTAGAAAGAACTCGTCCAACTCGTAAATCTCGTTTTCCTTCAAGCGTCGCTCATCAAGCTCTACATTCGTTTCCTTCGCGAGTTCAAGCACCTGCCGCTTGGTGATTCCGGGCAGGACTTTTGATGATGAAGGTGATACCACAAGCTTGTTGTTCAAAATTCCAAACAGAGATGTGTGACTGCCCTCAGTCATGATACCGTCGGCGTCGATGAACACTACTTCCATCGCGCCGTGCCGTTTTGCATAGTCCGCCGCCATGCAGTTAGCTAGCAAACTTGTGGCCTTGATATCGTTTCTGCCCCAGCGAATGTCCGGATGCGTGACTGCCGAGACGCCTGTCTCATGCTCCTTTGCGTATGGGTTGTTGAACGGTGACGCATACATCAGAATATTTGGCATGTAAGAATCAGGATAGTGATGAGTTCTCGGTGCTTCACCTCTGGTGACTTGAAGATAGACGAGCGCGTTATCCAGACCACTCTCTCGAATGGTCGCCTTGAGCATCGATCTAATCTTCCCGGAATCGACACCTTTGATGTCGATTGAATTCAAGCTGTCGGACAGCCTGCTCAGGTGGTCCTCTACTCGAAAAAGTTTGCCACCATACAGGCGAATGACTTCGTAGACTGCGTCACCAAAAAGGAATCCCCGGTCCAGGACCGACACTTTGACCTCTGTCAGAGGCATCAGTTGCCCGTTCCAATTCGCGATCAAGTTGGACAAATTTTGCGTGTGTGCCATCTCAATGTGGTTCCTTTTTGTCTTTGACAGTGTTACCCGGTTCAGCCTTCGTCTTTTCCTTTTCGGATAATTCTTTCAGATATTTGATGAGCGAATCAACTTGCTCCTGCACCAAAGGTCCGCCGGCCTTGTCTAAAAAGCCTGGCATCGAGCGGTGGGTCTTGCTTCCATAAGATATTACGTCGCGGATATGTTTCTCGTACTTCGGATCGTTGTAGTTTCCAAATATCAAAGCTCCACCAACAGCACCTTTGGCATCCTCGCCGTGACACATGGCGCAGTCTGCTTCGAATAAGTCTTTGCCGCCCAGCCCGACGCCACGCAAGACGTGGCAACTGTTGCATTTTTCGTCGGTGAAAATCTTCACTCGCCCATCATCTGTCAAACCTTCATGCCGGTTCGCAATGTTCATTTTGATAGGGAGTGAAACAACCGGCGCCTCTGGATCGTTTGATGATACTTCGACCGTCTTAGTGACATTACCCTGCTTCATCGTTGTATCGACTATGATATCGAGTTTGGTGCTTTCGCCCGGCTTCAACTCCTGCTGTTTTAGATCCGGAACGGTACAGCCACAGCTCGAAGTCGCCTCGTGTATCTTGAGTGGCTCCGTGCCAGTGTTTGTGAGCGTGAAAAAGGTAGGCACCTCACTTCCCTCTTCCACCTTTCCTATGTCCACAACATCAGGAGTAAATGAAAGATGCGGTGCTTTCTTCGCTGCGATTGTGCAGGATGTCGCTGCCAGGCATAACAAAAACCCTACAGATGTCGTAACCAGTCTTCTCTGAAACAGCGCTCGGGAAGCCATGTTCAACTCACTGTTTCACGGGTGCATCCGAGCGAGGAACAACGAGGAGCGGTTTCTCTTTCAGATCTGTTTTGACAAGTTTGTCGATATCCGCTTTCTCTTTTTTCACTTTTGCGATTACTTTATCACTGTCTGTCGCTGAGGTGTCGATAATGACTACGGCCCAGTGCGGATTGTAGATAGACACATCAGCGTTAACCACACCCTTAGTGGCTTTCAATGCTTTGGCTACGCGACGAAGACAGGTAACGCAGGAGGCTTTGACTTGAAAGTCCAGTCGCGCATATGGAAAACTGCTTGCGCTTCCGCGCTCCACTTCGCCATTCCCGCTCGCTGCGTAAGCGCTTTCCATCGGGGTCGAGGAATCGATGGTAGACGTAACGATGGTCGCCGCGAGCAAACTCAAAGCAAAGCCAGACAGACGAAAAATTTTGGAGAGCATCCTAACCACCGGGGAATAGCAACTGCAGCCTTTCTCTCATCATAACAACAACACACGCGGCCACAATGTTGAAGCCGATAACCAGTGCAAGTAATCCTGTGCCGACCATGAGATGCCAGCACACCAGTGCGTGCCGCGGATCCATCGCCCGGATAATTCCGAATCTGCTGATTACAAAAACGAGAATTGCTCCGAACAGAAGCACATCGGCCAGCAAATACGCGATTGCGGCGATTGCGTTCATCTCGAAGAACGGCAGCGCAGCAAAACCGACTGCGAGTAGAAAAGCGCCTATCAAAAGCTTGGAGGTCAGCTTGTCTGACGAGCGGAAATGCAAACTCTTGTCATTGCTGATCTTGCCAATGTAGTCGAGTGTTTGATTGACATTCGTTGCCCAATTTTTCCGGTCTTCCCGTCTGCCGGTGTTCGCCGTCGTCGAAGACGCACTTGCAGTCGCGATTTCGGCGGTAGTGGGTTCACTAGTTGCCTCGAGTTTCAACGTCGCATCAGCATCCGCGATTTTGGTCTCAGGCGAATTATCTTTGTTTTCATTCTCGGCGTTCAACTTTTCCGTGCCTTCTCTAGAGATGAAATACTGTCTTACGTTCCGAGTATATCTTAACGACCATCAGGTGTCGAATAAACACCGTTTCGAAGGGTTTGTATCACGCCGAATAAAACTTGATATCGATTTTTTTCTTTCTCGCTCATAGCGCGTATAGTTGTTTGTATGCAAAGTGAGAAACTGCATGTCGGCGGGAATTGAAGACGAGCAAAGTGAAGCGCAAATTCCATATATTTTGTTTGGTTCTATTTACCGTTTCGGGCTCAGTATCATGCACGCAATCGCAGGCGGCTCCCGGCTGGAAGGACTCGGTTCGCGCCGGTCGGATCGAGATGCATAAAGGTGCTTACCGTGACGCCAAGCGGTTTATATCTCAAGGTCTGAAGGAAGCTGTCGATAAGCGCGTCGATGGCGTTTTGCTTGCGCCCATTTATCTGGATCTATCTGAAGTCAATCAGGAACTGAGCGATTCAGAAGGCGCAAGAGCTGCTATTGATGCTGCTATCGCTTCGGCGAAGGCTGGTGGAGATAATAACGAACAGCTGATCCCTTTATACAAACAGAGCGCCAAGCTGTTTTACCGCAAGAAAGATTTTTCGAACTCTCAAATCGCTGCTCAAGAGGCTTTGCGTTTGGAGCGCGAGTGTTGTGATCCGAAGAGTGAGAAACTGTTGGAAGGTCTCAACCTATGTATATCGGCGGCGTGTGCGCAGGATCGGTGCGCAGACACGGGACCGCTGTTGTTGGAACAGCTCGAGATTCGTCGCGAACATTTTGGACCCAATCATCCGCATGTAGCTGTCAGTTTGTGTTTACTCGGAGAACTGGCGGAAAAGAAAGGTTTGTGGAAGGAAGCGGAGAGTCGATATGAAGAGGCGCTGGCGATCCGAAGAAAGACCGAACCAGCCCTTGTGACGCAGACTGAGAAGAATCTGACTCGAGTGCGCGCGCATCTGGAGAAAAAATCCGGGTGATTACACCACTGATATTGTGCGCCCTGACTCGATTCTCATTTACAATGTCATTCACGAAATTGCCAATGATTGGGCGTTTTCATACAATTCCCCTAGTATTTTTGGGAAACTGTGCACTTTTTACTTGACCACTTGGCGTGTCGGGCTTAAAATTAAACTTTGTTAAGATAGGCATTACCAGTGTAAACCCTGTGTCCCACCAACCTTCGGGAGTACGGACCGGAAACTCATTCACTCTCTAAGAGGTTCTCTCAATGTCTGGACGTCGTCGCTCTAAAAAAGGTGCCTTACTGGCTCTAGTAGTCGTATGCGCGCTTGTTCTTGTGATTCTGGGAATCGGCTTGCTGTTCATGATCATGCAGCTCGGCGGCGGACAAGAGCTCCAGCACGCCACTGACGCGGGCAACCTCAACGTCGCCAAGCAAGTTTTGAGGCATCCGGGTACGGTGCTTCAGAGCGGAGATGAGATCAATCACTTCGGTGATTCGGATGATACGGATACAGGTGAAGTCAATCTTTTGACTTTTAACAAACTGGTTGCGCAGACCTATCTGGTCTCCGCAAATGCTCAGGCACTCAATACGGCACAAGCTAATGCACATGCTGCGCAGATGATGACTTTGTTGCAGGGCATCAGCGATAGGTTAAACAACGAACTGAGCAATTCGAGCAACTTCGATGGACACTTTGGAAACGTCGCGCAGAATCACGCGATGAGAATGTTCGAAGCGGCGAGCAACCCGGTTTTCCACGTTGGCACCGAACACGCCATTTCATTGATGGCCAGAGGCGCTGCTACAAACGTATTTCTTGAAACCAACCAAATTCTATCGGGCGGACCTCCGCTTAATGACTCTAATTCGACGACAGTGAGCGGTCAGCCGGCAGGACGTCGCTTCCTTCGTGGATATACTCTCCTGGCTGCCAATGGACCGACTGGGGTTTGGGGCGTTCCTTTAAGACCAGGTCTGCCTCCTCACCTTGTGTCGCAACGGAACTTCAATTCCGAGCAAAGCAGAGGACAGATCCCGGCTTATGTCCCACCCAACGCATATCGTTCGGCCGGTCGCGCGCAGGATAAAACCGCCAGCGCACAAAACTCAAGAGCACTGGCTATGTCGCTCGTAGGCTCGCTCGACAAGCAATTTCCCGGCGATATTCGTCGCGGTGTCATCGTGGTTGACAACACCGGCAGCTTGAGCGGTACGCAATACGGCGGCGGGTTCGACATCTGGCAAGATAAGCTAATGAGTCCCAACTATGTGGAGGTTCTTGGTGGCAACTCCAATACCGGACTTATTGCCGATCAATCAGGTGGTGGCAACACGCTCTCCGATGTGAAGAACTTTGTGGATTCCAACTTGAACGCTCTTCAAAGCGGCGATCCGACTGCTCAATCCCAACTGGCTAGCAAGTTGAATTCAGCTGGTATCGATAGCTACGGTAACTTCAATTCCAATCCATCTGCACTTGCTCAAGACCAGGGATTTATCAATTTCGTCCATGGCAACGGTGTCTCGAAGTGCACCAACGGCTCGACGACGCATGCGCAGGGCGGACCTCCGTCCACCACGATGACGTCGGATGGCGGACAGCCCTGTAACCTGGATAAGTTCATATCTACTTACGGTCAGCCCGGAGATCCTGGAGCCAACGGTAATCCAGTGAACAACCTGATGGCTGTCGAGAAGTACCACCTCGACATCTGCGCTGAGCGTGCTTCCGGCTCCGAATGCGCGACAATCAACGCGAATGCTAACAACACCGGTTTGAAGTATTACAACCGAAATGATTGCGGTTTGACTCAGATTCGAGAAGGCAAGCTCAGTGAGCTTCTGCAACAAACTCAGTCATCAGGTATTGTTCCGCAGTTGAGAACGTACATGCGCCAGATGAAACCTGGTGCAGGCGACGCTGAAATTAACGGTGTCTTGAACTCCACCGTGGCTTTCAATCGCGTCAGCTACATATATCTCAATCCGAGCAGCAACCAGATTGTTCTGAGCACCAGCCTGCCTCCGTGGCCACTTCCGGACCTCTCGATGCCCGGTTTGAATCTGCCCGATGGCAATCCACAGAACTATTCTTCTGGCAACTTCACGCTCGACAACATCACCAACTGCAGTGGCGAGTGCGGCTACCCTCACCCGTGGGATTGCCCTCTCGATTCCCAGGCAGTGGGCAACGACTCGGCGGTTTGGACTCCATCGTCCGGCTTCAGAAATATCATGGGCGTTCTCAAGCTGCGCAACCGTGCAAACGGCGGCGGACAGTTCTGCTGCCCGTGCTAAAGTAGAAGCGGCTTTGTCTAAACAAAAGGAGCTCGCTTAGACTGATGATGCGCAAAATTGAAGTCGCACTTTTGATGGCGGTTTGTCTTGCCGCGCCCGAGGTGTCACCGGCACAGGCAGCTGAGACGAAAGCCTCTCAACAAGCGAAGACAACATCGTTGTCGCCCGCACAAGCCGAGGCTAAGGCTCGCGAAGATGCGAAGGCTTACCGTGAGCGCCAGCGCTGGATGTTGGCACAACGCGCTGAGTCTGGTGGCACCGGTGAGGCTGCCTGGCGGTTGTTGAAACAGCCGATGGATTTGCCGGATCTGCCTCGCTACACAGGAGCGGGAACTCTATTTACCGAGGGCTTGCTCTATCCCAACAAGCCTGGCGGTGCGGCAGTGACGATGACATATCGGGCCAAGGAGGCACCGGATGTGGTGCTGGGCTGGTACGAAGATGCGCTGAAAAGCTATCAGTGGAAAGTAAAAACCACTGGCAGTGGCGCGCTCTCTACAATCACAGGTCAGCATGGCAGTAACAATGTCACCGTTAACGTCTCGCCGTGTAAAGACAAAACTTACAGAACGGACTTGCGGATCAGTTTCAAACTTTCCCACAAATGATGCGGAAGACTGTCCTCGCCGCGGCTAGTCTTTTGCTAGTCGCACTGCTGGTCGCGCCGCCTCTGGCTTTTGCGCAGGGCGGGGCGGCTGATTACTCATTTCCCGCTATCGAAAAGCGGATAAAAGAATCGACGGCAACGGAGCGCGACCTGTCGGAACTGTCTGGTATCGTTGAATCTCAGCCCGGAAATGTTCAAGCGAATTACCTTCTTGCCCAATACTTCGAGCTAAAGGGTTTTGAGCAGCTGGCGATTGATGCACTGGATCGCGCCATTAAAAGCGACCCGACGTTCGGTCTCGGTCACTACAGGCGGTGCCTTATCTATCTGCGCATGAATGACCCACAAGAAGCTCTGAAAGACGCTGACGCATGTGCAAGACTGCTTGCTAAAGACGGGGAGAAGCTGTTTCAGCTTGGTCTTGCTCTGGACCGCGGCGGTCAGAGAGAACGGGCTAAACAGTTTTTCCTGCTGGCCGCCAAAGCCGGGCGGAAGGGTGAAGGTTATGGAGCTAATTTAGCTCAAATCCGAATGGCTCACCGAAAGTTTGATGAGGCGCTCGAGGCTGTGGAGTGGGATTTGCACGCCAATCCCGACGATTCTCGCGCCAACCTGGTGAAGGCAGAAGTGCTTTCCAAAATGGGGCGCGGAGAGGAGGCGGTGCAGTGCTACCTGACTGCAGCACGCACCTCTCCGTGCGATCAACTCGCAGCTCAAGTAGCAACCCGGCAACTGCGGATAATGAACAAGGACAAAGAAGCGCTTGAGACTGCCTTACTAGACCTTCTCTGCATGAAACAGCAGGCTAAAGACATGGATGCGTCCAAGGCAGTCGTGTTTGAGTTGATGCAGCGAGTACCCGATGCGGATAGCGAGAAGATTGTTCTGTCCACATCCACGCAAGTTGATAAATCCTGGCGTTGCAGATTTTTTCGTTTAGCTTTAGGTGATATTTACGATCGTCTAGGTCGACCCACTCGTGCAATGGCACAGTATCAGCTCGGATTGCACAACTGTCCTGCACAAATTTCGGATACGCTGACTCGCGCGCGCGGAATGTACCGCCTTGGCCTTGATTACGAAACCCACTTTCGAAACTACCGAGAAGCGCTTGATTTGTACCGCCGCGCCAGCGCCCTCGCTCCTCAGGATAAAGAAATCACAAAAAACTATGTGCGTTTAGACCGCAAAATGAAGAATCGAAAAAATGACATCGGATGGAAGCTCAAGGATGCTTGGTATTCGTTTTGGCAGGTGTTTTCACCCGTTCAACCTTGAGAATCTTCAACAGTTTGACGCCTCCGCGCTCCGCGAGCCAACCGCTCACCTTCACACGGTCGGCCACATACGGTAGAAGCAGACCGGCACAGCCGTTATAACCCTGATGTTTGGCGGCTATGTATAGTGTGCCGTCGTCGGTTAGAATTCCGGCTGTGACACCTCCGCCGACGCAGAGCCTTCCACATTTTCGATGTTTCTCTCCGCGACCCTCTCCCATGACACCTGAGCTGTAGCACCAGGTGTCGACGACTTCGCCGACCAGTTCTATTTGTTTGGTATTAGATTTGATGGTGACCTTTTCGTCGCGACGCTCCGCAAGCGTTTTCTCGTGAGAGGGTTTTGCTGTCGGCTTCGTGACTGCAATGGGGGCTGGTTTCGCCGCTGTCAGCGGAATCGACTTCTTCTGCGCTAGCAATTTTTCTTTGGCTTTTGCGCTCGCCGTTTCCCCTTTCTCACAATTCTCGCAACACTCAATTTGCTTTTGATTAGCGGCGTGCACGAAGTGCGCTGAGAAAAAATTTCCGGCAACCAGTAAAAGGCTCGCCGCGAAAAACGACAATAGATTTCGAGAATGATTACTTGCGTTCTGGGACTTTGAAAGTAGATTCTTCATTACGGAAGTGCGGGAAGCATCACTATCGGCTCAGTCGCTCGGGCTCGCATCTCGCGACTGCGCTGTAGCAACGGGACGAAGGGTACGGGCGCGGGAATGGTGATGAGGACTTTGGTTTCACAAATCACATTTCCGGGGCTGACGTCGTTGAAGTTCATATTAACGAGCGCTGGACTCGAGACGATCCCGTTGACCGCAGTAGCAGTGATAACGGCGGTAGCTGCCGCACTCGCCGCACTGGCATTATTCTGGTGGGCTGCTGCTCTGGCGACACGTTTAGCCAGGGAGTCGTTTGTAATCTGTCCTAGTACTATGGCAGAAAGATCGATGATGCACAGGAATAATGGAAGAAGCAAAAACAATCCAGCCGTTACTTCTACAAGACTGGCTCCACGAGTGCGTTTTAAGTGTCTGGGTTTGCGCATGTGGTTAGTTTCTGCCTTCTTCTTCCTGGAGTCTGGAGCTGGTGACTGTAAATGTCGCCGGTTGATTGAGTCCGGAAATCGGAATTACAAAGGGAATATTCAAGAATGGATTAATGGTCGCGACCGTCGTGCACGTCACTGTCAGCGGGTTGCCACCATATGCGGCCCCACCCGGATGCTGGATGCGAGGGACGGTCAAGCCGATAAATTTGCCGAAACCTGTGCTTGTGTAGAGGGCATCTATATCGGTGAGAACCTGACTGCTCTCCGATGGAACACGGACAGCCAGCTCACGCACCTCCAGGTGGTTCAAATACCAAACCAGACCGAATGCCAGACCCATGTACAGCAGGTCTATGAGTGGAAAGAGAATTACCAGGAAAAGCAGGAACAACGCCGGAGCTGTCTCCGCAATTGCACTGCCGTTGGTATTCCTTGTTTTAGTAAGACGAGAACGAAATTTCATTATTGCACTGTGCCCGAACCGACGTTCAAAATGGACTGTCGATCACCTCGATCAATATATGTATACCGCGAATCGTTGTCAAGGTAAATAATCACTATGACAAAATCTTGCGGCAAATCCCACTGGTTCAGTATTTTATCGATGGCGCCGACCGCACGAAGTAGGGATTATCGTGACGTTGACTTCCGATGAGGCAGCCGGTCCAGACCGTCCATAGCCCTCTTTGGGCGTAATCCAGACATCTGATCCCGGACCTTCTTTGGAGGCGCTTTTCGCTGCTGAAGCCACTTTCGTTGATACCGGCTTGCTGCCCATTAAGCCGGGTAATGCTCGTAAAGCTTCCCAGGCCTTGTATCTCACCTCTTTATCGGTTGAGGATTTGTAGAGCGCCATATATTGCGTCTTTGCCGGACCGTATTGTTTCTGATTCTGTAAACAAAGGGCCCGGTAGTACTTGGATGTTTCTCCAACCGTCTTTGAGTTCGTCAACTTTTCAAACTCGGTTTGCGCACCGGCATAATCGGCTTTCTGATACAGCGCGACAGCGTTTTTGTAAGCCGGATCTGTCGCTTCTTTTTCATTGGCAGCGAAAGCGATATTGCCCGATAGCGCAATCATCCCTGTAGCTAAAACAGCCGCTGCGAGCAGTTTTGATGCATATAAAGGGTTTGAAGAAAACATAACTGCTACCTGTGAAAGGGTTTGCTGCATGGCGGCAAAATCAAGCCATGGTCCTAGTATACCTATTTGTTGGATTCAGTCTAGATGCGCGTTTTCCCGAAGTTGTAATTTAATTGTTTAGACTGGCGAAGCCGGGCTCTATTGGTGTTATCACGAGAATTATGGAGCATTGGATCTTTTAATCGGTGCTACTTTGAGTGTGACAAACAATAGAAGAGATGCGGCTCGCGTAGTAGGAGCATGGTATGAGTGAGATGTATGTTTCGGGCATTACGCTCGATCCTAGAAACAAACAGCCGATACTTGTTTTGAACGATGCGGATCGGCGAAGAGCATTGCCTATCTGGATCGGTTACGCTGAGGCCACCTCAATCGGCATGGCGTTAGCCGAGGAACAGGTCGAGCGCCCGATGACTCACGACTTGTTGATGAACGTGATTGAGAGTTTGGGTTTCGACGTCGAGAAAGTCGATATTAATGACAGTATTGACGGAGCATTTCTTGCATCGATTACTTTGACATTTAAACAGAGCCGCGAGTTTCGGCAGGTGATCGATGCCCGTCCATCGGATGCAGTGGCTCTTGCTCTCAGGGCGCACGCGCCTATTTACGTCTCGCCCGAGGTTTTTGCAGAGGGAACAATTTCGCTCGATGAAGAGGCCGATGCCAAAGAAAAGGAGGACTTCGTCAATTTCCTGGGCCAGATAAACGCGTCTGATTTTTCTCTGCCACAGGACAGATCGGACGCCGCATGATTTAGCGGCTAGTTGAACTGATAAACGGACGTCGCAAAAATTTGAACGAAAGGGGATACACTTGTTATTGCAAGGTATCCTTTCGTTTTACCAAACAAACCTAGTAGGTCTGCATGAAACATTTTTCGCTCGTTTGTTCGCGATTGTTGGCAGGCGTTCTCGTGTTCTGCATTTGTGGTTGCGCCGGCGGTGGCGCTCCAAACGGCTCCAATTCTTCCAGTTCAACCTCACCAGCTGAAACCGCAAATCAGGTTCAAACTGCCAATCGCGGCGACGCGGGGGCCGGACAAATGAATATCGAGCAACCTCATGAGTCTAATGCAGCCAATTGGGGAGCGGATAAAGGCGCTTCCGCTCAAGGACCGACTTTCGAGCGAGGGCGTCTGCTCAAGCGCGGTGATGGTGGTAGTGCCGGTGGTGGCAGTGCTGGATCAGCCGCTGTGGATAACACTGCCTCGCAGTACCCGAAGTGGCGCCTGGACAAAGCCGCCGTGATCAGGAGCTGGGCGTCGGTATCCATCCAGCCTGTGGGAATCGATGCATTTCTAAAAACAGCATGGACCGCTGGTCAAATACATATTCGGCTTGCTCTGCTCGGTCCGATTGGAAATTTGCGCGAGTTTAGCCGCACTCAAAATTCGGTGAAGATAACCTTCCAGGACCGCGCCGGCAATGCCCTCAAGCAGATAATCGTTCCCATCTCGGAGCTTAAGGAAGCTCCGCAAGGAACCAATTTCGGAACTCCGACTTATGTGGTCGAGGGGACCATGGATTGTCCTCTCGAATTATACGAGGAGATTTATCAATGGATGTTCGAGTGGGATTGAGCGCGGTGGCGAATAGCTCTATTTCTTAGCTTCCGGTGCATAGAGGCTGGCAAGCGTTTCCGGTGCCAATCGGCGCACGATAACGATTGGGACGGTCGAGTGATTAGCCATGTGGAGGGAGACCGAACCGAGTAAAAACTTCGTCAGTCCCGTCCGACCACGCGAGCCCATGATTATCAAGTTTGCACCGAATCTGGTGGCTGCCTTCAACAATTCTGTACGAGGATCTCCAGGTAGCGCTTCGATTGTGACGTTCTCGCGCCCGACCGTTCTGCCAATCTCCTCTGCCGCTTCTTTGAGCATATCCATCGCTTTGGCGTTGATGATTGTCCATTGGGCTTTTAGCACGCCGCTCTCAACCTGACTGACGTTCTGTGCGTCCGCGGTATCGAACTCCGGCAGGGTCATGACGATATGAACTTTCGTGTTTGGTGCCCAGTGGTGATCGATGGTCCAATCAATCGCATCATGCGAGTAAGCCGAACCGTCGAAGGCTACGAAAATTCGCTCGAAATCGCCCCACGCCTCCGGCTCGCCTTTTATAATCAGCACCGGGCATGGTGCGTATTCGACAACACTGCAGGAAACGCTACCGAGGATAAACCGCTCTACGCCCGTACGTCCTTGCGAGCCCATCACGATCAATTCCGCGTTGTCAGCGACCGCTGTGTTTATTATTACGAACCGCGTATCGCCGAATTTGACCTCGTGCGACATTTTGAGCGCCGGCAGTTTCGATGAGATCTTTTCCGACAATTGATCCAACCAGGCGCTGCGGGCTTTGGTCAGTTCAGCTTCCTTGCCCTCGGTGTCGTCGGTGCCGAATGGCAGCAGATATTCCATCGGCTTAACAACATTCAGGAGTTTGAGCTCAGATCCTCTGAGCCACTCTATATGGCAAAGTGCCTCGACTGCTTTTTCGGAATGTACCGAATCGTCGATAGCAAGCAAAAGTTTCATCCTGTTTCACCTGGCTTACGATTGTAACTGGTCGCACCGCGACTCAGAGGATTTTAGCACCCTGTTGTAGTGGAGTTGGGTATAAGTATGAAAGGCTACAAAGGCGTTCCGGGCACCTGCCGTTAGCGAGCTTGAGGTCGATGAAGTATGGTTCTTGCCGATACCATGGCGATTTTCCTGGTCATAGTGGGGCTCTTGATTTGCTTTAACGCCGTCTGGCTCTTTTGCCGAGCAATCTGGGAACCTCTCGTCAGGCATGCACGAGACGCCCATGATGACGGGATGCTCAAGTCCTTTTTTGTGGGGGTGCCATTAACCGCGATGGTGGTTGTGGCCTTTTTCGCCCTTGCTAACGACAAACAGGGACCCTGGGGTTTGGTTGCCTTCATTCTGCTTGGTGTTTACATTCTATTCGCAAGTATTGGAGTGTCCGGCCTCGCTGGATTGATTGGCGACAAACTCGGAGATCGTTCGCACAGCCAACCACCCTGGAAGGAAACCGTTCGCGGTGGTGCCGTTTTAGTTTTGAGCTTCCTTTTCCCCGTCGTCGGTTGGTTCGTGTTGATGCCGATAGCCTTCGTCGTCGGTTGTGGTGCGTCAATTCGAGCTGTTTTCCGCGAATGGAAGAACTCTCGCGCGACCGCAGCTGTGGCGCGCGAGCCCGCAGTCGAAAATGCGCGTAGTGAAACAGTAGTTGACTCTTCGGATTTCAACAAAGAGCGGTAGTCATGGAGCGTGGTGGCAAACCTCGGCGGGTAAGTCGACGAGCCATACTCAAGGCTGGTGCGCTACTTGGTGGCGGCTCTCTTTTGAGTGGCTGTGAGCGCGTTATAAGTGAAACCACCGAGCGTTTTGGACTGGCGATTCCGGCACACATTGCTGTTTGCAGCAGCGCTGACATCGACCCTGTTTTTCACCTCCTGTCACGCGCTGCCTATGCACCCTGGCCTGGCGATGTCGCACGTGTTCGCGCGCAGGGCATCGAGAATTGGATTGATGAGCAACTCGAACCTGAGTCGATCGACGATTCTCTTTGCGACATGCGTTCCCGACGATTTGAAACCATAAGTATGCGTCCGGGCGATTGTTATGAGTTTAAAGACGAGGCGCTGCGAAATGACATAACGCGTCACACGCTGCTCAAAGCTATTTATTCGAAGCGTCAGTTGTTCGAGGTTATGGTGGCATTCTGGACCGATCATTTGAATATTAATCTGGAAAAGGGTGATTGCATTTATCTCAAAGCTTCTGATGATCGCGATGTTGTGCGAAAGCACGCGTTGGGGAATTTCAAAGATTTGATTCGCGCTTCCGCTTTGTCACCGGCCATGCTTGTTTACCTGGACGGAAAAGAGAATAGGCGCGAAAAGAATACCGATATTCCAAACGAAAACTATGCTCGTGAACTGCTGGAGTTGCACACGCTTGGGGTAAACGGCGGATACACGCAAAAGGACGTGTTTGAAGCCGCGCGCTGCCTCACCGGTTGGCGATTGCACCAGCGCGGCGAATTCGCGAAGGGAAGCGTCTATTTCGACAAAGCTTTTCATGATGATGGTGAGAAGCTCGTATTAGGTAAAACCATCACCGCTGGTGGTGGCGACAAAGATATCGACGCGCTTATTGAAATAGTCACTGCGCACCCGTCAACGGCGCGCTATGTGGCTGGAAAACTCGTGCGCCTTTTTGTTTCCG
Source organism: Candidatus Obscuribacterales bacterium (assembly GCA_965228855.1). Taxonomy (GTDB): domain Bacteria; phylum Cyanobacteriota; class Vampirovibrionia; order Obscuribacterales; family Obscuribacteraceae; genus JADYXR01. The sequence goes on along the minus strand of CBDDIJ010000003.1, from coordinate 3,699,645 downwards.
ATGAACCACCGCCGTCGCTTGTTGAGCGAGTCGCGAAAGTGTTTTCCGCTGAAAAAGGTGAGATTAGACCGATGGTTCGTATGATTCTGACATCGAAAGAATTCTCCGAAAATCGCGGAAACAAGTTTAAAAGACCATTCCGATTTGTCGTGTCTTCGCTTCGACTTCTTGGTGCCGATACATTTGCAAAGAGCGGTTTGACCGAGTATCTATCCCGGATGGGACACGGTCCCTTTCAATACCCTACACCGGATGGCTACCCCGAGGAGATGAGCCCCTGGCTGGGAACGCTACTATGGCGCTGGAACTTTGCTCTGGCACTCTCATTCAATGAGCTTGATTCAGTCACGCTTCATCTTGATGCTCTGCGCAAGGCGTTGACATCGGATAGAGAGCCGAAAGTCACCGCCGATTTGTTGATTCGATATCTCTGCGGTCGCATGTCTAGGGCTTCTGAGGTTGCTGTTCTGAAAGCTTTTCAACAGCCCGATAAGAGCGACCCGAATACTGCCGGGACAGAGACACACTTGAACGAGCTGCTTGGACTGGTAATCGCTTCTCCCGCGTTTCAGAGGTTTTAACTGTTGACCTCACTTTCAAGACGAGCATTTTTGAAACGTCTGGCATTTGCCACTGACACCGCCCGTGGCGGCAGCACGCCGCACACTCTCGTCTGCATATTTCTGCGCGGCGGCGCTGATACGTTAAATATGGTGATACCGTATGCCAACGATGCATACTATGAAGTTCGTCCCACGCTTGCTATAGCCAAACCAGGAAGCGAGGGGCGAAAGGCATCTCTGAAGTTGAACGATTTTTACGCATTTCATCCGGTAATGAAGGCATTGGTTCCGTTCTTTCACGATGGTGAACTGGCAATTGTACAAGGTGTTGGGTCGGACAACACTTCCGGTTCTCATTTCGAAGCACAGGACCAGGTCGAGCACGGTGAAGCATTCGGTAAAAAACTTGGTGGTGGCTGGCTCGGTCGCCATCTTCGCACGAGACAAGGCGGAATGACGCCACTGTCAGCGGTGGCGATTGGTAAGTCTTTGCCTGAGGTGCTAAGAGGTGCTCCTTCCGCGAGCGCACTCACATCGGTCGAAGAGGTCAAGCTTACTTTGCCTCGCGGTAAATCCGATTCGGTGGCTGAGGCTCTGTCGAAGCTTTATTCGACCGATATTGACGTTCTCGGTCATGCCGGAAAGGTCACGATCGATCTGCTTTCTAAAATCGAAAAGGTGAAGAGGGTCAGCCCGAGAAACGCCGGAAATGTGACCTATCCGGAAACTACTTTTGGTAACGCTTTGCGTGAGGTTTCAAAACTGATTAAAGCCGAAGTAGGACTTGAGGTCGCTTGTGTCGACCATGACGGCTGGGACACGCATTTTTTTCAAGGCGCGGCAGACGGTCAGCAAGCGTCGAATATCGAGGATTTGTCGAACGGTTTGAGCGCTTTGTACAAAGATATTCAAAAGTATAAGGAACGGGTCTCAATCATTGTTCTCACCGAGTTCGGTCGGAGAATTTATGAAAACAGTTCTATGGGAACCGACCACGGTCGCGGATTTGCCTTATTCGCACTGGGCGGTCGAGTGAGTGGTGGGCGAGTTTTTGGTTCTCTGCCTGAACTCAAGGAACAGACCAATATTTTCCTGGGACCAAGCGGCTTAGCCGTAGAGCTTGATTACCGCTCCGTTCTTTCTGAAGTGGTGCGCGACTTGCTCGGAAATAATGACATTGCCGGTGTGTTTCCTAATTTTAAACCGCAAAAGATTGGCATCTTCCACACGTAAAAAGGGAATTTCGAATCGCACTATGAGCAATGATTTGATAGCGGCGAAACCTGAAGACGGAAGCAGTTCAGACCACTTCTTTCATCATGGACTGTATCGTCAAATCAAATTTGTAGAGGAAGCCATTCTTATAGTAAGTGCTGTCTCTCACCTGCTGATGCTTCGATTGATACCACCAGAAAATATGTGGATAAATCGATGGACGGAGACAGCAGTTTGTCTAGTGATTTACTATCTCATCTGTCGCATTGATCTAAGCGAGAAACCTTTGAAAGTGCGCATCTTCGTACTGTCACTTGCAACATTATTTGCGTGTATCGCCTACGTGCTCGGACAATCAGTGACGCTGAATCCGCTCTTTGCCGTTCTCGTTGCGCGTGTTGCTCTATTTATTGACGAGCGTCGAGCCTGGTGGCTGTTTGCCGGGGTATATCTTGCGTTATTCGTGTCTTCATTCATTCGTTACTGGCTCTGGGCTTGGAATGGCGAGCCGCTTGAACTTGGATCCGCTGTTGTTTTTCTATTGCCTACATTTTTCTATGGTACCCTCTGGCAGGGTGTGGTCATGGCGATGGTGGCGCTATTGGTGCAGTCGCTCGTGTCTAGCAAGAAACAGATGCTTGCTATGGAGCGGCTCAACCGCGAAGTCTCCAGCATGGCAGCCGATTTGGAGCGCTCTCGTATCGCGCGTGATATACATGACGGAGTTGGACATTCTCTTACTTCGCTTTCCGTTCAACTCGAAGTAGCGAGGAAACTCTTAACTCGCGACCGAGAGAAATCGGAGGAGGCCCTCGGCGAGGCCGAGCGCATGGCGAAGCGCTGTCTGCGTGATGTTCGCAATTCGATTGCTCTGATGCGTGTCGACGAATTCGACTTTCAGGAAGCAATGGCGACGCTGCTCGATGGTATCGCAAGCGGTGGCTCGATTGCAGTAGCGAAAAATATAGATATGCCGAGCTTGTCACCTGTTACTTCCTACCAGGTTTTTCGCATCATTCAGGAGTCATGCACTAACTGCATAAGGCACAGCGGCGCGGATAGATTGGAAGTACTGATTGCACCGAACGATGGAAACACTTTGAAGATTGTCGTCAAGGATAATGGTAAGGGGTTTAACGCCGAGGGAAAGTTTGCCAGTTTCGGTTTGACAGGAATCAAGGAACGTGTAGCTGACTTGCATGGCGATGTCGATATAACGTCAGGCGAGGGGGCGGGCACGACTGTCAGCGTTCTAATCCCGATAAACAACCCCGTTCAGTCCGGCACGGTATAATTGTGCGCGTGAAAATCAAAGTTTTAATCGTTGATGACCAGACGCTTGTCCGCCAGGGACTCGCGACTTTGCTTGCCCTCGAAGAGGATCTCGAGATCGTCGGGCAGGCCGGCGATGGAGAGGAAGCCATATCGCAGGTCGGATTTCTTCAACCGGATGTGGTGCTCATGGACATGCGCATGCCGAAGAAGACAGGAGTCGAAGCCACTCAGGAAATTTGCAAGCGCTATCCCTCCGTAAAAGTTCTCGTACTTACAACCTACGACGAGGATGACCTGATCGTTGGAGCTCTGAAAGCCGGTGCCTGCGGTTACCTTCTCAAGGATAGCCCTTCGGAGAAATTGGCGACCGCCATCCGAGCGGTCAAAGAAGGCTATACTCAACTCAGTCCTGCCGTGACACCGAAAGTGGTATCACTAATGCACGGCACTGAAAAGAGCAAGAAAGCGGACCTGCTAAAATCTTTTAGCGAGCGCGAAGTTGAAGTTATCGAGTTGATAGCGAAGGGACTGAGCAATAAGGAAATTGCCGAAACGCTGTACATTACCCAGGGAACGGTAAAGAACTACGTTACTAAAATCCTCGGTCAATTGAATCTTCGCGACCGAACTCAGCTTGCCGTTTGGGTCAAGGATAATATGTAGCTGTTTTGGCCACAGTTTCAATTCCGTCAATCTTTAAACTAGAGCTCTTCTTCGATTCGATCGTATTCCGGCGAGCCGATTACCCAGAGGAAGGTTTGCAGATCGTGGTAATCGCGTGGCTTAAGATCAGCGATTCCCTCGCCGACTAAATCGGCCAGACGCACTAAATCGGCATAACAATTCCAATTTGGCTTCGACGAATATTCTAACTCGTATCCAAGTTCTTTCGCGGCAAATCGCATTGCATTCGGTTTCATTATCATATATTTCGAAGGTTGTGCGAGGTAGGGAAAGAGCGTAAGAACCGGCCATGATAGAACCCGGGACTTCTTGCGCGGGAGCTCTGCCACCGCCATGATCCATTGGATAAAACGCTCCTTCGCCGGTCCTTTGCCCCAGAGTAATTCATAGATTCCCTCTGCGAAAATGCTGGCACCATCGGCGGTACTGACAGCATCGCGGAGAGCCATCTTTTCAAATGAGAAGAGGAAAGTCGTTCGCGATTCTACTTGCAAAGCTTTCTTTGCGATGTCAGTGTATTCGCGTTTGCGAAGAAGGATTTTAAAATCCTTTTCGTTTAAATTTTCGTTCCAAAGCTCGTGAGCGCCCCATTTGTAATCGCGCTCCCACTCCATGTATCTCTGGTCTTTGAAGCCCTTTGGAAAGAATTTCAGAAAGCGCTTTCGGTGTTTTGCCAGCGCTTTAGGATTGATTGTTTTGACCAGAGGACGCTCCGGCTTTTCATTTTTCTTACTCATGTTTCCAGTTTTCAACACTTTCTCCGTGTTGTTAAATCACTATTTTGTGGTCTGAAGGCTTTTGGCGCTCGTGGCTGGTTTTAGCGTCTTCAGAACGGTGCTTACTATTTGAGCCGCCTGGTCCACATCATCCTTTGTTATACCGTAATGCGTTACCGCTCGAATTACTTTTGGACCGCAATCGAGCACTTTCAATCCTTCTTTGTCCAGGGCTTGAGTGAACTCTAGAGCCGACACTCCTTCTAGCTCAACGTTGAACCAAACCATATTCGACTTTTGCAGATCCCAGTTAATCGATAGACCTTCGCATTGCGACAGTTTCTCTGCCAGTACTTTAGCGGTTTCATGATCCTCGGCAAGACGGTCGACCATGTTGTCGAGCGCGTAATTGCAAGCTGCCGCAAGGACACCGACTTGTCGCATGCCGCCACCCAGAGCCTTTCTCCAGAGACGAGCTTGATTGATAAACTCCTTGCCGGCAACGATCATTGAGCCGGCCGGCGCAGACAATCCTTTGGAGAAGCAGAACTGCACTGAATCCATACCTTCAGTCAATTTTTGAACGGCGCAATTGTTGGCGATGGCGGAGTTGAAAATTCTCGCGCCATCCAGGTGGGTCGAGAGATTGTGTTTCTTCGCAAGCGCTACAAATTGTTCTGTGTATTCAGGGCTTAACACGCTACCGTTGAAAGCATTCTCAAGGCAAACAAGTCTGGTCTTTGCCATGTGGTCGTCGACCGGCGAGAGCGCAAGCTCTATGTCTTCCAGCTTCAACGTCCCATCCGGCTGATTCGGAATCGGCTTGAGGAAAACACTGCCGAGAGTGGCTGCGCCACCGCGCTCGTGCACGAAGATATGCGACTCCCAGCCAAGCAGAGCTTCTTCGCCACGCCCGACGTGAGTGATCACCGAGATCAAATTGCCCATGGTGCCGGTAGGTACGAATAGAGCAGCTTCTTTCCCGAGGCGCTCCGCTGCGAGCTCCTGCAAACGGTTTACCGTCGGATCTTCTCCATATACGTCATCACCCAGCTCAGCTTCATGCATTGCTTTGCGCATCTCGGCTGGCGGCAGCGTAACTGTGTCGCTTCTCAAATCAATCGCGTTCTTCATAGAATACCTTTGAAATCGAAACCTATCTCGATCCCATATATTTTGCCATGTTTGAAACTACTGTTACAGATCCGCCGGTCGGATCACAATTGTGTCGCTATAGGTCGCCGCGACAAAGCGCTTACCCTCATAGAAGAATACTTCTGTGACGGGCTCTCCCTTCCCGACCTTGAGGTCTGAGAAAGTGCTGCTCGCCATGAGTTGGTCTTCGTGGTTGTAGAGACCGGTGTCAAAGTCGTCTGACAGGAAAGCATCATTGTTTCCAAACATAGAGTCGGTGCCTTCACCGAGCCTAAATCGCGAAAAGTCGCTGCTGTTTGGAGTCAATGGGCTGCAGTACGGGCACTGGTCTTCCTCCTGTCCGCTGCAGAGAGAGCAAATGTATAACTCATTTCCGCAATCCGTAGAACCGCATAGCGAGCAGGGGGCGGCGTCGCAAATCGAGCATCCGCCGTCACTTTTGCGTATGGTGTGGTCATAGAATCGAGGAATTGACGCCGGGTCTTGAAAAAAGGGAGTGTCGAACCGCTTGTTGAACCGCGCTGACACAGGAGTCGGCGAGATCAGGTCTGCCCGTGGCCTAACCCGGATCGGATAGAAGACCAGCATTGCCGAGATAATGATCGCAATCAACAGCAGTTCCATAAAATGTTTATGCCCAGTATTTATCTGATCATGCGCGAACTTTTGAGGTCGAAACATTTTTCTTTTGTTGTACGATTGGCAATATGTGCGAAAAACATAAAACGCCTGCCAATCATATTCTCCGACTTGTGATCGGATTGCTTATCGCACTCCTGATTTGCGTCTGGCAATATGAGCCCCTCTCCGCTCAGGAACTGGCTCGCGGCGAGATTCATGACCCTGTCATGGAGGCCATGGCGAAAGGCGACCTGGCTGCCGCCGAGACTAGCGCTAGACGCGAAATGGCGCAGTTTGCAGATTCCAGCGACCCTCGTATGGCTGAGCCAGAGCTGAAGCCGGACCTGGCTTTTCGAAAGAGACGCGCCCAGACTGCTCTTGCAACCGTCCTCGCCGCGAAAGCCTGGCAGGAAGAGCAACGTAACCAAGCTGGCAGTATCACCGGCAACGACATTGTTTTCCTGATTGTTATTATGCTGCTGGCGGCCGGGTTAGTGTTGTTTTTGATGAGATACGGTCCGCAGCGACCCAAAGTTGTGGAGCAGACTATTCAATGGGTCGGAAAGAAGAAGTATGAAAACCAGGATGACGGCGTCAGGCAGGCTGGCGCCGCGCTGTTCAGCCTCTTGTTTCTTGGACTGTTCGGTCTTGTATTATTCGGCGGAGTCTGGGGAGTGATGCATGTAGTCGCCGATGTAGACCGGCGTGCCGCGGAAGCTTCGAGAGCTCGTGTGTTTTATGACGAGGCCAAAAAGCTGATGACCGCCGCCCGCGATAAAAACGCTCAGTCCCAACCTGTGTTCGAAGATTACGATGTTCTGGGGCTCTACTCTAATTTCCTCCATAAAACGGGCGACAAGAATTTGTCTAATGCCGTCGCACTTCGCGCTCGCACGCTTAAAAACCGTGAATGTCGCGTCAATCTAAAACAGCGGCCGACTGTTAAGACCACCGCCGAAACAGCAGCCAAATCTCAAAAATAAAGATGTGCGAGTTTTTCGCCGAAGCGGTATATAGTAGTTACTCATTTCGCGCCTTGATGTTCGCTTGCGTTCACCGAGCAGCGCTCTACGTTCACTGCTGTTTCACTTTCAACCGGAATCTTAACGGACTTGATACCCACTGCCGACAATAAATTCGATTCGGATGTTTTCATGCATCTGAGCGAGCGATACAAAAATTTCGTTCGAATCGGCGAGGGCGGCACCGCCGTGGTCTACAAAGCAGAAGATTCGAATCTGCTCAGAACTGTTGCGATTAAAACCATGTCGGTTTCTCGAATGACACCGGATATGGTGCTGCGATTCCAGCACGAGGCGCGAGCAGCTAGTAAGCTTCAACATCCTAACTTGATTACGGTGCTTGATTTCGGTTTGGCCGGAAACAGCAGACCTTATCTTGTGATGGACTTTGTCGAGGGGCAGTCTCTGGAAGAGTTGCTTCAGGAGCGTGACTGTTTGTCGATTGAACAAACGATTAAGATTATTCTCGAGGTTTGCCGAGGCATGGCGTTCGCACATCAGAACGGCGTGATCCATCGGGATTTGAAGCCAAGCAACATTCTTCTGCTCGAGCACCCGGAGGCTGATGCGCGGGTTAAAGTTGTAGATTTTGGTATCGCGAAGCTAAGCAGTAATGATGATGTCGGTGAGCGTCCGACAGCATCTCGCACGAATCTTGCGGCAATGCCACCACGAGTAGCTTTGGAACGCAAAAGGCAGGGCGACAGTAAAGGGCGTACGGGAGAGCTCATGGGTAGCCCGTTTTACATGAGTCCCGAGCAAATTCGAGGCGACAACGTCGACCAACGCACTGATATTTATTCGCTTGGGTGTATCCTGTTTCGGATGCTTAGCGGCATGGCGCCCTTTGAAGGTGAGACTCATCTAGAGACGTACAGTCAGCATTTGAACGACTTGCCTCCCTTGATTGTCGATCCTGTTTTACCATCGGAGCTGCACGCACTGATAGATAAGTGTCTGGCTAAAGACCCTATGGAACGGCCTTCTTCAATGACGGAGGTTGCCGACGTACTGCGGCAAGTTTTAAAACGAAAAGCAGAACCGTCGCCAAAATCTGGAGGAAATGAACGAAAATCCGGGGAGTCTGCTCGCAAGAGTTTCATCGGCAGACGCACCGTTGCGGTGATTGCAGCGATAGCGATTGTCGGAGTCGTGCTCGCGGGCTTGACGTTCTGGATGAATTTGAAGAAGCCAGCTGATATGAAAACAAGTGCTATTGCCATGCCTAGTGCCGCCACCAAAAGCTATGACGGCAAGTGGACCATCGAGCCAAGCGCGGACAAGCATTTGCAATGGCGAGCCACTCCGGATGCAACCGATGATGATATCGATCTGATTCTTTCGGAAGATGTGCCTGATGTTTCCATGCGTTCAACGGCGGTGACCAATGCGGGTCTGGAAAAGCTGGCGCAACTTCCGCTCACCGAGCTGGATGTTTCGAGAACAAAGCTGGACGATTCGGCTGCGCCAATTCTGGCGAAAATGAAAAAATTGACAGCGCTTAAATTGGAGAGTACTCATATTACAGACAAGGGCTTACGCGCCCTCGCGCCACTGAAAGACCTTGTGTACCTGGATCTCGATCAGATGACTCAAATTACGGATGAGGGCGTTGAAACTATTTTGCGACAATGGCCGAACATCCGCCATCTTAATTTAGGGCGCACATCGATCTCTGATCGATCAATTATTCAGTTGACCAGGGCTGAGAATTTACTCGATCTGGAAGTGGCGGAACTCGATTTGAATGATAGGGCGATGGATGCTTTGATAGGCTCTAAGCTCAGGCTTTTGAACTTGAATCATTGCGTCTTCGATCGCAAGTATGTGAGCGAGCTGCCGAAAATGAGGAAGCTGAAACATCTGGTTGTATCCGAGATTTCTACACTCAAACAGTCAGACTACGAGGAGTTACGGAAAAGCTTAAGCTCGCGAGGATGCGAGCTTCAATGCCTCAGTACGTTGAACACCAAGATGAATGATGTTTCGCCGATAATCGAAATGATGGGCAACTAAAGCTGTTTTGTAATACCCAACTGATTAATCAACCACTGTTTGACTCGGGGAAAGTACTTGTACAAATGTTCAGTATTTTCATTTCGCCCACCCATCATTGAGCCGAACAGTTCTGCGCAGGTTTCACGCGGTCCCCAATCGTCGAGTTTCATAAAGTTAGCGACTTTCGGTTGCGCATCTTTGGGAATGTTTTTCTTATCCTCTTCCCACGCTTTTCTCAGCGCTGGATCCTTTGAAATCTTCATTGCACCGTCCATATCATCCAGTACCTGAAAACACATATCGCCGACGTGAAGCTGGAGAAACACCGGCGCGCGCGCATCGCCCAGATCCGTGGTGCCACGTTTTTTCGGTCTCTCATAAAGGCACATATCTTGACCATAGATTCGACCGGGCTGCTCGGCCAGCGTGGGTGCCGGATCGCTTTCAGGCAAGTCTTTTACCGAATCGGGCCAGCGATCGATCATGTTTGGCGCAATGATCAGCCTCGCGTTACTCTCGTCGAGCTTCTTTCTGAGAGTTTCAGGAAGATTGTTGATAGCGTTTTTCGCTGCAATTATTGTCGCTTCACTGACTGCCGGGTGGTTGAACGCTGGTGGATTGATCACAATTCTGCTCAACAGAGTTGTCTGTTTGTCTGCGTCTTGTGCGCTTTGAGTTTGTGAGCTGTCCGACGTTTTTGTTGCCGGCGTTTTTTTCGTCGCGTTTTCATCTGCAGGAGTGCAACCGGAGGCGCATGCAAGAAGGCTCAATGTAATCGCACACTTTACAAGACTGACCGTCCATGATTTTGTCGACAACATACAACCTCCGGAAATGTCGCGACAATAATACAGCGTTAATGGTCAAATCGCCAGCGAAAAGTTCTGACTAACATGGTGTCGCATTCGGTGCAATTAGTTTCCGACCTTCGCGCCACCCACGCTCGCGCCTCCCAGTCCTCTGAAGCCACCGAGTCCGCCAAAGCCGCCAAGACCGCCAACGCCGCCGAGACCGCCATAACCGAAGGGTGTCATCATACCGTATGGATTAACATTGTTGATGCCGCCCAGACCGCTGTAGCCGGTGTATGGATTCACGTTGAACGGACTGTAAGGATTGCTGGGGCTGCCGTAAGGGGCGGCGCCGCCGACCAGTCCTCCATATGGATTTCCGTAGATTCCACCGTAGGGATTTCCATAAATTCCGCCGTATGGGTTTCCTAAGACGCCGCCGTAAGGTGAGCCGTATGGGTTGTATCCGAATCCACCAAAGGGATTTACTGAACCGTATGGGCTTCCGTATCCGAGACCGTACGGATTGTATCCTCCATAGTAAGGACCGCGCCGCATATTCATGTACGCGCTGGCGCCCATGCCTGCGACCGCTCCGGCGCTTTGCCAGAGACCTGGGTTGTCCAGCGCGTCCTCTGTTCCATTAATAAGATTCTTGGGAGTGTTAATAATTGATTTGCCAAGCGATTTCGCTTTCCCGAAGAAACCCTTTTCCTGCGGCTGCGGGGGTGGACTCTGGGGAGCGCGATTTTGCTGAGGCATGCGGGAAAATTGGGGATTGCCAAAACTGCCTGACTGACCAGGCATTTGATATTGAGAATCCCCGTCCCCTGGTGACATGTCGCCAGGCTGCATGTCCTGTGGCTGGGTTTCATAATCGTCAGGAGTTCTAATTATTCCTTTCTTGTAGAAGCCGGAGACGTGGTCGTCTTCTACCCAATCGTCGCCCGCTGCTGCCACTGGTGCCGCTTGAGTCGCGATGAGAAATATAAGTGAAAGGGCAAGAGTTGCTTTTTTCATAGCCTTCGCCTGAACCCGACAATCCAATTATGCCAGAGTCCGGGCAAATCTTCCCCACCGCCTGTCATTGCTCCTGGTGCGTATCGAATGTTTCCGCCGGGCATCAAAAAATTGCATTCGATGCCCGGCTGGAAAACGATGCGAGGCGTTAGACCTTCCGACCTTCACCCTTTCGCCGCACTATGCGCAGTACTTGGCCAGCAAACCTTTTTCGCGTGCTTGTTCAAACATAAATTTGAACAGCAAGCCTGCTCCGGCCAGGTAGAGGACGTTTAGTGCGAAGGCGGTGATCGCATAATTTGCAACCAGGTCGTGCGAGCCTGCCAGGGACGCACGCATGCCTTCAAACACATATGACGCCGGTACGCATCGGGCAAGAGGCTGAAGCCATGCCGGTAGAACGCTTATTGGGTAGAACACCGCACATAGTGGCTGCACCAGGAATGGTATCGCCCATGCCAGCACTTCCGCTTGCGGACCGTAACGAATGATCAGCGATGTTGCGACCAATCCCATTGCCCAGCCCATTAGCATCAGGTTGGCAAAGAGCATACCCAAATCGAGACCCATCGTCATGATGTTGAAGTTGTACATGAACATTGCCATTACTGACAGTATCAAAACAACTATCAAAGCCTGTGCTAGACCCAATATGTAAGACGCCGTGATGAACTCACTGACTTTCACCGGAGAGGTGAAAATATTCAACAAGTTGCGCGACCACAGGTCCTCCATGAAGGACAAACATACGACTTGCTGTGCGCGGTAGAACACGTTCCACAGGATGACCGCGCCGACCAAGAATGTAATCATAGCCGGCACTGCACCACTGACTTTGAGCAAATAGAGGGTCACGAATCCCCAGACCAATAGATCAACCACCGGCCAGAAACAGACGTCCATTGCTCGGAAAGCGTTACGCGAACAGATATACGCGTACTTCAAGACGAGCGCGTTGATTCTATTCCACTTCATGATACACCCACCTTTTCGAGAGTTTTGTTACGTGCGATCGCGATAAACACATCTTCCAGTGAGTCGCTTTCGTACTTCCGGAGAATGTCCTGGGAAGAGCCTTCCTCAACGACTTCACCGCTTCGCATAAATACAATTCGGTTGCACAATTCGCCGACATCGAGCATGTTGTGCGACGTCGTTATCAACGTGCATCCAGTCTCGTTGTTGTAGCGCTGGAGTACCTTTCTCACCTTGTCGGCAAGGTCCGGATCGAGGCTTGCCGTGGGCTCGTCGAGAACCAGGACTTCCGGGTCATTCAACAGAGCTTTGCAGAGGTTGAGTCGAGTTTGCTCACCGGACGACAATCTTCCCGATGTCGAATTTCTCAAGTGAGCTATCTCGAAGTCCTCCAACAACCCGTCGATCTTCGGTTTCGGATTGCGGACGCCGTATATTTTGGCGAACACAGTCAGGTTTTCGGAGACCTTGAGGTTGTACGGCAAGTGCACATACGACGACGCGAAGTTGACTCGTTGCAGAATCTCTGTTCTGTGCGTCTCGATGTTTTGCCCGAACACGCGGACGGTTCCCGCTGTTGGTTTCGTCAGACCAAGCAACATGTGAATCGTTGTGGTTTTTCCGGCGCCGTTGGCACCGAGCAATCCGACGATTTCGCCTCTGTCGGCATGGAACGTGACGTTTTTAACGGCCTCGGACGGGCCGAATTGTTTTCTTAATCCTGTGACTTCAACGATTCTGTTGAACATGAGAAACACCTCTAGCTTCTGTTCGTGTGTAATGGCATGCCTGGACGGCAAAAAGAGTAAGAGCCTGAATTTAAGGAGGGACCGACGGACATCCGCCTCGGAACTGCCTCCAGGTGCTCTTACTCTTCGCTAATACAACGAAAACTGCAAGAAGTGAGAACTCGCTTATCTCACCTGTTAGTTCTAACCTGTGGAGGCAGAATCAATGTTGGTCTGAGCGTGGCTTATCGTTCAATCTCATCTGTGTGTACTCCAATTCTGGGTGGTATCTTGACCGGTATTAATTACCGGCGACCCACGATTTGTCTTTTCGTCGTTTCTCAAACATCTCATCGGATGCGTTGCAAAAAAACGCCGACTCGTTAGCAACTATATACCACGCTCGGAGATGTGACAAGCCCCCCGTTTCTAATTGTGAAAACGGCACCCTATGCGGTGTTTCAAATTACATATTAGATCAAAGAGAGAAGCGCGAAATAGTATGTTAGCTTGTAGTGGTTTTAATCTGGTATCACTTCTGGTGTCATGATCGATGCTATTTTTTTAATAGGGAGTATTGAAAGTGATACTGAGTTTGGTGTCAAAGGTTTTGCAGGCATTTTTTTTTATTCTGGAAAAATTCTATTTCTGTTTCCGAAACGCTTTTCTTGCAGTCGAAGTTGTCATAGGTTCGGGCGTGAATATTTAGGCCTGATCTGCCTTGCAGACGATGGAACCGAGGATTAAGTTATATAAAATAGAGGTAGATCACATTCAATACGGCAAAAAAACGGATTCTGTTTGCGCATGGGCGAGCTGTTCAAGAGGCGAATCGAGACTGAACTCGATCCCGCAAATATCAGGATAGGCGAGTTTCTCGGGCTCCTCGAGGTGCTTTCGCCCGATGTTTTAGACGAAACCTTGCAAGTCGCTCAGGAACTTGAAGTTCCCGTCGGGCGGGCTACTGTCCTGAGAGGGCTGATAACAAACGGCGAACTTTCCAACCTTGTTCAGCTTCATTGCCTGGTCCGAAGCAAAATAATTCAATTGGAGGACGCTAAAGAGGCTTTCTTTATTGCTCGCCGTGAAAATTGGAATATTCGAGAGGCTCTGGTCGCGCTAGGTTGCGCTATTGATGATGGCACAATCGTCCGTATCGGTGAACTTCTGCTTGAGTCAGACCGAATCAGTGAAAACGATCTCGACACATCGCTTACGCTTCAAGGATTATGCGGACTGCCGATCGGGCGAATTCTCACAATTGACGCGCGAATCCCGGAAATAGTTGTCTCTGAAGCGTTGAATTTGCAAACTGAAATTCGAGAACGTCGCAGTACGTTTGGTGATGCGGTCACTCGTTTAAAGCGACTGCGTGTTTCCAAAGAAGATTTCCTTCCTCGAAATCGATTGCTTTTAAACAGGCACACTGCGGAAGCAGAAGTCGAAAGCGAATTTCAATTACGCGACTTGCTGCTGACATCAAAGATGGTGTCAGAACAAGATTTAAAACCGGCAGAACGTTTTGCCGAATCGAACAATTTCTTGCTAGAGGATGTCTTGCGCGGATTCGATTTTATTCAGCAGCCGGTACTATCCGCCGCGAATGGATTGACTGGTTTTGTGCGAGATGGTTATATGACCGGCGGCGAAGCGGTCGACATACTCAAGGCTTTGAGAGCGAAGCAAGAAAAGATGGATTATGTGTCATCGTTATTGAACAAGCAGTCAAAGGACCTTACGCTCTACCAATTTCTAGTTACGAGCGGCTTCCTGACACCCGATGGATTGCGTTCTATCATTCGCACTCTTATGGTCGAGCCTCATCTTTTTGAGGAAGTTCTTGGTGTGCCGCGCCGGTCGTTTAGCGACAAAGCATCAGTAAAACGCGCGATTATCAAGTCGATTCTAGACAGCAATAATTTGGAAAAATCGCTTGCTGGAATCCAGCAGGAAGATCGTCGAGTCGTTTCATACGCGCGCGATCTGCTTGCTCTGATATCTTACGGAGTTGTTTCGGTAGATCAGGCGATACTGAGCTTCACTCGTCTTCGTGTTGAGATGGGGGAGCGTCCCTTGAAGCAGCTTTAGGTCTCTTTAGTTCCTCTCCGCTGACCTTTATCTTCGCTTAATTAGTCATGCTCCTAAATTCACGCTGTTCGGCGTCTTGGTTACGGAGTTCGCTGCGGACCTCTAGACCGAGCGACCTGTTATATTGGTCCGGAGATCCAAAATAGAGTCGCAAACTAAAAAAGGGAATCGAGATGAAAGTTGCTACTAAAAGTGGTGTCAAGGCTGCTGTCCTCGCTGCGTTTTCCGTCCTTCTCCTGACCGCTTGTGAAGACCCCAGGAGGATTTCCTGGTCATCCGACGGTTCGGCTGCTGCGGTGATTGCCGGTGATGGTTTGCGAATTGCAGACAGCGAGGGAAACATCGGCGAAGCTAAACCTGGAGTGGAACTGGTTGACTGGTTCGCCGGCGGGAGCAATCGTTTGCTCGCGGTTGAGTATGAGAAGGTTACGACCTGGGAGCAGGTGCGCGCGCTTGAGTCCGCTAGTGACCTGAAAAAGGTAATGAATACTGCCAATACCATGCTTTCCGCCGCGAGGCAGAACAAGGGCGATTGGAAGAATTTTGAAAAGGTCGTCGGAGATCTATCTTTTAATCGCGAAGCTGTAATTTATTTGCGCGAAAATAAAGACAAAGAAATGGCAGCTGCCGGCGAGAATTGGAATACAGTTAAAACCACAGTTGATGTGGGTGTTCATCGGTTTTGTACGTATGATGTGACAGAAAAGTCTTTATCAAATCGCAAAGAGATCTTTCGCACGCTTCGCGACGTCAAGGAGGTTCGTATCAGTCCAGCCGGCTCTGCGTTTCTCCTTGTGACCCGCCCCGAAAGTTCTTTCGATACCGCTTACACGCTTTCGCTTGTGACGATGGATGGAACATCGTCCGTAGTTTCAAACGCATGTTCGACGTTTCCCGATTGGAGTTCTGATGGCAACGAGTTTTATTACATCGACGCCGATTTGCCCACCCTCATTCCTGATGCCGACTTGAAGCAGACCTCCTTGATTGGATCGTTAACGGCAGCTAAGTATGAGGTAAATGAGGGCGTTGTTCAAATAGGTGAGAAACGTAAATTTGCGTCTGTTTATTTCAATAAAAACAGCCGCGTGCGTCGCCTTGCCGATCAAAGTCTGGTTTTCTCGTCTGCTCCAGTTGAATTGCCTGGTACGGGCCCACAGATTGTGCGCAGACCCACACTTTTTCAGTTTCGCCCCGGCAAGAGCGCGATGGTATCGCGGATGATACCAATAGACGAGCCGGAAGTTGGCGGTGACCTGATGGAATTCTTCGAGTTCAATCCATCTGGAAATCTTGTATCTATTCCGAGCACGAAGGAGGGGACGACGGTCTATGATGTGCAAACCGGTTCCTCACGACGCGTTGACGGCGGAGGATTTCACTGGTCTAAACGTCTTACGTTCATTCCAAGCTGGAGAGGAGAGTCTGAGTTGTGTCTGGGCATGAAGCCGGAAAAGGCTTCTGACGAATCAGAACTTAATGAAGTCTCTCTCTGGAACTCATCGGACGAGCATATCCGCCCGATCTCTGAAAAGTGGCCGGCAAGCGCAAGAAAGAAATTTCTTGATCCAAATTAGTTTTTCTTACGGTCCAGTTCTTCTGTCTCTTTAGTGTCAGCAGAATCTTTCAGTAGATGAAAGGCTTCTTGCCTGCCCTTTTCGATGTTGTCTGCAAGTTCGAAGATTTTGATAGCTTCTTTTGCGACTTTGACATTGTTGTCGGATTCGTGAATCTCTTCGTAAATGTTTGAGAGATGCTCGTTCATCGAGTTAACAGCGGTTTCGTAATCGTCGAACAGTTTTTCGAATTTGTCTTTGGTGCCTTTGGGAACGATTACTTTTTCTATGCCTGTCTCCACATCTTTAACGTCTTCCTTGAAGAGGTGGATAATTGGCTCCATCGTGCCGATGTAGAAAGTCAACCATTCCGGACGTGCTTCCAGGTATTTTGCATCACTTGCAAGACCGTGCACTGATATGTGACTGGGATCGTCCAATGTGGCGACACAGGTGATGTCCACCGGCTTTCGTGTTGCTTCAAGATAGATGTTGATCGCCTGCTGCTTAATTTGCATTACGCACAGACCGACGTCGCGCAGGTCGGTGAGCCCCATGGCTCCTGGACCTGAGGCGAAAATCTTCAAGTCGCCGTTCTTCGGGGACTTGTCCCCTGACGCTTCGGCGCCGCCGCTGTCGGCAGACTTGTGGGGAGCCGGTGAAGTCGAGCCGTCTGCCGATTTGGATGCGAGTGAAGGGAAACAATCGGCGCTCTGCGGTGCCGCCAGAGTAATCAGCATGAGCACCGCTAGTGGTGTCAGACTAAATTGCTTGAGATTCTTGTTTTGAATGTGCACGTGGATTGAACTCCAATTGTTTCTCTTGTTGCAGGCGGTTTCCATAGCGAACGTTTTTAGCTAAAGGTCGAACAGGCTGTCGTCGAGACCGACGTTCTCCTTCATATTGTCGAAGAACGTGACTGAAATCAGTGAGCCGTCTTTGAAAACATCCCATTCGACAGGCAAGTTATTTTTGGGGTTCAGGAAAATTCGGTCGGTAACTTGATCGAAATCGCCTTCGACAATTTCGACGACTTTGACCGCCCCTTTCCATCGGTTGCTCGTTAAGCTCTCGCTACCCAGCCGCGCTTTCGCACTGCCTTTACGCAAGCGGGCTTTGACACTTGCGAATAAACTGGGAATGTCACTTGCGACTACGCTGTTTCCATTAGGCAGTTGCAACATGCGGGAGTCCGGCTGTAGCGACATTTTCATGAACTTCAGCATGCCGCCACCGCGGGCCTCGACGCTGCCATCTTCCTTTCTCACGACCACAGCGCCGTTATTTACCGATCCTTTGGTAACCTCGACGCGAACGCGCTTGTTTTTCTTGTAGAAAAATTTGCCGTTACCATCTTTCAACTTGTCGCGCATTTGACCAGTCAAGCGGGTTTCTACGGTGTAATCGTTCAACGAGTTGGCCGTGCTATGGGCATTTTCGATAAAAGCCTGGCCGTTCGTCCACTTCATATCGGCAACCAGATCTTTGGTTGCACGGGCATGTTCTTCCAAGACCGGAAACAGTGCGCTTTCTGCAGGAGCCGCGAGCAGTGACGTCAGGCAAAGAGCGATAACAACGGACAACTCGCCGCGCTTTACTTGATATTTAGGCTTCGCGTCAATGTTCAACGTTGTGTTACTCGAATTCACTAGTTTTCGTCCGAGAGGACGGTAAGTTGCGCAGGTGTTCCAGATATAGAACGCAAGTCAAGATTTTATCGCAACTGGACCCGCGATGATCGCAAATTACACTTGTTCTTAATATCGCAGAACGCCGAAACAGTCATATTCAGGCGAGATTTTATGAGTTTAACTTTGCTATGATCTCGAACATGCTATCAACGGCGCAAGAAGCTACGCGACAGAATCCGGAAGAGTTTCATCAAACATTTTTGGTGACTGGGATTCAGTTGCTACTTCTTGCGCTGTTGCCGGTGCTCGCCTATTACTCGACGCTGAACAACTACTTTCTCAATTCCGATTTTTCTCACATTCAATACGCTAGTTCTGCTCTTCAAAAGCCGGAACTGTTTCTACATGAATTTGCGTCATCTTGGCTTGGCGCATCGGATTACGAATTGTTCTATCGGCCCCTTCCCCTGTTTCTGCTTGCCTTTAACTTCTTAACGTTTGGGGTTTCTCCATTCGGCTATCACCTCACCAGTCTTGCCCTGCACGTGGGGACGATCTGGTGCGTATATTTTTTTGCGAGAGAAGTTTTTCAATGGATGAGAAGCGGATTTCGTCGCGACGAAGTCACCGGTGCGAAAACGCAATTGCAGTTTTGCCGGGCCAGTGACGTTTACACAGCGTTTCTCTGCGCTGCATTGTTCTCGGTCTTTCCGGTCGGAGCCGAGGCCATAGTCTGGTTGGGCGGCCGGCCGGATTGCGCCGCCGGTTTGTTTTTCGTCCTTACTCTTCTACTCTGGATGCGCGAACATCGAGTCGGAGGTTGGCAACCTGGGCTTGCGTCAATGGTAGCGTATGCGGTGGCGCTGCTGTTCAAAGAAGTCGCCGTTTCGCTAATTCTTTTACTGCCTGCTTTATGCATGTTGAAATCAGCATCGTGGAAGGAAAGACTTGCCTCAATTGTTCCATCATGTTGGAAACTGTTCGCCGTGTTTTGCGTTTACTTGATGGTTCGCTGGTTGGCTTTAGGCACCATATGGGGCGGCTACAAGGGCGCGTTCTGGCAGATCTTTAGTCTGGACGATTCACTCAGGCAATGGGCGAGTATCGAACGCCTGAGAATGCTTTTTGTCCCGCTTAATCCGGATCTGAATTTCGCCTTTCCAATACCTGTAATTCTCGCAGTACTCTATGGCGTGTTAGCAGTGTCACTGCTCAGCCGTTTGAAAAAACTGCGTGCAATGACCGGACTTATCGTTTTTTGCGTATTCTGGTTTGCCGCTAGTTTGCTGCCCGAATTGAAAACGGCGGCGTTGACCTACAGCTTCGCCAGCAGTCGAAGTTTTTACATCCCAAGTGTTCCACTCTGCCTGCTAATTTCGTTGTTCATTATGCAGCCAGCAACGACGTTCGCTCCGGGTCGTAGTTGGAGAAAGACAGTGTCGATTATCTGCGGCGCGGGTTTCATCATCTGTTTCTTCGTCTGCGATCTTGTGAACAATCAAGCCTGGAATGCGGCTTCTCAAGCAACGCGGTCTCTCCAGCTACAACTCGCCAGGATGATCGCGGAGACGCCGGAAGAGCTGAAGGTGGCAGTTTTGAACCCGCCTCTAAATATTGATGGACCTTATGGCTTAAACCAGGCGTTGCTACCGGTGACGCAGAACGAGCCGTTTATGCCCAAATCCAACTACCATCGAGTGCAAATTCTCGATCGCGAGCACTTCACGGAGCGCGATGCCAATCTAATTAATGCGACGGCACTTCGGCAGTATCTGCTCTCCTTTTGCGTCGTTACGAAATGGGAGCCCGAGACTCTCAAATTGTCGCGCGTTCAGCTGATACCGGATGCGATGCCATTGGCTTCGCACAATTTGATTGTGACGCAACATGACGATAGTTCCACATCTTCCTCCTACGATATCTTGATTGATCCTTCGTTGATACCTCTGTCTTGTGAAGCGATAGAGATCCGCTTCTCTTGCGAGGGAACCAGGGACGGCGGCTATGCTACCCTCTCGTGGGGCGAGAATTGGAAACGGGTCGCGAGTGATGTTTACGGAACGGCAGCATACTCCGATGTGATTGGCGATGCGAAACTCCACACGTACCGTTTCGCCCTGGCAGAGCAGGTTGGCTGGTATTTGCAGCCTTCAGTGGATAAATTGCATCTTCAGATACGAAACGTCAAAGCCATCAAAGATTTGACTGTGCGGCTCGCCAGTGACGCCGACTATGTTCCGCGCTTACGCCCTGATAATCGCTATTTGAGTCAATCTCCAACGGGTCTTAGTGCGCGCGGAGACGAGGCGGTTTTCATTTGTGATACCGAGGTTGATGGCGCGCAAGGTTTGGTTATAGAGTTGTCAAAACCGAATGAATGTTTTGAGACTTATAAGAGAACGTATCGGGAAACGGAAATTTCATCTCGTGCTTCGAAGAGGTGGACTGCGGGCGAGACGAGTTCGACTTTCCGAATTCCCACTGCCGACCTGGAGCCGGGGACTTATTGCGTGCGCGCCGCGTCTTTGAATGGAGAGCGGTTGATTGTTGGAGCGTTCAGCGACCCAGTGGTATTCCGTGTGGGTGGAAGCGAGCCGATGGGGTCACGCTAGTTTCTATGGATATGGGTGTCATTAGCCTGTGTGTAGGGAAGTTTTAGAACTGCTTGCCTACCCCATAATATAAGCAGGAATGAAACTGAAAACGGTTTCCAGTTCTATAAAATAGGACGTTCTGTGTCTGGAACCACAATTAATGTACACAATTACACGATCTGGTGTAATAATGAAATTGGTGACTCAATTGCCCGAAATAAATGGAGTATCAGGTGACCAGTTCAAGCGTAGACAAGAGTGAGGTTCGGCAACAATGTTGTCCAACTGAATTTGTCTTTCCAGACGAAGCTCCCCTCTCTGACAGAGACGCTTCGGAATTGGAAGACTTGTTCAAAATCCTCGCCAATGACACTCGGCTGAAACTTCTGCACACACTGGCCTTAGCGAAAGAAATGTGCGTTTGCGACCTTGCCGTATCTCTCGGCATGAAACCGCAGGCTGTATCAAATCAATTGCAGCGCCTTTCGGACCGCGGAATTGTTTCAACCCGTCGCGTTGGTACGAATGTCTACTACAAGGTGATAGACACCTGCATAATCGACCTGTTGCATAAAGCAGTGTGCCTGCTTCGTGACAGTGAGGGTAGTCGAGACGGAATAGTTAGCATGGTTACTCCAGGCGAGTGACCGGCTTTGTTTACTGCAAGTGAGGTTTAAAATGAGCGAAAAGAACGAGTGCTGTAAGAAAGAAGATTGTTGTAAGGACTCTAATTGCGCAAAATGTAGCGACAAAAGTTGCGGCAAGTGCGCGAATTGCGATTGCTGCTGCGAATGCTGCTCGTGTGAAAACGGCTGCAAAGAGTGTGCCGCCTAATCGTTCGACAACAAAAATCTAATTTTTAAGAAGCCTGGATTCGCGCCTGCGTGCTGAATTCAGGCTTTTCTTTCTGAATCTCAAAAGTTTTTCGCCGATATAAGTCTATATATCTTTCTGGCGGGTAAATCTAGATCGAACTCTGGAGATCCAAGGAAGAGCTAATGGCGTTACCGCCGGACGAATTGCCCACCGGACTATCGGCTCGTGAATATCGACGTTTGGGAATCAAGTACCTGCTCATGGGAAAGAATGACCAGGCGACGGAGGCTTTCACGCTTGGCTATGAGGAGCCGGAGGACACACCGAACGGCGACAAGCTTGACGAGGAGGCTCGGCGGGGCTATCAGCAAGGTGCGAGGATTGGGGCGAACCTAACGAATGCGGTGATGAAACTGCTTCAACAACAGGCAAGCAACGACCACGACGATGCCGATGGAACAGGCGACTCCGACTCGAAGCAACATCTGGATGACATCCGGGAGCAGCTCACTGCGCTCGGGGTTCCCGAGGATAAAGTAAGCAAATTTATCGAGGAGTTGGTCGAGGTCGTGTCTGTGGCCGGAGCCGAGGAGCCGCCACCGCGCGTGGTG
This sequence comes from Candidatus Obscuribacterales bacterium, assembly GCA_965228855.1. GTDB lineage: Bacteria > Cyanobacteriota > Vampirovibrionia > Obscuribacterales > Obscuribacteraceae > JADYXR01. The sequence goes on along the minus strand of CBDDIJ010000003.1, from coordinate 3,677,586 downwards.
CCGACTGATTTAACTCCTCGCGAGTTCTACGAGCTTGGAGTTCACTACAAGGAACTTGGCTGGACAGAACAGGCTCGCGATGCGCTCACATACGCAATCGAAGGAGATGGTGCCGGCGACTGGGGCGTGAAAGCCAAGAATTTCTTGCAAGCCAGATTGCCCAGATTTCCGGTGCCGCTCATGGCGGAGCAACGAAACATCTCCGGGTACAACCTGATGATGGCTGGTGATATCGACGGTGCCAAGGAAGTATTTGAGGCGCTGATCGAAGAATATCCGGACTTTGAATGGCCGCATGGTAATCTTGGTTTTCTCTACCTGGGCGAAGGAAATATTCTGAAGTCCCAGAAGATTTTGGAAAAGGCGCTGTCGCTCAACCCGAATTATTTGAACGGATGGCTGCACCTGGCTCGAGTGCGTGCCCTGAGTGAGGATTTCTCCGGAGCTTACGACTGTCTGGAGAAGGCGGCTGGGATTCTTCCCGACAATGCTGATGCCGAGAAGCTCTGCGAGTTTATAAAGGAACTCGAGTCCGGAGAACGTGGCGCTTAGTTATAGATTGCTAGAACTGCTCGTTGGCGAAAATCAAGCTCTTGACCGTGACAGGAATGGATGTGCTAGCCGCAAGCGGTTTTCCGATGTCCAGATAGTCTCCACTCGTGAAGTCGATTCCATCAAGCACTACGAAGTCCCGGTGAGGTAGCCGACCTTTGAGAAGTTGACCAAGCGCCATCGCCGTGTCGCTTTCGACGATTAACACATATGGAGTTGCTAGCTGAGTAGAAACCAGTGCAGCGGCCAGTGCGTCTGCTAAAGCTTTCAGTGCGGCATAGTCTGGAGTGCCTTTAAGTTCTAAAACAATTGCAGCCGGTTTGCCACTCGCGCTCGACTCCATGATTGAGCTTGCCGCTTTTATGGCAGCGGAAACCGCTTCACTGTTCTTGAGATCGCTTGCCGGCATGGATTGAAAAGGCCGCGTTATCGGAATTCCTTTGAGTGGCAGTCTGTCTGTGTTAATACAGACGGTGTTACCTGACAGTTGAACCGAGTAACTCCCTGCACCAAGTACGGTGGCACGAACCGGATTTGCCGCGACTCGATAGTTTACTTTTCTCGCGTCGAGAATTTGTTTTAAACCCTGAGCGAGGAACCAACCAAAGTCCTCGAAAACATACGGATCCAGCTTCTCCGAGGAGACGAGCTCCGCTACGCCGCCGCTGAGCCAGTATTCATCAGCTTCTCTCAAGAATCTTAACGGTGGGGTCATCAGAAATTTTCCGATGTGGCTTCCATTACCATCTTCACTTAGAGAGGTTTTGCTCGTTACAAAGTCAATTATGAGCTTTGCCGCAAACAGACCAAGTTTTTCAAAATCATCGTTTACCGACAAACTTTCAATCAGCTCTCGTCCGCTCTGGGAAACGCCTGTACTCAAGCCCTGTCTGTTGAATCGGAAACAGCGCCCGCCTATGCGCAAACAGGCTGTTTCCAGTAATACTCCGTTGTGAAAAATAGCTATGTTTGTCGTGCCACCTCCGACGTCGATGTTGCAAATTGTGTTTCGATTTTTCAGCGAGTGTTGCATCGCCCCCGAGCCTCGTCCGGCAAGCGCGCTTTCCAAGTTCGGACCGGCGCTGGCAGCGACGAAATCGCCTGCCAGGGAAGAGATTTCGTGTAGCACCTGTTCCGCGTTTCGCAGCAGTGCTGTTTCGCCCGTAACGATGACCGCACCGCAATTGATATCTTCCGGGCTGAAGCCTGACTTTCTGTACTCTTCTCGAAGCAGCTCGGCAACTCCGGCACCGTCGATGGTGCCATCTTCCCGTAAAGGCGTTAAGAAGATCGGGCTTTCGTAGAGTACTTTTCGTTCTCGAATGGTAAGGCGCGGAATTTGTGTGGTGCCCGCCTCATTCGCTAATAGGAGTTTGCTGAAAACGAGATGCGTCGATGTTGTGCCAATGTCGATGCCGACGCTCGTAAGGCTGTTGAGAGAATGCTGTGAATCAGAGCAGCTTCTGGAGTTGGACACCGGATACCTTCTTTTCAAGAATGGTCTTTGCCAGATGTACGATATAGGCACCGGCTTCAACCGGTGGCGTGCCGCGACTGTGAATGTTCGAAACGACGGTCCGATCGGAGCTTATCGTCTCCGGACCTGGGTTGAGAGTGAGGTATGCGCTCATCCCAGCGCCTGAAGACAGACCGGGTCTTTCTCCAATCAGATTAATCGCGAGCTTCGCGCCCAGAGCGTGGCTTATTTGATCCGCGATCGCGACGCGACCGTATCTAACGATAATTGGTGTTCCGACTGTTATACCTTCTATCTTCAAACCATCTTCGATCATCGGTAACAGGTCTTTTATGTTGGTCTCGACTGCCATTGCCGACAGTCCATCGCAAATTACGATTTGAACGTCGTTGTCAGATGGGCATGATGAGCAAAGAGTCGCCAGCGTTTGCTCGTCAGTTTTCTTTCCCATCGGGGGATTGAGAACAAATTCGTGTCTACTTCCGACCAGCGATTGAATTACAGGAAAAGAGTTTGCATGGGCGAAGTTTTCAATGAAGGAGTCGCTCAACTCGCTATGTACAGCATCCCTTGCCGTCGCGTGGTCGTGCCGGAAACTTATCCAAGTTGTTGTTTTCGGACGCTCGCCTGCTCGTCCAACGGCAATTCGAGCAGGCGTAGACTGTTTCATCGCAGCCAATTCTAATTCCGCTTTTTCGTTGCTTCGCGTCATCTTCGTATGTTTTCCGAGATGGAAAGACTTGTACTTCGAAATCAACAGACCATAGGGTACACTATAGAACGCGTTTTTGATCGCCCCGCGCGAAGGACCGTGGAATGTCGTACGCCAAGACTGTCGCTGGCCACAAGTATGATTTCAGAGACATCAAAGATGTTTTGGCGCGTGCCAATGAGGAGAAGTCCGGTGATGCGCTTGCAGGTATTGCTGCGGCTTCTGATCGTGAGCGAGTAGCGGCGAAGGAAGTGCTTGCCGAGATAACAATGGAAGCGCTTCGAAGTGAGCCGGTCGTGCCTCATGACGAAGATGAAGTCACGAAGTTCATCGACGATAATCTAGACGAGGTGCAGTTCGAAAAAATTCGGAGCTGGACTGTTGCCGAGTTGCGAGATTTTATTCTTGCCGACTCGCCTGATGGAGCCGGTGTTGCAGGCATTCGTTTAGGTTTGACCGGTGAAATGGCATCGGCGGTTTGCAAACTTATGTCGAATCTGGACCTTGTTTCTGCTTCGAAAAAAATGCGAGTGGTTGCGACGGCTAACACCACTCTGGGGCTCGAGAGCGTGCTTGGTGCTCGTTTGCAGCCTAATCATCCGGCTGACGCGGTCGACGGAATATTAGCTTCTTTGTACGAGGGGTTGTCGTTTGGCGTCGGTGACGCGGTCATTGGTATCAACCCTGCTTACGACACGCCGGACATTGTCGCTCGTCTGCTGGAGGCGACTAACAAAGTAATCGACTCACTGGGCCTGCCTGCGCAGAACTGCATTTTAAGCCACGTTACGACTCAAGTAAAAGCTGTCGAGATGGGCGCTCCAGCCGGATTGATTTTTCAGAGTATCGCGGGCTGCCAAAAAGGCAATACCGCATTCGGTATCGATTTGGAAACTCTCGCGAGAGCGAAGGCTCTGGGTGAGAAGAAATGCTTGAACAAAGGCAAGACCGTGATGTACTTCGAAACCGGTCAGGGGTCGGAACTTTCTTCGCGCTCTCATAACGGAGCGGATCAGCTGACATTGGAAGCACGCTGCTATGCGTTCGCAAGACATTTCAATCCCTTCCTCGTCAACGACGTCGTTGGCTTCATCGGACCGGAATATCTTGCGGACGGCCGACAAATGATTCGAGCCGGTCTGGAAGATCACTTCATGGGTAAGCTGCTTGGAGTGCCGATGGGAATAGACGCGTGCTACACGAACCACATGGACGCTGATCAGAATGACCTGGAGAACCTGGCGATCTTGCTCACCGCAGGTGGTGTCAACTATTTTATGGGCGTGCCGATGGGAGATGATGTGATGTTGTCGTACCAGACGACAAGCTTTCACGACATAGCTGCTCTGCGGCAGTTGCTGCGGTTGAAACCAGCCCCCGAATTCGAGACGTGGATGGTCGACGTCGGATTGATGCGCGACGGTCGGTTGACCGACAAAGCTGGAGATCCGCTATTTATCAAATCTTTGATCGTGTAGGTATAAGACTTGTTAGTCTTTCAACAAAAACTCGGAGAGCGCGTTCGCCGTATCCTTGCCTTCGTTGACCGAATCAACCTTTACTTTCCTCGCCGTCAACTTCTGAATACCGGCTTTGGTTAAACCAGGGCATTGATGCGCCTCTATTAATCGTAAGCGGGGAAGCTCGTTCAGCCGTTCAAGCGTTTTATCCGTGATGTTTGTCGTCATTAAGTGAATGGATTCTAAATTCTTCATTTTAGAAACCGCCTCAATGTCGCTATCTTTAAAATCAATTGCATTGAGAGTCAGGCTTATCAGGTTTGTAAACGTTCCCAGGTGCTTACTCAGTCCTGCTGCTGTGACGCTGGTCTCACCGACGTTCAACAGCTCCAAATCCGGCCATTGCTCGGCGATGACCTTTAAACAGTCATCATCGATGGAGTCATCACCTTCCAGAAATAGATCCTCGAGCTCGGTTCCCTTCAGCGCCTTCAAACCATTGATGCCTACAGATGTGTGCATCAAGACGAGATAGTTCAAATGCGGCAGTTTTGCCAGGTGTTTCAAACCATCGTCGGTAATGCCCGTGCAACTCGACAGATCTAATTTCTCTAGTTTACGGAAATTTTCTCCTATAACTTTCAAAGCGTTATCGTCAATTTTCGTTTTAGTAAGGGACAGTACTTTCAGATTCTTGAGCGGCGCGAGCATCGCCACTCCTTCAGTCGTGATGGGAGTACTTCGCAGCCATACGGAATCGAGAGTCGGTATCCTGCTTATCACGCGCATGGTTTTATCGGTAATGGATGCTTTGCTGAGGTCCAGCGCTTTAAGGTTGTTGCACTTCTCAAAATTCTTGACGTCATCGTCATTTAGTATCGCATATGGTACCGAGATGTCTTGCAGTTGCATTTTGCCGATCGATTCCCAGCCGGCAGCAGTAATGGAATCTTCTCGTGTTGTCTGAAGGTCTTCGTAGCTGCCTATCTGCAGTGCTCTGAGATTTCCCCGCTCCCTATCTAACAAATCCTCGAGGTCCTGGTCATATACTGCGCTAACGGCAATTGCCTTCATCGAGTTGCGATCTATCATGAAAGCACCGGAGGCGTCTCGGCCTCTTTTGTTTCTCGCGTTTATCACACCGTCCATCAAATGAGTGCGAGTGATTTTTGTTTTTTTGCTTCCCTTCACATTGACTTTGCTCCACTCCTGGTAGGAGAGGAAACCGACTATACCAACCCCGACCGCTAAACAAGCGGTTAAGACGAGAGAGCTCTTCGAGGGGCGTTTCCGCTTTGTGACAACTTCGCGCGGTCCGGTTTGACTAACAGGAATTTGAACGTTGCTCTTTTCGAGAGCTAAAAAGAGTGCATCTCTGAATTCGCTCATACTCGAATAGCGATCGTCCGGGTCGATTTCAAGGCATTTCGCTACCACGTCCTCGACATGCTCGGGGATCTCGACGTCACCGCTCACATCTGCCATGCGCGGTGCTATAGTCTCGCGCTTTTCCTGCAGTATCTGAAGCATCGTATCGCCTTCGAATGGCAGGCAATTAGTCAACATCCGAAACAACATGCACCCAGCTGCATAAATATCGGTTCTGCGGTCGACGCTGTCTCCGGAGAATTGTTCTGGGCTCATGTAATACGGCGTGCCGAGTATCGTCCCTGTTCTCGTGACACTGCCATTGGTATCGTCAAGTTTAGCGATGCCAAAGTCTAGAACTTTGATTTTTGCATTGACGAGGTCTTCATCGCAAACGATGACATTGCTCGGCTTCAAATCGCGGTGTATGACGCCATTGTTGTGAGCGTGCTCCATTCCATCGCAAATCTGCGCCATGATGTTGACTGCCGCGGGCAAACTCATGGCGCCGCGTTTGTCGATATACCACGAGAGGCTTTTGCCCTCGCAGTTTTCCATGATGATATACGGCTCACCCTTTTCGGAAATTCCGAAGTCCATAAGAGTGACCAGATTAGGATGCTTGAGCTTGCTCGCCACCTTCGCTTCCTGCTGAAAGCGTATGGCAACTTCCGGTTCAATCTGTCGCTGTTTCAACAACTTGATAGCAACATCTTTATCAAGATTGGCGTCGTGCGCCTGAAAAACCGCACCCATCGCACCCGAGCCAAGCACACGAAAATCCGAGTACCGCCTCTGCAGTTCCTCCGGTATCGTTAGTTTGTTGGCTTTGCTCTCCATCCTGCCCGTGCGAGTTCGTGTAACTCAATCTACCCTCAGGGCGAGGCTATCGAAACCTATATAAATTAAGCTAGCTCATCCATTTCAGGAATGAGTCCTTCACCGGATTAACAAACGGTCGCCCGGTTCGTGCTGCTTCGTTCCACGCCTTTTTCAATTCAAAATACCAGCGCCCGGGAGTTCCAGCATCTCGAATCGTCATCACCAGCTTGGGATTATGGGCCAGGCACTTCTGTTGCATATCAGCCATGTCTTTATCCTGGCTCAAGAATGTTCTAACGAAATACTGAACAATTGGTATCACCAGCGGTGCGATACCGGGAACGGTTTTGATCCAGTATGTGGTGTGATTCAGCTCCGTGGTTTTGTCATCAATCGGTGTCAGGCAGGTCATCCCTGAAATCATCGTTCGACCGCCGTACACAATTCGCTCAATGCGACAAGCAGGAAGTCGAAATCCGATTTCGTCCTCTAGCATGTCTCCGATCGCTTTGTATACCATTGAGTGTTTCGACGGTTTATGCTTCACGATTGTCCAGCCCGTCTGGTCCGGCACATAGTGTTTGAGTTTCTCTCGCATATTCTTGCTACTGCGCCACCACCAGGATTTATGCACAAATGGCACATGAGCTGTGTCGATCAGCGCGACCGCGTTATAGTCGATGTGGTTAGGCAGGACTAGCGTGGTGGTGGTTTTCTCAAAGCGACTGAGATCTTCGATATCATACGCGCGCGGTACATCCGGTGGACTCTCGGGTTGATTTCCGAAGTAAACCCAGACGTTCCCCTGGACTTCGCGACAGGGATATGTCTTGGTTTTTATCCCGCAGACCTTCATGCACTGACCGCTCACCAGCGATGGAATAGCCGTACACGAACCTTCCGAGTTGAAACGCCAACCGTGGAAAGGACATTCCACCTCATTTCCATCGAACCGACCTGCCGAAAGTGGAACTGCCTGGTGGGGGCAAATATCTTCCATCGCAAAGACTTGACCGTCATTGCGACGACCGACCAAAACCATTTTGCCGAGCATAGTTTTACCGACCATGGAGCCCCGCTTGAGCTTGTCTCCGGCTGCCGCGAAATACCACATGTGGTCGCAAAAAATACTTCCAACTCCTGTTCCCTGAGGTAGGTTGGCAGGAGAATCCGACTGACTCTGCGCTTCAGTATTTTCTGAAACGGCGTGAGCTGGTGCTAAGTCTGGCGTCGTCAACAAGGGTCTCTCCACTTACTTTTTAATAGGTGATTCTTGCGGCTACCTTACCAAATTTCTGGTCGCCGATTGGCTAAGTTTTTTTCAACGTAGTCAAGACTGTAAGTTGGGGTCTGTGAGCCAAAAGTGGAGTCCTGTGAAAGGAAGATGTTGCGGAAAAGTTTTTACGCCAGGCGGAGGGAAATTAACTGTGGTTTATTTGCGCTTGCCGTGCTCTGCTATCCCCTGGAGTTGCCCTTTCCAAATTGAATCTCTGGCGCTTTCAGCTCAACCACATCGGCATACGAAGAGGTTTGTTCCATCCATTCGTCCACGCCTTGCTGCAATTCGTCGCGTTTCGTCGACGGGGCCACTCGCAACGTCCTGAAGCCTTTATCGGTATGTTCGAAGACCACCGCGAACGGTCCAGCTTGCCAGAGTTCGTACCAGTATGTTCCCGAGCCGTCCTTGTATGATGCTCGCGCGCCTCGCAAAAACTCCCTTGGATTTATGAATGTGAAAACCGCTTCCGCCAACGACTCTTTGCCAAAATCCAGCATCCAGTTACTAAAGTCGGTTTCGTGCGTCACCAGGAACGACATGATGTCGTCAGTCGAACTCGCTTTAAGGTGAGGTCCAGCAACGATTACCGGCAGTGTAATCGAATCGGATTCGATGTTCTGATAGGTGATCCATGAAGAACGATTCAGATCCACGCCGAGCCCGCAGCGCTGGATAATGTTCGCCCAGGTGACTTGCATTGCCAGATTCGAGACCTTGTCGAACGAAATAAACAGTCCCCTTGTTGGTTCCAAATACGGTACCAGGTTGGTAAGCTGAATCATCTCCTTCAGTTTCGGTTTGGTCGTTAACAGGTCATATGCAGAAACGTCAGAGTCCGCTTCCGAGCCGGAGGGACCGAGGGAGGCAACGCTTAAAATCAGATCAGCGCTTCCCTTTTCAATCGGAAGAGTGAGGTCGAACGAATCACCAACGACGAATTCGGCGTTGGTTACTCCCAGTAGTTTCGCCAGTTCCTTTGCGCAAGCAACTCCATTTTCCGCTATATCAAACCCGAGTACCTTTGCGTTTGGAAACCGCTTTGCATAGAAGCAGGTGAGGACCCCATTTCCACAACCGACGTCCACAATCTGTTTGGGTTCGTCAAATGTGTTCGTGATGGAAGTAAACCAGCTCAAATAGCTGCGATACAGGTCCCAGCGCAGCGATGAGAAATCGGTGCTGATGGCGGGGCTTTGAAAAATGTCCTGGTAAAAGCCGTTTTCATCGCCCTGCTCGAGTTTCACATAAGAGCTTTCCAACTCACTCACTTGCGATTTCGAGTAGCGCGTGTCCAGATATGACCAGAACTGATTTGTGTTGCGGTGAGGCTTGAGCCCGGCTTCCGTCAGATATGATTCTATGTCGGTGATTCTACCTGGCATGTGCCTTCCTCAATTGACCGCAGAGAAATTCTAAAGGATTGTGTGGACTGATGCCAGTCTGGGAAAGATTACTGTGACGGCTTCTTGCCGACACTGAATTCCTCGAGAAGCGGCGCGCCAATGCAATCCCAAAATGACGATCAGCTGCGACTTTCCAAGTATTTAGGTGATCGCTATCACGAACTGTTCAAAGTTGGTGAGGGGGGCATGGGCGTGGTTTATCGCGCATATGACCGTAACCTCGACCGTCTGGTGGCGATCAAGGTTTTGCGCCCGGCAGGCTCGACCGAACTGGTTCGCAGATTTCAGCAAGAGGCGCGAGCCGCAGCAAAACTGAAGCACGACAACGCGATTCGCGAACTTGATTGCGGTGTGCTGCCGGACAATGGACTCTATATCGTCATGGAATTTCTCGACGGCATCAGTCTTGAAAAGCTGGTGTTGGCGCGCGGAAAACTTTCGCCAAAACAGGCGTTGCCAATTTTTATGCAGATCGTGGCGGGTATGGAGCATGCCCACGGCATCGGTTTATTGCATCGCGACCTGAAGCCGAGCAACATCATATTGATTGAGATGCCTCCAGCTCCTCCGTTAGCGAAAATAGTAGATTTCGGGCTTGCGATCGCGACCGATAGTATTGACGATACGACGAGCAACACGTTCAGCGGTTCGCCACTATATATGGCACCAGAGGCGAGCGACTCACGGCTGGTGGGAGAGCGGTCGGATATTTATTCGCTCGGTTGTTTGATGATGTATTGCTTGACCGCGGCGCCTCCTTTCAATCGTAAGTCAATTCTGGAAATAATCATTGACCATCGTGAAACGCCGCCTCCCACGCTCAGTGAGCGTCTGCCAGCGGGTGCAGTGAACGCAGACTTGGAGCGGATAATTGCAAAATGTCTGAACAAGAATCCGGATGACCGATATCAGTCCATGCATGAGCTCTACACTGCTCTTTCGGCTATTAAGATCGAATCTCCTGCAGAAGCAGAGACCGAGTTGTTTGAAAAACTCGTGGTTTCGACTCCTGAATCGCCCGCGCCCAGGGGACGTCGAGGTCTTATATGGACGGCCTTGATACTTTTAATCCTCTACGGTGGGGGTTACGCGGCGGTGCGTAGCATCAACGATGCCGCCAAGATTGATTCCACGCCTGAATTGTCTAAAGAGGTGAGTGCGAAAAAGGAGAGGGCCATTCATGATTCGCTGGTCAACGACCTCTTCGAGCATAAATTTGCTGAGCGCCTCTTCAACGGAGGTAAGTGGGTTTATAACCAACCGCCCATCGAAGAGTCCGACTTCAAGGAGCTTGCCGAACGCAAAGATATAGACAGGCTCTGGATTCACGAAAGTGATGTGAATGGAACCGGTCTCAAGTATCTTGCGAAAAACAGAATCGGTTCGCTTGCGTTTGTCGATTGTGCCGTTGATGCCGCCGGCATTGAAGAAATTGCCAAGTTCAAAACGATTGTCATTCTTCGATTGATTAGAGCGCCTTTTTTAACTGATGCCTCTCTATTGCCGCTTCCAGCGGCGCTTAACTTGCATACCTTTTACTTGAGTGAGTGTTCTCAGCTGACCAGTGATTCAGTGAGGACGGTCGCGCGATTTAGAGGTCTGCGAAAATTATCTCTAAAGGACATGAAACAGTACGATTCAACTGCGCTTGAACAACTTGCGGCATTGCGCAATCTGGAAATTCTGTGTATAAGCGGCACCGCAGTTGATACCAGCGGGTTTCACTTCTTGCGCAAGCTGAAAAAGTTGACCGCGCTCGATGTTGGTAGAACCAGCCTGACTGATGCGAATATAGACGATATCGCTCTACCATCTCTGGAAGCTCTGAGCGTCAGGGAAACGGATGTCACTCTTTCCGGATTGACGAAGTTGAGACGGTGCAAAAAGCTTCGATTGTTGGATGTGAGAGACTGCAAAAACATAGGTGCCAATGAGGTTTATAAGCTTCAATCGGAATTACCTGACGTCGCTATCGTTAACAGGTATAGAACAACGCTGTCATTTCCTTCCTACGAAGACGATCTTCTTATGTGGGTCTCTCCACACTAGCTGATAGGCTGTGATTCAAATCGCCGATGATTAGTGTTTGTCGCTGGTAATCTTCTTTTTGCCGCGCAGCTCATCATAATTTTCCATAATCAGCTCCTGAACGTGCTTGCGCATCAAGCCGGAACTACGGTCGAATTCGTCAGGGTGAACAGGCTGCAAAACACGCACAACAATGTCTGATTTGAAGTTCAAAGCTTTTGAATCCTTCGGGAAAATCTCGTAGGTTCCTTTTACGATAATCGGCACAACAGGCACATTGCAGTCGACCGCAAGCCTGAACGCACCATCTCGAAAGTGGTGTATCTCACCGTCTTCGCTACGTGTGCCTTCTGGAAAAAGCATGATCGATGCGCCGCGGTTGAGCCACATCTTGCAGGTCGTCATCATCTCTTTAATGCTCTTCAAGTCACCGCGCTTGATTTCGACATATTGGTTGAGTCGCATGTTCAACCCGACGAACGGGACGTTAAAGATGGTTTCCTTCGATACCCATTTGAACGGTTTGTACAAGCCGTACAAGACCCAGATGTCCCAGAATGATGTGTGATTTGCCACCAGCACATAGGTTTTACTCGGATCGATGTTTTCCCGCCCTTCGTACCTTATGCGCCACCATGGGTTCGAGTAAATATAAATCATCGCCCAGAACGACGCGAAGTAGTGAAGAATTCGTCGATTAGGGTCGAATGGAGCAGTGAAGAAACAGACTAGCGCTGCAATGCTGACCATGAACAGGCTGGTGCTGAAGAAGTAGATGCCGAAGATGATTGTGTTGAGCCGACCCAATGTTGTTTACAACTCCGATGCTGCCAATAATATAATAGCAAGCTCGAATCTGGGTCTCCTGCCGTTTCTCTAAGGAAGCAGAAATCGCTCTGATTTGCGACGATAGCGCCCCCTGAACAATTCGCAACGATTCGAATTCTGTGACGCGTTTCGTCATTTGTTGAAACTCTCATAGCTAAAGCCAACTATTTTCCGGGCCTGTTTTTGACTGTCAGCGAATAACTCCTGCGACTACAGTCCTTCTGGACAAAAGCCCCGTCCGTGATACCATGAGGTGATATCAGGGGTGGTGTCTGATAAAGGTGCCAGAGAAACGATTAACTCATTCGCTTCCAGTTTCCTATTGCCTGCATGGCGCATTAGGACTTGTTTTTGCGCTTTGTCCGTTCTTGAGCGCGAAGGCGAATCATTCTGAGCATTCTCTCCGCGGTCCGATTTCAATGAGTCCGGGCTCGATGAAATTAATCCCCGAGTTTGGGCGCGGTGTTTCTGTTTTGAAGGCAGGGTCAGTGTTCCCTGTCACGCTCGTTACGCCGCTTTCAAGTCGGACGATTAAAGTTGGGCAGCCGATAACGGGAATGCTGATCGAAGACATCAGTTTGTCAGGGAAAAACATTGCGCCGAAAGGGAGTCGAATCGTAGGCTGGGTGTCTAATGTTCAGAATCCGCGTAATGTGCTGAAGTCAAAAGTTACCTCCAAGAATTGGTTAAACGCCAATGGTGCAATCGAAATACACTTCAACGCGCTGGAGCCGTCAAATGGCTCTCCGAGATTGCCAATCGATGCCCGGCCCGCGCCTGGAACACCTGTTCGTGGTCCACAGGACGAACACGAATTGTGTGTTCACAAAGATGGGGCAATAAGTGTAAAGTGGAGTGGTGTTAAATACGGTGCCGAAGGCGTCGCCATTTCTGCGGTGAGTTGGGCGACAGGACCATTCAAGTTTATAACCGGACCGATTCTTTCCGGGACCGCCGGCGTGATTCAGCCGCAGTATGCGTTCGATAAACCGGTTCTCAAAGAAGACGCTTTGACGAGGGCTAAAGGGGGTGTTGTCGGCGCCGTGAAGGGGCTTCCAGGTGGCTTTATAATCACTGGCATAGCCAACAAGGGCGGCTGTATCTCGATTCCATCAGGTGTTCAATTGGAAGTACAGTTGCAGAGTGACCTTGTAATCGCCAATCCACTGTCTCCGGGCGGCGCGTCTAAAGCATCTACAGCTTTGGCTTCGAAGGCTCGAGGCGTGCAATAACTGTTTTCAAGTTATTCGATGCGACAAGCAATTGCTCATCATTGTATGACCAGCGTTCCAGGAAAGCGCCATAGGTGCCTGCGTTGCCGCCCGTTGTAGTTGAATGTTTCAACCTGTCCTCAACTGCGGTCAGTAAATCTGCCACTTCCTGCGTCATCTCTGGCTCGTTCAACGCGATAATAAGAGCACTACTTCTGTCTACCACTCGCTGAGAACCCTTCTCAAGCACCGGGTCTCCGGACTTCCTGTGACTGACCGCAGTGGCACTCGACATCACCAGGTTTTTGGCAACAAGGTTGAAGGCATGCTCAGGATTTGCTCTTATGGTATCGATGACGATATCAGGAATCCGGCAATCGAAGCTCCAGTCGCCTGTCAGAAGGGCTACAAAGAACCCTCGAGCGGTTGCAAGTTCCGCAAGAAGGTCGGCGATCTGTCTTGATGCTGCCTCCTGTTCCACTATACCGGCGTCGAGCTGGTTCAGCAGCTCGCTGCTCTGCTCGATTGATTGTTGAAAGGGCTGCTGCATAGGTCCCTGACTCCTGGGCTGATTTACCTATCGTATCGCGTTATGCGTGCTTTCTGGCTATGTGCCGTCTAAAACCAGGCAGGCTTTTCAAGAGCAAATCTGGCTTTTAGGCGGCAAGCCGCACATTTTCGTTGGAGATAGCCGGAGGTGGTCACGGGCGCGGCGTTTCCTTATACCGGTTTCATTGAGTCCGCGCTTATATCTGACTGTAAACCGCTTTCGCCGCATCCAGTGGGCTCCAGTAGCCCTGTAACTGCTGGCAGTCCCCTGTTCACAATATTTTCAACAGTCAAATCCTTGTTACAAAGGGCACGGATTTATACATTCCATAGGCGTTTTGTGTTCTCATATTGTTAGAGGCTTTATTCTCAGCAGGCACAGGCACTATGTCACAATCACGGTATCTGAACATTTACGTTCACGGCGACAAGAAAAAACTTCCGCATTTGCTCACAGCGATTTCAAAGTCACTTCGCGATGGTTGGCAAGTTGCCGACGACGGTCGCCGCCGCACCGGAGACGAAGTGCAGGAGTATCGTTTTACTGCCAATTCGACGACCGGTTTCTTGCGCTTCTTTTGCAGCGCTGATAGACCCTATGTGTTCTATTTGAGAGATTCTGGTCTTATCGGCTCCGAATCACCGATTACCTTGCAGGATAACGACTATCTCGTCCGTCATTTCGTTTCATCCATTCTGAAACCAATCTGCACAGATCTCGATTTTAAACTGCAAGTAACTCGCTCGATGATGCACTAATTACTGCGTACATGCTGCCCCATATATGGTGGCAGTTAGCGCAGTTTTTAAACAGCCGCCGCCGTCGCATTTTGAACTCGAGGCGGCGCTACACCGTACTGTTCACCACCGATGGTGCTTCAGCGTCCTCTATGCTTTGAGCAGATTGTCGACCATCAAATCGATGAATACTTCCATCGGCTCGATTTGTTTAACCGTCTTTGCACGCATGACCGCACCGCTCCAGCCGGAGAGGAATAGTTCAGCTAGTGAGTCAGCCGAAATACCAGGGAGTATCTCACCTGTCTGCTGACCTTCGTCGATACACGCCGCAAACAGGTCTCTCCACTTGCGCATGACGATGGAAAGCTCGGTCCTGAGAACTTCGCTCTGGTCCGACATCTCCTGGCTGAGATTTCCGATCAGGCATCCTTTGCGGCATTCCTGGGCAACCATCATCGATTTCCCCGTCAGGCAATACTCTTTCAGCCTCTGAAGTGGTGTATTGTTCTGATTTCTGAGAATTGTCTGCAGTGTGCTCGAATATGTTTCATCAAAGTGGCGAATGATTTCAACGGCATAATTCTCTTTGCTGTCGAAATAGTGATAGAAAGAGCCTTTCGGCACCTGGAGCGCAGTCAGGATTTCCTGAATACCCGTGTTTGTGTAACCCTTTTCGAGCATTATGTCCATGCCGACTTCTAACAGCGCCTGGCGCGTTTCTTGTTTGGCTGCGACTTTGGGGCTCATAAAAATATCCTTGCTGACTACATCTAAAGCCTAAAACGGCTCATCGATCTTGTCAACGAATTAAGAGAGTGGCTTCGCCGTGCTTATTTGTTCACCTTTACGGTTGCTCCCTCTGTGAGCGTGTCCATTGGATTCACGACTACCAGCGAGTCTTTTGGAAGACCAGCGATCACTTCAATTTGCTTGCCGAGGTCCTCTCCGAGCTGTACGGGGCGATAGTGCACGCGGTTGTTTTTTGTTAATGTGATGACCTGTGGTCCCTCTCCGCGCATGATCAGCGCATTGGACGGGACAAGCGCTACTTCGCTAGAGCGAGGTACTGAAAAGGTCACGTCTGCGTACATACCGGGCACAAGCAGCAAGTCGCGGTTCGCTATGTGTATCTCGGTTCTCAGCGTGCGAGCGGTGGCGTCGAGGGCAACCGACGTGCGGGCAACGGTTCCGGTGAAAGTTTTTCCAGGAAACTCCTTGAGAAAAACCTTCACCGGTTGCCCAACTCGGATGCCCTTAGCCGAGTACTGTGGCACATCTACGTACACCTTCGCGGTGTCGATGCGCGCCAATTTGTAGAGCGGTTGACGAGAACTGTCGCTTCCCGATGAGACAAGCGCGCCCTGATCGATGTTGCGCTCGGTGATTACACCGGCGAATGGACTGGTGACGTTTTGAAATCCTTTTTCAGAGGCAGAGCGATTTGCTCGCGCTTGCGCTGCAATTATGTTGGCTGCACTTACATCCACATTGGCTTGTTCGGCTTTCAGTCTGGCTCTCGCGGCTACTACTTCCTGTTCTGCTCCGCTTACTCGATCAATTCCAGCCTGCTTGGATGCGCGAGCAGTTTTTAATCGCGTTTCCTTTTCGTCAACGTCTTGTAGCGAAACTGCGCCGTCAGCGCCGAGTTTCTGCCAACGAGCGAATGTCGTTCGTGCGAATTTCTCATCAGCTTCCAGCTGAACCAAGTTTGCTTTTGATTGGGACAAGTCCGCGATTGCTTTAGCAAGGTCTGCCCTGGCTCGATCTCGATTGGCTTCGCTCTGTGCCTTTCCAGCGATGTTCGTCAATACTTGCGCTTCTGATTCCTTTTGACTTTCATCGACCTCTGGCGTTTCGATGGCCGCCAACAGCTGTCCTGTTTTTACTCTATCGCCTATGTCTGCATAGCGTTGTTTGACGTAGCCGTTCGTGCGAGCGTAAATGGGCGTCTCGACGATAGCTTCAATTGCGCCCGGCAAGCTCAAATTTAATTGCGTCGACGCCAATTCTGTTTTTGAAACAGAAACAACCGGCGTTTGTACCTCCGCTTCCGCTCTGGCATGAGCTTTGTCAATTTCCTGGTTTTGAAAAATGCGAGGCACTATGCCGATTGGTAATGCCATTGCCATGACAAGGCTGGACGCGCCAATCAGCCGCGCAAATGCATTCGATTTCTTTTTTACCAGGTTCGCTGTCGCCAATTTCGCGGTCGACCTTGTATCCAGACGTGTTGCGTGAAAACTGTCCTGGGGCGCGCTAGAATCGATTCTCAACGGCTTGAATGAAGTCGGCGACGAACAAACGCCTTCGCAAGCTTCGTCTCTGTTAGCTAGCGGTGACTCTTTTGTTGTTTGTTCCGTCATCATGAAGGATACCTCTAAATTCAGCAGACAACGGCCTGACACCGTGGGTGGTGCACGCAAAATATGGGCTGAAACACAACAAGTGCCTCAAGCGTTGTCTGTTTTTCCGTCGATACTAATAGAATAGACCGGTCGGTCTAATGCGTCAAGGCCCTTTTGCCTAATTTAAACTCAATTTCTGAATGCAAGGTTTGGCCAAAGCGCCTGACTGCGTAAAGGATTAAACCGGAGCCTGCTCTGGCTGATTTTGCAGAGGTGCAGCCGCGACCGTCTGTCTTCGGTTGCGGACCATATAGAACACCACCGGGACGAAGAATAGAGTGAACAGTGTCGCCAGTGAGAGTCCACCGATGACGGCGCGCCCGAGCGGAGCGTTCTGTTCGCCGCCTTCACCGAGACCGAGAGACATCGGAATCATACCGACTATCATCGCGAGCGCCGTCATCAAGACTGGCCGCAATCTTGTTTTGCCTGCTTCCAGAGCGGCGGACCGTACATCCAGCCCTTCGTCTAACTGCTCGTTTGCGAAGGTGATCATGAGAATACTGTTTGCTGTGGCGACACCGATACTCATGATTGCGCCCATCAGTGAGGGAACGTTGAATGTGGTGGTGGTGAGAAATAATATCCAGACAATCCCTGCAAACGCTCCGGGCAACGCCATGATGATAATCATTGGATCTCGCCAACTCTGGAAATTCACAACCATAAGCAGATAGACGAAAACAATTGCGCCGATAAAGCCGATACCAAGTTTGAAGAACGCGCTGTCCATGCTTTCTACCAGACCGCGCACAATGATTTGATTTCCGGGCTTCATCCTCGGTCTATATTCATCTACTATTTTCTGAATGTCCTGAGAAACACCGCCGAGATCTCTCGATTGCACGTTTGCGTAGATGTCGAATACAGGCTGGATGTTGAAGTGATTTACGACTCCGAAGCCTTTCGCGCGCTCAATGGTGGCAATGTTGCCGAGCAGTTCGGCTTTGTCGGTGAGACCTTTAGTCGATAGCGGCGTTCTCAAAATTGAATCTATGGAATCGACCTTGTATTGCGGCG
Organism: Candidatus Obscuribacterales bacterium; assembly: GCA_965228855.1. Taxonomy (GTDB): domain Bacteria; phylum Cyanobacteriota; class Vampirovibrionia; order Obscuribacterales; family Obscuribacteraceae; genus JADYXR01. The sequence goes on along the minus strand of CBDDIJ010000003.1, from coordinate 3,659,731 downwards.
TCTGAATGCCCACAAGGTATTGAACCCCTGTAGCCGGATCGATCCAGTAGTTCGGTGTAACTTGTGTGTTTGAAGAGAGCGAAACGAGCACGTCATTGCTGACGTCTCTCTGCGACAAGCCGAATCGAGCTGCTCGTGAGCGGTCCACGTTGAGCTTAAGTTGCGGAGCGTCGACTTCTTGATGCAGATGAACGTCAGCGGCTCCCCGCACTTTTTTTACTCGTTCGATGATCTCGTGCGCAATCGCGAGATTCTCCTGCTTGTTGTAGCCTGCTACGCGAATGTCGATGGGAGCGGGCAAGCCGAAGCTAAGTATCTGATTGACAATGTCGGCCGGTTGGTAGTAGAAGGTAAGATTTGGAAATTTTTCATTCAGCGCATTCCGCACTAACTTCATATACTCTGGTGTTGAATGCTTGCGATGGTGTTTGAGTGATACCAGGATCTCACCATCGGCGGTGCCAATCGTCGCGCTGTCGCCGAACGCCATGTTGAATGCTTCTGCGGGCACACCGATGTTATCGATCAAAAGCTCTATTTCCTCCGGCGGTATTACCTTTCTAATTTCGGCTTCAACTGCGCTGAATGCCTGTTCTGTTTTCTCGACTCGTGTTCCGCTTGGAGCCTTGACGTGCAGCCTGAACTGACCTGCATCAACTAGAGGAAAGAAGTCGCGTCCAACGAACGGAAGCAGGCATAAACTGGAAAGTAGTACAAACGAAGCAAGTCCCACAATTGCCCATGGCGCGTCGAGGGAAAAACGCAATCCGTTTAAGTAAAGGGCTCGGAATCGCTCGAAGCCCTCGTTGAAGGCGTCGTGGAGTCGAGCGAATAGGTTTTTCGTATGATTGCCGTGCGAATTCAATTCTCCGGCAAGAATGTATTTCACCATAACTGGTACCAGCGTTCTCGACAATATGTATGAGGAAAACACGGCAAATACTACGGCCAGTGCGAATGGAACGAAGAGAAAACGCGCCGGTCCATCGAGAAGGACTACGGGAATAAACACGATACAAATGGCCGAGGTTGCCACAAAAGTTGGCACCGCGATCTGCTGAGCTCCGTCGAGGATTGCCGTTTGCAGATCTTTTCCAAGTCCGATATTTCGGTGAATGTTTTCAATTTCGACTGTGGCGTCGTCGACTAGAATACCGATTGCGAGAGCCAATCCGCCGAGTGTCATGATGTTCAATGACATACCGAGCGCGCTCAGTGCCATGATCGACGAGAGGATAGCCAATGGAATTGAGATGAGCACGATCAGCGTGCTGCGCCAGCTTCCTAGGAATAGCAAGATCATCGCGCCAGTCAAGCATGCTGCGATAATCCCCTCATGCACGACGTTGTCTACTGCGGCCTTGACGAATAGTGATTGGTCGAAAAGTTGTTCTATGTGCATTCCGGGTGGTGCTGCCGCTTGCAAAGTCGGCACCATGCTTTTGATTTGATTGACAATGTCCAATGTGGACGTCTTGCCGTTTTTCAATAGAGTAACGAGGACTGAGCGCACACCTCCGGAGCGAACAATGTTTTGTTGAACTGCGTAGCCGTCTCGAACGTGCGCGACATCGCGCACGAATACTAGCTTTCCGTTCACCTGCTTAATAGGAATGTCGGCTATGGCTGTCGCGACTTCCGGAGTGTTGTTTAACAGTACGCGATAGTCGGTATCTCCGATTTTTGCCTTACCCGAGGGCGATGCAAGGTTTTGCGCATTGATTGCGTCGTTGATATCGCGTGGCGAGAGCCCTTTTGACTGGAGTGCCATTGGATCTATATCGACCATGATCTGACGGACCTTACCGCCGTATGGAGCTGGTAGAGTGGTGCCCTGCACCACAGCTAGTGCCTGCCTTATGCGAAATATCCCGTAGTCGTATAGTTCCGATTCGCTAAGGGTGTTACTGCGCAAAGATAGCTGGATAATGGGAACGGATGCCGCTGTGTAGCGCAGAATAATCGGCGGTTGAACACCGGGCGGCATGCGGCGAAGAATTGCTTGGGAAACAGCTGTCGCCTGCGACATGGCTGACTCCACGTTCGCGCCAGGGTGGAAATACAGGCGAATTACTCCGACTCCATCCAGGGTTTGAGACTCCATCGACTTTACGTCTTTAACGTTCGCGGAAAGAGCGTATTCGCTGTACATCGTAAGGCGTCGCTCGAATTCCTCGGCCGGAAGTCCTGTGTAAGTCCAGATGACGCTAATGACTGGGATATCTATGTCCGGGAATACGTCCACCGGCATATTCCTGATTGAATATACGCCCATGATCAAGATCATAATCGCCATAACAACGAAAGTGTAAGGGCGCCTGAGTGCTAACTGAACGATCCACATTTCCACATACCTCTGCAACCAGATGTGGTGCTCGGAGTTATCCGTTATGAAACGTCAACGAGTGCAGGAGTTTTGCACGCAAAACCAGTCGCTGTTCGGAAAGGCGTTCCGAACCCGAAGTGATGTTGATTATTTCCGGTCCACTGTTAACAGAATAGACCGGTCGGTCTAGTGCGTCAACTGGTCCGTAAATATTTAGTCGTTGACGCTATTAAGTTTGAGGAGTGCAGGCTTTTGAGGTTTTCAGCATTGCGGGATAGCCGTACGTGAGCGCGACAAGTGTCAAGGTCTGCTCGAATATTTATCACCTATGGGTGATATGCAATGTTTCGAAGTCCATCATATAATCGCCGTATCGGAGTGAGCGCAGGAGGTTGTCTTTGATGCTGTCGCAAGCCTTTCGGCGATTTTCGCCAACAAAATTTTGTTGCCTGTTGGCGATAGTGAGTTTGACACTGTTCGTTGCTGTGCAGCGTGCTGATGCTGGTGAGGACTACTACAAGCAGGCTTGTGAAAAGTATGAAAAGGGAGACTATGAGGGCGCGCGTCACCTGTTTATGCACATAAACAAATACGCTCCTACGTACGCACCTGCCCACTATCAGCTGGGCAACACGCTTTTGAAGCTTAATCGCCTGGCTGAAGCAAAAGCATCTTACGAGTTATGCATGCAGCATACGAAAGATCCCGCTCTGATCAAAAATTGCCAGACCGCTGTCCAGCATATTTTGACGGAGGGACCGAAACGCGCACAGGCTGCAAGCGTTGTCGGTAAGGCGGCCGCTCAGCTTGATGCTAGGGCGTCGAGAGATCGCGCTCGCTTTGAACGATATCAGGCTGCAGTCGCAGAAGTTGAGAAACAGCGGAACTCGATTTTGAATGAAGCACGCGAGCGTGTTCGAAAAATTAAAGAAGACGAGGAGCGTCATGTCAAAGAGGCCGAAGGTAGCACTAATCAGCGTCTCCGAAATGTGGTAACCGGAGAGCGCCGTGTCGGTCTTTCTGATGATCAAGAAGCTGAGATTCGGGCACCCTATCAGCAAGAGGCTCAAAAGATCATGCGCATCGCAGAGGATCGTGCGCGCGTAATTAGAATGCCTTCCGTGCCTACTTATGAAGGTACGCCACCCACCGCGGAAGATCGGAAACCAGGCAATGATGACGACGATGACGAGTAGTTCGACTATCGATCGGTAGTGCGAACTAACATTAGGAGCACGAATGGACATTGGCGAGCTTAAGGAGCGAGTTAAACTCGCATACAGTTCCATGCAATCTTACGAAGACTCAGGCATCATCAAGTGCAATAACTTCGGTCGCGGTGACGGCTGGTTCAAAACTGAGTTCATGCGACCCAATCTTTTGAAATTCCAGTGGTGCACCAGTCGGTTTGATGAAGACAAATATTCTCTTCTGGTCAAAGGCGATAAGGCGAGAGTAAAGCTTCCACGGAGGAGCAAGGATCTTTCGAAAAGTATACATGGCCGAATCGAAGACATTACCACTGTGCATATGGCCCTATCCGGAACCGGTGGATGTTCCTTCGGTCTAACTGATACCATACTACCGTTGCTAATCGATGGCGCTCGCCGACCCAATTTCACCAGAGAAAAGTTAGCCACCCTTAAAGATGAAGTTGTTGAGGAGGAGCTTTGTTACCACGTCCGTGAGATATACCAGGGTTTCCACGTCTGGATCTCGCAGAGGGATTTTACCGTTCGTCGAATGCGAAGCGATGGATGTGCGGTTTTGAACGAGGCTCTACATACATATTATTCTGCTTTGATGAATGTGAGCCAATTTTTCAATCCGCGCGCCATGGTTTTAGAGGAAAAACATATAGCATCGTTGGAAAGTCCAATGGTTAGTGACTGGACACTGAAACGAATCAAGTTCAATCATTTAGATTCCAGTATCTTTGAGGACTTTGGTTTGTGATATCACGCATTCTCACGTTTTGGTTCAATCACTCGGAATTCACTCGAGCCGAAGAACTCTCCCAAAACAGAAATTTTTGTTGCGTTCGTTTTAAAGCACAAAAGTTTGTTACTCTCAAAACATAAATTTGAGAGGTTACCCAACCATGTTGTTAGAAGATACGCACTGGGACAGCGATACAATGGATGTCCCAAATGATGATGTGTCGGACGACGATTTGCTTGATGCATACTCCAACGCTGTCGTGGGCGCGTCTGAGCGTGTCGCCGAGTCCGTTGTGAATGTTGAAATTGAGCGACCGCGCAAGCGTCGTGGCGAAGACGTAGAGCGTGGAGGCGGTAGTGGCTTCATCTTCACGCCCGACGGATACATCTTTACGAATAGCCACGTAGTAAATGGCGCTACTTCTATATATGTAACTATGGCAGACGGTCAGCGTTCCGAAGCCAGGCTTATTGGCGAAGATCCGCATACAGACCTTGCCGTTATCCAAATATGGGCACCGCATTTAGTGGCGGCTAAACTCGGTGATTCTCAAAAACTGAAAGTGGGACAAGTTGTGATCGCGATTGGTAATCCATTTGGATTCCAATCGACTGTCACCGCCGGCGTCGTCAGTGCGCTTGGGCGCTCGATGCGCGCTCAGTCGGGACGTCTGATCGACAACGTAATTCAAACTGATGCCGCTCTTAATCCAGGAAACTCCGGCGGACCATTGATCGATTCGAAGGGAAGAGTTGTCGGTGTTAATACGGCGATTATTTTACCTGCACAAGGAATCTGTCTTGCGGTGCCGGTCAACACCGCGACCTCAGTTGCCGTTTCCTTACTGAAAGACGGTCACGTCAGTCGCGGCTGGCTTGGCATCGCTGCACAGAATCTGCCTCTAAACAGAAGACAATCTCGTTTTCATAACCTGACAAACACCGGAGCAGTTCTCGTTATCGGTTTCGATTCCGATAGTCCGGCAAAACGCTCGGGCTTGCGGGAGGGCGATGCCATTGTCGCTTTAGACGATCGGATTATCAACGACGTTGACGATCTCCATAGAGCGTTATTGGATAAGCGCGCAGACCGAGTTGAGCTAAAGGTAGTTCGTCACTCCGAGTTGATCGGTATTTCATCCAAGATCGTCTTGAAGTAAAAGCACCTGATTGGAAAAGCTGATCCTCAGCCGTTTTTGTGTCCACGGAGCCACGGTTTTGTGTCGCGCGGCGTTTTGTCGGGACCTTTAGTGCAGGCATCCGGATCTTTTACTTGCGGATTCTTGATCTGGGGGTCTTTTATGTTTGGCACCTTTGTTGGAGGTTCGTGTACTTGTGGTTTTTTACCTGAATCATCGCGGCAAAGGATCTTGAAACCTTCTGCTTGAAGTGCTTCGCAGCTACCCGTTGCATCGGGTCTGCTCGCCTCACTTTTCGAGGTTGTTCCTTCGATTGACATTTGAGGCAGGTTTTTCTCGCTTGTGTTGTTCGATGACATGCGCAAATTATTCATGTCGAAGCCTTCAAGGAGGTCTCGGAAGTTCAGGTTAGATGAGTTGTTGAACGTCGCGTCTGGTTTAATTTGTTCGAATTGTTCTGCTGGCATAAAAACATCCTCTCGACATCGGTCGGGGCTCGTGGATTTGATTCTGAGGAAGTTATTCGTCGACCGTGACTTTGCTGTGACGCAAAACATCATTGACAAAACGGCGCCGACTTTCTGATTCCCAGGAGGAGGCTCTGGGGAACCGTCGAGCGGCGCCGTTTCAACTGTGCGTTATCTAAGTACGTCGTTTAAACTCGTTCTGGCAGTCCCATCAGGTCCGCATTAGCTCCGGTAGCTCTGACGCCGGCATCGTCAATTTCAACATTTCCACAATCGTCGCTGTCTACTTTCCAGCTTTCCCAGTAGTTGCGAACTACCCATCCACGGAATGCACTGGTTTCGACTCTTCTCCAAACCCAGCCGTCCGAGCGGTTTATCGAGTTCACTTGTCCTTCTCTATCATATTCAAAGGAATAAACCGTTCCATGCTCGTTGTAGCGAAATGCCGTTATTCTTCCGTTCAAATCTTTGAAAACCGTGTCGCCGTAGGAGTTGTTCGTTCCATTGTCGTGGCGGCGACGAGTGTTGGTAGATCTTCGTCGTCGTCGTTCGTTAGACGTTGTGTCGTAATCCGGATAACTTTCTTGTTCCATCCAGTTGCTGGTTTGATCAAACATATGGGTGCCTCCTCTGGCTTCTATTCAGGATTTGAACGATTCGATTGTGTTGCTAGGACATTGTGAAATTTTTGATGTTATTTGAACGTTTCCGTTCGAATTCGATACCTCTAGTTGGCCGCAACGGCTTCTTTCTTCTTTATGCTTGCCGTCAGCTTTTCCAGTTCCACCAGAATTGCATTCGTCATCTCAACCGTACCAACAAGTTTCTCCTCGTCTTTTGATTTGGTATCGCTAGTAGTGCGCTTGATGTCGGAAGTTCTGTAACCTGCTTTCAATGCAGCTTCGACTGCATCTTCGATTGCTCTGGCTTCTTGCTCCAGACCGAAAGAATAGCGAAGCAACAGCGCGGCTGAAAGAATTTGCGCAATTGGATTGGCAATTCCCTTTCCTGCAATGTCTTGCGCACTGCCACCAGGCGGCTCGTAGAGCCCGAAACCGCTATCATTCATGCTCGCAGATGCGCACAGTCCGAGCGAACCCGGGAGTGCTGCGGCTGCATCCGAAAGAATGTCGCCAAACATATTTGATGTGACGATCACATCAAATTGACCCGGATCTCTGATGAGTTGCATTGCGCAGTTGTCGACCAGCATGTCTTCAAGCTGCACGTCCGGGTATTCGGAGGAAACTTCTTTTACAACTTCTCTCCAGAGTCTCGACGCCGTAAGCACATTCGCCTTGTCGACGGAAGTCAATCTCTTTCCGCGTAGTCTGGCGGCTTTGAAACCTGCATGAGCCGCGGTTCTCACTTGATCTTCCGTGTACTCTGATTCATCCTGAGCGAATCGAATTCCGTCGCGCTCGCCGCGTTCATGACGACCGAAATATGCATCGCCGAGAAGTTCACGAACGATGAGCATGTCGACGCCCTTTTCGAGGACTTCTGCTTTCAAAGGACAGATGCCTTCCATGCCCTTATAAACTTTCGCGGGGCGCAGATTGACCGCGAAGTTGAAAGTTTTTCGGAGCGTCAGAATCGAATTCCTTTCGCAATCGACCCATTTCGGCAGATGCATCTCGTTGATCGGTCCACCGACGGAGCCAAACAGAATTGCGTCGCTCGCCTTGCAGACATCGAGGGTTTCTTGCGGCAAATGCGCACCGTATTTTTCGTAGGCGGCACCGCCGGCGACACCTTCATTGATGCGGAATTCATGACCGAATTTGTCCGCGACGACTTTAAGCACTCTAAGTGCTTCCTTCATCACCTCTGGTCCGATTCCGTCGCCCGGAAGAACTGCTATAGTCCGTTGCATTTTAACCTCTAGTTTTTTGTACCCGCTAATGCCAAATTCTCTTCATTAGAATTAGAAGGTGAAACCGTCCAACTCTTAGCGTTTCGAGTCCGAAACTCGTCTATTTCCGACTGGTGGGACAGGATGTAGTTAATGTCGTCGAGCCCGTTGAGCAAACAATGTTTTCTGAAGGGGTCGTACTCGAAAGAATGTTTTTCGGTCGTTAAACCCTCTTTTACCAGCACCACCTGATTTTCCAGGTCCACGGTGACGAATAAATCATCTTTCTCCGCTCGCTTGAGCAATCTTTCAATCACCGCTTTCGGAAGTGAAACCAATAACAACCCATTCTTGGCGCTGTTATTCGAAAAGATGTCGGCGAAACTTTCGGCGATCACAACTTTGAAATTCGCACCAGCGATTGCCCAGACTGCGTGCTCGCGTGACGAGCCGCATCCGAAGTTGTAGCCGGTCAGCAATATTTCCGCATCTTTGTAGCGGTCCTGATTGAGCGGAAAGTCCGCTTCCGTGTCTCGCAGTCTGCGGAAAAGGTTTTGACCATAACCGTCCCGTGAGGTGCTGGTCAAATACTGTGCCGGGATTATCTGATCCGTGTCTACATCATTCTTCGGCAACGGAACTACTTTCGATGTCAGTGTCTCGTATTTTTTCATTTCTGATTGCCTGCCTTATAAATATTTCGATGCTGATGAGATACGACCTGCGATGGCACTGGCTGCCACCGTTGCTGGTGACGCCAGGTGGGTGATGCTGTCGGGACCCTGCCGGCCCATGAAGTTTCTGTTGGAGCTGGAAACGCAACGCTCACCGGGCGGAACGCGGTCGTCATTCATGCTCAAGCACATCGAGCAGCCGGGCATTCTGAATTGAGCACCTGCTTCTTCGAATACTTTATCCAGTCCCTCTTTCATCGCTTGTTCGCGAACTGATTCAGAACCCGGGACGACATACATGGTTACGCCGCTGGCAACTTTGTTGCCTTTGAGTATGCTTGCCGCAATTCGCAAATCTTCGATTCGTCCGTTCGTGCAAGAACCGACAAATGCCCATTGGAATGGCAAGCCTTCGATCGATTTGCCGGCGTCCACCTTTGTATAGGCGAGAGCTGCTTCGAGGTCTTTGCGTTCGAGTTCCGGAAGTGATTTCGGACTTGGGACCGGCTGTCCTAGTTCGCAGCCCTGGCTTGGGTTTGTCCCCCAGGTCACCATCGGGTCAAGCTGATCGAGGTCAATTACGACTTCCTTGTCGTAGGCGGCATCTTTATCAGTCTTCAAAGAGTTCCAATACTCGACAGCTTTCAAGAATTGGCTGTCCGGTGGCGCTAAGCGGCGACCGCGAAGATAATCATAAGTCACCCTATCCGGTGCGATAAGACCTGCGCGAGCACCACATTCGATGCTCATGTTGCAGATGGTCATGCGCTCTTCCATCGACATTTTAGAGATTGCTTCTCCGGTGTATTCGATGACGTGACCGTTTGCACCGCCGACTCCGATGATCGAAATCAGTTTCAAAATCGCATCTTTCGAATAGACGCCTTTCTTCAACTTACCTTTGAACTCGACTTTCATTGACTTTGGTGCTTCCTGCAGTAGGCAGCCGGTCGCCATGACGTGCGCGACCTCGGACGTGCCGACGCCAAATGCGAGTGCTCCGAAGGCACCATGGGTGGAGGTATGCGAGTCACCACATACGATGGTCATGCCGGGTTGAGTGACTCCAAGCTCCGGTCCGATAACGTGGACGATGCCCTGGTTGCCACTGTCGAAATCCATGAATGGGACGCCGTGACGTTTGCAGTTGGCACGCAGAGTTTCGACTTGCGAACGTGCAGCTTCGTCATAGATCTCGTATCTATTCTGTCTGGTCGGAATGCTGTGATCGATTGTGGCGAGCAATCTTTCCGGATTGGCGATCTTCAATCCGCGCGATTCGATTGTTTGAAATGCCTGTGCCGAAGTAACTTCGTGCAAAAGCATCAAGTCGATAGCAAAGATGGCGGGATGCCCTTCTTGCTGGCTGACGACGTGACTGTCCCAAATCTTCTGGACAATATTTCTCGGCTGTTTTGCCGTTGCGCTCGGCGTCTGAACTTCAGACTCACCGGTTTTATGTTTCTTAGGCTTCGACGTAGACTTGACCTGCGACATTACGCAACAACCTCCTGGGTTTCTTGGACTTGTACTGAAGATGAACATCTGGCTAGATAAAGTTCGAGACTATCAACCAACGCCTGGCAGCTTGCTTCGATGATGTTGTCGGAAACTCCGACTGTCGACCAGCGCTCTTCATCGTTTGCTGCTTCGATCACAACGCGAGTTGTCGCTTCTGTTGCTTGATCAGGATCGAGAATTCTGACTTTATAGTCGACCAGTCTAACGTTCTCGATTTCTGGATAAACCGGTGCGAGTGCTTTACGGAATGCATTGTCGAGTGCATGCACCGGACCGCGTCCTACGGAGACGGTGTGGTGGACGGTGTCTCCTACTTTGACTTTGACCACGGCTTCGGCGGAGCTTCCCTGACCGACGCGATCGTTGACCACCACCATGATTTCGATCAACTCGAATGGTGTCACATACTGCGGATCGTCGCGTCTGATCATCAATTCGACGCTGCCTTGCGCATCCTCGAATTTGTAGCCCTTTTGCTCGAGTTCTTTAATGCGGTCAAGAACTTCCTGTTCCGCGAACGGCATTTTTCCTGAAATTTGCGACGCCAGCAGTCTCACGTTTCCTCTTCCGGACAGTTCGGATATCAGAATCTCTCGTGTATTGCCGACGAGCTCCGGCTGCATATGCTCGTAACTGGCTGCGAACTTTTCGACAGCAGCAGCGTGTAATCCGGCTTTGTGAGCGAAAGCGGCTGACCCCACATATGGTGCATAAGGATCCGGGCTCAAATTTGCGATTTCGCTGACTGTTCTGGATAGTTCAGTCAATCTGACCAGGCTCTTTTGAGGAACGCATTGGTAGCCCATTTTGAGCTGAAGTGTTGGCGCCAACGAGATGAGATTTGCGTTTCCGCAGCGCTCGCCGTAACCGTTTATAGTCCCTTGAATTTGTTTCGCGCCTGCTTCTACTGCAGCAATCGAGTTGGCCACGGCAAGTTCACCGTCGTTGTGAGCGTGGATGCCGAGCGGAACACTCACAACCGCATTGGTTTGCGCAACTATTTCTCTGATTCTGCTTGGGATGTGTCGACCATTGGTGTCGCAAAGCACGAGCCAATCCGCACCAGCTTCTTGAGCTGCCAGAAGGGCTTTTAAAGAATACTCCTGATCTTCTTCGAAGCCGTCGAAATAGTGCTCGGCGTCGAAGATAACTTCCTTGCCATGGCTCTTCAAATAGCTGATGCTATCTTTGATCATCTCGAGATTCTCTTCGAGAGTGGTGCGGAGAACTTTGAGCACGTGTTTTGAAGATGATTTACCGACAAGGGCTACGCAATCAGTTGCAGCTTCAAGAAGCCTCGCGGTGTTCTGATCTTCTGCGGCAGTCACTCCCGCCTTTCTTGTGCTTCCAAAAGCCACGACGCGAGCATGTTTCAATCGCATTGATTTGACGCGCTGGAAATACTCGAAATCCTTCGGGTTGGAACCTGGCCAGCCGCCTTCGATGTAACTCACACCGAAATCGTCCAGCAACTTGGTAATTTTAAGTTTGTCTTCGAGAGAAAAACTGATTCCTTTTCTCTGGGCGCCATCACGCAAGGTTGTGTCATACAGCACGACTTGATTGTGTTGGGTATTGCTCAGTTTCATTTTCTTTCTGTCTCGCTTATCTGTGCCAATGATTGATAGGTCTAAGAACGTTCTCGGAACCAGCGAGTTCCGGAATCATGAAATTCGCTATCAGAGCCCAATCTGGCTGGTCGTTAGTTCGAATGATTGAAACGACGGATGTGGTTCGAACGACGTGACGTGTTTTCTTTCCGGATGATGTTGAACGTGCGGACGAGCCTGTTGGTGGTGTGCCGGGTGCTCTTCTGCTGCCCGTATTTCTACTCCGTCAACGTCGATCAGTTTATTCAACTGCTTGATCGCCAGCTCGATTGCTTTCGTGCTTTCCACTGTAACTTTTACGTCCATACGGGCGAAGTTTGCACTAGTGTTAGCGTTTAAACCGCACACCGTGAAGTTGCGTTGGCGCAGTCTGCCGAGAAGGCGTTCTAATGCGCCCTCGGTGTTTGCCATCGTGACGTCTAGTGTGAATCTCATACAGTTGCTTCCTCCAACATTTCAGAATTGTTTTTGCCTGGTGGCACCAAAGGCCACACATTGGCGGCGGTGTCGATAATTACGTGTACGAAGAGAGGACCTTCCTCCGTCAATATTCTGGTGATTGCGTCTGAGACTTCCGAGCGTTTCTCTACGCGGAAAGATGGTATTCCGAACGCATCGGCGACCTTGGCGAAGTCCGGGTTATCCGAGAGGTCGACTTCGCTGTAGCGCTTTTCGAAGAAAAGTTCCTGCCACTGACGCACCATCCCCAGTGCCGAGTTGTCGAATAAAACGATTTTGATAGGCAGGTTATAACGTTTGATAGTTGCCAGTTCCTGCACATTCATCATGAAAGAACCGTCTCCGGATACGCAGACTACACGCGATTCCGGGCTTGCAAGCTGGGCACCGATTGCCGCCGGAAGTCCGAAGCCCATCGTGCCCAAACCGCCACTGGTCAGGTGATTGTTCGGCATGTCGAATGATACATGCTGAGCTACCCACATCTGGTGCTGACCGACATCACAGGAGACGATCGTGTTTTCTTCGCCTTTGGACCGGTCGCTCAATTCTTTGAGAAAACTTGGAGCATAGACGAGTTCGCCAGGCGCATCGTATTTAAACTGGAATTGCTCTTTGCGCTGCATGCAGGTTGAAACCCATTCATCGATATCAAGCTCTGCGTGCAAGAAATTTAATGAAACCTTGATATCGCCGACGATACCGCAATCAGCTGCGCGCATTTTTGATACTTCGCACGGGTCTCCATCCATGTGAACTACACGTGCATGAGGTGCGAACTCTGCGAGTTTGCCGGTGACGCGGTCGTCGAATCGAGCGCCGACTGCGATGAGCAGGTCGCATTCTTGAACCGCCATATTTGCGGCACGCGTCCCATGCATGCCGAGCATGCCGAGACAAAGTTCGTGATCTCCTTGAATAGAGCCGATTCCATGAAGAGTGGTCACGCACGGCATGCCGCATGCTTCGACGAAAGCGCGAAGCTCGTCTGTGGCACCCGCTATGCGAACACCGCCGCCGGCGTATACCAACGGTTTCTTCGCTTCCTGAATCATGGTTCTGGCAGTCGCAAGCTGTTTTGCTTCACCTCTGCTCAACAATTCGACCTGGTTGCCGTTGAATTGGGGATTCGGTAGGTCCGCTACGGTGATATTCTTCGGAAGGTCGATGAGAACCGGTCCGGGACGACCCGAGCGTGCAATTTTGAACGCTTTCGCTACCGTGTCTGCAAGGTCTTCAATGCGACGCACCAGGAAGCTGTGTTTTACAACCGGCATCGAGATGCCGAAAATATCCACTTCCTGGAATGCGTCGGTGCCGATGTAAGCGGCTGGAACTTGTCCGGTGATTGCCACCATTGGGACAGAGTCGAGAAAAGCATTGGCGATTCCCGTGATCAAATTGGTTGCTCCTGGACCGGAAGTTGCAAGGCACACGCCCACCTTACCGGTGACACGAGCATAAGCATCGGCGGCAAGCGCTGCTGCCTGCTCGTGTCTAACCAGTATGTGTTTGAGTTGCGAATCATACAGAGCGTCGTAGACCGGCATGATTGCTCCGCCCGGGTAACCGAAGATGGTGTCGACACCTTCGGCTTCTAACGCTTTGATGAGTATTTCGCTGCCTTTCATTATCCGTCCAGTTCTCTTGCTAGTTTCGTTGCTTGCTTCCGTTTAAAACTCACTCAGTCGCTGCGGTTGTCGCTGGTCTAACCTGGTTTTTAAACGGAAACGCTGAAATTTCCTTGGAAAAATCAGCGTGCCGCAACTGGTTCTTTTTCTTTCTGGGCCTGCTCAGACTGGCACGATTGCTTTGCAGCATTATCCGCGCAAGACTGATTGAGCCAGGACATATTTGCACGGAGTTCCTTACCAACCTTTTCGATCGGGTGGGCGAGGTCTTTTGCGAGCAATTCATTGTATTTCGGCTTGCCTGCTTTGTTTTCTGCGATCCACTCGCGAGCGAATGTGCCGTTTCTGACTTCTTCGAGAACTTCCTTGATGTTCTTGCGGGCGTGAGCGTCGATGACGCGCGGTCCACGGCTGAGGTCGCCGTACTTGGCAGTTTCGGAAACGAATTCGTGCATGCGAGCGAAGCCGCCTTCATATATAAGGTCGACGATCAACTTCAATTCGTGCAAGCACTCGAAGTATGCAACTTCCGGCTGATAGCCTGCTTCTACGAGCGTTTCGTAACCAGCCGCGACCAGTTCCGTCACCCCACCGCAGAGAACTGCTTGTTCTCCGAAGAGATCTGTTTCGGTTTCTTCCGCGAATGTGGTTTCAAGAACCGAAGCTCTGGTGCCGCCCAATCCATGAGCGTATGCAAGAGCTTTTTTGAACGCGTTGCCGGTTGCGTCTTGTTGCACTGCCACCAGGCATGGTACTCCGCGGCCTTCTTGATATTGCGAGCGCACCAGACGTCCGGGCGATTTGGGTGCGATTAAAACAACGTCTACATCTGTTTGCGGCTTGATTTCGCCATAGTGGACGTTGAAGCCGTGGGCGAAGAGAACCGCCGCACCTTTCTTCAAGTTCGGCTCTACTTCTTTCGTGTAGAGCTCTGGCTGGGATGTATCGGGAGTGAGAATCGCGACGAGGTCAGCGTCCTTGACGGCTTCTGCTACCGTCGCAACTTTCAAACCGTCTTCTTTGGCTTGCTTCCAGGTTTTTCCACCTTCTCTCAAACCAACTACGACGTTCAATCCGCTATCGTGCAAGTTCATCGCTTGCGCGCGTCCCTGGCTTCCGTAGCCGACTACGGCAACTTTCTTGCCCTGCAGTGCTGATGTATCAACGTCTTTCTCTGTGTAAACCTTTGCCATTATTTGCTCCTTATTTGCTTTCCAACTTTCCGGTGTAAAACTGTTTTCGCCTGCCGCGTCATCCGACGCCTGTCGGCACCTTCTTCTTTTGCGGAAGCCAGGTGACCGCGCCGTCCGATGCGGATGAAACTAATTGCGCGTATTTTGCGAACACGCCTGATTTATATTTCGGTTCTTTCTCCTGCCAGCCGCTGACTCGGGCTGCGAGGTCGCCGTCGACGTTCATAACTCTGTTTTCGACATCGATTGTCACAACATCGCCGTCGCGGATGAAGGCGATCGGCCCGCCACGAGCCGCTTCCGGCGAGACGTGTCCGACCATGAAACCGTGGGTAGCTCCCGAGAATCTTCCGTCGGTTACCAATGCGACTTGACCGCCGAGACCGGCTCCGATCAACGCACCGGTTACTGCGAGCATCTCGGGCATGCCGGGGGCGCCTTTCGGTCCGACGTTTCTTATCACCACGACATCACCGGCGGTGATAAGCCCTTGTTGAACCGCGACGAATGCTTGATCCTCTTCGTCGAAAACGCGTGCGGGTCCTTTGAAAGTGAGACTGGCGTTGCCAGCTACTTTGACTACGCAACCTTCCGGTGCAAGCGAACCATGGAGAATCGCGAAACCGCCGCGCGGAGCGAGTGCGTTTTCAACTGAGCGGACAACCTTCTGACCTTCGGTCGCCTTTGCTTCGGCGGCTTCTTCGAAGAGAGTCTTCCCGGAAACGGTTTTCTCATCAGCGATCAGATTGGCAGCCCGAAGTTCTTTAGCGATTAAACGCATGCCGCCAGCTTCGTATAAATCGTTGGCGACGTATCTGCCCCACGGTTTGAAGTCTACGATGATTGGCGTAGCGCCTGAGATGCGGTCAAAATCCGAAAGTTCGAGATCGACGCCGAGTTCTCTGGCGATTGCCATTATATGAAGAACTGCGTTGGTAGAACCGCCTGTAGCCGCGACTGACGCGATTGCATTTTCCAAAGCTTTCTTGGTCATGACCGAGCTGACGCGAACATTTTTCTCTAGAAGTTCCATCACCAGTTCGCCGCAACGCTCTGCTTGAGCCAACTTCGATGGGTGAGTCGCAGGAACCTCATTTACACCAAACGGCGAGATCCCCATAAAGGTCGCCGCCGTTGACATAGTGTTTGCCGTGAATTGTCCTCCGCATGCGCCTGCGCCCGGACACGCTTTATTCTCCAAATCATTCAAGTCTTCCGGAGTCATAAGACCGGCTGCACAAGCGCCGACTGCCTCGAAAACTTCCTGGATGGTGACGTCTTTGCCCTGGAATTGTCCAGGCATGATTGAGCCACCGTAGAGGAGAACGGATGGGAGATCAAGTCTGGCGAGCGCCATGATTGCGCCTGGTATGGTTTTGTCGCAGCCCGCTATGGCAACGACCGCATCGAAAAGGTGACCGCGAACCGCGACTTCTATTGAATCTGCAACTACTTCTCGCGAAACGAGCGATGCTTTCATCGCTTCTGTGCCCATCGAGATGCCGTCGGATACTACGATTGTGTTGAATTCGAACGGCGTGCCACCGGCTTTGCGGATGCCGTCTTTGACTTTCTGGGCGAGGTCTCTGAGATGGAAATTACAGGGACCGGCTTCTGTCCAGGTGTTCGCTACCGCGACGAGCGGTTTCTCGAGATCGGCGTCAGTGAGACCGGTTGCTTTGAGCATTGCTCTTGCCGGCGCTCTGTTCAATCCCTTCTTTATTCGGTCGCTTTCCATGTGTTCCTTTCCGTCTTCCAGTCTCGGTTTCCGTGTGTCCGTTGAACTTGCGCGCTTCGAATCTGTCGTTTTGACCGTTTGGTCCTTAAGCAAAAACCCCGTACCTTTTGCGTTAGGTACGGGGTCTGAAGTCTTGAGTATTTCGCTCTAACTAGGCAGCCCGCACCGCTGGTACAGAATCAGTACCAGGCTAATAATTACGATGTTAATAAGAGCAACGCTGAACATGGGTTTAGCCGTTTCTTTTATTTCCTGGGCGGGTGCCCTGTGTGTTTGACGTGTGTCCATCATATCTGACCCCCGTAATAGGTCAATGCGGTTTTCCCGTATGGTGCCTGCTTCGTTACACAAAGCAACCTTTCGTTAATGTTTGCTCTTGACTAATTGTTTTTAAATACGTGCGGAAACCCAAACAGGCGCCTGAAAACTTTTCCGGCTTGTCGCGCCCTGGCGCTTCCGGTTTGGAAAGCAAACCGGACTTTACAGCGCACCGCTTTGGATATTTAGGATGCCTGGGGAATGGGCTGCATCGCCGGTGCTGCGAATTCTTCTTGCTTTTTCGCCGCCGCCTTCATCGAGTATTCCCGGTAAACGTAGGCTTTGTTAACCGCATCGATCAATGCGCGCATGGCTGAAATTTCAATGTCGTGGTCGTGTGCCGTTCCGTCGAACTGCGCGCCATCTTCCAGTTGCACGATTACCTGCGAGACGCTCTTTGCGTTCTCGCCTTGTGAATCGGAACGACTTGAGTGGCTGATGATTTTGTATGGACCAAATCGAGTTTCGATCAATTTCTTCAACGCTGCCAACGCCGAGTCCCGTCCGCTGTGGTCGGCGGAGTACTGGCCTTCGTCTCCGAAGAATTGACCCATGATCGTTACTGAAGAACGGTCTCCCTCGCGACCGTAGTCGACAGTTTCAATAGTCATAGGCTGGCGATACTCATTGTAGATGCGCATCAATTCGCGATCGGCGATTCCTTTTCTGCGCTCTTTGCTCTTATCTTTGATGAACTGAGCGATAGCCGCTTTTTCGTTTTCCTCGCAAATATAGCCGTTGCTTTCGATAATCGAGCGGGCGTGGTTGCCACCGCTGAGCGGACCGAAAGCAAATGTGATGTTTTTGCCGATGGAGCGTGGATCGAATGGCTGGTACGCCATTGGATTTTTGAGGATGGCATTTGTGTGACCACCGGATGAGTGACGCGCAGCGTTCTCACCTGTGACGGGCGAGTGTGGTTGACGCGGCAACATGTGTTGATCGACGAAGTCCGAGATCTCTTGAATGACGTCGACATTCGAGTCGCAGTGGAAGGGCTGCTTTTGCTGCGCTCCGAACTGGCGAATGATCATGATGCACTGCTCGAGAGACGCGTTGCCGGCGCGCTCGCCGATTCCATTTACACAACCTTCGATTTGAAGTGCCGGTCCGTTGAAAACACCGTTGATACTGTTTTGCACAGCCAATCCAAGGTCGTTGTGGCAGTGGACAGACCAGATTACTTCGCGTTCCGGAAACTCTCGCGCGATAATCTCAGCGTGTTGGTTCATCTTCTCGACAAAGTACTCGGAGCCTTCAAGCGAGGACGCACCACCGATGGTATCCGGGCAATTGATTACGCGCGCGCCTGCTGAAACTGCGGCGCGAATCAAATCGGTTGTGAAATCGAAGTTTTCACGCATCCTGGAATAGCCTTCCGGGCTGAACTGGACTTCAAGACCGGCATCGTAAGCCATTTTTACGAGGCGATAAACATCATCTACAATCTTGCTCTTATCGGCGGCATGCCCGCCGAGTGAGGCTTCCAGCAACTCCGGATCGACAGGAACGTAGGTGTGAAGCCGTCCCTTACCGACGGCGATAACCGGTTCCAAAGCCTGAATGGTTTTCACAACCTGCTCTTCTCTCAATTGACAGAGCGCAGCTATCTTCGGCTGAAAGCTCTGGTTGAGGTTTTCCTTTGCGATCGCGTTCACGATCTCAAAATCAAGATTGCTTGCCGACGGAAAGCCTGCTTCGATTACGTCGACCTGTAGCTGACACGCGAGACGAAAGTATTCGATGTTCTTATCGAAGCTCATCCCTGCCCCCGGGCACTGTTGCCCGTCTCTCAAGGTTGTGTCGAAAATTTCTACCTTTTGAGATTTACGCTGTGTCATTGCTGAATTCCTTTTCTAGGGTTGTGAATCAAGTCTGAAAGCAAAAAAGCCCTGCCTTTGATAAGACAGAGCAGATACGCAACATCGTCCGGCTCTGTCTAGCAGGTGCTTAGCAGCAGCAGTCCCAGCAGTGATGCGGGGCGATTCGATTGATTCAAAACTGTTTCGTTGATGGACATGACACAGTTGTACTTCCGATTCGAAGTTGAGTCAATGAATCGTGAATGCGATTGTTACAGCGACTTTAAGGCCTGGTGGCATATATAGTATCAAAGCTTTTTCTCTATATATGTGATTTTGAATTCGTCTAGATTTCGTGACGCAACATCTGGAAAAGTCGATCCAGGACTCGGTCTCCGTCTTGCCGGATGCCGTTATGGTCGTACTCATTCGTTACCCACGTACGGCAGTTACCGATTGCGTCCGCCGCATCCTGTGAATACGAAAGTTCTACATACATATCATCGTAATAAACCGCCGCTGCTACCGGCACGGTATTTTTGTGCAGCGCCTTGACGTCGTAGAGTGGCTCCCAGTCAGACTTCTGCGCCAGTAACTCGGCTGCGTTTTTCAGCGGTTCCAGGTATTTGTAGTCGTCGAACATGCTCGGATAGATCATCTCTCCGGTAAACAGAATCGGTCCATCACTTCTGTCTGGTCTGAATTGTGGAAATTCCGCTTTCATTCTTTCTGCAGACCAATCGCTCGCGAAATTTTGACAATATATAGATTCGTGCAGAAGCGCGTAAATTGGATTTGTCTCGTAGGCCTGAGAGCCTGCAAGAGAACGGAGAAAAGTGAAGCTCAGATCTTCGATGCCGCGTGTATTCGTTATGAGCGCCTCTTCAAGCAAGTAATGAATCGCTTCGAAGCCTTCAGTCATACCAAACGAGATTCCGAGTTGCTGAAAGCGTTCGGGCGTCAAAACTCCGCAGTCCGGTAATTCAACTTTCTTCGAGCGCAGCAATGAAACTAGTTTGTGCACAAGTTCAATATCTGCCGGATAGCGCTCGTAATATTGTCTATTTCGATTTAAGACTCGTTTATAAGTGGCGCGGTAGACATCATCGACGTTCGCGGTCAGCGGAGGCAATCCGCCCGTAATCACCACTTCAGCGAGCCCTTCCGGCGCTGCAGAGAGATAATGGGTTAAGCAAAAGCCGCCGTAACTTTGTCCGAACCCCGTCCACTTTTCTCCGGGTTTCAGCAATTGCGAACGAATCAGTTCTGCGTCTTTAACAATCGAGTCAGCACGAAAGTTAATTAGATAGTCAGCTTGTTCTTTCGCTGTTCCAAACTTTGCGAGTGTTTGATACGTAACCGGAGTGCTCAAACCGGTTCCGCGTTGGTCGAGCAAAAGCACGCGGTACTGCTGTAATGCGCGATTTAACCAACCGTGTTTATTGGTCGGTCTCGGTGAGGGAAATCCCGGCCCGCCCTGAAAAAAAATCAGCCAGGGTAAATCATTCGCTCGATAATGGTTCGCATTTGACACCACTTCTCTGGCGAAAATTTTGATAGAGCCGTTGCCTGGATTTTTATAGCTTATCGGGGCAGTGAATTCGTGGTTGGTTAGCTGGATTCCGGGAATCCTGAAAGATGGAGTTTTCATCAGTGTTTTCGATTCTGCTACTCATTAGATAGTTGCGAATAGTTTGGGTTTCCAGGAATAGATTTATCGTATCGCTTTTAACATCATGCGTCTTACGGAGTAAATCTTTTTATTGTGATATCACGCTCAAGTTTTTTTTGATTTTGTTACGCAACGGATTTCTCTTTGCGCGAAGCGTTTGAAACGTCGTCACTGACTGCGCTTGCCGGAAGATGCGCTTAAGTGTTAACGCATTTTTGTAAACCACTGTCTGCGTTTGTTCGTTCTTGAAACTGTTGTGATGCTATCGCTTTCAAAAGATCGCCGATTGTGTAAATCGAGTCTTCATGAAGCTTGGCTGCAGTAGTTAGTGTGAATGTCTCGGGGCGTTTAATTTGACCGCACTTCTCTATCAAAATAGTCTTTCATCAACAGGCGCTCTCCATGCGCTTTTACATAATCCATCTTCCACTGGCCCGATAGGAGGCAGAAATGAGAACATCCAGCTCATCCACAGTTGCCGGCAAAAGCACTTACACGGAAGAGAAACCCCCGCTGTACACTGCATTCGCTATGGCTACCAAACGGCCGGTAAATGAAAATCAGTCAGAGCGCGAAGAAGACCTCTGGGAGGGGGCAGACTAGATCGTCCCTTGCCGCAAAGAATACTGCTAAAAACGCCTCGCTGGAAAGACAGCGAGGCGTTCGTTGTTAGTTGACTGACTGCGGCTGGCCTAGTTGGCGAGCGCGACAGTTGATTCTGTTTCTTCGGGCATCAAGGCTGCTGGATCGAGCAAGTGTTCAGGCTTCAGCTGGAAGTCGTGAGTAAACTTGATCTTGGGTTCGTACAGCTTCTTCACGAGACCGCATTTCTCCAGGAGTTTCAGCACTAACCAGGAAAGATCGAATTCGTTTTTCTTCAAGCCGAAACGAGCCGAACCAGGGAAGGTGTGGTGATTGTTGTGCCACGATTCACCTACTGTGACCAGGCTCAACCAGCCAACATTGACGCTGTCGTCTCTTGTTTCAAAATTCTTGTATCCGAATCTTTTCGGAAGATGGCAAACGGTATTGATGATCAGCGGGCATTGATGGGCGACTGCTGCTGCGAGGAAGCTCGCGCCAGCTACTGCCGGTCCGAGAGTGAACAAGAAAATTACGCGAAGCGCGATGTTGCTCCAAAAGCAGAGTTTCGAAGCATTGCGCAAGTGACCGTCTTGCTCGAGGAAACGGTACAATGGGTCGCGCAGAACATCTGCGGCTTGAGTTTTCGGGTCTAGATGCGGTGGATAATCGCGCTTACCGAGCCAGCCGTTGTACGCGAACTTGATGCCTTTTCTCGGGGTGTGCGGATCGAGATCAGTGTCGGAATAGCGGTGATGCGCACGATGCATCGTGACCCACCAGACCGGCGATCCTTCGAGGCAGAGGTAACCACCTATGACAAAGAAGTATTCGACAGGTTTGAAGCACTGCACTGCCTTGTGGGTCAGCAAGCGGTGATAACCGATTGATGTTCCGAGGTTATGCCAGAAGAAGAAAAGTACAAACGCGATTAGGAATGTTTCCATCATTTCAACCCTTGGAGAGACTCTATTTTACTCCGGGACCGCCAGCCTTTGACAACGGTAATAAGCGCTTGTGAAGCGTCTGTTCTGAATGTTGTCTAATCTAACTCGCGCACGACACAAAAAACACTCTGTCGTCGATTGCTCCGAATGGCTTGTAACCTTGCGTAGCAGAGAAGCAATCAATCCGTTTACCTTCAAAATTTCGATAGTTGAAGATTCTGCCGATCACTAATATAACAGACAGCTCAATCTATAAAATGATTGAAAGTTTGGAAGCAGAGGTTGGGGGCTGAATGAACTACTGGCTGTTTAAATCTGAACCGTCCGTCTACTCGATCGATGACCTCAAGCGTGACAAAAGCACGTCGTGGGAAGGTGTACGGAACTATCAGGCGAGAAACTTTCTTCGCGATACGGTTAAAAAGGGTGATTTAGTTCTCTTCTATCACAGCAATGCCGAACCGCCAGGCGTAGCAGGCGTTTGCAAGATCGTCAAAGAAGGTTACATCGATCACACCGCGTTCGATCCCAAAAGCAAATACTTTGACGAGAAGAGCAAAAAGGACAATCCGGCCTGGTATCTTGTTGATGTCGGCTACGTACAAACCTTCGAAGAGGTAGTGCCATTGCCGAAGTTGAAGGTCACGAATGGGCTGGAGGAAATGATGGTCACCAAGCGTGGTGCACGCCTCTCCATACAGCCTGTTACGAAAAAAGAATTCGACATCGTTATGAAACTCGCTGGAGCCAAGCTGGTTGCCACATAACTGAGATCTAAAGTTACCATATGACAATTGCGGGGCGAACGGATCTAGAATGTATGCAGTTTCCCGCAGCTATCTTAAAGTTAGCTAATTGAACAACAGGAAATTATGACGGCACAGAAGGCTCGAACTAGACATATGGCTAAGCGCGGTAAAGACTACAGATTCCAACAACAGCAGCAACAAGTGGTGCAGCAACGCGCTCCCGAGCTTCCTGTCAACGATGCGCCAAGCAATTCCAAAGGCGACAATATGTCGCTTGGTTTGTTTTTCGCTTTGCTTATTTTGTCCGCTGTCACGCTGGGACTGGGCGTTTATTTCTCCGCGGCAAAGTTCATGGCGGCGGTCAATGCTTCACCGACCGACTGGTCAACAGTAATTGGCATGACCATATTGTTGACGGCAGCTCTCCTGGTTGCGCGGGCTCTATTCTGGCTGGCCTTCTTCGGACCTGTAATGTTGGCTTCGCGCATGGGAGCATGGAGCACGGCGGAGGCGATGTGTCGCCGGGCGATCAAATTGCCGGACACGCTTTCGCGAGGAAGCTCATGGGCATCAGTTGCACTTGTTCAGAGCCTGGTGACTCGCGGCCAGTACCGCGAGGCTATAGATGCTGCGGAAAAGGAATGGGAGAAATCGAATAAGGACTCGCGCCAATTGCAGAATCTCGGACCCTTGTGCGTGACTGTGGGGATCGCGAGCCAGGTCGAGCCTGACGTAAAGGATTCTCAGAGATCGGCTGAATCTTTGAAGTGGAATGAGCGCGGCGTTGAGTGTCTGAATCAGGTTTTGGAGCAAATGGAAAAGCCCCAAAAGGGACTTTTCTCAAAAGCTATGGCGCCTCAATCGGCCGAATGGAAAGGACAGGTTCGTACTCAACTTGCAGTCGCGCACTTCAACATTGCTTCCACCTATATGCAAAAGCAAGACCTGCGGCGCGCTCGCGAAAACTTTAAGAAGTCCCTCGATTTCGCTAACCAGGCTCCGGAGTTCCCGCAGAGAGCCGACATCATCAAAGTTGCTAAAGAACAAATCGCAAGACTTAAACACGCTTAGCTGGCAAGTTGCATCCGAGTTGGTATCATGTAAGGCGCACAGGCCTGTCCCATTGATGAGCTCAGGCTAAGGTTACAACTATTACGTTTTGGTGCGAACCGGTCTCAAACCGCCTTTCGCATTTGATCAAGGAGTTCTCAATGAAAAAGTATGCGGC
This sequence comes from Candidatus Obscuribacterales bacterium, assembly GCA_965228855.1. Classification (GTDB taxonomy): domain Bacteria; phylum Cyanobacteriota; class Vampirovibrionia; order Obscuribacterales; family Obscuribacteraceae; genus JADYXR01. Next base: position 3,635,880 of record CBDDIJ010000003.1, on the reverse strand, counting down.
ACTCGCAATTGTTCTTGCCGTAGCAAGCACATCATTTGCACCAGCTCTGGCAGCGGACGACGGCCCTGCGAAAAAATTAGGTAACGCGATCGTATGGCCCTTCAAAAAGATGGGTCAAGGACTGAAGGCTGTCGGCAACGGCATCAAAAAGCCGTTCAAGAAAGGCAGCTAGTCCAACTAGCTGGAGCTGCCACCACCTGTGGAGGCGCTCAAACTTGCTAAGAATAATTGATGCGCGTCTCATTTTCGGGGCGCGCTTTGATTTTTACAGGCTAATACTTCGTTGAACACTAGCCACTCGAAGGGGCGCCGCTGAACGGATGCTCCTTGAACAATTCCGCTCGAGCGGTTTGCGCTTTTATCTGTACTGCGGCGAGGATGGCTTGAACTTGTTCTCTAAAAGAATATTGTGACCGGGGATGCGAGGTCCGGCTTTCATCGCTTCCATTGTTTTTAACAGTTCGGTCATCTGGCTGGTGTAGGAGCTGTTTGCACCGTATATGGTGGTATAAATTGTTCGCGCTTGCCTCAAAGCTGCTTGTGCCGCTCCCCATTTTTTCTGAAGTGTGTTGCTAACTCCCTGAGCGGCCAGGACATCCGCATACTCGACGGTGTTGCCTTTACCCGCACGCATTAGAATGTTTTGGGCTCGCTGAAGATGCGCGTTAGATTCCGCGAACTTTTTAAGATGCGCTTCGACTGTTCCGAGATTTGTCAGGCTCTGCACTAATTTTGGACTATTCGCCGGATAGAGTTTCTCCGCGTCCGCAAGAGCAAGTCCGGTATAGGAAGCTGCGGCGCCGTGTTTGTTGTTACGAATATATGCTGAGCAGAGCAGGTCTATAGTGCGCAAGGTTTCGGCGTCGCCGCGACCTCTGATTGCCGAAAGTGTATTTACGGTCTCCTGCAGCAATGGTTCGACCTGTGAGTATTTGCCTGCCGCGACGTAAACTGAAGCAAGAGCTGTGCTGGCTCTTGCGAAGTGCAAGCTCTTTCTACCCGCCGAGCGTTCTAACGCTGTCGATGCGCGTTGTGCATTTGCTGCTGCGTCGCTCGGTCTGCCCAGTTTAAGCTGAACCTCCGACAATTTGATTAGAGTTTCAGCGATATATGTACTGTAGGCCGGCAAAACCTTTTGACGAATTTCCAGTGCTCTTTTAAGAGCATCGGCGGCTCCCCGCAATTCGTTGTCAGCTAATTTGAGTTCTGCCTGCTTCATCAAGAGAGCCGCTTCGATCAAATTCTCGTTTCCCGGCAGTTCGGAGGCTCTGGTTAGAGCTGCGGAAACTGATTCCGGAGTGGGTTCTGACTGCTCAAGCTCGAGTGTCAACAACGAATAACGGGTGTCAGGAGCGATTGTCTCCGAATAATTTCTGAGAAGAGAAATCGCATCTTGCAAATCCCGCTTCAATTTTCCGACATTACCCCTGGTGTCACGTAGATAGTATTTGTTTGCTTTGATTTTCGCCGTGATTACATCCGCATATTTCGAAGCCGACGATTGCAGAGGTATGTTTACGTCGCCGGAAGGCTCTAGACTGATTGCAGCTTGCAATGCATCGTCGAGTTTCATATCGGCGGTCTTGATATCGCCGATGTCTGTCATGGCGCGACCTAAAGTGTTGGTACCTTCAACGGTAAGCAAATTCTCCATTCTGCTGACACTGCCTGTAGTTGCAGCCTTCAGGGCTTGAACCGCCGAGACTGCGGATTCTCTAGGCAAGCCCTCTTGGGATTGCAGGTCTGCGATTTCAAACAAAATTCTGGAACGCAATTTCTCTTCATGTGCACCATTGGTGGTGACACTTCCAAGGGCTTGCTTCAACAAGCGTTCGGCTTCGATAAGGTTTTGCAATCCTCTCTGAGCGAGTGCTTTGCGTTCGAAAAACTGAGCGGTGGTTTTGATGGATGGTTGCTTCGTGCCAAGACCACGCCATGCCTGGTCCAGCTGTTGCAGGGCCTCGGCAAACCTACCCGCCTTGAACGAGACGTCGCCGGCTTGAAAAACATTTTCTGTGTCCTCGGCGCCAGTCGAAGAAGGCGTCTGAGTCTTGCCGACCGGCACTTTGACGGCAGAAGGATCATCGTTCGGGTTGGAGCCCTCCCAGCCGCGCGATCTGTCTTGAGCTATCGCCGTGGGCGGCGACGTGCTCGAGGCAAGAATTATGGTCCCCAAAAGGATCATGCGCTTGCGGAAGTTTCTGTTGACAATCATTTGATCTATCCTCACCCGACCAGGTTTGACGCCATATTGTAGCAGGCACACCTTTCAGGTCGTCTCCATATAGCTACGCCTCGGTCACTCAAATCAAAGTACGGGGTTGAGATTTGCCGATTTGGGGCATGATGCGTATGGAGATCCTTGTTTTGATTTTCGAGTAGCAATCGAGGCAGCTGTGTGCAGCGTGAACATCTCCGGACTTACTAATTCAAAAACCAGCTTGCTTACTCACGTGACGTGGTCACCGGATGACCGGTATATTGTCGGATGTTTTGGCGACAAAAATCCGGAGTTGATTGACCCGCGCACTAAGAAAACAATTCGTGAGTTCGTCATGCCGGAAGTCGATCAGCCGCGAGGAGCGCTTGCTACAGAAGAACTCGGGGGCTACATAGCTGCCTGGTCACCAGACTGCCGCCAGGTCGCAGTCGGACGACATCGCATGGTGTACATCATTGATGCCACCACGGGCAGAATCGAATCGGCTCACTCGATCCGGATGAATCCCGTTAGTGCCGAAGAGAGCTTGAAACTGCTTTCGCGCGATCCTGTTCTCGGACGTTTGCCGCCGATCGGAACTAGCGAACAGCAACTAGCTCGCATAAATGCGTATATCAGCAATACCAGTCCCGGTTTATCCACACTGCGGTGGGATGTCGCCGGTATTTCGATAGGCACCGCAATTGGTGCATATCGCCTGGACCTGGACAGTGGTTCAAAGATGATTTCTTTGAAACCCAACCCGTGTCCAGGTCTTGTGAAAAGTCCTGTAGTATCTCCAAACGGAAAGTATCTTGCCGGTCTCTTTGTTCCGGATATTGAAGTGTTGGGTGATTTGTTCTGGAATTTCAACCGCGCGCTGAATATAGGTCGTCGCGTTCTTCAGATCTGGAATTTGGCAACGGGCTCGATCGATACTTCCTATCAGAGCGATGAGCTTCCGGACTGGAAAGACTGCAGGCTATTCTGGTCATCAGACAGCGCGAAGTTGGCATGGGGTCATGATAATACGGTTATTATTTTCGAGATGTTCAAGAATGCGGCGCGGGTACTAACGCGTTCTCAGGACGACAACATCCGATTTATGGCGTGGCATCCGCTCTACAACAAACTTGCCGTGCATGATTCCACCGATGGTATCGTAGTCTACGATACCATAAGCAACGTGAGGCGGTCTGCTCACCGAGATGCCTTCTGGGGCAAGTTCAAAGACAGCAGCGAGAGAGTATTCGCCTGGTCAAACTCCGGCGACTCAATCGTCGTTGGCGGTCAAAGCCACGCTATTGAAGTTTGGCGCGTGACGTAGAATCTTCTTTCGTGCTCTGTGAAACTTGTTCAGCGCTGCGTGCAGCCTTTCGACGCTGTCCTTGCCGGATGAACTCTTGGAAGAGCTTCTGATTAGTTTCAAAGTCGCGTTCCGGATGCCACTGCACTCCGACCACAAAGTCTTTGTCTTTCGCTTCCACCGATTCGATGACACCATCATCGGTGCGCGCTGCGACGCGCAATCCTTCTCCAACCTTGTCTACGCACTGATGGTGCGAAGTGACGACCTTCAGTCCACCCTGACCGATGATCTTCGATATTTTCGTACCTTCTTCAGGTTTCACCACGTGCTTATTGAATCCCTCTTGCCACCCTTTCGGACTGGCGTGCTGAACTTTCGAGTCTTTGTAGTGTGACGGGATGTCTTGAACCAGACTTCCGCCGGACCCAATGTTCAGAGCCTGGCAGCCGGCGCAAATGCCGAGGAAAGGAATTTTTCCGTCTTTCAAAACTTCTTTGACGAGCAGCATGTCGAAGTTCGACCTGGTCTCAACCATAGGGACGCTGGTCTTGTGAGCTTCTTGTTTGTATAGCGCCGGCGGATAGTCATTGCCGCCGATCATCATTACGCCGTCAAGTCGTGAAACTAATTCTGCGCATTCCTGCTCCGGCATCGGCGGGATCACGATTGGAATGCCACCGGATTTGGTGATGGCATTTACGTAATCCGGTAAAATCCGAAAGGTTTCGGGACTGCCTGCTTGCACGTCCATATTGATTCCGATTATGGGCTTATCGTTTTGAGCTGCATCGGTTTCGGCCCTGGCGCCAGGCACCGCAAGTAGTGCCGCACACACGGCTAGAGCCATTGATGTGGACCGGAATGTAATTCTACTTCTGCGCACCTGGACCTCCAGTAGTCGTTCTAGTTTAGTGTCTTGATTAATTGAACAGCTCTTAACCGGCTATTTTGGTGGAAACACAAATTCGTAAACCGCGTTGCCGATTGGAATGCGAACCACTGATTCAGTCATTTTGGGAGCATCGAAATATAGAGAGCCCGAAAGTGTCTGATTTGCCGGAATTTGCGTCGGACCAAGGCCGGTGGTCTTGATTGTACTGCCCTTTTGATGCGCCTGATCGGAAACATCTGCGGCTCGGGCGAGCGCTCTTGCCTGGGCTGCGTAATCCGGAACGTTTTGAGTCATGATGGACATGTTGCCGGAACGATTCGCCCAGCCGCTGTAGCCCATTCCGTTGTTGTACATCGAGGTTCCGTAAACCGGCGGGTAGCCGAAGAAACCGGGTTGACCGATGCATGTGCTGGTCATTGTCTGAGTGGCTTGCGAACCCCAGAATCGAATCCAGGCTGCCTTACGGTCGCCCTTCTTCTCTACAGACGTGGCGAGCTTGCTCGGGTCCACTTGTGGTGCCATCATTATCTTTGGCTGTGTCATTGTCAACGACGGCGGTATCGGGAGCAGTTGAATCTCTTTATCGCTGTCGTTGTGGATTATGATGTTTACTTGCGTTGTCTTGGTAGCCTCAACAGGTTTCAACGACGCTGCGACAGTGACACCATTGCCGGTGATAAGGAGTTGAGGCGCTCCGCCTTCGAATTTCCGCATGCAATTCGGAGAGCCTTCTATAAAAGGCAAAGTCACTGTTTCCCAGTAAGCGTGCGGAGTATATGGTGCAAGAACCGCCTGACGTGCCAACTTGATTTGCAGGGCGGTCTGGAAATACTGTTTCGCTTTGGCTGTTTCACCTAAGCGGCGGTAGATGCTTCCTATAGCTTCCTGGAGATCGGCAGCTACCAGTGTGCCCGGACCGAACTGCTGATCCTGCAGGGTGAGCGCTTCGCTATAGTACTGAGCCGCGCCCTGTAACTGTCCGAGACTTTCGCTGAGCTGACCGAGATGCGTGAGGGTGCTCACCATCATCAATGAAGAGGCGCCGGCTCCCAGCGCTTTCCGCGTATCGACCGCCTTTTTTGCCCAGGTCACTGCTTCGTCGAGTTTCCCCTGACCGTGTGCCAGCCAGGATAGGCCATCGTACAGTCGTGCCGTGAGTTCACTCTTGCTGCTTTGTGCTTCGACCAGTTTTTGCGCAGACTTATATTCTTTTGCCGCTTCGGCGAAACGTCCCTGATTTATTATCGCCTCGCAGAGCCCGGTTTGATAGTACGCCCGGTTCGGATCATCCTTGGCTGCTCGTTTTAAATCTGCTTGAAACAGCTGTTCGGCTCGTGTGTATTCGCCCAGGTCAAGCGCTCTTTCGCCTTCGCTGGTCGGCATGTTTGCCACTGCTGATGTTTGCGCGGATAAATTGGAACCGTTTCCCGCCTGCATATTGTTCGGGGTGAGACTATTCTGTGCGTCGCCTGCAGTTTGCGCCTGCGCTCCGTCAGCTGACAAACACAGCGCGGTCGCGATGCTTACGGCGATCGCATTAAATTGTCGTGTCATGAGGTTCCTTTTCGCGGTTACCTTTGAGTTTGGTGCTCAGCTGCCCGCGAGTCGTAGTAGTTTTTCCACAGGCTCGACTCGACACTTTTGACACTAGCAGGCCTCAAATCGACCAGGTCCGACTTCGTCATTCCCCACCACGACTTCGAAATGTTCGAATACTCGTTCTGGAGGCTGCTGAAGGACTGGAGCTCACGGTTGGAAAGATTGGGATTCTGGTGCTTGATGAAGCGTTTCAGTTCCGTCGAGGTCATATTCCCGTTACCGTTCGCGTCAGCCGCGCCGAAGGTATTATTAAACAGGAGTATATTGCGAGCGTCTTTAATTTTTTCCAAACGCTCTGATGTTTCCTCACTGACTTTTAGAAACGCCTGCAGATCTTCTCTTGCCAAACCTCTGCTCGAGCCTGCTCTGTCCATCGTCTGGAGTGTCGGCAGGACGTCGATCATCGTGCTGACCGCTTGTTTCTCAAGAACAGGCAAATTCCGCTGTCTGAGCTTTTCGTGCAGTTCCCTCTCATCAACTACTTTATCGCCATTCGTGTCCAGTCCGTTGAATAGCGACAGGCTCATCTTGGCAAATTCCGATGCATCGAGTTTTTCAATTCCTTGAAAGCGGCGTCCTGACAGCTGTTCGGCTACCGCGTAGATGTTATTCTTATCGAAATCGAGTGTCGAATATTGGCTTGGGAAGAATTGACTGCCCTCTTTGTCGCCGCTTGTGAGAGGGTCTTTCCCCCAGGTCTTTATGGCCTGCTCTCTGATTTTCTGTGCGATCTCGAAAGCTTTTTCCGGGTCGAACCGTTGACCGGCGCCGAATCGCATGTCCACAACTCCGCTGATCGAGCCTTTATCATCAAAAGCGATTACCGGTGCTGCACCCGTGTAGTGCTGCATCTCTATCTTTTGTACTTGATCGCTTAGAGTCAAAAGACCGCTGTCCGGATCGGCAAGAAACCTCAGGTGTTCTTCGTATGCCTCTCTGTTTGCTTCCTTCGGCAGGGTTTTCAAAAGCTCTACCGTGCTGGAAATCTGTCTTTTAATCAAATCTGTTGGCAGGTCGCGACTCTTCTCGCTGGCCTCGGACAAAACCTTTTCGACACCGACGACATCACCTGCGCCCTCTAGCAAATTCCTCAGGTTGATCCGCCCGTTGATTGGTAGAGCAAGACGTTCCAGATAAATGCGCATATCCGAGTTTAGTTTGTGCACCTCTCCCTCTTCCGCTGGTTTGTTCGAGACGCTTAAGTTGCCGGTTTGTGCATCAAAATCTAAGTGTTTATTTTGTTCGATCGCTGTTTGAACAGTTGATGCTCGCTCATTCAAAGTTGCATCAGTCTGCGCCTCGAGATCCGCGCTGTTAAGCCATTTGAATCCATCATTAATCTGTTGCTGAAGGTCGTTGTCGGCGTGTGCCTTTGGCATATCTTTTTCTGACATTGAATGTTTTCTCCAGTGCGCGGCGAGCTGCACTGAATGTAAGAAACCGGTGTCAGTTTTCTGTGACACACCGCCAAAGAGTAGCGAGGCTAAATCAGGTCGGGCTTCTTAATGAGCCAACGACCGTTGTATGGCTTAACTACTTCAAAGCGATTGTGTTTGTTTTCGATTTGCCAGATATTTTTCTCGGAAGTGGTTTCTAACTTTCGCAAATAGCGGCTTGGCATGTGGACTTCGACAATCCCGTCCATTTTGAGTTCTGCCCATGGAAGCGGATCTTTGTGGCGAATAGGATTACGTTTTTTGTCGCAGGGAAAAGCTAGCTCGATTATGTCATCGGTAAGCATTTGTGCCGGGAGCGCCGGCAGTTCGATAACGTCGAGAACCTTGTAGGTTGCCTTGTTAATGAAATCCTTCTTCTCGCCTTGCGGTTTGCTGCTAATAAACTGCATCGTCCATTTGCAGTCGATTGCATCGACGAACCATTTCATGTTGCCGGACGCGGAACTGTTTCCTTCGGAAGGAACCTCTTTCAGCTGCATGCCACTACCGGCGCTATCACTTATCGGAGCGCTGTTTTTCGGTCCGCGTAGTTCATCGCTTCCGCCGTAAGAATTTTCGCTGGATGAAACGTCCTGAGCCTGGGCTGATTGCAGTGAAAGCGCCAGCAACGAAATCAGTGCGGCATTTGAAGCCGTTTTCAACGCATTTTTCTTCACGCCCGGACTCCCTGACTTGTCGAGCGTTTCGCACAGCCGTCATTCATGCCTGCGCACACCTCGAGCACCTCAGATTCTACCGCGAACCGCACCGCCGAGCCTTCTTTTGAATCGAAGAAAAAACAGCGATGTCAATAGAGTTTTGCTACTGAGACTACGCTATCTTAGTTCGGGCTTTCTCCTAATTCCTCGAAAACTTCGGTTAGCCCGATCGGCAGAAACGTTCTTTCCTGCGATGAACCCACCCGTCTCCGACGAACTACGCACGCTTCTTGGCATTACTATCGGCATCTATGTGGTTGCCATGATCGTGCTCGGCGTCGTTGCCACGCGCAAAGTCGAGGACACTGAAGATTACATTGTTGCCGGGCGCAGCCTCAATCTGTTTTTTGCCTGGTCGACATTGCTTGCTACCTGGTTCGGCGCGGGGACTGTTTTAACCGTTTGCACGGAAGTATCGAAATTGGGATTGCAGAGAGCCGCGCTTGATCCGCTGGGTTCCGGTCTCTGTCTTATACTTGCCGGCTTGTTCTTTGCAAAACCGCTCTGGAAGATGAACCTTCTGACGTTATGTGATTTCTATCGTCAGCGATTTGGTCCGCGAGTCGAAACCATTTCGGCGCTTGTGATGATTCCCAGTTACTTTGGTTGGATCGCCGCTCAGTTTGTAGCGCTTGCGCAAGTGTTCGCTCTGTTTTTTCACCTTCCGATCGAAATCGGTTGTCTCGCGATCGCTGTGTTTGGTACAGGCTACACTCTTTTGGGTGGAATGTGGGCGGTGACGCTCACCGACGCGGTGCAAATCACACTCGTGCTTATCGGGCTTGTGGTGCTGACTTTCAATGTTCTTACCGGTGTCGGCCATGGCGATGCGACTACCGGATTTCTCAATGTGATGACCACCATTGAAAAGGAAGCGCCCACGAAATTGCAATGGATCCCGATGGAAACGCCCAGTCATTTTTGGGATTGGGTCGCGATATTGGCTGCCGGAGCGCTCGGAAACATACCCGGTCAAGATTTGATGCAGCGAGTGTTCGCATCGAAAAATGCGGAGACCGCCCAACGCGCTTGCACACTTGCCGGTATTTCTTACATTGTCTTTGGAATGCTGCCCGTCCTCCTCGGTCTGGTCGCGGCGGCATACTATAAAGATAAAATCCAGGAGTCGGTACTTCCAGCTCTGGCACAGGCTTTTATGCATCCGGTCATGGCAGTAATATTCGTCGTTGTGATAATGTCGGCTGTGCTTGCCACCATAACCAGTGCCATACTTTCACCTGCCGCCGTGCTCGCGCAAAATTTGATATTGAAGATTCCTGCGCTAAGAGACCGCGCCAACGGTTTAACTGTTAATAGATGGTGCGTGGTCTTTATCGCATCGGCCAGCCTCGCAATGGCTTATTCCGGTCAGGGGGCGTTTGCACTTCTGGAAAACGCTTATTCGATCACGATGGTGTCGTTGATCGTCCCTCTCACAATGGGTCTGTACACCCGACCGAGAAACGAGCTGCCGGCCATTGCATCGATCGCGGTCGGTATGGGCGTTTGGGTTCCTCAGTATGTGATGGGTTGGGAACACTTTCTACAGGTCGTGCCGCCGTTCGACAAGATCGGTTTGTCACTTTCTCTCACTGCGACTGCGTTATCATTTGTCGCCTATCTCAGCATCCACCTCTGGCAGGTAAAAATGCTCAAGGAAGAACGGCTGGCGGAAACTGTTTCAAACGTGGACGACCAATATCGCTAATTAAATCTTGCCGTAGTGGTGGAATTCCCATTGAGAACAAGCGAAACTACATGTAGTTTTATAACATCGCAGTTCATCGAATCGAAATATAGAAGTGTCTGAGTCCCCGAGGTCGTTCGGGCGATTCATTCCACGTCATCGAGTGACGCATGGTCCCACATTGCGCACTGTTTTTATGCGGCTTTGTTTCAACCGACCTTCCGGTCCAATTTGCGTGGGGTTTCATGTCTTCAACCTGCTGTGTCAGCTCACTAGCACGTTCGATAGAAATCCGCAGAGTGCATGACATGGCACTGTTGGCGGTGCGTCTATGACCGACGCCATGCTCAACCAGGGATACTTTGCTCCGCCCGAACATAATGCATTCGGTGCCAGGTCGACGGTTACCTCTGACATTTTAGTTGCGTCCGCGTGGTCGGCTCCTGGTCAGGAGAAGCCGGCGCCGAGCGCTGCGAAGGAGGACACGAAGTCGCCTTCTAGTAGTTCTCAACCAGAAATATCACCTTCTGTTTCTCAAACGGCGAAGAGCGATTCGACAGAGTCCGTTGAGTTGAAACCGGCTTCTGGAGGCAGCCACCTGCATTCGGTCGACGCGCTCAAGAGGAACTCTGGAGCGGAAACGCCACTTGCCTTTTCGGTCAAACTCGCATCTTCTCATGTTAGTGAAGATGGTCGGCTCAACTATGATTCGATAGTAAGGGACGGTGTCAAAAACTTTTCTGCGATTGACTCCACACCTGCGGGACCGGCTCCTACTCTCCTTGAAGCTGGTCTTGATAAAGTCAGCAAGCACATCATTGATGACAAAGAGACACGCCACCAGTTTAACCACTACAGTGGAGAGTTTCTAAAAACCGCAAGTTTGTTCGCCACTCCGAAGATAGGAATGGCCAGTGCCGCATTGCTCTATGGTCTCGACAATGTCCATACCGATGCGGACCTCCTGACGGGAACGGCGGATTTCGCTCTGGGCGGTGCCAAAGGTGCGGCCATGCGGCAACTGTTCACCGTAGCACAGAGAAACATGAGTTTCGCTCCGGCAAAAGGCGTGGCGATGGGTATGGCCAGTCGGGGTGTCGAGGTGACTTTCTCTCGCGAGATGATAACCAATCCCGGTGCTGGGGTTGAGCGATTGAAGCGTGAAACTCTCAATCCGGCTCTCATGGCATACGACGCTGCCACATTCGTAGCTGCTGAAGGTATGTTTGGTGCCGCGAACAAAATGACGGCTGGTGCTCTAAAGCGCAGTCCGCTTGCTGCGAGCATGACTATGGGCGGTTCCTTCGGACTGGTCAACGGTGGCTCTTCCGAGATCATTCGCCAGCAATCCGCCGGAGAGAATTTCGATCTCGGAAAGGTTCTAAAACACGCTGGGCTGGAAGGTGGAGTGGGCGCGCTCGGTGCCGGCTTTGGTGCGAAGGCTTCCGACCCGATGTTCTACAAGAGCATGGGGCAGCGCATGAATAATCTCGACGCGACAGCAAAGAATGCTTTGATGGCATCGGGACTCAAAGAAAATACCGGTCTGAAAACCTATGAGATCACTGGTGACAAGCTTCCGGTCGTAAGGTTTCAAAACGGAGAAACGAGCGAAGCTTCGACTACCGTTCGTGAAGTGAAAAAGTACTTCTTCTTTGAGAAGAAGGGACCGGAGAAAACTCTGGAACTTTTCCACAATGAGGTTCCGACTCGCAATGACAATGGTGTCAAACTCATTCCCGGCAAGAGTTTGATCGCCAACTGTTTCCCGGAAAGACTGAGTCCGGAACTCAGAAGCATGCATGCGCTGCCGGAATCGACCGGCGCTGTCTGGTTGGATGTCGCTTCGAAATCAAACCGCATGCGTCTGGTCGCCGACAACACTATCAAAGCCGATCCAGCTTCATACAAGCCGCTCGGCACGATGACGAAACTTGCCCGTCCGGAAATCACGATGAATGTGATGGCACCTCTGGCAGTGGGCAACATGGAGAATCCTAACGACCCGAACACTAAAGCCGCATGGGAAGCTTTCGATCGAGACCTGGCCAACGCTAAGAAGGTCGGTGTCGATGGTGTGAGTACCGATATCTGGTGGGGTTTGGTTGAGCCGAAACCCGGCGAGTACAATTGGAAGTATTACGACCAACTTAGCGAACATATAAAGAGCCACGGTCTCAAATGGGTTCCGATTCTGTCTCTTCACCAGGCCGGTGGAAACGTGGGCGATGATGTTTACGTACCACTTCCATTTTGGGTATGGGGCCATCTGGCTTCCAAAGCCGGTTCCAGCAATCCTGACTATGCAAAATATCAGAGTGAGCAAGGCAACAAGAGTTCCGAATATGTTTCTGCCTGGGCTACGGATCTTGCTCTGCCACGCTATAAGGCACTTATGGAGTCGTTCCAAAACCATTTTGCCAATCGGCGCAACGACATCGCCGAAATCAACGTCAGTCTAGGACCGGCCGGTGAGATCCGCTATCCATCATATAATTCCCACGATCAAAATAGCGGCTACCCGACACGCGGCGCTCTGCAATCTTATTCCGAGGCAGCCGTGAAGTCCTTCCAGGATTTTGCAGTCAAGAAATACGGCAGTGCCGATAAAGTAAAAGAAGCCTGGGGCGCTGAGTTTGGGGACAACATCGCCCCTCCGAAAAATCCCGGCGAATTCTTCGGTCAGGATAAACATCATCATACTCAATACGGTAAAGACTTCTTTGATTGGTATAACGAATCACTGACAAAGCACGGCAAACAAGTGTTGAACACGGCGCTCGATGTTTTTGGCGCGAAGGACGCGCCGTTTAGTGGTATCGATATTGGTGCCAAGATGCCGGGAGTGCACTGGCGTGTCGGAGAACGTCAGGGTGACAACATAGTTATGGGAGACCGGCTTGCAGAGTTGGCTGCCGGATTGATCACCACAAGCAGAAACGACTGGTGGTCCGACGATCTGGGTCGCGGTTACAGACCAATGTTGCAGATGTTCAAAGACGTTCAGCGTCCCGATTCGAAATCGCGCGTGGTTCCTCACTTTACTGCGCTGGAAATGGCGGATGGACACGAAGGACCGGGCGTGAAGTCGATGCCATACGCACTTGCCACCTGGGTCGGGCAAGAAGCTGTTCGTCAGGGCTTGACTCTCAAGGGAGAGAACGCGCTGTCCTGGAACCTTCACGACCACGCCTCCTGGGACAGAATGCGCAGCTTCATCGATCTGCCGGGTAATCAAAACGGCTACTATCACGGACTAACCCTTTTGAGAATGGGTGATGTGTTGAATTCTGATGTCGGTCGCAGTCGGCTTGCAGAGATGATTCAGGCGATTAAGAACGCTCGTCCGCCGGAAGCGCTGCCCGAAGCAAAATAGTTCAGACCCTCCGCACAGCGGGTTTGACTCGTTCGAGAAAGTCACTTTCTTGGGTTTCGGCAGGTCAAGTTCACTCCAGATGTTATATGCTATAGACCTCCACCGGGCGTAGTCCGCCCGTGGTCGCGCACCTTTCAATAGGAGATGTAGTGATGCTCAGTCCGTTTGCAGGAAAGCCAGTGCAGCCCGACATGCTTGTCAATGTGCCGAAACTTATCACGTCTTACTACGAAGACAAGCCGGATGTTTCGGAACCAACAGAGCGTGTGGCGTTCGGGACGTCCGGACACAGAGGCTCTGCATTCAAGCGAGCATTCAATGAAGACCACATCCTCGCAATAACACAGGCTATATGCTTGTACCGGAAGGAGCAAGGTTACACCGGACCTCTTTATCTTGGCATCGACACGCATGCACTGTCCGAGCCGGCGTTTGCCAGCGCTCTCTCCGTGCTTGCCGCCAATGACGTTAATGTCATGATTGACAGCGCCGGCGGTTACACGCCGACGCCGGCGATTTCACTCGCGATTCTCAACTATAACAAGGGCAAGAAAAGCGGTTTGGCTGATGGAATCGTGATCACTCCGTCGCACAATCCACCTGAAGATGGTGGGTTCAAATACAATCCGCCTTCGGGTGGTCCAGCCGATACCAGCATTACAGGCTGGATTGAGAAGAAGGCTAATGAATTTCTAGCCAATGGCTTGAAAGATGTAAAAACAATTTCGTTCAAAGCCGCACTTAAAGCTTCGACGACTCAAGAATTCGATTTTGGAAAACTGTATGTGGATGAACTCACTTCGGTCATCGATATTGATGCCATCCGCGGTGCCAAAATCAAGGCCGGTGTTGATCCACTTGGCGGCGCTGGTGTTGCCTACTGGGCTCGTCTGGTCGATCAATATAAGTTGCCGATTCAAGTAGTAAACTCACTCGTCGATCCAACATTTTCATTCATGAGCGTGGATTGGGACGGCAAAGTTCGAATGGATTGCTCGTCACCATATGCGATGGCGGGACTGCTGAAATTAAAAGATCAGTACGATATCGCGTTTGCGAACGACACAGACCACGACCGCCATGGAATCGTCACTCCTACTGCCGGATTGATGAATCCTAATCATTATCTTGCCGTGGCAATCGACTATCTCTTTACGAATAGAACGAACTGGCGCAAAGATGCCGGAATCGGAAAGACGATTGTTTCAAGCAGCATGATTGATAGGGTTGCTAAACGTTTGGGGAGAAAACTTGTCGAAGTGCCGGTCGGCTTTAAATGGTTTGTTGAGGGATTGTCCGATGGTTCGCTGGGTTTCGGCGGTGAGGAGAGCGCAGGAGCATCTTTCCTGCGTAAGGACGGAAGTGTTTGGACGACCGACAAAGATGGAATAATCCTCGCTCTCTTGAGCGCCGAAATTCTCGCGACTACCGGCAAATCTCCGTCGGATCATTACGAGGCACTGACCGGAGAATTCGGAAACCCGGTCTATGCCCGGGTCGAGGCGCCTGCGTCCGCCGAAGAAAAAGCAAACTTCAAAAAATTGTCTGCCGATCAAATCACAGCTTCTGAATTCGCCGGCGAGAAAATTGTAGAAAAACTGACGACTGCTCCGAGCAACAACGCATCAATCGGTGGACTTAAAGTTGTGACTGAGAATGGCTGGTTTGCCGCCAGACCATCCGGTACCGAAGATATCTACAAAATCTATGCGGAGAGCTTCAAAGGCGATTCGCATTTGAAACAGATACAGGATGAAGCGAAAGCGCTTGTCTCCAAAGTGCTATCGTCGGCGGTGGCAGTTTAAAAACAGCGCCACCGTTCAAAACGGGCATGGCAGTTTACGACCATGCAAACGGTTTAGATAAAAACGCCTCGATGCAATAACAATCGAGGCGTTTAGATTTAAAGAACGGGTAGCGTTCGACTATGGTTTGTAAACGTTGTCGAGGCGCAAGCGAAGCGTTTTTACGCTCAAGTCGTTCAGTTCTTTATGAACTTTATTGGTATCAGGAATGCTGAGCTTGCCGCCATTTTTGCTCTTCATTTTTTCCATGCGGTCTTTGATGTCTGAAACTTCCTTTTTAAGATCTTCGACTTGTTTAGTCGTCAGTTCATTTCCTGTGCGACCTTCGTCTATATCTTTGGAAAGTTTTTCAAGTCTCTGCGTCACCGTCCACTTCTTAGCGTCAGCTGCTAGAGGTGAGCAGACGAGAAAAATCGTTAGAAGTCCAGCGACAGCCGCAGCGGTCTTGCTTTTCATCAAAATGCTCCTGTTCTCGATTGGGAAACATCGGACAGTATAGCAAGCAAAGTCGGCACTTAAGCCTCTTTGATCACGCCCAGCTGTTTTCCAGCTGCAGTCACGCTGTTTTTAGTGATATAGAGCTTGTCCATGGGAAGATCAGGCCCGCCGAACGATTTGCGGTCCAGCTTAGCGACGAAAGAAGGATCGAGAAGTCGTCTTGCCTGATTGGCCATCAAGCGCAGCGAGTTGACCTCGACTTCCGAAAACGTTTTGTTCAAACCAGGATTGTTGAGCGTGTCCTTGAGGGTCTGGAGCGAAAAGCCGCCCTGCTCTTTTATTTCAGGTTTGTTGAGGAGCCCTGCCATTTTTGTCGAGATTGAATCGAATGACATGGATAAGGACCCGATACCTTTCTCCAGAGGGTCGACAGTATAGTCGTAGCGGAGATTGTAGTATGGCGGCTCAAATTTAGGTCCCTGGTCGTTGGTTTTATGATTTTCCGTCTTCGCGTCCACGAAATCTATATTAGATAGCGGATAGGTCGCCGATTCGCTCTTAGTACCGAGCGTAGCTTGCTGGTCTTTGCCGGTAATGACCGCTTCTGCGGTCATCGCCGCCGGAGGAGCATTTTTGGCGTGAAAATCCGCGCCACCGTCCCGTTGCTCTAAGTCCGACATGGGGCGTTCCTCATATAAACATCGACAATCTATTTAAATGGCGATAAACGGATATCGCTTATGCGATTTCTCGATTCGTTTTCCATACGCCGAGATCTGGTTTATACCCGGTTTCTCAAATGATCGAACATCGGCGCACTCCCGCGAGGATACCAGGGCGCGGGATTTCGGTCAAGAAAGATTAAATGGCAGGGGCCTTGCGCCATCGTTTCGTCCGTCACGTTGACCTGATATCCCGGCGATAGATTGAGTATGCAAACGCCACAAACTGTTCCACTTACTAGACAAACCCCAGTTGCTTCCCGTTTTGAAACCGCTCGGGCTGTCGTTTTTACTTGAGGAGATTTCACCATGGCTGGAGAACGCGCTGAATCCGCTGAATCGAATGCAATCAGTCAACCGAGTTTCGATTCCGGCTTATCCCAACCGACTAATGCGGAAATGAGTAGCTTCAGTTCGATTAGAGAACAGATGACACAAGATACGTCTAATTTGCACGCGATGGAAATTACCGGTTTAGATACCGCCAGTGGTGGCAAGGATGGTACCACTGGAACCGCCAGCCCCGAGAGTATGAAGTCCATGAGTCAGACCGCGACGGACGGCAACATGATGATGTCGGCTTCTGATGAAACTAGTGCCGATTCAGACCCTTCGTCTAAACCGCCAGCAGAAACCGATCCGGCTCGCGACTCCGATCCCAATGGTAATCCTGAAAAACCCGGTTCCGACAACGGGCTCAATAAAATGATGTCCTCATCAACTGACGATTCCACTGATGCCAATCCGCCGGATGACGCAATGAATCAACCACCAGATGGTCAAGCCGATTCGCTTCCCGGAACCGATGCCAATGCGCCGGACGGAGGTGCTTCCGGCGGAGGCAAGGGGGGCGACGACAGTATCACCGGACCGACAAATTCTCCCAACGACAAACTGGACTCTGACAAAGACCACAACAACAACAAGCCGCTTGACCCACAGCCAAACACTGTTCCGCCTTCCCAGAGTGGGCCTGACGTACCGTCAACTCCGGCACCCGGCGCGAAACCGACTCCAGCACCTCAAGAGCAGCCGTTAGAAATTTAAACCTGAGCTTAGCTTAGTCCGAATGTATGAGCTCGAGGAGCGCAACCGAAAAGACATTAGGTGAGTCTTGATTCTCAGAAGTCGCCTTGGAAATCTCCATACGGTTAACGTAGAACTTTCCTGCGGTTGCCTCCCCGAGACTTTTGTTCACCAGGTTGAAAACGCGATCAGGTCCCAGTTCGAACAGGCGCACCACCAGTGGTTGCGCACCTGTTAGTACCATGACTTCATCGAATCCATCGCCGGAGTTGATTGGAATTCCCAGGCGTACATTCTTCCGACCGACACCTCCAGCATCAGTGAACTGTGTCGGGCAATCCAGTGTAGTGCCCTTCAGAAGCGGCTCTTCGTGAGCCGGAGCGTCCGGGTAAATCAAGCGAACATTTTCCTCGCCATTCATTTTTAACAGGACGGCGGCGTAAGTGTTTTGCAATATTCGCAAACGAATGCGAATCAGATCTCCAACGCGAACCGACTGAGTGACGGGTACTTTCTTGAATTCGTTGCTATCCAATCCCTGGCGCAGCAAGTTGATTTCAGTGGTTTCAGTTTCAACAACTTCACCCTTGCCTTTAAATATTCCGCTAATCGTGTCGAAGAAACCCGACTTCTTCTTGAAACTTCCTGTATTGCTCTGTGCTGCTTGATCTGCAGGCTGACTCAAATCTACCGGACGAAATTCTCCGGATGCTCGTCCGCGGTCCTCGGCTCGTCTGTCTCGTGCAGACTGACCCTGTGAGGAAATCGCCCCGTGTTGACCTGAGCTGCGTGGAAGTTCCTGTTGCGCGATCGACGTCCTTTCCCAACCTCCTGAGACCTGGCCGATAGCAGGTGGTTGAACGTACTCTCCTGAGGCCGTGGCGTCGAGCGAGTCGTAAGTCAGGCGTTCTGCCGCGTCAGCCTGAAATGCAAGAATTTCGGTGGTCTTCTTTTGGGGCGACAAGTCGAGGCATTGGTAGACTTGATCCGCTGCGATTGCCAGTGATGGGTGAATCCACTCGGCAAATTGATCGACTCCCTCAGTCAGTATTCCGCAATGCACGGCGACGACCTCTCCATTGACTAGAAGCGGAGCACCCGCGGCACTGGGAGGTAGTCCTATGGAGTGGACATAATGTCCATCGCCCTTGTCCGTGCAAAAATCGAGGATAAAACCGTTCTCTATGACCGGCAGTCTTGTGTCAGGATCGATTGTCACTGCACTGATCGGCGTTCCTCTGTCCAATGAACAGTTGTTAGCGACCGTCATCTTCGAGAGTTCGAGGTTTGTCGCCGGCGGCATGTCTCGCCCTTGAATTTGACCTGTTTCGCGCAGATACTTAAGAGCAAGCATTAATGTAGAGCCGTCAAAGTTGCATGCTTTCAGTAAGCGCTGGAGCGGAATTCCGTTTCGAATATGGTTCCATGCACAAGCCACGGCCGGACGATTTTCCAGGGGCAGCGGATCCAGGTTCAAATTCGGCACCGCCTGCGATACCATGATATTCAGATTGTTGTTGAACTCTTTGAGAGTTTGTTGATAGTTCTCCAGTCGACTGTATGCATCGAGCAGCAAGCCGGCTGTGGATCTTTGCACTGGAGGAAACTTCGCCCACTCCGGGTCATAATCGTAAGTGAAAGTGAATTGGAAGGTCTGTTCTTCCACTTGCGTAAGCAGTCTGAAAAGCGCTTCCTCATTCAAAAGATGACCGTAACGCACATGTGTGAGTTGATTCTCTCGAAGATAGAATTTTGCTACCGGATTGTTGTTCTCGTCGAAAAGCGTGAGTGTGCCCTGATTGCTGCGATTGCTCAACAACGTTTGAATAATGGATGTTATTTGAACTTGTGTGGCTGAGCCGGAAAGCGTTGATTCTTCCTCCGGCATTGCTCGCTTTAACAGACGCGAAACCTTTTCGACTGTCGCTTTTTCCAGAGGTGGCGGCACAGCATTTAAAACCAGAGCGGAAAGGTTGTTGGTTTCAACAGAAAGGGCATGGGGCGGGTAAATCTCTGGAGTTTGATACTTTCGCCTGATCAGCCAGGGATCGTAAAAGCTGTGCGGCATGATTTCTTTGACGCTGAATCGCTTGCCAACGTGCGGAAAATCCACACCAAGAGCTTCCGGAACGTCGAAGTACGGAATGACAACGTGAGTGCAGGTGACCGCAACCTGACTTCTAACCAGCCAAACCGTTCCGAGGACCTGTCTGGTAGGACTGGTCCTGTCGACGATCCAACCTACAGATCCGTATAGGGAAGATAAGTCTGTCGCCGATTCCATCTAGGTTTTACTAAATCCAGGTCTCAAAATGCGGGTTTAAACGTGACAAAATATGATTCAAAGATAGCACAATGTTAGTTCTGTAGAGGGATGATTTTGCGGGTCTTTTCAGTTAAAGAGGTCTATAAACTGGCGACGGGTGAAACCTGGTTGAACTTATCTTCTGAGCCGCATATACACTCGATTCAAGTGGGAAATAGCAGTTTCGCCATCGTAAAATAATCGATGTATTTGCCTCTGTGACACAATCCTTTTTTCCTCAAACCTTCCACTTCAAAACCGATTTTTTTATAGAGCCGCAACGCAACTTCATTTGATGTGTACACGGACAATTCCAGCCGTTTAATTGAACCGGTTGAAACCGCCCAGTTCACGGTCTCTTTCATCAGAAGCGTGCCAATTCCCAGACCTCGAAAATCCTTGTGAATGGCAATATCCAAACTGGCGACGTGCCGAAATTCTCTTCGACGATATCCCGTACATCTGAGCTGTCCAACGACTCGTCCATCGATTTCTGCAACCAGATGGAGCTCCATTCGCTGGCTTGACATCGTTCGTGCGATTAGTCGCTGATAATTCGCCTGCGAACAGGGGACGACTGACGGGATGTCGATGTCGGTTTCTTTTTCAAGGCACAAGTCGAGCTGATGGAGCGCCTCCGCATCTTCAAGGGTCGCCTGTCGGACAATTACCGACCTGCTTGATTTTTGGTCGCCGTTTATAATCTGCACTTTAAAACCATTGTGCCTTGCAGGTTTCCTGTTACGTTTTAATATAGCTGTTATGTGGAGCATTAAGCTCAGTGTTTCTTCGATCAGGCTCGTCGGTTTTCAGGAGACATGAATTGCGCCCCGACTCGCTACTCGGAACGACAATCGATGGAAAGTACGAGGTCAACTCGATTATCGGGCGCGGCGGTCTCGGCATGGTTCTTCGCGCTACTCAAAAGCACCTGGACCGGCTGTGCGCCATTAAGGTTTTATTCTCCGACCTGTCCGGCGATCAGTCCAATTTCGAACGCTTTGTTCGTGAGGCGAAAGTCGCTAATTCTTTAGCTTCCGACAACATTGTCTCTGTCTTTGATTTTGGCGTTTCCAGTGAAGGTTTCGCCTATCTTGTCATGGAATATATCCATGGTGAGAGTCTCGAACAGTTAGTAAGCCGAGAGGGGCGTCTGGAGCCTTCGCGCGCAATACCATTGTTTCTCTGCATTACCAATGCTTTGCGTTTTGCCCACGAGAAAGGTGCTATTCACCGAGATTTGAAACCGTCGAACGTCATGGTGGCTCGCGATGAGAATGGTCAGGAAACCGTCAAGCTAGTCGACTTTGGCATGGCAAAATACTTCGGTGATAGCGAGAGTGAAACTCAAAATCTCACCACCATGGGACGCGTGCAGGGGACCCCTGCTTACATGAGCCCGGAGCAATGTCTCGGTCGCGAACTTGACGAGCGAAGCGATATTTATTCGCTCGGCTGCATCATGTACCGTGTTCTGGTGGGCGCGCTGCCCTTCTCCGCGTCCAGCGCGTTTGAAGCCATGAACTTTCACGTCTCGACACCTCCCAATCCGATCTCGAGCGTGGCACCGGATTTGGTGCTACCACAGACTTTAGAACATTGTTTGATGAAGTGTCTGGCGAAAAAGCCGGAGCAGAGATATAAGAATGTGGTCGAGTTGCGCGCGGATCTGGAAGTCGCGTTGCTTGCCTGTTGGAGCGCTTATTCCGCTGGAGATGGAAAGACTGACCCGGCTATGTCCGCTCCGTTCGATGCCGGCGACGGCGATAGTTTGAAAACGGCCGCTAACCTGGGCAATACCAGTGCGCAATATATGCTGGCAATGGCTCAACGCGATGGTGAAATCGTCTCGAAGAACGATGAGGAGTCCATGAAGTGGCTGATCAAATCGGCGGAAGCCGGATATGCTCAGTCGCAATATGAGCTCGCGGTTTGCTATGACTTCGGAGATTTCATTGAACTCAATCCAGTGAAGGCGGCCTTCTACTATCGGAAAGCCGCAGACCAGGGCGTTACCGGAGCGATGGTAAATCTTGCTTGCCTTCTTGAGGGCGATCGAGGAATAGAGACTAATTACGAGGAAATGCTCTACTGGTACCGCCGGGCTGCGGAGAACGGTCACAGTCTCGGTCAGAGCAACTACGGGCGGTGCCTCTATTACGGAATCGGTACGGAAAAGCGTTGGCCGGAAGCTGTTCGCTGGCTCGCTGCCGCGATTGACAGCAATGAAGCCAATGATGGCGCACTCTACCTTCTGGGCATTTGTTACTACTTTGGCGACGGGGTAAATCAAGACCGTGCTCGGGCTGTAGACCTCTACCGGCGCGCGGCGGAGCTCGATCATGCCGGTGCGGCCTGTGAATTGGGTCTGTGTTACATCGACGGCGACGGAGTTGAGCGCGATGTCGAGGAAGGTATGCGTTGGCTGGAACTCGCTGTCAAACTGGGAAGTTCCATGGCGCAGGAAAAGCTGGACATGATTCGTGATGCAAAGATCATGTCTGATGTCGAGCTCGTTCACGTGGAAAACTGGTTATCGACCGCGAATGTTCCATCTTCTCCGGCTGCAGAGGTGAAGCTGCGCTCGCTGCTGCAAGAGCCGCTGGACAAACCGATTCGTGAAGTTATTTCGACGTTGAAATTGCTCGCGGACAAGAAGAACGAGTTTGCCGTGATTATTCTGGCGAAATGTTATGAGAGAGGTGTCGGTGTCAATCGCAACCTCGGTAGGGCTGCTGAACTGTACCGAAGCGCTTTTGACTTTGGCAGCGAAGTGGTGGAGCCGCATTTGACCCTCTGTTATCGCCTTTGCTTCGAGGAGAGCATTTATCCTCAAAACAGTTTGAGCTGGTTGCGCAATGCAGCCGATCGAAGAAATATTTCGGCCATGCTTGGACTAGCCGCTTATTATCGGGGCAACAATCCTGATGGTCGGGATTTGAACGAAGCGCTGAGATGGTATCGCAAAGCCGCTGAGCACGGAGATCGCGAGGCTCAGTATTTGCTCGGTCGCTTCCTGACCATGAAGAATCTCAACAAGCGAGAACGCGAGCGGGTTGTACGCTGGTGGGTCGAAGAGATCGACAAAGATTTTGATCCTTCCTCGATTGATGATTTTGACGACGAGCGGTTTAAAACCGAACGAGCCGAAGCTTTGAAGTGGCTCCATAAAGCGGCTGACGAAGCCAGTCCGGAGGCATTGCGGTTTTTGTCGGCATTGAATAATCGCGGCTTGATGCTCGAAGCTAATCCGGCAGAGGCGCTTAAACTTTTGGAACGAGCCGTTAACTACGAAGATGCCGAAGCGCAAGGATTAATGGGCGTGGCTTTGCTGGAAGGCGAGGGCTGTCCGAAAAATCCGGCTGCGGGAATAGCGCTTCTGGAGAAGGCTGTCGAGCAATCAGACCCTTTATCACTCTGGAATCTTGCCCTCGAGTTGATAGAGGGAAAAAACGTCACTCTGGACCGCCCTCGGGCTAAGCATCTCCTGGAGCGGGCTGCCGATGCGCTTTTCGTCCAGGACAATTTCTGGTCTCGCGAGGGATTTCAATCACGATTCAATCGCCTGGCTGCTCTGTTTGAAGAACTGTCAAAACGTGGACAGAAGGAAGCTCGCTACTGGCTGGGACTGTGCTACGAACGTGGAATCGGCGTGAAAAAGGATAGGGATCGTTCGGTAATCCTCTATCTGCAAGCGGCAGAGCAGGGATATGAGCCGGCGCGCGTGGCATTTGAAAAGGCTCCGAATAATTTGAAGAATTACGCCCGTAAAAAACTGCTGGAAATCGATTTTGAGCGTGTCAATCGCAGCAGTGGCTAGATGTTAAAAAGGCATCATTCGGTCTGAAGTTCTCTTAGCGCGTACTGGCGAAGTTTTTCGCGCATTGGAGTCAGGTTCAAAATCGCTAATCTTAACGATGTCTCGGCGATGTCTCGACAGGGGTTTGACATCTGGTAAGATTGACGACGGCTTGAAGAGGAAATTTCTATGCCGAGTTCGGCAATTAGTGGAAAACAGGCAGAAGTCAAAGCCGTTAAACGCGGCAGGGTCGAGAAGGCCGATACTTATCTGGGCGTCGCATCGAAGGCTCTTACCATATTCGCCGCACTGAGCACTGTTTCTGTCTGGTTGTACACGACCTATTATGTCGGCACACTTGATGTGAAACCGAACAAGCCGTTTCAAGAACTCACTGTCAAGCTCTACGACGAGCGCGGCATTGAAAGCGTATATCACACAGGTCATTTGAAACTCCTGCCCGGTCGATACCAGATTCTGGCAACGACGGACGATAACCAGCCCACCCGATTGGAAGCAACTGTTAATTTCAACCGGACCACAGTGGTGCCGTATGTGGTGGCTGAGGCTGTTGAACCCGAAGCCGGTTTATCCTCTCCTGACGATTCCAGTGACGAAAAATCGAACCGCCGGTGGTGGCAAATCTGGAAGAGAAACTGACATCAGGCTTTTGAAACCTGAAGTGGTTTTGAAGGTTTGCATATGTGGTAATAAGGCCTCATCAGGCTGACCATTCAGATGCAATCCAATCTACAGCGGGTTTCAATGCACAACAATAATTTATTGGACGTTCGACAACTGAACACTATCGTTCGACTTATCTGGACTCGACACGCAGGACCTCGGCATTTAACGGTCGGACTTTTAGTGGTCGCATGTGCATTGGCGTTGCAAGGCTCTGCAATCGCAGCCGATGATCTTGAAGACGAGCTGCAGCGCAGCGGTGAACGCGCGACGGCTGCCCTTGCTTCCATGCAGAGTTATTTGCAGAAAGGCAATTTCCGCGCGGCTTTCCCTCTTGTACGCATCATGGCGGAGAAAGGCTATCCGAATTACCAGCTGTACCTCGGCAAGATGTATTTGCTCGGTCAGGGAACCAAGGTTGATGCTAAGAAGGCCGCGGAGTGGTTCTCGGCTGCTGTAAAAAATGGCAATAAAGAGGCCGCCTCATGGCTGGGAAAGCTCTACTTCAAAGGTCAGGGCGTACCTCGCGATTACAAAGCAGCCCGAAAATACTTAGATTACGGACCTGCTGATGGCGAAGCTGCTGTTTGCCTTGGAAGAATTTACAGCGATGGATTGGACACCGAGCGTGACTATAACAAGGCAATCGAAGCTTTTAAACTCGCTGATGCGAAGGGAACGGACACCAAGGTCATCATCGGAATTTTGTACAGCCTGGGCGGTTTTGGCGTAGAGAAGAATTTTACGCAGGCGAAGAAATGGCTGGAGATGGCTGCAAATCAAAAGAACGCTCTGGCTCAATGCGCGCTCGGTTTTGTCTACTTCGAGGGCGGCCACGGTTTGCAGAAAAACCTGGACAAGGCAAAGCAGTGCATAGTGAAGTCGAAGCCGATACTCGAGAAAAAGGCTGCGACCGGAAATCCTGCTGCTTTGACCTGGTTGGGACGTATCAGTTATATCGGTATGTTTCAAAATCGCGATTATGCCAGAGCTCGTAAATACTTTGAAGCGTCCGGCGATGCTGATAGTTTGCATCAACTCGGTTTGATGTCAAAGAAGGGCCAGGGCGGACTCAAGAAGGACTATAAGAAGGCGATGGAACTGTTCCGCAGGGCTGACGCTGCCGGTTCCTATCCAGCCAAGGTAAGTATCGGAGAATTGTATTACCTGGGTCAGGGCGTTCCGAAGAACCTCTGTGAGGCGAAGAAATGGTTTGACCAGGGCAGCAAAAACGAGGACGCGATCGCGCGCTATTATCTCGGTCGGATGTATGCCAACGGTGAATGCACAAAGGTAGATATGAACCGCGCCGCAGCCTACATGCAACTTGCAAAACCAGCATTGGAGCTGGCTCTTGCGACGAATGAGGATTGCGCCGGTTATTTGAAAACGTTAAATGCCGAGTTTCCGACATTGGCTGCGATGGGAACAACGCCACCACAGCCGGTATCAGACGCGCCCCCTGCGGTTGAAGTGGCTAAAGCTCCTGAGGTGAAGCAGGAGGTACCTGCTGTGCAACCTCCACCCAAGAATCCTCTGGATTTTGCCGGGATTTCCAAAGAAGTTGAATCTCTGGTCACGGAGTTCTATCCGCGAGCAAAAATAGTTAAAACCGACAAGTCATTTCACTTCGAGTATCGCGTAAAAAGTCTGATGCTGCCTCGTAGCGTCAAACAGATAATGGTTCCGGAGAGTGAGGGCGTACTGGGCGATTTGACGGTGACGAGCGGCGCATATGCGGGAAGCGAATTGCTTCCCTTCCAATCGAATGAAACTTACTATGTTTCACTGTTAATGGCACCATATTCGGAACCAACAGAAAGTCACCTGCTGACAAAACTATTGTTTCCCCCGAGTACACCCGCCGACTTCGTAACCCGGTTCAAGAACATCGTGAACCGATTCCAGTAACCTGTTTCGTAATTTCACAATTGCCCAAGTGCTTGATCATGACTATTATGGGGGTATAGAGCTTCTAGCTCTCTGCCTCCGGGTGGAAGTTTCTTCAAGGACAAGACTTTGGGCGAATTCGAGCGAGTCCACGATAAGCAGAGCGCGGCGCCTAAGCCCGCGGAAAGCTCGCTTAACCTCGAAGCCCAGGATCTTCTCGCCCAGGCTGTATCGGCGCCGGTCCGGCCGGCTGCTCCGACCGATGACCCCTATCTGCGTGGCAAACCGACGACCGGACAATCGGAACAGATTCCCTATCTGCCCTTCAGTGACCGTTTGACCCCGTCTCACCCTGGTGTATTCGCTCCGCCGGTGCCGCCGCTGGCATCCTGCCCGCGCTCCCTGGCATACGAGAACCTGATTACCAAAGCGGCTCGCAGTATGTACGACCCGAGCCCACTTGCTCGAATTCCGGACCTGAAAACCAAGTTTAACTGCCAGATTAAAACCGACGCCGACGCTCTGAAGTTTGCCAACGAAATCCTGCGTTCTACAGGTGACCCGTACAACGAGGTCATCATGCCTGTTGAGTCGAAGGCTGTTGAACGCGAGCGCCAGGGGCGTGAGGGCGATATCGGCGCAACCTTTCAGCGTATTGGCGACAATCTCGTAATCAGCAGTCTCGCTCCCGGCAGCGGTGCCGAGAAAGCAGGGCTTAAAGTCGGCGATACCATGGCTTATGTCAACGGTCAAAATGTGTCTCGCGCCAGCGAGAGAGATTTGCGAAACAAAATTACCGGTGCTGATGGCACCACCCTTAGTATCAAAGTGATTCGCGATGGTAAGCTTGTTGAGCTGAATGTGGAGCGCACGGAAAAAGAAGTGCTCACGGTTCACGATCGGATGTTGCCCAACGGCGTGCTCTACTTGAAAGTCGATGCCATGGATAACGAGGCACAGCCTGAGCAATTGAAAGCAGCTATCGAACGTCATCCCGATGCAAAGTCATACGTCCTGGACCTCAGAGACAACATCGGCGGACTTCTGAACAGTTCCCTGAAAATGGCGTCTTTGTTCGTAGACAAAGGAAATCTCCTGACCATCTCGCGCCGAGTGGACTCGGATCCGGACAACCCCCAGTATTCGAGGAAGAATTACGTGCTCACGCCAGGTGGTATTTCGGTGACTTCATCGCTAGATCCCGAGGTGAGACCGGATTCTCAAATGGCGCGGTTTAAACCGATTGTTGATAAACCTGTGGCGATTCTCGTTAACGAGAAAACCGCTTCATCAGCCGAAATTCTAGCAGCTGCTCTGCAAGAGAATGGGGTGGGAACGATCATAGGTGGTACCACCTACGGCAAGGGCATTGGGCAGACTATTTTCTCTGGCATGCCCGGCGGCAGTTCTCTCAAGCTCACCACATTCAGATTCCTCTCTCCGCAGGGGCATTGGTTCGGCGATGGAAATACAAATAGACAGGGCATTCAGTCCGATATCAAAGTGAAAAATGTTCCTGGTACCATATCTGGTACCAGTGCGGATTTGCAGCTGATCGCCGCCCGACAGTTTTTGCAATCAAAAGAGAAGTAGAAGCTGGTTACTCCTCAGGTGGACCGATAGGCGGTTCACCACCGCCATTCCCGGGCGGACCGCCGCCGGGTGGTCTCATCGGAAATGGTTGATCCTCTCCCTGCGGCTGACCCCAGGGGGTGTTACGCGGGCGGTATCCGCGACCATCCGGACCTGGACCAGGTCTGCGCCCGTCCCGACCTTGATTGCCCGGTCCCGGGCGACCATTCGGACCTCCGCCGAAACCTGGTCCTGGACCAACACCGGGCCCGCCGCCTCGACGTTTTTTAAAGCTGTCATCCGGCGTACCTTTGTAGCCCCGCGGAATGAAGGGATATGCATCGGAAAGCACGTAATGATAAATTCCTTTGGGATACTCCGGCGTGGCGCCGTAAATGCCGTTGCAGTCATCCAGGTCACCGAGTCCCTTCTGGTATTCGTAATCCTCGATAAAGGCGCCGTCAGGCCTGCCTCCGGGACCTGGATTTGATGGTCTGCTGCCGCTCTTCAAGCGATAACTTGGTTTTAGTTTTTTCAAATTTGACTTTGAATCAAGCGGATTGCTGTAGCCATACGGACCGTAAATAGGAAAACCATCGGCTGCGTAGCCAATCAAGACCGGCTTGCCCACTGCGGCCATGCGCTGCAGCAAGCCCGTGGGAATTCCGTGATAATGATACGCACCATTGGGCTGGACATGCGCATTATTCTGATCGAGCCCGAGGCGAGCACCCAGATACATGGCTTCGTACTGCCAGCCCGAGCGCGGATTGTTCTGCCACCACTCAGCGGCTCCCGGGTCGAATGGGACGCCGTTAATTGCGACGCCGAAGACATTCATGCCCAGAGGAGTTGAAAAGCCGGTTTCTTCCGGATCTTTTGGCATCCGGTAGTCATACGATTGTTCGGAAATCGTATTGGGATTTCCTTCGTTTGGGAACGCACCTGTCGAATGGTTTGGTATACCGTTCGATTTGATAACTCGGAACGGCCCTTGAAATACCATGCTAACTCGCCCGGTGTAGGCATATGCTGGCGAAATTGCAAACTCAAGCAGCTTCCAGGGATCGATTGTAGAAGTATTCCCTGCTGATTTTGCCCACGACTTTGTCGCTGAATGTTTTTTCTTCGATGTGCTTGCGCTTTTGCGCTTCTTGTGTTTGTGACTGTTATCAACATCAAGATGGTCGTGTATATCATAGTGAGCCCAAGCTGGGCTCTGGGCGGAAAGCGCCGCCAGAATTGAAGCTACAGCAATCGATCTCTTCAGCGATGACATACTTCCAATAGATGCCCGACTCCAGGTCGTCAATAACAATAAAAACCGTAACTCCTGTTTCGCGCTCAATATTTTGATAAAATGCCGCGGTTGTGGCATCCACTTCGGAGGTTTGCAAGATGCATTGGAAGCGTTGGCAGAATAACTGTCGGATTCAACTGATTTCGGCACTAACGGCCGGGACATTGATGTTGTGCGGCTCATCAGCTGCGTATGCGCAGGATGAAACCGCTGACAGCGGCTCCGGCGCATCAACGAGCTCTGTTTCCTCTTCCACTGAGAAAAGCGAACCCGTTAGCTCGGCGTCTGAAGCCGAAATTAAAGAGAACGCCAGAGCTTACGAGGCTGCCTTCGCTAAAGCTGATTCGGCTGCGCTTGCGGCGATGTGGGCGGAAAACGGAACGTTTTTAGATGCATTCGGCAATAGGTATGACGGGCGCGCTGAAATTGAGCGCTGTTTCAAAGAATATTTCAAGCGAGCCGACGCCGATAAGAATCTAGAGATTAAGGTCGAATCAGTGCGGGCGCTGGGCGATAAAGGCGCGATTGAGAAAGGCATTTCGGTTGTCAAAGACTCTAATGGCAAGGTCCTGTCAGAAGCACCATATACGGTGATCCATGTCAAAAACAATGGCAAATGGGAAATGGCTTCGGTGACCGAACAAGCTGCTCGTTATTACGACAATCCGCTGGATAAACTGCGCTGGATGTCCGGCGAATGGTCTGCTAAGGGAAGCAACGGCGAAGCGACGCTGTCGACGCGATGGATGGCCGATCACCATTTTATGGTGACTACTTTCCGAGTGAAGACAAACAATGGCGAGACGCTCGAAGACACTCAAATCATCGGCGTCGACCCTCGCCGAAGAGCGATCATCTCGTGGATGTTCGATTCCGAGGGCGGCTTCGGTCATGGTCATTGGTCTACAGACGGAAAACGCTGGGCCGTCGATATGGTGCGCACTTCGCCTGATGGTAGGCGTGCAGAGGCGCGTAATTATCTTGAACCTAAGGATAGCGACACATTTACCTGGCGGTCGACCGGGCGTAAGCTAAATGGTCTCTTAATTCCGGACAGTGACTCAATTACGGTGAGCCGAATTCATTTGTAAATTGGCTGGTAGCAGCGATTTGTCACGGTTTTAAAGTCTCGGGGAAAATGAAATGTTTAAACGATTTATTGCTCTCAGTCTGTTATTGAGTTTGCTTGGTACCACCGGCGATGCCTGGGCAAGAGGCGGCGGCTTCGGTGGTGGTGGTTTCGGCGGTGGCGGTCACTTCGGTGGATTCGGCGGTGGTGGTTTTGACCGTGGTGGATTCGGCGGCGGCGGCTTTGATCGTGGCGGCGGCGGCTTTGATCGTGGTGGCGGTGGGTTCGACCGCGGCGGTGGCACATGGGATGGCGCCGGCGATCGTGGTTTGGGACGAGACGATTTCGGTTTCAACGGGACTCAATTACCGGCTCGCGGCTTAGGAGGCGATGGAAATCGTGGTATTGGTGATGGTGGCTTTGCAAATCGCAATCGCCCACTGGAACCCGGCAATGGCAGCGAAGGTGGTCGCGCTGGTGATAATGGTGTTCGCAACTACAATCAGGGCGACCGAGGTTGGGACAACCACAATTGGAACAATGAAAAAAACGGTTGGGGTTTCGATAAAATCTCCGGAAACAACGTTTGGAACGGCGGTCACAACAACTTCAATTATTCGCCGACTTATGTCTCGAATCGTGGCGTAGCTGTGCGCAACAACTTCAATGGATGGGGGAATTTCTACGGTCACGGCTGGTACGGTGCTCACCCCGGATGCTGGTACTGCCCGGGCTGGGGCTACGGCATGGGAATGGGCATGTCTACTGCCTGGATGGTGACCGACTGGGCGATGCTAGGCAGCATGTTGGCGCTTAACGTCGGAGCTGGAGCCGGATACGGCGGCAACGTTACCTACAACAACAACAATGTTTATTACAATAATCAACCGGTTGGCACATCTACCGACTATTACAATTCAGCTCAAAAACTGGCTACATCTGCCGGTGATACAACGCCGAAGAAGGACGAGTGGAAGCCGCTCGGAGTCTTCTCGCTTGTTCAAGGTCAACAGACTGATTCAACCACGATGTTCCAGTTAGCAATTAACGCTAAGGGTGACATCGCAGGCAACTATTACGACATGCTCGCTGACCAGAATCAGCAGGTAAAAGGAAAACTCGACAAGAAATCGCAGCGCTGTGCGTGGACTGTCGGATCCAATAAGAGCGTGGTCTATGACACCGGGCTCGCTAATTTGTTGAAGGATGATGCGCCAATCCTGGTGCACTTTGGAAAAGATCGGACCGAACAATTTATTCTTGTTAGATTGAAACGTCCTGATGGCGTCGATCCGACGGTGCCTTCAAACTCGATTCCGGTTCAGCAAAGTTCGAAACCAGGGAAGACTACAATCTAGAGTTTCAATTGCGGTTGTTTCGGTCCGAAGCGGTAAGTGCTGATAACAAAAATTATGAAAGCACTTCGCAAACTAACCATAAGGTAGAATGGTAGCAAAGGGTTCGGAGGAACATAGTGCTTACCGCTAGGGGCTTCGCGTTGATGCTAGTGGCGTTCGCCTTTTCGGCGTTTTTGACGTGCCGCTATCTTGACGCGCCTGACCAGGCGTCCGCCTCCTTGAAGCAGCTCGAGTCCAAGCAAAGCCTGCAATACGGCTTTCCGTTCATCGGATCGCCGCTGTCTACCGCTAGCGTCGACCCGATTTCCGGACGTGATGATGTCCGAGTGAGAATTCTGAGTGCGGTGTTGCGCGGCCTCTTCGTTGCAGTCGCGGATAAACACCATTACGTGCCGGAAAATCAGACTCCGGTCGAGCACCGCCAGCCGCCAATCTGGCTGATTAACTGTGCTATGTTGTGCTGAAGATCGACTGACTAGTTTTTTTTTCTTCGGCATTACAAACGGATTGACGCGGGCCGGTCTTATACCGGACGTAGGTTTGCGATCAGGGTTAGTTAGCTTTAGAGCACTGACGCATGGCCTGATTCGGCGTATCCGCACATAAATAAGGAAGCCATGTCCGAACTCTCAATTATTAGAGATCTGGCGGTTATTTGGGCGGCAGCCCTCGTAGTCGGATACGTTTGCGTCCGGCTAAAACAGCCGATCATTGCAGGTTACATCATCGCCGGTATCGCTATCGGCCCGTATGGGCTCAAGCTCATCAGTCACAGCGAACACGTTTCGGTTCTTGCCGAGTTCGGTGTGGCGCTCTTGCTATTTGCTCTTGGTGTGGAGGTTTCACTCAAGCAGATCTTCTCTTCCACATTTAAAATAATTGTCGCCGGTCTCTGTCAGATCATTGGTACGGCTCTGTTAGGTTGGCTTCTAGCATCGATGACGGGACTATCTGACAACGTTGGTGGCGGCTTCCTCTTTGGTTTCATCTGCGCGCTCTCCAGTAGTGTAGTTGTTTCCAAAGTGCTCATGGAGCGCGGCGAACTCGACTCTGCGCATGGTCAGATCCTGATTCCAATTCTGGTAATACAGGATCTGAGTCTCGTTCCCGTCATCTCACTTTTGCCGGTGTTCAAGGCCTCCGGCGGTGCCGACGCATTGATGATGGTTGCTGTCGCGCTGGCAAAAGCTGCCGTCTACATCGTTTTCATCATCTGGAGTGCGACCAAGCTCGTCCCCTTTATTTTGTCCAAAGTTGTGCATTCAAACTACCGCGAGCTGTTTCTGCTTACGATCATTTCCTTGTGTTTGCTGATTGCGATTGGCGGGCATGCGCTCGGTCTGTCGCTTGCGCTGGGAGCATTTCTTGCAGGGATTATGATTTCTGAATCGACGTATGGTCATCAGGCTCTTTCAGACCTGCTTCCCTTGCGCGATCTCTTTTCCACTGTGTTCTTCGTGTCCGTCGGAATGTTGTTGAATCCAGCGTTCATAATGGAGCACTGGGCACAAGTAGCCTTATTCGTTATCGTGCTTATACTCGGGAAGGCATTCATCGGCGCGCTCTCCGCTATGTTTGCAACTCCAATACCACGCAGAGCTACCCTGGTCGGTGTCGGACTGGCTCAGATTGGAGAGTTCTCTTTTGTTCTGGCACTGTCCGGTTACACTGCCGGTATTCTCTCGGAAAGTCTCTACAATCTATTCTTTTCCGGCGCGGTGGTATCTCTTATAGCGGCACCGTTCTTGATGAAGTCCGTCCCTATTCTGATGCGGCGCATGAGTAAACTATCCGGCAAAGACGATCGTCGCTCCGAGGACCGCGGAGAGCAGTCTGCAGCGGGACTTCGCGAGCACGTTATTCTTTGTGGTTATGGGCGAATCGGGCGCAACCTTGGAGTTGTCCTGCATGGTTATCATATTCCAGTCGTAGTAATCGAACTCAATGCAGCAATCACCGGAGAGCTTGAAGACCTCGGTTTTCCGTTCGTTTACGGTGATGCCATGAGTCGGATCGTGCTTTTGCGAGCAAACATTCGCGATGCGGATGTTTTGGTGGTTACGATACCGGATCCGGTGGCAGCTATGTCAATTATCGACATTGCCCGCCATTACAACCCCCAGATCAAAATAATCGCACGTGCACATCGTACTTCTGACATCGATGCATTTCGCGCAACTGGAGCAAATGCTGTCGTTCAACCGGAGTTCGAGGCTAGCATTGAGATTACTCGTTTGACATTGATAAGCCTGAACAAAGCCGATCCTGAGATCCAATCAGCTTTGACGAGTATACGCGAGAAGCGATACACTATGTTCCAACCCGACATTGCGGAGCCAAACCTTTCGCGGCTGGTCGGCTTGCCTCATGATGAATTCATGGGCGCCTGGTTCAAGATTGAAGGTGCGGAACTCGAGAGCAAAACGTTGAAGGATCTCGACATTAGAAGAGCGACTGGAGTGACAATAGCAGCTGTCCGACATGAGGACAGCGTACTTCCATATCCCGGTCCAGATGCCGTTCTAGTCGAGGGCGACGAGATCTACGTCGTAGGAAATCCGCACGAGGTGAGTCATTTCGAAGAGATTTATAAATTGCCTAGATTTTGTCCACTAACAGAGGTTACAAGTGATGAAATTACCGCAAGTAGATAGTGCTCTCAAGCCTCGCTCTCGAGCTAAGATGATACCGGCTCTTGTCGCTGTCACTTTAGCTGCTGTTGTCGGCATGCAAAGCTGTGGTACTGGAAATGGTGCTACCGTTTCGAAGGTGCCTGGTACTACTGATAGTGGCAATGGCGATGTAGTGGCGGACGGTGGCGAAAGCCCCGGAGTGCCGCAAGTGGATCCCTCCAAGAAGGATGTGCCAGTCAATCCTCAGAGTTTTGGTCGTCCAACCTTGCTTGGAAAGCATCTCCTTGCCGATAAGGGGCTCTTTTTCGGACCACGTGCATCCGTCAAAATCTACACTGAACAAGCGGAAAGCGGCGATGTCGATGCCATGGTGCGAGTGGCTGTTTGCCACTATCTCGGAAGAGGAACTACGGTCGACTATGGTGCGGCCCTCCAGTGGTTTCAAAAAGCAGCAGAGCAGAATGATAAGAAGAGTCAATTCGCACTCGGTTATATGTACGAGAACGCTGAAGGTACTGACAGAAAACAATTAGAGGCGTTGCGCTGGTACATGAAGGGAGCAGAAGGGCATGGGCAGTATGCCGAACTTTCCCAGGAGCAAGTAGATCGACTTTCAAAAGAAATGAAGCCGGATGAAGTCGAGCAAATTCGCCAGGAGGTTGTTGACTGGTATAACGCCGGCAACCGGAAGCGCAACGTGGATAAACTGAGACGGCCTTATTAGGCATAATGGCTGTGCAAACTTGCCCAGGCTAGCGAGTGCCATCGTTTCCTTCATGGTTAGCGAGTATCCTCGCGCGTCCTTCGCGGAATGAAAAAACTTGATATGCATCTACCGGCGTCGCATTACCGAACTCATCGCAAATAAAGTATCTGATCGAGTCACCCGATTGAATACAAATCACGGCATGCTTATCTTGAAATTCAGTCGCGAAAATCATTGCATCGGCAGATAAGTCTGGTAGTTTCACCTCCACCTTAATATCACCGTCTTTGTCCATGTATGCGACCGGTGCTCGAGATAAGGGCGTTCGTTTTTTATAAACCAGATATCCACCTGCTGCAACAACCCGGAATTTACGCTTTTCCGAGTCAAATTGTGGGCCGCTATTTAATGCGTGACTGGTGAATAAACCCGTGTTGCTCGATTGATACGCATCGAAATCGTCTGCGATTCTTTTCCCGGAGGAATCCATCGCGACTAAGGCTCCATCAAGTCTGGCGATACAGACTCCGCCGTTAAAATCGTAGGCCTGGTCAAATTGAAATGGAATCACTTCGGCACCGGTTTTGTCGATAAATCCGAATTTTTTGCCTTTGCGGACCGCTGCCAGTCCGTTCGAGAAGACTCTTGCTTCATCGAACTCAAGCGGAATCACCAGGTGGCTTCTATCGATGTAACCCCACTTCTTGCCGGTCAAAACCGGAGCAAGACCCTCTCTGAACTCTCCTACCGAGTCATACTCCGCAGCAACAGCAAATCCTCCGGATCTGTCAATGAATCCCCACTTCCGTCCCGACGCCTGTGGCGCGATATGAGGGCCCCAGTTTGAGCCGCTCCAGCTTTGGATGCTCCCTTCTGCAGTGTCCT
This sequence comes from Candidatus Obscuribacterales bacterium, assembly GCA_965228855.1. Classification (GTDB taxonomy): domain Bacteria; phylum Cyanobacteriota; class Vampirovibrionia; order Obscuribacterales; family Obscuribacteraceae; genus JADYXR01. Next base: position 3,600,470 of record CBDDIJ010000003.1, on the reverse strand, counting down.
CATCCGTCATGACTTGAGCTGGTGCAAGTCCATCGGAGAATGACAGGACGTCCAACAACTTTGCCTCGGGTTTTACTGCGATGGTTCCGTCTTTATCTATGAATAACCAATTCCCCTGAGCTGTCCTGGTTGCCGCAAGCCCGTCCGAGAAGTCCAGTGCCTCGGCATACTGCGGTGAAATGACCCGTCTTCCGTGATGGTCTACGAATCCTGCGCTCAGGTTGTCGTTATGACGGGGAGGCATGTTTATACTCCAGACAAAAAGAACCGATGCTGGTATCAGCAAACATATTGCTATGACGAAAACTATTTTCCGGTTCACAATTCATCCTTTTGTCAGGCACCGCAGGCGGTATCGTCTAAAGCATTGCGCCTTTTAGAACGACGCTGGCAATCGTGAAGTAAAGAACAACGCCAGTTACGTCGACCAGAGTTGCTACGAATGGAGTGGATGCTGAAGCCGGGTCGAATCCGGCTCGTTTCAAAACGAACGGAAGGATGGAGCCTGACACGCTTCCCCAGAGAACTATTCCAACTAAGCTCAAGCCCACGGTTATGCCGAGTAGTTGTGAGTGGGGACCGTATGTATGGAATAACGATTCCCAAACAATCACGCGAATGTAGCCCACAATACCGAGAATGACTCCCATTGAGGAGCCGACGATAATTTCGCGCTGCATGACTTTCCACCAGTCACGTAGTCGAACTTCATCCAGAGCCATTGCACGGACTACGAGTGTGGATGCTTGCGAGCCGGCGTTGCCGCCACTGCTTATGATGAGTGGAAGAAACAACGCCAGGATAACGGCCTTCGCAATCTGATCTTCGAAATATCCCATCGCGTTAGCTGTAAGCAGTTCTCCGAGAAACAATACGAACAGCCAGCCGGCACGCTTCTTAATCATCTCGGACAATTCAATCTTGAGATACGGATCCCCGAGAGCCTCGGATCCCCCCATCTTTTGAATGTCTTCCGTGGCTTCCTCTTCAACAACGTCAACGATATCGTCGATGGTAACGATACCTTTCATCCGTCCTTCGGAATCGACGACCGGAATGGCTAGAAGATTGTGTTCCTTGAACAATTTTGATAAGTCTTCCTGGTCGGCGTCTTCGTTTGCGGTGATCATATTGGTCCGCATGACGTCGTTGACTTTCTTGGTAGGCGGCGAGGAAAACAAACGCCGCACCGATACAACCCCCAGCAGATGCTGCTGTCCATCCAATACATAGACAAGGTAAACAGTCTCGACTGTTTCAAGCGCCTGTTTCCTTAGATAAGCAAGAGCTTCATCTACAGTCATATCCGGCCGCACACGAGCGTAACGCGGGCTCATCAGACCGCCGGCTTCGTCCTCGGCGTATGCCATGAGCGCACTTACTTCTGTGCGTGTCGACTCGTCGAGGAGCTCGAGAAAATGACCGCGCTCCTCTTCTTCGATGCTCTGGATGACGTCAGCGGCATCATCAGGATCGAGCACACGAATCCATAATCTTTGCTCTCGTGTCGGCAGCGCCGTTAGAAGCTCGGATTCATCAGAAGAGCCGAGCTCTCGAAAGAATTCTTCGGCATCAGCATGCGTCAGCTCCTGAAAGCGCCTGAGCTTATCTTCAAGCTCAAGCTCGTCCCACTCATCATGGAGCTTTGCATATGACAGATCTTTCAGCGCGGTGTCAGTCACGTTGAACTCTCTCTCTTGGGTCCGCCAAAGTGTGTCTGCGTGACCTCGGATGTACCGAAGTGCAGTTTGCCTCAACGAGTATACGCAATTAGCCGCTCCATGGGTATCCCGGGCGACGTTATGTTGCGAGAAAGTTCAGAGGTCGAGACTTTAGAGGCTGTTAGCTTCGTCTTCCAATTGTTTTGCTTGCGTATCGAGTTGAAGCCCCTTCAATGCGCGTGCCTGACCGAGCAAGCTTTCTTTGCGCTGAGGAATGCATAGATCCGGAGGGTGCTCGTTGTAGATTGCCATTGCATCCTTGAAGGCTTTGAGAGACTTGTGGAAATCTTTCATGTTGTAATAGCAGTCGCCAAGGCTGACGTATTTAGGCGCAAGCATCAAGCCCGAGCCACCTTTGCGCTTGTACATGCTCACTGACGTCTCAAGCATCATCGCAGCCTCTGGCCAATTTTGTTTGGTCATATAGTGATTGGCTTTTTGATCGAGTTCATTTGCGTCCTGCATCTGATCGCTGTTGTCCAGCACGATGCTCTGGCTTGGACCGCTCGGGCGCTCTGCCGTAGCCGGCTTCTGCGGCGGTGTTGGTGTCGGTTTATTCGTTAAAAGAAAAATGGCAATGATAGCGCCGATCACTCCGATTCCGACTATTACGTAAGCTGCTGTTGCCACCATCTGGAACATCTCCTTAGGAGATGTTCGGTCGAAAGTGCCTGTCCTCCTCAGGTTTTTAACCGAAGAAACGGGCGCGTCCTTTTGCAGCTGCTCCTGAGCTTTGACTTTGCGCAAGTCAACCAAAACATCATCGACTGTTTTGTAACGGTCGTTGGGATTTTTCTGCAAGCACTTCATGACGATGTACTCGAAGTCGTCCAGATTGATCCACGAAGATTTCTCCGCTGATTGAAGGTCCGGTCGAAGCTCTGACGGGAGGCTCGGCATCAGTGATACATGCTTGTTCATGGTATCAAGTATGGTATTACCGGAGATTGGGGTTCGTCCGGTCATCGCCTCGAAAATTACGCAACCGAGCGAATAAATGTCGGAGCGATTGTCCAGCCGTTTGCCCATGCATTGCTCGGGGCTCATGTAGAGCGGGCTTCCGAATACGTCGCCGGTCTTAGTCAGTTGCTGGCTCTCGCCATTTTCTTCCGCAACGATTTTCGCAATGCCAAAGTCAACAAGTTTTATCTTGTTGCTGTCCTCAGCCATAAACATGATGTTGCCTGGCTTGACGTCACGGTGAACGATTCCAAGGTCGTGCGCCACCGATAGACCTTCGCAGAGTTGTTCGAAGATTTCGAGAACATTAGGTAAAAACATTCCGCGCGTTTCTTTGATTTTCTGACCCAGTGTTCGGCCTTGTATGTAGTCCATCACCAGGTATGGTTGTCCATCGTTGGTGACTCCGAAGTCTCGGTAGGTGATAAGGCTTGGATGGGTTAGTTTGCTTACCGTCTGTGCTTCCAGTTTAAAACGCTTCACTGCGGTTGCGTCTGACCACATATTTTTATCGAGCAGTTTGAGTGCGTATGTGGCATCGAGCTGTAAGTGCTGCACCAGGTAGATGCTGCTCATACCGCCTTTGCCGATGAAGCTTTTCACCAAGTATTTGTCCGCAACGGTTTGACCCACAATGGCATTCGGGTTTGCGTCCGGCAGTGGATCGCGTGGCGGACCTGTAAGCTCATTTGCCGTTTTGTTGCCGGTATTGGTCGTCGAGCCGGAGTTCGTTGTTGAACCGCTGGTTGTCTCGAAAGACTCCTGCCCGGTGCTCATGCCAGGTTGCGCCGTCGACGAGGGGGCGAGACCTCCAGCTGTTGCAGAGTCAGTGCCGGCGGGCCCGGATTTTCCTTTAACGAACACTGTTCGCGTCCAGGTATCCTGCATTGCTTCTTCTGATACAGGTTCGTTAGAAAGCCTTTCCAGCCATTGGTCTTTGGGGCTCTTTTTTTCTTCAGACATACATTTGAGCGTTCAACTCGACTTGCCAGGAGACGATCACAGGATAGAAACAGTTGTCTCTTAAGATACTAAGTGATCTTATCACGTATGGAATTCGAGTCTTTTCAAGCTTTGCTAATCATGCGGAGGGTGGACGTTAATCTGGTAGTATCAAATATGGTGGCGTGCTAAATGTCGCGCCCGCGGTAGTTTGCGCCACTGATGCCGGTTAGGCTTCGGCTCGATAGATCTTCTAGTCCAATTCTGGGGAATACCCTGGAGCCGTTGAGACTAGTTCTATATAACCTGTTTAAAGCACCCCTGTTTGAGCAGGCTCAAGCGACTTATAGGGAGCCCGAAAGTCTATGGAAAGCACAAAATCAGCATGGAAGGTAGTCTCCGACCCGTATGCACCGGAATCTAGCTGGATCGCAGCTTGTGTCGGTAGCGCCGAAATACCGACTCCTCCGGGAATCTCACCAGTCTCGGAGAACGGGCTCCCCAATGAGATGGTATCTCAACGTTGCGAATTGCGCCGGATCTGCGAAACAATTGTTTTGAGTGGCATGGTTGCTCTGCTGGGCGGCGTTTTGGCTGGACAGAGCGTGCATTTGCTCTATTTTTCGCAGCACCTGGTCGGACAATTTTTCTATGCTGATTACCAGTTCGCGCCGTGGAGCGACTTTTATTTCTGGTTCAATCAGCCCAATGCCGTAATGGTTTACGTGCCGTTCTTCTTCAGCTTTTCGATGGGGTTCCTTTCTAGAGTGAATAGCCTCGGTCGGCTGTGCACAGTTGCAAACTTTTCGGCACTTACAGCTTTTTTCTCGTTGATTTCTCTGGGAGTCTCCGGGGTCTCATCGGGAGGCTTCGACATGGTCCAGTACGATTCACTCATGCTCACGACCGGCATTTTCGGCTCAGCACTCGCTCACTTTTTTGGCGGATCGATTGCTAAGAATCTGGCTTCGATTACTCAACCGCGGAAAGTCTTCTATTCGCTGGCTGGAGGACTCGTTCCGTCCGCTCTCCTTTGCACCGGTCTCTTCTTGAATGATTTGACCAGCGCCATGATTTTGTCGGTGGCTGCGCCTGTACTCATCGGTGTTTTAGTCGCGTTTGCTACCGGCGCCACCCGTCCCAAAACCGCGGCACTGCTTGCATTGACGGCAGCATCGCCGCTTGCCGTCTGTGGTTTGATGCATATTCCGATAGCGATCTGGTTTGCAATTAACTCACCGATTGACGTCGGCTCAGGGTTGATTCCGTCCGCCGTCAGGGATCTGGTATACGTAACGGCACTGCCTTCTCTAGCGCTCCTGCTGCCTGTCCTGGGCTCTGTTCTGGGATGTAGAATGGCGAAGGTTCGAGAAGATGGAAACTTGCTTTCCTCGAAGTTTGCGTGGCGAACGACGCGCTGTGCACCATCAATGGTGTCAGCTACTAGTGAAGCAAAGCCTTTGCCATAACAAACAATGCTATCAGTAGAAATAGCATTACTAGCCCAATTGTGATGATTATCTTCTTGGAATTGTCGTTATCGGCAGAGTTCGCGCTCGGTAATTGAAATCGGTTTCGCATGCGTCCCTTTTGTTCGTCCATCGAAAGCGAAACATTTTCGATGCGCGCAGTGCCGCGGTCGTCATCATCATCTTCATCTTCTTCTTCGGCATTGACTCGCACGGCATTCTGTGATGGACTGTCGGGGGGCGAGTGCCCAGGGCGCAGAGTGCGCTCCATGCGTTTAACATCGTCTGCGACCGGTGCGGATGCTGGTGGCGCAGATGGTGTTGATACCGAATTCGGTGAGAAGTCCATGACCGACTCCGCTCTTGGAATTTGAGGAATGTCGACACCGCTTTGTCCCGCTGATTTCAAAGCCTTTTCTGCCACGGCATGCTTTGTCTCGGCAGGTAAGTTTAATTGTTGCCCGGCAACGAGATTTGACAATAAATCTGCCTGAACCCCTTCGTGCCACTTTTGAACTGCTTTTCGGAACTCTGCAATTGTTTGAAACCGTTTCGCCGGATCTGTCTCCATCGATGTTTGGATTGCGGCGTTGAGTTCGTCCACGCGCTTCAAATCAGGGACTACGGCGGAAAGCGCGGTTGGTTTCCTCTCCGGATCGCAATGAGCAGCCATGACGGTCATAATGTTGTGACCGGCATATGGCAAGTTTCCCGTCGTCATTTCATACGCGAGAATGCCCATTGAATAAACATCGGAGCGCGCGTCGACTTTCTGCCCTCGACATTGTTCCGGGCTCATGTACAGTGGGGAGCCGACCGCGTAGCCGGCCTGCGTCAGACCGGTTTGTTGACCGAGCGGTTTGGCAATTCCAAAGTCCAGCACTTTGACATTCAGTTTATTGTCTTTTTCTAGGAGGTGGATATTGCCCGGCTTCAAATCTCGGTGCAGAACGCCGGATTGATGTGCGTGCTCGAGCGCATCACAGATTTGCAAAATGATCGAACCGAGATCGTCTTCGTTGTCGATGCGTTTTTGATCTTGCAGGATGTGCCTGAGACTCGCCCCATACATAAATTCCATGACGAAAAACGTTCTGCCGCCTTGTGCTTCAAGACAGTCAATCGCTTCGACGATGTTCGGATGTTTTAAGCTTCCATGCAACTGAACTTCTTGCGCAAACCGCTTCACGATTTCCGGATCATGTGGTGTGACCGTTTTAATCGCCACCAGCCGATTACTGCCGACCTCGCGAGCCTTGAGCACAAGCGCCATTGCGCTTTCTCCAAGCACTTCCAGCACTTCGTACCGATCGAAGAGCGTTTTGCCAATCAAGGCCTCGCCTGGTTTTTTATTCCGAAGCTGCCCATCTTCCTGGCGCTGTTCGGAATTCGCTCCTTCGGACATTTGACCTGCCGCTAATAATAGGACCAATCAATGATAAGCATATTGGGTCTTCATGAATAGTGCCAGGCCTGTCGTAAAGATTGGTACTGACAAGCGTTCTCAAGAGCCTCTGCTCTCGAGCGGTGATGTGTCGATTGCGTGTTGCGTGTTTGTTCCAGACTCAACAGGGTTGGAGTTTTTCAGCGCCAGGAATTTTTCTCTGAGGCGCTCCTGATCTCGTGGATTTGAGACGAGGCGCATGGTTTGCTCGCACAACTCCATGGCGCGTGGTCTCTCATTGGCTGTCAGCAATGAGTCCGTCAGTAGAACAATTGCGTCAACGTCCGTTTTGTATTGACGCACATGGTTTTGCAGAATCGCAATTGCTTTGTCGTGTCGACCGGACTTTTGAAACGCGGTCGCCAGGCGGATATTATCTGAAGGTTCCTCGCCGTTCAACTGTCGTACCGCTTGCAGCTGCCGCTCTGCGTTTAAAACATCTCCAGCTTCCATAAGGGCAAACGCTAGATAACGGCGCGCCTCAGCTGAATTCGGTTGGAGCTGTACTGCGCGTTTCAAAGTTCGGGTGGCGAACTCGCAGCGACCATCTCGAAGAGCAGCATAGCCTTTCGCAAGAGCCTCGGTAAAACTCAGCGTTTCAATTTGTTTGAGTTCCACTCTATCGCTTGCGATACACGTTTTGCTGTCGTTGAATGCGACTTGTGAGTTGCCGGCTAGTGATTCCAGTGCCTGCTTTGCCTTTTGGCAGCCGGATAAAGCTTCTGCGCAATTGGAGTTTAAACTTAATGCGCTTCGATAGCATGAAAGCGCGCTCGCGAAATTCGATTGCTCCATTTGATACGATGCTAATTTCAAAAATCCGCGAGTGAATTTAGGATTTTTTGCGACGGAGCGTTCATAATCGTTGATGGCCGCTATCTTATCGCCCAGTTGAGCGAAACAGTCAGCACGAAGCAACAACGCATCTGGGTTTTCTTTGGACAAGAGTAAAACCTGGTCGCAGTCCTTCACTGCTTTTGAATAATTTTTCAAGCCGAACTGTGCCTTAGCCCGCTCCATATATGGTGTCACATGCATGGGTCGTAGCGTGATAAGTTTGTCCAGTGTCGTTAATGCTTTTTCGAACTTACCTGTTGCCAAATACGCTTTAGAACGGCACGCCAGGGTCTCCGCGTTTTCCTGTTTGCTCGGCATCTTGTTGATTGCTTCGAAGTCATTTTCTGCTTCAGCAAATCTACCGAGAGAGACAAGAAGTTCCGCGCGCCTTTGTCTAGTTTGAAAGTTGTCGATTTTGTGATTGATCGCGGAGTCGATGTAGAGGAGCGCTTCTTCTCGTTTACCCTCCATGATAAGCAAATCGGTCATAGAGCAGTAGGCTGTCGAGCAGTTTTTATCGTGCTGCAGCAGCCAGCTGAAATCGGCTCGTGCTTTGTCGAATTCATGCATGTTCCGATAACACTCACCTCGCAGCATGTGTGCGGAAATGCTGTCGGGATACCTGCTTAGAATGTCGTTGAGCTTGTCGATTGCTTCGGTATTTCTGCCGGTCTCCACATAACAGAGGGCGATACCTTCATGTGCAGATTGATTATCCCTGTTCAATCGCGCCAGGCATGAATAATCCATTAGTGCGTCATCGTAGCGTCCAAGACTGACGAGAGCATCGGCGCGCTGGCAAAACTGGTCGCTGGTTGTAGGTGTGTCTAAAGCCGGATTTTTGGTAATGATTGGTCGGTAAGATGAAAATGACGTGACAGCGATCGTGGCAGTCGTGACAAACAGCGCTGCTGTCAGCATGGATACGCAAAGACGTTTTTGTTTCTTGCGAGCCGCCCTGGAGTTCTTCTCAATCAGTTCCCGCAGCACCCTCTGTTCCGCGATGCCGGAACCGGGACTCGGTGGATTTAGCTCGTTCCAGGAACGAGTTTGGTGACCGTTCTCTTCGCCGTCGACCGATTTGTTTAGTAAATTCATTTTCAATCACCGGGGCTTGGACCACTGGAATTCTATGTTCACAGAGCACCGTGAAGCACAGGTGAAGACATCGTGAAATCGGCATGAAGCGAACGTGAAGTTGGCATGAAGCCAACGTGAAGTCGGCATGAAGTCGTTTCTCACCAACGCCAACTGTGGAGCTCCAGAGTTCTTAGAGAAAAATTTTCCATTAAGATAGTCTCTCTTTTTAGTTAGGCCGCTTGCGTAGACAAGAATACTTGCTAAGCGTTACGCTACTGGCTGATTGTTCAGGCGTTCAGCGGTTGCAAGCCGGCGGGTAGGTGGAGTTACGATTTTAGTCGCCAATCTGCGCCGAGCAACTCGGCGAGTTGGTTCAGGAGCAGTTGTGCGCGTAGATGTGAATTTGGGAAAGCTAACAGCGTTGTCTCTTCTGCTGCCGGTTTTTTCGGCGGCACCAGCGTCGGCACGTCGCGACGTTGACGAAAGCGTACGTGCGGAACGTTCCGCACGTAACGAAGTGCGCGTGCTTGAGAAAGCATTGAGCCACCAACTCCAGCTATCTACTCCTCGAGCTCTCGCGCCAGTAAACAGTCTCGTGTCAGCTGCTCATGCTCGTCAAAATCCTATTGCAATTGGCATCCCTCGCATCACCTTGAACCGTTTGAATTTGTCTGACCGAACCCAGCATCGCGCGGCAAATCGAATTATGGATAGCTCCGCTGTCATATCTGGCAGAGCGCAGCTCGACCTCGACCTCACGTCTTCCGAGCGAAACATCGCGCTGCCCTCAAAGCTGTTTCGCGATCAGGAATGGGTGACTATTGATGTTGGTGGTGCCTCGAAGACTTTTGCTGCGGGTCAAGTTGTCACAGCCGCAGAGTATGTGGCGATTGCGCAATCGATGAAAACCGGCTCGCAGAGCTTGAACCTGTCTGATGCTGGTATCGCAGCCAGTGGCGAATTCTCCCTTGATTTACTCAAACAGCCGCAAGCGTTTCGCGGGATAAGCGACCTTGTGATTCCAGAGAGCGTTGTCGCAATCGGTGATGTGTCCAAAGGAGCTCTGAGGCTTTCAGGCGACCTTGTCAATCGTGGCGAAATTCTCGGCGTCAGTGATACCCGTGGACGTCAAGGCCGAATCTTCGCGGACAACATTTTGAACATGGCTGGTGCCGTAATTTCGATGGACTCGACGCTCCGGAACGGAGATATGACGACAGCAGGATTCATTGCCGGTCTGGTCCAACTTGGAGAACTTTCTCGAGAAGGCACTAAGTTACTTTTGAATGCTAACAATATGATCGACAATTCCGGCACCATATTCAGTGCCGGAAACTTAACAATGAGTGCCGGCGAACTTCACAATAGCGGAGTAATTTTTACTGGCGATTCGATGTCAGTGGAAACGCAGAAGGTCGTGAACTCAGGAGTCGTGCAATCAATTGGAGCGGCAATGTCGCTCGTTGCCACCAACGCAGTTGAAACTTTTAGCGTCGTTAATAGTGGTGGAAGGATAGACGCTGGAAGCGGTCATCTCTATATGTCTGCTGCAACACCAATAAGTGTCATTGGCGGTACGCTCAATGCCGACCTCGTGCAGTTTAACTCTCCCAATTCCGCAGTCAATGTAGCAGTTGACAGCATAAACGGACTAGTCGACGTAATTGCCTTTACCTCCGCAGTTCATGTTGCAACAGGAGATCTGTCGATCAGTAGCATTCATGTTCTGGACGACCCGATTTTTACGAACAGTTCGGGAGATATCACCTTGCCCGCAACCGTGACTGCTTCAGGCGCGCCAGTGACGGCCGTTGCGGCAGGAAGTATCCTGGGCGCCTCAGGTGGAACGGTCATAAACACCTCTTCTGATAGCAACAATAACGGCGGTGATGTGATTTTGCTGGCCGGGGTGTCAAATACCACCAATAACGGTATTACTACCGTATCCGGTGCGAGTGGTTTGACCGGGTCAATTTCTGGTATCACAAGTATAAATTCTGCTTCGGGTGGAAACGGAACTGGTGGGAGCGTAACGCTAGGCGCATACGGTGGCACAATTACGGTGACCGGTTCCATCACCGCCGACGGACGCCGGGGCGGGAAAGTTTCGATTTACAGTCCCGGCGATATCAGTCTGGGCGACGTCACCAGTATTGGAGCGCACGACAGAGTAGACTACATAACTATTAGAACGGTCGATCCGTTGCTTGCGGGTGTGCTCAAATTCGACTCAACCGGTAAGCTCACACAGGGTAGTGTCGTTGGAGGCACTACATATGGAGGCGGCTCGATCGTTACCGGCAATCTCGAGTCCGGTGCGCGAGGTGGCAACGGTTTCAATTCAGGCAATATCTTGATGCAGGCCGGTGGCAGTGTGACTACCGGATATCTTCGGGCCATGGGCGGCGGAGCCCCCGTCAAAGGCTGGGCCCTGCAAGGTTACGACTATGGCAGCGATGGTGGTCATGGCGGCAACATCAGTGTTGTTTCTTTGAATGGCGGTTTGACTGTCAACGGCGATATAAACACGTCCGGTGGTGGCGGTGGTGGTGCTAACCACACTGCTGGAGGAACTGGCGGAGACGGTGGCAACATACTACTAACAGCGATAGCCGATGTCGTAATAAACGGTCCTGTACTCGCGCCAGGTGGCGGCGGAGGTGGTGGTGTCGGAATCTCATCGACAGACACCGCAGGCGGTGGCGGTAGTCTTGGCAATGGTGGGGGACCCAACTCCGGTGGACTGTTCTATGCGCCTCCTCCCTACGACGGGCCGGGAATGTTGGACAATGGGCTAAATCCACACAATCCAAATCATCCGCGGTTTCCATATGCAGGAATGGGCGGAACCAACACCGCTTACGATATAGGGTGCTGTGGCAGTGGTTACGGTGGTGACGTCGGTAATTATGGCGAGAATGGCGATGAAGGGACGTTTGCTCCGCGCGGTTATTGGAACGACACGACTCCCAAAAAAGGCGGTGCGCCTGGTATTGGTGGAAACATTACCATCACCGGACGTGACATAGATGTTACTAAAACAATTCAAACCGCTTTCAGCACCAATGAGGATATCAATAAATCTCCGTACGCCGACTTCAGTATCTTCACGCATTCTCAGCGTGGCGGCGGGCAAATAAACCTCACCACATCCGGTGGCAACGTCGCGTCGACTGTTTACGCTGGAGCGTCTGATCTAGAGTCGAACAGCCCGGTCATTGCCGCGCAAATTCGAAACGGTTCCGTGACCCTTGCCGGTCGCATGCGGGGCGATCAGGTCAAGCTGAATGATCAGTCATTAGCGACCACGAGTGCTGCCGGGGAAATTGTGGGTGCCGGCGACGGTTCGATCACTATCACCGTTGGCGGTGCTCAGAAAACAGTTACGAACGGTGATCTGGTCACAGCCTCGGAGTGGATTGCTTTGATTCAGAAGGGAACGACCGGTGCGCAAAGCCTGCAGCTTGCTTCAGGCGGTGCAGCCAATTCTGGCTCATTCGGTATTGCAGCAGAGAACATCCCGGCGAGCGGTTTCTCGCAACTGGTTGTGCCGGCGAATGTTACAGCCAATCTTTCAGCGCCCTCTCTGATCGCTGCGAACTCTGTAGTGAACGGTGTCGTAAACGTCGTCGGAAACTCTACGATTCAATCCAACAGTCTTTCGGTTGCCGGCAGTATCGTTGCGGCTGAAGCACTGACGATCAACAGTCCGCAGCTTAACCTGGCTAGTAACTCGCAAATAATTGCCGAGCTGCTGTCGATAGGCGGAAGCAGTTTTCTGAACATAAATCTCACTGCTGGCGCTGTGCCAGGCGTCGTAAATCTCTCAGGTGCATCGATTACTCTTGGTGGAAACAATCAGGCGATAAGTTTCGCCAATTCTTCCGGAAATACTTCGCAACTGAATTTCAATGCGGGTCAGACCACTATTGTAGGTTCCACCTTTACAAATTCTGCAGACAGCACCCTGCAGTTTAACGATGGTCCAGCGAAGGTAAGTCTTAGCGGAACTTATTTTACTAACAACGGTACGGTTAAGGCTTACAACTCTGTAGGAGATGGTGGCAGTCTTAGCATTGATGCGTCGGCCTCAGCGTTCACGTTCGCCGGTGGCAATCTGTCAGTCACCGCAGAAGGTGGCGAGGGTAACGGCGGTCACCTATCGATTCTAGCTCCGTCTGCAGCGCTGACCATTAATGGTGGAACATTGGATGCCAGCGGAAGTGGCGGTTTTAGCTTTGAAGGTGGCTCCGTTGAGATTGCCGCGCGCGGACTAAATATAATCGGTTCGCCTCTTGTTTTAAAAGCGGATGGTACCAATGGCGGATACGGCGGATTGGTTTCCGTCTCTACCACAGGGTCAGACTCAGACCTTATTGTAGACGGCGGAGCCAACCATTTGCAGGTATCCGCTCATGGCGGCTTAGGCTCCGGGGCCGGCGGTACGGTGCGCCTCTCCGCCGGCCGCAATTTATTGGCTAATTCTGCTTCTGTCGACGTTTCAGTGAAGGGAGCCTGGGGCTCGGGCGGAACTCTCGACCTGGAAGCCGGCACCGCTGGTGATGGCTCTGTTTTGTACGTCGGTGATATCAGTGCAGACGGGAAGTTAATTGGAAATGGTGGGACTGTCCGAATCGCCTCCAATAGCTCGACGCCATTGGTGATTGGCAGTGCCACAGTGAATGGTGTTGCTGGCACGGTGACAGCACAAGGCACAGATGGCGGCTCCGTAACCTTTGAAAACGCTGGAACCGGTGGCATCAAAATTGATGACCATAATTTTGTCTCGGTGCACGCTTCTAATGGTCATGGTGGCAAATTGCAGTTTGTTACTCCCAATGGAAATCTCGATCTCGCGGCTGGAGTTTATTCTGTCGATGGTGGATTGGAGAACGGCTCGGGCGGAGAGATTCTGGTTGATGCTTCGACTCTCACTGTGACCGGAGCAGGAGGTGCGTCCCTGCAGGCGAACGGCGGCGCGGAGGCTGCAGGCGGTCTAGTGGATTTGTTGGTTAGAGATCAATCTCTATCCTTGTCCGCCGGTTCTTTGAGCGTCTTTGCGACCGGAGGAAGCTCAGCATCTTCTGGCGGTGACGGTGGAACCGTGCGAGTACATGCAGGTGGTGATTTGTCTATTGCCAGTGGTGCGGTCGACGCGGGAGTAAAAGGAAACGCCGGAAATGGCGGAGCATATGAGCTTTGGGCGGGCACATCGCCGTCGATGTCCGGCAAACTGCTGGTTGATGGAAATCTAGATGTTTCTGGCAAAGGAAATGGCGCAGGCGGTTCAGTGGCAATCGAGATTGATTCGCCGGAAGTTTTCACCGTGGGCGGTGTCGGTATCGTTAACGGTATCACTGGTTCCATCATCGCAAACGGTGGCGTTCTTGGGAGCGCTGGAACCGTTTCGATTGCAAACCCAGGAACCGATGCCCTATCAATCCTGGTAAATTCTGCAATCGACACGGGAGGTGGAAGTGCGAGTTTCGCTTCTAATGGCGACTTGAGTGTGGTTGTTCCTGGTAGCTTCAATGGTCAATTTACAGGTCTTGGAGACTCGGTCACCTTTGATAATCAACATGGCGACGCCATAATCGCCGGCATCGCTGCCCAAGATGGTGAAGTTCGGGTTACAGGTGATTCGGTTGCCATCAACGGAACCATCGCTGGTACTGGTTTTATGCAGGTGACTTCGAGAAGCGGTGTCGACGTCAATGCCGATATCTCGGTTGGCAATGCCAGCTTGCGAGCACTGGGTGATTCAGTGCGCGTGAATGAACACTTGACCGCTACTGGGAATGTCACGCTGGAAGCCACGGATTCGGTACGGTTTGATTCAGGCGGTTTCATCGACGCGTCTGGTATTTCGATTTTTAGCGGCGATGGTGGCATCATCTCAACTACGTCGTCTTCGGTTGCGGCCGCGTCACGCGTTGACCTGTTGAGCACCGCCGGTAATATCGGCGGCTCGACGCCCCTAATAGTCGATGCGTCTGGTAGTTTATCAATGTTCACCTCGGGAACAGGCTCCGTCAATGTGAAGGACGTGAGCACGGGGAAGGTAAGTCTTCTTGATTCTTATGCCGGGGGATCGTTCACATTTTTAGCGAGCGGACCGCTTGATGTTAATGATATCTTGACCCTCGATGGTGACATCTCCGTTACGACACTGGGCGGAAATTTTTATGTCATGCCTGGTTCTACCATCAGCACTGCCGGTGGCAGTGTGAACTTGAGCAGCGATGACCTTGCTGGCTCGTTCAAAATTGGCGCCAATTCGAAAATCGTTGCATCGTCGACTGATGTTGGCGCGGGGAATGTGTTTATCGGGTACGGAGAGCAGGCTACTAAGTTATCTAAACCGAAAAAGCGCTACAAAAATATTGATATAACCTATGCAAATGGGGGCGGTGTCTACCTCAGCAAAGGTGGTCTGCAGACTGCTAAACCGACCAGCTTATTCACCGCTGACGGTGGCAAAATAGTTTTTCAAAACGCGTCGAAGCGCAAGAAGTCGGCGGTATCGATTGGGGGCGGAGTTGAGATCTCGGCGAAAGCCCCTTCGGTGACAGTTGCAAGCTCGTTTGCATCAATTGCCTCAACACCGGAATCGAGAGTGGTTGCCCATACGACTGGTGTAAAGGCTGTCACGATCTCATCGGAGAACTTGGACTCTAATGCAGATGTTTTACTAAACGCGCCTGACGGAATATTCGATTCCAATCATGTGTCCATTGCTTCACCGGTTTTGCCGACCGATTCATACGGAGGCGGGCCAGTTCAGCAAGCCGATACTACAAACATCAGTTCGATTGATTCACTTGAGACGAGCGATCAGCGCATAAACCTGATTTCGACTAGCGATTTCCACTCCGATACCAATGGTGGTGTCAGTCAGCCTTTCAACTCGGCGTCAACGTTCCTCTTCGACCGTGATGTGACCGAAGTCCCTATGGAAATTGGCTTGTGGTCTCATGACCAGCTTGTCCCTGAGCTGGCGAATTCAGCGGCTGTTTCAACTTCCAGTCTGAATCAACTACGGCTGAATCGCGGCGCGGTGGTTTTTGCTCCAGCCCAGGATACCGATGTGAAATTACCGGGGATGAACTTGAAACTTGCTCGCAACTCGGTTGCGCTGGTTGTGGCAACCGGTGAGGCTGTTTCAATCTATGACTTCGATGATAGGCGTAAGGGTTCTGTTGTGATTGAGACACCAGGTGAGCGCATTGCGCTCTCTCCTGGTCAGCACGTTACAATCGCCTCTGGTTCCGATGACTTTGCCGACCTCAATCCACTGGAGGCGATACCGCATCGAGCGTTATCTGTTTCGAGAACCAGAACAGGAAAGTCAATGTTCTCTTCTGAATTTTCGGTTGTTGCCGCGATGCAGGGTTTGAAGCCGATCGCTGGAGTTTTGAGTTCGAAAAACAATCGCAGCCGGCACATTGCCTCGAACCTCATGAAGACGGCAGCGGTGATTCTTCAATTACGACCCGCAGACGACTTCCAAATCCATGCGAAGCCACAGTTGGCGGCGTGGCAGCGGTAAGGGCGTAGGTGTTTGCACGAGCTCGGCACGAGGCGCTACTGGCGAATTTTATTGGAACGGGTTTGGATGCTCTGTCTGTTGCAGCTAAACAGCCTGACGGTGATAAACTGAATTAATCGATAGCGTCGCGAATAGCACGGATGAGTTTAGAATCTCTGACATTGATCTTGGTTGGAATGGCAGTTGGTGGGCCCTTGACACTTGCGTGCGCCCAGCTTGTCTCTCGCAAATCAAAAACTCGGAGGTCGACGGATAGTCAGCAATCTGAATCCTTTATCGGATCAGCTAGCGTGTGTGCTACGTCAGGCGAAGCTCCTGAATCTCAAATGGTTTCACTAATGTATGAGGATTTAGGGCTCGCTGGTCAGTTGGAGCTTGCCGAGTTGCAAGAAAAGTATCTCGAGGACTTATTGGCAGGAAGAGTTTCACCGCCTCAGCCGCCAAAGAGACGAAAGCGAAAGCGAGCATCAGGTCCGGCGATTTCCTTCGACCCGGAGTCTGTGCAAGCTAGACTGGAAGCGAAGAGGCTGGAAGTCTCTGGTCTTCGTGAGCAGCTCGATTCTGTAAAATCTCGAATTCAGGCCGCTGAGCAGGAGCGAGAAAAGGAGCTGGAAAAAATTCGACTTAAAAAGGCGGCTGAGTTACGAGATGCAATATCAGATTCCGGAGATGCATCTTCGACTCCTGAGACTGGCGAGGAGCAAAGTGCCAGCGAAATCCTTGACGAAATCAAACAGCGGATGAGTGAACAAGCTAGGGACGCGCGTCTTAGAAGGCACCTCGAGAGTTCGGAAATCCAGGCAAGATATTTAGCGGAACGTGAGATCAAGGTTTTAGCCGCGAGAAGTAAAGTTTTTCGTGAATTCGAATCTCAGAAGAAGCGGGTGGCAAAAATTCATTCGCTTGAGGATTCATTGGTGGGTGTTCGCAACAAGGTTTTATCCCCAATCTCAAGCGTAGCAAAGCGTTTTCAAAAATTCGGCTACGAATTGGATCCAAAACTCGAAAGCGCGCATGAGCGTCTTTCTGAAAAATTGAATAACGCAAACGTGGCGTTTCGTGAATCACAATCGCTTGAAGAGGTTTTGGAGGAGCGGCTCAATGGGTTTCACACAGATTTAGAGAAGTGGATGCAACGAGCTGAATATGACGTCAAGAAACGAGAAGTAGATGAACTTTCTGCCCGGTCGACGGAGGCACTGGACGGTGCAGAGCTTGACTCTATCGATAGAGAGCACGCTATTAAGGTTCGTGATTCGATCAAGATTCGGATCAGTGATACGGAACTTGAACTTCGACGGCTCAAGTTGCGCAACCTCTTCGCCGAAGACTATTTGTCGAGAGCAGAAGCCATTGTTGCACGCATTACAGTCGTAAAGGAGTTGCTAGAGATTCTTCCTGGGAGCAAAGTCGAGAAGGAGAATCGCTTAGACTTTGTTAGAATCGCCAATGCGCTCTCTGAACTTTTGCGGTCGATTAGGCCGGAGGAGACCGAGCCCACGACGACGCTCGTTAGTAATTTAGATAAGCTCGAACAGAGAGTGTTACGCCAGTACATCCGGTTGGCCAAGAATGAAACAGATCCTCTAACTCCAGAGGAGCTTGCTTCCTTGAAACAGGCGAGTGAAGGGACTCTCAATCGGTTTGCGTCGCTTAAGTCTAATGAGGAAGAGCAGAAGGATGCCTGGGAGAATGTATATCGAAAGTTCGTAGCCGATGGAAAAGAATTCGTCGGCAAAGTCGCGCAAACTCGAGTTGCTCAGAGCGAGAGAGTGATTAGAACCATTGACCTTGCAACCGATGCGGTGGTCGTGTTGATAAATTGTGCATCTATATCTGTAGAATCTCAAAGCCAGAAGAGAGAGGCATACACCTCTCCCTCCCAGCGCCGGAAAACTTAGTTAGAATGTCGTTCTTTGTCTATATCAGTCACACTTTCTAGTTAGATTTGGTTTCTGAATAAACCAGTTACTTCGCTTCTGGAAAAATCTAGTAGTTTCCTGTGTAAGCTACTGGAGCTTGCATGTTTGGGACCGCAAATTGGAGCGGAGCATCAAGTTGGAGTTGGAACGGGGTTCCGCTCGCGATGCGAACGTTGGCTCCCTTCCTGAGCAAGAGGCTTTGAGCGACTCCGACTCCTGCACCGATTGCGGTGCCTGACCAAGCGCCCCTGCCGACTCCTCTGCCACCACCAGCGATGGCGCCTACGGCTGTGCCGAGCGCTGCACCGGTACCGGCTCCTATCAGACCTCTGACTCCGGCTTGAACAGCCTTACCTTTCCAGGTTTCACCCACGAATTGGTCGGACTTGTCACCACCTTTGTCATTGTATTTATCGATTCCGCCCATAATATGTGCGGTCAGCGGAATCTCTTGTCCATCCATTGTTCTCATTCGGTTGAATTTGATTTCCAGATCGCCTGTTCTACCGAGCATTCTGCCGGCGGATGCATCGACGACTGTTCCGAGAAGGACGGACCCTTGAGGAATTTGTGATTCGCCAAGAATTACGGCTTGGCTTACTTGAGCTTGAATCATGTCGCCTGGTTTAGCGACTTCCGTTGCGATTGATGTTTGCAGCGTGACTGGGATAACCAGACCTGCCGGAGCGTACACTACTCTTCCCTGCATTTGCGGAGGTTGGTATTGTGGTTGGCTTTGCGGTTGTCTTGACGGTGTCACATTCGGTGCTGGCGCTGACGGTATCACTGACGGTGCAGATGCCTGATAGGTGCCTGAGATTTGTCCGACATAGGCTTCAACACTGGCCTGGTCGACAAGTGCCTGGCGCAGATTGTCCGCCCATTTTTTCGCGAGAAGCGCTGTGGTCGTGCCCGCAGCTCTTGCGCTCGCCGCATCAACCGTGGCTACCTGATAGCCACCGAGAGTGATGACCGGGCTTCCTTTTACATAGGTGACTGCTACCGCCCCTGGTGACTTATCACCAGCTGCTACCAGGGCGTTGTCGAGATTGTTTTGAATCTGTTCAGCCCGTTTTGCGCTGGTCCAGCTGCCGACGGTAGCAATATCCGTCATAACCGCATTGCCGGCCAGCGTGACGTTGCTGTCAGCCGCAAATGCTGGGAGCAATGGCATGGAGAGAGCCTGACCGACGATAAGTGTCGCAGCGACTATGCTCCGTGTGAAGGGCGACTTGTGCGATTTCATTTTCCTAATTCCTTTTTCTTTATTGAGAGAAACGCCGCAGACCATCGGGCACCGCTTCCGCAGCGGTTCCCAGAATTTTCCTTTAGAACCCCACCCCTGGGGCAACATCCAATGGGCTTATAGACAACCTGGTGGGAAAGATGTTCCCGAGGTGTTCCAGCTGTTTCTGTGGAACAGTTGTGACTAGCTCAAAAGGCAGTATTCATGACTCTTTGCTGTCCGTTTCCCTCGGCGAAAACGGACAGTTTCCAGTCTGATATTGATGAGAAGTAGCTCAGGATTCAGAGAAAAAGAGCGGTGCTTCAGCCGATTTTTCTCGGCAATTCCTGCTGTGGCATAGAGTTTGATTTGAATCCATACCATGATTGGAATGGCGATGTTGCGCATTCCCCTCAGGTATAGGTCTGGGTGTAATGTCATGCCGCCCGAAGAATTATGTGCTGCCGTGCGAGGAATTATGTCATGCCGCCCGAGGAATTATGTGCTGCCGTGCGAGGAATCATCTCGTGCGCGGAGTTTTGTCGTGCGGCCCATATGATATGTGCCAATGCCGGCGCGCTTAATCCTGGGCGAGCTTGGTCTCCGTTTCCGTCTCCGTGGAGGGAAACAAAGCCATCTTTATAAGTAGATTGACGAGGTCTTCCGGAACCGGGGCCGATAGGGTTGTTACGGCGCCGTTAGGCAGCGGCAACGTCAGCTCGAAACAATGCAATGCAAGGCGTCTGAAAGCATGATTGTCGCGGAAGAACCGGTTTACATCGCCTTTTCCATAACGTACGTCGCCGACAACATGATGGCTCAGATGTTTTAAATGTCGGCGAATCTGGTGCAGGCGACCGGTGTGAGGAATTGCTTCAACCAGAGACCATCGCCCGGCATGGCTTATTGCGCGGAACTCGGAGACGGCGTCGACTCGATCGCCATCCTTCTTATTAGGTATGGCATGGTCCAATACGCAGCCTTCTTTCATTGGTCCGCGTACCAAAGTCAGATAGCGCTTCTTAACGGAGCGCTCTTGTAGTTTTTCTTGAAGGAAGCGAGCGGTTTCAGAATCAAGAGCAAAGACGAGCACGCCACTCGTTCCTCTATCCAAACGGTGAAGCGCATGAACAGGCGCTCCAATGATGTCGTCGCGAACGATGTCGGCGACGGTAACCAGATCGCGATCGTATCCACGATGCACAATCATCCCGGACGGTTTATTGACCGCGACAATAAACTGGTCGCGATAAATCACTTCCACTATTTGATTGTGTTCGTTCATATGAATACTTAGTCGGCATGAATTTTGTACTAGTTGGTCGGCATTTGCCTCAGAGCATCTCTTATTAGGTTTCTAGAACGAACATATTTTTCGTCATCGCCAGCCCTAAATTCTAATACTGTTGGCGATAGCTGCCGGTCAATAGCGTTGAAGCTGGCTTGCTTCATGTAATTGTCCAGATAGCCATCAACCATGAATTGGACGAATGCGACTGCAATGACCACATCGTCATGAACGTTTGCAATAAGGTGTTTCGCATCCACGCAGTGGTCTGGATTTGAGTTAGCAATCTGTCGAATCTCTTTAGAATCATAACCCCAACGTATGAATAGTTCGCGGAGACAGTTTTTCATTGAGGCTTTCGCGTTATAGAGCCGCCAACTCCAGAGGTCTTCTCTAATATCAAAACCAATATCTCCTCCCACTGGGCTGTAGTCGTCAGAGCTCCAGAAGAACGGAAGGTCCAGAATTTCTCTCGCTACCGGGTGGGCGTCTCTGTAGAAATTGAACTCATATTCGTTGTCCGGAGAAAATATATCATAAGTGGATGGTGGCTCAGATGGTGCCAATTTATGTTCTGCTAAACCACGAAAGGCGAGCGCTTCGGTGAAGACCGGCTGTAGCTCAATGGCTCGATTCAGTTCAGCCAACGCCGTTTCGTAGTGTTCAAGTTCGTAGTTCGCTCTTCCTAACCAATAATGGGCGGTTGCCGATTCGCCATTCAATTCCAATGCGCGATTGAGAGCTTCGTGGGCTGTGCTGAATTCCATGCGTTTCATCAGACAAATGCCTTTGCCTAAACTGGCAGCGGCCTCTTCCTGTCCAAACTCGAGAACCTTTTCGTAATCTTCTAAGGCGTCGACAAATCTTCGCAGTTCGAGCTTCCCGTTTGCCCTCTTAAGATACGCGATGGCGCAACTCGGTTCGAGCGCAATGACCTCATCGAGTTTCTTTATTGCCTCAATCTCTTCCTCGAGAATTAGCAACTCGATTGCTTCCTCCAGAAGCTCGGCGGCTTTAGAGTCCATCATCGTCTTGCCTAAACTTGCTAACTAGTAGACCCGGACTGGAACGCCTGTGACTTTCTCTGCTTTCGGTGCGGCTTTGACGGGCGTACGGCCGAAGCTAATTCCGAGTCCTTCGAACATCTCGACGTCTTTGGGATCGACGAAGCGTTGAACGATTGCGTCTTTTACATCCATGTATTGAACGGTGCCACCACGATATGAAACGACAGTGACTCCGAAGATGTCTTTCGAAATCAATTCTACGGCCGCAGCGCCGGCTTCCATGCCGAAGTTCGCATCCACGGATGAAGAGAATCCGCAGCGTACGAGGTGGCCTGGACGAATTTCGCGGACTTCCGGAATTTCGTATACGCCTTCAACGAATTGTCCCGTGCGTTTCATGAACTCTTTGATTTCAGGGTCCGCTTTCACGCGGCTCTCGATTTGTTTCACAACGTACGAACCTGCGCCCATGAGCTTGCGGTGCCCGAATGAATCGGGCTGTGAATTCATGTCGACGAGTTCGTTTCCGCTTGCGTCACGCAAACCTTCTGCGACGACGATGGTTGCTGTTCCGGCTCGAACATCGCTTTCTTCAACGCGCTTGATGAATGCTTCTTTGACGTGTTTGTAGAGAACATCAAAGTCTACTGGAATTTCAGGAATCAAAACCGCGTCTGCGTCTGCTGCAACGCCGCCACGAAAAGCCGTATGACCAGCGTATCTTCCGAATACTTCGAGAACGATCATGCGATTATGCGTGCGACCAGTTGTTCTCAAGTCGCGAATTTCTTCTTGGATGCGATTGATTGTCGAGTCGCCGCCTACGCTGTAAGGCATCAGATCGAGGTCCATGGTTTTCGGCGCATGGATGCATGGAATGCCTTTCTCCGCGAGGTCCTTTACGACGCTACCGGTGTCGTCTCCACCCGAGATTACGAGCGCGTCGAGGTTGAATTTTTTCAGTCCTTCTTTGATGCGCTCATATTTGTTATCGTCTTTGATTTTCGAAACCTTTACGCGCGAATTGCCTGCTTCACTACCTGCCATGAAGACGTGAATTTGTTCGACACGCTCTTTCGTAAGTTTCGTCAGTTCCGAAAAATCTACAAGATTGTAAAGCCCGGCGTAGCCATTCGGGATGATGTAAGCCGTCATGCCTTTGTTGAGGGCTGTCAAAGCTGCGCCTTTAATTACGCCGTTGAGGCCGCCGCAGTCGCCGCCGGAAGTGATGATACCGATGTTCTTCATGTTGGCTCCAGATATGGTCGTCGGGAAGATCTCCTGCATATTTATCACGATTGCGAGCCGATTAGCTCTTGACTGCTTGAAGCTTGCCATCGGCTGTTACACTGTAGCTATCCGGTGTGCAAAGTTGCGCCCGAGTACTAGATAAAACGGCTCCAATTTGGTTGCCTGGAATTTCTACATGGAGAATGAAATTGGCTAGCGCATCGGAAGCTCAGAAAGTTTTGACAGGCAGAATAGCCACTCACAATGATGTTGAAATTGTCGAGCGGCTCGTCCAATACGCTTTTCGAGGCGGTAAACAGTCGGCCAAGTCGTGGACCGGAGAGGAGCATCTGGTGCGGGGACCGCGCATCACCATCGAAGAATTGCACAAGATTTTAGATCTTTCCGACCAGGTTATCTTGCTTGCAGAACTTGGAGACGGCCTTGAGAAGCAGCTGGTAGGTTGCATACACGTCACGCAAGAAGGTGACCACTCTCATATTGGAATGCTTGCTGTCGATCCCGATGTTCAGAGCGTTGGCGCCGGCAAGTTTTTGATGTCGTGGGCTGAGAGATACGCCGTAGAGCAATTTGAATCGAAGGAAATGGTTGGCGAAGTTGTTTCCGGTCGACCAGAATTGATGGACTGGTACATGCGGCTCGGCTATGAACAAACAGGTGAGACTGCGCCGTTCAATCCACCCGGAGTAACGCCCCTTGTCGAAGGTCTGCACTTCGTGAAAATCAGAAAAAGACTGGCTCACTGAAGACGTCGAATTTTTCTTATGCGGTCTTTTGGGTGTGGCTGCCGGCATCTCTAGAGCTAGGCCGTCTCATTAACTAAGCAGCGCTAGTTTTCCAAGTTTTGGATGCGTATATAGTTGAGCTTTGCCGCCCGGCGTCGAATGGTGCGACTTGTCGGCGCTCCAGCCCAGTCCTTCCAAGACTGGCTTAGGATCTTTCTTCTGTGATTCGTAGACCGGAATATGCTCGTGCGAGTGACCTTTGGCTAACACAATCATGGCACCGTGTATGGTGCGTAAACATGCCGAGCCTTCGCTGTCATCAATGATAATCGCCTGAAGAATTTTTGCGTAGTGCTTCTTCGCAAGATCGACATCATCCACGAAGTGAATCGTCATCACCTGTTTCAGAAGCGGTTCTTCGAGTGCCGGTCCGGTGGCAATTACGATGTTGTCGGGCAATGGAGGTAGCGGCATCATGGTGAATTCTAATAGCATGATGCATGTCTTTTGCTTGAAGTCGAAGGCCTGCTGCTTGCGCCCCTGATCTTCTAAATCCTTTGCGACCGCCTGCATGGCGTTTGCCATGTCCGTCTCGTTGTCGCCGACCTGCATGCGAACGATTTGCAGGACTTCCATATATTTTTCGTCCGCTTTGTTCGGGTCTGTTTCGGCGAGTGCCGCATCGACGGCCTTTGCCAAACTGACTTTCAAATCTGTCCCGACCATTGTTTTAACCGCCTTTCGCGCGAGTGGGCGTTTCCAAGAAGCACTGTCTGGCCTCGGTTGTACCGATTGCCGTTTTTGCCTTCCAGGCTCGATATTATGCCATGTTCGCTTCCGATGGTTGAGCGATTCTAATCTTCTGCGTAACCTTAGACTTTACGGAAGCTTGAGACTGGAAGTCCGTCCGAGTTACTCGTGATACAATCATACCGTTCGGTATGATTGCTGGTTCATCCAACGCAATGAAGCTTTCAGGGCATCCGATAAGTATCAGAAAGGTGGCGAGGTCGTATTCTATGACCGCGCTGGCACTTGCCGCTCTGTGGAATGCTTCGGTCGGCAGCAGTCAACCCGCGTTTTCTCAAGAGCAAGGGGACGCTCAGCCGCCTGTGCTCAGACCGCCCTTGACCAAACCTGGGACCAACATTCCTGGTCGGTCGGTGAGTTCGCCTGGCATCGGCAGGTCGCCTGCTCGACAATCGCCGAACGATTCAAACTTGGGCGGCGTACCTTCGACGCTGGCTGCGCCCACGCAAAACACTCGAATTAAGCCACCTGAGGAAACAGCCGATATCGTCGAGCCACCAGATATAGGGGCACAACTCTTCGAGCAGGATTCGATGCTCATAGGCAAGCCTGCCCTCCAGGCGCTTATTACAATTGACCGTGAGCTAGACCCGTTTACCCTCGATTCTAAAACAGCTAATCAACTGGACTTGAAACGTGCTTTGCAAATCGCGATCAACAATAATCTCGATATCGCTATCTCAAAGTCTGAAGAGCAGACTGAAAAGTGGAACTATTACAGTGCACTTGGTAATTTTTTGCCCAACGTAGGCACCAGCTATCGAGAGTTCTGGACTCATGGACAAATCGGGTTACCCAGGAGCGCCTCGAATCTATTCAATTCATTTGGCAACGCAAACGGTTTAGCTGCGGGGCGACGGATGGATAACGTAGACATTGATGGACCATTCGTGATCTCGAATGCCTTCTTCCAATACTACGGATATCGTGGCGGTCGAATCTTGTTTGGTGCTCTTCAAGCTAAACATACCTATAGGGCTGCAAAAGCCGGTCGACAAGCCAGTTTCAACGACGCACTCTTGGCGGCGGCGACCAATTATTACAACCTGGTTTTGAGTCAGGCGTTGTTGCAAATTCGCGTTAAAGCAGTTCAAACGTCAGAAGAACAATTGCGAGTCAACACGGATAAGAGAGAGTTCGGACTGGCAACTGAACTGGATGTTCTGCAATCAAAAACTCAACTTTCTCGCGACCGACAGGACCTTATCGACCAGCAGATTGCGCGGCGCACGGCAGCCATAAAACTTGCAGATACTCTAAATGTCGACATGGGTGCAGACTTGTCGCCATCCGAATCCTGGATCAAGCGAGTTCGGTTAATAGATCCCAAAGTGAAGGTTGAAGACCTGATCAGTCTGGCGATTTCAAATCGACCGGAACTGAAGCAGTTTGAAGAGCAGCGGTTGGCTGCTAAGCGCAACATCGTGGTGGCGTCCGCACCACTTCAGCCTACATTCGCGTTTAACGGAAATGTTTTCGGTATCGGTCCTGGATTGACTAAGCAAGAGGCTTTGTTTACTCTCGGTATCGATGCTCGCTGGGCTCTTTCTGGATTAGGCACCGTGGATGCCACCAAAATTAAGGCTGCTAAATTGCAAGCGCGCACAGCGCAATTACAAGCGAATAAAGAATTGGTGACTATTCTCGACCAAGTTCGCTCGTCCTATTTGCAATGTCTCGACACGGATAAGAAGATAGACGAAACGACCAACGAGGTGGAGTCATCGCACGAGCAATTAAGGCTTGCTCAACTAAGATTTGCCAATGGTTTGGGCACCAACCTTGATATCATCACCGCACAGCGCGATTATACGCAGGCTCTCATCAATAAAGCCGAAGCGATTATCGATTTCAATAATGCACAAGTGCAGCTAGTACACGATGTGGGTTTGACTTCTGTCGATACTCTGACGACCGCTCAATCGGTTCGCAATTCGCCGTAAATCTTATCCTTGCTTGAGCTTTAACCTAATTGAGATCTAAATCTTCGCGCGCTGAGCATGAAGAGCGTCACGGCAAAAATTGCCAGCATCAACACATTGGGCCAGATAACTTCAAGACCGATTCCTTTCAAAAGAATGCTGCGTATGCAAATTATGTAGTAGCGAAGCGGGTTCAAATACGACAGCGTTTGCAAAAACTGAGGCATGCTCTGCAAGGGAGCGATGGCGCCGGATAACTGGATGACCGGCAGGTTGATGAAGAACGAGGTCAGAATGGCTTGTCTCTGGTTTTTCGAAATCGACGCTAATGTAATGCCGATCGAGATCGCTACAAGTATATAGAGAGACGATACTGCTAGAAACAGAAAAAAGTTGCCGCGGAACGGGACCTGGAAGGCTAGTAACCCTACCGCCAGGGACAGCAAGACGTTACCAAAAAGCAAAACGAACAGCGGTAAAACTTTAGCGAGAAGAACCTCGAAGGCGCTTGCCGGAGTCATAACGAGCTGCTCTAGTGTTCCCGAGTCCTTTTCTCGGACCAGGGTTGATGATGAAACGAGAGAGCCGGTCAGGTTTAAAATCAATCCCATAACGCCGGGTATGAAGAACCAGGCTGAGTTGAGACCAGGGTTATAGAGGAAACTTATGTCCGGTCTGATTGTTCCAGTCGTTCTTGGCTCCTCTAGCCCGCGTGCGAATGTGCTTATCATCTGAACGAGGTAACCGCTGGCGATACCAGCAGTGTTAGCATCGACTCCATCGATAAGAATCTGAACTTCAGCATGCTGCTTCTGTTTCAAATTGCGACTGAATTCTGGTGGTATCACCATTGATGCGTCGACTCTTCCCTGTTTCACCGCTTCGATGGCAGCATCTCTGGTCGGTTTCAATGGTGTTACGTTGAAAACGTGGTTTTGAACGACAGCGTCGAGCAGGTTTCTGCTCATGGGAGTTTTGGAGAGATCCAGCACGCCCAATCGAAGATCGTATACGTCCGGACTGAGTGCAAACCCATAAATGAACAGCTGAATTGTTGGTGGGAATATGAGAAGAAACAGAAGTTGTTTGTCTCGAAGAATCTGTCGCAGCTCTTTTTGAATTAGAGCCCATAGTCTTCCTTGCTGGAATCGCTTAAGTGGACGCATCTCTCACCTCACGATTTCTTGATTTGCATGCTGCCCATGCGGCGGCGTGCGACCATGATGTATACGAAGGCGAATGCGACAAGCGCGAGCATCATGAGCCAGACGCCCGGCCAACCGGAGCCGCGCACAAACGCGTCTCGCGAAATTACGAGATAATATCGCGCCGGTACGATAAGAGACACGTAGTCGAACGGAAAGCGAATGTTTCTTATGGGATAGAGGAAGCCTGACAGTAGCAGTGCTGTCGTGAAACCGGCGAACGCGACAGCCTGGACGGCGGCACTTTGAGTTGCAACGCCGGAGCCAATCACCAGTCCGAATAGAACACTGTCGAATATAAAAATCAGCGACCCTAACAAGAACGGCGTAGGGTCACCCGCGAATGTGATGCCGAAGCATAACCACGCAAGAAACATCGTAAGCAGCCATTCCGCGATGCCGACAAACAAGTAAGCGAGCGCCTTACCACCGACCAGTTCGAGCGGCGAAATGCTGGATGCGTATGCCTGTAGTATGGTGCCTTGCTCCTTCTCCTTGACCATAGCAAGCGATGCAAGAAGTGATGGATAAATCCACAGAATCAAACCGATTGCGCCCGGCACCACATATAGTGACTCTTCTCTTCCTGGGTTGAACCAGATTCTGATGTTGGTAGTAAGAAGTGGTTCTCGGTAGCCGTAAGTCAACTGCTCAGCAAAGAAGTTTGTTGTCGCCAGGACGCTATTCTTGATGACGCGAGCATTGTTTACGTCTGACCCGTCTATGAGCACCTGAAAGGCGGCATCTGAGCCCGATTTGAACATGCGGGTGAAATCCGGGGGGATAATAATGGCTGCCTGAGCCCGAGCCGGATCGACCGCACCGTGGATAGGATCGCCTTTGAAACCAATTGCTTTCATCTGGGCGTTGTTTACGAGTCGTTCAGTTAGTCCTCTGCTCAGCGGCGTGTTGTCCTGGTCTTGAATTGCAATCGGAATATCCTTTTGCTCAAGGCGGACACCGTAGCCGAATATGAAGAAGGATAGAACTGGTAGAACGAACGCGAGCGCCACAGTCAGTTTGTCTCTGCGAAACTGTGCTAATTCTTTAACCGCTTGAGCCCAGAGACGTTTCATCGCAGTTCTACTTTCTCGCCTCCGAAGATTTGCTTGCCTGTGGTTTCTCCTGCTTTGATGCGCGCTGAACGATGCCGATAA
This sequence comes from Candidatus Obscuribacterales bacterium, assembly GCA_965228855.1. Lineage (GTDB taxonomy): Bacteria > Cyanobacteriota > Vampirovibrionia > Obscuribacterales > Obscuribacteraceae > JADYXR01. The sequence goes on along the minus strand of CBDDIJ010000003.1, from coordinate 3,571,956 downwards.
ATGCATCTTCCAGTGAGAATGGAATATCCTTATGTGATTTCACTTCAATATTTTCGTTATTCAAAGCGCCGAGCAACTCTTTCGTTTCCTTTTCCGGATGGTCGAGCACGACGTGCAATCTGTTTGCGAAGATTGAAACTCGCCACGGTTCAATCTTCTGTTTAATGACATTGGATGCCTGTTGATTGCTCGACGTTATGATTTCGACGAGTTGACCGGGTTGATTTTTCTTGATTTCTTCCGGGGCTCCTTGCGCGACTAATTCTCCCGCCACCATAAATCCGAGCTGGTGGCAGTGCTCTGCCTCTTCGAGAAAGTGAGTTGTGACTAGAATCGCGGTTCCATGTCTGGCTAGAGCCGAAATCATCGTCCAGAGCTGACGACGTGCCAGTGGATCGACTCCGCTTGTTGGTTCGTCCAGAAATAAAATCTCTGGCTCGTGCATTATGCATGCGCCGAATGAAAGCCGCTGTTTCCAACCGCCGGGCAGTTTGGCTGTGAGCATATCTTCTTGACCGCTCAATTCGGAAACTCTTAGAACCCACTTCATGCGCTCTTTGCGGAGTTCTTCAGGAACTTCGTAAACGCCGCAGTAAAACTCGAGATTCTCTCTTAGTGTCAGGTCGTCGTAGAGAGTAAACTTTTGACTCATGTAACCGATGCGTTGACGCAATTTTGGATCGCGAAGGTCGCTCTTCTTTCCGGCGAGTTCCATCTTGCCTTTGCTGGGTTCCAGCAAGCCGCAAAGCATTTTGATCGTGGTTGTCTTGCCGGCACCATTGGCGCCGAGCAAGCCGTAAATTTTTCCGTAGCCGACCTCTAGACTTACATCTTTTACTGCGTGAAAGTCTCCGAAGATTTTTTCGAGGCGATCTGCTTTGATCGCTGAGCCGCTCTTACCTGATTTTTCTTTCGTGAACTTAAACGGTTCCACCTTTTCAGTGTCACCCTTCGCACGTTTAAGCGTTGTGACAAAGACATTTTCCAGTGTGGGTTCTTCTTTCGTCACGTCAAGGTCGTCGATACCAATTTCGGACGCAACATTCCTGGCAATGTGCTCTCCGGTATCCAGGTCGGAAACCAGCACGTCAAGTCGATCTCCGAAGGTTTGAACATCCGCTATATGTTTCTTCTGCTCCAGCAATTTGTCCACAAATTGCGATTCCTTTTCGAGCATTCTGTGAGTTCGCAATTCTAAGCGATGCAGCTTCAAATCTTTCTTCAGTTCTGCGACGGTGCCTACTTTGTACAGTTCGCCCTCGTAGATAAGAGCTACTCGATCGCAACGTTCTGCCTCGTCGAGGTAAGGAGTTGCCACAGCAATCGTGACACCATCGGCGGAGACTTCTGCCAGTAGATCCCAAAACTCACGGCGCGACACAGGGTCGACGCCGGTGGTTGGCTCGTCCAGAAGAAGGACTTTGGGCCTGGCTATAAGTGAGCAGCATAATGCGAGCTTTTGTTTCATACCTCCGGATAGTTGTCCGGCGAGTCTGGTTTTAAACTTATATAAGTCCATCTGCTTCAAAGACTTTTCGGATCGTTCTTTAAAGTCCTTTAGATCCACCTGGCGCAGACCGGCGGCATATCTCATATTCTCTTCTATGCTCAAATCCGGATAGAGAGAAAACTGCTGTGTAAGGTAGCCGATGTTCAAACGACCTTCGCGCGGGGTAACGCCGTTGACTTCAACTTTGCCGGAGTCCGGCTCCATTACGCCGCCAAGTACGTGAAAAGTACTGGTTTTACCGGCGCCGTCCGGACCGATCAAACCGAATATTTCTTTCGGTTTAATTTTTAGATTGATACCTTTTACGGCTTCAACGGTACCGTATGTGATGCGCAAGTCTTCCACGTCGATAGCCCACTCGTGCTGTTTTTCGTGGGCGTCGCCGAGCGATTGAAAAGTTGTTTGAGCGTTGTTCATTTTGCGTCTTCGACTAAAATCTCTGCGTCAGCCGGCATCCCTGGCTTTGCAAACCCTGCAGGATCGTCGATTCCAATTTTGATACCGAAGACTTGTTTGACTCGGTCATCGCGAAAATAAATGTTTTCCGGAGTAAATGAAGCCTTCGGATCGATTTCTATAATCTTTCCGCCTATGGCTTTATCAGGAGCGGAGTCGAGGTAGATGTTTGTCCTCTGTCCAACGCGAACGCGCCCGATCTCGCCCTCCGGCACGTAGCCTCTGAGATAAACCTTCTTCAGATCTATGATGGACAAGATTGTTTGACCTGCCGTCACTACGGCACCCGGTTCTACCGCCCGCGCCGTTACGGTTCCATCTACCGGACTCTCGATTCTCAGATAAGCTATGTTCGCTTTGATCTGATCGACTTCAGCTTTTGCGTTTTTGACAGCATGCTCGGCGCTTTCCAGCGCCTCAGCGGATTGAGAGACCTGGTGTTGACTGGAAGAAACTTGTTGTTGTCTAATCGGAGGATTCAATCGCACAGCCTTTGCAATCTTCAGAGCGCCTAGTGCTGCCAGGTATTGTTTGTGAGAAGCGCTTACTGCTGCGCGTCTTGCCTCGACCAGTGCAGCCGCAGTTGAAGCATTGGTTATCGCCTCGTCTGCAGAATCTTGGGTGACAGCTCCGCGTTCCGCCAGTTTTTCATATCGAATTTTTCGGATGTTTGCCAGCCGCGCGCTTGCTTCGGCCTCTTCCTGATTGGCGCGAGCCTGTTCTTCCGCTGCCCTTGCCCCCGCCACGTTGGCCTCGGCCTGAAGCACCTGACCCTCGGCGTCCTGAGCTGATTGTCTTTTGTTCAGTTTGGCCTGCTCTAGAGCGTCATTGTTGACTTCAATTTGTTTCTCGGCTTGGTTCTTGTCTGCAATTGCCTTGTCCACAAGCGCGCGTGCTCCGCGCAGCTGTGCTTGAATGTCGTCGTCGCTTAGTTGAGCGAGAAGCTCACCAGGCTTGACCAGAGCACCTTCGCGAACGGTAATCTCTTCGACCCGACCCGGAATTTTGGCGCCGACGTTTACTTCGTAGCCTTCTATGCGCCCGCTGACGAATAACTTATGCGGGTCTGGCCTGGTCATCCACTTATAAATTCCGAAAGTTGCAATCGCACAAAGGACTGCAACTACTCCGACTATTATGAAAGGTTTCTTCGACCTGGGCTTATTCTCATTCTCGCTGCCGTTGGATTTCTTTGACTCGATGCCATTCTCATTGCTGTTTCGATCCGCAGCACCATCCACGCCGCTCTTTGCAGGCGGCGATGTCGATGAAGAATCCGATTGCTGTATCGGCATACGGTCCCAATTTACACAAGATTGATTCGATGCCATAATTATCATACCGTTCGGTATGATTGTCAAACTTATGACAGGTTTTGTTATACGGGCGACAGGTTTTTGTTATATAAGAGAACTGATGAGCTCAAGCAAGCCTGCAAAACCAAAGACGCAGGCAAATCTATCCCAATATTCGCAGACGAAACGTCAACAGATTGTCGACGGCGCAATTCGCGTTTTCTTGAAATACGGCTATGCCGATACCAGCATGAATCGCGTTGCTGAAGAATCCGGAGTGATTAAACAGACAATCTATAGCCATTTCAGCGACAAGGAGGGGCTTTTCAGAGCGATTATTGAAACGCTCACGCTGGAGCACTTCCGCAACGAGTTTGGTGACAATCTGAGTTTTGAGGAGCCACCGGATGTGGTGCTTCGAAAGATTGGGGCTGTTTTCATGCAGCGAAAAGACGACCCGTCCTATATCGCGTTGATGCGGACTGTAATTGGTGAGTCTGCCAGGTTTCCGGAGCTTGCCAGGCTATACGTCAATACGGTTATTGGTCCCGCGAAACAGGCGCTTTCAGCGTATTTCGCTGCGCAGAAACAGCTGCAAATATCTGAACCGGAGGCAACTGCAAGAATCTATTGCGGTTCTATCGTCAGTTACATAATGACTCAGGAAGTGCTGCACGGCAACGAAATAATTCCATTTGATAGCGAGCGTTTTTTGAACACACTGATCGCCATGGTGCTCGGTCAGAAGAAATAGTTTGTTTCTTCAGCAGGCGGACTCGCCAATGCGATCGTGACCACGCTTTTTAGAATCTTTTCTTCCAGGTAAAATTCGCGCCTTTAGATTTGCCATAAGGCTCTTTTCTGAAGGCGATGAGGCTGTGCCGTCCGGCGGAAGCCAGGCGCGCTTCACCAGATGTGATGCCAGCATGCCGATTAGTGAGAAGGTTATATTGTACGAAATTGCTGTTGTCACGACAGCTATGCATCCGATATGAGTCCAGAAGCCGTGTTTCGTATACAGGCACATGACCGATAGTCCGGCGAGCGACGGAAGTAGAATCGCGATAAGGGTCATTGAAGATGCCACCACGAATGAGCGGCCGCCGCCAGTCAAACCGGATGCAATGCCAAAGCCCAGACCAACCAGAAGGTATGTGAGAAGGTTGTGCGGCAGTTTTGCGACGTGAAGCAGGAATAGGACGAATGGAAAAGCTAGCAAGTAGGCTTGCGTGACCCATAGCGATGTTCTAACCGTGCATCGGCACCGCAATAGTTTAAACGCAGTGCAACCTATGAACGCGCCTGCGCAGCCGCTGAACACGGACACAAAGAGATCTGGATCGAGGTGATTCAGATCGATGTGCGCGCGATACCACTCATAAAATAGTAGTGAGAACAGACTCAAGATGCTCAAAACGGCGATCCAGATTTTTCCGCCATTGCAGTGCGACATCCACAATCCATACACGAAGCAGAAGGTGAATGGAATCGTGGCGGCGCGCTCGAGGGGGTAGAGGTCTGCGGTTGGAAAAATCAAACCGAGTCCGCCTGCCATTTCGGAGCCCGACCATGCGAGAAACAAAGTTCCAAGGGAGACGGCGACTGTGGCGTTTATCAGTGCGAGTGGGAGACCTTTGTGGTTGATCTTCAACGCAGTTGACTGGTCGCCTGGATCTTTGCTGGCAGGATTGTGGGGCTTGAGCGTCATAAGTCTGTTCTCATGTTGAAAGTAACTTTCCGCTGAGCCGGACTGTATTCACAGAGATCGAAGAATTCTCAGTGATTTGTCGAGTTCGCGGTGGGTTGTTTATGGTATTTTTTGTGCCAGTGCTTTCACAAGTCGGTTTGCCGCTGTCGCCGGCGGTTTTCCACACTGAGACGCGCTCCTTATGCGGCTTTCGTGAAAGTACTAGTGAGAACGTGGTCTTTAGAAAAACAGAGACTTTGAAATGACGAATTACAAGAGTGTAGAAGCACTGAGAGAGTTTGATACTCCGCTTTTAGCTGTTGACCTTGATGATGTAGAAGAAAACATCGATCGAATGATGAAAAGGTTCCATCGCTTCCCGAATGTTGCAGTGCGACCGCATCAGAAAACGGCTAAGAGTCCTGCTTTTGCCCGAATGATTTTGGAGCGTGGAGCAAGCGGAATTTGTGTCGCGAAACTGAGCGAGGCAGAGATTTTTGTACGGGAAGGAATCGATGACATTCTAATTACCACTGAGATTGTGGGTGAATTGAAAGTCGCTCGATTGATTGAACTGCTCAGGCAAGCGCCCAATCTGAAAATCGTCGTCGATAATCGAGTGGTTGTAAACGAGCTGCAGAAGGCAATTCAGGCGGATGGCTACTATGGGAGGTTGAAAGTTTTGATCGACTACAACGTTGGGCAGGATCGAACAGGTGTTGAAACGGAAGAGGACGTTCTCTCGCTTGCAAAATCAATTTCTGAGTGTGCATATTTAGAACTGATCGGAATCCAAGGCTACGAAGGTCATCTTCAACATCTTGATTCTAGTACCCGTGAAGCCAGATGCCGGGAGGCTATGGAAAAACTTGTTTCCGCAGCTAACGCATTGCGTGGAAATGGCTTTGACATATCCGTCGTCACCACAGGTGGTACCGGCACGGCGGAAATTTGCGCTTCTGTCGATGGTATCACGGAAGTTCAGCCAGGTTCGTTCATCTTCATGGACGTCGCGTATAGAAACGCTACCGATGGAGCCTATCGCAATGCGCTGAAATTGGTTTCGACCGTGATAAGCAAGCCGAACAAAAATCGTGCGGTGATTGATGCCGGCACGAAAAGTTTGTCAATCGACATGGGGAACGCCGAGCCTTGTGAGCGTCCGGACTGGACGTACCGTCCCGCCGGAGATGAGCATGGCGTGCTGGAATCCGCGACCGGCGAAATCGACCTAGTCGTCGGCGATAGAGTTGCTTTGTGGCCCTCGCATATCGATACCACTGTTGCTTTGCACGACTACTTTCACGTTGTCCGCGACGATGCCTTCATTGGCGCGTGGCCGATCGCCGCTCGAGGTAAAGTACAGTAGAGCGATTGCGCACACGTAAACGACCGGAACCCAGCGATTGAATCGCGAGTTCATGCTGCAGTCGATTCGTCGAAAAGTGTTTTTCATTTGCCTTATATAGGACGGAAAGGACCGTCATTGTCCGCGATTCTGCTGAGCATCGTTTCGATTCTGGCGATTTCGTAGATGACTGAATATTTGTCTTCTTCGTTGAGTTCGTTTAGGGTTCTGCTTACACCCTGAAAGCGGGTTCTAAAAGTAACGGGTACCATTGATGCCAGACCGAGTACTTCCATGGCAAACCTCCCCGCCGGTGGGCTTCTCCCAGGCGCGCCGTAATTGCTTGACAACAACAATGTAATGCTTTGGATATTCGTTGGCAAGAGTCAAACATTTAAGCAAAAAATTTAAGAGAAACCCCTTGCGCTTTTGTTTGCGCAAGCGGGATAAGCACTTCGGGGCGCGCCGTGGGACGTGATTGCAGAGACGTAAAAACGGCACTCTCGGCGGGAGTGGTGAAGTCACGTATGTCAAAAACTAGTCCGGGCGATCTGTCTTATTGTTGGTGGGTGACTTCGGCTGATTTATGTCATGTCCACGTTTTGCAGCATAGGACATAGACTCCGTCATGGATGACTTGAGCGCTTGCGCTACGCCAGCTGGCATCCAGCCTGGCTTTAGCGTTTTGGCTTTTTCAGCGTCTGCCATTGCCTTTTTCTTGTCACCGGACGCTGCATAGAGCTGTGAACGATCTAAATAGATCTCCTGTTTCATCGGCGTCAAAGTTGCGGCTTGCGTCATGTCATCAATGGATTTTGTCAGATTCTTCTGTTTGAAATAGCAAATTGCGCGCAATTGGTATGCCTTCGACAAACAGTACTTTGCGTACTCTTGACTCTTGTAGGCGATCTTTGAAGAAGGGTAATTGTTGATTCCATCGGTCAGCGTCTTTATGGCGAGGTCAATTTTTCCCTCTCGCATCTGCGATGAGGCCTGGTCGTTGGCATTATCCAGTTTGCTTGTGTAATAGCCTTGCTCACCTTCGACGTAATATGGCGCGAGTGCTTTTGCAACGGTGCTTTTGGCGTGCGCCATGGTTGCTTCGAGGGTTTGTTTCAACTTGGGGTTGTATTGAAAGGCTAGTTTTAAATCTTGCGCAGATTCTCTATTCATGCCCTTTTTGCTGAATATCAAAGAGCGACCCATGTATGCCCGCCAATTCTTTTGATCGATTGCCAGCGCATTGTTGAATTGGTCGATTGCTCTGTCGTACTCTCCGCGAAACTGATAGGTTGAGCCTAGTTGCACCATTGCCTCGACGTCGCGGGGATTTTTTTTCAAACGCTTTTGACACATGACGCGGAGTTCGTCAAGCCTTTTGGCGTCGATGTTAGTTGGTGTAGGCACTGCAGTCGGAGCGGTCTGCGGTTTAGTCGCACACGCTGCATGGTCGCTGCATGCTATTAAACCGCTCACAGTCATTATCAAAATAGCTTGCTTATGCATAGCGCCTCGCTGCAACACGCGTGACCAGCCGTCCGAGTTTGAAGCGCTCGGACCGCAAAGCAAGATTATATCGCGAAAGCGTTACCGCCTGCGAAACCGTCGATGAACAGGCTGCGTATCGTAATGAAACTGTTGCGGCGCGACTCGGTGAGGTGTGATCACTGGTCTAGTTTGTTGTTCTTTGGCTGGTCCGTGAGTCGCTTCCGTCTTTCCAGCGTTAGGTTTTGAATCTCCAACCGGAATCCGGATCGCGTCCTTGCCGTCGTGGAACTCTATTTTCATGGTGGGTTCGCCCTTATCGTTAAGCTCCCTGCTGATTGCCGAAACCGATTTCCGCGTTTCGAGTCCGTTGCCGATCTGAGTTCCGAGCTGAACTTCGCCCGGTTTGAATTTGATTCCATCCTTGCTCAGTGAGAAATCAATTTTGTCGTCCATGTAGAGGTTGGCTGTTACACCAGGAATCTTGGTATCAATCGACAGCCGGTTGTCTGCCAGATCGAGTGAGCCTTCGAAGACCCCGGGCTTCACTTGTTTCAGCTTTGCCGATTTAACGTGCTCATCCAGCGATTTCAGTGTTTCTTTCGCTTTCGCCTCAGCTGTTTCACTACCGAGCAAACGGCCATTCAAGCTGTCAGCAGCAAAGTGCTGCGCCGACAGCACCGTATTTCTCTCTGGCGACTTTGCCGTCATTGTATTATTTTGCGTATCCCAGACCATGCCTGTCGTTGACGTACTTGTTGAGCCGATATTTTTGGTTCGGCCGAACAAACCTTTGCGCGACAAAGATGCAGTTCCATTGACCCCCTCAATGTTGGAAGCGTTGACTATATTGTCGTTGAACCCGAGATCCAGGCTGAATTTATCGACTACTCCTCCTTGCGGAGTTGCCGATACTCCACCCAACGGACCGAAACCGCCGACGGTGACATTCGGGGGCTGCATATACACATTCGCAAGGTCACCATTTATGTGAAAACTGTTCTTGCCGGTCTTTTGTATTTCAAACGACTCTACGTTTTTCAGCATCTCAGGAGCGTTGCCCAGGAGATTGTCGAACATACCCATAGTCGATTCACCGCCTGCGATACCAGTCTTTTTCGGCTCGTCGATCACCTTCCCTTTGCCAGTCTCGTCGAAACTTACTTTGCTGACTTTGGGCCCGTCACCTTCGTCGACGCTAATATTCGTATTGTCCTGATTCAGCTTTCCACTTTTGCTGTCGAATGTGCCTCGACGTGAAACCTCTGTGTTGTCCGCGAGCGTTGTGGTCGATTCCAAACCCGTCATCGCGCGACCTTTGTACTGCGGCTGCGTTAGGGTGTAACCGCCGTCCATTCCGCGCGAATACATATTGCCCGCGTACGTACCGCTCGTAACTAAATTGTGAAAACCTTTGTCGTCCACAGCCGGTTTGCCGGACCATTGAGTCGAGCCGGCGCCGCCGTAGGGCGATGGTCTGCCATCAAGGGTGGTGCTTTGCCAGGTCGCGAACCCATCTTTATTTGCCGCATTCACCCTGGTGTGACGCTGATTGAACGGTGTTTCGTAACTGGTAATTTGATTATTGGAATCGTACTTGATGTTTTTGTAAGTCAACCCGTCTGGGTTGTTTGCAGTCGGGGCGGTAGTGAAGGCGCTAATTTTGCCGTCAGTCACATCGTATGAGGACCCGTCGCTGTTCTTGTGTGTATATTTTGCAGGGTCATCACCTTCTGCCGGTGGCGCCACGTGTCCATTGTCTGCTGGTCCACGCCACTGTTTCAGATACTGTGCGTCTTGCGCGTCAAGATTTGCTTTGCCTTGTTTCGCTTGATTGACTATGCGCGCGGCTTCTTGATCTCCACTGAAAAGGCCGCCGATGGTCTTCGCTATTTCGTTCGGTTTGAACAATCCAGCAAGCTGCTCCGGCACTTCGGTTATCCTTTTGGCCAAATCTAGTGTGGTAGCGGTAATCGGGTCTGTGCCGGTTTTCTTATTCTCGACTTTGTTCTCACCCTTATCGGCGTCGGTTGCTTGACCTGCAGGCTTCAAGTCCGTGAATTTTTCGGCAAAAGGATTATCGAAAAGGGGATTCTCAGCTACCAGAGAATTGAACTTGTCAGCAAATGGATTGTCACCACCTTCGGTGCTGAAGTCGAGCACTGCCGGTTCTGCGGATTTTGCTCCCCAATTCACTGCACTGGGTCCCAATAGTGTTTCCGTATAATCTTGAGCGCCGCCGGTCGGAGCGGCGGTCTCCTTCGCCTCCGCGCCGACACCGCTGGCAGTTTCGGTAGGTTTGACGTCCGTGCGCGTGAGTTCCGATTCGACGTAGGTCGAGGATGAGAACGAATCCACAGGTTTACTTACCGCAGGCTGGTCGTCAGAGCCTGCTTCCACAGAGTTATTTCTTGTTGTCATAATTTTGGGCTGGCTCCCCAACTAGCCGAGTACCGCGGTTAGGATATTACTCCGGAAAGTGTGACCAAAGTGTATCCAAATCGGCAAGGCTTTGGTATTACTTGGTTCTCTGGTAAAATTCGCGTCGGAGTACCCATTACAAGGATGTTTTCTTGAACGCGCTCGCTCTCCCCGCCGCAATGGAAATTCTTGCAGTCGCGCTCGGTGGCACATTCGGCTGCGTCGCACGTTTTCTGACCAGTTATTACGCCAGCACCTGGTTCGGCACTACATTTCCGTGGGGCACATTAATCGTAAATGTCATCGGCAGCCTGCTAATCGGATTTGTTGCCACAACTGCGCTTGCCAAACCTGGTTTGATCGATCCGAATCTGCGCTTCTTTCTGATAAGTGGTTTTGCCGGAGGTTTCACCACATTCAGTGCTCTCGCTTATGAAACATTTGCGCTGTATCAAAAGGGTGAGCCCGTGCTTGCTTTCGTGAATCTTGGCGGCAATCTGCTTCTCGGATTCATAGCTGTCGTGGTCGGCGTCATGCTCGCCAAGTTGTTGTAATGCGGTTCAAACCGCACAGTGTTTTTCCCTGTACATTCCTGGAGTACTCATGAGAGAAACTGTTGTAATGAAACGTCTGATGATTTTCATCGACGAAACCGATCGCTGGCACGGTAAAGTTCTCAGCGCTGCGCTGGTTGACCGGCTTCGCAAAGAAGGATGTGCCGGTGCCACGGTCGTTAGAGGCTCTGCTGGCTTCGGCGGGCACCAGAAAATTCATACGGCAAGCATTATGGATCTGTCTAGCGCCTTGCCCGAGATCATCATAGTGATCGACAGTGCCGAGCGGATCGAGGCAATTATGCCGACTGTTGAAGAGATGGTCGCTGAGGGACTGATCTGTCTCGACGACGTAGAGGTCGTGAAGCTGTCGAAGAAGCCCGGTTAGCTAGCCGCCTCTCTTTAACGGCGGTGGTACGAACAGTTGTGGCGAGGGCGGCGATTTCTTGTTCACCGGTGCGGGAACAAACAACAGCGCATCCCTCGACTCATGTGTCTTTTTCGAGCTTGCCGCTGGTTTGGTTTCGGCGGAGGATGCAGCGGTTTTTTGCAGCGGCGGTGGTATAAACAGAGGAGGCTGGAGCTTTTTCTGTGAAACCAGGGGTGGTGGCATAAATAACGGCGGTACAATCTTTTTGGTGCCGGTCAATTTTGGTGGCATAAATGTGGGCGGCGGCAAATAAGTAATTGCTGCCGTTGTGGAAGGTACTGCCTTCGCCACGAATTCGACGCCGGGATGGTTTTTGTACAGTAGCGCCAGTGTGTTATTGTCGCGCTTTGTTGGCTCGCCCGTTTGTTTGGTCGAGGATCTGAAATACATAACGTCATAGATGTATGTGGAATGACCCAGACCGAGCGCGTGCCCAAGCTCATGCATTACAACCGATGCGCATTCGCCGCTTTCCACATTGCGTTCCGGGTTAAAAGGATCAACGGTGCGAATTTCAACATCCGCGTTTGTGATTCGCTGGTTTTCAGTCGAAAGATGGGTAATTCCGGTCTTCAGTCTGTCATTATCGTTGCCGAATAAGCGATCTTTGGTCCATGACACTTTGATATCGGCTTTCGATTTGTCCTTCGTTATAACATAATTGATTTTCTTTCCGGACGCTAAACACCAGGCATCAAGCGCTTTGGGTACGAATGATGGAAAAGAATTCTGAAAACCCTTCACTCCCGTCCCTGGAGCAATGTAGACTCGAAGTGGTAGTCTCGATTCCGGCCATGCCACCACATGTTTCTGCGATCTCAGTTGCGCGAAATAATCCTGTCTTTTATTGTCCTCTAAGTCGAACTGCTTGCGGTCGACCTCGAGTTCATGCATGAAGGTCTCAGCCGAGTTGCGGGCCGTAGTGTCTGTTTCCATCGACGCATATTTTTTTAAAGATGCGATCGCTTCGTCGAATTTCGCTAAATCCTGATACGCGATCGCTAAGTTATACACGCAGTTTTTGTCAGTAGGGTCCAGTTCTAAAGCCTTTTTCCCTTCGACTATGGCTTTTTCTGATTGACCAATGGCACGATAAGCGAACGATTTGCACGAATGCACGGTGGCAGAGTACGGCGATGGATCCTTCAACGTTTCGCTATCCAGATACTTCAGCGCTTCCTTGTAATTGCGGCTCTCCACGAGCTTTGACGCCTTATTCAAATCTGCAAATGCGCCTACCTTCTGCAAAAAATCTTGAGCTTGCTTTTTCATTCCCTGGTCTTTTGTGACACGAATGTAGGCACGCAGTTTATCCAAGCACTCATCTGTTTTATTCATGTCGTTATAAATAAGCGCGGCCCTGTAGATGGCGCTGGACTCGTTGGGGTCCAGTTTTAAAACAATATCGGTTTCTGCAATCGCCTCCGGATACTTCTTCTGGTCGCGGTAGCAATCAGCGAGATCGAGTCTGATGTGCACGGTGTAAGAGCTTGGGCCGCAAGCAAGAGCATCGCGTAAGTTCTTTTCCGCAGCCACATAGTCACGGTTCGAGCTTAGCGACTCCGCTTTCGTGACGAGATCGTAGACCTTCTTTTCCGTCGCATAGTCTGCCTGTGTTTTCATGGCAAAGCACGGCGATGCAATAGAAGCTAGCGCTGTTGCTGAAGACAAAAACAGCATGGTAGACAAGAGCAGCGCCTTTGGCGCTTCTGTTAATTTCTGCTTCTGCTGGTCAACGCGCGGTCTAAACTGCATCTCGCTCATCACAGTCTGCAATCGAAATTCTAATGGAAATTTCCGAAGAACTCTTTTCCACACTAGCATGTCAGGGGGATGTGTGCTCGATGCCAATAGGTTAGCCCTGATTGTTGCGAAGTGAAACCGTCCTGCGTTAGTACTTGTGTATGTCCGGAAGGGGTGAACCTGGGCGGTGTTTGGATGTCTTGGCTGTCCCGAACCGGTGTTGTTGACATGAGTCTGAAACTATGACACTTTATTTCCTGAAAGACCGATAGATAGAATATTGTCAGTCGCATTGAGCGATGTTACTACGGAGTTCCGAATGATTGATCAAGGACGTAAAAGCGATCTGCACGATCTCAAGATCGCATTGCAGGTGCTGGGTCACGACGGTCTCAAAGTTGCCATACCGGCTATCAGTACGCTCGTCGGGTTAGCGACCTGCGCGGGTTTATTCGTGTGGTCGCTCGGCGAACTACAGAAGTTCTCGCCGGATCAGGTGGTTCGAAGAATTGAATTGTCCGAACAGAATGGCACTCCGGTAAAATTTAAACCGATTGCGCCGGCACGCCCCGCCGCACCCGCGGTTGTTCGCAAGGTCGCCAGAAAACCCGCAAAAAAGGTGGCGATTGCAAGTCGCGCACCGCGTCAATCGCGTGCGCGTACGTACGACTCTTACTGGGAAACGGATAATCCAACCGGTGGTCGGGTTACGCGAAGCAACGGATATTCGACCGATTATTCCTGGCAGTAGGCTTACTTTGCGACTGCAGCTGGTTTCGGTTGGCTGATGATCCCATATAGTTTGACATCGGCATCTTCAAAAATCTCAGGTTTCACCGAACCTAGATGAAGGAAGTGGGGTGTCTGAAAGTGCTTATCGAGATGAGCTTTTGTTTCCCAGTTCTCGTGGAAAAGAAAAACGCGCGGATCATCGAGGAAGACGTGCAAGTCGTAATTGATGCAACCGGGCTCTTTATGCGTCTCCTCGACCATCTTGAGAAGCTCTTCTTTGGCGCGAGCTTCCATGCCTGGCTTCGCGACCAGGCGCGCGACTACTGTGACCTGCTGGGACATCGATATCACCTCCTGAATGAAGGCTAAATTATCGCAGAACTAGGAAACCAAGAATAGCGCTTCGTTGGTGGCGGCTAGGTGTTTTCTCGTAATTTTGGCAAGACTGAGGCTGGAACGATTCGTTGCCTGCTGCTTCTGTAATTGCTTATGGAGAAGGTTGCGCATCGCACTTATGTATTTTTCTGGATTGTCTGAGTCCAGAAGATAGCGATTAACCAAACGGCGTGCGACGAACAACTCGCTTGATGTAAGGAGGTTTGTCGAAACTAGCGCGTATCCAATTGTCGCTTGAGCAACTCTCGCGATTTTAGTAAGTTCGAGCAAACGATTATCGTTAAGTACCCCCGCCTGGCAAAGCAGTTCGCCGAGCATCAGATCCTTTATACGGAAGGATGGTTGCTCTTCAATCGGATTCGATTGTTTTCTTTGTTCTAGGGTTTCCATTATCTTGCCCCCTTCGGCTTGTTTTCTTTGCCACCACATTTGGTGACAGGCGATTGAGCCATCAGTGCTCTGTTAGACAGACGGTTCTACCGGCAAGTTTCCATTTTTAGCGTGATATCTCAGAAGATAATTCTAAGGGAGGTCCGCTTGGAAACCGCATGCCCACTTGCTCACAAGCACCGGGATAGCACGCAGGCCTTTGGTCGGAGATGGATGCTGAAATCGATGCACAATCAGACGAAAAGTTTCAAAAACTACGAGTGGCGCGCGTGATGCGGCTTTCTAATTTGCCGATCGATACCAATTCTTGATGTTTTATAATGTATGCGTTGTATATTCTTTAGCGCTGGGCGGGATTTTGGAATGGCAGACATCAAGAGTTCGAAAAAATACGCGCTCACAGATCCAGTTCTCAAACTGCTTGGCGAGCACGAAAAACAGCCGAACTTTTCAGGGATGTTGGATAGCGCGCTAGTACAATCAATGCTCGAACTTGAGGGCAAGCCGATCGAAGATCTGCTCGTCGGTCTTCTCCCTCGGGCCGCCGCACGAGCGGTAGTTCCGATAAGCCACTACTACGTAGGAGCCGTGCTGCTCGGAGCGAGTGGTTGTGTTTACTTCGGAAGCAACTTCGAAGTTCCCGGTCAGGGATTGGGTTGCTCTATACACGCTGAGCAATCGGGCTTCGCCAATGCTTTTGCGCATGACGAAACGGAAGTGAAGTTAGTCGCTGTAAACGCCGCTCCTTGTGGACACTGCCGGCAGTTCATGACTGAGTTTTCGCTTGACGTGAGCTTGAAGATTATTATTAAGGATACGGCTGAAATGACACTGGGCGAATTTCTTCCGGAACATTTCGGTCCCGCGCACCTCGGCAACAAGCATGGTGCCTTGCCTCCAGCGCAAGCCGGTCTGAGCTTCGTCGACTCCGATTCCTCAAGTTCTAAGCTGAAACAGTCGGCGCTCAATGCAGCAGCCAAAAGCTACGCACCGTATTCTAATTCGCCTTCCGGCTTTTCGATACTTATGACTAACGGTCGTATTCACTCGGGCTCGTACATCGAGAGTGTCGCTTACAATCCAAGTTTGCCTCCACTTCAGTCGGCGTTGGTATCACTCGTTCAATCGGGCGATAGCTTGACTGAGATAGCCGGCAGTGTTCTGGTTGAATTGGAAGGTGCCAAGATCACGCAACAGGATCTGTCTCGAGTCGTTTTAAAAGGACTCGGAACGGCGGCGCCTTTTTCTGTTGTGCTTGCCCGAAAGTCCAGCTAATCAGCTCACTCTCATTCAGCCCAGGACTGCTAATTTTATAGTTCAACCAACGGTGATGTTTGGGATGAAACAGTTATATCAGCTTTGGCTATGGCATCGGTGATACCGCAGGTGGTGATAGCTCTGGTTGCCGTGCCAAAATCATGATGCCGGTAATTTGTTGAACTAATCATTGCTCAGCTAGGATGCTGAGTTCCGGAGCTCGGTGAAATTTGACTGAAGGACTTGTATCATTTCGGCGACTGATATCAGTTTCTAATGATCAGAATTTTTTGCACGAAAAGGAAACTTTTTCACCTGCCGATAACGATTGATGTTATGCCGATAAGATTCTGAAAGAGGCTCCACATCTGCGTTATCCGCGCCGTAATCGTTGGTGATACCATTCTGAATTTGAATTCATAAAGGCATTTCTCTTTGCAGCTTTGCGTGTCTTCTAAACTGGATTTTACAAATTGCCTCTTCACCTGACGACTTCGAGAGGGCTGTTGTGATGAACCTTTCGGTATAGTAAACCGCGTTACTGATTGTTCGGCATGGATTCGATGACCCGACGCTATGTCATCCCAGCTGATTGACAGTCAGGAGAAAAAGTACCGTTTGCGGGCACTTCATCTGGACCTTGAAGATCACTTGCTTCAGTTCAAGCTTTTTCTCTCACTACTTAAATCTGCGACGAGCGCGTGCTCTTTGCAGAAACCCAATTAAGGAGTTAACGATGAAGAAAGTAGTCCTATCCACCATTCTCGGTACCAGTCTCCTCATAGGAGTTGCCGGGGCGCAAAATGCTGGGGCAGCGACGGAAGCCGGTTATACAAGAGGAAAACTCTTCAAAGGAAGAGTTGCTTATCAGGTAGAAAAAGGTGAGAACCTCTGGCTTCAAAGGAAATATGATGAAGCTGCTGATGCTTTCCGCAAAGAGATGAAGCGCCATCCGCGCAACCTTGATGCGACTGCTGGACTCGGAATGTCTCTCGTCATGCAGTACAAACTCGATGGTGCCGATGAGCAATTCGATAGAGTTCTCGATAAACAACCTGATAACGCAATCGCGCACACTGGAAAAGCGTTTGTCGCATTGAACCGTATTCAATCATCTTCTAAAACTTTGATCGACAAGAAATCAGAGCTTCTGTCTACAGCCGAGACCGAAGCAAGAGCAGCTATTGATGCCGATCCCGCGTTCCCTCAAGCACATTACGCGCTCGGTTGTGCTTATAAGGAACAAGACAAACTTGGCGAAGCGTACGAGAAGTTCAAAGAAGCGATCAATCTAGATCCGACTTATTCGGATGCGTACTCGCAAATCGCGATGATCGATCTACTCAAGAATCGCCCTGTCGAAGCCGCCAATAACGCTCGACGCGCAATTGAAAATAACACCGCAAACTCGACTGCGCACTATGCGTTGGGTGAAAGTTTGGTTCAACAAGGCTCGATTGACGCGGCACTGAAGGAGCTAAACACAGCACTTTATCTCAACCGCAATAGCGCACCAGTTCACATCTCTCTCGGGAAGGCGTATGAAGCTCAAGGTAACGCGGACGCCGCGTTGAAGAACTACGAGCGCGCGGCTCTTATAAAGCCTGAGATGAAGGAAGCGTACGAGAAAATGGTCAATTTGCACCTTGCACTTGGTCAGCAGTACGAATCTCAGAATAATACTGTTGGCGCTCTCAAGGAGTACCGCCAGGCTAGCTTGATCGATCCGCATCATCCCGAACCATACATGCACATGGCTGCGCTCCGCGAAAATCGTGGTGATATGGAACTTGCAATTGCTGAATTGCGAAGCGGCGCTGAAATCAATAGAGAATCACCAGAACTGCAACAGCGCATCGGTGAAGCCTCTTTGAAGGTTGATAAAACCGATGACGCCATCAAAGCCTTTGAACGAGCATTGACTTTGCGTCCCCAAGACCCGGCTCTGGTCGACGGTTTGAGCCGTGCGTTCTACGTCAAAGCGACGAAGGAAACATCAGGTTCATTCCTCGCTTCCAACGAATATGAAAGCGCGAAAATTTCACTGGAGAAAGCAATCAAACTCAATCCCAACAACTTGAGGTTGAGACTGGCGTCAGCCAAACTGAGAGCGTTGTCCGGGGAAGACGTCGATCTCGCATCGATTGGAACACCGACCAATGATGCAGAACGAATTGCCTATGCAGAAGCGCTTCTGGCTCAAAACAAATTCGCTGAATCGCAACAAGAGATGGACAAGGTTATACAAAATACCCAGGATCCTGTTCAAGTAGCTGCTGTCGGCGATCTCGCCTTGATGATCAAGGATCTGGATACTGCTTCACGTGCCTACAAAAAAGCATCGGAACTCGGTCAGCAAGACCGTGCTCGCCGCGGAATGACCGGCGTTTTGAAAGCACGTAAGGAAGTGACGAGACAGCTTAACCTGGGTCAAGATCTCGCGAAGAGGAATCAGCTCGCTTCGGCGGTTGACACTTTCCGGCTTGCTACCTCGGGTAATCCGCGCTTAGCTCAAGCCCGTTGGGGGCTTGCTCAATCAGAAGAAAAACTTTCGTCGAAATCGCCGGAAGGTCTTCGCGACGCCGCAACTCAATATCGTGCTTATCTTGCTCTATCACCGGAGTTGCCGGAGAAAGCCGCCAGGAAAATCAATAAGCGCATTGAGAAGATTGAGACTAGAGCCTTGAAGCTCGACAAGCGTGTCAACATTGCCTCAGCTCAGTAGTTGAAGGACAAGTTCTAGCTGTTAAGGTTCGTATTCACTTACGAAGACCCCAGGGAGGCGATGTCTTCAGACATCGCCTCTTCTGCCTTTGCAGCCCACTTCCACAGACGCTTTTCTCTGTGCCATTTCGGATCCTACCGTCCTTGTACTATCAGGAACCGCCGTTACGGTGTAAAATCCATTAAGGTCCGACTTTGGGAGACGGCGATGGGACAATTCATTACGAGTCACTCTATTTTGCTCGGCATCGCATCAATGCTATTGTCCGTCGTTTCGATGCTGATAGTTCGTAAGATGATCGGCATGAGGTTTTTGCGTGACCATCATGAAGTGTCGGATCCGTTGCTCGCTTGCGTAGGTACATTGTTTGCAATTTTGCTTGGTTTCATGGTGGCAAATGCGATGACGCGCTTCGAGGAGGCTCGACTAAATGTTGAGCGCGAAGCTGGTGCTATCAGTGACATCTACCGGCTATCGCGCGGTCTGCCTGAGAAAGCTGGGCTGATTATTCGGAGCGACTGCTCCAAGTACGTCAACGGTGTCATCGAAGATGAATGGCCGAAAATGGCAGAGCGCAAGATGTCTTATGAGGTGTGGAAACACTATGGTCAAATCTGGACCGATGTATTGAGTTATGAACCTCAGACAAACCGGGAAAACAACATTCACACGACGATGCTGTCGAGCATGGCTAGCCTTGGAGATTGTCGCCGAATTCGCGCCACGCAAATGAGCTATTCCGTCCCTCATGTTCTTTGGGGAGTTGTTCTAATTGGGGCATTCGCAACTGGAATTCTTGTTCTTTTCTTCGGTATCGAGAATGTTGTGATGCAGTCATTCACTACCGCGCTCGTCAATCTCGTATTGTTTTTAAACGTCTTTTTGCTGGCTACTTACGATGAGCCTTTTTGTGGAGACGTCTCCGTGCGTCCACACGCATTCGAAGTGGCGCGTGATTCCCTGAATCGTCGCTATAAAGGACTGAGTCCCTCAATACCTGCGTCACTAACTGATGAAGATCCAGCCGTCGATCCAGTTGAGACGGAGCCGGCTGACGGACCTTCCGACGAGGACGCCAAAAAGCGCTCTCAGCTGATGAACGAGCCTGTGTCCGAATCGAGCAATGAAACTGAGCCCGTCGCAACGTTTTAACGATTCGAGAGTTATGCGCTAGTTGCCTAACGAGCCCAGCCTGCGTTGCGCGTCTTCCATGACTTTCCTACACTTTGCCTCAGCTTCTCGGTGAATTTCAGCTTCCCGTTCGGGACTAATGGACGTGAATACTTTTCCGTCCTCATCCCGCCAGTACTGATTGGCATTTGCCCTTTCTTCTTCAATTTGCTCGGTTGCGGCCTTCTTGATTCGCGCGCAATCGTTTTTAGCGGTGCGCATTATTTCCTCTTTCTTGTGATTGATAACTCGTTGGGCATCCGTCAGGGCCGGTTTCGGTGTGGCTTTCTCGTTGTTCTCATCCTCATCCTCGTCCTCTTCATCATCGACAGTGGAAGATGATCTGCCTGAATTTGCTGCAGGAGCGGATGACGAGTTGGTCGCTGTCCGTGTTTGCGACGAGTGCTTCTCAGCGCGGGCAAGTCCCTCTCTGCATCGCGCTATGATATCGGGCTTATTACAGATTTTCAGGCATAGTTCATATTCGTATTTTGCGGTCCCCATACGCCCTAGCGCTAAATTTGTGTTCGCCAGATAATAGTGCGTTTGCCATGACATCGGAGAAAGTTGGGCAGCCCTTTGTAGAAAGGGAAGCGCCTTCGAGTAATTGCCTTCTGCGTAAAGTTTTGCCCCATCTTGCAGATCGGAGGCGACAGCAGGCGACGATGCAATAATTGCTATTGAGAAACAGGACAGAAGAAAGACGACCGTTTTTCGCATATGTTTTTCTCGAGTTGAGCAGTTCAGGGCTGGGAATTTAAGCGGATTCCGAATTCGATCAATATACAACACCTTTCTAGATCTCGCTTATCATTATCGCTATAATGCCTGCTCGCCCTGACCGCTTCTGAAGTAAATGCAAATACTGAAATTCAAAACTGCCTTTATCGTCTCTTCTATCTGCGCGATTGGATTTTTCCTGTCTTCCTGTTCAACGAGAGCCGAAAACGGTTCTGAACCTCAACATGCGCAGCGCGCTGTAGACAATTACAATAAGAAACATGAGCGGTTCGTAAAAGCCGCGAAGGAGGGTAACATCGACCTGCTGTTCATCGGTGATTCCATCACTGAATACTGGTTAAGCGACGGTAAATCGGTTTGGGACTCTGAATTCGCAAAATGGAATGCAGGTAATTTCGGAATTTCAGGTGATACTACATATGGTGTGCTCGCTCGATTGAACGAAGAACTCATAGGTATCAGCCCGAAGATAACTGTCCTCATGATTGGCACAAACGATTTGTCTCATGGAGACCCACCTGAGAAAATTGCGAACAATATTGGGCAGATCGTGAAGACGATCAAGAAACGTTTGCCCTCGACGAAGATTTTGGTGCTCGGTATTCTCCCTCGCGGTTACGCAAAGGATCGGGTGCGCAGCTCAATAGATAAGGTCAACGAGATTACTGCAAAGCTCGATAACGGGAAAGACATTAAGTTTTTAGACATCGGAAATTCGTTCGTCGATAAAGCGGGAGATGTACCTCTGGAGGTCATGCCCGACCTTTTGCACCTCTCTGCTAAAGGCTATAAAATCTGGGCTGACTGCATACGAGATTATTTGACCGAGTGGCTTGATTAGCGAAAGTTTTTAGCAAACCGTTGGCGCATTAATGCCTAGTCATAGGCACTTAAACGCCGAAAAATCGCGACTCGAAAAAAGTTGATAAAACTTGCAACCGATTGGAATCTTTTCGAGCGAATCCCAGTCACGTAATTGGAAACTTTAAAGTATTCGATAGAAGACACCTGGGGTGCTTCGTGGAGGTTAATGATAATGAGAAAGCTCCTATTACTGATGGCGGCGTCGACTACGTTGTACACGTGTTCGCTGAGTCCTGCCCTCGCTCAAACAACTGAAGATATTGCGAAAGGCAATTGTAAGCACACGTCGGATGTTTGTCAAAAGACTCTCGATTATGTGAACACCAAGAAGGGGAAACTCGGAAAAGCAAACGTGACGAATGTTTTGAAAGACTGCATCACCGCGTGCGATGCGACGGAAAAGTTTATTACGCGTGGCTCTGCGCTACAGAAGAAGTCGGCTGCAATGACGATCGACGCATGTAATCAGGTTGCTAAATCTTGCGATCAGTTTGGTGATGATAAACAGATGCAAGCATGTGCAAACGAAGCTAGAAAAACAGTAGGCAACCTCCAGAAGATCACTTCGATGTAGGTCAATTTCACTCATCACGTCTGGAGTCTGACGAATTATGGGAAGAACGGAACAAGGTTCCGTTCTTTCTAGCTAGCGTCCTCCTCGTCAGGCGATGTTCGGGCGGCGAATTTCAAAGACTCAGAGAGACTCGGGTAAACATACAGAGCATCCGAGAAATCTGAGAGCCGAGCATTCAACCGCATGCCGAGAGCTATCTGCTGCGCCAGATCTCCAGCAGACGGACCAACGATTGTCGCGCCAAGCAACTCATCATTTTCAGAGTCGCTGATGATTTTTACCAGACCATCCGTGTGCTGCATCATCACGGCACGCGGCACCCACGTGAGCGGAATAGATCTTATCTGAATCGAATAGCCTCGTGCTCTCGCTTTCTCTGCGGTTAGTCCGACGGTTGCAATCTCCGGGTCTGAAAATATCGCTCTCGGTACCACTCTGCGGTCAGGAGTTTGTCCACCAATCTCTGAGAATGCGTTATGAATTGCCGTCTTCGCATCCATGACGCCAACTGGCGTGGCCATTTGATTGCCGAGTTCCGGGCCAATAACGTCACCACAAGCATAGATATTTTCAGTGCTAGTGCGAAAGTGTTCATCTACCTCTACGTATCCATCTTTTGCGATTCTCACGCCGGCGCGTTCTGTGTGAATGTGATCGGCATTTGGCTGCCTACCAGCGGCGATAAGTAAATGTTCTGCGCGAAACTCCTTAGCTTTGCCTCCGAACTTCACGTTGATTCTGTAATTGCTTGTCTTCGATTTTTCCACCGATTCAACTGTGGCGTTTAAAATAAGTTCTATACCTTCGTCTTCTAAGACTCGCTGTATAATTTCTCCGACTTCAGGCTCATAACCGTGGCTTAGCAGTTGCGCGCTGCGCTCTATCATCGTCACCTTCGTGCCGAATCTGGCGAACATCTGTCCAAGTTCAATTGCGATATAGCCACCACCTACGATGATCAACGACTCAGGTAATGTTCTCAGCTCGCCGGGTTCGTCAACTGTGAGCAGATCGCTGGTAAGGTATCCGGTCGTGGAGAGACCTTTAATTTCAGGAATCAGGGGTCTACTGCCGGTGGCAATTAGTATCTTGTCTCCCTTATAGCGCTTTCCATCGACTTCTATAGTGGTTTCATCCGCAAAGACAGCATGACCGCGAACTAGCTTCATACCGTCGTCATCATATATGGTGTCACGCTTCTTTTCTCTATATTGACGCACAATCTCGCCTTTCTGCTGAATCAGATCTTCGAAAACCAGCCTGGATTCAACGCATTCTATGCCGTAAAAACGAGGTCGTTTCATTGTGTAATAGGCCTTTGCCGCCTCGATCAAAAACTTAGATGGCACACACCCGTAATTCAGGCAAGTACCTCCTAGCAGTCGTTCCTCTGTAATAAGAACCGTTTTGTCCAGTTCTCTTGCCACTTTTGCGGCGGCTGCTGCGGTAGAGCCCGAACCCAGGATCACCACGTCGTACTTTGCGGCTTTTCTCATTTAGTTTCCTCTGCAAACAAGAGAGTGATTACGGGATGGGTGAGTTACCCAATTTGTTCCAACTCTCTTTCGGTAAATCAGGGAACAAAAGCCGGAGTCTGCTGGTCCCGTAGGCAAAACTTAAATGGATGAATCCAAAGGAGTGAGTTTTATGGCTACTAAGGATAAAGAGACTTTAGAAGAGAAAAAAGATAAAGGTCTTGAAGAGAAACAGGACCAGGGCCGAAAGGGCGACGACAAGGATAAGCTTGAGCGTCAGGAAAAAGACGTCCAGGAAAAAGGCAACCAGAAGGATGACAAAGAAGAGGGCGGCTGCTGCGGTGGTTAATGACGTGATAAGCAGCATGGTGGGCACCGGAGTTTCGGCAATACAAGAGCCAGCTCCGGTGCCGAAACCTGAGCCGGATCCAAATCCGGATCCGGTCCCGAAGCCGACACCGCCGCCGGTACCATCGCCGAATCCTGCACCTGCACCGAATCCGGTGCCGAGTCCGACGCCGGTACCGAATCCTACTCCTCAACCACCAGAGCCAGCTCCGCTGCCGCAACCGAAGCCTGATCCCGATCCGACCCCGGTACCGCCGGTGCCAGAGCCCCGACCTGCTCCGGGTGAGGATAAGCCGGCGCCGTCGCCCCTGGAATAAGGTTTAAAACGATAGAAGGGAAAGTAAGAGAACAGACGAACAGAGCTTCGTCTGTTCTCTTCTTAAGTTGTGGAACGCGAAGCTTATTTCTTGTTTGAAACAAAACGCACACGTGGTAAACGTGTGCGTTTTTAACCATCACTGGAAAAACTGAAAACCCGGTCATAAATGAAAGAGTCCTGCTGGCTCTGATATCTCAGTGATCGTTTCTGCGATGTCTTGCTCATGCGCCCGGACTGTGATGTCTGCAAGAGAGACAATTCCTTCTATGTGGTTTTGCGAGTCTACAACAGGGACTCTGCGAATCTGATGCTTTTGCATGAGTGCCACCACCCTCTCGACATTGTCGTCCGCGTGGCAAGAAATGATTTCCTCTGACATACAGCTTTCAACGCAGGCTACCGATGGGTCGATACCGAGTGCCACAATGCGAAGGCAGAGGTCGCGGTCTGTCACTAAGCCGATCAATGTCTCATCTGTTTCGCTCTCTACAATAGGTACGATCCCGACATTCAAATTGCGCATAATGCTGGCCGCTTGTTGCGCCTTCTCTTCTCTGCAGCAGCAGGTGGGCGCCGCGGTCATGATTTCACTAACTTTCATAGTTATGCTCCAGGTGCCTATGAAAGCTTCTTAGCACATCGTAGTCCGTCTTAATCTGCACCCCGCATTGCTCCAATAAACCTGTTCACGTGCTGTTTCGTAACGGTTATAACGGTTTCGCGCAAGAAAGATTCGCAAAGGGGGGCGCCAATGCAAAGCCTTATCCGGTGCGACTTTATGAGGCTATGCTCATGTTCCTTAAAAGTTTCGATTCCGGATCTTTGTGCTACAGGATAACTGAGCAAAATTTTGCGGTTTGCTCTGAATCCAAACTTCAAGTACGCGCAAAGAGGTGTTTTTAATGGAAGGCCCGTGTAAAGCTCTAAAGAGTAGACGTGGAAACTATAGTGATTTGAATGACGCGGACCTTATTGTCGCGTGTCAGCAAAATGATCCGGAAGCGTTGAACCATCTGCTGGATAGACATCGGCAAACTATTGTCTCGATGGTTTACCACGTGGCGCCGGACTGGCTTGATCCCTCGGATCTGGTACAGGAAGCTAACATTCGTATATGGCGTTCGATCGGCAACCTTCGGAATCCGGATTGCTTCAAGAGTTGGTTGCGCAAGATTGTGACAAACCTTTTCTATGATGAGCTTCGCAAGCGTCCGCGCGATGGTCAGGTGCTTTCGATTGATGAGCCAATAACTTCAGACAACGGCAACGAAGTGGCGACTCGTGAGATCGTGGACGGTTCTGCACAACCGGAAGACAAGTTGCTAAACAGCGAGTTGGCTGATGCCGTCGCTAATGCATTGTCGAGTTTGCCAGGACAATTTCGCACTGCAGCTGTGCTGCGTGACGTTGAGGGACTGTCCTACGAGGAAATCGCTCAGCTAACTCAGACCGAAATCGGAACTGTGAAGTCCAGAATTTCGAGAGCTCGAATCAAAATTCAGAAGAGGCTTTCTTCTTATCTGAAAGACGCGGCTTAATCGTTTCAGCTGCGCCTGTCAATCCCAGAGCGACGGATTTGGCGATCCGTCGCTGTCTCGTTGACAAACCGGTTTCAATACCCGCGCTGTCAATCCCAGAGCGACGGATTTGGCAAGATCCGTCGCTGTCACATTGACAATGGTACCTTTTCCGACGGTCGAATCTAAACGGCGGTATCTGTCAGGCCAGCGGAGTTGTTTTCGGCTTTTCCCGGAGGTCAAACTTCGGAAAAAGAAACCAGAGAATTGTGAATAGAATCAACGCTCCGATTCCCGATGACACGGCCGTGATTTTGTCGGTGGTTATAAGCAGAGCGATGACATAGAGATCAAGAGCCATTGATATTGCCAGTGGTATCATGCCCAATGTGATACAGGTGCTTGCGATGCGGACGAATCTGTGTGAACATCTCCAATCCTCGGTCTGGCGGTCGTAAGCGGCGGGAGTCATAGTTAGCGCGATTGATAGCACCGTTAGACCTATTGCGATGAGGTGAAGGACCTTATCATCGTGCCCCACTTTTTGATCAAAAACCGGACTGAAAACTGAAATAAGCTGGAAACCGAACAACGTTTGAATGCCAGGCAGGGTCATGCGTCCTTCCTGGAGAGTAAATTTTGTCTCGTCGCGTAGCTCCTGAGTCTCGTTTTCCTCTCGAGATTTGGCTCGTTCAAGTTTGTTCGATGTACCGACCATTCGGGTCCTCCGAAACAACGCGAATGTAATTCCTTCCTGCAAGGTAGCACAGCTTCCAGTCACTGATTACGCGCTTCTTGCCAATGAACATGTGAATTTGAGCGATTGCTGGCGGCGCCTGGTCTGCCAGGCGTAATTAGTAAAAGGGTCATAGCAGATATAATGGGCTCGGCGTTATCGAAATTTAGCACGAGGAAGCAATCTACTTTGCGCGGTCTTATTGACAGTCTGCGTAGTTATCGATGGACAGTTCTTGTCGTCGTCGCATTCGCTTTGTTTATCGATTACATGATGTATGGGTTGGTGGTGCCGCTGACCCCGTACTCGCCCGCGAAGATTGTTGGCGAGCAACAGATGGGAATACTTTACGGGGCTTACGCGGTTGGCGTCCTTCTAGCCACGCCGCTTTTCGGACACCTTGGCGACAAATATGGCTGTCGAACTCCGATGATAATCGGCGTTGTAATGATTTCGCTTGCGACATTACTTTTTGCCCTTGGCGACAGTTTTTATCTCTTAGTCGTTGCGCGTGCGTTTCAAGGTGCGTCGGCTGCAGCCTCCTGGACTGCCGGTTTGGCTCTGGTTGCTGAGAAATATCACGATAAGCGGGTTCAAATGATGGGACTTGCGATGGTTGGGAGCACGGCCGGCTCGATTCTGGGGCCGATGATTGGAACCTGGTTTTTCGAGATGGGAGGTTACTTGCTTCCGTTTCAAGTTGCTGGATGCTTCATTGCTTTGGACATTTGCATGCGAGTCCTTCTGCTTCCAAACCATCCCGCGAAGAATGAATCTTCAGCAGATCTGAGAAGCTTACTTCTGGACAAAACGGTTCTTAGCGCCGCCTTTGCGGTCGCACTTGCCGCCTCTGCGTGGGGGCTTCTCGAGCCACTTCTGCCACTCCATGTGACTTCGAAACTGCATGGTGCTCCGCATGACATCGGACCGATGTTTACGGTCTCGACCATTGCGTATGGCATGATGGCACCGGTCGTTAATCTGATGGCCGAGAAGTTTTCCATCAAAAGAGCTATTTGTTTTGGAATGGTCTTAATGGCAATTTCGCTGCCACTACTGGCGGTGTTCCCCAGTATCTTATGGACTGGCGTAATTCTATGTATAGTCAGCATGGCATACGCTTTTGTTCTGAATCCGACCTCTGCTGAGTTGGGAAACGCCGTAGACCGAAAAGGTATGAACTGTTACTCGGCAGTCTATGCTGTATACAACATTGCTTATTCTCTGGGCATGATTGGTTCAGATTTCTTTGCAGCCACGATTGCGGAGCATCTGCAGTTCATTCAGTCGTTGCAAATCATGAGCGTGATTTTGTTGCTTGGTCTACCTGTCATGCTTAGAGGTGTAAGCGGGGAGTCCGAACGAATCTGATATGATAATTTTTTCCGCGCGGTGCTTGAATTATGACTACTCTCGATCAAATCGATGAACTCCTGAAGTTGCTTGACCAGGGTATTTCTCTGCCGTCTCGATGGTACACGGATACTTCAATCGCCGACACGGAAATAGATTTGATCTTTCGCAAGAGTTGGCAGTACGTCGGCTCGATTTTCGAGATGCGTAACATCGGTGATTTCGTGACAGCTTATGTCGGAAATATTCCAGTGGTTGCTGTGAGAAACGAAGACGGCATTCAAGCATTTGTCAACGTTTGCCGTCACCGCCGCCACGAAGTTATGAAAGGATGTGGGCACTCTACATCGATGCAATGTCGGTATCACGCCTGGACTTATGACTTGAATGGTTGTTTGAGAGCGGCTCCCAGAGCCGATCGCGAAGACGGCTTCAAAACAGAAGATTATCCGTTGATCACGGTGCGGACAGAATTGCTGGGACCGTTTGTATTCGTCAATTTTGACAGTGACGACAAGCCCGTTTCACATTACTTTGGTGACGTTTTAAACATCATCGCCGATAGTGGCATCGATTTGAGTAACCTCTACTTATGGGAGCGCTCCAGCTGGGAATCGAACTCGAACTGGAAAACAATGCTTGAGAATTATCTCGAATGCTACCACTGTCCCGTTGCGCATCCCGGCTTTAGTGCGGCAATCGATGTTGATCCGGATAGCTACAAACTCACTTCTTATCCCTACTTCTTTAGTCAAGTCGGCAAGGCGCGAGCGGGTGACTCCAAAGCGAAAGCACGCTTGAAAATCTATGATACAAGCGGCGAAATTCAAGAGTCCCAGTACCACGTCTTGTGGCCTAATTTCACCATCAACATCAATCCCGGATTCCCAAACTTATCTGTTGATGTTTGGAATTCAAACGGACCAAACAAAGCGCAAGGTTTTTCAACGCAATTTTTTGCGCCGGGTGTCGATAAGAATTGGGCGGAAGAGTTGGTTCAATTCAATTCGCAAGTAGGCCGAGAAGATGATGATTTGACTGATTCCGTTCAACGCGGATTGCTTGCCGGTTTGCCTGAACAGGGGCGCTTTCTCAAAAATAGTGAGCAATTGATCATAGATTTTCAAAAACTTGTAGTCAAAGCACTATCTCGAAAAGGCAATTCCAAAGCGACAACAGCTTTAATTCTTGTATTCGCGCTGTTTATTTGTTCTCATGGTGCGGCTCTGGCTGAAGTGCTTTTACCCCGCGCCGAATCGTCTCCTCCGAGTTCGACTTTACTAGCTGCATCTGAACAAGCAAAAGTTTTTTCCGAAGGAGATTTTCCGAAGCGCGTGTGGGCGAAACCTAAATATCGGGAGCTTGCCGAAAAAGTGCTCCTGGATTGGACTAACAAAAGGTACTCCGCTGCGACCGAGTCAGCGAAGAGTTTGGCTCAGAGCGTAAAGTTCAAGCGTGATGAAATAGAGCAACTCTCTGCAATTGCTGATGCAAAACTAGCCGGTGGAAAATCGCAAGAGGCCGGCTCACTTGAACTCATTGCATATCAAGGCGCGAAGGTGGGAGGTCGGGTTACCGCAGACGAGGCTATTGTCAGGTTGAATCGTATCGCTTCGACGATCATGTCGGAAAAAACAACAGAGACCGACCGATTATTTGCAGATGACCTCGTCGGTCAAGCGCTGCAAACTCGAAAGCTGGCATCGGAAATCTTAGACTCTGATGCTCCATTGGTGCTCAGGTATGCACGTCTGGAGTTTAGTTTAAAACGCTACGCAAGTGCGATCAAGGAGTACGAGTACTGGATTGGGATTTTCGAAAGCAAAGGCAAAACAGCTCCTGATGATCAACTTCCAGATGCGTTGGCAGAGCTTGGAATTGCATACACCAGTCTGAAGAACTTTCCAAAGGCCGAGGCAATGTTTCGTAGAGCTTGTGATGCGACTCAGAAGCTGAATGGCACCACTGTAACGCCGGTAAACCAGTACGACGTCGAAGACTTTCTGATTTTCAATTTGCTCACGCAGAGTAAGTTGGACATGGCGAAGGAGAAAGCCCAAGACCATTTGAAATTCAAAGAGAAAACACTTGGATTCAACAATCCCAAGTTGGCTGATGAATTGAACCGTTATGCGGATTTGTTTGAGCAAGCGGGTGAGACATCCTTTTCATTTTCGTTGCGGACTCGGGCGGGTAGAGTCTCGCAATAAAGGACATGCGCTCCGCAACCGAAGCGCATGTCTTTGTGGTCGATGATCGAACAATAACTATTCGACCTTCAGACCAATTCTGGCGCGGCGCTTGTTGGTGTCGGAGATGTCTTCCTGCAAATCAGCGCTAAGTTCGTTGAATTTCTTTTCGATCGAGCGTTGGTTGGATGCGGAAAGTTTGCCATCTTTTTTCTTGCGAAGTTCGAGATTGGCGATTTTCGACAGGTCTGCACGAAGGTCTTTGACCTGATCGTTGGTTAATCGTCCAAAGTCGTATTCTGACTGAATCCGTTGATCGAGAAGTGCTCTGCGAGCGGCGTAGTCAGTCGTGGCGACCAGCACCTGTCCGTTCTGAACGTAAACACGCTCACCGAGAATAGGTGTGTAAGCTGTCGTCGTCTTGATCATCGGAGCAAGCTGGTTTCCGATTACGTTCAATCTATACGCCAGCGGTGCTGCTTGTGCTAGTGTCACAGAGTCGCCGTTCTTTCTGAGAACAACTTCCTGAGCTGCTACTTCAGCCAGGGCTGCCTTAAGTGGCTGAATCTCCGTCACTGCGACAACATTTCGAGAGAGAGCATCTGCGATTTGTTGCTCTAAGGCTGTTCTTCGTTCTGTAACTTTGACAAGAACGTTTGATGCAGGGGCGGTCGTGATTGCTACGAGGTTGCCGTTGGCATCGGTAGTAGCCACCACCTTACCACTGCTTCGTTCTGCGATATAGTATCCAGCCGGGACTTTCACTGTCGCCGAGTAGTCGGAGAACACTTTTCCGGTGACGGGGTCGACTACCATATAAGGTACGCCAGCCGGTAACGCGAATGTAGGTGAAGAAACCGTAGTAGTTTCCACCAGAGTCGTGTCTGCTTTCGCTGCCGGTGACACTGCGACCAACGCCAGAGTGGCTGCGAAAAGAATGCCAAAACGTGTCATCATTTTTCCTCCAAAAAGTTTCATATTTCCACCCTGGTCGAAGGGACATCCGGGGGACGCACTGCTTCTCCTCGCAGTTTGTTACGTGATGCAGTCGAGTAGTCTGTGCGTTAGTGAGTATGTAGCACTGAGCTGTCCAGCAAGTGCTATGTAAGCGGAACTTCTGTGAGGGCGCGGATTATGGACAGGGCTACGGATTCTTTGTGGTTGGCTGACGGCAGCTTGCCCAATTTCGATTCGCTTGGAGCCGATTTAGAATGCGACGTTTTAGTAGTAGGCGCAGGTATCGCTGGTTTATCGATCGCGTATGCGCTCTGCAAAGAAAGTAAGAGCGTAATTGTTGTTGACGACGGCTCGCTCGGGGGTGGGGAGACTGAACGCACTACTGCGCATGTCACCGCGGTTTTAGACAAACGATATGCTGAGCTGGAGAAGTGGCATGGCGACGAGAACACCAGACTGGTTGCGGCCGGTTTGCGTGAGTCAATCGATCGCATGTCCCAGATAATTATTGAAGAGAATATAGAATGCAACTTCGAGCGCAAGGACGCCTATTTGTTCATGGGGACGAACGGCGATCGTGATGTTCTGGACGTTGAGATGGAGGCGATGCAGCGAGTCGGTTTTTCAGATGTAGAATTCCTCGCGCAAGTTCCGCTTCCTGCAGTAAATCCAGGCCCTTGTCTGAGAATACCAAATCAGGCTCAATTTCACGTTCTTCGCTACTTGCGAGGCGTTGTGAAGGCGATACAAAACATGGGCGGTAAAATATTTTGTGATACGCATGTTAATGCGGTAAAGGATGGAAAAATAGCCGAAGCACTGACAGACAGCGGTCATTCGATTAAGGCACGATACGTCGTAATCGCGACAAATAGTCCTGTCAGTAACCTCGTCGCGATTCACACAAAGCAAGCTGCCTACCGTAGTTATGTGATAGGCGCTCAGATCGATGATGGTTCCGTCATCGATGGAATGTTCTGGGACACAGCTAATCCGTACCACTATTTAAGGACTGAAGAAATCTACGGAAAGCGCTATTTGCTTGTTGGTGGCGAGGATAGAAAAACAGGTCAGGATGAGGATTACAGCCAGCACTTCCAGGCTCTGGAAGAATGGACGGAAGCGTTGATGCCTGACATTGGACCCGTCGAGTTCAGATGGTCCGGGCAGGTTTACGAGCCTGTGGATGGAATTGCATACATCGGTCATGACCCTGGACACCGCGAAAATATCTATGTTGCCACCGGATTTTCAGGAGTTGGCATGACGCAAGGCACTTTGGCTGGGACGATCATCGCCGATTTGATAATGAACAGAGCGAACATCTATAGTGATGTATTTAAACCCACGCGGAAAACAGTTGGTACTGTGGAAACGTATCTCAAGGAGAACGTTAATACCGCGGCTCAATACGCGGACCATTTAAAACCTGCCGACATGCAGGAAGCTGATATTGCCCCTGGTGAGGGCGCAATCGTACAGCGTGGCACTGAAAAGATGGCGGTGTATCGTGACGACTACGGTCAACTTCATCGCATGTCGGCCGTGTGTCCTCATATGGCGGCGCTGGTCCGTTGGAATCCGGTCGAGGGCAGTTGGGACTGCCCTGCACACGGCTCGCGGTTCGACGCTCTTGGTGGCGTTCTTGACGGCCCTGCCAACTGCGACCTCAAATCATGTCCTCTCACATTGGATGATGAACAGACGGAGATGCCGCGCGATCTAGCCATCGGACCCGATGATGCGGTGCAAGCTGTTTAAGTCCAGGTGCCGTGGTCAACGTTTAAACACCGCTGTTCATAAGAGCAGCGGTGTCTTATAGTTGTTCCAGTTTCAGTCGCACCGCTAAAAGCCAACGAGCACTGAATCTCACAGGACGCGGTGCGTTAGTTGCATTGTAGTTTTAACTTCCGGAATTACGTAGTCTGTGCAGCCAGGGCACTTCCGCCATCGCCTTCGATCTCTTTCTTGCGTTTGAAACCATCAATCGCTTTTTTAAGCTCGCTCAGAGCGACCACGACTGAAGTGACTACTGTTATTACGGATACAACTGTTTTAATCGTTCTGATCATAGCTAGCATACCTTCCCATTCCTTTTATCGAGGTGTAAAAAAGTGGACGCGGTTTTTCCCGCAGAGTTCCCTGTGTTTGTCGAAAAGCCGATGGACTCAGGCATTTCTGCTACCTGCAGCATCACACTCCGCTCGATGTTCTCCGACTGACCAGAAAAGCAAGCACACTTTCTCACTGTCTCAATTCGTATGTAGCATTAATTGTGCCTCTTGACACCGCTGTGAAGGTCGCATGCTATGAGAAAGATAAGTTTAGAATTCTTAGTTCGCCAGTCGAGCCGTTTTTCCGGGACTGACGATTATTCTTCCAAAGCGCGCAGTCGCTACTGCTGCGGTTTACCCAGTTGACGGTGATGTGAGGTGGTGACGATGGCGGTTTTCAGCAGCACGGAAGAACTATATGTTGTGATGGAAGCGCTATGGAACTGGATTAAAAGCAATCCCCAGATTTCCGCTGAGTTGCTCAAGTCCAAATTAACCGTTCGATTCCACTATAAAAATCCTGATGGAAGTTTGACGATCGATGGCTCGGATGGCGACGAGATTCGCATCACCAGTGGTGACTGCGAGAAGAAACCGGATATAGAAATGTTTATGCAATCTGATTTCGCTCATCAATTTTGGCTTGGTAAGGTCAATTTACCGCTTGCGTTGATGTCCGGAAAAATTGTGTCGAAGGGGCCGGTTAACAAGGCACTGGCTTTGCTTCCCGCTGTGGAACCGGCTTGGCAAGCCTATTCGGAGATAGCTGAATCGCGACTAAAGAAATCCGCTTAGGCTTTCTCGTTTCACTCCGTTGTTTTTTTCAGTTTTTCCATATTGTTTTTGTGTTCGAGGATGTCGGACCAGATGTCGCCCTTTTTCTCGAGTCGCTTCGGCACATTCCAGATTGTGAAATCGGTCGGATAGATTTTGGGCAGCTCCTTCCACTCGACAGGTGTCGAGACGGTCGCCTCGACGGAGTTTCGGGCAGAGTAGGGAGAGGGAAGTGTTTTGCCCCGCCCGTTCATGTTGTGGTCGAAAAATATTTTTCCAGTACGCTTACTGACCGACCATTCCATAGTGACTTCTCTGGGGTGTTGCTTCAAAAGATGTCGACCAATTACTTCAGCAATCGACCTCACCATATCGTATTCAATATTTCGCACTATTGGAACGTAGATGTGCAGCCCGGTTCGACCGGAAGTTTTGACAAACGCTTCCACATTCAGTTTATCCAAGTTCTCTTTTAACGCTGCGGCAATTTCACAGGTCTTTTCAAAACCTTCTTTGTGCAACTCCGGCTCTTCTCCCTTCTTTTCCTTTCCGCTATACATGTATGGATCAAGGTCCAGTACGACAAAATCCGGGTAATTCATGAGGGAGCTATCGATGTTTGCGACGCTCCCGGTGAAAGTGGTTCCCAGTTTTTTACCATCCGGTTCCGGATTTGTTCGAGTATGAGTGGTGTGAAGTTCAAGATCGGCCAGCTGTCCCAGCCAAACTAATGTTGCAACGTTACTGCAAGTGATGAACTCCCCGTCGGACTTACTGTGCTCTGAATACAACATGATGGTGTCCACGAATTCAGGTTTCTTGTGCTCCCAGTGCTTCTGGAAAAACTTCTTGCCTTCGACGCCGTTCGGATAACGGATCAGGGTGAGCGGACGATCTTTGAGGTGGGGAAGCAGATACTCCGAGACCTGCACGAGATATCTGATGTAATCGCGCTTGGTTACAGGCTCATGGTCGGCAGTCCCCGGCCACAAAACTTTGTTCAGATTTGAGACTGCGATCTTATGTCCTTCGACCTCGAACTCTTCGGCATTCCCGGCGGCGTCGATTGCGTCGAGAAGCGCATCAAGCTCTTTTGTTTTTGTTTTGCGCTGTGCCATTGGTGACTCGCTAACTCCATGTTGATTTTATCAATGAGTTTCTTGTTAGTTCGTAACTTGTGTTCCCGCGAACCGCGGATCAATCACTGCAGCAGTTCAAATCTCCATAACCGGTGCTGTGTCTGACCGACGTTTACGAGATGAATGAGGTGTTCGATTTGTTCCGCGCTTTGGATAAAGGGACAACTTATTTTTGAAACGAGAATATCTGCTTCCAATCGTTTTTCATATCCACGACTGTCCAGTGTTGTTTTGTTGCTTCGTCTAGCGCCTTATCGAGTCGACCAATTTTGGAATCGCGATCGTAAGCATACTCTCGCTCTGCATCAGTATGATGAACGATCAGTCCAAACCGCTTGCCGCTGCCAGCTGTCGTCCACTGTAACATCTGCATATCGCCGTTGGAATTTCCGAACGCAGCTATAGGCCGTCGCCCGATTATTTTTTCAATTGCGATCGGTTTTCGTTCCGAGTCACAGAGAAAGTCAATCTCCGTAGTTCTTTTGATTACGGGCTTTCCGTCAGCGTTGCTGAATGATAATTTGCATGTGCTTCCGATTACATGTTCCGGCGGAACGTCATAAATTTTCTCTGTCCAGGGCCGCATGAACTCAGTGCCGCCGCCGGACACTATGTAATTTGTGAAACCGTTCTTCTTCAAATACGCCAGCAATTCCAACATCGGCTTGTAAACGCAACTTGTGTAGGGTTCGTTGAAACGTGGATGTTTATGTTCTGAAAGCCATTTTGACACGACATCAGAGAATTGTTCTACGGGCGTGCCGTTGTGGGTGGTGTTTACCAGCGTCTGCGAACCTCTGGGACCAGCTTTCGCGAGCGTCGCCATATCTCCCTGAACTGCTGCCTTAAAGAGTGGATCTTCTTGAACTTCAGGATGTTTTTCGGCGTATTCTTTCGCGCATCCAATGATGAATTCTACTTGCGGATAAATTGGCTGCTCGCACCAGAGAGTTCCATCATTATCGAAAACGGCAATTCGTTTTTCCTGTTCGACGAAGTCTGCGCTCTTTTTATCGGTGACGGACTTAACGAATTGAACAATTGATTCTTTGGTCGGCCCGTCGTTCCATGACGCGAGATCGCTTGTGCCTTTTGCCAGGACCGGGCACTCAAGAGTTGTCGCAAATGTGCCCGCAACTGCTATAGCAATTAGAGCAAGTTGAGTTTTGCCTTTCAAGGATGTTCGTTTTTGAGCGTTGAAACCTGACTTAGAGAACGTCGGGAGGTTGGCGAACATATCATTGTTCCTCGGTTGATTTTCTGAATTTATGCAATGGTATCGCATTCAATGTAAAGTAGATTCCATTTACTCACCAAACGAACAAAATGTCGCAATCACTCCTTCGAAAGTTTTCAAATTGGGCTCTCACCTGCTTCTTCGTGTTTGCTGGAGTGATGCACTTCGTTCATCCCGAGTGGTTTTTGCGTGCGATGCCGCCTTACATACCTTTTCCTCTCGAAATGGTTTTCATAAGTGGTGTATTCGAAATACTGGGTGGCATTGGAGTGCAGGTCCACGCCGCTCGTAAGTTTGCCGGTTACGGTCTAATCGCTCTATTGGTCGCCGTTTTCCCGGTTAACATTCACATGGCGATACACCCGGAAGCGTTTCCGCAATTTCCGGCTGTCGCTCTTTACGTGCGTCTCTTGTTTCAACCGCTGTTTATCTTTTGGGTCTGGAGTAGCGCGATTCGCGATCAATCTTGAGCCTCAACCGGTAGAAGAGTTTCCTGGCGGTCCATAGCGGCGCGCAGTCTTGTCAATCCTTCGATAATTTCCTGGTCTTTCAGACCGCCATAATTCAAGAGATATTCTCCATGGGGCGCGTCGCCGAGGTACATATATCGTGTGCTTGATATGCCGACACCCAGATTGCGAGCTCGAATCACGAGTTCGTCATCCGGAATGTCTGTGTTGAATCGAACCAGCATATTGATGCCGGCGTTTTCACCGTATATGGTGACATCGCTACCGAACAGACCCTTGAGCGCTTCAATCATGAGTAAACGGCGCTCTCCATACAGCGCTCGCATGCGTCTGATGTGCCTCTCCATATGACCTTCGGTGATGAAATCAGAGAGCACTTGTTGTTGAATCAAAGAGGAGTGCCGGTCGTTCAGCCACTTTGCTCTTGCAAAAACGTCGATGAGGTCTTTCGGTACAACAAGATAACCTAGACGAAGGGCCGGCAATAATACTTTTGAGAACGTTCCTATGTAAATTACCGAGGCACCACTGTCGATACCAGCAAGGGCGGGAATCGGTTTTCCTTTATATCTGTATTCCGAGTCGTAATCGTCTTCAATAATAATGGTGCCCGTGCGACTGGCCCAGGCAAGCAAATCCAGGCGCCTTCCCAGAGACAGCGAAACCCCAGTCGGGTACTGGTGAGATGGCGTGACGTACAGGAGCTTCATGTCGTCAGGAGTGGAGATGTCGTAACGCGACTTAAGAAAGTCGACGCGCACGCCGTTACTGTCGACAAAGACCGGTGATAACTTTGCTCCTTGCGCGTGAAAAGCTTTCTGTGCGCCTATGTAACCAGGTTCTTCAATACCAACGATGTCGCCCGGATCTACGAGCACGCGCGTGACCAGATCGAGTGCTTGCTGCGAGCCGTTTACGATTATGATTTGATCCGGGTCGCAAATAACTGCCCTGGCTTTGGCCAAATAATCGGCTATGGCGTTGCGCAGCGGTGTATAACCGCGAGCTTTGGTCGGGCAGTCCAGAAGCCACAATTGACGGGAGCGACAATGTCGTGTGAGCAGCTGGCTCCAGACTCGTGCAGGGAACTCGTCAAGGTCGGGGCGACCGAACGTGAACTGAATTTCCGGCTCCTCGTCCGGATATCCGAGCCAATCTTTTGATTGAAGTGTTTGTCCGTATTGCGAAAGCTGGCGTGGGCGCGTTTTTAACGTGCTTCTCTCCGGTAGTTGCTCGACGAGATCGTCTATATCGTCTGTTGTCTCCAGCAGTTCATCAGGCAGTTGACGTGAAACATAAGTGCCTGAACCGCGATAAGCCTCGAAATATCCTTCGCTGAGAAGATAATCGTAAGCCATGCTGACCGTGGCGCGCGCAACGCCGACGGATTTGGACATCTCGCGGGTGGAGGGCACACGTTTTCCCCGGGCAAGGCGTCCTGAAAGGATTGCCCGACGGAGTTCCTCATAGATTTGTCGGTGCAGGGGAACATCCGACGTCGAACTTATATTGATTGGGAAATCCATGAAAGCCCCACCTGTTGGGAACCGATTATGAAGTGGACTGGTATTACAACACAAAAGTGGCACTTCTGCAATGCCAATTTAATCGTTATTCTGTGTGCATACCTGAGGGAAGAGACACCCGACGGAGGAAAGGAACTATGAATAATCTCGTAAAAGCAACAATAACAATCGTTTTGGGTGGTTTGATTCTTCTTCAATCCCCAGCAATGGCGGCTGTTGACCCTGCTGTGTACAACAGTCTCAAGAATCGCAGAGACACCCTGGTCTCTAAAGAAAATGACCTGTTGAAAAGTCGCGACAATCTGTACCGTCTTACCGATGACCTCAGCCGTCGCAACGATAATCAACAATATAACTCCACGCTGGACCGCCTTAAGAAGGAACTGGAATACAACTCCCAGGACCTTCAAAAGACAAGAATGGACATTCGTGACATCGAGAGAGCGATGGTATAGGAGAGGTCGTCAGAGGGCGAAAGCTCGATGGCAACTTGAATTGGGCAAACTATCACTCTTATGGATGGAGCGGGCATCACAAGTGCCCGCTCTTTATTTTGTTATGAACTTTGGTTGCCAAATTTGACGACGCTAGAGGGTGTAATTTCGCACTGATTTAAGCTATCTTTGACGGTTGTTAATCCTCACGATAGCCGTCAGGCAACATCTGACGGGCAAGGCGGTAATGGCAAATTTCACCTGGGTAATCGACCAACGTAAGTGCATCGGTTGTCATGCGTGCACGACCGCCTGCAAGTCAGAAAATGAAGTGCCGTTGTCCGTTGACCGAACGTGGGTCAAGTATGTGGAGAAAGGCGATTTCCCAAACTCCCAGCGCCATTTTGGCGTGTTGCGTTGCAATCATTGCGCCAATCCACCCTGTGTTCACATCTGTCCGACCACAGCCATGTTTCAACGGCCGGACGGAATCGTCGAGTTTGACAAGGACGCCTGTATCGGATGCAAGGCGTGTATTGCGGCTTGCCCTTATGACGCCATCTATATCGACCCGGAAAGCCACACGGCAGCCAAATGCAATTTTTGTGCTCACCGTCTCGATGTCGGCTTAGAGCCGGCTTGCGTCGTGGTTTGTCCGGAGGAAGCGCTTATATTCGGCGATCTCGAAGATCCTCTTTCAAAAGTAAACCAATTGATCGGCCGCGAAAAAACTCAAGTCCGCAAACCTGAAAAGAATACCGATCCCAAGTGCTTTTATATCGGTGCGGACGAGGCTGTTTTAAATCCTGATGTTCAGACATACGATGAGTCTGGACTTTATATGTGGTCAAACCAGCGGGAAGAGAAACACGGCGCGCATCTCGATAAAAATATTCCTTCCGGAATATCGCTTTCATCGGCGCTTAATACCGTAACTGGTGCCAGAGTCGCTTATGATGTTCACCATGATATTCCGTGGGCGCAGTACGTAAGCCTCTACTTGTGGACGAAGTCGATTTCTTCCGGCGCATTCTTGTTTGCCTGGATGTTTTGGAGTTCAATTCAATTCGGATTCGTGCCCGGACCGATGCCACTATGGCTGGTGTGGGGAGCCCCCGCAATTTCGTTTATCTACCTCGCCGTTACCGGTATTCTCCTGATCGCCGACCTGGATAGACCGGAGCGATTCTGGTACATCATCGCCAGACCGCAATGGAAATCATGGCTTGCTATCGGCAGCTACATCATTTTGGGTTACTCTGTTTTGCTCGCCGCAATTCTTGGCGCCTTCGTGTTCGGTTTCGGCATGCAAGTTTCTCCCTGGTTGTATCAAATAACGATGCCACTAGCTGTGATGACAGCGGTTTACACCGCCTTTCTCTTTGCCCAGGCGAAAGCCCGGGATATGTGGCAAAGTCCGGCTTTGCCCCTGCACCTTTTGCAGCAAGCGGTTTTAGCCGGAGCCTGTGTAAGCATTCCCGCTGCCGCTCTGATGGGCAATCTTGATGCGATTGCTGATTTTGCTCGACCAACAATTGTCGGGGCGATTGTATTGCATCTAATCCTCGCCATTGGTGGTGAGGTGTTGACCGAACACAGCTCAAAAGCCAAACAGCGCGCAGTCGATATGATGGTGAAGGGACCTTATAGCAAAGTTTTCTGGTGGGGCAATATTGTCCTCGGTTCTGTAATACCTCTGACGCTGCTTCTTGTGACCGGATTTGCGGCGCCATCCTACTCCGTTGACATGATTGTGGCGTTCCTTGGGTTGTTTGGACTGCTGGCATATGAGCATTGTTTTGTTATGGCTGGTCAGTCGGTTAGATTGAGTTAGCGAATCTGCGTGAGAGGCGTTTATGAATTTTGAGAAAAAGCCAAATGCAATAGGTTCCTGGCTGGCTGGTCTTGTTAAGAAAATTGGCTTTTCAAGGGACTTTGCGATGGCGGATGGCACCGCGGGCGGTTCCGTAGACAGTCGTTTCGGATGCAAGAATTGCGTTGACGATAATCAGGTTTTACAAAAGAATCTCGATGATGGTATCGCATCTGATGGCATGACGGTTTCCAGTGTTGCCAAACGTCGATCTTCAACAGTTGCCGAAGTTTCACAAGTTCCAGAAGTTTCGGAAGTTTCTTCCGGCTCCAGTCGAGGTACCGGCGAGCGCAGGGTTGGAGAGCTCGCGCTGTTTCCTCCCATGGAAAAATGGGACGACTGGCAAGAGTGGGATCCGAAGGCCTGGCCGAAAAAGGTAGCCAAAAATTACATGCTGGTTCCAACCGTTTGCTTCAACTGCGAAGCGGCTTGTGGATTGCTGGCTTACGTTGATAAAAAGACGCACCATATTCGCAAGTTTGAAGGCAACCCGGAACATCCCGGTTCTCGAGGTCGGAATTGCGCTAAGGGACCGGCGACTGTTAATCAAGTGCACGATCCTGAACGAATTTTGTATCCGTTGAAACGGAAAGGACCGCGTGGAAGCGGACAGTGGGAGCGGACCTCCTGGGATGAAGTCGTCGATGTGCTCGCCGCTCGCATTCGAAAAGCGATTCTGGAAGACCGCCGCGATCAAGTCATGTATCACGTCGGCAGACCGGGCGAAGATGTTTTTACCGAGCGTGTTCTTGCCTCATGGGGGGTCGATGGACACAACAGTCATACAAATATTTGCTCTGCGAGTGCCAGGGCTGGATACGCATTTTGGATGGGAATCGACCGTCCCAGTCCAGACCATGCAAACGCAAAGTTTATTTTGCTGGTAAGCGCCCACCTCGAATCCGGACACTATTTCAACCCGCATGCCCAGCGCATCATTGAAGCTAAAATGAAAGGCGCCAAAATTGCGGTGGTCGATCCTCGTCTTTCAAACACCGCATCACACGCGGATTACTGGCTGCCTTCCTATCCGGGTGGTGAGCCCGCTATGTTGCTTGCGATAGCATATCAGCTGATTTCCACGCGGCGAATCAACAAAGACTTCATTCGAAAATGGGTTAATTGGGAAGACTATCTCGCGGAGTACAGCCCCGGAGTCGATTGTACTTTTGAAAACTTCCTGGACGAGCTGGAAAAGCATTACAGCAAGTACACTCCCGAGTTAGCTGAGCAAGAATCGGGCGTGAAGGCTCAAGCCATATTCGACATTGCAAATGAAATTGCCCGAGCCGGCACGGCGTTCTCTACACACACCTGGAGAGCCTCATGTGCAGGCAATTTGGGTGGCTGGCAGACGGCACGCTGTTTGTTTTTCTTGAACGTTTTAACAGGCTCGATTGCTACGCCTGGTGGCACATCTCCAAACGCCTGGAACAAATTTGTACCGAAACCGATGACCATGCCTGCGCATCCCGAGCACTGGAATGAAATTACCTGGCCAAAAGAGTTTCCGCTTGCATTTTTTGAGATGAGTTTCTTGCTTCCGCATTTGCTGAAGGAGGGCAGAAACACTCTGGATACGTATTTTACTCGCGTATACAATCCAGTCTGGACCAACCCTGACGGTTTGACCTGGATTGATGTTCTCAAAGACGAATCGAAGGTCGGAGTTCATTGCGCGCTAACTCCCGTTTGGAGCGAAACCGCCTGGTTTGCCGATTACGTTCTGCCTATGGGGTTAGGACCGGAGCGTCATGACTTGCACAGTTATGAAACTCAGGCCGCAACCTGGATCGGCTTCAGGCAGCCGGTCCTCAAAGTCGCCAAAGAAAGAATGGGCGCAGCTGCCGGCACCACACTTGGTGCTAATCCGGGAGAGGTCTGGGAAGAGAATGAGTTTTGGATCGAGCTTTCCTGGCGCATCGACCATGATGGAACGCTTGGAATCAGGAAGCATTTTGAGTCTCCCTACCGCCCTGGGGAGAAGGTGACCGTAGACGAGTACTACCGCTGGATATTTGAAAACAGTGTGCCGGGTTTAAAAGAAACCGCGCAATCCAAAGGTATGGAACCACTCGAATATATGCGGCGCTACGGCTCTTTCG
Source organism: Candidatus Obscuribacterales bacterium (assembly GCA_965228855.1). GTDB lineage: Bacteria > Cyanobacteriota > Vampirovibrionia > Obscuribacterales > Obscuribacteraceae > JADYXR01. The sequence goes on along the minus strand of CBDDIJ010000003.1, from coordinate 3,529,672 downwards.
AAGTGCAGTCGCAAGTGTACGAGTGTCATGAAGAGAAGCTGACCGAGACAGATTTGTTCGAATCCGAGGTAGAAAAGTCCACGGGACGAATTTACAAGGACAAGACCAAAGTGAGCTCGGTTAACATGGTGCCCGTTCCTCAACCAGGCGATGACAAAGGTCGTAAATTGATCGGCATCGAGATCGACGGCGTCGCGCACAGAGGTTTTCCAACGCCATCCGGGAAGTTAGAGATCTTCTCGAAGACCCTTGCTGATTGGGGGTGGAGTGAATACGCCCGACCCAGCATCACTCGCAGTCACGTTGAACGTGCCGGGATCGTCAACGACATCGACGAGGGCGGAAACAAGCACAATGGCGACTTCGGCTACGTCCTTATTCCTACTTTTCGGCTGCCTGTGTTAATACACACGCGCAGTGGCAACGCTAAGTGGTTGAACGAAATCGCGCACTCTAACCCGCTCTGGATAAACCCGGTCGAAGCGGCCAAAATTGGTTTAACCACCGGAGATCTGGTGCGGGTTGAAACGGAAATCGGATACTTCATCACCAAAGCCTGGGTGACTGAAAGTATTGCACCAAATGTAGTGGCGTGTTCTCACCATATGGGTCGATGGCGCCTGGGAGAGGACCAAGGTACTGACCGCTGGTGTTCGAGCCTCGTAGATATGTCGGAAACCGGTCCGGGTCAGTATTTGATGCGTCAGAAAAAGGGCGTGACACCATTTGAATCGAGTGACGCCGATAGTATGCGTGTTTGGTGGAACGACGCCGGTGTTCATCAGAACCTGACCTTCCCGGTGCAGCCCGATCCGATTTCCGGTATGCATTGCTGGCACCAGAAGGTGCGGGTGGTCAAGCCGAAGAACGGAGATCAATACGGTGACGTCTTCGCCGACATCAATAAATCCCATGAGGTCTACAAGCGCTGGCTTCAGATTACTCGTCCGGCTCCTGGACCTGACGGCATGAGACGCCCCTGGTGGCTCCTCCGGCCGCTCCGCCCGAATCCGAAAGCTTATAAGATGCCGGAATAGGCCGGTTTCTTGCCGCGGAAAACGCTGAACCTTAAATCTGGCGGGCGTTGTAGTAGGTTTCTCCCTGTCCGGGTATATCTCTACTTGAGAACCCGGAGACCCAGGTATGGCAAGTCTTGACCGGCGAAATTCTATGACTCTGGACGAAGTCGGACGCTATCTGCGTGAACTTCGTAATCTCGAATCGCCTTCTCAAAATAAAGTTTGCAATTCGATTATTACTATAGACCTGGCTTTTGAAGGCACCGAATCTTCATTGAGCCAACATCTCTCCAAAGACAAATGGGACCGAATTAGGACGGAACTCTTCGATATTCTGATCTCTTCGTTTCCCGGCTATTGGAACATTTACGAGGAAGGGTCTTTGATTCCGTTAGAATTGCGTGCCGACTGGCCGGATTCCGGATACATCGAGTTTTGTCCGACGCGTTCAAACAGGCAATCTGACAACCTGCGCGCGGATCTAAGCACTATTCATCCATCTATTGTGCTGGCGATGCGCTGGTGTTGGGCGGAAGGTCAAAATCAGACGACTGTTGAAAATTTCAAAACTTACCGTGAGTCTCGACTGGGTGATCAGAGCGAAGAGGCGCAAACTGTGCGCGAATTTCTTGACCGACTGTTTGAAACATGCGTGACGGAGGCTGAGAAATCCAAGCGAATTGCGCACCGAGCATGGTGGCGTTTATCATCCGAAGTTAGCTCGTGTCAGGACAAGCAGACTGTCAAACAGCTGAAGAAGAAAATGCTGGAGCTCGAGAATGTTTGGGGACTTCCGAGTGCCTGAGCGGATGGAATCTTGTTCTGATTGAATCGAGTGATGAGTTCCGTACCGCATCAAAAAGGGCTCAGAAATACTGAGCCCTCTTTAGCTTAACTAAATCTCTATTTGGAGCCAGACTCGGCGTTAACGAGATCTGGTTTTTTCACACCCGGCAATCTTTCAATGAGCTCCTTGTCGGGCTTGCTCGCCTGACCCTTTCCACGCAATTTTTTCACTGCCACAGACTCGCCTTTTTCAGCGGATTCCATAAGAGCTTCGATAACCGCCATGTCCGCCAGACCCTCATGTCCACTCGGTCGCGGTTCCTTATTTAATATGATGCACTCGGAGAAGTGGTTCAACTCCGGCGCAAATTGGTCAGACTTCGGAGTTTTCTTCTCTTCAGCTGGTTTACCTTTGCGTGTGAGCGTGTACTTTAACTCATCGACGTATTCGTAAGCCGGTTCCACATTGATATCGCCCTCGGTGCCGAGTACGCGATACGTGGAGACGGCCTGCGTACCGAAACTGCATGCGAATGTTGCGATACATTGGTTTGGAAATCTCATTACCGCTCCGACTGTTTCTTCAATTTCTTCGAATCTCGGATCCGGTCCTTTTGCCATCAGGGCTTGAACCTCAATTGGCTCAGCTCCGAAGATATAACGTGCAGCGTTTATGCAATAGATTCCAATGTCGAAAAGGGGACCTCCCCCTCGTTCCGCCTGCGTCCGTATATTGCCTTCCTTAACTTGCATGGTGAAGGTCGAGTTGAACAGTCTTGGTTCGCCGATGGCACCATCATGTACAAGGCTGGCAACGGTCATGTTTGTCTGCTCGAAGTGCAGCCGATAAGCAATCATCAGCTTTACGTTGTGAAGTTGCGCAGCCTCAATCATGGCCTTGCCTTCCTCGACCGTTACTGCCATAGGTTTTTCACAGAGAACATGCACACCAGACTGAGCTGCTCTCACTGTGTATTCCTTATGCATGTCGTTGGGCAATGCGATGTAAACCGCGTCTACTTCTCCGTTCTGCAACATTTTTTCGTATTCGTCATAAGAGTATCTTTTGTCTACCGCGTACCGGTCACCGAGTTCTTTGAGCTTTTGCGGGTCATCAGATACCAACGCCGTAAGCTCAGAGGTCTGCTTCGCGTGCTCAAATGCTGGTAGTACAGCCACTTGAGCAATGTGACCCAAACCTACGACTGCGTAGCGGATGCGTACACCGTCATGTCCCCCGCTTGCTCTTTTCTCTGTATTAGCCATATTCATTCCTCTAAACTTGCATAATCTACATTCGGGTTACAGTTGCTTCTGAGACATGGGTGCCGATTGTTTGTTCCGCCTTGGAGAATGGAAACCGTACATCTTTTATGGTCAAAACGGGTTTAGGCGTCGAGTTTCCACGCTGGAGGGGATCTGCGCTATTAGGTTGGTAACGAACAGTTTTAAGGGAGAAAAGATCATGTCAAACCAACCATCTTCATCTGACTTTGGAAGCACCACCGGTGGAGCTCTCGAAGAAGCTGGAGCCGCAAATCCACCGTCGACAACTGATCTGGATCGTTCTTCCTATGAGAAAAGTATGGAAGAGCGCATGGCTGAGTTCGGAGCGAGAATCGACGAACTTAACGAAAAATTGGACTCGATGAAAGAACAGGCAGCTGTTAAGTACCAGGATTTGAAGGATAAACAACGCGTGGCCTCTTGCAAGTTCAAAGAATTAAAAGAGACTAGCGCTGATGCATTCGGCGAATTTAAAACGGGTATGGACCATGCTTTTGAGGAACTGTCCAAAGCATGGGAAGAAATGAAAACTGGTTGCTCGAACGCTGCTGCAAAGTTCGAAAAGTAATTAAGGGCGAGCGTTTGGTCCGCGCCATCGTACCTGGTGCGTGACGGTGCCTGCCTCAAGGAGGATATATGGCTGTTAAGCACACACATATGACTGCCGCGATGGAGCGGGCTTCGGCCTATCCGCCGGCTGACGAAGTGAAGCCGTCATTCGTCTCGTACTGGTTGACCGGACTAATCGTCCTCATGGTGCTGGCCCTCGCTTTCATCGTCGTCAATTTGACGACTCAGTTTCCGAGGGATGGAGTAGGAGCAGATGCGCCTATGGTTCTTCCAAACGCATCAACCATGCCTGGAGCTAGCATCCGAGATGGACGGTCTGAAGCTCTGGACAACATAGCGGGCATACCAAACGGTACCGCTGGTAGTGCAAGTGCTGCGTCTACGATCGACTCCAGAATCGGAATCCCGAATACCGATCGCCTCCCGGGGCGTGACGACCATAGACCGCAACCGGTGCCGGCACCACTTTAAGCCGCGCCGCTTAAAAGTTGTTGAATCGGTAATATGATTCACAAATAAAAAGGAGCATCTCTTCCGCGAGAGATGCTCCTTTCAATTATTGGACGACTTACTACGCTTTGGCAGTCGCTTCGAGTCTGGCTTCCATCGTGATCTTCGCGTTGAAGAGTTTCGAGATGGGGCAACCTGTTTTTGCGTTATTCGCTGCTGTATCGAACTGCTCTTGAGTAGCATTCGGTACGATTGCTTTCACATCAAGGTGAATTTCGGTGACCGCGAAGCCGCTTTCTTGTTTTTCGAGAGTGACTGTTGCGGTTGTATTGATGCGCTCGGGTGTCAAACCAGCAGCGCCGAGTTGACCGGAAAGAGCCATTGAAAAACATCCGGAGTGAGCAGCAGCGATCAATTCTTCGGGATTGGTGCCTTTGCCTTCTTCGAAGCGTGTGCTGAAACTATATTGCGTTTTATCGAGAACACCGCTATCTGTGGTGATTGTTCCTTTGCCGTCTTTGAGACCATTTTGCCATTCGGCTGATGCTTTGCGTTTCATCTCACACTCCTTATCTAGAATTGATTGAGAAGGATAATACACGGCGAGGAAATTAAGTAGCGAACGGACCGCTTCACAACCGTTTAGAAACAATCTTTGATAATTCGCTTCCCAACCGCGATGTGGAGAGCTGTTTGTCAATTGTTAAACCGCCAGGATGGATTTCGGCACCTCACTTCCTTCCGTGCGCTATGCGAGGGCCTACATTAGATAGCAGCAAGCAACCTGGTGTTTGAGCGCTAGTCGAGAGGTGCCTTCAAAGCGGCTCCGTAGCGAATTAGCGCTAGTTTTGCTGCTCCCAAGTCGATGCCGCGATGGAAATTGCACATCGCAAAAGTTACAAGAAAGAAAAGGAGAGGCTATGTATACTCACGTACTTCGTAACAGAGAGTTTGGAGCGCTGATGCTCGCACTGGCTGTATCATTCGGAGTCAGCTCCACGGCAAATGCCGACACCATCGAAGTTCCTGTGACTTTGACTGGCGACGTTATCAAATTCGTTTCGACAACTACTGGTGCGACCGTTGACGCAGCGGGCAATGTACTCGACTCATCCGGGAACGTGGTCGGTGTTGTCATTGATGCAAACGGTCAGCCTGTTCATCAGGTTACTGGCGACAAGATTGTTGTAATCAAACAAAAGAGCGATGCCATTATGTCGGCTTCTTTGTACAACAGAATTTACGACCTTCAAAATCTTCTGGCACAGGAGAAGGCGTTAGGACACATCTCGTCTGACAAATGTGATGCGCTTTGTGCGGACATCAATAATGCCAGAGTCGATCTGGATGCAAAAATTGCTTCAGATAATGCTCTGACCTTTGATGAGTCATTAGCGCTGGCTGCCGATCTCGATCGCATTGCCGATCGTGTGAAAGGCGATTTGAATGCGGCAACCTCGACGGCGGTTGTATACCAACCGATGCTTATCGTAGGCGAAAGTCCGGAGAAGAAGCGCATTTCGATCTATCAACGTACAATTAAGTCGCTCGATGGTGTAACTCGGACAACGCAAACGACGACCACGACGACTGAACAAACCAGGTAAAACTTCAACCAGTTTTTAATTTCGGCACCGTATTCGATGGCACTTTGTCGTCGAGTACGGTGCCATTTCACGTTGATGCTAAATGAATTTCAAAGTTGATCGGTTCGCGCTTACTATTGCTCCTGACAAGCGCAAAATAATCAAGTCCGTTCTCTCATCATCCCCTACAATGAATGCTGATCTTTCAAGATGCAAAGAGAGTCGGAGGAAGCCCAGAACATGACGAGTGACGCGCGTCCCGCCAAGAGAAAACAAGAAAGAATCACGGCTGAGTTCAATATGCCGGGTCGGTTTGATGTTGTCAGTGGTTCGCATCAAACGCTCACAGCTATGCCGATCATCAGCGTCATCGCCTACGGTCCGGACGGTTACGTGGAAAAGCAAGTGTCCGACATGAGTGAACTGATTGTCCTATTCGCCAATTGGACGGTCACCTGGGTTAATGTTGACCCTGTAGTTGAGGGACCGGAAGCACGGCTGATCATCGAAAAATTCGCAAAGATCTTTAATTTGCACGAATTGGTCGTAGAAGACATCGTTAACGTTCACCAACGCACCAAAGTCGAAGAATACGAGGAGCATTTGTTTGTCGTAACTCGGATGTTGATTGATAAGGATGAAGTCGAGACAGAACAGCTAAGTTTGTTTCTCGGGAAAAACTTTGTATTGACGTTTAGAGAAGTGCCAAAGGATTGTCTTGATTCTGTTCGTGAAAAAATTCGGAGAGGTCGCGGGCGCGTGCGCCAGGAAAAGGCTGACTACTTGATGTACGCAATTATCGACGCCGTTGTTGATTCTTACTTCCCGTTGCTGACCCGAATTGCTGAACGCATCGATGAAATCGAAGATAATGTATTGGAAAAATTCGAGGAGGATACACCATCGGAGATGTACCAAATTAGAAGAGATGTTCTTTCGATTCGCAAGGCCATATGGCCGGCTCGAGAGGCTCTCAATTCACTGATTAGAGATAGAATTCCAGTCGTCAGTGATACCACCCGGTTATATCTTCGAGACTGTCACGATCACTCCGTTCGTATCATCGATTTGCTGGAGATGTATCGCGAGGTTTGCTCGGCCCTGATGGAGGTCCACTATACGCGCGCGAGTAACAGGTTGAACGAAGTGATGAAGTCTTTGACATTAATCACAACTCTATTCATTCCGCCGACCCTAATTGCCGGGATTTACGGAATGAACTTCAATACGTCGAAATCTCCGTTAAACATGCCTGAACTCGAATGGTATTACGGGTATCCAACCGCAATTTTCATGATGGTAATCGTTACGATTGCTGTTTTGATATTCTTGAATTATAAGGGGTGGCTGAGAACGCGCTCGGGCAAACGCTAGTCTGCCTCAGTTTGGTACCGTATGCGGTCTTGCATCCAGTACTATATGCGGTATTAGTGTCGCATTTAGTATCAGTTGGATGGTGTAATTGCGGATCTGGGCTCCAGCCGTTGCGCGCCACTGTTCGCAGTGCCAGAACTGTTCCCGTTACTTCCATTTGAGTCTGCGTTGGTGCTGGCTGGCGCAGGTGCTGTTGTGTTGTCCGCAGCTGACGCTGTTGGTTGAATGCCGGTAGACGAGGCTCCGGTGGGCTGAAAGCCAGACAGTTGCCCATTGTGATTGGGAGCCGTATTAGGCGCTCCGGCAATCGGCTCATTGGCTTGGTTTAGCGCCGAAGCCGACATTGCCAGTTCTACAATTCGATATGGAGGCATCTCTGGCCTCTCCCTTCGAAGGAGCGGCATTGCTACGTTGTACACTGGAATGTTTGAAATCGTTTTACCCTCCATGGTGCCTCTGTGAGCATGTCCATGGAACACGACCGTAAGAGGGTGCCTAAGCAGCGGCTCCTCCAGACGACTGGTTCCAAGAAAAGGAAAAATCGATTCCGGTTCACCAACGACGGTGGCAGCAATGGGAGCATAGTGAAGTAGAACGACTCGGTGATCGGTTCGCAAACGAGCGAGGGCCGACTCCAGTTTCAATACCTCATCCTGAGCCTCTCTGACGATATTCTTGATACCGTTTTCTCCCCAGGCGCCGAGGGTATGCCGCCCGAAGCCACCTATGTATCCCTTTGTGCCAGCGAAGCCCACCCCTTCTATTTCTATTGACTCTCCGTCAAGTACGTGAATGCCTGCACCTCGAAGAATCTTAATTACCTCGTCCTGCTGCCCTGTTTCGAAATCATGATTTCCCAGGACCGCAACTATCGGTATTTTTACCGCAGGCAGAAGTTCCTTAACAAGAATCTGTGCTTCCTCAGGTGTTCCGTAGTCGGTTAAATCACCGCACAGACAGAGCACATCTGCATGATCTCCAATGTTCGCAAGAAGTGGTTGGTAAGCCCCCTGAGCACTTTTGGTGCAATGGAGGTCTCCAACCGCAGCAATTCTCATGATGTCTTTCGGCATTTCTCTATCCTTGTATACCGGAGCTCCAAGCGTGTTTCTGCGAATCGTTCACACCGCTTTCTCGTTTGAGCCTCTGGGCACCTTTCTACTATTATTTCACACGGAAATAGCACATCTACTTGCTGTCAAAGCTTATTGCAAGCCGCATTAGTGCTATTTTTGCATGCTAGAGAGAAGGCATGTCACATACTCAAATATTTTTAGAACCACGTACACGCCAGTTATATGTCGACGTCCTGAACTTGTTGAACGAGTCGGGCATTCCATATCTAGTAGGCGGCGCCTATGCCTTGGCGCAATATTCAGGGATCGAGAGGCATACAAAAGACCTCGATCTGTTCGTCCTCAAGGAGGACGCCGAGGATGTTTTGAGATTGTTCGCCAGAGAAGGATACAAAACAGAAATGACCTTCTCGCATTGGCTTGGAAAAATTTTCAAAGGCGAACAGTTTATAGACATCATTTTTAGCTCCGGTAACGCAATTGCAGACGTAGATGAGGCGTGGTTTGAGCACGCGCCAGAGGCCGAAGTGTTTGGCGTGAAGGTGAAGCTCAGTCCTCCCGAAGAAATGATCTGGTCAAAAGCATTCATCATGGAGCGCGAGCGATTCGATGGTGCCGATGTGGCTCACATAATACAGGCTTGTGCAGACTCTCTAGACTGGGACCGCCTGTTGAGACGCTTTGGTTCGCACTGGAAAGTGTTGCTGACGCACTTGCTTTTGTTTGGATACATTTATCCTGCCGAACAAAATAAAATTCCCGGATGGGTATTAAAACCGCTTCTTCATAGAGTTGAGAACGACGCAACTACCGTGATCGAAGAAGAGGAGCCGCTATGTCAGGGGACATGTTTATCTCGAGAGCAATACCTGATCGACGTGGAGCGTAGAGGATACGCCGATGGTCGTTTAGAACCGCGAGGCAAAATGAGTGCTGCCGAAATTGATCACTGGACAATCGCGATCGATAGCAGCAAACATTGAAGAAAACGTAGAATCGATAATCTGAGTTCGAAGAATGGAAAGGGCGCTGAGAGGCGCCCTTTCGATTTCATGTTTTGTTGTTGAGCGCAGTATTCCTGCGGAAAGAACTCTGACTTGGTATCACAGGTGGTTAGTACCACGGGTGAAGAGCTCGTCCCGCTACTTGCGAATCGTTCATTTCAATTCGCACTTCATCTTGAAGTCGGTTCAATCGAGCAAGCAAGCGTTGGTTTTCCTCAAAGCTTAAGAAACCGCGCGGTGACGTCATCTGATGCTCTCTAGACTCGATTGAGCTCAGTCGATTTCTGAGCATCTGGTACTCTGCCTGGGTCAGCCGACCGGTAGCTCGTCCGTCTTGCAAGCGCAATGAAATTCTTGTCTGTAAATCATTGACTGCTTTATTACTTACAGTGCCCCGTGGAGCCGCTGCTAGACCAGGTCTCGGACCGAAGACCGTATTATTACTTATCGCGTTTTGCAGTCTGACATTAGTATCACTCAGGGACGAAGCAATTGTTTTTCCATCAGAGAATGAGAAGCGACCGTCGCGTGCCAATTGAAATTCAAGCGCTCGGTTGTTTCGAAGCTGCGCGTGAAAGTCAGCAGCTTGACCGCCGTTGATCCGACCGGCACTAACTGCTGCTGAAATTCTTCCATCGATTTCTGCGCGGTCGGCGTCCAGTTGCGACATACGCTGTGCCTCGGCAAAGTTGACGCTGTTTCTGACTCCGCCAAAGTAGTCCTGCAGGTATGTGTTGATGTCGTTAGCGAGCACTGGCTGAGACAAGCAAACTCCCAGCGTTGCAGCTATGAGATTTATACCTAAGAGTTTTACTCCTCTAATTTTCATGGTTCTCCCTCCGTTCCTGGTCAATTAGTAAGTGGCGGAATCGGATTTTCGCTCTAAATTCCAGACGCGAACAGTCCGTAAGAGTTCCCTTCCAGTGCCAATCTTGACGTTCCGCAACCCGGTTTAACTGGAAATCTCAGCAAGACACCAGCTCTTTCTGTCGCGAAAGTTGTAAAAATGCAATGGAAGGTTAGAGCGGTCTAGCGAAAACCGCTCCAGTGTTGGTTTTCGCCCAAGCGAGAGCAGTACTCATCGGACCCGGTTTTATCATAACCTTGTAATTCGTCTTAAGCGATGACGCGTGCATGAAGCGAGGGTTTCCGTTTTCGTCGCAGACGACAATGCCTGTGTGCGTAATGTCCAATCCTGGTGTACTGGTGCATACGCCGACGATATCACCGGTTTTCAAACTCGATTCAGCACCGGCGATTTTGTCGATTGGAACATATCGGAGAGTTCGGCTGTTAATCAGTGTTTCGAATTTTTTGACTTTTGCGAGCAATTCTGGATGGGTAGCGAGCTGTGGATAACTTTGTGGATGTTCAGACATAAAGTGAACATTCGGTTTGTAGTCTTCCGCTCCTGGCAGGTCTCCCAAGATTCGCACCGTACCCTTCTTTACGTTGTCGTAAAGCCAATCACTGGTGTAGTGCAGTCGGGAACTGTAGTCGCCTTTTACGCCGCCCCGGTATCGAGTGAATTGCACCTCCTTCAGCAGATCCGCAGGAGTTTTACCGCCATGTTTTAGCATGCGAGCAAAGTCTAAAGTTGTCTCAAAAAATGTGACGCAATCGAGACCGGTCAGATTTACAGAGCAAATCTCTTTGTCGTAGCTTAGTTCCAGTGTTCCAGGCTTATACGGCGTACCCTCAAATTCGCGTGCGATTTTTCCCATCAATTCGCCTATGGGAAGCCGCTTCCAAGCAACTGCGTTTTGCATAATTCGTTCGAAGACATCTTCGCCTTGAAAGTTGTTCAATTCGTCCCCAAAAGCCGGGAGTCTCAATCCGCTTATGGTACCAATAGCGATACCAGTCATCTTAAGAAATTCTCTTCGTGTTTTCATCGAAAGTTTTTCATAGCCATTGAAGGTTCTTGCACCGTAATTAAATCAGACAGAGCGGCTAAACGGCAAACACTTAATTAACTGTTTGCCGTTCCATAGCGTAAGCCAGTCCGTATTGTTATTAGTTATGTATGAAAACGGCGACAAGATCGGCTTATTTTGCCGCGGGAATGTTCTTAGACTGTGACGTGAATGTACTCCTTTATGATTACCAGGGATTTGGCAGAAGCGAAGGCGAGCCATCAATTGAAGGGCTGCTTGAAAATGGTTTATCCGCTTTCGATTTCATTTGCGAAGGCAGAAAGGTGCTTTCGAAGAACATCATCAACTGCGGCGAGTCGCTTGGAACCGGGGTGGCTGCGTATGTTACGGAGAAGAGAACAAGCGGAGGTCTAATTCTCTATTCTCCATATGCATCATTGATCGATTGCGCGAAACAGCGTTATCCATTTCTGCTCGTCTATCCGCGCTTCATGTTTCCATCGCGCGAATTGGAATGCCGTACTTGCGTAACGGGAAGCCACCCGCCACTACTGCTGGTTCATGGGACGTTGGACCAAGTGATATCAATCAGTAATTCCGACGAGCTATTCGCTATGGCGACTGCGCCTAAGAAATACATGCGGATTGAAAATGACTATCACGACCCGACCAATTGGAACTATCAGCCGGCATTCAAAGGCTTTATAAACTCATTGAAGTAGTTTTGGAACGTCGTCCTAACTAGGCGACACCGGCTGCAACTATCGACAGGTCTCCCCAGACTGACTCTAGCATTGCCATGCGCTCGCGCACGGTCGTTAGCTCCTCCGGGTCCGGAGTGCAATAGGCGCGCCAGTACAGGTCCCACCACTCGCTGAATGCAAGTTCGCGTCCCTGGCGCGTTTCATCGCGTAAACGCTCATGCCCGAACACGATATCAGGTGGCATCATACATGCGCCGGCGCACTCGATATGAAGGTCTATAAAATATTCGTGGCTTATCCGGTCTCCGTGTTGAGCACGAACTTTGGAAACCTTCTTTACGGTCATGTCGTGAAGATCCATCACCGGTAGCTCAAACCAGTCGTCCAGTCTCCGCAGCCCCTCCGGATAGATTCTCATTAGCCCCGTTTGAGGGATGTCCACGCCGGCGCTTACTGCTTCCCGGCGCTCGGTAAGCACTTCGATTCTAGCCGAGTAGTTCGTCAGGATTTTGTCGAAAAGCGCTTGCTGTATGCGATACCATAGACGGTCGGTCAGCCTGACTGCTCCGGAGCTACTTGCGTGCATTGCGCTCTTCACTGTTTTGATCGCTTCTGCGATGGCGTGTAACTCGACCGAACCACCAGCTTTAATGGTATTGCAGTAGACTTCATAGGCGAGGTCCAGGGACATCTTCTCGCGACGTTCTTGCTTAGCCACTTTGATCGAGCCTCCGTGATACCTTTTGTGGGATATATACCCGGATAAAAGGCTGAGCAATCACGTTCTTGAGCGATCGAGGCTGTTTAAGCTACTGCCGAAGTACAAAGTTTGCAGCACTTTGCCTCTTTGGCAATCGTTTCCAAGCATTCAGGGCACGCGTTGTTGCTTGGAGACTCAGATTTTGGCAGCCTCAAGCGAATGTTGCGGACAAGTATATGAGATACGGTACAATCGGTGGCTATGATAAAACTCAATCAATTTGCTTTAGGCTCGGCTCTCAGTGCTTTTCTCCTTGTCAGCAGCTCGCAGTATGGATGCGCTGAAACAGCGCAAAGATTAATTGCACAAGCGTCTGAAACTGCCGCTAAGGAGACGCTGGAAACCGTCGCCAGAAAGACGCTTGATACGTCCATCAAGCCTGCGATTTTAAATCATCCTCGTTTGGTCTTGAAAAACGGCGCACACTTTCTCGTGATGGATGAGAGCGGTTTGATGCCCGACGGAACCTCCTATGGATACGGGTTGTACAAGGACGACACTCGCTATCTGAGCATGCTGGATATGACCTTGAATGGTCACAGCCCCGTCTTGTTGTCCGCTTCGACCGATGAGGGCTATGCCGGTCGTTTTCTTTACGGTAATGCGGCAGACACCGCTTCTGGTGCGGCTGAGCAGCAGATCATGTTGAAGCGCGATGTGGTGGTGAATGACGGAGTTTTTGAAAAATTGACCGTCACAAATTTTGGAAACTCGGCTGTAGATGTGACTCTGGAAATTAAATTTGCCAGTGATTATGCCGACATGTTTGAGGTTCGCGGCATGGGACGCAAAGCTCGCGGTCAGCTCAAAGAGACTATTTTGCCCGATGAAACAGCCGTTACCAGCAGCGTGGTTATTTCTTATGGCGGACTCGACAACAAAGTCATGTCGACACGTTTGATGTTTGATGAAAAGGCGGCCTCTGTACAGAAGGACAGAACCGTTTTCAAGTTTCATTTAAATGGTCAGCAGACAAAAGTCATCAACATGGCGGTAGGAACTTCTTTTGATGCGGCGTTTCAGGCCAACTCCAAAGTCACCACATTTGATACCGAGAAGGAAAGTGCCGACCTCGCTTACAAGGACTGGCGTGACACGACTGCGCGAGTCACCACCAGTAATACCGAATTTGATCGCTTGATGGAGCGGAGTGTACGAGATCTGTACATTTTGCGCCAACCGACACCTCGCGGAAATTGCTTGGCTGCAGGCATTCCTTGGTTTGCCGTTGCGTTTGGTCGTGACCAGGAAATCACGGCGATGCAAACGCTGATGTTTTTTCCAACGCTCGCAAAAGATGTGATCGAAGTTCTAGCCGCGTATCAAGGGAAACAGAACGACAGTTATACCGAGGAAAAGCCCGGACGAATCATGCATGAACTTCGTCTCGGCGAGATGGCACGGATGAAGGAGATTGCCTTCACGCCGTATTACGGCACGGTGGATGGTACGCCATTGTGGTTGGTCTTAGTATCGCGATATTTCGATCAGACCGGCGACATTGGTTTCATAAAAAAGCACTGGCCTGAGATCGAACGCGCGCTTGATTATCTGAATTTAGAATCTGCGTCAGGGTATTTGCGCTACGGTGGAAAAGAGGGTGCGGCGCTCAGCAATCAGGGGTGGAAGGATTCGGCCGACTCAGTGATGTATGCGAATGGCAAACTCGCAAAAGCTCCGATTGCTCTATGCGAACCGCAAGGATACTTGTATACGGCATGGTTTAAAGCCGCGCAAATGGCGAAAGCAATTGGAAATGAAGAGCAAGCAAATGCGCTCTCCGAAAAAGCGGCGGCTCTGAAAACCCGTTTCAATAGAGACTTTTGGATGCCGGAGAAGCGTGGCATAGCACTCGCTCTTGATGGTGACGGCAAGCAATGTGATGTTTACTCGTCGAACATCGGTCATCTGCTCGCCACAGGAATTCTCAACGAAAAAGCAGCGACGGAGTGCGCAGATATTTTGATGAGCGACGAGATGTTCTGCGGCTGGGGCATCAGAACGTTGGCTTCGTCTCAGACGGCATACAATCCAATGAGTTACCACAATGGGTCTGTCTGGCCGCACGACAATGCAATGTCAATCGAAGGACTTTGCCGAATTGGTCGAAGTGCTGATGCTCTTCGAGTAATGAGCGGTTTGTTCGAGACTTCGAAGTTCCGTCCCGACATGCGATTGCCTGAATTATTTTGCGGCTTTAGCGATAGAAATTTTGATAGACCGGTGTGGTATCCGGTTTCGTGTGCGCCGCAAGCATGGGCTGCGGGTAGCGTTTTTCAAATGCTAAGCGGTTGCCTCGGTTTAACACCTGATGCGCAAAGCGGTTCGCTCCGCGTCGTTCGACCAGCTTTGCCGGAGTGGCTCGAGCACGTCGAGGTCCGGGGAATTCGAGTTGGAAAGGGAATATGCGATCTTCAGTTTGAACGCGAAAAGGATGGATCGACTCATTGCAAGGTCTTGTCGAGTCGGGATGTTAATGTGAGTGTTGAAAATTAGGTCCGGCGTTTCTCAACGTACAAGACAGATTTAAACATCCTGGCTCAAAAACAAAGGGCTTCGCCAACGTTAAATGTCGGCGAAACCCAGAGATGAGAAATATTTAGGTAAGAAGCGCGGGTAGACCCGTGCCAGCGGTTTTTAGCGCTTGCGGCGTGCGCCGGCGAGTGCTTCTTCTTCCTCTTCTTCCTCTTCTTCTTCGTACTCTTCATCATCGAGTTCGTCAGTGATGCGCTCGAGCTCGGCTTCGAGGATGTCGCTCGGATCAATCGCTTCGGTCATGATTTCGTCAATCGGATCTTCGATACCGAGTTGTTGTAAAGCAGGAACGAGGCAGCGAGAGATGATCTCGTCCAAGATATCTCCGAGAACTTCCGGATCTGCTTTTGCATCATGACTGGTCAGCGTTTCCATGTCATCCTGCATGTTCTTCAGCACTTGCAGACTATATAAAAGGTACTTTTCAGTCTTGACTTCAGGCATGTCTAAATCTCCAGTCCATTGGCAATCAGTGCTGCACTCGCGGCAGCGATGGGTCAATTATACTGCTTTGAGCCTGACAGGGACTAAGTTTAGATGGATTTGAGTTCAATAAATTGATCCATTAAATTCGTACTGAAACACTACAAACTAGGGCGTGTAGTGTGTTTCACAATATATCTTTTCGCCTTTAGCTTGAGAATGCCGGGCTATCTATTTCCGTGGAAATGGTCAGGCTCAAATTCTGCGAGTAGTTCTTTTCCGCTTCCGCTCTGCACTCTTCCAAATCATTTGGCGTATCTATGTCGAAGCGCGCCAACGGTGTATCAACGCACATTGCGTTAGCTGATGCCAAAATCTGTTTAGCTCCTCGATCTCCATGCAATTGCAAAAGTTGATCGAACAAAGATTTTGAAAATATTGCTGGAATGCCCATAGTTTTTGGTGTTCCGTAGCCTGATGAAACGACCTCGTGTTTGCCGGTTTTGAATTGGTCATTCAGCATTCGCAAATGTTCTTCGCTTACGAACGGCTGATCAACTGTTGTGAACAGAACGGCATCGTAGTTTGCCGCTTTCAATTCCGTTACTGCTGCCCTGATAGAAGAAGCGATGCCTTCTTCCCAGTGATCGTTGAAGACTATGGTGGCATCCATGCCGACGTGGGCGGCTAATTCGTCTGCTCGATATCCGAGGACAACATTTACATCACCGACACCGCTATCGTTCGCTATCCGAACTGCTCGTGACAAAAGTGTCTCGCCTTGAAACAGTGCCAGTTGTTTATGACTGTTCATCCTGCTGCCTTTGCCTGCAGCGAGAATGGCAATCGCAGTTTTAGACATTGGTATCACCCATGGTGCAGTATGCCGAGCGTTTCTCTGAACTTTGATACCGAGTTTCCGTTTCTATTCGATGGTGAATGGTTCCTTCAACAGTGTTTAGCGGCTTTCCACTGGCTTCCCGGAAAAATGCCAGAACCTCGCTGCAAATAGAAAGTGCTATTTCTTCCGGTGTCTCTGCACCGATATCCAGTCCGACGGGAAATTTTATTCGCTCTCTTTGTTTTTCCGCACCGAGTTCCATCAACAACTTCTGGGTGCGTTTTCTCGAACCCATGACACCGATGAATGCACAGTTGCTGCCAAGCACAGCGGAGAGGAATCGCTTATCCAGTTCAAAGTTGTGACTCATTACAATTGCGGCTGTCCGTTCCGGAGCGTCGCAAAATGATTCAACGCGAGAATTCTGGTCGTAATAATGAATATTTGCTCTGGTAGCGAATCTGTCGAGGTACGAACGACGACTGTCTAAAACGTGTGTCTCGATGCCGACTAATTTTGCAATGTTCAACAGTGGTATCACATCATCACCAGCCCCGAATATGGCTAAACGGATTTTGGGTTTGATTAATTCAAAAAAGACTTTAGTCGAAGCTTTGTTGAACTCAATATTCTGGTTGCTATTCAAGTCAACTACGTTAAGAGCACATGCGGCAATTT
Organism: Candidatus Obscuribacterales bacterium; assembly: GCA_965228855.1. Taxonomy (GTDB): domain Bacteria; phylum Cyanobacteriota; class Vampirovibrionia; order Obscuribacterales; family Obscuribacteraceae; genus JADYXR01. Next base: position 3,512,702 of record CBDDIJ010000003.1, on the reverse strand, counting down.
CGGCAAACAGTTCATCATTTGCGGATGCGTTGATGCTCGATACGCGATTGTTTGTGATCTCAAACAGGAATTGTTTTCCTATCTGTGAGACATCGTCGGAGTCAAAAACAGTAGCGAGTAGAGCTGTTTTTGCAGTTTCCTGAACCCGGGTTATGACCGTCGGGTAATTGCAGCTCGACCTGCTTAATGGTTGGACGAAGACGAGGATGGTTCCGTCACAGCCATAATTGAGTCCGAAGAACTCGTCATTCTCGTACTCGAGTAACAAGCATTCGGATGATTCGAACAGCTGAGTGCCACGCGCGATCAAATCATTCTCCAGGCAGCCTGCGCTGATTGAACCGGCTTGCCGCCCGTCGTCGACGAGCAGGAGATGGGCGCCTGGCCTTCTGTAGGCTGAGCCGCTGACGGCTACGACAGTTGCCAGAACCATCTTGCGGCCGCTTCCATTAGCGTTCTCGAAAAGGTCAAGAATTTCTGCACTATCTCTCAAAAGAGAGTGTCTCCATCAGGAATTGGCATGGTTTTGCGGGGCGCTCAGCATAGCATATAGCAGTTCATCTAGTTGTGAGAGAAGCGGTTTTGCTGTTTTGCGGTGGATTAATTATGATAGGGGTTGCCAACCGGTTTACCGGGCTTGCAAGGTCTAGCTGCTACGGCTCTGCCAGCCTGGTTTCGGCGCGGCTCTGGACCGTAAACCGTTGGTGCCGGATGGCAGGTAATCAATATAGGCGATTGTTCTTACTTATTTCGTGGAACTCTATAGTTGTTCATTCGGTTTTCGGCGCTTGCTCGAGTCGACCGAATCGGTTTGGGAGAAGGAAAACCCTGTGTTTCAGCGACTAGCAGCGTTTTGGTGTGCGCTCGTTCTAACCGTTATTCAGGTAATCGTGCCGGGTCCGGGCCGTGCGACGCCTGCTCGGGGAAACGGAGCGGGCATTGCGACGCACGGACGGGGCATGAAGGCCCGGATAAGTGGAGCACCATCGCCGACTAATTCGACGCCGGCTCCCGCCAGTCCAATCGACGTGCCGGCTAAGAGCGCGGAAACTGCGACTGATGCGCCTCCACAGATCTCACCCGAGCAAGCCGAAGAAGATAAACGAATTTTGCAAATCATGGAAAAGGAGTTGCAGCGCAACTTCAGCAAGTTGAAGAACGCGAACCCACCTGCATACTTTCTGGCTTATCGTGCCTCGGATTCTGAGAATTCGGAAGTTTCGGCCTGCTACGGTGCGTTGTATACGCGTAAGGACAAGGTACGCGACCGCTATATCCAGGTCGAAGTTCGAGTCGGAACGCCAAAATTGGATAGCAGCCATTCCACAGGCTCGGATTCGGTAAGCGATAACAGTTTTCGCGAGCATTGCGTGATTATCGATGGAAACCCGCTTAATCTGCGCACTAATCTCTGGTTGGAGACAGAGAAGCAATATCGCATTGCGGCGGAGCGCTATGGCAGAGTAGTCGCCGAGCAAGGGTTGACCTCGGATGACGTGCCATGTGATGACTTCAGCAGCGAGAACGCCACGAAGAACGTTTCCGCTGTGGTATCACCATCTTTTGATTTAGATAGGATGGAACAGATTGTTCGCAAATTGTCGTTACTGTACAAACCGTTTCAATCATTGGAATCGGCATGGGTCCGGTTTTCTGTCGACCGTTATAACCGCTACTTCGTAAACACTGAAGGAACATCGGTCGCCGATCATTCATTGAGTGCATTTTTCATTACGGGTGCCAATGCCACCGCCGATGATGGCGAGCTCTTGCGCTTGGAATCGCAGTTGTTTTTAGACAATCCCGATAAGGTTCAAGATCGTTATGCTGAATTCGAGAGCGAGACAAAGCGCATCGCCAACAGCCTGGTCGCTTTGAAGAAGGCCGCGCCTGCGGAGGTATACTATGGTCCGGCAATTTTGAATAACAGAGCTGCGGCTGTCCTCTTTCATGAGGCGCTAGGGCATCGTCTCGAGGCGCATCGGTTGAGAAGATTGTACGAGGGTAAGACATTCGAGAACATGCTCGGCAAGCAGATTTTGCCTTCATTCATCTCTGTCTACGACCGTCCGCTACAACCGCGCGTAAGAAATCAGGCTCTGGTCGGTCACTATCAAATCGACGACGATGGAGTACCGGCAAAGAATGTTACTCTAGTTGATAAAGGCGTTCTCAAAACTTTTCTGGTAGGTAGAACTCCTGTTCCGGAATTTCCGAAGTCAAACGGGCATGGTCGCTGTCAACCGGGTGCGAGCTATCCGACGGTAGCACGCATGGCGAATTTGATTGTCGACTCGGCTAAACAAGTATCCGAAGACCAGTTGAAGAAGGACCTGGTGGCTGAGCTGAAGAAGCGTAACAAGCCTTATGGTCTAATTGTCGATGAGGTGGTTTCCGGTGAAACCAACACCTCGGATTTCAATCCTCAGACATTTAATTTGCGACCGAGTCTGGTGCGCAAAGTCTATGCGGATGGCCGCCCGGACGAATTGGTTCGGAGCGTTCGGATTATCGGAACGCCTATGGCGGCGTTGGAACGTATAGTCGAGACCTCCGACAACGTTGGAGTGTTTAACGGCTCGTGTGGCGCCGAATCAGGCTGGGTACCTCAATCAAATTGTGCGCCATCGATTCTGATCGATGGGCTTGAAGTCGAAAGAACTCACGCCGGAAAAAACGTCAAACCTATTTTGCCACCGCCGGCGCTCGACTGACTGAGGAATTGATATGAAGCGGTTTTTCTTATCGTTGATGCTTTTTCTCAATTGCTTGAGCGTGCCTGAGGTTGCTCTGGCTGCGACTGACCGCGTCGGGACCGGCGGTGAAATTGGCATCGAAAGCAAAAATGGCTCAGGCGATTTGAAGTCCGAGCAGGAGAAAAAACAGGCAGCAGGCGAGTCAGAGGACGCTGACAAAGATGTCGTAATTAGGGCGATGCGCGATGAGCTGAATCGATCCATGAAGGAACTTAAGTTGCCGAAAAAGCCGGCGCCCTATTTTATAAACTATCGTGCCAGCGATGAATACAAATACAGCTATGCATGCAACAACGGGTCGCCGATTTACGACTGGGAAGACAAACAGCGAACAGTCTGGGCCGATGTGCGTGTAGGGGATTACAAATTTGACGATACGGCCGATGTAAATGGCGATCACTCGTCCAACTTCACCTGGCGTGAAACTTGTCTGGATGACAACTACCCCGTTATTCGCAGGGCACTGTGGAATGCAACCGATGAGGCGTATAAGAGCGCTACGGAGGTTTTTGATAACCTGGTTTCATACAGGCAACAGCACAGTATTCCGAATTTGTGTGAGAGCTTTAGCAAGGAGCCGCCGGTTACGGTTGTGAAACCGATTGGTGCACCGGTGGTGGTGCCGGATGAATGGAAGGAAAAAATCAAAAAGCTTTCTTTGCTCGTTAATAAACCTGAGGGAGTGCGCGAGTCCTGGGTATCTCTCCAGGTGCTTGAAACCACAAGACGTATCGTGAATAGCGAGGGAACGACCGTTCGCGACCATTGGATTTCCATAAAATTAGGCATGGTGGCATTCGCGCGGTGCCCCGATGGTGAGGAACTCTGGGACTCGGACAGCATATCGGTTGTCGACTTCGATAAATTGCCTTCTATGGACGATCTCGAAGCGCGCGCCACAAATTTGTCCGAGCGAATTGTGAAACATGCTGCCGCCCCAATAAAGGATTACTATCTCGGTCCCGTTTTGCTTGAAGCTCAGCCGACAGCTGAATTCACGATAAGAAATGTCGCTCCGCTTCTATGCGCGGTGAAGGGTGACAATCTTCATCCGCAGGGCACATTTTTGAGGTCACTAAATTCAAAAGTGATGCCGGGTTTCATTACGATAAGCGACAATCCTGACTTGAGCGAATTTAAAGGCGTCCCCACCAGCGGTTCTTACACCGTCGACTCCGAAGGGGTTGTCTGTCAGAAGGTCACGATGATCGAGCGCGGTTTTCTGAAAGATTTTTTGAGTACGCGCAGTCCGGTCTTGCCAGGGAAGCATAGTAATGGCCATGATTTTGTCGGCGCTGCTCCGTCCACGATAATAGTTGATGCGGAGAAAGCGATCTCGGAAAAACAACTTCGCGATAAGATGCTTAGTATTGCAAAGGAACATGGATTGCCCGAATACCTGGTAATTCGGCGTATTCGCCCCAGTACGCCGTTGTTTCTTCAAGGTTCCACCTCGTCTGCGCGTGACTCCAGTCTGGAAGGGGAGGAGCCCATAGAAGCGATTATGGTTTCAACAACTACAGGTGAGGAACGTCGAGTTCGCGGTTTGAAATTTAAACAGCTATACAAGCCGAGCTTGCAGGATATTATCTGCGCGGGGTCTGATGTCGAGCCTATTACCACTACATTGTGGAACGGGTATTTGCGAACGGTAATTTGCCCGTCCTTGCTGTTGAGTAAAATTGAACTTGAAGCCGATAACACCCCCACTGACACACCATATCCGGTGCCGAAGCCGAAGGATACGGATTGACCATGAATGTAAAAGGTTCGATAGCAGCTCTCCTTTTGACTGTACTTTGCATGAGCAGTGGCAGTGCCTTTGCCGCAAGTGCTGCTCTCAATGAGGGTATTGCGCTCTACAACAAGGGCAAGTATATGGAATCTCTCGGCGTTTTTAATCAGGCAAAATCTACGGAGTCCGACAATCCGATGCTTCACTATTACATGGCCAGTGCATTGGTGAAGTTGAATTTGAAGGCTGATGCAATTCGTGAATATAAGTTGACTATGGCTCTGGATCCCTCTGGGCAGTTAGGAAAGTATTCCGAAACGGCTCTTAAATCACTTGAGGGCGGAGAAGCGCCGGGAGCGGTTGCCACTGCAAATCCATCTGCTAAACCCCCAGCGGCTTCGGTGAAGGTTGGAACAAAAAAATCTTCGTCCAAAAATTCAGAGCATGAAAAAATCGAAAAGGTACGTGTGGATCAGATACCCCAGGTGGTGGCATTGCTATGCGGCTGCCCGAAGTGTCACAGCGTCGATCTCACTCTAACAGACCTCTACTCTAAATTTGGAGATCGAATTGAGTTTATTCGATTAATGGCTAAAACCGGCGATGCGAAGTCGGCCGCATTAATAGAGAAGTATGCGTTGAGGACCTGTCCCACAGTATTGCTGGTTGCTAATCTCGGGGAGCCTTATAGAGAATTTCAAAATATTATTTCTGAAACCGAGTTGGTTCGAGAGGTTGAACAACTCGCAAAAACCAGCAGAAAAACCCGGTTGAGAACAATCGCAGAAGAGAAAATGGCAGAACAGCGTAAACTCGTTGTTGATGAGGTTGATGCGCGCGTTAGTCATGATGAGCTGCGGGTCAACAATTCCATCAGGCAAATTCAGGAGGATCTCGAGGCTGCACTGACCAATATACAAAACAGTGACAGCAGGACTAGAGCGATTGAGATGAACACATTGACCGAAGAAGCCGAGAGTAAGAAAAAGTTTCTCAAAGAAGATTTCGAACGTCGAAAAAAGGAATATTATGCAGCCGCCGAGGCCCGAATTAGAGCACTTCAATCCACTGGCGGCGGCAAAGTCGAGCCTGTGAACCTTAACAGAGACTTCAAAAAGTAGCGGTTTTCGGCGCGTGATAACTATGGTGTCGTTTCGGCAATGAAGGGTTTCGCCTATATAAGAAAGAATTCAAGCTGCATGCGGTGAGGGGCAGTAGACTTGCGCACATGAGAGTCTGCTTGATCTCGCGCGAATATCCACCGGAAACGGGCTGGGGCGGAATTGGAACATTTACGCACCATCTCGCGCGCGGTCTGACTGCGCAAGGACATGACGTTCATGTTGTTTCTCTGAGTTCTTCCGCCAATGACGCACCTCTGCGTGGGGGTAACGGCGAGCCATTCGTGCATCGAGTCCCATCCACGCGCATGGCCGTAAACATGGGATTCTTCAACTTCTGCCTGCCGGTTACGCGTCCAATGCTGGAAGAGACGACCGGTTTATGGACAAAATTCTTGGAGCTTCACAGGCAACAGGCGTTTGATGTGCTCGAATGTCCGGAGCATTTTGCTGAGGGATTACTGCCTTCACTGGCGGGCGTGGTGCCTCTGGTCATCCGGCTCCATACGCCACACTCGAAGTTAGTGAAAGAGAAATTTCACAATTTCCAGCCAACGTTCGATCATCGCATCTTAACTGCGATGGAACGAGTCGCGATGATCTCCGCGAATGTTTTAGTCTCTCCCAGTGAAGACCTCGCTGAATATGTCGCCAAAGATTTGAACCTACCTCTTGACCGAATTCGGATCGTGCGCAATCCGGTTGACGTTCACAAATTTACACCGGAGGGACCAGTTGCTGATCTTGACCGCGATGCCGTCAAAATTTTGTTTGTCGGCCGGCTGGAGCAGCGAAAGGGTGTGCATCATCTGATTGATGCTGTGCCTTTAGTTTTAAAAGCAGTGAGCGGTAGAAAAGTTCAGTTCGTTTTAGTAGGCAAAGACACAAAGACAGAATCCGGAAATGGTTCAGTTCTCGAGGAACTTCAGACCCGGCTCAGAGAGAATGCGTGTGAGGGCAGTGTATTGTTCGTCCAGGGAGTTCCCCTGGCGCAGATGCCGGACTATTATCGCGCCGCCGATATTTGTGTTCTACCGTCTTTGTATGACAATGCGCCGATGACCGTTATCGAGGCCATGTCTTGCGGAAAGCCGGTGGTGGTCACCGCAGCTGGTGGCGCCAAGGAGTATGCGTTGAATGGCGAGTGCGGACTTGTTGTTCCGCCTGCCGAAAGTGAGGCTCTAGCTGAGGCGCTTACAAAACTTGTCACTAATGAGGATGCTCGAAAACAATTCGGTGCAAATGCAAGGATGCGAGCTCTCGAAAAGTTCAGCGTCGAGCAAACTACAAGTGAAACCGTGGAGCTTTATGAAACAGCACGCAAATTATTTGAGGACAGACGTGCTTCACTATATCCCGGTCAGCCGGAAACTCTCGCTACCGACCTGCAAGCGTTGATTGACGCGTTTGAGCGGAGCTTGTACGAAATGACCTATTCCAATTCCCTCCGTTTTCGCGTCAAACACTGGAAGCAAGCTGCTCAAGCCAGACCTGGTGAGTTTATCGCTCGTGCGCTGGGAAAGCCCCTGTCCAAAATCAGGAATAAGACGGGAGATGGGGGTTAGCCGTCGCCTAAACCGCGCTGGTGGACCAACTGGTCATCGATTGCGGTCTTGCGTGCTACGAAAGTATCGAAGCTGATAAGCAACCGCGACGGGTGAGAGCCCAGAGATTTTATTATGAATAATGATTTGATTCCGCCCAGGGAAAATTCCCTGGCATGCGCTTTTACAAAACTGATATTGCCGGCAGTGTTGCAGTATCAGCAACTTGAAGTCACCGCTTCCGCGCAGTGTGTGGAAGCGGTTCGCCGATTGGGTGGAAAAAGCACTGTGCTGCTGTTGAATCACTCGGATAGATTCGACCCACTCTGCGCGTTCGCATTGTCGAAGTTCTGCGACGAAGACTTCTATTATCTGTCCTCGCGCGAGCAGTTCGATGGAACGCTCGGATTGCGCGGATGGTGCATGCAACAGGTCGGCACGTATTCTGTCATTCGAGGGCTACCCGAGGATCATGCCAGCAAGGAAATGACAATTTCTCTTATCACAGAGGCGAAGCGCAAACTGATTATGTTTCCTGAAGGCGATGTTACCGGTCGCGATGATGCCATTCTTCCTCTGAAGGAAGACGGTATTCGCAACATGCTTATCGCTCAGCAACGACTGATGGACAGTGGCAGTCCTCGAGAAATATTTCTTTTGCCGATATCCATTTATTATCAAACGCGCAGCGATGCGATCCCCGAGTTGAACCGTTCGTTGGACCGACTAGAGATGCATCTTGGTCTGTCAGTTATGCGCGATTCTTTTGAGCCCAGAATTCGCCGGATCGTCGAATCGATGATTGTTCGCTTAGCTGCGCACTACGGTGTCGCTCTATCCGGGTCGACTCTGGATCAAGAGCTAATGGAACTTTGTAAATACGTTTCAATGTCCATTGCGAATTTTTACGGCATAGCACCTGAAGACGTCACGGACTCCATGGTAGTGTTGCATACGGTGCGCGGTCGTATGTGGCGTCTGATGCACGAAGAGCGGGGCGATGGAACACAGTATGGTGAGCGCCTGCGCCTTGAGCGCCGCAGAAGCGGCGGTGAATTTATAAGAGATCTGGATCGTTTGGAACAGATGTTAATACTTGCCCACACGCTTCAGCAGTATGAGTTTAGCGTTGAAGAGGCCTGGAGAGCCATCGATAGGTTGGAACTGGAAATAACCGGAAGTGCTTCGCGAAAGGGTCACAGGGTCGCCCGCCTCGAGGCTGCTCCCGCTATCAGTCTTATAGAATTCATGTCTTCGTGGGAATACCATCCCCACCGCACTATTCATCTGGTAGATCAAAGGGCTCGAGTTGCGATGTATTCAGCGCTACAGACATCCAAGAAGGCATCGCATACGGTGCCATCTGCGGCGTAAACCAGGTCCGCTGTTTTCACCGAACTAAGTCGAGACCGAATGCAACAGCAGTGAATCAGGAGCGAATTGGCTTAGCCATTTCGGATAGCTCGCTCTGATGCTATTCGAAACTGTCGGCGGATTGCGCCGTACGATTTCGGCGGCTGCTTTGCGCAGGTTCTCCGGAAGGCTTTCGAAAATTCCGAATGCTTCGAACGACAATGTATACCAGTCAGGTTGATCTTCAATTGGGACATGAGTTTCGGCATCAACGAAACGAATTGCCGTAAACTCGAGGTTGCAACCCCGGTCAGGCACGTGTGCCGACCTTTCTTTTCCATCGAGGAGAAGCTCAAGCGTTTTCTCTCCAGAAGTGTCGAATCTGCGCATCCACCTCTGTTTCTCAGTAGCCACGACTTTGCTCCTATCGAGGAGCAGTCCGTGCGCAGTCCACTTCGACCACGTTTCGATATCGCCATCGAAAGGCGTTTCTGTGCAACCACCGGCGGTGACTGAAACCAAACCTTTGATTTCAACGCCTGGCCGACCACCACGATGTTTTAAACCCAATTCGATTTGCGCAGCATCGCGGAAATATAAGTCAACGCGCTTACTACCGCCACCAGCGGGAAAGTCATGAATACTCTCATCGCAGAACCACTCTTTAAGCTCATCCTGCGGAGAGTTCCAGAACCAGCGAAGCTCTGCTGTGACTTGCATAACGCCTCCCAAGGCTGTCTGGATCGGACCTTTGCTGCAATGATACCATTTCAAATTGCTCAAAATGTTGCCCTCCGGAGACTGTAATCGAAGCTTGGCAGCACCGTCTTTTGGGTAGATTCGATCGGGAGGGCTCGAATGGGTTCGTCTTATACAAATTTGCAGTTGCGAACTCGTGACTTTGAACGCGTCGTCAGCATTTTGCAAGACGAAAACATTTTGCCGGCATATGTCTCCAGTGCTTGCGAGCGGGGGTGGATCAGCGTGTATCCTCGAAGCAGCGAGAGCCAGGACCCTCGAATTCTGCGAAGTCTGGCAGTGTCTTTGTCGAAGCAGCTTGATACGGGCGTCTTCGGTTTTCTTGTTCATGACAGCGATCTGTTCTGGTATGTGCTCTGTGAGAGCGGCCGGCAAGTCGATGAGTATGAATCAGATCCAGGTTACTTCGGTGGAGAAGATGTCAGTCCATCCGGCGGAAATATGCAGGCTGTCGCGCGTTACTGCGTGCCCGGCACCACTATTAAAGACCTCACAGAGACCTTCTCGAAGAAACCCGGTCGCTTTGCTGGAACCTTGAAATTTGTCTGGCACATTATGCGAAAGGACCTTGAGAAAGCTCTCAGTTCCACCTCGATATTCCGCGGCGACGTTCTGGCTGCCAGTCTGGGGATGCGCCTTGGTTTGCCTCGAGACCGCGTGTGTCTGGGATATAAGTATATTAGACAGGGCGGTGCCGACTCTAATAGGTTTAAACTACTACAGAGCGAACACGAGAAGAAAACTCGCGAAACCATCGTTGGTCCACCGATGTTGATAACGGAGCGCCAACGCAGAAGTCGTCTCTCTTCCCGGTCTTCCGACGGTGCGGATGCAGACCTCAGAACGGAAGCTGCAGAATTTGAGCTCGAAACTGGCGAGGAATTGAATTGGTACGGCACCATCCGAAATGAAGGGGCCGGGTCGCAGGGAGTGAGAGTAAATTTGGAGGGAGAAGCTCTCAGCCAAGGGATGTTTGAGTTTGTTCGCGTATCGCTGGAAAAGTGGCACAGTCAGACCGATGATGATGATTTCGAGCCGCCCGATCCTGACGATGAATCGTTCTGGCCGTTTATCGCGCAACTTACCCCGACTGCCAATTCGTGCATCTGGACTGTCGATGTTGAAGATTTCAGTTACGACGACGAAATACTCGTGCGGTTGCCGATTGTCCCGGTGAAGACCGGCGATGCTCTGCTTAAATTGAAGGTCAGTCCGCTGGTCTCCGAGGGAACTTCATCTGCGGAGTTCAAGATTAGCCTGCGCGTCGATGACGGCAATACATCAGCAAAGAGCGCGTCAACAATGACAGCATCTTTCCGTGTGGATAATAAAAAGGATAAGGCGACTGCCATCGGTTCAATGAAGATTTCCTTCCCCTCAGACTATTCAGTTGCCGCTGACGATGGAAAAGGATTGAAGGCTTTGGTTGGCGTGAAGTATCACCTGAGAGCATATAAGGGGCAGGATACTCAGTTTAAGCTGTCCATTCAAACGCCTGTAGAGAATGAGAGCGAGCCTGTTATTCAGGGACTTTTAAAACAGGTTCGCCGAGAGAAGCGGGCCAGACGTTTCACAACTGGTGATAGTGAGCAAGTTGTCGGAGAGACCGTTCAATTCGAGTTTGCTCAGTGGCAGAGCGCCAAACTCTCGGGATTCGTTGCTTACGGAAGAATCGGTGATGATTGCGTTATAGTTCACGCGGAGACGTCCGATCAGGTCGCTCTTCGCGAGATGAGGGATGTCGTTTTCAAAATGGCTGATTGAGCCCTCACTTTGTCTTCGATAGTGATGAGTCTGTTGATTCCGAAGTTTGAACGACTGTATTTTTGCTTTGTTTCAGCGATGTTAAAAATTGGATGCTGCCAAAAATCAGTCCAATGACGATCAGAAGAGCGAAGACGAGAGTGATGGGAATGTTTCCCATGAAGGGATTTTTTGCCATTCGATGGGCGTTCTGACGAATTGAAGCGGACGTCGAGGTGCTCGAAGCTGAGGGCGATGTGATACCGGATGTGGTGTTGGTGTCGCCAGCGATACTCGCAGAAATTCCTTCGGCTGCGTTTGCAACTCCCGACGTGACGCCCAGACCGCTGCCTAAACCTAGTCTCCCACTGCCGATGCCGGCAGGTGAGCTTAATCCGGCTTGAGGCTGATTCGCCAGTTTTGAAGTCTCATTATCAAGCTTCAAGGTGCTGGATAATCCGGATTCGTTGTCTGCTGCTTTCAAACAGGTTGCTACTAAATGCTCCTTCAGTTCGTTAGCAGACTGGTGTCTGTCAGCTGGATCCTTGGCCATCGCTTTCAGAAGAAGTGGTTCCAGTCCGACTGGATAACTGAGAAGCCCGTTTGCTTCTTTCAAAGGCGGCGGTTGTTTTTTCACATGGCATTGAATTAACTCGTACATCGAAGTAGCTTGATGGAACGGGTCTTTTCCCGTAATCATCTCGTACATAACCACGCCGATAGAGTAGATGTCGGAGCGCTCGCTTCCAGGCTTGCCCATGCACTGTTCGGGACTCATGTATGGAGGGCTTCCGCAGATTTCCTCGCCGTCTGCCAAGCTTGTCTGGTTGAATTTTGCCAGACCGAAGTCAACGACTTTTATGAAATCGGTCTCTTTATCCATAAGGACGATATTGCCTGGTTTCACGTCGCGATGAATCACTCCCTTGCGATGAGCATGTTCAAGCGCGCCAAGTACTTGCACAAAAATTCGCGTAAAGCGAGAAATGTTCAGAGGTCCATCTTCCGCCAGTAGTCTTTCCAGATTTCTTCCGGGCAGGTAATCCATGATCACGCATGGTTGTCCATCCGGACCTGGTACCCAATCGAAGAGAGTGACTATGTTAGGATGACTGAGCGCGCAGAGAAGATCGACCTCGTTTTGAAAACGGTCTCTGTGAGCCTGCTTATCATCAATGTGAAACTTCAGTGTTTTAACGGCGACATCACGATTGACGCGTAGCTGTGTCGCTCTGTATACGTTACTGAGACTGCTCGAACCGATCAACTCCTCGATGAGAAAGCGCCCATCGAGTGTGGTGCCAACGAGCGGATCGTGAGCATGTGGCATAGTAAGGAGAAGGAGAACCTGATCTAATACATATATGTAATCCAGAGAGTCTTATTCCCGATGTCCACAAAGCTAAACGGTTTTCTTTCACCGTGCCGTTATGTCATTGTTGTTGCAGCATTTGGATTAATTTACTGGTACCGTCTTCTCCGATTGAAACCTTCACGTCTGGTCGTAGCTTTTCAAACCGTTTCACTCCGAGCGACGTTAGTTTTCCTGCAACGGTGGTTTTTAAGCTTCTCAAGTTCTTCATTTTTCGACCGAGGAGCATGAGACCCTCGTCTGAAAGCTGGTTTTCATTGATATCCATGTGCGATACATTCGGAAGCTTGGAAAGAATTTCGATGGCTTCATCATCAATACCAGCATTTGTGAGCGTCAGAACTTTTAGCGATTTAACTTCTGCAAGGTCATGCAGAGCCTCTTTTGTGAGTCCGTGCGAGTGACCCAGGTCCACTGTGTTGAGCTTCTTAGCGCCCTTCAGTGTACGGATCATTCCCGGTTTCAACTCCATGAATCGCAGTTGCAGTGTTCTCATCTCCGGCAATCCATCGACCAGGCGTTGCATCCCTTTTGGTGTCATCAGATTATCGTAGTGAAAACAAAGGCGCTTAATCGTGTTGATCTTGGAGAGGTACTCTGCACCTTCATCATTGAACATATGGCTCATTATTAAGATCGATTGAAACTTAGCTTCCGGAATGTACTTGAAACCGACTCCGGAAACTTTAGATTCCATCGTCACTTTGAAGTTCTGAACGTTGTCGAGGTCTTTGAGCTTTTTAAAATCCTCGTCCGTGACTTCATGACCTTCTATCATCGTAGGCTCTTCACGATTCCATCCACCGCCGGTTAGATTCAATTCGTCGAGAATTACGTTGGTTTTTATGTCGTTGATTTCTTGCTCATTCTTATGATAGGCAGCAGTTTTGCGCTCCAGTTGTCGCTTCTCTTCTGTTTCCTTTCTCGACGGCAGCTGCGGCTTCACCATACTTTGTGCTGCGAGAAAGCCGATCGCGGCTATTATCAAAATCGTTGCCACCGTTTTAATTGCCACTGCAGGTGATGCACTCTGTTTCTGTTCGGCATCAATTGGCTGCTGTGATAAGTAATTGGGATCTATGTCTTGAATCGCCTGTCGAAGGTCAAGCATGCTTGCGAAGCGGTCTTCCGGGCGCTTCGCCAATGCTCTCTCGACTAATGCTTCAAGACCGGGAGGATAGTTGCCATCCGGTCTAACATCCACCAGATGTGGTGGAGTATCTGTCGCGTGCATGCTGAGAGTCTGATAGGCATTCTCACCAACGAATGGCGGCCGGCCAGTAAGGCATTCAAATATCACGCAGCCGAGAGAGTAGACTTCTGATCTTCCGTCGTATGGCAAGCCGAGACCTTCATCGGGACTCATGTAAATCGGTGCTCCGACAAGAAGCTGCTCGCCGCTCTGCGCACGCTCTTTATCAGGGCTGCTGATTTTAGCAATACCGAAGTCTATGATGCGAACATCGACACCGCCATCACCATTATCGAGCAACAGCAAATTGCTCGGTTTGATATCTCTATGAAATACGCCATTCTGATGCGCGTAAGCGAGCGCATTGCAGGTCTGCACGAAAATATTTTGCGTAGCGCTCCAGTCTAGAGGACCTTGTTGTTCTAAGACCTTTTCCAGAGTCGAGCCCTGAAAATAGTCGAGCACCATATATGGTACTCCGTCTTCGGTCAGTCCAAAGTCCAGAATTCCGACGATATTCGGATGATTCAACCGGCTATTCGCTCTGGCTTCTTCTTGAAAGGCGACAAGCTGTTTCGCCTCAAGCATATGCAGCATCTTCACCGCAACTCTTTTGTTCAAAAACATATCCTGGGCGAGGTAAACGGAGCCGCCAGCGCCGGCCCCGAGTTGAGCGAGGGGCTTGTAGCGGTCCATTGGAAAAGAAGTGGCGCCCAACGATAACGGTTGTTCGTCGATTTCATCGACAACTATTTGCACATCCACCGGTGGCGCCGCATCGAGAGCGTCTCTAAGCGGTTTCGGTACGGAACACCTGCAGACATCCGCTCGAAAAATAAATTGGGTGAACGAACCTGCTCGCCCTTCACCGATGCGCTTACCGCAGGTTCGGCACATGTTTATGGCGGAAAGCCTCTCTTCCTCTACCGCCTCAATGTCATTTACATCGCAATTACAGGCAACGATCCACTGAGTGAGGCTTCCGTAGCTGCTACTCTTGCGTGGATTTTTGCAAATTGGGCAAAGCTGTGCTTCGGTCATAGAATCACCCTTTCCATGACCATATTACAATGACGTTCAAACCTGAGCAATTGATGTGTGACTTGCTTTATTAAGGTGACAACGGGATCGTGAAGCAAAACTTGCTGCCTTTGTCAGGCTCGCTTTCCACCCAAATTTTGCCGCCATGTTTTTCCACTAGCGATTTGCATATCGCCAGACCCAGCCCAAATCCTTTTCGCTTAATCGACTTGTGTTGTTCCAGCTGACGATAGCGCTCAAATACGATGTGTTGCATCTCTTTCGGAACGCCTGGACCGCAATCGATTACTTGAAACTTGGCCGACAAACCCTCGATGCCGCCCACAACGCGGACGACCGAATTGTCCGGCGAATACTTGATTGCGTTGGAAATCAGATTAATGAGAACCTGAATAATTCTGTCCTCATCAGCCGTTATTACATCATTGGTAATATCAGTTTCTATTGAAACGGTCGGGCGATCCTTGGCACCATCGGCGGTGATGACTGCCTTGTTTATGATTGCGCCCACGGTTGTTTCGGCCGGCACTATCTCTATAGTGCCGGTCTCCATTTTTTCCGCGTCCAGCAAATTCTTAACCAGGGATATAAGGTAGTCGACGGAGGATTGAGCGTTTGTGATTATGTTGACGCCGCGACCGTTTATGGCGCCGTACATTCCGGTTGACACCATATCCAGTACCACACGAACGGCAGTGAGAGGACCCCGTATATCATGGCTCACCATCGCGATAAGGTCGTGACGCAATTGTTCCAGGCGTTGTCTCTCGGTTATGTCTTGAACGTTAACGAAGTAGCGCTCCTCCCCTTGTGTTTCGAGCATGTTGACGCAAATTTCAGAGGCGAAAATATCGCCGCTGCGTCTGCGAGCTGAGACTTTAATTGGTTGCGGACTGATTTCCAGCGCTTTCGTTTCAGGAAAAATGAAGTCGATTGGCTGCTGAGCCAGCTCCTCTGAGGAGTATTCGAAGATGCTTCGAGCTCGCTGATTGACGGCCTCGATTCGATTGTTTTTATTAACCACAATCAGACCCATTGGGAAGCTTGTGATGATGCGCTGAATTCGATAACTCAGATCGTTGTAGTTCTTGTTTAAAAGGTCTACTTCTCTGGTTTTCTCTTCAAGGCGCTGGGCAAGCTCGCCGTAAGTCGGCGGTGTTTGGTCTGGCCGTTTGCCGGTATTCAACCTGATCGCTCCTGGTCTACCTCTTTGTGTCTGGCGCAGATTGCCATCCGCGCCGGACCCGAGACATTAATGATCGACGTCGGTCGATTGGCATCGTCTCAGATTCGAATTATAGCTGGTCGCACACGCTCACATGTGGAAGCGGATGTTATTGGTCAGCTTGTGATCGTGGAATCTGGCTTGCTCCAGGTCCTGCTCAGCGAGAACCTTTTTCCCCAGCCGGAAGTTTACATAAGCGCGTCCAAGGTAGTACTGGGCGCGGTTCGGGCTCAGCTGGATGGCATCGGTCAATGAAGTCATCGCCTGATGCCAGTCACCAAGTTGAATAAAGGCTTTGGCGCGCAGGAAGTAAAGTTCCGAGTCCGTGCCATTGCTTCTGATAGCGTCGCCGTAGTCTTTTGCGACGGCTTTCGGATCTCCAGGGACGCTGAAGAATTGCGAGTCCAGATACAACACACCACTTCTAGGCGCCGAGTCGTTGGTAGGTTTCGTCACACCCTCTGTGTCTTTGTCTTCCGAAACATTACGAATTCCCTGAGGCCTGGAAGCTGAGGCAATGAGGTCTACGCGGCTATCTGTCTCAAGGTTCTGGGAAACAGAATTTGGTATCGCCTGCGGTGCATATGCCGGCGTCGCCAGAACGAGGTCGTTTCCATCCCATTTGCCTTTTAGAACCGGTGTTTGCTTGGCTCCTGGTCTGTCTTCCTGGACCTCATTGCCGACGGCGCTACGGGCCGCCGTGAAGGCCTCTACAAGGGAAGTGCCGGTCCCTTTGGCGCGCAGTCCATCAAGTAGTTTGCGGGTGAATACACCGTTTTGATATCTCGTCGATTCCCAGGCTCGCTCTTCGGGCATGCTTGAGCAGATGACCAGTTGACCGGAGCCCTGAGCCAGGTCTTCGGCTTTAAAATTGCCCAGTCTGGACATTCCTTTTGAATCGGGTGCCGCAAAGCCACTGTGGCATGCGTCCATCACGAGAAGAACCCGGTCGGTCAGCACGCGACCCTGGATGCTGTCGAGAAGTTTTTGCATTTCGATGCCGGTGGCGAACAGGTCGGCAGAGTCGGAGTCACTCGCGACCAGGTAGTTCTTCCCGCGTGGGTCAAGCTGCGACGGGCTGCCATGAGTCGAGAAGTAGAGCACGACGAGATCGTCTGGTTTCACGACGCGAGCGAGGAACTTCGAGCCGAGTTCAGACAAAACTCTGCGCTGGGTAGCCTGTTCGTTGAGCAGCAGGCGTACGTGGTCCGGCTGGAAATTTGCTTCCTTGACTAGATAATTGTAGAAGTCGGTGGCGTCTTTGGCCGAGTACTGAAGGTCCGGGATGTCCGGGTCCTGGAAATCGGTGATGCCTATCACTAACGCCCACTTATCGCGAATTGGGCGGTTGGCTGATTTTTCCGCCAACTTATTGAATTCCTTCACCTTCGGGTCAGCACCGCCTGTAGTGGCAGCTGTAGGCTTTGCCGCAACGACGGGCTTTGTCTCCGGTTTTGCGGCGGTCTTGGCGGCGGGTGCTGTCTTCACTTCCGGTTTGCCGGTTTGCTTGGTTTCTGGTTTGGCAGCTTGCTTAACTTCCGGTTTAGCAGTTGCAACAGCCTCAGGTTTCACTTCCGGCTGGGCGGGTGCCTTGTAAGAAATCGGTGTATCAAGTGCAGACTTCTTGACCTCGACTGCGGTTTCATTCTGTTTCGCAGCTGGTTTTTCGGCGTTCGCAATTGTTTTTTCCGTAGTGGCTTCTATTGGTTTCTCTACCGCTGCAACGACGGTTTTCTCAGTGGCGGACAGCTTGGGCTCCGGCTTTTTGTCAACTTGCTTTTCAGCCGACTTCGCTAATTTCTCAGCCGCTTTGGCATCCGCTTTAGCTTTTTTCTCTACGCGGGCGTCGTCTTTCTTCTCGTTGGCGTCTGCTTTCTTGTCAGCCTTCGTATCCGCTTTATCTGTTTTCTCGGAAGCTTTGGCCTCGACCTTCTGCTCTGTGGGAGCCACTTTGGGCGCGGATGCTACTTGTGGTTTTTCATCTTTCGTCGTCTCAGGCGTTGTAGCAGTCGGTTGCTCCTGCTCGAGGCTGGTGCCTTTGCTCAGACGATTCAAAATCGCTGTCAGTGTTGGAGTACCTGCCTGTAGACCGCTCTGGGCCTCGGCTGGTTTTGCCTCAGGCTCGGTTGCGACTGCCGGAACATCCTGTTTTTTCTCGGTTGCTTTTGAATCGGCTGGAGAAGCCGCAGGTTTCGCTTTTTCTGCGGTCTTGTTTGAGATCTTGTCCGCCGCCGCTTTGTCCGTATTTGCCTTGTCAGCAGCCTTTAGTTTGCTAATGACGTTGGCAACAACATCGGTTGTCGGTGTCGTCTTTGTTTCCGGCTTTGCCACTGCTGGTGGTGCTGGTTTGGCCGTCACAGCTACTTTCGCCGCTGCCGGAGCTGTGGCGGTGACCGTCTTAGCAGCGCTGCTTTGAGGTGACGAATTTTTGAAGAGAGCCGCGGTTGGATTGTAGGATAGAGTCTGCTTGGCGGCGTCCGTGGCAGTTTGATTTACCTCAATGCCTTTTAACTTCCACTTGTGGTCACGCTCAAATTCGTATCCGATCACATTTTGGCGGGCAACTTTACTGCCTAATTCCGATGCCTTCTGGTACAGCGTGTAGGCTTGTTCCGGGTTGGCCGGTACGCCTCGACCATGTTCGATCATGTTGCCCAGATTGCAGAGACCATTGGCGTTGTTGTAGTCGGCGGCGGTTTGATACCAGGTCATCGCCTGTTTCAAATCTTTCTTTGTGCCGACTCCTTCTTCGAACATAAATCCGAGATTGTTCTGCGAAGAAGAATGTCCCTTGTTTGCGCAGGCTTTGAATAGTTCGAAAGCTGCAGTCAGGTTTTTGGGAACGCCCTTGCCTTGCAGATTCATACAAGCGAGAACGAAAATTTGATCTAGTTTTCCTTCTTCAGCCTCTTTTATGACGGTTGCTTTTAGCTCTGCATCTCCTTCGATCTTGCAAAGCAATTCCCAGTCCTGAACGGGACCGGCCTTTTTGCCACCTTCATATGGCTCAATTTCAGCTTCCTCTCGGATATTGCCTTGAATCGTGCTGTATCGCTGACGAGCATCGACACCAGGGGCTAAACAGGTAGAGCTGAAAATAACTGTCAGCGCAAGACAGATTCCCCGGCGGGGAAATATCGCCATCTTCATCTAATTCACCACGGCTGATAATGGAAGAGAGAATGTACATATAGTATGTGCGAAGGAAGCGAGGTGCAAGAGGGTTGACAAGCGGTCAAGCTTAAATGCCTCTAAGAAAGTGTTATTTTTGTGGGAAGGCTACGAGCGCCGTTCCTGGCAGCACTTGACCGATATCCGCGGAATTAAAAGCCGTGTCCGGCTTTAGCGATTGCAAGAGTCCAGTCGGTCACTTTATTCCGTGGTGACAGGCTGGCTTCGCGTGTTGTCAACGAGAGGTTAAAAATAACCTTCGTTCCTTGCTAGAAGGCTTCGGAACCCGTCTCCGAAGCCTTATTGGCGGCTTCTAGATCTCGAATTCGCCGACTGGCGAAATGGTTTGTGGGTGCGATGACCGCTCGTCGCTAAGTCAGCCTCCCGTTCGCTTTCGAGCTTGTGTTCTCTTTCGAATGCATCCATAGCTTCGTCAGCCTCTTCAGCAATCGCCAGTTCGTTTGTCTTGTCGGCACGCATCGATTCATTGATTGTGTACACCAAGCCGACCTTTTGCAGGCATTTGAGTACAAACCAGGAAAAGTCGAACTCATGCTTCTTGAGCCCCATCTGACTGCTGCCTGGGTGAGCATGGTGGTTGTTATGCCAACCATCTCCCAGAGCGACGATACCAAAGAAGTGGTTGTTGACGCTGTCGTCTGCGACCGCGAAGTTTTTATATCCGAGTTTCGGGATATGGCACATTATGTTCAAAATTAGTGGCATGTTCCACGCCAGGAAGCCCGCAAGAAAACTTGCAAGCATCACTTCAGTGCCGAAGCAGGCCCAGAGCAGGACACGGAACAACAAGCTGAATGTAACGCACTTCACGTACGCCAAACGCCAGTCGTCGCCTCGCTCGAGCCATCTGTAGACTGGATCTTTCCAGAGATCCGGGCATTGTTTTTCCGGATTCATATGAGGTGGATACTTGAAATCGCGATAGAAAAAATACGCCTGAAGTATCCCGTTTTTCGGAGAATGTGGATCTAGTTTCGTCTCTACGTAGCGGTGATGGTTTCTGTGAATCGTAGCCCACCAGATCGGCGCACCGTGAAAAGCCAGGTAGGCTCCCGATACGAAGAAATACTCGACTGCTTTTGGGCATTTGAAAGCGCGGTGGGACAACAAGCGATGCAGACCCACGGTGACGCCGAGCGTGTGATAGAGGTAGAAAACAAGAGTAAGCGTACAAAACAGAACTGGATTTTCCATCTGTCATTTTACCTGTGGTAGTCCTGGTATTGTTCCAACTCAGACAGCAACCATACGAACCAGGTAAAGAGGCTGCACGCAAACTAGAAAAGTAAGAACACTTGGCATTATGGCATAATTTTTTGAAACACAATTAGAACATTCGACTCATATTCATGACTTCCAACGTAAACGCCCAAATAATCCGAAAAATGACTTTGAATGTGTATCGAGAGATTGCGAAAGGTTCGACACAAGCAAGTTATGCCATCAAATGCGGTGATAGCTGCTCACCATAGTCGACCGGGCGGCTGTTAAAATAACTTCCTATGAAGCCTGACCGCAGCGAATTTACTAAAGTCGAGTGGGATATCATTCAACGCTATCGCACGCCGAGACAGGTGCAGGCGTATCTCAAATCTCTACCATATAACTTCGAGAAGAAGGGTGAGACGCTGGTTTCTTTTCGGCAGGTTGTAAAACGTAAGTCCGCTCACTGTCTGGAAGCCGCTCTGGCAGCGGCTGTAATATTGGAACAGCATGGTTACTCCCCGTTGCTTTTAAGCTTCGAGTCGATAGATCAACTCGATCACGTTCTATACGTCTTTAAAACGGATAAAGGCTGGGGCTCCGTCGCTCGTTCAAGAGACAATGGCTTGCATGGACGTAAGCCAGTCTTCAGAACCGCCCGCGATCTGGCTTTAAGCTACGTCGATCCATACGTGGATTACACGGGTCGCATTACCGGCTATGCAGTTGTAGATTTAAACGAAATGGGCAACTTCGACTGGCGTTTCGCGCCTGGGAATATGTGGCGTTTGGAACAGTTTCTAATTGACTATCCTCATCGCCACATTGCAACATCCGACAAGCGTTATGAACAGTTGCTAAAGCGGTATACGGAGTTCAAAGCAAAGTATCCGGACAGACAACCGATGTACTACGATAATCAGGAGACCTGGATGTAAGCCTTTCTTGGAAGAGGAAACGTCGTCTGATGCTAAGAGACAAATCTAAGCCAAATCAATAGAGGTGTAAAATGAAGTTTGGTCTGCCACTATCTATGGTGCTTGTCACCCTGATCGCATTTTCCGGAAAGTTGTCTGCTGCGACACCAGCAAGCGACAGTAGCTTTCCCTTCAGGCTCTATCAAGAATTAGCCAAGGAGCAGCCCAAGCGAAATCTATTAATTTCACCTTTGAGCGTCTCGACTGCGCTGAGCATGACCTACTCCGGGTCTGCAGGTGCCACGAAGAAAGCTCTCGCCTCCACTCTAGACCTGGCAGATCCATCCGATGCTTCAGTCTCCGCAGATGCGAAGAAGATGATGGATAGCCTGCAAAATCCCGGTGGTGGGACCAAGCTGGAGATTGCAAATGGTTTGTTCGGGGAAAAAACCGTTCAATTCAAACAAGCATTTTTGGCATCTTCGAAGCAAAATTTCTATGCCGGGCTGAAAACGCTAGACTTCAGTTCGCCGGCATCAACCAACGACATAAACTCCTGGGTCTCAGAAAAAACTCACGGCAAGATTCCGAGCATCCTGGAACAGATCAATCCGAACGCGGTCTTGTATTTGATAAACGCCATCTACTTCAAAGGCTCATGGGAGAACAAGTTTGAGAAGGGCGAGACTAGACCGCAGGACTTCGTCACCGCGAGTGGTGACAAGCGAAAAGTGCAAATGATGAATATGGATCGCAGCGATTTTCAATATTTGGAGAACGAACAGTTTCAATCCGTTAACTTGAAGTATGCCGACAAGCGGCTCAGTCTCTATGTCTTCTTGCCGAAACAAGGCACGACACTTAGCGCATTCGATGCAAGTTTTACACAGAAAAACTGGGATGCGTGGAAATCGCAATTCCGCAAGAGCGAAGGGCATTTAGGATTGCCGCGGTTCAAAATCGAAGACAAGCTGGAGCTTGTAAAACCGCTCACGGCGCTGGGTCTGGGAATAGCATTCGATTCGAAAAGAGCTGAATTTCCAAACATGGCAAACGTGAATCTGTTTATCACTCGAGTGATACATAAGACTTTCATGGAAGTGAATGAGGAAGGTACTGAGGCTGCGGCGGTTACCGGTATTGAAATGGCTCCCACATCCGCTGCAATGAATCCCAAACCGCCGTTCAAAATGATCGTGGACAGACCGTTCTTTGTAGTTTTACATGACAAACAAACCGGTAAGATTTTGTTCGCCGGACACGTAACTCAGCCCTAGTAAACATATTAGAGCAATAATCTAGATGTGCGCGGAGCCCGGATGGTATCGTCTGGGCTTCACCATATGAGGAGTTACGTTGATGCGTCCTGTGATGACAATTGCGCTGGCTATGACTTGTGCGTTGAGTTTGCAAGTTCAAGCGGCTGCGGATGATGCTAAACAATCGGCGCCTGCGCAGAGCACGGCGGCTCCTGGTGGAGCGACTACAAGTTCAACGAGCGCGACCAGTGGCTCTGAGAACGTGCAAGTGACGACGACTAAAGATGCTCAAGCTCAACCGACGCCATCTTACGCTTCTACAATTACCCACACTGAACCTGCTCCTCCGCCTGGCGAGCCCGTCTGGCAAGCCGAAGCCTGGGTGAGGAACTCTACTTCGCCCTGGTTGACACCGGGCGATATGGAAGACCAGAAAAAGAAACACAAAGGACCGGTGAAGAGTTTCGTCAAAGCGATCGGAAAAGAGCTTGGTACCAGCGCCTCGGACATGGCCAAGGACATGGTGTTTGTGTTTTCCGTACAAGATATCGACCCGTACGAGCAGAAAGGCGTGCCGATGAACAGACCGGCTATCGTTCTTAAAATGAATATGGTTGATGGTTCTTCCGCCTACTTGCGCCGCTTTCCTGATGGCAGCTATGCAATCGAAGACGGCTTTGCAAATGGAACGGTTTTGATTCCGAGAAAGGCGACCAATGATTATCTCGTGAAGTATCCCAATGGCGTAGACGGTCGCATGGTGAAAGCGCCGGACGGCGAAATCAAAATTTATCGACCGGACAACACAGTGACGACATTCTCGAAGACGCCATCCGGCGGCTACAGTATGAGTAATACCAAGTTCGGTTATATGGGCGAAGCGCGTCCGGACAGAACAGGCGTTAATTACGAGGTCGGAAACTGGTAAGAGAAACAGTCTATACCTCGCTTCCGTTCAAAACCAAATCAGAACGTTATCTTAGTTGAAACAAAACGCGCACCATATTTAGTGGCGCGCGTTTTTAATTGCTCAAACTGGAGATTGCCGGGCTAAGTTCCCTAACGGTTTCCGCGGCGACCCAAACGTCCGCCACCGCCGCCTTCTGCTGCGCCACCCAGGCGACCGCCGAATCTTCCACCGCCTGCTTCAGCTGCTGCGCCGCCGCCGAAGCGCCCGCCGGCTCCTTGCGCCCCGCCCTGTTCATTTCCGCGGCGGCCGAGCAGCCCTCCGCGACCCTGACCATCTGCTTGCTGCGCACCTCGACCGAAACGTCCCTGCGATTCGTTATTCACGAACGGATTTTCGCCGCCCGCGCTTTGTTGCCAGGCTTTGAACTGTTGCGGGTTTTGTTTCTGTTGGTTTTGATACCAGTCTTGCTGTTTTTGCAGATTTTCAGCGTGTTGATTGTTATAGGTTTCTCGATTGGCAGCAGCGGCGGTGTTGTTTGACGCACCTTCATAGCTGTGGTTGACATTGACCGTATTGCCGCTCGCGTTGACGTAATACGGATTTCCGCCATGCGGATAGTACATCGGAGTTCCGTACGGGACGTGGTCATAGTATCCATTGTTGTAATAGGCTCCGGACATCGCTGAGCCTGCCATTGCGCCAAGACCCGCAGCCGCTGCCGTTCCCAATGCCGAAGCACCGCTTGACCCGGAGGAGCCTTGTTGGTTGTAAACGTTTACCGGCTGCTGTGGGGCCGCTGCATATTGTGGAACCTGAGCCGTTTGTCCGCCGTTCATCGAACGGTAGCGTTCCACATAAGAAGTCAAATCGACGTTCTGTCCGTTTCGATCGACGTACCAGAAACCGCCCTGGGAGCCCATGTAGATCTGTACCGAGTTTGAGTCTACCCCTGCTCCTGGCAGTGGAACGACCATACCTTTGGGAGTAATGACCTGCTCAGTACCTTGTTGGCCAGGCACAACTTGCAGTGTCACGGTGGAAACCGACGGTGCTCCTTGCGCAAATGCCGCGTCCGGAGCCGCTATCCATGCTGAGATGGAAAGACAGGTGGTTACGATACCGATAGATAAACAACGACGCAATTGCATGATGAAATGCTCCCCGATGTGGAGTAAACCCGCAGACAGTTCGGATTTTATCATCTTGCTCGGGCAGTTGTACTCAAAGCAAGAAGCCGGATTAAGCAATCCGGCTCCTGTTTCTCATTTCCTTCGGTCTTTTTCTCAGAAGATCTGAATTACTTTCTGAGGTCCATTGGCTTACGTGCGTTGGTTTGCACTTCGGTGAGGTTGCCGGCGGCATCGGTTTTGAAGTTTTGGCTTACGATGCCGAGCACTGTACCTTGTCTATCTCTGAGCACAGCTCTGAATTCGTGACTTCCGCTGGCCCACTCTTTGCGGGTTTCGTTGTAGCTGATGTCTTTGCCGAGACGCGAGTCTTTGATCAAATAGTTGCAATCGTAGTTGCCGCCTCGGGAGTTAGACATATCGAGTTGGCAATTCGTCGAGCTGCCGGCCTCTCTTGCATGGCGGAGTGGCTGCCCGTTAGGGTCCATGACGTAGGAGCCGTTCTTAATCACTTCCTCTGAGATTGCAGGAACGTAAGTCTGAATAGGTTTGCCATCGAGACCGGTGCGTTGCACCGTCACGTTCGCCTTGTCTGTGCGACCCATGATGTTGTCCCACATCGAGCCACTGTAATCGAAAGTTGCCTTTTCGGTGGACGTCTTGCCATTTTCAGTCGATTTGATTGTGAAATTGCCTTTCCACTGATCATCTGTGTGGAAACCATGGAAGCCGGCCTCGAATTCCCCCGAGCCAGACACGACCATTTTGCTTTGCTGATGAGTCTTGTTATCTGTGGTGTTTACTTCAAGACCTTGCGCAGTACTGCGCGCGGTGCTGGAGGACGAGGACTCGACACCCTTCTTGATGAGGTCTTCGATGGCATCGCTGCGCAGGGCGTTGAGCGTAACTTCATTGCGTGAATATGGAGTAGCGAGCTTAGTATCTGAATTTGCTTGGAAAAGTTCGTCCATTTTTGACACCATTTTTGAGAGCGAGAGTAACGTGATTTCCGGCGGTTTGTTCGGTGGAAATCGAGCAGGATTGAATCATAAGCGCCGCAATATCGAAAGTCAGTGGGGAAATTACGTAGTCCGGATTAAACCTGAAAATCGCGCGCCTGCGCGGAGTTCCTGGTTTGTCTGAACCTTCCCGCGCCCGTGCAGAGGTCAAATTACGTCAAAACCTCCCGCGTCTGCAGGAAGGTAGACGTTTAACCCAGTCCCTCGTTCATTACCAGTTTATATTCTAAGCATCTCTGGAGGCTTTACTTTATTTGCCGATTTTATCCATAAGTGTAAACACCAGGAAGTACTGGTAAGGCAGAATTTCGATGGACTTCTTTTGCTCGAAGCCTGCCTCCTTGAGTTCGTCCTTGACGTCTTGAGGTCGAATGCGGTGTTCGATAGGCGGACCTTCCGGCGATTCGAGTTTGAAATCGATGATTACGAGTTCTCCGTCCGGCTTGAGGAACTGTCTGAGTTGTGAAAAGTACTTATCGCGATTCGGGATGTGGTGATAGGTGTCTGCTATGAATATCACATCGGCTTTCTCCGGCAATGTGACCGGCTTGTCTGCAAATGTCAGGCATGTATCGACGTTTTTCAACCCTGCCGCTTTTGCACGATTGCTTACGTATGCCACCATATCCGGTTCTATATCGACGGCGATTATTTTTGAACTTGGATAGCGTTTCGCCAGTCGCACGGTGAAGTATCCTGTGCCGGCCCCGATATCTGCTAAAACAGAGCCCTCCGGCAGTGCCAGCGCCTCGACGACTTGGTCAGGTTTCTGCCATTCGTCGCGCTTAGGATCGTCAAATTTTTGCGCCCACTTTTCCGCATCATCGAAGCGCTTGTGCATGTGTTTCGATGATGAATGTTTTTTATGTTGATGCTCATGGTTAGAGCTTCCGTCATCATGACCGTGTCTTTCCATGCAAGAGGAACTGTCCTTCGGATTTGATTTCATGTCTTGTGAGTTTGCCTCGAGTGTCATCGTTGAAGCCAGAATCAGTGCGCCAATTAGCGCTGTAAACGAGAATACGCGAAAAGTTGTTTTCATTTTATCGACTCAGTCATAAGGTCGTACACGAGGTAAAGCCCGATTAGAGAAAGAGCGCCTGCCATAAACAGCGCTGGAGATGCAACCGAAATTCGCGCCGGCATCTCGAGCTGCTTGACCGTTTTATAGTGCTCCCAGATTCCGCCTATCAATCCGCAGAAACCAAGCACGATCATTGCCACTCCGATGTTTCTCGTTGTATCCGGGTTGATACCGCGCATGGCACCACTGGAGATGTAGCCGTGAATGAATTTTGCAAGGGTGAAACCAAAACCGAATAGCGAGAGAGACGTTCTGATCCAGGCAAGCAGTGTTCGATCTGACGCAAGAATCGTGCGCGATAATGCCATCTCAACCTGGAGTTGCGCCGGTTGCTTCTGAATTCCGTCGTCAGACATTGGTTACCTCAAGAGCAGTTGGAAGCCCATAACTCTCTATTCTATGAGACTTTGGCTCGTCAGGCTTTCTTGGCAACTCTGCAAGTTTAAGCGGCGATATCTGCTGTTATAGCAAGCCTGTTCTCGGAGTTCTGCAACTGTTGAATATTTAGTCTGAGTTCCAAAATTTCCTCGTTGACACTTAGAAACCAGTCGTAGAAGTCGTCGTAATGGCTCGGCTGTTTCAAAAGAAGAATGGTCTCATGCTCGTCGCTAATAACCTCAAGGGATAATGGTATAGACGGTCCTTTAATCGCATGGAAGTTTGGGTTGCCATACTCACAAAACTCTGTTGGTATGACAAATTCCTTGCTCAGCTCAAGAAATGGTTGCTCCGGATGAATGCGCTCGAGCTTTGCCCACAGAAATTGCGCTACAGCTCTAAGCAAGTAAGCACCGTCGTTAAGTAGATTCGTGGAGCAATTCGGAAGTGTTAGTTCCGGCAATCCGAATCGGCTCATGCCTTCTGTGAAGAGATTGTACCTGTTTGGTGCATCCTCGTCGGGATAAGCCTTCACAGTTAAATACGCGTTTGTGAGAGGAATTCCGAATGCTTCCTGATCGACCCTGTCACCACCTGTGGTGACAACGTTGCCCTGATAAAGATCGATAACCACAGAGTCTATAACCTGGCTGATATCTCGAGCGACGGTCTGGCAAGCCCAGAAGGGGTCGAAAAATGCGGCGCTGTTCCTTGTCGCTGAAACATTCAAAATCGATTGGGCACGCTTGCAATAGACGGTTTCTACCTCGCTCAAATTGCAATATTCGAGATTTGTGAAAAACCGCTTGCGTTCTTGCTCTTTCAGTTCGCTTAACACTATCGATGATTTCTGTACGACATTGGATACGTGCTCTTTTGACTCTTTGTTTGGATAAACTGATATCGTCGCAGCTGCACTTAATCGATTCGCTGGCTCCATCGCAAGGAGCGCCAGGCTGAATACCGGTTCTCTGAGCGGGATTTGAATGGTGTCGTCATTTAACATTGATGTTGTCCTCAGTCTCAAGCACGCAGAAAGACACCGGCAGAAGTTGCTGAAACACTTCGTGGCGGTTGTTTTTGTGGAAATTTGAAAACGCTTGCTGTGTCTGTAACTTAACCCCAGTTCGAAATGGCGTCAAGATGATCGCAGGGTGGGTGGCGAACCTGAAAACGTTTGTGTGACAAGCGATTTGAGAACTGTGATCCATTCTGTTTTCAAAACGGATCATTGTAACGAAGTGCGCAACACGTAATTCTCACACTCAACTCCGTGAGGTTAGTGCGTTTGGCAGTAGTGATATTGGGGTTTCGTGCGATACCGCATGTGGTTCTATCAGGGGTTATTTCCCTGTTGAACCGGAATGACGGGGTTGTTGCCCTGTTGGACAGGCACCGGATTAATTCCCTGTGGGACTTGCTGCATTTGTTGTTGCATTGTATTGGGGTCAATTGTGGTGCCCTGGGGCTGCATCCCTTGTGGTGAGCCCGGGACTGGTGTGGGCTGCATCGGCATGCCCTGCGGAGAGCCGGGGACCGGAGTTGTGTAAGGATTTGGGGTCTGAACCGGTGGCGGTGTTTGTACTGATGGTGACGCGACCGGTGCCGGCGAGCTGGTTGGAGCTGTGGACGCAGGAGTGCTGCCGTCCGACGGCAAATCGACCGGAGCTGGTTTGGCAATCATTATGTAACCGAATAGAGCGATACAGATGATCACCACTAGCATGATAATCATGTTGTACATGCTCCCCTGCGGTGGAGCAGACTCGCCGCCGCGACTTGAACCATAGGACATGGGCGCCGGTTCGTTGTAGCCGCCACCAGCACCATAGCTGTTGCCGCCAAAGCCCCCCGGTTGTTCACCGCCGTATTGGGTCGTTGAAATCGCGGTTTGATGTTGCTCGAAATTACGCATCCACTGAGGTGTCTCACCCGTTGGACGGGAGGGGGCGCCTCCACCCGGTTTGTTTCCAGGTGTCGGTATGGCTTCCAGGGCGGAAAGGTCATATGCACCGGAGCCGCCGCCGCCAGGCTCAGGCATCTGACCTGAGCCGCCAGCGCCAGGTGTTGGGATCGAATCGAGAGCCGATGGGTCAAAACCGCCTGCGGCCGCTGGATTGGCGGCTGGTGCTGGTCTGGCTGATAGACTGGGTTTGGCGCTACCGCCGGAACCGGGTGTCGGTATGGCATCGAGGGCTGATAAATCAAATCCGCCTGCAGCTGCAGCCGGCGGTTGCGCTTGCTGCGGGGGGTGTTTAGGCGCAGAACCGGGAGTTGGAATGGAGTCCAGGTCTGCCGGATTGAATCCTCCTGCTGCCGGGCGCGGGGCCGGATCTGGTCGCGGCGCAGGAGCCGGAGCCGGTTTGGCGCCACCGGCGCCAGGCGTCGGAATAGCGTCCAGTGCCGACAGGTCGATGCCACCGCCGCCGGGCGCGGCTTTCGGCGCTCCCCCCGCGCCTGGTGTCGGTATCGAGTCTAGTTGGTTTTTAATGTCGTCATTACCAGCATTCGTCTTACGTCCGAGAATGTTTGCGGTAGGGTCAGGTTGTTTCTTCAGACCCAATCCACTTCCGGCACTGGCGGCTGGTGCGCCTCCGCCTTCGCCGCCGGGCGAGGGGATTGCGTCTAGCTGTTCTTTGAGGCTCAAGCCCGGTGAAGGTTTTTCGGTCACAATCGAGCGTTGTGCCGGGTTCGCCGCGCGGATGGCGTCGAGACGCGACTTGCTTGTGTTCGGGTTATCGTGACCATTGCATTCGATACCCTTGATTTTGCCGCAAACTTGGCATTGTTCGTAAGTCATAAAATCAACTCTATTGCGGGATTACAGCGATGACAGCATGAATTTTCTAAAGTGGGCTGCCGACTCGTTATTTACATACCCCATATAGCCCATTAGAAGCGTACGTATTATATATGAAACATTTCGATTAAAAGGCTGAAGAAATGGCAGTCGCTCTTGTCAGCACAACAATTTATAATGACTGTTCAGGCCTTTGCCGCGGGGTCAAAATATGCGATTTAGTCAGTTCGGAAATTTCTGTTTTGTTGGAGTCCTTATGTGTTGGACCGTGGCTTGCGCTACTTTGCCGGTCGCCTCTGTCGATGCTCGTTCGGAGAAGAAAAGCAAAGTCTCATCGAAGAAACCGCTGCCTCGTATGGTTCCGGTTGCTATGCCGGCGGCTAAACCAGCTCCCCTGAAAAAAGCTTTGCCGTCCATAAACTTCGAGAAACTGGAAAGTGGAAGCCGCAGCGGGATCGTATCTTTCGACACGGTGCTGGTAAACCAGAAAAGTATCTGGGAGCGACTTCTAACGCGTCACAGAGTAAAAGGCGTGGAGAAGACTTCTCCGATTGTCGATTTCGAAAAGGAAACCGTACTCGGTGTATTTGCCGGACAGAAACCGAGCGAGGGTTATAGTGTTGAAATTCTGCAAGTCTATCGCACCGCGCTTGGTGCCAAAGTTTTTTACAAGATTAATAGCCCTCTGCCTGGAACCAAGGCAGCTGAGGCAATGACCCAGCCGTATGAGCTTGTGAAAATTCCAAAACTCAGGGGACCCGTGGAATTCTTCGTAGATAAATCGTCGCACTAAGAGGACAGAAAATGAGAAAGAACACAATCCTGCCGTTAAGTTTCGTCCTTTGCAGTGCCGCTCTTATTGCGGGATGCAGTACCGACGGCTGGAAGAAAATGTCTATTGACGGTGCAACCGTTTCCTTCGAAATGCCGGAGCCAATCAAACAAGTTGAGGACCAGGGGATGGTGATGTATCTGGCGCAAAAGCCCGAGCAAAAGCTGTCGTTTCGAGTTGGAATTTTGAAACGGGATTTCGAAAAGGATCAGCAGCAAGGATTGACCGACGAGAAAGTAGTTACGTCTTTTGCTCAACGTGTAATTCAGGCTAATCAGCAACAATTTGCGCAAATGAAGATGCCTGCGAATTTTCAATTCAACGGAGCGTTTCCTGTTGAGAACGGCCAGGGTCTTCAGTTTCAAGCGCAGGTAGGGAAAGCACTTGTTCTTGACAGATTCTACGTCAACAAAGTCGGCTTGTACTACGTGGAAGTGACAACGCAGGACCCTAAGAATGCCGATGCAAACCGCTTCTTGAACTCTTTCCATCCGTAACTCTGAAAGTTTAGGTAGTGTACAGTAGTCATGCAAGTTTTTTGAAGAGGCGTGACTATGCAGGTTGACAGTACTAATCCGCAAGACGAAGTCCTTGACTTCAAGCCATACATCGCGTCTGAAGCGGTGATGAAGGAGTTCACGCCGCGTGCGATTGTTCTGGGATGCATCTTTGGAATTTTATTCGGAGCCGCATCTGTCTACCTGGCGCTCAAGGCTGGGTTAACCGTATCTGCTTCGATACCAGTGGCGGTGCTTGCCATTTCGCTCGGTCGAAAGTTCATGAACACCACCATTCTCGAGAACAATATCATTCAAACAACTGCTTCGGCCGGCGAATCGATTGCCTCCGGAGTGGTCTTTACTCTTACCGGATTTTTGTTTTTGTCAATGGCAACCAACGGAGAGAGTGTTGGCGCGCCGTTCTTCAACTACTGGACGATCTTCTTACTGGCGGCACTAGGTGGTGTGCTCGGCACGCTCATGATGATTCCGCTGCGTCGCTCTCTGATTGTAAAAGAGCATGGTAAGCTGCCTTATCCGGAAGGGACCGCATGTGGTTCGGTGCTAATCGCAGGAGACAAAGGCGGCGAGTTCGCCAAGACCGCTTATCAGGGCCTTGGATTTGCGATGGTTTATGCATTATTGCGGAACGTCTTTCATGTAATCGCCGAGGCTCCGACATATGTCACGAAACAGACAAATAAGTTCTTGCCGTCGGCTACCTTAAGTGGTGAATTCACTCCCGAGTATCTAGGTGTCGGTTACATTGTTGGTTTCAAGATTGCCGGGTGTCTCGTCGCAGGTGGCGTTCTCTCCTGGCTCGGGCTCATACCGTTGCTTGCCGGTCTTGTATCACCGGATCGAATCGCTGAACAGCTCGTGAAGCTTGGCTATCTCGCCAGTGTCACTACTGCTGGTGGCACGTCCGGTTGGGATCCGGCTACTCATACCTTCGCGAACACCGCCGACGCGGTTTATCGCGCCTATGTTCGTCAAATTGGCGCTGGTGCTGTAGCTGCCGGTGGTTTTATGACATTGTTGAAAACAATTCCAACGATTGTTTCATCCTTCCGCGACAGCCTGGGCTCATTCAAGGGAGTCGGAGGCGGCGGCGCAAAGTTGAGAACTGAGAACGACTTAGACGCCAAAACCGTTCTCATCGGTTCAACTATATTAGTGATTCTAATGGTAGCGTTGCCGCAGATTCCGGGCGACAACCTTTTGCAAAAGGTTCTTATCGGTTTACTCGTTGTAGTATTCGGTTTCTTCTTCGTAACTGTTTCAAGTCGCATCGTTGGAATTATAGGTTCCAGCAGCAATCCGATCTCGGGAATGACGATTGCGACATTGATGGCTACTTCACTCGTCTTTATCGGCTTTGGTCTTACCGGCAACCTCTATGAGCCTATGGTGCTCGTTGTCGGTGGTATCGTCTGCATAGCCGCCGCCAATGGTGGCGCGACGTCGCAAGATTTGAAAACCGGTTTTATAGTGGGCGCCACTCCGAAGTATCAGCAAATATGCTTGTTCATTGGTGCAGTGGTGGCTTCCCTGGTGATTGGTTTGACCGTGAAGCTGCTTGATACGCCTTCGCCGGACATGATAGCGGCTGGCATCCAGCACGCCATTGGCAGCGACAAGTTTCCCGCACCCCAGGGAACTTTAATGGCGACATTGATCAAAGGAATGCTGTCGTTGAACCTTGATTGGAACTTTGTACTTTGCGGCGTCTTCCTTGCTGTGACTATGGAGTTGTGCGGAGTCAATGCTTTGAATTTCGCAGTCGGAGCTTACCTTCCTTTGTCCACTACATTGCCGATTTTCATTGGAGGGGTGATTCGCAAATTTGTTGATTTGCGAATTAAGAGCGTTGGGAAGAAAACTGCGGACCACGAAATCGAAACCGCAGAGGACGATCTGGGCAACGGAAGTTTGTTCGCCACAGGTCTCGTTGCCGGCGGGGCGCTGGCCGGTGTCATAATAGCTCTTGTTTCCATTCCTCCGGAAATCTACAAGGCAATGCAGAGTATCAGCGCTGAGCATGCGATTGCCAATGCAATCGGCGAGAGTGGCTATCAGCTACTCGGAGTAGGTTTCTTCGCGACGATGGCTTATGTGCTCTATCATGTGGCCACCAAAGAAGATAAGAAATAAACACCCAACCCCGTCTGGTTGCTGGAGGACTGAACGGGGATGCGTCCTAGTTTACCGAAGGTGCGGTACCGTCTGTGGTGGCGTCATGAAACGATTGTGAAAGACTCGTCGCTGTGCCTCTTTCAATTGCTCTACGAATCGGCGCAAGGGGCGCTTCTTCATTGATAAACATCGTTTCCCCTGACTGTTCCACTCCTAGTTGGGTCAGCAACTCCGGAATGTCTACGCTGCCTGGAGATTCGGCCATCTCGTCATAAAGATCTTGAAGGACCCTGGCACCTATTGCGCCGTCAGCTACGCGTAAAGATTTTTCGGCGTCCCAATCGGAAGCGGCGGTTCCGCCCATATCGGCGACTGCACGCAAGGCCTCTTCCAGACCCATTCGATTTCGGGTTTGTTTGCGAATCGAGACGTCGGCGACCAGGCAGTAAAGTGCACCACCCCAGTAAAGACGCCGTCGACCTTGGACCTGGTTTAAACCGCCGTCGTCGATACCAGACGGTAAGCCTTTGTGCAAGTTATCCGCCAGATCTTTCCAGACGTCCTCATTTGAAAGTTTGCCGATGCGCATGCGGCCAATTGGTTCCACATAAGTGGCAATACCTTCGGCAAGCCAGCGATGGCGTCTTCCCATTATCGGGAAGGCAAGGTGCATCATTTCGTGGGTTAACGTCCAGCTCGTGCGCAATTGCTTGCAGGTTGCGCCTCGTCCGATTTCAATTTCGATCAACCCGTGTCCGCCATCGTCTTCAAACGTAGACGTTGCAAATCCCACGCCGTATTCATCGGTAGGCTCGATTACCACGATTGTCTTCTTTACAGGGAATTCGCCGTAGTAGGCCATGACTGCACGTGCGGCATCGCGTACGTAGTCGTCAATGTTGTTTTGTGAAACGCTCAACTTGCCTTCCTTCTGGCAAATTTCAAAGGTTGCATCGCCGACTTCTAGAGTGTGGTGCTTGGCCTCTTCGCCAAAGCGGCTGACTTGCGCATCTGCTTCAGGGAGGGCGAAAACGGTTTTTCCGCCGGGCAACAATTGTGACAAACAAGTTTGCGGCAAGATGAACGTCTGCAAAGCGAGCAATGACAGACCGAGCAAAACCGAGAATAGGACACGTTCTTTCAACATCGAATTTCCTGCACTAATTCGATTCTAGTACGAAGTAAAAATCTGTGCCTTTCTCGAAACTAGTCGCGCGGCATAAACGACATGACTTCTCGTTTGCCGAACTCGCTCTCAAGCGGGATGGGGATGAGAGTTCTGATAGTCAAACTATTTTCTCTGTACGAAACAAAATTTTGTTTTTGCAGTTCGAGCTTCAATCTCTCGAAAATGGTCGACGGAATTCGTACTGTCAGAATTTGATTCTTATTGAGATTGGCTTCCAGACGCAGTCTCACAAGCACGCTTGCGCATGCGGCTATTTCGCCGTCATTTAAAATATCGCTGCCATCTTTCAAAAAGATGCCAACTTCATGTCGCTCCTTGATTGGCGAGGACGTTAAAACCTTGCTTCCGATGGGAGTTCCCTCCTTGAACCAGAGTTCTTCATATTTTTGCTCGGGCGCCCAGCGGTTTTCCCTGGTGTTGACGCGGACGTTGACGCGAACGCGGACAACCGGTTTTAGTTGAACGCCGTCGAATTTTAAGTAACCTGGTTGTTCTTCGCAGTGGAGTACGACCACATCGTCGTATTGTGCGTAATCCACCAGTTGTGGTGGCAGGGGCTTTCGTTCTCGCCGTTGAAGAGTTGATGATTGATCCAATCCGGATGATTGCAGCAGCAGCGAACTCAGAGCAAGTGAGAGGGCTGTTGTTTTTTTACTACTAAGTCGCATGAGATATGGAGTCGCGCTTGTCGGTTTTAGGTGGAAGAGTTCTCGCTGTTACTTGGATTGTGCCCAGTAGAGGAGAAAGTGTCTCTCGCTGCTTGTCTCTCTAAGAGTCCCGCATCGACGGTGGCTCAAGGAGTTTCCTAAGTTAAGCGTTGGAGAACCTCAACAGTTGTATAGGTTTGCATATAGGGCTCAAGCTTGACAGTGTTTCGAAAGCAATGATAGCGTGATCGAATAGCCTAACTTTAGAACTTACTACGTACTAGATACATGCCGGATTCACCGGGTTGCCATACTTACCTACCTCTCTTCAGGAGGTCGTGCATGTTTAGACTCAAACATCTCAAGTCTCTTGCGCTACTTTTACCAGCTTCATTTATTGCTTCGCTTTGCATTATCGCTCCACCCCTGTCTGCAAGCGCCCAGCAGACTGTGGCCGGAGTGCAGATCTTTCCAGCTAACGCGGTTTGGAACACAAAAATCGACGGGTTGCCGGTTCATGCAAACTCCTCTGACTGGGTTAATGCGTTGACTCCGACGTCACATTTTCATCCGGACTGGGGAAGTCCTCTAGAGTACGGGATTCCCTACAATGTAGTGCAAGATGCGAAGAGAGCGCTCAGGTTTTACAACGTCTCGTTCGACTACGAAGACGAAAGTGACGCCGGTCCGTACCCGGTGTCGAAAAAGCTAAAGATAGAGGGCAATAATTGGAATATAAAGAAGAACGGCGGAGACCGACATGTCCTAATGATTCATCCGCCTTCCAAGACTCTGTATGAGCTTTATTACACTCGCAATAAAGGGAGTAAATACTTTGCCGGTTCGGGGGCGATCTTTCATCTGGATTCAAACTCTTTGCGCCCTAACACATGGACATCTGCAGATGCAGCCGGTCTTCCTATTTTTCCTCTGCTGGTTAACTACGATGAAGCGGCGTCTGGTACCATCCATCACGCTCTGAGATTCACCGGGCGAATGATGAATGGTTACATCTGGCCAGCTCGTCACCTGGCCGGAACGCAAACTGCAGGCGCACCTCCATTCGGTGCTCGATTCAGACTCAAGGCGAGTTTCAATACTTCCAGCTTCTCAACCACTAACAAAGCGATTTTGAACGCGCTCAAGGAATACGGAATGTTTTACTGCGACGGTGGTTCCAACTGGTATGTCACTGGAGCTTCAGACCCGCGTTGGAACGACGATGATTTAAACGCATTGAAAGCCTTAACTGGGAACGATTTCGAAGCCGTCGACGAATCAAGTTTGATGGTCAATCCTGATTCTGCAGCGACTAACTGATGTTTTGGGTCAAAGTAGAAAGATAGCGATTGGAGAAAAGTTGCGACAAGAGCGCGGTAACATGCTGTTTTTGTGCGTAGCCATCGGCTGCCTGATTCTCGTGCTAACCGGAATTGCATTTTGGTTTCAGCTTGTCTTCTTTTCGAATCAACGGTTGCAGGATTCAGGAGAGAAGGTTGCACTCATTGCTGCCCAAAAGTTGAATGAGAATGATAACGTAGGGCGGCTCAACAATTTGATAGGCGACTCTCGTGAGCTTGTTTTTACCGCGCGACGCATGCATGACGTCACCCTAAATAACCCGCATTTTAGAGACTACGAGAAGCTGGCGGCGCAGTATGTGGAGCAAACTCGAGAGGGCGCGCGTATTGTAGGAGATGAACGGCAACGGCTGGTAAACGCTACTGTCACCGATATGCGAAAGCTAGTGAAGGGGAAAACAACGTCGCTTGGTCGTGAGGTGGAGTTGTTTGATGCTGCCGTTGATAAGCCCGTGATTCTCGATTTCAAGCTAGGCAGTTTGGACAACATGGAGTCAAATGTTCAAGCACCGCATGTAGTGCCGGAACTTATTGCACACGATCAGGCTCATTCATTCTTGAAACGAGGCAAAGATTTCGATTTCTATGTCGCAGGGAAGTCGTTAAAGTTGCCTGCTCCGGACGACGACCTGGACTTTCTGTTGTCTCCGTTGCCTATGGCTGTGAATGAAAGCGCTGCCCCTATGCGATTAGTGTCGGAAAAACATTTCAAACCATCGGTGTCGATTCTGGAAAATGGAAATGATGCCATTGGTAGTAGCATGTTAATGCCATCGTGCGTTCAAGTGCTAATGTCCGTCAAAATGAAGAGCAAGGTGGTCAATGGTGTCGAGACGGGAACCAGGAGCCTGAGTACCGCCTGTACGAACGGCGCTCTGCCTCCAGCTAAATGAAACAGTGGTGGTGTAAAACGAGTGGTATAGTGAAACGATCCCGATTCCGCAGAACTGAATATGGTGCGGCACAAGTCACCGAATTTGGTGCCGCACTGTTTATTCTGTTTGGTTGTGTCGTACTACCTCTTCTCAATATGGCGATCATTCCAGTTCGCTACGGGATGGGCAAATCGATCGTGACCAATGAAGTGAGAAGACTGGCCCGAAGCGAGTCTTTCAGTGAAGCCCTGGCTAGTGTCACATCCGAGTCTTCTAAGTGGCAACAACTGAATGCGATTGGCGGCATCGATGTGAATGAAACCGAACTGTCGATGACAATCGAATCGACCAAAACGAAGCAGATTGAAATTTTTCGCGCACCGAAAACGATTCCTGCGAGGGTTTTGCCCGAAGGCAAGGATAGCCCATGTGTTTATCTTCTCGATTTAAAAGTCGATGTCGCTATTCATCCCCTGGTTTCAATCTCGTGGACGAATATCCGCATACCAGGCTTGACGGGGCCAATTCCAATTCGCTTTCATGAGGTGGCCGCCTGGGAAAACTTGACGCGCGATCCTGTAACAGGCGATTTCTTTTTAAACCAGTAACTAGTGGATCGGGCGAATGTTTTCCATTGTTTCCAGATGGGTTTCCAGCGATGCGATGTAAACATCGTTTGCAAGTTCCAGAAGATACTCATACTCATCGAAGATGATTTCAGTAAACACTTGCTCCTGCTCTAGATTAAGAGCGATGCGTTCGAGAGTGTTTGCAAGAGCTGTCATGGGAGCGTCCATTCTAGTTAGAAGTTTTTGACATGCTTGTTCTATATTCGAGAGGCGATTTTTAGGAAGGGCGAGTGGAAAAGTCTTTTTTATAAGCCATGCTCCATGCAAAAAGACGAATCCGGGAAGGCTCATAACACTTCTCGGATTCGTGATAATTAGACTGTCATTGCGTGGTTGAGATTAGTCGATACTACCTCCCTCTGCTAGCGGCGAGAACAAGAACATTGTTCTCCCGAATCGTAGGGGGTGCAGGCAGGCTCTTTCGAATGTCGTTTAAAAGCTTGTTGTACTTTCGCAGTTTGCCGTATACCAAAACGGAGCGCTGAATTTCGTCAGCTTCACGGCTGTGTTTGTTCTGCTCGAATTCGTCCGACAAAGCAGTACACGAATATTCGAGTGCATCTTGTATTAGTTGCAATTGCTCTGGCGTTAGAAACATCGGTCCCAATCCCTTTCTATCATCAGCAACGGTCTTCAGGTCTCAGTCAGCAATCCACCGTCCTTGCAATCCTTCAGTGCATTTCCGACCTTGTATAAACAGCTTACAAAACACGACTGCGAAATATTCGCAGTCGTGAAAATCGTTCGAAAAAGTTTTTTCTGCTAAATAGTTGATGTCAACCGCATCAATATAATGGTTTAAACGGAGACGTTGTATTGTTCGAGCGTTTCCTTAGCCGCATCGATCACCAGCTTCCGAAGTTCCGGCGGCTCCATCACAATAGCGTCGGAACCATATGGCGCCAGCCAGCGAAAAACTTCGTCCAGGCTTGCCGCTGGGAAAGACAACTTGCAACTGCCGTCTTCAAAATCCTCAAGCTCTTGCTGCGGATGCCAGGACCGTTCTCTAATATATCTTGCCGAGTGCGCAGCGAACTTGATGATCACCTGGTAGGTACGCTCGCCATGCTCGATCTGGAATGCCGCATCAATCCATGCTGTGAGTTCCTCAGTCGGCATTGGCTCGAAGTTTGTGTCGAGAATCTTGTAGTCCTTAATACGATGCAGCGCAAACATGCGAAGCGCTTTACGCGAATTGCAGTATGCCACCACATACCAGGTGCCGCGGTCGTGCAACACGCAGTAAGGATTAATTATGCGCGAGGTGGTTTCGCCTTTGCTTGCCGCAAAATAAGTCAAGTCGATCTGTTGCTCCAGATCGCATGCCTTATTCATTTCACTAAACAGCTTCGCGCTCAAGGGAACGATTGCGCTGGCTCGAAATCGGATTACCGATTTAATTTCTTCCGGGTCGACATTGACCTTTTCCGGCAGGCGCTCAGAAATTTTTTCCAGTGCGGAGCGAAGAGTGGCCTCAAAGGATGTACCTGTATATATAGATAGCATCTCCTTTCCAAGTGTCAGGGCAAAGATTTCACCGCTGGACAATTCAAAGGACGGCAAACGCTTATCTGGAGTGCTGTTGAAGTATCCGCCTTTTGTGTGGTCGAAAACTATTTCTCTGGCCAGGCGGTCTTTCAGGTAGCGAATGTCGTCGTGGAGTGTTCGCTCGGAAATCTCAAATTTCTGGCACAGGTGCTGAACTCCGGGAAATCCGCCACGACAGATTTCCGCGTCAATTGCCAGAACTCGCTCTAGTTTGGTACTCATGGTCCTTAAACTACATGATCGGGAGCTAGTTACACCGTCATTAAACGCAGTTTTAATCTTTCGTTCGCACGACGTCGAGTAGGCATGGGTGCGTCACCGCACCCAGCCCCTCTTAGAACCGAACGTGATAGTTTTCCCATCATTCGGCTCGCGCATCCAACCCAGCGTTTAGCAGGGCTTTTACTGTTACTTGTTTCGGCGAGCGGTAATACGTTCGACATTCTTCGATACGTGCATGCCAGTAGTCTCGCAGATCTGGAATGTCCGGGCTGGCGTCGCCTCGCACCTTAATGTGTCGCTCGATTCCTGTCGAGCTAACGTCATAAAGATAAAGGGCGCCGTCATCGGTGTGCGCTTGAAATCTCCAGCTCTTCGTTTTCGGAGAGCCAAAGTATTTGTTACGCACCCAGTATTTGCTCTTTTCCGATGCCTTCTAAGGCACCATCTCCAGAGCATCTGCCAAACTTGGTGAGACACGTACGCGAAGACTTCTTTGCTTACTGCTCGTCGATAGTGGTTCGCCCATCCTCGAAGTTTGGGGTTGAGGTATCGTATAACCTCTTCCGCTGTCGCTTGCTTGTGCTTGCTCAATGTGCACAATTCTTGTCTTCTCTGGGTGCAATTCCAATCCGCGCGGCTTCAGCCACTCTTGGATACGCGTTTTAGCAGCTTCGATCTCATCTCGGGTTCGTGCACATACAATGAGGTCATCTGAGTATCGGACATATCCGTACGCGCTCCCCAGCGCTTTTTGCATGCCGTGCAGGGCGATGTTCAAAAGCAACGGGGATATGATGCCTCCTTGAGGTGTGCCACTGTCCGTGGTGTGAAAGACTTCCGCCTCCATGTAACCTGCCTTGAGCCATTGCCTAATTAGATCTCGTCCCGGAACCGGTCCGAGCTCTTGTAGGATATGTTCATGTGAGATTTTGTCGAACGCGCTACGGATATCCGCGTCTAAAATCCACGGACGTTTCGTATTCGCCTTGAATAATTCCCAGCAATGCCTAACGGCATCGTGGAGACTTCTTCCAGGGCGAAAACCGTAGCTGGTTGACTCAAATCGAGCTTCCCAGCAGGGTTCCAGTGCGTTCTTCATCATCGCCTGTGCTACCCGATCTCGCAGGGCGGGAATTGATAACGGACGTTTTTGTCCGGGTTTCCCTGACTTCGGTATGTAAATACGTCTGGTCGGTTTCACCGTCCATGGTGTCTGCATTACCATCTGTCTGGTCAACTTCCATCTTGCTTTCGATGTTAGAGCTGTTACGCCGTCGACTCCAGCGGTTTTTTTGCCTTTGTTCTTTTGCGTAGCTCTGCGCACAGAATCCAGCAGGTTCAAGTAACTGCGAAGCATCAGTTTCATCAGGCTTCGCGCCTGATTCAGTCGACCTTCGCGTATGGCACGAAATATACGCTGTCTCAGTTTTCTGATAGACTTGTCAATTGAATCCCATGGCATGAGACTCCAATCTAAAGGCTTTCCATCCGCTCCGATACCAAGTGTGGTTCCATCTTTCACGGTTGTTCGAATTCCTCTCATTGTAATTTCGCGGGACACGTTCTGGAAGTCAGCCGCCTTTCAGCGTGGGTATTGCCCTGTGTCCGCCATTACAGCGAACCGTTCGCTTTTTCCAGAATCCGTTACCTCCTAGGCAATGAGCCGCAGCTTACGCGTTGGTTGCTCGCTTGAACAAAAGCAAGAGCCCATGAGGTTTACCACGTTCCGACTAAATGACTAACGACCGGTTTAGGTCCCATCTGTATTCCGGCGGGAGTGTAGCCTCCCTGCTGATTGCTCTGCAAACCAATCAGCCAACCCGCTTCCCTTTTGGGCATGGTGCATACAGCCACTTTCACCATTTCGAAAATGACGGAACTTAAGATGATTCGTGTTCGTGCTTCGTGCACACCTGACCATGCCGGTCTCCCCTCGGTCCTTCTTCACTCTATTGTGGCTAAGAGTTTCGGACCTTTCGTGCCCTTCTATTGATCGCGTTCATCACTTACTTGCGACGCGGGCGAACTCATTGAGTCTTTTACGTGGAGACAGAGCAAGGAGGTGCTCTGAGATTATTAAATCTATTCATTTAATCGACCTCGTGTCGACACTGCAGATATTTCGCAGCTTGATTTCGTAGGCTGGTATTTGTAAGCAGGAGATACATAGTCATGCGCAGGATGAAAGCAGACGGTCCGCTGGTTTATTCGCCGTCCGACCTCGTTACATTCATGGACTCACAGTTCGACTCTTGGATGGAGCGATATTCTGTTGAATACCCGGATGAAGTCAAGCCTGATGAGCGTGACGAGAGTCTTGAGATTCTCGCCAAGCACGGAAACACGCATGAGTTAGCGTTTCTCACACAATTACGGAAAGAAGGTTACGACATTGCGGAAATTCATAGTAAAAGCGAATCTGCTCGACTGGAAACAATTGCAGCTATGCGGGACGGCCGAGAGGTCATCTATCAGGGATTTCTTCAAGCCGATGAGTTTGCAGGCTTTTCCGATTTCCTCATCAAAGTGGATGGTGCGTCTGAGCTTGGAGATTTCCACTACGAAGTCTGGGACACGAAACTCTCGAAGAAGGCAAAACCCCATTTCATTATCCAGCTCTGCTGTTATGCAGAAATGCTTGAGTGCATTCAAGGGCGACTACCAGGGTCAGTTAGAGTGGTGCTTGGTGATTTCGCGCAAAAAGAATTTCGTACTCACGAATATCATCACCTCTATCTCCGCCTCAAGAACTCATTCCTCGAGTTTCAGGGACGTTTTTCAAAAGACCATCCACCAGAAGACTGGACTGTTAGTTCCCATAGCCGTTGGAAGACTGTTTCGGAAAAATTTCTGGAAGACAGAGACCATCTCTCACGAGTCGCTAATATTCGGCAGAGTCAGATCGACCGCTTACTGAATGCCGGAATTAACACTCTGACTCAACTCGCAAATTCCGAGTCCTCATCGATTCCGAAAATGACGCGAGAGACGTTCGATACTCTCCAGCAACAGGCCAGAGCTCAAAATCGTTCGAAGATGGCCGGTGAAACTACATTTGAAGTGCTCCCTGTAATTCCGGGCAAGGGGCTCGCAATGCTGCCGCCACCTTCATTCAATGACGTCTACTTTGACATGGAAGGATATCCTCATATGTCAGGCGGGTTGGAATATCTCTGGGGAGTGGTTTACGAACTCGGTGATTCAATTGAATTTAAAGATTGGTGGGCACACGATCGAGCTGAAGAAAAGATAGCTTTCGAGAATTTCATAGACTGGGTCTACGAGCGCTGGCGCCATGACCCAGGAATGCATATCTATCACTATGCGGCTTACGAAGTATCTGCTGTTAGACGACTAGCGGGTCGTCATTCAACGAGGATGGAAGAGGTCGACGAACTCCTCAGGCACAGGGTTTTCGTCGACCTGTTCCAAGTCGTCCGTCAGGGGCTGCGCGTAGGAGAGCCGTCTTACTCGATTAAGTATGTAGAACATCT
Organism: Candidatus Obscuribacterales bacterium; assembly: GCA_965228855.1. Taxonomy (GTDB): domain Bacteria; phylum Cyanobacteriota; class Vampirovibrionia; order Obscuribacterales; family Obscuribacteraceae; genus JADYXR01. The sequence continues at coordinate 3,469,539 of CBDDIJ010000003.1, read as the reverse complement.
CTATAGAGGCAAACGAAGTGGCACTGTAGCAAAAGCTACTGATTCGGTTGTTTTCTACGAGCGATGGATCGAATGCCAGGATGGCCTGACCTGGCAAGAATCGCCAATTCTAAAAGAGATTCGCGACTACAACGAGTTGGATTGTGTCTCTACGCAGCAACTGGCGGTATGGCTTCGTGCCCGCCAGAAGGAGAATCGTATCGAGTTCTCTGGACCTCAGATCGAGGCATCGCCTGTGGTGCGCGATCTGATGCCTGCAGGCGCACTTGCCGCTGATTTAATGAAAGCGTCTGAGCAAATCGCTGATCTTGAGACTAAGCGCGTTCAACAGCTGCTTGCCGGTCTGCTTGAATTTCATCGCCGTGAATATAAGCCGATGTGGTGGCGTCGGTTTGAGAGGATGAGTCTGACCGACAATGAGTTGTACGACGATCTGGATTGTCTCGGAAAGCTGACGTGGGTAAGAAATCCGCCGGTTAAAATAAATCGTTCGTTCGGCTATGAGTATTCGTTTGATCCAAGTCAAGACACAAAGATGAAAGAAGGTGACTCCGTTCTGTTCGCGCATAATGCGGAAAGCACGCGCATAGCCTCTCTCGATCGCCGGAAGGGGCGCGTTGTGATCTTACTGGGGAAAAGCAAACCAGTTCCTCCGGAAGAAATTTCTTTGATCCCGGATGAATTCGTAGATAGCAAAATAATAGCGAGTTCCATATTTCGGGTGGTATCCGCCTGGGCTCAGGGACAAAGGATTCCGCAGTGTTTGTCTGACCTCCTCTTTCGGGAAGAACCTAACATCAAAGGTCGGGCCGTTGGGATCGCAATTGCAGACGCTAGAGATGTGAAATCCGTAGTCAGTGCTGTAAGTCGTATGCAAGAGACCTGCTTATCTATTCAGGGACCGCCCGGAACTGGCAAAACTTACACTGCAAGCCATACTATTGTCGAATTGTTGCGTCAGGGAAAGCGCGTCGGAATCACTTCAAATTCTCACAAAGCGATAGACAATTTGTTGGAAAAGGTGGCCGAAGTTGCTCGTGAAGAGGGCGTTCCGCTGAGGGGCGCCAAGATTGCGCCTTCGGGAGCCGACTCTGGACCTCAAACGTATATGCCGGGTGTTCGTCGCATACGCGGATCAGGAAAATTTTTCAAAGACGAAGAGCCGGATTCGTTTAATTTGATTGCTGGTACCGCCTGGTTGTTTAGCTCGGATGCTGCTATTCGAATGGTTGATTATCTCTTTGTTGATGAAGCCGGACAGGTTTGTCTCGCGAACGTAGCCGCAATGAGCCCAAGCACGGGAAATCTTGTGTTGCTTGGCGATCAGATGCAGCTCGAGCAGCCCACGGAGGGCTCTCATCCTGGAGATAGTGGATTATCCTGTCTTGAGTATCTTCTACAGGATAGTGCCACCATATCCGATAGCATGGGAATTTTTCTATCTGTCACCCGCCGAATGCATCCTGATATCTGTGAGGTTATATCCTCAGCAATCTATGACTCTCGTTTAGTCGCGCACGAAGAGAATTCTAATCAGGTGCTCATTCCGCCTGGTCAGCTGAATTCCGGATTCCAGAAGCGAGCGGGAATCGTTTGGTGTCCGGTTCCGCATCGTGGCAACAGCCAGGCCAGCGATGAAGAGGTCGATGCAATCGAAGAACTGGTTAATACTCTTCTGCGTTGCTGTGTTTCTGATAAGACGGGAGCAATTAATGTATTGTCCATGAAAGACATTCTTATAGTCAGTCCATATAACATGCAGGTCCGAAAGATAGCCTCTCGGATTCCGGGTGCGCGCGTTGCGTCTATAGATAAGTTCCAGGGACAGGAGGCACCAGTCGTGATACTATCGATGTGTGCTAGCGAGGGAAGCGGTTCTGCAAGAGGGCTGGATTTTCTGTTCAGCAGAAGTCGCCTGAATGTGGCAATATCCAGAGCGAAGACCCTGGCATTTGTTGTTGGAAGTCCGGACCTTCTACAGACGCCCTGTACCTCCTTAACCCAGATGAAACTGATTAGTTTCTTTTGCCAGATTGTTGAAGCTGGCAGAGGACAGTTCGAGTCGTCCGTCACGACGAAAAACGGATTCCAGATGTCAGCTTAGCTCTAGCGAATTGGTGAAAGAATAAAGATGGAATTAGTTGCATGCTTAATTGTCGGTATCGCTGTTGGAGCGCTGATTGCCTGGCTGATTTTTCGTAGCAGGTCGGCTGCCGAATTGGAACGTAATCTTAGTGCGTTTAAAACAGAGCAAGCAACGCTTAAGTCGCGACTCGAAGAGCGAGATAGAAGTATCGAGGAACTTAAGTCGCAAACCTCGCGCTCGTACGATGAACTTAAGAATCAAAATACACTCAACTACGAACAATTGCAGGAAAGGAATTCGCTGGTATCACAATTGCAAATGCGGCTTGCTGCGTCCGAAGAGCGCAATTCGAAAATCGATCAACTCCAGCAGGACGTGCGCCTTCGCGATGAAAAGGTAACTTCGTTTTCGCAAGAGGTCGTTGCTTTAAAACAACAAATATCGATTCTGGAAACTGCTCGAGAGAAAGAACGACAAGCCGCCGAGGAGAAGTTGAAGCTTATCGATCAAGCGCAGAAGCAACTGACTGATTCATTTCAAGCTCTCTCTTCCCAGGCTTTAAAGTCTAACAATCAGGCGTTTTTAGACCTGGCTAAGACTCATCTGGAGAAGTTCCAAGAGGGAGCGAAAACCGACCTCGAGCTAAGACAAAAATCTATCGACGAACTCGTCAAGCCATTAAAGGAGTCGTTGTTGAGCGTCGACACGAAGATACAGGATCTGGAGAAGGAACGGATAAACGCTTACTCCGGGCTTAAGGAGCAAATTGGTGCACTGGCGAATGGTCAGACTAACCTGCAGCAGGAAACGCAAAATTTAGTTCGCGCCCTCCGGGCTCCAACTGTGAGAGGACGTTGGGGCGAGATTCAACTGAAGCGAGTTGTCGAAATGGCAGGCATGCTCGAACATTGTGACTTTTATGAGCAGAAGACAATCACGACCGAGGATTCGGTGATTCGCCCCGATTTGTTGGTTCGCCTTCCTGGACAAAAAACCGTAATTGTTGATTCCAAAGCGCCATTGCAAGCCTATCTCGATGCGCTCGAGGCTCGCGACGACGAAACCCGCATCGCCTGTCTCAAAGACCATGCCCGACAAATTCGTACTCATCTGACGAAACTTTCGAGTAAGGCGTACTGGGAGCAGTTTGGCTGCTCGCCCGAATTCGTCGTACTGTTTTTACCGGGTGAAACCTTCTTTAGTGCTGCTCTGGAGCAGGATCCATCGCTAATCGAGGTCGGCGTGGAGCAACGAGTCATCTTGGCGACGCCTACCACGCTTATCGGATTACTCCGCGCCGTCGCCTATGGCTGGAAGCAAGAGAAGCTGGCCGAAAATGCCCAGGCAATAAGTCAGCTCGGAAAGACTTTATACGAGCGAATTCGTATTATGGCCGGACACTTCTCTGAGATTCGCAAAGGACTCGACAAGTCTGTCGACGCCTACAACAAGGCTGTTGGCTCAATGGAGACAAGAGTGCTTGTTACGGCCCGCAAATTTCAGGAACTCGGCGTTTCCGACGGTCAGGACATTGTTCAACTTGAAATTCAAGAACAGCCCTTGCGTTTGCTTCAAAGTCCAGACCTGTTAACGGCGATGGATGGTCGCTCCGTTGCGAAATAGACCAGATTCCGAAACATTTTAAGAAAAGACGTTTAAACGAAAGCTATTTTTTTTGACCCACGCCTTCCGTCCCCGTCCAGTTTTCGAAACAAAATGCTGACGAGCAGGTAAAAGGCACCAGTCTGTGCGACTTTGTAACTCAGTGCTGCCAGGGTTTTGGTAGCGCTCAGAGGGGAATGATAAGATCAAATACTCTGATGCTCCAGTCTGTCGGAGTCTCGAGGACCGTATTCGCTCGGGTGAATCTTCGTCACCCAGCCCCCCGTCAGGAGTTTAGAAGCAAATGGCCTTGCAAGGTTCGTTCAGCGGCGGTACGCCAAAGTCTCACAAACTGTCCAAAATGAGTTCGGTTCCGACCACTGAAGACTTGAGGTACGCTCTGGCCGAATGTAAAAAGCATGGCAAGCCAATTGAGATGCCGTTCGAGAACAATCGTTATCTGTTCGTGATCAAGGTTCAGCAGTCGGGCAATGCCACTCCGAAATGGACGTTTATCAGAGGGGACGGCGGACCCAGTTCTAAAGTCGTCTGGACGCGTGATAGCGCGGATGTGATGATGATCCAGAACAAAATCAAGACCGAATCGGCTTACGATTCCATCGCCAACGCTGACAACCAGTCCAGTGGCTACCAGGCTCCATACGTTCCGGAATACGAGCAGTCTGGTGAGGTCGAACAGTACGACGGTTACCAGGACGAAAGTAACTACGCCAGCTCACAGCAAATTCCAGCTGCATCAATGGGGTTTGGTGGTGCACCAGGCGGCTCCACCACACATAATCGCGTACCCAGTCAACCCGCTGGATTTGGCGGCGGTATTCCCTCCAAGGGCTTCGGTGATCCTTCTATTTCTCAGCAGACACCGGCTTGGAACCCGCAGGGAGCTGCAAACCAAGCGGCCCAGGAGAGAAGCGGCTCAATTCCGCATCAAGGATTCTCAGAGCAGAGCGCCTCTGGGCGGCAGGCGCCTTTTCAGCCTTCTGGTGTGGACCCTCAGAATTCCAAGATTTTGATGCCTCCTAAGCTGGCGGGTTTCGATTCTGCCGAATTTAACGCCTCCATGCGCGCGCAAGGGCAGCAACCATCGCAGACCGTCGCGCAGCAGATGGCGGAGTCGCAACAAGTCACACCATTTCAGCAAGTGTCCGGACAAATGGCGCAGTATCAGCAACCCGTGCCGCCTGCGCCCCAAGAAGTGCCCAATGTCGATCCTGTCTATCAAGGCAGTGACAATGCCGGCGACGTCAAGAAAGTAAATTTTGATATGAGCGGCATATTTGGTAATCAGCCTCCGGCTCCTGATACTACATCCGGTGCACCACTCAGCGAACAGCGACTGCCACCTGAGCCGACCACACCCAGAATGCCTCTGCCGGCGCCGGTTACGTTTGATCCTAATATGATCAATGCGGTGTACGCTCGACTAATGGACTCAAGAACGGGCTTGATGCTTTTCGATTCGTTCCTGTTTTTCCTGATGAAAGAATTCAACCGCTTTGAGAAAAACAAGACCGGCTTTTCCTTCTTAATCTGCGAAGTCACCCTGAAGCAAAACAATCAGTCTATGCCTCTTCCTCCAGAGGCGCTGCAGGCGATCGGTCAGCGAATTACCGCTGTTCTCCCAGCAGCAGACTGTGCTGCATACATCAACGGAAGCGATTTTGCTCTCCTGGTTTCGACGGCTGATCCGTGGGCTTTGAAGAAGTTTGGTGCGATGCTCTGGTCTGCTCTGACTTCCACGCCTTTGCTGCCCGGTTGGCCTGAGAACTCCGCTGTAGTTTCAATCGGGGCTGCATCGATTCCACATACATGCGAAGAGGTCGGTGTCGTCGTATCAGCTGCCCAGGCTGCGAAAGAATTGGCGAAGGGAATGGCGCCGTCTTTCGCGATCTTCAATAACTGAGCTGGGTTACCCCTCTGCTTCTGGAAATAAAGGTTCCTTTTTGCCGAGAAATTTTGGTTTCCGCTGGGTCATTACGTCTAGCCAGGCCGCTTCGGCCGCTGCAATCTCGCGCAGGTCGTACCATTTTTGCCAGGCTCCGTACGAGCGAACCGCGGCGTCTACGCCTACTACCTCCAGCCCAAGGCTTTGAGCCAGAAAAATTGCCCGAGGTAGATGATAACGCTGCGTAACCAGAATGGCTTGCCGAAGCCCAAAAATATCGCGCGCTCTGTAGATGCTATCGTAGGTGCGGAACCCAGCAAAATCACAGGTGATGTCTTGCTCGGGCACTCCCAGTGAAACCGCCGCCTTTTTCATAGCGATTGGCTCGTTGTAATTCATATGGCGGTTGTCGCCGGTCATGAGAAGTTTGGCAACTTTTCCTGACTTGTAAAGCGACACTGCCGTTCTAACTCGGTCGTGAAACTCACGCGAATTTATCCCAGCTCCAAACACAATCGCTGCAGGCATTTGAGGAACACTCTCGACATTGCGACTTTCGTAAATGGAGCCCTGATGACTTTCGACTTCCAGATAGATGAGCACCATGGCGCAGAGCGGCAGGATGGGAAGAAGCAACAGCCAGAGCCACCGTTTCTTTCCTTTTTGAAGCTGTTCGCTTTGCTTTTCGGAAACTGCGACCATCGATTCTGCCCGGGTTCTATACGTTTCAATAATAACACCAGCGCACCGGGTCGCCGCAACGGGTATATTCCATTGGATCGGCGATTTTACACACCATGACCAGCGATTTAGAAGAGATAAAAAATTGTCCTAAGTGTCACATGCCACTCGAGAAGAAAGGCTCTGGGAGTCTGACTCAGTGGATTAAGGTTTGCCATTGCAATCGCCCTGAGTCTGATAAGACCCTTGCTTCTCCAATCAACATTTGCGCTCACTGCGGCAAGCGAAGTGAAATCGGAAGAGCGGGTACGCTTACCCAGTGGATCTTTCGGGCGGACATCTGTGCTTGTGACAAGCCATCATGGATTGCGTCTTCAGATCAAGCCACTCTCGATGTGCCTCTTCAGGGCGAAAGTGAAAAAGAAGATGCATCCGATCAACTGACAGAAATAGCGGTCGATAAGAGCAGTTTCCCTGTTGAACGATATCAACCGTTGCGCCGGATTGGCATGGGAGCCAGTGGAACCGTGTATCTGTGCCGGGATCGCCTGCTGAAAAAGAAAGTAGCTGTTAAGGTTTTAAATAATTTGACGAGCGAACAGCTGATAGCATTTCAACGCGAAGCAAAGGCGACAAGCCAATTCGAGCATCCAAACATCGCCAAGGTTTTTGACTTCGGCGTCAGCGACGGTAACTTCCCTTACATGGTCATCGAATTTGTTGACGGTCACAGTTTGGACGAATTGCTTGTTCAACGAGGCTCAATCGACATCGACGAGGCATTGCCGATCTTTGTTCAGCTATGCGATGCTTTGAACTACGCGCATAAGCGCAACCTTTTTCACCGCGATGTTAAACCGACTAATATCATAGTTGGTGGCACCTCCACAGGTGAATTGCGGCCCTGGCTAATAGATTTCGGTGTGGGCGTGCTTCGCCAGGAGGCTGACCAGCAGGACAATTCTGCAGCCGGTTCTCCAGCCTATATGAGTCCCGACCAGGTAAAAGGTTTGGCTTTTGACGAGCGGTCGGAAATTTATTCTTTTGGCTGCGTAATGTTCGAAGTCTTGACCGGGAGGTTGCCGTTCGAGGCTCCCACTGCGCTCGAGATTTTGTCGATGCATGCGCATACGCCTCCGCCGGCATTGAGCGAATTTCTGGACTCAAACGTGTTTTCAGAGGCGATCGATGACGTAATTGCAACGTGTCTGGAAAAATCTCCGGCTGACCGATTTCAAAACTTTGCTGACCTCAAACAAGCTTTGATTGAAGTCGGCAATTTGGAGTCAACGCAGTTTTTCAACAATCAAATTGAAGAGACCTCCGAAGTGCTTGGTTCGACGGCGACTGCGTCTGCGTACGGAGGCAAGCAGCTAGCCATAGCAGCAATTGTAATTCTCTTAGTCTGCACCGCGGCTGGTGCATTCATTTTTCGAGGGGAGCAAAAGAATAGTGAGACCGTTGACACCGCCACTAAGCCAAGAGCTTACGAGGAGCCCAAGTTGGGCGACGCTATCGATACTTTAGAATCCGACACCTGGTACGAGGGACTGGATGGCACTGGAAATATCGGCTGGACTTCCGGACCGAATTTGAAAGACGAAGACTTCAAGCAGCTTCTGAAAGAGAAAGATCTATCACACATCAACGTCAGCCTGACTGATTTCGTGACGGGAACCGGCTTTGATTCCCTTCGCGGGCGCGGGGTGAAGGAGATTTCGATTAAGTCAACCGGACTTACCGACGAGGGTTTGAAGGTCATATCGGAGTTGAAGACGCTCGCAGTTTTACGAATCTGCATTGAGTCAAAGATAACTGCTGCCGGTATGCGTGAACTCACTACATTACCTGCGTTGCAGGGACTTAACCTCAACGTGATGACTGTGCCCGATGGTTCAATTGAGTCTATCTCGAAACTGACGAAATTGTCGCTGCTCAGTCTTTACAATGCGAGAAATATTAAAGTTTCCGACATCGCTCGCTTAGTTCCTTTGCAGCAACTATCTTTTCTTGATCTCACAGGGACAAAACTAGACAACTCAGTGATACCGTATGTGGTGAAATTTAGAAACTTGGCCCATTTGCGTTTAGGCAATTTGGATCTCACCGACGAAAATCTGGAAATGCTTGTTACATTGCCCAAGCTAAACACTCTCTGGCTGGCTCAAAATCCACGCATCACCGATGCCGGCCTGGCAAAGCTCTCGAAGTGTCAGAAACTTCGATTCGTCGTGCTTACCGGTTGTCCGGGAATCAGCAAAATCGCGCGTCTTCGGTTTAAAAAGGAACATCCGGGGGTTCGTTTGCAGGGCGATTCCGATGCCGGCTCGGAAGTGATGGAATCGCTCGAACCGCTCGAGAGCGGTGATTGATAGAAGGCTACTATCTTGTCCGCAGGTGTTGCACCGCGGACGGTGCATCCAGTCTTCGACCTCCGACAGTTAGATGTTTCGCTTTATTCCACGTTATTTGCGCTAAGAAGGCTAAACCGAATACTACAAAAGTCACCTGGCTGAATAACGGCCACCATGCTGCCAGAAATAGCCAGGTAATTCCTGCAGCTGCAAGCTGCATAGCACCTCGTTGTTTTAAGCAACCGCGCATTGCTGCCACTATCAATAGTCCCAGACCGCCCGCAAAGGTCAGCCCGATACATGCCAGGAGAAGCGTTGTTGCCAACGTGGTGTTTTCCCGTAAGGCGCTGCTGTGCTGCAGCCAATTTGCAACAGGTCCTGCAAGTTTCACCAGGCGGTCAGACGGTGTTTCCGCGCTGGCTACCTCGGGCTTCACTGGTTCCGCCTCCAGCCTTCCTGGCGTCGGTGCTTTCAGCCGAAGCGTTCCCGTCGCAGCGCGTTGGCTTTCCTCATCGTGAGAGGTCGAGTAATTGAAGTTGGTATCTCTTTCGGTGCTTGTGGTTGCTTTATTCGCTTCCATCATCGGCGAAGGCGCGGGCATTGATGCCGCGGATAATGCTCTCTGTTCGTGTTCGGCTTTGCGTGCAGGTGCAGTTGCACCCGCGCCCGCGCGTGATACAACAACGTTGCTCTGACCCGGCTGCTTAGCTTCGGCATGTGTTTGAGAGCGACGCTTCGTATGTACAGAGTCAGTTGCCCACAATTTCGAAGACTCACTGACAGCTGATAGATCATCGGTAGCTCGATAGGAACTCGATTTCGAAGCGTCAGGAGATGGCGCGGATTGAGGTGCGGCAGAGGGCCGAGGTGTCTTATCGTAAGCGAATGGCGAACCACCTGCACCACCTGCACCTCCTGCACCTCCTGCACTACCCTGGGCTTCTCCTTCGAGCATTTGTTGTGGTGCCATCCGTCTGCTGTAAGACATTGAACGATACAAATTCCGATCCAAGCCGTTGTATTCGTAATCACTGTTCCTTTCTAAAACAACGGCGCCTGAAACCGGTGAGACTACTCGATAAACGGTTGCCAGCTCCACGGCCTGATACCGGTCGCCGTCTTGAATCAAGCGATCGATCTCTTCTTTTGCCCAAAGATACGACAGGCGAAATGCAGCATCGTCATCGTTCAGGACAGGGCAATCCGGTTTCAGTTCTTCCTTGCTGAGTATCAGCTTGTTCAGACCCTGATTGTCCGGTTTTAGTTCACCAATGATGAAGGTCGGAGGAAACGAATGCGTCGCCCTTGTAGCGAAGCGTGTCAGCTGCGAATTTCTTGCCATCGTTACTTGCAGAGTGCTCAAGTCTTCTGTCGTCAGGTTTCCTTTCAGTAAATAGCCGGCTTTGTGCGGCGTCGCGGTCAGGTGCGTGTTGTTCCCAGAAATAGGCGTGTCCGAAGTTATGTGGATGTTTTGGACGCATGAGGTGTCCAGATTAGCTTCGCTGATTTGCGGAAACTTCATCTGTGTTGAGCCGTCAGCTGCCGCGGTCATCGGAACCGTCATGCCAATTCGAATCTTCATTTCCTTATTGGGCATCACTGGTGATGCCTTCACATTTATATGTTTTGAATCTATTTGTTTTATAAGTAAGGGATCGCGATGCATGGTTACGATCCAGTCGTAAGCCTGTTCTACTGTCTCTGTCGAATTGAACGCAGCTTCTTGTGCCTTGCCGTTTATCCACAGAGTGGCGCGGGAAACGACGGCGCCGTCAGGCAATGAAATTTTCATCTGCGCTTCTTGCTGGGAGCGCGTGGTGTTTTTCAGTGTAAAGGTCCAGTAGTAGGACGCGGTCAGGGTCTGGGGATCTGCGACGCCTGTGATTACTGAACGTGATGTACTCAAACCGGAAATTTTTGATAGCGGTTTGCTTTCAGATGGTGGCACAGGTGGTGGTACTGAGTCAGAGATGAAACTGGAGGGCGCCGGACCCGTACCGGGCAGGGGGTCTGGATGTGAAGGCGGCGGTGTACTCGTAAGTGGACTATGAGCGGGGGATATGGAAGATGCGGCCAAAACAGCCGGCACTGTTGTACCGGCTGTTCCAGTCGCCGCAACGGCGTCAACCCTTCGAGTCGACGCGGAGCTGCCTTCTGTTGCGGAAGGCTGCAATCTGCCATCAATATAATGGGTAAGCAGGATGCTGCTCGCCAATAAACCGCTGAAGGCGACGCCCGCAAGAAATGCTCGCCTCTGTGAAGGCGTTTCAATTAAACCATTCGCTGATGTAGGTCCCGTCTTTCCATGGTCGGTTGAGCCGGGACAATCGTTGTCCAGCATGAATTCAAGCCGCTCGCGAGTAGTCAGGGAGTTTTTGTCATCCGGCGCCATACGCATTCGCTCCGTCAAATTGGATAGGATTAGGCTCAGCATAGCTCCTCACTGACGCGCAGAGCGACGAGCGCTGCCCCAGAAAACGCATAGGGATAACCCTATGTGTTCCTGGCGGCAATCGTGACAGCCGTCAGTGCTATTCTTTTAGGCGATGGGTTATTAAACAAAGGACGCGCATGGCAATTCCTGAGCAAATTACGCCTACTCGATTGAATGACTATTTAGAGGTAATAACTCAAGCTGTTTTTCAGGCTGGTGTCAGTTGGGCGCAGATTGATAACAGATGGGAGTATTACAAAAAGGCTTTCAAGGATTTCGACGTCGAAACAATTTCGAGTTTCGAAGACGCTGATATAGAGAGGCTAATGACTGAGCCTAATGTCATGCACAGTAAAAAGAAAATCGTTGCGACGATCAAAAACGCAAGGACTATTCTTGCAATGGACAAAGCCCACGGTGGTTTTCAGAATTATTTGCGCTCGAAAAAAACTTATGAAGAGCTGGTCGCGGACATCAGAAAGCGGTTTAGTTTCCTCGGCGAAATGAGTGTCTATTATTTCCTCTTCCGTGTTGGTGAGCCTGTACCTGAATTTGAAGGTTGGATCAAGACGATTGAGGGTGACCATCCCCGGATGCGAGAGATGGTTGAGGCTAATAGAGCGAAGGCTTGATACTTCGCGATTGTGCAGATTTTGTGCATTTGAGTTTCACCATTAGCTCTCAAAGCCTGCCTATAGTCTAGGTGTTAACGGCTCGTATACACTTTCACACTTTTACTAGCTAAACGAGTTTGAAACAACGTCGACAAAAGGCAAAAGAACTGTCTTTGCTTTGTTTCAACTCGTCCTCACTCGAGGTTATTATTATGAGAGAGATTCTTCGCTTCGCTCCGGGAGCTGCCATCGTTCTTCTGACCATGATGGTATCGCTGGCGGTTCAACCGGCAGACGCGCAAAGTTTTAAAGCCTCCTCTGGAAAACGGTTTGCGCAGTCGCTCTCGAACACTGCAATGGGCGGAAACCGCTCGCGCTTTACCAATCAACAGCGTGTCGCTCTTCGTCCGACCGGTGCCACCACTCTCAGTTACGTGCCTCAAGTGAGCGGTATGCGAAATGGACTGCCGCCAACTCGGATAGACAGCTTTGTCCTCAATGCAGGTGCTGACGCCGAGCTGATTTACGGAGATGAGTCACGTGGCGGACAACTGCCCCCATATATGTTTTTTACAGAAGCTCATCGGATCAATAATGGCATTCGTGGAGAACGCAATGTTGGATTGACGACAGGGCACGGTTCGGTCATGCCTGATGCGTGGGGACGTGACGAGTTTCTCGGAATGCCTGAGCAGAGCCAATCCGGGGAAGTCGGTTCGTATTACGAACGTCTACCGATCAGAAACCTCTGGGTCAAGAATGTGCAACAGGAGCAATTTCCTGACGGGTACGCCGACATCAATCGCAAAGTTTGGCTGGATGAAGATCGGATGCGAACAAAGGGACATTGGGTAGACGAACATCCGGAGGGCTTCCCGATGGGCTATCATACCGAAATGCATCCAGCATCTACATCCGGTTTTTAACTCAAATGTGGGCGATGAAGTGCAAACAGAATCGAACCACGATCAACAGCATAATGAATGCGCACACGTAATAGCGTGTTTTGTAATCTTGCAAGCTGCGAAGATCATTTTGTTGCCGCAGCCACAACCTGTGATCGACGTTGACGCGATCGTGAGATGGGTCGAACATTGGATGCATGCGAGCACGCTCCAACTCTTCTGTCAGACGAAGGTTGTCGCAGCGCAAAGACATCATTTCTTCGGCGCTCGACTCATCCGTCCGGTCATTGAACTGTTCAACTAAGCGAGGCGTTATGCACGCTATGTTGGAGGCAAGCTGCTTAGGTAAGAGCATAGGGGGCGGGTAGTGAGTAATCAAATTAACTGGAATACCAGCGTCACTCATGATGTTCAAAACCTCGATCGTGTAACCGAACTGACCACACGCCATTATTGTCGGGCGTCATGGTTAAGACCGGTTTAAGAAAACCGAGAATTTACTAATCAAAGTCCTTGCAAAACTATCGCATTACCGCACATCTGTATATGGATAAAAGGTAGATCCGGCAAGTCTTTATTTTTTGTCCAAGATCGGCAAAAATAGCCAACTGTAAGAGTATTGGATGTATTCGCATGAAAGTTGTTCTTGCCGAAAAACCTTCTGTTGCAAAAGACATCGCTGCCGTTGTCGGGGCGAACAGTCGCAAAGACGGCTATTACGAAGGCAATGATTACGTCGTCACGTACGCGTTCGGTCATCTGGTATCACTGGCGGAACCGGAAGAGATGAACCCGGCTTGGGGCGGGCCGTGGCGAATTGCGCAACTGCCTATGATTCCAGAACAGTGGAAATATAAGATCGTCGATAAGACGATAAAGCAGTTCAATGTAATCAAGAAATTTTTCGTCGATTCCAAGACCAGCTCGATTATCTGCGCGACAGACGCGGGGAGAGAGGGCGAGCACATCTTCCGTTTGATTTACAAGTTGAGCGGTAGTGCCAAGCCGGTAGAACGACTCTGGATCAGTTCTCTAACTGCCGATGCCATTCGCGACGGGTTGAAAAAACTGAAATCGTCCGACGAGTTCGATAATCTTGCACATGCCGCATCAGCACGGGCGCAAGCCGATTGGGTCGTGGGCCTGAATTTTACGCGGGCATATACCTCGATAAACAAACAGCTTTGCACCATAGGTCGAGTACAAACGCCAACACTGGCACTGATTGTCGATCGCCAAATCGCAATAGACAATTTTAAAACGAACGAATTTTTTGAAATTGTCGCGACATTCGAACCTGGTTTCATGGCTCGATACATCACGCCAGGCAAGGAACCTCAGACTCGATTAAAGACCGAGGCGGAAGCCAAAGCGATTTTTGATGCGATAAAACCGCAACCGGCCGGAACGGTTTTATCAGTTGAAACCGTTGAGAAGAAGACGAAACCGCCAGCGCTCTATGATTTGCTGACGCTGCAACGTGATGCGAACAAACGTTTCGGATACACTGCGCAAGAGACTCTTGATATAGCGCAGAATCTGTACGAAGAGCACAAGTTGATTTCGTATCCGAGAACTGAATCTCGCCACATCTCCACCGACATGGTCCAGGAGTTGCCTCGAGTTTTGTCTGCGGTTTTGAAGCAATCCGTCACTAGCCAGGCTGCCCGAGATGCCTTTGCTGAAGAAGGAATCGTCCCTGGAAAAATTACTGCTTCTCTCATTCGTCCGCGTTTGAGCAAAGCGTATGTCGATGATGCGAAGTTGACCGATCACCATGCGATTATCCCGACATATGGCGATGTGCCTGCTAATTTGCAAGAGCGACAGCGCAACATCTATCAGCTTGTCGCCACGCGGTTCTTGAGCATCTTTTTGCCGCCTGAAGTTCGCGATGAAACCACCGCAATAATTTCGATTGGCGAACACAACTTTCGTGCGCGCGGTTTTATCATCAAAGATATGGGTTGGACGAAAGTTGATCCAAGAGCGCTGGAAAAGGAAAAGGCGAAGAGTAAACCTAAGAAGGGTAAAGACGCGGACGCCGACGGTGATGGCGAGAAGAAAGACAAGGACGATTCCGAGGATTGGCAACAATTGCCTGCGCTCGATAAAGGACAAAATGTTCCGAAGCGCAAAGAGGAGCTGAAAAAGGGTAAGACCAGCCCTCCGAAACCATACGACGACGGCACGTTATTGCGCGCCATGAAAAACGCTGGTCAGGAGCTCGATGACGAAGACCTTGCAGTTTACATGAAACAGAAGGGGTTGGGAACGCCTGCGACTCGCGCGGCAATTATTGAACGGCTTTTGCGCACTGGTTATGTTGAGCGAAAGAAAAAATATCTGGTGCCGACGGAGAAGGGCCGGGCGCTAATTGCGCATGTCCACAACGATTTGAAGGACATTGCTTTGACTGCCTCCTGGGAGCAACGGCTTGCAGATATGCAGGATGGAAAGTTGAATCTCGATCAATTCGAAGGTGATATCGCCGAGTTTGTCCGTAGAATTTTGCCGGCTGTAACGTCAAGCACAGCAAAATTACCGGCGATGCCTTATGTGCCCGACAAGAATGGGAAGAAACCGGAAAGTAATTCGAACTATCCCAGTTTCGGGAGCTGTCCGCAATGCAAGGGCGGAGATGTTCGTCAAACGCCTAAGGGCGCGGGTTGCAGTCGATGGCGAGAAGGATGCACTTTCAGTATCTGGCGCGAGTGTTATGGAAAGACCTTGACTGACTCGCAGATGAAAGAACTGGTAAAGCACAAGTCGACGAAAACTATCAAGGGATTCAAAAAGAAGGACGGCTCCGGTACATACGATGCTCGTCTTGTCATAAACGATGAATGGAAAGTGCGGTTGTCGTTTGACAATTTGAACGAGGATGACGACAAGAGTTCCTCCAAAGTCGCGTCCGAGACCAAAGAGCCCAGAAAGGCAAAAGAAGCTAAACCAGCTAAAGAGGATAAACCGAAAGCGCCAAAAGCCAGGTGAGTAAACCAAAAGAATAGTTCCTGACTGACGAAACGTAGGTTATATGCCGTTCTTAGTTTAATTCCCCAGTCTACGTTTCAAATATGGTGCGGTGCGACTGTCCCGAGCTTTTGCCACGGTCTCCGGCGTTCCACTGGCTACGACCTGTCCTCCGTCGTTTCCTGCACCCGGTCCAAGATCAATGATCCAGTCGGCATTGCAGACGACATCCATGTCATGTTCGACAACTATCACTGTATTACCGCTGTCAACGAGAGCATGAAGTTGCTTCATAAGGCGTTGTGTATCGGCTGGGTGCAAACCGGTCGTCGGTTCGTCCAACAGATAGAGAGTGTTGCCGGATTGGATTCGCTGGAGTTCCGTCGCAAGCTTGATGCGTTGCGCTTCTCCGCCGGACAATTCCGTTGCCGGCTGACCGAGGTGAAGATAACCGAGCCCCACGTCGCGAAGGGTATTTAGCGCCCGTGCCACCGCCGGCAGTTCCGTGAAAAACTCGCTGGCGGAGTCAACCGTCATGTCCAGAACCTCGGCGATGTTTACTCCACGATATTTAATCGCTAGCGTTTCCTCGTTATATCTGGTTCCCCCGCAAGCCGAGCAGGGCGTGTAAACGCTCGGCAGAAAAAGCAGTTCTACAGAAACGAAACCCTCGCCCTCGCAAGTAGTACAGCGACCGCCGGTGACGTTGAATGAAAACCGGCCAGCATTGAACTTCTTCGCTTTGGCATCGCTAGTGGTGGCAAATGCTTTTCTTATGTGGTCGAACAGACCTGTGTATGTTGCGAGATTTGATCTCGGAGTTCTACCTATAGGTTTCTGGTCGACGCACACAAGGCGGCGAATGTTTTCCAGTCCGTCGATGGCATGAACCTGTTTTCGCATGTCGACAAATTCGACATCTTCATCCGTCTCATCATCGTCTGATTCATCGTCACTTTCATCAAGCGTCGATTTTGCCCCCAAGCCGCTAGTCACCACATCTGCCAGAACTTGACTGACCAGTGTGGATTTCCCAGAGCCTGAAACGCCCGTTACAACAGTTAGTACGCCAAGCGGAAACTCAACATCAAGGTCTTTCAAATTGTGTCGATTGATGCCTCGCAGCTTAAGTGAGACGTCTGCTTTGCGCGGGGACCGTTTCCCAACCTCGTCCGAAGAGAAGAGAAACTTTCTCGTGGACGAGGCTTCGACTTTAGACAAACCGTTGACTGGTCCGCTGTAAAGCAGGTGTCCACCGCCATCGCCCGCTTCCGGTCCGATATCGACGACCCAATCCGCTTGACGAACAATGTCCATCTCGTGTTCGACGACGAACAACGAGTTACCAGCTTCCTTCAATTGCAGAAGCATCTTGAAGAGCGCATCTGCGTCGGCAGGATGCAGGCCGGCCGACGGTTCATCGAGGACGTAAACGACACCGAATAAACCTGAACGCAATTGGGTCGTTAGTCTCAAACGCTGCAACTCACCGGCTGACAGGGTCGGAGTTGCGCGATCCATTGCCAAATAATCCAATCCCAATTCCGTGAGCAAACCGATTCGGTCTATTAAGTCGCGAGCGATAGTCACGGCAACTTCTTTTGTGTCACCAGGATTCGGTGAAGTTTTGCTCTTCGCGGATTTCTGTTTCTCAGTCCTTGGTGAATCGGATTCTAGTTCGTCCAAATGGTTTTTTAGAGTGCGAGACACCTCCGCAAGTGGCATCTGGGACAATTGCGATATGTCGTAACCGGCGAATTTTACCGCGAGCGATTCCGGTTTCAAGCGTCTTCCATCGCAAACTGCGCATAATGACTTGTCCATGAATTGTGCCACGCGCTTTCGCAAAGTTGCACTGTTGGTGGTGCTGAATGTGTGGCGAACATAGCTGGCAGCGCTCATGTAGGTCCCTTTGTAGGGACGCTGAATTCGATGGGCTTCGCGTTCTGCGTGAACGGTGACCACCGGTTTTTCCTCCGTGAATAAAATCCATTGCCGATCTTTCTTCGGGAGGTCTTTCCATGGTTTGTCGACATCGTATCCAAGGACCGAGAGAATATCGCGATAGTTTTTCCCTTGCCATGCACCGGGCCATGCAGCAACAGCTCGCTCTCGTATAGTCAAATTCGGGTCGGGAACGAGCGATTCTTCTGAAACCGTGTGCAGAATTCCAATACCGTGACATGCGCTGCAGGCGCCCGTCAAAGTGTTAGGTGAGAAAGCATCAGAGTCTAGTCGTTCTTTCGCGTCGTCCGGATAGTCTCCGGCTCGGGAGAAGAGCATGCGCAGCGAGTTCGATAATGTCGTCAACGTTCCCACGGACGAGCGAGCGGTCGGCTCTGCGCGACGCTGTTTCAGCGCCACCGCCGGTGGTAGCCCTTGAATTTCGTGCACGTGAGGTGCTGGCAGTTGAGCAATCAGTCTACGTGCGTATGGAGCTATCGAGTCGAAATAGCGACGCTGAGCTTCAGCATAGATGGTGCCGAACGCGAGCGACGACTTGCCGGAGCCAGACACGCCTGTGAATACCACAAAGGAGTTTCGCGGCATGTCGACGTCTATGCCGCGCAAGTTATTTTGCTGTGCTCCGCGCACCCTGACAAATCCGCCGGTCGCTTCGTTTTTTCCTGTATCAAGTGTGGATTTCTTTTCGGAGATTGACATGATTCCCTGGGTTCGATATCCGTCCTGAAGTCGTTGGTTCGACTCGAATCGCCACTCACGGCTGTTTCAAACAATATTAAAACATACTGGCAACGCCCGTCTGACGAACGGAAACCCGCACCACCTCAGCAGTACGGGTTTCCGCTTGCAATAGCCGTTCAATCACTACTCCGACGCTGGGTCTGTTTTCCTCGGATTGCTCGGCAGAAGCAATCCGTTCGAAGTAGCACCGAAGACAATCGTGTTGCCTGTAGATTCATTGAGAGACTGCATCAGTCTCAACTGCATCAAACCAGGCGTTGATTCGAGCATGCGGGCTGCGTTCGCCAGAGAACGCAATGCAGCGGTTTCGCCGCGAGCTTTTTCCAAAGCTGCTTTTGATTCCATCTGTGCCTTTACAACCTGCGACATGATCTTCTTTACTTCACCAGGCAGCATTATGTCTCGAACACCGACCAAAATCACCTCTACTCCGAATTCTGCCGCTTTGGGCGTGAGCGCTTTTGATAGAGTTTCTGCAACCGCATCTCTTGCGATCATCAGCTCGTCGAGCTTCATTGGTGCAACTGCTTCGCGAAGGGCTAGCTGTGCCATCGTATATAGTGTCGCGTAGTGGTTCTCAACCAGCTCCAGGGCGGTGTATACGTCCAGCACTCTGTACTGCACTGCGAGGCTGATTTTGACTTGCATGTTGTCTGACGTAAGCAATTCCTGCGAGGCGACGTGCAACCACTGTGCCCGAATGTCCATACGTTTGATCAGGATGTTTCTGTTCCACAACCAATATTTTCCGGGCTCAAGGGTCTTCACGAACTTACCGTCGCGATAGAGCAAGGCTCTTTCGTTTTCATAAACGAGAACCTTCGTAAACAGCTTGAGCACTGACTTCACCGCTGCGGCGACTATAACAATTGCAAGCAAAAGAGAAAGAACCATAACCTTGTCCACGACAATCACCTCCTGAAGGCTTCATATTGGTTTTATCCAGCCAAAATGCGAGCGATATTTTCTCGGGCTCGAACGATGAGCGGAGACCGCTAGCTTGAGCGTTCTGCAAGGCTCATCGTTCGTTGCTTTTCAGCTGCCTTCGAAGTTTATGGAGTCGAACCATAGCTTTTGGCTTACCTTGAGGGGCGCGACCTGATTGCGGTAGAGTTGCGGCGATGCCGATTCTGCCATGATCCGCGCCCATGGACACCATAATGCCAGCAGCAGTTGAAGCTGCCAATGGAGCTGACTGAATCGTATTTTTATCCGTACATTCGAGGCAGATCCGGCGCCCATGCTTAAATTGACGTAGCTACCTTAATAGTTTTGGGCGTTCAGCCAGAGTGATATGGTCGCTAATCTATAATGTTGGATGCTTCACATGGAACCAATCAATGACACAAAGCATCGCGCCGTCAATTATCGAAGAGAAAACCGCCAGCGGAATTTTCGCCAGAAAAACATTCACAAGCACTTCCGGAGACACTCTTGTTCTCGTGATGGGCTACGGCGGAAGTCTCCGTATCTGGCCGGAATCGTTCGTCGAAAAACTAGCCAAGAATTTCTGCGTGGTTACTTATGACAATCGCGGTACTGGCTTGAGTTTTCTTCCGAAGCAAGCTGAAGAGTATTCTATCAAGGCGATGGCCGATGACCTGTTCGAAGTCATTAATATGTTCGGAATCGATTCTCATCACCTGCTCGGATATAGTATGGGAAGCTGCATCGCATTGCAATATGCGTACGACCACCAGGAGATGGTTAAGTCCTTGTTTCTGATGAGTGGTACCGCAGGTGGTTCTCTCTATGTTAAACCTGATAAGGCAATGTCGACGGCTCTGGCCAATCCGGAAGGGAAAACTCTCTGGGACATTTACATGTACACCTGGAAGCTGATGTACTCAGCTGAGGCGTTCGAGCGTTGCCAACCGGCGTTCAAAGCTATATACGAAGCGTCGAAGGAAACTCCGACTCGACCGGCCGCATTGCTTGGTCACTCGCATGCCTTTCGCGGTTTTGACGGAGTTTCATATCTCTCAAAAATAAAACGGCCGACCACTATACTGGCCGGTCGCACCGATCGGTTAATGCCGGTCGGGAATTCAGAAAACCTCGCAAAGCACATTGGTGCATCCAAACTCATTCTCCTGGATGATTGTGAGCATGGACCGCACATACAATCGGAAGACGAGGTTATAGTGGCAATAGAGAGCTGCTGTGCGAGCGCTGACTAACGACCGACACGGGAGCTGATGTGACCGACGAAATTTGTCCGAATTGCAAGCAGCCTAAACCCGGAGGCGCATCCGGGTCACTTACGCAGTGGATATTTGTGTGCAATTGTGCATCCTTGAAGACCGCGGAAACTTCAATTGGTGATTCCGATAGTCATCGGTTTCAAGTTTGTCGTAAATGCCGAAAGCGCGTAAGCACGGGGCGCGATGGCTCGCTCACTCAATTCGTTTTTCGGTCTGATTCATGCCGGTGTGAGACTCCGGACGTCGTCGATGTCGCCGTGACCAGAACCAGTGCCGAGGTTCCGGCGTTCGACAGTGGTCCTGAAATTCATGGCGAAGAACTCGAAGGACTTGATTTGCCTGAGAGTTCTTTTCCCATCGAAAGGTTCAAACCTATTCGTGAACTCGGACGCGGTGCCTCAGGTGCTGTTTACCTTTGCATAGACAGACTTCTTGGCACCTATGTGGCTGTCAAAACCTTGCATCATTTGTCGGCTGAGCAACTGCTCGGATTTCAGCAGGAAGCTCGCGCAATTTCCAAGCTGACTCATCCAAATATCGTCAAAATTCTGGACTTCGGTGCCACCCCGGCGGGGATACCGTATATGGTGCTGGAGAATATCAGGGGCGAGGATCTGGCAACGTTCGTACAACGGCATGAGATGCTTGAACTTGAGCCTATCGTGCAGATCATTTCCTCTGTTTGCGATGCCCTCTCATACTCGCATGCCAAGGAGATATTTCATCGAGATCTGAAACCGAGCAACATGCTGGTTGTGGAATCCAACGGTAGATTGTCGGCAAAGCTGGTGGATTTCGGCGTCGCGCGCGTTAAGTTTGAAACGACTACACCGACGATTTTGGAAGGAACCAGCATCATTGGAACTCCCGCCTACATGTCTCCGGACCAGATGCGGGGAATTAGTTTCGACAGGCGCTCGGAAGTTTATTCACTGGGTTGTATATTGTTCGAGCTTCTCACCGGGAGGCAAATTTATTCTGGCGAAACCGTAATGGAAATTGTTTCGTCACACGTTAACGCGCCAATTCCCCGACTCTCGGAAGTGGTTTCGGACAAGCATTATCCTGAGAAACTGGATCAAATTCTCGAAAAATGCCTGGCGAAAGAACCCGAAGATCGTTATCAAAGTATGGGAGAAGTTAAAAACGATCTGGAAAATCTTTTGCGCGATTTGCGAAGCGGTGCCGTCGAAGAGCAAGCCTTCGAGACAAGCTCGGATGCCGGTGATTACTCATCCGCCCTGCACCAAGCGATGCGCACGAAGACCATTGAGTCTTCGCATGGGACTGTTGAGGCCAGAAGCAAGGAGAAATCTGATGTCGCTGCAATCGGTGCTGTCGTAGGTTTTATTCTTCTCTGTGCGCTCGGTTTATTTCTGTCCAATCCCAATCCTGAACATGCCGTAAGAAACGGAAAGACTGTCGATCAGAAGGTACTGGAAAGTTCTTCAAGTCCGGCAACCCTGCAAAATACTTTGCTTGAAACTAAATTTCAAATTAACGAATTTGACGGCAATCACTGGACATTCAATATGGGTGAGGTCAACGATGACGCGCTCGATGAGCTGTTTCGTGCAAAGGATCCGAATGATTCGAAGCGTCTCTGGTTTGATCAGGGGTATATATCTCCTGGCGGATTGTTGAAATTGAGACCACTAGGGGTGGTGGCGTTTGCGATCATCAGTTTGGAGTTGTCGGGTCGCCATCTAGAGAGTCTCGCGCAACTATCGACACTCCAGGCGCTTCGTCTCTTCGAGAATCCACGGCTGGAAGACAAACATCTTGCGATTCTCGCGACTATGCCTCAATTGACCGAGCTGTTCATCCGTAACGACGGAATCACTGATGACGGCATCGCTAATCTCGCCTCGATGAGTAATCTCAAATTTCTCTCTCTCGACCGATGCAAAAAGCTGACAGATAAGAGTCTGGATACTATCGAAAGGATGACTAACCTCGAGCGCTTGAGCATGACTGAGACCGGGCTTTCGATGAAGGGTGTGCATCGTATAGCTAAAATGAAAAATTTGAAAACCATCTGTATCTCGCACTTGCCCTGTGATTCATCATGTATACGAGAGTTAGCCAAGCTGAATCCGGAAAGGCTTGCTCTTCGATATGCTCCACTAACTTTCGATGACCTCATGCATCTCTCCGGTGTTAAGAGTCTAAAGATGATTGACGTGAGGGATACGCCTATCAAGAAAACGATGGCAAAAGAGTTTTACGCAGAACGTGCCAGAAAGGGTCTGCCTTATTGTCAATTGATCGTTGAAAGACGCACTGGAATCAGCGGTTTCGGTGAAATGGTTTACGAAACATTAGACGATGAACATATGTGGACCGACAGTATTCGAGATGGGATCTAATCTATAATGACTCTCTTCGGAGACTTTATGAAATACGATCCCAGCTATATTTTGATTTTTACAGACGGTGCGTGCACCGGTAATCCGGGACCTGGAGGTTGGGGGTCCGTCGTGGTTTTACCGAATGGAACCGTGCATGAACTCGGTGACGGCAATCCTCAGACAACTAATAATCGCATGGAGATGGTGGCGGCTCTTCGCGCCCTTGCGATTCTGGAAGAGCCTCAGGGCGATATTATTCTGTATACAGATTCACAGTATTTGATCAATGGAATCACGAAGTGGGTTTTCGGGTGGCGTTCTCGCGGCTGGAAGAGTGCAGAGGGCAAAGATGTCGCCAATCGTGATTTATGGGAAGAGCTTGTCCGTCAGGTAGCCCGAGTCAAACCGGCTACCATCAAATGGAAGTATGTGCGCGGTCACTCCGGATATCCGGGGAATGAACGTTGCGATCAAATTGCTGTTTCATTTGCGACGAAGAAACCTGACCGACTTTACGTGGGTCCGCTGGATGGATATTTTGTGGACTTGAGCGAGCTTCCGCCTGAAGATGAAATGACCTCGTCGAGCGGTAAGAACGGCTCGGCAAAAGGCTCTGCGAAGAA
Source organism: Candidatus Obscuribacterales bacterium (assembly GCA_965228855.1). Taxonomy (GTDB): domain Bacteria; phylum Cyanobacteriota; class Vampirovibrionia; order Obscuribacterales; family Obscuribacteraceae; genus JADYXR01. Next base: position 3,446,100 of record CBDDIJ010000003.1, on the reverse strand, counting down.
GGGCTCCAGTGCGGCAAAGGGTGGAAAGAAAACTTATCTAAGTCTGGTTCGCGGAGTGGTAACTCGTCATATGACTTGGCCTGAGTGCGATCGTGTCGTAAAAGGTGTTCCGGCAAAGTACAAGAAGTGCGAGTCCGGTAAAGACGAAAGAGAAACGCTGCGTTCCTGGGGAGTCAATCCCGAGTCAATAAAAATCGAGGGAGCTCCTTCGCCGTTCAATGACTAAAGCGATAGTGCCTTTTGAACTGGACGGTATCATATCCGGTGCCAACGAGCGTGGACCGGTAATCATCAGCCATGGTGCCGGACGCGGAATGGATGCGGCAATACTTGAGAAAACGGCATCGCGACTGGCGGATCTGGGTTTTATAGTACTCCGCTACAATTTTAGCTATATAGGAAAGAAGCCGGCACCGTCAGCCGGCGGAAAGAACGAAAAGCCCGAACTCGTGCATGCTATTGAATTCATGAAACAGTTCGGAAAGCCAATTCTAATTGGAAAGTCATTTGGGGCCCGGGTTGGTTCCTACGTCGCAGCCGAGCGGGATGATATCAAGGCGTTGGCTTTCTATGGAATGCCACTTGTTGGCATGTCCCCGAAATCAAAACCACGCGATTGGACGCACCTGGAAAATATCCGAGTGCCGATGCTTTTCATCACGGGTGATAAGGACAAGCTCTGTCCACTCGATAGGCTAGCGGAGGTGCAGAAAGTCATTCGCGCTCCGCTCACATCAGAAGTGATTCCCGGTGATCATTCATTTCAGCCGAAGTCCGAAGATCGGGCAATTGAGATTTGTGTTGATTGGATTAATAAGCTTGATTGACGGGGTAATGCTCTGGCATTCAGAAGTTGAAACTGAAAAGTCGTTTCAATTCGCAGTCGAAAAAATCAGATTGATAATAGCAACGCGGCGCTCGCCATAAGCCTTTCCTGTTTGTTCCACCGCCTCGCGGAGCTGAGGAGTTCGTGGTGCAAATACATAAGAATGCGGCTCAATGTAAGACGGACCGACCAGCCCGTACCTTTCGAAATCTTTTAAACCGCTCGATACGATTTCGTCCGTCAGGTATAAAGCGTTCGCAATCTCGCTGAGATTTAGCGGTTTCTTGCTTGATTTTATGAGTAGAAGCAATTCGAGTTGCCATACTGAGCGAATATGCTTCCTCACGAAATCTTCAACGGTTGCGGATATCCTATTCATCTTTGCGGTTTCCATATCTCATCCACGTTAAAAGTTGTAAGGTCAGGTAGCCAATTGTTCCGACAAAAGTGCCCGCAACGCCGTCGCGCCAGTGCTCGTACACTGCAAATCCAATCACCTGAGCCACTATCAAGCTCATGACCGAAAACAGAATTAGTTTCGCGGAATTCGTTACCTGGATTTCGATGCGACTGGCAGCCTTTCGCAATGCCTTCAATGCCTCGGTTTTACTTGTTGTCTATACACATTGTAGCTCCGGAAAATTTCACCAAGATTTCCGGCACTGTCTGCGCTATCAACCGTAAAGCAGGTGGCAAGCTAATCCACGTAATTTGCGACCGCGGGAAAAATGACACGGAAAATAGTGCCACCGTCGGGACGGTCCAGTACGTCTACGTTTGCATCGTTAGTACTTGCTACTTCGCCCACAATGGACAAACCCAGTCCGCATCCGGAACCGTTGGTTCCAGGGATTCTGTAGAAGCGTTGAAAAACTTTTTCTTTTTCGGAATCGGCGATTCCAGGACCGTTATCAGCAACGGTGAGCGTAATTTGCTCACCTTGCTCGATTTTAACTTCCACAAAGCCTTTCGGCGCGGTATATCGAATGGCGTTGTCGAAAAGGTTCGTCAACATTTCGACGACGTCTCCTCGATCTGCGCGCACCATCACTGGTGTCTCGGGAAGGTCGAATTCCATGTTGACTCCACGGCTGAGCGCTTCGTGTACAACGTTTGAAGCCGCGTCGTTTACTGCTTCGGTCAAGTCCATGTTCTCGATGTCCTTGCGATCGTGTTCTTCCGAGCGCGCAAGGCTCAATAAACGGTTGACCATGTGAGCCACGCGGCTCGAAGCTTCCGACATTTGTTTCAATACAGTGTCGAGTGTGTCCTTTTCGGTGTCTTTGATTCTTTCTGCGTAATCGACATATGTTTTCAACGCGGTGACCGGTGTTCTGAGCTGGTGAGCGGCGTTGCCGATAAATTGTCGTTGCAAGTGAATGTGATTGTTTGCGTTTGCAAAAAGTTTATTCAAAGCCGTGGAAACCGGCTCTAATTCCGCTGGGGTTTCACCAATTTCTACGGGGGATAGATCTAGTTCACCTCTTGATTTAAGCAACTTCCCGAGTCTCTCAAGCGGGTCAAGACCGTGCTTGACGCCAAGCCAGACGGAGAGGCTCGCCAATAGTACGAGCATCAACTGCGGTGCCAAAATGCTCAAGAAAATTTGCTCCAAAAAGCGGCGGCGATTGTTCAAACTTTCGGCAACCTGCACCCAGATGATGTCGTCACTGGGGCTGACCGCAACAGAGATTCGGCAGGTGCGAATTTGCTGACCATCTATTACTGTGTATTTGAAACGCGGCCCGGCGTCCGAAACATCTTGAGGAAGTGGAAGAATTGCGTCGCCGGTCAATCGGTGACCATAGCTGTCGGCGATTTGGTAATAGAATTCGTCTTTTAGATTGTGTCGAAGGATTGCCTGTGCTGCGCGTGGCAAGTCTACAACGACAACCCCGGCCTCATTCCTTCCTAGCCTGCTGGCGATGGATTCAGCCGATTTCAAAAGGAGTCGATCGTAAGATTCATTTGCAAATTTCTCTGCGAGTCGATAAGCCACGAATGCTGATAGCGAGCACAAGCATACAAGTGGTATGAGTAACCAGAGAAGCAATGTCTTGCGAATTGAGCCTCTATGCGCTTTACGGCTCGACAAGGAAACCTAGCCCCCGAATTGTTTGCAGTTTCAAACCATACGGTTCGAGCTTCTTCCGCAATCGGTGTACGATGATATCGATTGCGTTGAATGTCACACTTGCATCCCAGTCGCTTAGCAGAGAGGCCATTTTTTGTTTCGTGACGAGCGAACCGATGTTATGAATTAAAATCTCGAGAACCGCATATTCGCGGGGGGACAGCTCGATGAGCTCATCGCCTTTTCGCAGTACTCTGCGAACAGTATCGAAGGTCAGCTCACCCACACTGACGCTGGTGGCGTTGGAAACGCTCAGCCGGAGCAACGCCCGGACGCGGGCCTCCAGTTCTCCAAGGTGAAAAGGTTTTGTCACATAATCGTTTGCGCCGCAATCGAGCCCTTCGATTCGCTCTTCGTAGCTATCTCTTGCCGTGAGAATGAGAACCGGAACTCCGATTTTTTTTGCGCGAATTCGTTTCAAAAACTCAAGCCCGTCCATCTCGGGCAGTCCGAGATCGAGGATAACTGCGTCATATGGCTCGGTTTTGACCGCAGTCTCTGCATGCGTTCCATTGCCAACGCAATCGACGACATAGCCACTACCCCGCAATGCACGAGCAAGCGAGTCCGCCACCAGGTCGTCATCTTCGATAAGCAATATCTTCATCGTACTATCGTGCCGTAAGGTTCATTTCAAGTTTAAACCTTAAGTGCACAAGAGGGCTACTGTCAGGGGCATCGCCTGGGGAATCGCATGGTGTGAATTCAAACAATGCGCCCTGACATGTAGCGAGCTGTCTCAGGCTATCAGCCTGCGGAAAAATCTATGAGTTCGAGCCATTCAGTGGTCTCGATGTCATTTTCCATATGCAGAATGATGAGATTGCCCCGCTCCCGCGAAGAGCAAGATGGGCAATGCTGAGCGCTCGCCTTAGCTGTGAAGAATGCCTCACAGTCCTGGCACTGATAACGGACCGGAATCCTTCTTTTCAGTTCCTTAGATTTTGCGTACATAGGTCAACCTCCACTCTCTAAATTAAATTGGTGCTGAAGGCAGCGAAATCGTTCACGTATGAATAGAAGGCGTCTCGTGTTCGAAAAAGCTGTGCCTCACCTCTAAGGCTTCACTTCCGCCGCTCCAGCTACTTCCAACTTATCAAGGCAACTCTTTCAAACTCTTTTCAGTTCGCAGACCTTTGGCATTTCTGGAATTTCCACCTCTGTTTTGCATTTCGGCTTTGCAATCCTGTTGAAGGACCTGCGCCGCAGCCGCCCAATCCTTTCGCCGACCGGCGATTCGGGAGTCTGAAAGATTAAATTGTGACGGATATGAGTTTCTTCTCCGAGCTTGCTACTGATAATGTTATTTTTTTCACGCTGGCTCCCTGAGTGGGTGTAAATGCCGCGGTATACTGCTTCCAGCTTGGTTTTCGCAGGTCTCATTTCGAAATCGGTGTGTTGGTGATCAATACGACGGCGCAATCACAATCAGAAGCTCAGACTGAACAGCCTGGTCCGCATGAAGCGAGTGGACGACATCTCTTGCTGACCTTGAACGATTGCAGTCCCAATCTATTAAATGATATGGACGCGCTCCGAGAACTGGCCGGCTCGGCTGCTGAAGCTACCGGTGCGACGGTACTAAATGTTTGTGCTCAAAAGTTTGAACCACAGGGAGTGACAGTGGTCGTCGTTCTCGCTGAGAGCCATGCGAGTCTCCATACGTATCCTGAAGTGCAGAAGGTCTTTTGGGACTGCTTTACGTGTGGGACAAGTTGTGACCCGGAGAAAAGTGTGTCGGTGTTGCAAAAGGGACTTCAGGCTCGAGCGGTTTCTTCCCAAATAATTTGCCGTCAGTGATTTCAAGGCTGAAACCCGGATTTCACGCCGGTTACGCCTGAAGTTAGTTAGAAGGTCGAAATCGATTCGAGCTTTGTGCGTTTGCCGATTTCCGAGGGTTTCATCATCTGGTTGATTGCGAAGGTCGCGAGTGCAACTATAAAGAGAGCGATAAAGATTCCGAGGAATGTTTGAGCATAACTCTCTCGCGGCCTCTTGCCCTCCGGTCCAAGACCTGGGTCTTTGATATTCGAATTGCTAGGTAGCATGAAACCGCCTGTGGTGACAAGCACTGGTTTGATTATTTCCTGGGTCATCACTGTTCGTGTATTCAAACCGTTAAGCGCTTCAAGCAGCTCTTCCATTGTTTGAAACCTTTGATCGCGCTCCTTGTTCAAGCACTTAGCCACAATTGCTTCGAGAGCGGCTGAATATCGTCGGCTACTGTTGCGATCTCTCAATGAAGGCGTTGGCAAATTGGCGTGCATGTTTATCGTTGCCAAAGCATTATCGCCTTGAAATGGTGGCACTCCGGTGAGTGCTTCGAAGAAAACGCATCCAAGGGAATACATCTCACTGCGCTCGTCGTATGTGTAGCCGAGCGCCTGGTCCGGCGGCATGTAGTTGGGGGTACCGACGATTGTTCGTCCATGCAGAATGGTCGGTTCCTGATTCAAGTGTTTAGCAGTCGCTAAACCGAAATCAACAATTTTGACTTTAAGATTCTGGCTACCAGTGTCGTCTTGAGAGCGGTCGACCACGAGAATGTTGGAACTCTTAATATCTCTATGAAAAATTCCTTTGTGATGAGCATGTGCTAATCCGCTTGCTGTCTGCTTTATCACAGCTACAGCTGCATCCGTATTCAAGGGACCGGTCTCTTTGATAATCTGCTCTATGGTTGTTCCGCGCACATAGTCTAGAACCATATATGGTGCTAGACCATTCACCGCACCAAAGTCTAGAACAGTTACAATGTTGGGATGTTGAAGATGACCGGTTGCTTTAGCTTCGCGCTGGAGGCTGACAAAATGTTCCGGCGTCAGGGTTTTCAAACACTTTATCGCGACTTTCTTCTTGAGTAGCCTGTCGCGGCAAAGAAATACCAAGCCTTCTGCTCCAGTACCGATTTCCTTTAGAGGTTTGTATCGGTCCAAAGGGAAAATATTCGCGTCGACGGGGACTTCTTTTTCCTCTACGGTGTCCGCTTTGCGGTCCATGGCAGTAAGCACTCATTCCGGGACCAAAACGGTACCATGTGAGAGTGTTCAGGACAAGTAAAACTGAGGTCTAGGGAACTTTCACTTAGCCGCTTCGCGCTTCGGGAATTTCTCGGATCTCGGACTGCTTTTGGGTTATTGTCAAGCGCTCAATGGCTCTATCCCTTACCTGTGCAGACACCTGGGGTTTTTCCTGGAATTGCTTGTTGCGGGAAACAATGGGCAGTTTCACTGGTCAAGGGGTTTACAATGCACCGTTGAAGGAACTTATCGGGGGAGGCGCCATGCGTCGACGCATGTACAGGGACAAAAAACTTTCCAACTTCATCTGCTCTTACCTTGCGATCACCTTGATGCTGTTTAACGTGATTCCAATGCAGCATATGCAAGCGCTGGCAGCCGACACTGGGGAAAAATCTGCGGATGCCGATGAGCCCAAGACCGAATTATCGTTTTCCGTAAAGGAAAGTCAGACACCTATCGAAAAGGGTGAGAGCGTTCCGTCCGCACCAGCGGAGGATCTGCCGGCAAAGCGCGTTTTGGATCTTTTAAACCGTTTATCGCCCCTGCAAAAAGTTGATAAGAAGGCTTTTGTAATTCCTGAGGATTCGCTGGTCAAGCCGAAGATCCCCGGTATTCAAACTCTTGAAACGTTCCCTCCGAAAGATACGACGCCGCGTGAGAAGCCGGTGGTCGATGAATCGAAAACGCCGCTTTCTGTCATGCGCGTCAGCCATAGCGGTGTGGTCGACGAAGTGACTCAATATGCGATGACCTTTTCGCAGCCGATGGTGCCGATCTCAGAGGTTGGCGCTTTTGACACGATTCCCGCCGTGCAGATGAAACCGCAGCCTGCCGGTAAATATAAGTGGGCCGGAACTCAAACTGTTCTGTTTGAACCTGAGCGTGGGCGTTTTCCAAAGTCTACCGAGTACACAATTACCGTTCCTGCCGGAACGCAATCCACCACCGGTTCCAAAGCTGAGAAACCGATGTCGTGGACGATGACGACGCCGACTGTCACCGTGAAAAATTTCTACCCGCAGGGCGGACCTCAAATACAGTCACCAATAATGGTGGCAATCTTCGATCAAGACATTGATCGCGATGCTGTTTTCAAAATGATAAAGGTGTCGGCCGGCAATCAGACTTTTGATGTGCGAAAAGTCGATGATGAGACAGTCGAGAAGGATCCGACTCGCAAGTCTCTCGTGAGCAATCTGCCGAAGAATCAGTGGCTAGCCTTCCAGGCTGCCAATCCGCTTCCTCTGGGAACGTCCGTCAAGGTTTCATTCCCAGCTGGAATTCCGTCTGCGGAAGGACCATTGAAAACGGCGAAGTCGCAGGATTTCACGGTCTCAATTCATGGTGCGTTCAAACTGGTCCGATCTCCGGAGCCAGGTGTGTCGGCTGAGCGCTGGGCATATCGAGCATTTCTTTTCTCGAACCCAATCGATAATTCGAAGGGCAAATTCGACGAGAAGATGATCAAGATTACTCCTGAAGTCAAAGATGCGGAGTGGCAAGTCGGCGGTGCGCAAGTCTGGCTTCGCGGAAGATTGAAGCCGTTCACAAAATACACGGTGACCTTTGATAAAGAGATGGTCGACACCTTCGGTCAGACTCTCGGCCGAGATGTCGTCGGTAGTTTCACAACCGGTGCGCTCAATACGCAACTGCGTCAGATGGATGCGATGAACACCATCCCGTTCGGTCAAAAACCGGTGGTGACGATGTATGCGCAAGCCGTGCCCCAAGTGAAGGTCACTGTTTTCAAAGTCTCACCTTCAGATTGGAAGACGTTTTCCGGTAACCATTACAACCGAGATTTTTCAGTTGGAACCCAAGTCGGTTCCAAAACGTTTAAGGTAGGAGATGAGGATGTTCAATTCGACTTCGACCTCAGTCCGTATTTAAAGAACGGTCTTGGGCAGTTTGTCTTGCGTGGTGAAACTGTCGGAGCTCCCAAAAACTACAACCAACAGTTCAACTCCTGGGTTCAGGTAACGAAGCTTGGTGTTGATGCGTTCAAGGGACGCAACATGGTTGGTCTTGTGACGACTCTGGCTGATGGCTCTCCAGTAGCAGGTGCAGAGCTCTCGGTTCTCGAGAGTAAAAACACCGCCGTAAGCGATGCGAGCGGCTTAGCAAAGTTGCCCATCTCGGACAACTGGGAAAAATCAATTTTGCTTATGGCGAAAAAAGGCGACGATGTCGCTTTCGTGCCTGCATCGCAATACCATTCTGGTTGGTCATACAACCAGCGTCCGCCTGAGCTTAAGTGGTATACCGTCACCGATCGGCAGTTGTATAAACCTGGTGAAACTGTCACTGTTCGTGGTTGGACCAGAGGTTTGCGTTTCACTCAAAATGATGCACTGCAGTTGGTGCCGTCTCACGTTGATTCTGTTTCCTATCAGATAAATGGATATGATGGAACCGAGCTTGTGAAGGGAGATGCGAAGGTTGACGCCACTGGTGCGTTTACTTTTGAAACCAAGATTCCGGAGAAGATAAACCTTGGAAACGCGAATTTGCAAATCACAGCGAAGTCCGAGGGCAGCTTCAAATTCTCCCCTACCGAACAACCAACGACAATGAGCAGTTACTTTAATTCAGGCACGCAGACCGCCTATGTTGAGTTGAAGATACAGGAGTTTCGCCGTCCGGAATTCGAGATGAAGGTTTCATCCTCGCTTGGAACTTCGATGCTTCTTGGTGATACCACTTCGTTGACTGCGAAAACTCAGTATTATGCTGGGGGCGCCTTGACTGATGCGCCTATCAATTGGTCGATTGCGGCATCGCAGACCCAGTATGCACCGCCAGGATGGAGTGAGTTTTCTTTTGGTCACGGCAGTCCGTTTTGGGCAAGGCCCATGATGGATTATCATCGCGGTGGTATCGGCCGCGGTATCTTCCCGCCGGGCGGCATGGCGCCGCAGGAAACCAAAATCGTCAATGGTAAAACCGATGGAGCCGGCGTCAACACAGTAGAGCTGAAATTCGACAGTTTTAAGGAACCGCTCCCTATGTCGGCTAGCTGCGAGGCGACGGTCGTCGATGTAAATCGTCAGAGCTGGTCCGACAAAGTGTCCGTTCTCGTACATCCTTCCGACACCTATATCGGCGTCAAGCCGGGCAGATGGTTTTACCGCAAAGGTGAAGCCGTTGATCTGCGCGTAATTGCGACGGACCTTGATGGCAAGGTGAGAACCGGCAGTAAGGCTGTTTTGAAACTGGTTCGCATTGACAAAGATGGCAAGGAGGTTGAGGTCACTCGCCAGAATATTTCCTCCAGCGATCACCCTCAGCTGATAAACCTGATGCCTAAACAAGGAGGGCAGCACTATGTGGTTGCCACCGTATTCGATGGCAAAAACAGACGCAACCTTACAAAAGTTTCCACCTGGATAGAGGGCGACACTCCCGCTGAAGCGAGAAAAGCGCAGCTGGAAAACCTGATAGTCATTCCAGATAAGAAAGAATATCAACCAGGTGATACTGCCGAGATTCTGGTTTCTTCGCCGTTCTATCCCGCTCACGGATTGGTCACTGTGCGTCGCGATTCGATCGTATCCACACTTCCTCTAGACATGGATTCGTCTTCGAAAACGGTGAAGATACCGATTATCAAAGACTATTATCCAAACCTCACTGTGGAGATGTACGTAGCCGGCAAGAACTCTGCTTTTGCGGCTGGAAACATTGAACTGAAAGTGCCGCCACGAGCGCGCACCTTATCTCTAAAAGCCAATGCTGCTCAGACCGAGATCTCACCTGGTGGTGATACCACTATTGATATTGATCTGAAAAACGCGGAAGGAAAGCCGGTCAAGGATGGTCAAGTCACACTGGTCGTCGTTGATGAATCGATTCTCGCCCTAGCCGGCTACAATTGGCCAGACCCGATGGATGTGTTCTATCCTGAAGCTCAGAGCTCTGTCGAGAACGCTTACTTCAGGCAGTATGTGATTAAACCTGCTCAGGAACAGATGCAGGACGAGAACGAGCGCAGGCAAGTGGGCGGCGCCATGCCAGCAGCAGCGCCTGTCCTGATGAAATCGAGTGCTCGGAACGGGTGGAAATTTAACGCCGGGCTCGCCGCATCCCGAGAAGCGAACCTGTTCCAGGTGGAAGCGCAGAGCGCTGACGCGGGTCTTGCAATGGGCAAATCTATGCGTGCCGAGGCTGCGATGGCTCCGGGGTCCGCTCCGATGGATGACAATACACCGATCAATGTTCGCTCGAATTTCAACGCCCTGGCTCTCTACGTCCCCTTCATCACGACTGATGAGAACGGCAAGGCGCAAGCAAAACTGCATCTGCCGGACAGCCTGACTCGCTACAGAATCATGGCCGCCGCAGTCTCCGGTGACGACGCGTTCGGTTCTACTGAGTCTAACGTAACCGCTCGTCTGCCACTCATGGTGAAACCATCGGCGCCTCGCTTCCTGCACTTCGGTGATAGATGTGAACTGCCGGTAGTGCTACAGAACCAGACTGACAAGCCTCTGAAAGTCGAAGTCGTTATTCGCGCGGATAATGCAAAGCTAACAAACGTGTCCGCGACGCGCGACTATGAGAAGACGCCGAAGAGCACTGTTGAAGAAGAGCCCGGCGATACCGAGTCAAATTCGACATCCAGCTCGGACTCGTCTTCCGGCCCGAATTCAAGTTCCGACGCGTCGTCGAACTCCACGACCGACAAAACGTCCCAGCCGACCTCCGTCTCGAAGACAACGGAATTCGCTGGCAAGATCGTTGAGGTTCCCGCGAACGATAGAGTTGAAGTACGCTTCCCAGTTGCCACCATAGATGAGGGCAAGGCTAACTTCCAGGTCGCGGCTGTTTCCGGCTCAGCCACTGATGCCGCAGACTTCTCGATACCAATATTGGTGCCTGCCACCAAGGAATCATTTGCCGCTTACGGACAAATCGATAAAGGCGCGATACTGCAAAAGCTCGACAGACCCAAAGATGTCTATGAGCAAGTCGGTGGTTTATCCATCTCGACGAGCAGCACCGCTGTTCAGGCTCTCACTGATGCATATTTCTACTTAAAGCACTACAGCTTTGGCTGCTCAGAACAACTTTCGTCTCGCATGATCGCGATGCTCTCGTTGCAGGACGTGCTGGTTTCATTCGGTAAGCTAGACGGCGCCGCGCTAACTGAGTTCAAAGACTTCGTTAACAAGGACATCGCCGAACTTGTTAAGCGTCAAAATTCAGACGGTAGTTTTGGTCTCTGGAAGTTGGGCGAGCAGACTCGCTGGCCCTATGTCTCGATTCAAGTGGCTCAAGCTCTGAGTCTTGCCAGCGAGAAAGACTTCAAAGTCGACGCGGAAGTTTTAACCAAGAGCAGAAACTACTTGAAGAACATCGCGCAACACATTCCGAAAGAGTATAGCGAGCGTACGAAAATAAGCATCGAAGCACGTGCTTTGAACGTTCGCTACCGTATGAAGGACAGCGACGCTTCTGCTGCACGACGCTTGATTCATCGAGCGTTGAAACCGCAGACCAACTCGAAGGATAATAAGCCTCCGTTTGATCCACCGGTTCCGCTTGCGAAACTGTCGAGCGAAAAGATTTCCTCTGATCTCTCGCTGGAAACAGCTGGTTGGTTGCTACCGGTCATCTCACATGACAGTGACTCTGCTAACGAGATTGCGATGATTCGCAAATTATTCGATGCGAGCATCAAGGAAACAGCCTCGACGGCATCCGCAAACGACGGTGGATATGGTGGCTGGGGATATTGCATCTTCTACTCTCCGAGAAGAACCGATGCGATTGTTCTCGAGGCGCTTATGGAAGATCAGCCCAAGAGCGAGTTGATACCGAAGATGGTGAAGGGACTTCTGGCGCATCGTAAAAACGGTACGTGGGAAGGAACACAAGAAAACGGTTACATACTGCAGGCGCTCGATAGATACTTCAATACATATGAAAATCAAACGCCAAATTTCGAAAGCCAGGAATGGCTTGGTGACACATTGGTAGGACTGCAGAAGTTTGCCGGAAGAACGACTGAGACAAAAACTCTCGAACTTCCGATGAGCTTCCTCGCTAAACGCGACGACAGCGAGGTTGTAATAAACAAAGTGGGACCGGGGCGCCTCTATTACAGAATTGGTTTGGACTATGCTCCGAAGAACCTTGTTCTGAAACCGGCCGATTACGGCTTCTCGGTCGAGCGTACATATGAGGCTGTTGATGACCCTGATGAAGTTAAGAAAGATGCTGATGGGGTCTGGCACTTCAAGAGTGGCTCAACTGTGCGCGTGAAGCTAAAGTTCTCCACACCGGGAGCACGATATCATGTGGCTATGATGGACCCGCTTGCCGCTGGAACGGAACCCCTCAATCCGGACCTTTCCGGAAGTAGGACGCAAGTTCCGCCTAATGCGACCAGCACGAAACCGTCCGGCGGACCGCGGTCGCGCGGTAAGATCCTTCCGACTTTCGAGTCGTTTATCTGGTGGTGGCCGTCGACATGGTTTGAACACCAGAACTTACGCGATCATCAGGCAGAAGCGTTTCAATCACTGCTTTTCGCAGGCAAATACGACTACACGTATCTGGTTCGCGCCACTACTCCTGGTGACTACATCGTACCCCCGACAAAAGTCGAGGAAATGTATATGACCGAGACTTTTGGACGGAGCGGAAGCGATCACGTCATCGTTGAGTAGACTCAACCAAACAAAGTGGAAAGCTCATCCATCGATGGGTCATCTACGGATGTGGGGAGGTCACGTCTTTGACGCAGCGAAATCCCACGTGACAGGATGAAGAGTCTGGTGTGGAGCTCATGCGTGCGCTGGGTCTGTAGCTGCTGCAGTAACTGGCGTTGCACAAGAATGATCCACCGCGCTGCACGCGCACATCTTGCGCATTAGGATGGCGAGGATCAAAACCGTTGACCGGGCCGGTTGGATTGTTGGCAGGTGCGCCGTCTTCGTTTGCCTTTAGCACGTCTTCGTAATACGACGGATGGTAGCGATCTGCGCACCATTCCCAAACATTGCCTGCCATTCCGAACAGTTTATATCCATTGGGCTTGAAGGCTCTTACAGGATTCGTCGCTTCGTATCCGTCATCCTTTGTATTGACAGTCGGAAAGCGGCCCTGCCAAACGTTGCATCTATGCTTGTCGATTGGAGAGTCGCCCCACACGAATTCCTTTTCTTCCTCACCGCCACGCGCAGCGTACTCCCATTCAGCTTCCGTCGGCAGCCGCTTCCCTGCCCACTCTGCGTACTTGCTGGCGTCCTCGAAGGAAACTTGCACGACAGGATGGTCACTGATTCCTTTTATAGAACTATCGGGTCCGTAAGGATGTTTCCAATCAGCGCCTTTTGTCCAGCTCCACCACTGCGAATAATTTCTGGCGTCGGCAATGGGCTTTTCCGGTTTTTTGAACACCAGTGATCCTGGCTCTAAATCCTCGTCTTTGGGACGCGGCGTATTGGGTGGCAGATCCTTTTTGATTTGCTCCCAGGAGATTTTTCGCTCAGCGGTGGTCACGTAGCTTGTTTCATCGACGAACTTTTTGAATTGTGCATTGGTCACTTCCGTTTCGTCGATCCAGAAACTGTTGACCAAAACTTTGTGCTTCGGAAACTCATCGGCTCTCGCATCTTTCCCGATACCGCCCATGGTGAAAGTGCCACCGCGGATGAGCACCATTCCAGGATGCTTTTCTTTGATAGCGGATGAGGCAACCTCTGCCGTTAACGAAAGTGTCGCGGCAGAGAGCAAAATGGAGAGTAGACCCTTCAACGTTTGATGTTTCACTGGAGACAGTATAAAGCATCGATAAAAACGGAAACTGTCCGTCCAGGGCAAGGGGAACCGCTTTTTTGTTGTAAAGTCGACACTCCTTTGTATCAAGTCGCATTCATCATTGGGGTCGAGGCTTGGAAACTTTTGATATTGGTAATGCGGTTTGCAAAAACTGTGGAGATCTGTGTTGCATTAGGCTTTCGTTCGTGATTTTTGTTTCGTAATTCACCCATGAAGAGGGTGGGAGAAACCGCAAAAACCTCAATATCAAAGGCTTTTTAGCACTAAAAAATCACAAACGGTCTGTAACCTGAAATGCATCAAACCCCGCTTACTATTTCGCCCGGAACGCCGGGTGGCTAGTGGTCCCGCGACCGCTCGGGTTCGTGCTGACCAGTTTCTTCTTTCTTCACCCTCAACTAGATGGATATGTGCTCATGGGGTCTCCTACCTTAGAAAACACCACGCCAACGCCCAGCGATTCCGGTCGTAAATCGGATTCTTCACGGTACGCGTTTGAATCTACGCCAGCGACTCAGGTTGATACCAAAAGCGATCTGAGCACAGCTGCGTCAGTACCGCTTCAGTCACTGTCTTTAGAAGGGCAGACCGCCGGCGATGCAAATGCACAGCAAACTTATCCCAAACCCGAAGCTCGAGGCGATGCCACTACTCCCAGTGACACCGCTCCGATCAATATAAACGATATCGGTGAAGAGCCGATCTTCTTTACTCTCGATTACCGCAATAATACTGCCGACAAGCTCACACCCGGCTTCGGTATACATGACTCTGAAAGGACTTCTCCCCTTCAAATTACCGACGGCAAGGGCCGCATCGTAACGACTGATTCCGGCACTGAAGCGAACAACTGGTCGATCAATAAGAATCCTGAAACCGGTGACATTGAAACGATCAAATATCCTGATGGTAAAGTCAGAAACTTCAAGCACGAAAATGGTCAGCTCAACCGCATCGAGACCATCGAGAAGGGAGTTGATGGGCTGCCGACGAAGACGGTTTTTTCCAGAGATCCGGAAAGCAAAAAATGGTTCGCGGAGATCGGTGGTCTACGTGCTGAACTTCCTGGTGACATCCAATTCACTAAGGACGGAGTTTTATCTTTTCAATTAGACAACGAAGGAAAGTGGCGCGCAGAGAAAGCTGACGGCAGCATTCAAATCGAACGTACTATTCAATCGGGCGCGCGTGTTTCGTTCAACGACGATAATTCTGTACAACAAGTCACTCGACCGGATCAGTCTCGCGTCGAGTGCGTGAGAGAAAAAGGCGAACTCACTCAAGTCAATGAATTGAGCGCTGATGGAAAGTCTGTATCCTGGGTCAAGACCGGAGACAAGTGGGTTTCCAATCAAAATCCTGCGCAAGAACGCTCCAGTATCGAAGTTGCCGACAATGGAAATATCACGTGGACTACCGCCGACAACATCAAGCACACCATCACCGGTGGTGGCTTGGAGCTTAATCAAAATCCTAATGGCTCTTCTTTCCAATTCGATAAAGAAGGCCGGTTTACCGAGCTGAAGGACGTAAACGGTTTAAGAGTACATGGAATTCAGTACAGTCCTGAGACCGGACAGGTGACGCGTGCCCAGATTGGTAGCGCTGAAAATGGACGCGTTCACACATACGAGCGCGAGGGCAACACCAATCAATGGAAATATTCGGTTACCGATGCTAATGGGAATGTAATATCTCAGGACCACTGGACCGGCGAAATCGCTGTTGGCAAGGATGGTACCTACGCATATAAGGAAGGCGCCGTTCACGGACGAAACACGGATGGGCTGTGGACCGTTTTCAAACTGGACGGTTCGCAATACATGCTCCAGGACAACGGACAAGGTTCTCGCGCTATCTTTGATATGAATCGCAACTTGCTTGCGCTGGAGCGTCAAAATGGCACCAAGCTCGATATTCAGAGACAGCTTGGCGGTCAAGCTACCCAGATTACTGAAACGCTGGCGAACGGCGAGCAAGTGAAATATTCGCTCGACACAATGTCCAATATGTACATGCCTGATAAAGCTGGACATAAACCGATTCAAAAAATCGAAACCCTGGTCAACGGCATGACGCAAATCACCGATGGAAATGGTGCCGTCCATTCGATCAATCTCGACGGTTCGTGTGTCGTGAAGAACGCCGATGGTTCGATGTCAGAAGTAAACTCCGCCGGACAGGTTGTTAGAACTACCTCTAAAGACGGTGGTGTCACTAGAACATTCAACTGGGACGGCAACAAGCTCGTTTCTGTCAATGAAACCAGAAAAACGGGCGAAACCCGACTCATTGCCGGCAAGGATATGCGTGCTACCGCAGATGGTGCAGTGTTCTATACCGATACCGACGGTCAGAAAATATCCAGCACCGCGGATGGCTCCTGGCAGTCGTATGAAACGATAAACGGTAAGGACTATCTCGCTAGAGTCGTAAGTCCTAAGGGGCACATGCGCACGTTCTCTCGGGATGCTAGCGGTGAGGCAATCGGATACGTCGACTCGAAGCCGACGGAGAACGGACAGAAGGTCGTTGACGAATACCGGCGTGTACCTGAGAACGGTCAGTGGAGTAATTCTTGGGCGAAAGTCAGTCCTGATGGAAAAGTTACAGCTCGTCATAACGTCAGGTTGAACGACAACGGAACCTACAACTACATCGACAGCCAGGGCAAAGACAAGATTGCTAAAGTCGGTGATCGCGGCGCAGAAGGCGGATTTTCCGATAGCGTCGAAGAAGCGCGCGAGCGGCTGACCGAACTCATGGAGTCACATCTGGATGAGGCGCAGAAGAAACGTTTCCAGATTATTCTCGATCGTTTTGAGAAACGTGGCAAAGAGCGTGTTGAAGCGCAAGTTGCAGGCGGTCTGGACCAGAATAAATCGATGGAAGAATGGGATCAGAAGATCTCGAAAGCATACGACCACATGGCGAAGATGCTCGATGCAAACGCACCGAACGCTCAGTACGATTTGAAGACGCGCGCCAAGTTGGTAGAGAACATGGCGTTCGCAATGGCTGCTCCGGTGAAAGCAAATGACCAGGGCAACTGGGGATGCTGCTGGATGATCAGTGGTGTCTACTGCGGTATCATTCAGTATCCGGACAAAATGGCTTCTATGTTGTCAGAACTGTCGCTCACCGGCAAGTACACAGACCTGGAAGGCAAGCAGTGGACTCCACCGCAACACTTGCTGAAGTTCACCAATCAAGGCGGCAACTGGACGATTGAAAACTGCGGCAATACACAACGCAGTCCCGTCTCCGAAATTCTCACCAGCGTTGCGGCATACCTTTCCGCTGATGGTCGTAGAACCGATCGCGGCGCGAGTGGTGGCACAGCACCTGCTATGAACCATGCAATGAAGAAAATCACCGGCGATACCTGGAAAGTCACGGGCGAATCCGCTATGACTAGTGCGAGCATGAAGCAAGAACTTCTGACGAAGGGCGGCTACGTCTGCTTGATGCCTGGTCACATGTATCTTGGTGCCCTCGAAAAACATGGCAACGAATGGAAGCTTGTTGCCAGTATGCAGCACGGTGACAATGGACGCCGCGTCAATGGTACCGTGACTGACCTGGCTAGTTGGAACGTGCAACGCACCAGAATGCGCTACAACCCGGACATCGATCTGCCGGAGTGCAAAGATCAACCGATCGGCCCGAGCCCGGGTGGATATGATGGCGGTGGCTGGGGAGGCGGCGGCGGCCGCTGGCGACCGGGACGTTTCTTCCCTCGATTATTCCCTCGTTTGTTCCGCGGCTTCGGCGGTGGATGTGATGGTGGCTGCTGCGAGTTTAGCTGCTCCGGCAATGACGACCAGCTCATACGCAATATGCGCGCCAAGCGTCAACTCGAACAAGAGGAACAAGAAAAACTGCAGGCTTTCCGCGATGCTCAGGAGGAGATGACTGAAGCAATCGACAGCGATACTGCAAGAAGACGCAAGTATTTAAACGGAATTCTTAAGATCAGTTAGATGGTCACGGTCCGGCTCCGAAAACGTCCTGGAAATGTCTTTCGTATAAATGTGCGCAAAGACTTTGAAAGAAACCGGTTTTAACATCATAATTAGGAGATGAATCCATGTTCGAAAAATCGGGAGGCACCGCAGTGAGCGAATCGACCATCACCAATCATGGTGGCATCGAAAGCATGACTATTCCAGCCGGCTTTGCTCCGGTGAAAGCGACGCCGCAGCAGCAAGAATTTAACTATCTCGAGTTCAAACTGCCAAATTCCAACGTGCGTATCTGTTACGAGCAGGCATCAGAAGCCCTGATGGACGACGATATAGAGGAGATGGAACGCATCTTTTCGGAGACCTTTTCCGAGGCTGAACCTTCGAGACTGCTAAATATTCACGGCGAAGAGGGTGGGCCCGATGATGGTCTCGTATATGGTGCACTTTGTCAGTGCTTCGTATATGGTGGCGCGCTTTGTCGTGAAGGCAGCGTCATGGATATGGATAAGTGCAAATGGGAGATGCGCACCATCGGCGGCACTACCAGGCTTGTTGCCAAGTTGAAATTCATCGGCTCGAATGGCGCCCCGAGCAAACGGGAGGCGCTCATGGTGATGGCTACGGCACCGACACATAATGGCTGTGGTTACATGTGGCTCGAGGGCACTTACGCGGAGATCCGGAGCCACGAGCAAGCGTTCTTCAACGCTATAGCGAATGGCTCGTTTAGACGGCTGTGAGAAGATGTTCGGCATTGTTCAGCAGCTTGTGATCACGAGTAACTGAAAGCTTTCGGAACGTCGGTTTCTGTTATAACGCTAAGGCACTTTTCTGATCTTTTGATTAGAATAACCTTTGAAACCAGCCGAGCGATCTCATGAAAGCACAATATACGTCTTTTATATACCCTCTCGTACCTGCAGGCAGAAACCTAATCCCTCTTGCCCTGACCCTGTTTCTAGGATTGTCCGGCGCCGCGAAAGCGGACGTGCCGATGCCCGGAGCAAGCAATCAGTCTGCTCCTCCTGCAATCCCGCAGACACTGCCGCTCGACGTGCCGGATGAGTTGATTATTCCGGTACCTGCGACTCAAGCTCAACAACAAAGCCTGCCGTCGACCGTGAGGCAGCAAGTAGTTCAAACCGCGCCCGAGGTTCGCCGCCAGCCGGTTGCTCCCATCGGTGCAGTCGGTATGCAAACTCAGGCTCCGGGACCGGGTACGGTTCCAGCGCTGCAGAATCAGCCTTTGGTCCAACGTTCATCATCCGGTCAAATTCCAGTTGCTCCAAGCCGGACACCGGTTTCCTCTCCTGCAAGGTTGGGATCTACTACTGCCAGCACCGTTGCGACACCTGCGGCTGTAATATCAAAGCCTGAAGCGTTAACTGTAAAACCTGCTGCCACGGGCATAGCTAAATCTGCGGATGCTGCCAAAGCGCTTCCCGATAATGGTTGGGCTGCGCTGCACAAAGCGGGCTCCGAAGCTATTGATAGTGGTCGATATGGAGTCGCTGAGCGTACTTTGAAGCAAGCGATTACAAAAGGTGTTGTCTTTGGCGACAAGGACCTTCGATATGCCAGAAGTCTCGACGAGCTTGCTCGCCTCTACACCATTCGCGGTCGCTTCGGAGAAGCTGAGCCGTTGCTGGAAGAGGCGCTCCGTGTCAAGGAAGGTGCGATTGATGACGAGAGTGGAAAAATAATTCCTTCGCTTGGTCACTTGATCAGTTTTTACTTGGAAAATGGAACTGCATCAAAAGCCGCGCCTTTAGCGGATCAGCTTCTGAACTTTGTGGAAGGCCGGATTGATGAAAGTCGAAACCGCGCTCAAGGCCCGGTTACTTTGAAGAAGGGTCAGCCGCTCACTGGATGGGCTGGACAAGCCGCTCCGTCCATGCGAGATCCTATCATTGAGTGGGCAATTACTTGTGACGCCCTCGGCAATCAGTTTAGCGCAAAGAAAGACTACGAGATGGCCGATCGCTTATACAAGGCAGCGCTAGATATCAAGGAAACTGTGCTCGGCAAAGAACATTTGTCGCTGGCAAACAGCTTCGATAGCATCGGTACGATCTGTTTGGACAAGAATGAGGATAGCGAGGCTGAGAACATGTATCGCTATGCGCTTGAGCACACCGAGCGCGTTTTGCCTGATGATTACGGCAAGATTTTTCCGCGAATGGATAAACTTGCGAAGTGTTTGATCAAAGAGAAAAAGTATGAAGAAGCCGAGGCCCTCTATAGAAAAGCTCTCGATTTCTGGAAGAAAGAACCCTCTAGAAACGGCAGTGAGGCCAGACTTTCATTCGCTCTCGGCAATGTTCTGGTAATGGAGAAGAAGTACGATGAGGCTCAGCCCGTGCTGAAAGAAGCGCTTCGACTCGCTGAAGAGTACTATGGACCGAACTCGATTTCGCTGATGCCATATCTACAGAGAAACGCTGACCTCATGTATTACATGGGACAGAACGATCAAAGGATTCAGTTCAAATCGCGAGCTGAAAGCATCGCTGGAGTCACAAGTACAGTTCCACAATAACCGAGTGGTTGGAACAGCAACGTTCGATTTTTGCTGTCTTTAAGTTCTCGCAAATAGTTTTGCTACTTGTTGCAGACCATTAATCGCGGATGCGGCATGGTGTCATAAGGCGTAGTCGACTTATCTATGGCGGTAAGAACAGCTGCCGTTTTTACCATTTGATTTGCGATCCTTCGTTCTACGTTGTGGTTTGATTTAAGCAGGCTCTTCAACGGTTTAGTCGCTGAGATCATGCTCGGGATTGAAACGTCAGATGAGAACAAGAATGAAGCATCTCCGAACGCCCTTCGACTCATGTGCCGGTAGCCGAAATGTTCAGATGGATTTATTGCATGGAATTCCGTTGCCGAAGATTTGGTTATGGTAGCTTGTTGCCCAGGGTGTAAAGTGAATGAATGCGTTCCCTCGGAGATCCGCACGGCTCCTTTGTGTTCATCATGCAGATCGAAGACTGACACTGAATTTGGTTGCACCATTACTAGTACCAGTGAATTCTTCGCGATTGAAACGGTTCCGTTTGGCGTGTTTACTGTGGTATCAACTACGGGCGCAAATAGTTTGTTGCTGTTTTCAACCATAACGTGTTTGGTCGTCGCATCGTAGTGAAGAACAGCGTCGACATTCTTGTAACGGTCACCAGTACTACCGAGGAACTGAGTCTCTTCCGGTGCCGCTGACACAGAAGGGGTCTCCAGAACGGAGTTTCTAAACGAGTCGGTGGTTAGAACCGAACTGGTCGCTCCTTGCGAATTCGAACGCGCGAGTTCCATACCGTCCCCGTTCAATGCGATAGCAACCGAACCGTTCGTGCTTTGATTCAGAAGCGAAGTGTTCAAGTAATTCGGGCTCAGCCCGACACCCAGAGCCTGAGATGTCGCTGTTTCAAGCGGCAGTGTCGTCGATGCTGTGAATCTCGGCTCGTTTTCAATAGAAGCTGATGTCGATGAAACTTTCGCAGGTTCCAATGACCTCAGTACATCTAAAGAGGTCGTTTCCGTGACAGGCGGGTCCGCTGTAATGACGGCTCCGACACCTATCGTGACTTTGTTTCGTGCGCTAGCACCTGAGATGTACACATTTTTGCCGATGGCATTCAAAAATACCGGACCAGCGGCTTCAACCGTATCTGCATTCACGAATACCTGACCGCCACCGGATGTGGTGACGACCAAATTACCGTTGGCACCATCCGGCAGGGATGTTGTCCATGCCGGCTCCTTTTTACCGACAAAAATTTTGACGTCGCCACCGCCCACGCCGGATGTTTCAACCATGCTGCCATCGTCAATACGAACACCGCGTTGCTTGTTCGGAATCGACTGGAGCGTGATTGTAGCAGTACCCGCGGCTCCATTTGAATTCGCCAACAGATCACCGAGAACATCGAGCTGACCCTTTGCGGTAATTTGAATCGCGCCATCTGTGGTTGACACGTCATCCAAGGCAACGCTGCCTTTGTTTTCGTAAACGAAATCACCTGACGAGCTGCTGATGCCGAGCTGTGAATTTTTGCTCGCATTTGAAATGTGCGCGGAACCGCCGGAGTTAACCGTGAGGTATCTCACTTCGAGATCGAGCGGATTGCCGACTGTTCCAACATCGCCAGCGGTGGTTGATATGAACGCATTGAGGGCTGTTGCTGTTCCTCCCGTGATGTCGCCGGCGCCGGATCTTAGATCGAGCTGCTGTAAGTTTGACCCACCGAGTCGCTTTGTTAGAAGAATATCGCCTGCACCACTAGTGGTGTCGACCAGAATGCTCGTCGCTGATTTTATATTCGTTGCGATGGTGACTGTTCCCAATGCCGTCAGGTTGAACTGGCTGTTTGCGGATGCCTTCGTGAGATTTAAGGACGCGGAACCCACACTGTTGACGTTTACAACGTCGTCGCTTTCTGCGATGAGTTGAGATGTGTTTACTCGCACCGAATTTCCTACACCGATTCCTCCTGCAATCAGTTCGACTTTGCTTGCTTGAATCACTGCGGATGTTGCTGGTCCGTCGATAGCGCCAGTGGCGTAGAGGCTGGCGACACCATTAGTGTCGTTTGCCGTGATGTTTGCGTTTGCGTATATAAAATGATTTTTCGCAGTAAGTGAAACGTTGGCTGCTTCAATGTCTCCATCGACATGGATGTCATCGAGAACGCTAATTTTGAAATCGCCTGCGATTGTCGCTGCTGTTATCGAAAAAGGAGAACCCGGCGGCGGGCCATTTAGGTCTTCTATAACTTTTAGAGTGACAGAACCACCAGAGGCGACCGACAGACTATCGGTTCGGAGCGTCGCTGATATGTTCGAAGAATCGCTCTGTAGTTGGATGGTGTCTGCGCTCAAGAGTTTTGACTGTAAACGTCCGGTGCCCCCGAGCGAAATCGTTAGATGCCCGGCTGCGGTTACCTCTTTCTTTAGGGTTATGTCTCCCGCTGTTGCGCCCGTGGTGCTGAGAGTCAAATTGCTAGTGACCGGCAAGATGTCTTTGATGTAGATGCCGCCGCCTCTATTTGTGATGAGCAGAGATGCGGGTGTTGACGTGCCTGCTCCCTGAGTCACGATACTGCCTGTCAGTCCATTGCTCGATCGGAAGTTTCCGATCTCGAAATCCGCTGAAGAATTAGAGTTTAGCTCTATGGTGCCGCCGATGCCGGTTCCCATTGCTCCGGCGTTTAAGCTGCCGGACACGAGCAGATTGCCCGGCGCGAGTGCACCAGCAGTAATACTGATAGCTGCCCCGTTTCCATTTGCACCAGTAGGCTGAACATCAAAGATACCGTCTGACACAATTGTAAGGTCACCACCCGTGGTGATCTCTGCGGAGCCTCCGTTAGCTCCTCTTGCGTGAATCTGGACTTTTGTCGAATCAAGCTGCTGCGCTGTTGTTGATGTGTTTATGTAATGCGCGGCACCGCCAGTGTTAGTGCCTATTGCATTCAATATTATTGTGGCCGGATTTGTGAATGCAGAGGCACTGACGCGAACCTCGCCGCCGTTTCCTGCAGTGTCCTCAACTGCGGTTATTGTATTCGTTGGAAGATCAAGCGTTCCAGTTCCAGCTAATAAACTGATGTCGTGAGCCACGGGCGTCGCGCCAGTGAGTCTGATTGTGCCGGTTCCATCTGTTTGTAGCCTTACTGAACCTTCACTGGTCGCAATATCGCCGACAGTAATATCTCCTGCAAACGAAGCCAACGAGAATGTACCGCTTTCGGTTCTGCCACCATGTACATCAACGCCGCTGTGTACGACAACGCCCGATTGCAGGTCTACGGAGCCGCTTCCACTGCCGGTTGCGCCCGCCGTATCGATCGCTCCCTGAACTGTAATTCCGGAGCCTCGGATCGTAAGATTGCCACCACTACCTGTGCCACCGGTTGCGGTGATGTTATTTAGCGATATGGAACCATTTGCATAAATTTCGATGTTGCCTGCATCTGTCGCGCCCGAGGTATTGATGTTTATCTCATGACCCGCCGCGGTGAGAACTACATTACCGGACGACGTACTTACATCATCGAGGGCGTAGACTGCATCTTCTCCGTCCAAATCGATAGTTTGGAAACTATGACCGGCAATCATAAGAACGTTACCGCCAGCACCAACATTGGAAGAGACGTTTATATTTGCGGTCTCTCCTGTGTTAATGATGCTGCCTTTCGCTAGTATGGCGAGATGGCCGGTAGCAACGTTTACTGTAACGCCTTTCAGATCCAGGTCACCGACGCTATTCGAAATCGTGCTTGAATCTGCAGAGTTGAAGGTTACAGTTGTGCCGGGATTGACGATACTATTGTCGTTGATCGTTCCGTTATAAATGATATGTTCTGCGTTGATACTGAATGCGGTATTGTTGGTCGGCAGATTGATCGACGCGCCCTGGGCAAGAGTAAATGAGGCGCCGTCTGCGATAGCATTGAATGCGACCGGATTTCCCGCCCCTGCGTCGAAGGTGTGATTTCCTTCGACGACGATGTCGTTGGCTCCCGCCGAGGTGAATGAAATTCCACCGGTACCGCCGCCGGTGCGATTTACCGTGCCGGACCCTACCACTGCTAGATCTGTAACGCTACTCACCGCAACTCCGCCTGTTGAACTCAATGCGGATATCGTTCCATCGTTGTCTAAGCGTTGCGTCGCTATTGACACATTGTTGGCGGCGATTATACCGTCGTTCGAGAGCATACGAGTGTTGCTGCCCAGCGAATTGACCGCACCAGGACCGAATTTCGATTCTATGCTTGTCAAAGTGAATTGCGTCGTTGTGTTGTTTCCGATAGCCCGGTACAAACCAAAATATCCCTCACTAGATCCGACGCTGGTCGGGACATTTGCTAGTGGAACTGTTTGCCACGGTTGATCGTAGCTCTGGAAGTAAGTAGTGGTGACGTTTGCTGTCGCAGCCCACTCACGCATAGCCTGGTAGTACCACTTCGCCAAAGTCAAATCACCAAGAGCCGGAGCCGGAGGAAGCGGTCCGAGTCTAAGACCGAGGCTCGGCCAGCCAGTCTCACCGATTCGAATTTCCGTCGCTACGCCCTGATTGGAAAAGGCGGTTCGAAACGCGTTCAGCGTTCCCGTCATACTGTTGGTGACAGCCGTGACGAAAGCCGTTTGACCGTCCGGTGCGGTGTTATAACTTTGTGGGAGTGCTCCGTCGAAGTACGCATACATATTTCCATAAATATGTCCTTCGACTGTGGTGACCAGTGTCTTCATTACTGGTTTAAGCGGGTCACCATTCGGCAATGAATCCACACCGGCGAGCGCACCCCACTGTTGTCTCGTCGTAATAGGTAGCGTCGAGGCATTGAATTTTGTATCTGAGCCCGCCGAAACTGGTGTGTTATCGCGCATGACTTTGGCATCACTAATCAGCTGAATGAGTTGATTGGTTGAGTTTAAACCCATAATCGACTCATTGCAGACAATGATTTCCTTCACTGTGCCAGGATATTTCTGCGCCTGGTCGAGAATGTATTGAATTTCGACTTTAGTTTTGTTGATATCGAAATTATCGCCGACGAGATCTTGTTGAAACGCGCCGGCGGAGACCGTCATTCCAAGCTCGTATGCTGCTTGAATTATGTATTTGTTCGACCCTGCCGAGGAGGTATCGGGACCATAAAACGTTCCAGCGAAAGTGAAACTACCCTGACCGTAGGTGGAAACATTTGTTATGCCATCGTCTTTTAACTGCTGAAGAAGCGCTTTTACAGTGGCTAAGTCGTAGGCGTTAAACTGCGGCAACATATTGCCATTGAAATAATCGCCAACGTAGGGTTGAAAACCGTATCCGTTAATTCCTCCGCCGCTTCCCGCGTCCATTGTAAGCGCATTATTGGAGCGCAAGGCCACGCCTTCATTCACAAAGGTCGAGGCTGCGGATGTTTCAGTAAAAACGGGACCGCCGTTCAGATTCAGCTCGGCTAGACCGGTGCCACCAGGATTGGTGAAGGACAAGTCCATGCCGTCAGTCGGCTCGATGTTTATGGTGCCGCCTGTGGTGACAATCGTAGCTGTTCCGTTATCTGGGAGTTCTATCGTAAGCGAGTTCGGACCCCCACCGGAGTTTATATTGATAGTCGAGGCCATGGCTGCGTCGATTAGCGAGCCGTTGCCAAGGAAGCGCAGTTTCGGTGTTCCGATGTTCAGAGTGCCACCATCGTTCACGGTCAGCGTGATTGCTGGAGCGATCGTGATAGAGCCACCCTCATCTTCTGAAAGCCAGGTCAGTGAGCCGCTTGCGCCGGGGTTGAATGTATGCGACGTGGTAAATGCCAGTGCATTGTTTGCTCCCGCGTCGAGAAGGATGACGCCGGCACCGCCGCCAGTTAGCGAGATGCTGCCTGTTCCACCCAGTGATAGACCGGCCGCATTTTGAACCGTAATCAATCCGCCCGTCTTACTGGAAGTAATCGTGCCATCATTTATTAGCACTGGAGTGGTCAGGAATACGTTGCCGCCAGATACAATCGAGGACGCGTCGATGCTGACTCCGCTTGAAATAGTCACATCATTTGCTGCAGTGATCGCTCCAGTGATAACGGAGTCTCCAGCGGATATATTGACTGTATTGGCTGATGAAAACGATTGAGCGGTTACGGTTCCAATGTTGATTTGAGCGTTCGGTGCGAGAGCTTGAGCAACGACCGGACCGCCTGCTGTCACCTGACCGAAGCTGTCGAACGTGATAGAGGTGCCGCCTGTCGCTGTCGGCTGCGCTGTGGCTAACGTGATGGTGCCCGCGGTGCCGGTCCCGGAGAGCGCGCTCGAAAGGAAATTACCACCTTGAATGCTCGGGGCCGCAGTGACTGGATTGGCGCCGGCGAGTACAGTGATACTTCCGCCATTCGCATCGGCAAACGTCGAGCTCGAATCGATCGTCGTGCCAACGTCTAGCACGACGTAACCGCCGACTGTGCCGTTGCTTCTCGCGGCAAGAACGATATCGCCGCCGTTGCCGGTGGAACTGCTGGTATCGATTATGGTGCCGGCATTACTGGTCGACAGATTTATTGACCCACCGTTGCCGTTGCTGAAATCTACTGTTGCTGTGGTTCCCGCGCCAATTGCAGTGCCGGGAACGCTGTTTGTTTCCGGACCTGCGCTCACCGTTATCGCTGCTCCTGCGATCATATAAACGTTGAAACCGTTTGCGACTATTTGCGCGCTACTGTCTGCGGTGATGTTGCCATTTGCAAGAAATGCAACCGCTTCGCCGAAGGTGTTTAATCCGACAATCTGAATGTCTCCGGTAGTGTTCGCGAACGTCGGATCTCCGGTTATGCAGTTATTGCCAATAGTGAGCATTTCAGTCGCAGCGTAGAAGTGCTCGATGCCGGCGACAGTATTCAATGTTCCGGTGACTTTGCCGACGTTTCCTTCAATGGTGCCGCTTCCCGAAAATAGATTGAGCTGTTTCGAGAGATAGTCTCCGCCGACCATGTTGATATTCGATGCACCTTTGTAGGATGCGTCGCGCACGTTGATGTTGCCGAAGTCTGTTCTGAAGACTCCGCCTGTCCCCTCGATATTGACGTCCGTTGCTTTGCCGGGAGTGGTTACGTTGATGTCGCGTGGATATTCGTGGTTGGAACCAGCGGTAATATTTCCGTAGTTGGTTAAGCTGCCGTTGCCGGATGAGAGGTTGATGTCACCGCGGGCGGTGATTGACCCGTTTAATAACTCGCGTTGACGGTAGACCGGATCATCCTGTAGGTAGTAGATTTTGCCGCCCGGCAGGTTTATGCCACCACCAGAGGAACCGATGAGAGTGATAGAACCGCTTGCAATAATTGACCCGTTGTCCGAAGGTCCGGTCGGTGGTTCTACTATCGGTTCGTAGCTGACTTGTCCTGCAGTCCCGTTAACGATTGAGCCACCGGCTTCGATGTTAATTGCGCGATTGCTTGCGATTTTCCCGAGATTAACGATGTCATCGTCGGCTTTCAGAGTCAAATTCAAGTTCAGTGAGTTCCTGAACTGTGGCTCCGGTTGTTCTGGTTGTGGGGAGCCTCCGCCGATGTCGATGCTTCCGCCGCCACCCGAAATTATCGTAACGTCCATTTGCTCAGGAAATCCGGTTGCAATGATTCCGTTTTCCATATTGAAAATGTTGTTGCCGGCGATAGTGCCACTGTCAACATTCTTCTTAGCGGAGGCCGCTATCAGAGAACCATAATTGGTGAGGTCGCCGCCGACGCGAATGGTGGAATTGTTGCGCGTGAAATATTCGATGCCGGACACATTCGCTGGAATGACGAGGTCGTCCACTTGCCGCGATACTACAGTATCGAGTTCGAAAGAGCCGCCGATCGCTGAACCTTGAGCGTTGAGTTCCAGAAGCTGCGAGCCGCCGTCAAGTTTTTGCCGAATTGCGACATACTCAGCTGCGGTAACTTGTGATCCGGCTGAAAAGGTTTTGTCCTCGGCACCTACTCTTATAGTTACCGAATCTTCGCCGCGAAACATTTTTCGCCCAAGCACGATGTTCGAGTCCGCCGAGGTCAAATCCAGATCAATGACTCTGTCGAGAGCGCCGGTATCGGATATGGTGCTGACAGCGCTCGGCGGTCGAGTCTCTCGCGTTGAAGTACGACCCGCACTCTTGTTTAAGTGCTTACTTCCAGCCGATTCGTTAGACTTTGAATTGAGACGCGGGGAACTCGCCAATGTTTTATTTCCTGCGTCACGCGATGCATTGTGCAAAAGAGTATGTTCGAGCCGCAATTCTCTACGTGTCTGGCGATAATCTTCGCGGAGCTCTATGCGTGCGGCACGATTACTCTCAACGGCGTTGAAACCAGGAGTTCGCAATTCTATTTGCGACCTGCGAGCGTTATTCATGGCTTCCCGAGCGCCGTGCAGTGCTTCGCGAGCTTGCTCCATTGCTTCGCGTCGCGCCTCCGCGGCGAGCTGATTCTGTGCTCGCGCTGCGTGATCGCTATTGTGTCTCCCGAGTTGCTCCTGGGCGGCATGCGCCTGCTGAGTGGATACCAGGCAGAACATCGATGTTAAAACCAATCTTCTAGACGCAGGCGTACTTTGCCAACTCATTATGCCCCTCCCAAAGGACGAATGGTTCCAGCTGTTTCACGGGGAAAGTGTCGGCGCGGTTTTCCATAGTTGCGCTCACTGTCGAACGCAAAAACACGCGCTTATCGGCGAACTCGCCCGATGAGTTTGAACTCAGTAGAAACGCCAGGAGTTGTCAGATTGTACTCGACAAAAGCCTGAAAAGCATCTATTTGTAATGCCTGTGCAACTTAATGAGAAAGTTCAAAGCTCCTAGAGCAGCTCGCGAATTTGACTGACGCTACTGAAGCGTTCGCTGGGATTTTTGCGCAGGCACGTGTAAAGGATTCCACGCATGGTCGGAGAGCAAAGGCTCTGATCCGGCGGTGCTGCCTCCTCACTCAGGTGCATCGTCATGGTATCAATAGCGGTGCCACCTTTGAACGGAGGTTTTCCACAAATAACTTCGTACATCAGGCATCCGAGCGCATAAATGTCCGTTCTTTGATCGACGAGGTCACCTCGGCACTGTTCGGGGCTCATGTAAATTGGACTGCCGAAGACTTGCCCTGACTGCGTTAAACTTTGGTCTAGCAATGGATCTTGCGCAATCATTTTGGCTAAGCCAAAATCCAATATTTTCACGGTCGAATGTCCGTCTTCGCCTTTCGAAAGGATTATGTTGCTTGGTTTTATGTCGCGGTGCACAACCCCCCGCGAATGTGCGTGCGCCAGGCCGTCGACGATTTGTTTGAATAAAGGACGCGCGTAGGTTTCTTTAATCTGCTTTTCTTTAGCCAGTATGTCGGCCAGTGTGGGCCCACTTTCGAAGTCCATCACGAGGAACGGTGCACCGTAGGCAGTAAATCCGACATCGTGAATTCCGATTATGTTTCGATGCGAAAGCTGGCTTGTAATTTTGCCTTCCTGCATAAACCGTGCTTCAAACGAAGCGCCATGGTGAAAATTCTCCGAAAGAATCTTAATCGCAAAGTACTTGTCGAGCATTCTGTGTCTAGCCTTATAGACAACGCTCATGCCTCCTTGTCCGAGAACGCCACATTGTTCATATTTGTCACTCAGTGTTTCGCCGGATTGAACAGCTCTAGTTTTGACGGTGTCGGTGTTCGTGGTGAAGTCGGTATCGCTGCCGCCTTTAGACAACTTATTTAGAATACTGAGTATCTTCGACTTGGCAATTCCATCCGAGATGTTCAAGTCTTTGGCTATGCCTTGCGGCGTCGCGCCCGATAGAAGAATCTGTAAAACCTCTCGTTCCAAGTCGCTCAAACTGACCGTTCCTTCCAACTGTTCCACTGCCGCGTGTGCCCCACTACGAGCGCAAAGGTTTAAAACCTTGTCGGCAATACCTGAATCGAGCCAGACGTCTCCGCGGTGCACCGCCTTGATGGCGGAGCAGAGCCGCTCTCCGTCGACATCTTTAAGGCAATATCCGCTAGCTCCCGACGACAATGCTGATTGAACTGCGCTGTCGCTGTCATTAGAAGTGAGCATTATTATTTTGGATCGTTTGTTGTTTCTTCGGATCATTCGCGATGACTCAATTCCGTCCATTACCGGCATACCGATGTCCATGAGGATGACGTCCGGATTCAGGTTTATCGCCTTACTGACTGCCTCTTCGCCATTGGTAGCTTCGCCGACGATCGAAATTGATTGGTCTGAGAGGATTGAGGTTTTTATTCCTAGCCTGAGAAAGTTTTGATCCTCTACCAGGAGCACCGAAATAGGATCTGTCGAATGCATAAATATCTCCACATTTTCCATGACTGTCCTGCACGGTTTCCGGTCGGCTGAAATTTGCCATAACCCAACAGTACAGTTTTGTGAACCGTTTTAAATCGCTAATTTGGGTGACTGGCAGGGATGATCTTTTGAAACCTCGTGCCTGTGGCACCTCAGGGGGTGGGTGATCTTCTTCGGGTAGAATATTCGGTTCAAAGTATCACCCGGATTGTGTCAAGAGGTCCTATGAAGCGAAATTACTGGTCGACGGTGAGCATAGCTTTGCTTCTCTGCATGAGTGTTTCGGAAGTCTCTGCCGAGGTCGGACGTGCTGATAAATATCTTCAATCGGGTCAGCAAGCCGCGGATTCAGGTGATTGGTCTAAAGCTGAAGCTAGTTTCTTGAAGGCCGTGAAGGAATTGGAGAGCGCCGGCAATACGGACAATCAGACTTACGCGATCGCCCTGAAGCGTCTTGCGCAGTCTTGCAGGCACAATCAGAAATACGGTGAAGCCGGTCAGCATCTCAATAAGGCGATTGCCATCTGCAAAGCAATCGGGTCCGGCGACCCAGAGGTTAACTCCGAGTTCTTCGAACTATCTAAGGATTGCAAAATCGTCGATCTCGATAAGTTAGGACCGGGTTCGGCCAACACGCTCAAAGGTAATTCTGCTGTCATCACCATTTTAAAGAGCGGGACGAGTTACGCTGTCACAATTGCTCTCCCGCAGCGTTTCGAAAAGACGTTGAACAGCGACAAAATCGATCAGATGGGTCTTGAGAAAGAGTGCACTTTCAAAATCGTAGAGGATGCCGATGGCACCGTAAGGGCCACTGAGATCAAGGGATTCAAAATTCACTCGGTCGAGAAGAACATGTGGGTCAATCTCCTTGGTTGTTCTTTCGGACCGGCCAACGCTCAAGGTCACCATGAATCTATTATCAGCGCGGGCAAAATGGGGGTCGTAAAGAATGTCAATTCCACTATTGCACCTAAAACATATGAGCCGGTAGGCGGAATTATTGCTTCGATTCATGAGATGGGTCAGCCGGTTGTGCCACCACTGGTGATTGCAGATACTCCGAGTCCGGCGACGATGACAAATCCGATGTCCGCGTCGCCCGTCGAGTCTCCCGTTTCCACAACGCCGACTCCCGCGTCGCCTGTCGAGTCTTCCGTTTCCACAACGCCGACTCCCGCGTCGCCCGTTGAGTCTCCGGTTTCAACAACGCCGACTCTCGCGTCGCCCGTTGAGTCTCCTGTTTCAAAAAGGCAGACTCCCGCGTTGCCCGTTGAGTCTCCGGTTTCCACAACGCCGACTCTCGCGTCGCCCGTTGAGTCTCCTGTTTCAAAAACGCAGACTCCCGCGTTGCCCGACGATCTGTCTTCAACCGAGCTTGATAAAGCTGCACGACAGGCGGCTGCGCAAGCGGCGCTGGAAAAGGCAGGCGAGGAGAAGGAAGCCGCAGAGCGTGATGCTGCTCGTACGGTCTTGAGAAATGCCGGTAAGCCAAAACGCGATGCGGCTAGCGGGAATGTCGGAACCGACGATTTCAAACGTAGTAATGGAGTTGTCGAAGAGAAGGCTCAAGAAAATCTGAAGCGAGAAGAAGAAAATGAGAGAAGTAGTAGACGTGCGACTGATTCGGAACGAAACAAAGATGAGGATGACGACGATGACGACGATGATGATGACGATGACGACGAAGAAGATAAGCGTCGGCGATTAGAAAGAAAGGAACGTAAGGAACGTGAACACCAGCTCGAGCGCGAGCGCGAGGCGCGTCGGCACCAACTCGAGCGTGAACGCGAGGAAAGTTCGGAGCGCGAGCGCGATTAGCGGAAGTTTCTGAAATCGGTTCGAAGTGCTCTGAAGTTATCTGCCAGGTATCGGCGCACCTTCGGGTCGAAATTTCGGAGCCTCGTAAACACGGTTGGCTTCTTGTCTACGATTCATCTCCGTCAATTCCGTATCCAGCGCGATCGCATCATCCGGACGTTGTATCGAGTCGAGATAGGCATGGTATCTGCTGAGCACCATTGTTCGCAAACCATTTTTCGGCACCTCGGTATCCTTCACTTGCGACAACTGATGAATGGTTGAGACGTACAAGTCTTCTGTTGTCGTGATATCGTCGAGTTTATCCAAACACTTGGTGAGCCCATCATAAGCATAGGTCAGGAGCGTGCGTTTTGCGTTCTGGTTCGACGCCACCTTTGCTGCGTGGGCTACGGGATCTTTGGCGTTGACTCCTGCAAAACCATAACCAAAAGAAGGGGCACCAGTCGCGGTGGCAATCGCATCTGAGTATGATTGCCTGGCTTCATCCCACTTCCCTTGTTCGAATTGCAAGTCGGCAACTTTCTTTTGATCTTCGGCTACCAGGATGTTCTGTTCGCCAAAGCGATTTTGATCCAGCTGAGTAATCTTTTTTGCATACTCGATTGCTTGATCGTACTTCTTTTGTTTCAAATTCAGGTCGCGCAAACCCTCGTAGATTCGAATGGTCTGCCAGCCTTCCGGAAGCTTTAAAATTTGCGCTTGTTTGTACGCAGATCTGTAGTTTTCATCAGCTTCTTGCGTTCGTCCGGCTTTGGCAAAACTAACTGCACGGTTGATCAATTGTTGAACAACCGGATTCCCTTTATCGTCTGCGGTCATTACTGCGAGTGCCGCATTAGATTGACTGGTTAGAAATATGCCCAGAGCTAGTGCTATCCGTTTCTTAAAAGCCATCTTAAAACACCTATGAGGAGAACCTCGACTCGATGAGATTGTACCTCGTTGTGTGCAATTTCATTCACGGGGCTGGCGCAGTTTCTTCCTGCCAAGAGCCGGTTCTATTTAGTGGATTTCAAGTCTTTCGAGAGCCAGTACTGGGTCCCTTGTGATGATTGGCTCGACTTTACCGTGACGGATATTCCGAGCGCCGGGTCGAGAATCAAATGGGGGCTCCCGTGCTCTGGCTGCATGTAAACCGTTTTCATCGCCGACATCTGGCAGCGAAAGAATTCTGTAACTGCTTCAGGACTGTGCGAAGTGATGAAGTTTTGACGCACATTTTTCTCGGTTATTCGCAGATCACCCTGCGGGCTGGAATCATTGATAATCGACATCTCAAAGAGCTGTTCGAGGGAATAGAGTTCGTCTGTCTGCTTTGTCAGGGCCGTGAGGACGCTTGGTGTGTCTAGGTTTAAACGTTTTACCCAGCGCAGAAGCGTCTCACCTCGCTTTCTACTTGGGCCAAACCAGATCTCTCTCTTGCAGCCGGCGCCAATCAATTCAGCAACATGGAAATCGCCTTGTTCCGTCCCAATCATCATGTAGCTACCTATCGGCAATCGCTTTAAGTAGAATGCACTCAAATCAACCGGCGTGCATGAAATCACAAAGTCGATTGATAGTTCGTTGTTGTCGTTGTTTGACCGTAGTGCTGAATCTATTCTAGTCCCTTCCGGTACGGGGAGCGAGAACAAGCGAGTGAGCACGGTCAGGTCAGCTACCGTCGTTGATTGCAGCGGGGATTGATGTGGTGGCATCATGCCTATCGCGCGCAAATCATCGCTCGATGGAAACTGGCTCAGGTGCCAGCGTTTTGGCCGAAAGGCCGTATCCGGCACGAGTTTATCGCCGAGGATTTGCGAAACAGTTTCAAGCGGAGCGCGTCCGACGCAGTCGCGGATACCACTATGCTCCCGTGTGAAGAACTCGATTACATCTGCTTCCGGTATGATGCAAACCTTTTCCTCAATCACATTCGTTTTACTAAACAGATAATCGCGGTTTGCATCCGTTTCAATTACAAATGGAGCGATAAATGCGCCAGTATCCTTCGCCACATCTTCAAGCATACCTTCTTGTGATTGATATAAACTGTTGAGCACATTCATTCTGTAAGTATTGATGGTATCAAATGCGGCATCATCAGGTTGGACCACGAATGCCTGCCAAACGCCATCCTTCAACACCAGCGGCATGCACCAAACTGAACGGGGGTGACGCATCAGGCTTTGACCGAGTGCGGACATCAGCTCCAAACCAATCAAATCCTTCGAGCCTGTAACAAAGAGGGCATCCGGCGCAGGCGAAAGGGCTACCACATCGCCCGCTACCTCAAGCTCTTCGAATAGTTCCGGCAGCATCAAGCGCGAACCGTCGTAAAAGTCTTTCCATGGCGATGTGTAAAAACCGGGCTGCACTACTCGCATTGGACCCGCGCTAATAGTACGCAAATTGCCCACGGCTATGTCTATCGCATCTTCGACTTCCAGTCCGAGTTCCTCGACATCGATAAAGCGCAGATGCTTCATCGTCTCAGGATCGTCGAAAACAAGACCCATAGCCAGAACTTCTGCGTAAGGAAAGAATATGATCTCTTTCTCGGCGGAATACGACGGCTGTTTCCGAAAGGTGATATTTGCTTGCTGAAAACTTGAGAGGGTGCGCACGCATGGCAAAAGCGATGCCAGTTTCGTATCCATCTCGCGATTAGAGTGACGAGCGTTCAACAAAAGATTGATTTGTTTATTCAGAGTAAGAAAGTTGTCGGGACTTTCGAGTGTCAGGTACTCGTGATACATACGCGCGAGGCTCATGAACTGAGGACCTTCGCCATTGTTCGAAGCCACTGAAAAGCTACTATAGCTAACGGCCCAATTGGATTCACCTGCCTCGCTTAGCAGGTTCAATACTAATGACGCGAACATCTCCTTTGTTATTGTGTCCTGTTCGCTCATTATCCTTTTGTATATATGAATGCGTGATTCATTTTGTTTGGCCGTGTCGGCCGGGTTCTGGAAATCATCGGTCGAGTTTAAATGAATCCGCAGTGATTGCAATAGTCTGTGTCACCGGGATAGTTCTTTTGAACTAGCGAGAACTTGTGTGGGACTTGTGATCAGCTCCATTGTACGGAGAATTTTGACAATATCACAACGGCGAAAACTCTTGCTAGTACAGGGTTTTGAGGATTAATGTGTTAAACGTAATTCCACCACTCGACATGTCTCGTAACGTATCGTATTCTGCAATCGGTGGCGCTAATGAATACGAAATCAAACGACAGGCACCCTGGTTTGTGGTCGTTCGAGCCTGTCGCGTCTATAAAGCCTTTGCGGAGATGCTAAACATGGGACAAAACGATGCCGGAGACGGCTCCAAAGCCGCGCGCGTACAAGAAATTATTGATCATCAGGTAAGTAACGAGTCCAGGCAACATCTACTGGCGGATGCCCTCGCTCCTGCGCCCTCGGCGCTCAGCGACCGCCTCTGGGATAACACCGTCAATGGCATCAAGAAGGTGCCGGACGGCTTCGTGCACTCTCTCGATCCCAGAAATATCATGCCGAACCTGGCAATTGGCGCCACTATTGGTGTTGCGACCAAAGCATTCTTGCCGGCTACCGGACCCGCTGGAAAAGTCGCGGCTGGTGCGCTGGGTGCCTGGTTCGTAGGAAAACCGCTAGTCGAGTCCTATTGGCAGGCTGGAACAGCGACGAACATGCTTCAAATGGATCTCGCGTCCACACATCTTGGTGATATGGTCGGCGGATTGCCGGTCGCTGCAGTGGAAGGTGGTATTGGTGCCAAGCTAGGCTCCATGGGGACTGCAAGACTTCTCAGTACGAAAGCGGCAGAACCGTTTGTGAACTGGCGGGATAATCAGTGGGCAAAGCTTGACACTAAATATGA
Organism: Candidatus Obscuribacterales bacterium; assembly: GCA_965228855.1. Lineage (GTDB taxonomy): Bacteria > Cyanobacteriota > Vampirovibrionia > Obscuribacterales > Obscuribacteraceae > JADYXR01. The sequence continues at coordinate 3,409,872 of CBDDIJ010000003.1, read as the reverse complement.
TGGCGCGAATGCCACAATAAGAACGGCCGCCTTCGAGCAACTTGGTGTCGGTTCGCCTCTCATGAAACTTGAGCCTGGTCACAGAGCCGGTGTCATTCCACCTTATCTGTTGGAGACTCTGGCGAAAAACACCAAAGATAAGGTCTGGACGGACACAATTCACAAGACCGAGTCGCTTGCCGCTAACCTCAAACCGAAGCAGCCCGGAGAAGGTTTTGTTCAAGTGGACTACAAAGGTGCACGAGAGGTCTTTGACGCGAAAGGTACTGAGAGCGTAGGCACTCGCGCGCGTGTCGAGGGCGAGGCAAAGACCGGAAACGCCGACGTTGATAACGTCTACGACTTTACCGGCGACGTAAGAGGCTTCTACACTGACGTGCACGGCCGAAATTCCATCGATGGAAAGGGCATGAAGATGCGCTCGACCACAAACTATGGTCAGAATTATGAAAACGCATTCTGGGATGGCGAAGGCATGTTCTACGGCAAACCCGGCACTCAGAGCCCGTTCAAAACATTTGTGCTGAGAGATATAACCGGACATGAGATCACACACGGTGTGACTGAGTTCGAGTCGAAACTGGTTTATCGCAATCAGCCTGGCGCACTCAACGAACATATCTCAGATGTAGGCGGAGCACTGGTCGAGCAGCGCGCTCGCGGGCAGAACGCCAATGAAGCAAGCTGGCTTGTCGGTGAGGGTATCTGGAAGGATAACGTGAACGGCAGAGCTCTGCGTGATATGAAGAAACCTGGTACCGCATATGATGATGCAGCGATCGGTAAAGACCCGCAGCCTGCGCACATGAAGGACTACAATCACACCCGCGGTGACAACGGCGGCGTGCACTACAACTCTGGAATTCCAAACCGTGCATTCGCTCTCTTTGCGGAAGCCATGGGCGGAAAAGCCTATGAGACACCAGCGAAAATCTGGTACGACGCACGGAAGGCCGCAGGTTCATCGCCCAGCTTTGCACAATTCGCATTTGAAACCGTCGAATCGGCCAAGCGTCTCGGTCACCCGGATGCCGTCGCCAAACTCGAGCAAGCCTGGGGCGATGTTGGCATTAAGCCATCGAAGACGGATACCGGCGCAACTGACGCAGCACCTGTCGTACTCGGCGGCGTAGGAGCGGACAATCTGCTTCAAAGGTAAGTTTTCACAGCATTGAGAATCGATCAACCCGTGCTCCTCGGAGGAAGAGCGCGGGTTGAGCTTTTAAGGATGGGCACCGCTAGTGGTGTCCAGCAAAGACTCTATGTGATTGCGAAGATCGACCGGCCAGCCTTTTATCAGATCTTTGAGACGTTTCTCATCTCCCGCAAAAAGAGCGCGCGAAGCTTCTTCGAAATTGATCTCATTTCCTGCCATTGCTGACATGAACTTGTATGCGATTTCTCTGGTCCTTCTTACGCGATCTGGCTCTTCGCCTTGCTTTCGGGCCGCATCTACCAGCCTTCTGATAGTTACGGATGCGCCTCCTGGCTGAGTAGCCAACCACTCCCAATGACGAGGAAGCAGTGTCACTTCCTTTGATACCACTCCCAACTTCGGGCGCCCGGGACCAGGCTTCACCTCGTTTTCGGTCGCCGGCGTCGGCCCTTGAGCTTTGCGAATTCGCTCTAGGACGTCTTCCGCGGAGCCTCGAAAGTCAATTTCGACGAGTTCGCTGTTTGCATCGAAAATTAGAACGCTTGAAGTGGGATTCGAATCTATGAATTCTTTGGTTGCGCGTGCCACCTCGCGCAGATCGCCCGAGGCAATCTGATGTTTGTCTGCCGCAAAAGCCGCGCAGTATCTGTTTCTAAGCATCTCCATCTCCTTACACCTTCAACCTTCCCTAATTTAGCAGTATTTTACCCGGGTAAATTTACTATACCACAATTTTACCCGGGTGAAATTTATTCCTTAATCGGGGAATCTGTTGATCGTACGCTGGTGATTTGTTATTGCCGTTTTACCGGGGAATCTGATCTGTTGTTCATACCTGGGTGACTCTCGCCCGCTCACCGGAACTTTTCTTAAGCCCAGTCTTAGCAACCGCAGCCGGCCATGACCTATCTCGACTGCCGAAGCATAGTCACTTCCAGCGTGGTTCGATTGCTACAGGCTAGGTCGACAGCTTATTTTTCCGGCATTGAAATCAACATCAGGCAATCGCGGTCGAAAACGTCCATGCCGCTCTTTGTCTTGTTCTTTGTGACGACGGCTGCGAGCTGTTTAGAGTCCGGTGACCATTCTAAAGTCTGAACTTGACCGTGAAGTTTTTGCTTGTACCTTTTCCCCGTTGCTATGACGGTGACCTCGACGGCATCGTCCTCTGTGAGAATTGCTTCTAGTTTGTTATTCGGACTCGACAAACCTCGTGTCTCTGGCAAGGGAACTGATTCAATGACATTTCCATCAATGCTGAGTTTGATGAGATTGTCGTCGTCAATCAGTTCAATATTGCCGTCAGGTGTAGTGCCGACGCGAAGTATTTTCTCGTGAATCTTGATTGGCTGTTCTCTGGCGTAAATAGAAGTTTGTGTTCCGTTTGCCAGCCGCAGAATATCCCACTTGTATGAGTCTGCGAGCCAGGTGCCCCCTTCTTGCGGTGTCTTGCGCAAGGTCACGAGATTGGATTGAATCCATGACGTAGGTCCTACAAGATCATAGAGTTTGAAGTGTTTCGCCGGTTCCAGCAAAGTGAGCGCCTTTCCGCTGGACTCTTCGAAGACTCCGATACCGACGGCTCCGCCATATGCGCCGTTGGTGTTGTCGCTGATCTCGTATGCAACTTTATCCTCAGTAGGGTGCGGCATAGGACTATCGATGTAACCAAGGCTTGGAGTTACAAGCAGCTGCTTCTTGCCGTCTGTGATGGCATATGAGTACAACTCGTTGCCCTTCTGGTTTTCGGCTAGCACTCTTAAGCCGCTGATTGGCTTGAGCTGATGAATGTAATAGATTCTGTTTCCGTTGGCATTGGGTTCGGGACACCAGCCGTAGTCGATGATTTTGCGTGCTGAGCCATTGTTTGAGATCACCGTAATTTCAGGGTCCGCCCAGCGTGGATTCGTATCTTTCTGATTTCTGCCCTTTTCCAACTCCTTGCTGGAGAACGCTTCGGCTTCGTGATAATCGGGCTCGTGTGCCTTTCTGACGATCACCAGGTTGTCTGATTTAGGAATGAACCGGGGCGAGTAGAGTTCAACGTTTTTGTCGTCGAGAACGGTTTTAACCTGTAAGGTCCCAGGTGGCACATCATTCTTCGCTGCGGCTGAGTGGGGCTCGGCTTGACCGGTCGATTGCGTCGTGGCTGCTGATTGCGCCGCGACTTGGCCTGCTGATTGCGACTCGGCTTGAGCCGCCGATTGCGTCGCTGCGGCTGAGTGCGGTGCGGCTTGCGCGGCTGATTGTGCTGCGACTTGAACGGTTAGGCTGATGCTCGCGCACAGGCACATGTTCGCCCGTAAACGGAGAGAGGACTTTAGAAGCTCGAGTTTCATTTAGATTCCTGGATAAGGAGAGGAGACATTCCATCCGACTCGTCTGACAGGTCTATTTAGGATGAAGCCTCCGATGAATCAGGGCAACTAGTTTCGGGCGTCAGCAATGACGGATTTAAACTTCTTCCGCTGGCTTTCAGCGCGGCTTTTGAGGGGTTGTGCGTCTTCGTTAATGGGCTTACAATAGAAACTTCAGCGCGCGTCGCGCCTCGCATGGGATAACTTATGATCACGAGCTTGCTGGTTCGCTGCTCTTATGTCTGGCTTTTCAGCTGGTTCGCCGTTTCGACGACGGCAATTCCATTCCTTTATTTGCAGAAAGGAATTATTGGAGCGTTTTCGGGTTGTACTTACGTTGTGATAACTGCGACTCTGGCAGGATTATTCAGTCTCCTTCCGCAGGCCGTCGGTCGAATGTGCTTGGGACGAAAAGCTCAATGGAAGGAGACTTTCCGAGTCATAGCCAGAGAGCATCTGGGATTATCCAATCCACTAATTCGCATGGCCGACTTTATGCTTGTGGCCATCGTACTGACAGTGACGGCTATTCCTGTTTATGGCTTGTACTGGACTGCCGGCCAGCACCTTGCGTTTACAGCCTGTAGTCTTGGCGCGTACGAGACTGGCGAGCGAATTTCAAAGGCTGTTCGCGTTTCTACTTCCTGGAATGACGAGACGCTAGTCGGCTTATTCGATAACGAACGAGACGTTGAGCCGCTCACTCCTGGTCGTTATGAAAGCGAGAAGACACGCGCGGTTAACGATGCAATCGCTAATGTTTATGGATTTGATAGCCGACAAATGGCGCGGCGGTTCAAGCAGCTAGGCGACAATTCCTTGAAGCTTATGCGCACATCTCCATTCGGTTCCCCGGAAGCCGCTGAAGCAGTCTATTACGCAGAGAGCCGATATTTGAATGCTCTCGATATTTATCGCGATTTTGGTGCATCTGCAGGATACATAGATACGCTCGCCCAACTGTCATATTGCAATCATTTGATGGGCGATCGAGCTGACAGTTACAGCTATTTTTCAGAGGCACTATCGACGGTATCACATATGGAGCCCATGGTGCGCCGGCGGAATTATCGTTCGATATATTCCGTGGGACGAATGATGGGCATTCATGACCGTCACTATACGACGCTTAGAGGACCACACCATCGAGGACCTGCGGAGCCATATGCTCTATGGACAATGGGATTGCTGGCTCTTCCAGGCATAGTGTTCTTGCGCTTGCTTATGCCATTAATAATGATGTCCGCTCATGTTCGAAAAGTTTATCGTCGATTGCCTGAACAAACTTCGGTACGGTGTGCCTTAAGTGATCTGGACACACTGGCCGTAACTCAGCTCTGTCTCGAACAGCTCGATGCTGCTGACGAAACCACTAAAGTTATGCTAAAGCTAGCGGAAACCGATGATGTGACCGTTGTGCGCACTATACTGCGAACTCCGCAACGCCAGTACAACATCGCTTGAGTCGATGCGCCCGGGAAGAGCACGCGCTCGTTTGAACCAGTTTGATTCAGGCGATTAAAGAGTTTCGCTTCGAGTTCGGTGATAATCCGAATCGGCACAGCTGTTTGACTTCAATGCCTCATGGTATATATGAACTCAGATTCTACTTCCGGAGCTCTTAGATGAAGACAAAATTTGGTGTTTTCAGCGCTAACCTTGCGCTCGTTTTTTGTATCGCATCATCGGTTCAATCAGCACATGCCGGGAGTTTAGAAGATGGGATCAAACTTTATAACGCCAAAGATTACAGAGGCGCCAAACCTCATTTCGAAACTGCGGCGCGCAACTCTCCAATGTCATGGCAGGCTCACTTCTACCTGGCTAGTACGATGATGGCTACGGGAGATTTGCAGGGCGCGCGAACCGAGTTTACCACCGCTTCTAAGATTACGACTAACCCGGAGATCGGGCGTCGATGCCGCGAGGGCCTGGAGCGCGTGAATAAAATGCTTGCCGGTAGTTCAGCAACTGGTACCGCACGTAGTGGCTCAAGTGGATCTTCTTCCAGTTCTTCGAGTGCCGCATACAGCCCTGCGGCTGCCGAGGCCGCTAAAGCCTCTGCTGGTAGCGCTAAGCGGCGGGACGAGATTATGTCCAAAGCTCGCGCAGAGTGTGCTGCGATTCGCAGTCAGGCTGCGGAGCAAATTAAGAATGAGCAACAGAATTCCAACCAACAGTTTAGGCATTCGGACGGATCTGTGAAATACGATATAAGTGACGACCGTGAGGCGGAAATCAATCGCGATGCCGAGGAACGCTGCAAACGCATCATGGAAATTGCGGAGCAGACTTGCAAGTCCTATAAGTAGCCTCCCGTCAGGCTTCGAAAGTTCAAGGCGCCTGAGGCGCGGTGGCATGGTCTTCCGTGAACTCCTGCGCGCCAATGGTTTAAGGAAAAAATATTCGGCAATATCGTAATTTCCCCAAGTGACATCGTTGCTGGTTTTCGTAGAATAGAGGTCGCTATTTAAAGCCTTAACGCTGCACTTAACTGAAAAAATGACATACGAACGGTATCAACCGCAATCGCGGCAAAACCCGCTCGTGCAAGAAGCCCAGTTCATCGCTCAAGAGATGGATTACGGCAACGCGCACTCTGCGGTTCAGCGACTGCAACAAGACTTACTCCAGATGCAAGGTTACCCCGATGCGCAGAAACAGCTCATCGCGCTGGTAGATAATTACGAGCAGAAAGGACGCGGCTCTGACGTCGAAGCGCAGCGCAGCTACGGACGCAACGGTGAGACCATCACGAGAGTTCGTGCGGTTGACTATCAAAACGTAAGCGATGGCTACAATACTTACAGGCAGCCATGCTCCAGCGAAGGTATTGCGGTCATAATTTCAAGTCAAAACGGCGGTGATTATTATCGTGGCGGCCAGCGCAATTGGCAGGGGCAGGACCCGCGCTATTACCAGCAGGATCCACGCTACTACCAACAGGATCCACGCTACTACCGGCAGGACCCGCGCTACTACCAGCAAGATTCGCGCTACTACCAGCAGGACTCTCGCTACTATCAGCAAGATCCAAGGTATCTGGCGCAAGACCAGTGGCAGCAAGCCTACAATCAGACTCGTAATTATGGTGGCTACTGGCAAACCCAGGACTATCGTAATCAACAACAACGCTATGACTACCAGCAACCCCAGGACTACACCTGGCAGCGCCAACAGCAAGAGCTAGCCTACCAGCGCCAGCAAGAACTGGCATGGCTACAGCAACAACGCAATACGCAGTATCAAATGTCGCCGCAAGATCGGTGGCAGATGCAACAGGAATATCGCGCCCGCATACAGCAACAGAACGGATGGACTTCTCCAGGTCACCATCGTTTTAGCAATCAAGGCGACTATTCGCAAAACCAAAACCGCGGTCGCCATCAACATCGCCACGGTTACAGCTATGACTACCAGCCGCAACAACAGCGCTATTCGCAGTCTGACTACCAGCGCTACGCAGACCCGGAACTTGCGAGCATGCGCCTCACTCCAGAGGCCACACAGGCATTCGCTTATGCCGAGCAACTAGCCGCTCGAGATGGCGTCAAGATCGATGTTTCATCAGCTGGGCGCTCGTACCAGGAGCAAGCGCAACTTTACCGCGAATTGAAAGGCAAGAGTCCAGTGGCGAAACCCGGCACATCGAATCATGAAACCGGTGAGGCGATTGACGTTCGAAACTACAGTAAAGCCAAACCATATTTGCTTGCTGCCGGCTTCGTTCACGGCGATGGTAACGGACAAATTAAAGGTGATCCATGGCATTTTCGCTACATGGGCTAATCGAGCTCGTTAAGTTTCAAATCTACTGCAATTCCGAATATCGCAGGAAAAAAATCATCGTAAATTAAAGCTGACGTTTGTCGCAATCGTCTTTCGAAACGGTGATTGCTGGACTGTTTTCGTAGTTCCCGCAGTCACGCTGCGGTGACTTCACGCACGTATCATGTGATCGTTAGGGCGTGAGGGGCGTGCTATGACTGGTCCGGATATGTTAGCTCATCGAAAAGCTGAAAACGTTTCAGATGGCTCGAACGGTGACAATGGAACAACTACGGATCTGGCGCTTAGAGTTTCTTTGAGCCTGTACGAAGATTCGCAGAGTGGCGGTAGCCACCGGTTGGCGAGCGGTTTGATCTACCTGGGAGAAAATCCTACAACGCCGGAAGAAATTCGAAGAGTTCAGAACATCAGATCGATAAACGGATTTGAACGCTACCCGGACCAACCCTACTTCAACAAAACGTTTTTTCTCGACGATAAGACGTCTCAAGAAATAGCTGACAGTCCGCTGACGAAAGCCGCGTTGCCTTTCGCCTCGGTAGGATATTTGACGGACCGTTTTGATCAGATTACCGACAATGACGGTCTCACTGCTCTGCAATTTGAGTCTTATGCACAAAGCCGCCAAGATGCGGGGCCGCTAGAGAAAGCAATACTTTCGTACTTGAGCCAGCATATGTCTGAGCTGCCCAAATCAGGTGATGGTTTCCCAGGCTTATCTCGCCGAGAGCTCAGGGAGATTGGTGTCAATCTTAACGAACTTCGTTCCAAGAGTGTCGCTGACTCGGAGATGAAATATCTGGATAAGCACTTCTCCGATCTGGACGATCCATCGGTTAACTCTGGTCTGAAAATCTCTGACCTGCAACGTGAGTCCGCAAAGGCGTCCGACCCCGGAGAGCGTCAGATGTTTAACAGTATGATCGCCAACCATTCGTTGCTGACAAGCTTTGATACTGCTGACGGTGCAATCCGAAATATAGGATTGGGTAGATTCCGAATGACCTTTCATGAAAATGCGGCTGGTATTACCGCAAAGGACGTTGCTAGCTGGAGGACAACTTCGGCACTGAGAGAACGTCTCGGAGTCGAATCAAAACTCGACGATAATCTCAAAAATTTCTACGAGATGTCTAAGCGGCAAATCAGAATTTCTCCAGCATCCGGTTCTGGAACCTTTCTTGATGACATCATGAAATAAGAACTTTCTGCTCAACTTTAGTGAAAGTACACATCGACATAGTCGGTGACTTCAGAGCAAGGGCTTTTCATCTCCTGAAGGCGCCAGTACTTGCGCGCTCCCTTGGCAAGAAAGTTCATGTCTCCTTCACGCACACACTCTTCGCCGTTATTGATGTGACTGACGCTGGTCTTGATTGTGCCGTTAAACTTGAATGAATTTTTACCGACTTCCGTGATTCGGCCCTCGACTTTCAAATATCCCTTTTCTTTGCCTTTATTAACTTGCTCGCCTTTCAAGTACAGCACCCCGCCTCTGTCTTCAATGGTCGCTGTCCCATACATCGCTTTTTGGAATTGCAACCATTGCAGCGACAACATGTGTTTACCTAAAAGTTTTGCGCGCTGAGTCTTGTCTTTAAAAACTGTTTTTGGCGGTGCTTCACCTGCCATTGCATATGGTGCCAAAACCGCTGCTCCTGGAATCGCTACACTTAATGCAATTAACGACATGACAACAAAACGCTTCACTTGGCTTCTCCTGGCTATCCACGGGGTTTTTGATGTCGATAGTATACGGGTATTTTGGTTTCCAGTCGTTTAAAATCGCATGGATAACTCCCAATTGCGAGTATGGTTTTCATGCGATTGTCAGCAATAAATAAGACGCTCTTATCTACCGTCGTTCTAGTCTCCCTTTCTTCGTCTCCAGCACTGGCGAAACCAAAAGTACTGGAAGTGCCGACTACCTTCTGCAATCCGATGAACCTGGATTACGATTTCGAACTCCATACTCGTGACAAGCGCTTGAATCATCGGTCCACTGCTGACCCCGTCGCTTTCATGTACAAAGGAAAGTACTTCCTGTTTTCAACGAACCAGGAGGGATACTGGTGCTCGAAAAACGACATGGCTACCTGGAACTTTATTCCTCATAATTTTAAACAGAACGCATCCATGGACGATGTTTGCGCGCCGGGCGCCTGGCCAACGAAAAAAGGCGTCCTGTTTTTGCCGTGTTTCACGGAGAAAGACACGATGCCTCTGTACTTGAGTACGGATCTGGCTGGCAATAAATGGACCGAGGCTGTCAAAGAATTTCCGATTCAGGCATGGGATCCCAGTTTCTTCGAAGACGATGACGGTAAGCTTTATCTTTACTGGGGGTCAAGCAATTTGTATCCGCTCTATGGCGTCGAGCTTGATCCTGATAATGGCTATAAAGCGATTGGAAATCGCGTTGAGTTGTTGAAGCTCGATCCGAAAAAGCACGGTTGGGAGCAGTTCGGTGAAGACAACCAGAATGGCAAGATGGATCCGTTCATGGAAGGTGCTTGGGTCAATAAGGTTAACGGAAAGTACTACCTGCAGTATGGTGCGCCGGGAACCGAATGGAATGTCTATGGTGATGGCGTCTACGTTTCCGATAAGCCGCTTGGACCGTTTACATATCAGGAGCACAATCCGTTTTCCTGGAAGCCGACTGGTTTCGCCCGCGGTGCAGGTCACGGTTCTACATTCACTGACCGGTTCGACAATCTTTGGCACGTCGCCACCATGGTCATCAGCGTAAAGCAGACCTTTGAGCGTCGCCTTGGTTTATTTCCTGCCGGAGTCGATAAGGATGGCGTCATGTGGGCTAACACCGCATTCGGTGATTACCCTCAGACCCTCGCGACCGGAAAACGCAATCAACAGCAAACTTTTAAGGGCTGGACGCTGCTCTCTTATAAGAAAAAATCATGGGCATCACAGCATTTTAGTGATACCGCCCTTGCTTTCGATGAGGATATTAAAACCTACTGGACCGCGCCCAGTGGAGATGATGACCAGTTTCTCGCAGTCGACCTCGGCAAGCCTTGCGATGTTCACGCCATACAAATAAACTATGCAGACGAGGCCGTCGCATTTCGAAAAAAACATCTCGGAGTGAAACATCGCTATCAAATTTTCCAGTCTGAGAATGGGAAAGATTGGACATTGTTGGTCGACAAAAGTCAAAACACCAGGGACGTCCCGCACGATTATGTGGAACTGTCCGAGCCGGTTCGTACGCAATTTCTCAAACTCGTAAATCTAGAAATGCCGACTGGACACTTTGCCATTAGCGATCTTCGCGTTTTTGGGCGAGCACCAGGCGCGGTGCCCGCCAGTGTAGATAACTTCAACGTTGTGCGCAATGATTCGGACCGCCGCAATGTAATGCTTACCTGGGACAAAGTTCCCAACGCCTACGCTTACGAAGTAACCTTCGGTGTTAAGCCGGACAAGCTGTACAGTTCCATACTTGTGTATGACACTAAGCAAGCGCTGCACTCACTGAACGTAGACTCCTCATACTATTTTAGAATCAGGGCGGTCGGTGAGACGGGGCTTGGCGAGGTAAGCTCGGTAAGCGAAACCAGGTGATTGCAAAATTCCAACGTTGCTGTACAACGTTGCAGTTCTACGTTGCAGTCCTAAGTCGCAGTTTGCAAAGCCGGTGCTTCGCCTTTTTGTTTCATGGCGAATGTTTGAACTATTACGACTGAGATAGCTGCCAAAATCAGGCTGCATGCAATCATGCCATACGAATTTTTTATGCCGATTTTGTCAGCCAGCATACCCAGAAGGAGAGGTGCTAGCAGGATGGCGCTGCCCGTGCTTAGTGACATGCGAGCGGCTGCTTTTTCTACCGTGCCAGAGCTCGAGGCAATCGCTTGAGACAAACAAAGCGGATAAACATTCGATTCGCCCAGTCCAAGAATGAATAGACCAATCAAGTTGACAGGCAGATCTCGTGCCAGCCAGAAGGCTAGAAAGCCTGCAGCGGCGAGCGTTGCCGACGTTGCAAGCAGTTTTGATTCCGAAATGTATTTCAGTAGTCTCGGCCCGAGCATTCGGCCTGCGATCATTGCCGACACGAAGAGGCTCATGCCGAAAGCGGCGTCTGGTTTGGAAAGATTGAACGTTTTACCAAGGAATTCCGGGCACCAGAATGCGATCGACCACTCGCTGGCAACGCTGAAAAATATAACTGTGAAAAACAGCCAGTAGGTTGGTGACAATCTGGATGAGAGTTGCGCTGCTTTCTTCTGTTCTGATGCCGTGGGCAGTTGTTTCAACGAATTACGACAGACGACCAAAAGTAGCAAGGCGGCGACCAATGAATACCCGAGCGCGTTTCTCCAACCCAGTCCGAACTTGCAGACCGTACTGACTACGAGCGGACCGAGCAGGGTGAACACGCTGCCAATCAATTGAATTTCGGATATACCGATGGCGCGTTCTTTTCCAAAGCGTTCCGACATTGATGATGTGAGCGATTGACTCATGATGTTGCCGCCAAAGCCAATCAGTAGCGCACCGGATATGGTGCACCAGAGTTCTCGTCCGGTTATGGTGAGCAGGGCTCCGCCGAGCATTATCACAATTCCGAGCTTGATGGTTTTGGCTAAACCCAAGCCTCGAATAATCTTATCGCCAAAGAATCCCGAGACAAACGGACCGAAGGCCAGAGCGCTGAAGTGCAAAGCTGCCGTCGCGTAGTCTATCTTGAATTCGGAAATCAGGAACGGCACGAATGCGCCAAATGCTGCCCACAAGTACGACCAGTATCCATATAAAAGGTAGCCGGTCCAGGTCAGCTCGTTTCGTTCGAAACGACGATTGCTGTCGATTGTATCCGTGGTTGTAGCGGAATTCTTTGAATTTTGAAGGTGTATGTGAGGCTTCCGCATTACTGTCCGCATGTTGCGAAACCGTGGAGAAAGAAACCGTAATTGTACATTCTTGGCGCCATTTGGAGAAAATGACTGTGGCAAAGGTTGCGAAACTGGCACAAATCCTGGCAAAAATCCAATTAACATCCCGATCATAACGACAGCCAGCCGCTGTATACTTTTCGTACCGGGCTTCCCAGCGAGGCGCCGAATATGGCATCCTTCAACCTTAAGTGGTTCACACTATCAGCTTTAATTTTCGCGAACTGTATCGCGCTTCAGGGCTGCGCTCCTTCGGCGCAAACTGCTGCGCCACCAGTTATACCGGCGATGCCTGTGCAACTCCAGACCGTCTCTGAGAAAACTTTAGATGACGCGTCAACCTTCGTTGCAACCCTGAAGTCTCGTAAATCGGTGAATCTAAAGCCGCAGGTGGAAGGGCGGCTGCTCGAAATCAACGCGCGAAGCGGAGACCTTGTCGCTGCCGGGAAACCGCTAATGGTTCTCGACAAGAGCAAACAGGAGACGCTGGTCGAGAATACCGATGCCGCCATTGAGTCGGCTTTCGCAGAGGAGAAGAACGCTGAGGCGACTCTCAAATCGTTGAAGGCAAGCCGTATGACGAAGGTTGCCAATCTGCAATTTGCCGAGACCCAGTTCAAGAGATATAAGGCTTTGCTGGAAGACGGTGCTGTTTCAGCTGAGAGCAAAGATGAAAAAGGCAACAACCTTTCCATCTGTCGTGCGGAACTTGAAGCTGTGGATGCACAGATAAACGCTCAGGAGGCTCAAGTTGCGCGGGCTGCCAAACTGATCAGCCAGGCTAAAGCGGCAAAACACGAGCAGCTGGAGCAACTCAAGTACTATACGGTCAGAGCGCCGTTTGCCGGAATGGTTGGCGACGTCCCGGTTCGCATCGGTGACTATGTGACGACGGAAACGACCCTCACGACGGTTGACCAGACGAAACCTCTTGAAGTTTATGTAAATGTGCCTACGTCGATTTCATCTAAGCTGCGAATCGGATTGCTGGCTGATATCGTGGATGATACCGGCAAAACCGTCGAGGCCGCAAAGATTTTTTTCATCTCCAGTCAGGTCGATTCGAACCAACAAACCGTCTTAGTGAAAGCGGAGTTGCCGAATGCTACAGGTCGACTGCGTTCCGGGCAGACCGCTAACTGCCGGATTATCTGGGGGCGTGTGAACGCCGTTACCATACCTGTCACCGCCGTGAGCCGATTTAGTGGACAGGAGTTTGTGTTTGTCGCCAAAAAAGGCAACGATGGAAAATTGACAGCCTCGCAGCGCGCGGTCAAACTCGGACCTATCAAAGATAATGAATACCAGGTCATTACCGGCGTTAGCGCTGGTGACCAGATCGTCACATCCGGAATTATGAACCTGGCTGATGGCTCGCCAATCAGCCCTGCGTCGTAAGGCGAGGAGAACGATGAATCTAGACTTCTTCATCAAGCGACCGATTTTCGCAACGGTTTGTGCGCTCATTATTGTCCTTGCCGGTGCCGTCAGTATTCCGATTTTGCCACTCTCGCAATATCCGGAAGTAGCGCCGCCGCGCGTTACTGTCACGTCAAACTACATCGGCGCCAATTCTCAAGTCGTGGAATCCGCTGTCACGACCATTCTGGAACAGCAAGTCAACGGTATTCAGCAGGGCAAGTACATTACATCGGCAAGCGGCAATGACGGAACTTCCCAGATCAGTATTACGTTTGATTTGGAACGCGATCCCGACCTGGCTTCAGTCGATGTTCAAAGTCGAGTCGCTAAAGCTGAAGGAAGGCTTCCAGACGAAGTTCGCAGAACCGGCGTTGCGGTCGAAAAGGTCTCATCAGCCTTTCTTCTGGCGATCGGATTAACCGCTCCTGGTGACAAATATACTTCGCAATTCTTGAGCAATTACACCGATGTATATATCAAGGACGCACTGAAGCGCGTAAACGGCGTCGGCGATGTCATCATATTTGGTGAACGAAAGTATTGCATGCGCATCTGGCTAGACCCTCGAAAAATGGCGCAAAATAAGGTTTCAACTCGAGAGGTCGTGAACGCCATTCGAGAACAGAACGTTCAGGTCGCCGCCGGTCAAATCGGACAGCCGCCCAATCCATCAAGTCAAATGTATCAGATGAGCGTGCGTGTGCTCGGTCGATTGAAGTCGGCAGCCGAGTTTGAGGACTTGATCATCCGGACTGGCAAGGATGGCACCATCATTCACTTAAGTGATATTGGTCGAGCCGAACTGGGCGCTGAGGACTATCAAACTATTGTTAGGTATCGCGGACAGGAAACAGTTGGTATCGGCATCATGCAGCGTCCGGGCTCGAACGCCCTTGAGGTCGTAAAAGGCGTGCGCGCCGAGATGGCTCGTCTGGCAAAGAAATTGCCGCCTGGTATCAAATATGAATATGCTTTTGACACGACGCTCGCTGTTACCGAATCGATACGCGAAGTGCTGTTTACACTTGCCCAGGCTATTGGTCTTGTCGTTCTGACTATTTTTGTCTTCTTGCAGAACTGGCGCAGTACCCTGATACCTGTTTTCACAATTCCCGTTTCGCTTGTCGGAACGTTCGCTTGCATGCAAGCTCTTGGTTTTTCAATCAACACCCTGACGTTGTTCGGTTTAGTGCTTGCCACCGGACTTGTGGTTGACGACGCGATCGTTGTAATTGAGAACATAAGCCGGCTGATGGCGGAGAGAGGCCTTTCTGCGTTCAACGCGGCTAGAGAAGCGATGCGTGAAGTTGCAAGCGCCGTTGTCGCGATTTCTCTCGTGCTTGTCGCCGTATTTATTCCGGTCGCATTTTTTCCAGGCACTACCGGTCAGTTGTATAAGCAGTTCGCCTTGACCATCGCATGTTCTGTTTCGATCTCAGCATTCACAGCATTGACTCTAACCCCGGCGCTTTCTGCTCTGTGGCTCAAAGCCGAAGATCATGATGCAGCCAATAACAACTTTTTCTTCCGTTCATTCAACAAATTGCTGGACCTTGTAAAGGATGCATACCGAGTCACGCTTGAATGGACGTTAAAACTGAAAGCGTTTGCTTTGATTTTATTCGTGGCCACGATGGCAGCGACCTGGTATCTATTTCAGCTTGTTCCGAGTTCCTTCATTCCCGATGAGGACAAGGGCTATTTCATTACCCTCGTTCAGGCCCCGGAGGGGGTTTCGCTGAATTACACCGTCGAGACAATCAAGAAAGTCGAGAAGATATTCGAGGGAATTCCCGAAATTCATTCAACGTTCGGTGTTGCTGGTTTCAGTTTTGCTGGCAATAAGCCAAGCAACGGCATCTTGTTCTCGAACCTGCATCCATGGGACCACAGGCGCGGACATGATCAATCCCTGGACGCCATAATCAATCGAGTTCGCGGGCCGCTGGCGGGAGTGACCAACGCTCGCGTCATACCGTTCAATCCACCTGCGATTGAAGGGTTGGGAAACTTCGGTGGTTTCGTTTTTGAAGTCCTGGACCAGAGTGGTACCAATATTGGTGACCTTGAAAAAGCAACCAATGAAATTTGTGCTAAAGCTAACCAGACGCCTGGCTTGGCTGGCGTGTTTTCCGGCTTTGCAGCAAACAGTCCACAGGTGCAAGTCGAGGTTGATCGCAATAAGGCTAAAACTCTCAACGTCAATCTTGCCGAAATTTTCGATACGTTGCAAACCTATATAGGTTCCTTTTACGTCAACGATATCGACATCGGTACTCGCGTTTACCGCGTATACGTGCAGGCTGATAGCAAATTCCGTTCCAATCCGAACGACATCACGAAGTTCTACGTCACGAGCATGTCCGGTCAGATGATACCGCTATCGAACCTCGTCAAGTTGTCAGAGACCACAGCTCCTCAATCCATAAACCACTACAATCTTTTCCGCGCAACTGAGATCAACGGATCCGCTGCACCGGGATTCAGCTCAGGGCAGGCGATGGCGGCTATGGAAAAACTGGCGAATGAAGTCCTTCCAGCCACGATGACGTATCGTTGGGCGGGTATTTCTCTTGAACAGATCGAGGCCGGCTCGCAAGCGATTATTTTGTTCGGACTCGGTATCACATTCGTGTTTTTAGTACTCGCTGCACAATACGAGAGCTTTTCTGATCCGGTCATCATCCTCGTGACAGTTCCTACCGCACTTTTCGGAGCCATCGCCGCCCAATACCTTCGAGGTTTGCAGAACGATGTTTTCTGTCAGATTGGACTTGTGATGCTGATCGGTTTGGTTTGTAAAAACGCGATCCTGATTGTCGAGTTCGCTAATCATTTGAAGCGGGAAGGGCTTCCTGCTCACGAGGCAGTCGTGCAGGGGGCAACTATCCGACTTCGTCCTATCCTCATGACCACCTTCGCCTTCGTAATGGGTATTATTCCTCTGGTCTTCGCTGAAGGCGCTGGTGCAAACAGCCGTCACTCTCTGGGAACGGCGGTGTGCGGCGGAATGATCGTTTCTTCGATCATGAGCTTGTATGTTGTTCCGGTTGTTTACGTTCTAAAGGATTCGATCGCTCACCTTTTCAAAAAAACGGGAAATGCGCCGAAGAAATCCATAGACACTGAAGAGAAGACTGAGCCGGATGTGGTGCATTCGGACCGTCATTGATTAAACCACGCGCGCATTTGCGAACGTTCGCAAGCAGCGGTACTGGGTTCAACTACTAGAGAAGGAGGTTGGGATGCAAGTTCGACAGTTGGGTGATAGCGATGTTCAGGTCTCCGCAATCATTTTTGGTGCCTGGGCAATCGGCGGCTGGATGTGGGGCGGCGCAGAAGAGACGGACGCCATCGAAGCGATTCACGCTAGTATTGAAGGTGGTGCAACCTCGATAGACACTGCAGCTATATATGGATACGGTCGCAGCGAGGAAATCGTTGGTAAGGCAATAAAAGGTAAGCGCGATAAAGTGCAGATTCTTACGAAATTCGGCTTGCGATGGGACTCCACTGAAGGTCAGCACTTCTTCGATTGGGACGACGAGGAGAATGGCGCAAAAACAATTTATCGCAACGCTCGCAAAAAGAGCATCATTCATGAATGCGAACAAAGTCTCAAGCGTCTGGGAACCGACTATATCGATCTCTATCAGTGCCACTGGCGCGACTCGTCGACTCCAGTGGAGGAGACCATGGAAGCGCTCAACCAACTATTGAAAGAGGGCAAAATCAAGGCGGCGGGCGTGAGTAATTTTACTGTCGAAGATATGGAGAGAGCTCGCAAGGTCTGTCCAATTGCCTCCGATCAGCCTCCCTACAGTATGGTTCTCCGCGACATCGAAAAAGATGTGCTGCCGTACTGCCGAAAGGAAAACATCGGCGTGATAGTCTACAGTCCCCTTCAACGCGGCTTGCTTACAGGCAAATTCAAGCCGGACGCAAAGTTCAAAGAAGGCGATCACCGCGCCAATGAAAAACATTTTCAGCCGGAAAACATCAAGCGCGTCAACGCGTTCCTTGAAAATATCAAACCCATTGCCGAGTCTCACAATGTGACGCTCGGACAGTTGGTTATCGCCTGGACTATCGCTCAGCCGGGTGTAACATCGGCAATTGTTGGTGCACGCGACGCCCAGCAGTGCAAAGAAAACATGATCGCAGACCGGGTTAAGCTCTCCAAAGAAGAAGTCGAGCAAATCAACAAACATCTGGATTCGTTGAAGCTAGAGCCAGCTGCGGCAAAGTAGCCGAAGCTAATGGACTAAATAAGCGGGAGGCGGTAATAGCTGTCTCCCGTTTTCCATTTGAAATTGATTGCGATTTCAGTTGGGCTTGCATTTGATGAACGTCGGCTTGGTCCTTTGATGTGATTATTCTGTGATCGTAATGCGCGAAGAATGTCCATCTATCAGCTTTCAGGTGCTATACAACTAACGCCTGACGTTGATAAAAGGATTTCTGAAATGGATAGCATAACTAAAGCGAAGGTAAGCGACTCTGAAAATATCGATGGAATCGGCGAGGCTGGTGAGAAGTCGAAAGATCGGAAAATGGAGACAAGAAGACAGAAGCCAGAAGACTCCGATGAATCTGACGAGAAGAAACGAGATATATTTGGTTCCATCGCCAGGCGTGTTGCTGTAAGAACGGGACAGCCTTCCACCTTTCTGATCGCGTTCGGAATTATTGTTTTGTGGGGAGTTACCGGTCCGATATTTGGATTCAACGACACATGGCAGCTCGTCATTAACACGGGCACCACGATTGTCACGTTTCTAATGGTGTTTCTGATTCAGAACACTCAAAATCGAGACAGTGAAGCCGTTCAGTTGAAACTCGATGAGTTGATTCGCGCCGTAGGGGATGCCCAGAATGATGTGATGGATCTAGAGGAGAAATCACAAGAAGAGCTCGATGAAATAAAGAGAAAATATTCGAAACTCGCAAAAGCAGCCGTCGGCGAGCTAAAGGAGCGTGATGCCTCCGCATCTCAGGCTGGATAAAATAAAACAGGGAGCGATTGAAGTGGAAAAGGACGGGGCTGCCACCCGTCCTTTTCGTTAGCTCTTATCCACTTTAGTGGTTCTGTTTTCTTCCCTTCATTCTGTAAGCTTAATAGCCTATGGTTCCCGTGCCGTGGACACGAAGGCGATAAATCTGCCGAACCGAAATTTTGCTCGGGACTGCTGAGTGGAAGCAATTCTTCCTGCCGGGCAATCACCAAACCTGAACAAACTTGCTTCAGCAGTTCGACCTGATGCTATTCATGTCATATCTCAGCTAGCTGGACGGCTCAGATGTTATTAGATACAACATCGGGTGAACATCATGATTGAACCAGAAGAAGAAGGTAATTCTGTTTACTCAATATCTGCGCGACGAGATGTACATATTCTCTGCCTGGAAGGCGGCTGGATAGTGACAACGGCTGGTACTGATGAAAACTACTTTGACTCATTAGTCGAAGCGGAAAACTTTGGTCGCGAAATTGCTCGTCGCGAACACTCCAAATTCTTTGTACATTCGGAGCACGGTGAGATTCTTGTTCGGGAGTGCTACGAAGCCAATGATGCCGAAGTTTTCGTTTGATAGCCGACAGACTGCAGGTCTATTCCGAATCCGATTCAATTCGAAGTTTTTGACCGAAGGCTTCGACTACATCGCCTGCACGCAACTTCTTTCCCCGACGGGTCTCGATCTGTCCGTTAACTTTGACGTTGCCGTCTTGAATTAGATGCTTCGCCTCGCCGCCGGAAGCCACCAGGTTATTCAACTTCAAAAACTGATCAAGCCTTATGAAATCGGATGATGACTGCTCGTTAGTTGAGTCATTTGCTGAGTCGTTTGCTGGATTGGTCTTCATTTCGTTCCTTAGCTGTTAAGGCTGTTCCGAACTCGGTGTCAAGCGTTTTTCACTTGGAGACCGAGCGCTCCAGTATAGCTCACCGCATGAATATTAAATTCGAGTGCTATGTAAATCATTACGGTATTGGGTCGGCGAGGATTGTTTGATGGGTATTGGTCTGGGACCACATGTGAAGCGGTACAAAGATATCGCGATGCTGCTCGTAAAATATGGTAACTCCGATCTAGTCAAGAATGCTGGGCTCGACGAGTATGTCACGGATTCAAAAGGCGTCCCGTCCGTACCCAAGGATGCGGAGAAGACCGCAGATGACCTCGCTCGAGATATAGAGGAGCTCGGTCCCGCATTCGTGAAGCTCGGACAGCTCCTCTCGACACGTTCCGACTTCTTGCCTCCAACGTATTTAGCTGCTTTGTCGAGACTGCAAGATAATTGTGAACCTGTCCCTTTCGATTTAATAGAGAAGCGCGTTGTCACCGAACTTGGTGTCAGAATTTCTAAAGGGTTTAGAGAGTTTGAAAGTACGCCAATTGCAGCGGCTTCACTTGGACAAATTCACCGAGCCGTTCTGCGTAATGGTCGTGAAGTTGCAGTCAAGGTTCAACGACCTGGTATCAAAGACGGCATCATGGAAGACCTGCAAATTTTGTCCGAGATTGCGGAGTTTTACGATCAGCATACGGAATCTGGGAAGAAGTACGAGTTCACTGTCATCGCGGACGAGTTCCGAAAATCGGTTCTGGAAGAGCTCGATTACAGAAAAGAGGCCCACAATCTCGAAACCATTCGCGCCAACCTCAAGGAATTCGAGCTAATTCACGTTCCTTGCCCGGTCTGGGATTACACCAGTAATACTGTTTTAACCATGGATTTTGTGACTGGGAAGAAGGTCACGGACATTACTCGGTTAGCCCTTCTGGAGATCAATGGAGCCGCTCTTGCCGAGGAAATCTTCAGGGCTTATTTGAAACAAATACTAGTCGACGGTTTCTTTCACGCAGATCCGCATCCAGGGAATGTGTTTCTCACGGATGATAAAACGATTGGACTGCTCGATTTGGGAATGGTGGCACATTTAACACCACCACTGCAGCAAAAGTTGTTGCGCATGGTCATTGCTATCAGCGAAGGTCGAGCTGACAGCGTAGCGGATGTCGGAATTGATATAGGAGAGCGCAAGGACAATTTCGACGAGCAATCATTTCGCATGCAGATTGCGGACCTTGTTCAAAACGATCTCAACGCTGATATTGAAGGTATGCAGGTTGGCCGCGTTGTGCTCGGTGTCACGAAGTGCGCTGGTGACTGTGGGATTCGTGTACCGGCCGAACTGACAATGGTCGGCAAAGCGCTTATGAATCTCGATCAGATCGGTCGAACTCTCGATCCGTCGTTCGAACCAAATGCTTCTGTTAGAAGAAACGCCGCGCACATTATGGAACAGCGCATGCGCAACGATCTATCGCCAGGACATTTAGGTGATAGTTTGATTGAGACTAAAGACTTTCTCGAAAACTTGCCTAAGCGAATCAATAAAATCCTTGATCTGGTATCAAGCAATAAGTTCGAGATGAAAGTGATCGACGAACCAATTCTTATCGATTCATTCCAGAAAGTCGCTAACAGGATCAGTTTGTCTTTAATCCTAGCTGCTTTAATCATTGGAGCTGCTCTTCTTATGAGGGTTCCGACATCCTTTACCTTATGGGGCTACCCGACCATCGCTATAGTTTGTTTCGTAGCGGCTGCAATTGGCGGTTTTGCATTGGCCGTGCAGATTGCCTTCTACGATCAACCTCACGAGAAAGTGAAGACCGAGAATAAACCTCCTCGTCGCACGCTCTCTAAGTGAACATCACGGGAATCATTTTCTGCTACTTACTCATTGGACACCGACTTTCCTCTGCTTAAGTCGCGAAACTTTTCTTCGCGAATCTGCTAAACGAGGATCTTCGAAGTCTGGCTTCTGAAGCTCGTCTAGGGCAGCTCAGTTCTGGGTAGTTAAATTTGCTTGCAACGATTTATCCACGTAGGTAATGAAACCGTCTAGAATGATGAAGCCGTAAATTCAAGTGAAGCCCATCTGTGCGCAACTGCGCCAAGTGAGCTTCTATTCGTGTTTCTTTCAATGGGGAGTTTTTAATGATGATTTTGAATCAATGCTCGAATCGAAAAATAATGAGCTTGATTGTGGCCGTTTCTCTGTCGATCGGAACTATTCAAAACAATCTGGCTTTAGCAGCTGATTTTGCCATCAATAGTCCGTCCGATAAGGGGGCGACCGCAGTTGGTCAGCCTGACGTAAATCCATCACATACAGGTGGAGAGGCTCACCAACAATCAGGCGGTAAATTGCCGACTATGACCACTCAACTCGGAGTGCCCGTATCAGACGATCAAAACAGCTTAAGAGTTGGCCCGCGTGGTCCGGCGTTGCTTGAAGATCAGATGATGCGAGAGAAGATTTTTCACTTCGATCATGAGCGTATTCCTGAACGCGTCGTCCATGCTCGAGGTTTTGGTGCTCACGGTTTCTTTGAACT
Organism: Candidatus Obscuribacterales bacterium; assembly: GCA_965228855.1. Taxonomy (GTDB): domain Bacteria; phylum Cyanobacteriota; class Vampirovibrionia; order Obscuribacterales; family Obscuribacteraceae; genus JADYXR01. The sequence goes on along the minus strand of CBDDIJ010000003.1, from coordinate 3,387,814 downwards.
GTACAAATCCCAAGCTGACGTCACCAAGGCAGACCTTTTCCAGCGAGCAGGCGAGAAAACTCCAGTGTTTGTCCGCTTCTCCACTGTCGCAGGAAACAAGGGGTCATTTGACCTCGCTCGAGACGTTCGCGGATTTGCGGTCAAGTTTTATACAAAGCAAGGCAATTGGGATCTGGTCGGAAACAATATTCCTGTTTTCTTCATTCAAGACGGAATCAAATTCCCGGATTTGATCCACGCTGCGAAAGAAGCGCCGGATCGTGCTTTCCCTCAAGCGGCAACTGCGCATGATAACTTCTGGGATTTTATTTCGCTGACTCCAGAGTCCATGAATATGGTTATGTGGATAATGTCTGACCGCGCAATTCCGAGATCGTTTAGATTCATGGAAGGCTTTGGCGTTCACACCTTCAAACTGGTTGATGCTTCCGGCAAGAGCCGATTTGTGAAGTTTCACTGGAAGCCAAAGCAAGGCATGCAGTCAGTTGTTTGGAATGAAGCCGTCAAGATAAACGGTGCCGACCCTGACTTCCATCGACACGATCTCTGGAATGCGATCAAAGGCGGTCACTACCCTGAATGGGAGTTAGGAATGCAAGTCTTCGATGAAGAATTTGCAAATAAGTTCGATTTCGATGTTCTGGATGCGACAAAGATAATTCCAGAAGAGCTAGTTCCCGTAAGGAAAGTCGGAAGGATGGTTCTCGATAGAACTGTCGATAACTTTTTTGCGGAAACCGAACAAGTCGCTTTTTGCACGCAAAATATCGTTCCTGGAATCGATTTCACGGACGATCCATTGCTGCAAATCAGAAACTTCTCGTATCTCGATACACAGCTAAAGCGGCTCGGTTCGCCTAACTTCACTCAATTGCCGATCAATGCTCCTAAATGTCCAGTCTTCAACTTTCAGCAGGACGGACACATGAATTTCGTCAACGTAAAAGGAAGGGCCAACTACGAACCGAATTCGTGGGGTGGCTCCAGAGAGAATCTTGCTGAAGGCTTCAAGACTCATCCTCAACAAGTTAATGGCCCAAAAATCAGGCAACGACCCGAGTCATTTGCTGATCATTACAGCCAGGCGAGGCAGTTCTACATCAGTCAAACGCCTATCGAGCAAACTCATATGGCGGACGCTTTGACATTCGAACTCTCGAAGGTCGAAAAGGCGTCGATACGTGAACGAGTCGTTTCACATCTGTTAAACATTGATGGCGATCTTGCCAAACGTGTAGCGGATGGTCTGGGAATGAAATCATTGCCAGCCCCGGCTAAAGCTGCAAAGGCAACAAAAGAATTGCCTCCTTCCAATGCTTTGAGCATTTTGAAGAACGGTCCGGACTCGTTCAAAGACCGCTGCCTCGGTATACTCGTGAGCGACGGCGTTGATGCCAAGCTCGTTGCCGCGTTGAAAGAGGCTGCCACCAGGGAAGGTGCCGAGGTAAAAATCGTGGCTCCGAAAATTGGTGGTGTGGATGCAAGTGACGGCTCGCACATAGACGCAGACATCCGCTTGAATGGCGGTCCTTCAGTGCTATTCGATGCAGTTGCTATTCTGGTATCACCTGAGGGTGCCACCAAGTTGTCCACTGATGCGACTGCAAAAGACTTTGTTTCTGATGCGTTCGCTCATCAAAAGTTCATTGGTTACAACGAGGCCGCATCTGTTTTGTTCACCAAAGCCGGAGTCGCTGGCAACGACGACGCTGGAATGATTCAACTCAGTAAAGCGGCTGATGCGTCGACCTTCATCGAAAACTGCCGGAAGCTGCGCTTCTGGGAGCGCGAAGGAAAAACAAAAATGTCGAGTCTCTAGGTCAGGACATTCGCCTGATCGAGGCTAGCAAACACAAACCGGTATCGCATTTCGCACTCTTCCTCTAGCGACGGCGAGCCGGTTTGTGCTTTTGATTCCAAAGAGAGCCTGTAAGTTCGTTTGCTCGTCGTGTCGCCGCTATTGACCGTAGACCTGCTGGTAAAGAGAGTTATCGGTGTCAGACATATAATATTGGTCTGGAGCGACGTAATCTCGATAGTTGTCAGAGTCGTTGTTCTGCGTGTCTGTATTCTGTGTGCCGGGATTCGCGCCGGTTTGCGGTTGGTTTGCCCAATAATTGTTGCCGCCGCGCGGAGCCGATTGGCTAAATTCCGGACCATCGACGAATTCATCGCCGCCCCATGCGCATGGCAGATAGCTTCCATGCCCGGTCGTTAAACCGCTCGCGTTGCCCTGTATCCCTGCTTGAATCCGATGACCTGCTGTGAATTCCTCGAAAGGTGGCGGACCTTCGGTGCCTTCGTCGCCGTAGATTTGATCGGCGGCTCCGCCTGCGTTAAGAACAAAACTGTCGAGGCTTGTGACGGGCAGTCCGTTGCGGCCGGTTCGTCCATGTATCTGCGCCAGACCACCCAGACCGGTTGGGCGCACCTGCGGCAGCCGCTGATTTCGGGTGAATTGTGCGTTGGCACGGCGAAAATTATTGGTGGTGGTGGAGGTGTTACCGAAAGTGCCTGTGCGGGCTTGCGAAGCAGCCTGGGCAAATGCCGGCTCGCCATAAATCAGAGCAGCCAAAGCGACCACGGACAACGTGTAAATGGATGGTTTTAGCATTTTTCTACCTGGTAAGCTCAGTCGACAAAGGGCGTTTGTTACGTACGACAATTATTGAATATCAATGTCACCGAACTGTGACATCCAAGTTTCTCTATTGTCAAGCAGTGGATTCCAATTCTTCAATGAATTGGTGTATCGTTGTTCAAAGGCGTGTGAAAAACGGATGCGTTGACATGCAAGAGTTCTACAAAAAGCACACCAAGAATACAGAAAAGCCTTCGCCGGAGGTTTTGGAGCAGGCTGCGCGAGAAGCCGAACGCCGCGAAGCTGAGATTTCGGATGAGCAGTGGGGAGAACTCCTCGCTGAGTGTCGCGCCGCTTATAGAATTCCGCTGCTTGAAAGCGATCGACACGCTTTTCGAATTTCGCTTGGACTAGAGTTCCAGGAATTGCTCCGCCGGCGTGATGACGTTTTGCTCAGCATCATCAAAGACCAGGCTAAATTGTATGAACACGGTGATGTCTGCTGGGGACAATTGGTTGAAGCGAATCCGCTTCTTAGCCGACCAAACAACGAGCACACTCTGCCGGCCGCAATCATATATAGTCCTGACCCTATCTATGATGGAAATCCTGGAACGCTTGAAAAGATTGCACAGGGATTATCGAGCTCAAAGAATACGGTCGACGATGATACCGAATTTGGTATCTTTATGCGGACTATTAGAAAAGACTTCGAACGAATTTTGAAACTCGAAATGCCTCGCATGCTTTGCGACGGGCGCTCGGTTTTCTACTCCACCATTTTGATCCAGCCCAGCCACTTGCCTGGTGGTCTTCTGACCAAGCGAAGATTTCCGATCGTTTCAAACGCGAAGGAAACCGAGGCCGCAATGGTACTGCCTCAACATTTCTGGCCGCAGAGGCTGATGAAAAACTGGCTTGCTGTTTCGTCAGGAGATTGATTCCGATAGCGCACCCTCATGCCAGTTCGCAGATTCAGCCGGTCTAACTTCGTCTACTGGAGCTCTCTTAATCTTTGGCAAGTCTACCGGTTCCTGCTTCGGTTGTGGTCTGTCGTCCGGCGCACCAACCAGTCCTTGAATCCATTGCGGATCAAGTGCTTTGAGTTGGTCGGGATCTGTATTCGATAGGAATGCCTCCAGGCGGTTCATGGTGTTTGACGGCTTGCCACTATATCTGGGGTCATACTCCGCTTTGTCGAACCAGTGTCGTTCTTTGCCGAAATTGTTTTTGTGCGACGTCGCAACTGGCATGTCGTGTAAGGTTTTCCTCAGAGTTGCTCTGCCGGTTTTGATGTCGGTTACCTTCCGGACCTCCTCACCATTCTGAATCGCCTCCTGGACCTGCGCGACCTTCTCGTCACAGGTAACTACCTGTCTAGGTTTATTCTGTTGTTTTGTTTGGGTGCATATTCGGCCGACGCGCGTCAGAAACTGCGAAACCAAATCACGTAATGCGTTCATAGTAACCTCCCCGGAATGAAGTCGTCCCGGCAAGCTGTTTTTTCAAAAATAAGTAGGGGTGCCTTATTTCATTACGAACGAGGTCGTGGAAGTTAGCAATCACTCGATCGAGTGATTATCCGAAACCCGCCTGGACTCAGCTTCTTTGAAGTTCTGAAACTCCGAATTGCTGAGGCTTCTGCATTAATAACAACCAGGCTAAGATTTGTTGATTAGCTCACGGGAGCGGCTTCTTATCCGGTTTTACAAACTCGTGTCGAGCCTTTTCACTCGCCAGAATTTCCTTGCTGTAGAATTCGAGTAAACAGCGCTTTTGCAATAAATTCGGGTGATGTTGCAGAAACTCCTGCCAGGTCCCGGCACGGGTTTCGGCTCGTTTTGCATAGATTAGTCGTGCAAATGCGACGGTGATTGTTTCATGGTAGCCTACGCTCTGGACCGACGAATTATAGGCTTGAATCCCGGTTCTGATGCGCTCCAGTGCTTCTTCGTAGGTCTTAAACTGTTCCATGCGCAGCCACGCCATTCGTATGTGAGCTTCGTGCGACCAGCACGTTTTGCCCAGAGTGCATTCGTCGAATTGCGTGAGGAAGTCTCTATCGTCAGCGGCGATTGAGCACGGAGCTGTTTTGTCTAGTTCTGCGGATTCGTTGGTCATTCGGGCGGGAGAGGGAGAGGAATCGCTCTGGTGGAGTTATTGCGACGCGCAGAGAGCGAAGAAACTACCGGAGCATCTAGAGCCGGAACGTGCGAAGGCGATCGCACCGATGACCACCCGGAGGGAGCGAAGGAAATCGTACCGGTTGGAACTATTGTAGACCAGTTTCACTCGATTGTTGATTATCGCGACGCAACGTAAATGCCGTGTCCGGCATGGGCATTCTGCGTGGATGAGCCCAGAAAAATTGACACATCACCTCTGTCGCGGAAACGTATTTGCTGGGCTTGTCGAATAAAAATGACGCGCGCCGACCGCCTGGCCATGCGTGGCCGCCGTCCTTTATCGTGTATAAACAGACCTCAGTTCCATTCTTCCCGTTGCGATACAGCTCCTTAATCAGGTTTTCATCTTCTTCACGAACCGGCTTGGCATCGCACTGATTGCGTTTCGTCCAGTATTCGATTGTCGGTATAACGGGCGTCGCTGTCAGTTGATAGGTACCGACCCGACCGGTGCCGCCAGCGTATTTGACGACAGTATCAGCCAATCCGTGAAAGGCGATAATGCTCACTGGTCCTCTGAACTCTGGCGATTGCTCGTACATGCATCCTTCAACCGGCGCCACTGCCGCTATCAAGTTTGATAGTTCGCTGGCCAGACGATAAGCCATCATGCCACCGTTTGAGAGACCCGCGACGTACACGCGATCCGGATCGATGTTGAGGTCAGTCTGCAGTTTCTTAATCAAGGTGCGAACGAAATTGACGTCGTTGACATTTTGAACGCGAGAAATGCCGCAGCACTCGCCAGCGTTCCATGTGCGCAGATGCCCATTGGGATATGCGACCACAAAGTTTTCTTTGTCAGCTTGTTTGGACATCACGCTGTCCCATTCTGCTGAACGAGCGTCGCCGAGCCCGCCATGCAAAACAAGAACGAGTGGCAATCGTTTTTCTCTGGAAAAACCTTTGGGAATGTGAAGGTAATAAGCTCGGAACAAACCGTCGAGTACCATCGTGTGCCGCGTACGACCAAATTTGATTTTCTCGCGTCTCACCACAGGTGGTGCATCGTCACCGGCAGCTGCCCTGGCACAGTACGCGGGGCTGATCGTCGAGATTAAGAAACTAGTAGCTATCGACGCAGAAAGCGTCACTTTTAGCGTGTCTGACATGACTCGTTACCAAGTTTACTCGGACAGTATATTGCTCTGGTCGTGACGGTTGCGAGGGTCCAAACAGTTTGAAAACTGTTTGCCGGTTTCGAGCGCAGATTCGTTTACTTACTTGCGGTTTGTAGAAAGTTTGCTAACGGCTCCGGTAGTTCACCTCTTGCTCACGTCGAGGATGTAATGTGGTAATAGAGAAGTCGGCTGGAGTGGTGACAATGAATGACAAAGTCGCCGTGATCGGCGCAACAGGATATGTTGGAACCAGACTGGTTCGAAAGCTTCTGGACGAAGGTTGGACTGTGAGAGCAACCTCTCGTGACCTCAACAAATTACGAGGGCGCCACTGGGCCGATCATCCGAATGTCGAGCTAGTCGAGACGAATGTGCTTGAACAGGGGTCAATCGAGGCGGCCCTGCAAGGGTGCAAAAAGGCTTACTATTTTGTCCATTCTATGAACGCCCAGTCAAGAAATTTTGCAGACGATGACCGTACTGCCGCCGAGAATATGGTGAGAGCTGCGGATAATTCCAGTCTTGACCAACTAATCTACCTCGGCGGTCTGGGTGAGGACTCACCAAATCTGAGTAAACATCTAAGATCGCGCGCTGAGGTCGGCGAGATTCTCGCGAGGAGTAAGGTTCCTCTTACTACTCTCAGAGCTGCGATGATAATCGGCTCCGGCAGTGCGTCGTTTGAAATTCTCCGCTATCTTGTGGAGCGGCTTCCTGTGATGATCACGCCTAAATGGGTATCGGTGCCAACGCAGCCTATAGGAATCGTAAACGTTCTCAACTATCTAGCCGGTTGTTTAACTCATCCGGAAACAAGGGGGCGGACTTTTGACATCGGTGGCCCGGATATTCTCCGATACCGTGACCTCATGGAAATTTACGCCGATGTTGCCGGGCTTGGCCCGCGATTGATCATCCCGATTCCGTTTTTCACGCCCACACTCAGCTCATACTGGATACATCTGGTCACGCCCGTCCCTGCCTACCTTGGGCGCCCTCTGGCTGAAGGCTTGAAGAATCCTACCGTGTGCCGAGAGAATGACATAAGAGAAATCATCAAACAGGACCTTCTAAGCTGCCGCGGCGCGATTCGCAATGCGTTGAACAAAACGCAAAATTATCTCGTGGAAAGTCACTGGACGGACGCAGGCAAAATCTGGCCAGTGGCCTGGAGCAGTGAAGCCGATGCGAAGTGGTCAGGTGGCACGGTCTACATGGATCGGCGGGAGTTGACGCTGGATAGGACGCCGGAGCAAATCTGGAATCCACTCGTTCGCCTGGGCGGAAGCACCGGCTACTACTACGGCAACTGGTTGTGGCGCCTGCGTGGCATCATGGACAAGGCGATAGGCGGCGTAGGTTTGAGACGGGGACGGCGCAGTCCCAGTGAACTCTCTGCCGGTGATGTTCTCGATTTCTGGCGCGTGAAGCGTGTGGAGAAAAACAAAGCACTGGTCCTCGTTGCTGAGATGATTTTGCCTGGTGAGGCGGTATTGGAGTTTACTATCGAAGAAATTTCGCCTGGCAGGAGCAAGCTGATTCAAACCGCAAAATTTCTACCGTCTGGACTTCTGGGTCTGGCTTACTGGAAGGCTGTTTCTCCGCTGCATCATTTTGTGTTTAACGGCATGATAAGCGGCATTGCGGCTGCTGCCGTGAATAAGAAGGTAGATGAAGTGGAGGCTGCTGTCCTGATTAGCTAGGGTGGCTGGAATAGCGTCAGCAGTCCGAAGCATCTCGGTGTACAATGCATGTTAGCTCTCGGAGATGGAACATGCGAAATCCACTTGCCGCTCGTCCGTTGCTTTCGGCTCTTCTGGCTGTTTCTTTAGCGACTGGTATCGTTTCATCCGGTATGAATTCGCCATTACAGGCGTCACCGGTCTATTCCGGACAAATCTGTTCGGAGAATGTTGGACGACTGACAAATGAGATCACCTGGAGCCGAGACCTTGATAAATTGCAAGAAGAGGCGGCGGCGCAAGACAAGCTGATACTCTGGGTGCATATGGTCGGAAAGCTCGATGGTTTTACTTGAAGCGCCGGGAACAGCTTGAGAGCCGTGTCGCTCTCGCAAGATCCAGTTTTTAGTCTGCTTAAGAACGAATTTGTATGCGGCTATAAGGATATCGAGAACAAGGGATATGCCGGAAGTTCGCGTAAACACAGTCCCAATGGACAGGCCGTCGACACGACAAACGGAGCCGGTCCGCATAATATTCAAATGTTCGTTATGGCGTCGGACGGTACAGTCTTGACCTGTCTGCCGGGCTATTGGAATTCTAAGGATCTGGCTAGCGAACTGGAATTCGCCAAGACTCTCAATGCTGTCTGGGTCGATCCGGCTCTGAGCCGCGACGAGAAAAACGCGAAGTTCAGTGAGATGCAGAAGCAGCATCTGAGCCAGCATACGGCGGCGGAGCGTAAACGCAGCGAAATGCAGCATTTTGATGTTGCGTATGAAAAGAAGAAACGCTTTCTGACGTCCGATGTGTTTAACAGAACAGTCATCAATCCGAGAACTTTCGATCCTGTCAAAATGGACCTGCCACCACATGCGGTGAAAACATGTGATGTGATTATGCATCAGAGAATGGCTTCTCGTCCGTTTGTTCAATACAAAGACTTCGATGTGAAAGCCTATAGCGATTATGGCCGGCCGATGTATGACAAGAATGAGGAAGAACTTGTCGCCAGTAACGGTCAGACAACGAAACAACGAGGAGAGGGCAAAGCTATTGGCAATGATCCGGCTGCTCATCCTGTTAAAACACAAGTGAAGCGACAGGGCAAATCGTTATTGATGCGGGCTGCCCAGTACGGGATCAGAGCTGCAATACGATAGACTGTCGCTTCTCCTGGTTTGTCAGTGATGAACTAGATCTGCGTTTTTATCGTTCGATGAACGTTTACGAACTACTTGCCGCTAAGAGACGACATGTCGATCACGAAGCGATAACGAACATCGCTTTTCTCGATGCGTTCGTAGGCTTTATTGACCTGGTCGATGGTGATGAGTTCGATGTCTGAACCAATGTTATGTTTGGCACAGAAGTCGAGCATCTCTTGAGTTTCGCGAATGCCACCGATGGTGGAGCCGGCAAGCGATTTACGTCTCGGTATCAACGCGAATGGATGGACGGGCAGGGTGTCCGGGGGAGCACCTACAAGCACCATTACACCATCGCGCTTCAACATGCCGAGATAGAGATTCATATCCGCAGCTGACGAAACGGTATTGATGATCAGATCGAATTGTTCTGCCGCGGCTTCACACGCTGCTTTGTCTGATGTGGCGATGTGGTTTGTCGCTCCCATCTTTTGTGCATCGGCTTTCTTGCTGTCTGAGCGACTGATGGAAGTCACATCCGCGCCGAGAGCCGCCGCGAGCTTGATACCCATATGACCCAGACCGCCGACTCCTACTACCGCCACCTTTTTGCCAGGTCCCGCGTTCCAATGAGTAAGCGGCGAGTATGTTGTGATGCCTGCGCAAAGCAATGGCGCAGCTCTGTCCAGAGGTAGCTCGTCAGGAATGCGGACTACGAATCGCTCATCGACCGTAACTCGTTCTGAGTATCCGCCGTATGTCATTGTTTTTCCATCACGTTCGAGGACTCCGTAGGTTAGAACCATTTTGCTGCAGTACTGCTCCTCACCCTCGGCGCAGGCATCGCACTCGCCGCATGAATCGACCATGCAGCCGACACCGACGTGATCGCCGACTTTGAATTTCGTTACTTTATCGCCGACGCTATTCACGATACCGGCAATTTCATGACCGGGAACGACGGGGTAGACTGTTTGTCCCCACTCGCCTTTTGCCATGTGAATGTCCGAGTGGCATATACCGCAAAACTTGATATCGATAAGAACGTCGGTCGGACCAGGTTCTCGTCTCACAATCTCTAGTGGCTTGGTATCGCCTTCGGTGCTGAAAGCCGCGTAAGCTTTTGTTTTGATTCCTGTTTTTAACATTTGTTTGCTCCTGATTCTATTTCTGATGATGGCGTCTCAAATTTGGTTTCGCTCAGCGATTTACCATCTTCTCCAACGCTTCTGGATATCGCTCGCCCTGCACCGCTACTTTCGATGCGGCTGCTTCGATCTCCTCAATATCTTGTTTCGACATATTTATGTCGGCGGCGCCCAGGTTTTCTTCTAACCGATTGAGTTTTGTCGTGCCTGGTATAGGCACCATCCACGGTTTCTTTGCCAGAACCCATGCGAGCGCGATCTGGGCGACGGTCGCGTTTTTACTTGCTGCGATCTCGCTTAAGAGTTCGACTAACTCTGAGTTGGCTTTCAGCGCATCCGGTGCAAATCGCGGTAAAGAACTGCGGAAGTCTGTTGCTTCGAATTTCGTATCCGCCTTGATTGTGCCGGTGAGGAAGCCTCTGCCTAGCGGACTATAAGGGACGAATCCGATGCCCAATTCTTCCAGGGTTGGAAGAACAGCTTCTTCTACTTCTCTAAACCAGATCGAGTACTCGCTCTGCAAAGCCGTGACTTCTTGAACGGAATGGGCTCGCCGAATGGTTTCAGCACTGGCTTCCGACAGCCCAAAGTGTTTGACCTTCCCGGCGGCAATCAATTCTTTTACCGCTCCAGCAACTTCTTCTATCGGAACGCTCGGGTCTACACGATGTTGATAGAGCAGATCGATTACGTCCGTTTTAAGTCGTTTTAAGCTTGCCTCAACCACACGTTTGATGTTCTCCGGTCTGCTGTCGAGACCAAGCCATTTCTTTTCACCTGTCGGATCAAGTTTGAAACCGAACTTAGTGGCGATCACAACCTGGTCGCGAACCGGTGCTAGCGCCTCTCCGACAAGCTCTTCGTTTACAAAAGGTCCGTAGACCTCAGCGGTGTCGAAGAATGTGACGCCTCGCTCCACTGCCGCGCGCAACAGCGAGGTCATTTCCGTTTTGTCTTTTGCAGGACCGTAACTGAAGCTCATACCCATGCAACCAAGTCCGATTGCCGACACTTCTAAGTTGCTGTTTCCTAGTTTACGCTTTTGCATTTCTTTCACTCCTCGCGCGACAAATCGTGCGTAAAACGTCCAGCGCATCTCGTCAATTTAGACGCGGAAAGTTGGTTTATCGCATGAATGCGGTACGCATTATATTGAATAGGTTGCTTGGCTAAAAATGCAACAGCCGCAACCGACCTTTCAATGATATGCTGGGTTTGTTGCCCTGGGCTATAACAAAATTCCAGAATCATTGGACATTCCTCCAAAAGTGACTGGAATAGATTGATAGTGGCTGAAACGTGCGATACGCTCTAAGAAGGTACGGAATTGGATTGAATTTTATGACGACTCAAAAGTTGCGGGACGATAACAATAAAACTGAACTTGTTGAAATTGTCAGCAGGCGCGCAGTTCTTGAAGGAACCAACGAAGTCGCCGACGGGCTGAATTTTTTCAAGCATGTGACGCCGCCGGTGCACCCACATCATGGTGTCTATTCTCCGTCGATATGCATTATTGCTCAAGGCGCCAAAGAAGTGCAGATGGGAGAGCATCTGTTCCGTTATGATCCGTCGCAATTTTTGCTAACGTCATTTGATGTCCCAGTTTCAACTCGCATTGTCGAAGCTAGTCCGGACAGGCCGTTTCTCGGTTTGAAAATGGATCTGGAGCCTACTCTTATCGCATCTGTGAGTGTTGAAGCTGGTGTGTCGCCCGGGAAAAATGATTGTGTGAAATCGATCGATGTGGGACGTCTGGAAGGTGAGCTTCTGGATGCGTTTGTAAGATTGTTTCGATTGTTGGATTGTCCGAGTGACTACCGCGTGGTATCGCCTCTGGTGATTCGTGAAATCATATACAGGTTATTGATGAGCGATCACGGTCCTCGTTTGCGGCAAATGGCCGCATACAATGGACATACTAATAGGATCGGTAAAGCGGTACAAACGCTGCGAACGCGTTTCAATGAAGCGCTTAGCATCGAGGATCTGGCTCGTGACCTGGGAATGAGCGTATCCAGTTTTCATCAACATTTTAAAACAGCCACCTCAATGAGTCCGTTGCAATTTCAAAAATTGCTGCGCTTACAGGAGGCTCGGCGCTTGCTGTTGTCTGAAGATGTCGATGCAAGCAGTGCTGCTCTGCGGGTCGGATACGACGACGCTTCGCAGTTTACGCGCGAGTATAAGCGCTTGTTTGGCGATCCACCTATGCGTGATGTGGCCAGATTCAAGCAATTGAGTGCTGCCGGCAAAAGTTAGATGTCGAACTGGCGACGCGGCTCCGGCATCATGATTTGAGGCTCTTCTTGCTCAGGTGCCGGAATGCTGATGTGCATGCCGCGCTCTCGATACTGGCTGTTGTCACCTTTGTCGACGAGATCCTGGAGAATTGTTTCGGCTTTCTCGTCCGATTTGACAAGCGCGAAACTTATGTCCGCTGCGCCTGACTCGTCTTCCATTATGCCGAGTCTGACGCGGTAGTCTGCTCCGGCTTCTGTAAGCGCTTGATTCAGTTTGTTTCCTGCCGCATACATTCCAGGTACGTTGCCCTCCACCAGAGCATTGAGCATCATCAATTTTGCTGTCGAGTCGATTCGGCCTTCTTTGGCGCTTTCTATCATATCTTTGAAGCGCTGCTCAGGACTGTTAAGCGCGTCCGGTTTTTCAATTGGCTTCGTTTGTTGTTTCTCAGATGGTGGCGTCCAGGAGTCGTCCAGCAATCTGCGTGCGATTCCTGATGTGCCAGCATCACTGGCGGTGGCATGGTTAAAATGTTCAATTCTCATATATAGTCCTTCCGTTCGTGTGGGAATCGGAAATGCGGATTGAGCAGTTCCCGTCACGAATGTTAGAGCGAGTGGTGGTAATAAAGTTCCGCTTCAGCGGCAGATGGTCGTTCAATTCGAGCAGTCAGGGAGGGCGGATGCGGTCGGGGTTGATCTCGTTCGAGATTCTTGTATGTGTTCAGTTTATTAGTAGAAACGAATAGATTGAAGGAGAGTTCGCGCATTAGATCTGCGTATTTACGCATCGCTTCTGGAACTCCAGCCAGCATGACTTTAGAGTCACACGAAAGTCACGCGTTGATTTTAGGCTCCTCCTTGTCCAGCGAACGAATGTTCTGAGGAGTTTCTAAAATGTCTACATTCATTGAACGACCGTTTGATGCCAGCTCTGATGGCAAAACACTTACTAATAGCAACGAGCAAAATTTGGGTCGACAACTGTTTGACGAAATCCGTCAGGACTTCGTTAAAGGGGGACGAACAACCGGTCAAGGTTCGGAAAACCTGCAGGGGATTCTTCCAGCACTGGATATTTGTAACGGCGCTGCACCTGCTGCCGGTTTGGACAAGCTCGCCGACCAATTGAGTGATGGAAAACTGAATAATAAATCGCAGCCTGCTTCCCGCCTCGAGGAGCTATTCAGCGATGCTTCTTCGTCCGGTAGTGCCACCATGGATTGCGTAGCGGAGCAGCTTAACCAGCGTCTTGAGCCTTCTGGTCGAGTCGTTAAGGTTGTACCGGAAGAAGGGCGCATGCCTGTGAGTAGTTATACCGTATCGGTTTTCGATTTAGAAACCAATAGCCGTGTCCTTTCTGTCGAGGCGGAAGGTCAAGGACGGAAGTAACTGTTCCTCTATATAGATTTTAGTGCAGCGAAGACTAACTGCCAGTCGATGTGAGTCGGCTGGCAGTTTAGTTACGTCAAAGTTTGTTTGGTAACGTTCAACCTGCGGATTCAAATATCTTTGATTGTGTAACCGAAGCCTTTGACTGTGGAGATAATCGAGGGCTCTCCATCGATATCTATTTTTTCGCGAAGGCGCTTTACGCATTGTCGAATCGCTTCAGGAGATGTTTCGGCCTCCATGGGCCAGACTCGATTCAATAGAGCGTCTGCATCGAATACATGATTGATGTGCTTCAGGAGATAAACGAGGACATCGTACTCCTTTGGCCACAGTTTGATATCTTTTTCACCGCGTTTAACAGATTTGGTTGTCGTGTCGACGACCAGGTCGCGATATTTGAGAGCGCTGGATGGCGCGACGGGAGAGCGCCGGAGCAGAGCCCTGATACGTGCTTGCAACTCGCGGGAGCTGAATGGTTTTGTCAAATAATCATCGGCGCCTGAGTCCAAGCCTGTTTCCTTGTCCGCGTCCGAGGATAATCCTGTGAGCATCAGCACCGGTGTGATACCACCGGCGGCTCTGAATTGCGTACAAAGTTGGACGCCGTTTATCTCAGGAATATTGACATCGAAAATTAGCAATTCGTAAGTGAAATTCTTCAGAGACTCCAGCGCCGAGCGCCCATCATTGACGACATCAACGACATGACCCTCTTGAGAGAGAATCTCCTTCAATTCGAGTACGAGTGACTCGTCGTCTTCGACAACTAAGATTTTCGCCATAGGTCCAATTCTCCGAGTCTATATTTTAACCCAATGCGATGGCGGGCAACCGAAGTTCATATGTAGGCAGTCCCTGAGCCGTCCAGCTGGTATAAATATGTCCTTGCAAGCGTTCCGCTATTTCGTGACAAAGCGTCAGTGAAATCTCTGAGCTGATTCTTTTCGCCGATTGCACTCGTCTGTTGGCATCTTTCCTGTTTTGACTCGCCGGCTCCAGTCGAAAGATGATTCGGTCGTCTGCATCTTCATCGTTCAACAATCTGATTGCCGGTAGCGTAGTGATTGTCAGAGAAACAGGTGCGTCTCCGCAGACCAGCCTCGTGTGCTTGGCAAGAGTGACTATCATTCTGGGCAATTGGTCTTCATCCAGCATTAAATAAGCTGCGTCCGAGAGCTCTACATTGATATCAATGTCCACTCCCTGGCTATCCATCTGGTTTTCGATTAGTTCCTTTGTCTTGGCGATTGTACTCAATTTAAGTTCTAAAGTTAAACGAGATTGTTGTATTCGAAGCAGGTCGATGAGATCATTCGTCACCGAGATGACATAGTTGACTGATGAGCTGGCTGAATCAAGGTGTTCGGATTGAGTTTTCAAACTCTTATCGTGCTCTAACATCTCAAGAGAAAGTCTGGCTGCTGTTAGCGGACTTCGCAGATCGTGTGAAATTACCGCAAGCAGATCTTGTCTGCGCGCCTCTGCCGATTTCCGTTCTGTATTATCATGTGCGATGCATATGAACAGCTGGTCTTTGTCTGACCATTGAATAGACCAGAGGCACGGCAACGAGTTTTCACCTGCTGTCGTGGTTGCCTCAAAATGTTTTACTTCCAGAGATTCCCGAGCGTCGTCGAAATTTTTGATAAAGCTCAGCTGCAAATCTGATGTTATGAACTCTGAGAGTGCGCGACCAAGCAATTCCTCAGGTTTTATCTGCCAGAAGTTTTCGCTTGAGTTGCTCACCTTCACGAATTGAAGGTCCCGATCGACGGCACAAATGAGGTCTATTGAATTGTCCAGAATCATCTGGTTTCTCAGATCAGCTGAAACGAGCGCATCTTTCATGTCATGAAAGTTCTGGTCAAGCTGCGAAATTTCATCGCTACCCCGTAGTGGGGGAAGCAATTGATCGCCTTTGGCGAGGCGCTCGGTATTTTTTCGTATATGATCAATCCTGACGGTAATCATTTTGCTGATCAGCAGGCAGAGACTTACAGTCAACACCACACTGACAGCAAATGCAAGAAACAGCAAACCGCTCATACGCAAAAACAGAGCTTTTTCAGATTCCTCCGCTTCTTTTAGCGAATTGACTCGAGCCATTACTCGTTGGTCTACTATTCCGATGACGTCATTGACGATCTCTCGTGCTTCTGTCCTCTTTTGAATCTGCGCAGAATTTATTTCATCAGGTGCATTTCGGCCTTCTACAAACCGCCGGCGGTTTGTCATCACTTTGCGTTTGATGTCTTTGCATGGAATACCATTCTCTGAGCAAACCTTGAACAGATCATCTAGACCCGTTTGAGCCCGCGTGAACTGGGCGTTTAATCCTTGTCTGGATGCGGTCTCTTTACCTTCTAGAGATACAGCGACTTTTGTGTAGTCGCTAATCATTGCATCCAATGTATCTATGTAGGTGTAAACTACTTTTCCAATTTTTCGCTTCTCTACGCGCGCGGCATCTATCTGGTTTAGCAGACCGATTGAAGTCATGATAACGCTGACCTCGAATAGCATAGGCATGCACAGCATAAGCGCGACCTTGGCAAACATCGAATTGGTTAACTTCATTGCTGCCTCGCCGGTAGTGTCACCCGAAAAGTGCAACCGTTTTGCCCGTCGCTGATGACACCAATTGTGCCACCATGTGCTTCAACGATTTGTCTTGCGCTGTATAAACCTAAACCGGAACCTTTGCCTTCTTCCGACTGTAGCTTTCCTACCTGATTGAACCGTTCGAACAGCATATGTTGTTTGTTGAGGGGAATTCCGGGACCTTGATCGGCGATCTCAAAGTGAATAAACTGCCCGTCTAGTCTTGCTAGAACCTTTATCTCTCCGCCCTGTGGAGACGCTTTGATCGCGTTGGAAAGCAGATTGACTACAACCCTCTGAATCTGTGCCGGGTCCATTACGATTGAATCAACGTTCCTGGTAGTGACGATTATATTCACTGACTTTTGTTTTGCCAGAAAAGAAACCGACTCCAGACTTTCCTTTAGTAGATCAGCAACTTCGGTGGGTTTTGTCGACAAAGGAATATCGGTTGATTCTTGTGAAATTGCATCGCCAAGTGTTTTAAGAAGATTGACTGTCTTCAAGAAATTGCTGTCTAGAAGATCAAGTTTTTGCGTCGTTTTTGTTTCACTACTCTTGAGTTTGAGGACCGAGGATCTTGCTTCCTTTAACGCCTGGGTCAATTCGATAACGACGATTGTTCTTAAGTTCTTTGCGAACTGTTCGGTTTTTCGCTCAAAGTCGATGTTGTACAAGCAGCAGTAAAGCAGCTCGTCTTGACTTGACCAGCGCACGGACCAGACGACATCAAATTCGATACCATTTTCTTTCAAAAGAGTCGACTCGAATGAGCCATAAGTTTCCTTTTCTCGAATCTCTTCCAGTCGATTTAAAACGTTAGATTTTTGCTTTTCCGGCAGAAGCTCGCTAATCTCGCAATCAACCAGACGACGAGGTTCGAAACCTAGATGTGTCTTTGCCGCGTTGTTGATTATTTGAATACGATTTTCTTTGTCGATGGTGCAAATAATATCAGCGCTGTTTTCAAAGATCGCGCGCTCCGTGCCTGTCCGCTTTTCCAATTCTGCTGCCATCGATTCAAAGGCGCGACCTAAGTCTCCAATTTCATCATTAGCGTGTTGCATCGGTTCCATCTCATCGACCGGGATGCCCTCAGCAAGTCCGTTCGATAGCTTGATCAACTCCTTCAACGGTTTTGACAGTAGTTTCTCGAACGCAATTAAGCCGATTATCGCAACACAAAAACTCATTGCCAGACTGCTCCAGAGTATGAAGTGAAAGGCGCGTCGCACGACTGCATCACTTTCTGCAAGCTCCCGGCGGTTTCTCTTTAGATCATTCAAAATTATCTGAGACGTTTGGTCGATAGTCGATACGGCGTCGCGAAGGTCAAACAGCGCGCGAACACTTTCCGTTCGATTCGTAATCGTACTTGTGACCTGATCCAGGCAGTCGCCTAATTTTTCCGCCGCATCACAGATCGCACGAATTTGTCGCTGATATTCTGCGAACTCGGAATCGGTGGCGACTTTCAAAAACGAGTCTATTTCATGCTGTACGGCAAGTCGTTCGGCCGAGCGATGAGCAGGGTCAACAGCCTGTTTCCTGAGCAACGCGCGTGCCGTCAGGGTCACGCTACTGACGGATGATACCAGAACCGGTGCCATCCGCGCCATCACGCGTATTGTTCTAGACTCGTTGGCACTCTCAATTTCAGCGATATTGAGCATTACGGCGCAGGTCGAAAAAAGCGCCAACTCAAAAGTTACCGGGATTGCGACAATTAGTAAGAGTTTCCGCGTTAACCGATTTTTCATGCGCAGCGATTCTGCTCTCCAAGTGGGATGTGCCTCAGAGGAGCTCTGAAGCACATTGTACCCAGCCTGGCAAAATTGAATTCATCTTAGAGAGCGCGCTATTTCTTTGGCAGATAAGGTTTTGCCTCAATCGGTTTTCCATCAAGGCTGTTAATGGGTTTGTGGGGCTCTCGTTGCGGCTTTTCCGGCAGGCAGTCTTTGATGCCGCCAAGACCTGGTTTGGGGACTGGCTTCAGAGGATTTTTTTCAGGTAAGTCGAGTTCGCCGAGTGGCTGAACTGGCTTAAATGGTTTTTCTGGCTTGACCTGTGACTGATCGGAGTTGAGATTTGGTTTGTCCCGATTGCCGAAGTCTCTAGAACTGGACAGTGAATTGTCCTGATTGATGATTTCGTTTGAGACGCATTTTTCTATTGTGAGATTAGGAAGGTTTTTGGTCGCACAGGTATCTGTGCGGTTAGTCAGATCGCCGAAGTTCGGAAGACTCTCCATAATCTGGCGAAATGAGAGTCCTTCGCCAGGTGCTGCATTCTGCAATTCACGGGAGTTGTGCTGTTCAAATGATTCTGCGGTCATGGGCTGGTACCTCGATAGTAACTTCGCAAACTATGTTCTGTTCCGGTGTTGCAGAAATCTAAAGTCGGCACGTGACTTTCATGTGACTTGTGAAAAACGATGAAAAAGTTGGCGGGATCTGCTGCAATACGCAGCATTGCCAACCCTATGGAATGTTGAATGAGTTGATGTGGCCTTCCAACTGAGTCGGTTTTTCTCTGAAAAACACAGTAGCTTCTCTGTGCGAGTGTCGTGGAAGGTAATCGAGTTGCAAATCGGCCGACTCCTTGTTTCCACCGGACGATATTTCTACCGCGACATCCTGCACAGACTTATTGCTTTTGTTGTCGATTTTCAGAGGAACCAAGTATCTGCCATGGATTTCTTGCGGTTTTTCAAAACTGATTTCATATTGAAAGTCTTTACTGGAAGGTGTAATTTCGAGGTACACGAGGTAACCGACCAGACCAAGAACAAGCATCAAGCTAAAGCCAAAAACAGTCCACTCAAGCCAGTTTTTCTCCAGCCGTGCACCTGAGGTTGAGTTGGGCTTGGCTGATTTGGTTTCTCTTGCCTTTTGCGAAGAGCGCCTGGTCGTGGCCTTATCTTTGTTTGTTGTACGCGCCGTCATTGAATCAGTAACCTCCCTGCCGATGCGCCAAGTGACGTGACGAATGCTAGAACTATGGCTTCTGATATAACTACTGCCGGTGACACACCGGAGACTTGACCATACATCCAGAGCAAAAGAAATGCCGACCCAATCGAAATTGCGTACACTACAGATACGGTCTCAAGCTTGTTGGCAAGCAGCTTATCGCCTTCAATTTCGTCAGCACCTTTGAAATTGCTCATGTAGAGCACTGCTGCAATAACGCCCAGTGACAAAATCATCAAGCTGATTAGATGAGGTGTAGATGAGCTCACCGCAATTTGCAGCACCTCCTCAGTCGGAGCAATGCTGCTTCCTACGAGTGTCGCTCCACAAAAGCTCACAAAGATTTGTTCGAAGAATGTTCGCATGTCGAAACTGTTTTTGTCTTCGCTGTCACCTTCCATGCCGGTGTCTTCATCGTCGCTCATGAGTTGAGCCGTGCCGACGGAAACACCAATTGCTACGGTCATGGCTTCTATAGTCACCTTGCCTAGTGCTTCTTCAATCGGCATGCCGAGCCAAATCTTGTTCAGGCAAAACAGTATGAGAGTGGAGAGAATAATTCCAAGTCCAAGTTCTTCTACTGAGTCGATGACAACTTCGATGAAACTTGCGTCTCTCCGCATGCCGGAGAAGCGGTTGTAACCCAAGAGCAAAACAAATGTCACACCGACAAAAGCTAACAAGTGTGTCGGCGATAGTATAAAACCCTGCCACCACACCTCCATGGTGTAGAGCAGCGGAAGACTCAGGAGAAAACCGCCGGCCAGACCGCGAGCATATTCTGCTGTCGAATCTTCGATTGTTCGCATAATTGAAATTGTTCGTAGACTACAGGCTTGTCTCTCATAGCATATTGCGCAATGCCTGTTGCGGAGCTGTCATTGAAATCGGACCGAAACTGGCGCCGGATTATATGCTGTGCGCCACTCCCGTAAAACAGCTTCGCCAGGCAGTTACGCCATCTAATACGCCGGTGGTCGCAAGTGTTGGCGAAGGAGCCAGGCGAACAGGAAAAGTGGACGCGTCCGCACTTGCGGGTGAACAGGACGAGGCAGAAGAGAAATCGCGCATCGTTTATTTTTGTCCCGACTGCCAGTCAGTAGAGGTAAGTCGGTACGCACGTAAACACTGAGTCTATGCCAAAAGACTCATAAACTCGGGCTCCTCGTGGTATCATTTGTCGACCCTATAGGTTGTTCGGTTGTTGATGGATGTTATCGTCGATCTACTAGTTATCTGCGCGTATTTTGTTCTCGTCGTGTACGTCGGCTTACGATTTGCTAAGGGTAAGGAGTCTTTTGAAGACTTTGCATTAGGCGGTCGATCTATTCCGTGGTTCGCTGTTTTAGCGTCGATTATCGCTGCTGAGACCAGTGCTGCTACCTTTCTCGGTGCACCTGGTGAAGGTTTTCAGCTTTGCAATTACTCGTACCTGCAGATTCTAATCGGAGCAATAATCGGCCGAATTATCGTTGCCTGGTTATTTATAAAAGCGTTTTTTGATTACAACGTTTTTTCTATCTATGAATATCTGGAGATTCGTTTTGGTAGCAAAACGAGAACGGCCGGCAGCGCTTTGTTTCTCATGACTCGATTACTCGCCTCCGGCGCTAGACTATACGTCGCTGCGATAATCATCGCTGTCGGGTATCAGCTCGTCACCGGCATGCAGCCGACAATCGAGCAGCAGATGGTGATATACTTCGGCGCGATTCTGTTCATCACGATTCTAACGGCAGTGTACACGTCCGTTGGTGGTATAAAGGCCGTTGTTTGGACAGACTGCATTCAATCGAGCGTCATGTTCGGAGGAGCGCTTGGTGCGATCTTGCTTTTGTTCTTCACGATGCCGGGCGGCTTTTCTACAATCACCGATTTCTTCGCAAGGACGCCCACACCAATCTTTCTGACTGGTACCGAGAGTGGTGCCTCTTTCTCTTCTAACCTTCGGAGCATTTTAACGTCAGAGTATACGATTTGGGCAGCAATTCTTGGGTCCACCTTCACAGCCATGGCCACTCATGGCACCGATCAGGACATGGTTCAGCGCATGCTCACGGCAAGCGACTATAGAAAAAGTCGTGTTTCACTAATTGCATCTGGATTTGCTGACATTCCTATTGCATTTGTATTTCTGACGATTGGAATTCTGATGAATTGTTATTATCAACAAGCGCCGGATCCTAACCTTCCAGGCAAAAACAGTGAAGTTTTTGCCTACTTTATTCTGACGCGCATGCCGGTTGGGTTGCGAGGTCTGCTCGTTGCTGGAATTTTTGCAACGGCGATGGGGTCGCTGAGTGCAGCTCTCAACGCACTGTCTACTAGTTTTACCAGAGACTTTTACATGCGCAGGCGAATTGCAGCTACAGAGGACGGCGCCGTAAGTGCGGCAAAGTTTTTCACAATCGTATTTGCTGCGCTAATGACGGTTGTCGCCGGCATTACTGCATTTTTCGTGATAAACCACCCGGACTCTCGCATCATTCCAATCGTGCTAGGAATTTTTGGATACACATATGGGTCGCTACTCGGAATTTTCCTTCTCGGTTTTTTAACAAAGGAACGAGGGTCCGATGTCGGCAACTGCATCGCCATGGTCAGCGGGTTTTGTATGGTCGGTTTGCTCACAGGAATGCCTGCTCAGTTGGTTGAAACTTTCAACTTAAAACCGAGCGATGCACTGAATGCGATACCGGTAATTTCCTTTCCTTGGCGAATAACATTTGGAGCGCTCACGACAATTCTAGTGGCTTCGCTGTTCAAAACAGAAACTCGAACCACTGTCCTTAATCAAGATATATTGAACAGGTCGGAAGATTAGAGCGCCAGTGATAAGGATGGGAGCGTGCGACAGAAACAGCTTTGAAATAGTCTCATTTTAGCTTTTCGATTTCGGCAGCCTCTTTCTTGCGACCGACCATTTTCAAATATTGCGAGTAGGACTTGATGATTACAGGATAGTTCTCATCGTGCTGACCTTTTTCAAGTTCCAGAGCTCGTTTAAAGTATTGCTCCGGACCATTAGTGTCTCCCTTTCGGAGGAGATAAAGGGCTTGATTGTAGTTTGCCCTGATCAGATTTTGCGTGGGAACGTTACTGTCCGGTTTAAGAGCGACGGATTTCTCGTACTGCGTGATCGCCAAAGCATAATCGCCGTTCTTTGCGGCGACGTTTCCAGCATCGTTTAGAGAGAGCCAGGTATCACCCAGGTCTTCTGCGTAAAACTTTTGAATTGTCGCGATATCGCGGGCGGTGAGTTTCGGATCTTCAGCGTTCGCCGGATAAACAGAAAACATAACGTCGCCGGGGTTGCGACTGTGACCGAGCAGACCAAATGCATGTCCGACTTCGTGCAGAGCTCCCCACTGCACCATGACTGGTGTCAACTTTGCGGGTTTTGGGTCGACGAGGAGCATGCGGATCATTGCGCTCGCCATTCCCTGACCATCACATTTGTAGCGTGTATCCCCGAGTTCTGATAAGTTGAGAACGCCAGTGGTATCTGTTGTCCACTCGGTCGTAATGTCGGCATCCTTCGCTTTCTTGACGAACTCGACAGATAGCTGTCCGTTCGACGCCGCTACCCACTGGTCGAATGCATCTTTCAAAAATGTCTCGTATTCCGGTTTGAAAGATTCCACTCCCTCGCCCGATTTCATGAAGACTTTAATCGGCATGCGGCTTTTCGCCCAGCGGAATTTGTTTCTCGCTTTTATTGACTCGACATAATCAGTCTCGCTTTTGTCTAGATTGCCAATCTCGTTTTCTTTTGAAAGCAACTCGATGTGCGCTTTGATTCGATCGACCTCAGGTGATGGCGGTCCGATTTCGACCACTTTTTTCAAAGCAGGGATCGCTCGCGCCGTGTCCCCTTTGCTCTCGAATGCAACCGCCAGATTTATCCAGGCTCGGGAGAAATCTGGCTGTAACCTGACGGACTCTTCGAGCTGTGCGATCGCACCGTCAAAATTTCCAAGTTTCAACAGTGCGAATCCATAGTTGCAATGAAAGAGAGAACGCTCTGGTTCGAGTTTGCAAGCCGTTTCGAATTTGTCCGCTGCTGGTTTAAATTCACCGTTGTTGACGAGAACCATACCTTCGTTATTGGCTGTGATTGCCTGGCGCACTTCTTCCGGTGACGCTGCCACTGCGCTCGCTTCTCGGTCTGCTCCCAGTGCGATTAGCTGCAAGATAGACGCGATTGTAATTTGAGCGATGCTGCTCTTTAGGGCGGATCTCAGTGGCATTAACGTTCTCCGCATGTTATTCACTACTTTTCAAGCCGATTACTAGATTGTAGAGCGGTACGCCAAAAGGCTCATCTAGATAGCTTTCGATAAGGTGGCGGCTGATTCTGGAAGCCTTTTCGGGTGATACTGCCTGCAGAACAAATTGTGAAAGCCACTGTGTCAGGCTGCCGTGATTCTGTATATCTACGGAATAGCCCTGTAACTCCAAATGTCTACTGATTTCGGAGGTGTCGGGAAGTGGCCATTCTACGTGCTCTTTCACTAGAGGATTATCTGTGAGTTCGAGAACCAAAGCTTGTGAGTCTTTAGTCTGTCTGGATGGGAAGTTTATGAAACAGCTTCGCTTCGCGACCTGCGTCACGTGTGTCAAAAATGCCTTTCTATCTTTAGGCTCAACGTGTTCAATTGCATCGATCGACACGACCGCTTCATATGAGCTTTCATTGACACTAAATACAGTGCCACAAGTTGTCGCTGGATCGACAACCTCAACCTTGTATTCTGGGAGAAACATTGCTAAGGCGCCGTCAAAACCGCCGACATCTAAGATGGTGTCGCTGTCCGGTACCAGTCGCTTAATTTCACGAGCTGTACGGTGTAGTCTAACGAACCGATCCCACGTTAAGTCGAAGCGTTTGGTTTCATCAATTAATTTAACTCTGCACACACCTGCTGCACTGGTTGACTGGAGTTCAACACCATCGCTGAGGGCAAGGGATATGTGTTTTGGTATCACAGTTTATCTCTGAATGTGTTCACGCCCGGTAGTAACAGACCATTGTATCGCTTAAAATGAAAATCGATGTGATCAAGCCGGTGAGGAAGATGAAATCAATAATTGCCACAGTTGTCCTCCTGTTTTTACTAATAACCTCAACTCCCGCATACTCCCAGAATGCGAGCGCAAGGGTTGCGAAGAAAACAGCTCCGATCGTTTCAATCTCAACTGCTGACCTTCGCAAGCCCGAGTTGCTCAAATCGGAATCGCCGGTTCAGTTGGGGGATGGATTTTCTGCCACGAAGAACCTGAACACAATCGACGTACATATTCCGGGCGCTTACATGGACACCTTAACTTCCTCCGCGGTGGCGTCTTTACCTGTTCAGCTGGCTGCGGCGGCTTTCATGAAAGTTATGAAAGTTGACGCTCAATCGGTGAACGTGGTTTTGGAGAAATCATGCCTTGGTAGCAAAGAGGGGAAGACGGGGGCGGGAGATACGGTCACCTTTCACACGTTCAAATTGGCCAATGGACATAAGTACAAAATCTTCGTTTATCTAAACGAGTACAATGGCATAATGGCAATCGTTTCAGCTGCGCGGTAGGCAGGGGATTCGGAGATGTTGCGTGATGATGCGGGTAATGAAGTCTCTACGCATCTTGACGATGTTGTGGACGAGGAGCCGAAGCAAACGGTACGTTGCGCAAATTGCGAGTTTGACATTACCGAGCCCGAGTACGCGATTGAACCGCATGAACACACTTTTCGCAATCCTGCCGGCTACTCGTTTCACGTCGTTTGTTATAGCACCGCACCTGGTGCCATCGAAGCCGGGGAGCCTTCAAGTCTGGCGACATGGTTTGAAGGCTACGAATGGACTTATGCGATATGTGGTCAGTGTCACCGGCATATTGGTTGGTTTTACACAGGCAAAGATAGGTTCGCCGGACTGATTGCTACACGTTTGATAAGGAAGTGAAGGCGTAGAAGTCAGAATATTGAAGTGATTGAGGTTTGTTTCTATATGCAAACCAGCGAAGGTGGACATCTGTTTGGGGCGCATTTCTAAACAAGTCGTATCTGTTTTTACGTGAAAAATGCTGTCATAATCAGCGTCAAAGTTTTTGTGGTGCTGGTCTGTGCGAAGCGTCGCGAGTTTTCTCAATCGGTTAGGCGTGATTTCGATCTTGTTAGTACAGGGTCCATCATGTGCAGCTGCTGCAGAACGGACTGCGCAAGACTCTGCTTCAGCCCAGCTAGAACAATCGAAACCTAATGTCAAAAGTCTCGATGATTTCGGTAATCCTCAGCTGGTTGAAGTTGAAAAACTGACCAATTCGATCCTTCGGGCTGAGATCCAAATGATGCGCTACTCGACCTCCCTTCACGCTACTTGGGTGCGTCCGAGTCGCGGCAAGTCCTGGCGTGTGTTCGCGTACAAAATGACCGGCTCTACGATGTTGAACGTCGGAATGAGCTTAATTGCCGGCTCGCGATTCCAATACATGAATAATCCTCCTGCGGCATCACGCCCTTATTTGAAGTCCGGTCACATCGTCAATATGACAGGCGCTTCTATTCTCCTTGGCGGTACGTTGTTCGAAGCTTTTCTCGATAAGCGAGCCGAGAACAGGCATGCGAAGAAACATCTAGACCTCAAGTCTGCTCTCCAGACGTTCCTCGACATGCAAAATCAATTAGACAGTTCACTTGCTAAGCGCAATTCGTTGGTTGAAAACTGTCCAGGTCTGTCGCCATCCCAGAAAGAGATCCTTCGTGTGGACGGGCTGGTGCTCCGTGACCTGCGAGACTTGACTGTTTCAGAGTTTCAGTATTCGTTCTCTGATATTGCGCGCTTGCGTAGTGCGCGCGATGCGGCTACTTTAACCACCGCATTTGGTGCAGCGACGGCAGCTTACGGCGGCTCCCTGCAGTCATTGCTTTCAGTCGCCGATCGAGAGCCCAAGCAAGTCGGCGTCGCGGGGATTGGCTTCATAACATCGGGCTCAAGCGTAATCGCTTCGCCAATGTTGATTCATTGGGCCGGCCATCACGCTCGCTTCCGAGCCCGGGCCAAACTGGAGAGTGCTGGAGTAACCGCTCGCGTCATAGCCGCTGAAAATTTCGATGCTCATCGCAAAGAATTGGCTGAACTTATCGCCCGAGCTGACTCATCAGATAAGCAGCTTCTCCAAGCTCTCGATGCTCGCAAGACTGTCTACGACCTACAAAATGAGCTGCTGGACGCCCGTGAGGAAACTCGCGAAGCAATCGATAAGCGTATCAAAAAAGAATATCATGAGAGGATGTTCTACAGTACCACCGTTGGTGGTACTCAAGTTGCACGTGGAGCTCAGTTGGCGGTGGCCGGATTCAAATACTTTGACGCAGCAACCAAATCCTATCCGCTGGTCGCCGCCGCTTCAACTACTTACATCGCCGGTTCCGGGGTCTGGACTCTGGACAATATTCAAGGGAAATTGAGAGAAGAGATTGCGCGCAAGAGGGCTACAACAATCACAACAACCTCTGTTCACGCAAAGCTGTTAGAGGACATGGATGATTTGGAAAATATGGATGACCAGATGAGCATCTTCTGAAGTAGGAGTTTTTGTTGAGGTGACAATGGCAGACACGAAGCGCATCGAGATAGTCGGTGGCAACACCCGAAACGAGACCTTGGAGTTGGGTATTCACGACGATACGGATACCGTATATGGTGGCGCTTTTCTCGTGAATTGCGAGGTTAATTTCGGCGGTACCAATTTCGAAATTGTTGATGCTAATTTTTTGAATTGCAGAATAAACGCGAAAGTGCCCATTGAAAATGTGCAGTTCCTCGAGTCCGTTTTCGAGCGGTCAGCAATCAGTGGAAAGTTCATTAATTGTAGTTTTGGCTTTCAGCGAGGGGTCTCGAAAAGTCCCAACGCTTACTATCGCAACTGTGATTTTTCGAGTGCCGTGCTTGACCAGTGTCTTTTTTTCACAGGCGATACGGAGACAGTTACGTGGCCTGACTGGCCTAATATCACCGTTTTAAACCCACGACTGAACGAAAAGGATTTGGCTTCAATTGTTTTTTCTGCGAATTTCGATTCACTTCGTGATACTATTCACAATGCGCTGCAAGCTGGCACCGCAGGCGGTGCTGACGAGCTTCTCGCGTTGACCATTGATTTAGGGCACGACGTCGCTAATTTAAAACCTGACGAGGTGGTCTCGGTTCAGAATGTTCTAGCTCAAGTAAATTGCATTAGATTCAGGACGCCTTAACTTGCGGCCCAACTTCTTTAGGTATTGACCGACCCTCGCAAAAATGGGTTTCTTGCGAAGGGCTTTCTTCGGTCGGGTGGCTGATGTAGCCTTCCATCCAGGTTTCGTGTGTAGATATATCAAGCGCTGGGAACCGTTGCAGGCAATGCTTGGCAGCCTATGTACTACGAAGGTATAGCACTACTAGGAGGTTAACTCATGCGTAATTTCTTGTTCTCATTCACGGCGCTCGCTCTCATCTCTGCGTCGACTTTTGCTCCGGCGCTGGCTAAGGATGCAGCTGAAATCCAAGCAGATGCTGATGCGAAGAATGCCGAAGCCGCCGCGACTGCAGGCGTAGCCAGCGATGAATCCGCTGCCTCTGCCGAAGCTCAAGCCGACGGCAAAGAAGGTCGCGCCGCGTCCCATGCGAAGAAAGCGGCCAAGGAAGCCAAGAAAGCAGCTGAAATTAAGGAAGATGCCGATAAGCTTCAATACAAGGCTGACAAAAAAGCCATCAAAGAAGCTAAATAGCCGCGTCTCGAGTTCGAAAACTAAGGGGGGAGGGTCTCACACCCTCCCCTTGTACTGTTGGCGAGGCAGCGCGCTGTTGTGACCTGCTAACGATAACTACGTTGATCTTGACGCTTTTCGTGGATTAATCAAATAGGATGGGGCTTAAGCCCTTCCACTATTTCATAATCATGCGAAACCCCAACCGAAATCCATTCTTCAAACACCTGCGCCTGGCCCTGGCGGTATCGTCGGCGTTTGCTTTCGGATGGACGGGCGCCTTTGCCGCAGGCGGAGACGGTTTTGAAGCACTTGAACTTCCCAAAGGTGATAGCACCTCCTCTACCACGCCGCGGACGCCGCTCCAGGGGCGTACTGAAGTCACTGAGATGATTCTGCAAGAGCAGCCGCTCTACAAACAGGCAATGCAGAACATCGCAATGCAGAATTTTGGACAGGCGCTAGTCGCGCTGCAGAAACTCACGCCGCAACTCGGTGATGGTTACGAAGGGTATCGCGCTGAGTGCAACTATTTCCAGGGCGTCTGTCTGGAGAATCTCCGGAAACAGACTGCTGCCGCGGACATGTATAAAAAGGCATTTGAGCTGTTTGCGAAATTCGACGAAAGCAATCCTCTGAAAGGTAAGGCCGAAGCCAAAGTTAATAGTCTCAAGTCTTCGCCGCCGCTCACGGGGCAGGTCGCGAAACGCGCGCCGATGGCTCCAAACATGCAGGGGCAGCATGGTGCGCTTGATCGTGATGCTCCGCTGGACGGTGGTATCAGTTTGGCAGATCTGGTCGGTTCCATTGAAAACAGCCACTTCCTGCGCAATCCGGTCAAGTCTCAAATTGCAATCGAGCCGCAAGCGCAACTTGCTGTTCGTGACAACACTCGCAATATCCCACTGCTCGAAGTCAACGACCGGCGCTTGATTCCATTGATCGTCACCAAGTGTTTTCAGGAAATGAATTGCCTGGAAACATTTGAAATAGGTTCCAATACACTGACCGCTGCGACCGACTGGATGCCGATATCGGTCGAAGGAAGGACGGCTGCGTTTGGTTTGGACGGGCATGCGAATCCCGCCTTCAAAGCGACCGTCAATGGTCGGCAGTACACATTCGATGTCGTGCTGCCGGATTTTGGTTCCGGTCTTCGCAAAATACTGCTTATCACAAACAGAGAGAAGATATGCGCAGTTGACGTCGAGTCATTCGACACCTGGCTGTTGAGGCTCGAACCGGCTAAGGATGGGTCGATCACCAGTGCGCGCTGGTACAAACTCACGCACATCAAGCCAGGACCTAACTATCAAACCAACATCGCGAAGCCTCAGGTTCGTCATCCCGCGAGCATGCGCAACTGGTAGCCTGAGTTCAACTGAACCGTGCCGTTCGTGCCGGTTTCAGGATTGTTCTTCCTGCAATTCTTCGACAAGCTCTGTCGATTCTTCTGCCTTCTCTTCGTTTTTCTTCTCTTCTTGATTTTTCGGCGGCTTTTTCTTGGTGCCGTCCGGGTGCATGTAGTCGACTTCTTCGTCTGTGTCTTTCTTGCTCATAAGTGCTCCAGCAAATTGGCGATACTGACCGTCAGAGAATCAAATCCTGACTTGCTCACTAGGTAGCACGATGAAGTCGGTCGATTGCAAAACGTGACCCGAATTTGTCACATCCTGGAAACTAGACTGTGTGCAGGTTGGCGAATACGGGGGCTTATGATGGTTTACGAGCGTATTAATTCACTTGAGACAGGAGCTATCGCGAAGGAATCTTCGTTGATGTCCATTCTTCAAATGGATTCGGTGTCTGACTTGCGATTTGGTGAGCGCATTGCGGCAAACGTTCCCTTCCAACTGCCCAGCGACTCTATGCAATTATTCGATAACGCGGAGATGCGAGCCGCAATTGAGGCTGCGTCGTCAATCACCGTGACTGCGGATTGTTCAAATGCGGATGTTGTTTTAAAACCGGACGGCACCATTCAACAATTTTTGAGAATGGACCGTAAAGGAGGCGATTTTGTAATTGCGCTTGAGAGAGGCGATTTCGTGCCTGATATATCCGCTGATAAACAGTTTCAGCTCTTTAAAAGCCTGATGGAATACGCGCAAGAGTTAGGGAAGATTGTTGAGATGGATTTTGCGAGCGGCCCGGTTCGCACTGCTTCTGATACCGACAACTACTCGCCGGTTCGAACCGTATATGATACCGGTCGTCAGGTTGCTCGAACCACAACCGATACCAGCTATCGACCAGAGCGAACCATATCTGATACCGGCAGCTACCAACCCGCTCGAACCATATCTGATACCAGTGCTTATCAACCGCCGCAAACCGACTGGTCTCAGGTTGATCTGTTTGACTTGCTTATGGACTGGTTTGCTTCCGACCCTGAAACGTTTAAGAAGCGCATGCCCGAGCTGTATAAGAAGATTGTCGGTGCGAACGGAAGGATTGACACCAAGAAATTGCGGCATCTGGTAGATTCGAAAGATCCGAGTTTGGAATCTCTGCGCTTACCGTCAAGTGGAAAGGTTTCCACATCGTGCGAAGCTGTGAATGCAACCGGTGCAAAATTAGCTGATAAAGCTGCGCAAGTTTCCGATGAACTTGGAACATACGGTTACTGCGCTAAAGGGGTCAGCTATGCGATTGAACGCGCGACTGGAAAGATCATCTACGGCAATGCAAATGATATGAGAGAAACTTTGCCGAGTGAAGGTTTTACGGTCTCGAAATCGAAAGAACTCAAGGTCGGACAGGTCGTTCATGTGTATTGGACGCCGGAAGTTTACGCGCAGGAGCAAGCCAGACGTGGACCCTGTCCAAATTATGGTGATATCGCCGTGATTGGAAAAGGGCACGATGGCCAACTCTACGCGTTTAACGATGCGGCGACTCCGCTCGACGATTACTTGAAAAAGTCTCGCTACGACTGGAATACGCTGAAAGTTTTCAACCCACCAAACTCTTGAGTGCGTGCCTGGTTTTAACGCAAAAGACAACCTAGTTTGTCGTTGATTTCCAATCGAAGCTGTAATCGTGCTTCTCTATTTCTGAGCGTTGTTTGTCTTCGATGGCCAGGTCAATCAAGCTGTCGGAACTCGCAGAGCGCGGCTGCAGGGTCTTCGGATTAGTCACGACTGTAAATCGTGTCACCCGTTTCATGCTCTTGATCATGTCTGGTGAGAACGGCTTAACGCCCTCCTTTTGCGGGATTTTTGCGACCATGTTTTGCATCATCGTGGCGAGCGCTTGCCGAGCTTTTTCGCCTTCTAGAATCGTCTCCGCAATCAGTTTTACATCGCTCCCTGTTTCCTTACTCGAACCCTCGTTACGCACCGTAAGTGGTGCCTGAAGTTTCATCCCCATAAGCGGGACTTCCATTTCATAGGCGTTGACTTTGCCGCTTTCCGGCGCCGTTAACCAGGTCTCCACCCAAACTCTCCAGAAGTCGACGCTCTTTTGCTTCATCTGCTCGACCATCTCCGGCGACTTGATAATCTCGATGACCTTCGGATCCGCCGACGAAAGCAGCGCCGTGGCTGCATCTATGCATTTTTCCATTCCTATAACATCAACCACATTGCCTTTAGGCGTGATCACCAGGGTCGGCAACATACTGCCGAGTGCGGTTGCTTGTTTCAAAACCGCTCCTGCTTGCTCACGATTTTCCGGAACGGAGAGGTCCGTCCCTTCAATTGCCAGAAACTCGAATTTATCGAAATTGAGTTCGTAGTTGTCACCGGACGACTGCTTGTTTAAAACGATGTCGTATCGCATCTTCGCGGTCTTGCCTTTTTTGAGCGTCTCTTCCGTCACGGTGACTCGCGACGGAACCGGCCAGGCAAACTTTAGTTCCTCGGCGCTCGCTGTTTGAATTGAGAGCTGAACGACAAACAGCGTAAGGAGGAGGATTGGCAATAGCAACGTTTGCCGCCCGGGCTGGACGGTCAGGAAGTGCGTGTTTCTGTTTTGCATATGTACAATCCTTAAGTGCCTCTGGTTGAAGAGTTAGTCTATCAGGCGCCGCGCAGAGCCCTTGCAATTGTGGCTCTTCAGTTACAAAACTGCTGGGAAGCCGACAAATATGCTGAAGTGGTTCAGGAATTAGTTGGCTTTTTCGGAATTTATGATACGCTGGAGCTACATTTTTGGCACAGGTGTTTTAAATGTCGGTGTCTGCGAAAGTCATATTCACTACCGTTTTACTGCTTGCTGTGCAGTATTTGTCTATGGTAGGTGGGCTGTCGTTCATCGCGCATAACTACGATGTGGAAGATGTTCAGGATATGAGTTTGGAGCATGTCGTACCGCTGGATCCATTTTTAGGAACCGCCGGCGGTAGCGCAGACGACCTTGGCTTGAATCCGGAATTACAAGCGATTGTTTTTCTTACGCTCTTCCTGTTGCCGGCGCTCCTTGTCACAGTCCGGCAAAACTGGGATATTCCACCGGCTATTTCTTACCGGCAAAACCGATTATGGTTGTTTAAGCGGGCTCTATTAATTTGAAACATCTGCGATGCAACGAATCCTGATGCGAAACGGATTTCGTCTATCGCTGCGTGCAGATTCGCTGGTGTTTTTAGATTTGTCCGATTGAGTTTCAATGCGGTTGTTAAAGGACCGGATTGAGTTGAGTTTCATCTAGTCGCGAAAACTAGGCTCATCAAATTCGATTGGGTTTGGAGACTTTATGATCGATAATTTGATTCGCGTTGCTTTGAAGCAACGGCTGCTGACGCTTATTGTCGCGGTCGGGGTGGTCGCGTTCGGGATCTGGAGCATGCTCAATATCCCGATTGACTCGTTTCCTGATGTGAGTAATGTTCAGGTACAAATCATCACTGAACCGGAAAGCATGGCAACTGAAGAGATTGAGTTGCTCATCACATTTCCGATCGAGAATGCTCTGAACGGGCTCCCGAAGATAAAACAGATTCGGTCGTCCTCGAGTTTTGGACTGTCCGTCGTCACGGCTATTTTTGACGACGATACCGACGTCTATTTTGCGCGACAGTTAGTGCAGCAGCGCCTGATGCAGATTGAATCGAGCCTTCCACAGCGGGTGCGACGGCCTGAGCTGGGACCGGTTATTTCGAGCTTCAGTCAGGTTTATATGTATTCGCTCGAATCGGATCATTTGAATAACACCGAGTTGCGAACTATCCAGGACTGGGATATCGCCCGCAAATTGCGAACTGTCCCCGGCGTCGCCAATGTCGGCAGCTTCGGCGGTTTCGTTAAACAGTATCAGTTGGTAATTCACCCGATGCAGTTGCGGAAGTTTGGCATCAAGCTTGCCGACGTCGTACGAATTGTCGCCGCAAACAACGATAACATCGGCGGCAATTTCATTGAGGAAGCCGGTGAAGAGGTCGTTATACGCGGAATCGGTCGGATCAAGACGCTCGATGACATCAAGAACATCGTTTTAAAAGAGTATAGCGGTACGCCGATAAAAGTTTCCCAAGTTGCCGATGTGACAATCGGTGAGGCGTTCCGTCGCGGATCTGCGTCGAAGGATGGGCGGGGTGAAACTGTAATCGGGATCGTCTATACGCGCAAAGGTGTCAATACAAAGGCGGTTGTGGAGCACGTCAAAGAAAAGGTAGAGGAGATCCGGAGAGAGTTGCCACCGTCGGTGAAGCTAGTTGCATTCTATGACCAAACCGAACTAGTAGAAAAGACCATCGAGACCGTCAAAGAAATTTTGTTCTTCAGCGGCGGACTGGTCATCGTAATTTTGACCGCTGTTCTATTGCATATACCGAGCGCGTTAATCGTCTCTGTGATAATTCCGATTTCGCTGCTGTTTAGTTTCATCCTAATGAAATACACGGGGCTGACCGCGAACTTGATGACGTTGGGCGCCGTCGACTTTGGCGTAATTGTCGATGCCGGCGTCGTTATGGTGGAAAACATTTATCGCCATTTGTCGAAGGCATGGCACTCTTCTGAGAAGGTCAACACGTTTGAGGTTGTGCTCAACGCCGCGCGCGAAGTCGGTCGGCCGGTGGTGTTCGCAATAAGCATTATCATCGCGGTTCATCTGCCGTTGTTCGCATTGGAAGGCATCGAAGGCAAGATGTTCCAGCCTCTGGCTTTAACGTTTATCTACGCGATAACCGGATCGCTGCTGTGCTCTCTGACAATCATTCCGGTTCTCTGCTTTTGGGTATTGCGCGGGAAAATCGTAGAGCGCGAAAATCCTGCTGTAGTCTGGATTGCTAACAAATATATTCCTGTTTTAAATTTTGCTCTGGATAAACCTAAACTGGTTATAGGGGCAAGCCTCGCCTGTCTGGCAGCGAGTTTCTGCTTGCTGCCTTTTCTAGGATCCGAGTTCATACCCACGTTAGATGAAGGCTCAATTCTTGTGAGAACGAAGATGCCTGCTAGTGTTTCGCACACAAATTCCAGGCGTTATGCCGAGTCTATTGAAAAGCTTTTGATGGAGTTTCCGGAAGTAGAGGTGGTAGTTTCAAGGACCGGGAGACCGACGAACGGCCCGGGACTTGATGGGGTGGATGCATCTGATTTTTATATTGGACTAAAACCGCTCAGCACGTGGAAAACGGCGCACAGCAAAGAGGAACTGATCAACAAAATGTCCGCGCGCCTCGAGTCTATTCCTGGTGTTTCCTACAGTTTTTCTCAGCCGATTGCCGATATGATTGACGACCTCGTTGCCGGTATTCGTGCTGACCTCGGTATCAAAATCTTTGGAGACGACGAAAAGGTGCTTGCGAAGCTGGCTGAAGAAATTCAAGGTGAAATTTCCAGCGTACGCGGTGCCGTTGACCTGCAGCGTGAGCACTTGCTCGGTCTGCCTGAACTTCAGATTGAAGTCGATAGGCGAGCGATCGCGCGTTTCGGTTTAAACTCAGATGATGTGCTGGGAATACTCAGAGTTGCTCTTGCGGGTGACAGCGTCACCGAAGTTATCGAGGCTTACAGACGTTTCGGCGTTCTGGTTCGATACGACAAGTTGTACCGCGATAGCCCGCAAGACATTGCCGAGATCGCCGTTGACACGCCAACTGGTGCTCGAATTCCGCTGGACCACTTATCTAAGTTTGTAAGGTCGCGTGGACTTGTGACAATAAATCGCGAGGATGGTCAGCGAAGAACTGCAGTGCTGGCGAATGTTCGTAATAGGGATCTGGGTTCGTTCGTCGCTGAAGCTCAGGAGCGGGTGGCAAAGAATGTGAAAATTCCGAAGGGTTACAAGATTGTCTGGAGCGGTCAATTCGAAAATCAACGCAAGGCGATGGAACGGCTATCCATCGTTGTTCCAATTGTTCTCGGCTTGATTTTCATTCTGCTCTTTTCGTCGTTTAACTCGATAAAAAACGCGGCGTTGATTATGCTGAACGTTCCGTTCGCTTTAATTGGTGGCATTGTGGGTTTGTTTGTTTCTCAGCAGACGCTATCGGTTCCAGCGATCATCGGTTTTATCGCGCTGTTCGGAGTGGCTGTTCAAAACGGCGTCATCATGCTGAGTTATATAATGCAGTTGCAGACTAGAGGCGTTGAGATTCGAGAGGCTATTGTGCAAGGCGCCACCACTCGATTGCGACCCGTTTTGATGACAGCGTTGGTTGCAACGATGGGTCTGTTGCCCAAGATTTTTTCGCACGGAACCGGTGCGGAAGTGCAGCGACCACTGGCGACCGTCGTGTTTGGTGGACTGCTGACCGCCACAGCCATGACGCTCGTAGTCCTGCCAACGCTCTACCGGATTACGAACCAGAAAGACGCCGATGATACATCGAAGCCCGTGTAGGTGGTTTAATGCCACTATGCGCAGTATTAAGGCGATCTATCAAAGCTGAGCCTTTTTTCGCGCTGCTTTTCGAGCCTTGCTTTGCTTCTCGGTTTTGTTTTCTAAAGTTACGGGCTTCGGTATAGGCTTCGACGCTTGCATTGCCAGGTGATTATCCAACCAACTTGTCACACCGTCGAGCAGAACTTTTGATTGATTCGGCAGTTCAAAAATAAGGTGTTCCGCGTCGCCTAGAATGAGCATCGCTTTGTCTTTTGAGGAAACAGAATCGTACATCTGATAGGTCCCTTGCGGCTTTGCCAACTTGTCGGCTTGCCCTTGCACGACCATGATCGGCACATTGTCTATCGAGCTGCATGACTTGCTTGTGTCGATCATGAACTTATTGAACTTGATCAATTCGATAGGAGTTAAGGAGACCTTCGCTCGCGGGTCATGTTTCCATATCTCGCGTAAATCTTCCTGGCTAGTGGCTTGTTGAGCCAATTGCTCGCCGATATCGAATGGCTGGGTTGGTTTTCTGAACAAGTGAAGGGCAACAAGCGCTGCAAGTTTTGCCTCACCGTAACGCTTCGCCGAGGGCGCCGAAGATATAACGCCAGACATCTCGCCGGCATAGTCGCTTGCGGCCCTCAGCACAATTGCTCCGCCCATCGATTCCCCGAGTAGAAAAACCGGCTTGCCTGGCTCGCGCATTTTGATAAGTTGCAAAATGGATTTGACATCATCCATAGCTCGTTCGAAGTGAACTGTCTCGCTTCCGAATTCGTGTTGCCATGCGCCGAAGCCGCGAACATCCATCGCGTAGACCGTGAATCCGCGGTTCGTCAGCTCCTTCGCTAAGGGACCGAAAGCCCGGTTGCTCAATCCCAATGCGTGAACACATAGAATAGCAGCTTTAGGTTTCGCTCCGGTGCTTGCAGTCCAGTTTGTAAGCGGGAGATCGCGCATTCTGAATTGTGAGCTCAGCCAGAGATATTCTGACAATGTCCTGGGCGTGTTATCTTCGATGAATTCGTCCCGCATCTTGTTCTGAAAGCGCACATATGCCTTTTGATCTTCTTCGAGTGAATTCGCCTGGTATTTCGCTGATAGTGTAAGTAAAGGATCGAGCAGTGCTAGAAGTTGAGGGGTAAATTTTGCTGACGCATCAGAGTTTTTGGTTTCGTTATAAATCCTTGCCAGGTGTGTATGCGCCCAGAAAAGTGAAACGACTTCCGCGATATGTCCGGCTTTGACTCGAGCGGTGCAGAGTGATGTTAGCTCTTCCGCATATGGCTGAGCTTCTTCGAATTCCTTCTTCTCTACAAGCAGTCCGGTAAGCGGTTCCAAAATTGATATTCGGATTGAATCGTTGCGATCGTATTTATTTGCTTTTGCGAGTGCAGACTTGTACATCTCGATTGCTTTCTGTTCATCAGGTAGATGAACGTACATGTCGGCTAGCCTCTTCTCTCGCAAAACACCTGCGCGTTTGCCTTCCTTCGAGGTATTGTCATCCGAAAGATGTTCCAAAATTTTTATGGCACTGCGGGTTTTGTTCTGTCTGTAGTAAGTGTAAGCAAGGAGATTTAGCAGTTCCGCCTTCTGGGCGCGGGTGTTTTTCCTACTCAACCGTTTCTTAATCAACTTCTGCGCTGTCTCGAAGTCGCGTTTGGACAGCCGCTCTACAAGTTTCTCCTCGCCTGGCACCGGTGCCGGCAGGTCAGGTATCTTCGGCGGTTCAGTCATCAAATTCGTTGATGCCTTCGATTCGACAGCTGCTTTGGCGGATTCTGTGACGACTCCGGTATCAACAGGATCTGCGCTGGATTCTTGTTCATCACTTGCCGCCGCGGGCAGTGGCATAAGCAATGAGACCGCCAGAGCTAGTGCAAGTTGAAACCTGCGGTGATTTGTTGCCATCTGATTGAAGAGACTCCGTATGACTGCCGGCGATTTGTCCGGTTGCTTAACTTTAGTATTAAACCGCGATATCCGGCAGCGTGCAACTCTCTTCCTGCATTCCGCTTATTTGATGAACCGGCACGCTTCCTGACTCCACCGCGACTTTGGACTCGTTTCTACCAGTTCGACCGCGGCTGATTGCTAGGTCGTTCCTGATTGAATTTTTCGAGCTATACTTAAGTCAGAGGTGAATATGATGCGTACTACGACAGATGCTAACTCACCAATAAAGCGAACAACGGTGAACGTGATGGAAAACGTATTTTTGTTCTTTGGATTCGTTGTGTTGTATTTTGCAATGCAACTTTGGATCCTCCCGAAGATGGGCATTCAGACTTGAATGTCCCGCAACTGCTCGGTCGAGCAGAAGAGCAACAAGAAGGAAGTTGACGCTGAAGATTTTGGCCTGAAACGCGTTGAGACGCCACCGAAGAAGGACATGCGATAGCTAATTCAATTTCTATCGCCCTCAGGGGGATTACAACACGGACGGGACTTCACGTCATCTAACTTATAATTGTCGAAGTGTTCATGCCAGAAGTTATACAGTTCGCTGCTTGAGATATTGCCACTGGTAAAGTCAGCTTCCAGGCGGAATTGCTCATTCACGTCATCCTTCGTCTACTTGAAACCAGCGAGCGCTGCTCTGAAACTGCTACCATAGTGCGGAGTTCGACATAAGCCGCAATCTAGCACGCAACACCAATAATCCGAACGCTTCTTGGTGCTCGCCCTTCCCTCAGTTCCTCCGACCATGACCACCCCAACACGCCTCAACGACAGCTCGGAACAAGCCGTCCTGATCAACTACAGACCAAAAATGTCCGAAGCGCTCTTAGGAACCGGCGGACGTTCGCGCTCGAAGTCAATCAGTGAAACAATCGTCGGCTGGTCTTTTACAATCGTTTTTATACTCACATTTTTCCTCAAACTCTATTATCTGGTTTGCGTGCTCGTCTTCATGATCGGAATTCAGTGTGCCTCAGCCGTTTTCTTTTCCAGGCAAAGACTCAAAATTAATCACGATGGCATACTATTTCCTAGTGCAGCGCTGGTTACTCTCGGCTTCCGTTTGCATCGTCCGTGGTCTGAGCTGAAGCAGGTTTCTTTTTTGAGTAATAATGTGGCTGACGACCAGCTCACTGCAATGAAATTTGTTTTCCACGATCGAACTAATCTCATGTATCGCCTTGACGGTTTCAAAAGGCGAGAGTTGGAGATGCTTATTCGAGCCCTCCGGATGTTCGGAAGCAATGTTTTATTTTATCCATCATTGGATAAACTGCCCATCAAGATAAACCCTGACAGCCCGCGCGGCGACGGTGAATATAATCCGACTGATCACTGGATTTCCGAATATAACAGACGATATGCACCAACGGCGTTTGTACCGCTCAGTCCAGGAGTGCAACTTCAAGAAGGCAGAATTCGCATCCATACTGAAATCGCGACGGGTGGCCTTTCCGCCATCTATCTAGCCGGTTCTGCAATCGCCGACCCGTGCATTGTGAAAGAAGCGATCGTTCCTGAATCTACCGAGCCTGAGGCTGTGAAAGAGATCGAGCGATTGTTCAAGCGCGAAGCCGAACTTTTGGCTAAACTCGACCATCCCCGGATAGTAAAAATTTACGACTACTTCGTTGAGGAGGGGCGGCACTATCTCCTGATGCCGTTTGTCGAGGGGAATAACCTGAGGACCGTTGTAGCGAGCCGCGGGAAGTGTACTGCAGCAACCACAATTTTCTTTGCGTCGGAGATCGCGGAACTAATAGCTTACTTGCACAGTCAGTCACCACCGGTAGTGCATCGCGATTTGACCCCCGACAATTTCATCCTCGAGCGAGATGGCAAACTGACCTTGATCGATTTTGGTGCCGCCAATTTTTTTCTCACCACCGTCACTGGAACTGTTATCGGAAAAGCCGCCTACATGCCGCTCGAACAATTCAAGGGGCGACCTGTTCAAGCCAGTGATGTCTACTCGTTCGCGAAGACCTTGCACTATTGCATCACTGGACACGACCCTGAGCCGTTCCAAAATTTGTCACCGTCCGACTATGCCGGACTTAATGTGCCCGGACCTTTGTCGGTGCTTCTGAGTGACTGCACAAAGGACGCGGCGAATGAGCGACCCGATATCAAAGAAGTTTTGAATAGATTGAAACCTATGATTGATTCGATACGATGAGTTATGGTTGAACTCGAGAAAATGGTCGACCGGAAGATTGGCAGGTAGATAATGTCCCCCTCATTCAGCTCTCCAGGCAATGATGACCTGCGCGCAACCACGACGCTGTCATCGCTTCGCCTGATCAGAAACTTGCCGAAGCCAGAGGCGGGCAATTCTTCAGACGATTCAAAGTATGGTCTATTCCTTTGTTTGACAATTCCGACTGCGGCTTTAGCGCTCTGGTTCTTCAAGGGCGGTGCCGCGGCGTTTGTGTCGGCGCATCCAGTCCTGGCTGTCGTGGCAGCCGTCGGGATCGCGTTGTGTTCCTTAGGCCTGTTGGTTTGGCGCTTGCAAGGAGAGGATACCTCTTTACTCAAGATCGCCGGCGTGAGCAAAGAAGGTCTTCTTCTCGGCAGAGTTGGTGAAGCGATACGGCCTAACTCCGGCGGCTACTCCCTTCCCTGGGGAACCATAGTTCAAATTTGCAGCTACCCTGAGGGAGACTACGAATCCCCTTTCATTTGCATTGAAACATTTGACCGGCGAGGATATATTCTAACTGCTGAAAACGCATTCTCCTGGATCGAACCGCTGGATCTGCTGAACGCAGCAAGACAGTACGCACCGCAGGTGGTGGTATCACTGCCAAGAAAACACACCGGTATTAATGACGGCAGCCCGAGCCATACCACAATCTGGTTGGACTATTTTTCGAGGTCTACGGTTCGTGTGCGGAAAGGACAGCTTGTTTCAGGCGACAAGCTGAGACAAGGTTCGATAGAAGTTCTGGAAAAACTGACGTCCGGCGGGCAGGGCACAATCTATCTGGCTAGAGTAGTAGACTCGCTTTCCGAAGGCATCCTCCTGCCTCTAGAGGCTGCACTGACCGTTGTGCTAAAAGAGTTTGTCTTTTCTGTAAAGGAAGGCAGCGATGGCGATCGCGAGGACGTAAATACATTCAATCATGAAGCGAGCATGCTGTCATCGCTTGCACACCCCGGCATTGTCAGGGTTCTAGACTCCTTCATCGAAGACCGCCGCGGTTATCTAGTACTCGAGCACGTCAACGGACATTCCCTCAGGCGGCTGGTAAAACAAAACGGACCGGCGAGTCTTTCCAGCACCTGCCGGTGGGGAGTGGAAATTTGCGAAATTCTCGAGTACCTGCATGGCCTGATACCGCCTATGGTGCACCTCGATATCTCGCCGGACAATCTGATTCTTTGTCAGGATGGCACGATAAAGCTGATAGACTTTACGATTGCCCAGCGGGTCGATGACACTAAACTCAGCGTAATGGCTGGAAAATATGCCTACATGCCTCCGGAACAGATCAAGGGGCGCCCCTCGACCCAGAGCGATTTGTACTCTCTGGGATGCACACTCTGGTTTCTTCTGGCTGGGCGAGACCCGGCTCCGCTTGAAGTTTCTCCTGTAGATGAGTTCGCTCATTCACCCATCGATGCTGTTCTGGCGGCCGCGACCGCGCATCGTTTAGAGGAGCGATTCCAGACCGCTGCGGAAATGAAGATCGCGCTTACGACGCTACGTTAAATCAGTTCATCACCTTGCGCGGTTTCTTCTGATCAAGCAGATTTGAACTTGATAGCTTCGTGAAAGATTGAATCAATTTCTGGTGAATCTTTTTCTAGATGCCGTTGTGCAACCATCGAACTGGCGCTGTTTGGTGTAAGCTACTCGGCTGAAACGGATTCTTGGCCTCTTTCAGTCCTCGAATGCGGCAGACGGCTTGACGGCGAAGTCAAGCAAGCGGTTTTTCGGGGAGATTTGAAATGAAGAAGTACAAGAGATGTGAATACACTTTTGCTGTTCTGACATTACTTGCATTATCGACGCAGGCATCGCTGGCGGCACACGCACACGATCGCTCTTTTGATAGCGCGATACAGAATGCCACCCGAAGAGCGTTCAACAATGAGCGTCCGGTTCGCGAACGCAACGAGCGCGTTCTTGAAATGAGCGACAAAGCAAGTCGCCACGAAGCACGAATTCTTCGAATGGAAAACCGCATGCAGTTCGACACCGCAAGATCGATTCATGCGCTCCAGAACATGCAAGCCGCCGACCGTGCCTCTCGGCGAATTACAGCAGTCGATCTGACTCAGCTTCCGTCGGACTTGAACTTGAGATCGAGACGCGACTCATATTCGATTACGAATTTAAGCGGCAACGTCACTATCTCACGCGGCGGACAAGAGCTTCATGTAAACAGTGGCACCACGCTGACTGCTGCAGAACTCGCCGCAGTTTATCAAGTTGTGCAAGAAGGCGGACAAAGTTTGTCTCTGGGTCGAAACGGTAGCGCGGATGGTGGCAACCTCACACTCGATGCAGCATCCGTCCAAGATCTTAGTAGTCTGCACATTCCAAAGAAT
Organism: Candidatus Obscuribacterales bacterium; assembly: GCA_965228855.1. Lineage (GTDB taxonomy): Bacteria > Cyanobacteriota > Vampirovibrionia > Obscuribacterales > Obscuribacteraceae > JADYXR01. The sequence goes on along the minus strand of CBDDIJ010000003.1, from coordinate 3,345,693 downwards.
GTCACCGTCACCGGTGACTTCACTTCAGCTCAACAGCTTAATTTATCGGGCAACCTGCGCAACGCGGGAAATCTCTTGGTGCGCTCCAACGATCCGTCGGTTTTGGCTGCGACGATCAGCGCCAATCACATTCGCAACTCGGCAACTGGTAGCATCGCGACTCTGGATGCAGGCACAAACACACTCGATTTAAACTTGTTTTCGAACACGGACATAGTCAACAGCGGCAGTATTACTGGTAATGGCAACCTCAATCTCACCGCTGGTGGTGCAATCTATAATACGGTCGAAACGGGCGGCGCATCAATTCCTTCGATTACGGCCGGCAATAATTTGAGTCTGCAGAGTGTAACTATTTTCAATAATGGAAATATCAGTGCCGCTGCTGGCAATATCAATGTCGCAGATCAGCTGCAGGTGAGCAGCACGCCGCGACTGGTATCAATCAATGGTCAAGGCGGAACATTCACCGCTAATGGTGACATCACAATCGGCAACAACAATTTCGGCGCGGCCGATGCGATTGTCTTATCCGGAGGCGATTATTATTCGAATAAATTGATCATCAATGCAGGCGAAGGTAGTGCTGATGGCGTTGTCGGCGATCTGACCGGACAACTCAAAGTATCCGCCGGCATCGCTCATATCGGTGCATCGACCGAGAATCTGGTTCTCGGACAGAGCGTGATCACGGGAGATCCTACATTTTTCAATAACGCGGGCGATATAACAATCGGCGGGAATTTGCAATTCGATGAAGCAATCGCCATTCTGGCAAGCGGAAACATCACGGACGACGGCGACGCAAGAATCATCCAATCTCGCAACACCGGCGACAACGGAAATACAATTACGATAATCGCAGGCGCGACCTTGAAGGCGTTAGACGGTGCTTTACCGACCACCGACACGACGAGTGGAGCGATCACACAGGGTTTTGTTCAAGTAGGCAAAGCATCAGCGACAGGCGGAGATATTTTGTTGTCCTCATCTACAGTTGATGCCTCGGCAATAAACAACGGCAACGCCGGTTCAATTTCGATCATCGCGCTTTCAAATAAGGATGGCGACACCGGAAGGCTAAATGTCGGCACAATCTCCGCCAACGGCTCCGGAACAGGCGCAAACGGTGTGATTTCTGTCGTAGCCGGAAACGATTCCAGCGCGATTAACGTGGACCAGGCCAGCGCGACAGGTGGTTCCGGCGGCGCAGGCTTTATATCGCTCGTCAATACCGACGCAAAACTCAAAGTGACATTCGACACGGAAGGGGTCGGAGAGGGCCGCGTCAGTTTCGGCTCCAAGTTGGGAACGGGCTCTGTGGAAACCGGCAATCTAATAGCTGAAGGGGGAACTATTCAAATCGCCACGAGCGATTCTGTGGTTCTCCGCGGCGAAACAAATGTATCCGGCAGCATCCCAGGTTCGAACGGCGGTAACATCGTGGTCCTCGGTGGCGATATATACATCGAGGGTCTTGTCTCGGCCGACGGTGCCGACGGGGCTGATGCCACTGCACCCGGTGCCGACGGCGGAGCCGGTGGCCAGGGCGGCAGCATAAGTATTTCTGCGACCGAGAGCAACCTTACGATCGTAAATACAGGAGGGATCAGTTCAGCCGGAGGCAACGGCGGTGCTGGACAAGATGGTGCCGTCTCTTCGGGAGACGGCAACGCCGGTGGCGATGGTGGTTTTGGTGGTGCCGGGGGCAACATCTCAGTAGGCGCGGTCGACATAATTTTCATCGACGCGAGCGTAGGCAGTTACGGTGGCAATGGTGGCGCGGCCGGTGACGGCAGTGCCGGCGTTAATTTCACGACCGGTGGAATCGGCGGCGCCGGTGGTAATGGCGGAAACGGAGGTGCTTCCGGCAGCGTCTTCTTCACCTCTGAAGCTGGCAACATCGGAGGCAATCAATTCGTCTCGATTGGGGGAAGTGGCGGTCTCGGCGGCAATGGCGGAGCCGGTGGCAATGGTACTACAGGTAATGGCGGTGCAGGCGGCGCCGGCGGAGCAGCTGGATCGGGTGGAGACGGAGGATTCGTCTCACTCCTGACGGATGGCATAGGAAATGTAGAAGCTCTTCAAATTATTTCCGCAGCCGGCCAGGCTTTTGATGGTGGAGAAGGCGGAGATGGAGGCAATTCGGTTTTGGCCGCTGGTGGAGTCGGTGGCGCCGGCGGAGCAGGTGGCGACGGAGGATCCTCCCGGAGCGTGAGCGTGGAGTTAGAGCGCGGTACTATCACCGTGCGCGCAGGCGGAGTGATCCACTCCACGGGCACCAGCGGCGGCAATGGTGGAGCCGGCGGCGATGGCGGCGATGCCGACAACACCATGGATGCAGCCGCAGGCGGCAATGGGGGGGCCGGTGGCGCTGGCGGTGACGGTCAAACCGTCACTCTTCTGACATCGAAGAAGGCGGGTAGCATATCGGCCGTGGGTTCAACACAGATCTTGTCTTATGGTGGTCAATCCGGAAGTGGTGGTAATGGCGGCGACGGCGGAAACAACGACAGCACAGCCGCAGGGGGGGCAGGCGGCAATGGTGGCAATGCATCAAATGGTGGCTCCAATGGTTCAATCAACATCAGCGCTGTCGACATTTCCTTTCTCGGAGACATAACCAGCACCTACACCACCTCAGCTTCCGGGGGAAATGGTGGCACAGGCGGTGCCAGTCTGACCGGAAGCGCAGGTAGAGGCGGTGACGGTGGATCGGCACTGGGCGCCAGCGTCGGAGGTGACATAACCGTTACCGGCGCAGCAACAGTACTGGGGCTGGTTAACGCCAGCGGGGGATCGGCCGGTGTCGGTGGTGTTGGCGGATCTGGTGGTTCTCTGATTGCAGACGGAATTGCTGGAGACGGCGGCACCGGCGGAACTGGTGGCAATGGCGCTCTAGGTGGCACCATATCCATATCCGCTCTGTCCCTGTTGGCCGACACGATTCGCGCCGACGGAACAGATGGAGGCAATGGTGGGGCCGGCGGAACCGGTGGCTTTGCAAACGGCACTACAGGCGCCGCAGGCAATGGTGGCGCTGGCGGTGACAGCGGCGCTCAGGGCAACGGCGGATTCATTTTGGTCAAAACGAAGGGGAAAATCAATCCGGATGTCAACATTACGAACCTGCTGCAGGCACGAGCGGGAACGGGACTCTCGACTTCTGGCAGTGGTGGCGTAGGTGGTGGCGCGGACGCTCAAAGCGGAGGTTTCGGAGGAAATGCCGGAGTCGTCGGAGCCGCTGGAAACGGAGGCACTATACAACTCAACAGTGCGCGTAACATCAATCTGAATTCGGTTTCCGTAGCAGGCGGCACCTCCGGCAGCGCAGGAAATGGTGGCGGAGGTGGTAGCGGAGGTGGTAGCGGCGCTGGTGGCGGAGACGGAGGCGACGGCGCAGCGGGTGTCGCCGGTGGAGCGGGAGGCATCGTGATATTCTCAGCTAAAGCCGGAAATATCTCTGTATTGAACGACATTATTCTCAACGGCGGAAGCGGTTCCACTGGCGGAAGTGGAGGTTCCGGCGGTAGTTCTATAACCGCCGTCGTAGCCGGCGCAGGTGGTTCTGCAGGTAATGGCGGCAATGGCGGCATCGCCGGTCAAGCGAGCCTCACCAGCAAAAAAGGTACGCCTTTTGTCGACGATGTTCTTGCCCTCGGTGGCGATGGCGGTACTGGAGGCACGGGGGGAAGCGGAGGGGTCGGCACCACTAGTGGTGGTGGCGGCACCGGCTCGTCAGGTGCGGCCGGAGGTGCTGGCGGCCTTGGTGGAACAGTCGATTTCACCGCAGCCAGTCTCAGTCTGGATGATGTTTCGGTCAATGGTGGCGCTGGTGGTACCGGAGGAACAGGCGGTTCTGGAGGAAACAGCGTGAACAGCTTTGGCGGAGCCGCAGGAGCTGGAGGAAATGGCGGTCAGTCCGGATCCGGAGGCTCGGTCACGGCAACCAAAGTTAAAGGAGACATGACCTTCGGCACAGTAGACTCTTCCGGCGGAAACGGAGGTGTTGGTGGAACTGGCGGTTCAGGCGGTGATTCAGCAACGGGCACTCGCGCCGAGGGTGCGGATGGTGGAGACGGTTCGCTCGCTGGCAATGGTGGAGTAATAGATCTCGGTTCCAAAGGTACGATTACCGTGCTCGGCTTTGCCAGGTCAGCAGGAAGAAATGGCGGCACCGGCGGCACCGGCGGTAGTGGCGGAGGCCTTGTCGTAACCGGAGGAGATGGCGGCAACGGTGGCAATGGTGGAAACGGCGGCTCGATCACTACAACCAACGTGTTGACAAATCCGGCCGACGTAGATGGTGGCAGCGCCGGTCTCGGCGGTACAGGCGGGACCGTCGGCGGTGGCACAGGCACCAATGGCACCGCTGGCAGCAACGGCACATCCACGCCGTAACAATTTCATGGGCATCGTTTGGTATTGCAGCATACATAGGTAGGTTCCGCCCGCTACGCTTCCATCTTAGTTGGTCAATACCAGTGTCTTGCCGGTCGTCTGATCGATCAGATACTTCCCTGTCTGGTCGAAGCCGTATATAGAATATTTGCGCCCATCTGGAGTGGCGATGTAGATGATCTGCCCCGGCGAGGGCTTTACAGAGATGCCGGGGGAAGCCGCTATGGGCCACTGGCGCTGATGTGTGATGAAATTCATCGGAGGCTTCGGAACGGTCTTTCCATCAGATCCGCCACCCGGAAAATAGCTTTTGAATCTGACATCCAGAGAGGTCGGATACCTCTTGTAGTTCTCTTTGTACGCATTTGCTGCTATCTGCATCGTGCGCATAGAACCTTTGACACTCATGTCGTTAAGACGCTTACCACTGCCATTCAGAGCTCCATACTTGGCTTCGGACTCCTTCATGGCGGTGTCGGCTCTACTGTAAACAGCATCGAGAGTCTTGGCCGCGCCTGCCATTCCTGACTTCCGGAGGGACTCCGAGGTCAGCTTATGTGCTTCTTGACTGGCTTTCCAGCTATCTCCTCCCCGATCCAGCATCCCGAGGACCTGGCTCCAACCGAGCAGGGCCATGGAGAGATTTTGATTGTTGGGTCCGGGATACTTTCGAGCAACGTCTACCAGTTGACTGAACTTTATCTCGGACTCCACGTAGTTCTTCTTCTCTTGCAGGTCCAGAGCCTCTTTCTGAAGATTTCTGTACCGGGTGAGAAGGGACTGTTGATCTTCTTGCGCCTGAGATGGCCCTGGGTGGCAAGTGAGTGCGATCAGCATCGATAAAAAAAACAATCTGCCGGCTGTTTTCATGAGATTCATGCACCTCCTTCGGTTCTCATCTTCTCTGAGAATATGCCCAAATCAGCGGTGGGAAAACTTCTATCGTTCCGCAAGCCAGCGGGCGGCACTCTTGCCGGCCCAACGACCGCTGGCGACGAAAGCCGTGAGCAGATAGCCGCCGGTGGGGGCTTCCCAATCGAGCATCTCACCGGCGACGAAAAACTCCAGGCATCGCTTTAAGCATCAGGTTACTGTCTACTGAATCAAAACTGGCACCGCCCGCAGTGCTAATTGCTCGTCCAGTGAATGAACTTTCTGCGTTGTGATTGGGAGTGCCTTGATCGCTTTCGACAGGGCATGTGAATCTGCGAACTTTTCCCGTTCGATAATCTCATACAGAAGTGCTTTCCTGAGTGCGTTTTTGCGCAGGACCGTTTGAAGGTGGCGTGATACTGAACGTGTATGTGATTCGTCCAGTCGATGTCGAATGCAGAATTAACTACGTTGTTCCTGATTGAATTTTTCGAGCTATATCAATTTCAATCGCCCTCAGGGGGAATTACCACACAGACGTGCTGCGCCGATTCGAATACTTTAGGGTATTGTCGTTCGGTACTAAATGATGCTGTTTCGCGCACTGAGACTTTGGATGGTGCTTACCGCCGCCTTTCTGGCGTTGTTTTGTGTTGCAAACTATCCCTTACTTGGCCTGGACCGAGTATTCGATAAAGGTTTCGCTTCAGCGGTTGAACCGGAACCACCTAACTCGGCTTATCCATGCTCTTTCGATATCGGTCGGAGGTGCGTGGAACTACCGAAGATGACATCTTTTGCCGACATTCCAACCAGTTACATATCTCAAGCCGCGCAGCGGCAAAGTTCAGAAGCTCAGATTATCGAATCGCTCTTAACTGATGGTTTCAGGCAGTACCGCAACAACGATGTGTATGTCGGCCTGCACACGTTCTGGAGCTCAGGTATGCTAGTGGCAATGTTTGAAAACACGTTTCAACTCGTCTGGAAATACAGAGTCCAGTGCTTCTCTACCTTTGTGATTCTCAGTAGTCTATTTGTTTCCTGTTCGCTTCGCCGATACCGATTGCCTCGCTGGAAGACTGCCGGCATAGTCTGTCTGTCCATGACATTTTTTGGTTTCATGTTCGGAACTGGTGACATTTTTGTTGCGGTTAATAGATTTGCTGCTAGAAATGTTTATCCTCTTCTCGACGAGCTGGAGTTTAGTCAAAATGTCGAGTGGCAGCGGCACATGGGGCGTTACCGCTCATGAGATATATAGAGGGGGCCGGTTCGAACTTTCATTTTTCCGAGTTATGCGATTAGTAATTAGGTTTAGGGGGATGCGCAGATGGGCGTTGGCTGTTGTTTATTGGCTATCAACGAGGACATCTTTAATGAAATCATTGAAGGTGACCACAGCATGCTTGGGGAAATCATTAACGACGATGATGACGATGATGAGTTTGCTCTAGATTGGACTTGGCCTGGTATAGACTTTTTGATAAGACGGACCGAAGCTGGGCGCAATCAGCTTCTTTCCTTTCTCACGTCGGGAGGAATTCCTATAGAATTTGTGGACGAAGACAGTGGAGTTGAAGAAATTCGTGCCTTCTCACGATCTGAGGTGGCAACAATCGAGCGTGCGCTGGCAGCTATTTCTGAAATCGAGCTGCGTGAATGCTTTGACGCAGAGGAAATGAAGAAGAGTCTCAAAACGGGAGTATTCGAATCTGAAAGTGCTCTGGAGAGTCTGTGTACCGACTTCTTTGAACTTAGAAACTTTATGACCGAGTCAAGCGCGGCGAACAAGGCGCTCCTCCAGTTTTATTTCTGAGCAACTCAAGCGCGTTCATCTTGTTTCCGTAAGCCAGCGGGCGGCGCTCTTGCCGGCCCAACGACCGCTGGCGACGCAAGCCGTGAGCAGATAGCCACCGGTGGGGGCTTCCCAATCGAGCATCTCACCGGCGACGAAAACTCCAGGCATCGTTTTGAGCATCAGGTTTCTATCAACTGAATTAAAACCGACACCGCCGGCAGTGCTAATTGCTTTGTCCAGTGAATGAACTTTCTGCGTTGTGATTGGGAGTGCTTTGATTGCTTTCGACAGGGCATGTGAGTCTGCGAACTTTTCTCGTTCGATAATCTCATACAGAAGTGCTTTCTTGAGTGCGTTGTTGCCGAGGACCGATTGGAGGTGGCGTGATATCGATCGCGAACCGCGCGGCTTAGATAGCTCATTCAGAACTTTATCCATTGTTCTTCCCGGCAGCAGATCGAGGAAGAATGTTGCCTTGCCATCTTCGTTAATTGACTCGCGAATACGTTTTGAAAACCAGTAAATCAAGCTGCCTTCGATGCCGTAATCCGTAATGAGAAGTTCACCTTGTTTCGTTTCTGTGCTGCCGTTTACATCTGTAAATGTCAGTGATACCGCTTTTAGTGGCTCATGCGAGAATCGTTCTCGCATGTGATTCGTCCAGTCGATGTCGAATGCACAGTTAGAGGCTTGCCATGGTTGTACTGATACGCCTTTGTCCATGAGGATTTGAGCCCAGGTTCCAGTCGAACCAAGCTGTGGCCAGCTGGCCCCTCCGAGTGCGAGAATGGTAGCATCTGGTTTTGGTACTGAAACAGTTTCGACGCTGCTGTCGCCAGGATCTGATTTTGTTTCGAACATCAATGAATCGTTTTGTCCAAACCCAATCCATCGATGGTTATGGTGAAAACGCACACCGGCTGCGCGCGACCGGTGAACCCATGCCCTTAGCAGTGGTGCCGCTTTCATCTCTTTAGGAAAGACACGACCTGATGTTCCAACGAAGGTTTCTATGCCCAGCTCGTGTACCCACTCCCGGAATGCATCGGGTGGAAAATCTTCAAGAAATTCTTGCATGAATTTTTGACGATCTCCATACCTGGAGCAAAAGGCGTCAAACGGCTCGCTATGCGTTATGTTCAATCCGCCCAATCCGGCGCGTAAAAATTTCCGACCAATGGTCGGCATCGAGTCATATATGTCGATCCTCGCAACGGAGTCTATGAGAATTTCTGCCGCCATCAATCCAGCTGGGCCACCGCCGATGATTGCGACTGTTTTTCCGCTGTCGGTTGTTGCGTTATTTTCGCTGGTCGCAGATTCTGATGGGCACATTTAATGATTGTAACTGATAGCAGCACGAATGTACCGCGAGTCCAAACGTCGCGTCATATTCGACCAATGTATGCGCATGTTTCACTGCGAGGCTACAGGTGTGATGAAGAATGCTATCTTTTATCGGGTGACCTTTTAGAAACCCAGACTTGAGTATTCCATGACTAACGATCCGAAAACCGCACTGCAATCGAAAATCGAAGCGTTGTCAATCGACAACTGTGACAAAGAACAAATTCATATTCCGGGAACCGTTCAAAGCTTTGGTGCGCTGATTGCTTTTGACAGAGAGCACAAAATTACTCGGGCGACCGAAAACGTCAAAAGTATTTTGGAACTCAGCGCTCTGGATCTTCTTGGAAAACCATTGTCGGATATTTTCGATGAGCGCGAAATTTCGAAAATTCGCCCGGAGGATGAAAATGACTTCTTCTACTGCGCTTCGATAGTATCGAAAAGCGGTCGTAAACTTTGCGCTCACACGCATCTGACGGTCGGCGAAAGCTTTATCGACATTGTGCCTGCCAATGAAGATAGCTCGCTTGATTTCTTCTCCACTGTCCGATCATTCGCCAACCGTTTTTCTGCCGCTACGAATGAACTTGAGTTGGCGCAAATGATTGCTGAGAAAATTCGTTCTGTTTCCAATTTCGATCGAGTTAAGGTTTACAAATTTGACCCGGAGTGGAACGGCGAAGTGATCGCAGAGGCTCGGGAAAGTTTCATGCCGTCGTATCTTGGACTTCATTTTCCCGCATCTGATATTCCGGTTCAAGCACGTGAATTGTATTTGCGAAACAGGATTCGCGTAATTGCGGATATCGATGATCCTCAGTCACCACTGGTTCAAGCTGACCACCTTGAGCCGCTTGATATGAGCTTTTCGTTTTTGCGAAGTGTATCGCCAATTCACTTGCAGTATTTGCGCAATATGAATGTTAAGGCATCAATGTCGATTTCGTTGTTTAACGGAAACAAGTTCTGGGGATTGATTGCGTGCCACCATGCTTCACCCAAAAACTTTTGTCTGGATGATGCACTGTTTTATTACTCGATGAGCGAGTTTTGCTCATCTCGAATTACCGATCTGAATAAGGTCGTTAGTGCAGATCGAAAAAGTGCTGCCTTCCATGTGGTCGAGCATATGCTCGATAACGTTAAAAAGAGCGGCTCTCCTGAGTCGCTAATCCAAGAACGTCCGAGCCTGGAGACGCTTATCAACTGCACAGGATGCGCGCTTGTAATTGGCGATAAGATTTGGAAGAAACATGCGGTGCCGGATGAAGTGACAATGCGCTCGCTGGTTTCCTGGCTTGAGCGCGACGAAGCTGTTTTCGCGTGTGATGATTTGCCTGCGAGGTATGGCAGTTCAATTGGCTCTTACGCCTGTGGACTTTTGGCCGCCAAGATATCAGGACTGCCCAAAGCCTGGGTATTGTGGTTCCGTCTCGAGGTCACGACTGAAGTGAATTGGGCGGGGGATCCGTTTAAACCAACTGAAGACAATCAGTTCGGCTCCAGACTTTACCCGCGTACTTCATTTGCACTGTGGACTGAAAGTCGAAAAGGTCGTGCGGTGCCCTGGGAAAAGTATGAAATCGATGCCGCAAAGTTGCTCGCGAATGTCTTGAGCTCCTCGCTTGCTAATGAGCGTTCTTCTGACTAAACGTTGAAGCGGAAGTGCACCACGTCGCCATCTGCCATGCGATACTCTTTGCCCTCAAGCCGCATGGTGCCTTTCTCCTTCGCTACTTTCTCGGAACCGGCTGTGACGTAGTCATCGTAGCCGATGATTTCGGCGCGGATAAAACCACGTTCGAAATCCGTATGAATAATGCCTGCGCACTGCGGTGCTGTCATGCCTGATTCGAAGGGCCATGCGCGAACTTCCTTTTCGCCTGCGGTGAAATATGTTTTTAAACCGAGTTGATCGAAGGCTAGTTTGATCAAACCATTTACGCCGGAATCGCTCACGCCCAGACTGTCGAGATAGTCTTTGCGATCTTCTGGAGTAAGAGTTGCAAGTTCTGCTTCAATCGCTGCCGAGATGACTGCAACTTTGCGGTTTTCGGAAGCCGCATGCTCTCTAAGTTTTGCGACGTATTTGTTGCCGTCTATATTTGCGAGGTCCGATTCTGCGACATTGGCGACATAGATTAGCGGTTTAGTTGAAAGCAGTTGCATCTGTGGCAAAATTTCTCTTTCTTCGTCAGTGAGCGAGTCTAGAGGCGGCGGTTCAACTGCCTGAATCGACGGCAGTAGTTTCGACAGCAATTCATGCTCGAGCACAGATCTCTTGTCACCTTGCTTTTTTTGCTTCGCCAAGCGATCCAAACGTTTTTCAATCGAAGAGGAATCTGCCATGGCTAGCTCGATGTGGATGGTTTCCAGATCGCGAATCGGATCTACTGCACCGTCAACGTGAACGACGTTTTCATCTTCGAAACAACGAACAACGTGAACGATAGCGTCAACTTCTCTGATGTGCGCGAGGAATTGGTTGCCGAGCCCTTCGCCTTTGCTGGCTCCGCGCACCAGACCGGCGATGTCGACGAACTCGAATGCCGCGGGAATAACCTGTTGTGGATTGACCATCGACGTCAGTTTCTCAAGCCGGTTGTCGGCAACTTTTACGATGCCAACGTTCGGGTCGATTGTGCAGAACGGATAGTTTGCACTTTCGGCTTGATATGTGCCGGTCAACGCATTAAAAAGCGTTGATTTACCAACGTTGGGAAGTCCTACGATTCCAGCCTTAAGCATGACGATATTCCTTATGTCCGCGGCAGTGCCGTGTTTGGCGCAGCGCTGTGCCCGCACCGTTCCATTGACAAGGGTGCGAAACCTGTAGTGTCGCACGTTTGCCGGAAAACTTCGATAAATCCGTTTGTTTTGCAAACGAATTGTAGCGCTTCAAGATCAGTCCAAAGGACGATTTTTTTGGTTTGCGATCGGAATAGTCTTTAGCGCGTAACAACTCAAGTTGTTCCGCAAGGAGCAACCTCTAAATGAAGTTGATGCAGACGGTTAAGCAGAGACGGTTTCACGCTTGACCTCAAGTGGCCGAAACACCTGTCAACCGGCGTCCGGAGGAATGAATCAGATTTATTATGGAAACTTTTTTGCTATCGTTTTTGGGGTTCTACATCTATCACGCGCTCGGAATCACACTCGGCTACCACCGCTTGCTGTCGCATCGCTCCATCAAGATTCCGCTCTGGCTGGAGTACCTGGTTGTATCCGGCGGCTATTTGACTCTTGAAGGTTCGCCTATCTTTTGGGTGGCGACTCACCGCTTGCACCACAAATATTCAGATAACCCGGGAGATCCGCACTCTCCGCTAGACGGCATGTGGCACGCATTTATCTCATGGATGTGGAAGCCGAAAGTCATCATCACAGCCGAGGACAGCAGGAGAATCGTTCCGGACTTGTACCGCGATCCGGTTTATCGCGCTCTGCATTGTGGACACAGTCAATGGGAAGGACCTCTCTGTCTGGCTATCGGGATTCTTTTCCGCGTCGCGATTTTCTTCGCGTTTGGTCCAATCGTACTTGCCGGAAATCTGGCGGCCACTGGATTGGCATTCCTGGCACCGTTGCTAGTAAACACTATTTCCCACCTACCGCAATGCGGCTATCAAACATATGAAAGCAACGATGGAAGCCGAAACGTCTGGTACGTTGCAGCACTGTCTATGGGAGAGGGATGGCACAACAATCACCACGCCTTTCCGCAGTCTGCTCGTCATGGTCTGGCAACCAGAGAGATTGACCCGACCTGGATCGTGATTCGAGTACTGAGTTTTCTCGGATTAGCATCACACATTCGCTTGCCCAGCGAGAAATCCAAGCAGGCTCGTTTGATCGTGAAATCACCTGCTGAGTGTGCTGAAACGCAACAACTTCGCAGAACTGCTGCCGGGAGCGTTAAGCAAAACGTCGAATCCGAAAGGATGAGTGAGTTGCCGGAAAAAGTCATCCGTAAGGATGAGGTTGTACTTCACTGAACTCACTAAAATAGCAACGTTCGAAGCTAAGAGCTTTGCTTGCCTACAGTCAATCAGTCTTCGCAAGTCGCCGAGTCTTCGACATGCAAGGCTGATTGACGCTTAGCAAATGAAGGAGGCAACTATGTTTTTCAGATACAGAGAACTGAAGAAGCTTCTTTATGTCGGTCAAACCCTTTTGGGTGTTCTGTTCGTCGTCCTAGCCTGGTTTCAATTTGGCGCGTCAATGAACGCGGCAGAGGGCATTCTCAATTTTATTGTCGCACTCACGCTGTTGGTGGCAGGTTTCCTGTGTATCTTGTTTGGCCTGGATGCCTATTTACTTCGGGGAGAGGCTGATATCTGGTATTAGCTAAGCGAAAAACATCCGGTTCTGCGAGCTTTGCGACAGGCGCTCATTGATGACGTAGTAATATAGATCAGCGACCGTTAGTTTGGTGCTGAGAAAATGCGACGCGCGCTCCCTGTTCTTTTCATTGTCGGATCAATTTTGATCTCGAGCGGTTGTGGCGTCAATAAAGAAACCGCTGTGAGCGGTTCTTCGCAGAAAAAGCATTCAGGTCATGAAGATGCCGAACTCGATCGCATCGTATTCACTCCGAAGAAGCTTTCGTTTAAACAAGCAATAAAAAAATACGGAACCAAGTTGCGAAACTCTCCGCGAGAAGATTCCGTTATGTTGACCGAAGCGGGAAAGCTTGCCGCCGATGTCGGCGATAACGAAGCGGCTGAGATGATGCTCAGTGAGGCGATTTCGTTGAATGAAAAGAACGCTGCCGCATATCATCTGCGGGGGCGGGTTAGATGTAACGCGATTTCGGGAAAAGACAAAGCCGCATTGGAAGATCTGAAAAAGGCTATCGCTCTCGGTTACCCAGGACCTGAGCCATACATCGTTTTAGCCCGACTGTACGACAGCAGTAAACAAGCCGATAAGGCAATCGAGAGTCTTACAACTGCAATGAAGCTTGCTCCCGATTTAAAGGATTTGTACAAAGCACGAGCGGTTATTTATGTTTCCATCGGCGAAAAAGAAAAAGCGTTGGCTGATTACAAGCAGCTAGCCAAGCTGGATCCCGAGAGTCTGGCTTGCTACTTTCAGCAAGGGCAAGTTTTAGAGTCTATGAAAAAATTTGACGATGCCTGTGCGGTCTACAAACACATGCTAACGCTTGATGAGACCAAAGCAAAGGTTCCATTGAAGGCGATTGCTTATAAACGACTCGCGGCTTTGCGTGGATCAAGCGGACATCACAAGGAAGCGATCGCCTATCTGAGTGAGGCCGCTAAATTTGATGTGGAAGATGATGAGCCGCTTCGAATGCGCGGCTTGGAATACATGAAGATGAAAGACTATGACAAGGCCGTGGAAGATTTCACTGAAGCGATTGAGACGATGCCGGAATCAGGAAGTAATTTTCTCGCGCGTGCGGATGCGTATGACAAGCTCGGTAAAACCGAACTCGCTGCGAGGGATCGAGCTGAGGCCAAGAAGCTGAATGAGGCTCCGGCGGAGCGACCTATGTTTGAGATGAAGTGATATACTTCTTTCGGCGTTCTTTCGAATACCACTGCCACCCGACTCGGAGGTTGTTATATGGGCACTGGAACGGTTTCCGCATGCGCGATTTCAGCGGAGCAAGCTTACGACATTGGAGCGGAGTCTTTCTATTACTTCTATCCTCTAGTCCTGATGGAAGTCACACGTCGCCAAACGACTAACGCGCCCGCAGGGCAGCGACCTGGATTTGGCCCTATGAATGCCTTCTCCCATATTCGCGCTTACCCCGATGCGGATTTCAAAGCAGTTGTGCGACCGAACTTTGACACGCTGTACAGCTCTGCTTGGCTGGACTTGACGCAAGAGCCCATGATTGTCTCCGTTGCAGATACGGCGGGGCGCTACTATTTATTGCCAATGCTCGATATGTGGACTGATGTATTTGCAGCCCCAGGTTGGAGGACGTCAGGAACCAGTGCGCAGCAAATCGCCGTTGTTCCACCTGATTGGAGTGGCACGTTGCCGTCAGGTTTGCAACGTGTCGACGCGACGTCGGTTTATGTGTGGGTAATCGGGCGTATCAAGACCGATGGTCCCGATGATTACAAGTCCGTTCACGCGATTCAGGATTCATTGACCGTTACTCCTCTCTCCGCCTGGGGCGGGCAGCCGAAGCCGATGGAGCACAAAATCGATTCCAGTATCGATATGAAAACACCTCCGCTTGAGACGGTTAACGCGATGCCGCTTGATCAGTTTTTCAGCCTCGCGGGTGAGTTGCTGAAGATTCATGCACCTCACAAAACCGACTGGTCATTGATTGCCAGGTTACGCGGCTTAGGTCTTGAAGCCGGCAAATCCTTTGACCTCAAAAAGCTGGATGGAGAGATGCTTAGCGAATTCTCTCGCGGTGCGCAAGACGCATTGAAGAATATGGGAGCCCTGGCAAAAACCACCGGGCGTCCCGTCAATGGTTGGGCTATGAATACCGACACGATGGGAGTGTACGGCAACTTCTACATGAAGCGAGCCATTGTTGCGCTCGTCGGCTTGGGTGCCAACCAGGTGGAAGACGCGATTTATCCTTTGAACTTTGCGGATGCTGATGGTCAGCCGCTTACCGGTGACAAGAAGTACGTGTTGCACTTCCCTGCGGATCAGATTCCGCCTGTGAATGCGTTCTGGTCGCTAACGATGTACGACTCCAACGGCTTCCAGGTTGCGAACGTTCTCAATCGCTTTGCTGTAAGTTCCTGGATGCCTCTCAAGAAGAACGCTGACGGTTCCATCGACTTATACATTCAACATGAGTCGCCTGGAGCCGACCTCGAATCCAATTGGCTGCCCGGACCTGCCGGCGGTGAGTTGGGTGTCACGATGCGCCTCTACGCTCCTCAGGGGCGCGCGCTTAACGGCAAGTGGAATCCGCCGGCAATACGCAAGGCTTAAATCAGGTTTGTGAAAACCGTGTCAGCCGGTGTCACCGTATCTGGTGGCGCTGGCTGATTTGTATAATCGAAGTCTCTGGGACGAAATTTTGGATAAGTAACTTTGGGTTTCTCAAGGGAACTCTGCTTCGCGTTTCATCGCGAAAAATTTGCCGAAACCCTGGTGAATGGATCAAAATTCTTGAAGCTTGCGACGTTTTAAAGTAAGCACTATGATGGGTTCATGATATTCAAGAAAAAACAGCTATCGCTAGCTATTGCTGCACTTGGGTGCTGTCTGCTCCTCTTTGCGGTTGGTCTTAGTTTCGGCATGAAGGACCGAGATAACTCCGGGCCGCTCATTGAGAAACGCATACGCGTTATCCCTCCGCGATACGGACATGATCCGGTCAGACCGGAAACAGTCGCGATGGCAAAAGACGTTCTGCTGAAATTGCCTCCAAAAGTTTATAACATGCTGCAAGAACAAGGTGCTTCAGTCAATCTGGCGCCGAATATCGAGGATAACTGGCCTGACTCCGGCGATGGTTTGAAACCGGGCGCGCCGCATATGACTATGGGCGAGGAAGGTGGTCGCTGCTACGGGCGCGATATCTGGCTGTACGAGGCCGAAAAGATTCGTGGGAGCAAAAAACTGAAGCCGGCGCGCAGTGTATCTAAGATTCGGCAGGCAATGTATCAGATTATGGGTCATTGCATCAACGATTCAATGGGAGGCTTGACCAGGAATCCGAAGCTCAGAGAGATCTACGAGCAGGATTTCAATGCTCTGCCTGATGATATCAAAGAGAACTACAGTTCTGAAGATGAGACCGCCGATCAATCGCGTGACATGACCTGTTCGGAAATCATCGGCGTGTTGCTTGGCGGCAGACCATATTCGCATCAAGTCAATATTTTGGAAAACTTTCCGCTCACCACTGCTTATTACAAAAAGCGTTTAGAACTACGGTAAATTGTTGCACCGTATATGGTGTCAACTACAAAGGATGTGCTCGCATGATCTTGAGAAAGAAACAACTTACGTTCGCGATTGCTGCAATTGGTTGCTGTCTGGTTCTATTCATGTTTGGGCTGGGTTTTGGGCTGAAAGACCCGCCGAACAAGGGACCTTTGATAAACGAGCGCATTCGAGTCATCGCTCCGAAGTTCGGACACGCTCCGGTTCGAGCCGAGACTGTTGCGACGGCAAAAGATGTTCTCGAAAAATTGCCGCCTAAGGTCTATAACCTTCTTGAGGAGGGCGGTGCTTCTATCAATCTAGCCCCTAACATTGAGGACAATTGGCCGGGATCTGGTGATGGATTGAGACCAGGCGACCTCGACATGACAATGGGTGAGGAAGGGGGACGCTGTTACGGACGCGATGTTTGGGTTTATGAAGCAAAGAAGGTTCGCGGCAGCGAAGAACTCAAACGTCCTCGGTCCCAAGAAACGATCCGTGGGACACTGTGTCAGATTCTCGGTCATGCAATAAATGATTGCATGGGTGTGATGACCAAGAACGATGAGCTTACACGTTTGTACAACGAAGATCTCGACAATATCCCGGCGAGCAAAGAAGATGAATACGTCGAGGAATTGAATAGAAACCATGACACGCGCGCGCTTGGTTGTTCATCAATTATCGGAGTCCTCATTGGAGGACCGGATTGGCATGATGGACTGCTGAAGGACTTCCCGAAGACGACTGCGTACTTGAAAAAGCGGTTGGAGATTCGATGATTGGTCTTCTGCTATGTTGCCCACGCGTCTAAGCGCTTCAACTCATCATTGAGTTTCAATTCGTTTAAAATAAACCGATACTCGCCTACGGCTTCTGGTGCCATGGTGCTGTTGTTTATCTGGGAATAGTTGTATCGCATCCAGAACTTCATGGCTTCGCGATAACGTTCAAGAGCCTTGAGATAATTGGTTTTTGCCTTCGACTGTTTGCCCTCATTTTGCGCTCGCTTGGCGATCTCCAGATAACATTTGCCGACATGCTGAATGTTTTCGGTGAGCAGGGTTTCGTCTCGCAACTGTTGTGCGGTGTCTTTCGATTTCTTGTCCGCGTCAACTCTCTCTCTGTAAGTTGCTATGCCGAACTCTAGAAGCGGAGCGGCTTTTTCGAACTCGCCTTTCATAAAATAATGATATGACTTTGCGTCTAATGTGGTTGCTTCCGAGAAGGAATCGCCTGATTGATTATTCAAGCGAGTATAAAGCTTTAGTCCTTCGCTCAGGAACGCCCCGGACACGCCCATAATCACGGCAATAATGGCGGCAATAATGAAGACTCTTCTCGTAGGGACACGCTTCTCCGCGAATCGCTTTCTCAGCCTTGCGCTTGGCGGTTTTCCATTAGCGATATTCTCCAGATCTCGTTTGAGATCATAAATTTTTTGATATCGATCTGCCGGATCTTTTTCAAGGCACTTTTGAATGACAGCGTCGAAGACTTTTAAATGCGGGAAATTGGGAAGGCGCGTCGATACCAATGGCGGCTCGTAGTTCATATGCTTCAAGATTATTTTGACTGGATTATCTTCCGCAAAGGGTTGGATGCCTGTCAGCGCCTCATACATAACACAACCGAGCGCGTAGATGTCTGAGCGGGCGTCCTGGGGATTGTTCTGGCACTGCTCAGGCGACATGTAGAGCGGGCTTCCGAAGACGTCTCCGGTTTGCGTCAGATTTGTTTTGCTAAAATCGGCGCCTTCGCTCGGCAAAACCTTGGCGATTCCAAAGTCTAGAAGACGAACGCACTCTTCTCCGGATTCGGTCTTCTTGAGCATTATGTTGCTTGGTTTAAGATCACGGTGAATAACGTTGGACTTGTGGGCGTACTCGAGAGCAGAGCACGCTTGAATAAAAACATTCAGAGCGCGCTCCGCACCGAGTGGACCGCGTTTGAGTGCATCAGATAAGCTGACTCCATCGATAAAATCCATAAGCATGTACGGCACGTTTGATTCAGAACGACCGCCGCCGTACACATGAACTAAATTCTCGTGGGACAGGTTCGACGCTGCCTTAATCTCTTGGTCGAAACGTTTAACAGCTTGCGCATTTTCTGCCAATTCTTGACGGATTACTTTGGCGGCAAGAAAGCATGCAAGGTCTTTATCATAGATTTTGTAAACCGCACCCATTCCCCCGCGACCGAGGCACTCGTGGATTTCATAACGAGCGCCAAGATCAGGTGAGCCATCAAGCGACGAATCGCTCAAACCGTCTTCCGGCGAGCTCTGCGTGGTCTTGAGGACGACCTTTTCCTTTTCCGTTTGATAATCCGACAATGGGCAAACCCTTTTACTCTTTCTATGTTCTTCCCGTTTTATGGCATTCAAAGCTGAGCATTGGCCGACTACTCTTGAACTTTATTCGGTTGCTCCGACATTTCTTTGAAAACGTATACGCATAGAGGGTCCAGCGAAATTTCAGCGGATAGTTTTGCTTGGGAGGTTAACGGAAAGCCGTGCGCGGCTGCACCTTCTCAACGGATTAATTCGCGAAGAACAGGAGTGCGCAAGAGGCGCAATAGACAAGGCAAATCGCAATCGCATCGCCGGCGAGGAACCAGAATTTCTTTTCCGATCGATAGGTCAGTCCAATTACAACGATTGCCAGAGCAATACTCGCGAACAGAGCTGTCGCGGAATTTGTGAGCGAAACGGTTCGCAGAAGCGGCGCCTTGGTGTAACAGGCATCGATGATTGAAAGAATTCCGATGTTGAACAGATTGCTTCCGAGTAAGTTGCCAACTGCCATATCGAACGCGCCCATGCGAGCGGCTGCAATCGACACAGTAATTTCCGGCAATGATGTGGTTATGGCTATGAATGATGTGCCGATAAAGCTCTCACCCATGCCGGTTTGAGCAGCTATCTGCTCGCCAATGCCAGGAAGATAGCATGCCGCAACCACGATGAGCAGAGAATTTAGCAAAAACATGCCAAGGATGTAAGTCAAACTTTTTTGAGTGTTAGCGGTTGCTTCTACTACCTCTTCAACGAATTCCGAGAGTCGGCCCTTTTCATAGTCATAGATGAGTCGCATCGCAAGTAGATAAATTAGTACGAAAAGTATGCTCGCAGGATCAAGGGAATTGAGTGCGGTAATGGCTGGAAAGTGTTTTCCAAAAACAATGTCGATTGACACTAATGACAAGAGAATTATCCCAAAACCGCACGAGATCATGTGTCCCTGATGCACCATATGCGATACCGGGCGATGTCTGGACAGCAGATCTAAAATGGCGATCACCATCATGTTGAACATGCAACTGCCAATGGTGCCGCTCACAGCCATGTCGGGAAGATCGTTCAAGGTGACCGAGCTAACTCCGGTGATGAGTTCTGGCAGAGAGGTCACGGTTGCAAGTAGAACTAATCCGACCCAGCTCTTGCCAAGTCCTGTTTTGTCGGCAATTGCGTCCCCGTAGATGCTCAGGCGACTGCCTGCGTAAAGAATTACGCCCGCGCAAAGAGTGAATTGGATCCAGATATTCATCAACGAAAGATTCCCTTCGGGATTTGCGATGATCGCAAAAGGACTGTTTCAGAATGGTTTCACTGATCAGGCCTGCGCGATGTTTATCGCCATAAAGATATCTCCTTTGACAACATCCGGCGCGACATTAAATAGAAGAAAAACGGATTCGACATTACTGTTCGGTGTTGGCGCCAGATTGATTATCTGTCGGCTGCGGTAGTTGTTGCGGCGCTGATTGTTGTTGTTCCTGCTGCAGCTGCTGGGACTGCTGAACTTGAGGCTGTTTGGTCGAGCCTAGAGCCGATGGCGGTATCTGTTCTGCTGGACTCGAATTTCCTTCGGAAGAGTTCTCCGTAGAAGGTTCAGTTTCTGCTGCCGTTGTTTGATCTGGCTCTACAGGTGAGTTGTCGCTGTTTTGATTATCCGTACGCTCTGGTCGGATTGAATGATCCACAGTTGTGGCATTTCCATCAGTCGCAGAGACCTCTGATTGAATTTGAGTAACAGGAATTATTTTCAGTTTGAATTCAATCGGTATGTTCAATTCCTTTACCAGAAATTCTCGTACGAGAGTGACCTGGCGCTGTGTAATCGGTTGCTCCGGCGCCATCACAGTTGCTGACACGATCATCGGCTCCCTAAAGCGCTCGACTTTTACAGAATCAAGTTGGACGTCCTTAAACGTCAGGGTTTTCTCCTTGAGAATGTATTTGATATTTGCGCTTATCTGGTTTTCAACGACCAGTTCGCGCATACTAAATCCCAGTGGAATAATAAGAACCAGGCTTACGAAGGCTGACAGCGCTAAGCCCTTAGTCGCCTGATGCAGCGGTGTGTATCCGAGCAACAGAAAAACGATTGCTCCGGCAACTGTGATCCCGACAAGGTTTGTTGCATATAGCAGCAGCGCTCCGAAGGACACTGTAATAGCACCGAAAGCGATACCAATTCCTACGACGCTCAGCGGAGGGACAAGAGCCACAGATATTGCAACACCTGCAAGTGATTCGCTCAGCTTTTCGTTGGCTTGGCAATAAGCACCTATCGCTCCGGCTGCGATGGCGACTCCCATGTCGAGCAAGGTTGGGTGCGTTCTGTTCAATATTTCGGGAGTCAGTTCCAGTGACCGAAAGATGAGGCCAAGAATCGCCGATAAAATCACTCCGAGGATCGTTCCAACGGCAAGAGTAATTACGGCACGAGCAATAAGGCGGCTATCTCCAGTCAAGGTCCCTAGCGACAGACCAACCAGTGGTCGCATCAGAGGCGCGATGATCATGGCGCCGATTATCACGGCTGGACTGTTTTGAAACAAACCGAGGGTAGCAATTACTGTAGACGCCGACAGGAGCATCAGAAACGAGGTCGTCAACCGGCTCAAATCTTCCAGGCGACGCTGTAGCGACGAGAGACCAGGTTCTGATACGTGTCTGAAGAAAGGTGGCATTTCTGTTCCAGTAGCGGGCGGGCTTAATACGCGTGATATCCAGTTGTTTGGCCCTTCGGCATTCTTCTGTACTTGTTCGTTGGTTGCAACCGACGAGCAACTGTTCTCTTTCAATGGACTTCCTCAGGTCTACTGTTCTCGCCAGGGTATTGGACGTTGCGGCTTCAGGAGGTCTGAGGTGCTTCAACTCCCTGCGCCTGAAGAGTTCGAGTAAGGTTACCTCATTTAGACATTTACAAGCAAGGTGGAGTAATCGATTCCGTTACACCTGTGGGTGGGCGAATTGCTCTTGCAAGACCACCTTCATCAAAATCAACAGTAAATAAATTGCTAAGTAAGTTGGTGACACCGCAGATGGTGGCAGAAATTGACTGATTGCTTCGGGTGTTGAGTGTGGCACCGTTTGCGGTTTCTGTGCTATAATAGGGATAGAGGAAAAAAGTCTTTCGCTCCGCAAGTTTCGCTTGCGGGCAGATCTCGCATTGGAGGTGAGTCACGCGGAACGGGCTGATGAATACTTAAGGAGGCAAGATGCTGGTTAACGAAAAAACAACGAGTGAAGTGGAAGTGGTAAGCGCTGGGGAAACCGAGACCTCTCAATTCGAGATATCCTTCTCGGGCACACCTATATTGCGAACATTATCTGAATGTCGAGCCGCAATACGTTGGTTAGACGCCGAAGGACCGACACCGGATTTGCCGTCAAAATTTACTGAAACTGTCAAAAAACTGGAGAAACTTGGTTTTGTCTATCGCAGAAACAAGTCGTTCTGTTTGCGACCACATCGACTGCGGAAAGTGATTGCGCATGAATCCAGCAAACTTGGTCGGCAACTGAGCTTGCAGGACTTGCTGGTGGTGTAGTTGTTGTTGTCGGGTAAAGCACCGACGAGAGTTAAGAGGGGTCAGGTATCACGGTCGCTTAGAAAGCGGGAGTGGTCCTTTCCTTTAGTACTCTCAAAAATTAACCGCACCGAATTCGGTATCGATAACCTCGCTTCGTTGCTGTTGTAGATTTCCAATTGGATGTGATACCACGTGGACCTCTGGGGACCATCGTAGACTTCCATAACTAACAGTCCACTGTCATCGGGCTGTGAAATCAATCGTGCGGATTTGATCAGATCGTAGGGAATCTCCTGTTTCTTCTCAGTTTCCGCTTGTCGCAGATCGTTTGCATCCAGCTCTGTAACAGGCTTTTTGAATTTAAACTGTAAAATCCGCTGATTAGTAAAAGCTGTAATGCTTCTTTCCGTTTTCCTGAAAAGGAACCAGCAAAAGGTTACAAAACAGAGTTCGGCGATAGCGAAGATTGCAGCTGAACCTAAAAGTCTCTGTTGCAAATCGTATACTTCGGCACCCTTCGTCGGGTGAAGAATACCGATGGCAAAAATCAGTGCGAACAGGGCCGCGGTCCCCTGCCAGAGCTCACCTATTCGTGCTGAGGAAGAGCGTCTCTCGTGGGAGAGGTACGTGAGACTCTCAGACTTCAGTAGCTGAGATTGCACAAAGTTTTTAAAATCAGAGCCGGTTAGCATACAACCATTCTTGCAGTTTCTTCGAATTACGCAACCGGGCGTGTATTTTGTCCACTGAATTGGTTTGCAAAGTTGGCGAAAAGGGCATGGCAAGCCGTTTTGCATGCTACTTCAAGTGAGAAGATTTATACAAGTACGAAACGTTCGCGGCGGTCAGCTGCGAGTCTAAGTTTTTTCAAGGAGGATCGCATGAAAGGTTTGAATTTACTGCTCGCTACAGCAGTGATAGTTGGTTTCACAGTTCCAGCTGCGAATGCCGCACCGGATAACTTGCGCCATTCAAGCGCCAAGGGCGGGATTGGCGACAGAGCCCGAACGGGTGGCAAGGTGGACGTGCCCGTAGTTAGACCAGTACGGAAATACTACTACGAGAACAATCCGTATTACGGTAAGTATTACCGAACCCATCAGTATCACATGAAGCACTATGATGGAGACGGTAACGTCGACTAGTTGGGATCACCAAATCAGCTGAAAAGTAAGGGGGAGGAAAGCTCCCCCTTTTGTTCAAAACTTGCTCGGTTTAGTTGATCTTTTTCACGGTATCGGACGAAGCTTCCAGGACTCGTTGCTGGCGGATTCGGAGAATGTCGTCCAGCACCTCCGTGGCGGACTGGTAGCGGGCTGATGCTTCCAATGCCGTACACTTTGCCAGAAGCGGATTAAGGTTCGCGCCAGGTTGATTTTCACCCTTGATCTTAGAAACCTCTAGAGGCGTCGGATCCTTTCCTGTCAGGAGGAAATAGCAAGTGCCGCCGAGCGAATAGATATCACTCTGTGGAACTGCCTTACCACGCAATTGCTCGGGCGGCATATACGATTGCTTGCCGACCATCGTGCCTGTCGCTGTCCCCACAAATGCGTTAGCTGCACCGAAATCGATTAGAACCAGTTGACCATCCACTCGAAGAACCAGGTTGTCCGGAGTGAGGTCTCGGTGGATAACTGGCGGTTCTTGCGAATGCAGGTAGACCAGAATCTCGCAGATTTGCTGGGCCCAATTCAGAACAAAATCTTCCGGTTGCGGTCCGCGCTCCTTCACGAATCGCCTTAAGTCAAGCCCATCTATGAACTCGATAACCTCGTAGTGATGATCGTTTTCGACAAAGTGGTCCATCACTTTGGCAATATTGGGATGGTCGAGAAGGCTCAAAAACATCGCCTCACGATTGAACATTTCAATTGCCTTCGCCTTTAGAGCTTCGGGAGTATTTTTAGGTATCACTGCTTCTTTGACAATTATTTGATCGCCCTTCGAATCTCTGGCAGAGTAAATCGCAGCAGAACCGCCACATGCAACTAATTCTGTTATTTTAATTGAGCCGTTTCTCAGCTCGTCCGCGGGCGCTAAAGGCACGAAAAGCGTCAGAGAATAGCGCGCTGAAAATTCTTCATCCCAGAGGCTCGTGAAGCTGTGAAAGTTCAAATGCTTAATACCGGATATGGTCGGGAATTCTAATGCCACCTCATTTAGTGCCGGCTCAATCACCGCATGCGGTGCGTTTGTCACGATAGCGTAAACCAGCTTCTTCAAGTCTAGCTGATTGATTTCGGTGAGCTTAATGTGAGCGCGTATTGGCTGGTCCATATATTCGTCCTGAAAATTCAAAATTATTTGATTTGCAGAACCCACGTCCGGTCCGCTCTTTGCAAAGGTGACTCCGACCAAATGCGACCATCGCCAGGTTAGTTTGTTCCAAGTGAGCAAGAAGAACTGAGCCGGAAGAGTTATAGTCGATTGGCGAAGAATGAGTTGTTTGTTTGAAACGATGATCAGCATTGCGATATACGAGCAGAATAGCAGCACGCCGATGGCAACGCTGATTATTTCAAAAAGGCTCCCTGAAAACTCCTGAAACCCGAGCGATGTTCTCAAGTAAATGTAATACCCTGCGAAAGGCAGGCAGGGCCAGGTCATCTTCAGCAAAATAATACCGGCTCGCTCGTATGGTAGCTTCAAGGCAATTCGAAAGCTGCCGCCATCATGGTTTGGAAAGTCAATCTTTTTCAGTTCGTCAGATTCGCTCAAGTTGAGACCTCATTTGTTTAAGATCTAGAAGTCGTTCTTCAAAGTTGAACTTGGTAGCAGTCGATACAATCCTATTCATCTCAACTCCCACGGTATTCACAAAGTCAGCGGGATGACTTTCACTAATAGGCTCCGGATCGTTTCCCGTCAACAAAAAATGCATTGTGCATGCGAGCGCATATGTGTCGCTCGATTCATTCAAAATTCCTTTGAATTGCTCAGGCGACATATATGCGTGTTTGCCGACTACCGTGTTAGTTTTGTTTCTCGTGAGTTCTTGTGATGCATCAAAGTCCATCAACTTTACTGCACCACTTTTGTCGAGCATGATATTGTCGGGCGTGACATCTCCATGAATGATTGACGGAGTGAGTCCATGAAGATACGAAAGCGCATCGCACAGTGCCACTCCAATTTCTGCGACCCTAGATTCTTGAAGCGGACCGCATCGTGCGACGAGCTGCCGCAGCGTCTCTCCATCGATATACTCGATGACGAGGTAGCCGCGCATGTCTTCAATAAAGAAATCGTAGAGCGAGACAATCTTGTCACTGGAAATACGTCTCAAAATGGCGACTTCTTTAATTAGACCGTCTGTTGCCTTCTTCAATCCTCGGTCAGTCGACGGTAGGATAAGCTCCTTTATCACCACTTGTGGTGGCATATTCGGAACCTCTGCATGCGGTAGGACCGACGCAAGGTAAGCTGTACCTTGTCCTCCGCCGCTCAAAAGGCGTTCAATCTTGTAGCTGTTATTCAGTATCGTTTCTTCTGGAATGGCATGGTCCTGTCTCAATCGTTTGGTCGATTTAGTTGAGTTCATTCCTGAAAGCCAGAGTTCAGTGTATGTTGCAATCGATTCCGATTTTGTCAGCTTCGCATCTCCCTTGATTTCCGCATGGGGAGCCCAGGTTCGCACGCATGAGATTAGAGTCGTAGAATCCATTTTGTCGCAAACGTCCTCCCAAAGAATCAGCACATCTGATTTATCCTTGAATTGGAAGTAGACGTAATTCGGGAAGATACTCAGCGTTCGTTGACGAATCTCTACCTTCGTTACCCAGTCCCACGGCATGATCGCGTTGAGACGGCGATCTTTGATATCCAGCCCCTTTGCTTTCAGTTCAAGATCAGACCTCGGAAAGGTTGTATCGCTACGCGCGAGGTTATACATCAGCAAACCTCCGACCAACATCCACTGCAGCTTCGGCTCCAGACCGAGTTTCGTTGATAGAACGAGCCAAGCAAGCGTGGAAAAGAACAATGCGCTTATGAAGATTGCTCCAATGCCGTCAGAACTTGCCAAACTAGCTGGCGCGAGAATGGGATATTTTTCTGTTTTCAGTTCATCAGGTTTCATTGTTCACTGTGGTCGCTTAAAACAACAATCTAAGTTTCAATTGCCGGTCGATACTGTTCCGTTTCGACGGCGAAAGTCCAGGCTACCGCTTCGCGCGCCGTTCTAGTGTGCGGCGGTACGCGCAAGTAATAAGTTTTAAACGAACCATCAGGTTCCGCAGTCGAGTTTTTGACGGCTAGGATTGCGAGATTCTCACCGACAAAGAATCTCTTCTGATAAAGAGTGCCGTATTTATCTGAGGAAACAATCTTAGCGTTCACCTTTTGCAGGTATCGATTCCAGCCGTAAAACTCGATCATTCGGGTCAGGCTTGCTTCTCGTGAGCTGGCGCGGTTGATAATGCTCTGATAGGTGACCACGACCGTCATCAAAACGATGACGATAGCTAGCACGGCGACCAACCAAACGGCTCCGCTTTGCAGATGTGAAGCGAAGGTCGTCGTGGCATGAGCGTTAGTCGAGAAGGCACTGGATGTAGTACCACTAGATGTGGCGCAAGCTGTAGGCAGATTGCTTAATGCAGAGGTGCCTCCGAGAACGTTAGTCGGGGTGAAGTCACCGCTGGCCGAATAGCGACCCTTAACGGATCCTGAGAGGAGCCATGGAATGCTCAAAACTCCGATGATAGCAAACGTCAGGTAATACAGACCTTCAAGCAAATACCGTAGCTCTGTCAAGAGTTTTTTTAAGACGTTCATGTCCACGCCCTCAATGCTGGTGAAAGCCCGGTGGCTTTTACCAGCATATAGTTCGTGGACCAGGTTAGGTCAGAATATTTAGGGCGATTTCATAATCTGCTCAGTAAAGGTTGTTCCGGGTCAGAGGACCGGGAGACCCTCTGACCCGGAAACTAGCTAGGCGTAGAGCAAGCTGTCCGGACCTCGGAATTCGACTGAGTTGCCGAAACAACGCGAATTCAGTTCCTTTGCTCTCGCGATCATCAGACTCTTTTTCGCCTGACAGCTCACATACGGATTTGCGTCGTCTGTGAGCTTTTCTAAAATTGGAAGTGAGGTGCCTGGCGCCTCTGCAATTCCCAATCGCACATTAGGGTCTTCATCGGACGCCAACTTGCAGACGATCTCAAATGGTGTGCTGGAGTTTGTTGCGACTGCAATTCTCACGTCGACGCTCCTGTCTGCAGCCAGCCTTTCCAATATTTTCACTGGTGCTTTTTCGTTTTCTGCTACGCGCATTCGTACCTTTTCGTACTTGCTGCCGGCTAAGTCTTGCATGATTTTTTCTGGGCAGTCGCGCTTTCCTGCTTGAATGTATTGGCTAATGAACTCACAAGACATTCCAAACATTATCGAAAAACCTCCTTATGTCTATTTAGCTAAACCGGCATGAGGTGCCGGACGAAGGAAAATAGCCATAGAGAGATGCGGCATCAACCGAACGATCTCCTGGCTCAACATTGTTGGCGGGCAGGCAGTCTCAATTCCATTGAGACTGCCATGTCTTTAGCCAATTCCAGCCGATTGGCTGGTACAAAGTCAGTCATAAGTTATTCAATTGTGTATTCGTTCAACTATGCTCAAACCCTCCTTTTAAGCAGAATCTGGCTATTCGAAGCGAAGGAAATTGAATCCTTACTCTTTGAAAATATCAAAAAAATTTTTGAATGGGAAGTGCTTTTATGTTTTGTTTATAATTTCGTAGAGCCACAACTGGCATAGGTTAATAGACGCCACCTTGCGAAAAATTCAGGCATTACATGAATCCCTGGCTTCTCAGTTTTTGTAGAGCATATGCCTCTTCTTTGTCGTGCGCTCGGCCGGCTCTCTCTGATTCGGAACTCTGTTTGAGTTCTTCAATAATCTCTTCTACCGTAGCCGCTGTGGAAGGAAACGCGCCGGTGCAAGGGGCGCAACCCAGGCTGCGATAGCGCATGCCATCGCGGGCGAAATACAGTGGAATTATCTCGATGGATTCACTCTTAATGTATTCCCAAATTGAGAGTTCATCCCAGTGGAGTATCGGATGAATTCTGAGATGGATATCCTTTGGCGTATGCAGATTGAAGTGGTTCCAGATCTCGGCTGGCTGATCTTTGTACTTCCATGCGCCATCAGAAGATCTGGGCGATACCACTCGTTCTTTTCCGCGGGATCCTTCCTCGTCGCGTCTAATTCCGACCAGCAGACCTTGAATGTTATGTTCTTTAACGGTCTGTTGCAGTGCCACTGTCTTTAGTGCATTGCAACAAGTTAGACGGCCAAGATGCGGGCCCATTCCTTCGGATAACGCCTGTTTATTTTGACCGACTATTAGCTTCAAATCGTGTCGTTTAACGTATTCGTCTCTCCAGGCAATCATCGCCTCAGGCTCATAGCTCTCATCAACATGCACCAGTGGCATAGGGCAATTTCCCATGAATGCTTTTTTCACCAGATGAAGCAGTACCGTGGAATCCTTTCCCATTGACCATAGAAGCGCGAGGTCCTTTACCTTTGCATAGGCCTCCCGAATGATGAAGATGCTTTCGTTTTCCATGTCTTGTAAATTTCTGTCCATTTCTTATCAATTCCTTTCCATCATCTTCATTTATTTGAACTTAAAACTCAGGGGTTGCAGCGAGCGCAATACATAGGATCAACACTTTGCACTCCGTCGCTCCGGGGCAGCGTTTTGGAGTATCGGCACCTGGGGCAACTGTGGATTTCGTGAGATGGCGACTGAGAGGCGAATCCACATTCAGAACAGTTCAAGAACCCACTTACCGACGTTCGACCAAAGCCGGGACAGTTGCATTCAGTGCAGCTCGAGCGGAGCCTCCGAGCCAATTTGACTCCCAGCTCGCGTAGAACTCGCATGCGAGTCGGATTCATATGTGCGCGCATGTCGGTTTCCACTCGCGCCAGGTGATCGCCGGAGATGGCTCTGCAGGTTTCAATTGCCCGTTGCAGCGATTCGCGCTCTTGTATTCCTTTGATGGTGGAGGGCGTAGTTTTTCCGAACAGCCGACCAATTTTTTGAAACAACTTCCGGTCAGTTTGATTTGGTTTAACGATCAAACCGTGGGACGGAAATTTAGCTTGGTCCAGAAATTCTTCGATCTCGTCCATCGACGCGATTTCACAGTACCTGAAGTTTGTTTTCGTTGAAATCAAACTCTCTGATACGTGAAAACCATGAACATCATCTATTAAAACGATTGCTTCCTCACAGCCGGCTACGAAAGGAATGAGTGGATGGGCACCGAAACTACCTTCGGTAGCTAGACCAAGTGGCGAGGAACTTTTCATCATTCCAAGGCGAGCCTTTTTTATGGCCGTTTCGATGGCGCTTCCTCTTCGCTCAACTTCTCCCGAAAAGGTGCCGAAGATATCTGTGTCAACTTCGACCTCGCTAACTCGCAAGCCGACGCCCGCCCGGAGTGGCAAGGCGAGCGCCGAAGCCTTCTTATGCTTTGTGGTCAGCGAGATGGTTTTGTCGAAGTATGGATGTCGCATTCTTCCGTTATGCTCGAAGACCAGCAGCTAAAGCGTTAGCTATGCTTTCTTTATTTATCTCTGCTGCATTGAAGTTGACTTGATACCATTCTCCTCCGGGAGCCAACTCGTAAAATCGCTTCTCTTCCGGTTCCAGCGAGACCAGTCTGATCCAGCGATTTTCCACTAGTTGCGCAATTTCAGAATGCTTTTTAAGAACTTGCTCGATGGCTGAACGGCGGGCTCTTATGACAGAGAGAAGACGCATTGGTTCGTGCCTTAACCCCGCTTCTGAGCTTATCGACTGAAGCGGCAGACCCAGCCTCAGATCGCTTGCCGCTCCACTCATGACTCCAAAGTCTCCTATGACGTTGTGGACGACCTTCGTCCCGCTGCCGAACTTGTCGTTATCGACGGTTGAAAGATAATACTGTGTATTAATCCACTGTGCCACTACCAGCGGTGCTGTCATGATTAGCTCAAGTACTTTATTCTCCTTATCGAGGTCGCAATCGTACGAATGCAGGAACACTCTACCTTCGAGGTCGGAGTTGCCGGAAATTCCACGAGGCGCGGCGATGAACGCTGCGTTACCGGCTAGTCCCCATTCCGGCGCGACCTGCGCCCAGTCGCATGCGCGCTCGATTGGGTCATTGAGTTTTTGCATGCTGCTCTTGGGGAGTGTCAAGGAGCGCTTTTCCCTCATCGCGTCTCCGGCGAGATCCAGGTCTTCGCTGAGTCTTGCAAGTGTCAGTTTTTGGTCTTCGTCAAGGAAGTCTGGTCGAAACAGTGTAATTCTATCCGTGGTCGTGTCATGTTCAGCCGCTATAAAGACTGTATCTGGTCTTATCGTGATGTCTTTTGCGGCCAGAACTGCTCGCACTTTCTTATCATTGAGAATTTCTGCTGCAAAACGAGCGCTGTAGGTTCCTCCATTGCCACCGCAAGCCCCGCAATCGAGAGATGAAGCGAATGGATTGTTCACCGAGGAGCTTTTGTGACCGCAGAGTACGATCAATTTGGAGAAATGCTTTAAACCAATTCCTGCAATCGCTCCTTCTGCTAAGGTGACTTTATCTTGCAGCGAGAAAGCGGAGAGATCGAGTGTCGTTTTATCGCTGCCTGTGACCAAGTTCTCAACAGCCTGGCCGAGCCTTTGGGTTTGAGATGGAAAGAAGGTTTTAACGGCAAGCGGAATTGCAGAGTACAATCCGATCAATTCAACCAGGCCAAAGGCTCCGGCTAGATTGCTTTTTACCTTTTTCTTCATTTGCAGCGCAGACGCCTTAAGTGCCTGCCAACTTAGCGTCCTGCTTACCAGATTACCGGTTTCCGTTGCTTTCTTTTCCGGCTTAATCAGCACGGGACAGAGGTCCAGTGCGAAGGCGCTGCCTAGTTCGTTTAATTTCATGGGCATGCCGAAGAAGCCGGCAAAACCGTATGTTGAATATGGTCCTCGCTGTTCAATCTCCCTGCGAATAGGCTCTGATCGTACGTCTATGCAGAACACCAACTGGCAGAGAGTGTCACTGGTTTCACCTGAAAATTTTGGATTCAGGCTTGAAAGCAGTTTGTCTCGATAGTTTAGTTCATAAGCTTCTTGCCATATTGGAGCGTAGTCATCGTCCGACTTCGGGAAGTGACTGTCTTTTGGGGTTTCCGACTCGAGAAGAGGTCTGATAAGACCGAGATCCTGACACTTGTAATGCTTGTCGGCATGAAACCTAGCTAGAACCTTCTCGTAATGAAGTCTTATGGCGAGATAGTCACTCAGAAGCTCGTTGCCTTGATGTGCAGCGTCCTTCCATTTGATGTAACTCACAAATCCTGGAAGTTGAATCAGGTGACTCCTCAAATATGGTGCTATATCTTCTCCATGAATTTCAAGCTCTCGGAGCTGCATCTCAAGGGCGGATTCTGAGGTCTCCGGGAGTGAGTCGATTGTTTGCGCGAAGTCTCTTATGCCATGCCACCAGAGCGATTTGTCGTGACGTGCCAACTGTTTCCAAAACTCGTACAGACCCTTTTTCTCGATCGGGATCCATTGCGCTTGCGTCTGATCAAGATATGCGCCGCACCATTTGATCAATTGCCTGTTTATGGTATCGACAATTTTGGTTTTGCAGATTTCGTCGAACATCTCAGAGATGCTGAGTCGTCTCCGCTCCATCGGAATCGCTTCGCGCTTCCATGTATGATGCCGTCTGAAAGCTTCATTCAGATCTACCGGTGCTATCCGACCGGATTCATACATGGCTCGATATTCTGAAAGTGGAAGAAAGCCACGAGCATTGAAAAGCTCCCTGGCTCGCCGCATCGCCTCTTCGAATGGAATGTTCTCATATCCTTTCAGCGAGTTGCATGCCACGAAGTTTGTGAGTGGGTAGAGATGATTGATGCAGTTTGCTGCCTCTGCAATTTCGTCGCTGAGATTTAGTGGTTGAGTTGCTGTGGTGGACGTCATTGGTTCTCCGCTCCCTTCTAGCGTTATTTCAGTGTTACTAGGTGCCATTTTTCACTATCCTTTTGTGAGTCTCGCTCCAACCGCTTAGGGTTGAACAGGCTTCATCGACATAGAATCCATTCAGGCTGTGGACATAAACAGCTTCAACCAGACTGTTCTTTCGCGCTAAAGCTTGAAGAACCGCGACAGAAGCGAAGATCGTCAGGAAGACAGGAATAAGCCAGGTATTGATCTGATGCTCTATATGAACAAACTGCTCGAGTCTCGCAGACGCCATCACGGATGGTATCGCAAGCGCCGCAAAGGTGAGCAGCGAAAATAGCAGCATGTTGGAATCAATTCTGTTTAACGCAGGAACGATACTCAACAATGCAGCGCCGGCTACGAGGGTTGACATGACGGTCCAAGTCGAGCTGTCAGAAGTCATAGTGATACAGCTGACGGCTATAATCGAAAGAGAAAGAAATGCCAAAATGATGATGTTATGCCCGACGGCGGGCGCGTGATTCGAGTAGTTGTATTTCCGTTTCAACAACCCCTCTGAGACTGCCCCCCCAGACTGCAGGAAGAGGTGGCACTTGAACAGACCATGCGCGACCAGATGGAACAGGGCTGCTGCGATTGCTCCGGTCGCGCACTGGAGAGACATAAAGCCCATCTGCCCTACAGTTGAGTATGCGAGCTTCCTTTTCACATCAGGTTGGGCTGCCATGCTCAATGTTCCGATTACGGCCGATATGCCAGACCAGATGCCCCATATTAGAAGAGGAGTCGAGTAGTCTTGCATCAGAGGCATAAATCGCCATGCCATGATGGCTGACACGTTAACGATTCCGGCATGCAACAAGCCGGATAGTGGTGTCGGAGCTTCCAGAGTGGCAAACAACCATCTATGAAACGGGAAGAGGGCAGATTTAATTCCGAAAGAAACGATAAGGAGAGAGGTGACAATTAGACCCGCGGAGCACGAGTAATTGAGGAACGATAAATCCAGCAAATGCAGACTCTCCGGCAAATCGCTGAACTGAACGACTCCAGCGTTCGATATGCATAAAGCGATTGCGACCAGTAAGAATATATCGCTTGCTAGATGATGTGCCAGTACCAGATTGGCCGCGCTTCTGTTGTCAGGCTGAAGGCGAACGGTTAGCCAGAGTCCGATCGATAAAGTAACCCAGCAGAAAAACGCCACGATCAAATTGTTGGAGGCGATGAGCCAACCGGCCGCAGACGAGATAACTGCGATGTGTCGCATGAAGCTGGTGCGCATCGTGTCGCCGCTGAGGTAGCGGTCGCTGTAAGCAATCACTATGGTGGAGATGAAAAATGTCGCAGCCAGGAGGCACGATGTCGCCGCATCGATTCTCAAGGACAGCAATTGATTCGGCATCACTGGCGGTGCCTGTCCAGTTACGAGTATGGCGATCGCCGCTACGAGCGCGAAAGTGAAGCCCGCGAATTGTGCCGATATCAGCAGCTTTTCCGTCGATTGTCTGGGGGCGAAAGCGGTGGTTATCAGTGACACAGGGCAAGCTAATAAGCAGAGTAGCTCATTTGCGATTATAAATTCGTTTGTCATAACTCTCTCTTGTTTTATGCTCTACTGAACCGATGCGATTGGTTTTAAATTAAGCAGGCTTTCAAGGTCGGCGTTGGACACGCCCAGTGCTCTAGCTGCTTCTATTGCGCACCAGAGTTCCGCTCGCGTGACTGTTTGACCGGTTGCTTTCTTAATTGCGGCGCTCAGCTCGGCTAGAGCCTCGTCTGTGACCTCACCGGCCAGGGATGATTCGCCGGGTATCGAATATCTGGCTGCCATCAGGTTGCTTCCCTCAAGTAGCTCATCAACTCGATTTCTCACTGGCATATTGAGGTCATAGATGGCTGCTGCGACCCGTCCGTGAGGTTGTTCGGCCAGTGTCTCCAGAAGCTCACAGTAAAGCGCGGCGGCGAATTCATCACGCTCTTGTGATGGCAGCGGATGCCGTATCTGGGTCAGAACCGCAAAATCAGGAACCAGTGCTCCACCTATCCGTGTGATGTCACCACGTTCGATTGCACCAGCTTCGAAGATAAGAACATCAGTGTCTTCCGGCATGGACAGGACTTCTTCGATGCAGCCAAACCAACCGAGATTTCCCATTGGAGCTAGGTGCGTTTTAAATTTTTCACTTAAGAGCTGACTGAGCAATAACATTGTCACTTGTCGACCGAAGGTGCCCGAAACCGCGACTACTTTCGGTTTAACCTTGAAGCGCCAGTGGCGGACGAGATCGAGTAGTGCTGTTCTTGTGTCGGAGACGGTAATAATGGTGCCACCATCGGCGGCGGAGGAATACCTGTTGCGTCGATTCACGATAACACCGCTCGCCCCTTTCTCGAATGCGAGATTCAGGCAGTCGTGCGGATCCCGGAACGGTGAAGGTATTGCTAAAAACCAATCGCCCGGTTTCAAATCATCGATCTTCCAGGTCAGCGCCCCCTTGGTGTCGGATATGGTGCCTGACTTGAGATGGCCGTTTGTGGCGTACAGGATTTCGTCGCCGGTAAATTGTGGTTGCATGGTTGACCTCATTATGTGCAAAGATTTGAATATTTAGAAGTGCGCATGATTGAAAGTATACCCTATCCGTTAGCTGCGTCAACAGAGTTTTGAAGTTTGGCCACGGTCGCTGTTTTAAGTAAAACGTTGACACCGCGCTGATCTTGGCAGCTTGTGGAAAA
Organism: Candidatus Obscuribacterales bacterium; assembly: GCA_965228855.1. Taxonomy (GTDB): domain Bacteria; phylum Cyanobacteriota; class Vampirovibrionia; order Obscuribacterales; family Obscuribacteraceae; genus JADYXR01. Next base: position 3,310,852 of record CBDDIJ010000003.1, on the reverse strand, counting down.
TGTGCTAGTGTTTATGTGTCTTAATATTCAAAAGTCTAAACATTTGCAGATGTGTTGCGTGGAGTGAGCACATGCCATCCCAAGTTCTTGTTTCCCAGCAATTGGCCGAGATGTTCAATGTTCTGTCCCATCCGCTCCGGTTGCGCATTCTTATCGAGTTGCGCCAGGGCGAGCTTTGCGTCAACTCTTTGCGCGAGCGTCTTGGCGCTAGACAATCATCGGTGTCTCAACATCTGGCTTTACTTCGAGCGCAAAATTTGATTAAGGAGAGGCGTCATGGTCGCTTTGTCCTCTACAGGCTCGCATTTCCAGACTTACCTGTTTGGATAATCAAGGCAATTCCCTTTATCGTTCGATATGAACATGATTCAACCACAATGAGCGTTGCGGCCCAAAAGGTATTCGCTAAATGGTCTTCGTCAGACAGCATTGATACAGAGAATTCTGATGCTCCTGAGCTTCAGTGAGCAAATGCGACCAATGATCAGGCGTTTCTTTTTTTGCGTTTCGTCTGCGGCTTTTCATCTGCGCCCCAAACGTCTCTTACGCTTTGAATCGCAGACATCATTTGTTCCAGTTCAGAGGCGTCCGGGGATATGAATGTGACGCCTTCCATTATCCATTCAGCAAGCTCCGGCCGGCGCAAATGATAGAAAACGTTTCGACCTTGTCTCATCTCGTTGACGAGATGATGACTGCGAAGCACAGCAAGTTGTTGAGAAACTGCGGAGTGAGTTATGCCAAGCATATCTTTCAGTGTGCCAACTGTAAGGTCTTCTTTCTTGAGCTCTTCGATTATACGGATGCGCACAGGATGGGACAGCACGCTGAATAATTTCGCTAATTCTGCGCTCACGACTGCTCGATAAGGCATTCCCCACCTCTGATTTGACTTGTGCAAATATCAGGATATCTACATATACAGCAATCAGTCAAGGATAAGTTCTCTCAAAGTCTACAAGTTACGGCGCGGAAAGCTGCCTGTGCTTGCAGGTAGTCAATATGAACCTCGGCCAGGCGCATCTTTGCTTCCGCTGTTGCGCGTTCCCGAAGATTTACGAGAAACAAATTCCCATCGCCTGCACTGAATCGTTGACGCTCCCCCTCCTCCACTTGCTGGGCCTTCTTCACCTCTGTCAGTGTTGCATTCCATCTATCGCATGAGGTGTTTATCGCCGAGACTGCGTCGTCTACCTCTGCCTGGATTCGTAGTTTCTCGACACTTTCATCGAAGTTCAATTTCTGAATCTTTAATCGAGCCGCCTCGGCCTGTCCTCGTGCGGCTCGCTGGCGTAGGGGAAAGTTGACGGCCATGCCGGCGCGCACAACCGGTCCGATTCCATTTTCTCCGGTGTCGGCACCCTGTAAAACGTATGCGTCCATCGCCGGCAACTTCATATTCTCTGCGAGCCGGAGCTCTACCTTGGCTTGCTCTCGCTCAAGAGCAATTCTCTTCAACTCGGGGCGTTGAGCAATGGCCAGTCTTCTGCCGTCCATACGTTCTGTTTCGCTTAGCTTGCGAGGTTCCGGGCTCAGAGTCGGAACCTCGTTAATTCCAGGTATTAATGACGGAGCACCGTTACTGTCCCAAAGAAAAACAGACAACTGGAAACTGGCTTTTTGGAACTCTCGTTCGCTCTTTATCAGGGCAGCTTTGCGCCGTTGCGTTTCCTGCTCGGATTCGGAGATGTCCAGTGCGGGAAGATCCCCGTTTGCTACGCGCTCTCTAATTTGCTCCACTCTCGTCTCGGCGATTTTCAAAAGATTCCGAGCAATGTCAATGCGAGCTTTTGCTCCAACCCAGTCCCAGTAAACCGCTGCGGCCTTGAGAAGAACTTCCAGGCGTGTTGCTCCGAATAGCTGTTCCGCTAATGGCTCTCCTAACTTGGCCTGGTCCTCGGCTGCGACTTTTTCGTTGACCACCAGACCTCTTAGAAGCGGTACCGTGACTCCAGCATAGTATTCTCCAGCTGTACCGGTTGGAACAAATGGCGTTTTTGTGTCATTCGGATTGAGCCGCATTCCTGTGAACACCTTGATGCCCGAGCGTGTAAGCAAATCGACTCGTGATTCATTGTGTACAGCATCTTTCGCTTTGCCTGGTGTAAATGTATCCTGCACGCGCAGATACTCATTGACGCTGCTCAACACGGGATCGAATGCCCCCGCTTTTTCCAGACGTTTGGCGCTTGCAATCCGTTTCTCCGTGAATGCGCTCTGCAGTTTTGGATAATTATTTTCAACCAGTTGCAGAAAATGGTCTAAAGAAAATCCATTACTTGCATCATTCGCTGGCACCACAGGCAGTGGCGCTTTGCGGTTCCCTCGAAGAGGAGGCAGAGTCTGATCAGCCAGGTCATTTTGCGCCAATGCCTCAGATCTGGTGATTGCACCGATGGAGCATATCAAGGTGAGAAGGATGGCTATTTGCCACCGCGAAAACAGCATCTTGTCAGTTCCTATTTCGACTTGCGTTTGATTTTCGAAGAATCGGTTTCTCCGGCTTTGTGTAGACCCAGTTCTTCCGGCTTGACTGTTGGTGGGAATGCGTTGAATTGGCGCCAGAGTTCAAAGCCCAAACTAACGTTATCCAGCATTATCCAGCCGGTCACCTCTGCGCCTGGTCGCAAATATTTCGCATCAGGCCAAGGCTCATCTCTGCCCTTTTTAATTGCATCGGAGTCTGGTTTTACGATTATTCGGTAGTTGCTTTTCCCATCGTCGCAAGCGTCGATCACCGTCACTCTGCCGCCGAAGGTCCCGACAGCGACAGAGGGCCAACCCGCGAACTGAAGCGCGGGCCAACCCGCAAATTGTAATCGAACTGGTCGTCCCACCGAAATCAAGGGCGCGTCATTGTCGCTAACAGTAAGCTCAGCTGCCAGGTCTTGGGTGTCTGGTGCGAGAACCGCGAGGACCATACCTGCGTCCACCGTCTCGCCCGTTCCGACCTTGAGTAAGCGAACTATTCGTCCGGCACACGGAGCAAAAACTTTGCGCTGCTCGGTTCGTTGTGCGACGTTCTGCAATTCTATTTCGAGCTTGAAGATTTCGCTGGTTGTAGATTCGATTGTTTCTTGTGCTGCGGCTATCGAGGCGCCGATACTGCTTATGGTGGCATCCGTATCGGCGAGCACTTTGTTCTGATCGAGGAACGCTACTGTCTGATCACGTTTGGCCACTTCCAGTCCGGCTTGCGCGCGCTCAAGGTCCGTCAATGCCCTGGTGTTGTCTAGCTCTGCAAGTTCTAGATCACGTTTTGATTTCAGACCTTTTTCATGTAGCTCTTTCAATCGAGCGAGATTTAGCTTGGTAGTGAGCATATTCTGCTTGGCTGCCTCAACTGACTGTTCCGCTGCCCACTGACGATCTTTCGCCTGCTGTGAGCGCTCTTGCGCTGATGGGACTGCCGCATCCTGCGAGCGTTTCAAACTACCAATTTGTTTTTCCAGGGCCTTGAGTCGGTTTTCTGCAGCATCGCGTCTTTTAATGAGTGCCTGCTTTTGCGCGTTTAAGCGGCTTCCTTGTAGAGGATCTAGGAACTTTGGATCCAGGTCTGACAGTTCAGCTATCAGTTCCCCTTTCTTTACGGTCTGGCCATCTCGGACGTACCAATGCTTGAGGCGAGCGGGTATTTGTGATTCGATGTTTTGAGGTCGTTGCATCGGAGAAAAAATGATTATCTTGCCCGATCCATGAACGCTCTGTTGCCATGGAACGTAAACGAGCATTGCGCAGAGAGATGTGAGCAACGCGGAGAATATCAAGGCGACGATGGTGTAGCCGTTTTTCGACTCAACTATCTTTAGCGATTCATAGTTCCCAATCTCTCTATGACCGGTCTCCGGGGTGATCGTCTTTACAGTTGCCGGCGCTTCTGTTTCGTTTGAACAGTCAATGTTGCCATTCATCTGCTTTCTACACGCTCCTTTTTCCTTCTCTCCACCGCACGAATTTGCCGAGCAAGTTCCGGGAACAGGTGTCCGAACTCGCTTTGGTCGCGCCAAGCGAGGTCTGTCGGTGTCCCTGATTCGCATATTTTTCCATCGCTGAGTACGTAAACTTTGTCTGACCGCATTACTACTTCGGCGTCGTGGGAGATATCGAACACGGTCCACCTGTTATCTTTGGAAAAGAGCGCATCGATGATTTTCAGCTTGGTTTTTTCATCTATTCCGGTAAACGCTTCGTCGAGAATTAGAAGTTTCGGTCGCTCCGCAATCGCTCTTGCGATCAACAGTCGTTGCACCTGACCGCGGGACAGATTTCGACCACCGCTCACCAACATTGTGTTGATTCCATTCGGAAGCACCACGAGATCCTCGGTGAACTGTGCGACATCGAGTGCCCAGCGTATATCCCGGTGAGACACAGTCGGTCTGCCTAATCCGACATTCTCTTCGATCGTGCCGTCGAAAATTTCATTGATATCGCCGACAATACCAACCTGGCGACGCAAACTCAACAAACTGAGATCTCTTACGTCGAAACCGTTTACTTCTACAGTGCCGTGACTGGGGTCTTGCAGTCCGCATACCAGGGACGCTAGAGTCGTCTTACCTGCGCCGCTGGCTCCGACCAAACTAGCTCGCTCACCGGCTTCCACCGAGAGATCCATGTCCGACAGAATCTCACGGGTCTGGTCATAGGAGAAGTGCAGTCTCAAGCACTCTATGCTAAGCCCTTCTGTCGTTTGCGGAAGGTCGAGCCCGTTATTTCGTTCAATCGGGAGATCGCTGATATGACCGACCTTGTCTAAGCCAGTGAGAAGATCGTAAAACGTATCGCAATTACGGACTAATTTCTCCAGGGCAGATAGGACGTTCAACACGATTAGCTCGGCCGCCACAAGCTGACCTAGTGTAAGCTGACGGTTTATGACGAGCCATCCACCGATGGCTAAGATTCCAGCGCTTGCAAACGCCTGGAAGAAATAGGTCCCCAGTGCCTGCCGGAACAAAACCGCAAAATGCTCACTTCGCGCTTTAAGATAGTTTATGACCAGGCTATCGGAACGCCGCGAGAGAAAGTGCGTGATTCCATTCGTTTTTAGACTTGATTGGCATCTTCCCATGTCCTCGAGCCACTCTGCCACCCTGTACTTTAATACTGACTCCTTGATACTGGTCCGCAGACCGCCTATGCCAAGGACGCTGACGGCGAAGATGATAAACAGGATGATGAGGACATCGAAGGCGAGCAGGAGGGGACTGTAAAAGGCCATGAGCACCAGACCCAGAACTACCTGTAGTACTGCTGTGGGTACCTCGAGAAGTAGTTTCGCCCAACTTTTTTGAATCGTTACGACGTCGAAAAAGCGGTTTATGAGTTCCGGCATGTATTCAGCATTCAACGCGGATGATTTTATAGCCGGGATGCGTTCACTGAGGCGAAGAGTAATTCGCGCGAAAATTCTCTGTTGCAGATTCTCCACAATGCAAAACTTGAGCATTCTTACCACGCTACCGAAGAGGAGTCCGGAAAGAACGAGCAACGACAGAACTATCAGCGGTTGCAGAAAGATTCCGGCGGCAATAGTGTTAACTAACGCCTGGGCCGCAAGTGGCACTGCCAGTGAAATTAGACTGGTTATTAAAGTGTATACAACCAGAATACCGAGGTCATGTTTGTCGGCAACGAGCAGCGCTCCGAGGCGCTGCATTGGAGTTGCACTGTGGTGTTCGTCGTGATTACTTTGCACGTTTACTCCAGCAACGCGGCAACCTTTTTCAGTCGCCCGCGTTCGGTCGAGCAGATGACAATTCCGAATTTAGCACTTCTTATGCAAATGTGCAAGAGTTTGAATATTTAGACATTGTGATTTGTGGATATCTGCAAGAAATACGTGTTTCTCTGATGTTTACCGTTTCTCCAGTTGAATCTCTTCACAGAACGAACTCCTGTGAAAAGATGGATCGAAATCAATTTGATTCGATAGCAGGTTCAAGAGTTTTCTCAGACGTTGCTCACTCGAAATTCGATGTGAAACGCTAACTAACAGGATCTGTTATGGCAAATCCGGATCTACATGTCCTGCTATAGACCAGCCTGTCTTCAGACCAAGAACAAACCAGCCAAGTGCGAAAACGCCGACTGCAAAAATCGTGTCTCCGATTACTCTCAGCCACCGAAGGAGGTTCATGGTAGGAGTTTGCATGAATTCGGCAGAACGCGCGTACCAGAGTCCGTGTTCTACGCTTGCCCACGTTTGTAATAGCCCTACTGGCAAAAGGCTGAGAAGCACCATTAATCCCAGACCGACATTTATCGACCAGAACGCAAACCGCACAGTTCCGGGTTTCCACAAATTGCGTGTTGCGAGTCCTTTCAGGCAGAAAAGCATCAAACCGATCGCGAGCATTCCGTAGACGCCGAAGAGCGCTGTATGACCGTGAACCGCTGTGGTGTTCAGTCCCTGCATGTAATACAGAGCTATGGGTGGGTTGATGAGGAAACCGAACAATCCTGCACCTACCATGTTCCAGAAGGCGACGGCCACAAAGAAATTAATCGGCCATCGATATGCTTTAACCCATGACTTAGCTTTGCTCAAAGTGAGATTGCCGTAGGCTTCAAAACCAATAAGAATCAGCGGTACCACTTCCAGTGCGCTGAAAGTCGCTCCCCACGCAAGCACTGGTGTAGGGGTTCCTGAGAAGTAAAGGTGATGCATCGTACCGATGATGCCGCCGGCAAGAAATATGATCGTTGAGAAAAGCACGCTGGCAGTTGCTGTTCGATGAGCTAGCAGTCCCATCCGTGTAAACAAAAAGGCAATCACGACTGTTGCGAATACCTCGAAGAATCCCTCCACCCACAGGTGAACAACCCACCAGCGCCAGTATTCAGCGATGGCAAGATTCGTGTGACGACCGTACATCAACCCTGCCCCATAGAATAAAGCGATCGCGATCGAGGCAATCAGAAATAATGACAGCAGACTTTTGTTTTCTTCAGGACGTTTAAATGCGGGCATCAAAGCTCTTGCCATAAGACCCAACCAAATGAAGAGACCAGCAAACAAAAATATCTGCCAGAATCTTCCTAAGTCGACATACTCATATCCTTGGTGTCCAAACCAGAAATTGGCATCCAGTCCCAGTGTTTGCTGAACTCCCAACCACTGACCGGCCATTGAGCCGACAACAATTATGAGTAAACACGCAAAAAGGATATTCACTCCAGCGCGCTGAAATCTAGGCTCATAGCCAGAAACAGCCGGCGCAATGAACAATCCTGTTGCTAACCAAGTTGTAGCGATCCAAAGAATACCAAGTTGTGTATGCCACGTTCGCGTCACTGCGTATGGCAACCAATTCGAAAGTGGAATGCCATAGAACCCGGAACCTTCGACTCCGTAGTGCGCCGTCACTGCGCCAAGACCGACCTGCACTACTAGCAATGCACCAGCAACCCAAAAGTATTTTTGCGTTGCTTGCATTGAAGGGGTCGGGGTCAATGCCAACAGTGGATCGCTTGACGGAATGTCGTGCGAGTGTTCTGTTTCTCTCCCGCGCTCTGCCGCGAAATACCAGGAAAGTGCTCCAATGCCGGCCAGCAGAAACACAAAGCTCAAAACAGACCAGACTATAATCGCACCGGTTGGCGCGTTCCCGATCAAAGATTCGGCGGGCCAGTTGTTGGTGTAGGTGACGTCACTTCCGGGCCTGTTTGTACTGCACGCCCAAGCGGTCCAGTAAAAAAATGCGACCATCTGCCGCATTTTGACAGGGTCTTTAACTGCCTGTGGTTGTAATGCATAAGCGTCGCGCAACTCATGCATGGACGGATCACCTGTGAACAGCGCCGTATAATGTTTTCCTACTTTGTCTATTGCCGAGGATTCGTCAGTGCTTATGGTCAGCACCTTGCTCGCCTGATCGAACCTGTTTTTTCGAACAAGATTCTTGAGGCGTTGACCAAGTGCCGCTTGCTTTTCAGGATCCAGTTTAGAAAATTCTAGACCAGCCTCCTTTTGTGCCCAGCAATCAAGAATAACGAGGAGTTGTCTGTGCAAAAAATCCGCAGACCAGTCGGGCGCGACGTAAGCACCATGCCCCCAGACGGAGCCGACCTCTTGTCCGCCAATTGACTGCCATACGCTCTGACCTTCCTTTATATCGTGTTCGGTAAAGAGAACTTTGCCTTCTTCCGAACGTATTTGTTCCGGCACTGGTGGAGCCTGCATGTATACTTCGTAACCGAAGTAGCCCAGGACCAAAAAGGAAAATCCGACAACGGCGGCAAATGTGATCCATAATCTGGAGTAACTCATAACTAAAACCTCTCATCGACTGATTCTGGTCACCAACGTTGTCTCCTGAATTTTCGTAAAGATCGTGCTCTGTTCTTTTTGATAAAAGCACCACCGTCATTGACCTAGATCGTAGGACTTGTGCGCGGTCATGGCGTGGGCGGAACACCTTTGTCGAAGTTTTCGAAAATCATGCGATCCAGTTTGAATGAATCCGGCTGAATTGCGAACTCGCCTGAAAACGGATTTCCGAAAATAAATACCAAAAGCACGTTGAGCGCGAGCGTCATTGCGACCAGAACGGTCATGATAATTTGCGCTCTGAGATTTCGCACTCCAAAAAAATAAGTGAACATAACCGTGAAAATCGCGCCGATAATCAGCACCGTCCACATGATCGGATTTACTCCGTGACTGGCGCTGACGATCCTGGTGCGGCGATTCTGCGTCATAGTGCAAATTTCATTCACGAGTTGTTGATGAAGAGTCTTTTCGCTTTCGGTTTCTGGAGCGTAACTTGTAATTTCCTTCCAGATCGACCAGACCGTTTTAAATGCCGTGACACTATACTTGCCCGTCTGCATGGCCTGCCATTCATCATTGATAACCGCGTCCGCGTAATGATTACAGAGCGACTGAATCTTTACTTTCTTTGTGCTGGGCAGTCCGTTGGAACACAAATAAATGTTGCACAAACCGCTCGCTTCCTGGTCGACGAGCACTCTTAATTCTTGTGTATGTTCCATTGCATCGACTACAACGAAACCAAGCAATACTGCATATAAAGTCCCTACTACCGATAGCAGATAACCCGCCACTTCGTGATATGACGAGAGCGCATCAACCCCGACTCGTTTGCGCACGAGGAGCATGCCACCAACGGCCAGCAGCGTGGCGGAAACTACAGACAATAGACCGAAGACGTATGCATTCATGACAATTACCATACTCGTGAGGGTTGCGCCGGCCGGCGAAGTCGCTGGCGCACCGTCAGTATGATTTAGCGAGCGGTCTTTTGCAATTTCCCAGAGGATGTTTTGGAATAAATCGCTGAAGTCTTTGTTGTTTTCGTTTTAGGCGATGTTGCAGTTTGCTCTGTAGTCGGTTTATCAGAAATTACTCTGGCGAGGAGCAATCCGGAGCCGAAACCGATTAGAAGAACAGCCCAGAATGTCGTGCTTGCAGGTAAGAATTCAAGACCGGAAACAACGTTCATTCCGAGCACACTGCTCATTGCTGTGATCGGAAAGAAGACGGCTGCAAGTATGTTTAGTCGATGCGATGAAACGGCCATCTCGTATGTTCGTTGGGATTGCTGCTCCGCTCGTTGTGCCACCATAAAATCGAGACCGTTTTTCGCATCAGTGTGCAGAAGTTCAAACGTTCTCTCCAGATCGCTTGCCGAGTCGCGTGCGACAATTAGTTCGGGGTCATCGGGAACTGCTTCGCGAGCCTGCTGAAGCGTCGCATGCAAGTTTCGTGAGGTGCGATGCAAAGGCGCGATCGCCTGGAGCATGCAAAAGTAATCAGACGCGCAGGCGGCCACCTGCAGTTTTCTTTCCAGCTGTTCGGCGTGTTGAGTGAAGTCAGCGATATGCTTTTTCAGTAAGTGCATGGTATCGCCGCTGCAATTCCATGCCCAACGACCACTGGTGTCGCGCCATAAAATTCGAGCCCTCCGATCAACATCGTCTGGTCCGGGCGGTTCGTGCAAAACAATAACCAAGTGTCCGTCAGCAGTCATGATCCTTTGCTTGCCGGCGGTTTCGCCGAATCGACTGCGAATCTTAAGAGGGACCTTCCAGTTCTCCGGCACTATTGTTTTCATATTTAGTGTCTCTTCTTTTCACTTTGTTTTCTCTGCTTTATTCAAACCCATTATCGCTGAAGCGAGTTTAAGAGCGCTTTAAGAGAATATTCAAACAAACTGAATATTGGAGACCGAACAGACTCGCACGTTTCTCTTTGGTTATGTTAAGGCACCGTAAGTGGTACCAGATATTTAATTCAAGTTCTCGTTTCTATATACCAGAACTCGCGGGAAGAGTGTCTGGAGGGTTGGAAAGAAATGGCTGCAGAGAGAGCGTTTCGGTAATAACCCCGCGCTGTCTGATCTCAGATGGAACGATCTGTCAATCAAGTGAAATCCAGGCACGAGTGATTTACTTTTTTCGGACATCTCAGGAGTGGCGACAAGCACGTACTGATTTTTTGAGGTCCTCAGGTCGAAATGTCGTGCCCAACGTCTGGCATCCTCACGGACTGGCGGCTTGTTTTGCATGTTGAACAGCAGAATCTGAACGTATACCAGATCGGGTTTCTCCATGCCTATTCCGGTCGACTCCAGCATCTTCTCCCCAAAGCTCTTCACGCCCAGCGTGGGGAAACAAAGTCCGAATGCTGTCTTGCCTTGTTGATTGGCCCCAGAGTACGCTTGTGACAAGGGACAGCCCATCGCGACAGGTTGAACAATAATCACGTTGCCGGCAAGATCTGAAAGTCTGCATAATTTGCCGTCTTGATTGTAGAGTTCCATATCCGGATACAGTCGATTCTCTGCCGGCGGCCATGATGTCGGGTTCTTGAGCAGTGGAAATTTCTGGTTGTTTTCAGGCGAGTGCGACAAGCTGGTGAATCTGTTTTTAATGCGGAGGGCTCTTTGTTTGCGGGTTTTCAGACTTGGTTGACTAAGTCCGCTATTCACGACCTTAAAACTAGTCGCCTTCGTGTGGCTCGCCTGTTGCGAGGTTGCCGAGGATTTTGGTCCGGTAAAGGAGGTGCCTAACGCGGTGATTATCACCAGCTGCGCTGCAAAGAAAAGCGCAAGTAGTATATAGAGCGCAGGCGCGATCCAATTACGACCCTGAAATTTTCCGAATAAATTCATTGCGCACCAAACTCCAGAGACGTTGAATTAGTTAGCTGGGAGACGCTATTCAATGAGTTGAACAGTCCACGGCTGCCAGCGCTGCAGAAACGCTTGATTCTGTGCCGATGTGGAAACGTTCGGCGAGCCTTTTACACCGTGAAACAGAATAGGCTCGTGCATTTTCACTGTCATGCTGTTGCTGTTAGTGGATAGGACGTCGACGGTTATGATACCGAGTATCGGTCTGTCCTCATTCAACGGCACATCACCTTCTGTTACCGGAATTCCGATGACGTCTCCTGAATGGATCTGAGAAAGCGTGCTCTCTACGACACCATTTTGCAGCCTCATGATTTCACCGATTCTTACCTGAGTTGTATTGTCTCTCAACCAATCCTTGACCCAGCCAACATTTTTACTCTGTTGCGGATTCCAGCATAGAGTAAACGATTTGTTGCTGTTGAGCACATCCGCAATCTTCTGTCCTTCCGCGGGTCCACCGGTCGGCACTACGTCGATGGACGGTATCATCCCGATGATTTGATAAGGATAGACTGCGTCGATCAGGAATGGGGCCGCGGTTGATTTTGCACCAAGCCAGTTGCTGGATGCATGCGCATCGCTCGCGAAAGCACTTTGAACGAACAGTGCATCTGGACGAATGTTCATTCCGATGACTCCATCTCTTCCGAAAGAGAGAAGACCTGCAAATATCGAGTTTACCCGGCGTGACGCGACTACGGTGACTGTTTTCGGCTCGGTCTCTGTGTTGACGTGGACCTCGACAGTGGTATCAGGATTATCATTGCGGAAGAAAATATTGTCTGCTTCATTGTTTCCGGTGACCGACAATGCATAGTTGTATGCTCTTGCCCGGTCCGCGTCAGTCGGCTCCTTTTTCACTATCTCTACAATACCGGCCAGCGCACCGGCATCGGTGGCAGCCTGAAGCTTCGCCTGGACATGCACGCAATGAGCAATGTCAACTGCGAGGCAGGAAAGCATCATCGTGATCAGGACGATCAAGCAGCAGAACACCGTTGACACCAATCCTTTGCTGTTGCGTTGGGGCGTCCTCTTTCGGCACATAACCTCGACAATTTTGTTCATGTCAATTCACCTGTACTACTCTAAATTTGCTTTGGCGCTCGATGTCATGGAGAAATTCCTTCCCAGTCCGAGTGGATCCGGATTTGGAAATGTGGGCAGACCGTACTGACCGCTGGCGAAAGTAACTTCTACGGTGACAGTGGGAGGTTTGCTGTATAGGTTCCATCCGGCCGTTCCGGGAGGTACGTTAAACTGCTGATTGTCGACGATTATGTTAGCTACTCTGCAGTTCGAGAATGAATCTTGCGGATTTGCTATTGCACCGGCGGCATTTGTTCCATAAGCTATCGCGAGGCGGCGGGCGGCTACTGCAGCCCCCCGGTTGAGAACGCTTTTTATCATGCAAAACTGCATTGCTTCCGCCGCGACAAAACAGATTGCGATCGTGAGGGGCAATAGCAACATAAGAGCGGCGGCAAGTTCTGGTATCGCGAAGCCCGAGGTCGATCTTCGATGCGGTTTGCTAACTCGTAATCTATCTGCCATCACGCACTCCTGTCTCTAACGTCGGCGCTCCTTTGCGTCTGAGCTACTCGCTGAGCCTGTAATTGACTGTTTGAGAGATACGAAACGCGCTGCCCAAGTTGAGAGTTCCCGTGCTTGGAAAAGCGGGTAGCGGAGGCGTTCCCTCGCCTGGTAGGTACGTTGTCTGCACTGTCACCGTCTTTGGATCTTGTGTGAGATTCCAGCCCGCAATTTTGAATTGCGAGTTGCTGTGGACCATGTTGATAATTCTGATGTTGCTGAAGATTGACTGCTGCGCTTCGGGATCAGTAACGATCGATTTGTTGGTCTTATATTCATAGGCGATTGCCCGGCAGGCGAGAACCGCTGCCTGCGTCATGCCCTCGGAGATCACAAAGGCTCTGCTCGCTTCCAGAGCTACCAGAATAGTTATCACCGTGAGCGGTACCATCAGTGCTACTGACACTACCGACTCGGACAGCACACTTCCTCTATTATTTCGATTTGTCAAAGTCTTCATCAGTTAAATTCCCGTGATGCGCCATCCCTGACAGCAATTCGCTCCTGAAGCAGTTTTAGGAGATAAGGTAAAGTTGAATCGTCACGACAATCATTGACACTGCATTCAGTGCTATGACCTTCAGGAGCAATTTAAGGTTCCATTGCGTGTCGAATCCGATTGTCAGCAGTGATACTGCAGACAGTATCATGACGACTGGAACGACCTGCGGCACATGATTCATCAGGAAAAGGTAACAGGAAACTAACACCAGTGAAACTGCGTACAGCGAACACAAATTCTTCAAATATTCGAGACGCAAACCTCCAGTGAAACTCGTGCCATCGGTGCTTGCAGGGGGCGGTACAATAGTATCAATCAGTTTATCGCTTACACCAAACGCTCTCAAATTAGTGTATGTGGTGCGTAAACGTTTAGCCTTTTGCTTTTTGTCAGTTGATTGGGCCTGCAAGTTTTCAACTTCAGCCTTCTCTGGGTCGCAATAGACGTCAGTATCCAGGTCCACGAGTGAAAAATCATCATCTGTTTGACCAATCAGTGGGTTGCGCGTCTTCAGCCGCAAGCGGCATTTTCCATCACGCACCTGGACTCTTGCTTGTAGCACGTCACAACGAAATGTTCCCTTTAACACTGAGATCTGTACCGAGAGTCCAGTCACTCCAGTGAGGACGATTCCGTCATCCACGAGGCTCGCTTCGAAGCAGAAATCCTTTCCTATCTGTAGCTCTGATCCGCTAAGATGTAGTGCATTTGTCGCTCGAATGCGCAAATTCTCGGTATGTTTTTTATCCAGTTTTAGCTCGATCCGTGCTTTCAAAAGCATTTTGTTGAAAGTAGATCGAATTACTCTCCGTCCTTCTAACTTGGAGAGCAATTGCTTGAGATAGAGGACAGCTGGTCTCGTTTCTTCGCGAGCCAAAAGGGCGAGTTCGCCCCAAAGCTCATCGAGACTAATGTCCTGTTCGGCCTCACTACTCGAAAACTCTTCAGCTTTGATAATCTTTCTGTTGCTCGTGCCTGTGATCATATTGCCTATATCTCTGCCTGCTCTATTCCATAAACAGTGCTTTGCGCTCGCTCTGCTGGAAGCGAAAATTAGTTCTCGTCTTTCTGACATGAGAAGATACCTGTGGTTTTGTAGGCGCATCAAGACCCGCGACTTCAAATCTAGCTGATTGGACTGCATACCACATCGACCTTCCGAGCGTTTTTTTAATCGCTCTTGTGAGGGAACTCGTTTCGATACCATGTGAGCGATCGATCACCCGCACAGGTAATTGCCGAGCCTGTGTCCAAGCGCCTTTGTGCTGGATTCGCGTGTCGATTGAGTCTATTTTTTTAGAAAGATGCCAGAAGATCTGACAGGCTCAAAGCATCGTCGGGATAAGATCGACATAGAAACACAAAGGCGTTGGTCCGTTGTCCAAGCGTGTTTTGGTGAGTTGCTTCAAGCATGTCCTGAAGAATTTTGCTAACTGCCGATTTGCGCAAGCCGATGACTGATATAAGCAACTTTGTCGGCCCAAGATGGTGAACGGTGCTAACAGTCTGCTCGTTCAGGCTCGACTGCAACCTGCGCGCGACATCTTCACCAGTCAATTCGTTATCACTGATATCAATTACACCGACTGTCAACGGTAGCTGTTCATCGGTTGATCTTTTCAGATCCTGCTCAATGGAAGCTCTTATATCTGCTGAAACCTCTAGCGACGGTTTTCTTAATACTTCACCAGACTTCCGCAGCGTGGAACATCTTCGCCAGATTTTGAGCATTAGCTCGGCGCTTAAATCCTTGCTGTCCGACCTGTAGATGATGCCATCGATCCCGGCTCGGGATGCCCCTTTCAGCGTTCCGGCGTCGGTCGAGGTTACCTCAAGGATTAGAGTTATGGATTCAAAAGAGATACAACTGTTAATCGCGCGGCATAAATCGAGACCGCTCAAATCACCGATTCGTTCGCTCACTAAAATCACGTCTGGTCGGCAGTCCTGAATGACTTTGATGACTGTATCTGGCTCGCGTACAGTGTCGACCTTGCTGCATTTCCGTGACAGCTCTCTCAAAAGCTCTTCGGAGTCGGATATGTCGGAGTCGACTATAAGAACCGATGGACGAGTTCCAGTCCGGGCGGCAATGGACTTTAAGGTCAAGAACACAGTTTCATCTCGGCGCAGCTCGGCCCAACTTAACCAGTGAGAATTGTTCAGATGTGCCGTCACGATTCTAGTGTGCATTGATTCCAGGTCTGAGAGCACAACCAGCGGTGTTTCGTTGTATGTATCAATTCCGCGCAGAGTTTCGTGCATAGAAACGACAGTTTCTCTCGCTCTCTCTCCGGATAGATTCGGAGGCAACAAAAGCAATACGAGATCAAACTTTGCTGACTGACATGCTTCTCGCGCTTGTTCCAACTGTTCTCTGAGTGTAATTGAAACGCCGTATCGGCTGCCGAGATTGAGAAGTTCTTCGCCGGGATCATTGCCCACAACCAAAAATGTTTGGTTATTCGGGAGAGTGGGAAGCCGTGGCTTTGGGCGAAAAGTTTGAATCATATTCGTTGGAAGTGGCAGTATACTCTGGATGTCCGACATCGAATGTAATTCTTCTGTCTCCTCTGAATCAAAGTCAGGCAACGTTGAGGTCCCAATTCGATTCTTCTGCTCAGACAGCGCGTCTAGCTCAGACATAACCTGATCCCAGGCCCTAAGACTGGGAAGGCTACCTCTATCTATAATTTCTGCAAGCAAGTTTGTAACTTGTTCGATGGGTTCTTCAAGATGGGGAAGCCGCTGGCGGCGAACCTCCTCGAACGTTTTCTTGCTCTGCTCCAGCGCTTCGCGGAGGTATTGGGATTTATGTGGTTGCTGGCGTGCCAGTGATGTGAGAGCCTTCATGCTCGCCACGAACCTGGGCAACTCTTTAGCTTCGAACTGGAGTCTGGAGATTTCCTGCTGTAAATCTTTATCGTTCAGACTGTAGTCGGACTCTGTATCAATTGGTTCAGGCGGCTCAGTTTGCTCGCTGAAGTCTACCTGGGGGATTAAATCGATAATTTTGTTGAGTAGATCTTGAGGCTTAATCGGTTTCTGCACAGTTAACGCGACTCTCGAAATGTTCGCCAGTTGCGAGATAAGCGGACCGTCAAGGTAGTGACTGCTGACGACAATCAAATGTGTTTTGAACGGTAGTGCCTCGACCTGTTGAGCGAAGTCGAAGTAGTCCATGCCGTGAACAACGTAGTCTGAGACTACAATATGCGGCTTCCAACTTTTGATCTTCTTAAGACCGGAAACCGCATTACGCTCGTACTCTACCTGGAAATCGGCATCCCGCAAGCAAGCCTGAAGCTGCTGACAGAATAGATTGTCGCTGTCAACAATAGCAATTTTGCAGTGGGAGAAGTCGGCTTCGGTCATTAATTGAGCAAAAACCCTTAACGTCTCTAGAATTCGATTCTATCATCGCTGGTTCCTGCTCGAAATTACCAGTCGTACGATTCGTCTTCAGCGACACCATACGCGAACAACACTTTTTGATCTGTGGGGGCGATGGTTTAGGACGCGATAGTTCTCCTAAACTACGGTTATGAAACAACTTCCCAACATTATTACAAGCGTAAGATTGTTTGCCGCCATCACGTTGATTTTTCTTTCAATCTTAAACGGCGAACTGGCGAACACTTCTTTTCTGACTCTGTTTGCCCTGGGTGGTGTCTCGGATATGCTTGATGGCTGGATGGCGAGAACATTCAATTGGTGCAGTGACTTCGGTGCGCGTCTTGATAGCGTATCTGATCTAGTGTTCTACCTCGCAGTGGTTGTCTTTCTCTCCCTCCATGCCGCGCCTCTATTGGCGCCATCATATCCATATCTCGCGGTCGGCTTGACCCTGCAACTATTTCACTGGTGGCTTGCTCAATTTCGGCATGGCTGTTATCCCGCATATCACAGCACGTTCTCTCGGCTGTGTGCTTACGGGATGTTTTTTACGATGCTCGCATTCTGGTATCTGAAACTACCTCTTCTTCTAACTGCAATGATCATCGCGTGGATTGTTTGTTGCCTCGAGGGAATTACGATCACGCTAATTTTAGGCCGCGCGGAAACTAACGTAAGCAGCGTCAGTTCCGCGCTGACTTTGCGTAAGAAATATGCAAGAACGATACCTCAAGCACTCAGTCAGAATTGTTGAGCGTAGTTTAGCAGTTGGTGTTCGGCGATGAAACCGGCACGTTCCAGGCTTCGCTTTGATGCAGCGTTGTCGACGCTGCAGCCGGCGATCGGTTGCCATCCCTGGGACATGCAAAAGTGTTTCAGGTGTGATACCACAGCAGCACCGTAGCCGGTGCCACGGAAGGCTGGTGCTACTACCATTCCGATATCATAGTCGTTTCGGCAGGCTACAACACGTTTAATTATGCCGCATGCGACGGCTTGGCTATTTCGATAGTAGAGAAACATTCTTGCATGCTCCTCGTCGAGGTATGATCTGATCTCGTCTTCACTGTCGAAAAATCCATCATGTATTGATTGTATTTTAGACAAGCATTCGCTCGTTGCGAGCTGCGCCACGAGCCCGACATCGATAGCGGTATCGTCGAAATCTCGAAACAAGTGAGCGACTACTTTCGACCCCCACCCTAGACTCGAGCATGCGTTAGTCATTACTGAATCGAACGACTGACAAAGAGCCGCTTTAGCTCCGGTTAAACTAACGACCGACTCGAGCACTGCCGTTTCATCAACGATGGATGTTGGATAAACGAAGAACTCAACGATGCATGAATCTCTGACGAGTGCATAACCGCACCTCGCACCATTGCATTCCAGCTCAATCAACTCCGCTTCACTCGCCAGACTTTCAAGATAACTCTCTTGCGCGAACGGGCGAAGCAGTAGACATTCGCGGCGGAAGTTTTCGTCGGGAGTCGTATCCGTCTGGAGTAGCTTTATCTCGTTCTGAACCATATATTTTGCTCTCACTGACTCTCAGTGTCTTCTCGAAGCTGCAGATCTCGCTTGCTCTGGACGTTTCTTCTGCAGACATTTTGACACTCTGAATTTTGCTTGTCTTGTCTTGTCTTGTGATTAATTCTATTTGAGGGCGGGGCTTGGGACTCTCGGATCGGACTCGTGAATGGTCATAAATGCGCTATCGCTGATGCCGACCGTCTTGTCACTGAAAACCGTTTTTATTTCAGCAGCAGGCATGAAGAATTTGCCGGGCAACGCCGCATCCAGTTTGTATTTGAATTCGTATAGTGCTGGCCCGACCGCGGTTGCATACACTCTAAAGTTGTGTCCGTCTCTGTCGATTTCCTGTGCCCAGAATTCGCCGGCTTCAGCCCAATAAATCGCTCGGGATGGGAATGCTGTTGGACCCTCGAACAAGTGTTCCTGCTTCATAAATGGCTCGATTGAGCCGAATCCCGCAGCGACTTGATCGAGCAACACGACTTTATCAATTCTTCCCTGTGGGACGAAAGAAAGCTTTTCTATCAAGGTTGAACCTCGCGTGCAATTCCAGTTGCCATTCGAATCTCGCCAAACCCTGGAGTCCTCGTTCGTAGCAAAGAACTCTCGCTTGAGCGCGATGCCGGTATTCAATGCTGGTCGCCGAACGGCTGCCTTCCTGCGGAAAACTGCGGTTAAAACAGCTTCATCACCGTTTTCTGCAGCAACTATCTGAGTTCCGTTTATGGTAATCGGAATGGATGTGTCCGTAAATGCCGCGTGCGGTATACGCGTTTGCTTGTTCTTCCAAGCCTCATACTCACACAGTGCAGAAACCGCTAACGCCGATTCGATGGGACCGTTCCATGATGCGGTCACTCCGCGATTTTTCAAGTTCGATGCCAATCTCTCAAGCGCCTTTTCTATATCTCTCGCACCTAACGGGCTATTGATCAATGCCAGAATTTTTGTGGCATCACGCGTGGTGGCTGATGAGTAGACTATGCCGTCCACTTCGAGAGTCGGCTTTTGATCTCTCAGGATGGTTTCGTCTTGCGCTGTTTCCCGCAGCCTATTCGTCAGTCTGGATTTTACCGACTCCTCTATCGGGAGATTTGTTGAAAGAGAGAGACAGAGCCAGTTCAATTCTTCTCCCGAAATTGTTTCAATGACAAAGTTTTGGACGAATTTTTCGAACTGCTGCGCCTTATATTTCTCATCCACCCACATCTGACTCGGGTCCATAATCGAGGTTACGTAAACGAAGTAAGCCATTTCTTTCTTTGAAAGGTTTCCTCTCAGCGTGTTTGAGCCATTGCGAGGCATGGCCGCATCAGTAGCAATTCGATTGAGCAGTTGCTCTGAAACAGAAATTCCTGCTGCATTTGCATTCGAGATAGCGTGTGCGGCCATCAGGAAGGGCGACTGCAAATTGCGTGCATTAGAACTTCCAGGCAGCCAACAAATGCCTGACCTCATCTGCTCATAGCTTTTGGTCAATTTACAGATGTCTTCTCGAAGGAGCGGTTCAAAGCTTTTGTACACTGCATCTAATTCTACTCTTTTGGATTGGGCGCAAAGTTTATGAAACTGAAGGATCGCCAAGGCTCTGCCGGCGATCTCAATCGTCGAGTCAGGTCTCTTTTCGCACATAGCAGTCAGTGCGCTCGTAATCAGGGCTGTGCTATCCGTCGATACTTTTGTTCGTATTGAAGCCAAACGCCACTCTGGACTCTCGAGCAGTTCTGCTTTCTCGGCGTTCTGGGTGAGGCGAATTCTCTTCGTGATTATATTGTTCCCTGGAACTACATGCGGTGCGCAATCGAAGCTAAAGCTCTGCGCGCCGCTTCCTACCTCGACTCTTAATTTGGGTACGGCTGATGCAGCCTTGAGCCTGACTCTGGTGAGCCCCGGCTCCGCTGTTATCTTATCTGTGTAGGCGGTAGCTTCGGTCATCAGTTTTATGGAAACACCTTTTGGTGAGTTCGTACGGTTCTCGAGATTTATCAAAAGGTCGAATTTGTCACCTTCGTTCACCTGGGATGGAACGTAGCAACTTGCCGATATGGGTTCCACGGCCTGAATACACATCGACTTCTCCCCTCTATTGGTGCTATCAATTACGGTGCAGACAACCCTGTAATTGCCCGCGTGTTGGGGAATTGTAAGTTTTGTGCTACCGCGACCTTTGTCATCCAAAGTCAGTCTCTCAGTAGAACGATCGAAAAACATTCTGCTGTCGGTTGTTTGATTGCAGACAGCGCCAAGAATGCCTGTGGCATGGGGAAGTCCTTCAAGTCGAAGATTGTCTCTTACAGTGCGTTCAACATAATCTTCCGGTCCGGTATTCAACTTCGAACCCCACTCCGCAAATCGATCATTGCTGTACGAATTGCGAACCGGATTTGATTCGGATGGTAGATTGAAAAGCACTCGTGGATACTCTTCTCCGAAGCTCGTAAGTGGCTGCACCGAGACAACACACTCTGCATTTGCCGCCGGTGTACCGTCTGGAAGATGTACTTGGAGGTTCACGGAGGTGGCTTCTCCAACCTCCACAACATCGCTTACGCTCACGCGTATGTCCAATTGTTTTGATTGCGGTCTGCGTGCAATCGAAAAAATCTGAGATGCTGAGCGACTATTTTCAACTGGGAGATTGGAATTCAGGTCTGTTTCGTACAGTTTGATGATGCCGGAGAGGGCTACCGGAGATTCTGCACTGGTTAGGCGCTGAAGCGGAGCCACTACAGTCCCCCTGTAGTCGTGAATTGCAATTGGAATGACCGGTGTTTGGATGCCATATGCGGTATCAATGAGAACATAGCCCTGAGCGTTTTTAAATGGGCTTTTAACCGATAACGTGCAATCGTCGCCAGCTGCATATTCTTCTTTGTTTGATGACACTGCTACGAACAGTCCATCCTTTGACCACGTCCAAAGACTTGGAGAGTTCAAGATTATGCTTGCTGATTGGACGACTTTCGAATCAGCTTTGAAATTATCCAAAATGTCCGCTGATACTAGCATTGCACCAGTCTCAGTTATGGGAATCTCTTCTGATTCTATGTGTGTGGAAGAAACCGCAATTTTTTCCCAGATCGCTTTGTCCGGCGCGACTCGCTTTTCTCCGAATGGGCGTTTGAGGCTGGAGACGCGAAGCCTGACAAATTTGCCGGGGACAGCTTGACCTCTGTAATCTGTGGTGATGTGTGACAGAGCAAGCGTCTTTCGTCCGTCAGAGGTTTTCACGTCAAGTTTGATGCCTACATATGCCGGTGCATGGAGCACACTCTGTACCGCCTGTGACCGCCTCAGCTGCTGACCTTCAACATCTTCGGTTGTACCCGCCACAAGCATCGCTGGTAGTGGCGTATTGCTGCCAGTTACTTTAAGGTCAATCGCAGTTTCTCCGTCAGAATTAGTCTTCGTTCTTAATGGCTTGGTCTGGGCCCAGCGATATGAGCGCGCGCCAGTTAGAGAAGTTTGTGTAAATTTGAAGTTTGACCAGCCTGGCGGCGAGTACGGGATCCTTGCAGAATAAATGTTCCAAACAAGCTGACGATTTGGTAGATCTTTTCCCAGCCTGTCTTTTGCTCTTGCGATGATTCGATTCGGTTTGCCCAAAATGGTTTGAGAATCCATTCTCATAACCAGACCACCAAAAAATTCTTGCTCTTCCGCCACTGTAAAGCAACCAGTGTTTTCGGAAAGCTCCGTACCGTGGGCATCGACGAGCTTGTAATTTATCGTTCCTTCTCCGCAAGAAGTTGATGACGGTAAAGAGTAAGATCCATGGAAGCCACCATTGGCGGTTAGCGGCAATTGACCAGAGCCCAGGATTTGAGATTGGGAATCTTTGATGGTGTAGGTAACTGTGCAACCTTCAGTACGCAGATTCGTCAATTCTTTTCCGTCGAAACCTTTGACCCAGCCCCATATTTTGACTGGCTGTTCGCGGATACATTCGTAGTTTTCGGAATCCACGAACCAAGAATAACGTGAAGTTTCCGTGGGCGGTCTACCACAGTTGAGCGACATTCTAAGCTCGTCGCCGTTTGCACTTACAGTGAAAGAGTTGCATTCGGAAAGCTTTTTATTTGCTTCAAAGTTGAAAACGCAAATTCCATTTGAATCAGTAACTCCGCTAACCTTTACTTTTGCTCTTTCTGCAATCGCGTCAAAATCAACTCGAGAGCTTCGTGGACCGGGATGATACCGATCAGGGACGCCACTAGTTCCAATTATTGTCGCATTTGATACCGGCTCGCCGGTTTTCCAATCTACGACAAAGCAAGAGACTAACTGATCTGAAGGTGTCAGAGTCATGGCCAGATTTGTTCTTTGAATCGCCAGCAATACCTTGTTGCATAAACGAGGGCGAGCCATGCCGGACGGATGCGACGGGAGATTGCGCTTAATTAGCTCTTCTCGTGATAATTTCGACGGTTCGAAGTCGGCGTCCTCAACTTTCAACCAGAATGAATGGAGTTTCTTTGCATCTATTTCGCGCAAGTCCAGCGGTGTCGATGCCACCGCGTTAAGCTCAGCCGTCGGCTCAAGGATAGTTTCGTATACTGGCTCTTTATTTTCTCTGGCGAAGAAATAGTCATTCAATGGAGCACCGTCTGCATTGAAAACTTGAATTCGTATGCGCTTCATGTTGATAGAGCGAATCTGGATGCTTTTCTGTGCTGTTGGAATTCTCAAAAGCTTTTGGCCTGGGGGAAATAGTCGTGGTTGATAATCTCCTACGACAAAGTTTCGGTGCTCCTCTGCCGCAACTTCTGAATCATCAGAGGCGAATCCTTTCGGAATTGAGACCTTGTAGGTGGTATTAGGTTTGGTGTCACCCTGCAGAATAATGGCTCTATCCTTGAAGCTGCATCTCAGTTTATCGACGGGTGGGTCGATTTTGATTTCCGATATGTCAATCTTGGCGCCGTTTAGCGGTCTCGGAAAATCGATTTCGAGAGGTTCGCCAGGCTCATAACTGTATTGTGGCTGCTGGGATCGATTAAGAGGATTTCGAAAGGTTATGGTTAGGTTTCGCGTACCTATGCTCTTGAGCGGACCTTCTTCTGACTCAATGCCAGGTTTGAGCTCTATATTGATTGGATTGTCGAAGGTGTAACCTAGCGGATAGAACGCAAACAGCTTCTTCTTCACATAAGATTGCTGGTAGATTTCGTGCAATTCCTGATCTGTCGCAGGTCTGATTGAAAGCTTTTCTCCTCCGCTTGTGACGTTAAGTGCAGAAAGAACGGAATCGGGTTTGACCTTTTGTCCGAAATGAACTGCAAACGCTTTTTGAGGACCGATTGTGCCTAGAGATCCCTCTGGTCTCGATGATTGATATCGAATACGGTGTGCCTTGACGAGCGGTTCCCCAGACAGAGATTTCAAGTTGGATGTTGTTGTTATTTCGTAGGAGGTTGCAGCAGGCAGGGTCTTCCCCTTTGGTTCTATTATGAATGTTTGAGGATCAAACCAATAAGATCGTCCCTGGATAGAGGGTTTTGCTATTACCGGTATGTTGGTAGCCTGAAATTTTGCCACTTCGGAACTGCTCACGACTGGCTCATTGAAGGTGAAGATAAACCGGTCGAAAGCGAAGTTTGTAGTGGGAGATGAGTACAGTTCGTTTGGCTCGACCGAGACTAGATCGAATTTGTCGGTTGGCGATGTCGGCACTGCGGTAATGATGGCTGCTGTGCTACTACAAGTGGTGCTGCCTGAGTTCTTTGGCAACGGTGAACTCGATGTTACAGTCCGCCGCACAACCATTTTTCCTGGTGGTTGAGCATAATCCGCTTCCGGCGATGTTTCAGGGTCCAGCACCTCGGCGCAATGATTTTTGTTTCTCAGGGTTTTGGCATCACTGGATGCGAACGACTGCAGATTAATTTCGCTTGTTGCTATGCCCGTTGAGCCTGAGTTCTTATCATCCACTGGAATGCAGGTAATATTTAGTTCTGGTTCGGCTTCTGATGCGTTGTGTAGTGCTCGCTCGAAGTCTTCGAAAAATTGGTATCGAGAGTCCCAAGGTTCTGCTGCAACGGGATCTGCATCTAGTTTTAGTTCTGGGAGGCCTGAAGCAATCGCTAGTGTTGGATTGACTATGTTGCCAGCGAGTAGCAATGCGCAAAGAAAAACGAACGCGGAGCGCAGACGGCTGAGAAACTTTGTTGCCATATCTCTGACTTTAGAAGGGGACTTAATTCCGACTGTATTGACCGAGTGCGGCTTAGGGAATGGTGTTTACACTAAGGATGCTGAAAGTCCCCCGGGTGATTTTTGAAGAATCAATCAATCGGATGCTACAGTCGATTATCTAGCATTGCCTTCGTCTCGCGGCACTCATTGTACGTTCCTCGAAGTAGCCGCTGGCGCGACGTCATCTTCTCAACCACTTTCATACTGGACGCAGCTCCATTCTTTACCGCCGTTAGTCGCCGGTAGTTTATACTGTTAAGGCTTCGACACTTGATGCGGGTCTGTTAAGCGAAGAGTGTCGATCTGTTGTTTCCGTAGGTAGTGCTTCTCGGTTTCCGAGGTTAATGATGCGCGAAAAATTGTCCAGGCGTTCGCTACTTATACAAGTTGGAATGGCGGGCTTGATCGCAGCCACCGGAGCACCGCCAGTGGAGGCACGCAAGAAAACAGTAGTGTTGCCCGCGCAGTTTGAGAAACTCGATCATGAACGCTATATGCGGCTAGCCATCGAGCAAGCGAAGAAGGTTCCCAATTGTCCATTCGGCGCTGTCATCGTCAACGCCACCACAGGGAAAGTGGTATCTGACGGCTGGGTTCGGATGGATAAAACTCCGGTTTGGCATGGAGAGATGACTGCCATTCTGGGTTGCCCGGACAGCAACGACGAGTTTAAATGGCAGGATATGTGCCTGTATACGACCGGCGAATCCTGTCCGATGTGTCAGTCGGCAATCGTCTGGACCAAGATGCCGCTCGCCGTTTATGGTAGCTCTATTCCATTCCTTCAAACTTGTGGATTCGGTCAAATAGACATTCGAGCACAGAGAATTGTTGATGCCGCAATCTTTGATTATGGCGACTGCACAATTATTGGCGGAGTTCTCGAGAAGGAATGCGATGTCTTATTCCAAACGGCAAAAAAGCTAAATGATCCGATTTAGATTTAAATGTCCTCTGTCAGTAGATAGGAGCGAATATACCTGGGGTACTATTAACTCTGGATCGTGAACTTGCTGGCTAACTCAAATCATACTTGACATGCACTCCCTAGACTTTATTCCAATTGGACTGGTATTTACGATTTTTCTAGTATCGGCATTTCTCTGTGTCGAACTTGGATTCCGCTTCGGAAGGTATCGCCGAGATGTTCATGCGCACGAACCGGAAGCCGCGATTGGTGCAATGATCGCATCGACACTTGCGCTCCTGGCATTCATTCTTGGTTTTGCGTTTAACATGGCAGCGAACCGATTTGAAGAAAGAAGGGCGGCTGTCCTGAATGAAGCTAATGCGATTGGAACTACCTATCTGCGAGCGGACTTTCTGGAGCCGCCTAGCAGAGACCACGTTAGAAAGTTGTTGCGCCAATATGTCGCCATGCGGATCAACATCGAGCCCCATCAGGTGGAGGAATTCTTGCCAAAGGCAACTAAGTTGCAGAATGAATTATGGGCGGAGGCTGCTGCTGCTTCTGCTAAGCACCCGACCCCCATCACTGCTACGTTCGTGAATACATTGAATGACTTGATCGATAGCCATGAAACTCGCGTCACCGCGCTTTATTCGCGAGTGCCGCCGGTAGTCTGGATTTGTTTGCTTCTGATTACCGCGTTAGCGATGGCGGGAATCGGTTTTCAATGTGGACTATCAGGCCACAGGACTTTCTTCGGAACCAGCATTCTGGTTCTGGCGTTCGGTCTAGTGATGATGCTCGTCGCCGACCTGGATCGGCCGCTTGAAGGTATCATAAAGACGCCACAAAGACCGATGCTTGATCTGGCTAAATCGATTGGTCCTCCATAAAGTGCTTCCCCGAAGGAGTCCTTAAGAAAGAGCTCTTTGACGCGGTTTGCTAACAAATCGTGGCAAAGCTGATAGTCACTGCTCGTTCGATTACGGAAGCTGCACCATTGTTGGTGGCGTTTTCGAAAGAAAACGCAATGTGCCGTTTGCAACGATCGATGATGTTGTTTTTGACCTGCCACAGTGACTGTAGTCCGTCTGTTATAAAGCTCCAATATGCTGTTCTATTTTCAATCTTCAATTGTCAATGTGTCAAAATATTCGCGTTGGTAAGTCTCTGTTCAAATTTCGAGAGCCAGGAAGATTTGTGGTCAAATGGAATTTTCTTTGCCTGCGCTGGAGATGCATCGCTGCACTGTTGATGTGCTGCATCATCTTTGCTAACCAGTGCCACGCAAGGACGGAGAATATTCTTTCTAGTCGACCCGATCCTTTCCAGGCTGCGGAAATTCTCGGCGTGCGTTCGCAAGTTGAACGACTCGAGCTTTTGAGGAAGGACCCTGGTGCCGACAGGGAAGAGATTCTCTTACTGCGGGCACTTATCTTGAGAAAAATTCTACGAGGTTCGTTGGAAGTAAGACAATACTGCAACAGGCTTGACCTCGAGCGTGCATACACTTATGACATTATGCAGAAGGAAGCCAGGCGGCAAACCTTCGTCGGGCAGATTTTCACTGCGGCGAACTTCGCTCAGCTCTCGACCTTCTATACCTTAGAGCCGTTCATGCGTATGCAGGACCAGTTTAAGACCTCCGCAATTTTCACTACAGTGAGCGGTTCTCTAAACACCTCTATCTCGACTCTTTCTCGAGTTCATAGCGCCTTAGCGAAGGCAAACAATGTGGCACCGCCAGCGGTGCTCGGTAATCTGGTTGAAGGCGGTCCGGTCGACGGAAGTCGCATGCCTCCTTTGCTCGACAGTTTTTTCGATGCCCCTCTGCCGAATTCTGGAAAGACTCGCAGGCAAGAGATTTATTCCTTTTGGCTTCGACAATATGGAATTGATGCATCGGACAAGGAAAATTTATGTTCGCTGGCTGACAAAAAGAAAGCAAGCTTAAATCTGCTTAGATCTCGCATATTACTCTTGTGGTCGCTACGCACGGCCGTTTTGCAGTTCGACTGCGACTTGCTTGCACTCCTCAAAAAGATTGGCGTTTCTCAGGAGCAAATTTCCGGGTCTTCGTCTTCTTCTTCAGCTTCTTCCGCGACTGAGAGCGAGCTTGCGCGCTCTCTCAGGATTCTTCCGCAGATGGAAGAGGTGAGGCGTCTTAAGCAAAGCGGAGCCGATTTCGACAGAATCATTGAGCTGGAGGTGCTTATTCTGGAGAGAACCCTCGAAGGGGCTCTCGAGATTCAGGTAGCCACTGATAAGGTTGACGAAGAACTTTATTACAACTACCACATCGTTCTTTCGGACCTGGCGAGCAGCCGAGCCAAATGGCTTCAGCTAAACTACGATGCCAACTTCCTCCAATCCGGTATTCTCGGCATCGTTGCAGGCAAACTATATCTCAGCAAGCATACTTTCGCCGGCGATCAGATGTTTGTGATCTCTGGAAGCAACGGTACTGCGCTAACGCTACTGGCTGCGATGCAAATGCATGGCTTCTGGAGGAAAGTCGATACGGGACCAAACTCGCTCGCAGATATTTTAGGTCTGAAAGCGCGCGAAGATTATCGATTTTCTACCTTTGTATCTAAACTTCTAAACTCGCCACCTCCCGGATCTGTCGATGGAAAATCACGAAGGGAGTTATTGAACGAGGAATGGAGACGGAGCAATCTGACTACGATGGATCTGGATTCGCCAAAGACTCTTCAAGCTGTTTCAGCTATGCCGTCGCACCGTTATGACACGATAAAAGTAGTAAAAAATCGAATCGCATTGCTTCAATCCTTGAAGAAGGAACTCGAATCCTTTCAGGCGGAAGCTCTTAATGTGCTGGTTAGCACGGAGCAAGATAGATAGATGTCGCAGAAGATAACCATAAACGAAGGGGTAAATCGAAGTGGGAATCACACCGCCATTCCTAGATTGGAGCGAATAATTTTTGCGCTGTTAGTCTCGTTACTCACGATGAGTCCTGTTCTCGCAGATGAAGAGGCCACTTCCGAAGTACCACTGCACGAAACTGAAGAAAGTGCAAAACTTGTCGCATCGGTTAGTTCTGCGCCGGTCACCGGCTTGACGGAGCACGCTAGAGAAGCTGCGAAGCTCATGAAAATCGAGCAAGACGTTCAACGACTGATCGATTTGAAGAACTCCGGACGGTTGGAAATTTATGACAAAGATGCGATGAAGCTGCAGCTTGAGCTGGTGCGGAAAGTGATGTCAACCGGATTGCAACTCAGAGTTGTTTCGGCTCAGTTTGACAGAGAAATAATCCTGGAGCAACAAGCGCTTGATCGTGTTACTAGAAATCGCGATTTAACTGTGGCGGTGCTCAACGACATAAACTTCCTTCAGCTAGGAATAGGTAGCACTATTATTGATGGACCGCTCGGCATAACGACAAAGAAAAAATATAACTTGCGCGGAGATCGGCTCAATATTGTGTCAGGTCTAACGGTAGGCAGTCTCGCGTTTCTTTCCCTGTGCGCGCAGAAAGGTGGCGCTCGCCACGTTAAATCGGATCCAAATCTGCTTGGACAAGCATTTGACCTGCAAACGCCTCCTTCCGAACATCTCCATCCGATATTGTGGAACTACCTGAATTCCGTGCCTCCAGGGAGCACTACTGGACTTAACCGGCGGGAGCAACTCGTTAAGTATTGGGAAACCACAAAGGTCCTCCCGATAAATATCAAGAAGGATGTAACTATCGAACGCGTTTCAGGATATGGGCCACGGCACCATAGGCGGTGCGAAACAATCAAGCTTATGAATGCCAGAATTTCGATGCTGTTTGATCTGAGGGCGTTGATTGATAGACTTAATACGGGTCTCGTGGAGTTGCTTCAGACCTTAGATTAATAATGTTTTGCAATTCAAGTTGTTCAATTGGGGCATAAACAGTTATGGTCGACTGATCAATTGAAACTGTGCTTGCAATGGGCGGACATCCCCCAAATGAGTGATTGAGGAGCATAATTAATGCAGAAACGCGTTTTCGAATTCTTTTGCGATCTTAAATTGTACGCTTGTTCCGTGGCGACCATTAGCTCGCTACTCACCGCCAATGGTGCAGCCGCATCTGACGATGTCGGAGCGGCTGCTAAGGTTTCTCCTGAGAAAAAAATCGCCGTGCTGCAAAGGATGGGCGATAATCCATGCAAATTGCCTGATGGTAACTTCTACGTCCCGGCTACCCTGAGTACAATGCAATGGGGTTTCTTGCCCAATAAAAACTCAAAGGCTATTCTGACCGTTCCTTCGAAAAGTGTGATTACGTTTGATACCCTTTCGTCTGAAGGGATGGTCGAGGATCAGGGCCGCGATCCTGTCAAGTTTTTTGGGAAGTTCGGTGTTCCTAAAAGCGAAGTTCTTCAGGATGCAATTGAGATATGCGCCTCGAATACCGAACATAATATGGTCACGGACGGGCCGCACATAATTATGGGACCAATTGCCATAGAAGGGGCCCAACCAGGCGACGTTCTCAAAGTCGACATGATTTCGCTTGTGCCGAGAGTCCCTTATGGAATTGTAGGAAATCGGCATGGCAAGGGAGCATTGCCTGGTGAATATCCAAAAAACGACGGTCCGAAGCCGGGCGCCGATAAGGAGCATCCAGAATTATATGGAAGCGTGTTTACATTTATTCCCATAGAGGAACGCAAGGGCGCCTTGTACGGCATTGTAAAAGCAGACTCCGGCCGGCAGGTCCATTTTCCACTCAATCCTTTTATGGGGACGATGGGAGTTGCACCCGATACATCGAGCAAGGTCAACTCCATACCGCCTTCGTCATACGGTGGCAATCTGGATCTCAAAGATTTGACGGTTGGTACGTCGCTTTTCCTTCCGATCGAATTGGAGGGCGGGATGTTTTTCATGGGCGACCCGCACTTCAATCAAGGCGATGGAGAAGTAGCTTTAACTGCGCTGGAGGCATCACTGAGGACAACGGTGAGGCTAACGTTGCTGAAAGCAGGAGATCCGGAGATACCTGTAAAACCGCTCACCGCCCCATTTGCCGAAACTCCGGATTACTGGATTCCAATCGGCTTAGATCCCTCGCTTGATTCCGCTATGAAAAAAACCGTTCGCGCGTCAATCAAATTTCTCGTCGATAAGATGGGTATGGACAGCGCTTCTGCACTCTCTTATTTGAGTGCGGCTGCAGACTTCGAAATTACCCAAGTTGTTGATGAGACAAAAGGGGTGCATGCACATATAAGCAAAAAGGATTTTGTGCCGGTCGAGCAGCCTTAGTGAGCCTTATTCTCTTCTGTCCCTCAGCTAGGCCCGCCGTCCATCACATCTGGAATTAAGTTCGAATAGTTCTTCCAAAAGCTCTGCCCGTCTCTGTTGCAATCTTCTATTTTTTGTGGACTTGAGCCCAACAGTGGGTCCATGCAGTATCTGGTTGACTACGATTCGGCTAATTTCCTCATCATCCGCGCCGCCGACTGAATCATTCTTCTTGTCCAAATGATGCTGCCGAATCGATTCAAGCCGTTGTCTCATCTTTACGATTGTTGGAACAACGGCTCTGGTATTTTGCCAGATTTGAAACTTCTCGAGCATTTCGAAGACGATGGTTTCGGCTTCGCCGGAGAGCGCCTGCCGTTCTTCCTTGTTACGCGACAGGATATAGCTTAAATCCTCAGCATGTTTCAGCGTGACACCAGGAATGGTGGCTATTCGGGGATCGACATTCCTTGGTACTGATAAGTCGACAATCAAAAGATCGCGCCGAGCACCGCTCTTTTCAAGAGCTGCCAACAGTTCTTCATATCTCAAAACATACTGCGGAGCGCTTGTGGCGACAAGAATCAATCTGGAGCGAGCGACTCGGTTTGCAATCGCAGCGAAATTGGAATCGGTTTTAACGCGGTCACCGTACTGTTTATCGAGCTCGCGGAGTCGCTCGGCAGACCTATTGGAGACGAAAAGTGGCTCTGCTTGCTTGACCTTTTGCAGATGCCAAATGCACTCCTGTGCCATGGTGCCTGCACCAATCACGGTGACTTCGAAATTAGCATTCAGGTTGATCTGTTTTTTCGCAAGTTCCACAGCGACCGAGCTGATCGACATTGCGCGTCTGCCGATCGAGGTTTCCATTCGAACTCTTTTCCCGGTTTCCAGAGCCAATTGAAATAATCTGTTTAAAACCACACCAGAGTTGCCGGTCTGCGATGCCGCTTCGTGCGCCTTTTTGATTTGTGAGATGATTTGCGCTTCGCCAAACACCATGCTGTTTAGTCCGGAGGCGACGCGGAACAAATGTAAGCAGACGTCATCTCTTAGTAATCGAAAGTTGGGTTTCAATGATTCATGATCCGCTATCTGGCGTACGTGTTTGAAAAACTCGTCCAGACGTTTCAGACCTGCTTCTACGTCTGTCACGACTGCGTAGACTTCAGTTCGATTGCAAGTAGAAAGGAGAACGGATTCTTCAATTTCCGGATATTCCGACAACATGCGCAATGCATGCTTAACGCAGGACTCGGGAATGGCGAACTTCTCGCGAATGGTGAGCGGAGAAGAACTATAGTTAAGACCGCAGACTACCAGATGTGACATAGCTATTTTGCTTCGGCTTGATTGCCTTGGCGGGACTCCTTGAAACATTCGCACGTACCAATGCTAAGAATATAGCCCTTCGTTGGCTCATTTAATTCCACCAAAGGGATGATTTTGGCGGTGCATTCTGCGTGCAAGGGGCTGAATGCGATAAAAAATCAACCGGTAGGATGATGCCCCGATTTTAGCCCGCGGGCTTCTGATTGTCGCCGGGTTTTTGCTTCTTTTGTGGCTGAGCGGGCTCTTCCGGCTGATTCTCGAGCGGGGGATAGTAGGTCCAGTTCTGATGTTTTAGTTTTTTCGTGAATCCATATAAGGCTTTGACAGTCTCAGAATCACTCGCTAGTTCCTTAAACGCCGGCATCACTCCGTGAGGTTCAGAGAGGAACTCCTTAAATTCATCAAGGCTCACCAGTTTATTGGAAACAACGATGTCTTTGCCAGGCTTAATGACGTTCATACCCATCATATGGCAAGCCTCGCAGCGAGCCATATAAACCGACTTGCCTGTCGTTTTGGGATTCGCCTTCACGCGATCCGCTGCTGTTGCGGCGGTGTCGGCGACCACCGCAAACAAAACGATACAAATAGCGATGCGCCAAGCACTCATGAATTGCCTCCATCAAAATACCCTGAAATTGTCGCTGTGTTGGCGATGATAATCATCCTTCCTTCGGACGATTAGCAACAAAGCGTTTCTAACGAACTGAGCGCGGACAGAGGGTGAGAACGGCTAAAAATGTAGAACGGAGTCTGAAGCCGTATATTTCGACACCGCCGATGGTGCGAGTCCAGCTACAAGCCCAACTTAGGACCCAACTGCAGGGGTGTTGCTCATGATTCGGATGACTGCTGTTCACGCAAAACTCACTTCGTTGACGCAGAATGAAAGGAGATAGGTCTATTTCGAGGTCGTTACCAATGAAAGGCAAATCGATTCTCCTGCTTGCTGCTGGAATTGCTGGGATAGCCGGTATCGCATCAGTTATGTCAGGCAATGCCGATGCTAAATATGAAGAGCCAGGCTGGCAGAGCGTCAAAAAGGAAAACGAATTCGAAGTAAGAAAGTATCCGAGAGTGGTAGCGGCATCGGTTACAGTCACGGGCGAAGACAGTAACAAGATGGCCAACCGCGCCTTCGGAGTACTGGCCGGCTACATCTTTGGCAAGAACAAATCGAGCAAGAAGATTGCCATGACTGTACCTGTGACACAGGAAGTTGCGCCGGAAAAAATCGCTATGACGGTACCCGTGACCAAGACGACCTCTGGAAAAGGCATGACCATGAAGTTTTTCATGCCTTCTAAATACGATCTGGACACGCTGCCGGAACCCGAAGACAAGCGCATACAATTCGAAGTGATTCCAGCTTGTTCGTACGCGACAATTAGATTCTCTGGACTGACGGACGAACATAGAGTGGAACGTGAAATAAAACGATTGCAAGGTTTCATCGAAGCAAACGGTTTTGTCACTGCCGGCGAGCCCGTTCTTGCCGTCTACAATCCACCGTGGACACTGCCTTTCCTTCGACGAAACGAAGTCTGGATAGAGTTAAGGTCAGAAACGCAGGGCGATGGCTGAAAATCGCAATCCAGTCAGTCAAGTGATGGTCGAGAAGCCGCAGCCCCAACTCGTATATAATCTCAGTTTCTAATGAAACGAGATTAAGTAATGCAATCAACCAGAAGATGTCTGAGGTTCGTCAACGTTCGACGTGTCGCTAGCTTCATCCTGTTCATTTTAGCTATTTCGATTTGTCCGTCGGCGATCGCTCGCGATACTAAGTTACAGAACATTCCGCAATCGATTATCAATCTAGACTTATGCACGCTTGCGTATCAACTTTATCATCAGTCTCTTTGTCTGCCGCTCGATCCGTGGTACGACAATTTGTCTCGGATTGGCAGCGACAGACGCAATAACATCTGTCGATTCACACATGAATATGCTGCTACGCTTGGTAGACCAGCCGCTGCTTCTATTGCGGCGACGGGCTTTTACAGTGGTCCAAACGCCGCGCGTGGTTGGAGCGATAGCAATCTCAACCTGGATCCCGTACTTACAAACTACAAGCAACTGGATGTGAAACTGCCAGCTTTTACGCGGGACGGAGAGCGGTTTATCGCCGTGCAAGCTCCTACATACGCAACGGAAAACATCAAAGAGATTGAAGTGGTGCGCTACAAAAGTAAGCCAGTTAGCTTCCCCTGCAATGATGTGGAAGAGGTCAGAATCCGCGAATATCCCAGCGGTGAAGATCACTTAATCGCGTTTGAGGGAGGCACTGGTATCGCTGGTAATACCAACCCAGCATGGAGCATTATGGGTTTTGTTCTCATGCAAAAGACGCCCACTGGCTATGATGCTCATATTGTGTTTCGTGGCAGCCGCAGTGGCTCCGCCCTGAGCAAGACAATTTGGAAAGCGCAGGATTTTATTGGAGCGCCTAAAGGTAATCCTGACTGGATTACCGATCTTCGCAGCGGCAAGCAGGTGGAGAAGCCCTTAGTCAGCAAGGTTGGTAAAGTCACCGAGGGATTCGCCGAGGCACTGCCCACGATGCTCGGTCCGATTACGGCTTGCTGTCAGATTCTCGAACAGAAGTATCCAGCTCCTGAGCATATCTACGTTACCGGGCATAGTTTGGGTGCGGGCCTTGCCAGTCAGTTTGTCAGTGCCGCAACGCAAGGATGTTTTGGTGACCAGTTGCGTCGGGACGTTAAGAGCTGGTCTTGGGACAAAATGTCTCTTATTGCATTTGCTCAACCAATTCCGGGCGATCCTAATTTCGCCGAGAACTTCAACAAGATTTCTCCGAATTCGATGCACTACTGGGTAGCGGGTGACGATGTCGTGGAGGCAACTTCCGGTCGCATTGTTGGAATGCTTATCGACCAGGGCGAACATGTCGGCGTGCAAAAGAAATTGAATTTAGTTGCTGACTGCAACGACAATCCTCATGAAGTATTCGTTATCAGAGCCGGTCTATTGAAGGAGTCAGACGCCTCATTGCAACAGCAACTCTGCCAAGAAAATACCTGGGGCTATTACGACAGTCTTGCGAAGATGCTTGCCGGGCAGTCATCCAGTTATGTTTATCCTGGTGCACCAGCAGCAAAGATCGTGACGGCACAAAATCTTCAAAAGGTTTTGCAGAATTACAATTTTAGCGCGGAGTTTGATCGTTGGCTTGAGCAGGTTTATGCCAAAATGATCGCGAACAAGGACAGTTATATCGGCTTCAAGTTTCAGAGTACGCTCGATGCGAGGCGGGCGTTAGTGCTGGACATCGTCGCATGGATGAGGAAACAATCCTCGAATGATAACGCGCAGGAACTTGATAGTCTGGTGGAAGAGTATCAACGCATAACCGGCAATCTTGGACTAACCAATGAAGAGCAGTGGATTTATGGTGGCATGATCTTGTCGCGAATTCAAAACACGTCACTGACCGTCGATGAACTTCTATCGAAGCCTGAGATCAAGACTTGCATTGAAGCAAATGTCGTAACCGATTAAAATCGTATCGGCAGTTTCGAGGATATGGAATAGTCTCGACAGGAGCCTGGAGGAAACATGAGCACCATTCGTCAGTTGCGAATAGCCGGAATAGCAGAAGGAGTGTCATTTATTGCATTGTTATTTATTGCAATGCCGCTCAAGTACGTGGCGGGCTATCCTCTGGCTGTGACCATAGTCGGCAGTATTCACGGTTTTCTCTTCATCACCTATTTGGTTGCCATGTTCCGCGCGCTGATTGAGCATAAGTGGGGACGGAAGAAGATCGCCGAAGTCTTCGTGGCCTCGCTCTATCCATTCGGTACTTTCATTCTCGATCGCAAGCTCAAGCTTGAGGATAATGGTGGTGCGGCTCCTTAGCGCCGCAGTCTTGGCGCCTTGGTAGAGTTTCATTGGACGTGCCGGTAACCTAAAGTCCGCTAAAACCACAGAATGTACCGGTCCTATGCGCTTCGTCCGCGAACTCTTCAAAGTCCAAGCTCCAGGCGCGGAAGGCGTGGTCACTGATATCCCTTCACTTAATCTTTCATTATGTGTGTTGCTTACACACCGCTAGCCGATTCGGGCACAAATCGCAGGTGAATGTGTAGAAGGTTCCGGGATAAAGATTTTCAAATTCATCGGTATCGATCTGCATCAAAAATAGCATGGTTCTCCCGCATCCTGAACACTTTGGATACTTCGCATCCTGCAACCATGTGGGATGACCACCGATCTGTGAGCATGTCTTCCTGGCGAATGCTTGTGCTGCATAAAACGGATCTCTAGCTTCTGTGTCCACTGCAAGCTCGACTAAACCACCATCTGCATCTGCATCAAAGTACCACTGTGGGACATCCTCGGAACGCAAGGCGCGCTCTACGATCTGACCACGACCGCTTTCACGAATTGTTGAATACATTACGACTGACCCCGTGCAGAGATCGCAAAAAGGGATCTCAAAGTGGTCTACAGGAACTGCTATCGAATACAGGCGGTTCAAGTAGTGTGCATCAAGTATTGTCGTGAAGAGGGGTCTGCGGCAATGAATGCAGGTCGTCTGATTATCACCGGATTTTGTCCCCGTCGATTGACTTCGCGTCACGCCGAAACACGTTTTTGAAAAAAGATCTCGTTTCTGGTTGTCTGCTGTGAGCTCCCAACCACCTACATAACTATATTCGTGCGCCGGAAGATTGATTTGAGTCGCCCACGACGGCGGTATTTGTTTCCACTCAGCAAATTGGGATACAACCTCGGAATCTGCAATCCAAGCCAATCCTATCAATCCCAAGTCTGGATTTGATGGCAGGATATTTCGTAAAAGGTCTTTGGTTGATGCGCCGCCGCCCCGAAAGAGAGACTCTGCGATGTATCCTTGTGCCATGATCATTCTCACAATTAAAGAATCTACACCGACGTTGGTGAAGACTAGCAAGTCCAACATGATGTTTTCAGCGACCGAAAGTTGCGACGCATCTTCCGACGTAATCATGAAGTTGATTGAAGTTTCCAGCTCGCCGAGTTGATCCGTCGTCAGGGAAGCAAGTTTTTGCTCTCTTGCCGGATGGCTGTCATAGCTGCTTGCAGAGTCGTCTACGCTATAGAGGTCGACAAGCTCTTCGATGATAAGCCGGTTTGATGATCCCAAGGTCAAATGGTCCTGAGGCGAATGCTTTTTGTTTTCTGATTATATCTCAGGTACTTGGCACCTTAACTGCATTGGTGCTGTCTATAAGGTGAACGGTCATTGCTCCGACTGACTTGTTCAGGGGGAGTGGGAGCCTTGCGAGTGCAGTCTGCGCTGCAGGGGTCGATTGCGCCTTCTCATGAAGCAAACGAACCATAATTGGGATAATAGTTACGTCTGTCGAATGTCAAAATGAAACGTGTATCCTTGCGAACTATAGGAATGTAAATGCAGAAAGCGTTTTGATCTTCTTTCGAGAATTTCTGCATGACTGCTACGTTTTTTCCTGCAAAGAAACTGTTCAAGTAATCGCAATCGAAGTCCTGAGTACAGGAAAAATATTCCGGGTCGTATTTCTCCGGATTGACTATCGAGCGGTGACCACTCTGTATCTGAAAGAGTGCAGGTTTGTCCTCGAACTTGCCGGAGTAAATGACGGAAACTCTCGGTAGCCCTCGTCGACGCTCTTGTAGAAATCTGCATATTTGCGAAATTCGTGTGTAATCATCACTTTGACCGGATGCGAGTGCTGCTGCAATATCGGTAATGCTTTTATCGTTCTCTTTGAGCACCTCATCGGCTTTTGCTCTGACGTTATTGAGTTCGTTTTGTTGCGACAAGCTAGTACCGACAAAGATGAATGCCACTATTCCCATGACGGCAAGGCATAGGCCGATCACGTATTTCTTTATAAGTCTCGGATTGCTTTCGAGTTTCAGCTCTGCAATTTTCGCATCGGCGATCAAACTAATGTTTGTCGCGACGTTAAGAAGAACTAGCATGGTGGCAAGTCCTATTAAACCGACGAATGCGAACCACAAAAAAGTGGTGGTCTCCTGCTTAAACGGGTTGATCTGGAATCCGGCGCAAACAACGATTACGACAAGCGCGAGCAGAAACAGCGTCGCGACAAGCGTTAGCAGCGCTAACGTGAGCTTTGCGATCTGAGCTTTTGTTTGAATATTCACAATAGATGACCCGCTAAGGCAAAAGATAGGTCAAAGTATTCTAGCCGCCCGAGAGACCAGCCGGTCACTTTTGCGACTCTAATTCGTTGTTGTTGATTCTGTATCGCGCAATGTTTCGAGCGCTTTGAAGAAATCCTCGAACTCCGTGTTGTCATAATACTCTCCCCCGGTCGATCTCGCGAGAGATTTAAGCATCCTAACAGATTGCTTGTCAGTTTTCCAAACAAATGATGCTACTGCAATTTGAGGGGGCGGAACCGCACGAGAGCTAAGCGTTTGAACATATGCTGCAGGATTGAGTCCGCAAGTGTCGGAACCATCGCTGATTAGCACGACCACGGTCGAGCCCGAAACTTTAGCTAAGTCTCTCTCAAAAACGTTTGCCAGGCTGTAGGTAAGAGGAGTCATTCCAAAAGGTTTGACTAGACTTAGTGCCTGGCTTATCTGTTTCCGTTGATTTTCTTTGAGTGGGACCAATATCTTGGTGGCGCTGCACTCTAAGCCCGGAATGGACTCTTCTTGACCGAAGACACGAAGTTCACAACGAAGGTCTTTAGGTATTATCGACAGGGCCTTGATTATGAGTGTCTTCGCTACCTCAATCTTATTTTCTCGTCCGAGAGATTTCTCCTGCATTGATCTGGAACAATCAAGAAGGAACACGAAATTCTTTGTATCCTTGAGCGAGAGCGGCTGTCTTTCTGGTTTTGGAGTCGGTACTATATTTGGTGCGGTGTCTAGGTCCGTATCGACATGTTTTGAGTATGGCGTCGTTAGCTGCGAGCCTCCCGCATCGTTGAAAAGTTCCTGTCGTCGTGGTTTGGAGCGACCTTGTGGGCGCGTCTCTCCTGGCGATTGGAACGAAAAGCCACCTACAAAAGGAGGAGTGTCAAGCTCCTTCACATTGGCGGTCCGAAAGACCTGTTCTAGCTGAACATTGATTGGTATTCCTTTATTGCTGTTTCTCTTGAAGTAAAATTTCCATAGTCTATCAACACGAACTTCAATTGATTGCTCGGTATCTACCCCACCTAACAGTAGGTACTCGAGTCTGTTAAGTCTATCCAGGACTTTGGGATCTTTTAGATCGGCTGGTTGGGCCAACGTTTCGTTCGTTGTTGGAAAAACTAAGGCTAGTGCAAATGCGATGGCCATTGCGAAGCGACCAAACCTGCGAGAACCTCGGTCTGCGACATTTTGACGCAGGGTTGGTCTGGCGAAGTTTTTTATCTCTAGGAGTTGCTTTCAGCACTCGTTGGTTGCTCCGTTTGTTTTTTTCGCGTCCTTATTGTGGAGCTTTTCTTTGAGCGACGATTCGGTCGAACGCTTGCCCGTAGCTGCTGTACGGATACTCACTTTGATCGGTGAAACCACTCATCCACTCTTCAAATGTTGCGGGAAGGTCCGTCTGCCAGTAGATATCGCTCTCCGTGAGATTCTGCTCTTCTGCATGCGGCCGCCAAACTGTTTTATAAAAATCTATTGTTTGTCGCCACGTGTCATATTCAAACAATGCGATTTGCCGAATATATTCTTCCCGAGTTATCAAGCCGTTTTTGGCTTTCTCGTTTAACGTCTGGAGATTTGCGTTGGCTCCCCTCGCATTGAATAATTCATACACGGTCCGGGACCAGAGCATTTCTCCATCAACAGGAACGCCAAACCTGCTGCTCTTTCTCAGTCTGAGAGCGTTCGGCCCTTGTTCAAATATTGTTATGGCTGAATCGACTG
Source organism: Candidatus Obscuribacterales bacterium (assembly GCA_965228855.1). Classification (GTDB taxonomy): domain Bacteria; phylum Cyanobacteriota; class Vampirovibrionia; order Obscuribacterales; family Obscuribacteraceae; genus JADYXR01. The sequence goes on along the minus strand of CBDDIJ010000003.1, from coordinate 3,271,080 downwards.
TTGACGGTGAGTTGGCCGGAAAGTCGCCAGCCCAGCGTATTCTATTTTTAGTTCCCTCACCAGCAAATTGGTTGACCGTCCAGTTCCATAAAGAATCGCCTGTTTTGACAAACGGTTTCATCTCAGGTCGATCGGTGAGCAGCATCTCTAGTTGCTTCTGACCGAACGACAATCGTTCTTGCGATAGTGTCGTCGAAAGTTTTATGTGCTTCAAATCTTTGTCGGTCTTTTGAATTCTAGTTTTGCGGTTGTTCAATTTCGCTGCCAATTCCTTCGCTTGCGCTTCAGTGAATCTCCCCGGGATTGCTAAAGGGCATGGCTGGAGTATCTGGAACCCATGACTTTTGGTCGCACCATAAGACGGGGCACCATTCAGAAAAACTCCGAACTGATAGCCGATCATGGAAGCTGTCAGAAATCTGAATTTGCTGTATCCAATTGGAGTAAATTCAACCGCCACATTCCAGCTGCCATCTGGACCACGGCGCGAATGAGCGCATACTATTTCGTTGTTGGTGAGACCCGCGTTAGTCCAGCCGGTATTCTGCAATACTTTGAACTCGATCTTGAATGCGTCTTGAGTCGGAGGTGCTTCGCTGGAAGCTGAAGTTTTACTGCTTTCTGTCCATGCGAAGACTGTGCTCAAGAGGATCACCAATGTACGTGATATCAAAACGGAGCGCGGTTTATAGTGTCGATTGGTGCTAATCAAAATAATTGCTCACGAAGAATGGTTTAGGTTTATCAGTTTTAGTTCCAGTTTGAATTAGGAATCAAGTAGGGCATTGTTTTTCGAACGAAGCTTCCACGCTGATTCTTGGCTGGTCAACTCTTGGGCACGGAGAGAATGTCCATTCTCTTACCAGACCATATAATTATGTCGTGAAGCTTGTTGTGATTTAAACTGGGTGGCTGTTCTGTTTGTGCGATGTCCTCATTCTCGGTTTCGGTTCGTGGAGCGATTGGTTCTTCGGCGGTCGATCTTTGGTTTTCACCAGCGTCCGTATCTGTTGCACTCCTTTTACGGACCATTTCCTGCAGTCCACTTTTAGTGCCAGCAACTGTCAGCTCAATTCCTGCGCAATTGCCGGCGTCGTCCCAGAGAAAGAAAGTGGTGCTTCCAGACCGCTTCCCGACAACGACGATCTGCGATTCTGAGATGACGAATGGTTCAGCGATTCCTGGATCTCCTATTGATGTTCTCACGACCCGGTTTTGTAGCTTGATTTGCTTTGGGTGAGAGGTTGGTACGTTCAGCCTTTTCGTAACTCTAATTTCGGTGATAGCAATTGGTGATTTCGACGATACGGGTAGCACGGTCAAGTCGCTATTGTTAGATCGATTAGAGAAAAAGTCATGCAATCTATTGATGATTCTTTCCAACAGATTGGAGTTCGCCCTGGCTACTTTGATCTCGATAGTCTGCGACTTTCCGTGACCGTCAGTTACTTTAATTTTTGATGTGCCTGGCGATTTGCCAATTAATGCCAGTTCTTGCTCAGATAGCGGAACGTATTCGACATGTTTGTGGTCGTAAATAGCGCAGCTTAGCGATCTCGGCGATGTGATGATTGTTGCATGCGAAATGGCAAGCTTTATTGATCCAGATGGTACCTTTTGGCTTACCGCCGGATCGTATGAGATTTTGCTCCGAAGGTCGGCGCCTCGTTTGAGAAATTGAGCGTAATATGGATCGGGAGTCGGTTTTCTGTCAGGTGGAGTTGCATTCCTTTGCCGATGAGCAGCGCGTTTCTTTTCTCTGCTGATTAAATTGCAAACTTCGCCCAGCGCAATTTGATCCGCTTCTGATGCGTCGCACATATTCTTCAAACAATTCCGATCGGCGGACAGGTCCGCAAGATCCTGGTCGTGAGCGCCATGAATTCGCCGTTCGACTTGCAGCTTGATGTTAGATACATGCCCGACATCGTCCCACACCACAATATTTGTGGTACCCCTCGATTTGCCCAGAAGTACAAACTGGTTTTCGGCAACAACAACAGGTTCAGCGACCCCTGGCTCAGTTGTGAAAACCTGATTTATTTTATTGCCGGTGCGAAACAACCTTGAATGAGAAACCTGAAGCACGACTTCGTGGATTGTAGGATACCTACTCAGCTCGAGTTCGTTCTTTTCCTCAGAAAAATCCTTTTTTGAGTCTGTCGATGGACGCGCATCTGGCGCGGCCAAAACCGAACTTGTGAATCCGGAGAAGGCTAAGATCAGGGCAAATCCGAACGCCCTGAACAAATTTATCGATGAGTATCTAGTTAGATGCATCAGTTTTATAGATGAGCCTGAACGCGGCGAACGTCACAACCCGTGTCGACTGCGAAAGCCGACGTAAACTGACTATATCAAATCCGATACTTGATTGCGCTCTGTTGTTTGCTCGCAATGGCTTGAGAGCCAGAGTAGAATTCCTCCTGATGATTTTCCTTGGAAGTCGAATCTTCTGTGGTGATGTTTAGCTGCCTGCATGCTTAGACGTTAATGAATCTTTCGCAAACAGCGCGTCGCAGGCGGGGCGAAAGAAATCAGAAAGAATCAAGTGATACGGTCAGCATATGAGGAGCGAAAGTATGTCGCGAGGACTTGAAGTGCTGCTTCTAATCTTGTGTTTTATCGCCTCGATTGTTTTTCCACAACAAGCATTGTCTCAGAGTGCGGAAAACAACACTGAACCATTTGTAATGGCGGTGAGATCACTTCCAGACGTTTCTCTCGAACAGAGAACGTCAGATGCTGCTCCTCGCCAAAGTGAATCTAGTGAGACGACACATCCTGTTGTCCGAGAGGGAACGAATCATGAGTCCTCTGAATCTTCGAGCGCGAATGCAATTACTGGTTCTGACGCCAGTGGCGTGGCGCTCCCGGATGTCGCTCCATCTTTAGAGATCAATCAAAGTAAGGATTCGCCGCCAACTACTGAAGACCACTCTCCCTCTGCAATTTCTCCAAGCAGTTCTGCCCCTGATTCGGAACAGCAGCAACTTGAACAAGAGCAGTTTGAAAATCCAGAATCTGCCGAGGTCGCTGTCGGGTCGAGGCATTCATTCTCAATTTCGAACAGTCCCGGCTTCTCCGCCGAAGAACGAGCAGGTATTGTGACGCGGCGAATCGAGAAGATTCTCAAAAATGCGCAGATGGATCCGGCTAAGATTAGTACGGCGACTTCGTTGGATGGCAGTCCGAGCGTTGTCTTGGATGACTTCATCATAGTTGCAGTCAGCAAGGCTGATGCTTCTTTGTATGGACAAACTCAAGCCGCGTTAGCTGAAGACTGGGCTATCAAATTAAAAGCGCAAATAAAGCAGCTACAGCCTCTTTCACTCAGAGCCGAAAAGCTTGGCACGGTATCGGTATTACGTGAACATCGTGTATTGCTGTTGTTGCTCCAGGTCGCAATCCTGCTCCTATCTGCTTTCGTTGGTGGCGAAGTGGTGGCATACTTCAAACAACCACGGGTCATCGGTCAACTTGTCGCAGGGATCTTGATTGGACCTTCTGTGTTAGGAGCCCTTGCTCCTGAGTTGTCGGCTGTTGTGTTTCCAGTCGAAAAGGCGCAATCAAACTTGCTGGAAGTCGTCTCATGGTTCGGCGTACTTTTCCTGCTCATGCTCTCCGGTATGGAAGTCAATTTCGCGCTGATCAAAAAGCATAAGAAGCCCGCTAGTGGAGCAGCAATTCTTGGATCTTTAATCCCTTTTGTTATTGGGTTCCTGTTCGGGCATTTCTTACCGGAAGAGTTTCTTGTTGCTCCAGAACACAGACCGGCTCTATCGCTGTTTCTAGGAGCATTATTTTCTGTTTCTTCCGTTCCCGTCGTTGCAAAAATCCTAGTCGATATGAGGCTGATGCATCTATCGGTGGGACAAATCATCCTCACCGCAGCTCTTGTTCAGGACATCTTCGGCTGTTGTCTATTGTCAGGTGTGGCGCTGTTAGCAGATCCGGGCGAGGCCCATGATTATTCCAAAATTTTGAAAGTGATAATTGGTGGCGGTCTGTTCGTCACCGCTTTGATTTTTGGTTATAAAAAACTGCTCAAAATATTGGAGTGGATCGACAGAAGTTTGCCTAACGACGGCGCTTTACTGACCGCCATAGCTGTTTTAGTTTTGCTGGCGGCGGCGACAACTCAATATCTTGGTCTTCATGTGGTTTTAGGCGCCTTCTCGATCGGCATGATGATCGGTCAATCACCGACCATCGTGGAACGCATCGAGCATCCTCTTCGTCTCGTTATGATGTCAATCTTTGCGCCTGTTTTTTTCGCCGCGGCTGGATTGAATGTGAATTTATCAGTGCTGATGAATCCATCTCTGGTTGTGGCGACACTTAGTTTTACTGCCACCGTTTGCGTGGTCAAGATCGTTTCTGGTTTTTGCGGAGCCAAATTTGGTGGACTTCCAACATGGCAATGTGTAGCGGTGGGTTGTGGAATAAACGCTTACGGCGCAATGGGTTTGATCTTTGCAACAATTGGATTTTCGCTCGGCATTCTAACTGTGGATACGTACTCAATTATTGTAGTGATGGCTCTTGCGACCACGATTATGGCACCGCCTTTCTTGAAGTGGGCGATGGAAAAATCGGGCGTTGATATTCAATCCAATGAGAATTCTGAGGATAATGAGGATGATTTAGCAACGATTGAAAAATCACTTCTTGCCGACAAGGAACACGCTCGTTAGAACGCAAACCGTTGCACCTGCGGCACCATCAGTAGTGGCTAGTGGCTAGTGGCTAGTGGCCAGTGGCTGTATCGACAGCCAGCATCGGATCTTTACCGACCCACTTCTCATTCCAGAGAACCGGCGTCTGCAGGTTCGAGCGGTCCCGCAACACCTCGGATTCGACCAAAAGTTTGAGGCGGTTATACGCGTCTAGAAGTGTGGTCTTATCGTTATTGACTCTGAGCGCCTCAATCAATCTCCTGGTAAACACGCTGTTCTCGTATTCTTTCGACTCCCATGAAACTTGCTCCGCCATCGAGGAGCACAAAACCATTTGACCGCTGCCAATTTTGAAAACATCCGGCGCGAGTCCGGCAATGCGATTGAGTGATTTTCCGCCCTGGGCCGCCGCACCAGAGTGGCAGACGTCTAGTATGAGAACTACGCGATTGGACTTAACCTGCTCCGAAATCATTTTCGATAGCCACTGCATGGGAATTCCTGTGGCGAGCAAACTGTTTTTATCGGTGTCGTGCGCGACGAGAAAATTGACACCACCGGCATCCTCTTGAGAGTGGCTGCCGTGGCTGGAAACGTAAACCACTATCAGGTCGTCTTCCTTCGCATTTTTCCCGAGCCATTTTTCGCCGAGCATGGCGACAATGTTTTCGCGCGTCGCCTCCTGATCGGTCAGAGTCTTCACATGGTCTTCTTTGAATTTCTCAGAAGTGACAAGAAAGTTGCCGAAGTCTGTCGCATCTTTTGCTGCAAATTTTAAATTGATGGATGGGTCCTTGAAATTGCTGATCCCGATAACCAGAGCCCATTTGTCACGCACTGGACGATCGTCTTTTGATGCAAAGGCAGCAGGAACCGTTAGTTGCGGCATGTTGACGTTTGCACTGCCGCCGGAGAACTTTTGTTTGATCAGGTTGGCTTGAGCAAGCAGTTCTTTTGATTTCTCGGATTGGCCAACTGAATCATAAGCTCCGGCGAGTGCCATCAAATCCGCTGCTACTGGCGGGGCTTCCTCACCGAAGATAGATTTGTCGATATTACACGCGGTGGTCAACTGGTTAATCGCATCATCGGATTTGCCCAGCTTTACATAGAGTTCGCCCAGCTTCCGAGCACTACTGGCGGTGGCGCGGCTAGTTTCGCCCAAGACCTCTTTTGACAGTTTCAGGGACTGGAGAAATTGTATCTCCGCCTTGTCGTAGAGCCCTTCTCGAAGGTAGAGATTGCCCAGGTCCAGGGCTAGCTCCGCGCGTTCAGGGTGATCGGGGCCTGTCCGCGACGCCACGATGTTAGAAGCCGACTGAAAGAGAGTCTCAGCTTCTCTATATTGGGATTGGTCAAGTTTTAGACTGGCGAGATCGCGCTCGATATCCGCGACCTCCAGGTGATCTGCTCCCAATATCTTTTTGACCGTGCTGAGTGATTCGTTGAGCAGCCGCTCGGCCTCTGCATATTGACCTTCTTGTCTTCGGATATTCGCGAAGGCGTGCTTTGCCTTGGCGACAAAGAGATTGTCCCCGCCCTCGAAGATCCGGTTGTTCAATTCAATCGCTTTTCCGGCGAATTCTCTTGCCTCGTTGTACTTACCTTCGTCGGCAAGCACAGTGGCAAGCAAAACATACGCTTCGGCAACCAGCGGATTCTCGTCACCAAGGGCGTTCTCCCGCGTTTTTACGATCGTGCGGATTTCTTTCTCAGCTTCCTCGAATCTACTCTGATCGATGTATAGCTCGGACAAGCCCATTAATACAATCGTGTAGTAGACATGGCTATCGGTGACAAGTTTTTGAATTCCGGCGATAGCCTTCTTATAGTTCTGTTCGGCTTCGTCGAAGTTTCCTTTGAGCTTGTTGTAAGTTGCTAGATTATAGTAGTAGTAAGGCTGGGTGATATCCTTGTTGTTGAGCAGGCCTGTCGCGAACTTCTTCGCCTTGGCCAGATACTCTTCGGCCTCCGCCAGTTTTCCCCACTTGAGATATAGCCGAGCCAGGTTGTTTGTCGGAAGATACTTGAAGTCAAAACCTATCTTCTCAGACTCTTTCCAGGCTGCTTCGGCTTTTGGGAAATCGGAGTTTTCGAAGTAGAGAACGCCGAGGTTGTTGTAAACGCGGGAGAGGGTGATGTTCTTTCTGAACCCTGCCTGATTGGCATATTTAATCGACTCATTGAAAGTTTTCTCGGCTTCCTCGTAATGACCCAATGAGCGCAGCGTCTCAGCCAGAGTGAGTAAGCCCTGCGAGCGCTCGAAGGCGTTGAACTTTACGCCCTCGGAAAGAGCCATCGCTTTGCGGAGTTTCTTCAGGGCTTCTTTGTAATTGCCCAGCTCGTAATCTTGCAAACCTGACACATAGAGTGAGCGCACAAGCTTTTCCTGGCAAGCTGCCGGGAGTGCGAGCGTACTGAAATTTGCAACGAGCAAAAAGACTAATATCAATACAATCGAAACTGGTCTGGGCATCTACGAGGCTCCTGAAAGTCTTGTACGGCAATCGAATTCGATACATTCTAATCGATTTGTCTTCAGGAGTTCACAGCCAACGATTTCAAAACTTGTCTACAATCTTGCGAGCGCATCTCCGACGTCGCCTGCGATTGAATTCGCTATTCTGTCAAAGATGTCTTTTCCGAGCTGAGGAAGATGACCGAGTGCTTTGTGCAAATCAATTTGAATTGCGTTTCTAAAATCTTCAAATGCGCCCATGTTGTCGCCAGTTTTTGCCCGCAGGCATCCACGATCACAATAAGCATCACAGCGGATTCTCGAGTCGAGTCGGATGGCCTGACCGAAATCAGATATAGCACCCTCGACATCTCCGACTTCTGAATTGATAAATCCACGCATTAGATAGTTGATACCATAGCTCGGGTCTAGCTTGATCGCTTGGCTAAAATCTTCTACCGCACCGTTCTTGTCCCCGAGCGAAAGACGCTCGAATCCGCGCTCTTGAAACGCCGGTCTAAATGTCGAATCTACAGCAATAGCTTGGGTAAAATCATCTATTGCGCGCCGCTTGTCCGAGCGCGCAGTTCCCAATTGATAGTAGGACCACACGAACTTCGGATCAATTTGGATAGCCTTTTCAAAATCTCGAATCGCATTCTTCCGATCGCCAATTTCTTTCCAGGCAGCCCCCCGATTGCAATAAGTGCCCGCCAGACTAGTTTTACGAATGATGCGATCATTGGAATAATTTGCACCGAATTTCAAATTTTCTGCTTCCTGAAGTCTGATAGCTTTACTGTAGTCGGCCAAGGCTTCGTGACATTTGCCTTGTTGGGATAGAATATTTCCCCGACACTCAAGTGCCCAATGATCTGTAGGATCTAGAAAAATTGCCTCGGAATAGTCTCTTAGCGCCCCCTGTTCATGTCCTAACTCCTTCAGAAGAGAGGCTCGACTGCCGTATGCGCGACCGTATGTCGGATTTAGACTAATTGACTGATTGTAATCTTCTAAAGAGCCTCGAGTGTCTCCGAGAAGCTGCCTGGCGGATCCACGATTTTCCAAAATTCTGCTGTCTGGAGACAATTCTATTGCTAGCGTGTAGCAGTCGATAGCTCCCTTGAGATCGTTGCTCTCGTGCTTCACAGTGCCTAAATTGTTGTATGCCCAAGCAACCTTTGGATTTAGCTCGATCGCTTTTTTGAGGTCAATCGCTGCGCGCGAATTGTCACCGAGCTGGGAGAACGCGATTCCTCGATTGGTATACGCCGACGCATATTTTGGATTTTGCTTTATCGCACGATCAAAGAATGCTATGGCGCCTTTAGCGTCATTCAGATCGATTAACTTATTACCTTGCTGTAAGCAACGGAGAGTCTCATTGGTTAATCCAATTGATCTGTTAAAGGCGTCTGTTACTTGAAGTTGATCGTCTATTTCTCGAGCATTGAATCGGCTTGACGTAACGATTCCTGGCAGTAACTTCGCGCCCTTCGAAATTAAACAGTGTGCTGAACTTTGGCTGACAGTCCTGCTGTTTATGCGCGCAGGCTTATCCGGGACAAAGCAGCCTAGTGCCAGCAAAACAACCAGAGTTAGCATAATCGCCTGATACTTCATACTATGAGCATACAAGTTAGGCTCAATTCTAAGAAGCGTAATTCTCCCCTTAACCGAAGTTTGAACGTTTAAATCGGGTGCGCTTCTCTAGTTGAAGCTGTCGGGCACCCTCGCCTACCCTTTTAACGTGCGTGGCTTCCAGATGGTTCAGTCCTAATATGTAATGACGCAACATGCGTGTTTCGGTCTTCTGGCTGAATGCTGGAATAGTTCCGTCTGGCAATAGTGCACCATATACGGTGGTAAGGTTTTCTAGTTTGATTCGTTTGCTAACTGTCTCGTCAATCAAGCGAGGCATACTCTCCACGCCCATAGAGCCAAGTTTTTGCTAGATCTGAAACGGTGTCGCCGGCGGTGCATCGGGACTCCTGAGCTTGGTCAGACGGAGCTGCGATTTTGTCGGCAAAAAGATCCCGGAAGCAACGGCAAGAACCTCTGTACATCCGATCCGCGCCATCATACGTGCTCTTCAAAATGGCTCACGAAATAGCCCTCAGGTATTGAATAAATGGTGAGCAGTGGTAAGATTAAGTTAGGCTGGCGATCACCAAAGCCTCGACTTCAGGGGACCTTCAAATGACCAGAAATGTTGCAGCACTAATGTCCCTCGCCGTCGTCTTCAGCGGTTCTTTCGCCCTGAGTACTGAGTCTGCCGAGGCGAAGACTTCGCGAAAAAGTTCCCACACTGCAAAGAATTATCTCGTTCCCCCGCCCCCACCTTACATACCAACACTGGTCCCTTCGGCGATTGGCATGACGTATGTTCAAGCCGTTACTCCGGATGGAAGTGAAGCTGTCGTTAAGCAGCCTGTCAATCCTTACAGCCAGTACATCTACGCGCGCGATCAGCGCGACATGACGCAAGTTGTCCAGCCTAAAGCGAACGTGAGCGACAGCCTGCTCGTTGAGAAGAAAATTCAAAAGCAAATTCAAAAGCAGATTGATAGCTTCGATTCCGAGATTTCGAGTGTTGAGAAAGAAATCGGCAACTTGCTGAAGCTTTAAGGACGCTAGTCGTCAGCAGTCTTAGTGTTTTTGCAGCGGCGAGAGCGACCCCAAAGTTTGATTAGTTCACTGAGTAGGTGGACTTTATCGAAGGCTCTTTTATCGCCAGCCGCCCCCTAGTGCTCGATAGAGATCAACTCTGGACCCGACCAGGTTCATCTTCACTTCAACCAGTTCTCTTTCGGCATTCAGTTTCTCTTCCTGGACAAGCAACACTTCGATGTAAGTTGCCTTGGCGTACTTAAACAGCATATTCGCAGTACTGATAGATTCCTCAAGCAAGACAACCTCTCGCTTTTTGGTATCAAAAGCCTGCTGCATTTTTCTTATGTTTGACTCCTGAACAAGTACGTCGGTGTAGGCTTTTAGCAGAGTTTGCTCATAGGTCAAAACCGCTTGAGTTTGCAGGGCATCGGCTGTTTGAATTCGTGCAAGGATGGCTCTTCTGTTGATCAATGGAAGCATAAAGTCACCAATCGCGTTATAGAACAACGACTGTGGTGTTTTAAACAGCAGTGCGGGGCTAAACCCCGAAAAGCCCACACCTGCCCGAATCGTGAGGTTTGGATATAGCTGAGCTTTGACGCTTTTTAAATTGAGCTTTGCCGCCTTGATTGCCGCTTCAGCCTGGCGAATATCGGCTCTGTTTTCCAAAAGTTGAGAAGGCACACCCGTTTGCAATTCATTCACCGGCAACGTCATAAACTCCTCTGAGTTTCGGACGATTGGCCCTTCATCATATCTACCGGTGAGGAACTTCAGACGATTCTCTTTTTCAACAACTCTCTGACTGGTTGCAGCCCGCTGGCTTCTAGTCTTGTTTAACTGCGCTTCAAACCGATTGACCGCTAACTGGTTTGCTTTGGCATATTGCTTCAAGGCCTTCATTTTTAGAAACGCCGCTTCCTGGATGGTAATGTTTGCATCCAGTATCTTCAGCGACGTATCCAGAGCCATCAATTCATAGTAGTTGCGGGCTATTTCAGTAACGAGCCTGGAAATGAGAAAATTTCGGACCTCGTACTGTGCGATCATTCGCATTCTGGCTGCCTCTTTGGCATTCCTGAATCTTCTCCAGATATCCACTTCCCAGCTCAGGGCAGGACCCAGATTCAGATTGAAATCCGGGTATCTGTAAAAGTCTCTCTCGACAATTGTGTCCAACACGCCTTCCGGGGTGTTTTCGGATGGTCTGATGTAGCTTCCGCCAAGCCCCACGCCAACTTTAGGCCAATACTCAGACTGCCTTTCTCTCACTTCGTTGCCAGCAATTTGAATATCCTGAAGCGTAATATTGAATTCTTGGTTATTTGCCAGGGCTGTTTCAATCAGGGCGACAAGAGCAGGATCGGAAAAAAACTGCCGCCAGCTAATGAAAGCCGCGCTATCAACAGCGATAGCACCCCGAAGCTGCGGAGTGTCCGGTGATTTCTGAGTGTCTGGTGACTGCGTAGTGTCCTGAGATGACTGAGTGTCATACTTTGTTGGGACGTTGAATGTCGGCTTTTTTTCAAATAGCTCAAGCGGATGAAAGAACGATTTTTTTGCAAAAGCAGGCGCCTGTAGGACTCCCATAAAAGCTATGAGTGTTAGAAGGCTAACGAGTTTAATTCTGTTCATTCCGCTCATGGTTGACTGACTACTTCTTAGGCTTTTCATCAGCTGCGAGTGGAGGCTTCGCGTCGGCTGGCACTTGAGGTTTCGGATCGGCTGCAACTGCAGGCTTCGCTTCTGTTGCGAGTGGCGGTTTCGCGTCGGCTGGAACAGGAGGTTTCGGATCGGCTGCAACTGGAGGCTTCGCTTCTGTTGCAACTGGAGGTTTCGCTTCGGTTGAAACTGCAGGTTTCGGAGCGGCTGGAACTGGAGGCTTCGCGTCGGCTGGAACAGGAGGTTTCGGATCGGCTGGAACTGAAGGCTTCGCATCAGCTGAAACTGGAGGTTTCGGATCCGCTGGAACTTGAGGTTTCGGAGCGGCTGGAACTGAAGGCTTCGCATCAGCTGAAACTGGAGGTTTCGGATCCGCTGGAACTTGAGGTTTCGCTTCGGTTGGAGCTGGAGGTTTCGGATCCGCTGGAACTTGAGGCTTCGCATCAGCTGAAACTGGAGGTTTCGGATCGGCTGGAACTGGAGGCTTCGCATCAACTGGAACTGGAGGTTTCGGAGCGGTTGGAGCTGGAGGTTTCGCTTCGGTTGGAGCTGGAGGTTTCGGATCGGCTGGAACTGGAGGTTTCGGATCGGCTGGAACTGGAGGCTTCGCATCAGCTGAAACTGGAGGTTTCGGATGATCGGCTGGAACTGGAGGCTTTGCATCGGCTGCGACCGGAGGCTTCGGATCGGCTGCAACTGAAGGTTTCGCTTCGGTTGCAGCTGTAGGTTTCGCTTCGGTTGCAGCTGTAGGTTTCGGATCGGCTGCAACTGTAGGTTTCGCATCGGTTGCGACCGGAGGCTTCGCATCTGCTGCAACTGTTGGTTTGGCATCATCTGCAATTGAAGGTTTAGCATCGGCTGCAACTGCAGGCGGGGTGTCGTGAACTATGAAGGGCTTCGTTTTTTCAAGCAGTAGTTTAATAAGTTTTCCTGTTTGCGATAAGTGTTCTTTCCTCCTCAAAATGGCGTCCGTGATACTGCTATGGTCTTGATCTTTCAGCAGACTTTTGCCATCAACCAGCGTGGCGAAAAGAAAGTAGAGCCCCGGAATAACCAACACGCCAATTACGGTGCCCGCAACCATCCCACCCAGGGCCGATGAACCCAGGGTGCGATTCCCTACCGCCCCGGCGCCATGCGACACCACAAGGGGGATAAGCCCAGCGACGAAGGCAAAGGACGTCATCAGGATAGGTCTAAACCGCATCCTGGCGCCCTCAAGGGCAGCGTTTCGCAACGATAAGCCTTCATTCCTTTTCTGAACGGCAAACTCGACGATTAGCACAGCATTTTTACCCAACAGTCCAAGCAGGGTAATAATAGCGATTTGTGCATACACATCGTTAGCCAAACCCATCACTTGGAGCATTGTGAATGAGCCAAAAATACCGACGGGCAAGGAAAAGAGAACTGCCAACGGTAGTACAAAACTCTCGTATTGGGCTGCCAGTACTAGATAGACGAAAAGCACTACGATGCAAGAGATAATAACAAACTCATTACCTCGCTTCGCTTCGTCGTAGGCCAGGTCTTCCCAGGCAATGTCGTATTCTCTAGACAAGGTATCTTTAGCCACTTCGCGGATAGCATTAATGGCGTCGCCAGACGTGTACCCTTTCGCCGGAAATCCACGGATGGCGGCGGAGTTGTACATGTTATAACGTGTAATTTCATTGGCCCCTTTTGATTTTTTAAGGGTCATAAACGACGAGTAGGGGACCATGTCCCCATCCTCATTTTTCACGAACTGGGTTTCCAAATCCTCCAGGTTTCTTCGATATTCAGGAGCTGCCTGGGTGAACACCTTGAAGAACCGGCCGAATTTAATAAAACCTTGCTCGTAGGAGCCGCTGAACATGACATCAAGGTTTTTCATAGCCGTGTCTATAGAAACCCCTTTCTGCATGGCCGCCTGGTTATCGATGACGATTTCATATTGCGGGTATGAGGCATTGTAGAAGGTAAACAGCCCTGAAATCTCTTTGCGCTTTCTCAGGTTTGTCATGAATTCTTGAGTGGCTTTCTGCAGCTCCTGGTAGCGGAGATCTCCGGTTTTATCCAGTAATCGAAGTGAAAAGCCACCGGAGGAGCCAAAGCCAGGAATCGCCGGCGGTTCAAAAAATTCAATCGTGCCTGGCAACCCACCAGTGTTGTGCTCTAATTCCTCAATAATTTCATGGACGTTTTGTTTGCGTTCTTCCCAGTTTTTCAGGTTGATAAGACAGGTTCCAGCGTTGGAGCCTCTGCCTTCTGTCATGATTTCGTATCCAGCCATCGACGTCACCGATTCGACCCCGTCAATCTTTTCGGTTCTTTTTTGCAGCTGGCCCATCACCTTGTTGGTGTACTCCAGCGAAGATCCCGGTGGTGTTTGAACGATAGCGTAGATGGTGCCCTGGTCTTCATTCGGGACAAAGCCGGAGGAAACCTGTCCGCTCATATAAACAATGCCGTAAGCGAATGCCAGGATGATCCCCAGGCATATTACTCTTTGGGTAACGAAACGATTTAGCAGCCACATGTAGCAGCGAGTCAGTACTTCGAAAGCGGCATTGAATCGGCCGATAAACCATTGAAATACGTTGAGGCGAGAGGGTTTGTGACCGGCATGGTTTTTGAGAAACATGGCGCATAAAACAGGTGTTAGCGTTAACGCCACCAAAGCCGATACCAAAATGCCGCTAACCATCGTGACGGAAAACTGCCGGTAAAATACGCCCACCGGACCGGGAATGAAGGCTATTGGCACAAACACGGAAATCATAACCGCAGTGATGGCCAGAATAGCGCTTCCCAGTTCGCCCATGGCTTTTTGCGTCGCCGCATAAGGCGATAGCGACGGGTCTTTCTCCATATTGCCGTGGACCGCTTCAATCACCACAATGGCATCATCCACCACGATACCGACGGCTAGTACCAGAGCAAATAAGGTAATCAGGTTAATGGACATACCAAACACCGGGAGCACCAAAAATGCCCCTACTAGTGAAATCGGTACGGCAATGACCGGAATGACGGTGGAACGCCAGTCTCCCAGAAACAGAAAGACGACCAAAGTGACCAGAATAAACGCATCTCGGATCGTGTCGATGACTTGCTCAATCGAGGCGTCTAAAAACTTGGAGACATCGTAGCTGTACTGGACGTGTATACCGTCTGGAAATGCCTTGGAGAGTTCGCTGATTTTCTCTTTGACCTTTTTGATGACTTCCCTGCCATTGCTGTCGGCCGTCTGTTTCAGCACGAAAGACGCAGAGGACTTTCCATCCAGATTCAGGTAAATATCATAAAACTCACTGCCCAATTCCACGTAGGCAATGTCCTTAAGCTTGACCATTTCACCAAAGCCGGAGCTTTTGATAATGATGTTTTCGTATTGCTCAGGCTCGGTATAGCGGCCGACATAGTTGAGCACATATTCAGTAGCCTGGGCATTTTTCCCCGAGCTGATGCCAAGCCGGCCGGGGCGGGCGATAAGACTTTGGCCTTTAACGGCCTGAACCACGTCTTCCGAAGAGATATTGTAGGCTCGCATGCGATCAGGCTTAAGCCACAGCCGCATGGCATAGGTTCTGCTGCCCAATAAGCTCGCGTTGGCAACCCCGGGAATCCGTTGAATTTCCGGTATCAGCTTGGTGTAGGCGTAATTAAACAGATACTTCTGATCAAAGGACTTTGAGTCAGAATACAGATCCACATACATCAGCATGGAGGGCTGTAGGGGTCTAATGATGACGCCCTCTCGCTGAACGAGGTCAGGTAATGTGTTCATCACCTGGTCAACCCGGGTTTTGACGCTAACCACCGCCTGGTTGGGGTCTGTACCTGGTTCAAATACCAAACGGACAGTAGCCTCACCGGCACTGGTTGCATCAGAGGACATGTAGCGCATGCCAGGAACCCCGTTAATCGCCGCTTCCAGTGGTATCAGCGTCGACTCGGTAAGCACATTGGCACTGGCGCCGGGGTAGGCAATAAAGAGGTTGACGACGGTAGGCGCGATCTGGGGGAACTGCGAAATAGGAAGCTGCACAATGGACAGGCAGCCGAGGAAAACGATCAAAATCGAGATAACAATTCCGAGTACCGGCCGTTTAAGGATGTTACGAAACATAGCTGGCCGAACCTAACCTACTCTGCATACAGTTTCAAATTCTCAATCACAGTTTTGGGATCAATCAGCTTGTAGCTGATTTTGTCGCCTTTATCTAGTTTGTTCTGTCGCTCAAGCAGGAACATCTCGTCAGGTCTTATACCGGAAGCGACGACATAAACGTTGGGCTCCTCGCGGGCCACCTTGATCTCACGTTCGTGAATCAACCCGTTTTTGTCGACGACAAGAAGAAAGCGTTTATCTAAGACTTCAAACGTTGATTTCTGAGGCACAATGACTGCCTGATTGACCTTCCTGGGCCATAGTATCTTGCCTGTTTGCCCGTAACGCAACAGGGCGTGTGGGTTGTTAAAGCTCGCTCGAAAAGCAATATTACCCGAGGTACTGTTAAAGTCTGACTGAATGACTTCTATAGTTCCGGGTTCAGGATAGATTTCCTTGTTGGCGAGTTCCAGCTGGACGCTCTGAGAAAGTCGCTTGTTCTTCATGTACTCCAGGTACTGAGATTCGGGCACATTGAAGTACACCCAGAGTCGATGGGTATCGCTTAAGGTCGTCAATAGTTGGTTTTCTTCCAGCAGGCTGCCTAGCCTTATGTCACCAAAGCGACCTATCAGCCCGTCGAACGGGGCTCGAATTTCAGTAAAACCTAAGTGCGTTTTGGCTAGCTCTAGTTCCGCTTTGACTTTCGCAAGCTTGGCGGCAGACATGGCGGCTTCAGTGGACGAAATAATATCTTTGTCGACAAGTGCCTGGTTGTTCTCAAGCTCAATTTGCAAGAGCTCAACCTCTGCTTGCGATTTTTGGACATCGGCTTCGTAGACACTGGGCTTTATCTGAAAAAGCAGTTGTCCCTGACGAACAGTTTCGCCTTCGTCTACGAGCACATTTTGCAGGTACCCCTTCTCTAAAGAACGAATTTCAATATGCTGTATGGCTCTAATCTGGCAAACATATTCATCGTTGAGCGTCAGGTCTTTGACTAAGGGCTTACTGACTTCGTAAGTCGTATGCGATGCTTCTTCAGCATTCTGTGGGTCTTTGCCAATCTTGAATTGGTGTGCAACATGAGCTGCTGCTTCGCTGTCAAGCGATTCATGACAGCCTGATGTGAACAGTAAGAGCAGTAGGGCGCTGGAACACAGTGACAGTGTTTTAAACAGTTTCATCATCCATTGTTTGTTACCTGTGACAATGATTTTCAGCTTACAACACGGTTGTGACGGTGAAGTGTTCGTCCGCTTCCTGACGTGGTCGAAAAATAGTTTTGTAAAGTGATTGGACTTTAGTTCTCAGCAAATTGTCCGGAGAAGCCCATTTTTGCGCGAAACCGAATGTTTCTGTGCCAGCTCACTAGTCCGTTAGATTAGAACCTGTAAATGCTTAGACTCCTTGCCATTTAAATGATTTACCGTCATACTTGACATGTCGCAAATAAATTGTCGGGAAAGCAAGGGCGCTTGGGCGTCTCTCTTGCAACTCGAACAAGGTAACCGCCCCCCACCAACACTGGAGGACGACAGATGGCGTTCAAAAATAAATTCAACCTCGGTAACGAAATTCTCTTCGTATCGATCATAGCTCTGGTATTTGCGCCCCATGACTACAAACTTCCTGGTTTAGGGATTCTCTGTTTTTCCCTGATAACCGCAGCATTTATCGATTGGAAGAAGAACTCAAAGCGCGTCAGACGCATCACCAAGCGCGTTGCATCCTGCAGCTGTGTGAAAGCTAAAGAGACGATTTCGCACATGCACGTGCCTAAACTGTTTCAGATCAGTTGCACCGTATGCGGTGCAGAAGCTAGATAGTTCAAATCGACCAATCAAACTCACTGTTCATGGGCCGCTGAGTCTGGATTGCGCGCTTTGGTGGCCACGTGCTTGCCTTTGGGGCTCGCTTTGCCGCTCGCAAGCATGGCATCGGTCAGGGCGAATTCTGCCAGTGGTTCACGAGAATACGGCTTGAAAAACACTAGCTTGTAGCGGCTTTTGACGTTGTCCACGCTGAAGGTGATGTTGCTATTGAGGTGACCGCCGGGCTTGATCTGGCTGGACGGCAAGCCCATATCGCCAAGGGGAGAGGGGAAGAACACGGTGCCCCGCTCGTCTTCCAGGCCAATTTCAAACGTGGAGAAAGTATTTTCGGTTTCATTCACAATGTCCAGCGCCAGCGCAATTTCGCCTACTCCGCCGGTCGGGCGGCGGTCAATGTGCATGCCCGTCACTTTCACATCCAGACCAGGGATGCTGAAATCTTCTGCCGTCTCATCGGGCATGGTCATTGTGGGCAGTTTTAGCGGCTCGCTGAGTTTTACGTGCATTTCAGCGCCCGGCTGGAGCATCACGCTTTTACCCTTCATCAGCATGGCGAGTGTCAGACCGGCAGCCCCACCAGCGGCCGCTCCACCCGCCAGGGTGGTTCCGTGGCTGGCCACCGCCGCATCCAGACCGCCAAATTGCAGTGCCATCACTGTGCCCACTACGCCACCAATTGCGGTATAGCCTGCCGCGCGCCCGACGACCTTGGCTGCGGCCTTTCGTTTTGAATCCCGCGTCGTGCTGTTGCCTTCGATTGGGACTTTACGCCCGTCGGGCGTGATCAAATAATCCAAGCGAGTGTTGATATAGCCATTGCGGCCCGCGCGCTTCGGTCCTTCCAGTGCGCTCAGCACCCCGTGCACCAGCGTGCCCTTGGGTATCACCACCCGGTCGTCCACGAGCACGTCCTTGCTGATTTTGCCGAAGAACTCATCGCCTTCCGCGGTCTCGCCGGAGTCAATCTCGGTTGTGAGGTACATCTCCAGCGTCGTGTCTTGTGCCACCACTCGCACATCCCCCGTGTTGACGGTCGGGGTTTGAGGAGGGGGGCACTCGGTCTGGATGATGGTGCTTCGCAGCATCGGGGCTTCGCCGGCTTCGGTCGGGGTATCAGCGGCAAAAGCGGCTGGCGGGGTGCTGGCGCTCAGGCTAAGCACAAGACCCCAGGCGAAGAGGGAACGGATGACGGGCACCGACACACGGACAACTCCCGAAAGGTCACAAATTTCAAAGGTTTCTTCCATGGGGCTCCACGGCGTCGAGCGCGGGATCAGGGCGTCGAGCACGAAGTGAGAGTAAGCTAGCGTTCGAAGTGAATAAGCAAAACCGCCAGCTTGTGGGCCAACCTTACATATCTTGCCACCGGGCACCAGTTGTAAGGCACTAGCTGTAATAATGCATAATCTATCCCAATAGTGCAAGCAGGTCTGCTTAAGGCAGAAATTGCGCATCTTGAAGCTAATGCATCATGGGCGGTATCAACAATGTGGCCTCTATCTTTATCTACTGCGTGGACCGGGGATTGATAGCGCACCAAATATGGTGGCAATAGATGGATTCGTCAGCATTGTTTAGCTTCGTCCCAAGGTGTTAAAAACTTTTGGGAGTAAGAACGCTATTTTTCAGGATTCTGATTTTGAATAGTCTCCTGCAATTTTTGCATGATCGATATGTTACGTTCCAAAATCCTTGCAAGCTTGGTCCAGGAGGAATTTGGTACAACACTCTTGGTTTGCAAATCAGGCAGAGAACTTGCAACCTCCAGTTCACAGTCCTCCACAAGCTTCTCGTAATCGTCCAAAGCCGACAAGATATCGCTTGAATCTAGATCTTTCATGGCTTCGATAACGTTCATGCTGGCTTCTGCTGCTGCATGTCGACTGGCCAGGATCAGTTTTTTAGTGTATGCGCTTTGCACAAAATTCTCGAATTCAGTTAGGCGCGCACGCACCGCAAGATTGGACTTCCTTTGCTCCTCAAGATGTTCTTCAAGCTTTGCACCAGCCTTGGCGTATTCTTTATGACGGTGCTGAGCAGTTAGTGTTAGTTCGGAGTTTTCTTTAGCAACCGCAGTTGATTCGCGGTCGCGCCAGGTCGCAACGTGCTCCTTGTTTTTCGCAAGCTGCTGTTCTAAGTGTTTTTCTGAAGCGATCCCTCGAGCGAGCGCCTGCCTGACGAAGAAGAGCTTTGACTGAAGCTCTTCATAGGTGTCGTCAATTGATTCAGTCGGAAGTTCAATCGGACTTTGACGTCGGCCGCCTATGAAAGTACTGCCATACTTGGCAAATATTGTTTCCAAACGTTCTAAAACCGGCGTCCATGATGCTGTATTGCCCTGCTCAAGCTCCGCTTCGAATGTGTCGAGCAAGCGCATAGCCTGATTTGCTAGAAGGTCAGGATTGTTTTGCGCTTCCGGTTGCATTGGCACTCTCTCTAAATCGATAGATGGCTCTCTCATTCTAGCTCATCAAAATCGAGGATAAGAAAGCCTTTTTCGCGACAGCAAGTATAATGTCACCAGTTGAACCTGGAGCGAGTCGAGCAACATGAAACTATTGTATTTTGTTTTTCTTTCAGCCGGTCTTGTCGTTTGTTCACTCATGACGACGAACTCATCCGTTTCAGCTTGGCCACTCAAGCAAGGAACCAAAAACACGACGCAGCAGGTATATCCCCTGGGTCCAGACGCCGAAGGATTTTACACTTCGAGTACTGGATTGAAATTCCGCGATCTGAGCAAAGGCAAGGGACCGCGGCCGCGTGCGGGGCAGACCGTGGTCGTTCACTATACCGGCTGGCTCACGGACGGCAAAAAATTCGACAGCTCTCTCGATCGAGGTGAGCCGTTTGAATTCGTCCTTGGTACCGGACAGGTCATAAAAGGCTGGGATGAAGGTGTTAAGGGCATGAACATTGGCGGAAAACGCCGCCTGACGATCCCACCCCAATTGGGTTACGGTCAAACAGGCGCCGGCAATTCAATCCCTCCCAATGCAACGCTTGTCTTCGAGGTGGAGTTGCTTAGAGTGAAATAGTTTGAATTAATCGGCGCACTCAGCCTCGATAACGAATCAACCCAAAGGCAACAGTGGTTTGCGAACTGAATGAACGATCAATCCGCTACGTGCCCAAACTGTCATCTACCGGTCAGGTCGACGGGATCGGGGCGGATGACTCAGTGGCTCTCGACCTGCGCATGTCAATTACAACGACCGGTTGATGAGAAGCAGCAAACTGTAGACTTTTGCATCAAATGCGGAAAGCGAATTCGGGAAGGTCGGCTTGGTTCGTTTACGCAATTCATTTTTCGCTACGATCTTTGCTCTTGCGATATTCCGCAGGGGTTTAAGAAACCTGAGTTCAATGATTCTCAGTCTGTCGTCGCCGCTGTTGATGTAAACAACGCGGTAGAGGAGAGCGAACTAGACGTCGATCCAAACAGGTTCCCACTCGACCGCTACAGTCCTCTGAGAGTTGTGGGTCGCGGTTCTGCTGGAACTGTTTATCTCTGTCGAGATCGATTACTCAGAAAACGAGTGACGGTAAAAACTTTGCACGTCCAGACTCGCGAGCAGCTGGTGTTGTTCCAAAATGAGGCAAGGGTTCTCAGCAAATTGGACCATCCCAATATTGTTCAAATTTTAGACTTCGGTGCCACTACTGGTGGGTCACCATATATGGTGCTAGAGTACAGCGACGGAAGGAGTCTAGATGCTCATCTTCAAGACGAGGGACCGTTGGATTGGAAAACAGCCGCATTTATGTTCGCCAGTCTATGTGCGGCGTTGGAGTACTGTCACAGTCGAGGAGTGTTCCATCGTGATTTAAAGCCGTCGAATATTTTGATGATCACCACTGGAGATCAATCGACGGTCAAACTTTTTGATTTTGGCGTTGCAGAAATTCAATCCGTAGGCTCTGAAGATCAGCACGTGACGATCGTGGGAACTCCATCGTATATGGCACCGGATCAGGCTCTTGGACGTGAATTCGATGCTCGCTCCGAAATCTATTCTCTGGGATGCGTGCTTTTCGAAACGCTCACAGGTGTCGCACCATTCGCAGGTGGAACCGCTCTAGAGCTTTTGTCGATGCATGCTCATGATGAACCACCTCTTTTGTCTGACCTTGTTTCAAGCGAAATTCCAGAACAGTTTCAATCCGTAATTTCGAAATGCATGGAGAAGAATCCTGATGATCGTTATTCGTCGATGCGCGAGGTCCGCCTTGATCTGTTGTCGATAGCCGCGGATGCACAGTCTGCTGAACCGACGTCGATTCCTGAGGAGATACGTGGACCATCGATCCTGGTGCCTGCATTGTTAGGAATTCTTGCCGTCTTTGTTGTCTGTGCAGCGACAATGGTTTTCTGGAACGCTCTCGAAGGACGCCTCAGCGAGCAATCACTTCCCAGTAAGACTCGACTGTATGACCGCGCTAATGAAGCTATTCCTGTCCTGTCCTCCAGAATGTTTGCCGCAAATGGCCGGCTCGAAGCCCAACCGGACTTTGAAGATGACGACATGCACGTGGTGGCGCAATTCGCTGGCTCAACGCAGACGCAGCTGAGCCTGGCCGGCAGTAGGGCAACTGGTAAGCATTTGTCCCATTTGCTAAAGATAAAAATGCTGAATGACCTCGACCTCAGCAACACAGTTATAGGAGATGCTGAATGCGCTTCAGTTGTAGGTAAGCTTACACAACTTCGAGCGCTAAAGCTTTCTTCAACGTTAATAACAGACGATGGTATCAAGCATTTGTCGCGATTGCGAAATCTCGAATCACTGAGCATCGGAAAGACTCGTGTGACGGACAGTGGTTTGGATGCGCTTTGTAAGTTGCCTAGCTTAAAGGAATTGAGCGTTGATGAATGCCCAGGTTTGACGATTGACGGCATCGAAAAAATTATCAAAATTCCAACGCTGACTATTTTGTCGGCGGCAGGCTGTCCGAATGTTTCCGATCAAGACCTTGCGAAAATTGCCAAAGAGAAACCAACATGCTTTGTCAAAACTTCTGCGTACCATAAGGCGGAACTCGCAAGTGAGAGGGAAAAGCTGCTGCCTCAAGTCCTCAAAAGGTATCTCAAAGACATGCATGATCCGAAATTTCGAAAATTCTTTATGCGGAAGGATTGCTTCAATACCAAAACAAGTTTTGATGACATCAAAGACCCGCTCATCCTAGCCTGCTTGAAGGACCCCCAACTTCGAGATTGTATGATGGAGCCGAGCTGTTTAAAAGTTTGGCATAATCCAAAGACCTGGAGGAATCTTGAGGACATGGAAAAGAATGCAAATCAAGAACTCGATAAGTTGCTCAAAAAAGTATATAGAACGCCTGCACCTTGAGCAATAGTCACATCTCCTGGACTAAACGATGGTAGTCTTTCCCACCCACTTGATAAAATAAGCTGTCGACAAATAAGGACTGGTCAAAAAAATGTTGCCACTGCGAGATGACAATTCCGACAGCAAGTCCGAGCCATGGGTAAATTACATAATCATTGCGGCAAATGTCTTTGTATTTGTTGTCTTTCAGGGACTCGGAGCCAACGAAGCTTTTACCAATTCGTTTTCGACGGTTCCTCGAGAAATCTTGACCGGTCAGGATGTAATTGGATCCGTTCCGATTTCTGACGGCAATGGAAATACCACCACTCTCCAACTCGGACAGACACCGGTGTCTGTTTATCTAACGTTATTCACCTCGATGTTTATGCATGGAGGTTTTGCACATATCTCTGGAAACATGCTCTATCTCTGGATCTTCGGAGACAATCTCGAAGATCGAATGGGACACTTGAAGTACTTACTCTTCTATCTTATTTGCGGAACGATCGCCGGATTATCACACGTGGTTTGTACCGGAGCATCAGGCACTAATGCACTGATTCCGTCTCTAGGCGCATCAGGAGCTATTTCCGGAGTGCTTGGCGGATACATTTTATTGTTTCCGCATAGACAGGTTACTGTTTTATTTTTGCGTCAAATTATGGACGTTCCAGCATATGTTTGTCTCGGTCTCTGGATCGTTTTCCAAGCGGCAGAAAGTTCAGGTATTCTTGGCGGCTCACCCGATGGCGCCGGCGTTGCATATGCGGCTCACCTGGGCGGATTTATCGCAGGATTGTGTTTGGTAAAAATCTTCGCCGGACGCAGTGAGTCTCAATCCTGGCGCTCGCGATAAGCTTTTAACCAGTCTTTGATGTTGTAGTGTTTGTCCGGATCCAAGAATTTCCCGGCAATATTTTCTGCACCCCATGGTGGCTGTGTGCCACCATGTTTGGTGTACGCCCATTTCGTCAAATCGGCGGCTTGTCTGGGAGAGATATCACCTGAGCTGAGCGCCGCGCCAAGCATTCCTGCGAAGTAACCATCGCGCACGTCGCCGGGATTCTCAGCAGGGCTGTCAATGTACGCCGCAGCTTTGTCAGCCACATACTTTCCACGGTTATAACCGACAAGCAAAAACTCACGGAAGTGGTGAGTGATCGAATTATTTGGATCAGTGGTATCGGTAATGTTGGTGTTAAAACCTTCGCCAGCAGAATGATTTTTCCCAATTATCGATTGATACATGGTCTCAAGGGCCGAGCCGGCGATATTAGGCCCGCCACCAACAAGTTCGCGCCCGGTGTCTCTGGCGATTCCGAGCGGTTTTTCAGACATGGTCAAACCGATATAGTTTTTGAAAAGTTCACCCTGGCTTGGTTTCAAATAGTTCCAACTGTCTGGAGATCGACCATTCGCTTCAGCCAAATCTGCAGCGCGAGAGAGCGTATTCATCATGTAGTCGGCTGGACTGATTTTGCCATTTTTGAGGTTTATAAGGTCGTTTAGAGTGCCCCGGTACATTTCCTTCTGATCGGGCGGCAGATTCTCAATTTGCAATTTTTGCGTGTCGGTAAGAGGCGCACTTCCAAGTTCGGCAGCTAATTTGTTGTAATCTTGGAATACCTTTTTGTCTTCCGGCGACGCTAGAGAGTCGGCGATCCAGCCTCGGAAGCTATGAGCGGTGTTGGTGCTCTCCGACTGCTCAATCGACAACTCCGGAATCGTGCCTTTATTGGCTAAATTAGCAGAATCTTGCTTGCTCTTCTCGGGCTCGCCAGACGGAAACCATGAAGAATGATGAGTTCCCCGGAGATCAGTCGGCGCCTCCGGCGCTTTCACCGCGGAAGCTTCGGTCGCCTTCTCGCTAGAATCTTTAACGACATCGCCCATAAATGGACCCCGATAAACTCTCCAACTTCGATTATGCCCGGTTTTGCCCAGGAATATTCAAAGGCGCACTATCGTGTGCTTGAGTCGCGATTGTAAAACGACGCCTAAAACCACCGCCATTCAAATAGTTTCCTGTTTTTCCATCGAAGCTCTTTGCTGACTGCGTGACCGTCTCTGTCGACAGCGACATCGAGTTCCATTTTGTCGGTCGGTTTGACTTCCTTCCCTGTGCCTTCCGGGATGAACACTCGTTCTATGCCGTAGCTCAGGTTTACTGTTTCCGTTGAAGTGTACTCGACACGCGCGCTCAGCGTGATTTCATCGGCCGCGCAAGTAGGAGTTTTTTTTGAGATTGATTTTGGTATCCAATTCATATCGTTCGCGGTATCTCTTTTGAGCAGTACGAAAGCGGTATCGTTTCGCTGGAGAATTTCGGTGCACAGTCGTGCGTCTATTTGAGTGAAACCGAAGCGCAGTTGCACGTAGTCGCCGCGAAACATATCCCATGGATCCCAGGGCTCTGTCTGGATCGTGATGACGCGTCCGTCTCTGAGCGTGAAGGCGCGTGGCATTGCGATGATTGTCAGAATCACGAATTGCAGAATGACCGAGGCAATAAACGCGATTCGTTTTTGATCAGTTGTCATCGCTGTCCTCCGTCCAATTAATTTCCTCCTGCTGTTCACGTGCTTGTGGTTCACTCTCTTCGCATTCACCCGCGTCGATGTACACTTCCGCATCGTTAGATGAGTTGGGCGTCGGCCTCGAATTGAAGTTGTTCACGTCAATGTTCTCAACGAGTTTGCGTCGACCGTGTTCTGCTAATGTTCCCGCCAGCATTAGCAGCACGCCGCCGCCTACGAAGAACATAGAGCGGTTCATTGTCGAATAAAACATATCGAAGTAGCGTGCAATGACGTCGAAGACGAAAAACACGATTGCGATGTTGACTATCGCAGCAGAGCGCAGTCGCGTCATTCCCACGTACGCGAATCCAGCAATCGCGAGCAACAGCAAAACGTTGGAAGCGAGTCTCGATGAGCCTTCTTGGGTCCCGTGTAGCAAGCAAGTCGCGATGCCGAAAATGATACAAGAGGCAGCTTCTAATCTATATTTTGGAAACTTCCATGCCACCACTCCCAGTGCGGCAAGTGTAGCAGCCAGCATCACTTCTATCTGATTGATTGGATACTGACGATAATTCACGTAGCCGAAAGTCGTAAAAAGCAACCCCATCAAGATAGACACGGCGCCGGTGATGAGGAAAGGCATCGTCAGCCGCTGCACACGTTCTCTGGTCCAGAGATAACCGGCTGAGACCAGAAGACCCCACAGGAGGAGCAGCGTCTGTCCTGCGTAATACATCTCGGTCAAAATTGTAATCGTACCCGCCACCAGCGACACCCAAGCCATTGCTCGACTCTGCATACGCACTGACATGAACACTGCGAAGATCGAGATAGCAAGAAGATTTGGCAGCAACCCGAGGTCAGAGCGAGGTCTGTTGAACTCCCACAATTCTCTCGAGGTTACGCACCACCAGTGCAGCAGAATAACAGACATACAGCCGAGTGGCATAATTCCAGTCGCCAGCGCGACAGCGCTGGTTCCAATCGCCCAAAGCAACACGCCATCCGCGAAGTTGCCTTCGATGTTGAATATCTGAGCGATAAGCCAGATGGCAGCTCCGTAGAACAGAGAACCAAGCACCAGTAGACCGGCGCCGAGTCGCGGGTGTTTGCCGGGCTCGAATCGAAGCTTCCACCCGCCAATATGCGTCAGGGTTATCGCCGAAATAATGATGATTAGCTTGACACCAATTGTGATTGCACTCCAATTTGCTGCAATAAATAGAATCGTTCCTAAACCGACTAATACCGAGCCGATCAGCGTTAGTATCTCGCTGACGCTTGCTTTATTCGGGTTTCCGGGATAACGAGCGAGTAGCATTTCGCCCGTGAAACCGTTGACGATGCCTGCGTCCATCCACTTGCGAATCTCGCCAGCGACCAGTTTTTGTTGTTTGTCAGAGAGTGATGTGCTCAAGAATGTTCCACTGCTGTCGTGCGGCACGACTAATATAGTCGCCCGGGTGGATGAAAGACTGACGCTGCAAACAGTTAATTATTTGATTGGTGGAGGAGAGGCTACATTTAAACCGTATCGTGCTTGTTCGATGTTAAGTGCAGGAGTGGCCGATGCCTCGGTTTGGTTCACATTTTTACACCTGAAGAGATGAGGTCTGGTCATTCAATCAGATACTTGCACAATTCGGTAGAACTGAGGACGCTAAAGACTTTATGGAAGACGAGCGAGCGTCGAGTTCTGAATGTTAACGTCAGCGTTGTACAAACACCTCACTAATCGTTGCCATTCCGATATCAGGATCAAATGTTACTTGCACCCACAAGTTGTCTGGTAAGCCTGGCGGCAAATCCAAGGGCGATGCTTTTTCCACTGCAGCAAGTGCAAGCTTTTCGGCATGGGGTGTATCGCTGGATTCGATAATCTGGCTGTCGGTAAGTGCACCATCCTCGTGAACCAAAAATTTCAGAGTGACCAATCCGGAAGAAGGCTTTGTCCACGAGTCACCTATCTTGTCTTGAAGGATTAGCAAATACGGTGCGATGGTAAACAGCTCAGGCTTCCCATGGCTTCCGTCTTGCCGTCCATTCATTGGAGGTTTAGAAAAAGCAAACTCTATATCAACAAACTTGGGCGCTTCTTCGGGAAGTTTAAAGAACGGAGCCGCGGATTTGACCGCGTCCAACGCAGCCGCATTCTCTTCAGAAGTCGCAGACTTACAAAGCCGTAATTTGCTCAATCTGCCATTCCTATGAATTCTAAATCGGACCTTTACAGGATGAGAGGACCTAACCGACGGCGGGAACCAGCAACGCATTATTCGGTTCTCAGTGTTACGCGTGTAGAAGCCTCCACCGCATATATCAGGTGTAATCTGACAGGAACAGCAATCCTTCGGAGTATAGGTAAATACAATGTGCGATTCATTAGTTTGGGCAGCTCGTGGTTGGAGCGCCGTTTCTGCTACCGCAGGTGGTATCTGCGCGTAAGCCAGGCATGATGACGCCGCTATGAGTAGGACAAAAGCGTGCCGCAAAAAACAGTTTTTGTATGAACTCATTTAGTCCCGCGTGGTAATCGAAAGACATCTTAGCCAGCCTGTCACCAGAGCATAGCTCAAATTTGCGGAAGTTCTGAATAGGGTAATTACTGTAGATTGAAACTCTGAGCACACGAGTCAAGCAAATCTAGGGTCCAACTCAAAAATACTCCGGATAACTGTCCGCTAGACTCTTCTCCAGAAACCTAACTCTATTTAGAGTGGGGTGGTCCGGGCAAATTTGCCTCGCCAGATCGTAGCAATCCCAAGCCAGGACGAAACGCTTTCGTGAATTGTAATATGCCGCGAGATCAACATAGGTTCCAGTAAGTAATGGATTCTGATTTAGTGCATTCAGAAACATCTCATCGGCTTTCATGTCGCTTTGACTAGCAACATTACCTTTGAAGACCTCAATTAAGTAACCTTTGAGTGGTGCCTGTTTCTTAATTTGATCGAATTCTTCGAGCGCTTCCGCGATTTCTTGATTGGTCCTAGCTTCGTGCAACTTCCCCATCTTGCTGATAGGAGATTCGTTTTGGGACAACTTTTTGATCATCCTTCTCACAGGTTCTGTTGCATTATTGGATTCAATTCCAAACTCCAGCAAGCATAAAAATGCGTCCAGAGTTTCTTTCTTCTTGATCAACTCCTGTGCGTCCGAAACAACCTTGTCTTGCGACGGCAACTCGATTGGATGGTCTGGCAGGAATACTGTCTCCTGAAGCTTGTGGAGTGGAGAATCTGCGGAGAAGGCTTTTTTGTATCCGTCAGGTATTAGAACTTTTCCAGTATCATTAGCGGTGCCGATCAACTGTACTGTTGTGCTCCTCTTCTCACGGGACTTGAAGTCTTCAGCAGTTCGAAGTTCCACATCGTATGACAATCTCTTGATTACCACTTTTCGCTCGAGGATTTGTTTTCTGACCAGAGGGTGGAGTTCCAGCTCATACAAGAGCGCTTTTCCGTAACTGATGCAAAACGCATCTGCGATCGGTGTATCAGAGAATGTGACCGTGGTGACTACTCGACCGTTATGTCTGAACGTAACCGTCTTGTCTTTCTCGGTGCTTGAAAGTTCAACGTTCTCCTCCTTTGGAAATGGCAGGCCTGTTATGCAAGACATCGTAAAGGAATCGATGTTTGACTGAAATTCCTGTTTGAGATCAGTCAATTCTTTTCTGATTAAGTAAGTGCGTTGCATCGCGGCGAAGCGATTGACTAGTATCGGATATATGGACACATCGCGATACGTGCGCGTTTTATGGTCTAGAAAACGAATACGCCTGTCTGCGAATTGGAATTGCATCTCGTCTTCGTTCTTTGAGATTGCAAATGCATTGGAATCAAGCAGAAATGTTTGATTTGATGAATCGTGTTTTGAGGTTAAGGCAGTGGATTTTTTTCCGTGATTCGCTTCCGTTTCTATTGTTTTTTCAATCTTGTACTCGAGTTTAAGAACATCAGCATGAGCACTGCCACAAAGGAATAGACTGCTAACAAAAGGTATCAGCAGAATGGCAAAAGAGTTTTCGTTCGATGAGTTCATTTAGAAAGCATAGGACACGGGAATTAAATTCTGGTCAAAGATTCGTCAGCCACGCGCAAAATTCTCCGCCAAACGTTTCCGTACCTTCATAAGTTGGAGTATACCGGGTGTCAGATCGAGTCCGCCATCAAGGACAACTGAAGAGTAATGAGGCAAATTAGTTTCAGTTGGAATTATCCGGACAACGCCAGCGATTTCGCAAGGTCATCTGACGAATCGTTTAGTCACCTCGCCAGTCGAACGGAATGATTCCTGCGGTGATTTCTGATCGCCACTTCGGAATCTTTTCTTCGTTTTTCAAGAACTCTTCGCAGCGATCCAGGTAACGAAGTACCGACTCGATTTCTTTCCTTTCTAGTAGTTCTTTTGCAAGGTCCAAGTTCGGTCCAAATGAGTTCAACACTGGAGACCAATCGATGTTAGACGAATGTTGTAGATGCGACTTCGCTAGTCGAACATCGCCTTTTATAAGCGCAATTCGACCCAAGACTGTATGGGCTTCGTGTGTGCATTCGCTGGCTAACCCTGCGTCACGTCGAAGTCGTGGTACTGCGCGAAGAAGCAATTTCGAATATCTAATAGCATCCTTGATCCGCCCGGCTTTAAGAGCGAGCGTAGGCAGATCTGTCGGCGGCTCAATCCTGAAGAAAGGGATCGCAGACCGTCTGAGCTGGTACGCCCTCTGCTTTTCGGTGAAAGCTATCATCGCGCATTCTGTCTCATTGAACCCGTCAAGACCAAGATCATACAAGTGAGCCAACCGATCGGACCATTCGGCATTCTCAGGTTGAAGTGACTTACCGCGGAGCAATAAAGTTTTGGCAATCGAACGATCACTCGAAAGAAAATATCTAGCAGCGTTGTTCAAAATCCTAGGATTGGCACTGGGGTCATCACAGTGCCGAAGCCAAAGTTGCTTTCCCTTCTCATAGGCTTCATCGGTGTCGAAAAATAAAGGATTGAGTTCGCACTCTCTTGCCACTGGGCTTTCTGGACAATGTTCTATAACCCAAAGTGCATGCTCTTGGTATTTATCTTTCTCAATTGTGTTTTGCTTGTGTCGTCCATAGAATCCAAGCAAGAGGCAACGCGCCTTGAGATTCTCCGGGTTCTCTTCGATTATCTTCTCGTTTTCCAGAACCTTATCCGCAGTCAGATTCCTTCCGTTGACGATTGTGAGCGAGGGAGCCAACTCTGCTAGTTTCTCTGCGTTTAGTCTCTTTTGGAGTTCGATCTTTCGCTCTAGATACTTTACTGCCAGACCTGCGCCTTTCTTCAGCAGGAGGGTGCCAAGACCGGCGCCTACAACTATTCCAGTAATTTTTAGCCAGGCTTTCAAAAGTCAGCTCCATAGCCTCTCCGATTTTATCTTACAGTAAGTTTGCGACGGGAGAGTCGAGGCGAATCTCCGAGTAGGTGTGATAGCTGAAGATAACGCTCGACAGAAAGTTCGAGCTTATTCCGATTTACTCGACTCTTGTTGTCGGAGCAACGCATTCATCTCTCGCGAACTGTCATCAAGCTGATCGTACTGTTCGGTTCTTTGATATGCATACCGCAATGTGTCAAACACCTTGCGTATAGTTTGACTGGAAGTTTTGCTTGAGAGCATGCTTTTTGCCCGCGTCAAAAGCGTAATTGCGTTCGTCTCATTGTTTGCGCTTATCTCGTCTTTCGCCAGCGTCACAAGCAGAAAGCAGAATTTTTCACGAATGGCTATATCATCAGGAGCGGCTGCAAGAGCCCTTTCGTAATACGGTATCGATTCTGTCTTGAGCCCATATTGATCTAGGAACGAGGCGCTGTTTTGGTTGTCTGTCTTCAGCTGGGGATTTTGCTGTTCGAGGTCCTCAGCACCTTTCAAGTTGCCAGACTGCAAATAAGCATACTCAAGATTCTTCAAGACCAGTTGTTTTGTGTTTGTAGATTCACTTGCAGATGCAAGGGCCTTTGCCTTGGTGAGCAGGTCTATTGCCGTACTGTAATCGTTTCGGCGCATCGAAGCTCTAGCCGTTGTCACCAAACAAAAGCAGATCGTATCGCGGGTTTGACTGTCTTTTGAATTCATCGAGACGGCTTTATTGAGCGGTGCAATCGCTGCTTTGTAGTTGCCGCTTTGAACGGCATCAAGAACAGCGCTGATGTCATCATGAACATTTGACAAATAAAGAGAAGCCATTGCCGCGACATCACCATTCGTTAAAGCAATTACGGGTTGCCAGTGCGCGACAGGCCACATAATGTCTTTTTCGTTCGAACTATGATTCAATCCTAGACTGTGACCAATCTCGTGGAGGCAGACCTCCTGGAGGAACTTCTTGCGAAATTCATTGCCAAGACTTGGCGAAACAGGTCCATTGACAGTAAAAGTGAGAATCTTGATTCGCGCTTGAGTGAGGTAGTTGTTTTGATTTGCCTGCCTTGAGCAAACCCCCACTGCATCAGCAATCTCGAGAACCTTTTGATCGCTCACCCATGTACAGAGGATGTCAGCTTTCGTTTCCACAGGCTCAAATACGAATCGCATCTTGCCACCACTTTGCCTTTGCCATGTTTCAAAAGCCGAGCGCAACAACTGGCCATCACCGGTCCTGTATCCGGCCACCTTCAACATCGCCGTGTCTGTTGGAACGAACACTTTGAGCGGAAACTTGTCCATCCTCCACTTCGAAAGCTGATTTTTCTTACCTCCTGTTTGCACCACATCTGGTGGCACTATCCATGGACTATCGGATAGTTCGAGCTCCATCGTCTTGATTTTGATGTTCAATTTCTGAACAGCAGGGTGGTTTGGATTATTCAGCACCGCCCTCTTCATCATTTCGAGAGCTTCTTTTCGGTCACCAAGCCTGTTTTGTATTAGGGAACGCAGCACTAGCAGTTCGCACGACGATTCCGACACCGCAGCTTGCTTACGACTGCTAGCGATGCTGTTTAGTGCTTTGGCAAGATATGTAGGGTCTTCGCGCGCTCTCAATAACTCATCACCTGCTTTTACTTGCCCATACAAGAGCCACCGCTCGGCAAGTGCATATTGATGATGGTAGACACAGCTATAGGCAGCATACAAAATTTCCCAGGACTTCCGCTCACTTTCCGGCGTGGAAACGACCTCTTCCATGAACAATTCGCCAGATTGAACTTTAGGGAAATTGTTTTCGGCTTGTACAGCCGGACAACGCGATAACAATGAAAGTAGCGCGATTGACCAAACTGCAATAATCGTGATCTCAGATCTCACAAAGCGTGCCTCTGCTTGAGAGAGCGTGCGTTATACGGAATTCGGGTGGTCACTGGCATCAGAAGACGGGTGCTTTCAATATAGTCCGCCATCACGGTCTTCCGGCAAAAAAACTTTTGCTATCTATGCTCGGGACGGAACAGAGATAAGTGGCGGTCAGGTTTAAGTGCAATACATTCGCCCTTCGTTTCCTCAGTTACCTGGTCGACAACCACTCAATTATATCGTGACCTTCGCTTTGCTGATGCCGCGATGGACGAGCTGAGCCCCGACGCTGGAAATTCGGCGAGGATTTTTCGGAAGGCGCGAAGAGACTGACAATAAGCCGCAGCCGGTACGTACTCACTCCATGCGTGTGCTTGACCTCCGTATTTTAATTTCGATGGATGACGACGGCGAATAGTCCCCGGAGCTCATGCCGCTCGGCGTGGTGTACTTCGCCCCGAAAATTCCGAGCACACGAGTCAAGCAAAATTAGGTTCCAAACTCAACAATACCGCGATGTTCTTTTAAGACTTTATATGTCTTGTTCAAATGTCATTTTATACTTTGAACTGATGGAACGATCAGTTTCAGCCGGAATTATCCGGACAACGCCAGCGATTTCGCAAGGTCATCTGACGGTGGCGGAATCTAGAAAGACGACGACAACATTGCTAGACCATGATGCTTGGATCACAGTGCGGTGATCACGGCCAAGTTAAATTGGCGAGTTCATTTAAATTGTCCGCCATCAGGCGTCCGACAGACTAAATAGGCAAATGAGGGAGAATATGCCTCCGCCGATTCATGTTTTGCGGTTCGATTCTCGAAAAACACTGAGCCTGAGCTCGCCATATTCACGTCATTAATTTGAAACGGTTACGACACCGTCTGTGGTGAACTGCGCAATTGCAATTTCAGTGCCTCAATCGATAGCGCCAAACATTGGTAGGCGGCAGGGTACACGATCGTCACACTTATTAATTACAGTGAGAATTCACTGAGCAATCATTTTGATTGCCTTTACATATGGCGGTTTTACCGGGGGAGTTGGTTTATGGCGGACGTACAATCTCATGCTGCGCAAATTTCAAGCGAAATTGCGCAGAACGACACGCAGCGCGCAAGAACCACTCTAGCAGAAGCTTACATGGACCTCAGTCCCAAAGATTTCAGAGCGCTGGTTAACGATATGGAGAAGAACGAGTCAAAAAACAAGATTGACATCAAATCCTCGTTTTCCTCTAAGGGCACTACAGTTGAAACAGCCGGATGGCATGGGACCGTCCTTCTAAAATCAGCTCTTCCAGATTCCTACCCGGCAACGAAAGCTGAAAAATTTGCGGAACTTCTAAGGCCGCAAGATCACTCCGGCAATGAAATAGCTACAAGGGCACTAATGAATCTCGCCTTCCGTATGCCACCGGAGCAGGGGCGAGACCTTCTCCATAAGGCTAGTCAGCTTAGCTTGAGCAAATCCGAGCCGGACAACAACAGACCCTACCTACGAGTATCATTCATCGACATTAACAAGGACGGACAACCGGACAACCTCGGGCGGGTTGATGTCCATACGCCGCCTACAGACTTGCCTGGTCTCTCAAACCACCAACCGGGCGGCGCTCTTATGTCTGTGCTATTTGCCGCTTCAGGCAGTGTCGGAACAGGCTCCACAACTATTTTTGAATATGACTTTGCTTCAGGCACGAAATGGCCTCCGTACAACAGGAAACCGGCAGCCAAGGCGCAATACTACGACCTGGTAAAAGAGAAACAGCAATCAAGATAAAGTGAGTGGGCCGCGAGAAACCGGTCGGAAATGACTTGGTGCCATATCTGTCAATAACGTTTCCAGTCTTTCGGAGTGCCGCCGGCTTCGATTTCTGAACGCCACTTGGTTATTCTGTCCTTTCCACTAGACCAGAACAGTTCACAACGCTCCAAATAGTGAAGCACAGACTCGATTTCTTTTCGATCTAACAATTCCTGCGCAAGCTCCATGTTTGGTCCGAACGAGCTGAGCACTGCAGAACCAGAAACGCTTGCTGATTTCGCCAAATGAATTTTTGCTTGTTTAATGTCGCCATTTTTCAGCGCGACTCTACCTAAGATTGTATGTGCTTCGTGCTTGCATTCACTAATAGCACTCTTCGTGAGACAAAGCGGAGACGTAAGGAGCAACATTCTAGAATCCTTGCGCGCGTCGTCAAGCTGTTCAGCCTCGAAGGCAAGTTCTGGCAAAGGCTTTAGCGTTTTGGGATCGAACAGTTTATAGTCTTTCTTGGCGAGTTGATAAACACGTTTTCTCTCAGCAATCGCCAGAGTTGCGCATTGAGACTCATCAATCTCATCGACTCCCAATTCATATAGGTGGGCTAGCATGTCCGACCATTCGGCATTGTTGGGTTCCAGTCGTTTACCCCGGAGTAGTAGCCCTTCAGCAATCGATCTGTCTTCCAACAGTAGATAACGTGCGGCATTCATCAGAATGGGACCGTTGGTTTTACGAGTTTCGCAGTGGTTAAGCCAGATTTGTTTCCTTTTTGATAGACCTCATCAGTATCGTTCCACGGATGCAGGTTGCATTCTCTAGCCATTGATGTGTGTGGATAGTTTTCAATTACCCAAAGTGCGTGCTCTTGGAACTTTTTCCTCTCACTCGTGCCGCGACCCGCTCTACTATAAAATCCGAGCAGAAGGCAGCGCGCCCTCATGTTCTTTGGAGCTTCGATAAGCATTTGCTCGGTATGAAGAACCTTGTCCTCCTCCAGGTCAAATCCCTGAGTAAAGAATATAGTTGGTGCAACTCTGGCAAATGATTCAGCGGTACGTTTCTTCTGTGAGGCGATTTCTTTCTCAAGATACTTTACGGCCAACCCTGAGGCTTTTCTCACAAGGAGAGTCCCTACAATGGCACCTACGGCAATTCCAGTAATCTTTTGCCAGGCTCTCACTGCCGCTTCTCCGCATGGTCCATCGAATTTATCATACATTATTGGGGAATCGTAAAACGTATTGTCTTGACCGGATGATCGATATGCGGCGCTTGAAGTTATGATGTCGGTGTATCTTGAGTAACCTTTATTGGGTTTGGAACAGCACCAGGAATGGTGGCAGACAGATCGAAAACCTGATACAGCTCTTCAGTCGACTAGTGATTGGCGAGCACATTGGTTAGGTTTGAGAAAGCACCATATATGGTGTTGAAAGGACGAGTCTCACCTTTCTTTCCAACGTGGTCAAAAGTTAGTGGCAAAGTGAGTCAGTGGTACCACTGGAGAAGATGGCTAAAGAGCAGGAGTTTTGACACTTGAGCCGTTTTTTGAATTGGGCAGGCTATAATTGTCGTTGAGGTAAATAATTCATGGCTCAACAAAAACCTGATGAAAAGGCTACCCTGGACCAAGTTTTGGCCCTGGTCAGTCAGCTCACTCCAGAGGAGCAGGACTGCGTGGTTGAGGAATTAAAGTTACAGTGGTTGCGTCGGGCTATAGGCGATGCAGAGAAATCGGTGGCTGAAGGAAGAGTTCATACACTTGAAGAAGTGTAGGCCCGCCTTGACGCAACAAGACGCGAGATCTTAGAGAGAAAAAATAAGAAGTGAATCGCATCACCTTTGCCTACGAAGCGCTGGAAGACTTTTTACCGGTACATAGCTGAAGATAACGCTCGGCAGAAGTACTGATTGGCTATGACGGCAAAAGGTATTCGGACAGCAACATTTTCATGGAGTTAATGAAAGCCGATAAGGAATGGCAAGAGGAGTTGCTGTTTTCAAACAAACTGAAGATAGGCGAAATTCAAATGTTGACGGAGCTTAAGCTTATCGACTCAGACATGTCCCCCTCGGAGGTCTTCGCTCAAATCATGGCGATCAAAATGGGAGGATCGCCGTTTCCGCATCTAGAGGACTTGATTATAAGAACTCATCCAAACGTGAGCAAGTTACTTGGTCTGGAGAATCAACATTGAACACTGACGACGAGAAGAAATTGAATCCTGACGAACTCTTCGGACCCAACGACGAATCGCACGTTGCGAAGGCTTTTCGCGGTGAAGTTGTACTGGAATATCGGGACTCAAAACCCAAGGAACATCCGATTTATTGGGAAACGATGAGCATGCGTTCTGACCAAACGATCGTCAACTGCGTAAACGGGCAGTACCAGCGTGAGTACAACACCGACAATCCTGATTATCAGGAAATTCTAGGCAAGATAAAAGAACAATTTCCAGATCTTGCACCGTGTAGGGTTTGTACTCTCAATCGTTATCGAGATGGGCGTGTTGAGATTGAGACGAAGGATTTCAGACATATTTCCTAATTCGGAACACCGAACAGCTTGTTCTGATCCCACAGAAAAAACAATCTAGGTAGCAGAGGGTTCGGAGCCTTGGTTATTGGTAGCCAATGTAATGCGGCGCATGTAACGGCGTTTGGTGTTTTCTAGCGTTTATACTGGTAACGTGACGTCCGTTTGAGGCCTTTGGGCGTGTCAGACAAAGTGAAACCATCCGAGCACGTAAAAGAGGGCGGGCAGAAGGCAAACGACCGCCTGGAGAAGCCGCCTGATGCCTCTACCGTTCGCAATGCCTCCAAAGAGCAAATGGACGACGCTCTGGGGCAAAATCCAATCATAACAAAGGGCATGACCGAGCTTGCCTACAAAGACGGATTCGTGGACAGCCCGGATAAGCGCAGCATGGAACTGCTGATTGCCATTAACCCACAAACCGGCAAAGAAGAAACAATCGACAAGACGAGCACGACGCGGGAAAAGGACATTAAAAGGAACATCAGCCTAGATTCTCACCCTACCCGCATGATACCTGCCATGACGCCCGAAGCAGAAACAAAAATAAGGGCTGAGCAACAAGCAAAACACGAGGAGATTTCCCAGTCAGCAACAATGATGGCTATTGAGGCTAGCCATAATCCAGCCATGGAGCCTGTGGCAAACCTGAGGAAGTATGCCGATCAGCTCCCTAAAGGCGCCGAACAGGAGAAATGGACCGCTCTTTCGCGCAAGCTGGCAGCCGAGCAATCACCTGAAATGCGCGCTCGATACGAGCAGTTTCAAGGCGGGACACATCCGGCGATAACACCGGAAATGGTAGCCGGACTTCCGCCAAACACGGCTGAGAAGACGGCTGACGGGTGGCTCTTGAAAGTAAATGCAGCTGAGAACATTGATACAGAACAGGAAGAAACCAGCAGCATTGAGCGGATTGCAGCTTTACCAATCGACAAGCAAGCGCAAGTAATAGGAGCAGGAATCCTTGCCTATCAGCAAGAGATGAGTCGCCAGCAGTTTCAAATAATGGTGGGCACAATTGCTGGCGTAGGGGATGGTGCTGTAAGTCTGGCTAAGGGCGCCGAAGAAGCAGCAAAGACGCTCGGAGAAATATGGCAATTTAGCCAAGAAGTAATGCTGAATGACCCCACCGCCATTGAGAAGGCAGGCAAAGCAGGAGAGGCGATAGGGAAGACACTTGTTGGCGGCGTGCGACTATGGCAAGTATCAGAGGCTTATCTGGGCGACATTGGAGCAACCGGAGACTATTCCAAACCGTTCAAAGACATTTCCTGGCTAGGCGAACAGATAGACCAGCGCTGGAATGCAATGACTCCAGCGGAGCAGTCAAGGTTGGCAGCGAAACTATCAACCGAGTTTCTAGGTGGTCTAGCTGCGGGTTTTGGAATAGCGAAATTAGCAAAAAGCGAGAAGATAACCGGTGTCCTGGAGGAGCTTGGAGCGGCAGCCAATGAGCTTGGTGGTAAGTCGAAGAAGAAAGTTGGCAAATTCATTTCTGGATTGCTAGATGAAATAACGCCACAGCCTACGGCGGTAACACCGGATGGTCAGAGGATTCCAACTCCGCGAAAAGGGCGTGATAACTACCTCATGTCAAAGGCCGATGATCTTGGTGATACCAAAGGAAGACCGCCAGAGGGTAGGCAGGAGAGGGGGGCCACTCCTGAGAATTTCGTAGCCTCTGAACGATTTATGGCCCAGCTTAAACTAGTAGTCGACCGGCTTTCCGAGGGGGAGAGAAATTTTCTTGCCGAGCATAATGTAGCGATAAAGCCGATCAGGCGTATGGCTGATCGGTTTCCAACGAGGCAGGATTTGGCTGCTTGCTATGATGCTTCCGAAAATACAATCTACGTTGCTGAGGAGGTTCCAAAGCTTGGGAGTTTCGTTCATAACTACGATCTTGAGTTTGCTTTCCGGCATGAATTTGGGCATGCGCATAACTTCAAGGCTCATCCGTTCGGAGATCCTATATCTGAAACGCCAAAATTCCGGGCAGCTTTTAAGCACGACATCAAAAGCATTCCGGCGGATGTTCTTGAAACACTTAAACTGTCTCCAAGCCATAAAACCGTTCTTGAAGCACGCGATGAAGTGTTTGCCGACATGTACGCGCATGCGACGTGCTTAGAGTCCAATAACCCATATTCTCAGACGATGAAACGATGGTTTCCAAACTGCTTGCAATATGCAAGAACGAGGCTACTGTAAATGAACAAAGAAGAACTAGAAAAAAGAAAAGCGGACTTCCTGCGGTACCTTGAGGAAGAGCCGCCGTATGACAAAGAAACATTTGAAGCCAATATGAAGTCCGCATTCGGTACGAAATGGGACTGGGCGCACATGCAGGACGATGGAGTTATCGGTGTTCACACTTCGATGTCTGACACAGATGGCAGCCATGGAACTGGCGGGTTCGTCGTTTCGCCCGATGAGAAAGACTATGAGAAAGCAAAGCAGCTGTATGGTTTGAGCAAACCAGGCGACACCTATCATCGGCAACAGAAAATGATCGATGGGCAATGGGTCACAGTCTTGGAAGAAAAGCCTGACCAGAAACCACGGGCTGGCGAGGAGCAGAGCACTTGATGGAGCGCTGTTTCTGGTACCGTAGGTGGTATCTGTGCTAAACCAAGCACGATGATGAGCAATGTGCCGCTAGGAGTCGGACAAAAGCGTGCCGCAAAAAACAGTTTTTGTATGAACTCATTAGTTCTCAGCTTGCTTGCTTAGCCATTCTTGTTTTCTTTCAGTCGAAGACAATCCGGCTTCCACTACAACGCTACCCCCACTTAGACCCAGACTCAACTTAAACCCTGATGAATAATGGGGAAGCCGGGTTTTCAAACAGGCAACTTCCGCAATTGGAAAGAAAGAACATTTTCATTATACAGATCTCTTCAAAGAGTATCTTCATGGGTACGCCATCGATCATTGCAAGGCATGGAAGTGATTTGAGAAGCCAGATAAAAAGGAAGACAACGTCGTTGCACTGGAGCAAGCTAGGAAAAAGAGCATAGAGTTTTAGCAGGCAAGGGAAGAAAAACTGTTGAATCAACTTGGTAGCGCATATGGTGCGTTAAGCCAAAACTAAATAGCAAACGACCAGAACGCTGATAAGGGCAAAGCAATCCGACCCGCACCGAAAGAGAGCATATCCTCACCGAGGTGCAGGTACAAACGCTTTCAGGAACTCACACAACAACCTTCAGATGCTGAACTCTCTTCAACGCCTTTTCGATACAATCTCTGATTACCGACAACTGCAACTCATCACCAACGGTCCTGACAAAAATCATTAGTCGCACGACAAACATTTGATCACGAATGGTGCACCACACGTGCAGAAGATTATCCTTCCCTTCTTCAGGAATGTACTCATGTGTTATCACACAAATAGCATCATCAAACTGAACATTAAGTGAAACAAACTCGCCAATCCTGCTCAATTGTTGCCGTTCATCATGCATGAACGCCTCAACTTGATGAATGTCACCGAACTGGGAAATTAACTCCTCGAGTCCCTGAATTTGTCCTTCTTTATCGAACATGTAAGAGACAAGACCTCGACAGCGAGCGCCTCTCGACTTGAAGTCGAACAGGCTCATCATAAGTCCGACTTCAGTCTTCTTGAACACTTTGTGATCAGGAAAGTCATCCTCTGTGAGAAAGAGCTCGCTCATTTAGTATCCTCCAGTGCATTGATCATTTTTTTCCACTCCGGCTTACTTCGTTTTACGAACTCTGCCGAATCAGGAAAGTTTTCTATATGAAAGTTACTCAGAAATGCTGTTGTTTTAAGTTCCGAGACATGCGCGTAAGCATCTGAAAGAACATGATCAGCGATGTCTTGCCAGTCTCTCAGGCAATCGGCAGGAATGCCCTTTTCTTTCAACCAATTCGGATTCAATGCTTCCTTCTGTCCCTTGTCATTTAACCACTTCATGTTTCTCGCATCCTGCCGATCCATTTTCGGAAGAAGATTACCCAAATCGCGCAAGAAGCTGAATTGAAATTCTCCTTCCATCTTCGAAGGCAAAAACAAAAATGACAGCCCTCCCGTTAAGAGTAGCTGTCAATCTGATTTTTATGGACCTGCCCGGTACGACTCGAACGTACGACCTCATGGTTCGTAGGGCTGATTTCGGCTAAATCTTTCAGTATCACAGCGTATCACCTTCTATCACGAGCTATCGCAAAACTGCTCCACAAGCCGACTGTGGCGAATTGTAAATATCAGGTTCTATCATGTGAGGTACATGATCTATCAGCTGAGCTGCTAACCTTGTGCTAACTCTCCGCGGAATGTTTTAATTGAAAGGACTCTTCGAGAGCGAGAATTCATAACGGTTTCGTGGATTTGATCATATGACTCTGACTAAAAGTATTATCGACAAATTAGAATACTCTAAAGACAAGGGATCTCAACTAATTCATTGGGATCGCGCTTTGCCTGGCTTTGGCGTGCGGGTCTATCCGACAGGAAAGAAATCGTTTGTGCTGTCTTATAGGCATCAAGGGCGTCAGCACATTAAAGTGATAGGCAAATACGGTGTTTTAACTCTTGATCAAGCGAAAGATCGGGCAAGAAAACATCTTGCTTCGCTAATTGATCGCAAAGACCCGTTCGAAAGCACGGAAGGAAAAACCATTACCTTCAGGGAGTTC
The DNA here is from genome assembly GCA_965228855.1 of Candidatus Obscuribacterales bacterium. Lineage (GTDB taxonomy): Bacteria > Cyanobacteriota > Vampirovibrionia > Obscuribacterales > Obscuribacteraceae > JADYXR01. The sequence continues at coordinate 3,229,628 of CBDDIJ010000003.1, read as the reverse complement.
GGCGCAATCTATTTGGAGAGATACGCGAAACAGCACAAGAAAACTTGGCGAGAGGACCAGCGACGCATTGAAAAGTATCTCGTTCCTGCCTTTGGAACCTGTCGCCTGGGAGCAATCACTAGGGCCGATGTGGCGCACCTCCACTTTTCGATTGGACGAGACCATCCTTATGCCGCAAATCGTCTCGTTGAACAGATATCGAAAATGTTCGAATTAGCTAAGACTTGGGGCTTTCTTCCTGACGAACATTCGAACCCTTCCAGAGGTATAAAGCCATATAAAGAAATTAAGCGAGACCGGTGGGTCAAACAGGATGAGTTGCCTCGGCTCGCCGCCGCAATCACTCAGGAAACTAACTTTTTCGGCAAGACCGCAATATGGTTATACCTTCTGCTTGGCGTTCGACGGGATGAATTGCTTCGAGCAAAATGGGAGGACGTTGATTGGGAGAGGCAAGAACTGAGACTGCCCGACACCAAGAGCGGAACCATTCATTATGTTCCGATTAGTGCGCCAGCACTAGCAATACTCCTCACCTTACCTAAGGAAGAAAACAATCCTTACCTGTTGCCAGGGGAAAAACGCGGGCATCACCTGGTCAATATACAGAAGATTTGGAATCGAATCAGGAAATCGGCTGGCGTGGAAGATGTTCGTTTGCATGACTTGCGCCGCACACTCGGTTCCTGGCTGGCGCAGTCGGGAAACAGCTTGCATCTCATAGGAAAAATCTTGAATCACAAAAATCCATCGACGACGGCGATATACGCTCGATTTGGTCAGGACAACGTCAGGGAGGCCCTTGAGCAGCATGGTCAAAAGCTTATGCGAATAGCGGGTGAACACGCTCCGGGACTGATGACGGACTCAAATTCCGACATTGTTCTGCCTCGAAGCAAATCGGGATGATACTAGAGACGGTGCTACACTGGCGGCAGTAGTGAATGGTAGGAATGCGGTAGGAATGCGGTAGGAAGGCGTTGCTACCTTGCTCCTACCGTTTTTAAACTTTCGAAATAGAAATGGAAACAGCATCGATTCGTCAGGAAATGCTGATAGACTTTCACGACTTGATTTATCGGAGGCGATATTCCCGTCTCGCGCTGCTGCAACAATTGGGAGAAAAGAATGGACGGCTTGAACGAGCAACGTCAAGGCAATAGACCGCCATGGTGGACAGAAGCTTTCGATGCGCGTCTCGAAGGCTTATGTAGCATTCAAAACAGACGCCTCAGGGAAATCGCAAAAGGGATGCCTAGACCCTTCGACTTTGACATAGTTGATGACCCTGAATTCGAGGAACTAGTTCAGCACGGTCCATGGACAGCAAAGAGTAAGCTTGAGATGATTATGGAAATTCGAACGTATGCCACCGCTATGATGGAAGCGTGCCGCATGCAAAGGTCGGCACAGCAGTTGTTGGATTCGAAGATTCGGTGCATTTCTGAAGAAGACATGCAGAGTTTCTTCGATCTGTACTATCGTTCGTTGATTGCAGAATCTCTTGGCGGCGAGGGTGACGAGTTTCATTTTCAATTGCTCCATCTCTATTCGGATTATCAACTGATACTTCGCCGGGAGGACGCGAGACTCGCTCCTCTCGGGAGAACAATATGTGAAAAGAACCGAGCTAATAGTAAAAAAGCGCAAACTACAAACAGGGCCAACGCAGAAACGCGTGAGGCGGAGGTTCTTCGACTCTATCGGGTGTTGGCACCTCAGACGAGCCAGCATAGGCTGGCAGCAGTAATTCTCAAGCGAATTAGGCCCTTATACAAAGATATAGACTCTGTCAGGCGTGTCATTCGAAGGTTGAAAGAGGAAGGAAAAATTTAGCCTGCACAGCTTCGGCGCTGAGCGTTACAGAACTTATGGACTCCGGCCGCACCATTGGTAAGGCCGGTTTCGAATGTCAGAGTCTTTCCTGTCGGCTCTTGGTGAAGCCGGAGAGGAGGACAGATATGGATGATTCGAAGGAGAAAGGCAGCAGTCCCGTGGATCTCGGTTGTGACACTGGTGCTGACTCGTTGCTACTTTCAACTGCAGAAGCGGCAAAGCTTCTTGGTGTCAGCGTACGGTTTCTTGAGGTTAGTCGGATGAGGGGCAATGGACCGCGTTTTTGCAGACTGTCTCGCAGGATCGTGCGGTACCAAAGAGCGGACCTGGAAGACTGGGTCGAGCAACAAATCAAGACTTCAACATCGCAGGACTAGGCTTACCTTACGAATAAGAAGGGGAAACAGGCATGGAAACGAATGAGTCAGACTCAAGCAAACCGGATTTGACACTTGAGGATGCAAAGAAAATGATCGCTGGTGAAGCAGTTGAAACAGAACCGGAGTGCGTAGAATCGTCAACGCTTTCGGAAGCAGATTTGGAGCACCAAATTGTCGAGATGATCGTCGCGGGTCAAAGCGACGATCAGGTTAAAGCTCATTTCTCGCACTGGAGCAAAGAAACGGGAAAGCTGATCACAGAGATCGACAAGTCTTATTGCAAACTGAGACGGATTTACACGAGGGTTTCCGATGACCAGGCACAGCGGGAGGGTGTTCAGTTTACTGAGATGGAAAATGCGTTTGCTCAAGAACTTGAAGCCGAAGGGAGAATCTCCTCGCGGTTTCATCAAGACTTCAATCTTACCGGTTATTGGGCATCCGCATTGCTTACAAAGATGGCGCTGCTCGTAATCGGCTTCCAAAAACTCAACTTGGTGGCATGGCAGAAAACTGGCACTCTGATGGGGACACAGACCATGGTCTATGGTTCGAGTTCTGCTGGAAAGAGTGCATATGTCGAGCAGATCCTTCGATTTTTAGATTGCACCACTGGCGGTGACAGCGGCGTTATCGAAAGACAATCTTCTTGCAGCGAGTTGGGTCTTGTGTTCGCTGGTGGGACTGATGGAGAAGGGCTTGCAAACAAGATTGTTGTCCATGACGAACTGAATCCGCCAGCCGTCGTCCAACCCTTCAAGATGCTACAGATCATATGGCAGCTTACGACCAAAGGTGTCTACATACACAAGTCAAGCGAGGAGGTCACTGGCAAGGGCCGGCGTTCAGTTCAGTATGTTTTGAAAGGCCCAGTACACCACGTCGCGACGACAGTTACGCATCCGTTAAAGTGGGATGAACAGTGGAGAAATCGAAGCTTCTGGATCGAGATCACTCACAACATGGAGTCTCTAGTAAAGGTAATGGCCATCAAGCTGGGCGCGGCCGAGCAGGTTTCGGTAGAGCGATGCCGGGAAATTTGGAAAGGATGGAACTGTTTCTTTTCGAGACTTCAATCTTTAGATAGTAGCAACTCAGATGCGCTGAATGATATTGAAATGTCATTCCTAAGGCAAATTCATGAGGAGGGCGATCGCGAAAGTCTCCATGAAGACGATTGCCGTCGAGTAGATCTCTTGAAGGTATTAATCGCAAGTCACGCTCTTCTGAACCAGCACAATCGAGAGGTCAACATCATAGAAGAACGGAAGGTGTTGGTTGCAACAATTGAGGATTACAATGAGGTGGTTGATGTTTTCGAATGTTGTGTCCCGAGCGTCTACCAAGCAAGCGGACAAGCTCATGAAAACGCATTTTACAAAATCATCGAGATTCTTGATGACGATGATCTGGATGCGGCGAAACAAGGATTTGGTTACAAGAAAAAGACTCTCAGTCGGCTTGAAATGCGCCAACTTCTTGTAAAGAGTAAGAGAACCGTGGACAGCTATGTAGCGGCATGGCGGGAGCTTGGTCTCATCGAGGTTGCCAGTGTCGATCCTGGCGGCGAGCAGCGCTTCAAATCGGGTCCAAAATTCTCACAAGCTCAAAAAGAGATGGTCGCCGAGCAAGCCGCCATTGGCTGTGAAAACTTTACTCAATTGGCAGCCAAAAGAGCGATTGAGAATTCCAAAAAAGTGCGTGGATTCTTGCCGCGCAAGCTGCGGACGAGAGGAAATGATACATCGGACAGTAATGGGGCGAAGGACTAACGAGGCTCCTGGGTGCTCTCGTATCTGGGGACTATGCAACCGTGCAAATCTTATGCAGTGAACCACTTGCATAGGTAAAGCGACCGAACAGCGCGTGTTTCAATCTCACTTGCAATTGTTATTGGAACTGGCACGTGCGCTTTTGGTCGCCGCTGATCAATGAGCATTCGGAAAAGGAGAGCTCCTCGGCGAGTGATTGCACATCTGAATTGAGCACGCGTCCGGAGACATCTCGACCCGTGCAGTACATGTTATTGCGCAGGATTTGCACAACCAAGCTGAGACCAAGCCGTTAACTAAAGAGATAGGAGAATCGCATATGAAGAATGATTTGATTCAATCGTTCGCTTCCCAACTGGTGAATAGCAACCATGGTTATCTTCAGCAGTGGAGGTTCAAAGCTCTCTTTGGCTATAGGTTTGTAGAAGAACCGGTAACCATGGAATTATTCCGGAAACACTTTGAGGGAAGCATTACTGTCGCTCTCCCATCCCTGGATAAAAATGGGCACTGTAGATGGTGTGCCTGGGACAGCGACCATGATGATGGTAGGCTTGCCAAAATCGAACAGGTTGTTAGCGGCTTAGGTTTGCACGGCCTTGTTGACGCGCGCAGAGAAGGTAGGGAGGGGCATCTATGGCTATTCTTTGATCAAACGCTGCCTGCAACGGACTTGAGGAGGTTCAATGACGAAGTCATGGCGCATGCTGGACTGCCACCGGATGCGCTTGAGTTCTTCCCCAAACAATCCAGTGTGGACAAAGTCGGTTCCTGCCTCCGCGTTCCGCTGGGAATACACCGAAAGCCAGATGCCGGTGATAGAAGGAGCTTGTTCGAGAATTGCAATGCTATAGATGTTGACAGTCAATTGCTATGGTTCACACAACAGCAACTGAACAGTGCCAAGCACGTAATGCGGCTTGCTTCGTATTTGCGTCATTTGGATAAGCAACGAGATCGCAGCAAATTAGTCCGTCCGATTTTGAAGAGGAGGTTTTCTTCGAAGCGCTTTAATGTATTGGATGTCGTCTCAGATCGACGTAGAGTTGGAAACGGCTGGGTTGCTCAATGTCCTCTTTGTGCGATGGAGGGACATGATCGGTCTAAAGACAACTTGCGAATAACTCTTGACGGTTCGAAGTTTTGTTGCGTGTATGGCGGACCGAACAACGTCCATACAGTAAGAGATCTGATTCGTGCGTTTTTTATATGACACCAAATATGGTGGCAAAGGAGGGGAGGGGAGGGGAGGGGAGGGGAGGGGAGGGGAGGGGAATGGAATGGAGAACTTCTTCATTTCCCGCGTGCTTTAATCGTAGTACACGGAGGAAAACCAAGTGAAAGGAACTACCGCTACAAACCCTGATGTCATACGGCTCTACAAGGCTCTGTCTAACGAACTTACCGACACAATGGCGCGTGTTGGTCGTGCTCAATCCAGGATTGAGGAGATTGAGACCTTCGTATTTGACACTGTCTTGACTGAATTGAAAGAAAAGAAGATCTCTGCCTACAATGCCTCGATTGCTTATGCGAATCTGATCAACTCCGCCTGCAAACTGCAGAGGCTGAAGTTGGAAATTCTTGATCGACTAACAGGTCACCCTAGAGTTGAGAATACTCCGGAAAGCTGCGATGAGGGCACCAAAGAAAGCGACCGTGAATTGAGAAGATTTGCAGAGAAACTTCTAGTCCAGATGGCTACTAACTCTCTTTCGAAGTCAAGCAGCGTTTCGCCACGTGACTGAATCGTTCATGTGAACAGCGGAACATCTCAATGCTAGGTGGTCATTGGTTCACAAGCGCCTTGAATGAAATTGCACGGACTTCAGTCATGGTTCTTTCAGAATTTGTGAACAGCCGGTAGTATGATCCGCCTGGGCATCTGGAGGATCTTTCCATGACGGCAAATCTAAGTCAACGTGTTGCAGCGGAACTAGGCGCAGTCAAGTATACGTTGTTTGACGACTTTGAATTTGAAGGCTACTGGTGGCTTCCAGGCGATATGGAGAATCAGGCTCCTGGCGTTTTGAAGGTGGAAGGCTCCAAGGCGCAGTTGTCATTATCGCTACAAGATTGGCTGTGGAGTTCCCGAAAGGGTCAGACTGAATTCACCAACGGAGAAGGACGACGCATCGCTGAACAGGCTGCCGTCCTGCACGGAATTTCTGCTCTTGGCTTACCCTTCTCCATCATTGGCGCGGATCTGACTTCGGCTAATATGACATTCCCTGGTTATAATCACAGTCGGTTTTATGCAAGAAGAGTTGTGATCGGCGCGCACATTGAAGCGGACAACTTCGAAGCTTCCTCCTTGCGATTTCTGTATTCAGACCTATTGGAATCGGCTTTGCCCGAAGAAAAGCAGAAGGAGAACAAAACAGAGCCCTCGGAAGAGATTCTTCAGTCCGTTGATATGGGCGGTTATGCAATAAATCTTCTGTTCGTGCGAACCGTGAGCAATGAGCGCTCAAAGCTTACTGTCAACAAGGAAGTTTGGGTAGAAATCAAAGCGAGAAAACCGATGGTCATCCAGGAACTTTTGCGCCTCGCTTCCATGTTTGGAAACTACCTCGAAATGGTTCATGGTGTCCCTTGCTCTCCGCTGCGGGCGCAAATTTCATCACCGACCGGAGAATTATTGCCACTCTACTTTTCGATTGAAAAGGAATGGGGGAAACGACGCAAGAAAGATGGGCTGCTTCTACGGCTTTCAGAGTTGAATCCCAATCAATTTCAGAACTCAGTTAAAAATTGGTACGACAGTTCAGAAGGTCTTCAGTCCGTAGTATTTCTCTTTGCGAGCCTCCTGAGTTATCCAGCGCTCCACACAGAGATAAATTTTGTGATGTGGTGTCAGGCACTGGAGGCGTTTCATCGTGCAACTCGGACAAAGGTGTACATGCAGCAAGAAGAGTACGACGTTCTATTGAAAAAATTGCTGGAGTTGATTCCTGAAGGTCTCGAATCTTCGTTCGAAGGTAAGCTGAAGGCGAATATCGAACACGGAAATCAATTGTCTCAGCGGGACATGCTCAGCGATCTCCTGAACTCGCTTCCGGCCGATACCAAGGAGTCCTTCGTCGGCGATTGGGACATGGTGCGAGAAATTGTGAACACGAGAAACTATTACACGCACTTCACCGATAAGTTGCGGGCAAAGAAATTGTCACCAACGAAAATTGCTGGTGCCAACATCGCGCTTGGTGCCCTTCTCAATGGGCTTCTGCTTGTTCACCTTGGTCTTGGTGAAGAGCTTGTCTGGAAGCGAACTACCACTCGTTCAACATTCAAAGACTATCAGTACATCAGAGGTGGTTGCATTGATGATTTTGACGACTAACCTATGAGACCACCGCTAATGGCGCCGTCATTTGAACGGCGGCAATGAAGTCAGGAAGCTGAACTTGGCGCCTTATAAGCGGAGTATTCCGGAAAGACAATCTGAAAGACCCACAAACAAAATTCTCCTGACTCAATGACCGTTTGTAGAGGCGCTGACTCAGGATCAAGATAGCTGACCGATAGTCTCAACTGTCCCCGTTCGTTTTCTTGCATGGCAGATCTCCAAAATGTCTGCACGTTCGGATGTCCACCCTCTTGAATCAACGTTTCATACAATGCTGCAGACCGCTCATTGAGAAACGGATCAGTTGCTTCCATCTGCGTGGAAATTTCTTTGATGGAGAAACAACGTTTCGCCTTTTCTCTCACCTCTTGGTCTGGATCGTCTCGACGAAACCAGTACTTCTTAACTTTCGGACTCCTGAATACCCGATATGCGTAAAGGGCATTTTCGACACTGCCGCGCAAGACCATGTGAGCCTCCTGAACTTGGCCGGCAGCGCAGAGACCGACGGCAGAGAGCCATGAGGAGTGCGCTCGCATGAGGAAGAAGATTTCCAGCCAATCTTCATTGTCAACGACAAGTTGTGAAAACTTCTTGCCTTCACTTCGCTGGCTTGCAAGCTTGGTAGCCAAATACGCTCGTAAGTTTTCTTCCAAAACCCTGAACTGTGCATCGATTTTTCTAAACTGAAGGAAGGTCTCAGGCTCATTTCCCGCCGTTGCAGCTGTGTTTCTAAAGACGTAATCGAGATACTCCGTGACGTTATCCCAAGGCCAATGCCTCGGTACGTCATAAGGCTCGCGCTTGATAGCGCGCGGTTTCATGACCCGTTCGAGTAGTTTTTCGTTTCTGGCAGTCTTCAATGCCGAAAGCTTTTCGGTATTCCCCTGCTCCTCCAAGATTTTTTCGAGGAGTCGCTCTAGCGTGCTGCGCTCGAATGGACTCTGCTCCGGCATAAGCAACAGGGCTTCTTCGATTAACGGTATTGCATCTGAAACGCGGCTCGTGGAGCTGTAGATGCTTCCCAGCAGCCCCAGATTTGTGGCGAGATAAGGTGTGCCTTGCTTTCGAAGAGAACGTTCGATATTGATGGCTTGATTCAGAAATTCTTCAGCACGTTGCAGTTCGCCGTTGGCATTGTAGAAGGCACCGAGACCCGACAGAACGAGCAACTTGGATTTTTCATCGAAATAGTCTTCATTAATGGCTTTGTAGGTTTCAAGCAGATACGGGATTGCAGCTTCGTGGTTACCTCTTCGATACTCGCTGGCGCCAAGTTTGAAGTTCGCGATCGTCTTCGATTTTTGATCGGTGCCGCTCTTTTCGGTCTCCTGCAAGGCCTCCAGATAGTACTTTTGGGCTGCCTTGTGATTGCCTTTCTTGCCTGTTCGATTTCCTTTATTGATAAGTTGTTCGAACTTATGACTGCTGAACTTGCCATGCATGTGATATTTCTCCTGGGCTGATATTGCACGTGTTCGTTTTGATGAACTATTTTCCGAGTATCTGAGCATCTTACTCTGTGCGGCATTGTCCCGATTGCCACATGACAAATTTGGTATGATTTAAACGTTTTTGCGAGGTGTCTACTGATGGGCGATGAACAGCCGACAATCGTTTCAGAGTTGGCAGATAGAATTGCCTTACCGGATCTCGCGGATGAGATGCAGTGCCATAAGCAGACATTGTTCAAAATCGCGAAGCGGCTCGGGATTACACCAATTAAACGGCGCGATGCCGATAAGCGCAACCAACTTGTGGCAACGATTACCAGAGAAGAAGCGCTGGCCGTGCGCTCAGAGGTAGTGAGCAGGACCAGAACTGGAACAGAAGCCAGCAGCGAATTCGACTATGTGATTGCGGATGTTGGATGTTTTTACATCGTCCAGCTCGAACCGGAGCACGACCCCGGTCGTATCAAAGTGGGATTCACTACTGACATGGAAGGGCGATTGAGAAAACATCGATGTTCAGCGCCGTTCGCAATGTCGATCAGAACTTGGCCCTGCCGCAGAACGTGGGAGCGCGCAGCAATAGACAGCGTTACGGTTGGCATTGAACAACTGCATACCGAAATATTCAGAGCTAAGTCAATCGACGAAGTCATTGCTCGTGCAGAGAAATTCTTTGCTGCGATGCCGAACGTGTCGACTGCCCCAGAAGATGAAATTCTGGAAGAAGTATTTCAATCGAATTCGGACGGATATGCATCGTCTACATGAACCGATTTGCTATTTGCAGGAGTGTTATGGTCAATAGCGATCAGGAGTAATTGTGCTCGCCAGACCACGTCTGTTATGCTTTTCGTTTGCGCATTATTCCGAAGAAGCACCATATGTGGTGACCGCTGTCGAAATGATCGGTATATAGGGGAACGATATGTTGCATTCGAAAGACATAGTTACCAGTTCGTATGCTCAAATTCGACGGCGTTTTGAATGCAAGAGCCTGACCGGGCTCTCTACTGGTTTTGTTGACTATGACTGCCTCACAGGTGGATTGCAGGCAGGCGAGCTGCTGATCGTAGCAGCCAGACCTGGTGTGGGCACGACGAGACTGTGCTTGAATTTCGCGCTGAACATCGGAGTCGGCCAGAGAATCCCAATCGCTTGGTTTTCCTTGGATGTATCGCGTGAGCAAATTGTGCAGCGAATGGCGGGAACCCTCGCGGAAGTCGACTCAAATCGAATTCGGACAGGCTATCTCTACGACACGGACTGGTTCAAATTGGACACTGCATTTTCGGAACTCGGCAACTCACCGATTCATGTTCATGACTCTACATTCATTGGCGCCAGCGCAATCTCCGAGGAGTGTAAGAAACTAATTCAAGAAGGAACCGAAGTGAAGCTGGTGTTCGTCGATCCTGTCGCGCATATGTCCGATGGTGAAAAGTCTGTTTCATTGCATCTGGAAGAACTTAAGAGTGTTGCCGTTGAACTCAATGTCGCTGTGGTGGCCGCCTGTCATGTAGCGAGCGATCTGGAAGAACGCAATGACAAACGACCAAGACTGCTCGATCTGCGAGAAGCGGGCGTGGCAAATGTTGTCGGATTTATCTATTCAGATGAGTTCTACAACCCTGAAAGTCTTGTGAGAGGGGAAGTTGAACTGATCATCGCCAGGAACAGGGACGGGCAAACGGGCACTCTGGACCTAATGTGCAATCACAGCACCGGCAAGCTTCGCGACAAAAACGTGTTTTGAGAATAGTCTTCGCAAAGCTACTTCAGCGCGATGCCTGCGAACGTTATATCCACCGAAAGCACCTTTGCGATTTTTACCATTACCCGCAAACTCGGATTTTGAAGACCTCTCTCCAGTTGCGAAACGTAGGCGCGGTCAACGCTTAGCTCAGCTGCTAAGTCTTCTTGCGTCCAGTCATTTTCTTCTCGGAGCTGACGAAGAATCTGACCAAAGGTATTAACGGGGTCTTGAGGTTTAGGCACCTAGACATTAAATATCTGGAAGTTATAACTTTCCAGAAGTAATAACTTCCGGCGGCGTGGTATATGGATGCCAATCAGTCCGGAAGTAATTACTTTCGTATAATCCGAACATCTCCATGGAACGTTTTGCGTGTCCGTGCAGTTGCTATTGTGTGATGCGATGCCCGATCTTAGCGACTCCTCTCTTCAAGGCATAATTGCCGAAAGGCTTCTCGATAGGTTCGAGCAGTTGAGGGGCGTTTGCTTTGAACGCAATGGCAAAGGCTTCCGCACGCAGTCTATTCTGATCAGCGATGTTGATAAGGTTCGCGTGGAGGTCGATGGAATCTCGCATGACCCCAAGATTCTTGTGGAGGTCTATGCTGGGATTGATGGTCTACGTGGTGCTCAACCAAACAAGATCGCGTGCGACATTCTGAAGTTGGTAACGCTGAAGCATCATTCGGAAGCATGGCACGATGCGACTTTAGTTATTTTGCTTGCTGCGGAAAAGGGGATGAAAGTTTGGGTCAAGCACGCCGCGATCAATATGTGGAATGTTGAGATCTGTATTTTGGAGCCCGACGAGAGCGACCTGGCAATGTTGCGAGAAGTGAGACAAAGTCAGGCTCTGGGGAATAGGCGCCGAACTAAGTAGCAAGGGATATTTACCTTTCATCGTGAGCAAGGTGATATCAAATATGGTGCCCGCCATTGCCGAAATGTGAGAGAGGAATTCTCGACGGGAACAAAATTTTGGAAATGTTGATGGCGTCTGTATCCCATTTTCGGAGAGCAAGGGAAGTTCGAAGTGCAGTGCAACCTATCGCACATGAAGAATTTCAAGAATCACTATTTACAGGGAATACTGGAAATGCGCAGAATGAACGGACCTGGCACTAAAATTGTTCAGCAAATTGTCGCTTGTCTTATAGCCATATCCTTCCCTGCAAATGCCGCAGCAGCAAACGAGACGTCTCCATTATATCCGCCTCCCAAACCTCACGAACCAATCATATTGAGGAAAAGCAATGTGCCGCCAGCGGTGGATCGTATCATTCGTGCTTCGCTGTTATGGAACGGGAGTTCATTGTTCAACGATGTGGAACGTCAAAAGCAAACTGATGACGCAATTGAAGCCGCGTTCATTAGGAGACCGCAAAGCCGGATTGATCTGGACACTTCTCGCATGTATGCGAAATCAATCAACACTCTCGCAACCGGACAGAAGAGTTCCGGGGCCCGGAGGGAGTTGTTGTTGAACGAAGCCGCTGCGGGTTTTCAGATGGCCCATGCGATGTATCCGAAATGGTCTTATCCGCTCGGCTATCTTGCTGAAACTGAGGTTGCCTTGGAACAGTTCTCTGCTGCTCGCGCGCATTTCATTGAAGCCGTACAGCTTGATCCGCGGTGGTCGCGGCTATGGCATGAACTCGGTTTTCTATTGGCCAAGGAAGGAGATAAAGAGCGGTCATTGGGTTGCTTGCTGCTTGGTTGCCGATTCAGTCTTGATACAGACGATGCCCTGTTCAACATTCAGATGATGCGCCATGGCAAAGACAAAACGGCGGCCTCAGTCGGAGAGGAAGCGATGAAGCGCATTTGTGCGTCAGAGCTTTCATACCTTGTGAAGTGTGACATGGCGTTTCAGGATTCGTCCTACAATCCGTCTGACGGAGTGATTGAGCTGGTGGGACTGAGACCAGGTCTCAATTCGCCATTACGGGAAGGGGCTCTATTTCAGCCTGACAGACCCGGGCTCATCAAGACAGATTTGAGCCAGTGGCTCAGTAAGACGATGCATCGAAATATTCGATTCGGTGGACTTGCGACGAAGAATCGAGAGACTTTCAAGGTTCGGTTCCAAATCGACCGAACTGGAAAAGCTAGCGAGGCTGAATTGATTCAATCAAGCGGTTCAAGCATCAGCGACAAAATGATTCTTGGCGATTTGACACGCGACAAGTATGACAAACTACCACCGGGCGTGAGCGAGATCATAATGGATCTGAGCGTGTACATGGGTCAGCCATTGCCTGTATTTGATCACGGTCAGGTTAAATGATTGCGCGGTGCGCATTCTTCGATAATTTTTCGCGGAACTGGCAGGATGCCCTTGGTGATTCAGCTTAGTAGTGGTTTCACAATACTGTCGATCTCTTCGAGTTCCGAAGTAATTAGACTCCTAGCCTGGGCACGAGTTTTCGCTATTGATTGCGTTGACAGATTCGTTGACTTGGACCACTTTCGAATCTTGTCGGTGGCTGCTCGCGACAGCTTGGCAAGACGAATGTGGGTTTGATCTTTGGGATCGAATTTTGGTATTGGCAATTCAAACGGCTTTTTGTGAATGTCTCGCGGATTGTGTTCCCCATGGCTTTGAATCGGCTTAATCAGCTTGTTGACCTCTGACGAGTTTAAAAATGCTGCCAGGTAGAACGCTTCGTTTGCATTATCCGTTTCAAAATAAATTAGTTTGCAGTCCGCGATGAACCCCGACAACGATATGTCTTGGCCATTGATGTTTGTACTCATGTCCTTCTGTTTTTCAATGACTGCACAAGAAATGTTTTTACCGGCGCCGTTGTATACCACTCTATATTGAGCGTCTGTCTTTTGACGCGTTAAACCATTGTTGTGGTTTATGCGCTTGTAAATGGTCATCTTCCCGGCCTTTGCACCACGTCGTTCGCTCCAGACTTTCTCAACCTGAAGCAACCATTTTGATAAGTGGAGAAATCCTGATGATCTGGCATCAGCACTTTCAAAAATCTTACTAATTCCATTCTTTCGTAGTAGGGGTAGGAGCACGACTCTCATTCCTGTTGAGCCGAAAGGAATAACTTCCGAACCAGTCATCGTGCCGTACAGGAACTGATTCTCTACGGTGCCCTTGATACTAACACCTTTGTATGCGTCCTTTGCAGTCGCCATCGCATGGGGCTCACTCGCTATTGCTGGACACTTCAAATTGATACCAAGCTTGGTGGCGCCAATGGTCACAAACCAGCAGCACCGAGGAACGATAGTCGCTCCCTCTGCGAATTTGTCAAAATACGCGCTTCGCCCTAAATTTGTAACGGTGGTGGTATTGGTGTCCCAGAAAGAGCGTTTTCCGATCAATTGCGTTTGCAATTGTTCGCTTCGGTGGCTCAAGTGAATTTGTGCATCAGAGAGTTTCAAATTTCGGTTTGGAAGTCGCCCGCTGAATGTGAGTGTTGGTGTCGGCGTGTGCTTGCGGTTTGGATCGGAATCGATTTTCTCTGCACGAAGCACACAGCAGGGAAATCTGAAAATTGGTTTGACGTCTTTCAAATCCCAAATTTCGCACCAATCAACGGTTTGATCTGTGTTCTCGAAGAGCTTGAAGGATTTCCTCCGTAAGCTATCGTGTTGTTCGGCAGAGAAAATTGAGCGGGGGAGAACAAAAGTAATCTCGCCGCCCTTCTTAAGATAGAGATCTGCTGCACGTAGCAAAAACAGGGTTGCGACTTCCATAGCGGTCATCATCTCTGCCTTGCCGCAGTATAGTTTGTACTGCCTGACGATTTGCTCTTTGAGGGATTTTTGATACTGGCTCTCCATAAGCCGATAGGGTAGCCATGGTGGATTTCCTAGAATGTAGTCGAATTTGTTTTTCAGGAAGAGCGGCTTGTAGATGTTTTTGAGTACATACGACCAAATTGAGTCTCGCTCGTTGTCGATGAAGTCTTTGAGTACCTTCGCAATTTCAAACGCGGATCGGACAAGTTGGTCATCACTTAGTTTTGGGTATTTTGAAACTTCGAGAAAACTTTTGAACGAGGTTACGTCAATGGGCTTTTTCTCGTGCTGCCTGGCATACTCTCGCGCCAGTTCGATTGTCTGATCGTAAAGGTTGTAGTCCTCAACGAACTCTTCTGGCAAGAAGACTTCGGTTCCCTCTAAGGTGACTTTGAATCCGGGGACTTGCAAGAAAACGGACATCTGCCCCTTCTCTGGAAGGCGAATTGAGTCGCTCAAATAGACAGGAATAGTGACCGATTGTTTTCTTTTAGCGAGGAGACCGCCAAGCGCCAAAATGAAGTTTGTTTTCGCAATGATTACTGCCAGTGGGTGGATATCAATTCCGCAAACGCTCGAAAATACATGGGCGAGTGTATCTTGTGATTCTCCCAAAAGTTCTCGTTTGCGTCTCACCGCCAGATAGAGGAAGGACCCAGAGCCGCACGTCGGATCCAAAACTGTTGCTTCCGGCTTCTTTTGCAATGCTCCAGATACGATTTTGTCAGCCAGCCAATCTGGTGTGTAGAATTCACCGAGGTAGCGCCTTGCTTGCGGATCGACAAGTTCTTGGTAAAGCGACTTGAGAACATCCTCTGAGAGTCGACTCAAGTCGTACTTTCGAAGAATGCTGAGCAACCACTTGCAGATCTTAATACCGTCAGATAAGGCTTCACTTCTAACGATCCAGGAGAAGAAATCCTCCTCAATGAAATTTTCGATTCCTTGTTTCTTGAAGTAGTCGCCACTAATTACTTCATTTATTTCTTCAAGTGAAGGGGAGTGCGTGCTCTCGCTGATATGAACCCACGAGAGCAGCTTTGCAAAAGTGGCTAGGTATGTATGCCTTATAAACAGCTCATCGGCTCCGACCGTTTCGCCATACACGATCCTAAGATACTTCTCCCAACTATCATAAACGACATCAAAAGAGCTTTTTGATTTGCAGCTTTGCCATCGGCTCATCAAAACATTCGTGATGGTTTTGAACGCATGGCTTCCGATCCCGAAGTCGCGAACTATTGTGTTGGTCTGCGGGATCATCGGCTCTTCTCGCCAGAAGTAGCGGTCAACCCACATCCATACATCATCGGCAT
The DNA here is from genome assembly GCA_965228855.1 of Candidatus Obscuribacterales bacterium. GTDB lineage: Bacteria > Cyanobacteriota > Vampirovibrionia > Obscuribacterales > Obscuribacteraceae > JADYXR01. The sequence continues at coordinate 3,214,004 of CBDDIJ010000003.1, read as the reverse complement.
TGAGCGAAGTCCAATCTACGTAGTCTACTTCGGTAAGCTCAACGTCATCTGGACTCAAAAACGCCTTGGTTTGATCAGCCGTCGCGGAGTACATATAGAATCGAGCACCATCAGTGGCGAGCGCAAGAAAAGGTGTTCTCTCATTCAACTGCTCGGTGGACCAAATAATCGCTACGTATCTTCTTAGCTGCTCTATTGCTTCATTCAGCTTGTCTGGTATCTTGGATTCAAACTCAATGATTAAGTTGCCGAATAGATTGTCTGCACGACCTCTCAATATTTGATCATCGTTTTTTACTCGAAGGCTCTTCTCTATTCCAGTCGTGTACTTTGCGATTAGCTCAGTTTCAACTCCGAAGATCTCTTGAAAGAACATCGCGAAACGATGTGAGCGACTACTCTCACTAACAAGCCGCTCCAGATTGTCCAGGTATTTTTCGAGTGACTTGGCAAACTTCTTCTTGGCAGACGAACTGAGGCTAGATATTTCGATCGCTATGGGAGGGTACTTAATTCCAGTCTCGGCAACAAGGCCCCTTCGTGCAGCAGAAGATGTTCCGCGCTGTTTCGAGCTTTCAGCATTTTTATTGGATGGTTTCTTGGGATTCTTTTTCTTAGGCGGACTCACTGTCGCGCGCCTCATTTGTTGTCACTGTGCTTTGTTCCCGAATAATGTGTATACAACAACTCAATCCAAATGGATACCTTGTACTCTCGCATCGGAAAACCATCCATCCCCGAAGATGCCGATGGAAACCTCTCTTTGTACGATCTATTTTTCAAACAAAATAACACCACTTATGGTGGCGTGATTTATTATCAACGCGTTTGCAACATATTCTCGGACGAAGAAATCAATATCGGACAATCGATATTGAGATGTCACTTCCGGACCAATGACGCTATCAGATCCCAGTCATGATCGGAGATCTTGACGATACCGTTCCTGAAGTACACAGACCAGTGTGCGATGTTACTAACAAAGGAAAGCTTGTCAAGAATTTCAATTAAGGAAACCTCGTTAGAGCTTGCTAGTTGCTTCGCTCTAAATTCGAATCGGTCGGGGAACAGGCCGTTGCCCAGAAACTTTTTCCGATCATCTATAAAATACTCGCTAGACGCTTTGCCAATGCCGACTATCATCCATTCGCCTTTTCCGGCACAGCACGCAATGTCGTCATCAACGCGGACTTGTCCTAACATGTATTTCCTATTGAGACCGAAAGTACCGATCTTGATACAGTGTTCCATGTCTGCGCGCGGAAGACAAAGCAACCAATGATTCATTTCAACAACCACTTGTGAACTAGCGCGCCTATTATAGCGCACAGGGAAGGAGGTCTTAAGCTCTTGTGATATCGATAGGTCTGCCTGTCTCGAAATCGGTATCACCCGTGATGGCATCGGGCTTGCTAAATGGAAAAGTATGTTTTCTAGAAACCCTGGCGAGGAGCGCTAAGATTTCTCACGCAGTTCTATTTCCGTTGGTACGTAGGCTGGTGATAGACCCACAGTCCTTCCTTCAGATCTACACTCTTCTTCAATCTCTCGAAGCAAACTGTCTCTCATGGAGAGGGCGTATTCGCTAGCGACGATCTCACCCTTGTCTGTAGCGGCCCAATTTAACTTCCACAGGCATTTATCGTCAAACACAAATTGAACGTAGGCAGCGTTAGCATGCTCCTTGAGTTCGCGAGCTTGATCAAATGCTGCTTCAAGCGCTTCTTGCGAGAATCCTAATTTTGCCCAATGTTCATCTTCTCCTCTGTAGACCAATTCTACAATCGGGTCACCTTGAATCTGGTGCCGGAACATGGGCGTACTTGCCGCCTCACCTCGATGTTTTTTGAAACTGATTACCGCCTGCTTCGACAACTGAATAAGTTGATTGGTGTTTTCAATTATTTTTTCTGCGTGCTTATCGGCGATTTTGTCTACAACCTTCGAGCTGACTTTTAGCCCATACCAGCCCAAGAAACCGTATCCGAGTAGGAACAGCAGACTTGGTGTTACTAGTAGATCTTTCTCATGCTGAATGACGAGCTGGCAAGAAATTGGTGAGGTGTCAATCTCCTGCTTAAAAGACTTCAACTCTTGCACTGTGGGAAAGTTTCTTGCCTCCAGTACCAGGCTTACAAGATTTTGCTGATAGTCCCGCTGCGTAAAACTAAATGGACGAACATCATTCTCGCTTCCTTGAACAACAAGTGACGTTCCACTTGGAAGTTGAATCGTATTGCGTCCCTCAAACCGCTCAAAGGTAAGGTGCAATGCGAAATCTTCGGAGCCGTCGTCCAGAGGCCGTACCGCAGCCCTGATAACCTTACCGATTGGCGGTATGCTCCAATCATGATTGATTAGATTGACCTGCGCACCTTCAGGAGCGTTTACGGCAGACGCCATCTTTTCGAGCGTGTGTCTTGGCGTAACATGACCGTGCGCATCAATCTCTGTCGTTCGCCCAATGCCTTCTTCTAACATTCAATGAATCTGCTCCCAGTGTCGGTGATATCGCCCGTGGTGACACACAACGATGTTGCTTTCACGTGCTGCTAACTCGTTGCTAACTTGCGATACACTCAATTGTCTAAAAAGAGCCTGCCCGGGAAGACTCGAACTTCCGACCTCATGGTTCGTAGCCATGCGCTCTATCCAACTGGGCTACGGGCAGATATGGGGGACGTGCTGTCCCATTGCTCTAGAATCTTACCACAGTCAGCAAGCTGTCTTTCGGTGAGTGCAAAGACTTTGAAACATCGTGATAATCAACGATGCCTTGTCAATGTCCTCGCGCCCAGTGCAGCACGCTGCCGCGCACTTTGGTCTTCGATTGCATGTTCGACGCGCCGGCGGTTTGCTGCGGAGCTTGAGCCGCCGCGCCCGGATTGTATCCTTTATAGGGCGAATATGCCTTCGCTGCCGTCACAGGCGGTTTCGTCGCCGCAGTGCTGACCGGCTTCTTGCTGTCCGCCTTCACCTTCAGCTGTCCGGTTTTGGCGCTTTTGCCCTTCTTCACAGGCAGTGGACCCGGATCTTTGGGCGGCACGCCGTTGACGACCTGAGGCAGGCTGGTGGTTGGACCGCTCTGCATCTGGCTGGAGTAGCTTTGAAAACCGGCACGTGGGAGTGCCATTGGGCGCGCCGGGAGCGCCCCCATGCCCTGTCCTGGCTGCCCACCCTGTGGAAACGTGCGCTGATCATTGACTAGCGGCGCATCGTCAGTGATTTGCACTTGCTGACGAGCCATGTAAAAGTGTTTCAACCCCTGAGCTGATGCCGGTTGTATTGTCATCAGGACCGCACCAGTAACTAAACCGACTGCTGCTAACGATAAGCAGAGCGGGGTGTTTCGGTTTTTATTAAGTGTAAATTTCGCCATGATTTTCCAAGAGATAAACCGACCTTTAGTTCAGTTTAATGTGATTAGTTTGTTGATGTCAAGGAAACGCGTGAAAGGTTCAGGGTTTTGGAGCATTTTCCATTAAATCTGCGCGTTTTTTCATTTCGTCTGCGTGATAAAAATGACTGTCTTAGCAACTTATTGTTTCCGCCGCCGCTGTCTTAAACGCCCACACGGGTCAGGCTGCCAAGGTCATGCTAGACTTGCGTGCGGTAAATCCGAGAGACAGGCGAGATGACGAATTCGGTCATGAACGAACAACGTGAAGCTGTGAAAACCCGCAAAAGACTGGGTCTTCTGGCGGGTGGAGGAAAGCTACCCGGCATTCTGGCGCAGAGTGCGAAGAACAAGGGATACGATGTCACCGCCTTCACTATGGCTGAGGAAGCGCCTGCTCGCGTCGGTCCGCACTGCGTCAAAGTTATCGAGATTGCACCCGGTCAGTTGGGGCGAAACATGGAGCTCATCAAGAAAGAAGGGCTCGAAGAAATTGTTTTCATCGGAAAGATGCACAAGTCCGAGTTGCTTAAATCGGCGTTCAAGCTTGACTGGACGGCTGTTCGCGAACTCAGCAAGCTGACGGATTTTTCGGATGATGCAATTCAGTCGTTGGCTGGTGACCTGGCGGAGCGGCATGGTGTCAAGGTTTTGACCCAATCTGAGTTTTTGAAACACATATTCCCGGATGTTGGAGTTTTGTCTAAACGCCAACCGACAGCCGATGAGTACGTCGATATCGAATATGGCATTAACATTGCCCGCGAGCTGGCCAGGATTCACATCGGTCAGACTGTCGTCGTGAAGGACAGAATGATTCTGGCGATTGAAGCTATCGAGGGTACGGACGCTGCAATCAGGCGCGGTGTGCAGCTTGCCGGTGGACCTGTGGTCGTTTGTAAGGTTCCTAAAAAAGGAAAAGACCCTCGCTTCGATACGCCGACAGTTGGCATGAACACGCTGGAAGCGATGGTTTCGTCGAAGCCCGGCGGCGTTCTTGCGGTTGCCGCAAATGAAGTTCTTGTGGTTGAAGAGCAGGAGATGGCTGCCTTTGCAGATCGGCACAGCATATCTATGGTTTCTGTTTAGCATCGCGGCTGGCGGTTTCCTCGCGTCTGGCGGCGGTTTCCAACTAATGATTCAGGCTGGAATCTTAAGGCAAGCTGAAACCTTGTCGGCGTCAGAACGGCCCGGGAACATCATTTTCAACGCGGCGTCTTCGACAACATCCAATCGGTTCCGACCGTTTGTTCACCGCTAATGCCTACTGAGCGGGGTAGGGTTTCTGCAGGAATCCAGATAAGTAGGCACGATTTGGACCACCAAAATCGATATTGCCAGACCGGACCATACCGACCCGATGCGGCAAGTGACCAGAAGACGCTCCGGCTGGCGGCGTCGCTGGGGAAAACACTAAAGATGCGACAGGAAATACGATCTGTAGGTTCGCGCGGCAATGGTGTCATAATAAGAGCTGCCGATTGAAAGCATGTAGTCTCGTTCGTTTTGCCAGGCGGTTTTCGTATGTTTTTACCAGGGTCTTTTCAAAAACGTTTAGCGGGTGCTGTTGCAGTCGCGCTGACTTGCAGCGTGACTTCGGCAAACTTGAGCGCGCTCGCCGCACCTGGAACTGCTACCGATGCTGCCATCAGTTCTGACACCACGAATGCCAAGCAAACTGCCACCAGTTCTGCAAACACAAAGGACCCGCAAACGGCCACCGCTCCTGCCACCAGCTCTGCTACCACGAGTACCACGCAAACTCTCACCAGAGCTGCCACTAAATCTGCCACCAAAGCTGCCACGCAAACTGCCACCGAATCCGCCACTACAAATGCTGGTAAAGATACCACCAAGGGTAATGCTTCCGCTGGTGGAAAACCTGATACGGCAGACGAGGCATCCGAAACGACAAGCAGTGTAGACAATGGCACCGCAAGTAGTGTTACAGCCAAGCAGGCGAGTCTGGTGACTCCGCTCGACTCGGCTGTTCAGGACGAAGAGTATTTTGCCAATCAGAGTAAACAGCAGATTGCGTTGATGCAGCAGCACCAGGCGGTTCAGCACTTTGATGCTTCGAAATACTATTCCAAAATCAATAATATGGAACTCGCCGAATTGGAATTGCGTTCGGCGATTATGTACATGCCGAATCTTAAGATTGCGCACCGCGACTACTGTTTAGTTGCATTCATGCGCGGGAAACCTATGCGCGCATTCGCCGAGTTTCTGATGGTCCTCGGTTTGTGCGAGCCGATTCCGCTGAGTGAACAACAACAGCGCGACCTGCGCATCGAAGCCGCCCAAGCGCATTACAAGCGCGGAGTCGAGCAGGCGCAAAAGTCAGATTGGAATGAAGCAATTTCCGAATTGCTATGGTCGCGAACCTATTTGCCGAACGATGTGGCGATTCACAGGTCGCTTGCGTTCGCTTACGCCAGCAAGGGCGACTTCAAACGCGCGGAAGAATACTATCAATCGACGTTCTCGATCGATCCAAGCGACGCCTTTGCGCATGCGGACTTTGCCTACTTGCTCGATAAAAACGGCAAGAAGGACGAAGCGATGGCGGAGATGTCCAAGGCTGTAAAAGTCGATCCCGATTCGACGGCGCTCCATGTTGATCTCGGATGGTTGGCGCAATCCAAGGGCGATCTGGCTAAAGCCGAAACCGAGTTTCGCGCCGCTCTGAAGAACAGTCCTCAGTACTCATCGTTGTGGTATCAGCTCGGTCAGCTGTTGGAAAAGAAAGGCGACAAAGCTGAGGCCAGGATTGCTTACGTGACCGCCCTGAAGAAGGAGCCCAGCAACAGCGACGCAAAAACTGCGCTTGCATTGCTGGATGGCGCCGGAAAAGCTGAAGTCGAAGCAGACCCAGCTGTAAAATCGCCAGATTAAGTGCCGGAAAGCGCCTGCTAGCTTGACTTCGCGCGCATTCGTACTTTCCCCAATGACATAAGCTACTCGTTTATCTATTATGCCTGTCAGACACTGCACATAGGCATTGACGTTACTTTGGGTTCCGAGTTTGGGTTTAGAGACGAGCAGTCCAGCACTGAGAACGTGCTCAAGGCCACGCGTGACGTGATCGCCGCGACGCCGACGGCGCTCTACAACCAACTCAGCGACGACATGCAGAACTCAAGTAAACTGGGAACGACCTTCGGAGTTTCTACAGCCGCGGGTTTCGGAATGACCGCGTTGCTTTCTAAAGCGCCGAAGGTTGGTGGATTACTCGTGGCTGGAGTGGCTGGCTATGAGGCGGTCCGTTACGGCGGACATGCGATCGACTTTGTGGGGCAGGCGGCGGACGCAAACACAGATCTTCAAAGAAATCAGCTTGTAGACCGCTATTCGAAGAGCTTGGCGCGCGAAGGCGCAACGATGATCGAGGCAACGCCCGGGATGCTGCTCGGCGGGTCACTCGCTGTAAAAGCGGTCGGCATGCCGAATTCATACAAAGCCATCGGAAATATGATTGAGCGAAATACTCCTCAGTCCGTCAAAAATGCCACTGCCGCTTCGAAGGAGTTTGTTGCTGAGCAATGGGCGTTTCGCGGTCCAGGCAAAATGCAGTTGCCCTCAGGTATTTTGCACGCCGATGGAAAAGTTAACGCTCTCGATCTCGGCGAAATGCTAGCTTCGAAACACCCGTGGCAAGGCGTAGAAACCGGGCGATCCGTCGATCTTTTGCGCATGAAAATCAGCAAGCCTATCGTCGGAAAAGCGGAGTCTATTGATCCTGGGTTCAGCGACAAACCAGGACGTATCTTGTTTCACACGCACGGCCCTGAGAGTCCGATTGGAACTCGCCCCGGGCAGTTTGATCTGGTCGCAACTCAAGATCTAGGTATCGTTTCAAGAGGCAGTCAGCGTGCCTATTTCGTCGGTCAAGCGCGTGAGTTTAACGCCGCTGTAAAAGCTGGAACAGCAGAAACTTTTTCACCGAAACTGCAAACGCTTGTGCTTGATACCGAGCGGCAGACAGCGTTTACGCTGGAGTCGGTCTGGCTTCCTCGTTTGCAGAGTTGGCAGCCGGCCGTTCCGAAATTCGTCGACTATCAGGCCGCGCAAAACTCGCTGCGCAGCATCAACATCACCAAGCCCTGGGAGCAAATTGCGGAGCTGCCTGTGCTGCCGAGTATACGAGGACAGAACATCGACTTCACCTCCCTCAACTGGCTGAAAACCGGCGCCATTCGCTGATGCTTTACACAATCTTGATATAGACATCTCGAAACATTTGTCGAATGTGGCGTTGACAAGCTTCCGAAGAGCCTTTCTACGCCCGGTTTCCGGTTGTGTAAAGCTGCCAAGCGAGAATCGTTGACAGTTAATGGAACATCGAGTCCAATCTATTAGAATAGCCGCAACCGGCTTGGTAGCCGGATGTAGCGCTACTGGATATACGGGTTCGCTTTAACGACTTCTGTCGCGAATTGCGTTTTGCTCGGGCGTTAGTGTTTGAACGTTGGGAGGTACAGTCGTGGCCGTCGCTGAAGGCATGAAATCACACACAAAGTATCTCGTGTTCGATACCAAGAAGAGGCGCGAATACATCCGTCTCACTGACGATGTGAAAGACTTTCTTGACGAGAGTGGTATCAAGGAAGGTTTCATTCTTGTATCCGCAATGCACATCACTGCAGGTGTTTATATCAATGATTGGGAAAACGGACTAATCAAAGATATAGACGAATGGCTTGAAAAACTTGCTCCTGTAAATCCTGATTACCACCATCACAACACCGGCGAAGATAATGGAGATGCTCATCTGAAGCGCATCTTAATCAATCATCAGGTTATGGTCCCCGTCACTGAAGGCAAACTAGACCTGGGACCGTGGGAACAGATTTTCTATGCAGAGTTCGATGGACAGCGGAAAAAGCGAGTGATTCTGAAGGCGATTGGAATTTAAAGGCGCGGTTTGTTTTAAACCGAAATTGGTTTTATATAGTACGCAAAACTGAATACGGAACGTTTGTAGTGCCGCAAAGCGAGAGGAAAGACCATATATGACAGTAAGAGTAGACTCACAAGGGAAATTAGCGTCGATGAGAAGTCGCGGGCAAGGTCAAGCTTCGGCACGGCAAGAGGCACTACAGGCGGTGCGCAATCGGGAGCCGGTCAGAAGCGGTGTTGATTACACGGTTACGCCTGTATCGGAAATCTTCGGCGTCAACGTGTTCAACCGTCACGTTATGCGCACGTTGCTTCCTAAAAACGTTTACAAAGCTCTCGTTCGTTGCCTCGATCATGGCGAGCAGCTAGACCCGGCGATGGCTGACATCGTTGCTAACGCTATGAAGGATTGGGCGCTGGCACGAGGCGCGACGCACTTCACGCACTGGTTCCATCCGATGAGTGAAGCCACCGCCGAGAAGCACGATTCCTTCCTGGTCTCCGGCGGTCACGAAGGCGGCGCGATTCTCGAATTCTCCGGAAAGCTCTTGATTCAAGGCGAACCTGACGCATCAAGCTTCCCGTCCGGTGGTATCAGATCGACATTCGAAGCGCGCGGATATACCGGTTGGGATCCGACAAGTCCTGCTTTCCTCATGGAGAGCACGAATGGAAAGACTCTTTGTATTCCTACTGTTTTCTGCTCGTACAGCGGACATGCGCTCGATAAGAAAACACCGTTACTGCGCTCGCTCGATGCACTGAATAGATCAGCGGTGCGTTTGTTGCACATGCTCGGAAACAAAACGGTCAAGCGCATCATCAGCACTGTCGGTCCGGAGCAAGAATATTTCTTGATTGATGAAGCGTTCTACCTTGCCCGTCCCGATATCATCAACTGCGGTCGGGCGCTGTTCGGCGCTCGTCCACCGAAAGGTCAGGAGATGGAAGACCACTACTGGGGGTCTATCAAGGAGCGCGTTCTGGCGTTTATGATGGACGCGGAGAGCGAGCTCTATAAGCTCGGAGTGCCGGTCAAGACTCGTCACAACGAAGTTGCACCTGCTCAGTTCGAAGTTGCCCCAGTATTCGAACAAAGCAACATCGCTTGCGATCACAATTTGCTTCTGATGGAAGTGTTCAGAAAGACCGCTCAGAAGCACGGACTTCGTTGCCTGTTCCACGAGAAGCCTTTCAGTGGTGTCAATGGAAGTGGCAAACATAACAACTGGTCCATGGCCGACGATGAAGGTAACAATCTTCTCGAGCCAGGTTCTACTCCGCTGGAAAACACACAGTTCCTCGTACTGTTGACCGCGGTCTGCCGCGCCGTTAACAAGCACGCAGGTCTGTTGCGTGCCGGCATCGCCCATGCAGGCAATGACCATCGTCTCGGTGCAAACGAAGCACCTCCAGCCATCATGAGCATCTACCTGGGTGATCAACTCACCGCTGTCGTGGATGCGCTGATCGCTGGACAGAAGGAGATGAAGAGCGCCCATGGAAAGGTCAATCTGAAATTTGGTGTTTCCACACTGCCGGATCTACCGCGTGACGATAGCGATAGAAACAGAACCTCGCCATTCGCTTTCACCGGAAACAAATTCGAATTCCGCGCTCTGGGTTCGAGCCAATCAATTGCCTTCCCTAATACCCTGCTGAACACCATGGTCGCCGAGTCGATCGACTATATGACCGACGAACTCGAAGATCTAGTCAAAGGCGGCATGGAAATTAACGCTGCTGCCGAAAAACTGGTTCGTGAAACGCTGAAAGAAAACCAGCGCATTCTGTTCAACGGAGACAACTACTCCGCCGAATGGCATGATGAAGCGGCTCGTCGTGGCTTGCCGAACTTGCATAACACGGTCGAAGCACTTCCGGAGATCGTCAAAGACGACGCTAAGGAATTGCTGGTCAAATACGGTGTGCTCTCGGAAGATGAGTTGGTTGGACGCTATAACGTCTTCGTCGCTCAATTCTGCAAAACCGTCAACATCGAATGGTTGCTGACCAAGAGCATCGCTCGTACGATGATTCTCCCGGCGGCGCTGGAATATCAGAGCCGAGTTGCATCGACTATAGTTCAAACAAAATCCGCTCTCGGTGGTATCAACCTGACTGTAGAAGAGAATATGCTTCGCGACCTCACTGAGAAAATCAGCGAATTGCTGTTGGCTCTGGAGCGTCTGGAACAACCGATGAACAACGCCGGCAACGGCAACGGTGGTCATGGCCACGGCGACTCTGAAAGCTACGTGATGGCAAAGTTCTACCAGGACGAAGTCATTCCAGCAATGCAAGCCGTGCGTGATGCTGCTGACGAACTCGAGGTATTGGTCGATGATTCGATCTGGCCGCTGCCCAAGTTCCGCGAAATGCTCTATATCTACTAGAGCTCTAACCGCCACCATATGCAATGCCAAAAGGGCGCCGAGTTTTTCGGCGCCCTTTGACTGATAACTTGCATTTATTAAAGGCATCATATATGGTATTGTCTACTAGGACTTGTCGTCCTTTCCTTTACTAAAAGCCGCGCTAAATTTCTCGAAGTTGGTCGGCGCTAGAAAGAGCAATCAGTGGCCTTTCCCTCTATCGATGGTACATTGAATATGGCCGGTTCCGGGGAATTTAACGCGCACCCAATCGAGGATGCTAAATACTCTAGCTCTTCAGTTGAAATACCAGCGCTGGATTCGCAAACAGGATTTCGCTACGGTCAAGACTTCGCTGATAAATACGAGCTTCTGGACGTAATAGGAAGCGGTGCGATGGGAATCATCTATCGCGCTCGCCATCTGATTCTCGACAAGGTCGTTGCTATAAAGGTCCTTCATACCACTCAAGCTGATCCGACCTTGATTATGCGCTTTCAGCGCGAAGCCAGAGCGGCAAGCAGTCTCAACCATCCAAACGTTATCACCGTATATGACTTTGGGGTGCATGTCGAGTCCGCACCGTATATGGTGATGGATTATCTCCAGGGCAGAACACTGGATCAGTACATTGAAGAGCGTGGACAGCTGTCACTGCGAGATACTCTCGATATCGTCGAGCAGATTCTAGCGGCCCTGGCTCACGCCCAGAAGAAAAATATTTTGCACCGCGATTTGAAGCCAAGCAATATCATGGTGCTCGAAGAAGAGAGTGAGCCGCGACTCGTAAAGCTTCTGGATTTTGGACTTGCGAAGCTGCTCGATCGTGACGATCAGGTCGCGCTTTCAGCGGTTGGTTCTGCACTTGGAAGTCCCGCATACATGAGTCCTGAGCAGGCAACCGGGTTGAAAGTCGATTGTCGAAGCGACCTTTATTCGCTCGGATGCATGATGTATGAAATGATCGCTGGTCAGCCTCCTCTGCTGGGTGACTCGCCGATGGAGACGCTGGTGAATCGCCTGAATCAAAAGGCGCCCCCTTTGCGCGAAACAATTTTGAAGACGAAGAGCGCGCGCGATTTCAATGCGTTGACGGACGTTCCGACAATAGTTGAGCTTTTCGTTGCTAAGCTTCTGGAGCGCGATCAGCGCGATCGGTTTCAAACCGCACAGGATGCACGAAATTATTTAAACACGATTTGGGAATATGTCGATCCTATCGAAGCTTCTGAAGCTTCGCTACGCGCGGCTAAGAAAACTACCAGTAGTCGCGCCACCGTAAAAGACATCAACGTCACGGACATATCCCGTGCCGCTCAATCTCGAGGCACAACCTCGTCGTCCTCGAATGAACGAGTTGGTTCTCCGGTCGAAAATAAATCCTCGGCCGATGGCAAAGACTCAACGTCTTCAGAACTCGAACGCTTGTGCACGACGTCTAGTCAGAATCTCTTGCGGATAACTTCTTCGGGTTCTCACAAACCTGCTCGTCCGCGAACGACTGCTCAGGGATTGCGCAAGATTCAGCTCGAAAAAAACGCTTCCGTTCAGAAACACGCGAACAGCAAAGCAGGCATTCAGATTGCTGACTTGATCAGCGAGTTCGAGCAATTCTCGAATCGACTGATTGATATCGCGCAGCAGTTTCGCCGCTCGAATCCCGGCTTATATTACGTGTCTATCGGATTGGCGGTAATTGCGCTGTTCGTGGTTCTCTTGATTCTGCGCTAGAAACGCCGTCAGCATGTAGTGGGCGTTGCTGATTGCTCAGTTTCAAGACTCTAAAGCTCTGCAGAATTCCAGGTTCCGCAGAAGTCCCATTGTTTGCGTACTTCCAGGTTCTGCAGTATTCTCATCTCCGCAGAATTCCAGGCTCCGCAGAACGTTCAATTAGCAGAAAATTGTGTCTGATAACGACAGACTGGCGCACGTTTTGTGTTCGGCAAGCGCTCTTGATGGTCTTATAAGTCAAATATGTTTGATTAAGACTAATAGAGTGTAATTATAGATAGGCTCTCTTCGGCGGCGGTTTCATGGCCTCTCGCTTAAATACCAAGTCCATATTAGCTCTCCTGGCTGCGTTCGTTGTGGTCGGGATTGCGTGCGTCTCGTGGGTACCGTCGATTTTTCCGCTGGGACGCAGTCTTGAGATCTGGCTTGAGCAGCGGGTCGCATTCTTCCAGGAATTGCAGTTGGCGCAAGAAGGATTGCGCGATGCGGAGTTCAGCCATCATTCGTTCATTCTGACCGGCGACGATCGTTCCCTCGATTCGTTCAACGAGGCGTCGAAGAGCATCAAGCATCATTTGTCGATGCTAAACAGCATGCGCCAGAGCGATCTCATGTTCGGCGAGAAGACTCGGAATCTCTCAGCGCGCGTCACTTTTTTGCTGGATGAATTGAAACAATCTGCAGATGTTCGTAAGGCACAAGGAAAGGGACCGGCTGAACAGCTTATTCAGAAGAGCGGTGAGAATCGCGAGTTGCGCGAAATCGTGCGACAGATCGCGCGAATGGAAGAAGACGAGTTCGAGGCTGTGCGCAACAAGGCTGGCGAATACAACCGCATGATTGGACCGTATCCATGGATTGTTGTGATTGTCGTTCTTGTAGGAACCGGCGCAGTGACTATGCTAGCGCTGGGTGGTAGGCGCTCGGAAGCCAGCGATGCTGAGAAGATCGAACAACTCACCAATGAACTCACTTTGACTAAAGAACAGCTCGATCGTCTCTCGAGAACCGATATGTTGACCGAGGTCAACAATCTTCGAGGACTCGAAAAAGCACTGGCTATCGAGGAGAACAAGATTACTCGTGCCGGTGGTCATATGATTGCCGTCAGTGTTAACTGCGACAATTTTACCCAGATTAACGACAAACTTGGTATCGCTGCTGGTGACATCGTTTTGAAAGACGTTGCCCGCAGAATTCTGGCAACACTTCGTCCTTCCGATCATGTGGCTCGTGTCGATAACCGCGACGAGTTTCTCGTGCTTTTGCCGGACACCCAGCTCGCCTACGGATTGCGTGTGGCTGAGCGTATTCGCATGGCTGTTTCAGACAATCCGATGCACAATCTTCAGGAAGTTGTGCAAGTCACAGTCAGTATAGGCGTAGCGATGCTGCCCCATAAGGTCGCCAATGTGCAAGAGGTTTTGTCATTGACCCGTGGCGCTCTGCGTCGCAGTAAGGTCACGGGCAAGAACAAAGTTTCTCTGGCCCGAGAGGGTGGTGGTGAAGCTGAGATGCCGCCCGGCAGCGATGAGATTGTTAACAGCCTTCTCGATATAAGTAATTTCAGAACTGTTTATCAACCGATTATCGATCTGGCTACTGAGCAGGTTGCTGGTTTCGAAATCTATACTCGCGGTCCTGATGGGGCTTTCGAGAATCCGGGTGACCTGTTTAGAGTCTGTATTGATAACAACATTCTGACTCAAGTCGACCTTCAGTGTTTGAAGCTGGGAATCGAAATGTCTGCCGACGTGGCGGAGAACATGCGGGTTCATGTCAATCTGTTTCCATCGACAATTCTTGACACGCCGATTGAACGTCTACTCGAAATTTTTCCGCAGGACAAGGGCGGAAGAACATACTGCGTTGAAATCAGTGAGCAGCAATTTATTGGCGATCCGACATTCATGCGAGAGCATGTTCAGAAGCTGCGTTCCGCCGGGGTGTTAGTGGCGATCGACGATATCGGTTTCGGCAGAAATTCACTTGAAACTCTGATCTTCTTAGAACCGGATGTTATTAAGGTCGATAGAACTTATGTGACCGGTATTTCGGAAGATAAGTATAAAGTGCGGCTGTTGAAGCGGCTCACAAACGTTGCTAAATCACTGGGTGCGGAAGTGGTGGCTGAAGGTGTTGAACGTCGCGAGGACCTCCCCGTGTTACAAGAATTGGGAATCCACTTTGCGCAGGGGTTCCTCTGGGGCGAGCTATTGCAGGTCTTGCCGGCAAATCCGAAGGACCAGAGAACTTTGACGAAGCAGTAAAAATTTAAATGACGGAGAAGGAACAGAAATTTTCACTCGATGACGCGGTCTCTGCCGCGTGGGCAAATCTGCTCGAAAACTTCTGGCCATATTTAGGTCTTTGGTCTCTTGCGAGTTTCTTGTCTGTTTTGCCGATGCTCGCAGGAACAGTCACCAACATGAATCCGGATTGGTGGGCGCTTACGTTACTCTTCTCGCTTCTCGGTTCCGTCGTCCATGTGATCGCTGGTTCGCTCGGACGAATAAACGTTCAGATTCTAATTGTGCGCGGCAAGCCGGTCAGTTCTGACGACCTGTGGGGCGCTGCTAAGAGTTTCTTTCCGTACCTCGCTGCCACGATCTTTTATTGGTGGGTGGTGACGTTTGGACTCTGCTTTCTTATTGTACCTGGCATCATATTTAGTATCATGTTCATGTTTTACCCGTACTTCATGGCAGAACATAAGCTCGGCCCAATCGGTGCACTGAAAGCCAGTGCTGCCATCACATCCGGTGCTATGTGGGAATTGTTCTTTTTGAACCTGATTCTTGGAATTTTGAAACTATTTGCACCTCTTGCATTCGTTGTGGGAATCATTCCGGCCCATATGTTTTCGGAACTAGCAATCACGCAGGCGTACAGAATTCTTCTGGATAAAACGCCGGCGGCGGAACTACCGTTTCCATATTCAGCTGTCACTTCCCCAGCTGGCTCATTGGATTGGGACGAAAAGATGGGATACGATGAACAGCTTGAGGATGATCAAGCGCCTGGCGAGATATCGAATCTGACCTTGCAGCAAGAGGCGGAAATCGGTGAAACAATAGATTTTCCCGATGAGGAGAGCGTCCAGGAGGTTTCGCCGACCGTTGACAACGAGCCTGGCGAAAATGACAAATCTAGCCAAGAGCACTAAAATCAGATGCAGTAGGCGGCGGTGACGACGGAGTCAAGTTTACTGCTCCCGCCGATTGGAGGTAAATGTGAGAGTTGATCGCGCAAACAGTTTGTTTATAGCAGCTGTACTCGTTTTCAGTATTTCTGGTTCTGCATATGCTGATGAATCTGCTGCGGATTCAACGACTTCTGCCGATTCCTCTGCAACTGACGCCGCGCTTAATAAGCAGAAGACAATCGAAGGGCGGATTCAAGATGTTGCCGTCACGCTGGAAACTGGTATCAAAGACTTGACCAAGTCTTTGCACCACATGAAAAGATCTGCTTTCGACATTTTTGTTGAAGTGCAACGCTCCAACATGGTCGTCGTTGGAGAGCCTGACGTCATCGGACCGATCATCATTCCAGCTATGCCGAATCCAAGCGGAATGATTTCGACCGGTGGATTTCAACCGCCACGCAAAAAATTTCTCGATTACTTCATGTCACAAATCGATGACCTGATGAAGATGACTCAAACTGAGGTGACGGCACTTGTGTTGCCCGATGACGCAAACGACCAGGCGAAGACAGAGATGAAAACCTTGTCTGACACACTGGCTCTCCTGCCGCAGGACATCGAAGCTTTGAAAGAAGTTACACAGGGACCCGATTATGACAATATGGCCATTGCTCGAGCAGCGCAGCAGTTGCAGGACCACATTGTCACCATGGAAAAAGCCTCCAAGAAGTTGAATTCGGAGGCGAAGAAAGATGAAAGCCGTGCCAAGAAGAGTGTCCGCGAAGCTGACGAAGCGTTGAAGAAAGAGCAGCGCAACAAGTAGTTCAAATTATCTGGCGCACACCATCGTTCTCTCCGACAAGCACAAGGTCGGCGAGGTTTATGAACAGTCCGTGTTCAACGATTCCGGGTGTGTTCGACAAATTGCGAGCTAGTGATTCTGCATCATCAATCAAGCCGAAATCACAGTCGAGAATGTAGTTTTTCTCGTCCGTGATATACGTCGAACCGTCTTTTGCCTTTCGTAAGACGGGCTTGCCGCCGATATCTTCGATGGCGATTTCAACTATAGGCTGGGAAAAAGGAACGATCTCAACTGGCACTGTGAACTTGCCGAGCTTCTCCACTAGTTTCGTCGAGTCGACCATGATAATTACTTCTTTCGCTGCAAAGGCGACAATTTTTTCGCGTAGAAGTTTTCCACCGCCGCCTTTGATCATGTTCAAGTTGGAGTCGACCTCGTCTGCGCCATCGACGTCGAGATCCGGGTGTACTTCCTGGTCTAGGGAAACGAGCTCTATACCGACTTCTCGGGCAACCATCGCGGTTTCATCAGACGTCGGCACTCCCTTTATCTTTAAACCGTTTTTGACTCTCTCTCCGAGCAGTCGCACAAATATTAGCGACGTCGAGCCGCTGCCGAGCCCGACTATCATGCCGTCTTCAATCAAATCAACGGCAGCTCTGGCGGCGTTTTGTTTTTCAACATCTGTCGACAAGGTCTTTCTCCTGACTAAGTTGGAAGCTTTTTTGCATCGTCAACTTAGTGACTTTGCGGAGGTCTGGCTCTGAGAACCAGAACTTTTGTTGATTTCAATCCGAATGGGCGCGCTCTTGAACGCCGGAGTTTTTGAACGGACATCAATTCTAGATTTGATCAGAACGTTGGATTCAGGGTAATACATGGCTGCGACACCGGCACGAATATGGCCTTCGACAACTTCGATATTGTCCATGGAGCCTGCTTCTCCTCGCACGGTGACGCGCTGCCCATCCTTGAGCCCTAAACGTTTGATGTCTTCTGCCGCCATTAAGATGCAGTATCGATGAGGTACGCCGCGATAAATGTCATATTCTTCGTAAACGACGGTGTTGAATTGTCCCTCGGAGCGAATGGTCATCAGCATCAATTCGTCCGGATCCAGGTCGGGAAGCGGTGTTTTAATCATGCTGGCCTTGCCGGTCGCTGTACTGAACGCTGGTGTGTGATAAATACGACCGCTGATTGTGAACTCTTCTTTGGTATCGTCTATGGTGCGCATTTTATCCCAGCCTGGAATAATTTCTCCAATAATTTTTCGCACCTCTCTGAGATCCTTGAGTCTCTTCCAATCAACAGGCTTAGTAGAGAGTACTCGATCGGCAATATCGCAGATAATGTCGGACTCAGAGCGAATCAGCCCCTCGACATTCGGGGTGCCGCCTTCCGATATCCGAACATAATTGAACATTGACTCTTGAGTTGTTGGCTGAGGTTCTTCATCTCGGGCTAAAACAGGAAGAATCAAGGTCGTTTGACCGCGTCCGTAAAAATGTCCCGGGTTCAACTTCGTTGAGAGATAAACCATGGTTTTGACTTTTTGCATGGCTCTGGAAGCCCAGTCGCTGTCCGGATTTGAACCCCAGAGGTTGCCGCCAAGGTTGAACAAGAATTTCAGTTTGCCGTTATCGGCTGCTTCGATCATGGCGTGGGTGTCGTACCCCGGAGTCGTGGGTAACTTCGCGCCGCCATAAGCGCGTTCCAGAGCCTCACGAATACTATCTTGCAGCGCCGGGGAGTAACCGATGGAGCCTATGCCCTGTACGTTTGAGTGTCCGCGGATAGGCATCATGCCCGCGCCGGGACGACCAATATGGCCGCTTGCAACAGCAAGATTGCACAGCGCAAGTACGTTGTCTACGCCCCACTGGTGGTGCGTAATTCCCATGGCCCACGCAAAAATTGCGGCTTTTGAATTCGCCAGCTTCGTGGCTGTTTCATTGATGGTGGAACGGTCGACGCCACTATCAGCGGTGATTCTCTGCCAATCGACGCTGCGTACATGCTCTAGAACTTCATTGTGTCCGTCGGCGTGCTGTGCCATAAAATCCTGTTTGACTAAACCTTGCTCGTCCAGCTGTTTCAACACTCCAACGAGAAAAGCGATGTCGCCACCTACTTTGGGTTGAACGAAGAGCGATGCTATTTTGGAACCCATCAACATTGATTTGACTTGAGATGGGACGAAAAATGTTTCAAGTCCCGACTCGCGGAGCGGGTTTACGACGATTATTTCTCCGCCTCGACCGCGCAGGTTTGCCAACTGCGTCATCAAACGCGGATGGTTTGACGCCGGATTGGCGCCGATAAGAAAGACGAGATCCGCTCGACCGATATCGTCGAGATCGACAGTCGCGGTGCCGGTTCCAAATGCCATCTTCAAACCAACTCCGGACGCCTGGTGGCAATAGTAGGAGCAATTCATCGTGTGGTTGGAGCCATACACGCGCGCGAATGAGTGGAGCAAAAACGCGGCTTCGTTGGAAGAACGGCCTGACGCATAGAAAGCCGCTTCATCCGGCTGTGTTTCCTTCAATCGATCGCTTATGAGCGTGAGAGCATCGTTCCATGAAATTGTCCGAAACTTGCTCGCACCAGGTTCCAATATAACCGGATAGCTGATGCGACCAGCGTCTTCAGCTTGCTTTGGCGTGAGCTTCATCAGCGAGTCGAGCGGATTTTTGTCGAAGTAATCCGCAGGCAGCGCACCAATCATGTCGGCGACTTGCGCCTGAAGGCTTTTCTTGCAGACTTCCGGAAAATGACCGGCCTCGTTGACCATGCCGCCTTTCATGCCGCCCATGC
Source organism: Candidatus Obscuribacterales bacterium (assembly GCA_965228855.1). GTDB lineage: Bacteria > Cyanobacteriota > Vampirovibrionia > Obscuribacterales > Obscuribacteraceae > JADYXR01. The sequence continues at coordinate 3,194,826 of CBDDIJ010000003.1, read as the reverse complement.
CCAGCGCGCATGTTTTGCAAGCGTTGCGCGAGCGCATGCGCTGCCATAAGCGCCAGGGACCAACTTGCAGCGCCTTGCGAAGCGTATATCTTATGGCTTGCCAACCGCCGCCAGGTATTGTTTTTCGAGGCATTTCTCTGTTTCCGGTGCGCGGTAACGCCCAGTTCGATTCGGAGCCCTATTACTGAACCAATTATATAAGGTATGCTTTCTCACGTTACGAAGGAGCTCGTACATGAGAAATCTACAACGGTCCTACGTTGGGACCGCCCTGCTTGCCCTTTTCGCTCTGCTTGCGGGTTGTGTGCCGCAGACATCTGCGCAGCCCCAGATAAAGCGCCTCACGCTTCCGCCCGGGTTTCAAATCAGCGTCTTTTCTGACAAAGTGCCCGGGGCTCGCCAGATGGTGCTAGATGAGAAAGGAACTTTGTTTGTCGGCAGCATTATCCCAAACACCGTATATGCTCTTCCTGACCGGAATCGCGATGGCAAAGCTGACGAAGTGATAACGGTCGCATCGAATTTGAATCACCCCAATGGCGTCGCAGTGCGGAATGGCGCTTTGTACATTGGTGAAATTCCAAAAATTACCAGATACGATGACATCGAAGGTCAGCTTAGCAAGCCAGCGGATTCTAAGGGGGCTCGCGCGTTTACCAGCAAAATCGTGACCGACAAATTGCCGAATGCCGAATGGCACGGTTATCGGTATATTCGGTTTGGTCCCGACGATCTGTTGTATTTTGGCGTTGGCGCTCCCTGTAATGTTTGCGAGAAGCCCGACGAGCGCTTCGGTACCCTGATGCGGATGAAGCCGGATGGTAGCAACCTGGAAATTTTTGCAAAGGGGATTAGAAATACAGTTGGCTTCGACTGGCATCCTGAGACTAAACAGCTCTGGTTTACCGATAATGGTCGCGATTATCTCGGCGACAATTTACCGCCGGACGAATTGAATTGTGCGCCTGAAAAGGGCATGCACTTTGGTTTTCCTTATCGATACGGCAGCAATGTTCCTGACCCGGAGTTCGGGGTAAAGGCGCCGAAAGGTTTAAAGTTTACACCGCCGGCGATGCCACTTGCTCCTCACGTCGCATCATTGGGAATGCGCTTCTACACAGGCAATATGTTTCCTGCAAAGTACAGAGGCAATGTTTTTATCGCCGAGCATGGTTCATGGAATCGCGATAAGAAAATCGGTTATCGAATTCAGATGGTAACGCTGGAAAGTGGTAAAGCAACCAAGTACGAGCCGTTCCTGAGCGGTTTTCATCAGGGTGATGATGCCTGGGGACGACCCGTTGATCTTTGCATGATGCCTGATGGTTCGATGTTGGTTTCCGACGATCGCTGCGGCGCTATTTATCGAATCTCCTACGCGGGAAATCGAGCCGAACCTGCGGTAAAACCGAACTGAAAGATTCCCTTAGCAATGACCAATAGTTATGTTCAAAGCAGTAAAATAAACTGTTTCCACTGGTAGCCCTTCGATCGACCGACTCTTTGAATCGAGGTAAGAAAAATGAATCAGCTTCCCGCTGTCCCAGCTCTCGGGTTGACGCTCGCGATCCCGCGGGATAAGGTGCAGCATTCAATCGAGGCGGCGGCGCAGAAGGGCGCGAAGCTAATCAAAGAGCGTGCAGCCAGTCCTGAAATCATGCAGGCGCTGAAAAAACAGGAATGGGAATGGACGCTGGAAACCAGCAACATTCTCAAGCAGTGCTTTACTGGCGAAGCACCGGCATTGCACTTTGCGTCCAACGTTTATTTCGAACCGAGCTTTAAATTGGATGATTTCGAGCGTGATTGCGACGAGTTTCCTCACGTCGTAAAAGGAAAACTGGATCGGCTGGTCGGGCTCCACAAGGTGCTGCCAATGATTCCTGAACCGCCGTGCGGTGAATTTATGGCGGCGCAGTTGCATCCCCAGATTTATCACATTTGTTGGAAACCTTTCGAGCGCCACCACTTTGGAGAGGCGATAGTTCTCGCTGTCAAAGAAGTCGAAGATGCCGTAAAGATGGCTGTCTCCGGCAACATCAACGATTCAGGTGTTGCGCTTGTTCGCAAAGCTTTCGATCCGGAAGATGGCATTCTCATCGACAAGGAAACCAGCTTGACCGACAACCAGGGCGTCGGCGACTTGCTTGCTGGATTTCTCGGTCGCTATGGCAGCGTACAACAAAACTCCGTTTTCAGCTTTGTTGAAACCGCTCGCATTTTGACTCTGGCGAGCTATCTACTCGGTGTAATGGACGCTCGCAAGCCTGTTAAGGCAGAGGAAGAGAAACCGGCTGACGGCGGTTTTGAATTCGAATTCTTGAAGCCGGACTAAGTTGCCACTTGAGTTAGTTTTCAATCTAACGAAATCACGAGAGGTGAGCAATAAACCTCACGTCGGAGAAAGTGATCTGTCTGGATATCTGTTTGTGTTGCTCTGTATATAAACGAGCTGCGCATGCGGCTCTCTGAGATTGATTTGCATTCATTGATGCGCCGATATTTGCTGTGGCATATACAATGCTGGCATGTCGCAGACGGTGACGACCGAAATATATCTAACGCATGGCTATCGAGATCCGCTCACCATGCGCGCTTCTCGCGAGCTGAAAAACCTCTGGCGTTATCGTGCCTGCTTGCCTACGCTGGTGGCAAACAATTTGAAACGTCGCTATCAGCGTTCTATCCTCGGCTTTGTGTGGAGTCTGTTAAACCCACTTTTGATGATGACCATTATGACGATGGTCTTCTCTGTTTTCTTCAAACGCGATCCGCGTGATTTTGCGCTCTACATCTTTAGCGGCTTGCTGCCGTGGTCTTACATGAGTTCCACAATGATTGCTGGTTGTGGTTCAATCGTCGAAGCGGAGTCGTTGTTGAAGAAACTGCCCGTTTCTAAGGTTGTATTCCCGCTGGTCTTAGGTTTGACCGAAACATCGAATTTCGTTCTGAGCTTGATCGCTCTGGCTGTCTTCGGGTTCGCTCTTGGACTGCCGTTTCACGCCTCTGCTCTGGCTCTCCCGATTGCTGTATTGCCGGTTGTAGTTTGTACGCTTGCTATCACGATTTTCCTGTCTGTACTGACCGTGTATTTTCGTGATATCGCTCACATAATTGGTGTCGCTCTTGGTGGCTTGTTTTACCTCACACCCATCTTGTATCCCCTTAACGCCGTGCCTGAGCACCTGCGCCAGTGGTATCATTTGAACCCGTTTTATCACTTGATAAATGTTGTTCGAGTCGTGATTAGCGACGGTCGATACCCAACCGCCAATGAGTGGTGCACAGCTTGGGCACTAGCAGCGGTGGCACTTGTTTTAGGCGTCGCAACATATTTGTGGAGGGAGCGCGATATCATCTATCGCCTGTGAGCCATGAATAAGCCGTTCTCTACTCCTGTGAAACCAAACGTGCGCCTTGCCGATGCGACGTTGCAGTTCTCCATGTACGGCAACTGTTCCGCCAGTATTAAGGAATGGTTTTTAAACACTGTTAGTTTGAAGCGAGAACCGCGCCAGACGCAATTGAAGTTCAATGCACTGAACAATTTGAGTTTGAATGTCGGAAGCGGCGAGGTCGTTGGTGTGATCGGGCTCAATGGCGCCGGAAAATCTACACTGTTGAAAACAATCAGTGGAATTTATGTTCCTCAAACCGGAACTGTAGAAATAGTCGGTTCTACAACACCGCTAATTGAACTGGGAACGAGTTTTGACATTCAGCTTACCGGACGTGAAAACATACTCGTCAATTGGGTCATGCTAGGCAGACCAGTCGCGCTTCTTCGTGGTTTGGAACACGACATTATTCAATTTGCAGAACTAGAAGAGTTTATCGATATGCCGGTGAAATATTATTCGTCTGGAATGGTGGCAAGGTTGGCCTTCTCCATCGCGACTGCAATTCGACCTGAGATTTTGTTGATTGACGAGGTCTTTTCTACTGGCGATGAGCGTTTTGTAGAGAAGGCGATTACGCGAATGGTCGAACTAATCGACAGCGCGAATCTTGTTTTGTTCGTCTCGCACAATTTGAAGATGGTCAATCAAGTCTGCAATCGTGCAATCGTAATGCACAAGGGAGAGATAGTCGGCGATGGGACGCCGTCAGAAATGGTGCCTTTCTACCTCCAAAATATCGTGCATAAACAAAACAACAACGTGCCGCTGCCAGCCTAATTGGACCAGACTGATTTTGTTTCAGGCGGTTCTGCACAGGCCGATTCTTTTCCGATAATCCGCCCCGTTTTAGAAGCCCTGCTTACCTTTGCAGTTTCAAAAGCGGAACTGCGAGCGAGCAAAATCAGTTTTATATATAATGGCTAAAAGGCGTGGAGAAATTTATGTCGTCGGGGAAACTGCCAACTGCGATATTTCGCTTTGCTGTGACAGTAGTTGCGGTTTTTGGGTTCTGGTGCAGTGAAAGGCAAACTGCTTGGGCCGAACACGAGCACGGAGCTTGTCCTGACTATGCTGAATATCATGATGTTTTAAACGGTGGTATCAAAGACTTGGAGCGCGGTCCCGCGAATCCAACTGTTTCACCCACCACCATTCGCAATTTTCGCGGACTCGAATACGGTGATCACGCGGGTGCCGTGGTTCAGCAGACGCGTTCTCTTCAGCGGAGCATGGTTTTGGACCGATACGCCGCTCACAAAGAGCCTTCTCTTCAATGCGCAATTGATACTGCCGCGAATGAAGAAGCGAATGATGACTTGATATCAGCGCGCCGATGGTGGTCTAGTATCGCCGATGATTTGAAAGCCAGACCGGAGTATAAGAGGCTCTACGCTCGCAGTTTGTCGAGGCTTGCTGATGTCGAGATACTTTTGAGCCGAGCTGACCTGGAGTTGCTCGACGATAAAATACCGGTTGCTCGGCGCGCCTTTCTGAAGCATCGTTTTAGAAAGCCGTCGAGAAACGAAAGAATTACTCTCGAGCTTAACTTGCCGGATATGGATAGAAGTTCAGCATTCAAACTCAAACAAGCGATTGAGCAGCTATCGGAAAAACGCAAGTTCACACCATTGGCGACGGAGTCTGAATCGACCGCTTTCTTAAAGAGTGCTATGCAGCACTATCGCGACTCACTTGCAATCGAGCAACCATCTGAAAATTTCATTGGCTATGCTCTAGACTTAGTGAAGGTTGCGTCAATCGAAGAGCGGCTAGGCGAAACGTCCAATGTGCAGGGGCAGTTAAAAGAGGCCGCCGAACTTCTTGCAAAGCACAGAGACACTGATGATTGGCTCAGTAGAAACGAGTTTGGGCTCGCTCAGATGCCGATTGCTTTTATTACTCAGAAGCTCCTCAAATTTGCATCCGAAAACCTGCAGGACCGACTTCCAGCAATCGAAATAGGTCTCGAACACTACTTCTCCTCTTTATGGGTTTCGTCTGCGATGGACACCTATGCGTCTTTAGGAAAACGCGATGACGTTGTTCGACTCTTCAAGGACCATGAGTCAGAGCTTCTTTCGACCAATGACATTTCGTCGGAAACCACATCCGGAAGATCCCTCAGGATGGCGGCAACCGACATTTTCACGGTTCGAGATCAAACCATCTCCAGAGTTATGGTTGCGGAGGCATTAATCAAAGTCGGAGAAGCAAAACTTGCTCAGCGATTCTGCGAACAGTGGGTTAATAGTATGCCCATCGATAAAATCGGTGCTGCATTTAACGCGGTGGCAGTTGCGGAAGTTCAGCGCACTATTGGCGAGAAGCAAGAGTTCTACGCTTCGATGAAGAAGGCCGTCGAGTTCATCACTCAGGCGAGAGCTGAAAGTGAGCCGTCGGCACGAGCGAAGTTTCTCCTTTGTTCGAGAATCGAAGCTGATTTAAAAGAGCAGCCTGACAAAAAACTTCAGATCGCGGTCGCCGATTTAAAGCAGCAGGCTTCTCACAGAATCATGCAGCTTGAATGTATCTCGCTCGCCAAGCGACTTTCAGAGACTGGCAAAAAACTCGAGCGACGGGGAAACTATGATGCTGCTGGCAAGATGTACCTTGCCTCAAGCGATATCAAGGCAAAGAATCTTGGGGAGGCCGATGTTGAGACGACTGCGCAACAGATAGATGCAGGACGTGCTTTGTCACTTGCCGGACGGTACAAAACCGCCGCAGACCAACTGCGACGCGCGATAAATGGCGTGCGCAAAATGAAAGAGCCAGACCAAGACTTGCTGCGCTCGACGATGGAGAGCTACGCGGACGCTTTATCGAAAGCAGGTCAGGAAACCGAGGCGCAAAAGGTTTACGACGAACTTCGAACGCTCGGAGACGGCACTCCGAAAGTCATTATTGAGGAGGACCTTGGGTATTTATATTTGCCGAAGCGAAGCCCGAGAAAAGCAACAGATTAATCGAGCTTACTTGCGAGCCAACTGACGTTTGCGCATGCGAACGTTAACCGGAGTCACTTCTACGAGTTCATCAGATTCGATGTACTCGAGGCATTTCTCCAGGTTCATATCGACTGGTGCTTGCAATGCGACGAGAACTTCACCGCCGGCTGAACGCATGTTGGTGAGTTTCTTGGTTTTGCAAACGTTGATGCTGAGGTCCTGGGCGCGGCTGTGCTCGCCGACGACCATGCCACCATACACTCTGACACCGGGCGAGATGAAGAACACACCGCGATCCTCGGCTGCCTGGATGGCGTAACCGGTAGCGACGCCTTCTTCCCATGCGATGAGAACGCCGTTGCGTTGTTTTTCGATGTCGCCGCAGTATTCGCGATACTCGAGGAAGGCGTGGTTCATAACGCCGTTGCCGCGGGTCATTCGCAAGAATTCTGAGCGGAAACCGATCAAGCCTCTTGTCGGAATAATGAATTCGAGAAGTGCGGTTGCACCTTCGACGTTCATATTTTGCAGTTCGCCGCGACGCGGTCCGAGAGTCTGCATAACCGCACCAGTGTACTCATCCGGCACATCGATGACGAGTCTTTCGAACGGCTCGAAGTTCTTACCATCCACGTTCTTCATAATTACTTCCGGACGCGATACCTGGAATTCGTATCCTTCGCGACGCATCGTTTCAATCAAGATGCCCAGGTGAAGCTCGCCTCGACCGCTCACGATAAACGTGTCGGTGTTGTCGGTTTCTTCAACGCGCATGGAAACGTTGGTTTCCAATTCCTTGAATAAGCGAGCTCGCAGTTGACGCGATGTGACGAACTTGCCTTCCTGACCGGCGAACGGACTGTCGTTTACGAGGAACGACATTTTCATTGTTGGTTCATCAACGCGGATGCGCGGCAATGCCTCGTCTACGCTGACATCACATACGGTATCGCCAACGTTTATATCCGCGAAACCTGCGATGGCTACGATCTCACCAGCGCCTGCCTTGTCGGCCTCGACACGCTTCAACCCGTGGAATGTGAACAGTTTTGTGATCTTGCCGGTGACCCGCGCACCGTACTCATCGATCAATGCAACTTCAGTGTTAGCTTTGATGACACCATCATAAATACGACCGATTGCGATACGACCAAGGTAGTCACTGTAGTCGAGAATCGTCGCTTGCATTTTGAGCGGCTTGTTCGGATCGCCTTTGGGACTCGGGCAGTGCTCGAGAATCATATCGATCAGCGGAATCAAGTTTTCGCCCGGGTCATTGTCTGGGTCTTTGGTCGCAATACCTTTGACACCGGAAGCGAAGATATATGGGAAGTCGAGCTGGTCATGATCCGCTCCGAGCTCTACAAACAGGTCGAAAACCTTATCGACTGCCGGATGGGGATCGATATTTGGTCTATCGATTTTGTTGATAACGACCAGTGGTCTCAGTCCGCGTTCCAGTGCTTTACGAAGCACGAAACGGGTTTGAGGCATCGGACCCTCCGCCGCGTCGACTACCAGAATAGCGCTGTCAACCATGCCGAGGATGCGCTCGACTTCTCCACCGAAGTCTGCGTGCCCGGGCGTATCGACGATGTTTATGAGGTGGTCTTTGTACTGGACAGCGGTGTTTTTTGCAAGAATCGTGATACCACGCTCGCGCTCCAGATCGTTGGAGTCCATTACACAGACTTCCACTTCCTGGTTTGAACGAAATACACCTGTCTGGTGCAAGAAACCGTCCACTAGCGTCGTTTTGCCGTGGTCGACGTGCGCAATGATTGCGATATTTCGAATGTGAGAGAGGTCCTGGTTTCCGTTTCCGTTCATTGTTTGCACGCCGCTTTGGTGTATCCTTAAGTCAATCATGTTACTCACGTTTGAGACGATAATGGGTTTTTCGCACTAGGTACGTATGACCGAAGGAACTGTACTCAGAAGCCACGCAGGTGGTCACCTTGTGTTTGAACCTCAGTCGAAGGCGTCTTTACTGTGCCAGGCACGAAAGCGCTTAAAAAAGGAACGTGTGTCCATTTTGACCGGAGACCGAGTCGACCTTACGGACGTCGACCTGGAGCAAGGCACCGCTGTGATCACGGGCTGTCGTGAGCGGTGGAGTCTCCTGACGAGACCACCATTAGCCAATGTGGACCAGGTTGTAATTGTACAGGCAGTTCGCCAACCTGAGTGGAACCAGCTGTGGTGCGACCGTTACATTGTTCACTTTCAGCTCGAATTACCGCATGCCAAGCCAATCTTGTGTTTTAACAAATGTGACTTGATCAACGAGGGTCAACAGCGCACCTTATGCGGAATTTATGAACCGCTCGGTTACGAAGTCGTCCTTCTTTCGGCGAGAACCGGTATGGGGATGGATAAGCTGAACGCGCTTCTGGCGGGCAATATCACCGTTTTCGCCGGCCCGTCCGGTGTCGGTAAGTCCAGTATTTTGAACAAACTCGAGTCTTCTCTTAACCTCAAGATTGGTGTCATGGACAACGACTTCGGCGTCGGGCGCCAGACGACTACGTACTCAAAACTTTACCAGGTGCTGGCCGATAAGTTCCCCGATACCCCCACTTGGGTTGCCGATACGCCAGGGTTCAACCTTCAGGAGATTCGCTATCCTGTTCCAGCCGATGTTATGTGGCAATTCCCGGAGATTGCCGCACTATCTAATGACTGTAAGTTCTCAAACTGCCTGCACCTGGTAGAGCAGGAGTGCGCTGTCATCGACCACATCGTCGAGGACGATGAGAGCGTTGAGGAAAGTGAACCGCTTATGGTGGCGCGCAGTCGATACGAAAACTATGTTCTGATTCAAGCTGAGGCCCAGGAAGAATATAACTTCCGGCGTACCACCTCCCAAAAGGTCGAGTCTCACGTGAAGTCCGTCGGCGGGAAGAAAATGATTCCCAAACTGGCGGACTCATACCGCTTCGCCTCCAGGCGTCGTGAAAAGCAAAAGCTCAATCCGAGCGTTGTGTTCGATGATGAACTCGACGAAGACGAGCTTACCGAAGCTGGCACCGATTCTGCTTCTTCCGATTCGGAAAACAATTGAATTCCTAATAGCGGTTGGCGGATCAAGCTGCAGTTTTAACGTCGGTATTGCTGGCGGTATCGCGAATAATTAGCCCGAGAAGGACAATAAGAGTGACTGCATATAGAAAGAAGGGCTGGATCGGAAGCGCTGGAATGTGCAAGCCAATCTTCTGCTCTATGAGTCCTGAGACGTGTGGCGCAGTGAAGAAGAACCAACTAAGAATCGGAAATCCGAGAAGCAAATAGCGAATCGCGAGAATCAGATTCTTGTTTCGCACTCCAGGCATGGCAGCTTCGCCGATCGGATAGTTGCCCACCACGTTATAGATGAGCCATATCGCCGGCAGCGTTACGAAAATATAGTCCTGCTTGTGCGTGTGCGGGCTTGTCACAAGTTGCAACAGCATCGTGATTGAGGCAAGTATCATGAACATTCTGCGACGATCGTCATCGTTCTGCAGCGCAGCTTTTGCTCGATATTTCCACCACAAGAACGCCGTATAAAGTGTAGCGACAGCCCAAACCGCGACCACTACCAGGTGAACGACTCCGCCATCGTTGCCGGTCAAAATTACCAGCTGCCCTCGCAGATTCTGCTGCGACTCAGGCGAAACCCCGGTTATCTGTCCGCCGCTAATCTCGCCCATCTTGAGCGCTTCCGGATAGTGCAGGACGTTATCTAAACCGAGCACCGCAATGCAACCAATCAGATAGATGAGCCCCATGAGACTGTAGCCGGCGAAGAAGCGCAATCCTCCGAGAAAACAGCCTGTAATAAACAGAATCGGCGCGTATTGCAGTTTCAACAAACAAAAACCGCCAAGCATCCCAGCGCGAAACCAATACTTTCTATCAAGCGCGACCCAATACCACATCAACGCGGGAAATATTGCCAGTCCGATTTGTCCTAGCCGAAAACACAGCCAGGCTGGGAAGGTAGAGAGAACGCCTACGTAAGTGAAGGCGCGCTCGAATTTGCCTTTTAGCGTCGTTGATAATAAGGAGCGAACACTGAGAATGATTCCTGCCAGTCCGAGAAACTCCCAGATGAGATAAGCGGTATCGAGCGAGACCAGCGAAAGCGGCATGCAGAGGACCATTAGATATGGCGGGTACTGCGAGTAGAAAATTTTCTTCAGCTCAACGTGTGGTACCAACTTTTGCAAATAAGAATTTTGCAGTTGCGGGTCCCAGACGTCGATCTTATTACCCCTGGCGCATTCCCAGGACATGACGGCGTCGTTGTAATAGAGCAGAAAATCCGCGGTGTAAACAAACGGGTCATCAGGATGTTCCGGACTTTCTTGCACATAAGCGAACGATTGATTGAAAACATAGGCCTGCACAAGGTTGCTATAGGTCAATGCCGTCCACATGATCAGAGCAGAGATGTATGCAAACCAAAGTTTGTTCAGAAGCTTTTGATTAGCCAACTTATCCTCGCTCCTTAGCTCTGGTGGTCCACTTCTGCTCGTCCCACGCGTCAGCGTTTACGATGTTTGGCGGGCGCTCACCGCCAAATGCGCTGATAATCGAATCGACTGCAAGCTCCGACATTCGAAAACGCGTCTCGAAACACGCCGAGCCGATATGGGGCAGGAGAACCACGTTATCCAGCAAGAGCAGCTCTTCAGGAACGTTTGGCTCATGGGCGAAGACATCAAGTCCGGCTCCCAGAATTTTGCCGTTCACTAAATGCGATACCAGTGCCGACTCGTCAATTATGGCACCGCGGGCAGTGTTAATCAGAATGCACTCAGGTTTCATCAGGTCGAGTTGGCGTTGACCGATTAGTCCGCGAGTCTCGGCATTTAAGGGGCAATGGATACTTATGAAGTCGGAGCTTTGCAGAAGCTCATCCAGCGCGACACGTCTTGCTCCAAGTTCTGCTGTAAGTTGCTTGTCCGTCTCGTCCGGCGAGGAGGAGCGTGAATATATTAGTTTTAAACCAAAGGCGCCGGCTCGCTTAGCAAAAGCCTTGCCAATTCGGCCCATGCCGATGATACCCATGGTTTTGCCGTCGAGGTCCGGACCGAGCATCAGATCGCTCTTAAACCCGCTCCACTTCCCGGCGCGAACATACCGATCGGCTTCGCAGACTCGTCGCGTAGTCGAAAGCAGCAACGCCATCGCCAGGTCAGCAGTTGCCGCATCCAGCACTCCCGGGGTATTCGTGACGATTATCCCCCGCTTCGTTGCTTCCGGAATTTCAACGTTGTCGAACCCGACTGCGCGATTGGCGATCACCTTCAGGTTTGGTGAAGAGTCCATGATGGCACTGGATATGGTGTCGAGCGGTTCGCTGACCACCGCATCCTTGTCACGAAGCTGTTCGAGTAAAACGTCCTCAGGAAGCGCTTCTTCTCGATGAATGCACTGAATCTCCGCGATCTTTTCGAGCCGCTTTGACAGTTGTTCGTTTAATTGTCCGAGGACCAGAACTTTGATTTTCATAGATGTCTATTGGGTTACAGGCTTCTGTCCTAGATGATCTTCCAGAGTTGCTCTTATTGCTTTGAGCTCCGCCGAGGTTCTGGCTTCATCCCAGCCGAGCACCCCCTGCACGCAGCGCGCAACTTTCTCCGCCGATTGCATGCACTGCCCCTGGTGCACCAGTCCAAGCCTTAATCTTCTAAATAGAATGTCTTCCAGGCACAACGCCATCTCGTGCCTGACACAGAAGACTACTTCCGCCATGATCGGCGGAAAATCAGGACAGACTCTCTTGTTAAGGTAGGAGTCTTTCTCGACAAGTTCGATGATCTGCAATGCATCCTTGCCGTAGCTCGCTAGTAGATGATCGATAGTCCCCGGTTCTATGGAGGAGCGTCTGGCTCTCGCCGAAATCTCTGCAGACGACGTCAAATAGTCATCTTTGTCTGTCCATCCGCCGAGCATTACTTTGTCGGTGGTGGGTGGTTTCAGTTTCGCAAAAGATTGTTGCGGAAGTTTTGAGACCAGGCGGTCGACCGTTTCATCTGCCAGTAGTCGATAGTTTGTCAACTTTCCGCCAATCAAACCGACCACGCCACCTTTACCTTCGAAAAGAACGTGCTCGCGCGATATCGTTTTCGTATCTGCGGCGCCCGCTTCACTTGACGCCACCAGCGGTCTGAGTCCAGCCCATGAGGCGATAACGTGATTGCGGTTTAACTTCCGATCTTCCCGTCCATAAGAATTCACCACATCGAGTAGATAGTTGATTTCTTCTTCGGTCGCGGTTGGATTGTCCAGCGGTCCATCGTATTTTGTATCGGTAGTGCCGATCATTAGCGCTCTTTGCCATGGTATGACGAATACGTATCGACCGTCCGCTGCCGGTAGAAACAGCGGAGAGTTGGTATCAAATGCGGAGCTCGGTATCATTATATGAATGCCCTTTGCCGGCAAAACCTTTGGTCGCCAGGTCGGGTCGAGTTTTTCCATCAGCCCGTCTGACCAGACACCTGTGGCGTTCACGCATGTGTGGCACGATATTTTTATATCCTGCCCGCTGAAGCGGTCGCGGCAGTGGATGCCGGATACGCGGTCGTTCTCGAATTCGAAACCGTTTGCAGAGAGATAGTTGATCGCTACGGCGCCGAGTTTTTCAGCCGACTTGATCACTTCCATGACGATTCTGGAATCGTCCGTGATGCAGTCGTGGAAGCGCAAGCCACCTTTAACCTTGGCTGTAGCCAGTGATGGTGCTGCACCGACTACTTCTTTCTGTTTAAGTCGTTGATGGCGCCTTGCGCCCGTAACGTGGAGGGCAAGCAAGTCGTACAGCGTGAGACCGAGCTGCGCTTTGAGTCCGAACGTCTGGTTGTTGTCCCTTATAGGCAGGACAAAACTGAAGTCCTTGACAAGATGGGGCGCCAGTTGCTCCAGCAACGCGCGCTCGTGGCAAAGCTCTTGAGTCAGTCTGAATTGAAATTGTTCGAGATAACGCAGCCCGCCGTGAATCAATTTTGTCGTCTTGCTGGATGTGCCGGACGAGAAGTCACTTTTGTCTATAAGGATTACGGACAAACCTCGAGACGCCGCATTTTGCGCAATGCCCGCCCCTACTACCCCGCCGCCAATTACGGCAACGTCGAATGTAGTGTCTCGTAGGGCAGCCAGGGCTTCGCTTCGTTTTTGCATAATCTGAGATTCTGTTTACCTTATTATGGCGCGCGTCAAATAGTAATAAACAACCCTTATAGGTTTCGTTTTTCTAATGCTGGGCGCTCTTGACCACAGGTGCAACCGGACGGGGAGATTCGTCGTTTCTACTAGCTCTCAGCAACCTTAAGATTTGCCCATGTGGGTTGAAAGGAAGCTAAAACACCAGGAAAATTGGTCGCTGATTGCCTAAGCTTAGGTAATGTGCGAAGCCAGTTTTCGTGGTTTCGGACACACTGCAAATTTGCCCGGTGCTATTCGCTCAAAGCACCCAGACCACCGGGACAGTTCAAGTACCTTTTCAAGTGGAAGACTATGATTAAAAGCCGTAATCAAAGCGTTATTGGATTGGCTGCAATGTTGTGGCTTACCAGCACCGCAGGTGGTGCTGTAGCCCAGGAGAATTTCCTCGACGGGGAACCAGAAGCTGCGCCTATTGAAACCCCATCTGCTGGACACGGAACCTCCGCCGAAGCTGTCGCTAGAGCCAAAGCGAACCGAGCTGCAGCTCTCAAGCGCGCTGCTGAGAGCTCGGGGCAGCTCAATCAAGCTCGTTTGAAAGAAGTGAAACCGGAAGCACTGAGAGAAGTAACCAAGTACGCAGAACTCCAGGCTACTCCGGAAAATGAAAGTAAAGTCAGACGGCTGGATGATGAAGCCGAAAAGTTATTTAAGCAAGGACGGAACAGCGACGCACTTCTCAAATGGCAGGAAGCCTATGGCATGTCCATCGAGATGAAGTACGGGACAGGTCAAGGTCGCGCGCTGACCGGAATGTGCAAAATCTATTTGTCTCAAGGCAAATGGGTCAAGGCTAAACAGCTCGGCGAAAACGCAATCGAAGTCCTCTCCGGTATGAACGACCAGACCAACCTCGGACGAGCCCGTATCGCGCTCGCGCAAGCGTATTTCGGTTTGGAAAACCCAACCTGGGCTGTAAAACAGCTTGAGCTGGCAATGAAGCACTTGATCGAACAACCGAAGAACGATCCGGTCGAAGCGGCAAATTTGATGCGCCTCTCCGGCGGATTGCTTTTGCAGTTTGGAAAAACACTTGATGCGATCCGCTTCCTGCAAGAGAGTGCAAAATACTGCGAAGAAGCAAAGGATATGCCGACGGCACTCTCGTTGCACAGCAAGATTGCCACGTTGATGAATGAAGTTGGTTTGTACGTCGCAGCAAAAGAAGAAGCTCAAAAGGCTGTAGTCATCGCTAAGAATGTTAAAAACGATCGAGCGATGGTTTCCGCCCTGGCGAGTTACGCCAACACTCAGTACGTGCTTGGTGAGTACAATGACGCTCTGGAGAGCTACGAACAAGCCTACAAGCTTGGCGGAAAGATGGATGAGAAAATCCTCGGCAAAGAAGGCAAAGCCAACTTGTTGATGGGATATTCATTCTCGCTCATCGCTACCGGCGAGAGTGACAGAGCGGAGAAAATGCTCAAGAGCATCATTCCTTATTTCGAGCGCAATTCGAAGTATTACGCACAAACCGAGTGCTTGAACGCACTCGGTATTCTGGTTGCGAATCGCGGAGAGCCTTACAAAGCACTTCCTTACTTCCAGCGCGCCGTAGACGCGCAAAACATGGTTAAGCCTTCTCAGCCGAGAATGCAATACATGTTGTTGCAGAACATGGCAGCTGCGGAATTCGCCGGCGGTAAGTATCGCGAAGCCGCTACGCATTTGAAGTCAATCATGGCGATTGCTGAACGCGATCAAAAAGTCAGACAACATCATCCGCTTATTGTGCTGCGCACGCTGACGTCACTTGGCGAAGTTTCGCTGAAGATGGCAGATCCGGTGCTCGCCAGAGACTACACAGAAAAAGCGATCGAGCTAGGGATTAAACTGGCTGATGATGCTTCTCTCTGGAGAGCGTACACAATTCTTGCCCAGCTCGAATTGGGTCAGCGTGAAGACGAGAAGGCGAAGATCGCGCTCGAAAACGCACAATCTCACTTCCGTTCTCCTCAAGCAGGTTCGTTCCCGCTGGTTGAGAGCTTCCAGTTCGTAAGCCCACGAAAGGCTCTCGGACATCAATTGATTGCTCTGGTTGCGTCGCAAGGCATGACCGAGAAAGCTCTGATTGCAGCGGAGCAATTGAAAGAGGAGCAAATCATCAACACATGGATTCGTAAGAGCTGTCCGGTTAAGGCTGAAGATCGTGATGTCTACACCGACCTCGTGAATCAAAGAGCTCACCTTCACGCCGCTGAGAATTCCACCACTCCCAATAAGTTGACCGAAGAGTGGAAGAGCTGGTTGGCGCGCTTCTCAGAACTCGCGCACAAGAATAAATCACTGGCGCGTTTAATCGCTCCGTATCCGACAACTGCCGAAGACATCATCAATGGCGTTCGTAAGAAGCGAGTCACTGTCATCGAGTACATGGTGGGCGATAAGTCAAGCGTCGCTTTTACGATCGATCCGATCGGTAGAATCTCGGCAACGGTGCTTCCAATTGGCGAAGAGCGTCTTGCCAGTCAGATCGCGCCGCTCCTGGCCAACGCGGGCGCTGTGCCTGAAGGGGGCGAAAGCCCTGACCGCATAGCTTTGCAGCAATTGTATAAACAGTTATTGCCGAAAGCCGTGCTCGATTTTGTTCCAAGCACACCGGACAAGCCGATTGTAGTGATACCGGATTCGGTGCTGTTCAATCTGCCCTTCGCTGCTTTGATCGATGAGACTGGAAAATATTTCATCGAAAACCACCTGTTGAGCCTTGCAACATCAATGGGCGCGATCATCGACGGACCGCTTCCGAGCGGAAACCGTTTGACTGTTCTCGTTGCTCAAGACGGCAGCGCTAACGATCAGGCTGAATCAAACAATATATTGAACGCCATGGAGCCGGAACCGATCGCGACTCTCTCTGCTCAAGCAACTGATTTGCAAGAGCTGCAAAGGGTTTCGCAAGATAAAGCCGTCTTACACCTCTCCACAAATTTGCCTCTGTCGGACGATAATCCGGTGACCGCAAAACTGCCCTTCGCTAAGGGGCAGTCTGAGGAAACCAAGGACAATACCGCTGGCGGTCTCTTTTGCTTGTCGATTCCGAATGACCTGGTCGTGCTTTCCGGCACCTCCATCAAAGGCAAGGAGCAAAACGGCAAAGCTGTCCAAGTCGTCAGCCGCGGGCTCAACTACGCCGGCGCACGTAATGTGATGATGAGCTTGTGGAACGAACCTTGCGACACAAGATCCAACGAGATTGCTAACTTCTACAAAAACAAGAAGAACGGCATGAACGATGCTATTGCGCTCCGTCAGGCTCAACTCCTGGCCCTGAGAGCAGACCGTAATCCGAAAGCCTGGGCCGCATTCCAGCTTCTTGGCGCGGGTATGTAGTCTGACTGAGAGCCTCGCCGCAATGCAAAAGCGAGAGCCTGTCAGGAAGCAAAAGCTCGTGACAACGCAAAACTCCAGCCCGGTGACCGTTTGGTTGCCGGGCTTTCTTTATCGGACTCAGTGTTTGCAGTCTGTTGCGTGATGTTGTCAAAGCGTGTCGGGTGATTGGAGAGCGGGCATAACTTTTTTGAGTGGCGAACTTTTGCTGCCTGTTTATTGGGACTGCTTTAGATGGACGAAAATAAGACCGCGAACGTTAAAGGGAAAGAGCCTGTAGTCAAAAACGGCCGAAAAAAGGGCGAGGGACGAAAGCGCGGGGAGCCTGTCGATTATGATGCGCCCCGGCGCGGTTCGGCCGGCGAATTTCCTGTCGAGCAAGAAGACTGGGAAGGGCGCCTGGACGATCCTGAACCTAAGGTGGACGAACTCGAAGAAGAGGTCGATACATCCAAAGCCGAGGAAGTTCCAGCTTCGATCACTGCTGACGACCCTGTCCGACTGTATCTTCGCGAAATAGGTTCGATACCGCTTTTGACGGCGACTCAAGAAATCGAGTTGGCTCGCGCGATTGAGATGGGTGGAGCCACCGGTGCCATGGCGAAACGCAACCTGGTCAGAGCTAATTTGCGGCTTGTAGTCTCGATTGCGAAAAAATATTTGGGTCGTGGCATGCAGTTTCTCGATTTGATCCAGGAAGGAAATCTTGGTCTAATGCGCGCCTCCGACAAATTCGATTATCAACGTGGTTTTAAATTCAGCACCTACGCGACCTGGTGGATTCGCCAGGCGATCACGCGCGCAATTGCTGACCAGGCACGGACAATCCGCATTCCCGTGCACATGATTGAAACCATCAATAAACTCAAAAAGGCACAACGCAAGCTTTCTCAAGATCTCGGTCGCAAGCCCACGGAAGAAGAGGTCGCCGCCTCCATGGAGATTACCGTTGCTCGTTTGCGCGAGATTCAAAAGATTGCGCAAGAGCCGATTTCGCTTGAGACACCAGTCGGTAAAGAGGAAGACAGCAATATTGGTGACTTCGTCGAAGACACTGATGCGAAGACGCCTTCGGCGAATGTCACTCAAAAGATGCTGCGTGAAGAAATTATTGAAGTAATGGCGGGGCTTGGTCCGCGCGAGCGCGACGTGCTACGTCTGCGGTTCGGTCTGGATGACGGAAGGACCAGAACTCTTGAAGAAGTAGGCCAGCTCTTCGGGGTCACGAGAGAACGCGTTCGTCAGATCGAGGCAAAGGCCTTGCGAAAACTGCGTCATCCTGGACGTTCTCGACGATTACGCGAATACATGGACGAAGACGACGATTAAAGTCCGGCTTCGCGGTCAAGCGTGCGGTACGTTGAAACGAGCGGTATACCATTTGGTGGGTACTCGTAGCCGTTTGAGATGAAACTTACTCCACTTTGGAAGACGCTCCGAGCTCGAAACTTTCGCCACTTTGGAACTGACTTGCCCGCCACTTTGAAACGAGCCTTGCTGCTTACATTCTGATATGCAGTCGATATGCTCATAAATGCTGCGTTACAGAAGTTGTCATTTCCTTCAATGAACTTCTTGCAAGCCTTGCTCGCGACCGGTCATTGCGAGCATAAGACCTGCTTTTCAAGCAGGTTCTCAAGATGCGAGTAATTTAGGGAATGCGGTACAATAGCGACCTTCGGTACCACGATTTGAAGTCAAGTGGTACTACTGGCGGTTTTCGATCTAACGAACTTATCGGGGAACTTTTCATGCGGTCGCATACTTTCCATTCCAAAAAGAAACTTACTAAAGCAACCTGGTTGCGGTTGTTTTTATCCGTGCAGTTTTTACTGTCAAGTTTCGCGATGCCACTACAGGCGGTTGCAGCGGACAATACCACTCTGGATTCAGCTGTAACATCAGGTTCTGCCGATCAGACAGCCGATGCGGTTAGCAGAGTCATCTCTGACACAGCGTCGGAACATTCTTTGCATGAGCCAGCGGACGAAAATCCGAGTGGTTGGGAAAGCGCCGCCAACGATCTCATTAATAGCTCTGAGAATGCGCTGAAGAGCACACCCGAAGAGGTTAGAGAAACCGCATCCGGTGCCAAAACAGAAGCGCATGCCGCTGGTGATTCGCCTCTTGAAGTAGAGACACCGACCGCCAATGCGCCAGTCACGCCTGCTGTTTCCCCGACAGCATCAGCGACGACCGCGACAGGCACGCCGGTTGCTTCTCCTTCAGAACCTGCGCCGAGCGCGCCAGTAGTATCTCCCACTGCGAGCGTTCCTTCAGTACAGTCTGACGTACCTGAAGTTTCAACCGAAACGAAACCGGCCACCGACGCTTCACCAATTCCTGGAGCTTCAACGGAATCGGCTGCAGGAACTGAAACAGCCGCCACTCCTCAAGAGGAGCCGAACAAGCAAATCGCCGAGAAGACACCAATTGTCAGTGAGCCAGCTGAAGTTCGCGCTGATGGCGAGCGCGTCAATAAAGACGGCATCGGTGGATTCATCGGAGACAATGGTGACGGCGAAGTCGCTCTTCTCGAGCATGGCTTCGTAGAACAAGGCGTTCGCGAGACTCTCGGCGAAGTTATCGTTATCGACAATGACGAAGCCGTAGAGACCGAGACGATTCCTTATGAGGAACTTCCGACCGACGACGGCAAAACGAAGATCGTCTCCGGTGCTCAATTTCCGGTCGTCATGTCGTCGCAGTTGAACAGTAAGAACAACAAGAAGGGTGACACGCTTCAAGCTCGTCTGAAGTACGACCTCAAGATCGGCGATCGTTTAGTCGCTGAAAAAGGCGCGCTAGTAACCGGTCACATCAACTACAACTTGCCTGCTCGCTCCGTCATGCACTCGTTGGTAACTCCAAAACGCTGGTATAAAAATTCCGGCGTAATTGGTATCACTTTCGACGAAATCATCAACAGCAAGAAAGAGCACATTGCGCTTAACGCAAAACCTGCTCGTAAGTCGCGTATCGTAAGAAACAAAGCTGAAGGCCGCGAGCTCGGTGTTAACGACGAGGGTCAAATCGTCGGACCGTGGGGACAACAGTTGAAGTACAAAGCTATCCGCGTTGGATTGAACTTCGCACTTGCTCCGGCTGGTGTATTCAGTTTCGGCGCTATGCCAGTCGCTCTCGGTGTTATTGGTGCGGTGAACCCGTCATTCGCGTTCATGAAACCAGTTGGTACCAACGTTCGTCACCGTCGAATCAAAGGCTTCGCTTGGGGCTTCTTGAGCGGCGTTCCGGGTAGCTGGATTATCGAAGACACTGTCACCAAAGGTCAGGAATGCATCATCAAACCGGGCGACGAATTCCTTGTTGAGCTCAAACAAGAATTCACCGGCGAGGCGCGCTCCGAAGCATCCATCATGCCTGGATCCAGCGCGAAGGTTCGTGGTCAGGTGTTGACCGAGCCCAAAGAGAAAAAGTCGAAGTCGAAGAAGAAATAGTTCAGAAGGGCTTTTCTAAGCACAGATGAATTCTGCAACGACCTGAAAAATCAAACGCGCAGTCCGACAGGGCTGCGCGTTTCTCATCGAGTTCAGTAGGACTTGACGCAATTGGACCTTTTAGCTCAACCAAATTGCCTGCTGGCTTATTAGTCGATTGAGCATTCAGGTTGCTGAAGATGACGCGCTGATGTGTAACAGCTTGCCGGCGAGCAGCGGTCAGAAATCCTGTTGTTTGCGAAAGAATCTCTCAAAGTCTCTAATGGAACTTTGACCCGAAAGGCTCTGGGACTGACTGTTAAGTCAGACCATCTATTAGTAGGCTCCGACGTATGGACCAGGTCCGGCTCCGGCGATGGATGATGGGGCGTCAAGTTGAATTTGCAGGGGCGTTCCGGACGGGATGGTCACGTCTTTGCCTTTACGCAAGAGCAAGCTCTGTGCGACACCGGCGCCGCCACCAATGGCGGTGCCAGACCAGGCGCCTCTTCCAACGCCACCTCTGCCGCCCGCGATTGCACCAACTGCGGTGCCGAGTGCAGCTCCTACACCGGCTCCGACTGCGCCTCTACCGACGGCTTGAACGGTCTTGCCTTTCCAGGTCTCACCTACGAGCTCACCATTGCCGTCTTTGTCATCGTATTTACCGATGCCACCGACGATATGCGCAACGATTGGTGTTTCGGTGCCGTCAGGAGTTCTAATTCTATTGAATTGAATTTCTAATTTGCCTGACATTCCAAGATAGCCGCCTTTTTTAGCTTCCGAAACTTGACCGAGAAGCACTGAGCCAGCGGGAATTTGAGAGTCTCCAAGGATAACGGCTTGGGAAATGCCAGCTTGAATCATATCGCCAGGACGTGCAACTTGAGTCGCAATCGACGTATTCAACTGTGCAGGGATAACCAGTCCGGCCGGTGCGTAGGCCACGCGCCCCTGTCTGTATCCACGTTGAGGTGGGTTGTATCCTACGTTGCCTTGAGGAGCGGCGTATCCGCCCTGACCACCCTGAGGTGAGGCATAGTTGTATGTTGCTGACGCACCGTATTGAGTCGGCTGTCCTTGTCCGTTGTTGCTGCCGAAATACTCGCCGTTACCACCTTGAGGCGGAGCGCTCTGCGGTGGTGGGTTGTTGGCTACAGGCGGTGCGCTACTTGCGTAGTCGCCGGAAAGTTGTGACACATAGCTCTGAACACTTGCTTGATCTCTGAGCGAGTTTCTCAAACCGTCTGCCCACTTACCAGCTAGAACAGCAGGAGTGGTGCCGTTCGCCTTCGCACTGGCAGCATCCACAGTGATGACTTGATAGCCACCGAGAGTAATGACAGGCAGACCTTTCACATACGTTATGTTGACAGAAGCTGGAGTGCGGTCTTTGGCAGCGACGAGAGCGTTGTCGAGGTTTTGCTGAACTTGTTCAGCTCTTGCATCTGCTGACTCTGAGCCCGAGCCGGCTATGTTCGTCATGACAGGGTGTCCTGCGAATCTGACGTCCGCAGCAAGCACCGCCAGTGGTGTCAGGCAAAGAATTTGACTGAGTACGAGCGCGCTTGCCACTGTGCGCTTTGAGATTGAAAATCTTCTGTTCGACTTCATGGTTTGTTCCCTATCGTCTCGACGTTGTGTCAGTGCGGGTCTTTATGCTTAATCCGTAGGACTCGACATTCACCGTTGCCCGCAATGCGAACTGGGCTTTATGACTATCAAAGTCTACCAATGTTCCCGATTACGTTTCTGAGAGTTTGATAAACCCAATATAGCTGCGCCGTCCGATGGTGGTCAAGCGGAGCATCTCGGTTTACTTCGAAGTGTGATTAGAGGAAATTCCATATGTGCAGTTAATAATCTGCAAACCCGAATCTTACGTGGGAAGCGTATAGTCGAATTGTGTGGAGTCGAGGAATGAGCGGGCGAGCGGAGTCATTGGTTGTAGGGAAACCCTTTCTGGCTTGCCCACAGCAAAATTTGCTTAGAGACAGACTTCGCTCCAGATTAGTACAACCGATATGACGACTGAATTACACGGCAAAAACGCATTGGTGACCGGGGCGAGTCGCGGAATCGGTCGCGCGATCGCTCTCGAATTAGCCGCTCTCGGTGCTCGCACGGCTCTGGTAGCGCGAAGCACCAATCTTCTCGAATCGCTGGCGAAGGAAATCAACGACAAAAATTCGGGCACTGCCATTTATAAAAGTTTGGACATCGAGAAAGAATCTTTTGCGCTGGAGCTTGCGAAATGGCTGAAAGCGGAAGACTTTCACGTGGATGTTCTTGTCAATAACGCGGGAATTTATTCAACAGACTACATACCGCTTGAGCATGCCGACGGCTGGGAAGCTTCAGATCCAGGCAATGACGACCTCTGGAAACGCACTATGGCTGTCAATCTCAATGCGCCATATATACTTGCAAAAGTTTTTGCTCCTGCGATGATCGAGCGTAAGTGGGGAAGGATAATCAATATATCTTCCATATCCGGTCAAAAGGCGGAGGCTTATGGCACCGCGTATTCGGCGTCAAAATTTGGTTTAATCGGAGTTACGCAATCGCTCGCACTTGAGCTTGCCCGTCACTGTATAACTGTCAATTCTGTCTGTCCAGGCTGGGTTGAGACAGATATGGCTCAGGAGCAAATAAATGACCCTGAGTGGTGCCGGCTCAACGACATCAATCCGGAGGAATCGCTGGATATCGCGCGACTGTCGGTCCCCCAAATGCGGCTTATACAGCCCGATGAGGTGGCTGGATTAGTTGGCTATTTGTGTTCCGATCGAGCAAAAGGTATAACTGGACAAGCAATCAACATATGCGGAGGTCTTTCGATATCGTGATGGCAAACTTGGTTGAAATCGCCCGTAAGACTAACGAATGGACGGTCAAAAATGTGGATGGGATGGAGCTGATTTTTTCGCCGCGCCTGTCCGAACTCGATTTCGTGACGCATGCTTTCACGACCCGTCTGGGTGGTGAAACCAAAGCGCCATTCGATTCGTTTAACCTGGGCGGCAGCGTCGGCGATGACGAGACCAAACGTGATGCAATCAACAATCGCATGCGTTTATGCAACGCGCTTTCCGTGGACTTCTCCAATTTGTTTGTGCCAGGGCAGGTCCATTCTCGTAACGTGGAAATCGTCCGGGAGCGAGAGCACATGCCTGATTTGAAGGGCGTGGACGGTTTGTTGACCGAGAAAGATGCGACGCCTCTATTGCTGCACTTCGCAGATTGTGTGCCGGTTATGGTTGTTGAAACCAGGAAAAAACTGATAGGCATTTTTCACGCCGGTTGGCGAGGGACGGCTGCCAGCATAGTCAGTCACGGTGTTGAACGTATGGTCAAGGAAATGGGCGGTGATCCGCGTAACATGGTGGGCGCTGTCGGTCCCGCCATCGGACCGTGTTGTTATCCGACGTCCGACGATGTTGCCAGAGCTTTGAGCGAGACTGTTTCGACCGGTCCGGACGGTCTGATTGGACGCAATGGAAGCCAGCCGGCGCCTGATTTGAAGGCGTTTAACGCCCTTCAGCTTCTGGAGTGCGGTGTCGAGCAAGTTGATGTTTCCAACTTTTGCACCGCATGCAATCCGGGTATGTTTTATTCACACCGACAATCCGGTGGAACGACCGGTCGGCAAGGCGCAATGATTGCCCTGCGCGGCGTTTAAGCGTAAGGCGTTGAATACAGGGGTTTCACGGCAGCCATGCGAGCCATCCAAAACATATTTAGAGCCAGGCGAAGCCTCTTAGGTTTAGTTGCCTGTATCTCGATATGCCTGGTGCAACTGGGATGCACTTACGCCAACACTTTTCCTGGTGATGCCGCAGCCTGGGACGAGCGCGCCTGCGAGAAATATGAGCGAGAAGAGTACGATAAAGCAATCGAGGACTGGGACCAGGCGGTGAGGCTTGACGATGCGAATCCCGTCTATTGGTGGCGGCGCTCGCGTGCATGCCGTCATGTAGGGCGCACTCAGCAAGCGGTCGACGACGCTACGCACGCTCTGGATCTTGCTTCTCCAAAGGATTCGCGCCGCCGGATGTTTTATCTCGACACGCGCGCCAAGGCTCTGATGAAGATCGGCAAGTTCGAGGACGCGGCTAAGGATTTCGATGAAGCCGTCAAACTCGCCGAAGGGAAGTCAGACGTGGCGCCGATCTACATGGATCGGGGCGAGATGCACCTGGAGCTTGCGGATCCGAAGCTGGCTCTAGACGATTTTTCTGAAGCTATTAAATTGGTGCCGACCTGGGGACGTGCTTACTTCTTCCGCGCCAAAGCATACGATGCGCTGGAAGACCGAGCTAATGCGGATAAGGACCGAAGCTCCGCGCGCCAGATGAACTTCGACGAGCTGTCCGACAAGTACGAACCGCTGTCGATCCGCAGCACGATTTAGAAACAGACAAATGTGATCGCCGCGTTGCACCGGCGCCTTGAAACCTGACAGTTTCCTGCAACAAAACGATGAAACAATCGTCTCAATCAGTCTTAGCGCGATGGAGTTCGGAGTTTCAGGTGTCCCGTCCTAATAGACCGATGGGCGTCGTTGTAAAGTTTGTTGGCTGGTTTGTTTTCGACGCCGTTTTGGACGACAATATATAAGTATCGCTACAGGCTGGTTCTCTTCGTGTCTTTTCTCTCCACGCAAAGAATCTATTCCTCACCGGCACCCGAGCTTCTCAAAGCTTTGTTGCTTGGCGCGATCGCAATCATCACGCGATCAAATTTTTCTTTTGCGATGAAACCGTTTATCGCTGTCGCGCTCAGCCTTCTGATGCTCATGCCGGCTGCGCCTGCACTTGCGCAGAGCAGTTCTGCAACGATGCCACCGACTGCACCGAAAATTGTCAAACCATCTGATCGCACAGAGACTGCGAAGCCGGCTGCTAGTGCCGTTCAGGAACAGCATGCTCAGCTGGACAGCGTTCCCAAAAATTCCGCACATCCGTCTTCGGAGAGCAGCGATCGGATAGCTCGACCTGGTCAACTCCCGGGTAGTGGAACTGGAAAAGACTCTGATCGAATTAGCCGGCCTTCCGATCCCTATAGAATATCTCGACCTTCGAATTCAAATACGCACTCGGGTACTTCCTCTTCAGTGAGTTCATCAAGCCGCAGCGACTCGTCCGGTAGCAAAGCGGGTCTAAGTTCACTGGGCTCAAGTTCGTCGAAAGGCAGCAGTTCGTACAGCTCTTCAGGTGGAGGATTGAAAACTGCGCCGCCTATCGGCAAGAGTTCTTCTGGCTCAACTGCCACTGCAGGCGGTGCGTCCCAGCCGTCACCCGCTGATATGTATCCCGCGATTGGAAAACTCGAGCAGCTGACATTCGGAACTTCCAAACCGGATTTGCAGATTGAGGAACGCCTGATTTCACTTGAATCCGCGGTGTTTGCAAAGACGTACCCCAATGATTCGTTGTTCGATCGTACCGAGCGCCTGAAGACTACTTTGCTTGGCAAGGCCCCTTCCGCTGAACCGCCCGGTGGGATGTTCGATGACGGACTTGGTCCGCCTGAAGGATTCGTCGATAACCCGATGGCGAACAACAGCCCGGACCCTGCGGAGTTGGCTTATCTCGACGAGATTATCGACAACCCCGACAACTACAAAAAGTCGAACAGAACCATTCTGGATGCTTATGCGCTCGAGCTGATTAATTACGAACGCCAGAGGCGAGCGCTTGGAGTGCTTCAACATAATCATCTGGCGCAGAAAATGGCGGACGAACAAATCCGCGATCTGGTTGAGCGCGGTGTTGTATCGCACAATAACGCTAAAGGCGATAATCCTGACAGGCGCTACACTTTGCTTGGCGGAGTCGATGCTGTCAACGAAACCCTTGCCATTCTAAGCACTGCCGATCTGAACACCTCGCATCTCTGTAAGGCAGCGGTCGCAAAGCTGCTGAAGCAATTGCTGATGCAACAAGATGATCGTGAGGCGCTACTGGCTCCGGAAGCCACTCATGTTGGCTATGCAATTGAGCCGATGAATCAGGGGGCTCAAATTATTTCGTGTATCGAAGTTTTGACTAACCGCGGAATCATACACCCCGTGCCGAAAACAGCCCGCGTCGGTGACAAGATTGAGGTAGAGGGGACGGTTGATAGACCTTATGTGTTCGACCGGATCACGCTCGCCTGGGAAGGCGTAAGCGATCTGCCGCCGCAGGAAGAAAACAGTACGGAACCTCTGCCCTACTTCCCTCCGTTAGACTTCGTCGCTTACAAACAGAAGTCGGAGAAGGATCATTCGAAAGCGATTTTTGCTTTGAAAACTGCCGGTATGCTTGCCGCCATAGCTGGTGGCATGTTCGTTCCACCGGTTGCGCTCGCGGCGCCGCTAATCATGATGGCTGGACCGGATCCAGGTGAAGTAAAGCCGGTTTCCGATGTTCCAGTTAAAGGTGGCGTGAAGGTTTCCGGTGACTCGTTCAGTTCTAAAGTAACCGTTAGCAACGACAGCAAAGAAGGGCTGTATTACTTGACGGTGTGGGCGAACATGGGCGCCGACGATAAGGCTGTAGCAATCAGTCGGCGGACAATTTTAGTGAAGAACGTTCACGATGAGGAGGATGTAGAAGGTAAGGTTTCGATTCCGAAGGATGAAAAGTCTGACACCAGCAGTGATGGCAGCTCGAAATCCAAAGACTCCGATTCCAAACCTGCGGATTCGAGCAACAAGCCCGTGGACATGAAAGAGAAACCGGGCGATTCCAGTTCAACACCTGTCAGTTCCACGCCTTCGAGCCCATCAGCATCAAGTTTTGGAGCCTCAGGTTCCGCAGCATCGAGTTCCGCAGCATCAGGGTCCGGACTCTCTAGTTCTCCAGCTGCAGAAAAGCCTTCTAGTCCTGGTCTTCAGGCACGTCCGGCTGAATTGAAGCCGGCGTCAACCGAGCCCTTCGAAATTGGCAAACCAGGCGATCCATTTGCCCCGGAGAAAAACGAAACCGAGAAGTCCACAGTTAGCTCCAGCGATGGAGAACTTGATGCACAAGCGGAAATCCCGACCACCCGCCAGTCTCGCTACTCCTACTCCTCTGGCGATAAGTCTGACGACAGCTCAAATGAGCGAGACTGATTCCAATTGAGTAAACTGAGGTGGAGCAACCTTCGCTTATGAAAATTCCGAGTCAAGAGAAAACAGCTAGAAATCAGTTGCTAAATGGGGTTAAACTCAACTCAAGAACTCATGTCAGAAAAACCGAAACGCTTGAATAGAAAATATATCTCCTGGCTATGCGCGTTCGCTATCTTCTCAGGATTCGCTGAGAATGCCGCTTTTGCTCAAGGCGAGCACAATACCGACTTGATTTTGATGCAGGGCGGAGGTCGTTCTCGAGCGCTGCAAGGAGGAGCGGGAGCCGCTACTCTGCAGGGTGGAACTGATTCGACGACTCTGCAAGGTGGAACCGGTTCCACAACGCTGCAAGGCGGAACCGAAGGAATGATGATTGAGGGTGGTACGCAGGGAACCATGCTGCAAGGTGGTACCAAGCGTGATGGCGGTCCAGTCACCATTCTTTTTCTGCTGGATGCGTCGCGCAGCATGACAGAGAAACTGGGCAGAGATAATCAAAAGATGGACGAAGCCAAGCGAGTTTTGCAGAATGCGCTTGGTCGAATTCCTCACGATGTAAATGTAGGTTTGCGAGTATTTGGGCAATTCATCGGTGGAGGCCTGGAGTGCAAAGCCACAGCGCTTCTTGTTCCGCCTGGAACCAACAATCGGCGGACCATCTTGAATAAACTTCGAGATATTCGTCCGACCGGGATGACTCCGTTGACCTACGCTCTAGCAAATGGTGCAGAGCGAGATCTTGCGCACGTTCAGGGCAAGAAAACAATTATTCTGATTAGCGACGGCGAAGACACCTGTGGTCTCAATCCTTGTAGCTATATTCAAACCCTACCATCCCGCGGAATCGCGCTCAAAGTGGACGTTCTTGGTTTGGGTTTGAAGGGCGACAAATCCGCTAAAAATCAGCTTGACTGCATCGCCAAGACATCCGGTGGCAAGTACTACGACGCCGACACTGCGGCCAAGTTGGTCGAAAGTATTTCAAACAGCGTGAGTGCGGCTATCTCAGGTGTCGTGATAACGCCAGGCGCGGCGAAGACGATTATGAATCCAGCTACTCCAGAAGAACTAACACCGATTGTGCCGGCCCAGAGCCTGGAGGACACGCTTCGCAATCCATCCGAGGCGGATGAAGATGACATCAAGCAACCTCCTCAAAGCAGAGGGACGAAAACAGCTCCCCTGCCCGCGCCACCTCGAAAACGGAATCACTAGATGAACCCTGTTTAGGGTCTCAACCAGGCTGCGATGCTACAATTGCGGCGCTTTACATCGCGCGAAATCATGCCGTCCAACGACAATCCCTCTTTGTTGAACACGCCAGCCCCTCACGGTGCTGACGATGTTGGCGCAATATCGCAAGCTGCTGTCTCTGACAAGAGCGTTCTCCTAGCGATGGTCGCGGGGATAGTAATTCTTGGTGGTATCGTATTCGGTGCGTTCCACAGCATCATCGACGCCGGTTTTTTGCTTGATGATTACAAGCATCTTGGACCCGCATATGGGGCTTGGAACGGCGACTACTCGGGAATTCTCAAAACCTTCACCGGCAATTGGAGCGGGCAAACAGACGGCTTGACGAGCTACCGACCAGGTACATCGATGTCGTTTGTCATCGATTACATGTTTACTGGTTTGAATGCGGCAGGCTATCACATCTCCAACCTGATCTCGTACACCTTGACCGCATTTCTTTGTAGCGTGATCGCGTTTCAACTAACGGCGGAGCCCGCGGAGCAGAACAGTCGAAAGGTCCGTTACATCACCGCGCTCGCTGCTGGTGTGCTGTTTGCGCTCTATCCGATTCATGCTGAGTCTGTGGCGTGGATCATAGGTCGAGTGGATGTACTCTGCACAATCTTTTACATGACCTCTGTCTGTCTTTATCTGCACAGTCGCAAGTCTGGTAGTCGCCTGGCTTACTTTATATCTCTGGCTTCGTTCATGATTGCTCTGGTTTGCAAGGAAATGGCAGTGACACTACCAGCGGTGATTGCCTGCGCGGAAATCCTACTTGCAGGACCACTTGGATGGCAGAAAAAGAGCATTCGTGGCCGTTTGATTAGCGTTGGTTCCTTCTTCCTTATCCTGGCAGCCTTCGGCATCTTTCGCACAATGTTGCTGGGAACTGTGGTCGGCGGATACGGCACTGATGGTATCAAAGGCTATCTCCGGTCGTTTAAAAACTTCCGTGACGCCGCGACGTTTCAGAAAATTCTGTTCGGCTACAATGAGGAACAAGCCATTGCTCCGCAGCTCGTCAAGACTGCTATGAGCGCCTGGTTTGTCTGCGGCATTGCTCTATTAACGCGACTTTTGCAGCCGCTCTCCAGGCTGCGAATCTTTGCATTCTTGCTTGCCTGGCTTGCTCTTTCAGTCATTCCAACGTTTCAGATATGGCACATCTTTCCCAACCTGGTAGGTAGCCGTTTATTCTTCTTGGGTTCCGCGGCGATGTGTATTCTCCTTGCCGTGACTCTGGTGCCTTCGTTTAAATCGATTGGGCGCATCGGTTCATTCCCGATTTTCAAACCGCTGACGTTTTCGCTGCAAGCGGCGTCCATTGCTGGGCTGGCAACCCTAGCTTGTTGTTGGTATCTAGGGCTGCAGCATAATTTGTACGCGTGGCGCGAAGCCGGGCGACAGATGCGAGGTATGGACCTACAGTTGAAGAACGCGACACGCTCGCTATCCGGATCTGACTCTATTGTGCTTATTGATATTCCACAAGACTTCTCCGGTTCCGGAATGATTGGTAGACCGGAATATCTTCGTTTGATGTTTACTAAACCTGTAGCAGATGCTGATTATGCCGACCGTATGGTTACATTGGCGCGGCCGATTCCCGGACCCTCCGAATATTTTTATCCGGGTGTGCTTGCCTCCATATATGGTGACAAGCGAGCGGCAAACTGGTTTGTCTGGTCGCGAGACGCCAGAGCATTCACTGATTGGAAGCCGCCTGTTGGAGCGAAGTCGCTAGCCTTAAACTTGACGTTGCCTGTTGAAAGTCCTAAAGCACCGAAGTGCGAGTGGGTAGGAAAAAATGCGAACTTAGATCCACTTGCTATCGGATGCGTTGAAGTTGAATTCGAGGCCCCATCAATCACTGAAAATCTGGCGCGCTGTACTCGCCTTGTTTGGCGCTCAGAGAAACAGCCGAAGAGCTGGATAGACTACAGCGAGGGACCGTTTGCGGAAGCCGCTAAAGACGGCTCTCAGAAGCTTCTTTTCTTGCCCGGCAGATATCGGAGCTGGGGGCTTAACGGTGCCATTATTGACCTGGGAATCGAGTTGTATCCGGGCGATTACAAACCCGCCGTTTTAAAATCTGTCCGCAGCATACCGGCACCGTCGGTGATGCCGGTCCTGAATTTACAAGTTCACACTGCGACTGAGCCGACCTTTTCAAAACTTGCCTCACTCGCCGATACCATCTTGCCATTGGTTGAGGAAGGCGACGGCGTCAGCGTTTCCTTCGACGCATCAAACATAGAGACAGCGAAAACGGTTTCACTCCTGGTGCTTAAAACAGATATCGCCGCCCCAGATTTGCCGACGAAAGTCTTGCCGGACGATCGAATTGTTTTGTTTAAAACCAACATCGACTCCACCAGGGGCACGTTCGAATTGCCCGGGGAGGCGCTGACTCCCGGGAAGCATCAAGTCGTTATTCTGGCGCGTAACGAGCGCGGTGAAGCAGCCGGATATACAAGCGAGCCGCGAACATTCTTTGTGGACGTCGCGGCTCGATAATTGTTTTTCTTCTGAGCAGAAACCGTTTCGATACTAGAGCGAAATGGCGATTTACGTCGCTTCGTTTCGAGACTGGTTCGATTGCTTTTATCGCGGCGGGTGAATCTTACAGATTCGGGCTCGCCTTGGCGTTGTCGCTTATCTGAATTCTGTTCAAGCACTCAGTGGTGATGCGATCGCCGACGTGACTGTACATATCGTTTAAGTAAAACGGAACGCATCCGAATACGAGGGTTACCACTGCAAGAGAGGTAGCGACGAAACGTTCAGTCATGGTGGCGTCATAAAGATGACCCTTCCATTTCGGCTGTTCCGGACCGTAGAAGAGGCGCTTCAGGAGCCACAACATATAGCCGGCTGTCAGCACTACTGCCAGAGCGGATAGAACGATCCAGCCCTGCGTCCAGGCGCCGTGCAGCGAGGATTGTGCCAGTGGTGAAGTGTACGCACCATAAAAGACCGTGACTTCACCGACGAATCCGGAGAGCGCCGGCAAGCCGAGGTTCGCCATGGTGGCAAACATCCAGAAGTAGAAGAGAACCGGCATCTGATAAGCCAGACCGCCGCCAATCTCCGGTAGTAGTCTTGTGTGGCAGCGCTCGTAGACGGTTCCGACCAGGAAGAAGAGCATTGCCGAGATGAATCCGTGGGAGATCATCTGGAAGATAGCGCCGTTCACCGCCGCGTTAGATAGCGAGCCGATGCCAAGCAAAATGAAGCCCATGTGCGAAATACTGGAGAACGCGATAACGCGCTTCATGTCCTTTTGCACGAGGCAAGCAATTGCTCCCCAGATAATATTGATGGCACCCAGTGCAACCACCCACGGTGCGTACTCGGCAAAGAATGCGGGGAAGAAACCCATGCAAATTCTGACCAAACCGTAAGAGCCCATCTTGAGAAGCAATCCGGCTAGCATCATGGAGATGGGTGTTGGAGCCTCGACGTGAGCATCGGGCAACCATGTGTGGAATGGAACTGACGGAAGTTTGATGATGAATGCGAGGAAGAAACCGAGACATGCGACTACTTGCGCATTGACCGGCAACGAATTTGTCGACGACGAAAGCATCGTCATATTGAAGGTTGCGGTCGCGGGATCCATCGCGATCAACTGAGTATATGTATAGAGCAAGGCTGCGAACATGAGCACGCCGCCGAAGAAGGTGTACAGCAAGAACTTCATTGCCGCGTAACCGCGGCGCGGTCCACCCCAGATTGCGATCAAGAAGTACATCGGTACAAGTTCGAATTCGTACATGACGAAAAACTGAAGCAAGTCTTGCGACATGAAGACGCCGAGAATGGAGAACGTGAGGAGCATCACGTTGGCGTAGTAAAGCTTGACCCTTTGCTGAATCGCGTAACTTGCGTATACCGACATGAGAGTCACGAACGCTGTCAGCATAACGAGCGCCATGCTGAAACCATCGACACCTATGTGGAATGCAACGGGGAACGGATGCGTGACCCAGGGGTGCGAACTAGCGAATTGCAGTCCCGCTTGCGTGCGGTCGAACTGCAGTCCTATGACTAGCGAAAGTGCGAGCATTACCCAGCTGAAAAACAGGGCTAATCCTCGTGCGTCTTTGTCTTCCTTCGACGGGTTGACCGCGATGATACCGGCTGCGAGCAGCGGTAGGAATAACAGGACTTTTAATAGCAGTGCGTTGTCCACAACGTCCCCTCGATCAAATTGAAACCATTAGAATCGTGCGGCCACAGTATAGCCACCACAGCCTCCGTCTATCCAGCGATTTTGACATTGGAAGAGGCACTTTGAAGAATTATTGAAATGAAAAATCTTTTCACTAGAGCTATATTCTTCTTGATTACCGGGATTGCAATGAGCAGAGTTTTCGGTGCGCGTTTAACTTTGAGTGTGATGCCATGAGATCAAAATTGTTTTTCAACCTAAACCATTACAACTACTAAGATCTAAACGCTGGTTTATCAAAGCTACATGGTTCACCGTGCGCAATGTATCATTAGCACCGGGTTTCGAACGTCCATGTTGACGTTGAAAAGAGTGCCCGATTTAGTAATTGGAGACGATCTAAGTGAACTTTAGTCCAGAGTTTCTGACCGCGGCAGTTGATAGCGCCTGGCTGATCGTGGCGTTACCGTTTCTGGCGGGATTTCTCATCATAGGCAGCTTCCTGGTCGGCGGGATTCACATAGGCGACAAGCGTGTTTTCAAAACGCTCGCCATGCTCACCTCCATAGGAGCGGTGACCTGGGGATTCTTCCACTCAATCGTCATATTCGAGGCCCTGCGAATTAATCCGGCGCTGGCATATCAGCAGAACTGGGACTGGTTCACCTGTCAGAACTTCAAGCTCTCGGTCGGTTTTCTCGTCGACAACCTTGCGTGCATGATGCTCATTGTTGTCACGACCGTCAGTTTGTTCGTTCAGGTTTACACACACGGCTACATGCGCGAAGACCCCGGCTATGCCAGGTTCTACTCCTACCTATCTTTATTCACAGGCTCGATGTTGGGTCTGGTAGTTTCAACCAATATGTTCCAGATGTACGGATTCTGGGAATTGGTGGGCGTTTGCAGTTACCTTCTCATCGGCTACTGGTGGTATAAAAACTCTGCTGCTGCTGCGTGCATGAAGGCATTCGTCGTCAACCGTGTTGGTGACTTCGCGTTCCTCGTCGGTATCTTAATGTTGTTGCTCGCTACCAAGGATTTCTGGTCGGGCGGCACCTGTATGGCATTCGTCGCGCAACCGGGAACCAGTGGAACCGACCTGGCCGGCGCTCTTCAGCATGCACTGCAGGCTGGAACCCTCAGACCTGAACTTGCACTTGCTGCAAGTTCGATGCCACTCATGGCCATCCTTATATTTGGTGGACCGATGGCGAAGTCCGCGCAATTCCCCTTGCATGTCTGGCTACCTGACGCAATGGAAGGCCCCACGCCAATTTCGGCACTCATCCACGCGGCAACAATGGTTGCTGCAGGTATCTATCTTGTAGCTCGCGCATATCCAGTCTTCCTCGCTCCGGATGGTGGCACGGATAGTATCGCGCTTGCGGTGGTGGCGACTATTGGAACCATCACAGCGGTTATGGCGGCGACGATCGCACTTAGCCAGAACGACATCAAACGCGTACTCGCCTGGTCGACCTGCTCGCAGCTTGGCTACATGATGGCGGCTCTCGGAGTTGGCGCATTCTCGGCTGGACTCTTCCACCTGTTCACTCACGCATTTTTCAAAGCGATGTTGTTCCTCGGTTCTGGTGCGGTGATCCTCGGTTGCCACCACGAACAAGACATTCGCAAAATGGGCGGACTGAGCAAAGTGATGCCCTGGACCGGCGCGACATTCTTGATTGGTACCCTGGCTATCTCCGGTGTTCCTCCGCTGTCTGCCTGGTTCTCCAAAGATGAGATTGTTGCTGCCGCGATGCATTACAACCCGGGTATCGGCTGGGCGTTGATCATCACGGCGGGCTTGACCGCGTTCTATATGTTCCGCCTGTATTTCCTCGTGTTCACGGGGACCTACAGAGGTGACCATAAGGCGCACGAAGTCACTCCAGTCATGTGGTTGCCACTGGTATTCCTGGCGGTGCCTTCTATGTTTGCCGGTGGCTTGCTCGGTTTCAACCAGGAAGCTTTCTTCGGCGCCGGCGGCGTCAATCCGTGGGCATCATTCGTGCACTTCCAGCACCCGCACGTTGAGAAAGTCGACAGCATGGTGATGGGCATCTCTACTATCATTGCGCTCGGCGGTATCGCAGTCAGTTATCTCACATACGTAACCAAGACCTTTGATTTCAACACGAAGTTGGTCGAGAGCCAGAATCCATTGTGGAAAATTTCTTACAACAAATGGTACTTCGATGACATCTATATGGCTTTCGTCAACAAAGGCGTGCTGCCACTCTTCGATAAATCGTGGAAGCTCGTCGATGGAATTATCGATAACATCGTCAACGGTATGAGTTTGATCACCAGTGCCTTCGGCGAAGTGCTCAAGTACACACAGACAGGTAAAGGTCAGTACTACGCTCTCGTTATCTTCGCCTGGGTGGCGCTGTTGACGTGGATTGTTTATCTGGCATATCCGTTAGCGTAAACCGAATTCAAGCGATCGTGGGTCGTTGGAAAGCAACTGCTCATGACAGCTTCAGTGAAGTCGAGCGATAGCACCTCAAACGTCGAGCGACACCAGAGTTTAGTTTCAACGAACAAGCAAGGTTTGAAAGAAATGGCAAGCGATTCACATTCCACCGACCACGACCAAGCAGGTCATGATCACG
This sequence comes from Candidatus Obscuribacterales bacterium, assembly GCA_965228855.1. Taxonomy (GTDB): domain Bacteria; phylum Cyanobacteriota; class Vampirovibrionia; order Obscuribacterales; family Obscuribacteraceae; genus JADYXR01. The sequence continues at coordinate 3,159,359 of CBDDIJ010000003.1, read as the reverse complement.
CTCATGGCGATCATGAACACGCCGATCATGCTCATGGGGACCATGCCGACCTTCACCATCACGAGGGACCTCCGTTCCACACTGAAGTTGTGCCGGAGAAAAGCCTCGAAGACAAGGTCTTAATGCTTGTTTTGACTATCGCTTTTGTCTTCCTTTCAGGGACGACGATTGATTGGTATATGAACGTAAAATGGGACGGGCACCACGAAGCCGCCGAAGGTGCGCATGGAACTCCAGCCGGTCATGAGGGCCAGGAGGGGCATGGCGCTCCTGCTGCGCACGAAACCGCTCCAGCTGGCGCTCCCGGTCATGAGGGGACTCCGGAAGGCGCCGCTCCTGGTCACGAAGTCGCTCCCGTGACAGCTCCAGCTGCAGGCGCTCCAGCAGGCACACCCACGACGCCTGACACCGCCGGCACTCCGGGCAAAGGCGATGGCGCTCCGGCAAGCATTCCGGCGGAGAACCCGTCGGCTGTTCCTTCGAATCCGGCAGAAGCTCATCCGGAAGGCACTCCGCCAGCATCCTCGCACTAAATTAAACAGCTGGGGCGGTCCGAGATAATCGCAATATTACTTATAGGTAGTTTCTTTGTTTCGGCCTCAACTTGGCGAAACGATGATTGCCTGGATGTCCTTTCTATCTGCTTTTCAGTGAGGCGGAGACGGTTTTGCGCCTAACTTTTGTTGCTCAAAATGGCTTCCTGATTAACATTCGCTTGCCATCTGATTAGTTGATTGTGTTATCGTTTAAGCCAGGCGAGCTCCCGCGAGTATGGGAGCGAGTAGCCGCGGGTCAAAGCGCCCATCGGCGCTCGGTCCAGCCGTTACAAACAGGCTGGTCAGAAAAAAGGGTTCAGTACAGGGAGAATTCCGTTAATGCACGAAGTCACAATCGGTATAGCTGGTGCCGCCGGTGATGGACTTGATAAGTCCGGCGACACGCTAGCGAGATCCTGCGGTCGGCTTGGTCTCTATGTCTACGCATACAACAGCTATCAGTCGATCATCCGCGGCGGTCACATTTGGCTCAAAGTCCGCGTTGGCGACGAGAAAGTTTACTGCCACGGCGACCAACTCAATGTTTTGGTCGCGTTAAACCAAGATTCAATCGAACGCCACGCTGGTGAAGTTCACCAGGGCGGCGCCATTGTTTTCAACGGCGACAGAATCAAATGCGATCCTTCACTCGTTCGTGAAGGCGTACAAATTCTCGCTTTGCCTATCAACGAAATTACTGCAGAGCTCAAAGAAAAATACGGTCCGATTAAACCAATCATGCAAAACACGATTGCGATCGGTGCTGTCGCTTACCTCGCCGGAATCGGCTTGGAAGAGCCAAGCAAAGTGTTGAACGACACCTTCGCTCACAAGGGTCAAGAAGTCATCGACCTCAACATCGGACTTCTCACCGTTGGATATGAGTACGCGAAGGCCAACGCGAAAGTTGTTGCTGACGGCTGGAACTTCACCAAGAAGAGACGTCCGTTCGTCACCGGTAACGAAGCAATCGCACTGGCAGCTTACGCAGCTGGTTGCAAATTCTATTCCGCGTATCCGATGACACCGGCGTCAACCATTCTTCACTGGATGGCTGCTAACCAAACCAAAACCGGCATCCTCGTCAAACAGTGCGAAGACGAACTCTCCGTTATCAACATGGCAATCGGAGCCGGCATCGCCGGAGTACGTTCCATGTGCGGAACCGCTGGTGGTGGCTTCGCTCTCATGACCGAAGCTGTCGGTATGGCAGGCATCATGGAAGTTCCCGTAATCTGTGTTGAAGTTCAGCGTGGCGGTCCGTCGACCGGTCTGCCGACCAAGACGGAACAAGCTGACCTCTGGCAAGTTTACGGCGCATCGCAAGGTGAATTCCCGAGATTGATCGTAGCTCCGCGCGATATCGCTGATGCTTACGATTCAACCGTCGAAGCATTCAACCTGGCTGACAAATATCAACTCCCAGTATTGATGATTTCAGACTTGCTCCTCTCCGAGCACCCTGAAACCGTTGATCCTGAAGCGTTCCCCGCTGAAGTCAAAATTGACCGCGGCGAGATCGTTGAAAAATGGGATGAGTCGCAAGGCAAATATAAGAGATTCAAATTCACCGAATCCGGTGTCTCTCCTCGTGCCTTGCCTGGTACTCCAAACACCCTGTACACCCATGCTTCAGACGATCACGACGAAGAAAGCATCCTGATCTCCGACATGTTCACAGCTCCTCCGATCCGTCGCAAGATCATGGAGAAACGCCAACGCAAGATGGTGAACATGCTCAAAGAACTCAAAGCACCAGTCATCGAAGGACCAGCAGACGCAGATGTCACCCTGGTTTGCTGGGGATCGACTTCCGGTGTGGTCAAGGAAGCTGCTGAGCGCATGACCGCGCAAGGCACCAAGACCAACTTCATCGTCATCAAGTACATCGCTCCTTTCCACACGAAAGAAGTGACCGAACTCTTGAGCAAAGCGAAGAAGAAAATCTCCGTTGAAGTTAACTTCACCAGTGTGATGGCTCGCTTCATCAGAATGGAAACGGGAATCGCGATGGACGGACACGTCAATCGTTATGACGGTGAACCGCTGGAGCCTCAAGGTGTCATCGACAGCGTCAAAGAGATTCTCGAAGGTAAACAGAAAGACCTCGATGTTTCCGAAGCGGAAGCAAAAGAAATGGTCTATCACTACCTCCGCACTCACTCTCTCGAAAAACTGCGTCCAGTCAAAGCGACTCAGGCAGCAGCCAACGGAAAGGGCGAACCGACCTGGACCGTGGAAATCGCAGAGCGAGTCACCGGCAAAGCTGGCGGCACCATGGTAATCGGCGCGAAGACTGGAACGACGCACTCGTTCACTAAAGCCGAGTAGTTTTCAGTAGTTTTGTCCCCTGATAAATATAGGAACGAGGGAAAATGGCAACAGTAATAGAACTTCCAGTTGAAACGTATAAGGGCGCAGTCGATCCCGACTGGTGTCCCGGATGCGGCGACTTTGGTGTGCTGAAGTCAGTGCAAACTGCTGCAGGACGCTTGGGTATCAAGCCGGAAAACCTTTTTGTCGTAAGCGGTATCGGTTGCTCGTCCAACCTGCCAGGATTCATCCACGCATACGGCATTCATAGTTTGCACGGTAGAGCTGTTCCGGTTGCAACCGGCGCTCACCTCGCAAACACCGATATGAAGACAGTCATCACCGGTGGTGACGGAGACGGATACGGTATCGGCGTTGGACACTTGCTCCACGCTATGCGTCGTAACCTTGACGTCACGTACATCGTCATGGATAACCAGATCTATGGCTTGACGACGGGTCAAACCTCACCGACGACGACCAAAGGTCACAAGACCAAATCGACACCTCAAGGCAATATCGAGTCGCCTCTAAACCCACTCGCGCTTGCCATCACATCTGGTGCCACATACGTAGCGCGTGGTTTCTCCGGTGAGCAAGCTCACTTGATCGACACCATCGCAAACGGTATCGCACACAAAGGATTCTCGTTGATCGACGTGTTCTCACCTTGCGTGACATACAACAAAATCAACACCTATCCTTGGTTCAAAGAGCGTGTCTACAAGCTTGAAGATCAAGGTTGGGATCCGAGTGATTTCTACAAATCAATCGAAAAATCCTACGAGTGGGGCGACACCATTCCGCTCGGCGTTCTCTACAAAACCGAGATGCCGACCTACGAAGATGGCGAACCGAATCTCCAGAAAGGCGCACTCGTCAAAGCCAAACTCGGCGCTGACAAAAACGTCTTCAAGGAACTCGTAGAAGAGATGATCTAGTCCTCGCGCGGGACTTCGTTTATGCAGGTGCGGTCAGACCAGTCCGAGTCGAAACCCCAACATGCTTGAGTGAGACCCGAAGACTGAGGGAAAAAATCTTGAAAGGGCGGCTTCGGTCGCCCTTTTCCTTATGGTTCCGAGCCGTCATCTATACGAAATACTCCTTAGGGCTTCGTCTACTGCCAATAGACATAAACCGCAGAAATTGACCGGGAAACTGCTTTGAATTTTGGGATAAGAGAGTCCATTTATCGCCCCGAAAGTTCCCAAAAGCTGACTCTACCGTACATTTGAGACTTGTCTAGAAATACTAGAAGCAACACTAAGAGGACCATGCGACATGTATTGCTGGAAGATAGCAATACGACAGATGCTAGCGGTTATTTGAAGGTTCTTGCCCTCGAGTGCATTTCACGAGGCGCTTCTTCACGTGTGACATAAGAGGAATTTGATGTTGTCATGGGTGAGTGCTACAGGATGTCATTCTGGCTCTGTTTCTTCACTACTGCTGCGTTTTGGGGAATCTTGCTCACGTTGATAAACAAGCTCTAATCATTGCCTTTTGAAAGAAAAAATGCGAATATCACGATCTCAAGCTGGATTTGTCCTGTGGAAGGGGCGTCCGGAGGACCATGAGAACCGCTCAGGGCGCTGATCGCTGTCAGCTCTGAGTGATGCGTGTATGACATGCGAAATGGGAGTAAATCGGCAATGATCGATCGTTCAGTCATTTCAAAGAAACATCCGGATGCGACAACTCCGACTAAAGAACAGGTAAGCACGCTTAAAATGAAAGTGCTTTCGTCCGATTCTGCCGAGCGGCCAATCGGACATCGCATCAGTTCTGTCTTCAGAAATATCATGCACTACTGCACATTCACTTCTGGCTCGATGAAGAACCAGTGCTCGTTGTACGGTCACCGCCTGGGTGCAAGAATCGTTGGCGAACAACACTTCTGCGCAGATTGCGGATGCAAAATCAAAGGACCAGAAGACTTGCGCAAAGCAGCTCCTGCTCCTGGCTCCATACGTGATTCGGGCGACGGCTCCTGGCGCTAGTAAGTTTTCACAGTCTTTTGCGGTAGGTGTTATGTGCCTGCCGTTTCTTCGTGCATGTTTTTGGTGATCCGTTAACAGATATAATCGCTCAATGCAGGAAGGCGATCAGATAGAAAACGGACGCTACCGTGTCGAGAAGCTTCTCGGTCAGGGCGGTATGGGGCAGGTCTATCGTGGTTTCGATACGCTGCTCAACAAGACGGTCGCGATCAAAGTTTTATTTCCGAATACACCAGATGTGGTGATTAAACGGTTTCACGCTGAAGCGGTTGCGCTGGCTGCCTTAAGTCATCCGAATATTTTGACGGTGCATCAGTTTGGTCAAGCTGAAAACGGTCAACTCTATCTCGTGATGGATTTCATCAAAGGCGAGTCACTTGCAACGATGATTGAAAAGCGGGGACCGCAGACGTTCTACGACGTCTTACCGATATTTGAAAAGATCTGCCGAGGCCTGAGATATGCGCACAACAATGGAGTGTTGCATCGAGATATAAAACCGAGCAACGTGATGTTGTCTAACGACAAATCGCAAGAGGGCTCTGTGAAGCTTGTCGATTTTGGATTGGCAAAAGTAGCAGACAAGGATTTTGAGCTGACGAAGACTGGCACTGCTATGGGTTCTCCACCATATATGTCGCCTGAGGCGGTTCGTGGAATTGATTCGGACGAGCGGTCTGATATCTACAGTCTCGGTTGTACGTTTTTTGAAATGATGGTCGGCGTGCCGCCTCTTGTCGGCGACAATCCGCTGCATACGATGATGGCTCATCTGCATCGCTTGCCACCAACACTCGCGGAGGCGAGCGGCAAGCGGTTTGATGAAGATGTGGAGTTGTTTGTTCAGAAGTGTATGAAAAAGGATCCGAAAGATCGTTTTCAAAACATGGATGCGTTGATCAAGGGTCTCAACGAAGTCAAAGCCGCTCTACAAAGTAAAAAGGAAACGTCGCTGGGCGCGCTCGCCTCTGGTGTCTACGCTTCCGGCTCTTTCCTCGCGAATAAGGTATTTAGCGCTGACCGCAAGATTCTAGGTGTCGGCAGTGTTCTGGCTGTAGTTATTCTCGGTTGCGTGGGTCTGGCAGTATTTGCAATCGTGTCATGGAAAGAGCCGGAGCCTGTCGTGCCGCTTGATGATGCTCTTATTCAGCTAGGTCAGGCCGTTGAAAAGCCTGAAACACGCCAGCGAATGTTAGAGCAGACTGATACCACCGAGGGTGGCGTATCCATTATTGACAGTTCTTTTTGTGCTGACAAAACGTGTTTCATTGCCGGTCGAATACCTGATGAGGAGCTGATGAACGCAGTCGATAAACGCCGCGATATGAAGTCGTTTAAACTTTCGGAACTGAGTTGTAGCAACGATTGTATAAAAAATATTCTTGCCCTGCCGAGCATTGAGTGCCTTCAAATTTCGGAGATGGAACTCAAGCCGTTCATACTTGATGCTATTGTCCGCATGCCTAAACTTCACAATCTCAGGTTTTACAAAACAGGTGATTTGCCTGTTGGTTTCATAGAAAGATTAGGCACGACAGGAGGGGCGGGATTGATTGACAGACCCGTTTCGACAGTTAGAGCGGACACGGCAGGCGGGGCTGGTTCACTTAACGGAGCCGGTTCGACGGATAAAGCAGGCTCAGCAGAAAAGATAAGCTCCTTAGAATTGACGGGACTCGAATTCGAACCGGGAAAGAATTACCCGCATCCAGGCGCGGCGCTTGCCAGAATCAAATCGCTGTCGCTGCTAATTTTATACGATTGCAAATTGAGTCGCGCTGACGTTCGAGAGATGGCCAGCGGTTTGCATCTCAATATATTCGGCTTGATAGGCGGCGAAATTGCCGATGATGAATTTGCTGATCTCAAGTTGGCATCGCGCTGTACGGCTTTGACACTTGTCGATGTCGACTTGAAACCGCGGCATTTTTCGGAGATAGCGCAGATGCCGATGCTTGCATTCCTTGATTTGCACGGCACCAACACCACCGACGAAGACCTGCGCAATTTCCGTCATTGCAGCAGTCTCAAGCGTTTGATCTTGAATGGTACAAAGGTGAGTGAAACTGGAGTTGCTGTTCTGCGCGCATCTCGTCCGGACACAGAGATTACCTTCGGCGACACGTCGCCGGCGTTCAAGGAACTGTACTGAATTTATCATCATCTGAACTGCTGGACTTTGAGCCCCTGAATTCTAAACGCTAACCGTTTCACTCCAAATGAATTCCGAATTCCGAATTCCGAACTCGAATTCCGAATTCCGAACTCTCCGGACTCCGAACTCCGAACTCCAGACCTCTCAACCAGGTCTAGTATGACAAAGAGCCCTTCCTCCTTTCTGCTACAATCAATACACACCGGACAACCTTGTTTATTCTGGGCAGAATCTGTTTGCGTATTTTGAAACCGGAGTCTTGATTGCATGCAAGAAGGCGATGTAATTGAAGGACGATATCGAGTAGAGAAAAAACTTGGACAGGGCGGAATGGGCATGGTCTTCCGCGGTCATGATCTTCGCAACAACAAGGCCGTTGCGATAAAATCGCTTTTCCCAAATACACCGGACATCGTGATCAAGCGTTTTCACGCTGAAGCAATTGCGCTGGGAGCGCTGAATCATCCCAACATCATGACCGTCCAACATTTTGGACAGGGAAAGGATGACGGTCAGCTCTACCTCGTCATGGATTTGATCAAAGGCGACAGTTTGAACACCATGATTGAAAAGCGCGGACCGCAAACCTTCTTTGACGTTCTTCCGATTTTTGAGCGAATTTGTCGAGGGCTTCGATATGCGCATATGAAGGGCGTTTTGCACCGTGATATCAAACCGAGCAACGTTATGATGTCTAGCGATCGGAGCAAAGATGATTCTGTAAAACTCGTCGATTTCGGTCTGGCTAAATATGCGGACAAAGAGCAAGAGTTAACAAAAACCGGTGCTGCAATGGGTTCTCCCCCGTACATGAGTCCGGAAGCCGTTTACGGTAAACATACGGACGAGCGCTCTGATATCTACAGCTTAGGATGTACGCTGTTTGAGATGATCGCCGGACGCCCTCCATTTACCGGTGAGATGCCATTTCACGTCATGATGGCGCATGTAAACAAGCTTGCTCCGACGATCTCGGAGGTTTCCGGCAAAGAGTGCGAGGAAGAAGTCGAAGCCTTTGTCGCGAAGTGCATCAAGAAAGATCCCAGCGATCGTTTTCAAAATATGGACGAGCTGATCAAAGCGCTAGAGAAAGTGAAAACGACTCTGACCGAGAGAAAGCGTGCATCCGAGGGAATTTTCGCTTCTGGAATCTATGCTTCAGGAGCGTTCATTGCTGAGCGCAAACGTCTGGCTGATGAATGGCTGAAGAGAAATACTAAGCTCGCGTCTATCATTGGGACTGTGCTTATACTGGGAACTGGCGGTTGGATCGTTTATCAAAACTGGCTGGACAGTCAGGCGAAAAATGACGTTCAGGAGGGCTTTTCCGCGGTCTCAGACGCAATAGCTAAGCCGGAAAACGAAGAACTGATTTTGGATATGACCGAAGGAAAATCAACTTATGACGCTGGTGCGCACCTTATAAAAGATAAGAGCTCTCGTTTTGATTCTTGCCTGCTATCCGGAGAAATGAACTTGGAGCAGGTTAAACAAGCAGTCGAGCCGTACAAGAAAATGAAGGTCTTCCAGTTTGAACAGTTGGAAGTCGACGATGAGTGCTACAAATACATTCTTGGTTTGGGTATGGAAAAGATTGTTCTGTATAACACTAAACTGACACCAAGTTTGTTGGAGCAAATTGGTAAAACCAAAAGCATCAATCATCTACAGATTCTCAAATGCGACAATATCCCTCAAGGAGTTTTGGATGGACTGGCGAAATCTACTTCGATCCGCAACATAGAACTTGAGTGTGGCTACGAATATAAAAATGTCGGCAACGTCCTGGGACGCATGAAGCAACTGCTTGCCATTGTCCTTTTGAATACTTCGCTTTCGGAAGCCGATGTAACTGATATCGTTCGCGGAGTAAATCTGGGTTGGCTGTCACTCAAGCATTGCAAGCTGGAACCGGATGCGTTGACCAATATCAAAGATGCGAAAATTTGCAGGCTTCTAGAATTTCCTGACACCGGGCTGACTGTCGAGCAATTGGCTCAGATTGGACAGGTGCCACATCTATACTCGTTGAACCTGCATCGCACCGGCACCACTGATGATGGCTTACCCGGTCTATATGGCTCGCGTGAGTTGAATAACATCAATTTGACGAAAAACAATGTGTCACCGGATGCAGTGGCGCGCATGAAAGAAAACATGCCGAAACTGAAAGAAGTAATTTTAGGTAGAATTGTTCGCGATGAGGCGTTTTAGTCGCCGTTTGGAAGCAACCCGCTGTGCAGGGACGAAAGCGTATTTTCTTCCAGGTTGACCTGGTTGTGAAATGTGTCGCCGAAGTGCCACGCCGGAGACTCGAAGACAGCATTGTCTCTAATTATGCGTTTGACGCTAAACATTTCGAGAACATTTAGCCGCGGTGCGTTCGCTTTTGCCAGTTCGATCATTTTTGCTAGAGCTGCTTCTCGGCAGTCGGTTGCGGCGACCCCGAGCTCGCTGAGGGCGCGCAGAGTTGCCGAGGTCAGGGCTACGAATCGAACGCTAGCAAAGTCGGTTTCTATTCTGCGACAGATTAGTTCGATAGATTCAGGATCCAGGCAGCGAGCGCGAATATCATCCTTGAAGTTTTTCAGCCAGGCGATTCTTGGTGCGATCTCGAAAGCTTGCTCGTCAAGCACCGCCTTTGTCCAGAGCCAGAAAACGATGTCAGAAGCATGCGCTAGGTCATCGTCAGATATCTTTTGAATTGGAGCATTGAAACACTGCATCGCAAGTTCAACTCCGAGAATATCGATTGCGTTCAACAGTGCCTGCTGGAAAGAGTCTTCGTCGCTCAATCCCTTGTAGAGAAGGTCGGTATTCACGCTCTCGATGTTCTGGCAGGCGCGTGCCACCAGAATCTGTTCGATTGCTAAAACCGGGTCAGCCGCGTGCTCTGTGAGGGTCTCTGTGAGTTTGCATAAATTTTTCCACGGCTTGCTGTAATTTCCTTCCAATTCGAAGGCACCATAGATTTTCGCCCAACTGCCCGCATACCGCAAAGACTGAGCGGCGCAATTTCTCATATCGTCCGGGGTAGTTTGAATTCGAGAATTGTTGAATAGCGCTACAATAAGCTCTGACAGCGAGACCATGACCTTCTGCGAATCATTGGCGCTTAAGATCATGTTGCTGAACTCGATTAGTTTTAAGAGCGCACGCAGAACCTCTGGATCCTTTTCACTGCCTCTGCGAGATATGGCAGTGAGAAGCTCGCATAGTAGTCTGTACATCTCCTGAAGACCGGTTACGCCTCCGTACACTTCCACCGCCTCGAATCGTTTTGCTTGGGCGCCGGCAACTTGAGCTGCCAGCAGGCAGTAGTTATCTGTCTGATTTTTAGGATGGACGTAAACCGAACAGGCTGCTAACTTCAACAAATTAAGAAGCTCCAGAACTCGCTCGCGTTTATACTTTGTCGTCTGGGCCTCGCGGACGGAAAGGAAGCAGGCCAAGGATTCTTCATACTCGCAGTTTTGGAAGTGCTTCTCACCAAGGTTCGTTTGCATTGACGCCCAAATCGAAGGCGTTGCAGAACGAATAACCTTGTGAAAAACCGACTTCGCTTTTTCCTTTGCTGTCTGTTTTTGCGGCTTCTTTGCGCCCTTGCGCTGTTGAACGTAACTGAGATCTTCTGTCTGAGAAGAATCTTGGCGAATCTCCTCTTGCAGTTGGCGATTGTCATTTTGTAGATCCCTGTATAGGTCCCAGGAATCAGGCTTTTCAGTAGGCAGATTGGCAAGTTCCTCTTTCGTCGCATTCAAAGCGGGAACCAGATGTGGTGGTAGCCATAGCATCCGCTGAAGAACTGTCGCGGATTCTCTTACGTGCTGCGATTCGTGCGAAAGCAATGTCGCGAAAAGGTTGGAGCATTCCGGGCGAAGTAAATCAGCTCTTTTGAAGAGTATGCAATCATCCGCCCCGTCAAACTGTTCGAATAAACCAGGGTCATAACAAAGAGCTGTCAATGAAGCGTAAATCAGCCACGACGAGAAATTGTCCACGCTAACGTCAAAGTAGTAATCGTCTCGCATTGGATGCTGATAGTTGGGATGCCCAAACTCTAAACTCAGCTGACCATTAAGCTCCGGGACGTAGAATGCATCATAGTCTACAAGCCGCAGACCTTCGGCATTTACAATTACATTGCCGTGTTGTAAGTCACCATGTGCGATACCAGCTGTTTCAAGAGACATACTGAGCTCGTAAAAGGCATTTCGAAGAGCCAGCATTTTTGCGCCGTCTCGATAATTTTTTGCCACATATGTGTCCATCGTGGGCCCGTCAATCCATGGCATCTTCACTATCGGATACCATTGACCGGAAACTTTGATTCCTTGCTCTATGAAATCGAAAGCGACCGTGCAATCCAGGTTGTCGAACTGCACGAATTTACTGATACTCAGATAGCGTTCTTTCTGCTCCGTTCGGAAAGTCAGAAAGCATCGCACAGCCCACGCTCGACCAGGCGTGACGAGCTTATAAACGCTTGCAAAAGTCCCACTCGCTGCTTTAGGCAGACCAATCGCGTTTGTCTCGACTCTTCCGTTCTTCAAGTCTTCGTCGGCGAAACAGAGCTTCGGACTTTGAATGGCTTCGTTATAGTCTTGCGGTGTCGGCCACATTTCAGGGTTTCTCTCCGCGAATTCGTCGGACGTTTGGATGCGATTTCTTGAAGGTCGCCGCGAAGAACTGCAAGTCGCTGTCATCACTGGCGTATCGTCTGACGAAAATCTTGATTGATTCGATTTGCTCCTCTGTTAGTTCCAGCGCGTCGATTCTCGTTTGCTGCGCCAGAGTGCTAACGAGTCTATGAGTGAAAGAGTGATGGTCGCGATCGATCTTTCTGACCAGGTTCACTAACTCATTGAAGTAATTATAGTTGAAAGCTCTGACGTTCGACTTTAAGGTGTCGATAATCGCTTCTTTTGCCTCATCGTTAAGACACTTCTCAATTATTTTCTTGTCGAATTGATTTAGCCAATGAATCTGCACGACAGGTGTCACCGGCTTAGTCGATACCACCTCGTCCCACAACCAGAGAACAATTTCATCGTATTTGACTGGATCTTTCTTTTTCAAAACGCTTAGTGAAAACGTCAACCCGCCGAGCGCATCATCGGGTTTCATCTGTTTGCAGCATTGGAGCAAGGCGGTTTTGAAGGCTTCCCTGTTTGAATTGCATAATTCTATGAAAGCCAAGTCCGCCTTGTGGATGCAGCCGTCGACGCGCGATAGGATTTCTGCTCTGAGAATTAAGGACGTTTCTCCCGATCTTGTTGCGAGCGCCCGCATCAGGTGACACTGGATTGACCAGTACGCCTCGTAATCGACCTGTTTTTTACTCCAGGAATTCGATACGTGCCATAATCCACTGTACCAGAGCATCTTTCGGGATGCGTCAGCTAACGAGGATTGTGAGTCGATAAATCTTTCTGTTTCGATCAGAGACAAGACAAATTGCATCAAGGGAAGCATGACGATGTTTATCTCAGGTTTATTAATCGTATCGACGCAATTTTCCATCAGTGCAATAAACATCTTCGACATCGTGAACTCTTGATTCGAATTTCTACGACTCGTGTAATACAGAAAGTCGGATAGAGACTTGTAAAATTTCGCCAACAACCGCATGGTGTACGCTTCGTGGTCTAAGTCTGCGTTGGCTTGTAATCGCAATTTCAATTTCGAGCCTTTGGTGTGAATTTCGAGATTTTCTTCTTGCTCGCGGGCATACTCTTTTGCTGTTTGCGCGGCCAGTAAGCAATAGTTATTAGAGCGTGTGTCGAGATAATTTGAACATAACGCTAATCTTAAAAGGAGAGCCATGCTTTGCTCTTGCTCCGCTGGAAAGACGGTTGCGTGCAGATCTCGCGCCTGTGAAAAACACTTGAGCGCTTCGTTGTACCGTCCTTTGTTCAGATGGTCTCGTCCGTCCAGCGTGCGCAGTGTAATGAAGTAGCGCGGCGATGCTTGTTTAGTTACATTGTGGAAAGCACTTTCGGCAAGCTGCTTTAGTCCCCTGAATTTAGGTTTCAAGCTTGCCCTTCTCTGCTTGCTCACGGTGCTTGCGCTTGAAATTGCGGCTGAGTTGTCCTCCAGGGTGAAGTCTTGGGTCGGCATCGACAATGCCCAGGATGCCGGTTTCTCCATAGGCAAATGCGCTAGCTCTTCCTCCGAAGCATCGAGAGGCGGCACCAGATGTGGTAGCACCCATAACATGCCCTTTAGCCGTTGTGACAAATTTCGGATTTCGGACGAACGATGCGAATCGAGTTTTATAAACAGTTCCGAACTTTCCGGTTCAATCAAATCTGCGCGTTTAAACAGAATGCAATCATCGCCGCCACCAAATTCGGTGAACAGCGCCTGATCGTGCATAAGGGCAGTCAATGAAAGGTGAATTAGCCACGAGGAAAAGTTATCAACGCTGACATCAAAGTGAAAGTCATCGCGAAGCGGATGTTGATAGTTTGGATGTCCGTATTCGAGATTGCGCTTGCCTAAGAGCTTTGGAACGAAAAAGGCGTCGTAGTCGACCAGACGCAAACCGTCAGGACTGACAATGATATTGCCATGCTGGAGGTCACCGTGGGCAATACCAGCGTTTTCCAGTTGAACAGTCAGGTTGTAGAAATCCCTGGCAAGCGCACTCAGTTTTTCCTTGTCCCTGTAAATGCTGAAGAGGTAATTTTCGAGAGTGGGTCCCTCAATCCACGGCATCTTCACGATTGGATACCAGGTTGTTCCGATCTTGATTCCCTTCGGCAGATAGTGGAATGCAACAGTGCAGTCGAGTTTGTCGAACAGGACGAATTCACTGATGTGCTTGTAGCGTTCCTCCTGGTCTGTCCTATTAGAAAGAAAGCATCGCACGGCCCAGACTCCGCCTGGTGATTTGATTTTGTAGACACTGGCAAACGTTCCACTTGCTGAACGCGGTAGACCTATCGGCGTGGTCTCGACTTTGCCGGTTCGCAGATCGCTGTCTTCAAAGCAAATATGTGGATTTTGAATTGTCTCGTTGTAGTCCTGGGGCGTCGGCCACAGTTGAGGATAATTTTTCACGACCGTTTCAACCGCTTTCTGACTACCCGTACTCTATAAATAGACGAAAGGGGAACGGTTTTGTCGTTTTGAAAGGATCGTTTTATTTTTGATCGGCGGCAGGTTTGGGTGCCTGGTAGTGAGTGAGTTCCAGTCCGTGACTCATTTTCAGACTCTCGACCAGTTGGAATTCCGGTGGTATGAACGCTGTGACGGTCGAGCCTTGCTGAGCTGTAAGCAACCAGAAACTGTAGCGACCTTTTAGTATCGCGTAGACTTGCTGGTTGCCGAGTAGCGGCCCGGTACCGACTTGCATTCTAGGCGTCTTCAGATACCGGTCGATGCAAATCAGATTGTAATGCGGACTAACGAATAGAACCTCTGTCGGCGGCACCTTTTCTTCAATTTTGACTGCCATCTGCTTCCAAGGCTCGCGTTGTGGAACAGCATGCGCGTAAGTGTAATTGACGAGCGTGAAGAGAATATGCGCAGCGACAAACCATTTGAGTTTGCCACCATTCTCGACAAGATAGCGCGCCCCACAGCCCGCCAGAATGAAAACTGCAGGTGCCGTTCCCATAAGGTAACGCGTCACTTCGATGGTTTTTCTCGATTCAGCGATGTCACTTGCTAACGCGATGAGCGCGGGAACCAGAGCCCAGCACCAGACAAAGATCATGGCGCTTGAGCGGTCTTTCGTTTGTATGCCATCGGTTTCAACCTCTGTGGTTGAGACTGTTTCCGTTTCCAACTGATCGGTGTTTGAACCTCTGCGTAATGGCAGTTTGGCGACGATTGCGTTTCTAACTTTGCTTGGGAAACTGATAAATGCGGCCGTGGCTAAGAGCACGGCACTCGTTCCATACAACGGCGCTGCGTAAGCGACAATTCGCCCGCCGCTCATAAAGTTGATCCAGTTCAACACGATTTTGAACGCGCCCTTTAGTGACCAGAAAATCCCGGAGTCGCGCGTAACATAGAAATTGCCTCGTTTTCCTGCGGACTGCCGGAAGAGATCAAACCAGGGCAGCCAGAAAAGACAGACCAATGCCCAGGCAATGCCAAGTTGGAACAACATGCCGAAGTTTCGTTTGCTGATACTGTAGGCGGTGCCGAACAGTCCCTGGAAAAGAACCACATACAAGCCGGTATAGTGTGTGTTTATCAACGCTGCCGTCGATATGCTGTAGAGCAGGGTTAGACCTATGCGGCGCGCAATTGTCGCGTTATTGCCCAGGGCGTCGATCAGAAAGAAGAGACTTAAACCGGATGCCGCAGATGTAAGTGTTACCAAACCGTACATGCGCGCTTCCTGCGCGTACGTTATGTCAAAGGGCGAAAACGCGTGTATGAGCAGCGTGAAGAACGCCACCTTCGGACCGAGCAGTTTTCTCGTTCCAAAATAAAGCACCGCCAGTGATGCTATGGAAATGAACGCGGATAGACTTCTGACCGCGAAATCATCTGTGCCGAATACGGTCATCCACCTGTTTAGCAGCAAAAAATATAGCGGTGGGCACAGGGGGTCGACGTTTCGGAAATTCGCCAGCAATTGCTGAGGACTTCCCGGCGCTCCTAGGGAATAGATAAACGGCTCGGGTCGGAGAATCTCGAGTTCATTAGGCGCGACGCCGATGGCGTCAACCATGGTTTGATAGGCTTCGTCGAGCCACATGCTGTCGAATGTGATTCCATTGAATCGGAGTCCGATTGCGATTATGAAGACTACAATCACAGCTGTGATGCCGTCGAATGCTTTCTTCTTCGAATCCGGTCTGTTGACCTGTGTCGCGTTTGCGGAGCTTGTTTCCATCGTATGCTATTTGTTGACGTTCTCGTATAGCTTTCCGGCTGCGTAGGGCACCGTGAGCGGTCCAGTCTGGGATTCGCCATTGATGATGATTTTGAACGCAACTGGATCCTTGAAAGTGTCTTCCAGAGTTTTTACGGATTCCAGTTCATATCCTGGCGTTCTGTACCAGCCCCAGTTTCCGATTTTCTTTACGCTGACCAGAGGGCATGGCGCCGTCGCTTTGAGCGCTTCCAATTCCGAGTCACGGACCAGTATCGCTTGTTGAACGTATGGATACACGTTCTCTTTGCCTGCTGGAGCGGGCTTGACCGGAAGAAGCTGGTGACCATGGAAGAATGTATCGACCGGTTTCTGAGCGTAATACATTGATGACGGCATGAAGTTTCCGTACATCGCAATTTTGTCAGGGCTTTTTCCTGCTTCAAGCGAAATGGCTTTGAGGTTGCCTTGAGTTTTGTTCACTGCTAAGTCAAAAGTGATTGGCGTGCCAATCGCTAGCGCCACTGCGGTTGTGGCTGCAAGCCATTTAGCTGACCTTTCCATCTGACCCTGGCGAAGGACCATCAACTGTTTTACTCCGCCGATTGCAAAGACGATTCCTATGGCGACCACCAGAGCCCGCACCACGGGTGATGCTTCTGTATATTTTACGGCGAAGAATATCGATCCAGGCAGAGCTGCAAAGCCGGCAATTGCGAAAACCCAGGCAGTAAGGCCCAGCCAGAATTTCGCCGGCTTGTTGAGATTGTCATAGCCTTTTACCATCCAATCATCGACGAGTGCTGCCACCAGCAATGATGCCGGAGCAATGAACGGGAGTATGTACGTCGCAAGCTGTGTCTTCGAGATACTGAAGAAGGCGAAGGTCGTCAAACTCCATGATGCTATCAATATCAATGCGCGGGCTTGA
Organism: Candidatus Obscuribacterales bacterium; assembly: GCA_965228855.1. Classification (GTDB taxonomy): domain Bacteria; phylum Cyanobacteriota; class Vampirovibrionia; order Obscuribacterales; family Obscuribacteraceae; genus JADYXR01. The sequence continues at coordinate 3,142,588 of CBDDIJ010000003.1, read as the reverse complement.
CCATCGTCTGCAGCACGTCTTCTGACGCTCGACGCTAGTTGCAGCAATGATGTGAGAACATTACTTCCCTGAGTGTTTGTTGATGCTGAACTCGTTGCGTCTGAAACCGGCGATTTATCGCCGACAATCGCGTTCCACATCGCTGGAATGAGAAGCGTGATCCAGGGGAAGAAGCCATAACCAAGCACACTGAGGTAGAACCAGTAGCGCACCGTTCCAAAATTTGTGCGTCCCTGAAAGCGAGCAAGGTTTTCATACCAGAAGAACACTTTCAGGAATAAACCATCAGTCGCCATTGAAACAGCTATATGCCAGGGAAGCACCACAGCTAGAAAGATCGCGATGCCTGCAAGCGGTTTCAATGCCAAAATCCAGTTTTTAAGATTCGCAAATGATGGTCGTGACACCACGAGGAACGCAAACATTCCTGCACCAAAAAGAATTAGAGTCGCTGGTCCTTTTGCTAGTACTCCTAAACCTATAGCGCCGTAAATAGCTAACCACGCCCATTTTGACCGTTTTGCAATTGTGAGCGCTGTTGCGAAAACGGCCACGTTCAAGAAAAACGTAAAGACGATGTCGATCGACGACTTGCGTGAAACCAGTAAGAGCAGAGGCGAGGTTGCACAAATGATACCGGCTATGAAGCCTGCGCGTTGGGATAATAACCGTTTTCCGAACCAATAAGTGGCGAGCACAAGCGCCGTCGAGAGAATCGCGAACGGCAGGCGCGCAGAGAATTCCGACAGTCCGAACATCTTATATGATGCCGCGATCAGCCAAAAGTTTAGAATCGGTTTTGAAAAATAGATTTGATAGTTGAGGTGAGGCGTGATGTAATCGCCGAGCTGAAGCATTTCGCGGCAAGCTTCAACATAATAGGCTTCAGATGGGTCGATGAATGGGAAATCGCCCAAGCCTACGAAATATAGAAAGATGCAAACCGTAGTCAGGGCACCGCAAGCGAGCAAATCTTGGCGGGCGTTTTGATTGTTATTCGAGTTCGGTTTTTCCAATTGCGTTTTCACGCCTTCCGACTTTAAAGCTACCGTCAATGAGGTGACCTCTTTTTTGCCGGGATCTCCGGCGACCATTCGACGACTGTCTGAGGTTTGCTTAACATTAGTCTCGGTTTAGAAAAGCCCGGACATGACAGCCGCTCGATGTATTATCCGGCATCGCCTTCTGAGCTGGATGAACAAATCTCAAGAGCAGGATGAAAAGATCCCAAGGTGTAAGATTTTGAGCTCCCGGGAGGCAATAATGGGCGCATGTCGAATAATGCCTTTCAGGTCGAAACCACTTCCGCAAACAACGTCGCTGACGCGAACCCGACGGTTCGCGCCGGAACCGACGCGACAATCAGTTTTGAGCCTATGACGAACGAAGCCGAACAACCAGAGCTGTCAGTTGTGATACCGGTTCTTAACGAAGAGGACAATATCCATCCGCTATATGACAAATTGCTAATGGCGATGGACAAGGTCGGCAGGAGCTTCGAGCTCATCTTTATAGATGATGGATCGCGTGATGCCTCCTTTACTCACCTCACAGGATTGGCCGCTCGCGACCCGCGCGTCAAAGTGGTTAAATTCGTCCGCAATTTTGGTCAAACAGCCGCGCTGTCGGCAGGTATCGATCACTCGACCGGCAAAATCATCATTCCTATGGATGCAGATTTGCAAAATGATCCTGTCGACATTACTCGCCTTCTCGAGAAAATGGATGAAGGTTTCGACGTGGTGAGCGGCTGGCGTAAAGACCGTCAGGATGAGCTCTGGACACGACTCATTCCATCGTGGACGGCCAACAAAATTATTTCTGTGATCAGTCAAGTTCCGCTGCATGATTATGGTTGTTCGCTAAAAGCGTACCGCCGTGAAGTGATCAAAGACGTTCGACTGTATGGCGAAATGCATCGCTTCGTGCCAATTTACGCCACATGGCTCGGCGCGAAAGTTGCCGAAATTCCGGTGACGCACCACGCCCGTCAATTTGGTCAATCGAAATATGGTTTGTCGAGAACTTTTAAAGTCGTCCTCGATTTGATCACCGTGAAGTTTATGTCGACTTACTTCACTAAACCAATTTATGTTTTCGGCACGGCCGGATTCTTGATGCTCGGCATGTCGACAGCGGCATTCGTCTGGATGCTGGCACTAAAATTTGTTTTCCACACACATACTTTCATCGAGACACCACTGCCGGTGCTGACGGCGATGTTCCTCATCGTCGGAATTCAATTTATATTGATGGGCTTGCTGGCTGAAATTTTGATGCGAACTTACCACGAGTCCCAGGACAAGCGCATTTACGTTGTCGATAAGAAACTAAATGTCGCGCCTGGGTCGGCGAGGTGAATCGAGGATAAAACTCGCCGACGTAAGGGCGCGAGTGGTGAAGGGGAACCGGAGTCAGTAAGGATTCTAAATGCGAGTCACTGGAAAACGAGTTTTAGTTACGGGAGGAGCCGGTTTCATCGGCAGCCACCTGGTCGAAAGACTGCTAAAAAACGGCAATGATGTAACCGTTCTCGATAACTTCAATGATTTCTACGATGTCGGCATCAAACGCGAAAACGTCGCGCCGTTTGTCGTGTATCCGAACTTCCGTTTGATCGAAGGCGATATTCGCAGCCCCGTCGATTTGCAAGAAACCTTTGATGGACCGCCTTTTGACGTAGTCGTTCATCTTGCAGCCATGGCAGGTGTTCGTCCTTCGATTGCTGAGCCGGCTACATATATGGATGTGAACATCCTCGGCACGCAGCGACTGTTAGACAAACTCATTCCTACCGCCGATCACACCTTGATGATCTTTGGCTCTTCCAGCTCGGTCTATGGAGAGCGGGTCGCTGAGCGCTTTTCGGAAACAGACCCGACCGATCGTCCCTTGTCACCTTACGCTGCATCTAAAATTGCAGGCGAAATGGTTTGCCATGCTTTTAGAAATGGAACAGGTTTAAACGTAGTCGCCCTGCGCTTCTTCACAGTGTACGGACCTCGTCAAAGACCGGACCTTGCAATACATAAGTTCTGCAAACTGATTGATGATGGAAGACCTATTGAAGTTTACGGCGACGGAAACACACTCCGCGATTACACTTACGTTCTCGATATCGTTGATGGAATCGAGCGCGCAATGTCCCTCCACAAGCCAGGTTTCGAAGTTATAAACCTCGGGCGAAGCGAACCTGTTCGACTCCTCGACATGATTGCTGAGATCGAGTTGAATCTGAAAAAGAAAGCGCGTTTGGTTTATAAGCCCATGCAAACCGGCGATGTTTCAAACACATTCGCCGCCACTGACAAAGCAAGAGACCTTCTCGGCTATGCACCGTCAACTGACTTCGCTGATGGAATTCGCGAATTCGTGGCCTGGTATGCCGGCCGCAAGAACTTCGCTCCTTTCACCAAGCTCAATCACGCCCGGTATCCCAATCTCTTCTTAATTGCGGACCGCTTAGGCTGATCGCGCAGTGGATGGTGTTCTGCGGCAGCTGGCGCAAGTATTGGAAGAAAGTGGCTACATCAACAAAGACTGCTCCTCGTAGGTGACACTTAATTTCCTAATTTTAGGTACCAAAAGGTCACAGTTCAAAATCATAATATCCAAACGCCCCTTTAGTATTTGAACCGAAGAGTATGACGAACTTCCAGCCAGAACAGGCGTCGGACAATGTTGCCGCGCCTTCAAATACAAGCGATGTTAACTCGATGCAGAGTGTATACAGCGACTTGGGTTCGAGTTACATGCGCGAAGCTGCGTCGCTCTCTGGTTCTTCATCGAGCTCTGACAATTCCTCGAAGAGTTCGAATGACCTGCAAGAGTCCCTGAATGCAGGTTTGCAGAGCACCGATCAATTGTATGGTAGCTCGCCCACCAGTGGTCTTGGAGCTCATGGGACTGGTGATACCAGTCTCGTTGACACCAGCTCCAGTGATACCAAGCCCGGTGACACGCTCAGAGGTGTTAACAGTTTCGGTGATACCAGTACTGCTGAGACCAATGCTGCTGAGACCAGTGCGGCTGGTACCAACGCCGGTGATACCGATGCCGGTGTTCCGAGATCCGATTCAAAAGCTTGTAAGGCAGATGCTGTTGATATGAATCGCGGTGATGCTGGGGCAGGCACCGCCGATGGTGACAAATCCGAAACGTCTGAGGCTCCGAAGCCTGAGGCTGGTGATTTGCGAAGCGAAATGCAGCGACGCGCGGAGCATCGTTCGGACGTGGTGCATGACAGACCCGAGATGTCGATGGCGCGAAGCGCCGGTGGTGGTTGAGGACCTGGCGGCTGTGGTGGCCGGGACTCCTCAGGTAGTGGAGACAAAAACAATGGAAGAAGCGGTGAATCGGCAGATGATTTCACGATACGGCAAAAAGAATTACAGGCGCGTGAAGACGCGCTGGCAGCGAAGCTCCGTGCGCGGCGCGACCCGTTTGCAAGTAGGCACTCTGCCTAGGTTGAGCTTTTGGATTCGCTCGGTTGACTCAGATCAAGAGTGACTTCCCACATTGTGAAATCCGCCAGAGATTTAGACATTGGCAAACCGCAATTCTCGAATACCTCCAACATCTTTGAATTTTCAGCGAGAACATAAGCTTTGAATTCTTTGATGCCTGACTGTCTCGCGATTATGGCAAGATGCTTGAGAAGAAGCGTTCCTAAACCGAGACCGTGATAAATGTCCTCTACTCCGAATGCGATTTCGGCGCTTTCCTGTTGTTTGTCTGATACGTGATACCGCGCTGCGGCAGCGGGATCCTCGTTTGGCATGTATGGGTTATGCACCAGAGCAATCAGACCGACGTGTGTTATAAAGTCGAGTTCTGTGAAATATGCGACTTCTTGTTCTGAGATTGCTTTTTTCGGCGTGAAGAATCGATAGTAAACAGACGTTGGGCTCATGTGCTCCCAGATGTCTTTCCACAACGGTTTATCTTCACCGTGGATGGCGCGAATAGTTACGGGACGCCCATCTCGAAGATACTCTTCGGCTCTGTAATTGCTCGCTTGGGCTTCTGTAGTCATGTCACGTACAGGTTACGCGTCATCATTCGCGTGTGAGTTTTGCGATCAAGTCTGCGCACTCCGTCCATTCTTGAGAAAGCTTTTTGCGCGATCCGAATTCACAATCCTTGGCTATGAAACCAGGCGCCATTGTGGTTCCCATTAGTGCGAACTTGCCGCCATCTACAAGGCGTGAGCCTTGCCAGATGCCATGTGGAACCAGGTGCTGAACGGTGGCACCATTGGCGATATCATGTCCGAGCTTGATTATTTTTGAACGTCCATTCGGGTGGAGGTTCAACATCTCCACTGCATCACCAAGATAGAAGTGGTAGATCTCATCGCCTTTCAATTTGTGCATCGCGGAAAATGTATCCGGCGTCAAAAGGTAATAGATGCAAGTGCTCCAGATGCGACCAATTTCTGGTTTCACCGGCGCTTCTTCTACTGCTGCTGCGCTTTGCCTTGCCGATGCTCCAGCCTGTTCTTGCGCGCGCTTGTCCATCTCCGGCGGCACCTGCCACTCTAGAGTTTCACGTGTGAAATTTTTGTCGGTGGGCGGACCGGTGACGAGAGTGTATCGACTCGGCAGTTGCTCGGTCGGAACGAAGTCCTCGCACTTGTACGTCTCTCGATAAAAGCCACCTTCCGGATGCGGCTTCAGATCGAACATTTTGATAATTTCTTCTACAGTCACTTATACGCGCTCCCGATGGACGTGTGAAACGCTGTGTTGCTGCGGCTTGCAAAACCGTTCGTCGCGCCGGACTATTCACAGTCTGAGCGGCAAAGTTGCAACGGGATACCTTGTGCGCCTGCCGAGATAAGGATCGTCCGGCAATTTGCACTTCTCAAACACCCAGATTAACCGCTGATGTCTTTCGAGCGCGAAACTCTGCTCGCTTTCACTTCACCGTTAATGTCTGAACCGTCGTAGTCAAACTGACCAGCCGTTTCATGCGGCATCAATGGTATCGTATCTGGTGAGATTTGAATGGTCGCATCAATGCGTGTTTTTGTCAACGGATTGACTACCACTGCAAACTCTGCGAGTTCAGGGAATCTTGACTTCAGCGCCGCGGTGAGCTTCGCATCAGCTCGCAAGCTGTTCAAAACAATTTGTTCGTGTGCGCAATCGGCAGCCTTGCAGCGCACTCTCGAGATAACAGTGTAGCCTGCCTCTGTGAGCGATTCGGCAAAGTCTTTCGCGGCCTGCTCCGCACCCATCGGATAGCGGATTACAAAACGCATAGGACGCTCATCGGCGCAGGAATTTGCCCAGGCCGCTTGCAATGTGTCGTTGCTTGGACCGGCTTGAGCATCATCGGATGCGAGGTCATAATTTTCGTACTCTTCTGCTTCGCTTGCCTCGAGTACATCTTTTTCAGACGACATTGCCGATGCAATGGCGGAAACCGACGGAGATGCGCCGGCCAGTCTTTGCAGTACCATTGCCACACCTTCGGGATCAGGCACATAGTAGCTGCCGCCCTTGATCATGCGAGCTTCTCCGGGAAGCATCGCCGTTTCGATCTGGCTCTCTTTCAAATCTTTCGCGAAACCGAACAAAGTAGCCATGTCGTTGATGCTCAAATCTGTCACGATGTATTCGTTCGCGAACTTAATGATGTCAGGCAATTTCAAGACCACTGACGGCTCTTTGAATTTATGCGAAGCCTGGCGCAAAAACCACTGCTGACGATCGATCCGACCGAGGTCGCCTTTCTGATCGTGGCGGAAGCGGACGTATTCTTCGACTTGTGCGGCTGACAACTTTTGCAGACCTGGTTCCAGATCAATGTTGAGACCCGATGCGCGATCGCGGTATCGCATTCGTTTCTCGACTTTTACTTCAATCGGTCCGATGATTTCACAAACGCTCTTCAGACCCTGGGTGTCAATGACAACATAGTGGTCTACTGTTATGCCGAGCAACTGCTCAACTGTTTTCTTCGCCAGTTCTGGCCCGCCCAGAGCATGCGCCGAGTTGATTTTGTCGAGACCTTTGTGATCGGCGATGCGAACACGACTGTCGCGCGGAATTGAGATCAGACCTACTTTGTGAGTTTCCGGGTCGAGGCTCGCAAGAATCATGGTGTCGGAGCGCGTATTAAGGAAGCGCTTGGCCTTTCGACCATTGGAGTCGACGCCCATGAGCAAAACATTGGTGCGTCCTTCCATTCGCGGAAATGGGCTGACCGACTGAGCAACCCTGGAAAGATTTTGAGGTGAAAGCTTCTTTAGCTGAGCCTTAACTGCGGGCGCAACTCTGCTTCGGATACCCTGGTGGTCGAGATGCCATGTGACGCCGATACCTATGCCGATGCCCAGCACTGCGGCGCAGAGAACTTGAAAAGAGTTCACGCTGTTATTTCGGGCACTCGTCACTAAGACTACCTTCTAATTACAACCTTGCATGTTCATCTTACCCATAGCACTTCGCTATACTTTTGAATCGTAGAGTTTTGATTTGCATTTAACACGCGCTTTGCAAAAGGAAGGTTTATTGTGCAGCTATTTTTGGATACGGCCAACCTGGATGAGATTCAGGAAATCGCAGCCTGGGGCGTTCTTGACGGTATCACCACCAATCCATCGCTCGTGGTGAAGGAAAAACGGGATTTTAAGAAACTTGTCCAGGAGATCTGCAAGATCGTGAGCGGTCCAGTCAGTGCGGAGTGCGTCTCCGAGGATCTCGAAGGCATGCTGAAGGAAGGTCGCGACATTGCAACCTGGGCGGAAAATGTCGTCGTCAAAGTCCCGCTGACGCCTGCTGGATTGGGCGCTTGCAAACAAATGAGCAAGGACGGAATCAAGGTCAACGTCACACTTTGCTTCTCGGTCAATCAGGCTCTTCTCGCCGCTCGTGCGGGTGCATACTTCGTCAGCCCGTTCGTCGGACGACTTGATGACATCAACCAGGATGGCTCCGACCTGGTCTCGCAAATCGCCGAGATGTATCACATCCAGGCTCTCGACACTCAGGTTCTGGCAGCCAGCATCCGCACGCCGATGCACGTTCAACAAGCGGCTCTGGGCGGCGCCGACGCTTGCACGATGCCGTTCAAAGTCTTTAAACAGCTTGTCTCCCATCCGCTGACGGATGCCGGGCTCGAGAAATTCCTCGCCGACTGGAAGTCTGCTAAAGCGGCTGTTTAGACCGTTTACAGTCTAAAAACTGATGGGCGCGGTTGGGAAACCCAGATAATCGGTTTCATCCCCAAAAAGCGCATGATAATTGCAGAAAGGGTACATATCCGTATCACTTTCGTTCTAGAATGCAATTAGAGAGGTAATTTTGAGGTTCAAGGTCTCTGTCAGAGCTAATGTCGGCAAAACCTTCCGCTGAGAAAAGCGCAATACGGGGTCCAAGCGGGTTTCTGGAGATGGACGGACAGATGCTCGTTGTCGACTTCGGTCGCATATACCATGACGGCAATCCGGTAGGAGTGCTGTACGACGACGGTTACCTGCAAAACACCAGCGGCGTCCTCGGCGCTCATTCAAAGCTTCGTCCTATTGAAACACTTCCAGGATGCGTGTTTCGCGGAATAGACTCGCAGGGGCTGGAATTGGTACTGCCGGCGGGTGAAGGCGGTCCGTCAGGTTCTATGAAATTCAACGGTGTGCTTTATCACGTCGTTAATGGCCGGATTGCGGCGCCGGATCACGGACTGGTCGGCGAGATAGACGATGATGGCACTATCTTTCTGCGCGATCATCGCAATCGCGTGCCGAAGCGCAAGCTGGACGAGTCCAATCAATTGGGCACGATCATCGAAGGCAAAAAGAGTAGCGGCGATTCGATGAAACATGAGTGGCACCGACCGCTCTTTCGTAAGGACAGACCTTATGGAGAAGCGGAGATGATTCGCTACTTCATGGATTTCGATGGATTGAACGGGACGCAAAAGAAGTATCTGTTCGAGAATTTAAAGCTATGGGCCTCCAGTGGTCTACTTCAGGTAGTGCGCACAACCGAGGGCAACTGTGCGCTGGGCAATGTGAAACACGGAGCCGCCGGACAGACAGGCGTGCGCACAGGCAACGTCACTCTGGACAAAGAAGAATTTGACCGCGACATTGACTACTACTACAAGCATGGTGTGTTTGCCGCCGTTTACACTCGCATCAAAGAAATGCTCGAAGTTCGTGTAAATCTGGTAGTCGCACATGAATTCGGGCATCAGCTCGAATTTGTACTGTCTCAAGCTACTCAGGAGCGCATTAAAGACCTGTATCGCGAGCAGAAGAAGCGTTGCGACAAGTTGCATCCGCTGCCGGAAGAATACCCTGGCGCTGCCGAGCTCGTTCCTCAGCATCATATAGACAAACGGATTTTTATCTCCGGTTATGCACGCTCGACGCACCATGAGTACTGGGCTGAGTGCGTCGCAGCGTTTAGCGTCAAACCCAGTCGTGAATATCTTAAGCAGCTGGATCCTGCGGTATACGATATTCTCTGCAAAATTGTCTATGAGCCGGAAACCGTTTTGCGTCCTGTTCTCGTCGAGCCTATAATGGCATTGCAAGCCAGTCTCCGTGTCGGGGGCGAATTGCACGATAATCTTTTGAACGAGTGAATTTACTAAATGTTAGTGAACAACGATAGTTCGAGTTTTCAGCCCGGGACATTCGCGAGAGCGTGGTTTTTATCATTGCTATTTGCCTGCCAGGCGGCTAATCCGAGCTTGTCTGTCGCGCTTGCAGCGTCGACGGCGCAGACGAAACCGTCGTTAAAAGCGATCGACTCGTCTTATGCCAAAATGGACCCCGTTCCCAAACCCGGAAGTTCAAGTCTGCCGCCGGGCGCAATCAATGGTATGCCGATTTCCGGAACCCAGTCTTCGGGTCTTCCGGTCGGCGGCAATCCGCAGTATCAGTACCAGGCGCAGGGTTACGGGCAACCGGGATATCAGCCCAGCTATCCGCAGCCCAATCAGTATCAGGGCACGCCGGGTTACGCCGGTCAAAGTTACCCGAGCCAGACGCCCGGATACCCGGCGTATCAAGCGCCGAATCAATATGGCGGTGCCCCGCAATATGGAGCTGCTCCTCAATACCAGGTGCCGCAACAGTATGGACAGACTCCGCAGTATGGTGGCGGATATGGTGGCGCGCCTCCGGTACAATCGCCGCCCGGCTATCCTCAGATGCCGGCACAGCCCCAATATGGAAACACCAATCAGCTGCCGCCCGGCTTCGTTCCTTCAGGTACACAGCAACAGCAACAGCAACAGCAACAGCAACCTCAAAATAATTTCCCTGCCGGTCGTGCTCGTTTGGGTGGAGGTCATCCAAATCTAGTTCCTCAAGGTGCGCCTCCGTCCGCCGGTCCGGGCGCGGCCGGATATGCAGGTCAGGGAAGCTACCCTCAACTGAACAATGCTCAGCCCTCGTACGGCGGCTACCAGGGTGGATATCCCCAGCAGGGGAGCTATCAGCAGCCGGCTCCGGGAGGGTACGGTCAGGTACCTGGTGGCTATTCGCAACCGGCTGGATATACTGCCGGCGGTGCGACTGCTCAGCAATTCGCTCAGACCAACTTTCCGAATCCCAACCTCATTCCCGAGTTTGGAAAACCGCTTCCTACCAACGCCACCAATCAGGGCTCAGCAGGAATGTGGGCAACCAATCAGGTGTACCCCGGTACCGCAGGTGGTGCCGGCGGTTATAACGGCGCTGGCGGTTATGGTGCTAATGCAGGGGCTTACGGCGACAGCGGCGGAGGAAATTACGGACCGTCCGGCGCGGTCGGCAGCAGCCCTTCGTCCGGAGGCGGAAGCCCGGAAGAAGCGCGCGTAGCTCGCCTGGAGAAGGTCGCTTTCGGTTCGACCTACCCTGAGCACGAAGTGGAAGATCGCGTCGATCATCTGGAGAAAGAGATTTTCGGAGAGAAGAGTTCCGGCGATATGAACTCGCGCTTGCAGCGCCTCGAAGTCAAACTTGGTGGCGCCAGCGGTTCCTTCGGAAGCCCCCGAAGTTACGGTGGTTCATCTCCTGTCGGTTCGCCCCAGGGAGGACTTCGACCAAGTTTGGCGTCAGCACCTGGCGGCATGCGACCGGCTCCTGCCGGATTGTCCGCAGCACCGGCAAGTTTGTCGGCGGCGCCTCGCGGTTTGACCGCCGATGCTGGAAGTTTATCCGCGGCTCCGGCGAGTTTGACCGCCCAGCCAGCTTCTTTGAGTGCCACCGCGGGCGGTCTCAGTGCGGATGCTGGAAGTCTGAGTGCTCCAGGTTCAACCTCATCCGGAAAGAAGTTGGCATTGAAGCAACCTGGTGATGAATCTGAGCCGAGTTCGCCGCCCGAATCGGAGCCTGCGGAAACCGCTTCCGATGACGACGCATCTCCTGCGACGTCCGATGAGGACGACGATTCGGGTGCTCCAGCGGCTGGCACAAACACGACGAGCGACTCTGACAGCGATAGCGACGGCGCCGCTCCCTCTGATACCACTGACGGTGCTAGCCTGCCTTCAGATGGACCCAGCAAAAGTGTTGTGAAGAGTCCTTCCTTGAAAATTCCCTTCGAAAAAGGTGCTGGCGATTACATGAATCGCATCACCACATTCGTCAATGATACGACTGCCCACTGGACACATTTCCCCGTTCGTGTGAGGCTTCCCGAGGACGCATCTCCGGAATGGCGAAAGCTTATGGAGCCGAGCGTCGAAAAATGGAGCCGCTATGTTCCGTTAAAAACCGCTAGCCGTAAGGAAACTGCGGATATCGAAGTGTCATTCGTCAATCATCTGGTCCCGCGCGTGCTCGGTGTGACGCGTCTCACTGTCGCTGGCGGTCAAATGAAGGTTTTCATTTACATGCTCAGACCGAATTACTATCCGCAACTACCGGAGAAAACGCTTGCTGGCGCCTTCCTGCATGAACTCGGTCACGCTATAGGAATTTTCGGGCACAGCGATAAACCGTCTGATGCGATGTACACGTGCGAAGTCTCGACTGCCGGAAACGGCAAACTTACCCAGGATAAACTCGGCGCCGTTTCTTCCCGTGATATAAACACCCTCAAGCTAATCTATGACGCAAAGCCGCTTCCGGCTGACTTCAATCTCTCCGCTCCGGAAGAATGGAGTTTTCACTCGGGTGGGGAAACCAATTCCTGATGCTCCGAAACGCCTGGAAATTGCTCCGAAGCCGGTTTCCTTGAGTGTTGCACAAGGTTTAAACCGCTGCGTCCGGGTTCGCAGTATAAGAACGAATATTCACACTTTATTGATTTACAGGCAGTTTTGACCCTGGATCTAATAAACTTATGCGACAAATCACCAATCGCGGTCCCGACCCGAGGAATTTCTAATGGTTGTCCAAGCTAGAGAGATTACAGTCGCTCACAGTCCTGATTCCGACGACGCGTTCATGTTCTACGCGCTGGCAAAAGGTCTGTTGGACACCAATGGACTGAAGGTCAATCAGGCATTCAACGACATTCAATCACTCAATAAAGAGGCAATGACCGGTCGTTACGAAGTCACCGCGATTTCGTTTGCCGCGTACCCGCATGTGAAAGACAAATACATGCTTATGCCGTGCGGCGCGAGCATGGGCGAGAATTATGGACCGGTGCTGGTCGCGCCGAAAGAACTGACCAGGGAAGAGCTTCTGAAAGCCCGTATCGCAATTCCTGGAGAGATGACGACCGCCTATTTGACGTTGCGTTTGTACCAGCCCGGTTTGAATGTATTCGAAGTCCCGTTCAACCAGATCATCGAGGAAGTGCAAGCAGGCAATTATGATGCTGGGCTTCTGATTCACGAAGGACAGTTGACGTATCAGGCGGAAGGTTTGAAAAAAATCGTCAATCTTGGTGAGTGGTGGCACGAACAAACCGGACTACCGCTTCCGCTGGGCGGAAATGTGATTCGTAAGGATCTCGGTAAGGAAATGATTGAAGAGGTGACTGTATTGATTCGCCGCGCTATCGAGTATGCGTTGGAGAATCGAGAACAGGCACTCGAGTATGCCTTGACCTTCTCACGCGATTTGCCGACCGATCTCGCTGACAAATTTGTCCACATGTATGTCAATAAACTGTCTGTAGATCACGGTGTTAATGGTCGCGCCGCGATTAATAAGCTTTTCGAGATGGCTAATGAACGAGGGCTTTATGATGAGCCCGTTCATCCTGAATTCGTCGAAGTTTAATCGCACCGAATACGGTGGCAAAAATTCTTTGGTCTTATGACTAACGCACCGGTGAATTGACGACCGTTGTATCTATGTCATTTTCAGCGCTGACCATTCCGGATTTCACTGAAACCCATGCGATCGCGGCAGCGATCAGAAGCGACGTGATGGCAATGAAAAAGAAGAAAGTCCAGTCATGCTTCACATGTGGCTTTTCGGTAGCTGTCTTTTCCAGTTCGCCCATCCCTGCCTCCTTTTGACAAGCATAGCACGGGCTTCCGGGGGCTCATTACCAGGAGTTCAAATCTTAATTATTGCCTCGGGTAAGCTAATCACTTGCCTGGAGTGGCGATTCCGGTCGCGCAAACCGCGGGAATTTGTTGTTCCAGGGCTTTGTTATGAGCCACTGTCTGCGATATCAAAGAATTGACGAAGTCCCTTAGCGCTCCATCAACGATTTCGCCGTCGGCTTCGAATACATTATTGTGCGATGCGTTGGGAAGAAGAACCAACTTCTTGGGTTCGATGGCTTCGTCAAAGATTTCCTGCGAATACCTGGACGGCAGGATCCAATCTTTCATGCCGTGAACGATCAGCAGTGGAGGGTGTTTCTGTTTATAAGCGGTGACGTTATCGAGAAAGCGCTGCGGAAAGGTTTCGTCCGGATAGAGTTTGAACCAGGGAAGGCGGTCACGGGCTGCTTCCAGAATTGTGCTGAAGCCTGATTGCAAAACAATACCGCTAACTGGGCGATTTTGACTGACTATTGTGGATACCGCGCAACCGAGTGATTCGCCGTATAAAACTATGTCTTCCGGCTTGACCGATTTGTCTTTGACCAGGAAATCGTAAGCGCCGAGACCGTCCTCCGCAATGCCTTCGCAAGTCGGTTCTCCCTCGCTCTTGCCATAACCACGATAATCGTAGGCAAACACTGAATTGCCGCTTGCGGCGATTGCGTTGATGATTTTCAGTCTGTACGCAAGATTCCCGGCATTGCCATGAGAGACGAGAAAGGTTTTCTTCGCGTTGGGAACTAGAACGTACCAGCCATGAAGCTTGGTTCCATCCTGGGCTTTGAAGGTTTCGTCCGTCCAATTAGTGTTGTACCTGCTCTTAATGGCGCTTAACTCTTGCGGATTCGCCTGGGTATCCTTCTCGGGATGAAACAGCAACAGATTTGTCAGGAAAAAATTGGCGGGGCTGATGATTGCGGCGAGAAGGCTGAGTTTCACAAGCTCAATTCCGACCGACCTGACTGTCGGGCGCTTTCTTTCGCCGCTCGGTTTAACTTTGCTCTTGAACAACATGCGGAAACCCTCGTCAAGTGCTTTGAAGCGGTAGCAAGTCATGAAAACAGCTTATCCTGCGTCCTTGCCGAGCTGCGGCAGTCACGGTCAGTTAAGTAACTGTTTGCCGCCCCGTGGAAAGTTCGCATATAAAGGGAATTAGATAACTATCCATTGTGTGAGTCCCAGGTCCGCTCCGCACAGAGGTCAAGGGTGTATTCTCGTATGTCTATGGAACAAGCCACCGACAGCGTTACTTGGAAAAATTATCTTGAGGCAGGCAACCGAGCTTTCGAGCTCGGGCGTTACGAGGATGCCGAAAAGCTCTACCAGAAGGCTTTGATAGAGGCTCGCAAAGAATTTGCAGAGGGAACTTTGCATGACCTTGCCGACTCGCAAATGCTGATTGCCGACGACAGCGAAAGCGGTGAACATCCGAGCCAGAAGCTATCGGATTCAACGATTGTAGATTTGTCCGAGCATCCAAGCTTCGGAGAGATTTATGTGAAACTTGGCGATCTTTACTGGGTGCAGGCCGCGTACCGCAAGGCTGAAGAGGCGTATAAGCTGGCGTTATCGGTAAAGGAAACCTGTTTTGGTGTAAACGACCTGCAACTGGCACCTGTTCTCGATAAGCTGGGCAAAGTATTTCGCTCGCAAGGAAAATTTTCGGAGGTTGAGCCTTATTTCAGAAGGGCGTTGACCATCTACGAAGCGCATGAGGACTGCGACAAGCTTGCCCTCGGAATGACTCTGGAAAACCTGGCTGATTTCTATCGCGCGCACGGCAAATTCGATCAAGCCGAGCCGCTTTTCCGAAAGTCGATTTCGGTCAGGGAGTTGGTGGTCGGTCCCGACGATCCAAGCATCGGTCCCTTATTGCAGAATCTCGCCTTGCTGCATCATGCCGACGGCGATCATGCAAAGGCCGAGCCGCTTTACATTCGAGCATTGAAGCTGTGTGAAGAGGAGTGGGGCGCAGATCATCCGAGTGTTGCGACACTTTTGAACTATCAAGCCGAGCTCTATCGCATGATGGGCGATTTTGCAAAAGCAGAAAAAATTCACTGGCGTGCTCTTAAAATTCGTCAAACAGTTCTCGGGCTGGAGCATCCAAGTACCGCACAAACTCTGGGAAATTTGGCTTTGTTGTTCCACATCCAGTGTCGATACGATCAAGCTGAACCGTTGTATAAAACGTTGCTTGAAATTCGAACCAAAGATTGGGGTCCGAAACACATGCACGTTGCTGAGGTTCTCAACTCACTTGCCGAGGTTTACCGCGATCAACAAAAGTACAACGAAGCGGAGCAGCATTACTGGCGCGCACTATCTATAGTGCAGGAGAATCTTGGACCTGAGCACCCGAGTGTGGCAAAGTCGCTTCAAAGTTTGGCTGAGCTGTACGAGGATCAGCAGAACTTCGAGGAAGCCGATCGCTTATACCGCTGGGGCTTGGGCTTGAGTGAGAAGGCTCTTGGGTCCGAACATCCGGAAGTGGCATCACTTATGGCTCGCTACGCGTCGCTGCAGAAAAAGATGTCCAGCGACGATGAGGATGATACCGACTTGCTCTGGCAGGACTAGTTAGCGGTGCGATAACGCCATGTCTGATGAACTAGCCCGAATTGTGCGATATAAGCCGCCGGTACTTAAGATCGGCTTTGCCGCGTGGTCCGGCGTTGTGCCACTGCTGACGGTGCCTCTGGGGCTTACCGTTTTTGGATTGAGCGTGTATACACTTTTTCTTTTTTTCGAGCTAGCCATCGGAGCGCCGGTTTTGGACGGCGTTTTGTACATTGCGGCTGCGCTGGCGATGGCTGTTTCAGCCATGGTATTTCTCTTGTGGATTACCGGTGTCGCGGCCGACGATCAAATATGGATCTCGAAAGACGGCATAACCTTCCCACTTTTCATGAGTCCCTATCTGCGCTTTCGGCGACGTCGACTGTGGTCTGAAGTCGAGCGAATCGAATTGAAAAAGTACGATGAAAAGTCTGATGAATTGTACGGCGATATCGTTTTAGAGTTTGCATCGGGAGAGCGCGTAAACCTGGATATGAGTGGCTTTGTCGACGTTGGCGTAAAAGGTTTTGAAAAAGGAGAATTGGAAAAGTTTTTGCTTGCCTGCGAAGTCTTTGCAAAAAGGGACGCGGTAGCGATGAACATAGTGGAGCTCAGGGACTGGGTTGGCAATGCCAGTCGTGAGACGGGCAAGCTCAGTTACACTGAAGTGTGGGAGAGCGAATTGACAAATCGCTTTCACGCTACGGTGTTTATACCCCTTGAGCCGGATTCGACTTTGCAAAATGGCAAGCTGAAAGTGGTTCGGCAGCTGGCTTTTGGAGGACTGGCTGCTGTATATCTCGTTCAACGCGGTGGACGTGAACTGCTTATTCTGAAAGAAGCCGTGGTGCCGGCAAATCAGGATGAGTCGATGAAGGCGAAGGCTCTGGAGATGTTTGAGAGAGAAGCGCGATTTCTTTCACTGCTCGAGCATCCGCGCATTGCTCGCGTTTACGACTACTTCGTCGAGCAAGACCGGCACTATCTTTTGCTTGAACGAATCACTGGGCGAAACCTCCGCCAGGTAGTAAATTCTGAAGGTCCTCAAACTGAGGAAATCGTTTTGAAATGGGCAGAGGAGATTGCCGAGATTCTGGTGTTTCTTCACCATCAACAACCGCCGATAGTGCACCGCGATTTGACTCCCGAGAATTTGATTCTGGCTGATGATGGCAAAATTCATCTCATAGACTTTGGCGCCGCCAACCAGTTTTTAGGAACAGTCACAGGAACTGTAGTCGGTAAGCAGGCGTTCATCTCGCCGGAGCAGTTTCGCGGCAAGGCGAAGCCATCCAGCGATATCTATTCTTTCGGTGGAACGTTATATTTCCTGTTAACCGGAAAGAATCCTCTGGCGATGAGCGTTATGAAACCGGCGTCGATTAATGCAAACGTTTCAGAGTCGCTGGATAAACTGGTCAGCGATTGTACCGCTCAGGAAATCGACGGACGACCGACAAGTGCAGAAGACCTTCTATCTCGTCTTCAGCGGATTTCGAGCGCTCGCACTCAAGCGGCTGGAGTGAGCAAATAGACTCGTGGAAAATGAATTGCAGTTGAGAGAAGATGGTGAGAACGATGAGCTGGTCGTTCCAAATCACTCGCGCAAGCGTATGGTGTCGTGGGTAGTATCACGGTTTGCTCTCCGACAACGCAAGTTCTTCTGGATCTGGATTGTTTCTGTTTCGCTGATTGTGTTTTTCTCGTCAGGGATAATTCTCAATGTTTGCGTGCGGCTGCCGCTCTTTTTACTATCGCAAATTCCCATGATAGGGCAGTTTTCGCAAAAGTTTCTGGAAAGCGACTTTGGAAAAAGAGCCAATGAATATGTGACGTTTATGGCGAATAACTCGCCTCTCGACAATGCAATGAGAGGTTGTATCGATTTTCTTTGGACTGCGACCAGCTTCTCAAATTCGAATTCTGTATTTATGGTCGTGGGTATTCTTTCCATTTGTGCGTTCGCACTGTTGCTATTTCAGTTGATGAAGTCGCCTTCCAGCCTTTGCTTCAGCAAAGCCGGGTTAAGCCTCACCTGGGGCTTTTTCGGCTTGCAGCGTGCTGGACCTCTAGTCGCATGGTCGGAGGTAATTGGAATCCGCCTCCGCAGGGAAGGAGGCACAGAGTCGCCTGACGGAAAAATCGATATTGTCTACTCTCAGCCTCGTGTGCTTTACCGCATGATTGAGCCTGCTAATGCTGCCAATGAAAACAGGTTTACCATTGATCTCAGGAACGTTGACAGGTTGGAAACGCGTCATAAGCTTGGTGAGCTTTTGGAACGTTACGCGCCACCAAATACGATGCCACCGGAAGTTGTGGAAATTTTGTCCGCAACCGCTTCCAGCACTTACACCGAGTTGTGGCTTCAGGCGCTGACCGCCCCGTCAAAGCGAGAATCTCTGGAACCGCTTCCTGAAGGGAAGCAGTTGCGCGACGGAATGTATTTGATTGCCGGGCAACTCGGCGTCGGCGGCCAGGGCACAGCCTACATAGCTGAAGTTGGAGATAAGATTAAAACGGACTCTACCGACTCCGGACAAAAACTTTCTCTTGTTGTAAAAGAGTTTGTTTTGCCGCTCTATGTTGACTCGAATTCGCGTAAAGCCGCGCTCCGTTCATTCCTCGATGAAGCGGATTTGCTGAAGAAACTCGATCACGAGCGCGTCGTGAAGTTGAACGATTGTTTTGTTGAAGACCATCGTGGATATCTTGTCATGGAACGGGTGCATGGTGAATCACTCAAGCAAATTGTCACCGCTGGTGGTGCATTGACCGAGTCGCGCGTTTTAAACCTCTTGAGTCAAATGCTCGATGTGCTCAACTATCTTCATGGTCAGAAACCGTCCGTGGTGCATCGGGACTTTGCGCCGGACAATCTGATTCTTGGAGATGATGACGTTTTAAAACTCGTAGATTTCAACGTGGCTCAACAAGCTGAGAACACGATGACTGGAACCATTGTTGGGAAACAGTCGTACGTTCCACCCGAGCAACTGCGGGGGATGGCGACGCCGGCTAGCGATATTTATGCCATGGGCGCGACGTTGTACTTCATGCTCACAGGTCTGGACCCTGAGCCGCTATCGGTTTCTCATCCGAAGTCTGTCGCATCGCATGTGAGTGAAGAACTCGATGCGATCGTGGCTCGATGTACGCAGTTGGATGAGCGTGAACGATTCAAGAGCGTTGTTGAGGTTCAAACAGCTTTGGAAAGTCTGGCTGGATTCGAACCGCTCTGTCGGTAAGGGGGGGGGCGGCTGTTGGGCAGGATCGGCGAATTTCAGTGTATATTAGCAATCAGGTTTATAGATTTGTAGAAGGCTTTCGAATGCACCGGCGAATTGTTTGGATTCTTGCTATGGCGATTCCACTTGCATGTTTTGCAGCCGGGACGGCTTTCGCTGGGACACCGAACACCGGTTCGTTTGACGTGGAGCAGTCAGTAAACTCCGCTCGCGCCGCCAGCGAGTTATCGAGAGATAGTGCCAATTTAGAGGCGCTGATAAACATAATCGCCAACAGTTTTGAAATTCTTGCTTTCACTGCTGCCGGTGAGTTCTTCTGGGGCGCAATTGCAGCTGTTCTTCGGAAAAGAGGCAGTATTGCCAAACTGTTTTTCTCTCTGATGATTATCTATCCGATTCTGGGTCTGGCCGCTCCTGGCGTAATAAATTGGATAACCGTAAGCTGCGGAGAAAGTTATCTCTGGTTCGTTCTTGCAGCTGTGGCTGCCATCGGTATTCTTGGGGTTCTGCTTTTAGTATTCTGGACGTTCTTGCCGTCTTTTATAGCGTTTAGAGACTCGCATCCGAAGAGGAATTGGATTCTCTTTGGTAATTTTTTTGCGTGGCTCCCATTCTGCTGGCCTATTCTGATTTATGTCGCTCTTGGACATAGTTCATCAGTAAACGAGACCTGGACTCAGACGATAAGGCGGTTCGCGAGCAGGACCACTTTATGGAAAGCCGGAATCGTTTTATTTGTCGTGATGGGAATCCTTGGAGCGGTTTGGTCGTTCCTCTTCACCCCGTATCAGTAAACCGTCATTAAACCGCCAGTGCCGATCGTTTCAACCTGCCTTCTGCACATGCATCGGCTAGCTTTTGAAACGTCCCCTTGGAATCAGGGCGCTCCGGGTTTCAAGCGATCAAACTCAGCTTAATAATAAGCAGACCGGCTCTTTCAGTCCGTGAAGAACCGGCACCGCCGATATTGACTGGATTGAATTCATGAGATTCGTGCCGTTGAGGTCAAAATTTGGCTTGAAAACGACCGCTGAAAGCTCGTCCAGTTTACAATTAAAGGACCATAAGCGCCCCCAAATGTGCAACTGAACGTACAATATGGGATTGGTAATTCCCCGAAATTCGCGATTAGTTCGGGATGAAGAGGATTTAGATGACTCGACTGGAAACACTCGCATCAAACGCGCTTGTTGAGCGCCTCAACAAAGATGGGCTTGATGCACAGTACAGCGGTGGAGTTGTCCATACCGGCGTAGACGCTCTCGATATCACGTGTTTCGTAGAACACGTCGACAATTCAATCCGCGGAAATTACAAATCAAAGGTGCTTTTCCTGGCCGCGCGGGAATCTTCGCTCAAGATAACTTTGTCTGCGACCGGACATGGTGAAACTGAGGACGAGTCAGTACTCGAAGCGGTAGGCAGTTACGCCGAGCACATCTGGCCTGTATTTCGTGCGGCACTCGGTCCCGAGTCGGAGAAGGCGGAGAAGAAAAAAGACGCAGATTCGGTAGACACTGCCAGACTTACGTCACTATGCGATGGTAAATTTATCGCCTGGGATGTGTTTCTCGGCCCCTACCGCGTTGAAGGTTCCGGTGCCGATAAGCTGCTCGCGTACATTAAGAAAGAACTCCCCATCACACTTTGCATGGATTCTATCGCCAGTTATCTTAACGAGCGGCGTGTACATTGGGTCGAGCTATTGCTGGCTCGAAGCGAAGCCGACATTTCCGGTTACGTCGCAATCGATGATAACAAGGACGCGGAAGCGCTCAAATCGCTTGTGGATTTCCAGTGGCCAGGCGAAGCGAACGGTCCGGAAAGTTTCAGTCAATTTGTGATGTTGTGTCCGTCCGACCGTGAGGTGGACGAGTCTATCCAAGCCGATCTCGAGCAAATTCGCGCGAGTGTTGTTAACGTCGAAGACATTCTTGCTTGTGAAGACTTCAGCAAAATCAGTCCGCGAGAGTTGCGCCGTGACCTTGAAATTTTGACCGGACTACTCGACAAGATTGCTGGAACAACCGACATTCTTAAGGCAAGAGCCGCTTTATACGGCGCTCTTGGAGAAATGGATAATGCACTGGCAGATCTCGCAAAGGCAATAGATTCTCAACCTGACGACATCGACGCATATTATCGTCGAGCTCTTGTGCAAATCGATAAGGGCAATTTCGAGCAAGGCGAAGCGGATCTCGAGAGCGCCGAGAATCTCGATGATAAGGATTTGCGCGTACGCTGGGGCTATGCTGTTCTCTACATTGCTCGTCAAGACTACGGACGGGCGAAAGTTGAACTTGATGCCCTGCTGGAAGAAAATAACGAGAGTGATTACCTGCATTATTACCGTGCTGTTTGCAGTCACCACATCGGCGATTTCGAAACTGCGATGAACGACCTGAATCGTGCTATCGCGCTCAATCCCAACTATCTCGACGCCTACTACGAGCGCGGTCACATCCTCAGTCACATGGGTGAACATGAGCGTGCATTGAGCGACTATAGCAGGTTGGTGCTCATGGCTCCGGACAAAGCCGAGTATCTCGAAGCACGTGCATGGGAGTTCGACAAGTTAGGCGATCATGCATCGGCTCTTGAACAGCTGAGCCGCGTAGAATCGATCGCACCGACACGACCGACATTGTTCGAGTTGCGCTCGCGCGTTTTATTCAAACTCAGTGAGTACGAAGACGCGATTCAAGCGGCTGATGAGGCGTTGAAACTGCTTCCATCATTTGCTGCGGCGTATGATCTGAAAAGCGAAGCATTGGATAAACTATCTCGGTTTGACGAGGGTCGCGTTGAACGAGTCAAAGCTGAGGAAGCCTGGCTGCGCGGAGAGCAGCCTGTCCAGTATCCGGATGTTGATTGGAAAGAACCGGAGTCGATCAAACAGGTCAATCTCAGCCAATTAAGTTTAGTCGACCCCACGGAAAGCTTTGCAAGAAGGGGCGCTCTCTATCAGGATCTTGGACTGCACGAAAAAGCGGTTTTGCAATTCGAAAAAGGTTTGAAGCGCGAACCGATGAATTCTGTTTTATTGCAAGCTCGTGCCGCTTCTTATGAAGCTATCGGAGAATGGGATAAGGCGCTGGCTGACGCAACAGCTGTGATCAGTTTGGAGCCGGAGGAAGAAGGTCACTACTACAACCGGGGCGCGATCTATACTCAGAAAGGCGAGTTAGGCAATGCTCTGGATGACTTCGCTCATGCGTTAGACATAAATCCCGATCATGCGCAGTCATACGCCGGCGCTGCTTATGCTCACATGGCAGCTGAGGATTACGCCAGTGCCGTCAGCCAGTACAATCGCGCGATTGAGCTTGTGCCAACGGAAGCGGACTGGTACTTGAGTCGGGCATGGTGCCTGCAAGCGATGGAGCGGTTTCCGCAAGCGCTTGAAAATCTCGACGAAGCAATTTCGTTAGATGACACTTTTGCAGATGCATATTACTGCCGAGGCTTTGTGCGCAGCCGAATGAAGCTGCGTGAAGAAGCCCTTCAAGACTTTAATACAGCCATAGAATACGACGAATCATGCTCTGAGTATTACGTCTCCCGCGCCTGGGAGCATTACAAGATGGGCAACTTCACCGAGTCGCAGAAAGATTGCACACTCGCACTGGAATTGGATCCTGAAGATCCTGCTCCGTACGACACGATGGCGAGGATCAAGTTAGACTCGGGCGACGCCGAGGCTGCGCTTGCACTGGCGTTAGAGGGCCAGGATATTGCCCCTGAATATCCGGATATCTACGATGTCATTGCGCGCTGTTACGAAGCTCTCGGTAAGAAAACCAAGGCAAAGCAAGCGCGAACAAAAGCAACGAAGCTAGGCTTTGTCGACGACGATTGAGTCTTCCTGAGCCGAGCACCAAGACGTCGAAGACGTAGAGCCGAAGACGTATAGCCGAAGACGTAAAGCCGAAGACGTAAAGCCGAAGACGTAGAGCCGAAGACTTAGAACCGAAGACATAGAACCCGAAGACCTAGAGCTGGCTATCCCAACCTCTCGTTAGGGGACCAACATGTCTAATCGGAATTCTTTTTGTTCCAAAATTCCGATTAGTCATACAATACATCTAAATCGAACTCGGATCTGCTTCGCAGCCGTCCCCGTCCATCCCGGGCCGTCCCCGTCCACCCGAGCCGTCCCCGTCCATCCCGAGCCATCTCCGTCCATCCGGAGCCGTCCCCGTCCATCTGGAGCCGTCCGCAGGCGCGCTTGCTCATCATGCTTGTCTGCTCAGGACTCTAGACTCGCGTTCTTGCAGCTGTTTTTTTATACTTTACCGTTGTAGTCTGCAGTGCCTCTTCGAGTCCCTAGTCATTTCTTCGTACGTCGAATGTGAAAGGCTGGGCTTCTGGAACGAATGGTATGCTCGACTGGAATCTTTTGTTTTTTTCAATTCCGCACAGGCATAACGCTTACCTAACGGGGATTTGGATAGTATGAGCCTAGGGCTGATGCTTTGTGCCTTCTCTTTTTGCCTTCTCCGCTCTATGCCCCGCGCTGATGAGCCTTTTGTTTGAGCGGATGCTGCTGCGCCCTGATGCGCCTTTTGCTTGCGTTGATACGGCTATTGCTCGGTGCTGAAAATTGACTAGCACGATACGGCTATTGCTCGGTGCTGAAAATTGACTAGCACGATACGGCTATTGCTCGGTGCTGAAAATTGACTAGCACGATACGGCTATTGCTCGGTGCTGAAAATTGACTAGCACGATACGGCTATTGCTCGGTGCTGAAAATTGACTAGCACGATACGGCTATTGCTCGGTGCTGAAAATTGACTAGCACGATACGACTATTGCTCGGTGCTGAAAATTGACTAGCACGATACGGCTATTGCTCGGTGCTGAAAATTGACTAGCACGATACGACTATCGCTCCATGCTGGAGATTGACTGTTACGATACGGCCTGTGCCACCGTAGCTGGTGCCGGTGCCAACTCTTTGAGCTTCTTTTTGACGCCTTCGCCAGCCAGTAGACCGCTCGTGGTAGCCTGTCCGACACCGCGCGTCCAGCTGCTGCTGTCGCCGATGATGAACAAGTTTTCGATGTTGGTTTCCATTGATTTATTCACAGCAATCGAATCCGGATAGCTCTTGCACTCAGGGGCAAACAATAGCGTCGAGTCGTGCGCTACGCCAGGACAAATTTTATCGAGGGCATCGAGATATTCCATGATGCTTGTCAGAATTCGGTGCGGATACGCCAGCGAGATATCTCCGCACTCGGCTTCCAGAGTGGGTTTGATCATGTTGTTAGCGAGCGATTTGGTTCTTCTTCCGGCGCGCAAATCGCCCAGGCGCTGCACGAGTGGTCCGCCGCCGGCAAGCATGTTGACGACTTTAGCGATGGTTTGTGAATAGAGCTGCGGATCTTTGAACGGACGAGTGAATGTTTTCGAGACTAGAACCGCGAAGTTGTTGTTCTCCGATTTCTCGAACATCTTCGAGTGACCATTCACTAGTACGTAGTCTCGATGGTTTTCCGGCGTGACATACCCTCGAGGGTTAGAGCAGAAGTTGCGAACTACGTCGCCTGTGTGACGGCTGATGTAATAGAGCTTTGGCTCGTAGAAGCGCTTGTCCACCTCTTCGGTGAAGTAGCAGCTTGTTTCGACCCGCACGCCGATGTCTACCTGACCTGGATAGATGTCCAGCGCTTTGTAGAATTCTTGTTGCGTAAGCCAGTGTGCTCCGCCTCTGCCGACCGAAAGGATGCAGTAGTCGAAAATGTCTTCTTGTTCGTTACTTGTTGGTTTGCGATATCCGTCATGACGGACGGCGAAACGCTCTCCACGTCTGGCTACCGACTGGACTTTCGAGTCCCAGTGAAAAACAATGTTGGGACCTTTTTCGATAATTTCGTTGAGAATGCTGGTGTTGATTGCCGGCGCGTTGTCTGAGCCGCAGTGCAATAGCTCTTGATAGTGGTAGGTCATTCCGGCGAGCGTTGCGCGTTTGTTGATCCAATCAAGATCATCTTTGTTTGGCTTCACCACTGGGATTTCGACGGGCGCGTGCGTCAGGATTGTTTGACGCACCGTGTCGAGACGTTTCTGCAGTTCCTGTTCGCCAATGAGCTCATAAAGTCGTCCACCGATCACCGGCGATGCTGAGAGGATGACTTTGAAGTCGTTCCAGCTTCCGGCTGACTGTCCGGGAGCGCAGTAGCTGCATGCCTTGGGCGGGCAGACCGTGAGCTTGCCCTGATCGATCGGGCAGGCGTATCTTTTGCTGTACTGCGGTCCGACGTCGAAAACGTGTACTTCGACTGGCGCTCCTGCTAATTCTTTTAACGCGAAGAGACCGGACGCACCCAGACCTACAAGGGCAAGCTTTTGCATAACTATTCGACGACTTTGAAAAGATTCTCCGGATGGCGTCCCGAGACCGGCTCGGGACAATGACTTTGGTCTCCAGGACCAGAGCCAATGAATAATACCACTAATCAAGTGGTCCCCAGTCAGATCTTTGCGAAATACGAGCTTTCTTAAACGGAATTAGAGCCGTTCAGCCACTATTTGAGAAATACCGGCTTCCGCTTCGCTTCCAAACCATGAAGCATCGATGAAATCTGGCTAAAGATCTCGTCGGTAACTTTCGCGACGGCTTCTTTCTTCTTCGACTTGTAAACGTCCAGATGATCGTCCAGGTTGATCGGTTCGCCGACGTCTATAAGAATGAGACGCGCTCCTCGCAGAGTCGGCGCGCCGCCGAAGACTTCTTGTTCCATGCGGTCGAGTACGTGCGAGTATCGTTCTTGCGACATGTGCTCCGTGACATAGCCATCGTAGATAGCGATAAAATTCACCACTCGATCGAGATCTTTGTAGCACGACTTGATGTTAGCCGAAGTCTGCTCTCTGACTTGCTTTTCGTATTCGCTGGAGTTGCCGCCGTCTGTTTGATAAATGTAATCGTCGAGGGTGTTGCGCAGAATTCGTACATTTTCCAGTTCGCGATTGCCTGCTGGAAGCTCGATATCAAGCTGTTTTGCAACCTTTGCTAGAATCGCGCGTCTGAGAGTTTCCACTCTTTGATTCATTGTCGCATCTTCGTTCGGCTTCTGTTTGTACTCCTTTTCGAGCACGGAAAGAAGTTTTTCCGCGATGCGCCGAACTCGGAAGCGAGCAGAGTCTGACGCGGATTCAATTTCGAGTTTGAGCTTGCCTTCTTCTTCGGCGAATGGAGAAAGGTTCAGCTTCGACTCGAGGCGACCAATAGACTCTCTGATGTTTGAACCGATATCGTATGGATAGGTGTATTTGAGCGCCATCGGAATGATGTGTATTGTGTCATTGGGATTGGCTTTTTTGATGTCGCTGAGCGCCCAGAATGACATTTGCGCGGCTCCCGACTCAAGCGGCAGAAGCGTGTCGTTTTGCCTTGAAATTTCGCCTTCCGGAAACAAAACGAGCTTCTTTCTACCGGTCGAGAGAATTTCGCGAGTGGTCTTAAACGACTCTCTATCGACTGCTCCTCGGACTACTGAATAAGCGCCCATATGCTGCAGCCACCAACCGTTTAAACCATGATCCCAATCGAAAACTTCTCGCGCCGCAATAAAATTGAAGTCTTCTTCGACAAGTTTCGAGAACGCGAACATCACCTGCGGATCGTGGCGAAAGCTGTGATTGGGGCAAATGAGTGCCTTCTTCCCTTTCAGTTTTGTGAAACGTTCCAGTGCTTCAGGCGAGACACTAATTGTGGTGTCATTCAAACCCAACTTCATGTACAACGGCATCAGGAGTTTGACCATCGCGATCAGCAGCGGTGAGTCGAGCGGCGGTCTGAAGTCGAGCATCTACAATCTCCCTGTCAAAACGAAGCGTTTAATGTCGAATTGGTAACGCCGCGACTGAGTGTCACGGCAAGGCTACTTTATCATATTGAAAAGTCGCCAATGCTCCATGGGCGACCGATATGGGCGTTTCGATCAGAAGTTTTGACGTCTCAGGAGCGTTAAAACCCAGGTTAATACCGGACGTTCGCACGCAACAGTGAAGAAAGTGATCGCATTGGAGCGGTTTGCCCGATCCGCTGCGACTAGAGTTGTGTTACGTTTAAAAGTAGCGTTTGAGCTTTGGCATGATTAAATCTCTCCTCGACCTCAAAATGGATATGATGACGGGCGCTTGCCGCTCCGTCCTGCCGTCCGGATACTGGCACCATCCGGAGGATTCGGTCGATTCGCCCTGCCACATGACGTTCGATGATGGCCCGTTTCCGGAGACGACGCCAAAACTGCTCCAGATTTTGAACGAGCATAACGTCAAGGCAACTTTCTTTTTCACCGGATCGAATGTCGAGCAGTTTCCGGAACTCGTGAAGATGACACGCGAGCACGGGCATCAGATCGGCAATCACACGTATAAGCACCTGCCGCCGCTTTTTATTCCGAAAGGGCTTTTTGAAAAGGAAGTAGACGCCACCAGTCTTTTAATCAAGAATGCGTGCGGAGAGGCTCCGACTGTTTTTCGACCACCATACGGTCTTATAGATTCCGACAAAGCTTCTACCCTGACCGAGCGCGATCTTACCTGCGTATACTGGGGACCGGTCGCAGAGGACTGGAACGATGTCGGCGTATCGGAAGTTGTGCGACGAATCGTCAGACAGACGCGCTCCGGCAGTGTGATTGTTTTGCACGAGAGCAGAAGAAATTCGAGACAGTGTCTCAAATCCACGGAAGAGATTTTGAAGTGGTCTGTCGCAAAAGGGTTGAAATTCGATCATATTCGACCTGAGAAAACCCGACCAGCCTTCAAAAGAGATCTGACTCAACCCGCATAAGAACCTGCGCTGCGTTCGTCAGCTCTGGAGCCTTCGCTATGTTCTTGAAACGCTGATGTGACACCACCCGTGGTGAACTGTCTGATGTCTAGAAATCGACGAGAAAAACATAATTTGTCTTCATTCAAATCCAGGTTCCCAAGCCAGCCTCGCCATGTGGAAGGCCGTGGGTAAAAGGCGTTCCGAGAGATGAACTCGTGGAACGTCATCGGCGATTTGATCGTCGAGCACGGATTATCCCGTCTGCATCCAGGCGCATAACATCGCAGCAGTGAGAGCTTTCGCCGGTGACGGATACCAGAGAAAGACCTCAGGTGGGGGAGAGATTACCGTGTAGCACCGTCGCCTGCAAATGTTGTCAGACGGCGACTACGTCTTCGCAGAAGGCTTGGGGTTATCTTGCAAAACCGTTGTCTGCTGGATAAGCTCTTGAATTGCCTTGCGCGCCTGATCTCCGACTTCTTTTCCTCGTCGCTGGGCAATTGATTCGATGGCGCTTGCGAATGCGTAGAATCGTTCTATCGAAAGATGCGTCGCTCGCTGATGCGGGAGCAAACTACGCAAATATCCGCGCAAATTGTTTTCTTCGTTTTCGCTCAGAGGATTCAACATATTGATTAGCGGGCGGACGCCTTTGAGAGACACGATTGGCGTCTGGTAGGCAATCGCTCCTTTGCGCAGCGCGCGACTCAGAAGCACGCATTGCTTGAGCGGAGCCGCCTTGTCTTTTGCATCTGCGGGCACTTTCGAGAGCTCGCTCTCCCACTCGCCGAAACCGTATAGAACATGCAGCAGCGATTCCGGTTTTCGCCCTTTGCCGTCCGTCATCGGCATCATGCCGTAGATAAGGCTGCGCGCCTCACACATATCGACGTCTTTTGATGCGTTTAAAACTATTCCGGATAAACTGTTGGCGCCTCGAATCAGCGCGTCTTCATTAATTTGCGCCACACGTTCGGGAGTAAACACAATTTCCTTTACGGCGAACTCCTGGCAGAGCAGAACGTCGATTACGTCGTCACTGACTATGGCGCCGAATTCAGCGGTCGTAAGATTGCCCGTGACGAAGTAGATGCTCACCTCGGGGATGTTACGTCCGAAGCGAATTGAGAGCGTTCCTGTCACCTTTTCGAGCGCCAGGAATTGCATTACGTTGAATATGGTTCCCTCGCGGACCGAGGTGACGTGAAAACTAATACCCACGGGTCAAATTTTCTTGGCTCGCAACTCCCGCAAAGATTATAACCGCCTTGCCGAAATCAGGTAGCTGAAGAATCCCGCCGTTTCTCAAGAGCCTTCTGGACTTCGACTTTGTCGTCAAAATCAAAAGTCTGTCCCTTGATGATCTGGTAGGTTTCGTGCCCTTTTCCAGCGACTACGACTATATCTTTGTCAGACGCATCGAGGACGCCAAGCTGAATTGCCTTGGCTCTGTCCGGTTCGACAACGATGTCTTCGTTCATTCTCTTGATACCGGCCAGGATGTCAATGATGATTTGTTGCGGGTCTTCAGAGCGCGGATTGTCTGAAGTCACTACCACCTGGTCGGCGAGATTCTCGGCAATGGCGCCCATTTGAGGACGTTTTGAAGTGTCGCGGTCTCCGCCACAGCCGAAGACGACGATAAGCTTCCCATCAGGTGGAACGAGTTCGCGCGCCACGTTCAATACATTCTCCAGACCATCCGGAGAGTGCGCGTAGTCTACGATGCAGAGCGGCTCATGGCTGGTCATGTCGGATACGACCTGGAAGCGCCCGCAGACGCCGGCGAATGATTCGAGCGACTCTTTCAATTCCTGATTGGACACGCCTTCGGTCGAGCAAATGGTCAGTGCGGCAAGTACGTTGTACACGTTGAAATTGCCGACCAGTTTAAGTTTCAAATCGATCGGACCGTTTGGCGTTAAAACCGTGAGCGCCGTTCCACTCTTGTCGAAATGCGCGTTGACGGCTCTAAAATCTGCCTTCTCGGAGAATCCATATGTGTATTTATTCACGCTGGCCGAAACCGCCTTCAAATATTCCGGCGCCAGCTCCTGGTCTATATTGACGATCGCGTTTTTCGGATCGAGTGGACTCGCGTTCAAAGAGCTGAACAACAGCAGTTTGGACCGCCAGTAATGCTCCATGGTTTTGTGGAAATCGAGATGGTCCTGGGTGATATTCGTCAGGCAAGCTGATGCGAACTGGCAGTTGTCAACGCGCTTAAGAGCAAGAGCATGGCTCGAAACTTCCATTGCCACGTGAGAAACGCCTGCATTCACCATTTGATAAAACAGTCTGTGCAGATCTGCTGCTTGCGGCGTAGTGTGTTTTGCTTCAATGTAACCGTCGCCGTGTCCGGCTCCCGCCCAGCGGACGCCCATGGTTCCGACCAGACCGGCTTTGCGCCCTGTGCCGTTCAAAATATGCTCGATAATGTGAGTGGTCGATGTTTTTCCATTCGTCCCAGTCACGCCAAGCACGCGCAGCTTCGTGCTGGGGTGCTCGTATAGATAATCCGCCGCTTCCGACATCGCTTCACGGACATCTTTGACGACGAGATAAGGCGATGTAAAACCGCTCGGCTTGGGCTTCTCGCTTACGATTAAAACGGCGCCTGATTTGACCGCGTCGTTGATGAAGTTGTTGCCGTCAGTTTTTTCGCCGTGAATGCAAAAGAAAATGTGTCCGGGCTGCACCGAGCGCGAGTCGTACGAAACGCCGGAAAACGCGCTTGCCGAGGAGTCCTCCCAGTCGGCTGCCAGTCCCCACTTCCGGAGCAGGGGGTCAACAGGCTTTGGTGGAACTTCCATAGTTGTGGGCGTCAAGCGCGTTTCTCGATAATCTGTTTGGTTTGAAAACCGCTTTTAGTCAGCATTAAGCCGCCCGCGGCTGCGGGCGGTTGCTATCGGTCGCGGTAAAAAACTAGGCCGGGTAGACGCTGACGCGTTTTTTTCCACGCGACATCTCGTACGTGACGACCCCTTCGATCATCGAGTACAAAGTGTCATCTCTGCCGATTTTTACGTTGAAACCAGGATGAATTTTCGTGCCGCGTTGACGGACGAGAATGTTTCCAGGAATCGCGATTTGACCGCCGAAGACCTTTACGCCAAGACGCTTAGGTTGGCTGTCGCGACCGTTTCTTGTTGAACCTGCACCTTTTTTATGTGCCATGACAAATCAACTCCCTTGTAACGGTGCAAATGCACCGCGCGCTCCAAGCGCTCTATTACTTGCTTTCAGCCTTTTCTTTTTTCTCGGCTTTTGCCAATACTTTGTTGTTGACTTCGATTGAATCGATCCAGACGCGGGTGAATTGCTGTCTGTGACCTTGTTTCTTACGAGTGCCTTTTTTGGGCTTCATATGATATACGATGACTTTGGAAGCTTTGACTGATGAGTCAATTCTGCCTGTAGCCTCGTTCTCTACCAATTTCGAAATCACACTGCCGGTCACTGTGGCGCCTTCAACGAAGGGCTGACCGACTGTGGTTTCGTCGCCGTCGACGAGCATCAACACTTTGTCAAACAGGTGTTTATCACCTTGGTTTGCGCTGGTGAGGTCGATGTCGACGAAGCGTCCCGGCTCTAATTTATATTGCCTGCCGCAGGCTTCAACTATGGCGAACATTGCTGTCTCCGGAATTTCTACACGAACTGAATGACGTTGATACTCGTCTGGGAGCCCGACGACTGAGTCGCGGCCCAACCAAGCGCCAGCTCTACGCCCCCCAGAAACACGTCCTTGGTTTCTAAGAGCGAGAGAGCGAATTCGAATACTACCAAATATATAATCGTAGGGTCAATCAAACCCTGCGCCCGCTGCTTAACTATTGATAGCAAATGAGAAACGTTTGAACAAGAGTTTGCGATCCGCAATGCGGTCTCGACTGTTTAAATTAAGAGTTGTAGCGGTTGTAGTCTCGATCTCGAGAGTTTCGACTCGCCCAATCGAGTGCTTGATATCAGGAGCGTGAAATATGAGTGATCAAAACGATTCCGAACTTGGTCGCAGCAAGTCAAGCGTCAGTCCTCGCGAGCACCTTATTCATTTGTTGACAATCGGTTGGGATCCTAAGAGTCCATTGATTCGCAAATACGTGGCGCTCAACGATCTCGGGCGCGTTCTTTCTGACTGGGTAGAGAAGACCAAACCTATTACTAAGTAGCTTTTGGAAATCAGGTTACTTTCTGGTTCCTGCAAAATGAGCCGGTAAAGCGCTTCTCCGAGTCGCGTTCCTGGGGGCATTGCGAGCTAATCGGCTTGATGACTCGGACGCAAGATGCAAATAAGCGTTAAGCAAATTCTACAATTTCCATTAAACATATTAAGGAATACAGCAAAGCTTAGTACCATTCTAGGTCTTGTGTTCACTCTTACCCGAACGAATGGGAGTTCGCCTAATGTTGCAAGTTGGAAAAAAAGCTCCACCCTTTGATATGCCGTCCACCAAGGACCTCAAAACTTTGAAAGAAAACGTAAGCCTCGCCGATTACAAAGGCAAATGGCTCATCCTTTTCTTCTATCCGCTCGACTTCACCTTCGTCTGCCCCACAGAATTGAAAGCCTTCCATGACAGATTGGCTGACATCAAAGCTGCTGGCGCAGAAGTTCTCGCAGTTTCGACCGACAGCGTCTATAGCCACCGCGCTTGGATCAGCACCTCGGAAGACAAAGGTGGACTCGGCAAACTGGATTACGTACTCGGCTCCGACATCACCAAAGATGTATGCCGCGATTACGGCGTATTGCTCGAAGACAAGGGCATCTCGCTCCGCGGTCTCTTCATCATCGATCCGGACGGCTACCTCCAGTATCAAGTTGTTCACAGCCTCAACGTCGGCCGTAGCGTAGACGAAACCCTCCGCGTTCTTGAAGCACTCAAGACCGGTGGTCTCTGCGGCGCTGACTGGAAGCCGGGTCAAAAGCCCCTTTCCGTTTAGTTCGTTGTAAACAATGAATTCGAAGAGTCGCTGGTCAAGTGCTAGCGACTCTTTTGATTAAAAGACACGATGCTGATCGCTCACGGCGATACAATAATGGTTAGATGATGTTCGGTATCAAGGAGGTCGTATGCCGCTTCGAATGGATACTCCCCTGCCATCGCTCGAAGGTGGAACGGATTGGTTCAATTCTGAACCGATAACAAATGAGCAACTCGCTGGAAAGCCGGTTCTCATCCACTTCTGGTCGATTAGTTGCGGCACTTGCAAGGAGAGTTTGCCTGAGATCAACCGCTGGTTGGAAACTTACAAACCGCAAGGTCTGCAAATTATCTCGGTGCACATGCCAAGACAGGAAAGTGATACCAAAGTCGAGTCTGTAAAGGAAGCGATTGACGAGTGGGAAGTGAAACAACCATGCGTTGTCGATAACTGGCACGAAATCACAAATCGCTTCGAGAATAAATACGTTCCTGCCTATTACCTCTTTGACGAAGAGCACAAGATGCGCGATTTCAAAGCGGGTGAGAAGGCCGTGAAAATGGTCGAGCAGGCGATCGAGCGAGTATTGAAGGGACAGAAAGAAAAGGTCGCTGACTGATCGAGTCAACGACTTTCCTTCGTCTTAGCGAAACCCAGCTTGGTTGACACTGATTGGGTTTCGAAAAACTTTGGATGGTTGAGCGTCACTCTCGGTTAAACCGGGAATGTCGATTACGGGAAGAAACAAAAACGCGCAGGTGATTGAAAAACTTATGACAGAAACAGCAACCAAGGACAAAAAAGAGGGGTCCGTGCCGGCGGTGGCGGAGACACGTTCGAAGAGACTTTTCGAGCGCGCCAAGAAAGTGATGCCGGGCGGAGTTAATTCTCCTGCGCGCGCGTGTCTATCGGTTGATTCTGAGCCTGTCTTCATGGCTCGTGCTGATGGTCCGTATTTATTCGATGTCGATGATACCGAATACATTGATTATGTGCTCTCCTGGGGACCGATGATCTTGGGTCATCGTCACCCTAGACTCCTGGAAGCCATTGAGCAGGGCCTCGAGCATGGTACCAGCTATGGTGCTCCTTGCAGAGCAGAAGTTGAACTGGCCGAATTGATTACAGAGTTGATTCCGTCCATCGAAATGGTGCGCATGGTCAACTCCGGCACTGAAGCATGCATGTCGGCTATTCGTGTTGCCCGTGCCTTTACGAAGCGCGACCTGATAATCAAATTCGACGGCTGCTATCACGGTCATGCAGACGGTTTCCTCGTAAAAGCAGGTTCCGGTCTTGCTACACTCGGAATTGCAAGCAGTCCTGGCGTACCGGAAGAGGTCTCGAAGCTTACGATTTCGCTTCCCTTTAATGATCTGGATGCAGTCTCCAAAGCGTTCCAGGAACACAAGGATGAGATTGCTGCGGTAATCGTGGAGCCGATCGTCGGCAACTCAGGATTACTCAACCCGAAAGAAGGATTTTTAGAAGGACTTCGCGAGCTTTGTACGAAGCACAAAGCGCTCCTCATTTTTGATGAAGTGATGACAGGCTTCCGCGTTGCTAAAGGCGGCGCACAAAACCTGCTAAACGTAAAACCGGATCTCACCTGCCTTGGCAAGGTCATCGGCGGCGGATTGCCTGTCGGTGCCTACGGCGGCAGAAGAGACGTAATGGAAATGGTGGCTCCGCAAGGTTCGGTTTATCAAGCCGGTACGCTCTCCGGAAACCCGCTTGCCATGGCTGCCGGGCTCGCTCAACTGCGCGCACTCCGCTCGGAGAAAATCTATGCGGACATGAAAGAGATGACCGACAAACTCGCACAGGGCGTGAGAGATGCTGCCAAAGAGCACGGCATCAAGGTTCACGTCTCTTCGACTTGCGGCATGATCACTGTCTTTTTCACGAAGGGTGAAGTCACCAATTTCGAAGAAGCTCAAAAGGCAGATACTGAGATGTTCTCCAAAGTTTGGAAAGAGTTACTCAACCATGGTATCTACTGGCCGCCTTCGCAATTCGAAGCCGCCTTCTTATCGACGATGCACACAAAGCGCATCATCGATCAGACAATCGAAGCGTTCGATAAGGTCTTCAAAGAAGTTTCCTAATTGAGTGAACAAGAGAAAAAGAATCCGGCGAATTCCGTATTCGCGTTGAGCCGACCGTCTCGCTGCTTTGGCTGCGATATGAAGCTCGTGGTCGACGACATCGTAAAGCTCAATACTAAAAACGACGAGGAGAAAGAAGTTCTCTGTCGCAAATGTGCTGGTCTTGACGGGCTTGAGATTTTGCGTAGTGGAAACGCGCAAATTACTCGTCTGGCCAAGAAGTATTCGACGCAGCACTACGTGATTCTAAAGTGGTCGGAACTCTGGAAGACTTATGAGCGGCAGGGTCTTCTTGTCGAAGCCGATGCTCTTAGTCGGGCGAAGCAGGACGCGAAAAAGTAGCTAAAACTGACACCGCTTTCTGGATTGTGAATAGATTTTGTAGTTTTCGAGATCTTGCATCCGCAGACGGTATCATGGTCCCAATAGATGTCAAGGGATTGCGTATCGCAGGAGTTATTTATGAAGACCGCCGTTCATCAAAGGAGTTTTAGCACCAGAGGTAATGGCAGTGGACCAATCACCGAGGAGCGCTTTTCTCCGCGCAGCGTCGTTCTCGCCATTGCCGGCACCGGTTTGGTTCTTGGATCCATAGCGATTCTTTTCGGCTTTGGTTTGATTATTCAGAAAAACTTTTCTAGTTTTGCGTCTGCGCAGGCGAGTAAAGTGGATACACAGAAGCGTGCCGAAGCTCGAATCGACGAGACTCTCAAAAGCGGACATCTGGTTGTCGCGCGAGCAGAACTCGAAAAGCTGGAAGATGCCTATGGCCTCTCGCCGGAATATTCTGTGAAACTGGACCGCGTTTATCTCAGTCTGTCGAAACAGTCTAGAGCGCATGGCGACAACGCCTCAGCGGTTAAGCTGTTGAACTTGATTCCTTCTGAGTCCCCTGAATACAAGACGGCTCAGCACGAACTCGGACTGATAAAGACGTCCGGCAAGCATCATAAAAAAGCCCATGGAAAGTGGCATCCGAGGGCTAAGGCGAATTCGCGCAGTCACCACAGTTAGTGGCAGTTCGACTAGTCTGATGCCTCTTCGGATTTTTCTTTGGACTCGCCGGAGGCTTCTTTGGTGCCACCTGCAGGCGTCTCGTTGACCACATGAATGGCAAATTTTGCAGCGTCAGCGTTCTCAGCTTTGCTGGTCTCGATGATCGCTGCAATTTTGTCTTCGGTTAACGGGTCGTTTTCCTCTCCCGGAAATCCCTGCCAGCGCACGACATTGTCCGGCGTGACGATCATCACGTGAGGAATGCCCTGAACCTTGAGGACCTTCTTCGTTTGTTTTTTCGGATCGGTACCGATGATGTAATCGACTTTGTTTGATTCGACAAACGGTTTGAGTTTCTCCACAGGCTCGTCGCTGAGTCCAATGATGACGAGGTCGTCGCCGAATTTTTCTTTGAAACCGTTCAATTCCGGAATCAGCTGCCGGCAAGGTCCGCACCAGGTCGCCCAGAAGTCGACCAGTACCACTTTCCCTTTGATATCAGGAGTGGTGCCATTCACCCATTGTTCTACTTCGAGAACCGGGGCTTCTTTGCCTCTGAGGTCGTTACCGGCCACGAGTTCCTTCTTTACTTTCGGTGGATACTCTGCCGATGCGTTCTGAGCATTCAGAGAAACAGCTGCTAGTACGGCGACTGCCAAGTGCGACCATTTCATAGACATCTCCTTTTGCGTTAGCTTAAATCGAGTTTTCTGTTATGGCTTGCGGCCTGCTGGTTTGCGTCCACCCGATGCGCCACCACGCCCGGTGCCGCCGCCAGAACGACCGGCGCCACCGCGACCGGTGCCACCACCGGAGCGACCAGTGCCACCGCCGGAACGACCGCGACCCGCGCCGCCACCGTATCCGCCACCGCTGCCGCCGGAACGCCCACGAGCGCCGCCGCCGCCTTCACCGCCGCCGGAACGACCGCGACCCGCGCCGCCACCGTATCCGCCGCCACTGCCGCCGGAGCGTCCACGAGCGCCGCCACCTTCACCGCCTCCGGAACGCCCGCGACCTGCGCCGCCTGCGTATCCGCCGCCGCTGCCGCCGGAACGTCCACGAGCGCCGCCGCCTTCACCGCCTCCGGAACGTCCGCGACCAGCGCCGCCACCGTATCCGCCGCCGCTGCCGCCGGAACGTCCACGAGCGCCGGCACCTTCACCGCTTCCGGAACGTCCGCGACCTGCGCCGCCACCGTATCCGCCGCCGCTGCCGCCGGAACGTCCGCGAGCACCGCCGCCTTCACCATCGCCGGAACGCCCGCGACCAGCGCCGCCACCGTATCCGCCGCCACTGCCGCCGGAACGTCCGCGAGCACCTCCGCCTTCACCATCGCCGGAACGACCGCGACCTGCGCCGCCACCGTATCCGCCGCCGCTGCTGCCGGAACGACCACGACCTGCGCCGCCACCGTATCCGCCGCCGCTGCTGCTGGAACGTCCACGCGCACCGCCGCCTTCACCGGATTCTGCGCGACCTCGTCCGTAGCCGCCTTCGGAACGACCGCGACCACCGCCGTCGCCATATCCGCCACCGGAAGAACGACCGCGGCCCTCGCCCGTGCTCGTGCGACCACGTCCGCCAGCTGCATATCCGCCGCCGCCGGAACGTCCACGTCCGCCTTCTCCTCCACCACTGCGACCGCCTTCGTCGCCATAGCGACCACGTCCACGGGTTTCGTTTTCATCATCGCGTTTACGTGGTCTCTTGGAAGACGAATCGTCCCCAGTGGTTCGACGAGCTTCCTCTTTGGCTGCTTCTCGCTTCGCTATTGCAGCAGCGCGTGCTCGCTCGAACTCACCATCTTCTTCTTCGTCGTCTTCGTCATCATCTTCTTCGTCGTCTTCGTCATCATCGTCGTCGTCGTCGTCGTCTTCTTCTTCTTCTTCTTCTTCTTCTTCGCCTTCTGGTCGTTCCTTCAAGTGCTCACTCGAATCCTCATCGTCGTCAGCATCGCTTTCGTCGAATTCTTCGTCTTCGGAATCGACTACTGCATCCGAGACCGATTCGTCATCTGAGCCGAAGTCACCAGGAGCATCGATACCCGACGGAGATGTTGAAAGTTGTGCTTTCGCCTCATCGTCCCCTGCTTCGTCCAGTTCGTGCTCGGCATCTTTCTTCTCTTCCGGTCTCCATGTGCTCGTCTTCATGCGAGCGCCGGAAACGAATTCTGCTTTATATTTATCGCGCTTGTCTATCCGTCCTGCTTGAGCCAGGAGAACGTACTTGATTGCTTCGACCAGGTAAAGTTTGACAGGCATCCTGGCTTCGTCTGCCAGCTCCGTCGCCAGGTCCATCAATCGTGGGCTGAGGTAGAGATTTACGTTATTCGGCGGTGGCTCCCGATCGCGCCGGAAATCGCCGCGTTCTTCCGAACCACCTTCCGGTTCGCCTTCCTCGCGCCGTCTGCGAGTTTCCTTGTACGAGGAAGACTCCTCGTTGCTCATCCGTCGGACCCGTCTCTCCGGTCCGCCCTTTGATTTATCCTGTTTCATGAGATCCCTATATATTGAAGGAGTCTGATCATACAACTTTGCAGCCCCTCTTTATTCTTATTAGGCTTTTGATTGCAAAACATTACTCAAGTGTTTCAACCATTGCGCACGTGATAGAGCGTTCACAAACGGCTGAAACGAACGCATTTCGTCGTTGAAACTGAACTAGCGATCATACGGGGCCCGAGCCGCTGCTATGGCGGCGACGTTACTGGCACCACCTGTGGTGAGTAGTTTTGCGCACAAAGTCAGGGTCGCGCCTGAAGTGAAGACATCATCTATGAGAATAATTGATTTGCCCGTCACGTCGGTTCTTCCAAGTGAAAATGCTCCGTCGATGTTTGCTAATCGGTCCTGTTTATTCAATCCGAACTGTGGTTTGGTCTTCTTCACTCGTTTTAGAACATCACAATTGACTGAAAGTTTATTACTGTCAGCCACGCCTTTCGCCAGTAATTTTGCCTGGTTGTAGCCGCGTTTGCGCTCTCGACTCTTATGCAGAGGGATTGGAACAATCAGCAAGTTACGTCCATCTCGAAACGCATCGACTTCACTCTGCAGTTTTAGAAACGCTTGCTGCATGGGAACGTTGATGTCTCTGACAACCAGCCGGTCGTCATCGTACTTTAGTTTCCTTATAAGCTTTTGCATTACCCCCTCGTACATTGCAGCTGTGGCGACCGGTAGGAGTTGAGTGGTGTCGAATGTGGTGTTGCCGATTTTTCGGTTAAAAACCTCAGCACCTGTTTTCTCCCCATCAACAGGAAGCCACCACAGTGACTGCCGGTTTCGCAAGAATTTTGCATGGCACTCATGACACAGACAACAGCGGTTCGAGCGAGGCTCGAATTTACTCTCCGAATGTTCAGAATTGAACGGTTCTTCGAGAACCGATCTGCCACATGCGCGGCACTTCTCCTCGCAGAAATAAGAGGAAACGTCGAGGTACTTGAAAAGCGCAATCGGTTTATCCACAAACAGATTGCGGACGGCGGACAACGTCTTATTCACGACCGACCTCCTGAACAAAATTACATCTCTATATTTTTATTGACGTAGCGACGCTGAAATTAGTTCAATTGAACGCGCAGATTTCATAAAAGAGACAGCGATGACAACAACCCTGAACGCACGTGATTTGATCGACGCCGGAGAAGAACGGCTCAAAGACGTTTTCAAAGCCATCGACGATGCGGCGCTGGCAAATCAGCACAAGGTTCTGAAAGCTTTTCGCGAAGCGCGCGTTACCGAGGAGTTTTTCGCTGAGAAAACCGGTTACGGAATAGACAATGCCGGTCGCGATGCTCTCGACGAAATTGTTGCTCACATCTTCGGCGCCGAAGCCGCGTGCCTGCGGATGCAATTCGTCAGTGGAACGCATGCGCTCGCCTGCGCCATTCTCGGAAACATTTCGAGCTCTGAGAAACTTCTATGTCTCACCGGCGCGCCTTACGATTCCCTCGAAGAGGTACTGGGAATCACGGGTGACGAGCCCGGTAGTTTAACAAAACTGGGCGCCAAGTACGAACAGATCGATCTTGGTCCTTTGTTGGACGACTCAGGCACTGGTTGCTCGGAGACTGCTGTCAGAGCCGCTCTTATTAATGCGATAAAACCGCACGCGCCGGCTCGCATCTATTATCTGCAAAAGTCGCGAGGATACAGTATGTCGCGGCGCACATATTCCAATCGTGACCTGAAGAAGATGATTGATGCCGTTCGTTCCATAGACAAAGACGGGCTTATTATGGTCGACAACTGCTACGGTGAGTTCGTCGAGGTAGACGAGCCGACCAATGTCGGAGCGGATTTAGTCGCGGGCAGTTTGATCAAAAATCCTGGTGGTGGTCTATGTGTAGCCGGTGGATATATTGCCGGCAAAAGATCCGCTGTCGAATCGGCTCTAAACAGACTGACCGCGCCCGGAGTGGGCGGTCATATGGGTCACAGCTTCAATCAGGGGCGAATGATTTTTCAGGGTCTTTTTCTCGCGCCGTCAGTCGTTTCGTCGGCACTGAAAGGCGTAGCCCTCACTGCATCCGTGTTCCGCGACCTGGGCTTCAAGGTCAGTCCTGCTCCCGACGAAGAAAGGTTCGATATCATCCAGTCGATTGAGTTCGGCGGCAAAGAAAAGCTGATTAACTTCTGCAAGGCAATACAACGGTTTTCGCCGGTCAATGCCCATGTCGACCCCGAACCGGCAAATATGCCTGGTTACCAGGATCAAATCATCATGGCGGGAGGCACCTTCGTTGAAGGCTCGACTATCGAATTCTCCGCTGATGGGCCGTTGCGTCCACCGTTTGCCGCATACGTGCAGGGCGGTCTCTCATATATGCATGTTAAGTGCTCTCTTGAAGGGGCGTTAAGCCTCTCCCTGAGCGGCGATCTGCCATTCACGAACGCCTGATATGTAGTTAAACATTTGATCAATAGTTTATCTAAACCGAATTCTCCACTACAATTACGCTGGAATTGCTTGGAGGACAGGCTCTTGGTTGCACAAATGCCCGCACGGCAGCGATTGTTAGCAGGTGGAAAGACCGAACTTCGCATTCTCGCTGGGACAGCCAACCCAGAGCTGGCCAAGGAAGTGGCGGAGTACATGGGACTTCATGTCTCGCCTATCAAAATTTCCCCATTCTCAGACGGTGAAATTTATGTGCAGGTTCAAGAGAGCGTGCGCGGACTGGATTGTTTCGTAATTCAGCCGACTTGCACGCCGGTCAATGAGAACCTGATGGAGCTTTTGATTCTGCTGGACGCTCTGAAGCGCGCTTCGGCGGGACGCATAACAGTTGTGATGCCCTATTACGGTTATGGCAGGCAGGATCGTAAAGCGGCCGGTCGCGAAGCAATCACGGCTAAACTAATCGCCGATCTGCTCACCACCTCAGGTGCTCAGCGTGTCGTCGCGCTCGACCTTCACGCCCCTCAGATCATGGGCTTCTTCAATATTCTTGTCGACCACCTGTACGCCAGCCCAGTACTCCTCGACTACATCCGCACCATGGACCTCGAAGATATTGTTCTTGTGAGCCCCGATGTCGGCGGTGTGTCACGTACAAGAGCATTCGCGAAAAAACTCGACGATGCGCCGATCGCCATTATCGACAAACGCAGAAGTCCCGAGAAACACAATGTCGCCGAAGTCATGTCGGTGGTCGGTGACGTCAAAGGCAAAGTCGCAATCATGGTCGACGATATGGTCGACACAGCAGGAACACTCGTCAAAGGAGCCGAGCTCCTGATGAAAGAGGGCGCCCGCGAAGTGTACGCTTGCGCAACTCATGCCGTTCTTTCCGGTCCTGCCAATGAGCGTCTCGACAAGTCTTGCATCAAGAAACTGATCGTCACAAACTCGATTCCGCACGAGCGCGAAAACATCTCCGATAAAATTGTGATGCTCTCTGTTGCTCGCTTGCTTGGAGAAGCAATCGCGCGTATCCATGATGATTCCTCGGTTAGCGAGATGTTCGAATAGATGTCACTCGTTCTTGAAACGTTTCAAGCCGGACCCTTGCAGTGCAACTGCTCGATTATCGGCTGCAAGGAAACCGGCGAAGCCGCCGTTATAGACCCGGGCGGTGATGTCGATGAGATTATCGAGATCGCTGAAAAACATGGTCTGAAGGTTAAATACCTGCTGCATACTCACGCGCACTTCGATCACATAATCGGTAGTCGGGAAATGAAAGAGAGAACCGGCGCCAAGATCTGCTTGCACAAAGGAGATCAGTGGCTGTACGACAATCTTTTGAAACAGTGCAGCATGTTCGGTTTTTCAGCAACAGAACCTTTGCCGGTCGATCACTACTTGAGTGACGAAGAAGACGTCAAATTCGGAAACCTGAAAGCTTCCGTGATTCACACACCCGGTCATACACCTGGAAGTTTATGCTACTCGGTCGCCGATAAAGATAGTGTTTTGTTCGCCGGTGATACGCTGTTCAAACATGGCGTCGGGCGCACCGATCTCTGGGGCGGCTCATTCGAGGAAATCGTCGATTCGATCTCGAATCGATTGTATAAACTTGATGACAGCACAAGAGTTATTGCAGGGCACGGTCCGGATACGACCATCTGGAGCGAGAAGCGCCAGAATCCTTTCGTCAGCGCGCGCTAGGTTGTTTCGACTGTGGACCGTCGAGCCGGTTTAACGTTGTTCGTTAAACCTGAGTCTGCAATACAAAAGTTGAGTATGCGAAACTGAATGATCCGGCGTGGTGACTAAGCCTGAGCCGGCGGCGTGTGCTGGATGTTCAATTCCTGCAGCGCTTCATCTATGGTGGCACGATGACGTGTGCTGTAGTCGAACGCCTTTTGCGCTTGCTCGATATTCAGAATTCCGCCTTTGACGAGAAAGACCAGTCGCATTGCGGCTTGTAGCGTCGATTCATCGATGATACCGGAGAGAAGCAGCATGCGTCCAAGTATCTGGTTGTTGTTAACAGAAACCTCGAATGCCGTGGCGATATCATCGGTGGTGACAGTCTTTGATGTCATCAAGAAGTCTTTCAGCGTAATATCGATGGTATCGGATGCGGCACCACGCTCAATCAAGGCGACCGCTTCCGGAATGGACTTGCCTGTTTCCTTGACCTGGACAAGAACTTGCGAAGCTTGTAGCGGGCGTAGCGTCCCTTTCATAACCAGGTCTTGAAGCTGGAGCGCGACCTTCAAAATTTCTTCGCTCACAAGATTGGTTTCGATTAAAACCTGACCGAGCGGTTTTTGAGAGATCAAACCGAGTTCGACCGCGTTCAATAGCTGCGACTCTGATATCAGACCGGCGAGTGAAAGGAGTTCACCAAGCCGGATCGCGTCTCGAGTTTGCACTCTGTAAAAGCCCTTTTCCATAAGCGGAACTTCAACGGCGATTTGACGGCGGCGCGCTTGTTTTAACCCTTCTACGGCTTGATCTTTTGTGATTTTGTCGTCGCGGATTAGAATTTGTGCGTTGAGGGTGGCGGCCAGTTGCGACTCGTTGATCACACCGTTCAAAACGAGCATGCGTCCAAACGGCAAACCTGTCGACGCGCTTCCGGCAAGAGCCTCTTCCAGCTGTTCTTCCGTACAGAAATTCGAGGAGAGGAGAAGCTGGCCGAGCTTGTTGATTTTCACCTCTTCTACTATGACGTTGAGCTGTTTAAGCGCATTGTCGAAGGATTTTTTCTCGTCTTTGACGATACGCAAAGCTTTATAGGCGGTGTCCAGGTCGATGAGACCATCCTTGAGCAATGATTGAGCCTGCACCGCAGCCTGTAAAACCGTCTCAGAGGTCTTGGCGGCAACCAGCAGCATTCGGCCTACCGGCAAGCCAGTCTCGCGTGACATTCGCAGGCACTCTTCCAGTTCGTCCCGCGTTATAAGCCCCGCGTCGATCATCAGTATTCCGAGGCGGATTCTCTTAGTATCTGCGACACCCATTTTGTTAGCCACTCTCTCGCTCGTGACACAGGAAACATACCATATTAAGGAATAATTGCGGTTCTTCGCTGGCTCTGGAAGTATAGAAGGTACATAAACACGACTGTTGTTAAGAGGGATTCGAACCTTTCAAGCGGATGAATACGGTGAAATTGTCTGGTAGGATGGTTGCGTAAACCAAATTCTGCCTTGCCCTGAAGTTGGTGTTCTTGGAAAAAGACGTGGAGTGAAAACGATGAGACAAACTAGCAAAAGTTTGAAAACACTATTTTTTTCGATGGCACTGGCGGCGGTAGCGAGTCTATCGTTGACTAACGTGGCGATGGCAGATTCGGAAGCCGGTTTTATTATGGTCGGCGGCGGCGACTCTGCATCCGGCGGCGTGGGCTCTGCCGGTTCAACCGAGTCCGGTGGCTATCAATGGGGCAATTCGGAATCAGGTGGTCCTATGGACACAGGTGCTGAGTCAGATTCCGGCGGAGTGTTGCAATCGGAAGCAAGTTCGCAATCCGGTGGCGTATACGACACAGGCTCCTCTTCCTCTGCGGTCTGGGGCGGCAGCGAGAATTCCGTCGCCAACACGGGCCGTTACGTCCAATACTACGGACGCTAATCGTTCAAAACCACTTTAAAAACGCAAACTTCGTTCAATTCTTGACGTACTTCCAACGCCGATTTAGTGCCGTATTGGCAGTGAGAATGTTGGTGCGTCGAATTTTTGTGCGTCAGGCGA
The DNA here is from genome assembly GCA_965228855.1 of Candidatus Obscuribacterales bacterium. Taxonomy (GTDB): domain Bacteria; phylum Cyanobacteriota; class Vampirovibrionia; order Obscuribacterales; family Obscuribacteraceae; genus JADYXR01. The sequence continues at coordinate 3,097,841 of CBDDIJ010000003.1, read as the reverse complement.
TGTCGCGCTAGATTTCACTCAAGAGAAAACGCGTTTCGCTTTTGATGGGCGAAACGCGTTTTAAACAATCTGAGTTCGGTAACTTAGTCGGCGTCTTTCATGAGGAAACCGAATTTCTTGGCCTTCTCCATGTCCTTCGCTGCTTTCATTTGATAGACCTTGGAACGGTTGTAGTAGGCAGCACCAAGACCATCATGTTGCGAAATTGCTTTGTCGAGATCAGCTAACGCTTTGTCCAGTTCGCCGAGTTCGCGGTAGGCATGACCACGGTTTAAATAAGCCTTGGTGTAATCGCCTTTCAATTTGATTGCGGTGTCGCAATCGGCCACTGCTTTGTTGAACTCTCCCATACCGATATAAGTGTGAGCGCGGTTTACATACGCCGGTGCAAACTCTTTATTGATTCCAATGACCTTATTGCAGTCCTCGAGAGCCTCTTTGTGCTTTCCGAGTTTGTTATAAGCATGAGACCGGTTCGTGTACGCAATCACCATATTCGGTGCCAGGCTGATAGCTTTGTCGCAATCGGCAACCGATTTCTGGTATTGACGAGTAAGGTTATAGACCCACGATCTGTTTACGTACGCAATTGCGAGTGAAGGGTCAAGTGAGATTGCTTTGTCGCAATCAGCGATCGCTTCTTTGTACTTACCTTGGGCGATGTAAGCATTTGCTCTGTTGCCGTAGCTGAGAGCGTAATTCGGATTTTCTTTGATAGCCTTATCGAAGTTTGCCAGGGCTTCTGTCGTTTTCTTAAACGATAGATCGCGCACGCCCGCTTCTACGAGGTCCTCAGTCGTTGAGCTGACTGCGGGGGCTTTTTCTTGCTTCTTTTTTGATGCTGCTTCGGCACCACATACGGTGAACCCTTGCAGAGCGATCGTTAATACAGTGAGTGTAGTAAAAAATGCTCGTCTTGAGTTGTTGGTGGTTTTCAAGATCATCTAAGCTCCTCCGGTCATCGTTGGAGCCATTATCTCAGATTGAAGGGTAATTCGTAGTTGCTGAGAGGCTATTAGTTTGGTTTAGACGTTGCAGGCTTGGATGTCGGTGCCGAAGCCGCGCTTGTTGCAGCCGGTGCTGGTTGACTTGATGTCGCCGCTTTAACCGCTCCTGACGTTGCGTCAAGATATTTCTGAAACTCTGGCGTGATGCGAATCGGCACGGTCTTACGCTTTTCCATTATCCACATTCCAACAGCCATGCCTGCTTGCTGCTGAGCGAGAGCTTGTTTAAGTTCGTCCTTGACTTCCGCGAATGATGCTGTGCCGGCGTCTTGTTTGCCTGTCAACTTCACAATGTGCCAGCCAAACAGTGATTGAATCGGTTCCTGACAAACCTCTCCGACTTTCAATTTTTGTAAAGCGTCGCCAACTTTGGAAAGCAGTTCATTCTTTTTGATTTCGTCAATGTCGACATATCCCATGTCGCCGCCCTTGGCTGACGCTTTGGCGGGAAGATCATCTGTCTTCTCGTTTGCCTCGGCAGCGAAGTCTTTGCCCGCTTTGATTTCGTTGAGGATGTCGACTGCTTTTTTGTGTTGGAACTCTTCCGTTTCTTTTACCTTAGCTTCCAGGGCTGCACCGGACAGATCCGGGAACTGCCTTTTCACTTGAGAGCGGATGCTTTCCATAGCGCCCATGTCCTGCGATGGCGCCGCAATGACGATCTGGCTCCACTTCACGCGAGCAGGATGTTTGAACTGTTCCTTCTGCGAATTATAAAGCTCAAGTACTTTCGAATCCGGTAGCGCATGCGCCTCGACAATCTTCTTTTGCATCGCTTCGGAGAGGTATTCTTCGATAATTTTGTCTCGAAGCTGATCCGGAGTCAGGTCTGTGAAACTGGTAACTTGATCGTATGCAGGTGAGTGTTTGAATTCGATGTAGCGATTGAATGCGGTCTTTGCCATGCCGGCATTTCTTGCGGCATCAACGAGTATCGCCTGATTGATCAGTTCGTTGATCAATTTCTTCTCAATCGCTCGCGTTGCGGTTTTCAACGCGCGACCCATCTCCATCATCTGCGATTCGAATTGAGCTTCGGTCAATTTGTTCTGCTTCAGAAGCGCCGGTAGATTCTTGCCGAGGGTGTTGTGCGCCTGCTCTAAAAGATTTTTCTTCTCTTCTGCTGTGAGCTGGACGTTTTCTTTATTCGCATGTTCGAGAAGTGGAAGTCTTTGCGAAGGATCTTGTTGCAGGACCTGTCTGATCTGATCTTGTTTAGCTTTGAGAATATGTTTGTAATCGGAGACATTTACGCTGTCACCACCGACTGTACATATCACGGTCTGTCCCGGGATGTTGTTCTTCTTGATAATTTCCGCGAGGCTCGTTACGGAGTTCAGTGTCTCAAGCGTTTTCAGGTTTTCTTCCTGGATTTTTGTGGTTGGAGCGCCATTTGCAGTGGTGTCGCCACTGGTGGCAGCTGGAGTTTTAGTCGCGTCTGTGGTTGTAGTCGCCTTATCGCCGTCGGCTTTCGGAAGCTCCGGCTCTCGTTTTCCGCAGGCCGTCGGTAGCAATGTGAGACTCAGTGCCAGAATCGAAAGACGAAATACAGTTTTCAATTTTTGTCCTCACTTTAAACGGCGTTTGGCTGACAATTTGCAACCATAGCACTAAGCAGTTCTTCTAGCAAATTGAGTTGGTCTTCGGGTGCCGTACCATCCGCCTTCACTATGATGTACGGACTTGAACCTTGACCACCGGCGATACCAGGTTTATAAGTTGTCACTCGCGCGAGGTGTTTCGGCAAGTTATTTTGAATAGGCAGCCACTGTTGCAGTCTATATGCGACGGATAGCCGCAGTCCGGATTGCATGTCAGGCTTGATGTGAGAGACACCTGCCTGGGTCGCCAACAACCGCAGCTTGATTACTTTGGTTAGTTGAACTGCTTCCACCGGAACCGTTCCAAAACGATCCTTCCATTCTTCCATCAAGCGCACCAGCTCGTGCTCATTTCTTACATCGGCGAGTCGCTTGTATTCAAGCAGTCTTTGCTGGTTGTCTTGAATGTACGTTTCAGGAATGTATGCGGTTACGTTGATATCGATCTGGCTGTCCGATTCTCTTGAAACATTAGCACCTTTCAGTTCTGAAACTGATTCTTCCAACAGTTTGCAATAAAGATCGAATCCAACGGAAACCATGTGTCCATGCTGTTCTCCGCCCAGAATGTTTCCAACGCCGCGGATTTCCATATCGCGCAAGGCAATCTGATAGCCGGATCCAAGCGATGTGAATTCGCGAATTGCCTTTAAGCGACTTTGAGCTAGTTCTGTAATTACTTTCTGCGGTTTGTATAAGCAGTAGCAATAGGCTTGAACGTCGGACCGGCCGACGCGACCTCTCAACTGATACAACTGAGCCAGACCAAAGCGATCGGCTTCATTGATAATGATCGTGTTTGTATTCGGAATGTCGAGACCGGATTCGATAATCGTGGTGCAAACCAGTATGTCGAATTCGTGCGCCATGAACGAGAGCATAACGTTTTCCAACTCACGCTCGCCCATCTGTCCGTGACCGTAGATGATGCGCGCTTCGGGAACGAGCTGCTTCAGTTCATAAACCATCTGCTCGATCGTTTCCACACGATTATGCAGGAAGTAGATCTGTCCGCCACGTTCCATCTCGTGAAGGATCGCGGTGCGAACAAGTGGTAGCTTAAACTCGCCGACAAATGTTTTAACTGGAGATCTATTGATGGGAGGCGTGTGGATCAGCGACATATCGCGAGCTCCGGAGAGCGCCATGTGAAGCGTTCTCGGAATAGGTGTCGCTGACATTGTGAGCACGTCGACCATCACGCGTAATTGTTTCAACTTCTCTTTGTGACCGACACCGAATCTGTGCTCTTCGTCGATTACAACCAAGCCGAGATCTTTGAACGCTATGTCTTTTTGAAGCATGCGGTGCGTTCCAACAACCACATCGCATTCGCCGGTCGCCAGTCTGCGAACAACATCGCGCTGTTCTTTAGCGCTGCGGAAACGGCTCAACAAGCCGACTCTGATTGGAAACGCCGCAAAGCGCTCTGCAATATTATTGAAGTGCTGCTGCGCGAGAATTGTCGTTGGCACCAGAATTGCAGCTTGCCGGCCGGACATCACTGTTTTGAAAATACCGCGAATTGCTACTTCGGTTTTTCCAAAACCCACGTCTCCGCAAACCAATCGATCCATCGGTTTTGCCGACTCCAGATCGTTTTTTACATCAACGATTGCCTGCCACTGGTCCGGAGTTTCTTCAAAAGGAAACGCTTCTTCCATCTCGTACTGCCAGGGGGTGTCCGGTACGCACTGGAAGCCTTCTTGCTTCGCACGCATGGCGTAAAGATTGACGAGATCTTCGGCGATTTGCTTCACCGATCGTTTCACACGCTTCTTCGTCGATTCCCATTCAGCGCCGCCCAGACGCGATAGGCGCGGCTTGTGTTCTCCTGCGCCACGGTATCGCGACAACATGTTTATCTGATCAACGGGTACGTACAGCCTGTCGTCACCGGAGTATTGAATGGTCAGATACTCGCGATGCTGGTTGTCGACCACGATTCGCTGAACGCCGACGAATTGACCGATTCCCTGCTTCAAGTGAACTACATAATCGTCAATTTTGAGATCGGCAACGGATGTGAAACGTTCGTAGTTTTTCTCCGCGACCGGGCGCCTGTACACTGTCGGTTTGCGTTTCAACCCGAACATCTCGCCGTCTGTGATTGAAACCAAGCCCTCGGCTTCGAGGGTAAAACCGTGAATGAAACCGTGACGAGTTACCCAGACAGCATTGTCACCAGATTTCAATGCTTCCAGATGGCGCATCATAACTGATTCTTTCAGGGCCACATCGGAAGCCGGTGCGGTTTCATCACTAATGTTTGCGGCACTGTCTGTGGTGCCACGTATGACGGTAGCGTCGTTTGGACCAGGCACGTATTTCGATGAGCAGTCCCATTCCTTCATGATACCCATGAGACGCTGAGGCTGCTCAGTCGAGATGACGACCCGCTTTCCTTCACGTTGCCAGTCTTTGATCTTTTGGATGAGCACGTTCATCTGATTGCCGAACTTATCGACTGGTTTCGCTTGAAATTCGACGACAGCCATCTTCTCGCTTTCTTCGAAGACGGGCAGACTGGAGAGAAACACTCTTTGATTCGACTTTGATGAGAGGAGAACTTGATCTGCAGGCATGTGCAATGGTCGCGGGAGCGGCAACAGTCGACCAGTTTCCAAACCCTCGTCGTAAGCCTTTTGCAGTTTCTCTTCGTAGCTTCGCAAGCTTTGTTCGATTGAATCCCATTCATCAAATGCAATCAAAGCATCTTGGGGAAGGTAGTCGAACAGAGTCGCGAATTGCTCGTGAACGTAAGGAGCATAGTATTCAACTGACTCCGGATAGGCTCCTGAAGCCAGACTAACCAGGTCGTTTTCCATGACCGAGCGCAATGTATCCGCACGCGAATCATCCAGTTCTTTAATACGTTCGTTCGTGACTTCGCGAAGCCGAGCCACAAGTTTCGATCTCTCTTCCTCATCGCTGTCCAGAATAATCCACCATCTCGGTGGAATGATTACGGAATTACGCGGTTCTACAGAACGTTGATTGTCGATATTAAATACGCGGACCGATTCAACCTCGTCACCGAATAGCTCGATTCGAACTGGTGAGCCGCTCGACGGGAAGATGTCGATGATATCGCCTCGGATGCTAAACTCACCGCGCAACGTAACCATGGCTTCGCGAGTGTAGCCGAGCCTGGCCAGCTTGTTCGCCAGAGCTGTTGTGTCGTATGCATCGCCGGCTTTCAACTCGAGAGTGTTTTTCGCCAGCACGTCCGGTGCGAGCACTCGCTGCATCAATGCGCGCGCAGTCACCACCACCACATACGGTTGCTGCTGTTGTGAAACGTTCTGCAGGACTTCGAGTTGCGAAGCTACGTTGTCAGGGCTCGACAGCACCTGTTCGTACGGTGACACTTCTGACGACGGATAAAGAAAAACCGGGTACCGGCTCAAATTGTTTAATTCCTGGTGGAAAAACGCACCGGAATGGTTGTCGGCGACCACGAGAAACATCGGGCGGCGAATCTCGTGCTGGAGCACAGTCATAACGAGCGTTTTGGCAGAATCGGTCAGACCTGCCAGATTCAACTCCGTCTGCGCCTGTTTTGCTGTCCTTGCTAACAGACGCGCATAGTTAGGACTGTTGATAAAAACTTGGTGCAGCGCATTGGCTAGTGGATTGTCACGCATACTGGGTTTCCGAGCATTGTTCTGCGGGGCGTCTTTGTCCGTCGCAATTTGGGTCGTTTCTGGGATTATTGCCATGGTATTCTTTGCCCGCCGTCCAGCAAGATCGTCATCTGGCGCTAATTTGGGCGAATTTCTAATGGTAACACAAGGCCATGCAAGAGGACCACGTCAGAGGTCAGGATATTTCCTATTGCAAAACCGCCTACTTTTCTCATATACAATTTACTAATAGAATCAGTACTGAATTCGGAACCTCTACCTTTTGTTAAAACTTTTCCTAACTCTATCGTTAGTGGTCACGCTTTCCGCCGCTGTACCGGCGGCGTACGCGGATGAGTCGTCGTACACTCCCGAGGTCGCCGAGCAATTGGGCCGGGGGACGGCTTTACTGCGTGAAGGCAAGCTGGCCGAGGCTCGGCAGAACTTCGTTCGAGCAACGGAGCTGGAGCCCAAGTGTCACGAGGCCTGGAACAATATCGGGCTGACCTACTATAGGGAAGGAAATCTCGACAAAGCCGCCGAGGCTTATATGAATGCGATTGAACTCGAGCCCGGTTTCGTCCCCTCGATTACAAATCTCGGAGCCGTCCGCCACCAACAACGCAAGCTAGATAAGGCTACCGGTCTGTACCGTTTGGCGCTGGACCTCTCGCAGGGCAAGGACGCAGAAATTCAATACAACTATGCCAACGTATTGCGGGACCAGAAAAATTACGAGAAAGCCAGAGAGCACTACATCAAGTCGATTGATTTACGCCCGGACTTTCCCGCGGCTCACAACGGGCTTGGGGCGACCTACTTTTGTTTGAAAAAGTTCAATGACGCTGAGCGTGAGATTAAATACGCGATCAAGTTGAAGCCGGATTATGCGCTTGCCTACTACCATCTTGGACTGCTCGAAGCGGCTCGCGAGAAGTATCCGGAGGCAATCAAGGCGTACGAAGATTCGCTCAAGTACGAAGATCGCAAAGATTATGCCGATGATACACGCGAAAAAATCGCTCGTTTGAAAGAGCAGATGCGCAGGGGACCTGAGACGACCACGGTTGCAATGAGCGCTCCGGCAGCCGTTCCTCCCGTAAATAATACCCTGGCCTCCGCGGACGCCGGGCCGCCGATGCTTGGTAAGACAAATTTTGCAGCCGGCATGTCCAGCTCTGCAAGCCTGTTTGATCAGAAAATGGGAACGGCTGGAATAATCGAGCAGCGCATGGGCAATGTCGTGAAAGAGTTCGAGAAGCTCTTGAAAGGCGGATCTTCGAAGGATCCCATACTATGGAATAACTACGGTTTAAGTCTGTCGCAGATAGGTCCCTCCAAGTATGATGAGGCGATCGCTGCTTACAAAAACGCGATTAAGTTCAGCAAAGGCAAGCTCTATCAGGCGAATTACAACCTCGCCCAGGCTTACCGCGCCAAAGGGGATTTTGTGTCCTGCGACAAAGAGTGCGTCAAGGCGATTGCGTCTGCTCGGGCTCAGAACTCCGTATGTCCTCTGGTGCACAACCTGCGGGCGATTGTGTTTAAGCAAAAAGGCCAATTTGCCAACGCCGACCAGGAGTACAAACTTGCAATCGCTCAGTCGATGGGCAAGTATCCGGTGTTTCATTACAACCGGGCAATCTGCCTCGAGAAGCTGAACAAGCAGAAAGAGGCTAAGCAAGAGTATCAAAGCTACATTGATAGCGCGCCGAGCGGTTTAAACATATCGAAGGCTAAGTTGCGGCTCAACCTGCTGAGTATTTAGTGGTTGGCGGCGGTTTACAAACGCATGGTTGTCAATAAAAATAAGCGTGGTTTGTAGTAGAATCAATATTCCGTCAGGCTTCGCCTGGCGTTTCTTGTTCTAAACACCTCGAGTAGCGGCTCGGGCGAAGGGAAGACCTATGAGCGACAAGGATAAACAACTTGTACTGGATGCGCCGGTTCGTGACGACGAGCAGGAAGGGGCTGTTTGTCCCGTGGTGGCGCAGCCGATGCCAACTCCTGAGGATGTTGAAAGAATCGCCAAACAAGCCGGTAAGAAAAAAGCTTCGCCTGTGCCGAAGAATAAAACGCGTGTCGCCGTTTGTATGAGCGGAGGCGTCGATTCGAGCGCGACCGCTTACCTTCTTATGGAACAGGGCTACGATATCATCGGTGTAACGGGCTGGCTGATCAAATCAGGCAGTCGCTGTTGCGATACGGGTATGGTTGACGCCGCGCGGGTTTGCGAACAGCTCGGCATTGAGCATCATGCCGTGGATTTGCGCGAGCTGTTTAAATCCGAAGTGATCGACCAATTCCATCAATCCTATTCGAAAGGTAGAACGCCGCTGCCATGCAGTGTTTGCAACACCGTGATCAAATGGGGCGCGTTGTTGAACTATGGGCGTAAACATTTGGACGCTACTTATGTTGCGACCGGACATTATGCTCGCGTTATTCAAACACCTGATGGTAAGCGCCTCGGCCGGGCTCGTGATCCGAAGAAAGATCAGTCGTATGTTCTCTGGGGTCTGACGATGGAGCAGCTTGACGCCACGCTTCTGCCGCTCGGTGACTACACGAAGGACGAAATACGCAATATCGCCAATTCGCAGAAGTTGGCTACAGCAAATCGACCTGATAGTCAGGATTTGTGTTTCATTCCAATTGGCACCACGCCGCAGCAGTATCTTGCCAATTTCATCGTGGAGAAGCCAGGTCCCATCATCCATTGCGAAACCCTGGAAATTTTGGGTTATCACAAAGGCACGCACAATTACACTATTGGTCAGCGCAAGGGGCTTGGAATTGCTCATCCCGAGCCGCTGTACGTGACCAACGTCGACCCTGATACAAGAGTCGTCTATGCCGGTCCCAAAGAAGCATTGCTGCGAAAGGAACTGACAGCAAGCGACGTTAACTGGATTATGCCGACCGCTCCGGTTGGCACATTCCTCGCGCGCGCGAAGATCCGCTATAACAGCCCGACGGAAGAAGCGACCATCTATCCGATGGAAGGCAACCGCGTTCGCGTCGTCTTTGATGAACCGCAACCCGCGATTACGCCGGGGCAGGTCCTGGGCGTTTACGACGAAGCCGATGATGTCATCCTTGGTGGCGGCTGGATCGACTAATGCGTTAGATATGCTCTTGGCGTCCGTTGTATAGACTGACCGTGCAAATTGTTCTCAGGCAGAATAAAATGGATTGCAAGGAGTGTGCAATCGTGGTACTTTCCTGGCAAATACTAGGTTTGGAGGGCGCAGGTGTCCGGACGTTGCCGATCGTATATCCAGAGACTCGTCTTTCTGATAGTGCTACTAGTGGTGGCACTCGGATTCAGCCTGGATTTACCGTCTGAGGCTCGCAAGAAAAGCGCCGCGAGTAAATCATCTTCTCACGCCAAATCTTCGAAATCTTCGCGCTCTTCATCGAAATCCTCGCGAACCTCATCTTCGCGCGGGAGATCCGGCGGGCGTCACGAAGTTGCTCACAGCAAGCATGGTAAGCACAGCAAGCATAGCAAGCATCACGCGGCCCATCATCACCACCACGTCGCGCATAAACCGCGCTATGCTTACCCCGTCGAGATGTTCATGATGAAGGCACCTGATTTCGATGCTTCTCCGCTCGATGAGGATCAAGCCTACGAAGTGAAGAGCGCTTTTGCGCGCGGTATCGCTGACAAGTATCCAGCTCGTACACTGGTAAGGGCCGGGGTGGTGAAGCACCATCCGCTGCGCGGCGGGATCTTCTGGCGTCGCGAGCCGGTAAAGTACATCATTATGCATTCGACTGAAACTGGCGTTCCGGTGAGCGGCGTTCGAGTGATTGAAAGCTGGAGTTCTATGGGGCGCCGGCATCCTGGTGCGCAATACGTGGTCGACCGTGATGGCTCTATCATTCAATCCGTCGATCCGGATCTAGCAACGGTTCACATCAATATTCTGAAAACGCTTCCAGGTATCAACAACGACAACAGTATCGGCATTGAGATGAATCACACTGGAAGCCAGGAATATCCTGATGCACAACTGCAATCAGTGATTCGACTGGTCACCTACCTGCAAGATCGCTACGGCGTGCAGAGCGAAAATATCATCACGCACAGGTACGCTCAGCAAGGCGATCACACAGACCCCGTGCACTTCGACTGGAAGACGTTTCTATGGACTAAGGACCGTCATCGCAACGAGGCAATTGCTTACAAACTGAATTCAATGGACAAGCAATCCAGGAGTTGGGGCGACTATAAGGAAACTCCTGCGGTAGCGGAGCCGCCGCCTGAAACTATTTTGCAGCCTCATCTAACCGTTCAGGGAAAACCGCTACCAGCCAATCCGACACCATCAGCGACACCAGAACGTAAACCAGTCGTAATTCAAGGAGTACCATATACGCCACCACCCGGTGAGCCGAAGAACGAAGAACCGGGTTCCTCTCAGCCGGCTGCTAATGCTCCAGTACCGCCCGTGAAGGCGCCTGTGGTGATGTTTGAAGTGAAACCGCAGAGTGGGCCAAAGTCACCAACAGAGGTGGTGCCATCGGTAATCGTTCCATCCACAGCGCCACAAGGGCTGCCTCCATTGCGTGGACCGATCGAGGTTGGACCGGAGCATGCTGGTGAGTTGTCGGCGCCGCGCCCATAGCAATCGTTTTCTATCCCGGATTTTCTGTTTATCCATCCAGGTTGAATTGAAACCTTGCTAGACTTTTGTACTGATGGGCATCTGTCTGAGTCGTACTTTCTATTAGATGAACGTCGCTGATTTCGTGTTCGATCGGCATTAGCGAGTCTGCGTTCTCGAAGTCTGTAGTTTTTGGTATTGGAGAGCGGCGGCGCTGTCCATCGGCAAACCGGAGAAGGGTGAGGTGCGGTCGAAAGTTTTTAAACTCGTGTTGCTTCTGAGACGGCGAGATGAATTTTCCAACAGCACGTTTAATTGCATCGTCCAGTTTAAAAACGTCATCCGGTGTTGAGCTTGGCGAGAGAACCGCTAGTCTAGCCTGTTTTTCATTCGGCCAGAGCTCGATTCTGTCGTAGAGTAGCGTTAGCGGTTTTTGTTTCAAAGTAAAGGAACTGATAGCGCCTCTTAGTGCTGATATCACATCCGGTATCGCCTCGGAGTCGACGTCGCCTAGAAATACCCAGGTTATGTGCAGCTTATCGCCTTTTGTCCAGCGGATTTTCGCGTTCCAGGTTTCACCTAAACTTCTATTGTCTGCTGATAGTTTCGCCAGCCGTTCGATTCCATCGTCGGAAAGGAATGTGCCTACAAAGAGCCTTTGCATCAATTATTTGCTGCGACCGATTTGTTTGCGTATGGCTTCGTCAATGCCTTTTGGCCCGCCCATACCTTTGAGCACCCAGGCTGCACCGATGGCGAATGGGACGAGCATGATCATCAAATCAATCATTGATATAGGCGCAAACCATATTCGCAGACCGCTGATAATCGAGAATACTATCATTACCAGGCTTACTGCCGAAATAAGCCATCCCCAAACGCTTTTCGCATTGTAAAAAATCCAGCCGACACCCAGAAGAAACGGCAACATCAAATAGCCGATGTTGTTGCCGGACCATCCCCAGAGTGAGGCGTAGCCGCTTGTGACGCGGACATGATTGAAAAGGAGAAACAATCCGACGAGGAGCAAGCCAATGCCGCCGAAGAACTGCAAGTCCGACTTCTGTACAGGGTCCAACTCGGATTGCGAGCGTAAGGTTTGCAACTCGCTTGACCCTTCTGCTGGTGTCACGAGCCGTGTCTGTTGTTTGCCTTCAGGCGTGACGATATCGGCTTTCGATTCTTTCAGAATTGCTGCTTCCAGCTCCACAAGCTTTTTCTGAATGTGCTCGTCCTTCATCCGCATATTTCAATCGTCCTGATTCTTCTGATGGCTGTCTGCAGAAATCCCCTATAAGCATATCACCAGAACATTAAAACTACTATGTTGGATGGCGGTTGAACCCTTCATGGGCGGGCACATGGAGGCATTTGGTCGCACCACCGGTGGGGTGATCCTATATCGTTCGAAAGATTCGAATTAATCTGCGAATTAATATGTAAACCGCATGAACAGCCGTTTTTGTGGGGAAGATAATTTTATATGACTCTTGATCATTTGAGAAAACGCGGTTTAAATAGTGATATTGAGCGGGTTTTACTAGGAAGTCTGGTGCAAATGAAGAGTAAGTGGTGGGTTTCGACCCTTCTCGCAGCGTCCACTGTTTTCGCGACCCAAGCGTCGCCGGCTGCCGCTGCGGATAGAACTACTCACACGTCAGCCGGTCCGGCCGCGCCGGTCGGTTTAGCCGATGGACCGGGTGTTTGGATGAACATCTGGAGCTATCCGGTTAACAACGTCGATGCCTATTGTCTTAAGTTGCACAATTCCGGCGTTCGAAATCTGTTTGTTCAAACCTCGCGCAGCAACACCGAGTCGATTCGTCAACCGGAAGTTTTAAGCGCTTTGATCGATGGATGCCACCACTATAAAATCCGTGTGATTGCCTGGTCTTTTCTCGAACTCGCCAATCCTGAAGCCGATGCTCAGAAGTTGGTTGATGCCGCAAGATTCCGCACTAAAACCGGACAGTCGTTTGACGCGATTGCGCCGAATATGGAGAAGGATTTGAATCCGGCGAAGGTCGAGCGCATCAGCAAGGCTTTGCGAGCGGAACTCGGACAGAGCTATCCGATGATTGCAGTTGTTTTTAGTCCTTTGAACAAAGCCACGCAAGTCGCGAACATTCCGTGGAAAATGCTCGACAAATACTACGATGTTATTGCTCCGATGAATTATTGGAACAGCAAATACGCGAAGCTGGAAGCTTATTCCTACACGCGTGACACCATTAAAAAAGTGCGCGAGCTTTGTGGGCGTCAGGATGTTGAGATTCACATTATCGGCGACGGTATGAAGACGCACGCTCCTGAGATCAAGGATTTCATGAAAGCCTGTCATGATACGGCTGTCACCAGCGCCAGTCTCTATCCGTTTCATCAGATGACCGAAGAGCAGTTTCAATGTCTGACTCAGTACCATGAGTACTTCCCGGTTAATTCCAGATATCGTCTTGCCGCTTTTCGCGAGCTGATTAAGAGTGGAGCGATGCCGCGCCCGGTTCTTGATCCTGCAAAGGCGATGCCGAGAGGCGAGTTCTATCACATACTCGCTCATAAGTTGACCGGGCGAACTAATATGCAAGAGGCTGAAGCTGTTCGTCTCCTGATGGATTATGGTCTGGTCCCCGACCAACACAAGCAAGGCTTCGCGTCGAAGCCGCGTTATGAAGGCGAGGACATGGAGCATCGTGAAGCCTACGCTCTGGTTGCCAATCTGATTGAGGCGAAGAGCCGGGCGCAGAAGGCAGGTGTGAAACTGGACGGTCAGAAACCGGTGAATCTTCTGCGCGCTCAAAAGCGCGGAGACTGGTTCTCATTGCCGGCTATGGCTGAACCGGCAAGTCCGCCGACCAAACAGGTGCTCACATACATGGATGCGGCGCACATTATCTTGAGCGCTGAGCACGATTTTCGCTAGATAATCGCGGGCGACCTTGCTGGAGGCAAGCTCTGTCTTCTTTCTGAGCACTGCGGAAAATTTTTCTGTTTCTGCACTTGCAAGGCTATCGCGATCCTTGAAAGAGGCGTATGATATTTAGCATGAATATAGATGAGTTTCGTACACGATAACTCATTTGCTGCCGTTTTCTTTTGCAGGGAGCCTCGCTATTCAAGAGGGTTTCCTTCGAAAGGCGTTTGATGTTTTCAACCAATAAAACAAACTACCAAACTACCGGATTCAAAGTTATTCGCGCCCTCCGCGATCGAAGTCTCGTTTCATTCGAGATGATTCGATCGGGAGGCGTTGGTGTTTCCTGACAAACCCCAGTTCTCCAGGGAGGATTGCCCATGCAAGTCACGGTTACTGGTCGCAACATTGAAGTTACGTCCGCACTTAAGGACTACGTGATCGATAAGCTTCAGCGCGCGCAGAAGCACTTCGACCATGAGATCCACTGTAAGGCGATGCTGAGCGTTGCGAAGAATCCATCTATTGCCAAGAGTCAGACTGCCGAAGTGACTGTGCAATTGAATGGACAGACTATCCGAGGCGCGGAATCGACGGAAAACATGTACGCTTCAATCGACTTTGTTGCTGACAAAATCGAGCGCCAGCTGCGCAAATACAAGACGCGATATTCAACCAAAGGTCATCAGAAGAGCAAGGATCGCCATCTCCGAGTCGTCACCGAGGAGGAGCTGGAGAATGAAGGTGCCGGAGAAGGAGAAGAACAGGACTTCTCAATCGAGATCGTTGGTCCCAAGATTGTGCGCTCCAATCAGATCAAGCTTGAAACCATGATGCCTGATGAGGCTTGCAAACATATCGATTTGCTCGAGCACGAGTTCTTCATGTTCATCAATGCGGAAACCGGCAAGGTCAGCACGCTTTATCACCGTCGCGACGGCAACTTCGGTTTGATCGAACCGCACTATTAAACGAAGCTCGCGAAAGGTTTTTGAGAAGAAACAAAGTTGGGGCAGGACCGTCTGTCCTTGACATGCTGGTTGCGACCAGACGCACAGCCTGGTTGACGGGGTGTGCGGACTTCTGACAACTTCGGTTTATAAACACTTTCATCTTTCTAGGAGAAAGCCCATTTATGTTCTTGCTGAATCCTTTAGAATCCATAGGTGAATTTCTTACTAAATGTCATGAGTAATAGGCAGTTTCGATAGGTGGTAACCGGTTTACGATGCACGGAAATCAGAAAAAACAGGCACTGGCTCTTGCGCTTGCATCCCTTCTCAGTTCTCAATTGGCTACTGTAGCGGGTGCGCAGGACTATCAAGGCGACCCGGGCGCCGTTGATTTGAACAACCAGGGCGTGCGCGCGCTTGAGGCGAAGAACTATCCATTGGCGTTTCAAAAACTTGAAGCCGCGGTGAAGCTTGACCCTGCTTACAAAAAAGCAAGCTCCAATCTGGGTATCGCCTACAACAACTATGGTTTGGGACTCGCTCAAAACAAGAACTATGCCGAGGCAATCAAGTATTTCCACAAAGCCTTTTACCTCGATCCGACCAACCTGGTCACAAAGAAAAACTTGGGCATCGTTATCTCGAGTTTGAATCGTGATCCAAACAGCTTCCAGGATCGCGTCGACCTCGGTGACGACGCGAGAAAGCAGGTGCGTTCGCCACAAGATTGGGCGGGACCGATTGTTGAATACCAGGCGGCTTTGCTAATCAAAGACGATCCGGGAGTTCGTGAAAAGCTAGGCGATATCTACAGTTTCATTCAAAAATACGATAAGGCGATCACTGAGTATCAGAACGGAATTCGCATCAAGGATTCTGCTATTCTGGAAGTGAAACTGGCGCGTGCCTACATGGCAAAGAATGATGTTGCCACCGCCATTGGTGCCCTCGGTAGAGCTCTGAAGTTGAACTCGACCGATCCCGATGTGCTCGATGCGCTCGTCGCTGCCTGGGGAGAGGCTGTCAAAGCCAATCCGCTTTCGCCGGATAACCACGTCGGTTTGGGACAAGCGTTCCAATATAAAGGTGATTTCGATCAAGCGAAGGAAGAATATCTCGCTGCGATCCGTTTATCCAAGGGGACACAAAACCCTACTGCTCAAGCGCTTCTTGCTAAGCTCGATGACGCTAAGAAGAAAGCTCAAGTCGACAATTTGATCAACTTGGGTTACGAGTATCAGACTGGTGGCAAGTTTAAACAAGCGCTGGATCAGTACTTGATGGCGTTGAAGTTGTCTCCTAACGATGACACCATCTGGGTCAACCTGGGTACGGTTTACCAGGCGATGAAGGATTATCCGAACGCGATCAAAGCCTACAAGCAAGCGCTCAACTTCAAAAAGGATAACGCCGACGCTATTAAAGGTATTCAGACTGCAACCGATGCGCAACAAGATCAGCGTATCGACGCGCTCGGAAAATCTGGTAACGACGCGTTCAAAGCGGGTCGATACGACGAGGCGATTGCAGCGTATCTCGAGTTGCTGAAGATCGACAACAAAGATGCGGGTGTTCACTTCAACCTTGGTGCCGCGTATCAAGCCAAGAAAGATCTAGACTCTGCGCTGCGCGAATACGCCGCTGCCAAGTCGCTGGATCAGAAGAACCAGAGTTACGCCGACGCGTACGATGAGGCGATGGACTTGAAGGCGCAGCCGCTTCTCGACAAAGCTCTCGCGTTGCACAAAGAGAAAAAATACGCCGAAGCAATTCCTGCGTACCAAGAATATTTGAAGATCCGCGATAAGAATGATGAGGTTTGGTACAACCTTGGTGCCGCTCAGTATTCTTATCTCGATTACAACCGCGCCGAGCAGTCGTATCAGAAAGCATATGACCTCGATCCGAAAGGTCGTGTGGATGTTCTCTACTTCATCGGCACCATTGATGAGAACAATGGAAACGGAACGAAAGCGTTAACGGATTACTCTACCTACATTCAGAAGGCGCCTAACGGCACCTACGTAAAAGAGGCTAACGAGAGAATTGCTGCTCTTCGCAAAGATATAACCGCCACGATCAAGATCAAATCAGAAGAAGATCGCGCGAAGGAAACAGCCGCGTTTGATGCTTTCCAAAAGGCAGTCGCATTGCAGAAGCAAAACCAATACGACCAGGCGCTTCCGCTCTATCAAACAGCAATTCAGAACATGCCGAATAACCCGGACTTCGTCTATGGTTTAGGTACACTGTTGCAAGCGATGGACAAGTACGATGAGGCTATCGCGCAGTATCAGAAAGCGAAGTCGCTGAACGCGAAAGGCGACAACAAAATCATGGACGAGGCAATTCAGTCTGCGAACCAGGATAAAGCGCAGCCAATTGTTGATGCCGCTGTTAAGAAGCAGCAAGATGGCGATAACGCAGGCGCGATTTCAATGTATTTGCAGGCACTACAGCTGATACCAGAGAATGGTAAGTTGTGGACGAACCTTGGTAGTGCGTATCAGCAAACAGACCAGTTTGAAAAAGCAAGAGATGCTTATAAGAAAGGCTTCGACACTGACTCTAAGAATGAAGTCGGTAACTTGTATCTCATGGGTGTGATTGACGAAAACTTTGGCAAGGGTCAATCTGCATTCGAGCTGTACGACAGATACATCAAGGCTGCCGGCACCGGTGGTGCGTATTACACTGCGGCTAAATCACGCTGGGATGCGCTGAAGAAGAACGTAACGGACACGCAGAAATTGGCTACGCAGGGTGAACTTGCAAACGCAAAGATTGCAGAGGACTCCTACAACGCTGGTATGCAGTTGCAGAAAGACTCGAAGTTCGACGAAGCAATTGCTGAGTATCAGAAAGCTGCTGCAGCTGTTCCAACAGAGTTCGCTTATCCGTTCGCGATAGGAACTGCTTACCAGGGTAAAGGCGACAACGCAAATGCGAAGACCTACTATCAAAAGGCGCTTGCGCTCACTAAAAACAAAGACCAGATTAAGCAAATTAATGACTTGCTGACAGGTTTGACTGAGGCCGATGCTGCGCCGCTAATTGACGAAGCTAACAAAGCATATGCGGCGAGCGACTTCCAAACTGCGGCTCAAAAGTATGACGCAGCCTTGAAGATTACTCCCAACAATGCTGACGCCTGGACATTCTTGGGCGCTAGCTATCAGAATCTCGGCGACTTTGCTAAGGCGCGAAACGGTTACGAGCAGGGCTACAAGATTGGCGGCAAAGCGAAAGCCGACAACCTGTATTTCCTGGGTGTGCTGGATGAGAACGACGGCAATGCAAGTAATGCGCTCATGCACTACACGCAATACATCCAGGTATCGCCCAGTGGTGGATTCCGAGCCCAGGCTGAACAGCGCTTGAAAGACATCAAGGCAAACCCGACGAATCTGCAGAAGATTCAGACCGCTGCGCAACAAGCGCAAACGGCGGAAACGCAACAAGCATACAACGATGCGATCAAGTTGCAGGGCGAACAAAAATACGACGATGCGCTGGCGGCCTACGGCAAAGCTATTACAGCATCGCCCAGCGAAGCAGCCTACTACTACGCGCGTGGTACTTGCTATCAAGCTCGTAACGACGAGAGTAAGAACGATATCGCATCCGCTCTGGCTGATTACGACAAAGCTATCTCGCTTGCTCCGCAAGAGAAGGCTTACAAAGAAGCTGCAACTAACCTGCGGGCGTTCCAAGCTCAACCGCTCATCGACAGCGCTATCAAGAAGCAGACGACAGCATTGCCTGACGGTAAGTACGATCTCGCCGGAGCTATCGCTGACTACCGCGCTGCTCTCAAGATCAACGACGACGCCAGCACCCACCTCAACCTCGGAACGGCTCTGCAAGCCAATAACGACAATACTGGTGCGTTGCAGGAATACACCGCGGCAATCAACAAGAATGCGACTCTTGCCGATGCCTACTACTATCGCGGCTTGATCTACGAGGACCTGAAGCAAAACGAAGCTGCTCGCAAGGACTATACGAAGTACTTGCAATTGCAGCCCGCAGGCGCGAACGCTGCAGCCGTCAAAGATGGCTTGAAGCGTGTCGCCCCAGCCGCGCCAGGCAAGAAACGCTAAGCGCTTCTTGCTCGGGCCTATCCAGCGATGCCCCCGGGCACCCTACTATACGAGTTAGGATGACCTCCGACCGTAGAACGCGTCGTCGGGAAGGTTTTCAACGGTACCATCGAGAAGGACTAGTCAGAAAGTTGTTTTTGGCTATCCAGCGATGCCGGATTTCGCGAAAAGCGTCTATCTCTCGTAGCCAAAGGCTGTCTTTGGGCACTGGCCATTTGTAATGAAGGCGGAGAAGCGCGCGGAGGGGAGCCTTTCTGCGGATTGAGCCTGCTTGGCTCTATAGTAGGGATGTTGGGGGGTGTTTGGCTATCCAGCGATGCCGGATTTCGCGAAAAGCGTCTATCTGTCGTAGCCAAACGCTATCTTTGGGCACTGGCCATTTGTAGTGAAGGCGGAGAAGCGCGTGGAGATGAGCCTTTCTGAGGAATAAGCCTGCTGGGCTCTATAGTAGGGATGATTTTTGGCTATCGTGCGATGCCGGATTTCGCGAAAAGCGTCTATCTGTCGTAGCCAAACGCTAGTTTTTGAATACGCCCTCTTGGGACGAGGACTGGAAATGCCTGCGCTGAGCCAGTTTTTGGTAACTGGTACTACCGTCGATTATAGTAGATAGATCGTGTTCGCGAAAAGCGTCTATCTGTCGTAGCCAAAGGCTAGCTTTAAAATAATCCGTCTCGGGGCGAGGGCTGGAAATGCCTGCGTTGAGCCAGTCTTTGGTAACTGGTGCTACCGTCGGTTATAGTAGGGAGGGACTTAGTCCGGGATGGGGACGGTGATGCCTTTTTTCTTGTAGTAGGCGAGGAGAGCAAGAAACAGGATGCTCGCGATGATTAGGCTGGCGGCGCTGGCTATGATTGGGACTGGGGTTTCGCCGGCCATGATGCTGTCGACGCGGATTGGTTCGATCATCAAGCGGCCCAGGGAGTACAGATCGATGTAGAGGAGAAACGTGAGACCCGGGTATTTGTAGAGTTTCTTCGATGCGAAGTGATAGAGAAACAGAAAGATGAGCAGGTTCCAAATCGATTCGTACAGAAAGGTCGGATGGAAATACTCGTGATTGAAATACTGATAGGGTCTCGATTCTCTAGGAATAAAGAGTTTCAACGGAAAGTTGTCCGGCACCGGTTGTCCGAAGGCCTCGGAATTGAAGAAGTTTCCCCAGCGGCCGATTGCTTGCGCCAGAGGCATGACGCAGCCGCCGAGATCGAAGCAGCGAAGCACAGGAAGTTTAGCGATGCGACTATAAATTGCAGCGGTTAAGAAACCGCCGATGATACCACCATGAATTGACATTCCTCCGTGCCACATCGCAAATATTTCGAGTGGCTGTGACCAGAAGCTAGACCAGTTCAAAGCGACGAAGTAGAGACGTCCCCCGATGATGCCACCGATGAACGAAATGAGACAGAGGTTCGTCACTTGCTCCGGATCTAGTTTCCATCGGCGCGCCAGATGGTGCGCCATGATAGCGGCTATCACAAATCCGGTCGCGATGAGCAAACCATACCAGCGGATGGTTACGAAGCCGACGTTTATAACGAACGCGCCAGGCGACTGAAAGTGCATGCAAAGAGGCTCCCTTTCTTACGCTTCCTTTATAGCAAACGAACGCTTTCGGAAACGGCTAGGTTTCTAACACAACGCATTAATCATTCCGTTTCCATTCCGCTTCCCTTCAGTTTCGAGTATATATGCGCGCTATGTCCGAATTTAGAATGACATCACTGTAACGGAACGATCCGCAACACCGGCTAAAATGGTGGCACCATACGGAGGTGTTTATGGCCAAGGCGCGATCTCGCTGGACCTGTCAGGGATGCGGTTTTCAAACATCCGGATTCCTGGGGCGTTGCACGGAATGCGGCAGCTGGGGTTCCATGGTCGAGGAGGTTTCCTCGCTCGACAGCCAGAGCGCTTTCTCGAAAAACGTGACTCGCTCGGTTTTGTCATCCGACGGTCAGGAATCGACTAAACCAACCCTCTTACAAGATCTTAAGGCGTCGCACTCCGAACGTATATTCACCGGGATCCCTGGATTGGATGAGGTGCTCGGCGGCGGTTTCGTTCCCGGAGCAGTGATTCTTCTCGCCGGTGATCCTGGTATCGGAAAGTCGACCCTACTGTTGCAGGTTGCTCGACACGTCAGCGCAGAGAAGGAGGTTCTCTATGTTGCCGGCGAGGAATCCGCGATGCAAGTTAAGTTGCGTGCGAGTCGGCTCAACATGCAGGATTCGCGCGTTCATGTCGACACGCAACAGGACTCGGTGAAAATTTCGGAGACGATGCAAGAGTTCTCCAACGGTGTCGCGATCATCGATAGTATCCAGTCGATTTTTCATAGAGACATAACGAGTGCGGCTGGCTCAGTGAGCCAGGTTCGGGAGTCTGCGCAAATCATAATCAACTCCGCTAAGGCAGCGAATATTGCCACCATTCTGGTCGGGCATGTAACCAAAGAGGGTTCGATCGCAGGACCTCGAATCCTGGAACACATGGTCGATGTCGTGCTTCACTTCGAGGGCGATCGCACTCGCCAATTGCGAATTTTGCGACCGAACAAAAACAGATTCGGTTCCACTTCAGAGATTGCGATCTTCTCGATGACGGAAGGTGGATTGAACGAGGTCGGCAATCCAAGCGAGTTTCTGCTTGGTGACCGCTTAAACAAAATGGGATCCAGACAAGCGCCTTCCGGTACGGCCGTAATCGCGACCGGCGAAGGTAGCCGGACATTGCTGTTGGAAGTTCAAGCCCTGGTTAGCGTCACTACTTATTCTGCGCCTCGTCGGTTGGCGAATGGATGGGATAGCAACAGGCTTCTGCAGCTGATTGCTGTTCTCGAAAAGAAGGTCGGTCTAGGTCTTGCTCGCGCCGACATTTACGTCAACATCGTCGGCGGCATCGACATCGATGATCCAGCCGGTGATCTTGGCGTAGGCGTTGCCATCGCTACTTCGCTTCTGGATCGATCCGTGGATTCGTCTACAATTTTTATTGGCGAAGTTGGATTGACAGGCGAAGTTCGTCCTGTCGTGATGCTGGAGCATCGCGTGAAAGAGGCGGCTCGTCTGGGTTTCAAACGAGCAATTGTGCCTAAGTGCAATCTGCCGATTAATATTCGGTCTAAACAGATGGAAGTTATTGGTGTGGAAACATTGACAGAGGCGCTTCTCATAGCTATGCCGGGAATCGATTTCTCGAAATCAGAGAAGAAGAAAGATGACGCGGTGTTCGCGGCGGCAATGCAAGACAAAGATTTTCCGCTGGACATGAAACCGTTCATGTAAATCGTTTTCAGTACAGAGCCGTCTTTGAGGGTCGCGCCGAGCCAGTTAAACGTCCAGCCTTGAAAGAACAATGAATCTTTAATTGCTAAAGGTTCCGAGCCTAGTAAAATCTGAATATGATGTGAACAGCGATAGTTTGTCGTGGGCTGTCCGCAGTCCGAATGACGCCAGTTTCCAAAATGAAAAATCGCAAAGACCCTTACAAGCGACTCGGGCAGAAAATTAAACGGTCAGCAACGACTCAAGACATGGGCGACCTCGATATCTCAGACGAATTGAAACTGCAGCTATCAATGCTTGCGGATCAGCCTGGCGTCTATTTGTTCAAGGACAGCTCAAACTCAATCGTTTACATCGGCAAGGCACTTTCGCTAAAGTCACGCGTGAAATCATATTGGAACCAGGCGTCATGGCGCGAGCGACCTAAGCTGTATGTGATGATGCCGAAGGTTTCGAGAATTGACACCATTCTCACGCATTCGGAAAAGGAAGCGCTGTTGCTGGAGGCGACGCTGATCCGGCAGCACATGCCGAAATACAATATCGCGCTCAAGGACGACAGGCGATATCCCTGGCTCGCCATCACGTACGATGTTCCTTTCCCGCGGTTGATTATGGTGCGTGATCCGGTGAGTTACCGGAAGACTCATCCGAAAAACAGAGTCTTCGGTCCTTATGTTGAAACCGGTCAGATGTGGGAAACCGTGCGCGTCTTACGCAAGGTCTTTCCGATGCGACAGCGAAAGAAGCCTTTGTTCAAAGATAGACCTTGTATGAACTACTACATTGGTTTATGTCTTGCGCCTTGCCGAAACCTGGTTGAAGAGCAAGTTTACGATGCTATGGTTAAGCAGGTGGAATTGTTTCTTTCCGGTCGACAAACTGAAGTTGTTCAACAACTCACGCAGGAGATGCAGTCGGCATCGGAAGACCTGGAGTTCGAGCAAGCCGCGAAGATTCGAGACCGTTTAAAGGCATTGGAAACTGTAATCGAAAAACAGCAAGTGTTTTTTGAAAGCAGAAAAGTGAGCAGTGATGTCATCGCCGAGGCGCATACAGAGAAAATGTTGGCTGCCTGCATCATGCGCGTGCGTGAAGGGAAGTTGGTGTCGTCTGAAACGGTTTGTCTTCCGCTCACGGATAAAACGGGTTGGGATGAGGCGTTTCAGTCGTTTGTCGATCAGTATTATGCGCAGTGCGAGGACGTTTACGTTCCCGGTGAAGTTCTCGTCCAGCACGAACTCGAAGATGTGAATGCCCTTCAGGAGCTGCTCAGCGCAAAAGCTCAGCGCATTGTGAAACTTTTGGTTCCACAACGCGGCGGTCCGAAAATGAATTTGATTGAAATGGCAAGGAAAAATGCTCAGCAAAACCTTGAGTTGGAAATCTCTACTATTGACGAAGACGCTGATGGACGCACTGAGAGTGTTTTGACGCGTCTAAAAGAAGAGCTTGGTATCAGTCATTTGCCAAAACGCATCGAGTGTTTTGATATATCGAATATTTCGGGAACGGACAACGTCGCGAGTATGGTCGTATTCGAGCGAGGGATGCCAAAGAAGAGCGACTATAGAACGTTCAAAATAAAATCAGTCGAGGGTGAGCCGAACGACTTCGCTTCGATGAAAGAAGTTGTTGGTAGGCGCTATTCTCGCATTCTCGAAGAAGGTCGCGCGTTCCCAGACTTGATCATTATAGATGGCGGCAAGGGGCAACTGGGTGCCGCGCTGGAGGCCCTCGACGAGCTGATTCCGCGCGGTCTGGATATGAAGCAATTCGATATAGTAGGTTTAGCAAAGAGGCACGAAGAGGTTTTCTTTCCGCATCGCTCAGATCCTGTGCTGCTCTCCCGGCGAAGTGAGGCTTTGTTCCTGCTTCAAAGAGTGCGAAATGAGGCTCATCGATTTGCCGTCACGTTCCATAGAAAGCGCAGAGCGAAGCGTTCTCTGAAGTCCGAACTCGACGACCTGAAGGGGGTCGGGCAGGCGCGGCGCAAACTTCTGTTAAACCACTTCGGCACCATGTCGAAGATTCGCCAGGCGTCGCTCGAGGACCTGGAAAAGGTGGTCGGCCTTCCAAAAAATGTGGCCGCGAGCATCTATAACACGCTTCATCCACCGGTTCCGCTGGTCGCGGAAGAGGGCGGAGAGTACGATGTGAACGAACAATGAGATGCTTAGCGCGGTCCAACGTTTTGCTTTAAGGTCTATGGTAATCTTTGTTTATTGTTGTCAACCGTCCGTGCGGGCAGATTAGCTATGAACAGCGATTTTTTCAGAAGACACACTAAGACCATCACCTGGATAATGGTAGTTGCGTTTCTCGCTTCGCTTGGTGCGTCAATTATTCCAGCTTTCTTCTAAAAGCTAGTTTCAACCTCAGTTTGTGGAGCGATCGCTTTCATCCATTGCTGGAAACGTTACTGCAACTGTCGTGCCCGAGCCGCTCGGACCGGTGGTTATTAAGACTTCGGCATTGTGAGCGGTGGCTATTTCTTTGACTATCGGCAATCCCAGTCCGCTTCCTGGCACGTCGGTTCCCAGAGCCCGGTAGAAGCGCTCAAACACACGAGCGCGCTCTTCTGCTGGAATTCCAGGACCATTGTCTTGTACCGCAAGAAGAATATGTCCGGAGTTAACGATAGTGACAAGAACCTTGCCGCCGGGCTCTGTATAAAGAACGGCGTTCTCAATCAGATTTTCCGCTAGCTCGGTCAAATTGAGTGGGTCACCTTTGATAATCGCGGGAACTTCAGATCCCATGAACTCAAGGTCAAGGTTCTTTTTAAGCGCTTCTCCAATTAATTCGGAAGTTATCTCCGAGACTATGAAGTTTAGATCGACTGCTTCAAAACGCGAGGTGCTGATCGCCGGATCCGTCTTGGCCAGAGCGAGAAGCTTGTTCGCCAGATGCGTCATCCTATCGGTTCCGGAATCGATTTGATCGAGAACCGTATCTATTTGTTTGCGTCTCATCTCCGGATCAACTGCCTCGTCCTCGCCGGAGAGTAGTTTCTTGGCATAGTAGATGTATGTTTTTAAACCGGCAAGTGGAGTGCGGAACTGATGGGCGGCATTTGCTACGAAACGATTCTGGGTTTCCAGATCGTTGCGAAGGCGCGACAAAAGCTCATTGATAGCGGTCACCAGTGGGCGCACTTCTGATGGAATATTCTCTTCTGAAACAGGAGAAAGGTCTTTTTGAGTTCTGTTCGCGATAGCTTCCTGCAGTGCTGATAGTGGTTTAAAACTGTTGGAGACGTTTTGCGCGACAGCTGCTCCACCTACCAGTATCAGAAAGATCTGCGGGATGATGATGCTGAGCAGGATTTGATTTGCGAGTCTATGTCGGCTGTGAAGCGTTTCTGCTACTTGAACCAGAACCTGTCCTTCCGGAAAACCGGCGATATCCGCACGTACTCGAGCAACGCGCAGTTCTTCACCGTTCAATGTGGCGTATCTGAAAACGGGTTCTTTTGCATCGAGTCGGGTGTACGGACCAGGAAGAAGGGCATCTCCTGTGATTCTTGCGCCTGTTGTCGACACAACCTGATAGTAAAACTTGTCCAGGTTATGATGTCGAAGAATTTCCTGGGCGGCTTCCGGTAAATCCGCAATAACCTTGCCATCTTCGTATCTCAGTCTTGCAACCACGGAGTCGGCAGAATTAACAAGGCTTCCGTCGTAGGAATCATTTGCGAATCCCACCGCGAGGAGATAAGCGACGCCGGTGCTCAGCAGCCAGAGTACGCACAAAGGTGCGAACAGCGAATTCAATAATTGAATTCGAATGGAGCGATCAGGCGGACTCTTCAAGTCTGTATCCAAGCCCCCTGATTGCTTTGATCGTTACACCGTGCGACTCCAATTTTTTTCTCAATCTATGAATCGCGATTCCGATTGCGTTGAATGTGATTTCCGTGTCCCAGCTCGAAAGCATGTCCGTGATTTGATCTTTGCTGACGATCCGACCGATTCTCTGAACCATAATTTCTAAAATTGCCAGTTCGCGTGCCGAGAGTTCGAGGGGAACCCCATCGACAACGGGGGTTCGCGTAACGGTGTTGAATGACAGCGGACCAAAGGTCACTTCGGTGCGATTTGCCCACTGCTCTTTTCGGAGCAAAGCTCGTATTCGTGCTTCGAGTTCGGGCAGCTGAAACGGTTTAGTCATATAGTCGTTGGCGCCTAAATCCAAACCGGTGACGCGATCCTCCAGTCGATCTCGGGCGGTCAAGATGAGCACCGGGAGTTGCTGTCCGCGATTGCGAATGCGCTTAAGCAGTTCCATGCCGTCAATCTTTGGAAGACCAAGGTCTAAAATCAGCAGGTCGTATGGAATCTGATTCAAGGCGATGTCTGCGTCGAGTCCTGATGCGACCACGTCTACAGCGTAGCCACCATCCTTGAGAACTAGAGAAAGTCCGTCGGCCAAAAACCGATCGTCTTCAGCGAGAAGAATTCGCATGATTAAACTCTGAAGGGTTCATACAAGTAATCATATAGCTCTTATTCACGTTGTTCTCAACTGAAATTTTCGAGAAATGTTCATTGAATACACTAGGAGTGTTGGTGGCGTCGACCTGGTGACGCCTTACTGGGAATCAGAGGTTGCGACCATTTCGGACTTATCGCCGATTGTATCCAGTTTTATTTTGAAGAATATCCGGTCTGTCTGGCAACTGGAGCTTCTTCTGCACATGCGCACGCTCGGCAACAGTCAGACGTTGGATGGTCATTCCGCCGCGTCGATTGCGCAGGCTTTGTATATGAACCCCGAGGTGATTCTCGGGGGGTTAATGCACTTCGAGCAGTGCGGATTGGTTAAAGCCGTTGAGCAGGGTGTTTATGTTTACGCACCCGCGACGCGGGAGCTCGAGGAAGCGGTTAAGCTGACCGCACAAACTTATAGTACGCGTCGCGTTGCTGTCGTTAATATGATTTTTTCGCAGAATGCGAGTATCCAGACTTCGGACTGATGAGTTGTTACGAATCCTGAAGTGGATTTGTAACTCCTTTATCTAATAAAACCCTCACCGAGTCGACGCTTTCATTCGACCTTCGCTTCCCTACTTCCTTTAAGGGATAGCGGACTTTTGGGTTGCCGTGATAAGACGGAGAAAGGAGCCTTACGCGGATTACCAGCCGCGACCCGCCTCTAGTTTTGTCGGAAGTAAAAGTTTCACGCTGATCTCATACGACAAAACAAGCCGATGAATTCAGGAATCTGGCATCACCGGCATAACGCCCAACACGACTGACCATATCAATACACGTTCGAGTTCGTCATCGACGTCGACCGCGCAAGTCCATCGGATTTGTATAAGGCTGTCGTTGGTGTTTGTTCACTCGACTATGTTTTGTCTGGTGCTTCGGCAGCAAATACCGGAGGGTGTTGAGAGATGCAGAACGCGCATACAAGCGCACAATTGACCGCATATAACGATAATCCGATCAGAGTGCTCATTGCAGAGGACGACGATCTTCATCGACTGAGTTTGCGGCTGGCTCTGGAAAATCAAAATATAAACGTATGCGCGGAGGCTGCAAGCGGTCCTGAGGCGGTTCGTGGTGCTATCGAGCAGAAACCATCCGTGGTGCTGATGGACATCGGCTTGCCCATCTTCAACGGAATTGTCGCCACCGAGCAAATCAAAAAAGCTACAGATGCTCGAGTACTGATTCTCTCGAATAATTCTGACAAGAGCGCCATCCTCTCCGCATTGAGAGCTGGTGCTGATGGTTATTGCGCGAAAGCCGTCAACAAAGAGCAATTAGTGTCTGCAATCGTTTCGGTTTACAACAATGGAACGTGGCTCAGCGATGACATCGCAAACACCGTTATCTCGCAGTTGTCCTCTATCGATCCGGATGCGGTCGATGGACAGAGCTCGCTGACGGATTTAGAGTTGCGCATTTTGAATATGATTTTGGAAGGCGTGAATCTGGATGGTATCGCGACAGACTTGGGTGTTCATGCTAATTTCGTGCATGCCCACTCTCAACGATTGATGACCAAGTTATCCTTAAGTCGGTCGGAAACTGTTCGCGCTACGGACAAATCTCGGCACATGCGCGTCAGCGCTGAACACCGCCTCTCTAGAATCTGTCCACGCTGCCATATGAGCTGGCCTCTGAACAAACATACTTGCTCATACGATGGGAGTCCGACCCAAATCGATAATTTGATCGGCACGATATTTGCCGACCGATACGACATTCTGTCCGTGCTCGGATCGGGCGCAGGCGGCACTGTGTACAAGGCAAAGCATCGATTTATGTTGAAGATGGTTGCAATCAAAATCATGCATCCGAGTGCCAACAGACGATTCCACGCGTTGCAGAGATTTCGGCACGAAGCGATTGCGTCATCATTTCTGTCCCATCCAAACATAGTCTCCGTCCTGGATTTCGGCGTGACGGAGAAGGGTTTGGCGTTTATGATCATGGACTACTATCATGGTCACACGCTGTCGCGCTTTATTGAGAAACGCGGCCCGCTAACGGCT
This sequence comes from Candidatus Obscuribacterales bacterium, assembly GCA_965228855.1. Taxonomy (GTDB): domain Bacteria; phylum Cyanobacteriota; class Vampirovibrionia; order Obscuribacterales; family Obscuribacteraceae; genus JADYXR01. The sequence goes on along the minus strand of CBDDIJ010000003.1, from coordinate 3,069,226 downwards.
CAGGAAGCGCTTCCGCTCTTCATCCAGCTGTGTGACGGACTTGAGTATGCGCATCAAGCTGGTGTGTTGCATCGTGATATGAAACCGAGTAACGTGATCGTCAGCGCTGTAGGTTCAGCCGCTCCGCTGGCTCGTATTCTCGATTTTGGAACGTCCATGCTCACCAAACAGATCAACGGTTTTTCAATGGAGCCTTCGCAGCCTGGATTTGTTTTTGGTTCGCCGCTCTACATGAGCCCGGAGCAATGTCGCGGTACGACGTTGGAGCCGTCATCCGACATTTATTCGCTGGGTTGTTTGATGTACGAGGCTTTGACTGGAGAAACCGCCATCAAAGCTGACAATGTCTCAGAAGCCTTGATGCATCAGATATTCACCGACCCCGTGCATATTTCGCAGACGGGAGCCGGGAGCAAAGCGCCTGCCATTCTTCAGGGCATTATAATGCGCACGCTTCGTAAAGACTCGAAACTGCGCTATACATCGGCTGCGGAGTTGAAGTCGTACTTGCAGGCAGTTCAGGTTTAGAAACCGAGTTTATCAATTTAGCGGGATTCATACCGTTGTGCCATTCTTCTGGTAGCCTTTAATTGTCTGGAGGGCTGCCAATGGATGCGGTATCGACGCGCAAAATACCTTTAGCGGAGCGTATGCGTCCGCGAAATCTCGATGAGTTCCACGGTCAGGAGCGCCTTCTGGGTGAGGGCGGTGTTCTTCGCGAGATGGCCGGTGGTGGTGAACTGGTCTCCTTTATTCTCTGGGGACCGCCTGGTGTCGGGAAGACGACGATGGCGAGAATCATCGCTCAGAATACCGATAGCCGCTGGGTCGCCTTTTCCGCGGTAATATCAGGAATTAAGGAAATTAAGAGCGTCATGGCTGAAGCTGAGGCGTTCATGAAAATTGAAGGCAAACGGACGATTTTGTTCGTTGACGAAATTCATCGTTTCAACAAAGCTCAGCAGGATGCATTTCTTCCGTATGTTGAAAACGGAACCATCGTGCTTGTTGGCGCGACAACTGAAAATCCATCGTTTGAAATCAACTCCGCGCTGCTTTCGCGACTGAAGGTTTTTGTACTTGAAGAACTAAGTCTTGATGCCCTTCTTACGATTCTTAGAAGTGCGCTGAATGACGAAGAGCGTGGTTTAGGTGCCGAAAAAATTTCCGCGTCTGACGAAATGCTTTCGAGGCTCGCTGTCTATTCATCAGGTGATGCACGAACTGCACTAAATAGTTTGGAACTCGCGCTTCTGCTTGCGAAGAAGCGAGGTTTGAATGAACTCGACGAACGAGTTATAAAAGAGGCCATTCAACAAGCTGTTTTAAAATATGACAAGGGTGGAGAACATCACTACAACATCATATCCGCGCTGCATAAATCCATACGCAACTCGGATGCTGATGCCGCGCTGTACTGGCTTGCCAGGATGCTCGAGGCTGGAGAAGATCCCCTCTATGTCGCGCGCCGCCTTGTTCGATTCGCGTCTGAAGATGTTGGACTGGCGGCACCGCAGGCGCTACCACAAACAGTTGCCGCCATGCATGCGGTTGAGTTGATCGGTATGCCGGAGGCAAAACTTGCTCTAGCTCAATCGGTTGTTTTTCTTGCTCTGGCACCGAAATCCAATGCGGTATACAAGGCATATGGAATGGCTGCTGATGACGCGAACAACACTATGCAGCATCCAGTCCCGATGCATCTTCGCAATGCTCCAACAAAATTGATGAAGGACATCGGATATGGTGCCGGCTATCAATATGCTCATGATTACGAGAATGCTAAAACAGAGATGAAGTGTTTGCCGAAGGAATTGCAGAACCGGAAGTATTACAAACCGACCGCCCGTGGTTTTGAAGGCAAAGTCAAAGACGCGTCGTCCTGAAAACCTTCCATCAATAGCATTTGATTGCGAGAATGTCTGAGAGTGTATTGAAACCAATTTCTGCGAGTGTCTTGAAACCTGTGCAAAAAGCAGACCGGTCCACCTGGTTTATCCTGGTGGACCGATCCTTCCGACCGCCTGTGCTGCTGGAGTAAAGCTGGTTTTGTTCTAATCAAAAGACTTTTGATTGGAACTTGAAGTTATTATGCGAATGCGCTTTTGTTATCCTTCTTGAATAGTCGGGAAAACACATGCCACCATCTACGAGCCTTCACTTCTTCGAGTTCGGCTTTCGTATCGCTCAATATATTTGCCAGTCTCGAATTCTCTTGTTCGGCCGATGTGAGAGTGTCCTCTAAGTAGTCTCGTTCCACTTTCAGCTTTGCAAGTGCGTCCATGAGGTAGCGCCTTTCTGTCACAGCAGCTTCGCGCTCGAACTCGATGGCTTTCAGTTGTTTCACTTCGAATTCCAATTGTGGAATTCTTTGAATTGAAAAATACTGACTGACCATAATTTGTTTCACTGCAGAATTTTCTTCAGTGATTTCTTGAACCTTTTGCAAGAGGGCGATCACGCGTCTTTGCAGATACGCGATTTCGTCTTGGGTCTTGGCAGCGAGTCGCTGCTGCTGGTACTTAGTTACGACTTCAAGGACCTGCCGGCGAACGCGGCGCTCTCTGGCGACTTTAATACGCTCGTCTTCGCCGTCTGATACCACATCCGATGCCCACTTGAAGATGTGATCCAAGCCGTCTAGTGATACCGCATGATCGTGTTCGTTTACTTCCGGGGTAGTAAAGCTATATCCGGTAGCTAATTCTGGTTGCGTGCTCACAAAGACCCCCCTTTCTTGGACAATATAATAACGGCTAAGTTCCTGTTTGTAAAAACAATTTGCCACCATCCGGAGTGCTCCGGAAGGCACCTTATCGATCACCAGTTGCGCGATAAGCCCATTCTGACGGGCTTATCGAAGATATTTTTAATGACACCTCATATGGTGCCTGTGGCGTTTTTCGCAATTTGTCTTTTGCATTTATCGGAAGCTCTTCGCAACTATCACCGAATTTGATACCAGACCGATGCCACCATATTGCCACCAGTATGACACCATCTTGGTACCACAATGACACCACTGTGATACCACCTGGCTCCAACGGAATCGAAAGAAGACCTCGCGAGACCCTGGCAGAAAAGCGCTCAGGTAAACGGTTTCTGATTTGATATGAACGCGGGTGACGGCCAAGATTGAGTGTAGGAGATCCTGATGACGATTTCCGATTTTAAATTTTGGAGTTTGCTTCGATTGGAAATCTCTTGCGATCAGATCTTGAGTGTAAATGTGGTGGCACACATTAGTTCTCTGTCGAATGAAACTCAGTGATCATGCTGGCCAGTGTATTGGTCCTCAAATATCTAAGCTCGACAATATGGTCGAGTTTTCGATATCAGCTTTGGTTCTCGTCGTGTAGCGGCAAGGAAGTCGATTGGCTATCAGATTTGCAGAATCCTGGACTTTGTTCACTCTGGGTTTGAAGTGGGTGCCCGACCGCGAATGCGCGGGTCAGCATTCTATATGAATGTATATTGATTCGCCGTCCGCTTGACAGCTGGCGCAGGGCCAGGCTTTCGACTTCCTCTTAATGGGTGGCAGATTTTTCGAAGAGAGTGGGAAAAACCGGGGGGGTATACGTAGATTCACCGACAGACATGGCTTGCCGCAGGTAGTACCTTTGAATCCGATGAGTAATCCGCGAGGCGGCGATGACGTTGCCGAACCGGAAAACCTACAAAACGGAGAACAAAGTGAACAAGGCTCAGACGAGAAACGGCAAATTGATGTTAGCGGCAACGCTGGCACTTGTGGCTGTAGTCTCTCTGACCGGCAATGCCAACGCCCAGGTCTGGAATCCTAATCCTAATTATGATGCAGACTCTAGCATGTGGTTGCCGAACGTCGAAAACGGTTCGACGCAGCCCCCTTACTCTGCACCTCCTCAAGGACAGGCCCCCCCGATTGGAGACGGCTATGCGCCGATGGGCATCAACACCGGTCACGCCGGTTACGGTGTCCCGACGCCGGCATCTCACGTCAGCATGCCATTGATTCCGCCGGGACAAGACGGCAAAGCTGCAGCTACAGCCGCCGCAGCAGGGTACCTGACTCCTCCGACCATCTATCCGACCTCCGACCCTGGAAGCATCGACTCCCCTCCGGACTTTTATCAACCACCGGTCACGGTGACAAACATAAACAGCGGCGGCGGAATCTCGGGAAGTGCTCCTATACAAAGATGGGGCGGACAGACAAGTGAAGATCACGGACTCCGCAGCTTCATGAGAGGCACAGGAGGCTCGCAAACCACCGACTTCGGCGAACGACTCAGCCAAAAGTCGAACCTCCAGAAAGCACCTCAGTCATCGGAAGACGGACCACGAAATCAACAGTCACCGGGACAAAGAGGTCAAGCAAACCGATCGGCGAATTTGCCAGGCGCTCAATCCACCACCGACCTCAATGGAAACAGAACCTTTTTCAAAGGGGAAAACCTCAGAGCTCGACTCACCATCGCTCCATACTAGGCACCGCCGACGACGGCATCGCCAAAACCACTAGTTGTATATGGCTTCAGGAGGCCAACAATGCGTAAGTCCAAGATTCTCTCCACATTATTTGCAGCAGCTGCCCTCAGCGTCAGCATCTCGGCAGCGGCAAATGCACAGCCGTTTCCCGGCAATCCAGTGCAACCGGGAGTAATGCCCGGAGCACCGGTTGAAACAATCCGTACGCCGTTGTTGGATGGCGCTCCGAGCTCGGCACCCTTTGTACCTCCGCCGGAAGGTCAACCGCCTGCGATGGGCGACGGTCCTACACCTGCCGGAGTTCATCCTGGTCAGGCTGGTATGCCGCTCACACTCCTTCCCTGGGTGCCGTCAATTCCGGCAAACCAGATCGACAACAGCACTTCGGGTATTCCACTGCCAATCAACCCAGCAGTTCAGTCTCCTCCAGGAGTTCTGGGACCGGCTCTGACACCGTTCATTCCGGCACCTCCGTCAACGCCTGGTCCTGACCCGGGTTCAATGCAAGCTCCGATGGGCTACATCAACCCGGCTGACGAAATCAACATCAATCCCGCTGGCGGACTTCCAGGAACCGGTGGCTATTACACCTCCATCCCGACAGTCAGACGAGGCGGACAAGAATCCCATCAATATGAATATCGCGGCAGAAACTCCATCATCGGTGGCGGCGGTACAGACGGAAGCCAGGACAACATCGAAAGATTAGGACCCTGGGCTGGTTGGGGTGCAGTAACCGGTGTACCGTCAGGTAACGGCTGGAGAAACAGCGCCATCGACCTGGGCGGCGGTCAAAGATTCCAAGCCGGCGGAACTACGATTCCGACAGGCTCAACGGTCCAAGACTACGGTCTGTCCTCGACGAGACAAAACGGCATCCTCGGTCTGACCGCTCAACAAACGACAGAGTTTGGTCAAGGCATGAGAAGACTGCCGCAATACTCGAGCAAATCAACTGATTTTGGTTTCCCCTACGCACAGTTTGATCCCGCGAATACCAACCCGCAAAAGAGAGATCAACTTCTACTGCCAACGGCAATCATCACCAACTTCTAACTCTTAGTTCATCACCTCAAGGACGCAAGTCCTCGCAATCGCAAAACTCAGGACAACAGTCCGAACAGCACACAGGACTCAGTCCTAAACAAAAAAAGACTTTTCAAAAACCGTAAAAATAGACTCAAGGAGATTCAACAATGGCTAAGCTATCGCTTAAAGAGATTAAGTCCTCGCACAAGTTCAAAGTCGCCACTCGCGTCGGTTTCCTCCTGGCGCCTCAGCTGGTGCTCATGGCCTTCGGTATCTATGACCAAGCCGCACACGCACAAGGTCTGGTCGGCGCTCCGGTCGACCCACGTTACGGACAATCGAACGAAGTAGGTCAGTTGGCTGACTTTGGTTATGACACCGCCCGTGACATCTCCCGTGTTGTCACAGCGCTATCCACAGTGCCTTCGTCACTGGCAGGAATGAAGATCGCATTCGGTCAGAGAGACGGCGGAGAATCCGCAATGAACGTCGCCAAAGGCTTGGGTGTAGGATTCGGCGGACCGACAGCGGTTCACTTGATCGGTACATTCGCCATCAACAACTACGGCGGTCTCGGCGGCGGTCTCTAAAAAGATCTCGACTGGGAAAGTAAATTTGTCGAACGGCTCGGAAAGGATCGGCGGATGGCAATCTGCCGGTCCTTCCCATGACCATCTTCTGGACACTCCCGTGACCATCTGCTGGGCCTTCCCATGACCATAAACCGTTTCCGACGATCATCACCTCAGCACGCCAGGCGCGGCAAACTACCGTCAGCGCAAGTGCGGACTCTAGTCATTTATATCTGATACCGCTATTAGAAGCGGTCTGCGCAAATCCCTTGCGAACTCAAAAAGAATCAGCCCAATCATTTATATGTATGCGAATCTTCAGTTCGAACGTCGAAGGTTTGCGTCCTAAACAGTCGAGACTCTTAGATGCTCGTCGCCGGCGTTCTCATAGCCGCCAAGGTGAAACAGCATCAGCAGTGTCAATTGAAACTTCAGTCTCGACGCAAGACCTGAGTCGATTTATTTCGAAACAGACGATTTCTAAACAGACATTTTCAAAACAGACATAGCTCCTTCGAGAGCTCTAATGGTCTCTTCTAGTATTTCTAGATTCCACCAGCAAGTTAAACGAGAACGATTTTGCTGTTCCCGGCGGTCCTGCCGAACAGCGGACCGCCGTTTTTCCCGAGTCTCTTCTTGTCGAACCTAGAGAGACCTCTACTGGCAAATCTACTGTGGGTAGAAGCAACCCGAAGCGGCTTGAGTCAGGGACCTTTGCGGTCGAAATCTACTGTGGGTAGAAGAACGCTAAGCGCCGCCGCGGGACGCTCTGAGGTGTCGGAGCCGATTTTGAGGTAGCTGGCTCTTGAGTGCGATTTGGAACGAGTGCCTAACGAGTGCCTGACCGCAGCCGCCAGGCGTCCGCGGCATACATGCCTTGGAGAGCATACGAACTCGGATCCGACGATGATGCTGTCTTTAGGCATTTGTAAAGCTCTAATTGTCTATCCTGCGATGACGGAAAACAAAATTTCTGTCTACGCAGGACTGCCAAACTAGTGGCGCTTGACTTCCGTGGGCTCTCGAAAGACCTACAGGTGCTCTCTCTTGAGCTTTGAGACGCACGATATTTTCTAGTAGACAAAATTATATATGGATGAAGGGAGGGGGGATTTTCCCATAGTGGGGGGAAAACCACCGATGTTCGTCCGATGAGCGATTTCGTACTATGAACTCACGTTCGACGGCAACCCAACGATTTGGAAAACGAGATGCAAGCTAGACACACGGAATCGAAAAAGAATGGTCGCAAGCAAATGCTTGCAGTCGTTCTTACGGTTGGCTTCTTGAGCCAGCTTTCGACACCGGTCCTGGCGCAGGGCTTCGAAGCTCAATCTCCTTCTCTCGATCAATCCATGGGAGCTAATTATTCTCAAGATTCCTTCCTGCCACCAGAGGTGGTGCCCCAGGCAGATGCCGGTGCAGGAATGATGATGAGTGCTACCCCTGGGCAGCTCACGGAGATGACTCCTGATGCTGGACATATGAATTTGAATCCGGCAAGCGGCATCATGTCTGCAAAGGACATGCGCAGAGCAGCATTCGATTCACTTCTTGGGAATACACAGCTGTCAAATCAAACGCCGCAGTACGGCCAACAAGCAATGGGTGCACCTGGTCAATTTACCCCGTTCAACCAACCGAACCAGATGCCCGGCGCTCAAGGTCAGTACGCAATCGGTCAACCCGACTGGCTCAATCCAGGTTTCGCGAGCAACAACAATGCACCGCAATACGGAAATTCCAGTCAAACCCAAACTCTAACCGGAGGATCTAAGACCCCTATCGTAAGACGCGACACTCGCAGAGGCGGCTTCGCCAACAACCTTGCGGGAACTGCAGGACTCGGAGCCGGGCTACTGGCCACGCAACTCAGAAGACCTGGTTCGCTCTTCGGTTTAGGTTTCACAGGTCTGACGATGACAGGTTTCGGGATGAGAAACGGATTTCGTTTTTAGGATTTACAGCAATGAAGAACATCATTACCCTCTCAATTTTGACACTCGCCACTCTTGCAGTCGGCGCTGTAGACCCGGCGATGGCTCAAGGTCAACGCGGAGCACGTTTCGACTTCGAACCCAACAAATGGGGACCGCAACAGTTTGAGAAACGTCACTATCAGAATTTCAATCCTCCCACCACGAGCGTTGGACACGGAGCTGTCCCTAAAGCAGCAAGCTTCCTCGGTGTCGATCCGAGTGTGCTCAAACCAGCGCCGAAGCCACAACCGGTTCAGCCGCGAGTCGCGACCAGCGTACATCCCAGCATGTCGTATGGTCAGCCCCAGGCAAATATCGTTCCGAAACCGTCTTTGACGGCAACCCCGTTCAATCCCGGATTCGGAGCACCCCAACAAAATGCGCCAGTGGTCGCCCAATCGCTTCCACCGGCAGCGCCGAAGCAGATGACAGCCCCGAGTTCGAACAAGAGTTTGTCCGGACGAATGGTTCCAAAACGCCCGGCGCAAACTCGAAGTGCTGTATCCGGCAGATTGGTCAAACCAAAACAACCATCGAGCCTGAACGCACAGCCGAAAGTCGCATCGTACGGAAATCAATTCTTCTCACCGGGATCGACCAGACCTACGAGCTCTGGATTTAGCTCCAACTCCGATGTTTACGGTCAAATCATAAACCACCACAAGTAAATTCAGTCTTCCACTACCCCCATTCGATTCTCACCCTTAGGAGGCAACTCATGTCTAAACTCAGCAAACTCACCTCTTCGCACAAATTCAAGGTTGCCACTCGTGTTGGTTTCCTTCTGGCTCCCCAACTGGTGCTCATGGCGTTCGGTATCTACGACCAAGCCGCACATGCACAAGGTCTGGTAGGCGCTCCGGTTGACCCCCGTTACGGACAATCGAACGAAGTAGGACAATTGGCAGACTTCGGTTATGACACCGCTCGAGACATCTCGCGTGTAGTCACAGCTCTCTCGACAGTACCTTCGTCACTCGCCGGCATGAAGATTGCCTTCGGTCAGAGAGATGGCGGTGAGTCGGCAATGAACGTCGCAAAAGGACTGGGCGTTGGATTCGGCGGACCGACTGCGGTTCACTTGATCGGTACCTTCGCTATCAACAACTACGGCGGTCTCGGCGGCGGTCTCTAAAAATCTTGTTCGAAACCGAGGTTCGTTATACGCGGACCTCGGTCGAACTAAAGGCTCGATCGGCTTGATGCCTTAGTCTGAATGCTAAGTGTTGAGTTGTTCTGCGACTAACGTCTGAGAGTTCTACAACTAAATCATCAAGCTCGTCACAAATTTTGTGTCGAACGGCTCGGATGGGATCGGCATTATGTGTCGGTCCTTCCGTGATTTCAGGGCTGGCTGTCTGTCTTCCTCTAAGCGCCTTGGACCTGGCTGGCTAGGCTAGTGTCCCTGCGAGCGACATAATTTCTGCTGAAAATAGCTGTGTGCTTTGCAGCCTGAGCTGTTCAGATTAAATCTTCGGTTTTGACCAAGTTTAATGCTTGTCGATGCTCGAAAAAATTTCTGACAAATTTTCGAAAAGAGTGTTGGAAATTGCCTATTAATGGGCTTCTTACTTATATGCAGATCTATCGGGGCAAAAACCGTTTTTGCTTGCCCCAAAAAAGCCGAAAGAAATGCTCGCTCGCCCCGCCTTTGATGGGAATTTCCCCAATGACAGATTTTCTCGCCAGGCTTAGACTTCAGACATAATCCACTCCAGTTTCTTTCGCAAATTAAAACACCCCGTGCTCAAGCCAGCTTCAATCCTAGCCACAATACGCAATCGCACCGTCAAGTCGGTCGTCGCGCTCGCAGCAATTTTCACGCTGCTGGCGCCTTTCGGTTTCTCGGCAGCATTCGCTCAAACTGAGCCACCGCCGCCCGGTCAAGCATGGCCGGCAGACCCAGGTTCCGGCGCACTGAGCCCTGGAGCACAAGGTACCGATGCGACCGCTCGTGCGTTTCCTGATGAACCGCAGACTAACTACGTCAACCAGGCCGCCGAGCAAAACAAAGACATCGTTATCCAGAACGTAGAAGCTCTTCTGACGGATAACTTCAGACAGTACAACGACACCTATGTCGGCTTGCATACATTCTGGGGTGATGACATCATCTCGCAACTGTTCGCAAACATCGGTCAGCTGATTGGTAAGTGGTTGACTGAATTTATCAACGGCTGGGTTTCTGATGCCGTGCAATTCTTGACCGGTTTCCTCCGCGTTTTCGTTCTCAACCCGAACGTCGCAGTTAATGGAATGAGCAACGTTCCAGGCGGCGGAAGTGCCGATGATATCTCGCCCTTCATTCGTCAGGGTGCAGACGTCATGTACGGTATCGCGGTCGACCTTCTCCTCCTCCTCTTTATCTTGTGTATATGGAAGTACTGGGCTGAAGCAGCCTGGAGAGGCGGTGGCAACCTGGTCGGTGCTGTCGGTCGTTTAATCTTCACCGCAGGTTTGATGCTTGCATGGCCGACGATCTACGCGTTCGAAATTCAAATCACGAACGAAATGATCAAAGCTGTTTATTTCAATTCTGCTGACCAGGTCTCCGCCCTTGATGCTGCCATGGCTGCAGCGGTCAAAGGCGGCTTGATGGCTGGCGCAGGTCTAATCGCTAACGCAACGGCACCAGTTGCCGGTCAGGCATTCGGTGGACTACTCGGTGCAGGTCCTGGTGGTATCGCACTGGGTACCGTAGGAAACCTGGTCGCATTCGCCGGCTTGATCATCTACCTTATATTGGGCGGCATCCTGATCGCCGAGCTAGTGTACATCCTGGTTTTGAAAGCGATTCAAACAGCGCTGCTCACCGCGCAGTATATGTTCGCTCCGATCTTTATTGTATTTTTCGCGACTCCGGACACTGAAAACGTCACATCCGGTTTCGTCAGATCATTCGTTGAAGTCAGCCTCTGGACATTTGTCTGGGTTGGTCTTCTCAAGATCTTCGTCATCATGATTCTTTCGGACTTCAACCCCTGGGGTAAAATCATCCTTGCTGTCGGTATTCTGCAGATGATGATCCAGGTGCCGTCCTTCCTGGCACGCGCTCAGATCAGCCCGATGTCGGACTTTATTTCTGCCGGACTAATTTCGGGCGGCTTGATGAAGGGTGGTAAATTTCTCGGAGACACACTCTCTCAGCGCGGAATGCAGCTTGCGAAGTTCATCGGCGGCGATACCACCACCGGTGCGGCTCGCGGACCTGAGATGTCGAAGAAAGCCGAACTAAAAGGTCTGGCTCACGGACCAAGAGATCCGCACTTGCTCAAAGGCATTCGTGATGCAGCTCACGGTGAACCAAAAGGTCCTAAGGGCGATAAAGGAGATGGTACCGGAATCGGTGCCGATGGCAAGCCGATTAAACCTGGTGATGGTCCTGCTGGGGCAAAACCTGGCGTAACACCTCCGAAGAAACCTGAAGACGCTAAGAAACCTGGTGTGCCGGAGACCGCTGCGTCAGCAGCCGGAGCACCGCTCAATCCGATTGGCGATGCTGCCAAAAAAGGAGCAATGGGTGCTGGTGTAGCAGCAGCAGCAGGTGCCGGCGCAGCAGCACTTGGAGCTGCCGGAGTTGGCAGAACACCAACCGGCGGTAGCGACGAGGAAGCGAAGCGCGCAAGAGCCGAAGCGGAACAAGCCGCTATGGCCGCGAAGAAATTGGAAAACGAAATCAACGCTGGTATCGTCGGCGATGACAAAGATAAGGATAAACAACCGAAAGGTCCGCAACTCGTTGACGGCAAGGAAGTAAAAACCGGCAACAACGACGATAAGACCAAGAACCCTGGCGCTGACCTGAATTCCGCTTTGAACAAAGGTCTGGTTCCTCCAGGAAAAGGAGTTGACGGAAAAGGTGCGGCTGGTCCGGAAGGGCAAAAAGACATCACCACTCCCGTCGACAAAACCATCAAGCCTGGAGGTCCCGGCGGTAACAAACTCGGTGTGACGCCTCCGACTCCTGGTGCCAAAGATCTGGCTGCCCTTTCCGGTGACGGCAAAAAAGATGGCGCCGCGAACCTCGGTCCGGATGGTAGACCGCTCAACATGGATGTCGAAGAAGGTGCTGCCGGCGGCGGTGTTCCTGGTGTGAAACTAGCTCCGGGTGCCACCACTGGTGGAGCTGACAAGAAAGACGGAGACTTGAAACCGCAAACGAATGCCAACCTTTCGACAAAGACGCCGGGTGTGAATCTCGCTGCTGGTCCGGAAGGAACAATTTCGGTTCCGCTCCGCAGACCAGGTGCAGAAAGTAAACCAGCGACAAATAATCCTGACTCTACAATTCAAGGATTGGGCAGATCTACCGGTCAGCCAACTCAAGCACGTAACATCGACCCGACTACCGGTATTGGAGACGACAGCGTCGACGCGTCGCTCACTCCTGAGGCCAAACTGCCTCCGCCACTCAAGCCCGGTGATGGCAAGATCGACGGCAAAGAAGCTGGTGCTGTAACTCCTGGTGTCACCACAGCTGGTGCCGATGGCAAAGTCCCCGTCACTGTCTCGTTGCCTGGACGACGCGTACAAGCTCCGACTGGCAATCTCGGCAAAGCCGCCGAAGGCAGCGAAGTTGTCACTCCCGGTGGTACCGCTGACGGACAAGTGCGTATACAGCCTGGCTTGACTCCGGCTGGTGGCGACAACGTCAACGCTCAGCAAACAGTCACAGGTGAAATCAAACCTCCGACCGGCACTCCGGGCGCTACGACTGATGGCGGCAAGGTCGAAATTCAACCGACAGTTGCCGCTGGTGGAATTCCGGGTGTGAACCTGGGCGGGGTCATCCCGGTACCCGCTGCGCGAAGAGCTGGAACCGGCAGGACAGGTGCGCAAGCGCCGGGCGGTTTCATAGATCCAGGCTGGGAGCCGGATAACTCCTCGCCGATTAGACCGATGAACCTCACCAGCCGTGCTGGTGGTTTCGGTGGCGGCGGCGGAAATGGCGGCGATGGTGGCGGCGGCGGCATGCACACTCCTCCGGACGACGGCAGAACTCCACACGGTCAAGCTCCGGCAAGCCCGCACGAACAAAGACTTCAAGCCACACAGTCGGTTGTTCCGATGAACAACTATCAACAAGCAGGCTATCGCTGGATTCCACCTCGTGGTATTTCTGGCGGCATCCGTTTGGCTCAGGATGTGACTCTCGGACCATCAACTTCCGGTGAAGCCGAATTGATGGGTAACGCGAAGGGACAAACCTTCCACGTCAGACACGCCGAAGGCATGGACCCTGACAGACTGGCTCTGCAGATGATGACCGCCGGTTATGCGACTCTGGTAGGCAATGACCCTGTCGCATATGACGCAGCCCGTCAGTCTGCCATCGCAGCTGGTGCCGACAAGCCCAAAGGTTTCGCTCAAAGAATGGCATCCGGTATCCTTTCTTATAACGGCGGCTCCTGGGCTCAAACCGCGAACGCCAAACAAGCGTTCCAGCAAGCCCTGTACACTGAATCGGTAGCCGGCTCGCAAGCATACGTCAACGGTCAGCCAGGTAATGCGTATACCGAGTATCTGAACCAACGCTATGGTCCGATGTCCGACGAACAGCAAGCCTGGGGCGTCCACATCATGACTGACGCCGGTTCGCCGGAATCCAGCTGGCACTGGGGTCACATCCCTGCTACGGAAACTCTGGTGAGAAACGCGATCCCGATCAACGCGACCTCAAGAGCTATAGCCACAAACGCAACCGTTCTCAGATCGCGTCCATGGGAGCAACGTGCCGCAATCGCCGGATGTTCTTCTTACCTCGAAGCAAGAAAGAACGACGAGATTCCGGATGCTCATCCGATGGTCGCAGACGCCTGGACCGGTCGCGAAGCACAACTACTGCCGCCGGCAGTCGTCAACACGGCGACGGCATTGAGCGCAGAGTTCGGCGACGATGCCTGCCGAGACGTGAAAATGGTCAACGATGTCGCGAACATCGTCGGTGCCGGAGCGGACGTTGGTTCGTACGTTCAAACCTATCAAGCTCTCAAGGCTGTTCAGGGAATCGGAAACAGCGTCAAGAATGGCGGTGGTGGTTTCGCCGGTGGTGGCGGCGGCGTGTCTCCCATCCAACCCAGAGGCGGCGGTGGTGGCGGCGGATCGCCGATGGTTTCAACCAATGTCTCTGGAACGGTTCTTCCCGGTGGCGGCGGCGGTATGGAACAGGTTGTTGACGTCCCAGTTGACGTCGACGGTGGCGCCTCGCCTGTTGGACCGCTCAATCTCGGCGGAATTACACCTCCGATTATGGGACCCGGAATGGGCCCGGGCACGAGAGCGAATGTCACTTTCAGACAAGCTCCAAACCAGGGTATGGGCACCCCTCCAACGCAGCAAATGCGTATGCAAGGCAGCTCGCATCCAAGCGGCACCGGTCCTATCCACATCAACAACGTTGGCGGCGTAGGCACTCCTCCTCCAATCATCAACGAACAAAACGTGGAAGTGGAGATTGTTCCAGGACATACACCGACTCCTCCTCCTATCGACCCGAGTTTGATCAAAGTACCTCCGGCTGCCGGTTCGCGTCCGTCCGAGATTCGTGCAAACGTGACTTTCACCGCAGGCGGAAACAATGGCGGCGGCAGCAACAATCTCGGCACGCAGCGCGTTCGGTTCGAAGCGCCGCTCAGAGATTCGACTCCGCAAGTCAATATGCAGATGGGTGGTTACAACGATCCTGGCAATTCCGGACAGGTCATCGAGCAGCATGTTGAAGCCGAACTGATGTTCGGTAAAACAGGCGACATCGGTGGTGTCAGTGCCGGCGAGGTCGAAGCCAACTTGCGCAATATGGTCAACCAGTACGATACGACAGCCGAGATGGCGTACAACGTGGTCTACGACTTGCATTCAGCAGGCTTCTCGTATGAGCAGCTTTCGGATCCGAAGATTGCGTCTGTTGCAATGCAGGTTATGGCAACCGATAAGTCGATGGCTCAAACCGCAGCTGTCACCGCCGGAAAGCTTGGCGGTAATAACTTCAGCCTGGTGCGCACTCAAGTCGTTCAAGCGATGATGGATTGCGATCCGAAGTGGAACCAGAACAACATCGATCCGAAGAGCATCTTCGCCGCCGAAGCAATTCACGGCGCGACACAGGAATACAGAACCGAGCTGCTCGCCGAGTACGCAGACGACATCTCGAATTCACCTGAGCCGCAAGAGCACCCTGTCGTGAAATTGCAATCGTATCCGACCAAGAACTTCGTCAATCAGATCATCAGCCATCCCGACTACTCCGGCAAACCGGGCGCCTCGCTCCACAAACAAGTCGTGCGCGTAATCCGCGAGAAAGTCGATCAGCGTCTGGCAGGCAAGGACCCCTATTACGGCGGCTCCGGAACCTATCAGGATTATGACGACCAGAGCTCGTACTCGCAGTCCGGCGGCAGCGGTGGTGGTGGCGGTTCCCGTCGCTACTACGATCCAGACGACTAACGGACGACTAACACAGCCTTCGGGCCGACTAACACCTCCGACCCGACTAACGCACCTTCGACCCGTTCGGGCCGACTGACCAGCGTCGTCCGTCGTCAATGTGTGAAAGTCGCAAATGTGTGAAAAACCGATCAAAAATCGACGAAATATGGCCCGTTTTCTGCACACTCGCCGATTTGAGGCGGGGGCGAGTTCCGATTCGACTAGCACAGCCTTCGGGTCGCCACCACCTTCCGACCCGGCTAACACGCCTCCTACTCATCGCAAATGTGTGAAAAACGGATCCAAAATCGGCAAAAGATGGCCCGTTTTCTGCACACTCGCCGATTTGAGATGTGGGGGCGAGTTCCGATTCGACTAGCACAGCCTTCGGGCCGACTGACCAGCGTCGTCCGTCGTAAATGTGTGAAAGTCGCAAATGTGTGAAAAACCGATCAAAAATCGACGAAATATGGCCTGTTTTCTGCACACTCCCAGTTTCGAGAGGTGGAGCGCGGGGCGAAGTTAACCAGTTGGAAACCCGGCTAACACGCCTCCTACTCATCGCAAATGTGTGAAAAACGGATCCAAAAACGGCAAAAGATGGCCTGTTTTCTGCACACTCGCCGTTTCGAGAGGTGAGGCGAGTGGGGCGCGGGGCGAGAGTGAGAGGCGAGCGAAGTGAGAGGCGGGGCGAGTGCGGGGAGAAGTTTGAAGATGCGGGGCGAGTGGGGGAACGGAGGGCGGGGAGAAGTTTGAAGATGCGGGGCGAGTGTGGGAACGGAGTGCGGGGAGAAGTTTGAAGATGCGGGGCGAGTGGGGGAACGGAGGGCGGGGAGAAGTTTGAAGAGGCGGGGTGAGTCGGGGAGCATAGGGCGGGCGCGCAAGTTTAATCTAAAAATGGGCATTCTCCCACCTTATGTGGGATTTCCCCCGATGGACCGCAGGCTGATACGGATCTAATCTGTATTTATAGAAACCGCCACACGAACACCCCTCCCGCGGTTTCATGAAACATTCGACAGCCAGCTTCCGCTCTATCTAAAAAAACATGATGAAACTCTACAGTCTCAAACTCACGTCAGTCATTTGCCCGAAATGCGAACTCACGTTTGCCACGCCGGTTGCAAAAATGCCAAAGCTTTCACGCGAGTCGCGCGTAGAGACCGATCTACACCGGGTTCTACCGGATGCCGCCATCCGAGCTAGTCTGATTGCGATGTGCCCGGAGTGTCTCTACACGTGGTGGCTATCCGCGTTCCAAACGCATTACTTTTTGCCCGAAATGCTTCCGGATGCGCCTCCTGTCGACAATGCCAAGAAGTTTGGTCATGCTGTTCTGAGCGGAAGAAACAACGGCGCTCACAGTCTCGATCGCGCAATCGTCGCGTTGAATGGCTACTGGTGTGCACGCGAAGATTTCCAGCCCGCCGACAAATGGCTCGAACTCGCCTCCCGCGAACTTTACGAAGCTCTCAACGACGACAGTTGGGACGGTAACCGCGGACGGTATCAGTTCATCATGGGCGAGGTTCTACGCTTGATGGGTGAATTCCATGATGCCGTGCGCTTCTACAGTCTGGTCGATAGACGTTCAGTCCTTCCGAGAGAACTCATCAATCACCAGATTGAACAGGCAAAAAATGGCGATTCCACGCCAACCCTTCTTCCACCCCACATCATTGAAGACATCTTCTTGCCGAAACCGACAATAGTGCCCACCGCCGTTCCATCGGACGTATCAGTGGCTTAAGACTTATAACTAAAGATGACCGCAGATTGGGCCAGACCGGGCATAAGGGAGTAAGCGAAGTAAGATCTAGCCAAGCTGAGTGTTTCAGGAAAGCAAGGCAAGTTCGAGCAAAGACAACAAGACCAGGCGAGGACCGCAAGATCGAGCAAAGCAAAATGATTTAGCAAATACGCGAGATTACAACGCTAAGCCAAGAAAAGGATCAAGCGAGTAACAATGGAAGACCAAACACCACTAAATTTAGAAGACTCCCCAAAGCTGTTCGGACTGCGGTACGACCAGCTAATTGCGTGTTTAGGCAGTTTGATAGTTTCCACTCAGCTTTACTCCTGGCTGAGCCCAGTGCCGTTCATGGGGCACGACCTGAGACTGGACGTAGCAATATTTCTTGGTCTGCTCGGACCAGCATATTGCCTCTTCACTCTCAATCACACAACCGGACACTGGGAAGGCATAATGAACTTCTACATGAGTTCTCAGGTCTACATTCCAGGACCGGACCCGAATCCAGTACGTTTTCTCAAAGATGAAAAGCTGCCGGAGTTTATCGACCAGGACCTCGATGATTCCCTCGAAATCGAAGTCAATGCCTTCATCGAAAAAAGTACATTAATCGAAGAACCAGCCTAGCAGCCACACCCCAATAGCATCAACGTTTCTTTATGGTACAGTCAAAAATGACGACTTCTCTTCCCAGATCAAAACAGCCAGAGCTTGGCCTTCCGCTTCTAAAGAAAGGCGAGAAGGAAAAGCTTGACCCGAAAGTTGCTGCGGCAATGGCGAAACTGCCTTCAATGGCTGTTCCCAGACCTCACCCTCCAGCTGCCGGACTTCTTCCTCTCTGGGATTTGTTCCAGGACGATGCCACCGGACTTGGTATCATCGTTCTGAAAGACGGCAGTTATAGAACGATGTTCGAAGTCGATGGCGTTCACGTCAGCGGATTCGATGAAGTGCGCCTGGTCTCAATGATGAACCACTTCACGGGATTCCTGAATGGTATCGATACTTCTGTGCAATTCACGATTGTTTGCCACAACACAACTAAGCGCGAATATTTCGAGAAGCATCCGGTCGAAGTAGTCAAAGACGAATTTCTCGAGTACGTAGCGAAGTGCGTTGAGAACGACCAGGCCAGCCTCTTATCTCGGAATTTTATTCCGGAATTGAAGTTCTTCGTCACATTCTGCTATCGTCCGCCCAAAGAAAAACCAGCCAAGAAAGCCGGTTTTATCGAAGGCTTCACTACGACGCTCAAGGACGTCTTCGGAAACACCGCAGCTCGTCAGAGCGTGGGCGCGCATATGAAAAACGTCGCGACTTTGTTGCAACGCGCGCAAGGTTACATGGGCACGCTCGGTGCCTGCGGAATGACCGGCCGTCCGGTTTCCGCGCTCGAATATTTCAGAATGCTCTATAAAGAACTGAATCCGAAACTCGGACAGGTCACTGACGATCTGCTTCCTGAGCCGCTCAGACCGACCACTCAGCCGGTCTCTGCGAAAGTGAGACGCGTTTTCCCTGATATGGAGCCAGCCACGATTCGTCAGCAATTGACCGAATCGGAGTACGATTTCAGCAATCCGGATTACGCGCGAATCTCGGACCTCGCCAGTCTAACAGTCGAGGATGCGAAGGAAAAAGAAGGGCTGTTTATTCGCACGCTTTATATGAGCCGTCTCCCTGAAAGAACCGGTCCATTGTGGCTCTCGCCGCTTCTGCGCTTGAACTGCGAGTGGCGAATGAACATCTACGCTCACAAGCTCGACAAAGAAGTTTTCAGAAAATCCATGCAGCGCAAACAAGCGCAAGCCACGGCGAACACCTATCAAAGTTTGATGGGACAACGCTCGACTCCTAACCAGGAAGAAGCGGAAAAGGCACAGGAAGCGGCGCATATCGGATCGGAACTGTACACATCCAACATGGAAGTGTTCAACTACGCGATCTATTTCACCCTCTTCGGCGAGTCGCTAGAGGAGCTAAACCGTGCGACGGAACTCGTGCGAACCGCAGGTCCTCAGTGCCGCGGCGCCCGTTTCGTAGTGGGCTATCGCGAGCAGAAGGGTCTTTTCATCGGTTCACTTCCGGGCATGGGACTTGATGTCACTCGCCGCGGAAAGGCTGTGAGAACGCCGACCGTGCGCAACTCATTCCCATTTGTTCATGCCAAGCTCGGCTCTGAGACGAAGGGCAGTTGGCTCGGTTTCTCTAAAGAAACATTGGAGCCGGTTTTCCTGAATCCATACGATGAAAAACTGCCAAACGCTCTCTGTGTAGTCTTCGGTCAGCCTGGTGAAGGTAAATCCATGGTGGCACAGCAGATCATTCAGATGAAGATGCTTGCCGGCGCCAAAGTGGTGATTATTGACCGTTCCGGCTCATACAGAATGCTCGCCGAGGTTTACGATGAAACCTCTTACATCAGACTCGGTCCCGATGGTCAGGTCTGTTTAAACCTATATGACTTGCCGCTTGCCGGTCCCGACGGAAAGCAAATCGACCCGGCCAATCCACCCGAGTCGCATATCATCAAGATTTTGAATTTCCATTCGGTCATGCTCGGTGAGCGTGGCGAACAAGCAATGACCAAGGATGAGAAGCCGGTCTTGATGATGGGCATTCAGGCGATTTATCGAGAGTGCGCGACGAAAGGTCGCGTGCCGATTGAGTCAGACTTGATCGAGTGGCTCAAGCTAGAAGCCGAGAAGAGCAAAGGTACTCGTCGTGGTGAGACTTGCGAGGACCTGGTCAACAGATTGTCGCTCTACACCCGAGGCGCAATCTACGGAAAACTTTTCGACGGACCGACGTCGATTCCGTCGAACGCGAGATTGATTGTGTTCGATACGTCAGATCTGGCTCACGATAAGACTCTTGAGGCTGTGGTCACTCTGTTCGTTTCAGACTTCGTTTTGAGAAACGCAGCCGAGCACAAGCAGCAGCAGATGAAATCCGGCAAGCCGGCGCGATTTGTTTTTTGCATAGACGAGTTGTGGCGACTGCTCAGATACGAGGGTGGTAAGACTCTGGTTGAAGACGCCTCGCGTACATCACGCCACTTAGGTCTACTGTTCATCGGAATCTCCCAGGAGCTGGGCGACTTGTTGCGCGATGAGCGCGCTCGAAACCTGGCGACAAACAGCTCACTCAAGATCATTCTCGGTAACGACCCGAGCAACTTCGATCTCATTCGTGATTCCTGCGGTTTGACGCCGGCGGAGATGAATTCGATCGGTCATTTGACTAGAAAAAACAGAGAATATTCAGACGCGTTTCTTGTCTACCACAAGATGTCGCGTGGTGTAGTCAGGCTTGTGGTCCCGCGTTTCATGTACTGGGTCGCAACGACTGAACCTAACACGGACCAGCCGATGCGCTCGCGCATGATTGAATTGTGCCGCGGAGACGCGCGTTGGGCCTGCCATTTGCTTGGTCAGGGCTATACGCCGGAAACGTTTACACCCGACTTGCTGCTCGCTGGTTAGTTTTCAACGCGAGTAGTTTGTCTTAGAGCCAGACGTGATTAGTGAAACTGGAACAGGCGCAAACGGTTTATTCATCAGGTAATTCAAAATGTTCGACTATCAGGCGGGTGAAAAATATAAGCTGACATTGATCATCGTGGGCTTTGCCGGCGCCATGGTGGGAATGTTTTTCACGCTCCTGCTTCAGCCTGAACAGCGACCGCAACAAAGCGCCAAACAACGCCCCAAATGGGCCGACCATCCGGACGTCACCGGTGGACGCGGCGCTGCTGCATACAATGCGCAGGCGCAGCAGCCAGGCGCGGCGCCGCTTACGGCCGAACCCCAGGTTGCTCCAACCAATGCTGACGATGCTCTTCGTTTGATCAGTGATTGGTTGCCGATGGCGTGGGATTTCAGCGCGAAAACTGCTGGAAGCAGCCAGGAGAAAGCGATTCAATATATGTCGCCGGAGTGCGCTCAAGCATACCGCGCGAACATCTGGTCGCCGGAGATGGCTCAGACTATCGCTCAATCCGGCGCCGTGAGCCAATTTATTACGAACTCTGTGAAAATCGGAGAACAACGCCCGGATGGGGCGGTCGTAGTGCTGGTCGAAGGAAAGCAGATTCTAGATGTGCCTGGTAAAGGACAAAACGTTCACGAAGTCAAATTCGAGTATCTCGTCAAAATGACCCCGGATCGCAAATTGCAGATCGCCGGTATGGGAGAAGCTGGAAAAGGTTTTGGCATTTAAGCAAAACTTTTTTCGTATTTTTGCCATGGTTTAGTGCCGAGTATCGTAGTTATAACATTCTCGAAATCGACTGCTAAGGCGATAATTCTTCATAAGCCGATAAAGTAGGCATTCATTAGAAAGCCATCCGTTCGAAATACCGTTCGAAAACATTCAAGTTTCAGAGGCTCAGGGTAGCAAGAATGACGTACAAAGCAGTTATTAATGAGAAAGGACAGACAGTCTGCTACAAGGACGTAGATACTGGCGAGACTATCTCCGCAAAAGAGTACGAGAAGCGCCAACAGCTTGGCGCTATGCTTCCCCAGCAGCACTACGGCGGTCAACTTCAAGCCGGCGGATACCCGATGGCGGGCGGCTCTCCAATGTATCAGGCTGGGGCAATCGATCCGGCTACCGGGCATCCGATGCCGATGCAGCAGATGCCGATGCAACAAATGCCAATGCAGCAAATGCCGATGATGCAAGGTCAGGGCATGCCCCCCATGCAGCAAGGTATGATGCAAGGCGGCGCTGGTGCGGATCCTCTCATCCAGCCCGGTGCGACAATTCTTTCAGGTGGCGGCTCACAAGTTCCCGGACTTCCTCAAGCTCCTGGCGGCGGTCATCAAATGGGCGCCTATCAAGGTCAGACCACACTTGATTCGACTCAAGGTCGACCTCCCACAGCCGGACAGATGAAGCAAGGCAAAAATCTTCGCCTTGAAGGAATTCCGCACGCGCACCCGCAGATGCACGGTGCCGGCGCGCAGCACGGACCGAAGAAAAATCACGGTTTCCTTGACGCTACGTCGATCGCGATTTTGCTGCCGACGCTCGTCTTGCTTGCGTTGATTATCGCGGCGGCGCACAAGAAGCGCCTCTTCCCCTGGCAGACAATCAGAACTTTCAATCCCCCGTCCGGCATGCTCACGCCTCGCGATTACGAGCGGTCGTTCCTCTGCCCGCCTAACTTGCGCCGTCACGGTCGCATGGGCAAGCGCAATCCGGAAGCGACCTGGGAAGAAGTCGACGGCGTTGTCATTCCGTTTGGTTTCCTGGCAAGAACGCACCTGCCGATCACGATTCCGATGGGTCGCCTGCCAAACAAAAACATGTTCATCGTAGCGCCGTCCGGTTCCGGTAAAACGACCTTGATGCGCGCCATCATCAAATCTTTGTTGGCTAAACCTTGTGTCGTCATCGCGTTGGAAGCTAAGGCTAACGACCCGAACCTCGACGAAAAGAAAGAAGGTTTCAAATACACAGTGTTGCCTGAGGCTCAACAAGCCGGTTTCGACACACTGTACTTCAACCCTCTCGACACAGATTCCGTGCACTGGAATCCTCTAGATCTGCCGCCCAACACATTTGCAAGTTCGATTGTGCAGGACGTCAACTCACTCGACGCGGAAGAGCAGCACTGGGCTGAGCGTGACATGGGTTACATCGAAGGTCTTGCCCAACTACTCAAATGGGGCGCCGTTCAGGTCATCGGCGAAGATGAAAACGGTCAAGCTTCTGAACTCGAGCAGCTTCCATGCAACCCTCGTGGTTTGATGAAGCTGGTCAACAACCGTCGCAACATCGTCGAGTCCTTGAGACAGGCGAAAAACAGACCCGAAGTCAACGGCACCGAGTTGAGCGAAATGACGCAGCGTCTTTCGTCCATCATCAGAACCGATGCTGACTGGGATAAGAACATCCAGGGCGTACGTGGTCGTCTGCGTATGTTTAAGAACCCGGGCGTTCTCGCGGTTACGGAATATTCGAACATCGATTTGAAAGCAGCGATGAACAGACCGACCGTGCTCATCTTCGGTGCGCCGGCATCACTCGGACCTGACGCTGAGTCTCTAGCTGCGTGCTTCGTCTATCAAATGCAACAAGCTTTGCACACCAGATACGGTACCAAGTCGGTCCTGCCATTGTTCGCATTCTTCGACGAATATCAAACCTTGAACATCGACGTAGCAGGCAGATTGTCAGCTATCGTCCGGGGTGCCAACGGCGGATTGACACTCATCCTCCAGAACATCTCTCAGATCACTTCCGGCGGCAAGAACGCCGAAGCTGAAATGCGAACCATATTCTCTAACTGCGCAATTCGTGTCTGTCTGCACAACGCGGACGAACAAACGGCAGCATTCTTCTCTGAAGAAATCGGCAAGCACGCCATTATCGTCCCTGGTATTGCAGACCACTATCAATCGACAGGTTTCGGTATCTTCCCGTCCAGTTGGAACAGAATTCACTCGCAACAAGTAGTTGCGCGAGTTGACTCTGACACAATTAAACGGATGGAGAAGCAGCACGCGCTCGTTTACCTGGCGCCTGCAGGCGACCCAGAATTCGGCGAAACAAAACCTTTCATGGTCGACTTGAGAGGTATTGAAGAAATTGCCAGATTGCACTTGTTGCACAACGTCTCGGTTCGCCGCGGCGATGGACCAGGTCATGCTGCTCCGATTCCCGGCGCTCCGTCACCGAATGCGGTGCCGACATTCATGTCTGTTCCGAACGCAGCAGACGCAATCAATAATGTTTTCCACGATGGTCCAAACGGCCAGCAAGCTCCACAGAACGGCATGCATCAGCACCAGCCTCAGGAGCCAGTTGCGCCCACGGCGAGTTCTGTCGGAAATCAGCTGGCTCAGGTGGTCACCACAGGAGTGCAATCGGTAATCGGCAGCTTGCTTGGCAGGGCTCCTGAACAGACCAATATGCAGCAGCATCAACCGCAAGCTTTTGCTCAGGTACCTCATGGTGCAGGCGATTTCGCCAACGCAGGTCGCATGATGTCTGAAACCGCCGGCGCTTTTGCCGCTGGCACGGTAGCAGCACAGCAAGGAATGGCACCGCATGCGGCGCCTGGCTTCGCTCAGGGCTATGGCAATGACCAGCTCGCCAACCTGCAAGCGGCGTCGAGAGCAGCGGCTCAAGCGATGGGACCGACTACAGATCCGTATGGATACGCAGGTGGCAACGGCAATATCGGCGATGGTTACAACGCCGGACAGAGCTTTGACCCCAACCCCGGCAGCGGGTTCGCTCAACAACCGTATGGTCAAATCGAGACTGCAGTGACCGGTTCAGTGGTCGAACCGATGCAAGCGGCTCCATCGGCTCCCGCCGGTTCCGAAAGAGACTGCCCTCACTGTGGCAAGCATGCCGGCAAAGGCAAGTTCTGTATTGAGTGCGGCAAGAAGATTGATGTCGTTGCAGCAGCTCCGGTAGCGCAGTCGGCAATCCCGTCGCTCAACCCGAGTCTCGCGGCGCCGCAGCAACAAGCGAATCACGAAGACACTATCCAGGCGGTCCAACAACAAGTGGTCGGACCAATGGGAGCAAGAAAGGAAACAGGCAGACCGCAGCCTCGCTACGGTGGGCTCGAAGTGACCTCGCGTGAGAACCTACCGTCCAAGCGTCCTTCGATGGCGGAAGCCGCTCAGCAAATGGGAGCAGCCAATCCATATGCCCAAGCCCAAGCTCAAGGTCAAGCTCCGGCTCAGGCTCCGGTGGACCCTCGCATGGCGTACGGCACGGGCGGCAATCCCAATGCCGGACCGCTCTCGCAGCGTGTCGCCGCTGAGGCTGTCGGCGCAGGACAGAATAATCCCTATCACCGCTCGACCGTGACCAGCATGAATCCGGATGTAGCCAAATTCGGTTTCAACCCGGCTCACAGCAAGAAACAGGGCGTCGAATTCTAAGTCAGGCGCGTCGAGTGCGAACCTCGGCGCGCGAGTTCTAAACAGTCTGAGAATGTCTCGTGGTTTGACGGTTTCGGTGTCGCGCGGCTTTGCGAAGCCGCGTGACCTTTTGTTTTATCTGAACCTTTCAAGAAGACCGCCGGAAGTGAGAATTATGGGTCGTTGGTAGCAAAGTGATCGTCAGTCGGGCAATCATGATCTACAATTATTTAAGGGGTACAAATACGGCCGTTGAAGTTGCAGTTCGAATGGCTGTCCCAAGATAGTCCTGCGATATCTGGGGGCACGGAAATTCCGGTTGTATTTGCATAGGGAATTCAGAGGCGGTAGATCTGTGTCTATGGTTGAGCGGGTTGCGCGGAGTAAGGTTCGGAAAAAGTCGTTAGTTTTGATGGAGCGTGATTTGCTGGCGCTGTTGCAACTTTATTTGCACAGAACCGTGACGTCCACACAGCTTGCTCGGCTTTGCTTTAGCGATATCAGTTATGAAACCGCTCGCAAGCGATTGCGACGATTGCAGCAAGCCGGCTTCACCGGCTGTTCTTCGAGTGGACGGATGGAAGGGCGTGGGCGTCCTGAGCTGATTTATTTTCTTACCACCGCGGGTGCCAAAGCGCTCGAACAGCATCGTGGCATCTCGTGGGAGGAAATTCCGACCGGACCGCCGCATACTTATCATAAGGAACACTTCCTGCGGTTAGTCGACGTGCGATTGGCATTAGAGGAAGCTCAATACCAGAGCGCCATTGAATCTCTGGACTTTACGACCGGGCGTGAGTTCTGGAAGGAACTTTCGGGTGATATCGTATTCGGTGCCGAACAAGCTGATGCGACAATTTCATTTGCGTATCCTCAAATGGAGCAGATGCGTATCCTATTGGAAATCGACACTGGGAACTTCCGTCAAACACGTCATTGGGAGCCGAAAATTCGTGCTTTCCTGAAAACCGGATTTCCGATCTGGGTTGTCACAGGAAGTGCGCCAAGGATCATGACTCTTCAAAAGTGGACTCAACCATTGTTGGAAGAAGCCGGTGTAGGTCCAGGAAAATGTGTGTTTTCTGTCTACGATGACCTGGTTGAACGGGGCATATTTGGAGCTGTTTGGCAAAGAACCGACGGCAGCGTCACCGATCTTCGCCCCCGGTTGGCTGACGGCTCAAGAGGCTAGACATAGTACATGTCGTCATCAAACGGTTCAGAAACTGGCAAAGAGTTAGTCAAAATCTCTGGACTGAAAAAGCACTTTCCAATTCGAAAAGGTTTTTTTAACAGGCAGGTCGGCGCCGTGCGCGCGCTTGATGGTATCGATTTGACCATCCGCGAAGGCGAAACACTGGGTCTTGTAGGTGAATCGGGCTGCGGAAAATCAACTCTCGGTAGGGTGGTGCTTCGATTATTGCCTGCCACCGCTGGCAGTGTCACATTTGAAGGTAAGAATGTGCTTGCTGCTTCTGAAAAAGAGATGAAGGCGTTTCGCCGCGACATGCAGATCGTGTTTCAAAACCCTTATGCCAGCCTGGATCCACGCATGACAATCAGGCAGATAGTGCAAGAGCCTCTTGAGGTCCATCAAACCGCCAGCGGATCTGATTTACGCGATCGCGTTCTAAACCTCTTGGATCTTGTCGGTTTAGCAAAAGAGATGGCTGACCGTTACCCTCACGAATTTTCGGGCGGGCAGCGGCAGCGCGTGGGAATAGCTCGGGCACTGGCTCTTCGTCCGAAACTGATCGTTGCCGACGAACCGGTTTCAGCACTCGATGTTAGTGTTCAAGCTCAAATTCTGAATTTGTTGATTCAACTGAAATCGGAATTCAAGCTTACCTATCTGTTTATCGCTCACAATCTTGATGTTGTTCGGTACATCAGCGATCGGATCGCCGTTATGTATTTGGGACGCATCGTGGAGTTGGGCGAATGTGATGAGGTTTATAACCAGCCCCTGCATCCATATTCGAAAGCGCTGATCTCAGCGGCGCCCGTTCCTGACCCAAATTTTGACCGCAGCAATCGCATGTTGCTACCCGGCGATCTGCCCAGTCCTGCAAATCCTCCGTCGGGTTGCCGCTTCCACACCCGCTGTCCGATGGCGCGAGACAAATGCAAGGTCGATGATCCAGAGCTTCGGGAGATCACTCCTTCGCACTTCTCTGCTTGTCACTTTGCTGAAGAGTTGCTTACACCACCGGAACAGGCATAACCACTTTTGCCCGAAGAGTTGCTTCCGCCGTCGGAACCGGCATAACCACTTTCTAAAAGATTGTGTTGCGTTTGGCCCAGACCAGGCGTTTCAACAGCGGTGCCGGGCGAAAGCGCTCGCCGTGCTCTTTATTTAGTTCTTCAATCATGGCTAAGCAATCTTTGAGTCCGATGTCGGATGCGATTGTGAGCGGACCTCGACGCATCCCTAATCCCGCCATTAGCGCAGGATCTAAATCTTCGACTGCGCAAATGCGTTCTTGCAAAGCGATGAAAGCTTCATTGATCATCGGGAGGAAGAGCCGCTCGACCTTGAAGCTGCCATTCGATTGTTTTGATGATTTCGAAAGCTCTTTCAGTATCGTTTCTATCTTCGGATTTTTAGTGCCCTTCTGGCCCTTCTCGTCATAGAGGTAGAAGCCTGAATTTGTTTTTCTTCCGAGCATATTTTGCTCGACCATTTTTTCAAGAATGACAGGTGGTGCGAATCTTTCGCCGTACTCTTGATAGTTGAATTTTGCGACGGCTAAACCGATATCGGCGCCGTTCATGTCGCGTAGAGCGAGCGGTCCAACAGGGACTGCAAATTCTTTTGCCGCGTTGTCGATTTCCTCGATCGAGGCAACGCCATCTTGAAGGCAAAAAAGCGCTTCATTCATATATCGTCCGAGCAGGCGGTTTACTAAAAACGATGGGCATTCATCAACGCGTACGGCGAGCTTTCCAAGCGACTGTCCGAATGCGAGTGCGGTCTCGACTGTATCTACTGACGTTTCCAAACCTGGAATGACTTCAACCAACCGCATCAAATGGGCCGGATTGAAAAAATGAAGACCGACTACCTTGTCAGGACGTCGCGTGAACGCTGCTAATTGCGTGATAGGCAAACTGCTTGTGTTCGTCGCGATGATGGCATTGACATCCGCGTTCTCATCAATGTCTCCGAAAACAGATTTTTTGATGTCTATGTTTTCGGGAACCGCTTCGATTATCAGGTCGACATCTGCGAGTTTTGCATAGTCGGTGGTGGGTTCCAGGCGTCGCGATTCTTCGTCCGCTACGGAGGCTTCTAGACCCTTCTCGATACGCTTTTGTTGAATCTTCTCTATATGTCCCAGACCCTTTTTTAGTAGTTCATCGTTCGCTTCTTTTAGTACGACCGTGTAGCCATGGCTGATCAGAGCTACCGCAATTGAGGCTCCCATTGTGCCTGCGCCAATTACCGCGACGCTGTTGATCTGCATGAAAACCTCTTTGAAATTGACTGCGACTTTCGACGAATTTAGTAAGAAGATGTCATGTTGTTTGAAACGTTGGGTGTTTCCAATGGCTTCAAGCTGACGCGATTAGCGTAATACAAAGAAGCGCTGCTGCGTTGAATTTGCCGTCGAAAATCCGTTAATGAAGACTGTCAGGAATTGACGGTTTCTGAAAAGAAGATCGCTTGACATCAGGGGCGATACCAGCTCGGAATGTGAAGATTTTTGGTAGTTCTGAAAACCCTACATGTCAACAATAGTGACCATCTTTCGTATCCCCTGGCTCTGTCTCGTGTTGCGACTTTCAGATTTAATCGCTTGACATCTAGGAAAATTATTAAAAGCCCTAGCATTTCTGTAATGAATCGTTAGAATGTTCATCAAGGTTAAGATATTTCAATAACCGTCTGCTGCCAACAGATAACCGGAAACCACGCCAGGCGATTGCGCCCAGGAGGCGATCATGTTCGCTTACCTTTTAATCCTCGTAGAACTATCGATACTAGCTACGGCCTATTGGTACGTGTTTGTTCGCGAACCAAAACCGTTCGAAATCAAAGAGAACATCTGGGGCTATTATGACCAGCCGCTCAATGCCGGCACCGGATATGGTGTCAACGGAATGAGTTCCGAACAGTACAATGCGACTACGAAGGTAAAGAAAGCCAAAAGGACCTCAGGACACGTTCTTTTGAAGAGCCGTCATGGAGTTAAGCGCAAGGAAATCAAAGGCGCAGAACTCAGACACGGATGGGTTCAGGAAACTGAAGGTCCAGAATCGAAACAGAGCGTTCTTGGATCTCTCCTGGCATTTGTCGGCGACAAGCTCACTCAATTGAGCGTCAAAGTATAAGGTTTAGCACCTACTCGATTGCACCATGAGCCGGATTCGAAAGAGTTCGGCTCTTCAGTTTTTAACGGACGAGCGGCGCACGGTCACTAATCCTCCGTCAGCGGAGGCAATGCCGACAGCGATTTCTTCAATCGTTTGTAAAGAGCGGGCAGCCAATCGGGTTGAACTTTGAAATCCACCCCTGATGCTTTCCTCGTCAAATCGCTAGGCGCGAGAATTACTTTCACATTCTCGAGTCCTGTGTCGTGCAAGAGTACAAAAAGTTCCTCGATAGGCTCGTCACCAATTGCCAGGCAGCCGATCGAAACTGCGTTTCCGTGAATCATTATGTCGCCGCCAAGATTCGACCGCTTATCCCTGGCTGCGTGCGCCCGGTCTTCGGCGTTTGGATAATTGACTCTGAGCGATAGATGATATGCCGAGTTTGGATTAAATAGCTCAATTTTGTAGAAACCTTCAGGCACCTGGAAATCGCCTTGCATGAGTTTCGGCCCCGGCTCGCCGCTGGCGGCAAGAATTGGGTAAGCCACCACTTTCTTTAGATTGCCGTCCGGGTCCGGGGCAAGGACGAATAAAAGTTTCTCTTCCTTCAAACCGACAAGCGTGATATTCGATGGTGGATACGTGACGCCGGCTGTTTTAAATGCGGGACGGACGCGCGTTCTAGCCGCAGTACCGTATGCCTTGACAGCCTCCTCGACCGATCTTCTCGGCTTTTGTTTCTTTGCGGACGAAACTATTTGCTTTGGATCCAGTTTGGTCATCAGCGTAATTACTTTTCCAGAATATTTTTGCAGCGCCGCAGCGGTAATTGGAATGGCGCAAATTGCGACCGCTGAGAAAATGAGGACCGTCTGTACTAATGAGTTCATGCGAGCCATTGTACGAAGTTTCAATCGCGCACGCTTAAAGCGGCGTTTATGAACCAGCGCCTCGATTCCCAACCTTTTCAATTTTAGAGAACCGCTTTAGCTCCTCTAATTGAAGCGACATGACGTTCAGGCTATCAACCTGAAGTCTGGGTCGTCTCTCTGATATCGTCGACTTCGAGTATGGCACTGGTTATTTCCGCTAGTTTCGCCATTGCATCCTCGGCGCTTTGAGTGCGTTTTTTTACATCAAGTTGCGTCATCTCTTCGATAAGTTTGCTGAGCGGTTCGCTAACCAGCGAATTTTGTTCTCTCGGACTTGCCACCGTAAGTGGTTCCGGATCCTTGCCGGTAAGAATGAAGGATAAAACCGCGCCTATCGAATAAAGATCGCTCTGGGGCTTGGCGTGCCCGGAGAATTGTTCGGGGGAAATATAAGAGGGTTTTCCGACCAGAGTTCCGGTAACCGTGCCGACAAATTCATTGGCAGAACCGAAGTCGATCAGAACCAGCGAGCCGCGCATGTCCAGAACAAGATTCTCCGGCGTCAAATCGCGGTGGACTATTTGCGGGTTTTGACTGTGCAGGTACGAAACAATTGTGAGCAACTCATTTGCCCATTTGCATGCTTGCCTCTCTGAAACCGCACCGCGGTCACGAATGTAGGTTCGCAGGTTGGCTCCGCTTATTCTTTGCAAAACCATATACTGTCTGCCGTTCTCAATAAAATAGTCCATGACCTTTGCGATCTGAGGGTGGTCTAGACCAGAGAGGAGAACTGCTTCGCGCTCAAAATGCTGGTACGCCTTCGCTTTCAATTCGTCTTTGGCGGATGGCGGCACGACTGCTTCTTTCAAAATCGCGGAGGTGCGCTCTTGCCACTGGCAAAGATAAATTGCAGACCATCCGCCGGCGGTCAGCGGTTGAACGACCTTGCACCTGCCCGATTGGAGCTGCGCTCCGGGTTCCAGCGGGGTAAACGGCGTTGTCGAAAGGCGTCGCTGCGCCTCCTCCAGCCAGAGTGCAGTGAAACTCGAATCCTCTGTATCTCGGCGTTTCAAAGTAACGCTCTCGACGAGCCGTTTGAACGTTTCATCCTTCGCCTCTTTCTCTGCCCACAGTTCGCATGCACTGACAAGCTTGTCCAGGTCTTCATTTCCCAGCGAGGAAAGTTTTAAAATTATCGGCGTCCAGCCACGCAATGAAAATATTATGCTTCCGATTTTGTTCGCGGCGTTCGGTTGTGTGCCACCAGGTGTGGTGACTTCGATGCGTTCCACTTTTGACCAGGGAATGATATCGTTGGATAACTCGCCGCCCTTTGCCGGAAGTACGATGCCCGTGTCTGTCAGCACCAGACGCGTGTTTCTGTTGATCTTATAGGCGTAAAACGTAATTGCGAAAAATGCCGCAGATAAAATGGACAGCAGCAATAAAATTGCAACTGGCAATCCAGCGATTATTGGAACACATAAAGGATAAAGAACGGGAAGAGGAAACACCACTATTAGAATTGCCGTCGCCACTACAGCCAGGCGTCGACTTGATAACGCTGATGGGCTCTCGTATTTGATTACTGCGGTTTTAGCGTTGGCTCTATCGACCATCGTTATGCGTTCTCCTCTACACGTTGTGGAACGTGTAATCGGTGCGAGGCTTCTTCTTCGACCGAGACGCTGACGGTAGGAGCGTTTGTACCATCGTGTCCAAATTGAATCTCGCATCTCAAAAGCGATTCTTTGATTTCGCGAGCGGAGCCAGGTCGATCTCCTGCTTCGAATTGACAGCATTGCTGAATCAATTCTTCTACCCCTGTTGAGTTCCAAACTGTTTCTTCATCGCTGCTGCCCGCGCACAATGGCGGTGGATCTTTACCCTGAATCAGGTAATGAAGAATGGCACCCAGTGCAAACAAATCGCTTTGAGTGGTCGGCTGACCGCGAAACTGCTCCGGCGGAGTGTAAGACGGTCGACCTGCTATAAACGTATGCGCCTTGTTGTCGACCACTCGCGCGACGTCAAAGTCGATAAGCTTAACTTCTCCGCTGGGAGTAATAATCAAATTGTCCGGTGCGAAGTCGCAGTGAATCACAGGCGTTTCTCGTTCGTGCAGGTATTCCAAAATTTCGCAGAGCTGCAGTCCGAGCTGTTTTGCCTCGGTGAATGGCATCGCGCCGCGTTTCTCGATAAAGTCGCGCAATGTCTCGCCCTGCACATACTCCATCACAAGATACGCCTTCCCGTTTTCCAAGAATGAGTCGATGAGCTTGACGACCTTGGGATGTCCAAGCTCCTTCAGTAAGCTGGCGCCGCGCTCAAAGCGACTGGTCGCATCTTGCATTATTCGAACATCCGCATAATTGGGCAAAACCAACTCTTTGATCACGACCTGTTCGTTTCTTGAATTGAAACCATCACCGCCGGCAGTGGCAAGCGATGCCAGGTACGTTACACCCTGCCCTCCGTACCCCAGCATCGAGTCTATCTTGTAGAGCCCTTTTCCGAGCGTGTCGACTTCCGCCGTCGCTTCGACTTTCGAGGTTTCTCCCTGCTCTTCCAGCCATAGGTCGGTGAACTGAATGTCTACCAGCATGTTCGTCGTCCGCATAAACTCACCATTGAAAGTCGCATTGACAGCGTATCTATCAACGAGGCGCAAGATGCGTTGACGCTTTTGCACATCGGGCACAGTGGTCAAGTCGAAGTTGAAACGCGCTCCGGAGGTGGTTGACATTACTAAGCGTCCTTCTAGCGGATCGCCCATCACGCCTATCTTCTCGAGTGTCACTTCGGTCACGCTTTGCCATTGGTAGAAGTGCTCGCGCATACCGATGGATTTTGAGTCGATAAACAAATAGGTGGGAGACAACAACTTTGCAATAGGCAATACGACCGCCATCATGAAGGCACCCAGCGACCAAACCGATATCAGTGTCGCTAAACCGCTTGTGGCAATAAAGTCGACTCCAACAGCATATGCCAGACCGACATTAGCAAAGATGAGGTCGAACCAATTAGAATCTGGATTTCTCTGAGCGGCGTCCAGAAAAACCGCTGCTCGTCTGGTGTCTTGCGAGGTGTCCCAGACTGGCGTGACCATGTTCTGCGACCAACTCTCATTGAACAAGATGCAGTAGTATGATGCGGAGAACAACACGAGCAGCCAGAACACCAGATAGGCAAACCAGAAAATGCGTTCGTGCCCTTTCACCAGGTTGATGATGGCATCTTCCATCGGTGTCTTGCTCAGTTTTACAATCAGCGAATCTGAATCGTTCATGCTCGAGAGAAAACGGATTAGACCGCGTGATTCGAATGGAATTACGTCCTGATACGTGTATTCTCCGGCTGGATTCTGCTCGCGAAGCGTATTCAGGAAGGCTCGCAGTTCGTGTTCATCATATGCTTTGATCGGCAGAACAAGCCCTTTTGTAGAGTCCTTGCTGTCAAATTTGATGAGTATGCTTTCGTTGAAGTCATTGCCGACATCGCCTTCATCTCCGCCAACCTCCGCGATACGAGAGAGCGGAACCTTTTCCAGTCCAAGCAGACCGTACTCGAGATTGCCGTCCTTTATGCGAATGCGCTCGAAGAAGCATGACAAAAGCGCGAAGAAATAGATGTATGGTGCCCCCATAATCCACAGATTGAATACGTACGGCACGGGAGGCAGACCTGGAACCAGGATGCCTTGCATAAATTGCATCAGCGGGTGGAAAAGGAAGATCGGCGAGGCCAGAAGCAGGCAGCGCATAATCGTTTTCTGTTTGCTCGGTCGAAGTACGAAATCGGCCATATGCACTCAGCTGCGCGACCACCCACAGTCAACATACCCGCCCCAAACATAAAAAACACCCGGGTAACAGCTCGTAAAGTCCGAATGTTGCAGCGATTTGCAGGATCGCATTACTGGTCGTAGAGCTTTCGCGCTTATGGA
This sequence comes from Candidatus Obscuribacterales bacterium, assembly GCA_965228855.1. Taxonomy (GTDB): domain Bacteria; phylum Cyanobacteriota; class Vampirovibrionia; order Obscuribacterales; family Obscuribacteraceae; genus JADYXR01. The sequence continues at coordinate 3,034,965 of CBDDIJ010000003.1, read as the reverse complement.
ACTGGGTCAGAGCTAAAAACCTGGACAACCATCAAGCCGCCATCTTTTCTATAAGCAATTCCGATGCCTACGCACACGTTGCTCGGATAGAGAATCGACTCGCGATGTTCCGGTGATGCCATCAAATCTGACTCTCCATTTCGCACCATGGCAAACGAGTCGGGTTGTGGGAACGGGTACGCGCAGTTCTCTCGAATGTTAATGGTCTTGATGCCGCAAAGTTTGGCTCTCTCCCACGGTCCACGTCCTTCAGGATCTTTGTGACCCATGAAATCGCGTTTCGCCATGTCATCGGCGTATGTTCTCGCCATGTGGCTGAGTCCTTCGCTGATGCGCAGAGCACCGGGGACTCCATTTTTGTTTCTATCACCATCAACGAGGAGCAGCATGTAGCGCTCCAATTCGTGCTGCGGAACCTTCTTCACCTGCGCCTGCCCATTTGCAGGCGGATTCCAGGCCTTGCCTTCGTTAATCTGTGTGGTTTTGATTTCGTACCGTCGACCATTGTGCCTGAAATACTCGACAATCTTTGTCGAACCCCGGAATTCCTTCATCACAGCGTCGAATTTCGCCGGGTCAGGGGTAGCCTGCCGATTGACTTTTACAACGACATCTCCGCGACGCAAACCGCATTTGTCGGCTTGCCGTCCCGGAAACACATAGGTGAGAGTCGTGCCGACAATACGCAGCGGACCAAATTTCAAGGTGTTGGGTGTGCCATAAGCACCCATGAGATTTATAGGTTTTTGAGTCTGAGCTGGTGCGGAGGAATTTGCGGCAGTTTGAACAACTGGCTTTACCGGCGGAGGCGGAGTTGCGTTACCGGGCGCACCGTGAGCGTTCGGAGGCTGGAAAACGCTAACAAATGTCACGGAAGCGGCGAGTGCTGTTTGAAAAATTCGACTTGAGCTCATGTTGTTAGTATAAGTCCGACTCCATGATCCAACATGAAACACTCGAGAAAGACCTTGAGGGTTTGGAAGTTGCGATCAGGTACTGCCTTCAGATGCCGCGATTTTCGCGGAACAAAGTTTTGGCGGTGGCGTCATTCACTTCTGTGGACGCAACGCAGTTGGATTTTAAGCAACGCGTGCCAATTTTGGCAAATTGTCGGGGTGCCAGGTGATGAATGCGAAACGAAGATTGGGAACTGCAACGCTGTGCTTAGCACAATCCGCGATGTTGATTTTCGGAAATGCAAGCTGTGCTTACGCAGCATCCAACCTCGGAAATTTGATGATGCAGACACCGCAGCTTGATGAAGTGCCGGTTCCTCAGGCACCAGTGGCGGTATCAAAGAATTACGGTGAGGAACCTAAATCACCCGCCGCGGGTCTACTGCAAACTGCCATGGAGAAGTACAGCTCCGGCGATGTAGCCGGTGCCGAGAAGCTGTTTAAACGCGTGTTGCTCGTGGATAAGAACAACGCGGATGCATACTTCAATCTAGGCGTATTGTACGAGGGCAAAGGCGATCTACAAGCGGCTTTGGACAACTACACGCGCGCCCAGTCGCTCAATCCCAGCGACCCTGAGCTGCGTGATACGGTCGCTTCGTTGCGAAATAAAGTTGCGCAAGACCGCACGGCTAAGATCGCTGAGGCGAAGAAGGCGGAGCAAGCTAATCAAGCTGCTCAGCACAGAGATGATCTGCGCCAGATGGTATCCAGCGCTTCTGCGGATTACAAGAGCGGCAATTTCTCAGAAGCCGTTAGAAAGTTAGAGAAAGTCGCTGCCGATGCGCCTTCGGACCCGGACGTTCAGTACGCGTTGGGACAAGCATACAAAGCAAAGGGTGACACTAACAAAGCTCGTACTGCGTTCGGTCGCGCGATGTCGATTGACCCAAGCAGTCAGTTGTATCGCAATGCGTTGGGAGATTTAAACAGCATCGCCAGCGCTCCGCAATCGCCTGTAACGCCTATGACACCTTCTTCACCAATGGACAGTCAGAGTGATGATTCGCCTGCCGGACAGATCACGCCGTTCTCGGGCTCCGGAGAATCATTCGGTTCAAACGGCGGAGGTGGCCGCGGCATCGGTAGATTCTTCGACGGTGGTGTGACTGCGTCTTACGGAAGTGGAAGTGGCTCGCGGCTCAAGCGCGCAGTTGCCGGTGGAGCGATGGGTGCTGCAGCCGGAGCATTGTTCGCGGCCAGCACTCGCGGTGGCATGAAGCGTGGCGCTATACAGGGCGCTATCCTGGGCGGAATGCTCGGCTACTTCAGCGGTCGATAATTGCTGAAAACGGGTTCAGTCGGGAACCTTCGCGATTGATCCCAGTCTATAAAACTATTGAAGGACAGCACGTTTGACGAGTCCTGGGCAAGGCAATGATTGGTAAATGCGCCATGATAGGAATTGAGTTAGTCAAGAAATTTTTGTCGATTAGCATCGCGTTGGCGACCGTGGTATCAGTAGCAGTGCCGGCTAATGCAGAGATGTTACAGGGGAACATCAGCAAAGACGGAATGTACACTCGTCTCTCGCGACCAGCCGGAGCTAATGTTCCCTCGGTCGACGACGGACCGCCTCTTGCGCCACCACGGCTAGTGCGTCCTGTGGAGAACTACAGGGCATCTGCCGGTTTGGTTGACACCTCCGCGTTCAAACCTGCTCTTAGTGGCAATGCACGGCAGGATGAACCCAGACTGGGAATCGTGCAGAAGGACGATTTTAAGTTGCCGCGCGGATTCGATCTAGGCGCAGAGCGGAACTCTAAAGAGTTGACTCTGGCTTGGGAAAAATGGCACAAACAGTTTTCTCAGGCTATCTATGAAAGATGGAGTTCCGTTGCCGATGAGCCTGGACGTGCGACGGTTCGCGTGAGCGTCGATAGAAACCGAAACATCCAGATCGCTTTTCTCAACCCGAGTGGCAGCAGTCGTTTCGACAACAAGCTGCGGTCTGTAATCGAGAGTTTGAACGGAAATCCCGGATTGACGTTTCCATCTAAATCACAGCGACCGTCAGTTAGCTTTGAAGCCGACTACATCGCCGCGCATAATGTAACGCCTGGATATAGCTGGGTGAAGAACGACTATGAGAAGGTTCGCGAGAACTACTGAGGGTCAGTTCGGAAACAGCTCAGACAGTTCAACTGTGTAATGAATACGTGGTGAACTATTTCACGGCGTTTTCTTCAGGAGTGGCGGACCACGGTATCCTTTGCCTGTTTGAGTGGCAGGTTTCTTTGTTATTGCGGCTTCGATGTTGTGGAAGAAACCCTCTATGCCACCCTCGTTGGGTTTTGATTGGACCTCTGGTTCCACCGTGGGCACCGAAGCTGGTATCACCGAAGCCTCGAAAGATCTATTCGTTGGCGTGAATTCGGGCTCCACCGCGGCTACAGGTTTCGTCTCAGCAGGTTTTTCTGATTGAGGTTTTGCGACAACAGGTTTTGCGACAACAGGTTTTGCGGCAACAGGTTTTGCGGCAACAGGTTTTGCGGCAACAGGTTTCACGACAACAGGTTGCGCGACAACAGGTTTCTCGACGACAGGTTTCGACGTCACGATTTTTGCGGATTCCGGTTTCGCATCAACAGGTTTTGTAATCGTCGCTTTCTTCGGCTCTGGTTTCGTGTCAGGTGTTTTTGCCGTCACGGCTTTGGTCGTCTCAATTTTCGTTTCAGCCGTGTTCGTCGACATCGGCTTTGGAGTTTCAGGTTTCGCGTCAAGCGCATTTGCCGTCTCTGGTTTCGCCACTACTGGTTTTGTCTCAGCAGGTTTCGCTGACGTTGACTTCGCCGGTGCCTTTATCGTGATGTCAGGACTCTGGCGAACTTTGGACGTTTGCGCGGTAGCGACAAGGTCTTCTGGAATGGCGTGTGCCGGGAATTTGCACTTTTGCTCAAGCTCAGAAACTTTTGCCAGGGCATCTGCGTTGGGCTTGAGCTTAACTGCAGCGCGATACTCGACCAGTGCGCTGATGGTTTTTCCGTGCTTTTCTGCGTCTTCTGCAAGTGAGATACGGTCATCGTAATTCGTTGCGTCTTTGCCTATGCGCTTGAGAATTCCTGCGAGATTCTTCTTCGTCAACTCATTGTCAGGGTCAATGAACAGTGCCTTGTGCAGGCTGTCCAGGGCAACTTCCGGCTTGCCCGCGGACTTAATGGCGAAGTTGTTGTAAGCGATACTCAAATTGTCTCGCGCCAGCTCGAAATTGTTGTCGATCGCCAGAGCTGACTTGAAGAGATGAATTGCCTTGGTGTATTCGCCGCTCTCGAGCGCTCGGACGCCGTCGTCGTTGATTGCAACTTTTTCGGTCGCGAAGATAAGTTTAGGAACGAGGACTGCAGTAATTCCCTTTTGAGATACTTTATAGTCGACTGACCCAACGATCCGCGGACCGCTCAGGAATCCCCAGCGCTCGCTACCAGCAAAGTTTCTCCGATCGTCCGGAAGGACGAAGACCGCATCTTTGGGCACCGTGATTGGTGCGTCACTTGTCTCCAGGGATTGAAGTTCTCCGCCGAAGGCTGAATGTCTAGTGATATCTGCAAGCACGAAGAGGTCGGTGTCCGGTTGATCTCTCGTGTAGGACGATTCATCGAGTAGTTTGCCGTCGATGAAAATTCCGAGTTCTTTCCGCATCACCACTGTTTCTCCCGGCAGAGCAATCACTCTGCGAACATCCAGAACAGGAGCTTCTCCTAGCGGAATTCCGGTAAAGTCCGTAACCGTGGATGCAATTGAATCGTCAGGCGTATAAGGTTTTCCATTTACATAAGGCGGGATAATTGCGACCAACTCAAATCGTTTCAGCGGCTGGTTCGAAAGTCTTGCCGCGCGGTTGATCAATATGATGTCTCCTTCCGACAAGGAGGGGCTCACTGCCGTGTTTGAAACTAGTGCCGGATTAATGAGAGCCCGCGCAACAAGTGCCACGAGTCCGATGACAATTACGACTATGAGAATAATCCGAAACATGCGCTTCCGGTATCTCCCCCAGGCAGATGCTTAAGAGTCGAGCGTATTAATATCCATTCCCACTGTCAAGGGAATTTAGTGATCAGGCTGAGAATGGTGCGGGCGGTACTCCGAAAAACATCCTGCCTATTCGAGGCGTCGCTTTCTCCGCCATGTAGGTTGGGAAGCCGCGGCCGGTATGCTTTTCGATTGCCTGCTGTAGAGCAATGGGAAGGCGCTGCTCGTTCGAAGGCGATTCCAGGTGGGCTTTAACAATGAGGTTGTCGATGAAGCGTTCGGCAAGCTCTCCTGAATCCGGTGTTTCTGTCGGCTGATCTGATGACCGATTGCTTTGGAACGAACGAATCCAATCGATCACCTTTTGCATCGTAGCTTCATCCCAGCGTTCCGCCGTCGAAACCGCACTGAGCACGATGTTATCTATTTCCTCTTCTGATTCACTGATGTGCAATTTGAGTTCGCTTACTTTCTGGATAAACTCATTCTGTGCTCCGGCGAGGTCGGTTTCATCCACTCGAGAATATATAGAATGTCCGAGCGGAGCGTTTGCGTGCCTCGGCGAGCGGAACCATGAGGTTGGGTCCAGCAAGGCGCTGAGCTCTTCTTTGCTGTTTGCGCAGAGGTTGGCGAGTTCTGCGAGCTTCTGTTTTGTTTCAACTGCAAAGTCGAAGATCGGCAAGCGTTTTAGATCGCCCACTTGATAGTTGATGGTTGGATTTAACGAATTTGCGATTGCCACCATGAGTGACGAGTTTAAATATGCGAGTAAAAAGTCGTTCTCATCGCTGAATATCGCAGATGCACCGACATCGAAAATGCAGTTGGCAGGCAGTCTGCGAACTGCGATGCCTCGAGTGTTCACGAATGAAAAGCACAAACCCTCTTTGAAGTAGAACGCTTCATTTTTGACGACCCAGGCAGTGTTTCCTTTCAGGTACGGGTAGCGCCGAGCGACTTCCGTTTTGATTTCTGCGCCGTCGTTCTGCCAGTTAACAACATGCCTGATCGGGCTTTGAAAACGCTGTCCACCCGCGCCTTTGGCGTATGGGAACCAGCGCAAGCCAAGTTCGTTTTCCGGAACTTGCCAGACGAATTTGACGAAGCGATCGTTGTCCGTGGTGGCTAGTCCCTGTCTGATGTCGGCAATGCTTTCCAGTGGTGCCGCGCGCGTCAGAAGTTCGGTAATCGCTGTGGGAATGAAATAACTGAAAGCGCTACCATGAAATTGTCGAAACGTTGATGGATTGAGCGAAATTGGACTGCTCTCTGTACCTCGGTCAGGAGATTTAACGCGAGACAACTGTTGGCAAAGTTCGAGTTCCTTATCATGTTTATCCTTTATGTTGAAAAACCATGATTCGTGCTTTTGTTCGAGAGTTCCTGCATCAGGCTTTTCAACGATCAAAACAGCGCTGTTTACCTTTTCGCCGCTCTGCAAGGGAAACACGCCGGGACCTGCGTCAACAACGCTCTTCAAGCGATATTCGTCGAGGATGACCTCCCGCATGAGTTTATGACTGGGAAGAAACAAAATCGAAGCCTGGGTAATTAAACCGGTCCGTCCACCAGGCTTCAGAAGTCCAAGCGAACGCTCGAAAAATGCGGTGCTGAGATCATGGTGGGACTTCGGATACTGGCTTTTGAGGCGAGTCTTCAGATCCCTGCTAATGAGCTTGCGCCCTATGTATGGAGGATTGGTAATTACAACGTCGTGCTGTTTAGCTAGTGGGTGGAGACCAGAAAAGTGTTTGGATAATGAGCCTAAAAGAGCGTCTTCATGCGGGGTCGCCAGAGCCAGTCCTTTTATCAATGGTAGTGAACTGTCAGGTTCGTAGCGAAGAGCCTTTGCCACCAGATTCAGTGCGCAAACCGAAAGAGCCAGGTTATCGATATCGCAGCCGTGTAACTGTGATTCGAAAATTTTCGCTATGGATTCTGCCGGCTTGCGACCTTCAAGCGCGTGCAGTTCCATCAACGTGTCAAATGCGGTCAACAAAAAGTTTCCGGCTCCGGCAGCTGGATCGAGAATGGATAGCGATGACACTGTTTTAAACTGTCCATCGCTTGAGGCGCCCGGGATAAGCCACTTCGATAGGGCCAGCCTAGATCTGTTCGAGTTCGACACCAGCGGCAAAACTGTGTTCGCGAGAATGAACTCTACCACCCACTCCGGCGTGTAGATTTGAGTGAACGCAATTAGATTTTTTGTGTCAATGCTTTTCGCTGCGGATTGCAATTCTGCCTGTGCAATTTTGCGCTCGCTGTCGCGCCAGAATTGATAAGTGTATCCGAAGGCAAACGGGTGACTGACGACGCTGTATCTATCCAGTGCGGTCAAAATCGACTCGAAAAGAGATGCATTGCCGGCTGTACAATTCGTCAATTCGAAATTGAAGTTTTTCGGCATGCAGCGCCTGGTGGCGGTATGAATTCGCTCGGCTTCATAAGTTGCCGAAGCTTTTGAACTGTTTCTTGCTGGCGACTGTTTGACCGCCAGGCTCAGCAACAGCATAGACAAAGAATCGACGCTGCCGGGGCAGCGATTTGTTGTTTCAAACTCCCGGCGAAAGTCTAGGACAAAACTTTTCCAGGAGCGTAGCGCTTTTATATCTGAACTCGGCACGGAACTCCGGCTGATGGGTCATCACAAAAATAGCAAATTTCTTTGTCCAAAAACAATCGCTCCGGTATATATGCACAAGGAAGCGAGATTGGCTATAAGAAAGGCGCAAAGCGTCTTCGGTGTTGAGCCAATGATACTATTAAGACAAGGGACGTGAAAATTTAACCGATACAATCCCGCGATCGGTTGAGTGGGGGCGGTTTCGTGGGCCGAGCCGTTCCTGTTACTAGAGGAAGAGAGAGCGTTACCGCGTTCTCTCTTCTTTATTCGAATATTATTCCAGCTGGCGGTAAATGACGACCGGCTGTTCTGTTTCGACTGAGTGACTGCGAGCGGTTTCGGCCGCCGAAAGGATCAAACCAAGTTCCAGGAAGTCTTCGGGCACGCATGCGATACCGAAAGATAGGGACAGATTTTTTTCGTTTACCGAAACGCTAAGCGGCTCCTTCGTTAGCGCCTTCACTAGACGTTTGGCGAAAACTACCGCGCCTTCACCTTTGGTGTCAGGGCAAAGCAATGCGTAGTCAAACGATTCATAGTGAGCGAGCATGTCGTTGTGGCGCTTCTCGTGCATTATGCGCAAAACTGCTTCGTTCAAAGCCGCAGCTGGAAGCGGTTCTCTAATAACTTCCTTGATGCCTGTTTTTACGCGCAATTCAAAGATAATTACCGACAACGGCGTGCCGGCTCGGTGTCCTCTGAAGTACTCCTGTTCCAGGAAATAGAGGAAGGCCGGATAGTTAAACATGCCGGTATCGGCTCGTCTAAGCGTCATCATGACGGCTTGAACGGCGGCACTGTCGATCGACTTCGGTTCGAGAATTCGTTTGCGTGATCCAGTGTCACCACCGACGGTGACAAGCTTGCATCTAAACAAATGGCTGAGCGCCGGAATCCACTTACTACGCTCTATCCGCAATCTTGCAAGTATCTGATTGAACGGCGTGGTGTTATCGATGGCGTGATAGAGCTGTCGCTGTTCGTTTATAAAATCGGTTTCTCCCAGAGAAAGCATTGTGTTCAGGTCGATTTCCGAGAGTGTCTCGTTCGCCTTTTTGAGCACGCTGTCGGATTTGAAACCGGAGTTTTTGAGTAATGTGAGTTTATCCAGCAACTGAACGCCGTGAATGATCAAACTGTCGAGACCGTCTGAAACAGTGCGTTTCTTTGTTAATACCTGCGGTTGGAAAAAGAACTTCCCATCGCCCCAGGCGATCAGTTCAAAGATACTTTCGTCGCCCTGGCTTGTCGGCGTCGTGGCGTGGGTCGGTCGGCCGTCTTCGAAGAAGATTTCCGCGGCACCTTCTCCACTGTCTAGTTGCAGTCTGCCTGTCATTTTTGCAAGGAAGATCGATTGCAAAAGCGCCGAGATCTGGATGAACGACAGTTCTCCATTTAGCACGGTGTTGCGCTTGGACATTGCCGTTTGAGCAGGGCTCATAGCCGGCAACGGTATGGTTTTGCGTTGTGCTTGAGTGCTGGACGGCTCGTAGTAGAAGTCATCCTGACGCTTCGGGTCAGCAGCTTGAGAGGCAGCGTTCGAGGCTTGAACAGCTGCGGCACCGACTGCTGTAAGTTGAACCGGAGACATCGCTTGCCCACAGGACGACATGACTCGGTTCAAAACGATGAGCGTGTCGCAGCTCGGGTATTGCCACAGGCATTGCGGAGAGCCGCCAGTCGACTGATAAAGCTGCCAGGTGGGATCGCGTCCAATCGGATCCGACTTCACGCTGAGCGTGAAGAGCTTGGTCTGGTCGTCGGATTTCCAAGCCACCTCCACGCTGCGAGTCTGGTTATCCAGAGCTTCCGCTAGCATATGGTGCACGACTTGAATGGATGGACATCCAGGCAAAACGGCTGTCGATTGTCCTTGACCTTGCTGGTTTTGAAGCATTGCTTAAAGGCTTTCCCCACGCCTAGGCAACTTATTCCCAGAAATCGCTCAGTTCAATATTTTATACGGACAGTGGGGCTTAGTTTTTCGGTTAAAAACTAAACTTTCGCCGTCTGCATATCGTAAGTGATCGAGTGCTTCGCCATACGGTCGAATGCTTCCGCCAGACGGTCTTTATCGACGCACAACGAGATTCTGAAGTAGCCTTCGCCGCCTGGACCATAAGCGTCACCTGGCGGCACGACGATGCCGGCAGTGTTGAGCATGTGGTTGCTGAAGTCGACCGAGCTCATTCCTTTCGGTGTGGGCACCCACATGTAGAATGTCGCTTTGACCGGCTCTACAGTCCATCCAAGCTCTGCGAAGCGCTTTACGGCGATATCGCGGCGCTCTTCGTACAGCTTGTTGCAGAAATCGATGTGGTCGCGAGGTCCGGTCAGACCGGCGATACCGGCAACCTGGATAGCTGCGAACGCGTCGGTGTCGATGTTGGATTTGATTTTAGCAAGGTTGGCGATTGCGGTTTTATTGCCGATCGCAAAACCAAGTCTCCATCCTGCCATGTTGTAAGTTTTTGACATCGTGTGCAATTCAATCGCGATGTCTTTGGCGCCTTTGACTTCGAAAATCGACGGTGCTTTGTAATCGTCGTAAGTCATCTCGGAGTAGGCATTATCGTGGCACAACAGGATGTCGTGTTTCTTGCAGAAAGCGACGACCTTCTCGAAGAACGCCAGGTCTGCGATGCCCGCGGTCGGATTGTTCGGGTAGTTGATCAGCATGATCTTCGCTTTTTGTGCTACCGAATCCGGTATCGCATCAAGATCCGGAAGGAAATTGTTTTCCGGAAGAAGCGGCATGTAGTGCGGTGTTCCGCCGGCCAGTTCTGTCGATGTTTTGTACACCGGATATGCCGGGTCAGGAATCAAGGCGATGTCACCGGGTCCAACATATGCGAAAAGCAAGTTGTGAAGCCCTTCTTTGGCTCCGATCAGCGAGGTGACCTCGGTCTCCGGATCGATCTGAATGCCGAAGCGCTTGTTTGCCCAATTTGCGCAAGCTTCTTTGTACTGCGGCGTACCGCCGAAGGGAGGATACTGATGGTTAGCCGGTTTTTCAATTGCTTCGTGCATCGCATCCACGATGTGTCGCGGTGTCGGCTGGTCCGGAGCACCGATGCCCAGATTGATGACATCAACGCCCGTTTGCGCTATTGCGCGGGCTTTTTTGCCAATCTCAGCAAAAACGTAAGGCGGAATCGACTTAAGGCGGTCGGCTACTTCCATGATGCACAACTCCCAATTAATATGTTTGCAACGGTCAGAAAGCAAGGTTAACACAACCAGAGCCAATTAGAGCTCTGATCTAAAGTAAGTCGTTCATTTACTTAACGCTTTCAGTGGGCTGAAACCCAATTGTCAGGGAGTCAGAACTGCTCGGAATCGCACATCGCCCTTCGCAACCTTATCGTACGCGGCGGTGACGTCGTCGAATTTAAAAGTCTCCGTCATCACTTTGATTTTGCCTTTAGCCGCAATGTCGAGTGCTTCATAGAGGTGCTCGGGACCATTCTGAATCGACCCGATTATTCGCGCCCTTTTGAAGAGAAGGTCCATCAGATTTATTTGAAACGGCTCGCCGTAGACGCCCATGACGATAAACCGCCCATCAGGTCTCAAACCTTTGATGCAGTCAAACGTCTGCTCTGCCGAATTGCTGGTCGCAAGAATCACGTCGGCGCCACCGCATTCCTGGAGCTCTTTTCCGTTTGAAACAACTTCGCTCGCTCCCAACTCCAGCGCCAGCTTCTTTTTGTCTTCGGAGTGGGTGACGGCGACAGTGTGAAAGCCTGACGCTGCAGCGTATTGCACTGCCAGATGTCCGAGTCCGCCGATTCCGATAACTGCTACTCGTTCGCCCGGCTGCGGTTCTGCAATTCTAAGTCCGCTCCAGACTGTATAGCCGGCGCAGAAAATTGGCGCGGCTTCCGCATATGTTAGTTCCTTTGGAATTGGCATTGTGCCTTCCGCCCAGACAACCATATACTCAGCATGACCGCCTTGCATTGAGGCGCTGGTGCCGAACGATTTGCGGCAAAATGCGTTTTTGCCGCGCAGGCACCACTCGCAACTTCCGCAACCGGCCTGAACCCATGGCACTCCGACCCGGTCTCCGAGTTTTCTCGAACGCACGCCGGGTCCCAGTTCGACAATTTCACCAACCGGTTCGTGTCCGAGTATGCAAGGGTAATTCACCGGCAATTCACCTTTAGTTTGATGAACATCGGTATAGCAAATGCCGCTCGCGTGAACTTTGAGAAGAACTTGATTCTCAGCGGGTTTGGGCTTATCTACCTCTTTGAGTTCCCACGGCTTATTTTTCTCTGTCGTCATCACTGCGCGCATCAGTTTCTCCTTTTCATTCCTCAAACATTGTTTCCCGCGGCATAGCCGGACGCCCATGCCCATTGAAAGTTAAAACCGCCCAGCTGTCCGGTTACATCGACAATTTCTCCGATGAAAAACAGTCCCGGAATTTTCTTACAACCCATGGTGGTTGAAGAGAGCGCGTTTGTGTCGACACCACCGCGCGTTACCTCCGCTTTGATGTAACCGACAGTGCTGGAGGGTTTGAAAACAAATTCTTTTACGGCTTCCGAGAGTTGTTGAATAGTCTTGTCGGAGATGTGCTGAATAGAATCATCAACCCCCTGATCTTCGCAGATGCGGTGCGCAAGCCGGATTGGCAGATACTCAGTCAGCAGGTTCCGCACGTTCTTCTTCGACCGGGTTGCGCGCTCCTCAATTAGTTTGGCACCAATATCGGTATCAGGGCAAAGATCAATTTGAACAGATGCGCCTTGCCGCCAGTAGAGAGACGCTTGTAAGCTAGCGGGTCCGCTCAGACCGCGATGAGTGAACAAGATGTTTTCGCGGAAGGAGCCCTCTCCGCAAGTAACAATCGAATCTTGCGAAATCCCTGACAGATCGTAAAAGCGCCTGGAGTCGTTTTCAGTGAAAACAAAACCGTCGAGAGCCGGAGCGGTTTCAATAACCTTCAGTCCGAACTGTTTCGCCACATTGTAACCAAATGCGGTGGCACCGACTTTAGGCACGGACAGACCGCCTGTTGCAATTACAAGCGAGGCGCAATCAAATGTTCCTTTCGACGTGTGGATTTGATAACGACCAGGTTCCGCAACATTATTAGAGGATAGCTTGACGCCGTTCAGCAGCCGATTATCGAAAACATCCAAGCCCAATTCCGGCGGCGCGACAATCGCTTTCACGTCGCAGCCTAACTTAAACTCAACGCCTGCGTCGTCGCATTCTGCAATTAACAAATCGACGATATCCTGGGCGGAGTTGTCGCAAAACTGCTGCCCCAACTTCTTTTCGTGATATGGAATCCCGTGGCGCTCGACCAAGTCAATAAAATCGCCAGGCGTATATCGAGCGAGTGCTGATTTTATAAAATGCGGATTTTGAGAAACGTAGTTTTCCGCTGTCGCATACAAATTGGTAAAGTTACACCGCCCGCCGCCGGAAATGAGAATCTTGCGACCGACGACTGTCGCATGATCGACGAGCAATACTTTTTTGCCTAATTTGCCTGCGGTCGCCGCGCACATCATGCCTGCGCCGCCCGCCCCTATTACAACTGCGTCAAAACTCGTTTTCATCTCGCTAGATTATAAAGACCCGACGTCGATAGTTGGCTATAATGTTCGTTTTGTGTACGAATTGAGGTTAACCGAAATGACTCAGGGAGTTCAGGCGCAGCGCAGCGAGGCGCTCAAGGCAATTATTGGCAAGAAGGTCGAAAACGCATCCAGCGCCCTGACAAGTTTCGCCGTCAAATTCGATGATGGCACCGGTGTGATTTTTGACGCCGTCGAGCCGACAAGCCCGACAGTCGCCGCGAAAACTGTGGGCGCCAGCGAATTACCCAATCTCGAAGAAGCCGTTTGTTCCGTTGATTGGGGCTGGATTTGCGGTTCTACTGTCCAGGACGCTCAGGGGCTGGGTCCAGCCGTTCGATTGATTTTGAGTAACGCCGGACCCCTTTCAATCGGGTCTGCTCTCTGGGAAGGGAAACCGTTTCTGTCATTCCAACCATTCCGCCCAGCTAAAAAGTAGTTTTGAAAATGATTACGAGAATTTCTCATCTTTGTCGCGCTTTTCCTTTAGTGGTATCACTTATGGTTCTGGGTGCGGCACCGGCATTTTGTGATGACGCCGAAGATTGGCAAGAATCAACTGATGAAGCGCTTTCCGCGTATTCGGCAGGCGATTTCTCTAGTGCCGAGAAGCTGTTGCAAAATGCTCTCAAGGATGCGGAAAAACTTGGTGAGCAGGACGATCGCCTTTATAAAAGTGTTGAGAACCTGGCGCTGATTTATTTTAAACGTGCAGACTACGAGAAGGCTGAACCGCTTTTGTTGCGTGCACTTTCATTGAAGGAGGCCAAGTACGGTAACGACGCTATCGAAATTGCCGATGCGTTGCAAAACATTGCCTTGCTGTATATGGCTGAGGACAAGATTATTGAATCGAAGCAAGTTTTTGAACGCCTGCTTTCGATTCGCGAGCGCGTTCAAGGCTCTGAAAACAAGGATGTAGCGAATGCTTTGAATAACATCGCTGAAATTTACGACATGCTTGGTGATTTTAAGAAGGCAGAGTCGATGTTTAAAAAGTCGCTTGCTATTCGCGAAAAAGTTTTCGGCGGCGAGCATCAAGATGTCGCGAACAGTTTAAACAATCTAGCTGGTTTATACATGGACCGCGAGCAGTTTTTCAAAGCGGAGCCACTGCTGGAGCGGGCTCTGGCTATGCAAGAAAAACTGTCTACCAATAAGGATACAGATACTGGTTTATCCGCAATTTTGAATAACATGGCGGAGTTGTATAACTCAAAGGGGGCGTTCGACAAAGCCGAGCCGTTGATGAAGAGAGCGCTTGAGATTGACGAGAAAGCTTATGGCAAGTCGCATCCAACGGTTGCAAAAACTTTGAGCAATCTTGCCGCGTTATATATCGACGAAGGCAAGTTTGACGATGCAGCACCGCTGGTGGAGCGCGCCCTGGACATAGCTTCGAAATCCGAAGACCCCGATCATCCTGGCATGATCGAGAGTTTAATGGAAGTTGCGGAAATATTTGGACAGCAAAATCGTTTCGATCTCGCTATTCCGGTACGCGAGCAGATTTTAAACCTTGAAGAGCGTAATCTCGGAAAAGAGAGCCCTGAACTGGTCGTTTACATCGAAGACTACGCAGATGCCATAAAGCGCACCGGCGGTGATCAAGACAAGTATCAGGAGCTCAAGGAGCGGGCACGCGCGCTTCGCAGCGCCAAGTAAGTTTAAACTCCAGGATCTGTGCCGCGCTCGATTCTCTTCATATAAGCCAGGTCCCAGACGAAAATAATTCCGTCGCCATCACGGCCGGTGCCGGCGTTGTCGTTGATTATTTTGACGATGCGCTCTGCCTGGTCATCTTCGACTGCGACTTCGATCTTCAAACGCTCTGTCAGAAAACCGACCAATTCCACGTCTGAGTCCAGTTGTTCACGACCGAAACCTTGAGCCTTAACGACTGTGACACCCGGAACGTTTGCGCGCCTGAGCGCTGTAGTCAGGCGAGGCAGATATTTTGGTCGCACGACCGCTGAAATCAGTTTCATCAGAAGCTCTTTTGCCGACAATTGCAGTGATAAAAATACCGCAAAGTCCAGGAATTGTCGCCTGCGACTGCAAGTTTCCAGCCAGACAAAGCAAAAGCCGGCGACTGCAATCGCAGTCCCGGCCGCTCAGTTATCCTGCCATTTTGCCAGCCTTATGCTGCTTGAGGTCTTTTCGGTTGCCAGTTGAGTTCACACACACCGTTTTTGCAAACCGGTTTCGATTCTTCGGTTTCCTCAGACTTCACATCGTCTTGAAGGTCAACTTCTTTTTCGTTTGTGTTCATCATGGCTTCCTCAAAAAAACTTGCTTGCGCAACCTCAATGTCAAAATGATAGACAATTAACTCTGTCTTGCCGATTGGGGGAACTACGATGCCCTACGTACTCTTCCCCCAGGAAATGTGCGTTTTGACAGGCTTCAGACGAGTTAGAGGCAGAGATGGGCGATTTTGCACGCTAATAAGTGCACTCTGTGCCGGCGCGTCATTTTTGTTCTCTCCTTCCGCGGCAGACGCGACGACGCTGGAAATCGGCGTCGAGCATACGGAGGTTCTACCTGAGGTCTCACAGGATCTGCGTCCTGGGCGTCGTTTTTCACTTTCTGCCGAAGATGGCGAGCAGCCGGCCAACGAATGGATCCGTATTCCTTTATGGATGTCCGGCACCTGGCGTCTGAATCGGGAGACGGCAGTACTGCGCAAAGATTTTAAAAAGAACGTCACCGATACAAAACCGTATAGCTACAACGCGCGCCATGATTTTCAGTACGGCATGCAGCAAGACCGCGCGGGCGACATCTGGCACTTCATAGGCACACCTTATCACTCCAAGACTTCTATGACAGAGTTCGATGAGTATCATCTGGTGAGGTCTAAAGTGTTTAATCGCTCAGACGAGCAAGCGGTCACGTTCACGACCCTGATGACTGTGGTGCGAACCGAATATGGACATCAAATAAAAGAGTCGTTTCAATCGGAAAGCATAACATCGTATTCACCTGATGGTGAGCCTGGTTACGTGAAGCTATTCGGCTCCACAAGATCTTTTGACGCTTCCGGCAACGCTTTGAAGCAAACCGATAACGTCGCTCGAATCAAACAGCTGAAGCCATTCTCTGAGGTGCGGACGTATCATGGACAGGATATGCGCGAGCGCTTTCGTGAGTTTCTCATTGCCAAAGGACTAACCAATCTTCTGCCTTACTGAGCGTTTCAAGCTCTGGTTTTTTGAATGGGAACGATCACCGTAAAGGTTGTCCCTTTACCTACCTCGCTGTCTACATCAATCTCTGCATTATGCATCGCAGTTATTGCTTTTACGATTGCCAAACCCAATCCGCTGCCGCCATGATCGCGAGAGCGTGCCTTGTCTACTCGGTAAAAGCGATCGAAAATCCGGGGCAGGGACTCTTCCGGAATTCCAATTCCGGTATCAGATACGGTGATGGTCGCGTGGTTATGATCCGAATAGAGTTCAACATTCACTACGCCATTGCTGTCCGTATAGCGCAGGGCGTTTTCGAGAAGGTTGGCAAGCATTCGGTGCAACGGGTCTTGATGTCCGGAAACGATAGGGTCTCCCTCTATCTTCGACGTGAAGGAGATCGATTTCTGTTGAAATCGATCTTTGAATTCTTCGACAACGTCAACGACCAGCTTTCTCAATGCTATCTGCTCGGGCGTTTTCGTCGGTTTTTCTGATTCCATTCCGAGCCGCGTTAAGAGGCTCAGGTCTTTAACAATGATGTTCATTCGGTCGACGGCGCGGTTAATGACTTCGAGCCTAGTTCGCAGAGCGTCAGGCTCGTTAAGCTCTTCGCTCATGTTTTCCGCGGTGGCGCGTACGGTGCTTATCGGTGTGTTCAATTCGTGAGCCACATCGGCAGAAAACTGTCTCAACACCTCGTAAGAGTCATAAATTGGTTTTGCCGCTTCTTTTGAAAAGTTGTATCCCGCCCATGCAAGCAAAGCAAAACCGAGCAGCGTGACACTGCATATAGTGACGGCAAACTTCATCATTACCGCGTCGCGTTGGGTCGTCGGCATTTCCACCTGCAAATAGCCGAGAAGTGTATCCTTCACGATAAGCGGTAATACCTGAGTTCTGTAGGTGACAGGCAGTCCTTTGATCTCTTGTGGATGTAGAAAAAGTTTCGCGCAGTGATAGCTGCCGTGCGAACCGAGAACTTTTCCGTTCAAATCGAAGAGTTGAAACGAGGCTAACGGTCTCGAGAATGGCGAGTGGAAACCCGTGCTGTCACTACCTTCCAGCCATTTGAGATCTTTGCCGTTGAAATCAATGAGCTGTGATTGTTCCGCCAGAAGTGACTTCAACTGGTCGTCGAGCGCATCGTTCAATCCGCGTGAGAACAAAAACAGGCTGAGCCCAACCAGCCCTACGTAGACGCAGAGCGCGAGGAAGACAAATTGAAACGTGACGTTCCAACGGAAAAACTTCATTTCATGTCAGGCTCGAATTTGTAGCCAACCCCTCTCACATTCTGGATCACCTTTTCATTGTCCAATTTTTTTCGCAAAATCTTGATATACGTTCGAATCGCGTCAGTCGAGACAAGAGTATCGGACGGCCATACCCGGTCGATTAGCGCGTCGGCGCTAAATACCTGTTGGGGATGGCGCATAAAGAACTCAAGCAAGTTGAACTCTTTCGGCTCCAAGTGAATGTCTACGTTTCCTTTTGAAACTGTTCGCGACACTGGATCTAGTTCCACATCACCTGCAGTTAAAACGGTTTTTGCCGCCTGCGATGAGCGCCTCAGCGCCGCCCGTGTGCGCGCCGACAGTTCGCGAAGCGAGAACGGTTTTGTCACATAGTCGTCCGCTCCCGAGTCCAATCCCTTCTCTTTGTCGTCCTCGGAATCCTTTGCCGTGAGCATGATTACAGGCGTGCGGTTGTTGTGGGAGCGCATCTTCTGAAGCACTTCCAGTCCGCTGACAAGCGGCAACATCCAGTCCAATATGACCAGATCGTACTTCGAGATTTTAAGATAATTGAGCGCGTCTTGACCCGTGTACACGACGTCGATCGTGTGCTGTTCGCGCTTGAACCAGTCCTCAAGTTGCTGAGCCAGATCCTTTTCGTCTTCGACCAGAAGAATTTTCGCCAAAGTCTGAGAATCTCCGAAGTGAATAGCATACAGAGATTATTATGACTGGTTTTAAACTCGGCCTAGTGGGATTTGACCACTGACTTTTTGCTCTTAGCGGTTTGTTGCTGAAGGTTTTCAATTTCAGCCAGTTTCGCTTTTGCCTTCAACCTTTTTTCAAGCTGCTTCGCAGAGAATGGATAAGAGCACCAGCCGCCACCGTTAGTCGGACACGTCGCAAGTATGGCCGATTCAGCATCTTGAGACTTCTTGGTCGCCCGTTTTGTCGTGGTAGGCTTACCTGTACTTACTCCCATGATTACTCCTCATCAAGCTCTCATGTTCTACCCTAGCATAAATGTCAATCTTGGGAAGTAGGCAAAATTTTTTGTTCACGATCTGCCGCTCGTGATTCGGTTCTTCGCCTCTTCTATATGTATGGTATTTTGCGAGCGAATTGCTATTCCGGCTCGACACCGATATCTTCGTTCCATAACGAAGGATGCTCCTGGGCGAAGCCTTTGAGCATCTCGTAGCATTCATCGAGATCCAGATCGATCACGGTTACGCCGTTGCTTTTCATGAAATCGGAAGAGCTTGCGAATGTGCGGTTCTCCCCAGCGATTATTACGGGGATCCCGAATTGAACAATTGCACCCGCGCACATGGCACAAGGCATAAGCGTGGAAAACATAACGGTGTCTTTGTACGACCGCAGGCGCCCTGTGGCTCGCAGGCAGTCTATTTCGCCGTGCGCAGTCGGGTCGCCGAATTGGATTCGTCGATTATGGCCGCGACCGATTATCTTATGGTTTCTTACCAGGACCGAACCAATTGGAATTCCGCCTTCCTCAAGCCCATTGGCTGCTTCTCGGATAGCCTCATCCATGAACGCCCGAATCTCATCCTCTGAGGGCATGTGAGAGGCGTCTCTCATTCCTTTGTGGGTCTGCGCCCCGTTCGTTTTTCCTTTGTCCGCCATGGCTCTTCTGTCTAGTAATCGAACTGTCGCCTGTATTGCTACCAAGATACCATTAAGTTGTTGAACGTCGGAGAGTTTCAGCGCAATTATCGGCGGCGTCGATTCGGCGGAAAACAGTGATCGAACTGTTTTTCAGTCGTTATGCAGCATTTGCGAACCCGATATCGTAAATGTGTTGGCACTTTGCACTTATGAGAGTGAGGTCGTTATGTCTATCGCCGTGTTACCCAAAGCTTCCAGATACTCCATGCCGAAGGATGGCAAAACTCTGCTTGGTTATGCCTTTTGGAACTTCGTCAATGAGCTGGTCGTAGTCTCTCAGTTCAGAAATTTTGAAGTTATCGGTGTGGAAAATCTTCCGGAAAATGGCGCCTTTCTATTGATTGCGAACCACTCGAAACGCTGGGACGGTCCGGTTGTCCAATATTTATTGAATCGCAGAGCCAATTACATGGTTTCACCCAATGAGATGCGTGGTGTGCAAGGTGCCGCCGTGATGAGTGTTGGTGCGTTTCCCGCAAACCCTCGCCTGGACCCGGTTGGCTACGCCGTGAAACAGCTAGGCGCCGGCGAACCGGTAGTGGTTTTTCCAGAAGGAAATATCTTCTACGACGACGACATCCATCCGTTCAAGCCCGGAGTGGCTAAGATCATAATGAATGCCGCGTCTGCCGGTCATCGCATTCCTGTAATTCCCGCATACATTAGCTACGGACGCGGAAAATCACCCTCGACCGTTAAAATCATTGTTGGAAAACCGATTGCGCTTGACGAACGCCTTCCCAAAGTTGGCGTCGAATCCCCCGGCGACAGGAACGAGCATCGCGAGTTATCTCAACTCCTTTACGACGAGGTCGCTGCCCTTCGCGATGGCAGACAGAAGCTCAGCGCTACCAGCGCGCTAAAAATTGAAGAAGCGCTCTCGTCGCTTCAGTGCACTGCGTAGTTTACTCTTCGACTTTGAAGCCTTGCGTGCCGTTTTTATAGTTTAAAACCGCAGCCATCTTCGACATATCGCCGAGGATTCGACGCTCTTTCACGCCGGTCGAGGACTGCCTTAGATCGGCGATGACATCGTTAGCCTTCATGACGCTCTCAACTGAGATTTCGCTGATTGCCAGGTGACCGCTTTCCAAAATTTTGAAGTGGCGACGAGCTACTCCGTCGCGCGGTCTCATATCTGCGCGTGTGAGCTTGTGGTCGGCGCCCACCATCTCGAAACCAGCTGCGATTGTCACAGTCGGGTCAGACGCGCCGGCGAACGGTCCTTGATTTAATTGCGCTTTGATGGTTTGTCCGCCTCCATCGAGGTTGGTGACGCGCAAAGTTCCGTTTTCAAACTTGCATAGAACGTCTCCATCAGCCGCAACCGAGATGTTGCCGTATGGTGTCTTGATCATGGCCAGGCGCGATGGTTTTTTCACTGAAACCAAAATCTCGCCTTTCTTCAAGACTACGATGTAGTCTCCTTCCATCTTGTACTCGGAGCCAGGCTTGAATTTAACTGTAATTCCGTTGGTTGGTCCGGTAAGAGCACTCTCCTGCGGGAAGGCGCTATCGGGGAGGCGCATAATGCCGTTGAGCGCGATTGCTCCAAGGTCGTAATTAACCATCGGTATATTTGCGCCGGTTTGAAAAGCGTTCAAATTCGGTTGAACGTCCGTCGGCACAACGATCGGAGGGGTTGTGACCGGATTCACAGTGGGATTGAAAATTACCGGATTCTGCATCGGGCTCGGACCATAGTCCATTCCCGCGGTGAGGCGTGGAGCGAGCGTCGCGCCCAGAATAAAGGTGAGCACGATGGCGGAGACTGCCAGCCGTGAATATCTGATGGTTTCCGGTTTGTTATCTGACATGTCGTATATCGCCAACTTGGTAATAGGATCTGTACGTTAACTTGACTACTTCGAAATTTAGGTGGACGCCCATAGAACCGGACCTAGTATAAATGGTTTAGAGCTATATTTGACCAATTGGTAAATTGGACAACGCTTATAGTTAAACGGTATGGTGCATTTTCCGCGGATTGTTGTTGCGATTAAAAGGCGTTAGCCTTCTATAGCTGTCAGGGGTGACGATGAACAAAATTTCTATGTTGCTGGTCGTGATTGTCGCGGCAAGTGTTTTGGGCGCATGCAAAAGTGGCGCTCCCGGAGGCGGTGTTACGACAGGCACTTCGGCGAATTCTTCCGCTTCAGGTAGCGGAGATGCCGCCGCCACGGGCTCTGCTGAAACCGCTCAGAAAGCCGACGAACCGCAAATCGACTATATGCGTCGTGACATAGACGTCAACATCAAGGATGGTAATGATGCGCTTCAAAAGAAGGATTACGACCGCGCCGAGAAGATATTTCTCGTGGCGTTGAATCAATGCGATTTGTACATCGGTCAGGAAGCAAGGCAAGCCGCGATTCTCAACAACCTGGCTGCAATCTACGAAGAAAAGGAAATGTATTTACAGGCTGTTCCACTGCTGACGAAAGCGCAGAAGCTCTTCATCAGAGCGTTTGGTCGTAAAAATCAAGCTGTTTACATCACTCTCGGCAACCTCGGCCGCGTGCTGGCGAAGCAGCACCGGTGGGAAGAAGCCGCGAATGTTTATCAGACCGCAGTGGGTCTGATGGAAGAAGATGCCAAAGTAGTCAAGTCTGAATCGTACCGTGAGATTTTGGACAAGTGCGGTGAAGCCTGGGAAAAGGCCGGAAACGCTTTCAAAGCGAATAAAATCAATGCGAAGATAAAGGCGCTCAAAGCACCTGCTAAATAGTTCGCGTTGTCCGCCAGGCAGAGGATAGAATATGAGTTATCGATTCGCTAAGAATGCGATGGTATCGCTACTGGTATCGATTACCGGATTGCTGGTCTGTCAACCGGCTCGTTCTGAAGTGATTCGATATTTCGATACTTCAATCGTCGTTCAGAAAGATTCAACCATCTACGTTACCGAGTCGATTTCCTATGACTTCGATAACTCGAAGAGAAACGGTTTTACTCGAAATATCCCGACCACGATTCAACGGTCGGGTGGAACCTACTCAGTCGATTTTCGCTTCTTGGGAGCCACCGAGGGTGGTGACGACCGTCCAGTGAAGGCACGTGTGGTTAAACATGACGATGCTGCAATTGTGACTATTGGCGAGCCGCATGTTCCGATGACCGGCAAGCACGTTTTCAAAATCCGATACGCCATGCGAAATGGCGTCAATTATTTTGAAGGTACACCCGAACTCGTTTTCGACGCGACGGGCGGTGAATGGCCGGTGCCAATCGAGCGTGCTCGAGTTTCGCTTTATCCTCCTGCCGGGGTAATGCCTTCCCAGATGACTCGGAGCGCCTACGTCGGCGATCCGTCCGGAAAGGATAAGGTGAACATACGTCTGCAAAATTCTTTTGCCCAATTCACAGCAGCTCCCGTAAATCCGGGGCAGAACTTCTTTGTGATTGCCGACTTTCCTAAAGGCTCAATCGCGCCGCCGTCGATATTCAGGCAGATGCTCTACTGGTTGGATGACTGGTGGCCTGCGCTTTTCGTGCCGGTTTTTACAGGAGCTGCGCTGTATGTTTTGTGGTGGCACTTTGGACGTGACGCTGCCAATCCTGAGGAAATAGTCGTTGCCTGGGATCCGCCTACCGAGATGACTCCCGCGGAAGTCGGCACACTGTACGACGAGCGCTGTGACATGCAAGACATTATCGCTACTCTTATAGACCTTGCGGCTCGTGGTCATTTGAAAATTCGCGAAGTTGCTAAACGGAATGCCATGGGATTCGGAAATTTCGACTACCTCTTTATTAAAACCAAGGCAGCAGGCGATGATGCACCGCTTCGGAATTACGAAAAGGATTTTTTGAACGCAATTTTTGGAACTCGTGAAGAGATACTTCTATCCGATTTGAAAAACAGCTTCGCGTCGCGCATTCCTGCTATTCGTGATGAGATCTATGACGCATTGGCTCAGGAAGGCTATTTCCTTCAAAATCCGGACGTCGTGCGGAAGCAGTATCGCACGATGGCCGTGTTCTTCAGTTTGATAGGAATGATTTTGATACTGGCCTCAAGCGGCAATGCAGTCTTGGCACCATTCGGTATCGGGCTGTTCGTTTCCGCGGCTTTGATCGGAACCTTCGCGTTCGCTATGCCGGCGCGGACTCAGAAAGGCATCTTGGCATTGCGCCGCTCATTAGGATTCGCTATTTTTCTGAATGATGTGGAGGGGCGTCATGTCGAGACGCTTGTGGCCAGTGACCCGACAGTGTTCGGAAGACTGTTGCCGTACACCATGGTTCTCGGAGCGGCAGATAAATGGGCGGAAGATTTCCTCGGTGTGCTTCACGAACCGCCCGATTGGTTTGAACCGAATAACGCAGCTTCTGCAGACTATAAATTCTCGCCCATTCAGTTTGTCGAAGACCTTGGTGCGGGGATGAGGACCATGGAATTGACCATGGTGTCCGAGCCTTACGGCGCAAGTCCGCATTTCTAAGCACGGAAAACCCTGATCTTTTCGGACGCCGATCATCGGTTCAGCGAAATCGGGGAACAAAGCGTTACTGAAACAATTCACAAGAGTTAACCTCACAGGGTGGGTAAACGTTCCAAACGTGGAACATGGCTTATAAGCTATCCCGGCGTTTTGCTGCCAAATTTCAAGGAGTAGATTTGCGATGTCCAAATCCCGTTCTATGCCAAACGACGCTTCTACCCAGTCTTTTCAAAGGAAACTCCAGCACAGTCTAATGGCCGTCTCTCTCAGTTTTTCGCTGATCGGGGCGACGAGTTCGCCAGCAAAGGCTTTAGATTCCGACGACGTGGGTTTTTACGGATCGGTGACAGTTCAGAGAGCCGCTCAGGCCGCGGCTTCTGCGATGAAGAAAGGTGAGTGGGCTGTTGCTCAAGGCGAGTTTAGAAAGGCAATCGGGCAAGATCCTAACCAGGAGGATTTTTATTTCGGGCTGTATGAAACCAGTTATAAATTGCTTCAGTGGGAGCAAGTTGCAATGGCTCTCGAAGAGCTATTCAATAAAAATCCGAAGTACAAAGATCAAATGCTTCTCGAATACGGTGAGGCACTGTTTCACCTGAACCGGTACGATGAAGCCGAGCCAGTGTTGAAGAAAGCGCTGACTAAAGTCAGTGAGCCGTCGATAGTAGAGACGCGTTTGAAGCGCCTTGTAGAGAAAAGCATCATCGTTCATAAACCTGAAGTGGGACCAATCATCGCTTATAAGGAACCGGAGAAATATGTCGCGCCAGCTCGAGAGGGAACTCTCGATGCATCTGATGTTCACGAACATACATCGCGCAAATCACTGACGTTCTTGAACGCTTTCATGAAGTGCGAGGGCGTGTTCGTCGCTGAGTACAAAGGATTTGAGCATGAAGGACCGGTCTCGTACTACAAACCACCGCAGGCAAACTTCCACATCGTTGAATACCTGAAAGGACCGCCTCTCAGCCGGACATTGCCGGTCAAATATGAATTCCACGAGAAGATCGTCGGTGAGGAGAAACCAAAAGACTGGACGTTTACGGAAGACAAAATGCCGAAGAAGGGCTCCAAGTGGCTTATCTTCATTCCGAACTGCGTGCCGATTGACGGACAATTTGAAACCTTCCACGGCTCATACGGCAGGCAAGAATGGAACGAGCACAACATCGACGAAATCCACAGAATTATCCAAGAGCACCAAGGTCAAGCGAAGTAATCCTGCAACTTGTCTTGAGACACGGAGGTTTGTAAATGTCCAAACGAGTTATGAACGCTGCTTTAGCTCTTGCCGTGATGGCTTCGTCCGTGGGCGTCTCGCCCGCGAGCGCACAGCTTGAGGCTTCGCAGATTCAGAAACGCAAAGAGGTTATTCATGCGTGCCTGCTTCAGATTTACATCGACAAGAAGCAACGTCCTCAGGCACTGGCTGAATACGCCACCATGGTCGGTTTGAAGCCGGATGACCCCAAGCTTCGATATGCTTACGGTCGATACGTTGCTGCCAGTCAGACACCTGGTGATATTGCAGCTGGTATCACTCAGATCAAGAAGGCTGTGCAACTTGATCCGTCTAACGCCACCTACAATGGGGTTCTTGGAGCGCTTTATCTAAAGGCTAAGAACCCCAACGAGGCTTTGAAGTGGTTGCGCATCGCTGTGCAGTATGGTGGGCAGGAGTACAAGAAAAGCTACGAGGAGACGTTTAAATACATCGAAGGCAATAAGCGGATTGCTGAGATGAAGAAGCGTCAAGACGAGGTGAAAAAGCAGCAAGCCGCTCAGGCTGGTGCTGGTGGCGCCGGTGGTGCCAAGAAATCGTCCGATGATGACGATGATGATTGGTAAATTGTCGTGAGGGCCGCTTTTGGTAGTTACTTTGAGGGATTAATAATGCAGCGTGCGCTCAGATATGCAATTGCGTATTCGATGGTTGTACCTGCGTTGATGACGGTGAGCTGTCAGATTGCCGATGCGCAGGTTGACAGTGCCCAAGTCGAGAAACGCAAAACCGTCATTCACACTTGTCTTCTTTCAATTTACGTTCAACAAAGGAAGCGACCTCAAGCGCTTGCCGAATATGGCATCTTAGTGGGGATGTCGCCGAATGACCCGAAGCTTCGAGCTCAATACGGTAATTACCTGGCAGCTGGTGGCACACCCGCTGACTTCGCAGCTGCCGCTGTGCAACTCGAGAAAGCCGTTCAAATGGATCCGTCGAATTGCCAGAATCAAGGCGTTACCGGGACTATTTATTTAAAAATGAAGAAGCCTGAAAAGGCGTTGCCATTCTTGAAGAATGCCGTTTCATACGGTTGCAAGGAATACGATAAAGCCTATAAAGATACTTGGGCGTATCTGCAGCAGATGAAGGCTATAAACGAGCAGAAGAAAAAGCAAGCTGAACAGAAGAAGTTGCAGCAGCAGCAAAACCCAGGCGGCAAGCCTGGTGCGGCTAAGAAAGGCGACGACGATGATGATGACGATTGGTAAACGTGCGCATTCGTGAACCTGTGGTATCGACATGTCACGTCGCTGAAACCTAGGGTTTTCCTCCTGGTTGAAAATTCACACTCTTAGAAAAATGGTTATAGCTTAGGCGGCTTGGCACCGTTTTATGGAGTGTGTCCCATGGATAAACTTGGTTTGGCTGGCTTGCTCAGCCTGTCGTTATGCATTTTTGTTATTCCTGTTTCCCCGACCCGCGCTGCTGATGACGTTGGCTTCTATGGGTCAGTAATTACCTCTGGTATTGCGAGAAAGGCTACACGAGCGTTAAAGAACGGGTCGTATGCCGAAGCTCAATCTGAATACAGGAAGCTTCTGGGCAAGGACGACGATTTCTACTTCGGCTTCTATGAAGCGAGCCGAAACTTGAAACAGTGGGACCAAGCCACTCTTGCTCTAGAGCAACTGTTCGATAAGAGACCGAATCTTAAAAGCGAGATGAGTCTTGAATATGGCGAGTGTTTGTTCAAGTTGAACAGATACGCTGAGGCTGAGCCGCAGCTCAAGCTGGCTTTGGAAAAGGTCGAGGAACCTTCTATCTTGCCGGGCAAACTTCGTACCTTATATGCGAAGAGTGATCCGCCAGAGGCGCCGCCTGAAACAGGTCGAGTCCTAGCTTTTCAGCCGCGTGTCGAAACGCCCACGCCAATTCGTGCTCCTCTTTCTCCTGCTGCGGTCAATGAAGACTCAGAAGAGTCGCTCTCGGTTTTAAACGCATTCATGAAATCTGAGAGTATCGTTGTTGCCGAATTCAAGCGCTTTGAGCATGAAGGGCTAGTGACATTCAATAATCCTCCCACCGCAGTTTTTAAAGTAACCGAGATCTTGAAAGGACCGCCACTAAATAAGGTGCTTCCGGTTCGATACGAATTCAGTCGCAAGATAAGCAGTGATGTGAAACCGGCTGATTGGAAATGGGATCCCGCGATGATGCCGAAGCCAGGCAGCAAATGGATAATCTTCATTCCGAACTCGGTTCCGGTTGCCGGAAAGTTTGAAACTTTCCATGGTTCATACGGACGTCAGGAGTTCAACGAACAAAACCTGGACGAGGTACATCGCATTCGACAGGAACATCAAGGACAGTCGCGATAGGTGTGTTGAAACTGAGACTAGTGGCTCGCTTTGACTGATGGAACTTCTGCGTCGTCTTCGAAGATGATGCGGTTTCTTCCCTGTTTTTTCGCGATATATAATCGCTTGTCGGATGCTTGAACGAGATCGAAAATTGATTCGCCGTCGTCAGGGAAAGTCGCAAGTCCACCGCTGAAACTGCAGTGGAACTCTTGTCCTTCGTCGCTGAAGAACGGCGTTTCGCGAAACTCTTCGAGTGCTCGTGTGACCGCTTTGTGGATAATCTCTTTTTTCTCTCGGCGGAAAGCTAGAATAAATTCTTCTCCGCCCCATCTGCCTCTGAGATCATCGACACGAAAACGACGCGACAGTAGCTGACCAAGACCAGCGAGAACGTTGTCGCCGGCGAGGTGACCGTGAGTGTCGTTCACCTTCTTGAAGTGATCTACGTCCAGAAGACAGATACTAAAATTGGTTTTTACGCGTTGCGACTCTGCAAGAATTGCCGACAACTGTTCTGAAAACGCTCGTCTCAAGAGTAGTCCTGTGATTGTGTCTTTGTCGGATCGTTCTCGCAACATCTTGGCACGATCGAGACGAACTTTTACGCGAGTCAATAGCTCTTCATTCACGACCGGCTTGGGCAAGTAGTCGTCGCCACCGCAGCGGAATGCCTCTACACGCGCCTCTACGCCAGTTTGTCCGGTCAAGAAAATAATTGGAAGATCCTGCCATCGTGGTATCAATCGCAACATTCGGCATACTTCGAATCCGGTAACTCCCGGCATCATGACGTCGAGAAGCAGCATGTCCGGCGGAAATTCTTGCATCACATCGAGGATGATATTCGGGTCCGTCAGAGTTCTGACGATCATTCCTTCGTTGCGGAGTACCAGAGCAACTGTGTTTCCAAAGAATTCATCATCATCGCAAACCAGAACTCTGGGGCGTCCACCTTGTCGAATTGCGACGAGGTGATGAACTGCTTTTTCGAGAGAGTCCGACTCAAACGGTTTATCCAGATAGAGCGACGCGCCTGCATGTGCGCCTTCTACGCGGTCTTTGGTAAGAGCATCGCCGGAGATAAATGCCAGCGGCAAGTTATCGTAGCCTGGCAGTGCACGCAGGTCTTTAGCGAGTTGAAAACCGGAATCAGGTGTTTCTGGAAGAATGTTGATCAACGCAGCATCAAGCGGATAGGCGGAGGCTTTGTCCAACGCTTCCAATTGGCTGGTAGCCTTGATAATTTCTACCAAGCGCTCTTTGCCGAGATCTTCCACAATCTCAAGAAAACCTTCGTCTTCATCCACGACCATGATGCGTGCCATAGCAGGTTGATGGTCGCCGGAGGAGGCGATCTCCTCTTTACCTTGCACGACTTCCATCACTTCTCGAGCTTCTTCATCGCCATCAATTTGTGCTTCGACCAATCGACGATCGATCTCTGCCCACATCAAGTCGCGCTCGTCTTGCGATTTGTCGGCCATGGCGACGGCTGAATTTTCGATGAAAGCCATGTGCTCGCCAACTTTTCTGAAGCCAAGCGAGCCGCCTGTACCTTTGATTTTATGCGCTTGTCCGCGCACTTCATCGAGACTCTCTTTCGATTCCGGCTCTGCTTTCGCTTTTTCAATAGCTTGAGCAAGCAGGCTTAGTTTCTCAGGCAAAACTCGTGCATACTTCGACACGAGTGCGAGAAACATCGTCTCGAAGTCCTTCAGCTTTTGCTTCTGTGCATCGGCACCTTTCTCGGTCGCAAACTGACATTCGACCTGAGCACCGAACACGAATGGAATTAGTGGTTTACTCGCGCTTAAGTTGATATTCCAGTCCTTCAAAACCGGCTTCACTTCGGACAACTCGGTTTTGTCACCTGCCACGAAAACGACTTCCAATTCGTGACCGGCTTTTCTGATATCCTCGACCCATTGAATTCCGCTAGTGTCCGGCAGAGGCGAACCTACGATCACAAGATCGGGTTTATCAGCTTCGAGACTTTCTTTTGCAGCTCGACCGTTCTCAGCCTGCACAACTTTATGACCTCGACCTTCGAAAGTGGGCGCGATTAACTTTCGGAAGCCCTGGTCCTTATCGACGATTAGTATGGTTTTGGCCATTAAGCGATCTGCGTGTCTCTTTAAACGGTTAGATAGTGTTTGATAGTGACTACGAAAAATATACCCACTGAAGCCGAAGTCAACTGGGAATGCAGGCGCTTATTAAGGTTGGCGCGCTGCTTTTCGCGCTTGCGCGGCTGTTTCTGCTGATAATATTTCGATTGCGGTATTACAGCGGCAGGTCTGAACGCATCTTTCGCGGATTTTGCCAACCCATTTCGTCGAGCGCTTCATCGAAACCGACGCGCATTCGACTGCAGTAATTAAGCGCGATGATGCATTGCTCGACCTTTAATAACCCCTCTCGAATGAGAGGCAAACAAATGAAGGCTGCATCAACGGTTTTTCTGCTTACCTTGCTGGCGGCTTCAAGGATGCCGACCAGGTCGCCGCCATGTTTCTTCCTCACTTCCAGGGCGACCTTGATGTCTTCCTCGCTGAGGATGCCGGCGGTCTGCAACAAATCGAACGCCGGTTTTAAATTGCGTTTTGCTCCTGCCGGCGCTCCACCTGGAGCGGCTCCGGGAGCGGGTGGCGGTCCACCAGCAGGTTTGCCTGCCGGTGGTGCAGGTTTTCTCGCCGGCGCCGGAGTACCAGTCAGAGACGGCGGTTCAAGAGAAGTGTCATCGGGCGTGAGATACTGATCGATGTTACCGCCCATGGCGTGAAGGCGCTTCAGAACATGCGGAGCGCGTTCCGGTGACATGCGTTCGTCTCTGATAAGATCCTGAAGTTTCAGAGCGGCCTCGAGTGTAGGTTCGCTAATCAAGCCCGCTCCCGTCAGCATAGTGCCCAGCAACAAGTTTTTGCGCTTGTCGAGCAATTGATAATCGATCATCTTGGTCATAGGTTCCTGCGGCGCAGGAGCGGGCGCAGGCATCGGTGCCGGGGCGTAACCCGGCTGCGGCGGATAGCCTGGCGCCGGCATCGGCGGCATTTGTTGACCGTATGGATACTGCCCGGTTTGACCCTGGGGCGGCTGCGGCGGATAGCCACCGTAGCCGGCGTTCGGCATCGGTGGCTGGGGCGGAGGATAGCCGCCCATCTGCTGTTGGTAGCCCCCCTGATATTGCTGATTCTGTCCGGAGATCGACTGAGGTGGCTGATTCCCGTATGGGCTCTGCGGCACATTCGGAAGATTTTGATAGGATGCACCCGGACCGCCCGGCACTGCGCCTGGCATTCCACCGCCAGGCATTCCGCCTGGAAGTCCTGCTCCGGGTATGCCGCCCGGCAATCCCGCACCAGGCATTCCGCCGCCAGGCATTCCTCCTGGAAGTCCGGCTCCGGGTAATCCTGCCGAAGAGGGCATGCCACCAGGCAGACCTGCACCGGGCAAACCTGCTCCAGGCAAGCCCCCAGTCGGCATAGCCGGCATTCCGACAGCTGATGTCGAGCCGGAATATGGAGCCGTTTCAGGAGCTGGTCCCGGCCAACTGTTTTCTTCTTCCTGGTGTTCAGGTCTCAATAGATCTGGAATCTGGCTGTGAGCCAGAGAGGAATTTTTCGGTGCTGACATCACAAGGATGTCGTACATAAATTCGAGATCGCCCGGCGCGAATGACTGGGTCCAGACAACTTTGGAGGCAACGCCATTTTCCTGCTCGTATAGCGTCCATACGGGCTCTTCAACAGTCTTCTCCCACTGACACGTGAGTACGAAGGCGGCGTCGCCGACAGCCCATGGGAGCTCAACCAGACAGCCTCGGCGGCTGGTCGCCTCCTCGATCATGAATTTCACTTTGCCCATTGATGGGCATCCACTTTCCGGTGGAAGTTTCTGGCGATTGCTTTGTGCGGACGGTTCTTCTTTTGGTTGCGGTTTGTACATTTTTCGGTTCGCAAATGCCCTTATTTAACTAGATGTCTATGTTATGCCACATGACAGAAAATCTTCGCTCTCTTATGAAGATCTTGATGATCACATTTCAGACATGCCTCGTGCGACAGATAATTACGCGTTTTTCGTTGAAACAGGTCTTGAATACTTCGATTCTAGATCGTTCCAACAGTCCATATAATCGCTTTGCAGCAGACCTGATTCGACGGCGAATTTTGTCGGTGTATATATCAACGAACTTTCAAACATGAAAGCTAGAGTGTTGTCGATTCGCTGCGGTACCAGGTTTGCCTGGCTGGCTTTATTGAACGTTTGCGCATCCGGTCCATGAGCCGACATACTGTTGTGCAGACTGCCGCCGCCTGGCACGAATCCCTCCAGCTTCGCGTCGTAAACACCTTCGATCAAGCCCATGTACTCACTCATTATGTTGCGATGATAGTACGGAGGGCGGAATGTTTTTTCCGCTACCATCCAGCGCGGCGGGAAAATTACAAAGTCAACGTTCGCGACGCCGGGCAGTTCTGAAGGCGATGTGATGACTGTGAAAATCGACGGGTCCGGATGGTCGTAGCTCACGCTGTTTATGACATTAAACAGACGCAGATCATATTTGTAGGGATAATAATTGCCATGCCATGCCACTACATCGAGTGGCGACCGATCGGTCGTTGCCTGCCAGAGTTTTCCGCTAAATTTTGCAATCAGCTGAAAATCGCCGCTCTTCTCTTCGTAGGCGGCAACAGGAGCGAGAAAATCTCTTGGATTTGCTAAACCATTTGCGCCGATTGGACCCAGGTGCGGAAGTTTGAATGGCGGGCCGAAGTTTTCGCACACGTAACCGCGGGCGGTGGCATCTAAAAGCCCGATTTGAAATTTGACACCGCGGGGGATGACGCAAATTTCCCAGGGACTGACGTTAAGCACGCCCAGCTCCGTTGCGACTCGCAGCGAGCCGAGCTCAGGTACGATAAGGAAGTCTCCGTCTGCGTTGTAGAAGAAACGTTCAGTCATCGAAGTATTTGCCGCATAGATATGAACTGCGGAACCCCTGATGCTGGCTGGATCACCGTTGCCTGCAATCGTAACTAAGCCGTCTAAGAAATCAGTTGGTTTTTCCGGAAGCGGAACTGGATTCCAGCGCATCTGGTCAGGCGAAACATCCACTTCATTGAAGGGGCGGCTCTTGATCAGTTGAGATGCAACCGGTTTAAATCGCGAATGTCGGACTGACGGTCTGATTTTGTAGAGCCAGGAACGCAAGTTCTCATGCCGGAGTGCGACAAACGACGACCCGCTGAGTTGTTCGGCGTACAAGCCAAAAGGCGCTTCCTGAGGTGAGTTTTGCCCCAGTGGCAAAGCACCCTTCTCCGCCTCGCTTTCAAAGTGATTGCCAAACCCGGACTGATATTGCAAAGTCTCAGCCATCTGCGCCTCTCTTGATTACTATTGGAGTGATATTAAGGATACCAATGTTTTAGATTTCTGATTTAGCAGCCTATGCTCGAGGTTCGTTTGTGTAAGATAGTCCGGCGCAGCGATTGTGCACTTGAGAAGATCTGCGCGTGGAGGCTATTTAAGTTTTGAACAGCAAACAAAAATTTGTTTTTCTATTGGGCGTAGTTGTGATCGCGACTATGGGTCTGTATCCGCCCTGGAAAGAAGCCGGACCAACCGGGCTTCCCATCCAATATGCGCCGATCTTTGCGCCACCCACTCCGCTCGATGCGTCCAAAGGTCTTGAAATTGATTTGAAACGCTTGCTTCTGCAGGCTGGTGTTGCGGCAATACTAACCGGTGGTCTGGTTGCCGCCGGCGCTCCCAATCCGGCTCCAGGTGGTTCGGCTCCTGCAGCACCGCGGGTGCCAATCGAGATCATGACCCCTCCTAAGAGCCAAGCTGAATTTGATCCGGCAAGACTCGATCAACGTGATGACGATGAGGACGAAGAGGAAGAAGAAGAGGAGGAGGACGACGACGACGACATCGAAGTCGAAGATGGTCCCAACATTATCCGGTTGCCGGCCGGAAAAACTTATGGTGAGTTTCTTGTCGAGTCAGATGATGATCCGGAGTACTGGGAAACACTCTCTGCTGCGCGAGGTGTTGTGAAACTGCCGGCCGGCAAACGTGTTCAGCTCGAAGTAAAACGCGGAAAAGACGTTGACTTGTCTTTCGTCTCAATGATCCCACAAGATAGTTTGTACTCCGTAGATTTGAGTGCCTCCGCGATTAGAGATTGGGAAGTTGCGCATCTTCAGCGCCTTACCGACCTGAGAGAGCTGGATTTATCGAACACGAAAGTGACAAGCTCCGTCATCGGATATCTGAAGGGTTTAGATTCGTTGGAAAGGCTCTGGCTTGATGAAACACTAGTAGATGACTCGTGTGTGGAAGACTTGAAGGGTCTGGTCGGGCTGAAGAAATTATCCGTGAAGGGCACGAAGCTCACCGCCGATGGTATCAAGAAGTTAGAAGAGTGTTTGACCGATTGCAAGGTGGAAACATAGGAAGCGGCCGTCGCAGCTGTTTACCTTAAAAGAAAAGAACCGGCGATTAAAACCGGTTCTTTTGTCTTCGCTCGGAAAACTTTTTGAAACTAATTATTGATCTCGTAGGAAGCCGTAATCATCTTGGCCTGGGCGTGTTCGGGGTCTTCTTCGATTGCATTGAGCGAATCGACATATGAGTCATAGTCGTCGTCTCTTACGGTCGTCGGGATTTGCTTAGTAATGGTTTTGTGAACGAAAGCGATCTGCGTTTTTGGTTTAACTGCCGCGTGACCGGTGGATGCATGCGCGGCGTTAAGCAGGTTGTATTCGCCGATCGTCGCCATGCCTGCGAGAAATCCGATTAACAGAGCTGCTTTGACACTGGCGCGCATGATTTTTTTTCCTCTTGCCGATACACAAAGGGATAACTATCAGGCTCAAGAAATTAGGCGACAGTAGAATTAAGTCCGATTAAATTTCGAACGCTTTACCCTTCAGGTCTGGCGGATTCAGCCTTCGGAACGTTCTACGAATCCGCCGAGTCCTGGTTGTTTACCAGTTCCCGTGCCCGCTCAGCCGCCTTGACGACGGCTTTAATCAGGGTTACGCGCAACTTCCCTTCTTCGAGTTCCATCAGACCATCGATAGTGCAACCGGCTGGGGTTGTCACCGTATCTTTCAGTAGCGCGGGATGTGCTTTTGATTCGAGAACCATGCGGGCGGCGCCATACATCGTCTGGGCGGCAAGGAATGTCGAAGTGTCACGCGGAATTCCGAGCTTCACGCCGGCCTCCGCCAGCGATTCTATTATGACGTAAAGATATGCTGGTCCGCTTGCCGACAACGCCGTGACTCCATCCATCAGGCTTTCGTCAACGAAAACCGCTTCGCCGACGCACTTGAAAATCGATTCGGCCATCTTGAGATGCTCGTCTTTAGCGTGTAAGCCGCCGCAGAGCCCTGTCATGCCGGCGTTGATCACTGCCGGCGTGTTCGGCATCGCGCGGATGATCGGGATTTGTTTCTTCAATCGTTTTTGCACAAAAGTGGTTGTTACCGATGCTGCAACGGAGATCACGAGCTGGTCCGGTGTTAAAACATCTTCGATTTCCACCAGAACGCTGTGCATGTTTTGCGGTTTGACGGCCAGTATCAGCAGATCTGCTCCACTCGCAACTTTGCGGTTGTCCTGAGAAACCTCGATTCCGAGCTTCTTGCTGACTCGTTCCGCCGATGCTGCGTGGGCGACGGAACCTGTAATGTCGTCGGTCGTGAGCGCGCCTTGTTTCAACAATCCCGAAATCAAAGCTTCCCCGAGTTTTCCGACCCCAATAACACCCAGTTTTTTACCTTTAAGCATGTATGGCTCCATCAACTCGCGACCAAAGACGTCTAATTGTAGTATGTCACCGCTCGGTCGTTGGATGTCACGAGTTGGAAGCCTATTGATGTTGTAACGCCTCGCGTTCGTTCAAAAGAAAGAGCCAGCCCAATGGCCGGCTCTCGAATTGGTCAAATGGCCGCGCCCGTACTATTTCACCCACGCTGTTCTGCTTGGTCGAAACACCTGTTGGAACTCTCCATTGTTGGCACGTAGTTGCATGAGAACAGCTGCGGTCTTAAGCATGTGATTCGAAATCTTTTTCGAGTTTGGATGCTTCGACCGAATCAAAGCTTTGAGCGGTCTCACGGCATTAATTGCGTGTGGAATACAAAATTCAGCTGAGAACGCCTTCAGACCGAAACCAAGGTTCTGACTGGTGATTCCGCGATAACCAATCATTTGCGCGGGATTTACTTCATCGAAGCTTCTCACGGACTCGCTGGTGATAAATACATGCTGACCGGGCGACAGTCTTATGGATTTGCCCGCGACTGCAACCTCTATTGACCCCTTGCGAACGTCGTCGAGATCGTAGACCGCGACTCCGTTTGCATATGCCATCACTAAAGCTACAGACTTCTCTCCGATGCGGATCTTGCCAACCGGGGTGGTGACAAGAGTGTCGCTTGGTGGAGCGAAGAGAACCGTGCCTCTTGAGACCACCGTTTCCTTCGCTGTTCCATTCTGACTATCCGACTCTGCACCGTATACGGTGCCGGGGACTTCGCCGCCCGCTAATTCGGTTTCACTGATGTAACCTGGCTGTAGACCCGCGTGAACGCTGTCCATGGTCATTGCACTGGCTTGGAGTGCTGATGCAAAACTCATTGCGCTATCAACGTTGTTGAGAGCCGTCACCAGATTCGAGTAATCTGGTCGCGTTTGCAAACCGTTGAGATTACCGTCAGCAGCGAAGCTAGCTGTCGATAAATTTCCCGGAATTGAAAACATTGTCGGTTGAAACGCGACAGCACTCGCTTCTGGACTCATGCTGCCTACCGATAGCGGAAGCGTTCGTGAACCGGCTGATTTGTCCTCTGACGCTACAACTGGTGACTGCGTCACTATCGGTGTCGTGTAAGGAGGATCAGCCGTGATTGTGACGTTTCCGCCTAGCGTGATGGCCGTGGACGGGAGTGTCCCTGTGCTGAACGTTATATTCGCGTTTAAGGCGTTCAGAGTGTTGTTGGGCGCGAGTGCGGTTATGCCGTTCGTGCCATAGAACACGCTGCCAGTACCCGTAGTGTTGACAGTCACGTTGGCTGGGGTCGGACCTGCAATCTGCGATATCGTCGGACCTACTATCAGGCTGATATCACCTGCCCCGGCTGCTGATTTGCCAGCTGAGAAGGTAGCAATCGTTGTACCTTGTCCGATTACGATGCCGCTCTTCTTCGTGCCTAGAGTTTGTAGAAGAATCGACTCCGCTCCGGCTGTTCTATTCGCTGCGTTCTCGCCGACCTGAATGATGGAGTTAGTGTTTGTTGAAAGTGTTCCAGTCGTCGTCACAACGCTAATCGAGCCGTCTACCGTTTGTATGTTATTCAAGAGAACAGAGCTTTGCGCGTTAAGGCTAAAATCTCCGTCCGAACCGGAGTTGAATAGAGTCAACGGAACTTTCTTCGATGGCAATGCGCTGATGTTGACGTTGCCTCCGTTGTCTGTGTTCGCCGACAGACCGGGAGTGGAAACGACTATTGGTGCCACATTGCTCGTTCCGATGTTGCCACCACCGGTGGAGAGTGACACGAGAACTTTGGCGCCTAAGATCACGTTAGTCGCTTGAGTGATGGCCGCGTTTCCGCTAATTGCTATGTCAACGTAATTCGTTGCTTTCGCGCTGCCGACCGATTGGTTTAGCGTGATAGCATCAGCGCCGGTCGTGCTGAGCTTGACGCTTGTTGCAGTCAGAATCGGGGCATTGACGTTGATCGCTCCATCAGCAGCCAACTCGAACGTGCCTTTCGATAGGGCTGAAACGAGAGAAACCGGTGTGGTTGCTGAGTTGTAGATGTAAGTCGAGCCGGTGGCATTGGACGTGATTGTCGCCGCCTCTGTTTCTAACGGAATTGTGTCGGTACCTACTCCACCGCCTGACGTGGTGAACGTGACTGCCAGAGCGCCAACGCCGTTGTCCACGATAGCGCCACTACCAGTGATGCTGCCCGATGAAGTTGTCAGGATCGCCACCGGTGTGGTGCCGTTCAGGTCTATATCCCCGTTAACAATTATGTGTCCTGCGCCGGTCGCGGTTACTGAAGCCGAATTGATAACGAAGACGTCGCCGCTGAGGTGTACGGTGCTGGCTGAACTCAAGGTGAAGGAACCTGATCTGTTTGCGTTAGAGTTGATCCTTGTAACGTCTAGACCAGTTTTACTGAGGTTTTGGATATCAATCTCTGCACCAAGTGTTCTCACATCAAGTGTGGAAGCGTTTATTACAATCGGGCTATCAGCTGTGCCGATGCTTGCTGTGCCAAGTCCAGCATTACCTACGTTGTCGTCGTCACGAAGCACAACATCCTGGGCGACCAGGGTGCCACCAGGGATAATGCCACCAGTCCCGGCGCCATTTTCTGAGGACGCCAGAAGAAGCGTTCCAATTCTGCCGAATGCCGACGCTATGGTGCCGGCGATTGTGATCGATCCGTTGCCTGTTCCCGCATCGGGGGTTGTTCTTACGTCGAATGTTTGCAGATTTCCTGCCGATGAGTCGAGGATTGTTATCTCTCCGCCATTCGAGTGAACGAACACGTCTCCTTGCGTGTTGGCGCTCAAAAATTGGGCATCAACGTTGATACTACCGTTGCCACTGTTTGTCCCAATGTTGCCGAAACCGAGACCTTTCACGCCGTCTGCACTGTTAACAGTCGCCAGATTGACGGTTGTCGCAACAAGAAGCGCGTTGTTGTTGGTCGTAATGTTTGCGTTGCCACCGATCACACCAGAGGAAGTCAGATTGATTACCGAAAGTAGACCGGAGCTGGCTTGAATTACTCCGTCGTTCGGAACGGAGATTGCTCCATCGCCGTCCCCATCTGGGGTTGTGCTGATATCGATGATACCCAGGTTTCCTGCGCGGGCACCGGGCGTACCGGCGTTTCCGATGTTTACGGATCCCAGATTGTTAATGAAGATGTTGCTTCCGGAATTCATCACGAGCACATTGGCTTCTGTGAGAAGTCTGGTCGACTTCTTGGCCGAGCCCGCGCCGATTCCGCCGGTTCCAGAGGTGAGTGTGACTGTTTGTCCCTGCAGACGACCTGAACCTTTTTGACTCAACCCTCCTGTGCCACCAGTCGCGATGGCTGTGATATCACCGTCGCTAGCCAGTACGGAACCGGTAAAGAGTATCGAGCTTCCGGAAAATGTCAGGTTGGCGGGTGTTGTTTCGAAGCTGCCTGCGCTTATTGCACCGGCGGAGTTGAATGTGATTGAAGCACCGACAGTTTCTGGTTGCGCCGCCATTATTAGAACGTCTCCGCTGTTGTTCCCTTGGACAGGGTTCACTGCGGTCTTGATGATTCCGAGCTTGATTGCTGGAGATTTAGCAGAAGCGGCGCTGTTTCCGCCAATGATAGTTACGTTTCCAGAGTTCGCAAAGGTACTCGATGTGTTGATAGACGGTCTAGCTTCGGGGAATATGATGAAGCCGTTGTCAGTGTTGGTTGAAAATGCTGTGAGAACAACGTTGCCGCCATTGTCCTGCTGATTGCTGCCCCCTCCATTAGCGCTCAAGTTGGAACTAGTGTCGATCAAATAACCCAAATATTTACTTCCTGAAAAGTCGATATTGCCACCTGTTCCGCCTGTGAAATTCACAGTCGCTGTGGCGCCTGTCGGGATAGCATTGCCGGGTGTAGGCACACTCGGCGTGCTGACTCCACCTCCTGCTAGCGTGATTACCGCTCCTGCCACGAGTGTGACATTCGTGCTCGGTGTTGCAGTAGCGCCGGTCGAGTTTGCTGTGCTGATGTATGCGTTACCAGTAGCGATGATGTTGCCGGACGCAAGAATAGTAATATCCTCGCGTGCGATCACCGCACCATTTATGATAATGTCGCCGGCTGCATTGGCGAAAGTTGGATCACCTGTCAGGCAATTGTTGCCGAGAACGAGGGTGCCGTCGTTCGTAGTGACGTGTGCAGCTAGTCCGGTTGTGTTCAGTTTACCGGTGATCTCATCGACGTAGGTCGTGATCGTGCCACCACCTCCGGTGACGTTCAAGTCTTTCGAGCTATATGTGCCGCCCAACATCGTGGTGTTGTTCAACTCTGTGTAGAACTCGTCCCGGATGTTTATGTCTCCTCTCAAAGCGGAGAAATTACCACCGGCTCCGTTTATCACCAGGTCTGAGGCAAGCGTTGTGGTGGCGATGTTCAGGTTGCCATTCGCGGCGTCAATACTTCCGCTGTTATTCAAGCTGCCGTTTCCTACGAAAACGTTCAAATCTCCTTGCTGTGCGGATATGCTTCCACTGTTCGAGATAGCACCAGATATAGTGGCGACATTCAGAGCTCCGCTGCTTGAAATCGAGCCGGAGTTGTTCAGATCGTGCTCGGCTAATACCGTAAGGTCGACGTGCTTGGCCAGACCTTGTTGTCCGGCAAATGCGCTTCCGGTGAGGTCCGTGGAGATAATTCCACTGTTATTGATATCGTCCGCCGAGATTACTCCGGATCTCACCTTGTTGCTTGTAGACAATCCGTAAATCGAACCGAGG
Organism: Candidatus Obscuribacterales bacterium; assembly: GCA_965228855.1. Lineage (GTDB taxonomy): Bacteria > Cyanobacteriota > Vampirovibrionia > Obscuribacterales > Obscuribacteraceae > JADYXR01. Next base: position 2,995,110 of record CBDDIJ010000003.1, on the reverse strand, counting down.
TTGGTCAGGTCGCCGGAGAGGTTGACGGAGCGGTTACTGGAAAAATTGTTAACTGCTGAAACGTTCTGGGGGACCACCAGGTTGTTGATTCTTGTTCCACCCGGTTGATTCAAATCGAATGAGCCACCAGTGGCGGTGCCTCCGGCACCCACGCTCAACTCTTGCTGATTTTGCGACAGCATTTGCTGAACCGCAATGTACTCGGCTGCAGTTACGTGGTCGCCCGCACCATAAGTTTGATTTGTGCCGTTAACATTGATGGTTACATTGGAGACCCCATCGAATAGCTTGCTGCCGAGCTGAATATTTCTTTGAGCCGATGAAAGATCGAGGTCAAATCGTCTTGTTTCAATGCCGGTGGTGTTGCGGGGAATTTGCTGATTAAAGGCAGGGTTGAGACTGTTCTGCAGTGGAGGAACGAGCGCTTGCATCCTCGCCAGGCGAGCCTCATGGCGGGCGTGCCGCAATTCTCTTGCTGCATCATCTCTAGCTTCGCAAGGTGCGGCTGAAACAAGGAGGCAGGTACCTGCTGTGACCGGCAGCACTCTTGTAAGTAATAAATCCGCAGCGAGTTTGATTCCCGACTGTTTAACCATAATGCTTGTCCTCCAAGGCATGCCAAGACAGACGCACAAGGTCGGCGTCGACCTCTGTTCGTCTGGATTCACGTGTGTTAGCGGTTTCCCCTGCTTTTGAAAAAGCAGTTATTTCCGAGAACGCCTGCCACTCCTAACCGACAGCTAGCTGAATGGCAGGACAAATCGTATCCGAAATATAGTTAATGCGTCCATGCAACAAAGATGAAATCTGACGGGCATTTGCAAGGAAGTTTTTGAAACGGTTCTCTCGCAAGCTTTTACGGCATGCTTACTAAAGTTCAGAAACACATTTGTCCGATATCAAATTTGCTACAGCCTGCTGCTTTTAGCGTTGCTAGCTGGAAGCAAAGAGTAAATGTGATCGCGGCCTTGCGCTCGGGGATTAGTTGATCGTCAAAACTATCTTGCCTGTTGAGCGTCTACTTTCGAGAAGTTTCTGAGCGTCGGCTGCGTCTCTTAGTTGAAACTCGTGATTGACGTTGAGTTTCAACCAACCAGCCTGTATACCATGTGTGACGTCCTGAGACCGCATGAGCAGCTCGTCTCTGTCCAACAAGTAATTAAACAAACTGCCGCCGCAGAGTCTTACTGATTTTTGTTGTAAAACGTTTGGGCTGATAGGTTCGATTCTTCCGCTAGCAGAGCCGAAAACCACTATCGTTCCACGCAAAGATACAGCCTCCAGATCTCCGGGAAAAGTGTCTTTGCCAACGCCGTCGATAATCAGTTCAGCTCCGCTGTTGCCGGTAATGCGTTTCACTTCAGTGACAAAATCTTGTTCACTGTAATTGATGACATGGTCGCAACCCGCTTGCAGCGCCAGTTCAGCTTTCTCCTTGGTGGAAACGGTTCCAATAACTTTTGCCTTCAAATGTTTCGCCCATTGGCAGAGAAGAAGACCCATTCCGCCTGCAGCGGCGTGAATCAACACAACCATGTCTGGTTTTGGTTTGTTGTACTCGTTGATCAAATAGTGCGCCGTCATTCCTTGAAGGGGAAATGCAGCTGCGTCGGTGAATGACATTGAGTCCGGAATGGGCAGGAGGCTTGACGCTGCAACGATTGCAGCTTCCGCGTATGCGCCTGGTTGTCCTGTGTACGCAACCCGGTCACCTATCGAGACCTCTGTCACTCCTTCGCCAATTGCTTCGACTATGCCGCTTCCTTCTAGACCGGGAGTGATCGGCAAATCGGTCGGATAATCACCGCGACGGCGGTAAATGTCGATGAAGTTCAGTCCTGCTGCATGGAGGCGAACGCGCGCTTGTCCGGGTGCAGGAGCGGGCAAAGAAATCTGCTTGAATTGCAGCACTTCCGGTCCGCCATATTGTTCAATACGAATTGCGTGGATTGATTGCTCTATGTTATCGGTCACGCGGTCTCCTTCCGTTACAGCCAGATGTCTGGTAACGCACTACTAGTAGCGATGAGATCTTAAGCCCGCTTCTGCGTGGAATAGCATTGTTGAATGCCAAACCTTAATAAAGCAAAGATTCGAATCATTTTTCAGGCTTCAGTGCTTCTGGGCGTAATTCTGTTTTGTTACGCGCCATCACTGGGAAGCTTTTTCGTTGCCGATGACATCTGGCAGGTAAATTTTGCCCACAAAGTATTCGATGGGCGTACTGAACTGATTCTTCGTAACTTCACGAGTAATTACCTGCAACTGCCTAGTTTTGGTTTCTACCGGCCACTGCTAGGTTTCACTTTCCTGTTCGATTATTTTTTCTGGGCGACCAATGCTCTTGGGTATCACATAACCAGCCTGCTGCTCTATGGCAGCGCCGTTTGGTTGCTGTTCTTACTTGTCAGAACCATGACGCGCACCTGGCCCGACTTCAATTCGTCCTGGACCGCCTTCTTCTCCGCGCTTTTGTTTGCCGTAACGCCTTTGCATTGCGAGGACGTGACCTGGATTTCCGGGCGAGCGGATCTGCTTGCCGCGCCGTTCTACCTGCTTTGTTTGCTGATGTTCGTAAAGGGTTATCAGCGTGGAAACAATAAACGCTTCTATTTCTTCTCACTCCTCTCGTTTGTTTGCGCGCTTCTCAGCAAGGAAATTTCGATCGGCTTGCCGTTGGTTATCGGCGCATATGTAATGGTTTGGCCGAAGGAAGAAGAGTTTGGAGATCCTCAGGACGGCAAGAAGAAACCGGTTGTGGTTTCCACCGCCGATGAGTCGGGGGAAACGACGCCAACGAATACGGATGAGACATCAGGAGCTACCGGCACATCCACTGCGCTCAAACAGCAACAGCGTCCCATGAATGCCAGACAAGTTGCTCACTACGAGCGAGCCGTGAAAAAGGGTAAGAAAAAGAAGAAGAAATCCAAGCATCAAGGCACCGCAGGTGGTGAATCTACGAATGTCTCAGAAGAGATGGGAGCGGATGAGGCTGGAACAAATGAATCTGGAACGGATTCGTTCAACGCCGACCCTGCAGCGACCGCCACGCCACCTGATAGTGCTAAGTCTAAGAGCGAGACTTCCACGTCACCTGATAGCGCTAAAGCGAAAAGCGATGCTTCCACGCCGCCTGATAGCGCTAAAGCTAATAGCGAGGCTTCCACGCCTACCGCAAAGCCTCTTTCGTTAGCATCGCAACCGAATTCTAAAAAATCGATTGGTGCATTATTACTCGAGCATTTTAAGATCGCAGTTAAACTTGGCTGGCCGTATGCTGTTATCGGCGGCATTTATATGCTTGTCAGATACAAGGTGCTTGGTGAGTTTATCGGTGGTTATGGTGGCATGATGGGCGGCGCACTTGGGCGCCATCTCATTTTGCGATGGTTTGATCCGGTCAACATCTCTCGTATCATGTTGCCCTACCCGGCGAGCATCAGCACCACTATGATGATTCCGCAGTGGGTGACAGGAATTTGTCTGGTCACTTGTGTTTGTATCGTCCTTATTCGTCTGCTTGCACAAGCTCGCCCATGGCGCTGGTTGCTTTTCTTACTAATCTGGATGGCGACTGCTATCCTCCCTCTAGCGAAGCTCTGGGGCGTCGGTATGGAGCTTGAAACCAGCCGACTGCTGTTCATGTTTACAATGGCATATTCGATACTATGGCCGGTGCTATTGTTCCATCCGCCCAGAAAGGGTGCACCGTATTCGCTACCAGCTTCCGCTAATCGCAATCTCGGGTTTGTGAGCGCCCTGGTGTTCGTCGTCATGTCCATCACTATGACATGGGCCTCGTACCGTACAAACACCTTCTGGCTGGTGGCTGGAAGCGAATTGAAATCGATTTGGCTGCAGACTCAGAAGCTCGTCGAGGGTTTAAACAAAGACGAAAAAGTCATGGTGCTCGGAATTCCTAAGGACTACAAAGGTGCTCACGTAAACTTCAACGGCTCGACGTTTCACCACATGCTCCGTCCGCCGTTCACCACCTCTAACATGGCGGACCGAGTGCTAACCTTTGAGCCTTTTATCATCGGTCCGTTTGAAGTTATAAACACCGACCGATTCAAGGCGCTTTTGAATTCACCGAAGGTGAAGGGACCTTATGTTTGGAATCGAAATTCTGGTTTGTTCGATCCGATCAAATTTGGCGGTCAAAGAGGCATGCCGGAGGCGCTCTCGCTTCCGTTCAGAGCCAGCGAAGACACTCCAGTTAAAAGCATTTGGAAGTATCACGGAAAGGGTACGTCAGAAGTCCGAGGTAACGGACTTGTCATGCATGATACTGATGATGGTGCTGCATTACAGATTGAAAAACTCGACATCTCACCTCTTGAGTATGATTTCATCGAATTTAAAATTCGCGGAGCACTAAAGGAAACGGACCCGCGGGTTCTCGTCCCCATGGCTGTTGGTTGGAACTCGATGTCGGTTAAGAAAGACCGCTACGAGAACTGGTCGGTAATGGCTTTGAATGTACCGAAGATGAAAGAGAACAATGAGTTTCGATTACACCTTTCGCACTTCTGGCAGTGGTTCTCGGCTGGAACCATCAAATCGTTCGTTATTCGCTTGTTCGAAGCGGATACCATTGAGGTATCCGATGTTAAGCTGCTCAAAGCCGACAAAATCGTTCCATTTGCTGGATTGAAAGATTTGGAACCGCTCAATACCGGTGAGTATGTGATTGGCAAAGAGCCGCTTGTATTGCTGTTTGATGGTCAGAACATTCCGAATGCAGAATCAGTCGAGATCGAAGTAACAAAACCAAATTACTTCTTCGATAACTATCTGATGGGCACGCGGGAAACGGCAGTCAATCACGTTTTACAAGTCGGATTGAACCGAGGTGCCACAGTTCTCAAACCATCGTTCTTCGAAGAAACTGCCTACTACGAAATCCGAGTGCGTTGTCTCGACGCGGAGAAGAAGCCGGTCGGCGAATGGTCAGATTCGGTAACCGTCATGAAGATGGGCGAAGGTCTGGATACATACGTCTATTAGATGGATGTTCCGGCGAGTTGCATGATAAGCGAATCGCTGTAACCTGTGCTTTCAGATGGGGTGTTCCGGCGAGTCGCCTGATCAGCGCATCGCGGTGACCTGCGCTTTCAGGTGCTGCTGGAATTCTTCAGAGCCCTGTGAAACGTAAAGGATGACTGCCTGCGTCTTGGTCAATCTAGCCGCAACTTTCGCGCATTCCGGATGATTGGAAGTCATCAACTTCGCAAGTACGGGAACGCAATCGATAGCTGTGTTTACCGCGAATTCCGACGTGAACAAACTGCCACCATAAGCGGTTTTTGCGGATACGACGCCTCTGTGGAAGATCGACTCGGCCTGATTAGCGTCTGCGTAGCAACGCTTCTCTAATGCGGAAATCGTCATGTGACGTCCCGGGCTCAACGCCAATTTCTGATCATGGAATGCTACCTGAACTGCCTCTTTCTTCGAATCGTGCAAGTCGTAAACCGCAGTGCCATTTTCGGAGGACACTACAAGCACGACCGAGCCGGCAGCTACGGAGATGTTTGCATGAGGCGTTTTCACGGTCATGTTGTGAGCCGGCACGAACACAGCGCTTCCATTCCTCAGGTTGTGCGCGAGATTGGCTCTCGCAGAAGTCGGGTTCGCGGTAGCTGAGTTTGTTGCGGCGGAGTTCGGACCTACTGCGTTTGGAAGTGATTCGGAAACCAGAACGGCATCAACCAAGACTGAGCCGAACTCGTCGGTTTCATCGCCGAAGATGGCAGATAGGGCATCCTGTGTGCCAGTGAATGATTTCTCTGACAACAGAGCCGAGGACGATTTGGTTGAGTCGTCTGTCGCCAATCCGGTGGACGTCAATCCTGCTTGTGCGTTTGAAAACGTGCTCGACGTGAGGCTGTTTGTAATCGAGTTGTTGAGCGTTTGAACCACCCCTGTATTGACCGCTGATAGGATGCCGGAGTTCAGTCCGATACCGGCTGTAGTGGCAGGGGCTGAAGTTGATGTCTCTGTAAGCGGCGCGATCGCACTGACGGCGTTTAATCCGGCACTTGATCTTGCGCTCAATCCTGCGGCTGTAGGAACGATGTCACCGGGTGGGTCAGCCGTGATGGTGACATTCGAGCCGACATGAATCGCTTTCTTATTCAACTTACCGCTGAGACTGAAAACCAGATCTCTGTTGAGCGCGTTGAGAGCGATATTGGTTTCCTTCCGCGTGTCGATACCTTTCTTGCCAAGGAAGACACCGGCGCCGCCTGTCTCGGTTATGGTCACGCCTTTCGGTGGTTTCTTGCGATCCGTGTAGGGAGGAATGGGCAGAGGACCCATGGCGATGAACACTTCGCCGACTCCAGCTGTTGTTCCTGACGCCTTAATCTGCGCTCCATCATCGATGATGATTTTGCCGGTCTTCTTGTTGATGTCCAGGTTCTGCAGAATGATGTCACCTTCTGTCGAGTTCAAGTTCGCATTCGCTGCAACGGTGAGAGAGCCGATGCCGTTCTGAACTACTTTGATGTCGCCTCCGCCGGAAGCCACATCGTGCAGGATGACTGGTCCGTTGACGATCAAATCTACCGTTCCCGTCGCGCTTACGTCAGTGACGTTAACACCTGCGGTGCTCAAGTTTTGAACGAACACGTCACCACCTCCTGCTCTCAGAAGCAGATTCGTGGAGTTTGTTATGAATCGATTGTTCGCATCGACACCGATTCCACCGTTTGTGGATGTGAGGAAAGTGCCGTTGGGAGCGGTGATTGAGCCTGTGATATCGCCGGTGACTATGTCATCGCCCGAAGTCAGTACGACCGAGCCAGCCGTGATTGTGCCTGCCACGGCGAAACTGTCGAAAGCGTCGACGGTGGCAGTACCGCTAGCATTTATGATGCCGGTGTTTGCAACATTGACATCACCTGCGGTGCTAGCCAGTGTAACGTTTGACGACGTCAAAGTGCGATTTGCAAGCGTCAAATCGGCTCCGCCATTGGCTGTCAGAGAGATTGTCGTGGTTGTGGAAACGTTGCCACCGAGCGTGATAGCGTCGAGACCGACTCCAGCTGTACCAGACAGAGTCAGTCCGCCGATTCCGCTGACTGCAGTCGGAACCGTGATTACGCCTGCTGAACTGAGGCTGAGGTTGAGGGCGGAACCCGTGAGCGTTCCCAGCGTGACCGCTGTGTTGTTGTTTACGATAACGCTTCCACCACCGCTCACGTTCAACACGGGCACGCTGGTTAACGCGAGATTCACGTTACCGGCGCCGGAGAAGATGTTCAGAGATGTAGCGCTGAGAGCCGTGGCTGCCGTTTGAGATATCGAATTGGCAGCTGCTGATGCTCCTCTGAGAGTGACCGTTGAACCGTCGATATTGCCGAAAACCACGTTGCCAGATGTCAGTGCACCGGCCTGGAACGAACCACCAGTGACAGTGCCGTCAGCTACCAGGATGTCTCCACCGACGATAGTGGAGGCTGCGACTGCCAACTCAACAGTTCCTGTGGAGGTGCCGCCGATGGCGTTGATGCTGCCGACGTTCACGCCGCCTTCGCCGATTATCTGGACGTTGCCGCCCGCTCCATTTGTCGAGGACGCATCAATAGCGCCGAGAGTGATGGATCCAGCGTTGGTGCTACCACTGGTCGCGATGGCAGTCAGGTTTCCGCCACTTCCGTTCACCGAACTCAAATTGATGGCTGCGGCACCGAGGTTGATACTACCTCCGCTGACCGATTGATCTCCGTCCAGGGTGAACTGAACCGGGCTGATCACTTGTCCGCCTGTGCCCGGAGTGAAATTGTATCCGGCTACGAGGAAGAGGTCGCCTGAGTTACCGACGTCGGACAGGTTGAGTAGAGTCACCGTGCCTGTTATGTTGATGTTGCCGGCTGCGATTATGGCTAGGTTCTGACCAGCGAATACCAGATCCGTCGACAGATTTATATCGCCGACACTGTTAGCGAAGGTGAAGTAGTCGTTCTGAATCGTGATCGGGTTGCCGACGAGACTGCCGCCCTGATAGTCGATGCCGTTGCTTATGATGACGACTTCATCGTGTCCCTCGATATCGGCACCGGAACTGATGATGATTTGTGATCCGGGTGCGTTTATAGCGGTGAGTGTTGTTACTCCGAACCAATCTTGAACTCCGCTCAGAGTCAGGTTGCCGAAGGTGGCAGCTAGATTGATGCCGTTCGGAGCCGTCATCGTGCCGCCGGCGCCGCCGTCAAGAACCAGTCCTGAACCAGGTTGGCTACGCACGTTTATGACGTCACCAGTCAGGTTGTTTGGATATGTCAGGGAGTTCGTCGTGATATCCAACGTTCCGGTGGCTGTGATATCGCCGGTGGTGGTTATCGGTCCGCTCGAGTTCAAAGTGATATCGTCACCGGTTGTTGCGCCCAGCGAGACGGCGCTGTTTCCAAGGATGGTTATGAAGATGTCTCCGGTGGCATCCGCTGTGAGCGCCACAGGGTTGCCGGAATTGTTGATCAAGATCGCGTTACCGGAGGCTCCGATGTCACCGCCAAGAGCTGAAAGGTTTACAGAGCCTGATGCGATGACGCCCGTGCCATGCGCGATGCCGTTTCCAGCTGTGACGTCTACGGAGGATGCAGTGATCGCGTTCAACGTGATGTTGTTTAGTTCGGCTATCGTAAGAGAACCGGTAGATGCTGCTGCCAGAGTGGCTACGTCTGTGTTGATGTTGATAGCTCCGGAGCCGCCGTTCAACGTCAATAGACCTGTCGAGATCAATCTGCCGGCACCACTGATGGTTCCGGCTCCTGTGGTCGTCAGTGTGATACCTCCGTTCGCCGTCACGTTGCCGCCTACCGTGATATCGTCGCCGGTCGCATTGAGATTCAGGCTGCCTGCACCGGTCGTTCCGGCGTTGAGAGTGATGTCATCGTTCTCAGTAATTGTGACATTGCCGTTGGTTGCCAACGTCAAACTCGCAACACTCGTCGTCAATGTGGTTGCGCCGGTTCCTGCGCTTACAGAGAGGGTGCCACCGGATACGGTTCCTGTACCGGTGATGCTGTTCGCTCCGGCGACAGTGAGATTGACTGCTGTAGAACCAGTGACGTTACCGTTCAACACCAGAGTTCCTTGCGCGGATGATAGGTTGACGGTTGACGTGGAGAGAGCGCCTGTGGCTAGGACGTTGATGTCACCTCCTGCGCCAGTCGCGGAAAACGAGATGACTCCGTTTGGACCGCTTGCCGAGGCGCTGAACTGACCGTTGCCAGTTCCTACGTTAATATCGCCGACCGTCGAAGTCACGGAGATCTGTCCGCCGTTGCCGCCGGAGACGCCGTTGGCCAGGAGCTGGAATGGATTTGAACCGGTTATGTTGCGTCCTGTCAGTGTGATTGAACCACCGGCGTGCGCGGTGGCGCTGTTCGTTGCCGCCGAGGCGTTTATAGTCGCTGTGCCGCCGGCGAATGTCAGATCGCCGTTGGTTGCGTTCAAGAGTATGGAACCACCATTGCCTTCAATTGCGCCAACATTCAGCGGCGTGCTTATATTGATGCCGCCTGCACCGGTCGCAGTGGCACTAATCGAACCGCCGTTGCCGGAAGTGGAACCACCAGCTGCTGTCAGTGAATTGATTCTGTTTCCGAACGCGCCGCCGAGATCCAGCGCGGTCGCTCCTGCTGTGCTTACAACAATTGAACCTCCGTTGCCATTCACGTTGCCACTCACATCGAGTGCATTGAAGGCTACGCTGTCACCCGAGCGGATGTTGATCGCTCCGCCTCTGACAGTAAGATTGTTTCCGTTGATTGAACTGTTGGTTAACGCTCCACCAAGGAAGGTTCCAGCCGTAATCGAGCCGGTTGCTTTTGCGAGCGTGACTGAACCGGGAAGACTGGAGGTTGAAAGCGTGATCGCGCCGGTTCCCTGAGCACCGCCGGAAAGGTTGATGCTGTTGTTCAAGAAGATGCCGGAAGCGCCATTGTTTTTCGCACTGACGATCGTGAGCGTTCCATTGCTTCCTGTTCCGTTGCCGCCGGCGTTTATAACAGTTGTTGAATCTGTGAACACTTCACCGGTATTGTTGGTGCCGAACAGTGAAACCAGCGTTATATCGCCACCGGCGCCGTTTCCGCCACCCGAGTTTGCAGTCAGCGCCGCGAGATTGAAGGCGTCGAAATCAATACGGCCACCTGTAGCTGTGGCACCGGTGATGGTGACGTCAGTCGCGTTTTGCGTGAAGGTCGCTCCTGCAACTAGTGAAATGTCACCAGCGTTCCCAGTCGCGCTATCAGCGGAAATCGAAGCAGCAAGGACGGAACTGAATATGTCAGTTCCAGCGACCATTAGAATGCCGCCCGGGGCGCTGACGTCTCCGTTCAAACGAATAAACAGGTTCGTTAGCAGCGAGAGATTTCCGCCTGCGCCGAGCGATACGTCTCTAGTATCAATTGCGCCACCGTAGGAGGCCAGGATCGACGAGTTGGCACCACCGGTCAAGTCGGTTATGGAGCCGAAGCCTCCGCCAAAAAGAGTAATGTCAGCGCCCGCTCCGACGATGACATTGTCCACAAAGGAATCACCATTGACGATAGCTCCGGTTGTGAAATCACCGGACGTTATTGATGCATTGCTCTTGGCGATGATAACTGCCGGAGTCGTGTCGGGAGTTGCTGCAGCAGCGTAAACATTTCCTGTTCCCGCTGCACCGCCGGTGGTGTCGACCAGCCCACGCAGACCGACTGCGAAGCCGGCGTTGTTACCAGCGACCACGGTGACGTTTCCGTTCGCTCCGGTTCCCGAACCGCCTGTTCTGATTTCACCGGCCGTGTCAGTGAACACGTATCCGCTGCCACTGAATGAACCTGCGAAGCCGATCATGGTCAGGTCGCCGCCTGCCCCGTTGGCACCGGTACTACGGGTATCGATTGTATTGACGGCGTTGAAGTCGAAGTCGATGCCGCCGCCGGTTGCGGAGCCGCCCGTGATAGTGACGTTAGTCGCGTCGCTAGTGTAAGCCGCACCGGCAATGAGAGTGATGTCTCCTGCGTTACCGGTTCTGGAAGTTGAAAGGTCCACAACCCCCGGTACTGTCGGCGCAATGTCTCGACCAGATACCAGTAATATTCCCCCTGGCGCAGTGATGTCGTTTGCCAGTGTTATGCCGCCCTGACCCAAACCGACTACGCTGCCGGATGCGGTGACGGTGTTCAAAAGAATCAGAATGCCGTTTGCCGATAACCTCGCGTTGCCAGTGTTGATTTGATCGACCGAGAGGTCCGAGCCGGCGGTGATATTGAGGACGCCACTTGTTCCCTGATTGAAGGTTCCTGCGGTGACAAAATTGCCTGCTGTAATGTTCACAGTTCCGGCGTTTGACGATTCAATCGTCGACGCTCCACCAGCGTTGATGTTGAGCACCGAATTAGCTCCGGCTGTCACGACGTCAGTGTCTACGTCGCCACCAGCGCGTAACGTCACATCGGCTCCGTTTGCGACCGTGATGTCTCCTGTGAAGACGTAGCCTGGGGTGACGGTTCCACCTGTCAAAGTGCTCGACACGGAAGCGTCAGCCTTCGTAATTGAAACTGGTGAAGGAATCTGTGCTGCTGCAATGTAAACGTCGCCCGTATTGACCGCACCTCCTGCGGTGCTGAGAGGACCAGCTATGGCTGCTCCGTAAAATCCTCCCGCTGTGGGAATGTTGCCGATAGCGGTAAATGAACCATTTGCTCCGCTGCCGTTGCCGCCAGTGTTGATGACAGTTTCAACCGCGGTGAACACTTGACCGGTGCCTGGATCCGAACCGGCAAAGGCCAAGAGAGTGACGTCACCGCCGGCTCCGTTTCCACCAGTACTTCTTGAGTCAATCGAATTAACGTTTTGGATATCGAAATCGATGATTCCACCGAGTGCAGAACCGCCCGTGACTGTTATCGTTGTGCCGTTCTGAGTGAATGCAGCTCCGGCGATCAGTGTGATGTCACCGGAGTTACCGGTTCCTGCCGTGGACAGATCGACGACGTTGCTGGTGTTCGCTGAGATTGTGCGGCCGGCGACGAGGACTATACCGCCTCTGGCTGTGATGTCGTTGTCCAGATCGATGTAGCCCTGCGAAGTTGCAACGAAGGAGTTCGTGATGACGACTGGTCCGCCAATAAATAGATCTCCGACGCTGGCAATTCTGGCTGTTCCGCTAGTTAGTTGAAGAACCTGCGTCAGACCGCCAGACGTGATATCGAGTGAGCCGGCTGCACCTTGATTGATTGTGCCGGCAATGGTGACGTCTGAGCCTGATGTGATTGTTATGTGACCCACCGTGGAGGACAGCAGGTCTGTCGTCGTACCAGCATTGATGGTGAGAACTGAGTTTGCTCCGCCAGTGACCGCGCCTACATCAACGAGCGCTCCTGCGTTGAGTGTGACATCCGCATCTGACGAGACTGTGATGTTGCCAGCTGTCACATTTGCTGGATTGAGCGTAACGACGTCTGCGAAGTTGCCTGAGCTTATAGTTGCGTTGCTCTTTTGAAGCACTACGGAAGGCGTCGTGTCAGGTACGCCTGCGGCGAGATAGACATTACCAGTGGTGGCATTGCCGCCGGTTGTGTCTATGTTGCCCAGGAATACTACATCGTTTGCGGAACCGCCGCCTATGACTGTTACGCTGCCATTACTGCCCGTTCCACTTCCGCCTGTGAGGATTTGAGTTGTCGAGTCGGTGAAGACGAAAGAGAAATCATTGGTGCCATCAAACGCGATCAGGTTTATCGCGCCACCATTGCCGTTCGTAAATGTGCTGCGTGAACTGATCGTTCCAACATTATTGAAGTCGAAGTCAATGTTTCCTCCCGTTGTGGAGGCACCGGTGACGGTGACTGTCGTCAGGTCCTGGGTGAAGTTAGCTCCGGCGATGATACTGATCGCTCCCCCGTTGGTAGACGCCGATGCTGAAGAGATGTTGATTCCTGCGAGCGCCGAGTAGATATCCTGACCGGCGACCAGCAGAATGCCGCCTGGTGATGTGATGCTCGCGTTCAACGCGATGTCGCTTGTCGATGTTACTGCCGTGTTAGCCGCAGTGAGCGAGTTGAGACCTACAAAGCTTCCGCTTACTCTGAGAGTGCCAGTGGTCGAATTTCCAAGGTTGACATTGTCGCCGGAAATCGTTGCGCTGCCGCTTCCACCTTGAGAGAGCGATACCGTTACATCGTCGGTCGAAGTGATATTCGCGGTGCCGAGATTGATTGCATTAGTTATGTTGACGTTGCCGGTAGAGTTGATGTTTAAGACCGAGTTTGCTCCGCCGACGAGGCTGGTGCCGATAATGTCGCCGCCGTTGATGCGGACGTCAGCATCTGAGGCTACCGTAATGGTGTCAAACGTGACAGATGAATCGGTCGCTACCGGTGCGTTTGCAAAGTTGCCTGATGCGAGCGTCGCATCACTCTTGTTATATACGACAGGTGTGCTGGTCGTCGGAGTGGCCGTTCTGATATCAACATTCCCTGTGGTGACCGCACCACCTGTGGTGTTGACGTTTCTAAGTAAAACACCTGTGCCGGTTGTCGCTCCTGCGATGATCAGAACGTTTCCGTTTGCACCCGCTCCATTTCCGCCGGTCGTAATTGAACCAACGGTGGGGTCCATCAGAACGCCGCCTCTATTGTCTGTTCCCGTGAATGCAACCAGCGTTACGTCGCCACCAGCTCCGTCGCCGGATGTGCTTGCGGTTGTCAGACCAGACAGATCGTTGAAGTCAAAATCTATCTGTCCACCTGTAGTGGAAGCTCCGGTCACGGTGACACTAGATGCGTTTTGGGTGAACGCTGCGCCAGCGATCATGGTGATGTCGCCTGAAGTTCCAGCGCCGCCAGTGGTGATTGATAGTCCGGCCGACCCTGGGAAGACGTTGTGTCCGGAGACAAGAAGAATTCCCGAGCGGGCTGAGAGGTTGCCGTTCAAGCTTATGTTATCTGTGGAAGTGAGCGCGATGCTTCCGGAACCGGCGTTAATAGTCGCTGCGTTGAGAAACACTCCGGAACTCAAATTGATAGCTCCGGTCGCTGAAGTCAGAGTTGCGCTAGCCAAAATGTCGAAACCCGCTTGAGCAATAATGTCAGCACTGCCGACGGTGATCGTTCCGTCTATCTGAATCGCACCGTTCGTCAGCGTGGGGTTCGCGATGCTGAAATTGCCTGAAGACGTCGTTGCGGATGCTCGTTGGATAACGACTGCCGGACTTGTGTTCGGAGTTGCAGTCGTGAGTGAAACGCTTCCACTAGCGGTGGTGCCGCCCGTGGTGTTAATGGTGCCGGAGAGGTTCAACGCAGTGCCAGTAGCGTTGGAGATCATTGTCACGTTGCCGTTGCTGCCCGTGCCGGTACCGCCTGTGATGATGTCTGTGGTGGTATTAGTGCTGATGTTGCCGCCGAACGCCACCATTGTGACGTCGCCACCGTTGTTGTTGCCTGTGAGAGAGCGGGTTGTTAGCGTATCAAGCGGTTGTCCGAAGAAATCGATGCTACCTCCGATACCGGCTCCGGTGACCGTAATTGTGGTAGCTGTGGAAGTCCAAGCAGCACCCGCAGCCATGATGACGTTGCCGCCGCCTGCGTTCGCTGCCGTCGAGATCACCAGGTTAGGAACGTTTGTGAATATGGAACGGCTAGCGACTAACGCAATGCCGCCCGGCGAGGTGAGGTTGCTGCGGATGACGATGTCGTCACCTGATGCGACCGACAAGCTACCGACATTTGTCGTTCCCAGGCTCACTTCGCCTGTTGCCGTCACGTTGAATGCATTGCCGGTTGCCGTTACGTTCGCGAATACAGCATAGTCACTGGAGGTTGCCGTCACCGCACCACTCGCTGTGATGTTGCCTACATCGATTCCACGACCAGAGCCTAGTGTGACGCTTGTTCCATTGAGTGTGCCGGTGGACAGGTATCCGCCGCCGTTTGCAGAGATGCTGCCTCGCACATTGACGTTTTGGATAAAGATGTCGCCTGCCGTCTGACTGCCGCCGGTCAAGGTTCCAGTCACGCTTCCGTTTGTTTTGCTAACTGTCACCGCCAATGGTGTCGACGATGCGGCGACGAAATTGCCACCGCCGGTGCCGGCATTGTTTACGATGTTGTTCTCGACAAATACCGAGTAAACACCCAAGCCTTCAGCGCCAACTAGAGTGATGTCTCCGTTCGCGTTAGCGCCGGAACCCGTAGCTGTAATTCCAGCTACGCTGTTGATGCTGACTTGGCCGTAGGAGGCGATGTTAATGTTGCCGCCTGCCCCGGCTGAGCTGTTCGCCGATATGCCCAGAATATCGATGTAGTTGAAGTCGACATAACCACCATCGCCGCGTATTCCGCTAACGCTGACCGTTCCGGCTGTCTCCGTAAACAAGGCGCCGCCTATCACAGTGATAGCTCCAGCGACGGCAGCATCCGTGTTCAACGAAGCGGCTGACGGAGCAGAGAAAGGGGATAGATAAACGTTGTTTCCGGCAACAATTGTTATGCCGTTAGGGGAAGTTATTGCAGCGGAACCGTCGAGACCAATGTCATTGATTGCCGTTGCTGAGAAGCCCCGTGCATTGGCATTTCCTCGAATCACGAGATTGTTGCTCGAACTCAGCGCTACTGTGCCTGTCGTGTTAATTGGTCCTACGAGAATGTCGCCTGGGTTTGCGGTTGAGGTCGCCGGCTGGAAGGAGCCGACACCCATCTGTGCGCCAGTAGTACCATCAATGACTACATTGCCACCGGATACAGTTGCTCCGAACGAATTGAGGATGACGCCGCCGGTGGTTGCATTGCCGCCGGTCGCTGTCACTCCGGCGATCTCAATGAAATTGCCAATTGCTGTCACTGTTGCGTTATTGTTACCGGCACCGCTATTTGCCGTCACTGTTTCTGTCGGCAGGTAGATGGTGCCTGACCCGCCGCCCGAGCCTGTAAATGCGACTAGCTGAACATTTCCAGCGCTTGAGGTTCCACTTGTTATTATTTGAGCGTTACTATTGCCGTAAATTCCGCCACCAGCAGCGGTGCCTCCGGTTATCTGATACACGCCGCCGCCAGTCGTGAAGTTGGCGCCTGCAGCTAAGATCACGTTGCCGCCCGCTCCAGCACCGTTGCTTGTGTTGACCACCGCACTAGGGTCGAAAGTAATGTCACCGCCAGCTATCACGGTGTATGGATTGCCGCTGGTTGTAATGCTTCCGACGTTCACATTGCCGCCCGAAGCCGTTACTGGGTCGCCGGTCGTTACAAGTTCGTCAATATCAAGGTCACTGGCCGCTGCGGAAACGAATGCGGTACCGGATTTGACCGTGACACCGCCGGTGATGTTTTGCGAGTGAACGTTTACTGCTCCGTCACCGCCGTAGACGTTCAACTTCTGTGACAGCAAGTCACCACCGTTCACTGTGGTGGAGAATTTTTCTGTTGTAGATGCCGACGCGTCTCGGAAATTGATGTCGCCATTTAATGCCTGGATAGTCCCGTTTGCATTGTTTACAGTAATTGAACCATCATGATTCGCATCCACTGGCGCCGTGAAGTTCACGTTTCCATTTTGAGCAGCGAGCAAACCAGAGTTTGAAACATTCGGCGCGTCGATAATCAAATTGTTCGCCGCAACTGCGGATGCCGTGGATGAAGAACGACCTCTGGAATCTCCGTTTACAACCACGTTTCCAGCAGACAGAGTGAGGTCGCCGGAGCTCTCGATTTTTCCTGCGTTCGAAAGCGTGTCGTCTGCACGCAGTTTCAAATCAAGCGTTTGTGCAAGGTCTGTCCCTAAAGAAGAGTTCGGAACAGAGGAGATCAAACCGCCTTCCTGGTTGTGCAGATTGGTGGTTGCGATCGTGGCTTTCGTGCCGCCATCCCGGTTGGAGACTGCATAGATTGAACCGTAATTAACGAGGTCGCCTTTAAGTTTTACATCCGAAGTTTTGGAAAAGTTTCCAACTGCGAGTACTTGCTCTGGTATCACCAGCGATGACAGCTTCAAATTGTCGCCGTTTGAAGTTATTGTTTCGAAATCGAGCTTACCGCTGAGGGCGGTCCCTTTGCTATCGAGGGTCAGTGTCTGACCGCCGTTAAGTGTTTGGAGTATTGACGCGTACTCAGCTGCCGTCACTTTGGAGCCGGCTGTGAACGTTTTCTCTTCGCCACCTACAGTGATGGTGACCGAATCAGCATCTCCGGAAAATAATTTTTGCCCGAGAACAATGTTATTTTGCGCGGAACTCAAGTCTAGTTTCAGACCCGCATTGATGTTGCGTGTGCGTCCTGAGTCTTGAGTCTGGATAGTTTTATTCGAAATCTGATTCACCGCGGAAAGCCGATTTTGCAATGCGGTTGCTCGAGCTTCGCGTTTTGCGGTTATGAGATTGGCGCGTTCCATTCTGCGCTGTTCTAATGTATTTAACTGGTTAGAATTCTGGCTGTTTTGAAAGACTGGTGCCAGCTTGATCTGCGGTATCTGGTTGTTCAAGGATGGAAGCGCGATGCGCTCGGCCATGCGTTCCGCACGGAGTTGCAGGCGTTCTTCTCGACGCTCGTGCCGGTCTGCGCGCACTTGATCTAGCCGATCTTCTCGGCTGGCGTAGGCTGGAGAATTCGATACAAGGAATGAGGCTAAAACCCAGAGAATCACGAACTTCTTGCCGAATCCACTCGATTCAATGTGCAAGGATTTCGATGGTTTACCGGTAGTCTTCATACGAACGCTCCGTTTGACATGATGATGCGAATGCGCCAAAGCGACGCGCATTGCATCGCTCTTGTAGTTGATGGGCTTCCAGGCGCCATCTCAGCCTCTCGGGAAAGTGAGCGTTTGTTTAGCTCGGCTCCCACCGGATGGCTGATCCAGCCGAAAAGAGTAACATCTACTGACTACTTACGTCCAACAGGGCGCGTGAGTTTGAGGAAAAGGCGAAGTTCGTCAGGCAGTGGGAAAAACCGCATGAATAATGAGCGCTGAAAGATGGCGAGGCTACTAAATGGTCACAAATTAACGTTAATATAGTCCCACTTGTTGAAGCTTATAGTGATAGGCTGCGGCATTCGCATTCGGCGATGCCTGTGAGGGAATACATGTTAAACCGGTTGCACGCTTACCAGAAGAGGCAAGAAGTTACGCGCCTCCGAAGAATTCTTACTAATCCAAACCGCCATAAAGGAGATTGCCGCCGCTTCATTGGTGGCATCTCGTTTGAAAAGGACCTCTTCGGTCTGAAGGTGATACTGGCGCGAAATATTCGTTTTCGCCAGCTGTTTCACTATATTCAGGCGCGTGGTATCACATGCGCTTTGCACGTTGCCTCCGACAATTTAAAGGCGCGAGCCACTTTAATTACTATGAATGGTCGAGGTATCTCCTGCACGTTCCGGCGTAGAGGACATGCTCAGGCTACTCTCGGCGAGGGTGCCTTGCAAGAGCTTCTCATGGTATTGAAAGAAAGTGATTGCACGTTCAATCTCAGTTTGTTGAACAATGCCACCGCATACGGGATGGCATCCACACTATATGGTCAGAGCACGATCAAATCAATGCGCTCTCCGCGCCGCACGTTTCTTCTTGCTATCGATGAGTTGAAAGCGGCGGGTGGAGCAGGTTGTGTTCAAGTCATCAATGCGAACGAAGAAGTAATTGTGACCGCATATGTCAACAAAGGAGAGGCTCGCACGTTTATCTCCGGTAAGCAGGGCGTGCTGGAAAGCTGCGCTTCGGCCGGCAGATTGCTCAGTGAGTCCGAACACTCCAACGCAAGGTGCGTGATTTGGAAACTGAATGAAGTGGATCAACTCGATGTCCATGCTTTTGCCGTGACCAATTTGCGGGTTGTAGATTTTGAACCATTCAACGAGGGTGAGCGGTTTGAATCGACGGAACAATTTTTGATTCCCTTTTTTAAGAAACCGACGTTGATGGATACGATGCTTTTCGACAACGTCAGCCCCCGCGAACAGCACGACACCGATATTGCCTTTGTGAATGCCGAGACGGCACGCCGCGCGGTGACGCATTTCTCCCACAGTATCAATCCCTTCTGGGGGCGGATGTAGCTTCAAGCACCTCGTTCCATATTTCATTCGATTCAAGCGGCCAGGTCAAACGGTGCTCGTGAAAAACGAGAAACTTTTCGTGTTTGGCGCTAATATAGTCTTCCGGACGAAAGTTTGCGTTTGAGGCTGGTCGAATGGTTCTAAGGGAACGAAAAATCAAATCCGCTGTATTGTTGTCACTCTTATTTGGATTGACGAATGTTTCTGCCTCGACAGCTCTTGACGCGGATGGCGTTAAACCGGCTCTCCATGCGAATAATCAGGCAAACAGCGCGGCGGTTTCAAAACACGAAACGGTAAAACCCGATCCGGTAGCCGATAAGAAATGGGAAGAGCTCGAGGGCAAAGCCGAAGAGACTTTTGTCAAAGGAAACTTAGAGGAAGCCGGCAAAATCTGGAAGGATGCAGTTAAGTTCGCTGAGTCCGAGAAATCCCAGGAGTTGAATCTCGCCACATCTCTGAATCAACTCAACCATCTTTATACGCGCACCGGTGAGTATGAGCTTTCGCATAAAAACCTCGTTCGCGCTCTTGAAATCAGGCAGCGTTTGCTTCCGGAATATGACTTGCGGATAGCTGAGACGATGGGCAATCTTGCTGTCGTATGTGACGCGCTTCACAAGCCGCATGAATCGGAAGAGTGGTATCAAAAGGCGCTTGCCATCAAGCGAAAGGTTTTGAAACCGGACGCGCCTGAACTCGCGGTCACGATGCATAATCTTGCTCGGCTGTATGCGGGCGAGAAGAAGTACAAGGATTCAGTCGAACTCCTTAAACAAGCAATGGAAATCGACAAGAAACACTTTGGTGAAAAACACATTGAGATCGTTCGCGATCTCACCACACTCGGTATCAACTGTTATGAGTGTCGAGAGTACCAAGCGGCCACCGAAAATCTGCACGCCGCGCTGGATCTTGCGAAGCAATTGAAGGATGAAAATCAGCGGGATCTGATTCCGATTCACCATTATCTGGGTTTATCGTATGCGCATTTGAAGCAGCCAGAGAAAGCTCATGCTCACTATGAGACGACGTATGAGTTGGGCAAAAAAGTTCACGGTAACGATCATCATAAAAACACCAGCGCTCTTTTAAATCTTGCGAAGGGGGCCGAGCAACTGGGTAAAGTCGAACGTGCAGAGGCGCTTTTCAAAGAAGCGGTTCAGATTGAAGAAACGCGAAAGCCTCCGCATCCGTATCTTCACATCGATTGTTTAGTCGAGCTCGGACACTTCTATCAACGACATAACAAACGCGCGGACGCTGAAACTGCCTACCGCAAGGCGATGGATGGTTACGATAAGTTGTCGCCGCATTTGAAGAGAAAACTCTACGAATTGCCGATCGCGATGTCTGCTCTGCTGAAGGAAAACGGCAAAGTCGAAGAAGCTGATGAATTGTCGCGGCGATATTTGCACGTGCACAGTCCACACGGAGAAGAGCACTTTCGTATGTAGCCTTTTATTCAGGGTTTAACGCGTGATTCGGAGGAAGGGAAGCTGTCTGGTTTAATTCTTCAAGGTGAAGTAAAAAGTACGGCGACGTATGATGAGATGCCTAAACAGCAAGAGACGTTCAGCGCCTCTGCGTCGGATACTTACTTGAAATCCGACGCTCAGACCGGTCGTCACTATATCGATTTGAATACCGCGATGGACAATTACAGAGGTGCCTGGCTGTATGGACAGGAGCACGTCCGAGTTCTTGTCGGGCGCATGAAGGCTGAGTGGGAGCAGTTTTGCCCGGTGCCTGCCGATGTGCACGACGGTATTTTGATGAGGGGAAACGTTCTATACAGGCAGGCGAATGGCGGCTGGAATAAGTCTCCCGACCAATTCGAAGGAGTGATCCGAACTAACTCCGGATGCCGGTATTTCGTCGGCAAGACACAGCATACTTTTTACGCTCGCAGTTTGCCGAACGGGCACTTGCAAGTTGTCGCCGACTTGAACATTCCGCTGTCGCACCGCTCTCCTTCCAGTCCGCTCGTCGCTATGCCGCAGACAGCGTCCGGCGGAGGTCAGCCCAGCTATTCGCAGAACACTTATACACCGCCTACGCTGTCTTATCCGGGATACGCTCAGGACCCTTACGCATCGCAGTATTGAAGGCGCATTTTAGATTTAGATACTCTTTTATGATCTCAAGAGTAGAACTGCTCCTGTACGTGGGTAAAGTAGTAGTTGGCGCCTCTTCCAGTTGTGTACTGAAAAGCGTCTGATAAATGCCGTAGATTCTTACGTGAGCAGTTCCATGTACCGACCCAAAAAACACGTTCGCCTCAATCCACTGTCGCATGCTCCCAAAGTCGCTGACGTCAAAAGTCTGGCTGACGAGGCAAGCAAGGCCAAGGGCTGCACGGTGGAACTGCCGTGGAAGAATAAGCTTACCGGCGTGCATTACAGTCTCACGACGCGCCTTGAGGTCGCAGGCGGCGACCCGATATGGACGTTGTATGAAGGCGAGGGCGGCAAGTCTCGTGTCGTTTGGAGTTCGCCTTTCGAGGACGTGGAGCTCTTGTACGACGTGTTGATGCTATCGATTCCTGAAGAAGTCGAAACTGAGTTCTCCAGCAAGTCGCACAGTTCATCAGCATCTACCAGCGGAACGTTCAGCGGTTCGAGCAGTTTTTCCGAGTCCACCAGCGGCGTAAGTTCCGCGGGACCGAGCGCGCTCAACCGCGACGCTCGTGACGAGCGTGCTCCGCAGGTTCAACCATCGATGGAACGCCCGGGATACAACGACAATGGGCTTCTGACCGGTAATGAAGCCGTTGAAATGCCATCGAAGGGGCTATCCTTTTACCAGTCTGGACTCGCTTCTGCCAATGAGTTTGCCTTGCTTTCCGACACGCCTGAGACAAAGGCGAAGAAGGAACAGAAGAGGGAGAAGAGCGAGAAGGCTGATGAGCAGCCGCAGCCAGAAGCTGGCAACGTACAGCCGACCGCCGCTGCTGCTCCGCCGCCCGGAATGCCGCCAGGTTTGCCCTATCCGCCGGGATACCAGTACCCGCCGCAATACGGTTACGTGCAGGGCTATCCGCAGGGATATCCTCAGGGCTACTATCCGCAAGGTTATCCCGGGTATCCGCAGTACGGCTATCCTCAGGGCTATCCCCAACAAAATCAGCAGTATCCTCAGCAGGGCATGATGGAGTCCGGGGTTCAGCCGATGATGCAGTCAGGCGTTCAGCCGATGTTGCAGTCGGGAGTCCAGCCGATGATGCAGCCCGGCGCGCAGCAAATGCCTGCTCCGAGTGATCAGCCTCGTCCCAACCTCCGTCTCGGTCAGTTTCTTGTGGAGGCTGGTCTGGTTCCTGAGACTACAGTAGATGCGGCTTTGCAGTTACAGGAGCTTGTGCGCTCCGGCAGCTTGAGCACGGCAAAGGCCGCAGAAGCGGTCCGCCGAGCGCATATTCGAGGTGGAGCGGTAGATCCCAAGCTTATCGCGGCGCCTCTTAAACCAAGTGATATGAAGGCTTTGGCACCGCCTCTCGGTCAGATTCTCGTTGAGGCTGCCATAATCCGCGGTCCCGTGATTCGTCAGGCGCTGAAACTTCAGGAAAGTATCCGCTCCGGCGAAATGACTAAAGATGAAGCGCTTGATGCACTTTGCCTGGAGGTCTTCGGTGTTGGGCGCAAGGTCCAGGAGACCTCAGGTGAGACAAATGAATCGACGTTGGCGCTAGAGTTGCTGCGGAAAGCCCAACTAGTTAGTGACTTTGATAATGAAACCGCCAGCAAAGTTCGCGACAAACACGGCGGTCAGATCGTCAGTATCCTCGTGAAGGCCGGCAAACTCGATCAACACACCGCGGATGGTGCATTCAAATGCAACGAACTGGTGGCGCAAAACAAGCTGGAAGAAGGTAAGGCGATTATCGCTCTGCATTACTGCCAGCGCAGTCGCATAGATCTGGACTCGGCTCTCAAGGAGCTGGGCTGGGAAAACTAGTGATCAAAACCCTTTTGCTATTGGGCGTAGGAAACGCCGCACTGGCTGTCAATAAAGCTGCTCATGGTTCTTATGAAACCATATATGGTACCACGCGTCAGCCGGAAAAAATGCCATATCTCCTGGATCGGCAGATAACGCCGATATTGTGTGACGCGATGTTCCCTGAGTCATTAGTGAAAATTCGTGAGATTGCAATGGACTCTCACGTCGTTGCAAGTTTTCCACCGGACGAAGTTTCTGATAGCGTACTTTCTGAGACAGTTTCGACTGCGGCGAAAATCGTATACATCTCGAGTACGGGTGTGTATGGTGGCTTATCCGGTATCATAGATGAAGCTTCGCCGGTTGATTCCGGAAATCCTGCTACAACCGCGCGACTTCGTGCGGAACGCAGCTGGCAGGAGTGCGGTGCAATCGTTTTGCGTGCTCCCGCTTTGTACGATACGAACTACGGTATGCACAGGAGTCTGCTTGCCGGGAAATTCAGGCTCCCCGGTGACGGCACGAGATATTCATCGCGCATACATCTCGATGATCTTGCGGCGATCGTTTTAAAAGCGTTGCTCCTTGCGCCATGCGGAGCCACCTACGTGGTTGGTGATGAAACGCCTTGTCCTCAAATCGAAGTCGTGCAGTGGCTTTGTGATCGACTTCGCCTGGAATTGCCACCTTCGATTCCGATTGAACAAGCACATATCACGCAGCAAGGAAATAGACAAATCAACCCTCGAAAGGTGTTGAGCGACCTTGGTATTTCCCTTCGATTCCCTTCGTATCGAGACGGTTTCGAACATTGCATTCGTGAATACGATACGACTAGAGAAGCCGCGATGGAAGCGTGAATTCGTTCATCTTCTCCTTCACGATTCCATCGGCGATGCCGCTTCCATCTAGATTTTCTTCTTGAGTTGCTTGATGAACAAGCTTCAATTCACGGCCAGTTTATTTCTCATGTTTAGAGTCGAGCCGATTGTACCATCCAGTCAAGTTGCGCGTGACGTTATCACCCAGCGATTGCATGATACCGGATGCGGTGCGATTTATTATTTCGCCTGGTTTTAAGAGTACACTTCCATCGGCTTGCCGTTCCACTGCGCGAACGCTTGTTTCACCGCTATCCGGGTTGATTGACAGCGCGGTGTTTCCACGTTTTGCGTACATGAGAACGTTTCCCTTTCCGTCTTTCGAAAGTTCAATTCCGTTAAGCTGTGAATTTAACGCCTTGATGAACCGCTCCATCCTTGCTGGATCGTCAGCAAGTTGGTTTAACCCCTTCTTCATCGCTTCAACATCGCCATCTATAACAGCGTGCTGCATTTGCTTGAGAAGCTTGCGATCGGCTTCCGGGATCAAGTCACTCAAACCTCTAGAAAGTTTTTCCTTTGCTAGCTGTCTATCTCTATCCGTGACTTCGTATGACGGGTTGAAGATCTTCTTCTCTAAGATTGAATTGTCTAGCCGGTCTGAGAGTTTACTCAGCATTCCGTTTTCTATATCTGTTGAACCGTTCTTTTTTGCGCTGCCGCTTTCAATTGCATTCTGTGCGGCTCGTTTGGCCGCATCAATCAGTGATGGCGCTGTGTTCTCTGCTCGCTGAACTTCAGAAGAACTGCCCTCCGACTGCAGCTGCGAATGTTGTCTGTTCGGTGTATTATCCGGCTGCGCATCGGGATTAGGTGCGGTCAGTTTTTTTAACGCGTCGGCAAAAGTTGCTGAAAACTCCTCTGAAAGTGTTTTTCTAGCATCATGAGAGCCGGCAGCTAAGCCGCCCATTATGAGTCCATCTGAAGAAGCTTCGAAGTTTGACGATTGAGACATGGGGTGATCCTCCTTAGGAATCCAAAAAGAGACCATATTTATTTAACGGTCAGGTAGCTCCCCAGCCCCTTACTACGTCAATTTGCGTGTCTGAGTCTATACACTTCGAGTCGTGTTTCGACAAAAGTTTAAATAAATTCGTTGAAGCACAATGGGCGCATGTTTGACAAACCATGCGCTTCTTCAGAGGTTTTGATATTGATGTTTTGACGTGTTTTTGCACTGCAGAAACTGATGCTTTGCGCAGCGCTCTCGTGTCTCAATCGTTAGATCGAACGTGGAATCTTGATTTTGCGCGTGTGAAATGGAAACTCGAAGATAGCGTTTCCGACCGGCACCTTGATGATGATATCAGCGTCTCGAGGGTTTAAATAAAACTGCTCACCCGTGCGTGATTCATACGGCTCCAACCAAACCGGAATGAGACCGCTCATTTTTGCTTTGCTTGGTCTTACCAGACCCGGCAGATCTACGGCGGTTGATTGCACGGCGACGAGATGTTCTCTTGATGGCATCACACCTACACGCTCTGGTACTATATGCGATATCGCCTTCCATTCGCCGTACACACCAAACACGTTCGGTCCCATGAACAGATCATGACCGTTTGGTGGAACTAAGCCTCTCACTGTTCTCGTCTTTTGAATGTTGGCGAGCCACGGGCGGGTATGAGTTAAGTCCCACATATTGCGCTCTTTTCCGATTCTGTCGATGCGCTGGTGATCGACGACTGGGACCTCTCGAGAGCGATTGGAGATGTCAGCGCTTTTTCGTTCAAGAATGATTTTTCCAAGTTCGAACTCTTCTTGCTTTTCTCCGACGTTTGTAACCGTAACGAGAATGGCAAGCAACTCCCAGAGATCAACGACGGTGCAGGCAACACGGATGCCGTGCGCGGACATGTACCGGAAAGGGAAATCGTTGTCGATGATCTCCTGAGCACGTGACGAACCTGGCTCCCAGGCAAAACGAACTTCACCTACGATGGACGCCGGCTGACTAGCCACTACGTTCGACTCTCTGATCTTGTACGATGTTTCATACAAATCGTGGGCGGTATGCCGATCTCCGAGGCTGTGATAGAAGAGAGACTGCTCGCGAAGTGCTTCCGCAAGATCTAACTTCTTATTTCCAGGGTGACGCTCGAGGGTTTTTCTCGCAAGAGTGAAAAGTGGCTTTGCGTCATCGGTCCAGCCGTGCTTAGCCATGATTAGACCCATGGTATGCAGGGTTAGCCCGTACAATTCCGAATCTGTCTTGCCGAGGTCTTTGAGAATTTGGATGGCGATATCTGCATGTTCCTTCGCCTGCTTCTCTTTATCGAATTTGATCTCCGTATATGCAAGACCGTAGTAACACTCGGCCACTTCCATTGAACTATTTCCAAAAGCCGCTTGTGCCCGCTGGAGCGTTGACTCATAAAGTGTGTGTGCTTCTGAATATCTCGATTGTTTCAAATATAATTCTGCAAGCGAGAGTCTGCTCAAGGTCAAATTTGCTTGAGGAACACCCGCGACTTTTGATTCTTTGAGCGACTTGAGAAGCATTTGCTCCGCATGGTCGAAGCGGCGGTCCGCAAGAGCGCTTATGCCGCTGCGGTAATACTTATCCCAGGCTGAAGAGTTAAGAACAACCTCAGCCTCGACGCGGCCTTCCTGCGGTGGAGCGGACTGCTTCTTGGGCTCAGTCTTTCGTGAGTCGACATCTCCGGTTTGATTCGTATCCTCAAGATGGCCTTTATCTGGTTGGCCGGCAGGTTGTTCGTCTTTCTTGAATGGCGATGCGATCGTCAGCGCCTGGTCCTGCGAAGCCGCAGAATTTGCGGACGCAAGTACGATTGCGCTTGATAAAACTAGTGAGATTTTCGACTTCAACATGAGATACGGCGAAAACCAGAATATACGGCTCGACTACTTAGTGCAGTCCCTACAGGATACTCTATAATGACCGCGTCTGGGCGAGATCTCTTTCCAAGAGGACAAGCTGTTTGAGAAGGTTTATATTCATTTGTTCTCTAATCACTGTCTCGCTGCTCACGGTAGCAGGCAATGCGCAAGCGCAATCGATCAAGAATCTCGACTCTCAGTTAAACGTATCGGCTTCCGGAAACGTTTCTGTCATTGAAGACCTGCAGATCGATTTCCCTCCCAAGGGACAGAGAAACCAATTTTATCGAGTTCTGCCAATCTGGTATGAACCATCAGGAGACTTCCACGTCGTAGACGTCAACGTAAAAAACGTTGTGATGGATGAGAACGTTCCAATTCCGTTTCAGAGCTGGATATCTGGTCGCGATCTTTTCTTGCGCGTCGGTGATCCAGTTAAACCGTTGCAAGGCGAACATAAGTTTCGAATTGAGTATGAGATCTTCCGAGGCGTTCATTTCGTCAATGGATCTCCGCAGCTTCTGATCAATGTAACCGGAGAACAGAGCCCATTTCCAATCGAAAATGTTTCCGTGACCGTCAAGCCGCCTAAAGGCACAGACATGAGTCGCGTGAGGTCATCAGCGGTGGTAGATGCCAACGGAAAGGCTCAAGCCGTCACTGCTTCTGAAAGCGGTGAGTCCATTCAGTTTAATGCACAAAAACTAAATCCATCTCAAGGATTAACCGTCGCTGTTGATTTGCCGAAAGGAAGTGTGATACCACATTCGGTGTTATTCGATACCGTGGCGTATCTTCAGAAGTTTTATCAGGTATTTGTTCTGCCGGTAGCGACCGTGATCTTATTGAGCGCATGGTGGTGGTTGTACGGTCGCGATCCGGGCGAGAAGAAGGATGAGAGCCCAAACACCTTGCCACCAAATTTCATAACTCCAGCGGAAGCCGGTACGTTGATCGATGAGAGTTGCGATCTCACAGACATAGTGTCAACGGTTATTGATTTAGCCGCTCGAGGATTTATAAAGATTCGAGTTGTCCCCTACAACGGATTTCTGTATCTGGACACCAAGGATTACGAATTCACTCTGATCAAATCGATACAGGATAGGGAGCTGAAACCTCATGAGCAGCTGTTTTTAACCGGTTTGTTCGGCGGACTATCAACCACCACATATCTGTCTGCGGTCAAAGGAAACTTTGCTGAATATATACCAATGCTCAAGCGACAAATTTATTCGAACCTTGTGACAGAGGGACTGTTCGCTCGTGATCCTGAAATCGATCGAAAGAACTTCATATCTGGCGGCGCATCGATCGTCACTGTTGGTGTGTGCTTCTTAGTTATCTCGATGTACCATGCCGGTGGGCAAGCTACATCAATCGGCATGATCCTGTCAGGTCTGGTCATTCTTCTGGCTTCCGGTGCGATGCCGCGGCGGACATCCAAAGGCGTGTCCGCTTGCAGCCAGTTGAAACGCTTTCAACGCGCTTTGCGCTCCGGCGATCAGAATGATCTGCAAAAGTTTGCGTGCGAAAATCCAAATGCTTTCGACCAATATTTGTCTTACGCGATAGTCCTTGGGCTGGCCGATCGCTGGGCTGGCGCCTACATCAGCGAGGTTCACGACTACCCTGACTGGTATCAAGTTCACCCGAGTCTGAAGCCAGAGACATTCGACGCGCGTGCGTTCGTGTCCCAACTGTATGATGGCTTGAGTAGTATCAACCGTGCCCTCACTGAGCCGCCTTATAGTGTGCGTTCACCGCAAGCGAATGAACTCTCGGGAAGCCGACGTTAGGTTTAAACCGCAGCGCGGAAACAAACCTGTCCAGAAATCGTCGTGTTTCTTTCAGTAGAATTCCAAAGCTTGATTTCCTTCAGCAGGCTCAGGAGGTCTTTCATCAGGGCTGACATTCCGATCGTCTGCTACGAGTGACAGACGCTGTGGAATATATATTCTAAATCACTCCTAATTTTCAGGAGTTCTCCGTAAGGTATCCGGGTGGAATTGTCTGGTCATTTTTTCGACCAGGAGGCTTCAGATGAAGAGATTGCGGCAGGCTTTTGTCGGAGAGCTCCAGGGGGCTCGAATATGTCTTCGACTCGCGGTAGTGGTTACCTGCGCTGCTGTTGGTTTTAACTCCAGTGAGAGCGAAGCTGCTGATTCTCATTCCGGCACTTCTTCTGGTAAACCTGTGAAAGCAGCCGGAGCGGCTAAAACGTCGGCCTCGACGTCTAGCGGCAAGGTTTCCTCGAAGACCGGGCATTCCAAAGTCGCTTCCGGTCATGCGGTCACAACCGCCGAAAAGAAACGCGCTGCGGCTTCCCTGATGAGTCCTATGAAGGCTAGTTTGGATGAAGGCAATAAACCTCGTACTGCACCGCCTGTAGAAACCAATAAGATGCGTTCGAAGCGCTTCCTGAAAGAGGGGGCGCGCTTGCACAGAATCGGGGAATATGCTGATGCCGAGCGTCTTTTCAAGCAAGCGGTAGCGATGGATCCGCGAAACCCTGATGCGTTTTTCAACTTGGGCGCACTCGCGGAGGGGCGGGGAGACCTGGTCGATGCACTTACTCAATATCGTGCCGGACTCGCGCTCATGCCGCAAGACAAATCGCTGAAGGAAGCGGTCGATTCAATGGAGAGTCGCCTGGCATCGGGTCAGGGCAGTGTCAATGCTCAAATCAACTCGGAAAGTATTGGGAACGGTTATGATGGAGGCGCTGCCAGCGGGCGCACTGACATCGGTCGTTGGAGCAGCAACTTCCGTCATCCTCCGACGATGTTCAGCAATCCCAATCCGACCGCTGAATTTTCGGAGCCTCCTCTGCTCGGAGTCAATGCGCCGGAAACTCCTCAGATTTCACAATTTAGCGATCCGCCGCCTGTGTTACCTGCAACCAGCAATGGACCATTTCAATTGAGCTCTACGCAAAACGCTGCGCTCGCAGGCGTTGGTGGTACGAATGTTGGGACCTACAATGTCTTGAACTCGAGTCCGCCGCCGACACTTTCTGTTAGCCAGCGTTCCGGCGGGGGTGGCAGACGCGTCGCCGGCGCGACCCTGAATGCGGCTCTTCGTGTCGGAGTGCGCGCAGCTCTTAGCGGAACCGGCTTGCATTGCCCCGCGTGCCACTTCCTGAGATTCTAGGAGTTTAGTGTGTGCAGCGCTACTTACTTTCGCGCAGTCTCGTCCTCTTTGCTTATACTCGTGTTTTCTTGTGTTGGTTTAAACCGAGCTGCTGCATCTGAAGAATCGTTTTCGCATGTCAAAGCGAATCACGCAAGAGCCGCAAATTTAGCTGCTTCTCTTCGTTTGAAAACAGCTTCGGGTTTTGAACGATCTGCAACTCGAATAGACCGACCGGTCAGTTGCGAACATCGCTCAAGTGCTTCTCTTGAACGAGATTCAGTCGCTCCGAAAGAAGACTCGTGCTCTAAATCGGCCCGAAGCTGCTCCGCGACATCGGATAGAAACGCCGGCGGGCGAGCATCCGCTTCTCATCCCCAGTGCTGCAGTTCATCAGTTGCAAGCCCTGATGGTTCGACTGAGGGCTCGGTAGCGCATGCAGACGACTATTTCACGTACCGGCTCGCCAGTCCGCAGGAGCACTTCGACATGTGGCTCAAGCTAAATCTTTATCCAGCCCTCTGCCATACCGTCCTCTGCCGCCGTCAGTGCGCGCTTAACGGATACGAGTCGTGCAATGCCCTGGGTGTCAAACACAGCATCCTCAGCGATGCCGTCCAAAATCGAGCAAGCTGCGATTCCGGTGGCTGTGGAGCTGACCGTTGACCTTTGCAAAAGGCTTATGCTCTCAAGGAGCTGCTAATTTTCTCATCGCGCAAATTAGGCACTGTATGTGGTGCCGAGCTTCTTAAGCAGAACGGACAGGCTTGACTCTCGTAAGGTCGAGCGTTAGCTCATTGTTGTCCATTCTTTGTTCTGCCATTTTGACGAGTTCCGTCGCCGAAACATCCAGAGCGGCTGCGAGTCGAAACATATTTTTTACTGATAAGTTTCTCGCGCCGCGCTCAAGATCTCCAATATAGGAGCGATGCAACCCGCTTCGTCTGGAGAGTTCGCTCTGAGAGAGATTTCTTTTTTTTCGACAGTCTCTGATGACCTCGCACAGAGCTAGTACGAGTGTCTCATATTCCGAATTTTCCACGCATCTATCCCCAACAAAACCTCTATCTCGATCTAATCATCGGTGAAAGTAATACATAACCCCCATTCGGGTTAAACCCAGATATCACTCAAAAGAGTGACTATAAAATAACATCGAGATACCTTTTTCGACTATCAAATCAATGTACACCAACTCCACCCGCGTTTTGCCGGGTTTGTGTGACATCCAAGAAAGTTTTCTCTAAGTATTTAGGAACTCTGATTTGTAAGATGCGTCAAAAGCTTTAGTTGCGGTCGGGTTTCCCGATTGTGAGCGGCTTGCGATGCACGCTTGGAAAAGGTTTCGATATCGCAAAATTATTAGACACATTCGAAGGTTTGAAGTACCAACTTGGCATGAGACGAGAAATCCGGAGGCAGAAAATGCAATACAGTTACGTCGACAATGAAAGAAAATCCAGTTTACTAGCATTTATTTTGATCTTCTCAATCGTGTTCGGCGCAGGGTTTGGCGTCTTATGCATGACACAGAGCAATGAGATCAAAAATGAAACCTCGCATCCGTTGATGAAACATGGTCCTGCGATGACCAACGGCTAAAAGCGCAGTGCAGGCTGAAAGACTTAGCGGAAAGAGGTTTGTAATTTAAAGATCATAATGGTGAACT
This sequence comes from Candidatus Obscuribacterales bacterium, assembly GCA_965228855.1. Lineage (GTDB taxonomy): Bacteria > Cyanobacteriota > Vampirovibrionia > Obscuribacterales > Obscuribacteraceae > JADYXR01. Next base: position 2,963,599 of record CBDDIJ010000003.1, on the reverse strand, counting down.
TCTGGTGAATGCCTGAAGGCAAAAAAAATCAATCCGGTGACTTATCGCTCCGGCTGCGCTTTTGACCTTCAATCTCTGTCCAGGTTCCGAACCATCGGATGATGGTGCCATACTGATCGCGTTGGGCGACTGCGCGGGCCAGATGCCATAGATAACCCTGGCTGGAAGCGTTTGTGACGCCGACCGCTCGTTTCAAACGGAACTCCATTTCAAACGTGTCTCCGGTTTTTAAAACCTCTTGCAATTGCTTCATGTACGGAGCGCGGTCCTGCGGGTGGACGAGTAATGACCAGGCATCCGTCTGACTTTGTTCCGGTGTCAAACCGCTGTATTCAAAGAAGCGGTGATTCCAGAGTAGAACAGAGCCATCAGGATTAGCGGTGAAGACGATGTGAGGTATCGCATCGGCCAACGTTCGCAATTGCGCCTCGCTTGCTGCCAGATGCTCTTGAGTGAGCTTCTGCTGATGGATATTAACCGTGGTACCAAACCACTTTGTAGAATTGGTGTCAGGGTCGTGAAACGGAATACTATGCATGAGGTGCCAATAGTATTCGCCCTTTAAATTTTTGCAGCGTAACTCCATTGAAAATGATTGGTTTTGCAGAGCGGCCTCATTGCCGCGTTCGAGAGCTTCTTGCAAATCATCCGGATGGAGGACATTGACCCAAGCCCAGCCGTCGTCGACCTGACGGCCAAGTCCGGTGAACTCGTAAAATCTGTTATTAGCCTGAGTAGCTCTGCCTTCGCTGTCTGAAATCCAGACCATATGCGGCATCGCTTCCATCAGCATGAGAACTTGCCGCTGTAGTTTCAAGTCCAGCGACAATATTTCAGTCTCGGGCAGGACTGGGACCGCCGGTGGAGCGGACTTGCCTCCAGTCTGAGCCAGTTTGAGCCGATCTAATTCCAACTCGAGCAGTCGAATTTGATCTGATATATCGTTTGAAGCAAGTTCGGATCCGCTTTTGAAGTCGGATTGATTATGTTGACGCGCCATTTAATTGGGATACCGTGATTTCAGCAGATTGAGTGCGTTTTTTGAGATTGTCAAGAATAGCACAAGAATTTCCAGATAAAGAGGTCGATGGAGAAGATGTGCCATGTTTTATTGGAGTTTCCAGACCATAAGGTATCTTCTCCTGAGGCTAGTCCAGGGTTTTTCCGGTTTTGGGAAATCGCTTTCGTTTGTAAGCTATTGTCATGAGAACTCCCAGTCAGCGCCCCGTCTAGCCAGCGGGGCGCTAACTGTTTGCTGTACCCATAGCACGTGTCACTTCAATTAGCCGCAATCCCTCTGGGTTTCGACCGAAATCCGTAAATATGGTGCAGCACTTTATTGCGGCTTTGATTTTGCTTTCGTGCCGCGCCTTCCGGCTGAGACCGCCTGGTGAGAACTCGAATTCGGAAAGTTCTGAAATTTTGATGTTTCCTTTACGCACGTCCCCATTAGATTGGGAGAGTACTTGATGCGGGAGGTTGATCGATATGGAGATGCTTATCTACTTCAAAAGCCTTGGTCGTTATTTCTGTGAATCGCCGGCGCACGTGCGCGAAGAACTTGTTAGCGAACTCCGCGATAGACTGCACAAGAGCAAGGAAAAGGGCACTGCGTGCTCACTCCAGCTTGCGGACGTGATCGAAGATTCCGATGAGAAGATCAACAAGCTTGCGAGATTGATAGTGCGAGATCCGGACGCTCCATCCGCTCTGTTAAACCGATTAGCAGGCTCCGCCGATAAAGAAGTTCTTGAAAGAATTGCAGAACATCCGAGAGCCAGCGGATTCACTTTGGCAGAGCTTGCCCGTTCAAGCCATTTTGAAGTTCGCATGGCAGTGGCAGAAAATGCGAACACTCCGACCAACATTCTTCATGAGCTCGTGGAGGACGAGCATTCCGATGTCCGATATCGTCTGGCAGAAAGTCCACACGTCTGCGTATCGGTTTTACTTCGTTTAGAGGAGGACGAAAATCCGTTCGTTAGTATGAGGGCGGCGATGACGCTCGAACGACTCGACTTTGGTTATCGCTCGTTCTCTGCGGCGTAATCAGGTGAATCGTGTCGTTAACCAGGAGGTGATGCTTATCGAGTGATATAGTTGGTCGTGTGCAAATGTTATATGGGCTGGTAAGTTTTCCAAAAAGGTCCTTACGTGAAAGGGATCGAAGAGCCGAAAAACATGACACCAAGCAAAGCTGAACAATCTCTGACTGGAAGTGGCAAGGGCTTCCAAACGGTAGGTGGTGTTCTGAGCGTGCTTGGTGTCGTGCTGATTACTACTGGTGCGGCGTTTCTTCTTCAAACAATCGATAGTTCACTATCGCGTCCGATCCACTCTGCCAACCTGGTGATGCCCTATCTTATGGGCATCGTATGGAGTGCGCTTCGCTTTGATCGCAGCCGGGCGATTTTAGCCGTGGTACTGAATGTGATATCGTTCTGTCTCGTCTATATCCGGCCAATTTCGATGCAGCAGCCAGATGACCTGGACTACATCCTTATACTGGTAGTATTTCTGGTGGTGGCAATATTGATAAACGAGCTTTCGTTCAAAGCTCGGCGACAAGCGATTCTTCTTCGAGACACGGAAGCGCAAATCGATAAAGAACGTATGAAGAACACGCTATTGCGTTCTGTGTCGCATGACTTGCGTAGCCCGTTGTCAACCATCATGGGAGCCGCAAGTAGCCTGCTCGATGCCAGTGGGCAGGCGGTCTCTGAAGAGGACCGCACGGAACTGGCACTATCGATTTGTCGCGAGAGCAAACGCCTTGATCGGCAGGTTGCTAACTTGCTGGAGATGACGAGCCTGGAGTCCGGCGGTTTGGTTTTAAATAAAGAATGGTATTCGTTTGATGAAATTTTGGGCAATGCCCTGACCTCGCTGGAAAATTCCTTGACTGAAAAGGAGATTGATATCCGTATTCCGCAGGATTTTCCTCTCCTTTATGTTGATGGATTGTTGATTGAAAAGGTGTTTATCAATCTTATCGAAAACTGCATCAAATATGCATCCACTGAAAGTTATAGAATTCAGGTTGCGAAATTGGATGGAATCGCCGAGGTAGAAGTTTTTAATTTTGGCAATCCGATAGAGCCTGGGGAGGAGCAAAAGATTTTTGAGAAGTTCTATCGAAGTGGCTCAGCGATTAGCGAAAGCGAAGGAGCCGGTCTCGGGCTCGCTATCTGCCAGTCTATAATCGAGCTGCATGGTGGAAAAATATTTGCTGTGCCGGGATTGAAAGATGGAGTATCGATCAAGTTTCAGCTGCCGCTTTCAAGCGAGACTCCTCAAGTCGAAATTGAAGCGCAATAGCGGAGATGAGCAGCTAGAAGCATATTGTGCAGGTTGGAGGCAGGGAAGTAGCAGGGTGATTTTTGTCGAGCATGAATGACGGACCAACAATTTTGATCGTTGAAGATGAGCCTGAAATCAGGCGTTTCTTGCGTATCTCGCTGGTGAACCACGGATACAACTTGCTTGAAACGCCAAAAGGTGAAGAGGGTTTGACTCTTTTAGCTGAGAAAAAGCCTGACCTGGTGATTCTGGATCTCGGGCTGCCGGATCTCGATGGTGTCACATTTACTCAAAGAGCTCGGGAGTGGACGCGAGTTCCAATAATAGTGCTGTCCGCGCGCAGCATGGAAAAAGATAAGATTGAGGCTCTCGAGGCTGGCGCCGACGATTACGTCACAAAACCTTTTGGAATTCTCGAACTGCTGGCTCGCATAAAAGTTGCGTTTAGACATAGGGAAAAGAATACTGCGACGGAAGAACCTGTTTTTGTTTCTGGGGAACTGCAAGTGGACCTTGCAAAACGAACCGTTCATTTGAAGGGCGAAGAAGTTCACCTCACGCCGATCGAGCATCAGATTTTAAACATGCTCGTGAAAAATGCCGATCGGGTGGTTACACAACAGGTCTTGCTACGCGAAATCTGGGGACCGGGACATGCGAAACAGGGCCATTATCTGCGTGTTTACCTGGGTCAATTGCGACAAAAGTTAGAAGAACAGCCAGCGCGGCCAAAATATTTGATCACCGAACCTGGTGTGGGATACAGGCTTCGTGTGGTCGAAAATGACAAAAAATCTTGATGTCGGACTAATTCTGCAAGAGTTTTGGGCATAACTTACTTGTTTATCTAAGGGTTTGAAACCAGAGGAAAGTTTGGCCGAAGAACTCCGTCCGTCAAACATAAATCGTATTTCTGTTCTCATCGTCGAAGATCAGGAGATTATGCGGTTCAGCTTGAAGAAGGCCCTTGAGAAATTCGAGAACCTCGCGGTTCTTGGGGAGGCGGCTAACGGGCTTGATGCCGTGGAGAAGGCGAGGAGCTTGAATCCACTGGTTGTGATCATGGATATTGGCTTGCCCGAATTGAACGGTATCGATGCCACTAGAATAATAAAAAGTGAATTGCCCGAAACGCGAGTCGTTATGCTGACGTCTTTCGACGACGAGCAGCGCACCTTTGCCTCTCTTGCGGCGGGCGCCGATGCGTATTGCTGCAAGTCGATTCAGACTCCTGAATTAGTTAGTGTGATTCAGAAAGTATTTGAGGGTTGTGGATGGCTCGATTCGACTGTTGCTCGTCATGTCGTAAAGGTTTACGAAACTGCAGAAGCAAGTGAGAATGAAGAGAGTGTTGAAATCTCCGCTGTTGAAGATGTCGAAGATGAAGACGCGCTATCCATTCTGAGTTCGAGAGAGCTGCAGATTTTGAAATCTATCATGCATGGTCAGGATGAGAACGAGATTGCTATGCGAATGGCAGTCAACGTTGATTCCGTTCGCACCAGCGTTCGAAAAATATTGAAGAAATTGGCCAGCGATGAGCGCACCCAGAGTTATCTGGCATATCTTCAGCCAGGAATGGCATAAAAAAAGCGGAAGCCTTGCAACTTCCGCCTTATTACTTCAGAGCACCGTGAAAATCCTTCGATAACTAGATGTTCGACGCGGTAATGTTGTCGGCGTTTATTAAGTCGCCATCGACGTTCAGCTGAGCGCCACCAGATTCGGTGCTGCCGATTTTGTCGCCGGTTTGTTCGCTCGCACGCGGAAAACCTTTGTGATGCATTTTCCGTCCATGGTGTGAACGACCTTTGCCTCCCGGTCTCAGGCTCTTGTAACGCATGATCTTGCGCTGATCCGGCGTGAGTTCCTGTTGAAAGTCCATCTTGTAGGCAACAGAAACATTTGCAAGCTCGGTGTGGAGCGAATTGATTTTGTCTTGCGCTGCTTGCACTGCTTTTCGATCGATTGTCTCCTGAGTGAGCAGATCTTTTAAGAGTCGCTTTTGCTCAGCAAGGGCCAGCTTTTTCGGACCCGCTTCCGAGAGCAATTTGTTTTTCAGCTCATAGAATTTTTCTTTCTGTTGATCGGTAAATTGCATTCGTGCCCTTTCGGCACCTTCGCCGGAAATAACATTGGCACTGACTCCTTCCATTATTGGAACGGCAGCTGCTATTTCGGCAAGAGCGGTCTCTTCAGCAAATGCAGGTGCAAAAGATTGGGCAACAAAACCCAGGGCGAACAAAGCTACAGCAAATCTCATTGCGTATCTCCTTAACTTGGATAGATTATTGATTCTCGGTGGCGGATGAAACTGCATCGCCCTCTATTGTTAATTACGTAATTTCGACCCAAAAAGTTCAATTTTTTCAAAAAAGATTTTGAAGAATTTCAAATGCTTGCCAGGCGCGCATTTTTGCGCCTGTCAATCAGAGAGCGACGGAATTGGCGAAAACCGTCGCGCTCTCATTGACGGAGCCTGTTCTAGGCGCGCCTGTCAGAGACCGATCGAATCCGCAAATCGAATCCTATAGATGTATGACTTAATGTGAGAGAAGGTATGTCGAGAGCGTGCGAACGCCGAATCCTGTTCCGCCTTTATTCAGATCATTGGCGTTCTTGTCAGACCACGCCACACCCGCGATATCGAGGTGTGCCCAGGGTTTGCCGTCAACGAACTCTTTGAGGAACATCCCGGCGCACGAACTACCTGCCTCACCGCGAGCTCCTGCGTTGATCAAATCGGCGACATCACTGTGCAGCGCTTGCTTGTATTCGTCAAACAGCGGAAGCTGCCAGAATTTCTCACCGGACTTCTCGCCTGACTCCATTACGCGATCGACAAGATCTTGGTCCGAACCCATGATTCCCGCGGCCACGCGACCGAGTGCTGTGACTACGGCACCGGTGAGAGTGGCAACGTCTATAAGCTCATCTGCCTTCTGACCAACCGCATATGTGAGCGCATCGGCTAGTACAAGCCGGCCTTCCGCGTCGGTATTATTGACCTCCACCGTTTTGCCGTTCATTGCGGTGATTACATCTCCGGGGTGGAGAGCTTTGCTTCCGGGCATGTTTTCAGTCGCTGCAACAACCGCCAGAACATTGACGTTTGGTTTCAACTCTCCGACAACTTTCATTGCACCCAAGACGCATGCAGCTCCCGACATGTCGTACTTCATTCGCTCCATGCTTTGTGCGGGTTTCAACGAGAGTCCGCCCGAGTCGAATGTGATTCCTTTGCCGACGATCGCGACTGTTTTCTTCGACTTTGAAGCGGTGTACTTCATGACGATGAATTTCGGAGGTTCCGCCGCTCCCCGCGCTACGCCGAGGAAGCATCCCATGCCGAGCTTCTCCGCCTGAGCTGCATCAATAATTGTGCAAGACATTCCATAATGCTTCGCGATGTCTTTCGCTTCAATCGACAAGCGTGTGGGCGTCATGTAGATCGGAGGTTCGTTGATTAACATTCTGGCGAAGTTGGTGGCTTCCGATATTGCCTCTCCTTGATGAGCTGCCTTCGAGAATGCTTTGGATTCCAGGCTCACACCGCCGATTGCCAGTGAAAGATGCGCTTTCTTGCTGGATTTTGCCGTTGCAGTTTTGCTTGTCGAAGATTTCTTTGCGGAGCCTGTTTCTTTCTCTTTGTCTTTTCCGGCCTTGTATTTGTCGAACTCATACTTGCCGAGCGACCAGCCTTCAACCGCGGAACTGATTTGATGCTCGGCACCGCCCGTAGTGGCTGGAGAAGGTGACTTGCGCGCTTTCGACGCTGATGTTTTTGCTGCGCCTTCAGTTCTCAAAAACATCACGACTTTCATAGAGCCGCCTGCAGACTTAAGCTTTCGAGCGACTGTCGCAGACGCTTTACGAATTACATTCGGCGTGAATTCTTCTTTTGGACCTAAACCGACTACAATCATTCTCGGAGCGGAGATATGACCGAACGTCGGAATCGACACCAGATCGGAAACTTTCGCTTTAAATCCTTCGCTGTCCAGATGCTTTGTGACAGCCTCTTGGATTGCCTGCGGGAACTTGGCATCGATCCCTTTCAACGCTTTTCCAGCGTCCTCACCCTTAAACAATCCCACGACTACGATGTCTGCCTTGGTCTGCGATAGCGACGTTTTAACTAGCTCGAAATTCATACGAAGTTTCCTATCTGACGTAAATTGCACTGATCGAACGAGCGCTAATTTTAGCGCACTTCAAGCCTGATCCGAGCATTGCAACTTTGCGTTTATTGAAGCTGTTCAGGAGCGGTGCGTGTCGATGATGCGCGTGACAATTTCATCGATGATGGCCGGATCGCTCTGACGCCGACAATAGGCAAGATAGGCTTCCATCCAGCGTCGCAGTTCAAGAAGCACGGCGGATACCGGCGCGCCGGTGCGCTTAACCTGGCTCAAGTTTACCGATACGCGACCTTCATGGTCGATGTTGAAACGATTTGATGCCGGTGAGTCGCCGTGCACATAATGCAGGCTCGCTTCCAGAATACTGCGGTTGTCTTCTCTGCCGATGACATCCTGAATTTCAGCCGTAATCTTTTGGAAAACAGTAAGAGGTCTAAACAAACTCGCCTGTTGAATCGACACAAGTTTATTATCGATCAGCAGTTGAATAGCCTTCATGATCATATGACCCGGCCAGGATTCATGTGATCGAATCACTTCATCTATGGTCGAGAGTCCGTCGATCAGTTGCACAAGGTCCAGAATATTTTGTTTGTCGCGCTCGGACGGAGTGGTTTCGTCTATGTATTGAAGAGGGCGTTCGTTAGCCTTTGTCCAGAGGGTTTCAAAATTCCATACGCGTTCCAGGATTGTGTTTTTTCCGGAAGGCAAACCGCTGAGAATTTGATTTACTTGATCTTGTGCTAGTGCCGAGTCTAAAAGAATTTTGTCCAGTGATTGTGTAAAGGTGCATGAATCGTCAATCTCGGTTGACACTGCTTTATCTTTGAAGACAAAAATGCCTTCGGACCAATCCACAAGAAATTCAGTCATCGCATCAATGCCGACTAATTTATTCATCTTCGCGTGTGTCGGTTTTCCAAGATTGAATGCGATTGTGCAAGATTTGTCGCGGTTCTCAACTGTAAGCAAACCGGTCTTCTTCGCAGTTGAAAGTGATTGCAATAGACCGGCCGTGTCTATCGCTCCGAGACTTCCAATCATCGAATCGCGCATGGAATCTGAATTGACAGCGCGCTCCTTACCATTGGAGTCTTTCATTCGATCGACGTTGTAGCCGCCGTAGAGATACTGATCGTCGAGCAGAACTTCGAGTTCGCGCGTCGTCAGATAACCCTGACGCACAGCCAGCAAGCCTAAATATGTCTTCTGCTGTTTACCCCAGCCTTCTTCTTGCTGCAGTTCCAAGAGCTCCTGCAATTCGTTTTCCGTCAATATTCCAGCTGCCACCATGTATCGACCGAGGCGAAACTTCTTGCGATTGTGGTAGCAATTCGATAAGAACTGGACCCGCGCAAAAATGGGATAGATAAAGCGTTGCGACTCCATCTCTTGAAGAATTCGCAGGGTCTCATCCGCCGGCAATTGATTACGCGCCTCCAGTGTGCGAACAATCGACTCCACCGAAGAGTAATCGTCAACCAATTGCAAGACCCAGTTCTGCGGCGCAGGAAGCGAGAAGTCGCCTTTGATGGCTTTTCCTTCTTCGCGCACGACTGGAACCGAATTGTAGAGAATGTGCGTTGCAAGCGTGCTGCCACCGCCGCGAAGTCGTCGGCGATCGATACCGGAGACTGTTGCGCAAACGTAGTCTGCAAGAAGCGGATGGCGAGCGAAAATTCCGAAGGGGCTATCATAGACGTTGAGTGTCAAGCCACCTGATGAGTCGTCCTTTGACAGTGTAATGGCACCGTCCGCTTTGACGAAGAGCAGAACGCCGGACGGTTTCAAAAGGCGTTTTGCGTACTGGGCAAATTTTGCCAGTGCATCAAGCGGCAGCGAGAAGCCCGTCTGCATCAGATCGATGATTAAACCGTCGACTGTCTTACCCGCCTCAACAAGCCTGTCGAGCTGCGCGAAGAGGTTTTCTCGATATGAATACGTCAAAAATGTCTGGGCGGCGCCGAAGTAACCTCTCTCATCGAGGGTCAAATCGCGGTCCGTTTCCAGCTTGCGTCCCTGCAAGTCGTTATTTGGTGGAGGACGACGCAACTTTTGAAACCTTTCCGTGTTGATCTGTTCAATAATATTCCCATTTCGAGTAGTGTTCCAGATCATATATTTGGATCTGGTTCTTATCTAAATGTAGAACAAAGCATCTTTTCTGTTTAAAGAGATTGAAACCGCTTCTAGTGTTCCGCCTTCGGCGCTGTGGCAGCGGGCGTCGCGGGCGCGGCGCCTGCGTCGACCGTTGCCGGAGGCGTTACTGGTGCGCCGATCATCGTACCGGCAAGGTTGCGGGCGAGGTTGTCCGGCGGCGCTATGAAAATAGCTTTGATCAGAATGTCTTTTTTGACCTTGCCGACATCGAAAATCAAGTCGTACTTGGTTCCTGTGACCAGTCGATAGCGCGCGTACGCATTTGGCGGCTGTGTCATGGCAACGAGTTTGTAAGGGTCTCCGTTTTTACCAATCAAGCCTGCATACTTCATGTTGTTGATCAAAAGCGGGTCGGCGACCCATGCTTTGGCTAGATCCATGCGATTGGTCCGCACGCATTGCACAAAGTAAGACACCACCGAGAGCGGAACGTCTTTGCCAGGGCTACCCGCCAGTTGGAAGTGACCACCGTTGAACTTCAAGACGATTTGATAGGAAGTCGACTTCGGCCGCGGGAGCGTGTTGCCGTTGGCATTCTCGCTTGGCGGCGCGGAATTTTGCGATGAAACCGACAACACCAGGTCGTTGCCGGAGAAGCTCGCCTGACCGGATAGAGACTGCATAAAGTGTGATGGAATCTGGGAGAATGGCTCGCTGGTTGCCACCCATGCTCCGGCAACCGGTTTGAAAGCGCCCAGGTAAACCAGACCGGAAACTCGGTCGAGTCCCGCCACGCAAAGCATGCTTGGTCCTTCGACTTTCACCGTCTTTTGCACGACTTTATGTCTGCCAACTTTCATCGGTTTCGTCGTGGTTGTAAAAGACCTGATGATTTTTGCGGCTGTGACGTTGGCTGTTTCCGGAACCGGTACGATTGAAACTCTCGCGCCTGTTGTGCCCTCTGGTGTAGTCGAGCCCGCCGACTGAATGACCAGGCTGTGATTGTGTTGTGAGCCAGGGAAAGTCCAGACTCTCGCGCCACCAGCGTCCAGGACTCGGGCTTGCATGTCCTTGAGTGCTTTGTTTTGCCCGATAACCGCTGTCGAGGGCGCCTTAAGTGTGCGAACATCAGTCAGGTAGATACGAAGAGTTTCGAGAAACTCTCGCCAGGTACTGTCGTCCGGCGACATTTTGTAGTTTTGCCCCTTCTGGTTGAGGGCCTGAGAGGTCAGGCTCACGACGGGCGCTGCCGCTTCGTTCGGGGCGCCTGATGGTGTTGCGGCGGGCGTTGTTTGAGCCGCGGCGCCCGCTTTCACAGCAGTTAGAGAAAAGGCAATCGACAGGGCTAGTGAAACGGAAAATCGGTTTAGTTTCGAAACTGTCATAAACGCCGTCACTGGCTGCCTCTCTCGATTACGGTGAACTACGCCGTTCATGGTAACAGGTTGGTAAAGTTGCGACTCTAAAAAACAAAATAACCGAACTGCCAATCTGGTGGTTTTCAAGGGCGTGTTTGTCCCATATAAACAAGGTCGCCGTGGGAATTCCACCATTGGCGGAAACCCTCACAAAGGCTAAATTTAGTGCAGATTCTCAAGGAATTGCAGGTAACGCGGTTTTATGACATTCAGACCAACAGATTCCGCAATGAGCTCGGTACCAGATGCCGGCTCTTCCGCATTGTCGGGGTCCCCTGAACTCTCGCAAGCCAGTCTCTCAAACGTTTCGGGTGCTGATTTCGCTAGAGCAAACCAGTTCTTCCAACCGGCTGATGGCGGCGTAGCCAGTCAGGCTCTTTCGGGACTGGATATCCAGGGTATCGCTGCACCTCCGGCGCCGATGGCAGGCACCGAAGCAATGGCGATGATGCCGCCTACCGGTGGGCTCGAAGCGACCGCTCTCACAGCTGCTCCCGGTGCAGAACCAATCTCCCCCTTGATTCAGATGATTTTGAAGATGCCCGGTGCTATGGGCTTCGTAAGTTCGATTTTCGACTTCTTCGCAGCATTTTTTAATCCGACCACATGGTTCGATTTGCTCAGCCCGGCAATGTGGGCCCAGCATGCGGCAGCCGCCTTCTCTTCCACGGCAGCTCACATGCCCACAATCAGCATGATGTCCATGCTCCCGGCAAATGCTCCGATTCTTTCGTCTTTGACCAACTTCGGTCAGCCGATGTTCGGGTCCGACCTGCTTTCGGCAAAACTGAATCTATCGCTCGGCAATCAATATAGTACGCTCGCCAAGTCAGGCGTCGATGCTATGCAAACCAATTCACTCAACGTTGGTGGTGAGCTGACGCCGCAGACCGCGGTTTATGAAACCGGTGCCGGAGCGGGTGCCGTCCCTGCTGACGTGCCAGCTGGTCATCTATCTGGTCCGAGCCTCACAGACGTCGGTTCCGCAAATCACGTTGCTACCAACACCAGATTGTTCTCCGATAGACTTGCCGGTGGCGGTTCATTTAATAGTATGAATCTGGCGACCAAGTCTCCGCTCGGAACGACCGGTGCTAGCACTGTCGCCAACAACTCGATGTCACATGGCTTGAGCCCGATGTCGCAAGGACATGCCTACAGCCAGCCTGGAAGCTTCCTTAATAATGCTCGTTTCGAAGGCGCTCCTCAGTTGGCTAACAATTTGAAGACTTCCTTTGCACCGAATGCCGGTCACGACGTCGGCTACAGCATGAATGGCGGAATGGGTCAGGATGTCGGTTACGGCGGAATGAACTCGATGCCCAATACCGACGCATCGGGAGCAACCTACGGACCGTCCGGTTATGTCGGCAATAACGATAATCTGATCGCGATGGATCAGCCCACTCAATCTTTCAAACCAACTTTGAGCGGCGCCGATTCCAGTCAATTCCGTCAAGCATCAATGTCCGGTGGTGATGTTACAGGTCTGAAGGCTAAACAGCTCAGCCTCGATTCGCTCGATGCACCTAAGTCGGCCGCTACCAACACCGCCCACGGTGCAAGCGGAAAACTGGCGAGCGCATCCTCGCAAAAGGTTTCAAATCTTGGTGCTAATAAACCGGCTGGAGATGCAGCTCCGAAAGTTTCTCATGAAGCCGCGAAACATGCAGCTCCGAAACATGTTGAAGCCAAGCATGTCGCTGAAGCTCCGAAGCACTCAGCGCCTAAAAACGAAGCGGTTGCTCAACAGTCTGAGCAAGTCGATCCGAATGCGGTCGGTCAAGACGGCACCATCGCTGATGGCACGCAAATCGCCGCTACCGATTCGACGGCAGCGACTCAGTATGTAGTTCAAAAAGGTGACAGTCTCTGGAACATCGCTAAAGATCAGCTTGGCGGCGGAACCAAGTGGCAAGAGATCTATCAGTTGAACCAGAACCTGATCGGTCAAAATCCTGACTTAATTTATCCAGGTACCACACTTCAACTGCCGGGCGGCGGTTCTGAAATCGCCAACGCTGGTACGACTTCATTGACCAACTACACGGTTAAACCAGGTGACAACCTCTGGGACATCTCGCACGATATGCTCGGCGAAGGCAAAAACTGGGGTGATATCTACAATCTGAACAAAGATGTGATCGGCGCTAACCCGAGCTTGATTCATCCCGGTCAGCAGTTGCAAATTCCTACCGGCGGTTCGGCCGCTGGTTCGGTAGCTTCCAGCTCGATTGCTCCAGCGGCTCCGTCCGTTGACCCGAGCGCTATGGCTGCTCCATCGGCTCAAGCGGCTCAACCGGTTTCGGCTGATATGAGCGGGGCTATGAATGCTGAACCTATTAAGAGTATGCAGGGCACCGAATATAGTGCTGCTGGAGCCGAGCACTTTGCTCCTCAACAAATCGCTCCGGAATCTATATCAAGCTATCCGGATTCTCAAACTCTTGGACAGATGAATGCAAATTCTTCGGCAGCTTTCGAACAACCGATTGCGCAAACCAAGGGACTGCCGGTAGTTCCAGCGAACTCGACGCCAATCGAAGCCGGTCCTGGAGCCGCTTACGCCGCGACACCTCAAACGGCAATTGATGCTGGTTCTATGACTCACAATGTGGCGACGGCAAATGATGCTGCGGCAACGGCTAATTCGATGGCTGGCAAGAGCCCGGTCGTAGCTGGTGGTGTTTTCTCTAACCTCAAAGCTGTGTTCGGCAAGCCGACTAAGTAACCTCATTCGATAGCTCTAAGCAAAGTTGGTAAGCTGCATCAGCGACGTCTTCGATTGTCGCTAGATTTCCATCGTGAGCGCTTGCCTTTACTTTCGCGATGCCGAAAGTCGGCCAGTAGATATTAGGTTGCATGATTGCTGGAACCACCCAGAGAGGCTTGTTCCTCTCCTTGCACATCTGTGCAAGTTCTCCAGTTGCCTTGCCACTGACTGATTGACTATCCAGGCTGCCCTCGGCACTGATAACCACGTCAGCGTTTTGCACTTTCGCGTCGAGGTCGAGCAGGCTTGCTATCCATCGAAACCCGGGAATAATCTCGGCATCAAGTGCTACAGCCAGTCCAAACGGCACACCGCCGGCGGCACCAGCCCCAGTCAAATCGCGAGCCAATTTCCCCGTGTGCGATTCAAGGATGTCGGCAAGGTTGCGAAGGCCGTTTTCCAGAAGATCCACATCCGCAGGTGATGCTCCCTTCTGTGGCGCAAAGATTGCTGCTGCGCCATCCGCTCCGAGCAGCGGGTTTATGACATCGGTTGCAACCCGCAGGCGAAGTCCACGTTTCCAAACTTCGAGCGCGGAGAGGTCTACGGATTTTATGTTGAGTAAGCTTCTTCCACCGGGAGGCACGGCGTTCCCTTCCGTGTCGAAGAAGCGAGCTCCCAGTGCATGCAAAATGCCTGTGCCACCATCCGTAGAGGCACTACCTCCTACTGCGAGAACGATGTTGCGATGTCCCGCTGCGATCAGATGTTTCAAAACTTCTCCGGCGCCGACAGTAGTTGAGTCCAGTGGAGCCAGGTCATCAGGCGCTATGTAAGCCAGTCCGCAAGCTGAGGCGAGTTCTGCAACTGCAAGCGGTTTTGATTTCCGATCGTCAGGATGAACGAATGAAAAATCTTCATCAGTGTCAGGTGAGTGCTCAACCTCGAGCCACTGAGCCGTGACTTCTTGTCCTGTCGGACCTTGAACATTGATAGTTTGAACAACCCCGCCTGTGCCGACCCTCAGTGCTTCGATCGTGCCATCGCCACCATCTGCAATCGGCGCTAAAACCAATTCACTGTCTGGGTTAAAACGTTTGATACCGTCACTAATGGCGTTCGCTATCTGCGTTGGCGAGAACGAACCTTTGTAGGCTGAAGGAGTTACTAAATATCTCACGGCGTTTGTCTGTATATTCGCAACCCACGCGTCTAAGACTTTTGATCGCTTTGCGAATTCATACTATACAGTGCGGCCTGGAAAATTGCATTTAGATGCCGAATCGTCTCTCCATCTCCTGGCGGGCCTGGCGGTTTTCGGCATTATCCTGAACGATTTTGCCATTGATACCTCTTATCATTTTACCTTCACCAAAGACCTTGTTGATTTTCGTTTGATCCCAATCGCGAACTGCTCTGTACACTTCCGGCGCGCGTTTAGCTAGCTCGCCCGGATCGTGACGAAGCAACGATGCTGCCTCAGCGTGACTTTCGTAGGGACTGGAATTATATTCGCTTGCCTGCTTAACCCTGGCTCGTTCGGACATTTCCGAACCATTGATGGTGTGCTTATCGCCTTTCTGAAGTTTCGTACCGTCAACCCAGACCCAGCTAGTTGACGGTCCACCTTCATGATCGTGGTTGCCGCGTGACGTGGGGCTCCACATGCCACCGTCCTTGTCCAACATCACGGGACCAAACTTTTGATGATATTTCCATCCAAATGCTTCTCTGAGTTGTTCGATTTCCGGACCCGGATTTTTTCCGCGCCAGTCGTCGGAACTCATTTTGCTTTGCTCGTGATGCACCAACTCATGCAGTCCCACTCCTTTAAGTCCGAGCCAGCCCTCGGGATTTATGCGTGAGTTCTGGAAGATGCCGAGAGCGTCATCTGCGTATACCCCGAAACCTTCGCCGTGGGTACCTTTAGCATCCGGACCGAAAAATGAAATTTTCAATGGCTTGCGGTCTTTGTCTCCGTCTTTACCGCTCAACATATCCATTTGTTTTGACCGATCCAAAGTGTCATCGAGGGCTCGCAGTTCTCTTGCCGATGGCTGAACGGTCGCGCCTTCCTCTAGTTTCTCACCCGGCTTAGAAATTTCGACACCATACTTTCGACTGATTTCTTCTTGAAGTTTTTTAGCCTCACTTAGCTCTTTCGATTCTGTCTTTTCAGTCTTGCCGCTTCGATCTCTGAAAGTGTATTCACCGTTGGCGTCTATGGACGGAGAACCGTTTTTTGTTGCTCCGGTCTCGTTACGCCAGTTCTTCCCGTCGTTACTGGTCCAAGTGCCGGTTCGATCTTCGATGCGAGTGGCTATACCATTAGAGTTTCTTTCTAACGAGATTCTCCGACCGTCTGAGCTTTCGATTTCCGTGCGAGAGTGTCCGTTTCTAAAATGGGTTTGAGTAGTTCCGAAGTCTGAGTTTTTAAAACTGAAATTGCCTTCAGCGTCGATAGTCGGAGTTCCACGCATAAAGCGCGGTTGGTCCTTATCGCCTGTGTTGACGAAGGTTTCTCCATCGTTCTGTGCTCTCCAGGTCCCGCTTCGGTCTGTGAACTCTGTCGGTTTGCCGTCTACGGATCTTGTGACAGCAAATTCGGTATCACCAATTTTTGTTCGTTCGATTGACTTGTCGAGCGTAGTATCGCGAGTGGTGGCGGCAATCGCACTCTGGTCGAATGGTTTGCCGGTGCGCTTGTCACCGCGAGCGACATCATGCTCTTCCTGGTTAGGCGCCGGAGTATCACCTGTTTTGGCATTTTGCCGCTCATCCGCTCCATCAATCAAGGTGAAATCGCTGCCCGCGAATTCTCTGGGCATCGTTGTCGCTGACTTATTGTTCAGGTTCTTAATGATGTTGAGGTTTTCTTCCGGGCGTTCGCCTGTCAGGCTAAGTTCCTTCGACGATTCAACCTGGTTGAGGTCGCTCAATTTGTCGCCCTGTTCCGGGCGGTCGGTCAGACCGGCAGCACCGCTGGATGTGCGTTCAGCACTGCTCCCACTGGTGGTATCAGAAACTTCTCTATTCGCCATCAGGCTTGATGATATCTTTGGTAAGGATTTGGAACAGCTAATAAAACTTACTCTGCCAACGTGAGCGCATTGTGACTGCCGTTTCGTTGTATCCCACAATCTCAATTTCTGTGCTTGTAACAGCTTGCTTCCGCAAGTTAGCGATGGGTTTATCGAATCATGTGCAGTGGAAGAAAAATAGGAGAGAAATGAAGCTGTTTTTTTACTCCTGTTCGGGAGGGGATTTTGTCATGACCAAAACGCGTGAGATTGAGAAACTGATCGGCAACATGAAGGAAGCGCTCAGTACTGACGAGCAAGTTTCCATCCGTAAAAGTCCCGAGGAACTGCTCTACACGCGCGATAGTTTGAAGTCTTTCAAAACCAACCAAGCGTGGCCCGGGCGAAACTATATTCTGGTCGGCAATTCGTACAACGTGGAGAAAAGAGTCATTGATACCAGTGGCGCCACCAGGAGAACCGCTTGCATCGCCGTGGTATTGGAACGTGGCCGCAGCAACCGACGATGTGTGAGCATAGAAGAGGCTCTAAAAGTGCCCGGTTTCGTCGAGTGTCTCAGCCGGTTCGAATATGAGTGGCTGAAGAAGCAGCCGCCTTCGACTTTACTGGGCCCTGCATTCGATAGTGACGGAAATCTGGTGCAGGAATCTTTTGCGGTTTGGCGCCGAGAGGAGACTTATAGAACCCACTCTCGCAAGCCAGTCCTTTCCGGCAGGTATCGCCGGACCTACTGATTTTACTGATTTGAACATCTGCTCGCGTTTCGCATTCGGAACTAATTAAACACCGCCTCTGCGCATCGTTTTCGCAGCCAGCGAATTAAATACCGAGACAGCGCTTCGCCTTCGGGTTAGTGAATTGAATACCAGCTCTGCGTCTCGCCCTCATGGGCACCGGCTTTGGCTTCTTCGCCGGCGCGAGGTTTTTCGATTTTTTCGACGCGCGTCTTGTGTCTGCCGCCTTCGAACGCCGTCGTGAACCATGCCTTGAGCATACTCTCGATTTCGTCGGGAGGGGTCGTTCTTGCTGAGAAGCAAATGACGTTAGAGTCATTGTGCTGTCTTGAGAGTTTTGCGGATTCTACGTCGTGACAAAGCGCTGCCCGCACTTTCCGCACTTTATTGGCGACAATCGAAACTCCGATGCCGGAGCCACAGCAAAGGATGCCGCGCTCACATTCTCCGGTTGATACAGCTTCTGCTACTTTGCGAGCGTAGTCGGGATAATCGCAAGAGTCCTTGGAGAATGTGCCGTAATCCACGAATTCTATGTTCTCATCAGTCAGAAATTTCTTGATTGCTTCTTTTGCTTCGAAGCCCGCGTGGTCGCTGCCTATGCCTACCTTCTGAACCATTGCCAACTACTTCCTTTACTTGAACACTCAGGGATTTTAGCAGCAAGCCCGGGTCTTGTCTGCATTGCATCGAGCCCCTAGCGCCACACCTGGAGGTTAAGAGGTACACCTCGCGCAGCACAGCGTCACATCTTGCATTTGGCACATCTCTCAGTAAAGCGCCACGCCTCGGACCCGCTTCGAAGTCTGATGTTCTGGGCATATTCTGGGTACACTCGCTGTTTGCAAAGGTTCAAGAATCGAAGCCTATTCAGATTCTAAACACGGAAAGAAAATGGACCAACAAGAGCATATTCTCAAAGCGCTGGAACGCAGCGCTGAAGAATCCTCCGGTGTACGCTCGGAGGCAACTCTGCAGACTGAAAATTCCAGGGCTAAACAGCAATCAGGCTCGACCAATGCGAAGCTGAATTCTGGAACCACCAGGTCAAAATCTCAAACTGGAATCAGAGCGGATCTCAGCAAGAAGGACCGCGGCATTTCCACGAACCTCGAAAAGAATGGCAACGGCGCGAACAAGGCGGATAGCGAGAAGTCAAAGGACGAACTCATCGCAGAACTTACCTCGCTTCGAGCCCAACTTGCCGACGAAAGACGCCGAAACAACAGCCCCTTCGCCTGTCCGCTTGACGGTGAGACACCGGTTGGTGCAAGGCGATTGCAGGACATGTTCCAACTGATTATCGATACTCTCCCGATCAGCATCTGGTGGAAAGACCGAGACTCTCGATTTCTCGGCTGTAACATGAAATTAGCTGAGGATGCTGGTTTTAGCCATCCTTCGGAGATGCTTGGTAAAACCGATTACGATTGTCCCTGGAAGCCAGAAGAATCCGATTGGTTCGTGGAGTGGGATCGTAAGGTCATGGAGACGAACACGACCCAGCACATAATCGAGCCGAAGCTAAACGCCGATGGGAAACAAGCCTGGCTCGACACAACAAAGGTGCCACTACACGATTACGAAGGGAATGTGATTGGAACGCTCGGAACTTACGAAGACATAACGGAGCGGAAACAGGCAGAGCTAGAGCTAACTCGTGCGCATGAGCAATTGGAGATTGCGCACGAGAAATTGCAAGCGGCCAATTCAATGCTTGAAGGTCGCGTACTTGAGCGCACCCGAGAGCTTGAGGACAGAAACCGGCAGCTGAAGGAACTCTCTGATGAATTGATGCTGGCTCGAGATCAGGCGATGGAAGCGTCAAAGGCGAAATCGAGCTTCCTTGCTAACATGAGTCATGAAATAAGAACACCGTTAAACAGTGTCGTAGCGATCACCGAATTGCTTCTGAAGACAAACCTCAGCTCCGATCAGCTCGAATTTGCTGACATCATCAAGTCGTCTTCTAAGGCGCTCCTGGAGATTGTTCAGGATATTCTGGATTTCTCTAAGATTGAGGCTGGACGCGCCGAACTGGCGGACGAAGAGTTCGATTTGCGCTCGGTTGTCGATTCTGTTCGCAATGTTTTGGGGGCAAAAGCAGACGAAAAACATCTCGTTTTATCAACTGCGATCAGCGGACATTTGCCTGTTCCCCTCAGAGGAGATGCCGCCAGGATCAAACAAATTTTGCTCAACCTGGTCGGAAATTCCATCAAATTTACGACTGACGGCCGAATCGAGCTGCACATAAATTCTCAGCTCATGGAGCACGGACGCTGCGAGTTGCAGTTTACAGTCACCGACACTGGAATTGGTCTGGCTGAAGGGACCGCAGAGAAACTATTCGAGCCCTTCATGCAAGCTGATGGGTCCATCACTCGTAGATTTGGCGGAACCGGTCTGGGACTTTCCATCTGCCGGGAGCTCGTGCAGCTGATGGGCGGCGAAATCGGCGTGCGAAGCACCGAGGGTAGTGGCTCGCTTTTCTGGTTCACCATCTCACTCCAACATTCACCGGATGCGGTGATAGTCGATCCGACTTCCGACGCCACCGGTGTCAAAGGGGATTGGGAGCATGGTGCATGGAAAAATGGTGATTGGCAGTCACCTTCAGCCAATCGAAATTTTTCCACTATATCTCAAGGACAGGGAGTTGTTCTCGTCGCTGACGACAGTCCGCTCAATCGAAAAGTTACATTGCTCGTTATGCAACATCTAGGACTGCGCGCGGAAGCCGTCTGCAACGGGCAGGAGGCTGTAGAGGCGGTTCGAAAGAATAACTACGATCTTGTTTTAATGGATTGCCAGATGCCTGTAATGGACGGCTTCGAGGCCACTCGCCAGATTCGCGGAGCTGAATCCGACAACATGAGAATTCCAATTATTGCACTCACTGCCCAAGCTATTGACGGTGACCGAGAAAGATGTCTGGATGCCGGCATGGATGATTACATTACCAAACCAATTACGCCTGCTCGCCTCGCGACTGTCCTAGCTCGCTGGCTGTCCCCGTCTCATCTGCAGCAGAGTCATTGACGGGAGAGTTATTTGTAGGATGCGAGTAACTGGCAGCGCAATTCGTTGATGTCTTTTGGCGTTTGGAATTGGGTGGCAGTTTCTTGCACGTCTTTCATTCTGTCCGCTCTGAAAATCAGGATGTCGTCGCGCTCGTGGCAGTACGCCACCACTAACCAGATGCCCTCTTCCTGAAGGAGAACCAGTGGGTCAATTGTGACCTGGTCGACGGTTTCTCGTTCGATGCAGTAATAGTTTATTTGAGTCGTATTGTGCTTGACCAGCGATTTTTCTAGTATCGGAAGTTTCTCTTCAATCGCATACATAGGATATGCAAAGGTTTGGTCCGCAAGAAAACGTTCGAATTTTCGAACCATCGCTCGATCCGCAACGTACACCTCTTCCTCTTCCTCTAAATAGAAGGGAGGAGTGTTGGCGGACTTCTTAGAACGCGAGTTCTTCGAGTTCGAATGTGGGTAGTGAGAGTAATCTTCTTCGAGTTCCGAGTCATCCAGTCGCTCGGTTAAACCTTCAATGGATAATTGGCGCGGAGGTGGATTGTTGAAGAACTCATCGATGAGCATATCTTCGAGGTCTGACTCCAGACACGCTAGTTCCAGTTCCTCCAGCTCTCCATCATCTAATTCATCGCATCCGAGAACCGAATCGACGATCGCGTCAGCAAGCTCATTCGACATTGCCTCCATTTGAGGACTTATGATTTCCGACAACTTGCTAATAACTTCGCGTATCAACTCATCCTTTTCCTGTGAGTGAATGGTCACTCCAGCGACGAGTTTGTCGAATAATCTCGCCCCAGTCAGAAGTAGAAAACCTTCTTCCTGAGTAAGTTCAAGGTGGAATTCGTCTTGCATTTTGCGTACCTTGCTTAGCTAATTTCGGACAGGATTCGTGTTAAACGATTTCACCAGCCGAACAAAACCTTTCAGTCTGTCGGATGGTTGTCCAAAGAAACTGTTGCGAACGAAATTAGCTAGTCCCTAAACTGTGCCTCTGAATCTAGCCTAGCACTGCTTCACAGATTCGGGTAGCGTTTTGGCTGTTTTTACAAAATTACGGGGGCGGAGAAGCTAAAAGGCTGCTCCTTTCGGGGTCTTGGAGCTCGATCTCGTCAAAGCCCATTATCAGCCCAAAAATGCCGATCGTTGCCGATAAATCGTGCAGATCCGCTGCGCTTAAGCGATTCGGAGGATCTGATATTTCTTTCGTACCGTTTGTGCAAACGTTGTCTGGCTTACATTCGCTCCGGCGCCGACACTCCGATCACTTGCAACGCGTTAGCTAAGACCTGCCTGGTCGCCATTATCAGTCCCAGTCTCGCTTTCATCACGGGCAGATTGTCCGGCAAGATCACTTGCGACTCTTCATAGAATTTCTGAAGATGATTTGCCACGTCATACGCATAATGAGCCAACTTGCCTGGCTGCCAGTTTACAGCCGCATCGCGCACTTCATCAGGCAGGGCTTCAAGACGCATCACCAGATTCTTTTGATAGACAAACTTTTCCGGAGCTTCGTCAAAAACAGCCAGAAATAAACTCGCGTCTTTCTCGAATTCCTTCTCGAAAGACTTTAGCTGCTCCTCGGTCAGAACTGCCGGTTTCGTTTCACCGGTCTCTCTATCATTTTGCTCCTCGACCGCCTTGCGAAGAATCGAGCAGCAACGGGCATGAGCGTACTGTATGTAGAATGCCGGGTTCTCTCTTTTCTGTTTCTTCGCAAGTTCAAGATCGAAATTGATCGGGTTATTCGGATTAGACTCGGCGAGGAAGTATCGCACCGCATCCACTCCGACCTCATCCATGACTTCGTCAAGCATGACGACTGTCCCGCGACGCTTCGACATACGCACCGCTTTTCCGTCACGATTGAGATTGACAATCTGAGTCAAAACCACTTGAAGCTTTTCTTTGTCATAACCGAGCGCTTCGATTACTGCTTTCAATCCCGGAACCTGACCATGGTGATCAGCCCCCCAGATGTTGATCATCAGATCGTAACCGCGCTTAAACTTATCCAGGTGATAAGCCGCATCGTTAGCCAGGTATGTATAGTCACCACTGCTCTTTCGCAGAACTCGATCGCGCTCCTCGCCTTCCGACTTCAACCAGAGAGCACCATCTTTCTCGTAGGTGAATTTGTTGTCGGCTAAAACTTGCATCGCTTCATCGACTTTATTGGCCTGGTGCAATGATTCTTCCGAAAACCACCGGTCAAAGGTGATGTGGAGGCGTTCAAGCAACTTCTCTTGATCGTCTTGTATGACCTTCTTTGTCGCGTTTCCAATCGCCGGGATTGCTTCGGTTTCATCCATCGACAAGTATTTGTCTTTGTCCTGCTCGATAACTTTGTCGATGTATTCCGTAAGCGACTCTTCCGGATAGCCGTCGGTTGGATACTCGACTTCTTTGCCGAGCTTGCGTTGATAGGCTGCCAGAGCGCATCTTCCCAGTGCCGCAATCTGCGCGCCGGCATCGTTGACGTAAAATTCTTCTTCCACATCATAGCCCGCAAAAGCAAACAGATTTGCAAGGCAACTTCCAAGAACCGCTCCCCGCCCATGACCTATGTGCAAATTGCCGGTCGGATTGGCAGAAACATACTCGATCAAAACCTTTTTGCCTTGACCTACATCCTCTCGACCGAAGTTTTCCTTCTTCAGGATGATCTCCTGAATGGCGTCTGTAAGCCATACTTTGCCGAGTCTGAAATTTATAAATCCCGGATTGGCAACCTCGAGGCTGTCTATGCAGCCGTTCTTCGCCTCAGGCGAATTCCTGATATATTCTGCCAGATTATTGGCGATTTGAATGGGCGCAAGTTTCGCATGGCGAGCCAGTTTTAGCGCAACGCCGCAGGCTAGATCTCCATGCTCGGGGAGTTTCGGTTGCTCGACAATAATCGGCTCCGGGCATTCCGTGAGCGGTCCCATTTTTCCGTCTGCGCAGGCTTGAGTGAAGGCTTTAGTAATGAGATCTCTGAGGCGTTCTTTAATCATGATTCCGGTCTCTTATAGTTTCCTGTGGATTCGATTCTGGAAGAGAAACGGCCGGACGCACTGAGTGTCAGATCGTGCGCCGGCCATCTCTCTTGAGCTAGACTTTTACTTTGCTCAGTTCACCAACGATCAACCGAGCAAATTCTGGAGCGGCTTCCGGTCCGTTTGCAGTAATGAATTTGCCGTCTTGCACCACCGGTTGTTTGACGTACTCAGCTTTGCCCTTTTCGAGCGCTTCAAGCGACTCGGGGCACTCCCATACGGTTGCCTTCTTTCCGTTCAAAACGCCGGCATTTGCAAGCGCCGCTCCGGATAAACAGATGGCAGCAACCAGCTTGTCGGCTTTGTGCAATTCTTTCACGAGGTTGTGCAATTCAGCGTTCGACCATAGATGCTCCGGTGAGCCCATGCCACCAACGACAACGACTGCATCGAGTTCGCTGCTCTTCAAGTCCTTAATGGTTGTTTCAGCCTGCGCTGTTCCGCCCAGCATGCCCTTGGCTTCACCTGTTCTAGTTGAAGCGACTATGACCTGAGCTCCGGCTTCCTTCAATTGCTCTTGTGGAACAAACAATTCTTCGTCGCGAAACGCTTCTGGTGCGATAACAAGCGCGACTTTAATTCCTTGCAGTTTAGCCATTGTCAATTCTCCTTGAGGAACTGGCTCGAGTGACAAGCAAGAGGAAAGCGTGCTCCTCAAGCATTTACGCGGCTTTTGCCGCCCGAATGGCGAATCACGTCGCCAGCCCAACATGATATTACAATTCTGGTCTTGATTAGACCGTTTGCAACTGTTCGTCAAGCTCAAACCAGGTGCTGGTTTGAACGCAGCGCCGAAACTGGCTGGGAATAGTCATGGTTCATTGCTGCGCAGGAGTGATTGACATGACCGTGCGAAATTGGCTCCCATATTCTGCCAATGCCAGAACACATAATCACAGCTATGACTTCAGTGACTCATCACCCTCTTTGCGTAGCAGTAAACCATTCAAAAACTCTCGAATCACGTTCGATAATTGATCCGGACTTGCTGTCGACTTTGTGAGATGGGCTGTGATGCCTAACTTTAGCTTTGCCTTTTCCGCCTCAGTCAGGTCTAACGCCGAGTAGACTACCAGCGGAACAGAACTGTCCAGGCGGCTTCTTAGCTTCTCTACGACTTCAAATCCGTCCGGAGGCGGTATCATCAGATCCAAAATTACAAGGTCCGGATTGGATTCGTCAAAACTCTTCAGCGCATCTTCGCCACTGGAGGCTTCGATGCATTTGACTCCAAGCGATTCTACTTGCTGTTTTAAAATTTCTCGTGTCGAAGGATCGTCTTCCACCACGAGAACTTGGGCTATTCCAATGCGCCTACGAGCATTGTCGAGGGCGGCGTGAAGCCGTTTCTCATCGAACGGTTTGGCCATCCAGTCTATCAGCGCGGGGTGAACACAGGTTGTTTTTCCATCCTTTTCCGTCCCGCTGATTACCACGACGGGAATGTTTTTCCGTTTCTCGTCCGATTGTAGCCGTTCCATCAAGTCCAAGCCGTTGCCGTCAGGTAAACCCAAATCAAGCAGTATCACCAGTGGTGTATAGGCGTCCAGAAAATCGCCGGCTTCTTCGAGTGAAGAAGCATGGATTACCTCGAATCCGTCTGCCTCAAGGTGCGTACGTAAAACTTCCGATAAGTTCTTATCATCTTCCACTATCAAGGCCGGATGAACGTGTGCTGGTGGCAGGTTGCTGACGGCGACATTCCGAACTGGTGAAAAGGTCGCAGGTAACTCAAACCAGAAGGTCGACCCCTTGCCCCACTCGCTGTTGACACCAATGGTGCCACCATGTTCATCGATAATTGCCTTGGTGATAGCAAGACCCAGTCCGGTTCCATCTTTCTTTCTGCTATCCGATTGGTCCAACTGCTGGAATTTACCGAACAGTTTATGCATCTGCTCCGTAGCAATACCTGGGCCAGTGTCCGTAATCGAAAATTTGAATGTGTTACGCTCTCCGGGATTGAGAGCTACTAACACTTTATCGCCTTTCTCTGAAAACTTGATGGCGTTGGACATCAAATTTGTCAGGACTTGAATTATTCTGTCTTCATCGCACTCAGTCGGACCGCCGGTGTTCATTTCCTCGTCGACCGTCACACCTCGCTCGTTCGCCATGCCCTGAATTCCTTCGATCGCACGCTTAACCAGCTTTTGCGTATCACAAGTTCGTTTCTTGAGTTCGAGCATTCCAGCTTCGATTTTTCGCAAATCTAATATGTCGTTGATTAACCTGATCAGCCGGTCAGACTCAGCCCTGGCGATTTTGATCAGTTTCAGCGTCTTTTCCGGTATCGGACCGGCCAAGCCTCCCTCGATCAGTCCCAGCGAACCGCGGATGGAAGTCAGTGGCGTTCTCAATTCGTGTGAAACCGTTGAGTAAAACTCACTGACTCTCTTTTCTGCTTCTTTCTTCTCGCTCACGTTTCTGAAGAAAATCACTGCGCCTGTGACTTCGTCTTCGATTTCGCGCAATGGTCGAGCGCTTACAGATAGCCATTTCCCTGTCGGAATGCTGTCATTGCGAATCAACATCTCTGCATCATCGACTTCTTCACCTCTGATTGCTCGAAGAAGCGGAAGCTGTTCCAGGGGATATTTATCGCCGGCTTCGTTTAAATATACTCCTGTCTCATCAGTCCAATCGTCTCTGGTAAATCGTTTGGTTTGTCCCGTCAGCTCTTTGGCCGCGACGTTTGTAAGAATGAACTTGCCTTCCATATCTGCCACCATGATGCCATCAGATACGGTGTCAAGAATTAGCTGTAAAAACTGGCGTTGCCTTTCGGTTTCCACTTCAACTGTTTTTCTTACGATAAACTGACCGAGCTGATTTCCGATCGCTGTCATCATGTCTAGAAGTGCTTGATCGACCGGACGCTCCTCGGTTGCGAAGAATTCCGTCACGGCGAGAACGTCACCTCCGAATGTGATTGGAAAAGCGAAGGCTGTTTTCAATCCGATTTGTTCGGCCACTTTCGAGCGCGGGAAGTTGGCGTCCTGCGTCACGTCGTGTATGGACGTTGCTTTCCCGGATTGCCACACTCTTCCGGGCAACCCCTCGCCCATTTTGAAAACGCGCTTGTGTGAGTCTCTCGTGAACTCACTATCAGCGAATGTCGCCAGTCTCCAGAGGTCTAGACAGACAAGAACGTTTTCTCTTTGTTCATTCGTCTGCACCATCCAGGTTGCTCCGATGCACCAGGCTCCAGCTTCTCCGATCAACTGCTCGATTCTTCGAGCAGCATCTTTGAGGTCGTTCGATTCATTTAGTATTCTGGCAACCGAATATTGAACCTGCAGTTCTCGTTCAGACTTTTGCTGTGCCTTCAGGAATCCAAGCAGGGCTAAGCCGGCTACGCCCACGCAGATAATTGAAGCTACGCTAAATAAGGTGGAATAAGCATAAGCCGTTGCTGTTGCTGCATTCAACTTGTCGCTGCGCTCGTTGAGGAGTGCCTCTTCCGTTTCGATCATTTCTTCGATCGTGTTGTGTATCGCTTCCATTCGCTCTTTGTCGAGCTCGAAGTTATTTGCACCTGCTGCCGCCTGCAGCCCTCGT
This sequence comes from Candidatus Obscuribacterales bacterium, assembly GCA_965228855.1. Taxonomy (GTDB): domain Bacteria; phylum Cyanobacteriota; class Vampirovibrionia; order Obscuribacterales; family Obscuribacteraceae; genus JADYXR01. The sequence goes on along the minus strand of CBDDIJ010000003.1, from coordinate 2,936,508 downwards.
TTTCGTCTCACTTCTATCGACGCTTGCTGAGAGTCGAGCACTTCATCGGTTTTTACCGTCAGAATCCCAAGTCGATGTTGTTGAGCAGGGTTGTCGCTCACCTGCATCTTAAGCTCTTCAATCAAATTGTCGATTTTCGAAGAGGCGCGCTTGTGAGGTTCGAGATAATCATTTTGACCAGTTAACAGAAAGCCTCTGTGACCGGTTTCTGCGTCCTTCATCATTGAGTGCACGCGCTCTAATAGGTTCAGGACTTGATACGTGTGCATCACCAGCTTGCGACTTTCGGTTTGCTTGCTGCGAGCATCAAGACTGATTGCCATCGAAACGCAGAGCGTCCCGATAACGACGATGACCCCGATTGTCACTTTAGTGAGAATCGAGACTTTCATGCGGTGTTCAAGATGCCTTCAATCTGCTCGGCAAGCTTCATTGGATCGAATGGTTTTGTAATCACTCCGACAGCGCCAAGATTTTTGTACGCTTCTATTTCCTGAGTCTGCACCTTTGCGGTCATGAAAATTACCAGCGGCATGTCAGCTTCGTCCACTTGCTCTCGCATTTTCCCCAGGAGCGTGACGCCATCCATTCCAGGCATCATTACGTCTAAAAGAGCTAGATCCGGCTTCACTTGCGTGACTGCGGAAAGGGCTTCCTGGGCCGTCCCCGCAAGCGTTATCTCCCAGTCGGTCAGGCCCTGCAGACTCATCTCCGTTATGAATCGGATATTTGCGTCGTCATCGACAAGTAAAACCTTTTTGATCTCTGTTGCTCGCGATCCCATCAATGTCCCCCGGAGTTGTGCGCCTGACAAAGCATTTCAAGCCGAAGCTTACGAGCAAGTAAGCTTCTTCATATTCTTCCCCAGAAGTTTCCTACATTTCTAGTGGAAGGTACATAGTTTTCATGGACATTTTTTTTCATTTCAAAATTGCGAAAGGCTGTATGTGGCGAAAAAAGAAACTGGCGCAGTGATTAACTCAAGGTTCACCGCACCAGTTCAAATTTTTTTGGTTTGAGAAACTCTGCAGAGATTAATGAGCTTCTTGATTGAAAACGTTCTGCATGTTGTTCCAGATCTTCTTCCAACGAACCGGTGCAACGTTGCTTTCAACTCCATTGCCCTGTTGTCTCATTTTCAGAACCTCGCCCTGAAACTGATTGTCGAACGCTTTCTTTTGTGAATCGTCGAGCAGCTGTTTCTTTTTCAAAAGGGTCTGAGTTGCTTTCAGTTTCAGCTTACTCTTCTTCGCTTCGATCTGTTGCTGCACGAGCAAAATCTCGGTGGCATCAGGCTTTGAGCTCGACAAAAGTCTGCGGAACTTTTGTTGCAACGTCTGAATTTCAGGCTGCGTTTGTTGAAGCTCCTGGAACCACTCATGGTCGCATTGCTGAATTTTCACAGCTTGCTCTTGAGTCAGGTTGAGCTTCGAATAGTCGATATTGCACGTGCCAGTAGCACATTCTTGCTGAGCGCCAGCCGACATCGGATACGCGCTGAGCACGAATGCAATTATCGCGATTCTACCTACCCGTCTGTCATTCATAAACGACTGCCTCCGCCGAATCAGTCGGCTCTTGGAACGATGATTCTATCAAGTACTGCTCCGGAGAGATTGATGGAAATTGTATGTCATCCGGTGCGGAAAGCCAAACTGCAAGTGAACCCAGTATACCGATGACGGCTGCTGCAGCTCCAACCATCACAGCGAATCTCGGACGAATTTTCTTCTTCGTCTTTGGCTGCTGCTGTTGTTCGCGCGGCGTAAACGGCACGACCTGCATTTTCATCTTAATTCCGGGCCAGAGGTTCAGGTTCTCCGGAATCTTCGGTTTGTAGTGCTCCTTGATTAAATCGCCGACTTTGGTCACCGATTCGTATGAATCTCTGCATGGCAGGCAATCTATAAGATGTGACGTTATGAACCGATGGCGACCGCTATCGACTTCTTGATCCGCGTATGCGGACAAATCGTCGCGAACTGATTCGCAATCGGAGTCAAGTCTGTCTTTCACGCCTGACCAGATATCAATTTCCAATCCTTCCGGAAGAGCCAGGCCCTTCGAAAGCATTTGATTGGTCGAATTGAGCAGCTTGAATTTATTCAGACACTCGGCGCATTCATCTAAATGACGTTTGACACCTTCTTGAGCGGCTGAGGGCAACTCACCGTCCAAATATGCGGACAAATCCTCTTCAATAACCAGACATACGCTGGGTAATTCATCTTTTAAACTATCCCAGAGGTCGGGCATCGCATCGATTTTGCTGCTTTCCTTATTAAGTAAGCCGCTCAGAGACTTGATAGTCTCAAAACGGGCAGCGCAATCCGTGCACTCGGTCAAATGACCCGTCACGTCTTGATGCTCATCTGCGCCAAGCTCATCATCGAGCAGGGCAGATAAATCCTCTTGATAATCGGTACACGCTCTCACCATTTAACTGGAGACCTCGCTTGCGGACTCGGTGGATTCCAGATAGGGCTTCAACATCTCTTGCAGTTTCAACCGTGCACGGGCTATTCGTGACTTAACGGTTCCCATTTCAGTTTGAGTTATGTCTGCAATTTCTTCGTAGCTTAACCCTTCCACTTCCCTCAAGACGATGGCTGTTCGAAACTGTTCCGGCAGTTTCAACATTGCTTCGCGAATTATTTCTGAGAGTTCCTTGTTGAGCAGCTTGTCATGAGGAAGATCTGTCTCATCTGGGATATCTCTGGTTGCGCCCTCATCTGATTCATCATCTCCAAGAGCCACGTCCATACTCACTGTAGGCAGTTTGCGCGGACGTTTCCTCAATTCATCATAAAAGAGGTTCGTGACGATCTGCGTTAGCCACGAGCGAAATGACGACGGATTTCGCAAATTGTTTATCGAGCGCCAAACTCTAATGAAGACTTCTTGAGCCAGATCAGAAGTGTCCGACCAGTCTGGTGCCAATTGGTATAGCAATGCATATACTGTCTTTTGATGGCGTTTGACGAGTTCTTCGAATGCCTGTGGCTCTCGACGCTGGCACGCTAACACTAAATCCCGGTCACTCTGCTGTGAATATGCGGTTGCCATGATTTGTCCTGTAAGTACATCTTCCTAAATGTTAGCACCTGATTGGTACCATCTAAATAGCAGTCGCCGACGTATAAGGAAACTGGGGTTACGTTTTGCTTCGATAAGTCTCAAACGCGCTCCAAACCTTGTATCTCTTTAATTCAGAAGGGCGAAAAAATGGTAGCATACTTGGCTGAATGTTCCTTCCAGTCTGAGGAACGTCCGTCATTCAATGCGCGGCTTGATCTTGATGCCGCGGCAAAGGCTGGCTGTTCGCAAGCAATTCGAGCCGCTGCACTGCGTCCGTAAAGCAAATATAGCGAACGAGTCTAGGTTGTTTATATACGAGGTGCATACATTGTCTACGCGCTATTTATTCACGTCGGAATCGGTCACAGAGGGACATCCTGATAAGGTCTGCGACCAAATTTCCGATGCGGTTCTCGATAAAATTTTGAGCCAGGACCCGCAGGCGCGCGTAGCATGCGAGTGCGCAGCGTCCACCGGATTGGTTCTGGTCATTGGCGAAATTACCACTGTTGCCCAGATCGATTTCCAGGACCTCGTTCGTGACGTCATCAAAGAGATTGGCTACGAAGGCGAGAAGGGCGGTGGATTCGATTCAAACTCCACAGCCGTTCTCACCGGTTTGAAGAAACAGTCACCGGACATCGCACCAGCCGTCGATGCCGCCAGAGATGACAAAGAAAATCTCGGCGCCGGCGACCAGGGCATGATGTTCGGTTACGCCTGCGACGAAACCAAAGAGTTAATGCCCATGCCGATCTCGGCGGCTCATAGATTAGCTCTTCGACTAACCGAAGTCAGAAAGAATGGCACGTTGAAATACCTGCGCCCCGACGGTAAAACTCAAGTCACCATCGAATACGAAGATGGGAAGCCCGTTCGCGTAGATTCGATTTTGATATCCACGCAGCATGATCCGGTGATCGACAAGTTGAGTGAGAATGAAGAAATTCGCGCTCGCATCGAAACCGACCTCAAAGCATATGTAATTCAGCCGGTCTTCAAAGAGCTTGGAATCAATCTTGATGACAAAACCAAGTATTTGATCAATCCGTCCGGCCGCTTTGTTGTTGGAGGACCGCACGGTGACGCCGGTTTGACAGGCAGAAAAATTATCGTCGATACTTATGGCGGATACTCCCGTCACGGCGGTGGCGCCTTCTCCGGTAAGGATCCGACAAAAGTTGACCGCTCCGCAGCATATGCAGCTCGTTGGGTTGCTAAAAACATCGTTGCCGCCGGTCTTGCCAAAAAATGCGAAGTCCAGATTGCATATGCGATCGGCGTTGCTCGTCCGCTCTCAGTGCTGGTTACGACCTTCGGCACCGGCAAAATCGCTGATGATGAGATTACCGCTCTGGTTAATGAGAAGTTCGATCTGCGCCCTACAGCAATCATTTCGCACTTCAAGCTCAACGAGCAACCTAAGATCGCCGGCGGAAGGTTCTTCCAGAATGTGGCTGCCTATGGTCACTTCGGCAGACCGGATCTCGATCTTCCCTGGGAGAAGTTGGATCGCGTAGAGGAGCTGAAAAAGGCTCTGTCCAAGGCGACCAGCGTTTAAAAAGCATGTTGCTGATATCAGCGAGTCCTGCGTAAGGGCTCGCTGATTCATTAGAAGCCTGTCTACACGCGGAATACGCTAAATGAGTGACTTCCAACTGAGAGTGAATCCGGGCACACCGGAAGAGCAAGTAATAGAACTGGAGCCGGGCTCCAGGCTCAAGATTGGGCGGCGACCCGAGCCTGATGCGCAGAAATTCTTGATTAACGATCCAAACGTATCCGGTACCCATGCCGAAGTTTGGCATGATGGCTTTTACTGGCGAATTACGGACAGGGGCAGTACCAACGGGACTAGCCTGAACGGACGCCTCCTCATTCCCGGTGATGAGTACGTACTTCGCCATGAAGACGAGATCGGCATCGCACATATTCCGATTCAAGTCTGGTACAGCTCACAGGAAGAAACATTCCGTCTGGATGCGCTCAGTCTTGACGAAAGGTCGGATGAGCAATTCCGCGCGCATACCAAACTGCCGCCGATGCCGGCACAGGATCTGTCGGACCCTGACGAATAAACGTGGACGAGCGATGAAAGCTGGCTGGAAAGTAAGTGTGCCGAAACCGGCTTTAGCGGTTTATCCAACCTCCAGGGATGTCAAAAGCTTGTCAACTTGTGGTTTTAAGCCCTGTTAAGTTGTTGTATCACAGGTTTGGAAGCGCCATTTTCTGCCGATATAATAGCTACCTGGGCAATTAGGACGTTTCTTCTTGGCAAAATGCAGTAAATGGCTTCCGGCAATATCAAGGTAAATCCTGACACGCCGGATGAATATTCGGTGGAATTGACTGATGGTGAGGTTCTCCACATTGGGCGCAGACCTGCTCCTGGTGGTGTGAAGAAGCTCATTTTGCCGTATCCTGAAGTCTCCGGTCAGCATGCTGAAATCCGCTGTAGTGCAGATGGCTGGACTATCATGGACAGAAACAGCACCAACGGAACCACGATAAACGGCAAGGTTTGCGTCTCCGGTGAGGAGTACCCGCTGCGTCATGGTGATGAGGTGCGCATCGCGCAGTATCAATTGCGCGTGTTTCCGCCTCAGATGGAATTCGAGCTCGATGCTGACGAAGGCGAAGAAGACTCACAGGACCGCACGCAGTACAGCATCAAGTTTATGAACGCCACCATTCTGGTTGGTGACATCAAGAAATTCACGACGTTGATGGAAACCTATGCGGCGTCGCCTGAAATCGTCATGGGCGCGGCTCAGCGCATTTTCGAATCGCTCAATGACGAGATCAATAAAAATTACGGTCAGCTCGAAAAAATTGCAGGTGACGCGATTATGGCTTACTGGGCTGGTGACAGCTCGAGCGAAGGTGCGCGTATACCCGCCTATCAAGCTTGCCATACTGCATTGAAACTAAGAGAGGTCATTGCCAAGCTTGGAAATGACAAGCGAATGTGGCCTTTCGAAGACTATCCGCTCAATCTGGATATCGCTCTTGCCACAGGTCCGGTTGCTGCCGGCGCGCTCGGGCATTCATCCGGTAATCCCGCCGTGCTTGGCGACACCGCTAATCTGGTTTTCCGTCTGGAAAAACTGATTGGCGACGACAGACCTGGCGACATTATCGTGGATGGAAATACATTCACTTTGTCTAACGACAGATGTAATTTTGAGTACATGGGCTCTTACAATATAAAAGGAAAAACCAAAGCGGTCGAAGTTTATCGACTGCTTTCCACGAGAAACTAGGAGCCTCGTATCCCATGGCAGGCAAGCAAGACCTGGAAAAGAACGTCGGTCGGCTATTGATTGGTCGTGTGCCGGCGACGACTCTTACACCGGAGTATCGAAAACGTTTGCAGGCAGGCACCGTGGGTGGTATCTGCTTTTTTCGCGAGAATGCTGAACAGCTGCAAGAGCTGGCGACGCTTGTTCACGACGTGGTCGAAGCGTCCCTGCATCCGCCGGTGGTCTGCACCGATCAGGAAGGAGGCGCTGTGCAGCGCTTCGATCGCGTAATCAGTCCGCTGCCATCTCCGATGGCCTTAGCTGCAACCGGAGATGAGGACATCATAGAAAAAATTTCGAGTTTGAGTTCCCGTCAGCTGAAACTTTTGGGCATAAACTGCCTTTTGGCGCCGGTTCTCGATGTGATCTCCAATTTCGTAAACCCAATCGTTTGCACCAGGGCATTTGGAAATGCACCAGATAAGGTGGCAAAGTACGGCCGTCTGGTTGCCGAGGCGATTTCTGCTGAGGGCTTGGTTCCCGTCGGTAAGCATTTCCCTGGACATGGCGCCACGACAGAGGATTCGCATGTTGCGCTGGCGATAAACAAATTGCCGGTTGAGAAACTGTGGAACACTGATCTTGCGCCGTTTAAAACTATTCTCGAAAGCTTGCCGATTGTTCTCACTGGGCACATCTGGTGCACTGAGATTGATGAAGAGCAAGTCCCGGCAAGCCTTTCAAAACGTATTACTCATTCAATCCTGCGCGAATATCTGGGATTCAAGGGCATAGTCATGACCGACGACATGGTTATGAAAGGCATCACTTCGAAGTATGGTTTGGGTGAAGCTTGCGTGATGGCTGTCGAAGCCGGTGCCGATTTAGTCCTCGTGTGCGGTTCTGAAGACGAGCTGCAAGAATCTTACAGCGCCCTTCTTGCCGCCGCGCAATCCGGTAGAATTTCAACGGAGCGCCTTGAGGAATCCAGAGAGCGCATCAAAGCTCATTTCAATAAGAAGCCAACGACTTGCTCGCCTGTGCACAATCCGCGAAAATATGCTCGCTTAGAGAAGCTCGTTTGTGAAGGCGCTGATCTCAGTTTTAACGCATCATTGAAAGGTATTGCAATCGTGCGTGGTGGCATTCCGGAACTGCAGGGGCAAAAATGGACCTTGTTGATTCCCGACCATCCGCGCTATTCAATGAACCTGCACGAGTATCTAAGTGCTGCTTTAGGTCAAGCAGAGAAACCGGAACTGTTGGAACTGCGTCGCTATCCGCTTGAACCGACCTTCGAAGAAGCTAGCCTTATAGCTGAGGAATTGACGGGTAAGAACGTGGTTTATCTCACGTTCCGTGCATTGCATTTCGAGGACCAACTGAGATTGGGGCAGATGGTTGCTGATGTTTGTCAGGAAAAGGTTGCCGTATGCGTGGATACGCCATTTGATGTTCACGGTTTGCCTGATTGGCCTAACGTGGTCGCCACTCACGATCCATCCGACCAGGCAATGAAAGCCCTCGCCCAAGTTTTCGCTTCTCGTATCGCCACCGGCGTAAGTCCTGTACAATCAGAGACAGTTACCGTTTAGATTATCGTGTTTAAGTACAACCGAAATCACGATCAGATTTTTAGAAACCGTTTCAAATCTTGCGACTCGCCCGAGGTTATGTCATGACTCAACAGAATGATCCAGGTGAAGAACGTGAGTTGCCGCCGGCAGCGCCACCGGATGCGGTGCCTGTCGAAATACACGTAGGTGAGACGCCTGATCTTCACTTGCCTGAGCCTAAAGCTCAATCGGCAGGGAGACCTTCCGCTCCTGTAGACAGCAAGGAAAGTTTTCTCAAGAAGTATCTGCGAAACGCCGGCAAGGCGATGATAGTTTTTGCAGTGCTTGGTTGCTGCTTCCTCATGTTTGCCGCATTCATGCTAATCAGCACATTCAATAGAATATTTGATGCACTGAAGTAACTCTCGATTTCGTGTCAACGTTCTCGCCCATTAGGTAGAGATTTTACTCGGCGCCCGGGCGGATATCTCGGAACAGGATGACTGGCGCTGCAAGTAGAATCGCTTGAGCTTTGGCGGCCTCTGCGGCTGCCAGAACGTAGGACAGATCCGTGCAGTCCTCAGGAATGCAGGCGACGCCGAAGGACAATGATAGTTTGCCGTGTTGCACGCCTGGCAATGGAGTGCTGAGCAGAGAGTTCACGATGCGTTGAGCAAATACATTTGCGCCTGAACTTTTCGTATTCGGAAGAATCATTGCATAATCGTACGATTCGTAGTGAGCAACCAGATCGATGTGTCGCTTTAACGCACTGATTCGTCTGAAGACTTCCGCGACTGCCACCACATCCAGTGGCTCACGCTCGAAGTTCGGCGGACCTTTGACGACGCGCATTTCCATGACCATTACGCATAGCGGGCTACCGGCACGGTAACCGCGGAAATATTCTTGTTCCAGAAAGTAGAGAAACGCTGGATAGGTAAACATCCCTGTTTCCGGGCGTCGCAATCCCATCATCACCGAGTGAATGAGTGTGGGATCGATGCTTTTCGGTATCAAATTCTCAGGTGGAGCCGATTTGTTCTGTTCCGGATTTGTGAAACCTATAAGGTCCAGTTCCAACAAGTGAATAATTGCCGGCACCCAGACACTTTGCGGGAGGTGTAAACGAGTGGCGATTGTTTTCAGCGTGCTCTCCGAATCAATCGTGACATAGATGCTTCGAAGAACTTGAAGTGCCACCGGCGCACCAGCTGTGGTGCGGGCGTCGAATTCGGGCTGCGTGATGTTCAGATACTTTTGAACGAGAACCGAGTCCGGACCAAGCCCGGCGTTTTTCAAATAATTAGTTTGATCCTTGAGTTTGACACCTTGGAGAACCAGAGTCTCCAGGCTGGTTTTAACGTTCTTATGTTCCGTTCTCTGCCGTTGAATAAATTCGTACTTGCCTTCGCGCCAGGTAACTATTTCCAAAATACATTCGTCGCCGGTTATGCGTCCGGCGGCGATATCCGCGTAAGTCGGCTCTCCGTCCACGAAGAAGATTCTGGCCTTTTCGTTGCTCTTGTTGATTTCGAGACAGCCAGTCAGTTTCGCAATCAGAAGTGATTGAAGCAGTGAACTGATTTGAACAATCGAGAGATCACCAGTATGTTCGGCCGTGCCTCGCGACCACGAGTTATCTTTTAAACCAAGTTGCGATAAACGTGCGATGTCGACTTCGTGAGTTTGCATAGCCTGCATGTAGTAAGTGTCGCGTTTTCGCGATTGGTCGCGGAAAGCCTCCGAAGTCAGCATCGTTCCGTCAATCTGTACGGCGTGATGAATCTCTCCGGAGGAGGAAACGATAAGATTGTAGACAAGGAGGACGTCGCAGGTCTTGTACTCCCACAAGAGTTTTCTCTCGCGATCTTTTCCGCTAAACAGCTTCCATTCCGTATCCCCGCCTTTTATCGGACATTGTATTTCGAGGGAAAACTCCACTAATTTATCGGGCGTCGCCCATGAAATTACGACCTGTCTGCCTCTTCGCTCCATTGCTTGAGACAGGAAGTGGTGAATCTCGGATAAGCCTGGCGCTGCAGGAAGTTGCTGCAGGATCTTCGCCATTCCAGTGCCTTTTCTTAGCATGTTGAGTTGCCCAAAATTGTGCCAAACGGCCGGGTTATACACACGAAACTTATTCCCTCTGGATAGTCTCGTTAACCCGCGTGAGCAGCAGTGCTTGAATGCTGCGATTAATTCTCGGACAGCAGCTCGGTGCCTATTTCGCCAAAGCTGTGGAAAATTTCTTTTGCTCTTGTGACTAGCGAATCGCGCTCTTTCTCGCTGAAATCCAATTCGTTCATGGATGTTTTAAACGCGGTCCAGCGCTCACGTTGAGCATCGCCGTAACGGTCGAAGTACGAAGCCCCGGCTTCTTCCGGCAATTCGAGTCCTGCTCGTAATGCTTTTGCCATGAATTTAGCGCCGTTGGTGCTGCCTTCGAGGACGTAAAGATAACCGAGCAGTGCTGCCGTGTCATTCTGGGCGGTGGATTTCATCGAATCCATGAGCTTCGCTGTCGCTTTTAACGGCGAGGCACCGTCCGGTTTTTGACCGAAGTAAGCAAGATCTTTGCTCAGGCAGGATAGGTCGAGGTGATAGTCTTTGACGACATGATTGACTGCATGGTTAGCCGGCTTTGACTCGTTGAGCAAATCGGCGAGTCGCTTGTGCATCAAATAGAGCTGTTCCAGATAGCGGCTGAAATGCTTCTTGTCGACTTTCCCCGAGCCTAGCTGATGCTGGAATTCGTTAGCTTCTGCCGACGTGTGCAATTCCGCGGTCGAATCACGCAGAAGTTCCATTACTGGCGTAGTCATTGCTGATTGTCCTCTCTGAAAGACGCTCTCTGTAACCGATCTCTGATGCCTGACCATTGGTCGTGGTCCGGCACTCGCTCTACGATTATCCAATCGCATTTGAAAGTATCTAGTTTTCGCAAATTTCCATAAAGTTGGCGTGCGTAAACTTTGGGGTCGTTCGGAACGGCTATCCATGCAGTTTGTTTGTCGGTTCCGTTCACAACCTCTTCTTTGAACGATAAAACAGCTGCAGTTTTTGCGGCACCGTTCAGTTTTTGCAAAACCGTTTTCAAATCGTCACCTTCAACAAGCATCACTGGAGTCATCGGTGAATAGTGGCTTTTCAATGTACCAGGAGCTTTGACGCTTGGGACGTCATCGTTGTTGTGGGTCGCGTTCAAACCAGCAACTTCGTTCAACATATCTAAGTTCAACATCCCGGGACGAAGCACGCGAGGCTTGTCTCCGGACATATCGATAATCGTAGACTCAATGCCGACATCGCATGTGCCACCATCGAGAACGTAAGCCACCTCGGTTTGAAACTCATTTGCGACGTCGGCAGCTTCAGTCGGGCTAAGCTTTCCGAAACGATTTGCTGACGGTGCAGCCAGACCGCCGCCAAACTCTTGCAACAGTTTCAGAGCCGTATCGTGCTTAGGAACTCGAATCGCGACGGTGTCCTGACCGCCTGTAACGTCGTCCAGCACGTGATGCTTTTTCTTGAAAATCATGGTCAGAGGTCCAGGCCAAAATTTCTCGGCCAATTTCTTCGCAATGGGTGGAACCTCGGCGACCCAGTCGGAGAGTTGCGCGGCGGACGCGATGTGAACGATAACCGGATGATTTCTCGGACGACCTTTTGCGTCGAATAGTTTATGAAGCGCTTCTTTGTTGGATGCGTCTGCTGCAAGTCCATAAACGGTTTCAGTCGGGATGGCAACCAGGTTGCCTTCCTTTAGGAGTCTTGCTGCTTGTTGGATATCGTTGCCGATTGCCGTCATGAGATTCCAGCCTTGTGAGCCTTCAATTCTAATCTCAATGACCGTTATCTTCGGCAGGTTTCTTGTTTATGTAAAGAGCTTTAGGGGGCATAGTTTTATAGTTGATTGCCTTCACGTGGTCGCGCGAGGTCAAAATTCGAATATGAGCGGACCTCACAGCCATTCTGAGACGTCGGAGAGCGCCTGGATGTACCCCAATGCCGGAAGCTCATCGGGTGGTCTGAGGGTCGCCGACACGCTTGATGAGGTGAAGACATTCGCCTACGAATGTTTCGATAAGCTAGACAAGGACAGCGATGGTTTCCTTTCGAAGGGTGAGCTTTCTGAAGCGATGGCTAGTGGTGTGTACAAATGGCGAGAAAAATCGTTTATCTGCTTCATGCTGCGGCGGATAGCCGACATCGCTGAGTCCTACGACGAAGAGTGGGACTGCAAGAAATCCGATGGCATCTCGCGCGCCGACATTCAAGAGTATTTCAGAATGCTGCGTCAGCGCATCGCACAGTCTTAGGTAGCGAGTGTGCCGCGAAGCGCCCAGGGATTTGCAGCTTCGATTTTCACGTTGACGAGTTTTCCGGTCAGTTCTACCGGCCCCTCGAAGTGCACGACCTTGTTGCTGCGAGTGCGACCCATCAAGCGCTCGTCATTGCGTTGGCTCAGGCCTTCAACTAGTAGCTCGACCGTCTGTCCGAGGTACCGTTTATTTCGCCGATGACTTACTTCACTTACGACCGTGTTGAGCAGGCGCAGCCGTTCAAACTTCACGTCTTCGGGTACTTGCTCTCCCCAGCTTTTAGACGGAGTGTGCGGTCTTGGCGAATATGCTGCCGTATTGCAGGCGTCAAAACACATTTCTTCGACGAGGCGGACCGTGTTGAGGAATTCCTCCTCTGTCTCGCCAGGGAAGCCGACGATCAAATCGGAAGTAATGGCGGCATCAGGAATTCGAGAGCGAATCTCGTCGATTTTCTTTCGATAAAAATCAATCGTATAGCCACGCGCCATGCGGCGTAAGGTGCGGTCATCTCCAGCTTGAACGGGGATGTGAAAATACTCGCAAGCACTCGGTGTTCTCTTTACCGAATCGATAATTTCAGGATTGAGATCGCGTGGATGCCCGGTCAGGAAGCGGATTCTCTTTATCGAATCAAGTTCTCCAACCATCTCGATCAGATGACCGAGGTGGCGAACCGGTTTCAAATCGTGACCATATGCAGTGACATTCTGACCGAGCAGGGTTACTTCTTTGTAGCCGGCGTCAGCGAGTTCCTCTATCTCTTTCAGCACTTCATCCGGCGTTCTACTACGTTCGCGACCGCGCACGTACGGGACGATGCAATAAGTGCAGTTGTAATCGCAACCATAGATTACGGAAACCCAGGCACTGAAATCGTTCTGGCGGATGACCGGTAACTCCGGTAGATCCTCCGGCAGTTCCTGGAACACTTCGACAACGTGCTGATTGGTCTCCTGGGCTCTAGTTACGAGCTCAGGAAGACGAAATAGATTGTGCGTACCGAAGACGATATCGACGTACGGAGCTCTGGCAACGAGCTTTTCGCCTTCATCTTGAGCGACACATCCACCGACTGCGATTAGTGTCCCAGGACGTTTTTGTTTAAACTTATTCCAGGCTCCAAGATAGCTGTAGACTTTGTCTTCGGCACCTTCGCGGATGGCGCAGGTGTTTAAAATCATGAGATCGGCGCCTTTGACGTCGTCGGTCTGTCTATATCCGATTTCATCGAGCAGCCCTAGCATGTTCTCGGAATCGGCCTTGTTCATCTGGCATCCGAAGGTGTGAACATACACGGTTTTCGACCCACGCTCTCCGGCGTCGAGATTGCTTTGGCGTTTTTCGATTTGGGTTGTGGACATCTAGGTAATCTCCGCGGTCCGAAGAGGACCGAAACGACAGCGCCGGCAGCTGGTGCTGAAATTAGTTTACTAGATGTCGAGAGAGCATCTAAGCTTTATTACAAAACTCGCGAACCGCTTCTTTCTCTTTTACTACGTTGTAAAAGGAGTCGAAGGACGAACGAATCCAAGCCAGGCGCTCTTCATAGTTTGACGGCGCGATGAATTCGTTTTTGTCGGTGCTGAACGCGACGACGTGTTCGCCGCGTTTGTTGGTTTTGATTCGATGGTCTGTCAGTGCCACTTTGCCTTACCCCTGGTGGTTCAACGGCTGGTGTAGATATCGAGTTAGCAACTATAGCAACTGATTTGGGTATTGTCCCGTGGATGTCACGAGTCGAATCGAATTATCAAGTGCCGGCCTCGACAAGCCGTTTCTTAGAAAAAACACATCGAATTCTCAATCGAAACTTTCGTCCGATATCGAAATCGTGGCGACTTCTTATTAGCGCGTTAAGTGAATTGCCATGTCGTCTCCGAGGCGAATGGATTCAATCAAGCGGTAGCGCTTCATGTTTGCCAGAGCAATCTGTTTCTCAATGCGGATGCCCGGGACCGATTCGACGTCTCCAAGAATTGAAGGGGCGACAATCCAAATTATCTCGTCCACAAGATCTTGGTCCACAAGACTGCCGGCGAGGGCGCCGCCACCTTCGCACAATACTGATGAAACGCCCCGAGTGCGCAGGTCTTTGAGTAATTCTTGCAGGTCCAATCGGTTGCAGCCGTCGCTGGAAGTTTCGCGGAGCGAAACCACCTGTACGGAGTCCGGAAGTTTGGCTTGAGTTTCTGTACGGTCGGAACAGTAAACAATGGTATCGCCTCCGGTGCTGCTGTCGAATAAGCGCGCCGTTGGTTTCAAACTCAGATTGGTGTCTATCACAGCCCGTTTAGGATGGCGAAACTCATTCAATTCGCGCACGTTCAATTCGGGATTATCAATTCTTGCCGTATTGCTTCCGACAAGGACACAGTCCAGTCTGTTTCTCAATTCATGCACATAATGACGCGCTTCCGGACCGGTTATCCATTTGCTTGTGTTGGTCCGATCGGCAATTTTTCCATCAAGAGTCGCTGCAATTTTTAGCACGACCCATGGCATGCCCGTTCTAATCGTCTTCACAAAAGCGCGGTTCAACCACTGCGCCTCTTGTTCCAAAACACCAGTAACAACTTCGATTCCGGCAGCGCGAAGCTTTTCGAAACCATTACCGCCGACCTTCGGATTGGGATCGGTCATTGCCGCGACAACTTTCTTGACACCGCTGGCGATGACCTTGTCGGTGCATGGCGGTGTTTTGCCATGATGGCAGCATGGCTCGAGACTTACATATATCGTGGCACCCTGAGCTCGGTCGCCGGCTTCGTCGAGGGCGAAGACTTCGGCATGCGGCTGGCCGTGTTTTGGATGATATCCGCTGCCGACTACGGTTCCATCAGATTGAACAACGACCGCGCCGACAATCGGATTGGGCGCCGTTCTACCTTCAGCCTTCAGCGCTAGACTGAAGCACTGTTTCATGAATTTCTCGTCTGCTGAAAGTTCTGCCATGAGTTGAGTAAAAGTTTTTAGCCGAAGAAAACTTCTGCGACCTTGTAGAGACCAAGGTCCAGTGTTTTCAGCTTATCGACCGCGTCCTCAACCGGCACGTCCGTGATTTCGCCGCCATGAAGTGCTACCATGCGACCGAATTTGCCCTGGTGAACCAGGTCCACGGCATGAACACCAAATCTGGTGGCAAGTACTCGGTCGAAGGCTGTTGGCGAGCCTCCGCGCTGAATGTGACCGAGCGTTGTTGCGCGAGTCTCGTAGCCGGTTTCCTCATTGATAATTTTGGCAAGCCTTTCACCTATGCCGTTAAAACCGTTGGAGCGGCTTCCGTTCTCCTCTTCCGAATCGGCGGCCGGTTTGTCTGAATCAAACCGCGCTCCTTCCGCGACCACCACGATTGAGTAGTCTCTTCCACGGGCGTGTGACTTTTTGATAGCTTCGATTACTTCCGGTATTACAATCGGTTTTTCTGGAACAAGAATGAAATCCGCACCACCTGCGATACCGCCATAGCAGGCGATCCATCCGGCGTGTCTGCCCATCACTTCGCAAACGAGGACGCGATTATGTGATTCGGCAGTTGTGTGAAGGCGGTCGATGGCCTCGGCCACGACGTTCACAGCCGTATCAAAGCCGAAGGAGAAGTCGGTGGCGTTCAAATCATTGTCGATTGTCTTGGGAACGGCTACTACTGGAAGATTGTGTTCTTTGTGGAGTTTGTTGGCAACGCTGCAGGTCTCCTCGCCGCCGACTGCGATAATCGCTCCCAGGTTGTGGCGCTCCATGTTCTCGAATATGCGCTCTGCGCCGCGGTCCATCTTGAATGGGTTTGTGCGCGATGTTCTGAGAATGGTGCCGCCTCTGTTAATGATCGAATCGGTCGTTCTCAGCGTAAGCGGCATACTCAGGTTGTCTACCGGCCCTCGCCAGCCCTCTAGAAATCCAACGACTTCGGAACTATATCCTTTGATGCTGTGTCGCACGACTGCTCTTATCACCGCATTCAAACCGGGGCAATCGCCGCCGCCAGTAAGGAGTCCAATGCGCATAACTGTTTTGCCTCTCAAAAGTCGTTTGTGATGATGTTCCGGAAGCCAAGGGCTTGCTGGCTCTTAGTATTTCGAAGTTGAAAGCGTCCGCGCAAAGTTACAGAAGGCTGAAATGCGACCAAGCCGCATCGTCAGTGGACTTTGCTTCGCGTCCAGACCAGTATACTTGGCTTGCCTCGTGGCTTGAGTCGATAGTTCCGCATTATTACGAAAGCGGAAACGAATTGTGATGCTATACGCCCGCTTGCCGCATAAGTTTCGATTTGCCACATGAAACATTACTGTTTTCCAAAAGTTTCAAGGCTCTGAGTCTCATTTCCATTAAAGTATTTCGTCTGTGGCGGCGTCGACCGCCGTCAACGGTTTCACACAAGAGGACAGGACATTGGATCTGTACGAGTACGAAGCAAAGAAAATTTTCTCGGAAGGGGGCATTACAGTACCTCCGTCCCACAGAATCACAAAACCGGAAGAGCTCGCCAAAGTGCACTTCGGTTTTCCGGTCACTTTGAAAGTCCAGGTACTTTCAGGCGGTCGTGGTAAGGCTGGCGGTATTCAATTCGCCAACAACCTGAAGGAAGGCAAGGAGAAAGCTGCTGAGCTCCTTAAAATGGTAATCAAGGGTTCTAAGACGGAAAGCTTGTTGGTCGAACCCAAGCTGAACATCCATAGAGAACTTTACCTTGCAGTCACCCTTGACCGTGAGCGCGGCTGCCCCATTTTCATCGCTTCGGCTGAAGGTGGTATCGAAATCGAATCGTCCGACAAAGTAATCACGATGCCGATTCCAAATCCCTATCATCCGTATGTCGGTCGTGAATTGGCTAGACAACTTGGTTTCAAAGGCAACCTTCTGGTTAAAGTCGCCGACGTCGCCACCAAGCTGTACAAAATCTTCGAATCGAAAGATCTCGATCTTGCTGAAATCAACCCGCTTCTCGTAACCGAAGGCGAAGAGGTTCTGGCGCTGGACGGCAAAATTACCGTCAACGACGACTCGATCGGTCGCCAACGCTACTTCGACGGCTGGCAAGAACGCCACCTCCTCGACGTCAGCGAGCGTGAACGCCGTTGCAAAATGATCGGATTGAACCTGGTCGAACTCGACGGCAACATCGGAATCCTTTGCAATGGCGCTGGATTGACGATGGCCACGATGGACATGGTCAAGAAGTTCGGCGGCGAGCCCGGCAACTTCCTCGATGTCGGCGGCGGTTCCGACACTGAAAAAACTCTTGAAGCGCTCGAAATAGTAAACAGCAACCCTGAATGCGACGTCATGCTGCTCAACATCCTCGGTGGCATCACCGCCTGCGATGAAGTGGCAAAAGCGCTTGTTTCGTTTATCAAGAAATATCCTGAGCGCACTCTCGTGGTTCGTCTCAGAGGCAACAACCAGGATCTGGCAGAAAAAATTCTTGCTGAATCCGGTTTGAAACTTATTCCGGACATCGAGACTGCCGTGAAGGCAGCAGTCGAGGCCGCAAATAAGGTCAGTAAGAAACCGGTTGGCGCTAAAGCCTAGGTCCGAAAATTTTGTTGAAACTGAAGAGAAACCACAAGGAGAACAGAAGTGATTCTCATCGATAAGAACACTAAAGTGATTGTTCAAGGGGCTACAGGCAAGATGGGCTCCTCGCACATGAAGCGCATGATTGCGTATGGAACCAAAATTGTTGCCGGCGTCACACCTGGCAAGGGCGGCACGGAAGTTCATGGTCTGCCCGTTTTCGACAGCGTAAGAGAAGCTGTTGAGACAACAGGCGCCACGACCAGCGTCATCTTCGTGCCACCATACCTGGCACTGGATGCCGGTCTTGAGGCGCTCGATGCAGGCGTCGAATTGCTCGTGCTCATCACCGAAGGCATGCCTCCGCAGGATACTGCTAAACTCGTCGCCGCCGTCAAAGCGAAAGGCGCGCGTCTGGTCGGTCCCAACTGCCCTGGCGTTATCACACCGGGTCAGTGCTTGATAGGCATCCTTCCAGGTCAAATCTTCTCGCCTGGCAAAGTCGGCATGATCAGCCGTTCTGGAACGCTCACCTATGAAATCGCGCTTGCACTTACTGATGCCGGTCTCGGTCAGAGCACCTGCGTCGGCATCGGCGGCGACCCGATCAAGGGCATGGGCTATCAGGAACTGCTTCAAATGTTCAACGATGACAAAGACACCGATGTCATCGTACTCGTCGGAGAAATTGGCGGAACCGCCGAGGAAGCAGCCGCCGAGTTCATCAAGAAGAACGTGAAGAAACCGGTTGTCGGCTTCATCGCCGGACAAACCGCTCCTCCCGGAAAACGTATGGGCCACGCAGGTGCCATCATATCCGGTGGCAAGGGAACGGCGGACAGCAAACTCGCAGCATTCAAAGCTAACGGCATGCACGTCGCTCTCACGCCGGCTGAAGTGGCAAAACTAGCAGGTGACCTGCTGAAGACGCCTGCCAAAGCCTGAGCGCAATTAGGAAAATAGAATAGTGTGGGAACGGCAGGCTTCGGTCTGCCGTTTCTGATCTCTTGCGAGGTTGATGCGTGACCGGCCACGAGGTTTCGCAGATTAGCGCTTCGTAAACAAAAGTAGCGGGTGAAAAGCAGGTGCTCGCCTGTTCATTTAATTGCGTTAAACTAGGCGCCTCGACAGGGTTTCAAAGATATAGGATAATGAGCCCTTCAGTTCTGGCTGGATTTTGGAACGGATGTCCCTGCGCCGAATAGTCTACAAACAGCTTTATCAGCGTTCTTGGGAACATGAAGGCTTATCACTGTTGAACAAACTGATCTTCACGGTCATTTGTCTCAGCGTGTTTCTGGTTATTATCGAAACAGAGAAGCCGTTCTACATTCAGTACAAACATACTTTTAGATCGCTCGATTTTATCGCCGGCTGTTTCTTCGCTGTCGAATACGCGCTTCGTCTCTGGAGTGTCGGCGAGCGCAAGAAATATCGAGGTTTCATCGGGCGACTCCGATACATGGTCACGCCATATGCGCTTATTGATTTGCTGGTTATCGTGCCGTTCTTCGTAACCAGTAGTTCCAATCTCTTCGTCGCACGCTTTATTCGATTATTTAGAATCCTGGCTTTAGCAAAGGCTGCGCGCTATTCGCAGGCGTTTCAACTGGTCCGCGAAGCTGTATTCAGCCGCCGCCATGAGCTGGTCTTTTCACTGATACTCACCTGTCTTGTGCTATTGGGCGCATCTACGATCATGTGGGTGGTGGAGCCTGATGACAATTTTCGCAGCATTCCACGTGCTCTATGGTGGGGCATCATCACACTCACAACGGTGGGCTACGGTGATGTTTTCCCGCAGACCGTGCTCGGGAAGGTTGTGAGCGGTATAACTGCGCTTGCCGGTATCGGTTTAATCGCTATGCCCGCCGGTATTCTCGCTGCCGCTTTCGGCGATGCTATCAATCGACACAAACATAAAATGGACAAACGCAGAGCAAGCGGAATTTCGCGAAGAAAACGCCTGGTTCGGCGAAATCAGGAGCGTACAGAGCGCAACTTACTCGCTGATTCTGATGACGGAGATAGTTCCTTCGAGCCGGAAGTTTCCGGAGAGCGCTCTCCCACGGGAAAGCACGTCGTGCTTCGCGAGTCATCCGGTTCCACCGAAGTCGTGTGCGAGCATTGCGGGCATGATAAGTTCGTATTTCGAGCCAAGCGCACCGGCGGTGGTGGCGATGATGATTTCGCGCCGCGACGGCAAGATGGGTATGACGAAGATTTCGATGCCGATGAAGAAGGCAGCATCACTGCCGGCTATTCGCCTGTGCAATCGTTTCTCTCGGCCCTTGTAGATCATAATCCGCGCGGTCGTTAGAGAAACGCTCCAGTGATTGAAGGTGGATAGACCAGAGATCTTGGGAATAACAGTGAAGCCAGTTAGCGACACCAGGGTTTTCGAACTATGAGTAAAGGAAGTCATGCTAACCGCGAACTATCGCTGCTAGTGATTGGCGTACCGGCGGTTTTCATTCTGTTTTCCGCCTCGGCGCAGGCTGTAGATGGAACACCGCCCGTGGCAAAACATAGTAATCGCAATCCGCATTTGAAGGACGGCATTGAGCTTTATAAGAAGGGGAACTTCCGCGGTTCTATGACCGAATTTGCATTGGCATTGAACACTGATTTCGATAATGCCACCTTGCACTATTACATGGCGAATGCTCTCGTTGGAATGCGTCAGCGCGAATCGGCGATCAGAGAATTCAGGATTGCATACGCTCTAGCGCCAAAAGAAGAGGCTGGTATGCTTTCGCATCTTGCACTTTCGTACATGGGCGCCGACAACTATGACGACAATGTCACTAAGCGTGTCGAGCCTAAGAAAAACACAAAGCAAGAGCCGAAGATCGACCCGGTTTTCGAAAAGTCTCTCGAACTGCTTAGAAAACAGGCTGCCGATGCTGCATTTGACGTGAAGAATTTATCGCCGAAGGATATCGAGATGGTTCGCATTCAAGACGAAAACATCGCCAAGTCTCGCAATTCGGTAGTCGACGCGTTATTGCGCGCCAATCCTGAAGACCTGCATTTGACCTCGGAAGCCATGAATCATTTGAATCACACTAAGCAACTGATCGAAGAGAAAAATCGTCGGATGGGCAACATCGTCAAGAAATCCAGTGGCGTGCATGATACAGCTGACTCTTTGAAATCTTTGATGATGGAAAAGAATTCTAAGAGCGCACCAAAGCTCGATCCGCGCGGCACGAATCTGTACATTCGAAACTACGGTGCCCCGTCTTCGAAACCGTCAGGCACGACGAAACCGCCTGCAAGAGATTCTAATTCTCCGCAAAAAAACGGGACGTGACTTAGAGATCGTACGAATTTTCATCGCCGGTTGTCGACGGAATCTTGGAAGACGATCTGTCCGGATGTCCCATCTTGTCTTGGTGCATCGGTTTACCAGTGTCGACTTCGTGTTTTGGCGCGTCGAAGGTTCCAGTTTCCTCTGTGAAATAGGGGCGCGATTGGGTTTTCACTTTGTCACCAGGGATGGTGGCATCTACCTTCGCGGCGTCCGTCGTGTCTGCTGGCGCAACGGAGGCTCCCAATTGTTGCGGCTGATCTGTATGCGCAGGTGCTGCAGTAGTTTCGCTTTGGGTCTGTTCTGAACTTTGATCGGCAACTTTCGGTTTATTATTCTGATCGTCTTCCGCCTTTTGGAGGTATTTGTAGATGATTTCTTTGTCCTGGCGATCGCCGGTTTTTGCAATCTGTTTTAACGCAGACATCGTTCCCTCACTGGGAAACATAGCTGCGTACTTTGCGGCCAGGTCGGTATTGACGAGCGTTTTCATAGCCAGAATCGCCATGCGCTTACTTGTATCATTTCCCATCAAGTGAGGAATGAATCGCTCCACAGTTTGAGCTTCTTGCAGTTTAATCTGTTGTTGATTGTATTGATATGTGCACAGCAAGGCGCTCAAGGCAATTGCCATACCGGAGATAATTGGACTGATCGCGGAAATCTTGTCCCACAAATCCCTCTTCTTGTTGGCGGCTGCGTACTCTGCCAGGATTTTTTCCTGTCGTTCTTCCAGCCGCAGAAGTGCTTCTTTGATGTCTTGATCGTCCATTGATTCCACTCCGCTTGCAGTGACTCTTAAGCGAGTCTGTTCAGACTAACACGTGGGCAATGGCTAAATTCCTAATTGAAGTTATGTTCTCAAGATATCTTCAATTAGCTGGAAAGGGCTGAATTCTTGGACTGCTCTGGAGTTGCGCGATCCATTAAGCTTCGCTGAACGATTATTTTGCAATGGTTTTACGTTTCAAGCTTGAGCAATAGCCATAAGCAAAGCGATTGCAAGTCCGAGAAGAAACATCAGACCGAGGCTCCAGTAAAGTTCAATCATGCATGCAAGAGGTAGCTCTCTAAATCTATAGACGAAAAAACCGCACAGCGTGCAGAGCAAAAAGTTTGCGATCACAAATGACGGTCCATAGGCAATTGCGATGGCCTGCTTGAGATATGGTATCGCATCTGGTGGTATGAGATTGGCAGCAATCGAGATGGCTACACAGATGGCCAAAATCAAGCCACCAAACATGGTGTTACTTATCAGCCGACCTCGTACCAAACGGCGCGCTGCGAACATCTGAATGAAAGTGGTGGCGAGATAATGAGTAATCAGCAGTCCCGCCCCAATTCTCACGCTCAAGATGGCCGGACCCTGGACGGGCTGCCCGTCCGGGGGCGGTTGCAATGCGGGAAACGAGGTGAAGTGCAGAATCATTGCGAGGACGAACCAGGAGAAGATTACTGCGCTCGATATAAAGATTAAACGCTGAACGATCACCCTGACCGTATCTTCCTGGCGGTCCGCAAAGTTCTGAATGTTGGTTGACGACGACATATCCGATGTTGGCACTGAGGTATAAACTTTGCTGCGTACGTCTACAATAAGCGACCGTTTTGTCGGAAGAGAAATTCAAAAGTGCTCGGTCTCTCTGAACCGCACAAGTATGACACACGGCGTTATTCGGCACATCCGGAGCTGCCAAAATTTTTCTGGAGCTATTAACGACTCACAATAGTTGTTATAGGATAGACTGGGATAAGGATTTAGGAACTCAGAGAGACAGGCAGCATGGCAACACCAGAAGACAACGGCTCCAAAAATGGCGACCGACCCTTTCGTGCTCTTGTCCTTCCAGGTGGCGGCGGTCGCGGAGCCTACCAGGTCGGAGTCTCGAAAGCTCTTCAAGAACGAGGAATCGAGTTCGATCTGGCTTTCGGGACCAGCATCGGCGGCATCAATGCCACCTTAATGGCGCAGGGAAATATGAAGCGCCTTGAGGATCTATGGTGCAACATCCGTGGAAAAGACGTTTTTTCTTTGCCTTCCGCTCATCAGATCGGAAGGCTTGTTTTAGGGCATAAACTGGGCTTGCTCGATACGCGTCCGCTCGAGGATGTTCTTCGTCGGGAAGTCGATTTGCAAAAGCTCAAAGCGAGCAAAACCAAAATTGGCTGGTGTACAACCGACCTCTGCAGTTTGGAAACGCGGTTAATTACGATCGACGATATTGTTTCAACTAACGAACTGATCGATGTGTTGATGGCGACTTCGGCTATTCCGATGGCTTTTCCTCCTCGCCATATCCAGGGCAAAGGACTCTGGGTCGACGGTGGTCTAGTGCGTAACACGCCGGTTGAGACAGCGATACAGATGGGCGCCGACGAGGTCTACATGGTTCTCCTCCATCCTGAGAAGATTAATGTTTGCCCGGTCAATATGTTCGAGGTGCTTGTTCGTTGCCTCGACATCGTCCTTGAAGCTTCAGCCCGCAAAGAGATTGAAACAGCTGAGCTCTACAATCGGCTTATCGCCTCCGGTTCCGACGAATCGCGCGGCAGAAAGAACGTCAAAATTCATGTGTTTCAGCCCAGAAAGCCAGTTAACACCAATCTCCTCGACATACATCCGGAACGCTCGCGCCGTCTGATCCGGCAGGGGTACGAGGAGGCGATGGAAGTTCTCGACAGCACTTTCGGGGATAGGCAGACGATAAGCGCAAACGCATCTTGAGTCGTTTACGACGCGCCTCGAATTGGATAGTTTCTTTATTTGAGCGAACGAACTAAATCTATGGCTCGAAAGAGTCCATGAATCGCTTGATCACCGGATCGGTGTCATCGGCATTGTCGATTTTGACCATGTACATTCCGCGAGGCGTGATGTAGTACAGCATAGTTATAAACGGTCCGTTCGCCAGGATTTTTATTTCCTGTCCCAGCCCGTCTTTGACAGCCAGATCTCCGAGGAATTCGAGGGTTGGGCTGAAGCCCTGTTCCACCAATTTGTTTTGAAATTGGGGAATCGATTCTTTTTCAAACTGATTCAATATTTCTGCTTCGGCTTCCGGACTGCCGACCGGCCCTGTCCTTGGAAAAATTCCGACTTGAATCGTTTTCGCCTTTGCCGGATCGCCGCCAGTCTGTCCTCCGAATGTAGTTTGATACAACTTATAGCCTTCCCGAGACGGATTCTCGACCGGCTCGGGAAGTTCGAAGGTGCATTGCGTGCCCGGGGGATTTATGGTCTTCCAGCCGTCTTCAGAACCGCCTCCACAGCCGCTGAGCGCGAAACTGCATGCAACAATCAACAGCAACGATGTGGTCGGTTTCAAAAACGATTGGATATTCATTGAAAAGCCTCGATTAGTATTGGAAGCCGCTATTGCGGAGGTGAGTCATTGGTTCCAAGTCTTTGTTGAGTAACTTGCCGTCTTTGACTTCGGCGATGACTACCTGGTGATCGCCTGCGTCGACGACGTTAGAGATCTCCAGCAACATAGAAGAAATGCAGTTTGCAAACGAAGGCGGGAAGCCGTCGTTCTCAACAAGATCGAGTCCTTCGAATCTGTCCATGCCTTCGGTGTGAGGCTTGACGAAATTCTTGAAGATGTCGTTGTTGGTTTTTGCCAGCACGTTCAATGACGCCTTGGCGCCTTTCTTCAGCCGGCTGAGGATGGGGCGAGCATTGTTGACTGAGATCGTCACTGAGGGCGGTGCAAACGCGGCTTGCGTGACCCAGGTGGCGAGCATCCCTTCGCGACCCTGTTCGTCCTCGACGGTAATGATGTAAACGCCACTCGCCATCCTTCCAATGGCGCCGCCGATGCGCTCCTTCAATGCGGGATCCATCGCGCTCACGTCTGTCGAAGCCATTCAGCACCTCCACTGGTAATAAATCGAGGTGCTAATTATATGCTAGCTTCGTTGCGAAAGTCCGAAACGGCGAATGTTTCCCGAATGTTTGTTTAAACTTCTAAACTTCGCAGATCAAACGACTTGAGCTTTACGCTCTTCTTCGACTGCTGCTGTTGAGTCGTGAGTCGATTCGGAACTTTGCTCGTCATCAGCGTCGTGGACGGTTGCTGAAGTCGCTTTCTGCATTTTAGGAATTTTCTTCTCGCGCTCGAACCACTCGATAATAGCTTTGGCAAGCATTGCGGAGTCGTGATGTCCGAAGGTCTTCTCACCGACGAGCGGGCTGTGGACCACGCTTACGCCCAGACCTTCGACGCGCTCCGCGTCCAGCAGTACGGCATTGGCTGTCGAGTCTGATGGGATTATCGGGATGCGGTCGTTTACGATTACGGCTTCAATCAAGTTTTGTCCTTCGCCGACAATTGTTTTCGAGTGATCCAGCAGCGCCTGCACGTGATCTCCCACGGAGTAGTCGATTGTCTCTCCAATCTGCGTCAACACGTTCGATACGTATATTTTTCTGGCGGGCGACAGTTTAATTGCATCAGCAATGCCGGGTACCAGAAGATTCGGAATAATCGAGGTGTACAGGCTTCCCGGACCGAGAACGATTAGTTCCGCGTCCATTATCGCTTCAATCGCTTCCGGTGTCGGTTTGGTAGTTGCCGGTTCAAAGGTCAGCCGATGAATTTTCTTTTGAGCAAGCGGAATTTGAGACTCTCCGGCTGCTTTGCTGCCATCCTCGAATTCGGCAATCAATTGAATCGGTGTCAAGGTAGAAGGTAAAACCGTTCCCCTGCTGTTCAAAACCCTGGCCGCCACGCGAGCGGCTTCCAGCATGTCGCCGTCCGTCATAGAGTAGACAGCCGTGAGAAATAGATTTCCGAAGCTGTGCCCTTCCAGTCCGTCACCCTGTTCGAATCTGTAGGAGAACAGTTCCGTGACCAGTTTTTCTTCATCGGCGAGAGCTGTTATACAGTTGCGGATGTCGCCTGGTGGTACTATCCCCAGTGTCTGCCTCAGTCGGCCGGAACTGCCGCCATCGTCTCCAACTGTCACGATTGCAGTGATGTTGGTCGTGAAGTTTTTCAATCCTCGAAGCAAAGTCGACAGACCGGTGCCACCACCGATGACGACAACTCTTGCGCCGCGATCCAGATGCCGGCGTTTGTACAAAACGTCCGGAATCGATTCGCGTTCGTCATCCGAGACGTAGGCGCGAAGCACGTTTCTAATCATCTTCTGGGTCGATGCGAAGATCAAAATCGCTCCGCCAAGTATGACCATCAGTCCACTTATTCTGTGTGGTAAAACATCTGCGGCATGCTCAAGCACTTCGCGCATGAACATACCTGTGACTGTGATCGGGTGGTAGCCCAGAAGCAAAAGGGCTCCGATAACGATCACCGCGATACCGAATAAACTGATGCATATCCAGCGTTTCAAGCCTGGTAGCATGAGTCGTTTCAGCTGGTGATCGAGGGTGTGTTTCATCAACTAGCTCGCGCTCCCCTGAGCGGTGAGCGACGCTGTTTTATCGTCGTGCATGCGCTCTAATTCTCTGTGTCCGCTCGTGACCTGGTACTGCGAAAAGCGACTGCGAACTCGCTCTGCTAGAGCTTCCACCATTGCAGGTGAGCGATGTTGTCCGCCCGTGCAACCCAGAGCGATCACAAAGGAGTTTGATTTTACTTTCAGCATTGCAGGCACGGTATGCTCGACAAGCTTCTCCAGATTCTCCAGCACATCCTGTGCTAGACCCTGATCGAGAACATATTTGCGCACAGGTTCATCGAGCCCGGTAAGCGGACGCAGCTCATCGACCCAGTAGGGGTTCTTTAAGAACCGCACATCAAGCGATATATTCGCAATCGGCGGCGTGCCGTATTTGAAGCCGAACGATACTATCTCCACCGTCAGTGGTGCTTTAGCGTTATTTCCTTGTGAGTCAGACATATTCACGTTCTTCGCGGTGCTCTATCAGAAGTATAGTGACAAATTTGCCTTGAGGCAATCGAGGTGCAACGTTACCGGACATCGCTTGTGATGCGATGTTGCGGCATGGTTTCTACCCATTGTTCAAATTCTTTGTTGCCGACCAGCTTGGGCGCCGTGATCGCGCTACAAGCTTCAACTTCCCATCCGTCAGCGTAAAGCAAGCGAGCAATCGCATATCCGCACGATTTACAGCCAACCGGCTTTTGATCGTCATCCAGAAGCAAGCGAATCCTGTCGGTTTTCTGTGCGAGCGCATCGAAATGCTTGGTCACAGGGATTCGAAAAATGGCTCTGTGCCAGCCTTTGAGCATATGGCTCAAGCTGCCTGCATTTTCGTGGAAACTCCAGAACATGATTTATACCTGTCCGGGTCTTCTAGCCTATTACCGGTTCTTGCTGCGTTTGCGGCAATTTGATGGTGGTGCCTTTTTCTTCTTTGAGTTCGGCTTCCATGGCGTCTACGTCACCCTCCATGAAACCGTTTTTCGTCATCTCAAGGTCGCGTTGCAGCGCCGACGATGCTTTGTCTATGAACAGTTCGCCGGTCAGATGGTCGATCTCATGTTGAATTGCCCGGCACAGCAGATTGTCCGCAGCTTCTAATTTCAAATCTTTCCCTGCGAGGTTTTGATAGCGAACTACGATGCGACGAGCTCTCTTCACTTCGAAGAAAACACCGGGAAAGCTCAAGCAACCTTCCTGACCGACCATCTCACCTTCGCGCTCGATGATAACGGGATTGATGAAAACGATTGGCTTGCGGGTTTCGTCCTCATCACCTGCATTCACGTCAATGACCATGATTTGCTTCGAAACACCGACCTGAGGCGCTGCCAAACCGACGCCATCTTCCTCGTACATCGTGTCGAGCATGTCTTGGGCGAGCTTCCTGACCGAGTGATCGAAGGTTGTAATTTTTTTAGCCTTCTGCTTCAGCACTGGGTCCGGATAGAATCTCAACTTCATCTTCATGGGTAAGGGTTGCCTCCGCAACTCTGCTCGCTGGCAGGATTATAATTGTCAAGTCGTGGGCCGTGAAAGCTCAGCCGCACGGGCTTCTTCGCCGATAGTACCACACCCTTGCCAAGATGTCTTGGGTCTCAGACCAGGCTAACTGACCGTTTCGCGGTTCGCATCGAGTTGGTTCGAATTACCAAAGCCCGGCATATACTGCATTTTTAACATTTTCCGGTGCTGATTGGTTTCCTATATTAAGTATTCTTCGTGTCAATTTCGGCGCTCCCACGCGCTCTCCGGCGTCGATGCGAGGTAGCATTTACCTGCACTGTCATGTGGAGCTCAAAATGAGTCAGCTGCTTTTGATAAGGACGTCCTCCGGTCGCGCAATTGCGCTTCGTGCCCTGACCCTGCTGATAGCTGCGCAGTTCGTCGTTCAACAGGCGCCGGCTGCGGATTGGGGGTATGACGGCGAATTTGCCGAAACCAACAAATATGGTTTCGACCGTACCGAAAAAACCAAAAAAACTCCTTCTCT
This sequence comes from Candidatus Obscuribacterales bacterium, assembly GCA_965228855.1. GTDB lineage: Bacteria > Cyanobacteriota > Vampirovibrionia > Obscuribacterales > Obscuribacteraceae > JADYXR01. Next base: position 2,908,075 of record CBDDIJ010000003.1, on the reverse strand, counting down.
GAAGCCGCCCGCGGCGCTTCAGCCCGAGGAGGAAGTTGAATCAGAGCCCGAAGACCCAGCTCAACAGCGCATGAATGATATCAACGATATTGGGGATTTTCCGAAGCCGCAGGTTCCGAAAAAACTTCCCGATCACCTCAAAATGCCTAAATCTCCGCCGAAAGAAGCGGAACATCTTGATGCCACCACTGGTAGTTTGGCCTCTCCTGACGGAGATGTCTCGCCCTCGGGTGGGACGATGACTGAGCCTGATGAGTACGGCGCGCAGAACAATTACGATGAAAATAATCCTGCACACAACATCGGCGGGAAAGTTTCCGTCAATCCGGATGCCACCGGAAGCGGTATCGCTCAGACAGACCCGCAATGGCCGCTGATCTCCGCATGGCTTAACATTCTCGGATTGGTCGGTCAGATCGACGCTCATGGACGTCTGCCCAATGGTCCCGACTATTCTATTCAATTGTCGAGTACGCAGCGCAACGAGTTTAGCGTCATTTTGAAAAAGCTTCTGAACGGTCCTGAGGGTGCCAGTTTCAGCTACATAGGTTCATACTGGCCGGCTCTCTCCAAGTTGATGGAGGATGTCGATCACCGCTCCAATTACCGCGTGCTGTTTCGCGCTTTGCTAAGTATGCGAGTCGATTCCAAGGATATCAATCCCGAGGAAAGAATGATGCTCGCCGAAGCGCTCGGACCCAAACGTATTGCTGAACCTGGACCTCCGCCTCTCACCGAGGACGCAATCAACGCGTATACAGATATGGCTGTTTTTCTCTACGAACACAACCATGAGGGTAAAACCGTTGATGCCGACGATAATCGCGAACTATACGAAATGATTGTTCGCGACAAATTTCAAAATGCCCCGTCAGAGCGTGACAAGGCGGCTATGAACGATTTTCCGCTCAGTTGGGCAAAGTTTCGCATCCTGTACACCGACGCAAACGAATCAGAAAAGCTACTGCTTGCCACGCGCATAGCGTCTGAGCAGGGCACAAAAGGTTTGAATATTCGCAACACCATGCTCGAAGAAGTATTGTCCTGTCCGGTTTGGAAGCGTTTCGTTATAAGTGCGAATGTTTCCGCTAAAGAACTTTCCAATTCCTTGAAGAATTCCTCACGTACCGCTGGTGGTGTTAAACGCACAGGTTCCAAACGATTCGCGTCTGCAGGCGGAAGCAAAAGTGGAACCGCAGTGAAGCCGTCTTCAGTCACCGGAGCTAATGGTGCGCCCGCAAAAAAGTCTCCAGCGACAGCGGGAGTCTCGACTGTCAAACCAAAACGCCCGTTGTAAAATCCGGACATTACAAGGCTTATCGGCTGACTCCCGGGACAGATTTGCGAGAGTTTATCGAGAACTGTGCTCGCGATGAAAAGATTGATGCGGGCGTGGTGCTATCGATGGTCGGCTCGCTCAAAGTTGCCTCCATCCGTTTTGCCATGAAGCCCGAAGCTACGGTTTTACGAGGACCATTCGAAATCGTTTCGGTTACAGGCACCGTATGTAGTGATGGCCCCCACATTCACGTTTCTGTCGCCGACAGCGATGGAAAGGTCCTCGCCGGACACCTGGGGCGCGGCTCTATTGTGAACACTACGGTCGAACTTGTGATTCTCGATATTAGTTCTGAATGGAAATTCGAACGAGTTGTAGACCCTACCAGTGGTGACAGAGAGCTGCGCTGTACTCCGAAGACTGCAGAGCCATAGTTCTATTCGGACACTCCGCCTGCAAGTTTTCTTCACAGCAGATCCGGTACCAGCAAGCGTTCCAATCAACGAGGATGAACGCCCAGCGAATCGACGGCACTGACCAGATGTGTGATCGCGTCTGGGATCCAGCCGTGGACGACGCCGATCGAAATGACGAGCCAGCTCAGAATGCAGAGTTGAATAGAGCGGTCTTTGAGAAGAACTTCTTCGGGTGCTCCGGTTGACGAATACTTTGTAGATAATAATTGATAGCGCAAAACGCCGAAGAGCACGAATGGTGCAGTTAAAAGCATCCACTGACCGCTTGGTGAAAAGAAGCAGTAAATACAGTAAGACGTCACCAGAGACGGTACCACTACCGATTCCATTCGATCAATTAGCGGCAATGAGTACTTCTCGAAAGATTTTCGGTGAGCGTTCGCATCCTCTCCCAGGACGAGCAATTCTTGACGTCGTTTCTCAAAACCGAGAAACAAGGCTCCGAGCGACGTACAGATTAGGAACCAGCCTGAAAGTGCGACATGTGCGGCTGCACCGCCGGCGGCGGCACGCAACACGAAGCCCGAGGCTATGCTGAACACGTCGATTATGGCATGACTTTTCAGCTTGTAGTTGTAAGCGAGTTGAAGAAGCACATAGAGCATCAAGCCGAAGCCGACTACCGGTCGCACCAGAAATCCGCCGACTAACCCGATGGCAAGCGCTGCAATCGCGACTATTAAAGCTGACCTGGTCGGTACGAGACCGGATGCGATCGGTCTGAATTTTTTATCCGGATGATGCGCATCTTTCTCGCGGTCCTTAATGTCATTGACGATGTACATGGAGCCGGACACCAGGCACAAGCACAATGTGCAAAAGGTGGTGGCTGTTACCGCCTCGACATCGCCGAGTCGACCGGCGAATAGTAGTGGCGCAAAGGCGATAAGGTTTTTCGTCCACTGTCTTGGACGCAGAATTTTTATCCAAACCGATGGACCGAGCCGTTTCTTCGCTTCTGTAGTGTCGTGCATCGGCGAGTTGCGTGTGTCGTCGTGCAGTGATTTCGGTTCGAGCATTCAGGTAAAAACTTATGCGCTTAGCTATAAACTCATTCTAGCTTGCCGACACCGTTTTCTTTCAACTTAATGCGCAGTCCCACACAAGCTAGATAAACGGTAAAGGCTTTCGTAGCTAGAGTCTGATTGGCAAAGCCAAGCAAATCCTTGTAGATCCTGGCCATCTTATTATCAGGAACAACGGACCAGCCCACTTCGTTGGTGACCACGATGAAATTCCAGTCCGGTCGGGACTGGACCGTTTCCGCCAGCATCCTGATGGCTTCGCTGACCCGTTGATCCAGCGTGCGCAGTAACTCTGGTGAAACCGACACATCGGCATCTTTAAGAGAGTCCAGCATCATGTTGGACACATATAGGGATAAGCAGTCTATGACGCAGACTCCAGGACCCGCAGGGAGCGTTTCCAGCGCCTTGTGTATGGAAAGCTCCGCCTCGATCGTGCTCCAGCTGGAGGGGCGCCTGACCCTGTGCATCTCGACTTTGAATTCCAGCTCCGCGTCGTCGGGAATCCTTGGCATCGTCGCAAGGTAACTGACAGGCTCACCTGAGTTTCGAGCCAGTTGTTCCGCGAACAGAGACTTGCCGGAACGCGCACCGCCTGTGATGACTGTGAGGTTTTCGAGCGTGGACTCAGGGCTAGCTGAAACGGCTTCGTTAGACAATTCTCAGTATCCTTCACCTGGACCTAGTTTCTATATAGAATCTTTATGCAATCGGTCAAATCTAAAAGCATTTTTTAATTTTCACATGGCAAACAACTATACAAGTAAATACTCAGTTAGCCGCCACAGTGCCACCGGTAAAGGTTCTACGGGGCTCGACAACTCAACGCTCGAAATGTATCAGTCGTTCATGACAGGTTACGTTCGGCGTCTCAACGAAGCCACATTCAATGTGACGCTCGGCGGAATTCGCATAGGCTCAGCGAAATACTCGCGCCTGGCCCAGATTAACCTTAAAACGAGGGTGATCACATTCTCGCGATACGCGATTGAAAACGTCCCTGAACGTGGTCGTCGATATCTCGTGATTCACGAACTGGCGCACGTCCTGGAAGCCAGTCACAGTAAAACCTTTTGGAATCACGTCGAGAAATTCGAACCAAATTACAAATCAATCGGCAAGCAGCTCGATCTTGCTTTCAAGCGCAACGTGCGCGAAGAGCAGATGAACCGTTCGCCGGTTCAATTGCCGAACTCAATCACCGGTCGGCTCGAGCGTCCAAAACTGCTGTTGTCGAACCCTCTAATGAACGGCTTTGAAGGCGAACACTCAGAAGACTTTTCGATTCCAAACGATGGTCCGGCAGACAAGAGCGTTCTTATCGTGGATGATGAATTCGATTGTCTCGATTTCGATTATCAAGACGAGGCCCAATTTGGCACCGTAAGTGGCGGTTCTCTCGTGCCGGACACTGTTGCAAGCTCCGCCTAATACGCGAAGATTGTCTAGAATGCTGGCGTTTAAACTGCGTGTGGATATGGCTTGACAGTTTCTCGTATATGGAAAAGCCGTTGATTATTGGCTTGTGGAAAATAAAAAAATATCACCTATTGTGACAGAAGCTCACTTATGCCTGTGAAAGCACGGTAGAATGCAAGAGTCTTCTGGCAACGACGCAGCGAAATCGGATGCGTACCCCAGTCGAAGTACTGATTTACCGCGCACCGCTTTAGGATTAATTCGTTCAATGAACGTAAGAAGAGTTGTTATCACGGGCATCGGCATGGTCACGCCCGTCGGCATCGGACGAGAAGACTGCTGGAAGGCGCTTCTCGAAGGAAGAAGCGGCGTCAATTATATTTCGCAGTTCAATCCGGACGACATCGGGCTTGATGTCAAGATTGCTGCTGAAGTGAAAGACTTCAACATCGCTGACTTTTATCCGGACCGCCGAAAATGGGGGTCCATGCTCAAGGAAATGGATCGAGTCACGCTTTTCGCGATGGCTGCTTCCAAGCTCGCCATGGAAGACGCGAAGCTCGATATTCGGCAAACCAACTCTGAGCGTGTAGGAACTTTCATTGGAACCGGCGTGGGCGGTTTGATCACAACCACTGCCGACTATATTCGATTGATGGAGCAGGGACCGAAGAAACTGGGACTGCGCACCGTAATTCGTTTAATGCCGAACGCGCCATCCGGACAGGTTGCCATCGAATATGGTGCCCGCGGTCGCGCTAAGAGTGATTCAACCGCTTGTGCGAGTGGCTTGGATTCGCTGTTCGACTCCTTTATGTACATAAGAGACAATCGCGCCGATGTAATGATTTCCGGTGGTTGCGAAGCGTGTATAAACAGCTTCACGGTTGCGTCTTTCAATAACATGATGGCATTGTCGAAGCGAAACAGCGACCCGCAAACAGCGAGCCGTCCATTCAACATCGACCGCGACGGTTTCGTCCTGGGCGAGGGCGCCGTCATCATGATCGTTGAGGAAATGGAGCACGCTCTGCGAAGAGGCGCGCATATCTACGCTGAGATCGTCGGTGGCGGAGCCAGTTGCGACGCGAGCCACATAGTCGCTCCACATGAAACCGGCGACGGTGCTTCTAGAGCTATGAGAGAAGCTCTTCGCGACGCCGAATTGCAACCTACCGACATAGATTATGTCAACGTCCATGGCACCTCTACGCCGTTAAATGATGAGCGTGAGACGCTCGCTTTGAAGAACGTTTTCGGTGAACATGCCTACAAGATGGCTATGTCCAGCACGAAGTCCATGGTCGGTCACTTGCTCGGCGGTGCAGGAGCAATCGGTGCAGCTGCTACGGCACTTTCGTTGCAGGAGCAAATCGTTCACCCGACGATCAACTACATCAACCCCGATCCCAAGTGCGATCTGGACTATGTGCCGAATGCCAGCCGTCCCATGAAGTTGAAACATGCGATGGTTGAGGCGCTCGGGTTCGGCGGTCACAACACTGTTCTCATCATGAAGAAGGCCGGCGCTTAGAAGTAACGCCTGCTCAAAACTGTATCAGCCAGCGTTAAACTGCTTGCTGTTCGGTGGCATCATCAACTCCATTGTCCGGGTCTGATGAACTAGCCGAGACGGAAGTTGGTGCTGATGCCGTGACCATTGCCGGCGGATTGCTCTGCATTGCAACCACTGTAGGACCTTGCGGCGCGGTGTTGCCGCCGCCAGAGCTTGATTGGTCGATGCCACTGTCCTCGGTGCTCTCGCGGTGTGTGGTCGACGCAGTATTACCATCTGTGCGGAGCGAGTTGTACGCTACCATTGTTCTTAAGTTTTGCGATAGAGAAGGTGCCGATGGATTGGGTCCGCCACCGAATACGGTGCCAGTGCCTCTGCTCGAACCACCGCGATTATCGCCGTTGCCTGTCATGAGTTTTAATTGATTTGTGAGCGCCATGGCGCGTGTGAAGCTGAAGTTTGTTACGGCTGTCTTCTGGTGAGAATTCGGGTCTGATGAAACTCCGTCAGCTCCTTTGATTCTGATTGACCTTGCCACTGGAATATTTTGTGTTACCGGTGCTTCTTGCGCTACAGCTGTGACGCCAAGTTGTGCCCAGCGGCGGATCTTACCGGTTTCAATAATCGATTCGATTTTTTGTTCTGCGTCCAGGTCATCCGGCGAGAAGCTGAATCGAGCGGCGATGCCGGTGCCGTTGCTGCTGAAGTTGATGCGTCTTGAAATTGCACCTACGCTCGGAGCGAAGTCGAGGTCTGCGCGACGGTCCGTATCGTTGTTTGTATCGACAGGATTTTGGCTGTTATCGCGACTTTCTCTCAATTCCGGATTAGAGACAGAAGCCTCCACTGACCTGTCGGCGTCGCCGCTCTGTGTTTTTTCAAGAGTCGTGCTTGCGCTTATGGACGGTGCTGCTTGCATTTGACGCTCGATTGCGTTCAAAAGCAGTTGGCTGTGATACTTGAAGTTGCCGTAGAGCATGGTGGCACCGCCGGCGACCATCGCGGCGTTGCCGGTCGAGCGAGCCAGAATTCCATATGCTTCCGGTCGCAGCATTACGCGACCTGCGGCGGTGATGTTGTTGAGACCGGCAGTGCCGATGCGTCCGAGCAATGCACCCGGTTCTGAATAAGCGCTTGCCGCCAGTGAACGCATGTTCCATGTATCGCTCTGAAGACCTCTGATAAACAGTTTGTTGAGAGCTTGAACATCGCCTGCTTCGGCCATGGCGAGAAGCTTGCTGGTGTTAGCGTCGAGGGCACGACTGCCTTTGCTGAGTGCGGACATCTCGATTTTTGCCAGAGCTTGCTGGGCGTCGTCGACATAGGTCATCAAGCGCGCATCATTCTTCGCGAGGAAGCGCAGCATCTGAAGGTTTTCATGCAATTCTGAGATGGTGTCGAGTCTGCCGACGCCTCTGATGTTGCCGAATGCCTTCAAAGAGGTGAGATCGCGCTCCACCTGTTCGATTGTGCGAGTCGCGAGTGTTTGATTGTAAGCGATGTTAGAGAGGATCGGTCCTTGCTGCGAAGTGATCTCGAGTCCGCGAATGGTCTCAGCCTTTTCGAGCGCTTTGACTTCGGTAGAGACCTGGCGAGCAAGTTGAACCTGACCGGCTTCTTCCAGTTGAGTTGCAGCATTGCGTAATGCTCTAACTTCGCTGTCGATTCTCTGAGTAGTGCCCAGTTTTGAAGTGACTGAGGCGCTGTTCGTTTCGACAGTTTGGATTGCGCGTCTTACTGATTCTTCCGTTCCAGGCTTAACAACCGCTGCACCGCGGGTGACATCATCCTGGAATTTCGATACGGTGCCACGAAGCGTGGTAGCTGCTTCCTCTATTACTCGGGATTGTTGACCCATTGTTCGAACTGCGGTGAGTTCGGTTGCGGCGTTATCGAGATTGTTGACGGTCGCTTTCAGCGCCGCGCGTTCGGTAGCTGGGACCGATTTCTCGACCGCTTGTACCATGGTGCGCAGGCGAGTAGCTTCTGTTGCCGGATTGACGGCGGTCGGAAGTTCGTCTGCTGTGCGCTGAATCGCTTGTAGTTGTTGTTGAAGAACGCGACCGTTAGTCGTTTTCGTGTCGAGTCCTTTAATTATGTCTTTTGTGACTTCGCTGACCGCTTTAGCTTCGGTTTCAACAGCGGTGGTCAGAGTGTGAGCTGACTTCATGCGCGACGCTTCAACGGCTGTCGCTTCTGCTCTTTGAACTTTGGGCGTCAAATTGCGAGCAACATCATCCGCAATATCGGCGCCGCCGGTTCTGCCGATGTTCGCGATACGGTCATTGATCTTTCTAACTGTTTCGAGGTCGTCGCCGGTTTTTCCGAGGTTATTGGATAGTCTCGAGATTTCGTCGAGGTCGCCTTTGACAGCTTTGGCACCAGGGACGGTGCTGAGTCTTGCTGCTTCGTCGCCGATGTTGCGACCTTCGCCGGCCAGGGTTTTTGTGGTGTTTTCCAGAGAGGTCAGGCGGCGCGAGGCGCTGACTGTTTGTTGAAGTTCGCGAGTCTCTTGAGCAACTCTGGCAATATCATCTGCTGCACCGGTCTTTGCTCCGACGCTTTCGAGATTCTTAATGGCACGAGCGATGTCTTCGCTATGCACGGCTGCGTTATCGGTGCCGTTGACCAGACCGCGAGTAGCGCGTTGAATCGTTTCCAGATTGTTTCTGATTGCCGCCCCTTCAGGACCGGTGACCGATTCGGCAACTTTGGCAATTGATTGTTCGAGTCTATTAGCTGACTTGAGCGTGCCGTTTTCGATAGCGGTGGCTTCGACTTTCTGAATCGAAGGCTTGAGTGTACGCGAGATGTCATCAGCAACTTCCGAGCTGACGTTTTTCGAGATGTTAGCAATGCGCTCATTGATTTTATTGACGGCGATGATATCGTCTCCGCCCTTGCCGAGATTTTGGCTAAGGCGCGCGATCTCGTCAAGATCAGCCTTGGCGGCGACTTTCGCTGGATCTGCGCCAAGTCGCAATGCGTCGTCACCCAGAGTCTTTCCGGTGGTCGCCAACGTCTGCGCGTTTCTCTCGACGGCAACTGCGTTACGTGAAACGCTGACTGCTTGCTGAACTTCACGGGTCTCTTGTGTCAACTTTGTAATGTCGTCAGCATACTTGGAATTGCCACCACTGTTTCTCAAGTCGGTGAGTGCGCGTTCGATGTTTCTTGTCGCCGCCGCTTCATCCGTGCCGCTAAGCAACTTTTGAACGTTGCGTTGAATGGTGGCGACGTCCTGGCGAGCCAATGCCGATTCAGGTCCGGCCATTTTCTCCGTCAGAGCAGTGACGCGCTGTTCTAGTTTTGTAGCGGCTTTAGCTGTTGCAGATTCGAGTGCTGCGCCCTCGGCCTTTTGGAGACTCGGTTTGAGCGCGCGAGCGATATCGTCGGCGACATCCTGTCCGCCGGTCCGGGCGATGTTGGAGACGCGTTCGTTGATCTGTTTGACGATGACCAGATCGTCAGCGCCCTTGCCGAGATTTTGACCGAGACGAGCTATTTCTTTAACATCGTCAGCTGCTGCTGGACCAGCTTTGGGTCCGATCGCCGTTATCTCACGGGCGATGTCATCGCCGGTTTGTACAAGCACCTGCGAGTTCTTTTCGACGACCGCCAGGTTCCGCGAAGTGCTAACCGTAGTCTGCAGTTCGCGAGTTTCGCGAGCCAGTTTTGCAACATCGTCTGCGACAGGATTTTTGCCGACGGCGACTTCAAGATTTCTGAGAGCTTGATCGATATTTGCGTTCACTTTCGCGGCATCGTCAGCCGAGTTCACCAGCTGGCGGGTGTTGGTCTGCAGAACCGTGAGGTTTTCTCTCACGGCGGCAGCTTCCGGTCCAGCCAGGTTCTCGGTGATGCGAGCAATTCTCTGGTCGACGTTTTCGACGGATTTTGCGACTCCGGCTTCCAGCTTCGGCGCCACCGCAGACGGAGGCACTTCAAGCGGACGAATTTCGACAGCTGGCGTTTCAACAGCGCGAACTTCTGCTGGCTTAACTTCGGTGGGGCGCACTTCGCTCGGCTTGACTGCCGGACGCTCAGCAGGATTCAACGGCTCGACTGCATTGGTTCTCGCGCCGGGTGTCTTCGGTGCTGCCGTCGCATCATCAACGATCGTTGCTGGTGTCTTCGGTGCGGTTTTAACATCGTCGATGACGGAAGCAGGCGCTTTCGGAGCGGCGCTGGCATCTTCCAGACGTGAGACTGGCGGTTTGACGTCGTCAACGTGGCTAGCGCCCGGAACTCGGGGAGCCGACACTTCAGTCGGAGCGACGATTTTGGTTTCACCAGCGGGTGGGACGATTTTGGTTTCACCGGCGGGTGGGACGATTTTGGTTTCACCGGCGGGCGGGACGATTTTGGTTTCACCAGCGGGCGGAACGATTTTGGTCTCACCGGCGGGCGGAACGATTCTGGTCTCACCAGCGGGCGGGACGATTTTGGTTTCACCTGCGGGCGGGACAATTTTTGTTTCACCAGCGGGCGGAACGACTGTTTCGCCGGTTTTCGGCGCGACCTTCGCGTCCGTGGTTGCCGGCTTTCTGGTTGCGACATCGTCGACGACGTTCTCGCCTGTTTTTGGCAATTTTGCTGACGGAATTTCGGCAGGGGTTTCGACGCGGTGTGGTGCTTTGACCTCAACGCCGTGCGCCTTTACAGGTGGAACTTCGACAGCTCCTGTGACTTTGGCCGGTGGAACTTCGACGTGAGTGATGCTAACCGACGGCGCTTCGCCAACAGGTCTGACCGTTGGAACGTCAGCGTGCGGGCGGAGCGTCGGGACCTCTACGTGTCTTGGCACTGTGCCCTTGGCGTCAGCGACAAGACCCGGAAGCTTAACTTCCGTGCGGGTGACGCCGGGTACCAGGTTGTCGGCGGTGCCGCCGATGCGGGATAGCGGTGTCGCGCCGAGCTTCTTGCCCGCGAGAGCTGCATCTTCAACCGGCGCTCTGAGAATCGTGCCCGGGGCTCTTTCGAGAGTCGGAATCGTGCGCGACGACAGGCGCATCGGCGCGCCGCCTGCCAAGGCCGGCTCCATTCCAGGCATGACAAAGGTATTGGCGAGAGATCTTGCCTCTTCGCGCATCCACGAGAAGGCACGCGTGAAGGTTCCGGGCTGTGCCACTGTGGTCGTCTTGGCTGTAGTTGCCGCAACTCTTGTGAGGTCGTCGCCTCCGGCGACTGCCATGCGGTCGACGGCTGCGACAACTTTCTCTGTCGCTCTTAGAGCTCTCATACCGCTGACAGCTTCAGTCAAAGCTGCGGTCTGTTTCTCTGTTTGAATCAAGGTGCGCATCGCTCTGACGTCGGTCGCCAAACCAGCGGTGCCTTTTGCTGTTCCGCCGCCACCTATGGCAAGAGTGCCGAGGAATGCGAATGCGGAACCGGCCATCTCGGCTTTGTCACCGAGCGAGCCTTTGCTGAAATCATCTTTGGCTTTGGTGATAGCTCGGCTGAGCGCGGCGGATGTTTTGCCGTCGCCGAGTCCCACGGTGTCGGCGGCCAGGTCTTTGACAACGCCTCCGACCGTCAGGGTCGTTTTAGTTACATTTATAAGGGCATGCTCGTTGCCGGTTTTCTTACCGGTCAACGTCGAGTTGAGCTCGTCCATGGTGTCGCGCTTGCCGAATGCCATCTCCGACAGACCCTGGGCCTGACCTTTGAGGTTTTCGACTGCGCCCATTCCGAAGCGCTCGAACACATTGGCGCTTTTCTTCTCTTCGAATCTCGTTTGGGCTTCGTTGTTGGTACTGACCAGAGAAGCCAATTTCGACATCGGGGCGGCGGCTGTCGGCTTGGCGAGACTGGCGGTGAACAAGGAAGCGGTCGAAAGGGTGGGCGCTGCGGGCTTTTCTGCGGCAGGCGTGGCGGCGGCGACGTCTGTTTTTGCCGGCGCAGGCGACGATTTCGGTTTATCAGAAACCGAAGTCAAAGATAACGGCTGCGCATTCGCGTCAGAGCCGGAGTCGTGATGCTCCGGCTTGCTATCTTTCAATAAATCGCTTGTACGGGAAGACATAGGATTTCAGTTGGTTGCCGCCGCTTATTCCAGTTATTGCCCTTCTGGCTGGGTTTCGAGTCCGGTTTGGTAATGGTCTCGTGAACGCATCTATCCGGTTGGGCTGGATTTTGGACAGATGCAAAGAGGAATTTTTCCCAGAATACCGGCAAACCGACCGTTTTACATGGGGAAAATACGTATGCGTCGCCATCAATATGTAAAGGAACGTCAGAATTAATGATCTTCTGATCTCTATTCTCTTAGATACCCTGCACGAACCTGTTTTTAAACCTTAAAACGCGCGACTATTGGCGCAAAAGCCGTATTGGTAAGATGTGCGGAGGGATTCGTCAGGTGTAAGCTTTAAACCGACGAGCCGAAACAGCCATCCGCAATATCAGAACCAGGAGAACTCTCAGTGATCGACTGGAGTTTAATTCAAGAAACAGCCGAGACCATTCTCGAAAAAGACCCCGCAGCTCGCAGCATGCTGGAGGTTTATCTCTGCTACCCGGGCTTTCATGCCGTGACTATGTATCGAGTCGCAAATGTTTTCTACAAACAGGAGCAGTTTACGCTGGCTCGTTGCATATCGCAGTTCGCCCGCATGATTACCGGCATTGAAATTCATCCAGGTGCAACGATTGGCAGGCGTTTCGTCATCGACCACGGCATGGGTGTTGTGATTGGCGAAACAACCGTTATTGGAGACGATTGTTTTCTTTATCAGGGAGTTACGCTGGGCGCTGGTGCGGAGGCGCGGCAGGGCGAGCAGACACGCGGGCGCAAGCGCCATCCGACTTTGAAAAATGAAGTCATTGTCGGTAGCGGTGCTGAGATTCAGGGCGACATAGTGGTTGGCAACAACGTAAGGGTCGCGTCTGGGTCGATTGTGCTCAAGGATGTGCCCGATAATTCTATCGTTGTCGGAGTTCCAGGTCGGATTATCTACAAGGACGGAAAGCGTGTCGACGACAAGACTCCCGATCCTGAAGCGGAAGCTATTAAACGTCTGAAGCAGCGTATAGACTCGCTTGAGAAGAGTTTGAATTCGCTGAAAGAAGCGTCGCCTCTTTCAAATCAAACCGCTCAAGCCGATCTCGGCGATGAAAACAAAGGCGATAATGATGATGATTCTGATCCCGTTGATGTTTTTCTTCAGGGAGCGGGTATCTAACGAAATGCAGTAGTGTTACTTTCGAGAACACTTTATTCTGTTCGAAAAAGAGAACAGAGTAAAATAAGTCGGTGACAGCGGTTTTGGGGGACAGATCCTTGGCAGAGAGCGAGCTTGAGAATGCATTTCAAACCCTATCGGACGCTCTTACTCTGACGGAAACGGAGATCACCGAGGAAGTCAAGGTGATTGAACAGCAAATCGAGGAGCTGAAGGAGCGCATCATTCAGCTTAACGCCAAGCAGGACACGCTCGCACACGACAAGCAATCCATCTCTGAGATGTTCAGTCGCTACGCTCCTGGTGGGAAAGACTAGTTTTTAAAATCCTGTCCGGTGTTTGTATGAGCCGTTGCTTGTGGGCAAAGGCGTTTTGACAATGTAATATAGAACGAAGCCAGTGACTGCTTGTCTTCTTTTGGAAATTTTGATTTGAGCCGATAAATGTCTGCAGCGACCTGTCCTTATTGTGGAGCTAAACTCAACCTCGGACTCAAGTTTTGTGTGGTTTGCGGCCGCCATGTCACGATCGATTCGATGGGCAAGGTCGGAGGCGGCTTGCGGGGCGGATTCCGACCGGCTGACATTACGCGCCGTCTTGATGAGTTGATTACGGTCGCGCGATTTCGACGTTCGCGACGCTCACATGAATTAGAGAGGGGCTCGCGTTTTGTTTTCGTAAACGCGCTCTATCTATTCGTCGCAACAGGGCTGTTTTACGTCGCTCTTCAATTTAGTCTGGAGATGGTCTTTCCCGGAAAATTCAAAGAGACGCGAATTCCAATGGAGCAGATGTTTCAGTTTTTCCAACAGAAAGCTTCTTCAATTCACCTTCCTGAAGTTAAGAAGATGCCTGACGATCAGGTCGTGATTATCGACTCTACGCCGACGCCTGAAGAAGAGGCGCGCAAGGTTGCTGCTGCGAAGAAGGCTGCCGCCGACAAGAAAGCAGCGGACGCGAAAAACAAAAAGACGAAATCAAAGAAGCGAAAGAAGACGTCGAAGTCGAAAGTCGACAAGTCTTAGTTTGTGCAATTGATACTAAATACGGTGCCGTGCCGATCAGTCGTCATCGTCACTTTCAGTTTGGATTGCCGCGGACGGTGGCTCCGGTGGTTTTTCATCATCGCGTGCCACCCGGACAATGCCATGTTCCATCAGGATTTCCAGCTCTTCTATGGTCCAGTTCTTCTTCACTTTGGGTGAGTGAAACAGATCGGCGCGCACCAGTTTTTCACCAGCGCTGGTAATTTGATAGAAATATTCTTTCTCGTACAGCGGAGCAACTTTTACTACTAGAAGCTGCCCTTTTTGCAGGCGTTCCTTCATCTGCCCGACATTACGAGATTGCGCGCCAGAGCGACTTTCGATTGCAGTGAGGTTTGCTCTGCGATCTGGTATTGCTTGGCGTCTCGCATCAATTTTTCTACAGGATACTCTTTGGTATATCCGTAACCGCCGTATACCTGAACGGCATCCGTGGTCACCCTCATGGCTACGTCTTGAGCGAATGCCTTTGCTGAAAGTGCAAGGTCTAATGCGTTTTCTCCCTGATCGAGCAGGTATGCTGCTTGCCATGTGAGCAGGCGAGCTGCCTCGATTTCGCGTGCCATGTCTGCGAGCATGAATGCAAGACCCTGGTGCTGTGAAATCGGTCTTCCGAATGTTTTGCGCTCTTTTGAATAGGCTATAGCGTGTTGCATCGCACTGCGAGCCACTCCGGTGGCGCCTGCTGCGATAAAACAGCAGATATGCGGCCAGGTTTTAGTTCTGATCAAATCTCCCTGTCCTTCGTTCCCAACGATGTGATCGCTGGTCAGTCGAACGTTTGAGAATGTTGCTCTGCGAGCGACTCTAGCCTTTCGTCCGAGAGCAAAAGCCTTATCTTCGAACTTTAGACCCTCTGCATTTGCAGGTACGATGAAAACAGTTCGATTGCCCTTCTGTGGATCTTTGACGTTTACCAGGTACCAGGCGGCTTCTCCACCGTTTACAACCAGGTCGTGATGACCTTCCAATACGTAATCTTCTCCGCGTATGCGAAGCGCCAGGTCATCACTGGTGGTGTCATAGCTTGCGTAACCGGCTACTTGAGGTTTGTCCAGGAGGCTCTGCAGATATGTTTCTTTCAAGTCGCGATTGCCGAACATCACCACCGGCAATTGAGCGATAGTGCTGGCTTCGATCACTCCTCCGATACCGGAGCAGCCAGCTGCTAGCTCCTCGAGGATAAGGCACGATGAAAGGGCATCCAGTTCCAACCCGCCCATGCGTTCTGGAATCTGAAAGTTCACGAGACCAGTTTTCCACGCCTCTTCAAAGATAGCGGCTGGAAACTTTCCGCTGGAATCGTACTCCGCAGCTTTGGGCTTGATTTCACCCTCGGTGAAATCGCGCGCGACTTGTCTGAACTGTTCGCGCTCTTCAGTAAGCTTGAGATGCGGCATCGGTGAATCCTCTTGTGTACGCCGTTGGGATCTATATAACTATACTTTCCAGAGGCGCGCGACTTTCGGAACTTAAGAATGAGATCTGGTTTCAATTCTTGTCTTCTGTGAGTACTTTTTAAGCCGGTGTTTCAAGGGTTTCTTGCAATTGTCTGTGGCTGTTTAAAGTGTGGAGAGGCGAGCGTTTCGATTGTTCGAGACGCTTGCGTATGAGGAAATTTTCAGAAACACCCTCG
Organism: Candidatus Obscuribacterales bacterium; assembly: GCA_965228855.1. Taxonomy (GTDB): domain Bacteria; phylum Cyanobacteriota; class Vampirovibrionia; order Obscuribacterales; family Obscuribacteraceae; genus JADYXR01. Next base: position 2,892,494 of record CBDDIJ010000003.1, on the reverse strand, counting down.
GAAGCTTGGACACTTCCACTTGACCATCGCGAGCGCGGTAGTCATGATAACGCTGGCGCGGAGCCTTGCTGAATTGTTGTTCTCAAGAGGTTTCGCGAGTTCTGGTATCACTGGTAGTGACTGAGAGATGGTTCTAGTAGCACCTTCAATATTGTCGGCGGATTTCACCAGGCTCGGTGAGGACATCGCTCGTGCGGAAGCCGGCGGAGCCGATTGGGTTCACGTTGATGTGATGGATGGACACTTCGTGCCCAACATAACCATCGGCGTTCCCGTCGTAAAAAGCATCCGACCTGCGACGAAACTGCCGCTTGATGTTCACCTCATGATCGAGCGCCCTGACGAGTACGTAGAGCAATTTGCCAAGGCAGGTGCCGACTACATAACAGTACATGCCGAGGCTGCGACGCATTTGCAGCGGACGCTCTCGCACATCAGGAGTATGGGCAAGAAGGCGGGAGTAGCGTTGAATCCGGGTACGCCGGAGACTGCTCTCAAGTATTGCTTGAAAGACATCGATCTGGTTCTCGTCATGACTGTGAACCCAGGGTTTGGCGGTCAAAAGTTTATCTCCGAAGTGGTGCCGAAGATTGCTGCCATACGAAAAATGTTTGATGATGCCGGCTTCAAAGATGTGTTGATTTCGGTGGATGGTGGTATCAATGACGATACCGTGAAACTGGTTGTCGACGCTGGAGCGAATGTGGTCGTAGCGGGTAGTAGCGTTTACGGAGCGCCTTCAGTGGAGGGCGCGATTCAAGGTTTGAAAAATTCAGCGGATGGAAAGGCGTCTCCGAAAACTGATGGGGCAAAAGCCGCAGCTGGAGCGCATAAAGGCGATGATTGCTGTTAGGGCGAAGTAAGTTTAAATCGATAGAGTAATAGCAGAAGGAAACGGTGCAAAGATGCGAGTGATTACTAAAGTTAGAACAGCCTCGGTGATGATGATTCTTGCGGCATTCTGCTGCTCGCCTGCGCAGTCGGCGGATAAAGACCCCGACTACATCTTCGATACTTCGCAAGTTGGACGTTCGAACGGTCATATCATGTCGGACCAGCTGCTTGAACTCGGAATGGTTTCTGCTGATGGTTTGAGACTCGAGGGCGAGCAAGCGATTCGTCTCGGGCACACAGACAGAGCGATTTTGTTGTTGCAGAAGGCGCTTGAGATGCAGCCTGGCGACATGGACGGGCGCATTCTTTACTCCAGCGCGCTGGAGAAGAAGTTGATGAAGCAGAAGTCTTCGAAGCGTGACCCGAAGCTCTTCAATTTCTGCGTGAAGAACTGGTATTACATTTGGAAGAAGTCTGAATTTCACGATCAAAAGGGGCAGGCAGCCAATCACCTCGATAAGCTGACCGGGCAGATTCCGAAGCGTTTCGAAAGACCGCACAAATATCTGCAAAAGGTTTTGATTGCTGAGGATGGATCCGTGCCGGTTAAGATTGCCGGCGGCAGCGGCAAGAAGGTTGAGAAAGCCGAGTAGCTTTTGGCTATCGTACGATGCCGGAATTTGCGAAAAGCGGCATAGCAGGATAGACAAAGCGTAGCCGTTCTGAGAGGCGAATCCCTGAAAGCATCTCTGTGGAAGCCTCTGCGGGTTTGGCTTGTCCTAAATTTGATAGTAGCCTTTTCGGGGAGGCGGCATAGCAGGATAGACAAAGCGTAGCCGTTCTGAGAGGCGAATCCCTGAAAGCATCTCTGTGGAAGCTTCTACAGGTTTGGCTTGTCCTAAATTTGATAGTAGCCTTTTCAGGGAGGCTTTATTTTTTGAGGAGCCATTTGACTATCGTTTTGATTATTCGGAAGGCACCGTAGATGGTGCTGGCGGCGCCGATCAGGATCCAGGGCATACAGGGGTGCATGTCGGCGATGTGCTGGTTCATGTGTTCGAATGCGGGTTTCATCGCGATCTTATCCGGGGTCCAGAAGCTTTCCGGAATTGAAACGACCAGGTACTTCACGAGCTCCAAGCCGAAACCGATGAGCATGTTCAACACGCCGAAAATGAACCACGTCCAGCCGGGGCGATAAACAAATAGTAGTGGCCAAAAACCGCAGAGCAAGAATGTATCCGATAGCCACACGTACGGACTTCCGGGTTTCAGAATAAACGGCAGCACAAATCCGATTATCCAGAGCACCGTAGATAGTGCTCCGGCAATTTTCACCGCTTTTGACTTTGCTTTCTTTGGCGGCGAGTTATTGGAATCGGAGGTTGATTCCGTCATTGTACGTTTCTACAATTGCTCCAATGATGCGCTTGCCGTCCTCGGGCACGTCGGATTTTTTTAGATTGCCGGCGACTATCTCCGCAAACCCGATCTTATCAAAGTTTCCCAGCCCCCGAATTCTGAAAAGTCTGTCGAGCGTGTCGTTGCGGTCGCCATCGCCGTTGAGCAATTCTATGTAAGGGATTGGTTCAAGGCAGCCGTTTTCCTTCAAATACAAGTTGATCAAGCGGTGGAATACAGGCGTCGTGAAGGTATCTTCTATTTCTCCCTGAGTCACTGTTACCATGCGATCGTCCGAGCGCAGGCTGTCTTGAATGATCTCGGCGAACTCATTGACGTCGGCATCAAGGATGCAAACGATCGGGAGAGTGGTCAGTTCCTTCAGGTTGAGATAACGTTTCACGACTTGTTTTGCGCCACCGCAGGCCTCGACTTGTATGGCGAGTTCGTCGAAGCTGGTGTTCATTAACTTCGCGAATGTAGGCATCATCAATGCCTCTGTCTGACCTTCGGCGAGCACGATAATTTTTGGCAAGAATGAACCCGGCAACCATGGACGGTTTTCTTCGATCAATTTACGCCAGAGCGTGAGACCGCGTTCGAAGAAAACAGTATCGAATGCGTACTGCGATTTGTTTGAGTCGCCGCCATCGGCAAATGTTATGTTGGCTTCGAGCCGAGCTTCCTTTTCTTCTTTGAGAAACGTCCATCGCGCGGTGTTGACGAACATGGCGATGAAGCGCGCTTGCGGCGTGTCTGACCACGGACCGGTCTCTGTGAGTTTAGACCAGTCCGGAACACAAATCGTGGAATTGTACAGCCATAGTCGTTCTGCCGGACTTAAATCGGCGTCGGGCAGCAGCATCACGTCTGCAACTACCTCGTTCTGCCATTCGCTTTTGAGCCAAGAATCGAACGTTAGTCTGTTGAACCGTCCCAGGTCTTCGAATGCAAGAGCAAAGTTGACGAGCGCGTTTATCGAAGCCGTTTCCAACCCGCCGTCGGGGCGGTGAACCTGGCGGCCGTTGCAAGCGGTTTTTTCTCGGCCGAAAATTGCTGAGAAAACTTTTCCCTGTTCCGTTATCGGTAAGGCGTCTATGGAAGGCGCCTTCTTATCGAGGTGTTTTCTAATCGCCTTGCGAATTTGTTGGGAACGGTCGGCAGGCTCTTCAAATGTGAGCAGGCGCGAAAGAACCGTCCAGAGCTCTGCTTCGGTGGCTACTCGCAATTGGCTTGCGTCGAATGCAGATTGTTCGGAGTTGGAAATTTGTTCTTGCAAGTGCGATTGAAGTTTCTTGATAGTAGTCAGGAATCAATATCCTTGTGAGGCGATTAGCTGTATTGTAGAGCAATGCTGGCCGATTCGAGAAGTCGATGCGACCAGCTTCACGTGAGCTCTCGTTCATGTGGATTAGTGCGCAAGTAGATTGGGATGCGGGCTAGCGCTCGTAACTAAACTCAGGACTTGCGACGCGATTGTTGAGGCGGAGGAGCATGGAAGCCTGTCAAGAGGTTGAGTCAAAGGAAAAGCTTGATGATGTAATCATCAACGGTTCCACGTGGCAGGCAATCTGGCACATGGCTTGGCCTATGCTTCTGCAGATGTCCAGCGTTTCCATCGCCAGCTTTTGCGACGTCTGGATTGCCGGCAATGTCCTCGGTTCCGACGCGCAGGCCGCGATCGGTTTGTGCGGGCAAATCTGGTTTTTCATGATTCTCATGACCGTGGCGCTGTCCGCGGGCACGACTGCGCTCGTGAGCCGTTACTGGGGCGCGCGTGAGATGGACATGGCCGAAAAGGCTGCGAAACAGTCGATGTTATTCGGGCTGGTTTTCGGCATCTCTTCGATGTCTCTGGGTCTTTTGATTTGTCGACCGCTGGTGGCCTGGTTGGGCGCCTCTCCTGAGGTGCAAGAACTCGGTTGGCAGTACATGCGCGTCGACCTGCTCTCACAGTTTCCATTCACGCTCTGCTGGGTTTCGCACTCACTCTGGCGTGCGATGGGAAACGCCCGTGCGCCGATGATGAACTGGATGATCATGACTTGCATCATCTGTGTTCTCGACTTTGTGCTGTGCGTGAAACCTTTCAACTTCGGAATCTCTGGCATCGGAGCCGCATGGCTGGTTGCCGCCATTGTTGGTGTCGCGCTCAACTTCTTTCAGCTTCGGAAAACGAAACTGGCGAGCTGCACGAGTTTGCCGCTTCTCTTTCGCGAAGGAGTTCAGAAAGAATGGTTCGTCCGCATCTTGAAGATCGGCATTCCATCTTGCATCATGGACCTCGCCTGGGTCGGCGGATGTTTCTTGTTGTTTTTGATATTTGCCGAAACCGTCAACAAAACCGCTTGCCAGGCAGCTTGGGCAATTGGGTTCCGCCTCGAAGAAATCATCAGTTGCCTGCCTTTGCACGCAATCAGTGCGGCCGTGGCACCGATCGTGGGTCAGAATCTTGGCGCCGGAAAACCTGAGCGCGCAGAACAGGCGGGCTGGCAGTGTACCTGGGTAGGGCTTGGATTTACCGTCGTGATCGCACTTGTGCTTTTCTTTGGCGCGGAAACCATCTCTAAAACCATGAGCTCTGATCCGACTGTGATTCTGTATTCGACGCAATATTTCCAGGTCGTGGGATTGTCGCAGCCGTTCGTCGCCTTATTCATTATCCTCTTTGGTGCAATGCAGGGCGCGGGCTATACGGCGTGGCCCATGTGGGTCGGCATCTTTTCGCTGATATTTTTGCGCTTGCCGCTCTCCTGGTTTCTCACCGGGCGGGTTTACGACGGTCCGATGGGCTGTTGGATGGGCATTGCCGCATCATCTGTGGTGCTGGGTCTTCTTGCCTTATGGCGGTATAAAACTGGCGTCTGGAAGCTCGTCAAAGTTTAGGACTTTGCCGTTGCGTCTCTATGCCGTTTCTTAGAGCTTGAACATCGGAGTTCAGCTCGTTTGCGGTTCGCCTGTCTTCGTCGGAGTTTAGCTCCTTGCGGGCTTGGTCTCTTCGCCTATGATTAGAGTCTCTCACTTCGATTCGATATCTTGGATTATTTCGAGAAAAGGGTCTTGTCTGTTTGTGTTTCTAGAGCCAATAGGCGCTTGCAAATTGGTTCGATTTTCGTTGAACTTTTTACTCTGATTATACGTACTTGAAATTAGAGGCAGTTTTGGCACGGCGGAATGAGAGGCACCATCAGGTGTCGCGGAGGAACACGACTATGCAGCGTCAAGTAATGATCGATGAGCTTACATACCAATTACCGAAATTCAAACTTTGTTTAGTTCAGGAAAGACCGATGGATAGAGGGAATGCGATAACGATAACGCGTCCACAGGACGCCGTTAAGTATTTTGCGCCGCTGGCATTGGCTTGCGAAGAGTACTTTATGGCTCTGCATTTGAATGCTAAAAATGAGGTGCTTGGTCTTCACGAGGTTTCACATGGAACGCTTTCGGCAAGCCTGGTGCATCCACGTGAGGTGTTTAAGGCGGCGTTAATTGCCAACAGTTTTGCAATATTAGTCTGCCATAATCATCCGTCCGGATCGGCTCTGAAGGCAAGCGATGAGGACATTGAAACCACTAAGCAGTTGGTGAAGGCGGGACAGTTTATGGGTGTTAATGTTATCGATCATTTGATAATCGGAGCGGGTTATCTCGATGACTGGTATAGTTTGAGGGAGCAACATCCCGAGATCTGGGCGATGTAGCGACGATACCGACCGGAAGCCTGAAGAAAATCATGTTTGAAATCAAACGACGCAAATCTCACCAGGTAAAAATTGGCGACAAGCTAATCGGTGGTGATGCACCAGTCCTGGTGCAGTCCATGACGAACACTCCGACTGAAGATCCGGATTTGACGGCACAGCAAGTCAAAGAACTGTATGATGCCGGCTCTGAGATTGTTCGAATAACAGTCAATACTAAAGAGGCTGCCAAAGCCGTTCCGCACATCGTGGAGAAGCTTCATGGCATGGGCGTGGATGTTCCTCTCGTTGGCGATTTCCACTACAACGGTCATCTGTTGTTGCGCGAGTTTCCCGATTGCGCCAGAGCATTAGCGAAATACCGCATCAATCCAGGCAACGTCGGTCGTGGCGAGAAGCACGATACCAATTTTAAAAGCATGATCGATGCCGCGTTGCAGTTTGATAAACCGGTGAGAATTGGCGTCAACTGGGGCTCTCTGGATCAGGAACTGCTGGCTCGCATGATGGATGAGAATGCCACGCTCCCGAACCCTAAAGATGCGCATGCGGTTCTCATCGATGCGATTATAGAAAGCGCCATTGCATCAGCTAAAACTGCGGAAACCTATGGTATGCCGGCTGACCGGATCATCATTTCTGCGAAAGTGTCTGAAGTGCCTGACCTGATTTCGGTTTATACCGAGCTTGCCGCGAAGTGCGAGTATGCGTTGCACTTAGGTCTAACAGAAGCAGGGATGGGCATGAAAGGAATATCGTATTCCGCATCAGCGCTATCGATTCTTCTGGCGAAGGGTATCGGCGATACGATTCGGGTCAGTTTGACTCCTGAACCAGGTGCCGATCGCTGCGAGGAAGTGCGTGTCTGCCAGAGTATTTTGCAGGCGCTGGGCATCCGCTCCTTCACTCCGCAAGTGACAGCGTGTCCGGGCTGCGGCAGAACGACGAGCACTGTATTTCAAAGTCTGGCTAAAGAAATCGAAGTTCACCTCGCCGCCAATCGCAAAGTTTGGGTTGAGCGCTTTCCAGGAGTCGAGTCGCTGAAAGTCGCCGTGATGGGCTGTATTGTGAATGGTCCGGGCGAATCGAAGCACGCGGATATTGGCATATCTTTGCCGGGAACGGGCGAGGAGCCGCGTGCGCCCGTTTACATTGATGGTCGCCATGTAAAAACGCTTGAAGGACCGACATTGGCGAGAGATTTCATACAACTCGTGGAAGGATATGTTCACGAGAAGTATGGCGGTAAGGTTGCAAGCGAAGTTTAGAAGCGAAAACCTGGTGCAAACGTCGCGACTCGTCGGATCCTGCGTCGGGCGAGGGTAGTCGTTAAATGTTGACGACAACTCAAAAAGCACTGGTACTGGTTTTAATACCAGTATGCTTCGAGTTGGTCTTCATTTTTATCATGGCGTTTGCTGTGGATCAGATCGCCTCTGACCTTCAGAAGATGGAGCATTCCAGGGATGCCATCGAGAATATGTACAGGACAGAGAACTGGGTTATAAGCACGTGTATCTGGGCACTTAGCGACACTCAAAACACCAAAAAGGACGAGAAACGTTTAGATTACCTGGAGAAAGAATTTTCCCAGCTGTCGTTCGGAAAAGTCTCCGACAATCGCTTTCCTGAACTGTCCTCGCTGCAAGATGACGTCGGGGAATTGACAAAGGCTATCGGTGCTCTGGTTGCCGCAAAACGGCGCGAATACACGACGCACGAGGGGTTTCCCAGGCAACTGATTTATACTAGTTTTCTCGATATGAGATCGATTGCGGATCGCATTATAGCTATCGAGAAACGAGTAGCAGATTCCGAGCCGGCAGAACTGTCCCGTTTTCGCTCGACGTTAATGGCACTCATGGCGACTGGTGTCGCATTTAGTGCGCTAGTCTCATTTGCATTGGCTCATTTTTTGACAAGAGATATCATTGATCGCCTACTTCGTTTGAAAGAAAGCGCTCATCGGCTAGCTGCCAGAGAGCCTGTTTTGCCACCGGCTTTGAAGGGCGATGAACTTGCATCGTTAGAGTCAATCATCTACGAATCATCTCGAAGCTTGCAAGACATTCGCGAACGTGAAAACGCGGTTCTAGATAATGCAGCAGATGTTATTTGTTCTCTAGATCACAAACTGCGCTTTACCGGCGTCAATGCAGCAGCGTTTCGAGATTGGAGTTTTTCTGAGGACGAGTTGCTCGGAAAGGCGCTTGCTGCCATCGTTGTACCCGATGATGTTGATGAAACTCGAGCGCAATTTCAACTTGTAAGTGACGGTCCGGGGGCGGGCGAAATTCATAACAGAATCCGCACCAAATACGGTGACATTCGTGATGTAGTCTGGTCCGTAAAATGGAATTCAGTAGAATCACAATATTTCTGCGTCATTCACGATGTCACTGAACTTCGCAATCTACAGAAGATGAAACAACAGTTTCTGGCTATTGCAGGCCACGATTTACGCTCCCCGCTCGCGTCCGTTTCAATAACTCTGGAGCGCTTGCTAGATCAACAGAACGAACCACTGACTCCAGCTGCGCGAAAGGAGCTTACTAAAACACGAGATATACTTTCTCGTCTGGTTGATCTCGTCAACGAACTTTTGGAACTGGAAAAGCTCGAATCCGGAAAGTTCGTCCTCGCGACTAATTGTGTCAGCGCATTTGATGTTTGTGTTTTAGCCTGTGAAACGCTTGATGCAATGGCTGCCAGGGCTGGTGTTACGGTGGTGAAACCGAAAAACGATTTTGCTTTGCTTGGTGACGAACGCCGGTTGGTTCAGTCTGTAGTAAATCTTTTATCTAATGCGATTAAGTTTTCTCCTCGGAATTCTACTATTACGCTTTCGCTGGAGCGCACAATTGCTGATAGTGCGGCTGTCGTCCAGATTCGCATCTCCGACCAGGGACCTGGTATCCCGGAGAACGATCGCTCGCTGCTCTTCGAGAAATTCAGCCAGAGTAAAGCCAGTTCCAATGTGAGCATAAAAGGCACCGGGCTAGGATTGGCGATTGTAAAAGCGATTGCGTACGCGCATGGAGGCGATGTCGGTATAGAGTCAGAGGTCGGCAAAGGCAGCACGTTTTGGCTATCCATACCTGAGTTCGTAGATCAGGAGGACGAAGCGTGAAACGTGTCTTCAATCTGAAAACGCGCGGCATCATTCTGGTTCTTTTACCTCTGCTTTGTCAGTTTGTATTCGTGGGCATTCTAATTGCGAATTTGTCCAATCTGCAGGACGAGTTGGTTCGTGCGACCCACTCTCGTCGGCTCCTAACCAAAGCACATACCGTTTGCGTCGATGTGCTGACATACACAACGAAAACCTTTTTTGATGGCATGCCAGGCCACAATCCAGTTGACCAGGCCAAGATTCGTTCGGAGGTCAATCGGCTCAAGAAACCGTTTGATACCCTCGTAGATATGACGAGAAGCACTCCTGGGCAGGCTAAGAATGCTGATTCGTTGGAAACGTCTGCAAATAATTTTCTTCGAATTATCGATGAGATGTTTACCATCCAAAGTAAGGGCGAAGATGAATGGATGAAGGTTCATCTCGAGTACGATAAAAAGTGGGAAGACGCTACTCTCGATTTTGTCGATCAGCTCGGTAAAATTATGCGCACGGAGAGCGCGAAACGTTCCAGTGAAAAGTATGTCGAAGAATTTAAACAGAATATTCACCACGTCGTCCTTGCTGCTTTTCTCCTGAGCATATTTGTTTCCAGTGTTCTAGCAATTGGCGTTTGGATCTACTTCAGGCAGCCGATTATGCACATTGCGGAAAACGTGCGGCGAATGTCTGAGCGGCGGCAATTGCTCCCAGCGCTTAGCAACAATGACGAATTAGGCGAACTCGATCAGTACATCCATACCGCCGCAGCGGGAATTGAACAGGCGTTTGCCAGGGAACAGTTGATGGTTGAAGAAACCGTCGACATGATTTGCATCATGAGCGCTGATGGTCGGCTTCGACGGGTCAATCCGGCGACGACGAAACTAACTGGATGGAAAGCGGAAGAGCTGCTGTTGCAAACGGTTTTTGACCTTGTTTATTCAGAGGATGTTGCAAGAGCAGATGAAGAATTTTACAGAGCGAAGGAAACCGGATCTCGTTCATGCTTTGATGTTCGTTTGCGCTGCAAGGATGGGCAGTTGCGCGAGACGCGCTGGTCATGCGTTTATTCCGCGGCTGACCAGGAAATGTTTGCCGTGATTCACGATGTCACGGACGAGAAAAATGTCGAGCGGCTTAAGCAGGATTTTCTCGACATGATCACTCACGATCTTCGCAGTCCGTTGACCTCGATGCACGGTTCTCTGATGTTGCTGTCCGAAGGTGTGCGCGGGGAGCTGCCCTCAAGCGTTCACAAAGAAGTTTCAGGAGCGCTGAACAGCATTGAGCATCTCACTGCGTTAGTAAACGATTTGCTTGATTTTCAGAAGCTTGCCGCTGGCAAGATGACGATGGTGATGGGAGAACACGACGTTGATGCAATTGTTCAAGATTCAATTAGCATGCTGCGTGAATCTGCTCAGACCAAAGGCATTAACTTGACGTACAAGAGCAGAGCAAAAACTGTTTATTGCGATCGAACCAAGCTCGTTCAGGTTTTGAATAACCTGGTTTCAAACGCAATTAAGTTCTCTCCGGAAAACTCTGATGTTCAAATCAGCGTTCAAAGAACTCCGGACGATTCTGGCGAATATCTCGAAGTTCATGTTCTGGATTGCGGCTCCGGCATTCCTGAGCAATTGTCTGAGAAAATTTTCGAAGCTTTCGAGAGGCTGCCTGGCGAGCGCAAAGAGGGAACCGGGCTCGGATTAGCGATTTGTAAGATGATCGTCGAGGCGCACGATGGTACCATCGGTGTGAACTGTGGCTCCACCGGTGGTGACTTCTGGTTTAAAGTGCCCCGAAATCGATGAGCGAATGACAGCGCCATGCGTGCACGTATGGCTCGGCAACGTTAATGTTGTTTAGAGCGTCGTCGCTATCTTGGGGGCAGGCGAAAATAATTTCCGGTGAATGACCTGTCCCACGGTGTCAGGCGAAATTCTGTTGTGGCTCTCGCAATCTGAGCCTCTTCGCTGTCCAGAACATATTTGCACGGATACTTCGCCTGTAGAACGATACCGTACGAGCATGCAGACCAGTGGTCGAGGGGCGTCTCGTTGAGCCCGTGAATTTGACTTCGCTCAATTATTTGCTGGTTGATTTCATCGATTGAGCGCTTAAATTCACCGCTAAGATTCGTCCATGAATTCGCTTGAACCATGATTGCGCATGCAAATAGCAGACCCGCCATGTTGCAGATATGCGCACGCGATTTGTAGAACCCGGTACTGAGCGGACTACGTAGCAGTTTGCGGCTATCTATGAACGCGAAGAGCAGAAGTAGCATGTTGGGAAACAAAAATACTTTTTGATACCAGAAACATTGATGCCAGAATTGCACCGACGTCGACCAGTAGATACCTGCGCCCCCTGTCGCCAGAAGCAAAACGATTGTTGTGCCTGTGATTACTTTGTTTTCGATTCTCGTCGTTGTCATCAATAGAATCAGCAGCGCCGCAAAGAGTGCGGGAACAAGTGTCGCAATGCAAGGAACTGCCAGTCCGCATTCGATCAAATTGCGTAGGGCTGATTCGTTGAAAAGTCCGCTCTCATACGGTTGAGGAAAGGCTATAAAACAAATTAGTTTGAAGAGCCAGAGCCCGACCAAGCCGTACGCCAGAATTTTTCGTAGACTCTTCTGACCATCTTCCTTGTGATAAAGGTGGAATGCTGCAATCGACAGAATCAGCAAAAGCGGAATTGACGACGGATGCAGAAAAGCCATCATCCCCACTATCGCAAATGTGGCAATCGCTGTCATCTTTGTTGGCGTTTGAACCAAACAGAAAAGTGCCGGCCAAGCCAGCACTGAGGCAATGTTATTTTCACTTATGCCATCGGGTCTGCAGGGGACGCTAGCCATGAGTGCCACCACCGGCCATACCATCATTGCAGGTTGTGTTTTGCGTGTCAGAAGCCAGCAAGCGAAAAGCGCAAGAAACGGAATGCTGGCATAAGTCGCATTGAAGCATCCACGCGACAACTCGAAATTCTGAAACAGGCTTGTCACCGCTAGTAGTGGTGCTTCAATTATTTGGGAAGCAATTCTTGCATGCGCGATAAGCGGCTCACCGCTGTTCCACATCTTCAGGAAGTAATAGCTTCCATCGCGAAACATCGAAACCTCAGCAAACGCAGTGCAAACTGCGGCTGCAAGGCAGAGTAACAAAGTGCATCCAGTGCTTGCACGAGAAAACAAATCCAGTTCGGCGGGATTCGTCGAACTCGTGCTTGTCTCCGGATCTAACGGAGTTCCAGTGGTAAGACCGGCAGCTGCCGGCAATTCCTTCATCTCTCCTCGATCTGTCGTAGATTAATGGACTAAGTTCGGCTAGTCGATGTTGCCCGGGGTGACACCGAGTGCTGCCAGCTTGCGTTTAATTTCAGGCAATGCCTCTCGGGCAGCTGCGATACCAGCATCAATACCACGCTGTCCATCCTTCTTCTTGAAGGAGACGAGGTTGATACCGGTTGTATCCGGGTTGATAAACACGTCTGAATTTCTTTGATTCGGCAAGTCGAACGTGGACAGCTGGATTCTAAGTGCTTGTCGCGCCATGGACCCGAGCCCACGGAATTTGTCCAACGGCACATCTTTCAACTTCTCGTCGATATCGACAGCAATGACAAAGTCGGCACCCATCTCACGGACATGGTTGACGGGAACGTTATTGATCAAGCCACCATCGCAATAGAGCTTATCGCCGATCTGAACTGGTCTCTTCAGCTCCGGCACTGCGGTGCTCGCTTGCATAGCCAGGCCCAGGTCACCATTACTGAGCCTGCAGCTCTTGCCTGTAACCACGTCGGTGACCACAGCGGCATAGGGAATGCTGAGCTCTTCAATCTTCTTAGTGCCAGCCAACTTGTTGGCATAATTTCTGAACTTCTTGCCGTCAAACAAACCATCATAAGGCTTGTAGCCTACCAGCCTGGCTGCCACAAGCGTTGGTTCAAGAGCGAGCGTCAAAATCGGCAGGGGAGTGAATTCTTTAGTAAATTTGTTCTTTACGAAAACTTCAGCGATATCATCGACCGCCACTCCGGCAGCGTAGAAACCTCCGACGACAGAACCGATACTGGTGCCGGCGATCATGTCGATTGGAATCTTCTCTTCCAATAGAACCTTCAACACGCCAACGTGGGCAGCGCCACGAGAGCCACCACCACCTAAGGCGAGCCCGATTCTCGGTCGACTCTTTGAATTGGATGCTCGATTGACTGAATTCGTTTGAGAGCTGATTGTCTCTCTTTCGGCGTTCGAGCCTTGCGCAGGAGAAGTGCTCACCGAAGCGGAGACCGGCGAGTCATCGGAATCCTGCGGTGCTTGCGCGAAAACCGGACTGATTGAAAAACTTATCGCCGTCGAAAGTGAAACGATAAAGCCGAGTTTCTTTTTCATTGGTAACCTTGCCCCAGTGAACATCCAGGCGAAAAGAGTACTGCAAAATTCGCCATCGTTTTAGAGAATTCGTTTCATTTAGGCTACATTTTCGAGCTCCCGGCGATGGAAACGAAGGGCGACGCCCCCTTCAATCTCTCCCAAAATGCGGCGTCCCGCGGCGCGTTCGAGCTGGCGTTCACAAACGTCCTTTTATGCGTGTCGGATTCACAAAGCCACCTTAACAGAAGATAAGACAAAGAAATCATTTGCCTCTGGTCCGCAATGACACGGGCACCCGACAGTGCGCTGCTATAATCCTTTCTGTTTGCGCCAATTGCTGAGCGAAACATCAGAGCCAGAGGCACGCCTGGCCAGAGCCAAGCCAGACTGGAGCCAGAGCCAGAGCCAGAGCCCAATCCCAATCCCAATCCCAACCCAACCCAGCAAAATGAGTACAACCGAGGAGGAGCGATGTTTCGAAAAACAGCAAAATCCCTACAGCGGGACAAAGTGGCTCGCATTCTGCAGATAGCCACCTGCGCGCTCATAAGCTCCTTCTCTGCAGCCCCAGCACTGGCCTTGGAGGGTGAACCTGAGAGACAATTTGTTTTAGAAGGACTCCAGGGAGTTCATGTCAGCGTACCTGCCGTTACCGGCATGATTGTTGATAGAGGCGCCATCACAAGTGCCGTAGAACAAAAGATCACTGCATCGGGCATGAAGGCAATCGGCGACAAAGAGTACCTCAACAATACAGACGTGAAGTCGCTTGTCGTGAGATTCATCCCGTTCAAAAACGGCGGTAAGACCTACTTCTCACTCAACCTCGACCTGACTCAGATGATCTACTTGCCCGATAGAGATTCGCGCAAAGTCGATGTGTCGATGTGGGACGATGTCTCGGTAGGAGTTTTGGAGTCGAGCAAGAGCGAGCAGATCCAAGACGCCGTCCTAAAACGAGTAGACAAATTCATCGACATGTGGCGACGCGCCAATGGCAAGAGCAACAATTAAGCACCGAATACGGTGACAAGTTTAAGTCGTGAGCAGGGAAGCTCTGTTCGTTTCAGAATGTGCGTCACCTATGGAGGCGCGCTCTAAATACACCTTCTCCGGATGGATCAGCATAGAGCCTGTTTCGTTTGTCGATTCGCACTTTGAGGATCTCTCAAGTTAAAACGAATACATGCGGCGCACACAAAGCACTACGTCTTCTGCATCGATAACGCGAGCCTCGCAGAAATCTTCTTGGTCCTCAGGCAGGCTGGCGCTGTAGATTTCTACTTTGACTACTGCGCTCATGTCAAAGTTTTCCGGTAATTCCAGTTTGGTCTCACAGAATTCTACGGCGTCTGCGCCTTTAAAAGTTTGATAGTGGTACATCTACTCTCTGTCTCTTGAGTGATTTGGAAACTTTAGCAATTATCGGATCTGAATTGTACATTGCTGAATTCGCTTCGGAATTACACCGAAGGAAATGTCTATAGGGGACCACCATTCTATATTATTCATCCATCACGAATTTTTTATCGTTCGCTCTTGAGGCTTTCTTCGAAGGAGCGCAAATTCATGACCGATGAAAGATCTCGCTTTGCAAGCAATCCGTCCGGCGTCCTCAGAAAACGGCTTTGACCGGTGCTATCGAGCCCGTAGACGCGCGAGATTTCCTGATCGTCATAGTTCTTAGTTGCAGTGTATAAAGTCGGGCTCTCCCTGTAGAGATACCGCCGCATGTCCTGCCCGCCGCGATATGCCGAGAGCGCCTCGGACAGCATCTCCTTGGGGTTGGGAAAGTAATAGCTGATAGGTTTGACTGCTGCTCTTTCCATTACTTCTTCGTTGGTGAAGTGTCTAACCTTATCTTTATCGTCAGTGGGCTTTCCGTCCTCGCCGACCACTTTTCCATCCTTTACGGAGATCCACTTTGTCTCCTCTGCGCAGGACGCCGGGACATTGACGTAAGATTCGCCATTCTTGCCATTGAGCAAATATGCTTCGAATACAACCTTGCCGTCCTTCTCAATGTGGTTGATCGTCTCCCAGCCGAACTGCTCGGGCAAACCCTTCGGCAGGTAAGGAAAAGTGGTGGACCAGGAGTTCGCCTGACTGTTATGCGTAGCCTCATGGGTAAGTATCCACTGCAAATTCCGATCTAGGCCGGAGGTAACATCTTTGGCTGTTGGAGGTGCTTTCGCCCCGTCCGGGGTGATGTACATGGAGATGTGCCGGTCCTTGTCCTGCGGAATGTACAGACCGAGCGCATATTTGTTTCCATAAACCGGCTGTGGCAAAATCTGTTTATCGAGAAAGTAGATCTTGATCCCATCCTTCCCGTCCGCGGTTAGCTGACTTGGCTGCGAGCGTGACATTGCTTCCTTCACCGCATACAACCCCGAGAATGTCGGCTGCGTGGCGTAGACCATTTCCCCGGGCTCTGTTGAGCAGTCAGCCTTTTTGACTGTTTGCTTCTCAACAGGCTCGCCAGGCATCGCAATTTGCACCTTGTAGTCGTTTTCGATTTCGTGGACTCGATTCTGCAGGGCTTCTGTAATCTGTCGTTCTGCGAGATTGGTTGTAGTTTCCTGCGCAGGAAGCTTCAGCACGACGTTGTCTTTCCCGTCGGCGCGAAAGTAAAACTCGTCTTGCCCGGCGGTTTCCCTTACTTTCAATCCGAACTTGGAGGCCATAGTCGATAAGTCATCAGAGGCGGGTTTCCCTAACCCGGCATCCAGAGACAGATTCTCGCGAGCTTCGCCGGCGTAGAGCGGCGCCGTCCGTTCGTCGAATCCTTCAGAACCTGCACCGACTTTGTCATAACCCATGGGTTCAAACCTATACTGGAAACAGCTAATTCTGTTTTAGAGGTTTAGCGTGACTGCATCGTTACAGCTGATGACCAGCCATGGTGGAAATACGGTCATGCGCACCGGGCGTGCGGGTCAAATGGCAACGGTAGGTTTCTGGTCGATGAAGTTTTTGAGACTTTGAAGTAAGATGAGCGAAGCGAGTCAAATAGAGATGAGCCGCCATGCTAGTGACGACGAAAAAGGCAGATAGCAAATCCAATCGAAGTATGGCGACACTGGCGGTGTTGTTTGCAGCGTCGCTAGTCAGTGCGCCTTCGCCAGCCTTAGCCGCGAGTTCGACGGATAAACCAGATGCAGTCATTCAGCGAATCTCACAGCAACAAGATATTTCGCCACAAGGACGAGCTTACTATCTTCTTGAATTAGCTTACCGCGTAACATTTGGTAGCTGGAGTCTAACTGAACTCCAGAATCTGTACCCTAGAGCGTCTGTCGAACCAAAGCTCGTGCTCTCCAAGGCTCAGCGTGGGGCAAATGCGACCGGTCTATCTACTTGGGTAAAAGATATCTCCGATCAATTCAACTCAGAGAATTACCAATTTTCAGAGAAAATAAAAGCTGAACCAGGCAGACTTTCATTTGAAGAGCGAAAGGCTCTCGGTTTGAAAGCGACCGAAGATGCCGTTGCTTTGTTGAATGAAGCGCCAGAGAATCCGAAAAAAATTGCGCTGATGTATATTGCGGCACGGATGTTTCAGCGCGTTGGCGAGGTTGGTTCCGCTCAACAGTGCTTGCAGTATGTAGAGAAAGTGACGAAGGCGTGCGAGGAGAATCAAGCGCCCAGCGAGGAAGAAGTAGAGGCTATCGCGCTTGTTCTCAATGCGATGGCAAACGATATCATTCAGGTAGTTATACCGTTTTACAATCCCGCTGACATGGACGAATGGGCACAGGCACAGCCGCACGTCAAGCCATTCTCTGCGGAAGAGTTTGAGAAGGCGCAAAATTTAAAGCTGAGAGCCGTGGCATTGCTGGATCGTTTTCCCTCTGATAACCAAGACCGCAGAATGGCGCATCGTAACCTTGTGCTCTGGTATACGAGACTCGACAAGCCTTCTTTGGCGGATAAAGCAAAGTTGGTTTTCTTCGAGCTAGTCGGCGCAGAAGACGACAGCCTCTTGTATCCGCAATCCGCAGGTTGTGGCCATTTGGTTTGGTGGCAGGTCAAAAAACTGACTTTACGCGGCGCCTGCGGAATGGGTTAGGCAATTGAGAACCCAAATGCTGGCTGACTTTCTTGAGTCCTTGACCCAATCGCCAGGCTTAGAATATTCGTTTCGGTCAAACTGCACTTTCTTGGAGGAGTGATGGCTCAACGCAAAACATCCAAATCGAGTAAACCAAAATTGCCGAAAGGTTGGATTATGTCCGGCGCAAACCCCGCTTCGTTCGACGCGGAAATTGACACGTCGACCGCCCACAGCGGAACGCGATGCGCGCACATGTTTCACAACGAAAGTCTGAAGGACAAAAATGAGTGGGGAACGCTCATGCAACAAATGAGTCCAGTCGACTACCTTGAGCAACGCTTGCGAATGTCGCTTTGGGTGAAAACCGAGAACGTTTCCGGTTGGGTCGCTCCGTGGATGCGCGTCGATGGTGCGAAGAAGGACGAGACATTGTCGTTCGATAATTTTTGCAGGCGACAAATTGTCGGCACCACCGACTGGACCCGGTACGAAACGGTTTTAGATGTTCCGAAAGCGAGTACGAATCTCGCGTTTGGTATCATGCTCGGTGGCGAGGGACATCTTTGGCTAGATGATGTTTCTTTTGAGGTCGTGGACCGTAGTGTGCCGACGACGGACTGTCCGTGCTGTCGCAATGTGAGTAACGCGAAGAATGGAGTTAATCTTAACTTCGAAGATGGTGAAGAGGACGAGCAGGAAAACCATCACCGCAGTGCAGACACTAGTAAGTGGAAACATCTGAAAAGCTTGTCGGCAAGTAAAGAAGGCAAAATCAAATCAATACGCTGGAACGTGCCTGTGCCTATCGAAATTAAGAACGAGACCAATATGATGGTGAAGGTCTATTGGATAGATTACGACGGTGAGCGGCAACTCAAGGGCACGATCGAGCCGTCTGGAATATTTGAGCAGGAGACTTACGAGAGTCATCCGTGGCTTTTGACGGATAGTGATGATCGAGGATTGGCGATTTTCGTGACTGAGGCTCAGCCATGTGTGGGTGCGCTTAACCTAGAATGAGGCAGAGATTGTTACCCTGAGTACTGCTCGAAACCGTTTTAGATTTTGCGGAGCAAACACGAATCGAACCTCTCGAAAAAATCGCATTGGTTCAAAATTGTCATATTTGCTGGTTAGCATTTGCTCAGTTTGCAACCATACCTGCTGCACCAAAAACTGCAGTACCACTACGCCTCTGAGAAATCATTCAATATGTCAGACTTTATCGTCCAGGACGAATCAGCCTCTAATAAAACACTTGTTGACCACGCGATAGATGTCGGGAGTGGTTTCGTATATGGTGCCATTCAAAGTCCGTTAAACGGATTGACTCAGTTGGCGAATCACGCATCGGGAGGTTCCGTCTCACTGCCGGAGATGCACCTCGTCGACGACTCCAACACGAGCATCGCATTCAGTGTCGGAAGCTTGGGCGGAAGCGCCTTGACTGCCTATGCATTGTATAGAGCCGTTGGAATGACGATGAGTAATCCTGTAGCTGTGGAAAAGACAGCTGAGATGCTCGGAACCCGCACTGGCGCTGAGTTGTTTAAGGTGGCTGTCGTTCAAGGTGGCGGTACAGGGGCGCTTTTTGAAGGTGCATTTGTTCCGATCCACGAGGGGGAGGGTGACTTTTGGAATGCGAAAATGCGACACGTCGCGAAGGGTTTTGCGACAGGCACGATTCTCAACGGCGGCAACATATTAGGGCGCGAAGCTCTTATGCGAAGCGGTCTTGGTGCATCCGAGAGTTTGACTGCTTTTATCTCTAAGGAATTGCCTGCCAATTTTGCTACGGGTGCTGTGAGCGGAGTGGTGGCAGGGGCGGTGAATGCAAATATCGATACGATCGGTCAAGATGGTCGCCTCGCCAATGTACAGGAGATGGGTGAACAAGCGCTCAGTCTGGGACTGTTCAACGGCATGTTCAACATCGCGACGCCGCTGCATCAACGTTTTGTCAAACCAGCAAAGATAACTCCGGAACAAGCGTCTCAATTGAAAACTGAATTGCAATCACCGAGCAATGAGAAGTGGATACCCTCTTACAAGTCGGAGTTTCCGATTGAAGAGCAGCAATCCATCGCTGAGTTGCAGGATTTGTTGCACAAGGGAACCCTGCAGCTATACGGCACCGTGGCGCCAAATGGTCGCATGCTGAGCTGGAATATCGTCGAGCGTTATGCCGGGGCAGGTCACGATAAGCCCGATTTCTTTTTAAACGCTTATCTCGCAACGACACGATCGGCGCAGAGCATCGGCATCGGTGGTTTGCATATGCGAAAAGCGTTCCAAGAAGTTCGCGCGAATAACCCTCAATCGTCGGGCATCGTCACTGAAATCGAATCTACCTTGGGAGAGTTGCCCGGCAGTCAACCGGCACGGCGGCGCGATTTTTACTCAAGAAATGGCGCTCAGGAAGCTATTGATCCGTACGACATTCCGCTATTCCAGCCGGATAACGCGCCCAATTATATTCCGCAACGGGAGATACCTGGCGAAGGTGCGATCCCGGGAGCGATGCTGTTTGAACCATTTGGAAATCGAACGGTTACAGGCGATGAGATCGCTTATATGACCAGACGCATTTACGTCGATGGATACGGAATCTCGCCTGACGACCCGTATCTTGCCGATCGCTTGAATGCGATCCCGCGTGGTCCGGAGAGTAGGTTGCGACCTTTGACTCGGTTTCAACCTGACGGTGGAACCATTGGTGGTGCCACCACCCATTGACACCGCAGGTGTGCTCTGAAGTGACTGGACTTCAATACGACTCGCCGATCAAGTATTGGAATCGCTCCGTAATCAAGTTTTTAACCCATAGTGATAAGCTCGCGGAATTTTGTGCTCGCAGGCGTTCGATGTCCAGAGGGAGGTGTGCCTCCTTCTGTCATGTACGCTGTGGTTGACCCTTGTTACGGCAATAACAAAAAATGTGCTATTTTTGTTATAATGTGCTTACTTACAGTCGAGGGGCGGTAAATCGATGAATGTCTCCTTATCACCAGAATTAGAACAACTCATTGAGGAAAAAGTCAAAAGCGGTATGTACAACTCCGCCAGCGAAGTAATTCGTGCAGGTCTCCGACTCTTGAAGGAACAGGATGAGATAAGGCAGATAAGAATGCGCGAGTTAAAGCGTGAGGTGCAGATAGGAATGGATGAAATCGAGCGTGGCGAAATCGTTGATGGTGATGAGGTTTTTCAAGAATTGCGTGAGCGCAATCTGAAAGCACAAAAGGCGAAAGCGAAGAAGAAGTGAGCCGGCTAAAGTTTGCCAACACGGCTCGTAAGGACTTGCAGCAAATCCATGATTTCATTTCCGAAGACAATGAAGTCGCTGCCGAGCGTGTGATTGACTCATTGAGATTCTCCCAACCTGCCACTGGTTGATATGCCACATGTAGGTCGCAAGCGCGACGAGCTTACACCAGGGCTAAGAAGCATTACGCAAGGGAACTATGTAATCCTTTATATTAGTACCGCCAGTGGTGTCTTCATAGTGCGGGTGCTCCACTCAAAGATGGATATTGAAAATATACCGCTGTTCGACTCGTAAATGACCGGGATTCCAAGTCAGCGCAGAGCTCGTTGGCTCTCGCGTTCCGCGACCAGACTCTAAAATTCAGTTGCGCGATTTGCAGATAGAACTTAGCTTCCCTAGTTCCGCCTTTGTCTGCTCGTCCCGAAGCTCATCCAGCTCTACTTTTGCCTTAAACGCGGAATTGAAGTTTCGTCGTTTCTGCTCATAAAATCCTCGCTGTTCTTCTATGAGCTTACACCTTAAGACCTTGCCTCATACTATTCGATCCGCGGTAAGATGAATTTAGGGGGGACTAAATGCATCCGATTACCTTAATGCTGTTAGTTGGGCCCTTTCTCGTCGCGTCAACCGTCCTGGGCTTTCTCGTTTGGTGTCGACTTTTTCAGCGGGTATGCCGAAATCGTCCGTTGCTACCGGCGATAATCCTAATAGCAGTTTCCATTATTGGCGGTCTGGTTTGGAACGAGATTGATGGCGCCGTAATTTGGATCCCAGCAGTGCTCTGTTTGGCGGCGACCGGATTGTTTCGAATCACAATCTATCCGCTGTTCAAAGTCTTGTTATGAAATGAAAGCGTAAGTTCAAGTTCCTAAGACCTCTTCGCAGGCGTTGACTCATCCTGATTGCCCATTTCCATTCAATTTATTGAAATTGATAATTATAGATATGGTTCCTCATTTGTGAATCCAACTACCATCTGTGTTGCATTTAGCAATGCGATCGACTGTCTTCATCAGAAGCAAACGCTCAGCAGGACGGTTAGTCCAGTTAAAACGTTTCCGGGCCGTTTTTAACGCGAAGTTTAATCAGTCCGGCGCTGAGTGGTGCCACCATTAATGATGGCGCATTCAGTACAAAACTTTTTTGCTTGTCGTCCCAAACGACTTGTCCTTCGGCAGTCACTTCGTCTCCCTCATGAATGGTCCAGAGTTTGAGTCTATGACCTTCGGATAACATTTTCAAAACTTTGGGAGTACGCAATTGATCGATAATTTCTGCCGGATCGGATGGATTTTTCGGCTCGACGAATTCAGCAAGTTGTGAGCTATTGATCAAAATTGAACCTTGATCGGTATCAACGGAAAAATACTGTGGAAAGCGTTCTTCAGCCATACCCGAATACTTTGTTAGTCCGGTCGCTCTCAAAAATTGAAAAACAATTTTTTCATCACTCGGAGTTGATATGGATTTTGAAGCCTGTCCCTTTATTTTGACCAGCACAGCCTTGTCAGCTGAATTTCTTAGAGCCGACATCTGATTAAGAGCGCCAGGTGAATTAAATTCTGCGCTTCTTTTTGTCATCAAATAATTGGAGACCCAGCCTATCAAAGCCGCAAACAATACAAGCCAAAGCACCGCCATTACTGTGGTGCCGGCGGTCGTGGCACTATTCGGGCGAGAGTGCGGGATGCGTTGCTCAAACTCATCGTTAATTGAACTCTGCGAGTCCGTTGACTCGATAGAGCTTATCTGCGATGATGTCCCATTGCTCAGGTCCTGCACTTCACCGACTTGTGGCGTCAATTTGGTTTCGTTTTTTTTCTTAAAGTCGTCCATATTAGGTCTACGTCCCGCTGACTAAAAGGATTCTGCGATTCAATAATTGCAGTTCGCGCGTTGGTTGGTCGAGCGACTCAATTTCTTCCAAGAGATCTGACGAAACTCCGATCGCCTCTTTCAAAACGATCCAGGAAACAATTTCGAGATGCTCGCCGCTCGTGAGTGAGCCACGATAATGGAAGAAGCTTCCAAATTTTGATGGAATGTCGTTGAGAATTTTTGCGGGAAACTCGCATTCCTTCGGGCATGGTTTGCCGGTTTCTTTGAGCACTTTGAGCGAGTTGCAGAATGATGCGATTTCTTCCGCGCTCTTGACCGCGTTGGCGAAGACGCCGATTACCAGTTTCGTTGACGGCTCCTGGACGTGTGCGTTTCCCGTGACCTCTTTCGAAACGATGTCGTGCACGAAGTGAAATTCCGCGTCGTATTCGTTGCCTTCGAGTTGGTGCTCACTGGGCGCGTGGAAGTGGATGCTCTTCAAGACAGCGCGCGTCGAGCGAAATTCAACTGATGGCAATTTCTTGTTATCGCGTTCGGACAGCTCGAAGTAGTGGTGCTCGGCGTTCTCAACTACGTGTCCTTTGAATGAGTTCTGGTCGTAGCCGGTTCCTGAAATTTGGTCTGCAACAGAGAACGCCTCGCGCGCCGTGATGTTAATGGGCGACTGTTGCGTGCCATGAACGGACTCGAGTTTAGCGACTTGAACCTCGCGCATACTTCATATCTCCAGAGAGGTGGAAACGATTTCGCATTATACGCCATGCGAAACGAAACGAAACTCACGTCACCCTGATAAAACCTTTTGCGGTCATGCGTGATTTTCTATTATACGATACTCTATTCGTTTCTCCGGTCATGGCATCAGGTGCTAGCACCATGCTGCAATCTGATGATATTCCACTGTTGTGTTTTAGAACCGCTCAGGTGAATGAGTAATGAGCTTTGCTTCGCGAGAAGATTAGCTAAGCCGGTATCGTATACAACGGTCTTGTTGCTTCCGACCGTCCAAGCTACTCGTTTACTCTTTTGATCGATTTTCCCCTGCACGGGCTGTTCTTCCTGCGTCAGCGGATTGAAGTAGTTGCCGCGAATGATACCCTTCTTGTTGACGGCGAGCTGGAAAATTGAGTTTGAATCCGTTTGATCTCCCTGTGTTAATGCAAACACTCCGAGTGGCTTCCAATCAGATTCTTTCTCGGTTGTTTTCGAAGACGCACCGGCTTTGGTACCGGGTTTCGTGTTGCTTTTAGTACTGCTTTTGGTGCTTGATGTCGCGGGCGGTACTGATGGCGGTGCTGAAAGCGCTAGAGTCTGCGCCTGCGTGTAATATTCATTTTCGGACATGTAAGGCTGATTTCCGTAATAAACTTGATTGTCCTGGTATGTAATGTTGTTTCCATAGTCGTACTCCACGGGCTCGGCCGACTCAGGATAGCCCCAGAACGAGCACAGGTCTCCCCAGCCGGTATATCCCCAGGGCCAATATTCGCCCCATCCGGGATACCACCAGGCTCGGTCGTATCGGTTCCAGAAATCACGAGTAAAAAGATCATCTCGGTGAAAATTATTTCGCACCGCTGCGCCTCGCGCTGCCAGACTGGCGGTAGAAACATTGCTCGTAACACGAGGAGCATCAAAGCCAGCAGCTCGTGCCATTCCGCCGTCCGTGGGGAGGTTGGACCAATGATAGTCTTGATTGGCGCCAGCTCTTAGCTCGTCGTCCGAGGCTCTGGGCCTGTCATCGAAGCCCGCGTCGCGGCCTGCCATGCCGTCACGAGAGCCTCCATCTCGAAAACCGCCGTCGCCTGACCACTCCCCGCGATTACCGCCATCAAATCCTCGTTCGCCGAAATCACCACGTCCGCCAAATCCTGCACCGCCAAAACCGCGGCCACCGCCACGCGCATCAGCTGGAAAAGGAGCGATGGAGACCTGGATTAGCGTCAATGAGAACGCCAATATCGATGCTACCACCTTAACACCAGTAAAATGTTTCATGAAAAGCCTCTTTTATTCGCTCACTCTGTTGAGTACCAGAATTGCCGAGTCTGGGATACTGACACCGTTGATCGATCGATGAGTAGACTGCCAGGTAAAGCTGTCTTTTGATCTCTGCTTGAGTGTGTAGGTTGCACTCGTTCTTGTACCGTTTTGCGAGACTCCGTTAGATTGCTGTCTCCATCCGTCGGGTAGTCGCGACCACTCGCCCTGACCAAAACCGCCAGGTGCGAAGTGCCAGGAGACAAGCGTCCCCAGAAGAGGGCTGTAACCGATTATCTGCTTGACCTCAGACTTCAGCTCGGTATCGTAAGTGGTGCACTCTAAAAAGCTGCCATTCTCGATCCACTTCGCTGTGATTTCGACGGTGTCACCTTTTAACGGCGCCGATTTCCATTTACCGGAAAGCCAGCCAAGTGCTTTTACACTGGTAATGTCGCGGTCTTGAAATGCTGATTCCATTACCCAGGACATTTTCCAACCGTTGTCCTTTTTGACGTGGAGAGCGGTGTACCTGCCGGATGGTGAGGTACTGCCAATCGAAGTAGTGCCCTTCTCCATCACGACTCCTGCAGCCGGACTCTCCAGGCTAGTTATAGTGACCCTCAAGGGTTGCTTGCCGAATTTTGCAAAATTCCGAGCGAAATAGTCCTTTAATTGCTGTTTGCCGCGACAAACTTGACCATAACTAGTTTCAAGCTGTCCGTCGCTGGTCCAGAGATCTGCGAGGGCTTCGGCATTGCCGTCAGCGAATAACTTTTCGTAGTTTCTGGCTTGTTCGGTGAATTCAGCCTTCAACGGATTCTTGTTTTCTGAAGAGACCTCAGAGTTTTTTTGAGATGTCGCCGCATCCTCCTCAGCCGCCAGAGCCGTTAGTGCGGAAACATTCAACGCCCCAACAGCCAGCATGAAGCTGATCGTATTTCGAATATTTTTCAAGCGTTCTGCCATCCATAAAAATTTAAACAGTGACTATCTGCCCCGTAGGAAGAAGACGTTAAACGTTTCACCAAAATCACGAACCCTGGCGAGTTTAAATATCCGTTGATCGCCCATTCGCTCTTTTCTCATTGGTCGCCGACATCACTTCCCGCGGCATCGAGTATTCGTAACGCAATTCGCCGCTCGAAACTTCTCCGGTGCGGTAAAACGCGAGAGAACACGGGTCATCTGATCGCGGTAAAACCCTGAGAGCGGCACCATGCATCGCTCCTAGAGCCGTGACGTCTATCATGTCAGCATTTGACCGACTGCCGTTGATCGGGCGCTCGCTTGTGCTGCGGGCGATGACTGCTGTTGTGGTGGTCAGCGCTAATCGAATGAGGGTCGGAGAAGAGCTGAAACCAAATAACTCATGATGGTCAAACTTTTTTCTGCATTCTTGTAAAAATCATCCTCAGGATTGAGTTCTCCAGTGGTGGATCCCGGTTGTCTGTTTTGCTTTAAACGCTTGCTGTTCAACGTGCTTCCAGCAGTTGCCGGTGATTGAAAAACCATCCTAAATGCCGATGCCACGAGTGGTGTATTGGGGCAAAAAGAAGTGGGAGGCAAAGACCGGTCCCATCACAATTACAGCTAAGGGTGCCGACGTGACATTCTCGAATGCGTTTTCCAAGAAAAATGCAGTTATCGGCTCCAACGTGACAATCACAGCCGACCCTCCAGTTATGGAAAGCAGCGAGGTCATAACTGCTGCACCTGAAGTTGCTTCGTCCAGCAAAGGCAATTTCCAGGAGGCAATATCACTTCCTCGTGCCAGCGTGGCTGATGAAGTTAAGGCTTTAAACCTTCTGTCTCTGCCAAATTCCATCAGTGACAGCAATCAAATGCTGTCGAATCAGTTCACAAATCTGGCGACTGCTGAACTAAATTGTCAAATGGCTAATCGCTCAGCTGGGGACGATTCGCTTATCAAACCTGCGACACCGCTTCAAGTCGAAACTGATGCGGACGTCTGTAGTGAGAGTGGCTCGCTATGTGGATTCGAAGGAGGATATGTATCGCGTGCCTGCCGTCCCAAAATGACCTTCGAACAGGGCCGTGGGATTTTTGTTCCATCTAGTGACACTACAGTTGAGACACCGAAAGGCACAGTTAGGATTGGTGCCGGCTCAGTTGCGTTCCTCGTCCTCACAGAGCAACAGCTTGCTGTATATGACCTTCACGATACGCATAAGCGCAGCATCACGGTGGAAACCGGCGACAGAAGCTTCACTCTGGCACCCGGACGCCACTTATTGGTTGGTCAGGGTGATGTGAACGGATACTCCGATGTGAATCCGGTTGAATGCTTAATGCACCGAAATATCGTCAAGAGCGATCTTGAACACGGCAACTGGGTATTTACGTCCGAGTTCTCGGTACCGTATGCGGTGCAAGCGATCAAACCACTTAGAGCCGTAATGCACTCGTCCGATACGAGAGCGCGTTCCGTCGCCAACCGTATCCTCAAGACAGCGGCTATCCTTTCTCATCTAACCGGGGCGAATGGACAGTTCGAATTCCATCCGAAGCCGAGGAGGCTCGTGAAATGTTGAATCGGCTGGCACCGTATTTTGAATTCGCGCCCCCTGCCATTGAGAAGAAACCGCTCATCGCCTAGGAAATATTTATTCTCTGCGTTGATGGAGCGCGCAAAGTATAAACCATGCCCAAAGTGCCGAATGCTTGAATATTTTGCCGGAGTTAATTCGCGTCCCTTAAGATCTGACAGACCAACCGGGTCTCCCGGGCAAGTGTCCGGGCTAAATGATAGCCCAGAAAAAGCGATGATAGAAAAGATGCAAGCGTATAGATTCATGCGCGTATTCCGTTCAGTGCTGTAGACCGAATAATCGCCCATGTGGTGCGCTAATGTGGCAGCTCATGCACGATTGCACGCGTCCGGCGGAAGTGACAGTTTTGCCGTCGGCAGTGACGGTTCCGTAAATCCAGCCATCATCAGTGTCTGGTGACTTGGCATCGGCGCGGTACATGATGTATAAACCGCTTTTCGCTCCCAAAACATCTGTTGTGAATGCAGAGGTTGTTTCTTTGGCAGTGGCTTTTGCTGCGCTTTTATCTATGTTTGCTTTTAGTGCTTCCGTTGAAGGAGCACCCCACGATTCCTTAACAACCACTTGGCCAGCGACATCAGTTTTGTTTTCCATATACTCGTTGCGATGCTTCGCGAACAAGTAATAAAGCTTTTTTCCGTGAGTTCCCGAGTCTTTACTTTTGCTTAGACGTGCCTTCGGCGGTGGTGGCATAATGCACAACGTCGGAGCCCAGCGCGTCATATCGTCGACCTTGCTGTAACCCTGATACTCGGCCGCAATTTGTAGAAGTTGTTTGTGAAACTTTGGGTCGTTTACTTCATTCTTCGGCGTGTCTGCGTTTTTGCTCGGGACCGATTCGTTGCTTGACGCGTGCGATTCGCTGAGGAAAAAACAGCAGGCGAGGACAAGAGCGCTGCGTAGGCTTACGTGAAGAAACTGTCGAATTGCGACCGTTTTGAGCATTGCAATTACCACACAGGACTAGGAACCAGCTTAGCATGGAATGCGCATTGCTACCGAGTGTTGAGCGTTGCCGGATGTCTGGTCTGTCCGCCAAACCGTATACGAAAAGTTTTTTTGCGCAAGTTAAAAAGTTTCCGGGCCGTTTTTAACGCGAAGTTTAATCAGCCCGGCGCTGAGTGGTGCCACCATCAATGATGGCGCATTCAGTACAAAACCTTTTTGCTTGTCGTCCCAAACGACTTGTCCTTCGGCAGTCACCTCGTCTCCCTCATGAATGGTCCAGCGAGCGCTGCTCTCATTTGTCCGGTGAGCGCACTTGCAACTAAAAGTCACGTCTCTTTCGCAAGCGCATACCACGTTCCAGGTCCCTTGCCAAAGCGTGCCAATAGTCTTCGCTGAACCAGTTCGTTAAGGCGAACCTTGATGGTGCTTCGGCTTTCACCGGTTAGATTTTCAATATCGGAAGTCTTCACACGCCCGTGCTCGCGTACAAGCTCTAAAATTCGCACAGAAAGCGCTGGCATCTCGCCTTCGAAAATACGTTCTCTCGAAAGTTTTAGTTGCAGGTTTGCCTTTTGTTTTTGCATCGCCTGCAGAAAGAAGTGAAACCACGGATCCCAATCAGGCTTGTCTGATTCCAGCGTCGCTTGAGTTCTTCTAAGTGCGAGGTAATACGACTCCTTATTCGACTCAATAACACTTTCCAACGAACTGTATGGCGCATAGGCATAGCCTTTCTTGAGCAGCATTAGCGTAGTGAGAACACGCGAAAGGCGGCCATTTCCATCTTGGAACGGATGAACTGCAAGAAAAACTGCTACGAATGCCGCTGTAACCAAAAGCGGATGCACTGCGCCGGCATCAAGCATCTCGTTAGTCCACGAGATAATTTCCGTCATTTTGTACGGCGTATCGAAGGGCGTTGCCGTTTTGAACACCACGCCCAGGCTCTCACCGTTTGGTCCGAAGGCTTCAACGTTGTTTGGTAATGTCTTGTAGTTGCCTCTATGTCGATCGTCCTTGCGACTGTACTTCAATAGATCTCGATGCAATTGCTTAATGTGATTCTCAGTTAGAGGAATTTGTGGCCAGCTCTCAAAGACGGTATCCATTACATCTGAATAACCAGCCACTTCCTGTTCGTCTCTTGACCGGAAAGATGTCCTCTGGATGCCGGACAGAAGCGCTTCAACTTGCTCATCGGAAAGCGCTGCCCCTTCGATTCGCGTTGACGAACCAATGCTTTCAATGGTGGCAATGTGTTTCAGGGCGGCCAGTCGTTCAGGTGATATGTTGGATAAAGATCGCCAGGCTCCTTTAAACTCGTCCAGTTCTGCAACCAGGCGCAAAATTTCGAGAGTGGGTCGAAAACGTTCCAGTCTCAACGGTCAAAATCTCCCTAGCCAATTGTTTGACCAATAACAGCCAATTATAGCCAATAATGTCCAATAGCGCAAGTGAAACGGCAAAATGCATAACATGAATTGCCACCGCAAAGATTGGGAAATGACAATGTTCTCCCAGCAGTGGCAAAGCTATGAGAATGGCGGGAGGCTAGTACCATGAGTTTCTTGGATTGCTTGACCGAAATTGATAAATCCAGCTGCGCACTAGCAGAACAAGAGAACGCGGGGCTCGCACTTAGGGCTACGTCCCGCTTACCAAAAGGATTCTGCGGTTCAATAATTGCAGTTCGCGCGTTGGTTGGTCGAGCGACTCAATTTCTTCCAAGAGATCTGACGAAACTCCGATCGCCTCTTTCAAAACGATCCAGGAAACAATTTCGAGATGCTCGCCGCTGGTGAGTGAGCCACGATAATGGAAGAAGCTTCCAAATTTTGATGGAATGTCGTTGAGAATTTTTGCGGGAAACTCGCATTCCTTCGGGCATGGTTTGCCGGTTTCTTTGAGCACTTTGAGCGAGTTGCAAAATGATGCGATTTCTTCCGCGCTCTTGACGGCGTTGGCGAAGACGCCGATCACCAGTTTTGTTGACGGCTCCTGGACGTGTGCGTTTCCCGTGACCTCTTTCGAAACGATGTCGTGCACGAAGTGAAATTCCGCGTCGTATTCGTTGCCTTCGAGTTGGTGCTCACTGGGCGCGTGGAAGTGGATGCTCTTCAAGACAGCGCGCGTCGAGCGAAATTCAACTGATGGCAACTTCTTGTTATTGCGTTCGGAAAGTTCGAAGTAGTGGTGCTCTGCGTTCTCAACTACGTGTCCTTTGAATGAGTTCTGGTCGTAGCCGGTTCCTGAAATTTGGTCTGCAACAGAGAACGCCTCGCGCGCCGTGATGTTAATGGGCGACTGCTGCGTGCCATGAACGGACTCGAGTTTAGCGACTTGAACCTCGCGCATACTTTATATCTCCGGAGCGGTGCGAACGGTTTCGCATTATACGCCATGCGAAACCCAACTTACGTCACCCATGGTTGCAATAAAAGCTACCTGAGAAGTTTATGCGAAGTTCACGTATTACTTCGGAATTGTGAATAGTTGTACTATGTCTAAGACATCACGGGTGCCACCAGATTCGGTGCCACTGTGTAGGCAGTTGGGACCCGGCTGCCAGGTGGCGCTCCCGCGGCACGTCCACGTCAGTTTATCTACGAGGTGTTATGCGCCGTTATGTCACACCCATCCAAACGGCATCGTGGATTAATATGCCTATGTTGCGTCCTTCACTCAGTCTCAAGGAAATCGAGATTGTTCAGTCCGGGACCTTTATCCGTAACTGGCTCACTCGCCGCCGCTTCTTCTACTTTGACGTCGCTGTAATAGCTCTTACCGCCGCCATTTAATTGCAGCCAAATGCTAATGCCATAGGCGGTTTCGGGCACGTTCAGTACTCTTTTAATTTTCTGCCAGTCGCTTGTGCCGGAAAGACAGTCGTTGAACATAGTCGCTATCGACGTCCATTTACAAAATGGCCCCAGTACCATCAAAACTAACCCACTCATGTCGTTGCAGTCTTCAGTCTTGATTTGGGCAGAAAGCTTGATTTTCTTGCCCCTGTATGGCAATGCGCAAAATGTTTGAGTGACATAACCGCAATTGGGGCTGGAGTCGTCGATGAGCGGCTCAAGATGTGTTTTTGAGCGAATGGTTATCGCCGGTTTTCCTTTAAAAGCATCCGGTATCAGTTTGTATTCGTATAATGCAGAGTCTGCATCATCGTACCTCCAACCATGAGCGGTTTCAAAAGTAGTGCTTTTCGCTGAAGGCGGTAGGCCGTCGCCAAAATCCAGATTTATTGGATGGAGAGCCAGCAGCGCATTAGTACCATGGTTGTCCGTGCGCCTCACACTTCGAGCGACCGGCTCGACAGTAAAATCGGCAACCCACATTTTGCCACGCCCCCAGAGCGCCGGACCAAAGTAGAGAAAACGGCAGTCTACCGGGACATCAAAAACAGTTTCAACCCGGCACCAGTCATTATCACCTTTCAGAGATCGATCGATCATGGCGTCGTATACGACAACTTCTCCAGATTGTGTCTGCAAGTTTATAGATATGACTGCATGACCCTCTACCGCTTCTGTCTTGAAATATGCACTAACACGCAGTCTCTTCCCAATCCACTCAGTACAATGGGTCAGCTGATAGAAATATGCATAGTCTTCTTCGCCGGCGGTTTTTGACTGGATGAGCAGACTCGGTTTGCCGTCATGCATGGTGGTTTGATCGAGGCAAACCTCGAAGCGAGCGCTATTGGTGCCGGTCAAATTCCAGTGCTTCGGCAGTTTCTTCGAAAGTGTTTGCATGAGTATCTACCTCTAACATTAGGTTCTCGATCGCGGGAGTCTTTAATAGTTGTACCCATGCTTTCAAAATGCCTATTCCAGCCAAGACCGAGACGACAGCTAATTTCGGTAGTTGTTTAAAGACCGCACATAGAGAGAAGAGATTCTAAGCGGTTACTGAACAAGCCTGCTTTCTTGCCGAGGAAAACAACTTTCCGTTCCGGAGAAGCCCGTTGACGGCTGTCTGGGAACGTTTTGGTTTTAGACGGGCTCTGTCTGGTAAGATGGAGCTTTGAACGCGATACTACCTGAATTTGATGTGATGAGCCTGAGACAATTGGCACTGTCGAAAAAGAAACCACACGAAGTCAAGCCACTTAGTGATACCAGTCGCGAAGCAGAACAGGTGCAATTAGCAATATTGCGCAAAAAATCGCCTGCCGAGAAACTGAAGATGGTCAGCAATATGAATGATACGATGCGGACGCTCATGATGAGCGGAATTGCGCTTAGACATCCGGAGCTTAATGAAGAGCAGTGTCGCCGCAAACTAATGGATCAAGTTTTAGGTGAGGCTCTCGCGGAGACAGTATACGGTCCTCCAAATTATTCAATCAGTGAGGAACTCCCACTAGAAAAACGATTGCTCGATGAATGACGATATCTCAGTCGCACTTAAGGTTGTTCGGGTTTTAGAGCGTCTGGAAGTTCCATATTTGATCGGAGGATCGCTTGCTAGCTCAACTCATGGTCTGGCCAGGGCTACGGCCAATGCTGATATTCCTGCAGACCTGAAAACCGATCACGTAGACGAATTCGTAGCAGCTCTGGAGGCGGATTTCTACGTGTCGAAGGAATCCGCTCTCCAGGCAATCAGTCGATGTTCTAGTTTCAATCTCATCGATTACTCGACTGGTTTTAAGGTAGACATTTTCATTCCAAGGAATCGAAATTTCGATCAAATGCAACTTTCGAATAGAGTACAGATCGCAGTCTCAAACGATGACATGGCATTCTTTGCCAGTCCGGAAGATACAATTATTGCCAAACTCGAATGGTACAGAGCAGGAGAAGAAGTATCAGATCGTCAGTGGAACGATATTAGTGGCGTGATCAAATTACAGGGAGCTAACTTGAACCTGGAGTATATGCAAGAC
This sequence comes from Candidatus Obscuribacterales bacterium, assembly GCA_965228855.1. Taxonomy (GTDB): domain Bacteria; phylum Cyanobacteriota; class Vampirovibrionia; order Obscuribacterales; family Obscuribacteraceae; genus JADYXR01. The sequence continues at coordinate 2,859,491 of CBDDIJ010000003.1, read as the reverse complement.
AGGGCAAAAGAGCTTGGAATTTCTGATTTGCTTGATCGAGTTCTTGAGCAAGCGGCCGATTGACAGTCGTAGTCAAAGAGCATTGCGTCAAACTCGGGCTGCACTTCAAAGTGACTCCGGCTCTGTTTCTTCCGAAAGTCCACTCTTAAAAGGCACGAACATTTCGCCGGCGTGATAGTAATTGTGTATGCCCGGTCACATGGTTGAAGAGGGTTTTCGTGATGCGCTTGGCTTATCCACAAGCCACGGTGCTTCACCTTTTCGAGGACCAGCTACGAGTAATCCATACGGGTACTCGGGCGTAGGCTTTCCACTGTAAATCAAGCTCGAAGTCAGATATTTATTTCCATTTACTGGTGCGTGCGCTTTTAGTTCAAGGTCGATACCGTTCGCAAGTGCTTGCTGGAAAACCCAGATTAGCCTCTTGTTGACCTGACTTCGCTCATGACCGAGGGCGCCGCAACCTGATGTTCCTATCAGAGCCACCGGCATTTCGCTTGAGGAGACTATGAGTTCGCACTCGCTGTTTTTTAATTGGATTGCAAGACTGTTTGTATCCGGAGTTGGAAAAAACTTGCACCGACAAACTATTTTCTTTATGTTGCGAGCATTCCGCTTGTCCATCAGGCTCTGTAGTTCAACCCAGGATATCTGGCGCGGTGCTATTGGACGAGATGTACCATACATGATACCGCTCGCAGTGGCGAGCGCCGCCGCGAGGCATCCGAGATGGAGTACTTTAAGGGACGTCGTCTTCATGTGCCGATCATAACACCGGCTAAGCAGATTTCAATTACCTAGCATCTTTACACCTTTTACGGACTTGTTCTGGCGATCGTAGGAACCCCACTCCGTGCGCAACCAATAAACAACTTCGTAACATCTGCCGATGTATCATCGTACCGGTGTAGAGGTCAGGAGAGCATGAACATGGGCGTTGAATATAGACATGGCTTTGCAGTAGCTGATTTGAATTGGCTTCCCAAAACAGAGAAAGAGTTTGAAACTATCGAAAAGAGAGTTTCCGAGGTATTAGCTAAATGGGGCATCGTGCAAGATTGCGTCGAAAAGAGAACCGGCACGAAGCGATTGTGTAATCTGGATAAAAACGGAGACGTTGGAAAGTGGAAAGAAAAAAATCAATTGCTTCGCAAAGGCGTGCCACCACTTTTTGAACAGGAGCGTCGCATCGATTGGAAGCCCGCCGAGGACTCGAAATCTGTACAGCAAATTGGCGGTCGCGATTTCGAATACAACGGCGTGGAGAAGACCCCGGAGATTCAGTGGGTTCACCTGCAGCTCGGACCGAATTTCAAAATCTTCGACGATCCATATGAAATGTTCGAAATTGATGAGACAGAACAGTTTCAGTGCGCTGACTGTGGCGAAACTGCAGAGGAAATAGATGATCCATGGATGCCTGCCATGATCGAGCATGGTAACATCTGCCCCTCGGTCTGCGACTGTGGTGGCACAATTAAGCCGGCCACTAAAAGAGTTAAACCAAGTCGGGACAATCAGGCACCAGACATCTCGGTTTGGAAAGCCGCATTGTTCATCGACTTCGGTAAGTGTCATCCGAAAACCGTCGTGTGGAGCGGTCGAATGCAGAGCCGAGACTTCCTACTCGATCTGGAAAATGCGTTTGGAACATCATTAGTCGAGTTCGGTTCCTGGCACTAGGTGTCGGGGCATTGTCCTCGATTTGTCTACACACTGTCCCTAACCGTTTCAAACGGCTAGGGACATACGTTTGGCTTCTGGACCTTGTGTCGACGCCTAAGAGACTTTCACGGGTGCTGGTACAACCTTGCTCAAGAACTCGCTGATTAGTTCGCCAATCTCTTGACCAAACTCTTCGAGGGCAAAGTGACCGGTTTCAAATAAATGGAACTCCAGATTCTTCAAATCGCGCTTGTAAGGCTCAGCTCCAGCGGCAGGAAAAATTTGGTCGTTCTTGCCCCAAACGATTAGCATTGGTGGTTGATGGGTTCGGAAATATTCCTGCCACCGCGGGTAGTGCACCGGATTGGACCCGTAGCTGTACAAAAGTTCGAGTTGAATTTCAGCGTTGCCGGGTCTATCCAGGCCTGCCTGATCGTGAATCCACCCGTCCGGGCTGATGGCTTCCAGGTTTTGTGCGCCGGTTTGATATTGCCACTTTGTGGCTTCGAGTGCGACTAGGGGAACTAGTGGATTTGCGTTAGCTGCGGATTTGTCTTTCCAGTATTCTTTTATAGGCTTCCAGAAATCGTTGTCGATGCCTTCGTCGTATGCGTTACCGTTTTGAACAACAATCGCCTGAATGCGCTCGGGGTGTTTAGCCGCAATGCGATAACCAATTGGCGCGCCGTAATCCATTACATACATCGAGAACTTCGAGAGTTTCAATGCCTCTGTGAACTTGTCCATGATGTTCGCGAGATTGTCGAAACTGTATTCGAACTCCTTGACGGACGGCATTGAACTCTGTCCGAAACCGGGATAATCAGGCGCGACTACGTGAAACTTCTGCGCGAGCATCGGAATCAAATTTCTGAACATATGCGAGTCTGTTGGAAAACCGTGCAGCAAAACTATCGTCGGCGAATTTTTATCGCCAGCTTCGCGGTAGAAGATATCCAGTTTTTCAATCTTGACTGTGCGATAAAAAACTTTGGTTGGCGACTTTTGATTTTGAGGCACTTTTTAATTCTCCCTGGAAGGCGGTAATGCTGCTCCGCGTCTGCGATGCAATGCCCGCAACCGTTTTGTTTGAACAATGTAGGAATTATAGTCGGTTTATGTGCAGATATCTGCTTTGCATCGGATCTATATTTGGCGTCGTGTGAACGGACTACTTACCGTTTGCTCGACGCCTCGTTATCGAATTTCATCAAGACTTCTGTATTTGATGTCGCTCAAAGCCTTCATCAAGAGAGTCTTTTGAACCTATCGTGACCAGAGAGGCTTGGAGTTTGTCTGATATTTTGGAAACAGATTTACAGCCAATTGCTACTCGGAATTCAGGAACTGTATAACTCAATCTGGCATCTGCTCAGATCCAGTTCCTCAATTGCTTTTTTTACACGTGCCGATATCACGAGCACACAGTCTTCAGTAATGCCGAAATCGTCTACGCCTGGCACACCCGATGGTTTAAGCCAAGAATATTCTTTGATTCGTGGCACAAGTTCTGGCCAGAGTTCGTCGAATTGATAGTGGTCAGTTTCGACGATCAAATTCTCGAGGGTGAATGTTGCGCCGCTTGGATTCAGCGAATTGACAGCGTTTTGGAAGGCATCAGTAGCTAGGAAAATACCAACGTCCTGGATGATGTCGTCGAGATAGCCGTAGAGAAAGATGTAATGCAGTTTTTCGACTCTTGGTGGGCGTGCCTGGAGATCGCCAGTGCATTCTCCTAACATTCCTGGAACTACCGGTTGAAGAGCGTAGAACATAGAATCACCAAAAGCTAAGGGTTAATACAAGTATGGATCGAACCAGTGTCCGTTTCACTATCGATTCTTGCTACTTCAGCCAGGATTTCAGCCCGGGTTGCGCGCGGATGGCTAACAGACCATTGATTCCAACTAATTAAAAGCGCTCATGTTCTTGGCACCGCCAATGATACCGGCTAGTTATTGGGTGCTTCAAACTTAACTGTGTCAAGAATCTTTTGCAGACGCGCTCTCACCTTAGTCAGCGGATGTTCAGGAAACAGCTCATCGTATTCCTCACGATCCGACGGCAGCACTCTTAATTTGGCGTTTCTCATCCGTGAGAACAATTCCTCAGCAGTTTGGACCACGACGGCTGGTTCGTCGCTCATCGGCCAATCGTCGCCCAATTTCAGCATGATGGCGGCTTCGCGCGTTCCTGTGGTCCCCTGTTCCAGCGATTCAACATTGATTTGATAAATGCAGTTGTCAAACGGAATCCAGATTATTCCAACGTACATCAGGGGCATTTGCCCAGGCGTGGCGCGATATTTGAAAATCCCATAAAGCCCTTCCCGCCCGTCGACCTCTATGTTCTTCAGTACCAGCATGGCACCACCGGCGGTACTGCATTGCTCGCCGTAAAACTGCGACGCCTTGTCAAGCTCATCTACTTTGAACGTCCATGACGCCGGTTCTGAATTGAATCTGAGAAGATTTGCTACCCCTCTCTCTTCATCTAGCCAACCGTATTTGTCATTTTGTTTGATCTTCTGAACGTAATTCGTCAGGTCAAAACTAATTGAGTCTATATTAAAAGAACCCGATTCCAGCGTGGTTTTTGCCATGCGAAAAACTCTCCTCTGCACGTTGGTGCGAGAAACAAATCCTGTTCGCCAAGTGAAACTTACACTCTAATTATACCATTTTGAGCACCATTCTTTGGTCCGTAAAGCCAGTCAGGGCAAGGCCTTTGGCGCTCTGCTTGACTACGTAAAACTCCTATCTTCATTTAGCTCAAGACTACTCAAGAAAGACTTGCGCCGCTTGCAGAAAGCTTTGTCACAAGTGGACTCAGCCGTGGAAGAACTGCGGTCGGCCAGAAAACGTTTTGATTTTGGGCTAGGCACTCATCTGGATGTTCTAATCGCTCAAAGAGACCTCACCCAATCACAAATAGTCTTGCTAATGCCACTATGCAATACAACATTTCACAAGTCGACCTGGTGCACGCAATCGGGATGTGCTCAATAAAAAATCTCACTGAATCAAAAGAGCTGGAATTGGACTAAGAGACACGATCACTAAGACTTGTGGACTTAGTTAACTTCAATAGTCGTTGACATCTGCTACCCTGAAGGAGTCGGAGTCTCAACTGCTTCGACGAACACGGCAACCCTTCCAGGCGCTTAAATTGCAAATTAATCACAAACTGTTCTCGAAGCGACACTCAGCTTTGACTTTACTGTTGGCGTACGCTTTCGCCGCTAGTGCTGATGCATGCGCTGCGGAGACAGACGTTTCTCTCGTGATGCCTGGGGGAATCAGCTTGCCCGGACAAATCTATAAGGACAGTTTAGGGGATTTCCTCGATCAGGCTTCCCTCGAAAGGCGCAGCAGACCGAGCACGCCGCGTGTTGGGTTAGTTTTGGGAGGAGGCGGAACCAGAGGCGCAGCTCATGTGGGCGTCATCCGAGTCCTGACTGAAGCGGGCATCCCGATTGACTGCATTGCGGGAACCAGTATCGGCTCGATTGTGGGCGGGCTATATGCATCAGGCGTGCCACTCGATACACTCGAAGACATAATGCGAAAAAATAAAGTACTGAAAGCTTTCGTCGGTCTTCCGATCCCCATCAAGGTGGCAATCGCCCCAGTAAAATTTGTCCCAAGAGCACTCGGAATAAAACGGTTTGATGGACTCGAGAAAAGCACCAGATTCAAGCGCTTTATCACCAAACAGCTACCCGAAGATCGTAGAAACATTGAAGACTTGCAAATTCCGTATTGCGCGGTGGCACTAAACCTGGTGAACGGAAGTCCTTACGCGTTCACAAAGGGCGACTTGGCTTTGGCTATGCAAGCCAGTTCCGCTGTACCAGTTTTGAAACGTCCTGTACGAATGGACGATGCTTTGTTCGTCGACGGTGGTGTCATTTGCAATCTGCCGGTGAAAGAAGCGCGCACCATCCTTGGTGCCAATTTTATTATCGCAGTTAATATCGACGAACGATTTACCGAACAACCGATCGAAGAGTTTTTGAAAGTCGGAAGTGTCGCTAGCCGCATCATAACGCTGGAGCTGGCTAATAAGGACCATGCCGCGATGCGTGACGCCGACATGGTTATTCATCCAAAAGTGGAAGGAATTGGTTTGTTATCGACAAAACCTTCCGATTCCATCAAAGCACTGGAAGCTGGAAAACAGGCGGCGCGCAACTGTTTGCCGGCACTCAAAATGGCGCTTGAGAAGCGCGGCGTGCGATTGGCTCTGAGCGACGACCTGAAATAATTATTTCGATGTGTTCGTCGCGTAGGCGCCCTCGATGCGCAGCTCGGCGCTAACCGTCCGCGTACAAGGCAATCGCATGAGCGAACTATACAAACTGGAATTGGCGACATCACGGTTAAAGCACCAAGAGTGGCAGATAGACGGACGAGTGGAGCAAAGGTGCGGTTCACTTCGACTAAACGTCCGCCATATTTGAGACGAACAAAAAGCATTGAAGATCTGCTTCCCTGGTTGTATCTGAAAGGCGTGTCAACCCATACCACTGTGCATTCCCTTTCTATGCCACGTCTCAGCTTCTTGCAGGTGTTGGTTCTGGCGCTGTCTCTGCGGCTGAGTCTCTCGAAGCGCGGTCCCTGAATCGTAGTTTGCCTGTTCCATCGGATTCTATTCCGAGTGCCGGAATGTTCTTTTCGCTCAGTTTTTCAAGGGTAGCGGCATGAAATGCCAGGATGTCTGCAACTGCCTTGGGATCGCTGGGACCGATCCGCTCGAGAATATGCTGGAATGGGTAGGCAACATCTGCTACTGGCTCACTCAATTTGCGACCGTCTGGTGTCTCAGTGTCGAACCGCCACTCTCCATCCTTGAGTGAAACAGATTTGACTGTCGCCACCTGATCTGTAGCGATCAGTATTTCTGCGCTCTGCGCTAGTGCATATTTCGTCGAGCCATCAGGTTGCGGAACGCCACCGCCGGTGAGGGCAGGGTCTATTTTTCCGTCGAGAATTGCCGCTTCCGTCTCGGCAGATGCGTCTACTTTTGTGCGCCAGTTTCGCTGCTCCAGCTCGGTCTGCATAATTTCTCGACGCTCCTTCTTGAGCATCGGGGTTATACTTTCGAATAAAGTACCATCGAGTTCGCTGAAGTCTATGAGACCTCTATCTAGAATGAACTTGAGCGTATCTACGCTCGTAGTTGGAACGCTGACTACTCCTGACAGTGGGACCTCTCCAACGAAATCCGCTTCGGAGAGACGCCCTTTGTCAAGCATCTCTATGATCGCGTCCTTGCTGAGACGCTTACCATCGACATCTACGGGAAGACTACCAAGCAGTTCGACAGCTAACTCCCGCGCTCTCTCTTGCGCTTCAGGTGCATTGTCGCCTCCTGCATCCGCCCTTTCCAACTGGTCGAGCAATCTTTCTTGCAAACCTTCTAACTTGAGTGCGGCTAAAAGCCCTGCATCATCGTTTCCAATCGTTTCATCCAGCTTCCGAGATAAGTCTCGTGAGATCTCGAAGCGTCGGGCTCTAATCTCCTCTCTGGACATTCTGTAGTGTCCGGTATCGTTTAGTATTCCCGCTGCGTCTGCTGCTACGCCTTTGAGAAGGTGTCTGGCGTACTCCTTAGAGTGTGGTTGTGTCTCTGCTGCCAGTCTATCGATATATGCCCTGGTTTTGTCGCTGAGCGAGTCTGATTCCATCTCAAGAGTGGCTTCTTCCATAGCTCTGCTAAAGTGAGTTTTCTCGAGTTCCAACTCTGTCGCGATCGTCCTCATCGAGCCTAATTCCTTGATCAGGGCGTCGGGAATATCGCGGCCTTTAAGCCACCGCTGTATGTCTCGAGCTCCTTTTAGAGAGTTGTCAGAGAGGACTGCGCGCACCAGGTCCTTCATCGTCTGCCGCGCTTCTGGATCTGCGATCTGGGGTCTGGGTCTTGCGTCTTCTCCTATGGCTCGCCGACCGCCGTTGCCGACTGCGTCGATGACTTGCTCCTGGATTATTTGCGTGAACAGCTCAGGGTTCGATTCCTTCAGAGCAGTTCGCGCGAGAGCTTCTTTGAAATGTCTGAGTTCATGCTCGATCACGAAAACTGGATCATTGGCGAAGATGCTTACTTCTATTTTTCCGTCGGTTCCGAAGGTGCCGGTATGATCATCCCTTAGCGATATAGTCAGCATGTCTGGTGTCACCAAATCCGGTGGCAGACCCAACTTCCTCGCGGTCTCTTCCACAACAGGTCCTAATAGCTCTATAGCCTGTTGTCTTCCTCGCTCCATTTTGGGCGATAGCTTGTTGCCGCGAGCTTTGTAGAGCTCATCCCACATGTCTTGTTCAACAGCCTGTCGCTCATATATCAGGGCAGATACGACTTCGTCATTGATTCTGGAAGCATCTTCTTCGGTCAGTTTGGATCGGCGATTCGTCGGATCATTTGCTTCCGGTCGATCACCCCTCATAGCGAGATCGTTAGAACCAGAACCATCCCTTTGTGATTTTTGTGTTTGTTCGATAAAGTCGAGCAGCGGTCCTCTGTGATCGTAATTGCTGTAGTACTTGCGGAGGTGCTCTATCGACATGCCAGCATCAGCGAAGATGGCGGGAATCTCCTCTTCGAAGGAGAAAAAGTCTCTGTAGCCCCAGTTATCTCGGTTTACCGGCATGTCGAAGACCTCGAGCCGCAGAGCGTTTTCTGGGTCTGACGCGGCTTCCATCATCCGGGAATAGGTCTCGGACACTACGAACAAATTGTTGTCAGTCTGACGGACGTGGGCCATTTCTTCGGCGAGAATGACCGCGTGTCGCGCCATCAACTCTTTCGCTGCAGGGCTTTCGAGAATTGTTCTGATTTCTATTCGGTCCGCCTCACTGGTAAGCGGCTTGGCATCGAGAGTAGTGTCAGGATGCATCAAGTCAATCTTCGTGCCACTGCTCAGCTCAACCACCGTCCTGGGGTTATCGATGAAGTAGGTATCCCAGTCCCAGGCTTTGTGGTCTCTGATGAATCCCTGAGGTCTGAAGCTCGCGGCTTGTCCACTTTCACGCATGAAATCCCTGAGCGATTCGCTGAATTGACCGTCCGTAGATACCGCAAGCAGTTCGGATGCTTTTATCTGGAAGTCTTTGAGTCTGACCTCAATGGTAGATGGATATGCATCATGGTCGAGCAGATACCGATACGCCTCTTGATAGTCTCCGCTATTGAATCTATCGACGAATTGTTTAGCCCAGCGAGCAGTATCTTGTGCTCGTTCGGTCGGTGTCCACTTTACCTTGTCGCCTTCGACGGGGCGCAGCCGCTCCGCGGAGTCATCGTCTCCTCGCATTGCGAGATCCGAAGATTTCGTCGGTGAGTCTCCCTCGGTCTGACGCGATTTGAATTCGGGTAGTGCTTCGATTCTATCTAGAATTCTGCGCATCTGAGCTTGAGCTTCAGGGTCTTTCGCGAATTCGTGGTATTCGGATTCCAGAGTGATCCTTACATGTGGCTCGGACGAAATAAGCGGTGGCAATTCCTCGAGTATATTCAGCGCTGCTTTTGCCAGGGCATCGGTTTCATCGAAGACGATGGCTGCAAGGAACTCTCCACGCATTTCAGGGTGACCTTCCAGACCGTTTGCCACGGCTCTCAACGCTTCTATCCCCTTTCCTTGTTTTTCCTGGTCGAGGATGAAGTTGTGGAAAATGTAGTCCGCTCCAGGAGAATTCGCTTCTGCCACCGCCCGCGGTATTGCACCGTTATAGAATTCTTCGAGCACAGATGGTTTGAGTTGTGGGTAATCGTCTGATAGAAGAATCCTTCGGAGAGCACCCGTCATCGCTGGACTGCGATTCTCGATCATCCGACCGAGTATTTCTTCCGGTATTTTCTCCCCGGTAATGTCTGTTATCGCGTCGAAAATGGAGGTCAGACCATTTTCAGTCTTTACATCGAAGACTGCCGCTTTCAATGTTTCCAGATCACCCTCTTTCGCGAGTGCGCGCAGAAGATTGCCGGCATCGCTCGCCGACATGTGTGTAGTCTTTGACTCCTTAAGAATCTCCAAGAGCCGCTCTTTCGCCCCCGGTTCAAGCTGATCGCGCAGATACTTGAGTCTGGATTTCATCTCTTCTGCGCCGTGCATCTCGAAGCCCTTGAGATTGGCTTGAGTCATAGACTCTTCGATGGCATTCGCCATAAGCAGCAGTTTGTATCGCGAATCCGTGCCATGTGCGCTTGCGACCATGTCGAAGAATGGGTCGGAATCCTGGGCCAGCATTACTTCGCCTACATGCACGGCCCAATCTTCACTCTCGGTGTACTTGGCATACGCCCGCATCTTGTAGGGAGTGCCGTTTTCCTCTTCTATCCGGAGAGCGGCGTCCAGAGCTCTGCGTTGTTCGGGCGATTGGCCTTCGAGAACGTGGGCCCATTCATGTCTCAATGTATCGGCAACCGGTTTGCGACTGCCGCCGGAACCTTCGTAGAACGTGATCGTTCCACTGTCGATGTTGGCTGATGCTCGCGCCACGAAGAAGTGATCCTGTTTGTCTCTGTGCTGGTAGGTCAACCAGGCATTATCGGGGTCGGGCTGTCCGGAGATGACAAGCTTCTTGATTGAGGCTCCTCCGTCCGGCAACGTAGCGAAGTCGGCGATGAGATCTTCAGGTAGAACGTGACGCCTGTACTCCGGTTGCTTGAGCAGGAATTTTGCTTTCAGGCTATCATCAGGTGAGCCTGACTCTTGGATTGCGCGTAGCTCTCGAATTTTGTCATGTACTGCACTCAAAGACTCAGATACGTAAATCTTCAAGTCTTCGCGACCCTTGAGTGTGTAGACGCTCATCGCTTCTGGGACCTCATCGGAAAGTCCCATTTTCAGGAAGTCGCTATAGCTCGTAATTCCAGATTTCTCGAATGCCGAGATCATTTCATCGTAGCTGAAGCCCGAAAATTCAGGCTTCAGACCTCTTGTCTGAACGACCTCTGACTCCTGCTGTTGCAATCTTGCGCTCAGCTCTTCGATTCGAGGTCTTGGTAATTCTGGTAGAAATGGAACCTGGTCTGCTATGTCCTCAATCATTCTGAGGCGATTGGTGTTTATTCGTACTGATTCAGAAACCAGTCTCGGTCGCAGACTGTTAGCTTCTACTATTGCGATCTCATCTGCCGGAAACCGGAGGTATTGCTCTCCATAAACTTGCTCCACCTTGAAGAACTCACCACTGGCAGTGTCACGGAAGTAGCGAGCTTTAGACAGGGTTCCATCTAATTCCGCAACTTTCAGCTCACGGTAGCGCAGATTTGAGTATAGATCTCGAGGCGGTTCGAAGCCGGTAGGTGAAGGGTCTCCATCGTGCTTCGGACGGTTTACGATGAATTTGCCATCATCGGTTCTATCGATAATCGTCGCAGGATTTCCCTCGACATCTACGGCCGCGAATCTCGAGTAGTTCGAAGAAATGCCACCATCATCGTCATCTTCGACAATCTGCTTTTCTCTTTCTCTTGCTTCAAGATCGCCCTCTATCGGACGAACTTGCTCTTCAGCTCCTCTTTCTCGGAACCTATGCTTACCATCTTCTCGCAGAGTCTCGCTATCTCCACGGCGAGCCGGAGAAGCTTGATCGCGGCTCTCATAGGTCTGTTCTATAAACTGTTGAAGTTTATCGTAGAAGAAGGCATGGTCCGGACGGTCTAGTCGGTTCCTTTCGACCTGTTGGAGCATGCGCTCTCTATAGGATTCCATCTGCTGTCTCTGGCGCAGTAGCTCCAGAGGTGGTGCCTCACCCTGTCTCGCGAGTTCTTCTATCCTTCTGTCGATTACTCTCAGACTTGACTCGGCAGCAATGAGATCTGCTCCTACCTCTTCAGGTGTTTTCAAATAAGGGGCATCATTTTGGTGACCGAGAGCCTTTTCTCTCGCATCACCATATTCATCGTGCATCTTCGCAAGAGCAGCTTTTTCTTGATCAGTCAAATTCGATTTAGACAGGAAGTCATCGAAAGCTCTATGACCAACAAGCTCATGTACTGCATTTGCAAGGTTGACTTTGGGATACCTTTCCGGGTGCTCTATGAGATCTCTCAGTGTAGGAGCTGATACTGACTGCTCTATCGACTCCGCTGCGAGAATTCTATTACTATTTTCTCCCGCGTTTGCGAGTGCTCTTACTATCATGATCGGTTCATCAAGAAGTTTTTCCGTTATGCCTTCGGGAAGTCCTTCGAGAGTCCGTAAGACTGCTTCATCTGTTTCTAAACCGATTACCGGTCTGTTGGCTCGGTCGATAGGCGGAAGTGAATCCAGCGCATTCGCGTCAAAGACCGGGCGGGTCGAGTCGACTGAATGTTTTCTTAAACTGACTTCGTTGCCGGTCGAATCCAGTACACGAACTCCCGATGCTCGAGTGATTCCCTCAGGCGGTTTTCGTCCCGGCGCGAGAACTATCTCCACTGTGCCTTTGCTGTCGGGATGGACAGATATGTGCGGATGGTCGCTATCTACCACTATTTTGAGAGTTTGTCTCTCCGGTACATTCAGCACGACTGCCGCATCACCTGTCAGTTTGACCTGTCCGCTGCCTTCGATACTTGCCGAAGCATTGCCGATTTCCGCTCGACCATCGGTGAGAAACAATTCGACGCTTTCAATTCCACTTGCGACATTTATCGAGCTTTCCTGTCCAACACCATGTACTTTGGCTCTGTGGTGAAGCTCAACGGAGGCTCTGTCTCTGACTTCCACCGTTGGATAGTCCTCTGGTAAACCGAATCGCGATACCGAAACTTTTGAGTCACCATCAGCGATGACTGTTCCATTTCCTGATACCGTAGCTTCTGACTTGTCGTGAGCATAGGCAACAGATTCGCCTGTGATAATTCCTTGCGCTTCGTCATTGAGAACCACCTTGGAATTGCCAGAGGCAGTCACATCACTCTTATCTTTTGCGACCGCGCTCGATTCATCCCTGACTACAGCGCGTGACTCCCCTTCGAGAAGAATCTCCGACTTGCCGGTTGCTTGTAGGCGTCCATCAGCGACTCTGACAGTAGAATCTGCGACTTCGTAAGCGTCTCCGTCATCGACCAGATATTCTAGATTCTCTCGTCTCAGAATTGGCTCATCGTCACCTGGGATATTAAAACCAGGTGGTCTCGACTTCGTCTTTTGCTCTTGCGAATCTCCATCTCTTGGGACATATCCTTGTTCGTCCCGCATAGCTAAATCGCCGGACTTACGAGGTAGAGTAGCTTCCGGCGTCAGGTCTCCATGCGGTGTTCTCGACTGCATGTTGACTTCATTCTGCTTTAGCTGCTCGAGATTCAACTTGCTGCCATAGTGGTCGACGGGATAGCGACCGCCGCTCGACGCGTCCAGTACGTATGGAGGTCCATCCTCGGGCTTCACGACCATGAAGGTATGGAATTCGAGTCGACTTTCACCTTCCTGGAAGGCATCGACTGTCTGAGCCCTATACATGCCTGTCGGAAGCTTATCGAAGTCTTCCACGGTCAGCGTGCTGTAGCTTCCTTGAGAATCTACGCCAGTTCCCTCGTAATTGAACGAAGTGACATTATGTGGAGGTTGTGGTTCCGGCGGTGGTACTTTGCCCGATATGAGAAGGTCTAGCCCACCGTTTTTCGAGCCGAGGGCTTTCATGAGTGCTCTGTTGCAGTTGACGCAGTTTGCCCGGCCTGTGTTGTAGTTGCCCAAAGTAGAAACAATCGCGTCTTCCGGATGCATTGCGACGCGTACTGGATTTCTAAGCTCTAGAGTGACTTTCCCGTCTGCGCTCGAGACTTGCCTGAAGAGGTTTTCCGTGTCGAATTTAGCGAGTTTGGATTGATCTACTGTTATCCTTCCCGAATGCTCGAACACCACCTTACCGTTCTCGATAACCGGCTGTCCATCTTGTTGAGCAACCTTCCAACCGGGAACTCCCAGCAGATGAATCTCACCTGGTTGTCCGTTTGAGGCTGTTGCGAGATTGTGTTGACGTATCTCTGAAAGACCTTGTTGGGCTCGGTCTCCGCCTGGTCGCGCAATAAATGCATCTATCTGCGCCGCCAGCACCGTCAGTGATGGCATACGTTTTTCGAGAACTCGCTCCATGAGTTCTGCGACAATCTTCGGTGGTGCGTCCGGATTTGTCTTGGTCGCTTCTGCAAGTTTCTCGATCTGGCGCAACCTGGCTTGCATATCTCTATCTTTGAGTGCTGATTCTCCAAGTCCCTCTTTTACCAGCGTGTTGAGAGCGTCTCTTGTATCTGCATCCAGATGCGTTGCCAGCTCATTGCTCAGAGCTTGATACTTGCGTTGTAGTTCGACAACGGTTGCAGGTTTCTTCTGATGCTGCGGAGCTACTTGAAGAGAGCGTTCGAAAGCTTTCTGAGGATCAGAAAGCAGCGTATCCAGCTCGCCAGCCTTCATCGTGCCGGGGGACGCGGCCTCGGCCCGAAGCAGCGCTCTTAAGCTCAAATCATGATCGCCCTTGAGATTGAGAAGGCTCTTGAACTGCTCTTCGGTAATGTTTCCGGCTTCGATAATCCTCGCTATCGAAACAGCGTCTCGGTCGCTCGCTATTCTTGAGATAAGCGCCCCATCGGTTATCTTGCCTGAGCTCAGCAGGCTCATAGCTAGTTCTTGGCCAGCTCCGTCGGCAGATATGATAGCCTCGACACTCTTCAGGTTGACCGTGCCCTCTGCGAGTCCGGCTCTCACTTTTCGAATGGTGGTGGCGTCGATGCCTCTATCCAGCATCTTTTCGATCACGCCGACTCGGTTGGTATCTCTCGACTGATCAGCAAGTAGATCTACTATGAGACCCCCCACTTCTGGGTTCTTGGCTTGGGCTTCTGTAATTCTTGCCAGAAGGGTTTCGCTCAAGTGACCGAACGCAGTTGCATTGGTAAGCTTGTTCCGCAGATCTGCATCCGTTATCTGAAGGAGTTTCTGGTGCAGTTTCGGATTCTTGTTGTTCAGCTCATAGTGGCTGACGACAAGAGTATTCGCCGCCTCTTTCGAACCTGCATGAGCCAAATCTCTTAAAAGTCCAGTCACCTGAGCATCGGAGAGATTCGGCGAATTGACCAGTAGCGCGGTGTAGGTTGCCGCCTGGGGGCTCGTCTCCAGGAAGCTCGAAACTGTCTCCAGGGGACGATGCAGCTCTCCTCTAGAGATGGCATCTGTGAGAGATGCCGCATGTCTGAGCATGAGGTGATCGGTTTGGCTATTGCTACTTGCGAGTCGTGCCACTGTTTCCGGTGATAGGGCAGCATCGAACTTGGGGTCACCAGATGATTTGCCTGAGAGTCTGTCGAGGACTTTCTCGAAACAGGCTTCGGAAATTTCGGTAGAACGGAACAGCTCTGAGAGTGTTTGTCTCTGCCGCTCGTCAGCGATTCGGTTAACGCGCTCGGCCTGGCTATAGTTCCGCTCTGCTTTCGACGCTGTTACCATGTCCAGGTTTCGTTTCACGTCCGCCATCGTACTTGTGAATGTGTCGACATCAGCAAGTTGTGCAGCTAGGGTGTCGGGTTTCACCTCACCAGTGTTCAGGACTTCTATCAGATCGGCAGGTCTATAATTGAGAATTTCTCCAGCCTGATCTTTGGTGAGCCTCGAGAGCATATCCAGAGTTTCGGGCGTCATAATCCGTCCGGCTTTGGCTCCCCTGGACATCAAGTCATGTAGCTCGATGGCGGTAGAAGGATCCACTTCTCCTGACGCTAACCTATCGTCTAGTGTCTTGAACAGGCGTTCAATCGCTTGTTTCTGGTCGTCGACCTTGAGTATTCCGAGAATCTCGGTTTTCCTTGTGTCGGAGCTCTTACGAGCTGAATCGACAGTGTCAGTTGCCTGCGCCAAGTCCCTGCCCGCAGGAGCGCCATCTCGTGCAACCACATCCGGTGCATCGATACCCATGCCCAGTCGCATTGGTCCCTGGTCTTTAAAGCGAGCCCTGGATAGCGATCTTGTCAGCTGGTCGGCAAGAAGAGCTTCCGTCTCGTGGGCGGCACTGACGTAATTGTTGTAGCTGCGCTCTTTCTCCGCGTTCAGCTCGATAGCTCTCTTCTTCAGCAGCGGGCGCAATAGCTCCTGTGCTTTCTGCTCGAGCGAGGGATCGTTGAGGCGCGTAGCATCAGGGAGCTGTTGGGCAAGCTGCCGAACTTCGGCAGGCAATTGTCCGTCGTTAAACAGGTGTCGTAGTAACGTCTGGTCAGCATTCTTCAGGGCGGCAAGCAGTCTTTGACCTCCGTTAGGAAGATCAAGTTGATTCATCTTCGAGTTGACTACACTGAAGTCACCGTTGATCTGAGCGTCCGTGCGAGATTGATCTCTGGCTACGGCTGCGAAGCCTTCCACCATTTTTTGCGCTCTTGTGCGCGTGGTGGCATCGAGCGGAGATCTGTGTTCAGAGAGTGCATTCTCGACGAAGCTCCGCCATACCTGCCTCGGATCCGATGGACTGGTCGAACCGTCAGCCGCTGGTGGTCGTGGGCTCGGACCATCGTGCCCGGTGCGCTTGGCATACTCGCCCATCACCGTGTCTATGGCTGCGGCATCGAGCTGCTTGCCGGTTAGTCCCAGATCATCGGCAATCAAGCGCAGTATATCGCTGTCTTGCTTCGCGTGAGTGAGTTCGTGGAAGGTCGCCTCCACGAGCTTGGCGGGATCGAGTAAATGCTCGTTCCTTATCTTTATTTCCCCGTCTCTGTAAGCTGCGCTGCCTACCTGAACCTCTCCATAACGCTGCAGCTTGATAGGTGGAATTCCGTGCTCGGCAGCGAAGTCGTTGATGGCTTGTTGAACAACTTCCATGCGCGCATCCATCGTCTCTTTTAGCGGACGAGAAGCCTCAGCCCTCGCTTCTCTCGCTTTGACAAATTCCTGAACTGCAGCAACCTTCTCAGGATCGCCTGCTGCTAAGCGCATCAACCCCGCTTCGGAGAAGTCTGTATCGGTGCTGACTTCATTTCCGACTACTTTGATGAGTAAACCGTCTCGCGCCGACAGATAATCCATGTCGGCTTTCTGGAAGTCTGCTACGACTTTTCGAAGGGCAGGGTCGTTGCTTTCCAAAGCCTTCGCCATCGTGTCCACGAATTGCTCTGCAATTTTCGGTTCCAGGAGCGGACCTAGAGACTCAGCATATTGTTCTCGCAGCTGTCGTGCTTCACTTGCACTCAGATCTCGATTGGCGCTCCATTGCTGCGGTAGCTCCGGATTCCTTGCTGCCATCGCTTCTATAAGAGGTTGGGCGAGATCTTCTACACGGTTCAAAGAGCCGTCGCCGCCTAGTTTGAAGTACTCAGCGCTGTTGTCTCCCATGCGTCTGGAAACTTCCGCTGCGAATTGGGGAGGAAGTGCAAACCCCTCGGGGACCACAATCTTCACCGGACCACTGTCCGGATGGATCTTGAGATTGCGCGCGGCTTCGGGATCGGCAACTACAACGACCAGCGGGTCACCGTCTTTTGGTGCATTGATTTCAATGTTGGTGTTCTTGCCTTTCAGCTCTACCAGACCACCACCTTTTATTGTCCCGTTGCCATCCTCGATGACCGCGGCGCGACCCGTGAAGTCAGCATCCTGCAGCCTCGGTTGCGTGTATTCGATTGCAGCGTGGTTGTGCGTGGGTTTTCCGGTGACGGATTCGCCAGCACCGAATGCCTGTCGGGGGGCAAACCCGAGCGCGAAGGACGGACCTCGTCCCGGCAAGAACATCTCTTTCATCCCGTGCATCTGCTGGAAGAATGGGGCCCATCCTGCCATCAGTGTCTGGGTCATCATGCCCTGACCGTCATAGACTTTTCCGTCGAGCGATGCAATGGCATTTTCGGTCAATATGTTGGTTGCTGTCATGGTGGTCATCATGATGCCACCAGCCTTGGTGAGAGAGTAGAGCCCTGCTGCTTGGTCTCCCATCAGTTTCTGAATTCTGCCGGCGCCCATTCCCAGCGCACTTGCACGACCGGCCATGTGACCGGTCAGGGCGCCACCGATGCCGCGAATGCTCGCATCTCGGAACATCTTCATGTTCTCTTCGGTGAAGTTGGAGCCGTCCATGAAGCCTTCGAAAGTCAGCTTTCCCTGGAAGTACAGGTCCGTTGTGGTCATCGCTACAGTGCCGACTTCTCCACTGACCAGTGCTGCTCCTCCAGCCAGGGCTTCTCTCATGAGGAAGCTCTTGCCATTGCTGATGATGGCATTGGTTAGTTCCGTCTGTATCAGACCTCTTGCTTTGAGAGCCATTTCTGGTGTGAGAAGCTTTTTGGTGACCAGGTTCTTCAATGCCTGTTCGATGATCTTGTTGTCTGCTTGACCTGCTACCCCGGAGAGAATTCCCTGTTGAACACCTTTTCGCACAGCCAGTGCCAACTCTTTCTGGATAGCTGCTTTGGTCGTCGCTTCCATGCCTTCGAACATCGCATGAGTCATAACTTTGGTGGCTGCCGTTTGAGCCGCCGCGCCCCCAATTCGGGTCATGGCTAGAAGCTCTCCCGGCCCTACGACTGCGGTGAAACCATTGATTGCGCCCATCGCAAGATCTCGACGGATCTGCTGCATGGTGGCGTCGTAATTGTCTCCCATCAGCATGGCCTTGCCGCCCATCTTGGCCGCTGCAGCCATGAGCGTGAACGAAGCGATCATTACAGGTCCGAGAGTTCCTCCCGAAAATACAGTCAATGCTGCTGCCGCTGCCATGATGGCACCATCCGTAGCCATCTCTGCGAATTCTTCTTGCGAACGAATGTGCGCGTCGCCCGCCTTCCACACATTGCTTTCTAATCTGGCAAACTCTGCCTCCGATAACGTTTCATATGCCGTGTTAGCCTGCTGGATTCTCTCCCCTGCCTGGATACCAGAATTGACGAGGAGCTCGTCTGAACCGTCATAGGTCCAGTTGTCCCAGTTGTTTACCGTGTTGATGTGGTCTCTTATATTGGTCTGATGATCTAAGTTCGTCCACGTTCTGTAGTGGAGTGCCGCTCTAACTGCTCCCTGGTCTTTCGGAGGTGCGAAGTCGAGCATGGCCTGCATGGCTGTGCCACCATATTTTTCCGCGTAGCCGTCGGCGACTTCCATTCTCTGGGTCTGCGATTTGATCTCGGAAAGAACATCTCTCAGTTGCTCTCTGGGTAGGACACCTGCCTGCAGCGCGAATAGCTTGTCTTCGACCCGGACCTCGCCTTGCTCGAGTACTTTTTGTACTAGAGTGAGTTGGTCGTCGCTGAAGACTCCACTCAAGAACTGCTCTAGTTTGTCTCCTTCAGTGGCTTTCAAATGAGCGAGCGATTCTTTGTTGAGCTGCAGAATTGCCTCTGCAGCTCCGTTAGAGGAGTGAAGCTCTCTTAGCGTCTCAAGGGAGACGTGACCATTCTTGATGACCGGATCTATGTACTTCTCTTGAACATGAGCATTCCAAGATTCAGCATTCCACTTAGGTTTGCTATCCTTGCCTCGACCGCCGGTAGTTGTATGTGGCATTGGGAAGGATGACTTGACGGCTGCTTCGAAGGCCGCCGCAAATTTCGGATCGTAGCTGCTGTTGCCTGGCGAGTTATCCAGGCGGGCTCGAAGTTCTGCGGCATGAGGACCGTTGAAAGCTTTGTGCAGTGCTTCGATCGTGTCCTTTCTTGTGGTTCCAGGTCGGGCTTCCAGCTCGAATAGCTCGAATACGATATCTTTCTCTGGCTTGTGGTCAGGATTGTGTTCAATCTGATCGAGCAGATGTTTTGCAGCCTTGACCGCATCCTGGTTCGTACTCTTGGATTGATTGCGTCCAGTCGTTCTGGTGAACTCCTCGTGGATTTTAGAATCGAGATAGTCTTTGAATTTGACGGTCTTGATCTCTCCGTTGACCGTTATCTTTACCTCAGCATTGGTGGCATAGGCATGTCGCTCTGAAGCTGACATATTTTCGATCGCGTTAAAGACAGCATCACGATTTCCGGTGTTGTCTTCGAGAACGTCGAATATGCTTCTTCTGACATTGTTTTGCGTTAGATCGTAGACGGCGCTTCTGTATTGTTCCAACGCCTGAAGTTTGTCGGCACCATCGGCGGTACTTTCCCATTGTTTCAACAATGCTTCTCGTCTGTCGGCCGTACCTGCTGCTCGCAACTCCAGTGCCGCTTCCCTTCCATCGAGGAAAGATTTCAATCCGGTTATGTCTTCCCTGTATATCGTCAGCGACTCGAGTTTATGCAGGCGCTGCATCTTGCCTTCATCGAGTTTCTCTAATTCCGATCCGTCTCGGAATGCATCTATACTCTGAATTTTGCCGAGTGCTTCGGTCTGAGATTGAGAGAGATTGCCGGCTTTGTATTGGTCGAATAGCGCCAGTTGATACTTTTGCTGGTCTGTCAATTGAGCACTGGAAGCACCGCTTTCGAGACTCAGCGAGAGCTCTCTACCGCTGTTGATATCGGCTTGAAGTTTCCTGGCTGATTCCAAGCTGTTGAAAGTATCGAGGGCATGGCGATCTTCAGGAGAGAGCTCTGTCCTCGCTTTGTGTCTATCGGCTGGGTTTCGCTTGAGCAGTCTCTCATTGACTGCTTTGCCTTGATCGAATTCGGCAGCGAGCTTTTCTCCAGTCGTTCTCTGCCATCTCTCGAATTGCGTGAGAAGTCCCTGTCTATGTGCTCCCAGACTGCCGTTTTGCTGAGCCTTGTGCAACTCGATCTGCATTCGCTCGCTCTCGGTCATCTTGCCTGCTTCGAAACGCTCGAATGTCCTGAGGCTGACGCGATCTGCTGCAGATAGGGCGGCAATTGCATCGGTCCTGGTCTGACCGGATAGACCACCGAGTCGACCGCTAACCGCCTTGCCACTCTGGATTGCTTCGGCAAGCAGTCGTCCTTCATTGATGTCGCGAGCGAGATCTCTTCCTTCGTGAAGTTCATCCACGAGCTTGAGTGTTTGTTGATGATCTCGGAATTCTTTTAGTGCCGATTCTTTCGCATCGCTCTTCTTCGCCTGGAAGAGTTCCAGATCGGATTTGTTCTGAGCATCGAGTTCTCCTTTTTCAGAGCTTCGAAATAGTTGCAGCAACGTTCTATCTGCGTCTGAAAGTCCGCTTTCTCCAGATGGATCGGTTTCCACTCTGTCAGCTACTTCCTTACCTTTGGCCAGTCGCTGCGACAGAGTTCTTCCGTTGTCTACATGGAGTGCTTCTAGTGCTTGCTTTTGTGCATCGGTCAGTTTGCCATCTCTATGTGCCTTGAACAGATCGAGCGCGATTTTGTCTGCGTCTCCAAGACCTGCTTCCGATAGCGAGCCTGCTTCTATCTTGCGTGCGATCTCAGCACCATCTGTGATGCCTCTTTCCAGCTCTCTTCCCTTATTGATGGAGCGCTGAATTGTCGCACCTTCTGCGATTGTTCTATCGAGTGCTCGCGTTCGCATAAAAATATCGAGCTCTGGCTTCGATAGCTCCAGTGTTCCCGGTAAGAGTCTCGCCAGGTCGTCAACCGACATCTTCTCCAGGCTGTCAGCGTATGCTAGCTTGTCATTGAATAGCTTCAGGGCTGCATCACCACGCGTGTATCCAGAGAAATTTTCTTTCATGAAGTCAGTGTTGAGCGCTCTCAACGCTCTATCTGACATAAACAGATCGAAACTCTCTCTGTCCATGTTCTCGACTTGAC
Source organism: Candidatus Obscuribacterales bacterium (assembly GCA_965228855.1). Taxonomy (GTDB): domain Bacteria; phylum Cyanobacteriota; class Vampirovibrionia; order Obscuribacterales; family Obscuribacteraceae; genus JADYXR01. The sequence goes on along the minus strand of CBDDIJ010000003.1, from coordinate 2,838,203 downwards.
TCATGTGGGTTTCTTTGTCAGCATTCCACCACATGGTCGATACTGTGGCCTCGCCCATGTCATGACTGAATCCTGCTCCCGATGCCAGGCTGACGTATTCCGTCTGACGTCGATCTCGTCCGAATGTTGACCAATCATGGGCTTTGGTGTTGAGGTCTGTGAAGTATTCGTAGTCGTCTCGGGCTTTCTTCGCCTCAGCCGAAGTGTTCGATGGATCGAGAAGCGCTTGTACTGCGGCTTTTTCTGCCGCTGGAACTTCGATCTTGTCATTTATAATCATGTGCATTTCGAGACCGCGTCTCAAACGTGCTCGATCGTCCGGAGTCATCTGCGCGAAGGTGTCTTCGATGCTCGCTCTCGAGGCTCCGAAGAGGTAGTTTCCTTCTTCTATAATGGTGGTTGCTCGCATCTTGCCGTCGAGCATGTAGTCTCGCCCGATCGTCATCAGTCGATTTGGATCCCAGTCTGCTACCTTGAAGAATCCGTTCTGGTAATTGTATGAGTTGGGGTCTTCCGGATTTCCTGTACGCTGATATTCGCGTACGAAGGCTTGCTCCAGTAGTGCCGCTCCACCCATCTCTTCTCTGAAGTAGGTTCTGGCTTCATCACTGGATCTGTCAGCCGCAGAAAACTCTCTGAAATACTCTAATCGCTGTGTGAGGGAGGCAGGAGCATACTGCATATGTCTGTTGCGACCGACGCCTGGTGCCGTGTACTGCAGCGCCAGTGCCATGAGTTCGGCTTCTTCTTTGGGCGTCCGCTCGTCTTTGCCTTTCTCCAGATAGAGTTTCAGAGCTTTCTGGTGAATCTCCGGAGCATTCTTCCATCTGGGGTGCTCCTGGATCTCTTGCAAGAGTGTCGGGGCGTCTTTGTTTCCGCCGTTGTGGGCGATTTGCAGCAGCTCCAACTGCGTCTGGTTCAACGCGCCCAGAGAGTCTCGAACCTCTTTTTCGAGGGCTCTGGTCTGGCTGGTCTGAATCCTCTGAGAGTATGTGCTCATCTCAGCCAGTGCCGATCTTATTCTGACGTCGGCTCTTTCAGCCTCATCCGTATCTCTGGTGTGAGCAGTCCTATCGAGATGACCTTCTAAGGTGTCGTGTTCCCAACCGCTCCACAGCTCATCGACTTTCTGCCGTAGGTCCGGTTTTCCTTCGTGATTATGCAGGTAGTACTGCATCATCTGCATCTGGTCGCCGGTGAGCGGCTCCAGGTGCGATTTTAAATCGGAATATCGACTTGCAGAAGAGAAAGCGTAGTTTGAAATCCACCACTTCTCGAAAACATTGGCGATTTCATCTGCTTCTTTTCGAAGGTGCTCTCCTCCATGAAGTTTGTCCCAGCCGCCAGCCAATGAATAGTGCTGGTGGCTCATATTGGAATTGAACCAACTCATGTCGCCTGTGAGCTGATCCAAGCGCCAGAATGCATCCATCTCCTTCCCATTGGCGCTGCTCTTCCAGCGCATTGGCTTCCACTCTTGCTTTTCCTGGTTATGACCATACTTGAGGTAGATCAGATCCCATTTCTCGCTCGAGTTTGAATCGCCTTCGGTTATCTGATTGATGTTCGGCTGACCATAGCGGTCCAGCTTGATAAGACCTTTCTCTCTGCTGTAGCTGAACTGGTGGACAGCTCCGTCAGCCCTGATGGTTCGTTCGACAACATTCTCGCGACCCTTGACAGTGATACCGCCATGCTCTTGGAATTGCGTGATGATATGGCCTTCGATACCACGTGCGATACGGACATTGACCGTTGTGTTATCGCCATCGAGTGCCGTCAGGTTCGAGCTGGTTTTCATCATCATCTCGAGCTGACCTTCGCGGTTTACGAAGACTTTTCCACCGTGAACTTTTGGACCCGGGGGACCTTTGTCCGTCTGTCTTCGGTATTTGTTGTCATTGTAAAGCTGCCATTTGTCGCCATATTCATCTGTATATGATGCGACTGTCGGTCTACCATTCTGAGTTATCCAATTTATCTCGGTCTGCCGTCCGTAGGAGTCCTTGAAGCCAGACAGCAGCATCTGCTCCCGTCCCTGAGATTTGTAGACAATAAAGTCCTTGTACGTTCCATCTTTGTTCTCAACATGCGTGCCCTTTTTCGCACCACCCTCGTACTTGTGAGTGATTACTTCTCCGTATTCATTGGACTCGCTCGTCACGCGCAAGTCTAGTTGATCACCCAGACCTACGTTTTCCAAAATCCTATGGGTGCCGTCTCCGTTGATGCTCTCTACTCTCACCGGTCTGGGAGGGTTCGAGCCATCCATCTTCGTGACTTTGAGATTTCCCGTCTCCAGGTTGAACTCGACGGTCTGCTTGAATGGTTCGCCTATCGGACTTCCCTGACCATCGTACTTTCTCCAGCTAACGCCATCTGACGTAGCCGAGTACGTTCCGTCTCCATTGAAGATCTTGTTAGGTTGTCCGTTCGCCCCGAAGCCGCCGATGTGCAGAGTCTTACCGTAAGATTGATCCCCGACTTTGACTTCACTTGGTCTGTCAACGGTGGCTTCGCCTGTGGTGGCGTCGAATTTTATGTCAGCGCCTGATGCTAATCTGCGCTCCAGGCTTCCATCTGCCTTCCGAATTGTTACGTCACCATCTCGGGAGACCGAGACGCTCCCTTCGAACTCGTCCGTAACAGCTTTGCCTGTTCCATCGGTTACTGTTCTTGTCCAGTGTTTACCGTCGGATGTTTTGTATTGCTCGCTCGTCTTAGCCAAGTCATTCCTGAATGTGACTGTGTCGACCATACCGATCGAATTCCGCTCTGCCGACAGATGGACTCCGTCTGGTCGACTGGCTTCATAGAGCTCTCCGGTCGGTTTGCGGAACAAGAGTGCGCCGTTCGGCTCTAATTTTCTCTGGGTCTTGTCACTGGACGCAGGATCGAACGTCCATCCGTCTGAAGTTCGCACCTCCGTCTTCGCGGAGGAATCAGGATATTTACCTGATGAATAGGTCGATCCAGTATAGGCGTCGAAACGAATCTCGCCTGTCCAGGTCTTGCCTGCTGGTTGAGCACCATCGCGGTCACTCTTGATTACGGAGTAGGTATTGTTGGAATTGGGCAGCTTTATTATCTTTGTGGGGAACTGAATCGTTCCATCTTGCTGAACTCTTCCACCTTCCATGATGAGGACAGGTTCGGCTCCTCCTCTTCTGAAGTGGAACTCTGATATCTCTCCACTCGGACTTTCTACGACGTATTTCGAGCCGTTCGGAATGTCGAACGATTCCGACTTCTCGATTCGGGTTCCATCCAGCCGTTGCACGAAATCTGGTTTTCTATCGATGTCGTCTTCGAAGACGAAGAAGTCACCGTTACGATCAAGGCTGGCTTGCGCGCCTTTTCTCATCGGAGTACCGTCGAGACTCCACTGTCCATTCGTGTTCGTATAGGTTCTAGCTACCTGATCTCCGACCATAACCTTTGCCGATGTCAGATTACCGGCACCGTCTCTAGTGGCAATGATCCGTCGGCCGTTGTTCGTCTGGGTGGCTATAACCAGACCATTTCCGTCCAGTTCGAGGCGCTCTCCCGAGTCTTTCAGAACGACGCCGGCAACCTGAGCTTCCGGTGGACTCAGTCTCGGCTGTCGGAACATCTCGGGCGGTGAGAAAATAGTCTCTCGGCTAGAGACATCTCGTGTCATCCTGGCTCCGCCGTTGAGATCGAATCCGAACTTGCCGTCTTTCCCTACGAACAGCTCGCATCTGAGAGTAACGTTGGTCTCGGGATTGTGGAATACACGACCATCCTTCGATTCCCAGAGCTGTCCTGATGAGTCCCTTAGAGTTACTTCACCGTTGTCACCGTATTTGATATCGATCGATGCGTCGTTGGCAAGACCGGAGACACCGGTAACTCTGCCTAGAGCGTCTATCTTGGCCACAGATCCGTCGAGGTTGTGGACGGTACGCTCGCTCGATACGTCACCAGTCGTACTCCACTGGACCGATTCTCTACTCCCGTCGCCTGACCACGTGTCTTCTAGTCGAAGACTTTCACCCACATCTCTATAACCCCGTATACCTCTATCCAGGGTTCTGACCAGCTTGTCGTAGTTGTGCTTCTGAGCTTCCGTCGTCTGAGAAGTCCAGGGCAAGTTGTACCGGTGACCTGTGACGTCTCTCGAGACTTCGACTTTCGATGCACCATTGGAGAGGAATGTGAGCTCGCCGGTGCTCTGATCGAATGTTATCCTGTCGGCTTGAATGTGCTCCCTGGTCGCATCGTGCGGGGCTGAAGTGACCGAATCTTTGAACAGCTGTCTCCACTTGCCGTCCGATGTCTGCTGTATCTCTTCGACCCGACCGTCCGGGTGCACGGTCTTGAGGCGCTTGATCTTTTGAGGGTCGCTTTCATCGTAGGTGATCGTCGATTTCTCGCCACCGACTCCGGTCATCTCCGTGATTCGTCCCTGCGAGTCTCTAGAGATACTGATTCCATCGGGTTTCGAGACTACGTCGACTGCCAGTCCTCTTTCCGCAGCAGATTCTCTACTCTCTTTCGAAATGGTTCTCTTCAAGGTGCCGTCGGGCTGTAGCTCGATAGTCGCTGTGACGTCCGACGGCTCATCGCCATCCATCAATGTGAACGTTTTGCCATCAGCAGATTTCCACTTCAGCCCGCTTGGATCATCGACTTCAGCGAGATGAGATGGAGACCCTTCGTGGCGGACAGTGAACTTCTCTCCTCTCCGATTGTAAATTTCGCTACTACCATCTGGACGGTTGACGGTCTTCGAACCGTCCAACCCCGTAATAGTCTCTTTCCTGCCTTGAGGACCGTTTTCGAAGACGTGATATCGACCGCTTTCATCCACAGATCGAGTTCCGGTCGTGGTCTCACCCGGAGCTCCGAGATGGTTCCAGCGAATTCCATCATCGCTCTTCCACATTCCGGTCTTGTCCATGACGCCCAGCAGGGTCTTGTTATCTCGGGACCAGCTGTAGAGGTTTTCATTTCCATCAGCGTCTCTCGTCCGGACGACTTTTCCTGCATCGTTGCGTGTGATGGAGAAACCATCTGGACCGATTGCAGTCGTCTCATGACGTTTATGGTCGACACTCTCTATGGTGCCATCTGTTTTTTGCAATACATCGAGTTGATGCTCTCCGCTGTGGAAACGGAGTGATCCATCGGGAGAGAGAAGCGGTTCTCCGAATGCTTTTTCTCCCGTGCCTCTTCTAGTCCACGAGGTGCCACCATCTTTCGAGAACCATCCGTTGCCGTTGCTATCGACTACGCCTGATGGCTTCCCGTCAGTTCCGGATTGTATCTTGATGAACTCTCCGTTCGGCTTGCGAACTTCGACACCTCTATTGTCACCGTCGATTTTCAGCTTGCCGCCACTTTCCGTGACCTCTTCCGCTCCGATGAAATCACCGTTTTCGTTGTATTTGTTTTCACGGTAGCTCTTGTCCGAGCGCTCCAATCTATCAAGACGAACTGAACCATCTCCGGTCCTTGAGAATTTGTATCTGGTGCCGTTCGAGTCGATCAGAGTCGTTTTGTCGCCATCTTTCTCCGCTTTGAGACCCAGTGCTTCTTGTTTCGTTGCGTCGAGCAGAAGTGCTTCACCTTCGAGGTTAGCGAGTGCCTGGACTGCTACTTCCTTCGCCGATGCCTCACTGGATTCGTTCTTCAGCGTTGTTGCCAGTCCTTCTCGAATAGAAGCGACATGCTTTTCGTCTACGCCGTCAGGTAGTTCCGCAGCAGCTTGCGCCAGCTCCTGACTCATATTGTCTTTTATCTGGGCGACGTCCTGCTCGGTCCATCGATCTGCGATAGACACCAGTGCTCTCGCGCCCTGTGTTCTGTCCGACGGGTCCGATGAGCCTAGCTTCCAGTGAAGCAATGTTTTTACCGACTCAGGAACAGTTCCTTGTTCCGCCATGGCTCTGAATAGATCGGTGGCGTCGCCCCTGTCTCCCGTCTCAGCGTTTTTCGCATCGATTGCAGCTTTCATTGCCAGTTCACGAAGGCTCTCATTTTGGGCCAAGTCGAGCAACTCACCGCTGGCGGTGCTCGAAGCATCACCCTTGTCGCTCGACGCGATGCCCGCCATGAGATACATCGCTGCTTCATCTCCGGTGGCGGATCGTTCTCGTAGTGCGGGAAGGTCATTGTTGAGTTGGGCGCTGTCTGCGAAAGTCAGGTATCGATCGCGGAGCTGTTGATCGTTGCCGATGCTCGTCTTCAGTAACTCGCTTATAGCTTCGACTGTAATTTGCCTATCGGTCCTACCTTCTCCCGACTCTTTTACATCTCGCGATAATGCTAGATCCAGGGTATCCAGCATGGACCTGGCGGTATCACTATCTCCTCTGACGTTGGCTTCATTGTATGCGCTGGTGACAGCAAGGACCTCCGCCTCTGTGATATCACCACCGGTGGCTCTTACTTTTCGCTGAATAAGATTCGTCGCAATCTTGGATATCGCCAGACGCTGATCCGGCGATAGATTCTTGAGGTCAGGAGTGGCAAGTCCTACTTGCCCGTCTCCTGAAGCAAGCGCCTGAATCTTCTCTTGCGTATCGGATTGTCCATCGCGTGCTAAGAGAGCCATCGCTGTCTGAGCATGTTTATTGCCCTTTTGGGCTTCCACGAATAGCTTGTTTACAAGCTCTCGTGATCGAGCCGGCGTATCTGTTGATGCTGGATCTAGCTCGTTAAGCTGCGCGATAGCGTGGGCTGTTCCTACCCATAACATTTTGTCGTGCAGCTTGACTGCGGTTTTCTGATCGTTACTTTCGCGGGCGAGTTCTAGTTGCTCCACTAGTCGGGTTTGTAGTCTAACCAACTCTTCGGCCGATGATTCTGGACCGACTCCGTTCATCAGTTGTTCGATACGAGCATCTTGGAGCTGCTCTGCAACGGACTCTTGACCCTCAGATGGTTTCAGCGCACTCTCCAAACGTCGCATCGCCGCGAATCTGGAAGGCGAATCCTGGCGTTTGAGCTGCGCGATGAGTCCATCGACAGCCTCTATGTTTCGAGCCAGTAATCTGTCGCGGTTTTGTGGACCGGTAACCCCTCCAATGCTGATAAGCTGGTCTTGCGCTTGGGTATTCGGCGGTGGCCCGATAGCCATTTGCTTCAGCTTATCTAGTATTTCGACTGCTTCTTCCGCCTTCGTATCGATTCCGCGTTCCGGCGCTGTGATATCGCCTGCGGTGTCTGCCGCAGGAGGAGAAAAGTCTTCGACCGGAGCGGGAAGCTCGTGAAAACCATCGTTCTGACCGAGGGTGTAGAAGTCGCCATTGTGCCTCAGCTCGTCGTACTGAGCTTTGAATGCCTCGGCTTCCTTCTCGTTCAGCGAGCGGATTCCGTTCTTGTATCCGCCCTCGTAACTGAAGTCGTAATTGCCGTCGTATCCGAACTGTGCTCCGAATGGAGGTTTTCTTACGGTGTCTCGAACGGCGCTGAGTTCTACCGAACCACCTGGACCTCGTTTCCAATCCACGAACAGCTCCGCTTCATTTCCTCTGTAGATTTGTTCGAGCAGAACACCATCGCGGTCCTTGAATTCTTGGAACCTATAGTAGGTTCCTTTGGGATCGTAGAGTCTGTATCTATTGCTGTCACCGTCAGTGCTATAGGAAGAGACTTCCAGACCTGCATCTTTCAGTGCGTGTTTTCCACCCACTACTCCGAGCGCTGTTACCGCTGTCTCTCTGGTTTTCGCATCGGGGCTGGACACTTTCTCTTTGAGTCCCTCTACAAGGAACTTTCTCAAAGTCGTATCGCCAATCTGCTTGTCCATGACGTTCGGCTTCGTCAAGACGAGCCTGTGGATCGCTTCGAAAGAAAGGTTGTCTCTCAGAATCTCTGCATCTTCGGATGTCCACTTGTCTGCAAACAACTTCATGCTGTCGATAGCAGCTCTCTGTTGTATCGGGTTCCCATCAGCCAGGACGCTAGCATAGAGTTCTCTGGATTTTGATGGTACATTGTCGGAAGCGGCAATGAGTTTGCCTAACGTTCCTAACGTGTCGAATTGTTTGCTGCGAGGCGGTTGGTGTGCGACGATACTGTCTATGACGAATTCGCGGCCGGTATCGCTTTGCAGTCCAAGGCGCTCCAGCGCTTCGTTAGCCGCTTTCGCTTTCGTGGGGTCGTTGACCCTTCCCCTCGCCTGGTCAGCCACTGCGTCCGTATATCTTTGAACCGCGGCTGCAAGAACTTCCACTTCACGCTCATCCGGCGAGTCCTGTGTCTTGAGCGCACTCAGTCTCTCCAGCGCCTGCTTAGCTCCCGCTTCCAGATCTGCCGGAGTGCGGTTGGCTACCAGGTTGTTGTGGATATGGTCAGCGACGCGGTCGATTGCCGAGGGCGAAGCTCTATCTATGGCCTGAATTACGTCTTCCGAAAGCAGAGCAGCAACGCGTCCCGCGTCTGATTCGGACCATTCACGGCCCAACTTCTCGGCAAGGATCGGCGCCATGGCATCACGATGGGCACTAATCGTATCCGGTGCTACAGCAAGAATTTCTCTAGCCTCTCCCGGGGTCAGTGAGGAGGCGACTGCTTGAGCATCTTCTTTCGACCAGCTACCGGAAAGTCTGACCATGTTTAAGAAGGCGCTATTTTTCTCGGAAGCGGACTCGCTCTTCAAGCCATCGTAGAGCGCAGTTTTGAGAGTTGTAGTCGACCTCCCGGTCTCGGCTGCAATCTCCGTAGCCAAAGTAAGCGATCCGAATTTGTCGCCTTCCGTTCTCGATGCCAGAAGTGCATCGATGACTTTGTCGGCGGTCGCCGGATTTCTTTTGGCGAAGTCCATGAGCATTTCTCTTGCTCTGGCGGTCTCTTGCTGATCTCCGTTGCTGCCGTTGGCTATATTGGAAATCGCGACGATGGCGCTGTCGGATGTGGATGGACTCAGCAGTTGAGTTCTTACTGTTTCGAACCTGTGTCCCGCAGTAGCTTTTCCGAGACTCAGAACAGCATCGGCTGTTTTGTAGAAGTCTATCGTTTTCTGCATGGCAGTGCGGCTCTCGTCCGACTGGCTCGTCAGAAGCGTTTCCAGTGCGGCGATGGCTTCTTGTCTCTCCTCGCCCGACGCGTGAAGATCCAGAAATTTTTCTTTCTCCTGCTCGATGAGTCGCTGCTGTTCTTGCTGGAATTTGTTACGCTCGGCGACGGAGTTGTCGAATGCTGAACCCGTGTCTTCGGGACCCTGGAACCGTTCCGTGATGAAGGTACCGTTGCTGTCGCTACCTTCGGCTCCGGAGCTATAGTTCTCGTTGCTGTCGGAATCAGGTCTCTGTGTATCGGCGCCGTCGCTAATGACTGGTTTTCCGATCTCGGGTTGAACTTCGACAGCAACTTCTTCTGGGATCTCAGCGGAGACTTTCTCAAGCTCAGGTAGCTGTGTCTGTCCGTCTGCCGGTGGAATTGTTTCTTTCTGTGTGGTATCGCTTTCGGTGACAACAGGCGTGGCTAGCGGAGTTGCCACTACTCCCTCGCCTCCTCCTCCTGGAGCTACCTGACCTGCTGGAGCCCGGGTGTCCGATACCACTGGAGCCGCCTCTTCGCCGGTCGATTTGTAATCGGAGGACTTTACTTTTCGACCGTTCGAATAGAAGGTCTCGGCATGATCCTGGTACCGGACCTGTGCCATGCGCCCTTCTGGATCTTCGGGATGAAAGAGCACGATACTTTGCTCGCCCTTTTCCGAGCCCTGTATGAACTTTTCCGCAGCCCCATTGGCTAGTAGCAGCCACTTCTGACCGTTGGCGTCAGTACCGCCCATGATGGCAGGACCTGTGAATCCTCTATCCAACTCTGCCGTGGGCGGAAGGTCGGCGCTAGCGTTGTGCCCTCTTGTCAGTGTCAGTGATTTGTACTCGGGATGCTTCTGAAAGAACCCCTCGAGTTCTTTGCTGTTGCTGGGGGCGCCGGGTTTGAAGGTTGTCGGCTCTCCGACTTCCAGAGCCGCTCTTGTTTCAGGGAAATCTGCCAGATCTTGTCTTAACTTGGCTGTCGGCGCCTCACCAGGTTTGAACGAAAGGGCGCGAAAATCCGGATGTCTCTCAAAGGCTGTTTCGAGTGTTCCGTCATCGAGAGTCGTTCTGGAAACTTTGCCAAGCTGTTCGTGTTGGTGAGACTTTCGAGTAAAACCATGACCGTTCTCTATCGCGATATCCGGGACGTCTTCCTTTCTCAACTTAAGACCATGGGTCTCTAGAAGTTGCTTCGCTTCTGCCAGGTTGGCTTTCTGTTCCTCGCGCAGTCCATCACTGATAACATCTCCACCTTCGCTAGACTCATTGGTGCTGTCGAGGGCGTCTTCTTGGGTCTCTTGTTGGGACTCTTGCGTATCTTCGGAAGCGTCGGTTGCTCTGTCGCTCTTGTCGCTAGTCGTCGAGCTGGCAGGCTCATGATCTCTTTCTGCAGAAGCTGACAGCGCCTCGTCGACGCTGGAGTCATCCTCGTTATCGTTATCCGAGGTCTGGTCTATGGGTTGTTTGCGATTCTCTGACAAAGTTTTAGACAACCAACACAACGTAGCCGAGTTCGTTGTTCCCATAGTAAACATATACACTTCAGTTTAAATATGGTCTGCAGAGCACATTGAGAGCTTTTGGAGATGAGCTTCAAAATTCAAAGTCGCGAGGGGTCAGGTTTCGCGCGTTTAATACTTTGTCGTATTCTCAGTATCACAAGCAAAGATAAAAAGTTCCGGACACATTAAATCCTGTCAGACAGGATATCGGCTCTCCGATCTCCGGGACCTCGTCTGATAGCTTTTTCGAGTTCTAGAAACCAGCCCAGACTGTGATAGGCTTGGAGTCTGTGTTATGCGGAGTGCAACGACATCCGATGCGGATTGACTTTTCGCAGATTATCGACCTGACGCTTCCTGTTTCGCTTCAGTTGAAACCATCTGAGCTAGTTGCGCCGTATCCCTGTACGGTCACCACTTACAAGCGACTTTCTCGAAAAGAAGGTCATGGTTTGGAACCCGATGAAGTGGTCGACGCGGAGAAGAGTCCTGACTGTGCTTCGCTCTACTTGCGAGAATACTTCGGATTGACCGTCTTGCTCGAGGTACCTGATGCCGATGAGCTAACCGGTCCTATGCTGCAAAAACTAGTCAGCACCTGGGCTGAGGAGATTCAGGCAGCTGGGGCACAATTGATGATGCCGCCGGCGCTGCTGCTGCGAAGTAGTGGAGAAAAAGGGCGCCAAGTCTCGCTGAGCGCCGATGCAATTCTCTATCTGAGCACCTTCGGGCTCGAGCTAATCGGGTTGGAGTCTTCGCAAGTTGCTGCATCGGATAACCGCCTCATGGAAGCTTTGTTGGATGAGAATCAGGTGGCATGGTTGGTCAATCTGGACCTACAGGGAGTCGTGCCGAATAGACCATATTTCTTGACGGCCCTCCCTGTGCTCAAAGATGTCGAGGGAGTTTTGCCTTGCCGAGCTACGCTCGCACTGGTGGAGGAGTAGAAACGAGTGTTCAGATTCGATTTCGTATGGGACCTGGCAACGTCTAAACCGGGCTCAGGGGAGGAAACTCTCGAGAGAGCCACCGATACCGTTGCATTCGTTCCCTCTTCTGATTTGACTTCATACTTCGGTCTGTGCGCCGTACTTACTCCTGCATCCGAATCCGATTCAATCGAATTGAGTGCAGTCAAATCTTGCGTTGGCGAGCTCGAGGCGGAGATGACGATTCTGCGCACTCGCTATCAAGCTGATGTCGAGATGCCACCTCGCTTTCTCGTCAGAACAAGAACAGCGGCGGGAGCATTTTCGCTCGACCCTGCCGTCATAGATTGGCTCTACGAGCGAGGTGCTTTACTCGTTGGAAGCGATTGTTCGTTATATCGAGAGGACGGGCGTTTTACCGAATTGGCAAGTAAGTTCGAGAGCCTTTCCCTGCCAGGACTCTTCGGTCTCAACCTCGAACACCTCGAGCAAGGTTACCGGTACAATCTTCTGGCCGGTCCACTGAAAGTAGAAAATTCCGCCGTAATTCCTGTACGACCATTATTGGTATCGTGACACTCCAGCTGGCACAAGTTCAGAACATAGAATTGGTGAGCAGCATTGAGATTTCGCGAGGTTGGATCGAACAACGTCAGAGAACCGATCTCTTTCGTGGCGACTGGCGGCTCAGTGTTCCAACCCTTATGCTCCTCTTTGTGTCTGTGAGACAATTTGATTATTCCACTTTGCTGTTAGATCATTAAGAGCCTTTTTCGTTTTCGACTTTAAGTGCCCGTCAGCATTACCACTCTGGTGTCGGAATGCTTACACCATATTCGGTGCACTTTGGACGCCTTTTCGCGGACTATCGCGCAGCGGCAAGATATGCGACCAGGGCGTCGCATCAGTTCTCTCGTAATCACCGGTGATTTTACGATTGTATCCAAGTCTACGAAGATATAAGATTCTAAGTAATGCGTGACGGCGCCGAAGCGAGATAGGGATGCGGATTCATTTAATTCTATTGATGTCCGCTTTTGTGGTCGGCATAGCCTGGGCTCATCGACTATTTTGGCTTGGCGTGGTACTAAGTTTGGTGCCTTCCTGCAACTTCGACTACGGCTGTAGTGCTTGCCATGCGATTCACATATTGGTTCCAACCGGCAGTCCTGCCCAACAGGTCAGGGCACTTCTTGGGCCTCCGCAAGAAACACTTCCAATCGACAGTAGCCTCATAGGTGCACCCAAGACTGATCAGATTTGGTTCTACCAGGATGCAAGAGTTTATCTTTGTAATGAGAAGGTGACTTATGTCAGCATGAGCCACTTTCATTGAAAAGTGGATAAGCGTTCGGTAATTTTGCTTCCCGTGAGATATTGTCTGAACGCTCTTAATATAGACCCCAAGTGACTGCAACGTGACTCCAAAGCAGCGGTGGGCCATGGCAATTTATCTGAACGAGTGCTTAAAACTAGCGAAGTTGCGCTGTCGTGACCGGCCGCACATGCTGGACAAAATCATTTCTGTCCGGATTTAGTGTTGATAATAGTATTAGAACTAAGACAATAACGGCGCCACCGTATTCGGCACCGCTGTGTAGTCGATTTGTAGATCCGACTGCCACCATATTTGGTGAAGCCGGAAGCTGAGCGTGCACATCGAGGTTGAGGCTGTAGAAGTTTTGTATGCGCATTTTCTGCCTACACTGGGAGAAGATCATCCTCGAACGTGATGCGAAGCTGGGTAACCTCCGCAAAGTCGCATTCGCCTTGAAGGTGGCAATCGATCACTTCACCGTCCTGGACATTAAGAAGTTTGAGAAATCCGTCGGTGATCAATGACATGTGTTGTCGCAGACGTTCAATGTCCAGAACAAGGTATCGCCCCGTTATGTCATTTACGCTGTGGTTGACCAGTTTCTTCAAAACATATGGTGGCACTTCTAACTTCTCGCCCATCGTCAGAAACGTTCGGCGTAGATCGTGCATCGAGAATTTAATGCCGCTCTTTGCTCGCACTCTGCGCACAAGCCCGGAGCCAGAGCTGATGCAGTTGTAGCTGTTTCGTACCGATGGAAAGACCCATTGGGAATTGTTCGCAAACATATAACGCCTCTTCAGCAGCCCGAGCAGAAAATCGCTGAGCGGCAGTCGATGCTCGCGATCACACTTTGTAAGTTCACGAGGAACGTTCAGGATTTTATTCTCGAAATCTACAAAACTCCAATTCAATTGTCCCAATCGGTTAGGTGCGATGGTGAGATCCTGATGACGTTGTTCCACCATGTCTTTGGTGAGCGATGTTATTGGCTTGTCGAGCCAGTCTTGGAAATGACAATTGATCGCCGAAACATAGTTCTGTTTTGTAGCCTGTCGAATTGGTTTGATCTCCAAAAACTTTTGGAGCACTTCTCTCAGCGTGATATCGCTCAGCGTGTTGATGCGTTTGCCGGTTCGTGGATCGTTGCCATTTTCGATCTCTCCCAGCATTATGCAAGCCTGCTTTCGTGCCGACTCTAGCGACATTTCGCTGCACTTTCCAATTGTCATTCTTCTGGTCGAGCCGCCTACACGTTTTTCAAGGATATAGGCTTTCGACTTGCGCGTCGCTCTGATTGCAAATCCCGCAATATCTTCATGACGATAGAATCGCTGCCCAGGTTCAGGCTGGTGAATCTCTGTTTCGATAAACTCCTTGTTCCTCAAAATTGGGCTAGAACAATTACTCAAATCGAAATAGCTAAGCTCAAAATTTGGATCGGTTCACCGTATAATTTACTCATCGGTGATCGAAGAGGAATGTGCCGTGGGAAAGCAGCAAAAGCTATCGAACCTCACGCCTGAGCAATACCTGATCTTTGAAGCGGCGGAAAAGCAGAGACACGAATATGTCGATGGGCAAGTTTTCGCGATGACCGGAGGCTCTGCAGCCCACAACGTAATCGCTTTAAATATTGCCACGTCTCTCCGCGCTAAACTTCAGGGAAAGGGATGCACCGTCTACATTTCAGATATGAAGGTTCGCATCGAAGATTTGAACTGTTTCTACTATCCGGATTTGATGATCGACTGTGGCGCATTTGATAAGAAGAGCGTTTATACGAAAACACCAACGGTAATATTCGAAGTACTTTCTCGTTCCACAGCATCAACAGAACGACGTGAAAAGCTCGTCGCATATAGGCATGTGGTTTCGGTAACGCATTACGTGATCGTTCACCAAACGAGAAAACTACTGGAAATATTTCGAAAGGTCGATGATGAATGGACCGTTCAAGTGATTGGTAGCGGCGAATCTCTTGAGCTGGACTTACAAGATGACACGGTCACGATAACGATGAATGAGATTTACGCGGACATCGAGTTTGACGAAGGCCCCGATTTGCAAGTACGAGAGGATGTGGAAATTTACTCATGGTGAAAAAGTAAAACGGTGTCGAATTGAGTGAACTGTAGCTCCATGGGTGGTGACTTCCGGTTTAAAATACAGGTCGGGTCGGGAAAGCGTTTTGGCGAACTGACTTGTCTGCGGTTTTAAGAATTAATATTTGACCGGGAATAAAACCAGAACCCCACCGGTATTAGCTCTCGAACACTGCCGAGGGAAGAATTCTCCGATGCCTAAAAGTCAATATACATTTGCTGCAAGTCTCATTTGCTTGATCTTTTTGAGTTCATGCTCCAGCACCAACGCGCAGCAGCCCCAACCTGTTTCAGAGAAGAAGGACAACATGACGAAAAAGATAAGCGAGATACCTGCTGAGGAATTGAGAAAGAAGCTGACACCATTGCAGTATCACGTCACTCGAGAGAAAGGCACCGAGCGCGCCTTCACGGGAGAGTATTGGGACAACCACGCTGCTGGAGAGTACAAATGTGTTAACTGCGGTCAGCCGTTGTTTGTTTCAGACAATAAATTCGATTCTGGAACGGGATGGCCAAGTTTTGACCGACCAGTAGACAAAGGCAGCGTCAAAGTCGCCTCCGATAACAGTTACGGCATGCAACGCGATGAGGTGGTTTGCTCGAAGTGTGAAGCGCACCTTGGACATGTTTTCGACGACGGACCCAAAACAACTGGGAAGCGCTTTTGCATCAATTCAGCTTCTCTATCTTTTGATCAGAAGCAAGGAACAGTCGCGAGTTCATCCGCGAAGCCTAACACCGCAGCAGAAGCTGATAAACCGTTTTACACAGTCGCAGACGATGATAAGGTTAGAAAAAATGGCAAGGACGTAGCATACTTCGCGGCAGGATGCTTCTGGGGAGTCGAGGACATCTTGAAAGGAACCGCCGGAGTGGCGAGCACCACTGTTGGTTACACCGGTGGAAAGACAGAGAATCCAACATATCCACAAGTATGCGAACACGGGACAGGACACGCAGAAACAGTGCGTGTAGTGTTCGACCCGAAATTGATCACCTACAACCAGCTGGTTACTGATTTCTTGAAACTGCACGACCCTACAACGGTCAATCGTCAGGGACCCGACATTGGCGATCAATACAGGTCGGCAATTTTCTACTCAACTCCAGAGGAAAAAGCAGAAGCAGAAAAAGAGATTGCTGAGTACCAAGTCTCCGGAAAGGTGAACGGAAAAATCGTCACATCACTGGAACCATTCAACAAGTTTTATACCGCGGAAGAATATCACCAGGACTATTTCGCCAAGCACGGGAATACAGGCTGTCACGTGACGTTCAAATAGTACCGGCGTCATCCTATGAATATCTGGCGAAGAACGAAGTCGAAAAAGGATAAGGTTGGTCTCTGGGTCAGCAAATATTCGAGCGAGTTTTACAAATACGCACGAGTTCGTTTAAACAGTCATGAAGACTCGGAAGACGTTGTTCAACAGACGTTCATGAAGGCATTCAGATCGATCGATTCGTATAAGGAAGAAACCAATGAGCGCTCGTGGCTCTACACAATACTTCTGAATACAATCAAGGATCGGGTCAGTAGCATGCAGGGAAGACCAACGTTGTTAACTCTCGATGGAGACGACGGTCTCGTCGAAAGCTTGATCGATGAGCAAATAGGTCCTGACGAGTTGGTTTCGCAGAACTTCACTCTCGATCTGCTTGCTGCCGCCATCGCATCATTACCCGATCAGTTTGCGACACCATTTGTGATGCGTGAAGTCAGTGATATGAAATATCAAGATATCGCCGATCTATTAGGTGTACCAATCGGAACAGTAATGTCTCGGCTGTATCGAGCCCGAAGAGCGTTAGCCGAGTTTTTGACGGCACAGGAAATTCCCGAGTCCGCGCGGAGTAAAAACCTACCCAGAGGGGAGCAAACGAATGAATTGTGATGAGGCTCGTGCGCTTTGTTCGCCTGCGCTCGACAACGAACTTACTGTTGAACAAACGGCTCTATTTAACAGCCACATCGGTGAGTGCACAAGCTGTTCAAGCATTTGGAATAGCGCCTTGCTTGTTCGCTCAGGGGTGAAAGATATTGTCAAAACGTTTCCTCCAACTACGGATCTGGAATCGAAAATTAAACTCAATCTTGATCTTGTCGAAAAAGAAAAGAGCGTTGTCGGGAAAAATATGTGGCTTCTTGCAGTTGCATGCATTCTGCCTCTGGTGCTTGTCGTCGCGTTCTTGACCAATCCGAAATTACAAGGGCGCAACACTGTCGCTGGCGAGACTGTTTCTCTTCAGGCATCCAAAGATTTGACACTTGATGAGTTAATTAGCAAGACTTCGCATGGCATGGACTCGCAGAACTACGATGACAGTTTCTCTTCACGTTCTATAGAACTGGCTCAAAAAGCCGAGGTTGGTTTTCCATTGATCGATGCGAAACTGGTTGCATACAACCTGGGTGGTGCTGAAATCCTTCAAGCGAACGGCAAAGAAATTGTCCGCATGTGTTTCAAAAAAGATGGCAGTGACATTTGTATCGACTGCTACGAAGCGCCGTCTGGGGTTATAAAATTTGAACCAAACCATAGATTCGGTGACAAACAGCCATCAATTTCACGCGTTGGAAATGTCAATCTCGTTATGTTTTCCAGGCAGGGCATCGATGTGGTTTACGCCAGTGAACTTCCGGAGGACCAGTTGTTCAAGCTGGTACAGCCAAATGTCTAAGCTCGATATCTTTCTTTAATTACCTGTGTTAAAACGAGTGGCTTTGCGCGATTCTGAGTTCACTTCATTTGCTCTCTGCTGATGAATGCTGTTGGAGATAATTGAAACCGTTTGGCAAGTTTGAGTATTTGCTTTAGCGATAAATCGCGCATACCAGCCAAGTATTCGGAAGCGCGAGAAGAACTACCAAACTCCGGTATTAAATCGGTTTGAGTGAGCTTATTTTGCTCCATGAGAAAAACAATCAGCTCACGGGGTTCGACATTCTTCTCTTCTTGCCATTGTGATTCGTATTCTTCGACCAGCTTTGATAGAACCTCAAAATAATCATGCTCTTGCTCCGATAGAGAATCGAAGTTGTCCAAGAGTTCATCGCAAATTTTGGCGGCCATCTCGTTTTCTTCATCTGAACGCAGTGGCTTCAGAGGAAATCGCTTGATGCAGTCTAGGTATTTCTTGTCGGGCTTGTAGACTAGTTTCATTAGTCACCTCCGCTATTTCTTTTTCTTATCGTAACGCTTTCTCCAGGCGCCTTTATCGTATTCTTCATGCGTCAATACTTTGTCGATGTACAGTCGGCCTAATTCAAAGCGGCAGATAGCAATCAGTCGGAGGTTGTTGCCAGCAATGTTAAAGATGATCGCTCCCCCGTACCAATCGACACTGTTGAACGTCTCTTTGATTTCTGGAAAGCTGGTCCAAGTGGCTTCGACGACGGACTTCTTCCAGTTTCGCAAAGGGTTAGCTGCTTCAGGGTGGTCTTTGATGAATTGGCGCGCCCTGCCCCAGTGGTTGATCTTCATACGGATTGTGGCCCCAACTAACATCTATTCTCCCATTTTGGGAGAATTTTCGCAATGGTTTTCTCCCATTTTGGGAGAATTAATCAGGACTGAATCGTTTTTTCAATCATTTACGCTTATTGAACCGCACGCACAAATGGTCTTCAAGGACGTATATTATTGGAGGTACCTATCGGCAGTGAAACCAAATGAATTTCTTCGTACATGAAAAGGGGATCTGTGAGTCCGCAAACGTTGGTGCTGACACCAAGGTCTGGGCGTTTGCTCACGTTTTACCCGGCGCGGTTATCGGCTCCAACTGCAACATCTGCGACGGTGTTTTTATCGAGAACGACGTCAAGCTTGGCAACAATGTCACTATCAAGTGTGGCGTCCAGATTTGGGACGGCATAACGCTCGAGGACAATGTTTTTGTTGGACCGAACGCCACTTTCACCAATGACAAGCGACCGCGCAGTAAGGTTTATCCTGATGAATTCTTGCGAATCGTGGTCGAGGAGGGCGCCTCGATCGGTGCGAACGCGACGATTCTTCCCGGAATTCGAATCGGGCGCAACGCCATGATTGGCGCCGGCGCGGTTGTAACGCGTTCCGTCCCGCCGAATGCTATTGTCGTCGGCAATCCTGCAAAGATTATTGGTTACGCAGATACCGACACGTCCACGATGGACGAGAAGGAAACATCAACGACGCCGGACTTTGGAATTCGTAAGTCGGCTGTCGCGGGTGTGCAACTGCATTATTTCAAAGCGGTAAACGATATGCGCGGCGCCCTGTCCGTGGGCGAGTTCGAGCGCGACATTCCGTTTTCGCCTAAGAGATATTTTTTGGTTTACGATGTTCCGACTGAGAAAACGCGCGGCGAACATGCGCACATCACGTGCCACCAGTTTTTGATCGCAGTGAAGGGCTCGGTTCAAGTAGTTGCTGATGATGGCGAGCGTCGCGAGCAGTTTCTTTTGGATAAACCAAACCTCGGATTATTCCTGCCGGCGATGACCTGGGGAATTCAATACAAGTATTCGGAAGATGCGGTGCTGCTAGTTTTTGCGTCTGAATACTATGATGCAAACGATTACATTCGCGAGTATGGTGTGTTTCTCAAACGAGTTCGCGAGCGTAAATAGCACTCGAAATTGGCACGCGTTCGAAACTAGCGCTCGTCGAATTAGCGCCTATTCGGAACTAGCACGGACCCTGGCGAATGGCAAAACTATTGATAGTTGAGGATGATGCGGCAATTGCCGATCAATTAACGTCCTGGTTTCGCGAGCAAGGTTATGTTTGCGAAGCGGCAAGCTCAGGCGAAGACGGCATGCAGCTATTGTCCAGTTTTAGCTATGACCTGATTGTGCTCGACTGGAATTTGCCGGGTATGAGTGGGCTGGACGTCTGTCGGCAGTTTAGAAAAAATGGCGGACAGACTCCTATTTTGTTTCTTACCGCTCAGAGTGATATCAATTATAAGGAGTCTGGTTTAGACTCCGGTGCGGATGATTTTCTGATAAAACCATTCGAGATTCGCGAACTAGCGGCTCGCGTTCGCAGCTTGCTGCGCCGTCCGGCTGCGGTTTTGTCGGAGAAACTCCAGGTAAATGGTGTTCAACTGGAGGTTAGTACGCGAACCGTTTACTCCGGTGCAAAACAGATTCAATTGATGCCTACAGAATGTTCACTGTTGGAATATATGATGAAGCATCCGGATACTCACTACTCTGCGAAGCAGTTGCTGACTGCCATTTGGTCTTCCGAGAGTGAAGGGTCCGAGGATTCGGTTCGTACCTGTATGAAGACGCTTCGGTTCAAACTGGCCAAGATTGGCATGGATGATTTTGTGAAAACTAATCGCGGTTTCGGTTACGTGGTGCAATCGAAATCGTAATGATGAATGCAAGGTTTTACTAATCCCGTTTTGAACAATGTCCGGTAGCGCTCTCTCGAAACGCAAACAGGTGCGCTGATTTGAGTGCTCACATTGTTTTCACATTGGATCGCGGTTAATAGAGTCACCAACCGCCACCGAGCGCCGCAAAGTACCGAGCAAGTGACTGGTATCGCAGGTGGTGTGCTCACTTTCCTATTGCGTTTCTATGAGGATTTCCCAAATGAACATCGAACAACTCGAGAACAAAAAAGAAGCTGTGTCATCGAGCTCCAACTCCGGTCTTCACAATGAAGTGTTCGAGGAAATGGCGAAAAATAGTTCTGCATCCTCCAATCGTGATTCACGCGACAACGGGCGCAACACTGATAGCCTAGAATTTGACAACATCTTCAAGACGGATTTGAAGGTCAGTTTGGACAGTCGTGATGTTAGTAACAAGGACGGTAAGAGCGCCGACGGTAAGTTCATCGACCTGAAGTCCGCAGAAAAGGCTGACGGCAAGGACAAGAACAGCATCGTTGAGAAAGAACTGAGTAAGGATAAGTGCGAAGGTAAGGATAAGAACGAAGAGAAGGATAAGAGCGAAGGTAAGGATAAAAACGAAGAGAAGGATAAGAACGAAGGCAAGGATAAGAACGAGAGTGTCAAAGACAAAGACAAGGACAAAAGCAAAGACAAAGATTTAGAGAACGAGAAGGCTAAGGACAAAGCGGCAGAGAAGAAAGCTGACGAGAAAGCCAAGATCGAACCGAAAGTAAGCGGCGACACGAAAGACAAAACCGATTCCGTGAGCAGAACCGGGCAGGCTGGTGGAAGCCGTGTTGATGATATTCAACGCATGCCGAGAGATCGCACTGACCATCGGCAGGAGCGTCAAATGCCTCGCCGCAGCGCGTTCTAGGTATTCGGCGAAACTGTTTTCAGATAGCTATTTCCAGTCTTCGAAACGGTTTCCACTAATAATTTTTCGTGAGTGAGCGAAAAGGGTCGAGACATTCTCGACCCTTCTTGCATTTTGACTTTCGCGTTTTTGTTCCAACGTTGCTGTCGAGACAGCCTCACGTTTTAAACAGTTGCGAGTTAGTTGTTCTGGAGGTTCTTGATCTCGGCTGTGAGTTTCGGCACAACCTCGAAGATATCACCAACCACACCGTAGGTGGCGTGTTTGAAGATCGGAGCTTCAGCATCTTTGTTGATTGCGACAATTACTTTGGATGAAGACATACCGGCGAGGTGTTGAATCGCGCCGGAGATTCCGCAAGCGATGTAGAGTTGCGGGCTTACGACCTTACCTGTTTGTCCGACCTGATGTTGGTGGTCGATCCATCCTGCGTCAACTACCGCACGCGATGCTGCTAGCGCTGCGCCGAGAGCGTCGCAGAGCTCTTCGAGCACGCCCCAGTTTTCCGGACCTTTGATGCCACGACCGCCTGCGACGACAATCGAAGCTTCGCTGAGTTCGATTTTGGAACCTTCGGATTTGTGGGTTTCGACAACTTTCGCTCTGATGTTTTCCGGCTTGATTGCCAGGTCTTCGACGGCTGGTGCGGCTGAGGCGTCAGGCGCGGAGACTGGGAATACGTTAGGGCGAACTGTGATGAAAGCGAGCGGGCTATTGATTTCGTATTGCCCGAAGCACTTGCCCGAGTACATTGGACGGACCGGTCCGAGTTTGTCGCCATCAACGATAAAGCTCATGACGTCAGAGATCACCGGTGCGTCGCAACGTGCTGCTGCGCGCGGGAGGAAATCTCTTGCCATTGCGGTTTGCGCCGCGAAGACGAAACGCGGGTCGGTTTTCTTAACAGCCTCGGCCAATGCTTCGGTGTAAGCTTCTGCTGAGTAGGAGCCGAATTCGGCGCCGTCCGCAACCAGAATTTTTGTTGGATTGTACTTGCCTACTTCGGCTGTCAAACCTTTGACGTTTTCGCCGATGATGAGAGCGGTGACGCTGCCACCTGAAAGTCCGGCGTGCTTTTGTGCTTCACAAAGGGCTTCGAGACTTGCTTTGCGGATTTGACCGTTGCGTTGTTCGATGAAAACCAGAATACCTTGACTCATTTTTTATCTCCTGAATTTCTTGGCGACGGCAATTAGATAACGTGTGCTTCTTTGCGAAGCAGGTCTACGAGCGTTTTGACTTGAGCGTCAACATCGCCTTCGAGACGGCGTCCTTGACCTCGGTCCGGCGGCAACGTCATTTCTTTGATGACGACTTTGCGATTGTCACCACCTACAGTGCCTTTGATGCCGAGAGCTTCAGCATTTTTTACTGCGATCTCTTTTCTGCGTGCTGCCATGACGCCTTTGATGGAGGGGTAGCGGGGCTCGTTCAAGCCTTTCTGAGCGCTGAATACAGCCGG
Organism: Candidatus Obscuribacterales bacterium; assembly: GCA_965228855.1. Taxonomy (GTDB): domain Bacteria; phylum Cyanobacteriota; class Vampirovibrionia; order Obscuribacterales; family Obscuribacteraceae; genus JADYXR01. The sequence continues at coordinate 2,815,596 of CBDDIJ010000003.1, read as the reverse complement.
TAGTGAGCCTTCTACGAATTCGTGAGCGCCTTCGATTTCACGCTCCGCTCTGAATTTCGTGCCGTCGATTTCAAGTTTTACAACCAGGGTTACTTGCGGAATGTTGAGAAGCTCAGCGAGAATCGAGGGGACCTGCGAGTTGTCTCCGCCGACACCTTGCTGTCCGCAGAGCACAACGTCGTAGCCACCATCTTTGATGGCAGCAGCAAGAACCTTTGCTGTGCTGAGGGGGTCGAGCCAGGTTAGGTCCGGGTCGTCAACATGCACTGCTGAGTCGATGCCGCGCGCCAGGCTGTCTCTTAGAACGTCAGTTACTTCTTTGCCGCCGACAGAGATGGCAACGGTTTCTCCACCGTTTTTCTCTTTGAGCTTGATAGCTTCTTCGATTGCGAATTCATCAAAGGGGCTGGTGATAAAACGTACACCGTTCAATTCGATGTTCTTTTTGTCCGCTGCGATGCTGATTTTTGTTTCCGTATCGGGGACTGATTTCACACATACTGCGATCTTCAAAGCCTGTTTCCTCCGGCGGTCTGACACCTGATCGAAAGAACATTGTATGTATGAGTTAAGAAGAAACCGAAATTTTTACCAAAATCCTTAATAGCGATGTAACGAAGATGTACGAAATCATAGATGCTGAGCGGTTTTTAATGTGATCTCACTACTTGAATACTTCGATCTTCCATTGTGAATCGCCGAGCTGTTTTGTTTTGATATTGATATCGAGAAATTTTTGGATCACATCAATGTTAGTTGTGGTGTGGCTCGAGAGAACGGAAGTTATGAAAGAACCTTCACCGGCAAGGGCCATTGGAATCAAAAGTTGATCGGCGAGGTGCTCTCCGACTGCGGCGCTATTTGATAAATATTGATTGGTTTCAAGCGCAGCTGCGTCAGCGACCAGTTCAGCCTTCAAACCGCGCTCGCCTATCGCGGTTATGGTTTCCGTGAGTGCACCGGTTTTCACTTGCACTATCACGACGTTGCCTTGTGAAACGCCTTCATCCACCGCTGTTACTTTCGCGTGGTCCAGTCGTGAAAGCTTCGCCTTCAGCGTTTTCAATTCACGGTGACCGATGTCTTCCGGAAGCTTGACTACAAGAGCCTGGGCGTTGACAGATTTGATACCTTCTTTTTCGGCCAGATGAATGGGCGTCATTGTCTCCGCTGGCTGAATTTCGAAATGCAGAGTGCCGCCGCCTTTGGGGTAGAAACCGTAGCGCTTTAAATTCGCTTTGACACTTACGCCCATCTCTTTAAGTGCTGGAAGGAATGTGTCGCGCAGAAATTCGAATGGCGGCGCCATCGGGTTGTGAGTGCCACCATCGAGGGTGATTGAACTCGCCGAGTTCGCTATCATCAAGGGCGGCAAAACAGTTTGAAATACGAGTGTGGTACTGCCGGCAGTGCCGTTGGAGAAAGTGTAATCGCCAGGTACGCAAGGACCAGGTGAGAAAGTGAAATTCGTTGACCCGAGCTTAACTCCGCTGGTGTCGGCGCCGGATATCTTCACAGCCGCATTGACCGCCGTCAGGTGCTGATTCAACAGACCTGGTTTTGACCTATTGGCGCGTACTTGTCTTATGCGGAAAGGTTTTCCGGTTATGATGGACAGCGCGAGAGACGAGCGGACTATTTGTCCGCCACCCTCACCGAGGCTTCCGTCTATTTCGATCATATTTCGGTGTCGGGCTTCGGCAGCTTACGGCTGGGATGAGCCATCAAACCATCCGGATTTAGATAGCACTTCTCTTCTTCGCACCAGACAATCTGGGCGACGAGTTCATCCGGATCGTCGACTAGAGTGATTAAGTCCAGCTCTGATTCCGCGATAAAACCGCGTTTGACGGGACCTTCGCGAATCCAGTCCAGCATTGGTTTCCAAAAGGTCGAGTCGACGAGGAAAAGCGGAAAGCGTTTTATCCTGTTAGTTTGAATCAGGGTGAGAGCCTCGAACAGTTCGTCGAGACTTCCGTAGCCTCCTGGCATGATGATGAATGCAACCGCGTATTTTACGAACATGAGCTTTCGCACGAAAAAATAGCGGAAGTCTACAGAGACAGTCTGATAGGGGTTGGGCGCCTGCTCGCGGGGAAGTTGGATGTTAAGTCCAACGGACGTGCCACCAGCAGCGATGGCACCTTTGTTGCCGCCCTCCATCACACCCGGACCACCGCCGGTGATGACAGCAAAACCGCGCTCCGCTAATTTCCTGGCGATGGTTTCCGCCAGCAGATACTCAGGGTCGGACGGCTTGCAGCGGGCACTTCCGAAAATAGAAACCGCCGGACCTATCTTTGATAGTTCCTCGAAGCCCTCGACCATCTCAGCCATCATACGAAAAATTCGCCAGGTGTCTTTGACCGTCATGTCATCGAGAACATATCTTGTGTCTGGCATGGTTTCCTCTCTCAGTGTCTTTGAGTTGCCTTGAACACAGTATATCCTGACCTAAAGAGTTGTGCACCTCGGCACGATGTCTATCTGACTACGACGCATTTTCGAAAAAGCGTCGTAGTGTCGTAGCCAAAAAACTAAGAAAAATGCCGGAAAGCCGCTTCCTCTGCCGAGTTTGAATCGCTGGGCGGAATTGGCGGGACTTTCGAATATGCTTGGAAAAAGCTGGCATGGTTTCCTCGCTCGGTACTTTCGAATATGCTTGGAGAGCTTGGAGATTAGCTGGCGATGAATAATTCCAGGGCGTTTTTTTCGTTGAGGCGGCCGCTCTTGACGAGGAATTCGAAATTCGTTAGTTGGCGGCGTTTCTTTATCAGGTAAGCGGAGCTGTGAGTGCGCAGGCGTTTCAAATCTTTTTCGATCAGGAACGGTTGTGTCTTCATCTCCGACGCCACTCGTTTCAGTTGTTCAGGAAACGGAAGTTCGCGTCTTTGTACGCCGGGAGCGAAAGGCAGTTTGGCATTTGCTTGCTCGCATATTACCTTCATTTCGATCCAGCGACCGAGAAATGTCTGCAACGTGGCGATAACTTTTAGAGCAGGCTGGCGCGACAGCAGTTCGATCGCGCTGTCGAGCGCGCTCGAGGCGCGGCCTTCCAACCAGTGATCGAGAAGCGTGAAAACGTGCGAGTGATGCGGACTCATCTCGACCACCACATCATAAGTGATGTGGGTTTTCGGCATTATGTACGTCGCTGCTTTATCAATTTCCGAATAAATCTGGCGCAAGTTTGCTTCTGTTCCATCAAGCAAGTATGCGATGGCGGTATCGTCGATAGTGGCGCCCTTCGCTTTGGCTTCTTTGCGAACCCAGGTTTCCAACTTTGGATTAGGGGAACCTATGTAGTATTTAGCCTTCGGAAATTCCTCGGGTTTTGCATGTTTCAACACGATCTTCGACATTTTCAAATTTGAGTCGAAATTGAAGGGGCACGCAAAAATCAGGTGCGTATTTGGATGCACAGAGCCGAGTGAATCATCAAGGCTGTCGAGTTGCTTTTGAGTGGCGCTTCCGGAATCGGATTTGTCTTTTCCTTTTCCTGCAGATTTGCGCGTAAAAAAGTCGCACTTATCGAAGATTATGACTTTATTGCCAGGACCGAACGGGACGGTCAGCGCGTTATCGAGAACGTCGGTGATTGATGGCGTTTCAAAACGAGCGAAGTTGAACGACGCAAAAGCCGGATCCAGAAGTGAATCTTTCAATTTTGCTAGCCGTCGGTAGAGTTCAAAATCCTCGTCTCCGGCTAGTACCATCACTGGTGACATACTATGTCTCCACTTTTGTAGCTGCGGCTTTAAGGCGCTTGCCTGTAGCTATGAAGTAGACGCGTTTTGCGATGGACCCGCACGCATCACCCATGCGCTCCAGAAAGCGTGTGCAGAAGAGAAACTGCATGCGCATTTGCGCCTGTTGCGTGTCCTGTTCGCCCAAGTTTGAAAGCAGACGTTTTGACAAAACATCGTGCAGATAATTGACTGCGTTGTCGCGGCGCATCACTTCGATCGCCTTGTCTGGTGCGTCGCTTAGAAACACCAGCAAGGTTTCCTGCACCATGTGTCCTACAGTCTGCGACATTTCAATCAATTCTTCCGGTACGTCGATTTCTTCTTCACGCGCCCAGTCTGCTACTTTTGCTATACGAATGGCATGGTCTGCCATGCGCTCAAGTTTTGTAGCAATCAAGATCGTGCTCACCAGGCTGCGGATGACGCGTTCATTCATCTCGTCTTTGTCTCTTTCGACGAGCAACTCAAGGCAGTGCTCTTCGATTTCCATGCATTGCCTGTTGATCGTCTCCTCGCCATCTTCCATGCGGGACAGGCTGGCTGCCGGATCCTTTTTGAGCATGCGCGTGAGTTCCTGAACAGTCGATTCGACCCCTCGTCCCATCGAGAGAACTTCCTCTTTCAATAAGGTAAGTGCTTCAGTTTTCACGTCTATCTCCTTCTCCTCTAATGGCTTTGACCGTGACCGATTCCATGACTCGATCCCGTTTCATGACCGCTTCCGTGCTCGGAGTCAGCCGCTTTTGCTTCGTGTTTCGCTGCTGTTTGGGCTGCTGAGGTTGGCGAGTTCAGCCGATATCCTGAGCGATGCACGGTCTCAAGTAACGTTGGGTTTTTCGGGTCGTTCTCGAGCTTCTGTCTCAACCAGCGCATGTGCACTGCGACTGTTTTGACGTCTCCCTGATAATCCGAGCCCCAGACTTTGTTTAACAAAACATCAGTGCTCATCGTCTTGTCTGCGTTTTTCATCAAAGCTTTGAGCAGGGAAAATTCCTTGGGCGATAAGTCGACGGGCTGTCCTTTGAAAGTGACTCGCCGAGCGCTTTCATCGAGCATCAAGTCTCCAATGGTAATTTTGTTTTCCGCTGCACCCTGATCCTTTTTCGCGCGTCGAAGCAACGCCTGGATGCGCGCCATAAACTCGATCGTGCTGAATGGTTTTGCCAGATAGTCATCGGCGCCGGCCGACAATCCATGCGCGATATCGTTGGGGCTGGAGCGACCGGTCAGCATGAGTACGGGCAATTCGCAACCGCGCTCACGAATAAGTTTTACAACTTCCGGACCGGTGACGTCAGGCAACATCCAGTCCAAAACAATGAGGCATGCGCCTGCATCATCGAGACCTGACAGAGCCTCCATTCCTCGAGAGAAAGAGACTGCCTCGAAGCCGTGACGCTTCAAGTTATACGCCAGTGTCTCAACGATGGTGGCATCATCGTCTACAACCATGATTCGTTTGGGCTTCGATATTGGATTGTTGGTCATAATTGCCTAAGTGTCCTCCGGGAACAGGAGGATGAATGTCGAGCCCTTTGACTCTTCGGACTGCACGCTAATTTTAGCACCGTGCATGTCCGCGATGTGTTTCACAATTGAGAGCCCTAGCCCGGTAGAGCCTGGTGCCCGGGTTCGATCGACTCGATAAAAACGTTTGAAGATTTTGGGAATCTCACCGGCAGCAATTCCCAGACCTGTATCCGAGACGGAAAAACTGCCGCGCGCGCCGGACCGTATCACAACTTCGCCGCCTGCGGGCGTGTATTTAACGGCGTTTTCAACCAGGTTTAACATCACCTGGTTGAGCTGGTCGGGATTTGCGTTGACGTGAAACCCTGGTGCGATCTCTGATTTCACTGAAATGTTCTTCTTCGCTGCTGTTTTCGAAACGCTCTCCATGGCGTATCGTGCCGCATCCGACAGCGGTGTCATGCGCTTCTTGACGTTGTCGCGATTGTCGGCTACTTCCTCAATAGATATCAAATCGGCAACCAGAGCCTCGAGCCGCTCAACTTCCTGTCTTGTACGCTCCAGCATACGAACTGCTGTCGCCGGGTCCTCGTGCGCTCCGTCGAGAAGCGTCTCCACCAGAAGTTTTATATTGGCGATAGGCAGGCGCAGCTCGTGCGAAACTTCCGCAATCCAGTCTGAATCACGCCCTGCTTCACGCGGTGAATCCGCTGATGGCGAGGATGCTTCCTGTGCGGCACTCGTTTTTGCTTCCTGATTCACGAGCCATATATCCAAGTTTACGAGCCGGATTGTACTACCTTCAAGGCAAACGAAACACTAAAGAATCGCACGCTGATCGAACGCTAACCTGCAACGCGAATCAGCTGACGAAACGCCGACGGAAGATTGCTCGACACTTTAGTTAAGGATCTCGGTTGAAAAACACCTAATCGATTCTAATCACGCTACGATTTCATGCAGCGTTTTGTGCTGAGCTTTTCATGAGGCGGTAATGGGACCTGTAACTCTACTTATATTAGATGGATGGGGAGTAACTCGGGAGAAGAAGGGCAATTCGATTCTAGCCACGAAAACGCCCAACTATAATTACCTCCTTGAGAACTTCCCGAACACTCTGCTTGACTCATCCGGGCTTGCAGTCGGTTTACCGCCAGGTCTGATGGGCAATTCAGAAGTCGGGCATTTGACGATCGGCGCAGGTCGCACGGTCGTGCAAAAACTCACTTTGATTTCAAACACAATCCGCGACAATTCCTTTTTCAAAAACCCAGTCATAGTGCGGGCTATCGACCATGTACGCGAGACGGGTGGCACTCTGCACGTCTTCGGGCTGGTGAGCGACGGTTGTGTTCACTCTAGCCCGGATCACCTTGACGGTCTGATCGAGCTTGCTTCTCGTGCATCTATCAGCAAGTTCGTTGTTCATCCGATTCTCGATGGTCGGGATACGCCGCCACGTTCCGCCAGGCGTTTTATGCGAGAGCTGGAAGAAAAGCTCAAAAACCGTGGAGAGATAGGTGTAGTCTGCGGCCGCTACTATGCGATGGATCGCGACAATCGTTGGGAACGCATAGAGGAATACTGGCGAGCTCTCGTGCTCGGCGACGGACGACCGATTGAAAGCGCAGTTGCAGCCGTCGACGATGCATATGCGCGCAATGAAAATGACGAGTTTGTCCGTCCTTATATAGTGAACGATCGGCGCATCAAGGATGGTGACAGTGTAATCTGTTTCAACTTCCGTCCGGACCGCGTAAGGCAGATAAGCCGTGCGTTGACGCAAGCGGATTTCTCATTCTTCGCGCGCCCGATGGTGCCCAATATACATTATGTATGTTTAACGGAATATGACGCCAGTTTGAACTTGCCGGTTGCGTTCAATAATGAAGCTCTTCCATCTCAGGACATCTCTATGACTTTGCCTGAGTTGTTGTCGTGCCACCATATCGGTCAGTTCCACGCTGCGGAAACAGAGAAGTACGCGCATGTCACATACTTTTTGAACGGCGGTCGCGAACAACCGGTCGAAGGTGAGGAGCGGCGGATGATACCGTCGTTGAAAGTGGCGACTTATGATCTCGCGCCCAGGATGCAGACTTCCGAAGTCTGCGAAGAGGGGATCAAGGCGATCAAGTCCGGTAACTTCCCATTCACTGTGCTTAATTTTGCGAATCCCGACATGGTCGGACACACTGGAATTATGGAAGCTGCCGTCGATGCGGTAGCTTCGGTGGACGACGCGTTTGGTGCGCTTCTCGAAGCGACCAAGGAATGTGGTGGCACATTGCTCATCACCTCGGATCATGGCAATGTGGAGCAGATGATCGACTATGTCACGGGAGAACCGCATACGGCGCACACCAGCCATCCGGTACCGTTTATAGTGGCAAGTTTCCAGAAGAATGATCTTGCCGGATTGCAAAACGGCGCTACGCTTATCGAGGGCGGTCTGGCAGATGTTGCCCCTACTGTTTTGCAGATAATGGGTCTGGAAAAGCCACCTGAGATGAGTGGATCTTCACTAATCAGATAGTGCCTGAAACCTGTCGGAAATTTTTTGCGTGAAATTACTGGACTCGTCAAGAGTTCTTGAGTTTCAAGCATATATCCTCTGAATAATCCCCGCGCATAAATCGAGCGTAGAGGATGGCTGGTTGGCGACCAGTTTCTCTTGGCATTGTTGTTATGTAAAGCTTCCGGATAGCCCGTTTTATCAGCGATACGGAAGATAATTCACTACCAGCGGTTTGCATTACGCGCAACCATGACTGTATAATCGCGCTGTTTGCGATTGGAATACTAATTTACTGTTCTGTCGCAGAAAAACAAAGAGAGCTGTCTAAGATTTTTCAGGTCCCAGAAGGAGACGGTCAACCAATGACTATTCGAAACAAAACTCTAGCTTTAGCGCTTGCGAGCTTCGGCCTCGTTGCCAGCTTGGCTGCATGCGGCGGCGGTGGCGGCACCGACTCCACAAGCACCACTTCAACCACCACAACCACTCCTGCAACTGATGCAGCAGCGACCGGTGGAGATGCAGCGGCTACAACCGAAACGACAACAACAACGACAACCACCACCGAGGGTGACAAGGCTGCCGAAGGCGACAAAGCCGCTGAAGGCGATAAGCCGGCAGAAGGCGATAAGCCAGCTGAAGGTGCTGATCCTGCAGAAGGTGGCGAGTAATCGCACTGAAGTTGTTTGAACAATAGTTCATTCGACCAAAGAGTATAAAATGTAAGTCGCTTTTCGGTTCGTCCGAGGAGCGACTTCCTGTATCTGGGGAAACTGTTTTCGTGCGTTGGCGTGTAACCAATTCGGAACAATGTCGGTGAGAAATCTGTCTCAAACAAAATGGAAACTTCGGATCGCTTTTGATTCGGACAAACATCAACAAGGACTATCAATAATGAATACAAGTAGAACGCGGTCGCTACCTCGCAAGCGATCCAGATTCTTGTCCGCATTTACAGCGCTTACTATTGCAATCGGCTTCACGACTTCGTTGTCGGTGAGTGCCATGCCGGCTGCGTCGAAAGCTGCGGAGCATGCGTCATCAGGGTCTAAAGCAGCCGGTTCTTTTGCGTCTGAAGCGACAGAGGCAGACTGCGTTCCGTCAACACCGAGAGTCGCAAATCTTCCGGAGCTGTTAGCTAAAGACCGGATATCGCCGGTTCTGATCAGCCAGGTGCAGGAGCAAGGTCAACCGGCACAAGGTGGAGTGAACCTGCCGGATCCAGTTCGTCGGATGTTGAACGGACAACAAATGCCTGGCGGTCAGGCACCAGTTGTGGTGCCACCGATATCATTTGTTGATGTCAATTCCGGCAAATTTGGAAAGCTGGAAATCGACTTAGAAGCCGCGCAGTTTCTCGACGGCGCAGTCGATCATATGCATTTAATCGCGCGTGACATGGATGTGCGCGAAGGTGTTTTGAAATCGCTCGATGTCACTGCGGAGGGCGCACATATCGGCGACTTTATCGTCGATAAGTTTACGATGACGACGCAAGGCGCCATGCGGTTCGACACTGGTGTTTTGTTCAATCAAAAGATCTTGCAATTTGTTGAGCCGACTCAAGCAGACGTAACTGCCGAAATCAGTCAGGAGAGTCTCAATCGATTTCTCAACTCGCCCGGCACTCTCGATCGGTTGGGGGCGAATGTCGCCAAACGAGCGGGTCAGTTTGCGAATTTGCTCGGCAGTGTTGGAAACATCGGTGTGACTGTTTCAAATGGATCGATCGTTTTGGGAAAAAACAACAATGTGAATGTGAAAGTCGATACCAGGGTCGGAGTTGGTGAGATGGCTGTACCGATTCCTGTCGAAGTGCAGAGTCAACTGGCCCTGGTCGACGGTTGGGTTCAGGTCACTGACAGCAAGCTTTTGACCTCCGGTCAGGAGATCTCGCCGGCCATCTCGAAGATGCTTGTAAACAAAATCAATGGACTTTCGCACTTCGGTGCATTGTCCGACGATATGAAATTCAAATTCACTGAGTTGAAAGTTAAGCCAGGCAAAGGGTTTTTGGTCAAGGGAACGGCGCAGGTAAATCGCCTGAGATTCGGCCGCCAATAAGGTTGTGAACATTGCCTGAACATTCGCAGATACCGCAAACATTTGCGGATATACTTAAGTCCGGCCGAAAAACCCTAGAAAGCGAGACTCGATGTTCCGGCGACGTGACAACAGACAATGGGATCAACTGAGACCCATAAAGTTCACGCGAAACTTTACCAAGAATGCTGATGGCTCTGTTTTTATTGAGCTAGGCGATACCAAAGTTTTCTGCACTGCAAAAATTGAAGAGCGCGTCCCGGCGTTCCTGATCGGCAAAGGCGAAGGCTGGATAACGGCTGAGTATTCGTTGCTTCCAGGTTCGACTCACACTCGCTCGCAACGGGAAGTTACTAGGGGTCAGGCTTCCGGCCGAACTCAAGAAATTCAAAGATTGATCGGCCGTAGCTTGCGTGCCGTGATTGACCGCCGCCAGCTGGGTGAGCGAACGATCACCCTTGATTGCGACGTAATTCAGGCAGATGGCGGCACCAGAGTTGCCAGCATCTGTGGGGCCTTTCTTGCGCTATATGATTCATTATTGAAACTACAGAAAGAGGGAATCTGGGATGAGCTTCCTCTGACCGAGCACATGGCTGCTGTAAGTGTGGCGCAGGTAAAAGGTCAACTTTTGCTGGACCCCAATTACAGCGAGGATTCGCAGGCCGAGATGGACAGCAACGTTGTCCTGACCGAGTCCGGAAAAATCCTCGAACTCCAGATTTCATCGGAGTCGGCGCCCTACTCGGGAGAAAAGCTCCAGGATCTTATGAACGTTGCCAGCAAAGGTGTGCAGGAAATAATCTCAAAGCAGTATGAAGTGGTGCATCAGTACTAAACCCGCACTGCTGCGGAGGCTACGAAGACAAGTATAAATTTATCTTCAAAGCCTGCTGACAACGACCAAGAAGCCATTAAACTAGTGGTCAAGAGAGCAATTCAATGGTCGTCCACTTGAGCAATACTGTAAAGCCGAATCCGATAAGCGAAACCTTCCGCGATGTCACACCAGCGCGATTGGCTGCGTCGACATGGCGTGTTTTCAATCGGATTCGCCGGTTGCAAGGCTGGAAGGAAGCTCTCAGAGTTTTTCCTGTCGTCTGGATTATCATCCGTGCGGTCAGAGGCTTTTCAAAGTTTCACGCTCAAGAGTTCGAACGCATGCGCCGCGGTGGCGCCCCTGACGATACAGAAGAGCGCGCTCTCACATCAGAGGAATACGAAGAGTATCGTGCTCTAGGCGCCTGGCTCTGTGCGCAGCTTCACGATTTAGGACCGACATTTATCAAAATTGGTCAAACTCTGTCTACCCGCGCGGACCTGGTCCCGCTTCCCGCTATGCTCGAGTTGGCGAAATTGCAGGAAGGCGTAGCGGAGTTCGATCTGCAAACTGCCAAAGAAATTATCAACCGCGAACTCGGCGGGTACCCGGAAGAGCTCTATCAGGAATTCAATCCTGTTCCGATCGCAGCTGCTTCGCTTGCTCAGGCTTACAAAGCTGTGTTGAAGGACGGCCGCGAAGTCGTAGTCAAAGTTCAACGTCCAAATCTGGCTAAGGTGCTTGCTCGAGACGTGCAAGTGCTTGGCGCGGTTGCTGATGAGGTGATGCTCTATCCCAGTCTTTGCCGACATACTGACTGGCCGGGCGTGGTCGACGAGTTCGCCAAGACTACATTTGAAGAAATCGACTACATTCGCGAAGGGCGAAATGCCGATGTTTTCCGGCGTAATTTCAGAAATTTCGAGCGTATTTATATACCGCGGATTGTCTGGAGACTGACAGGTCGTCACGTTTTAACGATCGAGTATGTGAACGGATTCCGCATTACCGATGTGGACACTATCGATGCAATGGGACTCAGTCGTGAAGAAATTACACGCACCGGTGCAACTTTCTATTTGCGTCAGTTGCTGGAAGATGGCTTCTTTCACGCCGACCCGCATCCGGGCAACATGCGCGTGATGCCAGATGGACGTATCGGTATCTACGATTTCGGCATGGTAGGACGGCTTGAGCCGGAGTTGAAAGAGCATCTCGTTAACGCGCTGTTGCATACGACACAGCAGGACTATCGCGCGCTCATCGACGATTTCGTGGGCATGGGCTTCTTGAATCAGGACGTGGACAGAGACGCTCTATATGCGGATCTCGCGCCTATCATCGATGCTCGATTTGCTGAAGGTATGACCAAAGTCAAATTCCGCCAGATGTTGTTTGATTTCTCGGATGTCTGTTATCGCTATCCATTCCGCTTGCCGCAGGAATTCACATACGTGATGCGTGCTTTGCTCACGCTGGAAGGCGTTGCATTAACCATCAATCCGAAGTTCAACTTCATCGAAGCAGCTATGCCGATCGCACACAAGCTGCTCATGAAAAACAATAAGATAATCCGCCAGGCGCTAATGAAGGAAGTCTTCTCGGACGGCAGATTCAATCGCTCAGCTGCGGTCAAATTGTTCAAAACCGCTGCGAGCATTACGGGCAGCCTGTTGAGCTAAAGTTGACACATGCTAATGCATTCGGCAAAGCATCCCGGCTGCCGGGCGGGCGATAGTTCAGCGATGAGTTAGCGATGAGTCAGCGATGAGCTGGTGCTAAATTACAGGCTTTTCATTTATTACGCATTGTTTCATGGCAAATTTTTGCGCCTTGAAATTTTTACCAGTTGGGCGTTTCCGGTTTTTTATATCGATCCGATTCAGTCCAAGCTGAAGCGAAACTATGTTGCCAGGGTCTCGACATGGATGTACTGTAAGTTCATACCTAATAAGGTGTCACGGTCGCATGGAATGCGGCTCGGTGCCACGAATTTCTTCGAACAAGGAGATCATCCAGAGTTTGATGCGGTAATCCCCCCTGCAATCCACCGCACTTCGATTTTTAACAGTAATATCTAAGACGACACTAAGGTAAGACGCGGATGACCAGCTCGTTGACACGCCAACAAAAGACGCCTTGCGTGAATTGCTCCAACTTATTGGAGCCCTGCGCCAAGTTCTGCGGTGAATGCGGAACTACAGTCGAACCAACTATTACTAATTCCATTCCTCTAGAGTCAGCCTTCGCACAAGCTGCTAGCCGTATGGGCATATACCCATCGCATCCGAGTTCGGGTGTGCCAGGAGCGTCCGCGCATCAATTCGGTCAGGGTTATGTGCAGCCACCACAGACGGTGACAGGTAACTACCAGCAAGCGCAGCAGGCGGTAACCAATTCATTCCACGCCGTTCAGCCTCAGCCAGGCATGCATCAGTCGCAAAACAATCACTACCAAACGCACGCAGGTCAACCTCAAGCTCAGGCGGGAGCATTTCAAGCGCAGACAGGTAACTTCCAGGCATCAACAGGGAATTTTCAGGCGCAAACCGGTAACTATCAGGCGCAGACGGGTAACTATCAGGCTCAGACAGGGAACTATCAGGCTCAGTCAGGAAATTCTCAGGTTCAGACGGGTAACTATCAGGCACCAGCAGGAAATTTCCAGGGGCCGCAAAACACCGGTAACTTCCAGGCACAACAAGTTACGAACAATTTTCCACAAGTTTATCCAAGCCAGAACGGGGTCCCTTCTGGCTTTGTTCAACAGAACAATCACGTAAATCCTCAATACGCGCAACAGTCATTCTCGCAGCCTCTGCCTCAGCAGGTCGCAATACCGAATACTGTTTCGTATGATGACCTGGCAAAATTGGAAGCGTTTCGTCTTTCGCAGATTTCCGGAACCAAGATGGATTGGGCACCAACGCCGTCCATGAATCCGGCAGGCAACACTGTTCCACTCCCTCCGACCGGCGGCGCTCCTACGTTCGCTCAAATCAGTGGTGGCGCCGCAGGATCAGTTCCACCGGCATTGCTCAGTGAGATGGAGTCGCTCAATGCGTCATTGATTCGCGAACGCTTTTTCCTCGTTATGCACTGCGTCATCTTTCTGGTCTGCAATCTGATTGGCTTTTACCTTGCGATGGCTTGCTACTACGGTATGCATGGCGATGAAGTGACGAAGTTTATCATGGCTCTAACACCGCTGACATTCATCAATTTCGTGGCACTGTCTTGTCTGGCTCCCATCAAAGGCACTAGACGCGAAATAGCTAGATTGCTCGAGAAGAAGCAATACGTTCAGTTTCAAATGGAATACAGCAATTTGATGCGTTAAGTGGTTCTGCGTAGATCTGGTTCTAGGTAGATCTGGTTCGGGGTAGATCAAGCTGATGGCTTGGCTTCGCTCGCTTGGTTTCGCTTGAGATGATTGCTCACTTCGCTCGAGCTAATGGCTTGGCTTCAGTCGCTTGGCTTCGCTTGAGCACTTCGTCTATCTGGTTTGCCAAGAAACAGAGAGCCGCGTGATCGACGAAATCACGCGGCTCTCTGCGGTTGTGTTCGGTTCGCTGAGTTAGGCTCAGACGGTCGCTAAACTTTATGCTTGGGCGCAGACTTTGTTTAAAATCGCGCGATATTTGATAACCTCGGCATCTTGTGGATTCAACATTGAAAGCATCGAAAGGTGGTTTTCCAGCTCTTGCGTGCGCTCTTTGTATTTCTCCGGACTTATGCTGGCTTGGTGAAACATCGCACGAATATTGCGTCGCTTTTCGCGAGGCAAGTTCGGTCGTTTATTCACTACCAGACCTGATACCATTTGCGCTGAGTTTCGGCGCAGGAAGCGGGTTTTCTTCATGTTCAACTGGAAGCCTTCCGAGTCCAGAATCTCGGTAACCATTTTCATATCGCCGAGCGTGAAAGTGGTGTCACCAGATATGGTGATATCATCGCAATAACGAGTGTACGTCCAGCCTCTGTTTTTGCAGTACTCGGTCATCTCCATGTCGAGACTGTGCGCAATCAGATTGGCGAGATAAGGAGAGGATGGCGCGCCTTGTGGCAGCGAGCCCATAAAAGTAGTTAGTTCCGTCAACACGCAGGCGACCGGAAAAGCGAACCCAAGCCTGAGATACAAGCCCAGAACTCGTTCAGAAGATATCGATGCAAAGAAATCTTCTATGTCGACATTGAAGACAAAACGTCTTCCACAATGTGGAATCGTGTTGTTTAGTATCGACTTGCCTGGACGAAAACCTGTGCAGGCATCAGGCAATGGAATTGGAGCGAGAAAGCGTTTGATAATTGCCCGGTGAAGACTCTTCAAAGGCTCATCGGGAGCGTGGATGACGCGGGTGTCACCGTTGCTCTTTCTGCGTTTGAATCTTCTGTAAAATTCACCGCTGCGATATACGAACCGCAATAGCTCGAATTCGGACACGGCTAATTCGCCGGCGAGTTGATCGAGGGTATTGATATCGTACATGCCACCAAACTCTTTGTTTTCTGCGAAAACTGTTCAGTCAGTAATTGAAGAAACGGAGGAGACCCATGCCCCGCTAGGAATCAATGCGCCGGATTAACGCTCAGTCCCTTAATAACGGTTCTTCGAGAATTTCTTTCAGAACCCCAGCAGCAATTTTTGTCGCTGGAAATGACACCACACCAAACTGGTTGACGAAACATCAACCTACACCGCGTAAGCGGTCCAGAGCAGATGGGTTCTCCCCGTTCCTTCAAAACTTGTGACTTCTGCACTACCCCAGTTCGCGCATTCCTCACACGACAGATCTAACTCCAGTTCGTTACGAAAGTCAATAAACGAGAGTGAACTTAAACGCATTCACACAAGCGATATATGTGGTGCTCTCGATCGAGATATGTATCGTATCGGGAAAAGATAAGAATCAGGGAACTGGCTTGAGAGGAGGCTCGTCACCATCCTGACGATTTTTTCTTCTTTCTCTGGCGCGACGTCTTCTCGCTTCTTTTTCAGTTTCTTCTGTTTTGGTTTCAGGCGTCGGGAAAATTGGTTCGCCGGCTTCGAACTTTTGTTTAGCATCTTCGAGTTGCTGACGTGTCTTGTGCGCGAATACGAGTTGCGCATCGACACTCAGGTTCGCGCGCCCCAGGAAGTGCGCTGCAAAGCAATAAGCGAGGTCGAAGTCAGGTTCACCCATCACTCGTTCGGAAAACAGCCAGCAGAACCACGCAGCTGCCTTAGAGAGCGGTTCCGTCTCTCCGGACAATGCTTTGAAAAAATCGTTTTCGTTGCGAGAATCTAGAAGTATGTGTTCGACATCCGATCCATATCTGCACTTCGCGTCACACTCTCCGCAGAGCGGAAGCGGACCCTGGTCGCGTTCTTTCAATTTCCAAAACTCATCACGCCACTGGCGAAGATCGTCGATGTTAATTCGTCTCGTCGGCCAATCCGGTAGAAACGCCGGGCGCAACATACTGAACCAACGTTCCTTCTGTTCATGCAAATCCGCATAGGACCAACCATGTTCGCGAGCGAGCTTATCGAAATACCATTCGGTCGCCTGACAAATTGTGCACCAGCTCAACTCGACGATGTCGGGAAATTTTTTGCCTATCTGCGATTGCAACTCGCCAACCAGCCTTCCGCGGAAATGAACCAGCTGAGTGAGATCTTTCTGGCAGCTCAGGAAGTAGTTTACATATATAGTGCGAAACGCCTGACTATCTGCAATCTCGCGCGCTTTGACGAAGGTGTCATCCTCGCAGGCACCGGGAAATGAGGAGCAGCCTGCGTATCGGCAGTTCAAAGTGTTTTTCATCGAACCGATGTTCGCGACCGAAGTATCTCGCTCGGGAATGTCATGTTTTGGAACTTTCAAAAAAACACTTGCAGGTTGATCTTGTCCTACGACCCAGGCGGCACCGACAGGACACTTGTAGAGCTCCTTTTCATCAAGGTCTTCTGGTAAACCGTTTGAAATTTGTTTGGCTTGCTGAACGTCGATCCGATGAAAAATCTTTGTACCGAACAGTGCGATCAAATCTTGACTGAGCTTGCTTGATGCCTGCATTGAAAGAATAAGTGGCACGGAAAGACGGCGCAGATTTCCCAAAAGAGTCGACAGTGGAATCCAGCTGTCCTCCTTCTGATCGTCGCCGACGCGTCGACCGGGCAGACCCATCAAATAGGTCAGTTGAATCGCATCGTCGATCACGATGCAACGCTTTTCTCGATCATCGACTTGTTTCATATAATGTTCGTTGACTTGCAACAACAGCATGCCGACGAGGAAACACTTGTTGCGAATATCCGAGATACCATCACACTCGACCAGCAGCTGACTGTGTTCGTAGAAATCGTGAGGCAGTCCTAACTTGGTATTGAATACGGCACCACTACTGGCCGATACGAGTGAATCAATCGCGCGCACTAATTCCTGGGGCGGGTTGCTTGCCAACACATTCGCGAACGGAACGCTTTCAATAAACTCCAGGAGTTCCAGAAGGGTGGGATAGGCTTCCGGCGGATAGCCGCTGGATTCACCGCTCTCGTTCGGTTTGACGCGGTTGTTTCTGTTTCTGAACAGATTCCAGCCATGATTGTTGTAGACGGCATATAGCGCCTTCTCAAGCACCTTTGAGGACGTTATCGAAAGATTGAAAGATGCTGTCGTGAGGGACACAATGGTTTGTATATGATTGAGAATGCGCACATGCGATTCGCATCGCAGCGGATTGAAGCGGAGCGAGTCTTTCGCGTCGTCGCATATCGAAAACGTGCGAATTGAAGCCTGCTCGGTCGTCAGTTTCCGATAGTTTTTGCCGGACGTTTCCAGCATGAGAAAAGGAACTTGCTCTTTGCTCAGCTCCGTGAGAAGTTGCCAGCATGTGTTTGTTTTACCGGTGCTTGGTCCGCCGGTGATGAGCAAATGTTGCCGCAGGGCATCTGCGGTGAGGGAGTATGGCTCCGCATCAGCGGATTTATTCTGGAAGCCTAAGAGAAACGACATCGACGGGCCTGCGATCAACGTCCCGGGTAATTAATCTATTTTACGCTGTTTGCAGCGCTATTGGGTTCGCCAGCCAGCTCATGGCAGCCGATTTTATGTATCGGCGGTGAGGATTCTATGGCAATGAGCACTCCCGAATGGTGCTTCGGAATGTGGTTTCCAATGCTCTTCGGAATCTTGCGGTTATCGAATGCTGCTTCGAAATGTGGTTCCTAAGTGCACTTAAGTGCCCGGCGTCCATCTTAGATTGGGTTTGCGAGCAGCAAGTGCTTCGTCCAATTTCGCCACCGGCGTCGTGTGCGGCGCATTAAGCACCACATCCGGTGTCTCTATGGTTTCTTTGTCGATGCTCGTCATTATTTCGACGAACGAGTCGAGGGTGTCCTTCGATTCTGTTTCTGTCGGCTCAATCATCATTGCTTCCGGCACTACCAGCGGGAAGTAAACTGTCGGAGCGTGAACACCGTAATCCAGAAGGCGTTTGGCGATGTGCGAAGTTGAAACTCCACGAGCCTTTTGTCTCGAACCGGATATGACGAACTCGTGCATGCACGATTGCGTGTGCGGTAAATCGTAGATGTGCTTGAGCTGTTCTTTCAGGTAGTTGGCGTTGAGAATCGCATCTCGTGATATCTGCTCTAAACCTTCTCTTCCGTTTGCAAGAATATAGGTATAGGCTCTGACCAGAATTCCGAAGTTGCCGAAGAACCCTTTGATTTTTCCGATTGATTGCTCGCGATTCCAATCAAATTCATACCCGTCATTAGTTTTGACAACAACCGGTTTCGGGAAGAATGGCAGAAGTTCTTTGCGGGCAGCGACGGCGCAACCACCAGGACCGCCACCACCGTGAGGAGTGGAGAACGACTTGTGCAGATTGAGGTGGCAGACGTCGAAGCCCATGTCGCCCGGTCTGACCAGACCCATGATCGCGTTCAAGTTCGCGCCGTCGTAGTACAACATACCGCCGGCTTCGTGCATGAGCTTTTGAACCGTCATGATTTCTTCTTCGAACAAACCGAGGGTGTTCGGGTTCGTCAACATGATGGCCGCTACGTTTTCGTTCAAAGCGCCTTTCAGAGCTTCAATGTCGACCAAACCTTTTTCGTTCGATCCGATCTCGACAACTTCGAAGCCGGCGAGCGCTGCGGTCGCAGGGTTGGTACCGTGGGCGGTGTCGGGCACGATGACGATGTTTCTATTCGTTTGACCTTTTGCTTCGAAGTAAGCGCGGATCAACAACAAACCGGTAAGCTCACCGTGAGCCCCAGCGGCTGGCTGGAAGGTGACGTGTGGCAAACCGACAATCTCCGCGATCATCTGTTCCAGGTTATACAGCAGTTCCAGGGCACCTTGAATTTGATCGACCGGTTGGTGCGGATGGAGTTCTCTAAATCCCTCAAGTGCCGCCATCGCGTCATTGACTTTGGGGTTGTATTTCATCGTGCAAGAACCGAGCGGATAGAACCCTGTATCGATTGAATGGTTCAAATGTGACAGTCTCACGAAGTGGCGCATGGTGTCCAGCTCTGTGACTTCCGGCAACGCTGCCGCTTCTTTACGCACGTACTGACTCGGAATCATGTCCGAGAGTTTTTTCTCCGGAACATTGGATGTTGGAACCTTCACTCCACGGCGTCCAGGGCTGGATTTCTCGTAGATCAGCTTTTCCATTTTTATTGTGTCCTCCGGTCCGGTTCGAATGTTTAGGTGGAAACTGTTTTCGTGATGCGAAAAAATTTAGTGCTCGAAGATGTTTTGGAAACCGAGTCTGTCCATCTCGCAAACCAGAGGCAGCGTGGCGAACAAACGTTTTGCCAGGTCCAGGCGACCTTCTCGTTCCAAAATTATTTCCAGCTTCTTCTGAATTGGTATGAGCACGCGGACGTCGTTCGCGGCGTACTCAAGCTGCGAATCTGTCAGATCGTCCTTCGCCCAATCGCTCATCTGGTCGCTCTTGTCGAGCTCGATCTCGAGAAGTTCCGCGACCAGATACTTCAGGCTGTGCTTGTCGGTATAGGTGCGGACTAATTTCGACGCGATCTTTGTGCACCAGATTGGGTTGATGTCGATATCAAGGTAGTACTTCATCACGCCGACGTCAAAGCGGGCGTAATGGAAAAGCTTCATCACTTGCTGTGCTTCGAATAGTTTCTTCAAATTCGTGTTGCCGGAGAAGGGCAGCTGAGTGCGATCACGGAAACGAACAAAGCTCACAACGCCTTCGTCGTCGCATATTTGCACCAGACAGAGGCGATCACGTCGCAGGTTCAACCCGCGTGTCTCGGTGTCTACGGCGATGACCGACTTCTTGAGGTAGTGATTCAGCCGTTCCTCCGGTAAATCGAAATCGAACACATCGGGCTTCTGCTGTTTCACTAACACGGTAGACAATGTCGAACCCTCTTTCTGGCGAAAGTCTTGATAACGTCGGGTGACCTGACCCGGCGAAGCACAATTATAGATCGTTCCAGAAAGACCAAATCTTCCAGATTAGTGATATGAAGCGGATCTTCACCGAGTGGCGCAATTTAGACTGCTAACAAAAATGTAATGAGCCAGTCTGTTATGGCTAACGGTGAATCCGGATCTAATGCAAACTGGTTTCGTGGAGCAGTGCCGTCCGATGCCATTTGCCGTGGATTTGTTGAGCGGTTCAGTCGGATGCCGTTTTGCTTCGCGAGTGAATCCTGGAACCTTATTTCGGCTCTGAGAAGTATGACTCGTCAAGCACTTCAATAAGATGCTTGACCTCGACAGGTAGTTTTCTTTCGCGGATTCCCGCTTGAAGTTGAATCATGCAGCCGGGATTCGTTGTTACAACGGTTTTCGCACCTGTGTCTTCTATATAGTCCAGTTTGCGGTCCAGAACCTTTAGGCTCAGCCTCGTATTCAGCAAGTTGTATATACCGGCGCTGCCACAACAGTGCTCTGACTCAACCAGAGGAACGAGCTTATTCTCACTGTCGCAGTTTAACTCGTTAAGTAAATCCGCCGGTTCCTTTCTGACACTCTGGGCATGGGCAAGGTGGCAAGCCGCATGGTAGGTCGTTTTGTTCGGCAAGGGTTCCGGCTTATCCGGAAATTGATGGTGAGCGAGAAATTGGGTTATGTCCTCGACTCGCTTTGAGAACAGCTCCGCCTTGTGCGCGTACTCACGATCGCCCTCCAATAGATGACCGTAGTGTTTGAGCATGGCTCCACAACCGGCCGATGTCACCACTATCGGTGTGCTGCTGTGACCGAAATCGTCGATATTTTTCTTGGCGAGGGCTATGGCAATATCTTCTTCTCCTGCATGGTACGCCAGTGCGCCGCAGCAAGTCTGCTTCGGTACATCGACACTGTGTCCTTGTTTCAGCATTAAGCGGATGGACGCGTGATTGACGTGATTGTAGAAAACGTCCATGACGCAACCTGCGAAGAGTTGCGTGTGAGTCCCTTTTTCGTTATTGCCCTTCGGTACCAGACTTGGTGGCAGGCTGACTTGTGGCGGAACAATGGGAGTAAACGCTTCCCAGTCGATCAATCTGTTTAAAGCCTTGCCAACCGCTGAATCTGATTGCAATCGTTCCTTCCCGAACAGGGTTTCAAGTACGGCTGTTCCAAACATGAGCTGCCAGGCTCGTAACAAATTTCCAAGCAAACGCAGCAGTTTATACCTTGGCAAAATTTGCTGAAATGCAAATCGCATCACTGTTCTTGCAAAACTGCTGCGCCTGACCGCCAGGTGCGGGCGCGTCTGGTTTAAAATTTCCTCGTACTGAACACCCGACGGGCATGCCGTCTGGCATCCGAGGCAGCCAAGGCAGGACTCGAGATGTCCGGTCATGCGGTCCGTCATTTCTGCATGTCCGGACGACCACTGATTAATGAGGTGGATGCGTCCGCGGGGCGATTCCATCTCCCTTCCAGTGGCCAGGTAGGTCGGACAGGCCGGCAGGCACAGACCGCAGTGGATGCAGCTGGCCAGCAGAGCGGGATTCACCGCGGGAGTGCCCGAGGTTGAAATCAATTTTCCCTCGTGTGATTTCGTTTCCATCCCTAGCAAAAACTCACGAGCGGATTGAGGATGCCATTTGGATCGTACTTGGATTTCAGTCTGTCAATGACGTTGCGCAGACCGCTGTCACTCTCATGGTCAGCTGGAATTCGTCGAGTGACGAAGTCTTGCTGGTTATTAGAGTATGCCACCGTCAGCGGTTGCGCATCATCCCTATTAATCAAATTCGCAAAATTGGATAAATCGCTGATAAATGATTCCGCATCATCAACCGCTAACCGAAGTCTACCACTCGAAGGTCTAGCAGACCACAACCGTTTGCTGCCTCGCCACTGCGTTTCGAGGTAGTAAGACATTGTTGACGCCGGCATCGATAACTCGACATAATCGTCATGATCTTTGAAGACGTCGGAGCAGATTCTTTGAATTCGATTGAGCAATGCAGATTCGGCCTCGACGGCTTCCAACTCCAGGTTGCTTTGTAAAACGGCTTCCTGCAGGGCTCTAGCTACCTCTCTGCAGACATCGTGATGCCCGCGGGTGCTCACGATCAATTTACCTTCTAGAGCGCCTGTGGTTGAACAGAAAGCTGCGATATCCTCTTTAGCTGACGCCGAGCCGTCTGCAAGGTTTGCGATTCGTTGCAGCAATCGTATATCAATTAATTCCAGCGAGAAGGCGGGTAGACCGGTTGCCTGCAGTCGGTTTGCCAGACCTACCAGCTCGTGTGGTTTTTCGCTTGAGACCACGAATGCAACCTCTGTTTCCGGTTTTGAATGCAATCTGAGATGCACCATATGTGGTACTGCTAGCCAGGAGCGGCTGCCCGTAAAAACCTTGCTTAAATCGTAGCCTGTGACATTTTTGACGATCTTGCCACCGGTCTTAATCAACTCGCCATGCGCGATCCCGAGCTCCATGCCGAGGACAAGATGTTTTACTCCTCCGCTGAATGGTTCGAGATACCCACCATCGGCGGTATCTAACATATCTGCCAATGAGACGGCGGCGGAGCTATACTCAACCGGCAGCCATTGCCCATGTTTACTCAGATATTCGTTTAACTCACTAATTTGGATACCTGTTTCAACCGAGACAACCTGATCGCCCTTGACGTGTTCGATGATTCTATTCATCTTGCTCAGGTTTAGAAACACCGCTTGCACATGCTTCTCAGAAGCAGGGAACAGTTTCGCGAGCTTGGCAGGATGCTCGTCAACCGTACCTCGAAAGACAAAAACTCTTTCATTGTTGGCGTGCCGGAGTACATTGCAGAGCTGCTTCGAATCTTCTATTTCGAGTTCATTGCATTGCACGCGCCCGCCGTCGAAAACGGTCGTGCCGATTGTATTTGCCAAGTTCCCGATTTCAGCTAGCGCGGCGCATTCGCCCATTGATATATCGAAATCCTATTCAACTTACTAAATCGAAGTTTACACGCACCACGCGACTTGGTGTACACTCCCATCATGTCTGAACGTGAATATGTTGTTATTTCCGGTTACTACGGCTTCGACAATTTAGGCGATGAGGCGATTCTCGAGGAGATTATCGCTGAGGTCTCGCGCATAATTTCTGACAAATCAAAAATCGTCGTTCTTTCTCAAAATCCGGAAAAGACTCACAGAGTGTTCGGCGTCACCAGCATCAATCGATGGAAGCTGGCTGAAATCGGACCGTATTTTTCGAAGGCGAGACTTTTCATAAGTGGTGGCGGCGGGCTGTATCAAGACGCCAGTTCGGTCAAATCCGTCGTTTACTATGCCGGTCTGGCGTTGCTCGCGAAGTTGAGCGGCGCACCAACTGTCATTTATGCGCAGGGGGTCGGTCCGCTCAAGAGTCCGCTCTCCGTTGCGTTAACAAAAGCTGCTATGGGTTTTGCCCGAGAAATAGCGGTAAGGGACAGCAATTCCGTTGACCTTCTCAGGAGTTGGGGCATCGACAAAGCACGTCTGACAGCCGATCCCGTCTGGTGTTTACAGCCCTCTGCCTTGCCTGCTGAAACAGAAGTCTCGCTCAAAAATCGTCCGCCTGGCAGTAGTCTAATGGGTTTATCCATTCGCGAAAGTCACCACATCAGTCGTTCGACAGTCGAAGCGATGGCGCGCAGCCTCAGCGCCGACGTGCGTGAAGGGACAGTACTCGTTCCACTGATTTTGCAGCATAATCAGGATGCCGAGTTGCTCAGAGTGTTTTCGACGATTTGGAAATCAAATGGGCATGCCACCCTGGACCTGGATTTTTCGAAGATCGACCGCCCTAGCCAGTGGCTATCGCTATTATCCGAGCTGGATCTTGTGGTGGGAATGCGCTTCCACGCTTTGCTGATGGCGCTTAAATCGGGAGTGCCTGCCGTGGGGCTTGCATACGATCCGAAAGTTTCTTACCTGATGAAAAACTTCGAGCAGCCATGCTTAATTCTTGCCAAGAGTTCGAGCGATAACGACGATGCCGCCCTTGCTGCTGAACTCGCAAACCTTGTCAAAACAGCCTCTTCCGACAATTTAGAGTTTCGAGAACGAGCCGAGCGGGTGACAGCGTCTCAAAATGAGTTGGCTTGCCAGAACTTCGATGTTATAGCTAGAATTCTAGAAAGCTGAATGCTGGCTCTGTAGCCAATTTCGCAGCTGTATTTAGGAAACCTGAATTCGCGAGGCACCGCAGACAATGCCAATGACGCCGTCAACATCAGAAGCCCGCCAGAAAGTTCTGGGTTATCCGGTCGACGTCGTCGACGAAACCCAGGCGCTTGAAAGAATTGAGCGAGCATGGGCTAACGATCGCGGCATGCACGTGGTGACGATAAACGCTGAGATGGTCATACAGGCTCAAAAGAATGCTGATCTGGACCGCATTATTCGTCACGCGCATCTGATCGTGCCCGACGGAGCCGGCGCTGTCTGGGCGATTCGTCTTGATGGACATGAGTGTTATCGCGTGCCGGGAATCGAACTCGCTGATAAAGCTCTAGGTAGCGCAGCGCGGCACAGTATCCCGGTCGCACTGATTGGCGGTCGTGGCGAAGTTCTGGAAAAACTGCTCGCAACTCTGCCGAGCCGTCATCCAGGAATCAATATTGTCGCCAGCCATGACGGATTTTTTGATGGCGCTCAGGAAGAAGCGATGGTCGATGAGATTGCCGCTGCGAATCCCAAACTGGTGCTTGTCGCAATGGGTGTTCCGCGCCAGGAATTTTTCATTGAACGCTGGCAGGCAAAGTTTGGCCATGCAGTCGTAATTGGCGTAGGCGGAAGCTTTGATGTCTGGTCCGGCTTCACCAAGCGAGCTCCGGCATTTTTCCGCAAGCTGCATCTCGAATGGTTTTACCGTCTTGTATCTGAACCGTGGCGCGCTCAGCGCATCTTGTCGGCGTTACCTTCATTTGCGATGCAAGTGATTTCCGCCAGAATGCTGGGTGGGGGCGGCAGTGACGAAAGCTCGTCGCGGGGGGATGCTCGCAAAAAATCCGGGCCTGGTCATCACACGCGCCATAACAAGCGCGGCTCCAAAGAGCACTTCAAGGATTGATTATTGAAACCCTGAACAGGAGCGGTTTCGTCACAGATGTTATTTGAAAAGACGCTGTCCACAACAGAGGCAAAAAACTTGCCGTTACGGATGCTCGCGCATCTGGGGGACGCTGTTTTCGAGCTCTACGAGCGGGAGCGCGAGGTGATGACCACCCATACCGCGGAGTCGCTTCATCAGAAGGTGGTGCGCCGGGTCAATGCCGAAAGTCAGGCTCGAATCCTGGAAGGATTGATGGAGCACCTCCTGGAGCCGGAGCAGGACATTGTCCGTCGAGCAAGAAATCTTAAACTAACGGGCAACAGGCGTGCCGACCAGGCTTCATATCGCTACGCAACCGCTATGGAGGCGCTGGTTGGCTATCTTTACCTGACTGACAAGGGGCGATTGAGCCAGCTTCTTGACCTGAGCCTCGGGTCTAAACCTTAACAATAGGTTGTAATGCCCAGTAGATACTTAATGTGGTGATAACGTAGGTTTTGGGCCCTCCCGCTCGACGTGTATTGGGTTCGCGCACACACCCTACTTACGTGGCATTGAACATTGCAATTGAAGAGCGAAGACATTTACCGTTGTCTACTGGACGAGTGTGCTGACGGGTTCGTAGTAAGCGATTCCCAGGGCTTGATAGTGAGCGTAAACGCTGCGTTGGCTAAGCTCGTGGGCAAAGACGCCGCATCCTTACAGGGTCAGCCGCTCAAATCGATTATCAACTTTGAAGTTCCAGACACGCAGCAAGATGCTCCGAAACATCCGTTGCTCAACAACAGCGCACCGAATGTGGTGGCGGACGGTAAAACGTCGGCGAAGGCGCAGCAGCTGGCCTCGATAATAGGAAAAACTGGCGCGCAGCTGGTGATGCCCGTGAGCCACGTTCCAATCAACGAAGGTGCGGAAACAGCATCGGCTGCTAAAACCGCCGCGGCCGAGAACACGGTTTCGCCCAAAGCGGCAAGCGCAAAATCTACCGGCGCCAAAACTGCAGCAGCCAAGACCGCTTCCGCTGACAAGAATGGTGCCAGTCATCTGACCATTGTTTACATCCTGCAGGCAAACTCCCTTCAGCAAGCTCAGACCGATTTCGTCAGCACGGTCAGTCACGAGTTGCGAACCCCGCTGACCAGCATAAAAGGTTTTGCCGACACGATTTTGCGCGCCGGAGATCGTCTTGATGTCAGCCAGCAGAGAAGATATGTCGGTATTATCAAAGACCAGGCTGACCGTCTCACGCGGCTGGTTGAAGACTTACTTGCTGTTTCACGCCTTGAATCAAAACGGCTGCAATTCACCAACAGAGCAATTGATCTTCAGGACGCGGTAGAAAGAGTTCAACTCAACCTCGCTGAGAAAGCCGAGAAACATAAAATAGTAATCGACATTCCGGCAGGCTTGCCGCCGGTCTGGGCTGATGCGGATCGTTTGGAACAGATTCTAACCAACTTGATCGACAACGCCATCAAGTACTCGCAAGCCGGCACTACCGTTACTTTCCTTGCGCGTTCCATCATGTACGATCCGGGCGACGGCGCCAATCCAACCGAGATGGTCGAATTTCTCGTTTCCGATCAGGGCGTGGGGATACCGGAAGAACATCTTCCGAAAATTTTCCATAAATTCAGCCGTCTCGATAATCCGCTGGTTCGTCAAACGGAAGGAACCGGTCTCGGGCTCTACATCACGCGTTCTCTCGCTCTGGCTCTGGACGGAGATATCACCGTCGCTAGTGGCGCCGGCGGCAGCACATTCACCGTGAGATTGCCCGCAGCCACGTATGAAAAGCAAGCACAACGGGGGCGTGACCTCGCATGATGCTTCCAACGCCGCAACTTCTCATCATTCATCAGGCTAGACAGGCTGCTGAATACGCGTCGATTCTCGAGAAGACCGGTGCGCGCGTAAATGCCGTAACCTCATTTGAGGAAGCGAATGAACTCCTGTCGTTCATTCATCCTGATTTGATCATTCTGTCCGCAAATATGCCTGAGGGCGACGGCAGACTTTACTGCCAGCAGGTGCGTGCCACCCTCGTGCATCCAAGACCGGTGCTCGTTCTCCTCCACCCGTCCACTGATGTAAACGAGCGCATCAATGCCTTCAGATATGGTGCAGACGACGTGCTGCAGGATCCGATCGATAAAAACGAACTGGCGATTCGTGTTCTCGCGCATTTGCGCAGACGCCAGGAAGAATTTTCGAATCCACTCACGCTTATGCCCGGACCGAACATGATTCGTCGCATGCTGGAGCAGCTGCTAGTATCCGATCGTAACTGGGCGGCGATGTCGATTGACTTGAATAAGATTCGGGTTTACAACGAAACTTACGGCGACCTGGCGGGCGACCAGTTGATTAAGGCTCTCGGTGCGATTTTGACTGATATCGCCGATGATACCGACTTCGTCGGGCACATCGAAGCTGACGACTTTTTGATGACCTGTCGACCAGAAGAGGCCTTGCGTAAAGCAGAGAGAATCTGCCAGCAATTCGATAAGATGAGTTCCCGTTTTTACCCCAAAGGTGACATCGAGCGAGGATATTTGATTTCCACCGGCCGTGGTGGCATCAGAAGAAGGGTGCCTTTGATTTCGGTTGCAGTTGGAATCGTCGATAGCACGAAGCGGCGCTTTCAGAGCTATGTCGACGTTCTGACTTCTGCGCGCGACGCTCGAGATCTGGCGAAGCAGAAGCTCGAGTCTTGCTTTGTCCTTGACGATCATCCTCGCGAAGAAATCCGAAAAGGAAGCACTTTTCCGACGACCAAAGTGGAAGTGCGCAAAACCGAAGAAGACATTGTTACCGGCCGCATCCTTGTCGTGGAGCCGGATGGCGCCATGGCCTGTTTGTTACAAGAGACGCTCTCGCTCGAGGGCTACACGGTTGAAGTGACGAGTTCTGCTGATGACGCTCTGACCATGGCTCGCCATGAGCCTCCCGATCTGATTCTTCTTGAATCGAATCTATCCGATCGCAAAATGGACGGTTGGAAACTTTGCCGTGTACTTAAATCTGACGAGGCGCTCTGCAAGATCTGGGTTGTTATGGCGACATCGCATCCGGACCAGTCGAAAGCACTGGAAGCGGGAGCAGACCTCTATCTTCCAAAACCGTTCGACATTCCGAGTTTGCTTAACGAAATGAGCCAGCTACTAAAATCGAGATTTGCGTAACCGTTATCGAAGTCAGTTACCGAAGTCGATTAGTTCTCAGCTTAGTTCACTTATTAGTTCACCGATCACTTCAATGAAGCGAGTATCCATTCAACGGCTTGCACGATGCTGTCTGTCTGGAAGTCAGGTGTGACCTTCCACTGATATTCGCCCGCCACAACTTGTTTGCCATATCCTGTTTCAACCAGAATGCTTTTTGCTCCGCAATTAGTGGCGAGTTCCACGTCGGTAGCCTTGTCGCCGACCACAAAGGAACGAGCCCGATCCAATTCAGGATGTTCTTTATACGCTTGTTCAACCAGACCAGGAGCCGGTTTTCGACAGTCGCATTCTCTGGCATAGGGAGCAACTGTCCCCTCGGCCAGGTGTGGACAATAGTAGAGGTCGTCGAGGTAGGCGTTCTCTTCTTTTAGCAGTTTCACCAGTCGCGCATTCAAATCGAGGATGTGTTCCTCCGAATAATATCCGCGTGCTGCTCCTGTTTGATTGGTTACCAACACTGCCGCTACTCCAGCGGAATTGAGCTTCCGGATTGCCTCTCCGGCGCCTTCGATCAAGTTTAAATCCGAAAGGTTGCGGATGTATCCTGATTCCACGTTCAGGGTTCC
This sequence comes from Candidatus Obscuribacterales bacterium, assembly GCA_965228855.1. GTDB lineage: Bacteria > Cyanobacteriota > Vampirovibrionia > Obscuribacterales > Obscuribacteraceae > JADYXR01. The sequence goes on along the minus strand of CBDDIJ010000003.1, from coordinate 2,786,692 downwards.
GTCGCGATCTAGGAAGACAACAGGCTTTAAACCATTAGACATAATTGATACCGGACGCGGGGCTATCATTGAGCCATTGAAACACCTCCAGGCGCAAATTGTCATCTTATCTTCTTCAGATCTATGCCCTGCGAGTTATGAATGCTTTCATGTTCAACGAAAAGAGCACTTCGTCCGTGTTTTCACGTAATTCGCATTTCGATAAACCAACTACCACAAGTCGTCAGGCTGTGTTACGATCATCGGAAACGGGTATGGGATGGTTATTTCATGAGAATGCACGACGAGAACGCCTCTTTCAGATTCAATCAGAAGGGGTTGAAGAAGTTTCTCGGCGATCTAGAGTGTGACATTATGGAACTCGCGTGGAAACTCGCAAATCCGACTGTCACTGTACGCGAAATCTACGATACGCTGCGCAAACGACGCGAAATCGCTTACACGACTGTAATGACTACGATGGTGCGGCTCTCAGAGAAGGGCTTGCTTAAGATCGTTGACAAGGCTGGTCTTGCAAATTGCTACAGCCCGGAGAACAATCGCGAAGAATTTATCGCCAGATCAGTAGAGCATGTTCTCGAAGTATTTCTGGATGAATTCCCGATGGAATCCAGACACTTCATCGAAAAGTACGAGAAGAAAGCCGCCAAGAAGTCGAGCAAACGCCGCTAAAGACTGACTTCGAATCGCTATTGAAACTAAATCTTGAAAGCGTCGTTTGAATACAACGGCGCTTTTTGCTACTTGCAATCAGACTAAGGCGGTCTAATCACTTGGTATCGGATGTAGTGTCAAGCGGCTTGCCGCTCGTTCCAGAATTTGAACTTGTACGTGAGAGTGTAATGATTGAGTGTGAACGCAAAAGAGGCAGCCCGTGAGCTGCCTCTTTCAATTCTCTCAGTCCGTTGGCAAGTATTAGTTGCTGTCCGGAATCGGTGCGCCTTCGGGCAGTGTCGGCGAAGTCTTTTGGTGACGTTCTGCGCGACCTGTCGAGAAGTAACGTTCGTCGAGTACTGTCGGTTCAACTTGGAACAGGTTGGTGTCACGAGGACCTTCAACACGACCAATTTCTTCCGGAAGCTTGAGCTGACCAGGTGTACCTGGCAGGATGATTTCCGGACGAACCGCTACGACCAATTCACTTTCGTTCTTCGCGAAAGCTTTCGATCTGTACATCGCACCGAGAACTGGGATTTCACCGAAGATCGGAAGTTTGTTCAATTCACGACCATTGTTGGAGGTGATCAAACCACCGATGAAGAGTTCTTGACCAGGTTTCATTTCAACCGTGGTTTGAGCTTTTCTCGTGGTGAATGACGGGATGAGTGTGCTTGATCCAGGTGCCTGAATTTGGTTCTGGGTTGATGGAATTCTCTCTTCAGGAGAGATTTCCAGAGTCAACGATCCGTTTTCCATCAATACCGGAATGAAGTTGATTCTCAAACCGAAAGGTTCGAACACAACCGATTGTTGTGCCTGACCGGCTGCTGCAACTGCCTGGAGGATCGGAATTTCGCCGCCTGCCAGGAACGCTGCACGCTCACCGGAGATACATACAAGCGATGGCTCCGAAAGGATTCTTGCGCGCTGTTGGTTGATCAAGCCCTGGATCGTCGGAGTTATCGACCATCTCGATTTGTCATTGGAACCGAAGTTGCTGGTTGCCGTGAACAAGTTGAGAATGTTATCTAGCGCGAAGCTGGCGCCGCCCGGTGCTCCGAAGAGTACCGATTGCTGAGCGATTTGAGGAGCCTGCAACGGAGTGCCGATACCAATTTGGGATATTGGTCCGATCAGTGTACCAGCGTTGGTCAGCTGGTTGTAAGTCGCAAAGTTTGCAGGAAGGGTATTGTAACCGTTTGGCTGCGAACCCGCCGTCGATGGTATCAGGCCGGTATATGCGTTTGGAACAATGCTAGCCGGGAAGTTCTGAGTCAGACCACCGCCGGACTGGAAAACACCGTTTGACAGGGCATTGGTACCACCCATACCGAATGCGAATCCGCGCGAAGCGTTGTTTACGCCAACTGCTGTAGCTAACTTACGTGCCGTCGTGGTGTTCATTTCCATGAACGTCACGTGCAGAACGATCAACGGTACTTTTCTAACCTTGATCAAACTGGTAACGCGTCCACCATCGCTGGTGATGATTTGCGCTTTGCTTACGTTGTTAGGCAGGTTCGGGAAGAAGGTATAGCGGTCTACCGAAGATAGAGTCGCAAGCTGGCCGGTGGATCCACCTTGTCCAGCACCGCTGCTACCAGAGGCACCCTGTTCACCAATTCTTGCTCCGATGAGACGGTTGTTAGCAACTTGAATGTTGAAACCGCGGTCGTCCATGAATACGTTGCAAGCCATCATCGCACGGATGATCGATTCGGCGTGGTCTACATCTCCGAGGAGAAGTACTCTATCCGAGCCACCTACGGAGAAGGCTTTCACAACGATACGGGGATCGATTTCGCGAAGTGCTGTCTGCAATTCCGAGAAGTCGCGCGAGACAACGATGTCTACTGCTGCCGTATTGCCGGCATCGTCCCAGAGAACCATAGTGGCGCTACCGGGAGCTTTGCCGAGGAGAACCATTTGGTTCTCAGCTACAACCACCGGTTCTGCGATACCAGGATCGCTTATAGATGTACGAACGATCTTGTTGCGCATTTTGAAAGTTCTCGATTGCGAGACTTTCAAATCGATTTCGTTGGTAGTCTTGAACTCTTCCAGGTCAACTGCGCCAGTAACAACCGGAGGAATCGGCGTTGCAGTCACGCCAGATGACGTTGACTGTGAGATCACCTGATCGGGAGCTAACTGAGCGATTAGTTGCTTGTCGCTGTCTACTACGGCCTCCGAGGTCGGAACTTCCGCCATCGCGAATCCGTTTTGAGTCGATGTAGAGTTCAACGCGACGATGTCGCCTGAGTGGGTGGCTGGAGTGGACAGCTTGTCCGCTTGGAGCAATGAGGGATGTATGCTCAGCGCAGCTGCCGGTACCGGCTCGGTTGCTAATTCATCTTTTGCATTTTTATTGCCGCCCAGGAAGAGCATCACGTGATCGTCCGCGACACTACCAGTGGTGGCGATGGTTTTGACTGCCGGTTTCTTCGCGACTGTGGCTTTTTTCGGAGCTACTTTCGTCGATTTCTTAGCAGTCTTCTTGGACGTCGTGGCTTTGCTGCCCGACATTTTTTGCCAGATTGCATCGGCTGCTTGTGCCGGCTGCATGACTAGCGTCTGCACCGGTCCTACAAGTACTGACAGGCTTAGTACTAAGCTCGTCCCCTTCTTGTTCATTCCACTCTCCCTCTGATTCAGTTAACTAATTGCCCTAATTACGCGAGTCCAGCAATTATCTGCTGTCCGGAATCGGAGCGCCTTCTGGCAATGTTGGTGAAGTCTTTTGGTGTCTTTCCGAGCGACCCGAGGTGTAGTGACGTTCGTCAATCACAGTCGGTTCGACTTGGAACATGTTCATGTCACGAGGACCTTCAACCCGCCCGATTTCTTCAGGAAGTTTGAGTTGTCCAGGTGTGCCTGGCAGGATTACTTCCGGTCTTACGGACACAACGAGTTCACTCTCGTTTTTGTTCCAGGCTTTGGAGCGATATAGCGCTCCAACAACTGGGATTTCACCGAAGATCGGATATTTGCTGAGTTCTCTACCGTTGTTGGTGGTAATCAAACCACCGATAAAGAGCTCCTGACCTGGCTTCATTTCCACGATGGTCTGAGCCTTTCTGGTAGTGAAACCAGGAATGTTGGTGGCTGTGCCCGGGAAGTTGAATGCGAAAGTGTTGGATACGATACGTTCTTCAGGCGAGATCTCTAAGTTGATCATGCCGTTTTCCATCAGCACAGGAATCATGTTGATTCTGAGACCGAATGGTTCGAACGTGACGGAGGCCAGCGCGGCGCCTGCGGTCGCGATAGACTGGAGAATCGGGATTTCGCCACCAGCCAGGAACGAAGCCCGCTCGCCGGAGATAGTTACTAGAGTCGGTTCGGCGAGAATACGAGCACGGTTGTGAGTGATCGAGCCGATGATTCTTGGTTGAATCGAGAATCTGTAACGGTCGGCAATTGCGAAGTTCGAAATCGCGTTGAACAGAGTGCCCAGACCGCCAGGTGTGAATGACGCACCACCAGGTGCACCGAGCAATACCTGCTGACTCAGCAACTGAGAGGCTTGCGCGAAGATTGGCAAACCGATACCGCTCAAGCCGGCGGTGTACTGGGTCGGGCTGACAAAGGACACCGGACCGGTCGAATAAGCTGCAGGAGCTCCGTCGACGGTACCGACTGCCGGATCGAATGTCGAGAACTGGTTATAGGAGCCTGGAATCGACGTCAAAATTGTGTTGGCTGGCAGAGCACCCACACCGGTCGGCGAACCACCGATACCGAAACCGAATCCGGCTCCCGAGTAGTTGATACCGACCGTCGAACCGAGTGAACGAGCAGCCAGTGTGTTCATTTCCATGAACGTGACGTGCAACGCGATCAACGGCACTTTACGGACTTTGATGAGACTGGTTACGCGACCACCGTCTGAGGTGATGCCTTGAGCCAAGCTCACGTTGTTGTTGTAGTTAGGGAAGAAGGTGTATTTATCGACGGAATTCAACTGCGCGAGCTGTCCGGACTGACCACCTTGTGACGACGAACCTTGTGCACCGACTTCACCGATACGGGTACCCATCAGGCGGTTGTTCGCGACTTGAATGTTCATGCCGCGGTCATCCATATATACGTTCGCTGCTGCGAATGCACGAATGACTGATTCGACGTGGTCGACATCGCCGAGGAGAATCAGACGATCCGAACCGCCGACCGAGTAGGTCTTGACGATGATGCGGGGGTCGATTTCGCGGAGGGTCGATTGCAGACCTGTATAGTCTTTCGATACGCGCAGGTCGATAGCCGACGAGTTACCAGCGTCGTCCCAGAGAACGAGTGTTGCTTTACCCGGGGACTTGCCGAGGAGAACCATCTGGTTCTCAGCGACGATTACGGGTTCGGCTACGCCGGGATCGCTTATAGAGGTACGAACAACTTTATTTCTCAATTTAAAGGTTCTTGATCTTGAAACCTTCAAGTCGATCGCGTTAGTCGGTTTGAACTCTTCGAAGTCAACTGTGCCTGTCACCACAGGTGGTATCGGGCTGGCAGTCACTGAGGAGGAGTCCGCTTGAGCGATTACGTTGTCGGCGTTGAACTGAGCAATGAGGTCACTGCTTCTCTTTGGAGCCGGAGCTGATTCAATCGCTTTGAGATTTTCGTCAATCGGAATTTCGCTGATCGAAGTATCGGTAGAGGGTGCAGTCGATGCTGGTTCAGCAAGCGGTGACGTCTCGATATTCGTCGGCAGTGTCGGATGGATTGAGAGAGCTGCGTTAGGTACCGGGCCACTGATGGCGGCTGCGCTCTTGTCCTTCCCTGGGAAAAACAGGAGAGCATGACTCTCATCAATAGTATTAGGTGATACCGCCGGTGAAGGCTTCGTCGTTTTCGCTACGACTTTCTTCGGCGATGTTTTAGCAGCAACCTTTTTAGCTGGTTGCGCAGTTTTCTTCGCAGCACTTGTCCCCGACATTTGTTGCCAAATGGCGTTGGATTTCGACTGCGCTCCTTGCCATCCAGCCTGTGCGAGCGCCAGTGATACGCTCAGAGCTAAGCTCAACGTAGGCTTATTCATTCCACTCTCCCTCTATGTCTCCCGACAACTATCTCAACGACTCGAGTCTAAAAATGCAAACTAGTAAGTTAATCGGTACTGGTCCGACCAGGTCAGCATAGTAACATGACTGGCTACGGCATGCACTCACCTTTTTTAAGACGAGTCACAGAGTTTTCGCAGATTTTACCGATGCCTCTAAAACCGGGCTGGGACGGGTCAAATCGAGTGCTGATGAATGTTGCGCGTTGTTGCGTACTGGCAAATGACAACCGTATTTGGTGCTGTTTTGGGCGTTTATCGGCATGTCAAGTTGTAACCGCGGGTGGTATCGGGGGTAGTGCTGCCAGCGTCTCTGGAAACTGATCCATAGCGCTTCTGATGCGGTTTTATGCGTACTTTGAATATGTTGGTGTGCCAAAAGGGCTACTGCGCATATCAGACGTTTTGGCGGTTTAGGACAGTTGTCATTCAGTAGCGATAACCAAAGTTGAACGATGAGCACCATCTGTAATGTCGCCAAAATTGAGGTGAGCTCTTCACTCAGCCGTTTTGTTAGTGCGTTCTAAGAATGTTGTGCAGGGACGCCGCGCCCACATGAAGGTGTCGCTATTTGAGATAAATTGCTGTTAATTTTGGCAAAATAGACGAGCATTTATAGGGCCTAGCGAATTTGAGATGCGGATAAGAATCTGTTTTTCGTTCATCTTATGAGAACGATCGTTTGATGTTATATACTCAAGGGCGGCAGGTCCGCCTCCGCTGCCTTGCGGTTGCTAAGGTGTCATGCGGATTTCGGACTTAACTCGCTCTGGCACAGTCAGGATAATCAAAGGACAAAAGATGTCTGGAAGCATTGAAGAGAGTAGGGTAGTGACTGAAACTAATAACGATCAAGAGAAGATTCTTGTGGTCGACGACGAAGCGTCAATTCGGCGTATTCTCGAAACTCGTTTGAAATTGGCCGGGTACAACGTGGCGACGGCTGCTGACGGTCAAGAAGCTCTTGATCAGTTCAACAGTTTTCAACCGGACCTCGTGATTCTCGACGTTATGTTGCCCAAGATGGACGGCTATGAAGTTTGCCGAGAGATCCGCAAGACTTCCGATACGCCTATCATTATGTTGACGGCTGTAGCCGATGTATCAAACCGAATACAAGGATTAGAGATTGGTGCTGACGATTACGTCGTCAAACCGTTCAGTCCAAGCGAGCTGGAAGCCCGTATCAAGGCAGTTCTCCGTCGGACTGTGGAGCGCCAGCAAGAGGCCGGACAAAGTAAAAGTACAAATGTCATTACTATCGGCAACCTGAAGATCGATCTTAATAAGAGACAGGTCACGAGAAAGAATGAACGGATCAGATTGACCGGCATGGAGTTCAGTCTGCTTGAACTTCTCGTAACCAATTCGGGACGACCGTTCTCGCGTGGCGAGATACTTCAGCAAGTTTGGGCATATCCTCCCGACCATCGAATTGATACACGTGTTGTTGATGTTCACATCAGTAGATTGAGATCGAAGCTCGAAGAAGATTCGTCGAATCCGGATCTCATTTTGACCGCACGCGGAATCGGATACATGTTCCAAAAGATCAATTAAGAATCCGGTCCACAATCAAATTGAAGACGAGACGCGTTTCGAATGACTCGCGTCTTTTCGTTTCTACTGCAGAGTTAGAACTAGTGCACGCCGTCCCGGCATTGGAGATAAAGAAACTTGTTCGATTGTTAGATTAGCTGGTCAATCGAGCGAAACCGCCTTTGTCGAGTTCATTGAGACGATGCGGTCGATCTGTTTCACTCTCAAAACTGATACGAGTTAAGCGCTCCGAAGTTCGCCTCGTCCTGATTAATCTGTTTATCGTGATCTCGATCGTACTGGCGCACAAGGTTGTGCTTTCGCATGATCGCCTGACGCCTGACAAGCTCATGATTGTTCTTACTGAGGCGCAATTCTTTTACACCGTTATACATGAATAGAGACACAAGACTTAGTAAGACTATAGCCAGCCCGATGACCAGCGTATGTTGAACCTCATGGGCTGACGGATGTGCGGCAGATTTTGGCAGGTTTTGTTTGTGCGATTGGCTCATGGTCGCTTGGTATTGCCGTTTATACGGTGTGTTTTTGCGGAGGTAACACCACCTAGTTTGACCGCAGTTGGTTAAGCAGTGATTTGTAAAGTAAAGGAGTCGTGAAGGTGCTAGTTCAGTTGGGCGCGAGTTCGAATCGGCACCTTGCGCGCGAATTAAAAACGCCGGTCGCATAGCGTCCGGCGTTTTAGAGCTTCTAGTTCGTAGCTGAGCTTATGTGCCCACGGTCCAGGAACCCATGTATTCGATCATCTCTGGTGTGAGGCTGTCGATATGCACGCCCAGTGAATCGAGTTTCAGTTTCGCGATCTCCTGGTCTACTGAAGCCGGCAGTCTGTGAAGACCGGGCTGCAAGGAACCTTTGTTTTTCACGAGATACTCGAGCGCCAAGGCCTGGTTGGCGAAACTCATATCCATAACGCTTGCTGGGTGTCCTTCAGCGCAGCTGAGGTTGACCAGGCGGCCTTCTGCCAATACGCAAACTCTGTTGCCGTTTTTCAGCACGAACTCTTCCATGAATGGTCTGACTTCGCGTCTTGATGTCGCGTCTGCCGCCAGGGCTTCAAGGTTGAGTTCCAAGTCGAAGTGACCGGAGTTGCAAACGATCGCGCCGTCACGCATCTTCTGGAAGTGCTCTCTGTCGATCACGTGTCTGTTGCCGGTCACGGTCACGAAGATGTCGCCCAGAGCGGCGGCTTCATTGATCGGCATAACACGGAACCCGTCCATGACGGCTTCTACAGCCTTGATGGCATCGACTTCGCAGATAATGACATTGGAGCCCATGCCGCGAGCTCTCATCGCGGTACCTTTGCCGCACCAGCCATAGCCGACAACTACGACAGTTCTTCCTGCCAGCAGACGATTGGTGGCGCGGATGATACCATCGAGTGTCGACTGACCGGTTCCATATCTGTTGTCGAACATGTGCTTCGTCTGAGCATCGTTCACTGCCATCGCCGGGAATGGAAGCGAGCCGTCTTTGTGCATGGCGATCAAACGGGTGATACCAGTCGTGGTCTCTTCCGTGCTGCCGATGACGTCAGCGATCTGGTTTTTACGATTTTGGACGAGAGTTACTACCAGGTCGGAACCGTCGTCGATTATCAATTGCGGTTTGTGGTCGAGAGCGATCTCGATGTGCTTGTGATACGTCGGAATGTCTTCGCCTTTCTTGGCGAAGACGCGCATTCCGTACTCTTTCACGAGGGCCGCAGCGGTCGAGTCTTGGGTGGACAGGGGGTTGGAAGCGATCAAGAGCGCGTCTGCGCCACCAGCCTGTAATGTGCGGGCGAGGTTGGCGGTTTCAGTTGTAATGTGCGCACAGACTGACAGGCGCAAACCCTTTAGAGGTTTCTCTTTTTCAAATCTGTCCCGAATCAGTTTCAAAACCGGCATATCCCGGTCTGCCCATTCGATGCGGACTTTGCCTTCCGCCGCCAATGATGGGTCTTTGATGTCGCATTCAGGCACGGTTTTATTACTCACGAGTAGCTACCTCTATAACGTTTTGTACTTTTGTCGTGGGAAGAATACCACTGAGGTCGAAACAGCCATCTGTCGGGGTTTTATGATGTCGGTTGCAATCGTCTCTTCTGAGGCGAAACCGCTCAAAGCCCAGTTGTAGGGCTGAAAGGACCACGTAGGCTGCTATGTTACCACTCATAAATGCTATTCAGAACGTACAACCGATGCTCTTAGAAGACTTGTTGCAAACACAAGGATTAACTTGCTATTGTCAAGTGGAAAGCTTAAGATTTCTGGATGAAATTCAGAATAGGTCTAAGTGTGCGCTTTCAAGGGCATGATAATTTTGGCAACCCGGATAATCTTGTGATATTTTGAAACCCATGAAGCGATTTGATGACACCCTATTTGGTACCGAACTGAAAATGAAGAACCTTATGTCAGGTTTGTTCATTATGGTGGCGGCATCGACAATAGGAGTCCTGTCAAACAGCCCTGCAAATGCGGCATTGCTGAATGGACATATCGAAGCAATCGATATGGATAATGGCTCTGGTGATACCACCAGAGGTGCTGTACCGGATGCGGTGGACGCCCCTCAGATATTAACCACCGGTGGTGCTCCGATCGCGGACGAGGTCGCCAAACCTTCTATAAAGGTAGCGCCCACTCAGACTCAAAGTTTTGGTAATGGACAACCCAGCCTTGGAAAAGCGCCCACAGTAGCCTACGGTCGTAGTCCAAACGCCGGTCAGGTGGTTCCACCTCCGAACTCGTTCCCCGAGAATTATTCCGGACGCTGGCAATGTGTAACCCGTGTTGTCGACTCTGCGGTCGACACAGTAGCTGTCGGAACCGAATTGGTAAGCGAAGTGAGTTTCGTTGAAGTTCCGGGCGGAAGAGTTGTTGCGCGCTGGGCTCAACCGGGCTGGACCGAGACACAGGCGTCAGCAATGAGCTGGAGCAGCCGAGAAGCGCAGACCGATCGCACGAGCTATTATTTTGGCGAAGGAATGAACGGCTCCTGGGCCTCCAGATCACGTGACCACTTCATGCAGACCGGAACCGATCGTTTGGATTGCAAAAGCTATGTCGACCAATATATGGACGGCCGCTACGTAGGTCGTTATCGCACGGTTTCCGTTCTTACGCGTGTAGGAGCGGTCAACACAATCGCGCAGGGCGAACGCAAAGAATAGTCAGTTCTTCTCGATGGAGAAGAAGCAGGGGTAAAAAAGGATGTCCGATGATCGAGATGATCATCGGACATTTGGTAGCTACTCAATAGAGTTGATTTATGCTTTGCTCGATATCGGTTGCTTTGCTGTTGAAACGTTCTTCGCTATCTTTCCGAACGCATCTAGACCTTTGTACACTGCAGTCAGTCCAAGATCTCTTTCGATGCGGAGAAGCTGGTTGTACTTGGCTGTTCGCTCAGATCGGCAAGGCGCTCCAGTTTTGATCTGACCCGTCGACATCGCTACTGCAAGATCAGCGATGGTGGCATCCTCTGTCTCACCTGATCTATGCGAAAGAATGCTGGTGTATCCTGCATTCGTCGCCATTGTGATAGCTTCAATGGTTTCGGTTAGTGTGCCGATCTGGTTCGGTTTGATAAGGATGGAGTTTGCGGTACCACTATCGATACCACGTTTTAAACGCGTCGTATTTGTGACGAATAGATCATCGCCAACTAATTGGACACGATTGCCGATGCGATCGGTAAGTTCCTTCCAGCCATCCCAGTCTTCTTCAGCGAGCCCGTCTTCGATGCTGACAATCGGATAATTGTTTACCAGCTTCTCATAAAATGCGACCATTTCGCTGCTGCTCAACGAACGATTTTCAGTTGCGAGAGTGTACTTCCCTTTCTCGAAAAATTCTGTCGAAGCTGGATCTAATGCCAAGCAGATATCGGAGCCGGGCTTAAGACCAGCCTTTTCGATGGCCTCAACGATCAATTCAAGTGCTGATTCGTTGGTTTTCAAAGATGGGGCGAAACCACCTTCGTCACCAACCCCGGTGGCTAATCCCTTTTTGTGGAGCACCGCCTTTAGTGCGTGATAAATTTCCGCTCCCCACTGGAGAGCCTGAGAGAATGAGCGTGCGCCGACTGGGGCGATCATAAACTCTTGAAGGTCCACTCCATCCTGAGCGTGTTTCCCACCGTTCAGAATATTCATGAGAGGAACCGGAAGTACGCTTGCGGATACGCCGCCTACATATCTGAATAATGGCATGCCAAGGGAGTTGGCCGCTGCTTTGGCTACTGCGAGACTGACTCCGAGAATGGCATTAGCACCAAGTTTTGATTTGTCATCGGTGCCATCGAGTCGAATCAATTCTCGATCGATTAGCGTTTGTTCCATTGCGCTTGCGCCGACTAATGCCTTGCTGATATCCCCGTGTATATGGGCGATTGCGGTGAGTACACCCTTGCCACCATAGCGGTTCGGATCTTTATCGCGCAACTCAACGGCTTCGAAACTACCGGTCGATGCTCCAGATGGAACTGCAGCTCTTCCTGCAGCACCATTGGACAAAACAACGGTCACTTCGACCGTCGGATTGCCGCGTGAATCCAGTATTTCCATTGCCGATATTTCTTCAATATGCGTCATTGGTAGTTAGCTCCATGGGTGGTATCACTGTCCATTTTTATCAGGAGAATTTTTCGAAAAACGCAAATGTTGCTGATGCATTTTTTTGCGCTTGAAGTATAATCCTAAAGCACCGGATCACTTTGTCATTTCCGGCACCGAATAAATTGGTACGAAAATGATTGTGGTCCGACTTTCGTGTCGAGCTAATTACAATAACAAAAAATTGGGTTGTGTGATCTTACAGTTCGCAAAGCGAACCTAGAAGTGGCGGATACATGGGAACTGACCATGGTGGTGGATTCCAGGCTATACAAGAGTACTTTCAGCAAAAATCGTGCAGATTTTGCTCTCGACCATTCCGTGAGGATGGTATAGAGCTGTTAAGACAAGAGCCAGGCGTACTAGTTGTACGAGTAACCTGCAATTCCTGCGGGAACCCCCTGGGGGTGGCGATTGTCGGGACCAGTCCTAGACGAGAGCGTTGTAAACCGAAAAATTTTGGTGAATGGACTAAGCGTGACAAAGCTCGTTTGTCAGATAAACCAAAAATCACCTACGATGATGTCCTCTGCGCCCATCAGTTTTTCGATAATCTCGGAGCTGACTGGAGCAAGCACATTCCTCAAGTAGGAACCTGACCGGCAAAGCTGGTTTTCATGAGCGTCCGGCTCCTCGCAACCGCCACTTAGATCGTTAGCTCGACTCATTATATTGGCGCCGGAAAGCTTACATACAAGATAAACGGAGGGCACGGCATTAGCTGTGCCCTTTTCTCAACTGGCGCTGCGAATCTACTGCGAGTCTACTGCCATCGTATATGGTGGCAGGGGCGAAACTTGCTCTGCAAGTCTGATAATCACTTAATGGGATGGTGGAAGATAAGCGCTAGCATACGAAGGAATTCGAGTCTGGTAGCTATTATGACGACACCACGATATCTAAACGCCAACCAATCATTGCAGGTTGCGGCGCAGCAAATCGCTGCAGGCAAAATCGACTACGCCAAGGGCGTCGTGAAGCAAGTTCTCGCCAGCGATCCCGGCAATGTCGATGCGCTGCACTTGATGTCCATGATTCATTATCAGGAAGGAAGTCTGGCTGCCGCAATCAATTGCAGCAAGCAAGCCGTCGATATTATGCCTGACAGCGTTGCCTTGTTGAACAACCTTGGCACGCTGCTTAAAGTCGCCGGCGATATGAAAGCCGCTCAGTTCTATTACGCAAAGGCAATAGAAGTCGACCCTAAGTGTTTTCCCGCATTCTTCAATCTGGCTGCGGCATTTGCAGCCAGCGGCGATTTGGAAACTGCCGTTAAGCACTATCGAAAGGCTGCGACAATTCAGCCTGATTATGCCGATGTTCACTACAACCTCGGGCTGTCTCTTCGCGGTTTGAAGCGGTATGACGAGGCCGTCGACTCCCTGGAAAGGGCGCTGAAGCTTGACCCCAAGCACTTTCAGGCCCGGTGCGAGATTGGAACTTGCTATTCGGATCAGGGCAAGTTCAACGAGGCAATTGAGCACTATAAGATGGCGGAGGCGATTGAACCGTCCTCTGCCGAGTTGCAGAATAATCTTGGCGTCGCATTGACCAGTGCAGGCGAGCTTCTCGAGGCCAAGAAGCATCTCGAGAAAGCGGTAAGGTTCAAACCAAATTTCGGTGAAGCACGAAACAATCTTGCAGTGCTCCAAACGCAATCCGGCGAACATGACCAGGCTGTTGAGACCCTGGCGAAACTTGTTCGTCAAAACCCGGATGACATCAATGTTTTGAGAAACTATGGTCAGGCTCTGAATCTGATTGGTCGTTTTGAAGAATCCGTTGAAGTTCTCGATAAAGTGGTTATGCTTGCCCCGGATCTTTATGAAGGTTGGCTTGACCTGGCTGTTGCGCTCACGCAAATCCAGTGCGATGCAGAGGCTCATGAGGCTTTTGCTCGAGCGCAGGAGTTAAAACCTGCTGCAATCACTCCCCGCTGGGGTCTGGCCATGACCCAGCTAAAGTGCTTCTATGAGGAGGACGACGAGATTTCGAACTCGTTCGATCTTTACGAAAGCTCGGTCAATTCGCTGGTCGAACATATTCGTTCCGACCTTGATAAATACGCTGCTGAAACAGCTGATGCCATGCGTTTTATCACGCCCTTCTATCTGATTCTTCACGACAGGAATTTTAAAGACTTACAGAGAACTCTCGGAAGTTTGGCCTGCGACGTTATGGCTCACTTATATCCTGAGTGCTCCGGATCTGCTATCAGCGCGTGTTGCGACTCGGCGAGTCTTACTCATAAACCGGAATGTTCGGATTTCGCCACGCCGAAGCCGATTACCTCTCGAAGAGTGCGAGTCGGCATTGTTTCTCACCAGTTCCACGACCATACCGTATATAAATGCATCATTCGCGGTTGGGCTAAACAACTCGACAAGTCGCGCTTTGAAGTCACTGCATATTCGACCAATGCTTATCGCGATAAATCAACAGAGGAAGCGCGAGAGCTATTTGAGCACTATGTTGAACTCTCGGAGTTCGAATCGATGAGAGATCGAATTATTGCTGACGGTCAGGATATTCTCATCTATCCGGGTCTTGGTTTGGAGTCGCACACATACCGTTTAGCCTCTCTGAAATTGGCTCCAGTCCAGTGTGCCAGCTACGGACACCCGATCACGATGGGCTTGCCGACAATAGACCATTACTTTGTTAGTGAATTGATGGAACCGCAAGATGCCCATGAACACTACTCGGAGAGCATAACTCGTCTACCTGGGTTGGGATCGTTTTACGAACCGGCCGGTGTAAAACCTCGTGAAGTGGACCTGCAGGAGCTAGGAGTCAAGCCGAATTCGACCCTCTTTCTCTGCCTCCAGCATTTGCATAAGTATTTGCCGCAGTATGATGAACTTTTACCGAGGATAGCTAAACGGGTGCCGAACGCTCAATTCATATTCGGTCGGAAAAATTCACGTTTAGCGCCTTTGCTGATGAACCGCATGACGCAAGCGTTTGAGAAGCACGGTTTGAACGCGCAAGAATATGTCGTGTTCTTACCTGAGTTATCTCACGACCAGTACTTCGGACTTTGCGAGTCAGGGCATGTATTCCTCGATACGCCTCTCAATTCCGGCTTGATGACGACACTGGAGGCTTTGGAGACAGGAATTGTTCCAGTCACCCTGCCTGGTAAATTCATGCGTTCGATGCAAACTGCCCGTGTTCTTGAAGGAATCGGGGTGACAAGCACGATTGTTGATTCGATGGATGGATACGTCGACGCGGCGGTTAAATTGGCAGAGGATAAGGACTACCGTGAAGACTTGCGAAAGCAGATCAAGGAAAACGTCCATCGCGTCTATCGCCAGAAAGAGTCGGTGGAGGCTCTCGAAAAGTCTCTGCTTCAGATGATGGCAAAGTAGACTGGGTTTCTCTCAGAACCGAAATTGTCACAATGCTGTACAGCCGCTGTTCTTCCGCAATTATTCTGCGAGAATGTGAATCATGTTCGAACGGGAAATTCGATTAATTCCAAAGCATCCGAAGACTCAGGCTGAAATTGAAGTCGCCTGGTGCTTTCCGCACGACTATTCGATCGGTATGTCCGGGCTGGGATTTCAGCTAATCTATGATTTGTTTGACAGCGCACCGGACGTTCGAGTCAGTCGAGTGTTCAAAGATGTGTCTGAGGATGTTTCTCGTGATTGCCGGTTGTTTGGCTTCACCATCTCGTGGGAGCTAGATTTCATCAACGTTTTTGGCATGTTGGAGAAGCACGGAATTCCCTGGCTGTCTAAAGACCGGACCGATGAAGATCCAATCGTCTTCGGCGGAGGTCCTGTTCTATCCGCCAACCCGGAACCATATGCCGACATCTTCGACGTCGTCCTTTTGGGGGACGCGGAGGTAACGATCCCCCGATTGCTTGATGCGATGCGAGAGTTGAAGGGGGTCTCAGACCGACGCGAGCGCTTGTTGAAGCTATCAACTTATCCCGGCGTGTACGTTCCATCTCTTTACGAATTCGAATTCGAGAGTGCAACCGGACCGATTTCGGCAGTTAACGCTTTGCATGAGGAAACACCGGAACGAGTGTCAAAACTGCTTTTCCGCGCCCCGGAAGATTATGTGGCTCATTCGATAATGCTGTCGCCCGATACGACCTGGAACGAAACATTTTTGATTGAGATTGCGCGTAGTTGCCCGCAGGAGTGTCGCTTTTGTCTTGCCAGTTATCTGACTCGCCCGTTTCGAACAGCGCCTGTGGACACGATTTTGAAGAAGGTGGATCTAGCTCGTCAGTTTACGAATAAAATTGGATTGATGGGACCGTCGATAACCGAACATCCCGAGTTTGACAATGTACTCGACGGTTTACTTTCTCGCGAGGGGCTGAGTGTGACGGTAGCGTCCGTCCGAGCGGATACTCTGAACGCCGAACTAGTTGGAAAACTGAGAGCGCTCGGGCAAAAATCGGTAACTATTGCAATCGAGTCCGGGTCGGAACGTTTGCGTCGAATCATGAAAAAGAATCTGACCGAAACCGAGATCGTTCACGCTGTGGATGCCATCGAATCTGGTGGCATGAGCGGTTTGAAATTCTATGGTATTGCCGGATTGCCTTTCGAGACAATAGACGACATCAGTGAAACAGCGCGCCTGATCACCGAGTTGAAAAAGACGCATAAAAAGCTGAAGTTCGTTTTTGGTTGCACTTCTTTCGTGCCCAAAGCTCAAACGCCCTTTCAATGGAAGGGGAGAGATCCGCAGTCCAAGCAAAAATTGGAGTATCTACGCAAAAATCTAGCCAAGATTGGTGTGGATGTCCGTGTGGAAAGTCACAACTGGAGCGATATACAGGCTCTTCTCTCGCGCGGTGACCGGCGACTCACTCCGGTTCTGACCGCGGTTGCGAAAGCCGGAGAGTCTCTTGGAGTCTGGAAAAAGGTCCTTCGAGAGTACGAGGATTCCGTTCCCTCATTGAAGTACTACGCCTATCGAGATATTCCGGAAACCGAAATATTGCCTTGGGCTCATGTCTCAACCGAAGACAAAATGCCCATACTGACTCGCCAGATGACTGAAGCGCTAGCCGAAGCTAAGCTCTAGAGTTTTCGTTGACAAGCCGTTAAACTGGTATTGTTTTCGATGTCCTCCATCTTGTAATCAGGGATGTCACGGCTGGTTTTTCAGTCGAAGAGCTGTTTTCTTAGGGTGATTGTCATGAGCAAGTCTGATTCAGAATGGATTTCCGAGCTGGTCGCGCCGATAAAAGAGGACCTTTTGTCGGGGGCTGCAGAACTGGCGCTTCGTGCCATTGTGGTGTTTCAAACTATTTTTACCGAAAAGGCGAAGGAATCGCCTGAGGTCGTTCGCGGTTTAATCCAACAGGCAAGCAAAGAGCTGGTTTCTGGTCAACCGGCGATGGCGCCGCTGTTTCACCTGTGCAACAAGGTTCTTATAGCCATAGACGATGCCGCAACCACGCAGGAATTGTCCGAGAAGTGCCAGAAAACTCTCGATGACTACGAGAAGATGTTGTGTGAAAGTGCAGCGACGATTGCCGATGCCGCTTACGACCTGATTGAGCCCGGCTCACTGGTGTTCGCTTATTCATTCAGCTCGACCGTGGTTTCGGCTCTGCTGAATGCCCGTGCCCGGGGACGCTATTTCCGAGTCGCCTGCACAGAGGCCAGACCGAGTATGGAAGGGCGCAAACTTGCTGCGCGCTTCGCGTCAGGCGGGATCGAGGTCATTCACACCTTCGATAACGCCATGAGTCTGATTCTGCCGAATTGCGCAACTGCTTTCATGGGGTGCGATTGCATTGCCAGACCGGGAGTGGTTAACAAAGTCGGCTCCTGGATGCTGGCTGTAGCTTGCCGTGAATTGAAAGTGCCGTTGTACGCACTATCAGGTTCTGAAAAGTTCGTCGGTGACGAACGTCTCTTTGAATTCGAATCACATGATCGACCGGGCGAGGAAGTCTGGAGCGATGCTCCCAAAGGCGTTTCGCTCCTGAACCATCAGTTCGACCTGGTGCCGTTTGAGCTGCTCAGTGGGCTGGTCACCGAAACCGGGGTGCTTCGCGAAGCTGACATCGAGGCTCAGATGCGCAAGTACGAAGTGCATGAAGCTCTTAAGCTCCAACCTGTGGCATTTTAGCTGAATTCGCATCTATTTTGATTGCGCAAGGTCTAAGACGGTTTAGCCAGGGTGAGTGTTTTTCAAATCGCCTGAATAGGTGATGTAATTAACGGCGCGCGAACATAAAATGGTTGTGTGGATTGAGTTTTAAGCGTTCTTGGTCCACTCCGTGTCTTGCCGCACGGATTAGTGTCTCCCGTATCCCCCGAACCCGGAGTGTTAGCTCCGGGTTCTTAATTTTCATGGGCTCGAAACGATTGAGCCGCGCTTCGTCAGCCGGAGCCGTTACCACGATAAGCTTGTCGTCCTCTGTGACGAATAGGTGTTGAATGCTGTCCAGGCGCTGCTCCTCGACATCAGCGGTTTCCTTCTTCACCGGTGCGCGCATGCTCTGCGGTCCGAGTACAACCTGATTGACCAGTGATACCTTGTCCAGGTCGTAAACGTTTACCGTCATGTAAGAAGCGGTTGGATGCCCGCTTACTTCGTTAGAACTGTAGTAGAAAATCTGATGTTTGTAATCGACTGTCAAAGCGCTGAATTTCGAAAAATTCCTCAAGGTATCAACAATTTTTCCTGAGCGCATGTCAATTAGTTCGTCTCCGCAAATTGCCGCCGGCACTCCGGGGAGAACTTCGAAACGCGGATGAGACAGTCGATTTTGCCCGGCCGGATCTCCAGATTTAGGTTCGGTGTCTGCCATATCTTTCTGTTGCTGTTCATCGAAAATCTCTTTGAAATAATAAACCGCAATAGGCTGCCCATCGCGTGCGCTGATAACTCTCAGTTTTTCGGCGTCTATCAAGGCCAATGTCGCTGCTGGTCCGCAATGGAATAATTTCGTCTCCATCAAAACTCCGGTGTCGAAGGTTGCCACCGCTGGTGGTTTGTAATCGAAGTTAGCGCCAACCAGTTTTCTCTGAGTAAGAGCGGTATCGTGTATGGTGTCACTGCTCAATGCGAAAAATTGTTTGCCAAATCGATCTGCGGCCACTGTTTCCAAACTTTGAAATTCCGGCACGAGAATTGCCGACGGATTGTTTAAGTCTGCTATATACGCCACGGAGGAAGCGCCCGCAGTTTTAACGTCATATAGTGCTGCTGACTTTCCGTAGTTAAATATTAACGGCGGACATTCATTTAGATTCCAATTCTGAATGTCACCAGATGCAATACCAGCCACTTCCGTGAGCTTTGTGTCGTTCTTGAAAACAAAAAACTTTCCATCCTTTCTCATGAAAGAAAAGTGCGATAGTGTTTTCTCTGAAGTCCTCGGAAGAGAACCGTTTTCGCCAATTTTCAACGGCACAAAATCAGTCACCTTCAATTCAAAGTAAGCGTGGTTATCGTGTTCGTCGTGGGCTCTAAACATTGTCGACCAGCCCAGTTGCTCCAAAATGACAGACGAATTGAGAGTGGTCATGCGGTTTTCGACACGCTTCAACGAAGGAAGCTCAAAAACATCGACTCTAAATTTTCCGACGTCTGTTCTTGTAAGACCATTGCTCGGCAGAAGTTCACCCAGTGGCGTGAGAGCCGGTACCAGAATCAGGGCGATGAAGAATAACGCCACAGCCGCAATAGTAAGCCGCGTTCTCGATAGAAGACCGGGTCGCATGTTCTCATAGTCATGTCTGAAATCATTCAGCTCGATGACGTTGCTGAGTTCTTCTGCGGTCGGACGATAATTTTCTGTCTGATGATTTTCGTCTGTGTTTTCTGAATATTCTTCGTCAGAGCCGCTCATTCCAAGCAAATTTCCTTGTCGCAACCGAATTCCGCCGTCTCAATTTTACGGGATTTGCCCGCTCAAAGTTAATGTCGGTCGCATCGCCAATGGGCATATACGGTATGAGAAGGCACGCAGGAGAGAATCATGGGAGAGCAACTACATAAGCCGGCGGAGAAGACTAAAACTCAAGACCTGGCCGACAGAGTTATGGATTCCGCGGAGCAGGGCTCGAATATATCCGCCTTTCACGATGAGATACATAGTTTGTCGAAGGGAGAGCAGCTGCAGTTCGCCAAAGACCTTGATAGCAATGCAATTAACTATAACGGTGAACAGGCCGTCAAGGGTACCGGCAAAAGGATTCAGCCTGATTCGACCATTGATAAAAGTACTGGGGAATTGCTGGACATCGATCTGGTTGTCTCCCAGAGCACCGGGGACGGGAAGACGACCGCTTCTAAAGAAGATCTATTGACTAATGACGCAAAAGGCGAACAGTACGACAAGCTGCAGGAGTTGGAACGAAAACTCAAGCCTTATGAGCATCTCTATTACATGTATACCGAACAAGGCGTGATGGCTGAACGCTCAGACCGAGCTTTCCTGGACGATAATTCTCAGTTTGAGAAAACCGATCCGCGCGACATCGCTTTCAATCAGGCGAGCAAAGTGATGAAACTCTATACGGATGGTGATCCGGATCAAGCGGCAATGGTGGATTTGCTTCGCAAGCGTACCGTTGACAGACCGGATGATAGTCCGTATGAACAGGTCGACAGCATTCACTCGATGTTTGCTCGCGAGGACCTTGACAGCGGCGCGCCGCCTGAGGTTAAGCAGCTTCTCAAAGATGTCTTAGCGGTTAATATGGAGTTGCGCGAATCCGACCCCATCTGGCGCATTAATGATGAGCGAAGGAAATTTTAGTTGAGGTCTTGAACGAGCGGAGTTCGTATCGTTCTACGGATAAAGACCGCGGAGCCAACGAGCCTCTACCACTCGGTCGATGGCGATTCGCATTGCGGCCATTCTCAACGAGCATCCGCCGTACTGTTCGGAAGTTTTAAACACTTTATGAGTGACTCGGTCGACCAGTTCTTCCAGACGAGCATAGACTTCGTCTTCCGTCCAGAGCAGGCGCATCAAACCTTGCACCCACTCGAAGTAACCGACCGTGACTCCGGTACCGTTCGTAAGAATATCCGGCACCACGATGATGCCTTGTTTCTCTAAAATCTCGTCGGCGTCCGGAGTGACCGGGCCGTTTGCTCCCTCGACAAGAACTTTGCACTTGATGGAGCCGGCATTGTCCGCGTTGATCTGGTTTCTTACAGCGCATGGCGCTAGAATGTCGCATTCGAGCTGCAGTAGATCTGCGTTCGAAACTGCTTGAGCACCCTTGAATCCCTTCACTGAGCCGGTCTTCGCTTTGTGGTCCGCAATGGCATTAATGTCCAGCCCGTCACGGTTGTAGATGCCCCCCTGGCTGTCTGAGACGGCAATGATTTCGTATCCCATGGCGTGAAGGCTGCGGGCTACGGCAGAACCGACCTGGCCGAAACCCTGTATGACGACTTTCGGTGTCTTTTTGTCAAGGTTGTTATGTCTCATCACACTGCGTGTGACGAGGGCGACACCGTATCCGGTGGCATGAGCGGAACTCAGCGAGCCACCGATCGACTTGGGCTTGCCGGTAACGATTGAAGGAATAGTGTTTCCGACGTTAACGCTGAACGTATCGAGAATCCACGCCATGGTTTGCTCGTTCGTATTCAGGTCCGGAGTTTGAATATCGGCGTTGGGACCGATCAGTTCAATGATTTCTGAGCAGTATCTCCGGGTTGCTCTTTCCAATTCGTTCTGGGAATGAATACGCGGGTCTATTCTCAGCCCGCCGTGAGCTCCACCGAATGGAAGGTTCATCAAAGCGCATTTCCAGGTCATACGCATGGCCATGGCGGCGACTTCGCCCATGCTCAGCCCGGCGCTGAATCTGACACCGCCCAGACCGGGTCCCATCGCCAGGTCGTGATGAACGCGATAACCGATGTAAGAGCTGACTGAATCGTCGTCCCGTCTGACCGGAACCATGACTGTCATAGCCCGCTTGGGGTTTCTGAGCGGCAAAAGCACGTTCTCGTCCAACTTCATCCAGCGGGTCGTTTTATCAAGAAAACTCTGCGCCATTTTGAAGTCTTCGGTGTCCCATTCGTTCCTGTCTTCTTCGTGATCGATGGTAGCACCCATTTTTTCTGCGGTGGTCATTTTTCCTCCAGTCGCATTCGTCGCATTCAAGCGTCCGCGATCCAGCCTCTGTGGACGGTAACGAGAATTGTACTCTGAAAGCATTTTGCAATGTGTGACGGACGCATGTAAGTAAAAGAACTTAAATGCTCTTCCTGTAAGGCTTAAGAAAAAAGCTCTGTTTTTGCTTTCACCATTTTGCCAGTGGTAGAGGCTGCCGATTTCTGTCATGATCGCAGGGTTGGCTGGTACAACCGAACTGTTCTCCCTCTCATATGCAGACCACAGGTCATAGATTCTGCTTTAGATGCGGCTTTGTCGCGTCGGCTGGTGAAGAAATTTGCCCCGAGGACGGCTCTAAACTGAGCACGATTGCCGCCGACCCTTACGTCGGGAAAACGCTGGCGGATAAATACGAAGTCCTCGAACTGCTCGGGCGAGGCGGCATGAGCATCGTCTATAAGGTGCGCCACCTGTTCATGCAGCGCTTCGAGGCTCTCAAGATGCTGCGAACGGAGCTGATTTCAGATGGCGATGCGCTTCAAAGGTTTCAGCAGGAGTCAAAAGCGGTTGCCACCCTTCGCCACGTAAACGTCGTCAGGGTCCTTGATTTCGGGCTCCTGAGCGACGATGTCCCCTTTCTCACCATGGAATACCTGGAAGGCAAAGACCTGGGTGATGTCTTGAAAGCGGAAGGACACCTCTCGCCTGAGCGTGCCGTTCCGCTCTTCGCCCAGCTTTGCGACGGTCTGTTTCATGCTCATCAACGCGGTGTCATTCACCGCGATATCAAACCCGGCAATATCATTATCTCTAGAGGTCCAAACGGCGATGAGCTTCCGATTATCGTAGACTTTGGAATTGCGAAACTGCTTGCCGCCGACGGCTCGACAGTCAGCAAGCTAACGGGCACCGGACAGGTCTTCGGAAGTCCCCTGTACATGAGTCCTGAACAATGTCTGTCGAAGCGGGCTGACGAGCGCACTGATATCTATGCGCTGGGCTGTGTGCTCTACCAGGTCCTGACAGGTGTTCCTCCCATTCAAGGCAACACCCCGGTAGAAACAATGATGCGCCAGATGCAGGAACTGCCGCGCGCTTTCATGTTTGTCAAACCCGACCATACTGTTCCGCAAGCATTGGAAATTTGTGTTATCAAGGCACTTGCAAAAGATCCTGAGTCTCGATACCGAACTATGAATGAGTTTCGCAAGGCGTTGCTCAAAGCCGGCGGCTTGCCTGTCACTGACTTGCCTGGTGCGCAACCTGATACCGAGGATGGTGCCACGCACGAGACGAAACAGACCGATAATTCAAAAGGGAAATCCGCACCTGTAGTTAAGAAGCCTGGTGAAGCGCATCCTAAGAAACGGGAAGTACAGACAACAGGTACACGCGGTTTTCGCTCCAACCACACCACAGGCAGTGGCAATATCGATATGAGTGAAACCGAGGCGGAGGCATTGCTTTCCGATCCGTCTCTTCGGTCTGCATCGAAGACGCAGTCAGGCTCAGGAAATCCGCAGAGACAGGAGAGTCAAACCGGATCTTCGGAGCACCTATCTGAGACTACTGAGAGCAAAAGCTTCTTCCGCAAGCCGGTGATGCAATTTAGTATTGTTCTGCTAATCCTTGGACTCGTTGGTGCTGGTGCCATGTTTTACATGATCTCTTCTCGTAACCACGACGCGCAAGTGATCGATCAAGTTTCGCAACCAGAAAGCGAAAAGCATATTGATGGCGAACAGGTTCCGACCTCTGATGAAAATGCTCAGACCAAGACTGATTTGGAGGACCGCCCGAACTTGGCTTCTGCCGTCGGTGTTAGTCGAGCAGAGGCGGATGAGGCGCCACTTGAAGGACCTGTGCCATATCAACCGAGCGATGGAGCCACTAAACATGTAGCTGAGGTTCCTTTTGATGATCTTTCACCATGCAAGCATGGGCTACTCGACCTGGAAGGTTGGAAGTTCGATGAAAACACCTATTCAGAGGAGCTTTCTACGGAGCCGCCGTGGAAAGAGTCCGAGGGGCGCATTTTTGAAATCGCGCTGTACGATAAGCGGGCAACCGAAGTTACGCAATTAGCCGCTTTCCTGGTCAAGAACTTTCAGAGCGAAAACACAAACGCCCTGGTCGGCGAGTTAGTTCGTGTTGAAAACTTCGGGGTAAACAATGATCTCTCTGGTTTCGTTCAAGTAATCAGTTACCCGAATCCAAAAACCCGCTTGAGCCCTAAGGGCGCGGTGATCTACTATAATCGTGGTGAGGGTTTAGCGGCACTACAATTGGTGCCTGGTCGGAAGATGTCAGCCGAATACTTTGACAAAGTGCTCAAAGAAAAAATTCTCGGCTCATTCTCGAAACTGTGAGGCGAAACGGGCTTACTTCTTCGGTTTCATAAGCGAGAAAGCCGAAATCTTTTTCGGCGCCTTCACGTTCTTAACCCCGTAAGTAAACCATACCGTTGTCGCGAGCATCACCGCCGATAGTGTCGCCCAAAGTATGGCCCAGAAAAATGCAGGAAGGATAAAAAGCTGCTCCATGTGTGTCGCATCGGAAGTAACAGCGGAGCCTAAAAGCGTTGCCGTGATGATGATACTTATGGCTCGCAAACTATCCATCGCCGTGTAAACCGCCAGGAACATCACTACGATATTGGCATTGGAATCTTTGAGTTTCAAACCCGCATATATTGCGGCGCCCGCCATGGCTAATGCCCAGAGCAAGCTGAAAAATCCCTGCATAAAGTTGATGCTCAGCAAACCAGGAGCGATGAAAAACACCGAAGCGATCGCGATGATTGAGCCTATGCCTACCAAGATGCCTTTTGAGAGTTTGTGAAACTGGCTGAGCCAAACAAGAAAGCATCCGAATACAGCCGTGCCTAAGTAACCTGCCTGGGTGGTGAAAAATGGGATTCCACCATACGACTGAGTTAAACCGCCGTGCCCTTGACCATCAGCAACAATCGTAAGACTTGCAACATGTCCGCCGGCAAGCACGGCCGCTATTGCGTGGCCCATCTCGTGCACGAGGGTTGTGAATTGGTTTAGCGGTGTGAAGAAAATTTCTGCGCCCGGAATTTTTGACAGCACCAGGCTGGCGATTAGAACGCCCCAGAACAGCACAAGTTTCTTCGAGTGCGAGTGGGTCGCGAAGATTGTCTCGGCTGTTTCGCGCCTGAGCTTTTCGTCTTTGACGAGTGCCGGAGTTTCCGCTGAAAGTGGTGCCGCCGTTATCGACTCGATCTGAGCACTCGAAAGAGCGCTTGCTGAGCCGCCCTTTGCTGCGTTCTCCAGCAACACTTCTTTCTCTAGCTGCTTCAGTCGTTCTTTCGCGGCGCGTTCTTTGTCACTCTCAGTCGCGTCGACCTTGAGACGAATTTTTGATTTTTGTTTTTCGCTCTGGTCTTTTCCAGCCATTGCTACCAACTTATCGCGTCAAACTAACTGTCTGTATACTTTTGCTTTTCTTCTTGCAGCAGTAATTTCTGCTATCTGAGAGGAATAATTAGAGAGTCGATTACCTCCTCATTGTATCGCCAAAAACTGGAGGACTTCTGCTGCAATGGCCAAGACGCAGCCTGCTGGGGATAAAGAACCTTATATCGAAACCCAGCGCGATTATTTCGATGAGCGCGCGAATTTCTTTGCGCAGCCTATTCCAGATTCGATTTTGAAACAGACGCGCAAAATTGTTGCCAGTGCCAATCTCGGACCGCAATCGACAGTTTTAGACGTGGCAACAGGCGCCGGTGCGCTTGTTGGTCACTTTCTGGAATCCGGTGTTAAGCCGGAAAACATCGTCGGAGTCGATCTGTCCAACGAGATGTTGACCATTGCCAGGAGCCGATTTCCGAATGTTTGTTTCTATCAGGGCGACATTGCGAGTTTAAGTCTTCCGTTGCCAGCGGAATTTCCAGTTCATATAGAGTTATTCGATGCTGTTTTCTTCAATGCCTGTTTCGGGAATATGTGGGATCAGCAGGAATCGTTGGCGGCAGCTGCTCGTTTGCTGAGCGGGAAAGGGCAGATTGTTATCAGTCATCCACTGGGATTCGGTTTCGTTGATTCCTTGCATCGCAACGAACCGCACATTGTCCCTCATCGTTTGCCCGGAGAAGCTGAACTGGAGGCGTTATGCGCAGAAACCAATTTGTTCGTGGAATTTGCTGAGATTGAGAAAAGTTTTTACCTTGTGAGACTTCGCAAAAAATAGGAAACACAGAAAAGGAACCGCTAAGAATGCGCGACGATGAAGAAAACCGACACCCCAACCCACTGCCGCAGCTTGGAAGCACCCCGAGTGCTCCTCCGGAAAAGCCAGATCTGAAGCGGCGAATTCTCGAATCGAAGCAGAGAATTTTAAGCGGTATGGGAGGTAAATATACCGGCGAGGAGACTTCGCGATGGTTGACTCACCTCGAAGAAAATCCGACATCTGCGGAGGAAGCGATAGCAAGCGGCAGTCTGGTCGATGATTCACAGCTGTCCATGCCGGCTTTGCTCGATCTACTTTTCGACCACCTTCAGCGCTACAGCTACGAACTCAATAAAGTCTCCGAAGATCCGGATATGAAGATCAGTGTGGAGCGTCCGTCCAGCTGGCATGAGAAAGTCGAGTACATGAAGAAGACACGCTTCATGCGCGGTCACCTCGCCTCCCGTCAGTGGACATTTTTCCTGTGGGCTGAAGAGCTTGAGGCTGATGGATACTTCATTCCCACCGAACTCTTGGTCGGTTTCTCCCCCAGTGAAGACTATGAGCCGTACATCGAAATCAAACGTCATCCCACCCGGAGCGATGATATTGCATGGGCGCTCAACGGGAAGCTCCTGTCTTCTCGGGAGATTCCAAAACTTGCTCGACGTCTTATTACTCAGCTGGTGAGAATCGCCAATAACGAAGCCGCCCCGGATGAGAAATTCCATCACGCTACCTCCGATCAAGTCGTTGAGGAAGAAGTTGTGGTCGATCGCTCGTTCGAGAGTTTTTTGGAGGGGCAAAACGAGTTTTCTCATGAAAGCGGTCCACCGAAGGAGTCTCGCTCGCAAAAGCTGAAGCGATTGATGACCGAAGCCGCTCAGCAAGAAGAAGCAGACCGCGCGAATGCCCAGGCACTGGCTCGGGCAAACGTCGGTGTGACGGATCGCCCGGCGCGTTTGGCTGCGCGTGCTGAAGCTGCAGCCGGCAATGGTCCAACGAACAGCTCGACTTCTCTTCCGCAAGCCGGACAGTCGCGCCCGTTCGCCGCGTTCACTGCTCCCGGGAGTACTGCTATGCCGCCGTCCCCGGGGGCGACTGCGATGCCGCCCGTCCCTGGTCTACCAACGCCTCCCGGTGCTCTCGGCGCACCGATGGGAATGCCTTCGTCGCCTGGAGCCGCAGGAATGCCTTCGTCGCCTGGAGCCGCAGGAATGCCTTCGCCGCCTGGAGCTGCAGGAATGCCTTCACCGCCCGGAGCGGCAGGAATGCCCTCGCCGCCTGGAGCCGCGGGATTCCCCTCGCCGCCTGGAGCTGCGGGGATGCCATCACCGCCAGGAGCCGCAGGAATGCCCTCTCCGCCCGGAGCTGCCGGGATGCCTTCACCGCCTGGAGCTGCGGGGATGCCCTCACCTCCTGGAGCCGCGGGAATGCCGCCGCCGCCCGGAGCCCTTGCCAATCCAGCAGGAATGGGTGCGCCGCCTCCCGGTTTCGGCGCTTCGAGTGCGCCTCCAGGGTTGGCTCCGACACCACCAGGTGGTTTTCAGCCACCACCTTCAATGCCAAACTTCCCACCCCAAGCGGCCCCATCGCAATCCAGTACGAACCCGCCTGGTGTTCTACAGCCGCCGCCTGGCTTCCTGAGCGGACCGCCGGGAGGTTTCGGTTCGAGCATCCCATTTGGTTCCGGTCCAGGTGCTTCAAGTTCTGCTACGACCACCGGTGATAACCAGACGGTTTCAAGTTCTCAGATTCAATCCGTCTCGAGCACAAACAATCAAGCAGTTTCGAGCTCGCAAAATGCAGCTTATGGAACCTCAACGGGAGAACAAGAAGCTTCCGGCGTGCTGCGTCCACCTGGCGCATTGTTTGGCGCTCCACAGGAAAGAGAGCGTGTAAATTCCGCGCTTTTGCCAGAGGAATCCGGCATGCACCCATCGATGGGTGAGAATGCGGACGATGGCAAAGAGCCGCCCTCGCCATGGGCTTCTCTGTCGCTTTCTGCTTCCAAAGCTCAGCAACCGGCTCCGGACGCCGCGGAGATAAAGCCTGCTCTTAGCGATGTTACACGCAAGTCTCAGACAAACTTGCCTTCGTTGAAGTCATTAGAAGCTCAAGCCGAGGCTGAGGCTCAAGCTGAAGCTGAGGGGCAATCGCAATCTCAATCTGAGCCTGAACCTGCGGCCGAGCTTCAATTGCCTCACCCGTCGCCTTTTGCTCCTCCACCTCGATTGGAGTCGGATGAGGAGCTTGTTTCCTCTGCAGAGGAAACAATGGAGACCCTGCAGCACGATCCGTTTGCACCGACTAAACAGCTATCAGCCGCTGCATATGACGACTCCGAGTTCGAGGAAGCGGTCGAGCCGCCTGCTGAGGAAGAGGTTCCAGCGACGGCGGAGTCAGACTTTGAATCGACTTCAGATCCAGATTCTGCCGAAGAAACATCTGAATTTGCCTCCGACGTGTCTGAATCATCTGAAACAGCAGCTGCTGCCGACGTAGGAGCGGACTCGGTTGCCGATACCTCCGGTTCCGATGATACGTCGTCTTCCAGTACCGGTGACCACCCGCCTTTGGCGGTTCAACCTCCCCCGGCTCCGGAGCCCTACGCTCCACCGATGCCGGAACAGGTTGATACACAGATGCCGTCTGCACCAGCGGAACCCCCTCCGACCGCGCCTCGCGGTTTAGCTGGGCTGGTTCGTAAAAGCATTCTGCATGATGCTGCACCTCCGTCGCCTCGCGATGAGAATCGCGCTCCGGCAGTGCAAGTCGATTTTGGGATGGAAAACGAGCCCGAGCCGCAGGAGGAGCCAACCACTCTTCCCGATGCACAGGGAAAACGTCCCACGCTGCAGTCTTTGCTTAAACCTACGCATCCGGAGCCGCCGCATTCTCCTGCCGAGCCGGTAACCGCTCCGGGGGCACTTGCTGCTCCACCGCCTCCACCCTCGCCTTTCTCGCCCCCGCCGATGCCGAGCGCTGCTCCAGCGGCTTCGTTGTCGTCCGCGGATGCTTCGGATATTGCGAAACTAGTTGAAGATGCTCAGCGCCACACGCTCGGCAACTTGTCCGGAATCATCAGTGAATTGGACCGCGCAATGAAAACTTTGCAAGAGGCGGGAGTAGAGGCAATGCAAAGCGGCAATTTCGAGTCCGTTCAGCTTGTCATGGAAAACACAAAGCGCTTGAAGTCGACAAAGGATCGCTTAACTCAGCTTCTGGACGAGATCTCCAGCGTTTAGTCTATGCGTCGCAAATGATTTTGTTGGTTTGAACGCTCTCTACAACCTTGTTTTCAAGAGAATTGCGCCTACATTTATAAAGGCGTAGCTTAACTTGCCTTTGGCAAAAGCCAGTCTGGTATCATATACTTTATGTCTGCCCGGAGAGGTGGCTGAGTGGTCGAAAGCGGCTTCCTGCTAAGAAGTTGTACGGTCAAAAGCTGTACCGTGGGTTCGAATCCCACCCTCTCCGTAGAAATTCTGCCGGCGCCTCATGGCTCCGGCAGTTTTTGTTTTGGAAACAATTAGTCGTTTAGTCGTTTAGCGGCGCGGAAACGTTCTCACAGAATTCCGAGCACGACCATCTTGATCCAGTAGTACGAGATTGGGGCACCAAAGAGAAGGCTGTCTCCGCGATCCAAGAATCCGCCGTGCCCGGGGATCAAATTGCTCGAGTCCTTCATGCCGGCGTCACGTTTCAGCAAAGATTCACACAAGTCGCCAAGTTGAGATGCAGCTGACACAAACAGTCCCATGAGAGGAGCTTGCCAGAGCTTAAACTGAAATGGCGCATTGGGAAAACAATAGTGGTCGGCTACGTACACGACGACAGTAGCCCAGAATATCGCGGAAAGCAGTCCGCCAAGCGCGCCTTCGACTGTTTTCTTCGGACTGATTTCAGGAATAAGCAGATTCTTGCCGAACTTCTTGCCTACGTAATAGGCAAAAACGTCCGTTGCCCAGATGATGAAAAGACTTACCCATACGTATGCCAAACCGGGCTGCTGTAGCGGATTCCAGATGTAGGCCTGACCTTCCGGTGCGAGGTTGCGCAGGAGAATCAAGTGGCTTGGCATCCAACCGACATAGATGAAACCCAGGATTGTCGAGGCGATATCGGCGATTGTTGCGGGCGGTTTTTCACTTCGCAAGACGAGGCGGAAAAATGAAATACAGATTCCGACAGTGAGCAAAATTGGATAGTGCGAGAGGGGAAACGGCTCCGGCAGATGAATACCTGGAATTTTCGGCAAAGACGCCAGCACGACGAAGGCGATAATCATGCCAATGACGATGCGTGACGATGGTTTATATCCCTTCGCCTGCGCCATGGCGATGAACTCTTTGCCACCCAGAATGCAACCGATGGCAAGCAGCACGGAAAAAAGCAAACCGCCTGCCATAACACC
Organism: Candidatus Obscuribacterales bacterium; assembly: GCA_965228855.1. Taxonomy (GTDB): domain Bacteria; phylum Cyanobacteriota; class Vampirovibrionia; order Obscuribacterales; family Obscuribacteraceae; genus JADYXR01. The sequence goes on along the minus strand of CBDDIJ010000003.1, from coordinate 2,756,118 downwards.
ACCCACCGCGGTGAGGCAGAGAATCCAACCAAACAATATGCGCTTCATTGTCGTTTTTCCGACATCAACTTTGCAGCTGCGAATGCAGTTAGTGGGATAGTGAATGTCAAGCCAAGACTTCCGGTGAGTGCCGAGGCCACTTCAGTTGCAAACAGGTCCAGATTTAGCAACTTTATTGATGGCATCTGTGTTGCCAGCAGCAAGAGCGGTAACGCGCTGCCCGCGTATGCGAGTATCAGCGTGTTGGTCATTGTACCCATGATATCGCGGCCGACGTTCATTCCGGAGTCGAAAAGCTGTTTTGTTGTTAACGTCGAATCGGTCTTTGCTACTTCGGTGACAGAAGACGCTATTGAAATTCCGACATCCATGATAACGCCCAATGCGCCAATCAACATTCCGGCTGCGAGCAGACCACTGTAAAACGGCATTTGCTGCACGAGTACGGAGCCCCGCAGAATCTGCGCTTCTTCGCTGGATAGACCGTTGAGCGGAGCTAACTCGATCACGATTTGCGAGGCGACACCTGCAATGATGACACCACCGACGGTGCCAATTATCGCCGAGAGCGATTTCTTTGAAATGCCACCTATCAGTAAAATGCTTGTCGTTCCTGCTAGAAAACAGATGCCGATTGAGGAAAGCAGCGGGTTGAAGCCCTGCAGGCTTAAAGGTAGAAGAATTCCACCGATCAATAGAACCGTTATGGCTAAGCCTATGAGAGATTTGACGCCCTTCTTGCCGCCGAAGGCGAGAAACGCTATCAGAAAGACTGCGAGCAAACCGTAGATAATCGGTGCCCGGTGATAATCTGCGATGCTAACTTCGAGCTCATTGCTTTTTCCTGGTGCGATTGCCAGAACAACTTCTTGACCTTCGGAAACTGCGACGTTGAACGCCGGGTTGTCGGTCAGTTCGTGCGGGATGACGAATTCTTTGCCTTTCAATGCTCCTTCGAGAACTCGCACGCGGACCTGTTGATGTTCAGTGACCATGCCGGTGTGGGCGAACAGCTCTTTATTCACTTTCGGTTTTGAAACCGACAACACTTTCCCAATAACCATCTCTTCGTCGATGGATGAGCCGCCGAAGACGGTAGAACCGCCGGCAGTATCACTCATTTTTTCCGGCGCCTGAATAGTTACGGAATTCTTGCCGGAATCGATTGTTTCAATTGCGCTCTCGATCGTGACGGACTTGACCGGGAGCGGCTTGGATGACGCCGGCTCTGCCGGCGTTGAAACTGGTGCCGACAAGGCGACGAGCAATACGAAGATTGCCGCTATCGCCGGTTTCAACAGGGCTGCTCGTCTAGATAAATCGATCAAACCGCCTCAGTCTCCTTTGTCCGGCTCTGAGGACTCAGGCTCACTGAAGTCGAGTTTTAGTTGTTGGGATGTTGTCGGTGTTAATCCGAGGTGCTGATATGCGCGCAGTGTCGCGACCCGTCCGCGCGGGGTGCGATTGATGAAGCCGGATTGAATGAGAAACGGCTCGTAGACATCTTCGAGAGTCTCGTTGTCTTCGCCGAGCGTGACTGCAATCGTCTCGATTCCTACCGGTCCACCTGCGTAGTTATTAATCAGGATCTCCAGGAAGCGCCTATCGGTGTTATCGAGACCGAAATCATCGACTTGATAGGTTTCCAGCGCTTGAATCGCCAGCTTTTCGTTGATTGCATCCGAGCCCTGAAATTGAACGAAGTCGCGCACCAGACGCACGAGTCGGTTCGCGATTCGTGGCGTGCCACGCGCTCTCGATGCAATGGCTTTGACCGCTCCCGGGTCCGCCTTGACGCCAAGCAAGCCGGAGGTGCGGCTTACGATCAGGGATAATTCGTCCATGTCGTAGAACTCTAATCTGCAGGCGAACCCGAATCGATCGCGCAGCGCTTTTGATATACTACCGGCTTTGGTAGTTGCTCCGACCAGTGTGAACTTCGGGAGCGGCAGGCGCATCGAGCGCGTTGCGTGACCCTTGCCCGAGGTCAAATCAATTACGAAATCTTCGATTGCCGGATACAGAAGTTCTTCAGCAACCTTGTTGAGCCTGTGAATTTCGTCGATGAACAGAACGTCACCCTGCTCCAACTGGTGCACGAGACCTACGATATCGCGAGGTCTTTCCAGGCTCGGACCGGAGGTCATATGTATGCGCGCGCCCATTTCGTTTGCAATAACCCTGGCGAGCGTAGTCTTGCCCAGACCTGGCGGACCGTAAAGTAAAACGTGATCGATTGGCTCCTGTCGCGTCTTAGCTGCCGAGATCGACATCTTCAGCATGTTTTTCAAACGCGACTGTCCTATGTATTGGTCTAGCGAATCAGGGCGCAAAGTCGAATCGGACTTCTGGTCGGAGGATGTTTCATCCGACGACAGAATCGTAGTTCGGTTTGGTTTCTTTGGTTCGCCTGCCATAAATGGTGAGATTGCTCTTGCCGCGACTTCGCTCTGTCGAGGAGTGTACGCCGCGTCGTTTCCGTCCGGTAGTTGGTGGCCGTGGCTCTGTATTATAGTCATCGTGACTAATTATCTCACTTGATTTAGCTCAACTTCAATGTTGATCGAAGTATGAAACAGAAATCAAGTTGCCTGTTGTATATCGATTGTATGCAGTTGTCCTCCAGGCGCTAAACCTCTCGCGTCGGCTTCGGCTGCTCGACTTGCATGACCGTTTCTCGCTCACATGCCACCAACAGCGATGGCATCTCATGCTCACTTAGGAAGTGAAACTCGACCAGTGCCACCACATGTGGGGCACTTACCGATCGATTTCGGCACGCCGTTTACTGTTCCTATCTTCTCTCCTATATGTCCCTGAGTGTAGGCGACTGTGCCGGAACCGTTGCTTGTACTGTATCGAAAATGCATCCAAAGTTTATTACTGGGCCGTCCGTTCACGTCTCGATATTGCCAACCGGGCGTGCTTGCTTTCAAGCAGGTGTCGGGGCAAACTCCCCGCATGTACATTGCTAATTTCGCTGCCATGCCTTCTGCTTTGTGACGGGTTTTGAAATCGGTACCCTTAACTGAGGCGAGCTGGTATTGTTTTAGCGCCTGCGGATACTGACGCTTCGAGTAATAACAAGCGCCCATGTAAATTAAGGCTTCACCGTTGTCTCCACCGCTTTTCCAGGCTGCATCGAAAGTCTTGATAGCGTCGTCGTATTGCTTCTTCGCCATAAATTGCGCAGCCTTACCGAAGGCCTCGTTGCGTTTCTTCAGCTGCTCGGCGGTCGGAGCCGGCGGGACGGCAGCTTTTGAAGGCGTAACTGAACTTGAGTCGCGCGCATCAGGACCTGCCTCCACCGACTCGGCACCATCTGTGACACCAGATGAGTTGCCGTCAAAAGGGTTATCTTTTCCCGGCGCTGCAGTGGTTTTGTCGCCCGTCTGCTGGGGTGTTCCGTCTTTTCTTGTTTCTTCCGGCGAGTCTTTTCTTTCATCCGGCGACAGTGTGCTTTTGTCTCTGTCGTTGCTAAGTGAGTCACCGGAATTAAGGTCACTCGATGAACTGCTAGTTGTTTTGCTGTCCTCGGCAAAACAAGGAATGGAGACGCCTGATGCGATCGAAACAGACAGTAAAAGCGCCATGTTAAACCGGCGGGAATTCTTTGACATATGATTTTTTTTACGTGCGTTTCTGATGGCTGCCTCGCGGCACCAGCTTGCTTTTGCTGGTTACAAGTGTCACTATAACAGAGTTCGGCAGCTGATGTCGGGAATCCATTCTTGCTCTTCTTTCCGGTCGTCTCCAGCTTCTTATCTCGAAGTGGTCACTCCCGTCTGCCGTGCTGCCGCGTCAAAGCTAAGCCGAACTGTATGTTAAAGTTCTGATTGGTCGTCCGCGTACCAGGGTTCTTCTTCGTATGCGGGCAAACCTGGCGCGGATCGTGCTGCTTTCACCCCGCCGATGATGGCTTCGCTGACCAGGTCCTGTCCCAGTAAACAGAGGTGAGTCAGGTCTTCCTGAACGTCACCGATGGAAACAGCTATAACAAGGTCGCCATCAAATATGGTGCAAGCCGGATAGACAACGTCAGTCAAGCCGGTCATACAGCTTTGTGCCATCTTCTTCGCCGAGATCGGGTCCAGAGCGGCATCCGTAACAACCACTACTAGAGTGGTATTATCTGTTGCCCTGTTGGCGTTTTCCGAGCGCCACGCGTCCGAACCTTGTTCTTCATGTGCGGACTTGGGCGGCTCGACGGTTTTGCTTGCGTTGCCGAAACCGACGCGACGAACACCTTCGCGCATAAGTTTGCCGCTGTCCGCAAACGTGCTCTCATTGTGAGCCGTTCGGGCTCCTGCGATTATCTGGGAACGCCCTAAATTCCACACATCGCCGAAGGCGTTCACTACTGCGAACGCCCATAGTTTTGCGCCACCGATTGTGGTGGCACTGCTGAATCCGAATCCACCTCGCATCGCCTGACGGATACCAAACAGTTTTCCTACCGACGCTCCCATTCCTGCACCGATGGATCCGTCTCGGTCACAGACGTCCAGCGCCAGTTTGCAAGCCATCTCTGCCATCTCTGCTGTTGGGCGCGCTTTTGTATCACCAACTGCGAGGTCGAATATCGATGCGCAGGGTACGTTGGGAATATGTGTAAATCCAACGTCTAAACCTTTGTTTTCACTTTCCAGATATCTTTGCACTCCGGCCACCGCCGACAGACCGAAACTGCTGCCACCGGTCAAAAGGATGGCGTCGATGCGCGCGCTTCGCACTAGCGGGTCTAGAGTGGAAAAGTTCGCTGTGGCAGGTGCTGAGCCGCGGACGTCCGCGGCCGCCAGGGCAATTTTGTCGAAGATTAGCACGGTGCAGCCTGTCAGGGCTGTTTCGTCTTCGTAGTGCCCGATTCGAAAGCCGGAAAGTTTCAGTACCATATCAAGATTCCAGTCGAGTAATCCGTTTGTTCAGATGTTCGATACTTTACTTTCCGGCTTCAGCCGTTCGATTTAGAGTATCGACCTGACCTTTGAGTTGGATCAGTCGATAACGCTTCAAGATTTCACGGGCGGCTGGGCTGAGGTTGTAAGTCTGTTCAGTCTGAACCGTTCGCGCCTCTGATGGCGAGCGAAGGACAGTTATTCTATCAGAATTCTGAGTTCTAAATCGGTCGGCGACTAGAGAAGCTGTCGGAATTTCTATGTCCGTGGAGAATACGCCACCAGATTCGGTGCTGAGGAAGCGATAGGAGTCGGCGTTGGAGTCGGTTCCCGGAATTACAAACGGGCGCGTCGAGCTTTCCTTCGTAGATACTCTGAACCTCGGAATTGCCGATTGCCGATTGGCGAATAGATCTCGCGGCAAGATATTCGAGTAGTCAAAGCGATTCACTTCCAGTCTTTCGACTGCTGGTTTCGCCAACATCTCCGGACGAGTTACCTCTGCTTTCTGTACGGGCCTCCAGTGAGGACCGCTGCCGTTTGGAGCTTCAGAAGACAACGCTTTTGCTAGCTGCGCATCGAGGTTGCCATTTCGCATTTGCTCGCGGTGACGAGAAAAATCTCGCCACTGTCTCTCATTGAAACCACTGCGTTGCAGTCCGTTGGAGTACCACGGAACGGCTCTTGGGTCGCTGGTCAACATCGCGACGTTGTTGTCATACAGCGTCGGCGTCATCACGAATCCTGTCTGCAGACCGGCTTCTCGCTGGCGCAAATATTGCAAGAACATTATCGAGAGTTCTGAAGATTTGATGGTTGGCTTCGACAGCACATCAGGTCTTTGCTTGTGGAGGTAGTCGAGGAAGTCTGAAAATTCGGGCGCAGTCTCTGTTTTTCCAAATCTGATCTGTTCGTCACCTTCCGGGTTCTCTAAAAAGGGAATTCGATGCGCCGGCTTAGATTGTCCATCTTCGAGCCTAAGCTCTAGTTTGCCATTCGGAGTTACGTTGATTTTTGCTTCTGTTCTCGAATTCTCCTGGAGAAAGTTCGCTACTGATAGACGGCTTTGATAGATCGTGTCTCTTGCGTTTCCAGTCCGGAAAGCCTTTTGCCCTCCTGCGAAATACGGGTGGGCTTTTCCTCCCTCGAGACCGGCAATCGACAAATCTCCATTCCCAGGAATTGCTTGATTCCAGGCTGTGTTAGCGGGCGGCTGAAAGCGTGAACTCAGTCCGAAAAGTTGATTGTCCGCGCCGGGAGTTCCCGGCAGAGGAAACATCAAATCGCTTCTTCTATCGAATGCTTTAAACGGGTCGAAAGGATTGCGAGCGCGGGGAGTAACTTCGGCTATCGGTGCCGGCTCGAGTTGAGCTTCCAGGTCTGCTTCTGATATGCCGGTCAGCTGCATGACGAGAGCTTTTTTCTCCGCTTCGGGCAGAGAGAAAATCGCAGACCGCTCGGAGGCATTGGCCTGTTGGAAGAATTTGCGCGCCTGATCGATTTCCGTCGGTGCAGGCGGTTTCTCTGCATCGGGAGTTCCAGCTTCTCTCCATGCGGCGTTCCAACTGGCTAACGCTGCTTCCTGCTGCTTGTCACTTCCATGCGCTATGAAATCTTTCAACAATGATTGCGCATCTGATCTGGTACCGGATATGAAGGCTAGTTTGCCGATCATTTGAGTCGCTTTTTCATAATCGCCGGAAACCGAACTAGTGGAGAGCATCCAGGCTGCTGCTAACCTTGCGCCCGGACTATCGCTCTTGAGTTGCTGGTCGAGCGCGATTCTCCTCGGGTCGGCGGCATCTGTGATTGGCGTTTGAAGCGACCGTTGAATTAGTTCTGTCGCGCCGGTTTTCACCGCCCAGTGGCTGGAACCATAAGCCTTTGCGATCGCCGCGGTCGCTTCAGCGTCCTGCGGATACTGATCGAGCAGAAGTTTCGCTGCGGTCACGCGAGTCCGTCCACTGTTTTCTTCTAACGCGCCTCGCAGATACCGTTCAGAATCGCTGGAGAGTTTCACTTGTTCTCGAATGAGGCTGGCGCCAAAAAGTCTTTCGGCCTCTTCTCTCACACCTGGCCGTTTAGAATCCTGCAAATCCGATAATGCGACGACTGCGCGGGGATCACCGGACGACCACAACGCGGAGGCTGCGGCAAGGCGGATGCGCTCGTTGTCGTGTTTAAGCGCATTGCGAAGAGGCTCTAACCGGGGATCCGTTGCTGTATTGGGATCGTCTCGGAGTAGAGTACGGGGATGCGCTAGCCTGAATAGCTCACGAATCGTGTCCTGTTCTCTCGCCGGTGAATCCTTTCTCTGGAGGAGTGCGGTCAGTGCTTTTGCCTTGTCCGCATTCGACGTTGTGGTATCGGGTATGGTGCGCCCGAGAATCGAGTCGGTTCCATCTCGCATCTCGTTTAACAGAGACGCGGAGCGCCGTCTAAGGTCGGCATCCGGATGACCGTTCGCCATTGCTTCAATGACCGGCATCGCGATGTTCTCACCGAGGCGGTCCAGATGCATCAGGATGTTGCTCTGGAAGTAGATGCTGTCCTCGTAACCTGGTTGACCTTTCTGCGGCATATTGTAATGTTCTGCTTCCAGCGCTGCTGCCAGCAATGTTGCCGCTTTCACATTCGACGAGTTACCCTGAACGCTGGCGTCCTGCGCCAATCTAGAGCGAACTGCCGAAACGAATTCGGCACGCACATCCAACTTTATGCCAGGGTTCGCAACTAAAGCCGCCGTTATAATTTGCTCTGCATAATCAGCTGCCGGTCCGCCCTTCCTGTAAATTGTGCTGAGAGTTATCGCTGCTTCTTTGACTGTGTTCGAGCGAATTTCTGGTGAAAGAGGATAGCCGTTGCTCAAGACGATCAGGGCAAGAGCTTTCCTTGCGGTGGTAGCTTCTTCACCGTTATCGTTGGACAGTGCTCTCTCTTTCAGTTTCCCAAGCTGCTCTCCGCGTTGGTTGTTGAGATTGTCGAGCGCGGCTTGAAACTTCTTCTGCGCCGGGTCGCCGTCGAAGACGTACACCAGCTTTTCCCACATGTTGAAAGAGACGTTGTCCGCCGTTTCATACATCGCATTCTTGAACGAGTTGGCCTCGAGCAAACCAAATCCGTGCTTCTTCCACCATTCTGAATCAGACAGCTGGTCCAGCGAAATTTGCGTATCGCGAATCATCGCGCCGGTCGCCTGTTCGTATTTTTCTTGTTGGTCGATGCTGTGCGGTTGATTCGGGTTCTCTATGTCCGGGCGTCGCGCATCAGGAGTTCTTTCCATTGCGGCGTCGAGAATTTGTGCCGACCCACTTCTCGGCTGACCTGTTTGCTGGGAATCGAGAACGGATCGTATTAATCGTCCTGCCTCATCTCTATAACCGGCTCTGCTGCCGTTCTTGTACAAATCGGCCAGTACCAGGGCGGCGCGCTCTTTGTCTTGTGTTGAAACCACCCTATTCCTTTCCGTCACCTCCGCTCCACCAGTGGTGGCGACTCCGGTGTCGAAGAGGACGCGTGCGGCTGCTAAACGCACCTTTTCATGCTTGTCTTCGAGAAGAACGCGAAGCACGTCTCGGCGCGGGTCGCTCGCGCTGTCAATCGGTTTTGAAAGCGCCGCCGTGAAAATCGCTTTGGCGACTTCTTCACTATTGGCGTTTCCTTTCTCCAAAACCAGTTTGAGATTGTCCGCCAGTTGCTGGGCCGATGATGTGGTATCGAGTCTGGTGTTCCGGCGCAATATGTCGGTACCGTCACGCAGCTGGTTGAGCAACTCCTGAGCACGCTCTCGCACCATAGGCATCGGGTGAGCGCTGTTGTCTGCTGCGCTCGGCGTTGACATGAGCGGCAAGCCGCTGCCGTCATAGGTCACGCGGCTGCCGTCCGGGCGGATTACGGATTTTGGCTGCCCTTGTTGCTGGCTGACGTAGTTGCCGTCCTCGTCAAATCCGAGCGTGCCGACCCGGGGCGTTTGTTTTCTCTTATCAGTGTCTCTGTACCAGTTGTTGGTGATGCCGTCCCGGACCCAGATCTGTTTGGCGCCGGATGCGTCGACAAAGGTTTCTCGATTGGCATTGAGCTCGCGGCTGGATTTGTCCGGATGGATAACCTTCGTAACCTGAGTTCCGGTTTTTTCTACGATCGAGCCGTCGGCACCATAGATGGTAGTTTTTCCAAAGGAGTCCGTAGTCTTGAACGCGCCGGAAATCTGATCGAATTCGGCATTACCCCGCCAGAAAGTTTTCTTCGAGTAATCGGATTCTAAGTACCATTCGTCTGAGGAACCCTTGCGCACCAGGGTTTGCCCAGCACCATCTCTGGTGGCGGTTGTTACTTTCCAGACTTCGTTTTTTCCATCGTAATCGACGGAACGCGAGCTTTCATCCGGGTATTTGACGGCGGTGACGCGGTCGCTGGTGTCGCGGCTGAGGGCGAATTTGTTTTGCGATGCCACCATCGCCTCGAGAATTGGAATCGATTCCTGTCCGGCATAGCGAGAGTATATGTTCAGCATCTGCATCTGCAGTTCGTGGCTAGCCTTATAGCCAGGGTCGTTGCCGTCGCGTGGCGTGCGCTCGAATTGACGCTTCAAACCGGCAAGTATGGCTACTCCCGCATCTTTCGCCGCTACGGGACTGCCGGGGGCGCCCGGGTCCAACCAGGTTATGCCGTTAACGATTTTGTGTCGAATTTCCGGCGGCATTCGGTCTTGAGTGGCAACCGCCATCAACAGAAGTGGCGCGACGCTCTCTTTTGTTTTCGCGTCGCCGACTTTGGCGGCATTGTACAGACCGAAAGATGCTTTTTCGAGAGCTTGTTGTTTCGTAGCCTCGTCCATGAACTTGCCGTTGGACATGACTATCCAGGCTAGCGTTCTACGCTCCATGTCACCACCGGGAGTGGCAGCTTTCGATACGATGCTGTCTAGCTGCTGGAGCATCTCGGCACGCGCCGTGTTGTAGTAAGGCTCGACGATATCTTCGTATTTTGTGCTTGCCCACTTCCAACTACCTTCGTTTTCCTTCATGCGGTTGAAAACGGTATTGTTGAGATTTTGCCAGTCGAGCATGGGATAGTTTTTCGCGATGAAGTTTGGAACTTCGGCAAGCGAATATTTGTTCGCGCTCGCTTCCATCAGTCGGTTGTATGCCTGACGGAATTGTTCTCGATATTCGGCGGAATCGGGATCAAGGCGGCGGGTGCTCTTCTCGATGTTGCCTAGCTTTCGCAGAATCTCCGGGTCTGTTTCCGACTTGAGAAGATTGGCGGCCAGGACATTCATGTCTGCCGGATGGAGTGCTGCAAGCCCATCTAAGGCTGCCGAACGAACCATCGCAGATGAATCACCGGATGTCTTTCCATCGCCCAATACACGCTTGAGAAGTTCTTGTGTGGCCAGGTCGTTAGAGCCTATTTGACCTAAACCACGTACAGCGGCAGCGCGAACGTTTTCATCCGTGCTGCGAAACTGGTCGGTACCAGGAGTGAGCATAGCGACAAATTGCTCGCGCGCCATGGTTGTAAAATCGGGTCCAAGCACTTTTGAGATTTCGCCGACCCGATTGATAACGTCTTGGCGGAGCAGGTATCCGGGTGTGTTGACGCCGCCTTGAGACGAGCCAATCAGAGATTTGAAATTTTCTCGATTGATTTGTTTGCTGTAATCGTCGAGGTCGTTGTAGTGTCGTAGAAGCGGGTCGAGCGTGTGCTGGGCGACGATTGGTTGCTGGGGAATGAAGGTAGCTTCCAGTGCGCGCGCCATCTTTTCGTCTGAGATTCCAAACTCTTTCCAGTTGCCGCTTTGTGAAAGAACGATAGCCGACCGGTAAAGCCTGCTGCGACCCTCATCACCTTCGGGCTTGAATTCGTCATCCTTCCACATGGAGTTGAGGACGTCGCTTTCTGCTTTGAATGTCTGGTTGTAGTAGGCTCCCGGAGTGGTTTTCAGCGAATCGTATTCTTGAGAAATTCGAGCGAGCATCTCGCGGCGTCTAGTCGGGTCCGTTTCGCTGTTGGCCATCAACGTAGCAGATGCAATCGCTTTCAAATCTTTGTCGGAACTCTGGTCCGCGACGATATCGAGCAATGCCTTTTCCATCGCTTTGGAGTCGCGACCGTAAAGGTCTGCCTCAGTTGCACTAGCTTCTCGATCGGGCAATCTTCGGATGCCCGGCTCGGTCTCGAATCTGTGGATTTCCATTACATCCGCCAGACCAACTCCGTGCGGATTGATTAATGCCTGAATGCGGGCTTCCGTTTGAGCATTTTTGTCTTCGACGATCGAGAGAAGCACGCCGCCTTGATCTGTCAGAGCAGAGCCGCCCGCCATCGGTGCCTCATTGGCTCTGTACAGTACATCGCTCACGGCCATTCGTGTGTTGGGGGTGAAGCCAGGCATGTTTGCCTTTAGAAACTGCATAACGTCTGCTGTTTGCAGTTTGCGGGCCTCTATCTCGACTTTGGATGGCTTTCCGCCCCTGAAATCGCTAATACTGCCTGTGGTGGCATAAGTAGACTTCTCCTGAGCGGTCAGAGACACCGGTATTTTGTTGACGGTGACCGTCGGTGGCATCACCGGAGAGTAAGCGCCCGGAGATACCGCATAGGGAGCCGACTTGTACTCTCTCTCGACACGGAAGTGCTGTGTCGCCAGCGTCGAGGGAATCGCTCCGGTAGTCTTGTCAGTGCTCAGGAATAGGAGCGATAGCGCCACAGCCGCCTTCTCTTCACGATCCGTCGATGTCTGGAACAGCTTCATCAAGCGAATTTGTTCTGCTTCGAGCACCGCAGGTGGTAGCTCGCTCTCCGCCAGAAATTCACGCGTTGTTTTAAGGACCGCTTCTACCTTCGGACTTCCCTTCATCGAGGAAGCATAATCATCGAACCTGTCGGTCAGGGTGTTCGATTGATGTTTTGTCAGAAGATTGCGGACATCGGCGGCTTTCACCTCCACGAGCCCACCGTCAGCGCCTCTGGCTGAGCCCATCGACTCCGGCAGTTTGCCCCCGTTTTCATTGAGCAGCATCAAACCCATTGCCGCAGCGACTTTGGTGTTTTCGTCAGAAGAGCCGACAAACTCGCGTATCATCTTCTCGTTGAGCGCTTTGCGATCCGGGTGGTCGGCTGGCTTTTCCGCCACCAGAGCGACGTCTCCGTAGTTTGCTTCGACACGAGCCTGGAGTTCTTTATCGTGTAGGTTTATGGACGCCGGAATTTTACTGTTCAAGTAAGCCTTTACTTGCGTTGCAGTAACATTGTCCGGCAGATCACCTGTCGAGCGCCATCTCGTACCGAGAATCTCGGGGAGTCTTCCGTTATTGGCGCTGCGAGCTTGAAATGCAAGTAGACCAAAAGCGGCGGCGGTTTTCTCGCTGTCATTTTTCGGGTTGAGAAACTGGTTCGTCAACGTCTCGACGTAGTCTTGCTTCGCCTTTTTCTGGTCGTCCGGCATGGCAGCCTTTTCTTCAGCTTCTGCCTTGGCTTGCGTTATCAAATCCCTTGTCCGGTCGTCGGCGAATTTGCGGACTTGATCCTCTAGTGTCACCCGCGGTGCGGATGCGTCGGCTCTCTCATACTTTTCGTCGCGCAGCAACATGCCGGCTTCCAGAAGTCGCGCAGCATCATGCTTCCTGATAGAGGTCATGATAGCGGGCATCTGGTGGGCGGCAATCTCAGGAAGGAAATAGCCGTTCATCGCGAGGAACATTCCGTCGGTGACATTCATCGCGCGATTCGCCCAGGGCGATGCTTTCAAATAGCTCGAGAGCGCGCTTCCCGTCTCTGCCGGCGCTGCGGTCATTCCGAAGGCTTTGCGAGCTACTGCGGCGCCGTCCTTAATGAAACTGCCGTAGAAAATCTCGCCCATCATCGCGTAGCCGCGAAATTCCATGAACTTTTTGCCGTAAGGACCGGTGTTTTCAATTGATTGATGAAGTAGGCCTGTGGCGCCAAGACCAAGATGCCATGCTCCTCTAGCGAATCCGGGCGTGGTGACCATACGCGCTAAAACAGCTTTGGCTGTGAGGGCACCAGCCTCTTTCGCTCCTTGAACGGCCGCTACTTGAACTCCTTTGAGTGCAATCCCTCCGGACACCAGCATGCCCAGATCCATCGCGGCCATTGCGCCCTTTCCAGTCCAGTGCCATGTGGCGGCCTCTGTCGTCCAGGCTTTTATATTTTCAGCCGGCATCAACTGCATCTGACCGTCGACCAAAACCGTAACCATGTCACCTTTCTTGTAGAGGCGTACATCGGCTTTGATATCCAGATCGGCTGCCGGGGGACCGAATGTTACTTTGTCACTATCATTCACTTGAGTCCAGTCGTTGGCACCGACTTTCTTGCCATTGACGTATGTTCCTTTCTCGGAATTATTGTCTTTGATGAAGACCTTGCCGTCGGCATCCACTTTCACGAGCGCGTGCTCACTGCTGACACCATCTCCGGTGACATTGATCGCGCAGCTCGTGCCAATTTTTGCCGGCTCTCCGACCTTCAAGGTTTGACCGTTGAATGTGACTTCGCCGTTTTCTTTTCGCTCTATGTCCAGGGCTGCCGGCGGCTTTCCGAGCGTGACCTTCTGATCGGGAAATACTTCAACCCACTTTGAGCTGTCGATTCTCTGACCGCCGACGTAAGTTCCCGTAGCTGAATCGTTGTCTTTGATGAATATGCGACCGTCAGCGGCGACGCGCATCCTGGCGTGCTGAGGGCTGACGCCATCACCCGTGACCGCGATATCGCCCTTAGCACCAACCGCGACACCATTTTCGCCGGCGTCCAGTGACAGGACCTTGCCGTTGACCTTTACCTCACCGGATGTTTCCGGAGGTCCAACATCCTGAATATCGCCAACGGTTTTATACAGTGATAAACCGCCGGCGTATCGATTTTGTTTCGAGCTTACTACTCGGATACGCTCTTCTTCAGTGCCGTCCGGTAGTTTAATCTTCACCGTGTCTGCGCTGATTCGCAGGGACGTGAAATTGTAAGGTTTGCCTGTCGCTTTGTCGATGCCCTCGTGCTCAATGTCGCCCCACATCGCGACTCTTCCGGATTCCAGTGTGGCTTTGGTAATCTCTTCAGTGACCTGGTCTACTTTGGGACCGTACTTTTCCAACCAGGCGCGCATCTTCGCGACCTTTTCCAGATTCGCCGGATCGCTGCGGTCTAGTGTCGTCGGCAGGTCGATCTCGACGTTCGTAATCTTGCCGTTTTCGCGAGTGACTTTGCCCGGAAAGTTTTTGTCGCTTAGAGCTTCATCTGAGAAAACGCCGAATTCTGCTTGGGAAATTGAAAGGCGCGGGATGTTTGACGCATCCTGGGTCGCTTTGTTGAAATAGTGAATCGCGTGAGCGTAGTTGCGTACTTGCATTCCAAGCTGTAACCATTCGCCCCTGGAGGTCTGCAACTTGCGCATATCGTCAATGCTCATGTTGTCGGTGGACTTCCAGGCGTCGAGCTTGCCGTCTTTGTTGAAAGCCTGGAGCCGGTCGTCGAATACGGCGACCTCCCAGCGCAAGTTCATATTGTCGAATTCTTTTGCCGCTTTGACGTTCCACAAGGCAGTATCGGTGAGACCGTCGACGTCAGGTATCTCGCCGGGCTTGACCGGTGGAACCTCCATTTTTATTCGTCCGGTAATCAATTGGGCTCTGAGGAGGTCGTCGCCAATGGCTCTGCCACTGTTGTCTTTGGGAACTTCCATCGGCAATCCTTCCGGGAGTTTGCCGTTGCGGGCTACGATATTGACAGCCAGACCGGTCGCCATGTCACTCATGTAGGTGGCGGATTTATTGTAAATGTCGCGAGATGCAGCTCCAAATCTGCCTTCGCTGAGCTCCTTATTCATTGCTTCAATCTGCTCTGGCGTCGTCGAGTCTTTCAGAGCGGGGATGGTAACGAGCTTCTCCATCAAAACTTGCATTTTGTCGCGCGTGCCGCCAGGCGTCGTATCCAATGGAACTGAGGCAGAGGGCTGCTCTTGAATGATTCTGCCATCGGATTCACGTTTTAAAGCTTCTTGCCGCACATCCAGAGAATTCAAGTTGCGAAGCTGTGTTTTGAGGGCTTCGGGTGTGCGGTCATCGGATAAAACAGCTTTGACGATTTCGGCGTGTCGCTTCTCGTCGATGATTCCAGCGCCTTTCAGAGCGTCAGCTGCCATCATGCGCGTGCGAGGATACGTTGATTCGCCCAACTGGGATTGAAGATAGCTGGCAGCATCTGTTTTCGAAACCGAGTCGATTCGGTCGCGCGCGGGCTCCAGGACCTTGGTGCTGGTGCCGCCCCTGCCATGTGAAACTGTTTGAGTCTTGGCAGGGATGTGAACCGTTCGCGAGCCGAGCTGGTCGGAAATCGTCCCGTCAGAACCTTTCCCGAGTTCAAGGAGCGCAATGGCCGCTGCCGTTTTGTCCGCCGAATTTGTTGAATCGAAGAACACGCTGACTGCGCGTTTGTTCAACCCTGCGGTGTCGGGGGCTGCTTCCGCCTTCGTCGGCGGCATCTCGGGTTGATTTGTCGCGGTCGCTTCTGGTTTGACGGCGCTTCTAGCCTCGACCACCCTGGCGGTGTCGGCAAGCAAACCTTCGCTGCGTTTTGCCAGATAGTCTTGCACATCGGTCAATTTCGTCGTTATGTGCTCGGTCCAGGCTGCTTTGACGAGGACTTCGCGACCACGCTCTTTTCGCGTCTGGCGCCCATGCTCAATGTCTCTGGTTCCCAAGTCGGCCGGATACGAGCCGTCCGGTCGGCGATTGAGTTCCAGCAATCCTTTGGCGGCAGCCACTTTCTCCGGCGAATCCTGTCCGTATGTCTGGAAAATCGAGAGCAGCTTTTGTTGCAGATTGTGCTTGTCATGGCTATCTGCAGGCGCATCTTTGAGCGCTTTAGTCTGTTGCTCAATCGTATCTGCGCTGTTGTTGAGAAACTTGAGAACCTCCGCGCTGGCTAGCGGTTTCATCTCATGCCTGGCGGCTGAGTCGACGACGTATTTCGAAGGTGAATTTCGAAAGCTCTGTGTCCAGTGACCCTTTTCCGGTATCACCACATCGCGGTCGACAACAGATGCCGGAATGGATCCGTCTTTTTCGCGCGTCAATTCGAGTAATGCCTTAGCCGCGCGAACGCGCTCGCCGTAGGTTTTGCCGTTCTCGAACGAGTCGGCGAGGTCGCGAAGAATCATCTCGCGAGCCTTGTCTCCTTTGGGGAGAAGTGATGCTCGTTGAACAGTCAGATCGATAGCATCGGTGCGACCGTCCTGGAAGCTCGCGTACGGGACGGTCTGCGCCAGCTCCTCCGCGCGCGTCCGCACCTTCGGCTCTTCCGGTTTGGCATCGCCCGGTTTTGTTTCGGCGGACTGCGCATCCCCTGAAATTGCCGTTTTCGAGTCTTTCGGATCACCACCGGATCGGTCACTAGCTGCGACATCGAGTGGTGTGATCTCCAGTTGACCGTTGCCGTCGACCTGGGAGCGGTCGGAAGGCTTGCTTCCCGGCAAAGTTCCTGTCTGGTTGTCTACAGCGATTTGCTCGATTGCCGATGTCTGTGTCTCCGGCGGCGCGGCAACGTCGGCTGTTTTCGCAGCGACGTCGGACCGGGTCTCAGTCTCGGTCTGGGCGGTTTGATTTTTCTTGTTAGCCGCGGAGTCGTCCGTCAGCTTCCCAGTTTCAACCACAGTCGCCTCGCAGGTGGGTGGCGCCCAAGTTCTATATTCCCTATCTAATAAGTTTTCAGGCAGAGAAGTCCCAGATGACTACTGTTTATGGCTTTCTGGGCTTAAAGTTTCTCTTGGAAACCGCTTGCAGCGTCGATGAAGATTAGTTCGGGTCTTGAAACAGTGCGCCGGTTTACATTGACCAAGAGTGGTCGGGTCTGAGATTCCTGGTATAGTCGTGATTGGTTATATGCAAACCGAACCGATTTTCGACAGCTTTGTCCATGGCTCTCAGCGGCTGCTGGTCGTCGCGTATTTTATGGTGTCATTGCTGCCTGTCTGACCATTGGCGAGCATATTGGTGACAAAACCTGCCACAATCGCATAGGCTCCTGCTCTGGCAACTGTCCCCTTCAACGCACCACCTCGACCAGCTGCAATTTCAACCCTCAACTTTTCTATTTCGGCAGGTGTGGCGTGTTTGCCGATGGTTTCCATCAACCTCGTCGTCGTACCCGGACGGTGCAAATTGTCTCGGAGATGCTGAAGGTCGACAATTTGTTCGTTGAGAATCTTGATCTGTTCCGCGACCTCCGCCTTCTTTGCCGTATTCTCGTCTGCCACCAATCGGTCTCGATGGTTTACCTTGTCTTGAAGAGTATCTCTAACGAGTTGATCGTACGGCAGCAATTTGTCGCCACCAAATTTGACACCACTCTCAGAGAGGGATACCTCTATTCTCGAGCTTTTGAACTCGTGAGCTCCAATCGGGATGACGCGCTCTGCGACTCGCGTTCCTGAGCCTTCGACCGTTGGTCCGCGAGTTTCCTGAAAGAGTCTGCGGGCAGATTCAGCGGTTGCTTGACGGGCAGCTTCCTCCGGCTTGTTTCCGTTAAGCGCTTCTCTGAATGCATTTACCCGAACAAGCGCTTCTGATGCCACTTGTTGAGCGCTCGAACCGTTGCCGACTTTGATTTCCACGGTACATTCGGAAACCGGGATTTTGGTACCATCAGCGGTGATGTATGCTGGTAGTCCTGTTGAGTCTAGTGATACTACATTCAGTGGCTTCCCGTTTTTAGAAAACGTTAATTGCGACTCTCCCGGTTTCAACGCGTCCGTCTCCGAGGCTTGAAGCTTGGTGGCCTTAAATATCAATCTGTTATTGCGAGCCACATCGTTGAATAGAGTCTCTTGCGCAGCTGACAAGCATTTTGCCAGACGCTCACCAGCAGGCATATCTTCCAGTCCTGCAATTTTCGATTTGAACATCATGATGCGGGAGGCTTCTAATGGTGGCTCCGACGGTGCGCTCTGCCTGGTTGGAGTTGCCTGGCTGGAGTCGGATTTCGCAGTGGCGTCTTTCACCTCCACTGCCTGTCCTGTTTTTTCCGCCTCCGCCTTGGCCTGGCGTTCGTCCTCAACTAACTTTCGTTCAGCCTTTTCTATCTCGGTTATATTGGCAGTTGCGGATTTTCCATCGTCTTTAAGAATTTTCGCCAGTTTAAGGTAGTCTTGCGCCGACCAGCTCTGTCGCCCGTTCGATCCGCGGTAATTCGACAGTTGATTTCGAATATATCCGGAGCGAATGTGCAAGTCTACTGCGAGTTCAGGGTTTTCGGATAATCCTGGCACATTAACCATGGCAAAAGCGTCCGCAAGGCCGATTCGATCTCCGCCAGTCTGTTTTAGCTTAGGCAACAGTTCTTCGGCTGCTTTGAGTTGCTCCGGATTACTTACAAAATTGTACGCGATACGTGAATCTCTGCTGCGCGCGGAGCTTTTTGAGGTCGGTCGATTCTGGTCGAAAGCGCTTATCAGTTGACCTGAATAGCGGTCGATTAGTTCTTGCGACTGTAAGAAGTTACGGAGCGTCGGTTCGGGAACTCGAAGCAGGTTCAAATCGCTGCGAAACTCACCAAACTCTCTAAGTTTTTTCTGGGCACTAGCGAGCCGCATATTTTTCCCGTCGCCTTTTAGCGGATCGGGCATGTTCTCTAAAATTGCCAGGTCCAGTGCTTGTCTTGCATCCACTGGTTTTTTGTCGACCAGAACACCCGCCTCTAGATGCTTTCGCGATCGTTCGACAATTTCTCCGGCTTTCTTGATGTCGCCTTCCGTCAGGTTGAGCTCGCTGAGAACCCGGTCGTACGCCGCCAACGACGTCGGATCGGACGGAAGTTTGGCTTGCTGAGCCTCTTTCGCTATGCGACTGCGTCTTTCCGCGACTGCGTCATCTACTCCAGGCGAAGTGAGTTTCGAAACAGCTGCTTCCAGCGTCGAGCCTCTTTCGACTTCCGCGTTTATTTTACTTACGATCAGCGAATCAAGACTGCCACCATTTGTGGTGCCTGATGTTCCGTCGAGGAAAAACAATGTTTTCTCTGTCACACCGACTTTACTAACTTCTCCGGGCGGTTGTTTTGCGTCTGGAGGGTCGACCATGCTTACAGACTTGTCTTTGAACTCGATCAAGATACGACCCTGGGCGGTTCGTTTTATGGAATCGATGACATCAGCGAGCTTTACCTCCTGACCATTGGCAATAATAGGCTTGCCGTCTCTTACGATCGCTCGATTTTGTACGTCGAGTTTCGCAGTACCGTCCGGAAGCTCTGTCACCGAATAATTTTCGTAAGTGAACTTGAATCCTCCCGTTCTGCCGAGGTACTCCACGTCCTTGAATGGCGCCTCCGCAACCTTGCCGCCCACTGACTGCCACTTTCCTTCGACTGTTCGATTAAACTCTCTGCCGTCTACGTCGGTAAAGCCGATCGCTTTTCCGTCGCTTATCGTGATGTCGCGGATGGTGCTATCAGAGTTCGTGACTTCATATGTCTTGCTGCCATCTATTTTATTGCCGATGCGCTCTGACGATTCCTCGCCAAGCTCCAGTTTGTACATCTGCGTAATTGGCCACTCTCGGGTTCTGTGATTAGGATTCTGTGCATCGATACGATGAATCTGTAAATCCTTATCGACGAACGCGGCTGTGACGTGACCGCTCACCTGTCCAGAGGTATTGCTGGAGCCGTGTTCAAGCACATAGAAGCCTGGCTCTTTTGGCGGCCACTTCCCTGGCTTTAAATCGCCGCCGGGAAGATTAGATCCTTTGAAACCCGATTGCTGCAGACCGTTTTCAATGTATTTTTGAACTGTTTTGTACTGCGAATGAAAGTCTCGCACTTCCTTTTGCGAGTACTTTTCTCCCGCAATGCCTTCAAAGGCATCTCCATGTAGCTTTTGAAAGAGGGTCGCGGTCATTCTTGGTAGACCATTTTCGAGAGGCACATTTAACCGCGAGGCGGCTCCTTTGCCGAGTTCGACCTTTTCTAAGAGCTTATCGAATTCGCGCATGAGTGCTCGTTCTGACAGAGACTCATTAACGATGTAAGAGGCAGTGCAAGCGCGGCAGTTTATGTCTGCCTCGCCGTACTGGAGATTTTCCCGGTTGAAGATTGGTCGGTCTGTTTTCTGTTTGAAATTCTGTGGAGTAATAAGATCGACTTTTTCATCGAGGTTCGCTGAAATCAGTCTCAGCATCACGTCTCGAGTCTGGGTCGGAAGCGCTCCATCAGCGCCCTTTTGCGCAAGCGCTTTAACAATGTCGTTGATAGGCGCTAAATCAGTCGGTAAGGAGCCGTCAACTTGCTTTTGTGCAAAACGCTCTCTGACGGCGCGTAACTGCGCTGATTCCACACCGTTGGCTCGCAGCGTTTGATCTAAAGCAGAGAGGTTTCGGTTTACAGTTTCCGCATCCACAGCCGGCTGGATGACTGCACCGGAATCAGCTCCGGCTGCAGCTTTGTCGCTGACAGTTCCCGGTCGACTGCTTAAAAATTCGTCGACAAAACGGGCGCGATTATCATTGGCAGGCGGCTTGACTTCGTCACCTTGATTGTCATTCGGGATAGTGGTTTGAGCTTTGTCTGCCACCACGACTTACCTGACAGACGTGGGGGCATATTGCGGCGTGGGTGCATCAGCCGAGCTGCCGTTCGCCAACATGCCGGCTACGAATACCGCGACCAGCGCGTATGAGCCTCCTCTGACGATTGCGCCCTTGAGGCGCCCTCCAGGTTTCCCTTGTTCTTGCCTTAGCTTAGCGATTTCTTCCGGAGTCGCTTTCTGGCGAATTGCTTCCATCAATTTCGCAACGCTTTCGGGCTTATGTACGTCTTTGGCCAGTTGTTCCAGGTCTGCGGTTTGCTCTTTCAAGACATTTATGCGCTCTTGCAGCTCGGCCACGTCACTTGCTCTGGCGCGCTCGCGTTCTTTCTCCAGACGGTCGAGTTCTGTTCGTTTGTCTTGCAAAGTTTCCTTGACGAGTTGCTCGTAGGGACGCGTTTCCTTGCCACCGAATTTGACACCGGCCGTGGTGAGCTCCACCTTTTGTCTTCGGCTCTGGAACTCGAATTCTCCCAGTGTGAGAACCTTATCCGCGACGTGATTTCCAGCCATGTCTCCGCTGGATGTGACTCTAGTGCCCTCGAACGCAGAGCGAATTGCATTGCGTTCGGCCTGGGCTTGTGCGCCCTGTTTGGCTTTTCCACTCATTAAATCTGCCAGCTCGTGAGCGCGAGTCAGCGATTCCCTTGCCGCTTGGGTATTGGATGTACCTTTGCCCAAGCGAACCTCTAGCTTGACCTCCTTCGCTGAAAACCTGGCACCGTCTGTGGTGACGAACTCGGAAGTTGCAGCATCGAAGGAAACGATTTTGTGAGCGTCATTACCTTTCCTTAGAACCAGTTCTGACTCGCCTGGCTTCAATGAATCGACCTCTGCGGTCGCGATATCAGCCTGCATAAACGCGAGCCTGCTCGGTCTGGAAACATCCGGCGACAGAGCACTTTGCGCTTTTTTAGTCGCTTCATTGATAAACTGCTCGTGAGTCAGATTGTTGAGACCGGCGAGCAAATCTCTGAAGTTATTCATTCGCTCAGGACCGATCGGCGAGGGTACTCGCGGAATTTCTACTGCAGGCGATTCGGCGAGTTCCGTTATTCTGTCGGTAGTTGCGCCATCCCCTTGGGGGGAGGTTTCCGGCAGCTTCAAATAATCATGAACTTGTTGGACCGCCGCGGCGTCGCCCGCAGCATATTTCTCTGCGATTTTCTTGAAGGCATCGAGCTCTTTAGGTCCCCATTTCTCTGTCATTTTGGGGTCGTTCGCCATCTCATTCATCCACTCTGCTACGGTGGCGTCTGTGGTATTGCCGAGCGATGTGGGTTCAGCGATGCCCTTGAGCGTCGCCTTAAGATCAACTGATGCTTGGGGAAGCGATTTGCCGAAAACCTCCGCCGGCGGTGGCGCGGCTTTCTCTGGTTTCGGTGGTGGTTTGCGGTCAAGCAGTGAGTCTGTTTTTGTGCCGCGCAAGCCACTGAGAACAGTATTGTCGATGACTCTTGGACCGGTGCCTTCCGCGCCACCGTTCAGAATCACGCTCTTTTTGTCGTACAGCTTGGATGTCAGCCTTTCCACGAGCTTACCGACGGGACCTTGTCTGTCAGCGGCGTAGGCTCTCTCGATCTCGGCTTTTAGCTGTTTTGCTCCTTTGCCCTCGAAGGGCGGTTTGTTGAAGAGACTCGGATTGAGCGCGATGATCTCCTGCTTATTGAGCGAAGTGATTATCTTGAGCGGGTCGCCGCTCAGCTTAGAGAGCTCCTCGGCGAGCAACTGGTCCATAGGCGGAGAGACGTGAATGGCACCACCTTCGGTGAGTTTCATCTGCTGCTTATGCACTTTGACGTCGCTTTCTCCGCCAACGCGGTCGTCTGGGCGCGGTCCGTATGTTTGACCGGCACTCGCCTGTGCGGCGAGATACCGCGCGATCTCGCGGGACGTTCGAGTCCGCACTGCTTGTTCGAATCCGGGGGTTCTGACTTCCTGCGCGGCCATGGAGGTGAATTGCGACGCTCCGCGTTCCAGGACGCCGACCATCTCTCGAAGATCTCCGTGGATATCTCCACCACTAGCGGCCTCTCGCTTCGCCCAATTCACAAAACGCTCCACTTGTTCCTTGTTGTGTTGCGCAGCGCCCGAGGACTTGTCTGCCACAACGTCTGGAATCGGAGTAGTGTTTAAGTTGAAGGTCGCTTTTTGACGCGTCAGATATTCGATTTGTGATTCGAGACTTACTCGAAAATCAGCTGCTTTCAGTTCGGACTCGGTAGGTTGCTCTCCTGTTCCGGTAATTTTTATGAATCCTGAATTCTGCTCGAAGTAGTTGTTCTCGTACTGGATAACCCCATCGCGGCGCAGACGGTATACGTTATCCTTCTCTTTGTTCCTGGTCGCATCAAGAAAGTGAACGTCCCCGGTTTCCGTGTTTACCAGAAGGTAGTCAGCGCCGATCGAATCAGCCGGTGAGCCTGGTTCGGAAGGGAACACCTGCCAGGCCGCTGATATCTTTCCGGAACTCTTGAGACGATTCAGAATGCCAACTTCGGCGCGTTTGTCGACAAGCAAATCGAAAACGTTTTTCTGTCCCGGGTCGCTTCGGAAACTGGAGCTTCCTAAAATCTCACTGCGAGATTTCATAAGTCTGTCGAGCGTCAGTCCTCGATCACCTTCACCAGCCGCTTTGGTAAATTCATCCATTGCCGAGACGCGGTCTCTCAGTCCGGCAAGGGCTTGCGACCCTTCCGCATGGGGAGCCTTAAGAAGTTCGGCAAATTTTGTTTTTGAAATCTGTTCAGTTGAAATGAGGTTGTGCTCTTGCATGAATCGCACGTCTTCGACGTAGCGAGCTGGTTCTGAAGACGCCATTCGCTGCAGTAATCCCGCAGCTTGCTCTTTTGCGCCGGTGCTGTTACCGGCTTGCAGCTCGGTCAAAAGTTTCTGCTGTAGGTCCGAGACTTGAGAACGCTCGATGAGTCTTCGCCCCTCACGATGGTTGGCGACGTCCGTGCCTTGAGGCTTGAGTTCTGCGCTTAGACGCTCCAGCGCTTGCACGGATTGTTGTTTGCGAGCGGCAATTTCGTCGGAGGAGAAGCGATAATAGGGACGCAACGATGGATCGGCACGATGGTGTGTAGCCAGTGTGTCGATGGCGACTGAATCGATTGCTGACTTCAGTTCCGGATTGTTTTTCAAAGAAGGCGTGACGCCATCGGCGGTGCCTCGAGCCTGCCAGTCCCTGAACTCCACTTTACGCCTGTCTACGTAATCCTGACTGGCTTTGTCCAGGTCCGTGCGCGCCCAGGTGTTTTGTTTCTCGAGCGAGAGCACGTTTTGTGTCTCTCTCTGAATTTCCAGTCTGACTCGCTCCGCACTCCCACCGAATGAATCAAGCAGCACTTGAGGTAATTCTTTAGCCGCCGGAACCTGAGAGAACTTGATATCGCCTCGTTCAGCCAGTTTTGCCAGCACCTCAGTTTGAACCGCTTCTTTCAGAGCCTCGACTGCCCTTGGATCTTCGATTGCGGGTCTGGTATCAATTCCGGTGTCAGTAAAACGACGCCCCGGTCTTCCGATTTCGCTGATACTGCGTTCGACTATTGCATCTCTAAAACCACGCGGATCGGCTTCAGCAGCCGCGACCATGTCTAGCGCTCGCTTTTTATGCGCTACTTCGTGATCGATGGCGGTGACATGCGAATCACCGTCGATGCTCAGTGTGATTTCTCCGGTTCTCGCATTATGCGCTGCGCTGCCGTCAATAATTCCAAATTTGAAGTTGCGCTCACTGATGACCGATTCCGGTAGACCCTGTGCCTTTGCTGCCGCTTTGGCTACGGGCATCAGGACTTCGCGGGCACGACTCATGTAGTCGGCTTTCGTTGCGGCATCGACGAATTCGCCGGTGCGAAGTTTTTCCCTGAGCGGTTCAAGAATATCGTTGACCGTTTTATTGAGCGCGCGCTCCTCCGACGAAGATCCTGGTGCGCCGGTCGCTCGATAAACCTCGTCGGCGGGCTTCACGACAATGCCTTCGACTTCCATCATCCTGCGCTCCGGCTGCAACATTGTATAAACTTTGTTGTCTGCCGATATGAAGTAGTCGCGACCCGCAAGACGCTGATGCTGGAAGTCTTTGAACTCACCCTTCAACGGGTCGATTCCTTCGGGAATTTGAATCATGTCCCGCATGGGCGAACCGCCCGTGGTGTTATTTTGCAGTATGATTCGACCGTCGGCGAGTGCTCCTAACGGAGTCAGAGAGCGTCCATGAAGATCAAACGCCGTGCGTTGCATGTCCGCTGGTAACGATTTCAGTTCTTGAGCGGCCACTTCCTGAGGCTTGAATCCCCGTACAGCGTCCGTGGGATAAAGCTTGCCCTGGCGATGCTCGAATGCTTCACCGTCTTTGTTCAAAAAATATTTCTGACCGTCAACTCGGACGGGCTGATACTCACCGAATTTGTTCTTCGCGGGATTGAAATCGGCCGGCAAGTCTATCGGTGCTTTTGAACTTTCCTGGGGCGCGACGCTCTCAGTCACGTTCTTCGCCACGATCTGACCGTCTTTGGCTCGACCTCTGATTTCAAATTTTTGTTCGCCTGTCGCGTCCTGGCGCGTGAACAAATTCTTTTGCGTTTCACCGCGCTCGGTCGGTTCAATATCAAAGCTGGCTTCTCTTGCGGCTTTGGCGCGCTGCCAGTTGTTGTACTGTCTCCTTCCCGTATACAACATCAATCCGAGAGTCGCGATTGGGAGCCCTATATCAGTGGCTTTGTCCCAGCCATAACCTTCGACCTTCTTCTCCGTATTGCTGTCCGGTAGAGGCGCGTTCGTAATGCTCGATTTGTCATAGCCCGCTTCAACCTTTTCCGTCGAACCTGGAACCGCGGCACCGTCTGTGGTGGCGGGGGGCGTTTCAGGAGAACCTGTGGGAGCGTTTTCAACTCCGGCTTTAAAAGCTCCGAACATCCGCTCTGTGAATTCGTTCGAGAACGAAGCCAGACCCGGTGAATAGATCAATCCAGGGTGTTTGGACACAGCTTCGAGAAGATGTTGTTTGCCTGTTGCGAGCATCTCCGGATCGCCGCTGGCGACAAGGGCAAGACCAACGTTCATACGGGCCCGCGACCCGATTGAATCTTCGACGTAATTATCGACTTGCTTCTGCCAGATGCCGACTCGTCGTTTCTCCAACTCGGTGGTCGATTCACCCGTAACCTGTCCCTGAGAAATGGCGCGGTCGGTTTTTAAACCTTCAATAAATAGCTTGAGCCGCTCATCTTCGATGAGTGGCTTGTTGTGCTCCGCAATGCCGTCTGCAGTTTTAATCGCATCGTTGAACTCAGGTAATGCCGCTTTGACGCCTTTATCAAAATAGGAATTGTTTGCTTTTTCAAATGCCGGACCCGTTGAATCGGTCCATCTGGAGCGTTCTTTCGTTTCATCCGATAGAAAATTCGTAAGGTCAATGTCTGCTTTCCACGGCTCCAGACCACTATCTTTGCGGGTTTGCGCCATCTTCGTGTAGGCGTCCATCACCTGCGCTCGGAAATTGGGATGGAAAATCAAATCGGGTCGAGTCTTTACCGCTTCAACTAATTTTTGCTCGCCCTCGCGAACCGAAGCATCATCGCCTCTGGCAATAAGAGCCGTAGCGAGATCCGCCCGGGTGGTTCCCGGTTTCAAATACTCTATGTAGTCCCCTGATTGCTTGACCTCCTGAGCTTTTAAATTGGCGAGTGACTGCTCGCCCTCCGCCGATTTCCCGCTGGCAGTGTCTGTTTGGACGAAACCTCGAACGAAGTCGAGCGTCGCTTCTCGACCCTGAGTCAGGGCTTTGAGGGCAAGCGGTGCCTGCTTATCGGCCTCCTCTACGGCGCGGCGGAACGGCTCAACATCTTGCTCTTGTCTGGTTGCCAGCTTGGCTTTAGCTTCTGGCGAGTCTTTCGAATCGCCAGGCGTGAGAACTGAATCGATTGACGGAACAACCAGGTCACCGCCCGCGCCCGTGTCGTTTGACGGAGTTTGCTGGGGAAGCCGAACTTCTGGTTTTCCCTCGGCCGGCTTCTGCTCGTCTGCAGCCTCAGCGTTTTTCGGCTCAGGTGTCTTTGTTTCGACCGTATCCGGGCGCGCCCACAAAGATTGGGACAACCGTGCCTGGTCGTCAGATGTCGAATCGTCTTCATGACCGACGTCGTCGGTCACGGAAGTCGCTTTCGCGTTGTGGTCGGCGTCTGCCGATTTGTCGCCTTTATTGACCATCGATTCTTCCAACTCTTCTAAATGTATTTATCCACTTAAGGGTAGTTTTTAGACACATTTGGGCTGTTTAGGGATCTCTTGACTACTGCCCGAGTCTCAAAATGTTTGTCCCGGGCAGCTTTGCGTCGATTGGTGTCGCGCATTTAGTGCGCACGCATGCATGAAATCATTAGCGTTCTCTAAATTTTGGGACAAATTAGCCGGAGCTTTTGATATAACAGTGTCGTGCGGATGCAAAGAGTCTGGGGCGAAACAGTTTCAACTCTCAATATCCGAAACATAACAGCGGTTAGACAACGGGTGGACGCCACCCAGCAGGTGAGAAATGGAAAGCGAGCGAACAATAGTCATTAAAGAGAAGTCCGAAGGTGGTGCTCTGAAAATGGCTGCAATAGTTGCGTTTGTCGCAACCAGCCCGTTCTGGTTTATCCTCGGCGTCGTTCTGATTGGATGTTTCACTGGTATCGTCAGTGATGGCGGTGCTTGGCCGTTTATACTGCTGCTCGCCATCAGTTTTATTCCAATAATTCGTGATCGACTCGCGGGAAAACATGAGAATAAGAGGCTTCAGGAGCGAATCCACCAGTTGGAACATGAAGCTGCTGAGACGCGAATGCAATTGCTGCACCTGCAAGAATCGATCGACTTCGATGCGAAACTTCGGGTGCACCAGGACCAACGCGATATGGTGAAAAGTGGCACAGTAAGCACTTCTCGCGCGCTTGAACCTATGAGCAAAAAATAGAGAAATATTACTGCTCCGGCTGGGCAAAGGCGTAAAAACTCGTCTCTTTTTTCTCTACTTCGCTAGTATTTTCGATTGGATTCCCAGTTCCACGCCGTTTCAACTATGCGTTTAAGATCGTAGGCCGGTGTCCAACCTAACTGCTCTGTCGCGCGTTTGTGATCCGCGAAAAGTGCAACAGCGTCCCCGGCGCGGCGCGGGGAGTACTTGACGTTAATATTGCGACCCGTGACCTGCTTGCACATTTCGATCACTTGTTTGACCGATGCGCCGACCGATGAGCCCAGATTTACCGCCAGTTCTTTCGTCCCGCTGTCGAGTTTGTCGAGCGCTTGAATGTGTGCGTCCGCAAGGTCGTTGACGTGTACGTAATCCCTCACGCAGGTGCCGTCTTCGGTATCGTAGTCGTCACCAAATACTTGCAGGACCTCGCGTTTTCCCAGGGCTGTTTGTAAGGTGAGAGGAATGATGTGAGTCTCCGGTTCGTGACTTTCGCCAATCTCGCCCGAGTCATCGGCGCCGGCCGCATTGAAATAGCGCAGGCTCGCGTACGACCAGCCTGTCGTGGCCAGCGCCTGAATCGCTTTCTCGATCATGTATTTAGTCGTGCCGTAGACGCTGACTGGTCTTTGGGCGTGGTCCTCGTCGATCGGACTGTAGTCCGGATTTCCGTAAGTCGCGCAGCTGGAGGAGAAAACAATTTTTCGGCAGCCGGTTTCGTTCATCGCTTTGAAGAGATTCAGTGTCCCGACTACGTTGTTATCGAAATATTTGAACGGTTTCTCTTGCGACTCTCCCACATATGCGCTGGCCGCAAAGTGCACCACCGATTCGACTCTGTGCTTTTCCATCAAATCGCGCATGAAATCAAAGTTGCCGATATCGTTTTCATAAAAAACAAACCGGTCGTTTTTCGGCAACGATTCCAAATGCCCGACTGATAGATTGTCAACAGCGATAATATTTTTGCCTTGCTTAGCGCCCAAAAACCGTCTGACGAAATGGCTGCCGATGTAGCCAGCTGCGCCTGTTACCAGTATGTTGCTCAACTTTCGAACCTTCCTCTAAATTGACTAATAAACAATAACCGGTTTGCGTTCAAAAGAAGTAGGAGTAAGATGAATGTTTGAGGGCTTCGTATAGTTAAATTGAACCAGTCTCTTTAGCTGGGATTAGAGCGGCCTCTCGGTGACTTGTGAGCACATCACCACGAAACAAAACCGAAACTGGAAACAGTCAGCAGTTCACCCACCAAGATGAGCTGCACCATGCCATCTTTCCATCGGGAAAGGACTTTTTCGCCTGGCTCACGATCGGCGCGCTTGGCGCTATTCTGCTGTTTTTCTCTCTGACAGCCGGGGAGATCTTTTCGCCTGGAATCTCGCCTGGAGACATTGCTGAGAAGGACATCCGGGCAACCCAGGAAGCTACGATTATCGATCCCGAGGCTACAGCTTCTGCCGTGGAAGTCGCCCGGCAGCATGTGATCCCGGATTTCGTCATTGATCGGGAAAACGACGCGCGCTCGTTGCAAGACGTCAAGCAACAATTTGTGGTCATCAAGCAAATTCAGGACGCCGGCATCGAAGCTGACGCGATCTTGCAGGCCCTTGGAGTTCAGCCTGCAGAGCACGTTTATGCTCTGACATGCTCATCGGAGATCTTCGGGCAGATCGTCGGAACCAAACCGATTGAACTTAAAGAGCAGTCGGACTACGTTGAACTTTTGAAGAAACGTTTGGAGTCTCCTTTGCCGGCCGCTCCATCTCGTAGGGGGCGCGCGCGTTCATCCGCGCCGGTTTCCGGCTTGGCGCAGGCGACCGGAATTCTGGAACGGCAGCGCAGCATTTTAAGTGAGATGCGTAAGAATGCCGAGCCCATATCGGACGATCAAATTTTTCTAGCCGTCGCCGTAAAACCGACTGAACTGTTGCAGTTCGCCGACACGACTTTACAGGCTACCAACCGAATCCTGCAGCAGTTTTCCCGTTTTCCAGTCAAAAACAAACATGACTGGCACAAAGTCGTAATCGAGTTTTTGCCTGATTCCTGGAACGCCGTGCTTCGTGCTCGTGCCGGGACGATCATTTGCGACGCCCTGGAACCGAACCTGGTGATTGACCCTTCCGGGACAAAAGCCAAAGCCGACGCCGCTGTTCGTGATGTGAAACCGGTGACTCGCTCTATCAAGCAGGGTGATGTAGTTATCCGTCGTGGAGACGTTATCACCGAAGAGAAGCAGGAAATTTTGCAAGCGCTCCAGGTAAAGAGCGTAAAAAGCACAGCTGTCCTTCTCGTTCTGGGAGTTTCTTTGCTTGCCGCTCTGGGCTTCTCCGGATTGTTTTTGCTGACTTACGAACCAAAACACTTTTTCTCTTCACGCTCGATAGCCCTGCTGTACACAATCGGAATCGTAGCTTCTATCGCGACCAGCGTACTGGGGAGCACGTACCCGCAATTTGTGCCAATCCCCGGAGCGGCGCTCCTGTTGACCATCTTCTTCAGACGGCGAGTTGCAGCTGCGTTGATATTGCCAATCACCGTTCTTTTGCTCGTTGAAGGACTGATTAATGGTGCTCATCTGGTGGCGCTCACAGTAGCAGCCTTCGCTGCAATTCTCAGTTACTCGAAGCGCAGAAATTCGCTGGTATTTTGCGGTCTCGTCATTGGTGTCGCACAAGCTGTCGGTTTCCTTTGTGCCTACGGTTTGGGTCGTATAGCTCCATACATTTTCGGTGATCGCATTGCACCATATGTAGTGACCTGGTTGCCGGCCGCAACTCCTGATCTCCAAACCGTCGGATTGCAATTTGCAGGTGGAATCGTTTCCTCTATCATCGCGATAGGCTCCCTGCCTTTCCTTGAAAACATCTTCGGTTTGATCACCCCTTACCGACTGATTGAACTCGTCGATGCTGAGCAGCCTCTTCTTCGTCAGCTTGAAGAAAAAGCGCCTGGAACATATCAACACAGTCTTGCTGTTGCCAACCTGGCAGAGGCAGGTGCTAAGGCGATTCACTCAGACGCAAACCTCGTTCGTGCCGGTGCCATGTATCACGACATCGGAAAAATGGTGAAGGCGAAGTTCTTTATAGAAAACCAGCTGGGCGCGGCAAATCCTCATGATTCAATGACGCCTGAGGAAAGTCGAGATCGAGTTCTTGCCCACGTGACCGACGGCATCGAGCTGGCGAGAAAGTATTCGCTTCCAAAAGCGGTTGAAGATTTCATTCCGATGCACCAGGGCACCACTCTGATGGCATACTTCTATTACAAAGCCTGTCAACGCGACGGCGCTGACAACGTGGATGCGATGTTCTATCGTTATCCGGGACCGAAGCCGAATTCGAAGGAAACGGCCATCGTCATGCTGGCTGATGTGTCTGAAGCCGTGACTCACAGTATGAAAGATCCCAGTGAAGAGGAAGTCGAAACCGCAATCGATAAGGTTTTTGAAAATCGCTGGCAAGATGGTCAGTTCAGCGATTCGTCCCTGACGTATGAAGAACTGCATCGAGTTAAGTTGGCTTTCGTGCGTGTCTGGAGAACGCTGCATCACGATCGTTTGAAGTATCCATCCACTACGACCGGCAAAATGCCTGTTCCGCCGGCAACAGCAGCGGTGGGTGCTTCGTCCGCCGCAACTGCGAACGTATCAATCTCGACTGAGCAGAGCGCTACAGACGGTGCACCAGTTGCGGTGGCTCAGGGGCAGAGCAGTGGCATCGCGGTCGCCATCGCGCCGGAGTCCGTCGGCGCGAGTTTAACGGATTCAAACGGAAAAGAAAGTCACGGCATGGAAGCCGGCGGCGAAGGTCCTTGCGATTGTGTAATCGCTGAGTTCGGTCCGCCGAATGAAAACGTCACTACCGGTGGTGCTGTTCATCAGCATCACGCTCATTCGTCAGCGGATGAGCGTGACTCAAAAAAATAGCTCTGGTTAATTGACACTTCAGGAAGACCTAAAACACAGGCATCAGTGTTTGTCTTCATCGCTGACCTGACACTCGTGTCCAATCTCTTCTTTTATCAATGCCAGAGCCGCCGTTAGAATTCCTGCATTTGCGAGATCTTCGAACGAGCATCCTCTGGAGACGTCATTGATAGGTTTCCGTAAACCCTGAAGAATAGGTCCAGTAGCGGTTGCACGACCAAGTCTTTCCGAAATTTTGTAGGCGATATTGCCGCTGTTCAGGTCCGGGAAGATAAAAACATTTGCGCCTTTGTCTTCAAAAACGCTTCCCGGTGCCTTCCTGTGAGCTATCTCCGGCAGTAGTGCCGCGTCGAATTGAATCTCTCCATCAACGATCATCTGAGGGCAAGCCTCTTTCGTCAGACGTAGCGCCTCTTTGACTTTGTCGACAGTTTCACCCTTGGCACTGTCTCTTGTGGAGAAAGAGAGGAACGCTACTCGAGGCTCGAACTTAAACGATGCGACCGTTTGAGCGGTTGCATGAGCAATCTCCGATAACGTCTGTGCGTCTGGATCGATGTTGACGGAGCAGTCGGCAAAGAATAAGAGTCTCTCCGGCCATTCCAGTACAAATAGCGAAGAAGCTCGCTTGAAGCCTTCCTTCAAGCCTATAATCTCAAAAGCTGGTAGGAAGGGTTTAGTTTCGCTATTCAATCCCGAAACCATTCCATCTGCTTTGTCCAGATGCACCATTAACGCACCAAAGTAGTGCGGTTGTTTCACCTTTTCTTCAGCCTGGTCGCGCGTGATCTCTTTCTTCTTCTTTATCCGCAGATCGTAATAGGTGTCGACGTACTTTTCGAGATCCTTATCCTCGGCGTGGTCGTGTATGTCGATTCCCTTCGTCTCGATTCCCAATTTTTTCGCTAGCTTTTCAATCTCATCTGTTTTTCCTATGAGAATCGGCCTGGCCAGATCTTCATCGCGCAACATTGCAGCTGCTTTGATCGCTCGCTCTTCGTTGCCCTCGGCAAAGACTACGCGCATTCCCTTGCCGCGGACCTCTGCCTTCATTGAATCTAGAAACATATGTAGCCTTCTGTTTGGACAGAGATATTCTAATCGACACAAGGAATCACTAATTGACACAACCAACATTCTGGCTTATGGATTTCTTTCGCCAGACTAACGGCTCACGGGTTCAATTGCAAAATGCCTTATCTCCTGCGCTTTTCGGGACTATATGAATGTTTGTGTGAATTTTCGGTTCTTAAGGAACTTGAAGAAACCGCTTGATGCAGGCGCGTTTCACTTGGGTGTCCGTTGTGATAATGCTAAGATGCCTGTTCGTCCGTGTTACGGGCACCTCATTGAAAACGTCTCGGACCGCCAGTTTTGCATAAGAAAGAGAGGTGAATATTGAAAATTCCAACAGAACCAACTGAGTTCGTAAACTTCGCTCTCGTATGGTTAGGCACCACCGGCGTCAGAATATTGATTGTCGTCCTGTTATCAGGACTGGCGATTAAAGGTAGTCGCCTGTTGTCTGACAAGATTTTCGCTCTCTTGATCCGCGGGCAAGAAGGCACGGAACTCAAGAAGCGGGCTGATACTTTGAGTTCGGTCGTTCGTTGGGTTCTCCTCTCTGCAATTTTAGCCATCACCAGTATGATCGTTTTGCAGGACCTCGGTTTTGCAATAGGTCCGATCCTTGCTGGTGCTGGAGTCGTCGGTGTCGCGGTCGGTTTCGGCGCTCAAACATTGGTCAAGGATGTTATTACCGGCTTCTTTATTCTTATGGAAGATCAAATTCGCGTCGGCGATGTGGTTGAAATAGCCGACAAAAGTGGGGTGGTCGAAAGAGT
Source organism: Candidatus Obscuribacterales bacterium (assembly GCA_965228855.1). Taxonomy (GTDB): domain Bacteria; phylum Cyanobacteriota; class Vampirovibrionia; order Obscuribacterales; family Obscuribacteraceae; genus JADYXR01. Next base: position 2,722,883 of record CBDDIJ010000003.1, on the reverse strand, counting down.
GACACTGCGGATGGTGACACTTCGCGATTTGTCCGGTAACGTGCACTTTGTTAGAAACAGTGATATTTCAGTCGTCACAAATATGACCAAGGACTTCTCTTATTATGTTTTCGAAGTCGGTGTTGCTTACAAGGAAAACGTCGATAGCGTCATTGAGGTTCTTCAGCAGATCGACGAAAGCATGCGTCAAGATCCTGACTACAAGAACGATATCATCGAGCCGCTAGAGATTCTCGGACTGGATAAATTCGCTGATTCGGCCATCATCCTCAAGGCGAGAACTAAAACTTTGCCGATACGGCAATGGAGAGTCGGACGCGAGTTCAATCGCAGGATTAAAAATACATTCGATAAGCTGAACATTGAAATTCCGTTCCCTCACACCACCGTGTACATGGGCGCAGACAAAGCCGGACAGGCACCGCCTCTTCCGATTCTGGTCGAAAATGCACTTTCTGCCAGTCCGAATTGATATCGAGTGCGTTGATCTGCGGGCTTGCACGTTCGCTGATTTCTTGCCGCTGCCGCTACACTGCTAATCCTTTTGCGACCACTTCGTGATCGCGTAATCGTGTACGCTCAGTGATTCCGAGCATGTAGAGCGCAAATTCAATGTCGGTTTCTGATTTGATCGCGAACTCTAAAGCCATTGATGCTTTTTCTATTGAGACGATCTTTCGATTGAGCAAATCTACTAAGCGGAGTGCGGAGTATAAAATGTCTTCGTCAACAATTCCCGCTCCCAGCAGAGATCGGCATAGATAAAGCACTTGATTGTAATTTACCCCGGCACGTTCTTGAATCTCCGCGGGCAATGCGTCAATGTCTATTGCACCGACTGAGGATAATAAGTCGAGCAGTGAGCGCGATTGGTTCAACTGCATGCGGAAAGTGCATGCTTCAGCAACTGCTCTGATAGGCGAAATGCGCTTGGCGCGGACTTCCATGAGCGCCTCTCGCGCTTTATCCAGTTCGAGAGTTTCATTGTCGATCATTTCTTGAACAACTACAGCGGACCGAATAAAGTCGTCAGGTAGTTGCTGCGAATCGACGAGCGCCTGACCGAAAGTCTTATTATGTGTGATGTGCGCGAGTTGGGCTTCGCGAATTTGACGTTCTGTCGCGACGCCTGCGCCGAGCAACAGGTCACCGAAAAGTGGCGTTCCTTTTAACGGCTGCCGTTTGTAACCTCGATTGATTTGCAGCCTCTCAAGCTGTTCTTCGCGTTTGCCTGCGTATCGGAGCGACTCAATGCCCTGGTTGCGCATGATCTGACCGCGGCGAATGTATTGTTGAATTAACAAAGCGCGATTTATGATGGGTTGCGACATCAGGTTGCGGTGGCAGAGGACATGACCGAGCGGCAAGCCGGTGTTGTTGCTTGCATAAAGGCAGGGTTCAAGGGTCTCCTCGTCGATGATGTCGCTGTCCATCAGAAGCTGACCAAGTTTATTGGCTTCTTGTTCTTCCGGTTGGACGAGTCCGGTTTTTCTAAATGACTCTTCAAGGCCGATGCGACCATTGTGAGCGGTTTTCAACACGCTGACCGCATCTTTTCTGGTTAACAAACGATCGTTGACCATGTACTGCAAATTAAGAGCGTTGCGCAGTTCTCCGTCACTCAAATAGCCCGAGATGACAAGCGCCTTGCCAATTGGCAGACCCTGCTCCTCGTATTTCGCGAGCGCTTCTTTGATGTAATCGGACGACAAAATACCCGCGTCCATGAGAAGATCGCCGAGTCGTAAGTGCTGAGAATAATCGCTCACTGTTGTTCCTGCGCGTGTTTGTCTGGCTTTTGAAAGAACGAGAGAAATGTTTGACCATATTCTCTCTTATTCGTTCGGGTTAGCGAGACTTTATCGAGCGGCAAATCCGTGTCTTTGGAGTGCTCGATAATCAGGAGCCCGTCGTCGCTAAGTAAGTTGTATCTGTCCACCAGGTGAAGCACGCTTTTAGCAACCGGGCTTTTGTAAGGTGGGTCAGCGAAAATAATATCGAACTTGGAGCCCTGTAGATCGCTCAGTCTGTCTCGGACATCACCGGTAATTACCTCTGCTTCAAACGAAAGTTTTTCGAGAGAGGCGCTGATATTTGAGGCAAGTTTTTTCTCGAGCTCGATAACCGTCAATTCGCCGGCGCCTCGGCTCAGAGCCTCGATGCCCATCAAGCCAGTGCCGCCGCAGAGGTCTAAGAAGCGCGCATCTATGATTCGTCCGCCAAGGATGTTGAAAAGTGCCTGGCGAATTTTGGAACTGGTCGGGCGCACGGCGATGCCATTAGGACTGGCAACAGAGCGACCTCTCGCTTCACCACCTGTAATCCTCAAACTCATTGCCTGTGCCCCGTATCACGTCCTTTAAAAAGCTTACACCGTGTTGCATGGTTTTAGGCTTTCAGATTGTCCGGCAAATCAGTCCTTAACTTATCTGAACACAAGCCATGCTGACGACTTCGGGTTGTCATAGAGAGTGGTAACATGATTCTTTATTGTATTTCCCATTGCAAAGTGGGACTTCGGGAGTTCTAATGACAGCACGGCGTATCGCTCGGGAGCTGGCGGTGATAGTGCTGCCACAGCTGCCCAAAGACCAGAGCAAACTCGAAAAACTTGAAATCGAAGACGTCGTTGGGCGTGCTGTGATGATGCTTTCCAGTCACGTGAAAGAAATCTTGGAATCTGCATCCGGTGAATTGAGCAAGGTTTCCGGTGAACTCGATGACATAGAATTGAGCGCTCCTGAAAACCAGAGCAAAATCGAAAATTTGCACCCGGTGAAGATGACTACTGAACAGCTGCGAACTCAACTGCAGCATCTCGACCGCGCCGTCACCATGCTGTCCGAGGCTCTCGACATGCCTGAAATGACATTGCACGGCGGACGTGGAAGAATCGAAATTCCTTGCTCAAAGTGCAAACACGTTCAAACAGTCGTTCTTGACCGCAATGACAAGTCTGAAGTGAGAAATTTTCTAATCCAGCTTGTTTCCGCGTACGCTCAAAACAGAAATTTGATCGATGAATTTATTAAGTCTGCGCGTTCAAAATGGAAGATGGAACGCATGGTCAGTATCGACAGAGACATTCTTCGATTGGCTTGCGCTGAGGCATTTTTCATGCCGGAGATTCCGGTGAAAGTTGCCATCAACGAAGCTGTCGAGCTATGCCATCGCTTTGCCGATAAGAAAGCGGCCAAGTTAATCAATGGGATTCTTGCAGATCTGGTTGAAGAAGCTGAATATTTCCGGGAGACCGGCGAATTGAGAATTCCGACCATTAGTGATTCTAATGGTGAAAAAGTTCGTTAGTCGCGATTTTGTTTTCGACGCGGCGCAGTTTAAACGTAAGTGAGGACAGGATGGTAGACGAATCCGGCGAACGGAAAGGCTTTTGGGGCTCGACTCTTTCTAAGCTGAAAACAGCTCTGTCGAAAACCAAAACTCAAATTACTGGCTCCGTAGATGATGAAATCGCAGCGGACCTGCCGCCAAGCCAGACTTCGACTGAGCCACCCGTTTATCAATCACACACAGCGCAGGATCCAACTCAGGTTGAAGCCGACGATTCCGGTTATCCGACACGCACCCAAGCCGGTGAAGACGAGGCTGGTAACGGAGGTGTAAATCCGGGCTCTGTTCACGGAGGCGCCGCAACGAGCGTACAGGAAGCACCGCCCCTGGTGCCGAAGTCAGAAGCTGGTTCATCCGGTGCAACCATCGCCATTGATGAAGATTACCTCGAGGACCTCGAAGAAAAGCTTATCAAAGCTGATATCGGGTTGACCAACGTTCAGGAAATGATCGCCCACCTTCGCAAGGAAGCGAGAGGCAAATCGTGGAGTCGCAAAGACGTTGTTCAATTTCTCAAATCCGAATTTCAAAGTATTCTGAAAGCTGCTCCATCGGCTGAGTTAAAGAACACTCCGGGAACGGTCAACATCTATTTGATCGTTGGCGTTAACGGTGTTGGAAAGACGACCAGCATTGGAAAAGTTGCATGGCGTTTCAAGCAAGAAGGAAAGAAAGTGCTTCTTGCTGCAGGCGACACTTTCCGCGCGGCGGCTGAATCCCAACTGGAAATCTGGTCTGAGCGCAGCGGCGTTGATATCGTAAGACTCGGCGACAATGCTGATCCAGGAGCGGTCGTTTTCACTGCTATCGATAAGGCTAAAAAAGAAAATTACGACTGTTTGCTGATCGACACAGCCGGTCGGCTGCACAATAAATCCAATTTGATGGCAGAACTCTCGAAAATTCGCGGAGTTGTGGAAAAGCACGGCAAAGACTTGCCGCTTGAGTGCCTGCTTGTGCTCGATGCATCGACCGGACAAAACGGTTTGCAACAAGCGAAATTGTTCACCGAAGTTTGCAGGCTTACAGGTGTTATTTTGACTAAGCTCGATGGCACCGCGAAAGGTGGTGTCGTATTCAGTATCGCAAAGGATCTGAAGATCCCCGTTAAGCTTATAGGACTGGGTGAGAAGATTGACGAGCTTCGTGACTTCGAGCCGGATCTGTTCGTGGAAGCGCTGTTCTAAGGGGACGGTAGTGGATTTCAGGCTGGACTGGAGTTAACACCCAGGGCGGCGATGCTGGTATCACTCGTGGTGCCCGCTAAACTTGGTTCGGCAGGCAATGGAGCGTTATTCAGCAAGTTCTCGGAGGCGCTGTTTTCGTGGCTATTACTGATTGCCAGGCTATCCACATTTGACAGGCTTGAGTTGTTTGCAAGGCTGTTGCTGTTTAACAGACTGTTGTTGTTCGACAGGCCGAGCGCTGCTCGCGCTTGAAGATGTTTGCTTGCTAGAGTCGCTCCGATGAGCGGTGTTGCTATCGATAGAACCAATCCGGTGACTGCGCCGAGATAGTCGACCCAGGAGACCATCCGCGTTCCCGTCAGTGCCAGCCACGCGTGCGTGCCTGCAAGAGCAGGGAGCAGCAGCAAGTTCGACATGATCATCGGACTCCATAGGAACATTGCAATGGCGCGAGCGCTATTGGCATTGCTCGCATTCAGCTTATAAACTGCATAACACGAGCCTCCAACCACCATTGCGACAAGCGCGCAAATGAAGTGAGGTGAGAGCAAAAATACGCCGGTTGCATGGAGAACTATTATTGAACCGCCCAGAAACAGCGGCACGCCGGCGAAGATGTTTGTCATCGGAACGACAACTTTTCGGGCTCCGATTGTGCTCTCCAGGCATTTGTACGAGGTCTTTGCCATTTTTGTGCCGCCGGCTGCGACGCCGATGCACGTGAGGTTCCACAAACCGAGGAGAATGCCGTCCATCAACTGAACTGGCTGACCGTCTATAGCGACGAGTGAGATCGAGGTGATGTAGCCGAGAACTACACCCCATTGAATCAACGGCCAGGTTCTGCCACCATTGAACAGCATGCGCTGGTAGGTGAACAACATACTGAACACCAGGCTGGGCACCATCCATACCAGGACGGCCGCAGCAGTGTGAGATGCGGATGAGGCGAAAGGAAGCATCTCCGCAATTCGCGAACATATCAGCAACTGCGAGAGCACCAGGAGGAAGACAGCTCCGCTTGTTCCACAAGACGCGATCGTCAGTGCCCATGGCAATCTCAGCCAACCTGGAACCCGACTGTCGACAGGTGAAAGTGACGTCTTCCCGTCGAGCAACGTCACCGCTGCAATCCATTTCTCCTCCGACGCGGCAGGATCGCTCGCGATGGCCCAAGCGTGCTGATGTGTTTTCGGGCTGAGGTTGGACATCCTGTACCTTCCTTTTCGCATCTCCCGACTAGGTCGGCTCACATAGCGAGTCGTCCGCATTTATTTGATGCGACGGTGGCGACGTTTGGGCAATCAAATCTATCGGCGTTCTATGCAATTCCAGTTCGCGGGCTCGTCGTTGAACGAACGCGCCAATTTGTGCTCCGACGAACGGACCTGCTCCGAATGCTGCCAGCGTCAATAGACCGACGGCGAAATCGGTCAATGAAATCGGCATGAGTGGCAAAAACAGCGAGAGAATTGAGTAGGCGAGCAACGTCGGAATCAGGATGACATTGGCGAGAATTACCGGGTTCCAGGCGGCGAGTGCTAGAGTTCCCGCTGTCTGCGGGTTGTAGGCGTTATTGGCTCTGGCGATTCCATAGCCGGAGAGCAGCAGAATTCCTGGAATGATTACCCATATCGATGAGAAAATGACGAACATGATGGGCACGGCTGTAAAAGTTAAGAGGAGGGCTCCGGCTGTGGCAAAAATTCCGCGGCTATACGGCACGACACGGTTGGCACCCACGGTTGATTCCAGTGCTTTGATCGAATGTTGAGTCATTTTGGAAGAAATCGCTGAGACTCCCATGAAGCCGATGCTCCAGAGTAGCAGTCCTGTGGTGCCGAGTGCGGCGGGGGCGGTCATAAGTTCGGTCAGTGGCAGAATGGCGCCGCCAGCGACCAGACCGTAGTGCAAAGCAGTCCAGGCTCGGCCGCCGCCCCAGATGTGTTGCTGGTAAGTGAAGACGGCACTGAATGCTATGAAGGCGGCGCTCAGGAGCGAGAAGGCATGTGGCGTCGAGAGTGTATGGAACACTCCTGTCAGGGTGGAGATGCCCTCACAGGCGCCAAAGGACATCAAGCCGAATATCATGAAGGCACCGAGCCCGCTGAGACCGCTGACACAGAGCGACCACGGGAGACCGACGGATTGCGGTAGTTTTTTTCGGTGGGTAGTTATTGGCTGTTTTCCGTCCAGAAGCGTGCAAGCTGCCACCCACTGCTTTTCAGAAGCAGATGGATCGCATGCGACCGCCCAGGCTTTTTCTTCTGCTGATCGATTCTCGTCGAAATTCACGCTCAGATTCCCAGATAGCGCTTTCAGGTTTTCCGATTGCGCCTAAGCCAGCCAGTTTCCCAGTTTGCGAGCGAGCCCAGGATTGTCCTGTCTGCCCGAATCTCATTGCATTTACGCCATCGCGGCGGCGCATCGGATTGCGTACGTGCGCATAAGATACTTACCCGCCTGCGGGCGGATCTTCACGCGGAGTTGGCTTAAATATAGAAGGAGGAACGTTACGGCGGAGTGGGAACTGGGTGACGGCCGATTGAGAGCTTGGTGACGACCGAACGAGTTTGCGCGGCGCGCTCCTGAGCCTCCCTTGTCAGTGAGTGAGTCGGCAGGTTTCGAAGGTTAGACGCCAGGACCTAACTTGCCTCATCTAATCCTCTTAGGGTCTTGTCGTCTAATGGTGGACATTTGATTTGGCGGTGGCGACCTCTAATCTCAGGTCCTGAAACCTAGATATTATCGAGGTTTGAGCTGGGATGAGCGGATTTGCAAGAAACTTGGTTCAAGAGTGTCAAAGCTCGATGCGCCTAGAAACGGTCTTCTTTTCAGGTGCATGTATGTCCCTCATTAGCGGACAAGACCCTAAGAGGTTTCGCCGACACCTATCCAGTCCGACCGAACTCGTGGGAAATTTCACGCTATCTTTGAGATTGGGTCCGAGATGCTCGTCTATGTGCCGAAATTCGTATTCTAGGATTCCCAGGATACCAATTGGCTGTTCTACGCCTGTGGTATTAGCGCGCTTATATTCTTGTTGAAAAACGATCAATCCCAAAACTGCGAAAACTGCTATGAGTGGCTTTCGAAGCTCATGGATGAGGCTGAAAAAATTGTACATCTAATTGTCCTCCGCGCTGTTCGACAATTAGAGCCGATCTTCAGCCGCGAACTGCGCGCAGGGATCAGTTTCAAAATTGATTGCTGAACGGCAGCGGACTTTCAGTTTTAGGCAACGAGTGTGTGGCACCATATTAAGTGGCGCTACTGGCTTAGGTGAAAAGCTCACCCATAAGTTTGTCGCCCTTCAGGCATTGTGGATGGTTGACAGAATCAACTTCTCCGAAGAAGCGACTTGCAATTGCGAATGCTAACGTTTCACCGTAGCAATCGACAGTAAATTCTTCTATTTGTGGTTTATTTCGGAACATCATCTCTTTGTAGAAAATTCGCTCGCCGTCGATTACTTTCGACCTTGCATAGTCCTCTTGTTCTTCAGGAGCTGGATCTCCCATTTCGATGCTTGAAAAATTGTCGATGTCGCCAGCATGCTCTCGGACTAGCTGTCCGCTTTCGTAAAGCGCGTAGTGATAGCTGTTCGACGAATTCTGTGTGTGCATCATAAAGATTGTCCCGTCTGGATAAACTTTGAGAATGTTTCCAAACTGGCTGTCCGCACTAAGGCGCAAGCACGCTCGCAGCAGATATTCGTCGACAAGGATGTAAGCTTTTTCGTAAGCTCCGAGTAGAGTTGAGGCTGGTGGATACAACCTAGCGTTAAGCATATCAGTAAAGTTGAAAGGGCGGGGGATGGGATGTTTCACCTTTGGGTGTAATTGAACACTATCCGCGCATCGAGCGTTGAACTTGGGATAATCCAAAGTTTGAATCAGTCGATCAGCCCTTTCTGGAATGTGCTCCGGCAGCTGCCCAAGGTATCCGCGAGGACAATCAGGGGCAGCCATTATCATGAATGAATAAGTCATGAACGATGCCTACGCTTTGAGCTTCCCGATGGGCTCGAGTGCATCCGGGTTTTCGACCGATGAAAGGTCGCCGGTGTTTTCGCCGAGATATTTCGCGCGAATGGTTCTTCTCACAATCTTTCCGGAGCGTGTTTTCGGCAACATCTGCACGGTATGGATGATCTCGGGCTTCATTACAGAGCCGAGTTTTTCTCCGACGAGCGCTTTCAACTGTTTCGAGAGTTCCGGTGTCTCCTGTTTGCCAGGCATCAGGACCACGAAGCAAACCAGACCTTCGCCTTTCAGTTCATGCGGAACGCCGATGACAGCTGCTTCGGCAACATCTGCGTGTTCGACGAGCACCGACTCAACTTCGCCCGGTCCGACGCGTTTGCCGGAAACTTTTATGGTGTCGTCGGAGCGACCGAAGAGGAACCACGAGCCGTCGTCGTCGACTTTCGCCCAATCGCCGTGATACCAAACCCCCGGGAATTTATCGAAGTAGGTTTCTACGTAGCGGTTTGGATCTTTCAAAAATCCTTTGGTCATCGATGGTCCCGGCTTCTTGCAGACGAGGTGTCCGATTTCGTTGTGCAACGGTTTGCCATCTTCGCTAAAAACGTCAATGTCCATCGCGAGCCCGGGACCGCCGAGAGAGCAAGGCTTCAATGGCATCAGTGGTAGTGGCATGAGTAGGCCACCGACAATTTCAGTTCCACCTGAGATGTTGATGACAGGGCACTTTTCTTTGCCCACGTTTTTGAAGAACCACATGTAACTGTCTTCATCCCACGGCTCACCGGTGGAACCGAGAAGTCTCAAGCTCGACAAGTCGCGTTTCTGTACCCACTCATCGCCGAAGGCTCGTAGAGCGCGGATGAGCGTAGGGCTGATACCAAGCGTGGTGACTTTATGGCGCTCGACTATTTGCCAAACGATGTCCGGATCCGGATACATCGGCTGACCTTCAAAGATAACAATTGTCGCGCCCCAATAGTAGGCGCCGATGATTTCCCAGGGGCCCATCATCCAACCGATGTCGGAGACCCAGAAGAACACGTCATCAGGACGAACGTCGAAACCAAATCCATGCTCTTTCGCGATTTGTGCCATCGCACCGGCATGCGTGTGAACTGTGCCTTTGGGCTTGCCGGTGGTTCCCGATGTGTACAGATACATAGAAGGATGCTCTGCTTCGAGATCCAGCTTGGTCTCGGCAGGTTCCAAATCTTTGATGGCGTCTTGGAACCACATGTCGCGACTTTCATGCCAGTCGATTTTGTTTTCCATGTGTTTGACGACGACAACGTGCTTCAGGCTTGGTGAATCGAGCGCTGCCGCGTCCGCGTCTTTCTTGATCTCGATAAGCTTACCTTTGCGAGTGCCACCATCGGCGGTGAGCAACACGCGAGCATCGCAATCGTTAAGTCTTGCCGAAAGCGCTTGCGAGCCAAATCCGCTGAATACGGGAACCGCGACTGCTCCGATTTTGAAACAAGCGAGAAGCGTTGCCACCGTTTCCGGTATCATCGGCATGTACATGCCAACGGCTTCGCCTGGCTTTACATCAAGCTTCAGAAGCAGCGCGGCAATTTTGCCGACCAACTCATTCATCTCGCCGTAGGTGAACTTTCTGCTTTTGCCGTTTTCGCTTTCCCAAACAAGCGCAGGATGTTTGGCTCCCACACTGGTTCTCGAACCGAGCTTTTGACCTTCGGTTTGATGCCAATCGAGAACGTTATCGACGATGTTTAGCTGACCGCCGACGAACCACTTTGTCCACTCGAAGCCCTTGCTGTCGTCCATGAGCTGGGTGTAGGGCTTGTGCCACTTGAAGCCCATGAACTCCAAGCCTTCTTTCCAAAACCAATTCGTGTCTTCTGTCGATTTTTTGATGAGGTGGCGCCAGTCCTTTAGCCCATGCTGGGTTATGAAGTCGTTAGCGCGGCATTTGAGGTATTCACCAGTGGGTTTCCAAATTACATCCGTCATCGTTGTACTCATCGAACCGACCTCGCGGGGTTTTACAGTCACAGCACGCCTCGCCGCAGCAAGCCGCGAAGAGCAAGCACTCCGCCCGAAATCGGTGGGCGAGTGGCAGTGGTCAGCGCCACTGCGGCGCGGACCTGAATAGTATCGAATGTTTTACATGAATTTGATCTGATCCATATAGAATTCTAAGGTTTCTCAGGGGAAATCGCACCTGTGAGTCGGCGTTGCAAAGAGTTGCTCGGCTCCTCGTCGGCGCGTCAGGCTCGATTACCAACTGTAGACTTCCTCTGACTCCTGCACCTGCATCGGCTGTGTCTGCTCGAAGTCGAGACCTTCGTAAATCTCGTCAATGGTCAAGAGCAACCCGCAAGGCATGCCGACTGCCAGCTGAATGTGACCGTCACCGACAATCTCCGCTTTAGTCCAATCGGCTCCGTCTCGCTGATAAACTTCCAATCGCCTTTTCGTTTGGTGGACAATTACATATGCTTGTAACGTCTCGATGGACTGGTAGACCATGCGCTTTTCACGGCGATCGGTAGCTGCGGTCGAAGAGGAAAGAACTTCAAAAATTAGAGATGGATTGTCAGCATGTGTTCCGTCTGGGGCAAACCTTCCGCAATCTACGACGACGTCAGGGTAGTAAAAGGAATTGCGCTTTTCGATGTGCACCTTTGTGTCAAGGATGAAGGTTGTACAACCACTTCCGCTTAACTTTGTTTTGAGAGCTGAGGCGATGTTAAGTGCGATCACCGTATGCGCGTTTGATGCACCAGTCATCGCAAAAATTTGCCCATCGACAAACTCATGGCGCACTTTGGAATTTTCCTCAAACGCCAAATATTCTTCGATGGTTATCTTTCTTTTCTGCTCAGAGTCATTCATAGGAGCCTTTCCTGCGAAGCATTTACTGATACGGTAGGGCAATGGAAGAATTGGCGGGCACCGAAAGCGGTGCCATTATTTTGCGGTTCCGAGGAGATCATTCCACGGAATTTGCGTGAAAAATACCTCGCAGTCCAGCACGATACAACCAAGAAGATTTGCTATGAGAACGGTTGACCATGCCAGCTTTGGAGGATGACGTTCCAGTAGCATCAGAACTGTGCCTTCCACCATAATCGAGTAGGTCCCGAACAGCGTCAGTCCCCAAGGTCCCGAACCCTCAATTACCGGACCCAAACCAATGCACAGCCCCAGGAACGACGCGAAGTTCATCATCAGCGAATCAAACATCGACCGCCCAAAGCTCCCCCACTTCATTCGCCACAAAACGAATCCTTCGACAAGGACGATCGGGACGAATTGAAAAATATAGAAGCCGAGCAATGTTTCGTCTCAAAGGGTTGATAGCAATTGTATCTCAAAGAGACTTTTTGAGAAAACAGTTCACCCGACAGTTGTAGGCTACAATGGTTAAAATGCGAAAGAAATTTGTCTCCGTGTTAGTTGTCGCGCCTTTGGTGATTGGCGTGCTTTCATCGTGCCACGCACCAAAAGAGCCATCGCCTGATGACCTGAGAGCCGTTGCAGCCAAAGCAAAAATGCCCCCCGACCACTACCAGACCGGTTATATCTCTTGGGGCGTGGATGAATTCGAGCTGTTCGGCTTAACGAGAGATGAGCTGGAGTCCAGGCTCGGCTTGCAGTTCGATGCGGAGAAGTCTGAAGCATCTATAAAACCCAGTGGCCCCGAGGGCGGATGGCCAGTGGCTGGTTTCCATGTCACGTTTCAAGATGGCAAAGTGGCATCGGTGCAACGAGTCTTCAAAGACGGTGCCGGCTGTCGCATCCTCGGTCCGGAACTGAAATCGCTGAAGGAAGCATTGGAGTTCTCGATTCAAGGCTTGGAAGGACATGAAGAATTGGACCAGAAGGATCAAGCGAAGCTTGCGTCAGCCCGTTCGTTCCTTCGCTCGCTGAAGTAGTGTATTAAACAACTGCACATTCGGTTGGCACGCATTGCGTCGTTTCGTCCTCCTTCTCCAGTCTCTTTGCGACAAACATCGACGCGAAGCAGAGCACAAGCGCAGCAGCAATTATTGAATAGGCTGTAAACAAACCTGATCTGTCTGCAACCAGACTGAGAAGAAAGGGAACTACTAGAATCGAACTCCCGCAAATCAAGCTTATGCGCGCAATTGCTGTGCTTCTCATTGACGGACTTGCCGCGACAATCGCGGCGAACGAAAGCGGGTACATGGCAGCGATGCCGAGACCGGTTCCAAACAGACCGAGAACGCTGATCGCCGCCGTCGTCCCGAGCCAGAACATTGCGAACCCGATTATGCTAATTATTCCTGACGCTGCCAGCAGGTAATGTGATTCCACGGTCCGCACCAGTCGGCTTCCGGCAAATCTCCCTACTACCATCCCTAGGAAGAAAACTCCCACCGCCGCAGCGGCTGCGGCTTTAGTCATGCCGACCCGTTGGCATAGATAGTCCGCGCTCCAGAACGCAGTGGACCATTCCGCCGCTACACTGAGCAGGATCACGGCGCCATAACCCCAGAACGCTCTGGGTAGTTTCCCTGTCCTCAAGCCCGTTTTCACAACCGATTCTTTGACACTGCTGTACGACTTAAGCGATGGAACCGTCGAGACGAAGAGCACCACCATCAATACCATTGCTGCACGCCATCCCAACCCGGACCATACTGATGCACTCACGGCGAAAGGCGCTATGCCTGCGACAAGCATTGCGACCACCTCTGCTTCCATGTATGCGATCGTTCTTAAATCCTCCAAATAGTCGGAGATGATGGTCGCTAAAATTTGGTAGGAAACACTTGTACAGAATCCACAGAGCAAGACGCCCGAAATTGAAATTGCCGAAGACTGTGCCCCGATCAGCATGAGCGCGCCTATGATTGTCCCCGCGACCGTCCCGCCCAATGTCGTTACGCGGCCGAGTCGTTTCACTACCCAGTCGCCGAAGCTGCCGGCGAGAATAGTTCCAAACGCATAGGCACTGAAGTGTAGACCGGCGACTTTGTAGTCCAGATTCAACTCTCCGCGGAGAAACGGCATAAGCGGTCCCAGCGCAGACATTGCATAGCAATTCAGTCCTACGAGCGCGTAGTAGACCCAGATGCGTTTGTCTCGGACGAACTCCGATATGCCGCTCGCTGGCGGCGTCTGTTTAATTTTCGATTCCATGGGATTCCAGTTCTAAAGTTAAGAAAACACCTTCGGGTGCCCACAATCCTCATCGAACAAGCCGAAAGGCTCTGAGGGCTCCAACAATGCGAAATTTAGCATTTACAACGCTTACGAAGTAATCGAAAAAAATCCAATTCTGATGTTATCCTCTCATTGGACGTAAACGCCCGGTCAAATGGTTATGAAGCCCTATCTCGAAAAGATCGTCATCGACGCAAATAACTCATGGGCGCTGCATCTCGAAGATCGAGTCGATAACCTGCCCTTCGAGTGGCATCACCATCCGGAACTCGAACTTACTCTTACTATTAATAGCCGCGGGCACCGATATGTTGGTGATAGCATCGAACGTTATGAAGACGGTGACCTGGTTCTGCTTGGTGCCAACGTTCCCCATACATGGTGCTCGAATGAGAAAATCGATCCTGAGCTGCCATTCATGGTTCGAGTTTGCTGGTTTAGTGAAACTTGGATCGGTGACCTTCTGCGCCTTTTCCCAGAATTGCGCAGGTTAAAACCACTCATGAAGAAAGCCCGCAGCGGTATCGTATTCAGTGCAAAAACTGCGACCACCGTTCGACCGCTCATGGAGAAGCTGAAATCACAGCGTGAGGATGAGAGGCTCATCTCGCTTTTGACCATACTGCGGTGTTTGAGTTTGGATACCAACTACCGTACTTTAATTGTGTCGGATCGCAAACAGGATATTGAGCCGGAGCCACGACTTGCAGCTGTTTTCGACTATCTGCATAAGTTTTATACTGAGCCGATTTCAATTGAAGAACTCGCGGAGATGGCATTTATGAGTCCGGCTGCTTTCCACCGCAACTTTCGCCGCCACACAAAAACGACTCCGTTTGGTTACGTGTCTCGCTTGAAACTCGGTAGAGCGAGCGCGCTGCTTATCGAGGGTGAACTCCGCATCAACGCTATCGCATCGACTGTTGGCTATGCCAGCCTCGCGCAGTTCAACAAAGAATTTAAGAGACTAAAGGGCATGACGCCGCGCGAATTTGCCCTTCAATACCGCGGCTAGTCGGACCCCAGGATCTTGCGAGCTGTTGGCGATTTCTAGAATTGCGTCGCGAACCGGTTAACATAGATCGCTCAAGAGTAGTCAGGCAACCTGAGTTCGTCTGCGATGGTTTCAGTCACAAATTTGTCCGCGAAAAGCGGAATAGCGAAAAGCTTCGTGATTTGATTCCGGAGAAATACTGCGAATTGGGTATCAGGTGCAAACCATTTGCCAAAATTCTCGGCACCTTTTTGCTTCTTCTCGATGAAAGCTCTGAGGCGCCTTTCGTAAGCGGTAAAGGCAATTCTATGATCGCCCGACGCACGCTTTAGCTCACCGGCAAGTACGTAGCTGCCTGCCATCGCAAGAGCCGAACCTTGTCCTGCTAAAAGTGAAGGACAGAAGGCTGCATCGCCAATGAGAACCGCTCGCTCCCTCGACCAACTCGGCATTATGATCTGACTTACCGAATCGAAATAGAGATCGTTTGCATTGTGCAAAGCTCGCAAGATTTTTTTGCATTCCCAGTTATCGTCGTTCAATATCGTTTCAACTTTGCTGGTTGCCTGGTCGCGTCCATGCGACTCAGGGTTAGAGTCCCGGAAAATCAGGAAGAATACCGTGATGTTGTCTCGCAACGCGAATCGAGCTATCTGTTTCCCAGGCGATGAGTAACATACATATACTCCCTCGTCTCGCGGTTCATATCCTTCCACACTGAATGCGGCTACCGAATAGCCAAGTTTCTTTTCAAACTGCCCTTCCGCACCGAATGCGATACTACGTACCACCGAGTGCAATCCGTCCGCTCCGGCCACCAGATCAAAGTCACGTTTCGCTCCGCCGTAGAATTCAACTTCTGCGGCTTCTTCCGTCATTCGAAGAGATTTGATACTGTCGCCAAAGATTACCTCGACTTTTCCTTCTATACTTCTGTAAAGCGTCTCTGCTAAATCTCCGCGGAGCAGGCTGACAAATCTGCCATCCAAATTCGAGCTAAATATATCCGTTGAAAAACCGCCCGCGCGCCGACCATGCTTGTCAACCAGAAGCACCTCTTTGGCATGATAGCCTTTCTTGTTTAAGTCTGCGAGCACGTTCATTTTTTCGGCCACGTCATACCCTACTCCCCAGAAGTCAATGACGTAACCGCCTGTTCTCAGTGATGGGGCTTGTTCAACGATCGTTGGCTGGAAGCCATGCTGCAGAAGCCAGTATGCGAGGGTCGGCCCGGCGATTCCCGCTCCCGATATCAGTACGCTTTTCATATTCCAATTGTCGCACTATCCCTTCTCACACGCAAACTTCTCTGATCCGCTAGAATAACTCGCTGTACTGGTTCTCGGTGACTTTGAAAGTGCGACAAAGAAAAGGGTCCGGATTTTCGTTTTTGCTGATCCCATTTGCTGTGCTGTTTACTAGCGCACCACAGGCGGTGTCTGCTAAGCCGGAGGTTTTGTCTTCTAAGGCACAGGCTGTGTCTGTCAGCCCACGCGTAGCGTCGGTCAAGCCTCATGTTCAGTCTGTCAAATTGCGACCGGATTCGGCTAAATCAGGGAAGGTTTTCGCCAGATCCGGAAGGGTGAAAGGCCGTGGTGAGATACCTACTTCTGAGCTGGTTAAATGCGTCACTCCCGATATTGGTGATGACAAGCTCGGTAATTTGAACGAGCCGTTTCGCCAACTTTTCTTTCCGGAAGATGCTCCGGGGACTGGCTACACAGGCAAGGTCGAACTGTCCATGACCAGCGTGAAGCAAATTCTAGTGGACGGAAAACCGGTTATAGCGTTTCTCGGAACATATCGAACTCTTGAGGAAAGCTCAGCGATTGGAAACGAAGTAAATGTTCTCGCGTACTTTCAAATCAGGGCTGGTAAGCCTGTTTTGATTGATGCGGTAGACGTGAGTCAGGACCGATTCTGCAGTATCGCAACGAATCCATTGTTGCGTTATAAGGCTGGAACTGATGCCATCGTGATCGCGAATACACATTTTAACTCCGGCGAGAACTTCTGCATTCTCAGTCCGGTAGCTTTAATAGATAACAAGCTGACCGAACTCTGCAAAGATGTTCCTCTTCTTTATGGTGTTAGAAACGGCACGGCGCAAATGTCTCAGATGGGAAAATTTGTCACGGGGAAGCCAGATAAATCAGCGCTTTTGCCACTATCGTTTGCCGTCGATATAACTTGCGAACGATTTGATCCCGAGTTGTCTGACAAGATTATCTCGACTGAAAAGCGACGTTTTTTGATTCCATTTCAGCGGCGCAAGGACAGATACGTCGGCGTCAAGAACGCGAAAGCGACAAAGGCTTTGAATGCTTTTGTGGATAAAATCGGATTTGGTGATTCGGAGTGAGGTAGTTGCTCTACTTATTTTGTGAACGAGGTAAGTTGCCTCTTCTCCACCGGTGTCACGTCGATAAAAACAATTTCCGGTCGGCAAAGAAAACGCAGCCTTGGAGCGCATTCTCGTTCCATCCCCACACCACGTGAGACACAAAGCATGGCGCCGCTTCCGATGTTTGCCCAGCACCCGCCTCCCCAGTCACGAGGCACGCGGCTGAGAGTATACAAAGCTCCGAAAAATGGAAGTTTTACTTGTCCACCGTGAGTATGACCTGCGATAAGCAGGTCTGCAGAGGGGTTTCTCAATGCGAAGTCCGGCGCGTGTCCGAGGACAATGTGGAAATTTTCCTTTCTGGGAGGAACGTACGGCGGAAAGCGAGAATCGAACAAGCTCAGGATTGAAACTGTAATATCCTTCGTCGCATTGAACGTTGTAGTTTTGTCGCGAACTATGAACGGCAGACCCTCCGACCACTTCGCCCAATCGTCAGGAGCATCGGCATCGCCGCGAGCGACGAAGGTTCCGATTCTAGGTTTGACTCCGGACTCCTTTAGCAGGGTGTTAAAGGCTGCCAGCTGCTCGTCGCGTTTCTCATTATAAATTTGAATGTAGTCGCCGGCGAATAGCAGCAGATCAGGTTCGTATTCTTTGATGCGTTTGAACACATCGCGCTCATAATTTGTTATCTTGTCGGTCTGAATGTCCGCGACTACTGCGATTTTCAGTGGTTCCGACAACTTTGTGGTGGCCATTTGTTCTCGCCGAACGGATAGCCAGTGAGGTTCTATCAAAAAGGCGTCAACTGACACCGCGGTTAGTGTCAGCGCAAATAGCAGGAAAAACGCTCTCAAGACTTTGAAGTGGTTCCATGATACTTTTGCGCAGATGAGCAAAAGTGCGACGCCGCCTACGAATATGGCGTACGCAATCAGGCACAAAAAGTCTAAAAACGGTCCGTAGCACATCTCCAGGCCGACGTAAAGAAAATATGGAATGAACAAAACACCTGCGAGGAAGTAGCTCCATATATGGTGCGCAAATGTTTTTACAAAGAAGTAGGCGGCTACACAGTAGGCTGACATAGCCAGGAGATAGAGGACGTCCCTTTCTGCCATCGCAACTCGCTCCCGAAGTTATTCCATTGTTAGCGCGTGTTTTGAAATCGCGCTTGATGCGCATGCGTTTTGTTTCGAAAAATGTTAGAAGGGAAACAAAGCGAAATAAATTGCCGTTCTAGAACGAGAAAAGTCAGCGGAATTCTGCTTGACACGCTATTTTGACCTGCGAGAATTAAGGACTCGTAGTAAGCTCTATTTATTACTTCTGTTTGCCGCAACTGGATGAAGTCCAAAGACAAAAGCACCGCCATCTCTATCCTGCTAGGCTTCGCCGCTCTAGCTGGGTCTTTTGTATTGATCATGTCCGATCCCAGTCAGGGCGGAAAGATTATGCAGCAGGTTCAGCAGTCAGCTGCTGATCTTGCGAAACCTCCTGCGCCGAGCGCACCGCCTATGTCATCGACACCGGCAATGCCGACTGATTCAATGCAGACGCTGGCGCCGGAGGGGCGTCTAGACGGTAATCCCATGCCGATGCGCGTAAACATGCCTATGTTGCCGAGCGGATCCGGTGCGCAGTCGTCTTCAGGTGGCGGTTCTAGTCTTTCTAGCGCGGAGGCATATCTTGACTCGGCCTGGAAAACTCCCCAGGCGAATTCGCAATCGAATACGATGCAGCGCATGCAAGCGCCACCGCAGCAGCGCCGCTTCCCAGCCGGCGGCCAGCGTGGTTTCGCCTCTCACGGATTTGGTCAAAGAGGATTTTCGCAGCAAGGGTTTCAACCTCGCGGTTTTGGCCAGGGGTTTCCGCAGCAGATGCAGCAAGGATTTCAACAACCCGGTCCGGCAACCAGCAATAAGCTCTCAGAGATGATGAGTCAAATGAATTCCAATCAGGATTCTAGTGCGGTCTCGTCTGCTCGGGATGCGGTTAATTACGAACTCAGCTACGCCCGTTCTCAGGCGTCCCAGGCGGCTTCATGTATGCAACGAGCACGCAACGCCGGCGACGATTCCGAAAGAGAGTCGGCTGCTAGTGAGGCGAGATCGCATGCCGCGTCTGCCATGGCTGCTGCCGGCCGTGCGGCGTCGCGGGCAGGAGGCATGCCTGAATTAAGTGGATTGGTAAGTCAAATTCGAAACGTCGCCAATCAAGCGCAGAGCAGTGCGCAGAGTGCAGCGAGTGCTGCTGGGCGCTGGTAGCACAATAGATGAAATCGCGATTTGTCGAATCGGGAAACCGAGTACTAGTAACTGTTTGTATGATGTTACTTTTGACAGTGACGTCATCATCGAATGCTGCGCAAACCGTCATTCGCGGTCGTCCGTCGCATGCGCCTGGAACAGTGCCTCCGGTCACTCGGAATTCGGCGATCACCCCGTTACCTGTTCGCAACCAGGAACCTACTGAGGCGGATCTTGCTTTCGGAGAGGCTCAGCTCAGAAGGTTACTCAGCGATCGTCCGGCTATGAAAGGTTATGCTTTTCCGGGCGATCCTGTTTGGACCAAGGCCGTTCGCGGACTGGCTGGTGAAACTTGCGGCTACCGCGTCAGCTGGAATACACACGACCTCGACAAGCCGCTAATCTATGCCAGCGATCACGCGTTTCCGCATCCGCCCGACTACAAAGCCTTCATTCGAATACGCGCTGCCGGACCGGATGGACCTTACGACGGTGAGTACTTATGGTCGTGCCTGTTTTTTGAACTGTTCAATCTGGCCAACCACAACGGCTTTAACGCAATATACGATAAATCGCTCACAGGTACCGTTTCCAAAGAAGAATGGTTGACGGAGAATACTAAACTCGAATTTTTGGCGATGCAAAAAATGATTGTGTTCTATCGTGGAATCTGGCTGCCTGCAATGAAGATACGCGGTATCGAGTCTGACTCCTCGTATTGGAAAAATGGTGAAAAAGAGACCTACGAGGAATGGATCTCACAATACACGGATGAAGATTACTATCCGTATGATTACTGGGGAAAGTACTACGATGAGTCAATTGTCCCGTATCTGGAGAAATTGAAGAATTGGAAGAAGCACCACAGGCAGTAGTTTCTCGACTGTGAATGAAGCTGAAGGCGTAAGGTATCGAGAGTAAAAGCCAGGCACCACATATGATGCCTGGCTCGAACTTTAGCGTGATTGACGCAACAGTTTACTTCGATAATGCCAGAGCCGGTGTTGCGACAGCCGGGGTTTCAGGCTTTTTTATCATAGACAGAAAGTACTCATGTACTCTCATGTCCGAAGTAATTTCAGGGTGGAAGGTCGTGACGAGTATGTTGTTCTGTCTCGCCATTGCGATGGTATCGTTGACGGTGGCCATTACCGTGACACCGCTGCCGACGCTAACAATCTGAGGTGCTCTGATAAAGATTGCGAGGAATGGCTCGGCACCGAGCTCCTTGATGTCAAGGTAAGTCTCGAAACTTTTCTTCTGCGGTCCGTATGCGTTTCTTCGGACCGTGATATCCATGAGCCCGGTCGAACGTTGTTCGCGCCCCTCGATATGAGTGGCGAGAACAATCGAGCCCATGCACGTTCCGTAAATGGGCATGCCGGTCTTTGCGCAATCGTTCAACGTAGCAAAGACTTGCCCGCCGAAGTTGTCGTCGAACTTGTTGATTGTTGTCGACTCTCCGCCCGGAATGATCAAGGCATCGATCTTTTCAAGGTCGCGCAGATGGCGAATCTCCGCCGACCGCGCACCGGCTTGCTCAATGGCATGCCGGTGTTCGGCGAAATCACCCTGAATAGCTAATACGCCAACGAGTGGATTAGACATTGTTACCAGCCTCTGACTGCAAGGGTTTCCTCAGGTGAGAGCGACTGAGCGGTGCGGCCAACCATCGGTTCGCCGAGGTTTCTGCTCACGTCTGCAAGGACTTCAGGATCGTTGAAGTAGGTTGTTGCTTTGACGATTGCCTGTGCGCGTTTCAATGGGTTGCCGGACTTGAAGATACCGGAACCGACGAAGACGCCATCTACGCCAAGCTGCATGAGAAGCGCTGCGTCAGCGGGTGTCGCGATTCCGCCTGCCGCGAAGTTTACGACGGGAAGTTTGCCGTCTTCTTTGACTTTCTTCACGAGTTCGTACGGCGCTCCTAGGTCACGTGCGTAAGTCATCAGCTCCTCATCCGGCATGACTTGAAGTTTTTTGATTGCGCCCAGGATTGCGCGAGCATGACGAACCGCTTCTACTACGTCGCCGGTGCCGGCTTCGCCCTTGGTGCGCATCATCGCTGCGCCTTCGCCGATGCGCCGCAGTGCTTCGCCGAGGTTGCGAGCGCCGCATACAAACGGAATGGTGAATTTGTGTTTGTCGATGTGAAATTCTTCGTCCGCAGGTGTCAAAACTTCACTTTCGTCAATACAGTCTACGCCGAGCGATTCGAGAATTTGCGCTTCTACGAAGTGACCGATTCTCGCTTTTGCCATGACGGGAATAGAAACAGATTCGATAATTTTTGAAACCAATTCCGGGTCGCTCATTCTCGCGACGCCGCCGTCAGCGCGGATATCGGCTGGGACGCGTTCCAAAGCCATCACTGCGCAAGCGCCGGATTCTTCAGCAATTTTGGCTTGCTCAGCGTTGACGACGTCCATGATGACGCCGCCTTTCAACATTTGCGGAAGAGCCTTCTTGACGCGCTCTGTGCCGACTTGGGCGCCGTCTTGCTTCTTCTCTGCTTGCTTAGTTGCCATTGTAACCTCCAGTGTTTCTATTTTAATAGTGTAGTGTTTTGGTTTTGCGATGAAAAAATTTCGAGTGAGAGACTGTTATATAAACGCGTGCGCACCTGTCCCCATTAAGTGCGAACGGTCGTTTGCCGAAGTGGTCGACACATCATCGATGTAGGTTTTAACAGCTTTAGCGAGTTGTCGAACTCCTTTAATAATGGTTGCCTCGTCAAGTTGAATGAAGCAGAGTCGCATATATTCTGTGTGTTCAGCAGAAAGAAAACAGAGATCGCCTGGCGCGTAGACAACGCCTTCCTGCTGGGCGTAACTGAGCATCTCGCGACTGGACAAGCCGTCTGGCAGCTTCAACCAGATAAACATTCCACCTTCCGGTTTTGACCAGGAAATCTCAGCGCGTCTGCCGTTTTTATCCGTGATAAATCCCAGCTCTTTCTGCAAAGTTTTTAGCATCGCATCGCGTCGATTGCGATACAAATTTCTGACTGTCACGAGATGCTGCTCGTAGAGCCCTTCTTTGAGAAATTCGGCGAGAATCAGTTGCGAGATTGAATTGGTGGAAAGGTTCGATGCGCGTTTGGCGATGACCAGACGTGACATCGTCTCTGGTGGCGCAACCAGCCAGCCAAGTCTAAGCGCTGGGCAGAGTGCTTTTGAAAAGGTGCCCAGGTGAATGACAATGTTTTCCGCGCCGGGAAGCGCTCTGAGTGAGGGAAGTGGTGCTCCCTCATAACGGAGGTCGCCAACGAAATTATCTTCAACGATCGGAATTTGATATTCGATCGCCAGTTGCAGAAGTTGCTGCCTGCGTCGGAGCGACATTGTGATACCGGTCGGATTTTGGAAGTTCGGTATCACGTAAATAAATTTCGGTCGGTGTCGAGTGAGTACCGATTCGAGCATGTCGAGCCGAATTCCCTCATCGTCGAGTGGAACAGGCAGGCAGCGCGCTTGTCTGCTTCTAAAATTGCAGGTAGCCCAAAGATACGTAGGATCTTCCACGACGACCAGGTCTCCCGGATCTAGAAGTACGCTGCTCACCACATCCAGTCCTTGCTGAGAACCGCATAGGATCAGCAGTTTCTCATCATTAGCATCAATGTCTTGCGAGCGAAGATGTTTTAAAACTTCCTGACGCAACAAAGGCATTCCTTCGCCCGGGCTGTATTGAAACAATTCGTGCGACCGACCATCGGCGATCATCTTTTGCAAGATGCTCTCGAAATCCTTGTGTGGATAGGACTCATCGGTTGGAATACCGCCTGCGAACGAGATAACTTCCGATTGTCTGCCATAATTGGCATACTCCAAACGCAGCATGTCGTGCGCCGTTTGGCTTGCCTTTGAAAATCTCTCTGCCCAAACTACCGGATCTACGGTTTCAACTACCGGCTCTAGAGTGGCTTGGTTGCTGCTCGTTCCATTTTTTAAACCGTTGCGACTGCCGGCTTTGACGAAGGTGCCGCGCCCTACGAAACTCTCGATGTAGCCGTTTGCCGCTAATTCGGAATATGCTCGGGAGGCGGTTGAGCGATCTATGTTTAAAAGCAGGGCCAATTCGCGATTGGTGGGAAGTTTCGAGTTGACCTGCAGTTTGCCGGCGTCGATGGCTTGCTTTACGCGTTCGTAAATTACGGAATACAGGGGCGAGGTTCCCCTGTCCTTATTTATGTCACCTATCAGATCCAGCCAATTTTGGGACATTGTCTGCCACGTAAATCAATTGTCTGGTTTTGTTTAAACCAGCTGTAATATCGCAAGAGGCGGTCTTGTGGGACCTCCTGACTTGGAATATAACTCGATTGGTAGGTATTAGCAACCAGCCAATTTATTAAATCGGATTAGTTGGCTGGGTTGTGATCGATCGGGAATTTGTGGCTGGTCGTATAGGGGTCAACAGCGACGGCCAGGGCGATTGTCCAGATTATGAAAGCGATGGTCATTGCGAACATCAGGACAAGCGCCCATGAAAGTTGTCCGGCAAAGGTCAAGCCTGATGCAGCCAATCCGACTAGCCAGATCGGCACGGATGTCCAGCCCAGCCAGTTTGGCAGACCTTTCCCGGCGACAATCGCACCAGCCATTACCAACCCAGCCAATGAGTACAAAGTGTTTCCAATAAGAACGGATTGCGTCAGTCCCTGGTTTACACTTCTCCATCCTTCCAGCATCAGCAGCTGTTTGTATCCGGATGAACGCGTGAGTTGCACGCAGATATCGCTGAAAAATACCATGAGGTTGCCGTAGGATTGCATGTCCAGAGCGATTGCGATGACGACTAAGAACGTCGCGGTATTAATCCAAACGCTGTGGCGCAGTCGCAGAATCTGTTTAACTGCTATGTAGAGTGCCAGAAATGAGAGGCTGGATATCCCGATAGCGAAGCAGCACACTTGCCATAGCGCTACGTTGTTCGGCACGAAGTGCATCAGATTGATGAGAGATAGTTCTTGCAAATCGCCGGCGCGAAAGGCATAGATAGCAAGAAAGACAGCTATCACGTGAGTCAAAGCGGAGCCAGCCGCGACCCATTGAACATGACGATAGCGCACCTGGTCGGCAGGATCCGCCAGATGCTGAATCTCGTGCATACCGGATTCAGATATTCGTTTATCCGAACCGCGCATGCCTTCTGCCATCTCGATGTCCTTCAGGCTTTGCGGATTTCAGTTGCGCCGTTTAGATACGGCACCAGGACCGGCGGAATCTTGACGGAACCGTCCGGTTGTTGGAAGTTTTCCAGAATCGCGGCGAAGGCGCGACCGATGGCCAGTCCGGAACCGTTAATTGTATGCACGAATTTCGGTTTGCCGCCGTCGGCTGGTTTGTACTTGATGTTGGCGCGACGAGCCTGGAAGTCGCCAAAGTTGCTGCATGAGCTGATTTCGCGGTATTTGTTCTGCGCGGGGAACCAGACTTCGAGGTCGTAGCACTTTCTGGCGCAGAAACCCAGATCGCCGGCACAAAGGACCATTCTTCGATACGGCAGACCAAGCAATTCCAAAATCTTCTCAGCGTCACGGGTGAGCTTTTCGTGCTCGTCCCATGATGTCTCCGGCGTCGTGAATTTTACTACTTCGACTTTGTTGAACTGGTGCTGCCGGATGTAGCCGCGTGTATCTTTTCCGGCGCTGCCGGCTTCGCGCCGGAAGCAAGGCGTATAAGCGCAATGCAGAATCGGAAGATCCTCTTCTTTCAGAACTTCCTCGCGATAGAGGTTGGTGACCGGCACTTCCGCGGTTGGTATCAAATAAAGTTCGTCGTCCGCGCATTTGTAGAAGTCGCCCTCGAATTTGGGCAATTGACCGGTGCCGACAAGCGCGTCGCGGTTTACCATTACCGGCGGAAAGATTTCTGTGTAGCCGTTCTTCCCATGCTGGTCGAGCATGAAATTCATCAACGCTCTTTCCATCTTCGCGCCCATACCGGCGAGGACGGTAAAACGCGATTCTGAAATCTTTACGCCGCGCTCGAAATCGAACACACCGAGCTCTGCTCCGATATCCCAGTGGTCGCGAGGATTGTCTATTTTAGGAATCTCGCCCCATCTCGAAATTTCAACGTTGTCGTGTTCGTCTTTGCCATCCGGAACGCTTTCATCGGGCATGTTGGGAATCGACAGGGCAAGCGTCTCAAGTTTTTCCCAGTGTTCGGTGCGCTCCTGGCCGACTTGTTTGTGCTTCTCTTTGAGCTGCTTGGATTCTTCTTGCAGAGTGGCCTTTTCCTCTTTTGAAAGAGAACCGCCCTTTGTTTTAAACGTTTCGGAAATCTCGTTGACACGACGGTTGAAGTTTTCCCACTGCTCGTTTGCGGCACGATAGTCGCCGTCGATTTTCTTTATCTCGCCGAGTGTGAAACCGCCGTTGCGTCGGCCGATTGATTTTTCGACCGTCTCCAAATTTTCTCTGATGTATTTGATGTCAAGCATGTCTTTTATTTGAACTTTTTTGATGTCCGATACGTATTACATAGTAGGTGCCGCTTTTCCAGAATCTACATATGTGGATTAAGCATTATATCCAAGCAGCACTTATGTTTGTCGTCCTACAGGGCGAGCGTTGCGTACTGTTACTTGAGGGAGTTCGCAGAATGAACGACGATAAGCGATTGTGGCGGAAGAGACTGGGTGACATTGGAGAGGCGCTGGTGATGCGCTACTTGATGCACTGCGGATGGCATTTGTTGCGGACCAAGTTTCGCATAGGACGCTCGTCTGAGATCGATCTTGTAATGCGAAATCCTGATGGAGTAACTGTTTTCATTGAGGTGAAGACAAGAGCGCTGTCACAAATCAACAATCATGACTGGTATGAGTCCGTTTCCCACACGCTTAACTGGCGTAAGCAAAGAAAGATACTGTCCGCTGCACGTGCCTACAAAGTTGAAACAGCTGATCATAGTTCAGAATACAGATTTGACGTGGTCATGCTTGGACTGTCTTCTTCGCTGGCTGGAGAACTCGTGCGCACGGTTGGAGAGTCGGACTTGTTGCAGGAGTCAGAGTGTATAAACACTGAGGCCTCAAAGATGTTTGCTTCCACAGAGTATGAGCAGGTAACCTTGATTCACTGTGAGAGTGTGTTTGTAACGAATTTCTGAATGGCGAAAACATAATCGCGCTAAAAGAGCCTCTCACGGTTATGTTTTTAAGGCACCGAGATCGTGAGTTTTCGATGATAAAGGTTTGTCGATGCAGTGTATCGGTGCACTGGAAACCCTATGAACACACCGGCTAGATTTATACCTGCTCTGGCAGTAATCGGCGCAATCGTATCTCTGTGCGTCGGCGCTTCTTTCGCTAAACAGATTTTTGCTCAAGTCGGCCCCGAGGGGGCTACCACCTATCGAGTCTGCTTCGCTTCTCTCATTCTTCTGGGAATCTGGAGACCATGGCGTTTTCCGTTAACAAAGGAAAATGCATTCGCGATTGCGCGCTTTGGAATAATTCTCGGTGCGATGAACCTGATGTTCTACAAAGCGATCAGCACGATACCGTTGGGCATAGCAATTGCAATTGAATTTACTGGTCCGCTCGCCGTTGCGATGTTCTCTTCGCGGCGTAAACTGGATTTCCTCTGGATTGCTTTCGTGGTTTTCGGTTTAGCTTTGCTGCTTCCCTGGAACCAGGGCAGTGACAGCCTTGATCCGATTGGCGTTCTTTTCGTGCTTGGAGCCGCCGCTTGTTGGGCGATGTACATCATCTATGGCAAGCAAGCCGGCAAGATGCACATCGGCCTATCGACCGCTTTAAGTATGTCGACTGCATCACTGGTGGTGCTGCCATTCGGTATCGCCCGTGGTGGTACAGCTTTGCTCGAGCCAAATCTTATGATCTTTGGATTTGTCGTGGCGCTACTGTCCAGTGCGCTCCCCTACTCTCTGGAAATGTATGCCTTACGCCACTTGCCGAAACAAACATTCGCGATTCTCCTAAGTTTGGAACCTGTCGTTGGCGCATTCTCCGCGCTTTTAATCTTGCATGAAATGCTTTCAACCAGCCAGTGGTTCGCTGTTGGAAGTATCATTGTCGCGTCAATTGGCAGCACTCTGACATCCGGTCAGAAGGAGCTTCCGGAAGTTCCTGAAATTCCAGAGGTGCCGGAAGAGGCAATGACGTCTTAATCAGATTTCTGGCAACAATTTTGGTGTGCACTACGTAGTTTCCCCAGTGTCCCAGTCTGACCTGAGTGATAATGTCAGGAAACCTTACCATGTTCGCATCCCCTTACAACTGCCCCATCGCGGGCCCAGTTTCTCCCCCCGGAGGCGCATGTCGTGTTTGTTTGGAAAGAAAAACTCACTGCCCGTGAAGAAATCGAAAAGGTCACTGCATTCGAATCGACAGCTAGAGGATCGAATCGCAGAGCGGTCGGACTTGTTCCGTTCCCACTGTCCGAGCTGGAGCGTGACGTTTCAATTGCTGAGAAGGTCAGATATAAACAGCTATTGATCTCGATTGAAGGAAAGCAAAGTACGTGCTGTTTGAAGGTGGTATCACCAAAGAAAAAGTCGCGAGCGGCACTTCTATGTTATCGCGGACGCGCACTCGGGTGTATATACGGTCAGAAAGACCTGGATTCGCAACTGTTTGGACAGGAGGCATTTGAGTGCTTCCTTGATGATATCTCGATTCCTGACAGCATCGTAGATACCTACATCCTTCCGGAAAACCTTGCTCTTTCTGCCACCAGTTTGTTTCACGGCGAGGTATTCCATCAACCTCTCGGTAAAGGCGCTCCGGAAACGCTCCATTTTGTTTTTCAAAACCTTTTGCGAACCCGCATGCCTGGCTGCATAGTGTTGAAGCGTTTTGCTACCGACGAAGTCCTCGCGTTCATCTACATGTTTGATGGTGAGATAGTCGGTGTTTTTACTTTTGCGAATGGTTGGTTGGAGCCTACACTCCAGCAAGCACTCGAACTCGTTGAAACAAACGTCGCCATGATGGTTAGCGCAAGTAAGTTGAATGCTTGTAACGTTGATGAAGTCCTCAATTTATCGTTTAGCCTGACTGGAATGGATCGTCCGACCGCCTACGTACCGCGACTCCGCCCTATGGACTTATACTAAATAGCCACTTTCTTGAAAAGTGGCGAGTATTCGAATACTTTTGATATTGATTGATGCCGCTCCCGGCTTGTACCATATTTTGGTGACATTGAGGGGTGGCAGACTTTGTCGAAAAAAGACGGAGCACCGAAGAATCGCGATTTCTTGGTTCTTGGAATAGTTGGAGTTTTGCTGATCGGTGGTTTCATCGCTTTAACGTTTAAACTCATAGATCAAGAAGACAAGCACGTTCGCGATGTGGAAAAGGTCCGTATCTCTGAAGACTTCTCAGAAGATTTGATGGGCAGCGACTACGACAGTGATACCGTCAATAGTATCGTCGATCGAAACCCGAATGCTACAAACTGCGATCTTTCCGCCGTCACGGTAACCGATGCGTTGATGCCCAAGGTCGCCAAACTGAAACTGCTCAAGGAACTCAACCTATCACACTCGAAGGTGACCGATGCGGGACTGAAGTACATCGAGCACATGCCGCTTTCCAAGCTCGATCTTTCCGGAACAGCAGTCTCTGACGCCGGGCTGGAATCGATAACAAAAATACCCACCATGTTTAAGCTGGATCTGAGCAGTACTAAAGTGACTGATGCCGGTATGAAAAAGCTTGCGATTCTTCCGGTTCTCGGCATCATAGTCGTGAACGGCACTGCCATTAGCGATGAAGGCGTCAAAAGTATGCAGAGTTGTAAGAGTATGAAGCGGATCTATGTGGGAAGCACGCGAGTGACAAATGAGTTTTTCAGATATGCTGCGCCAATGGATTTGTTTGCAATCTATTGTGAAAATACTGCCGTTACCGGCGATGGCATTAGGAAATACTTGAAAGATACTAAACTTCGAAAACTTGGTTTAGATCATTGCAACATCGGTGACAGTGATGTTCCCGCAATCATGGCGGCAGCGCCTGGACTGCAGGTTCTCAGCGCCGGTAATACGAAGATCACGGATGCTGGTTTGATGCAATTAGCCAGACTGCTCTCGTTGAAATCAGTTCGGGTCGGTGAATGTCGAGGAATTACCACTGCTGGGACAAAGCGTTTTTCACAGGTTCGCCCTGACTGTAAAATTGAAACCCACCTATTCTAAGGTGCCAAACCAAATCTGTATCCTTCCTCATCACCCCTCAGGTAGTTATGATCACTGGAGAACCTCTGTCTATAAACAATCTTGCGAGCTGTAAGTCATTGCCTGTGAAACCGTCGGCGGTGACACTCACGGGACAGTTTGTGAAACTCGTTCCGTTAGAGCTTGAAAGAGATGTGCCCACACTCTTCAAAATATCGAACGGCAACGCCGTTCATCTGGGTGAAAAATCAGTCGAGGATTACGATCCGGATTCGGTCATCTGGCGCTACATGTCCGCTGGACCGTTTGAAAACGAAGCGGCATTGCGTGCGTTTTTACAACCACAGGTTGAGGTCGAGAACGGATTGTGTTACTGCGTCTTCGATACTGCTTCCGAGCATCAACTCGGAGTCTCGACCTATATGAACAACTATCCCTTTCACTTGAAGGTTGAACTCGGAAACGTCTGGTACAGTCCTCTGGCTCAAAGAACGAAGGCGAATCTGGAAGCGACCTACTTGATGTTGAGTCACGCGTTCGACCTCGGGTACCGTCGCGTAGAGTGGAAATGTGACTCGTTGAACGAGCGATCGCGCAGAGCAGCGTTACGAATGGGATTCAAATTCGAAGGCATTCAGGAGCAGCACTTCATTATCAAAGGACGCAATCGTGATACTGCCTGGTATCGCATTCTGGACAAAGAATGGAAAACGGTAAAAGAACACCTGGAGATGTTGTTGGCTGCGCGATAAAAAGCGCTTGAACATCGCGTTCCTTTATTTTGCGAGCCGATGGGATATACTGGCTCAATTGTTTTACGGGATTTAATTATGGATTCGAAACTCAAGTCGCGAGCCGCACTTTTTGTCGCCGCATTCAGTAGTTTTACTGTGTCTTCTTCTGTGGTGGTAAGTGCTCCGGCTGCGAATAATACCGGCGAAATTGAGAAGAAGAAGGTCAGTCGCATGAGTTCATCAAAAAATAATTCTAGCGAGTCGAGCACCGACAAGAAGTTTGCAGATATTAGCGACCAGTTTGTGAAAGAGGCGCTTTCGCGCTCTCCTAGTGCGGCTTCTCAGGTCGGCTATCACGTTCACAAGGAAACAGGTTCCAGCTCGAAGACTGGGAAAGCTCTAGTGCTCGATGCCATGCTCGATGATGTCAGCGCTGATTTTATGGAAGAGCAAATTGCCTTCTTCAAGAAGTGGCAAAATCGGTTTAAAATCGAATGTGATCCAAAAGACATGACGGCTCAGAATGCTGCTGATGCTGAGCTTTTAAACGATCAGATCGCCTTGAATTTGCTCGAATTGGAAAAGATTCAGAATTATAAACATAATCCGACTGCTGTAGTCGAAATGATTGGAAGCGCGCTCTTTCAGCCGCTAACATCCGAGTATGCTTCTAAGGAAACCAGAGTAGGTCACGTTCTCGACCGGATCGAGCAAATACCGCGAGCGCTCAATCAGGCAAAGGAATATTTGACTGACGCCGATCCAATTTTCGTTTCAACAGCAATTGAAGAGAACGCTGGAAATGTTGATCTTATAGAAACAACCGTGAAGAAAGAGGTTCCGGCTAGCGGACCGTTGAATGATCGCTACAATAAGGTGGCACCAGTGGCGATATCAGCGCTCAAAGAGTTTTCAACATGGCTTGAGAATGATTTGGGTAAGAAACCATGCACGCGCAGTTGGCGCCTGGGAAAGGAGCTGTATCCGGAAAAGTTTAAACTGGTTATGGAAACCGATTTGAATGCAGAACAGCTTCTGAGCAATGCAGAGAGGACGCTCACAGACGTGCGGGCCGACATGCTCAGAATAGCGCTTCCCATGCACGAGAAAATGTTTCCCGAAGCGAAGAATCCGGAAGGCGAAAGTGAGCATGAGAAGCAAACCAGAATTGTTGGCGAGGTTTTAAACAAAATCGGTGAGGAGCATCCGCATCGAGACCAGCTGTTGAAGACGATCGAGAACGATCTGGAGGGAATCAAGCAATTTATTCGCGAGAAGAAAATCGTTTCTCTCAGCCCACGGGATAACCTCAAAGTCATTGAAACGCCAATGTTCATGCGGGGAATTTACTCAGGTGCCGGCTTCCACAGTGCACCGCCCCTGGAGCCGAAGTCTGAAGCGCAATACTGGGTAACGCCAATCGATCCGAAAACGCCTGAGACCAAGGCTGAATCGCGGTTGCGTGAGAACAACAATTACACTCTCAAGTGGTTGACGATTCATGAAGCTTTGCCGGGGCACTATATTCAGTTTGAACATTTGAATAATATCCAGCCAGAGAGAAGAAGGCTGCTGCGCTCGCTTTTCGCAAACGGTCCCTATGTGGAAGGTTGGGCTGAATACATCGCTCAAGTGATGATGGACGAGGGCTTCATGGGTGATGAGCCCAAGTTTCGTCTTACCATGCGTAAGATTCGTCTTCGTCTGCTCGCGAACACCATCCTTGATGTTCGCATGCACACAAAAGATATGACGGATGAGGAAGCCATGAGGTTGATGACCGAAGAATGTTTCCAAACACAAGCCGAGGCTGAGGCAAAGTTGAAGCGAGCGAAGCTCAGCTCGACGCAATTGCCGACTTATTATGCCGGGCTTGTTGACTGGCTGGCACTTCGCGAAAAGTATCAAAAAGCAAAGGGCGACAAATTCGATTTGCTGGAGTTTCACAACCTCGTACTGGACCAGGGACCGCTCCCCGTGCCGATTGTGGAAAGGTTGATCATGCCCCGGTGACGGGCTTCTTCGTGTAGCGAACTCCGGCTGAAATCTGTAAAATAGTAGCTCTGCGACAATTGCTGAGTGAAGTCGTTCGCGTCACCAATTCGTATTGGTTTACGCTGGTCGTTTGATTGCTGTGCTACGAAAGGCTTGTTGATGAACAAAACCGTTATCTCGCCAAATACAAGGCTCATGCCTGTTTCCGCTGAAACCAATTCTTACGGTCACTTAGAGATTGGAAAGTGCGATACCGTAGATCTGGCAGAGCACTTCGGGACGCCCCTCTGGTTGATGGATTACCAAACCATTGAAACCGCAGTAGAGGCTGTCAGGGCTGGACTCAAGGACTATCCGAATTCGCAGGTGCTGTATGCCGGAAAGGCTTTCCTCAACTTAGCGATGTGCAAGATCGTCAAGCGACTGGGACTGGGACTCGATGTTGTATCCGAGGGAGAACTGTACACTGCGCTTAAAGCTGGTCTAGATGGACCCTCCATGTACCTTCACGGCAATAATAAAACTGACCAGGAATTGAAGATGGCTGTGAACAATGATGTTCACGTTGTTGTAGACAGCTTCTCCGAACTGAGTCGGTTAAATGAGATCGCTGGTGTCATCGGGAAACAGGCTCGCATACTGGTTCGCGTGGTACCAGGGGTTGAACCGGATACTCACGAACACATCAAAACCGGGCAGCATGGAAGCAAATTCGGTATTCCTCTTAACGAAGTCGAAGAATTCGCGGGCCTGGCACTGAGCCCCTGGGTGAAGCTGGTGGGCGTTCATGCCCACATAGGTAGCCAGACTCATGAGATGGAAGATTACGTCGAGATTGTTGAAATCCTTGCCGACACTATTGTCGGACTTCAACAGACTTACGGCATGACCCTCGAAGTTGTTGATGTCGGCGGTGGCTTGGGGATTGCCTACACCCTCGAAGACAAGCCGTTATCGCTGTACGATTGGGCGAAAGGTCTCGCTGATGCGGTTTCCGAAGCGTTTCAAAAGCGATTGTTGCCGCTTCCGAAGCTGTTAGTCGAACCTGGGCGGTCAATTGTGGGATCGGCGGGTGTCACACTTTACACCGCTGGCGACGTGAAGCCGCTTGCAAACGGTGGTTTCTATGTGTCTGTCGACGGAGGGATGGCTGATAATCCGCGCCCGTCAACTTATAACGCGAGATACACAGCCGCAATCGCGAGCCGCATGGACGCGCCTCCGTCGGATGCGCCGGTGACTCTGGTCGGCAGGTATTGCGAATCAGGCGATATAATCATAAAAGATGCGGATATTGC
The DNA here is from genome assembly GCA_965228855.1 of Candidatus Obscuribacterales bacterium. Lineage (GTDB taxonomy): Bacteria > Cyanobacteriota > Vampirovibrionia > Obscuribacterales > Obscuribacteraceae > JADYXR01. The sequence continues at coordinate 2,689,425 of CBDDIJ010000003.1, read as the reverse complement.
CGCCGAAATGGGTGACTTAATAGCCGTTTTCGGAACCGGCGCCTACAACTACAGTATGGCGTCGAATTACAACAGGACTGGACGACCAGCCTGCGTGCTCATAAAAGATGGAACCGCGGAGGTGATTGTCGAGCGCGAAAGTAATGATGACTTGCTGCGGCAAGATCGATTGCCGGATTGGTTACGCTAGTGTTGGGCTCACGTGGAAGTAATTGATGGAAGATCTGCTCGGCATCATTAATCCACCAAAATGGGAAATCCTGATTCCGCTTGTCATTCAGGTTCTCATGATCAGTTATTTGATTGCCTGGAGTTGGCAACGCATAATCGGCAGTAATGCAGAACGGCTCGTCAAGGGTGTTCTCGTGATTGCTGCGATCTGGGGACTCGCGTATGTTCTTCACTTTACACTTATCACTTCGCTTCTCCATACATTCGTTCCTGTTGTATTAATCGCACTCGTTATCATCTTCCAACCTGAGTTGCGGCGCGGCTTGAGTCACCTTGGCCGAATGCAAAGTCTTAAGATCGACTGGTCTTTGACAGACGCAGAGATGGAGAAAACCAAGCGAGAGATCGAACAAATAATCTCCGCTGTTCGTGAACTTTCCCGCTCGAAAACTGGCGCGTTGATTGTCATCGAGCCGTCGCAAGGCGAACGCGACTACGTCAGCCCGGGCACCACAGTTAATGCCAACATATCATCGACATTGTTGTTGAGCATCTTTTTCCCGAATTCTCCCCTTCATGATGGAGCCGTAGTAATAAGGCAGGACAAGATAATTGCAGCAGGTGTGATTTTGCCGATGACGGACGATCCTCAGCTCAGTTATCGTTATGGAACGCGACACAGAGCTGCGATTGGTCTATCTGAAACATACGACGGCTTGTGCATCGTCGTCTCTGAAGAAACCGGAGCAGTTTCGGCTGCCAGTCGTGGAATGCTGGCGCGCTACAAAAATGCAGACGATCTGCGCGAACCGATTCTGTACTTGTACACGCAAGGCGGAGATTCGACCAGCACCAACACCATGAGCAATTTTCTTTCATTGTTCAGCATGGGCAGGCGCGACCCGATTACGCTCAACTCCACGACCGAGATGCATGAGACACTTCACGAAGAAAAGTCCTCTGGGTCGGACAAAGAACTGCGCAACACAGGTTCTCACGCTCGTCTCGAGCGCATAATCAAAGTCGAGCCGATAGTGCTTGCGGACACCGATAAGAAGCGCCGTTCGCAGACTGAAAAGAGCGAGCGCATCGCTGAGGAAGAACGGAAGCTTCTCGATTCCGAGCGGAAATCCGAGCGCGCTCGCAAGAAAAGTATTGAATCGAGCACACGCTTGACTCCGCCTGTCATTGAGGTGGAAACAGCATCTTCCAGCGATTCTGATAATGGCGATGGAAACAATAAAGCTGAGGATGTCGATGATTATCTCAGCCATGTTGGATCCGCAAAGTAGGTTTGAACGTGTAAACCTGTTCTGTTAACGTTCCACAGGTTTCCTGCAAGCTACACGGACTTGGAGATTTATTACTGAAGGCGCCTCCAGTGGGGTTAAATGAGCAACCGGACGGGTATTCGATCAGTGGAAACGTGATCATCATCTGGTTGTAGGCTTTAGAGTAAATGGCGGAGCTTGAGCTTTCTGTCCGGTACAAGACCGCACCCACGCGCGCTGGCTTCGGTGTTATGTGCGCGTTGTTCCCCGTGTGGGGCTTGCTCGCACCGATTCTTCTTGGGCTCTTCATTGGTTACGTTTATCGAAACCCTCATATTGCTACATCCGTCGCTACGCTGATAATCTGTTTCGGCTTGCTCACTGTCAATCTTCTGGGCTTGATTTTAACTGCCGTTACTGAGGATGATAAGCTCTACGTTTCAAAAGACGGCATAATTTTTCCGTTGTTCTTCATGCCGTTCTTGAATATGCGACGAAACCGCTCGTGGGCTGAGCTCAAGGACGCAACACTGCTTTCTGACAATTCTGACCCTGAAGGCAAACTGTTTTTGACCTTTGACTCTGGAAACGTTGGTATTAATCTTGGTGGCATCGATACCGGTGATAGAGAGCAACTTTTGTTGGCGATTGAACTTTGGGGGACTAACTGCAATCGTTCGCCTCTGCTCATAGATTATCAAACCCGCTTGCAGAATGAGATTCGAGGCGTCAATCAACTCAGTCACACCCAGATGTGGGAAGAGGAATTGAGCAGGCGTTTCAACGCTACGTCGTTTGTTCCTCTAGAACCGGATGCGGTGCTTCGTGATGGTGCACTCAAAATTACGAAGCAGCTTGCTTTTGGCGGTCTCTCCGCGATCTATCAAGCCCAACTGAACAATCTGGATATCGTTGTGGTAAAGGAAGCGGTGATTCCGCCGAATGCAGATGAAGAGTCGAAGAAGCGTGCTGAGGATAGAATCGTTCGAGAGGCGAAACTTCTGATGCGCCTCCAGCACGGCAATATTGCTCGCGTGCTCGACCACTTCGTTGAAGCCGGGCGGCATTACTTGCTTTTGGAATACGTTCACGGTCAGGACTTGCGCCAGTATGTGAAACAGAATGGTCCTCAGAAGCAGGACCAGGTTCTCACATGGGCGGAGCAGATATCTAGCATCGTTGAATACTTGCATGCGCAAGAACCGCCAATTATTCACCGAGATTTGACGCCGGATAACTTGGTACTGCGTAACGACGGAGAAGTTGTCTTAATCGACTTCGGCGTCGCTAATGAGTTTATAGGTCAGGCTACCGGCACACTGGTCGGAAAGCAGGCTTATATGCCGCCAGAGCAGTTGAGAGGAAAAGCTACTCAGCAAAGTGACTTGTATTCTCTTGGTTGCTCGCTTTTTTATATGCTGGTCGGTCGTGACCCGACACCACTTTCGGTGGCGCATCCGAAGAAGGCTTTACCCGAAGTTTCTCAAAGCTTCGACAACCTTGTCGCCAAACTCACGGAATTTGAACCGGAAGATCGTTTTGAATCGGCAACCGCGCTTCTGGAGCAACTCCAAAATTTAAAGATCGAGGAGCCTGAGTCGTCTCCGGGTTCGGTGTCCGCTGATGATGCCGGAGACCTGGTTTCAGGAGGTGCTCCGCATGAGTGATTTTAATCACGAACCGGAGAAGGCTCGTGAGGGATTGAATCCAGAACTGATTGCCAATGCAGAACCAGGGATTAAGCTCAAGGTTTCCGACCCGGAAGAAGAGCGTTTGATATCATCAGCGGTATCATCGATTACTGAACCGTTAGCTGCAGTTTCGAACGTCAGTGCAAAAGAACAGACGACGGACGCGACCGGCGATGAACTGCTGGGTTTGGTGAGCGAGAAATCAGGGGAAAATAAGGTCGACCCAAATGAGTCAAAGTTTAAGGCTCTGAAAAGGCTGCCGACGCTTCTACCAGCAATCATCTTTTTCATCGCAGGTTGCAATGACCCCTTTGCTATGATCATCTTTTCGTACTTCTACTGGACGTTTGCTAGCTATCGGACGGCGCGGGCGATGGTCGATGTTCATGGTGCGACCAATATCAAACCGCTCAGGATTTTGAACATGGCTCCTGTGCCTGTTTACGCGATGTTGATATTCGCTCTCGTGATGCTTCCGATTAGAATGTTCAACATGCCTCCGTCACTCGGATACTTTCCGCTTGCTGTTTGGGCCCTCTTGCTGGTCGCGTATACGATTTACCAGTGGAAGTGGCCGATTTCCTCGTCGATTACTTTGAGTCAAATTGAAAAACGGCATGGCGTCGACAGTGGTGTTCCCGCCTGGATTAAGCATTTTGGAATCGGTCTATTGTTCAATCTCAGTCCGATTGTAGTCATCGGCTCGAGTATCATCACGTTTACTCTTTCCCGTTTTAATGGCGCTCTCACTCGAAGTACATTTCTGGTCGATCCGAACGTATATTCGGTGGTTTTCGCCCTCGTATTTATCGTCGCCCAGTACCTTGGTTTCTATTTGTTGAAACGACGAATAGTCGCAGCTGCGATGCTCGACCGAGATTTTCGTATTTATTCCGAACGAGCGAAAAATTCTCCTCCAAAGGTTTCAGACGACGACATGATCGTTCGTTACCGCGCCTTTGCAGATTGGGAGCGCTGGTTTAAGCATAGAATGAAAGAGCGCAGTAATAAGAAATTGATGTTTTTGATTGCTACGGTGGCGATATTTTTTCTTGTCGGAGCGCCACAGTGGTGTCTCGATAATCTGACTCATGTTCCAGGAGTCGCAACAGCAGCGGCCACTGCTGCCAGCTCCGGACCTACTATCAACTTCTTGAACGTTTTTCAAACATTCCTACTTGGAATTTGCGGAATTGGTGGGTTCCTTTACTTGCTGAAACCTACTCATATCGGATTCAGCGCAAAAGGAATTCGGTATCTCTGGCGCCATTCGATTATCGATGTAAACGGAGACTACATCAAGTGGAGTGCGTTCCACAAAATCCGGTTGTTCATGCCAAAAGGAAAAACATCTCCTGCGGATCAGTGTTTGCTGTTCGATGCAGGCGGTGATAAAGGTGCAGATCGAAACGTCAAAATTAAGCTTTCGTCCGTCATGCAAGTCGATGATAGGGAGCGGATTTTGAAAGCCATCGAGCGCTACGCACCAGGCGTTGAACGAGATGCCTCCGTTTTGCAAATACTACAGCGACCGGCTGACCATAGCTATACGGAATTGTGGTTGCAGGCGCTGGCCGCTCCTCCAAAGCGTGAGAGGTTTAAACCGCTGTCGGATGGCGCTTCTCTGCAGGATAAGCGATTTGAAGTTCTCGGTCAGCTCGGCGTTGGTGGTCAGGGAACTGCTTATCTCGCCAACGATTTGCATGCCAAAGGCACTGTCGTTTTAAAAGAGTTTATCCTGCCCGTCTACGTCGAAGTATCTGTACGAAGACAGGCACTGGAGCGCTTTGAGAACGAGGCACGGATTCTCAAGCAACTCGATCACGATCAAATTGTAAAACTTCTCGATTTTTTCGTTGAGGACCATCGAAGTTATCTGGTGCTTGAGCATATCGAAGGAAAATCTCTCAAGCAGATTGTTGAAGAGCAGGGTGCCCTGTCGGAGAAACAGGTCTTAGGGCTTGCTAAACAGATGTGCACTATGCTCAAATACTTGCATGGCTTAGAACCGCCGGTGGTGCATCGAGACTTTACACCTGATAATCTAATTTTGCGTCCTGATGGTAAGTTGAAACTTGTCGACTTTAATGTGGCGCAGCAAACCGACTCGACTGCGACTGGCACCGTCGTCGGCAAGCACGCCTATCTCCCTCCGGAACAATTTCGCGGAACTCCCGTTGCACAAAGCGATTTGTATTCACTCGGAGCAACGTTGCATTATCTGTTGACGGCGACGGAGCCTGAGCCTATCAGCGTCTCTCATCCGAAGCGAATCAACGAGGCTGTTTCCGACAATATGGATTTGCTGGTCGCTCGCGCCACTGCGATGTCGCTTGAGGCCAGGCACCAGAATGTGGAAGAGCTTCGCAATGAGATAAACGATTTCTTCGACGAAGGCAGTTCGGAACTAGTTTGAACCGGTTAGCCTTTTAGAATGCGCTGCTCATCTCTTCGAGAACCTTTTGCGCCGCAGACTTTCTGTCACTTGCTGCGGTGATCGGTCTTCCGATTACCAGGAAGTCCGCACCATCTTTCAGTGCTTGTGCCGGCGTGACGATACGATTCTGATCGTTCGTCGCCGCCCATTGCGGGCGGATTCCTGGAGTTACTATTAAGAAGTCATCGCCGCACGCTTTGCGAATCGATGCCGCTTCTCTTGCTGATGCCACCACTCCATCGAGGCCACTCTGCTTAGTCAACTTGGCTAGATGGGTGACGTAGTTCAAAACCTCATCGTTCACTTTGAGTTCGTCGCGAACGGTTTCAGGACCCATGCTTGTCAAAACCGTAACTGCTATTAGATAGGGTCGTTCGAAGTCTTTCTCTTTTGCAGCCTCCGCGCTGGCTTCAACTGCCGCTTTCATCATCGCACTGCCGCCGGTGGCATGAACATTGAACATTGAGACACCCTGACGGGTAATGTTGCGCGACGCCTGGGCTGCGGTGTTCGGAATATCGTGGAATTTGCCGTCGAAGAAGACCTTGATGCCCTCCGATCGCATAAGTTCAAACAGCTCCAGACCCGCGTGAGTATAGAGTTCCAAACCCATTTTGAACATGCCTACATGGTCTTTAAGATCGGTGACTATTTTTTTGGCTTCATCGACTGAAGAAACATCGAGAGCAACAATTAGGCGGTCTTTGACTTCAAGCTTATTTCGTTGTGCGAGCATTCGGCACCTCGTCCTTATCTTCCGGCGAATCCGCCGCACCGAGGGCGAGGATTTTCCGGCATCCTATCCGAACAAGTATAGCCCGCGATTGGCGTTTGTCGTTGTTTTAAAAAAGAACAGAAACCCGGCAAGGTAGCTTGCCAGGTTTCAGAAGCCTGAATGCAGTGTAAATAAGACGGAGCTTATTTAACTTTTGCTTCTTCTTTTTTGACTTTGGAGTAGCGCTTGACGAATCTATCAACGCGTCCTTCCGTGTCAACAATCTTTTGCTGACCGGTGTAGAACGGGTGGCAGGAGCTGCAGATTTCTACTCTGATGTTCTGTTGGGTCGAGCCCAACTGAACTTCCCCGCCGCAGACGCAAGTTGCTACGACGTCAAAGTATTTAGGATGAATGCCTTCTTTCATGACTGAACTTCCAATTGATAACTTTGGCACACGAATCACTGATCATACCAGAGGGGTCGCCTCCGGAGCCGTCGAGAGCGCTTCGTGTTACGGACCTTTACGCGGGGTTTCATCCCCTGACTTATAGAATAACCCATAAGTCGGCGATTTGTCGCTTTTAGTTGAACTCCGGTTGCTGATTGATCGGTTGTGCGATCTCTAAACCGTCAGCGCTGGTCGCTGTAAGGCGTTCGCCTTCAATGTTAACGTAGACATCAACGTCGCCTTCAACTGCCTTTACTGTGCGCGAGAGCTGCTCCAGCCGAGTCTCCATCGATGTTGGACCGGCACTGGCAGCAAATCTCTTCGACAGATTCAGTTCAATATTGTCGCCACTACGTTTGATACCAAGCAGAATCGTTCCTCTCGGAATTTCGGTGCCGACTCCCTTAGATACCTCGCTGTTATCCGGTCCCTGAAGCAATTCCTCGATAGCTCCCGTGAGCGCGTCGCTGCTGTACTTCGGGCGGGAGATAGGAACAATATCTAGTTGGTTGTTTGCTTCGCGAACGAAAAATACCTTCAAATCCTTACCGCGTGGAACATAGGGTTCTGCCGTTACGCTCTTCATCGCGCGCGGTCCACCGCCATTTCCCAGTGGAAAGAAACCGCATGAGCTGAGCGACGACGCTGCAATTGCAAGTGTCAGGCACGTGGCGATTCCTTTTGACAGGCTGGACTGGGCCACCTTTAATCCTGATCTCGATTTATTCATCTGTTGCTCCAGTTTCTAGTTCAATAATCCAACCAGATGATGCATGAACTCATCATATCTGCTTTCTGTAGCCTATTTATCGAATCTTGTTTGTCTTGGCAACTCGATTTAACCGGCTGTTATCTAACGCTTCAAGACTACAGCGACGGCGCCGTCTTTGCCACTTGTGGCTTATAGTCTTTGGGTACCAGTAACAGATTTCCTTCGCCCTTAACGACGTCGTCTTCGACGTTGAGCGCAAAGAGCCTGAAGGCATGGGTTTTCCGATCGTATCTAGAGAAGCGGACGATAGGATTGAGCAGGTCTGACATAAACTGTGCGAATTTTTCCGGCTCGACTATGTAAGGCGAATCGACCTTCATGTTCTCCAGAAATACTTCGTTGTTTGCCACCAGCTTTGGAGTCGCCGAAATTGTTATCGGAACCCCGGTGTCTTTGTTTGCGCCTCGTGTTACGAGAGTCCCGTTGATTTTTACTACTCGATTTTCGATGTCTACTTTCGGATCTAAAACTTCCAACTCCTGGTCGCCCAGACCTGGCAGATCGAGTTTGAAACCTCGAATAGCCTTTGTAATTTCCTGACTCGCAAGTGCCTTGGCCACTTCATCTTGGCTTAGATCACCTTTTACGACAATGTTGACCGGATTATTCAAACCTCGCTTTTTGTTCTTCCCCTTCCAGGGGCTGAACCATACGGGATTTTGTGCCGAGACATCTATGTTGCCCAGCTCTATGCCTTCCACCTGCGGGTTTGCGAGTTTCACATCGACCGCTTTGATCTTTCCGGCACACAGGTCAGTGAACGAATACGTCTTCACTTTGACTTTCACTTTGCCGCCGACTTTATGGCGAATTACAGCCCCAGCCACTTTGCCCGCAACGACGCCGGTTAGCCAGTTGACACCGGTCACGGTTTGAACCGTGCGACTTACTTTGTTTCCAATCGGAAATGGCGGAGTTTCTTTCTTCTTCGCCTGCGCTGCGGTGTTTTTGTCCGAACCGGAGTCGGTGGCGTGAGCCTGCACCGCAAGTGGTGTCATCGCCAGAGTCATGGCGAGAGCGATTGCGACAAAAGTTTTCTCTGCTGGGTTTTGCACGGGAGTTGACCGGTATAGAGCAAAGCCCGTGAGCTTATCAGAAATGTCAGTAGGCGCAAAGGGGGTTTGTTTAAGCCTGTCTGCGCCAGGAGACTTGCAAGCGCGAATTACCGGACCCTGCGGGCTTATCCGTTTAAACAACGCGATGAAACGGTACAAAGAAAACCAGAAGTTCACGAATCTGCGGCGTCTTGAGTGCGTTTCCGTTGTCTGAAAGTAATGAATTACACCGAGTACGAAGAGTGGATAAAACAAGCTGCGGAAGCTGCTTCCGCTGAGGCGCGTTCTCAGTTCGCTTTAAATACGCTTCGCGGTCTGCACCTCGAGGCGAGAGGTGCGATCCAGAACGAATGCACAGAGCAAGAGCGCGAGCTGGTTTTGCACATCCTCGATAGCCTGGATGAAGACACCGATCAGCTGGATGAGCAGCTGGAAGAGCTTGACGGTTTACTCTATCGGGACCCAACTCGAAAAATTCGCTACATCCCCAGTCTGATGGAGTTCATGTGCGCTCTTGCACACTATATCGATTATCGAAAAACTTCAAATCCGGCTTATATCAGTGCAATCGGTTTGAACATGGTCAATTTGATCGATTACGAGGTGAGTGGGCAAGTTGATGGATATTCAATGAACGACATGCTCGTATCCGAAGAAATGAGCGCTGAGATAGAGCGCCAACAACAGGCGCTTCTGAGCGAGTGCGAATGAAACGTGATGAGTGAGTCTGACTGAAGCGTTTCATTCCGACTTAAACGAACTTACTCGTTTTCCGGTCGCGGTGGCTGCTGAGGACGTCTTAATTTGTCGTTCAAAGCTTCTTTCAGAAGTTCATTCTGTCTCAAGAGTGCCTTCAGGTGCTCGTTGGCAATTGCCAGCTCCGCTTGCAGCTCTGCCACTGTTTGCTCGTGGCTGATGCCTGTGACCGGATCGCGACCCGGCATCTTGGGTAATAGAACGTATCCCAATTGCACGGCTTTAAGTGCTGCTGCCGTTCTAGTCGGAACCTTGAGCTTTGCCAGGATGCACTCGATGTGTTTTTCTACAGTGCGGAGCTTCATGTCAAGCTCCTCTGCAATTTCCTTGTTTCTCAAGTCAAGACGAATGAGAACTTCGATTTCGCGATCGGTGAGATTGCTGTTCGGCATACTGGTCGTCGGTTGTTGCTTGACCAGTTGCGTAATCTTGGGATCACAGTAGGGCAATCCGCGCGTGACCTGTTCAATCGCTTCGAACAAGGTTCTCGGACCTGAACTCTTAAGGCAGAATCCCCGCGAGCCTGCGCGAATCAGCTGGTTGTGATACTTGGTGGCGTGATACGAATCTGTGAGAACCAGGACGTGTGAGTTCGGCAATTCTTGCGCTACTCTGCGGCAGACTTCTACGCCGTTGAGAACGTCGAGGTCGACGTCCATTATGATGAAATCCGGGCGCATGCGACGAATCAGTTCTGTCGCGGCCATTCCGTCCGATGCTTCACCGACGATCTCAACTACTTCTGATACCACGCGTCTCAAGCCGAATCGGATGAGTTCGTGCCGCTCACACAGGACCGTTCGTGGTCTAAAGACTGAAGGAGGTCTCTGAGGTGGTCCGCTTGACATTGGTTGTAATCCTGGGTCCAAAGCCCTCTCCGATTTTTTTCTAAAGTGCCGTTCCGTACTAAGTTATATACGATTGGAGTTGAAGTGGATAACTAGCGTTAAACTGCCAACCGGTTCGCTTTCATTTTAGCAATGGTAGAGAAAAGAGCGAACCCCTAACCAGAAGAGCTTTATTATGCAAGGTTAATGGTTAGTTGCCCGAACGTCAACAGGCGCATGATATTTCACTCTTCCGCCATACCCACTTAGTCTCCCGAAATTAACAGGCAGATAAAACTATAAACATCTGCAATTGTGAGCAGACCGCCTTTCGACCTTTGCACTTGACTGGCCTCTCGGTTAACCAAGCCGACGATCGGTGCATATAAACTGCAGGCATGTCCGGTTGTGGATTTTATGCGGCAGGGGTTACGAAGTTTACGAGCATACTTATACGGAGTTGGCGGTTTGATCAACGTCGTGCTTTTGCGTTTCAAGGAAGCGGAGAAGTGCATGACGCGCGGAATTGAGATGGACCCTGGCGAAGCGTTCAACTACGGATTGCGAGCATACGCAAGACTGTGCATGGAAGACCTTGATGGTGCCGTCGACGATTGCAGCGCGAAAATCGATCTGGCTCCGGCCGATTCCGGCGCTTTTGCTCTTCGCGCCTGGGCATTTTTCGAGTTAGGAAACTTCACTGGAGTGGCCGCCGATATTGAGCGAGCCATCGAAATCGATCCGTCTCGGCGCTGGTATTACTACGATTGTTTTCGACTCGTCGAAGCCTACCGTGAGTTGGGCGACTACGACAAGATTATCGAGTTTGCCACTGCAACCATCGGACCGAAATTAGATCGTGGGTTGTTAGTTGAACTAGTGCGACGCAGGGCGCGCGCCTATCATTTGATCGGGCAAGACGACAAGGCGATCATCGATTACACGACGGCGATCGGCATGGCATCTAAATCCGAGATGATCGAGCTTTTCGCTGAGCGTAGCAAGGTCTATGAAAAACTTCGTCTGGACGATATGTCCGAAAAGGATCGAATGACCTCGCTCCAGTTGCAGGCTCACCGCGCGCAAATGAGCGAGTGGTTGCCTGCGCGGCCGCCTCAACGAATAATAGCTCAGGTAATCGATGGCTTTGTAGTAGGCTGTTTAAGCGCGTTTTTTCTGTTCGTCGTAGCCAATGCCATTGATATCGCATCTGGTGCAAACGCTTCGCACGCGCCGTTCGAGATGAGTCAATGGCAACCGCTCATTTTAGCGACGTTCGGTATCGGATTTCTGGACGCTCTGTTCGTCTGCTTTGCCCCTGCATTGGCAATCTTGAGCATTCCGCTGATAGTTGCGAAACTTACGACTCAGCCGTTTTCAACCAGCCTTCTGGCTGCGCCTCTGTCGAATCCGGAACTTGGCTTTACCCTTGCGGTACTAGTAGTGGTGACGATTAACTGGATGTATCACGCACTCATGGAGAGCTCGCCTAAGGAGTCTACGCTCGGAAAGAGCGTGTTCAGGCTTCGAGTCACCGATGTTGACGGCGCGCGCGTGTCGTTTCGTCGATCTTCAATTCGGCACCTGATGAAAGTAATTCCTTGTTCGATGATGGTTGTTTTTTTCGCATCAATTTTCTTTGTGACTTATAGTGATATCGGAGTAATGTTTAAGGCTTTCGTATCGCTTGTATCCATCCTGCTTTTCGCGTTCGGTCTCATGGCTCTAGCCAATCCGGGAGTGCATAATAATTTGTCCGCGTGTATCGTGAGTGACAATCACCTATACACGCCGCGATTCAACATGATTACCGGACCCGCCGAACACGACGGGACCTAGGTTCTGTTCCACAAAGCCGACAACTGCGAGTATCTTGGATGCAAATTCGCGAAATTGAAATCAGCGGTTATCGCTCTTTGCGGGAGTTTCAACTGAAACTCGGCGGCATAACTATTCTGGTCGGGCCGAACGGTTGTGGCAAAAGCAACATCTACCAAGCTATTCAACTTCTAGGAAGCGCTGCTCATGGGCAATTTGCTCGAAGAGTCGCCGAGGAAGGGGGCGTCCCCTCACTTTCATGGGCGGGACATCGCCATGTTTCAGATGACCATAGAACGCGTCTCGCGATCAAATTTGATAAGCTCCAATACGAAATGGAATTTGGAAGAATCGCTATTAGCGAGCGTCCGAGCGACGGTCAATTCGGCGAGGGGCTGCGCCTGTTCAAAGACGACCCGGATATCAAAGTCGAGACCGTTGAGTTGACTGGAGAAAAACCAATCGCACTGTTTAGCAGGAAAGGAAATTCTGTTCGAGCAAAGAATCTGGAGGGACGTACTGTCGACTACCCGGTGAAGTTGTTGAAGAACGAAAGCGTCTTGTCTGAACTTCGAGAGCCAGAAAAATTTCCTGAGCTCTCTTCTCTTCGCATGCTTTTTGCCGACTGGCGCTTCTACCACGATTTTAGAACCGACTTGCAATCACCTGTGAGGAGAAACCAACTCGCCTCGATGACGCCGATTTTGAGCCATGATGCCAGCGATCTTGCTGCTGTGGTAGCCACGATTCGCACCATAGGCAGTGCGCAAGAGTTCGATCAATTTGTCGACCGGGCATTTCCGGGTGCGTCTGTTTCAATCGTTGAAGATGATGGTGAATTGTGCTTATACATGGAATATCCCGGACTTGCTCGTCCTCTTCACGCTCGGGAATTGTCCGATGGAACTTTGCAATACCTGTGTTTGCTTGCTGCATTGCTGACACCGAGACCCGCATCCTTTATGGTTTTCAACGAACCGGAGACCAGCATGCATGTGGACCTCGCTCAGCCGCTTGCTGAATTGATAGTTGCAGCATCAAGGCGCTCGCAACTGCTTATCACAACTCATTCCTCCGAATTGGCTCAACACGTTAAGGCGCAGGGCAATTGCAAAATTATCGAGCTGGAAAAAGTTGCAGGTGAAACTGTGATCAGGGGCGAAGAGGTTCGCAGTGCCAGAGCCGAAGTCGAGGATGACGACGCGGCTGCGGTACGGGCTTATCGTGCCGCGTTGAAGAAAAACGAGCCGGAGGACTAGCCGGTGGCGCTCAAAGATTTTCAAATCAAACACTATCGCTCGGTCAAAGACATCTGGTTGAAACTCAATCCAGTCAACGTTTTTGTCGGACCGAACGGTTGCGGCAAAAGCAATCTCTATCGCGCACTATATCTTATGTCGACCATCGCCAGCGGTCAGTTTGCACGCTCTATAGGTGAAGAAGGCGGCATGGACTCGTCATTGTGGTGCGGCGCTTATTCCAAGAAAGACCCAATTTCAATGACACTTTCGGTAAAGGTCGATGACCTGCAATACGATCTCGAGTGTGGCTACGTGTCTGGCGATTATCGAACGGGTTATGCCGAGATGGGTCGCGTTTTAGTTCACGGCGCCGGCAACACGATATTTCGAAATGATGTCGAAATTAAAAGTGAGAAACTGTTTCGTTTGAAAAATGGCTCCAAGTCAATGCTTTTGAAACGCAAGGGTATGGAGGTAAGCGTTCGCGATGTTGTTGAAAAACAGAACAGCGATTACTCGATGCGCGTCGCGCCCAACGAGTCGATTTTTACCGGCGTCAGAGATCCGCTTAAATTCCCGGAGTTGTCGATGCTCCGGCTCGAACTTCTCAACTGGCGTTTTTACCATCACTTCAGAACAGACAAGAGTTCGCCATTGCGCCGACCTCAAATTGCCGTTCGCACCGACATTATGGCGCATGACGGCAGCGATTTCGTTTCAGCTCTTGCAACCATCATCGAGTACGGCGACGCACCGAAGCTTTTTAAAGCACTAAAAGATGCGTTTCCCGAAAGCGACTTGCAGATAGGTTTATCCAACGCGGGCTTGAAATTGCGAATGACCATGCCCGGTCTGGAACGACCGCTCGACGCGCACGAACTTTCCGACGGCACCCTCCAGTATCTCTGTTTGCTGGCCGCTATCTTCAGCAAGACACCGCCGTCTCTTCTTGCAATAAATGAACCGGAAACAAGTATTCATCCAAGTTTGTATGAACCACTCGCCAGATTGCTAGCCACCGCTTCTGAAACCACTCAGATTTGGCTGACAACGCATTCAACTGACCTCGCCAACTACATGGAAGAATACTGCGGCTATCCGCCACAAGAGCTCAAGAAGGTGAAAGGCGAGACGAAACTGGTCGGCGTCGGACTGGGCGGCTATCGTGAAGATGACGATGACTATGATTCAGAAGAAAGCGACGATGAATAACATTTATAAGGTGGGCGAATCGTCCGTAAAATTTTTCGGTTTTGAAAACGTCTGTCGGAATTCACTTGCGTTGCGGCTTCGCAATTTTAATGTGAATTGTGGGAGATTTACGAAGGGGGTGGGATATCCCCCAATGGACTATGCCGTCGTATAACCTTAAGCTGGGCTCACATTCGGCGAACCGAGCGAGGTTGCGAGTTTGCCGACTAACTACCCCTCAAAACCTCCCGTTCTTTTTCCAATGTTGATGTATAGCAAACCCCTCACACTCGTTCTTCTGGCGTTAACTCTCTCACTCTCTTGCTCTCAAGCAGCCAGTGCTACGAAGCTAAACGCAAAACCGCTACCGCGCGCCAGCGCTGACACTCAGTCGAGCCGCGGTGAAAAAGATTTTGAAAACGACGCGCAGTACCATGCACCTGCGCTCAGCCGTTTCAAGAGACGACCTGATTATCGTGATCTCGAGAAACAGCAGAAAGAAGACGAAGCCAAAAAGGCTGCAGACGCTGAACTCGCCAAGAAAGAGGCAGAAGCGGCTCGTGAAAAAGCCGACAAGAAGCGTACCGAGACGTATGCGAAATACAAATCCGATGCCATTGAGTTCAACAACCAGGGTGTCGCTTTTGGTTCTCAAGGCAAATGGGTCGACGCCATCGCGATGCACGAGAAAGCCGTGCAGTACGACCCCACGAACAAACAGTACAAGCTGAATCTGAGCGCTGCGCGCACAGCATTCGCCGACTACAAAGCGAAGGTCGGTGATTCGGCAGGCGCCGCAACCATGTACAGAAAGGCGCTGTTCGCTGAGTATTCCAACGCTCGGGCGGTCAAAGGACTTTCTTCGGCGCTCGAGAAGCAAGGCATTGACCCGGTCGATGCAGATGCTCGACTTGGCATAGGCGATCAGCTCATCAACGCTAATGACCTCGAAGGCGCTTACGTCGAGTACAAACAGGCGATGGAGATTGACCCGTCGGCAAAAGTTTACGTGAAATTCGGAGACTTGCAGTACCGCTGGGGACAGACAGGGCAAGCGTTGCAATGCTACCAGCAGGCGGCAGTCAAAGATCCCAACTACGGACCGGCACAACGTCAGCTCGGCATCATGAAGCTACTCCAGAAAGATGAAACAGGCGCAGCTGCATTGCTTCGCAAAGCCGTCATTCTCGACGACACTGATGCTCTGGCCGGCTCTCAACTGGTTGAGATATGGCGCAAGCAAGTAGCGAAGAATCCGCTGAACCCGGACTTCCACCTCGGGTACGCAGGCGCTCTCCAGTTGACTGGCGACTATGCCGGTGCCGAAGCTGAGTATAAGAAACTGGAAGTCATAAATGCCAACCATCCCGGACTGGCCGACGGCAGAGCCAGTCTGCAAAAATCATATCAACACGGCCGAGCGGAGAAGCATAAGAAAGCCGCCGAGACTTTGTTCTCGCAAGGACTGCGCAAAGAGGCACTGGCTGAAGTGTCTCAGGCTGTCATGATTGAGCCTCGCAATGCGCGTTATCAGTTTCTTCTGGGAGAGTGTCTGGAAGCTGTCGGCGATTACAAAGGCGCACACCAGGCTTATCTCACATGCGTTCTGATAGACCCGGAGAAAAACAAAGAAGCTGCAGCCCGTATGAAGGAGATGCAGAATTCAGGATCTAAACCTGGCGGCGCCGCAATGCCGCCGCAAATGACTCAGCGTCCTCCGCAGCATATACCTCAGCAAATGCCACAAGGAATGCCGCAAAACATGTCAACGGGCATGCCTCAAAACATGTCGCAGGGCATGGCGCCAGGCATGCATATGGGCGCTCCCATGGGTATGCCGCAGCAGATGCAACAGGGTATGCCTCCGCAAGGGATGCCCCAACCCGGTATGCAGATGGGTTCGCCCATGAACATGCAGAACCGTGCACCAGTTCAATCTCCGATGATGACAGGCGTGGCTCCCAACGGTATGGTTCCAAACGGGATGGTTCCAAACGGTATGGCGCCCACTGGAGTGAATCCGCAAGGTGGTGTTGCACCGCAAAGTTTCGGCGCGTCGCAGATGGCGACCAACAACTTCGGCGTGCCGCCACAGATGAACAAAGGCGTTTACGAGGGAGCTCCTGGCGGTGGTGTCGCTCCGACTGCGGCCAGTTTTCGACCTCAACAAAATTTTGCTCCGAACCAGGTAGCTGTTCAACCCGGAAATGCCCAGCCGATGGGAGCCGAAAATGGAGTACGTAGTATTCCCACTGGACAGGTGGATTCCACCATTTACGGCGGGGCTCCCGGTAACGATAATGGAAATGTTCCAACTGGGACGGGTTCCGCAACCACTCAGGAAGACCCAAAGCTCATCGAAGTGACCCAAGCCGAATCTCGAAAAGATCATATGGCGGCGGTGGCAATTTTAAGAGATGTGGTAGCGACAGACCTGGAGAATGCTTCAAATCACCACCGACTAGCCGTCAACCTGATGGCAGCAGGAAGAATAAGCGAAGCAGTCACCGAATTCAGAATAGCAAGT
Source organism: Candidatus Obscuribacterales bacterium (assembly GCA_965228855.1). Lineage (GTDB taxonomy): Bacteria > Cyanobacteriota > Vampirovibrionia > Obscuribacterales > Obscuribacteraceae > JADYXR01. The sequence goes on along the minus strand of CBDDIJ010000003.1, from coordinate 2,672,501 downwards.
GCATTGAAGCCAGGAATCAAGACCTACGCCGATGACTTGGCGCGGGCTCTAGCTACTCACAAAAGGTCAGTAATGTCTAATAACGACGGAACTACAACCAACACGGAAGACGCTAAGGCTGGTGGCAACTAATGAGTTTCTTTTTCCAAGCACCAGATTTGGCAGAGTTCCCGAGACGTTCTTATCGGCGTTTCCTCGAAGAGACAATTGGTAATCTCTTCGCTGAAATCTCGCCCATCTCGAGTGACCTCTCCCCCAGATTTGAACTTACTTTTGTCGGACCAGATGGCAAAGTCAAATGGTGGTTCGAAGACTATGCTCCGGATTCCGGATATCCGAATTCCGCAGAGCAAGCTCGAAAGACCAACATGACTCACGCTCGTCGTCTGATGATGGAAGCATGGTTGCGTGATACCGTAACTGGTGAACTGCGCAAGTCGAAATGCTACATCGCAGACATGCCCGTCATCACCGACCGCGGTACATTCGTCATCAACGGATCGGAACGCGTTGTCCTCGGTCAACTCGTCCGCGCTCCCGGCATCTACTTCAGCCAACCGGCAGGCAACACCTACAAAGGTCTGATGCTTGCAGAGCAAGGCGCGCCTATCGCATTCGAACTCGTAATCGATCCGCAAGTCACTCCTGGTAAAGCTAGCCGTTCTAAGTGCAGAGTCAAACTTCCGAAGCGTTCGTGGATTGCATGCACCACGCTTCTGACCGCAATGGGCTTTGACGCACAAGATATCCAAAAACGTCTCGGAAAACTTCTCGATCGCAGCCGCATCGAGTGGAAAGAAATCACCCAGGCTGAAGCTCTCTCTGTCGTAGGCAGAGGCTGGAAGCCGGACGGCGGCGGCGGTTCCGGTGCAGGTAATACCGCACTTGGTGAACTGTTCGACAAGCGTCGTTATAGCCTCGGCAAACTTGGACGCAGCCGTTTCAACCGCAAACTGGGTTTGGATGGCGAGAACAAGCAACTCAGCCCTTCCGATTTGATGGCAGCAATCGAGTATCTTCTCGGTCTTCCTTCAGATATGGGTTTTATCGATCACATCGACTCCCTGGAAAACAGACACCTTCGTGGTGTTGGCGAGACAATGCTCAAAGCTGTTCGCCCGGCTCTCGGTCAGATGACCCGTTCGATCAAGATGAAACTCGAACTCAACGAAGACGAAGAGATCGGCAGTCCTAACGATTTGATCGACACGAGACCTTTCTCCAACGCAATCACTAAATACTTCTCGGGCAACCCGCTCGTTCAGTATCTCGATCAACAAAATCCTCTTTCGGAACTTTCGCACAGAAGAAGAATCACATCCTTCGGACCTGGCGGTATCGATCCGAACGCAGCACCTGTCGAAATGCGTGACGTTCACCCGTCGCAAATCGGTCGGGTCTGTCTCGTAGAATCGCCTGAAGGTAAGAACTGCGGTATGGTTTCGTACCTCGCCAGCTACTGCCGTATCGATGATGATGGTTTCTTGACCGTGCCTTATCGCAAAGTGAAGAATGGCTACTTGCTTGATGAAGTGCAATTCCTCACACCATCCGACGATAAGAAATACACTCTTGCACCGCCTGACACTCGTTGTGTTGATGGCAAAATTCTCGGACCGCTGGTCGCAGCTCGTCGCGGAGAAAGCCTCATCGAGGTAACTCCCGAGCAGGTCGACATGATGGGGATCACGCCGCAAGGTTTCCTCTCAGTTGGTTCAGGTTTGATCCCATTCCTCGAGCACGATGATACGGGACGCGCCCTGATGGGTGGCGGGATGATGCGCCAAACTCTACCGCTGGTGCGCCCTGAGCGCCCACGTGTTGGAACGGGCATGGAAAAAATCGTGGCTCGTTCGTCCGGACATTCGATCACTGCTCGTCGTGGTGGCACCGTCACTCAAGTGAGCGGACAGAACATTGAGATCACGCAAGCTTCCGGTGAGAAGCGCGCTTACAATCTCACTCGTTTCGATCGCACCAACCAGAATACGATTCTCGACCAACGTCCATCGGTTTCGCTCGGACAAAAAGTTGAAGCCGGCGAAATCATCGCAGACGGACCTGGCATCGACAAAGGTGAATTGGCTCTGGGCCGAAACCTATTAATCGCGTTCATGCCGTGGGGCGGATACAACTATGAGGATGCTATCGTCGTCCGTCGTGGTCTCGTTCGCGATCAAAAACTCACCCACATCGAAATCGAGAAACATTCGCTCAACGTTTATCAAACTTTGAGAGGACCTGAAATTCTCACACCGGAATTGCCCAACGTTTCATCCAAAGATCTCGAGCATCTCGATGAGCGTGGTATCGCAAAAATCGGCGCTTATGTTGAAGCCGGCGATGTGCTTGTTTCGAAACTGACACCTAAAGAGCATCGCGCATTGAGCTCCGAAGAAGAATTGCTTCAGGCAATCTTCGGAAAGGTCGCTGAAGAAATGGGCGATAGCAGCTTGAGAGTTCCACATGGTTCGGGCGGTCGCGTAATCGACGTTCGCATCTTCACGCCGGAAACCACACCTGAAATGAAAGCTGGTGTGATCTGCGAAATCGAAGTTCTGATCGCAAGAATGTGCCCTGTTGAAGTTGGCGACAAACTGGCTGGACGTCACGGAAACAAAGGTATCGTCGCGAACATTGTTCCCGATGAAGATATGCCTTTCCTTCCCGACGGTACTCCGGTCGACCTGGTGCTCAACTCCCTCGGCGTACCGTCCCGTATGAACGTCGGTCAGGTGTTCGACACTCAGCTCGGACTTTATTCCGATATTCTCAATCGCTATTACCGCATTCACCAATTCGATGAATCTCTCAGTGATGACGCTTCATATAGATTGGTCAAGGAAGCACTGGCTGAAGTTCGTAAGACTCCAGGCTACGAGTGGTTCGGCGAAGACGGCAAAGTCATTCTGACCGACGGCAGAACCGGTGAAAAAATCGACAGACCAGTTCTTGTCGGACGCCAGTACATGCTCAAGTTGAACCAGTTGGTTCTCCACAAAGTCAACGCTCGTTGCGGTCTCGGCGGTCCTTACGCCGCGGTCACTCAACAGCCGGTCGGCGGAAAAGCCAACCACGGCGGTCAGCGCATGGGCGAAATGGAAGTATGGGCTGTTCAAGCTTATGGTGCGGCAAACATCCTTCACGAGATGATGACCATCAAAGCCGACGACATCCAGGGCAGACACCAGGCTTACACCGATATGGTGCAGGGCAAGAATGTTCAAAACGGCAGCCGTACCGCGGCTTTCGACGGACTCTGCTGCGAGATTCGCGGTCTCGGTCTTGAAGTCACGCTCGGAAGAGTGGTCGACAGTTTCGAACCAGTGCCCGACAGAACCTGTTCGAGAATCGCGCTTCCGGAGGACGCGACACTGGAAGAAACCTTGCAAGTGTCCTCTGTTCACATGCTCGAAAATGCGGAAGGTCAGAAGATTCTCGAAATTCCGGGTGGCGACTACGAGCCAGTTGTACGAGCACCTAGACTGCCGATGATCACATCCATGACAAATGGCAGAAACGGAAGAAAACCACAGTTCGAACTCAGCACACAGGAGTCTTTGATTGATGACATTGATGAGCCAGCAAATCTCCAGGGTAGTGAGCAAGAAGTCAGTCCCGCAGGTACAAAAAGTGTTGACGACTTCGTTGACACCATCCTCGGTGACAGCTTCTTTGGACCTGACGATGATGACCTTAAAATCTCAATCGTTGAAGAAACCAAGCCGGCGCCGTCTGCTGAGCTGTCCAGTCTGATAGCACCGGAGCTCGACAGCAAGGAAGATCCATTATTCGACTTCCCTTCGCTGAGTGAATTGCAGAACCTCGCTCAAGAGCTGATGACAATCACACGAGCACCTCAAAAAGTTCATGTTGGAACCGACACCAGCGGCAATGATGGTGGATCGACTCCGGACCGATAAGTGAGACAGGAAACGAACAAGTTATTTTACGAGGACACGAAGGACATGCAAGTGAAGATGAGAAACAAGGACAGCCTGACGAGAAGCGTTTTAGCCCTCGCGGTTGCCGTGCTCTTCTCCGTCGGTTTTTCGGTCTCCGCTAATGCTCAGTTCGCACCACCTGCGCCACCACCGGTCGGCGACGGCACCGCGCCTCCTGCAGTCACCCCTGGTGATGCGGGCGGCGCCCAGAATGTTCCGTCTGGAACCTCTGATGCCACTCCCGGTCACAGTTTTCCAACAGGTGAAGGTCGCGACCGCAGCACCGTCCGTGTATTTCACAACGGAGCGCGCGGCGAAAGACAGGTCACCACAATTCGTCCCGACACTTTGAGCAACGACGCCATCAGTCAAATCGAGGGCATTCTCGGAGTCAATATGCGTTCGGGCGAACAAACAATTGAAGCTACCGCGACTGATGCGCAAATGGAACAAATTAACGAAGCTCTTGCTCCGTATCCACAAGCGACCAACAATGGCGGACGCAAATTCATCGATAGTGATGCGCCTGGCAACGGTTATCCGAAGCCGGACCACAATAGCATTTACGGCTACACTCCAGACCATCCGCTTCCGACGGTTTGGACCTTCTCGCGTTATCTCGTTATCCTCGGTGTAGTCAGTGCCACGATCTTCATGTCGATGGCTGCCTACTCGATGGTCATGGGTAATCCATATGGAGGTTCCAGAGTATTCGGCGCGGCCGCAGGGATGATGCTTCTCCTCTCCGCATACACTATCTGGAAGATCGTTCAAATGAATACGTATAACGCCAACAGCGACACGCCGGCGCAAAACGTATCGAGACCGGCTCCATCACAAGTTCAAGACGCATTCATGTCGAGACCGAATACTCCGGCAACACCTGGAGCGAGCGGTAGCAATGGCAGAAGTGGCGTACCAGTTGATCCACTGTACGGACATTAAAGAGCGGAAAACCGCTGCCAAGTACGTGAATACAACATAGATAAAGTTCGACACTCGTTATACAAATAAGTATGTCGACTGGAAGCACAAACGGAAAGTGGAAATGAGCGTACGCAACGACAGCATCAAAACTAAGAAGGTGGCAGCAGCATTAGTTGCAGCCGTGGTGCTGACAGCAAGCTCATTCGGTTTCGCAGCAGTAGCTGCCCAGCCGATGCACGATGAATTCAACTCTGATAGCGGTGCTCGCGAAGCGGCTGCCGCCAAAGAAAGAATTCGCAAAGCCACCGAGGTTCCCGAGAACCCGCTCGGCAAACAGGGCGCATTGGCGATGATGTCAAATCCCAATGATCCTGTAGTTAGATGGTTCGAAAATTTCGACCAGACAGTTTTCTGCTACAGCAAAACTCAAGGTGAATCCGCGATCCTCACCCGCGGTTTCAATCAAGAGGCAGAGCGCGTTCAGCAGTGGACAGACACCGCGAAGAAAGTTGCTGTGAAGTACAGATATCTCGCTGGTGTTCTCCGAAAGTTAGAGTTCCCACCCGGCACCACCGACATAAGAGACTATGTCAACTTAGTAGCCGATTGGTACGCGGACTCAGCATCGGTATACGAGGACCTGATAAAACCCAGACCCGCAGCGAAAACTATGGAGGAGTTAGAAGAAGGGTTGGACTCGATTCACAACAGAGCGAAGGGTTTGAAAGAACTCAACAAGCGGATTTATGCTCTGGACACTGATTTGAGAATGAAATATCACGTCCACATGAGACAGCAGACAGACGCTCTGCAGCAATACGTAAAAGGCAATCCTTCTATCGAAGAAATCAAACGCGTTGGCGGACAAGTACCTACCCGCTAGTTTTTTTTAAACCACTCAGTAAAACCCTTCAGAAAAAAAACACCCCCAGCGAGGCAGTAATGGCTATTCAGCTCAATGACAGAGACCATCTCATCTTCAATTTGATAGATGAGCACGAAGTTTTGTTGGAAAAACATATTTCGTGGTTCATCACTGAAGAAGACAAACCAGTCTTGATCAGAGATCGTCTCAGAAAACTCTTTTATCTCGATTATCTTCTCTGTCACCGTCACGGAACCAAGTTGCCGTGGTGGACGACGCCGACCAAACCGCTCGTATACATGCTGTCTCCGATGGCTAAGAGCGTCTCCGGCAAAGAGCAAGATGATACCGATCGCTTCGATGCGAATTGGCAGCGTCATCACCTCGAAGTCGCCAACATCCGGATGCTTTATCTAATCGCGAAGAACGAAGGCAAAGCCTCTGACATCAAATGGTCGACGGTGAAAGGCGAAGACAAAGCGAAATTCCACCTGGACGCAAAGGTTTCATTCCAATGCAATGGTATCGCATATGATATCGGAATCGCGAACAATCCTGATTGCGATGATGCAACTCTTGCAGGTCTGGAAAAGTCAATAGTCGAGGCAGGCTGCGAAATGCTTCTAATCGTCACTAGAGACGATGAGTCGCAAGCCGCTCTGCAAGCGAAGATCGCTCAAATGTCGAATTCGAGTTTGGCAAAATATTGCTTCTTCGCAACTCACCAAGAACTCTACAAGAAGGGCATGATTAGCGCGCAATGGCAGAATGCCGAGTGTCGCACTCTCAACTTGTTCCCACAAACGGCGGACAATGTTACGGAAGGCACGTTCGTTCCTGCAGCAGGTGTTGTGCCGGTTACGCCGCACGCAATCACTGCGTAGCAGAACAGGCTCAAATAAATATCAAAGCGAATTTCGATTTGAACCAGTAAAAAATGTGCAGTAAAGCGCACCTGAAGGAATTTGCATATGCGATGAGGTAAGGGACTCGTCGCGTGTGCGGACCTGGACCAAGATTCGATTCGGTTTTAAACCGATTCGAAATGGTTGGGGTATCGAAGACTTAATCACTGAGGGGTAGAGAAGAACCTGGGCTGTTGCCCGGGTTTTTCGTTTGTTCAAGCTGTCGGAGCCGTAAGAATACGGGGAGAAAGGGACAGGCTCTGGTTTCAGGAAGCTTGCGCTCTGCTTATGTCACGGGGCCGTAACGATGGGTTGGTATCTTAAATGGTGCCCGACCCCCCTTACCATGAATATTGAGGTCTCACCCTTATGGGATCTGAAGTGCAGAAGCACAGCGACGGTGTCGCTGAGGTAAACACGCCCAAAAGTGGCGCAACCAATCTTGGAGTCGACCTTTCCGACCCTGCTCAAGTCAAAGATGTTTTCAAATACGACCCTCGCTGCGAACTCGGCCCGACTGGAAAACTGCCGGAATTCGACTCGAACTCGGTCGCTGATCTTGCTGCTGGCAAACCTGTGGACATCATGGGTGCGTTCGCGAAAAGAGATGGGATCACGCTGCCGGATGTCGCCGTAACTGATGAGAAAGGCAATGTCATAGCCGGTTCCACCGATGAGCCCGGAAAGAAAGCCACGCCGCCCAGAGAAGCCGATCCGGGAGATGCGCGGGCCGCCGCACCGGAAGTTGTGAAGCCGGAGGACGCACCGGCAGCGGTGGCAACCGAACTGAAGACCAACACACTCGATGCTGCGAAGGTTCGTAAAAAAGAAGGCTATCACCAGGTTGCATCGCGTCTTCTCGGCGACGGTTTTAGTCATGAGGAGAAGAAGGCTTTTACGAATGCTCTGAAATCAGAATGGAAATCTAATCCTGAACATGGTGATGGTAACGTTCTGAGCCGCGGAGACGCGCTTTTGACGCAACAAAACGTCGAAAAGGTTTTAAATTCAATTCAAGACGAGGGTCTTCGCAATCGCATTCGCGAGCGTTTGATCTCGGCGGAATTCGAGCCAAGCGCTCAACCCGAACATAAGCGTCCTCGCCGAGAGCGGGATGAAAAGCCGGCTCCGCGTCGTCGGGAGGAACCTGCGCCTAAGCCTGAGCGGCGACCGGATATAAATCCAGAGCCGACTGTCAATCCAGAACCAAGAAGCGATGACTCTAGTCCCTCTCGTGAGAAACCCGAAGGCGCCTTCAAAAGCCCGTTTCTGAAGAGATACAACGAAGGGGATCGATTCGAGGGGACGACCTCTATGTACAGGAGTGGACGTGAAACGGCATCAGGACTGCCGTTCAACAAGTACGAGTTGACTGCAGCCAGCAGAGAATTCCCTTTCGGCACAGTGCTGAAAGTGACTAACCCTGATAACGGCAGAGAAATTCGCGTGGTCGTTACCGATCATGGTCCCTTCGCCGGCCGAAAAGTTGAGCGTCCGGACGGTAGCGGCGAGAAAGTTCACAGCCGCGTCATTGATCTTTCGCAAGGTGCATCGGATGCAATCGGAATGGGTCACACGGTCAAGAACTTGAAATTTCAAGTCGAGAGTATTCCCGAAGAAGGCAAATGGGGCAAAGACAGGCGCAACATCCACGGCGATTACCGCCGCAAAGTTCAGTCTGATGTTCGTCGCATCTCTCGCGAGCGTGGTGTGAACGCTTAATCGGCGACTAATTGGCGACTTTGGTTCGCCTAATCGGCGACTGAGGTTCGAATGTGCAGAAATCCGATCCGAAATCGATGCAAAGATGATCATCTCCTGCACACTTGCCAGTCAAACGTAGTCCGCTGAGAGGTCGGATTCGTAAGTGACTACGTCAGAATGCCGGATTAGCAAATTCCGGCATCTGAAATCCGAAATTGGCGACTTTGGTTCGCTTAATCGGCGACTGCGGTTCGCCTAATCGGTGACTGAGGTTCGAATGTGCAGAAATCCGATCCGAAATCGATGCAAAGATGATCATCTCCTGCACACTTGCCAGTCAAACGTAGTCCGCTGGGAGGTCGGATCCGTAAGTGTCTACGACAGAATGCCGGATTTTCCAAATTCCGGCATCGCCTGATAGACAACAACTCCGTCGAGGAAGTCAGAGAATCCTTAAACGATTGTCCTGATTCACTCTCGGGATTCGTTACTTCTTAGGAAATATAGTAGGAAGGGGTGTTTAGGAAATGTAGTAGGAGGGGCTGTCTACGACAGAATGCCGGATTTCCCAAATTCCGTCATTGCCTGATAGACAAGAGCGGCCTCGAAGAAAGAAGGTGAGCCCGAAACGTTTGTTCTGAGGCACTCTCGGGGCTTGTCAGCTCTTAGAAATTATAGTAGGACATTTTTTTCTTCCTACTCTTCGTCTTTCTTGCCGGCGAGGGCTGCGTCTTGCGGGGGTGGCATTGCTTTCCACTGACCGGAACGCGTGAAGCGTCCGGAGGAAACTGCGATCGCTGTCGCTTTCAGTTCCTCGGCTTCTTTGACGCGATTTGTTTGGTACAGAAGTTGTATGTAATGACCGAGAAGGGTCATCACTTGCGGGTGGGCGCGTCCCAAGCGGTTTTTCTTGATGCGAAGCGCCTGAACATAAAACGGTTCAGCTTCGTCATACTTCGCCCAGGAGTGGTAAAGCATGGCTGCGTTGTGCGTGACCGTGCCTGTATCCAGATGGTCCGGACCCAGACAGCGAATATACATCTGAAGCAAACGCCTGATGACGGGCGCGCCTCGATAATACTCTTGGGTCATGTAGTAAATTTCGGAAAGAAGTTCTAGCGTGATGCCGAGCCGCCGGTCGTCGGGTTCAAAACACTCCGCTTCTTCCAGGGCTGAGAGCGCCAGGTACTCGGACTCGTCCCACTTGCCCTGATCCATTGACTGCTCAACGGACGCAACCAGAATATCCCAGGGACTTGTAGGTACCTTGGGCCGCTTTCTCTTCTGGAAGTTGTCAACCACCGATGCGCCCTCTATGAGGTGTATATAGGACTGGTGTACTAAGTGAGAGATTCCGAAAAATGAAGTTTGTCCGACTTGAATAATATCGCAAGTTCGATCAGCTTACGATCCTACTCTATAACTTAGGACAGTATTTCGTAAAGCGGCCCGCGCAAACCGTCTTCGCAAATCAAGACCGGTTTTTCAAGCCGAGCACGAGTTTGCGGCTGATATCTGAGCTAATCGAAAGCTGGCGGATATCTTTTGGCTCATATGAGCCTGAACTTGGCGGGTTGAATTTGAAGGTATAAACGCCTTGCGGTATCGTCACCTGACAGCGTCCATCTTCATCCGTCAACACATAGCCTCGAGGCAGATTCGCCGATTCTGCAAGGTCGTCTTCGCGCTCTCCGTAAGGGTAGTACTCCATTTTGCAGCGCGGCACGCGTGCTCCGTCATCGCCTATCACTTCGAATTTGATCTGACACCAGCCATGCCAGGTGATATCCAGGTTTACCGGCTCGGCTGCCACTTCAATCCGTGTGGCGTTTTCGAAATCTTTGTGAACCACAATGAAATAGGAATCCGGCGATAAGAAAATAGAATATCTGCCGTCCGCGTCAGTTACAGAATGAGCGATAGCGAGATTCCAGTTTGCGGTATCAGCATTCAATGCTTTTTTGTTGTCAGGAAAAACAGAAATTTTCATTCCCGCTCTAGCTTGACCGGAGTCATCGCGGACTCTTCCTCGTAACGCAGTCCCGGAGCGGAGATCGACCGGTATCTTCATATCGCCTTCTACGGTGATAATTTTTGCCCAGGGTGCGATGCCGGCGTGTTCGGCACCATCTATAGTGACAGTCGGCGCGCTCTTCGGATTGGCCACAACCACGATCTTATAGTCGCCGCGCGGCACTCCGAGCTGGAACTTGCCATCTTCGTCGGTTTTCGCCATGAACTCCTTATTGCCGTCCACATCCTGAACGTGAACAAAACAACTACCGAGCGGTTCGTCTTTGAAGGTAACGAGTCCCTGCAGTTTATGCCCTTCTTCAAGGACAAACTTTCGCGAGATGTCGCTCTGAACTCGAATGTTTGTTTCTTTCAAACCGAAATGAGTGGCGGAGGCAACAGGAATAATTTCAAGCTCATAGGTGCCCTGCTCTAGCCAGATCTTGAAGCAGCCGTCCAGATCGCTCTTGCATTGAGCATTTAAACTCAATTCACGAACGACCAGTTGTTCAGAACCGATTATGGGGTGAAACCTAATTGTTGCACCGTGGATCGGCTGACCGAAAACATCATGAATTTCACCTTTGAACAACACGAGTTCCGGAAGCGTCAAATCCAGCTCGCCATCGACCACCAGGTCAACGACCTGCACTTGTGTGCAGATGTATGGATAGGAGAAGGAGCCGTTTTCTCCTTTGAACTCAGTGTTTCCGGCGTCGTCCGACTCGTGTCGAGATGCGATGTGAAATTTGCCTCTGGGTAAAACGAGTGTGAACGTACCGTCTTGAGCGATCGGGCTGGTCGCCGAGTACGGTGTCGGTTCGATACCCAGAGCTACAACCTGGCTATCCTTGAGCTTCTTGCCGTTATTTGTCGTGACTGAGCCCGTGAGCAGCTGTCCGGTTGTAAGCGCGATGTTGCAGGTGACATTGTTGTAAAGCTCAACGTCGCTTGCTCGCTCCTTCAAGAATCGGGTGCGCGAGCTGGGAATGAATTCTACGACGTAGTTGCCGTTCGGCAGCTGAAACGAGTATTCGCCCTTGCTGCCGGTCGTCGCCTCGGCAATTGGAGGGTCAGACCGCATTGAGCCTGACATAGCGACCGAGTAGGCTGAAAACACTCGGACCGTGACGCCGGAAACCGGTAGTCCCTGGTGCTTTACGTGACCTTGCAGAGCATGGGTTGTTTGTTTTTCGGGCAAGATATATCACCGCTGTCTAAACGATAGCCATCGCATTCTACCAAAGACATGCGGAGTTTCAGAGAAGTTCAGAGCTTTTTGAGCTTTTTAGGACTGTCAGGATGTTATTGGTCGGGGTTTCGAGACCTGCCGGATTACCATCGAGTCGCGACCATCTTCGACTGACTTCCAGCCGAGATGCAACATCATTTCTTTCAAGATTGCAAACGACCCAGTGACGATTATTTCGTTTGAAAACCTTTCAGCGCGAGCCCACTTCAACGCCTCGTCCATCGACTTTGCCTGGGTTGCATGGATACCGAGTTCCTCGCAGCATGCGGCTATCTGTTCCTTTGGATACGTGGCTCGTCTTCCCTCTGCTTCCACGGCAACGACGCGATCACCTTTCCTTAGCAACTGTTGCAGATACGCTGGAGCGTCTTTGTTGCCGAATAAACCGAGAACGAAACAATGGTTTTTGTCCGGCGCTCGTTCCTCCAGTGCTCGTCGAAGAGCTGCTGCGCCCGCCGGGTTATGGGCACCATCCATAAGAATGTTCTGCTCTGGTAAAACCTGCATGCGTCCAGGAAAGTAAACTTGATGCAAACAATCGGAGAGATTATCGAGAAAGCTTCGATTGCCGGCACCAAGCGGTGATGCTAAAGCTGCAGTGACGGCCATGCGAGCGTTGCGTTGTTGGTGCGGTCCGGTCAGTGACAGTTCCGAAAGTGCTGAAACTATGTTTGCTTCTTCTTCGAGGCTGATGAAATCCGGCCTTTCCCGCTCGACTTCTACCAGATACGTACCGACTTCGCGAGCCCTGGCTTTCAGCTCGAGCAATGCGTCTCCTCTGGCCGTAGTAATCACGGGAACGCCTTTCCTCATTATGCCTGCCTTTTCAAAGGCGATTTTGGAAACTGTGTCACCCAAAATATGCATGTGATCCAGATCTACGTTCGTAATTACGGTTGACTGGACGTTGTTTGCTACATTCGTAGCGTCGAATCTCCCGCCCAATCCGACTTCGAGAACGGCGCAGTCGACATGGTTTTCCCAGAAGAACGAGAAAGCCATTGCCGTCAAGAATTCAAACCATGTCAGTCTTCCCAGATCCTCATGGCGTCTGCCGAAAGCTTCTGATTTTTCGCGGACGCTGCTGGCGGTTTTTGCAAACGAGTCGTCCGAGATAGATTGACCGTTGATAGAGAAACGTTCGTTGAACCGCATGATGTGCGGTCCGGTGAACTTTCCAACCTTCAAGCCCATGGAGTTTAAAACGGCATCAAGTATGGTGGCAGTGGAACCTTTACCGTTAGTTCCGCCCACGTGAAAACATTTGATCTTGTCCTGGATACCGCCTTCGTCCTGCATGTACGATTGCATGCGCGCAAGAGTTGGTCGCTCGAGCGTCGGTATCAGGCTTTCGATGTAGGCAATTGATTCGTTGTAGTTCATAACGATCTGCTGCGATCATGATAGCGCAGTCGCCTTCCGGCATGTAAACTGATTGTCCAATTGAGGAGATTTTTGCGTGACACTGTTTACACGAGACCATTGTATCGACACCGAAAGAGTCCATGAGGGCGGCATAATCAACCTCCGGATCGACAAGCTAATTAATGAAGGAATCGAAGTCGAGCGCGAAGTGGTCGAACACAACGGAGGGGTTGTAATCGCGGCGCAGCCTGCGGAAGATCGCATTCTTCTCATCCGGCAGTATCGCTACTCTATCGACGAAGAATTGATTGAATTGCCGGCCGGGCGCATTGAGAAGGGCGAAGACCCCTTTCCGGCAGCCCGTCGAGAGCTCACAGAGGAAACCGGGTTCGAAGCGAAGGAATGGAAAGATCTTTCGAAAATGTTCTCCGCTCCCGGGTTTTGCAATGAAATTCTCTATTTGTACGGGGCGAGCGACCTGACTTTCGTAGGTAAAAATCTGGACATCGATGAACACACCGACGTGATGGACATCAGTCTGAAAGAAGCCTGGCAACTGGTCCTGGGTGGCAAAATTCGGGATGCCAAGACGATTGCCGGCGTTGCACTTTTATTGCTTCCGAAATCTGATTAACGAAGCGCAGTTTTCATGGGTGTTATACTGGCGTCGTTTGAAGTGTTCTTCAGCGTTAAGTCTGTCTAAGAAACGCGGCGAGACCGCATATTGAGGAAGCAATGACCAAGAAAACCGTGACTCAGTCAGGATTGACTCTCCCGATCGCAGCGATGATCGTAATGGCAATCGGCGGCGCCCTTGTGACGGGCGGGTCTTTTGAGATTATAAAATTCTGGCCGCAGCCTCAGAGTGTTGAACCTGTCTATAACTTTGTGGGCGGCGCGATTTGGGGTGGGGTTGCCGGAGCGTTCTTCGGTTTCGTCCTGGGATTTTTGACGGACGACAAACACTTCGACAAGCCCGAAGCTTCGGAAGCAGCTAAGTAAGAAAGTTGCATTGCCGCTAGCGGCGCACAGATCGGTCTTCAAGTGGCTCGATCACCCATATGGGTGGCCGGGTCATTTTTCTTAAGTCAGTCATTCGCGCGATGTGCCCGGCCGTGTGTTTCCGCTATTAATAGAGTAAGGCTTGCTGGAATCACCTGACGGCATCCTGAAAAACGCGCCGCAAGCCGGGAGTAGCTATGTCGATAATTCATCAAGGGTTCGCTCCACCGAGTTCAGACGTGAGTGACGGCTCGCCGATGAGAGTCCTGCTGGTTGAGGATCAAGAGGTTCTTCGCCTCGGTCTTAAGTTATCCTTTCAAGGAATGTCTGATATAGAGATGGTAGCGGAGGCCGGCGATGGTCCCAGTGCAGTTGAGCAGGCAATTGCTACCAGGCCCAGTCTCGTATTGATGGATATCGCTTTGCCCGGATTCGACGGCATAGTTGCGACCCGCAAGATTAAGGCGGCTCTTCCCAATACCCGAATTCTCGTCCTGAGTAGCCACGGCGAGGACGAATATGTCTTTCCAGCACTCGAAGCTGGTGCAGATGGCTATTGTCTTAAGGATGTGTCGCGGGAGACGCTGATAACCGCTATGAAAACCGTCAGCGACGGTCACACCTGGTTGGACGACACTGTGGCTAATCGCCTCTTGCGCACCTTGCGAAGAGTCGATCCGGAAGTCACTTCGCAAAATTATCAGCTTAGTGGAACCGAGATGAGCGTGCTCTACAGTGTCCTTGAAGGCTCGCCAATTGAGGACATTTCAGAGCAACTCGGCATTCCTATCAACAAGGTTCACGCTTATACGCGACGAGTTTTGCACAAGATAGCAAATACCTCCGAAGCCGCGGAGTCTATGCCTAAGGTCAAAGACCGGCCGCGCCGGATTACTACGGATCACCAACTTGCAAGAATCTGCTCGCGCTGCAAAGCTAAATTGCCTCCGGATTCCGACATCTGTCCGTTCGATGGAGCAGAAACCAAAGACGACAAAATGGTCGGCACGACATTTGCCGAGCGCTACGAAATTCTCTCCGTTCTCGGCTCCGGCTCTGGTGGAACGGTCTACAAAGCGCGCCACCGATTCATGAACAGACTGGCCGCTATCAAGGTAATGCACCCGGAACTCATGCCCGATCTGGACCTGCTGCAAAGATTCCGTCAGGAGGCAGCTGCTGCCAATTCGCTCGAACATCCCAATGTCATTCGAGTCATTGATTTTGGTGTCGCCAGTGATGGCACTGCATTTATGATTCAGGAATTCGTCGATGGTCCTACATTGCGCGAAATCATCGATCATGAGGGCGCTGTGCCTGCACCACTGGCGGTGGAGATGTTTAAACAGATATGTCTCGGTTTGGGATTTGCTCACAGATCCGGAATCGTGCATCGTGATCTGAAACCCAGTAATGTCCTGGTTTCTGGCTATGGTACGCTGGACCTGCGCGTCAAGATTGCTGATTTCGGCGTTGCTAAACTGGTGCGTCCGGACAATTCGAATGCGGTTAAAACCGAGATGGGTCTGGTGATCGGAAGTCCGCTCTACATGAGCCCCGAACAGTGTCGCGGTCATGTTCTCGACAAAAGAGCCGATATTTATTCGATGGGATGCTTGATGTACGAAACTTTGACCGGACGCCCTCCCTTCGTCGGAAAGGACGTCATGGAGGTGATGTTCCAGCACGTCAATTGCGAGGTGCCGAACATTGCCTCTACACCGATCGGCATGCATCTTCCCGCCATTCTCAACGGCATCGTGATGAAGGCGTTGCGGAAAGAAGCCAACACACGCTATCGCAGCATGGAAGAGCTGATGGTCTATCTTGATGGTGCCGTTATCTAGGCACCATATTTGCTATCAGTGTCTTTTGAACTTATTCGTGCAAAACCTTTTCGTAGGTCTCCTGGTTGAAGCCTACGAGAAGAGTATCGCCTTGAATAATCGTGGGCGCACGCAGATTGCCTGTCGGACCAAGCAGCAGCTTGCCGAGCTCTTCCCGACTCGGCTTTTCTTTCTTGAGGTCGACATGAACAACTTTCGTTCCCTTCAAAACATACAACTCTTTGACCTTTGAAGCGAGTTCGACCGCTTCGTCCAGTCCGAATTTCGTTTGTTTGGCGTTGACCTGCTCGACTGTATCAATCTTCTTTCGCTCAAGAAACTCTTGAGCCCTTGTGCAGGACACTCAACCGGGGCGGTGATAAACCCAATCTAGAGACATATGAGCACCTCAATGGTCGGAGGACTCAGAGAGTATCACATAAATAAATAGATTTATTGGAAGCTATGCGTAACTAATCAAGTTCAAAATTCGTTTTTCGGGTATTTAAGATTTAATGACCACTGAGAAAGTTTGCCCGACAACATGAACCAAACCGAGTCGCAACAACAGGGGACAGACTTGAGACTAATGCTGGCTCAAGCCGATGCGCTCTGCATGGAAGGGCGATTCGAGGAAGCTGCGTCAATTTATCAGTACCTGGTTGGCATGACCGAGGGGCGTTTGGGACCGAATCATCCGGATACGGTGCTGGTCGTTCAGCGTCTGGCAGATGCACTCTATCAAATGAACGCCTTTCGAGATTGCCTGCCTCTTTACGAACGGCTCTGCCAGATCGCCCGTGGAATGTTAGGTGACAGCGATCCTGACGTCATCAACTTGATGTTTAAAATTGCCCGAACACAGGAGCTTGTCGGTTCTTTCGTTGAGGCTCGCTCCACTTATGAATTCGCGATCGCTACCGCAAAACAGCATTTGCCGCCGAACCATCAGCTCGCAATGCAACTGCAGGGGCGATACGAAGTTCTGCTTGAGCGCATGGAGGAGAACAAACGAGCCGCCCAGGCCTGGAAAGAGAACACCGTTAACAGTCCGGTAATCAAAGTTCCGGAACCCGTCGGCGTGTTGGAAAAGGCTCCCCCTCCTCCTCTTCCGCCTATGCCGAATTATCCAGGAATGCCAGGTTCAGCACCTGTTGAACATCCGCCGTCGATGGTGCCGCCCTCCATGGCGCCGCCGCCAGCCATGCCCGCTGCTCCGCCCATGATGCAGAACATGCCCTCCGGGGCTCCACCGTCTATGCCGACTGAAATGCAGAACGGCCCACCCATGGCTCCGCCAGCCATGTCTCCTGGCCCGCCGTCCATGTTTCCGCCGTCAATGCCGCCGGCACCAGCAATGCCGTCGATGCCATCGATGGCGGGTCCGCCGCAAGTTCCAGGCCTGCAACAACCGGCAAAAGCCGCTCTGCCGCCGCACATGATGTTGCCGACCGTGGACGAGAATATTCTTGAGGGGCTGGAGAGTACGTCGTGGGCGGATATGCAGGCGCCTCAGAATTCGCCCGGCTCAGGCAGCGATCCACAAACTTTGAATGATCCGTTCAACCGGGGAGGAGGAGAGCATCCTCCAGGCAGTCCATTTGGTAATAATGGCTCTGTTTCCGTGCAGAGTGCACCATTTGATACCAGCGGCGCTCAAGACCCTGGTATCCGTTCTGTTGGCGCTCAGTTGTTAAACGAACTTGGTCTGTTCGACGCACCACCGGTAACACCATCGGGCAATGCCGGCATGCCACCGAATACGATGCCCTATCAAGGTGTCCCTGCTAACGGTAGCATGCCCGTTCCGCCAAATACTCAGGCGCACCCGCCGATGAATGGTTCTCCTCCGCGCCCCTCGACACCTCTTGTGCCTCCACCGGGATACACTCCCCCGCCTGGATACGCTCCTCCGCCGGGATACACTCCGCTGCCCGTTTCGGCTGCAGCTCAGAACCCACCATCACCCCCGCAGAACATGCCGCCGCCGAACATGCCGCAGCAAAGCATGCCGCAGCAAAGCATGCCACCGCCGAACATGCCACCGCAAAGCATGCCGCCTCAAAATTTCTCTGGTCCCACTGGATTTCCGTCCTCTCCTGATGCTCAGCAGTTGTCCAATCCGTTTGGCGGCTCGGCTTCAGAACCGCCCATTCGTCCAACTCCCGTTCCTCCGAGTCCCGGCTTGCAACCGAGCTTTCCTCGTGGCGGCAACAGTGAATTTCGCCCCTTCGAGGCGCCGAATACAGAGCCGCGACCTTTTGAAGGTCGCATGGATGGACCTCCTCGATTTCCGGATGCCAGCTCGCCGGCTCTCAATCAGCCGGAGATGAGAGGCTCGAGCGCTGGCGGCTTGCAATCTTCAGTCGGCGCACCCCTAGGTGCACCACCAGGACAGGACTCGTTTTCCGAGAGCGGCAGGCGGAATAAGCCGGACCCGTATCTCGATCACCTTGCTCAAAAGGTGGCGGATTTGAAAGCTCAGGCTCAGGGAGTTGAAGCAGAGCCACCTTCGATGCCCCCTGCATTCAGACCCAATAACAGTGCTTCCGACTCTGGCTGGCACGAGGGCGTAACCCTGCCGACCGCGCCTGAGAAGCAATTCGATACGGGTCGCAGGAAGGCTCCGCCAATTGCATACGAGCCTGTCGAGTATGAGGATATGGGTGAAGAGTCCGGTTTCCATCCTGGACAACCGTCCAAGGATGCGCCGGTCAAAAAGGTGAAAACCGCTCGCGCTGCCGCATCGAAGAGTGAAGATTTCGTATCCAATGTTAGAGCACTAAAAGAATATCTGATACCAGTGGTGGTGCTGGTAATTTTATTTGTTGGCGGTTATGTGTTTATCTCCCTGACCGCTTCAAAGGCGCCTCCGCCTGCGACCGGACAGGTGCTCACCGGCGCAGGTGCGGCGCAGGCAAATGCCGAGGTTTACGCCAGCCCGGATACTTCTATGCGACTTGCCGTTGGAACGACTAGTTGCACGCTGGTTGATGGTCCGAGTGCTATTACCGCTCCATATGTGATTTACGACGGAAGTTGGTCGACAATCGCTATGCAGGCGGTTGATTCATTGATGGAGAAACAGATCTGGTTCAATCATGTCCCCGAGGGAATGATCACCGACACGGGCACCATTCTTTTCGATAGAAAAGCGCCTGACTTTCTCGTTGTAGAAAAAATGGCTAAGTTTGCCTCTGCCGGAGCGGCGTTCGCGGCTGCCGGACAGGGATATCCGACCAAAGCCGCCCAGCTTCAGTCGCAGGCTTATATGTACGCAAACCCATTCACCGGCCAATCCGGATTTTTGAAACTGCAGGTGCTTCCGGAGAGTCGCGGGAATCGGCAGGAGCTTATCTCTATGCTGCAGAACGGCTCACTTATCCTTGGAGAGGACAATTTCACGAGAGGAGAAGTTCGTGGCTACGCAATTGTCGATTCTACAGCCGGGGTAGCTAAGGGCGTCGGCTTTTTCGTCAGAGGCGCGGATCGAAACGGCAATTTCTTCCGTCTTCGAGATGGGGGGCAGGTTGTCACGCTCGGCTCGATGGGCGGAAAAGATATGAGTAATTGCAAGATTGCCCAGGCTGCGAAGAGCGCGACCGCAGCTGTCCCGCCGGAGCGACCTACGAAAGTTTGGATTGCAAAGAATCAGCAATTGCCAATTTTTGTTCTCTACCATTCGCTGCCGATCACGATGGCAATTATGGCTTTCTTTTGCTTCTGGCGTTCTCTCATGGTCGGACCTGGGCAGGAGGCAGACAATGCCACCAACCGCGGTTTCAGAATGTTTGCCTACATAGCGATCGGTATCTGCTTGGTTTCAGCTGGACTGCAATATAGCCATTGGCTCTAGTTTAAAACCGGGCGAGTACGAGTTGATAGCATAGCCGGCGCGAAAACTGGCTTCATGTCAGATCACGACAATTGAAACGTGACCGCTATCTCTGTTTATCTTCAATAGTTTTCGCGAACTGTTCCATCTGAACTGCTGTGGGTTCGCGGTTTGTTTTTCTCAAAAGGTGTGCGTAGTTCTTCAGCAAATGCACGAGTTCTACGTGGTCCGGACCGTAGATCTTGTTTTTAATATCGAGCGCCTGTTTGTAATAGTCCTCGGCCTTCTCGTAGCGGTTTTGCGCGTGGAACACCATGCCTAGCTGATACAGGCAGTTTGCGACCCCCTTGCTGTTTTTCCCGTCCTGCTTTTCGCGCACGTTGAGAGTGCGGATGTAGAGTTCTTCGGCTTCTTTGTATTTTTCTCGTTTGAATAAAACGCACGCGAGATTATTGCAGCAAGTGGCCACATCCTCGTGGTCATGCGGGAAAGTGCGTTCTCTAATGATCAATGCTTTCTTAAAGTGAGGCTCTGCTCTGTCGAATTTTTCGTTTTGCCAGAGCACGGCAGCGAGATTGTCCACGGAGGTGACGAAACGCCCGTCTTTTTCGCCGAACTTCTCGGCTTCCTTGAGGGCATCGGTCCACATGCGCTCGGCTTCGTCAAGATTGCGGTTTTGCTGCGCCTTGATCGCCTGCATCTTGTAGTTCGTCCAGTTGGCTGTCATGAGTAGCTCCCGAGATTCTCGCGTACATCAATAATTTACCCCATCAGGGGTCGGATTTTGACGTGTCAAAACGGTCGCAGCTTTTCTTAATCCTATTCAAGCCTGGAATTGGAAGATACAGAAGGGCTGGAAAGGCGATAGACTATACAGTTCTTATGTGCGCGAGCGACTTATAAGGCGCTGCTCGGCACGGATTTCTTGCCAAGGAGTTCTCCTGGTCGGTTAGAAAGGCGTCGCGGTATCTGAAAGTCATCGAATTTGAGTGTTCTGGAGGTAGAGATGAAACTGGTTGACAGCCCCGGCAAATCAAAAGGCAAAAGTGCGGAAGAGCCCAGCCTCGAGCAAGATGGCCAGACACCTGGTGTGCGCAAAGAAATAATCAAAAAGTTTCCGGTCAGTCCGAATCTACAAAATTACGAGAGCGAATATGCCTCTTTTGATTGGCAGGACGCTCGCAAGGAACTCACCTGGTTTACCGGCTCCAAACTGAACGCTGCCTACAACGCTGTCGATAGGCATATGCACGATGGAAAGCGAAACAAAGTCGCTCTGTACGCTATCGACGCTAAAAACAATCTCGAGAAGTTCACCTTCCAAGACATCTACGAAGAGTCGAACAGAATGGCTAACGCTCTGAAGGAACTCGGCGTCAAAAAAGGCGATCGAGTCTTCGTTTTCCTCCCGCGTGTACCGGAACTCTACATTTCTACAGTAGCGATTGCGAAAGTTGGAGCAATTGCCGGTCCTCTCTTCTCGGCATTCGGACCTGACGCTCTGCGTGACAGACTTCAGGACAGTGGTGCAATTGTCATCATCACCAATCCGGAGTTGAAGCCGAAGCTTGATGGAATCATGCATGACCTGCCTGACTTGCAGTACACCATCGTTGTTGACGGTGATAAGTCGAAACTGAAAGAACGCGAATATACCTATGATGAGCTGGTCTCGAAGCAATCGGACAAATTCGAGTGCGAAAGAACTGATGTCGAAGACCCTCTGTATCTGCTCTACACATCTGGTACGACAGGAAAACCGAAAGGCGTCGTTCACGTGCACAATGACATTATTGGGCACCACATGACGTCAAAATGGGTTCTGGACCTCAAAGATGATGATGTCTATTGGTGCACGGCTGACCCTGGTTGGGTCACGGGCACCGTATATGGTATCTTCGGTCCCTGGTCAAATGGCGCTTCGGTCGTTTCATACGAAGGCCGGTTCGACGCCGATAGCTGGTACAAAGTGATCGACCGTTTGAAGGTCACTGTCTGGTACACGGCGCCGACCGCTTTGCGTATGTTGATGAAAGCGGGCGATGATGTGGTTTTTCGCAACAGTCTGGAAAGTCTGCGACATATTTTGAGCGTAGGGGAGCCGCTGAACCCGGAAGTCGTACGCTGGGGAATGAAAGTCTATGGTCTTCCGATTCACGATAACTGGTGGCAGACGGAAACCGGCATGCAGTTGATTGCGAACATTCCGTGCATGTCTGTTAAACCTGGATCGATGGGTAAACCGCTTCCAGGCGTTTACGCCGCAGTAGTTGATGATGACGGTGAGGAAGTGGAAGCCGGTAAACTGGGACGACTGGTTGTGAAACCGGGCTGGCCGTCGATGCTTCGCCGGATCTGGCGCAACAAGGAAAAGTTCGACGAGTATTTCAAGATCCCGGGATGGTACTTTAGCGGCGATAATGCCTGGAAAGACGAAGACGGCTACTTCTGGTTTGTCGGGCGCGCAGATGACGTGATCAACACTGCCGGACACCGCGTCGGACCGTTCGAGGTCGAGTCTGCCCTGGTTGAGCACGAAGCGGTTGCGGAAGCCGGTGTTATCGGAAAGCCGGACAAGGAGCGCGGTGAGATTATTAAGGCGTTCGTCGTCCTCGCTAACGGTTTCTCCGCGAGCGATGAGTTGCTGGAAAGCATTCGAGAACACACTAAGCGTCAGTTGGCTGCACATGCCTATCCCCGCGAAATCGAAGTTAAGGAAAGTCTTCCGAAAACGCGTTCAGGCAAAATTATGCGCCGTCTGTTAAAGGCTTGGGAGCTTGGTTTGCCGACGGGCGACACGTCCTCGCTCGAGGAAGATTAGAACGGTTGCGACCGCAGTCTCTAGTCTTTTATAAAAAAGAGTCCATATTAGAATTCATATCGGGAATGCTCGTTCCGTCTCTTCTTTCCGTTCCTGGAGCGGAAACGGCGCACGTCTCTGTTTTGCCGTGGAATGAACCTTCAGATTGTGTTTTAACTTATTGAAGATATCTTTTGCCTCTCTTGTCGATATTCTCTAGTTCTCGAAAATATAGACCTGGAGCCGTATTCATTAGAGCAATGATCGTACCGATTCGGCATGGGATTCTGTATCCTATTAGGTAAGCAAAGTGAAAACTCGATATAGACGCAGAGCCAGTCCGGCGCATGAGAAGTTGCCTCAGACGTTGCTGGTTTATATGCAATGCATATATCGGCGCGTCTTGCTATTGCAGGAGCGCAAACAGTTTCTATCCAACGATTTGAACTTGGGTCGCGATTTCGCAGACCACCTTAGGGACCGAGGAGTTAGTTGATGGACGGCGAACTTAGTGGCGAATCTACACTCGAACGGCTGCCTCCGCAGTCGCTCGAAGCCGAGCAGGCGGTGTTGGGAGCGCTACTGTGCAGTGGCGATGGCGTGTCGCGAATCGTCGACCTTCTGGAAGCCGAATATTTTTATCGCAAGGCTCACCAGGTCATTTACGCGGCGATGCTCGACTTGTACGAGAGCAGCGAACCTATCGATATCGTGACCGTATCTCAGTTCTTGTCCGATGAGGGCAAGCTCGATATGGTCGGCGGACGGCAGTACATCACGGACCTATCGCTGTCGGTCGCAACCACCGCCAACCTGGAGTATTACTCCAAAGTCGTTCAAGAAAAAGCAATTTTGCGCCAGCTCATCAAAGCTGGAACAGAAATTGTGGGCAGCTGTTATGAAGAACCCGATGCCGACGTGGCGCTCGATCGCGCCGAGCATATGATTTTCCAACTCGCGCAAAAGCGTGAGATGCAACAGCTTGTGCACGTGAAGCACATCGTCGAAACTTCGTTCCAGCAGATCGAAGCGCGTTATGAAAATCGCGATGCGCTATCAGGCGTGCCGTCCGGGTTTTACGACCTCGATGCCATGACAGCGGGATTCCAGCCCTCCGACCTGGTCATTATCGCTGCCCGTCCGTCGATGGGTAAATGCCTTGCGTTCGATTCGGAAATTGTTCTCGGCGATGGTCGAGTCGCTACAATTGAAGAAATTTTCAAAGCGGGCAGCGCCGATCTTCTCACTCTCTGTGATGATTTGAAATTGCGCATCGTGCAGCCAAGCCATTTTGTCGATGATGGTATAAAACCTGTCTTCCGCGTCACTACCCGTTTAGGACGGAGTATCGAAACTACCTTGTCTCATCCGTTCCTGACTCGTGCAGGCTGGACCAGACTTGAGCAAATCAAGGTGGGCGACAGGATCGCGATCCCACGCCAAATTCCAATCTTTGGGTCTAAGGAACTGCGCGATTGCGAAGTGAAAGTGATGGCGCTTCTTGCCGGCGATGGATCGCTTCGCCGCGGTCAGGTAAGCTTCACCAACTTCAACCCGATGCTGCAGAAGGACTTCCAAGATGCAGTGGCTGAGCTGCAAGGCAAGGAAGCGCTGAAGCGAGCTGCCGGTTATGACGCTTATGAACGTCATGCTGGAATAAATGTGAGCCCGCGACCGACGTGGTTGGGAAGCAACCCGATGTCGGACTGGCGCGAAAGCGTTGGTCTGCCTGTAAATGGCGCTGTGACTGAGATTCCGTCGGCTGCTTTTACTCTGCCGAAGAGACAACTTGCGCTTTTCCTCAATCGTCTTTTTGCTTCAGCAAGCAGAGTTTCTATCGATGACGATGGTGATTTGCAAATTGCATATGTCACGTCCAATGAACGAACTGCCAAGCAGATTCAGCATCTACTCTTGCGTTTCGGCGTTTTATCTGCGGTGAATCGCAGAGTGCGTTTTGTCGACCGACGAAAACAAACTTTCCAATTGGACATTATCGAACCGAATTCAATTCAGAAGTTCTTGAGCAAAATAGGAATCTTCGGTGTGGAAGAACTGAAGGCTCCATACTGCGAGATCGACAGCGATGATGCGGATTCGATAAGCGACATCTACTGGGACGAGATTGTTTCGATCGACGCGATGGGAGCGAAACAAATTTACGACTTAACGATTCCAGAAACGCACAATTTTGTTTCAAACGATATTTGCGTTCACAACACCGCACTGGTTCTCAACCTCGCTAGAGCTGCCGCCGTTGAGAATAACGTTCCTGTTGCGATATTCAGTCTGGAAATGTCGAAAGAGTCTCTGGTTATGCGTATGCTTTGCTCGGACGCCGAGATCGATGCCAACCGGTTGAGAACCGGTCATATGCACACTTCCGATTGGACGAAGCTGGCCACATCGATGGGACGTTTAGGCGAATCGCCGATTTATATTGATGACTCCGCTTTGTGTAATGCATTGGAAATTCGCGCGAAGTGCCGACGTTTGAAAGCTGAAGGTGGGCTGGGCATGGTCATCATCGACTACATCCAGCTCATGCAAGGTAGAAAAGCTACGGACAACCGGGTGCAGGAAGTTTCGGAAATCTCGCGTTCACTCAAGCAGCTCGCGCGTGAGGTGAATGTCCCGGTGTTGGCTCTGTCTCAGCTTTCCCGTGCGGTGGAAGCTCGTCAGAACAAGCGACCAATGTTGTCTGACCTACGTGAATCCGGATGCTTATCCGGCGATACCAAAATATTCTTACCTGACACTGGCGAGTACGTTCGCATTGATAGCCTTGTAGGAAAGACTGGGTTCAAGGTTTTGGCGCTCAACGTGGATACCTTTAAACTGGAACCTCGCGAAGTGACAAATTCTTTTTGCACGGGCGTTAAGCCGGTTTTCGAACTAACAACGCGGCTAAATAGAAAGATTACCGCGACAGCGAATCATAAGTTTCTAACAATAAGTGGTTGGAAGCGACTGGATGAGATGCAGGTTGGTGAGCGTTTAGCGATGCCACGAACTCTACCATCTGTCGAGGTTCCGAGTATGCTACCAGCCGAGTTAAAACTACTCGGTTTGCTCATCGGAGATGGTTGCACGCTGGCTCGGCACGCGATCCAGTACACAAGCGCAGATGAAGACCTAGCCATTGAAGCGGCCAATTTAGCAGTTGAGATTTTTGGAGATCAAATCAAGCCCAGAATAAAGCGAGAAAGGAATTGGTACCAGACCTACTTACCCAGTGCTGAGCGGCTCACTCATGGCAAAAGGAATCCGATAGCTAGATGGTTGGATCGCCTCGGCATTTTTAATCTTCGCTCGTCTGAAAAACGTATTCCAGACCAAGTTTTTTGTCAGCCCAACTCATTAATTGCGGTGTTCCTTCGCTACCTTTGGTCTACCGACGGTACAATTTCCCACAGAAATTCATCTCCGCGAATTTTCTACGCTACGAGTAGCCCAGAACTTGCGAGAGGTGTTCAGTCGCTTCTGTTGAGATTAGGCATTAACGCGAGGATTGTTTGCGTTTCTCAGCACAACAAGGGTAGGGATCAGTTCCACGTTACGATCTCTGGACAGCCTGAGCAGCTAACGTTCCTTCAGCTTATTGGTTTGCGCGACACAAGGCGGCAGACCGTACTGGAAAGGTCAATTAATCACTTGCAGGCGCTTAAGCCGAATACAAATCGTGATCTCATTCCTCGTGAAACCTGGTATTCGCTTGTTGAGCCAGCTCGTCTAGCCAGTGGGCAGTCCACACGCGCGTTTCAGCAAGGGATCGGAATGTCCTATTGTGGTACCTCTCTTTATAAGAGCTCCTTGAGCAGGGAGCGAGCGTTGCGCATATCAAAGGCATTGGATTCCCCAGCGCTGTCGGCTCTTGCTCAAAGTGATATTTACTGGGATGAGATCGTTTCGATAGACTCTTGCGGCGAGATGCCTGTGTATGATCTCACCGTCGATGAGCACCATAATTTCGTAGCTAATGATATCGTTGTGCACAATAGTATTGAGCAAGACGCGGATCTTGTGATGTTTATCTATCGGGATGAATATTACAATCCTGAGACTGACCGTCGCGGAGAAGCTGAGATCATCGTGGCTAAACAACGGAACGGTCCGGTCGGAACTGTGGACCTGCTTTATCAAGGAAGCATCACTCGCTTCCTGAATAAGGTACATACGCAGTATACGGGAGCCGAAGGCGGCGGTTAACACGCACCGCTAGCGGTGCTCGTTCATCCCTCGTTTTTTTGTTGAACCTGGGCGCGTGCCGGAGCATTCTCCACGTACTTGTTGAGCCAATCGGCCATTTCTTTTAGTGTGTGCAGAACGGATTCGCGAGCGCGGTATCCATGCGTTTCGTTAGGCAGCACAACCCAGCGAACTCGACCGCCGAGACCCTTCATCGCTTCGAAAAGTCGCTCGCTCTGCACCGGATAGGTGCCCGAATTGTCATCGTTTTCGCCGTGGATCAGCAAGAGGGGCTCGTCTATTTTGTCGGCGTGAGTAAAGGGCGACATTTTGACGTAGGTGTCCTTGGCGTCCCAAAATGCCCGCTCTTCAGATTGGAAACCGAACGGCGTGAGCGTGCGATTGAACGCGCCACTACGGGCGATACCGGCGCGAAACAGATTCGTATGGGCAAGCAAATTAGCAGCGGTGAATGCTCCATAAGAGTGCCCGGCGATGGCAATGCGGTCTCTATCTGCTACGCCTAGCTTCACCACTTCATCAACTGCAGCGGTGGCGTCTGATACCAGTTGCTCTACGTACGTATCATTTGGTTCAATTTTGCCCTCTCCGACAATCGGCATCGCTGGATCGTCTAGCACGGAGAAGCCCATGAGAAGAGCAAATGCCGGTCCGAAATGACTCAGCCGAACGAAGCGATATGGCGAATCTTGTACCTGCGAGGCGGCACTTTTGGTTTTAAATTCAGATGGATAAACCCACATGAGCATTGGAATCGGTTTTGATTTTCCAGCTTCAAAACCAGGAGGGGTGTATAGGATGCCTGAAAGGTCGACACCATCAGCTCGTTTGTATCGAACAAGTTTCTTCTCTATTCGACCGGAAATGTCAGGATTTGGGTTCGGAAATCTGGTCACTTGCGTCAGGGAATTTTTGTTCAGGTCCCGGATGAAATATTGAGGTTGTTCAGAAACAGATTCTCTGCGCGACAGAAAGCGCGTGCCTTCGTCATTCAGCATAGTTGCTGCATACTCGTAGTATGGGGCTTCGGATCGCCATAGTCGTTTGGTTTTAAACGTTTTGATGTCGAACAGGTCTAAGAATGGTCGATCGCCTTCAGGAGACGCACCGTCTCCGGTCAGAATGAATTCACCGCGGGCGGTGACATGAAGAACGGACTGTCGCCTTGAGTTCACTCTCGTATCCGGTCGGCCTGGATCGCTGTATCTGTCTTCGTAAGAGCGGTCCCATACAACGCGGACCGGTTTCTTCGGATCATCCGGAGAGAACATCGATGTTTTCGTTCTTCGATCATTCCACCACCATTCGCGCAACAGGGCGAGTTGACCGTCGCCCCATGTAATGCCGCTGTAGCGCAATGCAGTGTGCGCTATTGCGGTCGGTTTAGCGGTAAACGGCGCCGCGAGCGCCAGAACTTCGTCACGAATCTCCGCTTTGACTTTGGGGTCTCCACCGTCACGTGCTTCTACCCAGGTCACCGTAGCGTCAGTGTCCGAGCGCCAGTCGAAAGAGCGCGGGCAGTTGGGCACTGCGTTGAAATCAATTGGAACTTCTTCCATTAGCGGATTGTCGGCAAGCAGTTTTTCCACATTCCCTTTTGTATCCCAGACCTCGATGCGGTGAGGAAAACGTTCCATCGTGACCTTGTACGAATAGGGCTTGTGGACTGTGATTGCGAGCAAGTGCTTCGCGTCTGGTGATGGATTTATTCCAGAGTAGTTGTCGGCGCTTCCGATTTTTTCCACGCGACCATCCAGAAAAACGTGGGCAATTTGGGATTTTAAATAATAGTCGAAAAGCGCCTCGTCATGCGCGTTCTTTAGAGTATCCGGCTGCGTCCTTGCCGGCCGTTTCTTCCCGTCATTCTCCTGCACGAGGGGACCACGCGGGACTGAAACCTTTTCCGGAAGGCTGCCTCTTTCATCCGGTAGCAGTCGAACGTACAATGTGCCATCCGACGCCCAGTCTATCGGGCTTCCCACGAATGCATTGAGTGGTGCGTCAATTAATTTGCTTGCTTGTCTCGATGGAATGTCGAGCTTCCATAGTCTGTATGCGTCGTCTTCAAGGATGGTGAAGGCGACTGTTTTGCAATCCGCCGACCAGCTCATATGTTTTATTTTCGCAGGTTGCGGTAAGCCCCTGATTGGCTCTAGCTTCGCGCCTGGATTTGACATGTCGAGGTAGGACAAACCCGTATAGTAAGTGGGTTTGCTTTCTCCGGTTGTTTTAGGATTTATGCGGAAACCGGCCAAACGTAATTCCGGTTGCGAGATGTCTGCGATTGTTGGAAGCGTCGGCAAGTCGCACAGCAGCATGTGTTTCTTGTCGAACGAAAGTGTAGCGGCCGGCGTTGGCGGTTTCTGAACCAGATCAGCAATGATTTTTGCGGGCGTCTGGTAGGTTTCGTCTGCGCGAACAATTCGAGCTGTTCCGGCGAACAAAACAATAACAGCGCAGACGAACAATATTGCGGTGCGATAATTCGAATTCATGCAGTACCTGGATTGGAGATGACCGATTCTAGGGTATCCCAATCAAGTCAAAGCTGAACTTGCTTAACAGTCAATCCTCAACTTTCTTCATTAGCGTCGAGTCGGAATGCGTCGAGCACGTCCGACCTCTCCATCACGAACTTACGAAGAATTTGTTCTGCTCGTTCCTCGTGTTTTTCGGCGGCTTCATCGTCGCCATGGACACGGTAGTATTGCGCGAGTTCGCCACAGACACTGCCTACTTGTACGCTGTCCGGACCGTGATGTAATTCTGCAACTTGCAGGGCTTTCCGAAACATAGCTTCGCTTCTTTGCTCTTTGGCACAACGTAAGAGAACTTCCCAAATGCCGTCCTGACCGTCCTGCGCCATAATAAGATTCCCTGATACGTCGGATTCCAGCATACGCTTCGAGCCTCGTTGCCATAGTTGCGACAGCTAAGTTCTACTTCTTTCGCTACTCGACCCAATTCGTTCTTCGGGATCTATAGCAAAATTCGCGAAGGTGATGACTCAAGGCAAGTGCATCACCACTTCGGGACTGGTGACTACTGTCCTGCCTATCCCGGGTAAGCGTAGACCCGACTTGTAGTTTATATCCTATCAGTTGTCGACTATAGCGCAACTTTAGGTGGCGTTGCCTTGTAATTTTCTGCTTAAATCGCTAACTTGATATCAAGATTCTATCAAGATTGATTCACGTTACAGAGGACCTATGCTCAGAACCAAACGCTTTGGGCTTTGCGGAATAGTGATTGCATCACTTGTCTGGCTCGGATTAGCCCAGAGTCCTCTCTGGGCTCAGCAGTTCCGAACAACTGCGGGCAGTCAAAAATCTGCCCATGCATTTTCAAAAGCGAATTGGCTATTCGACAACGTCCAGTCTACCCACTACAAACACAACAAACTGCCTGTGGAGCAGCAATGGCAGAGCGCGGATGGAGTCTCTGGTATGGATGCGGATTGCTCCGGTTTCGTCAGTTACGTAATCAATGCCGTTGCTCCAGCCCAGTTCAAAACAGTCCATGACCTTCAGCCTGACCGCCCTTATCCTCAGTCGAAAACCTTCGCGACATTTTTCAATTCATTGAGCTCCTCAATTCCGCAGGAAGGATGGATTAAAGTGAGCAGCATTGCCGACCTCCGTCAGGGCGATTTGATTGCCTGGGAGAAGAAACAGCAGGCGGGCAGTCGTGGAAACACCGGTCACGTTATGTTCGTGATCGATAAGCCGGAGCGCATTGAGACAATAGACGGGCAAAAGCTGGTATCGATCAACGTTCTCGACTCCTCTTCGGTTGTGCATTTCCCTCCGGAACAACTGCCACCAAATACGCACCAGGATAGGCGCGACGGCATCGGCAAAGGTGTCGTGCGGTTGATGCTGGACGGCAACAACAAGCCGGTCGGGTACTGGGAGGGAACCTTCTCGGGAGAGCGCAAAAAGCAAATAGACAAGCCGACCTTATCCGACAATATCGGTTTTGGCCGGCTCGTCGATACCATCAAGTGACGCGACACTATCACAGATGATTGGATCGATTTTTTACGATTGCGTTCATGTGCTGGATGAATTCGTCGGTCGAGAGCTCTCCGTGATTTTCGCCGTCGCGAGTTCTCACTGATAGCGAACTGCGCTCAAGCTCTCGATCTCCGATGACGACGATGTAAGGGACTTTAACTAATTCCCAATCTCTAATCTTCCGGTTCATTCTCGCAGCGCCAGAATCGATCTTAAATCGCAGTCGCTGCGCTCGCAGTTTTTCACCAACCAACTCCGCGTAAGCGATGTGTCTATCAGCGATCGGAACAATGGCGACCTGAACAGGCGCTAGCCATAGGGGCAGGTCTCCGGCAGTATGCTCCAGCAAGACGCCGATGAATCTATCAATCGAACCATAAATTACTCGATGAATAACGACCGGAGTTTTCTTGCTTCCATCGCTGTCGGTATAAGTCAGACCAAAGCGAGCGGGCAGCTGGAAGTCCAACTGGATGGTGCCCATCTGCCACTTTCGACCGAGCGAATCCTTCATAAGAATATCGATTTTGGGTCCGTAAAACGCGCCCTCTTTTTCCGCTACAACGTAATTACCTTCGCCGACTCTGTTGTCTAAGATCCGCTTGAGCGCAGCTTCTGCTTCGTCCCAGGTTGATGACTCTCCCATAAAATCATCCGGACGCAAACTAAGGCGAAATGAGAACGAAAGGTCAAACACGGAGTAAAACTCCTGCGCCAGGTCCAGGATGTTATCGAACTCTTGCTCAATTTGATGTGGTGCCACAAAGATGTGTGCATCATCTTGCTGAAATTTTTGCACGCGAAATAAACCGTTCAAGGTTCCGGAACGCTCATGTCTGTGAAGAATATCGCAGTCTGCAAGCCGCATTGGCAAATCTCGATAGCTGCGCAATTTCAATCCGAACACTATCATCGCGTTCGGACAGTTCATAGGCTTGAGACCGTATTCGGTATCATCACCGAGTGCAACCACAAACATATTTTCCTGGTAGTGCTCCCAGTGTCCCGAGATCTCCCAGAGTTTCTTGTCATTTAAAATCGGTGATGAAATTTCGTCATAACCCCGCTTCTCATGAGCATCTCGCCAGAATGCCAGGAGTTCATTGAGCATTCTCATTCCATTCGGTAGCCAGTACGGCATACCCTTAGCGGTATCATCGAAGTGAAATAGTTCGAGTTTTTTTCCGATGCGGCGGTGATCACGACGCTTGATTTCGTCGAGTCGATGCAAGTGCTGATCGAGTTCTTCCTTCGATGGGAACACGGTTCCATAGATGCGGGTCATAAGCGGGTTCTGTTCAACGCCGCGCCAGTGAGAACCAGTCGAGTGAAGAATCTTCAGACCGTCTGGATTGATATCGCTTGTGTTTCCGACGTGTGGGCCTTTGCAAAGGTCTACAAACTTGTCATGCTGGTAGAGCGAAACCGGGCAATCATATGCGCCTTCGCCTGGCTGGAAACCTTGCACGGCTGCAAAGTCTTCCCTATCTTTACTGCCGTTGGAGGTGCTACGTTCCCCATTATCGTCTGCCAGACCTCTCTCGATGAGTTCAATCAATTCCAGTTTATAGACTTGGCTGGAAAACAGTTCCCGAGCGCTTTTGGCGCTCACTGTGCTCTGCTTGAAGTCTGCACCTTTGCGCACAATCTGTTTCATTCGATCCTCGATCCACCCAAGATCATCGTCTTGGAGTGGTCGAGGTAAGTCGAAATCGTAAAAGAAGCCATCGGCAATCGCCGGTCCTACTCCCAGTTTTACGACACCTGCATCGGCGAATCTCTCGATCACAGCTTGCGCCAGTATATGAGCGCAGCTGTGTCGCATTCGCATAATCCGTTCTTCAAGTTTATCTTGATTCAAGTCTTGACTCTCAGGTTCGTCGCTGAATAAACCTTGTTCGTTTATCGATAACATTTTTCCATCTCCATAGTTTAAGGCAGAAACAAAAAACGAGCCGCACTACCTGGGGCTCGCTGTTATGCATCAAACTAATCGGAAAATTAATAGCGCTTGATGACCAGCCCCGAAGCATGCGGCACTCGTGTCGTCGTTGTCTCAGTCTTGAAGCTCGGAAAATCTATGTGCATGATTCTGATTATCCACGACAAAAATTTTTCGTCAAGGAAAATTGATTCGATTGTTAATTGGCTACTGCGGCACCCAAATTAAATCCACGCTAGTGCATCCCAGGGTCTGTTGCTTTTCGAATTCGAGCGTTTCCACATTCAACATTCCCAGGGTATCAGTAGCGGCGCTTGTGACAAGCATTCGCTGTCCATCAGGCATGAGCAGAATATCGGAAGGAAACTCTACGTCAATGGGCAAGGATACATCTTTGATTTTCGTGTTTGATTTCAAATCAAAAACGCTTATTGAATTTTCTTTGGCATTGGCGACGAAAAGCCGTGCGCCATCCTTGCTGAGCGCCATACCTGTCGGTCCCTCGCCGGTAGGCAAAGTTCGCAATACTCTTTTCTGCGTCACATCGATTACTGAAACTGTGTTCGATAATCGGTTTGACACGTAGGCCGTGCGACTGTCTTTCGATATCATCACGTCACTGGGCATGCCGCCTACGCCGACGACGCCGACAAGTTTCTGGTTCAGCGTCGATATAAATGAAACTTTTCCTGCCGGAACGTTGAGCACCAGCAAAGTGTAGCCGTTGGGCGCGACTTCCATTCGGGTCGGACCAGCGGGCACCAGAGTGTGCATCAATATTTTCTGAGTGGCAAGCTCGACAATAGCGATTTTGTTCGCGGCGCATTCCGAGACGTAGAGGAATGTTCCGTCAGCCTGCGCTGCGACGTCTTTTGGAGAACTTCCCGGCGGAAAATCGATTTGTCCTGCGAACTCTCGCTTTTGCGGGTCGACTATCAAAATACGGTTTTTCGTCTGATCTGCGATGTAAAGCTTACCTCCGGCTGTAGCCATTCCTCCGGGAGTACCATCAGTAGGCAGTTCTCCCAGCTTTGTCATCGACGAACTGAGCAGAGCGATCTTTCCCGTTTGTGGAGACGTGACGGCAATCAAGCCATCCGCTCTAGCGGTTTCCTGTCTTTCGACGGGCTGCTCATCTGCTCGGGCGACAGGAACCGGCGAAGTCGGGGCCGGGCTTGTAGTTGCCGGTTTGCCTGCGGGCTTAACAACGGTGCCCGGTTTACCGGTTGCTGCTTTAGTCGTGCCCGATTTGCCTGCGGTCGCTTTTGTCTCTATCCCTGTGGCTGGCTTGGTTCCTACTGTTGTTGAGGCTGGAGCGGCGCCGCCGAGAACAGGAACGCGCACCTCTCCGATTGATGCTTTTAATTCAGGCGAAACGAACATGTCTAGCGGCACGATTAAATCAGGAGGCAGCATGCAAGAAGCTATTTTTTTCTTCTCATCATCTTTTAAAACAGGCAGTGCAAGGACCTTTTTACCTTCTTTGTCACTGAGTTTCAAATAGTACCAACCGTTCGAGAATGCGAAGAGCACCGGGGCTTGAGCCGGATACTTCGCCGCTAGTCCCGGTGCCGCCTTGGCGTTTTCAGTCTTTGGTATCAGTGGAATATAGAGTGTTCCATCTGTTTTCTCGATGACGCCGTCGAGTCGTACTCGGGCGTTCGGAAATGTTTTCTTGATCGACTCCTTGAGGTCGTCCGGAGGTCGGGTAGCCCAGGCTGGTGGCGCATAGACGAGCGCCGCCGTAAGTGAGACCGAAATCGAAGCCAGCAAGGCCAGCGTAGCTAGCACCGCAGATGGTGCGTTTCTCTCTACTCCGGATCTTTTCTTATTCGCTGCTTTTCGGGCGAAAAGCATCGACGATTTTATCCAGGATTGAATCTTCTTTGGCTTCTTCATCAGTAGCGCCGGCTTTCTTCTTTCCTTTGCCTTTGCCTTTGGCATTCGGCTCGATGTCGGAAGACTTCTCAGTTTCCTTCTTCGCTTTTTTTTCCGACGAATCCCTGTTTTCAATTGTTTCCTTTTCGGCTTCAACCGTTAGAGACTCACCGGTAATCCTGGCGAGTGTCTTGAAAAGTTCTTTTTCTTCTGCCGAAAGTTTCGTCGGAGTTTGGACATGAATGTGGACTATTTGATCCCCACGTCGCCCCTGTCCTTGCAGCGGTGGGACGCCAAGATCCTTCATTACCAGCTGCGTTCCTGTTTGGATACCGCTGGGTATCTTCATGACTTTCGAGCCCTCGACCGTTGGAACGAGAAGCTCTCCGCCTAGCGCGGCCATCGCATAACTGACGTTTTGTTTCACATGGATGGTGTTGCCGTCGCGAATAAAGTCTTTGTGTGGCTTGACATGGATAACCACAAACAAATCGCCGAATGGACCGCCTATCGGTCCTTTATCGCCGTGGCCCCCGACGCGCATTCTGCTACCGTCGGCGATACCAGCAGGAACAGGCAGTGTGAATTCTTTTTTCTTGCGAGTCAAACCTTCGCCGCGACAATCGCGGCAGGGTTTGTCAACTTTCTTACCCTTTCCTCGGCACTGAGGGCAGGTGGTGATTTGATAGGTTTGAACAAACAGCATGTTCACAAGCTCTTTGACCTGCCCCTGACCATTGCAGGTTCCACAAGTCGAGACGTTGCTGCCGGGCGCAGCACCCGTTCCTAAGCAGCTTGTGCAATCGTCGAGAGCTGCTATCTCAAGTTTCTTCTCACAGCCAAAGACTGCTTCGAGAAAATCGATCTGCAAATCGTACTTGAGGTGCGAACCTTGTTGAGGACCGGCTTGTCTGCCGAAGCCGCCACCAAATCCGCCACCACGGACACCCTGTCCGAACAGTGCTTCCAGGATGTCGTCCATGCCGAAGCCCTGGAATTGACCGAAGTCTACGTCGTCAAAGCGGCGACCAGCGCTCTTGACGCCGTCGTGTCCGTACCTGTCGTACGCCGATCTTTTCTGCGCATCAGAAAGGACTTCATAGGCTTCCGCGAGTTCTTTGAAAGCCTTTTCATCTCCCGAGTCTTTATTGTCTGGGTGAAGCTCTCTTGCGCGTTTGCGAAAAGATTTTTTGATCTCTTCTTGTGTCGCGCCTTTCGCGACGCCGATAACTTCGTAGTAGTCCTTCTTGCTAGACATGTTCCCTATAGCCAATGACCGTTTCCTCACGCTGAATTTGAATTGTCCAGCAGCTCATTCCCTCAATCCTTTTGTTTTTACAGCTCGATCATCGAGCAGCTCGGGCACGACTGTCCATCGTCGTCATCGGATTCGAG
The DNA here is from genome assembly GCA_965228855.1 of Candidatus Obscuribacterales bacterium. Classification (GTDB taxonomy): domain Bacteria; phylum Cyanobacteriota; class Vampirovibrionia; order Obscuribacterales; family Obscuribacteraceae; genus JADYXR01. The sequence continues at coordinate 2,636,623 of CBDDIJ010000003.1, read as the reverse complement.
CGGGCTTGAGCATTTGGGGCAGGTTTCACTTCCCTGCGTCGGTTTGCCATTTCCGACTGGTTCCGACTCTCCGTGCTTGAGACCACCGAGTTCGATGGTTTCGACAGTGGTCCGTTTCTTGGCCTTCGTGTCGCGAAGAGTCGGTTTCGCTGTGTGAATGACACGCCCGAAGTCCAGGAGGGCGACATCCAGACCGGCAACCAGCGATTTGAGCTCGTCGGTTTCGTCTTTCGCCAGCGACTCCTTTACATTGTCTATAGCCCGGCGGACTTTGTCCACAATACTCTTCTCAACTCTGTCACCATACTTTGTGATCGTTCTTTCAGCATCGGCGCACATCGCATCTGCTTTGACCCGCGCACTGATTCGTTCGCGCTCTATTCTGTCCTGCTCTGCGAACTCTTCAGCCTCTCTGCGCAAGGTTTCCACTTCATCCGGGTTGAGCCCTGTCGTTCTATGGACGGTGATGGATTGCTTGATTCCGGAGGCATGGTCCTTAACGGAGCACTGCAAAATCCCGTCTGCATCAATATCGAAGGTTACTTCGATTTTAGGTACGCCACGAGGTGCCGGAGGAATTCCAGTCAAATTTAACTTTGCCAGTGACTTATTGTCTTTTGCTTTTTCGCGCTCGCCCTGAAGAACGTGGACTTCAACTGACGTCTGACCATCTTCTGTTGTGGAAAACAGTTGCGTCTGGCTGGTGGGTATCGTCGTATTGCGTTTGATAATACGCGTAAACAGCTCTCCAGCCGTTTCAATGCCAAGTGACAATGGGATAACATCGAGAAGCAAAACCTCTTTCAGATCACCGGAGAGGATGCCGGCCTGGATTGCAGCGCCCATGGCTACTGCTTCGTCAGGGTTTACAGACTTTGAAGGCTCCTTGGAAAAGAATCGGCGAATCATGTCCTGAACAGCCGGTATTCTGGTCGAGCCGCCAACCAGAATTATGTGTTCGATGCTGGCAGGCTCCAGCTGCGCGTCTTCGAGAGCCTGAATGAGAGGACCCAGGCACTCTTCGACGAGATGAGCGGTCAAATCGTTAAACTTTGCGCGTGTCAGCTGGCATTCAAGGTGCAGCGGACCTGTGTCATTGGCTGTCAGGAATGGCAAATGGACGTCGGAAACGACGGCTGTCGAAAGTTCTATCTTTACCTTCTCTGCAGTTTCCTTTATCCGCTGAACTGCAATCAAATCGTTTGAAACATCAATTCCAGTTTGAGATAAAAATTCGCCGATCATCCAGTCAATGATGCACTGGTCAAAGTCATCGCCACCCAGTCTGTTGTTACCGCTCGTGGCCTTAACTTCAAAAACTCCTTCGGTAATTTCCAGAATGCTGACGTCGAATGTCCCGCCGCCAAGGTCGAAAACCAGAATTACGGATTGGTCGTCCAGCTTATCCAGACCGTACGCGAGCGCGCTGGCAGTAGGCTCGTTGATGATGCGCATCACGTCAAGACCGGCTATCTGTCCGGCATCGCGGGTGGCCTGACGTTGTGCATCATTGAAGTATGCCGGTACTGTAATTACCGCGCGCGAGAGTTTTTCACCCAAATAGGACTCAGCATCAGCCTTAAGCTTCTGCAGGATCATGGCTGAAACTTGCTCCGGGCTGTGCGCGACACCATCTATGGTGACTCGATAGTTGGTGCCCATCTCACGTTTAATTGACTGTAAGGTCTTGGATGGATTGGTTACTGACTGTCTTTTGGCTACCTGACCGACCAGACGGTCTCCGGATTTTGTAAACGCAACAACTGAAGGAGTCGTTCTGGCTCCTTCTGCGTTTTCAATAATTACCGGCTTGCCGCCTTCCATGATGGCAACACAGGAGTGTGTTGTACCTAGGTCGATGCCGATAATCCTGTCGCTATTGCTCATTGACCACCTGAGATTCTAGGACTGTTGAAGAGGCTATTCGTTACCTTCTTCGTCCTTGTCTTCGAATACTTTCGCTTCGAGGTCAGCTGTCACGTCTACGATTGGCAAGTCCTGAGTGCGGGAACCGGGTTCTCCTTCATCCTCTGGAACTTCGGATGCCGGTTCATCGACTTGAGCTGGAGCCTCTTCGATGTCTTCGGCACCATCTGAGGTGGCAACGTTGACGAGAGACGGTCGTAAAACTTTGTCGCCGAACATGTAGCCTGGACGCAACTGATGAACCACTGCGCCGTCCGGAACAGCTTTACTGGGCACCTGTTGAACCGGCTCGTGATAAACCGGATCGAACATCTCGCCTATAACTTCAAGCTGTTTGATTCCAATTTGTTCGAGGCAGCGATTAAAGCGGTTATAAACCATGTTCAAACTTTCCATCATGGCTTTTGAATCCATGTCTGCCGAAAGTTTGGTTTTCGCCATGTCCATATCGTCGAGAGCCGGAAGTATCGCTTCGATCGCTCTTTGAATACCGTTGGCGCTGAATTCTTCTTTCTCACGCGCTACCCGTTTTCGATAGTTTTCGAAATCCGCGGCCATTCGCTTGTAGTGGTTTTCAGCTTCGAGCGTACGTTTCTCCAAGCCTTCCATGTCTTGCTGAATGCGGGTGCAGTTTGGACAAGGTCCGCTGTTGCCGCGTTGCTCAGGCTCATCCTTCGTTGACATACCATAGTCCTCCGGGTCGGGCTCGGCTCCTGCGTACATTGCGCGGTAAAAAGCCTTCGCCGAAGAACTTCTATCTTGCTTGCCGCCCTTGCGGCTTGCTTCACCAGCGTCTAGTGATTCTTTGTTTTCAGACTCGTCGCCCATAGTCACCTGGATTTAGTACGGTTCGTAAATGAAATGAGGTTTACCTAGATTGTGCCTTGGATTTCGAGTTGGCCCCGAATCCACGATGAAATCTTAACGCTTCCAGGTCGTCAAGGACACTCTGTTATCAAGAACCAGGCGACAGCGGAGCGTGGCTTCCCCTTATAATTTTAGGGTACAGGAGACATTACGTCGCCTCCTTCAAGCAATTCCAAAAAGGATTTGCACATAACTTTAAACAAATAAACCAATTAGAGAAGGTTGTTAATCAATTTATGCATGTTGAAACTCAGACCCGACTGATTTTATACGCCAGAGACGAATTTGGCGGCGGACATTCCAAGACCGCCGAGGGCGTCATTCGATTCGGACCTAGCAAAATCGTCGCAGTTGTTGACAGGCAACATGCCGGAAAAACTGCAAAAGAAGTTTGCGGTGTTGGAGAGGGCATTCCGATAGTGGCGACGGTTGCCGAAGCTGCTCAGCTGGAAGCTGACGCCATGCTGCTCGGTTGCGCCTTCGTAGGTGGCAGAATGCCTGAAGCCTGGCGCCAGGACATCCTCGCGGCGCTGGAACTGGGAATCGACGTCATCAATGGTCTGCACGACTTTCTCGAGGACGATCCCGAGTTCGTCGAGGCTGCCAATCGTCTGGGTCGCAAGCTCATTGATTTGAGAAAACCGCCTGATAAATTGCCGATTGCCAATGGTTTAGGCGCCAAAGTGGACCCGCTGACCGTTCTGACAGTAGGAGTTGATTGTTCGGTCGGTAAGATGACTGCTGCAATTGAGATGGACCGATTGGCAACTAAACGCGGTTATAAATCCGGATTCGTGGCGACCGGTCAGACTGGCATCATGATTTGCGGCTCTGGAATTGCGATCGACCGTGTGATCGGTGATTTCATGGCTGGAGCCATTGAAGAACTGGTCGTGAAAGATTCGCCAGGTCTCGACATGTTGTTCGTCGAAGGGCAGGGGTCGCTCTATCACCCGGGTTACTCGGGAGTGACGCTATCTTTATTGCACGGCAGCGCGCCGGAGGCTATGGTCCTTTGTACGAAAGCCGGGTTGAAAACCATTGGCAACGAAGGGCAGTGGCCGATTGCTGATTTGAATGATTGCATCAAAATGTATGAATTCATGTCGAGCGTCATTCGACCCGCAAAGGTGATTGGCATCTGCGTGAACACTTTCGGTTTACCGGAAGAAGAAGCTCGCAAACTGGTCGATGAGGCTGCCCGTCATACCGGACTTCCTGCTACGGACCCGGTTCGCTATGGTTGCGAGAATCTAGTTGATGCTCTCGAGGCGCTGCATAAAACGCGAAAAGCGAATCGCGCTCAAACCGCTTCCAAAACATAAGGGGTAAACCGTGACTGCCACTAAAACTACAGCGATTGAACTCGAATTCGAAGCGCTGGATCTTACGACTGCGCATCCGTTTGGAATTTCGTCCGGAACATCTGTCGATTCTAAAAACGTACTCGTCAAGCTGAAATTCGGAGACCATATTGGTTACGGTGAAGCTGCGCCGGCAAAATACCATGATGAAACTAGAGAAACCGTCATGGCAGTTCTCGGCATGGTTCGCGACGCAAACGTACTTGGCGACGACCCATTCGCGATTGCCGAAGTCTCCGATCGAATGAACAAAATCATAGCAAAAAATCATTCCGCCAAATCAGCGGTCGAGATGGCGCTGCATGATATCGCCGGAAAAGTCGCTGGTCAGCCAACCTACAAGATGCTTGGTTTGAGTGGACTGAAAGCGCCCATGACCGATTTTACTATCGGTATCGACAGCATCGAGATGGTGGAGAAAAAGACCAGAGAGGCTGTGGAAGCCGGCTATAAGATGCTGAAGGTCAAGCAAGGCACGACGTATGACCGTGAGATTATTGAAACAATTCGCGAAATTGCTCCGGAAATTCCGTTGCGAGTCGATGCGAATTGCGCATGGACACCGAAGCAAGCTATCGAAATGTCCGAGTTCCTGTACGACTATGGTGTGCAATTTATCGAACAACCGTTAGCGAAAAACGCGCACAAGGAAGACTTCAAATACGTCAAGGAAAACTCGATTGTGCCTATCTTTGCCGACGAGAGTGTCTCCACTTCCAACGATGTCGCAAGACTGGCTGGTTGCGTCGATGGTGTCGTGGTGAAGCTCGCAAAAACGGGGGGCTTGCTTGAGGCGATTCGCGTAATACACACTGCCAGGGCTCATTCTATGCAGATCATGTTCGGCTGCATGATTGAATCTTCCATCGGCATAAGTGCGGCTGTTCAGCTCGCACCGCTGGTCGACTACCTCGATCTCGACGGTGCCATGCTGCTCGCCTCGGATCCTTTCCACGGTGCGACTTACGAAGACGGTTATCTGAAGCTTCGGGATCTGCCGGGTCTGGGCGTCACGCCGCGTAAATAGAGGACGTTTCCAGCTTCAAAACTGGGGTTCGAAACCGCAAAGCGTGTACAGAAAATTGAAAGCGCATGGACCTGACAATCCATGCGCTTATCTGTTTATCTATACCTTTCCGGGCAACCGTTAGTCGTCTGCCGGTTTTCCTGCCGGCGCGGGAGGAGCTTCACTGCCTTCTGTTGCTCCGGCCTCTCCACCGGTGCTACCTGCGGGAGACTCGGCCGTGTCCGAACCGGCTGCCGCACCGGGCGCAGCTTCACCAGGAGCACCTTCTGTGGTGCCGGCTCCGTCACCGTCGCCGCTACCACCTGTAGTGCTCGAATCTTCATCATCAGGTTTTTGGCTCACCTTGGGTGCCTTGCAGCAATCGCCTTCGGCTTTTCCGCACCCTTCGGCTTTTTTCTCGCAGCCCTTAGCCTCGGACTTGGCGGGCGATTTCTCCTCGCACAGCCGTGCCGGCTTCGTGCTGTCAGGGATCGCTTCTGCCGGTAACGGAGTTGTCGCGAATAGAAGCGTGCCTGCAATGAGAAGGCCTTTCAAACCGTCGATGTTCATAAGGGTTTGTCTCCACAAAATAATCCAGGTTTGAATTATGAGCGCAAACGCAAGTTTGGGGAATGGGAGTTTACAAGATGTGAATTGAAACGTCCTAACCCCATTTCGACAAACGCTCTTGAATGAGCTTTATGGTAGACGGCGGATAGAGTTTGAACACCTGCAAAATTTTAGGGTCCGCAATTTTTCGGACGGTATCCTCGCTGGGGCTGTCACACAAAATCAAATTCGCATGATTGACCATATAGTTCAGTTCTTTCTCGTCGCTCAGGAGAACGGAGCGAACAGGGATTTCCTCTCCGCGGTGAGCGGCAACCAGCTTTGTCGCCATGTTCATCAAGGTCTCGCTGACTGAGACGAGAAGCACAAGGCTGCCGGCGCGAAGCGTGGCAATTTTTTCCATTTCCAGGCTGGCCGGTTCTATATTGCACGGCACAAGGCGAGTTCTGTCCTTAACTTTGTCCTGGAAGGTGAATAAGTGATAGAGGCTGGTGAGAATCAAGGAATCATCCATCTGCTCCGGCTTATCCATGATGTCCTGAACCGTGCAGGCCTCGACCGGTATTTTGAAGTGGGGCTTCAACTCGGTGAGCAGCACCCTGTGAAAGTCTTCGTTGCGATCTACTGCCAGAATTCGCCGGACCGGTTTTCGCTCCTTCAACTTCTCGACCGCATTCATAACATCGGCGGCCGCAAAGCCTGCTTCCGAAGCGCGTGCCAGAAAATCGTTAATCATCGAATCCAGGTTTGACTTTGCCGCTGGCTCATTCTCTCTGTTGTTTATACTCGCTACGCGAACACCGCTGCCCTGGCGAATATCGAGAAGTCCCACGTCGGCAAGGTGGTTGTAGGCTGCCGTCACGGTGCTGTAATGAATGCCTAATCTCGCTGCCAGAGCGCGAATACTTGGAAGTTTTTCTTTCGGCGTTAACAGACCTGAGGCAATCTGGAGTGAAACCTGCTCCACTAGTTGATCCCGCACGGGTACGGAACTGTCTTTGTTGATTGAGATCTTCATTTCTTAGTCAAATTCTTTTCTTTTCGGGCTTGTTCGTAGAGCCGCGCTCGTGCTTGGGCGAGGTCGTTCTCCGATTCGATTATGATGGATTCCATGTATTCTAGCGGAACCGATCTGCGTTTGTTTATTGCAGCTCGTTTCTTCAGCATGTTCGGCAGCATGCAGACTGCCTGGAATGTCCCAATCATCCAGGGCCAAAGCTGACCGCCGCGCAGAGTGACAACCGCGAGGTAGAATGCCTGCCAGTATATTATGTGCGGCAAGAACTTGATGAGAAGAGGCATGGGAATGTTTTTGACAATCGTATTCCAGTTATTTCTCGAAGAAAGTTTCACCACCAGTGGTGAGTAGCCACTGCCTGTGGTGCCGCATCCGAGGTGGTAAACGACCGAGGTGGGGACGTAAAGGCACTTGTAGCCTGCGCTCTGTGCACGAAGTCCGAGATCGACATCTTCCAGGTAGGCAAAGTAGTCATCGTCGAACAGACCGATATCGTCGAATAACTCACGGCGATACATTGCCGCGCCGCCGCACGCTCCCAAGATGTAGCGCGGTTTATCGAAAAGTCCTATGTCCTTTTCTCTGTGTCCGATTCGACCGGGCAAGCCGCCGCGTCGATAGCCGTCGCCAACGCCGTCGAGGATGGTCTGGTCTTCATAGGACAGCATCTTGCAGCCCACGGAGCCGACCTCGGGATGTTCATCCAGGGCCTTGACGAGCTCTTCGACCCAGAGGGGCTCGACGATGGTGTCATTGTTAAGTAGTGAGATGTAGTGTCCGGTGGCTGCGCGAATTCCCGCGTTCACCGCCGGAGCAAAGCCGGTGTTTACCTCGTAGGTTATCAGTTTCACTTCCGGATAATGTTCCCGGAGAAACTCAACGGAACCGTCTTTGGAGCCGTTGTCTACGATGATTGTTTCGATCTGCTTATGGGTCTGCTTTCGGATCGAGTCCAGACAATCGGCAAGAAATCTTTTGCCGTTCCAATTCGGGATAACGATACTGATGAGCTTGTCGGAGGTCACGTCGATCTCGGTTTATTCTCTGTGCCTGTGGCGGTCACATTACTTCGGTCCTTGCCGAATCCGCGATTGGTCCCAGTATTGTACGGTAAAAGTCACAACTCATATTGAGCACTTCTTAAGGGGACCTTCCAAAGGGATATAATGGTCGCCGGCCTGCTCGCGCGCGGGTCGAGAAAACACCGTAGCGCGGCCGTCCGCGGGAAAGTTTCCTCCCGTGTATATGGAACTGTTGCCAATCCGATTATGAGTTTAACTTCACAGCAAAATAAGCAGCGCAAAATCATGCTCGTAACGCTCGAACCGATTTCGCGTTCGATGGCTGGACCGGCTATTCGTGCCGTCGAGATGGCAAAGCAACTCGCCGGGGAATTTGCAGTTACGGTTGCATCACCGGTCGCTCAGCCTGTTGAAGAGCAGCTCGCACCGATAACCGGCGTGAATATTTTGACGGGCGCAAATCGGCAGACGATGTATCGAGAGGCGCTCGACAACGACGTTCTCATAATTCAATCTAATGTGCTTCGGCCTTTTCCAAAACTTGCTGAGCTGGGCAAATACCTGGTTGTTGACCTTTACGATCCATATCTCTTTTCTGTGCTCGTGCAATATAAGAACGAGAAAGTGGCGGCTGATGCCAGTTACCGTTTGATGCACAAGGTTCTGGAGCAGCATATGCTGAATGCTGATTTTTCGATATGCGCGTCTGAAATTCAACGCGACTACTGGATAGGTCGCTATTGTGCGCTTGGGCGCTTGACTCCGGTACTTTATGACTTCGATCCTTCCATGCGAAAGTTGATTGACGTGGTTCCTTTTGGGCGCGAAACACTTGCGCCCGTGCGCAACGGTCCGGGACTTCGCGAAGAGATTGACGCCATCGGTCCCGACGATGTCGTTTTATTATGGGGCGGCGGAATCTGGGACTGGTTCGATCCACTAACGGTGATTGAGGCAGTGGCGAAGGCGAAAGACCGCGTGCCGAATTTGCGCCTTGTCTTTATGGGAATGAAGTCGCCCAATCCTAAAGTACCGATTATGAAGATGGCACGAGATGCGATCGAACTGTCAGAACGCCTGGGGCTGACAGGAAAACATGTGTTTTTCAAAGAGGGCTGGATTCCGTACGAAAAGCGCGTGAACTATTTACTTGATGCGGATATAGCTGTTTCATCCCACTTCGATTTGCCTGAGACACGTTATTCGTTTAGAACCCGCATTCTCGATTACCTCTGGTGCGGGCTTCCGGTGCTGAGCACTGGCGGTGACCCGCTCTCCGAAATGATAGATAAAGCTCATGCCGGCCTGGCGCTGCCGTACAAGGATGAGGATGCGTGGTGCGAGGCGATCGTTCGTCTGGCTGGAGACAGAGAGATTCGAGCGGGCTATTCAGAAGCTTCACTGCAACTATCTAATGAATTCACCTGGGATAAGACTTGCAAAGCGTTAGTGCGGTTTTGTCGCGAACCTTATCACTTGCCCCAGCATGTAAAGATAACCATGCCTTCGGTATTTGAGCGGGCTCGGGCGGTTTATGCGCGTGGTGGCGGCGACCTTGTCATCAAGCGATCGCGAGAAATAATTTCCGACTTGCTCGGCTGAGTCTATATACTTGTACTGGCCGGAGACGGCAGTGAAACCGCACGGCGAATGTGCGATTTGATTTGAGCAACGCAATTGCATGGTTGACAAAGAAAAAGCCAGGGACAAGGGGGCGTCGAAGGGCGGGGAAAGCGCCGCGCTTTCGGATAGTAATTTCCTGGATTTCCAGATTGCAGTTTCCGGAGAAGCCGTCCACAGGCTGTGGATTAGCGCGAAGAAGCTAAACAAGAAGAAAAAGAGCAAGAGTGCAAAACGCGTCCACAACATGCGTGTGGCGTTTCGGCGCTGGTATTCGATATGGAATGTGCTCTCCAAAGAGGGCTTCAAAACTAAGTCGTACAAAAAGAAGGTGGGAGCTGAACTCAAGAAGGGATATAAACTTCTGGGCGCTGTCCGCGATTGGGACGTGAATTTAAACACTGGCAAAGAATATGGCGTTCCGGAGCAGATTCTTGCAAAATGGCAGCACCAGCGCAATCGTGTCGAAGAGGAGACCACCGCGGCTTTAAGTCGCATCGACATGGAAAAGGCAGTGAAGAGCCTCAGCAAGTTTTTGAAGAAACGCGCGGAAAAACTGAAGAAGAAACACCGAGACGACGGGCGGTTCAGCGCCCGGCCGCGCGACGCCATCGAGTCATACTTGAGGGAAACCGAGGCCCAAACTCGTTATCTTGCCACAAATGCCACATCTCTTGAAGAATTGCACGCTCTGCGCTTGAGTATCAAGACCTGGCGATACATTCTTGTCGAGTTTTTCGGGCATGAACCGCCTACTCTGGTTGCCGCTCAGCAAACTCTTGGTCAAATCAATGACCTGGAGCGGGTGCGCCTCTTGTTGATGAAGGAAGGTGGACCGCTGGCCGAGAAAACTATTCAGACCGTGGTTGCTAAGCAGCAAGAGCTTTTATCCAAGATTGATGAAATTAAACTCTCACTTCCTTTCGGATTGCGTCCGGTTGATGCTGATAGCTGATAAATCAGCTGCGATCCAAATTGATAAGTTATCTTGAATCTCCCGCTCTAAGTCAGTCTCTCCACCTAAAATGGAGAGTCTAAGCGAGTGTCGCTCACTTGTCATCTTGTCCCAGCGCCTTAACGCAGTCGGGGTAGCGTTCATGCCCAATAAACCTAAAAACAAAAAAGTCACCATCCTCGGTTCCGGCGCCGCCGGACTGACCGCAGCAATCTATGCCGCGCGTGCCAACCTGGATCCGTTAGTAATCGAGGGGCTGCAGGCTGGTGGACAGCTGACTATTACGACTGACGTCGAAAACTTTCCCGGCTTTCCCGACGGTATTCAGGGACCTGACCTGATGACCCGCATGCACAAACAGGCTGAAAGATTCGGTACAGAGTTCATTTATGACAACGCCGAATCCGTTGATTTGTCGCAGCGCCCTTATGTAATCAAAACAAGCGAGCAGGAAATCCACACTCAGACGCTCATCATTACCACTGGCGCCTCGGCAAAACTTCTAGGACTGGAGTCAGAATCGAAGCTCATGGGTCATGGCGTCTCGGCCTGCGCTACTTGCGACGGATTCTTTTTCCGTGACAAAAAGGTTTTCGTAGTCGGCGGCGGAGACACGGCGATCGAGGAAGCCATGTTCCTCACCCGTTTTGCATCGTCCGTCACTTTGATTCACAGGCGTGAAACATTCCGCGCTTCGGCGATCATGGTGGATCGCATGAAGCGCAACGAGAAGATTGATTATCTGCTCAACTGCGTTGTCGAAGATATCGGTGAAGTCGAAGCCGGTGAAGTTAAATGGGTGCGGGTCAAGAACATCAAAACCGGTGAAGTTTCCCAACACGATGCAGACGGAGTTTTCATCGCCATCGGTCACCAGCCGAACACCGACTTGTTCAAAGAGATGCTGGAACTCAACGAGTCCGGTTATATCATCACGCAATACGAAGGTAGCGTGCTGACAAAGTTCCCTGGCGTTTTTGCCGCGGGCGACTGTATCGACCAGAAATACAGGCAGGCGGTTACGGCAGCAGGAACTGGTTGCCGTGCCGCGCTCGAAGCACAATGGTTGCTTGAGAACGAAGAAGCGGAGGACGAAGCGAACGGACAGGCTCCGGCTCACGCAGAACCGCAGGAAGGGTCCCCGGAAAAAAAGGGCGCTGACTCCGCAAAGCTGCAACAACAGCCAGAGCCGGTCGGTAAGACGCACGGATGTTGCTAAACGGAGTCGCTGCGACTAGCGCAGCGTATTTGAAAGAAACAGCGTCCTCGCACCCCTGCGCGAAACATCCATTGTTCGAGCGATTGAATCGAGCCGACGAGCAGCCGCTGACGCCTGCGCAGGCTTCCGCGATGCTCGTCAACTATGACATGCATGCAGGGTTGTTGCGCCGTTTGTTATTGAGTGCTGCTGCGTACATGCCGGAACCGGCCGTAGGTTTCGTATTGGAAAATGTGCGGAACGAATATGGAAACGGAGACTACACCAGGTGCCATGAAGGTCAGTTGCACGATGTGATCGATCGCGTCTGCAAAATGGGTGGTATCGAATCTGATACTATGATCCGAAACGAAGGCCTGGTAAAGTGCGGAGTGCGAATGTACATGCGCACAGTCGTCGATTTTTACCAGCCCACCGGCGAGGATGGTAAACCGATAAAGGACATGCGCGGACCTGCCATCACAGCCGGTGCTATCACCGCGACCGAGCTTATGGCGATTGAAGAATTCAAAGCCATGCAAGTTGCTTTTCGCAAATTTCAACTGGCTGACCACCGCTGGTTCGACCATGTGAACGTGGAATGCGATCACGGTGAGGAGTCGCTTGCACTGGCTGAATATTTCATTGATAAACATAATGCGCGTGAGGCCGTCGAGTTTGGATTCACCAACACTCTCGCCGCTAACGTTCACCTTTACGATGGACTCCTGGATGCAATCAAGGAGCATGGAGACTAAGAGAATGGCTACAGGAACCGAGACAAAGCGCGGTGAGCCTAACAGGCTAATTAACGAAACCAGTACGTATCTCTTGCAACATGCTTATAATCCGGTCGATTGGTATCCGTGGGGAGCTGAAGCACTGGAACGTGCACGCGCCGAGCAACGTCCCATCCTGCTTTCGGTAGGCTACGCAGCCTGCCACTGGTGCCACGTGATGGAGCATGAATCTTTCGAGGATTCTGAAACTGCGATGGTGATGAATGCCAAGTTCATCAACATCAAAGTTGACAGAGAAGAACGAACCGATATCGATGAGATTTACATGAAAGCCGTCCAGCTCATGACCGGTCACGGGGGCTGGCCGATGACCGTTTTTCTAACACCGGATTTAAAACCGTTCTTTGCAGGGACGTACTTTCCGCCTGTGGATAAACATGGAATGCCGTCTTTTAAGAAAATCCTTTTCGGGATAAGCTCAGCCTGGGAAGAGCGCCGAGACGAAGTTTTGGAGAGCGCCTCCGACGTCACACATCATCTGAAAATGCTCGAAATCGGAGTTGGAGCTGAGAGTGCCGAGGTCGAAAAAGCGGATCGGTTTTTAAACATGGAAACCATATCCGGTGCGATCACGCGATTGATATCGCGTTTTGATGCGAAGTGGGGTGGATTTGGCGGCGCGCCTAAGTTCCCGCACACATTCAGTCTTATGCTGGCTATGCGTTATTCGATACGAACGAAAGAAGCAAAATCCAGCGATCGAATCGAGTGCCGGGAGCTTGTGCAAACCACGCTTGAGCGCATGGCAATGGGCGGAATTCATGACCATCTCGCCGGCGGATTCGCTCGTTACTCTGTTGACAGGCAATGGTTGATTCCGCACTTCGAGAAGATGTTGTACGACAATGCCTTGCTATGCTCCACTTATTTTGAAGCTTACAGTCTCACGGGGCGGCAATACTTCAGGGATGTAGCCGAAGGAATTCTGAAGTTCACATCCGCCGAATTGCGCACCGATAATGGTGCCTTCTATTCCAGCCTTGATGCAGATAGCGAAGGGGAGGAAGGGAAGTTCTACGTCTGGACTCCGGAACAAATCAAAGAAGTCCTTGGTAACGATGATGGCAACTGGCTATGCGAGCTCTACGGCGTGACCTCGACTGGTAATTTTGAGCATGGCACCAGTGCGCTCCATTATAAAAAAACGCCGGAAGAACTCGCAAAAGAAAACAATATGACGTACGACGAATTCAACGCGAAGTTGAATCCGATGCGAGAAAAGTTGCTTACTAAGCGCGCTGAGCGTATTAGACCAGGGCGTGACGAAAAGGTTTTGACGAGTTGGAACAGCTTGATGATTTCAGCTTATGTCGATGGATATCGGGTGACGAAAAAATCCGACTATCTTGATGAAGCGAAAACCGCCGCCAACTTTATTTTCAATAATCTGTTTCAAGATGGTGAATTGCTTCGGACATGGGGGCAGGGCAAAGCCAAGTTGCCGGGTTATCTGGACGATTACTCTTACTTTGTTCAAGCGCTTCTCGACCTGGCCTCGGTCGATGAAGATCCTCGCTGGTTCACCACCGCAATCAAGCTGACCGATCATATGCTCGCTCACTTCTGGGACGACGAGAGTGGTGGTCTGTACTACACGAGCGATACACACGAAGAGTTAATCGTGCGTCCGAAGAATCACTTTGACGGCTCTGTTCCCTCAGGCGCTTCCGTTGCGCTTCTCAATCTTCTGCGCCTGGAAAAATTAACGGGCGAAGAATCGTATCGTGAGTCCGCGCGCACAATCTTGCGCCTGTACGGTGAGTACCTGGTGAAGGGACCAAGTGAATTCGCAAACAGTCTTTGTGCGCTGGATTTCTATCTTCATCCCATTAAAGAAGTGGTGGTTGTTTCAGAAAGCGGGCAAGACAATTCGGAAGTTCTATTTCCGATCTATGAACAGTTTGATCCTGACAAAGTTGTTCTCGTCACAAGTACTGAAAACATAAAACAGTTGTCCAGTCCGCTTCTCAGCGGTCGGACCGCCGAGAACGGTAAGCCGACGGTCTACATTTGCGAGAAGTTTACTTGCAAACAGCCAATAGTTGATGCAAGTGAACTGCGAACGACGTTGAAACGATCTGAGTGAGATTTGAGCCATGGCTGAAGCAAACGTCGAAAGACAGAAAGTCCTTAAGGATGCAAAGCGTGTGGTGGTAAAACTTGGTACCGCCGTCCTCATGCGTGAAGAGGGGGGAGTGGCATTGAGCCGATTCTACTCCTTTGTCGAGGGCATCGCGGACCTGATTAAAGGTGGTAAGGAAGTCTTATTAGTTACATCAGGCGCGGTCGGTTTAGGCGTCAAAAGATTGAACCTGGAAAAACGGCCTAAAGAATTACCGTTGAAGCAGGCTTGTGCCGCGGTCGGTCAGGGTTTGCTCATGTCGATGTATGCCGACGCTTTTGAAAAACTTGGTATCACGACTGCTCAGATTTTGTTGACTGAAGATGATTTTTCGAATCGCAATCGTTATTTGAATCTGCGCAGCACCATTTCGGAACTGGTGCGCTTGAAGGTTTTGCCGATTATCAATGAGAACGATACCGTCTCGACAATCGAGCTTGAGGCGATTTCAGCGAACCCGGCTCGCAAGGTGAATTTTGGCGACAACGACAAACTTTCTGCTTTAGTCGCAAGCAAAATGGATGCGGAGATTCTACTGATTCTGACTGACGTTGAGGGTTTATACACCGCCGACCCCAGAGTCGATGCTAGCGCGACGCTGGTGCCTCTCGTTACCGACGTCATCGAACTGATGGCTGAGGATAACAAGGCGAAGCCGGAAGACTCAGAGGATGTCGGTGACGGTAAGAAAAAAGCGAGCGATAAGAAGGTTGAAAAAAAATCCACTGGCTCAGGGGTTGGACGCGGCGGAATCAAGACCAAACTTGAAGCGGCCAAGGTGTCCACTCAAGCGGGTTGTGCTTGCATTATCGCCGGTGGCAAGAATCCGGCTGTAATCGGGCGACTCTTTGCCGGTGAAGAGTTGGGAACGCTTTTTCTACCGAAGAAAGCGATGGGCGGAAAGCTACGCTGGATTGCTTATGCCACGACCGTGAACGCCTCTGTAAGTGTAAACGATGGTGCCAGGGAGGCTCTGGTCAAACGCAAAGCCAGTCTACTTGGTGCCGGAATCACAGAAGTAAATGGTGCTTTCAAACGCGGCGACGTCGTCAGCATTATCGACGAACACGGTAAAGAGTTTGCCAGAGGTATAGTAAACTACAGCAGTGACGAGACGCGGCTCCTGTCAGGCAAGAAGTCGGAGGAGATCGCAAATGTTGTTCAAGATCGAAACTATGATGCGGTGATTACGCGAGACAATATCGCGTTTCTCGCGAAGGAATAAACGAATTTAGAAGGTGCAGATTAGCATGACCTCGACCGCAGAATCCCCTTTGTTCGAAATCCTTACTGCAGCGAAGAGAGCCTCAACGGCACTAGCATCGCTCTCGCCAGCGCAGCGGCAAGAAGTGATCGAAAGGATGGCATTCTTTATAGACCGGCGGGTGGACGAGATTTTGTCTGCAAACAAACACGATATGCAGCGGGCCGCGAAACTGCTGGAAACCGGCGAAATAAGCCGAAGTATGTATGATCGGTTAAAACTCGATGAGAATAAACTGAAGACGATAGTCGAGGGTGTAAGGCAAGTATCGACACTGCCCGATCCGGTCGGGGCGATTTCGCTGGCTCGTGAGCTCGACGATGGACTGAAGCTGTACAGAGTTACGTCACCGATTGGTGTGATCGCAGTTATATTCGAATCGCGACCTGATGTCTTGCCACAAATCGCATCGCTTGCTATCCGCTCGGGCAACGTGGCGATACTGAAAGGCGGTAAAGAAGCTCGTTTCACATTAACTGTTCTCTTCGAGTGTTTGCAACAGGCTCTTGGTGAAAAGGGTTTGCCCTCGCAATCACTCGTCCTCCTTCATAAACGAGAGGAAATAGAGTCTATTCTCAAGGCTGATGGTCTGGTCGATTTGATTATTCCACGTGGTTCTAATCAACTTGTTCGCTATGTGCAAGACAATACGCGCATTCCGGTGTTAGGTCATGCTGAAGGATTGTGCGCACTCTATGTGCATGAGGATGCGGACATTGATATGGCTGTGAAGCTGGCTGTTGATGCCAAAGTTCAGTATCCTGCCGCCTGCAATGCTATTGAAACTCTGTTGGTGCATGGCACCATTGCTGGTGCCTATCTGCCGAAGGTTGCCCGGGCGCTCTTTGCAAAAGGCGTTGAACTGCGCGCTGATAATCGTGCGTTTGAGATCATCGAGTCAGAGCCAGGGGCTCCGGAAACCGGCTCGGAGAGCAAAAAGTTTCCGCTGCTGGTTCGTTCGACGAGTGAAGATTGGACGACTGAGTTCAGCGATTTGATTCTTGCTGTTAAGGTGGTCGATTCAATCGAGGAAGCTATCGATCACATAAATCAGTATGGTTCAAACCATACCGACACCATCGTCACTGCTGAGCCGGCCACCTACGAAGCCTTTTTCAAAGCGGTAAACTCGGCCGGCGTCTATTGGAATGTATCGACACGATTCGCGGACGGTTTTCGCTATGGGTTCGGAGCGGAAGTCGGTATCAGCACCAACAAGATGCATCCGCGTGGTCCAGTCGGCTTGGAAGGTCTTGTAACCTACAAGTACAAGCTGGCCGGTAAAGGGCATGTTGTCGAGGACTACAGCGGTGAGAACGCGCGCCAGTTCAAACACCGGGATATCGAACTCTAACGGTTCCTAATCGAGTTCGAAGCGGTTTTACGGCTTTGCGGGAGGCTTGTTCGGCTGGCTCTGCTGCTGCGTTGCGGGGGCCGGCTGAGTCGGCAGGAATTCGCCTTTGGGCGCCTTTAGAGGCAGAGGTATGGTGTTGGATGGGATATCTGCGCCCGGCTTCTTCTGTCCGTCCGCGATCGGCGGCGCGCTGCGTTGCCGCGGACCTTTTTGAGCATCGATGAATGGAGTCGGCAGACCTTCCATGTTCGGCAACTTCACTTTCGGTGCGCCTTCCGGAAGAATAATCGGTCGGTTTAAATACAGACGAATTTTCTTGGTGATGTCCGGATCTGCTGTGGTAGCGACTTTTAACGCTTTTATGGACTCCTTCTCCGCGCCAAGTCGTTTGAGAATGCCGTAAAGAATGTAGTAATACTCCGGTGTCATCGGGTTTTCGAGCTTGTACTTATCCATGTACATCATCGCTTCGTAAACGCGACCTGTTTCCAGAGCGCCATATGCTTTCAACAGTTCGAGGCGGCTATCGTTGTGTATCTTCCCGGCAAGTATGGCGGCCTGGTAGCCCAGATCTTGATATTCTTTGGTGCCGCATCCAAGCGCTGCCCGTGCGAGCGGAGGTAGAACTTCAGGGTTGTATCGGTCAAGCGAGTGGGCTTTGTTGAGTTCGACAATGGCTGCCTGGGGCTGATTCTCGGCCAAGAAATATTCGCCCCGAATAATCCGGAGGACAGCGTTGTTGGGCTGTGATTCCATGGCCAGGTCCGCGTATTTTTTCGCGTTTTCCATGTCTTCTGTCTGGAGAGACGCATAGGCCATGCCATATTGCATATCCCAGACGATCTCGGGTGAAAGGTTCTGCTTGTCGGCGAGTGCCAGAGCCTTCTCGTAATTTTTCTTCGCCTCGGCAAACTTCTTTCCGGCGATGCTGCCTTTTCCGAGCACCAGATATAGTATCGCCGAGTTTGGAAACGTTTTTACTTCCTGTTCCGCCAGTTCACGGGCCTTATCTATCTGACCGCGGGACAGCCCCCAGACGCGCATCACGCGGCTGCGTTCGCTGTTTTTGTTCATATTATAGGCGTCTTCCCAGAGGCGGCTGTCTTTCTGCCAGGCGAAGTTGCGCCAGTTGGTCAGTCCGGCGAACGTTGCGATAACTAAGCCGCCGACCACCATTGTCGCGACCAGGCGCTTCTCTGCGCAGCGAGCGATAAGGTAACCGACCGGTATCGATACCGCCGCAAGCGAAAGATACATTCGCCTGTCTGACATCAGCTCCGGCTGTGGGATCAGGAAGTCCGGCAATAGACCGAGGACGAAAAGCACAAGAGGAAATGATACCAATAGTGATGCTCGATATTTCCAGGCCAGAGCAAGTATTCCAAACGGTATCAAGGCTCCGGCAATGGCCAGTGGATCGGAAAAACCTGATGCGGTGCCAAAAGGCGGATCAAGACTCAAGCCGAAGGGCAGGACCAAAACCCTCAGGTAGTAAACGAGCAGCATCTTGCATTGTGTTGCGATGTAAGGAACGGCTGGGAGGGTTTCAAGACCGAAACCGTTACCGACCGGCGCTTTGTATTTTAGAAGTAAGACAAATGGTACTACCAGAGCCACCAGAGCGATTGAGAAAAGTTCTAGTGGGCGTGTTCCTACCCAGCGACCAACGGTTTCATCCTTTGGTTTAACCAAAAGTGCCAGAGCGATCATTGCTGTCGCCGCGGTAAGTCCTTGAGAGCCGGACCAGATGGCGAACAGCATAAACAGGTAGCAAAAACCGTATCCGATCAAGCTGTCTTTGATGACCTTTGCGTGAAAGCCGCGCAGGAAGCATAGTAGAGCAAGCAGATAATTGAGAGTTACAAGAAGCGCTGAGCGAGCCGAAATGTATGCAACCGCTTCACTTGCAAGCGGGTGGCAGGCGAAAAGTAGCGCAGTTCCGGCGCCTACCGCATAGGGATCGACTTCAAGCCGTTTCTTCTTTTGATTGTTCAAAGAAGCGAGCGTGAAGGCAAAAATGAAGAGCACGACGCAGTTAGCGATGTGCAAGCACATGCTGTCACCGTGGAAAACCGCCTGCGAACTGTATGTCCCGAAAGCGATATCGGTCGCGTACGTAGCGCGCACAAGGGGTTGCGAAAGTGGCTCGACGAAAGCGTCGGCGATCATATAAAGCAGGGATTGCCCCCACTCACGGGTTACCGTACGGAAGGGCGTGATGTTGAACGAATCGCAGTAAACGTATCCACCCCAGAGTGTCCACAGATAGCAAATGAAGCAAACAACCGCAATGACTGCTGCGATTTTGCCGCTGCGCTTCCAGTCCACTTCAGGCATGGAAAGCGTCGATACCTGTGGCTCGGCAGCTTCTTCCTCCGCCGCACGACGCTCGGCGTTCTTTCTCTTGTAATACTTATCGATTCGCTTCTCTGTTGACATGCACGCGAGCCTTTGCAAATTTGATTATGGCAAAATTAGAGTGAGGACGCAGTGAAGAAGTCTAGAAATCACGCTTGCCACCCTCCGACCACTCTTCGTAGGATGGCGGCTCCGTAATTTGTCCGCTGCCGCGGCTGGATTCGGCTCTGGAGAAGTATTCGACCAGTAAGCCGCTGTAACGCTTCATATCCGCGTCCAGGAGTGCCGCATCGGTTTTGCCGCTTTTCTTTTTCTTGGCGGATGTTGAATCTGCTTTGATTGAATCCGGTTTATTCGAAACCGATTTTGACTGTTTCTGTTTGTCCACGGGAGGTCTCGGCTTTTCCGAAGACTGATCGTCAGCTGATGTGTGAGGGCCATGGACTCGCTCTGCGCGCTCGGCAGCCACTCGCCTGAGGGCTCGTTCTGACGCTTGCGTCAAAACCGCTTCGTCGGCCGAGTCTGTTTTAGAGCGTTTTGGCGTGCCAGGCATGCTCTGTTCAGTCGACGATGCGATAGTTTTCCTCTTCGCGCGGTGTTGTTCTGAAACTCCTGGAATTGCCGGCTCGTCTCTTTTCGTTTGGCTGAGGTCGGCAAACTCAGGATGAGCTGAGAGAAGCTTTTTGTATTCGGCTGATTTCTCTTTTACGTCATCGTATGAAATGAATGTCGAAGTGACGGCGGACAGGTCGGCTATTGCCTTGGCATATTGCTGTTTTTTCGCGCGCGCGTAGGAGCGAAGCCAGAGGCTCTGGTTGAGAATCGCTCGTGCGCGTGGGGGGAGGTCGCCGTTTTCAGTTTTCTCTAGTTCTTGCAGTGTGTTGATGGCATCATCGAGTCGATATGTCAGCATATCGTTTTCCGCGTTTGTTGCGATCTTATCTATAGCCGCCAATCTTTGCTCGTGGCGATTCCACTGCGTGGTGGCATTGGCGGTGGCAAGAATGATGACGAGACTCACACCGAGAAACACGAGCGGAAGTGGAATTCTTTCGACGAGACTTTCGATGTTAAACAGTGCTGCGCTCAGCGAAAACAAGCTGGGTTTGCGGCTTTCGTCTATGATCTGGTCGAAAGGTTCTGCCTGTAGCTTTTGGGCGCTCAGTTCGTCAGTCGGGTAGAGGAAGTCGAGTGCAGCTTGATCGTTCGATTTCTCTCCGGCGAACCAAAATGCATCAGCTCCTCGTGTAAACCGCGGCAGCCGCTGTTTGCGGCTGTTCCTCGTCTCCTCTGTTTTGATGTCAACTGTATTCGTTGTCTGCGGCACTGAGTTCTCGGGCGCGATTGAAACGGTGCCGTCTAAAACGGTGCTGCTTGATACGGGAATGTTTGGAACGGGAGCGTTCGGAATGGTGGCGTTTGAAACGGCGTTTGGAACGATTGAACTCGAGAGGATATCGTTTCGCGTCGCCTTATTGCTCGATGCATTCTCGCTTGCGCTTGCCAGGTCTGGACGTTTTCTCTTAGTCGATCTTGCCGTAAGCGAACCTCGCAGACCCATGCGTTCAACCCGCGAGTCTTCGCGTCGTTCCTTCTGCTGAATTAGCGGAATTTTGCAATCGCCGCATTCGTTTGACGATGGTTCATTTGTCGTTCCGCAATTGATGCAAATTATCGATGCTCTGGTCCTTTCCGCGCGGCTCTCATTCGATTCCCGACCTTGGCGCTTGGACCGAGTGGTACCAATTCTGGTGCCGCATTCCTGACAGAAGCGATCGCCAGGAACGACTACGGAAGCGCACCCGGGGCAGGTCGCTGCCTGCTCGGAAGTGCTACAAGCGATCTCAGTTTGCGAGCCTCTTACTTCTTGTATGTCCAACCGATATCCGCTTCTTTCCAGTAAAAACGAGGATGATGCAAGTTTATCATTAAGTCAAGAAAACTCAGAAATCGTGAGAACCAGCTATATTTCTAGATGTGCGATGCTAATATGAATAGCCGAAAGTATATGTGATGCATACGTCGAGCCAAGGCTCCGCACCGCGAGCGCTTTTCGGTAAGAGGATGAGATAGAAGCACTATGAAAAAAGAATTGAGCGAAGCAGAACGGGCCGAGCGCGCCGAACTCTTTCAGTCGATAAAAGCGCTATTCATCCCGCTTTCTCTATTCTTGTCCTGTGTGGTATTTTCTGCAGGGGTCTTCTGTTTGTACAACAACGAGCCGGCCGGCTGGGGCTTCATCACGCTCACCGGCATTCTAGCGACGACGTCCATCATTGCTCTGGTAAAGTTTCAAAACCCCTATCGCGCCAAGGGTATCATCACCAAGGGCGAAGATTCTGCTTCTGAGTAGCGAACGAAACCTCGCCGTATCGCAGGAAAAACAAGCTGGTGTTGCCGTTTCTACTGATCGGGTCTGAGAGTATCAGCCAGGGATTTTGCCAGACCGACTCGCTGGACCTGATCGAAGGGGACGACTTTCAAAATATTGTATCGAGCGCCGTTTCTTCTTAGTTGACGCGCCATTTCAAACGTCGGCTCCAGGGCTCTGGGACCGCGGTTTCCAACGATGAAGATTGTGATTTTGATTTCATCGGGGTCGCGCATGTATTTGGTGGCATCGACCAGAGCGTTGCTGAGTATAGGCAGAGTTCCTTTTCTGGTCAGCCCATCAAAGATGACTGCTATGGCGAGCGGTCTGGGATTTTGACCTTTGCTGCGGCGTTTCAAATAATCTCCGATTACGGCGCGCAGCGGATCGACCATATCCGTTCCTTGCAGTGGATTTGGTTGATAGCGTTGAAAGAGGCTTGGCACCTGGTTCATATTCACATCGGGGAATACTTCGAAGCCGCGCGAGAACATCATAATTTTTACGCCGCGGTTAAACGAGCTGGTTACGTTTGCCAGACCACGCGTCTGATCTCGGCACCAGTCCCATCTGCTTTGACCGAAACCGAGAGCGCCAGCAGCGCGTCCCATAGCGGTCGCCGGCGGGCAGTCCATTTTTCCCATGGAGAATGAGCGGTCGATGATCAAGACGACATCGCGTTGCTCGAGGCGCTGAACGTCGGTTTGAGTAATTCCGCCGACAAGAGGGGCGAATGTTGTGGTGCTGGCATTCAGCGGCTTTCGTTTTTCATAAGAGGGCGTCTGCATTTGAAAATCGCCGACGTTGACGTTCAGTTTTGTCTGACCGACGCCGCCGTTCAGACCTTGTTGACCGGCGCCACCGCTCAATGGCGCGGTTCCCTGTTGTCCGACGCCGCCTTGAAGTCCGGTCGCTCCATCATCGATAACGTCTTTCCGGATGCCGATGTTGAAGTCGCTATTGGGATTGCCCTGCCCCTTGTTGTACTGCTCGAATTGGTTAGGGCGATTCGGATCGCTACTGAAATTCTCAGCTTCCGACCCGCCGTCGTCGCCTTTGTCTCGACCACGAGGTCTGTCCAGTCGATTCTGATTGCGTGCGCCTGCTTCTGGTTGCGCCACGATCGTCGCTGTCCCGACCATTAAAAACGCCATTATCAAAACAAACACGCGTTTCATGGTTTTGTTCTCTCGGCTCTGCATCAGTCTCTTCGGCGCTCCATCGATGTCGTCACCTATTTATTTGTCGCTCCAAAGCATATCTTACTCCTTTCGGCGCTTCTAAAAGCAAACGCAGGCAAACGGAGCGTATGCAAAAGAGGACGCAACCAGTGCGCCCTCCGAATGTATTTGCCATCGGCAAGCCCATGATTTCGAATTGCTCGAAACCGGCTTGCAATTGCGACCTCGAATTAACGTTTCGAGAATTGGAAACGTTTTCTGGCTTTCTTGCGACCATATTTTTTACGCTCTTTGACGCGCGGGTCGCGGGTAAGGAAGCCCTCGGTTCTCAACGCAGGACGGTTTTGCGGGGCCGCTTCGCCCAGCGCACGAGCGATACCATGTCTGATGGCGCCCAGTTGCCCGACGATGCCGCCACCACATACGGTGACGAGTACATCGAAACGTCCAACCGCATCGGCAGATTTGAAGGGTTGCATGATCAGTTTCTCAAGACCATGGCGACCACCGACGTAGTCTTCCATCGTTCTGCCGTTGATTTTAACGGTGCCGGTTCCAGGAACCAGGCGAACCCGAGCTGTGGCAGACTTTCTGCGGCCGGTTCCATAGTATTGAATAACGCTTGTCATTCTATTAACTTCCTTTTTCTCCGAGTGAGCGATTAACGATTAATGACTGGTGATGCGTAGACTTGCGGTTTCTGAGCTTCATGCGGATGCTCTGCACCAGCATAAACTTTGAGCTTGGTGAACTGCTCGCGACCGAGAGTCGTGTGAGGAAGCATGCCTTTGACGGCGCGCTCGATGATTGCTTCCGGTTTGCGTTGACGTAGGGATGCAAGCGTCTCTTGTTTGAAACCTTGGGGGTGACCGGAGTGTCTGTAGTAGACCTTCTGG
Source organism: Candidatus Obscuribacterales bacterium (assembly GCA_965228855.1). Classification (GTDB taxonomy): domain Bacteria; phylum Cyanobacteriota; class Vampirovibrionia; order Obscuribacterales; family Obscuribacteraceae; genus JADYXR01. The sequence goes on along the minus strand of CBDDIJ010000003.1, from coordinate 2,612,731 downwards.
ATCTCCTTGCGTCCTGTGACTTTGATCTTCTCGGCATTGATGATGACGACGAAGTCTCCGCAATCGACGTGCGGAGTAAATTCTGGTTTGTTTTTACCGCGCAATATGTTGGTAACTTCGACGGCTAGGCGTCCAAGCGTTTGGCCTTCGGCATCGATAAGGTGCCAGGCTCTGACTATTTCTGCGGGTTTAGCGCTGTAACTCTTCACGGGAGAACTCCTTGAGCCTTCTCATGGAAGGAATTTAGTTCAAATAGATTGTATTCCTTGGGGTAACGAACTGACTGAAAGGTCAGTCCCCAGGGAGGCGCGGTTGGTCCGGACAGATCACGATCGCCCTTTTCAAGAGCAGTCTCGAGACTCTCCAGCGTCCTCTTGCCGAGCCCAATCTCAGTCAGGGTTCCGGCAATTATGCGCACCATATTGTACACGAATCGATCGGCAGCAATCCAGATTTCGAGGCGCCCGTCATCTAATTGCAATATTTCGGAACGCGAAATGGTGCAAATGGTGCTTACTTGTTCCGCATTTGTGGACCTGAAGGCTGCAAAATCATGCTGACCCAAAAGCCGTGAAGCCCCATCCTGCATGGCTTTCACGTCTAACGCATACGTCACCTGGTAGTGAGTATCTTTTAACAGAGCAGATCTTTGCTGGCGGTTCAAAATTCGATACACATACTCTCGGCGATTCGCGGAGAACCGTGCATGAAAGCTTTCCGGCACAATCTGGGCCGCGGAAACGGCGATATCACTTTTCATAATCCCGTTCAGCGACCGCATCAACCGCCACAAATCAAGATCTTCAGCAGCCTCTCCATGTTCTAAACCGCTAGCAATGGCTGCCGCGGTTGCCGCTCCTGCAGGTATCACGCCTTCCGGCCAGTCCACGTGGAAGCATTGTCCAGCCGCATGAACTCCCGCATCCGTGCGTCCACTCAGCGTAACGCGAAGAGGTTGTTTGGCCAGGACTTCAAAAGCACTCTCAAGTTCACCTTGAACCGTCCGCACGCCAAGCTGAAGCTGCGACCCATGAAATCGCTTGCCATGATACTCAAGTGAAAACGCAATCCGCGGCACTTCCCACCAACCAAATTGAACCAAACCATCAAGCTAGACTCAGCTATCCAACCTGAACTCAGCCATCAAAATGCATTCGAGCCTAATCAAGCCGAATTATAGCCCGGTGGAAAAATCATCCGTGACATCCGGCTCATACGGCGGCTCCACCAACTGACCATCCACAATCAGGAACTCCGCATCTTCATCGTGGGGCAGGTGAGCTTTTTTGTAAGTATCTTCCACCGACTCGAACGATAAAGTTGGCTGATAAGAAGAGCGTTTGTAGCGGTTGTCAGCTGACGTCTTCTCTAGTATTCCATGCTCAAGCGCCTGCATAATTTGAATGATCTTTTCAAGCCGAGTCTTTCGATATTCGTCTCGTTCGTATGCGTGTATGGATTTGACATTGATGCCGGAGTAGTTGCCTAGTGTCGCTTGACTCCAGCCTAGCCAGATACGAAGATTAAGCAGCGTTTTCCCAAGTCCTCTGACCAGGTCAAAATCAGTGGTAGCTTCGATGTGATAATGAAGTTCCTCGTAGGCACTCAAGTCGGTCTTCAACTCGCGAATCTTGCCATCAATTGTCGTGAGGAAAGATTCCTTATCGTTCAACTCGTACATTTCAAGCAGCCTCTCGGTCTGCTTCCTGAATTGACCAAGGTGAATAGTTTGGCGTCTAGCTGACTTGAATGCTTGCATGCTTCTTATCCTAGTCATTGTTCACCTCCAGCTGAGTTATCTGCTTTGATACAAAATCTACGGAACCGCGGAGCGACGATTTGTCTGAAGCCAGTAGGCATCAAAGTCCACCCGAGAGAGTGCACTCTCTCTTCGGACGTCTTACGATTGCTTCTACTATTTCTAGATACGTAAAAACGATCCAAAAAGTTCAATTTGGATGCAAAAAAATTCTGAAAGCTCCGGAAATAGCTTCCCTTATAATGCCGGAAACCTAAGAAAGGTAATGCTTTCCTGCGTATCGCTTTTTAGAAGTTTGATCCGGGTGGACGTCAAGAGATTCGCCGTGTTAGTCGTCGAATCTTTTTGCAGACCAGCGTTATTAAGCAGGCGAGCGACGCCAGTGAGATGGTCGCTAGCGGGGACTGCTCGCGATCAGATCCTCGTCTGGACGCTAGCGAGGGACGATTCGTGAGCAGCTCCCGTGCCTGGGACGCTAGCGAGATGGTCGTTAGAGGTTCATAAGTCAAGCAGAAATCAGAAACGGTTTAGCCTTCATGGAAATCTACTGTGAGTAGAAGGAATCGTAAGACGCCACTTGAGACCACTGTCAGCGATTCACGTTTCGCCAAAGGCGAAGATCGGGTAGCGCGTCCTGGTTATTCGAGAGCTTTCCAGTTTCGCTCGTCCGATTCTATTTACGCACAGAAAAGCACCAGCCACTATGGCTGGTGCCTATGCTTCTTTGGTGCCCGAATGGCTTTAGTCATCGCGGCTGCGCTAAAGGCTTATGCCCTGTGGCGCGGCCAAAAATAAACTAAACCAATTGGATGATCGCCAACGGTGCGTTGTCGCCGGTTCTGTCGCGATACTTGATGATGCGGCAGTAGCCGCCTTCTCTGTCGAGGTAGCGCGGGGCTACTTCGTCGACAACTCTGGAGACCACTTCGCGGTCGTAGAGTTTGGCGCGCAGTTGACGGCGGATGTGCACTGAATGCGCTACTTCTTTGGCAGCGGCTGCATCACCTTTGCCGGCTTTCTCATGGAGTGATTTGTAATCCTTGAGGTAGCCTTTTTTGCCTTTCGTGATCAGCTTCTCGACATGGGGACGAAGCGCTTTGGCTTTGGCCAATGTCGTGATGATTTCATCGTGGCGGAGCAATTCGGTGGCAAGCGCTCTCAACACAGCATTACGCTGGTCTGCTGCTCTTCCAAGTAGGTGGCGTGCTTTACGGTGACGCATGGCTCGTTTCCTTTTTGTGCGGCAGCATTCAAAATACTGCCCTAATCAAGCCCCTTTTCGCGGGACTCTTCTCTTCTACTTACTTGTCTTTTGGTGTGTCGGCGAGAGTGAGACCGAACTGTCTGAGACGTTCGATTACTTCGTCGGCAGATTTCTTACCGAAGTTTTTGATGTTCATCAAATCGTCGTATGTGAGCTTGAGAAGCTCGCCGAGCGAGTTGATATTGGCACGCTTCAAGCAGTTGTAGGCACGCACCGAGAGTTCCAGCTCTTCAATAGAGATGGATGAGTGCTTACCTTCTGTTTGTTGCGGTTGGGTTGTCGTCGGCACCATCGGTTTACCCGAGAGTTCGGCGATTGGAACCAGGTGTTCGATGACCTGACGCGCTGCTTGCGAGATTGCCTCGGTAGCATCGATTGCGCCATTCGACCACAATTCGATTGTGAGCTTATCGTAGTCGGTTGATTCACCGACGCGGGTGGGCTCGACTACATAAGCAACTTTGCGAACAGGCATGTAGACTGCGTCGATCGGAAGTACGTCGATCGCTTGTTTGTAGTGGCTGTGCGCATCAGCAGGCACATAGCCTCTGCCGCGTTCTACCGTAACTTCAGCGCGAATTCTGCCGCCTTCTGCAAGTGTGCAGAGCTGCCAGTCAGGGTTGATGATGGTTGCATCAGCCGGGCAGAAGATATCGCGTCCGGTTACGGGACCCGGTCTTTCCACATCGAGGTGGAGGTATTGCGGGTCTGCCGAGAAGGTCTTCACGACGAGTCCCTTGAGGTTGAGCATGATGTCGATCACGTCTTCTACGACACCAGGTACGGTGGTGAATTCGTGAGTGATGCCATCGATTCTGACTGCGGTAACCGCGGAGCCTTCGATGTGAGAAAGCAGAACGCGTCTCAGTGCGTTACCGAGAGTGGTTCCGTATCCTCTGTCCAGGGGCTCGATGACGAACTTTCCATATATGGATCCATCAGCGTGAGTTTTGTTCTCGAGGCACTTGATTTTGATTGGCTCGCGCGGGCTGGTTTCGGCAACGAGACCGTAGTCCATGCTCGAAATTCCAGACATTGAGCTGCCCATTCCGCTCATCCCCATTGAGGATGACGAAGAGGACATTCCGCCCAGACCTTGATTCATATAAAGTCGATTGAAGTCGTTGTTCACGGTTTATTCCTGCAGTTTATCTGTCTAACGTGCGTTAATGACGCTTGGATTGAAACTGTTTGCGTTCGTTTAAAACGCTCATGGGCGGCTCATCGCCGCCCTATGATTCGAACACTATCTTCTCGAATAGTATTCAACGATAAGTGCTTCTTTGATCGTTCCGTCGAGCTCTTCACGCGGAGGAGCTTGAATGATCGATGTTTTCAAAGAATCGAGATCTGCCGAAATCCAGTTCGGAGCGAGCGGCGCCGGATTGGCTTCGATGATGCCTTTGATCAATTTCTTGCTGTTTTCAGCAACTGAAACGACTTGACCCGGTTTCAATTGAATCGAAGGCGAATAGACCTTTTTGCCGTCCACGGTGAAGTGACCGTGAGCGATCAGCTGCCTGCCCTGCGCTCTCGAGGGCACCATGCCGCTCTTGTGCACGAGGTTGTCCAGTCGAGCTTCGCAGAGTTGCAGAATCTTCAAACCGGTAGGAACCTTCTTCTGGGCGGAAGCTACTTTATAGTACGCAGCGAATTGCTTCTCGAGCAGTCCATAGGTGCGACGTACTTTTTGTTTTTCTCTCAATTGCAATGCATATTCAGAGTGTTTTTTGCGCGCCTGGCCATGTTGACCCGGGCCATAACGGCGGCGCTCGATTGCGCATTTGGTCGTGTAGCAACGGCTGCCTTTCAAGAAGAGCTTGGCGCCTTCGTTACGGCAGAGTTTGCAAACAGGATCTGTGTATCTAGCCAACGTACGATCTCCTAACCTTTTGTGTTGATAACCAATTGCCGCGGTATCAAACGCAGTTGCCGGTCAAGCACAATGAAACCGGCGACTGACAAAGATTTGAATTTATTAGACGCGTCTGCGTTTGGGCGGACGGCATCCATTGTGTGGAATGGGGGTAACATCTTTGATCAACGTGATTTCCAGTCCAGCCGCTTGCAATGCGCGGATGGCTGTTTCACGTCCGGCTCCAGGACCTTTGACCAGGACTTCAACCTGACGCATGCCCTGGTCCATCGAACGGCGAGCGACCGTGTCGGCAGCTTGTTGAGCTGCGAACGGCGTGCCTTTCTTGGCGCCTTTGAAGCCTACGGTTCCGGCTGATGCCCAGGCGATGACCTGACCTTGCGGATCGGTAGACGAAATAATGGTGTTATTGAAGGTGCTCTTTATGTGGACGACACCTTGCAATACGTACCGCTTCTCTTTCTTTTTGCCTCTGGCTTTAGGGCTTTTAGCTGCCATGGTTGTCTCTTCTTTTCCTGTGTGTGAAACCCGCTTAAGCGGGACGGGAACCAGTTTTGTATTGTTTTCGGATCTTAAGATGAAAACTCAGTAAATAAGTGAAATTTCGTTCGAATATTACTGATTTCGGGCTTTTCGTTAAGAAGAAGCAGATCCGGTTTGACGATGCCGGCTATCCGGCAATCATCGCTTACTTAGTTGCAACCTTTTTGCCTGCGACGGTGACGCGCTTGCGTCCGCGTCTGGTGCGGGCATTGGTCTTGGTACGCTGACCGCGGGTCGGCAAACCTCTTCTGTGGCGCTGACCGCGATAGCAATTGATTTCAATCAATCGCTTGACGTTCAGACCTTCAACACGGCGCAGATCGCCTTCGATCTGGTAATTGCCGGACTTCTCAACTTCTTCACGAATTTTGGAAGCTTCTTCCTCGGTCAACTCGTGCACACGCTTCGAGACCGGAATGTCCAGCTTCTGGCAAATGGCTTCGCCAGAGGCGCGACCAATACCGTGCACATAGGTCAGCGCAATGTGTACGCGCTTGTTTTTGGGTAAATCTACACCGGCAATACGGGCCATGAATCCTCCAATTCACTCACCTCGTCACTTTTCGAGAAATACTTAACGTGACAAGGCTTAACGCTTCTAGCGTTCTCTAACAAACTATCCCTGACGTTGTTTGTGCTTCGGGTTCTCGCAAATGACCGCTACGCGACCTTTGCGGCGAATTACCTTGCACTTATCGCACATTTTTTTGACTGATGCTCTTACTTTCATTTTGACTCAGGCGCCTGGGCGCCGCTCCAAAAAACCGATACCTGTACAGCACGCAAAAGCCGTCAGCAGCTTGCTTTCAACCGAATGCAAACCGACGCAGCCTGCGCGGAATATCTAATTGTACATTACTCTCTGATTCTGTAGGTGATGCGTCCGCGCGTTAAGTCATATGGAGTGAGCTCTACACGCACGCGATCGCCCGGAAGAATCTTAATGAAGTTCTTCCGAATCTTGCCCGAGATGTGAGCAAGAACCTTATGTCCGTTATCGAGTTCGACCCGAAACATGGCATTGGGCAGGGATTCCTTGATTGTGCCCTCAAATTCAATTACGCCTTGCTTGGCCACACAAACTCCTCATTCGGACGTTTAGTAAGTATCTCTGGCTCGCCTTCCGTGATCAAAATTGAATGTTCAAAATGTGCAGAAGGCTTGTAATCTTGCGTTACAACTGTCCACCCGTCCTTCTTGGTGCGGACTCTTTCGCCGCCAAGATTGAACATGGGTTCGATCGCTATTACCATACCAGGTTCTAGCTTAGTCTTGCTACCAGATTGAGTTCTGTAGTTGAAAATAAACGGTTCTTCGTGAAGCACGTAGCCTATGCCGTGACCGCCGTATTCACGCACGATTCCGTATTGACCTTCGTTGCCAATATCCTCGATTGCTCCGCCGATATCGTTAAGCGTGGCGCCGGCAAAACATTTACGAATGCCCGCGTACAGCGCTTCACGAGTGTCATCCAGGAGTTTGTTTAAACTGCCCGGGCAGTTGCCAACTGGAACCGTCACCGCCGTGTCGGCGATCAGGTCGAATTTCTTGCCGTTCTCGGTACGCTGAAACGTCACACCCAGGTCGAGTGAGAGCACATCGCCTGCTTTGATTTTTCTGTCTTTGCGCGGAATGCCGTGAACGACTTCTTCGTTTACCGAAATGCATACCGTGCCAGGAAAGTCCCGATACCCTTTGAATGTGGGAAGGGCACCTTCTTCGCGAATTCGCTTCTCTGCGATTTGATCCAGATCCCAGGTACTCATCCCCGGTTCTGCCATTGTAGATATCATCTCGAGCACTCGCCCGGCTAAATTACCGGCTTTGCGAATCAGCTCAAAATCAGCTTCTTTAGTGACAATCATGTACTCAGATTCCGTCTTCTTGCAAAATGTCTAAGCAGGAACTTTCAGTGCTTTGATCAGACTTTCGAAGACTGCCTCAGGCTCGCCTTCTCCATCGACCGTTTTTACCAGTCCCTGATCTCCATAATACTTGATGAGCGGTTCTGTCTGTTCCGCATATGTCGAGAGTCTCTGCTTGACGACTTCCGGCTTGTCATCACTGCGATGCGACAACTCGGTCTGGCATTTATCACAGACGCCTTCTTTTGCAGGCGGCGCGAACTTGATGTGATAAACCGCATTGCACTCTTTGTTGGGACAAACGCGACGACCGGTAATGCGCTCCACCAGCAAGTCGTCGGAGGTCTGCAGATTGATGACGACCGTGAGTGCTTTGCTCAACTCAGTAAGCAAAGTGGACAATGATTCGGCCTGCGCCAAGTTGCGCGGGAAACCATCGAGAATGAAACCCTTGTCCATCTCCGGCTTCGACAGAAACTCTTTGAACATTTTGATCAAAACATCATCGGGAACGAGCATACCCTTGTCCATGAAGGATTTTGCTTCGACACCAGCTTTGGTGCCCTGTCTGACCGCCTCGCGCAGCATGTCGCCTGACGACAAATGCGGCAGAGCCAGCTTTTCAGCAAGCCGTTTGCACTGCGTGCCTTTGCCAGCGCCCGGCGCTCCCAAGAACAAAATCTGCATTGTCTTCAACTCCCTCACTGAAGTGTTTCCGTTTCAATCACGTTCTAAAGTGCGAAACCTTATGGCGCCTAGCTCGTAGTCTTGCGGAAAATTCCGCGGGCTTGATACTTGGCTGAGAGCGCGTGTGTTTTGATCTGTTTTTGTGTGTCGATTGCGACACCGACCAGGATGATTAGCGAGGTGCTTCCCAGACCCTGCAGCGTCGTTACTTGTGTGAATTGTTCCGTGTGAATGGGCAGAATCGCGATTATCCCGATTGCCGATGCGCCGATGAATACCAGCCTGCTGAGCGTGTCTTCCAGAAACTCCGCTGTTGGTCGACCCGGACGAACGCCCTGAATCGCTCTTCCCTGACGCCTGAGGTTTTCAGCCATATCGCGAGGCTGAAGAATAATCGACGCATAGAAATACGCGAAGAAAAGAATCAAGGCGAAATAGACCAGCGAATGCTCCCACCGATAATAGACGAACATATTGCCGACTTCGGTCGAAATAAAGCCCCAGACATTTTGAACCCAATCAATCTGCGCAAAACTCTCGATGCCCTTGCCCAATCCCGGAATCGAAATCAATAATTCGTAAATCGCCTGCCCCGGGTCCTTGCCCTTGCCCTGGCTCACAAACTGCATCACAGTGGTCGGGAACATAAGGAGCGACGACGCGAAGATGATCGCCATAACCCCGGATGGGTTAATCGGTAGATAGAGATAGTCGTCAGGCGCGGCAACTTGAAAGACCTGCCGGCCTACGTTTCGACGCGCACCCAGCACCATTATCTTTCTCACGCCCTGCTGCAAACAAACAATTAGAGCGGCAAGCGTCAACAGAATTCCGACCAGGAGAGCTACGCCCCAAACCGGTGTCTGTCCGGTTTGTACAGCATCATATGTATTGTGGAACATGGAGGGCAAGCGCGCGACGATACCTAAGAAGATGAGAAGAGACGCACCATTGCCGACACCACGCTCGGTTATAACCTCGCCTATCCACATGATGAAAAGTGCTGACGCGGTCATGATGATGGCCGACGTCAGGACAAACAAAGGACCAGGTGTGATTACGACAGGCGGGGCCTGAATCTTCATGAGCACATTGGCGAGCATGACAGACTGGAGTATGGAAATCACAACCGTGAAACAGCGCGTGTATTGCTGCAGTTTTTTCCGACCCTGCTCGCCCTGGTTCTTCTGCAGGTCTTCAAGCTGCGGGATAACCGCGGTCATGAGCTGCAAGATAATCGAGGCAGTGATGTAGGGGCCGATACCGAGCGAGAAAATTGAGAGTTTGTTCAGGGCGCCGCCTGTAAACAAGTCGACCATGCCAAGCAAACTTTGAGCATACTCAGGATGTTTTAAAAAGGCGTGCGAATCGACACCAGGCAGTGGAATATGCACGCCGGCGCGATAAAGGAGGATCATGGCGAGAGTGAAGAAGATCCGCTCTTTGAGCCCGGCCGCCTGCAACATCGTCCACAGATCGGTCGGTCCTCCAATCGGAGTCCCTCTCTTTGGCGCATTCGTCACTTATTCCTCCCGACCGGATTCAAAACCGGATTTCCTAGTCAAATCGCTTCGCGACAATATCCCCAAAAAGGAAAAAATGCCCGACAATGCACCATCATATTAGACGGCAGCGGGCATAGCTCCTGATAAAAGCAAAAGTTAACTATCTTTGCTTTCTTTTTTCGATTCTTTGGTTTGTTTGGATTCTTTTTTGATCGTGTTCACAAGACCATGCGGAAGACGTCCGCGATGGCGCGGTGCAGGCTGAATCACGTCATAGCTGCCACCGGCCTGGGTGATCTTGTCGATCGCGCCTTGCGAGAAGTGGTGCGCTTTCACTTTCAAAGAAACTTTCAGTTCGCCGTTTCCGAGAATGCGCAAAGACGAAGTCACAGAGCGCAGAATTCCGAACTCGACCAGCGACTCAGGAGTAACTTCCGAGCCGGCTTTCAATTTGTTCAAGTCACCGACATTGATGGCAGTCCATGTGCGCTTTTCAATGCGATAGAAGGCGTGAATTTTCGGAAGACGACGGAACAAGGGGGTTTGACCACCCTCGAAACCGAAACGGGTTGCTTCACCGGAACGTTGACCTTGTCCGTTGTGACCGCGTGTCGATGTCTTACCGTGACCGGACGCGCGACCGCGACCTACGATTTTCTTTTTGCTGCGTGTGCCTTCCGGCGGTGCCAGCTCATTGAGTTTCATCTCTTCTCCTTCGCCTTGCGCCGAAAAACTATTCGACTCGGCTCACTTTCCTTGTGGGTTATCCGACAAGAAGCGCTTACTTGGCAGCTTTCTTCTTGGTCGTCTCTTTTTCTGTTTTTGTGCACAACGCGGCTTTCGCTTTACGCGTGACCTTACCCGTGGTGCCTTCGGTAACTTCTTCGACGCAAACGAGATGATGGACTTTGCCGACCATTCCGCGGATCGTCGGTGAATCCTGGCGGATTACAACGCTGCCGAATTTTTTCAGACCAAGCGCTGTAAGCACTTTGAGCTGTTTTTCTTGCTTGCCGACCTTTCCGGCGGTCAAGGTGATCTTCAACATGGGACTAAACTCCAATTTTTTAGTTCCGTTCGTCGTGCCTCGTTTGGCTCGACTCCACTAATTTGAGTTCGGTGAACTCTAGAAACGAACGCTCTATTAGTTGAGCATTTGTTGAACTGTGATTCCGCGCAGTCTTGCCGACTGATCGAATGTTCTCAGTTCGTTCAAACCATTGACGGTGGCGCGTGCTACGTTGAGCGGCGAGCGCGAACCGAGCGATTTCGACATAACGTCGCCGACGCCTGCCAGTTCAAGAATGGCGCGTGAGGCACCACCGGCGATGACACCGGTACCTTTTGCTGCCGGCTTGAGAAGCACGCGGCTCGAACCTTGCTTGCCGACGATCTGGTGAGGCAGAGTCGCTCCGATTAGCGGTACGCTGATAAGCGACTTGCGCGCATCAGCTACGCCTTTCTGGATAGCCACGATGACTTCGGACGCTTTGCCGATGCCAATCCCGACTTGACCTTTGTTGTTGCCGACAGCGACAACGGCGCGGAAACTCAGTTTTTTACCGCCTTTGACGACCTTGGTCACGCGGCGAACTTGAATGATTTTTTCTTCCCACTCAGATTGTTCGCGGTCACGTTTGGTTTCGTCTTGACGATTCTTCTCGCGACTGGAAGTGCGGCGACCGCGCTTAGCGCCGTCGGCTGCTTCTTCTGGGGCTCCGTGACCTTTGTGATCTTTTTCCATTTGGAAAATCCTCTTCCTCTGTCCTTATATAGATCCGAATTAGAACTCTAAACCTGCTTCACGAGCGCCTTCTGCAACTGCAGCTACACGTCCGTGGTAGATGTAACCGCCGCGATCGAAAACGACTGCCTTGATTCCTTTTTCCATGGCGCGCTTGGCGAGCAATTCTCCGACGCTTTTCGCCGAATCTTTATTCCATGGTTTTTCGACCTTCAATTCGGCGTCGAGTGTTGACGCGTATGCGAGGGTCGCTGACTTGGAATCATCTACGAGTTGAGCGTAAATGTGCTTGTTGGAGCGGTAAACGCAAAGTCTCGGGCGCTCGGATTGACCCCAAAGAGAGCGGCGAATGCGCCGATGTCTCTTCAGTCTCATTTCTTTTCTGTTGGGCTTCGTAATCATTTCTCTTACTTCCTTAAGCGTTAAAACTAGCTCGCTCTCTTACTTACCGCCGGCAGCTTTACCAGCTTTCTTCCGGATGACTTCGCCTTCGTACTTGACGCCTTTGCCTTTGTAAACTTCAGGCGGACGTTTGCTTCTGACGAATGAGCAGAAATCGCCGAGCTCTTGTTTATCGACACCCGTCACGGTGATGACGTTGTTTTTGCCGACTTCAACAGTCGTATCTTTGGGAATTTCAACAACAACAGGATGCGAATAGCCGAGCTGCATGGTCAGGGTTTTGCCTTCCACTGCTGCTCTGTAGCCGACTCCTACAACTTCGAGCTTTTTCACAAAGCCTTCCGACAAGCCTTTGACCATGTTGGCCAGGAGTGTGCGGCTCAAGCCATGAAGACCACGCGATATGCGGTCATCATTCTTGCGAAGTACATATACGACGCCGTCTTCTTGTTTGAGCTCGATTTCGGGTCTGAAGGTTCTCGAGCGTTCGCCCTTGGGACCTTTGACTTTGACGTCAGAACCCTTGATCTCGACGGTGACGCCGGACGGGACTTTGATTGGAGCTTTGCCTATACGAGACATGGTTTTCTACCTTTATTTTGATGTTTATTTCAGTCTCAGTGAGCGAGTTAAACCGCTCGGTTGGTTCGTTCAGTTAAAGACCGATTACCAAACTTGACCGACGACTTCGCCGCCGATGTTGCTCTTGCGAGCCTGGCGATCGGTCATGACACCACGGCTGGTGGAGAGAATCGAGATTCCCAAACCGCCATACACGCGAGGAGCTTTCTGGGAGGCGCGATAAATACGCAGACCAGGACGGCTGACGCGCTTGATGCCTTGAATTACTTGTTCGCCTTTCGGGCCGTATTTCAAAACGATACGCATCTTCTGAACAGGAGTGCCCAGGTCTTTCGTTTCGAAAGAGCTGATGAAACCTTCGTCTCTGAGCAGTTTGGCGATTGCCACTTTCTGCTTGGAGGCGGGCATTTCAACGACAGGTGCTTGCACGCGAACAGCGTTTCTGATGCGTGTGAACATGTCGGCAATAGGGTCTATTACGGGCATTTGATTTATCTCTCCTACCAACTAGACTTTGTGACGCCTGGGAGCAAACCTTGATGAGCCATCTTTCTCAGGCAGCATCTGCACAATCCGAAGTCGCGGTAATAACCTCTCGGTCTTCCGCAGATTCGGCAACGATTGTGCAAACGAATCTTCGGGTATTTGCCTTTAGCAACAAGCACCTGGCGCTTGTGCTCTTTGTCGATCATCGATGTTTTGGCCACGTGTGTGTCCTCTCCTAATTTTGAAAGATTACTTTCTGAACGGCATGCCAAGTTCTTTGAGCAACGCAAGCGCTTCCTGGTCGGTGCGCGCCGTCGTCACCATGGCGATGTCCATCCCTCTTGTAGCGTCGATTTTGTCGTAACTAATTTCGGGGAATATAAGCTGCTCTTTGATACCGAGCGAGTAGTTGCCACGTCCGTCGAAGGATTTCGGCGAGAGTCCGCGGAAGTCTTTGATACGGGGCAGGGCAATGTGGAGAAGTTTGGCGAGGAAGTCATACATTCTCTTGCCGCGCAGCGTAACTGAAACGCCGAGGGGCATGCCTTGTCTGACTTTGAAAACCGCAATCGATTTTCTCGCTCTATTGACGATAGGTTTTTGACCACTGATGGTCGCCATTTCCTTAACGGCACTCTCGATCGCCTTCGAGTTGGATGTGGCTTCGCCTACGCCCATGTTGATTACAACTTTCTCGATGCGCGGAATCTGCAAGTCGTTCGTGTAGTTGAACTGACTCTTTAGTGCTTTTTTGACGTTACCGTCGTAGTGGTCTTTTATGTTGATCATCTCTCAATCCTTCTGTAATCAGCTGGTGGGACGGTCTTTGCCGGCCGACCTTGTATTACGTGTCTAACGACTCTCCACACTTCTTGCAAACGCGAGCTTTTTTGCCGCCTTCCAAAACCTTGTGCGCAATTCTGGTGGTGTTTTTGCACGAGGTGCAGAAGAGCATTACGCGACTTGCGAAAATCGGCGCTTCTTTCGTAACCAGACCGCCATTGCCCATCGCGTTTTTCGCTTTGGTGGCGCGGGTGACGACGTTGATGCCTTCAACAATAATTTTGCCTTCCGATTTGAGCACGGTCAGAACCTTACCGGTCTTGCCTTTGCCTACTGTCTCGGAACCGGACATGAGTTTGACCATGTCGCCGCGTCTGACGTGAATGGAAGGAACCAGATTGGTCGAACCCTTCTTGATCAACGCTTGGGACACTACAGTCTTGCCGCCCTTCTTCACCTTGGGTGAAACCGGTGCCTGGCAGTAGCTGATTTGTTTTTTCTTTTCAGCGGTAGCCATTGTCTACAGAACCTCCGGAGCAAGCGAAATGATCTTGGTGAAGTTTTTGTCCCGAAGTTCACGGGCGATCGGTCCGAAAACGCGGGTCCCTTTCGGGTTGTTATCTTTTTGAATGATTACGGCTGCGTTGTCGTCGAATCTGATGGTGGTTCCATCAGGACGATGGACGCTTTGTTTGACGCGGACAACTACTGCTTTGACGACGTCCGATTTCTTGACCGGCATGTTCGGCAATGCTTCTTTCACGGTCGCGACGATGGTGTCGCCGACAGTGGCATACACTTTGCGGGAACCGCCCAGGACGCGAATGCAGAGAAGCTCTCTGGCACCGGTGTTATCCGCGCAGGTCAATCGCGTTTCTTGTTGAATCATTATTTTGACTCCTTGAGTTGAGCGTCTGGCGATTTTTCGATGATTTCGACCAGAGTGAAGGTTTTATCCTTGGATAGCGGTCTGCACTCTTGAATACGAACGCTGTCGCCGATTCCACATTCATTTTTTTCGTCGTGAGCTTTGAACTTCTTCGTCTTCACCATCTGTTTTTCATACTTAGGATGGGGAAAGCGGCTTTCGATGGCGACGACAATCGTCTTTTCCATTTTGTTGGAAACGACCTTTCCGACTAATTCCTTCTTGGGCATTTTTCTTTCCGAACCTCTTCGTTGTCCCGTCCTGTGATACCGCATCCGTGGTATCCATCTGATTTACGTTAATAACTACTTGGCTGCTGCAGCCGCGTTTGCCTTCTCGGTTTCGATGGTGAGAAGTTGAGCCAGAAGTTTCTTCGCATTGCGCAGTCTTGCTGGGCTCTCCAGTTTTCTCAAAGCTTGTTGAAAACGCAATTCGACAATTTGCTTGCGAGCGTCTGCAATGTGGGCTTTGATTTCTTCAGCAGAAAGATCTCTGATATCTTGCAGTTTCATGTGCCTAACCTCCGTGATGGCGCTCGACAACGCGGCATTTGACCGGAAGTTTTTGAGCTGCCAATTTCAACGCTTTGTGAGCGTCTTCTCTGCTGACGCCTGCCATTTCGAACATAACGCGTCCGGTCTTAACGACCGCTACCCAGAATTCCGGGTTACCTTTACCGGAACCCATCCGGACTTCAGCTGGTTTCTTCGTGCAAGCCTTGTCTGGGAAAATCCGGATCCAGAGTTGACCGCCCCGTTTTACGGATCTGGTCATAGCTTTTCTGGCTGCTTCGATCTGTCTGGAGGTAATCCAAGCTGGCTCCAGCGTCTGCAATCCATATTCACCCATCTGCACAGACACGCCGCGGGTTTCAGTGCCGCACATGCGACCTCTGTGAAATTTGCGATATTTAGTGCGCTTCGGCAATAACATGGCGATTAACCTGCCTTCCTGGGTCTGCGCCCAGATTTGTTGAGACCACCTCTGTCACCGCGTTCGCCACCTTGTCCTTGATTTTGACGATCGCGATCGCTTTGCGTCTTGATGTTCGGAGGTGACCACTGCCCGCTTTCGAGCTCGCCGCGGAATACCCACACTTTGATGCCGATGATACCCATGAGGGTGTTCGCTTCGGATGTTCCGTAATCGATGTCGGCTCTCAGTGTTTGAAGCGGAATACGACCTTCTTTAGCCCATTCCGTACGAGCGATTTCAGCGCCGCCCAGACGACCTGCCACCATTACTTTCACTCCGATGGCTCCGGCGCGCATGCAGCGTTGCATCGCTTGTTTCATTGCGCGGCGGAATGCGACGCGCTTTTCCAATTGCTGTGCAATTGAATCTGCAACCAGTTTCGACTCGAGGTCGACGCGGTTGATTTCTAGAATGTTGATACGGATATCGAGACCGGTTCTGTTGAGAAGACCTTTGATTTTGCCGGTCAGGTTTTCGATGCCCTGTCCGCCTTTGCCGACTACAACGCCCGGACGAGCGGTGTAGATGTTGATTTGAATCTGGTCGGCTTTTCTCTCGATTTCGACTTTCGATACGCCTGCGCCGGTCAATTCCTTGGCTAGAAAGGCGCGAAGGCGATGATCTTCTTCAATGAGAGGAGCAACGTCTTTCTTCGTGACGAACCAGTTCGACGACCAGCCTTTGTGAATGCCTAGTCGAAAACCGTTAGGATTTACTTTCTGACCCAAGATCTTGTCCTCTCTTTCTTACCGTCTCTTGTGAAACCGACTACTGCGATTTCTTTTGGGGGTGGTGGCACCACGCCACCAGTCTTTAAACGTCTGAGATAGTCAACGTGATGTGACTTGTTCTTTTGAGAATCGGCATCGCTCGTCCGCGAGCACGTGCTCTGAATCTGCGTGGCAGGGTCGGCCCCTGGTCCGCGAATGCTTCGACGATGACCATTTGTTCGGCTTCGTCGCGCGAAATCGGATGCTTCTCACTGTGGATGAGGTTGTACATTGCCGAATTCAATACTTTCCATACTGGCTTGGCTGCCTTGTAAGGCATGAAAAGCAGCATGTCGATTGCTTCTCCGGCTTTCTTTCCGCGAATCTGATCGACGACGCGGCGCACCTTACGGGGCGACATTCTTATCCACTTTGCCTGTGCTCTGCTTTGCATAGCCCTGGTTCCTCTTTAATTAACCGCGTTTGGAAGTTTTGTCGCCGCCGGCGTGACCTTTGAAAAGTCTTGTCGGTGCGAATTCTCCCAATCTATGACCGATCATTTGCTCGGTTACGTAGATGGGAACGTGCTTACGACCGTTGTAGATTGCAATCGTATGTCCAATCATGTCAGGCGTGATCATTGACGCACGCGACCATGATTTGATCACCTTCTTCTCACCCTTCTTGTTCATCTCTTCAATTTTTTTGAACAGCGAGGGATGGATGAATGGTCCCTTCTTTAGTGATCGACCCACAATTACCTCCTAACTACTTCGTTCTTCTCTTAACGATGAAACGATCCGACGGTTTGCGACCACGACGGGTCTTGTATCCCATTGCCGGCTTGCCCCAAGGTGTTTGAGGTTTGCCGCCGATTGGCGATTTGCCTTCGCCACCGCCATGTGGGTGGTCGACTGCGTTCATGGCTACACCGCGGTTGGCAGGCTTGATGCCCAACCAACGTTTGCGTCCAGCCTTACCTAAAGTTACGTTTTTGGCATCCGTGTTGCCGAGCTGTCCGATGGTCGCCATGCAGTTCATGTTGACCATGCGCATTTCGCCCGACGGCAATCTCAGTGTTGCCATGTTGCCTTCTTTAGCGAGCAATTGGATTTGCACGCCTGCCGAACGACCGAGCTGGGCGCCGCGACCGAGCGTGAGCTCGACGTTGTGCACCATGGTACCCAACGGGATGTTGCGCAACGGAAGCGCATTTCCGATTTGGATTTCAGCTTTCGGACCGGACATTACCTGGTCGCCGACTTTGATTCCGTGCGGAGCGAGAATGTAACGCTTCTCGCCGTCGACGTATTGAATCAAACAAATTCTGGTGTTGCGATTGGGATCGTATTCGATAGTTGCAACTTTGCCAGGGATATCGAATTTATCGCGTTTAAAATCGATGATGCGATACTTTTGCTTGTGACCGCCGCCTTTGTGGCGCACTGTCAGTCTGCCCTGGTTGTTGCGACCGCCTGTCGACTTCTTGAAGAAGACGAGCGATTTTTCAGGCTTGTCTGTCGTGATGTCCGAAAAATCGAACAACGACATATTTCGTCGCCCTGCGGATGTTGGCTTGACTTTCCTGACCGGCATGATGGTTGTCCTTCTTGCTCTTAGTTACTCAGTGTGGGGAATTCGAATTAGGATTCGAAGAGTTCTAGCGGGTCACCGCCGATGGTGACAATGGCTTTTTTGCCATCTTTCGGCACCCGGCTGTGGCGTCTTCTGCGGCTGAAACGACCGCGTGTCGCAACGGTGTTTACGCTGAGCACTTCGCTCTTGTTGCCAGGGTAGAGCTCCTTGATCAGTTGCTCCATCGCTTGTTTGATTTCCACCTTGTTGGCGTCTTTCGTCACTTCGAAGGTGTATTGACCGAGCTGAGTCATCTGAGCTGATTTCTCAGTAACGATTGGTCTCAGAATAATTTGGGAGTATCGCTTGTCCATTATCTTTTCCTGGTTTTTCCTGGCTTAGTTTTGAACTTTCTCTTCAAGACTCGAACTTAGTCTTCTTTCTTTTTCGACTTTGCGTCTTTGTCTTTGGCTGCAGGTTTTTTACTTTCTTTTTCAGCCTTTTCTTTCTTCGGAGCATCTTCCTTCTTGGCTTTCGGTTTTTCTTCCTTCGCCTTTTCCGGTTTCGCTTCCTTCGCTACCTTAGCCTTGGGTTCTTTCTTTTCTTTCGGCTTAGCAGTTTTCTTCACTGCTTTCTTCGCTTCTTTCTTCTTGGAGGAAGTTTCCTTCTTCTCTTTCTTAGGAGCGTTCGGCGAAGGCTCGTGTTTGAACGTCTTATTCAACAATTCGATTGCATCTTCCGAGGTGAGGATGACGTCGAAGTGAAGCAAGTCCTTTACGTTGACCTGGCTTGCAGCGATTACTTTCAACTTTTCGATGTTGCGAGCAGCTCTGTAAACCGTTGCGCCAGCGCCTTCTTTAGGATTGGCGAGGACGACGAGAACTTTGGTGCCGCACTCGATGTTGAGTGCCTTCAATATTTGAGTAAACTCTTTAGTCTTCGGAGCGGAGAGACCATCGAAGTCTTTGACGACTACGAGCTTGTCTTTAGCGACCGAAAGAGCAGAACGGACTGCTACGTGGCGCATCTTTTGCGGCATGGAAACCGAGTAGTCACGCGGTTTCGGTCCGAACACGACACCACCACCATGCCATAACGGCGAGCGGATGGAACCTGCTCTTGCGCGGCCCGTGCCTTTTTGACGCCATGGTTTGCGACCGCCTCCGCGAACTTCTGCGCGGGTTTTGGTGTTGGCGCTGCCGGCTCTGGCGTTTGCGAGTTGTCTGATTACAGCCTGGTGCATGGGGCCGACTTTGAGTTCGGCCGCAAAAACGCTGTCTTCAAGCTGAAGCTCGCCTACTTTTTTGCCTTTGAGATCTAGCACTTGCGTGGATGTCATTTTCGTCGTCTCTCTACTTTATTTAGAAAACCGTTTTGAGTTTCGTTGGCTAATTAGCCGTTCCACTTCTTCTTCGTGGGGCTGATTACAACAAGACCTCCCTCGACTCCAGGGACTGGTCCCTTGATCAACAGAAGGCCTTTTTCTTGATCGACGCGTACGACTTTGGCGCGTCGGGTGCATACGTTTACGTTGCCCATCTGACCAGGCATGTGTGTTCCTACGAATACACGACCTGGAGTGGTGCCGGCGCCGATGGAACCCATCGAGCGGTGGAACTTGGAACCGTGGGTCATAGGACCACGTCCAGCGTGATAACGCTTGACGGTTCCCTGGAATCCTTTACCGATCGACTTGCCGCGAATGTCGACGAGCATATCTTCTTGAATAAGATCGCCAACCGGGAGCGAGTCGCCGACGTTGTAGCTCGCTGAATCAGCTACGTGGAACTCTTTGAGCGGTGCAACAGGCGGAACTTCGTTCTTTTTGAACGCGCCGAGTTCCGGCTTGTTGAGCTTCTTCTCTTTTACTTTGAAGCCGCCGACTTGAACTGCTTCATAGCCGTCTTTGTCTTTGGTGAGCTTGCGGGTGACGATGTTGTCACCGAGTTGAACGATCGTCACAGGAATAGACAGACCTTCTTTACTGAAGACCTGAGTCATTCCAACTTTTTTGCCCATCACGCCTAGAGTTTTCATTCTAGAATTCCTCAACAATGCAACTTTTGCCAGTTGCCTTCACTCTTATAGTTTCACTTCGATGTCGACGCCGGCCGGCAGGTCAAGGCGCATCAGCGCGTCTGCGGTTGTCGGTGTCGGATCGTTGATATCGATCAGTCTCTTGTGGATGCGGATTTCAAAGTGCTCTCTCGACTTCTTGTCGACGTGAGGAGAGCGCAATACGCAATAGACTCTCTTGCGGGTCGGCAGCGGTACTGGTCCGCAGATCGTGGCTCCAGTGCGACGCGCCGTGTCAACGATTTGATCCGCTGACTTGTCCAAAAGTCTGTGGTCGTAAGACTTCAAACGGATTCTGATGCGCTGCACCTTGCCAGTGCCGGCTTCTGCTTTAAGTTTTTTGGCGCCAGCCATATGCCCATGTTCTCCTTGGTGGTGGAACTACTTCGTTGCCTACATATAGAAGGAACGATTGCGACTGAGAGTCGAATTCAATACTTCTCTTGCAGTTTCGCCGGTGCTGTCTGAGGTCGAGACTGGGAGCGGACTTCCGCAGCGCCCCGTGGGACCTCATAATTCGTTGAACGAAGGGCAAACGATACAGCCCGGGACCTCTCTCTTCCACACTAGACCAGATTAACTCGGTCTTATGTTCGAAGGCGTCACAGGTTGCCGTTTCCGGCGAACGAACCACACATTCTACATACTAACAATAGATATTCGCCAAATTTATTTTTCAGAATAATGTTTTCTTTCGAATTGGCCGGTTTCCATTATCGGGCTGGATCGTTGAAAACGCTGACGACGTGGGGCATTCGGCACAAAGTTTCTACCGGAAGTCGTTTCTGCTTCTGTTAACACCTCTGCAACAAACCGCTTGATACCCAAGGGTTTGCAAGATGCAAATCCGGCTTTTCTCGATCACTAGTCAATTGCACTTCTCCATGACATCATTGATCTAATGAACGAAGTCGCTAGAACAAAGAAGTGGCTGGTACGGAAGTGGGTTTTCCTTTCGTTCACATACTTTGCCTCGATTGTAGGCGGCTTGATTGGGCTCTGGCTTACGAAGACCTTCGGCTTCTTCGGAACGGAGATTACAGAGCCAAAGCTTGCGAGCGCGTTTATGCTCTTCACGCTTTTGCCCATCCTATTAGTTGTATACGTTCGTCTCACGGACAAGATGTTGCATGAGGGTCATCCGTTTCTCCCGCATATCCTTTATACGGCGTTTACGTTCGCCTACGCATTGATAACCGCGCCGCATGAAGCGCTTTCCTTCCCTTCAGTGCTAGTGCCGTTTCTCTACCCAATCCTTGCAGGCTATCTATGCAAGGAGAGCAAGCTGCTGCGCAAGACAATTTCGGAGATATCCGATTTGATTTTTGCCAAAGAGTTTCTCGGCAAAAGTCTGTCGATGGTCGGCGTCGGGCAGGTTCCGTTTCTCGTCATTTCGGAATGGCATCCAATTCCTATTAATGTGACCAAGGAGATTGGCACGGTCGACGACGATCAAACCCGAATGGACCTTCAACTGCGCTGGTCTGAGGACGGGGTCACGACTAACGAACTCTATGTGATTTCAAATATTCCGCCTGCGCCGCGTGGATATCGCATCTCGCTACAAATTCGGATTGATGACAACAAGATCACGACGTTTTCTGTTGAACCGCCCATGGTGCTGGCAAAAGGCGGCTCGTTGCTAGACGTGTCACCCGTTGTTGAAGCAACAGTTGTTGAATCGGCAGCTGTGAAAACGGTAGCTGTGGAAACGGAAGCTGTTGAACCGGTAGTTGTTGAACCGGGGCGCGAGGAAACGGATTGCGCAGAATCTGAGGTTTCCAGAGACGCTGTTGGTAACGGGAAATAAAATAAACGAACGCCTAGCGGATTGGCACGAGTGGCAGCGTGAAATAAAACTTTGTGCCTTGTCCAGGCTCAGATTCCGCCCAGATACGACCGCCGTGAAACTCGACGATGCGCTTGGCGATTGCCAGTCCCATACCGGTCCCCTCTGAGTTGCGATCCAGTTTTCTAAACATCTTAAAGATTTCACGAGCTTCGGTTTGCATGAAACCGATTCCATTGTCGGTCATGCAGAACAGCCATTCATCAACTAGTTGCGTCGCGGTGAAATCTATTTCCGGTTCTGCTCCCGAGAACTTGATGGCATTATCCAGAAGTTTTTGAAGCAAGATCACCAGCTCCTTCGGTTCCGCCATCACCGTCGGCAGGTCCGCTCGCAGAACCGTAGCCTTCTTCTCCTCTATAAATGTCTGCATCGACTTCACTTCATCGTCGAACAATTTGTTCATAGCTACTTCGCTAAAAACCAGATGAGGACGATCTATTCGCGCATATGTCCAGAGGTCGTCTATCATCCAATTGATTTTTACGTTGGCTTTCACCGCATCCTGGATAAACTGATCTGCGTCTGCTCCGAGTCTATCTCTGTACCTTGCAGCTAACAAGGAAAGGTCACCTCGCATTGAGGTGAGTGGTTCTTGTAATTCGTGGGAAACCGAATAAGCCAAGTCGATAAGTGCCTGGTTGGCTCTTCTCAGGTTGTCTTCCGCAACTATTCTTTCTTGAATGATTTTGTTTTCGTTTTGCAGACGACGATAACTGTCGAAGATTACGCTGGTCGTTTTCAGAAGCGCCTCAAGAGCTTTGATGTCGGCATCCGAATATCCGCCAGGTTTGTTGGCCAGCCCCATCACGCCGACCACCTGTTCTCCTTTGAATACCGGTAAAGCCATAAAGCTGTTGGTCGGCGGGTGTCCTGCCGGTTGGCGACCGCTTCGGCGCGAGTCTGCCGAAGGAGTATTTGCGATCATCGGTTTACCGTTTGTTATCGCCCAGCCGAAAAGGTTGTCCAGCTGCGGGAATTCAATGTAGCCCCTGGTGTCGTAATCCGCGATTATCTTTTCGTAGAGTTCGCGATTTGTCGTTTCGCTCCAGGTAAAACCCAGATCTGCGAACACGCGTAGAGTCCTTCCTTGCGGACCGCCGGGAACTGTGGCGCCGCAAAAGCCGTACTCGCTCTGCGTTTCATCGAGCGCGCGGCGCAATATCTTTGTACTGGCTTCGCGAAAACTGCCTGTGTCAACAAATGAGTTGAGTATGTTTCCGATGTCTTGAAGTTCCTCGGTTCTTTTTTCTACGAGAAACCTTAAACGTGAAGCGTCTAGTGCGCTGTTAATCGCTGATGCAATTTGCCCGGTCAGTAGTTCCAGAAAACTCTGGTAAGGATCTCCGTAGGCTCGTCTTGGATTCAGTCCGACCAGGAGATAACCGACTCTTTCCGATTGCCCGACGGCGGAGAGCGGCAGCAAAAGTGCGTGTTCGACTATCTGCTCCCATACGGAACTCAATATTCCGTGTTCTGAGATTTCAAATGGTTTTGCGTTTGCAACCGTTGTCGTCACCCTTGCGTCACCAGACTTTAGAGTCTGTGGTGCCAACGTCTCAGGCAGCGATTCCGTAGAGCCTCGCAGCAACATATGCTCGTTGTCTCTCAGATAAATGGCTGCAAATGGTACGTCCTTTCGATTTTCATTTAAAACCTTCAGGACGCTATGAACAGTTTTATCCACCGAATCAGTCTCGAAAACTTTCTCTGCTAACTCTCGAAGGAAAGCGATGCGACGATTCGTAATGACCTGATGAGTAGTTTCGGTTACCGCAGTGAAAACGCCTTTGACTACTCCATCCTCGTCGTAAATGGGACTGTACGAGTAGGTGAAATATGCTTCTTCGAGGTAATTGTTTCTGTTCAAAACCAGGAGCTGATCGTGAACCCATGTGGCCGTTCCCGATTCCATAACGCCTTTGAGCATTGGACCTACAACATCCCAAATTTCAGCCCAGGCAGTTTCACAAGGTTCGCCCAGGAAGTGAGGATGCTTTGTTTGTCCTGCGATAGGCCTCCATGCGTCGTTGTAAAGCATGAGAAGATTCTTGCCGAACCAGAGCACCATCGGAAATTTCGAGTTGAGAGCGATGCCCAGTGCTGTCTGGAAGACGCTGGGCCAACTATCAATCGGTCCTAACTCAGTTTTCGACCAATCCTTTTGCAAGATAAGGTCGCGCATTTCTCCCGTGCTTTTTTCGAGAGCGGTTTTTGTGAAAGACAACTGGACCCCCACGGACCTGACGGTTCGCTTTCGATGACATAACAATGATGACATCCTTCGTCCGAGATTTCGCTACATTGTGATGGAGTGATGGATATTTATTTTCAAGGAAACTTGCAACTGGAAGGATGACGGCGAGGAAAGAGGATATCGGCGAACTCACGGATTGGCTTCGGAAACGCATGACCGAAGAAAACCTTTCTGCTGAGGAGGTTGCGGAACTCTCCGCCTGGCTGTCGTCTCGTTCCAGCGACGAAAGCAATGCTGAGATTGAGGCATTCGACTCAACGTCTAGCAGCATATCTCTGAGTGACGTTGTGGAGCTGGTCGGCTGGCTTAAGGGGCGCTTGAAGGATGCGGTAGTGAAACCTCAGGAGTCGCGCGACTTGATTGGCTGGCTGACCGGTCGAGTTTCCCAAAATCGTACTTTTACAGCAGACGAATTAAGTCAAATCGATGATACTATTGGTGGTGACAGTAATCAGTAGTGGGACTCTATGGCAAACGACGATGTGACAAGGATTGGCGTCGGAGTTCTGGTCATTCGTGGCGATAAATATCTTCTGGGTAAGAGAATTGGCGCTCATGAGGCTGGGGTTTATGCCGCGCCAGGCGGACACCTGGAGTATGGTGAGAGTTTTGCTGAATGCGCTCGTCGAGAGGTTTTTGAGGAGACCGGCTTGGTCGCCGGTGCAATAAAATTTCTTTTGATAGGTAATTATATGTTCGGCACAAAGCACTATGTCGACGTGGACCTAGTGGCTGAATGTCCCGATGGAGAGCCTATTGCGATGGAGCCAGAGAAATGTGCGGAGTGGAAGTGGTACCGTTTTGACGAACTTCCTTCGCCGGTATTTATTGTGACTAAACGAATGATTGATGCGCACATGAAAGGCTATAATGCTGATAATGCAGCTGTTGAAAACGTCCTAAGACCGGACGCCTAGCGGTAAATTATTAGTCTCATTAATTCGTGGGGTTGCAAACTTGGTGCTTTGAAACTGTTCGCAACGGCTTAGAGACGGACTCTTCAAGGTTTGTTCCCGAGAATAATTTGAATTCTTTTCACACTTGATCGAAAACGGCTTTGCTAAACTGCCGCTTATTCGTGTCACGTTCGCACGAAGTATCTAAGAGGAAAGACTGATGTACAGCAGCATTGCGACGAATCTATCATCCGTTACTAAAGCGATATTGGTGGCTGCGGTTATCGTAGCACCCGGTATCAATCAACCGGCTGTGGCAGCCGATAAGGGAACCTCGGCTACTGATGCTCCGCGCGATATGAATATGTTCCAGGTGGAACCGACCGTCATCGATGAGCGTTACTACACTTCCGGTAGGGCTGAGCGTCATCAGAAGACCTCGCCCACGTTGCCGGAGGGCAGCCCGATACCCGACAACTACACGGGGACCAGTTATCCCTATTCGGTGCAGAGCGTTCCGGGTGATGCGCCGAAGAGCGAAGTTAAGAAAGAGGCGGTCAAGTCGAGTGTTGACACGACTACTGAAACCACATCGACTTCATCAGGAAAGATTGAACCATCTGTACATTCTCAGCTCAACTCAATCAAACCGGGCGAGAAGAGATTTATCAAACTGCGCTTGAATTGTTCGACCGTCGACCCGACGTTTCTGAAAACAGTAAAAGCTGTTAAGTCGTTGAAGGTCGTCTCCGTCGATAAGGATAAGAATGAAGTCGTCGTCGAGGCGCAAATTTCAACTGTTTCGGAAATCGAAGCAATGAAGGAAATCACAAAAGTTTCAACCTTCCAATCTAAATAACGGGATCGACACAGCAAAACGAGCTTCCGAACTGGTTTCGGGAGCTCGTTTTTTTTGTGAGTTTTGACGCACTTCTTATCGAAGTATTTTTCCGCTCAGAGTTGTGGTGGCATGTGAGTCGGTGCTGTATAAACCGGGATGGGTTGAACTAGGATCGAACATGCCATTGTCGTATTTCAAGATCTTTGCTGGCTTAGATGGACGCTGATGATTCGGTTGGCGGGATGAATTCGGTGGCTTTGCATTCAGCGCCGGCTGTTTTCGCGAAGGCGACAGTCTAGCTGAAACCGTCTTACTCACTACTGGCTTCTCACTTTGAATTAAACTCGATCGCGGAGCTGTAGGTGCTGGTAACGACTGAGTATTCGCTGTGTAAACCGGTTGCTGTACTGGTATCACAGGTAGTGCTAGGTTTTGCCAGGCGACATTCGTATTTGCCGATTGGACCATGAAGCTCGGGTTGAAACCAAATAAAGAGTTTACGTTGGGAACACTACCGGCTTTCACTGAGGTGGGCGTTTGTAGATTACGTTCCGGAAAGTGTACGTCTGTTCCGTAATGCGTTCGAGGATATCTTGCCTGTTCCAGGGGATAGTATTGAGGTGCGAACTTGAAACGCGCTGAGGGTTTGTCTTGCGCATGGGCCGATGGTGCCGATGACGCGATCGTCAGAACGGCGAGGGCGACACTTGTTTTTAAGTAAGTGTGCCCGATAATGGTTGATAGAATCTTGGCTGAGCTGAGCCGCAGAGAGTGAATTTTTTTCATATGTCCGACCTGCATAAAAACTGAGGGTGTGTGAAATCACGCTCTTCTCGAGGCTGTGATTTCATCAGGTTCTTCACTACTACTGTACGAATTTGAGTGTCGATTCGTAACGTGTGTTTGTCCCATCTCTTTAGGGTTTGCCTCACTGAGAGCGGCAAATCGAAGTTTTCCGGCAAGCCGCGAAGCCTGAATTACACGACTACGTGTCGGTTGTGCTATGAAGTTTGTTCGTGTACGCTAAACTTGAGACCTCTTAGATGGCAGATGACTCAATGACCTTTGATCCGCGGGCGGTGTCGACCGGTGCGCCCGCATCCGGCCTAAGCGACGACAAAGAAATCTCCGATGAAATGTTTCGACTGCTTGTCAGCAGCGTAAAAGACTATGCCATTTTCATGCTTGATGCCGAAGGTCACGTCATGACGTGGAACGAGGGCGCCGAGAAAATCAAGGGTTACGCTCCTGACGAAATTATTGGAAAACACTTTCGCACGTTCTACGAGCAAGATGCTGCTGAGTCGAAGCACCCTGAGCAGGAACTGGAACTCGCTGCTTCTACCGGACGTTACGAGGAGGAGGGCTGGCGGGTCCGAAAAGATGGTTCCCTATTCTGGGCTAACGTGGTGATCACTGCTCTTCGCAATGAGAATGGCACACTTATAGGATTCTCGAAAGTTACCAGAGATTTGTCTGAGCGTAAGCAAGCCGAGCAGCTGAGGGAAGAGACCCTGCGTTTGATAAATGAGTCCAACGAGGAGTTGCAGCGACTCGCTTACGTGGTTTCGCACGAGTTACAGGCACCGATATACACAATCGCTCGTTATTGCAATCTCTTGAGCGCTCGATATAAAGACAGGCTTGGCGCTGATGCCAACGAATTCATTGACAAGATTACATCATCGAGCGCTCTGGTCGCCCGAATGGTCGATGACATCTGGGTCTACGCGCGAGTAGCCAGACCGAATTTTGAACGCGAAACCGTTTTCATCGGTCGCGTTTTAGACGATGCGCTTTCGGAACTTCACGCTGACTCTGGTAACTGCGATGTGATTCGTGGCGAACTTCCCTCTCTGCCGGCAAATCGATCGCAATTGGTTTATCTGTTTAAAGAACTGGTCTCCAACGCTATCAAGTATCGCAGTGCGGAGAAACCACGCATACGCATCAGTTCATCGGAAGAAAACGGCGGGTACCTTTTTGAAATAGAAGACAATGGAATCGGCATCGACAGCGTTTACAAAAACGATGTTTTTAAACTATTTCACCGACTGGATGGCGGACCCGATGCGGAATCAACCGGGATGGGTCTGGCGATTTGTAAGAAGATCGTGACGCAACACAACGGCAAAATATGGTTGGAACCGCAGGAAAAGGGCGCCAAGTTCTGCGTGTGGTTGCCGGCGCGGTAAGTTTTTCTCGCGCGAGAATCAGGGGTTTGGTGGTGAGACATTTACGAATGGGGCGTTGACAGAGACCGGTGCATCCGGCGTCTTATCGACCTTCACGAATGGTGCATTTACTTTCACATTCGGTTGTCCGTGATTTACATCGACGTTTACGAAGGGAACGCGAACTCTGACGTTCTCGGAGCCCGGATTTACCTGCACCATATTTTGAACCATGCCGCGCACTTCGTTCAAAATATTTCCGACGCCTGCTCTCACTCCGCCTCCTGGATAACTGTTTTGCGGATACGCATTGGGCGCGTAGCCTGGCGAGCCCTGCGGTGTTTGTGGATACGCAGAAGTGTTTGGTGGAACAACTGGAGCGCCTTGCGCGTAGGCGGGGGGATTAGATGGATAACCGAGAGGCGCGCTCTGTCCCTGTTGCTGCGCCTCCCGATCAAGGACTTCTCCTAATGTGGGAGCCGTTCCGACAGCCTGCTGCTGCACCGTCGCGGGCACGTTCGAACTATCAGATGGCTGGTTAGACTGAGGCACGGGTGATTGCGTCTGGCTCGAGGTCGACGGTTTCTGGCTTGAACCTGCAGCGGGTTGGTTCTCACAAAACGCCGGCTGCGCAACTCCGGCAGAAATAGCCATTGCAATGAGTAAACTTTGGCGATTCGGTTTCAACATCAATTGGACCTCCGTGGCCAGCTGGTATCAGCAGACGTTTTACCGACTGGTTTGGCGCAATTAGGGCGGCGGAAGATTGGGTTTTACTCATCTGAGCTCCCCGTTCACTTCGCATTCTACTAAAGGTTGAATCGAGTGCGGTTAAGAAGTTTAGGCTCGGCTGCTGGATTTTAAACGAAAACCGCCAGGCGCCAGGCCTGACGGTTTCAATTCGATAATTTCTGCGTGTCAATAAACTGCGTTTGGCAGTCGATTGAAACATTCAGAGTTCATCTTTAGTTGAACGCCACTCTGCGTGGACGAACGTGGTGCTCGAACGGAGCCGTGTTGCCGGAAACTTGCATGATGACCGCAGATGTTTTCAAAACGCGTTGCGCAACTTTCTTGGCGTTCTCGTTGTCGGAAGCGAAGATGGCTTTCAGCGGTTTCATTACTTGAACTGCTGCCGGCATTGAGAATTCGCTCGTGAAGGCTGTCTTGTCGCCGATTTCTTGAGATGAAACCGATCTGTGCATCATTGCTTCCAGCGGGTTGACGTCGGAGAACTGAGCGGCGCGAACACTTGCGATCGAAACGTGGCGACCGGGAGAGAGCGCGATGGATCGTCCACCTGCTTCAATCGTGACGCTGCGTTTGTGGTGATCGTTGATGTCGTAAACCGACAACTGGTTCTCATCGACCATAACCATCGCAACCGAGTTCGCAGCAAGCTTCACAGTGCCTTTCGGAGTGACGACTGTCGTGTCCTTGGAAGGAACGAACAGAGCGTTTCCGTTGTTCAGTGTGACGATCTCGCTGTGTGGCATCGTTGCAATTCCCTTAGTTCCAGCCATTCCTGCTGCACCGCCGGTGATGGCAATGTTCATATCGCTGCAGACCGGCGCATCAACTTCGAAAGTCGACGGTTGGGTTGAAACGATATAGGAGTTGTCGCTGGAATCGCTAACCAGTCCAGGCAATCTAGCATCGTTCGTGGCCAGGTTGAGCAAGCTGTTAGCGATGCTGTTTTGTGCTTGATTGAAGGTCACTGCTGGTGCGTTGACTGCGTTAACGAGAGAAACGTTAGCGATGTTTGCGGTGTCCGCGTTAACCGGTTGGGTCGCATTCAGTTCCAACGTTGTGGGAGCTGCGTTTCTCACACCATAGCTGATGGTCGCGGAACCTGCCGGCACCGGCGGGTCAGCTGTGATTGTGACACCACCGCCGATTGTCAAGCCCCCGTCTTTCTTACTTTGGTCGGTGCTGAAGTATATGTTTGCGCCGATTGCGTTGAAGACGTTATCCGGGGCTTGAGCGATATACGATGCTTTCGATCCGCCGAACAGAATCGTGCCACCACCCTGGAGGTTTTGAACGACGTTCTTGATGTTTTTGCGAACCTTTCCGGTCGCAGGTACGCCTTGAACGATGTTGATTTGTCCAGCTCCACCAGTCTTGGTCGTTGTGTCGGTCATAATCGTTGCGTTTGCACCGATTGCGATTCTATCGACTTCATCGACGCTACCGGTGTTGGTGATATTGATCGCTGTGTCACCGAGGATGGTGATACCTGCTCCGATCTGCAACAGACCGGCTGTATTTTGCAACAGGATTGCGCCATTCGTCGATTCGACGTTGCCGGAAACGGTGAGCGGTCCGGTTGTTCTGAACTCGAAGTCGCCGGCGCCGACAGCACCGTTGGCCAGACCACCCGAGAGCGTGACACCAGTGGTGTTCGCGCTGGTGACATAGACCGCATTGCCGAATGCCGAGATGGTGTTGAAACCAGCTACAGCAGCAAATGGGGTTGCGCTCGAGCCGACCTTACCTGCGGTGGCATTCAATCTCAGAGCCGTGCCGGTCAGGCCGCCGGAAAACTCAGCGAGTGTTATGTCGCCAGCAGTTTGATTTATATCGATCAAGGCTGTGGCTGTGACTGGGCCAATCAGGGTGAATCCTGACGCTTTCAACGTGACAGTCGAGCCTGTTATCGGGCGAGTGCTCTCCAGTGTACCGACCGTCTCGATCTGGACCACACCCGTGGTTTCGAGCGTGAACAATTCAGTAGCCGTGGCGTTGGCATTGCTGATGTACACATTGCCCGTTGTCGCCGTGATGTCGAGGTCAGGGCTGTTGATCGCCAGCAGAGAACCGCTGGTGCCGATGCTACCGGTATCGCTCACCAGATCCAGTTTCGCGGTTGTGATTAAACCGCTGCCTGCCGTGGTGATGTTATTTGCCGCTGAGACCTTAAACAGCGTCGACGCCGTGATTGCGTGGGAAATTGTCACACCGCCATTCACCACCGCCAGATCCAGAGTCGGAACAGTGATGGCGGCACCGGTTGTGACGTTGCCACCGAATACGGTGCCAGTCACTGAGTTGGCGTTGAGCGAACGCAGTTCCAGGTTACCGGTTTGGGTGAAAACGAAGTCCGTTGCACTGTTCAATTGCAGAGAGCTGACAGCCAGAGCGAGCCCCGCCATCGTCGACGTCGCTTCACTGACGATCAGGTCTCCGCCGTTTATGGTCTTGCCAGATAGCTGATCGATAGTGCCGACCGAAGTCAGCGTGATGGTGCCGGCTCCAGTTATCGTTTCGTTGAGGGCGATGCTGCCACTTCCGATACTGGTACTCATCGAGATGTTGTTCGCGTTGATTGTGCCGTTTACTTCGATAGCATTAGACGCGATGCTCTGACTTGTGACTGTTAAATCACCAGTTCCGAGATCTATAGGACCATCGATTCGTACGCCGGAGGTTGCTCCGCCGAGTATGAGGTTCTGAGCCGAACCCGTCGCTCCTTGCACAATCAGAGTTATCTGGTTGTTCGTGACCGACACAGTTCCGGTGTCAACATTAGAAGTCAGATTTTGATAGTTCAGTCCGGTAACTGTAAAGTTACCGGAGTTCGAGTTAAACACGGCATTGGAGACTGTGTAAACAAAGCCTGAGCTGTCGAAGTTACCCGAGGTAGTCGTCACATTCAAGTTCGTTAGGTTTCCACTCGTACCGGTAGTCGCGATGTTGCCTGTGGTCGAACTCAAGTTGGCGGTTAAAGCGCTCATTGGACCGACGTCAATGCCGCCGGCAGCAAACGCTTCTGCAAACAGGTTGTTTAAGCCGGTCGCAGAGCCATTGGTCACGACGATATTTCCGTTCAATCCGGGTCTAGCGGCATTCACGGTTATTACGCCGTTTTTGCTCGTTGAGCCCGTATTGATAGCTGCAGTACTGATATTGCCAGGAGCGATAATTGTTACGGAACCACTGGTGAACCCAGTCGCTGCCTGTGTATCAATTCCGCCGACGGTAATCGTTGATAAACTGGCATTCGCTCCTGCGAAAGCAGCCATCACTACATTACCGCCATTACCGACGGTACTGCTGGTGATGATGTTGGCACTTCCCAGATCGATTTTGCCGCCGGATGAACTAGCTGTCGTGATCGTGAATGGATCGGCTGATTGAATCTGTCCAATCGTTGCTGGTGTGAATGCGACGCCCGCGAGGATAGTGAGGTTGCCACCAGCTCCGGTGCCGGAGCCGAGGTTGATTTCAGTCAGCGTTCCTGTAATATTGCCCGACGCGATGATTGCAAGGTCCTGACCATTGAAGATCAAGTTGCTGGGAAGAACCACGTCGCCGTTGGAGTTGGCGATTGTGTTTCCTTCTATGATGATCGTGTTCGCGAAATTTTGGACCGTGCCATTCGCGTTGTAGACTTTCGCTGTGATGATCAGGTCGTTCATCGTATCGCCGTTGAGCGTACCGTTGTTTGTGAACGAGTTTACACCGTTGTTATTCTGCAACGTCATCACAGCGTTACCGCCGGTAAAGTTGAGCAGTCCATTGGTGGTTAGGTTGCCGTTCGCCGAGATAAAGGAGATCGAGTTACCGGCGTTGGAACTCAAACTGCTACCGCCGACGGTGCCATCAACAACGAGGTCGGTGTCTCCGATAAAGGTGATGCCGGCGTTTCCGGAAACCAGAGCGCCATTGAGGTTGATGTTACCGGTATTGATGTAGATGGAACCTGTGGCGCTGAGGCTGGAGCCCACGCCGAAACCAAGTGTCGATGCTTGCTTTGCTTCGAGACTGAAGTCACCGAAAATATCATTCGCACCGATCAGGTTAGTGATGCCGGTTCCGCTATATACGAGATTGACGTCAGCTCCAGTGGTCGTAGAGTTTACGTTAATCGTGTTGGCTGCGCTGATATCGAGCGCTCCTGTCATACCGACGCCGCCGTCGCCCGCCAGAATGCTCAAGCCGCCTGCCGAGATCGAACCGCTGACGCGGTCGATGGCACCAGGACCGCCCAGTGCACTTAGAGCGACCTGGGCCGCGCTGATATCACCGTCCAGAACTATGTTGCCGTTCGCGTTTGCGAGCGATACTTGAGTGACGTTGATGTCGCCATCGAGAGTGAGATCTCCTGCAGCTGTCGTATCGGCGCTGAAGTTATTGAGCAAAGTTACATCATGAATGGTCAACGATTTCGCGTTATGGACACTGACGAAATCACCGGCCGTCACCGTGAGACCGTCGACGTTCGTTTTGAGATCCAGGGTGCCAGTCGAGAAGTTGATCGTCAGCTCAGTTCCGCTTACTGTCGAGTTGGCATTTGCTGTAATCGAATTTACAGCAGAAAGGTCGACTGTGCCGCTAGCGTTGATGTGACCTTGCGCATTGAATGTCAAATTATTTCCGGCGGACAAGCTGACGTTCGTAGCGATGATGTTGGAACGCACGGCAATGTTGCCGATTGAGCTTAGGACGAAGTCTCCGGCGACCTGTTGGTTGCCGTTTGTGAGAATGACGCCGCCTAATTCATTATGTATGTACGCACTTCCTGTGGTGGACTCGACGTTCAAGTTGTTAGCTTGAACCACGAATGGTGTACCGGAGGCGCCGATGTTGCCATTGGCAAAGAGATAGATGTTCTCGCCTGCGACCTGCGAGTTTGCATCGCCGGTTAGAGTACCGCCGGAGGCGAGGTAAACGAAACCGGAGCCGGTGTTCGTCGCTATGTCGGTTGTGTTTGTCAGGGTGATATTTCCACCCGTTTGCACGGTGATGGTGTCGTTAGCCACGACCTGACCGCCTGCGAAAATCACGTTACCGTTTCTCGTATCCGCGGAGGCTATGAGTTCTGCAGCGGTAGTGCGCTGACCGTTCGCGTTCCAAGTAATTTGACCACCACTTGAGATGGGCTGCGCACTGCTGATTGAGATGTTGGAACCGGTGCCGGCACCGCCTTGATCAGTAATCAGTTGTCCAATGACTATTGAGTTACCGGTGGATGCGCCAGCTACGATGGTGACGTTTCCGTTGGTTCCCGAGACGCGACCTGCTGTTCGGACAGTGGTGCCGCCCATGTCGACGCTTCCGGACCCTGCCGAAGCTCCCTCGAATGCGAAGATGTTTACGTTTCCGCCATTAGCTGGAGTCCCCTGGCTGGTGCCACGGGTGTTGATAACTGTGTTCGCTCCGAAGAGGACGCTGCCGCCCGTCGTCGAAGCGTTGCCGTTGATGGTTACGGAACCGCTTATACCAGGAGGAATTGTTGGAATATTGGCGCCGCCGCTGACACCAGTGATATCAGCGCCAGCGATCAGTGTCACGTCGAATCCGGAGTTGGTGGTGCCGGCATCCAGGTGGACACCGTCATTAACAAGGATGTCACCCTCTGCGATTATTGTCAGGGCTTCTGCGACGGTGATATCGCCGGCGACAGTGATACTGCCCATGGTGTTGCGATACGTTGGGTCTCCGGTCAAGCAGACCGTGCCGATTTCCAGATTTTCGGTTGCTGCTTGAACGTGAGCTGCAGCGCCAGTTTGGTTAACGGTTCCAGTTAGCTGGTTCACGTTGACATAACTTGTTCCCAGGCCTGAGTGAGTGTTGAATGTTTTGCTGACGAAGTCACCGCCGTTGATGTTGTTGTCGAACGCGCCGGTGTAGGCTTCGCTGCGGAAGTTGATGGCGCCTCGTTCTGCGCTGACCGTCCCACCTGCGTTGTTGATCAGCAATGCCGCTGTGTCTGCGCCATTAAAGTTGACGTCACCTGTTGTCGAAGCGATGGTGCCAGTGTTCGTAACGTTGTTCGAATTGATGCCGACATCGCCGGATGCGCTCACGCTGCCGGAGTTTGTGAGTGAACCACCAGCTTGAAGTGTGATGTTTCCGTTTGCGGAAATCGTTCCTGCATTGACGAAATTACCCGATGCATCGACGAGCAAATTGGATACATCCGATTGAATCAATGCGCCTGAGTTGTTGATGATGTCGTCGGCTCTGAGCGCGCCGCCGCTGTTTTTGCGAACGCCTGTCGTGAGAGCGTGGACGGTACCGCTGTTATTCAAATCGCCGAGCAATCTGAAGTCGCTGCCTCTGCCGAAGTCACCAATGGCGGTGACATTAACTGGGACGACCAGATCGGAGGCGCGCATGGTGTCGTTGCCGTTCGTGAGAACGCTGAGGTCGACATCGCCGCCTGTTGCGCGACCTTGTGCATCGAGCTGGACTTTCTGTCCGCCGCCGGATAACAGCTGTTTAACTGCAACGTATTCTGCTGCGGAAACTTGATCGCCTGCGGAAACCGTTTTCTCATTTCCGCCGACTTTGATGGTTAGTTCGGTAGCGTTGTTGAAGAGATTGCTGCCGAGCGTAATGTTTCTCGTTGTCGAGGTGAGGTCTAGGTCGATGCCTTTGTTGACGCGCACGAGCTGACCATCGAGGGCCTGGAACGTTTGATTGCGAGTGCCGTTGTTTTCCAGTCTTCTTTCGAGTTGGCGAACAGCTCTGGAACTGCTGTCGACGCTCGGAAGCGCGTTGGTTGGAACGTTCAACGCGGGTGTTTGTATACCCAGGTTCTGAGTGCGTTCTATGCCGCGTTGCTCGCGGAACATTTGACGCTGAGTTGCTCGGTCGAGATTCGGGTTATTGTCCCTGAAGGCGCGGAACGAGTTCTCATTCGCTGCATGCGATTGCTGCGTGCTCGCTACCATCAGCGAGCCGGCAATTACGGCAGCCCAGTTTTTTGAGAACGAACCTCGATCTCGGACGATTTTCTTACTCATGAATTTCTCCTGCAATTACGCACATGGATTACGCCAGGACGCCTGTGCCAGGTCCTGTTTGTTTTATTGCTCGGGGCTCGATGAGAGCGATACTTCCAGGAATCTCTTGTGATCGTAAGCCTTTTGCAAGCTTAGAAAAATACCACATTCAAGCTTGCCAGATTCATGAATTATTGCGTCGAAAAGCGATATTAACTGCTGAGCTGCACTTATTTCAGGCGCCAGAGTTGGGACAGTTTCTCGCGCGAAAGTTACAAACGTTACTTCGCTCGTCAGGCGTCGAACGTTTCTACGGAGGTTGCTTTGCCTTCTTCTCTGAGCAGGTCTGCGAATACCTGTATCTGGTCCCTGGCGACTCGTGCCAACTCACCACCGCTCGGGGCATAGATAATCGCTGCTACGTCTTTCGTATGCTCTTTGATTTTGCCCGTCATTGAGTCCTTCACGGCATTGCCTAATGGTTCGTCCTTATCCCCGTTGCAGGCGCAAATCAGCCCCTTTAGCTCAATCTCTTGACCACCGGAATTGAACACATAACGCTCTGCCTCGCGCCCGAATCGAAGGCGCAGGCTTTCTCCGATCGCTTCTTTATCGAGCAAGCTGATTGGCAGTCCTGTTCGAAGGGATATCAAATTGTTGATGTCCACGAGGTTGTTTATAAACGGGAAGCGACCCTCTCGGGCTGCTTGAGCGAGATACTCGCTTGCTGGTTTGTTGCGTCCGCTAGGTTTGAAACCACCGGCTTTTAACAAGTTGCGAACCGCATCTTTGATCTCCGGTGTGGGAAACTCATTCAATTTTCGCTCTTCGATTAACTGTTCAATCTCAGCTCTCAGGCGTTCACTTGAAGGTTGTACGACCACGTCGGTAGCCACGGCGACAGCTGCTAAAACGCCTTGATTTCGAAGCTCGTTTATAAGTTTCACAAATATACCCTCGCGAAAGTGGACAGCCCTTGCACCGTATATGATGGCGCCGCGTTGTCACTGCATACGGTGCTGATATCTCAGTTGCCTTCAAAGTTTAAGGCTGCCGGTCTCAGGAGAACGGCAGCCTTAGTTGTTTTTTTCGAATGATGGCTCTTGCGAGCCTTCAATTACTCGATGATTTTAGCTACAACACCGGCGCCGACGGTTCTGCCGCCTTCGCGGATTGCGAATCTCATCCCTTGCTCAACAGCAACCGGTTGAATCAGTTCAACAACCATGTTGACGTTGTCGCCAGGCATAACCATTTCAACGCCTGCCGGCAGGGTGATTGAACCGGTCACGTCAGTTGTTCTGATGTAGAACTGAGGTCTGTAGCCCGGGAAGAACGGGGTGTGACGACCACCTTCTTCTTTGCTGAGTACGTATACTTCAGCGTCGAACTTGGTGTGAGCCTTGATGGAACCTGGTTTAGCGATAACTTGACCACGCTCGATCATGGTTTTGTCGATACCACGGAGAAGTACGCCGACGTTGTCGCCTGCGATACCGCTGTCGAGGGTCTTTTGATACATTTCAACGCCGGTTACGGTCGTCTTACGGGTATCGCCGAGACCAACGATTTCGACTTCTTCGCCAACTTTGACTTGTCCACGCTCGATACGGCCCGTAGCTACGGTACCGCGACCGGTGATGGAGAACACGTCTTCAACAGCCAGCAAGAACGGTTTGTCGATGTCACGCTCAGGTGTCGGGATGTAAGCATCTACTTGCTTCATGAGCTCGTGGATTGCTGCTTCGTATTCTTTGTCGCCTTCGAGTGCTTTCAAGCCGGAACCGCGGATGATCGGAATATCGTCACCAGGGAATTCGTACTTGCTGAGCAATTCGCGAGCTTCGATTTCGACGAGGTCGAGAAGTTCCGGATCGTCAACCATGTCGCATTTGTTGAGGAACACGACGATGTGCGGTACGCCTACCTGACGGGCGAGCAGGATGTGCTCACGGGTCTGAGGCATCGGTCCGTCGTTGGCAGAGACAACGAGGATAGCTCCGTCCATTTGAGCAGCGCCGGTGATCATGTTTTTGATGTAGTCGGCGTGTCCTGGGCAGTCTACGTGACTGTAGTGACGGTTTTCGGTTTCGTATTCGACGTGAGCGGTATTGATAGTGATACCACGAGCTTTCTCTTCTGGAGCAGCATCGATTTCGTCGTACTTCTTATATTTTGCTTGACCCTTCTCAGCGAGAATCTTGGTGATCGCTGCTGTGAGGGTTGTTTTACCGTGGTCAACGTGCCCGATGGTTCCCACGTTGACGTTTGGCTTGTTTCTTTCGTATTTTGCGCGGGCCATCCCTGCTATCTCCTTAACTAAACGTCTGACCTAACTGAACTTAACTTTGAACCGATACCTGGAACTTTGACTTCGAACTCGCCGAACCAGGTTTCTCAGCGACATCTCGTTTAAAATGGAGCCCACGACCAGGATTGAACTGGTGACCTCCCCCTTACCAAGGGGGTGCTCTACCGCTAAGCTACGTGGGCGAAGCGCCTATCATTATTTCGCGATTTTTCTCCAATAGTTTGATTCGGCACAAGTTAATTTAACTATTTGGTACGTTTCTCGCTTGATAAGTGAATTGTCAAGCGAGAAGCGTAACTAAACCTGCTGTCTGAGTGAAAGACAGCAGGTGTCGAAATATGGGCAGAGCTGGATTCGAACCAGCGTAGGCTTACGCCAACGAGTTTACAGCCCGTCTCCTTTAGCCACTCGGACATCTGCCCCTAAGAGCCGGTGATGGGATTCGAACCCGCAACCTACGGTTTACAAAACCGTTGCTCTGCCGTTGAGCTACACCGGCCCGGCAATTACGACGTAAACAGGCATTCTACAGATGTTTCATCCCACGTGTCAATTTTCGAGGCTACTGGAAACCCTTGCCTGTTCACGTTGCTAAATATTGGATGTGTTTTGTCTTACTGCCTCATATACGGCTATTCCCAAAGCGACCGAAGCATTTAGTGATTCCGTTTTGCCCGGCAGGGGAATCGAGCCCATCAAGTCGCAGGTTGAAACGACTAGCGGTCGTAAACCTTTTCCCTCGCTGCCGACCACGATGACAAGCGGTCTTTTGAGGTCCATCCTATATAGAGGTTGGGGAGCATCCGCCGCGAGGCCCATAACCCAGAAGCCATGTTCTTTCAATTCTTCAAGGGCGCGGACGGTATTGACGATACGCACTATTGGAATGTGCGCAATCGCACCAGCACTTGTTTTTGCTACGGTATCCGTTACCTGTGCCGCGCGCCGCTCAGGTATCAAGATTGCTTTCACGCCCTGCGACTCTGCCGAGCGGATGATAGCGCCTACATTGCGAGGATCTTCGATGCCATCGAGCGCAACGATCAGATAACCGTCCAGGTTTCTACCGGAACTCTCAAGGTTTTCCTTGTCTGAAAGCAGCCGTTCAAGCCATTCTGCAAAATCAAGCAGTTTGATGGGGCTGATCTGAGCGACCACTCCCTGATGCCGGCTGTCGTGTGGAACCATGTTGTCGAGCTTGGCGGAGTGGCAGTTGACGACGGGGATTCCAAGTTTTCCGGCCAGGTGTTTTATTTTTCGAACTCGCTCATCGAGGACGCCGCCTTCTGCCAGAAAAATTTTATTG
This sequence comes from Candidatus Obscuribacterales bacterium, assembly GCA_965228855.1. GTDB lineage: Bacteria > Cyanobacteriota > Vampirovibrionia > Obscuribacterales > Obscuribacteraceae > JADYXR01. Next base: position 2,573,604 of record CBDDIJ010000003.1, on the reverse strand, counting down.
ATCTCTTGAGCCTGTTCGTTAGGCTCTTCTTCCTCATCCATTCGTTCAAGGTAGGAGACTATCGTATTTTTTCCAAACACCAATAAATCTCGCTGACCACTTTCATCGTTGTCCCGATGGTGATTCGCTCCTCCGCGCTCTCGGTCAAAATTATCCCTGTCGCGCTCGCCGCGATTGAAACTCTCGCTTCCGCGCTCTCGTTTGAAACTCCCGCCCCGCTCTCTGCTGGAACCGGCGTCTGAACTATTTCTGCCGAAGTCTTTTCTCTCGCGACGCTCCGCACCGCCGTCGTGCTCGCGGCCGTTTTTGCGGCTGTCATATCCGCCAGGCGCACGCTGTCCTTTACCCGGACGCCCCTTAGTCATTGCAACACCCCAAATGCCCATGCTGTGGGCAAACTACCATGGACACAGAGAGTAAAGCATGGTTTCCTCTTAATCAAGCAGCTGTATGCGCTCCCGCGTCTCTGGTCACTATCAACTAATCATCATGTTAATCGACGCATGCTTCTTTGGAATTCCTCTGGTCATCTCCGGATGTCTGGCTGCCCATGCCGTCAGAGATGAGGCTCCAAAATTTTGGCTGCCGGCAGTGTCGATGTTCTCCTACTGCACCTTCTACTTATTCGGTGGCCGAGAGGTCATTCTGTGGTTGCTAACCATAATGATGATGGGCGGCGGCGTCTTAAACAGTGGCGGTCTTATAGGTTAGGTTTGTAATCGATTCGCCAGTTTGCAGAAAACGCAAGGCCGAGACCTTGCGTTCTGAACGGTTTGGAAACCGCTCGCTATAGCTTTGCTGCTCCGTTCAGGCTCGGTTACTGTGAGCGTGCCTTACGAGTATTCTGCGGGGGCGGAGGTACGATATGGCGATTCTGTTGCGCTTCCGCCAGTGACCTCATGTTAATGCCGTGTTTCTTCAGCCAGCGAGATATGGTGTTGGGATCACACCATTTGTTCTCAGCTTCTCGATAAATCTTCGCTATTTGAACAGTGCTGAGCTTTTCTTTGACATACTTCTGGTAAAGCCAGTCTTTGTCCTGGTAGAGCGTTTGGTGACGTAAACTCTTGCCCACTTTTCTGAAACCCTCTTTGTTGGAGTGAGTGGAGTTGGTTGAGCCGGCGACGGTATTTGATAAACCGGAAAGTAATCGCCGAAATCCTGATGGAAACTCCAGTTGCTTACTACATACTCTAATTGTTCCTTCAAATCGTCCTTCTGACAACCCCCTTGCGGGCAATTTGTCGTAAATTCTTGAATGTGCCTGAGGTCTGAGATTTTTCAGACGATTCGCTTTATTGCACACTGGAGCTTTGATATCAGTCACACGGTTTTTGAGTGGGGGTTTGCTCCGCAAATTTGGGAAAGATTTTGAGACAGGTATTTTATTTTGAGCGAAACAGATTTAAACCCAATCAAATTTCCCCAGGTCGACAGAGTTCTGCGTGAGCCCATTTTGGCTGAACTGTCGAATTCTTTTCGTCGCGATGTTCTGGCTGATTTAGTTCGCGAAGATCTGGCCAGGCTTCGAAAAAAATTCGAAGGTGATGTTTCTGCGGCAGCCGGAAAGTCGAGCAATGGCAAGAAATCCAGTGGGGCTCCGTCCGACCCGACTTTACTTGAGCCTGTCGAGGTGGCAAGTCGTGTGGCTGAGACTGCGCGCTCGTTGTTGCGCGGTGGAGTGAGAAGGGTAATCAATGGAACCGGTGTGATTCTGAACACCAACCTCGGCCGGGCTCCGCTTCCTCTTGCCACCTTAAACAAGCTAACAGAGATTGGGCAGGGTTACACCAGTTTAGAAATCGATGTGGAAACTGGAAAACGCGGTGAGCGAACCGCAATGGTCAGCCGACTGCTCGGGCTTTTAACCGGCAGTGAAAGCGCGATCGTTGTGAACAATAATGCGTCGGCCGTAATGCTGGCCGTTTCCGCTCTGGCTCGTGGAAAGGAAGTAATAGTCTCGCGAGGCGAGCTTATCGAGATTGGTGGAAGTTTTCGACTTCCTGACGTAATCACCGCCGCTGGTGGCACCCTCAAGGAAGTCGGCACGACTAATAGAACTCGGGCTAGCGATTTTTCCAACGCGATTACTGAGAATACGGGCATGATGATGCGTTGCCATCGATCCAATTTTGAGATCACTGGATTCACTGAAGAAGCTAAACTGCATGATCTCGTGAAAATCTCCGAAGCTCGAAAAATTCCACTTGTTGAAGATCTCGGAAGTGGAGCACTTTTCGACATTTCAAAACTGGGGCTGGCCTACGAGCCCACTGTCGATAAAGTTATCGAAAGTGGTGTGAGCGTAGTTCTCTTTTCTGGCGACAAGCTGCTCGGCGGACCGCAAGCCGGCATCGTGGCTGGAAAACGCGAATATGTATCCGCCATGCGAAAAGATCCGATGTATCGCGCTTTGCGTGCGGACAAACTAATAATCTCTCTGATTGAAATTGTGCTTACGCAGTATCTCTCTCCGAGCCCTACCCAGTCTCTCCCGGTCATTAATCTTGCTTCTCAACCGGCGGATGATATTCGCGGACGTCTCGAGCGGTTTTTAACTAAAGTTGAAAATGCGGTGCAAGCATCCTCGATTAAATTTTCGATTGTCGAATCCCAGTCAACGCTGGGCGGAGGCAGTCTGCCTGGAAAGGTTCTACCAAGTTTTGCTCTGGAAATTTCCGCCGAAAAGACTTCGTCGGCGAAGCTCTCTTCATTCTTGCGAAACTTCGAAACGCCTATTATCACTACCGTTCAGGACGACAAGGTTCACATAGACTTTCGGACGATTTTGCCTCGAGACGAGGATGACTTACGGCGAGCCTTAGAGCATTTAAGTGCTCGGGTTCAGGTAATTTAGCCGGGTAAAATCGGCAAATCGCTGAATTTGTCACGAGACGGAAAAAAGTTGCAACTTCTGTTTAAGTTGTTATGATGAACCCGGATTAACAAATTCGGGCCGATTATTTTGTCACTTAACGCCTTGAACACGATCCTAATCCTGATCTCATACGTGCTTGCGTATTTAATTCCTTTCGAGCTATTCATAGTGACGTACGCCATTCTGGGACCTCTTCACTATTTGACTGAGATTCCGTGGCTGAATCGAAAGGGCTATTTTGTTGAGTCCTCGAAGTCAACATGGTGGTTTTGGATTCTTGCAATCGCGGCTACAGCTGTGAGTTTGATGCATGTGGTTTACGGTTTCGCGATTGTAAGTTTCATCGCGTTCGGTTCTGCGTTAGTTATGGTCATAACACCAGACAAGGTAAAGCGCGCTGCTGGAATCGCTGCGGTCATCGTTCTATCACCGGTTATCACCTTGATGACTTTTACTGAATTTTTATTCGGCTTGTATCTGACTACGTTGATTCACGTTCTTCTCTTCACTTGGCTGTTCATGCTGCTGGGGAGCTTGAAAGAACGCAAGCTTTCCGGTTATGTATCGGTCGCGGTGCTCACTCTTTGTACGCTGAGTTTTTTGTTTGTTCCGCAAACTGCCAATGGGTACAAATTTGCACCATACTTCGCGCAAAGCGCTCAGGCTTTCGGTTACATCGAAAGACGCCTGAGCAATTTGCTTGGCTGGAATGCTAATTACGATAACTTTGTTGCTGCAATGAGGCTTGTCGCCTTTGCATACACATACCATTATCTGAATTGGTTTTCCAAAACGAAAGTCATTCAGTGGCATAAGTTGTCAAAGCGTGGCATCGCAACCGTAGGTGTGCTGTACGTCCTGGCGATGGCGACTTATGCGTACGACTTCAAGATGGGTTTGAACGTTTTGCTCTTCTTGAGTGTCGCGCATGTGTACCTGGAATTTCCACTCAACTGGCGTTCTTTTAAACACATTGCAGGCGAAATCTCCAGCAGGAGGAGATGTGGGAAAGATCCCCTGACGATGCCGGTTCTAGACCAGTCGCACGATGCAGCTTGATGAGTAAGGCGCACCTGAATGTTTGTGTTCAACGATGAGCATGCTGCGACCGCGCAGAGTTTAAACAAACTCGATTTCGTTGTGGCGGCTCTTCTTTTTCTTTCGATGTTCGGTGTATCGTTTGCGTTCTGTATCCCTGAAGTGGCCGGCACCTTCCATGATGATGCCGTCTACATAACTATCTCTAAATCACTCGCCGAAGGACATGGATACAGAATCGTGAGTTTTCCAGGCGAGCCTGCTCAAATGAAATACCCGATTTTGTATCCATTGATTCTGGCAACGGTCTGGACCGCTCTGCCACAATTTCCACAAAATCTTTTTGCGCTCCAACTTGTAAGCGTGTTCAGTGCCTCGCTGTTTCTCCCGCTTTCATATCTGTACTTGGTACGATTCTCATACGCATCACGGGTGGTGGCAGCCTCGGCTGCTGCAATTTGTATTAGTATTCCGGGCTTTGCATTCTTCGGTGGTCAGGTGTTGTCTGAGATGCCGTTTGCGTTGAGTCTAATAGTTTGCCTGTGGGCAATCGATAGCTATTGTGCAAATAGATGCCCGTCACCGATTGTACAGGTTCTCGTGGGCGTAGCAGTGGCGGCACCCGCTTCGATTCGCTTGATTGGCTGGGTCGCACCGATAGCGGCATTACTGGTTCTCTGGCGGCGACGTTTACTAAACCCGATTCTAATTTCCTCATGCAGTTTGACTGCGCTTGCTTCAGTTTCCCATATGCTGCTCGGAATTGGCTCGAGAACCGGCGGTGCGTCTGATCGAATTCAGTCTTATCAGGATAACTATATTGAGTGGGCTCTGCGTCTGGCTATATCTCACGAGTTTGCTGTCGTGTGCAAAAATTTGCAGGAAATGTTAGCCGTAACTACAAAGGCTTTGTTTTGCGGCGTTTCTCAAACTGTAAATCCGACTCCATACAACCTCATTCTTTACGTTCTCGGAGGTTTGCTCGCCTGGGTGGTAGTAGTTGCCGGTGTGCGGCAAATGAAACCGCTTGCTACTCTGGTCGCCGGTTACGCCATAGTCGTAATCCTCTGGCCCTGGCCTCCATTTCGCTTTTTAATTCCGCTGATGCCCTTTCTTTCCGCTGGATTCCTTGGAGCAGTTTCAACTATGCTGGCGCGAGTAAAGTTGCGGTCGTTAGTCGTAGTATTACTCGCGGTGGCAATGGTCGCAACAAATGCTGTTTTTCTTACTGCCGTGGTCAGAAATAATCACGCTAATCAGATGCCACTAATGTCGGTGCCTCGAAATGGAGCGGACTGGAGCGGATTCGAAAAATTGTTTGATTGGATAAAACATAATACGGCTGATGATGATACGCTCGCTTGTACTTATGATGGTCTCACGTATTTATATACGGGACGCAAGTGCATCAGACCGTACGACCTGAATATTGGCGCTGCATATTACGGTCAGTCCGAACTCATGTTAGGGACGGTCGAAGAACTGGTAGAAACCTTGAGGCGCTATAAGGTTCGTTTCTTAATCGTCACTCCACAACCAGGTTATGCGGAGGAAGGGCAAGCTTATTCGCTCGCGTCCTCTCTCGACAAAACCTGTAAAGAGTCCGTCGAGCCTGTTTATATAAGTGCTGACGGGCGATTTGTCGTGTTGCGCATAACGTTTGACTAGCCGTGGCATAATTGTCGTGATTCGTTGGAAGCCAAACTACAGACCGACGGAATTGTGCGGGAGCGTCTTTCAAAAATGGACAGCAAGGATAAGACCTGGGACGAACAGTTCGCCCAACTCAGCAAAAAGGTGGACGATCAATTTCGCTTCACGCGCACGGTCATAGTGCTTTGCACGTTGGTCAATCTGGGGCTCGTAATCTTCACTATTCTAGCCACTTTCCAGAGTCTGCCGTCTCAGGTCAACGCGCACTATATGAGTAATTTGGAACCGGTCGTGCGCCTCTGGCATCAGTACGAACGCCTGATGGAAAGCCAGCAACGCTAGTATTTCTTATTTCTTGAGCAGTTGCTCGCGACGTTTGACTTCGGATTCAACTTCGTCCGGCGATATGTTGTTGACGCTCATTGGACCGGCGCAGATTTCGCGCCACGGCGCGCCCGCAAGCGCCTGGCGTACTATGACTTCGAAAACCTGTGCGCGCACGCCACTTCCGTAGCTGCCCGTGCCTGTCAGTGAGCTCATGCCGGGCGATGGCTGCGGAGGTTTTGGTACTGCCTGGTTCGATGGTTCCGGCATTGGAGCGGTAGGCGGAGCGCCTCCGCCGAACGGTTTGGGTTCGCTAGGCGGTCCGCCAGGCGTGGGTGGTCCACCTGGTTGGCTGGGCGGAGCCTTTGACATGCTGTTGAACGTATCCATCTGATTTTGGAACAGCGGTCGTTGAGCCTGGGGGCTGTCCAGGAAATTGCCTGTTGGTGCGGGCTTGTTGGCTTCGGTGTCGAAGAAGTTTGAAGCCGGCTTTTGGGGCTCTTCCGGTTTTGCCACCGCTTGTGCTTGCATGCTGGCTTCTTGAGCGGCTTTCTGGGTGGTAGTCAGTTGCTTTTGTAAATTGTCTACGGTTTCTTTGAAAGAGTCCTTGAGCTCATCGAGTTGAGCTTTGAGTTGCGTGATCTCAGATTCCTTACGCATCAGGTCATCGTCTTTGACCTTGAGCTCTTCGTCTCTCTGGTTGACGGTCTCGACCATTTCCTCATATCGCGAATTGAATTCTTCGAACCGCGAATGCAGCATCTCTTGTGTTTCTTGAATTTCGTGCTCTTTGGAAGCGAGCAGTTCTGCGAACTCCGCTTCGCGCTCGCCGAGGCGTTTGTTCAGCTCTTGCTCTTTCTCTTCGAGGCGCTGAGACATCTCACGCTCGCGCTCCTCGAACTTGGTCCCGACATCGGAATCCTTAGCGTCGACGAGAGCTTTGAGGTCATCATTGGCTCGCCGCAAGTCTTCAAGCTGTCGAAGAACCTCTTCGTCCGGAACAACCTTAACGACTTCTACTTCCTTGATTACTTCCTTGACGACTTCAATTACTTCCTTGTCGCCATTCATTACGCGACGCGGTGGTTCAGCTGCTTGAACCGCGTCATAGGCGGCGCGGAACATGTCGCCCGATAGTCTCTGGGTGCCTAGCAGGTCGACGAGACGATGAAGCAAATCGGCAGGATGCTCGTCCGGATAGACCGCCATGTATGCACATTTAAACGTCCATGGATCGATTTGACCGTTTCCGAGTTGGTCGGCAAGGCTCATGACCAGCTTGTCAGGGCTGAGACGCGTTTCCTTTTTGACCTCCTCCTGTGCCACCATTGTCGATACCAGCTGATCGATGGCTGGAACCAATTCGCCCACTGCCTTCATCGGCTCGAGAGCGGCTGACATGGATTCCATCAAGGTGTTAAGGTTCAATCCCAGTTCAAAAAATGTTTGATTCTGAAGAGTCTCGCGAAGGTTCTTAATGACGTCGGTCTGTTCTATCGACGCGCTCTGCAGCGAGGATAAATTCATTGCGCAGATACCGAGCGCCTGGTCGATTGAGGTTAGCAACTCCAGCGCTTCTGCTTGTGACTTCGTGAGGAGTTCAACAGGAACTACAGACCCTGATGGCGAGTCCGCAGTCGAAGGCGATGGGTCTTGCAATTTCTTCTCTGCTCTTTCTTGCTGTTCGGGCTTCTCTTCTTCTTCGACCTTCTTTGAGTGAGCTGGTCTTCGTTCAGTTTTTTGTAATTCTACTTCGCCGGACTCCGAACTCTCCGAATTCTCCGAGCCCAGCTCGTCCGCTTCATCAGAAGCCTTTAACTCTGGTGCTTTTTCCGAGACCTCGTCCGGATCAGATTTGCGCCGGCTCTTTTTCTTCGGGGCTGGTGCCGGCTCCTTGGGCGCTTCTTCCTCTCTGGCAGGTATAGGTTCACGGGGCGGTTCCGTCACCAAATTGCGTGCAACTGTTTTTGTGCCATCATCTTCCGCGGACCAGGCATCCTCAATCTTTCCGGGACCTGGCTTATTCACTTCCCACGGTCGGCTTTCCAGTTCCGCATCGGAGTCTCCACCGGATTCGGAAGGAGGTGCATCTCCGGCTGTCTCAGACGTCACGGAGTCAGTTTCGCCTGAAACCTTGGAATCATCGAGATCTCCATAGTCCAGATCCAAACTTGACGCGAAATCTTTGTCGCTTGAGTTGGGCAGGTAGGAAACCTCAATCGATTGCGATGTCGACTGTGGAAGTGGTTCAACAGGCTGTTCCTGAGCCAACCCTGTCGATGGCTCTGTCGGCATCACCGGCGTGGCAGGCATCTGACCATAACCGGCCGGCTCCTGCGACATCCCCATGAAGGCTGTAGGAGCCTCGGGAGGACCCTGCATAAAACTTTCGAAGGATTCTCCATCCTGTTCGCCGAAGATATCTGCCGCCGCGGGGTTGGGTGGAGGAGTCACAGGGGCTGTTTGAGCCGTTGAAACCGCATACTGGCTCATGTCAGGTTGTTGTCCGAAGTGCTGAGCCGGATCTTGCGGAAACGGAGGCTGTTCCTGCGGAAACTGTTGTTGCGGTGATGGAAACTGCGCTTGACCCTGGTTGAAGTGGTCGGGTGGAAATGGGTTTTCTTGCGGAAATTGCCCGTAGGTGCCGCTTGCTGCAAAGCCCGCGTCGCCTATCTGAGACTGCATCCCGAGCATGTTCGGATCGTGACCGACTGGCATCGCAGGTGGTTGCTGCTGAACCGCGCCTTCCTGTGTGGGAGCCTGGGTGATTGCTTTCATGGCCTCATCGAGCCAGGGTTCGGGATTCTGTTGAGTAGGCTGCTGTGGCTGCGAGACGGCTCCGCTCGCGGCTCCTTGCTGATCGGCAAATTCAAATCCCGCGGCTGGATCTTCGCCTTCCGCATCCTGCTTTTTTGAGTAAGGATCCGGCGGCAGCGCCTGTTTCGCTAATGAGCGTAGACGGGCTCTGCGAGCGGAGAGCGGCGAGTCTTGTCTTCCAGACTTTCCATTTCCGTTGCCATTGCCATTGCCGTTACTGTCTTCGTCCCGTGCCATTTGGTTGCCTTCTCCAGATCCTTACACCGAGTGTCAGTCGCCCCCGTGATCTGACATTCGGATACACCTTATTTACTTGTACCCGCAATCGCTGGTAACTCTGCGCTCGCTCTCCGTCAATCTCGTTTGTTTAAGCAAACGCGCAGGTAGTCAGGATGAACTCCCAGGCAAATTCCTGCCTGTCCCTAGTTTAATGCCTTGATTAGCGGATGTCTTCAATTCAATTTTGGGTGAGGTATTTATTTGCCGCGACTCGCACTGTTGATGACTGTCTGGACCCCAGTAAACAGTAGAAAGCTGTTAGTTCTACTCTTATAAATGAAAAACGAATTCGAGGTTCGTTTTCGTGAGAATGTCCGATTTATCTGCCTAATCTTTTCGAGACAAACTGCCTAAAAAGAGCGATGATTAGTAATAGATCCGCTTGACAAGTGGATTTGCTGAGGTTAGTATGCAGCTTGAGTAGCCAGATCGCTTGTCCGTTCGGCAGTTCGACACTTACTAACAACCCAGAGTTTCTCAAGCTAGTTGAACGGCTTTTGTTCCGAACCGTGTTTTTAATCAGCCGCTGGGCTGTGCGGGAAACGCCAAAGCCGGGTAAGTAATTCTTAGATTCTATTGGAGCGTTACCTTGAAACTTCTTATTTGCCAGAGTTGTGGGGTAGTTATTCGGACAAAGGGGAAGCATTGCTCCGGATGCGGCATACAGCTGGCATTGAACTCACCGACTGCGATGCCCAACTTTCCGGTTGAGCGTCCGCCTTTGGCCGTGCGATACAGCCAGGACCATCTTCTGCTGGAGAGAGTCGTCACTGAGCGTCAGGTCAGTGTCATGACCCTGAGACCGCAAGTGTCATCCACACCGATGTACGACGACGGAGGAGAAGACTACTCTCCGACAACCGGCTATGCTGCCTACGGGGGTAACGGTGGTAGTGGTAATGGTGGCAACGGCGGTTATGGCGGCAATGGGCACGATGGATATGGAGGCAACGGCGGCAGCAGTCAGTACGCCACTCTTCAGTACGCAGACCCGGCTCAGGATCCTAACGGTTTCGGCTGGAGCAACTCTGGCTCTCAGATGACGCCTGCCGAGGGGCGCTTTGTCGATCCTGGAGCGCAAAATTCTTCAAGTGCGCCGTCCGGTGAATTCTGGAATTCCGATCCTCAGCCGCAGGCACAGCCCGCTGCTCCCAGCTCGGGTAGCGGGTTCTACAGTCCTGGAAGTCCCAACGATTACTACTTAAAAAATGCTCGCGAATCTGTGGAGCTCATTGAAGAGCCTGAACCGCCGGCGCAGCCGAAAAACAAAGCGGTTGAAGCGCTCGGCGAAATGTCTCTGGAAGATAGCTCGACTGATTTCCCGACCCTCGCATCAGAGATAACCGCTGCTCGAGATCTCGAGGCGCAAGACGTTCAACCTGAGACTGCGGCTCAACCGCAATCCTCCTCGATTACAACAAATCCCAGCATGCACCTGGCTGGCTTTGGGGCACACCCAGGAGCCGCAATTTCTATCGCCATTGGCGCCGGAATCGGTGTGGGAGCAGTTGCCAATCAGATGTTGAACAAACGGGCTGAGGCTACGCAGGCGCCGAGCGATTCTCAATCTGTGGAGCCGACCCAGTCGACAGCACCGGTTCGCGAGTCGGTTGCTCTTGAATCTGTTTCGCCCGCCACCGAGAGTCCGCTGGCTGAGCCATCTTCCGAAACAAGTTCATTTGCGGACAATTTCGCACCTGGTACCGAGCCTGGTGCCGCACGAGATTCTCAGGACGACTTTTTTGAAGCCGGCAGTAAATCTGAACTCGAAGATTTCTTTGGTCCTCAGACCAAAGCAGAACCGGAGCGAAATCCGATTGAGTCGGATGTCACTGCTGAAACCAATATACCTGATACGGCGAGCACGTCATTGGAAAGTTTTTCCGCACGCTCAGCCACCCCAAGTGCAGAAACACTAATGGTTCCTGCCGCTCCGCCAGCGCCGGTCGCTCCGATTGCCGCAGCGCCGGCAGCGGAACCGCCCGCGGTGTCATCGCCGGAACCGGAGATGAAGCGCGCGGAGTCCTCGAGTTTCTTCGGCGATGACGATAACGGTTTTGATTTCTTTTCCAGCCCGGCCAGCGCTGCTGCCCGAAAACAGTCATTCTCCGATGATTCCGATAAACCAAATGTCAGTTCTCCGGCCGTCTCCGCTGATACCAGTTCCGATCTGGCGTCCTCCGTCACTCAGCAGCAGACTCCTGATTCTGCGGTAGACTCAACTGCCCAAGATCGTCCTAAGGTAGCCATGCCTAAGAGCTTGACCCAGACTCAGACAAAGACGCGCTTGAAGGTCAGCGACGATGATGCGAATGTTTCATCCTCGAGCGACATCGAAGACAAGCTTTCCGATGAAGAAGATGATGATGACGATGATGATAAGCCGAAATACAAACCGCCGAAGCGTCGGAACTTCAGTGGTGATGAGACTGCTCCTAAGTCTAGAGCAAAGACAATAACGAAAGCAGTCAAAAAAGGAAAGGTTTCCGATGACGACGAAGACGAAGATGACGCTTCCAGCGGAGCACCTGGTGGCGCACTCGGCTGGCTGGAAGAAGATGTCAAATTCATAGGATTGAATGTTTCAAGAAAAACGGCCGGCGTGCTATGTGCAGTCGGGCTCTTTATTGCCATTCAGATCCCGGGCTGGGTGATGAGTTTCGTCAACATGGCGAACGGTAGCGCAGCACAACAGCAGACTGCCCAAGCCCCCACAGGTGGTGGCATGGGAGCCCTCGGTGGTCTGGGAGGTCTGGGCGGTGGCCGTTCTGGAGCTGGCTCCGGATTGGGACAGGGAGCTGGGGCTTTCGGTGGTCTCGCCGGTCAGGGTGCGATGTCGGCTGCCGGTGGAATGCCTGGGCAGGGGGGCATGCAAGGTATGCCCGGACAGGGTCAACCCGGACAGACGATGCCAGGTCAGGGGATGCCTGGTCAGGGACAACAGGCGCCTGCGGCGGAGTTCACCAATGGAATTCCAGTCGTTGGTGGCAACTGGACAATTGAAAGTCAGGTCGGAGCGAAGATCCTGACCGGACAAATGAATTTGAACCAGGGCGGCGTCAATTTTGCCGGTCAGGGCAAGGACTCGTCTGGTGTGTTCGAGATACAGGGGCAACTGCAAGCACCGGACGTCATCATGTTCAACATGAGATACGATCAGGAGTCGCGGCATAAATACAACGCTCACAATGAGTACATAGTCTTTCAAGGAAAGTTGATACCTAACGGCGCTCAGCTTCAAGCCGTCGGAGCCTATCAAACTCAGAAGCGCGTCGGCTCTTCATTCAGCACATTGAAGCCGTCGAAAGTCATACCTATTCGAGGCAAGTGGCGCGCATCGCAGACGATGGTTGCTGCCAACAATCCTCAAGCAGGTGCGTTTGCATTGCCTAATATGAGTCTGCCCAAGCCTGGTCTGGTCAACGTACCTACTCCCGCGACAACCGGAAAACCTGGACCTGGCAACCTCCAGCAGATGTTCCTAACCATCGCGCTCGGTTTGGTAGCGCTGGGTGTATTCATATTCTTGTTCTTCCTCAAGCTCTTCGGCCCTTCGGGCTGGATGAACGTTTGGGAGAAACAAAAATACATTCCGTCGCAGTTCAGACCTGATCATATGAAAATGGTTCGTGAGTACGGTAAGGCTCTCACACCAGGCGGCACTCCGTTCGGGACGCGCATGGAGTGGGGCTGGTGGTCATTCTGGACACCTAAATTCTTGAATCTTCCTCCTGATATTCGCAGGGCCAACCCACATATATTGTGCATCGGCGGCGGTGACAAGGGTAAGACGCGGCTGATGGCATCAATGATCACGCATGACATCAAGTCTGAAGATCGAGCAGTTGTTTTGATCGATTCCGACGGACAGCTGTGTGATTTGATCATTGAGTGGATCGCTTCGCAGCCTGAAGGTTCGAAATACGCTAAGCGCGTGGTACTCGTAGACCCGACGTACAAAGCCGGTTCATTAGCGTACAACCCTCTCGAGATGCCGGATGATGGCGACCTGCAAGCGGCATCGTCGGCAATCGTTCACGGTTTTAAAGCAATTTACACCGAGCCTCCAGGGGCTCAGAGTCAGTGGAACGCCCAAACTGCCAACATTTTGAGAAACGCGGCCTTGCTGTTGATGGCCAATGGACGAACCTTGACCGACCTGCCAAACCTCCTGCAGGACAACGATTTCCGCGACATCATGTTGGAAGCTGTTGAGCGTAAAAAACACGACAAGACCGAGTACATTACCATTCTGGAAACTTGGAACCAGTACAAGAAGCTGGCTAGAACGGATCAGTGGATCAACTGGGTTGAGCCGATTTTGAACAGAGTTGGACCGATGCTTTCGGATGGACGTATTCGGCCGATTCTTACGAAGCCGGTCAGTGACCTTAAATTGAAAGACATCATCAAGCAGAAAAAGATTCTGATTGTAAAAGTTCCACAAGGCGAGTTGGACCAGAACGCCAACCTGTTGGGAAGCTTGATTGTGACTGGAATTCAGCAAGCGGCTATGAACTTGTCGAAGTCGAATAACGACGATCGTCCAGTTTCTCTCTATCTCGATGAAATGGACAGCTTCATCGAGAAGGAGACAATCGAAACGATTACTTCGGAAACTCGTCGGTACCAGATTGGTTTCGTCGGCAGTATCAAAACTCTGCAACACCTTCCCGAGGACTACAGAAACCAACTGACGATCAATATGGGCACCATGGCTGTCTTCGCACTTTCTAAGAAGGACGGCGATATGCTTGGTCCGCAGATGTTCCGTGTGGATGGACGAAAGATCAAACACCAGACGATTCAGAACTTCTTTAACCAGGTCAACACTTCGCCACAGTTCGAGTTGATTATGGACGAAGAAAAGCTGAATATCGACAGAATCGTCGGTCAAGAAATTCAGACGTATTTCTGTTACAGAGTTGGTACCGTAGCTGGTGTCTTTAAGATGAGGGCGCCTGACTTCAAAGACATCTCGGAGAAGAAGATCAATCGCAAGTTGGTTGAGAAAATGCACGCCATCACTGATAGTTTCGGCGATAAGAAGAAGAGCAAGAAGAGCAAGGATAGAGACAGCGATAGCGACAAGGCCAGCTAATGAACAATAAGTGGACGCAGGACGCGAACGCAGGCCTGTTGATTTGCCAGCATTGCGGCGTCGTCCTCAGGCAGCGAGTGAAAAATTGTCGTGACTGCGGCAGCGTAATGTCGCGGTACTCTCCGACCGTAATGCCCAACCTGGTTATTCAACGTGCGCCTGCTTCGAGCCCCCAGCATCTGCGTCCGGAGAACGATCCTTTGGTAATGGAGCGGGTTGTTACCAGGTGTAAATTCAAAGACGCCCTGACTCCAAAACCGAGGCAGTTTCACGGAAGTCGTGCTTTTCTCCAGGACCCCGGGGATGTTCAGCGTGCTGATGAAAGTAAGCCTATGAGCCAAACGCTTCTGGCCGAGGGCATGTTTGCTGACTTCGGACCACCGCAACCAGCAAAAGGTGATGAGAAGAACGATTTTTTCAGAGCTGCGATTCGTACCTCTGAGCCTTCTGCCCGCGAACTTGTTTCTTCTTCTTCTTCTTCTTCCGAGAGCACAGTTGCTCAAATCGGCGCGGATGCGGTTGTTTCTTCGTCTGCCGAGATACAGCGAAATTCGTCGGAGCAAGTAATTGCACCCGCTTCGGATAGTTCATTACAGGATGTGGAACCCGCGTCGTTTAGAGGAGCAGTTGCTAAATCAGAGTCCTCGGATGCGACTGGCAAGACATCGAAGATCGTTCGTACAGCTTATCCATCATTCATGCTTGCCGACTCGCTATTGCTGGTTGTCCAGGAAAACGATGGTCAGACGATATGTCTCACACAAGCTCAGGAGGCAGCTGCCGGTGTGCCCGTATTTGGTTTGCTTCCCGCCTCAAGTGATTTCAATATTGTCTTTGTGCAAGAATTGCCTTTAAGCGCGGTCTCGCTTTCAGCCAACGCTCTGTCATTTCATGATGCGAACAATGACGGCGATGATAGTGATCAGCACAACGAATCTTCTTTAAACATCGACAGCAGATTATCCTTTGAAGAGGGACTTAGCAGAATCGCGGCACTGCGCATGCAAGGCGCGCTGCAAAGCAGCGGCGTCATAGGTTTCGAAACGCCGGAAGGACGCGATGAGTTTCGATCGAAGTTCATTCAAGGACCATCTGTCTCTAACGAGGCTGAAGATGATGATACCGCAGGTGATGCCCTGCTGATCGAGAAGCCGAGAGAGCGAAGTGTGTTTAATCCCAAACGAGCACCTCTGGAACAGGAGATTGATATTGGCAAGATGAGGGCAGAGGCAAAGGCTGCCGCGCGACCTAAACCTAAGAAAAATCCACTGGCAATGGTTGCCGCCATGGTTGGCGTCGTTGGTGTTTTAGCTGTGATCGGCTTTGTGGTGTACACCAAACTTGGTGAACTCAGTGGTGGGCAGTTAATGGGAGGTGCCACTGCTAATGGTGCTGCATTGCCATCTCAATGGATGGTCCTTCTAACTGATTCTGAAGGTGGGCAACCTTTTCAGAGTTTTGGAGTAGAGATCAGGCAATCCGGCAAAAGCATAAGTGGTAAGGGGCGCGACAATGTAGGTGATTTCACGCTTACCGGCGAAGTTTCCAAAGGAAACATAATATCGCTGCAGAAGCAGTACGACTCAGTCGGCTACATATGGCCGATTCTTTTTAGCGGAACGATCGGGCAGAATCAGGATGGCTCCTTTGCCTCAGGTAGTTATTCCTGGAGAAAAACAGATGAGGAGCGACTGAAAGGGACATGGCGAGCCGGCTTGCCGAATCAATTGATGGCCCAACCGGGTGCGACGGGACTGCAAGGCTCGCAGCCGCCCGGGATGTCTGGTCAGCAGAATCCGCAGGGACAGCCAGGCTTCCCTCAGCAGGGCTACCCACAACAGCAGGTCGCCCCCCAACAAGGTTATCCGCAGCAAGGTTATCCGCAACAGCAAGGCTATCCACCGCAAGGAGCTATGCCGCAGGGCATGCCGACCCAAGGCGGGTTCGCCACTCCCGGTGGCGGTGGCTGAGATGCGAACAATTATCAGTCGCCGCTCGGTAATCTTCGGATCTGCGAAGGGCAAAGGGGCATATTTACTGACAGGAGCAGAGTTTTAGATGAGTCACGTGTATAGTTAGATCAGTAATTCAATTAGTACAAGAAGTCATTACACAGAACGTCGTCTACAGGATTCCTTGATTGGTGAGTACATCTAGAGACCGCAACATTTGGGAAGAGAAAATCGCCGACCTCAGGCGCTATGACCTTGATGACCTCGAGGTCACACCGTTCGACGGAGCCCAGTTGCACAGTTGGCCGCTCCCTGACCTAACCTTCGTGCGCATCGATGGTGTCTTGCGGTCTTGGGACATCGAGCGCGAAAAGAATCAACAGAGTCAACAGCCTCAACAAGACCAGGATCCGAGCAAGCCGCCCAAGCGTATGTACCTGTCTGAGGATGCCTTAACCGGCTTGCACAGCCAGAAAGCTAATCTTTCGTTCGTTGTACTCGGAAACAAGACCGGGGTCAACTACTATATGGGCGTCTCGCTGCCTGCCGACTCAACCGGCAACGGCGACAGCAGTGCGAATATGGTTGCTTATACGTCTTTGCGCTCGATCATGCACAGTGTCTACAACGGTGTTGATATTCATAATGAGCCGTTTACGACGGAGCAGATGAAGCGCATGGTTGATCCACTTGCTGTCCATACCGGTCTTGTTACAGGAATCCCGGCTTTGAAGTCCACTGCCGGTGATACCATGGAATCGGAACAGATAGAACGTCTTGCTACTGGTCTTCAGGGGCATGACTTCGGCTTCCTCGTGCTCGCAATCCCGATTCCAAACCAGAAAGTAAACCGGGAAGAGATGACTGTTGTCGACCAGATTCAGCGCGCACAGGAAAACGAAGACCCGGAAAAGAAACGAAGAATCAAATATTATCTCGAACTTCAAGATGCTTACTTGAAGCATGTTCAGCTGGGTATCGCGGTCGGACACTGGTTGACTGCTGTTTACTTCTTTGCTCCGGATCGTTCTGTATTTGTCAGGCTACAGTCCTTGATTCGCGCAACGTATGTTGATGAGACCAGCCGTCCGACACCGCTTCGCACGCACGAGATCAAGGGGCTTCAACCTCACGTACAATCTTTCGGATTGCTTAGAAACAAACGAAACGATGAAATCTTCCAAGATCTCTTAGAGTACAAATTTTTGACGCCGCTGAACTCTCGCATGCTGTCTGCGTTTGTTCATTTGCCGAAGCGTGAGATGCCGGGCTTCCGAATTCGAAGATCCGCAGAGTTTTCCCTAGCGCCGGTTCCTCCAAAGGATCCGACGCGAACGATCGCGATTGGGAACATCCTCGATCGCGGCATGGATACGGGAAACCTTTATTACATCGACGTTGACGCTATGCAGAAACACACCATTGTCTGCGGAGTAACAGGGGGCGGCAAGACGAATACTTGCTTCTACTTGCTGGGTCAACTTTGGAATTACAAGATTCCATTCATGGTTATCGAGCCGGCGAAATCAGAATATCGGCACATGATGCTGATGTCCGAACAGTTTAAAGGTATTGGACAGGCGTTTTCTCTGGGTGATGAAACAGTATCACCGTTTCGATTGAACCCTTTCGAAATCATGCGAGGCGTAAAAGTTCAAACCCACCTGGACGCGCTCAAGTCAGTATTTAACGCCAGTTTCGAAATGTATTCTCCGATGCCGCAGGTATTGGAAAAAGCGTTGAACGAAATTTATAACGTTCGCGGATGGGATCTGGTAAACAACAAGAACAGGCGACTGCCTCCGGGAATCGACCCTGGCGACCCCGATTGCCCGCCGGAAATTTACCCGACAATGAAGGATCTTTTTGAAATTATCGATCCGGTCGTCGAGAGTTTCGGATATTCAGAAAGAATCGGACCTGACGTACAAGCCGCTCTGAAAGCCCGTATCGGCTCACTACTGATTGGCGGTAAGGGGCAGATGCTAAACACGCGCCGGTCAATCCCTGCTGAAGCGCTGTTCAAAAGACCTACAGTTATCGAACTGAAGATGGTTTCCGAAGATAGTGAAAAGTCTTTCCTCATGGGAATGTTGCTCGTATTCCTCTATGAATATCGAGAAGCCGGCGGTCCGCACGATGACTTGAAACACGTCATGTTGATCGAAGAGGCTCACCGTCTTTTGAAGAACGTGCCGACCGGGCAATCAGGTGAATCCGCCAACCCTGCGGGTAAAGCAGTTGAATTCTTCACCAACATGCTTGCAGAAATTCGTTCGTATGGACAAGGGTTCATCATCGCGGACCAAATCCCGAACAAACTGGCTCCGGAAGCGTTGAAGAACACTAACTTGAAAGTTATGCACCGTATCGTGGCGGTCGATGACCGTGACTCCATGGGCGGTGCTATGAACTTGGACGACATTCAAAAGAGGCACGTAACAGCGCTCGGACAGGGGCGCGCGATTGTTTACGCTGAGAAGATGGAACAACCGTTCCACCTTGCGATCATGTTCGACAAGACAAAAGAGGTGCCACCGCCGAGGACACCGGAAGAATCTGATGAAGTCGTCAGGCAGGCGATGAAACCGTTAGATATCGTCGGCAAGTTCGACCGGCATCTCGGCTGCCGTTTTTGTTTGCACCGATGCGATTCGACGATTCTGGACACAGCAGTTCCCGTCGCTGACGATACGCTTTTCAGGCAAGTCTACAACCGCTATCTCTTATCCACGCTGAAAGATTTGACTCAGCTGGTTCACTTTCGTGCCCAGATTATCCACGAAATTCAGCGGGTCATCGGCGGTCGGGCGAGAACCGGAAATATTACCGGCATCACCTGGTGCGTTCTGACTCAGGCGACCGAACGATATTTCGAGCGCAAAGGCGAGGAAAATTATTGGTTTTACGACCAGGTGAGAGAGCAGCACATGCGATGGTTGAACCTCTTGAGACCAGCCTTCCAACCCACTGAAGTGAACCGAAAACTGGACATCAACGTTTTGCGCCAGTGGCGCGATGATTTTATCGAATTGCATAAACGTGACCAGGGACCGCTTCCTACCTGTGGTCCGTGCACTTCGAAGTGTTTGTATCGATTCGAAGTGTCGGAAGTTGTTCGAGATCCAAAAATCAAATTCGACTTCAATTCTTCGATTAACCGAAAGGACACGCCGGCTTCCGACTCTGCTGCGTGGTTCTGCCGACTGCTTACTGAACGTCTGGTAAGCCAGGGGGATGTCGATCTGGCGTACTGTTTGGCGGCGCACTTGATTAAGGATCAGCAGCTATCTACGGACGCTCAGTTGGTCTTGCTCCACAAGGTAAGAACAGCTCTGGAGAATTTCCAGAAGGAAAGTGAAGAAGGCGGCGGGGAACAACAAGGTTAGTAGACTAGGTCTCAAGCACGAAGCGCGGTTGGAACAGAATAGTTTATGGACCCTCAAGACGACGAATCTAACAACGATGCCCAGGGCGGACATGCAAGTCTGCCAGGTGTTTCTCCGACCGGCACAGGAAATGCTTTCCCATCCGGTGAGCAGTTTACCGAATCGCTCAGTTTTGTGGACGAACTCGATGTTCGTGACCTGAAAAAAACGCTGCGCGACAGTCGCGGAAAAACGTTCTCCTCTGCTGGTCGCAATGCTCCGGTAGCAGAATTCACAGATGAATTTTTGGTTCTACATCCTCCGCAGCTGCCGTTTCAAGATGCGGACGAGGGACCCGCCGAAGAGATTGTACTCATGATGGACGATGCTGGAATCATTGTCGATGTCTGGGGTGAGCGCAAAAGAGTTCCAGGTGCGAAATTCAATGGACGCTCGTTGTTTTACTACTGGGAGCAGAAACCCGGTACGCTGAAACACTATGCGGTTTTTTTCGACGATGATAACAATCACCACTTTCTAACAGTTGAGGGTGAGCGAATTACCGTCGATGTTGTTTACAAGCTCCGCAACATGACCCATGATGGCGAACTTACTAGATTCCGGGAGCTGACGGCAGACTGAATCCGAGCGCCTTTAGGAACTCAAGCGCGGCGGTAAGCGTTCGAACCAGAACGCTCTAAGCCGAGATCTTCTTGCCGGTCAGGAATTTTTCGCAGTATGATTTCCAGTTGCGGGTCAGGTCGTTTTGCACCATCGCTTCCAGAGCGCCGCTCGGTAGGTCCATCTTCATAGACTTCGTCTTTCCGCTCAGGCTGTACTCGTGGCGGACTGATTTTTCCGCAGCGATTTCGTATGCAATTACAGGTGACCACTTGCCGTCGCGAAGCACTTCGAGTTGAAGTCTGGTGCTGCGCTTGTTAGCACGTGAGGAATCTAGTTGGACAAGTCGGCAAGTCTCACTCAATTGTTCTGTGAAGCGTTCAACCTGCAGTTGCTGGCTGGAAACTCCACCCGTATTGACGCCACCGGTCGTGACACCACCTGTATCGACACCGCCAGTAGTAGCACGCTTATGAAGTGAAGATATGCCCTGAAGTAGACTTTCGGAAGCGCTGACTGCGTCCGAGATTGGTTG
Source organism: Candidatus Obscuribacterales bacterium (assembly GCA_965228855.1). Lineage (GTDB taxonomy): Bacteria > Cyanobacteriota > Vampirovibrionia > Obscuribacterales > Obscuribacteraceae > JADYXR01. The sequence goes on along the minus strand of CBDDIJ010000003.1, from coordinate 2,553,038 downwards.
CTTCGGCGCGCCGGTTACTATCACGGTCGAATCTGAGTCGTCCGGTAGTTGGGCCGTGACGATGCCATCTTTGACGATGACTGTATTCTCGTAATCGTCACCGAGCTCTTGAGTTATCGCGCTGCTTGGGTCGACTGATGCGCCTGGATTTACGAATACCGTTCTATCTTCCTCTGTTGGTACGCCGTTGTCACTCGACGACGTTGAAACAAAAGGTTTGCGCTCTTCGGTAGTCTTGACGCCTGACTGGTCGTTCGTCTTCGCACCATTGGCAGTGGCAGTCGCCGGTTCGCCGTCTTCAGAAATTGAAACTTCTTCTGATGTGGATACGCCATGGTTAGAGAGATCAACGACTTTGTTATCGTCAGCCGTTTCGACAAGCGGATCCTTTGCGAACTCGTCGTCCTTTGTCTTAACTCCGCTCTTGCGATTGGAGTCGGCGGTAATCGAATCGTCTTTGGTTTGGATACCGGCCTTCGGCGGTTTCGTGACGATTGTGAATGATTGTTTGGCGACGCCGCCGGTTATGACAGATTCGAAAATATGACCACAGCTCGGGCAGATCGCCACGCCGATTGGAGCTTGACGTTTGCAGTCCGAGCACTTCTTCGAGTGAATAGATGATTCAGGACCGTCTTTGGAAGTGTTGTTGATCCAGGTCGAGGCGGGGTGCGTAAGCACGCCGATCTTCTTCCGGAAGTCGACAATTTCTTGCTTCGTCGGCATCAGGAGCTTCGTTCCACGTTTCAGAATGGCAGTCGGTATACCATGATTGTCGGTGGTAGTGGGCAAATCATTCTTCTCTGCGAGCAGTCTCCAGAGACTAACGTCGTTCAACATCGGATGTTTCATAGCTACTGAACGCAACGAATCACCCAGCCGTACGTTGTATTTGACTCCGCCGTCCTCGGTATTCGGTCCAACATAACCGACGGCACCGAGCATCGATTCGACGTGCTTGCGACGGTCGTCGAGTTCAGCTTTCTCTTTCTCCGTGATTTTACGGACCTTGTCTGCTGCTGCTTGATCGGTCTGCATGTGCTTGCCGCGCATAACCCATTCGCGTGCTTGACGAGGGCTCGGAAGCTTAAGTTCGGTACCCGGCTTGACATGGTAGACAGACTTGCCGTCGACGTTCTCGGCAGTTACCTTGCTCTTGTTCATATCGTAGATAAGGGTTGCGACACGCGGATCTTTGAACATTTTCTTAGCGATCGACTCGAGTGTATCGCCGTAGCGTACGGTGTACTTCGACTGGCGCGTATCCTTGACGATGAATTCTTCGATCTTGCGTTGTTGCTCCAGCAGCTTTCTGACGCGTTCCATCTCCTCACGACGCTTGGTAGCGATGATTGCTTGCATCGTGTCTGCGAGTTTTTTGATATCCTCTTTGCGCTTCTTGAGCCGCTCTTCTTCCTCGTCGCGCTTGCGTTCCTCTTCGTCTTTGATGCGATCTTGCTTGTGCTGCTCGCGTTCGTCGGCGACTTTATCGATATCGTCTATTCTGGAGGAAACATCAGACGCCGATTCAGGAGCGAAGCTCGCGATAACACTATCGTCGTCTATCCGTGTTCCATGTACACCATTTCTAATTTCTTCGAGGCGCGACTCGATGTTGTCGTGGATTCGAAGAATCTCGTCATTTAGAATATCCGCCAGGTTCTGTGAACTCTCGGCTTCTGGCTGGCTGATTCCAGGATTCTCTGCAATCGGCGATGTCTTGTCACCACTGATGATACCGGTGGTTCCGCTAATCGAATTATCCTGCGCAACATAGTTGCCTATTTCCTGACCTGTTGAAGGATCTAGAAGTTTTCCGGTTTCCGGATTGTAAGGAAGACCGGTGGTCGGATCGATAGGCATGCCTGCGACAGGATCGATGGCGCTGCCCATTGCCGGTGGGTCGTTGAATGCATCAAGGATAGGATCAATTTGAGTGCTTGTGTTTAACATCGGCAGACCTGGGTCGGTCATGCCCAAGTCCGTATTGAGTGAGACGGAATTCGGATCGATTGCGTTCGGATCAACTGTTGCCGGGGCTTGTTCCGGACCGAGTGCATCGATTTGAGGATTCTGACTCAAGACCTGCGCTGAAGAATCGAGCAGGTTGGTGACACCGCTAACGGTGCTATCGTTGCTGCCAGGGTTGAAATCAAGGAGCGTAACACGGCCGGCAGAGGATTGAACCGACTGCACCGTATCGAGAATGGTGACATCGCCGTCCAGGTCTCCGTACAGACTTTGGAATTCTTCCGGACCGACGTACTTAGCCGAGTCGCCGTCCAGGAGAATCATCGGATTTCCGCTTGCGTCGGAGACTATTTGATTTCCATCATCGCCGAAGGAAATTGACCAGTCGCTTGGAATTTGAACTTGCTTGTTCTCTTCGCCGTTGGAGTACACGAATGTGTAGTGCGACTGTTCAACTCCGCCAGCAGATTCGACTATCGGTTCTGTTGAATGAATGACAATGTCGTTGGCATCGTATATGGTGACGTTGCCATCGGCGGTGTCGATGCGACCAACGAAGCTTGATATGTCTCCTTCTGAATCAATTACCGTGACTTGATCGCCCTTAACCCAGGCGGAGACTCCGTCGTTAAACGTCAGCAGCGTGGTGCCATCCGGCATGTGCTTTTCTATGACCCTGTCGCCGGACATGTCGACGAACGGAGGATCGACAGTCTTTTGCGATTCAAAATAGGAGTCGACTTGCGCCTCTATACGCGCGCGCTCAGCGGCAGCGTCGTAGGTCGGTTCAACGGACCAGTCATCGACGACAGGCTGCTTATCGATAGACTCCTGAGGCTCGCGCTGCAGTTGAGTTTCTTGACTGTCGTTGGCGTATTTCTGAGCTTCCATTTGCTCGCTGCGATCTGAAATAGCTGTGACATCGGACTCCTCGGACGATGAAGACGGCGCCTGCTTCTGGGACTCGGACGGCTCCTGTTGTTGCTGAGCTGAACTCGGATCTTGAGCTTGAGTTGTTGAAGGCTCTTGGGTAGTCGATGGATCCTGAGACGTTGAAGGGTCCTGGACAATTGAAGGATCTTGGACACCTGCAGGATCTTGAGTCATCGAAGGATCTTGGGCCATCGATGGATCTTGGGATATCTGACTTTGAGCTGGATCTTGACTATTTGCCGTTGGGTCGCTTGATGAAGAACTTGGGTCTGCTTGTGTGTTACTTACGATTCCAACAGCATTGGGATCATTGTTTGGATCTGTATTATTCAGGTTGGTTTTCGCAGCTGGATCCGCCGGAGTGCCCTGAGCTGTGCTTGCCTGCGCTCCAGTCGGCGACGCGCTAGCATGCGCCCCTGTGGTCGCACTAGTGGTGTGCGCTGCGGAAGTCGATGGGGAGTTCGCCGCAGTTGTGGCGGTGGGGTCTGTGTTGCCCGAAGTGGAAGATGAACTGTTGCCGGAAGTGGTGCCACCGCTGGCGGTGTGAGCCGGAGCTTGCTGGGCGGGTGTTTGTCCTTGCTGTCCATGCGCGCCTGAAGTGTTGTGTGAAGCAGGCTGAGCTGCTTGGCGCGGTTGAGGAGCTGTGTTCTGCTGCCCCTGATGTTGAGAACGGTTCGCTGTTTGAGTGTGGACGACCGTCGTCGTAGTCGGTTGAGCGTTTTGACCAGGGTCGGCTGGACCTTGTTGGGTCGCGTTAGCATGGGTGGCCGCCGATGCGTGACTGTGAGATTGTTCGTCATCAGTGTTGCCGACGGAAGATGCCTGCGACGGATCGGGCGCCGAAGAGGTCGAATTTTGAGTAGTTGTAGTCGAAGCTATGTTGCCGGAGTTTGCCGGTGCTGGCTGCGCTGATTGACTCGTCGCGGTGCTGTGGGCGGGCTCAGCTGTTTGATTCTGCGAAGTGTTTGAGATGCTATGAGCGGGGTTCGACGATTGTGGTTGTTGCTGTAGCGTCCCTGGCTGAACCGTGGTGGAGACGGAAGGCGCATGCGTGGAAGGTGGCGTTGTCGCTGTGTTCGTCTGCGGTGCATTCGAGTGATGTTGCGGGGACGGTTGCGCTGTCGGCTCGGATGCTTGCGCAACTTGTTTTGGCTCTGGGTTAGTCGACTGTGGCTGCGACGATGAGGAAGTTGGTTCCGATGCCGGTTGCGGCGATGCTGGAGCTTGCGTCGACGTCGATGAAGTATGCGTTGTCGATGAGCCCGTTGAAATCGTGGTAGAGCCGCCGGATGTATTCGACGAAGGGTCGGTATTGCTGGTGGTGCTGCTAGCTGGTGGCGTGTAGGTTGTGGAACCGGAGTGATTGGCCGGCTGCGAATACGATGACGGAGCGGACGACGGTAGCTGTGGCGGGGTGGAGCTGACCGTTGTGGAACCCGGGTCTACGGTGGGTTTCTGTTGAACTTGAGGCTGCTGAGAGCCGTGGCTGGACATGCTGTTGATAACGGCGACGACGACCGCGGTCGTGGCGATTTGTGATGCCATATCCTGAACCGCTGCATTGACGGCCTGTCCACTGGTCGACGAATGCGTTGGAGCAGCACTGCCGTGACTGGAGGCGTTCCCAATACTTCCTGGATCGGATGACGGTCCGGCGGGTGCATTGCCCGTGGAAGTTGTCTGGGTCGCATGGCTCGTTGTTGTGCCTGCCGGCATGCCGCTAGATGGATCGGTGGTCACGTTTCCGTTTTGAACGGTTCCACCTTGTGTGGAGCCTGACGGAGCTCCGGTCTGAGGTGTTTGTGTTGGCGCGGTGCCCGATTGACTCGTTCCAGTCGGGTTCGTACCGGTTTGAGTTGTTCCGGTTGTCGTCGTGCCGGTCGTATTCGTGCCAGTTGGAACTGTACCGCTCTGTGTCGTTCCCGTATGGGTTGAAGTCGTGGTGTTGCCAGTGGTGCTGGCAGGCGCGTTGGGGTCGACAGTTTTTGGTAGTGATGTGGATGGATCCGATGTCGGAGTCGAGGCTGTCCCTTGTTGACTTGTCGTTCCCGTCGGATTTTGTGTTTGACCGGCGTGACCGCTCGGAACTGTCTGGGACGGCAGACCAGTGGGCGACTGTTGACTTTGAGGATCCGTCTGACCCGTAGTCTGACCGGAAGTCGGACTCTGCGTCTGTCCTGGAGTTGTCTGTCCTGAAGTCGGGAGATGACCGGTTGTCGTCGAAGTCGAACCTGGGTCCGACTGCTTCGGCAACTGCTGTGCTGGTTCTTGACCGGTAGTCGTCTGACCTGTGGGGGTCTGACCGCTCGGAGTCTGACCCGCCGGTGGCTGACCTGTCGTGGTCTGACCAGTTGTAGTTTGACCAGTTGTGGTTTGACCGGTCGGACCAGCGTTGTTGGATGTTGATTGACCGGATGGCACTTGAGTGGTGGTACCAGGTTCGGTGCCGGTTTTCGGAAGCGGATCCGGAGTTGCTGTTCCTGTCTGACCGGATGTTTGCTGACCGGTCGGCGTTTGACCAGTTGGTTGACCGGTTGTTGGCTGACCTGTCGTGGTTTGACCAGTAGTCGACTGACCTGTCTGTGTTTGACCGCTGGGAACCTGAGTCGTGGTACCAGGTTCGGTGCCTGTTTTCGGCAATGGATCTGGAGTTGATGTACCTGTCTGACCTGATGGCTGCTGACCGGTCGGTGTTTGACCCGTCGTCGGTTGACCACTTGTCGGTTGGTTGGTCGTCGTTTGACCGGTGGTCGTCTGACCGGTAGTTGTCTGACCGGTCTGTGTTTGACCGGCTGGAACTTGAGTCGTGGTACCAGGATCGGTGCTGGTCTTTGGCAACGGATCCGGAGTTGATGAGCCCGTTGGAGTTGTTTGTTGCTGTCCGGTCTGATTTTGACCGCTCGTTTGACCAGTCGGAGTTTGGCTGGTTGGTTGACCGGATGTCGGCTGACCCGTTGTAGTTTGACCTGTTGTTGGTTGACCAGTATTTGACTGGCCGGACTGAGTTTGACCGGCGGGAACCTGAGTAGTGGTACCAGGGTCGGTGGTGGTTTTCGGTAGCGGATCCGGTGTCGAAGATCCAGTCGGTTGTTGTCCAGCAGGAGTCTGACCGGTTGGTGCTTGACCGGCAGGCGTTTGGGTTTGACCTGCTGGAGTCTGACTCGTCGGTTGACCGCTCTGCGTTTGACCAGTTTGCGTCTGTCCAGTTTGGGTCTGCCCCGTCCCTGGAGACGTCTGACTGGAAGTTTGCTGGCTTGGCTCTTGACCAGTGGGCGCCTGTCCTGCCGGGGTCTGAGCAGCGGGAGTTTGACCTGTCGGTTGCGTCGCTGGACCTGAAGGCGCGGAATTTCGATTTAACGGATCTGTTGCTGGTGCCGTCGTCGATGGCTGCTGCGGCTGCGTCTGGCCCTGACCTTGACCTGCCGGCTGCGGGGTTGTCCCCGTTCCTGGCGATTGTGTGGATGGGTCTTGCGCGGCAGGTGTTTGACCTTGACCCTGGGTCGGACCTGGATTTTGACCTTGCCCTTGCTGCTGGGTGGGCGCTGTGCCTACAGGCGAAGTCTGAGTTCCGGCGGGTGCGGAAGGTTCTTTGCCTGTTTGAGTTTGTGTTTGTGTTTGACCTGCGGGTGGCTGGCTGCCAGCCGGTAGCGTGGTGACATTTCCGCTTGGATCAACGGTAGACCTATTCAATGGGTCGGTTGCCGGAGCTGTGGTTTGGGAACCAGCTGCTGGAGGAGTGTGTCCAGGTGCCTGCCCGGCTGGAACTGTCTGAGCCGGATCCTGGCCACCAGGCGGAGTAGCTCCAGTCGATTGATTCGCCGTGGTTGTTGTTGTGCCTGAAACACTTCCAGGCTGAACAGGTCCAGGCTGCGGCGTAACTTTGTCGACGGTGTTTTCAGCCACCGTATCAGACATTTTGCCTGGTCCCTTCACGATATCGCCAGCCGGTGCGGTTCCTGAGCGGTCTAATGCACCACCCTCGACCGGTACTGCAGGAGCGGGTCCTGCAGGCTTCTGCACTACTTCTCCCGCTGGTGGCGTAACTGTGCCGGGGACGACGATCGGTGAATTGTGATCGCCATCACCTTTGTCAGCGGAGGTTTTGCTGGTATCGCCTTTGGTGTCGACGCTCTCGACTGGTTTTCCGTCGGGACCGAGCTCACCGGTCTTACCGAGAGGCGCTTCCTTAGTCGTGATAGGTTTGCCGCTTGCATCAACTTTAATTACACTGCCGTTCGCATCCACTTTCGTGAAGTTACCGGCCGCGTCTCTCTTGAGCGCGCCGTCAGGAGCACTTGCGGAGCCCGCGGTCTGCGCTTTCGCCAGGTCTGCTCCAGGCACTGTAGTGGGACGAGCGCTGCCCGCCTCCAGAGGAGTACTCGATGGGCGAACATCTGGACGCGTATCTGAACCTGGTAGTTTGGACGTCTCTTGCGGTCGAGCATCTGCACCAGTGGTGGTGCGTGGAGCTTCCTGCGGACGCGTTTCGGAACCAGGTGTGGTGCGTGGAGCATCTGGCTGGCGCGTCTCGGAACCAGGAGTGGTGCGGGGAGCGTCTGGCTGTCGCGCATCCGGACCCGTTGTGGTGCGGGGCGCCTCTGGTTGGCGGACGTCGGACCCGGGAGTCGTTGTGCGCGGTGCGTCAGGCTGGCGAGTTTCTCCGCGTGTTTCAGGGGGACGAGGTGGTGTTGTCGGCGCCGTGGAATCTGTCGTATTTCGTGGATTGGTTTGCGTCTGCCCTTCGAATTTTCCGACCACCGGAGCGGGTTTCTCGGTCTCGATCTTCCCGCCGGTAGCGCGTTGATCTGCTAGATCTTTCTGGCGATTGCTTTCGGCGAGACTTCTATCGCGCTCCAGTCGAGCCTGCTCTTGTTGTTTTAGAAGGTTGTCTTTGGCAACTCGCTGCTCTCGTTCTAATGATTCTAGGCGGGCTTTGTCCGCACGCTCACGCTCGTCCTTCTGGCGCTCTTCGAGCTCTCTGCGCTCTTGTTCCTGGCGCTGTTTGATCTCCTCCGCTTGTTTGCGCTGTTCTTCCTCTCTGCGGGTTCTCTCCTCTTCTTGCTGTTTCTGAACACGCTGTTGCTCTTCTGCGCGCTTTTCGGCATCTCTCTGTTCTTGTTGTCTTTGCTCTTCCCGGTGCTTATTGTCTGATTCAAGTCTTTCTTTCGCCCGTGCTTCTTCACGTATCGCTTCTTTCGCAATCTCGTCGCCGACTCTGTCTGCTCGCTCGTCAGCCTTTGAACCAACCTCGCGTTTTTGTTCGAAATTGGCAACTCTTTGCTGTTCTGCAGCCGCGTTGAGCGCGTCCACTTGGGCTCGACTTCTATTGAAGTCGTTCGCGACATCCGTCGTGTTCGGGGGGATGTCGTTGACATTTGTGTGAGAGCCCGTTCGTATCACATCGGTTGGCGGTCCATTTTGCGCGGGAGCCACGATGACTGGTGTCGGAGCGACGATGACGTTGTCGCTGACTACGTCGCGGCTAGCTTGCTGACCGACTTCTCTTGCAACACTTGCTTCGACCCCTGCTCGTGCCAGAGCTGCGGTTACGTTCTCAGGATTGTTATAGGTTTCAAGTGCAACAGACGCGGCTGTTTGCGCATCTATATGTCGGCTCTCTGCGGTCTCGCGGATTTGATTGAAAGTCCGCATGTCTTTATTGATTTCGTTGGCGATCCGAGTTGCATTTGCCTCTGGAACGCCTGCATCCCTGAGAATCTGCAGAGCATTTTCTGGATGTGCTTGGATTTGGGCTGCTACTTCTGCTTGTTTTTCGGCGGGCAGACCGGAGCGTTTCAGGTTATCTCCAATGATGGATCCAGCTGCTTTATCGAGCGCTGCCATGTCGGACTTATATGAGTCCATGATTTTGGGAACGCTATCTGCTGGCACGCTGTTACGTTCCAGAATTTTCTCGATGTTGTTCGGGTCTGCCTTGATTTGGCCTGCAATTTCGTCGATGCGATTCGCAGGAACGCCGCCATCTTTTAGTGCTTGCTTAATGATATCGTCTCTGGCGGTATCATTTGCGGTGTCATGCTGGCTCTTTATAGTATCCGAAAGAGCTTTCGCCGTTGAAGTATCGAAGCCTTTTTCCTTCAACAGTGCTTCCGCATTTTGCGGATTGGATGAAAGTTGCGACGCGACGTCTTTGAGTTCTTCACTTGAAAGAGGTTTGCCATCGGCTTTAGTGGCAGTTTTTAACGTTGCTTCGATGCGTCTTGCGTTTTCATCTACGACGTTTTGAGCCTGTCCGTGGTCGCTGATCGGAGGTGAGCCACCGGCCAAATCTGAACCTGGAGGAGGCCCATTCGGATTTGTTTGCGTCTGCGGAATTTGACCTGGCTGCTGCGAGTTTGTTGGTGTCTGCTGTTCCGGCGCGTAGTAAGAACGATTAAGAGCGTCCAAACCACGATTCATCGTGTTAACTTCTCGCGCGTCGTTCATATTGAATTCGTTGTCGATTCTATAAGGACCGACTGCACCGAGATCGTTGAGACTGCTGTACACCGCTTCGGAATTCTTATCGGTATACATCATTGCCGCTTCCAGGTCTTTCATGAGCTGGCGGCCCTGTGCAGAGTCTTTGTCAATTCCGTATTCTTTTAAAACGGACTCTGCATCAGCCGGACGCGCTTTAATCGCGTCGGTAATTGCCTTGATATTTTCCGGTGATTGACCTTTCAGGTCTTTGGAGACGATAGCTCCGATGTCTCCGGTAACCACGTGTTGAAGATATTTCGCGCGTCCATCAGAGAAGTACACGTTGGTTGACTTGTCGCTTTGCGTGAAGAAAGTCAACTGACCATCTTTGCCAACTTCTAGTGACCCTTCGAATTCTGCCGGTGTTCTAGTAGTGGAAGTAATTATTTTGGAATACGCGGATTGGCTCAGAACATCACCATTGCGCATGATGACCTGAACAGAGCCGTCTTTGCCTGCTCTGACCTCCTGGACTTCTCCACCGCCGGTCGGAGAGTAAATTGTTCTGGTCAGGCTACCGTCGGCGCTGATGATTGTTTGCGATCCGTCTGGTCTACTGATTTCGACCGAACCATCTGCTTTTACCGTCCGTGTGACGTTATCTTTGTCCTGCCAGATTTGATCACCGTTAGCCGTGATTGTTGGACCTGCCGCACCGTCCTTCAAATGAATCTGCAGGTCTGGGTTGGCGCTGGAAACCCAGGTGTTATCCTTGGTTTTGAAGAGTTCGTCGTCACCCTGAATTATTCTGGTCAGCTCACCATCGGCATTTCTTACGAAGTGGGTGATGTTGTAATTCTGATCTTGAACTGTGGTGACTCGCCCGAGAGTATCTCTCTCTACCCGCGTGAAGCGCTCGTCGCTTCCTTCTCCAAATCGGCGAACTTCCCATTCCGTGCCGTTCGCATCGATCGTTCTTTGCGTTTTCTGCGCTTTATTGTAGAAATATACGTTGTCGCTGTAGCTCGACATCGAGTCATAAACGTTGCCGGTCGGTTTGAGATTCGCTTCGGAAGTTCCGCTTCTTTCGACGAACTTATCGCCGTCCTTGACGATCTTGGTTATTTGATCAACACCTTTTTCGTCTTTGGTCATGCGCGTCAAACTGGTGAGTTCAGACTTGCCAGTTTTTTCGTTTAATGCGTAATCGTATTTAAGAACGGTTACTCCATCTATAGAATGAGCTTCGATTGAATTCCCTGCGGCATCGGTTACGACGCGGGTTCCTTCTGACTTGAAGTATTCTGAGGAGCCATCGCCCTTCTTGATCTCAATCTTCCCGTTCTTATCGACGGTGATTTCTTTGACGCCGTCTTTGCCTGACTCTATGAATTTGTGATCTTCTGGTCTGAAAAGACCGGTTATTTTAGACTCCTTGTCCGAGACGATGCCAACACCGTTAACACTGAGCTTCATTACGGAGTCGGAATTGTAGGTCACTACAGGGCGACCGGTCGCAGGGTCAATCTCGATTTTCTTAATCTGGTTTGCAGCATCAATCGAGCCGTCCGAATTTCTCTTTACGAACGAATCGCTGTTTGCCACCACTTTCCCATCGGCATTGTAGACCTTGAAGTCCGTTGGGTAAGGAGCGTTTCCATCCTCTCCGTACTCATACTTTGTGATATTGCCAGTGGTGTCAGTAACACTTAGTACTTTCCCTTCCTTGGAAACCTCAACCGTGCCATCTCGGTAAGTCGACCGATCGGTTCCATCTGCCTGGTGTATTGTTTGTTTGCCTTCGGCATTCTCAAATTTGTAGATACCGCCTTCGGTGGAAACGGTTCCCTTCCAGACCGCTCCCGACTCGGCATGCACCCATGTTTGTTCGCTTGAATTTGGATTCTGGCTGTCTACCGTTCGAGTCCAGCTACCATCCATGTTTTGGAGGGTGCTCGGTATCTTGTCGTCACCCTTGTAGAAGAAATTGAATTCGTTGCCAGCAGCGTCGCGCTTGTGAGTCATTCTGCCTTGAGCGTCGAAATCGGTAAGACTGCGGTCCTTTCCGATTACTTGACTGGTTGCGTTTCGTGTGTCGATGAACTCGAGGAATTTTGGATTGTTTGGATCGTCTGAGGTGTGCGCAATCATTATCCTGTTGTCGAGGACGTTGAAGTTTTTGATTGCAACAGGTTGTTTACCGGCTTCAGTCCAGGTGGCGTTACCGTCTTTGTCTCTTTGAAGAACTGAAGTGCTCGGCACCATTTTGCCGTCCGCACCAGGGACCATCGCTGTTATCTCTATTTTGTTTGGAACAGTCGAGACTACTTTCGAATCATCATACGAGTATTCGATGTACCTGCCTGTGCTGTCGGTCGATGACTTGATTCGGGTTACAGTTTCGGAACTTCCAGGGGTTTTTGGAACCTTTTGAAATTCCTGGGTCGCACCATTTGCCCAACGCTCGACGACATTGCCATCCGCGTTCTTATAAATAATACTTCTTTCCGACGCCTTTATTTCTTGTGGTGTCGCCGGTGGTGCCGGTAAATCTCTGCCAAGTGCCCTCAGACGATCGAAGTCCGTTTTTGGCGTCGCGACGATTTCTGCATCTCTGATTATGGGGCCTCGTTTGGCCAGGTCTTCGAATGGCTGCTCGGTGCTCTTCTCATCGTAACCCTTTGCCAGTACCGTGACCTTGCTGGGCAGGTCTACGCGAATTACGCCCGAAGTCACATCCTTGCCGGCGAACTCTCGCATAGTGGTATCCGGATATATTTCAACCCTGTGACCCTTCGAGTTTTCGTAAGCCAGGTAGCGATCGTTGAATCCTTCGATCTTGAGATTTTTGCCTACGATGGCGGTCTCGGCACCCGGACCTGTATAGTCCTCGGTGCGCACCATCATATCTTTGTAAGTGGGCTGACCCTTGTCGTCAACTCCCGTGTATATTCTCGCTTTGATCGACGAAAGGTCTCCTTTGGGACCGTAAGTAAGATCAAACTCGTTTTTGTTGGCGTCTATCTGTTTGGTCGGACGTCCCTGAGAATCCGTATAAACGATGGTGTTATCTTTGCGATGAAGTTCCGTGGTTCCGTCAAGCTTACTGGTGTTGACGTCTCCTGTAGGGATATTGGTTCTGACAATATCACCGTTGCGATTGTTGATTGTGATTGTGACTTGCGCGTCATTTTGTTGATCGAGAATTTTAGACGGGTTGTTGATGTCTGTCGGTACATACTTGCCGGTTTCTTTATTGAACTTCCAGTAAGTGTTTCCTTGCGAGAATCCCACTACTTCCTTGGGAGAGGTGGTCGAATAATCAATTCGAGTGACTTCACCAGCAGCGGTTTGTCTGAATTGAACGTCACCGTCTCTGTCACGGCTTACCATTGCTCCATTTTCGTAGGATTGCCACGAGGAGCCGTTGGTGTAGACATCGACGGTGTTACTTATGCGTGGCGTGCCGTCTTTGTTTTTCAGCACGGTGACCGTATCACCATTTCTCTCGGTTTCGAATGTGACCTTTCGAAGAGTTCCGGAATCGTCGATGCTAATTTGACCAGCAAACTTGGTTACTTCGCCAGTTTTCAAATCTGTCGAAGTCCAGATACCATCTTTGCCTCGTACCGCTCGTTCACCTGCTGATTCGAGCTCTTGAGTTTGAATGTCGTGCTTGTCTGTCGTCGTTTTTAGTGTGTATGCAGGTGTGAAATTCTCGCCATCACGTTTTCCAACTACTACAGTCGTCGTCGTGATGTCTCCAGTCATTACCGAGGTCTCAACGATTTCAGTTCCGTCGAGTTTTCGAACGGTGCGCTGGTCGCCGTTTTCCAAGACCATGCTGTTGTCGCGATTTATGTAGATCCGATCGGCTTGCATGGTGGCTGTAGCGCCATCTTTGCCGTTCATCAAATCCCATTTTTGTTTTCCATCCGCGAGTTGAGTCATCTCCCAATAGCCGGAGGCGTTTTCGAATGATTTTAGATAGACCTGGTCTCCCTTCTGTTCGTAGTTGTAGTTGGCGACTGTTTTGCCGTTTGCGTCCTTTTGTTGAAGCATTCGGCCGCCGGCATCGGTGGTTAATTCATTTTTGTTCGCATCAACAACTTTTCTTGAACCGTCCTGAGCGATGGTAATCGTTCTTCCGCTACCATCCGTGAAGGTCATGTTGCCCTTGTCGTCCACCTTCAACGGATTTCCCGCACCATCGGTGGTGCTGTAGGTCTTGCCCGTATTGTTGTCGACAATACTGCGATTGCCCCTGGCATCTGAACGTATGGTGTATTCAGGCTGCTTTGTCGAGCGAACGTCAAGGTTCGACAAGACTTCTGTCTTCTCTGTCAGCAACTGTCTCTCGAAGCTGCCGTCCGGTTGATAGTATGTGCGCTGATTGTCTCTGTCGTTGGTGAAGATTGCAGTCTTTCCAACTCGTTCTACGTTGCCGTAGAAGGTCTCTCCGGTTTGCTTATAAACCGTGTCGCCCTTCTCGTTAGTCTCTGCTGTGGCCTTGTTCCATTGGTTAGAGCTGCTATCTCCGCCACGAATCCAAGTTCCGGAAGGTGCATCGACGCGAGCAGTGTAGTCTTTACCTTCGGCGTCTTTTGCACTGTAATAGGTGATTTTATTTCCGTTGGCGTCCGTCACTACAGTTTTATCGACGGGTGGCTTCACATGCTCATCGAGACCGTACTCTTTGATAGTCTTCGAGTCACTCGTCACATCGTGAGTTATTGTTGATTTGTCGGGCGCTTTCTCGTAGGAGCTAACCAGGTCCTTATTGTTCGAAGCGTACTGTTCGTGACGTTCAAAACCAGTAGCGGTGGTGACACTATCTACAGTGTGCTTCTTATTGTCTTTGATGGTCATATCACCAGAGAGACGACTGTTCATCGTGATCTCGCCATCAAAGGTTTTTCCGGTGGGCTTACCGGATGAGTCAATTTGCTGCCATTTCTCGGAGCTCGAATCACCGTCTCGGCGCCATGTTCCCGCTCCGGGACCCGTGGTGCTCTGCCCGTTGAACGTAATCTCTTTGACGTAATTTTGTCCTTCGGCGTCGGTTCCCTCGACCAGACCTGTGGTGCCGTAAGGGTTCAGCGCGAGATTCGATGAAACGACATCTCCGTTTGCCTTGATTGTTAATTGGTCTTTAGTGTTGACGCTGGTGATTGTCAGATCGCCATTTGCGCCGCGTTGAACGCCAGGGCCAATCATTGCGTCTGTGCTGTAACCGATCATCGGGACTTCTTGGTTCGTGATCGTAATCTCGCCATCTGACCTGTAGTCGACCAGGAAGCGCGCACTGAAGGCGTTGTTCGTTTCGGATTGAGCACCTATGATGCGAGTGACTGTGCTGTTTCCGCTGCCATCTTTTCGCATCGCCCAATTGCCGGTGAAGGTGTTTTGTTCACCGTTGGTGCCTTTAACGGGTTTCCCTTTTGCGTCGATTTCGCCCCAGGTGTTTTTATCCTGATTGATGAGGCTCCAAGTTCTTCCTGTCGGGTCAGTCGCTTGAACGATATGACTGTCGTCTTCTCCGTCGACGTGCCCTTTCGACGCCGCTTCGATCAGTTTGATCGTCTGCCCCTTCGCGTCCGTTCTGGTGATTTCATTGAAGTTGAATTGGTCGCCGTAGCGCGCGTTCAGCTCTTTCTGCTCGTCGGGTGTAAACGAGTAGCGCCGTTCGATCGTAGAGCCGTCTTTCAGACCCTCGACAGATTTCGAGAAGTTCTTTCCGGCGTCGTAGTATGCGGTGTAATTGCTTCCGTCTCCGTGAAGTACGCCGTTTCCTTCGACTCCTTCCGGTGCCATGACCGTGTACGAAAGGGTCGATGAGTCCTTAAGTTTCAACTCTCCATCGAATGTTTTCGAGCCATTGTGCAGTTTGCCGTCTTCACCCAGGGTCCAAGTGCCGGCCATGTCCATGCCGCTGATCTTGGCTTGCTCACCGAAGTTGATTGACTTGATGTAACGTCCGCCCTCCGGGCTGAAACCTTCTGTGACCGACTGAAAACTGTTGGTACGATTCGAGTAAGTGCTGGTCAGTGAACCGTCAGTATTCAGAGTCTTTTGTCCGTCGGTGTCTTTGAATTTGATGTCTCCATTCGGCAAGACTTCCATCGACTTATCGTCGACGCTGAAGTGTCCGCACTGAGAATCCAGCGACACCTTGCCGTCGGCGGATGTTCGAACCGTGAATTCCGGAGCGCCTTTCAGACCGACGATCCGCTCTTGCGATCCATCGGCGTACTTAGTGATCGCTTGTTGTTGAGCTGTATCGACTTTTGCTAAACCCTTTTGCGGCGAGGTGACGAATTCGTATCTTCCGGTGAAAGAAGCCGCTTCAGATGCTGACGAAACAACCTTATTGTTAGCGTCGATGTAATCGCCGTTCGCGTTTTGCTTTACCCACTTATCAGTTCCTGACTGCTTAGACCATCGTTCATCACCCTCTTGAACTTGAGTGATGGTGCCGTTTCTGTCTTGCCAGACTTTCGTTTCCACGCCTTTTGTATATTCGGCGGTCGTCAGTTTTACTGTCTGCTCGAATTTCTCTACAGAGCCATCTGTTTTTACGATTGCCTCATGCTGACTGCCGTCCGCACTTCTGATTGTCGAAACATATCTGTCACGCGCAGCATCATATTTGGTATCAACAGCTTTGACGTCGGCAATTTTCTTTGGACCGTCAGGTGTGTCGAACGTGAGCTCAAGAGGCTGATTGTAGGTTACAGACCGACTTTCAAGCTTGTTGTCCTTGGTTATAGTTTCATGTGCTTGAAATGTTGTATCGGACGAAAAGGAGATCATGCCCGCGGTATCAATCGCACCCGTGTAGGTTCTCGTGATGCTGTTGTCTGAATTTCGAGTCATCGAGCTCATTTGCCGAGACTCGATATCGTAATTGTCAACTTTGGATTCTTTTAGCGACGTATGTTGGTCGCCAACTCCTTCTTCCGAGAATCCAGGAACATTAACAGGATTGTAGGCACCTGGCTTTGGTTCGAATCCTTGCTGAGCTATTGATTTACGAGAGTCGGCAGGTGCTTTTGCTTCCCCTGTCTGGGTGGCTATGAAATCGCTAACTTGTTTGTCGCCTGCCGCTTGTCGTTGCTCGGCTTCTGCTTTTCTTGGATCTGCGGAAGCTATATCAACTGGTTCCGCTGATTTGACCACGGTGACGGGAACGTCTCCGGTTGCTACCTGCGAACTAGGGACGTCGGAAGGCGCTGTCGGTGTGCTGGTCTCGCGTTTGACCGGCTGGCGAGCTTCCGCAATCGTGCCGTGATTGGGATCGGTAGCTTCAGTCCTCGTTGGTGGTGCTTCGCTGACGAGTGCTGCGGTTGCTGAGCCTCCTCGATTCGCAGCAGAGGTACCTCTTGCTCTTTCCGCCTGAATCGAACGCACCACTCCTTCGACGTTTATAGTGTCGCCGATTTTTGCGTTTTCACCATTCTTGGTAGTCTTATTGAAAGTATCAACAAGCGCTGACAGCTGCTGGGCTTTCATCTTCTGAGCAAACTCGCCTTCCATGCCGTCTATTTGCTTGGCAAAGTTAGCGCGTGCATCGGGCGGTAAGCCTTCGAGAACTCGTTGATGATCAGCAGGTAACTTGGAGAGAATAGCTTCTGTTCCAGCATCCGGCTTAGATTCACTCTGTTCGGTCTTAACTCCAGTGTCGGCGCTTTCGGCAACCTCTTTTTTCTCTGGCTGGTCCGAATCCCCTGTTTTTTTCGCAGCGTCGGAGGCGGGCTCTTTAGAGGAGTCAAAGAGTTCCACGTCCGATTTGTCCGGACCCTGAACAAATTGAGTGCCGGTCTGGTCCTGGCGCTCTGCCTGGTTTAACGTCTGTGCTTTCTCCACAGCATCGGTCATGCTGCTTGCCGCGACGTCGGTCTGAACGTTCGGGTTTGTACTGCTTACGACATGCGAGTCGCCGGCATCCGGTTTGCTTGCGGTGCTGTCCGAAGTCGGTTTAACCGGCTCCGTGCTCGGGTCTTTCGCATTTTCAGCTTTTGGATCTGGTTTGTCGGCCATGAGAGATTTTTTTGCTCTAGATGTCTGATCTACTTTCTATATACACATCTCACTGATTCCTGAAACCGCTTGCACGGCTTGGGAAACGGCAACAGTGTGGGCGCGAAAGCTTCAGGGGTAGTAAAGAGCAATCAAAAAAGTGAAGGTGCCAGCCTTAGTGCCCGCCAAGTCAGATCCAGAGGGGTGTGGGATCGGCTAACTTGACATGCTTATACTACTAATATTAGAGGGAGTTTACTGTTGTCTGGAATACATTTTTGCTACGAACGAGCCGTAAATTGAGGCTTTTCCGTGTCCAATAGATTAATTCTTGGCGGACGTCTCGGGTCTCGAATTTAACTTTTCGGTCTGTCCCAAAAACGATTTTTTCGCATACACCCAGGAGTACTTTCCAGAATTCGTTCGGTTGCCAAATCAACAGGTTCAATTCTCGCAGTACTTATTGATACTGAATACGGTGTCGAATCAATTTAGAAAGTCTTTAAACTGGTATCAGAAACGATACCAGGTCGTATCATATGTTGCACTAGATTTAGTACTATATATAGTGGCAGCAACTAACTTATGCAAAGAATTTGGTTTTGTAGTTGTTCCAATTTGCAAGAAGGTCGTTTTGCGCTAGCTCCATCGCTGCTGCAGCAGGCAAGTCTATACGGACGCTCTTCTTCGCTCCGGTTTCACGAATGAAGCTGTGTCTGAGCGCATGCGATTCGAATATGTCGTATTCCAAAATCGGATACCAATCCTTGTCGGTCTCTTTAATTTGCAGCTGAATAACGAGTTTGCCGCTTGCGGTCTCCCACGAGTGGGCCGATTTGGCGAGCCGGCAACCTGCTTCGAAGTCTTTGACCGACGCCCACATTTGCGCTTCTGTTTGAGGCGCGGATTGAGCCGCGTCGACATTAACAGTGGCTGGTCGTTGTGGAGGTTGATCTAGATCTTCGGTGCGTCCAACGGTTGTTTGGCTCATGCCTTCAAGAAGTATTGTTGCTGCGTCTTTCGGTTGCGATTGCTCGGGTCCGCCCGCTTGCGAGGTCGGAACTGGCGTCGTCGAAACGGAACTTGGAACGGATGAAGTCGGCACTGGGGCGGTACCTGTTGGAACGTTCGCCTGCGTGATCGTGCCGAATTTGTATCCGCAGCCTGGGCACGAAGATGCAGCAGCAGGATTGACTTTGCCGCAAGTGCGGCAGGTTTTTGAGATGCGTTGTTCTCGCGGCATCGGCTGACCGGCCATAGAGCCGATTCGTTGTCGATAGTCTGCGATTTCTTGTTGAGTCGGGAGTTTAATCTTGCTGCCACGCGACAGACCGGCTACCGGCTGACCTTTGGCGTCGGTTTCTGTCGACAAGCCGTTCACTTCGGCAAGCAAACGCCACAGATGAACATCGCCGAGGGATGGCTGCTTCTGCGCTACGGAGCGAAGAGTGTCGCCGAGCCTGACCTGGTAGATGATTTGTCCTGTGGGCGCCCGATTCGCTGCTTTGCTTGATGCGATTGGACCAAGTGCGGCCTCGATATTTTCGCGGCGGCGCTTTGCGTCTGCGATTGCGTCGTCCATAAGTTTCTTCTCTATGCTATTTTGTTGAGGAACTGCCGGTGCTGAAGCAGAGCCCGCTTCTTCTCCAGGGCTTGATTCGCCATCACCGGCCCAGTTTTCACCGAAGCGTGCTGCAAGTTCGTCTTCGACAGATGCGAACTCATTCGCTCCTTGCGGTCCTGTCCCGGGTTGAGAACCGCTGACCAGTTTGGTGCGGAACTCTCGGATCTCCTTGGGTGAGGGTAGCCAGATTACCAGACCGGCATGGAGGACAGGTACTTGTTCTCCGTTGACTATCTTGGTAGGTATGACCTCTTTGTTGATCTGGTAGATCAGAGCCGTCACGCGGCTGTCGCGAAGTTGTTTGAGAGCGATCGACTGAACAGTATCGCCGTCTTTGCAGATGTATTTGACTCGCTTCTCGTCTTCCTCTTTGCGTTTTTGATCGCGAAGCGCTTTGTCTTTGAGCTCCTGTTCGCGTTTTTTCTTCGCTTGAAGTAGAAGGAGCATCGCTTTCTGTTTCGCTTTCTCTGAGTCGACATCGGAGTCTTGCTTTTTCTTTTTCTTCTCTTTTTCGTCGAGTTCTTCGTCGTCCTTGTCCCATTTCTTGTCTGACGATTTTTTCTCTTCCGCCACTCGGTCTCCGATAGGTCTGCCCGTGTTGGGGTCGAGAAGCTTGCCGCTGGCTGGGTCATAAGGCAAGCCGGTTGTTGCGTCGATTGGAAGTTTCGCAATGTAGTCAGCTGACTTGGCACCACTGGCAGTGTTGACAATCTCTCCGGCTTCATTAACGCGTACCGCACTAGTGCTGTCAATCATGGCTCGAACATCACCGCGCACCGCGAAATCACCGCGACTGTCACCGAGGGTGGTGGCCATCACCTGCGCCAAGCCAATTGCTTTCCCTACGTCAAATCTCGGCTGAGTTAAGTCTGTACGCGCGATGTTTTGCTCAAGTAAGGTTGCAAGTTTGGAGCTGTTGTCGAGTAAATTGCGCACATGGATTTCTTGAACGGGGTTGAGTTTTGCTGTGAAATCAAAACGACCGAAATCGAATGAGCCAATTCCTCCGGCACCACCCATGGTGCCAACGGGCGAACGCGCATCGAGAGTTCTGGATACCATCTCCGATAGCTTGGCTGTCGGCTGCTCGTTGAGCAGTTTGCCAACTTCGGGAAGTCGTCCTCTTCCTATCAGGTTTGAGTCTGTTTGCTGAGCCAGTAGTCCCTGAGTCAATTGCCTGAATGACTCTTGAGGAGTCAGCTGACGGCCAGAGGCATCAAAATTACCACGCAACAGGCTTTGAAGCTGCGTGACTCTGGTTTGGTCCAACTGTCCGAATGTGAGTTTGCCCGGCTCAAGCATCTGGTTGTTTCCAGCAAGGAATTTTTCCAGCGCCATTACCTTCTGAGGATCCATGCCTTTGAGAACGTCTGACACTTTCATATTTGCGTTGGTGCCATCGAACTTCAAATTGTTGAAACGCAATGAAGCGTCCGCCAAAAATCGTCTGTTCGACGGATCCGCGGCATCTAGACCAGGAATTTTGAGGTCTGCGCGCTGCAGCGCTTTGGCCAGGTCTGCACCAGGACCTCGAGCGAGGTCGCCACCAGGACCGCGGGCAAGATCGCCACCAGGACCTTTCAGACCGTCCAAACCGAGTGGAGGTTTGCCTCCGGCAACGGCACCATCTGCGGTGCGCCCGGCTCTGAGATCTCCTCCTGGTACTGCGCCCAGCTTTCCTTCAATTGCTGAGATGTCGGCACGACCTCTGCCGAGCTTGGCAATCATATCGCCTTGTTGCGGTCCTTCCAGACCCATCAGAGCGGCGCGATTTTGTGGCGATAGATTCTCGAAGTTTCTCGCGAAGTTTTGACTGCGACCATCGCCCATTTTAGCTGTTTGTTCTGCCAGCCACTTTTGCTGAGCAGGATCGAGGGGCTGGTTTTGACGCGCTTCCGCAAGTGCTCTGCGAATGTCTCTGGGAGACATATCAGCGGTTGGCTTAAATGCCTGTTCTCCACCAGGTTTAAACACAGATTCAACGCCAGGCTTGAGAGCTGGATCAGCACCCGGCTTAAATGGTCCGCGCTCGGTACCTGGCGGCTGCTCCGCAGTGACGCCTCCATCTCTATTGCGCCCCTTAGGATTGCCATCAGGGTTGACTAACGGATTGCCTGTGGGGTTTCCGGTTGGTGCCTCAGTGGTGCCTCGTCTGTTCTCTTTAGGTTGAGCTACCGGCGCTTCGGCTCTTGGAGTTCTGGGCAACTCGCTTCCAGGTGCTTCCGCTCTCGGCGGTCTGGGTACCTCGCCTGCCGGCGCTTCTGCTTTGGGTACCGTTTCTACCTTCGGTGCTCGGGTTCTCGGATCCGTGGGTGCGGAAGCAATTTCGGCTTTCCTCGTTTCAAGTGCCGTGAGTCTTTCCAGTTGGCGCTGCTCGCTTCTGGTGAGGGTTCCGGTTTCTGCTTGCTGCCGAAGTGTTTCAAGCTGTCGTTGTTGGCGGCCGTTCAGGAACGAGTCGGTGGAACCACTGCCTGGAGGAGTGCCGGTATCTGTGGCATCGGCTTTGACCGCACGTCTTCCCGCATCGGCAGGAGCATCCGCCTTAACCGTGGGTCTCACTGTGTCGCCCGTCGCGTTGCCCTTTCCTGGCGGTTTTGCCGTGTCCGCTGGTGCGTCAGCAACCCGATCTCGTCCTTTCAGTCGCTCCGTACCGGTCGCGGGTGGGTCTCCGGTGATGTTTCTCGTCGGATTGGCATCCGCAACTGTGCCGGGTGGGCGGTGGTCCGTCGCGCCATTTCTAGCGATACTTTCGGCTCTGCGCTGTTCGGGTGAGAGTGTCGCAGTCGGTTTCACTTCGGCAGTCGGTTGCACAGTTGTTTTGCCGTCGCCGGCAAGTGCTGCGGGTCTGTTATCCGGTGCATTATTCCTGGCGATGCTTTCCGCTCTGCGCTGTTCTGGTGAGAGTGCAGGAGTTGGTTTAACTTCGCCAGTCGGTTGTACAGGTGTTTTCCCGTCACCGGCAAGTGCTGCGGGTCTATTATCCGGCGCATTGTTTCTGGCAATACTTTCCGCTCTGCGCTGTTCCGGCGAGAGTGCCGGAGCTGGTTTAACTTCTGCAGTTGGTTGAACGGGCTGCTTTCCGTCGCCGGTGAGTGCTGCAGGTCTGTTATCTGTGGCATTGTTTCTGGCAATGCTCTCTGCTCTGCGCTGTTCCGGGGATAATGCCGCAGCCGGTTTCACGTCGCCAGTTGGTTGAACAGGCGGCTTCCCGTCGCCTGCGAGTGCAGCCGGTCTGTTGTCTGTAGCATTGGCTCTGGTGAGTGCTTCAGCCCGACGCTGTTCTGCCGGGCTGGCTCCAGGTGTCACCGCAGTGGCATCGGTTCGGGGCGCTGCGGGTTTCACATCAGGTGCACCGGTACGCGCTATTGCGTCGGCTCTTCTCTGCTCTGCAGTAGGACCGAGTGGATTGCTGCCGGATGGCTGCTCGCCGGTGGCGGGTCCCTTACCGCTTCTATCCAGGGCGCTCTGAAGTCTGGAATCCTGAAGCGAGCGAGTCGGCGAATTGACCTCACCCGGGTTGGCTGCCGGAGCTTTCACCTCGGCACCAGGCGTGGTACCAGGCGTGGTTCCAGTCCTTGTCAAAGCTTCTTGCCGCCTAGTTTCTGCGGGCGATTGTCCGGGTAGCGTGGCATCACCGGCGGTGGCGGCCGGCGGTTTTCCATCGACGGTCGTACCGGTGTTTCTAGCAAGGGATTCTTGTCTTCGAACTTCAGCAGAACTCGGTGCCGTTGGATTCGTGTCGTTAGGATTTCCTGTTGCCGGTTTCGCGTCGGTGGGTGTTCCAGTAGTTCTAGCTAATGCTTCTTGCCGTCTGGTCTCTGCTGTGGTCGGCGACGTTGGATTCGCTTCGACTGGATTCGCTGCCGGCGGTTTTGCATCTGCCGGTTTCGCATCTGCAGGCGTGCTGCTCGATCTAGTTAGCGCTTCTTGTCTGCGCGTCTCCGCAACCGACGGCGTGGTTGCCGGAGTGTCACCAGGAGTGGTGGCAGGCGGTTTTACGTCTGCCGGTGTAGAGGTCGTTCTTGCCAGTGCTTCCTGCCTGCGAGTCTCTGCTGTTGTCGGTGTCGCAGGAGCCGTGTCTGTTGGTTTTGAGACCGGAGCCTTAGCATCGGTCGGAGTCGTGCTGGTTGTTCTTGCGACGGCTTCTGCTCGTCGAACTTCTGCTGTCGTCTGCGCAGTATTAATAGGATTGTTGGCGTCGCCGCGAACACCCCCCACACCGGTCGCTTCGTTCTGTTGTTGAATGATCTTCGCGGCAGTTTCGTTGGCAGTGCCTGGCTGAGGACTCTGGCTGAGGACGTTGTCGCCCTGCAGTACTTCCGTATGTGGTGCAACACCAGTTGTGGCGTCACTGCCGGCTGCTGGCGTTGTATCTCTCCCAGCCTGAGTTTGGGCGAGCTGAGCGTTGCCTGGTGTAGATGTCGGCGTCTGATCTGTTTGCGCTGCTGCCGTTGACTTTGAAGCCATCTTTTACTCCGCTGTTTATCAAATAAGGTAAGTGGATTTCGAGGGGTTAAGGCGACTATTACTTCATACCCCTCGTCGAGGGGCGTGTCTCCGGTCGTCTACTTTGATCGATAGTAAGGGACCTGCTGTAGTCGGGTGCATACAGGCGTGGCGACAAGATCATATGCGCGGTTCGCTCGGATGTCAATAGGACCGGCTGTCACGGCAATTCTTCTCGGTCGACGAGATTTAATCTCGCCGACTGTCCAGGAATTTTCCGTTTCGCATATTGACGTATATCAAACTTCCAATGCCCCTTGAAGTTTTACTACGCAACTCGATACCCCCCATAACCCTTTGTATCGCGTTCGTGTTTCTTCCCCCATCGCCCCAATTATTTACCGCCATGGAAGATTTCTTCGCGCCTACTGGGCAGTCCGATGCGCCTGCCAATTTGGATTTTCAGATTGATATTCTCGAAACCGCACCACCGAAATCAGATTCGGTGACAGCTCCTCATTCTGCCGGGGACGTTGTACCTTCCGCGGTCTCGTCGGAGGTTTCGCATTCGGCCTCGCCTGCGGGAATTCGCGGTGATGTGTCCCTTGCCTCGTTGCCGGTCATGAAATCTGGTTCGACCTCCAGCACCTCTCCTGAGGCTGGTCCCAGTGACGTAAGTATCAGTGCTGCAAAGTCGCTGTCAGAGATTCTTGCTCAAACGAGCGTCGAGGCTCCGCATCCTAACAAGGATAAAGATACTAAGGATGACAGCGGACCGGGAGACCTTCAAATTCTGCCGGTCGTGGCTGCCGCGTCCCAGGATAATGTTTCGGTACCAACGCCCAGGCACGCTGAGACGAAACACAATGGGGCGGATCTTCTTCGCGATAGTGCGGAACCATCAGCGCCCCTGGCTGCACTGGTTGCCAATGCTGGAATCAAGCCAGTTCCCATAGTCGAAACTGCGACACCTCACCTGCCATCCATCAGCATCGAAGTTCAGAACTCTTCAACATCCTTCACTGCCAAACCATCACTGTCCGACAGTGCGAAACCGTCTCCCGCGGCTTCCAAACTTTCGATATTGCCGGGTATTGAAGTCTTCAGCGGCACCGCCCATGGTGAATCTAGCCTGGCGACACCCGCGCAGGTAGAGCCTGCTGGGACTAAACCTTTATCGGCGTCCCCATCGCCGGAGTCGATTGTGAAAGTTTTGAGCGACGGAATTTTACCGCCGGCTAAACCAGCTAAGCAAGGGAGCGTCACTTCGTCCGACTATGAATCGTTGGCGCCTGTCAACAATCCTGATCTGGCGAGCGACTTGAGTCGATTGCTTAATGTCGTCGAGAACGTCACGCCCACGCCACCGGCATCTAAATTGACGGTGCCGAGGTTGGAAACACCTGCGTCTCTTCCGCCGGTGGTTAAGGCAGAACCTGTGAAAGATGGGCCAAGCGATGTTGCCTTACCAGCCATTCTTAGAAGCCATGCGCCCTCGGGCAGTCCTATATCTCTCACCACCGATACCAATTCCGCAAACCCTCCTTCTGGACGGCCGCCTGAAGTTTCTGTCGTACAGAGTTTAAACAACCTCCTTCCGGATGCTGTACCTGTGGGAGGAGAACCGCTTAGACCGAGTGCAAAGACTGACACTGGCACGCTGGGCGATTTGATTGGAAAAACGCTCAAGCCTGTCGGAGGTAATTCAGAGTTACCTGATGTTATCCCTGCACCGGCGCTTGCGCATACAACAGACAAGCCCGTGGCGAAGACTGTCGATCCACCTCAAGGATCCATTGTTCCCTTAGGTGAGCTTATTGCTAATTTGAATGGGACGGCAGTTTCTCCGGAAAATTCGCCAATTACCGTCAAGTCACTCCAGACGGACAAACCTGCTTCGGTTCCTTCAAGTCCTAATCCGTCTGGTCTTGGACCGTTACTAACACCTGTCCTTCCGAATAGTGAGAACGGTAAGACTTCCGGTGTACAAAGCAAACCGTTAGCTGAAACAATCGGGCTGGGCTCTGCAATTGAAAAGTCTTTTCTTCCTGCCATTCCATCATCATCGAAAAATCTTGGTATCGAAAACGGTGCCGAGGTACTGCCTAAGTTGCCCGTACCCAATCGTGTAGAATCAGTCAATTCAGCAATTGAGAACGTCGGGCATCCGACAAATCTCACAACCTCGACTGCCGTGACTAAACTTCCCCAACTGGAAGTTTTGCCAGAGAAAGCAAGCGTTCTAAATCGTCAAAATTCTCTGGTTGATGGCACTGTCGGAAATGGAATCAGAGCAACGGCAAACGAAACTGTTGGAATCGAAAAAGTATCGAGTGTGGTCACCAGTCGTACTCGAACAGGCTCCGTTCCTGAATCCCACTCTGGAACTAATTTAAACAGAAGTTCTGCTCTCATCTCGAAGGATGCCGTTGAAAATGTCACCAAAAGCGGTGGCTTGGCTAATGAATATGTTTCCCGGGAGTTGTTGAAACCCGTAGATCTGGGCAGCCAAAGAAAATCTGACGGAAGCAGGATTGATACGGCTCCACTCGACGTCACGGCGATTGGCAGATTCGTTGCGAAGATGCCTATGAACTCGACTCGAATCGATATTTCTGTTGCCCCTAAAGAAATTCCTGTATTGAAAACCGTGACTGTCGCTCGGAGCTCTGATGCGGCATCGAGCACTGGAAGCGCAAGTGGTTTGAATCTTCGAGAATTACAGCCGTCAATCCGAGGAACTCTCAATGGTGCGCCGATTTCAACTGCCACCAGGCTCGATTCCGGTGTTGCGAAAGTTCAGTTCAATTCCGAGAACAGGATTGATGCTGCTCTTACTGCCACGAAAATCGAGTTTGCTGGATTTTCAAAAGTCGATAACGCTGCAACTTCAAAAAGTGATCTCACATTCTCAACCAGGTTAGAACCGTCACCAGTCACCAAAAGCGATATCATATCCACCGTCTCGAAAAGCGATGCCGTCGCTATAAAATCGGAGATTACTGCCGGTCCGAAGGTTGATAATATTTCCGCAAGTAAAGCCGAGGGCTCCGCGCAAGTGAAGAGCGATGGAGCAATTTCGATAAAAATCGACGGCGCCAGCGGGACAAAAATTGATGGTGCTGCAGGCAACAAGAGTGATGGAGTCGCCGCCGGCAAGCCGGATGGAGTTACTGCAATCAAGGGTGACGCATCGTCTGGTTCGAGAACTGACACAGCCGTCGGCCGACCGCTGGATGGTGCTAAAGGTGATACCGGTAGCCGCGGTACTTTGACGCCTCATATGGTGGCAAGTATTGCGGATGCAATACGGCTGGGATTACCACTACCGGAAGGCATTGCATTTCAAAACGGCGAAATAGCGCTCCGCTACAACAATGAAGTTTTATACTTCCCGGGCTTGAAAGCGGCGTTGAAGTTTGCCGAAGTTGTCGGTTTGGCCAAAGTCGAAGCCAAAGAGGATGAAGCTGAATCGGAGGCTGGCACCTCAACTTGGTCTGTTGACACTCGAGTTCGCTATACCGTTCAAGAGGGTGAAACCATCGAGTCTATCGCCGCAGTTCAACTGGGTGACGCGCGATTTGCCGATCTTATCGTCACGATAAACAGGGCTGAAATTCTTTACAGGCTTGCGGAAAATGTGAAAGTTCCGTTCGTCTACGGTGGTCAAGTTATCTGGCTTCCGAGCGATCCTGAATTGAATATCTATCGAAAAAATTTCTTTAGTAAGAAGAGTGGAGGCATCAACCCAGCTGCTCCAAGGTTGAGCGGAGAGGTTACCCAGCAAAAGCAGTCCGGAGCACGTGATGTCCTTCAAAGTGAGTTCATCGCCACTTGTGGCTCTTCTGTTAAAAACTCGAATCCGCGGACAACCGTGAGGGATTTGCCTCAACTGAGTTTATCCAACTCCGTCAAAGACGTTGCCGATGCAATTGATCGTCTGAACAAAGCCATTGAGTCCGATGTCGTGAATACCGCTTTGGTCCACGATGGAGTTCATCCTCTTGTCGATGGTATGTTTGTGCATGCCTCTACAGGCGGTGACACAATGATCGCTCCAAGCGCCATCGTTTCAAGGGCCATCGTTTCAAGCGGCATCGTTTCAGGCGCCATCGTCGCGAACGCTAACGTTTCGAATCCTATCGTTTCGAACGGCATCGTTTCACGCGATAAGACTTCCAGCATCGTCGTTCCAAGTGATGACGTTTCAAAAGCCAACGTTCCAAAAGACAACGTGTCTGATATCGACTGCGGACTATCGACAGTCTTTGTCGCACCTGAGCCTGAACGGCTTATAGACGTCAAAATTTTGGCACGCGATGCCAGAATCGTCGTCAGTGATTTCGCTAGCAACCCGTCGAACTCCTTTGTTAAACTCGAAATTTGCGTGGACGGTGTTTGGGCCGCTGCTGCTGTTTACGACTGTACGCCGGATGCGACGTCGCGGACTCGCAATGGTAAAAACGGAGTCAAGTCGACCATGATTTTGCACCTCCCGTCGCCGGTTGTCCGCACGATGGCTGTTGAAGATTTTTCGCGCAATTGGAGCGTGTACAGGACTAATTACATTGCCGGCAACGTTAAGAACAGCCAGGTCCAAAGTGTTCCGCCCACGCCCGTCGATTTCACGAGGATTGAAATTAGACTTCAACCTTCAGCCTGAGTAGCGTTTGAAACCGACTCAATTAGAAATTTAGAACCAAGTTCAATTTTTCAATGATGTCGCCCGTGGTGATTCTGCTCATGCATTCACCGGCGGTGCCTGGTTCCGTAAAGCGGCACTGTTTCTCATACTGGCATCGGCAGTCGGCTTGTTTATCAATCACCAATTTTTCGCAGCCATACGGTCCGCTTCTCTCGTAAGCAGTTGGCCCATATAATCCGATCACGGGGACGCCAACGGCAACCGAGATATGCGCCGGACCCGTATCGCCGCTCACGACTACCTGACATTGTTTCAATATGGCTGCCGTATTTGCCAGATTCAATTTCCCGCAAAGGTTGGCGACCTGACCTTGCCTGGATGTTTCAATTGCTGCACCGAGTTCGGTCTCATCCGGACCGCCAATCAAAACTGGAAGATGCGATCCTTTCTTTAAAACTAAATCGACCAAACTCCCGACCCCGTCCATGGTCCAGGCTCGGTTCGGTCTTAGTTTCCCTACACCGGGAACGATTGCGATTAAAGGTTTAGAGCCGAAAGCTTCTGACGGCAAATATATTTTTCGCGCATCTGCAAGAAGTTGTTCCGATGGAAAAACTGTCGGGAAGAGCTCCTTCGGTATATCGTTTGCTATCGTTCGAATGGTATCAACAAAGTTGTCTGCAGCGTGCCGGATCGGTTTAACTCCGTCTTTCCGCTTTTTGTAATGGACGGCTTTCGTGCCGCTCATCAGGGACATCAGCTTTCCTTTGGATGAGTTCGAGAGGTCCACAAAAAGATCTGCGTTAAGAGATTTGAGCTGACCTGAGAGTTTAAAAATGTTTTGACCGCGCTTGTAGTCTACGAATCCATCGACAGGGGGGCACATATCTTTGATGAGTATTTTGAGACTCTCATGAGTCCAGTAACTGATATGTGCGTTGGAGAAATTCCTTTTAAGTATTGCCGCTACAGGGGTCGCGAGCATTGCATCGCCGATGGCCGCGGGGTGAAATATGACTATATTCGTTGGCGATTTCATTTTATTGGCTACGCTTCACTAGACTTTCGGACAACATCAATTATCATAATTAGTTATGTATGAAGAACCGGTATTCGTTTTAGGTTGGCCACAACCCTCTGGCAAAATTGCCATCTTGTGTCGTTCGCGCGGGTCAAATCCGGGTCCGGCTTACTGCTGGACTAAGCGTGATGCAATTCAGCTCCGCACCAGACTTGCTAATGACAAGCGCGGCGAGCAGAATCCATCCGCAAGGCGGATTGTAAGACAGTTGCTCGTATATAGATACAGGACGACTCGTCATCCTTTGCCCTGGCGACCAGGTGACTTGTGGGTCTATGCCGATCCTCTGATGCTAGAGGCAATGGAAGCGCGCCACGCGTAGTGGCACATTCCAGCATCACGATTGCTCTCGGCGCCAAACGCTCGAGCAGGATCGTCTTTCCAATGCTCATTTTAGTAAAAAACGTTTAAATACAATCGCGCTCCAGTCCCTGGTCTAAGCAGTAGTCGATGGTTGATTGCGCATTGCGATTGTCGGAGTCGAAGTTGGTTTTATAAACCTCGAATAATCTTTGGTATACATCAACCAATTTTTGATTGTCGTTGCCGCGAAGCAGTGAGAAGTAGAGCAGGTCGTGAAGCGCTTTCATGCCTCTGGTTTTTAAAATATCCTCGACGTTGATGTAGAAGAAAGTGCCATCGCTCTCTTGACAAAGCACCTTGGGCGGTGCCACTTTCCAGAGTCCGAGTTCTTTCCGGACATTCACTTCCGTAATCAGGGCTGCGACTTCTGCCCACATATAGAGGTCTACGAAAGTTTCTTTGTCCAACATTTCTCCGTCTTCGTAGAGCTTGGTCAATAGTTTGTTGGTGGCATGGTAAGTCTGGTGTGCGAATTGAAGAACGGTCTCTTCTTCGTCCATTTGTTTGCCTAATTGGATGGCGCCTTCGTCAAAGCAGAATTCGGTGAACTCCGGTTTTTCTGAGATTTCGAAAACAATCTTGTCTTTCCAGGGCACGAGAGTGAAGAGATACATCAGGCGATCCAGTGTCTTTGACTTAAAGTCTGCGATTTCACCGGAGGCAGTGGCGTCGGCATGCTCTTTGATGAAACTGCATGTGGTTGCGTCCACGAAGCTTTTAATTCCGATATATCTCTCGGTTTCAATTTGAGCGATGTTGAATTTGTCGGCGCTCGGTAAGCCTTTGCTGAAAGAGGTGAAGGCGTCCTCATTTGCCTTGCTGCGCATCACGCTTTTCGATGCGGTCGACTCGGTTGGTTTCTTCCCAGACTTTGATTTTTTCTTTCGCTTGACCGCTTGTTGCTCGCCTGTCGCGCCCAAAATCTTGAATTTGTCGACAGCCGGCATGCCCTCTGAAAACGACGTGAAGGACTCGGCAGCTCGTTTTTGAGCATCTCTGAAGTGCTTTGCTTGTTGCGCGTCGGCCAGGCGCTCCTGCTCGAAGCGGTCCTCAAGGTCATTCGGGTCGTTTGTTTGGTTAGACAAAGTTTATTGCCGCATTATGAATTAGTTCAATCTGATTTTAGCTTCTCAATTGCCGCTTGGGTTCTATTTTGCCTGTGTAACGAAAAACTGCTTTTAGCTTTGGGGTTAAGGTGTCCTTAACCGCTGAGTTGATATCTATTGATGTGAAATTTGTCCGAACTTACGGAGTCGTCGCAACAAATGAATCCCGACACGATCGTCGCCGTTCTTGCCGTTGCCCTCGCACTTGGATTCGACTTCGTAAACGGCTTTCACGACACAGCCAACGCTTGCGCAACCGTTATATACACCAAGGCTTTGAAACCTGGTGTGGCGATCGTCATGAGCGGTTTACTCAACTGCTTGGGCGCGTTGCTTGTTGGAACGGCCGTTGCTCAGGTCATCACGAAGATCATTCCGCAGGAAACCGTTACGCTGCCAATCGTGGTTGCTGTTCTCGTCTCAGCGGTTGTTTGGAACCTGGTGACCTGGTGGTACGGGATTCCGGTCAGCTCCTCGCATTGTCTCATCGGCAGTCTCTTCGGCGCCGGCGTCACGGCAGCCGGAATGGAGGGCGTGGAGTGGCACGAACTCAATAAAGTTTTTCTGGCGTTGTTGATTTCACCGCTCGTCGGTTTTGGCGCCGGTGCGCTTACAACCTGGCTTGCGCTGCTGTATTCCAAGGAAAAGGAAAATCCGGGGAGCAAGAAGCAATCTCACTACCAGTTTATGCGTTGGATGCACATCTTCGCCAGCGCTTCAGTCAGTTTCAGCCACGGAAGCAACGACGGGCAAAAGACAATGGGTATCATCACGCTCATTCTCGCGACGCATTTTGCCGGATATTCAACCAGCCATGTGCCAATCTGGGTGGTCATCTCAGCGGCCACTGCCATCGGTTTAGGTACAATTATTGGCGGATGGCGTGTGATTCGAACAGTAGGCACTAAGATCAGTAGAGAGCGGCTAAGCCACTCGCAAGGTTTCGGTGCATCTTTCTCTACCGCGATGATTATTCTTGTGGCGTCGACAATAGGCGCTCCAATAAGCACTACGCATACGCTCAGCTCCGCTGTGGCCGGCGGAACGATTCCGATGCATGGTAAAGACAAGCTCAATCCTAAGACTCTTAAATTGATTCTGCTTGCCTGGGTGCTGACTTTTCCGATAGCATTTATACTTGCGGCAGTTTGCTATTTGATTTTGAAAGCCGTTTGGCACGCGTAAGGGGGCAGCGATCGTGAAATTTGTGGTTGCATTCAGCAGCCCTAAACGCAGTGCAAAAACAGTCGATACGGCTGCGAGGCACGCCAAGGCACTGGGGGCCGAGGTCGTATTGCTCCGCGTGGTTCCCGACCCGGAGAAGGTCGGCGTGGTAGCCCAGCTGATTTCCACCGACAGACCGCTAGACAAGGCGAAGAGCCAGGTCGATGAGGTTGTGGGACGCTTGAAAAATCAAGGCGTCAATGCCTCCGGAATCGTCAAAGTTGGTGAAGTCGCGAAGACAATTGTCGAGACTGCTAAGGAATTGAACGCTGAAATGCTGTTCATCGGAACGACAGATGTTGTAAAACATCCGTCCAACTTCTTTTTCAAACGGGATCCGATCGTTCACTACCTGGTGGATCACTGCGGCTCTTCGCTCGTCCTTATCCGAACTCCGGATATGGTGTCTATTGCAGATGACGAAGAGGACCTGGGCGGCGATGAGAACGTGCCACCGCCTGAAGTGGCGCAATAACTGCACATTCAGAACTTTCAGTAAAACCGGATGGCGGCTGCGTCGGTTTTAAAACAATGACAGTTGTTGACCTTTCGGAATAGAGTCGAAGAAATCTTCGACGGCCCGCAGGTTATTAGTCTGTTGCATGGGCGGCAGGCAATCGATAATTTTTCGTCCGTAAGGTTTTTTCGTCAGGCGCGGATCGAGAATGGCTACCACTCCGTAGTCTGTCTGAGTACGGATAAGCCGGCCCACACCCTGTTTCAGTCGCGTGATTGCATGGGGCAGCGCCAGGTCGTTAAACCAACTGCGCTCCTGACTTTGTTTCATCTGGTCGCAACGCGCTTCGTGGACCGGGTCGTCGGGAACTTGAAACGGGATTCTGTCTATGATGACGCAGCTGAGCTGTTCTCCGTCAACGGACACGCCTTCCCAGAAACTCGATGTTCCAAATAGTATCGCATTTGGTGTCGCGCGGAACCACTCGATCAGTTTCTGGCGCGACAACTCTCCCTGGCGCTTGGCTGGATAGGGGAGGCTCTGTGAGACCGCATCGAAGGTTGTATTGAGCGCATACTTGCTGGTGAAGAGGACAAATGCCCGGCCCTGGGAAATTTCAATGAGTCGCTCGATCTCGGAAGCGGCCATTCCGAGGAAGTCCGGAGAATTGGGTTCGGGCATGAGTTTTGGAAGGTAGAGTATTGATTGTTTTTCGTAGTCGAAAGGACTTAGATACTTCTCCTGGACCACGCGACCATTGATGCCGGATTCCTTCTTGAAATATCGGAATGGGTCATCGCCTGTGGTGGCGAGGGTCGCTGACATGAAATTTGCCGACTCCAGACCATCTTTATTTAAAAGCAAATCGGAAATATATTCGGATACGTCTAGTGGAGCGGAGGTGATTGACATGCGAGATGCCGTTGAATCCTGGCGCTCGACCCATGTGACCCAGTCGGACTGCGGGTCCATGAGGAGACTCAAGCAGTGCAGGTAAGTGTCGATGTTGGTTATGATTGCTTTCGCTTTCAGCTTTGCTTTTTCTTGCGCCTGATCGACATCTAGAATATTTTCGAATGTCTGGTCGCTGAGCCACTTTCTGAGAGCGTGCAGCGCATCGTCCAATTCCTGAGCTTCCGGAACCGCGCGATGGATTCTCATTCGGCTGTAGCGCAGTTCGCTATTGAGGTATTGGAAGAGTTCATGAGCCGATTGTTCGACTTCTTCTACGAGTGGAACCGGTGCGTTTACCCGTTTCAACGCGCGTGTGGCAAGACGTCTGATACCGCGACTGGTGAGCGAAACGCTAAATGCGTCTGTGGCGATTGAGTTTAAATGATGCGCCTCGTCAACGATTAAAACTTCGTATTCGGGCAGCACCGCACCCCGCGAAGCTGCGTCGGCCAGGAGAAGCGCGTGGTTCACAACTATAATATCTGCTTTTTCCGCCTGTCGTCTGGAGTTGAAAAAGAAGCAGTTCTGAAACTGCGGACATTTGTTTCTCAAACAATCATCGCTGTCGGAATTAATTTCTGACCAGACTTCGAAGGGCGGCACAAATTCCAGCTCGCCTATGTCGCCGGTATCGGTTTCGTTGACCCAGTCGACAAAATCGTCGTCGGCGGTTTGCTCCTTCATATGATCGTTGAAGCGACGCAGACCTACATAATTGCCCCGGCCTTTCAGCAACGCAACCTGAATTTGTCGCGGAAGAAGTTGCCTGAGGAGCGGAATTTCCTTTTTGATGTATTGGTCTTGCAGAGAGATGGTCGCTGTTGATACCACGACACGCTTTCCGGAGAGGGCGGCCGGAATCAAAGCGGCAAGGCTCTTTCCGATGCCGGTGCCGGCTTCGAATACGCCAGTTTTACCTGATTTGATGGCGCGCTCTATCAAGCGCGAAAGCTCTATCTGCTCCTGGCGATGCTCGTAAAAGGGCAGCTTGTTTTGCAGCTCTTCGTAAGCTTGGTCCAGAGTGAAGTTACTTCCGTCAGGCAGATCGACCACAAGTGGTGGTAAGAGATCTTTCGACGATACCAGGGCTGGTGCGAACTCTAACTGGGGTGAAGATACAAACGCAGGCGTGAGACTCTGGTCTTCGCCTGCGAAGTTGTTAGGCTCCGGAGCCGTGTTGGTCAATGAACTTGTCCCGAACTCGATGCTGCGATAGCGCTAGATTGCGGCTTGTAGTTCGGCAAGGTCAACTTTTGTCCGAGGCTGAGAACGTTAGCGCTCTTCAGTCCGTTCGCTTTCACGATTTCGTCCAGAAGACGCGGCGTCACTTTCTTGTAGTTCTTCATCGCGATAACTACCAGAGTATCGTTCGGCTTCACTTCATAGGTGCTGCTGATCGGAATCAAGGTAGCGTTTGGATCGGTACTCTTTGTCTCGAGTTCTTGCTCTTGGGATGTATCTGCGGCCTTGGTTGCCGCACCTGCGACGAGAATTTGTTTGGACTCTCCGCCTGCGATTATCTTAGAACCGACCGCGGAGTATCCCCATACGCCGAGGAGTGATACCACGGCACCAGCCATGAAGCCCATCATCATATAGAAGCTTGGGTTTCTCTTTGCTGACGGAATGAATTCTTGGTGTACGCCTGGCCAGAGAGCTTCGAGCTCGTCGGCCGGTGGTGTGTCCGACGCAGCATCACCAGATGCGGTGCGCTCCGTTCGTGTCGATACCAGAGGTATCGTGCCTGCTTCGCTTGATCTGTTTACCACCTCTACCGAGGCTACTGCGGGCAGCATGGGTTTGGCGTCGAGTTGTGGCTTACGACGATCTTCGTCTATATCTTCGCGAATGAATTCCGGAATGGAATCGAGCATGGTGGCATCAAAATTCGAATTGTCTTCGAGGAAGGATTCCACGCGTTCTGCTGGCGTCATATTTGTTTGTCTGTCTTCTTCTACCACTGTTACCATCGCTTTCAGGTTTCCTGTGGAAAGGTGCTTTCAGTTTGCCGCGACATCACTTATTTAAGCGAATGAATGATCGCAAACCTTCATCCTTTCGGTCGCATGCAAAATTCACCGCTGCATCTTAGCGGACTTGTCACTAGAAAGTCAAACTGGAGGAAAGGGCTGGAAAGCCTATCTCTGACTATGTTTGCGAGCATTGACAATTCCCGAAGTGCCGTAAACGCAATGTCCACGGGCGTTGAGACAGTCGGAGATTAAATAATTGACAACCTCGTTAACCTTTACAATCTTCTGTTTAACGCTATTTCCATTGATAGGGCGGCTAACGCTCTTGCCGTTTTTTACCCTGTAAACAGCCGATAGGCACAGATTTGCGCCAAAACGCCTTGTTGCTGGCGGTTGCCTTGTTTATATGAGCACTGCTCAACCACAATATTGGTCGGCTATATGTCTGGATGAGTTCGTGTTAATTGTCATGAGGATCGAGTTCTCGTTGTTTATCAAAAACTCATTTGAGGGGTTGCTATAAGGCAGTTCAGAACCATGAATTTAGCCTAATCTTTTCCGCGTCTAAAAGACGGGACAAGCTTGATTGCCTTCTTACTTCCGGCAACAACGACACACGCTTTATCCGGCTGGAACTCGTTTTTGATGAATTGGTTTACATCGCCAAGAGCTGTTGCCTCAATCGCTGAGGGCAAGTTAAACCAGTAGTCTGGTTCTCGGTCGGTCGAAACCGCGTCGATTATGCTGTCAGCGCTGTGAATCACATCATTCAATCGATTTACACAAACTTGTCCGCTGATAAATCGCTTCATCTCAGACAGTTCGGAATTACTCAGACCTGTCGTCTGCAAGTCTCTGAATTGTTGTTTGATAGCGCCCGCGATACCAGGCAGCTTCGCTTCGGTCAAGTTAACGTCCAGAATCCAGGCGCACTGTTGAGCCATCGGCATCAAAATACTTTGAATCGAGACTGAGTCATCCAGGTCGGGCATCTTCTTAGGATTCGTCAGGCGCGCGTAAAGCGGATGCTTGAGAAGAGCGCAGTCTGCCAAAATCAGGCGTGCGTATTCCGGTTTTGAAACAGGCGTCGGCAACAAACGACCGAGTGCAAGCTCCACTTTGACGTTGTCGTCGGAGGGCAAATTCACCTTCGTGACCAGACGCTTGTTTGCCTGAGCGCTGACTGCCGGTGTTTTTGCTTTGCCCTGCCACTGACCCAACGCACTCGTAACCAGTCGATTCGCGTCTTGAGGGTCTATATTCCCTGATAATACGATAGTGGTAGTTGAGGGTGCGATGTTGGTTCCGCGAAACTGATTGATATCATCCGCGGTGATTTTTAGAACGGACGCGAGGAGTTCAT
This sequence comes from Candidatus Obscuribacterales bacterium, assembly GCA_965228855.1. GTDB lineage: Bacteria > Cyanobacteriota > Vampirovibrionia > Obscuribacterales > Obscuribacteraceae > JADYXR01. The sequence goes on along the minus strand of CBDDIJ010000003.1, from coordinate 2,516,456 downwards.
GAGGGCTGGGCGGATTGAACTGAGACTTGTCGGAGAGTAAGTTTTGAAGAAGAAGCCGATTGGCGCGATCCTGAACGGTGTTCTGTCTGCGCTTGATGGTACCAGCGACCGTGTTGCGAGCTGCGCTTAGCGATGCGTCGTCGAGGGCTGGGTCTGTCAAATGGTGGCTAACCAATTTGAGTTGAGTTGCCAGATCTTGCACCAGGCAGCTCGTGTGGAATGAAATTTGTTCGCGACCCTCGAAAAATCTTATCTGGTCAGCGCGGTCTAACCCGTTTTGCGCTTGCATACGTGCTGAGTTTTCTTTCGATATCTTCGCGGAGCTTCCATTCATCAGGGCTACCGTGGTGTCCGACAATCCAGGTTTATTGATAGGGTCATAGACGTGCCCGGCTCGTACAGCGCCAGATATGCGTACTACAGGACTCGAGTCTGCTTTGAACACTATCAATCGAATTCCGTTTATAAGGATGAACTCGCTGATATTCGAACGGGTTGCGGAGGCTGGTGCGCGAGGTGCCTCTTCCTGTGGTGCCGCCACCGTATCCGGTTCTGTCGTCACCTGTGGTGGCTGCGTTTGTTTAACCGGCGTTCCAGTGACGGTTGTAGAACCAGATGGGCCTGACGAAGTGGTGGTGCTTGGTCCAGCGGAGCCGGCGGCAGGGGGAATCGACGTGCCCGTCGATGAGTCTTCAGCAGGGGCGTCCGGGGCTTCATCCTGGGGTTCGTCAGTTGAGTCTGTTCTCGAACCATCTAGATATGGATCGTAGGCAGCAATTTGCATATTCCCGAGCGCAGATCTGCAAAAGTGCATTTGTTGGCGGTCTGGTTTTGCACAGGACGACGAGGCCAGCGTTTTCACAGATGGCCTGTATGCTGTTTTCTGAACTGACGATGCGCTGGTTTGACCGAGCATAAATCCGACGCTGCGCTTCGATGACACCAGATATGATGCTGCCAGCCGCAACACATCCTGTTTTGAAACCGATTCCAACTGGCGCTGCCAGAGTTCCGCCTGGTCTAATTTTTCGAGGGAATCGAAGAAGCCGAGCTGAAAACCGGTTTTGTATGGACCGATTTTGTTTTTCAGAAAGGAAAATACGGCGCGCTTTCTTGCTTCGGCAAGTGCCGCATCGTCGAAACTGCCCTCTCTAATTTTGTCGCACACCTCCTCGATGGTGGAGAGCATTTTTGTCGAGCTGACGTTTGCCGGAGCCTCGCAGGAGATGGAGAGAACTCCCGGATTTTTTCTCAGTTCGTATGATGCTGAGGCGGAGTCGCAGACTTTTGTATTGACAGCGAAATCATGCAGAAGCCCGCAGGTCGAATTTCCTAGCAGACTCTCAAGGACCGCTGTGGGAGCGGCGCTAGGATCAGTTGCTGCTGGAGCCTGGAAGGCGATAAGCAGTTTGTTTTTCTTCCCGCCGTACTTTAAGTAGACTCTTCTTTCACCCGTTTGAAGTGGTTCGTATGGTATTAGATTCGGTGACATCCCCTTGCGAGCAGGAATTGAGCCAAGATACTGTTCCACCAGCTTCAATGCCTGATTGGCCTTCAAGTCTCCTGATAAAACAAGCGTTGCGTTGGAGGGGATGAAATGTTCTTTGAAAAAATCGGTGGCGATTTGCGGGTTAAGTGACTTGATTTCTTCTTCGATTCCGGAAGGTAGGTTCTTATATGGATGTCTGGTGAACCGAAGAGCGCGAACTTCTCTCAATAAGGTTCGGTCGGGATTGGAATGCGAGGCTTCGATTTCCAGTGCCACCTGTTTTGCCGCTACATCGACAGCCTGCGCGGAAAAATTCCTGTCCTTCAAGCGCTCAGCCTGGAGAGACAACGCCAGTTCCAGTTGGGTGGAAGGAAGATTCTCAAGAAACACGGTGAAGTCGTCGCTCGTGAAGGCGTCGTAACGCCCACCGCTTCCGATCAATCGTCGAGCGAGGCTGGCGCCGTTGGCTTTCATGGTTTCGGCCAGGAGGTGTTCTATTACGTGACAGGTGCCGCTGGCTCCGGCGGGATCGTCGAATGAGCCGACGTGCAGCCAGAGTTGGCTGGAAATCATCGGGAAGGCTGGTTCTTCAATCAATATTACGCGCAAACCATTTGCAAGTTTTACGGCGTTGATAGTCCTGGGCGCGGACTGACCGACCGCAGCGGAACTCAGAAACCCAAGTGAAAGGCAGGTAACCAGCACGAGCGTCATGAGCCTCTTGAACGGGGCAGAGAATCTCAATTGACTAATTTTTTTGAGTGTCATCAAAATTGCCATTCCTGTAAGTTCGGCTGCCTGTTTGCGTTTCCGGCTTCAAGTCCGTGGCTACATTAGCATGTTTGCTCAGGTGGGTCGCTCTTGAGCCGCCTTTATTGATAAAATTTCTCAATTAGATGTGGTCCGCCGGGCAGCGACGTTTTAGCTGTGGTGGATTCGAGGCGGTATGTATGGTCGGCGTTCGCGACCTGACAAAAGATAATCAGAGTTCGGGTGGTCACCCGGCTGTGTCTGCTCGCGCCAGTATCGTATTGGCCGGCAATCCTAACGTAGGCAAGTCTGTAATTTTCAATGCGCTTACCGGGCTCAGCGCTGATGTTTCGAACTACCCTGGAACCACCATTGACATCGCGCGTGGACATCTCGGCGCCCATGAGCTCGCTGACACGCCAGGGGTATATGGCATTTCAAGTCTGAACGACGAAGAGCGGGCGGCGCGTCGGATGATTCTTGAAGCGGACGTTGTGGTCAATGTAGTTTCGGCTCTCAGTTTGGATCGCGATCTGTTTCTTACCCTGCAACTGATAGACATGGGCAAGCCGCTCATAGTCGTCTTCAACCAGTGGGATGAAGCTCTGCAGCGAGGTCTTACGATCGACCTCGATTTGATGTCAGAACGTCTGGGCGTTCCTGTGATGTATTGCATTGCAGTTGAGAACAAGGGCGTTAGAGAAATCGGGACGCTCGTTAAAAGTGCGCGGCCCGGTGCGATACTGCCTGAGATGCAGGAAAAACTGCAACCATTGGTCGCGCGTGGTCTCGATCAGGCGCGCGCTTTGCTAGTTCTTGAGGCGGATCAACAAACTATCGAAGAGACCGGAGTCAGTTCCGAAGACGCGAGAAACGAAATCTATGTCGCTCGAAGACGCCTTGCTGACGAGCTCGTGCACGATTGTGTAGAAGAGAGCGCGAAGTCGACAAAGTTATCTGTGCGACTTGGACGTTTTCTCTTGCACCCCATATATGGTGGCGCGATTGCATTATTCGTTTGCTACTTTATCTTTTACCAGGTGCTTGGCGTCTGGATTGCCGGTGATCTTGTCGAGATTACTGAGAATCAGACTATGCGCGTTTATTATGAACCGGTGGTGAGGAAAGCAGTTGCAACCTACGCGCCAGTTGCAATCGAAGCAAATGGAAAGACGTTTGAATTCCCCGAAGGAACAGCTTCTTCAAAGGTTTCTAAGGAAACGCTTGTTGAGTATAACGCTGCGATTGCTGCAACGAAACCAGACGAGATCAAGTTTGATTTTTGGAAGTACAAGAACAACTTTTTGACGATAGTTGGAAACATTCTTGTCGGAGAGTACGGAATTCTGACCTTAACAGTAACGTATCTTCTTGGGCTATTGATGCCGCTTGTGCTCGGTTTCTACCTGGGACTTTCATTGCTGGAGGACTCCGGATATCTTCCTCGCCTGGCGGTACTCGTCGATCGCATGATGAACAAGCTCGGGTTGAACGGACGCGCAATCATTCCCTTGATTCTCGGCTTGGGATGCGTGACGATGGCGACGATTACTACTCGTTTGCTCACAACCAATCGAGAGAAAATGATTGCAACGGCTTTACTTGGAATTGCCATTCCGTGTTCTGCACAGCTTGGAGTTGTGTCGGGAACGTTGGCTCGGGCTGGCGGTGGTGCGGCCTGGGCTGTTTACGGTTTACTCGTTGTCGGAATTCTTGCCGTTTCCGGTCTTCTACTAAACAAAATTCTTCCGGGAAAATCTCAAGCGCTTCTCATCGATCTGCCACCCATGCGTCTTCCCCGTTGGGATAACGTCGCGAAAAAGACCTGGAAAAAATCCTGGTTGTTTCTCACCGAAGCAGCGCCCATGTTTTGCCTTGCTGGATTTCTCGTTACCGTTGCGCAAATGATCGGTCTATTAGATCTATTTGTCACCGCGTTGCAACCATTGGTGGTGCACTGGCTGCATTTGCCTGACGACCCCCGCATTCCTACTACCTTTATATTAGGTATTGTGAGGCGCGATTTTGCCGCGTTCGGTCTAACAGATGTGGCTCTGACAGCGGCTCAAGCTGTGACCGCCATGATTGTCATTACCTTGTTTGTGCCCTGTATTGCAACCGTGGGCGTCATGATAAAAGAGCGCGGACCTAAGGTGGCGCTCACAATCTGGATCGGGTCATGGATTTTCGCCTTCGCCGCAGGCGGTGCACTGGCTTGGGTTTTGCCGCCCTTCTTTGCGTTTCTCAATCTAAAGTGAGATGGCTTGCGAATTTTTTGTATAATGCAGTCCGGAGCTGTTTCTCCGCGTCTATGGCAGGCGTCGCCAAGTGGTTAAGGCACTGGATTGTGGTTCCAGCACTCGGGGGTTCAAGTCCCCTCGTCTGCCCTCTCTTATTTCTACGATTTATAAACCGCAACTCTTTTGTTGTTTAGTCCAGACATCGACTGATGGTTTATTGTTGATAAATTCATCCAGTAAGTTAGATATTGTCTAACTTACTGGATGAAAGATGGATGTGAGGAAGTGTTGTTTCCTCAGTCCGATAGAGTTTTCTTTAGCGAACCTACTGCGTGAAGCTTTTCGTGGTCGAGTTTATCGGCAGTTTCTATGGGCTTCACAGTGATTGTGATGGATTCGATCTCTCCTGAAAATTTGTTTTCGTCAGTTCCGTAGTCGGTAACCAGTGTGCCCAAATCGACTCCTACGTCTGCGCCTTCATCGGCAGAGAACATGAAGCCCTGGGTTTGTTCTATTCGGCCGGAAGCAACGCTCTTACCATTTACGAGGATTTTTCCAGTGCCGCCCTTTCCAGTACCGCCGCCATCATACGTGAATTCAAATTGTATTTTTGCCGGACCACTTGGCACTGCATCTGGTGCTTCGATAGTGAATTGTTTCATTCCCAGTAAGTTATAGGTGAAGGCCGGTTTGCCGCCTTTCAAGTAGAAACTCCAGCCTCCGAAGTGTCCTGCCTGAGCGATCAAGACACCGCTAGCTCCGCCCTCTGGAATTTTTGTCGAGGCGTCGATCGAGTAAGAGCGATTTTTCGTGTTGATGAAAACGTTTTCCGTCAAGCCGGTCATACCCGGGTATACCGTGAGCGAATTTCTGCCGGCCATCAGATCCGGGCGCCCGCATAAGGTTGGATTGAGGCGTTCAAGCACTCTATCGTCCAGCGGGAGAACACTGTATTTCACCGCTTCCTTGAGGAACAAGGCTTGCAACTCTTTGAGTTTTTCAGGATTTTTGATTGAAAGATCATTCTTCAGAGAGGCATCATTTCTGGTGTCATAAAGCTCCCACTTATCATCCTCGATAGAATGGGAAGGTTTCATCTCCCAGGGCGCTCTGTGCATAGTTCCTGCCAACCAGCCGTCATGATAAATAGAACGATTACAGAAAATCTCAAAGTATTGTGTCGTGTGGGTGCTCTTTGCTTTCGCATCATCGAACGTATACAGCATACTCACACCTTCAATCGGTGTTTGCGCGACTCCGTTAACGCTCTTGGGTTCAGGCAATCCAGCTGCTTCAAGAACGGTCGGCGCCACATCTATGACGTGGTGAAATTGAGAACGAACTTCTCCTTTGCCCTGAATGCGCTCGGGCCAATGTACCGCCATTGCGTTAGTAGTGCCACCATAATCGGAAGCAACTTGTTTCGTCCAGGTAAACGGTGTGTCGCCCGCCACAGCCCAACCAGCTGCGTAGTGTCCGTACGATTTTGGTCCACCAAGCTCATTGTAGTGCTTCAAAATGTCTTGGACGCTTTCCGGCATGCCGTTGAAATAACTCATTTCGTTGAAGAGCCCATTAAATCCTCCCTCTGCGCTGGCGCCATTGTCGCCGGCGATGTAGAAGATGAGAGTGTTGTCGAGTTGTCCAACCCGTTCAATTGCAGAAATTAGACGTCCAACTTCGTGGTCGGCGAACTCTCCGTAACCCGCAAACACCTCCATCTGATGCGCAAAGAGTTTTCGCTCATCATCTGTCAACTTGTCCCAATCCTTAATTGCCGCTGGTTTCGGCGCAAGCTCGGCATCGGGAGGCATCATGCCAATTTCTTTTTGTCTGGCAAGAGTTTCCTCTCGTTGTTTATCCCAACCTTTATCGAACTTCCCTTTGTACTTTTCGATCCACTGAGCTGGTACGTGGTGCGGAGCATGGGTCGCGCCCGGAGCAAAGTAGATGAAAAATGGCTTTTCCGGAGTTAGCGACTTTTCCGACTGTAGCCAGTGGATCGCTTGATTAGTCATGTCTGTTACAAGGTGATAGTTCGGATCTTTGGGCGGTTCGACCTGATTTAAACCGTCATACAAAGTCGGAGCCCACTGATTGGCCTCACCGCCGATGAAACCATAGAACTTATCGAATCCCGATCGCGTTGGCCAGCGATCAGTCGGTCCTGAAGTGCTGACTTCCCAGGCTGCAGTTTCGTGTGATTTACCAAACGCTGCTGTTGAGTAGCCATTTAGGCGTAGCATCTCCGCAAGTGGGGCCACGCTATTGGGCCGTTGTCCGGTCTGTCCAGGAAACGCTGTCGCAGTCTCCGTAATCGAACCCATATTATTCATGTGATGATTGCGGCCGGTGAGGAGCGCGGCACGACTAGGTGAACATAACGCGGTCGTATGAAAGTCTCGGTAACGCAGTCCATTGTTTGCGAGTTTTTCGAGAGTCGGCATATTAACCGGACCTCCGAATGCACTTGAATGTCCGTATCCCATATCATCAATCAGGACAATCACCACATTTGGTGCCTTCTTCGGAGCTTTTACCTCAAAACGCGGAGGCGGTGTTGCGTTTCTTGCGTCGAGGGTCGTGATGTGCGGAATTTTCGGTTCTGGAATGGGCAATGTGGAGCGATCCATAGATGACTCAGGATTCAGCGTCTCTGCGTTGCCTGGACTGGAGAGAGTTGTAAGAAGCAGGGTTGACGCTAATAGCGCGCGAAATTTCCTATATGTCATCTTGGCCTCTTGTTTATGTGTGTTTGCGGGTGCAGCGGCTAAAGCCCGCGACACCATAATCCGACGCTATTGCACTTTCGGACAGCTTTCAATTATCGCTTAATGACAATCGTCTCCCCTGCATGGAAACCATTGGCTCACTTGTTTGCAACTGTTTTTAACGAATTCTAGAAAACGATCCGGAGAATGAGCCGAGTTTGCCTATCGAAACCTTCTATTGGGGAATCAAAGTAGTGACGAAAACAGGCAGGTGGTCCGATTGAATAGGCGGACCAACCTCCCGTTTCTTAACGCAGATATCGCCGCTTACAAGCACATGGTCGATTGGCACCACAGGTGGTATGAAGGTATTAGGAATCACACGCCCTGTCCGAGCGGGCCAGGTTGGTTGGGGACCGAATCCCTGGGAGGAGTCATGGAGACCTGCAGTTGCAAACTGTTTAAACGCTGGTGAAAACTGCGTACAGTTGAAGTCTCCGACAACTATCTTGGGTGATGCGAGTGCCTTCGCCTCGTCGCTTATCAACTTGAGTTCCTGATTGCGCTCTGCAAAACCGGATACTTTGGGCGTAGTTGGATGAGCAACGATCAAATTTAAATGCTTGCTTCCAACTGCGAGTGTCGCAAGTATTCTGGGATGATTAGTTTTTCCAAAATGTTTGATTTCTGCTTTCTTGATTGGGAATTTGCTGAAGAGAGCGAGTCCCGGACCGTCAAGCGCAAGTGTTTGATGTGGATATTCAGTTAGGGACGGCTGAAGCTTGTCCAGCCAATCTTGATTGATTTCTACCAGCGCGATTACGTCAGGACGTTTTTTGTCGATCTCCTGTCGGAGTAGATCCACTCGGTTATTTGCTTGAAATTCGGAGTTGTAGTTTAGCAGCGTAACCGTCTGCATTTTGTTGGGATGCTCGCAGCTCGGTTTAATCGAAAGAAGAATTATGGGGACGGAGTTGATTACAAAACCGATTGCGACAATTGCGGTTCCGACCACCGAACGAACTGCCATCAGTGGCACCAAAATTAAACCGAGAACTATGACATAGACGAGTCGAAACTGGCTGGCAATGTCGCAAAGCTGCAGATTCGGGACAAATCCGGCGAGGGTGGCGCTGGTCACTATTGTGCCCAGCGTTATGAGCGATATTGAAATGATTCTTTTTAGCGTCACGGCTGCTCTGACTTTGGACACACGATTCCCTCAAATTTTGCTTGTTGCCCATTATAGTTGCAGGCGAAATCAGGTGCTTGTTTTTCGTTAGCAGTGTTGATCCCGCCTCTAGATCTGCTGTTTTGCAACAGTGCTAACACCCCGGCGATTGTTCTGGTAAGGTGGAAGAGGAGGCTTAAAGGACGGATGGATTATGACAGGCAAAGAGTGCTTAACTGAAGTCAAAATTCATGACCTTGACGATTTCGACGACAGGATTGGACCCGTTGTTCTTAACCTCGTATTTCTGTTCTGGCTTCTGTTCGGTCTCAGTGCGTTGAAGGGGATTGAACTTCTTCAACTATCCGTAAACCGCCTATTTGGCTGGATAGCCAATCCTCAAGACAAAGACGTTCATATGTTTTTCTTCGTTTGCACGTTGTATGTCTGGTTGCATTTTGTATCTCTTAGTAGATTGTTTGCTTGGTTCCGAAATGTGATCTCTGACGGAGAAGCGGATGGATTGTGGGCAAACTACAAGAGCTTGATACAGCAATTCGGACTGGACAATTTTTTGCGTGACTCAAACGCGACTTTGCTTGACGAAAGCCGTTACGGGCAACTGTACCGAAAGCAGCTAACAGCAGGGGACGAGCCGATCATGCTCCTGTGCGTTTACGACGCGACTGTTGGTCCTTCCGGAAAACCCTCTCGGTATTTCCTGCGTGTACCACCTTATATGAGAACCGCTAAGGAGGCTGTCGCATGGACCTTCGGAATGTCGTGGAGAGAATACGCTCCTATTATCGAAACCTAGGGAGTGTTCGCTCTCCTTGTTATCGTGGTCATGTCGATATTCAATTATTTCACCAGAGTCAATCCTTTTCTGTGCGCGTAACACTTACTCAGACGACGGTGTAACATTGCCGAAGGCGCTTGTCACACCTTCGTTCACCCGGTTGATGCACCTGGGTGTGATTGTGCTTCGGTCTATCCCACTCTGGTGGGATGTTAATCACACTTTAGTGCACTGCTTGTGGTGGCACTTAAAACTTTTAGCGTAAAATGTTCTACAACTATTCTGAAACGTGATGGTCTCAGAGTAAATGAAAAACGGCATGAATAGCGAATCGCCAGTGTTGGAAGTTGTAGTGCGTTCCAATTGCGTTGTTGGAAATCTGAAGAATAGAGTGTGGACATGTGAACTGTATGCTACAGAATTCACACGGATGTTTCGAGAGAAACAAAAAAATCCGGGAAGTGTACTGAGTCGTTGATTCGGAATTTTTCCATTCGATTGACCGGAACGGTATCACATCAGGTATCACTAGATTTAAGCACAGAACCATGACAGGCAAGCCGCTTAGCCTCGTCCGGTTCATCGCGCTTCAACACACTGGGCTAGTTTAGTCCATGTGCTGTACGCGCATAGGTCCGGCTTTTCTTGGCCGACCACGGACCCCACTTGAACGGAGCGAAGATCATGCGATTACATTCACTAGCATTATCACTAATAACGTTGTGTGCCCTTCAAGCACCGGCGGCCTTTGCCGAAGGCGACGGCACACTCACTTTTGCCGAAGGGCAGGTGTTTAAGCGCGGTTTCTCTGACGATGAGCACACGCAATGGGCTGCGCCTGTACCCGCAGCGCAGGGCGATTCCATTGACGATGGAATGCAAATTGGCACCGGAAAAGACTCTTTCAGTGAAGCCAAGTTCGACAACATCACTCTACGTTCTGCACCGAATACGGTGTACACTGTCAGTCCAAAGCAAAACTTGATATATGTAGTTGGCGGAAAGTTCCTTTTCAATCATGATCGAAAAGCGGGCGATAGCGACTACACAATCTGGACCGAGCACGCGCAGGTCGTGGCAAAGGGAACAACCTTATTGTTCGACCAGGGAATTAATGGTACACGCGTAAGCGTGCTGGAAGGTGTAGCTGAGATTACAAACCGACTGGACCAGAGTGTTCTGCGGTTGACGCCAGGTATGAGCTACGTAGCTGCAGACAAAAGAGACAAGAGAGACCGAGGAAAGCAAAACGATCGAGCGCCACATCGCGCTCGTAAGACTTCAAGCAGTACGAGCAGCGCCATTCCGGATACTGGATTTTTAACCGGCGGTCTGACTCAAACCGATGTGCTTGAAGCGTTGACTAGAAATGGAACATGCGACGTGTTCGGAAATGTAATTGGTTTCCAGCTCTTAGACCTTCCCGGCACAGTGGAGGCTGTTGGAGATCTAGTGGAAGAGTTACTGCTTTTCGATTCGCTGGACTCTGTTTCGCTAGTAAATTCACTGACCGGCAAAACGCTCGACAATTCCTTATTGAATGGGTTCCCCGTCTCGCTCGCCAAGGGTGACTTCATTCAGAGGTCTTTGCTCAAATCTTTGAGCGGGAAGGGGTCGGTTCTCAAAGGGCTGCAGATCAAGCAGCTACCGATTCTTTCTTCTTATAATCTGGGCGGCGACGTGCTTGACGTAGCCAAAATAGATCCGCTAGATCTCGTAACCTGGGCACCAACTTCGGTGCTAAATTCAGTCACCGGGAATAGTTCTTCCACAAGAAATATGGCTGGCGTGAAGAAGTTTCGCGTGAAATATGGAAAGAAACAAACCAGGCTTAATGCAACCTTCATCAATGGGGCAATGGGCTCTGCTCTCAGCGGCAATACAGCTTCCATCCTGGGAGGCAAAAACTCGCCTATCAGCTCCGTTACGTCCATCCTCGGTGGCGGCGGCGGCAGAAATGCTGGTCTAGCCGGTGTGACCAATATAACCAATGTGCTTCCCGCCGGAATAGGTTCTACTGTCGGTGGCGTCGTTGGTGGCACAGTCGGTGGCGTTGTAGGAGGTACCGTTGGCGGTCTGACGAGTGGACTGACTGGCAGAACCGGGCTCCTCGGAGGGGTTCTGGGTCGGTGAGCGTTCCTTGGTGTCGCTCCGCCATGAACGGAAAGTCCGGCGAGCTATTGCGCCGGACTTTTCGTTTGCTCATCTTGTTTAAAAAACTCTTCCAGAACACTTTTCGAGAGTGTTACTTATGGTTCTTTTTCATCTCTTCGATCTTTTTGAGCTGCTCCGGCGTCATGCTTTGTTCGAATTTTTTTCTGTCAATGATATTTTGTCTTTCGACCTCAGCCATATCTTTTACAGGTGGCTTGATGTATTGAGGGTTCAGCTTCTCAAGCTTTTCTGGTCTGTCAACTCTCTCTAAGTGACCACCGATGCTGCCTGAGAAACACTTCGGAGTGGAATCAAATCCAAACGTCTTTGCAATACCGCTCCAAAAGTCTGGCTTTATGTCGCATTTCGAGCCGCCCAAACGTCCGCCCGCTTCTCCTAGTTTTTTCTTCAGAGCGATTATGTCTTCCTCAGTTAACTTCTTGAGTTTCGCTTCTTTCTCTAGCGGTTTCTTCTCATTATTTTTTTCGATGTCGAGATTTTTCTCTACAGTCTTTCCATCCAATTTATGAGTTTTGTCGAAAGGCTTTTCTGTTTTGTCCACAGATTTTTCAACCATTTTGCCTTCGGAGATCTTTGTTGCTTTAAACGAATCGACAGGCTTTCCTACGTGAGCGGTGGACTTATAGATATCGTCGAATTCAAGCGTTCCGTTGGCGGGCTCCTTGGTCGGCAATTGTTTTTTCTCAGAGGGGTTATACTGCCACGATTCCTTATGCATCGATGACATTTCGTGTGTCGTTGGTTTGAGATTAATAACGGCACCATCTGAAACTGGTCTAGCGTCTGACATGGTTTGATCCTCGAAGTAAGGGAGTCGTGGGTGCATGACTCTCACTTTACGATTGGCGAGTGATGGATCGGTGATTGATAAGTGACGAATCTGTGACGGCGTTTCAGACTGAGCCGAACTGCATGGCTTAGGCAGATTGTATAACGCAATCGAGTTCCACTGTGAAGGTAGTCCCCTTATGAGGAACGCTTTCAACCCAGATTCGACCGCCGTGCAAAGTCGTGATAGCTTTGCAAATCGCAAGTCCCAGTCCGGATCCACCGAATTTCTTTGCTGTTCCACTGACCTGTTGAAACCGTTCAAAGATTGATTCAATCTGATCCTCCGGTATTCCGGTGCCCTGGTCTTCTACTTTTATATGCGCTTTACTCGAACCATCCACAATAAGGCTTTCCGCGCTAACGGTCACGGTGCTGCCGGAAGAAGAAAACTTGATGGCGTTTGTCACAAGGTTGGAAAGAACACGCTGAAGTTTTTCGTGATCCGCTTTGATTACGATGTCCGTTGGCACCACATTTAGTTTTACACCTGCTTCCTCCGCGAGCCCCCCGTGCAGCTCCGAGCAGTTTTGGAAGCAATCATCCAGTTCGAAAACTTCTAGATCGAGCTCCATGCGTCCTGAAGAAATTTTTTCGACGTCCAGCAGATCGTTTATAAGTGTCATCATGCGGTCGACGTTTCTCTGCCCCGATAAAACATATCGGTTGCCCTTCTCATCAAGATTTCCAAAATTTCCGCTTTCCAAAAAATCGAGAACGTTTTTAACTGTGCCAAGGGGAGTGCGCAGATCATGCGTAACCATCGCCACGACTTCCTGGCGCAGACGCTCTGCCTGTTTGCGTGCGGTTATGTCGTGTACAACACAGAAGATCGAGTTTTCGGTTTGCTCATAGTGCGCGGAAAGAACCACCTCGGTAAACGTACCGTCCTTTCGCCGGAGAGTTAATTCAAGAGGAGCGGCGTCTGTTTCATTCTTGATTTTATCGAGATAGGAAAGTGCTCGACCGGCATCATCAGGTGCGATCAAGTCAACGAGATGAGCACCGATAAGTTCGTCCTGATGGTATCCCAGTAAAGGTTCGGCTGCCGGGTTAATTGCGACGAACTTGCCGCCGGCATCTATTGAACATATCAAATCTTTGGCGTTGTCCAGCAGTGCTCTCTCTTTTCTTGCAGATTCCTGCAGTTCGCTAGCCATTCTGTGAAAAACAGAATCGAGTTTTGCAAGCTCGTCTTCACCCTCGAGAACAGGGTTCAGTGGAAGATTGCTTGCAAGTCTAAACTGGTTATCGTTAATTGTTTTCACCTTATGCGCGAAGCCTCGCACCCAGATTGCCGCAATCAAGGGCAGGCAAATAAGATTGAACATGCCTGCAAAAAACAAAGTTGATTGAATTCGCTCACGAATTTCTGCTTGCTTCTCCGGGCTTTTGTTCGCCAACAATTTTTGACTTGCGCCTAAATCAATTAGATCTTGATTGAGCAAGACCTTGCTCTTCTCTCGAATGGCTTTCCATAAGGGTTTGCGGTACTCTCTTCCTTCTTCTTCGCTTTGTATATTTATCGAAAATTGAAGCGCGTGAAAGACTTTGAGAATTTCCTTTGCCGCTGTTTCTGACTTTACGACGACTTGATATTCCTGACTATTGTCTCTGGTTGCCGCTTTCAGCGTCTTGTAGTTCGCCTCGAATCTTTCCGGCATACCATAGAGTTTGTCATCAGGCATTTCGACCGTTCGGTGTTTCTCACCGGAGTTCTTCGCCATCGCATCATACATGTCGGCGCAAATCGCATGGACAGTATCCGCGATGCGCCGCGCTCGGTCAGCTTTCCGCAGGTCGTTGTCCAATTCATTCTGCAGCGACGCAAGTACACCAAGCGAGATCAGTTGCACCACCAGTGGGATGATGACCAGACACAAAACTTGGTTTGATAAAGACATGTGCGGGCGCATAAATCCATTATTCCCTTTATGTCTAGGCAAAACATATAAGGGGCGATATAGTCTTCCTGAGGCACCTCAGGATGTCGAGATTATGGCTAAGATTCTGGTAGTTGAAGACGATGACGACTTCGCCGCGACCATCGTGGACGGACTAACCCTTGAGCGTCACACAATCGAAAGGGCCGCGACCGGAACCGAAGGAATGGAATTTCTGCTCGCCGCAGAATACGATGTAATCGTTCTTGACTGGAATTTGCCGGGTCTGGCAGGAATCGATTTGCTGAAATCATATCGAGCGAACGGCGGCAAAACGCCTGTTCTGATGTTGACCGGCAAAGGCGCGATTCAAGACAAGGAACAAGGTTTGGATACCGGTGCTGATGATTATCTGACGAAACCGTTTGATATGCGAGAACTTGTCGCGCGCGTGAGAGCGTTGCTTCGCCGCCGGGAAGTCGTTGCCAGCAATATTCTTCAGGTGCGCGATATCGCTCTTGATCCGGTTAAGCATCGAGTGACCAAAGCAGGACAGTCAGTGCATTTGTTACCGCGCGATTTTGCTCTGCTCGAATTTCTTATGCGCCATCCGGATGAAGTTTTTCCTGCCGACACTTTGTTAGCCCGGGTCTGGCAATTCGAATCGGAAGCGTCGGCTGAAGGTTTACGCGCCTCAATCCGAAGAATTCGTAAGGCTCTGGATGGCGATGAAGATTTATCTAAATCGATTATCGAGAACATCTCGCGAGTTGGCTATCGGTTACGCGTGTGACTCGTCCGCTTTTTTGATAATATTTACGCCTGGAATCTTTGCAATTTAAGGGAAGTCAAGTTATGGCTAAGCTTACAGACATGGTCGATTTGAAGACCGGAGTGTTTTTTAAGAATCCCTTCCCCGTGTGTCAGGACATCGTGCCGGCTGATGATGTTGCTAAATCGGTCTTGGAGCATCTGAAGTATCGGTATCAGATGGTGAGCATGATGGCTCTAACCGTCGGACCGCACGGCGGAAGAATTCTGCTTCTTTATAATTACACGGGTGGTGCGCAGAACGTGCAACAGAGCGCTAAACAGTTCTAGTCTTAGTTCTCGCTAGAACAGAATTTAGTGTCTCGGAACATCGTGAAGGTTGTCTCGTCGTTGGTTCTGTTGACCGATGGCGGAACGAAGTCGTGTTGCGAAGATTGCCCTCTCTGATTATTTGCGCTTTGATGCTGTCATCGACGCAGTCTGTAGGGGCGCAGAGTTACAGGCTCGACCGTGTGACTGATGGAAACGTGCAAGATCAGTTTCCCAGCACTTCAAATGTTCCCCCTACGCAGACTCTGTCAAATTCCCAGTCTTCGCAATACGTTGTTCGCACTGCTCCCCAGGTTCAGAGTGAACCGGTGAAAATTTCACCGGAGATGCTACAGATTGGTAAGGCTCTGGTTGGAAGTTTTGCTTCGAATGTTGCCCCTCGGGCGATACGACAGGCTGTGCCGATCCCCCACAACAGCTTTCCTCAGACCGCACCTCTGAGCGGTTCCACTGCGATGTTTAGCGTCCCGACAACGGCTCAGTTGAAACGAATCAGTTCTCGTGACGTTGTGATAATTATCGACAAGTCTCGCAGTATGAGCGAAGCTGACTGTCCCTCCGGGAATATGCCGCCAATGTTGAATCGATTCCTCATGGGCGGTCCGATGAATGGTGCTGGGGGAATTACGCGCTGGGAGTGGTGTAGGCGACAAACAATGCATGTTGCATCGCAATTGTCGCGCATGCCCGGTAGCAATCTTAAGTTAGTGTTGTTCGACGATCGCGTAACTGAATTCGACAACGTATCAATTGAATCAGTCAGCGATATTTTTACCAGGTATAAACCTTCCGGTGGCACCAATGCGACAAAAGCTCTTAAAACAGCTGTTCAAGAGTATTTCGAAAGACAGCGAGATTTCGGCAGAACTCGCCCGCTTTCGGTTGTGGTCATCACGGACGGTGCCCCATCAAGTCCACGCTCGTTAAAGGATCTATTGATAGAGACATCCATGAAGCTAAACAGTCCCGCCGAAATGCAGATCAGTTTTCTGCAGATTGGCAGTGACGACCAGGGCAACCAGCTTTTGCCGGAACTTGATCTGGGGCTCGTTCCGGAAGGCGCTAAATTCGATATCGTATCGAGCCGAAACTTCGGTTCAGTTTCTCGAACAGGCTTGATGACTGCGCTTCTCGATACTGCACGCTAATGTGTTATATCGCGTTTTGAAGTAGCAGTGGTGTCGCAGGTGGTGCCGTTCAGTTTCTTCCACGTACAAGCGCGTAGGTCAAGCAGCCGATAACGACCGGAATCATCCCTGGCAGCCAGGCGGCCGCGATGGGGGGGAGTACACCATTGTCGCCTAGCGCAGTTGTTGCTTGCTGCGCGATAAAGAAAGCTGAAACCATGATACCGATGTATGCTAAGCCCCAGAAACTGCGGCGTCTCGGCGTGGCGACACATAGTGGCAGCGTGGCAAAGACAAGAAGTAGGCACGATGCGGGCTGTGAAAAACGCCGCTGATAACGCAAGAGAAGAGAATTTGAGACCTTCTCGCCGTTAGCCTTTTTCTTCTCAATCATTTCTCCGAGTTGCTGAATTGTGAGTTCTGTCGAGAACGGACCCCGGCTGGCAAATTTGTCGGTGATCTTGCCAATTGCGTCTATGCCCAGTTTTTTGAACGTCATATTCATGGCTCCACTGTTCTTCGACACAACCTCATAGATGTGACCGTCACTCAGTTGCCATTGTCCGTGCGTCCATTCACCGGTCTTCGCCCAGATGACTTTCTGAGCCTGGTTTTGCGCAAGTTCGAAAATGATTACGTTTTGCAGGCTCTTATCGAGATTCCTGCCGGCAAGCATAATCTGTTTCAATGGCTGATCTGAATTTTCCATGTCGTATTGGAAAAAGGTCAGGCACTTTTCGCTTCTGGGCAAATTTGAGTTGAGCGCGCCAGACAAAAAGAGTTTGTTCGACACTACTTTCGTTTCCGGTACAATCGAGTCTGAGAGCCAGAGAGAGAGCACGCTTGCTGCAAATGCCATGAGCACGAAGGGAACCATAATTCTTGCAGTACTCGCTCCGTTCACATGCAACGTCAGCGTTTCGTAATCGTAAATCCTGCGCCACAACACGATGCCTGTTGAGAGCAGAACGCCTGCCGGAAGGCACCAGACGATTGTGCCAGGCAACTGGAGTGCTGTGATCAAGAGTGCTGTTGATGGTTCGAGACCTAGATCGCAGATTAAACTCATAATTTTCGAAAATTCTTGAGTTGCGAAGAATACTCCTGCGACCATCGCAATGCCTATTACCAGCATCTGCCAGGTTTCAGAAATGGTGATGCGATCGAGGAGGGACATTCTAGCGGAACCACCGCACGAATGGTGTGATTTCAGAATTAATCGGAACTTCCTCCCTCAAGATAGCTGAGGTCCTTGGCTCCGTCTCCGCTATTATTCTGCCGTTCGGATCGATGATGGCAGACGGACCGACAGTTGTTGAAAACAGAACCGTTCTGGATGTTTCCACCGCCCGTAGTACCGAGAAAGCTATCATCTGCCTCCCGGGAAACGCTGAGTTGTACCAGGACGTATTGCTCAAATCTGCTAGAAGTTCGGCGCCGTCTCTTACGCTTTCATTTACCAGTTCTGGCTGTACGACTTCAAGGCAGATTAATGCGCCGACTTTCGCATCAGGCAGCTCCATTACATTCGGAGTCGTGCCGGGCTGAAGATCTACCTCACCTGGAGCGAGAGTTGAGGCGATAGTTCTGAGCGGAGTCTTGCTTACCCAGTCGGGTAGATGTTCGAGGAACGGTACAAGAAAACGTTTTCGATAAATAGGCTCGATCATGACTCCATCTCGCGTAAGGGCGCAAGCTGCGTTAAACGTTCTGCCGTTTTTGTTCTTTTCGAGTGCGCCAAGCAGCCATGATTGACCTTGCAACTTTGCCAGCGTTGCCAAGCCCTGAAGTGTTCTGTCATTTGAATGAGCTAGATTCAGCGGTAAAACCCATTCAGTCCAGACGCATAAACCAGGCGGCGCCTGTGTGGACAAATTGAGATATCGCGAGATAATTTCCGAAGCTTTTGAATCATCTGCCTTTCCGCTCAAGTTTCCTTGCAGCAGCGAAACCGGTATTGTTCTGGACTGTGTTGAAGCAGCATTCACGAGCGCTGATTGTCCGAAGTTGAGAAAACCGACAACGATCAACGCTACCCATATAGAGCTTACGATGGCACTGAATTTTGACTTCATCGGCGGAAGCGAGCAAGATAGGCGCGGAAAAAGGTTGACGAGTAAAGAGAAGATCGCTGTGTTGACGAGAACAATTAGCGCACCAATCCCGATACCACCAATGAATTTAGCTACCTGAAGCAATTCCACCGACTTGTACTGCGAGTACTCGAGCATTGTCCAAGGGAAGCCGAGCGTAGCAGGGCAGTTTGCTAACTTGTTGAGCATCAAAACCCAGAGAAGCGGGAAAACGAGCATTATGGGCAGTTTTACGCCCTGATTAAACTCAGGGAACCAGCCTGAGCACAATGGAAGTTTTCTCGCAATCGTCGCGATGATACCGAATACAATGCCCTGGTGAATGGCGCAAATTATCCACCAGAAGGTAGCAGTGACACCTATGTAGGCCGGTGATACCCACGCCCAAGCAGGGTGAAGGGTCAGTAGCCAATGTCCGTACATCAGTGTATATGCGGCACCAAATACGAAGGCACGGTTGAAGGATTGTAGAAGTGTTCGCGCGGTGAATGTCGCAAACAAGAACGGCACCAGTCCAAACCAAGCTATATACGATTGATCGAATCCGGGAGACGAAAGTGCGAGGGATGCGCCGGCAACTGCCGAGACTGCCAGCGCGATAAGTTTTCCACGAAGAGGCTCAGGGGCCTGTGGCTCGGCTGGCGGGGCGGGAGCGACTTCAGTAGCTGGTCGCGAACGCTCGATTTGCAAATACTGAGGTGCGGAAATTTGTCCACATGCGCATCCGCCTCCGGCGCATCCTTTCCTTTCAGCGCTTGTATCGGCGCTGCAACATCCAGCGCTGTTCGCGCCGATGAGTTGTTGTAGTCGAACGTATCCGTCGTTATTGCTCATCTCGGCCGCATGTCATGTACTGTTGTGAGAATCCAATTATCAGCTGTTTTGGACTGGTTCTCATGTGATTAAGAAAGAGTAATGAAGGAATCGCGCAGGAGTTCATCTAAAATAGTTTTCGGTACCATGTTCGCAATTCGATTATTCGCTTTTATGCAAGGCGTTTCGGTGTTCAGCTAGAGTTTTTATTGGTGGCTGATCGGATACACCAAGTTATAAATTTCGTGAAAAGCGATTTGAATAATCTCAGGGTAGCTATAGACTCAAGCGGAGAGTGTTGTCCGCTGATCAGTTCGGAGCAAAATTACTACATGTCGGTTAAATTGATTCGCTTATTTCTGATATTGCTGGTGGTGGCAATAGTGTGCCCGAAAGCAGTTTGGGCTGGTGGTGACAAAGGCGGCGACAACCTTTCGACTGAAGAGCAGCAAGTTGTAAATGCGCTCATCTTCAATTTGATTCGTCAGCGCCAGCAGCAGCCACCCCCGCCGCCACCACCACCGCCGCCTCCGAAGAAAGGACCGGCCGGCGAGGAAGCGCCTCCAGCAGAAGCGCCTCCAGCGGTAGGCCCGGCTTAAGCTGTCATTTTTTTTCGATTTTGAACTCACTCGTCGGTTAGTTATTCGAGACCGAGGAACTTTATCCTGAAAGGCACGGCGGGTCCGAGTGCTCGTTTTTCAAAAGCGGAAACGCCGTATAGCAGTGTCTCGTCGCTCACGCGCGGAATAGGTTTCACTGCGGGTAAACTGCTCAGCTGTTGTTGCTCCCAGTTCTTTTTCATGGCGCTGTAGGTGCCGTGTCCGTCTCCGGGATCCCTGAACGAACCTCCCTTCATAAGAAACGGATCTGGTGCTCCTTGACTCTGGTGATGAGGTTGATTGAAGTTCAACCGGCGCGCACCAAAAGCGGTACCATTTAAATTCTGTCTGCTGGAACTCCCACCATATAGATTTCTTGTGTTGCCTGAGACCGAATTGCCGGTATAACCATCTACCGCAGCCTGTTGGATAGCTGATGCGAAGTTCTTCAATCCGCCTTTAATTCCGCGACCCGTCGGTAATTGATTTGGCACCGCCACTGGTGCTGGATATGAAGCTTGATTAGCACCGGATGCCGAGCCTTGATAGGTCGACTGTTGTGAATTGACTGAAACTCCCGACTGTAGCGGTGGCGCTGATGCAATCGCAGTTGGTTTAACCGAGGATATGGTGCTTAACGGCAACGAAGTCTGAGAGTTCGATGGAAGCGACGTGGCCCGAGACCAAGATGTTGTCCCTACAACACTGCTGCGCAAGGTCAATGTGCCGCCAATAATCGAAAAGGTTCCGCTGTCTGGTTTGCCGGAACTCGAACGTAAATTCCATTTACCGTCCAAAGCGGTTATGGTGCCAGTCTCTACTACCCGGCTGCCCGAAAGTTTGCTGTAGCTGCCGTCGGTTTTAATTTGCAAAATGGTGCCGTCGGCCGCCTTCCAACTTCCGGCAATCTGACCTTCGACCGCAGCCCAAGCGGCCGTAGTCGAAATGAAAAGTGTCACTGCGAGCGCGACCAGCGTCCTCATTTTTCACCCTATCAGGTACTTTCGTGAGTGCCTCTGACAATGTATCATGAATCCATCACGAGCGGAGTCTAAATGAAAACCGCGTTGTTCACTAGCGCCATTTCGTCGCTGCTCCTTATCGGCAGCTGTTTTGCGGCGTCTCCTGTCACGAATCGTTCTTCGCTGAACGAGGCGGAGTCGGAGTATGTCCGCGCACGCAAGGCAGAGGCGGATGGTCTTCTCGAAGGCGCGCGCAATGCTTATTTCAATGCAGTAGGATACGCACTGCAAGCCTCTCCTGATGAAGCTTTCCGACGCAGCTTGACGCTTGGCGGGGAGCCGTTGAGCAACGTGGCTCGTCGCGCTCTTGCGCTGCAGAAGCAATTGCTCGACAAGGAGATTGCTGCTCCATCCGGAAAAATGGCCGTTCGTTCCTTGACTGGAGAAATGCAACGGATGTACAAGACGATGCAGGTGCTTGAGCCAGAAAACCCGACCTGGATTTATCTCGACGCTGTTATGGTTGCGAACCAGCGCAACTACATCAAAGCGACTGGCTTGTTGCGCCGATGTTCGAATATGCCTTCCGGTTCTCCTGAAGTTAAAAACAAAGCCCGCGTATTGATGGCGCACATAAAGCCGGCTTACGACCAGCAACGCGCCTGGTTTGATGAGGATTTGAAGAAGTTACGTGCAGCCGAAAAAGAATGGGCCAAGCGACCGGTTCAATGGGTTGATTTCTCATCAGGCAATTCGTTTTACACTCCTTCGGAAAGTAGCAGCAGCGGCGGTGAGTCAAGTTCTTCGGCGGTGCCGAGTTGGGAGCGTCAGGCGCAGAACGCCGAACGCTATGGCGACTATGCTGCTGCCGATCGCTTCCGCAGTGGCAGCTCGAGCATGTCAGACGGTCAAAAGTACTGGGGAAACTAGACTGAGGCTATCATTTGCTTCGAGTTTGGCGAGGCGCCGGTTTCGCTGCGGCACTGTCCTGGTCGTCATTGCCTGCGAACGATGCCGCATTGCTCGCCAAATCCGCCGTTTCTTTTGCAATCTTGGCTTTGCTCGGCGCTGTCTTGGTCTTCGGTTGAGCTGTTAAGCCTTTGGCTTTACCGCCTCTGCGAATTCCCTCCGCGTTTGATACGCCTTTAGCCTGATTGGAAACCCCTTTCGCGCCCTTGCCAGTGGCATTCACTCCAGTGGTGACGCTTGCGTCTCCCGCCGCGTGTGCCGCGGCTCTTCCTGCCAAAGAGGCTCCGTCCGCAGCTTCAGCAGCTGAAACCCCAGCCGCCGCTGCTGCCGCCCGTCCGCCGATAGCCGCGTCATGCGCAGCTGCGGCGCCTACGCCGACCGCTGCTGCTTTCCCGACGCCACCTGCTGCCGAGCCAGCCTTCGCTGCAGTGCCTGCCGCCATGGCTCCCTTGCCTGCCGCTCCTGCGACCTTGCCGGCAGCTCCGGCTGTTTTGCCGAGACTTGCGGCTGCCCTGAACAAACCCAAGAGACCTTGCGCATTAGCCGAATCGGCATAGCCGGCGCAAAGGCTCAAAACGACCAGAGCGGTAATCGCGTTCTTCTTGTCCATGACGAGCAACCTCGGAAGACTCACATTTCTTTAGTACCAAGTTGCAGCGAAAATTATGAGGCGATATTTCCAATTGGTATTGAAGGCAACAATTTCGCTCAGCAAATCAAAAGCACGGACTACCTTTACCTAGTCCGTGCTTTTGGGGAGTTGGGCGAGAAGTGCTTATCGGAATGAATGCTGTGGAAATTCATTCATCGTCGGTCTGAAGAAAATGACGATGCGTAAAAAGTCATGTTCCCGCGACGCAGATTAAGCGTTGCTAATCAATGCCACTACCTGCGGTTGTAAAGAGATGCCGACACGGAGGTCCGTCAATGAGACAGCGACGGAATTCGCTAGATCCGTCGCTCTGGGATTGACGGGGCCTATAACGTGACCCCCAAGCGTGATGTTCGTCATGTGGGCGTGGCGAGTTTTGGAAACAAGATCACTGCAGTAGCAGAAGCGCATCAAGCCTTCTCATTGGCTTTCCTGCTTGGGTTTTGCCCAGTAGTTTCTTTTCCAGGCGTGAGAGTCTCGAAAGTATATCTTCGGAATCGAATGGTTTGCCGAACGTTTTTACTTCCAGGTTTTTCAGATTTCGGTACATTGAATCGAGCTGGTTTGAAACCGGTCCTACAGGGGCACCGCCTATGGTATCATCACCCAGCCCCGACTGCGGTACTTTGGCTGTCGGACCGCTTCCGAAACCTGGGACGACTTTGATAGCGCCAGCTGCCGGTCTTCCGCCGCTCAGCATCGATCCGGGGACGGCCGCTGGACGTGCCGGAGCGCCAGCTTTACCGGGCGCGGCTTTGTTCGGTTGTTTTGTTTGCATGCCGGTTGCACTTACATTGTTTTGCGGGGCACCAGCAGTAGTACTATGCCCCTGTTGTATTCCGTGGTGTCTTCGGGGATCGTCGGGTGTGCCGTTGGGTGATGTGCCGCTCATCAATGCCGAGAGCTTTTGCTGCACTATCGGATCTGGTTTGATTGATAGTGCAGCTTCCCATTCGATACGAGCACCAAGCTTATCGCCCTGAGCGATTGCTTTGTTGCCCAGATCGAGGCGGTCTTTGAACACTCTCGGATTTTTTCCCATGTACTGAATGATGGTGTCCAGATTCGTTTTGGTTTTTTCGTTGGCGGGATCCAGGGCGAGCGCTTTATGGAAAACTTTGATTGCTTCATCAGGTCGGTCCTTCAATTGCAACCCATAGTTGTTGTATGCAATAGCCAGGTTCGCTCGTGCTTGCTGATATCTGCTGTCTATTTTCAGGGCGTCTTCTAAGTGCTTGATAGCCAACTCGTAGTTGTTGTCAGCGATTGCGACCACGGCTTTATTGTTCAGCAATATTACCTGTTGGCTCATTTCCTCAGAAGGATTCTGCATGCCAGAAATAGTCGACACTTGCGAAGGTTGGCTTGGCGTCGAACTTTCCTTCTTTGAACTGACGCGTTGATTCCCTGCAGGCATGTTATTGGCAGGTTCGGATGATGGTTGAGTCCATACGGATTGTCCGCTTGCGGAACCGGACGGTTGTGTCCATCCCGATTGACTTGTTGCGGAACCGGATGGTTGTGTCCATCCCGATTGTCCGCTTGCGGAACCGGATGGTTGTGTCCATCCCGATTGACCTGTTGCGGAACCGGATGGCTGCGTCCAGCCGGACTGTCCGGTGCCACCAGCTGCAGTGCTGCCGGTTGAACCATCCAGGCTTGCAGAACTTGCATCAAGTGAAACCGCCGTCGCCGATGCACTGGCCGGCGCGGTTCTGTTTGCGGAAGTCGAAGACATGCCTGCTCCGGATGGAGAACCGTTCTCATCGACGTTCAGTTCCATCCATGCCCCTTTCCCTGCATGAAACTTGGCGATGAAGGCGATACTGTCTCCCAGGTACGGCGGCAACGCCGGTAGCGGCCCAACGCTCTTAATTGCGTTGACTGCGGCATTATCAAATTCCGCGCCACCACCGCTGGTTTTTACGGATGGATCGCCAAAGACCTGACCCGATTTATCGATCACGAATCGAATGGTCGCCGTAGCACCTTCTGCACCACCTGCCGGTTGCCACTTCTGGCGTAAATAAATCTCTACGACCGCTCGAATTTTTTCCGGCGTAATAGTTCCCGAACTCTGATCGCTGTCTTCGCCTTGCGCAAGCAATGCCTTTTCCAGCTTGCCGTCGGCCTGCTGGTACTGACCGCTCGCGAACAAGAGAACTGCCGGAATCAAAAGAGCGAGTTTTGAAAATCGTTCGTTTTTCACAGCGCCTTCCCTGAATAAATGTCTGTATTATTCTACTGCGACCAGTAATCGCCTGCCCGATTCATCAGCTCTTTCGACTCAGCTGCTATTTGAGACGGCTCGAATATCGTTTTTCCGTTGACCATTAATGCAACTGTTTGCTTCGCATTATCAGAACGGACGAACCGAATTGCTACATTCTTCTCTACTGTGGCGTTCGGCCAGCGAGTTGCAACCGATTGGTCTCCGAATAGTTTTTTGCATGAGGCGATAAACGAATCCGATTGCTTCGAAACATTGTTTCTAAATTCCGAAACTATCTCTTTCTTCTCGCTTGAATCATCTGTCAGGTCCAAGTCTGGTGTCACGACTGAGCGGACGACAATCAAAAGTGCCTTCTCTGGAGATGAGTCCGCCACGAAGTGAACCTCTGCCGGTTCCGTCGGATTTAAATTCCGAAACTTGGAAGCTAGTACCAACTCGAAATATTCCTTGATCGAAACCGATGTTGATTTATCCGCCCAGTTCTCTGCAGCCAGAGCACTTTCTGAGAGCACGAGCAGTGCGCAGAAGAGTGGTATCACTCGGTCAAAGTTTTTGAGCATCGGACCCCCCATCGGTTAGTGAGAATGATTGTGACCTGGCGTGTTGTTTGGATCGAATCCCTGAATTCCGCCCGGCATCTGGTCTGCCGATTGTTGCGGCTGCCGGGATTTTTCGCCGGTCTGAAACTGGGCTTCAAGCCAGTGTATTACAGAATTCGTATCCTCTTCCGTCAAGATCGCGTTCCAGTGCAGCAATCTGTATGGAGCGATTGGCATCTCATTATTTTCCACGACGTTGAGAATTTTAGCAGCCTGCTGTCTGGTAAACGGCTTTTCACCACTCAAATTTTCCCGGCTGAATACGATTTCTTTCTGTGCGGCTACAACGTCTTCAGCAATCAGCTGTTTGGCGAAAGGAAAATTTCCGTAGATCGGCTCCACAAGCATGCCGGGGCTGTGGCAATCAGCGCATTTGTTCTGCAATATTTGTGAAACCGCTTTGAACTCTGGCACTCCGCCTGTTACTTTGATTGGTTGGCGCTTCAAGAAATAGTTGGAGATAGGCATTGCAATAACGCCTGCGATAAGCGCGCCTATGATAGCTGGAGCAATATGTTTAGGCTTTTCCGCCATGGAAGCTGATTCCGCGAGTTCTCAATCGTGGACCCGGTCGGTTCACGTCGCTCGATGATAGCACAGAAAAGAGATGGGGACTGTTTGCACAGCCCCCATTCTCGGCTCGGCTTCGGTAGTGGTATCTACCGTGCATTGTTTCCAACTTCTGCGGCGTCGCGCCGGGCACGACCTGCTTTATCGCTCGGTTCAATTTCGCGCATTACCCGTGGTGGCTCTATTTTGACGAGCGCAATCTTTCGATTCGTTTTTCTAGTGGAGGGTGTGTGGAAAACAGGTTCTCTATCAGGTTGGTAGGCTTGTTCGTAATCATCAAAGCACTGGCATTACCAGTAACAGGCTGAATCCTGTCGAACTGAGCGCGCAACTTCTCGAGTGCATGAACCATTTTTTCTGTGCCGGCTAATTTCGCCGCGCCGTGATCTGCTCGATACTCACGATATCGAGAGAATGCGGCAACCAGTATCGAGCCGAATATCATGAATACGGTCTGAAGCAGCATGCTCACCAACCAGTATGCCCAAGAACTTCCGTTGTTATTGTCATTTCCTCGTCCCATCGTGATGGCATATGCGATTGCACGAGCGAGAAAAATACAAAACGCGTTGACTACACCCTGCAGCAGAGCCATTGTCACCATGTCTCCGTTGGCCACGTGACTGATTTCGTGACCGAGAACAGCCTCGACTTCGTCCGAATCCATGTGATTCAGCAAGCCAGTCGATACAGCCACCAGAGAGCTGTTCTTCGTCATTCCGGTAGCGAAAGCATTGATGTCATCTGACTGATAGATTCCAACCTCGGGCATCTTTTGAATGCCGACTCGCTTACTCAATGAATGAACGATTTGGACTAGCGCGCGAAGCTGATAATCGGATGTGTTCGGGTCAATGACTTGAACTCTGTAGCTCCACTTAGCCATTTGCTTCGACATCGCCAGTGATATCAGCGAGCCGACCATACCGTAGCCGAGTGCAAACACCGCCAGGCTGGTGTAGTTTAATCCGTACTCTTCGATGTAATAACCAATTCCGAAGATGCGCATGACGATTGACATCGACATGACTACAAGGAAGTTGAGCAGCAAAAATAATCCTACTCGTTTAGCAATTGTCCACACTTGGTGATCCCTCCGATCGAAACCGATTTCTACTCGGTCCTATTCTTTGTATAGCGCCGTTTTCCAACTCTGGCGTTGTCCGCAACATTTTATTAATGGGGTAGCTAGCGTTTGTATAGCCCGGTGAGCTTCCCGCGCCCTACAACGTGACCCGATAGCGCTTCGTAGAACTGCTTTTTGTTTGCCGCTTGCGGGAGTTCCAGTTTTCTATCAAGCGCGAAAACTTTGAAGTTATAGTGGTGCTCCTCGCCCTTTGGCGGTGAGGGACCGTTGTAGCCAAGCTTTCCAAAATCGTTCTTGCCCTGCGAGCCCCCGTTTGTAAGCGTTTCCTTCTTTGGCAAGTTTTCCGGTAAGTTGCTTGTTGCCGCCGGCAAGTTAAACACTATCCAGTGAAACCAGGTACCGCCCGGGGCATCCGGGTCTTCGCATGTGACTGCGACGCTCTGTGCTGTTGCGGGCGCCTTTGTCCAGGATAAATCCGGTGAAGTGTCCTTGCCGTCAGCTGTGTGAATCTTCGGAACCGATTGCCCTTCTTTGATGGATTTGCTGGTTACGGTTAGAATTTCGACCTTCGGTTTCACCCTATCGTCGGCAGCTTGCGCCTCTGAGCGAGTTGCCCAATTGATTCCTGAAACGAGCAATAGCCCCAGTGCCAGTCTTAATGCCAATCGCCCGGAATACATAATCAAGCTCCTGGTTTTGCAATCGAAAATATGTTGAATTTAGTGTAGTCGATCGACGCTTGCGCTACCATATCAACATGATAAACAGGGATGAGTTAAACCAATTCAGCGAAACCACTCGCAACCGTCTCCTCGAGGCATTCGCGCTCAATGAAGTCACTACAATGGCTCTGGAGTACGCAATCGAATCCGACACCACCACAGCCACCGACAGCCGGTGCGGTGGAGCGCCACTGATCAGTGATCCTGGCGATTGGCCGCTGGATAAGAACCGAAACGCGATGCAGTTTTGGGCTCAAATCAATTTTGAGCAAATGGGCGGAATCATGGGCGGATTGAAGAATTGCCCGCGTCACGGTGTGTTGATGTTGTTTATAAGTCGGGATTATCGCTCTTTCAAAGCGAAAGATCAGGGTTGGTATCGCCTGGTTTTTAGAACTGAAGATTTAGAGGCTGAGATTGTGGAGGCGCTTGCTGACCCGCACTCGGCGTATGAACTAAAACCCGAGCGACTTGAGTATGTGCCTCCTGAGCTCTTACATTCGGCGGCAGCTAACATAGAGCCAGATGAGCGCGACGCTGTTGAAGCCTGGCTGCAAGGTTGGAAAGACAAAATTGACCTGCGAATGGCCGACTGCCAGCAGGTTTTGGGTGTTGAATCCATGAAGGCTCGGGAGGCGCTGATAGTTGCCGCTTTCCACGCAAACGGAATTTCGTACGACCTGGCAAGAAGGGCTGATTCTCATTACAAACACCTGGTAGATGCGGCTGAACAGATGGTAGTGCTTTGGCGTCTAGGAGGCTTACAGCGCCTGCTACCCGGAGAAAAACGTGAGCTTTTTATCTGCATGACCTACGAAGATTTAATCAATTCTGAGTTTCAGCGATGCCTGCCTGTGTGGCTGTAGAGTTATCTGGGCATAAATATATGGTGATCTTGAGTTGGTAACAAGCGACTGTTATTATCCTGATTAGCGGAGATTTGCGGCGCTCGATATGTCATCAAACAAACGAGAAGAAGCAGCACAACAAGCACTTGCGGACATTCGCTGGCTCCTCACCGGCACCAAGCAGGAGGAACTCGCGGCACCGCTGGCTGAAGAAGATGATACTCAGCTTGATGGACAGACCATCATGCAGTTGCTCGAGAGGAACTTTCAAAGACTCGATCCGAATGGTGATGGTATCAGCCGCGAAGAAATAATGGTCGCTCTGATGAATCCATCAGCCTTCAGTCGCGAAGAGTACGAAGTGTTGCGGCTCGTCGTGAAGTATTTCGATACGATCATCAATCTGTCCCAAGACGAAGAGGACGGTGAAACGAAAATTTCGCGTACCGACATGCTCGTGTTGGAGCAATTTCTCGTTCATAGCAAAATGACTTTGAAGGAATTGCACGCATGGTGCTGCATGACTAAGGGTGTTGGTGGAGCCCCAGGAGAGATAGGACCTCCGCCGCTTTCGGGCGCTTAGAAGTTCGCTCATTCTGCCGATCCCACTCTTCGTAGTCTCTTCCACGTGCCCAACTGCACTGCACTTACAGAAGCAGTTCAGGACGTAGATCAGGAGTCTCAACTACCGAATCTCAAGCACTACTTCATCATCCACCCGGTTTAGAGACTGGCTTTAGTCCTGCCAGGTAACTCGTTTCAGAGCGGAATGCAAAGCCGAGATTTAGAACTCCGAGCGGATCGTTTACCGATCGCATGCGGGCGCCGGCAAGTCTGGAGTCGAATTGTAAGTTGAGGCGCGATGATAGCATCGGGATTTCGGTTCCAGGCCAGTGCGTGTCGGCTGTGAGCGATTTGCCACCAAATGCAATTGGCTCAATCACAACTTCCTTCGTTGCTGGAGTAATTTGAGTTTTTAAGATCAAATCTTTCGGCGCACTCCCTTCCACGTGAATTGGCACCCGCTTGATAGTCGAGTGGAAGAAATCTGCTGGTAGAGGACCTTCGAGCGCGCTGCCGAACATTCTGCCGATGTTATCTTTTGCGGCCTGAATGTTTTCAACATTGAATTCCCTGGTTGCAGGCTGTTTGAAGGGCACCACAGGCGGTGCTTCAACCTTGGTTCCACTCTTTAGAATTCTGTCGAAGTGCCATGTTGGAGAAGCATAGGCAGATGTTCCGTTTGTGCCGTCCAGACCGGCTTTCACGATGCCGAGTACTTCTCCTTTCATGTTGTAGACTGGACCGCCACAATTACCCTCTCGAATGCAGCCCATGAATCGGAAGTCTAACGCTGATTGTCTCCACTCGGGCGGAATGATACCAGGCGAGGCATGAAGAGAGTTCGAACCTTCATAGTGGCCAACCGCAACAACCACACCCTCATCTGAGCTTACCTTCGAAGTATTCTTCACATTTGCGGCTTTGAAAGCGCCCCACGATTCTTTGCTGGATAGTTGAACGATTGCCAGATCCGCCGTTTGATCGTACGCCACTGTGTGAGCCTTGTGCGATTTGCCGGCGGCATCCATGATATAGATATCGGTAGCGTTTTCAACCACGTGGAAGTTTGTCACAAGTTTGCCTTCACCAAGACTGGTGGCGTTGGCGGTGCGGGCCGAAATATCGTTGCCGGCAACAGAAATTACTTCTATCTTTCCAACTTCCTGTTTCGCATTCTGGTAGAGCTTGGCGAGAGGGGCGTCTGCCGGAAACGGTTTGGTTGTGGGAGTATGACCCTCTACTACGGGAATTTCTACTAGCTGGGGTTTGGCTACTTCGGCTGCGGAGCGTGAACCAGTGGCGTTACCGTTTTCTTTTTGGAGTTTAAAAGGAGGAACGACTTTCTCGCCTGTAAGTGTCCCTGGTTCAACTGTTGCATTCATGCGTCGAACGCCGGGCGTTGTCTCTGCGAGACTGATGCCGAGTTTGTTCTCTCCGAAAAGTTTGTTGGCTCCATACTTTCCAGCGCCGATACCGAGGGCACCACCCGCGCCATAAATGCCGAAATCCACTACGAAGGGCCCCAGCGTATTCTTTATGTGTTCTCGATTTTTTGTGGCGTTTTCAGGAGTGTTCCATGTGTCCTTCATGACGCCCCAGGTCTCTTCGCCCTTACCGTAAACATCGGTCGCGTATGCTCCGGCCATAGCCAGACCGGCGACCTGCGCCGAGAGTTTCAGTACTCCTCTCTTGCCCTGAGCCAGAGTCAGACCAGTAGCGATTACCGCCGAGGTTCCCAGTTTCACAAGCGTTTCCGGATCGGTCAGAGCGCTCTTGCCGTGATCCAGTGTGCCTGACACTGTACCACCGACAATCACATCTAATTCACGACCGACTTTTGTAACCAGGGTTTCTTCATTCCTGGCCTTCTGAGAGTTGAGTTTCATCTCCGACATCACAGATTGTGAGAGCGCCTGTCGCTCCTCGTGCGTGCCCGTCAGACTAGCACCGAAGGTTTCGGCGGGAATGGCGGTTTCGCCCTTCTTACTGTTGAGCAGGTCGCTGGTATGTGACATTCGATAGAAACGGTTGAGCGGGAATGCTTTGCAGGCTTCTATTAGATATCTGTTTAGAAGTAAAGTCAGTGGTGAAACTACGAATGCGAAAGATTAATTCCGCATCCCTGAATTCATGAAAGCAAGTGAATAAAAACGGTGACCGTTTCGACGATGTCACTTCAGCGATGGCGTTTTCCAGCGATCAAGGAACCCGCTTATTTGATTTCGGTAAACACCACGCGTCTGTTTTTCGCGCGACCAGCACCGGTCTTGTTGGTCGCAATCGGTTTGGAGAAACCGTAACCGATTGGTTTTAGCTTATGCTCGGCCACTCCGCAATGTTCAAGGTAATCCTTCACACTGTTAGCTCTTCGCGTAGACAGTTTTAAGTTGTAATCCTTGCCGCCTATCGTGCAAGTATGACCTTCAACTGTCAATCTGAGAGTAGGATTTTCCAGCAGATATTTGGATAACTCATTCAGAATCTGCTGAGACAGGGGTCGCAATTTGTCCGAATCAAAGTCGAACAAAATCAGATAAGAGGTCGCTTGTCCCTTGGATTTAAGCTGCTTGATCACATTGTCAGCTTCGCGCTTAGCTTTGTTGAGGTCACCGCCGGCGCCACCAGGTGATTTCTTGTTTGCCTTTGGAAGAATTCCTGTGTTGCTAAATTTTAGATCCGCCCATTGGAAAGGACCGGTACCAGCAAGCATAATCGGGAAGCGAGGATTGTCCAATATCCAGTATGTCCAACCGGCATCTGTGCGCGCCTTGATTGCTCGCACGGGGACGTGCACTCCGTCGATCTCGACAGTGACTTTATCGATTCCTTCTGCTCTAATTTCATGCGCGACCGAGCGTGTCTCGCGTTTCATCACTACGGGACTGTCCGGTCCATCGGTAGCGAATTGAGCTACCTGTCCGGATTTAAGTTTGTGGTACAGAAAATCTGAAACACGGACAATGCTCGTAAAGCCAATCAGCGACTGCGATTCATTCGCGGGATAGAACAGGCTTACCTTGTAAGCATCTTTTATGTCTTCCGGCTCGACCGCACGTAGACCCTGTACGTTGGCAGGCGAAGTCATTCTCCAGTCGAATCTATAGCCGCGTTGGTCGTTATATTCGATATCGGCAACGAAGTTGTAGTTTCCAATCAGTTGCCATCTCGTGTCTAAACCATTCTTGATCGGAAAAACAATCTGCATGCCTTTGCGCAACATGAGTCGCTCTGTCAGGTCCGGCCCGACATAGAGGGGAACGTTGGGCGCGCCGTTGCTAGGTATCTGTGCTCCCTGGGGCTGCGAATCGGCATCGGGAATCGGAACCGGAGCAGGATCGAGAGGCGGAAGAGTAATTGGAGGGGCGCCGTCCTGGGTTTGAGGAACCGCACCCGGCGCGGCACCGTTCTGCGATTGTGGAACTGCACCCGGTACCAATCCATTCTGAGACGGATTCGTGATCGGGAGACCTCCGTCTTGAACGGGCGGAATTGACATCTGATCTTGAGGTAAAGAATATTGAGCCAGTGCTGGTTGAAACAGCTGAAGAGCCAAACAGACCAGCATAGAGGCGTTCGACATACTCGTATACTGTTTTGACTTCAACTTGGGCATCGATAAAGGTTTCCTTGCATAATCAGGCTATGGCGCCGCTGAAGGGTTGTTTTCAGTGGGAACTGAAAGTATTAGCCAAACCCGACTTTAGCGCAATAGATGATTAAGGAAAGATAGAGTTTTGGGGTATGCGTTTGAGCGTTTTATACATTGAGAGTTAGGTGCGTCAATTTTTGACTCGCAGGAATATTAAGTCGCTTCAAAACACCGACTTCCTGACAAAGCTGGCGCCTAGATAGCTGCCGCTTTTTTCAGAAGCCGGAATTAGTAAGGAATCGCACAGGGGGCGAATATACATGGGAAAATCCGTAGGAATTGACTTGGGTACTACAAACTCGGTAGTCGCCGTCATGGAAGGTGGACAGCCGACCGTCATCGCCAACGCTGAAGGTGGAAGAACCACACCGTCCGTGGTCGCATTCTCCAAGAACGGAGAGCGCCTGGTTGGACAATTGGCAAGAAGACAGGCCGTCGTCAACCCACAACAAACGGTTTATTCGATTAAGCGTTTCATCGGTCGCCGTTACGATGAAGTCGAATCGGAAAGATCGAAAGTCTCGTATCGTGTCGTTAAAGGACCGGACGAAAGTTGCAAAGTAAGCATCGGCGGCAAGGACTATGCGCCGGAAGAAATCTCCGCAATGGTTCTTCGCAAGCTCAAAGAAGACGCCGAAAAGTATCTGGGTGAGAAGGTCGAGTCAGCTGTCATCACCGTGCCGGCTTACTTCAACGACTCACAGAGACAGGCGACGAAAAACGCCGGGGCGATTGCTGGTCTGGATGTACTTCGGATCATCAACGAACCGACAGCCGCAGCGCTTGCATACGGGCTCGATAAGAAAGCCGACGAAACAATTCTCGTATTCGACCTTGGTGGCGGTACATTCGACGTATCGATTCTCGAAGTCGGCGAGGGGGTTTTCGAAGTTAAGTCGACTTCCGGCGACACCCACCTGGGTGGTGATGACTTCGACCACGCAGTTGTCGAATGGATTGCCGATGAATTCAAAAAGTCTGACGGCATTGACCTGCGCAAGGACCCGCAAGCCTTGCAACGTTTGACCGAAGCGGCTGAAAAAGCAAAAATCGAACTTTCGTCGGTTGCTGAGACCACAATTTCGTTGCCATTTGTCACGGCTAATGAAACTGGTCCGAAACACCTCGATATGCGCCTTTCCAGAGCTCAGTTCAACGAACTAACGCATGACCTGGTCGAGCGCTGCCGCAAGCCGGTAGAGCAAGCCATGAAAGATGCTGAATTGACCTATGAGCAAATCGACGAGGTCGTTCTCGTTGGTGGTTCGACTCGTATTCCGGCAGTGAAAGAGCTCGTTAAGAGTCTCACAGGCGGTAAGGAACCGAACCAGAGCGTGAACCCGGACGAGGTCGTCGCGATTGGTGCTGCTGTACAGGCCGGCGTTCTCGCTGGTGAAGTAAAAGAAGTGGTGCTGCTCGACGTCACCCCGCTCTCGCTCGGTATTGAAACCATGGGTGGTGTCTTCACCAAGCTGGTGGAGCGAAACACAACCATCCCGTGCCACAAATCCGAGATCTTCTCGACGGCTGAAGATAATCAGCCTGGCGTTGATGTTTACGTTTTCCAAGGTGAAAGACCCCTGGCACGCGATAACAAAATGCTCGGCAACTTCCGTCTCGACGGAATCGCGGCTGCACAAAGAGGTATGCCTCGTATCGAAGTTTCATTCGATATCGACGCAAACGGCATCGTATCGGTTTCTGCTAAAGATCAAAACACCGGTAAAGAACAGAAGATCACGATCACCGCTTCGACTAACTTGTCGAAAGATGATGTCGATCGCCTCGTTCGTGAAGCCGAGAGCCATTCTGAAGAGGACAAAGTCCGCAAAGAGAACATCGAACTCAGAAACGAAGCCGATTCGATGTGCTACGGCATGGAGCGAGCTCTCAAGGAAGCAGGCGACGCCGTCAGTGATGGAAACAAATCCAAAGCTGAAACGCTGATTGCCGATATCCGCAAAAAGACTGCCGCACCGGAGCCGAAAGCAGACGAGATCAAAAACTTGATGAACGAGCTGCGTGGATTGGAAGTCCTGATTCAACAAGACATCCAGTCGAGACAACCGGTCGGAGCAGGTGCTGCTGCTGGAAACGGCGCCGGACCTTCTGCTTCAAACGGCAATAGCGCTGGTTCTCGTTCCGCCTCTGATGCCGACGACATCATCGACGCTGAAGTTCAATCTTAAGCGCGTAAGGCTGACGCGATTCTGCAATGCAGACTCGGTTTAAACAGATGATTTCGAGGGGCAGTGCATTGGCGCTGCCCTTCGTCTCAAGTCGGTGCGTGAATGTGTCCCGCCAGTCGGGTAAAATCTATTAGACTCAACAGAGTCGTGTGGGAGGACTGTAAATATGGACGTTGCAACGTTTGGCGCCGGTTGCTTTTGGGGTGTGGAGCACGAATTCCGAAAAATTGCCGGCGTAAAAGAGGCCTTCTGCGGATATGAGGGTGGACATACTGAAAACCCTACCTACCGTGACGTTTGCAGCAAAGCGACCGGTCATGCCGAAGTCGTGGAGGTCCACTACGATCCAGCGGTGGTTTCCTTTTCCGCGTTAGTCGAGAAGTTCTTCGACATGCACGACCCGACGCAGTTGAATCGTCAGGGACCGGACATCGGCGACCAATATCGCTCTGCGATTTTTTATCACAACGACGAGCAGAAGAAAGTTGCGACTGAGATCAAGGAACGTCTTGATAAATCAAATACGTTTTCTAAACCGATCGTGACGCAAATCACTCCGGCACAGCCTTTCTACAAGGCGGAGGAGTATCACCAGAAATACTTCGAAAAGAATGGTGTAAACTACTGCCATTAAATCTGGTGGCATGGAAGCTGGATTCAGAATCGCAATTCAGCAGACGATCGAACCCTTCGAATGGTATCACTGGTAGTGAGAGTCCGATGACAAAAATCCTCGTAGTCGAAGACAACGAAGACCTCGCGCAGGTCGTGAGGAGTTATTTGCTCTTTGAGCACTACGAAGTCGAAAATGTGTTCAATGGACGTGAAGGCTTGTCGCGGGTGAAAACCTACGATTACGACGTTATCGTGCTCGACCTGGGTCTGCCTGATCTGAGCGGCATTGATGTGCTCAAGGGTTTGCGTGAATCCGGCAGCAGGACACCTGTGTTGATTCTTACCGGGCAAAATTCGGTGGAGGAAAAAGAGAAGGGGCTCGACGCCGGAGCCGATGATTACGTGACAAAGCCATTTCACATGAAGGAGCTTGGAGCACGGATAAGGGCCTTGCTGCGTCGTCCACCGCCGATTGCTGGAAACAACACTATCTCTGTCGCCGGCGTGACGCTCGACACCTCTAAGTTTCAAGTCACCAAAGGCGGCGAGGTTATCCAGCTGGTCAACCGTGAATTTCAGTTGCTCGAATTCTTTATGCGACATCCTAATCAGGTGTTCAGCGCGGAGGCTTTGCTGAATCGGATCTGGCCGAACACCTCAAGCTCTGCATCCCAGGCTCTTCGAACCACGATGAAGCGTCTGCGTAAGAAGATTGATCCCGAGGGCACTTTGATTAGGACGGTGCACGGAGTGGGATATATGTTAGAGACTGAGACCAAGAATTCGTGAGCGATTGCTGGTTTTGATCGAGATTGACACTGACCTGATATCACTCGTTCGAATCACAATTCAAACAATTTAAGTCCATGTCGTTTCGAATCGCAGAGCACAAGCGATGTCCGATAACGAACAAAAGCCAGCATTTAGCCTTAAGCTGAGCCATCAAGGCTTGTTACTTGTTATCGCCCTGCTCGCGATTGAATTCGTCTTTGTCGGCAGTCTGTTGAACCTGCTGCATGCAGCGGAAGTGGAGGCTCGCAGTCAGGAGCACTTTCGCAAAATCATTGGCGCCACTAATCGATTGATCGAATTAAACTATGTTGCCGTCTATGCCATTCGGGATTACGTAGCAACTAAAGATCGATACCACGAGCGCAAGTATGATGCGTCCGTCAAGGAGATGAAGCGAAGTCTCGATGTCCTGGAGAAGTCTCTTAAAACAGAGCCATATCAGCTGGAGCTCGTCCACAGGATTCGAAGTAAGTTCAACATTGCCTTCAGTGTTGCGGACCGCGCACGAGATGTTATTGATGGCAACGGATCGCTTTTAGAATTAGCCGACATAATGAAGAGCAAAGGCGAGTTTCAACAGCTAAACCGCCAGCTCATACCCGATTTCCAGGACCTGTTGCGGGCCGAACGACGAATAGAAGAAAAATCGCCTGCTCTGCAACGGAAGTGGCGCGAAGAGACTAAAAAACTTTTGACCTGGGGGTTGGTATTGAATGTGGTGATAGCGATCGCTATCGCTTCATTTTTTACGCGCAGTATTATTACAAGGCTTGCCGTTCTTGTCGATAACACCAGGCGTCTGCAAGCCAGGGAGGCGCTTCGTCCTCGACTCGCAGGAAACGATGAAATCGCTCAGCTTGACCGCGTATTTCATGACATGGCTTTTGAACTAACCGAGGCTGCTCGTAAGGAGCAGCTTGCTTTGAACGACGCTAAAGACGCAGAGGCGAGAATCCGCCAGGTCATAAACAGCATGCCGACTGGCGTCCTCTCTACCGATCGAGGTGGGACGATTTTATTTGCCAACCCCCGAGTTTCATCTATGTTCGGCTACAGCACTTCGGATCTTAGAGGAATGCACTTCTCGAAACTATTGCCGACAGTGGATCTTCGGAGAGGCGAAGAGGGAGGAGGTATGCCTCACCTCTACAACGAATTAAAAGATAAGTCTATGGAAGTCCGTGCGACCACAAGTTCTAACACACAAGTAGATGTTGATCTTTCAATTACTCCCTTTGATATAAAGGGTGAAAAGCGATTTCTTATCACCCTTTTGGACATCACGGAAAAACTGGAAATTCTGCGAATGCGTCAAGCCTTCGTTGCGATGGTGAGTCATGAATTAAGGACGCCACTAAATTCGGTGCAGGGCTTTTTAGAACTCCTCGAAATGGGTGTCTTTGGTGACCTCTCGAATGAGGCTCGAGACGGTTCTGTTCGCGCCTCTGCAAATATTGAACGGCTGATCACGCTTATAAATGATTTGCTGGATCTGGAAAAGATTGAGTCGGGAACGATTAGCCTGACACCGGATGACTGCGATGTCGGCGAGACTGTAAAACGGGCTGTCGATGCTGTTAATGACCTTGCAGACAAGAAGAAAATTAAGATCGAAATTGCTGAGATGCCTGAAAATACCTATTACTTCGATCAGGATAGGATCGTGCAAGTACTGGTTAACTTCCTCTCGAATGCCTTGAAATTTACTCCTGAGGGAGGAGAGATCACAATTACAAGCCAGGAACGCAGCAGCGCAAAGTCTGGCGGCGAGAACATTTTAGAGCTTTCAGTCGTGGACCAGGGACCCGGTATCCCTCCGCTCTATCGTGACATTATTTTTGAACGCTTTCAACAGGTGAAGGACGAGAGTGGACACAAAGGCGGGACAGGGCTGGGTCTGGCTATCTGCAAAGCGATAGTCGAGCAGCATAAAGGTTCGATAGGCGTCGATTGCGATTGTGAAATCGGAAGCCGTTTCTGGTTCACTATTCCCGCAGACTGGGATATCGACGACGATGATGACGCTGTTCAGACCTGAGAAGTTGCGCTCAATTTGGTATCACCAGGTATTGAAATGCAAGAAAGGTTCATCAGACTGATGAACCTTTTCAAGTTGTTCAAATTTCGATTGAATCTATTGGCTTGCTAGGAAACCAGATCGGTGATCTTGCGCATCAGTGGAATCAAGGTGTCAGTGTCGGTTCCTTCGGTAATCGTGACGAGCAAGCCGCCACCGAAGTCCGCGATAACCACGTAACCCCGAGGTGTTCGTGAGACGACCTGGTGCACGCGCTCGTGACCCATTTTCTTTGTCACGTGCTCAGTGTTCATATAGACACCCAGAGCCCATACGCCGATTGACTCAGCATCCACTTCTTCCGGCATCGTGTTGGCAATCAAGAGACCGTCGTGTCCGACGATAACTGAACCAATGACCTTCTCTTGTCCGCCGATTTCGCTCAAGAGAGTTTGCAGATCCTCAGATGCTTCGAGCGTGAGGATGCGCATTTTTATATCTTGCTGATCGGCGGCAGTGATCTTGCTGAGCTTCTCCAGATCTTTCTGGTCCAGCAAGAATTTGCCGATTGCCGCAATTCTTCCGGAGCCTGTCTCCGCAACATCAGCGCTTGCGTCAAGTTTACCGATACCTTCAATTTTTGGTGGTGGCAAATTTGATTGTGGCACGTGAGCCACTGCTGCTGCCGGCGGTTCCGGCGCCGGAGCAGGAGCTGGGGCAGGGGCCATTCCGGGCATTCCCATGCCGGGCATGGCGGGTGGCATCCCCGGCATCGCTGGAGGCATTGCCGGCATCGCTCCTTGCTGAGGGTACTGACCGTTGCCTGCTTGCGGAGCCGGCGGTGCGCCAAATCCAGGAGGCGGAGCGGCGCCCACAGGGGCTTGCGGCGCAGGGGCGCTGACAGCGGCTGTAGCGCCTTCGGAGCCAGGATTGAGAAGAACTTTGTCGAATA
This sequence comes from Candidatus Obscuribacterales bacterium, assembly GCA_965228855.1. Lineage (GTDB taxonomy): Bacteria > Cyanobacteriota > Vampirovibrionia > Obscuribacterales > Obscuribacteraceae > JADYXR01. Next base: position 2,477,257 of record CBDDIJ010000003.1, on the reverse strand, counting down.
AGCTGTCCATGTCTTTATCATCGACCTGGAACAGTCCGGATTTGTTTTGCTGTGGTGCCGCCGCTGGTGCTGCTGGCATTTGTGGTGGCATCGGTGCCGCCGGCATACCTCCTGGAGGAGCTCCAAAACCTGCTGGAGGAGCCATTCCGCCGGGCGGTGTCATGCCTGCCGGTGGTGCCATGCCAAAAGCTGGTGGCGCACCTGAATTCGGCATCGCTGGTGGTGGCGCCATGCCGCTCGGAGCCGGAGGCTGACCCAGTGCCGGCGGTGTCATGGCTGGAGGGGCAGGCATTGATTGCATCGCCGGTGGCGCCGGCGTTGCGGCCGCTGCTGCCGGCATTTGCGCTGCTGCGGCTGGCATTGCCGGAGCTGCTGCGCCCTGGTTGACCGGAATCGAAGATTCTTCGACACCGATTTTCGCGAAGATTTGATCGACTGCATCGTCGTCCAGCGAGAACATTCCGCCGCCCGCTTTCTTAGATTGGACGGGGGCGACCTGTGGTGCGGCCGAAGGTGCCGGCATTCCTGGCATCGCCGGTGGTGCCGGAGCTGGAAGTGGTGCTTGCGTTTCGGTTGTTGGAGCCTTCGGAGGAATAGCTGTGAGTCTGGGGGCTTCAGCTTGAGCCTGAACTTCCGGTGCAAACGACATTGTGTCCGGAACTCCTGCTGGTGCCGGAGGCGCTCCCCATCCTCCTGCAGCTGGAGCTGCCGGTGCTGGAGGTGTTCCCCATCCACCTGGTGCCGGAGCCTGTGCCGGTGGTGGCACATTAGGCGCCTGTTGCAGGGTCGCTTGTTGTGGAGCCGCTGCGGGCGCAGATTGAACTGGTTGGACGCCGCTTTCCTTAATGCCGAGACCATCGAAAATTTGATCCATGGCACTGTCGTCTAGAGGTTTCGAGAACAATCCTGCGCCGCCGGATGCGGCTGCTGGAGCTGGAGCGGCTGGAGCCGGTGCTGCAGGCGCTGGTGCTCCACCGAAAGATGGCGCCGGTGGTGCACCGAACGCCGGAGGTGTCGTGTCTGCTGGCGGCTGACCGAATGCCGGTGGTGATGCTGGAGCGCCGGGTGCAGCGCCGAATGCCGGCGGCGCGCCAAAGGCGTTATCCGAAGGTGCTCCACCGAATGCTGGTGGCGCAGCTGGTGCGCCGGGGGCCGCTCCGAATGCCGGAGTTGCTGACGGTGCCCCTGGCGCAGCACCAAATGCTGGTGGCGCGGCCGGTGCACCGGGAGGCGCTCCAAATGATGGCGGTGCTCCTGTCGAACCGCCGAACGAATCCGCTGGGGCAGGTGGTTGTCCGAACGGTTGGGGCGGCGTGTTTTCGTATGGTGCCGCTCCGCCGGCTTGCTGTTGTTTCAACTTCTCCTGGATTGGAAGGTCCCAATGGCTTTCGCCCGCTCCTTGAGCTGCTGCCGGTGCTGCCGGTGCTGCTGCGGGAGCTCCCCATCCCGGTGCAGCTGGTGCCGCCGGTGGTGCCGCGCCTGGATCCGTCTTTCCTTTCAACTTTTCTTGAATCGGCACATCCCAATGACTTTCGCCGGCTGCTTGGGCTGCCGCTGGAGCAGCTGGTGCTCCGCGTTCTTGAATCGGAGTGTCCCAGCGATCTTGAGACATTTCGCTGGACATTTGTCCGGCCTGCGCGGGCGGCTTTGCGCCCAGTGCGTTACCGCCCGTGGCTGCCTGAGCGCCACTGTAGCTGCTCCAGGTCCCCGTCTCCATCTGTTCTGCTTCTATGGACCAGTTGCCACGTTGTTTAGCTTCTGACTTATCGTCCCATGGTTGCGTGTCCCAGCCTCCCTGGCTGGCGCTTGCGCCCCAACCGGGTGCTCCGCCCTCAGGTTGTTTTGCCGGCGCAGGTGCTGCCGCGCCTCCCCATCCTCCGGTAGTCTCACCACCGGAAGTAGCCGTCCAATCGCCGGATGCTGTCGCGCCCGGAGCTGCAGACGCTGGTGGAGCTGCAGACGGGGTTGAGCCCCAACCACCTTCTCCGCCTCCTCCCTGCGCACCGCCCCAGCCTCCGCCGGGATTCGATGCTGGTGTGGCTGCCGCCGGTGCTCCCCAGCCACCCTGGTCCGCTGGTTGTGCTGGTGCTTGAGGTGCTGGAGCTTGGGCCGCCGGAGCTCCGCCCCAGGATTGACCACTGCCTGAACCCCAGCCGCCCTGATCGCCGCCACCGGCTGGCTGTCCCCAGCCTGCGTCATTGGCTGGCGCCGGTGCTGGCGCCGGAGTCGGCGCTGGTGCTGGAGCCTGCGCTGCGGCTCCATTACCCCATGAATTCGATTGTTGCTCGGCGCCGGGAGCTCCTCCCCAACTGTCAGCAGCTCCGCCGCCTTGTTGGTTGTTGGGTGCCCCCCAGCTGTCGTTACCGCCTCCTGCTGACCAAGAATCGCCGGCTGCAGCAGGTGGCGTGTTAGTCGGTGCCCAGGAGCCCGATGCCGTGTCTGATTTGCCTGCATCCCACGATGCTCCACCAGCACTGCCGCCGCCGCCATCAGACCAGCCGCCTTGCTGACCTTGAGCAGCTCCGGATGGAGGTGCTCCCCAGGAGTTGACTGCGCCAGCGCCGGCCGGAGCTGCAGCATTTCCGCCGCCTCCCCATCCGTCCGCAGATCCAGCGCCGCCGCCACCCCAGCCTGGAGCTGGTGCCGCGGGGGCCGGAGCAGCACCGCTAGTTTGATTCTCTTTTGCTGATGGGACATTCCAGCCGCCGCTTCCAAATTGATCGGCTCCTGGCTGCGTTGGCGATGGCGAGGTTGCCCAGCTCGATGAAGCTCCTGCGCCCCAGCCTTCCTGTCCGGCTGGTGGCTGAGCGCCACCGCCGCCCGATGGATCTTCCCATGCACCACCTGCCGGGGGAGGTCCCCAGCCTGCGTTCTCGTCGCCGGCATTGGTCCCGCGAGGAGGGCGCTTATCTTCGTTCCATCCACTCTCCGAACCGGGCGCAGCAAGTCCAATAGCGCTGCCCGGATGACTTGAAGGCGGCGATTGATTTTGATTCGGTGTCCATGAATTAGGTTGTGCTCCACCGGGAGTCCAGCCGGCGTCCGGCTGAGCCTGACCCGATATCTTCATCGGAGCATTCCACTGATCACCTCCGGTCTGTGCGATACCAGGCGGAGGCGCGTTTGTTTGCGCAATTCCTGGGGGCGGAGTCGGAGCCGTGAGGCGGTCGTCCGATGTCATGTCTCCTTCGTCTTCGACAGACAATTTCTGCGATTCGGAGATTTTCCTGCGAATAGATTCTGCCAGTGTCAGCGGTGCGGCGTTCGCCTCGCTTGTGGGAGCGTTTGCGAATCCGAATTTCTCACCAAGACCTCTGGTGGTGGACTGCAAATCGCGACTTTCGTCAGGCTCGCGAGCGAGTGACTTCAGCCTGCCGGACATTGCTTCTTCGCTTTCGTTATCCTCTGCCGATCTAGATTCGCGCTTGTTGGCGACCGACTTTCCACGTTTCGGAAACTCGGTTTTGTCTTTGGAAGCTTTGTTGCCCCGCGAGGCTTGCTTGTTTCCGCCGCTGAACATTTCGGTGAACATCGAGAACACCGAAGACTTCTGTTGCGGCAATTTGTCCTGGACCATTTTGGCAAGAGCTTCCGGATTGGGCGGAGTCAGCTCCTCCGGTAGGGGCATTTCCTCAGCGCCCTGGATCATCTGATCTAGTTGATGCTCAAACTTCTGGCATGACTCACACTGATCGATGTGATCATCTACCGACTCAACTTCGTCGGCGTCAAGGTCCTCGTCGAACCTGTGTTGGATTAGATATCTATACTCGTGACAGCTCATCTCAAATTCTTACCTGCAAAATCATCATGGGGGGCATTCAACTTATCCTCGACCCAGGCACTTTACGATTTGAACTCTAGCCCGGAAAAGCGAAGCCATCGTCATTTCCTTGGACTGATTCAAGACTCTCGAAATCTGATCGTAGTTGAGGTCTAAGTGATGCCTTAAATAGAAAACCCTTTGCTGGTCTTCAGGCAGTGAGCCGAGACATCTTCTTATTCTCTGGACACCTAAAAGTACAGTGGTTTCCCAATCCATGTTCGCCGACCCATCGGCGGACGGATCAATGTCGCGTTCTTGCGGGGGGTCAGAATGACGCGCATGGTATTCTTCGCAAGCTTCAACGACAAACTGTGACAACCAATCCCAAATGGTCATGTCACTCTCTTTCTTTGGCAACGCCGTTTTCAAGGTGGCGAATGCGTTTCTAAAAGTCGCGATTGTTATCTCTTGTGCGTCTTGAGGACTACCAGTGGCTATCAGCGCAATCGCGTAAACTCGTTCCTGGTTTACCCAAACGAATTCGTTCCGCTTTTCGTTGCCTCCCTTCTTTATCTCGGTAAGAACCGAGGCAGCGGACATGTTGAAACTGGTTCGAGAAGGTATAAGTGTCATCGCGTTGTGCTACTAGTTTCCTATGGCTGTTTGGAACTCAAGACTCGTGGAAAAGTAGGCCCGAATGGGCGCGCTTGAGAAGTATCGCGTCTTATCGATTTTAATACGTTTAAGGAGCCGCGCTATCATCCCTCACCAGCAATTGCTTTCCCCCATCGAAAGCAAGAGCCTGCCGCCTACACGCCTATTTCCAGTTTACAGTATTATCAGCTGACCGTGGGTCAGCATGTGTCGGATAACTTGATTGGTCCTCCTTTCATTGATGTGGTGCCGATTTCAAGTCGTTAACATAGATGTACCACGATTGATCACTTCAATATACTTGTGTCAGGAAATAAAATGAGTCGGCTTTCTTCACGCCATATTCAAATCAAATGTCTGGAGACCGATGCCTTCGGACTCTTCTCTGTTGTCGCCAATCCACGCTCTGTAACACCGTATGACGTGAAGCGTGCCGGTGAAAATATTGTTCTGGAATTTGATGGGAAAAAGCCGGCCCGAGATGTCGTCTCTCTTGTCAATTATGTACTCTCCGGCTACTTCGAGATGGCTCACAGAACTGGTCTTTACAATCGCCAGAGAGAATTGTGGGAATCGATTTCTCGATTGACGTCCTGCAAAGTAGAAGTTGTTCGTCAGGGCTTTCTTGTACCAATCAGAATTCCGGTTTTTGACATCGTGTTTTACAACAGTCAAAACAGTCCGCTGGTGATTGCGCGTCTGGTGAAACCGCAAAAGCGCAAGGATTTCGACAAGCGTGCGTCGCGATATCTCAGTTCGTTTATAACCAAGGTCAATAAACTGCAAACAAAAAAAGGAACATTGACCGGCGCAATAATCTGCGTTCCGAGTCCGGCTCCGGCTGCGGTAATTCAGAAAATCCAACAGAAAGTCGGAGCTAACGATCCGGTCAATCGCTTCGATTCGCGCTTGCCTCAATCAGGAATATCGCTGAATCTTGCAGCGATGGATTATGGCGGGGTGGGCGTAGAATCGGGTCAATATGCGCCTCTTGCTTCCAACTCCAGTTTGTCGGAACGCAATGGTGACAGCGAAGATTCAGCTTCAACAAACTTGCGCCTGATTTATCCGGAAGCGGATCTCTTTCCAGTTACGCTCGTGCATCCGGAATTGTCTAAGAAATAGATTGCTTGTTTTGCAGAATGGTTTTTGTGATCTAATGCTTTCAACACCAAGTCGCCACTCGGTTATGGGCTTGAAAACCAGGGCGCAGGCTGTTTAAAGCGGAATGTTTCCATGCTTGCGCTTTGGACGCTCGACCCGTTTGTTCTTCTGAAAATTGAGTGCGGCCAGCAAATGCCTGCGCGTCTCCGACGGTGCAATCACGTCATCAATGTAGCCGGCCTCTGCAGCAATATAAGGATTGGCGAACCGCTCGCGATATTCACCCACGAGTTTGCTGTGGATGGTCGGATCTTGCTTGAGTTCCTTTCGATAAAGCAAGTTGACCGCACCTTCTGCACCTATGACCGCAATCTCGCCTGTCGGCCAGGAAAAGTTATAGTCGCCGCCGACGTTTTTAGATCCGAGTACGTCGAAGGCCCCACCGTATGCTTTACGAGTGATGACGGTCAGCTTTGGAACCGTCGCTTCGCAATAGGCATAAAGCAGTTTGGCTCCATGTCTAATGATGCCGTTGAATTCTTGTGATGTACCCGGCAGATAACCCGGCACGTCCACGAAAGTGATGACCGGAATGTTGAATGCATCGATGAAACGCACAAAGCGAGCCGCTTTCACCGAAGCGTTTATATCGAGACAACCGGCAAGACGATTCGGTTGATTGCCGACAATTCCGACGACATGCCCGCCCAGTCTGGCGAAGCCGGTGATGATGTTAGTCGCGTAAAGTGGTGCGATTTCGAAAAATTCTCCGTAGTCGAAGATTTTGGAGATAACGTCATGCATGTCGTAGGGCTTGGTGCTCTCATTTGGAATCAACGAATCCAATAGATGAGCATCAGCAGGAATCGCATCGTCTCCCACTTCTACGAATGGTGCTGACTCAAGGTTGTTAGATGGCAAGTATGAAAGCAATTGACGAGTGAGTTCGAACGAGTCGTCCTCGTCTTCCGCGAGTAATTGCGCGACACCGGATTTGGTATTATGCGCGACGGCTCCACCAAGTTCCTCTTGTGTCACGTCTTCTCCGGTCACCGTTTTAACAATCTCCGGTCCGGTGATAAACATGTAACTCTTGTCTTTCACCATGATGGTGAAGTCAGTAACGGCCGGACTGTAAACAGCACCACCAGCGCATGCGCCGTAAATCACTGAAATTTGCGGAACCACGCCGGAACTCTTCACGTTGCGGTAGAAAATGTCTGCGTAACCAGCGAGACTCTTCACTCCCTCCTGAATGCGCGCGCCACCACTCTCGTTTAAACCGATTACTGGACATCCGGCTTGGTAAGCGAGATCCATGATTTTGCAAACCTTGCGCGCGAAAACCTCTCCGAGTGCGCCGCCGACGAATGTGACATCATGGCTGAAGAGATAGACGGGACGACCTTCAATCGTCGCTTGTCCGGTTATGACGCCGTCGCCAAGCATGCGTTTTTCGTTCATGCCAAAGTCGCTGCAATTGTGCATCGCGTATTTGTCGATCTCGATAAAGCTGTCCGGATCAACTAACTTCTCTATGCGCTGTCTGGCGGTCAGCGCTCCACGTCCGCTCTGTTTCTTCTGACTTTTATTCTCCGCCTCGCTTAAGACCTGGCGTTTTTCCGTCAATCTGTCGCTCGGGCTGAGTCCTGTTGTCGTCATTACCATTCTCCTAATCGGATTGAAATCCAGTCTCAAAGAGGCTTTGCCACGCTAAAGCATGGCGCGAAAGAAGTGCACTATAGTTAGATAAATCGTCATCGTGGATACGTCGAGAACGCTTGTGATAAAAGGTCCACTGGCATGGGCCGGGTCTATACCAATCTTTTGAAAGACCATCGGAATCAAAGTGCCGATGGTGACACCTACTGTCATCGTCAACACCAGCGAGAGCGCAACGATGATACCAAGTTGATGATGTGATTGGTGAATAATCAGACTTAAGAAGTATGTGAACGTCCCGCAGAGCAAGGCTAGGAGCAGTCCCACCTTCATCTCGTGAAACAAATTTCGCGCGATCATCTTTGCGTTGAGACTGGATTTCTCTTTGGTTCCGCGAATGATAATGCAGGTGCTCTGAGTGGCAACACTCCCGGTAACACCTGACAGCAGCGGCATGAAGGAGGCTGCCGCGACGGTGTCTCGGATGACGCTGTCGTAATGAGTGATCACGGTCGCTGCGCCGGACTCGATTAAGAGTGTGGCGATGAGCCAGGGCAGTCGCGCTCCGAACGCCTTGCCAACGTGACTGCCGAGCATGTCTTGAGAATCGCCACCGGGATTGGCAATACCAGACGATTGATAGATGTCTTCGGTCGCTTCTTCTTTGAGAACATCGATGACATCATCGGCCATGATAATCCCGCGCAGGGTGCCGTTTTCATCGACAACGGGCAGCGACAATAGATCGTAGTGTCCCAGTTTTTCTGCAGCTTCTTCCTGGTCCGTCGTGGTTGTAACCGATACGACAGTGTCGTCCATCAAGGATGAAATAACCAGGGCCGGATCGGCTGTCAGCAAGTCCTTTACGGCAATATGCCCGACGAGCTTGTCCGTCTCGTCAACGACGTAGACGTCATAAATATTCTCTTCCAGGTCTGCGTACATTTCTCGCAGGTTTAGAAGAGCCTCACCAACTGTCATTCTTTCGAAGACGGATAGATAGTCGGTCGACATTATACCGCCGGCCGTGTCCTGGTCGAACTTCAAAAGTTCTTCTAGATCTTCTTTGGCATCGGTGTCTGCAATCTGGCTGATAATCGCGGAGGCTTCTTCCGCCGGCAGCTCGCCGAGCAGGTCGACCGCGTCATTAGGAGACATGCGACTGATGATTGGAACAACGCGAATGTCGCCGAGCGCTTTCAGCAAATTGGCTTGCACGTCCAGGTCCAGCTCGGCGAGCACTTCCGAAGCGTGGTCTAAGTCAAGCAGGCGAAAACATGACAGGCGATGCTCGAAATCCATGTCAGCGAGCATGACTGCAAGATCGGCCGGATGCAGGTCATTTAGAACCAGACGCAATTTTTGACGCTGCCCGCTATCCGCCAGTGCGGTGAGTTCCAGCAAGTTCGTTGTTTCTGTCTCTGTTGCTGGCGTCATGAGCTGGGTTTCCTGAGCTGCCTGGTGCCACAGTCGGGTTGAGTTGGCGCGAACATCTGCGGGGAGCCGAGATGGTTAGCGCAACCGATCGACCTGAAGTCCCTTATAAGTTATCAACTTGAGGAGGTTCTAATAAAGGCCATTTATCTAATGCTTTTCAAGCTGAGCAAAAACCGCGATCGTCGCCTTTGACGATCGCGGTTCGAAAGTGGAATGCACAGATGTTGAGCTGGACTAGTCGTCCAAATATCCGACCAGTTTATTGCTCCAGGATGGCTGTCTCAGTTTCCGGAAAGCTTTGTGTTCAATCTGTCTGACTCGCTCGCGTGTGATGTTGAAGAGCCTGCCGACTTCTTCAAGCGTTCTCTGCCGTCCATCTTCCAGACCGTAGCGCAGATGCATGATATCTCGTTCGCGCGGCGTGAGTTGGCTGAGCATTCGTCCAATGTCCTGGCGCAAAAGCTCCTCTTCCGTGCTCGAATCCGGCCGGGCGGATTCATTGTCTTCGATCAAGTCACCGAGATAGGTTTCTTCATCTCGGTTTAGCGGCATCTCCATGGAGACCGGCTCACGATCGGCTGCGAGAATCTCTTGTATCTTGCCGACAGACAGTTCCATCGCGTTTGACAGTTCGTCTTCGTTCGGCTTGCGACCAAGCTCTTGTGATAATCTTGCGCTGGTTTTCTTTAATTTATTGATTGATTCAACCATGTGCACAGGCACACGGATGGTACGCGATTTATCAGCCAAACCACGGCTGATGGCCTGTCTTATCCACCAGGTGGCGTAGGTGCTGAACTTAAAACCTTTTGTGTGATCGAATTTCTCAGCTGCACGGATCAAACCGAGATTTCCTTCCTGAATCAAGTCCTGGAACGGAAGACCGCGGTTGACGTATTTCTTTGCGATCGATATGACCAGGCGCAAATTCGCCTGAATCAGTTTCTTCTTCGCTTCGCCATCGCCCTTGGCTATGCGGCGCGCCAACTCGATTTCCTCGTCCGGCTTGATCATGCGCACGCGGCCAATTTCGCGCAGATACAGTCTCACGGAGTCTTCGGTGAATCCGTCTTGCTTCTTCTTACCTGCCGTTGTGGCAGTACCTTCCTCGTCGCCGAACTCGTCGTCATCGGTTGGGTCAAAGTCTGTTTCGGACCATTCATCGGTCATTTCGTCGGTGACTCGAGTGCTCACAACTCGTACTAGCTCCCTATACAATTGATGTGGTAATGGGTCTCTCTTGTGTGTATCTACCCAATTCCTCACAAGCCCTAGCACTTCGCGTGTTAATTAACTTTTGTAAATTAACATCGTGCCAACCGTGAATGGGTTGTTATTTTCGGGCTGACCCTTTTTAGAGAGATCTTTTTCCCACCACTTATTGATTTTATTTGCAAAAAGACCCTCTGAAAAACCGCTAACAGAGCCGAAAGCGAGAAGGTATAACTACAAATGATTGAAGGCAACCTAGAAGACATAAGTCTGCCAGGTCTATTGCAATTGCTTGCTGCCGAATCGACGAAAAATTACAGACTGCGCATTAACAAAGGCGGTCAGCATGGCGATGTCTTTGTTTGTGAGGGTCATCTTCTGGTCGCTACTTTTGGACTGCTTGAAGGTCTGGATGCGCTCTGCGAATTTCTAAACTGGACAGACGGCGAGTTTGTGGTGGAAAAACTGCCGTCGCATTTCAAGAGCACGATTCGGAGCAATATAAACCTGAATCTGTCCGAACCGGGATGTTTTTCCGATCAATGCGCATTTCTTCGCGAGAGCAATGTCGGTCTGAATACGGAAGTGGTTCCATCTCGAACATTTGGAACTGCCGAGTGGCAAGAGGCTCTGCACGTGCAGCCGCTCGAGAAGGAAGACTATGCAATTCTGGGCTGGATCACTGACGGACGAACTATGCGTCAAGCGATGCGCGAGTTTCAGTTTGACCTGAAGAAAACTATCGGAGTTCTTTACCGGCTTCTGATAACGCGTTCAGTCGAAGTCGTTCGACCTACTGCGTTCAGTGAACCGGTTGATACCGATCTCGTGAAGCTGGCAAGTAAGGAACTCGCCAAACATGCCGAACCCGCAGCCAAAGGCGTCACTGTCGAGTTTCATGCAACTGATATCGGTGGTGCACGCGCCAGACCGCGTGGCGCTGATGACACGGCTTCCGGATTGCGAGCTTTGAATCCGGCTGCAAGCGATAATACAAAATCGTCTCAATCGGCAGAACCTGCTTCTGATAAACCGGTTGCTAAAGATTCTTCGAAAGTAGTCAAAGACAGCGACAAGAATTCCGCCAGGGATTCCGGCAAACCTTCAGGAAAAGATGGTGAGAAGACCGCTCCGAAAGGCGGACAGGAAGACAATAAGGCTGTTTCCAGGGATGTCGAGACCGCAGAAGGTGAGAAGAATAGTTCCGGCAAAGACGGCGAAAAGGCTTCTGCCAAAGGCGATGATAAGATCTCTTCCAAAGCGGAGAAGACTGCAGGTTGGCACAACGTCTCCGTCGCAAGACGTGATGGCGACAAATCGACGCCGAAGGACGGGGAGAAGTCTTACAAAGACGTTGAGAAACCGGCGGCGAAAAGTGCAGCTAAAACAGAGGCAGAGCCAGCGGTTTCCCTTGACACTTTAAAAACAACCGGTCCACTGAAAGCGATTGATCCAGCTATCGCGGTGGAAAGTGCCGACGAGCGGCAGAAAGTTGGTGTCGCTGCAAAAGCTGATGCTGAGCCGGTTTTGAAAACTGACACCGGTGTCGCAGCGCAAAATGCTGTTCCGAAGAGAAAAATAATAGACCTGCTTCGAGATCCGATAGCTCCCAATGATGATGAGTCACCGAAGAACAGAAAGGAAGCAAATCTCAGTGAAACTATAGCGGCCGAAGACGCTGATGTGGCTGACAACTTCAAGAAGCAATTAAAGAAGGCTTCCTCTTCAGGATCTTCTGAGAAGGAAAACAAGAACGGCGACAAGAAACCGCATCAGACGCAAGACTTGCCGGCGGTGGAAACGAACCCGAACGATACTCTGAACGAACCTCTCGCCGATCATTTAGATGAAGTTGCTGCGAAGGCTCTGGCTGACTTTCAGGCTGATATTTCGGAATTCGAAGAGGTATTGCATGTAGTGGCACCGGAAATACCGGTGAAACAATTCGACGAGAGGCGCACGGACCCTCTGCCGCTAGTCAGCATCGATATTGAACGATTGTTGGTCAGCACATTCCAAATTACAAACATCGGCTCAATTGCGTTGACGAACTCTCAGCTCGATGAGTTACTAAAGCAAGTTCTCCTCGATGCGGAGCGAGGTAAAACTCTGTTACTCGTATTGACTGATTCTAATAGATCGGAATCGGCGGTGTTGGCAAGTTACAGATACTGTCTGGATCGTGGTTATATCGAGCATACCGACCCTGTCATGAGCTTAACCGTCGATTTGTTGCTGGGGCGACTCGAGCTGGAACAGTATTTGCTGCAACGGCGCAGGATTACGGGCGATCAGCTCCGTGACATGGTTGCCATCTCAAACCGCCAGGGAATCTCGCTTGACAAATTGCTTGTTGCCGCCGGTTACATGCTTCCCATAGATATGGAGAGGGTTAACAAAGAGCGGGAAAGATTCAGAGCCAGGTAACGGCTAAATTACGCTTTTCAAAGGCTGCTAAAGCTGCAAAGCGCTGGACATGGTATATTCATTGCTGTGATTGGGCGCGAGAGAATCCGTCCTGAATCACTGCACGGGCGAATGCCGTATAACGGCTCCGTGTGCCGGGCGCGCCGGCTTATCTTCGAAGAGTACTGTAAGGAGTTTATTTCGAATGACCGCTCAATACAACGCAAGACAGAAAAAGGCTCGCAGAAAAGCAAAAGAAAATCGCAAAAAAGACAAAGTGCGCGAAGCGATTGCTAAGAGCCAGGAGAAAAAAGGCCGTTCGCAGGAAGGCTAATCACTTTTGTCGGCGACACTTTCAAAAACTAAGACCAAAAGAATCATGTCCGGAATGCGCCCGACTGGTCGGCTGCATCTCGGACATTACTTCGGCGTGTTAATCAACTGGGTTCGTTTTCAAACCGAATACGAGTCCTATTTTTCGATCGTTGATTGGCATGCGCTTACCACCAAGTATCAAGATACGAGCCAGATCAAAGCCAACATACACGAGATTGCCCTTGATTGGCTTGCTGCCGGCATTGATCCGGAAGTCTCGACCATTTATGTTCAGTCCGGTATTCCAGAGATCGCAGAGTTGCATTTGTTGCTCTCGATGATTACTCAGCAAAATTGGGTTGAGCGCGAACCTACTCTCAAAGATATGGTGCGCATGCTGGCTGCCGATGAGGAAGAAGCACGTGAAAAGGCTACTTACGGGCTCCTTGGTTATCCCGTTTTGATGAGCGCCGATATTCTGACGTTCAAAGGCGAGTTGGTTCCAGTCGGTAAAGACCAGGAATCGCACCTTGAATTTGCGCGTGGTTTGGCTCGCAAGTTCAATCACCTGTACGGCGTCGATTTCTTCCCGGAATGCCGACCGGAGTTTACCTCCACGCCTTTGCTCAAGGGCATAGACGGTTCCAAAATGGGTAAGTCTGCGAACAATGCCATCAACCTCGCTGATACCGATGCTGATACCACTAAGCAGGTCATGAAAATGATCACGGATAGAACTCGCATCGCCAAATCCGATCCGGGTCATGTCGATCAGTGCGAAGTGCCGTGGCCCATGTATCAGATTTTCGGCTCCGATATAACCGAGCAAGTTCGCACTGAGTGCGAGTCGGCGCAGATTGGCTGCGTTGATTGTAAGAAACGGCTTGCCGGCAAAATGAACGATTATTTGAGACCTCTTCGTGAGCGTCGCGAGAAGTTCGCAAGCGACCCTAAGAAGGTCGAGCAAATTCTCGAATACGGAAACAAGAAAGCTAGAGAAACGGCTAAGAAGACCCTTGCCGAAGTCCGCGATATCATGGGCTTACACAACTGGAAGAACGACTAGTCGTTCGCTGAGTGGCCAGGTTTTGAACAACATCCATAAACTCTACGAGATTACATCGAAGTTAGAGCAGTGGGTTATCCTTGTCTACGCGGTCGCCGTCTACCTTCCAATAACTTATTCCTGGATAGTTTTGATTGCCGGCATGGTTGTTTTTGTCGCGCGTATTGGTTTGGAAATTTCTGGAGCTGGTTCGGAACACTCGAATCGGCAGGCGTTTTTAAGCTGTCCCTCTGTCAGCGCTGTTCGGCAGGCACCGCTATCCATCCCTCTTTTGGTATTCACTATAGTCGTGATGGTAACAGGAACGATTAACGGTGGGCTCAAAGAAGGTTGGGCTTCTGTCGTCACGCTGCGTGCGTTTCTGCTTTATTTTATTGCATATACCGCTTTCAACCGTTCCGATCACTTGCGAGAAAAGGTTGTCGCAGTGCTGCTTTCGTGCGGTGCCGTTGCGGGTGTCTGGGGAACGATTCAACAGTTGTTTCATTTTCATCCGTTTGAAAAGTTTCAGTATCTTCAAGCGTCCGGCTTCATGGGAAATCCGATGGCCTACGCAGGTCAGATGGAGGTTACTGCTTGTCTGGCTCTGGCTCTGCTTCTCAGTGGAGGTTTTAAACAGGTGATCGGAAACCGCTTTGCATTTTCCGTTCTTACCGCCTGCAATCTGGCTGGTGTCTATTTCGCCAGCGAGCGAAGCGCGTGGCTCGGAATACTTGCTGGTGTGCTTGTGATTGCCTGCCTGGTCTCTCTACGAATGTTTGGTCTGGTGCTGCTTTCCATGATCCCGGTTGGACTGATTTCATGGTTCACTGTTCCGGTTGTTCAAACGCGGATTGTTCCGATGCTAACAAACATTCAAGGTGACGTTGGAGTACAAGCGCGTTTTGTTGTTTGGCAAAAAGCATGGGAAGTGTGGCGTGAACATCCTGTTTTCGGCGTCGGTGTACGCAATTTCCCTAAGTTAGATATTCCGGAAGCGATCGTTCCCGGTGAGTCTACTTACCTGGTCCATGCACACAATAATTTCTTGCACATTCTTGCGACTATGGGAATTGTGGGTTTGCTGGCGTTCCTGTATTTGGAGCTTTCGATGTTATGGTTTTCGTTTAAAACATGGCGTAGCAAGCGTTCACCGGATCAGGAGGATTTGCTCCATCGCGCCATTGGACTTGGTTGCCTTGGCGGCATAGTATCGCTTACGGTGGCAGGTCTCTTCGAATATAATTTCGGCACCGGTCATGTTCGCCTTATGCACTGGTTCGTGCTGGCTATGATGCTCGCTAAGATTGAAACGGTTTCAAACGTGAGCCTTAGTCCAGGCAAGGCTTTTGAAGCGCCAGGCGGAGAGTAAACCCATTACCACGCACGAGATTGACATTGACCACCAGCAACCGGCGGTTTCCATGTTAAATGTCAGCGCCATCACATAAGCCACCGGCAAACGAATAATCCAATTGCAGATAAACGTTATCCACATTGGCGCTTTCGTGTCACCAGCGCCTTGCAGGGCGCCGCTCAAAATCATTGCGAGAGCCAGGAACGGTTGAGCGGTAGCGTTGATCTGAAGATAACTGACGACGAATTCTCGCGTAACTGGTTCGTGCGGTGACATCAAAGAGGAAATTGGAACGGCCAGAACGTAAAGGAGAATCCCCATTACGGACAGCATGGCGACGCCAATCCATGTAACCCTCCAACCGGCGCTGATGGCCCGGTCCAGTTCTCTCGCGCCCAGATTCTGTCCTATTATCGAGGCGACCGCCATCGACAGTGCCATAATCGGCATGAACGTGAGCCCTTCCACGCGCATTCCAATTGCCCAGGCTGCCTGACCCTCAGTCGGGTTCTTACAGGAGGAGAGTATAAAGAACAAACCGAATACGGACAGAGACCAGGCCATACGTTGAAAGGCTGACGGAATACCGATTTTGACGACTCTGCCGATCATCATTTTTGATGCCGGAAGCATTTGTCTCAAAGCATTTTTTAGAGGGGACGTGTTAAGGCGATAAATTGCAAAGGCACTAGCTATGGTGGCACCTATTAGCGATGAATAGGCAATGCCTCGAATTCCGAGTCCCGGCACGGGCCAGTTATGCTGCACGGTGAGCAGATCCCCGGAGATTTGGAAAACGGTCATGAGGAGAACGATTGCGAGCGTTGTTTTGGAATCGCCTATGGCGTTGAACGAAGCGTTGGCAATGTAAACTATGCTCATCGGAATCATCGCGAACCCATAGATGCTCAAATACATAGTGCCCAGTGCGTTTACCTCGGGTGACCGAGAGAAAACACCGAGCGCGAAGTGAGCGGTCAGCAACGCGGCTATAGCTAAGCTCAGACCAAGAGTTACTGACAGAAGGAGTGATTGAGCAGCGAAACGCGTTGCCCTCGTTCTATTTCCAGCCCCCCAGTGTCGCGCGACTATTGCAGTCGTGCCCGTGCCTGTAGCCATCAGGAACAGTTGGAACATGAAAATAATATGCTCGGACAAACCCACGGAGGCTTGCGAAGCTGAGCCGAGCAGCCCCGCCACGTAGAGGTCTGTGAAACCGACGAGACTTGTGGCGACAGTTGTGATCAAAAGCGGCCAGGACATAACCCAGATCGCGCGCCACAGGTTGCCGGTGATTAGCTCGGTGCGCGGGTCTTTCTTTGTCTCAGTGGTTTCCACACGATGATCTTGTCACATTTGCCGTTCGGCTGTCCTGAGGCGGCGGTCACAAGCCGAAACTTAGTTTTTGAAAAGGTTTGAAGTTATACACAAAAGGCTCCCAGACCTTATTGTTCACGCGCATATTTGATATAACTTATCGAATAGTTTTTCAGGCCGAGACCTAAGGAGTGCACGCCGTGACGAAAATGCACAGCAGAATGTACGGTTGGAAATATGTTTGGATGGAGTTCGCTGACGAGTATAAAGCGTCAGTGGATGACCCGGATCCGGATTCCAGCCACACTGAAATGAGTATCGTAGTGCCGGTCGCCGAAAGTGATTGGTCTCTCGTGTACACGATGCATCCCAGCAAGCAAGCCGGAAACGAATACACCACGATTGAGACATGCTACACCCCCGCCGATGATTTCAAATTTGCGATTCATCCCGAGAAGTGGACTGACGGTTTCAGCAAGATGCTCGGCGTGCAGGACATCATCATAGGTCATGAAGAATTCGACAAATCCTTCATCATAAAAGGTAATGATGAACAGCGTGTTAAGGACTTGTTCTCCGATGCTGCGCTCCGTCGCTTGATCCTTGACGAACCCACGACTCAGCTATGGGCTCACGTCGAGAATTCCGAGAAAGCTCCGGCGGCTAAAGCCTTGCGTGGTGCCTCAAACAGAAGCGCGATCATGCGAGTCAAAGGTGCTGTCGACGATTTCGAGAGATTGAAGGCGTTCTACAACTTGAAATACAGATTGTTGAAGAGTTTGCAGCGCATTGGCGCCGCTCACAACTGAGAATCTTCTTTGCGTATGGAAGCGCACTCTTCAATGTAACGCTCCTCTCCGAATTTCTTCAGTTGAATACGACGTATCTCAGTATTCTCTTCTCTGGTTATTCGATCTACCGAAATGCGCTCGGGATGCTCGACTATCCAGGGCGGTATTACGATGCCGTCAACCGCGAATACAGCGTATCCATCTTCGTACTCCAGCGCTGGACCGGTTTCATTGTGAAGTGCATGCGATGCGTTGATGCTGACCGTTTTGGGCTTTCTTGAAACAAGACAGATGTTGTCAAATGGCGCGTAGTCATGCGCCGCATTAATTAGATCCAGCAAGAGCTGCAGAGTTTCCGATTGTTCTCGTGATACCGTCAGTAGTGTCGCTCCGGCGAAAAACTTAGCGAACAGATCTAACTTCGAATTCTTGGTCAGTAAATTGAAATGCTCGACCTTGTATGGGGATGGATTAATCAGCAACTTCGACGGGCTGTCTACAGGCAGCTGTTCTTCACGGGTAGAGTAGTAGTACGGTTCATAGATCGAGTCGAAAAACTCACCCATTGGTGATGGAGAAACGCGAACTGTCATGTTCCGAATCGTGCGGTCGCTGGAATTTTGATCTCGCAGCGCGAAGTATTGACCGACTTGTTGCATTGGAACGATGGTCCTTCCTAGCGCTTGCATAAGTATATTCTGGAGGTCATGATCGATTCGCGCGGAAAGTTTTTCTGCAACTTCCGGCAGTTTCGCCACAAGGTCCGAACTCATAATCAGTGAGTCTAATCTATCAAATACACGTCGATGAAATTGCTCTACTTGCATGGCGCCAGGTGATTCTTGCTTGCATTGCTCTGAAGCCGCGAAAAGTCTCTCGACGGGCAACTTATAGAAATCGTTGTCGTTGTTTGCAAAATTGTTTTTGATGTATTCTCGCAGCAATCTCAGTTCGTTTTGTTTTTGCGGCGATGGCGCGATTGCGTTTTGGTCGAAATAGTTGTTCAAAATTGGAATCATCGACATTTGCCAGGGCGAATCACAGTAGATGATCCGGGGCATCGGCTTGCCGAGCAGTTTGTACAAGCCGAGGACTGCTTTCTCGACATCCGTTTCGATTAATGGATCGGTCGAAAATGCAATGTGCAAAATCGCGGTGGTCAGATTGCGCTGAGACATCGACATGATTTCGCTGATTAATTTCATTCTGATCTCACGCGGGCCATTTGTATAGAGTTTGTTCACCTCCTCAAAAGTTTTGAATCCTTCCTCCTAATTTTAGAAATCCGCCGGTAGGTTCACTCGACCTTACCGTCTACGGCTGACTTAACTGATGACAATTAAACCAATCCACAGATTCTGCGCTCGGAGTTTAGGCCTGGCGCTGCTTCTTTGCGCATTTGCGGCGCCTTCCTGGTCCAACTTGCTTGATTGCCGAGAGGAACTGGCGGTCCACGGTCCGATTGAGGCGCAATCTCACGCATATAGTCAGGTTGCTAATAACAAGCCAATGCTAGAGGCGCTCTGGAACAAGGCTCCGGACAAGTATGAGTACGGCGATCGGTTCACGGTTACACTTACTGCAAGGAGAAAGTGTTATGCCTACTTGTTCTACATCACCGAGCATGATGAGAGTCTGGCGATTTTTCCGTCAAGAAGCCAGGAGCATAACGTGATGAACGCCGATTCCCAGATGGCGATAGAGAGCGTATCGAAGAATATGATGCAAGTTGATACCACGCCTGGTAGGTTGGTCCTGCTCAGCGTAGCGGATGGGCGTGATGCACAATTAGTGCGTAAAAAATTGCTGAGAGGTTCTGACTGGCAGGCGTCGAAGGCTCCTGGAGACCACTGGCTTGCAATGAGTGGCAAGCAGTTGCTGAGGAAACTGGAAGCTCTGAAGAAGGCTCATCCGAATGTTGTTTCATTTTCGGTCGAAGAAGCTCCTCGTGCAAAATCGAAGCCGAAACCGCTTCAATTCGGCAAGCCCTCGAAGTTCGAACTAACATTTTTGCAATAGCTGCGGAGACTCAGCGCGCAACCAGGTCGAGAACGTTGCCATCGTGGTTCCGCTTAGATGCGGAACTTAAATCGACCATCGCGTTTGCCAGCTCGGTAGCACTTCCCTTGCCAATCAATTCGACTATTTTCGAGCCGACAACCACTCCGTCCGCTCCGAGCCTGAGCATCTGGCGAACATGCGCCGGCTTCGATATTCCAAAACCAATCACGACAGGAAGATCAGACTTCTGACGAAGTCGATTGATGATAGTCTCGAGCTTCGCGTCGTAAGTTTCAGCCAGTCCGGTTATGCCGGCCCTGGAAACCAGGTAGAGATAACCTTCGGCATGCTTCAGAATTTCGTGGAAACGCTCTTCGGATGTCAGCGGCGAGACCAGCATGACAGGAGCGAGTCCGTTTTTCTTTGCTAAACCGAACGCTTCCTCTCCCTCTTCCGGAGGCAGGTCCACAAAGGTAATGCCGTCTACACCAGCATTGCGCAGTGCTTGCATAAACTGGTCCAGACCTCTTGCCATAGCCAGGTTGAAGTAGGTCATCACGATTATCGGAATGGATTCGTGCCGCGTTCTAATTTCTTGGATTAAACCAATGGCATCGCCTGTGGTGAAACCGGATTCGACTACTTGCTTTGAAGCGTTTTCAATCAATGGCCCATCCGCCATTGGGTCACTGAATGGCAAACCGAGTTCCAGTGCGGTTGCGCCGTTTTTGATTAACGTTTCAACAGCCTCCAAGCTGGCTTGGCGGTTCGGATACCCGAGCACCGTATATGGTATAAACGCTTTCGACTGCGTCGCTTTCAGTTTATTGAAAGTCTTTTCTATTCTGTTCGACATATTCCAAAATCCTCGCTAAATCTTTGTCGCCGCGTCCTGAAACGTTTATAAGTAAGCGCTTTCCATGGAGAGTGCCCTGCGCATGTTTGCGGGCGTATGCCAGGGCGTGCGAACTCTCAAGCGCCGGAATAATTCCCTCCAGTCTTGAAACCTCTTGGAACGCTTGAATAGCTTCGTCGTCTGTCGCGACGCCGTAGAGGGCTCTCCCCGACATCTGTAGATGGGCGTGCTCCGGACCAACGGACGGATAGTCGAGCCCCGCGGCTATGCTGTGAGTATCTTTGATTTGACCGCTTTCGTCCTGCAGCACTTTACTGATCATTCCGTGAAGGCAACCGTCTTGACCGAGTTGGAGTACTGCTCCATGTTCCAAAGTTTCGATGCCGCGCCCGCCGGGTTCTACTCCGATGAGTGCGACGTCCGGTGATTCTATGAATGCGGAGAAAATTCCAATCGCATTCGATCCGCCGCCCACGCAAGCAATGACTGCATCCGGCTGTCCTCCAGTCATTTGTTTAAACTGCTCGCTAGCTTCCTTCCCGATTATGCTCTGGAAAAACTTCACGAGCGTTGGAAATGGGTGCGGACCGGCTGCAGTGCCCAGCACATAGTGCGTGCTATCCAGATTTGAAACCCAGTCGCGGAGCGCGGCGTTGATGGCATCCTTCAATGTGCGACCGCCAATGTCGACTTTATGAACGCGTGCACCCATAAGTTCCATTCGTTGAACATTTTGGTGTTGACGTTCTACGTCGACGGCACCCATGTAGACCTCGACGGGCATACCAAGCATTGCGCCTGCCATTGCGCATGCAACACCATGCTGACCTGCTCCCGTTTCCGCAATCAATCTTTCCTTGCCCATAAACTTGGCCAGAAGCGCCTGACCGATCGCATTGTTGGTTTTATGCGCGCCTCCATGCAGCAAATCTTCTCGCTTGAGGTAGACATCTGCGCCCCATTGGCGTGATAAGTTTTGAGCATAGTACAAAGGCGTTGGGCGACCAGCATAGTGCTTCAGGTAATTGCTCAACTCCTCCATACATTTGATGTCCGCGCTGAACTTGAGAAATGAGTCTTCTAGCTGTTCCAGCGCAGGCATTAGCGTTTCCGGCACAAAGGTGCCGCCGTAAGTTCCAAATTTAGTTGCCAGTTGCATATCACTACCTGTGGTGTCGATTGTATTTACTATGTTGTTGATGAGTTTACGCAGAATGTCCTTACGAGCTCTTTAGATTTCACTCCGGTGGCGCTTTCCACTCCAGATGCAACGTCCACCGCAAATGGTTTCAACGTCTCAATTGAGAATGCGACGTTGTCCGGTGTCAGTTTCCCCGCGATAAAGAACGATGGTATCGACGATTCTTTGATGGAACGCAGTCTGTTAGCGAAGCGAAACAGGTTCTTCTCAACCGAGATGTCCTCTTCTTTAACGCTCTCCTTCGGAGCATCGAAGAGCACGTAGGATAAGTTCGAGATTTCTGCAAGCGTTCCTAACGTTTCAACCTCTGCATTGTATGAAAGCGTTTTGATTACAGGTCTATTGCAGTCTTCAATGTACTTGCGGTCCTCTTCGCCGTGTAGCTGGATGTAGTCCAGCTCTAGCTCTCCGGCGACTCTGCTTACGAACTCGATATCTTGGTTTTGAAAAACGCCCACGACCTTTGCTTTGTTGCCGATCGCCGTGCGAATCTGTCGGGCCACGTCTAGTTCGACTCTGCGTTTTGACGCCTGTGCAAATATCAGACCGATAAAGTCGGCGCCGGATGCGACTGCCGTCAGTGCATCTTCAGTATTCGTAATTCCGCAGATTTTTACCTTGGTATCGCGTTTAAATTCCGTCAATTGATTTTCTAAACTTTCCGATTGCATCAACGATGTTCCAATCAAAAAGTTGCGAGTAGTTTTAGAGAGTTTTCGAATGTCGTTTCTCGTTTTAACTCCACTGGCGGAGATGACTATTACGTCCCGTTTTAACATGGGTGCTAGTCGCGCGGTTGTTTCCAAATCAATTTGCATTGTGTCAAGGTTGCGATTGTTGATTAGAACGATTTCCGCTTCAATCGAGTTTACTTTGGCAACGTCCGATTCGTTGTTGACCTCGACAACTGCAATGAGTTTTTGACGTCTGGTTTCTTCAAAGAGGCTGATTAGTTCGGATTCGGAGAGGACCTTTGCGATGAGGAGAACGGCGTCTGCTCCATGTTGTTTTGCCAGAGCAATCTGTTTGTCACTAACAATGAAATCTTTACAGAGGACTGGAAGTCCGGTTTTTTGTTTCACATAAGAGAGGAGTTCGAAACTGCCGCCGAAGAACTTCTCGTCTGTGAGGACGGAGATCGCAGCGCACTGCCGTCTATAAACTTCCAGGATTGAGTCTAGTTGACCGTCTTTGAGCAACTGACCTGCAGATGGTGAGCACGGTTTGATCTCACCAATTATGTTTTTTGAGTTGGAAGATAGAGCTGATAGAAACGCATTCTCCGTCGACGATTTCGTTTGAAAGGAAACTGCGGGACGGGTCTGTGGTTGTGTTGGGCTGGCGGAGAACGCTTGCCGTTTCGTCTGTACAATTGTGTCTAAGATTGTCATCATCGTGCCCCCCTGATTTGCTCGTACTTCTTTTGTACCGAGCGATCTGCGATGAGTTGTTGAGCAAGTCTGCAGCCGGCATCAAGTGAGTTGACGGTTTTCGCTGCCAGGAATGCGGCACCAGCGTTCACAACAACGCACGCATAGGCATCGGAAGTTGTATCTGATCCGGAGATGATGTCGTTGAAACTTCTCGCGTTTTGTTTAACTGTTGTGGATCGCTCTTCGTGTGTAGTCGTGAGAGAGCCTGGCGATACATGAGCGAATTGATTCGATAGGTTGCTGGTTTCAATCTCTGTAATCTTCGAGGAGTCGACAATTGAGACGTGGTTTTGACCTCTGGCGTCAAATTCGTCCAGCCCGTTTGCACTCGTCATTGTGATTGCGCGTTGAACCGTCTTTTCCTCGGCTAAAAACTGGTTCAGCAGTGCGCGGATGCGATTGTTGCTGACTCCTAGAAGTCGAAACTCTGGAGATGCCGGATTCAAGACCGGTCCAATGAAGTTGAATATGCTGGGGCGACCGAGTTGCTTTCTTTGCTCAGTGATTAGTCCGATCTGAGGGTAACAAGTTGCGGCGTTCAGGAAGATCAAATCTGTGTCTCGTAACTTCTTCGCGAGATTGTCGAGATTTGAGTCCGGTTCAAAACCGATGGCGGCTAGAAAGTCCACGCTACCGCTGTTCCCTGTAATGGAACGATTGCCGAATTTGACTACCTTCACCCCGTAAGCTGCAAGAACAAATGCGACGGTAGTGGACGTATTGAACTTTGGCATGCCACTTCCCCCGGTGCCGGCGAGGTCGATGGCTCCAATTCCGAGTTTTGCAGTCGCGTTTATGACGGAATCAGAGAGCTTGGAACGCATGTATTGAACAGCATCTTTGAGGATTGGAAGCGTGAGCTGATCGACCGGAATTTCCAGCAGATTAAACAGTTGTTTCTCAATATTTGATTTGGGTGCAGTTAAAGTTTGCATTATTCAAACCTCAGTGTGATCTGTGGCTTGCGAGGGCAACAAAGTTTTTCAAAATCTGTTCGCCCTCCGGAGTGCCGATGGATTCTGGGTGAAACTGAACACCGAAGAGCGGGGCGGAGGTATGCTCGATTGCCATGATCGTCTTTGTCATGGTGTCGCGGGCAGTTACTCTCAAGCAACTGGGAAGGCTTTCATCCATAGCTATAAGCGAGTGATACCGCATTGCTGTGAATTGCGAACTGCATCCGGCAAACAAGGCGGAATCTCCGTAGGTCTCGACCTGGCTGGTCTTTCCGTGCATGATGTTTTGAGCCTTGACAATAGCGCCGCCCAGGGAATGAACGATGCCTTGATGACCCAGGCAGACTCCAAGGATTGGGCAACCGAGTAGCCGATAGTTTCTGATCAGCTCGGTGTTTATTCCGAAATCTCGCGGGTTCGCCGGGTGGCCGGGACCCGGTGAAATCACTACTGCTGCTGGCTTCATCTCGACGATTTCGTCCAGGCTGATTCGATCGTTGCGCCGCACGTCAATTTCATGATTTGAAACTGACTTAAGTGCCTGGACGAGGTTGAAGGAGAATGAGTCGTAGTTATCTATCAGTAGAATAGTCATTAGTATGCACCTACTTTTGTCGCGTTGGCGGTGAATTCTGGTTGGGAATCGTCTGAGCTGGCTTCGTCTGTCGAGGTGCGACCTGGCGAAACGCAACCATTTGCCGCTGTGTTTTCAATAACTTGAATAATGGCGCGCGCCTTGTTTACCGTTTCCGCGTACTCATGCTCAGGCAGCGAATCGTATACAATTCCGGCTCCGGCGTTGACAGAGACTTCACCATTTTTAATCAGTGCAGAGCGAATTGCGATGGCTGTATCCATGTTGCCACGCACATCGAAGAAGCCGACGGCGCCTGAGTATATGCCGCGTTGTTCTGTTTCCAGCTCCGCAAGCAGTTCCATCGCTCGAACTTTTGGTGCACCGGATACGGTTCCACGGGGAAAGCATGCTTTCAATGCTGAAAATGAATCTTTGCCATCTTCGAGTTGCCCCGATATTTCGGTTCCCAAATGCATTACGTTTGAATATTTCAAAACTTGAGCAATAGGGCCCACTTGAATCGAGCCCGCACGGCAGACCTTGCCGAGATCGTTTCTTCCAAGATCCACAAGCATTCGGTGCTCGGCGAGTTCTTTCTCGTTGCGCTTCAATTCACATTCGTTGTGCTTATCCTGAGCCTGAGTCTTTCCTCTCGGGCGCGTGCCGGCGAGAGCGCAGAGCTGGATGCGGTTTCCTTTGACGTTGACCATTGTTTCCGGTGATGCGCCCAGGTACTGAAATTCCGGAAAGCTCAGGAGATAGTTATACGTCGATGGAGCGGTTTCGAGTAAATTGGCGAAGATGTCGGTAGCGCTAACATCTGCTTTCGCCACGAATCGTTGCGAGAGAACAATCTGAAAACATTGTCCTTCTTCTATGAATTGCTTCGCGGCGTTTACGTTTTCAATAAACTGTTCTTTTCGAATGACTGACTCGAACCTGACTTTGTCTTCTCTCGAAGATGTTTGCGTTGCGCATATTTCATTTGCTAGCTCGAATGAATCTGCGAATACCAGGCGCACGGCAAGTTCTTCCGCTCGCTGTATGCTTTCCTGCGAAAGCACGTTTACCGTCCCTGCTTGATGGTTAATACAGATGATGGTTTGAGGAACAATGGCGACTGAGTCGGGAACGTCGAGCGGGTCGGATGTCTGGCGTTTCACATCTTCGATTGTGTGAATGAGACCGAAACCGAAGTAGCCGATCATGCCAGCCGCGAATTCTATGGATTTGTCAATTTCGCGCAGAAGATGCGACGCATTGAATTCGTTGGCATACTTTGTTTGAATGCTCCGAAGAAATTCAAACGGGCATTCGTCAATGCGTCTGTTTTCATATGTTCCGTCTGAGAACTTCAGACTGGCGTTGCGACCTTTGATGGAAACCGTCACAGATGGGTCGAGGGCGACAATTGTGTACAACGAATTGCGTAGCGAGCGGTCGCGTTTTTGAAAGACTATAAACGGTTGGGCATCCCGACCGAGAAGCGCGAGTATGTTGCGCACGCGAATGTTCGGCTGGGCTATGGAGACTGAGTGACAGTGTTTTGAATTAGTCATGATGTATTCCTGGCGATAAAAACAGGTGTGAAAAACGGTGGTGGCGCATATGGTGGCGCGCGTAAAATTAGTCTGATCGGCTGACTCAGACAATGCTCGAAAGAAAAACCGCAGGCGTCATGTGCGACAAGCCTGCGGTTTAAATGCTTCGTGGACTACTTAAGCCTCACCAGCGCCAACGCGGCTCGTCAACCAGGTTGCACCAGGTCCACCAATTTTGCGCGTTTGCTGTGTTTGTAGTCATCATTTCTCATTTGCGCGGCGTCACTGCCGCATGGAATTCGATATTTGCCAATAGTATCAAAACAAATCGAAATTGCAAGTCGTTCTGATGAAACCGTAAACAAATATTCTCATCGACCGTTGAGCGCCGACAACAAGAATGTCGCGAGAAACGCGATCAAGGCGACCAGAACAATTACGACAATACCTATCAGGAGAGGCATTTGCATCTTCTGAGGAATCTTTGGCGTGGCTTCGACTATTTCGTCTGCGCTGGTTCGCCGTCCTGTCAGTTCGGCAAGCGCTTTTGCTTCGACTGTGTTTACTATACTTTTGCTTTTCTCAGCGACTTTCTCTCGAGGGAGTTCCGACGGCTTGAATGGATTCGGTAGCTGGGAAGTGCCATTTGAGGCGGCATCCCACCAATCGTGCAGCTCTTTTTTGAACTCGTGAACGTCGGCCGTTCGATCTTCTGTTTCCGTTTGAAGGACATGATCGAAGACCGCCTGTAGCTTCTCAACTGCTGGAAGGTCTGGTCTGAACATAGTTAGCGGCTTCGGTGCTATATCAGGATCGCAGTGAATTTCCATCATCTCGACAGGATTGCTGGCCTCGTATGGAAGACTTCCAGTGAGAAGCTCATACGCGACAACTCCAAGTGAATAAAGATCCGAGCGAGGGTCGAGCTTCAGTCCCATGCATTGCTCCGGGCTCATGTAGGCTGGAGAGCCGAGCACCACTCCTGTTTTCGTGAGTCGCTGCAAGTCTTCCTGAATTTTTGCCACGCCGAAGTCGAGTACCTTAATCTCATTTTTCCCGCCTTCGAGCAGAATGATATTTTCCGGCTTCAGGTCGCGATGGATGATACCTAGATTGTGGGCGCATTCCAGGGCGTCACAAATTTGTCCCAGTATGTGAGCGAACAAAGCCGGGCTGCGGCAGCGCCCCTGCTTCTGGAGCTGATCTTCCAGGTTGACGCCCTTGAGCAGCTCCATCACGAAGTAAGCTCTACCTTTGGACTGAATGCATTCGATTGCTTCCACAATGTTCTTGTGTTTCAACTGATTATGGATAGAAACTTCTCTGGCGAATCGCTCCGACAGATCAGTTTCCGAGTAGCGAAGAGTTTTGATTGCGACTATTCGGTTGGTAGACAGTTGCATGGCTCGGTAAACAACTGCCATCGCACCTTCGCCGACTTTGTCGATTATCTTGTAACCTTCGATTTGTTGCCCTGATGAAGGTTCCGTAGCAGATATTTGAGATAGGACCGGGGCAAACTGTTCGGCTTCATCTTGAAACGAAATAAACACCGCAGGACCACGTCGCTGCTGTGTGTCTGTGGGACCTAACCCTTGACTGTCTCGAATGTTTGCCATACTTGTGACTCATCGGCGACTATCAAACTATTTTACAGTTACCTATTGCTTTGTGTGCGTTGCAGCGAAGCGTTCGAGCTTAAACATTCGGATCTGCTGTTTTGTGTGTCCGTGGAGAGCTAGATCTTTTAGGATATTGCCGATAATCGGAATGAATTTAAAGCCATGACCCGAAAAACCGCAGCCGATTACCACATTGTTGTGTCCAGGTAACTTATCGACTATAAAGTGCTTGTCAGGCGTGTTGGAGTAGAGGCATGTAGCCGCCCTGGTGACATCCTCAGTGAGATCGGGGATGAGCTTTTGCGCTCTGGCAAATGCGCGCTTCAGTTTATCCGGATCCGGTTCGAAACTTCTCGTCGCCGCTTCCGTGGCTGATCCGGCGTGGTGTTCTGCAACCTTGACGCCCAAGTCTTTAAATTGGGGAAAGCCGTATAGGATGTCCAATTCGCCGGGAGTTGGATAGACGATGAAAACAGGCGATTTGGATTCGTCGAACCATTCGCGGTGTTTCGGTTTGAAAAACGCATACTGTTCGAGCGATACTGCTATAGGAACGTCAACGCCCGTAAGCTTTTTCACAAGCGGCGCGGCCCACGGACCAGGGGTAAGTATCAGGTTTTTTGCGCGCCATCTTTTGCCGTTGCTCGTCAATTCGACATGGGCATCTGAAATGTCGATGCCATCGAGAGTGGTGTTATCTTGAACTATCGCACCACATTTTTTAGCGAGTGAGATGAAGGCAGGAATGCAGACATCCGGTTCAAGATAACCGGCGTCCTTTTGAAAAAGTGCCCGAGTACCCGTTTCGAAATTGAACTGAGGAAAGCGAGAGGCGGCCTCCTCCTGGTTCATCAGTTGGAACTCGATGCCTTCTTGCCGCAGTGAGTCTATACACAATTCGAAGTCGCGATTTCCAGGATAGCCAATGTCCAAACCGCCCGTGCACTTTAGAAGTTTGGAACCAAATTCGGTTTCGACTTCTTTCCAGAGTTTGAAAGTTTCTTTTGCGAGTTTGACGTAATCCGTCCATTCATATGAGTATCGAATTATGCGATTTTCGCCATGCGAGGCACCGCGGTTGTGCCCGATTTCGAACTGTTCCAGCACCAGGACGGATTTGCCCTCTCTTGCAAGATAATATGCAGCGGCACTACCCATGCCACCACCACCCACAACGGCAAATTCAAAGTCTGTGCTCATCAGAACCTCAGAGTGCTATTCGGTTCGGTCTGGTTCCGGCAGCGATGCGGATTGTTTGCCTGGAGTGCTGGTCTCCGCGTTGAGCGGCTTATCTTTGCCGACACCCTGTCTGAAACCTTTGATGGTACCGTGTACGATACCGGTTCCAACACCAAATGGAATCGCGGTGCCGGCAGCGAACATATGCCCGACCAGGTCGTGATGCTCCGTGTCAACACCGATACCGTCGACCATGCTGGTGCGCATCTGTTTCGTATACTTAGTGGTATCGCGGGCGATGTTAATGGGAACGCCGACTGCTACACCGAGAGCGGCTCGTGGCGCCCTTGTTACTTTTGAGAGAATCGAGCTCTTTGTTTTTTTAGCGGAAACCGTTTCGTTGTCGACGGCTGTTAAAACAAATGGACGCTCCTGTTCGGACTGATTAGATCCTGCTCCTCCGGTCCCGGCGCTTCGATTATTGCTGTTTGACTGCACGCTAAACACCTGCGTGCTATTGGTGGGCTTCTTTCCCATGCTCCTGAGGTAGTCGTCGTAATTGACCGTGTTTATATTGTAAGTCGTGTCCGGAGCCGTCTTGTTTCGACTATGGGTTGGACCGGCATAAACGCTTCTGTGGTAACCGCCGCTCACCTTGCCGGCTTTGACAGGCGCCCTGGGTGTGCGATGAAAGGAGGCAACGTCCGGATCAGCCTCGAATTCGTCGTCCTTAGCGCAGGCGGGTTCTGCTGCCTGAATGCTCAGGAGAATCGCTAATGAAATTGGCAATTGCAGTGATTGAATTGTTTTTCTCATCTCGTGCTCTTCCGATCCGTTCTGTTTCGTCCAAAAACAAGGACCGCGCCATTGTATCAGGCACGGTCCTTTTCAACCTGTCGGTTTTCCAATGTTCGAAGCGCCCTGCTGAAATCGGGCGGTGCTGAGCCCCCTAGCCGATTGCAGCTTTGACTTTGGCGCCGAAGTGGTCGGTAAGGCGTCTTAGCGTCGGTGAGATATCGTCCTTTTCGATGACGGCATCGATCAAGAACATTTTGTCGGAATTGACCGCGTCAGCGAGGGCGCGTTTAAACTCATCTCTCGTGGTGGCTTGAACTCCGTCGCCACCGACAGCCTTGGCTAAACCGGCGTAGTCCCAGCGTTGCAGGTCATAGTACTTGCGATCCTGATCGATGAATCGGAGCATTGCGTAACTTGCATTGTTGAAGAGAACGATAATCGGATTGAGACCAAGCTTGGCTGCGGTACTCATTTCCATTCCTGTCATTTGGAAACCGCCATCGCCAACCAAAATTACCGAGCGTCTCTTTGGTTCGGCGACCTGGGCACCAATGCCGGCTGGAACTCCGAAGCCCATGCTCGAGTAGTATCCGGGAGCGATGAAGATGTCAGTTTTTAAACTCAAACCAGCATACAAGCAGTCGCCGACGTCAGAGACGACAGAGTAATTCTGATTGAGCATCTCGTTGAGATCTTCGATGATTGCAGCAACGGTTAGGTGCTGTTTGCCTTTTGGTGGCGCCAGAAGTTCAGGTTCAATATCCGGAACTGTGAAACGCATCGACGGGTTTACTTTACTGCCGAGCTTCTCGATGAGCTCGTCGACAAAGGCGTTGAGGGGAACTCCGGGATAGGTATGGTATCCGATGTTGACCTCACTGGCGGTGGCTTGGATCAAGTTTTCCAGAGGAAGCTTTGCGGTGTATCCAGCTGTTTCCATCTCGGTGAGAACCGTTCCCAGTGAGAGAATCAGGTCGGAGTCCTCGACATATTCTTTCAACTTGGGATTGCCGAATTGACCAAAATAATTGCCGATGAAATTTGGATGGCTCTCGGGAAACGAGGCCTTGCCCAGGATTGAAGTCACTACCGGCAAGTTTAACGCTTGTACCAGGCTGATGATTTTGTCTTTCAGTCCGAAACGTCGGACTTCTACGCCAGCCAGGACAACAGGTTTCTTCGCGGATCTGAGACGTTCGATTACTTCTTTTATAACTTCGTTGAGCGCAGGAGCGTGTTCGTCCGGCGCCGCCTTCATCTCATCGCTCACAGGAATTTCCTGATTGACCATGTCGCGTGGAATCTCGATGTAGCCCGGGCGTGACGACTTCTTCGTTGTATCGATAACGCGGTCGATCTCGTCTTGCGCAATGGTCGGATTGCTGAGAAGCGTTTGTGATTCTGTGACTTCTCTGAACACGTTGTATTGGGTATCGAAAGTTTTAACGCAGTGATGCAAATGCGGTTTCTGGCTTCTATAGCGGGTTTCAGGCGAACCCGAGATCACGAGAACCGGTGACTCTTCTGCGTAGGCGAGACCGATGGGATTGACCATATTCAATCCGCCGGCGCCGTACGTCACGAGTGCGACACCCATGCCCTTAAGCCTGGCGTAAGCATCGGCGGCGAAGCCCACCGAAGGCTCATGCGTCATTACCACTGTTTTCATTTGAGCGCGCTCTTGCGCGGCATAGAGCGGCAGGACAAAGTCGCCGGGAATTCCGAAAGTACAATCAACACCTTGTGCTTTGATGCGATTGAAAAGATAGTCAGCCAGCTTGCTCTTTGACATTACGTTCACCGAATTTAGCGGAGGGGGAGTTGAGGAGCGTATCTAAATAGCTCCATCACTGATAATCTTGATGTTGTACCTTTTTTCGACTTCTGATTTCTATCCTTAAAACGCATAAATTGCCTAGGTTTGCGGGATATAAGGTTTAAGGCTTAAGAAGGCTTAGAGCCAGATCGATCGGGCAATCGTGAGAGAAACGCAGTGTCCAAAAGCAAACGAAAGTTTAAACGTCCGCAGTCGCCGCAGTCTCCAGCCGGGCAGAACCTGGAGGCTTCGGAAGAATCCGGCACGTCAGACGATGCCGCGGCGACTCTCTCTCAAACAGCCGGTAGCGCTGCTTCGGTTTCTTCCGCAAAACCGTCAGCGCGAACATCGAATTCTTCAGCATCCGCGCAGTCGCTGGTCGGCAGCATACTTGGAATCAAGCGAGATGAAATGCGCGTGCCGGTGGACGTCAACATACCGCATGTTTACAGGCGCCCCTTGTGGAAACATATTGTTCGTTATCCGGCGGCATTCTTTCTTATTCTGTTGAATGTCGCCGTTGTCATGAGTTTTATCGAGCGTTTTCCTCAGCATCGTGTCATGGATCCATTCCGCGAATTGTTTTTCTTTGGGATGGTCGGCTTCATCGATATCTTCATGTTTCTGCCAGTACTTCTGGAAGTGAATAAGATTGAGACCGACAACGAAACGCTCAAAGTCGGTGCTCTCCTCTGGCGAGTGAAGTTGACCTGGGATCAAATCGTGGCTTTCGACCAGCCCAAGTATTTAAAATTTGCCATTCTCAAAACCAAGAAAGGCATGTACTTCCTGAACAAATACGACCTTAAGCCTTTTTATGAAGTGGCTGAGATAATTTCCGCAAAGATGAAACCAACTATCCAGGATCGTCAGAGCTAAAGTTCTATACTTTCTATGTCTCGGCTCCGAGGTAGATGTATGGCAGGGATGGCGACAGTAATGACGAAGCGGAAACTTAGAGTTTTAATCGGAAAACCCGGCTTGGACGGGCATGACCGTGGTGCCAAGGTGATCGCGAGGGCTCTTCGCGATGCTGGTATGGAAATTGTGTACACCGGTTTGCACCGCTCGCCGGACGAGATCGTTGAGACGGCGATTCAAGAAGACGTCGACGCCATCGGTCTTTCGATTCTGTCTGGTGCGCATATGACGCTTTTGCCTAAGGTTGTCGAAATTCTGAAACAGAAGGATGCCGGCGATATCGTCGTTTTCGGCGGTGGGGTGATTCCTGAAGAAGATCGTCAGATGCTTCTGGGCAAGGGAATTCACGAAATCATCGTTCCAGGCGGGGGCACGCAAAAAACGATCGACTTCCTCAAAGCAAAGTTTCCGGACCGGTTTTAGGCTAAAAACAGCTGCAAGGCGTTTGCGGTTTAAAATGCCTGGAAATATGATTAAAACTTCATCCAGGTTTGGGATAAACGGAATGGAAATGGGTATATCCGAATTGGAAGGATAGGTTTCCAAGATTAAATGTTCCCGGCAACATTAAAAACGCTGGAAATATCTCTTGATAGCCTGGTATACTTCCCAGTGAATCAGTACTTTCGCCATTTGAACGAGGCCCTTCTATCAATGTCCATTTTTGAGAACTTCGGCGAAAACAAAGGCCAACAGCCCAAGGATGCAATGTCCTTCAGAGATTGCATTTTTGACGCGTTTAACCACATCAAGGAGAGCTATGAGTTGGATCGCGCCACTGCGGTCAACTTCTCGGCAAATTCTTCTTTCATCAAGGAAGATCTGATGACTGATGCTGCTTACGCAGACATCTAGACGGTTAAATAAGTCGGCCAGAATAAATATTATGAAAGGGTTCCGATAGAGGACCCTTTTAGAGTTGGTTGCGTTTTTACGGTAATTTAAAGTTGGACCGGTCATTGGTACAATAAGCATGCAGGTTTTCTGCTTCAGGTCCAAACCTTAGTAGTGTTCGATTCTTGAATACTCCAACTAAACCTTCAGCGTATCGTAAGGGGGACGTTGTCCTCGTCTCCTTTCCATACACCACAGACGATGGTCAAACCCAGACCAAGCGACGTCCTGCTGTGCTTATTTCCAATAACTACAACAACGCCCGTCTAGATGACGTTCTGCTCGTTCCGCTGACTAGCAATATCACGAGAGCGGCGCGCGAGCCCACCCAGGTCGTAGTGAAAATGGATACCCCGGAAGGCAAACAAGGCGGCTTGCGATTGGATAGCGTTATAGACTGCACCGTCATCGCTACTATTCCAAAAACGCTTCTGGTCAGCAAAATTGGCTCCTTCCCGCAAGAGGTCATGGAGCGAGTCGACCAGTGTCTGATGATTGCTATGGCTATCGGTCGACCAATCGACGAAGGTGAGATTGGAGGAACCGCAGGCGGTGCTGCATTCGGCTAGTGAGCTGTGCGCTCGCTTAGTTCAGCCTCAGCGCGCTTCTGCACTAGTTTCGTTCATTGACAGTCTGTGACGGCTAATCGTCTGCTTTAAAGTTGTAGTAAGGGTAGAACACAAGCTTTACGCCCAGTGTCGCCAGAACTATCGTCAACCATTTTGCCTGGTCCGCGTCAGCAGGCATAAACTGTTTCAGCAATAAAAAGAGCACAAAGGTCAGAGCAAATGCACAGGCCACTTCCTTTGTGAAGCTGACCATTTTGCTTTTGCCTTGAACGTAAGTGCCAGGCGGAGCGACAATCAAGTAGACGAAGATGCCTAAGAAGAATAGAAGCGCGTCGGCGGCGAATACGACTGTCCCGACGTAAAGCATGGCTCCGACCAAACCGATCAGGAGCAGCGCGTTGACGACGATCAGCTCGGTCTCCTGGTCTTTGGACGGTGCTGGTGCGGGCGACGCAGGTGTCGCTGCCGCAGCAGGTGTCGCAGGAGGCACTGGTTCTGGTTTTGGTGCTGGTTCTGAAACGGACAACACGGGAGCCGTGTCATCGCTGACCGACACATTGGACTTATCGTTTTCTTTTACGTCATCCATCGGGGTTGATCTCAGAGGGCTTCTTTTTTTCTTATTCCCATTGATAGATGATCAAGATGATATTTGCGTGAAACCCAAACAACTATCGGTCGCCTATTTTCCAAAATGGGCGAGTTTGTCGAACAGACTAGCTTCCCTAAATTCAGTACCAGTGTGCTTTTCGGAATGAAGAGCATCTGAAAGTTTGCGACTGGCACAAGCGCCAATTCGTTCACTTTTCGCAACCGAACAGTTAGGTTCCAGTGTGCAGTTTTAAACGAAACAAATTGACTGGCCGGTTAACGGAAGTTCTGTCCGGTCAGTATGCCACCACGAACGCCACCGCAAATTCCTTTTCATGACTCATGCTTACTTCAAAGTGTCGGAGTGCGAGCATGTCCGCGCGAGCGACGGCGCGACCATACAAGGTCAGTCTGGGCTCTCCGCTAGGCTTACGCTTGATCTCGACTTCCTGCCAGCCCACGCCGACCCAGCCTGTGCCCAGTACTTTTACGACCGCTTCTTTGGCTGCGAACCGTCCGGCGATGCGGACGTACATGTGGCGCTCCGCACTTTTGCAATACTCGATCTCACCAGGGGTAAGCACTCGTCGAAGAAATCTGTCGCCAAAGCGCTTGTGTGCCTCAATAATTCTTGGTACTGAGCAAATGTCGACTCCTACTCGGAGCTGAGGAAAGTCTGCCGAATTCATCCCGGGCATCTGTTTCATCAGTGAAGAGCTTTGATTGCCCAGTGCTGAGTTTAGTTCTTTTTCTTCTTCTTCCCGGGCGTCGGCGCTGTCATCCATGACATTCATCCGGTCTGCGTGTACCGTAGAGGAATACTTGTTCCGGCTCTGGGAGCTCCTCATGGAGAGTCGCAACTGTTTTATTTAAAGAGGGGTGCACCAAATCCGGTGCTATTTCCAGAAGTGGAACCAGGGCAAATGCTCGTCTATGAACACGTGGATGCGGAATGTGTAAGTATGAGGTTTCGAGCACCTCGTTGCCGAAGAAGAGGATGTCGAGGTCAATGAATCGTACTCGCCCGTTTCGTTTTTCCGGGCGGTAACCTTTCGGTTCGTTGGCTTTATTCATCTGTTCGAGACGGCTTTCGATGTCTTTGAGCACATCGAGCAATTCTTCGCATGTGAGTTCCGTCTCCACTACCAGCACGGCATTCACGAACCAATCGGTGTACTCGTCGCCGATTGGCTCTGTCTCGTATAGGCTGGAGCACTCAAGAACCTTGATTTTGCCGATGTCCTTGAGCAATTGCACGGCTTGCTGGATGTAGCCGACTCTGTCGCCCTCATTTGAACCCAGCCCTATATAGGCTGTGACTCGTCTTTGATTGCCACGGAATCGTCTTTGCTCAGTCACCCGGAACTCCTTGGGACTTGCTGTCCCTTACCAGTTATGCAGACAAACCGAGCGAAAGCTCCTGTTTGATTCATAAAGTTGCATCGATAAATTATATAGATTGAGTGGTATAAAATGGACTCCTTGACTAGATATTGTGTATCCCTTCCTGACCGAAGTTTCTGAGGACCGTTCTCAGATGACCACTACAAAAGCAGTAACAGGCGAATATGTTGTCAAACCGGTGGAGCCCAGTGATCTCTCTCGGGCGATTGATATCTGGTCCCTGTCCTTCGGCTTTATGGACCGCGACCGGTGGACGACGTTTTATGACTCATTCCTCGACACAGCCATGGGTGCCTACACCGATGATTATCTGGTGGCAGTCGTTGGGATAGCAAACTTTCAAATGTGGCTGGGCGAGCAGCTTGTTCCCTGTGCGGGGGTGTCGGCTGTGGCTGCGGATCCCGCGCACAGGCGCAGGAGTTTGATTCGACGATGTCTGAAGGCGTGTTTGCAAGAGTCGCATCGTAAGCGCGTTCCGTTGACTGCGCTCTGGCCGTTCTCCTATCCGTTTTACCAGCGCATGGGTTATGAAGTAACGGATATGCAGTACCATGTCGAGATAGATTTGCGCGCGCTGCCGGATACCGGCGATGCCACAAGATATAAGCGTCACCATCTCGATCATTATGATCCTTTGAAACCGATTCACGAAAACTGGATCAAGCAAAGCAATCTCAGTATCAAGCGCGGAGACCTTCAGTGGCGGCGCTTGCTGAGCCATCCGGAGCGATTAGTATGTGGGTTCAAGCATGACGACGGTTACATTCTCTGGAACATCAAAGATCGCGTCAATCGCACACTAGAAGTATTTGAGTGGGCTTGGAACACTCGTGAGGCCTTCTTCGACGGTCTCGCACTGCTCAAGCGCATGGATGACCTCAATTTCGATAAGGTCAAATTCAAAATGTCTAGTTTGGAACCGCTTCTTGAGTTGGGTATTACGGACCCGCAGCCCAACATAGTTTTGAAGCCCGGACTCATGACTCGAGTTTTACACACCGGTGCTTTCATTGAAGCTATCGGAAAGGACATCCCTCCGTTTCTCATTGATGATCCGCTTGGCGTGAGCGAATCTCATGAGTCGTTGAAAGTACACAATGGAGTTCGTCAATTTTCTCCAGGTGAAATTGTTCAAATCGCGACTGATTTCTTTAGTGAAAAACCTGATGGCGTGCCAGATGGACTTTACCGCTCCGTTGCGACTCGCAAGAATTACTCTGTCGAATTCTTTTAGATGCTTGCTGACTGAGACTTTTTTGAATGTCTAGTCTTTCTTCGCAGCCGGTTTTTGGGCTCTGTCTTTCCCTTCGTTTTCTACCTGCTCAGCGGTTTTTCCTGAGAGGCGCTCGCGTTTGTTTCCCACCACATGATCCACATAGAAAATGTTTTCGACACAGCCGACTTGAATTAGCGAATCGTCTGACAATCTGTATTGATAGATGTGAATGCCGCTGCCGATGTCCTTTTCCGGTTGGCCAAAACGGTCAAATAATTCGGAGACAGGCGAGCCTGCTTTTAATGACTTAAATTCTTTCAGCGTAATTTCCTTGGATGGTTTTTTTTCCGAATCTTTTTTCTTGTCTGCTGCATAGGCTCCCGAACTCAGTAAAGCGAATACCGCGAGCATTATTGCGAAGGTCTTTCTACGGTTCATGGCTTTTTCTATTCTCTCCATCAACATCTCGACGAGGCACCTTGAATTACGGAAACGCTGATGAGTTCAATATAACACGCCAAAAACTAGAACGCCCCTGGCACCATTAGTAGTGCTTAGGGCGTTCTAGGTGGCACGTTCGCGTGTCGGACGCGGGAAGAAATCCTTCCTTGGGGCGCAGCTGGAGGGGGAGATTCAGCTTTGCCTTTTTCGTTAACCTTTCGTCGTGTCAGTGATCATGTTCGGGATGCATCACTCACAAACCCAAAGACGCGGGTGGTCCCAACATGTTCCATGAACATTCGCTCATTTTATTGTCAAGCGAAGAGGCGTGTCGGCCCAGCTAAATGCCCAACCATTCGGACTTTCGGGGGATGAAACGGATGTGAGGTGTCCCTTGGAAACTTCGCGGAATTTCAGGCGTTCCCAAGTTTTGAATGTGTATCCGAATTACTAGTGATTTTAAAACTCTTGATCGTCCTGTGATCGTTTATATGAACGTCTCTGCCATGGTTTGCCGTCTATCGGTTTCACTCGCACTACCAGGTCCTTCGTGAAACGTTCTACGTCTCAATCTCGGGGGCGTAGTCACATGGACTTTCAAATCCAAATGTCCATGCGACCGCTTGCTTCGCTGTCTCCATATGTGGTGGCACGCGCAGATAATAAGTTCCCATAGTGCCGTGCTTTGAAGGCGTTGGATCTTTGACTCGGACCATCACCAGGGGCTCATCATCTGAGAGATGCGCTCTGTAAAGAGTGCCGCATTCATCCTCATCAATCAGATCGGCTCCGGAATCGAGAAGAAATCTGCTTTCACCATACAGCGACATCATGACCGTTCTGTGTTCTATATTTTGCTCGTTTTTTATCGCCTCTACCGTTATGTCATCCTTGTGGGTAATGACGTTGGCCGGGACGCCGACGCCGTGGTAAGCGAAACCTGCGGCGCCATCTGCGAATGCGAATGCCGGTCCATCCTCGTTGTGGAGTCGCAGATTGTCATCGAGTCGAAGTTGCGTCGGACGATCGCAAACAAAACATGTTCTTTCAAAAAACATATAGTTAGGTGCTGCCTCGACAATCCGCAGCCAACGGTCAAGACTGGCAAAATCTCTTGGGGTAAGGTCGTTGGAAATTTTACCCAACAAATCATAAGCAACGACCTGCTCATCAAATGGTGTTGAAATGAAGTTGCTGACGTGCTGATTGTCTATTCTGGAAGGTTCCATTCGTTGTGAATAGAATTCTTTGGCCATCCAGCGGAACGACAAATTACTCAGCATTTCTCCGAAACAATCCTTGTCACCAAATCTGGTATCGGCTAACGTTACGAATTGATAGGTGTGCAGAACGTTTTGCAGAATAGATGCGAAGAACCTCTGCTGGTCGAGAAGCAAACTCTGGTAGATCTTCTCAGGCAGTAAGTAAGGCAAGTCCGATTTTACTACGGATTCGAAACGAAAGAAGGTTGGACGAAGTCCTCGTGTAACAGGGGCGAATTTGCCGATTGAGTGGTCTGAGTAGCTCTCATCCATTTTACTGAGCGGCATTTCGAATTCTTTTTCGATCTGGCTGTACAGGGACGTCCATCGATTCTCAAATGTTGGTTCGATTTCAATAAGGTCTTTCAGATTTCGACCGGGCAACTTTGTTATCACTGCGGGCATCATTGTAAGTTGCCATGGCGATTGGCAGATGACGATGCGAGGCGACGGCAGACCAGCAAACTCGTATAAGGCATTGACGCCGCTCGTAATGTCCTCTCTGTTCACTGGCGCTGTTGACAGTACGCGAGACTTCCATCTATCGATCACGGAGTTCAATATCTGATCGCGGGAATCGGTTGGAACTTTTGTTGTCTGGTGCGTACTGAGCCAAGCTTGCGCATCTGAAACTGTGGTGCATTCGGCCGAAACTTCGACAAACCTGCTGATGCCGTCTTCTAGTAGTTCTAAAACAGCTAGCGGTTCCTGCTCTGCTACTTCTTCCCGGTATAGGCGACCATTAGCGCTCTGGCTCACTACTTGAACGCCACCTTCTTTCAAGTAGCACTCAAGACCGAGCTTTTGGAAAAGAATCTGCTTGAAGAACGCATCGGGTTCTTTCTCGAGATCTGAGCGGGTGACCGGATGTGGCATGCGTATGAGACTGGGACTAACTTCCCTGCCGTTAACCAGAAAATATTTGAAACCATCCCCAAATGCGATGGCACCGTCATTGATATCAGATGCTCTGCCTTTGTCGTCAACGCTCCAGGAGACAGGCTGCTCGCAAACCAGAGCAACTTGAGGAAAAAGCAGACAACCAAATGGAATGTTTCTAGCATTTTTGATGGAGCCATACTTTTGCAGATCAGCTAATGAACTTCTGATGAAGTTCAGAAACGCAAGCTGAGGTCCGTGTAAATGTAAGTCGCTCAGTTGAAGTATCTCGGTCTCTATGTAGATCGTCGGATCGGTTTCACTCTTCAAATCAAGAATTTTCTTCTTTATCGAATCCGCCAGAGTCAGGAACGAGCCGAAATCGCCAGCATCAGTTTCTGTTTGGGAGGGTGCTGCAGGTTTAGACCATCTCGCCGTCAGTCCGACGCCCGAATTTGTTTCTTCAGTCGCCAGAAGGTCTTCTCTCACTTGTCGTATAGCTTGAGCATGTGTAAGACCATGCAGGTTGACTTTCCTCGACGCTCGCGGGAAAAGCTCGTCGAAATAGGGGCGCACATCAGTGTAATCAAAATCAAAATCGTCGCGCAGTTCCTCGTCACGTCTTTTGAGATAGGAGTCAATGACAGTTTGAAGATCTACCGGTTCGAAAGTGGCGCTGCTTGAACCGGATCTTGACGCGGCTAGTACGGCAAATTTCTCTTTCAGACCTTGATCTTCTATGTCGATGACAAGCTGGCGCCAGATGTTTTTAGTATCCAGGTCGTCGTTCTTCGCGCATTCGTATACCGGAAGAAAGTCATTATCTGCGGTCCAGCCGAGCACTATTGCCGTGAGTTGAAAGAAACTCTTGCACCAGACGACCAGTGGTTTATTCAGATTGTTCGCCGCATAGACCGCTTCAACGAACTCTTCGCACCCGTCCTTGTCAATCGGCGCATTGCCGTACATGGCGTCCAGCCACAGGGGCAGCGCTTCGACGAGTTCGTCATACTTCATGTGGTTAATCTCGAAGAAGGAAGATTTCCTTCTCTATCATCCACAAAAGCTCAAGTTTAAATCAGGCGAAGATGGCGTCGAGAACGGCTTTCGTATCTGAAAGGTTGTCGAACAGAAAGTCAGGATTTTGTTCTACCAGGTCGGCTTTGGGCGTGGCCCCGGTGTTCACCGCGATGCTCCTGGCTCCGTACCCTTTGGCGCAGAGAACATCGTAGATGCTGTCGCCTATGATCACGACCTGCTCCGGTTTAAACTCTACGTTGAAATGCTTGCGAGCCCGTTCCGTCGCAATCTGCGGCAGATCGTTTCTATTGGCAGAATCACTTCCGTAGGCACCGAGTGGGAAGTATTTGTTTAAATCAAATCGGTTTAGTTTCAGCCGCGCACCATCTTCGATGTTTCCTGTGAGCAATCCGAGATAGCCTGTTTCATGAGCATGCAGCGCATCGAGGATTTCATACACGCCAGGATGAACGATGTAATAACCGGCGTTATTGATTTCTTCTTGCAAGAGGGTCAGGTAGACTCTGAACATCTCTTCTTTTAAATGCTCGAAGTCTTCTTCCATTTTGTCTGCTAGTTTCAAAATCTCAGACAAAATTTGCGGATCGGTTTTTCCTGACATGCGCAATGTCATCTTGCTTGTATCGATACCGAAGATGTCGCAGAGCGCCCGACCGATGGCCCGCCTGCCGGCTCCGTCGGAGGAGATCATTGTCTCATCGATGTCGAAAAGAACCAGTCTGTTCACGTTATTTCTTCAAATCTTCCCCGGGCAAATCGAGCTTGGGAAGCGCAGAAGGTTGTCTCGAAGTACTCATGTATTCGACGACGATGTCCATCGTGTTGGCGGGCTCGAATCCATCGACGTTGTGATCGAGGCTCGGCAAGTCTGTTTCGCCTTCTTCCGGTTCAAAAATATTCGCCTGATCGCGACCGCTGTGCTTCGATTTGTACAGTGCCCGGTCCGCTTTGTCGACGAGCTCTTCAGCTGACATTGCCTGCTTGGGATAAGTCGCCGCACCAAGCGATGCAGTTATGCGACCGAGTCCGGGCACATGCGCGTTGCGAATCTGCGTACAGAGCCGGTCTGCAATTAGAGCAGCTTCCAGCAATGATGTTTCCGGCAGGATGACTGCGAATTCTTCGCCACCATAACGGGCCGCTGTGTCGCCGCTTCGGAGGATGGTTTTCAGAATGGAGGAAACCTGTCTTATGGCGGCATCTCCAATCGGGTGACCGAAGTTGTCGTTGATGTATTTCAGTTTGTCGA
The DNA here is from genome assembly GCA_965228855.1 of Candidatus Obscuribacterales bacterium. Lineage (GTDB taxonomy): Bacteria > Cyanobacteriota > Vampirovibrionia > Obscuribacterales > Obscuribacteraceae > JADYXR01. Next base: position 2,435,744 of record CBDDIJ010000003.1, on the reverse strand, counting down.
GGTCGATCATCACAAGCGAGCAAGACGTGCCTTTTCTGTCTGCCAGTTTGAGTTCTTCTTTCAAACGGTTCTTGAAGTAAACGTGATTGAACAGGCCTGTGAGACCGTCGGTGATTGCCTGGTGGCGAACCTGGGCGAACAGATGAGCGTGCGTGATTGCGATTGCGAGCTGGTCTGCTATCGCTGTAACCAACTGAACATCAATTGGTCGCCACTCGCGTGCTCCAGCACATTGATGAACGATAAGGAGTCCAACCAATCTGCTCTCGTGCAGAAGAGGCGCGGCTATCAGAGATTTTGCTCCAACCTTGTCTACGAATGATTGGAACGGGATGCAACGGCTGTCGCGTTCAACATCACTAATGACCGCGATCGGTGCTTCTCTAATTGTTGTTGATTGATCGATGGTTTGATTCTGTTTTACAGGTGCAGATTCATCATCTTCACTTTCAGACTCGAGTAAACCGTCAAGATTGATTCCTAGAACGGTATTACGCTTGGTGCCTTGCATGCGCGAAGACATTCTGGGATTGAAATCCAAGTTGTCCGGATAGAGCGTGGCGCTCACGCAAGACTCGAGTCCTTCGACGGTGAACTCGTGTGTGATCACGAGTGGATTCTCCGACCGCGGTTGAGCGATCTGGACGCGGTCCACACCGAGTGCTGCGAGCAATTCTCTAGTGACCGTGTTCAAAATGGTGTCGAGATCGAGTGAGCTTCTCACTGATTTCACAATATGGTTGATGAGCACTTCTTGCTCGGCCATGCGCTTGGTTCTGTCAAACAGGCGCGCGTGCTCCATAGCCATGGTGAGCTGACCGGCTATCGCCTGTACGAGCCCGAGTTCCGACTCCGACCAGACTCGGAGGTCATCACATTGATGAACCAGAATAAGACCGAGCGGGCCATCTTTGGTGCTGATCGGGCAAGCGATCAAAGAACGCACTGATTTCCAATCGTCTGCTACCGTCTGACCGTCTTCGAAAAGCGGCATGGCCTGCGATTCGTCGAGAACATCCAGAGACATGATCGTTCCCTGGCGCAAGATATTTTTTAGAACGCTATTTTCCGTGATTAAGATGGAATGGTTTTGCAGCGGGCTGCCGTTCAACTTCTTGTTCCACCAGACATAATTGAATACGAGTTCGTCATCGTGAACGTTCTTCGTGCCTCGATTATCGTAGAGCGCGAGGCAACAGCGACTTGCTTCCAGATGTTTTCCGAGTTCGCGGACGGTTGTGTTCAAGATTTCGTCTAGGTCCAGCGACTCACGGATGGAGTCTGAAATTTTCTGAACCATCGCTTTGTGTTCTTTGTCGAACAGCAGCATCTCTGCCATCTCGTTGAAGGCTCTGGCAAGCAGACCAAACTCGTCGCGAGTCTCGATCTTCACTCGCTTAGAGAAATCGCCTTTACCGATCGAGAGTGCTTCGCGAACCAGACAATGAATTACTTTGGTGAATTGCGATGTGACGAGATATGCGAGCACAACTGATATACCGATCGCCACGCATGCAATGGTGAGCATCGTATAAAGCCAATCGTGTGCTGCTCCATAGATTTCTGATTTGGGAACGCCGACTATGAGTAGCCAATCGTTCTCCGCATGATCGAACGCGTAAGCACGCGCAATCGGGTCTGCGATACCGACAGCTTCGAGACTGCCGGAACGAGCCTTGGAAGCTGCTTTTACGGTCACTGAGCTCGAGAAATCTTTTCCTTGCCAGTAATTGTTCTGCAAGGTTCTGGTCACGACTCTGCGGTTGCCATCTACGACTGTGATGACGACGCCGTTCTTAGTTAAACCATGGAATATCTTGAAGGCCGCTTGTGGTTCGATTGTTGCAACCAATACCGCCTTCACCTGGGATTTTTCGATGATAGGTGACATCACAAGCAACGCCGGCTTGCCAGTCCAGGGCGAATGACAGTAGTTAGATACGAGAGCTTTCTTCGACTTCAATACCTGACTCAAAGCGTCAGGATCATTACATACTGGATGGTTGACGTTTTTCTCAATGTTTTTAGCGCTGAGGGCAAGCATCGCATTTCCGTCAGGCTTAACAAGGATGAGTTCTTCCCAATCAGGTTGTGCCTGGAGTGCGGTGGCGAAAATCGGTTTAGACGCATTCAGATCCAGCTTGCGCAAGGCGGGCAGATTTGCGAGTGCGTCGAGCGTTCTAATCTGAGAATGGGTCCATTGGGTCAACGTGCGCGCGGCGATAGCGGCTTGAAAGGAGGTGGCTCGATGCGCTTCATCCTTTAAAGAACCGTACTGCTTCCAGATCGAAAAGCTTCCGATCGCCAGGAGCGGGAGCGCGACGCCAAAACACAGCAGTAATAACCGCGTTCTGATATTCAAGTTGGAGGTTATCGTGCTGAGCATGTGGCTGCTTTGAACCTGTTTATGCGCTTGCTGCCAGCATTATATGTCTAGAAGTGCGTTTCAAAGAATGGGCAAAATGCGCAAAATTGGCAAATTTATTGGTCTGAAATGGGGTTCCTACGTATTGACCGTCTAACTTCGGGATTCCTGTTGATTTCTATCGATAGTCGTATATCTGGTTTTCACCAGCGATTCCAGGTTAGTTTTTACTAATTCCGCAAAAGACGTTATTAATTGATGAGTCTTCAGCTTCGCGTCGACAGCTCGCCCCCTCCGATGGCTTCGAGTAAACGCCGACCACGTTTAGTTTCTTCAATGAGAACTATCGATTCAAAAGCTTTGTCCATGTCCAGCGGGACTTTGTTTTCGAGATCCAGCGGCATGCCGGAGTGCATTGCCACCAGGATTTCTTCGGCGGCTTGCTCTTTTCTGCCGAGTTTCAAGAATGCGTCGACCTTGACCATTCGTGCCACCATCGAGGCATCATCGAATTCAAGGGCGCGTTCCGACAGGTTCAAAGCACCGAGCGTGTCACCGGATGCGAACGCTGCGCATGAACTTGCCGCTAATAAACTCGCTTTGAGTTCGCCATCTATTTCTGCATAGTTTGAGGCGTGTAGAAATTGTTTGCGCGCCAATTCATAGTTTCTACGCTTGTATGACATGAGAGCGTCTAGAAACGCCGTATAAATAGATTCTCTATAGTTGCGTTTCAAGCTATTCAGCTGGCGCTTTGCCTGGCGTCTTAAACCGGCGCGGTCGTACATCAAGCCGAGGCGGCAAGTAAGGCGCGCGCATGCCGGATTTGAAGAGTGGTCGGTGATGGCAGCTTTTAAGCGGTCCGACGCATCGGGTCTAGTGAGATCAGAGAACCACATTCGTACCCGGCTGTTTCTGACGGCGATTAAGAAGATCACGGCCAAACCTGCGTGCACCACTATTAGTGGCAGTTGCTGTTCCCAGGTTGTCTGAGTCAGGGCGATTTGCCACTTGTTACCAGCTAAGCCTGTGAGTGCCAGAAGCGGTTCTACGACAAGGTTTAGACCGAAAATAAAACTGACGGAATAGCCGATTAATGTAGCCAGAAAAGGATGTGGGCGAAAGAAAAGTGCCGAAATCAGAAACAGGGCAAGAATTCCCTGTGCGACTTCGCCGCAGAAAACCGCAGGAATAATCAATTGTTGCGGAAGCTCGGCGGGAACGGCTTCATACCACATCAGCCCGTATGTCCATTCGCCTATGTGCCCGCCCATCATATCTGTCGCCACGATAGTGCTGCGTAGCTCTATCAAGCTGAGGATGGGGTAGACGAGAAACAACACTATCCGCCAGATGAGTGAACGATCTTCGTCGTTCAAATCATCTTTCATCATGCGATGCCGCTCGGTCCACAGTCTGACCGTGGTGTCGAGCGCGACCAGGAGCGAGACTCCTGATATGCACCATAATGAGAGGTTGTTCGGGTCTGGAAACATAGAAAGGTATGCGGGATCCAGGGTTTCTATTAGTACGGGCTACCGTTGAGCTTGACATTATGCCAGCACATAACATGACAAGCCTGAGAGAATTTTATTGCTGCCGGTTATCGGACTTCCTGGCAACCTGTAATTCGTGTTGGTAAAGCTCGGAGAGGGCAGGGTCGAGCCATTTGCGACCTTGTAAATCTTTCAGTTCAAACTCCGCTTCTTTGTGAAGTCCTACTTTATTAAGTAGGGTGGCCTTGTAATAGATAGGATCAGCAACCTCGGGTTCTGCGGCATAGGCTTGTTCGTAGGAGGCAATTACCGGCTTCAGCTGGTCATATGTAGGTTTACCACCTCGTGGGAGCTTGCTTTCCATCTGATAAAGCAGGCAATGCCCGATCGCCATTAGAGCTCGGCACTTCTGGTAGGAGTTCGCCTCTGCCGAGTTCACTATTACCTCGAAATTCTCGACTGCCGCCTCCGTATCGCCCTTATTTTGTCGTAGCCAACCATTGAGAACGTAGTACTCAAGCTGGGATGGGTCCTTTTCTTTGACAATATCCAGCGTCTTTTGCGCGCCTTTATCAAGGTTGACGAGGTAATAGAGCCAGGCGAGGCTCAAGTAGTTATTGGCCGACGGGTCTTCCGCTATGCGCGCCTGGGCGGCGAGGTAGTCTTTATGCCACTTTGGTCGCGTTTTGCCGGCAAACCACAGACGCGGATAAAACCCATAGAAAAGGTATATGAGTAAACCGACCAGCGTGACGTGAATGCTTCCGATCACAAGCTTCCACTGCAAATTGGGGGAAGTGTAGATCCAGGTCCAGTCGCCGATGAAGCCGGAAAAGCAACTCAAAGTATAAAGGATCAGAGTCGATGCGATTGCCGTCAAACCGCTGTATACCAAGAGTGTCACCACGGGCGGTGACTTGACGAAAACAGCCGCGACCAGCATCAACATCCCGAGCACAACTTGTACGACACTTCCGGCGAGTTTGATGACCAGGTCTCGTTCGTCTGTAAATGCCACATCCTGTCTGACGAAACCCCACATCAGCGCGTAGTGGAATTCGACTATCTTACTTCCGTAAAATAGCATGGCGACCGCGTGTCCACATTCATGGAGAAGGACGACGATCGGCGTGATGATGAACCAGTTTATCTGCATCAACGCCGCGCGGTCTTTCATCGTGAAGTCGGCATCGAATATTTCGCGCCAGTCTTTCTTGGTGCGAATTATCGTCGAGATGATTATGGGAATCCAAATCAGGCTTTGCCAGTCAAGAATTCGTTCGTCGTTTAGATAATCCATCAGCGCCCAAAAATCTTGAGAATAACAACGGAGATAGCATAGAGACCGACTAGTGCGCCCATGACGATCAACATTGAGAACGCGGTTGGATCAGGTGTGATGATCAAGGCTACGCAAGATGCGCCGAAAACGGCATAGCGCCATACTTTAATAAGTTGATTCGAAGTGACCAGACCTGTGAACGAGAGTGCAAAGATTACAATCGGCAATTGGAAGCACAATCCCATGTATAGCAAGATTGAGGCCACAAGCGACATGTAGAAGTCGAGTCGCTGGTGAATCGGTGCGATGCCCATGCCGAATGAATTGAAGAAGTGGAACATTTGCGGCAGCAACAGGTAATAGGCGAATGCCGCACCACAGACGAATAGTATGGGACCGCCAACCAGAGCCGGCGTCACGATTTGTTTCTCCCTTCGGGTTAATCCGGGTGCAATAAATCGGGAAACTTCGAACAGAATGAATGGCGACGCAATAACTAGGGCCGCGTAAAACGTAACCTTGAAGAATACGATGAGAGGCTCTTCTATCGATAGTGCTTGAAACTTCATGCCGCCGGCAGGCTTCTCGAGAAACTCGATTATTCGCTTTCCAAAGTAGAGTGCGACTCCGAATGAAACCGCTACATAAGCCAGACAACGCGCAAGTCGATCGCGAAGTTCTCCCAGGTGTTCGACGAGAGTCATAGAGCCCGGACCGGAGTCGCCGTCTTCGTCGTCCTCGAAGATCTGGTCGTCTTCACCGTCTTGAACGATTGCTTCGGAATCGTCGTCTTCGTCTACTGTGATGATGGAATTCGAACGTTCTTCCGAAGGGCTGTCCTCATCTTGTTCTTGAACAGTAACGATTGGATTCGAGCTCTCTCCGGAGGCGCTGTCGTCATCACCAACGAGTATGGGCAACCCGCCTTCCGCTTGCTCTGCGAGTTCGCGAGGCGGCATGTCGTGCTTCTCGGCAACAGGCTGCGGAGAAAGATCGAGCTCGTCAGATTCCTGTGAGATGTCTCCCACAGCATAGTCCTTCGGTTGTTTAGCGGCTTGGTCGCCGTCTGTCGACATGCTGGTTTCGTGTCTCCTCATGGCATCTCCGCGACGCCTGAGACATTCTATCAATTAAGCGGAAGATGCTCCTGCGCCCATGTTAACGAACCGGCATTTGCTTCTTTTTTCTTAGTGGGATCGATAGGGCGTTGAGGTTTACGATTTTTACGTCTAGCCTTCTCTTCTTCCTCTCGCTCCTTCCAAATTCTCTGAGACTGAAGGGCTGGATTCAAATTTTTGTGTCTCATCAAATACAGCCGATGCTCCGCGTATGTTTTGTCGAAACGGGCGGCTTTCTCTTTCTGATTATTCGCTCCCAAAAATTTGAGATATTTTTCGACGGCCATGTCAGCGAATCCGACGTTCTCACCGTACAAATCTTCGGTTTCCTTTATGAGGCTGAGCCATGCTCTGGAAGCGGCTTCAACTTTACCCATTCTTGTTAGAGATTCAGCCTTAAAAGTGTCGAGGTCAATTTTGTTTAGCGCGTACTGTTTTGCGCTGAATAATTTTTTGTATTTCGCAATGAAGGCGAGACCTTCATCTAGCACCGGCAGTGCCTCTGCGGGACGTTCTACGTTTATCAAGGTTTCTGCCAGTGCTTCAAAAGTTTCGACATGAGGTTGCGGATCGTGATAGCTCGGCTCCCATGAATGATCCGAATCCTCACGAGCTTTCCGTGCATACGCGACAGCTTCCTTGAATTTTTTCTGCATCAAGCTCAAGTATGCCAGGTCTACTTGAATTTTAAATTTCAGCGTTTCGACCTGCAAGTATTCGGTCAGTGTGAGCTTTTCTGCTCTCTTTAACAGCGCTTCGGCCTGGTCGAAGAAATTTTTTTTCTCAAGTTCATATGCCAATTTCTCAAGCGCTACGATGAAGTGGTCGTGCCCGGCCATCATAGGGTCGAGCTTTTCCAATACATCAGCATAAACACTTGCGGCTTCAGCATCTATTGGGAGCTCTTTGAAGCTCTGTGGGACTGTGGTCGAAGTGACCGAGCTGCCGGTGCTAAACGGTGAAACCTCTGATTCGTCGGCTGCCCGCACAGGCAAACAGCACAGACACAGTAGTGCTGTGAAACTTGTCAGCGCTCTCAGTCCGTAAGAGTAGCCCACTACTCGACCTGCTCTGCGAAATTCAGCTGAGTAACGCTCCTTTTCCAATTTGTATCAGGACTCCTCGGTCCGCCGTATTGAGGCCAGATGTCGCCAGGATAGGCGTGCTGAGGCTTTTGCCAGACCTTCATTTTTGCAATGCAGTGATTGGAAGGAACATGATCGAATTGGGAGCTGTTCGTCGGTTTCTCTTCGCTAGAACTCAGTCCATAAATTACCAGTTCAGCCCCGGGTCCAATTCGCTGAATGGTAGCGTCAATCCATTTCCAGTGCCGAGAATCACCTAATCCGCTTTCGGCTGCGATTGGATAAGTGCCTCTGTGTGGTTTGCCGTCGAAGACGTTTTGACCGCCAACTTTGAGTTGGTCGCTGATGTTGACATTGACAACCTGCCGGTCTCGTTCAATGCCTTTGAAACTTCCTGTAATTGCAAGCGAGGTCGAGGCATAAACGCTGCTCTTCGGGCTTTTTGATGCGTCGCAAGAAACTTTGCCGCCAAAGGGAACTATGCCGTCTTTGTCCACATATTCTTTAAAAATCTCGTCTATATTTGTGCCTATTTCGTAGCGTCCGGTCTCCTTGTTGTAATCGTAAGCAACCAGATTATCTTTGAAGGAACCGTCCGCTTTCCGCAGTGGGTCAGCCTTTGCTTGAAGCATAGCGTCGGTGTCTATTTCCATCTCTCCGACGCCCGGGATGAAGACTTTCGATGTTGATTTATCGTCGCCGGCACCATCTGTGGTTCCAGGAGCATCTTTCCCCAGAACTTTAGTTTCGCCGCTTTCCGTTTTTACCTGCTCCGAAGTCTGACTACGCTTTGCATGCGAGTCTACGAGGACGCTGTCGCCATCGGTAATCTGGAGAGAATTACTTCTGTCGTCTGATACCGCTCGCAGTGTGTCCGAGGAGAAGCTTTCCTGCTTGCTCCGTTCCGATTTCGTAGCGATACTATTGTCGTCTTTGGTACCGATCTGAGATTCCAGTCGAGAAACATTTTTCTCTGATTTGCCGATGTGTTTTTCGCCGCTTTCGTCGACCATATTGAGTTCCTCTACGGATACTCATCCATTATTCCCGAGGAACGAAAATGATGATATGTTGAATTCAACCTTTTGAACCGGGGCATGAATTTGAGAAAACGTTACCAGGCATCGGCAATCGTGCTGCTTTTTGTCCTTTCCTGCGGTGTCGGCAGTTTCGTAGCAGATGCCCAAACACCCAAAGCTACTAATCAAAATACGACACGCCTAACCAGGCTTACCGATTCAGCGCCAGAGCTATTGCCGAATTCCTCATTTGAAGATGATGCCAAAGGTTGGGGGCTACAGCACGCCGTCATCTTAACCGCTCTGAACGGAGCGGGTAAGCTGGTCCAGCTAAACGCAGTGAAGGGTGGCTCCGGTGAGTCGTCCCACATCGGCGCTAAAGTTTCGAATATTCCGGTTAATAAGAAACTAGAGTTTCGCTGTCACCTTAAGGGAACCAATGATCAGGTTTGCCTTAAGGTCAACGCATTCGCATATGATGCTAAGGGACGGATGATTCAAAATTGGTCGTCTGAGGCGCCTGCAAATGATGCCGATTGGAGCGAGTTTTCTACATCCTTCACCGTTCCTTCCGATACAAATGCGTTCTCCATCTGGGTTATTAATGCCTCTGGAAAAAATGCATTCTTCTGTCGACCAAGCCTGAAACTGTCGAGCGACCAAAAGAGGCGAGCCGGTCAACATTTAACGAATAGTGACTTCCAAAGTCGGGGACAGAAGGCGAGGGTTTTATCGGTTCACTACAAAACCTGTGTCAAGTCTCTGTTCCCTTCTGAGTCCGGCACCGTAACTTTTCCCATTCCCGGTCTCTATCGAGAGCAGATTCCATTGAGTCTCGATGTATCGACTGATCCTTCGAGTGCCTTGCTTGGATATGTTGTCAAAAGACGCGAGGATAAACTTAATTGGGTTTGCGAAGTTCGCCTTAAGACTTCGCTGGAGCCTGTTCTGATTAAGTGGGAGTCTCGTGTTTTAGTAGCAGGCCGAGCGGACACTAGACCACCTTCCGTCTCGTTGTCGGCACCGAATATAGTGTCACCATGGAGACGAGGTTCTCTTTGCGTTCAAAGTGATGACCGTGATATCAAGGCGAAAGCTCTGCAATTGAGTGCCGGAACCGATGATTTGGAGACCTATGTTCGTCGCGTTATCAGATTTACCAAAATGAATAAGGGTAACGGAACAGTGTTTGATGCGTTGGATGCGAAGAAGGCGCTCGCTTCTGGCGGTTCTTGCACAAGTCGAGCGAATCTGGCCGCGGCCCTAATGCGGGCTCGAGGAATACCTGCGCGAACAATGTCTCATTTGCCCACTTGGTATGGAGCCGAAATGTTTGAGCATTGGTTGGTCGAGTATTGGCACCCAGGGGCCGGCTGGATCTGGGTGGAGTCGACTCTGGGTCAGTATCAGCCGGCACCAAATACTCTGGTCGTACTCGCTGTATCCAGCATTGAAGACGAGAACAAATGCGAAGACCCGGTGCATTTGAGAGCAATTATGCACGGTGCACCCTATCTCTCTGGTCGTGAGTTATCCGTAGAGCTGTTCCCGTCCTCTAAAGGTTCCGAGTCGTCGCAGCAAGCTAACACCGTAGATGATTGCGGAGAAATAAAGGGGACTAGCGCAGAACTCGCTGAGTTGAAAAGGTCAGCACTACTGACCTTCAATCGAATTACTAACCAGACAGGACTCAACAGTCAATCATCGGCGCGTACGAGGGGCATCGACAGTGCCGTTCATGAAGGGACCGCGAAGACTCTTACTGATGCGTTGAAGCGCGGACTCTAGCAAATGTCGTTTAAAGTAGCACTGTCTTAATAGTTGCGCCTTTGCGACGCCGCCTCATAAAGAACCACGGCGTTTGCGATGGCGACGTTCAACGACTCGCTCTTCTCAGCCATTGGGATTGATACGACAAAGTCCGCATCTTGTTCCACTGATTGTTCCAAACCGTTTGCTTCGTTGCCGAGCAAGAGAGCGGTTGGTTTCTTCAAATCGATCTCGTGCAATTGTTTCGTGCCGTCGGCGGAAAGGGCGAGGATCGCCAGACCGTGCTCTCGGCACTGTTGCACCGCTTCTTCGATGGAAACGTTTTCCACGAACGGCAAAGTGAATAGAGCGCCCGCGGCCGCGCGTACGACCTTGGGATTGAATGCGTCTACCGAACCTTTTGTTAGAACTAAACCGCTTGCGCCGAATGCCAGTGCGGTTCGCATAATCGTTCCCAAATTTCCGGGGTCTTGAACGCGATCACCAATCACCACCAGTGGTGCTGCTCCAACGAACAAATCGTCAAACTGTGAGCGCTTGAAACCGGCAGTAGCAATCAAGCCTTGCGGCGTTTCAGTCGTCGCAAGGCTTGACATTAGTTTGTCTTCGACGACTACGACTTTATCCAAAACGTCTCTGTAATGCCCCGCGGCAAACCCACTTGCAAGCAGACTCTCCGTGATGACCACGTCTTGAATATCGACGCCGTGCTTAACGGCTTCGTCGAATAGTTTCACTCCCTCGATCAGGAAGCAACCTTCCTTTTCCCTGCCCGAGCGGCTTTGTATAAGCCGCATTCTCTTCAATAGAGAATTCGACAAGCTGGTTATCGAGATAATTTCCATCGAGCTTTTCTGATTAAAACAGAAGAGTCAGTCTTACTTGGCTGCTGCTGCTTTTTCTACAGTATCTTTAGCGATATCAACGAGTTTCGCGAAAGCTGCTTTGTCATGGATAGCCATTTCCGAAAGCATCTTGCGGTTCACTTCGATGTTCGCTTTTGTGAGACCGTTGATCAGTTTGCTGTAGACCATTCCGTGGCTTCTGCATGCTGCGTTGATGCGGGCAATCCAGAGGCGGCGGAAGTCACGTTTGCGTTTTCTTCTGTCTCTGAAGGCGTTTCTCCATGCCTTCATCAACGTTTGGTTTGCTGAGATGAACAACTTAGAGTTGGAGCCGCGGAAGCCTCTTGCGTATCTCAGAATTTTTTTGTGCCGATTCTTCAGCACGTTTCCGCGTTTTACTTTTGCCATTTTTCAATCTCCTACTTGATTGATTTGGAACACAGACCTCACTCAAGCGCGCCTGCCATCGGGGAGGAGAGTCCCTTAGACTTCACGCGCTGATGAATCTACCGCAGTACCGAGTTATCTCAGGTACTTGCGATAAGGAAACATAGCGAGGACGTGTTTTTCTACGTCTTTATCGAGGCCAGCCCAGCCACGCAGTTTCCGTTTAACGTTAGGCGACATCCACTCGTTGATGTGGCGGGTGCCGGCTTGTTTGCGGAGAATCTTGCCTGTGCCGGTGATTTTGAACCGACGGGCAGCCGCCTTGTTGGTCTTCATTTTAGGCATGTTTGTATACCGAATTTAAACGCCTGATTGCTCAGGCTCGAACTAGTCAAACACCTATCTCCGGAAAGAGATCGGCGAAAGGACAATTATAATACTTCGCCCGACCAAACTGGGCTCGTTATCTACCGTAGCTTCGTTTTCGAGGTGATCACCCGGTCGGTAAAATAGGCTCATCGACACACCGAAATCAGTACATCTCCACGCCGGAGCGGGATTGCGACTATCGATGGCGTTCGAATTTTGAACTGAGTCTAAAATATTCACTACTTTACTATGCTTAACCTGACGTGAGTCGGCGGGACCCCTTGCGGTTGCTTCTACTGGTGGTAGATGAAGTGGCGGCCGTTGTTCGGGGACCGCTAAGTGTTGCGTAGAGGCTGTACCATTCCAGCTTTAACCACAGGAATGGGTCTTTTAGAAGGCGAATTCGACATAACTTCCTGGCTTGGCGAAAGACCGAATTCCAAGAAACATAATTTCTCAAAACACCCACTGGGTGCGGATAACACTGTTGGACGATGACGGAAACCGTGAGAATCTACTGACAGTAGAAGCAGCCTTAAGTGCCCGCGGCGAGATCTGACCTCACAGGGACGTTTAAATTAAGAGACTGCTCCAACACGCCGGACGGATTCTACAGAACCGATGGATGCCCACTCAAACTGCTGTCGCGAGATCTGATTTGGTTTATCGCTTGGTGGAGATCGGCGAAAGGATCATGATGATCGCGCGTCCTTCGATCTTCGGCTCTTTGTCCATCGCTCCGAGTTCTTTCAACTCGCCAGCGAAGCGCTGAACCAGTTCCATCGCGATGCTGCTGTGTTGCATTTCTCTTCCGCGAAGCGGAATAACGACTTTGATTTTGTCACCGTGGCTCAAGAATTCAACGGCTTTGCGGTGCTTGACCTGATAGTCATGCTCCTCGATTTTGTACCGCATTTTGATTTCTTTGACGTCAGCCTGGTGCTGTTTCTTGCGAGCTTCGCGTGTCTGTTTATCTTGCTCAAATTTGAAGCGGCCGTAGTCCATAATCTTGGCTACAGGCGGATTCGCGTCGGGTTGCACCAGCAGTAAATCAAGACCGGCTTCTTTGGCTTGGGCGATCGCTTGCCGCGTAGGCACGACCCCAACCTGGCTCCCCTCAGCATCAATGAGTCTGACTTCGCGAACTCTGATGCGCTCATTCAATAAAGGCAAATCCTTTCTTGGATCTGGACGTTGTCCTCGGGGATCTTGATTCAATGCCTAACCTCTCGTAACTACTAACGTTTGTCGATGTGAAATGGATGCCGAAGGTGGGACTTGAACCCACAAGAGCTTGCGCTCACTACGCCCTGAACGTAGCGTGTTTGCCATTTCACCACTTCGGCGCGTAAAACAAATCTTACACCAGTTGGGAATCAACAGTCCACTAGACTCTATTTCTTGGCATGGTTTTTGCTTTTCTTTGAAACAGAAACCGCTATTCGTGCCGCTTTCCGAGCGCTGCCAAGCATAATGAACTGTGATTTGCTCCTTGTTTCTTAAACAGGGGGCACTCTCCACTGTTTAAACTCGTGGGGGCGCGTCGAAACGCGCCCCTCGAGAAAGTTCCGTGTCTTTCGACCGAGCTTCTTTTTAGCCGTCAGCCATGTAAGGCATAAGGGCGATGTCACGTGCGCGCTTGATTGCGACTGTCAAACCACGTTGGTGACGGGCGCAGTTTCCGCTGATGCGACGCGGCAAGATTTTGCCTCTTTCAGTGATGTACTTCTTGAGACGGCTCGGATCTTTGTAATCGATGTAGTCCAATTGATCGGCGCAGAAGTTGCAAGTTTTTCTTCTACGGGGCGGACCATCACCATGCATACGTACCATTTGTCAGTATCTCCTCAATGAAAATAATTGGTTTGGAAAAAACACACTCGTTCAGGATTTAGAACGGAATCTCATCGTCGTTCGCGAAGATCATGTCGAGATCTTCGGCTGCTGGTGCCGCTCCGACTGCTGCTCCTTGCGGAACTTTCTCAGCCGGTGCTGAAACCGAGCCAGCCGATCCAGCAGCGCTAGAAAGGTTTTCAACGCTTATCGCGTCGATTTCCGCATCGCGCTTCTTTTGACCGTCGGACGATGTGTGTGTGTTGATTTGGAGGCGTCCATCGACGCATACCAAATCGCCTTTTTTGATTTCTTGAGAGCATCTCTCAGCGAGGTCTCGCCAGGTGACGACCTTCACAGCGGTGGTTTCTTTCGATCCGTCTTGTCGGGGAGCCGATTCGACAGCGATTGCAAACTCAGTCACTGCAACGTTTGTGTTAGGTGTAAAGCGCTTTTCAGGGCTCTTTATCACTCGTCCTGATACAACTATTTTGGTTAAACTCATGTTGAACCTACCTTGCTACTCGAGCTCTGGCTGTGGGTGCTAATCTGGTGGAGCCTCGTTTCGAAACTCCGAAACGAACTAGATTTGTGCTGGCGGTGATGCCAGAAGTGCCAGTTTGGGCAGGTGTACGACGAGGTTGCGAATAATGTCTTCCGAGAGGGACATCATGCGCTTGATCGGCGCGATCGCTTGCGACGGAGCTTTGAAGATGGTGTGAACGTAATAGCCGTCACGCATCTTTTTGACTTCGTAAGCAAGGCGCTTTCTGCCTTTCTTGTCGGTAGATTCAATTTCGCAGCCCTGGTTCTTCATGAACTCCTCGACCGCGTTGACAGCTTTATCAACGCCTTCTTCGTCGAGGTTGGGACGAATAATGTATACAACTTCGTATGTTTCTAATTTGTCGCTCACTGAATTCCCCTTTGGTCGTGTGCGACCCATCTGGCAGGTGTTGTGTCCTGCAGGACGGGCAAGGGATAACGATGCTCAATCTCAGAAAGGCAGACGGCTGGGAGCCGTTCGACCCAATTGATACTGAAGCGATTGGAAATTCTATCATGTGTGAAGACCGGTAACATCTCGATCCCTGCGTATTCTTCACATTGTGCGTATTATTAGATTCAAATAAAATGTGCTCGTAAACGTCAATAATAACGGCAAAACCAGCCAGGGAAAGCTTCTTGTCTCTTAGAAACGGAAATTCGACGGTTCTTAAACTGCTTCTCAGCATCGGTTTCTTGGTTGCCCTGGCCGCGACAGCCCATGCGCGCGAACAATGGCAGATTCCGAGAAACGAGCCCCCGCCCACAGCACCATATGGCGGCGGTCGCAGTGTAAACACCCAGGGCGCCAATGGATACACGACTCCTGGAACCGCGGGCAATCCGCTGCCGGGGTATACGGGCGGCGCTGACGGTTCGGGAACTCCGGGAATGACTGGCGGCACTGTGCCATCTGGTCAACTCTTTCCAGGTACACCGGTTGGATCTCCGGGCGGTACGTTTCAAGGAACTCCCTCCGGTGGATACGACGGCATGGGGACCGTACCCGGATTGGTCGCGCCTGGGACTCCTCCGACGAGCCCCGGAATATTGCCTCCAAACCTGACCGGTAAGGGCGGAGTGACCCCTGATTTCTTCAAACAGTTTGCAGGCAAACGCCTCACACCCGGTACCGTCTTGACAGGAGTCTCGGAAACCAACCTATCATCTATAAAGAGCAAACGCGGAGATGTTTTTAGCATTTTGCTCCCTCATGGCTACTCGAATGAGGGTGAGGAACTGGTTCCCCCCAACTCCAAGATTCTGGGAGTAGTTGTCGATTCTGCTCCGGCAGCCACACAGCGTCTCGGTATGCCTGGGCGCTTGTCCATTGCGTTGAAAACAATAGTCTTTCCGGATGGACGAACCTCCAGCATCAACGGTTTCATCGACCGCAACCCCGCTCACGACCAGTTGAAAGAACCGAAGCTACGCAATTCAGGCATCAACTTCGGTGACTACGGACAAGCCGTAAAAGGCATGTTGTTCTCCTCGGTTGGCGGTATCAGCTGGGTGACGAATAAAGCAATGCGCGGCAAAGAATTTGTTCTATCAGCCGGGACACCGGTTTCGGTAAAACTGAATTCAATGTTGGACGTGGCGAAGATGAACAATCCGGCCGCTGCACTGAATGGCGGTCAAGGTGTTCCCGGGGTGCCGGGTCTGACACCAGGGGCGATGCCCGGAGTTCCAGGACTTCAAGGCAACGTTCCCAATATTCCAGGCTTGACACCAGGAGCGGTGCCAGGAATGCCTGGATATAATCAACCAGGCGTTCCCGGACTAGCACCGGGGGCGGTGCCAAACTTTGCTCAGGGTGGTTTCCCCGGTTCCTCTGCCGGAGCCCCTCCGACATTTACTCAAAACGGTTTTCCAGGCGGCATGCCTGGTACAACTGCTTCTGGAATTCCAGGTTTCCCAGCCAGCGTTCAGGGACACAGCAGTTCTCTGCCACCTCTGCAAGGGGCACAATCAACTTTCTTCCCCGGCAATTTGCAGAATCCGAACCAACTTCAATCTGGAAACTTTTCGCAGGGCGCTCAAGGTTCGGCTGACAGCGACCCGAACAGCATCTTTAATACGCCTCTGGCGTCACCCCAAACGGGAACCCCAGATCCGTTTTAGAACCTGAACGCGGCATTCGGGTTTAGTTTATTCATTGAAACTGCGTGGTCATTAAGACCAAAGAATTCGGAGTCGAAGAAAAACGCGTTTATAAAAAAAACGCGGCTTGGAATAGTCAAGCAGCGTTTGTTTTATAAGATTCCGGGTTGCCTCTAACTTTCCGCGGTCCCGTAGAACAGACCTACGGCTACGCCAATCAATGCTGGAATTATCAACACTGCGGCGACTACAGCGGTTACGAGCAGAACGAAATTCAACATCCGTTTTCACCATTGAGGTTTTGTAAAGAAAGTGTACACGAAATATTTATAGTTCGAGCAAACATTTTTTTGATCTTAGTTTCCAAGTGTTTGCTGCCTCCGTTTTCAATTCACTGAACTATTGTCGCTTGTGTTTAGGCACCACCTGCAGTGACTGACTATGTGGAGCATTGATCAAGAGCACGTTGTCTCGATTCCACTCGCCGACATCTGTTAAGGTCACATCTCTCCACCCAGTGGCGAAGTCTTTGGAATCGAACTCAATCTGAACTCCGTGGCATGAGTTTCCACAACCTGCCGTTCTCCCCCTAGAGTATTGTGAGATGGACGCACCGCTCTCGACGCGCTTTCGTGGAGCTGCCGGTTTGCCGAGAAGTGCTTCTACTTTCTCTCTGGGCATGCCGATCAGATCGTAAGTGAAAAGAAAGTCTTGCCAGTTTCCTCCCTGCGAGTTTTTCCAAATTTCACCATCAAATTTATGGCATTCTCGGTAAGCAAAGATAAATCCACCTTCCATTGAGATCGCATCCGCGCCTGGCACGAATGAGACTGTTTTGCTGCTTAGACGCAACACGCCCCACCGATCACCCAGTGGTGTTTGGGTGGACTAAAAGTAAGCCGTCCGATATTTCTCCAGACGTTGCGGAGAACTTTGCTGGGACCACCACATTACCAGAGTCACTCATGATTCCATATTTGCTGTCTTGATTTGGATTCCCGCGAAATTCGTTTGCTGTCCTTGAATTTGTTCCGCCTTCAGCGAAAACCCATAGACCCTTTCCAGCGGGGCTTAAGTAACTTACCGACTCAGGAAGTGTCTGAATGACTTTTCCGTCATGCGAAAAAATTTTCCAATGTCCATCCTTACGACCGACGTACTTGTCTCCGTACTCCAGAATGAAATCGTGGTCGAGAGATATAATCGGCGTTCCGTTCCTGTCTATCACGCCGCCGCGCTTTTGAGCAGCAAAGTCTACAACTATCTGTTCTGTATTCCTGGGGGCGAATGGGAATGTTGCGTTGGCGTAAGGACCCGCTAGCACTTTGCCCTTTTTATCTATTACTGCGGCTGCGTTTCCGTCTCGAGTTTTGATCTCAACATTGCAGATGCCATTTCTAAAATCGTCGGCCTCAAAGATATTGAGTGGTTTGATTTGATAAAGCCCCGCGGTATTTATAAATCCGATGGCACCATTTGCGGTGCGAACTTTTAAGAGACCATCTCTGTACTCGTCCTTCAGAATCTGTATCTCTCGAGGTAAAGTTGCGATTTTTTTGAAATCAGGGCCTAGTAGCGAGAAAATCTCACCACCGACGTCCGGGTATGAGCTCTCCATGAAAAGACCTGCACCTACAGGAATGATCGAACGGTCTTTGGGCAAAACGGAGAGCTTGCCTTCTATATCGACAAACCCTAGGGTTCTTCCCTGGTCTTTTGAGATGCTACATCCGAAGTCGTAATTTCGCGCGGCCGTCCAGCCTGGCGGAACAGCAAATTTTGTTTCAGTTGTTGCCTGATAAGGTTTTGCTGGTGGCACTGGATGCGGCTGTGTGAGACGTTTGCCAGTTTTGTCGATCTCAAACTGAGTTCGCGTGGTGACACCGTTGTCGTTTGTCACGGATTTCGAAACGACAAATTTGTCGCCACTTCTTCGGATTTCATCATATTCGATCGGGAGAATCTGCCTTCCATGCGTATTCCAAAGACCGACGAGCTGCTTGGCTGTACAAACCTGCGCGCCGCATGCGATGAACACCGCACTGAGCAGCACACCGAGAATCAGAGTTCTTTTGTTTCTTGTAAGCATGAAGAGTTAGATAGCTGCGAATACACCCATAGTAGCAAAAACGATGACTTCAGGAGTCCGCGGATGGGTTCACTTCTCTGCGCCCCTCAGGTATTCGCTTTGATCGATTCGTCAGGTCGATCTCACCGATTTCGGCTGTCGCAGAAGAAACGTTTTTGCGTCTCTCTTGGGTACGGTCCGTAGATTTCCACCGATAGTTGAATGGATCATAACGACATTATCCCGGTGCCATTCGTCGGGAGTAGAGCGCTCGACTTCGCGCCAGCCGATCGCCTTATTCTTTGAGTCGTATTCGATATCTACTCCCCGCCAAGTGTTGAGGCAGTAACCGCATTCCAGTCCGTAACGACCGTACTGGCTCTTTCCTGTTTCAACATATCCGCTATCCGGCTTGCCCAGCAAAAACTCAATCTTTGACTTTCGCATGCCAATCAAGTTATATGTCTGGAGGAAGTCGGACCAAGCCGCGCGACCTTTCTTCTGTTTAAATTCTGCAGCATCAAATACATTGTTTCGCATGCTGACCATTATGTAGCCATCTTCTATAGTGACTGTCCCAGCGATTGGCTGTATGACCGCCTTGCCGGTCTCAACGTTAACAACTCCGGTCTTTGTGATTGATTTCTCAGAGCTATAAGTCAGAAGTAAACCGTCCTGAATTTTTGAACCTGTCCGCTCGAATTGAGCGGGTATTATGACCTGGCCGTTCCACCTCATCACTCCTGTTCGGATCTGGCGATGCGAGGCTGACTGTGCCGATTCAGTTATGCCTTTTGTGTCGATGTTCCGACTAAAGATGATGTATTTACCGCTGGGTACGACCGACGTAATGCTGTTCTCGAAGCTGACTAGCACTTTGCCCTCGTGCGAGAAAATAATGCAATGTCCGTCTTTGCGTCCAACGTAGAGCCCGTCATGTTCGCTCATGGAGTCGTATTCGAAGGGAATTATCTCTTTGCCGGATACGCTGATCACTCCGGCTCTGTTCCGCCTGAATTCAACAACTACTTGATCGTCGTCATCACGTCTGTGAAAACCTGCTCCTTCAAAAGGTCCGGCAACGATCTTCCCGTTCTTATCGATAATCGCGACCGCTGATTGTCCATGTATTTTTAATTTAACTTCGCAGAAGCCATTGATAAACTTTCTTGCAGCGGTAATCGCGCTTGGTTTAATCTGATATTGGCCTTTCGTATTGAGAAAGGCGATGATACCGGATTTGGTGCGAACCATCAGCAGACCGTCTCTATAGTATTCACCTGAGACTTCCAAGTCTTTGGGTATCTCAGATATGACTTTGAGGTCTGAATCGAGAAGCTGGGCGATTGGCTCCGAATTGTCTCGGTAAACTTGATTGAGAAAAAGTCCGGGGCCTATCGGCTCCGCTGAAGTCATCGTATCTGGTATCACCAGCAACTTGCCGCTTGCGTCTACGAATCCTCGCTGTCCCTTATTGTTCGATACCGAATAACCGAAATCGTAACGTGATTGGACGTTCCAGCCTTCCGGCGGTTTCACATTAGATTGTGACGGCGTTGTAGGATTTTGTGGCGGTTCTGACAGTAGCGGATTTCCGATTTGACCATCGGGAGCTACTTCTGTTCTTGTCCAAATGATTTTTCCATTGTCCACAGCTTGGGATTTATACGCGAAAAACTTATTTGATTCTCGCCTGATTTCGTCGTACTCGAGGGGCAAAACATTCTTGCCTGCTGTGTTCCATAGACCTACCAAGTTTTTGGCGTCAGCAGGCAGAGTTGATGAGATTGAAAACGATAGACTGATGAATAAAGTTAGAACAGCGATTTGCTTCACGTTCATAATTGTCATTCCAATGGCGGATAGCTCAATCTTATCACCGAAGTTATTATGAATTCCTCGGCTTTAGTTGGAGTGTCGCTCATGTTATTCCGGTATTTCTTCATCCTTTCAATAGTATGCCTTCTGCTGTCTCCGCCGGCGTTCTGTTTAAACGCTCTTCCGGGCGATGTAGTCGAAATTGGAAATTCAGTGCTCGAATTGGAGCACGCTGGTCAGTCAGAGGCTGCCGTGGAGAAAATGAAAGATGCAATTTGTTTAGCCGACTTGCGCGAGGTTCCTATCTCTGACCAGGTCGCATTTCTTCTCAAAATCGGAAAAATAGAAGATGGCTCCCTCAGTGATAACCCGGTTCTTTCGTCTCGTCAGACAACCCTTCTTCGAAACTATTGTGATGCTCAAATTCTTCAAAGGATCAATATAAAGTCCGCAGCTGATATGGAACTGGTCGTGACGATCTGGAAGCGACTTGCCGAGCATCCTTCTGGGGCTGCTCGTCGACTGACTTCCGAAGTCGTCGCCTTTCAGGCAACTTCGAACGAAGAAAAACGAGCGAAGGCGAGAGCGTTGGTTGTACTAAGCGAAGAAGCAGACTATTCGCACTCGCACAATCTTAAGCAACTTGCTAGCGCCCTCGACATAGCACAAAGTATGCAGCCAGCGGAGCTATCGCTACAGAAGGAGGCATTGACTAAAATGGTTTCTCCCCTCGTTAAAGTGCGCGATGGAGACGACCTGAAGTTAGTCCGTAGAGCCGTTGAAACGACTTTATCCATTTACGATTCGGGCGACTGTCCGGACGTCGAGGGTGCGATAAATGTTTTGGTAGAGAAGGGCGACCTTGCCTCTCTTAGTTCTATTTGTGAACAGCAGGAGAGAATTTACCGAAAGGCTCTTAATGTTGAGCCTCAGTTGTTTGTCCCGGATATGTTGTATACGGGCTGGGCTTACCTGGAGGCTGGTCGGAGGGACGTCGCGAAGAGGAAGTTCGATGAAGTTGTGCAGCTGACCAAAGCGAGACCAGAGTGCGAGTCTCTTTACGAGTGTGCTCAAGTTTCGCTGGCGCATGCAGACATTTTAGACGGAGAAGTTGCTGATGCAGAGCATCGCTTGTTGGAAGTGGTCGAGTTTTTGGATTCGCCGACTCGGGCAGATCTCTATCACTACGGAGCGATAGCTTATGCGCTTTTAGGCCAGATTTATGAGAATAAAGGCAGTCTTGAAACTGCCCGCGGATACTACGAGAAGGCAGATGAGGGACTGATGTCGGGCGAGCAGCTTGGTCCCTCTGAATACATTGGTTTTATAGGCGTGAAGAAGCGCTTGCCAAACGATGCATTCGTGTTGCAACGATTGAAAGTAATTTATGGAAAGCTGGGAATGACCGAAAAGGTCAAATTGACAGAGAAAAATTTAGCTAGCGAGAAGAAGGCCCTTGAAGCGCGGAATCTAACTGAACGTCTGGATGCGTCTCGCAAGATTTACTCGTCGGTGTATTTTCCCAGCGAAGAGGTTTTACAGGCTCTTGAACCTTATGTTAGAGACCTTGAGTCGACGAAAACTCGGGAACAACTTGGCCCATATTTAAATCGAGCTGCGACTGCGTTGATTTTCAGGGGAATGCCTTCGCGTGCGAAGTTTCTCCTCGAGCGAACGGATTCCTTAGACCTTGAACCCGCCTTTGAAGTTATCGTTAAGCGGAACATGGCACGGATTAAGGGATTGCAAGGGCAACACGAGGAGTCTGCTCGGATGCTCAACGAACTTATCGAGAGCAAAGTCAATTCGCCGGACGAAGTTTGTGTAGCGAGGTGGTTGTTGGCAAGAAATCTCATTGCTCAGGATAAATGTGTTGAAGCTGCTCAGATGCTTCGCCTTCTCACAAGCAACTGGCGTCCTGGGTCAGAGCGTGGCAAGTTTTTTCTTGAGGCGATTTGCGATCAGGCGTCTCTCCTGATCAGAAAGAAAAAATACTCAATGGCTGAGGTTCTGCTTAAACAGTATTTGAGCCAACCTACTAACCCCAATGACGATTATTCTCCAGTCGATGTTAATTTTGTCAACTATCCGACTGTCCTGTTGGCAATCGCTTTGGCGGCTGAAGGAAAAAAAGAAGAAGCAACCTACCACTACTCCAGGGCGTCGAAGCCAGATCGAAACCAGGCGCCCTACGGAGTTCATGCTGCGAAAACAGCAAACGCTCTCGCTGACGCAGCATTGTTGCTTGGGTATAAAGATCGTGCGCGCCGCTTCTACTTTGAAGCCTTCAATGCTTACAACGACATGGAGGGTTTTGCTTCGGAGGCTAAGGTCTGCAAAGCGAGCTGTGATGCGCTATTGTAGAGTTCCAAAGAATTCCGCCCGAAGTAAATTGCCGTATGAAAAAGCAAGGCATTGCAAACTAGGAGTGCCACCGCATATGATGCGCTCTTCGAAGAAGGTTGCGGAATAACATCTGTCGGCGGTGGAGCCGCTAAAGTGTCATATTCGAAACGGATGTCGAATGCGCTTAGCACTAAAACAACAACGAGTTCTGGCTTCGATTTCTGTTTCATCTGCGAGTGTTAGTTACGCGGATGTGAGTTGCAGCTTTTGTGCGCTGATAACATCTCCTCTTCATTCGGAGAGCAATATTTTTTCATCTGAGTGTGTCATTGTGAAACCTTGACACCACACATTACTTTCGTGCGTGAAACTGTAGAGTCCGGAAGATAGTGTCTGTACGGTTTTCAGGGAATTTGCTACGTTGGAAGTGTGCATTGTTCGATCAGTGCAGTGAATTAGTATCCCCTAACCGAGTTGGACGATACCTGGAAGCCAGCGCGGAGGTGCAGATGTACAGCGGAAAGAACTTAGTTTGTCACGAATGCAAAAAGCTGTTTTTGTTCTCAGAAGAAGAGCAAATGTTTTTCGCACAAAAGGGCTTTACCAACCTGCCCAAGCGATGTGCGAATTGTCGACTGACAGCGCGTCTTCGTAGGAATGGTGATAATCTCGAAAAGCTTCACGATACCAACTGCCACAAGTGTGGTGCAGTTGCAACGGTTCCATTTGAACCGAATGGATTGCGACCAGTTTATTGTCGTGCCTGCTATATGGATGTGAGGGCCGAAGCCGACACGGTCAAAACCAGCGCGACCGCATAGCAACTGCATTCGAGCGTTGCGTTCAGCGATGCTACCAAAGTTAAACGGACAAGAAAAAAGGAACTAGCTCGGCTAGTTCCTTTTTTGAATGGATTCGAAGCTATTAGTCTTCTTTATTTTGCTGGTTGGTTTGCGCTCTGTACTCAGAGAGGTGGCGCCATCCCTGGTGCAAGATCAACTGATAAGCGTAGATTTGCTCTAGCCAACGACGATCGCCTTCCGGTAGATCCGGGCGCTCGAGTCGGCGCTTCAAGGAACCAGTAATCTGTCTCGTTTCTTCGATTGCTTTTCTGTAGCTGCGCACTTGAGTCTTCAAGCCGCCTATCACAGGCTGTGTTACGCCCACATTTTGAGATGGGATCGAGGTGAGATCTCTGCTTCTATCGCGGCGTTGTTGCTGTTGCGGTGCGCTCGGTGCGCGTCTTTGAACGGGCGCTGACGACGCGGCAGCAGATGCGGCTGCAGGATGCTCGTCCTGTTGCTCCTGCTGTTGTTGCTGCTGTTGTTGGTTCGCCATTTTGCTGACGACTTGCTGCGCCAGGGGATGCTGAATGACGTTTTTATGTCTGTCTCCGCCACGGCGACGCTCTTTGCGCTTTGCGCGGTAGCAGTCCAGGCAGTCTCTCAGGCGCGGGTTCATGTGCTCGAAAGTCTTCCCACAAGTTTGACAGGTGAGCGAGTGCTTCAAGCGCCCGTCGCCACCCTCTTGTGCTTCGCCTTCCGAACCTTCGACATCTTCTGTCTCCGCCTCGACTTCTTCCGGCGCTTCTTGCTCTTCGGCTTCTTGAACTTTCTCTTTCTTCGCCGCTGGACGGCGTCTCGCTTGTTTGGCTTGAGGAACTTCTTCTTCCTCCGCTTCGACTACTTCGGGAGTTTCTTCCTCTTCTTCGTCTTCAGCCGCTGGCGCTGCTTTCTCCTTCTTGGCAGAGGATTTGGCGCGAGTGGCTTTTGGTTTTTCCTTTTCAGGTTTTGCTTCGGCTTTCTCTGCGCCGCCGCCGCTGGCGCGTCGTTCTTCGAGGAATTCTAGGACTTGAGGATTGGTGTTGCCTTCTTCCTTAAGTCTGCGAACTTCCTGAAGTTCGTCCATTGCTGACTCAGGAAGAACCTTGATACCATTTTCGTCGGTCGTAGTTTCGATGTTGAATTCGCTGATGTAGCGGCGGATGGTGACGCTCGTCACGTTCAAATCCTTGGCGGCCTGAGCGATCTTCGTACCGGTCACTTTAGTTGTTTTTCGCATTCGATGTGAATCTCGTATTGGTGTCTGTTTCGCGAGGAAACCGTTGATGTGGACACTAACTTTCGTTTGCAGCGAACACTTGGGCATCGAGTCGGGCACTGTTCGTGTGCCATCGAACCTTTTCGCGTCTTTTTTCGAGTCGCCAGATTCGTTGATGATTCGTGAAACACTGAGACGGGGAGGTCATGCAAGAGCTTGCTTTAGCGCTCCCAAATCGGACTTCAGACGAAAGTCTCACCTAAAGTTATCGCATAAGAGATAGTCAGATGTTAAAGACAGTATTAAATTTTGATCATTGATTGGCGAAAGGCGCAGAGATGCCGTCTGGGTGAAGCGTGTTTACGAACTGACTTTGAGCGCTTTCGTATGCTTTCTTTAAGTGCTGCCGGCTAACATGCGTATAAAGCTGTGTAGTGACCACGCTGGCGTGACCAAGTAACTCTTGAACGGAACGCAGGTCGGCGCCGTTTTCGAGAAGATGAGTGGCGAAGCTGTGCCTCAGAGTGTGAGGCGAAAGCGATTTGGTCACTCCTGCCTTCTCGGCGATGCGCTTCACTATTTGCCAGACCACCAGACGACTCAATCGCGCTCCATTTTTGTCGCGGAACACCGGCTCACCCTTCTGTTCCTCAGAAACAGCCGTCACTAATCGCTTGCGACCGCGCTTTGCCTTCACGGGTTTAGCTGCAAGCGCCGCTGCCGCTGCGCGCTCCTCATCCATGTATTCTCTCAACGCTTTCATCGCTGCGCGTCCAATGGGAACGATTCTTTCTTTGCTGCCTTTACCCAGGCATTTTAGATAACCCTGTTCCAGGTTCACGTCTGTTGTATTAAGACCTACCAACTCCGAGACCCTGAGACCGCCGCCATAAAGCATTTCCAGAACGGCAATTTCTTTCTTGGATCTCGCGTTGGATAACATTCGCGAGATTTCGCCAGACGACAGCACCGTCGGTAGTTGCTTACCCCTCTGCGGATTGTGAACTGCGTCGCATGGATCACTGTTCGCGAAACCGGAATCTTTCAGCCAACTAAACCACCCGCGTAAACTTGCTAAAGTGCGCGCGCATGATGTTGAACGATCCCCTTTCTTGCGCCTGTAGGCAAGGAAGTCTGAGATGTCCTGCCTGGTGGGCAGTTCTTCATTCAAGTTGCGATTTTGTTTCACCCACTGAAGGAAGGCGGTAATATCACGTCTGTAAGCAGCCACCGTATTTGGTGATAGCGCTCGCTCCAGCCTGACATAATTTATGTAAGACTTAAACAGTTTTTCCGGTCTGGTTTGCGGTTGCTTCTTCGTTCGAGCCCCCGTCTTTCCCCTGGGCAACTCTTCGGGTTCAAAATTGCCCGCGTTTTGTTTTTCGGGAGCGACCGTTGCCGACTCTTGTGCGAAGGCGTTTCTAATACCCCCCTGCCGTCCGACCGGAGTGAAGTCGAGCGTGCCCGAGCCTGCCGAGATACTCGGCGTCGATGTGGATGGCATGCCGGCCGAGACTATTGAGATAGTCGACGGCAAAGCTCCGTCCTTATTGGACTCGGTGCTTCCTTGACCGGTGAGCGAGGGGACAGAGATCTGTCCGCAGGAGAGGGAGATTGCCACCGAAGCTGGTGCCTCGGGTACATTCACCGACGCATCAGAAGCCGAACGCACGACTTCGCGTCGGGCCTGACCGCCCGCCGGAGAGGGATATTCAATTGTGCTCATGACATATATAATACACAGCTCTTTGATAAAAGCAATTGTGTGCCACCGCCGGTGGCGCTAGTGTCATATGTGATGGCAAGTTTGGATCTGATAACTGCGAACGCGCCGTATCAAGATGAGCCTGAACGGAATTGCCGATTCGCTAGTTGGGATTGACCAAACCCGGCACTGGGTGCGCCGTTGCGTCAGGTTTATTAGCAAGCCATTTAAAAGTCTTTTCGATAGACCTCGCTATGGTCTTTGGATTGTCAAGCGTGGAGTCGACATTGAACATGAAGGTGCGCGGCTTATCGGTCGCAATTGCTCCGAGCACCGGCAACGTCGGCAGGTTCTGAAGCTTGCCGAACGTCAGCATCTTCATCGCTTTCTGGAGAGTTATGTTTCGCGATGCGTTGCCGACCGAGCCTCCAAGCATGCTGCCTTGAACCCTTGGAATTTTGCCTGCCATCTCCAGTTTTACCTGGTTATTTTCGAGGTTGGCATAGCCGCTTCCCCAGATGCGCATATCCTTTCCGCTAAATCTAAGTTCTTCCACTTTCAACAGTCCGTCCTCGAAAGCGAAGGAGTTGTTTAACGTGTTGAACTCGCCGGATCGCACCGGCCAAACGCTCTGCAAGAGATTGTTGAAGTTGAACCCGAAGATGCCCTGAGTAATTAAGTTGTATTGAGTTAGTCTGGTCTGAAGGTCGGAGAAGCGGGCTACAACACCGTCTTCTACTTGAATGTTGCCGTGCCCTTTCAGATTTTTCACCATCTGATGATAGTCATCGCCCTTGGTGACGATTTCTACTGTTGCGTGCCCCTTGCCGCTGATCTCATCAGGTTGACCTATGAGCTCGTCCCCGACACGGGCTGCTGAGATGTCTGTAAATGAAGCTTTCGCCCAGATGTTGTTATCGACGGGGTCGAAAGTGGCCTCAAATGTCATTGCGCCGTCGGCAAGTTTTGCCTGCCCTTGATCTATGTTTATTACCGGAGTCGAGTTGACTCCCTTGCCGGGAATCAAACCGACATGAGCCTTCAGATTGGTGATTGGAAGTTGTCGCACCTTGACCGAATCAACTTCAAGCAATGACTCTGTAGATTCGAGTGGTTCATCGCCTTCTTTATCCGGTGCTCCGCCGCTCCGGAGTCTAGCGTTTAAACCCGTGATATTCATTGACTTTGCGTCGAGATCATTGACGGTTATGTCACTCAATAGCTTTGGATTTCGCAGGTCACCGTCCACGGTGACGTAACCGCTGATGGTGCCTTTAATGTCGTTGGCGAGGGGCGGGTCAACCATGGCGATTAGCGCCTTGACCGGAGATTTTTGTGGAATTTTGACGGTCAATTTAACAATGGGCGGAGGGCGTTTGCCTGCTTTAGCAGGCGGTTTCATTGCGGTGTCTATTTCCTTCGAACCTGGCTCCGCAGACGCTACCGAAGATGTTTCTTCTGAGTCGCTGGAGATATTCTTCGAGTCGCTCTGTGCATTGGAGCTATTCGTCGTTGAGCTCTTTTCCGCCGCCGCTGAGGCTTCCGGGAATCGAACCTGACCTTCTACGCTTATTAGGGTATCGCCTACGAGGAGGTGCGTATCTCCGATATCGACTTTGGTTTTATCAATGTTGATTAAACCGTCGAGCGTCAGGGGCGTGTCTACCGGTTGGTAGATCTTGCCAAAAGTGCCTTCCACAACCATTCTGTCTGATTTGTCTGCAATCAGAGAATATTGTGCCTTAAGATAATCAAAGCTTCCCTGCACCTTACTGCGCAAGGTCAGAGGACCTTTGCTTGTGACTTTGAACTCGGAGGCCTTCAGTTCTTCTGCCACGTGAGGAACGAGTTCCAGCAATTCGCGAGGCGCTAATGTAGCCGCGACCTCTGCGCGCCACGTCGGGTTCTTACTCTTATATTTGTCGATATAACCATCTAAAGAGAACTTACTTCCTCGCAGAAAACCGCTTACATCCTGGAGCAGAAGTTGGTCTCCTGAAGCTGCGAATATTCCTTCCAGCTTCGTGAGGGGAAAACCAGATACGGTGGCACCGGCTTTATAAAGTCCGACAAGACCGTCGAATGTCACATCGCCTTTCGGGCTAATCAAACAGAGGATATCGCCGTATGATCTGCCGTGCATACCTGAGATTTTGTACTGCGCCAGGAAGTCGTGATAAGCCTTTCGCAATGGGGGAGGCATCGCTGTGGACGAGAGATAATAGTTTAAATCGGCCAGTTCAATGCTGTCCGTCTTCATTTTGACTCTACTGAGGCTGGCGTCTTTTGAGACTCTGTCCATAGTCAAACTGGTTACGATTGTTTTGTTGTTCGTGACCAGAGCAACTTCTCTTAGAATAAGTTGATCGTTGTCATAGACGATAACACCGGCCTTGGCTCTGAGAGGCTTTGCGAGACCGGGTGGTTGATAATAGAGGTCGTCAGGTACCGCACTGAAGAAAATTTTGGGATTGAATGCCGTGCCGCTAACTTTGAGAACGACATCTTTTACTCGCCCGTATAACTGATGTTCGGTCAACACGGGAATCTGGATCTGAAAAATCTTCATCAAAGTAGCCAGGTGCTTCAGGTCGAACCTGGTAGCGTGGATGGTGGTATCGAGCACCGGGGTGTGCGCCAGAGAGAGCTTGCCATCCATCTGGAAATGACCATCTCCCATCTGTCCGGTGAATCCTGATAGAGTCATATGACCGGCCGAATTATTTTGCGTGAATAAAACGTTGCCGTTGACGTGATTCAACTTCAGCGAGTTATCTTTGAGCGCAAAAGCTGCATCGTTGAGCTTGAGCTTCCCATCGATTAAATAACGGTCGCCGTCCGCCGTGAGCGTCGCATTGGCGTTGGCTGTACCGTCCAGCGTGAAGCTATTTTTGCCAGGCAGCCTGAGGCTGCCCATAATCTGCTTGTAGGCGGCTTCGTTTGTAGTGATACCGAGTGCGGTATCGCGCAATTGAATGCGGTCTCCGTTGACGACAAGCTTGCTCTTGTTTGTCTTCAGGTCGATCCAGCCAGATGCGTTTAAATTCGTGCCGGGTCCGATGAGCTTACCGTTGATAATATCGATGCGGTCGGCGTTTTCGACTTTCAAGTCAGTCTGGATCTTGGCCTGGCTGCTCAGACCGACCGCGCAGAGAATCGGAAAATGCTGATTAGCCTTACTCAACATCTCCTTGATGGCTAAGTCATACGTTTTCACGGAAGTAGTCATATTAGTACTGCGCGTGGTGCCATCAATTTTGATTGCAATATCCGCACGCCCACTCAATCGAGCTGGTTTCAGATCCCGCGCCAGGTTGCTCAGTCCGCGGCTTGGCGCGTTGTCTGTTTTGGGCACCAGGATGTCTTGCAGGACGCCGATATCGGGGACCACTCCATTTAAATTTGCTTTGATTCCCGGTTCTTTCTCCTGCCAGTGCGAAACCTCGCCTGATGAATGAATTTCGAGTCCGTGCATTTTTAGTTTCAGGTCCTGCCACGAGAGAGCGTCCTTGCTCAGGCTCGCGGTCACCGCGGCTACGGTTTTGCCGGCATTGATGACGCCGACGGTCGGATGGTCCACCAGGACATTGTCTGCTTCAGTATCGAAGGTTGCTTTGATGCCTTTGTCAAAAGTGCCGTCTCCCTGCAGGGCAAAGTCAAAGAGTCCCTTTATCGGCTTTACCAGCTCGATTAAACCCTCTGCTGCTTGATTTGCCAGCAGCTGTTTTTGCTTTGGATCTACGGAAACGACCTGTCCATCTACCGTTTCAATTGTAGTGCTGACGTTTTTCGATTCTGGGCTTACTGTTTCTTTGCTCTGACGGGTTTTCGACGCTGGCATCGATTTTGAACTGTTTTTTCCAGCGGAAATCTTGTTCGCTGATTTTGACTTTGCACCAGATTTAGTGGCAGGCTTGTGAGCCGTTCCGGAAAGCTGGCTGTTACGCTCTCCTGCCATGAGCGCCTGTTTCCCCGCGTCTCCACTCATGGCTGCCAGCCGTTTCCTTTCCTCACCAGCGGATGCGATAACCTTCTTCCCGTCCTTATCGATGGTGGTGGGAACAGTGATGAATTTCATCAGTCGTTCGACATCTCTTGGATTGACGCGCTTCGCATCAGCTTTAAACGAGTATTGATTGCTTTGCCACTTCTCCAGCTCTCCGACACCAAGGCCTTCGAGTTCAAATGTCGTAGAATAGCCTTTCGACGGCAAAGAGAAGGATAGGAAGAACGGGCGCTTTCGGTTTTTATGCGGGAAGTTGAGCTTGAGCTCTACCTTTTCGAGATTGATTGGTGCCAGATGTGTTTTGCTATCTGCCGACTCGTCGAACAAACCGAGCTTGGCGCTTGTGAGTTGAAGCAGCCTGATCTCAGGACCCGGTTTCAACAGATCGTCGAAATTCCACTTGTCGGAGCTGGTCTTCACCAGCCGGATGTTAGCTTTATCTGCTCGCACGAAAGTAACTACGATTTTATGCTCGAGCAGGGCTAAAACCGAAACTCCAATCTCGCTTTCTGCTGCCGAGAGGAAAGGCTCACCGGTGATCTCATTGATTTGTAGATTCTTGGTCTCGACGGATATGCCATTCAATCCGAGCGCCCAGGTCACTTTCCCTAATCGAACCTGTCTCTCGAGGGCATCGCTGAGTCTCTGTTCCAGATACGGGCGCGACCAATTAACATCGCTCAGCAGCGTTACTGCAAGAACAACAACGAGGCTGACCAGCCAGGAAACCAGGAAACGCAAGATGTATAAAGCCGGACGGGGTGCGACCGTCTGTTCTGGCGTTGAGATCTCTTGTGTTCCACTCTGCATTTTCTAGCCGGAGCTCTTGCACCTCAGGTCATGATAAGCTAGAGACTCTTTCGAATGAGTGTTTTATTTTCCTCATGCGCCATCCCAAGCAACAATTCTTCTTACTACTTGCTCTATCTCTGAGCGTCTCAAACAGTTGGACATGTGCGGCGAATAGCCGAGACTTATCTACTGGACTGCTTTTAGAGCATGCGAGTTCCCGGATCAGATTAGAAACGATCCAGGTTAAAAATGTAACCGGAGAGCACCTGATAAGCCAGCAATCATCGGGGATTCTGGAGATGGAGCCAGGTTCGCGGAGTCATCGCGATTTTGAGGACGAGACCCCGGCTGAAGCGCAGGGCGAAGAGAGTCCTGGCGCGTCTAATTCGGAAGAGCTGCAAGAACCTGCTGTAGATGAAACAGTTCCAAACAACCTGTCGACGCCAAACTACCAGCAAGAATCGCCCTCCGACCTTCAGCAGCCGATTCGGCAAATTGAAGAAGCTCCGACAAGAATAGAACGTCACTCGGATGAAAGTCAGACTCACCAGCAGAATCTTTCAAATCAATCGCCAGTAGCCGATGAGCAGTCTGCCGAGGATGCCGCGGAGAAAACGAAGCAGAGCAAAGTGAAAATCGCGAAAAAGAAAAAGGTACGCGGTTCAAAAGTCACGAGCGAGATTCAAACTGCGCCTCCGCGCGCGCTGTCGCAACCACCCGTCCAACCACCTTCACCGACGTCTCAAACAAAATCCGCCGGAGAGGAAGCGCTTCTTGCAAAGTTGGTGAGAGAGCTGGAATTTGGCACGCTTGCAAACTCCATATCCTTTCTCAATCAACTTGTAGCGAAGTGTCCCGACGACCCGGACTACAAGTCGCTTTTGACAATGGCTCTGCGTCTGCGCGACGGCGATGTCTGGTACCAGTATCAACGTAAGGTCGACTACAAAGAGCCGGAAGTTGTTAAAATTCCTGCCACCATTATGAAACCGACGCCGAATGATAATGTTAACGAACTCAAGAAGTCATCTTGGTTCCTGATTCGATCGGTTAAACGCTAACTATTGATGCAAGCGTTTATTTCGATTGTCCGGTCATAGACTCCACTTTCTCTCTCGATTTTTCCACAGCTTTATCGTAGAGATCTTCGAGGGGTTTATTTACGCCGCGCAGCCCGTTAACGACTTCTTGAGTCCAATCCAGATACTCAATTAATCGTTGCTTCGACCACAACACAGGTGGGTATTCACCGATGTCGCGGACGTTGCTGATTTTGTCGCAGAGCTTTATACATTTTGCCTCCGGCGATTTGTGCGGTCCGTTCACAACCTGCAGGCGTTTACGCTCCGCCTTCGGTAAAGACTTGTCGTCAGTGCACTCCAGCACGAAAGAGAGAATCTTTTTTCCGAACTGTGCCTCTATGTCTTCGACCGTCGCTTCAGTATCCTCTATGGTGTCATGCAAAATAGCGGCTGCTATGACGCTGGAATCAGTGATACCACCTTCGGTGATTAACAATCTAGCGACATCAATAGGATGATTGATATAAGGCGTGTCTCTGTTATCCTTTCTGCGCTGCGAGCTGTGCATTTTCGATGCAAATGCCAGCGCTTCGAAAATGACCTTGAGGTCGTCTTCCTTCTTTTGACTCATTTCGTCCTCGAATTATTTTCCACACTTCCATCATACGACCAAAACAGTTCGCAATTGATCAGTTCAAGAAATGTGATTTTCGTATGCGTATCTAACCAACGCCGCTCGGCTGGTCAGGGCCAACTTCTTTCTCAATCTGGACACGTGTACTTCGGTAGTACCTTCAGTGATATGAAGTTCCTCGGCAATTTCTTTATTTGAAAGACCTTGCGCAACTTTTTTCAGGACTTCTAACTCTCGGCTGCTCAATTTTACGCGGACGCGTTCTCGACTCTCTGTGCGCTCGGTCAGTTCCTTGGTTCCCTTAACCACATCATTGAGTTGCGAACAAAGGTCTGTAAGTTTATTGATGCTTGTGCTTTGCGCTTCGACTATTTGATACAGTTTTGCCTGGCTCAACGCGATGGCAAATTGATTGGCGATGCGCATGAGCAGATTGATTTCGCTGACCGTCCAGAGTCGTGTGAAATTGGTTTGATCGAGATGCAGCAGGCCCATCAACTTTCCTCGGTAGACCAAGGGCACCATAATCATCGACTGAATCTGATAACCGACCATTTCGGAACGCACATCCTGAGCGAATGCGAATGTATCATCCTGCATTACGACGAGGGGGCGACGCTCGCCGATATCGAGAAGGAGATCGTGATAACGGTCGAACAACGCGCTCCGATCTGAAATTGGAGTTACCCGAGGGTGCGTCATCTGGCGTCGGATGCGCATCTTGCTTTCCGGATCTTCGGCGAGAACGGTGATGACGCGTGATACCTGTAACTCTTCCAACAGATTTCTGGTGGCACGCTCGATTGTGTCTGACAGATCGAGCGAGCTGTGAATACTTACGATAAGCCTGTTGAGAAGCGCTTCGTCACGCGACGCCTGTTCCACTCTCGTATACATCTCGCGCAAATTCTCTAGCAACATCGACCGTTGCAAATTCGTTGTGATGGTTCTCGGCAAAAACTTTTGATACTCGCCCAGCTTCGGAAGATAATCCATGGCGCCTGATTTCAATGTTTTCAAAGCAAGTTCCGGACTGTCAATCACGGTCATCGCGACTATCGGGCAGGTGGGATTCAATGAAGTGAGCTTGCGTGTCAGCTCATCGCCTGTCATGTCCGGTAAGTCGTAGCTCATAACCACTACGTCGAAATTTTTCTTCTCGAATTTCGCAATCGCCTCCTCGCCGGTGGTCACAGACTCGACGTCGTACAGTGGTGACTGCGAGATTATGGCGTCAGCGCACTTCCTGCGGTCATCTTCCTTCGGCTCGACCAGGAGAACTATCCGTTCTCTCTGATGCTCCGTGTGATTCTCTTGAGAAGCTGTGCTCGATTCGGATTCCATATTTTGTTATCTCGGTCCTGCTGCGGGTTTCCGCGGTCTTACCCTGGAATTATCGGCATTTTTCAGCGCCGGTAACATAGGAATTCCCATAATGAATTATGGTCTAACTTATAAATCTCACACTTTTCCAGCTGCTATAACAGCAATATATGGATGAAGCGCCAGCAAGACCCGATTTAAATACCTCGTTTGGGTTTAGTCTGCACCTATCCCCCTCACCAGCCCCCAACTTCGGTGAGTAGCCTTCCCAAACACAAACGAGGAAGTTACTAGAGGCAGCCCCCAAAGGGCTGCCTTAACTTTTCACGAGTTCCTGAAAATCTGTGAGTCTGAGAATTTGTTGTTGCAAGGAGGCTGCCAATTTAGCTCCGCCACAGATTGCAGCGGTTTCAAGCAATAAACTTTGAAAGTTTTGTTACTGAGGAATTCCGGCGTTGCCGCTCATGCGAACGGGTTGCCTGCCGCGTTGGACGTAGACGTTTTCAATCTTTGTATGGGCCAAACCGTTAATAGCGCTGAGATCGGCTACATACGGCAGCGCCTGGGGATTGAAATCGAGCTTCTGGATACGGTCACCGTTCTCATCGAAAAACTCGCCAGAAAGCTCATAGTCGCCCTCCGGAAATGCCTGCACGTGCGGGTTCAAGAAGTAGCCCACGTGGGCTCCAGCCGAAGTGTAAACATTAACTTTGACGTCGCTCATATCCCTTTGTTGCTCTCCACATCTCGGTTTCGGGTGAATTGAAACCTTTCTGATCCGTCCGTTGGCGCCTTCCGGCCAGCGGTTCCGTATATTGTCCCCTCTTTGCATCGGTTCTGAGATTTCAGATTAAGAAAGAGTCGAAATCGCATTATTCAGAATTGCTTGCCGGGTATAAGATTTGCGCTAGACTGTTTTCAATTGAACGTGCTTGTACACATTCCAATTAATCGTGGAAAGCTCTTGCATACTTTGCAGAGTGGACACACAATTACTAATGGAAGCTAATGAGGAGTTACTGCAATGGCATACACAATCGTGGCTGATGTCTGCGAGGGGATAGGCGACTGTATTCCAGTTTGTCCTGTTGAGTGCATTCACTGGGCTGATGGTAAAACCAACGCAAAGAGCACTGCTTACACATATATCGATGACGCAACATGCATCGACTGTGGAGCTTGCCTCTCTGCTTGCCCAATCGAAGGCGCAATTCTGGACGAGTGGAAACCGGAACTTCAAAAACCGTAGACACTGACCATTCAGAAAAAATTGAACAGGTCTTCTGACTCTTTCGAGCCGGAGACCTGTTTTTGTTTTCTGATCAGTATCTAAGAATGACTCCTGTAAGCTTGTCGGTCGGTTTTCGTCTCAAGCCGAGGTGCGTGCCATCAATTCCCAGTACTGAGGTAGTCTGTCGTTGATTTCCTTGAGACGGTCAGACAGCAACTGTCGTTTCGCCTCCTTTTCTTCGTCGCTCAGGTTGGAGCCAATTTCGATTGGTTCGCCAAAGATGTAAACCATGCGACTGCCCAGGCAGGGCACGAGGTATCTGTCCCATGATTTGATGCGCTCGTTGCTGCGTGCATCGCAGACTACTGGAATAATCGGCAGTTTGCTCATCTCGGCGACTCGGATGATGTAATCCTTGACGACGTGGCGCGGACCTTTGGGACCGTCTACATTGAATAGTATCGATTGGTTTCTTTCGCTGGCTGTCATTAGTTCCAAACCGGCTTTCATGCCGCCGTGCGTCTTCGAACCGCGTGCGACGCCAAAACCCATTCGCACTGCGGCGCGCGCGATCATCTCGCCATCGCGGCTGTTGCTAGCCAGGGTGACCATGTTGGCACGTGGGCAGAGCGCCATCAATGTGACCATCTCGCCGTGGTAGTAGGCGAATATGCATGGTTTCTTTCCTGAAATCTTGGGTCGGCGTTTGCCCATATTGACTGCGGCAACGTAAGGCTGCGCCCCAGGGCTTATTACGGCGGTTGAACGAAAAGAATCGTCAAGCAAGCTAATGCCTTTATCGAACAAAGTTGCTATTGTTTCTATACGCAATTGGTCGAGCAGCGGATATTTGATGAAGATGTCTCTAATCCGGAAGCGCTTGTTCTTGCTCACCCTGGTCTCCTGGCTGAATTGAAGAAGTGTAACTTCAAAGCAATAAGACGTAAATTGCGCTGAAGGGCACCAGACATCTTATGTTATGATCTGCTTTCACAAAATTAGAACTATAACTTAATTGGAATGAACTAATGGGACTTGCTTTAGAGAAAAAGAAAGAGATTATCGATAACCACCGCGTCAACGACAAGGACACGGGCTCGCCGGAAGTTCAGGTCGCCATGTTGACCGAACGCATCAACGAGCTCACCGGTCACTTGAAGTCGAACAAGAAAGACTTCCAGAGCCAACGCGGACTGTTGATGATGGTCGGCAAAAGACGCCGCCTTCTCCAGTACTTGAACCGTGAAGACCATGGTCGGTACAAAAAACTAATTGAAAAACTCGGATTAAGAAGATAGTTACTCAGGCGGGCAGTTAGCTCGCCTGTTTTGTGGAATCGCTGAGTTTTAAGGTATTGAAACTCAAGCCTCATCATCAGTGAAGAAGCAAACTGTGCGGGCAGCCTAATAGGGGCTCGGACAGTTTTTCCGTTCGCTCTCCACTTGATAAGTGTCGTTTTTGTGTCGTTTACAGTCCACCAATACCCGCAAAGAGGTAATTGAAGTGCAAATGCTAGAAGGTCAAGGAACCAAAAGTTTCGAAGTCGAAATCGATGGCAAGCAAGTGACGGTCAAGACGGGTCGGCTTGCCAAGCAAGCGTCCGGTGCTTGCGAAGTTTATTGTGGAGACACTATGGTGCTGGTCACCGCCACGCAAAGCAGAGAAGCTCGTGATGGAATCGACTTCTTCCCGCTCCTCATCGACTACGAAGAAAAACTCTACGCAGTTGGTCGTGTTCCTGGAAGCTTTCTCCGAAGAGAAGGAAGAGCGCCTGACAGAGCTATTTTGACCAGCCGTCTGATCGACAGACCGATCCGTCCGCTGTTTGACTATACATATAGAAAGGATGTTCAAGTCGTCGCGACAGCTATGAGCGCTGACCAGGTCAACCCTCCTGACACTCTGGCCATGCTGGGTGCTTCGGTTGCGATCGGTCTTGGTGGATTGCCGTTTGCTGGTCCGCTTGGAGCGGTTCGTGTTGCTCGAGTTAAAGGAAAGCTCATTGCCAACCCGACGTATGAGCAAATCGACGAGTCCGACATGGATATTGTTGTTGCTGGAACGGCAGACTCGATCATGATGGTTGAGGCTGGCTGCAAGCTCGTCAGCGAAAAGGACGTACTTGCTGCTATCGACTACGGTCACACACAGATCAAGAAGCAAGTTGCCCTGCAGCTTGAATTCTTTAAAGCTCTGGGTATCGAGCCGCTGCCGTATGAACAGCCGACGAAGAATGATGCTCTTAACGAACTGATTCATGCACATTGCACTGAAGCTCTTAAAAACTCGATGAATCGCGTGACCGACAAAGGCACTCGCGCAAAATACATCGAGGAGTCATACAACAATCTTGTCAACGCCATTGCCGAATTGCCGGAAGAGAACGAACTCAAAACGGTTTCCAAAAATACGCTCAAAGCATATTTGGAAGAATACGAAGCAGAATTGATGCGGGCTCAAGTCCTGGACACCGGTGTTCGCGCTGATGGTCGCAAGTGTGACGAGATCCGCCCAATCACCGTTGAAGTCGGCATCCTGCCAAGAACTCACGGTACCGGATTGTTCACTCGTGGCACAACTCAGGTTCTTTCAGTCGCAACACTCGGTATCGCCGGTGATGCGCAAAAACTGGATTCAATCGATCCGGTGACTGAAAAACGCTACATGCACCACTACAACTTCCCTGGTTTCTCGGTCGGCGAAGTCAAGCCGATGCGCGGACCCGGTCGTCGTGAAATTGGTCACGGTGCCCTAGCTGAACGTGCGATTATGCCCGTTCTTCCCGATCAAGCTTCTTTCCCGTACACTCTGCGCGTTGTATCCGAAGTTCTCGAGTCCAACGGTTCAACCTCGATGGCTTCGACTTGCGGATCCAGTCTTGCTTTGATGGACGCGGGTGTGCCTCTCAGCGCTACCGTGGGTGGTATCGCAATGGGTCTGATTCTTGAAGGTGATCGGTTCGCGATTCTTTCGGATATTCAAGGGCTCGAAGACTTCCTCGGCGACATGGACTTCAAAGTGGCAGGCTCCAGGGATGGTATCACTGCGCTTCAGATGGACATCAAAGTTCAAGGAATCTCGATCGAAATCATGAGAGTGGCGCTTGAACAAGCCAGACTTGGAAGAATGCATATCATCGACAAGATGGAAGCGGTATTACCGAAGCACAGAGAAAACCTCTCGAAGTGGGCTCCGCGTCTTATCACCATTAAGATCGATCCGGACGATATCGGAACGGTTATTGGACCTGGTGGAAAGATGATCAGAAGAATCATCGAAGAAACCGGTGCGACGATCGATATCGAGGACGACGGCACCGTCGTAATCGGTTCCGTCGAAGCAATGGGTGGAGAGGCTGCTCGCGATATGATTCTGCAGCTTGTAAAGCGGATTGAGCCAGGCGGCATCTACGCTGGTCGAGTCACCAGAATCATTCCGGTAGGATGCTTTGTTGAGTTGTTGCCCGGCAAGGAAGGCATGGTCCACATCTCGCAACTTGAAAATCGTCGGGTCGCGAAAGTGGAAGATGTTGTATCTGTGGGTCAGCGAGTTGTTGTCAAAGTTAGAGAAATCGATGACCGCAACCGCGTCAACCTGACGATGAAAGAAGTCACTGACGAAGAAAAAGCACAATTCGGAATCGAGCCCAGCCCAGCATCGTAGTTTCCAACGATCTAAGATGTATCTAGTGAAACGCATTACTGGATTCTTTCTTGCTTTACTGCTTCTGATTGCGCCCGTCTGTTTAATAACGGATGGTGGCTCATGTGGTGCCGTCTACGGGAAGACGACTAAGAAGTCGTCTTCCGCCAGGACGTCGAAAAAATCGACATCCACTAAGACCTCGAAGAGTTCGACCTCTCGCAAAAGTTCTACTCACGCTACCAAGTCTTCCTCAAGAGGGAAGTCTTCTCGAACCGCGTCAAGTTCTCGTGGAAAAGGGCATGGTAAGTCGAAGAGGGAAACTGTCGCTCGTGGGAGCAGAGCACGGCATGTGCATCACCATCATCACGAGGAGCCAAAGCAGGCGGCTAAACCTGCCCCTCCGTCACCTGAGCAAATCGAAGCCAACAATCGCCGCGAATCGTCGTATCAGATGATGGCTCGCGCTTATCGACTGTACGACGAGGGAATCAACGCTCGAATGCGTGGGGATTATAGCTCTGCAGTCGGCAAGTTGACAGAATCATGGAAGCTTTTCAATGACGCCCGCGGCTATCAGCGAACCGGT
Organism: Candidatus Obscuribacterales bacterium; assembly: GCA_965228855.1. Lineage (GTDB taxonomy): Bacteria > Cyanobacteriota > Vampirovibrionia > Obscuribacterales > Obscuribacteraceae > JADYXR01. The sequence goes on along the minus strand of CBDDIJ010000003.1, from coordinate 2,396,310 downwards.
GAGCCGAGTATCAATGAGGCTCTGGTGCACTATGAACTCGGGCAGGCGGCCGAGGGCGCAAGAGACATTTTGACCGCACGAGACAGCTATATGCGCTGTCTCAATATACGTCCGACATTCGTCGAAGCCTCCGTGTCTCTCGTAAACATGCTCGCAGCCTCCGGGCAGTGGCAGCTTGCGCTTGCGAAAGCTCAGGATGCGGTGAGAAATAATCCAAATGATCCGCGTGTTCACAAATTGTGGGCGCTCACTCTGGATAAAACCGGGCACTCTGAAGAGGCTCGCCATGAGGCAAATAAAGCGCAGGAGTGTCTGAAATACGTTCCTCGATATAAACCAATGGGAATTGACGCAGTCTGGAAGCGAACTCATCACGAGGATGGCTCCGTGAAATCCGGCGCTGAGACTGAACCGGCGGAGACCGCCTCGCCGGGTCAGGATACTTCCAGTGGTAAAAGCGATGTAGACAATCCTGAAGATGTAATGGGCGTAGAAGAAGAGCCTGAAGTGGAAGAATAGGCATTCAAGCGGACCTTCGACAGACATTTAATCCGAGATTTCCGAAATTAAATTGAGTCGGATAAACCTCGTTCAATTCGTTTACAAAATAAACCATTCACCTGATTTGCATAAAGATGGCTCTAGCAGCTGTGTTGTGAAGAGCATAATTGGTTTCGACTCAATAACATTGCATCGTTTCTAGTCGAGTTGAGGATGCAAATACCAGGACTTCAAACAGAAAGAGGGACATCGTTAGATATCCCTCTTCTTGTTTTTTAGCGCTTTTCCAAAGAATTAGCCGTTTACTTTTTCTTTGAACTCTTTTCCGGGCGAGAATGCTGGCACTCTCTTCGCTGGAACTTTGATTTTTTCGCCGGGTTTTTGCGGATTGTTTGTTTCCCGAGCGTTACGCTGACGGCGTTCGAATGTTCCGAAGCCAACCAAAGTTACGCGATCACCTTTTGCAACGGTGTCGATAACAACTTCGGTGAGTGCTTGAAGCATCTCTTCAACTGACTTCTTAGTATTGTTGGTGCGGTCGGCTATTGCAGCAGCTAGTTCTGCTTTATTCACAGAGTTTCCTCCTGTCCCACAAGGCTTGTGATCCTAAACTACGCGGTCATTTGCACGATTGCAAAACCACGTAATACGGGAGAATACAGCATCTTAAGTCCCGAAACAACCATCAGACGATAAAATTCGCTCTTTCATGCAAAAAAGTTTTGGATTTACAGATTTGAGATGCTGTTCTAAGGTCAAAATCTTACTTTTATAGCGTGAAAAGTGAGATAGTTTGGGAACATACTATAGTACCGTTCATAGAGAGTAGGACTGACTTGGGACAACGATCCGCTACACCATCATCCACGGGATCCAGAGAAGCCGCTTTTCAAGCCGCCAACGCGGCAGTTAGAAAAAAAGCAAAATCAACGGTAGTCCTGGATGTTAAGCAAGTAACTCTTCTCGCCGACTACTTTGTATTCACTGGAGGTGAATCCAAGGCTCAGGTCAAAGCGATTGCAGAAGAAATTGCAGACAGTTTTGCGAAATTCGGTCGAAAACCTAAATCGATGGAAGGGATGACCGAGGGCAGATGGGTGCTTCTTGACTTCGGTGACGTTATAATTCACGTCCTGCAAGAGAAGGAAAGGGACTACTACAAACTGGAGCAATTCTGGAACCATGCTCTGGTAGTTGATGAAGATGAGTGGTCAGATGATAATTTAGAAGAAGGGAAACCAAAGGTTCGCGAAAATAAGGCTGAGTAATAGGTAAAGGTAGCCGAGGTAGTAGGTGTAGGTATATGAGCTTCAGGACCAGACTTCAAGGTTTTGTCGAGAGTAGGCAGAAAATTCAGATTTGGTACGGGATGGGTTGTCACAACACGGTGACCGGTCGCGTACTCGGTGTGGACCACGATCACATAGATGTAGAGTCGTATTCACACGAAAGCGACGGGCAGATTCATATCCGTCGGATTTTAATTCCCCTGCATCTGATTCTCCACATAGATATAACGACGGCAGAAATCGAAGAACCCGATGAAAGTTACGAGGTGCCCGAGGAGAAAGAGGGAAAGGACGCAGCCAAAGGGCAGACAGTCATCGACCTGCCTGACGCGCCCCGCGGCTATGCAGTAAAAGTTCTTTCGCAGTTAAACGCATCGTATTCAAATCGCTTTTCGAGAATGACCGCTGGTCCTGGCGGAATTTATTTCTCATGCGATGGCAGTGTCTGGTTTGTTGATAGCTCGGGTCAACCGAGCGAGTACGCTAGAATCCGTGGCAACAGCACGATTTCCGGCTTGCGATTCGATCGCAAAGGAGTGCTGTACGTTGCCACCATTCAAGGAACCGTTTACAAGATCGACCCGAATAAGTCGGGACGCATCCTGGCGCAACTTGACGGTGCCCTCACCGGTGGTGGTACTTTCCTTTCGGATCTGGCTATCGGACCTCGCGAAGAAGTCTATGTCTCGAATTTCCCCTCCAACACGGGTGGCATCTTCAAGATTGACAGAACCGGTGAGTATGAAGTTCTGATCGGTGGAGCCGGACATGGAACTCAGGGATTGCTTCTCGATCCTGACGGTTTCCTGTGGTGCCTCGAGCACGCAACCGGCTCGATCGTGAAGCGCTCGCTTGACGGACGCGAAGTATCGCGGGTCAACGTCGCTGAATCGGATAGCTTCAACTTTGCTGACGGATATGACGGCAATCTCGCCATGGACAGTCTCGGTAGGCTCTATGTCACCGCTGGTCGTGCCGGGTCCGTTATACGGGTCAACAGAGAGGGTCGTACTGAGATGTTCCTTCAAGGACTGATCAATCCGACCGGAGTTGCCTTCGGTTCAGATGGTGCTCTCTTCGTTCTCGAAGCTGGACGCAGCAGAGTGTTGCGCGTCGCGGCTCTCGACAAGGCGGACAGAACGGCTTCCGCACCGCTGCTTAGCTAGACTACAGCGAGTCCGTTCCACAGAAATAATAAAAGAGCCGGGCAATGCTCCGGCTCTTTTGTTTTTTACTTTGGAACCGAAACTATCGACCGGTGCTCACGTAATTGGGTGACGAAACGGCGGCAGCGGTGCCCTCGTCGTACATCGCATCGATAAGATGTTTGTAGTTCTTAGCGACCACGTTTCTCTTAATCTTCAACGTGGCTGTCAGTTCGCCGGCTTCCACAGACAACTCCTCGCTCAAGAGAGTGAAGCGTTTGACTTGTTCGTACTCAGGAAGGTCGGTCGTGCGCTTGGCGAATTCCTTTTTCAGATACTGATTTAGTTCCTTGCTCTTCGCCAGCTCTTGAATGGTGTCAAAATGCCATCCCTGTTCTCGAGAGAACTCCATCGCCTGTTGTTCGTCCAGGGTGACAACGGCAGCCAGGTATTTCTTCTTGTCGCCGAAGATTACTACTTGATTTATCATAGGCAAGTTGGTTTTCAAAGCCGCCTCAATTTTTTGAGGTGCGATGTTCTTACCGGACGAGTTGACGATAATGTCTTTCTTGCGGTCCGTGATCTTGATATAGCCTTCCTGGTCGATGGCTACAATGTCGCCTGTTTTGAACCAACCCTGATCAAAGGCTTCTTTGGTTGCTTCCGGATTATTGTAGTAGCCACTAAATATGCTACCACCGCGCACCATCAACTCGCCTTCTTCGCTGACGCGTGCTTCTACCGAGGGCAATGTCGGACCTACGGTTCCAAGCTTGTTCTTTGGCCAGAGATTGACGGCTAGAGGGGCAGATGTCTCTGTCAGCCCGTATCCCTCGAGCGTAGTTATACCCACTGCTCCGAAGAATTCCAGTGTTTCCGGCGTCGCCGGAGCTCCACCGCTCACGATCAATCTGAGATTTGGTCCGATGCGTTCGCGCAATTTCTTGAGCACGAGTTTTTCCGCGACCAGGTATTTCACCTGCAAGCCCAGTCTCAGCTTCTTGCCTTTGGCATGCTCTCTGCGCACTTCTTTTGCCACTTCGAGCGACCAATCGATCAATTTCTTTCTACGTCCGGAAGCGCCATCAATGCCGCTCTTGACCTTCGAATAGATTTTGTCGAGAACTCGTGGAACCACAAGAAGCATGGACGGTTTTAATTCCGCCATATTCTTGCCTAAATGTTCGATACCCTCTGCGAAAGCGCATGTGCCGCCGCTATGCATCCAGTAGAACTCACCGCATATGCGCTCGAAGACGTGCGAGAGCGGTAGGTAGGAGAGATAGACTTCGTCTCTGGAGATTGGCAACACGTGCGTCATGTCATGGCACACGGCGAGGATATTGGAGTGCGTCAACGGCACACCTTTGGGAGTGCCGGTCGTTCCTGATGTGTAGATAATTGTCGCCAGATCCTCCAGCTTCGTGGCTCTTGAACGCTGTTCGATTAAACCACCCAGCTTCTGCACATTCTGTGCGCCAAGTTCGCGCACTTGTTCAAAGGTTAAAACAGATCCGTTCGGAAGCTTATGTTCTTCGACCAGACCCTCGATCGTGACTCGCTTGTCGGCGCCCGGATACATGACGATAAACGATTTCACCGTGGGCAATTTTTCTTTGATACCCAGCACTTTTGCCAGAAGTTTTTCGTTTTGAACAAAGACAAAGGATGCCTTCGAGTTGTTCAAAATGTACTCGATATCCGATGTCGAGCTGGTCGGGTAAATTGGAACGGACACGGCACCATTGGCGATGGCTGCAAAGTCTGAAATTATCCAGAGGTGAGCCGTCTGCGAGAAGATTCCAACTTTACTCTTGGGAGTCAATCCTAGATGAGCCAGTCCACAAGCGGTTTCTCTGACCACTTTTCCGAGTTCGGTCCAGCTCATCGACTGGTAGGGATTTTTGCCTATTTTGAACTGGAGCGCGGGAAATTCGCGCATCTCGTCGACTCGGTTGAAGAAGATTGTCGATAAGTTTTGAGGGTTATTTTGCACTGTCTTGGCCCTTCTTGATGAATTGCTGCCCTGCACGGTTCAGGTCATTTCGATCAGTCGCCTTGTCGCTCGATTCCCTATTCATAGCGCGGAGCGGCGATCCTTATGTTGCGCTGGAAGCTCAAAAGTTCCCATTCTCTCTGCTTTCCGTTAACATTTGGAAAGAAACGAATGACTGCCAGCGCCACAGAATCACAGTCTTGCCGATCTGCTACAAGACTGAGCGTCCAAATTATAGTAGTTTCCATGTGGCAACAAATTACGGCTAGATCAGGAAGACGGGAGTTTCTCGCAACTGTCTCCTGCATGGCAGAGCCTCTCTACCTTGCGACTCTTCGAGTGCTTTTATTACATTATTTTGAGGTTGAAATTTCGGTTGTCGGTGACCCTGTCACGCTTACGAGCCAGTCGCAAACTTCATTGACGATCTCGTCTAAATTCGGGTCAAACATCAAGTCGTGCATCGAGTCGGCATATTTCAATCTCTTCTTGACCGGCGCGGATAGCTCGTTGAATAATTTTTCGCTGACTTTATTGTCGACAATCTTTTCTATTCCTGCTGTTGCCATCAGCACTGGGCAATGAGCGATTTTGTTGCCGCCTTTAGTGGCTAAGGTCAACTTCAAGAGTTCAAGCCCCATTCGAGCACTAATAGCGAAGCGTCTTTGCGGGTCGGCAGTTAGAAAGTCTCTCACTGTCTGCGATGGCGTAATATCGTCGACCGAGTACGGCAAAATAACATCGCTGTCCGGTGCGAAGATTGCCGCGGCAAGCGCCTTCAGTTTATATCCGATATTGAACGTCACCGGGTGCCCGTCGAATCCGGGCGAGAAGAGAATCATGGCGTCCGGTTTGACGCTCTCGACGCATGAATAGGCGACAACTGCACCCATGCTGTTTCCAACTAGATATAGCGGCTTCTTTGTACCGCCCGCGATTGACTTAAGCTCTTCCCAACTGGCGATGAGGTCATCCAGCCATTCATCTTTGGAGTGGAACAGCTCATCCTTTCTCAAGCCAAAGCCAATTTGATCGTATGACATCGCGAAGATTCCTTTTGCCGATAATCTTCGTGCGAAGGCTTCAAACCAGCCACTGTGAGCGCCCAAACCGTGCACGAGCAACGCGCAGGCGTGAGAGTCTTCCGGGTCGCCCCAGGTGCGTGCTTTCACCGTCCAGTTTCGATTGCCGGAATGGGCTTCGAAGCTGACCAAATTTGCAGTAGATGTCAGGTTGATCTCATCGTTCATAACAAAAGGATATTATAGCTGTAGGGTAAGTGCTCTACGGTATTGAGAATTGTCGACTCAAGCAACGCCAACCGAATCCACCGAGCCAGCCACCAAGGGTGGTGGCAAGCTGTGGCGTACGATTATTCTAATAGTCGTGGTGGCTCTCGCCTCGTTTCTAACCTATGAATACACTCGACCGCGAGAGACCGAGTTTACCAACGCGGTCAAGATGATCAAGCAGGGGCGAGCCGCCGCCGCAATTCCCGTGTTAGAGCGATTGACGCATGAAGACCCGGATAACTCCAATGTTTACCCCTGGTTGGCGCAAGGTTACCTGGCGTGCGAGCGTTATGCGGAAGGGCGGACATCGCTCGATACGGCGCTGAGACTCAAGCTTTCAGCAGAAGAACTTTCTCCGGTGATCCAGGCGTTTGCAGAATACTACCAGCGCCGAGGGGACTACGAGGAAGCTGAAAAACTCTATCAGTCTGTGATGAAACGTCACAGCGGCAAGAGTTTCGACGTCGGACGAGCCAAGCTGTATATGGCTTGGGCAGAGCAGGAAATTGCCGCCGACAATCTGAACGATGCTGTTTATCACTTGCAGCAAGCCGATAAACTGGCGAAAGATCTTGATTCAACGATCACTCAAACAGTTCCTCTGCGTCTGAGTGATTGCTATCGCAAACTTGCTGCGATTGCTGAAACCCAGGAAAAGAACGACAAAGAGGCTATTCGACTTCTAGAGCAAAGCTTGTCTGTTTGTGATGAACCGACCACGAGAATTTTGCTGGCCGCAATTTATGCGCGCACGGGACAGTCCGGAAAAGCCATTGAAAACTACGAGTTCGTAAGCAGTCAGGACCCTAACAATCTGGAAGTGCGCCACCGTTTGATCGAATTGCTGCTTGAGAAAATGGATTACGAAAAAGCTCAAGTCGCCCTCAGTGAGTTAACTGATAAAGAGCGCAGCGTCGAGGACTATGAGTTGCTGGCGGATGTGAATATAAAGATTGCTAATTATGCCGGCGCAGTCAGGGCGCTGGAGGAAGCCAGCACTCTGCGACAGTCAGTACCTTTGCTTGAAAAGCTGAAGAGCACGTTGCTCGCCTGGAGCGACCAGCTTGCGTCGCAGAAGAAGAATCAAGAGGCTATCTCGGTTAAGGGGCACGCTGCCCGAGTTTCAGAGCAACTGGTGGCGCTTAGAGGCGAGGACCCGGCGGTAGAGGAGAAGCTCGAGGACGCTAATAAAACAGGAAACTGGGATCCGAATAAGCCTCCCATCAGCATTGTGTTCTCTCGTAACTGGCTTGCAAAGGATAGTTTGACTCCAGAAGGCAAAATCAAGATCCGAAATATCACGGGTGCTCCTATCACGGACCTCACGCTGAGTGCGGTTTTCTTCGACAACACTATGCGAAAACGCAACGGCTCAGTGGTTTTGCCTGTTGCCAGTCCTTCGTCGCCTCCGTTTGAACCTGACGGCGAGAGATGGCTCTACTTTTCTTGTCCTCAAACCGTCAAATACGACCACCAGCTTGCTGTTGTGCTGCTCTGGAAAGGGAAACTGCTGAAAGAGTTTCCGGTCACCAAACGCTAGCTCTTAGTGCTAGACTATCGATGGAATGGAAACCGGTAATATGACTGCAGAAAGCAACTGTCGGCATGAGTATGTCAGGATTTTTCAGCGCCGATTGAAAGGTCTGGACAGGCGACTTGTCGCTACTAAAGCGTACCTTCCGGTCGGATTCAAACTTGGCGACTTCGGACATTTGTCGGAAGGCAGTTACTGTTTTTGCACGAAGTGTCGCAAAAGACTGTTTCCGAAGCGTTCCCAACAAGAAAAAGATCAGGCAAGATTGGAGAGGCAACGCGCAAAACAAGCCAGTCTTGCCGCGGCGTTCGCTGCAGCGAATGCTGAAGAAGTTGACGATGATGGCTACGTTCTCGACTTCAGTGCGCCTGATTCAGAAAGCGATGTTGACGAATTTGCAAGGAAGACCGAGTTCGACGAAGAGATGGAAGAAGCCGTTGCCAATGATCTGAAAGCATCGGATGACGATAAGATGACCGTCGAACTGCAAGTCGACGAACTCGAAGTCGAGTCTGTCGATGTCGAAGATATTAAGGCTGAAGGTGTGAAGCTGTCAGCCGATGATGACGATGATGATGAGTCTTGTGCGCTCGATGAGGATGATGAATCGTGAACCTGAATTTTATGCGTTACCTGGATAAGATAATCTGTCTTCTGGTGTCTATGCCGCCGCTCTACATGCTGTATCGCTTTGTGCGCTGGTACGTTAGAACAGACAACGAAGTATCTGAGCCCACGGAATCTGAGACCGCTAGCTAGTTTCTCCAGGTATAAAACGTGGGCGATACGGCGACGAGACAAAATATAGCGTCTTATCTCAATAGAATTTGTAGAGCACTGACGGTTAGTACCCTCGGGCTCGGAGGCGGTGTCGCGCTTCTCGTGATGATCATCATCATTACGACAAGCAACGATCCCCAGGCGTTTAACTACGCGTGGAAAGGCGGACTGACCATTGGTTTGATTTTTGGCGTGGTTTCCTGCGTTGTCTTCATTCTGCTGGATCTGTTTGCGCGAATGTTTCTTGCTAAAGGCGTTTATAAAGATGTGTTCGAACTCGAGCAAGTGCGCGAAATCAAAATGGAAGGGACGTCGAAGGAAGTGCTTGCAGTTTGCCGGGACGCACTTCTAAGCATCTCTTACGTCAAGGCTGTTTCTGATGACGCTGAACAAATGATCACTCGCGCGGTTATGGGCACGAGTTGGCGTTCTACAGGCGAAGAGATGGAAGTGGAGATTAATCCGATTGCCGAAAACCGTTGGATACTCAAATGTACAAGTAAACCGAGACAGCCTGATGCGCTTTTTGATTATGGAAAGAATTTTGAAAATGTCGAGGGCTGGATGAGCAAAATAAGGGCCAGCGGCAAGTCAATCTAGTCTTATGAGACTGGCTCTTAGGGACTGGTGACAATTGCGACTCCGCCCGACAAGGTAATCGCGTTTGACTTGAGCGTATTAGAGAAAATCACATCATTGCCGTTGGCGATTACCGAATTCACTCCCTTTCCGCTCACGCCGAAATTTCCCCAGAAAATCTGACCGCCGTTGACTTCTGTATAACCGACTCCCTTTGTCGGCGGGGTGCCGGAAACCGGTGCTACAAGCCCACCGACGGAGACGACAATTTCGCCTCCCTGCGTTTGCAGAGCCGCATTTTTACCCAAAGTGATTTTTTGCTTGGTAGAACCTGCGAGATCCGTGATCAGCAAGGTGAGGTTCTGGGCGGAATTCAAGACGGCGTTTGTGTTGACTGCCAGAGTCCCAGGACCGTTGATGATTACTTTTATATCTCCAGTAGCTGTTTCAACATTGCCTGAAATCGTCGTGGAACCCGTACCTGCATAATCGAATGACCCATTTGCCAAACCGCCTGCAATGCCGGCCTTGCTGCTCGCCGCGCCCTGCAAATAGACGCTGCCATTGGGCGCGTACGCGGCGACGGCACCAACCCCGGTGCTTGCCTGAAAACGTGTGGTCGGGCTAATTCCAACGTCGCCGTTTAACGACGTCAAATTTAACAGCGGCGTGTTTATCGTCGCTCCTATATTTGCCGGATCGATAGACATATCCGATACCAACGAGACACTCTGAGTGCCGTTTATCGTTCCAACCAGGTTCAGGAACTCAGATGCAGGCTGCAGAATTACATTCTTCGCTCGAATGGAGTCACCGCTTGCCAGTCCGATGGTACCGTCACTGGTGACCATGAAAGTGCCTGACGCCTGCAACGCTTGTCCACCGGTCAGGTTGGTTTGACCGGTATTGTTATTGTGGACGTATACATCGCCACCCAAGCCTGCGACAAACAAAAATGTCGCATCCACCTCCAGTGGATGTTGGGCATTCAGTCCGGCGCTGCCGCTGAATGAGCCAATGAGCAATGTTTGAGCGACGATTGGACCGTTGTCAGGATTTGCGATTAGCGGTCCTTGAGTTGCCACGTTCATTGAAAAGGCGCTTCCGGAGAAGGTGTTCAACCCCGGGTTGAAGGTCTGCAAGAGTACGTCTGTGGAACTAGTGTCACCATTAGCGGTTATAGTTGTCGCGTCAGTGAAAATTGGTGTGTTTGTCGCGATGTCGCCGATGTCCCCTGTATCTACGAGCAAGTTCAGTGTGTCGCACGAAATAGTTGTGAAGTCACTCCCTGAAATGTTCCCGAGCCCACTTGCGGTCAAATTGACGACGCTGTTGTTGCCCCGGCAGGTGATGTTGAAATCTCCGATAGTTACGTTGCCGTCCGCGCCGCTCGAAATATTGACGTTTCCTGACGCGTTTAGATCTCCGTTTAAGAAAATATGAGGAGAAAACTGAGACGTAGTGCTCGCCACGATTTGCGAGGCTGAAGTTCGTGCGCCGAATTGATCGTAAGTTACATTTCCTGCTGACGCTTGTGGCGTGAAGCTGAATATATCTATGTCCCCGCCGCTGCCACTGCCGCCGGTGGTATCAATTCCACCTGTTTCAATCGTAAAACCGGACGGCGCGCCTCCGGCAATCAGCGTGACATTGCCATTGTTGCCCGACCCTCGACCGCCAGTGTTCAACTGGCTAAATGGCATATCGATTATGCCTTTGTTCGAGCCGCTGTTAAACGCGGCAATAAGCACGTTGCCGCCGTTGACATTGTTGCCTGATGTCGCTCTGGCGTTGATAGTCACTGGCAAAAACTCTGAGGTGCCAAGAAGAATATTCCCGCCTGTGCCCGAGGCTGTGCCACTGATGGTAGTGGCAGTAGAGCCAGGCAAAGTCGGGGGGATTGGTCCGATCGTCGTCGTGTCCGGTGAGCCGGAGGTGATATTAGCGCCGGCGATGAGGGTGATGTCGAATCCACCGGCGCTGCTGCCAGTCGTAATAGTTGCCGGTACAGAGTTGGTGATGTCACCGCTGGCAATTAGAGTCAACGCTTCTGCCACGGTGATACTACCCGTGATGATTATGTCGCCTGTCGAGTTCTTATAAGTAGGGTCTCCGGCAAGGCTAATGTCGCCCAAAGATAATACGTCGGTTTCCGCAGACACATGAGAAGCAAAGCCTTTCTGATTCAGCCTTCCGGTGAGCTTGCGGACTGTGATGTCGGCTGTTCCTCGACCGGTGTTGACGTTGACGTTTTCACTGATCAGATCGCCGCCGAAAACAATAGTGCCGGAGTCGTTTTTAAACGACGAACTGCGTACATTGATGGAGCCGGTCGAAGCCCTAATTGAGCCAAAGCGATTATCAACCAGAAGCTCGGCCGGGGCGTCCAGCGTCACGCTGCCGGATGCTGATTGAATGGAATTGTTATTAACTATTGACGGAGCGGTTATGACGATATTCTTCTGCGCTGATACCGTACCATCGGTGTCGTTCCTAACTTCACTTCCAGCAGTCAGAGTCAGAGAACCAGAGCTGGCAATTGTGCCCGAGTTCAAAATCGATGTTCGGGTTTCAAGCGTCAAATCCACTACAGAGTCGCTGCCTGGAGAGATGGAAGTTATAACACCCGAGGACTGATTGGTGAGGCTGTCAGCCTGGATCGTGCCGCGAGAATCACCTCTCCTCGCTGTTTGTGCGTAAATCACTCCGGCGTTGACTAGATTTCCGATGACTTGAAACGTGGGATTTTTCGCAAAGTCACCATATGCGGTGACGTTTATCGGTACCTTTAAATCATCGGCTCGCATTCTGTCATTTCTAGCAGTTATCTCACCGAGGTCGACGCTGCCTCCCACAGCTCGTCCACTTCCGTCAAGCGAAACAGACTGTGTGCCTGCCATCAGCACTTGCTTAACAGCAACGTACTCCGCAGCAGTCACTTGTGAGCCGGCTGTAAACACGGTTGTTTCGCCACCTTTATCGATAGTTACCGAAGTCGTATGCCCGAACAGCTTTTCCCCGAGCACGATGTTGCGGTCGACCGAATCCAGATTCAAATCCACTCCCAGTCTGGTGTTCGCAAGTTTGCCGTTGCTCTGAAGTTGCATTGTCTGCCGATGCAAATCAGCGTTGAGCCGTTTAGATTCTCTTTGAGGCTGGATGTTCGGAATTACTAAACTGCCGCTTAACCTGGAATTATTTGATGCTCGACCTGATTCAGTCAGGTTCAGCTGTGCGCGAGTGCTCGGTATTAGCTGTCTGAACATCTCGCGCAGCGAGCGGTTGTCGATGCCCGGGTTGTTGGATTTGAATTCTCTGAACTCTCCCTTCGCCACTGCCTGCGGCGAAGACATCAAATTCAAGCTCATCGCCAACAGAACTGTTGTAAAAAAACTGGTTCTGTTTTCCTTGATAAAACGACGCTCGTGTTGCGGCATTGATATGGTTCCTCAAGACGCTAATCAGGCGGCAACCTGTCGAGAATGCACAAAAGGTTACCATGCCGCCACCATCGTGTCCACGCGAGTATACCTACACGGCAACTCGGTCTCAAAAGACGATGCCTGGAGTAAGCACCTGAAGGTTGCGGGAAAGCCGCGCTGGCAGCTGCAAGCCGATCACCCGGGTGAATAGATGAAAGCTGGGCCAAAACGGGTATAAAATTGATCATCCGAACCCTGGCATCGGAGGCGCACTCTCACTCTCTCCAGGATGCTATGAAACCCAGAAAACTTAGATGGATCACGTTTGCTTGCGGTCTGGCTCTCGGTCTGACCGCAGCGATTGCTGCCAACTCTCAACCTGTGATTTCACAATCAGAAAGACCGGCATTGAAATTGCCGACCGCGAAGAACCGCAAACCGTTGAAAAAGCGAATTGCACCAGTCTCCTGGACTCAAAACACTTTGTTGGTGATGCCGTTCAAGTCCACTGATGATGATGCCGTGCAAGCTGTGCGTGAGGTGAGTGGGACGATCACAAGAACAATCGGTCGAGGCTCGATGACTGTTTGGGTGGTCACTTTCCCTGATGCTCAGACTTTCGTCAAAGCCGAACGCTCGCTCATGAAAGATGAGAATATGCGGTCTGTGCAGCGTGACTACCTGGCGCATACGAACGCCGCACCAAACGATCAGTATTATCCTCAGCAATGGGCGCTGACTGCGCTCAATGTCTCACCTGCCTGGGATCTGTCCTATGGTAACGCGAACGCGTCGATTGCTGTCATTGATACAGGCGTGACATCGAGTAACTTTGATTTGACGGGCAAGCTGGTTTCGCCATACGACGCGGTGAACCACACAACCACGCAGACCGATGTGAACGGTCATGGCACTATGGTGTCGACCACCGCGGCTGCGTTGGCCGGCAACTACAGTGGAACCGCTGGTCCGGCTCGTTTATCCAACATTATTCCTGTGCGCGCAGGGCGACCGGATGGAACGTTTTCCAATGTCGCAATCCTGGATGCCTTTGATTACTGCAACACGAGCACCACCGCCAGGCTGATCAATTTAAGCGTGAATGGCACTCCGCCGTATTCGATTGCTAACGCTTCGGATAATCCGGTGCTTCATGAATATCTTCAATATTTCCATGACGTTAAAGGCGGACTGACGTTCAACGCCGCTGGTAATGAGGCTTTGTTCGACTCGAACCCACTGGTGCCGTACTTGATAGTTGTGTCTGCTATCGACGAGACTAACGAGTTGGCATATTTTTCGAATTGGGGAAACTGCGTCTGGTTCACCGCTCCCGGACAGAATATCTACTGTTCTAAAAACACCAGCACTGTTCTTTCTGTTGCGGGCACTTCATTCTCCTCTCCGCTGGCTTGCGGAGTCGCCGCTCTAACCTGGGGCGCGAAGCCGACTTTGACCAATACCCAGGTCGAAAATATTCTCAAGCAAAACACTACGAACAGTTCGTCGGGATGGAACAAGTTTTACGGATATGGACTGCCTGACGCTGCTGCCTGCGTCGCAAAAGCACTAAACACCACTAGCACGGCTCCGCCGACGGTCACTCCGGGAACAAGTCCTCCTTCTGATCCGACTTTACCTATTAAGAAGAAAAAGAATCCGAATAAACTTTGGAAGCGAAAGAAATAACCAGGACGCTCAAATTAAATACGCATGAGATGCGCGGTTTGATGGACCTGGTGCGAAACATGATGTCGGGTCAAATCTCTCTGCTTTGACCATGCTTCCGGCCCGAAACTCAACGAGAACATATAGACTAGGATGATCAGCATCGCTGTGCTTATCAACATATAGAGCACAGGTTTGGCCTGGTCTACTGCGGTGGCGACCTTGCAGCATTGCGAATTCAAACGGTAGTCTGAACCCAGACCGTGTCTGGGCTTCTGTGCTGGTTTCATTGTCAAAACCACCTTCTAGATACTAACTTTGTCCCGGCTAGAGCAACAAATTCAGCCTTAAGCTCTGGTTTATTAAAACCGACTGTAGTCTAAATTTGTATACTAGTATAAAATCATACATTGGTCGGTTTTGTCAAGGAACAGGGGGACGTGTGGGAAGAAGGGAAGAGAAGCGAGAAGCCACCAGGCAGGACATCTTAGCGGCTGCTGGCATCCTATTTATGAAAAAAGGTTATGACGCCACATCTGTCGACGATATAGCCGATGCAGCCAACGTGGCGAAAGGGACGCTTTATTACCACTTCAAGTCGAAGGATGAGGTGCTGCTGGGGCTTTCTATAGGTTATTTGAAACGCCTCAGCGAAACGGTCGATATGAGACTCGAGAAAGGAGAGTCGCCTGTTGATGTACTTGTCGATTCTTTGAAAACGCTGGCACGTGAAACCCAACTATATAAGGATCTCTCCAGGCACTTTTTCCTTGCCTGGTTCAGTCAGATGAGGGACCAGATTGATTGCAGCTATGAAAGCGACCCGTCATCACTACCCAACATCATCTCCAAGATCATAAGGGCCGCTCAAGAGAAGGGCGAAATCGACAGCGGTTACGATGCCCGCGATCTGGGTGCATTAATTTCCGGTCTGTCTCAACATGCGCAAGTCACCTGGATTGCAGGGGATGAAAACCGACCGCTGGTCAACAAAATCGACGACTGGGTCAATATCATCCTTCGTGGCGTTCGAAAACCAGAATAGCCACCGTCATGAATTCCCTTCTTCAAGGCTGCTAATATGTTCAGTCTTCTGGGAAGCCATCTCGTGGAGTGATGTGATGCATAAACTTATTATGGTGTTGGCAACAGCGTTTGCCACCTCTTCATCCGCGGTTCTACCGCCTGGTGATAATCTCGTCGTGCGTGATGTACCGAGCCCACCGCTAAGTCTGATCGACAAAGTCGAAAAATACACTGAGTTT
Source organism: Candidatus Obscuribacterales bacterium (assembly GCA_965228855.1). Lineage (GTDB taxonomy): Bacteria > Cyanobacteriota > Vampirovibrionia > Obscuribacterales > Obscuribacteraceae > JADYXR01. The sequence continues at coordinate 2,380,839 of CBDDIJ010000003.1, read as the reverse complement.
CGCAATGCTCATATCGGAAGCTGGCACCCGAGCAAGCGCGAAATGCTGATTGAGACCCGCTTTGCGGACGTAGTTCAAGTTCACCACCTTGCTATGCCTGGCGGTGAGCGGAAGCAGTTGACATTTTTCAAAGACACCGCCAATGGTGGCTCCTTTCAGCCGACCGAAGGCAAGTATTTTGTATTTGATAAAGATAAAGGCGGCGATGAGTTTTTCCAGAAGTATTCCTATGACGTTGAAACCAAAGATGTGGTGCTGCTCACGGACGGCAAGTCACGCAACACTGGTGGCGTTTGGTCTACGAAGGGAGACCGCTACGCCTACGGTTCCACTCGTCGTAACGGTGCGGACGTTGATGTTTGGGTAATGAATCCGAAAGAACCAGCCTCGAACAAACTCGTGGTTCAGCTGCAAGGTGGCGGCTGGGACCCTCAAGATTGGTCGCCGGACGACAAACAAATGCTCTTGCTCGAACAACTTTCAGTTAACGAGGGATACATCTGGTTGGTCGATGTCGAGAAAGGGACGAAAGTTGCGCTGACTGACCGTGAAGCCAAAACAAAAATTTCATACAATGGTGCGCGCTTCAGTAAGGATGGAAAAGGCGTCTACGTAACGACTGACAAAGATTCAGAATTTTTGCGCCTTGCATACATCGATTTGGAAACCAAAAAGTATACTTATCTCACCGATCACATTAAGTGGGATGTCGATGAGTTCGCTTTATCTGATGACGGCAAAAAGATTGCCATGTCTGTCAACGAAGAAGGGCTTGGGGTCCTGCATTTGATGTCGACTACCGACAATAAGGAGTTGTCCGTTCCCACACTTCCAGTTGGACAGGTAACTGGACTGAGGTGGCATAAAAACAGTCGCGATTTAGGTTTTAACCTTGAAACGTCTCGCTCTCCTTCTGATGTTCATTCACTGGACACGGAGACCGGTAAGGTCGAGCGTTGGACCTACAGCGAAACCGGTTTTCTCAACACGGACAATTTTGCAGATCCGGAATTGATCAAATGGAAGTCGTTTGATGATCGTGAAATTTCAGCGTTCATGTACAAGCCGGACGCGAAGAAATTTCCCGGCAAACGTCCCGTGATAATCAATATCCACGGCGGACCGGAGTCGCAATTTCGCCCCTGGTTTCTCGATCGCGGAAATTTCTGGATGAATGAACTTGGCGTGGTGCAGATTTGTCCCAACGTAAGAGGCTCCACCGGATACGGTAAAACTTTCAGTCTGCTCGATAACGGATTTAAACGCGAGGACACTTACAAGGATATAGAGGCGCTGTTGAACTGGATTAAAACCCAGCCGAATCTGGATGGAGACCGGATAATGGTTATGGGTGGATCCTATGGCGGTCATATGACGCTTGCCGTCTCCGTTCTCTACTCCGACAAAATACGATGCTCGCTTGATCTGGTTGGTTTTTCCAACATTGTCACTTTTCTAGAGCACACCGAAGCCTATCGCCGTGACTTGCGCCGGGTCGAATATGGTGACGAGCGCGATCCGGAGATGCGCAAATTTCTGGAGCGGACCGCACCTCTGGGCAAAGCGGCGGAAATCAAAAAGCCACTGTATATAGTGCAGGGGAAAAACGATCCGCGCGTCCCCGCCAGCGAAGCCGAGCAAATGTACGACGCGTTGAAGAAAACCGGGACGCCCGTTTGGTTTCTCATGGCGGAAGACGAAGGGCACGGTTTTCGAAAGAAAAAGAACAGAGACTATCTGTTCTACACGACAGTGGAGTTCGTCGAGAAGTATCTGTTGAACTAGAGCAATGTCGTTCAGTTCACTTTGAATGCGGCAATGGTTTGGAGAAAGTCCACTATTGCGCTGCTCAAGCTGGCTTCGTATTGAGATCCGTACATGTCATTGTGATTGGCGTTTTCAAGCGTGACCAATTTTTTAGGCTCCACCGCTGCATCAAACAGCTTGTGCGCTTCCGATACAGGAATGATTGTGTCCTTATCGCCATGAACGATGAGGAGCGGAGCGTGCTCGACCGACAGCAACGATGCGCTGTCCATGCAATTCTTAGGGAAGAAAAAGTTCGGATAAAATCGCATCAGCGGCATCTTCAACCGAGCGATATGGGGCAAGGATGAAAACGCAGATTGAAGAATGATTGCTTCAACTTTGCGATTTGCGGCGATGTATGACGCGACGCCACCGCCAAGTGATTCTCCGTACACTATTATTTTCTTTGATTCGACTCCGCGTTCTTTTGTCAGGAAATCGTAGGCTGCAAGTCCATCTTCACAGACGTGATCGATAGACGGCGTTCCTTCGCTCTTGCCGTATCCCTGATAATCATAGGCAAGAACCGACAGTTTCTGTTTCAAAAAGAGCTCCATCAGTGGCACGCGGTACGATATATTCCCGGCGTTGCCATGACTTATTATTACGGTTCCCCGAGAATGGGGAACTGGGATGTACCAGGCATGCAGTTTTGAACCGTTCGTGGAGGTGAAGGTGGAGTCCTCCTTTGCGAATCCACCAAGGCTGTCGAAGTCAGTTTCAAACTGTTTCGTCGGGAAGAAAAGCATTTTGTCGTAAAGCGGCATTGCCACCACCGGTGATATCGCGCAGTAAACCGAAAGGAGCAGCAGGAAGGCTAAAAGCAGGTTTCTCGCCATTGGGTTTCTATTCATCGTCTCGTCCCTGGTTACTCCATGTTTAGATCTTAACTGATGTTGGAACATTGGTCGAAATGGGCAAATCTTTGGCAGGACAGAGTCGGGAAGGTTATGAGATTAAACGACGTGAATCGGTTCAACTCGCTGCTGCTTTCGCTGTGTATCTTGACGAGCGTTGCTGTTACTCCTGTCCTGGCTGAAGATATGAGCTGGCCGTCCGAGGATGGACCTGCTGCTAAGCCGGTTGCGCCTGTGAGAAGTGAAGCCCCGGAGCAGAATGCTGGCGCCGGTGCCGGGTTGCAATCTGAATCGGCTGTCGAGGACTCGCTAAAACCTGCTGGTTCTGCAAAGCGTTCATCGGTCTCCCCTAAGTCGAAGCCTATAACTTTGTACGGTCGAATCGATCAAATCGCCAGTGAAGCAAGTGTTCAGATGCCCAGCCTGCAAATGCAAAAAGCATCACTCGATGTTTCGCGTCGCGAGCCGCTCAAGGCGTCCACTTCCGAATCGCGCTTCAGCGGCTCGGTTGCCACTTCGTTTCCTATGGATTTTTCCGGCACCTGGGGCGGTACCATTCGGGTCTGGCGGTACAGCGTCTCGCCGCTGTCGTATGAAGAGGATGCCAACGAGTCCAACAAACTCAGAGAAATTCTCGCTCCCGGCACCGCCGGCGATGTCAATTTCACCTTTCAACATGCGATGGGCAAGATCGACCTGGAGCCGGCTCAGGTACGCATCATGATTCCTGCGAGCCAATCGTTTTCTTACCAGAAAATGATGCAGGGCGGTGCCGGCGGAATGGGCGGCATGGTATCGCAGATGATGGCGAACATGAAAGTACCGGTGATTTTGCACTTTGGAACGGTTTCGACAAGCGGGAGCATGGAAGTAGGCGTTTCCGGTAATCAAATCGACCAGCGCGTCGTCAAGAATGAAATTCGGCAGCTCGCCGCTAATGTTGTCGAGGAGCAGATAGTCACTCGGAATGCGTCGGTTCAATCGAGCGGTCGCAGTGAGAGCGGTTATACCGAGAGCGTTCTGCGTTTCACACGCCAGTCTCCATCGCAAATGTATGTGCTCGCTGCATCTGTTGACTACGACGCGTCCGGTAAATTTCTTCGCAAACTGATTATGTATGGCAACGTCAATCGTGGTCAGGTCATGAACACAAGCCCCGTGCCCACCGGCATGGGCAATATGACTCAGATCCTTCAACAGGCTGGTGCGGGCGGCAGCGGTGGCATGGAAGGTCTGTCAAGCATTCTCAACAGCCTGGGCGCTGCAACAGGTGGCGCTAGCAACTACTCCCAATCCATGCAGCAGTACGCCAACAATCCTGCGGTCAGGCAGTATTTGAACGGTGCCGGCGGCGGCGGAAATTCGCATATGGAAGGTTTCGGCCAACTCATGAACAGCTTAAATATGCTCTCGCGTTAGAAGCCGCGGCTAAGATTTGCTATCCTATGCAAAACTCGGTTTAAGGAGAATAGTTATGCCAACGCGCCGTTCCGGAATTCTAGCTATCACAGCTGCGCTGTCAGCACTCTTGATTTCCTCGCTGCCAGTCTCCGCCGAAGATACGGATTCCAAAGAAAACAAAAAGCCGTTGAGCATCGAAGAGATGCGCACGCACAGAACTGCGATGCGCGAAGAACTCTTCCTTCCGTCGTTGAAAGGCATTAGAGGCTTGGCTTATGGGGTCGCCGGCAGTTATCCGGAAGGATTGGAACTGCATAAGGCAATTGATAACAGACTGAAACAGCTGCCAATCCTCGTGAAGCGCATCGAAGATTTGGAGCCGGGTGTGACCAAGCCAATCGATGGCGTTCTTCAAGTGAAGTGTCTCGGTGCAGGTGGGCGCTTTGCCCTTGTTGAACTGACTCTTTCACAGTGGTGCTCGCTCGAGCGCGATCCCAAAATTTCTGTGCGCACGATCACGTACACCGATCAGGCGGTTTGCAGTCACTCTCTAATTAAAGAAACTGCCGATCATTTGATCAATCAATTCATCATCGACTTCCAGAAGGTGAATAACAAGGTCGGAGCTGCTCCTGCTGAATCAAGTAAGGAGTCGCTCAAAGCTGATGACGAGCCTGTCTCGAAGAAGAAGAAAAAGTCGAAAGGTTAGACCGTCGTTTCTCTGATCGCGTATGCAAGTTATAAACTGATGAACGCCTGCGTCATCAGCTGGTGGTTAGCTTTATCTATGATTGGTTCAGAGCGGTTTGTATACTGCAGTTGATAGCCGACTTCCAGGCGCAGTTTTCGGTTGACCTGTCGTCCTAGCGCGCCGTAAAGCCTGTTCTGATCAATTCCGGCATTCGGTCCATCGTTCAGGCTGTTCGTGTTTATGAAAAGCTCGTCGGATGTAACGACATACCACCGCGTATTCGGAATGGGCGTCGCCAGCCTCAGCATGTAGCGAAGCCTGCTGGCGCAACCCTCGCGGTCGTTGAAGAAGCGCTGCTCCGTTCGAATTCTATGCAACACCTGGATTCTTTTAAACAAAACTTGTCCGTAGCCAAACTGCTGGTAAACCCGATTCTCCTGAACTCGTGTCGGGATATAATCGTTGACGTACGCGTATCCAACATAGCCTTCCATGTTTTTCTTGAATTTATAGCCGATGGCGGAGCGTAAAAGATAGATGTCCAGACCTTCCAGACCATCGTTCAATCGCGGATTTGACTCGATGTAACCGCGAAACTTGGTTTTTAAAATAGGGAAATCCGTGTACACCGGCTGCCACCACTGGAAGGCATGTTCCGCGGCTTTTGCTTCTGAGGCGGAGAGAAGAAACTGGGATGCGGTAAGGAATGCAGCCAGGACAATCCGATGTAACTGCCTATCGCATAATCTTTTTTCGCACGATTTCAATGGGATTTTGCGAGCCTGAAATTGGTTTCCGACACAAGTTTAGCCTGTTCGCGTACCAGTGTCATTCGAGTTTTCTTTCAGAAGTCAATGCGGCGGGCGCCGGACGTTTTCCGAGTTCACTCTCCACCCCTGTGACCAAAGAATAAAGCTTGTCAGGATGGTGAGGGCGACCATGAGACACAATGCGAATGGATAACCGAACTCCCAGTTGAGCTCGGGCATATTCCATTTTGAAACATCCGGATTGAAGTTCATGCCATAAATCGCTGCCACTACAGTTGGTGGCGCACAGATGGTTGTAATGATAGTAAGTAATTTCATATTTTCGCCCAGACGGTTGCTCACGTTTGACAAGTAAACATCCATCAAGTCGGCGCCCAGTTCTCGGAATGTCTCGATGAAATCGCTTATCTGAACGGTGTGGTCCGCGCAGTCGCGCATAAATATTAGAGTTTCCGGAGCGAACAAATCAGACGGGTCGCGCAGCAAGCTGCTGATAGCTTCGCGCAGAGGCCAGATGGCGCGCCGCATCGTGAGCAGATCTCGCTTTACCTCGTGGACTTTGGAAATTGTGGAACGATCGCAACGTTCGATTATCTCGTCTTCGATATCTTCTAAGCGCTCTCCGTATTTTTCCAGGACGGGAAAATAGCAATCGATTATCGAGTCTAAAAGCGCGTAAGCTAGATAGTCCGCACCGGAAGACCGAATCCGTCCAGCCTTTTTGCGGATGCGCTCTCTCACCTTTTCAAAACAGTCGATCGGTCCGTCCTGGAATGTGACGATGAAACCATGACCGATGTAAGTACAAATTTGCTCGGTTAATAAAAACTCTCGCAGTTCGAGCATATGCGCGATCAAGAAGTAATTGTCCCCGTACTGCTCGAGCTTCGCGCGCTGATGCCCGGTCATCACGTCTTCTAAAGCTAGTTGGTGGATGCCGAACATCTCGCCTATCTCACGAATCGTCTCCGCATCGCCCAAACCATCAACGTTAACCCAGACCACATTGTTCTTTTTCAAGAACGGCTTGATATTTTCCAATTCGATGCTGGCTTCTTCAGTGACTTTACTTTCGCTGTAGGCGATTAAACTAACAACTGGTTGCCCCCGCTTCGGATTGGCAACCAGTGTTCCAGGCGAGGTGCCCGGTATTATTTTGGGAGTCGTGATCGCTCTGCGCCGCCGACTTCGAGTCACGGATTAAAGACCGATGAAGTCAGGTCCGCTACCCTGTTCCGTTGGTTTTACGCGCAGGTTGACTTCCGGACATACGATTTCGCATGTGCGGCAGTGTACGCAGTTTTCCAGTGACATCCCGTGTTTGCGCACATCTTCGATGATGTCGATGCGGTGAACTTCAGCGGTGCAATCTGCCACGCAAGGCGTGTCTTTGCCGAGTCCATCATACTTGGAGATGCACTTTACGCAGACGTTCGCGTTGAATTCATCGATATGTTTGTTGCCTTCGTGATACTTGGTCGAGGCGTAAAACACAGCGTCCGGTCTTGAGTAGATTGTAGACTTCTCGTAAGGAGGCTCATCGTATTTCGGAGGAGTAAAGGTCGGAATGATGCCTTTGTAATCGTGCTCGTAAGTGATAGGACCTATGTCGAATTTACCTTCGATTAAGCCGAGTGAACGTACACCGTCTTTGGTGGCACCAAAAGGATGCTTGAAGAATATCTTCAGACCGCCAATCCAGGCATTGGTCTTATCAACACTCTTAACCACATCCGGCAGATATTCTTCGAGAAGTTTGGGATTCTCTATGAAGGCATGACGGAAATAACGGTTGCGATAGAGTTCCTTAATTACGAAGCTATCTTCGAGTCGTTTTTGATATGGTGCCAGCGCTGCTTCGGACGTGTCGTCCTTCATGAGCGCGTCGAACAGCACTTCGGCGGCGGTGTATCCGCACTCGAGAGCTCTGTCGATACCGGCAAGGTTTTTCACGTCGAGGACGCCGAGCGCGTCGCCGAGCAGAAGCGCGCCAGGTACCGCGAACTTCTTGGGCAAGCTGTAATAGCCGCCTTCCGGAAGAAGAGCTGCGCCGTATTTAACGAGCTTGCCTTCTTTGATCATCTCCTGAATCCAGGGATGCTTCTTATACTCTTGAAGCTTCTCCTGCGGATTCATGTTCGGGTCTTTGCTGTTCAAACTGATAACCATACCGATTGTCAGTTTGTTGTTCTTCATCCCGTAGACGAAGCCACCACCAAAGGTGCCGTCGAGAAGAGGCCAGCCGAGCGTATGCCACACCTTGCCGGAATAGTCTTCTTTGCATTCCCAGACTTCTTTGACGCCCACCGACCAGAGCTGCGGATTGTCGCGCAGTTTATACTCGTCGATCACGTCACGGGAGATGAAACCTTTGTCACCGAATGCGGTGAACTTTGAGTAAACGTAGTCTTCTTCCGATTGAGCGTTTTCCGTCACGGCGACGCCGACGACGCGGCCGTTTTCAAACGCCACTTTATGAGCGGAGAAGCCGGTGAACAAGTCGATGGTTACGTTTGGAACTTCTTTCGCTTTCTCTTGAACCTGGTGCGCCATCCAGTTGGTGACGTGCGACAAGGTCAATACTAAATAACCGCGTTTGTCGAATGACTTCGGATAGAACTTCGAGGGAATATCCCACTTCTTGCTGAGGCCGAGAACCGACATCTGGCTGTCATTGCAAACGGCTTCCACTGGGAAACCAAGCTCTTCGTAATTCGGCCAGATTTTCTTGAGCACATGTGGATTTGAAACCGCACCACTCATGATGTGCGCGCCGAATTCCTTGCCTTTCTCGAGGATAGCCATCGTGAAATCGCGGCCACTGTCTTTGGCCATTTGCAAGAAATGGTAGGCGAGAGCCAGGTTTGATGGGCTTCCACCAACCAGCAACAAATCGTACTCAATGCGTTCCGACAACTTCCTTAACCCCCGAGGTTGATTGTGCTTGTTTAAACTGTTTGATCATTTCGGGAATGATCTGATAGCAATCACCAACGATTCCGTGGTGAGCAAACTTGAAAATCGGCGCATCCGGATCCTTATTGATGGCGATGATCAAACTGGACTTCGACATTCCAACCCGGTGTTGAATCGCGCCCGAAATGCCGCATGCAATGTAGAGTTTGGGACGGACCGTTTTTCCGGTTTGTCCTACCTGGTTTTGATAAGGAATCCAACCAAGGTCGACGACTTTGCGCGATGCACCAACCGCCGAGTTTTCAAAGCAACCGGCCAGCTCTTGGAGCATGTTGAAACCGTTTTGTGTTCCCAAACCATAACCACCGGCTACGATCACATCGGCTTCGGTAAGATTTACTCCCTTAGCCACTTCGCGCACTATTTCTTTGACGGTGAGACGGTGGTCGGTTTCTTGCAAATTGACCGGGATGTTGATGATTTCGCCTTTGCGCGACTCGCGCGGCAGTGGCACCATGACACCAGGTCTAGTGGTCGCCATCTGCGGGTTTTTCCACGGACCGAGAATTCTCGCTTTCAAAGATTCGCCGAAACTCGGACGAATGGCGTACAGGCAGTTTGGATATAAGCCAATCTTCGATGGGTCAACCTTGCTTGTATGCTCGTACGGACCGATATCCAGCTCCGTAGTGTCCGCCGTCAGACCTGTGTCGAAGTGCGCGGCGATACGAGGTGCCAGATCTCGACCGGTTGTGGTCGAGCCCAGGAGGCAGGTGTGCGGCTGGCTTGGAAGAGACTCGAGGAAATCGCAAACTACTCTTCGGTATGGAAGGGTGCGGTAGTTTTTCAGCTCCGGATGATCGGCAACATAGACTCTGTCCGCTCCGTGATCGAGCAATCGCTGAGGCATGTCGCCCAGGTCATGTCCCATCACCAGGCACAACAAAGGTTGCCCCATTTTGTCTGCGAGGATTCGACCGGCGCCGAGCAATTCGAGTGTTACCGGTTGCAGGTCGCCGAGAATATGTTCGGCGATGACGAGCACTTCGCCGATGGGGCAAATTGCCGACATATCCTTCAACTCTGGTTTCTCAGGTTGTTTCTTTTCTTGTTCTTCTGCCATTTTTTTCGGTGCTGCCTGATTTTTTTGGGTTGCTTTTCAATCGCGATTTTCAGTTTTGTTTAAAACCGATTTCGCTTATTTTTTTCCAGCTGCGAGAAACTCTTTTACGTTGCATCCGGTGATAACTTCTTTAACGAGTTCATCAACCGCTTTGCCTTCATGTATCGAGCAACTGCCGCCCAATTCGCCGACTTTCTCGGTTTTCGCAACGATGGTCGGGCTGCCCTTCAAACCACAACGTTCCGGATCGGCACCGACGTCATCGAGAGTGACGGTTTTGATATATTGAGCCAATTCTTCTTGTTTGCGTTGAAGCTGCTGAACGCGCCATGCTCCGCGGAACGATTTGTATTCCAACGGATGATACGAGTTAGCAATTGTGACTAACAGTGGCGGTTTCGCGATAACCGTTTGGTGTCCGCCTTCGATAATTCTGCGAGCATGAACTTCGCCGTTTTGAACTGAGAAGTCCTCGCAGTAAGTGACTTGCGGCAAGTTGAGACGCTCTGCCAGCTGCGGTCCGACCTGAGCCGTGTCTCCGTCGGTAGTTTGCAGTCCGCAGAAGATGATGTCGAAGTCGCCGACGTATTGAATGGTTTTGTATAGCGCGTAAGCCGTTGCGAGCGTGTCAGACGCTGCCAGGCGACGGTCGGAGAGGAGGAAGCCTCTGTCGACTCCGTGTTCAAGCGCCTCAAGCAAGATCTCAACTGCGGGAGGTGGTCCCATGGAAATCGCCGTGACGCTGCCGCCATACATCTTTTTGGTATGCAGCGCCGCCTGAAGGGCGAACTTGTCAAAGGGGTTCAGCATGCGCTTTGCGCGCGCTCTGTCGATGGTGCCATCCGGATTCAAGCCCGCTTTCGAGCCTGTGTCGGGAACCTGCTTCACCATTACGATAATTTTGTAGCCAGACGCCATAATTTATTTTGTTGGGTTACTCGTGGATTGTGCGGACGCGGTATGAGTTCGGTGTGATACCACCTCTCCATACCTTTTTTACAGATTTTACAGGCATTATCAGGTCACAACCCCTAATGTTACGTAGCGTTGTGGCGGGTTTTGCAACATTTCAAGTAGCGCACTCCGGAGCGGATGAGCCTGAATGGTGGGCACAATCGGCGTTGTCATGGATGTTAGTCTGTTTCTGAGTTCGAATTAGTTAGGATCTCTTTCTATTTGGAGGTGCGGAATTCGTCTTTCTGAGAACCTTTTCAGTCTCGATTCCGCGAAGAAATATGCTAAATGTCTTTCGCCAAACTGCCGTTGCTCTGAGCTGCGCTTTGCTCACCAGCCTCTGGAGCCCGGCCATATCTGCTTCCTCTGCCGACGCCGACCTCGTGAAGCTTGGCGATGAGTACATCGATTACCTTTTCAAGACCTCGCCGCTTTTTGCAACGTCCTCCGGCGTTCACAAATATGACGACGATGTTCCGGATGTATCGGCTGCCGCTGTTTCAAAAGATGTGGCTCAGAAAAAAGAATTTCTGAGCAGGTTGAACAAAATCGACTTCGACGGTTTATCGAACGATTCGAAAATCGACTGGAATTTATTGCAAGGACATTTGAACAGCGGTCTTCTCGAAGACGAGAAGATGGAACTCTGGAAGAAGGACCCTGACAAATACAGTTCTATAGCGATCCGGACAGTATTTACGATAATTCAGCGTGACTATGCTCCGCTGGAAGAACGTTTGAAACACGTGATCGCGCGTGAAGAGAAACTGCCGGCTGTTCTCGTTGAGGGTAAGAAGAATCTCGATCCGAATCTGGTGCCAGAAATCTATAACGATATTGCGCTCGAACAACTGCCGGGCATGATCGGTTTTTTCAAGGAATCACTTCCGCTTGCGTTTGAAAAGGTATCCGACAACGCTCTCAAACAGCAGTTCTTAGCGAGCAACGCGAAAGCTATAGCGGCTCTGGAAGATTATCAAAAGTTCGTCAAAGTAAATCTTCAAGGCAAATCGAAAGGCACGTTTGTATATGGCGAGGAAAACTTCCGTCGCAAACTGTTGTGCGACGAGTTGATTGAAAAGCCACTGGACACAGTGCTTGAGGAGGGGATGACCGAGCTTCGAAAATTGCAGAGCGAGTTTCGCGAAGCCGGGAAGAAGATAAATCCTGACGTGGATCCAGCGGTTGCCTTCGAGTCCATATCGAGCGATCACCCCACTGCCGACAAGCTTCTCGATGCTACACGTGGGGTGCTGGAGGAGATTCGGACTTACTGTATTGAGAAGCCAATTTGTTCAATTCCTAGCGAGGAGCGCGCACGCGTCGACGAGACACCGGCGTTCAATCGCGCACTGAGCTTTGCTTCCATGGACACCCCCGGACCTTACGAAAAGAAAGCGCGGGAAGCATACTTCTATGTCACCTTGCCTGAAAAAGATTGGGACGCAAAACGGACAGAAGAGCACCTTCGCAGCTTCTCATATGGGGATCTTATAAACACCAGTGTCCATGAGGCATATCCGGGGCACTATACGCAGTTTCTCTGGGTCAACCATGCACCAAGCGCGGTGCGCAAATTGTTCGGTTGCATGTCGAACGCTGAAGGCTGGGCTCACTACTGCGAACAGATGATGCTGGACGAGGGCTTCCACAACGGTGATCCTAAGTTGCGTATGATTCAAATACATGACGCTTTGCTTCGCGTTTGTAGATATATAGTAGGGATTCGCATGCATACGAAGGGAATGACCGTTCCTGAAGGCGTGAAATTCTTCATGGAAGAGGGTTGGACCGAAAAGGCCAACGCTGAGCGAGAAACCAAACGTGGCACATCAGACCCGACGTACCTTGTTTACACTTACGGCAAGCTGCAGATTCTTGCGCTTCGTAAAGAAGTGAAAAGCAAAGACCCTGAGAAGTACAGCATCAGCGCATTTCACGACGCGTTCCTGAAAGAAGGTTTTCCGCCTGTCGTATTGGTAGAAGCAAAGATGTTGCAGCAACCAGTCAAAAAATACTTTTGAAATCCGAAAGTCACGATAAAATATGCTTTTCCCGAACTGGACGGACTTGAAGCCGTCCAGTAGGCGATACTCGATTGATGAGGGCTTGAGCTGATGACATCTCCGGAAGGAAACACCAAGGTTTTGGAAAAGAGAACCCAGAAAAAGGACGGACTTCTTGCGGGCAAACGCGGAATTGTTTTCGGCGTCGCCAACGATCACAGTCTCGCCTGGCATTGCGCCAAGATGCTTTATGACGAGGGTGCCGAACTGGCGTTCACGTATCAGGGTGAAAACCTCGAGCGCAGAATTAAACCGCTTGCAGAAAGCGTCAACTCGCCTTTCGTAGATATGTGCGATCTCGGCAACGATGAACAGATCGACAAATCATTTTCTAAGCTCGCAGAGAAGTGGGAAACTATCGACTTCGTTGTTCACGCCGTCGCTTTTGCAAACAGAGAAGACCTCGAAGGTCGCTTCGTCGATACTTCCCGTGATGGCTTTAAACTGGCTCTTGATGTCAGCGCCTACACATTGACAGCGGTTACCCGTCGCGCGTTGCCTTTGATGAAAAACGGTGGGTCGATTGTCACGCTCACCTATTACGGTGCTGAAAAAGTCGTTCCGAACTACAACGTGATGGGAGTCGCTAAAGCGGCTCTGGAAGCCAGTGTTCAATACCTGGCCGCTGATCTCGGTCAGGATAAGGTCCGTGTCAATGCTGTCTCTGCCGGTCCGGTAAAGACACTTGCCGCAAAAGGAATTTCCGGTTTCGGCGAGATGTTGAAGCTCGTGGAATCAAAGGCACCTCTGCGCAGAAATGTGCAACAAGACGAAGTTGCAAAATCTGTTCTGTACTTATTGAGTGACCTTGCATCCGGTGTCACCGGAGAAGTAATTCACGTGGATTGCGGATACAGCATTCTCGGCATGTAGTCAATCGCAAGAGCAGGTCTAAACGGTGTCTTCCGCGTAACGGACGACGCCGTTTTTCTCATGATGCGTAAACAATCGTGCAAGGCGCTGAGTTTTGATCCGTTGCAGGCTCAGATAGGAGTCACCATCTTTGGTGTCTTCTTAAGCGCCTTTTTCGCCTGGACGACATTGTATCCGCGGCTTATTGCATCTTGAATTTCTTTCTTCTTTGGTTTCTTGTACTCAATCAAGAATACTGGTTTGCCTGCGTCTCGCATTGGCTGATAGATTTCGGCTTCTCTATATTTGTAGGCTTCTTCCGCTACGGTGCCATCGAAGTCATTGACCAGGTCGTTCATCATGTCACCGCCGTTCTTCAAGAACACGGCTAAGCCTTGCTTATGCGCTTCTTCGGCAACCATTTTGGCAAATGCGACTTGATCGGCCTTGGTGAGGTGAAATTCAGCAGTTTCCTTATTCGTATAACCGTCCATATTGTCCGGGTCTACGGCGTCGAAACCTTTTGATTTTGCTACCGCGATTTTGGCTGCGATGAGAGGGCGGAGCACCTCAATTTGTCTGATGTCGAGCCAGCGTTCCTGCGGCCAGCCATTCATCGGCGTTTTCCCGATTACAGAATCAGGATAATCCCCTGAATCCGGCATTCCCGGCTGCCACGCACCACCGTTGAAATACGCGATTGCATAACCGCCGTTGTCGTGGATCTTTTGAACGTCTTGAGCTGTGGTTTCAAACAAATCAGTGTCGAATACATCTGCACCGGAGTCAAAATCTACTTCACCAGTGAGTTGAACATGGAATGAACTTACTACATTGGGAATCCAGCGGTCGACACCGTTTGTGGAAGCCATTTGCCATGGGCGCCGAGGAGTCGCTGCCGGCGTAGAAATTCCGGTGTCGTTTGATGCGGACGATGACGACGCGGAGGCGATGGTGTTGGAATTTGCGGAATTCGAGCCTGCGCTGTTGGACGAGGTCGCTGAGTAAATCGTCGGACCAAGAACAGTGGAGTTCGACGTCGTGCCGGTTATGCTGGAAGTTGTTATGTAGCCTCCTCCAGCCGCGATGATGCCATCTAGATGCTCGACGGCTTTATTCGCGGAAAACCTCATGCGAACAGGTTTCCCCAGAGCCGGAACATCGCTTACGATCGGAATCGAGCTGAGGTTTAGAAACGGACCTACGTCGTAAGTAAGGACGGTATCGTAGGAATACAAGTAATGGTCGGTATCGAGCGCCGATACGGCCGGTGTGTTCGGGCCGTGTGTCACGTTGACATTGCTTGCGATATTCGTATCCGTCAGAAACAGATTCATGCCTGAGTTGTCGTAGCCTCCGACCGGTCTGAGCGCAGCAAATTTTCCGAGACCTGAAGACGAAATGTCCCGGGATGCCTCAGCCGCTGCCATAATTGCTTCTGCGTAATTGAGAGAATCCCCCGCCCTCGATGCAGCGTATTTGGCCGCGAGAAATCCAGTCGCGTAAGCAGTGGATAAGCTGATAAGGTTGATTAATGGCAACAGCAGCACGAGCATGAATACCGTCAAGGCGACGGAGAATTCGGAGATCTGAGCGCTGCCCACGGCCCTATTTCGTCTTTTTTGCATAGTAACTTTTCCGGGCTCAACAATATTTATATGCCTCATTGCAGAGACTTTGTACCGGGGTGGGAACAGTAAATACAATGTGATCAAACTTGTAATATTTGAATGACGCTTTGTTTAAACCGACTGTCATGACGTCTGAATCCCAACCTCTTAGCGAAGCCGAAATCGACGATCATGAACTGGCGCTCGTGAAAGAGTTTGCCGGCGTCCAACATGTAATTCCTTACTCTCATTACGTGGAACAGACTCCGGTAAGTTTTGTTCTTTCTTTGTTCACTAGCCTACCTGAGACGTTCGGTTTGACTGCGATACCGTTGATTCTGCTGATTGCGGTTTTTGTTTTAATGCTCTTTGCGAAACAAACAATCGTTCTTCTCTTTGTGATGATAGGCGGGCTTGGTCTCATCTGGATAACAGCCTCGCTCGTCACTCGAAATACTGCGTTGAAAGCCGACTATAGCGGTATTTCCTTGCCACTTTTGTTTTTCCTCTCGATGAATGGACAACTCGATCGTCACTGGTCGGAGCTTCGCGAGATCGCCTTCATGCGTGACGGCTTGCCTAGCTGGGACCCGGTCTCCATCGTTTTCAGCTTTCACGGTAACTCATCGGCCACTTTCGCGATCGACGGTTTTAACCGAACTGATCTGGAGCGCCTCTTGCTCGTCATAAACACATACTGCCCGAAGGTTCGCATCCGACCCGAGCTTGGTCAACTATCTTCGTCGATAGTCTCGCGAGGAAGAGCGACGAATGCGCTCAGTTTTACGGAACTTTGGCAGCAGGAGCTTGGGATGCGGTTTAGCTCTACTGCATTTGTCCCTCACGAGTCTGGTGATAAGTTAAACGAAGGTCGATTGCGAATCGTTGGACAAGTGGCCTTTGGCGGCCTGTCGGCTGTGTACCTTGCCGAGCGTGATGGTAAAACAACAGTGGTCCTCAAGGAAGCCGTCTTGCCCGAATCCGCTGACGATCGGACGCGCAGTAAATGCTTAGAGTTATTCGAGCGCGAAGCGCAGCTCCTTGCGCGGATCGACCATCCCAGTATCGCGTCTGTATACGACTATTTCGTTGAAGACCAGCGCCACTACCTTGTTCTCGAGTATATCGAAGGGCGAAATCTAAGGACGTTTGTCAACGAGTTCGGCGCGCAGAACGAGAAGACCGTTTCCGTCTGGGCCGACGAGATTGCCGAGGCGATGTTTTACTTGCATTCTTTGACACCACCTATAGTGCATCGCGATTTGACTCCGGACAATATGATTGTCAGTCGAGACGGTAGCATTACGATTGTGGATTTCGGCGCCGCTAACGACTTTCTCGGTACGGCTACAGGAACGGTTATAGGAAAAAACGCATACATACCGCTCGAACAGTTTAGAGGCAAGAGCAATTTAAGGAGTGACATTTATGCGTTCGGATGCACCCTTTTCTTTCTGCTGGTGGGTCAAGATCCGTCGCCGTTTTCGGAAAGTAGTCCACACGCCGCCGGAGTGAACTGTTCGCGATCGATTGACGCGCTCATTCGAGAGTGTACGAAGTTGGACCCTGACGGAAGATTGCCCGATGCAGGTTCTTTGCGTGCGCGAGTCAAGCAAATTCGTAAGGATCTATCGTGATGAAAACGACAGAGCCACGCAAACTCGAGTTCATAACAACACAAGGGCGGCGGATCACCACTCGGATGAGCGATGTGAATGCGCACCGTGAGCAGTGGCAGATGGTCGTTTTCCTGATTCTGACTTTCGGTGCGTTGTTTGCCGGAATGCAAATCATTGGCGACAAGACGCCGCTGGGCAAGGAAGTCGTAAGTGCATTTAATTACGGCATTCCGCTGATGATCTACAGCGGTCTCGTGGTCCTCCTCGGGTTGATCATGTCCTGGCGTCGAATGTCTGAGCAAACCGAGATCAAAATAATCAAAATCGACGGAACAGGCATCAGTTTGGGCCACAAGAAAATTGGTGGCGCCAATCCTCCGATTGTGGTGCCCTGGTGGGACGTAGAAGCTCTGGAAATTGTCGACGAACCTAACGGTAAAACGTCGGTTTATATGGCTACCCGAACGCTTAAAACGTACCGAATAAAATGGGAGAATGCATTCGCCTGGGTAGAACCCGAATCCTTTTTTATTGAATTGAAAACGAACGCGCCTAACGCGATGGTCAACTTCGCACCTCGTGATATCGCCATTGGTGCCGATGATTCAAGATACACAAACTTGTGGTTGCAGTACTTCTCATCGCCCGACACCCGCCAGCGCCGTGGCGCATTGCCCAACGGCACTGAATTGAACGAAGGCAAATACAGGGTTTTAAAGCGACTTGGCGGCGGTGGACAGGGGACAGTCTACCTTGCTACAACAAGGAACCGTGAATATATCTACGGATCTCACTTCGATGAAGATGCCGAAGTTTTCGTCGTTTTAAAAGAATATGTTCTTCCAGTACATCGGGGCTCTGCGCTCGCAGATAAGCAGTATGAGACCTTAAACAATGAGTCGCAAATCCTCGGTCACATCAATCATCCGTCGATTGTTAATATGCTCGATTGTTTTGTTGAAGACCATCGAGCCTATCTGGTTTTAGACTGGGTGAATGGTGAATCTCTCAAAGCATTGGTTGAGAAGAACGGACCGTTGAACGAGGCGCTGGTTCGCGAAGTTTCGCTCACCATCTGCAGCATACTCGCCTATCTTCATAGCTTTAGACCATCGATCGTCCACCGGGATCTGACACCGGACAATCTTCTAGTTGACGGTGATGGACGAATTTTTCTGATTGATTTTACAGTTGCTTTGCAGTTTCAATCGTCGAGAACATCTACGGTCGTGGGCAAGCAAGCCTACACTCCACCGGAGCAATTCCGCGGAAATCCATCGCCGTTGAGCGACATTTACGCGCTCGGTTGCACGATGTACTACATGCTGACTGCAAGAGATCCTGAGCCCATGCAGCAATCCAACCCACGAAGTGTGATGCCGGAAATCAGTCCGGAGATGAACGCCATCGTTGCGCGTGCCACTGAATTTGATACCGAGCACCGATACTACTCAGCGGATGAAGTTCGCGAAGATCTGGAGCGTTTACAGGTCTAAATCACTTGATACATAGTTTGGAGTGCGCGCGATGCGGAGCCGCATTGGCGTATGAAGTCTTTTGCCACTTCCCGAACGCAGTCGATGTTCTTGAAATTTGGAATGAAACCCGAGCGGCATGCTCGCGAGTTTGCCATAAGATGGCGTACGAATCGCAGACCTTGTTCTGTGATCTCGGCGTTCTCAGGACCACCGCTTCCCATCACAATCATTCGAACAATTAGCGCCTCAGCCATCGAAATTATTCCTGGATCGCCGCTGCGTGGTTGGAGGTTCTGTGGATTGGGGAGTGAAGGATCGAAGTTCATATGGTTTCTCGCTGAGGATGGAGGACGGTTCGAAAAAATAAAGAAATTGTTGAGACGTCTACCAATTTAAAATCGGGGACTCAGCTTGGCAACTAAACAAACGCTAAGCCTGCATAGTCTCTGGCGATATTGCGTATATGTTTTGCCTCCAGGCGGCGCTGGTGTTTCCTCCAAAAGCCGTGTACGTACAGCGTTTTCGCTTTCGGAAAAACTATTCACTTCAATCGTAAATTAGGTCGTTGCGTTTCGTGACGAGAAACAGACATCGACGCTTTTAGCTTGGTCTAATCTCACGTTGTGAAGCCACACTCTTGTTAGACTTTAGCGATGTCGTGAGCGCTGACGAGCGCCGCGCAGTCTATGTGAAGTCGGAGGGCGGGATGCAAAACACAGCAGCCCAGGAATCATCAATAAAGGAGTCTAAGACGAAAGGTATGAGATGCCTGGTAAAGGAGAGTCTAGATAAGGATGGTCTTTCGCTGAAGGAAGACATGGCGATTCCTGAAGTTCGTTCCGACGAAGTCAGAATCAAAGTATTGTCCACGGCTGTTTGCGGGACCGACAAAAGCATCTATCAGAGTTCCAAATCCGAGGGGATTCGGCTCGAAATGCAGCGCTACTTGGGTGAGGGCGGTTACCAGCCAATAATTGTCGGACACGAGTTCTGTGGCGTTATTGATGCTGTCGGTGAGGGCGTGGGCGCCGACCGTTTCCCAGGCGTGCCGGACAGTTTACTTGTCCAGCCTGGCGACTACGTGACCGCCGAGATGCACCTGTCTTGCGGACACTGTACTCTTTGCCGGACGGGAAATGAACACATCTGCACCCGCGTGAAGGTGAAAGGCGTGCACCTTGACGGATGTTTCGCTCAATATGTTTGTGTCCCGTATAAGAATGTCATTCTCCTTGGGAAAAATGGGGACCAGTCGATTGTTCCGCCTCGTATCGGGGCGATGCTTGATGCTTTCGGTAATGCTGTCCACACCGTTTACGAGGCGGATGTGCGCGGTAAATCCGTGGCCATTCTCGGCGCTGGTCCGCTGGGTCTGATGGCGACGTTTCTCTGTCGCGAATTCGGAGCGGCTCGCATCTATCTTACGGAAGCTGCTGATACCGAGCGCAGGTTCGCTCTTGGAGAGCAGTTTGGTGCAGAGCAATGTTTTGACGTTTTAAACGGCTCACAAGCTCTTTATGATGCAGTAGAGAAAAACGAGAGCATGGCAAATGGTGTCGATGTCGTTCTCGAAATGTCCGGCTCTCCGACGGCGTATCGCGATGCTTTCCGCATTGTTAGAAACGGCGGGACTGTACTCCTTCTTGGAATTACCCGAAAGCCATTGACTGATTTTGATATCGCCAATGGTGTCATATGGAAAGGTGTTACGGTCAAGGGAATCTTCGGTCGTAAAATGTTTGACACCTGGGAAACGATGTTGCGCCTGCTTCAAGCACCGCATCTGGACCTGCAATCGAAGCTCGATCAAATACTCGCGTCTAAAACCTACAAGCTCGACGATTACGCATCTGCGTTTGAGCAGTTGAACAACGGCGCTGAAATGAAGCTAGTGTTCCAGCCGTAAGTGCTGGTTTACAACATTTTTTGCAATAGAACCTTCAGTTTTACAAGTTGAGGAGAGACCAATCTAATGAGCGCTTCCACCGACAGCAAAAGTAAATCGTTGAAACCGGCTGACCTTTACAGTGCACTCGGCAATGAATTGCAGAAGGCGAAAGAGACAAAAACCTACAAATACGAAGTGCCGATTGACGGTGAGCAGGGCGGCGTTGTGACCGCTGACGGTCGCGACTGCGTGATGCTTGCTTCAAACAATTATCTCGGTCTTGCTAATCATCCGCGAATTAAAGCTGCGGCAATGCGTGGCTTAGAAGAGCATGGTTACGGGATGGCATCTGTCCGCTTCATTTGTGGCACGCAGAAGATTCACCTCGAGCTCGAAGAAAAAATCGCTGAGTTTCTCGGCATGGAAGCGGCAATTTTGCACTCTTCCTGTTTTGCCGCCAACGAAGCCCTGTTCACGGGACTGATGTCATCAGACCTGGGTCAGTCAGACTATCGCGACATCATTTACAGCGATCAACTCAATCACGCGAGCATTATCGACGGCATCAGGTTAGTGCGCCAGGCGACGAAGACTTGCGATTTGAAAGCATACAAGCACAACAACCTCGATGAATTCGAAACCGCGATCAAGGAGAATCAAGCGAAACACTATCGCCTTAGCGTTGGTGTCACTGATGGTGTCTTCAGCATGGAAGGCGAATACTGTGATTTGAACCGTTTTCACGCAATTTGCAAGGAGTACGGTGCTCTGTCAGTGGTTGACGATTCTCACTCCACCGGCGTCCTGGGTAAAACCGGGCGTGGCACGCCGGAGCAGTGCGGACTGCATGGCAAGATGGACATTGTGACCGGAACTCTGGGCAAGGCGCTTGGTGGCGCGGCTGGTGGCTTCATCGCCGGTAAGAAGGAAGTAGTTGATTTCTTGAGACAGAAGTCGAGACCATACACATTCTCGAACACTGTCCCGGCTCCCATTGTGTGCGCATCTATTGAAGCGCTTAAGTTGCTCGAGGAAAGCAACGAGTTGGTTCAGAAACTGCAAAGCAATACTGAGTACTTCAGAACCGAAATTCAAAAACTTGGTTTCACGATTCTCGAGGGAATACATCCAATCGTGCCCGTAATGGTCGGCGAAGCATCCGTGGCTATGGATATGAGCAGTGAGTTGCTCAAAGAAGGTGTCTATGTGCGCGGTCTCTGGTATCCGGTTGTTCCGCAGGGTGAAGCCAGGCTGCGTTGCCAAATTTCAGCCGCGCTTGAGAAGAAGGATATCGACCGAGCGTTAGGAGCCTTCCAGAAAGTCGGCAAGAAGCTTGGCGTGATTTCCTGAGAGTCTCAGGTGTGAAACGATCACATTGTCTTCGGCGACTCTGTCTTCTTCGCCAGCAGGGTAGTTCCAAACACTTCGTTGACGTGGTGTCCGCCAACCATTTGACCAACGATTGATTCCGAATAACAGAGTAGTGTCGGATTCTTTGTTAACACTGCGAGCTGATAGTTCTCGACCGCCATATGCGCCTCTTCGTTGAGGACTTTCCAACGGCTCTCCAGTCGTTTATCCAGGTACAATTCCTTGAGCAGTTTGCATTGCTCCGGACCTCCGGTCGCCATCACAAACGCGACCAGTGCGGTTTTCGCAGCCGGACCTACAAACGTCGGTGTCATGGACGCTGCGCCAAGCATAGTTTGCACCACCGACGATGATACCATCGCAAACTTGGACTTCTGGTTGTATTTATGGATGTGCTTTTTGATCTGGTGTACGACCGGATCATCATCCAGTGACAGTTCCATAATCTGGCGATGAAGTTTTTGCCGCTCTTGCACGTCCCACGTGGGTTTCTTAAACACCTCATTGTCAGCGGAGAGCTTGCTCGCCATGCTCACTATCTGCGCTTTGGCTTTTTCTGCTTCTTCCTGGCCTACCAGTTGCGTCAATGCCTCGACACCAGATGCTGTGACTGTCTGACCGCGCTCGTGATCGGTCATGCCCAGACCCATCGAAATTTGCATCATGCTTGAAACCACTTTGACGTGCAGCTCGTCTACATGCTTTTGTCTTGCATATTCAGCCGCTGCGCGGCTTTTGATTTCCAGCTTTTCGCCTGTGATTATGTTTCCGGCCTCAGCCGAGGGGCCGAATCCTCGGAATGGAACAACATGGTTGATCGCGTCTTTCGATTCGGCGATCACGATTTGGGTTTTCTTTCTGTAATGAGTGACAGCCTTTTCTAATGACTCTGAACGGGAGTCGCGAGCCAGTGCGCATTCCAGAAGACCTTCTATTTGCTGCGAAGCTGACTCGTATGGATCTTCGAATGTAATCGAACCGGATAACTCTTTGCTCTTTTGGGCGACCTGTTGCCGTTTCAAGCTGAATACCAGCGGCCCTGAAATCGGCAACGACCAGGAGCTGAAGAAACCTTTCTTTTCTGCCGTTGCAGTTTGCTCTCCGTCTTGTTGAAGTTCGGTGTCTAGAACATCAGTCTCACAAGCCGTCGCCTGATTATCGTCGCTGCGGAGCGATGTTGCATCTTGTTCTTTGACCAGCTTTTGAGACTCGTCCGGAAACGTTTCTTGTGCGGAAACCGAACTGTCAGGAAGGGTTTCGTTAATAGCTATAGAGAAACCGCTTGATCGCAATGCTTTGCTTGAACGTGCATAACTCTCGGCCGCGACAACCGGCGAAAAGGTTGATGACACCATATATAGTGCAAGGAAGGCAGCGGTTCGCGTTGCGTTTTGTTTTTTCATGGGATCCTGGTAGTCAAGGTGCTCGGCTAGATTACCAGATAGAAGGCTTGGATTTGTGACGCTCTTGAGATCTGTATCCTAAAAGGTTTCTAAGAGGTGCGCCGCCCTCTGATTACTCGGAAGACGGCGCCTGAATTAATTTATACGAGTTTTTAGTGACCGTAAGCCTTGAGCGGTCTGCGCTCTCTTGGCTCAGAGATCGCGACTGACAATGTTCTTCCTTCGAATTCGGTATTGTCCAGAGCGCGAATCGCTTCTTCTGCCGATTCTGATGTCTTCATCTCGATGAATGCGAAACCTCTCGGACGACCAGTGTCACGGTCGGTGGCGATTCTGGAGGATATAACCTCTCCGTGCTGGGCGAATAGTTGCGCCAAATCACCATCTGTGGTGCGGAATGAAAGATTTCTGACGAATAATTTACTGTTTTGCATGTTTTTGCCTTGATTAATGAAGTACGCAAGCCGCTGCATGCAGCGACTTTTGAAAAAGCTGGATTTAGATTACAGATGTACCGAATTTATGCACTGAAACTTCGAGTGCGTCGCTTGCAGTTTTGTTGGTCGAGAAGCGACAAAGAACGTTGGAGCGAATTGAATTCTGTTTTCTGAAAGTGCTTATTGCACTGATCTTCGAGCTTAGACGCTGTCGAGACTCGAAGGATGAGCATTTTGCCCGACTTATTTCAACTGTAAGTATGACACCATTCGTGGTGAATTGTCCGGATTGCTCCGCGTAAGTTAACAATTCAGCACGCAATGACCTCTGCTCTCGAAGAGTTGTCTTCAACAAGAACGGGCTGTAGCCCTCCTTCCATGAGTTGGCGAACATCGTTGACGAATCGGGCTGCCGAGCTTGGATCTATTACACGATGGTCGAAGCTGAACGAAACCGTCATCATCGAACGAATAGAAAGGATGTTATCCTTCGCGGTAACCCGGTCTTCGATGGTCCCAACGGCAAAGGTCGAGGTGCAGATACAAGGACTTAGAACTGTATTCATTCCGAATTTGCCCAATGAGGTTAACCCGAATGTTGCTTTCTGGCACTGTAATCTCAAGAAAGGAAACGCTATTCCAAGTTTCAAAATTGAGAATCTGAGAAAATACGGAAACGCCGCAAAGATAGATTGCAGTCTGAGGACCGCGGATTTCTTAATTGCCACTTTCGAGTATTCGCGGAGTTCGTCGGCGATCTCATAGATTGACTTTGTATCCGGCGATTCAATCTCGCCGAAGAAAACAGTCTTCTGCCCTTCTACATCGCGCTCTATGGTGATACCGCCTACGATATCATGGTAAGTGACCGTTTTTCCGACTGGAGTTAATTCCGTTCGACTTAACGGATGGTTCTGCTGTGCCATACCGATTGCTTTCAATAGAATGGAAGTGACCGTCAATCGCTCGCCTCTGTTGCGCATTCCGTCGATAAGAGAATTGACCCAGCTCATGTCCAGATCTATAACGATATATGCGGGGACGGCATTACTCCCGACGATTCGCAGCAGATCGACGACTGTTCGCCTGCTGGAAGGCAGTCTGGACAGGCTGAAATTGGCAACCAACGTTAGCTCTCCTGTGTGCCAAAGTAGATAGCAGTTGCTACGCCAACTGAGGCACACAGAACTAACAATCCGGCAATCAAGGCCGCCAGTAAAATTAACAACATCGGTTCCATTTTCAATTTCCTGTTAGAAAGTAAATGACATTCATTCGCTGCAAGCTGAATTCATCAGCCTCGGCGAATTTCCCCTGCGCTTTCAGATTCCTGATCAAGCGATTCAGGATGGCAACCGTGCCGCGAGAATAGGGCTCAGGACTGTCCTGCTGCAGCAGCAAAAGCCTCTTGTATCTTGTTTCCAGAGCGTCAGTAGTAAGAATTCTCCGAAGAAGTCTTGAGGCTGCTGCGGCGTCGTGCTGCTCAGTCATGGCTGCAGCCGGGGCTGATGCGGAAACTGTTGTAAATACGCGCCCATAAACACCTCTGATCTTCCGTTAGACTGGATCGAGTGCAAATAGCGGCGTCGTTCAGGTCCTTGCTGGAACAGCTCACTTCCACATACTTTCTGGTTTCATAGTAGCACGAAACCTCCCTGTCTCGCTTCGCGATTGTGTATTCGCTCTGGCAGACCAGGGTTATAGATTATTCTCGGCTGGCAACTACTTTTTTGAGGCCGTAAACTTTGCTGAAACGCCCTGCTTGAGCCACTCTGCGAGATTGTCGGACAGCACTTTGTCCGCTCTATCCAGAGCCTGGTTCAACGATTCGACCTCAGCACGCCATTTCATGGTATTGCCATGAATGTAATTGGTTTCGAAGGTCACCTCGCATCTCCCGTTCGTTTCCCTTATCGAGAACAGCTCGTAGGAACCACGCGGGCCCTTTTGTAAAAACGAATGCGGCATCGTCGTGTCGTTCTTGAATGAACTGATGCAGTTAAACAGTGCCAGAATTTCATCAACCGCAAAATGCGGCATCATATTGCAAGGTGCTGCTTCCAGTCGGCTCAGGCAAAAGGAGAGTGCTCTCGTCGTCTTTGCATGCACGACTTCCAGTAGCTTTTTAAAGTTTGGATCCTCTGCCTGGACCGTGCCGTTAGCGGAGCGAATTCGAGCTTCGAAATTGTTTGCTTGATTTTTTTGAATTTCTATCTCAACAAACAGCTCAGGAGTCAGTTCGTAGAGCTCCTTAAAAGGTAGTTCTTTTGATTTTGCTATTGAAGCCAAATCCGTTTGCAATTTGCATAGTACTACGCATGGTGTCACTGAAACTGATTGCTCATTTCCTAAAATCAATTGTTGATTCATAAGTCCTTCTTGTTGTCGAATTTTCAGGAGATGTTCCTGAGTTCTAGCAGCGTTGATGGATGGATTACAGACGCCCATCTATCGAGCGAGCCCGTTGCTTCCAAAAGTACAAAGAAAATTCGTGCTGGACCTGTCTAGCAGTCTTTCAGAGCCAGTGGCAAATGAATTGCGTAATCGTCTTCGCTTTGAGCGCCACTCCACTTTGCTGCACAGAAAATGCCTGTTCGATTTCGAACGCACTACTCTAAGCATCGCACATTCTTCGCCAGATGACCAGTTTGATTACCGAACCAGTTGAGCTTCCCAGTTACCGCCGCCGTCGGTCTTACCTGCCATGTATGGTCCCTGATAGTCGGAATCAGTGACCCAGGAGACATCGGCCTTGAAAGTCATGTGCCGCTCAGGCTTCGGATTTTTCCCCTTAATCGCAGCGTATTTTCGAATCAGTGTGACTTTCGGGTACTTATACCAGCCCTTCTCGATTACGAATTTCTCTTTAGTGTTTTCATCTTCACCGTGCCCTGTGATCTTGTCTCCGAGCTGTTCGATAAACATAGTCGAATGCATGGTTTTAAACTGGTACTCGAAGCCCATAGTCCATTTCCCCGAAAGGTCAGGCGCCTTGTTCGGCTGGTTTGCCGGTGGCGGGGCTTTCTGCTCCTGTGGCGGCGGATTGGTTGCGGCGCTCTGTCCCTCGGCGCCCTCGCGTTGAGCCTCCCAATCGCCTGCGATCTCTTTCCCTTGAAAAGTAATCAGGTATTTGCCACTCATGTAGCCTGATTTGAAATCGACCTTCCCGCCGTACTCGACTGGAGGCTGATTGGGATTATCAGGCTGCTCATAACGTTTGTAGAAAACGACTTCATCCTGACGGACCACGCCGTTCTCGACGAGAAATGGTTTGCCGGTCTCATCATCGGTTCCCTGACCTGAAAACTTGTCTCCAATCTGGGAAAGGCGAATATGACTGCTTTTCACGTCTTCGTTGAATTGAAAGGCTAGCTTCCAATAACCGTCCATGGGACCATGCGTCGCCGGTTGCTGCTGTGGAGCTTGCGCGCCCGGATTTGTCGGTGCGTTAGCTCCCGAGCCTACGAGCTGCTTCACGACATCACAGCCGGATAGCAGCATCGCAACACACATAGAAAGGATGGTGAAACTTGTTTTTGCTTTTGTCGAATTAGTAAGGTGTTTGGTCATCATGTTCGGAGAGACTGGTCGAAATCAATTTTAGCGTCATGTTATACCGAAGCTATAGGGAAAACGCTGTCAACAGCTGATATTCGGTTTAATTCATTGCTTTTTCGGGCATTTAATATTAAATCATCGTTTTCGGACTACGTAATTCCCGCAAACGCCGATTGACTTTAGGAGCAAGCTCCTTGACAATATCACTACTTACTATCAGTCCGAAAACCTAAACACGCATCGCGCGTATCCCAGGTTCCCTCTCACGAATCCGGAGTTCCCAACGGATGGCTGACGCTCCCAAACCAGCTAACGACAAAAAGCCCGAAGTCGCTTCGAGCCCGTCGGCTGCTGCACAGGAAGCCGATGCAAAGGGAGCTGCCGAGAAGCTCAAAGCCGACTCGACAACCAGTGCTGCGACCGACAAACCCGCAGACAAGCCAGCCGATAAGCCTGCCGATAAGCCTGCGGACAAGCCGGCCTCTACTGACTCGACCGCCACTGAAGCCAGCGGTGAGAAGAAACCAGAGGAAAAGAAGGAAGGCGAAGCCAAGAAAGAAGGCGACGAGAAGAAGGAAGAGTCTCTTTCTGAGCGCCTCTGGGGCTTCTGGGAAGACCATAACGAGATATCTGAAATCAAAGCCGCACTCGGTTTCGGCGATAAGACCACAGAAGCCGACAAGAAATCATTGCCGAAAGTCGATGTCGAGGGTGATTCAGCGGTCGCTAAAGACGCAGCCGCAAAGGGTGTTTTTGCAGGAGCGACGGACAAAGCGGCTCCGACCGACTCGACAGCTGTTGCAGACGCGAAAAACGAAACCGACCCCACTAAGAAGAACGACTGGGGCATTCTAGGCGATATTGGAAACGCTTTCGCCTGGGGCGTGAGCGCGATCACACCGGACCCGGTTGAGAATGTCTGCAAGGGCGCGTGGGATGGCGCGACCTCGTGGCTTGGTGATACGGCATCGTGGTTCGGAGACACTTTCGATAGTGCATTTAAAACTGCCGGGATCGATAAAGGTTGGGAAGCCAAAAGAGTCCTGGACGATTCCGTCTACAACGCAGATGCATCGAACGAAGATCTTTTGAGAACGAACCGCGCGCTTAAGAATGTGGACAAGGAAAAGGCGGGTGAGAACGGTCTTGCCGCTCTGGAAAAAGTCAAAGAAGAAGCTAAAGCTGATGGAGCGTTCAACAGTGGAGCGGGCGGCGCTGACGGCGAGATCGCTAGACTGACGGGTAGATCTCCAGAAGAGCTCGCCAGAACGTCAGACATGCTCACCAACGGTTTGAAGGATGCTAAAGAGACCATCGACGAAAAGTCTAAAGCGAAGGTGCAGCGAGACGCGGCTGGAAATCTTCGCATCGAAAACCCGGATGGCAGCATCTCTTTGCAGAACGTCGATGGAACTACCGTCCATCGCTTGAAAGATGGAACGGAAACCTGGTTTAACAAAGACAACAGCGGTTTTGTAGAGAAGAAACCGGACGGCAGCTGGGAAGCCGCGATAGGCTCCAAGTACATCAAAGCGATTGGTTCTGCCGAGTCTTTGATCGATCTCAAATCGAAATTCAGTCTCACCGAAGTTCTTGGCCGACCTGGTATCTTTACCCTCGGCGACTCTATTGGTGCGACTGACGAGCAAAGCAATCGAATCATCAGATTTGATAAAGCTTCCGGAGACGCTATATTTACCGACCCAAAAAGCGATCCGGCAAATCCGACAGAGTATAAGGTAAACAAAGATACGCTTCAGATAATGGTTCGCCATGGTAACGGCGAGTGGAGCGCTATTCCGGCCGGCGAAAAGCCGCCATTTGAAGTAAAGCGAATTACCGAAGGAAAGAACAAGGGTGGTTTCCGTGTAGGACATGTTGAAATCAATGCCGATGGCACCGATATCGACATTGACCGCGGATTTGGTAAGGGATTCCATCGGTTGCACAGGATGCACGATGGAAGATTCCGTGCGGAAACAGAAACACCTGATCCTGCCAAGCCCGGACAAATGGCGCATATCGCTGTCGACTCCCAGGTCAATTCTGACAAAGCCGTGTCCACCGACAGTAATGGCGAGAAAATTGTCATTGAAGGTGACAAGGTCACCAGAACCGATAAGGATGGCAATGTCACTCTGACTCACGACTTCAGCGATGGTCACACCGTTATCAATGGTGTGGAACGCATGCCGGGAGGCGACATACGCATTCAATCTAGCGACTTGATGTTGCGCACCGATGGTAGTGTCATCAACGGAGATGGTCGCGTAGTATTGCATTCGGATGGAAGCGCAGGTGAGGGCAGTGTCGCAGGAAGCATAGCTCGAGCTGAAGCACGTGCGGAGGCCGCGAAGATTGAGAGCCAGGCCGCGTCCACCAGTGCGAAGGTTCAAAACATTGGAGCTATGGCGTTATCGATTGCACGTAGTGGAGATCCGAATGCGCTCGGTATCATGCGGCACCTGGCATGGGCCGGCATCGGGATGGCTGACGCAGCCATGGGACAAGCTGCAGGGCACATGCCTGCTATGGTCTGTTTGAGTCTTGCAAAAGGTATTGCCGTTTCGGCGCTAGGCGTGACGAACGATCAAGGTCGTGCTCTGGCAGAGTGCAATAGACTTGGCATATTCGATGGAAGCACGCAGAAAGAAGCGATGATTGCAGGTTCACTGGGCAGCACATACATTACGCCGGAGTCTGCAGCACTGCACTTCTCGGCTGAGCGTCGTCCGAAGCTGACCGCAGTAGCTTGACGATCAAACAGTTGCGTTTCAAAACTAGATTACGCCGATAGCGGCTTCAAATCCGCACTTCGGACACTTTGGTGCGCCACCAAGTTGAGCGTTGCAAATGTCGCAGCGATCTTCTCGCGCTTTCAGAAGGGCACCATCGGCGATATCAATCGTTTTCCAGGATCCTGTAATCATACCGGTGCTACCAGCGTCGAGTTTTTGCGCTTCGAACTCTCTACCGGTTGCGCGCAGTAAGTCCGCGTAGCTGCGCAGCAAGCGGAGCGTCTCCGGGTGCTCGGAGCCGAATACTTTGGTTTTGATCTCCAGAGCTTGTTTATAAACCGGCTCAGCTTCTGCAAATTTGCGCTGCACGTGATACAGCGTCGCGAGGTTGTGCATGGCGCCTGCAACTTCTGCGTGATCTTTGCCGTGCAGTTTTTCGTAAATCTCCACGCATTCGCCTGCGAGTTTTTCTGCTTGAAAATAATCGCGAAGGTAGTAAAACAAACGCGCCAGGCTATTGGCGCTGGCTGCCACAGCCAGGTGGTGCTGACCTAATACGCGTTTCTTCACTGCGTAAGCGCGTTGGTGATAAGTGACCGCAATGTCGTAAGCTTCCTGTCTGGCCTTCAGGTCGCCGAGACTGTAAAGCGTGTATGAGAGCGGCGGATTCTCTTCTCCGATTTTCTCTGCTGCTTCAAGCGCGCTTAACCACGCACTTTCGGACTCCTGCAGCATGTTCATGGCGCTGGCCTTTTCTGCTTGATCCTTATGCATCTTCCACTTTTCGAATGCCTGTTCTTTCGACATTTGAGGTTGTGGAGTCGGCGCAGCCGGAGTTGGAAGAGCTGTTTTTCCTGGTGGAATCGGCGGCGGCGCTGGTGGTGGGTTTGATTTGCCCTGGATCGGAACCGGTTTAGGTTTTTGTACAGTAGCTTTGTTGCTGCGTATAGAAGATAGTGTCCGTGCGGAAGTTGCGCCGGGTGCCTCAGCGATAGGCGCTTCCTGGCTTGGCATTGCTTGAAGTGAGGTGCTGCTGTCCTGAGGCAGGGTTTTGGCTTGCGACACGGGAGCGGGAACTCCGTTGGGCGGAGGCGTGGTCTTGGAGGGAGATTCGAGCGCAAATTGCGCGCCGGTTGTTTTTCTCCAATCTGATGCTGTTACCAGGCTGGCGCCGGTCTTTAACTCTGCAGCCTCTGACTCTCTGTTCGTGACGAAGAGCAAGTCGGCATAGTTGCCTTGCAACTTCTTCACGTCCGGATGGTCGGCACCAAGCACCTGACTCTTCACTTCGAGCGCTTTTTTGTAGTAGACCTCAGCGTCCTGGTGCATGTTTCTGGCGTGGTAAATCATCGCCAGGTTGCCCATAAAACAGGCAACGTCCGGGTGTTTTGCCCCCAATACTTTCTCGTACATTTTCAAGACGCGCTTGCAGTGGTTTGCGGCGTCAGTGAGTTTGCCTTGATGCCATAGGCACTCAGCCATCTTCTCCAGTGTATACGCGAGCCTGCGATCGGTGTCGCCGAAGTCTTCTGCTTGTTCTAAAGCGGCAGTCCAGGCTGTTTCTGCAAATTCGAACATGCCCTCTTGCTGAGCTTGTTCGGCAGTGACTCTATATTTTTCCCACCGCTTGGCTGGAGAATCCATCGTTTACTCTTGCTCGCCGTCCCCGTGTAGTTTACGCGATGCGCATCAACCAAGTATGTTTTACCACCTGGAACGGCTAAGTTCACTTTTAATGAAGCGTAGTTTGATTGTCAGTATGCCCAAGATCGATTCAGAGGTTCTATGAATCAACTTCGATAAAATTGGCTGATAACCACTGGCGAACGCGCAGGCGAGTCCGTCCTTCTAGAAATGCCTTAAGGGTAGCCTCGCCATTCGGGCTGGCACTCAGGATCTTTTTGAAACCTGCCAAGACATGCGGACTTTCCATAGCGACGTCAAGAAGCATTTTGGTTTTGTCATCATCTACGGTATCAATGAAGTCTCGCAGATCATCCTTCTGCTTTTTCGGATCAGGTTTTGGAATATATAAAAACCGTTCGCGCTCAATCTCGATTTCATCAGTCAAGTCGCGCAGTTCATGCAAGCCTTGATGAACTAGTCTGATGTCACCAGTGTCTCTGTCGAGATAATAGCGATTGTCCTGACTCTCGTCCTCGAAGCTGTAAACGAGCTGCTCCATGTCTATGTGTAGTTTCATTCAAGTGCTGCCTCGCGAAATTAGCTGCGCCGTGGTCTGGTGTAGATCAAACAATTAATCGCGTCAGACGAGTTAGCCAGTAGTTTACCCTCTTTGTCGACCGCGAATATGCGGATTGAGTAAATTCCGTCCACCTTGAAATCTTTGGCTGAAAGTTTGATATCGCCGGCAGGTTTGTCTAAATGCACTGTCTTCAAAGATTTTGCTGCGAAGTCATCGGCGTTAGGGAGATCGAAAAAATGATTGACTCTTGAAATTTCAGCTACGCAATCATGACTTTCTCGTATATTCGACGAGTCATATCGAAGATTGAGCACCTCTGCTTTTCTGTCAAAACTGACAAGCCCGAGGTTCGGAAGCATCGGGTAATCATAAGTAAGTCCCGCAAACATCGGTTCTTTGCGCGGTTCTTCTGCGGTTTCGCTGGCGCTGGATTTCCCTGCAAAGGTGAAGGTCGGTAGTCTGTCTTCAGGAGATGCGGTCCCGATTTCTTTTATCCGGACTTTCGATGATGGCGGGAACAGCAGTGTGAGTTCGTCTATTGTTCCGTTGGTAGACCATGCTGTCGATCTGATTGGCATGAAGTATCGATGAAATTTCTTATCGTTGGCTATTGCTTTTGAGAACGAACGGCGATCGTCATCGTATCTGGTTTTCAACTTGGTGAGCCAGAGAAGTTTGATTTGCGGTTCTGATTCCTGCTCTTCTGTTTCAAGCTGGCAGTCGATGTATATGAAGTCATCACCGAGGGGGCTCAAACCAGAGGCGTCAAGGACTAAACAAGGCTGTTTGTTTGAAGACCCAGAGAGTGCAAGCGTTTCCATCTCCTGAACTACATCGGTTGTTTTGTAAGCCGAATCCCCCGGCTTAGTTCGACGTTTGATTTCCGGCACCGTGAATTTAATTTCGCTTGTCAGCGGCTGTTCCAAGTCGATAGGTAAGAGCTTGTTTTCATCGGCATTCCAGCGCAAAGCTATATCGCGATATTTTCCATCTCGAAACGCGTCTTTCAATCGTCCTCCGGGAATCTGAGGAGCTCTCATGAGAGCCTTCTGGGTGTATAGCATCACCGTCTGAGTGGGCGATATTTGCTCTCCGCGCGCGACATCTGAAGGCATGTCTCTAATTATGGTCAACGAAGAATTCGGACCTCTGGCAATCTCACGAGCTGTTTGAAAGATGGTTTCTAGTTTCTCAGCAGCTTTTTTAAAAGCCAGATTTTGACTTACGGTGGCCGATAGACCGGCGCCGACGAAGACTAGGACCAGGCAAATAGAGATAAATACCGCTGGACTGCGATGAAATGATTCGTGTGGATGCGGCGTTTCCGGAGCTCCGTCATTTTTCAGCTCAGACGTAATCAGCCAGTAGATCGGTGCGAAGGATGCTAATGCGATTAACGCCGTGGCTGGCACCATCGCACTATAAGCGAGTCTTGCTCCGGTAAATTGGCTGTCGGTTAGTGCCGTATGCAGATGAGGCACGACTATCATAATCAGCCATGCGAAAAGAAAAGACGCATTTTGGCGAAACTGCTTGTTCTTCGCGAGTGCAAAGATTGATACCACAAGTAGTGCCGCGTATGTGGTAAAAAGAAGCATGGACGCATAGGGTGCGTGCTGGACAGTTGTTTCGTTGATCGGCATGAAAAGAGCTTTTAGGACTCGACCCCAATCACTAAATCCAGCGATCATGTCTCCTGGGAGCTGTTCATTTCCTCGTTCAGGAAGGGCTCTGATGGAAATCAGAACACCCAGGACTATGAAAGGCAGAGTAGGCGTGAGTGTATCAAAGAGTTCATCGGCGCTCTCTGTGCGAGAGTCTTCGCTGGCTGGTTCTGTCGATTTGCCTGGCTCTGTTTGTTCCGTCTCAACTTTATTGTTCGGACCGCTGCTACTATCAGTGGTATCAATGCTGCGCTGTTCCGCAGATGCGGGCTCGAAAGTAACCAATGGATCGGGAGTCTTGATAGGCTCAGGCTTACCATCATTGGCGGTGTAATATCCATGACCACGCAGAGAATCTTCCATCATGCGGTCTACAGCATCCTCGAAGACCTCATCTTCAGACGCCACTTCGACGGTCTCATCATACTTATGCGGTCCGATGAACGACTTGGCCAATTCAAGCGCTACGATAATGAATCCGGAGGACCAAAGGGAGTTGTCCGACAGAACGGCCAACAAGAAGCTGATCCAAGATACGCCGAGAGTCGTCCAGTCTCTTTCGCGCTTACCTTTCATGTAAAGGAGAAATGCCAGCAACCAGAATGACGTGCCAATTTCGTAGGCCATGCCTCCCAGCCATGATACTGCCTCTGGTGCCAGGGGGTAAACAGAAAATATGAATGCGGCCCCTGCCGCAAGGTAGGACGAAGTTTCCGTATGCCTGTCACTGCTTGGAGCGAAAGCATCTCGGCCAACCAGGAATAACAGGAAGGCGTTGAGTGCATGGAAAGTAATCGAGACTACTCTAAGAAATGCGATCGATTGTCCCGATAAATGAGATAAGACGCTAAAGATACTGCTCCCCAGAAACCCCCAGGAGTCTTCAGGAAGCGGGCCTGGCCAATCGATCATTGTAGTGAGGAAGGTCATGATCGAGTTTGATGCTCGCGCTCCCATCAATTCGAGCAGGTAAGTTTCATCAAGCAGTGGACGCGACGTACATGAGACGGCATACGCCATAAGGCAGAGGACTGCGATGACTGTTGAGACACCGATCGTGAATGATTTATGTTGTGAGAGCGAAAGTTTATCTGACATATTTGCGAAATTAGGGAACCTACTGTAATCGGTTTCTAATTTCGATAAGTCTAATCATGGGCATAGGCTGAGGAAGTTGCTAACATTGTCTCGATGACAGAAATAAAAGAGTCTCAGCTTCATATACCCGAGGGAATCAATTTCGACTGCACGGGTTGCGGAAATTGTTGCTTTGAGTGGCCAGTTCCAGCCACACGGGATGATTTTGAACGAATCAGCAGATACGCCGAAGAGCGAGGTTTCGACAACAAGCAGCTTTTCCGCGTTTTAAACGTTGCCGATGAAAAGCTCCGAGTCTTTTCACACTCATTGGAGAAGCGAGATGATGGGCTTTGCGCGTTTCTCACAGCAGATAAACGATGCTCGATTCACAACGATTTGGGCGCTGAGGCGAAGCCGGCAATGTGCCGCCTTTTCCCTTACACGTTTACGGACACTCCAAGTGGCACTTTCGCGTCTGTCAGTTTTGCCGCATCCGGTGTTTTGTTCAACACCGGGACGCCGCTTGTCGACCAGGTTTCGCTTTTGGAAAGTCGATTAGCACTGTTCAAAAAACTTTTCCCTGGTCTCTCACTGGATTGGTCCGAAGCTCAACTTATCGATGGACAGCCGCTCGCTTGGAAAGATTACATTGGAGATGAAGAAATCATTCTAGAGAAGCTAGCAAAACTGGAGCCTGAGGCGCGGGTCGAAAAGAGTTTGTTGGAAGAAACTGAGCGTTTTAGAAAACGCGCCGTTGGTGCGAAACTCGATAACATAGCCGCTCTCACAGTCAATCCTAAAATCATCGATCAGGTTTTGATTCGAAATCTGCTGATTTTGTATTTCCCTGACAATGTTTACAACTCCGGAGTTTGTGAGTTAGACGCGCAGTCTGTGGCGCGAGAGTTCCTTTCTGAGCCGAAGAAAGTCAGCTTCAAGCATCGTGAGAATGAGTACGGTTTGCAAGATTTGCTGAGTATTCGCCTTGGTCGCTTGCCTCGCGAGTCGGCTGATTTACTCAGGCGATTCGCCTATCTGCGAATCTTCTCCAAGTTGTATTTCGGTCCGGGTTTTAACTACCTCAGTGTGATCGCTGGTATGCATCATCTGGCAGTTTTAGTGTCTTTACTGCGAATCAGGCTTAAATTGGAATTGCTGTACAGAAAGATTTCTCAGCCCACCGATGCTGATTGCCTGTCGATTCTGGCGGAAGATACTCGGACACTGGAGCGCCGTCTGACTGTTTCATCTTTCGGGCAGGAGAGTATCGCGATGCTCGAAATCCTGCTGCTCAGTCCTCAACGAGTCGACAGAGTCTTGTCGATTGCTGGCTAGCGCCCGAATTAGCGTTTTAACAATGCCCGCGATTGGTATGATCATTTTGATCAGGAGGGGCGCGATCTTGAATCTGTCCTCAACCGGTTAATGGCCCTTTGTTTGCTGCGTTTCAGTACGGGTAGCTCGGTAAATGGCGAAAGAAATCGACGACGACGTTCCGATTTATTTCTCACCAGATGAAGACCTTTCTGACGACGATCTAGCTGGACACCAGCTAGATCGTAAGGCGTTGATGGAAGATGAACCGCCGGCGGCATGGGAACGATACAATCCCGCTAAGACGCTTGAGCAGGCTGCTAAAGAAGCTGAAACCCGCGGCGAAAAGAAAATCAAGGGAATCAAAAATCGTCCCAGCTTCCCTCCGAGTGGGAGTACCAACGACAAAGATGAAGTTTTGAAGTCGGTAGAGGCTGCAGCTGTCGATGCGCAGGCGGGGCGGGCCGAACAATCTATGACTCTGGATCGATTTTTGAAATTGTCCGGAAGA
This sequence comes from Candidatus Obscuribacterales bacterium, assembly GCA_965228855.1. Taxonomy (GTDB): domain Bacteria; phylum Cyanobacteriota; class Vampirovibrionia; order Obscuribacterales; family Obscuribacteraceae; genus JADYXR01. The sequence goes on along the minus strand of CBDDIJ010000003.1, from coordinate 2,344,523 downwards.
TTTTTGAAGCCTAATTTGATCTCGACGCCTGAGGATAATCAAGATGAGAGCTCTTCTAAGTCCGGTGCTCCTATGAGAGTTGAGACTCCCCAGGCTCGTAAACGACTTCGTGTTTTAGTCGTCGTTGCTTGCATCAATGTCTTTGCAATTGGCTTCTGGTGCGGTTCTTTCTTGTTTCCAAACAAAATTCTTACGAGCATGAGGTTTGATGAGAAGGAGAAAACTGCGAGCAGTGGACCGCGATTGAGAGGCGACAGCTCAGTCGCCAATGTCGCTGCCGCGCTGGGACCCTGTGTAGTGAATATCGATACCAGAATTAGCCGTGGACATCCTGCGGTTATCCAACCACTGCAGTCCAGCCAACAGTTTTTTCAGCCGCCACCGGCTTCGGTGCCTGGGCCACCTAGAGGATACTCTGGCCAAGCACAGGGAAGCGGGCTCATTGTTACTACCTCCGGACATATAATCACAAGCAACCACGTAGTGCCGCAGGGAACAGAAATTCGGGTTACGTTGAGCGATGGACGCGAATTTCCAGGCTCGGTCGTCGGTCGGGATGCCTATTCTGACTTGGCCGTCATTAAGATTGGCGCGAACAATCTTCCAGTGCCGAAGTGGGCAGATTCAAGAAAAGTTCGTGTCGGTGATTGGGCTGTAGTCATTGGAAGTCCGCATGGTTACGACCACTCCGTCACGGTTGGTGTCGTGAGCTCTCTGGGTCGTATTGTTTCCGATTTCAATCATCACATACCGATGCTGCAGACAGACGCAGCTGTCTCACCGGGCAACTCTGGCGGTCCTGTCGCCAACATCGATGGTGAGGTCATCGGCATAGCGGCAGCCGCCTCCAACATGGGCCTGGTTGGCATTAACTTCGCTTTGCCTGCTGATACGGTCGCTTCAGTAGCCAAAAAAATTATTGAACAAGGCGGTGTGGCGCGGCCCTTCCTTGGAATTTACATGGAAGATGTCGACCCCGACAGAAAGAAAGCACACACACTTGCTGGACATCCGGTTATGGTGCTCGTCAAAGGTCTGGTTCCCGATGGACCTGCCGATAAAGTTGGTATCGCTCGTGGTGATATCCTCGTCAGAGTGAATGGTAAAGCGGTGCGCTCGTCAGACGAGGTAAGAGCAATTCTAGGCACGCTCAAACCAGGTGATGCTATGGAATTCTCTATTCGACGGCTTCAAGGACCGGAGTTAACGAAGAAAGTCATTCTTGAAAAGTATCCGGATAACTATTAACGAGTGGCAACTTTTATCAGTTTTTCGACAGGATGTGCAAGGGCATACTACACTGGACGTTGCTTGGTTGAGGAAGGCACGTGGCTGAAAATCCGGAAGTAAGTGAATCCGAATCCGGCATCATTTCTTGTCCTGCATGCGGGACCGAGCTGACGTCCTGGCAGATCGAATGTCATGGATGCGGTCAGTCCATTTCATCAGCCGAAATTCCCGTCATCAAAGGCGATGAATTACTGCAACCGGACCTGCTTGCGGCTTTTCAAAAATGGATGCGACGAGGGCGACTAGCTTTTAAAAACGGCTCGTATGATGAAGCACACGCGTGTTTTGCGGAGGCTTTGAAGCGCGTTAATGGAATTGAGGCACATCGCGAAGAAGAGATCAAAGCCAGGCAAAAACTTGCAGATGCGTTTCTGAAATTGAACAAAGGTAAAGAAGCCGTTGAGCAACTGGTCAGAGCCGAACATTTGTCAACTAATGAAGAACAAAAACAACTGTTCCAAAAACGAATCGATCATCTCAACAAAAAAGTCGCTCAGTCCGGCAATTTGAAGTTCCGCCAACCTCGTGCATCAGAGTTGATGTCCGCCGTCCTCTATTGTCCGACTTGCCACCGACTTCTGTCCGAGTCGGAGGTGTATCGTTTTCGCTCGGGAAAGCAAAAGACGGCAAAATGTATGTGCGCGTTTGAGGGCATACCTGTGACTCCGGACTCGGAGTCACCTTCTCCTTCCGCACCGACCATTGAGCCTGAAGTACTCGCACCTCCAATGGGTATCAAGAAGGCCCAGCTAATCGAGGCTGCTCATAAGCCTGTAGAAGGAGGACGAGATCGGCGCACTGCGATATGGCTTGCCGTTCTGCTTGGTAATTTCGGCATCCACAAATTTTATCTGGGCGAAAAAGCCTCTGGCATAATTTATCTCGCGATGTGCTGGACCTTGATACCGTGGCTAGTAGCACTCTACGAGGCTGTGCACATCTATCAAATGTCTCGGGTGAGCTTCAATCTCGTTTATAACATCGAGGAAATTGTGAGAAGGCTCCCCGCCGACATCGATTCGGAAACGACTGATGATTTCACTATGGAAGTGATGGAAGATCCGGATGATCTCGTTGACTCCTGGTCAATTGGCGATGAAACTATATCGTCTACCAACCAAGTGTAGTAGGATCTGCGTCCCTACTGTCCGGAGATAGTTCATGAGTCTTGCTGAGAAAAGTTGCGTGCCTTGTCGAGGAGGCGTGCCTCCATTGACCAGAGAAGAATTCGAGCCCCTGCTCAAAGAGTTGAAGGGCTGGGAAATTAAAAATGACGAACGACTTTTGAAATCGTATAAATTCAATGACTTCAAAGGTTCTTTGAAGTTAGCAAATGAGATAGGCGAGTTGGCTGAGTGCGAGAATCATCATCCGGATTTGCTGGTGCGCTGGGGCGAATTGGGAATCGAACTCTGGACGCATGCCGTGGGCGGCTTGACCGAGAGCGACTTTATTCTTGCCGCTAAAATCGATAAAATCCAAGAGTAATTCAGAAAACAGTTGATACCGGATTTGGTGCCTAATTGTTTGTTTCGATTTCCGGCGGTGGCTCAGGAACACTGAAGAAGGCAACGCTCAAGTAGCCTACCGTCGCGACGATTGCAACAGCCAGGGCGATACTTGCTTGTTTCCATCCGCCGGAAACTTTAACTCGAACAGCCGCTTTCTCTTTTAGTTTATCGGCGAGTTCACCTAATTCTCGCTGACCTTCTGATAGTTCTGCACCCATGCCCGATTTCCATTTCTCAGATGCTTCGTTTCGAGCACGCGATTTTGGAAGAGCGCCTTCAACAAGCGTAGGCCCTGATTCTCCCGGACCCTTTGGTGTTGGAATTGAATCGAGACTTCCCCAGTTTCCTCCGCTTGCTTCTTGAGCGGATTTGGGAGTTGGTATCGAACTCAGGTCACCCCATTCTGCGGAACCGGCTGCTGGGCTGCCGCCAGCTGAGCCACCGCCGGCAGTGCCAATCGCGTCGAGGTTGCCCCATTTACCGGGACCGCCGGCTTGCGGGGCTGCGCCGCTACCAGAGCTACCAGTCAAAGCGTCCTGAGGATTCGACGTCGCTAAGTCAATATTTTGAGTCTTTCTTCCAAATCTGTTCTTAAAAGCCGACGGGTTTGAGTCGACGTCACCGCCCACCGGTTTGCCCAGACCGCCTGCAGCTCCTGCACCGAGACCGGTTCCGCCACCAAGACCGGTGCCCGCTCCGAGCCCTGTATTACCTGCGAGTCCTGAACTGGGACTTTCGGAGTCACTCGAGGAGCTTTCGCTTCCGGCAGGGCTACCTGAGCCAATACCGCCCAAATCTCCCCACTTTGATTGACTGGTGCTGGGCTCGGAAGTGCCACCGGATGCGCTACCAGCATCCGCCTGACCCGGTGCTAGACCCAGGTCTGCAAATGCCCCCAGCCCGCTGTTAGTTCGAGTCGGTGATTCACCTGGCGTTTTCGGTTTGATAAAAGAGCGCGCATTGGATTTTAGTCCGCCTCCACCCCTGGAGCCGATTGTATCTAAATTGCCCCATTTGCTTCCGGGCTCAACTGGCTCTTCTTTCTTTGCGCCGATTGAATTTAGATCGCCCCACTTGCTGCTGGATGGACCCGTTTCTGTTTTTCCGAATGCTTTAGGAGTTGCGCCTATCGAATCTAAGTCGCCCGAGCTACTTTCGACGGACTCCGGCGGTTCCGGCTCGGATTCAGAATCCGCTTTTCCTATCGAGTCGAGATCTCCCCATTTGCTCGAAGCTGGGCTTGATTCAACTGTCTCGTTTTCTTCCTCGCTTCCTTCTGACTTTATCGCGCTGATAGAGTCGAGGTCGCCCCACTTGCTGGTAGAACCAGCCGGAGACTCTGATGAAGCGGGCGATTTCGGTGCTACTATGGCGTCGAGATCCGACCACTTCTTGTCGGAGGATGGAGTCGGCTCCTTTGAAATCTTAGGTTGGATGCTGCCGAGTTCGCCCCACTTGCTTGCGGGTTTCTTTTCAGCTGCCGCTTTTGGTGCTTCCTTTGAAATCAAAGAGTCGAGATCATCCCAGCGTGCTTTGGGTTTCACCGCCTGTGGTGTCTCGATCTTTACTGCTTTCTCGGCGATTGGCTCTGGCTCTGGTTCTGGTTCTGGTTCCGTCTCCGGCTCCGGCTCCGCTTCCGCTTCCGACTCCGATTCAAGTTCCGGTTGCTGCTCAGGTTCCGATTCGAATTCCCCGGGCGACTGTGGATCCTCAAAGGACTGATCTTGGAAGACTGGTTCTTCTCCGTGCTGCTCCTGGACAGTATAACCATCCTCAGCCCGGGAGTCCTCGTCGCCCGAAGCCTCGCCTAGTTCGCCCTGATATACAGCATCGTCTGTGTTTTCACCACCAGCGCTTGTTTCACTGTCCTGCGCAAAATCGTTTTCGCCTTGGGCGTATGCTTCATCGCCTGAAGCTTCGGGATATTCTTCGAGTTCGCCTGTCTGTTCGCTTTCTTCGTTTTCGTAGTTTTGTTGCTGATACTCGGCTTCAGGTTCTTCGTATGAGGTGCCCGACGCGTAACCCGCTTCGCTCTCTTCGACAGGTTCATCAGCCTCCGGAAGAGTTGGTTCCTCAAATGGTTGCTCTAATACTTCTTCATCTTCTTCGGCTATCTCCGGTTCCACCGCAGGTGGTGGCGGTGGTGGTGCTGCCGGTTTTGCCACAGGACTGGGAGCCGCTGGGGCTGGCTTCTGAACCGGTTGAGGCTGTGGTGATTGGGCTGCTGCAAGACGATTGGGCTCGGCGCGTTTGAAACCGCCTGCATTGGGAGCCACTTTCACACTGTTGAGTTGTCCCCATGAGGACTGGCGAGAAGGCTGTCTTGAGAGACCGCCTGCTCCTTGTGTCGGTTTTGATCCGAACTCTTTTGCCATGATGCGGCGCACGACGCTTCGAATCTGTGCCGCCCAGCCTTTGTGATCCAGAAAGTCGAGAGCTCCAACTTGCATCGCTCGCTTCACGAGTTCCGGTTCAAGATCTTCTTTGCTAACCACAAAGAATGTATTGGGATGTGACTTGATCAAACTCTCAAGGAGGGCGACGTTAGCTTCAGGGTCTGACTCAAGTTCAACCCACACGAGTTTTGCTTTGAAATCTCGATTCGCGGCCGCATCAGGGGTGACACTTTCTACTAAAGACAGCTCGGCCTGACCTCGAATGAGCTGCTCGATCCTCGCCGTGAGCTCCTCGGAAGCACCTGAAATCAGTACAGTTGGTAGTGTAGTCACTTTGGCTCACGCGATCCCCATTCCAGTAGTGTTGTTGTTGTTGTTGTTGTTGTTGTTGTTGTTGTTGTTGTTGTTGTTGTTTTGAACCCTATGCGCGTGCGCCGACCATGCCGGCCTCAACTGAGTAGCCGACGAGGCAGCCACTGGTTTCCAACATCTGACGACGAACCGTATCTTGGGTTACGAGCCCCAGCTCGAGGTCTCGATAGATGCCGATCAACTGCAGTGTTGTCATCAAGCAGAGATTTTTCTTGCGTGCGAATTCCGAAACAGCCTCTTCGAAATCTCGTTGGTTACGGCTTTGAGGGCTCATATTCGCCCAGGTGCAAGCGATCAGTAAGCCTTTTGGTTCAATGTCGTGCTTTTCCCAGAAAGCGATTGCCGAGCCGGATACATGGGCGACTTCGGAGCGGTCGCAATGGCTGTCGCTGCGAACGATGCGAACGAGAGCTTCCGGTTGATCGACATTAAGCAAAAGAACTTCGTTCGGTGTGGCGTTGTTGTGGTTGATTGTCCAACCCAACTTACCGAGAACCATTCCGACTGCTTCCTTCAGTGCTTCGCCCTCGCCGGCTAACAACGCATTTTTCAGCTGTTCTACTGACGAAATTTTGGACTCTACCGTATTGAGTTTTGCTTGAACATCCTGCAGTTGTGTGGCAAGAGCATTCTGTTCCTTTTTCAATTCGTCAAGATATGAGAAGGAGTAAGCACTGCACCAGTCCGGGACGTTCTGATTTGACATGTTGTTATCCTTCGACATCAAGGGGAAACTTTCCTGTGGTCTAGACTCTGCCGCTGGCATAAGCGCGCCAAGCGTGTTTCTTGCTGGCGCTGGCGGCGGAAGAGTGGTTTGAGGCATCGCTTGCGGAACCGCAGGTGGCACTGCGGGTAGTGGCGATTCAATAGGCGCCATGTCGGCGGCGTCTTTTTTGAAAAGGTTATTGAGCAAAGGTCTGGCGGGAGTTCCGTTCTCCGGAACAGGTGCAGTCATGACTTGCGAAGTCGCTGGCGGGATCGCTTGTGGCGGCGCTTCATGCTCTTGCGGCCGCTGAGCTTTTTCGAGTTCGCGAAGGAGATCCATTGTAGATTTGTTGTTGGGGTCGTTAGTCACAGAATTGTCTCCAGCAGATGCGTTAACAGGGGAAGGTAGTGGCGGTTCCTGCGCGGGCGGTGGTGACGGAGGAACGGCAGCGTTTGTGTCTTGAGGTCCGCCGACTGAGGCGGCAAATCCCGAAGGTGGCTGTAAAATTGTTGACTCCGCCGGTGGTGGCGTCACAATTCTTTGTTCTGGTGTCGGAGCTGGCGAGAGCTCGGCTGCAGGCGCTTGAGGCTGAGCCTGGCTGAAAACTCCCGAGTCGCTTATCGACGAAGATGCCTGCTGCGCCGGTTCAACCTGCGGTTGTTCAAACGCGCCGGATCGAGTGTAGTTGTAATCCGCTGCCTGACTGCTGTAGACACCGGAATCTGAGTACGACTCCGCAGGAGCCGGGGCTGTCTGCGGCTGAGCATATGCTCCGGAATTTGATTGCGCCACCTGTGCTGCGGCTTGTCTTGCTAATTCTTCTGCATTACCGAATTCGTCGTCGTCGTCCTCGAACAAGGACGCTGCCGACGCCGGCGCTTGCGCTGGTGCCATCGCAGGTGGTGACGGCTGCTGTGCCGCATCTGGTTCTTGTAGCACCTCTGGTGCCGGTGATACGGACTGAGGCATCACGCTCTCCGGGACGGTGGGCGCCGCATGCGAAAGTATGTTTCTGAGCGATTGACCGCCAGTTGATTGAATAGATTCTTCTGGATCGGGCTCGGCGGGTTGAATCACATTTTCTGCAGGAAGTGCATATTCAGGAGTGGTATCGACAGCCGGAGCACTCTCCGCGATCGGCTCAGGCAAAGGTTCTGGTTCTGGCGCCTGCGGAATTTCGGCGGCCGGTTCGTGAATCGGTGCTTCCTGCGCAACTGACTCAGGTTCTGCGACAGGCGCAGATTCTGCAATTGCTGACGGCTCGGACACTGGTGCAGGTTCTTGCACCGCTTCCTGCGCTGGTTCATCTTGCACTGTCGGCTCTGCTGGTTTGGTTGCCTTTTGAACTAGTTGTTGAGCCGTTTGAGCGAAAATCGACAAGTCTATGTTGCCCAGAGTCTTCTTCGGTTCTTGCACGCGATTTGCAACTTCCTCTTCAAACTTTCGAGCGTCCTGAGAAATCGATTCGGCTATTCGGTCGGCGCTGAAACTGAAGCCCGAATCCGTCTCGGAAACTGGAGCCGCTGGAGCTGTTTCCATCTCGACTGATGCTGCAGGCTCAAACGCATTTTGTTCGCGATCGAAAAGTGCGGGGCCCGTCTGGGGGGCCGGCGTGCTCACACCGGAGCCCGCCATTTGAATCTCCAGGCGCTCTGCATCGAGCTCTTCCTGGGTTTGTTCTTTAGACTGATACCATTTGTTCAAGCAGTCTATAAGAGTTTTATCGAAATCCGGTGAGTACGGTGACGGCAAAAAGACTACATTGCCACTGCTCTCTACTATAAAGAGCTGTCCGGCAATGCACTTCCTGGCACCCGCTTCCGCCAGCACGTTATAACCGTCGGTCAGATATTCGGTTCTGATCAGCGTGCTCCATTCAAGTCCGTGCTGTTGCAAATACGGACCGAAGTCAGACGTCATGCCATCTGCCGTAGGTTCGATTAACCGCCCGTGCGAAACGGCGCTCATGTGACGGACGTTTCTTTCTGCCGGCTGATCCGGCGCAAGACTCTCAAGCCAATAGTAATTGTCCAGTGACAGGCTCGGTCCCTGAATGACAAACGGTCGGCAAAGGAAGTAAACGAGCACTCCACCTTGAGTCAGAAAATCTGAAAGCTCCAACACTCGGCTGTCGATCTCGGCGGCGAGGTTGCGTAGTAATAAATCGTCATCAACGGTGAGAGAAGTCAGTCCCTCAGCCAGGCATTGCTCAACCTTCCGGACCAGCTCCGGGTCCTTGTCAAATAGGTGAGCGATACTGGTCGGATTGACGATAATCGCACTGTAGTTATTCAGGCTCTTTGCTCGGCCCAGATTCCAATGAGCGTCCGTGCCATATCCGGCACAGTTGACTCTAAGTATCCGCTCCTTCGGAATTGTTCGCATAAACGCCTAACCGTCCCCTCTAAAATGAAAAAAGAAGTGCCTACTCCCCAGGCTTTATACCCAGCTGAATCTATTGCATGCTTGTCAAGAAGAACTTTGTCCGTCTGAATTGCGACTTTTCGGACTCAGAGCGTCCGATATATTCAACCCGAGGCGATGCTGCTCTCAATCTTCGTACCCAATCTTCGAGCCCATCAATTCAAAGTGCCATTCCTGGTGGGAATAATTTTCGACCAAAAAATATTCCCAGTACGCATAAATTGCGTGCTGGGAATAAAAATCGCGCGAAAAATATTCTTACTGCGAATACCGCGCCTCAGATTCTTTGTCTGAAACAGTTGCGCCTATTCCAGTTCCGGATCGAGGCTGAAGGTTGCCAGCGAGAATGGTTTTTCTTCAACGCCATGGTTGATTGCGTTTCTGCCACCGAAGAACACTCCTTCGCCGGTGCCGACCAGAAGACCGAAAGGCATTCCCATCAAGCTTCCGAACAGCATCGGGTGAATGTGCTCTTTTCCGCCAATTTGGTCTGCGAAATTCTGAGTGTACTCGATGCAGCGATTAGAACTGCGTCTGGTGATAGCGACCGGGATGCCCACTACCATGCCCGATCCGATTGCTAGTGCCTTGACCGGAAACAGAGCGGTGTTTTTTGCCATCTCTTTCATATCTTCTGCGTTCGCAGGTCCACAGTTAGTGAGAGCGAGAGCAGCAAGGAGCGTTAATAACGACTTCTTCACGAAAAATTCCTCCCCAATTATGAACCCCGAGAAACTCGCACGGACGAGCTCTCAATTACCGCTGGTGCCCAAAAACGACGAATGTCACTTGTCAACTAGGGTTCATAGTAAGTGTGTGCCAGAGAAATAATAACACCCCGATCCTGGTTTGGGCAGCAAATATTCAGTAAACTCGGTAAAATTCGAACAAGTTCAAACGAGAATTTCCGCAATGAAAAACCCGACCTACCATAGAAAAGGATTCGGTCTGAAGGATGTCGTCGAAGGCGATCTGAAGCGCGCTTATGAATCAGATCTAATCGCGGAGCTGAAAGAAGGCGGCAACACGCTAACTCGCAATGGCATAACCGTCCGACTGGCAGAGGCTTTCGGTTTCTGCTGGGGCGTGGATAGGGCGGTTTCCATGGCGTATGAAACTCGTCGCCATTTCCCCGATCGCAAGATCTGGATAACAAACGAGATCATCCATAATCCTCTCGTGAACTCGCATTTGCGCGACATGGAAATCGACTTTTTGCCGCTGCGCGAAGATGGAACTAAGGATCTCGAGCGTGTTAACGAAGGTGACGTGGTGATTTTGCCAGCCTTTGGAGCAAGTGTCGAAGAGATGCATTTTCTTGAAGACCGCAAGTGCGAAGTCGTAGACACCACTTGCCCATGGGTTTCCAGAGTTTGGACCAGAGTGCAGAAATTTGCCCAAAGCGATTTCACTGCGATTATTCACGGCAAGCACAGCCACGAAGAAACCGTCGCTACCTCTTCTCGTGCAGAGGTTTACCTGATCGTTCAGAACCTGCAAGAGGCCGAATGGGTTGCACAGTATATTTTGAACGGCGGTTCAAAAGACGAATTTCTAAGCCGCTTCCGCCAGGCTTGTTCGCAAGGTTTTGACCCCGAACGCGATTTGGAACGAATTGGTATCGCCAATCAAACCACAATGCTTAAGGGGGAAACCGAATTAATCGGCAAGCTCTTTGAGCGAACCATGATGTCCAAATATGGACCTTGGAATTTGAACGATCACTTCCTCAGTCCGGGTGACACCATATGCGATGCTACGCAGGAGCGTCAGGATGCCATGCTCGGTCTGATCGAGGAGCCGATGGATTTGATGCTGATTATCGGTGGTTTCAACTCGTCCAACACCGGTCATCTTCACGAGATCGCACTTAAAAAGGGACTGCCTTCCTACCATATCGACAGCCCTTCATGCCTTTTGTCAGCCCAGGAGATCAGGCATAAGCCTCAGCACGGAGACACTTGTGAGATAGCGACCAACTGGTTGCCCGAGGCGCCTTGCGTAATCGGAGTTTCCGCCGGTGCGTCCACGCCCAACCAGGTGGTGGCCGAAATCATTGAGCTTGTATTTTCACTCAGGCAGTAGGAATTTGAATAATAATCGCTTGAGTCCCCAGGTCATCTGAAAAGGTGACGCTGCCTGCATGGGCCAGGACTATCGCGCGCGATAGAGCAAGCGCCAGACCGCTTGAATCCAGGATTGAATTTTTGGCTGCGGGTTGAAACTCATATCGCGACAGGCATGAGTTTCGTACAGACTCGGGCAAGGCGAATTCCGGGCATGCGAAACTCACTGAGATACTGTTTTGATCTTTGAAAACGCTCACGTTGACTTTGGAAGTCTCACTTGAGTATTGCAAAACAGTAGACAGAAAGTTTGTCAGGGCAAACAACATACGGTCGTGGTCGATTTTTATTTGAACTGGCGATTCAATCGAGGCAGAGGTGGTTACTCGTTCGCCTGCGAGTCTTGGCATGGAGGCTATCGTCTCTTTGAGAATGTCTCGCAACGGCTCTTTCCTCTGGTCCAAAACACCTCGCCCGGCTTCGAACTTTTCGAGATCGAGAAAATCGTTTATCAAATTGACGAGATCGGAGACGATGTTTTTGGCCCTGAGCAACGGCTTGTCCGGTTCGCTTTCACGAGGCGAATCGTTATCGGCGCTATCGGAATTCTGATTGTCATCGGTTGTTTCAACCAGTGTTTCCAAAGTGCCGAACAGGGCTGTCAGCGGCGACCGTAAGTCATGACTGATCATTGCCACAAAATCTTGTTTGACTCTTTCTATCTCTGTGCGAACAGAAATATCCTGCAATGTTACAAGGTAAGTTTTTCTTGCGTACGCGTTGACGTAAGTGCTGGTGTTCACTTCTACCGGCAATACTGAATCCTTATCGTAACCGACGTTCAGCGATACCGGATTCTTTTCGGACAATGAGAGAAGGTCTAAAACTTGTGCTCCAGAGGCACCGCTTGTGGTGGCGCCAGCGATGAGCGCGCCTATGTTTCGCCCAAGTAGTGCCTGTGGCGGCGTGTTGAACATCTCCTGTGTCGCTTCGTTGACTGAAGTTATCGAATAGTTCTCATCGAGCGTGACGACCGAAATCGGCATTTTGTCGACTATCGCTCTAAACTCTTCCTCGCTGTTCTTTATCCTATCGAGTGCCTCTACTTCTTCTGTCACATCGTGTCCAATCAGGAGGGCGGTGCCGTCTTCGGAAAGACGCGCTTTCCACGCCACTTGCAGACGTTCCTGCTTTTTCGTGCTGACTGCTGCCTGGAAATCAATCTCGTTGACATCATCCTCGAACAGCGCTTCCAACTTTTGCGCTACCTCAACTAACGCAGCATCGTGAAAGACCTCGCTCATTCGTTTCCCAACTAACTCGTCGGCATCATATCCCCAGAGAACGGAGCTACCAGGGCTTACGCTCATAATTAGGCCGTCCTCATTGATGGCGCACATAATGCTTGGAACGTTTTCAAAAAGCGTTCGCTCTTTACTTTGAATTTCCGAGAAGTTCTCCGACATTTTCCTGATCTCGTAAGCAAGCATATCGATTTCATCAGCCGAATCTTTGAGGTTCGCAGCAGTCGCGGGTAGCTGCTTCTTGCTCGCTACTAACGAGATGTCCTCCGCGATTTTTGAAAGACGCCTGGTGATTCCATTGATGAACGCGAAATAGAGCAAGAGCGCGATAACTGCATTTACGACAAAGCCGAGAACAATTGCTGTTGTCGCGGACAGGCTGGTATGTGATGTAAGTTCAGCCGCGGCATCTGCTTTAGCTTTGCCGTAAACGCTGGTTATATCGTCCAATCTGTGCATGAGATCTGCATTCACTTCATCGAGCCGAATCATCGAGAAGCGTCTTGTATCGCCAGGATCGCCCCAGTTTGCTTCCCTCAGATCTTTCACCAGAGGTGGTACTGAATCTGTGCACATCTCCTTAATGTCCCGGACGATCGATTTTTGTGAGTTATCGTTTTTAAGTGCTTCTTCGAGATTGTCCGCCATCATCTTCAGCCGTTTCTCCGCAGAGATCTTGATCGGTCTGTGCGGCTGATGAAGCACATCATTAAAAAATCCTTCGAGCAGTTCCCCAACTATCTCCTGTGCCCCGTATGCGACTTCTCCCACGGCTTGAACCACCACTCTGGATTCTTGAGTCCTCTTAATGCTGTTCGATGTTTGCCAGAGCATGCTTGCAATAATGCCTACATACAAAGCTTCCACGATGAAGATTGCCGCAAAGAGAAGAACGGCTTTCCTGGTCAAATCAAGACGCAACTGGTTGTCCTGGGTGCTCATGCGCGCTCACCCTCGATTGGAAGTTCAATCCAGAAAGTGCTTCCTTTGCCGACTTCGCTCCGGACTCCAATTCTGCCGTTGTGGGCCTGCACGATCTGTTTGCAGATCGCCAAACCAAGCCCGGTTCCGCTCCCACGCCGGGCATCATCTTTCTGGCTTTGGACATATGACTGGAAAATCGTCTCATGCATTTCGGCGGGCAATCCGCGTCCTTCATCGACGATGCGAAGTTCTATTGAATCATCGAGTGAAACTGTATCTATATAGACTCGTGAACCGGCGGGCGAGTATTTTATTGCATTGGTCAGCAGGTTGATAATCACCTGGACCAATCGCTGTGGGTCCGCCAGGACAGTACATTTTGTTTGAGCATAGTCAATCGATATGCTTTGTTGCTCTGCATGATCGAAAACTGCATTGACTGATTGCTCGATGATATCTGCCAGCTCGCATGGTTCGAGAATTCCCACCAACTTTCCGGGTTCCAGACCTTCAATGTCCAGGAGCCCGTCAAGCAACTTGAGCAGTCTTTCGATATTCGGCAAAATCCGTGTCATGCGTTTTTTCGCCAATTCAGATTGGCTGACCTGGAGTTCTTCCCGAACAATCGTGCGCACTTCGTTAAGCGGTGAGCGCAAGCTCTCGCCGAGGAGTGAGACGAAATTTTGTTTGATTTCCTCAAGACGTACTCGCTCGCTTGCGTCTTCAAAAATAATGACCAGACTATCTGAGAGCTGCGTAGTCGATTTGCCGAGAGAGACGTCGGTATATGTTTTACTCCCTACAGCACTACTGGTGGTGCAGCGGATCGGAGTGGGTACAGTCGGGTCGGTCAAAGCCTGTTGGATTGTTTTATGTTTAGCGCCTTCGACAACGAGAAGTTTGTTGACGTTTTGATTTGCTAAGTCAGGTTTCGCCAGAAGCCGTCTGGCCATTTGATTGGATTGATGTATTGCTCCTTCGACATCAGTCGTCAGAATTCCGACAGGCAGATTCTCAATGGCGTTGCGCACCTGATTTTCCTGTTCCTCCAAGAGGCGACTTGCACGTTTGCTGTCCGTCCGATCTCGAACGAAACAGAAAAGTGATCCGTCGGTTGGAGACCAATGGGCTGACCAAAGTGTATCGATGTATGATCCGTCTGCTTTTCGCACGCGCTCGTCTAGCGCGAAGTGTGCGTCTTTCGAGATTGTCGACGGGTCTGCTGTGAATATGTCGGGGATGTTTCTTATTCCAAGGACTTTGGTGGCTTCTCTGTCGATGAGTTCGTCAGGGTCATAACCCCATTGCAGTTTTGCTGCTGGGCTCACTTCGCGGAAGTAGCCTTTACTGTCGATTGTACAGATCACATCTGTAGAGTTCTCTACGAACGAGCGCTCTCTCTCTGCGGCAGCTAAAATTTCATCGCTAAGAAAGTGGAAAGCCGAGTCGATTGTTGCTACCTCGTCTTGCCCGTCTAGCCGGTCATGCAAAGGTTCATCGGCAGAAAGTCTCGCTATGTTTTCGGTGACGATGTTGATGCGTCTCGCCACATATTTCCAGAAGAAAAAGCTAGCCGCCACTGCTGTGATGAGGTTCATCAGGAGACCGACTATTAGCAGGTTTTGAACATTCGCGATATCCTGCTCCGGATTTGACTTGTTTTCGGCGCTATATGATTTTGCCAGGAGTCTGGAGTGCAAAGATTCTTTCCGAAAGAACTTCATTATTTTGCTGATTTTTTTTATCGACAGTACGTCCGGTCTGTCTGTAAATCCAACAAGCAGGGTAGACATCGCCCTCGTCTTCTCTTGCTGATATCGACTAATTTTTTTTAGCTCTTCGGGTTGGTCTTTCAGAAGTTTCTGGAGCTCTTCGAAGTTCCGTTCAATTGCCACCTTGTGAACTTCAAACTCTTTGATCAGGCTTCGTCTGTCCTTAAATTGCACGATGTTGGTATCACGAATCATCTGCACATAGAAGCTCTGCAAGTGCGCTGCCGAGTCGTTCAGGAGTTCGACCACTTCTCGCTTTCGTTCTTCCTGTGCGAGTTTCGCATTGAGGTCATCGAGTTGAAATTTCAGTACGCCGACAAATAGCAACTCCGACGTCAGTAAGAAGAAGACGACTAGCAACCCTATGTGAGAAATTGTCGGACGAAACATTCGCTCTCAAACCGCCCGGGATTGATAACTCAGCACAAAGCATTGTGCCCGGGATTGCACGTTTTCAGCGTTCAACGGGTTTTAAAAAGGTCTTTGCCGAGCTGCCGGCGGTAGGCGCGTCGGATTGTTATATGTGTATCATGGAGAGCAACTTTCTCAGTCGTTGCTAGCTTAGCTACTAAGCAAGCAAGCGTTTATTAACCATTAAGCGCAAGGCCTGCCGAGGGCTGCTTGAAATCCTGTACAATGCCGATGATAAAACGTTTCAGGCTTCAGAAATGACTTCGACTCAACTCGGGACCGGCTCGGCAGCGTCAGGAGACGAAACCAGACACATGAGCGCCAATAGCGATCAGGAACGCACCGGGCAAAATACCGCTCAGCCTTATGCGGAACTCTGGCTGAGAGGGCTTGCCGCCGTCATAGAAGCGCTTGTTTTCATGGCGCTCAGCATTCCCGTAGCCTTTGCCCTTCCATTGTTGATCAGCCGAATGGACGCATCCATCGTACTTCCGGAGATCCCGGGCTACTTCTTTATGGAAGGCTTTGCTCCTGCCGTGGCTATCCCTTTCTTCGCCTTCTGGGTGAAGCAGCACATGACTGCTCAAGCTATGGTCGGGGTCAAAGAGTCTTCGACTCTCCTGATCTGGATGTTCACTATCGGATTTCTGGTGGTGACGAACATGCTCTATCACGTCATCATGGAAAGTTCTCGTTATCAGGGAACTCTCGGTAAAATCGTCGTTGGTGCCAAGGTGACCAATTCCAAAGGCGAGAGACTATCCTTTGGTGCCGCTCTCGTGCGACATTTTGCTAGATTGCTGTCGATGCTTCCATGTTTTGCCGGTTATCTCTTGATCCTGAAGACTGCTAAACATCAAGCTCTTCACGATAAACTCTCAGGCAGTTTAGTGATCAAGGTGCAGCCAGACGACATAGTCTGAACTTCGTTGACCACAAAGGAAAGTTAGCTCAGCTCTCTTTCTTCGATCCGCAATAGATGCAAAACGAGATGAATTCTTCCAGGTCGTTTCCACATTCCGAGCATTTGCCAGACTTGCCTCGCACGTATGGAGCATTCTGAGTATCTCCTCTTGGAACGGGCTTTATCCTTTCCTCATCGATCGGTGGAAATTCAGGAAGCACTGGAAAATCTTCCGGAGCGATTCGTTTCACACCATGCACCGGAGATGCTTCGGTTTCCAACGGTTCCGGTGGCAAACTAGCGGTATCTAATAGTTTCATCTCCTCGGGTGAAAATCCCACGTCCTTCCATCCATCCGATGACAATTTTTCAATTGCCTGTTTTGCTTTGCCTTCACCGGCACCATCCTGATTTTCGGAGACGGTCCGTGACTCGGGTTTGGTTGGATTTGAAACAGGTGATACCGCCTGTGGTGTTGGTGCAAAAACCTCGATGCGCTTAACGTGCCATTCGGCATCTTCCATGAAATATCTGTACTTCCCCGCGATGGAGGCGCCATCGGACGTTTCCTTTATGATGCCGCGAAATTCGAAGACTGTTCCATGCCGCTCGAAGTCAAACCAGATATACGGCCAGACAAAAAATCCTCTGACTTCGCTATAGCCGAATTGGTCGATAAGCCGACCGGCAAGATTCGATTGGGTTTGAACTAGATGAATCTCGAGGTTTTTCCCGACTCCGAAATAGCCATCCCCCTCGCCTTTCCATATGCCGGCAACGTTGTAGGCGATCGGGCGTTTCTCCAAAATTTCGGCTTCCCGTGCCGCTTCCACCAGTCTGAAAAACTCTTTTCGATGGTCGGTTTTCTTGCCGGCTATGCTGCTGTTTCTTGCATAGGCCACAAGAAACCCGATTCCTACTATGAGGAAGCCGGTGAATACCAAAATCATTTCTAACGCTTCGAGTTGTAGCATCAGTTACTCAGTGATTCCAGATATTTTCTGATTGACCTGGCTGCTACCAGACCATTTCCCATCGCGTTTGCAATGCGGTCAAAGCCTGGCGTCACGATGTCACCTCCAGCATAGACAGCTTTTACCGAAGTCCCACACTCTGCGTTGACTCGGACGTGTCCGCTCGAGTCCATGTCGATCTGATTTTTGAAAATCTCAGTGTTCGGAGCGTAGCCGATTTTGACGATCAATTTTTCGGCATCAATAGTCTTTGTGGTACCGTCTGTGGTGGAGCGCAACTCGATCTGTTTCAAACCGTCAGCGCCAATCATGTTGTTTAAAACCATATTGGTATGAAGCTGAATGCGATTGTCCGCTTTCAAATCGTCAATGACGTGACGCCTCGCTTTGAATGATTCCGAGCGGTGGATTATGCATACCGAATGCGCAGAGGCGGCTCGTTCCATAGCCTCGAGAAGGGCACTGTCACCGCCGCCGATGATGGCCACATTTTTTCCCTCGAACTCACCCTGGACGGAGCCCGTGTTATAAAAAATTTCTTTGCTGAACGCAGCGTATTTTTCTTCATCAGGCAAGCGCCTCAGTCTGTAGCCGGTCGCCAAAAACGCCGCTTTTGCGTGGTAAATGCGGTTGGCGGTCTGAAACTCGAGCTTTGAAAGGTCGCAATTCAAGACGGTTTCGTTTAAACCCACTCTAATTCGCGCGGAGCTCACGGCATCACAAAGACTTTTCTGCATTGCCCTGCCGTCTTCGTATATCCCCAGTGGGAGGTTCGGAATCGGGCTCGGTATTTCCGGTAATTGTCCACCTGGCAAGCTGCCACGGTCCAGAACCAGGCAGTTGATTCTGTACTCGTTCAACTCCAGAGCGCAGGTGATGCCAGCCGGACCGGCACCCAGTACTATCACTTCGACGTTTTCAATCTGTGGATTTTGTGTTTCGTTATTAGTCATTTAGCTGATGTTAAGACAGTCTCGCTTGGTTTTCTCAACTCAGCGTGTCATATTAGCATGGCGTGGTAGTATGTCGGGGCGTACGGTCTTGGCATCAAGCCGACGTTTGACGAATCTTCCGGAATTGCGCGCTGTGGTCTCAACGTCAGTTAAGGATAGCCCATTCATCAGGTGCTTGAAAAAAGAGCCGACCGACTACACGCCGGTCTGGCTGATGCGACAGGCCGGACGCTACCAGAGCGAATATCGAGAAATTCGAAAGAAGGTCGGGTTTCTAGAACTCTGTAAGACGCCATCTCTGGCTGCCGAAGTGACCGTAATGGCGGTCAATCAATTGAACGTCGATGCCGGAATCATCTTTGCAGATATTCTTTTACCTCTCGAAAATCTTGGACTGGGACTGCGATTCGCGGAGGGCGACGGACCGGTTCTCGATAATCCGATTAAAACAGTCGCGGATGTAAATGCTCTTCCGGACTTCGAGCCGCGAGAAGAACTTTCCTACGTCCTAGAGGCTATTAAAACGGTTTGTGCCGAATTCGACGGCCGCACTCCTCTAATTGGATTTGCAGGTGCGCCGTTTACACTAGCATCGTATGCCATTGAGGGTGGTGGCAGCAAAAATTATGTACACACGAAGACCCTGATGTACAAAGAGCCCCAGGTCTGGGATACGCTCATGAGGAAATTGAGCGACATCACTTCGAAATATTTGCTTGCCCAGGTCGAAGCCGGTGCGAGCGCCGTTCAGATCTTCGATAGCTGGGTAGGTGCACTTTCTCCGTTTGACTACGAGCGTTTCGTACTCCCATATATGAAGGACCTGGTCAGAACACTCAAGGGGGACGCTCCGGTCATTTACTTTGGCACCATGACGAATGGCCTGCTGCCTCTGATGTCGCAAACCGACGCGGATGTGCTCGGTGTTGATTGGCGCATAGATCTCGATTACGGATGGGAGCTAATTGGCGAAGACAAAGCCATTCAAGGAAATTTAGATCCGCTGGTCTTGTTTGCCGATAAAGATGAAATCGAGCGCCAGGTCAAGGAAGTGCTGGCGAAAGCCGCAGGAAGACCGGGTCATGTGTTCAATCTTGGACACGGAATCCTTCCAAAGACTCCGGTTGAAAATGTGCAATATCTGGTCGAATTGGTCCATGAACTGACGAAGAAATAGCAATGGCAGGCAATGGTAATAAAATCAGAATCGCGGTAGTTGGAGCAGGAATTTCCGGTCTTTCGGCAACTTACCGCGTGCTCAGTATGTCAACGGCTGCAGGCGTGGAAACTGACGTCCGAGTTTTTGAAGGCGCGGATTCTGTTGGCGGTGTTCTTAAAACTGAACTAGTCAACAATAGAATTGTCGAGCACGGCCCGGATTCATGGGTAGCATCAAAGCCCGATGTGATGGAGCTTGTCGAAGATCTCGGTTTAACAGACCAAGTAATTTCCACAAATGAGGCAAACCGGCGTTCTCTCATCGCCTGCAATGGGGAGCTGCATCCTCTTCCGGATGGCTTTGTCATGCTTGCTCCCTCCCGCTTGATTCCGTTTGCACTTTCGCCCCTCTTCTCACTGAGCGGCAAGTTCAGGATGGCACTGGATATGGTGACACCTCCGAAAACGGATGACAGCGATGAGAGTGTCGAAACATTTGTTCTTCGCCGTTTCGGTCGTGAAGCGCTCGATAAAATTGTGCAACCTATGGTTGGCGGGATTTACGTCGGCGACGTCGCGAAGCTAAGCGCCAGATCGACGCTGACTCAGTTCGTCGAGATGGAACAGAGACAGGGTAGTGTCATAAAGGGATTAATGGCGCGCAAAGATAATGCGCATGAGCGCACCGCATCCGGTGCGCGTTATTCAATGTTCGTCACCTTGAAGAACGGAGTCAGCACTCTGTCCAGGGCGTTGGAAGCTGCGATCGGTTTAGATCGAATCGAGAAGAACTCAACGGTGACCTCCGTTCGAAAACTGGATAGCGGGCGCTGGAGCGTTGAAGCTGCCGGCGGCTTCAGTGAATTCGACGCTGTGATAATGGCTACTCCGGCTTTCGTAACGGCGCAGATAGTTTCAAACACAAACGCCAACCTGGCTTCTGACCTTGAAAAAATCGAAACCAGCTCTGCGGCTGTGATCAATTTGCTTTATAAGCGGGCTGACATTCCTCGCGATATAAACGGCTTTGGATTTGTTGTTCCAGTGACGGAAAAGCGGACCATCCTGGCTGCGAGTTTCATCAGCAACAAATTCAAGGGGCGGGCACCGGAAGATTGCGTTGCTGTGCGCGCCTTTATAGGTGGCGTTTTGCAGCCCGAACATCTCAACCTCTCGGACGCTGAACTTGTTAAACTAGCTCGTGCCGATCTGGAGTATTATCTTGGAGTGAAAGCGGAACCACTGAACGAACTAGTGAATCGTTATCCGGCAAGTATGCCGCAGTACAATCTCGGACACGCAGAGCGCGTTCAAAAAATTATTCGCGAAGTCAATCAGATGCCTGGAGTCTTCCTGGCAGGCAGTTCCTACAATGGTGTAGGCATACCGGATTGTATAACCAGTGGCACTAAAGCTGCCCTGGCGGCGGTCGAATATGCCAGAACGATATCGAAAGTGGAGTCGGTTGCTACATGAGTCCAAAGAAGGCTGCTATTTCGAAAGGCAAAACTGAAAGCGCCAGATCGAAGAGCGCCGGCTCAAGTAAGACGGCAACGAAAGCCAGTAAGGAAACTGAAAACACTCGCTCCGGAAGCTGGGCGAAAGTTTCCGGTGGACCAGTTTTCGCCTGCATCGATATGGGCACCAACTCGTTTCATATGATTGTCTGCCGCGCCACCGATGACAAAGAAGATTTCGAGGTTATCACAAAGGTCAAGGACATAGCGCCGTTTTTCAGAAGAGCTCTTGGAGCGCATTTTATTGATGATGTTGCGTTCGATGCAGCGAAGACGATTTTGCGCGACATGATCAAACAGGCGACATCGAAAGGCGCGACATACGTTCAAGCCGTGGCGACATCTGCCGTGCGCGAGTCCCGCAACGGAATGCAGACGATCGAGCGAATCCGGCAAGATTTGAAGCTGGACGCGCGTACTATTTCTGGCAAGGAAGAAGCTCGACTGATCTATCTCGGCGTGTTGTTTAGCATGCCGGAGTTGAAAGAGCGGTTTGTCGTAATCGATATCGGCGGCGGCAGTACAGAAATCGTCTGCGCTGACAGGGAGAAGTCATATTTTGCCGAGTCGTACAAACTGGGCGGAGCTCGTCTTACACAGCGGTTTTTCAAAAAGGGCTTTCCGACCGCGGACGCGTTAAAAGAATTGCACGGCGAAGTAACTGGGATGCTGAAACCGGCGGCCGCCAGGATTGAGACTGTGGGCGGTTTTAAACGAGTGATCGGAACATCCGGAACCGTGCAGGCCCTCGCCAAAATCGACCGCGTTCAAACTGGTCGGACCAATGAATCACTTCATGGATGGCGGATGCCCATCGAGCGACTGGCCGAAATCGTTGCTTATATCGAACGTTGTTCGGTCGGCGGTGAGCGCATAAAGGGCGTTTCGGCCGATAGAAGTCAGACTATTTTAGCCGGTGCAATTGTTCTTCTTGAAACGATGCGTGCACTCAAGGCTGATGAGATTACCGTGTGTTCGTCCGCTCTGCGTGAAGGCGTGGTTGTCGACCGTTTTCTTCAAACGGGCTGGTTGGATGACTCCGATCTGAAGAGTCATAGGGACCCTCGTTCTGCCAGTGTTCACGAGCTTCTCGAAAAGTACGATTCCAGTTTCGCTCATGCTGAGCAAGTGGCAAAACTCGCTACCATCATCTTCCAGCAAACCAAGGGGATTTTGCACAACCATGATGAGGAGGTTGGCCACATTCTCTGGTCTGCAGCCATGCTGCATGATGTAGGAACGTTCATCGCTCGCAATGGGCATCACAAACATAGCTACTATCTAATTCGACACGGCGGATTGCTTGGTCACTCGGAGGAACAGCTCGAGATGATAGCTTCAATCGCTCGCTACCATCGCGGCTCAACACCTAAAGATTCGCATGAGGCATGGCAGTCTCTGCCTCCCACCGCGCAGCCGATTGTTCAAGACCTCGCAGCCATCTTGCGCGTGGCGGAAGCTCTCGATCGAAGTCATCGCCAGGTGATTAAGGAGTTGAAGGTTATGATGAATCCTTACGAGGGGGTCGATACCACTTTTGGTGGCAAGATGCTATCCCTGGTGCCATTCGTCAAAGACGGAGAGAACTGCAAAGCAGAGGCCTGGGCTCTCAACGAAAAGAAGGCGTATTTTGAGACACGTTTCGGTGTGAAGCTTCACTTTTTGATCGAAGCTTCGCAAGCAGTTCGCTAGTCTCGGAAGTTAACTACCAGAGTGCTCTTTAGCGGCAACCTGTGCGTGATGTTGCTCTGCCATCTTCTTCACGTTGCCGAGCCTCTTTGCCAGTTTTTTCGAGGTCACCGATGACATTAAGGGACCAGGCACGGGAATGCCCATGTCGAGGTGTGTCGAAAGTTCCAGCATGGTGTGTTTTCCATCATCAGCCGGCGTGAGAACCCAGCTTCCTTCCATTGCTTTGAAACGATCCGACTTCAATAGCTTGTAGTCGATTCGCTGAAGAGGAACTTCGCTGTTATGCATTTCACAGACAGCTGTTCCGATTATGGGGATCAATTGAAATTTTTGTTCGAGACGGCACTCGTTCTCGCCTTGCTGCAGCACTTTGCTGTAGGCTAGGTCCGGGTCTTTTTTCCGTTCTTCGTGAACTGTGTCCCAGACTACCTTCGGCGGTGCCTTAATCAGTATTTTCGCGCTGTGCCAGACTTTATCGCCGGCGCGCTTTTCGCTTTTGACCGATGCTTCGTCGGCTTTGGAACAGTGTTTGGCAGACGCTGCCTGTGGTGATGACACCGAGATAGAGGCCGCTGCGCCGCATGCAACAGCAGCAATGAAAATTGCTTTTGTTCGTGGATTCAAAGTTGTTACCGTCCAGCCGAAAATAATTGAACTAGGTCTAAAAGAAACTTTCCTGTCTATAGCAGATTATATCACTGGTGGTGCCAGGTTGAAAACAGGGAAATTTTGCTAATCTGCACTAAATCTCAGTAATGATGCGAGGTCTGCATCCACGGATTGTTGCACGGTCCCAGCAGTTGCTGAACATCGGGTCGCTGAAACCCCACTGTTTACACGCCGATAGGAATGAATCTCGGTACCAGCCTGCGCCAACCCATCTTCTGACCATAAGCGCGATATGGCTCACCAAGCGCCTCCAGAAGTAGAGTCTCCTCATACTTGGCTCGCTTCAACCATAGTGGAGCGACCATGAACAAAGTGAAGAGGATGCAGAACGGTGATGCAAGCACAACCGAGGCACCGAGCAGAGACTGTATGATTCCGGAGTAAGCCGGATGCATTACGAAGCTCAACAATCCGGTATCACGCACGGTGTGATTTTCCATAACTTCGGCGTCGGTGGAGAACATCTCACCAAGCGAGATCCAGCCGCCAATCATGAAAATCAAACCATCGATGAAAATCAACAATCCGAACCAGGAAAGGTAAAGAGGAAACCCCTCAGGAGCTTTGCTGGAAGCAAGTGTTATGAAAGGCACTGCGCCCGGGATTTGAATGATGTCGTTGTAGACCATTCCTGTGAAGATAAGGAGAAAAATCGTAACCACTGAAGCGAACTGAGGCGCCCGCTGAAGAATGAAACTTTGTTCGTACTTAACGCCCTTTCCGCGGCGCATGAACCCTTTGGCAAGAACCGGCGTCGCAATTGCGACTCCGATGCCGAGGAGAATCAGCAAAACCAACGTGGGATTATTGAATAGCATTAGGACCTCTCTCTAGTACATGCGAGTTTCAATGACATCGGTTCGATTTGTATTACAGGACCGGATCTGAGACAGAACTGACTAACTTCGTGTGACTGACGCGTGGCCCCTTTTTTTCCGAACGCAAAAACTGGTGAATGGCATCCACCAGTAATGCTACCGGTTGAGGCATCTTATTAGACGGGGGACGACTGTCGATTGCTTCAATTGTTCTCATCAACCAGAGCGCGTGTTTCGGGTGCGGCTTCGCATGCAGTCTCAGCCACGCCAGACCGTCATCCAGGCTGATTCTGCGCTCGCTTTCCGGAAGGCTGCTGAAGTAGCTCTCCACATGCTCAATTGAGTGACGGGCAAAACAGGTCGCCGCGAGTTCTGCTGTGATTATCGCAAGAACACCGTCATGATAATCGGGACTGGCGCAGTACTGCTGCATCAGGTCGCAGAGATTCAACGTTTTCTCATCAGGTTTGAAATTGCGCAGCGTCGACTCTTCCACGCCGGTGAGTGTGCACTGCTGAAGGTACAGACCCTGATAGAAGCGCTCGTCGTCTTTTAGTTGGTCGAAGAACTTCTGGGCGGCCGTCATATGGTTCGGCAAGATGCGCCTTACGCGGGAAACATTTGCCGGCAGTTGAGAAAGAAATGGCCAGAGGACCAAGCACAATTCGCGTCCTGTCTCTAATGTGTCGCCTTCGAGGTTCCGAATATAAGGACTGTTTTCACAGCCCCAATTCAATTCCTGCACCAGTTCACCGAGCCAGCCAGTGATTCTCGCCATGTTGTCAGTTCAACCTTAAAAATAAACCATCGCCACTTGACGCTCACAGTCAAGTGCCCAGGAACCTAATAATGTACTACGTGTAGCACTCGTAGCCATTTCAAGGTGCTAATAATTTTGAAAAATACATTAAGCGATTTCACCTGGCTGCTCTTGAAAGCTCTCAGCGCGCCACTGACAGGTGCTAAACTCTTGTCGTATTTTATTGTTAAGAAACCCGGAATCTCTTAATTCAATGTTAGCTCGGCTGCCCAGGCAGTATTCATCAGGTTAATCGTCCCTGCCCTTAGTCAAAGCGCGGTCATAAATTTGAAAGATCTCGTCTCTATTCCGCTTCCACCGGTTCAAGAACAAGCCGTGCAGCCCGAGCACGAATGGTTGAGGGCTTCCGACGGTTCGCAGTTGTTTTGCCGTATCTGGCGTGGAAAAGTTGGAGCACCCGTTGTTCTTTATATTCACGGTATTGAAGGGCATAGCCAGTGGTTCGAGAATACGGCATCTATCCTCAACAGCAGAGGCATCACCGTATATGCGCCGGATCGGCGTGGCTCCGGCATGAATTCGCGAGACCGTGGGCATGTGACGAGTTACAAAGTCTTTATCGATGATTTGAACGCCATACTTCGCAAGATCTGCAATCAGCACATGGGTCACCCCATCATTCTCTGGGGAAACTGCTGGGGCGCAAAACCTGCGACTTTATTTGCTCAGGAAAATTCCAGGGGGGCTTCCGAATTGGGAGTTCCCGACGCCTTCCCTATTTCTGCACT
Organism: Candidatus Obscuribacterales bacterium; assembly: GCA_965228855.1. Classification (GTDB taxonomy): domain Bacteria; phylum Cyanobacteriota; class Vampirovibrionia; order Obscuribacterales; family Obscuribacteraceae; genus JADYXR01. The sequence continues at coordinate 2,319,114 of CBDDIJ010000003.1, read as the reverse complement.
TGTCCTCAGTAGTCCTGCTATCTATTCAAAAGTAGATTACGACTTGAAGACGAAGCTCGAAATCGCCGCAAACGCTGTTCTTGGTGACCGCCGAGCATTGCGGAAGTGGCCGATTCCACTAACAACACAGATGTTTACTGATAATCCTGTTTACTTTGATTTCCTGGAAAAGGACCCGTTGCGACTTCACGAGGCGACGGCAACGTTTTTTGTCGAGAGCTACAAAATTGGAGGAATGGCTGAGAAGGCAGCAGGAAATATCTCTATGCCTGTCATTATCCTGCAGCCTGGAAACGACGTGATTGTGGATACCGATAAACTGAGCAAGTGGTTCGCTAAGCTAAAGTCGCCGGATAAAACCATGAGGTTATTCCCGGATGCGCAACACTGCCTGGACTTTGACGCAAACTGGTTTAAAGAGTACACTCACCTGATCTCTGAATGGCTGTTGTCTCGCTTGCCCGCGGTGTCCTGATGAAAATAAACTCGATCAAAGCCTTTGCCATCAAAATTCCGTTCCGCTTTTCTTTCGGCCACAGTCTTGCCTCGCGCAATTCGTCGACTAACGTGATCGTGCGAGTCGATATCGAAGACGCCGCAACAGGCAGACGTGCCATCGGATACGGTGAGAGTGTGCCACGTGATTACGTCACCGGTGAAACGACCGAAGGCGCCATTAAAGCTATCAACACCGAATACGCGCCGCGCATAGCGGCGCTGACCTTTAACTCGCCTCTCGACGCGTTGGCGAAGTTGGAAGAGACTTTCATCAGTTTGTCCCTGGTCGACAAACCGAAAGGCGCTTCCTGGTGCGCGGTCGAACTCGCGGTGTTAGATGCGGTGGCACGCGTAAACGGTTTATCCATAGCATCGTTACTGTCCATGCAGGATGCTGTTCGATTATCCAAAACAGGAGCGTTTCAGCAGTCTGCCACCATATCCAGTTACTGTACGTATGGCGGCGTTTTGCCGTTCTCCGGCAATAGCAAACTTCCGCTTCTCGGAATGCTCTATTTCTTCAAGCTATACGGATTTAAAACCGTCAAAGTCAAAGTTGGCCGCGACATCGATTCCGACCTCGAGCGCCTGAAGTTGACCCGTCAGATCATGGGCGATGACGCTATTCTCCGAATAGATGCCAACTGTGCCTGGACGGTCGATGAGACAATGTACTTCGCCGAAAAAATGCGTGAGTATCGCATCGAGTCGATCGAACAACCACTCCCTGCCGAAGACATCGCCGGCATGCGACGCCTGACACGGGATCTTCCGGAAACCATCGTCGCGGATGAATCACTTTTGACATTGCGCGATGCGGAAAATTTGATTGAAGCCAGAGCAGCCAACGCATTCAACATCCGTCTTTCAAAGGTGGGCGGTCTGATAGCGGCTACTCGCATGGTTGATATGGCTAGGGCCGCCGGAGTGGGATGTTTGCTCGGCGCGCAAGTCGGCGAGTCCGCTATTCTCAGTGCTGCCGGTCGGTCGTTCGCTTGTGTCAAGGGACCGCTCGACAATTGCGAAGGTTCGTTCAACCGTTTCTTGCTCAAATCAGATCTGTCAATCGAAGATACCACGATGAAACAAGGTGGTCGCGGATTCCTGCCTGATGGACCAGGACTGGGAATCCGAATCGATGAGAACAAACTGAAGCGTCTGGTCGTGAAAGTGCCCGACAACGCGGTCAGCTACGCGCAGGCTACGAACGCCTGATTTTGGATAGGTGAATAATGGCGTTTAAAAATCTCGATATCAAGATCGGCCAATTGGCTCGCAGAGCGACGCACATTCGCCACTTCTACGACGCGCTCAAAAATCCCGGCGAATTTCAGCGTGCGAAACTAAAATCAATCATCGAGAGACATAAGAACAGTGCTTTCGGAAAAGACCATAAGTTCTCCGAGATTACAAACTATGAGGGCTTCAAAAGCCGCGTCCCGCACTCGACTTACGAGTACTTCACTCCTTATATAGATAAGCTATTGAACGGTGGAACGAATCAACTTACCGCCGATGATCCATTTATGTTTGCCACCACAAGTGGTACCACTGCGAACCCTAAGTATATTCCGATTACGGAACACCACCTCAAAGATTACACACATGCTTTTCAGGTGCACAACTATCACTTAATTCAGAGTTTCAAGCATGCAGCCGAAGGAAAATTTCTCATCATTACGAGTAACGATCAGGAAGGTTATACTCCTGGCGGTTTGCCGTATGGTGCCGTTTCCGGCCTGTTGAACCGGAGGCAGGCTCCGATTATTCGGCGCCATTTTGCTGTGCCGTATGAGCTGTGCACTATCAAGGATGTCGACGTCAAATATTACTTGATGCTTCGGGTTTCCCTCGGTCAGGACGTTACCGCTGTTCTTGGTTGTAATCCATCGAGTTTCTTGCTACTGGCAGATCAATTGCAAGAGCATGCCATGGATTTGATCAAGGACCTGCATGATGGCACTTTGAAACAACGTTATGCGCCTCCGGCTGCCTTAAGAGCGGCCTTTGAACCGTACTTCACTGCCGATCCGAAGCGCGCAAAAGAATTGCAAAAACTGCTGGAGCGAAATGGCACATTGACACCGGAGATGGTGTGGCCGCGACTGGGCGTAATGTCTTGTTGGAAGGGTGGACCGATGTCGTTCTATCTGGAACGATTGCCCGAATTTTACGGCAATATTCCAATTCGTGACTTCGGTTACATGGCATCAGAGGGGCGTGGAACTATTCCAATATCTGATGAAGGTGCAGGAGGTGTTCTTGCACTAACGTCGCACTTCTTCGAGTTTGTTTCCGAAGACGATTACGAAGCCGGCAACATGAAGTTTCAAACAATCGAAGATTTGAAGTTGAACGGACGCTATTACATTCACTTCACAACTAATGCCGGACTCTATCGGTATAACATCAACGACTTGATGGAGGTGACCGGTTTCGCAGAGAAAACTCCGGTGCTCCGCTTTGTTCGCAAGGGGGTTGGCGTAAGCTCGATTACCGGAGAGAAGCTGACTGAAGAACAAGTGCTGGTCGGTCTCACTCAAGCCGTTAAACAGTTGAACATGGGCGAAATCAGTCACTTCACGGCTGAAGTGGAACTGGGTCTGCCGCCGTATTATGTTTGCTACGCGGAGTTGAACAGTGAGCTTCCGGAATCGTTGAGAGTTGCGTTTGTGAGAGCATTCGATCAATCGCTTCGCATGCAGAATCCGGAGTACGAAGATAAGCGTTCGACAAAACGCCTTGCTGAACCGGAGTTGAGAATTCTTCCACCCGGAACCTACACTCGTCTTCGACAACAAAGAGTGGCGGAAGGCGCGCCTGAAGCCCAGGTGAAGATTCCACTTCTAAGTGCTCACAAATCATTTTCCGGAAGACTCGCTTTACTGGAGGTTTCATGACAAATCCGAAGGTTGCCGTCACTGGTGCGACTGGATTAGTCGGAGGACATCTGGTCCAGTATCTCGCCGACAATAATTACGAAGTCATCGCAATCGGCAGAAGCAGGGACAAACTTTCGCAATTCAAGTCCTCCAACATTGAAATTCGAACAGCGGACATCGAAGATCGAGAAGCGGTATCACAGGCGATATCAGGGGCCGAGGTTGTGGTCCACTCCGCCGCCACTGTGGACCCTTATGGCTCGCGTGAAAGCATATTCGCAACCAATGTCGGCGGAACCAGGAACATTCTGGAGGCCGCCAAAGCTCAGAATGTAAAACACTTTCTCTATGTGAGCAGTCTGTCCGTCATCACCGGTCAGGGTGATCTGTATAATGTCGACGAGACTGAGCCTCTGAAGCCTTGTGGCGAGTCTTACGCGGACTCTAAAGTTGAAGCTGAGCGTACTGTCATGGCGGAGTCCGAAAATCCGCAGAGCAAGATGAAAGTAACTTCGCTGCGACCAGGTTTTATCTACGGTCCTGGAGAGCGGGCATGGATGCCGCGTCTGATTAACTCGATCGCGACAGGAAAAGCGATGCTGATCGATGGCGGCAAAAAAGAGACCAATGTAATCTATGTGGAAAATTTGAGCCGTGCGATCACGTCTGCCATCTTGAATGAAAAGGCTTACGGTCAGGTTTACAACTTAACTGACGGGCAGAAAATTTCGAAGAAAGAACTTTTTGATGCAATTGCTGACGGTTTAAATCTTCCGCGAGTAAAAAAAGTGGTACCGGGGGTAGCGGCAAAGCTTTTCTGCGAAGTTGTATCCTCTGTAGCTCCGATGATGGGAGTCGACACGCAAAGGAAGCTAGCGCGCTTCTCGAGAGCCGCTTTCCGGCTCGCGGGCGTCAATCAAGGCTTCAGCATTGCCAAGGCAGAGAGAGAATTGAACTACGTTGATCGAGTGCCGTTTCAAACCGGAATTTCACAGACGCTCGCAACTTTCAAATCGGAAAATGGACGCAAGTAAGGAGATGCGATCATGAGTAATAACGGTGCAGGAACACAGAACGGACGGGAAACAACGTTCGACTACAAAAAACAGGGCACCGCTGACGCCACCACGGCGAGAAACGATGAGTCCGCAAACTCATGCCCTATCGCAGGTGCCTGCGGTTCGGTGCTCTGGTTTGTAAAAGATTACATTGGCAGACATGCTCATCCAGTTAACGCCTCCCTCCATATCCTGGGCGTTCCGGCGGCATTTGCAGGCTTCTTTTACTTTTTCACCGGCAAAGACGTGCCTAAAGGCGCGGCGCTCATCGTGCTTGGCTATCTGTTTCAATATCTAGGCCACAAGGCTCAAGGAAACGAAGTGGGCGAGGTGACCTTAATGAAAAATATCTACAGAAAGTTGAAGCACCGCAGCTGAGGCTTAACTTTAGAAAGGGGAGTGTCTTGATTCTAGTTGACGGGGCAACCGGTTTTCTCGGTAGCCATTTGACCCACAAGCTCACGCAAGAAGGGCGCAGTGTCAGGTGTCTGGTGCGAAAAAATGCCCGTTCGGAAGAAGTGGCGTTGCTTAAGAAGATGGGGGCGCAGGTCGTCGAAGGATCGCTGGCTGACCAAAATGCCGGTGAGTTTTTTGAAGGCGTCGAGTATGCGGTTCACTTGATCGGCAGTATCGCACCGAAAAAGGGCGAGTCTTTTGAAGACATTCATCAAGCATTGACCAGGCGTTTTTGTGAATTGGCTAAATCCGCAGGCGTGAAAAAAATTGTTTTAATCACTGCGCTGGGAACGGCTTCGGACGCGCCATCCCAGTATCATCGCACTAAATGGTTAGCTGAAGAGGAAGTCAGGAAGTCAGGGCTATCTTTCACAATTCTGCGACCATCGCTTTTGATTGGTCGTGTGATCGGTTCGAGAAACAGCAAGCTTGTGGCGCGCCTTCTCGGTTTCATTCAGAACAAACAGTTTGTGCCTCTTGTAAATGGTGGCGCCAATAAGATCCAGCCTATCTTCGTAAGTGATTGTGTTGAAGCGATTTCGAATTGTATATCTGACCGGCATGATGGAGAAACCATCGAACTCGGCGGCTCAACAGTCTTATCGATGAAACGATTTGTAGAGGAACTGGGTGCAATTGTTGGCAAGAGAAAGCCGATCATAAATCTGCCACCTCAAGCCGGTAAACTTTTAGCTGCGGTGATGGAAACGGTGCAAACCGTGCCGACCCTTAGCCGCGATCAGGTCGTCCTGTCGCTAAATGACAACATCTGCCAGTCAAACGGGCTTGCGACAGTGATTGGACGTGACGGAGCTGCTCTTGACGTGGCTCTCGATACATACCGTGAGAATCCCGTCGGGACCTTCATTCCGATCTGATCGTCAAATCCGCAACCACAAAACCCCCATTTGTCGACCCAACGTGACAGAATAGACACGCGAGCCAAAAAGAATCGAAACGGATGTCCGAAGATAAGGAAGCTAACACCAATAAAAAAGTCCTGGTGACAGGCGCTTCCGGTTTTATCGGGTCTAATCTCGTGCAGCGTCTTGTGGACGATGGCTATCAGGTCAAAACCTTTGGCCGCTCGGGAACTGCCTCGAAGAAACTGCGCGATTTGCCTATCGAACACTTGAGCGGTGATGTCACCAACCTCGAAAGTATTCATCGAGCGATGGATGATATCGATGTCGTTTTCCATCTGGCTGGATTGGTTTCGTACAAGAAAAAGGACGTTCATCGCCAGTATGCCGTGAATGTGGTCGGAACTCGGAATGTTTTGGAAGCCGCTCTGAGAGCCGGAGTCGGAAGAGTGATTCACACGAGTTCAGTGGCTGCGATGGGAATTCCAAAGAGCGGCGAGATTGGTACTGAGGAACTCGAGTACAACCTGGGCGGTTTGGGTTTAAACTACTGCGATTCCAAATATGCTGCAGAGCAAGAAGTGAAGCAGATCTTTAAGCGTGGTCTTCCTGTGATCACACTTTCACCTGGTATCACTTTCGGGGAAGGCGACAAGCATCCGCATCATCATGCGATATTTACGGCGCTGGCAAAAGGCGCGCTGGTAGGCGTTCCAAAGGGTGGTGTCACGTTCTCCGATATCAACGATGTGGTCGATGCTCATATCGCCGCAATCGATAAAGGGACCCCAGGCGAGCGCTATGCGCTTGTGAGCGCTAACTTGACCTACCGCCAGGCCGCAGAGATATTTTCCAAGGTCCAGGGCGTTCGCCCGCCTATGTTTGAAATTCCGGCATCCATTCTGGTTGGTTTGGGGACGCTCGCCGAAGCTGTGATGCCGATGTTCGGCATGCAATCGCCGGTGAGTCGCCAGGCTGCCTGGCTTGCGCAGCACAAGATCTTTTTCAGCTCCGACAAAGCGATGAGAGAGTTGGATTTCAAACCGACTCCGTTCGAAGATACGATCCGGCGCGTTTCGCCCTATTATCTGTATCAGAAAACGAAAAAGTAACAGGTCTTATAAGTCGAATAATCGTGGTTTAGCGCCGGGTGCCTTGGGTACAATGAAAAAGGCCGGCGTATCAACTTGTTGTCCCTATTGCGCAAGAGGAAGAGGGGAAGGACCTTGGTTAGTAGCAGTATTGCAGGTACGAACGTACCTGAAGTTCCGAAAGATTCAACCGCCACCCACGCTGGCAAGCCTTATCCGTGGATCATCAACCCGGTTTTCGATTTCATATTCATCACCGGCGGTGGTGTTCTCGTACTGATGGCAATCAACTACCAGTTTCTAGGCTGGTCGGTGCCCGTCGACATGAACGCCAACGGACTGACGATGTTCCTCATCATCACGATGTTCCTGACTCAACACATATTCGCTGACTCGCACAACACCGCGACCTACATGCGGATATGGGGGAGTAAGGAAGATCGAAAACGATTCAAGTTTTACCGAACCTGGCTCGCTTATTCCATAATTCCGATCTTCGTACTCGGGCTCAGTAAGCCGGAGTTCACGAGTTCGCTAGTCTATCTCTATCTAATTACCGTTTTCTGGCACTACGCGGCGCAGGCTTTCGGGATTGCTCTCATCTACTGCTACAAACGCGGCTACATCATGAACAACGTAGAGAAAGAGATTTTCCGTTGGTTCATCCTTTCAATGTCCGGTTATGTGATCATTCGCTTTCTGACCTTTCAAGACTTCAGTCCTCGAAACTTCTACGGTGTACCGATTCCATTCTGGGGACCGCTTCCGCTGGTCTACTTCAATGCTGCTAGATTGATCCTCATCTGCATGGCAATCGCTTTTGTCGGCGTGGTGCTGAAGAAAGCGGTCATGGATAAAAAGATCATGCCTATCCCGTCGTTGTTGCTGATTATCACGGTCGCCTGCCTCGGTCTGTCCAGCGGTACCGCCAACTCAATGTTGTGGTTCTACGTTCCGGGCTTCTATCATGGAAGCCAATACCTGGCAGTGTGCCTGGCATACTATTTGAAAGAACGCGGTATGCCTGAAGGCATGGACACCTGGAAAATGAGCCGCGAAGTAATTCGCTGGCCGGCCGTTAAATACATCGGGACCGTGATCTTAACGGGATGTTTCTTCTACGTTGGAATCCCCCATTTCTTCATGCAAATGGGCTTGGATTTCGGCATGGTTGGCGGTCTGGTGTTGGGATGTGTGAACTATCACCACTTCATCACCGATGCGGCAATCTGGCGCCTGCGGGACAATCACTGCAGAAAAATCTTGCTGTCTTAAACCGAGACCAGCAGTTGCTTTCGCTGGAAACTCTCCAGCAGTTTCTATCACTGGAGCCGGGCGTTATATCTCGCTCGGCTCTTTGTTTTTTCAGTTACAGATAATCGTTCTATGGGTATACTAGAAAAGACTCGTAGTGTGGCCGCACATGGGTTAGTGAGGATAAGAATCCTTGGTTAGCAGCACAATATCTCTGGCTGGCGTGCCAGCTCCGGAAGAATCAAAAGCGACAGCCCAGGCGGTTCCGCTCGAAAAGGCGAAACCATATCCCTGGATCGTGAATCCCTGGTTCGACTTCCTCTTCGTCTATGGGGGAGCTCTCTGGGGAGTTTTCGCGCTTCACTACTTCCTTTTCGGTTGGAACAACCTCGACACACAACTTTCGACCAGCAAAGAAGCTTTCGCCATCGGCACGATTGTGATGATGGCTGGAATTCTCGGTCAACACATCTTTGCGGACACACATACGATTGCCACTTATATGCGGATCTATGCTACCCCGGAGAGTCGCAAGACGTTCCGGCTGTACGCGTATTATCTGCCCTGGCTCAGTCTGTCGCTATTTGTGATGGCGTGCATCTGGAAAGAAGCTGCCGGCACCGTCGTATATCTGCATATGATGTGGGTTTTCCAACACTACGTCGGTCAGTGCTTCGGAGTCGCGCTGATTTACTGCTATAAGCGCGGCTATTTCATGAACAACTTCGAGCGCGAAACCTTTAGATGGTTCATGCACTCGCTGTCTTATGTGATTATCACTCGGATACTCTGTCACCGGGAGTACAGTCCCTATGTCTACTGGGGCGTCGACGTGCCGTTCTGGGGTCTGCCACTCTGGCTGTATGATCTTGGAATTGTCTGCTTCACCGTGATGACGACTTTGTTCGTCGGTGTCGTCGTCAGAAAGTGGCATCGTGAAGGACTGATGATGCCGTTTCCCGCGATATGTCAGGTTCTTACAGTCGCTGCCATCGGTTGGTCGGTGGGCATGGCGTCCTCGATGATCTGGCAGTACGGTCCCAATTTCTTCCATGGCAGTCAATACCTGGCGATCTCACTCGGTTTCTACATCAAAGAGAAAGGCTTGCAGGAAGGCATGCTTTCGAAGGATGTGTTTAAAAACTGGTTCTCGCCACGGTCCATGAGATATTGGGCGTACGTCATTGTCGCCGGAATGTTCGTCTACATCTTCGTGCCTCACTTTATGATGTATTTCGGTCTGACGTTCGGTCTTGTCGCTACCGTAATCCAAGCGTGTATCAACTTCCATCACTTCGTCTCGGATGCAGCTATCTGGCGACTGCGTGATGCAAGATGTCGAGATGTTTTGATTGCGTAGCTAACTAATGCAGCTGATATTGGTCTTGTCATCGCAAGACTCAAGCTCTCTTGCTAAACTGGGAATGCAAGGCTCCATGAGCGTTGTGATTTGCAGTGGATTCGGAGTGACAGATTTCGTATGACAAACCAGGGTGGCTCGGGTGCAGCAAAACCGTTGATGGCGCTTCTCACAGTGGCTGTTATTGGACTTGTCGGATACTTCATTTACAAGATTGGATTTTCGAACTACACGGTTCAACCGGCCAAGATATTCGCTGAGAACTTTGTGGACAGTCCGGAAAGCGTTACTGACCTCACCGGTGGTGGCGAGGTCTCTGGTAATTATGACTACTGGATTCATTTTAAACTGCCCGGTCATATAGCGGAGTTGAAGAAAAAGTCTGAGTTCCTTCCGAACGACCAGGATAAAGAAGCTGCGCGACGCTATTTCGCCGGAGTTGAAACTCCGCCAAGTCCAGCCCTGGGTGTCGATCAGTACAACAATCTAAAGTTCTACAATCGAGTGAAGAACGAGACGCAGAGCGTAACCTCAGAGTGGCTCTTGCACAACGTGAAGACCGACGATCAGTTCTTTCGTGCGTGGGGTTATTAGTCCGAACTAGTGAGGACACTTGCAGCAATCCGTTCTAAAAGAAGATAAAGGACTCTTTTACTGCTGTATTGCTGTCGTCGCAATCATGACAGCGCGTCTGGCTTTTGCTGTCGCTATTCATCCTTTGCGAATCGGCTGGGATCCTGCGTTGCACTTGCAGATCGCCCAGATGATCACGCAAGGAAAGATTCCTTACGTGGATATGAGCGACGCCAATCCTCCCCTGGTCTGGTATCTCTATACAATTCCAGCATTCGGATCCGAGCTCTTCAATATTCCGGTCACACTGGCGTTCAACTACTTCCTCGTTGTTCTCATCGTTTACTCCGTCGTCACTTGCTTGATGCTGTTTTTCCGGCACGCAAAGCGAGCTGAGGCGCCTTTCTTTCTTCCGTTTTTAGTAGGACTGACTTTGTTCAACTTCTTCTTACGCTACGACTTCGGTCAGCGGGAGGAAATTTTTGTTTTGCTGTACATGCCATATCTGGTCTTGCGTACTCTGCGTTGGCAAGAACGCGGTGTCCAGTCGAAAGTCTGGTCTGCCGCTATCGGATTCATGGCCGCAATTGGAATCTGCATTAAGCCGCACTTTCTGATTCCCGTTTTCCTTGTGGAACTTTATTTCCTGCTGGATAAATGGCGCTGGAGGAAGCTCGTATCGACCGAGAATATTGCATGCTTTGGCGGCGGCGTTCTCTACCTCGCCCACTTCCTGTTCGTTCCAAAAGCGATGAATGACGCTTACTGGAAGTTCGTCGTTCCTGCATTCGCGCTTGGATATCACTACTGGGATACGTCACTGGCTGCGTCGTTTTCGGACCCGGGAAAGCGTGACGTATTCTTTCTCACTACGGTCGCCTGTTTGCTTGCTGTGGCATTGAGGAAACGTTGCTCGTTTCTTTTGCCTCTTACGATATTTGTGTTCGGCAGCATAATTCCATATTTGATCCAATTCAAAGGCTGGGGCTACCATGACCAGCCGGTTTACGCAGGTGCGTTTATTCTGTTCTCGATGGAAGTCGGCTACTTCATTTTTCTTGGTTGGAAACTGTTGGAGAGCGCCGTCACTAAGTTCAGTACCAGATTTTCCAAGTCTCCAGTTTCCATCTCGCATCGATTCACCCTTGGATTGATAGTTGTTTCAGCCCTTGGTATCGCATTCCGCGATGGTCAGGAGGACTATAAGATCGTTGTCGAAGACCCCAGGCACTTCGATTTAAAAACCATCGGCTACCAGGGTTCGTCGCCCTGGGCAGACATTCACTCGCCTTACACGTCGCTCGTGCTTGATGGATACAAGCTGGGTGACAAAGTGATTGTGATGTCAAATGCGGTATCACCGGGGTATCCATGGCTTACTCAGCTCCGCTTCGAGCCGGGTTCCAGGCATCTCCATATGGTAATTCTTTCGGTTCTGTCGTACATCAAAGACATTCTTCCTCATTCGCCGCACAACGATAATTTGTCTTCCCAGATGCCGAGAATCGTCAATGAATATGCAGAAGATATTCAGAAAAACAAACCGCGATTTATCTTCATGCAAAAGGGACCGGACTATTTTGACGAGCCGTACAAATTCGTTTCCAAATACCTGTCGGCTGACTATGATGAACTCGAGCAGATTGAAAACTTTCGCACCTTCCGGCGCAAACCCGGAAAATGAGGGCTATGCTTTTACTGGAACGAGCAGCTAGAGTGAAAACGATTGCTTCGTATCAATCGAGAGCGAACACGATAATTGTTGTTGCCGCTATCTTCGTCGCACTGTTGGCGCAACTTCAAATGTTTGGATTGCGCATTGCGGCCGAAGCCGCGCTTGCTTTGCAATGCGGAATGCTGATCGTCGACGGAAAAATTCCGTTTATTGATTTCATGGAAGTATCGGCCCCGTCCCTCATGTATCTGTGCGCTATTCCCGCGCTGTTTTGCAAATTGGTTCCAGCCATACATCCGGTAGTTGTATTTCACACTTTCGTATTCGTTCTTGCTGTTGGTTCTTGTGCCCTAATTTCCCTGATCCTGTTTCAGCAGAAGTCTAGAGAGCAGGCCCACATGCCGGCTCTCATCATTGGCTGCGTCTTGCTAAACCTGATCATGATCAGAGAGTTTGGTCAGCGGGAGCATTTGTTTCTCCTGATGTATCTCCCGTTTCTCATAACCCGCTGGCTCTCCTGGACGAATCAGCCGAAGGACGCGAAGCTAACGTTAATTGCTGGTATCGTAGGTGGTATCGGTATTGTCCTTGACCCTTTATTCCTGATCATAGCTTTGTTGATGGAGGTATACTTCTGTGCCGCCAAGCATAGGCTTGCTCCGCCAATGTCGATGGAAGTGCGTGCAGCGCTCGTAATCATTTTCCTCTATCTCTTACATTTTGTTTTTTGCAGCAGGGACTATTCCAACATCTATTTCAACTACGCACTGCCAATGGTGGTATGTGATTACGTCACTTTTGATGAACGATTGTGGTGGGTTAATAAAACTCCCGATTATCGCAACATAGTCTATTTCATGATGCTGGTCTCTTCTGTCGCTCTGGGCTTGCGCCGTCGCTGCTCGCTGATTCCTTTGTTTATTGCCTTCTCGATTGTCGGCTTCGGTACCTTCGTCATTACCGGGAAGTCGATGCTTGCGCAAATGCTTCCTATGGTTTACGGGTCGTTTCTGACCTTAGCGCTCATGATTTCAGTAGCAGTCAACTCGATAGTAAATGTGAGAGCACTTGGAGCGAAGCTATTCACGCCGATTATCGCGGCTGTCTGCGCCGGAGTTGGCGCGGTTTGTTTCACATACATGAGCACCACCAATCATGATGATGTGAAAAACCTGGAAGCGTACGGTTACTCAGGAACATATTTTTGGAACGAGGAGTCGGCATTCTCGACTCGCCTCGAGGCAGAATCCAAGCCGGGCGACAAGGTTCTCATTTTGAACGACAGGGTCAGACCCGCGTATCCGCTCATGATTCAGTTCAATCGCAAACCAGCGACATATTTGCTCACCGGTTACCCGATTCGCATGTCGCGCTTGTTGATGGAGCGCGATAATGCCAACGCCGAAAAGTACACGGGGTTGCAATTTCGGATGTATGAGCGTTTGATAGCGGATATAAAAACGGTCAAGCCGAAGATGATTATGATCGAGCGCGAAAGTCTTGGGGACATCTTGAAGGAACACAAGGTTTTGGAAACGATCGACAGCATGTACGAGGAGTATGCCTACGCCGAGTGGCCGGACAGCGATGCGCAGCCGAACTTCGACTACTACGGATTCAGAACCGCTCTTGTTTGCTATAAGTTGAAAACGGATGCGCCAAAGCCTTAAGTTTGCGAGAGGACGAACTAACTTAAGGCGCTTTTACAGGGCGATTGGCTTTAGCATCAATCGCTTCTGCTCGGGCTTTAATTGCATCCGCTTCTTTCACATTACCAAGGTCGCGTTCCGTCAGATACAGATTCCATAAAGCGATCCCCTCGGATTGAGAGTCGGGTCCGAGCTTTGCCTGATACTTTTTGATCGCTTGATTCAGAAACTCCGAAGACTGCTTCAAAATCGCGCTGCGGGCAGCTTCTTCTTTCTCGCTGGTTCCCTTCAGGTAGTAGAACAAGCCCATGTTGTTCAAATCACGAGCGAGTTTTACGTTGTTCGGATCTGTGTTTTCAAAGAATTTCTTGTCGTAATCCATGACTTCCTGATAAGTCATCTCCGCGACTTTCCAGTTGGTCACATCGCGGTATACGCCGGCCAGACGCAACAGCGTATCGACATACTTCTCACTGTAAGGCGCTCCTTCTGCGGGTTTTCGCTTCTTCGCCAGATCGTCCAGCAGTTCTACTGCTCTGTCATAGTCGCGCTTTTCCCAGCAGTAAAGGGCAAGGCGTTCTTGCGCTAGTTGGAGCTGTTCTTGATTTGGATTGGGTTTTGCCTTTTCCGTTTCATACGCCTGTTTCGCGTATGCGAATTCACGCTCTTGTGTGGCGTAGTAATCAGTAAGATCTTGTTGCTGAATGACGTTTCGGCGGTAAGGCATCGTCACCATGATGACCCAGATATAGAGCACCGCTACTAATAATGCTATTGCAATCCTTGCCATCCGCCCTCCTATTTCGCCGCCAAGGTGCAAGTCTTATGGTCGCATCTGCCACCGAGCAGCACATAGCGATTTGCTGCCACGAGTTTATATACGGCATCTCCGATTTGCGCAATTCCAGGCAAATAGAGGAACGGAGCGAGCAACATGAGCCAGGGCATTCGACCAGCCATGTATCGAAACGCGGCAAAACCGCCAAGCCACTTTCCATCAGGCTTGCGCAGTAGAATTTCTTTCTCGGCTCGTTCCTCATTTACTTCAGTCTTCCAGTCGATGTCACCTAGATCTCTGAAGTTGTGCAATCGCACCATACCGAAAATATCCATGCGATGAATCAGACCGACTGTGCGCACACAGAAGATGCAGTTTCCGTCGAAAACGAGGTCGCTTGGTTTTGCGACGTTTTTGTGGATCCAGGCTTTCACTGCATCCATTGCCTGGCCGTAGTGTTCAGGATAGATAAACAGCAGATAACTTGAAATAAATAGCCATTCGAACATCGGCAGGTTCATCGTGTACTCGATGCCGAGGTGAAGCGCCACGCCTACAATTATGATCCAGTAGCGCACCGGGCGCCACCAGATTAGCGTGCAGAGTGCAAGTTCAACTACCAGCGTACCCCAGGTAAGAATCTTTATGACGTTCAGATCATCTAATAGATATGGAAGCGGAAAACGGATGATGTCATCATAGCGGCTGGCATAATAAACTGCCGTTCCGTTGTTCCAATCCTCACCGGCGATTTTGCACCAGAATGTATGGAAATATGCGATACAGAGCTGGATCTGCAACATGCGCTGTGCCCATGGAGCAGATAGCGGCGGGCGGAATCCCTCTTTCCGCCAATCTTGTCTTGTCGCTTTGAGCAAATTGTCTATAGACAAAGCATCGCCCGCATTCGACATAGCGACGAATAGCAGACCGATGCGCAAGAAGTTGTCGCCGGAATTCTGATTGATCAAGAAGTGATGCTGCAACGACATCATGCACAGAAATGTCGCTACAGAACTGAATCGCGTGAATAAACCGAATGTCATCATCGTCGCAAATACGACTGTTGCCCAGAAGAAATACCATCGCCAAATTTCTTGAGATGGCAAAAGAAGCATCAGATCAAAATACGGATCATATCTCCAATATTTTCCGATCATCGTTTCTATAGTAATCAGAGGATGATCGCCGAAGTACAGAGACCAGTCGGAAAGAAGGTGTATACAGAGGCATTGGAGGGTGACGATTCCTATTGCGATTCGAAACCACGCAATTGGAGTAGGTGACGCGGGCTCAAAGAAGAAACTCTGCCACCACTTAAGAAATTTCTCTTTCTTGCTCGGCTCGTTCATTTTGCGTCGAGAACCCGTAAGTTACTTTGCCGATGCGTATCGGGCTTGGAGTTCTGCGCGTCGTTTATGAAATCGTTTTCGCGCACGCTGTAGAGAAAAGTGACGAATTTCTCGTTGTGGAAAGGAAGATTGTCACGATAGTTCCAGTGATCGGGATCTGGCTTTGGATTTTGTGTGGAGTTAAAGATCATCGTAACCATCGCAGGTTGATTCTTCGGATCCTGATTGCTTGCGGCAAGAAACTGGGCGATGTTCGGAAGGAACGATTCGTAGCCTGGCCACGGAATATTATCGCTGAATAGCTTTCGCAATTTTTCGTGTTTGAATTTTTCCCAGTTACTGAGTTTTTGCATACGGGGAAACTCGTAAAGCTTCATAGTTCCGTCTTTATACGAAACAAGCGCGGTCTCGTGATATATGACGTAACGAACGTCCGGACTAAAGAGACTCCAATGTTGAACGCCACCATCTGCAATATTAATCCAGTGCGACAGCGGCGCCATTTCTTTTTTGAACGGTACGTCATCGAAACACCATACGACGACAGACGCTACATAGGTGAACATGAATGCGGAAACGACCAGTTTCCAGAAATTAGATGGCGGCTCTTTCTCAACCGCAAAGTCAAATTCTTTCTCGACGCTGGGCGAATTATCATCAGGAATTTTGCTCATCATTTTCCTATAAACCCTTTGTCTTCGCTTAATGATAAGCTAGTCTGGTAGTGTGCCTATAAGGATTTTCTTCCAGTTTATCATTACGAAAAACGTGTTTGAGGCTTAATCCCGCGTGGATGACAATCACATTACATATAATTCCCAAAACGCGGAAAACTCTGATATTCAGCGCGTCGGTCGCATTATTATCAGTCTTATTATTGTCGCATATTTTTCAATTGTATTGATTCAAGTTTCGCCCTCCGGCGAAATTAGAGATCGTGTGAAACCTTATGTTGACCCGATTATCTTGTTATTCGGGCTGAAGCAACGCTGGAATTTGTTTAGTCCCGATATTCGAATAATGAATCAATACGCAACATGCTTGATCACCTTCAAAGACGGTTCCATCAAGTTGTATGAATGGCCGGAGAATCGAAAGTTTTCGTTCTCTAACATCGAAAGAAATCAGCTTCGCAAGTTTGTTGTCGACGGAGTTAGCGAGCCTCATTATGCGGCATATTGGCCGGATACGGCTCGGTTCCTCGCAAGGGCTAACTGGAATGTCGATAATCCGCCAGTTCTTGTAGAACCTACATTTAATGGGATGAACGTTCCATCATTCTCCACCTACACGAAGCAGTTGGACATGAGTTTCAGTAAGATCGATCATCGGACAGTTCAGCTGCCATTTTTTGTAAGGCATCATGAGATGTCGCGGGGCGGTGTGAGATGACAGCGCGCTTTAAACTGTTATGCTCGAAGATCTGCGCGAGATGGAACAGCTTCTGGTTTAATCCCCAATCCGCTCTTCCGGTAAGCGTCTTCCGGATCGGCTTCGGTACGGTGATGTTGTTCAGTTTATTAGTGCAGTTTAGAAGAGATTATTTATTATTCTTTGGCGCCAATGCCGTGTTCCCTACGTCGAGCATCGATTTAAATGAGTGGAATCGTGGTCCTGCCTTCGACCTTCTTTTGCTTTTGCCTTCGGAAGACGGCTTCCGAATTGGGTTCCTATATTTTTCCGCCCTCATGGCATTCTTTGTGACGATTGGGCTTGCCACCAGATTTAGTTCATTAATGTTATTTCTTTGCTACCTGTCCTTGTGCAATCATTTTCCGATCGTGCTTATGGGTGGAGATAACTTCGCAAGAATAATCAGCTTGTTTCTCATCTTTGCCCCTTGTGGAAAACGCCTATCCATCGACTGTTTGATTAACCCGGCTTCCTCAGACCAGCTCTATGCACCATGGGCTCAGCGCGTAATTCAAGTCCAACTTTGTGTGATTTATCTTGTAAACGTGATTTATAAATTCGCCGGCGAGCAGTGGCGAGATGGATCTGCCGTTTATTACGCAACGCGTCTTTTGGACTACACTCGGATCGCGATACCTCCATTTATTGATTTACCGGCTGTCTCGAAAATCCTGACCTGGTCGACGTTAGCGCTGGAGACGTCTTTTATTTTCGTATTCTGGATTCCCAATAAAAGAATCAGATACGCAATGCTTTTGTCGGCACTTCTTTTTCATCTCGGGCTGGATCTTTGTTTCGGGCTTGGACCGTTTGAATGGTTTTTCATCACAAGCTTAATTTTGTTCGTTAGTGCCGAGGATCTTGAAACGCTAGTCCATCTGATGCGTGTGAAAACCCTGAAAACATCAGTATCTTCGACGCTCTCTTCGACTGCTCAGAGCACAGGTATGTGAAGTATGGGTGAAGTCGAAAATTTTTCCGTCGCAGGTGCCGACCAATTTGGTCCGGTGAAAAGGCCCTTGAGCAGCGGAGATCGGAAAATCTATTCCGGATTAATAGTCACTTTTCTTATCGTCGCTAATGCGATTGCGTTTTCGCATCTTCCAGGAAATGAATCCTGGCTCATTCCGATCGTAAGGCGTTATGCGGGTTTCTTTGGTCTCGAACAAAACTGGACGATGTTCTCTGGTTTGAGAAAAGCGAACTTTCATATGCTATCCGTGATCACCTTTGCGGATGGCACTCAAAAACTTTATGAGTATCCGCGAATGAATTTGATCAGTCAGCAGGAGCATTTCATTCATGAAAAACGACGAACACTTTTTTATGAGTATTTGCCGGGTCGCTGGGGACGCAAGTACATTCCAAGCATGGCGCGGTATCTGGTTTGGTGCAATGAAGATCCAAAAAACAATCCGTCAATCATCACATACATCTATAACTTTGCTGACGTTCCAAAACCTGATCCGAAAAATTGGGTGCACTTCCAAAATCTACCCTGGCACTGGGACAAGACTCCTTATTTCGTTTATCGAGTGAAACGGAATGATTTGTTGAAGTAGTTGCGCACCGAGGGTGGTGCGACTTAGCTCTCGTCTTTCAGAAACATCTCCATAAAAAAAGGTCTCCCCGGGAGCAAACCGGGGAGCCTCAATTTTTTTACGTACTTCTCGTCTATCGGTTGGCGTTGGCTTATCCGATTGGCGCGGTACTTCCCGCAGGACCAGCTGCTCCACCAGGGCCACCAGGGCCGAGAGGACCAGCAGGACCGAGAGGACCACCGGGACCCATTGGACCTGCAGGACCAGCAGGACCGCTTGGACCACCGGGACCACCGGGACCGCCAGGACCGGCAGGACCACCAGGACCGGCAGGACCACCAGGTCCACCAGGACCGGAAGGACCGCCAGGACCACTTGGACCACCAGGACCGCTTGGACCACCAGGGCCGGAAGGACCGCCAGGACCGCTTGGACCACCAGGACCGCTAGGACCTTTAGGACCACCAGGGCCGGAAGGACCACCAGGACCGCTAGGACCCTTAGGACCGCCAGGACCACCAGGGCCGCTAGGACCACCAGGACCACCAGGACCGGAAGGACCACCAGGGCCGGAAGGACCACCAGGACCGGAAGGACCACCAGGACCGGAAGGACCACCAGGACCGGAAGGACCACCAGGACCGGAAGGACCACCAGGACCCTTAGGACCGCCAGGACCACCAGGGCCGGAAGGACCACCAGGACCCTTAGGACCGCCAGGGCCGGAAGGACCGCCAGGACCGGAAGGACCTTTAGGACCGCCAGGACCCTTAGGACCGCCAGGACCACCAGGACCCTTAGGACCGCCAGGACCACCAGGGCCGGAAGGACCTTTAGGACCGCCGGGACCACCAGGACCGCTCGGGCCACCAGGACCGCCGGGACCACCGGGACCGCTAGGACCCTTCGGACCACCAGGACCGGAAGGACCACCAGGACCGGAAGGACCGCCAGGACCGGAAGGACCGCCAGGACCGGAAGGACCACCAGGACCCTTAGGACCGCCAGGTCCACCAGGACCGGAAGGACCACCAGGACCGGAAGGACCGCCAGGACCGGAAGGACCGCCAGGACCGGAAGGACCACCAGGACCCTTAGGACCGCCAGGACCACCGGGACCGCTAGGTCCATTGGGACCTACAGGACCGCCAGGACCACCGGGACCACCGGGACCGGAAGGACCGCCAGGACCCTTCGGACCACCAGGACCGCCGGGACCGCCAGGACCGGAAGGACCGCCAGGTCCACCAGGACCGGAAGGACCACCAGGACCAGCAGGACCGCCAGGACCGGAAGGACCGCCAGGACCAGCAGGACCGCCAGGACCGCCGGGACCGCCAGGACCGGAAGGACCACCAGGTCCACCAGGACCCTTAGGACCACCAGGACCGGAAGGACCGCCAGGACCGGCAGGACCCTTAGGACCACCAGGACCGCCGGGACCACTAGGACCCTTAGGACCGCCAGGACCTTTCGGTCCACCAGGACCGCCAGGACCCTTCGGACCACCAGGACCGCCAGGACCGCTAGGACCACCAGGACCGGCCGGACCACCAGGACCACCGGGACCGCCAGGTCCTTCAGGACCTTTAGGACCACCGGGGCCGGCAGGACCGCCAGGACCGCTAGGACCGCCAGGACCAGCAGGACCACCAGGACCGCCAGGACCTAAGGGACCGCCAGGACCGAGTGGACCGGAAGGACCACCAGGACCGAGAGGACCACCAGGACCGCCGGGACCGGCAGGACCACCGGGACCACCGGGACCTTCAGGACCGCCAGGACCGCCAGGTCCACCAGGACCAGCCGGACCGCCGGGACCTTCAGGACCGCCGGGACCACCAGGACCGCCAGGACCTTGGGGACCACCAGGACCGCCGGGACCTTCAGGACCGCCGGGACCTTGAGGTCCACCAGGACCTTGAGGTCCGCCAGGACCGTTAGGACCGCCAGGACCTAGAGGACCACCGGGACCTACTGGACCGCCAGGACCGCCTGGTCCCAACGGACCGGAAGGACCGGCCTGTGGATTGGAAGTGGTTTGACCAATAACGGGTTCAGTAGTACCTGTAGAGGTCGGTCCGCCCGGGTTAGGGTCGGAGCCGGTTTGCGCTACAGCAAGAGGTCCGAGTGTGTTCGTAATTGGGAACGTGTACACACTCGAAAAGTCCATCAAGTTTCCGCTATTGCCCTGGAAGTGAGCACCGAAAAAGAAGATCGGTGCCGGAATCCGCGATGTCAGATTTGTCCGGACCATTACGAATGGACCAGGGCAACCACCGAGTACCGGAGCCGGAACACGGTGAAGCGGGTCTGCAAGAACTTGCGGATCCGCTGTAGTTGTCTGGGTATTGTAAGAAGAGTTCGGAGGTGGCATCGCAGGCGGACCCGGAGGATTCGGATCGTTACTGTGATCGATGTAGTCCTCGTAGACGAGAAGCTCTGCATTGAATGACGTAATCACAAAACCACCTGAGGTCTTGTGATGCAGCAAACACGCGTTCATGGCGTCGACCGCTTCCTTCGGAGTGGACATTTGTCCGGCGGCTCGGGCGCAGTCTCTGCAAGCCCGGTCGCACATATCCGCAGAGAATATGAGAATACATATATTGAATGTCAGGGCGCAAATGACGATGAGAATCGACACGATTGCCGCGAGTTCAATAGCGGTGATACCTTTCAAGCGCTTCAGAAGATTTTTCTTTCTTCTGTTTGGACGCTGATTTTGGTTATTCACAGAACTCCTCCAAAAAAGAGAAATTGCCTACATTAACATCCTAGATTGCGAACGTGAAGTGTACGTGAAAAGTATCAACACATGGGCAATTTGGGGATGTTGACCGTCGACAAGCAGATGCTATCGAAGCCGATACTATCCGCCTCTAATACAATTCCCCAAAACCCCCAAGATTTCACGGCTTACGGTTTCCCCTGCAGGAATTTCTGGCGGACGAAGGAGGATGGGCTGGGTTCAAAGCAAAAAAATTGCCTGCAACCTTTCGGATGCAGGCAATTTAAGTGATTCGCAATCGGGAATAAACTCGAGATTATTTCTGAGATTGCGTCAGACGGCGTGCGATCGAGGAGAACGCCTGTTGAACCTGGGTCACATCATTACACATGAAGAATCGACCGCCGTTCTTGGCTCTACCAGACAGACCGCCACTGCTGTTTCCGAGGAATGCAGTTTGCTGGTTTGTAAGGTCTCCATTTCCTAGCATGTTCAAGCCAATCGAGAAGATGGCTATACCGTCTGTCTGGCAAGCGTCGGCTGTGTTGCCGCTAGGACCTGCCTCAGTAGGTGGAACCGGCACACCATCTGTGAAGAAGATGATGGCGCGCTTACTTCCGGGCCGTATCGAGTACGGCGCTGTTTGGAATGCGAGTCGGGCTGTTTCGAGCGCCTCTGAGCACATTGTGCCGTTAAGCGGTCGACCGTTGTACAGTCCGTCCCCGTGGTCCGGATTAGACCAGGCCCAGGTTGATCCGGAAGGAGAACCCTTTTGCATGTTTCGCAAACATGCGGCCTTATTCAAGCTTGAGTTAAGTGGGAATCGGGGAAGCCTGAACCCCTGTCCCGTACCTCCGCCTGCGCTCTGGTCCACTCGACATTCGTGTCGAACCGCACAAGATGCATCAGAGGGACCGATCCGTCCGTCCCAGACGTGAGTTGTGTTCACGACGCCAGTGAAGCTGATGTCGTAGTAGTAGCTGTTAGCGGATGGACCGCTTGCGGTGTAGTTTGCGGATGAACCGAACACACCTGTATTTGCTGAAGCAACGCTGTTAGCAGGGTTGCCGCTGAGAGTCCAGCGATCGGAGAATCCAACGAGACCGAAACGGCAATCTGTAAGAGCCGCCAGACGTTGGAAGAATGCCTGGTCGCATGAATCTAGCGTGGTTGCGATTGGCTGTGAATACCACATTGCCAGTCGTTGATAGGCTCGTTGATAGCCCACTTGAGGTTGGACGAGTCCGGCGTTCGTATTCATCCCGGTGAGACTGGGGGAGTAGTACGCCTGATACGTGCCTTCTCCGCCGCGGAGGTCGTAACCTCTGTGCAGCGCCGTCGAATCGAAGTTGCCTGTGCTGCCTGTTCCAGGTGAATCAAGGTTGCCTCTGGACGCTTCAACGAGCACGGCGATGTTCGGGAAACTATATGAGTTGCCCTGAATTACAGAGTCGTCCTCAACACTCGAGTCGCCGAATGTATAGTTGACGGCCTGGAATATGTTTGGTCCCCAAACCGGTTGAATCGGCTTCTGACCGTTGGTTGGAGCGCCGAAGTTTACAACGAGATCCGTATAGATAACGCTGTGATTGTAGGGCGGCTTGAGCGTCGCACCGACCATGCCGCTGGCTGGAGCCAGAGGATAGTGAAGGTGGTCAGTCAGGTAGTTCTTGTAAGGCGAACATCTGCCGCCTGAGGTCACCCAGCCGAAGCCGGACATCGTCTGTACTCCGGACCCGACTCCCGACTTAATCAGGGGGCAGTTACCGGGAGCGCTGTTGTAGTCATTTTTGTCCGGCGAATGTCTCAAATAGTTTTTGAAAACAATCGTGGAGTCACCAGACAACACAGTCCCTTTCTCCGAGAAGCCGAGGTTCTGCGGAGGAAGTGCGTTCAACGACGTACCGGTCAGATAAGTCGCTGTGTCCAGACCGACGTACTCGATAATGCTCTGGTTTGCATTCGGGTGTCTGGTCTCTAGATAGGTCACGCAGCCATGCCCCTGAAACTCATCGAAGTCCGGATTGAAAATATTATCGGGACTACCGTTCTTCTCGGGCGTGCCGTTTACCAAACTTGCCCCGGTTGATTGTGACGCCAGATCGGCAGTCGTCAGGTCGGTGGCATAAGTTGGAGGATTTGTATGCGTGTAAGGTGATGCACTGTTGCCAGACATCATGGTGTTAATCAGGGGAGTGGCGACGTGTCGCTCGTCTGTCCAACCTCTGTTGTCGGTGGCTGGACCGTTGTAGCCTCTGTTCGGGTCCGGCTCATCATAGACAACTTGAGACGGAACACCGCCTGAAGTACTCAGCTGCGTGTAAGCTGCAGTGGTGTATCCAGGGGTGACATTGTAGGCTGTTGATACCTGCATGTTGGCACCGCGGTGCGCATCCCAATAACGCTTCACCAGCGTTACCGGCGTCAGATCGTCCATCGATCCGGAAAGGTCGAGTACGAGAACCGCGTCGACCTGCGGCAAGCCGCCGACCGATGATGCTCTGATACCAACGTTACCAACACCGAAAAATGAGATAAACGCCGGGTGATATCCATACCCTGCGTATACACCAATCGCGGTGCCTGCTGCGTTACCTGGTATCACAGGTGGTACCGATGAATATCCATTCAATGGGTCGACGAGACCGATACAAACTTTGACTTCGCCATCGGTTGTCGTGCCCAATTGTCCGACTGTGGATACGAGCGCGGTCTGCGGACGAATCCACTTTCCAAGCACGTTGCCCATCAGGAACATGTTGTACGAATAAGCACCAGAGTTGTTTTGCGCATCCAGCAGTTTGCTTCCTGCCGGCTGCGTTGAAGCGGGTGGGCCTGTGTCGTTACTTACGTCATAACTCGTCAACATGGCTGTTCCAGCAAGAGCCGCGGCGTCGCAAGTTGCCGTCAATTCCCGTTGGGCCATCTGAACTCGGCTGGCGTCAAAAGCGAACAAGCCAGCCATGAGTATGAAGAACATAAGCGCAATGACGAGTCCAGTCACTGCAGCCCCTTTTTGATCACGGATCTTTCGTGGTTTGAGCATAAGTGCTCCTGGTTCTCCTCTGAAGTGGTAAATGAGTCGATATTCCTAACCGTGCCATGCGGGAGTTCTTCGTTCCCTGGTTCTTACGAATAGGCACAATTTCCTACTTTCCACCTTATGGAAGTTGTGTGAGGACTTTGTGAGGAAGATTTTTAGATTTGAAACAGAAATGCGTGTCTTACAAGAAAAAGCCCCAGACCATTGGTCCGAGGCTTTGAATTCTTGATGAAGCCAGGTTCTAGAACAACAGACCAGGCGGGTTCTCAAATTGTGCTTGCGACACCATCTGAAGTTGCATCGGCTTGCTCAGACCCGGTACGTTGAACCAGGGCACCACGATCAGTGGCGAGGCTGCGCCGTTAATGGTCACACGCAGAAGCAAAGTATATTGATCCGGGTCCGGGCGCGGAGCGCCGGCAGGCCATGCACCGGGTCCGATGTGCTGATAGGGAGACAGTCCCGCCGCCGGGTCGATAGGTTCTGCAATCGCCTTGACTTCAGGGTTGGTAGCTGTTGCCACCCAGCTGATACCGGGGAACATATTTCTGATCTCGGTCGCCTTTGCTCGGGCGGTATCATATGCGCCCGGATACCAGGGACCGGTCCCTGATGGAATCTGCACAGCTTGCTGGAAGCACTGTGATTTGGCTCCCACTGTGGCTGCGCAGTTTGTCGCAAACCAGAGGAAGAATGCATTCAGTCCGACTGTACCCAAATTAAGAATCGGGAAAAACATAAAGATGAACAAAAGGTACATGGTCGCGACGTATTCGGCAGCCATAGCTCCGGTCTTTCCACGTCTTTTTATTGATGAACGTCTACGAGTCATATTTTTGGTCCACCGTGCCATTAATAGAAACTATCCACAAGTACTTGAGAGAAAAAAGATTTAGTAAGAACTCCTCCGGTATTTTATGCTCCCTGGCACAACTCTTATAGGGACCGGATGCAAACATGTCATCAAGCGCAAGGCCAAATGACACCACGGAATCTGAGTTATTTCAATCCTATCACGCGCTTTTTTGAGATGTCAATCGCGTCAAGCTTAGACAGGATGCTGTGTTTGGGCTGTCTATCTGATCTATCGAGTATACCCAAATGCATGATGGATCGCGCATGAGCATTTCTAATAGACATCACTATCATGCCCACTGCGCAAACAATTTTCACACTTCACGAATTTCAGTTTTCCAGGGAATCGATTGTGGGAGGGGCGTTACGGTCTATTTTGGCTGTTGTAAAGATTTTTACAAAACTGAATCAGCCTCTATGCTTAGTATCACGAGCAGTATCAAGATGTTTTAGCTCCCTCCTGCGAAGCAACCTATATATAGGTAAATGGCGAAGTCAAAAAAAACGAAGCGTCTTTCAATCGAAAAACTGGTGTCTAGGTTGACGCCAGGTGACTTCGGCCGCGCTGCCGTCTGGTTGGGATTGGTCTGGCTTACGACCATGGTGGTTGTTTTAAATTGGACGAGCAGGTCCAAGGTTGTCGCGCCCAACAACGATCTCTACCGACTGACTCTCGATCTGAAAAAGGCTGAAAGTAAGGTTCCGCCTGATATTCCAACAATTGACCTGATACGCGCCGATCTCATAATTGCGCATTTAAATACCGGGCAGGAAGTTAAGGCTCGCGAACTCCTTAGTGACTATGTCAAATCGCTCGATGACGTTAGCTTGAAACCGGCTGAGCTTCTTAAACTTCGCAGTAAACTCGCATTCCTATATATGAGTTTGAAGGACATCGATGCGGCCATAAAGCAGTACACTCTCAATCTAAAATCACTGGAGTCTCAATCTTCGTACGAAGCAAAGTTGCTTCGTGCCCGGATTTTGAACGACCGGGGCGTGGCCAGCTACTTGCGCTCAGAGATGTTCGACCGGTACGAGCCGCTCAACGCGAATCTTGTCACCAGTTATTCGAAAAACAGCACGCGCGATTTCGATAGCTGCAAGCAGCTTCTTGAAGAACTCGCGCGCGAGCGTCCTGGCCGAGAACAAGGTCGAGAAGAGCTGTCTAAGATACTCGAACTCAATCAGAAGTTTTACGCAAATGAGCTTGTCTTCGCGCCACGCGAAGCAAAATAGTGACGCTAAGCTTTTGTTGGTGTCTGAAGAACCTTCAGCGGACTCTTCAGCCAGCGCTTCATCGCTGCGACAAAATTTGTGATGTCGACCGAGTCGATGAAAAGGACAAATGACACAATCATCATCCATTCAAACATTGGAATGCTCATGCACCAATCGATGGTAAGGTGTAGACATGTGCCCAGAGCGATGACGTAGTACCGCAGTTCTTTTACCCAGATGAGCGTGTAAAGCGCCGCTTCCACTGCTAAAGTTCCAAACGTGAATATGCTGGCAAGGAGTGCGTCATCGAAGGTAAACGGCAATGGAAGCCGGAATAGCGATTCGAACCTGGACGCTATGTAGACAGCCTCGCCGACAGACCAATACCATCCGCTCGTCTTGGTGTAAAAGGCGGAGTAATAAACGAAGCACAACTGCAACTGCAAGGCGCGCCAAACCCAGGCGCTGACCAGTGGATCGAAAGGAGCCTTTTTTCGATTCTTCAACCAGCTATCGACTGACCAGACTTCTGCACTTGGAGCGAACACGAGCCAAAAGGCAACCGAACGCAAATAAGTGTCGCCAGCATTGAATAGATATGCGTTTCTGTTTGAGTAGGTGACAAGGATGGTGAATAGAATAATCGATGCAATTCGAGTCTGGAAGCCAATAGTCAGGCAAATGGATGCCGCGATCAAGATGAGCCAAACAGCCAGAACCCATTCGTTGTTGTGGTAGTAACTCAGTACATTCAGTTTATTTATTCCGTCGGCAGCCAAAGTGCTTTCCAGAATGATTCCAGGATATCCGTACCAGACTTGTAGGTCGGGACCGAGAGCCAGAGCGAATTGCAGGTAAATACAACCTTGTAGAATTCGATAAGCTGCCACCGGATATGGTGACACCGGTGAAAAGAAAAATCTATCCCAGCCCGCTGCTATTTCTGCAATTTTCATTGGAGATCTTCCCTGGTCACCGAATAAGTGCAGAGCACGCGCATGTTGAAGTGCGACGGACTATGTTTGTGGGCATGAATCGGTGGAGCTTCGGCGTAATAATTGAGCAGCATGACTGTTTCCGGTCTGTTGCTCGTGCTTGAGTTTTTCGGGAATATATCGGTTTCCCTGGCAACAAAACGGGCGACGTCGTTAACCAGATGCGCGTTGCGTTTTTGTGGGATGTTGTCTTCCAGAAATTTGCGATAACGCTCTTTCCACAACTTATTTGTCATGGAAATCCTGTCGAGCCGCGGGAACTCGTAGAGTCTCGAAGACCCATCGGTGTAGAAGACGACACCGACTATATGCGAGTTCTTAGTTGTCGGATTCGGTGCGAAAACTCCATAGCCCTGTGCCAGGTTGAAAAAGGCTATGAACTTATGAAGTGGCTCAACAAGCCGCGCAAGAACAAGATTGGGCAGAAGAAGATAGATGATGAATGTCGAGAGTATGACAAACAATCCGGTGCTGATGAGCGGCTTGCGAATGCGCTGCCAGAGCTTTCTTGAGAAAAAAAGGTCAGTGAACTGAAATCCGCTTTCGCTGACTGACTGAGTTTCCTGCAATCGAGCGTTCTTTGACAGTTTGTGGCCCTCTGCCGCTTCCAACTATCCTCGTTTCAAATTCTTCAGCGATTCGCGTACCTTCTTCGCCTTTTCCGGCTGCTTCTGTGCGTCGAAGCACGCTGCTAGACGCTGGTACAACAATCTCATCCAATCGTCTGCTACTTCAGCTCTCGGTGCGTTTGTCGCAATCCGAATTGCCTTTTGGAACTCCAGTTCCGCTTCCTTATATTTGCCCATACGCTCGTAACTCATACCGAGATAGGAGTGCAGGTTTACAAACCAAGGAGCGATTGGACGCTTGGCAAGGGGCTGATCGTAGAAAATCTTGGAAGCAATTTCGCCGTATTTTATTGCTTGAGTGTCGTTGCCTCTTTCAAAAAAGATGTTGTTGAGGCGCGTCAGGTATTGACCGAGTTGGGTGGTGCCTCTTGCAGACTTCCGCGCATCTTCGAGTTTGTCCAGAAGAAGTTTTTGCGCTGAGTCAAGTTTCTTCTGCTTCTGAAGTTCCTTTGCTTTAGCAAACTCTGCTTCCGGAAAAGTGACTGTCATGTCCGGTTCGCCTTTGCAGAAGCTATCAATGAAAGCTTGGTTCGGATCGGGCTTGGCTTTCTCAGTTGTCTGCGGCGTGCAGCCGGTCAGAACAAACGTCAGCGTTAACAAGCAAGAAAGTGCCAAGGTCGTTGCGCCTGCTAACTTTCCGGATTTAAGTCTCATGTAAAGCCGTGCCTCTTCTGATTGGCTCTCAAAACTTGCCGAAGTGAGAGCCGTTTTCCCCAGCTAAAAATAGTATCCTAAAAATCGACCAGTTGTTCTGTTTGCTTCTTTTTTTACCCGAATAAAATCAGATTGCCGACTCTATCGATGATTTCGATGTTAAATCCTTTACGTCTCTTCTCCTGAGCTATTTGACGTTGATTTTAACTTGCCGTTGAGCCGGAAGAGCGCTCCCTTCAGTATCGCCGCTTCGCGCCGGCTGGGCGTCATGCGGTCAATTCCATCCTTCAGTTCTTGGAGTATCAGTCGCTTGTTATACGAACGCGAAAATTCAATATTGCCAAGTAGCAGGTCTAGCTGGTCGATAAGTTCCTTTAGTTCTGCCGAGTTCGGCAACTCGATCACCGTTTTTTTAGCGGACGGTTGGTCAATATGTTTTGCCGTTGTTGTTGCCAAACTGTATGCAATTATTCCGACCGACTGCGCCAGATTCAGAGAAGGATAAATCTCAGAAGATTCAATTCGCATCCTTCTGTTGCAAAGCGAAACCTCTTCATCTAATAAACCGTTGCGCTCATTACCAAACACAAACGCAATTTTGTTCGACTCAGCTTTGACGGCAAGGTCGTCGACGATGTCTGCGAGATTTTCGAGCGGTCGGCTCCGGCGACGACCGGAGGAGGTTGAAACTGTCATGTTGATGTCGGCGATTGCATCTTCTAGTTGTTCGTAGACCACCGCATTTTTCAAAACATCAAAAGCGCCGACAGCCATTTGGCGAGCCTCAGCGTCTTTGTAGTTGCGAGGCGGATTGACCAGCCGAAGATCCGTAAATCCAAAATTTTTCATCACTCTGCAGGTAGAACCTATGTTACCCAGATACTCCGGTCTCACCAGGATGAAAGTAGTGTTGTTGAGGACTTCCGAACTCATTGTCAAATGCCCCGGTCGGAGCTGGTATTGAATGCGCCACCACTGTTTTTCGCGCGCGATATCTTCCTGACCAGAGCGATAATAGTGGCTCGTCCCCTGGTCGAGACGAATAACGCAGCGACTGAAACAATTAGCATGTTTCCAACCAGCATTCGCAGTGCGTGGATTGGCATCCACGTGCTCTGAAAAGGTGTGAGATAGAGATATGAAAAATAGGCAGCCAGCACGAGCAATGATAGTGTCACTGGCTTTTGCCACCGCGTTTGGTTCACGGTCATAGTGATGGCACCTGCGATGACGCTTGTGAAAAGCAGAGCGGATAAAGCAAGAATCGAGGTCCGCGAAATTAGAAGGATGCCCAGAAAACCAACAAATGCCATGTGCAAATGCGTAATTTTAAACCAGTACTTTTGACTTATTATCGCTGTTGCCACGGCTCCGATACTGAAACCGGCGAGACTGGCTAGCACGTCGTATCGGAGCATTGGTGCCGGAAGTCCCTGATCTGTTATCACTAGAATCACGGAAGCCACCGGTAGAACGGCTGCCATGACTGAAAGCAATACTTCGTACACCTCTGTGGTGAACGCTTTCTTCCCTGCCGTCTGGACTGTTTTGTTATTTTCGGCATCTGCAGTTGTATCAGATTGATTGCTCAGATCATTCTGTACGGTATTACCCGTGGTTCTTATCCGCGCGATAATTTGATCCAATCCCAGTAAAACTAAACCGACCGCATAAAGAGATAATGCAGTCGGCATGAATGATGGCTGCAGTTGCTCAAAAAATTTGAGCACCGCCAATAGTGCCAGAAGCGGGTATGTGTAAAGAAAAATTCTTCCTGTTTTTGTCTTGTCCAATGGAGATGCGGATACTTCCTGAAGGCGAAGTCCCCAGATAAACGCGATACTTAAAAAAATTGTGTTGGCGGTCATCTGCACTCCACCAAGGTTCCCGAAAAGTGAAGACGCTATGACCAGGCGAGCTCCGCATGAAGATAGAGCCAGGAACGAAGGCTGAAGTTTTGCCGCGAGAGTTGCGCCGATCAACGGTGCCAAGCAGAGAATCGTGACGGGAACAATGATACCGAATGCGGTATCGGTTTGATCCGGACCCGTAAATAACACAAACGGTGAGACTGCGAGAATTGAGAAAATATCCGCGGTTGTTGTGGCAACGAAAGATGAAAGGTTAAGAAACGAGAGCTTTTGAATCCGGTCTCGAGCACCGGTACGCTTTCTCTCGACTGTTCGATCTGAAGGCATCTCCAGTGCGACGTCCTGTGTCTGGACGACTGTTAGCGCTTCAACCGCGCGCAACGATGTATCGACACTGCTGCCAGTGTTACGCGCGTTCCTCGGTCTGTCAGGACTTGCGGTCAATGGTAATCTTCTATTTTCCGATAGTGACTATATTGTCCTTAATCAATAAAGGATTTCCGATTTAAGCCTGTATCAGTTTTCGTATATGCGGCAGGCTTCACTGAAAGCAAGCGAGCGAACGTGGCTCAGGAAGGGCAATTCCGAAGCAAACAAATCTGCCGTCCCTTAAATAAGTTCTCACTAATCGAAATCGAACCTTTCGCCCATTGGTCGAGCACTGTAAAAATCCCGGCTGAGAGGTTAACAAAAACACCTGATTTCAGCGATTTCAAGCAGCGTTCGCTATCATGGTCCATACGGAAGGTCAAAACGTCCGCCTGCTGTCGATAGACATGGCATTTTTTGTGAAACTGACTCGACCCATTCAAGCTCTGACGCTGTTGCTGGCTTTTGCCACGTCACTTGACGCGAGCGTTTATGCCCGCCCTGCCGGGAGCGTTGAGCCAAATGCTCAGCAAGGCGACATTGGTAAATCAAAACCTGGCAAGAAGCAAGTGGTGGTGCGCGGTAAAGGCAAATCGCAGAAAAGCAAATCTGCGGTGCGCGGGACAGCTCCATGCTTAGCTTGGGTGAATCGTGACAAGCCGATACAAGCAGTGCTGGTATGCGTCCACGGTCTGGGTTTGCACAACGGAACTTACGAGCCGTTTGGAAAGCGCATGGCAGACATGGGCTATGCGGTTTATGCGATTGATGTTCGTGGTTTCGGCGCCTGGATGGAGAACAAGGGTCAGGAAAAGGTCGACTTCGATCTTTGTTTGAATGATGTCCGTACCACTTTGAAAGTTGTGCGTCGAGCGCATCCAGGCGTGCCGGTTTTCCTCCTCGGCGAATCGATGGGCGGTGCTATAGCTTTGCGTGTGACATCGCTCTACCCCGAACTGGTCGACGGTTTGATTTCATCGGTTCCGGCAGGCGATCGTTTCAATCAGGCGAAAACAAGTCTGAAAGTGGCGTTGTCCTATCTGAGCAATAAGAACAAAGAGATCAATATTGGCGAAGGTGTAGTTACGCAAGCTACTCAAAAAGAAGAAGTTCGCAAAGCCTGGCTCGAGGATCCGCTTGCCAGAGTGAAGATGTCGCCGAAAGAGCTTTTGCAGTTTCAGAACTTTATGAATGGAAACCACGATTGCGCAAAGAATATTGTGAAAACATCTGTCCTGATCGTGCAGGGGTGTCAGGATAAGCTAGTGCGACCGGAGGGGACTGTGGAGCTCTTCAACCACTTGAGTACCGCTGATCGTCAAATTGTTTTAATTCCGAAAGCGGAGCACCTAATTTTCGAGGAAAACCAGTTTACAGATCAGGAAATCGCTACGGTTGATTCCTGGATCACGGCGCGCTTGCCAAAACCGGCTTCGGTGGAGGCGCAAGGTGAGGAGAAAGCAGAAAAAACAGTTGAGAAGCAGACCGAGCAGGAGCCCGGAAAAGCAATTGAAGAATCGACTGGCAAGAAAACTGAAGAGCAATCTGAAAAGCGTGCTGATGCTCAATCTGACGAGCACGCGAACAAGGTCACTGGCGGAACAAGCGAGCTAAAATAGACTCGGCAAGAGAGGTTATTGTATGAAATCTTCAACACGACGCGACAAGTTGCAGGCCGCAGCGATATCGTCGTTGGTCCTGGTTGCAGCCGCCGGCGCATACGCCGGTGCTGGCGCCGTAAGTCCGAGTGCGATGACTAAAGGCGCGAAGACCGGGACGGCAAGTGCTAAGCCGGCTACTTCCGCCAAACCCTCTCCCTTTGCGGCGGCCAGAGCCGATCTCGCCAAAGGTAATGCGAAGAAGGCGTTAACCGCAATCGAAGCCTATTTGAAAACCAATCCGCAGAGTGCTGAGGGGCAATATCTTGCAGGTGAAGCAAGTCTCAAAGCCGGAGACGCAAAAACGGCAGCGCGTTATCTGAGGACGGCAGTGCGGGTAGGTAAAGGCAACGCGTTCTCGCAGAAAGCTAATGCTTTAATGATGAAATTGCCGAGAGATTTGATGAAACCGCGTACAGGCTCGGATACACGAATGCTCGCCTCAATGTTCGGAATCTCCAGAATGCGTGGCGATGGTGATGAGCCGCGCCCAACGGTCATTGATTTTTACGCGGCCTGGTGCCAACCGTGTCGCAGCATGGACAAGGCGCTCGATAAGGCAAAGCTAGAGTATGGCGACAAGATCTCAATCATGAAAGTCGACATCGACGATCCCAAGAACGAGAAGCTCGTGGATCAATATGAAGTGAGCCCAATTCCGACGGTTGTTTTCCTCA
The DNA here is from genome assembly GCA_965228855.1 of Candidatus Obscuribacterales bacterium. Classification (GTDB taxonomy): domain Bacteria; phylum Cyanobacteriota; class Vampirovibrionia; order Obscuribacterales; family Obscuribacteraceae; genus JADYXR01. The sequence goes on along the minus strand of CBDDIJ010000003.1, from coordinate 2,285,968 downwards.
ATACTGACGGAGAAGTGGTAACCTATACGATCGGTTACGCTGAAAACAACGTAACCGACGGACTCAAGAAAATACTTCAATAAAATTAGTTGAAAATGAAAAATCGAATCTGGCCTGCTCTGGTATCGCTATTGGTATTGTCTGCCGGTAATCTGGTTGTGAACGCACCGGCCTCCGCCGCGTCGGAAAAGGAAAGTTCCGGTTCCCGCTCCGGACAGTTCACCAAATACGGTGACAAATGGGCTGTGGTTATCGGCATCGACTCTCATCAAGACCCAGCACTGAATACGGTGCTGCAGCTGGATGAAACTGCCAAGCGAGTCAGTGATGCCTTGCAAGCAAAAGGATTCGCTAAAGATCACGTTCGCCTGATGGTCAATCGCGACGCCACCAGGCAAGCGATTTTCTCTACTCTGTCAAAACCGTGGCTCGGTACGTTGAGTCGCAAGTCTGATCTGGTCGTTTTGTTTTTTGCAAATCAATGCTTCCCATCAAGTGACGGAAAGGTTTACCTACTGCCGTACGATACAAGGCTTTCCAATTTCTTTACCTCAGCGATTTCAGTCGACGATATTATCCATGTGGTGAAAACGAATGTTCAAGCCAAGGATATCGTGATGGTTTTTCAAACATCATTCAGCGGTGCACCGGAGATGATGGCGGGTCTAAAGACTGCGTTCGGCAGATACAATGTCTCGATTCACCATAATGATATCGGTGACAACTTCACGGTGCTCTGCTCGAGCAAGCCGGGGCAGCCTACTTGGGGTACCTATTTCTCTGACAATTTTGCTGAGGATCTTACTATTGGTAAGGAAGAGGGTTCCATCAGCGATCTCTTCAATAAAATTCGTAATGACACCGTATATGACACTGCGAAGGATTGTGCCGGGTGTAAGGTTCAAACACCGATTATGTTGTCTAAAAATAACACTTCAGCGATCAACTTGAGCGTGAAAGCAGAAGATCCTGTTTCCAAACTTCCGGAAGAAATCGCTCTGTATCTCAAAGGGCAGGAGATTTACTCGAAGGGGCAGGAGTTGCTGGATCAACATCGTGCTAATCGAGCGAAACTCGAGGGCTGGTCTGACTCGTCGGCTCCATTGCGCAAGCTTGAAGATTCAACATCGCCGAGTTCGATTTCTGAAGAATTCAAAGGCTCGGTCGAATCTATGATCGCTACCGTTCGTGAACACCTGAAGGAAAATCCCAGCTTTGGAGCTGGGCATTATCTATTAGGACGGCTATTGCAGTTTAAAGGCGAGCATGAGAATGCGCTTGCTGAATACAAAGAAGCTACCAAAGTATCTCCATTCGTCAGCAGCTATCACTCATGGGTTGCAAGAACGCAGGATCGCCTCGGACAAAATTCCACCGAAGAGTGGCAAGAGGCTTACAGATTGAATGATAAGAACTTGAGTGCGATTGATAACCTGGCAAATGCTGCTCAGGAATCTGAGCAGTACGATCGAGCTTCTGAATTGCTTACTCATGCGGTTACACTCTATCCCGGTGACGCTGGTCTTCGGGTCAGAATGAGTGACGTGCTCGTTAAACAGGGGAAATTGAAACAAGCTATCTCGGAAGCTCAGGAAGCAGTGTTTCTTGACGAACACTCTTTCGATGCGCTCGTGAACCTTGGCAATCTGCTCATGGCGAATAAGGATGAACACGCCGCTCATGCGGCTTATCGCGAGGCACTGGAATTGGGAGCTCGTGAGACTGAATACTACTATGTACTCGGACAGGCGCTTGAAAAAACAAACGACACGGCTGGCGCGATTCAGGCTTGGACTCGATTTGTGGATGGAACCTCTAAAGAGGACAAGCGGGTGGACGAAGTTCAAAAGCGTCTTGACGAGCTGAAGAAAGTAACTCAATAGATTTGCTCAGCTGCGCGACTCTTTTTGCAACCGTTGCGGAACGATTCATTAGTGACGCACTTAGCGCAAACGCAAAATCTAATTGGAAGTGAGATCCAAAGTAGTCTCTGGGTGAATTAAAAAATCGTCTCGGTGATAAACTTATCAGGTGCGTGCGTTTCCGCGCGCGGTTGTCATGAAAGTCTGCGGCACTGCGTCTGTTTGCCGATGAGTCATGACCTGTTTTGCGTCGGAGAGTGTCAATTGAAACAGCTAGAGTCACCCACTGATTGGTTGGAAGCGCGCAAGATCAAGACGAGAGGTCGAGAAGAAAAGCGCCCCGAAAATGTCTTCGCTGGGGGGTGGACGTCGGACACCACTGAAGTTCAGGGCGTTCCTGTAACCAGAATTTGTGCGTGGCCCAGAGGTGCTGAAGCCGCGCCGGTATCATTTGCACTTTTGGAAGAGACCGCGACGGCGCAACTTGGCGACGGTGATGTGGAAGAGTCGCTGTCCTGGAGAAAGAGCTTAGAAGAGAAATTGCCGTTCAATCTGGAATGGCAACAGTCTTCGGAATGTCGCTGGCATTTTTACTTCAATCTGCCCGCAGAGGCGAAATGTTTTGGTCTTGGTGAGCGGCTTTCCGGATTCAATTTGAGGGGGCGCGTACATACTCTGTTCAATTACGGAGACAGCACGCATGTTCCCAACTTTGATCCGATGTACAAGTCCATTCCGTTTTTAATTATCCGGCACCAGGGGCGATACCACGGAATTTTCCTGGATTCGCCTGCGCGTCAGCGTTGGTCCCTCGATGTTGAATTGGCTGAAAGCGCAAGCGTCGAGCTGCTTTCGCGGCGGGGATGGACGCTGTATATGTTTTTAAACGCTTCGCTGCCGGACTTGCTGGCATCGTACACCGCGTTGACCGGACGGTCGAAACTTCCGCCGACCTGGTCGCTTGGACATCATCAATCGCGCTGGAGTTATCCGGATGATAAAACGGTGCTTGAAGTTGCACAGGAGTTTCGTGCTCGCAAAATCCCTTGCGACGTCATCACACTCGACATCGATTATATGGACGAATACCGGGTCTTCACTACATCGCCGGAGAGATTTCCGAACTTCAGGGACACGGTAGCCAGATTGCAGGACATGAATTTTCGCGTCGTGACTATCGTTGATCCTGGCGTGAAAAAAGACGCAAAGTATTTCGTTTACAACGATGGGCGTAAGCACGATTACTTCTGTAAGAAGGCCGATGGTAAACCGTTTTATGGAAAGGTATGGCCAGGACAAAGTGTGTTTCCGGACTTCCTGCGCCAGGACGTTCGTCTCTGGTGGGCGGCTCTTCACGGCTTCTTCATTGAAAATGGGGTGAACGGAATTTGGAATGACATGAACGAACCATGTCTTCTGGGACAAGGATGTCCTCTTCCTCTTGAAGCGATTGAGTTGCCCAAAGAACATCATCAATTATTTATTCAACACAGTCCGGAAGGTGACGTCGGGCACTTCGAGGTTCGCAATCTCTATGGAGCCCAAATGAGTCGCGCCACTTACGAAGGGCTGCGGGCATTGCGTCCGGACGAGAGACCTTTCGTTTTAACTCGCTCCGGTTACGCCGGTATTCAGCGCTATGCCGCTGTCTGGCTCGGGGACAATATGTCGTGGTGGGAGCATCTGGCAATTTCAGTTCCGATGTTGTTAAACGTGGGCTTGAGCGGTGTTCCGTTTTGCGGAGTCGATGTTGGTGGATTCGGTGATGATTGTTCGCCGGAACTCCTTGCTCGCTGGTATGCAGTCGGAATGTTTTATCCGTTTTTCCGGAACCACTGTTCCAAAGCCGGAGCGGAGCAAGAGCCGTGGGCCTTCAGCCCGCGGGTTGAAGACGCGATTCGGCACTTTGTTGAAACGCGATATCGTCTGCTTCCTTATATTCGTGCGTTGTTCTGGGAGCACGTGCGCACAGGAGCACCGATTGTTCGTCCGATGATCTGGGACTATCCGGACGATCATTTTGCTGCGGAGATCGACGATCAGTTTCTATTCGGTCGAGATATTCTAGTGACACCAGTTCTCAAGCGCGGACAGGCAGAGCGCAGCGTTTATCTCCCTGAAGGTCTCTGGCATCCGTTCGATGGAGGCAAGGCACTCGAAGGTGGGCGTCTGCACAAGGTTTCGTTCGACCTTGATGATATTCCGGCATTTGTTCGAGATGGTGCGATCATTCCTTTTGTCGATCAAATTCAATCTACTGATGAGTACGAATTGACGCCGATCACCTTCAGAATCTGGGGAGATAAGGCTATCGGTTTGTACCTTGACGATGATGGAATCAGTTTCGAGTACGAGGAAGATGGTTACAACGAGTGGCTTTTAAGGTGGGAGAACGGCGAGTTCAAAAGCGACCTGGTTAATTTCGGGTACATCGCGCCGCAACGCGAATATTACTTCGAGCACGCCGGACGTAAGGAGCGCGTATCCCTGTCGCGTTAGACAACAGGTCTTGTTCCCAAGTGCGACTTACCATCTGCGTCTTCATGCGATCGGAAAATATGGCTCATTCATTTCTAAAACCCCGAACTGTCCTGACGCTTTCCGGTTTTGTTTTCGTTAAGAAGCATTAACAAGCTATATAACTAAATGTTCTACACTCTTCTCTCGGTTGGTTCGTTAGTGGAGATCTCTTCGTGGATACCTCTGTGACTATGGCGCCTGCAGCTGTATCAGATTCAACTTTTCCCTTTGGGATTGCCGGACTTCTAACCGAGCAAGTCAAATCGCAATCTGCCGGACCCGCGATTTTCTTCGGAGATGAAGTTCTCAACTACGGAGAACTTGGTCAGCGCGTCCGAGCGCTTGTGATATCTCTACATGAAGCTGGTATCAAATATGGTGACAAGGTCGGAGTATTCTTTCCAAATCACCCGGACTTTATTGCAGCATTTTTTGCGGTGGTTCACGCCGGAGCAACCGTAGTTCCGATCAATCCTTTGTTGAAAGCGGACGAGATTGCCCACATTCTCAGCGACTCCGAAGCCAGGGGTGTCATCCTTCACGAGCATTTGTGCGCTGAGTTGGAAGCTTCGTTGCCAAGGCTTCGAGAGCTTGATGTGATTTTCACGCTGTCCTACAAGGGTGACAAAAGGATTGAGGAAACTTCTGGTAAGTACGTAGTCACGTTAGATCGTGAAGCACTCGCTAAAGTCGAAAGTGAATCTTCGTCTGCTGCCAGGCAGCTTGCCGACCACGGAGTGAGCATCAGCCAGGAGCACCTTGCAGTGCTGGTTTACACCTCGGGAACTACTGGCAAACCTAAAGGTGCCATGCTGACTCATGGAAATCTGATTGCTGCAATAGAGATGAAACGCGCGATTCTGGATTTCACCTCGTCCGATCGAATTCTTGCTGTTTTACCGTTGTGTCACATATACGGACTGACTGTCGTCATGCTGGGCATGGTAAGCCAGGGTGGCGGAATGGTGATCGTCGAGAAATTCGATCCAGAAGTGGTTTTGAAAACGATTGAAAATCGTGGTGTCACTGTCATGCCGGCTGTGCCCGCGATGTATCAATTTTTGTCCCTTGAGCTTGAAAAAAATACCTACGACCTTTCATCTCTTCGGTATGGATTATGTGGCGCGGCACCGCTCGAAGCTGAACTGTTGACGCGGCTTGACGATCAACTTGGCGTTCCGGTATTGGAAGGATACGCGCTGACTGAGACAACGTGTATTGCGACGCTGACGCCGCTTCGAGGACCCAGAAAGTTTGGTTCCGTCGGACCGAAAGTTCCAGGCATCCAACTTGTCGTAGTAGATGCTAACTTGCGGCCTCTGCCGGCAGGCAAGGATAGTATCGGTCAGGTTGCCATCAAAGGCCCCAACGTAATGCAGGGTTATTACAAACAGCCCGAAGCAAGTGCCGAATGCCTCAAGGATGGTTTGTTTCTGACAGGCGATCTTGGATATTTCGACGAAGACGGTTATCTGTACATAAGTGGACGCACGAAAGAAATGATCATCCGGGGTGGACAGAACGTCTATCCGCGCGAGGTTGAAACTGCAATTATGCGCATGGAAACAGTTTTCGAAGTTGCTGTCATCGGAGTTCCCGACAAATTCATGGGCGAGCGCGTCAAGGCGGTCGTGGTGCCGAGACCAGGAATTCGTTTGACTGAGGACGAAGTCAAAGAGTTTTGTTCGCAGGTGTTGGCACCATATAAGGTGCCAAAGATTGTTGAACTTCGAGATGCTCTGCCGCGTAATTCGACGGGCAAAGTTTTGAAACGCCTTTTGGTGTAGGTAGCCGTGCTAGGATAGGTAGAAGTTTTCAGAAGGTTGGAAGCGTCGAGATGGTCGAAGATACTGGCATATCAGTTGTGATTGTCGAGGACCAGGAGATTGCGCGAGTAGGTCTCAAGGTAATTCTTGAGGCAAACTACGGAATCAAGGTTCTTGGAGTTGCTCAGGATGGTCAAGAAGCGGTTGCAACTGCTCTGGCATTGAAACCCAACGTGGTGTTAATGGACATTGGACTTCCGGTTCTCAATGGGATTGAGGCGACTAAACAGATCAAGACCGACAGTCCCGACCAGCGAATCATAATGTTGACTTCGCACGATGACGACCGTCATGTATTTGCTGCGCTCTCTGCAGGTGCCGATGGCTACTGCTTGAAGGAAGCGCCGTCACAGCAATTGGTTATGGCAATCAAGGCCGTTGCTGAGGGAGTTGCCTGGCTTGATCCTGGAATTGCAGGTCGAGTATTGCGTTCTATCGGAACGGGTGGCAAAGACCGAGAGGATGAAAAAGCAAACCCAGCCTCTACACTTTCATCTCGCGAACTGGATGTATTGCGGTTGGTCGTAGATGGGTCTACCAATCAAGAAATTGCAGACAAGCTCGTTTTAAGCGTCGAGACTGTCAAGACTCACATGCGACACATCATGGAGAAGCTGGCCGTGTCCGATCGTACACAAGCCGCAGTCAAAGCCATGCGTGAAGGTTTGATTTAGACACGAGCGGCAACTTTGTTCCGAATACATTCAAAGCTCGCTACTAATGCACAAACAAAAACACCACTCAGATTTCTCTCGAGCGGTGTTTTAGCTACTGTCTGATGTGCCCCTTGCGAAAGGCACAGTATTTCATCACGTGCGCATCAGATGTCAGCGTGGTGCGGGCTCACTTACTACCGTTTCCGAACGGCGCCGTCTGGCGTTTCCGTAAGGCCCCTCGGCTCAACGCACTCAACCGTGTTGGTGTGTGCTCACCGTTTATGTAATTAGTATAGCATCGAAGCGAGATCTTGGAAGTACCCCTTTAGACATTTAAGAGATCTCGAATCGCTATTGTCAGTATCCGCTTGCTGTGCGGTTTCCGGAATATAGATCATTAATAGGCTATGGGACTACAGTGGTGGCGCCGGTGGTGACTATTCGATATGCGTTCGATATGCTCATGGGCGCGCAAACAAAAACACCACTCAGATTTCTCTCGAGCGGTGTTTTAGCTACTGTCTGATGTGCCCCTTGCGAAAGGCACAGTATTTCATCACGTGCGCATCAGATGTCAGCGTGGTGCGGGCTCACTTACTACCGTTTCCGAACGGCGCCGTCTGGCGTTTCCGTAAGGCCCCTCGGCTCAACGCACTCAACCATTTGGTGTGTGCTCACCGTTTATGTCATTAGTTTAGCACCTGGAATAGATATTGGAAGTACCCCATAAGACATTTGATTCTAACGTGGTAAATATTGCCAAGAAGTCAGGACGTGCAGTGGTTTTCGGCGATATGCGATATGACTGATCGGTGGGACTACAGTGGTGGCGCCTTTGGTGGCTAATGGAGATGAAGTATATATACAAAGCTTATACTGCGTGCGTGTGAGTTTCATTCTCTTGTGATGTAAAAGCTCTATCGATCAGGCTCTTGACGCATGTCCGAGATCTAGAAAAATAACTTCTACCTATATATGAGAACGGCCAAGACCGGATCTCAGGAATTCTCGACTCCATTCTGCCACAATGGGGCGTTCCGGCGGCGTTACGATCGTGTCCGCCGATTTGAAAGTAATCAAGGGACTTGTGATGGCTGAGAAGACAAGAATTGAGCGAGACTCGATGGGCGAGATGCAGGTACCATGCAACGCATATTACGGTGCAAGCACGCAACGAGCGGTTTTGAACTTTCCGATATCCAATTTGCGCTTTTCAAGATCTTTCATTCGCGCGCTGGGGTTGATCAAATATTGCTGTGCTGAGGTTAATAAGGAACTTCAGGAGCTTGATGCAAAGCACGCCGATGCGATTATGCAGGCCGCCAGGGAAGTGGCAGATGGCAAGTACGATTCCGAATTTCCAGTTGACATTTTCCAGACCGGCTCCGGCACCTCGACCAACATGAATGCTAACGAGGTTATTGCTAACCGGGCTATTGAGATATTGGGTGGCAAGCTTGGCGACCGCGGGCTCGTCCATCCGAACGACCATGTCAATAAAGGCGTGAGTTCGAACGATTCTATTCCTACGGCGATTCATGTCGCCGCAATTATTGATATGAAAGAACGTTTGCACCCGGCTCTGACATTGCTTGAGAAGAGTCTGCGTCAGAAGTCAGATGAGTTCATGCCTGTGATTAAAACCGGCAGGACACATTTACAGGATGCCACTCCAATAAGGCTTGGGCAGGAATTTCTTGGTTACGCCGGTCAGGTCGAGCGCGCCCGCGAACGGGTTGTCTACGCCTTCACCAGGCTCAGTTCGGTAGCTCTCGGTGGCACCGCCGTCGGTACCGGAATAAACAGCAGGAGTGATTTCGCCGGTCGCGTTCTGGAAAAGCTTTCGAAGATGATCGATTATCAGATTACCGAGACGACTAATCATTTCCAAGCTCAAAGTACTTTGGATGAAGTTGTTGACGCGTCTGGTGTGATGAAAACAGTTGCGTGCAGTTTGATCAAAATAGCAAATGACATTCGCTGGCTCGGCTGCGGTCCTCGTGCCGGCTTCAGCGAGATTGCTCTTCCTGAGGTCCAACCGGGCAGTTCGATTATGCCCGGAAAGGTCAATCCGGTGATTGCTGAGTCACTAGCTATGGTGGCAGCCCAGGTCATAGGAAATGACGCGACCGTTTCAATTGCCGGACAATCCGGAAATTTTGAGTTGAACGTTATGATGCCGGTTGCCGCTTACAATCTTTTGGAATCGATAAACCTGCTTGCTTCGGCTGCCGAGAACTTTGCGCGACAGTGTGTTGATGGTATCAAGGCGACAGAACGTGGTCCTGAACTAGTTGAGCGAGGATTGGCTTTGTCTACCGCGCTCGTACCGGCAATCGGATATGATGCTTCCGCGAAAATTTCGAAACAGGCTTTCGAGAGCGGAAAAACTGTTCGTGAGATTGCCCTTGAGACGACAAACTTGACCGAGAATCAACTGGACGAATTGCTCGATCCGTTCAAGATGACGGCTCCCGAGTAGACTAAATTTAGCAAGAGGTCAAATAAATGAAATGGGCATCGGCACTCTATGGTCCCGAGGGGCTCGGAAGAGGCCCGGATGAACTCGAACGTGCTATCAATGAGTGCGCAAAACAGATCAAACGGGAAATAGAGAAACCAGATCTGTTAATTGGATTTATCGCACCGCAGTTTATCGATCAATTCGATGATGTTCCCGATCTTGCGAAAGCAGCTTTCGGAGCCAAGGTGTTCATTGGCTGCTCTGCCGGTGGCTCCATAGGTGGTGGCAAGGAGATCGAGCATAAACCATGCGTATCTTTCACCGCAGCCTCGCTGCCGGACGTTGGAATAAACGCGTTTCATATAACCAAAGAGCAACTTCCTGATTCCGATGCGTCACCTGATTCCTGGATTGATCTCTTCTGTGTAAAACCCGCTGAAAAGCCGGCTTTCATAATCATGCCAGATCCATTTACGATTCACTCCGATGACGTAATTCGTGGTCTGGATTATGCATTCCCCGGCTCAATCAAGATAGGTGGTCTGGCTAGTGGTGCCAATGAGCCAGGCAGCAATGTTTTGTTTTTGAACGATCACACTTTGCGTTCAGGACTAGTTGGGGTTGCGTTTACTGGAAACATAATTGTAGATAGTGTTGTGGCGCAAGGCTGTAAACCTATCGGCAAGCCTCTAAAAATCACAAGATCCAAACGTCATATTCTCTACGAGTTGGACGGAGAGCCGGCGATAATGAGTCTCAAGAAAACTATGGACGACCTGTCCGAGGTTGAACGCGGTTTGGTCCGAGATGCAATGTTTCTCGGCGTCGTGATGGAAGAATCAGATGAAAAGCCAAAAGCTGGAGATTTTCTTGTTCGCAACATCATCGGCATAGAACAAAACTCAGGTGCGCTGGTAGTCGGTGAAATCCTTGACGATGCACGGACAGTTCAGTTTCACGTCCGCGATGCAGCGACCTCAGCAGATGATTTGCGCTTGCTACTAAAAAAGTATCGTGATGAAAAATTGGACGGAACCGCAGACGGTGTCAAAGGCGCGCTGCTGTTTTCGTGCTTGGGGCGTGGCGAATATCTCTATGGACGTCCCAATCATGACAGCGATTGCTTTCGCGATTATTTGGGAGCGGTGCCGCTTGGCGGTTTCTTTTGCAATGGTGAAATTGGTCCGGTCGGCAATAACACTTATTTGCATGGTTATACCTCTTCGTTCGGAATTTTTCGACAAAAATAAGATGTTAAACTGAAGGAAGATTGGTTTTCGTTCTATTTAGGAGTGAAGATGAACGCGTTGCTGAGAAAAGGTATCCTGTCCGTGTCCTCATTGATACTGGTCTCCGGATTCAACCTTTTGTCTCCGACGGGAAACTGCAATTTTGCGGCTTTAGCTCAAGCTAAGAAAAAAGCGCCCGCCAAACCCGCGCAACGTCAGGGGGGGCCGAACCTGAATACCGCTGCGATCAACAGCTATCTATCGGGTTTGCGCGATAAGCTCGATCAGTACTGGGAGCTGGCTGACGGCAAAAATCGAGTTACACTGACCGCGACAGTTGCCTCGGATGGAATTGCCTCCGACCTCAGTATTAGCAGCGCACCTTCGAACCAGCAGGCGGAACAAGCTGCTAATGAAGCGTTCGCGAAAGCTCAGCCAATGGGTAGTCTGCCCGCGGGCGCGGGCGAGCGCGTCAAGCTTACAGTCATATTTGAGTCATACGCTGATCCGCACGGCGACTCGAATAGGAACATCACCACAAAAATGGATCCGATGGCGCCACCACCGAAACCCGAATAGCGATGCCATAAGACTGGCAGCCGGTAATAGGACTTCAGGATGAACATTTTCGGCCGAAAAGATAAGGGTAGAAGTAGTAAGCGGCCGACTCGGTTTGCCGGCACCTGGTATGAAGGCAATTCGAAGGCGCTTGATGAGGAAGTGAGTGGGTATCTTAGCGCTGGCGAGGATGTTTTAGTACGTAATCCGGCAACTGCCCATTTCGACGATTTGAAGCAAGCTCTGTATGCGATTATCGCTCCGCATGCCGGTTATATCTATTCCGGTGCCACTGCCGGGGTTGCTTATAGTTTTGCAAAACGATTCAAGCCCAAACGTGTCTTCCTGATGGGGCCGAGTCATTATGTCGGATTTCAAGGCGTTGTCCTCACTCCGGATGAAAGCTTTGAAACGCCGCTTGGTGACTTGCCTCTCGACAGAAAGACAATTGATGCTCTCTTGCAGTATCCGATGTTTGACGAATCGCGCGAAGTTCATCAGAAAGAACATTCGCTCGAACTGCAACTTTCATTTATTCGAAAAGCATTTGGTGAAGTGCCGATTGTGCCGCTTATAGTTGGGCTTTTGACCGATCCGGGCGATGTTCGCTTAGTCGGGCAGATAATACGGCGCTACATCCATGAGGATGATCTTGTCGTCGTTAGTTCCGATTTTACTCACTATGGTCCGCGCTATGATTACGTTCCATTCCCCACTTCAGTCGCCCCCGAAAAGGTCAAGGAATTAGATCTGGAGGCTTTCCGTTGTCTCGAACATGCTGATCTTCCCGGATTTCTAGAGTTTCACGACCGGACTCGATGCACCATATGTGGTTTCTATCCGACAGCAGTTCTACTATCGATGTTGCCGCCCGGCGCCAAGGCAGAGTTGCTGCAGTATCGAACATCCATGGATGTAAGCAGCGACGAAAAGGAAAATTCGGTTTCCTATCTAGCTATTGCTTTCACTGGAGCCGATGGAGCCGCTTCATGGGAAGCTGATAAAGGTTTATCCAAAGAAGAGTTGCTCAACGAAATCGAAAAGTCCGACTTGCTGTTTGTTGCGCGGCAGGCGCTCGACCTGTTTGTTCGCGAGAAAAAGGTCTTGAGAGCAGAAGATGCTGGTGTCGAAATAACACCAGCGATGAGGCAACCGCTCGGCGCGTTTGTCACATTATTCAAACATGGCAACCCGAAGCCAAGATCGGCTGGTAGCGCCGGTGGTGGCAGCGAGAGGATTCGTGCCGATGGGACACCTGAGGACCGCGATTTGCGTGGTTGCATTGGCTACATCTGGCCAATCAAGCCGCTTATCGAGGCTGTGATTGATAATGCAATTGGTTCTTGCTCTAAAGATCCGCGCTTCATTGAGGTAAAGGAAAGCGAACTCAGTGATATCGACATTGAGGTCAGCGTTTTGACGCCGCTCACACGCGCCCAATCTGAAGAAGAAATCGAGATCGGCAAACACGGAATTGTGATGTATCTGCGCGGGCGGCAATCGGTTTTTCTCCCGCATGTTGCATCGGAATTTGGCTGGACGTTGGAGGAAACTTTGAGTCAGCTTGCTCGTAAAGCCGGCTTTGGAGCTCAAGATTGGCGTAACAGTGCCCACTATGACATCTTCGAATCGATCATGTTCGAAGAAGAGCGACACTAATAAGACAGTCGCGCTCTAAGTCAGCCAGACGAGCAATACGAGCATCATCGCTTCGAAGCCCGCGAAAATTAGATAGATTGTTGTGTTGTCGTCGCGTTTTATAAATCGTGCCAGTTCAGCTTCAACACTTGGAATTGCCTTTTCCTGATTTTCAGGTTTCAACAAATCGCCAGGAACGATCAGGCGAGGATTTGAGCGCCACAAGCCGTACGACATCATCTCGCTAGCAGGCGTGTCGACGACGGCCAGCTTCAAACTGCTTATTGAGAGACGCTCGCATTGTGCGGTGATGACCGCTGCCAGCTCAGGGTTGTCTTTCGCGATATCTTGGAGGGCGACGAATCGCGCTTTTAAGTAACTTCTTTCCGCCCAGTCGATTACGAGCGGCAGAATCATCAAACAGAACACATTCCAGCAGAGGATCAAGCCGAACGCTCCGCGTGTGCCGAGTTCATCGAGTTTGACCCAGTGAGAAACCGGAATCGTCATTGCGAACCCCGCTAGGAGCGTCGCCGTGTAGTAAATTTTGAGTATCCTTGTCGGAGACATAGCAATACCAACCAGCACCGGAACTAACTTGTCCGGAGAGAAACCTTCCTTGGTACAACTATTGTTCCCTCGTTTCTAACCGAATAACACGCCAAAAGCCCCTTGACAGCCTGTTTTAATAATCGAAATCGATTTCGCTGACTGCTGTAAAATTGCAAGCAACTGCCGTGTGCAGCGAGTATTCTGGAATAAATCGCGATCGAAAATTCGCGGCAAGAAAATTTAGTTGGACAAAGGAAAATGCAGAAAAAGACCAAGGACGATGTAATGGAAACGGCCAATAAATTTGGCGTCAATCTCGTACGATTCTTATACGTTGATTTCTGCAGTATGGTTCGCGGCAAGAATTCGTCTCTGCCGAGGCTCAAGGATCGAATCGATACGGGCATCGGTCTGGTCAAGGGTCAGCTCGCCATGAATTCGCTGGACAGACCGCAGTCTGATACCGGATTAGGTGCCGTCGGTGAAGTTCGGATGGTACCAGATTTGGACACATTTACGGTGCTTCCGTTCGTCGGTACAACAGCTTCGATGATTTGCGATTTGATTGACCTGGATAAGAAACCGTGGGCGCTCTGTCCACGCTCATTGCTGAAGAAACAGATTGCTGAAGCCGCGTCGATGGGATTGTCGATTCAAGCTGCTTTCGAGACCGAGTTCTTTCTTGGTAGCAAAGACTTCGATGGGCGCTTTGTTTCTGTGGACAATAGCGTTTGTTTCGGCACGGATGGAATGAATCGTGCTAACAGGTACGTTTCAAAGCTCGTAGATTATTTGCACCGCCAGCGGTTGCAGGTAGAGCAGTATTATCCGGAACTTGGACATGGGCAGCATGAGGTAAGTATCTCCCATCAGCCGGCACTGGCGGCTTGCGATCAGTGGGTGATGCTGCGTGAGACTCTGCGCGGTTTAGCATTGGAACAGGACATGCTTGTGACCTGCGCGCCAAAACCGTTTGAAGACCAGCCTGGAAACGGCTGTCACCTTCATCTTTCGGTTTGGGACCAATACGGGGAGCGAAACTTGCTCTGGGCTGATGAAGGTCGATTGAGCGAATTCGGCTTGCAGTTCGTCGCAGGAATCGTTGAGCATCTACCAGCACTACTGGCGGTGACCTGCCCCTCATTTAATTCATATAGAAGGTTGAAACCGAAACACTGGTCTTCGGCTTATAAATGTTGGGGGTATGAAAACCGCGAGGCGGCAGTGCGAGTTCCCTCCGTGTACTGGGGACATGAGATGGCTTCGTCGAATATTGAAGTGAAGTGCGTCGATGCCACCATGAATCCCTATATTGCATTGGCATGCATAATTGCGGCAGGACTTGATGGCGTTCGCAAAAAACTAAAGCCACCGAAACCGGTGACAATAGATCCAGCTGATTTATCAGATGAGGAGCGTGAGGAGTGCGGCGCGGTTCGCTTACCGGAAACGCTTCAGCAGGCACTTACAGAACTGGAAGCAGATGTCTACATGATGAAGACACTTGGAGAGGAGCTGGCGAACGCATACATAATCGTAAAGTCGTCCGAGGCGGAAGCCTATAGCCTCGACCAGGACTTCGAGCTAAGCCATCACCGCATGCGGTACTAGGATGCGTGCACCACTTCCAGTACTAGCCAGTTCGTCTAGTTTAGCGAGGTTATCCGCGTGAAACTCGATATCAGCAAAAGTGTCTTTATCGACCACCATGCGCATTCCATTTTAAGGCGGCATCTGGAAGTCGATGTTGTTGGTTTTCGGCGAACATTCAGTGAGTCTAACTCGCTGTCAATGATAGAAAACCATGTGCCACATAGTTTGCATTATATGAACATGCGCGAGCGCCTTAAGGACTATCTCCGGTTCGAAACCGACGAGCAACTTGTCGAGGCGCGACAGGCGCTTTCCGCTTCGGATTACGTGAATGAACTCTGGGACGACGCCTCTATTGGCGGATTGCTTATTGATGATGGATTCAATTCGGAAGCGTCCATGTCGGTCAATGAAGTAGCAAAAGTTTGCGGACGTCCGGTGTTCAAAATTGTTCGCCTTGAATCTGTTTTCGAGCGCTTGATTTGCGAACACGATTCGTTTCAAGACCTTATAAATCATTTGCAACTCGAAATGCATTCATTCAAAGAGTCGCTTCCAGTTGGGTTTAAAACAATAGCTGCTTACCGCGGCGGTTTGCCCAGAGAACCGGAAATCGATTTGCAGGCTGCTAAAGAAAGTTTCTCAGAGACCAGAAGGCAGATTGAAGCTGCTTCGAAAAATGACAAGAAGGATTTTCGAATATCCGCGTCTCCCCTGTATCATTACTTGCTCCTTAACGCGTTTCAACTTGCCGCACATTCGAAATTGCCCATCCAAATTCACACCGGCATTGGTGACGCAGACCTCGTATTGCATGAGGCGAACCCTACCGTCATGACGCCAATAGTGAAGGATAAACGGTTTGCTTCATGCAAATTCGTCTTCCTTCATTGCTATCCATATCACCGCGAGGCGGCATATCTTTGTTCCGTTTTTCCAAACTGCTATATGGATTTATCGTTGTCAGTCATTCTCGTATCCGCGATGGTGAAAAACTTCGTGCGCGAAACTTTAGCAATCGCGCCTGCGACTAAAATTCTTGCTGGGAGTGATGGACATACTCTGCCCGAGATGCACTGGTACGGTGCGGTAATTATGAAGGAAGCACTACAGTCGGTGCTGAACGATCTGATTGATGAGAACTATCTGACGTTGGCGCAAGCTCAGGCTATCGCTGAAAAAGTTCTATATCGCAACTGTCGAGAGCTTTATGCGCTTGAAGGTCTGTTGTAGCGTATCTCGTCTGTTGTTGTTGTTGTTGTTGTTGTTAGCGTCCTTTAGCGATAGCAGAAAGCTCAGCAAGAACGTGCTTGCGAAATTCAATGGGACCGGAGGTAGAAATGAAAAGTCAGATTGCTTTAGCCGTCGCGGGGCTCTTGATTGCAACCGCGGCTCATGCGGAACCTCTTGCAATCAATGCCGATGTGGTGAGCGAAACCGGCGCGACGAATTGTTGGTTGCTGATCGATTCGGAGAATGGCGATTCCATACTTGATGTCTTCACTTCCGAGGCTGACGTCCCGAGTTCTGCGAAAAAACTGAAGTATGAGGGCTACGCTTACCCTGGCTTGATTGATACTCACAATCACGTCCACTACAACTCCATTCCATTGTGGAAACCGAAATCGTTTTTCGTAAACCGCTACCAGTGGAACGATGAGCAGAACAAGAGTCCGCAAAACAAAGAATATTTCGATAACGTCGTGGACATTTTTAAAGCGAACATGGAAGCATCAGGAGACGTGATGTCGACGTCTATTAAGTACGCGGAGATTCGTGCCATCATTGGCGGTACTACTATGATCCAATCGTCTTATTATACGAAACCACCTTCGCTTCCAATCCGCAATCTGACAGGCGGTCTGGTAGCGAATTCCAGCAACAATATTCTTAAGATTGGCAATGAGAAACTTCAAGCAAATGCCGCGAAGCTTAAAAGCAAAGAGTTGAAACGCTTTTTCTTGCACATCGGCGAAGGTCGCGCTGATGACCCAGCTAGCATTAATGAATTCAAGGTTTTGCGAGACAACAATCTGGTCACGCCCGGCATGGTCGTCATCCATGGAGTCGCGCTTACTAAGCCAGAGTTCAAAGAGATGGCTGACAACAAGATGTATCTTTCATGGTCGCCTCGGAGCAATATAAGCCTGTACAACCAAACCACAAATATTCCTGCTGCCATCGAATCTGGCGTCACGGTTGCACTGAGTCCGGACTGGACTATTTCCGGTTCCGACAACTTGCTCGGCGAGATGAAGTTTGCGTTTGACTACGCCAAGAAAACTTGGGGCGCCGAGAATCCCGTCACGCCTGAACGTTTATACAAGATGGTCACGACGGATGCCGCGCTAACAGCTGGTCTCGAAGACCACTTCGGTCATCTGAAAAAGGGATTCGCAGGTGATTTTTTCCTTGCTCCTAAGCTAGATCAAAATCCGTTCGTCAGTCTTTTGAAGACGGAGCCAAAGAACATCAGTCTTGTTTTCGTCGAAGGCAAGGCTGTTTATGGTGATGATGCCCGGATGGTTTCTATGTACAACGACGTGAAGGAGGCGGACCTGTTTACTGACAAACTTGAGGTAGATGGGACGTCGAAACGAATCTGCTTGTTCGACGATGCTACTTGCAACAAACAGCGCTATAAAGACGTGTTGTATTTATTGAACCACTGCTTGCCGAAAGTGGCTCCGCTGTTGGAAGCGCATTAATGGTTTAGTTTTAAATACCACCTGTGGTTGCGACGAGTAAGAAATTATCTCGCTGGAAGTCCGTAGCGCTGCGACAGCGGATCTGGTTTCGTGCTCATTCCCAATTTCAAAAAAAAAACGGGCTTGCCGCAGAGCAAGCCCGTCTCAAGTGGTTTAATTCCGGATCGAAATTACGTCAATGATTTCATGATCTCATCGAGAACTTCTTTCTTCGGTCTCAGTTGTTCCTGCGAGAGTCTAGAGAGCGGCTGGTCAACAAGGTTGTTGAGTTGCGTCCAGCTCGGCAGATCTTTATCGTGGAAGAGCAAGCCGGTAAGCAAAGTGCCATCTTTGTGAGATTGGTGAATTGCTCTATCGGCTGCAAATCTGTCGGTCGGATCGTAATCGTGACCGAGTTTTTTCAAACGCAAGTGCGAGCCGTCATGCATCTCGACGTCTTGGACCGTTCCCGGTTCATAGTCGACTGTGATTTGCTCGTAGAACGGAATGAAGCCTAGCTCGTGGAGCGGGCGATCCATCTCTTTTGCGTGCTTATAGCTCTTCGTCGAACCCTCGTGGTTGTTGAAGGTCACGCAGGGGCTGATTACGTCCAGCAATGCGGTGCCTTCATGAGCGAGGGCGGCTTTGATTAGAGCGACGAGCTGTTTCGGGTCACCGGCGAATGAACGAGCTACGAAACCGCAACCAAGTTCAATAGCCAATCCGCAAAGGTCGATCGCTGATTGTCTGTTGACGGTTCCATCTTTCAATGTTGAACCGACGTCAGCGGTCGCCGAGAATTGACCTTTGGTCAGTCCGTAAACGCCGTTGTTTTCAACGATGTAAACCATCGGAATGTTGCGGCGAATCAAGTGACCAAACTGACCGAGACCGATTGAAGCGGTGTCACCGTCGCCGGAGACGCCGATTGTGATCAGCTTGTGGTTAGCCATGTGCGTGCCGGTCGCGACGGACGGCATGCGTCCGTGTACGGAGTTAAATCCGTGAGCGCGACTCAAGAAGTACGCGGGCGTTTTTGATGAGCAACCGATACCACTCAGTTTTGCAACCTGGTGCGGCTCGATTGAGAGTTCCCAAAACGCTTTGATGATCTGGCTTGTGATGGCGTCGTGACCGCAGCCATCGCATAGTGTGGAAGGTGAACCCTTATAGTCGGCCAGCGTCAGGTTCAATTTGTTTGTTGCGGGTGCCTTCGGTGCTGGAGAAGGTGTTGCTGTTTCAACCATGATTAAACGTTCTTCTCCTGTTCAAGAATTTGGGTCGTAAATGATTCTGCATCAACGGGTAGACCGTTGTAGTGTTTGACCGATCTCAGCTTGGTCGCGAGTTGCGGCATCTCCAGGCGGAGCAGGTCGAGCATTTGACCGTCGCGGTTTTGTTCGACGACGTACACGTGGTCGTGGTCTTCGACAAACTTTTGAACGCCTTCGGTGAAGGGCAACGATCTCACTCTGCAATAGCTGGTCGGCAATTTTGCTTCGCGAGAAAGTTGATCTCTCGTTTCTTCAATTGCCCAGTGGGTCGAACCGAAGGCGAGGATGCCGACTTTCGCATCTTTGTTCTGCTCGATCACTGGTTGAGGCACATATTGCTTTGCAGTTTCAAGCTTCTTCAGCAAGCGATCCATGAGTTTGACATAGTCTTCAGGACGCTCACTGTATGCGGCGTTTTCGTTGTGACCGGAACCGCGAACGAAGTAACCGGCTTTGGGATGTTCCGTTCCCGGAAGAGTGCGGTAAGCGATACCGTCGCCGTCGACGTCTTTGTATCGGGCGAAACCGCCTGCCTTTTCGAGCTGTTCTGCGTTGAGAACTTTGCCGCGATCGAAAGGTTTTTCAGGATAGACAAACGGATCCGACATCCAGTTGTTCATGCCGATGTCGAGATCGGTAAGAACGAAGACCGGCTGTTGGAGGCGCTCCGCGAGGTCGAATGCGGCCATCGCAAATTCGTAGCACTCGCCCACCGAATTCGGAAGCAGCACGACATGCTTGGTGTCGCCGTGTGAGAGGAAGTATGTGGAGAGCAAGTCTGCTTGCGATGTTCGTGTCGGCAGACCGGTCGACGGACCGACGCGCTGAACATCGAAGATTACAACTGGAATCTCGGTGAAGTAAGCGAATCCGCAGAATTCGGACATCAACGAGATGCCGGGACCCGAGGTCGATGTCATCGAGCGAGCACCTGCCCAACCTGCTCCGATAGCCATTCCTACTGCAGCAAGTTCATCTTCCGCCTGGACGACGGCGAATGTGTTTTTGCCATCTTTGTCTACGCGGTATTTGTGGAGATAATCGATCAAGTATTCGCAGAGGCTGGACGATGGTGTGATCGGATACCAGGTAACCGCCGACACGCCGGCCATCATGCAGCCGATAGCTGCAGCCTGGTTGCCGTCGATGATGATTTTGCCCTTGGTCAAATCGAGACGCTCGACTCTGTAAGGGTCAGCCTTTTTGAGGTTTTCTTTCGCCCACTCGCGACCAATCATTGCCGCTTTTTTGTTGAGGTCGATCGCCTTTTGCTTGCCTTCGAATTGCGCTTCGATAGCTCTGTCGATTTCTGCTTGATCGATTTCGAGCAGCTCCGCTACAACGCCTACGTAGATGATGTTGGTCACAAGCTTTTTCAACTTGACGTTGTCGGTGGCCTGGCTGGCAAGCTCGCCGAACGGCACTTGATAGTGCTTAACGTCGTCGCGAATTTTGTCGAGGCTAAGTTCGATGGGGCTGACGCAAACGGTGCCCGGACGCAATTCTTTAACGTCTTCAATCGCCGTTTGCGGGTTCATGGCGACAAGAATATCGACCTCTTTTTTACGAGCGATGTAGCCGTCTTTGTTTACACGAATGGTGAACCAGGTCGGCAATCCCATGATGTTCGATGGGAAGAGGTTTTTGCCGCTTACTGGAATGCCCATTTGAAATATTGATCTCAAGAGCACTGTGTTTGAGGATTGGCTCCCCGAGCCGTTGACCGTTGCTACGTGGATCGAGAAGTCATTTACGATGAGCTTCTTGTCCTCGGTCATGTCTTTGCTATCTCTTGCTAGAGTTTTCACGATAAATACCTGGCGATTTGTTGCCCACTACGGTTTTAAAGTTTATCAAGTGACCGCTCGGATATTGGGTTCCATACCGATTTCGATAAGGTTCTTGAGCTTTAATTGCAATAATATTGTCAAGCGGGACCGCAAGCAGTGCGAAAGTGGGTACTGCTCGACATTTTCAAAATCTAATTTTCAAAACTGTCAGGTAGGAAACCTTTTCGCCTGTCCCGAACCAGAAAACGTGTTGTAATCAGCTTCCCAGGTACGATTCAGGATCGATCAATACATCAATAAGTGCTGGACCTGGCTCGGAGAATAGTTTGACGAGCGCCGGCTCCAGGTCGCTGAATTGCTGAACTTGAAATGCCGGCACGTCCATGGAAGCCGCCAGGCGGGTTAAGGAGATTTCCGGACGCGTGAGCTCAAAGCGCGGTGGTCGGCGGGTGGGCGCCGAAGGCAGCATGTTGAGCCGGGCTCGGCTCTGCGTATTGGCGATTACGAATTTTGTGTTTAATCCATAATGTCTTGCGGTCCAGAGTGTCTGCGGGTATCCAAGGAATGACTCATCGCCGGTGAGGCAGATGATCGGAATGTCGAGACCGGCAAATTGAACACCGCATGCGGCTCCGGATGCAAAACCGTTTACCCCGCTGTTGCTTGAAAAGAAGGAAGAGCCGCTCTCTAAGCTGAGAATCTCAAACGGCATG
Organism: Candidatus Obscuribacterales bacterium; assembly: GCA_965228855.1. Classification (GTDB taxonomy): domain Bacteria; phylum Cyanobacteriota; class Vampirovibrionia; order Obscuribacterales; family Obscuribacteraceae; genus JADYXR01. The sequence continues at coordinate 2,264,606 of CBDDIJ010000003.1, read as the reverse complement.
GCATTCGCATGGATGATATCCGAGACTACGACTGACTTTGGCGGTCTGATGCCTTCGAGCAGGCGCATTAGCCAGAACAAGCTGGTCGGTTTTGCAGGATTGGGATAAAGCAAAGATTCTTCTTGATGGTGTCGCAGTTCGGCAATTCCGGTTATCGTATTTCGGGTCCTGACCTTAGATTTCGATAACCAATCGTTGTCTACAGCAAGTTGCATTTCAGCGCGAATGCGAGACAGGGTTTCCGAAATATCCGCCTGTGTAGCCATCGTCGAGCGGAACGTCATGCCGGCCAATCGGCCATCCATATTTATTTGAATGATTGTGCCGGTGTCAGGAACCATCGACGGTCCCTCACTTCTATTCGGCAATCGATTCTGGACACCAAGAGCCAAAATGAGGTCATGAGCTTTCAGGCGCTCGTGCGCTGCATCAACATCCTGGGGCAAAACTCCGGCGAAATGCGGGTGACGGTTTGGGAAGTTGACACCGATGGGAGCTGCTTCGCAGTACACCGGGCAGCCCAGCACCTCCGACATCAGCACGGTGTCTCGGCGGGCGCGGTATTGCGAAACCTCATTGCCGGCGATGATCGCTGGATTCTCAGCGCGGACGAGGTGTCCGACTACTTTGCTGACGAAGTTTTGATCGGCTGTTCCCAGCGGGCTCGTCAGAGGTGGTCTAATCACCTGGGATTTAGCCGTCGACAATAAAAGGTTTATAGGTATGGAAAGAACGACAGGTCCCTTCGGAGGCGAAAGAGCCTCATGGAACGCGCGTCTCATAAGTCGTCCAATTTCGCGGGCGGTACGTGCTTCCGCCATCCACTTAGCGATGGTGCGCACCGTCAAATGATGTTCGACGGTCAGGGGCGGCTCATCGTTGATGATATGCGAGTCTTCCTGGTCGGCCAGAATGACGAGTGGGATTTGCGATCGATTGGCCGCGTATATCGCAGGGACCGCATTCAAAAGATGACCGCTGGCTATGTTGACAACGCCGGGCAGTGAGGTCGCCTGGGCGTAACCGGACGCCATGAACACCGCCGAAGCTTCATGGACGGAACCCAAGAAGTGTATGTTCTCGCCTTCCTTGCCTCGAAGCGCCATTACGCTTGCTGAGATTGGCGAGTCGGACGAACTCACGGAGCCGAACAGATACCTGACTCCTTCCACTCGAAGCTGATCAAGCACCTGATGGACAGTTAGCGATTTACGCGATTGTGCGGTTGTCATGTTCTTTGGTAAAGGCTGTTAGGAAAACTGTTTAACACGAGTATAGTCTAATCGACCCGACCCGGTCGGTAAATCAGCAAACCTAATCGAACGACCGAGCTGCATCTATAAATGATCAATCTCAAGCAGGGGACAAGGACACACTGTCAACCAATCTTCGATGTCATCTTTGAGCGGCAGAATCATAGCTCGCCCCTTTTTCTTTTCTGCAAACATCAGGGATTGAAAACTGTTTGCGAGTGACGCGTCGATTGAATCAAGCTGATTTAGGGAGAAACCCGGCGCAAAGTCAGCTAGTATCGCTTCCCACCCGGCTATCCGCACTGCTTCGAGTTCTCGCGCCCTGGCGACCACGCCCTTCCAGAGCAAGCGGCGTGTATTTTCATCGCCAACCAATTCGAGAATTCGCAAGACGCGACCGCCATACTCGAGAATTGCATATCCTGACGCCGAGCTGTGATCGACGGTCAGTAATTCCAGTTTCGGCCAGGAAGTTCTGGAAAACCTGGCCAGATAATTCTCGCGCATTATTTTGAAGTGCAGGTAATCTCTGCTTCTTGCGACGCCGAAAGATTGTTTTCGCAGCCATCGCCTGTAGTGCCTCTCTATGTACTCGAGTTGACCGGGCGAGGTCGTGAGATAACGCGTACGAATAAGGTTGCTTTCAATGCGGTAACAACTGCTCCACTCCGTGGTATCGCCTGTGATATCAGGTGCTTCTGTGGTCCAATCGATTGGGACATGGACTTCGGAGCCTTGATGCGCCGGATTGAGCTGCAGAACGAAACGTTCATTATTCAAGTCGAAGAAACCGATGCGCGCGTAATAATCAACGCCAATATCGGAGAAAAGCAACGCGCCGTGACAACCGTCGTACCAGGCTCGGTCGAGAGCCTGCTTGATCATCTCAGTGGCGTAGCCTTCGCCCCGCAAGTCTTTTCGCGTATAGATCGCTCCGAAGCCTGCAAATTTGTATTGTTTACTATGACTCTGAAACTTGAGGTTGTAATACTTCATACTGGATGCAGGCGTCGCCGAATTCCTTTTGTCGCGCAGGATCAAGTAAGAGTAGTTTCTCTTACTCCAGGGATGAGACATCTGCATTTCGACAAACTCATGGTACTGGTCTCGGCTGAGACCCGGCGACCAGATTTCGTAGGTTTCTTTCAGAACTCGCTGAACATCGCACCAGTCAGCAATTTCGAGCTTTTTTTTCATCATGAATGCGTCGCCGCGGAGGAGAAAGAGGTGAAAATAGTCGACTTGGTTTAAAATCTTATCGCTGCCGTATTTTGCATAGATGGTTATCTACTTGAGAACGGCTGCTGAGAGAGCGCGCAAATGGATTGGATTCTCTGAGATGCATGCAGTAAATCAATCGAAGGAACTGACTGCCTACCGAGGTCACGTCATATCGCCGAAGATAAACGGTGAGTTGAATGACATTCGCGACGGAGTTCTCATTGTAGACGATCGCGGCAAGATTGTTTTTTGCGGACTGTGGGCGGAGTTCGACCGGCACAGCAACTTGAAAGAGATTCATAATTTTGGCGACAAAATTATCTTGCCAGGTCTTATTGATACTCATCTACACCTTCCTCAGGTCACAGTCACCGGCAAGTCCGGCGAGCATCTGATGAAGTGGTTGGAGCGCTTTGTATTTCCTTCCGAAGCTCGTTGCGCCGACCCTAACTATGCTTTGAAAATTGCTACCTGGTTTTTCGACGAAATGGTTCGAAACGGCACCACACTCGGTGTCGTATTCAGCACCATTCACAAACAGGCTACCGATATAGCTTTTGAAGTCGCAAATAGTGTCGGTTGTCGGGCCATTATGGGCAAGGTGATGATGAACACCAATTCGCCTCCGGCGCTCACTGAGAATTTGAGCGACAGTCTACAGGGCTCGTTGGAGCTCTGCGAAAAGTGGCATGGACATGACGACGGTCGATTGCTGTACGCCTTCACGCCGCGTTTTGCGGTGACCTCCACCAGCGAATTGATGTCTGAGTCGGGAAAGTTGTGGCATTCGAAGCCTGGCACTTACATGCATACTCATCTTGCCGAATCACATGAAGAAATTGATTTCGTGAAGGAGCTCTTTCCGAAAGCTCGCACTTACGTTGAGGTTTACCATCAGCATGGTCTGCTCGCGAGAAATAACATTCTCGCGCACGCGATTCATCTGGACGACCAAGATCTTGATGTCTTGAAGGAAACCGATTCATCGTTGTCGCATTGCCCGAGCTCGAATTTCTTTTTGAAGAGTGGGGTTTTCGGCTACCGTCGTGTCGAGAAGAAGGGGATTCGGTTTGGCATCGGCTCCGATGTCGCTGCCGGACCGCAGATGTCTCTCTTTTGCGTTATGAAGGATGCGAACTACATTCAGCCCGATGAGTGGCTTTATCCCAGCGAGCTACTGTATCGTGCCACTCTTGGCGGTGCAGTTGCTCTGGGTCTCGAAGAAAAGATTGGCAGTCTGGATGAGGGGAAGGAAGCTGATTTTGTGGTTGTCGACCCGACTCATCGAACCGGAATTATCGACGACATCCTGTCGAAACCAACCGACGAGATATTGTCTGCGCTGGTCTTTCTGGGCGACGACCGGGTAGTCGAAGCTACTTTCGTGCGCGGACGGCAAATCTTCAACAAACAGGATGCACTCGAGTTGAGCGGTTTGCGTCGATAGTTGCAGTGAAACCGGCGACAAATGTTTAATCAATAATCGATTGTGAACAATTTCATCTGCCGAAAAGCCCATTTGCTCGTCATCTTCAATGAAAGCTCGCAAATCATCGTGTACGCAGCCGGTGGTTTTTGTTAGGATCTACAACTTCCTACGAAAAGGGCGGTGAGGAACTATGGTTACTGGTGAGAAGACTGCGGGACCGAAAATCACTGAATTGTACAGTGCCGACAAGATCCAGAAGCGAATAATCGAGCTTGGAAAAACCATCAGTGACGAATACAAGGATGTCGAAGAACTCGTTGTAATCGGCGTCATGAAGGGGGCTCTGGTTTTCTTCGCCGATCTCGTGCGTCAATTGAAGACCAAAGATCCACTGCAGATGGAGTTCGTGAGACTGTCGAGTTATGGCAGTGCAACGGAGAGTTCAGGGCACGTGCAAGCGCCTTATCTGGACCTGCCGAACATCTCCAATCGCCATATCCTGGTGGTTGAAGACATCATCGATTCAGGCAGAACCGCCAAGTTCTTCATGGATTATCTGGAAGGTCAATTCCATCCGGCATCGTTGAAACTCGCTTGTTTCCTCGATAAACCGTCTCGCCGAGTCGTCGATATCAATGCTGACTATGTCGGATTCACGATTGATGATTTGTTCGTTATCGGCTACGGTCTCGATTACGATGAAAAGTATCGCGAACTGCCTTTCCTCGCCGAGTTGGATCTGAACGGCTAGTTTGTCTGGAGCATAAAAAGATCGCCAAAAAAGGGTAAACTAGTTTTGTAACCCCTCAGGTTGAATCTATGCGCAACCCTTCCGGTCACGGTCTTTTCGAGCTTGGTGTAGCAGTTCTCTTGCTCGTAATTATGTCTCTACTTGCTACCAACACCTGTATCCTGTATCTCGCTAAGACATACAATGATAAGGTCTGCCGTGATTCAATAGCGCTGGCTGCCGGAGCCGCTCTCGAAGGGAAACCGACTGAAGCAGTTCAAGGTGCCGCGCGGCATGGAATGGACAACTGTGGGTACGGCGGTGCGTTCATCAGTCATCCCCAATACACCGCCTTTAAAGACGATATCGCTGCGGATGTGCGGGTCATACAATTACAGACTCAAACCGTTTGCGCAGTTCCGATGCCGTTTCTTGCGTTTAATTTGAAACCGGACAGCAATCGCGTCGTGTTCACGTCAACCTACACCTATCAAATCAAGAATCCGAAGACCGCGCAGACTGAGTGAGACCGCTAGGTCTCACGGATGCTCTTTCTTTCTGCTGTAGCTGGCTCCTTTGCTTTAGCTGTTCTCTGCTTTAGCTGAACTAATGCTTCGCGCCAGGACCAAGAACTACTCGACCTGGCAGTGCTCCAGTGTGGTCACCATCTTTTAAAACTTGTGTGCCGTTGACGAAAACATGGTGCATGCCGAGCGAGTATTGATGAGGGTTCTCGAAGGTCGCCTTGTCCTGAATTTCTTCGGGATTGAAAGCTACCACGTCGGCAAAGCAGCCGAGTTTGAGCGCGCCTCGGTTATTAAGCCTTAAATTGGTCGCTGGTAAAACCGTCAGACGTCTGATGCCTTCTTGCAAAGTCATCAAGTTCTCGTCTCTGACATATTTCCCCAGGAAACGCGCGACATTCCCATAGGCTCGCGGATGAGTGCTCGAATTTAGAAAAACTCCTTCGGTGGCGAGGGATGAACCATCTGAGCCGATGCTGAACCATGGCTTGACGAGCTGCTTTCGGATGTTTTCTTCGGACATCCAGAAGTAAACAGTTTCAACCCGGCTTTCGTCTTCGATTACCAGATCGATTGCTGTTTCCGCCGGCGTAGTCCCGCGCTCCGTGGCAATTTGTGCCAGGGTTTTGCCCGTATATTGTTTGAGCTTTTTAAATCCGACGAGGAGCGCACCGTCTGCACCCGAGTGCAGGTAACCGTTTTCCCAGCTGTCAGTCGCTGTTTCCATCTCGGCAACGACTCGGGCTCGAACTTCCGGTTGTCGCAGGCGTTCTATCCAGGCACGCAAACCGCCTTCTTGAACCCATGGTGGCATCGCAGCATCGAGTCCCGTTTGCGCCGCGCTGTACATATACATATCTGCTGTAATTGGAAGACCCAGTTCTTGAGCGGTTTCAATGCGATTTAGCGCTTGCTCCATTTTTGGCCAGTTTGCTTTGCCGGCTACTTTGAGGTGATAAATTTCCGAGCGAGCGCCTGATGTTTCTGCGATTCTTATGAATTCGTCCAATGCCTCAAGGAAGGCGTCTCCTTCGCTGCGGAGATGTGATGCGTACATGCCACCGTATTCGGCGGCTGCCGATGCCAGGGCGATGAGTTCTTCTGTTTTTGCGTAGAAGGCGGGAGCATAGATCAGAGCCGAAGCCACTCCCAGCGCGCCGTCTTTCATGGCTTCGCGCACGAAGTTTTTCATGTTTTCCAATTGGTCGGCGGTCGGCTCGACATCGTTGCGTCCGAGAACATTCACGCGGACTGTCGTGGCGCCGACAAACGACGCCACATTGCACGAGACTCCTTTGCGCTCTAGAAAGTCGAGATACTCGCGAAGAGTTGTCCATTCGATATCGTATTTGATATCACCCTGGTTCTCTACGCGCTCACGCTTCATCACGTCATTCCAGGGCCCCATGGAACTTCCTTCGCCCATCACCTCGAGAGTGACACCCTGCTTGATGTCGCTCATGGAACGTCCGTCGGCAATCAGGCTTTCATTTGCCCAGCTCAGCATGTTGATGAAACCAGGCGCCACAGCAAGTCCCGTAGCATCCAACTCTCTGGTGCCTCGACCTGTGAGTTTGGGACCGAGCCCTGCTATGGTATCGCCCTTAATGGCGATATCTCCGATGAAAGGTTCGCCTCCATCGCCATCGTATATAGTGCCGCCCCGTATGACGGTGTCAAAATCGGTAGCTGCCAATTGGTTTCCTATGTAAGCGAAGGAGCGGTGTGAAATTGGATTCGCCGTAACTTTCGTTGTGAAACGCAGTCGATCCTTTCGCACCGCTCCGGGTCGTATTTTTTGCTGTAAGTGTTAACACCTTCAGTATTGGTTGATTACTGCTCGATTGTTTTTGTATCGGCAGGCTTTGTCGGATTTGCCATCGTCGTCATTTCGCCGTTGGCATCGTAAAGTTCGACCTTTCCATAAGTTTCAAGACCGGACTTAATTTTCGCAGCGTCACCAACTGCGGTGATAACCAGATCCTTCGATTGGATGACGCGATTTGCTGCACGTTGAATATCAGCGGCTTCCACAGCCATGATTTTCTTCGTGAAGGTTTCCAAATAGTCAGCCGGCATGTCGAACAAATCGACCTCGAGCAGACGTTGTGCAAAACCAGCTTGTGTCTCCAAACCTAGCTGATATTGACCGACGAGATACGCTTTCGCGTCATCGATCTCTTCCTTGGTGACGGCTGAGTCGCGAATGCGATCGAGTTCAAACAAAAACTCTTTCACCGCTGGCGCCGTCACTTCTGTACGAACAGAGGCTCCGGCAGAGAACGCGTCTGGATAGATGCGAGCGGGCATGCTGCTGTAGGCGCCATACGTGTATCCCTTCTGCTCGCGAATATTGAGGAACAATCGCGAGTGAGCGCTGCCACCAAGGATCTGGTTCATGACGCGTGTTGCAAAATAGTCGGGATCCTTTTTCTTGATTCCAAGGTTGCCGATCATCAGTGCCGTTTGAACGGAACCGGGACGGTCGACGACATAGACGCGACGCTCTTTGTTGACCGCCGCCTCCGCCAATTCGCCTGATTTGCGCTCGCCTTTTTCCCACGATCCGAAGGTCGCCTTAATCTGTTCATCGATTTTCTTTTCATCGATATCGCCCAGCACAATCAAGGTTGAATCGTTTGGAATGTAGTTGGCTTTGTGGAACTTTTGCAGATCCGCCTGGGTGATTTTCTCAATCATGGCAGGCGTTGGTGAGACGACGCCATAAGGGTGTTTGCCGAACACGACTTTGCGGAAACGCTCCTCAAGAAGGTAATCAGGATTGCTGCGCTTCATTGTCAGTTCTTGAATCCAGTTGGTTTTCTTGAGCTTCAATTCGTCTTCAGGAAAGCTCGGATTGAACAAAACATCGTGCAGGATCGAAAACATTCTGTCCGTGTAATTCGATAACGCGCTGCTGCTGACGATTGTGAAATCGTAGTCTGATATCGCATTCAGTGAGCCACCGATGAAATCCACTTCTTCGGCAATCTGTTTGCTCTTGAGTGTTTTGGTTCCCTCTTTCAGCATGTCGGCGGTCATGTCCGCGACACCCAGAGATTCCGGATCATCAGCAATGGTGCCGGTTTTCATCCCGAGAAATGTCGTGATGTAAGGAAAGCGGTGGTCGACGACCAGTTGAACTTTCAGACCGTTGTCGAGTTTGTATGTTCTGACTTCCGGCATTTTGAATTCTTTGGGCGCCGGAAGGGTTGGCGGTTTAGCCCGCCAGCTTTCTTCAACTGCTGCAAGCAGTTTCTTCTGCGAACGTTTTGCTGATGCTGCTTCCTTCGATGTTGCTGTTTGCGAGGCTGTTGCTGACTGAGATGCTGCTGACTGAGATGCTCCGGACTTTGCGGCTTCCGATTTTGTCGCTTTTGACTTTGCCGCGTTCCGAAGAGCTTCCGCTTTGCTAATGTCCGGCATGCAGCTGCCGGCCTCCGGTGAGTCCTTCAGTGCCGGTGGCATCGGCTTCTTCGCATCTTCTGCAAAGGCGATGGAACCGCCGGTAGTGGTCATAAACATCACCGCGACTACACCGGTTGTGGTGGCAGCTTTGATGCTTTCGTAAATTGAATTCATCTTTGTTTCTCTTCTCATGACTCTTAACCCTCTGCCTTCGGTTTCGCCGAACCTGGCACTACATCGCAAATCGTGATGCCTTCAGGCGTAAATATTTTCTTCGCGAGTGCTTGAACGTCGTCTGCGGTGACATTCAAATAAGCTTCAACGTCCTGATCGACGAGCGTCGGGTCACCGTAGAAGCTGGCATATTGAGCCAAAATCTCTCCGCGTCCCAGGCTGCGCTGCAGTGATGAATAGCTGGATGAGGAAAAGAAAGAAGCCAGTGTTTTATTCTTCGCTTTCTCCAGCTCACTTGCTGACACCGGTGTGTCTTTAAGTTTTTGAATCTCTTCGAGAATTATCTTGCGAACCGTTTCCGCATCGCTCTTCTTCAGGACGCAGAAGATGTCGAATTCCGAGGGACCGCGACGTTCTTCGTAACTGCTCTGGATCTTCAGAGCAACCTGATCGTCCTTCACGAGACGCTGATAGAGACGCGACGAGGCGCCGCCTGTCAGTATGCTCTGAATCATGTTGAGCGTAAAGGAATCTTTGTCCCTGCGTTGAGGCGCTTTCCACGCCATCCAGAACGCCGGCATCTTTGCCTGGTTATCTTCAATCTTGAGATACTTAGCTTTCTCTTGTTTGGGCTCATCAAGATTAGGGCGTTCAGGCGGTTTCTGACTTGGAATCGAACCAAAATATTTCTTGGCTAATTCTTCGATTTCGTCAGATTTCACATCGCCGACAACAGCGATAGTCGCGTTGTTGGGCGCATAGTAGGTATCGAAGAACTGCTTCACATCAGCAACTGTGGAACCCTCTAGATCCTCGGTCGAACCAATTACCGGGTGAGCGTTCGCCCAGTTATCGAAGATAGTTTCTTCCGTCTTCAATGCCGCCGGCATGTACGGCTGATTGTCGATGCGCAAACGTTTTTCTTCCTTAACCGTATCGAGTTGGTTTTTGAAATTCTCTTCGGTAACTTTCAAGGAGCGCATGCGGTCGGACTCAAGCCAGAACGCGAGTTCGATCTGATTGCTCGGCAATTTCTCATAGTAGTCCGTGAAATCGGCATGGGTAGAAGCGTTAAGCTGACCGCCGGAGGCTTGTACGTGTTTGAAGAACGCTCCCTTCGGAACGTTGTCAGAGCCCTCGAACATCATGTGCTCAAACAGATGCGCGAACCCCGACTTCGTTTTCTTCTCATCGCGGGCGCCGACATCATATATAAGTACGAAAGACGCGACCGGCACGGAGTGGTCTTCCGAAACGATCACGCGCAAGCCGTTTTCCAACTTGAAGTCTTTTGTGATTGGAATGAGCGGCTTAGGCAGCTTCGGCTTCTCCTGCGAAACCGCTTGCGCGATCCGTCGTTTCTTGTCTGAACGTGTCTTCCAATCTTGAACGGCGGGGCAGGGGTAGCCCGGGTAACCAATTTGGTCAGTCAAATTTGCTAGTGACGCGTTGTACGCTTTTTCATTCGTTTTTTCGTCACTATTCGCTGCCGAGGCCGCTGTACCAGACATAACAAACGACATCGCCAGCGCGAACGCCGCATTCTTTCGAATCGCCCTAATCATCTTCGTCCTCATCATCCGTCAGTATTACGCACGACCAAAAAATGGCCACTACCAGAACACAGAGAAATCCTGTGCCTATGCAAACTTTTTCAGGAAAACCAAAGCGCCTCATTGCAAGATACGCACTTAGGGCAAGACATACTGCCAAAATGGCAACCATGTGATTGACTTTCAGACGCGGAAAATTCATGACCCGTCTCTTGCAAAGATGCGATACCGACACGGAAGTCTGAAGCAGACGCCATCTAGTGTCGACAGAGTCACATTATCGCAGAGAATCTGCGCCTGCGCACGTCAAGGTCCCGTGCAAGCAAATGGTAGCCAAGCGTCACACTTCCAAGCGTCATTGGAGCAGTTTTTGCCTGGCGGATCTTCCAGGCGGATCTTCCAGGCGGATCTTCCAGGCGTCATTGAAGCAGTGTTTGCCTGGCTGATGCCAGGAGTCATTGAAGCAATGGTTTGCCAGGCTTATTGAAGCACTATGACCATTTAACTTTTGCCTTAGTGACCCAATATTACTGAGAGGAATTGAATTTAGCTGTTTAGTCCATTTAGGACATAAATCGGCTACGAATTTCGTGAGTCAACACGTTGAAGCTCAGTTTGCGGATCGATTTAAACCAGAGTTTGGTCGATGTGAGTTCGAAACCCGGTCGATGTGAGTCCGAACCTGGTCGATGCGAGTCCAGAGCTGGTCGATGCGCTCTGGAATCTGAGTCCCAAGTGGAATGAAGTTTGCTTTTTGATGCCGTTTGGGACTAACGAGTACCTAAGGCGAAAGTTCGGAGTGCCTCAGGCTATCCCGCGTCACCACGCAGAGACCGCACCTAAAATTACTCGATGCGAGCGCCAACCAGCGCGGAGCCGCAGTTGCACTTGGCGCTGCGATCCGGCATGCCTTCGATTAGTTTCGTCAGAAGCGTGAGCAGCTTCGCATTATTTTCGGTGAAGACCTTAACGACTTCAGCATGCGAAACTGGTGGAACGTCGCCCATCAAGCCGCTGTCGTAATCTGTGATCAATGAGATATTGACGACGCAAAGCTCTTGCTCTTTAGCGAGGTGAACCTCGGGGTACTGAGTCATGTTGATGACTTCCCAACCCGCATTCGTGAACCAGGTGGACTCGGCTTTCGAGGAGAATCTCGGTCCTTGAATGACAACGACGGTTCCTTTGTCATGCATCGTGATGCCTGCGTCTTTGCCAGCCTTCACCGCCAGCTCGCGCAGTTCAGGGCAATAAGGTTCAGCCGATGAGACGTGCGTGGTAATCGGACCATCGTAAAACGTATCGATGCGTCCCGACGTGCGGTCGACAAATTGATCGCAGACGACGAATTCGCCCGGCTTTACGTTCGTCTGCAAGCTTCCGGCTGCGCACGGCGTGATCAGTCTTTTGACGCCGAGCGACTTCATCGCCCAGACGTTAGCGCGATAGTTGATCTTGTGGGGGGGCAGTGTGTGACCGGCTCCGTGGCGCGGCATGAACGCGACAGTTTTGCCGCCGAGCTTGCCGATTGCGACTTTGTCGCTCGGCGCGCCGTAAGGGGTTTCGATTACATGCTCGGTAAATTCGTCGAGCAATTTGTAGAAGCCCGATCCTCCGAAAACGCCGATGTCTGCCTTAGGTTTCTCCGCCATTTGCTCCCATCCTACCTATTAATATGAATTGCCATGTAGTACCTTTGGCGCTCAGGAGTTTTCAAAGGAAAACCGCCCGCAAGCCTACCGGGCGGTGAAAAAGGCCAGGGAAATTCACCATGGCAACCGCCGGAATTTTTGAGTACACTCTATGGTATCACCCGATTAGTATGGCGCTTGTCTTCAAGACGAGAAAGGAATCTCCAAACCCTGTACTCCAGCCTCTGAAGCCGTTTTGCGACGGCTAGTTTTCGTGTAAACGTACAGGGGATCGTCGTTGACGACATTGGGAAATCTTCTCGATTTTGGAAAGCCGCAGCCAATAAGCGATACACCTGCTTAAAAGATTGGTGCAACGGGTATAAAGCACTAGTCACCATATCTTTCACGACTCCGGGAGGCGATGACGTCATTTACAAATGCGGCCAGCATTATCGAAACGCTGATGAGACCTAGGTTTTTCGATACCGCCCCTGTTTCCCAGAGTGCCTGGCGCGTAGGCAAATTAGAAACCGTTTGTGTCTAAGGGAGTCGTGATGTAAAAGATGAAAGGGAAGCTCTTACTCGGGCTGACGCTGGTGATGTGTGTCAGTCTTGGCGGTTCTGACTTTACTTATGGGAAGACCAGCCCCCTGGCCTCGATTCCTGGTCGGGGTGCCAAACTGGCTCAACGACCATACATGAGTCCGTTTAGCGATCCTGAGAAGATCTACGAAAAGGTCTGGGACCTGATTAATGACGACTTCTATGATGGAACATTCAACGGTCAAGACTGGAAGCGTTGGAAGAACAAATATGACGGGAAGCTGAAAAATTCTGACGACGCACACAAAGCCGTCGAAACCATGTTGGCTAGCCTTGGTGATCGCTACACTAGATTTTTGGATCGCGATGCTTTTGATGATGAGCGTTCGCAAATCGATGCGCAGATTTGCGGCATAGGCGTGCAAATAGGGACTAACAAAGAACGCAAAATCGTCATCATCTCTCCGATCGAGGACACTCCTGCGTTCAAAGCCGGCGTAAAAGCTGGTGATGAGCTGACCGAGATCGATGGTAAGCCGACCGAAGGTTACACCGTTGATGATGCCGCCAAGAGAATTCGCGGTTTGATCAACACAGACGTGGCTCTCACTGTCACTCGCAAAACGAGCGGAAAAGAGCCGGAGAAATTGATCATCAAGATCACTCGTGCGGAGATTCCGTTGAAAGCAGTTCAAACGGCTCAGATGCTTGATAGTGAAGTTGGATACATAAGACTGTCCAGTTTCATCTCTCAAAAAGCAGACAGAGAAGTTGCGGAGTCAATTGCCAAACTACCTGGCGCCAAGGCGATTGTGCTCGACTTGCGCGACAACCCGGGTGGTTTGTTGAACAACGCCATCGCAATTTCAAATATGTTTTTGAAGAATGGAACAGTCGTGTCTACTGTAGATCGCGATGGATACAAGAAATCCGAAGCCTCCACCGGACATCCGATTTGCGATTTGCCGATCGCGATTTTGATAAATCACGGGAGTGCATCTGCTTCAGAAATCACAAGCGGTGCGTTGAAGGATAACGGTCGGGCGATTCTAGTGGGTGAGAAAACCTTTGGTAAAGGGCTCGTACAGGGTATCAACCGATTGGAAGATGGAAGCGGTGTCAATATCACAATTGCGCGTTACCTGACTCCGAATGATACCGATATCAACAAGAAGGGCATCGCGCCTGACCTGGAAGTGAAGCTCGAGAAGAAAGACATTGAGGCCCATAAAGGACCCTGGTGGCTTGACCCGGACGGCCCGAACGTTGAGCGCAAAGCTGACGACCTCAAGGATATTCAACTGAAGAAAGCGTTCGACGCTCTCAAGGAAGGTATCGAGAGGGCTCCGTCAGTTGCGATGCAACGCGCGGCTAAGTGATTGAAACGTCAGTTGCTATGCAACGCGCGGTTAAGTGAGTGAAACGTCAGTTGCTTTGCCGGCGCTGCCAAGTAACCGGCTGAATTGAAATAATCGGATTGTCAATTAGGAAAGCGTCGCCTCGGCGACGCTTTTACTAGTTTGCGGAGCCTGAATACTCGCATAGAGCAGCCGGGTCTTCTCGGTCAGCATTATCCAATAATCGGTCTGTTGTAAGCGGTTAGTCGCGTTGTCGAAATGTTGTTCGACAACATTCCGTGCGCTAAGTGTTTGGTATGAACAATTTGGTGCCAATTTGGTGTCTTCCCTTCGTTGACTGATGCGCTTCGTAAAGTCCGGAATTGCGCTACTGTTGGCGAAGTAACGTTTATTGCATAACTTTTAGAATAGCCAAATGGCTACAGCAAGTATCGGGAAACTGAACGTGGATCGGATGTGACGGTTTTGTGACCGTGCTTCTTGTGAACCTGCTCTCAAGCCCGCAGCGTGGACAGTGTGCGGATCTGCGTGATACGCTTTTCTCCGTACTTTATATGTAATGAAATTTGCGGTGACAGGGCACCATAGGTGGTGCGCCTGTTGTCTTGCTTTGGAACCTTTTCGCATCCCGGAATCCCTTCGCTCAATATTGTTATCGAGGTATGGCGTATGAAATCCACAGACTCTCAAGGTCGCAATCTGCTGGCAACGGGAAAGATAGCATTGGCAGGAACGCTGCTGCTGGCAGGTCCGGCATTCGCAAACGAGAATAGAACTTCATTTCGCGATTTCCGTGATGCGAACCCGGGATTGGATAGACAAGAGTTGCGCCAAATGTTCCGCACCGAGAGGCGTGACCACGTCCAGCAAATTCGAGATGCCAGAGGAAACGCTGGTGGTGCGAATGGTCCGCGTTTTGAATACACGCCCGTGGTTGATGACAAGTTTGTAATTCAGCCGATAGTCACGCCGATTGTTCCTCGATTCGAGACGCAGACTACTTTTGTAACCGATAAAGGTAGAACTAGAAACGTCTCCAAAGGGTTGAAGTTAGATCTGACTTCAGACACACGCTCAATCGTTCTCGGAGATAACCTCTTCTCCAACGCTTCGTCGTATACCGTCAATGTCGGCGGCGAGCAGAAAGTACTCACCAGTGGTTCGAAAGTCACCGCTGCAGAATTCGTAGCGCTTCAGCAAGTGATTGATGGCGATGCGCAAAGCCTGGTCGTGGATGGCTCGGGACGCGGTGTAGATGGAAGCTTCAACCTCGGAAGCATCGACAACGCCGGACGCAACATCAAAGCATCCTCGTTGACAATCTCCGAAGGCGTCGAAGCTATAGGCAACTTCGGTCGAAACAGTGATTTCAAGGTTACTCGCGAGCTTGTTAACTATGGAAGCATGTATGCGCTGACCAGTAATGCTGCGAACAATAAAGCAAACATTGGTGCTCGCGATGTAACAAACGCAGGCTCAATTACGACTCAGGCACCGGATGCGGTGGCATCAGCAAATGACGCCGTCGACGTACCGATTGATTTGAGGGTTTCCGCCGATAGAGATTTGAACAACGTTGGTTCGATTTCGAGCAATGGAACGGTAACGCTCTCCGCTGGCGGTACGCT
Organism: Candidatus Obscuribacterales bacterium; assembly: GCA_965228855.1. Taxonomy (GTDB): domain Bacteria; phylum Cyanobacteriota; class Vampirovibrionia; order Obscuribacterales; family Obscuribacteraceae; genus JADYXR01. The sequence continues at coordinate 2,249,151 of CBDDIJ010000003.1, read as the reverse complement.
CGCGAACAGCGGCTCTGTGTCTGCTCAATCCGATGTGACACTGCTATCTTCGGTTGTCGTAAACAACGGCTCAATTAGCTCGACTGGTGGAAACGTCAACTTTGATACTGCTTCGCCGGCTTCAATCTCGGTTGATAATACAGGTGGAACAATCAATGCTCTGAATGGGGCTATCAATTTCCGGCAGGCAGGTTTTACAGAAAAAGTTGATACCACCGTATCTGGTGGCGACTGGTATTCGCAGACTTTGAATCTGAACGGTGGCGACGGTCATGTCAGCGTAAGCGTCGGAGAGTTGACTGGCGTCGTGAACACTTACGCAGGTACCGCTTCAGTCAATGCCACCTCCACGTTAAACATAGGAGAGACGGTAACTAGCGGCGACCCGTTGTTCGAAAGCGGGGGGGACCTTAACGTAGGCGCAAGCCAAACGACCGGTGGTGGTCCCTTGACCTATATCGCTACAGGAAATATAAATATCGCGAGTGGTCTGACCTTTGACACTTCGAATACCGGCGATGGCGGGGACATTCTCTTCATTGCTGGTGCCGCGCATACTGGTACAGGCCCGCTGACCGTGACTGGTGCATCTGCCACCGGGGGTGCCATCACCTTCACTGGTACTGCTCCGATTTTCAACGCCAGTAGCTCCGCCGCAAATGGCGGTGACATAACATTCGCTGCATTCGAGGGCACCACCTCCGGTGTCATCAACCTGGGTGGCGCTACGACTATCACATCTACCGGCGCTAACGGTTTCAGCAATGGGACTGTTTCGATGTTTGCCAACAGCATCACGACTGGAGCGATAAACGTCAGCGGCGCAGGAACGAATAACACAGCGGGAACCGGAAATATACTGCTAGCCGGCGGTCAACCGCAGATCGTGGGCACTCTATCAATTGATGCTACCGGAGCGGTTACGAGCGGATCACTTGCACCGGGTTCGACGACGGGAAGCTCAGTTACTGCCACATCTACCCTGAATGCTCGAAACTCAGTCACCGTATCTGCTGATTCAACGAACGTTCAGAATAGCAGTGTTACCGCAGGATCGTATTCAGTGACTTCCGGTGGCACGATTCAGATAGGGAACGGTATCAATGTCTCTGGAAGTCTGACTCTTCTCACAACACAGAACATCGACATTAGAAACAGCATCATCGCCCCTGGTGGCATACTGATGGTTGCCGGTGAGGAAATCAAGGTAATTCTACCGCCAGCCAACTCTGTCATCTCTACTTCCGCAGTTGGTCAGGGCGGAGACATCACTATGGTGTCTGGTGCTAATTTCACTCAAACGGCTACCACTGTTACCGTCACTGGTCCATCCAACGCGACGGATAACGCAGCAGTCGATCTAACCTTCGGTTTGACTGCGTTAGATTCACGAGGCACCGGACTCAATGCTAGTGGCGGAAACATTACTCTGGTCGCTTATACGAGCACAGGTAATTCTGCTAATGGAGGCGTTTTCACCGACAGTGTTCTGAATATCACCACAGGCGGTACCGGCACTGGTAGCAATGGCAACTTCGTTGTTGTTGCTGGTCGGAATGATGGTGGTCAAGGCATCGCTCTAGGAAATGGCGTAAATACAAGCGGCGCATCGAACAATGGTTCGGGTGATGTCACCCTGCATACAAGAACTCCAGCTACTGGCGCGGTCCTTTCCAAGGTAAACGGCGGCATTGCATCAGGCACCTTCCTTGGCGGTGCCGTTGTTAATAGTGGTATATCATCAGGTTCTAGCTCGACAATTCAAACTAATGGCGGAGACGTCGACATAGTATCTGGGCGTCTGAGTTCGAACCTTGCCATCGATTTAGGAACGGTCACCGCGCAGACTGGAGCCGTTCGTATAAACGCCAGTGGAGCTGATTCTGACGTACAGCTTCGGACAATACAAGGTGGCAGCATTGTCGTCACCTCCACGCAGGATGTCACCTTGCGCGGCAGCCTAGGCTGGAATACAACAGCTTCGGGCGGAGGCGGTATTCTCGTCGTCGCTGGTCGCGACATAGTCAACATTGATTCCGGCTTTGATTTCAACACCAATCCCGGTGCACTCACGCAGGCCGGTTCGATTTCGTTGATTGCCGGTGCATTGTTTACCGAAACTGCTTCGAATTTAACTATAACGGGTCCATCGTCGACCGGCGGCAACATCAATCTCGGCAACGGTTTCGATCAAATCGATTCTCAAGGAATTGGTGATGCTAGCGGCGGTCAAATCAACTTAATCGCTTATCGCGAAACCGCTACCGGTACCCGCGGAACAGTATTTGTTGATACCAGCGCTGACGTTGTCTCTCAAGGCGCGGGAGCGGGAAGAAACAATGGCGAGATTATCGTCATGGCTGGTAACGACCAGGGTGGTAGTGGTATCAACATTGGTGGCATATGGGATACCAACGGCACTACCAGCGGAACCGGAAATATACTCCTGTTATCAGCACAGCCGATTAACGGTGCGACACTGAGCAAAACCACCGGTGCTTACACGTCCGTTGGTTTTACGAATGGAGCCGTTCAAGCCAACAACAACATCAATGGTATTAACAACAGTTTGACGATGGACGTTGACCGCAACGCCACGTTAACCATGCGATCCGGTAACACGTTGAATTTGACGAATACAACGTTGAGTGCAGGTCGGATTCGTTTATCCGCTGAAGGGCTTACAGACCTCGGTACACTAAACACCTTCGGCAACGGAACCGTCGTTGCCACCTCGACCGGTAGTTTAAACATTCGCTCCAGCATCACCGCTCCTGGTGGCATCGTATTGGTCGCCGGAGGCGCCATCACCAACATCAATGCCGGCGCCTCTCTCAACACCTCCAGTGCATCGGGCAACGGCGGCGACGTCGTGCTGGTAGCGGGCGCGACTTTCTCTCAGGACTTAGTGAATGTCACGATTACAGGAAGTTCAAACCTGTCGACTTCAATCAGTTTGGGCAATACGTTCGCTGGAATCGACACTCGTAGTTTAGGCGGCAATGGTACCGGAGGTGATATCGCCCTCATTCGGATGACCAGCACGGACGTCTTCTCCAACTCCATTTTTGTCGGCGGTACCGCGACGCTGAAGACAGGTGGTAACGGCACCGGTGATAACGGAGACATTACCGCGATTTCCGGACAAGCTGGAAACGGCACTGGCGTTCAAATCGACGCCGACATCGACGTGACAGGCGGGCAGGCGGGCACAGGAGATGTGACTATGCTCACCGCCGCACCAGCCAATGGTGTTATTCAGAAATCTGATGCTGTGATAAGCACCACCTTTGATGGCGGCGTCGCAACGGATTCTCAAATCTTCCAGAGTAACGGCGAAGGCGGAATCGTCATGGCTGGCGGCAAACTGATTGCTAATGCCGGTCGAGGCGTGCAAATGCAGGGAGTCACCAATACTGGTGGCAGCGTTCAGTACAACGCCGGTCTGACCGATTCCAATTCTACGGCGAACATCAAAGGCATCAGCGCGGCCTCAATTTCTGTCACCGCGACGGGTCAAATTGATATGCGAGGTGGCAACATGGTTGCTACCTCGGGCGGTATCTTGTTCGTCACAGGTGGCAGTATCAACAACAACGGTGGCGCAATGTCGATCACCACCGCCGGGGCGAGCGACCGTGGTGACATCACGCTTGTGGCTGGTGCTACCTATACGCAGGACTCCTCAAGCGTAACAATCACGGGCAGCACCGCTGGTGGTGGCGACATCAACTTCGGCAATAACTTCCAGGGGCTTGACAGTCGCAGCACGGCTGGTCAGGGCGACGCGGGCGATATTACAGTCGTGGCCTACGCCAGCAACTCTGGAAGTCTCGGTCGTCTGTTCGCGGATGACAACGCCTTCGCAATTAGAGCAGGTGGAAGTGGAAGTGATACGAATGGCGATGTGCTGATCATCGGCGCTAACAACGACGGCGGCAACGCGGTCAACATAGGTAACGGTCAAATCAATATTAAAGGTGGAGCGACTGGATCCGGATCTGTCACGGTGGCGGCAAGCTCTGCAGGTAGTGGTATCACTCTCAGTCGCACCACTGCGAGCGAGACTTCTGGAGTCTTCAGTCCGGGCTCCGCGACCAATTCGGTTATTCGCATGACAAGCGGAACCGCGGTCGCTACTGATGGAAGCGATGTCACTATCCTTACCGGAAGAAACGTGCAAATTGGCGGGATATCAATCACGCCTGACGCTGTCGGGAATGCTGGTACTCTATCAATCGAAACAAATGGCACTGAAGTCCTGGCAATTGGAGCGGGTGGCACTAACAGCGTCGGCAATATCGAAGCGGACGGTGGTTTGGTCAGCGGAAATGGTGGCACTGTCAATATCCTCAATAGAGGAACCGGCGGTGTGAATATCAGTGGTACTGTTCTCCAACAAAATCAAAACACAGGCGATGGAGGTCACATCACTGTTGATGCGGACCAAGGAACTTTAGGTTTCATCAACGGACCAGTCATTATCGAAGCTTCCGGCGAAGGCGCGACAGCGCAAGACGGCGGCTCGATCACCCTTCGTGCCAACAGCTATAACTTCAATGGATTGAACGTTGACCTGCGAGCTAATGCGTCACTAGGTGGTGGAACGGCTGGTTCCGTCACTATCGAATCGAATGGCGCATTGACCAACATCCTGGGTGCTGGAGCTAATCAGTTTGAAGTCCAGGTCGGCACCTCGGGACAGGGCGGCTTGCTTGTACTGGACGCTGGAACAACCATTGCGCTGAATTCAGCAATTTCCGTCGATCAGCTTACTCTGAGCGCTGGAAGTGGTATCACTCAAACGGCTGGTGCGATCATCACGGCGGATCTTTTAACTGTTAACTCGTTAACCGGTTTGGCCAATCTTAACGCTGACAATGCGGTGAACACCTTGTTCGCTACCGGTGGCGGTGCCCTCGTGTTCAAGAATAATGCGTCAACAGCAATGGAACTTGGGTCTGTGGGGACAACTCAGTCACTGGATTTAACCGCTCTGGCGGGTGTCACCGTGATTGCAAATATTTCGACATCAGGGGATATCGATGTTTCGACCACGGTGCTAACTGCCCAGGCCGACATGACTGCTAACTCAATTGATGTTTCAAGTCCGATTGGTGCTGGCGGTTTAACTGTTGACGGTAGCGGTGGCAATCGAAACTTCAACGCTACTGGAGTAGGACAGCTTGTTCGCTTTACAGCGAACGACGGCGACCTTTCTCTTGGGGGAACTCAAACCTATATAAGCGAAGCTGAGATGAATGTGATCGAGAACACCGGTTCTCTCAACGTTCTGGCAGGAGCTGACATCGAAGGATTGCAGACGCTAACATTGAATTCGTCAAGATATGACTTTGCCGGAAGTATCGTAGGAAATCCGCTCATATTCAGAGCTCCGGAAGGTGTCGGCACCATTGCCAATTCTCAAGGTGATGTGACCCTCAGCGGCGATGTGATTTTGAATGGTAACTTTGCAATCATCGCTCTGGGTAACGTTAACTTCGGCTCGGCCACTACGATAAATCTCGGTGGTGGTGCATCTGGTGGGGCGTTAACAGTCCTTGCCGGTTTCAGTTTCACTCCTTCAACCGGTGGACAAGTTGGACCCGTAGGCAATGAAGCCGTAACTTATTCGAGCATTACCCCAAGCGCGATCGGCGGAAACATCAATCTGTCTGACGTGACTGTCAACACTGCCGGCGGTTTAGGCGCTGGCGGAAACGTCACGCTGATTGCTAGCGATGGAACGCAGAGTGCAGGAAGCATATCAGTTGGAGCCATTGATGCAAGTGGTGCCACTGATGGTGGTGACATCTTAATCATCGGTCCTGGAAACATTTCTGTCGGCGGAATTGATGCAAGCGGAACCAACGGCGGCAGTGTTCTGATAAGTACGACTGCGCCAAATGTTGTGGGTGCGCCAAGTATCCTCAACGGCGAGCTCTCTGGCGGTGGTTTCACTACCGGAAGTGCGAGCCAGGATAAGAAGTCCGGCGCACTGGTCGTGCGCGGTGGAATTGATGCATCCGGTACGGGTGGTTCGATTAATCTCACCTCTAACTATTCGAAAAACTTCGCAATTGGTGCGAGTAAGACTCCCAAGAACGGCGTGCAAGGAAGTTTAACGGCGAGCAACATAGAAGTGTTGAACGTCAGAAGTGGGGTTCAGCTAGACAGTAGTGCTGGAATCTTGTCGGCTCAAAACGTGAAGTTTACTGCGGGCGGCAAAGGTACGCTTCTGACAGGGAAAAATGTGGTCTTGACCACGGTCAATAACTTGACTCTCATCGCGGATACTGGCGCAATCGGCAAGAAGAGCTTTGTCTTCCAAGCCGCGAGTGTTGACGCTGAAACCTCTGGTAATGTAAATCTCACGAGCCAGAGAGCCACGCCTCTAGTTGTTAATGACTCCAGTGCCGGTGGCAGCTTCACACTCACAACCGCAGCCGGTGTCACTCTAAACGACATCGACACTGCAAAAGGCAGCATCTCAGTGACGGCTGCAACCGGAGGTTTGACCGTTAACGATGGTTCGGTAATCACCGCCAATAATGGTGCGCTGACATTGATTAACACCGACATAACCACCGGAAATATCAATTTGGGTGCCAATACGGTTATTGAAACCCAAGGCAAAGGCAAGGACGTCAACATTGCGATTGGCGCTCCTCCGAAGAAGCCAACAAACACGACTCCGCCGTCTGGTGTCACTGTGAACAACACTGGCAAGGGTCAGTCTTATTTCAGTGCTGCTTCCGGATTCACGGTCGTCGGGTCGAATGAAACGCGTGGTACGAACAAGGACGTCATCATCAATAATGGATCGGCGAATCCTTCGACACAGAAAATCATCTTCGGCGGCAACGTCGTTGTGGAAGCTGACCCTCCGAGTCGTTCTGCCGCGGCCATCATGCCATCATTGCTAGCTCAACCAGCGACAGAGACCTTTGTCGCCTCAGATTCTGCTCCGCTGAATTTGAGTTCTGCGAACTCGAGCATCGGTTCCACTTTCAACTCCCAGCACATCTCGCCGCTGCCGACTGACTTGCTCAGCACCGTCAGCAATACCGCGCAGGCTGAAAATAGTGTGGTTGGTTTGTCATCGGCAGTGCAGACGTCTGAAGCGGTTTCAACCGCCTGTGACTACCTCACTGATGCCTATGTTTGGAGCGACGAAGATCTGGGGCTCGGCTCGGCAACGATGCTAAGTGGTAGCTCCGCAAACAGTGGTATCTCAGGTTCGACGATTGGAGCGACCGGAACAGGCAATGGTAGCGCGCCTGGTGTCACATCCACTGAAGTCGCGAAACTCCGTCAAGGAACCATCGTTCTAGCTCCAGCGAAGGATACTCGCATTGAAACGCCGATGGGCACAATTGAAGTCTCGAAAGGCTCGGTGGCGCTAGTGGTGCTTGATGGCACCAGGCTCGGTGTCTATGACCTGCACGATGAGCGTAAGGGGTCCGTGCGCGTCACCGCCGGAGCCAGAGCTACGACTTTGAGCCCTGGTCGCTGCACGGTACTCACCACCCGCTCTAATCATGGCTTCGAGCGCGTGAACCCGATGGAAAGCGTCGGTTACAAGTCTGTAGCCGCCGTCAATCATGGTAATGGTATCAAAGCATTCAATGCGGAGTTTGCCACTCTGCATGCAATCGGTTCGGTTAAGCCGTTAAAGGAAATCATGAGTTCCAAGCATGATAATGCCCGCCGCATGAGCAACAAGCTCATGAAGACGTCTGCAGTTCTCATGCACATCGGTGGAAACGGTGACTTCCGAGTCTACTCAGAGCCAAGCGTAACAGCGATGAAATAATTGCTTGTCAGGAACGGATTCCTGAATGAGTGAGCTGATAAATACGTCCAATAACAATTGATGTAAATTTCGAGAGCAGGTTCCAAAAAGCCTGCTCTCGATCTCTTTCGGGCAAAAACTGCTCTGCATGGGGGCACCACTTGTAGTATAGTTTCGCCATGTCTACTAACCACAACTCATTTTTCTTCGACGACAACCATGGAGATGCCCTCCAGGAGTCTTTCTTTAACAACTGTCGATCGATCTACGACACCAAGAAAACAGGCTTGCACTCTGGTGTCTGCATTGTGGGGACCGAGCCTGGATGCGGAAAGACAGTCTTAATGTCTGGCATTGCTGGAGTGCTTGGTGACTATAGCGGAAAGGTTCGCGCCGTCAAACCTGTGACTTACTCTCGCTATCAGAAGAGTTCGCCGGAGTATTCGTTCATCAGCAACATCACCAGAACGCCAGTTGACTATCCGTCAATACATTTGTCGTTTCCTCCGACCTTAAGTCAATCGGAGTGGGATCAAATAATCATGACGGGCACCGCCCGTGATGCTGTAACCTTTATCGAGCTGCCGACGACCGTTGCAACTCCGCTGAGTTTCGAAAAGGATGGATTCAACAAGCTCACGCATGAGTGGTATACAACGACGGATTTGATCAGGTCCCTCGGTTATCCCGTTATTCTCGTAGCGAAACATGCTCCAGATGCTCTGGAAAAACTCTCTTTGTCTCTCAACTACCTGCAGAGTGGCGGCATTCAAGTTCTATCGCTGGCGACGGTTGAAACTAATGTCCTTGAAGCACAGGTCATGGACCGGTACATATCCAAGGACGACTTCGAGCTGTTTATGATCACAGGAACAGGCGTCCCGTATCTCGGGTGTCTGCGGTATTCTCCTTCAATTAGTGTGCAAGACGTAAGTCAGGGCAACTTGAAACGAACAGTCGAAGAGTGTCTTGACATAATGGTTTTGCGGCGGAATTTGAAGTTGCCGGTAGTGCGGCAATTCTAGTTAGAGCCGGCCGAAACGCTGAGTTTGGGAGCCTGAGTTGCGACCTTTTCGCCGAGTTCTTTTGACGCCGGATTTCGGCTTGAGTCAGCGCTGGACAGCGTTTAACGACTTCTTGGAGCGGGAATAAGGTGATTGCGATGTCGCTGCTGACCGCCCGGGAAACGCTATGCCAAGAAGCAATGAAACGGAAATTCATCATAAGTCTCACCGAGACGCAAGCTCGGAGTCTTCTGAAGAGGGCGAGCCTAAAAACCTGTCGGCGGAGACCTGGGATTCGATGCGTGCTGAAAAGACGGCATCGGACAAGGGCACGAAGATAGATTTTCCAAATCCGGAGAGCGTGGAAAAGGGTAGCACTGTCCCGATGTCGGTTTCGGTAGATGGAACGCAGCGCGAGATATTTATGCATGTGCCGAAGAACTACGATGCGCAGAAACCTGCACCGGTGTTAGTTGTCTTCAATGGATGGGGTGACAAGCCTGGTCCCGGTGGTACCAAAGCTGGTGCCGCGGGTTTGGAAGAATTGACCGGCCTCAGCAAAGAGGCTGATGAGAACGGCATGTTCGTTCTCTACATGAGTGGTAATCCGAAAAAGGACATCTCCTACAACAATGGGCAGTATCCGTTTTCCAAGACAGATGATGTAGGCTACACGACTGCGGTGTTGGATCAACTGAATAAAAATTACAACGTTGACCTCGATAGAATTACTCTGACCGGCTATTCGCAAGGCGCAAGTTTCGCCCATAGAGCCGCGGCTGAACTTCCAGAGAAGTATCGTCCAGCGAACCTCGTAGATGTAAGCGGTTGGACGACAGGAAAAGAGAAGCCTGTCCCGCCAGGTATGAATTTCATGTCGATTCAGTCAGAGCGTGATTCAGTGGCGCCGATTGATGGTCGCTGGTTCGGGCTGCACATGGATTCGGAAGAGAGAACTCTGCAACGATACCTTCGAGGAAACTCGATAAATGATAAGGAAAAGGCAGTTTCCATCAAAGAGGATTCAACGGAAGCGGTGATTGAGCGAGATTGGGAAGCGCCGACAGGAGCAAAGATCCGCAGCATCACGCTACCGAAATACAAGGGCCATGATTGGCATGGCAGTCCAGGCTCGGCGGCACCAGTCAATGCAACGAAAGAACTCATCGAGTTTATCAAAGGGAAACGACGCGGATCCTAAGCTGTTCGAATCTAACAAAGGGAAGCGACGCGTGTCGTAAGCTGTTCGAATTTGTTTAACGAGAAGCGACGCGTGTCGTAAGCTGCTCGAATCTATCAAAGGCAAGCGAAGCGTGTCGTAAGCTATTCGACCTCAATAAAAGCGTCATGGTAAATGACGTTGCCACAGATTTTTCCGTTGAATGCCGATAGCGGTTTCGCCATAAAGACGTCGTCGGCAACGTCGAAGGGCGAACTCATTCCGAACTTCGAAGCCGGCTCGAAACCGAACTTTGGATAATACTCGGGATGTCCGAGCACGATGACGATGCCATGACCGCGCTCATTAGCCAGTTTTAGAGACTCGTTTGCCAGTGCTTTCCCAACGCCCTGTTTCTGATGCGCCGGTAGCACCGCCAGCGGTGCTAATGCGACAGCATAGGGGATCCCGCCTTTGCCTCGCACCATAGAGGAAAGATTTTTGTTTTTCTCATCCAGGATTTGAACCTCGGTATAGAGAATGTGACCAACGATTTTGCCATCGCGCACCGCAACAAGCGATAGCTCGCGGATGTCAGCGCCGTCGTTTAACAGCGTCTCCACTAGTTTCGCTTCAGCCGCACGGCCGAACGCGGCTTCATGCACGTTCAGAATCTCATCGCGATCTTCGCTGCGAGCCTGTCTGAGTTCCAACCCGTCTACTGTAGTCAAGGGAATGCTCTCCAAACATCTAGGTTTGGATTTTTATAGCAGATTTCTTTTCCTATTTCATCGCTGTGGTTCTTGGTTTGAAGAACTGGACGAAATCTCCCTTGTCTGGGCTCAACGTCATAATTACTGCAGTAGTCTTGAGGATGCCTTTCGCCATCTTCGAGGCCTCTGCGTGCTTCGAACTCATCAACTGCTTGAGCGGTTTAACAGCGTAGCAGGCTGACGGGATAGAGAATTCCGTTGTGAAGACCTTCATGCCGTTGTTCAGTTTCAGTCTGCTCAAGTTGCGATGCTGGACGAGTTCTACAGCATTGCCGTCGACAAACTCTTCATGGTTGCTGACCAGAGCATGACGTCCTGGAGAGAGCGTCAGTTGCTTATCATCAGCGGTGATGACGACAGAATTCTTCTTAGTGTCGTTGATGTTATAAACTGCCAATCCGTTCTTCGATTCCATTACGAGCGCTACGGAGTTTGCAGCAATCTTCACGGAGCCGTGAGCGGTTTCGATTGTGGTGTCCTGGAACGGAGCGAAGACTACGTTTCCTTGCTTGAGCACGAAGCGCTTGCTGTTAGGCAACTGCTTGACGCTAGCGTCAGTCGATTCAATCATGTCGACCTTGCTGTTGTCGACTGAGTACTCATTAAGTCCCGTGTCTTTTCCTGCATGGAAAGCAGCACTCACTATCATGTCGTCAGCGCTTTCGATGCCATCATCAGCACCGCATGCGGTGATGCCACCGTGAAGCGCGCGGCTGAGTGTTCTTGCTCCGTTTGCGCTGGCTGTTTCCGTCCAGCCTGTCGAATTATCGACGGTCGCCAATTGGTTTGTAATTTGTGATGCGTCGAATGTTGAAGTGAAGCCATTGTTGATGGCAACGGAGGCTGAGCCGCTCGATGTACCGGAGACGGTAGGCTGAGCGCTGAGGTCAATGGTGCTAGCCATCATGACCGGCATTGAGGAAACCGCTCTCGACGGTGGGTCTGCGATGACGGTCGCGTTATCACCCAGGACTATCTTGTTAGTTCCGATATTAGTGGATGAGTTATTGAAGATCACATCCTGATTCTTCGCGATCACATCTGCGACTGACTGTGCCACAACGCCACCGGCTTGACCGAAGTAGACGATACCGCCATCTTCGTCGACGGTCACGCCTGCTGGAGTTGCGCCGACCGTACCTTTCCTCGGTGCTGCACCGATGGAGATGGTGGTGGTTTTGCCTTTTCCGGAGGTTTGGACCGTCGCTCCGTCGTCAATCAAGATGGAACCATTGGTGATGTCCATATTGATCAGGGATAGTGCTCCGTTTGCCGCATTTACGTTATTGCCTGCTCTGACGGATAGGATGCCTCCGTTGGCAATGACGTCGATGGAACCCTTAGTGGTGGAGAGATCACCGATTTCGATTCCGCCTGCGGATTCAAGACTGAAGCCCTTGCCGCCTGTAGAGGTGGCGAGCACCATCGGACCGGTGAAATTGTTGATTATGTTGACAGCACCCTGCGTGTTTGCCGATATGACCGGTGTGTTCACCACTATTGGTTTCTTGCCGATGGCGCCGGTGTCTGCTTGGAATTCTATGCTCTGTCCAGCTGTGATGACGACATCCTTAGATGTTGTGATCGCTCCCTTGCCACCAGCGAGGAGACGGAGCTCATCGCCGACGAGCGCATTGGAGGTCGACACGGTCAGACCGCCGCCAGCGTTGCGAAGAACCACAGTGCCGCCGTTTCCATTAGCGGTTAGAGTTCCTTTGACGCCGTTCTTTAGATTCTTGGTCGAGCCGACGATGAAGGCCTTCTTGTTGTTGGTTCTCAGGTCGATTGATCCGCCGCCACCGTTGCCGACGCCGCTGGCGTCAAGACTTCCGTTTACAACCAGGTAAGCACCTTTGGGGGCGTTAGTTCCTGCGCTCAATTGATAGGAACCACCATTGTGGTCTCCAGTTGTTGCAAGCGGTCCGGCATTGATTGCGCTCGGATCGACCGTCAGGTTGCCGCCGACTTCCACGCTTGCGATACCACCGTCACCACCTGCGGTGCCGCTCGTGGCGCTGAGTTCGAGGAAGATTGCAGCGCCTTTCGGTGCCTTTGCAGGAGTTCCGACGAATGTCTGGGTGACGTCGCTCGACGTGTAGAACACTGAGCCACCATTACCGGTGCCATTACCATTGGCGCTGAGTAACAGCGGCTGCGCTGCGGAACTCGCCGCGACGATGGTGCCGCCTGTCAGGCTGAGAGTTCCACCATTGCCGTTCGCCCCCGTCGCATTTGCTTCGCTGAGGAAGGACGTGTCATTCAGTACCAGTCTGACTGGAACCCCTGCTTGAAGTACGTATCTTGCGCCATCGCCGTTGGTGCCGGCAGCGGTCAATCCACCATTGACTATGATGTCCGCATCCAGCGAACGCAGGTTGACGAAGCCACCGTTGAGGGCGCCGCTAGCGTCGAAGGTGTATTCGGAGCCTACGGTCATAGCAGCGTTGCCGTTATGCTCGAAGAAGATTGAACCGCCGTTGCCGATAGAACCAGTCGCGGTCAGGTTAATCGCGCCAGCGCCGCCGATTATGTCGGAGGAACTCACGTTGAGCGTCCCGCCGTTTCCGGAGCCATCGGCTAGAGCGGCGATGGTATTCGACCCGCTGCTCGTGATGTCGATAGTTCCTGCGCCAGCCAGGATGTTCAAGTTGGATGAGGTCAGTGCACCATTAAGAGTGATGGTGCTGCTCGCACCTTCTGTTTGGAGCGTGACATTTGTCGCGGTGATAGCACCGGTGGTGATATCGCCGGATGTGATAGCACCCGCTTGGAAGTTACCACCCGAGAGCACACCATTCAAAATCGTCGGCACGCCGCTTGTTGTCGGTTGAGCCGCCAGGAGTGAAACCGTTCCAGCCGATCCGCCGGTGGCTGTGATCGTGCCAGCGGTGACACCGCTTTCACCGACCAGTAGGACGGTTCCCGCAGCATCTGCACCGTTGGCATTGATTGCGCCGACGGTAATCGTGCCAGCATTTGTCGTGCCGCCATTGGCGACCGCTGTGACGCTGCCTGCGGTGTCAGTTCCACTGGACACATTGATGGTTACGTTGCCGAGGTCGATGTTTCCGCCAGTGGCATTAGCGGTGAAGCCTGTGAAAGATGTGGTCGAATCTTCGAATTGCGGAGTATCCGCTGGTGTGAAGTCGAAGCCGGCGACCATGGTCAGGGTTCCAGCTGGTCCGCCCGGATTGGACAGGTCGATGGAGGTGATACCACTGCCTATGATGCTACCTGATGCGATGATCGCGACCGAGCGGCTGAGAGCTTGAATGTCGCCGGTAAGGACGACGTCGCCCGCACCATTGCCGATTGTCAGTTCGCTGAACTGGCAATCGAAGATAAGCGGGTTGGCGACGATCGCTCCCTGCAAGTTCACGTCGCAGGCATGAACAGTCAATCTTTGCTGACCGGTTACGTTTGCTCCAGTGTTGACGTGGAACTCGATGTCGTCAGCGTACATGTCGGTTTCGCTGATGAATGTCATCGTACCGAACAGATCGAGGGAACCGTTGGTAGCAGTCATGCTCACAACTTCACCGCTTCCCGTGGCATTGAATGTTCCGCCGGTCAGTCCATTAACCGACAGTCCGCTACCAGTCTGACTTGCAACAGTAATGGAGTTTGCTGCAAGGTCGAAACCGTTTACGAGCGAGGCCGTAGTGAGAGTGACATCACCGGTGGTTGTGAGATCAGCTGTAGTGGTCATCGAGACCGTAGAACTTGCGGTCAGTGATTGACCGGCTCCGAGCGTTCCAAGGTTGAGAGCAGTGTTTCCGTTATTGAGGGAAACGATTCCGCCGCCTGCGCTATTGAGCGTGCCGACAGCATTTGCATTGGTGCTCAAGTCTGCGCTGCCAGGCGTGCCACCGTTCAAGGTCAGATTCAGGGTGGTGGCTGTAACGTTGCCGGAAGATACTTCGAGAATGTCACCGCCGTTGGTGGTGAGTGTGACAGTCGTTGCTGACACGGTAGCGCCGATGAATAGATCTGCTCCATTCACCACTGTTGCGTTGACCGAACCTGCCGAGACATTGTTGTTGAAGTTGATTGAGCCTTGATTGCTGGTCAGCGTCATCGCTCCAGCTACAGTGACTGGAGAGAAGAAGGTGATGCCACCAGCCGAGACCACGCCCGCATTGATGTTCAGATCGGTGATGTTTTGACTCTTCAGCGCAATGTCGTTGTTTTCATTGAGTGTGAGAGTTCCGCCAAGGGAGTTAGCAGTCGTCAGGAACGCGACGTTGGTATCGAGTTCGACAGTAGTGTCGTCTCCGAAGGCAACACTCAAGTCGGTAGCAGACAGTAAGCCCGCTGACTGATTGATTGTCGCCGACGCATCAAGCGTAATTGAGGTGGCGCTGATGGCGGTCGAGAGATCGATCGAGCCGTTGCTATTATCGAGAACCAGAGCGCCACTCAAGCTAAGTGAAGCATTCACGACGAGAGTTCCAGCTCCGGCCAAGCCCGCGTTGACCGTGAGGTTATCGACGTCGACTACGCCAACGTTGATACCGTTCGATTCATTGATCGTGAGTGAACCGCCACCACTGAAGGACGTAAGCGAATTCACGTTTGTCGCCAGTGTGACCGGACCTGTTCCGAAGTCGACTTCGAGGGCGTCCGTTGTCACAGTGCCAGCGGTCTGGCTGATCGTTGCCGAAGCATCAAGGACAACCGACGTGGTGCTATTGATGTTATTGGAAAGGGCGATCGACCCGTTGTTGTTGGTTAGTGATAGAACCGGCACTACGACATCTGCACCGGTCGTAATATCACCTGCCCCAGTCAGACCAGCCGTCACAACCAATTGATTAAGGTTTTGACCTAGCAATTGGATGCCGTTGGCCTCGTTGATGCTGAGGGCGTTTCCGGCTGCGTCCGTGGTTAGCGACGCTACATTGGTGGTCAGGCTTACTGGTCCGCTTCCGAAAGCGACGCTCAGCGCACCACCGTTGATTGAGGTGCCACCAGCTTGCGTAATTGTAGTGGAAGCGTCGAGTGAGACACCGACGGAACCTGCAATATTGTTATTCAGGTTAATTGCACCGTTGCTATTGGTCAGATTGAGTGATCCCGCGACGGAGATGTTTGCACCGGTCGTGATGGCGCCTGCACCTGTGAGACCCGCATTGACAGTCAAATTAGTCGCTGATTGAGCGAGCAGATTGATGCCGTCGTTTTCGCTAACGGTGAGTGAACCGCCGGTAGTCGTGGTCAAGTTCGATACGTTGGTTGTCAGAGCAACAGGTCCGCTTCCGAAGCCAACGGAAAGCGTGGTTCCGTTGATTATGCCCGCCGATTGCGTGATCGTTCCGGACGCATCAAGTGTCACGTTGGTTGCCGTCAGGTTGTTCGAGAGTGCAATTGAGCCGTTGTTGTTATCCAGAATCAAATCAGTGACGGCGATGTCTGCCGCTGTGGTGATGTTGCCTGCATTGTTTCTGCCCGCATTGACAGTGAGCGCAGTCACGTTTTGTGCATTCAGTTGAATACCATCGTCTTCGTTGATGGTCAAGGTTCCAGGACCACTCGATGTTAATGAAGTGACATCGGTGGCCAGGGTGACGGGACCAGTGGCATAAGTCAGGGTGAGGTCACCACCTGCCAGGACATAGCCTGCTCCCTGGCTGATAGAGCCGGCAGCGTCGAGAAGGACAGCTGTTGTGCCGGTCACGTTGCTATTGAGGTTGATATCACCTGTAGTGACTGTGCTGATGTTGAGCGTGCCGATGCTGAAGGTCGCATTCGTAGTGACATCGCCCTGATTCGTGAGATTGAGCGTGTCCAGAGTTTGTCCAAGCAAGCTCAGGGCGCCGTCGTTGAATATGTTCAGAGTTCTACCAGGCGCATTCGTCGTCAGAGATGCGACAGAGGTAGAGAGGCTAGCCGTCGTGCCGAATGCTACCGAGAGTGCCCCTCCGGAAATCAGGGTTCCTGATTGGCTGATCGAGGTCGCCGCATCGAGATTGACTGCTGTTGTTCCATTGATGTCGACCGACAAGCTTATGCCGCCATTATCGTTGTCCAGCGTCAGAGTTCCAGTGACGTCGATTGTATTTAACGAAGAACCAGAGGTCGTAATTTCGCCGGTGTTGTTGCGTCCTGCATTCACTGTCAGGCTGCCGTTTCCACCGCTTCCCGAGACTATCGCGATTCCGGCGTCTTCATTGATAGTGACGGTTGCGTTGTTCGACAGGGCGACGGTCAACGAGTTCACGTCAGTTGTTAGAGTCGAACTACCTCCGCTGACATCAATAGATAGCGCGTCACTACTGATGACACCACTGCTTTGCGTGATGCTTGTGTTGGAGAACAGAAGCGTATTTTGTGCAAGGATGCCATCAGACAGGCTGATGCCTCCATTGTTATCCGTCAGGCTAAGCGTGTTGCCTACTGTGACGGTAGTGCCCGTGGTGATCGCGCCGGTCGAAGTCAGACCCGCGGAGATAAGGAGGTTATCGATGTTTTGTGCCAACAGCTGAATGCCGTTAGCTTCATTGATTGTCAGGCTTTGACCGACCGCGTCTGTCGACAACGAGGTGACGTCAGTAGCGAGTGTGAGAGGTCCACTTCCGAAAGCCACCGTCAATGCTCCGCCACTTACACTGCCGGATGTCTGAGTGATCGCTCCGTTTGCGTCCAGGGCAATTGTTGTAGAGCCGGTGACAGTAGCGTCGAGAGCGATGGTACTACCTGTGATGCTCACATTCTGTCCACTCACCGCGCTATTGATGTTGACCGCGCCAAGCGCTATGAGCTGTTTATCACCGGCTCCGTCGATGACTCCTGTGACTGTGAGGTCGCCTGCCGTAGCGTTGAGGCTGGCTAAACCAGATGTGGTTATGCCGAAGTCGATGTTAAGTCCGGTTCCACCGCCTGAAAGATTTAGGCTCGCGATGTTTATCGCTGCTGTCTGGTCAAGGTTCCCAGTTGTTGAAACCGTCAGATTTTGACCAGCACCAGTGACAGTGCCAAGTACGAGGTCGTTAGCGCCGTTGCTGTAGGCGATCGAGGCTGCGCCAGAGCTGTCGGTATTCAATGTGCCGACGTTGTTTGATGCTGAATCGAGGGTCGTGACTGAGCCGCTATCACCGTACAGGTACAGTGTGGGCGCCGTCACGAAGCCCAGGGCTGTGTCCGTAAGGACGCCGCCGACTCCAAGTTGTATGTAAGCGGAGCTGCTGAGTTGAGCGTTGATAGTGAGGGTACCGCTGGAAGAAAGTGATTTGTAGCCTGCGCCAGTCAAACTCGCATTGAGTTGGAGAGAATTCACTGCTGTGATGTTCGTCGAGCCGGTTGTCACGATAGCGTGGTCCAGCGAGATGGTCGGTGCAACCAACCAGAGGTCGCCGGTGGTGAATCCGGAGGTTGTCGCTATCGACGTGTCATCAGTAACGCTCAGGTCTTGAGTTGCGCCGCTGATGCTTCCAAGTTGAATACCATTCACGTTGGAATTTAATCTGATGAAAGCAGCGCCGCTTGCATTCGTGTTCAAAACATTGACGTCGCTGTTTGCGATTTCAACGATGCCTGCTCCGACATTGAGGTTCAAATTGTTTGCGCCGAGGGAGGTGACGGTGATGTCGTCAAAAACGGTGGTGCCTGCAGTGATTGTGACGTCTGCACCGTTTGCGTTGATGGAGCCTACAATGATATCTCCCGAAGTTGCGGCACCGGCACTGAATGAACCGGAGCCGAGTTGCTCGCCATTACCAATCAGAATGGTTCCGCCGGTGATTACCGGTTCTGCATTCGTGATCGAAACGGTTCCGCTGCTTATTGTTCCTGCGGTAAATCCATTTTCAGCGATAACTGTGAATGAGCCATTCGCGGTCGAGCCTGTAGTGTTGAAATCTCCTGCAGCAATTTGACCGGAGAACGAGGAGCCGCCGTTAGCGATTAGTTGAACGTCACCGCCTGCGCCGTTCGTCGATGTGGTGTTGACGGTCAAACCAACCAGATTGATATTGCCGCCGGTGGCGTTCGGCGCCCCCATCGTGAACAAAGTAGCTACAGGACCGACTTGACCAGCCGTCGCCGGTGTGAAGTCGAAACCTGCCACGACGAGCAAGTCACCGGCATCTCCGGTGCTGGACGAGAGGTTTATAAGCGTATTTGTTCCAGCGATGACGTTGCCGGAAGCGATTATTGCCAACGATTGACCGGAGAAGTTCAAATTCAAACCTGTGAGGTCCACGTCACCAGTCGAGTTAGCGATGGTGCCTGCGCCGAGCGGGCAGTTGAAGTTCAACGGGTCTCCGCTGATGTTGCCTTGCAGAACTATTGAGCAGGTGTTGAGATTGACGGTGTCGTTGCCTACATAGTTGGCACCCGTGCTTACAACGATATTGTTGAATGGGCTCACTGTCAGATTCGTGGTGCCATTGAATGTCATCGCGCCGTTGAGCGTGAGGTCACTGGCGGTGGCAGTGAAGTTGACTGAACCGCTTGTCGCGGTCATCACGGCGCTGGCGAGTCCATTGACGACCAGACCGCTTCCAGCTTCGCTAGCAACGGTAATGCTGGTGGCTTGGAGGGTCCCGTTGGCGGAGTAATCATTGGCAGTGGCGTTGAATGCTCCGGTAAGCGTCGCGCCTCTTGTTTCCAAAACATCCGCCACGAGAGTCAAGTTAGTTGCCGTAGCTCCTGGAGATACTGCAAGTAGATTGGAATCAAGTTTCGAGACGAACACATTACCGGTGGAGGCTATTGTGACCAGTGTCGAGGTTGCTGAACTGATGCGAACTGGCGCCAGCGATGTTCCAATATTGCCGCCGGTGAGGGTCAAAGTGTCTACATCGAGAACACCTGCCGATGTAATCGAACCTGAGGCCGTCAACGAGATTATTGCTGCAGTAAGGTTATTAGTCAGCGTGATGTCGCCGCCGTTGGCGTTGAGCGAGAGTGTCGTCGCTGTGAGGTCGGCACCGGTTGTGATGTCGCCTGATCCCGCAAATCCTGCGGTAACTGACAGGTTGCTCACCGATTGCGCCAGGAGTTGAATACTATTCGCTTCGAGCACTTGCAACTGGGAAACTGCCGGAGTGCCGCTACTAGTCAGCGATGTCACGTCTGTCTGAAGTGTGAGCGAGTTAGTGCCGAATGTCAGCATGAAGGCTCCACCACCAATGGTGCCGGAGCTCTGTACGATGTCGTCCGCTGAGTTTAGCGTGATGGTCGTCGTGCCGGTCACCGAATCAGCCAGGGTGATGTCATTTCCAGAACCGGTCGAGGTCAGGGAAAGATTGTTCACCACAATCGCTGAAGACGTTGTGATGGCGCCAGCCGACACAGTCAGACTTTGATTGGAACCGGCGATGCTGCCAATGGTGAGTGGGTTAGTTCCGTTGTTGAAGTTGATTGAACTTGTCGTGAGGTCGTTCGTGGTCAGACTTGTCACGTTGTTTCCGGAATTGGTCAAATTGACCGTGCCACCAAACAATGTGACGGTCAGCTGATTTGCTGAAATTGCAACAGTCTGTGTTGTCGTACCAGAGCCACCGAGTATCTCCAGAATGCCGCTGGCACTCACCGCTGCGTCTAGCGTGATTGTCTGAGAAGCTCCTCCCGCATTGGCGATTTGGATGTCACCATTCGAGGTCGAAACTGAACCGTTGATGTCTACATTATTACCGTAGAAGGTGAGAAGCGAACCGGCACCGCTGACGGAACCGGATGCGGTGACTACGAGATCTCCTGCGGTGGAGGTGAAGTTGGAGATTCCGGTCAGCGCAACGAGGTTCTGATCAATAGTCAAGGTACCTGAGCTACTCAAGCCAATCGAATTCGCCGTGATGCCGGATTGAAGATCCAGAACACCGGCGGAGCCGATGTAAAGCGAATCCGCAGTTCCGGTTACGCTCAATGCTAGATCCGTCGTGTTTCCGAAAACAAGGGAGCCTGCGCCGACCGTATTGAACGTAGCGTTCAAAGCGCCCACTGAGTTCCCGGTGAGAGTCATTGATCCGCTCGTCACTGAAGTGTTGACGGTTGTCGCGGTTATTGAACCTGTTTGTGTAACAGTTCCGGACGTGATGCTGATACCCAGCGTGGTGGCATTAATGGTGGCATTGTTAGAGATGTTGCCGGCGCCAGTCGCTATGAGGTCGACGTTCGTCCCGGACAGGTTGCCATTGATGGCGATGGTGCCACTCGCGGTCTGGAGTGTTTTGTCTCCACTTCCGATGAGAGAGCCGGTCGCCGCAATTGTCAGATCTCCGGTCGTTGTTGTGAGCGATGCGGTACCCGTCGCTGTGACCGCAGTGTTGAGTGTGATCGCTGTCGCGTCAAGATCGAGCCCTACGACCTGGAATGGTCCGCCCGACGTCGTGATTTCGCCGGTGGTCGAGACTGACAGCGACTGATTCTGACCGGTGATTGTGTTTATTGCCAGGTCATTACTTCCGTTGTTGAACGCGACACTTCCGGTACCAGATACAGAGGTGTTTAAAGTCCCTGCGTTGTTTGCCGAAGTCAGCGTAGCAGTGCCTGATCCCAGGTTGATTTGCAGAGTCGGAGCGCTCAAGGCAACCGATTGCGAGATGTTGCCGGTGGAACTCGTTGTGAGGGTTAGCGTCCCAGACGTGGCTGTGACAGCCGCATCAAGGCTGATGTCGCCACCATTCTGATGGAACAGCGTAACCCCACTTCCTGTGACGGCTCCGTTGATATCTATTTGGGTTCCAGCGCTCAGCGCACTCAGATACTTGAATCCCGAACCGGTTAAGCTTCCGCTATTCGCTACGACGAGGTCGCCGCTCACACCGTTGATTGTGGCATTGCCTGTGGTGACTATATCGACCGTGATGTTCATATTGCTAGAAGTCAGACCGAGGGCGTCAACCTGGAAGTCACTGTTGAACAGCATGCTGCCGGTCGTCAAAACGGTCAAACTCTGGTTATTGCCGACGATGTTGTTGAGGGTTATATCGTTGGCACCATTGTTCAAACCGACGAACCCATTACCGCTAACGTTGGTATTTAGAATGCCGACATTATTAGTGGTGACGGGGAACGCGAGATTCGCGGAACCACTTGCGAGAGTTATGTTTAGAGTCGGCGCCGTGAGCGCAACGGTCTGGCTCATGACATTGTTGCCCACCGTAGACATACTCAAAGAAGAGCTCGCCGTGACTGCTCCATCTAGACTGATACCGCTATTGAACGAATCAATGATGATGTTGGTGCCGGATATTGCCGCGTTGACGTCGATAGCACCGCTGGCTTGCAAGGTGACGAAGCTCGTCGAAGTGAGCGCACCATCGGCGGTGAAGGTTCCACCAGCGAGAATTGTTTTGGAACCTGAACCTGTGAGGCTTCCAGAACTGGTTATGTTGAGTGGAGCACCGACGGTAGTGATTGAGGTCACGTTATTTGCAACGATGTCCACATCGATGTCTAGCGCGCTGCCCGCTTGCAGGTTCAACGAGCCCACTGTGAAGTCGTTCATCAAATCTATAGAACCGCTAGTGTGAACGTACAGATTTTGGGTTCCACCTACAACGTTGTTGACCACAATGTCATTGCTGCCGTTATCGATTTGAGTCGAGCCGAAGACCTGGGCGTCTGTGTTCAAAACTCCAATGTTGTTCTGAAGTGTGCTCAGGTTGGCGAAACCGATTCCCGTGATAATGACGTCGAGTGTTCCTGCCGTCAGCACTCCGGTTCCAGATTGATTTACTTGACCTCCTGCAATTTGCAGTGCTACCTGTTCGCCACTTAAGGCTCCATTTATAGCGATGTTGCCGGAGCCGTGGTTGGTCAGACTTAGCGCACCAGCGGCGCTTGTGAGCGTACCCTGACTGGTGATGGTGAGGTTGCCGGAACCGCCCGTAGCCTCGAGATTGGCCGAGGTCGTTGCTGTGATATCCGCATCAATGGTGATGGACCCGGTTGCTGTAGTTAGACCCAGGGTCGCGAAATTGAACGCGTTTGTCGAAGTGGTGATAGCACCACTTGTTGTGCTGACCTGGTAGTTATGTCCAGTTCCGATTATGTTTCCGAGTTGAATCGGATTGCCCGCATTATTGAATGAAACGGTAGTTCCGTTAGCGAGTCCGAGGCTATTCAGAGTGCCTACGTTGTTGGCGTTGTTGAGCGTAGCTGACGAGCCGCTCTGTCCAAAATTGAGGTTGAGGACACTGCTTGTCAAACTTCCGGCTCCGGTCTCCGAGACATTGCCGCCGTCCGTTTCTAAGCCAATCGTGCCACCAGACGCGGTAACAGCAGCGGCTATCGTCACATCACCACCCGAGGTGGTCGCTCGTAAAGTCACGTTGTTGCCGCTGACTCCGCCATTGATGAGTACGTCACCGGCTGAGCCTGTGGCTTGTAGCAGTTTGTCGCCAGCACCAGACACTGTGTGGGTGGAATCAACGGTGAGATCTCCTGCCGTCGCCGTGATTGAGGCAAGACCAGTCGTGACGATGTTGTTGTCGATCGTCAGTCCGCTTCCGCCGCCGCTCAGAGTGAGTGTGTTGACGGTTATTGCGGAGTTGAGATCCAAATTGCCTGTTGTTCTGACGATTAGTCCGCCGGTCGATAGAGCGGCAATCGAATCGATCGAGAGGTCGTTGGTTCCATTATTGAGTTGAACATTAGCTGCACCGGATGCGGTGACGCTTAACGAATCCACGTCGTTGCTCAATGTATTCAGGTTGACCGTTCCGGTTCCAACGGTGACGCCGAGTGCGGTGCCGGATACTGCCGCTGTTTGATCCGCGGTACCGGAGCCGATGACGAGGTTTACTCCAGCAGCGGAGCTGACCGCACCGTCGATGTGAACGTTGCCGCTGCCCGCGTTTTCAATAGTCACAGCGCCGGACGTGGAGGTAACCGTGTTGTTGATATCGATTAAACCGTTCGCGGCTGCTTGTTCCAGGAGAACGCTGCCACCGGAGATTGCGTTTGTAACCGTGAGCGGACCTGCTGTGGACCGGATCACTGTCGCTCCGTTCACGGTGACGTTCCGATTGACGTTGAGACCGATTCCACCACCGTATAGCGTCAAGCTACCTGCGGTTATGTCGGAGGAGAGAACTAGCGAGCCTGTGGTTCTGACATCGATGTTTTGAGCTGTATTCGAATTCGAAACAACGAGATTGATATCGGTAGATCCGTTATCGAGAGTCACGGAGCCTGCGCCTCCGACGATCGCGTTTAACAGACCAGCGTTTCCTGCCAGCGTAGCGCTGCCGTTTTCGAGTACCACGCGAAGGTTGGATGCATTTACCACTCCGCCTGCTGTCTGCGTGATTGTGTTGGAAGCACCGTTTCCTCCACGGAGTTGGACATTGCTAGCGCCGTTGATGTTGTGGAGTTGCAAGTTGCCGTCTGTCACTGCAGCGGACGCGTCGACGATGCCGCCAGATAGGGTTCCATCGGTCACGACGAGTGGTCCGCCGAGGATTTGCGGTGCGGAAACCGAGAGAACTACGTCGTTACCGTTCGTCGTAATGTCGTTTGCGGTAATTCCATTCTGTCCGATGATGGTGACGGAGCCGCCAACACCTGTCGTGGAAGACGCGTCAATGAGAGATGAGCCGCCAAGATTGACGGAACCGTTATTTGCGACGACGAGAACGTTGCCGCCGTTACCACCGGTTGCTGTTGTGATCAGTTGGGCTCCCGTAGCATTTACGCTGCCGCCTGCTACAGATGAACCAGAGAAGGTATAGGGAGCTTGCGTTTGAATTTGACCGCCACTGCTAGTGGTGAAGTCGTACCCCGCAATGATGCTGAGATTGCCGGCGTCACCTGTTGTGTTGGACAGGTTGATCGTGACACCGTTCATGTTGATGTTGTTTCGCGCGACGATCGCGAAGTCTTGACCTACGAGTGTGGTATTAGCCGAGAGATTGACGTCGCCATCGGTATTGATGATGGTGCCGCCAGCGGAAATCGTGAACACGAAGTCGTTGCCGACGATACCTCCGTTGGTTTCCATATTCTGAACCCAGGAAGCGGCTGTGAGGCGAACGTTATTGTTGCCTGTGAATAACGAGCCGCTCGTCGAAGTCGTTGTACCGAAGGTGTTGTCGATCGTCAAGTCGCCATTGAAATTGATGTCGCCTACTAGATTCAGCGCTGCGCCAACTTGAGTGACGATGTTAATCGCTGTAGGTACGCTCGGAGTTCCGGGAGCGCCGGCGACAGGAGTGGTGCCTGTCAACGTTCCGAGGGTCGCGCCACCATCGACAGTCAATCCGCCGTTCAAGTTCTGAATCAGGATGCTGGCTGCCTGGAGCGTCGTATCGTTGACGCTGAAGTACGGAGCGTTGAACGTCACGGTTCCAGTGGTGCTGCCGTTCTGGGTCAGTGTAATTCCGCCAACGTTCGTGGAACTCGCCGCTAATGAGAGCGCGGAACCGAGTGCACCGATCTGAAGTGCGTTGTTGCCATTGTTGATGGTGACGGTACCGTTGCTGGTGCCGGCTGTCGTGAGCTTGCTCACTGCTGCATTGCTAAAAGTCGCATTCCCTGAGCCATTCAACGTGACATCTAAACCGATTGAGCTTGCTGCGTCTGTCTGAACGCTACCTGTGCCAGAGATACTTCCGGTCGACGATAGCGTGATGCCTCCGCTGGCACCGCTGCTAACCAGGTTGCCATTGAAAAGTATGTCGCCGCCGCCGGCAAGGAGTTCTATAACGGGGGACTGAACCGCAGCACTCGTAGTGATTCCGCCATTGGTGGCGTTAAGTCTGAGTAGTGCCGTGACGGTAGCTGGAGCGTCAACGGTTATGTTCCCGTTTGCGGAGTTGACTGTGAGACTGGCAATGTTTTGACCAAGAATGCTGATGCCTGAAGTTTCATTGATTGTGAGTGTCTGACCTGATGCACTCGTCGTAATCGACGCGACGTCTGTAGAGAGAGTTACAGGTCCAGTTACAAATCTCACGTCAAGCGCTCCGCCGGATATGGACGAAACGGTTTGAGTTATTCCGGCACCGGAGTCGAGCAAGATTCCATTCGATGCATTGATGGTCGCACCGAAAAGTGCTATTCCGCCGGTTCCTGCGGAATTCGACAGTGAGATTTGTCTGCCGGTTAGAGAGCTGATTGCGCGAATGTTTCCATCTCCAGCGTTGGTGATGGAAATGTCTCCATTAGAGGTTCCACCGGTCGAGGAGATCGCATCGATATCCAGTTGAGTGTCCTGATCTGCAGATATCGTCACTGCGCCGCCGTTACCAGAACCTGCACCATTAGAGGTTATGCCGTTGAATGCAGTGCCGCCCTGGGAGCCAGTGATTTGGACAGTGCCTCCATTGAATCCCGACGTACCGCTTGCGTTAATGGTGTTGAAGAAGATCGAATTTCCTGCACCGGAACTCACTGAAAGGGTCACGTCGCCACCATTGCCGGTGGCGGAACTGGTATTGAAATCAGCATCTGCGTCGATGTCTTGACCTGCGTTAATCGCCAGGGCTCCGCCGTTGGTGATGACATCGGCGAATAGCATTGCGAGGGTGACGCTTCCTTTGGTGTCCATGCTGATAGCAGAGCCGCCGGTCGTCATGTTGCCACCAGGTGAATTAAACGTGATCGAACCGCCTGTGCCGGTCCCCGAAGCTCGGATAGTGTTGGTGCCTGTAGTGCTTGTGAACGCGACGTTGACGGAGTTAACCGTGATATCGCCATTGGTGATGCCACCATCCGCGATGATATTGCGTGAATTCGCTCCGAATGAAAGCAAACCTCCGGTGAGTGTGATATCTCCTGCATTTCCTGCTGGAGCGGACGATACCAAACCAGTTGTGCCGTTAAATTGAATTTGCCCGCTTCCAGCATTTGCGACTGTGATGTTGCCGCCGTCGCCACCTGAAGTCGAACCGGTTGTTTCCACGTTCAATATGGAATTAGAGAAGTTTGTATTAGCGTTGACTAGAACGGAACCGCCTGAGCCACCATTACTGCCGCCTCTAGCGAGGATGTTGCTCAGAGCGAATCTTGTGGAATTGATTGTGACGTCTCCGCCGTCACCATCTAGCCCGCCGTCCGCACTGATGTCTCCTAGTGTGACCAGCGCTCCTGTGACGTTGACGTCTCCGCCGTTGCCGGTTCCGGAACCAACTGTGTTGAGTTGGCTGGTCGTCACATCACCAACTGCGTTTAGCGTTATGTTACCGCCGTTCGCATTGGCTGCGAGTGAATTCGTTTGGAAAGTTTGTCCAGCTGCATTTATCACATCTGCGTTGATGCTCAGGTTACCACCGCCAGTCGCTAAGAGACCGTTTGCCAGATTGATCGTTGCGGCTCCGCTTGTAGCGATACTGAGATTGCTTCCGCTAGTGGAGATTCCAGTGGAAGTCGTGGTTAACGTGATGCCGTTTGCATTGTCTCCGTTGACAGCGCTTATGATTGCACTCGCCGGTGGACCTGTGAACGCGATAGATGCGCCTGTGATCTCGATTCTTCCACCGACAGCACCAGTCAAACCTGCATCAGCAGTGATATTAGCGCTGCTACCGATGAGCACTGTTCCATCTGAAGGTCCAGCAGTCGCATCAATTGTTATAAAACCACCATTTCCGTTGCCAGCCGGATTGACTCCGACATCGATATCGCCATTATCGATACGAATGCCGCCAGCACCGGTGTTGATCAGGCTTATGCTGCCGCCGTTGCCACTCACGCTTCCGCCTCGAGCGATGAGGCTCGTGAAGTCGAGCATAGTAGCTGATTCTGCGGTCACGTTAATGGTGCCACCGTCTCCGTTCGTGCCGCCATTCGCCGTGATCGATGTGATATCTAGCAATTCGCCTGTGCCGGCCGTGATTTCCACAGTGCCACCGTCACCGGTGCCATCGCCGTTTGCGATTATATTGCCAACACGGATTAAGCCTGCTGCTCCTGAAGTGAGGGTGACATTTCCACCATTTTGGTCAGCATTAACGGCAACAGTCGAAATTGGTGCTGCTGCACTGAAGTTGATGTCACCGCGCGCAGTGACGCTCACGTTTCCGGAACCAGCAGAAGCACCGATGTTGGTGTTAACGTATGTCGCGTTGGATGTGAAATTGTTACCTGCATCGACAATGAAGTCTCCGCCTGCCGTGTATATGCCACCACCACCGAGGTTATTGATCGCAATGTTGCCGGTGCCCGCGTTCGAGCCTGTCTTAAACGTATCCAGCGTGAGTGATGTCGCGCCGGAGGCAATCGCAACGTTAGTTGCTTGAATGGAGATATTTCCGTTGTTTCTGCCTGTTTGACCCTCAGCAGCGAGGGTGACTGCTCCACTGGTCACCATCAATTCACCCTGAGTGCTGATATTGATGTTGCCTGCATCGCCAGATGCCGTGGTGACATCGATGTCTAATCCGTTTAGCAACGATAGAGGGTTGATAGAAGTCTGTGAGATAGAGACATCGCCGCCGGTCGAGCCTGTTCCACCACGTGAGGCGATCGAGCGAATGCTTCCGCCGGTTCCCAGACTGTAGTTCACCGCTGAACCTCGAAGAGTTATATCGATTGTTCCGCCAGTGCCGGTGCCGTTTCCGTTAGAAACGATGTCTCCCAGCGAGACGCCCACGCCAGTCGCGAATTCTCCTGCATCTATCGTGATAGTACCGCCATTGGTATTAGCGGTGAGCGCCGAGGCGTTGATATTCGCTCCATTACCGTTCAGGTCTCCACCCGCATGGAGTGTGATATCTCCACCGCCTGATTGAATTGCTGCAGCAGGATTTAAGTTCATTCCGATGAAATCACCAGAGTAGATATTGATAGCGGTGCCACTGGAGACAAGACCGCCGGCAGTTGCGACGAGGTTGACTGAACCAGTGTCTGTTGAGCCACCATATCCGGCATTGATGAATAGCGAACTGAGCGCTTGTATCTGGCTGCCTGCAATGGAGACAGAGCCGTTAATCGCAAACTCTGAGGTGGCATTTATAGTTCCGCCAATCTGAACCAAACCGTCATTAGTGCTTTCAGCATCCAGGATGACGGATCCGGCATTGTCCGGCGCGGAAACATCGACGCCACCCGCCACTCTTACGGAACCTGCAGCGAGTGCAGTTCCATCGTTTCTGATGGTGACTGACCCACCGTCTCCTGCGAAGGATCCTCCAGTCGCGCTCACGGAGTTTATGGAAATTAAACCGTTTGACGCAGCGGTCACGAGCACGGCCCCTGCATTACCTACAACGCCACCATTTGTGTTGATCGCGCCTGCGCTGATGCTTCCGGTGCTGCTGTTGTTCGTGATAGTGACGCTTCCACCTGAACTGGTGCCGAAGCCAGCTGTGACGATATCTCCGATTTGAGTACTGTTACCGGATGTCGTGATGCCGACGGCTCGTCCTTGTTGGTTCCCAGATGTACCTGCGGTAAAGATGTTGACGCCGCCTGCGAAGAGGCTATTAGCCGTGATGTTGACCGTGCCCAGAGCACCGACGCTTGTGCTTGTATCGATCGTTAGACCGCCGGTGTTGAAGATCTGTACGTTTCTGGTGCTGGCAATGGTCACATCTCCCTGGATTGTGATGTTGCCCGCTGGACCAACTCCGGTCGTTTCAATGTCAATACCAGGACCAGCACCAGGTGTAGCTCCGTTAGCTTGGATATTTAAACCATTGGAGCCGGTTATGTTGGCTGCACGAAGACTGATGTCACCGCTGGTGGTTGCGCCATTTGCAAGCATGCTGGCGGAGACGAAATTCAAAGTCCCCGCTGTCTCGAAGTCGATGCTGCCGCCGCTGCCGATGCCTCCCGACACATCAACTCCGTTGTAGTTGATGCCGCCAGCCCCGTCGTTTCTAACAGTTACCGAACCTCCGGCCAAACCGTTGGCACCTGCTTGTGCGCTGATTGCTGCGTGGCTCAGAACTGTCGCGGAATTCGAGTAGAGGCTAACAGAGCCGCCGATACCGGAAATGCCACCATTGGCGGTGAGCGTTCCTGTGGTCAGCCCCGACAGACCGGTGATGGCGATGTTTCCGCCACCGCCAGTTCCAGTGCCGTTCGTCGTGACCGCTCCGGTAGTTGTTTGTGCACCGGCAATGGAGATACTGCCTCCGGTCTGGTCTGATCCAAGTGGTGAAGCGGAAACTGCCCCCGTAGTCACATTGGCTTGTCCGTCCACTTTTATGCTCGCACCGCTTGTACCGATTACACCGGTGGTGATGTCAGCACCTGCTGGTGAACTGACAGGAACGAAGCTGCTCGCAGGTATCGCGTTAAACAGAGAGAGCAGAACATTGGAATTAGCCACGGCGCCCAATACGTTAATCGAGCTGACCGGATTATTGCTGCCGCCTGTGCTGTCGATGTCTCCGATGCTGATTGTAGAAGTGCCGTTGACTCCACTGGCGATGATGTTAACTGCACCAGCGTTGTTCGATATATCAGCTGCAGATGCGTCGATTGTGGTCGCTGTCGTGATCCGCACTGTGCCACTATTGGTAGTGCCGCCAGCGTAGGCGATCAGATTAATGTCTCCAGCGTTGTCACCAGTGGCTGTCGAAGTCGCTGCCGATGAAAGAGTCGTGATTGACCCGCCGGTTACGAAGTCGATGCTGCCGCCGGTGGAGGAGGGACCGTTAATTACAACCGTGCCGGCGAGACTGTCAGCGGTATAGTCTGCACCCGCGACCATGGTTATAGCACCGCCATGCGTTCCCGAACCGTTTATATCGAGCCCGACGATATCCGTTCTGATGTTTCCACCTGAAACTAAGAGGATGCCATCATTTGCGGTGATGTCTGCACTGAGAAGAATGTCTGTTGTCGAGATGAGTGAAACAGGATCTGCAACTACATTGTTGACGAGATGGATGTTTCCATCAGCGATAACACGTAGATCATCAATGGATAAAGTTGAGCCAGTACCGATAGAAATGTTGCCGGTCTGGGTAAGAGATATTAGACCACCATTGGTGGCGTTACCGGTGAAATTGGAAACCTCAGTATTGAGGTATGCCTGACTACCAGTGCTTCCGAGATTGACGGTTAAAACGAAACTGGGTGATGTTTTCAAAACGCCAGGACCCGAGAAGAGACCCCCGGGTGCGTTGGAGGTGAGAGTGATGCCACCATTTGCGGTGACATTCTCCGCGAAGTACATATCTCCGGGCGTGGCAATGCTGAGGGTGCCACCGGTGTAGCTTGAGTTGACGGTGAGGGAACTTGACGCGTTGTTGACTATTAAGCCGCCATTGCCGCTGTTAAATCTCAGACCTTCAACGCTTGTATTGAGTATCACGTCTGAACTGACAGTTTGAACGGAAAGGTTTCCGCCCGAAATTAGCGACGCTCCGAATTGATTGATGGTCCCGGCAGCAAACGAGTTCGTAAGGTTGATTTGACCTCCGGACGTACCCACGATGTTCGCATTTGTAAGTGTTATGTCACCGCCACCAGCAGTCAGACTAACTTCTCGACCTGCGATGGATGTGAAAGGTGCAACTGTCACCCCGCCGTTTGTCGCTTTGAGTCTGATTACTCCGTCTGAGCCTACGACTGGATTGAACTGACCAGGACCTGTGCCCGTTGAGATGCTGCCTGAGTTCAAGGTCACGTCGACAGTGCCACCGAGACCGGTGCCGGTGCCGAGGGCGGTGAAGGTGAATGGATTCCCTCCGTTGTCGAGAGCGTTGGCATTGATGATGATGCTGCCGCCGTTCCGATCCGTGCCATTCGTGAAGATGGTCAGATTGGTAGCTGGCAACGTCAAGGTCGATGTAGGTGCGTTGAGGCTGAGAGTTCCGCCGTTTCCGTCGGTCGTGTTCAGGAATATGTTTCCTGCCGTTACATCAATTCCGCCCGCGCCGAGGTTGCTCAATGAGATGGTGCCGGCATCGCCACTTACGGCTCCGCCGCTAGCGCTCAAGTAAGTGATTCTGTTTACTCCGCCACCATTGGATCTCAGCGTGGTCGCGGAGTTCGTGTTTATGGTGATAGTTCCGCCGTTGGAAGTCGATGGCGCGATGCCACCGTCAGCAATGATGCTTCCCAGGTTCACGTTGCGTGATGAAACACTAATGTCTCCATCACGGGTCACCAGATCGCCAGCGGCGATATCAGCAGTCGCAGAGAGAGTTCCCGAGGTGAAGTTACCTGCTGAAACTCCACCAAAGTTGCTGGTTCCAGATAGCGTTGCTGTTTGAGCAGTGAAGAGAGGTGCTGCAGCTCGGAGAGTTATACCGCCACCACCGCCGGTGCCGTTGCGAGTGAAACTATTTGCCATAGCGATGGCGTTCTGGTTCTGGTCCGCGCCTGCCACGATGGTGACGGTGCCGTTGGCGCCGGTGCCGTTGCCCTCAGCGTTAATTGAGAACCCGCCACCGGTCGTGAATACGAAACCATTGTTGCCGCCGTTAGAGAATGCAATCAGATTGATGTCGCCTGCTGAACCATCGCCTCCCGTACTATTGGCGGTTAACACCTGAATTCCGGAGAAAAAGTGGAGATTCAAGTTTCCACCCGTAGCCGATGCCCCGTCAATGCGAAGTCCACCAGCAACTTCTGTAAATGCTGCGCCGGCAAGTAGGCTAATGTTTCCTGCATCTCCGTTCGCAGTCGCGTTCAATTGAGGTGCACCACCAGAGGAGATATCTCCTCCGGCTACCATCATGATGCCACCAGGGGAAGTTGTCACGCTATTTAGCTGAATGTTACCCTGTGCAGTTATGAAAGTCTGATTAGCGTTGATGGTATTGGTTGTTACTGTACCAAGGGAGTCGATTCTCAGGAGGTTTGCTCCGTTGATAGTTCCGAATGTGACGTTACGTCCGCCAAGTAATGTGACAGGGGCATTGTTGGTGCTAATCGTATCTGAGATATTTACTGCTGAGTTGACAAAGCTTGTTCTTGCTCCACCGAGGAAGTTGTTTGTTGATGTGATACCACCAAATGTCGAGCCGGATACTGTAGAAAGCGTGACTTGGTTGGCTATGGTAGCGTTCGGAGTGGAGTTGCTCAGTATCACGCTACCGGTGCCGGATGCACCGCTATTGATGTTTACACCGCGAATGTAAATTGTTGGTAGACCGTCATCCGTAGGACCGTTGGCTCCGGAAACGAGAGTGACGTCACCGTTGGCGCCGGTGCCACTTCCTAGGGCCTCGATGAATGCAGAGGTACCAGTCCTGACTACACCCGCCGAGACACTGCTATTCCCTGAGAACGCGACGAGGTTGATGTCGCCGGCGGTGCCGGACAGACCACCGCCATTTGTTCTGAGGACTTGGACACTGCTGAATTGGTCGAGTCCTACGTAGCCTCCTCCGACAGTGCCGCCACGAATGGAGATGTCGTTAGCGCCGAGCACGTAGTCCGCGCCCGCTATCAAGCTAATATTTCCGCCGTCTCCAGTTGCCGAACTGGTGTTGAACTGCGGAGCACCGCCTGAGTATATGTCGCTTCCGGAGACTATTAATATGCCGCCCGGCGAGCTGAGTATGCCATTTACGCGAACCCTACCGAGAGCGGTCAGGAAAATTTGATCGGAATTTATCGAGTTGACGTTTATTGTGCCTAGCGAGTCGATGCGTAGATTACTCACCCCGGTCAAGAAGCCGTACGAGGTGTCGGCACCTGTAAGGATGGTGACTGGAGCCTTGTTCAGCGTGAGAGTATCGACGCCGATCGTGGCAGCTCCTGTGCGTGTGCCTCCCAAGAAATCGTTTGTCGTGATAATTTCAGCGAATCCAACAGTCGTTGTAGCAACTTTTACCGGGTCAAGACTTGTAGCTAAAGGCGTTGATGCACTGAGAGTGATGCTTCCTGTTCCGGCGCTGCCTCCGTTTAAATCGACATTCTTCAATTGAATCGCGTCTGTCAAACTCGAACCAGCGATAACCTTAATGTCACCATTAGAACCAGTGCCATTGCCTTTAGCTTCGATTGTTACGGCTCCGCCGGTTCTTACAACGCCTGCAAAATCGCCGGTTCCAGCGAAAGCCACAAGCGTAATGTCGCCTGCGTTACCGTTGCCTGCGCCACCATTTGTTCTCATCGCTTGAATTGAGCTAAATTGGTCAAAACCAACATATCCGCCAGTTGATGTGCCTCCACTGATGGTCACGTCGTTTGCACCAACAGTGAAATCCGCTCCTGCGATAATCGTTATGTTTCCTCCGTCGCCGTTTGCCGCATTAGCGAGTAGTTGCGGCGCGCCTCCAGAGAAAACATTTGAACGAGCTACCATCAAAATTCCGCCCGGTGACGTTACAACTGTTGGAACACGAATCACGCCTGTTGCTGTCACGAAAGTTTGATTTGCGTTGACTGTCGATGTTACGACATCTCCCAGAGAGTCAATGCGCAGGAGACTTGCGGAGCTGATATCCCCAAAATTAACGCTTGCTATCGTTCCAGGCGCGCCGTTGCCGCCAAGCAATGTAACCGGTGAATTGTTTGCCTTAATTGCGTTGACATATATTGAAGCGCCAGCAACGGTGCGTGTACCACCGAGGAAATTGTTTGTGGAGGTGATGTTGCCGAATCCGGATTGGCTGGTTGTCAGCACTACTGGGTTCGACACAGATGCGTTTGGAGCTGAATTACTGAGCGTCACACTCCCAGTGCCCGGTGCGCTAGTGACCACAGTGGGTCCGCTCACGTTTATCACATTAGCGTTTATGGTACTTGTGAAGTCAGGAATCGGACCCTGAAATCCCGAGACGATTGTGACGTCGCCATTGGCACCGCCGCCGGTGGCATACGCTTTGACCTCAGCCGCGCCGCCCAGGCGCACAAGTCCCGGATTTGTCATTGCTGAGCCGGAGAATGCGACGAGGTTGACATTACCGGCATCGAAACCGTCAGCACCTACAGTGGTGATGTTCTGAACTTGGCTGGACTGGTCGAGACCGACGTAGCCACCAGTCGCCGAAGCACCCAGTATTGAGACATCATTCGCTCCAACAGTGAAATCTGCACCAGCAATCAGTGTGATGTTGCCGCCATCACCGGTGGTCGAGTTAGCGAACAACGATGGTGCGCCAACTGAGAAAATATCGTAACCGGCTACCGCAAATATGCCTCCTGGAGAGGTGATTGCGTTAGTCATCCGAATTCGTCCGGGTGCTGTGGCTAGGGTTCGGTTGGCAGTGATAAAGTTCAAACTCAGATTGCCCAGCGAATCAACACGGTACAAACTTGCACCGGTGATGGAAGATGCAGAATCTTGTCCGACATTTGCGCCGGTCAAGATCGTCACGGGAACGTTGTTGACGTTTATAGCGTTGAAGTTAATGGTGCTAACTGTCGTTCTCGTGCCGCCTAAGAAATCGTTAGCTGAGGTCATTCCGGCAAAGTCAGTCATTGTTGAGAAAGTCACCGGATTAAGGGCTGATGCCACCGGATTTGATGCGCTCAGTATGACGCCACCCGAGCCTGCTGCTCCCAGGTTTGTTCTGACCTCCGTGAAATTGATTGCATCGGCAAAATTTGCTCCGCCGACAATGGTCACGGTCCCGTTAGAGCCAGAACCGTCTCCCTGAGCCTCAATTAACGCAGCTCCGCCCATGTGGACTAGTCCGGCGTTGACACCAGGTCCAGCGAAAGCGGCAAGATTGACATTGCCGGCGCTGCCACCGGTAGCAGTACTGCTAGTTCTGAAAGCTTGAAGGTGGCTGGCCTGGTCCATTCCGATAAGACCACCGGTAGCTGAAGCACCGTTGATTGCTACATTGGTCGCATTGCTCGTGAAGTCGGCACCAGCGATGAGAGTAATGTTGCCGCCATCGGCGGTGCTTGAGTCAGCGAGGAGCTGGGCTGCACCCCCATTGTAGATATCGCGGCCCGAGACCGCCAACACGCCTCCGGGAGAGGTAATGATTCCATTAAGTCGAATGTTTCCAGGGGCAGTGAGAAGTGTTCTGTTCGCGGTGACTGCTCCCATGCTGAGGTTATTCAACGAGTCTGCTTTGAAGAGTGTTGCACCAGTAACTGCGACAAAACCGGTTTCCGCACCAACCAACATCGTGAAGGGGGCGTCGTTGAGAGTTACGAAATTGAAGCCGATGGTGCTGCTGCTGGTCCTACTGCCGCCAAAGAAGTTGTTTACCGATGATATTCCTGCAAAGTCCGAGGTCGTCGAGAACGTAACGGGGTTGAGTGAAGTAGCAATTGGAGCGGAGGCGCTCAATGTAACTCCTCCGGTACCGGCTGCACCTAGGTTTGCTCTGAACTCCGTGAAGTTGATTGCATTGACTTGATCAGCTTCGGAAACTATCGACAGTGTTCCATTTGAACCGAGTCCGTTTCCTTGGGCTTCAATCGTCGCGGCTGATCCAACGCGAATCAATCCGGCATTCAAACCGTCGCCGTAGAACGCAGTGAGATTCACGTCGCCCGCACTACCATTGGTGGCTGTACTGCTGGTGCGAAATATTTGAATCTGGCTGAATTGATCCAGCCCGATAACGCCGCCTGAGTCGGACGCGCCGTTGATCGCAATGTTGCTTGCGTTGGTTGTGAAATCGGCACCCGCGACGAGAGTGATATTGCCGCCATCTCCTGTGCTGGAATCTGTGCGCAGCTGCGATGCGCCTCCGTTGTAAATGTCGTGTCCCGAAACTGCTAGAATTCCGCCGGGAGAGGTGATCGTGCTGTTCAGGCGAATATTGCCAAGGGCTGTGAGCAGCGTATTGTTCGCACTGACAGCGCCGAGGGTCAAATTATTGAGCGAATCTGCCGTGAATGACGTGGCTCCAGAGACCGAACTAAATCCCGTTTCGGCTCCGACCAGTAGCGTGAATGGAACGCTGTTAAGATAGATGTTATTGAAGCCGATCGTGCTGTTGGGCGTCCGACTGCCGCCAAGAAAATCGTTGGCGGACGAAATGCCGGCAAAGTCAGTCGTTGTGGTTGCGAACGTGACCGGGTTCAACGCACTCGCAACCGGAGCGGATGCGCTCAGGGTGACACCGCCAGTGCCAGCGGCACCCATGTCTGCTCTGAACTCAGTGAAGTTGATCGCGTTGACTTGATCGGCTCCTGAAACGACCGACAAGGTTCCATTGGCGCCCAGACCATTTCCTTGCGCTTCAATCGCTGCCGCGCTTCCGATGCGGATCAATCCCGCGTTGAAGCCGGAACCGAAAAAGGCCGTGAGGTTAATATCGCCCGCGCTTCCGTCGATCGCGGTGCTACTTGTCCGGAATATCTGAATCTGACTAGATTGATCAAGACCGATCACTCCACCGAAAGACGACGCGCCATTAATCGCAACATTGTTTGCGTTCCGCGTAAAATCAGCACCAGCGATCAATGTGATGTTGCCACCGTCACCGGTGGCTGAGTCCGCGCGTAGCTGCGAGGCGCCTAAGTTGACGATATCTTTTGCTGAGACTGCCAGTATCCCGCCTGGCGATGTGACCGTTGAAGTGAAAGCAATGTTGCCTAAAGATGTGACCACTGTTCTAGCCGCGGTCACAGATGGCACGTTGAAGTTCTCTCCAGCTAATAGTGACACCGTTCCTGCGGCGTTGAGGCTGCCGATCGACATGCTCGAGCCTTGCGTTGCACCTGGCGTGAACGAGCCCGAGATAATTGAACCTCCAGTAGTCGGGCTCGAATTGTCGATTACAACTTGTCCGCCGACGATGGCTGGTGTCGAAGTGGAGATACTGATATCTCCGCCGCCACCGGTGCCACCAGTGCTTGTGACAGCTCCGACATTGATCGCGCTTCCTGTCGCGGTTCCAGCGATGATCTGTACGTTGCCGTTAGCTGTAATGCCTGTGCCGCCCGCTTGTATTCCGACGTTGCCGAGGGAAATCGAGCCATTGTTGGTGTCGCCGGAGTAAGCGATCAGGTTTATGTCTCCTCCGGATGTGTTGATTCCGGTCCCACGTGAATCGAGCGTGGACAGTTGGTCCAAATTGAGAATACCACCACTGGTGGTGCCGCCGGTGATGTTTAGCGTCGCCCCAGGAGTAGTGAATGCCGCTCCCGCGACGATGGTGATATCACCTCCACCACTAGCGCTGCTGCTGGAGGTGTTAATCGTGTTGAAACCGTTAGCGTTAACATTGCCGCCGGCGATGATCGCAAGATCCGCGCCGTTGGTAACTATGTTGCCGCTGAAATTGACGTCGCCGCTGCTGCTTAGGATAGGGTCACCACTTACCTCGAAGTCTCCGATGTCGAGAGCGCTTGTATCCGCATAGATATGGGCGCTTCCTGCTTTGACGTTTACTCTAGCTGTCACGTCACCGGCATTGATATCTACCGCGCCGTCGGACGAGGAGACGTTTAACTGCTTTGAGTGCCAGTCACCGCCGTTTAACATGGTGTTGAGTTTCGGATTAGCGGCGGAAACGGTAGTTACGTTAATGTCACCGGATTGAGCTTTGATAACGCCGCCAGCATTATCGACATTGATGTTCATGTCTGGGAGCGCTGTGATCGAAACGCTTCTATTGATGGAGCTAATAGTTCCTGAGTTTCTGATGTTGGAGCTGGAGAGAGAGAGGTTTCCGCTCGCCTCTGCGATGCCCGAGTTGTCGATCTTTCTTCCGGCAGACAATTCAAGATTGCCGGAGCTTGTGATTGAGCCTTCGTTGTTTAAATCGCGATTTGCTTTGAGAGAAAGGTCTAGTGTCGAGTTAACTTCGCCGAACTGCGTCGAAACAGAAGTGGGAACGTTCGTGCTGATTGAACCGCCTTGAGCGTTGTTTATGTCACGCGCTCCGATGACAGCGGTATTTTTTGAGGCGTTCGAAGACACCGCATACAGTGAACCGGCATTGTTGAGGTCGCCTGTGACGCGCACACCATCAGCGTTTCTTGCGAAGTCACCAACTACTGAAACTGACTGAGGTACTACGAGTTCTGATGCTCGAATGGTTTTTCCGTCATCGCTGATTGTGTTTATATTCAACGCTCCGCCAGTAGCTGCACCTTTGTTCGAAAGTGTTAAACCTTGCGAGCCTGTTGCGACTTTCTGATTGATAGCTGCGTATTCAGCGGCGGTGACTTTGTCGCCCGCTGCGAATTGTTTGTCGACGCCGCCCACGTCGATAGTGACCGTCCCGTCGAGCATATTCTTCCCGAGGGTTATGTTGTTTGCGGTCGAAGCGAGGTCTAGTGAAACGCCCTTGTTGAGCAGCTTTGCATTACCCGCGTCGTTAACATACGTATTGCGATTTGAACCTCTGGTTGAAGCAGTCGGGACATTCGGTCTCGCAGTTCTGAACGTTGAAACTTGACCCGGATACAGAACAGCCGTGTTTCTATCGTGGTGCTGAGCGTTTTGTCTTTGCTCTTTACGTTCACCACGTGTGATACCACGTTCGAGCGCGCCCTGACCGCGCACTCGATCAGCTTGTAGCGCATTGCGGATTTCGTTCGCAAGACCCGACTGGAAGCCGGGAGTGACGACCGGGTTAACTCGCACCTGACGATCTTCAATACGTTGTATGTGCGCTTCCTGGCGCATCTCATGCCGCAAAGCGCGCGATTCCTCGCGCGCCGCCCGCCAATTTTGATTGGCGTTTGAGGTATTCAGTTGAACTGGCACACTTTCTGGGTTAGCCCACGCAGCCGTCGTGCTGTAGAACATCAAGAACGCCAAAAAGGAGGCTCCAAACCTCCTGATGAAACGCGATTGAGTTTTGTTGGATTGCACTCTTATCGATTGCATTCTGTTTACCAGTTAGGATTTACGGTTGACCAGGATTCCGGGATGCCAGTGGAATTGTGATGCCATGCCCTTTTGCTGCGATGGAGGCAGTTAAAACACTCGGTTTTCTTGGCTCAAGGTTGATGAGCCGAATTTTTTAAGGCGCAGCAAAGCCGCCCCACAACACATGCTGTTGTGATGGTCTCGTGATCGCCGAGTTCAGGAAGTTTAGCAACTGGCCGGTCAGAGTAAAGACGGAAGATACGCAGGGGGTCGCCCAAAAAGGCCCGAAAGTTAGCTGTAAGAGTTCCGAGGTGCCGGATTCGAGTCTGATAACACGAGTTTTATTAAACCTCTCCAATCTGGGAACACTTGCGTGAATGTTTCGTCGCTGTAGAATTCGAGTGTCAAATGCTGGCGTTTTCTTAATTAGAACTAGGGAAAATTTTCGCTACCTTACATTTGGAAAGGCGCTGTTCATGCAGATATCCAAGTGGAACGCAATGTATTCAAAAGGCAAAGTTTCATCGCGTAATCGTGTAGCCGATTGGCTACATCTTGCATCGCCCTTGCTTTGCCCTACATATATTTATGGATTTGCGCTCTTTCGCAATGGTTTTGGAAAAATTTGAGACTACCTTTTGGAAGCGGAAACCTTCAGCTTCTCCAATCGCTCTTGAACAGCAAGTCGTTCCTCTTCCGAGCAGTTAATCAACTCACCATAATGAAGAGCTTGAGTGTAAATGAGCACCTGGGTGTCGCTTGGGATGCCAGTCTGGCAGAGAGCTCTAGCCTTCTTCGTGTAGCGATAAGCTTTCTCGTTTTCGTTGCGAAGACCTTCGCAGTCCGCCAGAGATGCGTAGTTCGAAATTTGATTTATAGATTGCTTCTTGTTGAATGGTTTAAGCGTATCCATTGCTTCCGCGGATTTTCGAAAAAATGCGATCGCATCGTCGTACCGTTTGGTGTGTTTCGCGACGTTTCCTTTTACCTGGAAGAGAGCGGCGAGCATTTCCATATTGGGATTTTTCATTCGCATTGCGAATTTCAAACCGCGGTCCGCTAGCTGTTGAGCCCGATCGACACAGCTTGACTGCAGAATCGAGCGAGACCACTTTTCGTATTCCTCGAGAATTCTCTCCGGATTTTTGGCTTCGATCTTTTCAGCTAAGTCGAGTGATTTATTGACAGTAGAACTTGCATTGTCGCAATCCAATTCCCTCAAATATTCGATTGATAGTAACTGCAGTCCATCATGCTCGCATTCGACGTCCGCCGCGGCTTGACTCAGCCTTATAGACCTGAGCAAGTCAGTTTTGATCTGTGTCGAATTAGGCTTCTCAAGTCTCATCTCTACCGACGCTAAACTTAAAACTGGATGACGCAGGCGCGGGGATTCACTGCCGTAGATCCTCTCGAGAGTGGTGACTATTTCTCTGAACTTTTCAGCAGCTTCTATCAAAGCCGCGCGCTTCGACCTTGCAGCCAGACTCTCAGCCTCCTTGCGCTGCGACGCTATAACGCCGTAGGTTTCGTTGAAATTTAGGTCGGGAAATTCGTCTCGCAGTTTGTTGATGTCATTCTGGTTTATGTGATTGAACCAGACGGAGCAGCTCGGCGCGAAGTTTAGCGCGTTGCTTCTCAAGTCGGCAGAGTTAATGACCAATTCGCCGATGTACAGATTGCGAAGATAGTTGAGTGGTTTTAAGTACTTAAGACCTGATGCCGTCACTTCCGATGTCGACAAAATTAAATAGGATAGCGTCCTGATTTTCGCTACTTCTTTGAGACCTGCGTCCGAAACCTTAGTGCCTTCGAGGTCTAACGTTTCAAGCGGTAAGTCAGAGATGTTTTTGAGCGATTGATCTCCTATTTTTGTTTCTCCTAGATACAGTCTTTTTAAATTTTTGAATCGCGGAAGAGCCTTTAGCGTCTCGACTTTTGTTTTATTCAATCGTAGTTCAGTTACCTTTTCAGGCTCAGGAATCAGGAGCAGACTTTCATCGACTGCATTTGCGTTCTCCCAATTTATCAGGTAATTATGCGGTGCCTTAAAATCAGCTGACTTGAGAAAACGAGTTTCGTTCGAACCTTCCTTTACTGGTGGCAAACGTTCAATTATTACGTTGAGAGGTCTTACAGTCTCGTCATCGTTTATAGTGAAAGGCTCTTCTCTCTTGGTGTCGAACATCTCAGGGTTCTTCAAAAGCAAAAAAACGATTATGCCTGCACTTAAAAATAAGAGAATAAGCGCACCGCATATGAGGGCTGTATATTTTCGATTAAAACCTTTGCCGCCAGCTCCGCGAGCAATTTCTTCCGGAGTTTCCAGCTTTGTTCCAAGGCTATCGGCAGCCGCCTGCAGCGTCGGAATCACTACGTCTGCAAGGTCGGGTCTCGCTTCGGGATCTCTATCTAGCAATGCATCCACAAGGTTGGCAATTTCAGGCGGAACGTCTTCTTTGATCGTCTGTATTTTCGGCGGGCTTGTCGACGCGACAAGCATAATGGTTTCGATGGAAGAAGCGGCCCTCAGTGGAGACCTGCCAGTCAAGCTTCGGAACATCATGGCACCGAGTGAATATAGATCGCTCTTAGTCGTCAATTCTCTTCCGGAAGCTTGTTCCGGACTCATGTACAGGGGGCTTCCAACCACACCGCCTGTGGTTGTAAGTTTTGCGGTTTCAATGTCGTTCTCCGCAAGCGTTTTTGCTACGCCGAAGTCCAGAACTTTTACTTGCAGAAAACCATCACATTCACTGATCATGACATTCTGGGGCTTCAAATCTCGATGCACTATCGAGTGATTATGCGCGTGCTGAATGGCAACCGATAGCTGAAAAAATATCTCGCAAAAAATTTCCAGGTCAAGAGTGTCGTTGCCGGAGAGGCGCTCCGCAAGAGACTCGCCTTCAATGTATTCCATTGAGAGGTACGGAGTGTTTCCGGAAAAACCGAAATCGTATATGGTGGCAATGTTAGGATGCTTGAATTTTGAGGCTGTCTTTGCCTCGCTCTGGAAACGGATAAGTGCCTTTGTGTCAGCTTCATCAAAAAGCATGGTTTTGAGGGCGACATCAACGTTTCGGAAGATATCGGTGGCGCGATAGACGCGGCCGTTTCCGCCTGAATTGATAAATCTGACGATCTTATATT
This sequence comes from Candidatus Obscuribacterales bacterium, assembly GCA_965228855.1. Classification (GTDB taxonomy): domain Bacteria; phylum Cyanobacteriota; class Vampirovibrionia; order Obscuribacterales; family Obscuribacteraceae; genus JADYXR01. The sequence continues at coordinate 2,206,682 of CBDDIJ010000003.1, read as the reverse complement.
TTTCGAAGACGACTTCGCCGACACTGAAGTCGTTCGGCGACGGTTTTTTTGAGCCTGCTGGTTGATCAGTCAAAATGTGACGCCCGTGCGGAATTCGAACTCATAGTCAAGAGTCTAATGCATTGCCGGCGTTTTTGTGTCATTCGTTTATATAGAAACGTTCCGAGCCTTTGGCGAACACTAGTGTTTACAGTCGATAAGCTGGTTTTTATCTCCTGTTAACCCGACCTTAGTCTCTGTGCAGCGAAAGTAACAATGACCGAGCCACCATGATTGAGGACTTATGAATTACGCTGATTTGATGGGCGACGATTTTGTTAGCCAAACCGAGTTTGACAGATATTTGAACTGCGTTGATTGCGGCTGCGACTTTGTGTTCAGCGCATCAGAGCAAAAGCACTTCGTAGCCAATAACGTGAATTCCGCGCCGAGCCGTTGCCACAACTGCCGGGTAATTTTGAGATCCAGGAGCACCTCACGAAAAGGCGCCGGGTCGATATCCGCTGTTGTCTGCGCCTCGTGCTATGCGCTCACCTATGTTCCGTATAAACCGAGCGGTCAGAAGCCGGTTTATTGCGGCTCTTGCTTGTTCAACCCAAGTCTGGAACTTTGCGTTTAGGCTTGAAATCGGCACGGTCTTCGCGCTCAAAACAGTTTTATGCGCTGTGGACAAAACGGTCGCGTCTTTCCACAACGATTTCAGGATGCGATTCCTTAGAGATGCCGGCGCGTTCGCGCTCCGCAGGCGGTATCAGTTGCACGAATTTGCTTCTGTAATCTTCCCAATGTTCGAGAACGAATTGTGCTTTACGGCTGCCGGTAAGTCTCAGGTGATCTTCGATCAGGCTCTTCGCGAGAGCTTCACACTGCGCTGTTAAGTGGTAGAGCTTTTTCTCACAGTCTTTGTTGACACGCTCGATAAAACTGCCATCTTCGTCGAGGATTATCGCGATGCCTCCCGACATTCCAGCGCCGAAGTTTCGCCCGGTAGGACCTAGAACGACCACAGTGCCACCGGTCATGTATTCGCAGCCGTGATCTCCTACTCCCTCAACAACTGCCTGAGCACCGGAGTTTCGGACGGCAAATCGTTCGCCGGCTTGACCTGCGATAAACAATCTTCCTCCGATTGCGCCGTATAAACATGTATTGCCTGCGATTACCGGCGATTCTTCGTTGCATGAGCTATCCGGCTTGACGACTACTTCTCCGCCAAACATGCTCTTAGCAACGTAGTCGTTCGCTTCGCCTCGGAGGTACATGAGGACATTCTTCGCGTTGAATGCGGCGAAACTTTGGCCGGCAGCGCCCTTGAAGTTCAACACCACTTGTCCGGTGAATCCTGTGTCACCGTGGGTAGTGGCTATTAAACCGCTGAGGCTGGCTCCAACTGTACGGTCTACGTTGGTGATGTGATAGCTCTTGATAATGCTGGACTGATTTTCTACTGCGCTCACAATTTCGGGATCGTTCGTCAGTAATTCGTTTAGTCCGCACTTGTTTGCGCCGCGCTTCGAGGATGTCTTCGACGATTCACCGTATGTGATGGCAATCGATTCATCATATTCATCGGCACCGCTTCCGCCAGGATATTCCAGTATCTCGGATAGATCCAGCTGCGAGCACTTTGCCAGTTTGACAGGCTTCAGCGAAAACAGATCGGTTCGACCTCTGAGTTCGCGCAATGAGCGATAACCGAGGCTGGCAAGCCGGTAGCGAACTTCCTCGGCGACAAAGCGGAAGAATTCCACAACGCTGTCCGGGTTGCCGCGAAATTTCTCGCGCAGTGTTTCTTTCTGCGATGCGATTCCGGTCGGACAGTTATTGGTGTGACAGACGCGCGCCATTATGCAACCTTGTGCAATCAGGGCGACGGTGCCGAAAGCAAACTCATCGGCGCCGATGACAGCAGCCTTTACGACGTCTTCTCCAGACCGCAGTCCGCCGTCGACGCGCACTGTGACGCGATTGCGCAAATGGTTTTCAGTGAGGAATCGGTTTGTTTCAGCCAGACCGAGTTCCCATGGAAGACCTGCATGCTTGATCGACCCGACCGGTGCAGCACCGGTGCCACCATCGTGCCCTGCGACGTGTACGATGTCAGCGCCGGCTTTTGCGCAGCCAAGAGCTATTGGACCGATTCCCTGTTCTGATACCAGTTTGACCGACACCTGGGCAGTTTGATTGATTTGGCGCAGGTCGAAAATCAGCTGGGCTAAGTCTTCAATAGAGTATATGTCGTGATGCGGAGGCGGCGAAATCAGTGTGATGCCTTTATCAGTTCTACGCAGTTTCGCGATGTATTCGGAGACTTTGTGCGCGGGAAGTTGACCGCCCTCTCCCGGCTTGGCTCCCTGAGCGACCTTGATCTCCAGCTGGTCGGCTGTGGCAAGATACTCCGGCGTTACACCAAAGCGGGCGGACGCAACTTGCCGAACCTTCGACGCGGCGGAATCACCTTCGCGAAGTCCGGTCAGACCTGGGAAATCCGGGCTGGTTCCATCAGCGCTGACATTGATCTTTTTGTAGCGAACTGGATCTTCTCCACCTTCGCCGGAATTCGATCGAGCGTTCAAGCGATTCATCGCAATGGCAAGCGTCTCGTGTGACTCTTTGGAAAGCGCTCCCAGTGACATTCCGCCTGTGCAAAACTTTTGCACGATTGACTCGACCGATTCGACCTCAGACAGATCGACAGGTTCTCTATCAGACCTGATTTCTACTAGTTCCCTCAACGTCGACGGTGGCTGTTGAGAAACGAGTTCGCTGTATTCCTTATACTGTGCGCCTCTAACGCCATCGTCGGCATCGGAGTTTCGCAACGCCACTGCGGTGTGAAGCGCTTTTACCAGGTCATTATTGTTGCGGTGATATTCGCCGGCGCGCTTGTTTTTAAACACACCTTCATCAATGAGCGCAGGTTGCGGCGAAAATCCTTTCGTGTGATGAGCACGAATCTCGCGTTCCAGATCTTGAAACGTCATACCGCCAATCGGGCTGTTGGTGCCGGTAAAGCACAGATCAACCACCTCTCGACTTAAACCCAGACATTCAAAAATCTGCGCACCGACATAACTGGTTAGTTTTGACACGCCCATCTTCGAGATGATTTTGAGCAAACCAGACTCGAGGACAGCTCGGAAATTAGACTGACATTGATAAACTGTTAAGCCTCTATATTGCTCATTTGTCCCGTCATTGACCAGCGCTTTAACTTTGTCGCTCCAATACCAGTGCCGGATCGTCTCGAATGCAAGGTATGGTGAGATCGCCTGGGCACCATATGCGATCAGTGCGGCAGTTTGATGACTCGTCCAGCACTGGGCTGTTTCCACCACTAACGAGCACTTGAGTCGCAAGCCCGTGCGGATAAGGTGATGGTGCACGGCTCCTACAGCCGCGAGCATAGGTATTGCCAGGTGAGAGGAATTTATCTCGCGGTCACTCAGAATAATATTGACTGCGTCATTCCTGACCAATTCGGCCACGTTGTTGCAAAGTTGTTTGATAGCTACGTCAAGAGACTTGCTCTCGTGGAAAAGAGTGGATATCCTTGCTGTCTTGAATTCGTGCGCCAGGCCCTCTATAAAGCTCAGCTCGTCATCGTTGATAATCGGGCTGGGCAAAAGTATCATCCGTGCAAGTGCCGGGTGCGGATTTAGGCTTAATGCTCGTTTCCCCAGGTAGGTCGTCAGTGACATCACCAGACGTTCTCTGATTGGGTCAATGGGAGGATTTGTTACCTGCGCGAAGCGCTGTCTGAAAAAGTCGGCCATCTTTTTCGGTCTTGAAGAAAGCACCGCCAGCGGTGTGTCATCTCCCATGGAAAGAACAGGCTCACTGTCGTTCATCGCCATGAAGGTGATGATGCTTTCAACGTCTTCCAGCGTGTATGCCGCCGCAACCTGCCGCGACGAAAGTTCTTCCGGACTGTAGCTCCATTCTTTGCTGAAAGCCCCACTCTTGAGTGCGCGACGTTCCTTCAAAAGCCACTGACCAAAGGGCTGCTCACTGGCAACTTCCGTTTTTACTTCGACATCATGATTTACTTTGCCGGTTTTGATGTCTACCGAGATCATCTGACCAGGTCCAAGCCGCCCTCGCTTAACAACGTCTGCGTCAGCGCTGATTTTTAGACCTGCTTCAGAGGCGAGAAATACGGTTCCATCGGAATATAAGGAATAACGAGCCGGTCGTAGACCGTTTCGGTCCAGAATTGCACCAATTGTGGTGGCATCGCAAAATGCAACAAGAGCGGGACCGTCCCATGGTTCCTGGTGTGGTGCAAAGAACTCGTAGAAGTGCTGTATTTCGGGATGATCGTTCAAATGCGAGTGGTGCTCATGCGCTTCGGGAATGAGCTTCATGAACGCAGATTCTATACTGTCGCCTTCCTTCAACAATGCCTCCACGCAAAAGTCGAGAACGCTGGAATCGGAACCGGCGTAGTCAACCTTGCTGCCGGGCGTAAGCTCATTTCGAGTATCGTCCCAGGTCGCCTGTACGTCCAGTTCCGACTGACTTAGCCTTGCATGAAGCCAGTTTAGATTTCCTTTTAGAGTGTTGATTTCACCGTTGTGAGCCAGTAGACGAAACGGTTGGGCGAGCGGCCAACGCGATACGGTGTTGGTGCTAAATCGACGATGGAACAATGCCCATTGAGATTGAAACAGTGGATCTCTCAAGTCGCTGTAAAAATCAACAAGTCCTTGGCTGGTGGTCATCGCCTTATAGACGATCGTCTTTCTGCACAGGGAGGAAACATAGAAGTCCGGTTCGCCAATTTCAAATCGCATGAATTGACTCAGAGAAACGCGCAACTCAGCATAGGCGCGATCCAGTTCTCTTCCGATCAGGTGGCGGTCGCATGAAATGATCAGATGTTCGATCAAAGGCGCATGCTTGAGGGCTACGGGACCAAGTGTGTTTCTGACCACGGGCACCGGGCGCCATATACGTGCGGTAAACCCTTTTGATTTGAGAAACTTTTCGATATACTCCCTGTGCATCGCGATCAAGTCGCTGTTGCGTCTCTTGCTTAAGTTGTCCGGAATAAAAAGTACAGCAAGTGCGTCTTTTGCATCGATCGAAATGCCTTCGCGTCGAAAAATCTCCTTTGGAATGGTCGTAAGAATTCCGGCACCGTCTCCGGTGACACCATCTGCACCCGTAGCTCCGCGGTGTTCCATCTGTGCCAGCGCGCTCAGGGCATCATCTATGGTGCTTCGAGAAGTTTCCGGGCGGTAGATGAATCCGACGCCGCAGGCGTCGCGCTCTTCGAAATTCAGTTGTTCGTCACGATTGAACAAGCAGCAGTCCATCCGTTTAGTCATAGGAAACGTGCACGCTATGGAACAATTCAAAGATGAAAACCCGCCTTTCCGGCAGGTGTCAAAACTATTCCAATGCAGCGGCGGACTTGGAAATGGAGACTAGACCATCGCCAAGCAGATAATCGATTATTAGCGAGTGCAGTTTAAGAGAGCAAGGGTTTGTAAATTGGAACGGAGCGGTTTGATGCCGATGGACAGCGATAGTACGAGCGAATCCGTACTGAATTTCGGTTTCAAAATGGTTTCAGGACCTGGAAGAGTGGCTTGTGATGAGCTTCTTCGCTAACAGGCTTAGAGGATCCTTTTAGATATACTCGATTGTTCAAGCCTAATTTGGCCCGGCTCGAATTGTTAACAAATAATTGCGATTGTGAATTAGCTGCGGCTAATCTCCTGCTCCCGAGCGGGTCCTGAAAACCGTTTGCCGATAGGAAATACTAAAAATAAGCAGCTATTTTCTCCCGCTCTTTATAAGGATGGGAAAATGAAGTTCGCGTTTTGAACAGCTATCGGTGGTTGAGTGTGAACGAAGCTCGTAAAGACGAATTGCTGGCACGGCTGCCCGATGACGGCAGAGATTTGATCATCTTCACGGTTTCGGATTCGAGTGGTGAAACAGCGGATTCGGTTGCCAGAGCCGCGCTCGTTCAGTTCCCCCCTGGTCGCGCTTCAATCTTCAGATTGCCGCAGGTGAAGAATGTCGAGCAGATTCAGACCTTAGTGCGAGAGATTGCCTCCGACAAAGCGCTCATCGTTTATACGCTCGTACTGCCTGAGTACAGAGAAGCGATCGAGGCAGAAGCTGCCAGGCATGATGTTCCTACGGTTGATCTCCTCGGACCACTGATCAATCGAATTTCGACGTTGACCAGTCAATCACCATTGTCGCAACCCGGCCGACTTCACCTTCTTGACGAAACTTATTTCAAGCGAATCGAAGCGGTAGACTTCGCTATTCGATTTGATGACGGTAAAAACCCTGATGGCTTGTTGCAAGCGGACGTGATTTTGATTGGGGTCTCACGAACGAGCAAGACGCCGAACTGTATGTATCTCGCCCATCATTATGGGTTGAAGGCCGCGAACGTTCCAATCGTCTACGGCGTTGACCTTCCTCTGAGCCTTTTTCAAGTCAGTCCGAAAAAGATTATAGGTCTTCACTTAGATTCTTTCTTGCTGCAAGAAATTCGAGCGACGCGCGCGCATGTCTTGGGCATGCCGGGCGACAATGATTACGCTGACGAAGAACGCATCCAGCAAGAAATTAAATACGCCAAAAAAATTTTTAGAGAACTTGGCTGTCACGTCATGGACGTGTCCGCTAAAGCTATTGAGGAAACCTCAAGCGAGATCTACCTTCACATGAGGAAAGATCGCTGAATCCACACGCTATGACTGGAGATGAGTAATGCTGAGCACCACCGAAACTAGTAAAGGCAAAGACAAAATCGGAAATCGCCGAGTTTTTCTTTTCGAAGATGCGTACAAAATTTTCGATGGCAATCGCGATGAGATGCGCGAATTGCTCGGCGGCAAAGGCGCAGGTCTTGCGGAAATGACTTCGAGTGGTGTCAATGTGCCGCCGGGTCTGACAATTCTGACGACCTGTTGCCGCGAGTACAGTAAGAGCGGTCAGTTTCCGAGCGGCTTGTTCGACGAGGTTATGAAAGAACTCGAGAGCGTCGAAAAATCGCTCGACCGCAAACTTGGCGACCTTGAGAAACCGCTTCTGTTGTCAGTTCGCTCCGGTGCAAAGTTTTCGATGCCGGGTATGATGGACACGATTTTGAATCTAGGTCTCAATGATAAAACGGTTGAGGCTATAGCAAAACAAACCGGAAATGCCCGTTTTGCGTGGGACAGTTATCGCCGTTTCATTCAAATGTTCAGCAACGTAGTGCTCGATATCGACAAGGACGAGTTCGAAGAAATTCTCGAATCTGCAAAAAAGAAAGCTAACGTCAAAGTCGACTCCGATCTTTCAGTCGAACAGCTCAAAGATCTGATCGCAGATTACAAGAAATTGGTTGAGTCTGAGACGAAGAAGACCTTTCCTCAAGAAGTTAAGGAGCAGCTTCAAGGCGCTGTCGAAGCGGTTTTTAAATCTTGGAACAATACTCGCGCCGTCTACTATCGCCGGCTCAACAAAATCGATCACAATCTTGGGACTGCTGTGAATATCCAATCCATGGTGTTTGGAAATTTCGATGATCGATCGGGAACCGGAGTTTGCTTTACGCGAAATCCCAGCACTGGAGAGAAGGTCCTCTACGGTGAGTATCTTGTAAATGCGCAGGGCGAGGACGTAGTCGCCGGAGTAAGAACCCCGAAGAAAATTTCCGAGATGGAAAAGGAAATGCCGGATGTGTTCAACGAACTGCTCGGCACTGTGAACAGTTTGGAAAAACACTACCGGGATATGCAAGATATCGAGTTCACGATTGAGAAAGGCAAATTGTTCCTTTTGCAAACTCGAACCGGCAAACGAACCGCTGCGGCTGCTGTAAAAGTAGCTGTCGATTTGTGCAGAGAAGGAATTTTGAGTAAAGACGAGGCACTAGCGAGAATAGAGCCAACTGCTCTGAATCAACTGTTGCTGCCTAGTTTTGAAACCGAAGACAAGGAAAAGGCCAAGAAGGAAGGTCGGCTGATTGCGACCGGATTAAACGCCTCTCCCGGTGCGGCTATCGGGAAAGTGACGTTTGACCCGTCGGAAGCGGAGAGTCTTTCCGGCAAGGGGCAGAAAGTCATTCTCGTGCGGATTGAAACATGCCCGGACGATATCCATGGAATAGTTCCTGCCCAGGGGGTAATCACCAGTCGTGGTGGCATGACCAGCCACGCTGCCGTCGTGGCCCGAGGGATGGGTAAACCGTGCGTTGCCGGCTGTGAAGCCCTGAGAATAGACTTGGGTAAGGAACTGTTTATCGCCGGTTCTCACACAATCAAGAAGTTCGACACCATCTCAATCGACGGATCGACCGGTGAAATCTTTACTGGTGAGATCAAAACTCAAGATCCCGATTTCTCCGAAGAGTTCAAAGTCCTGCTTCAGTGGTCCGATGAGACTCGTCGACTGAAAATTCGAACAAATGCAGATACGCCCCAGGACGCTCGCCTGGCTCGGGAATTTGGCGCGGAGGGCATTGGTTTGTGCCGGACGGAGCATATGTTCATGAGTCAGGAGCGTCTGCCAATCGTTCAACAAATGATCATGGCCGGCGGCGTCGATGACCGAAAAGAAGCTCTGGATAAACTGCTTCCGATGCAACGAGAAGACTTCATCGGTATCTTCGAGGCCATGGACGGATTGCCGGTCACGATTCGTCTGCTAGATCCTCCGCTCCATGAATTTCTGCCGAAACCGGAAGGACTGATCGAAGAGATTGCGACCATGAAGGCGAAGGGTGAAACCGGCATCGAACTTCGCAGAAAGGAAGCTGTTCTGAAAACGGTCAATGATTTGCACGAGTCGAATCCGATGATGGGACTGCGTGGGTGCCGCCTCGGGCTCATGTATCCGGAGATCAACGAGATGCAGGTGCGTGCCATCTTCGAAGCCGCGATCAAAGTTCAGAACGATGGTATCAAAGTCTATCCGGAAATTATGATTCCGCTCATCGGACATGCAAACGAGCTCAAGGTTGTTCGTGAGCAGCTTGAAAGTGTAGCCAAGGCTGTTATGAATAAAGCGGGCGTCAATGTTGAATATAAATTTGGCACGATGATAGAGATTCCTCGTGCATGCGTGACTGCCAATGAAATTGCTGAGTATGCAGAGTTTTTCAGTTTCGGAACCAATGATTTAACGCAGATGACTTTTGGATACAGTCGTGATGATGCGGAAGGAAAATTCTTGCATAAATATCTCGATGGTATCGCTCGTGGTGCAGACAAGGAACAGATCCTGACGTCGAATCCGTTTGAAGTGCTTGACGTCAATGGTGTTGGAAAATTGATGAAAATTGCCGTTGAATATGGATTGCAAACCAGACCGGACCTGAAGCTAGGAATCTGCGGAGAGCATGGCGGCGAGCCGAGTTCGATTGCATTCGCGCATCAACTTGGTTTAAATTATGTGAGCTGTTCGCCGTTCCGTGTGCCTGTTGCACGACTGGCTGCTGCGCAGGCGAACATAACCGTAGCTGAACGCGACAAATAGATTTTCTAGCACTCTAAGTTGAGCAAAAAGTGAAAGACGTTTTTACGTCGATGTTCTTCTCTTGGGTTTCGTAATTTTTTATTCTACAGGTTGCCGAGTAGCTAATCACGCAGGCAATGGCGCTTTCTCATGCTGTAAAATATTTAGTCCGAAAAAAAAGTGCTGAGAGTGATTTATGCCAAAAACCACGAGCGGAAACGTACTGATTCTCGATGACGACGCGGGCTTCAGGGAACTCGTCAAGCAGATTTTGGAATCCAGAGGCTATGGTGTTATCGAGGCCAGCACACCGGATGCTGGCATGCAGGTATTCTCAAGGGAAGAGCCTTGCCTGATCATAGTCGATTACAGGCTGCCGAAAATGGACGGTATCACCTGGATCGAGAAACTCAGAGATTCGGGGCGTAACACGCCAGTCGTGTTCTGTTCTGCAATCCCATGCGACTCACTTACTTTCAACAAGTTGCGAAACATTTTGCGCGTAAGTTTAATCGTGCGCAAGCCGATCATTCCCGGATCTTTCATCGAGCAGGTTGAGTCATTGTTGCCAGGTTATGAGAAGACCTACATGCAGGTCAGCCTCGGAGACGGCAACGCCTATCAATATTATGCGACCGACACCACCACTCAAGAGATGGTGCAAGAACTGGCAGTAATTAAGAAGAAGATGGATCTTCAGCGAGCCATTGAGATTGCCAGACTAGATTATTTGAAGGACCTGGAGGCCAGTTGGCGCACGCTGACTGAACTAGTGGATATTCATAATAATGATAAAAGTCGTCTCGATGTGCTGGTTGAGGCAACGCATATCGCCCATAGAATTCGAGGAACTGCTGGTTCTCTCGGCTTGATGGGTGTGAGTGAGATTGCTGGACGACTTGAAGATCTGATGCAGAATCTGGATGGGCGAGAGGATACCGATCAGGAAATATACTGGTCAGAAGTAATCCGGTTGATTGCTCGCGGTCATGAAGAGATCAGTACAACCGCGCATCAAAATACGGAAATTCAGGAACCTGAATCTAAGTCCACCGTGCTGATAGTTTCCAATGCTCCGGATGTGGCGAACGCATGCCAAAACTCTGAAGTTAAGACACTCGCGCGGATTGACCTGGCGGATTCTCCGAAGGGAGTTGCGGAAAGTTTAGCAAAGCAGAAGGTCGATGCGATGTTGTTGGAAGTGACCAGCAATAAAGAGATGAGTTTTCAGCGAGCAGCTGACATACGGCTTATGCCGGGCAATCGAGCGTTACCTCTGGGTGTGTTTATTCCTGAAGATTTCGAACTAACAGAGGTCGAGCGCATTTATGTCGGCGCGTCGGTGGTGATACCGCATCCGGTGCAAGCGGAGGGATTGCATGAGGGCATAGATGCGCTATTGATGATGACTCACGCTGTTCGTCCCCGAGTTCTTGCTATCGACGATGACGAAGTGCTCTGTCGGTTTGTCAGCAGTGTTCTTGAAGGTGAGAGAATCGATACGAAAACTTGTACGAATCCGAGTCTGGCTCTGGAAAAGATTTCTGAATTCAGACCGGATGTTGTTTTACTCGATGTGATGATGCCCGGACTGACCGGTTTTGAGGTTTGTCGCATGATTCGTGAGCAGCCTGAGTTGAAGGAGCTACCGGTGGTTTTCCTCACATCGAAGACGAGCCCGGAATCAAGAAGTGCGGCGTTCTCTGTTGGCGCAAATGACTTTGTGACTAAGCCCGTCCTCGCGCCGGAGTTGATCAACCGAGTCATGAATCAGCTCAACGAATCTAGCCTCAAGCGACAATCCCGTACGCGCGACCCTGAGACCGGCGTGATGAACGGAGACATAATCATGGCACAGGCCAAGCTGTTACTGGAGGACCATCTGGAGATTGGTTCGCCGATGTCGTTGGCGCTTCTTCAAATGGATGAATACGATCATCTTAGCCTGGTGCAAGGTCAGTTTTCCGCCCGCCAGGCTTCTAAGCGCTTTGGCGAACTGATTCAGCAGCGCTACCGCTCGGAAGATTTGCGTGGTCGCTGGAGCGACGGCGGATATGTTTTAATTCTGGCAAATTGCGATCGTGATATGGCGGCATGTACTATTCAGCTTTTGCAGGAAGATTTTCGACGCTTTGAGTTTCCTGGTTCCGCTTTTAGTTTCAGTACCACATTCAGTGCGGGCGTTGCCGATTGTGAGCGAGACGGCTCGAAGCTCGAGGACATGATCAAATCGGCCCACCGCCGAATGAAGTCTGCTATGCAAACGAGTGCTAACTCAGTCGGCTTTTCTGATTAATCGCTGTTTCTAATCGCAACCGTTTTCTGGACCGGCAATACAAAGTTGGTCAAGCTGGGCACAGATAAAATGTTGGACGTGATAAGCTCGAATAAGGCCGGCTACGCAGCACGTAATGAACGAAAATATCGAAGCTCTACTGTCTTTGTTGCCCCAACTCGAATCTTCGCTGGGGGCTGAAAACCCTGAACTGGCGGAGTATCTGACTTCGATAGGACTGCTGCTTTATCACGAAAGCCGCTTCGAAGAGGCTGAGGGCTTCATGAAGCGTGCTCTGGATATTCGAAACAAGGCGCTGGCTGTTGATCATCCGGAAGTGGGCACTGCGATGAATCACCTCGCCATGGTCTACATGGCACAGCACCGGCTTGCAGAGGCTGAACCCCTGTTTCGTCAGGCTCTGGCTATACAGGAGAAGTCTCTGGGTTTCGAGCACCCGACACTTGCGACCGCGATGAATAATCTGGCTGACCTTTACAGATATCTGGGAAGCATGGATCGCGCCGAGTTGCTTTATAAGCGCGCCTGCGAGATTCGTCAGCGCTTTGTAGGCGATGACCATCTCGAAGTCGCCGAGATTCAATTTAATCTTGCTCTGCTCTATGCCGAACACGGAAGATCCGAAGAAGCCGAGCACGTATTTCGCCAGGTTCTACACACCCAGGAAGGCTACTACGGACGTGAGCATCCGGAAGTTGCGAATACACTTCTCTGTATGGCTGAATTATTTACTGACGACAAAGATTACAACAAAGCAGAGCCTTTATTGCGTCGCGTGCTTGGGATTCGAGAGAAATTGCTCAGTCCGGACCATCCGAAAGTCGCAGAGAGCCTGGCTTCTCTTGCCTCTCTGTACCACAAGCATGGAACATACGTTCGAGCCGAATCGCTCTATTTGCGAGCTGTCGAAATTTTCGAAGAGGCTCTGGGACCGGAACATCAGAACGTTCTATCATGCCTTGAACAATATGCCGATTTATTGAGAAAAACCGATCGCGACGCTGATGCTGCTGCCATCCGACGTCGAATTGACTCGATACTTGAAGAAGAGGAGTCCGCTCTGGACTGAATTCTTTTCTGCAGGATCGGAACCGTTAAGCGCTAGTGTTGGAAACTTCGCTTTCGCCTACGGATTCAACCGAGTTCGCGACCGCGCTTTCCCCTGTGTTCTCCGCCGTGCTCGCGACCGTGCTTTCCCCGTCGGGTTCCGCTGTGTTCGCGACCGCGACATCTGCGGCAGCTTCAGTTGTGCCTGCCTCCGCGGAGTCAGTTGATTCTTTGGTTTCTAATTGCGGTCTGACATGACCGTTCTTCGCTAAATATGCCAGCTCTGCCCGTAAATCCTGTGCGGAGGGATATCTGTAAGCGGTATCGAGTGCGGTGGCACGAGCGACAATGTGATCTAAACCATGGCTGACGTTTTCATCAGCTTCTTTGGGACGTGAGGATGTAATTGGCTGCGGATCTTCTCCAATCAACAAGAAGTAAACCGATGCTCCCATCGCGTAGATATCGCTCTGGTGGTTGGGTTTTCCGCGAAACTGCTCTGGCGGGATGTAAGCATGCTTACCTACCACGGTACCGGTAGCGGTGACATCTTTCTGTTGAGCGACATTGAAGTCAACCAGTTTCAAAATACCATCGCTTCCTAAAATCAAATTATCCGGCGTGAAATCTCTATGCACTACAGGCGGTGACAGACTGTGCAAATATTCGAGCATATCGCACATCTGGTGCATGAGTCCGATGACGGTCTTCTCATCGAGCTTTCCGTTTTTATTCACCATCGTTCTCAAAGAATCGCCATCAATAAGTTCAAGAACGAGATAGCCGCGATGATCTTCAATAAAGAAATCTCTCAGCTTCACGATTCGGTCGTTGTCCAGCTTCTTCAGCATTTGAACTTCATTTTGCATGCGTTCTAACGCCTGGCGCCTGATGTTTATATCAACATAAACGGGGAGAATGAACTCTTTTAAAACGACCTCCATTCCATCAGGCATTGTCGAAAGATAGGCCGTCCCTTGACCTCCGACACCGAGTTGAGAGACGATCGTGTAGTTTCCCTCTCCCAGTACTGCACCCGCTATCAGTGGTGTCAAACGCTCGCGTTTCGGCGGAGCGGAAAGGGCTTGCAACCACAATTCCGTATAGCTGTGGTCTGGCGGAGGCGTCAGCACATCGTAGACCTGGGCGTCTTTTGAAACGTCCGGAGCCCAGGTTTCAAGACATTTGAGAAATTGTTCGCGTTCTTCCGTGGTTGCAATGCCACCAAGCTTTATCTGCATAGCTTGCGGGTTAGAGGCTGTGGAGAACGTTAACAAGCTGTCTTGCGGTGATGTTCTGTTCTCCGGCCAGGTCACGCCGATATGTGTGATTGCCGACCAGGGCACCATGTGACCGAAGTTCATCAGGGAGCGGCGCCACTCCCAGGCTATGCCGTGATCGTTCAATAAGAGGTGAGTTGGCTTTCGCTGCATCAAACCATATGCACCGACACCACCAACGCTCATAGCGATTGCAAACCACTCGACGACTTTTGCGCTCGTGAAGGAAGCCGCTCCGCTTCCTGGCTCGATAATCGGCGGAGGTGGCTGAAAATTGTTTTTCATTCCGTCCAACATAGGCTGTATTGTGCCTGAATCCATAGGCTTGTCAGGGATGAGACTTCCCCCAGCGCTTGCCCCACCGGTAAGAGCCTGGAGGATGTCCATCACAAATTGCGGACCACCCATCACGAAAAAGAGTATGACGAAACCCAGAGCAGCCCAGGCTTTCCATGTGTTCCATTCGTTGAAGCGATATTCTATCCATTTCTCAGTATTGTGAAACGGACGATAGGCAATCAGAAGTTCCTCTTCGACCGGCTTGGCGAGAGCGTTTTGATTGACTCGGTATTGAACCAGTTCGTTTTTACTCATCTTTGCCAGTTCCTCAAGTGCTCGCCGCCGGCTCTGCTTCAGCATCTACCGGAGCCGGTTTTTTCGCCAAATTTTCTTCATGCAGTTTTGCCAGAACCGCTTTGATGTCTCGTGCATGAGGGAAACGATCGTGCTCTTCCATTTCCGTACACTGCTTAACCAGATCATCAACCGCACTAGAAACACTTTCGTTCTGCGACTTCGGCCTCGATGCGCTCAGCGCCTCGGGATCGGTTCCAGTAAGCAGAAAGTGCAATGTGCCACCAAGCGCGTAGATGTCGCTTGATGTCGATGCTTTTCCACGCAGCTGTTCCGGTGAGATGTAAGCTTGCTTTCCGACCAAGGTACCAGTGGCGGTGCCAACAAATTCATTTGCCGCGCCAAAGTCAATCAGCATAACTCTGCCCTCGTTGTCGAGAACGAGGTTGTCCGGCGTCAAATCCCGGTGAATGATTGGTGGGTTTTGATCGTGAAGGTACGCGAGAATATCGGAGATTTGATGACCCCAGTCGACAACTTTTTCTTCCGGCTGCGCACCGTTTTGTTTTACCAACTGGCGAAGGTCCTGCCCGCGTATGTAATCGAGGACCAGGTAGTTTCGCCCATCCTCTTGAAAGTGATCGTGAACCTTCGCTATTTGATCGTGGTCGAGTCTAACCAGAAACTTTGCCTCACGTTCGAACATCTCAAGCGCCTTGGCACGCTGGCTTTCATCAGAGTTTGGCGGTATCACCGCCTCTTTCAAAACGACAACGCCCTTCTTATCTTCTTGTGCCAGATAAATGGCGGAGAGTCCGCCGAATGCAAGTTGACGGAGAACTTTGAGCGAACCGTTTTTAAGCACATGTCCAGGTTCCAACGGCACGAAGGACGTACTTGCAAAACGCCGGCTCAGTTCTTCCTCCCACATTTGCGTGTAGCTGAGCGACTCTACGCCGCGGTTTTCATTTTGATACTGATTGTGGAATTGGATGAGTTCAGGATCGCGTTTGCAGTTTGATCCCCAGATCTCAATTGCAAGAAGCAGCTGCTCAAGGTCGTTAGACGAGAATTTGTCGATTTGAACTGTGGCGTTGCCGCCTGATCCGAAAAACAAACTCAAATTGCCTTTGGGCTCCTTGCCTGATGTTTCGGTTAGTTGAATTGATGCGGCCTGAAGATCGGACCAGTGACGTGCGCGTCTGAAACCGAGCCGACCCAGCATCCTGAGAGGGAAAGCGATACCTTCTTTGCTCACGAGCAAGACGTCGTCCTCGAAAATAGCTGCGAGAATGACAGACACAGTCGGGATTAGAATCATCAAGGAGAAAAACACTATCGCGGCAAGCGGGTTCATCACATTTGGATTGCGAAGGACCATGCTGGTCGTAAGCCCCAGGCAAAACGGGATTCCGATAGCCCATACCGGCATCAGAATCGCCATGACGCCCATGCCGACTTTGCACACATTGCTCTTCAGAGGAATTGTCAGTTCAAGTTCTGCCACAACAAATTTATTCTCACTGGCGAAACGCGGTGGACCTACTCGCATTATAGATAACGAAAACTATTCAAGCCAACATGACTGCCGGAATGTTCAAACTGGGGATTACACTGGTTTACCGTGCGGTACGCTGGTTTTCCGCGGCTTCGCGGCGAAGCAAGTTGTTGCTAGCGCAGTTTACTCGTCTTTTTTGTCTTCCAGAATCTCGCTGACAGTGAACGAAATCGCCTGCCGGCGCAGATCGTCTATATAAAGCATTCCGTCGATGACATGCGCTTTCGAGAAAGGTACAGGCATCTGGTCGGTTTTCGCCCAGTACGTATCCATTTGAAAAATGTATCGGCTCAGGACTCTCGTCAGATAGGGCATGAAACCTTGAATTCCCTCACTGAGATTCCAGGTCGAAACGCCATCGGAGATGTCGCCGTTGCCGTAAATCATCAAGCGCGAGGACAACGGAGCCTTCTCCTGATCGCTGAGATGGGCGTACGCTCCGATATTGCCGCAGCGTTCCTGACGCCCGCCGGGCAGTTCGCGGTCATTGCCCACACCGTATAGGGTCATGAACGTTAGATGGCGCTTGCCCGACTTCACGAGCACGGCGTCGTCGAGGAGGTCGGCGGACAGTAGCGGCTGTTTAACCGCACCGGCGATGGCCGGGTCGTCGTCCTTGAATTGTTCGCCAACTAACTGGCAGAGATGCACTATTGCAGCACCGAGAGTGGACATAGCCGCCTTGACCTTTTGTTTGACCTGGCGCTCCTTGCGAAGCTCATAGCGATAGCCGGAGACTTTCTCCAGGAAATCGTCCATGTCAAATTCAGGTTTAGGCGACAATTCTGAGCTCATTGGTTTATTGATGGCCCCTCCTTCACCCTGTTCTCCGTTCGACTGCTGTCCAGAGCATCCAGCGGCAACCGCCGGTTGACGGCGTGGAGAAGGTTTGGCGTCAAGCCCTGGAGCCTTTCTATAAATTTGCCCGGCGCCGTCATGATGATCTCATGGCTGCCACCTTTGTTTAAGGCAACTTCAATATCGTCGACTGCTTGCTCGGTCGAGATGGAGAGGACATTTTTCATCAACCAGCCGCGCAGGTCATTCTGCTGAGCAATTAGAGTCGGATTTTTGACGTCGGCGACTGCATTTTTTTCGAAGAATTCGGTGCGAACCCAACCGGGGCAAACGGTGAGGACATCGATGTTGTTGTGCGCAAACTCTGCGGCCATGCCGTTTGACATTGCCGTGAGCGCGAATTTGCTTGATGCGTAGCAGACACTGCCGGCAAAGGCGACTTTGCCAGCGACGGAAGAGATATTTACGATTTTGCCGTAACCCTGTTTCAGAAACTGCGGCAAGACCCGGTAGACGCTATCCAGACAGGCAAAAAAATTGACTTCGAATACCTGTCGCCAGTCATCCGTCGAAAGATTCGTGACGAGACCCGGTGTCGCGAGACCGGCATTGTTGACGAGCAGGTCGATTCCGCCGAATTCTCTGAGACAGGTCTCGACCATGCGGTGGCGCACCTCGGGATCGGCGATGTCGCCAACGACGGCGAATGCCTGACCTCCGTTGGACTCAACGACTTTCTTGGTTTCTTCCAGGCTGTCCTGGCTGCGCGCATTTATGACCAGCCGCGCCTTGTGGTCGGCGGCCAGTTTAATAGCCAACCCCCGACCAATGCCAGTTGAGGCACCGGTGATTATTCCGGGGAATGCGTGCTTGAGCCCTTTGTTGCCCATAGTTGGAGGATCGAACCTGACCGAGAAGTGATTGTAAATCACTGAAAATACGAGATATGCCTTAGTTCTGCCCAATAATGGAGATTTCTCTATCAAGATCCGATAATTAAACGGTCGGCGGATCGACCGTGGTCAGATGAGGATCAATAGAGTCTCGATTCCATACAGGGCAAGGATTTTCGAGAATGTCGGGTCGTAGTTCGGCGATGCCAGCATTGTGCGAAAGGTTTCGAGCGGGCTGACGTGCTCCAGCTCCTTACGCATCTGTTCAAGTTGCTTTTCGGCGATTCTGGTCGGGCACTCGTCGATGTTTAATCTCACGCCGTTGAAAACAAAATCGGCGATCGCAAAATTAGCTACCGTCATGGCGGCGAGCGCGCCGAAATCAGTCCAGCCTGCGCTGGCTGAGAACGCTTTGATGAAGATAAACCCGAAGCTCAGCGTAAATCCAAGCGAAAGAGCGAGTGCGAGCCACGAAATTGCACTGACGGAGCGCAACAAAATTTTGACTATAGTCAATCGGAAGCTTTTTCTGCGTACCTGGCCGACCACGACGGCGATCTCGTCGAAGTAAGGCACCAGATGTCTCAGGGCTAGCAAAGTCCTCGCCACGAAACCGCCGGCTAGAGCCGCGAACCATGTGATGAATGCAACCGCTCCGTTTGGAAGGAAACAATACGCTGTTATCAATGTGGCGATTAAACCGACTACGCCAATCGCAAAGAAACGTTTTCCTACGCTCTCTCGAGCTCCTTCAGGTACGAGCAGGCCTCTTCGCAAAAGGCTTTTGCGTAGCTCTTCCTGGAAAGTTTGCTTGTAGCCTTGACTGGTGAAGTCTATGAAAATTCTGATGAGACCGGTAGGTGAAAAGTATTTCTTCAATTGTCTCGGATCCGCGATAGTGTCCGCTATCAAACCACGCAGCGAATTGCGAATGAAGTTGTAGAGGAACACTATTCTTCGAACAGCCGCTACCGGGTTCTTCGCGCCTGACACGACCGTTTGTTGAACCTTCTGCGATGCCCAGTCCTTTACAGAGCGGGTGACGATGCGCCACATGCTCTTTTCGTAGTCGGCGAGAGTTTCTGAGAACGAAGTTGTATTTGCTTTGATTGCTCGCTGAATCAAGTCAACGGTGAGCACGATAATCGTATGATTTATGTCACCGCCTCGGATAAGAAACGCAATCTCAGCAGGTTTCAATGTCTGCGAATACGGTCTCGAACTCTGGGTTAACAGAGCTACGGCTTTTGTAGTACCGGCCGGTTGGCGGTTTGATAAGGGCTGCTGATTGGTGGAAACTGACAGTGAACCGGATGTAGCACCACAAGCGGTATTGCTGTTGGTACTACCTGTGGTATTAGAACCGGGTGTGGTTGCGAAACCAGATGAGGTTGATTGGTCGTCAGTGAGAGTGGAACCGGATGTAGTGTTGGTGCCGGATGTGGTGGTAGAACCGTATGTGGTGGTGGAACCAGATGTAGTGATAAATCCTGATGTGGTGTCGCTGGTAGTAGCATATACGGTGCTAATCTCCAAATCACCGTCACCTGAATTGGCTGCCGATGTAACTGCAGTTGCGTTTAAACCGCTGCTCGTCGTGATACCTGAAATTCGAATTGGAAGTTCCTCTATAAAAGACTCCATCTTCGAGAGGTGTTTTCCACTCGCGGACAGAGACCTAACGAGCATGACGCGAGCTACGACCAGACCACAAAGTAGGCCGAAAAGAGAAAGGCAAAGAGCTGCGATAGGGGAAATCAATTGGGATTGCTTTGCTAGGATGTCGGGTCCGTTGCTTTGACGCCTCGCGAGTTCTACAAGCTTGGTGTTCAATAATTCCATTGTAGCGACCGGCCGCTTAACTCTTGCCAACCGCATTTTGTTTTAGCATTTTGGCGAAAGCGTTGGTCAGTTGCTGCCGGCGGCACAAGTTTGCCGATCCTGGGAGCAAAAGAAAACCGCCCTGACTCCGAAGAGCCAGGGCGGCGATCCCTATAACTTGTTGTTTTAGCCGGCTTTGGACAGGGGCAGCTGAGCTGAAACCTGGGCTGAGACTTTGTACTTGGCGGCGGAACGGCGAATCGTCTCCACCAAATTGGTCACCGTCGTAAACGACGGAAGCAATGCCTCAGGCGTTTGCCTGAATGTGCCTTCGAGGGGCAGGAAATTGCCTTCTCTGATGCACACAAGAGCCGGACAGGTGGATCTCGACTTGAGATTACTTATGAGGCTCGGAAGGGTCTCAGACAACGACGGTAAGTTGTAGATTACAACGTCCGGCTTTGCCCGACCGATTTGCTGCTCAAGCTCGGGACGAGCCGTGGCGCTGCCTACGATTTCGATATCGTCGAACTGGTCGAGATAAAGATTCAGCATGATGAGCGCTGGCTCGTCTTGCTCGACTATAAAAACTCTGGTGATGTCGCTCATTTTCGTGCTCCGAAAATTTGGAAGGACAAACCCGAACCCCGACGACGAACAATCGCTCGCAAGTGGGATTTACAGAAAAATAAAGAGAACCTGAAGACCATATAAGTGTATACGCTCAGGTACTAAAAGAGAACACCTGATACGTAGATCGAATATCCTCTCATCAAAGACTCAAAGCCGGATATGCTGTGCCTTTCACGACTTTTGTACAGCTTGACAGATGGCATTCTTAGATAGATTTAGCTTCTTGCCAACACTGATGGACACGGGCTTTTTTGAGCAAAAAGCCGCACACCCAATAACGACAAGGACCGCGAAGAGTTGCTCAGATAGCGGGTTTGTGTTACTTCTCGACCGTCGAAATATCCAAAATTTCCAGACTTAGATCGATAGCTTTGACGGAGTGGGTCAGGGCTCCAATAGATATATAGTCAATGCCGTCTATCAGATATCTGTCGATGTTGGACAGGTTGATTCCGCCTGAGACTTCGATTTTGCTTCGCCCCTGAACTTTCAAGACGCATTCGCGCACCATTTCTGGTGTCATGTTGTCAAGGAGAATTTTCTCTGCGTTGTTTGATAGAGCTTCTTCGACTTCATCGTAAGTGGTAACTTCCACCTCGACCGGCTTATCCGGAAATTTTTTGCGACAGGCTTGAATGGCATTTGAAATTCCACCAGCAACGCGAATGTGGTTTTCCTTAATAAGGATGCAGTCAAACAAACCCATACGATGGTTGGTTCCGCCAGCGCTTGCTACAGCGTACTTTTCGAAAACACGCAGGCACGGCGTGGTCTTTCTGGTGTCCAAAATGGCAATTTTGTGAGGAGCGGCTTTGTCTACGAACCTCTTCGTCATCGTCGCCACGCCTGACATGCGCTGGATAAGGTTTAACGCAACTCGTTCTGCAGCCAGAATCGCCGAAGATGGTCCAACGATTCTTATGATAGGAAGTGGCTTGCGGGGAAGGTTTTCATCATCAACATACGACCCTTCGGCAATCAGAACCTCAAGTTTAATCTCGTCCGAATATCGATTCATCACCCTGGTGAAAATATCAAGACCGGCTACCACACCAGGTTCCTTAAGAAGCACTACGGCGGAAGCGACGGAGTCTTCACCCATAATCGCGCTCGAAGTTATATCACCTTCGTTTCTCAAGCCCAGGTCTTCCGCGATAGCCAGCTCGATTGCTCGATCTATATAAGTCTGGGAGTCGGCGCTTTCCATCAGGTTTCTAAATTCAGGTTTTGACGATTGGTCGGAAGTAGCAGTTGACATCAGTGATTTACTCGATCATTTATATGAAGGGTGGACTGGGGAAAAGATAATTTCCCGCGTTGCGAATTTCGAGTTCAATTCTAACCGAGTAGCGAGGCGGCTTTCCCGCAGTGTTAGTTTTGAATTCGTTGCGCGCGAAAAAAGTTTCCAACAAACCGACACCGGCTGCTCAATAAAGATCGGGTTGTGATCCCGTTTCACTTGTTCATCACTACTTGATCAAGTTGCTTGCATGCAACTATCATGATTGTTGACAACGCAGAGGATTCTTGTCGTGGATGCCAAAAAAGCTCTCCGGTTCTTGCTTCTGACGCTTATAGTCGTCTCTTCATGGACGATGGGTTATGCACACGCATATAGCTCGGAAGTGCTGAATAATTTGAACCGAACCCGTGATGCGCTGCTGGATCAGCGCAGAAACCTTCAGCTGCGATACGACGCAATCTCGCAGAAGATCAACGAGTTGAACAGGCAGCTCGATGTAGTGAACTCATATTTGCGAGACACAGACAGGAATATCCGTGATGTAGAGGATGCTCTGAAAAGAGTTAACTAGGTTTCATATTTTCTCTTTAAAGATAAAAAAAGAGTGACATTCATGACATTCGCAACTACTATTAGTTTGGGCTTGGTCCTTGGCGTTCATGCTACGTAACGCAAGCGGAGTTAAACCGACTGGCTGGAGTCCGGGGTTTGAGGGAATTGGAATGGCTAAATTTATTACTGGAAACCTGACAAGTCTCGCGCTCTCGGCGCTTGTGACCTTGTTCTTTAGCGCTTCTTCAGCTATAGCTGCTGACTCGGTCGGTAAAGACAGCACAAAAGCATCAACTCCAGTGATCTCGAAGGGAGCGGACGAAGTCGTTCATGAGCATCACGTTGCGTCCTCGAAGGTCGGCAAAGTTGCTTGTGTGAGCCCTCACGCATCTTGCGCCGAGTCCGAGAAGGTGATCGAAACGCTCAAACACATGTCGCATTTATATTCCGAAGGCAAATTCGATGAGTTGTCGAAATACATGGATGAAGGATGCACGACGTTTGACGAAAAGAAGAATGAGCTGATCGTAGGCAGAGAAGCGATCATGAATCACATCAAGACTCGCTGGAATGCCGCGCACTCCGCGAGCAATCCAATAGTTTCTTACACGATCAGTCACCCATATGCCCAGGTCACAGGCGACCAGGCAGTGGTCACGTTCGAAGCGGTCAAAACTATTGGCGGATCTCATCCGGAGACGCATGTCGCTCGTTGTACCGACATCTTCGTGAAAAAGGATGGCGTCTGGAAAAAGTCGCATTATAGAAACTGCTTCAAGAAAGGCAAACCATCAGCCGCTTGCTCTGACGTCGCAGGATCGTAACTGACTTAGCCGCCGAGTTCGACAACTATCATGACTGTTTGAAACCGTTCGCGGCTGGAAACCGTTTAGGAGTCTAAACTGTTGCCAGTTGAACCTCGTGCCACCTATTATGGTGAGACAGTTGGAGCCGATTTCTGTTCTTTATCGATCTGATCTTTCATCAGATCGGGAACCGGAACGTCGCTGGTTGCGCTCGGAACCGACTTCATCATCAGCTCCGCATGGCTTTTTTCGAGGTTCGATATACGCTCGAAGGCATACCAACTGATTACCAGGTTGACGACGGCAATAATTACTATCGCGACCACGACTCCGACCAGAACGCCCGGGTTCATGCCGCCTATGGTTTGAGTCTGGTTCTGTTTCTTCACTTCGGCAAGCTGCTCCAGGCGAGCATCCAGAAGTTTGATACCGGGAACTACTTTTTTGTCAAAGTTACTCTTGAAGTCGTCGAGTTCTTTATTCAGTTGACTGCGGAACTCTTCCATCTGTTTTGCCGAGCCAGCATTCAAATCATCGCTCGCTTTATCGAGCTTGGCGTTTGCTTGCTCCATCTGCTTGGTCAGTTTTTCCAACGTTTGATTGAAGGCGTATTCTTGATTTTTCAAATTCTTTTCCACTGTTTTAGTCTGCTGATTTATCTTCGTTGTAACGCTGCTTGTGATGTTCTCCGCGCTTCTACGAATGAGATTGTCAACTTCGCTTTGAGAATAGGTGTGGTATTTCGCCTGGCTAGAGCTAGAGCTTGAACTTGAACTGGATTGCTTTGGAGCCGGTTCTGCCCTCATCGGAGCGCGCTCAGGTCTGGCCGACGGTGTCGCGTCGAATGATTTTGCCGATGATTGCTCGAACTTCGGAGCCGATTTTTCCGCGCCCGGTTTTTCGACTCTCGTCTCGATTGGTTTCTCCACAGCTGGTTTTTCTGCTGCCGATGCTTCTACTGGTTTCTCATCAGCTGGTTTTTCAGAAACCGGCGTTTCGACTGCTTTCTCTCCAGCTGGCTTCTCCGCTGTTGGCGTCTCTTCGGTTGTTTCTTCCGCTGCGTGCGTGGCTCCTGATGTTTGTTCGGGCAATTTATCTTGCGCGGATGGTTCGCTCGCCGGGACATCCCCGGCGGTCTGCTCATCCGTTAACTCCGCTGCCGGCTCGGAATTCTGGCTCAAGTCCTCAACGGAATCATTCGCGTCGTCCTGGTCGCTCATGTGTCTTAATTCCCCTGTGGTATCATCCGTGGTGTCGCTCTGGGTTTCCGTCGGTATGGCTTTTCTTGGAATTATTGCGGTTTTAAACGATTCCGCTTCCGGGAAGTGCTCGACTGCATCGTCGGCTGCTGCCAGCGCATATGTTTTTGTTTTCAAATTGATCCGGTAAAACAGTTTTGTCAGCGACTCTGGTTTTACACGCAACAGTTCAGCCAATCGGTCCAGGACAGTTGTGTCCAGGAAGGCATGGTAAATTGTTTTCACGCCGCGAGTTTTCGGCAGTTCGCTTTCAGTTTCGCGCTTATTGGGCGTGTGTGTCTCAACTGGGCTCCATCGATCGGATTTGTATCGCAGGGAGATAGTCATCGGACGAGTGTTTGATTTCATCTCGAAAGTGATGTATCCCTCGTCCTTCCAGACATCAGCGAAGGCGTCAAAAACTTCTTCTGAATCGAATTGCGCCGAAAAGCCGAGTGCCTCACCGAGTTGCTTCGTCCTCTCTGTCGACATCCGGTACATGCGAATTTCGTACTTCGATTTCGTCATATCCAGCGTGTCCGACGGCACTGGACCAAAGTCGGAGATGAAGGTCGTCGATTCTTCCACTGGTGTTACGGCAGTCATGTAAGATATTCCCTAGAAATCGGAGTCAGGCGTTTGATCTTGTGGTGTCTGAGGACCTTCTCCAGGTAATGGTTTTTGTCCCGGAGGAGTTGTCGAAGGAGGAGGGGTGGTACTGGTCGCGGTGGCGATGTTCTTGTAATTTGCTGCGAGATTTTGACGAGGATAGGTTTTTTGATAGTAGTCCAGACTCTTCTTCGCATTGTCGACGTCGCCAGATTTGAAGAATGCCTCAGCAAGGTAGATGTAATCTACTCTACAATTGGGGCAGAGTCGCAAAACATCCTGGAAAGTAGTTGCCGCGCCTTTGTAATCGCCGGATGAGAGCTGGAGCATTCCGGTCTCGTGCAGTGCGACGTAGTCAGAAGAATTTATGGAAGTCAGACGTTTCGCCTTATTCATTGATTCGTCGACTTTGCCTTGTTTGGCATAAGACTTCCGGCGACTTTCTTTTTTGTTGTCGTTAATTGACCTGGCTAGTATCGCCCCTGGTGAATCGTAAATTTCGTTCTCGAATGGGTCCAGTCTGAAATCGTGCTGTTTGCTGAATCCCATTGCAGTCATCGTGCGCGGGATGTACTTCGAGCCGGACTGCTTTTTGAATGTTTTTATCCGATTAGCTGCTGATGCATCATTGCCTTCAAGATAGTCGATGCGAGCCAACAGTAGATTGAGCCAGGGATATGCACCGAGTGACAGCGCATGCTCGGCGGCTTGTTTTGATTGAGTCAAATCGCCTGCCAGGTAGTTTAGTATCGCGATGCCCTGATAGGCCAGTTGTGAGCCGGGTGAGTTCGCTTTGGCTGTCGAAAAGCTGCGTGCTGCTGTCTCGAAATCGCCCTGTCTCAAGTAGCCAAAGCCGATTAACGCATTAACGGGTCCAACTAAAGACTTTTGTTCCGTCGCCAGTTTCTCCCAAAGAGTAATGGCTTTGTCGTAGTGTCCATTCAGATATTGCGTCATGCCTGTCGCGAGAAGGACCTCATGTTCTTTCGGGTTAAGCGAGTAAGCTTTGCGCATCAGGTCTAGCGCCTGCTCGTAACTGCCCTGAATGTTCAAGCATAAGCCGAGAAGATAGTGTGGAAGCGGGTCCGTATCATCAGCCTCGATTGCCTGTTTCAATAGCACAATCGCTTGATTTAGGTTCTTTGTCGCGTTCTTCGTGCTGCTTTTCGTGTATCGAGTGTTCAGATAGTTAAGCGCTGTGGAAGTGAGATTTTGAGACTTTGCTCGGTTTTTGGTATTCCAGTACTCTGTTTGTGCAGACACAGGCATGCTAGTTCCGATGGTACCGGATATGGTGACACACAGAATTGCACCAAGTGCGGCAATGCGCCTAAGGTGAAACCAATTTGATTGCATGTTGATCTCGGGCCGGCACGACAAACGTTTTATTCTCCAACCGCTTTGCTTCCTGTCTATTGATTGACCCTCTTTGCTGCTGCTTCGTACATGGTAACAGGCCAGTCACAACTTGATTTCAGTTGCTCGCGGACAATTTAAATCAAGTTATCGGCACGGGCTTATCTTGATAGTTTCTGGCTTTCGCCGAAGGCAGAGGCTGTTCCGGATTTTAAGTTATCGGTCGTCCTGAAAGTGTTGTCTTTACTGAGTTTGCGGTCTTCTCTTGCTGTTTATCAAATGATGATGTCTGTCGCCTGACAATGTGGTAAGAGAATCAATAGATAGTTTACAAATTGATGGGGCACGGGTCGGATCCGATGCAATTAAATCTTTCATTACCGCTTGAGGTATGTGCTTCCTGGCTAAAGGCAAGGCGCTATGTGCGTGCTTTGGAAGTTTTTGCCGTTGCTGTCTGCTTGCTCTGCGCCGGGGCGCAGTTGAAGCCGGTTTGGGCGCAAGGGGCTGTCAAAGCTACTGAGGGTGCAAAGGAACGAGCACGTGCATTGAACAGTGAAGCCATCAAGTTGCAGTCAGAGGGGAAACTAAATGAAGCAGTCGCGCTCTACAAGAAAGCCATAGAGCTATATCCGGGCGGTGGCGCTTACCACAACAATCTCGCCGTTGTGTTGAAAGATTTGAACCGTCTGGAGGAGGCGGAAGGAGAGGCGCTCACTGCGTTGCGTCTGAAGCCGGAACGCGCCGATTACTACTTCAATCTTGGTATCATCGAGTCAGGTTTGCGCAAATATGATGATGCTGAGAAGCGTTTTCAAAAAGCGATCGATATTGACGCTTCCGATGTGGAGTCGCGCTACAGGCTCAGCGAAGTATTGGCCAAGAAGTCGATGTTTCCGGAGGCTGAAGTGCAGGTCAAAATGGCTTTGCTGTTGAAACCGAACGAAGCCAGATATCATCAGCTTCTTGGAGACATCAACATGCAACAGGATAAGCGAGAGGAAGCGCTTTCCGAATACAAGAAGGTTATTGATTTAACCCCAGGCGGTAGTGTTAACGCTTCCGTGCTTTCGAGAGTCGAGTATTTGAAGCAAGTATTAAACAGCAGGTGATCTTTGGGGCAAAGCTACTGAGCTTGCAAGACCTCGTTTGATTGAGTAGACGATATCCAGGAGGAAGTCCGGTTCTCATGTCCATCCCAAAACCAGATGAAGGCAGCGCTAGACGCCGTCCCGAAGGGGAGGAGTCGCAGCGATTGCCGCGTCCTGGTGAGCCTGACACAGTCGCTTTTGGTGTGCCGACTGACGAGAGCCTCCTGACAGGAGATGATATTCAGACGTTGCCGTCCGGAGCTCAGCTGAGTGTAAGCAACGAGCAGCAGAAACTGGCGATCTTGCAGCGACGCCTTGTGATCATCACGCTCGGCTTGCTGATAGCCTTTCTAGCCATTCAAGTACTTCAGACATTTTCGGATATCCTTCGAATTCTGTCGCTTGCGATTTTTGTTTGCTACACAGTTGTCGGTCTGGTCGATTTAATTGAGCGCTATATCAAATCCAGACTTGCTGCCGTCTTAACCGTCTACGCTCTAGGTAGCGTAACGATTGCAGTCGCCATAATAATAGTGATACCAATATTGGTGTATCAGATTTCGCAGCTGTTGCAGTCCACGTTCGATCAAATTCCTGCCTTCTTGAATACGATCATGGTTTATCTGGAGCCTTTGGAGAAGAAGCTGAGCGCCGCAAATATCCACATGAAACCCTCGGATATTCTGGTAAATCTCGCCGCAACTGCTCCTAAGCCCGATGCTGGCTTAATCATGACGCATTTGACTACCGTGGCGACCTCCACTCTAACGTGGCTGTTTTACGGGCTTTCGATACTGATTCTTGCCTTTTACTTTTTACTGGATGGCTCGAGAATGTCGAGGGAAACCGCCGGTGTATTCCCCGATGCAGTCAGCTCACGCGTTCTATCCTTTTTTCAGGATACGGACAGAAGTTTGCACAGCTTCTTCAAAGGTCAGATTGTACTCGGTCTTTTGTTCGGCGCATTCATGGTTGCGGTTTATTCACTTATGGGAGTGCCGTATGCTCTTGCGCTTGGTATCATACTCGGTGTCTGGGAAATCGTTCCCGTCATTGGTCCGACCGTGGGCATTATTCCTACAGTGATCGCTGTGCTAGTAGCGGGCGTCGAGCATATTCATGCTGACCGTATCGTGCAACTCGCCGTGGTGCTCGTGGTATTCGGAATCTTCCAATGGCTCAAAGATAATATCGTGGGACCGAAATACATAGGCAACGTCATCGGTTTGCATCCGGTCATAATTTTCATAGCCATCATGATTGGCGCACGCTTAGATGGGATGCTTGGAGTCATAGTATCGCTGCCGGTGGCATGCATGGTTAACGTTTTCATCAAGCATTTGCGAAATCCTGAATTACAGGATGGACCCGCCGTCGCGGTCGGAATTTCTCCCGACATTGCCGTCCAGGTTTCATCAAGCGGAGAAAGTTTTGCAGGCGAGGGCTCATTGCACGCGGAACCTAAGGCGTAGGCGATCCACCGTCCGATAAATTAGCAAGAATGGTGTTTAGAACTTTTGCAGTTTGGCTGTGTACACCTGAGCGTTTGATTGCTCTGGTGCAGCAATCAGCAAATCGCTAAGGAACGTTTGTCGTCCAGCTGGTTACTTGTGCTTGGCAGGAGCGTTCTTCGTGTCGGCACCCTGACTTCCCGGTAGGTTTGGAACTGCTCCAGGAATCGGTTCGATGCCAGGCAGAGGCTCTATGTTTGTCGACGAGGGCAATTTCGGCAAGGTGTTCATAGCGTCAGAGCCGCTGCTATCCTGCAGAGACTTGGCGATTAACGACTGTAAAAATATGCCGAAGACGACCATGACGACAAGCGCGATAAGTAGCATGCGTGTGTTCTGAGACATATTCCTCACCCAAACCAACGAACTTCTAAAATTCGATTATAGTCCATTGGAATTTATCTGGGCAGATGTATAAGCTTCTAAGTCACTGGCATTACCAATTGTCAGTAGACATCCATAAGATGTTTAGTCGACAATCAGCCCTGGGTATGAAAAGCCAGGTGTAGCCGTAGAACGGAGGCAATTGTGAAGAATCAGACCGCAGCAAACCCGGCGATAATGCAACTCTCGCCAAAAGCCCAACACCTTGTCGAGAATATGGGGCGAGCGTTGGTCGGGCAAGTGCGAGCCTGCAAACTGGCAGTTGTAGCGGTTTTAGCAGGCGGACATTGCATCCTCGAAGATGTGCCCGGTACTGGAAAGACACTTCTGTCCAAGAGTTTAGCTCGATCGATTCAAGCAAACTTCAAACGGATTCAAGCGACTCCGGACCTGTTGCCTTCCGACATATCAGGGGTGAGCATTTTCGACCAGCGTGAATCGACGTTTCACTTCATGCCCGGACCAATTTTTACCAACATTCTGTTGATGGACGAAATCAATCGTGCCACTCCCCGAACACAGTCCAGTTTGCTGGAAGCGATGGAGGAAAAACAAGTAACCACCGACGGTACTACTCGTCCGTTGCCGGAACTGTTTTTCGTCATTGCAACGCAAAACCCGATTGAGCACCACGGTACGTTCCCTCTGCCGGAAGCGCAGCTCGACCGTTTCATGATCTCGATGTCGTTGGGTTATCCCGATGCTCAGCAAGAAATGGAAATTGTGCGCAAGACTTTGCAAGAAGGCGCGTTCGTCGTTGAGCCTGTGCTCACGACCAAAGATATTCAAGAAATGCAACACGCTATTCGGGCGATATTTGTGCACGACAAAATTGTCGAGTATATCGTCAATATTGTGACGGCCACGAGAAATCACCCCTCAGTCGTACTGGGCGTGAGCCCACGGGGAAGCCAGCTTCTGGTGAAGGCCAGCCAGGCGATGGCGTTTGTAGAGGGGCGCGAATATGTCACGCCAGAGGATGTGAAAGCATTAGCGCCGTATGTGTTTGGTCACAGGGTCGTGCCCAAAGTGAAATCCAGCAGGATATGTCACACTGACATTATAAAGAAGGTTCTGGAGCACGTTCCTGTACCCGCCTGAAGTTCTGTTTGAAACCAATCTCGCCGGTCGAAACTGAATGCACCGACTCAAGAAAAAAACGCAAGGTCCAGGCGATCAGCCGCTTGCTTCCATGGAGGCGGCTCCTGCTGTGCCGCCTGTAAATCCGGACTACAAGCCACCGAAGATCTGGCAGTTGCCGATTGGCGTGTTCGGCATGAAACTGGTGATGGAAACTCGTTTCATTGGCATGATCGTCTGTGCCATTTTAATCTATGTATTCGGCGCGGTAGTTGCAAATGAGTGGATGTATCTGCTCGCATCCGGCTTTCTGTGCGCGGCAGTAGTGGGCGCGGTCATTCCGTTTCTCATCTTGCTTGATGTGAAAGGCGAGTGTTCGATGCCAGGAGAGGTGCTTTCCTACGAAGGCACCACTGTCATTATTAAGCTGAAACGACGTAACATTCTCGGACCGTTTTCGTGGTTGATTCCTGCCAAATGGCTTCGGTTAAACGTAGACGTAGCGCGGCGTGGTAAAGACGGCCGCACTTTCGAAAAAATTCTTCCGCCTGAGCCCGTTTTGATCGAGTCGCTGGACGACGAAAAATGGTTTGAATTTCCGACACCGCTTCTCAAACGCGGTGTTTATTTATTGAAAGGTGTTGAAATCAGCACCTGCTTTCCGCTCGGAATCGTCTGGTGGTCGCGCACCATGAAGGTACAGGACAACAAAAAGGACATCTCAATCACCGTATATCCGCGACTTTATCCGATATCCGGTAACTTTATGGAGCACCTGCGCGGAGTCAGTTCTCTCATGGGGATGGCTTCTCATAGCAGTAAAATCACGCACCAATCCACCAGTTTTCGCAGTGTTCGAGAGTACAAGAGCGGCGATAGTTTGCGACATGTGCACTGGCCTTCGACGGCACGACTTGGCAAAATGCTTGTGCGCGAGTTTGACCAGGAAACCATTCCGGTCTTCGATTTATTGTTGAACTTGCGATTGCCGTACAAGAATGCCGAACAATTCGAGCTGGCTGTGTCCACTGCCATTTCGCTTTGCCACCTTGGATACAACCGAGGGCAGCTCCCTGAGCTTTTAATCAATCCGCCGATTCAGTCGAAGGAAATGCAAGCCTTGATGAGTGATTTGCCGGAAAACATCAACCCCGGTCTGCAGTTGTATTCTGAGATTCTAGCGCGCGTAGAGCTGGTTTCCGGTAATTTTCGAACCTCAACTGATGACGATGCCGACGCACTTCTCGATTTCAGTGTCGTAGAGAAAGACGTCGTAACTCTTATTCCGTCAGCCGAACAGGTGATGAAGTATCACCCTGAAAAGGGAGATGTGATCTGCAGTCCGCTAGAATTGATAGTGGTACCATTCGGTTGGGACTTTGACGAAGACGCTTATGCTTCGCAAGGCAAAGAAGGATTCTCTATGGCATCCCTGAGAAAAA
This sequence comes from Candidatus Obscuribacterales bacterium, assembly GCA_965228855.1. GTDB lineage: Bacteria > Cyanobacteriota > Vampirovibrionia > Obscuribacterales > Obscuribacteraceae > JADYXR01. The sequence goes on along the minus strand of CBDDIJ010000003.1, from coordinate 2,175,000 downwards.
CAAAGACGCGTTCGCAGGAAGATGTGAAACGCGCGATGGGACCGACGCAGGGCGAAGTCGTCGGACGCATCGAATGGGAGAAGGATCTGGAGGCGCTATGAGCGAAAACCAGTCAGTTCATGAGGTTCCCGAGGATTCGATTCCGTTGCGTGCTGTCGTGTTTGCCATGGCGGTATTATGCACGGTGGCAAGCAGTTTATTCGTGCGAACGGCCTGGTGGATGGCGGCGATTTATCTGGTGCTAATCGTCGCCGGCAGTTTCCTCAGCTATAAATTTCGTGAGCAAGACCCCCGCTGGCTCAAATATATCTGGTGGGTAGGTATTCTTCTGGTCGGTGTCAACACGATGTACGAGTTCACCGGACCGCTTCGAGATGAATTCGATTACGTCTCTCCTTTTGTCCACTTCTTGTGTGGAATTTTTGCGTTCGTAACTTTTTCGATGAGAACTCGAACCGACTTGCATACGGCTACCGGACTGGGTCTATTGTTAATTTGCCTTTCGGCACCAGTGGCAAAAGGATTGCCTTATGGTTGTTGCGTGTTCGCCTATTTGCTGCTCGGCGCACTGATGATGTATTTCGATTGCGTCTCCCGAACGCTCACAGAATGGCTAGCTAGAAGGATCACCAACGCGCCGGAAGTTCCGTTGTTTTTGAACCAGAAACGGGCCAGACGCGTACCTAGAGGCAACACCATCGCGTTGTTGACGGTGGTGCCGCTGATCGCGCTGGCTATGTTTATCTATGTTCCTAGAGCTGATGAGTTTTTAGACAAAGTCTGGGCGTACAGTAAGACGATGAAGCTCGAATACCTTACTGATATGTTCTACAAAGCTGCAATGCCTCCGCCGCCGCAGCCAGGACCAAAGGATGCGCATGCTGGTCGCGACTGGTTTAACAAGCACGAGAATAAACAGCTGCCAATGGTCGGTAAGTACGCCTCGAAGCTAACTCCGGAAGAGCAGAAGGAGAAGCTGAAGAAGGCCGCCGAAGAAGCGCGTGCCAAGGCGAAGAAAGAGGAAGAGCTAAAGAAAGAGCGCGAGAAAGCCGAGAAAGACGTTCAAGAGCAGATGGCTCAAAAGCGGCAAGAGGCAATGGATGCGAAGGCCCGGGACAAGGCCGAGTCTACTCCGACGCCAACCAAAAACAAGCCGAAGCTGACAAAGGATGGAGACGATAACGCTCACAAAGCGGAAGCCGACTCGGATCCGGTCGTAGCGCCTGATGATAAAAAGAAGAAAACAGAGCCACCGAAGAAAGATAAGCCGCCCGAGCGCCAGGCGAAAACAAAGGCGTTTGTCGCATCCGAAGCCGCTAAGGCACAGATTGAAGGCAAAGATAAACAGAAGGACGAGCCACCGACTCCGGTAAATCCTGATGGCAAAGATGGTACTGCCGGCACCGACGGAAAAGATGGAAAGGGCACCGAAGGTGGTGGCGAGAAAAAAGCCAAAACCAAGAAGAATAAAAAAGGTAAGAAAGGCGGCGGAGAAGGCGAAGAAGGTAAGGACGGAACGGGTGGCAACAAAGGACCCGCTGAAGACGGCAAAGACGGAAAAGATGGCAAGAGCGGTGGAGAAAGTGATGTCACCATCGGTAGTGACAACATCCTTCGCGTTGCTGATAAGGAAAAGCTCGATGAACGGATGGTTTTCACTGTAAAGTCCCGGCGTCTTGTCTATTTGCGGCGCCAGTGCTTCGATTTCTATACAGGAACGATGTGGAAGCGCACCCCTCCTAAGAAGAAGGCTGCACCTGTCGACAAGATTCGCGTGGTTGATGGTGTCGTCAAAAAAGAAGAGAAGAAGGTCCAGCCAAAGCCTGTGGTGAAGCCGGTGCAGCGATATCAGCAGCCACAGGGAATCGTGCGAGGAAGTCAACCTTCCGTATTTGGTAACACGACTGAGACAGGGATTGTGAAAGGCAGCCAGCCATCTGTGTTTGGTAACACTAATGCTACGCCGACAAATGCCGTGGAACCCAAGGTTCTCAGGTCTGAGTCGCCTCAGAAGGTCGAGCCGCAGAAGGCTGCCGCAACCGAGGAGAGCTCGGAGGAAAAGCAAGAACAGCTGAAGGAATCTAAGTTTGCTCGTCCGTTTGTCTTCGAATCCACTGAGCGACCGATCTTCAAGGTCGGCATGGCTGATGCGTTAAAACCGGAATCTGCTCTGCCGACGGTGGAGCTGGTTCAGGAGATCAAGGTCAAGGCAAAGTCGATTGGGCATGTGATTCCGGGTGGCTGGATACCCCAGGAATTGAAACTTGGTCAAGATCAAAAGAAGGTGGATGTCGATCCATATGGGGTCATGACCTCTCCCAAAGCTATCAATCGAAACGCTGAAATCAAGGTCAAAACCGAGCTACCTATCTATCCTATCGACGCAATGAGGCAGGAAATGCCTTTATCCGCGGCCGAGGACGATGCGATTAGAGAGCGATTCTCTCAGTATTTGCAGCTGCCGGAGAGCACTTCCGATGAGCTTTTCAAGGTCGCGGAAACCAACTCTGACCCGCGCTACAACTGGTTTGTCCAGGCTGATCAGATTTGCAATTATCTGCGCGACAATTTCGAATATGATGGCAATCGAGTGGTAGACAGCCAAGCCAAGGACCTGGTCGATGATTTCTTATTCAACCGAGGCGTCGGCAACAGTAACGATTTCGCTTCCACCTTCGTCGTACTGACGCGTTGCGTTGGCATCCCGTCGAGACTTGTGAGCGGTTTTGCTCCGGGTGAACACAACGGTGTTACAGGCGAGCAGGAAGTTAGAATGAAGCACCAGCTCGTCTGGGCCGAAGTCTTTGTACCGCAGTTCGGCTGGGTACCTTTCGACGCCCATCCAGGCGGTGTCTTGCCTGCGCAGAAGCGCGAGGCTCAGTACACGCAACAAGAAGTGCAGAAACAGCTTGGTCTGGAGAAGTCACAGTTTATCGTCAAGTGGGGCGAGGTGGTCACTTTCTGTGTCGCGGCTTTGATAGCGCTTGTTGTCGGTTTTATAGCCTTCAGAGTTTTACTGACCTTGTATAGAAAGTGGCGTAAAGCCAATTCTGGGCGTGGACCTGAGTGGAAGCACTATAAGAAAGTAAGCAAAGCGATCAAGAAGTCGATGAAGCTGACGCGCGAGCCTGCGGAGACGCCGACGGAATTTCTGGCGCGAGTTCAGGGTGTAATAGACGAGCGCAAGTCCGCTGGGAAGGTGGCGCCCGAAGCGCTTCCTGATGCGTTGTCCAGCTTCCTGAAATTCTACTCGGCTGTCTACTTCGGAAAACAACTCAGCGAGATGGAGCATTTGAAATACCACGCCGAGCAAGTTTGCAAAGTGTCGAAGTCTGTGAAGATGACCGATATAGAGGCGCAGGCAACCGCGAAGAGCGCGGTGCGCCGTAAGGACGAGTTTAAAGGTGACACCGCATCCAGTGCGGTGCGTCGGAAACGGTAGATTTTAGAGGCTTGCGGAGATGCTTGCTTCGCTAGTCAATTTTCATTTGAAGAAGTTCGTACTGCAGCAAAAGTGCTGCCGCGCGCCATCGCATTGCCGTGCATTGGCGAGTAAGTTTGTTGAAGATGGCTGAGAGAGTTTTGGTCCCGTCGGCCATGCCGAAGAGCTCTCGCATGGCGCTCACTTCTTCCGGTACGATGTCCGGGTCTTGTGAGACCTTTTGCCAACCAACCGGGTTATCTACGCTACGAACAAGGCGGTCCGGAGATGGTATCGCTCGTAATGCCGCGATCATTTTGTCCTCATAAAGCGCCGCTTCCATGAGGCAACGCTCGAGTGAGCGTAGATCGGTCGATTGATTGTCACCAGGGGCGATACTGCGTGTTTGGAAGTTGTAGCTGCCGTTCTTAAACGTTGTGATAAATTCTATAACCGCATCGAGGCTGATTAGATCGCCTAGCGATGCGTTGACCGGTGCACCTTCATGCCAGCTGATAACGAACTTCTGACCGATGTCGTTTACCACTATCAGCACGCCGCTCTTTTCACTTGATGAAATTGACTGGAGCAATCCAACATTATCCAGTACGCCCAGAGTGCCCTGGATCTCGGTTGCCTCGCGGGGCTTGAAGTCTTCGGGAACTTTCTGCGAATCGCAGACGGCGTTGCCTCCAAGTTTTTCCTTCACGTATGCAAGAGTGGTTGCTGCTTTGGCGATTATTTCTTCGGCGCTCTCGCTGTCTCTGGGAAAGGTCGCTACGCCGACAGACAACGAAAGGTCTGTGGCTCCGCCAGACCACTGGGATTTGCTTATCACCGAGTTTCTGATTCCTTCGGCGACGTTGACCGCGTCCTTTCCTTTAATTCCTTCGAGAACGACTGCCATTACGTGTTCTTGATAGCGAATCATGTAATTTGTAGCGCCTTTTTCGGGAATTGTTTTTTTGCTTATCGGAAGAACGCCGTTAATGAGTTTGCCGATTTCTACGAACCACCGATCGTGCATCTCGGCTGGGAAACGGGCTAAGCGCGGAGTCGTGAAGTCCGGCTGGATCATCAAAATTGAGAAATGACCCGGTGATCCCTTCGCTTTCATGCGCTCAACGACCTTGGGCATGAGCTCTTGAAAGTAAGTTTTATTGCCCATTCCGGTCGCTGGATCCGTCCATCGATCGTCGTCGCGTTCTTCGCGCAATCTGTGTTCGTGATACAGATCCAGCGCCTTGTCTCGAAACCTTTCCAGCGCTTTGATGCGCTCCGGGTTGGGGTTGTGTCCCTGCTTGATGAAACCTGCGAGAAGCGCGAGCGGTTTTCCTTCATAACAGAAAGGGAAGTACAGAATTCTGCCGAAGGAATCTTTGGTGGCGATTGCTTCGAATCCGAATTTCTTGATCAGCATGGGACCGACATCGATACTGCGTTTTGACATATTGCGTTCGTCGATGAATTCGCGATGATCGATTTTCTCGAGCAGCGCAAGTGAGTCATCATCGAGTTGCAGACAGGATTCGACTGTGATCTGCTGGTTCTTCTCCACTTTGATAAACGCGGCTGCATCGATTGTGTCAGTGTAGAGGTCGTGGATTCCGTCGAGCACTTTGACGGCAAATTCGTAGGACGATTCAGCGGACCGGAGCTCTTTGTCAAATTTCACGGCAAACACGCCGCTTTCGACTGCGTAATCTGCGGAACTTTGTTGCTTCTCGCGAGACTCGGTGACTTGAAACATCGGGCGTTTTTGCCCTTTCCATTTCAGCGTATCTAACCCTTCTTCGGTGGAGCGTTCGCGTAGCTGGTCTTTGTATTCCGAAACCCGGTTCATAAGCAGATCCAGGCTTCTACCTACCGCTCTGAAATCGGACGGGCACCAGCTCAATTTTGTTATGTCCGCGATCTGTTGTTTCGTGAAAGGGTCTGCGACCAGAGCCGTGAGGTTGTCTATCGTTCCGCCCAGTATTCGAACTGAGATTCCAATGATTGATTCAAGCAAGATAAGCATGGTGAGCCAGACCAGACCTAGAACGCACAGCACGGCTCCAAGATGAATCGGCGTGTAGAGTATCGAAGTAAGTGCGTCGGAGCCAGTGAGTTTTGGCAGATGCCGATTCAATGGGAGACCGACGTGCAGATTCATGTTGTTTTGGAAGGGCACGACGGCCTCGTAATAACGCTCGTCTCGAATTTCGATCTCTTTTGATGTCGACGGAATTCCTCTTCGTGTCTTGGGCGCGAAAGTCGCGGTGACGCCGACTGCTTTGAGATTGTCTCTGTCTGAGAGATAACACCAGGCCAGGTTGTATCGACGGATCACTTGCATGATCTCGAATTCGCTGATGGCGCCTGGTTCGATTTCCTGGGCGATTTGCCTGGCTAGTGGCTCTGCCGTCAGCGGAATCAAGACGGGATTGAAAGCTTGAGCGAGCAGAAGTGAAATAACCAGAGAAGGGATGAGAAGTAGCGCGATCCTGGTAGTCGAGCGATCGAATACCGACAGGAAAAATCCTGCGGCACGCTTATCCTCAACTGACCTTTTGGGTTTCTCGCTCGGAGTGCTTGAACTCAAGTGGTTCTCTTCATGCCAACCTATGCTCTTAGGAAAATGTGCCCCTCTGATCAGGTTGGTTAATCCCTTATCTATATTTATGAGAAACCCCATACACCGTTTTTGGTGATGGGGTCGATAGTTGTCCCGTCAACGCCAGTCAGAGACTCATCGATTTCTCGAAGGCTTGTTCAGCCTTATGAATTGAGTTTATGGATGTTGCGTGACTTATTTGTGACCGCGGGGGGCGGTTTTTCCCACGTGGTGGGGATTTTGAGGGTTATGCGGGCGCTGGGGGCGGGGATGGCTTTGCCGATAGGCGGATTTTTACTTGACGCCATACGGATGTATGGGTAGAATGGTTTTACTGGTTGTAAAAGTAGGGGTTAGTAGCAGCTGCTGCGGCTGAGAGATTTGCTCAGGCGGAGGCTGTGTGTGGAAGGCGGGGTGAAAGTCTCGCGTTTCTTGCGCGGTTTGCTGTCTACTAATTGCTTGTAGGCGACGGAAGAAGTCGTTGGAATTGCTTCGAGGTTCTAACGCCGTGGAGGCGGCGCCAAAACGTCGTTGTAAGTCTGTGTGCTTGCTTAGTTGGTGGTGGCTTTGGACTGGCTGACTTCTTGTCAGGCAGAAGTGGTGATGCGCATGAATGCAAATGTAGCCGTCTTAAAACAACAACTCGAGCAGCTGTTTCCCGGGAAATGGCTCACCGGGGCAGATGGTGACAAAATCCTGCGTACCGGGATTCGTGATATCGATGCTGGTATCGCTTCCGGGTTTGCCAGACGACAAATCAGTGAATGGACGGGAATTTCTTCTTCCGGCAAGTCTACGCTGCTTAGAGGGGCAGTAACTTACTGGTGCGCAAGCGGGTTGAATGTAGCATATGTAGACACTTTCAGCCGCTTGGTTGCTGGGGATTGGGCTTTCGTGCGCGAAGGTTTGTGTGGACCTGTGCCACTGAATATGATGCAACGAAAGAGCCACACTAACGGTGAATTCTTTGCGGTGAGAGTCAGTGAAAATCTCGCTCAGCAGGACAATTCGGATGAAGCTGAAAACAACGTTGCCCGAAAAAAGGACATCCGTCTGGAAGCCTGTTGGGTGGTAGAACAATTGATTCGAAGCGCCGTTTTTGATGCCATTGTATTTGATATGGGCGCATCGATATCTCTTTCGGATAGAACCTTTGCGCGCTTGAAAAGAGCTCTGGAACGTTCAAAGTCTGCATTGATTATTTTGAGGGATCAGCATTTTAGAGCCAATTTGAATGGCACCACAGGTAGTGGCTGGGGTACTCATACCAGTATGCAATTCAAATGGACGGCTCCGATTAGTTATGAAAACGGTATGAATGGCATTGCCATGATTACACCTGCCATTCAAGGATTTATTTCTCGTGATGGTATGACACAGAATATGGAAACCAGGTTGAATACTCATGTCCCGAATCGCTTGTTTACGCATCCCCAGATTCCAGATCGTCGTACAGCAAAAGCATGAGCCTGAGCTTAAGGGAAAGCCATTTGTTTTAATCGGCGGACGATCAAGGGTTTTACTTTGTTCGGCTGAGGCTGAGCGGAAATACGTCAGAGTCGGCATGAGACTCTCTGAAGCAAGAGCTGTTTGTTCTGAACTAATTTGGAGGGATTACGACGAACACATTTATATAAAAGCGCAGAAGGAAATGCTTGCTGAATTGGTGGCTTGTTCTCCGCGAGTGTCGGCATGTCAGGTCGGAACTTTCCTGATAGATGCCGATGGACTCTCACTTCTAGGAGGTGAAAATTATTTCGCAAGAGACGTTTTGAAATTTGTAAGTCGGAAAGGATACACCGAATGTAGTATCGGAATGGCTGACAGTGCTTTTGCTGCAATTGTGGCGGCGCAAAATAAAAAATGTCGCTGGCACATAGTGGAGCATGGCAAGGATCGGCAGTTTCTGTCAACGCTTTCAATTGATTTTCTGCCAATCAAAAGTGAGCTCAGAGAGATCTTCTATGGGCTAGGAATCGAACGAATGGGTCAGTTGACCGCATTGCCCGTTGATGAGGTGGCATCGCGATTTGAATCAGAAGGATTGCTTGCCTACAGCCTGGCTTCTGGTATTGACGCACGTCAGCCCTCTTTGCCGAAAATTGAAACCGAGTTTCAGTGTTACGTTGATATGGGTGGTCCCATAGAAGCTCTCAACGACACGCTTTTTGTGATTAAGTCAATGCTCGATCGGCTCACCCAATTATTGATAGAAAAGGGGTTATGTGCGGAGGAAATTGTAGTCTGTTTTTATTCGGATGAGGATTTGTTTGATGAGCGAACCGTTCGATTAATTCGTCCTTCGAGCCAGAGCAAATTTTTACTGGAAGTATTGCGATTATCAATTGAGAACAAACGGCTTGAAAAGGAGTTTACCAGTCTCCGCCTGATTGTCTCCAGGACTTCGATTGAAGTATTCAAGCAAATGCCGGTGCTGTCTAACGATGCCAGCGGCATTATTCCAAGCGAAGAGAACGGCGTTTTCTCAGAATCATTTTTGCTGCTTGTTCAAAAGTTAAACACTCGATATGGAGGTGACAATGTTCTCGTCAAGCCCGTACCCGTTGATCAATACACACCCGACCGAGCCGGAGAATGGCAACCAGCCATCTCGTCGCGCAAGCAGACGGAGACGCAAACGCGGTCGTCAAAAGGCAAAAGGAATTCCGGCAAAAGGGAGTTGTCGGTGGTCTCTTCCGAAAGGAAGCGGCTCGCGATTGCCGTTGACTACGTCAAAGAGAAAACAGGCACCGCCGGGCTAGTTTCCGGATTGGTTCTGAAAAGGCACCCGAGTCCGATCGCCGTTTTTATGGAGGTTCACAAGACAAAGCCGCAGGCCTTTACCTATGAGGGGCGGCTGTACAGAATTCAAAGCATCACCAACCCGGAATGCCTTTCTGGGTTGTGGTGGGAAGAGCCTGTGCGCAAGTCGTATTACACGGCTCTGGTTCAGCCGGCAGCCAGTGATCTGATGCTGATGATGCTGCTTGTTTACGACCACGAGTGTCAAACCTGGTTTATCGAAGGCGAATATGACTGAGATGAGCACGACGCGAAACGGCAAAGACCGACACGGACATTAATACTGACGCGGCGATAACAACTGCCAAGACCCTACCACTGACGAACGTTGGATCGACTGGCAGACCCGAATTCGATCGACTCGGGCGCCAGGTCCGGACCGACTTGGGGACCAGGACCGGACCGATAAAGTGCGGCGGTGCTGCTTCGGCTCCCTTGCAGAATTCTGTCCAAGCCGAGCCCGATTGCATATACCGGATAAAAATCGTGTTCAAACAAAGGATGTGAAACCCAAATTTCGGGTAACATTTGAATAGTGTCCATGGCGAGATGGACCGAGAAAACGCATTTTTTTATCAAGGTGCAAAGGTGACCACATCCAGTAAAGATACTCAGTCCTCCCAGCTCGTGCCAATACTCCTGGGCAGTGGTGTCTTAACTCGCGAGCAAGTTGAAGCCGGAACCAAGCTCGCTGCCGAGCTAGACCTCGAACTCCAGGAAGCATTAGTAGACGCTGGAATTACGGAAGCCGATAAACTAGAAGCGCCCATAAAGGCGCTCAAGCAAGTAGAAGAGAAAAAGATAACGCTAGATATGGCCATCAGAGCTGTTCGCCTGGTGATACAGAACAAAGTTTCTCTTGAAGACGCAGTCAAGTCGATTGAAAAGCTGCACCAGCAGACTCATATTGTCGTATCTGCTACGAACGAACTTACTCAGCTGCTGATGTCCGCCAAGATGCTGAGTCGGGAAGACCTGGGCAATGCGCTTAAGCACTCAACAGACGCCGGCATGATGATCGGCCAGTGGCTGCTCACGGATGACAAACTGACTACCAAACAGCTGTATACGGCGCTGAGTGCTGTATACATGATGAGAGAGACCGGTCTTGATAAGGATAAAGCCGCGCAGGGACTGCGTTATGCGAGAAAACGCGAAGTCTCCTTCGAGCAGGCTTTATTCGAGCTGGGCTTTTTCATTCACCCTGACGCTAAGACTACTCGCGTTGGCGAGCTGTTCGAGATGGCCAACCTCGTGACGATGGAGGAGATGGCTGAGTGTCTGGAAATAGAGCTTTTCAAGAAAAAGCCCTTTGGCCAGATTCTTGTCGAAAGAGGCATTATTACTCGAGACCAGCTTGAATCGGCTGAGACATTGCAGGGCAGTATAAATAAGGGTACGTTGAAGCCTTTCCAAGCGGCAGAAGCGCTTCGCCGAGTAATCAAAGAGAACAGCGATGTGTACGCAACAATCGCGGAATATCAATTGCTGCACAAGCCGGATTCAAACACGAGGCTGGGAGACCTGCTCGTAGAGTCTGAGGTTTGCAAACGCGAGGAATTGGAACAGGCGATGGCAAATACCGATAGTGCCGTCAAAATTGGCAAGCTGCTTCTAGACTCTAAGTTACTCACTGAGGAAGTCCTCTACAAAACCCTTCGGGTTCAAACTCTGATGCGCTTCGGGTATCTTCCTCGAACACAAGCGGTGGAATTGCTGGGACTTTGCGTGAAGAAAGACATCAGTCTTGATGAGGCTCTTGAAGAGCTAAACATGCGCGTTCCTCAACGCATGCAGTGGAGCTGGGTGTAGTTCCGAGCGTGCCATGCGCCGGTTGAATGCCGCGTTGCCTTTATGCACCGTTGGCGATACCACTGGTAATGGAAGCGACGAGCGAGCTTCCGGTATTGATAGCGACAAGAACGTCTCCACCGGCTAAATTGGTTTCTTGTGATAACGATGCTCGAATTCTTCCGCGGCAGAGTGAGCCTCTGCTGTTTTTCCTGCCTTCGAGAGGTATTGAAAGAGTGCCTTGCGATAGACCTCGTCGCGAGAGGTGTCGAGAGTTTTCTGGCGTTGCAACGCTGCGAGCGCTCGATGCAATTCGATGATTGCCGCCTCTGAATTTGACTGTTCGTCATAGAGCTGAGCCAGGCTAAAAGCGGCATCACAGTAGCTCGTTATGGCATTATCTTCGTCGGGGAAATTCAGATCTTTGACGATAGTCATTCCCTCTAAATAGTGTCGCATTCGTTTGTCTTTATTTGTCTCGCTATGAGCTAATTCGATAAGATTTCTGGCCTTTAGCACATTCGCACTGGGGGTCAGCCAGTTGAGGAGCTCAATATTTTTTGCAAACAGCGGTGCTGCCTTTGCCCTGTTATGTTTATCGTATAAGTAGTAGAGACCGACCATCTCACGCATTGCGACCGCGTCCATTGGCGCGGACGAAGGATGCTGCTTTACTGAGCGGTCAAGATTGGGTTCATGATACTGCTCAAATAATTTAAGTCCTTCCTCGGCGACGGTCACTGCTCTTTCTTTGTGGCCAATTCTCGATAAAAGGATGTTGAATGCATGATAGACAGATACAATCGCCGGATCACCTACCTGCACTGTGGCACGAAACAATGGAAGTGATTTTTCGCTTAGATAGTATGCCTCGGCAAAATTTCCATGATTCGCTTCATACTCGGCACGAGTGTGATACGCCGTTGCAATTGCATTCTGATTTCCGCTCTGCAAGCTCAGCGTCGTGAGTCGCTTGATGTTCTTCCCTGCCTCTTCCGATTTGCCGGATATGAGGAGGATCTGGCATATGGTGGCTAAATTTTTCAGGTAGCAAGTTGATGTTTGTCTCAAATGAGGAGTTTTGTTGAGCTCAATCGCTAATTTGTACGGATCGCTTATGCCGAGCTGCTCGGTGCGCAAGTCGATCTTGCTCTTCTTATAACGTGGAAGAAATGAGCATTGCGGAAGTTCCTCATGTAACTTCTTGATAGTTTGTAGATCGACCGCCGCGTTGGTAGGCAGCATAACTTTAACAAGCGAGTCTGACTTCAAAAGTTGCCTCAACCCGCTATTAGTGAGCTTACAGCCATCAATTCTCAACCCTTTGAGATTCTTGAGTTTGCTCACATAAGCCAAATCTTTGTCACCAATCTCGGTATCATGTAGATCAAGAATTTGAATCCAGGGAAGATCTTCTAAAAAGTCTAACGATCCCAGGTATTTGCAGTAAGAAACATCTAGAACCATTAATTTCAGAGATTTTAGAGCTCTCAGGGCATTGCCGGTGATACCCGTTTTGGGAATGTTCACAACCTGAATTTTGGGATTTCTAGCTATCTCAGGCATATCTTCGTCGCCCGCAAGCTTATTGATATATTCGAAATCCTTCTGAGATTGAGCTTTTCTCTGGAAAGATTCCTCTGTCGTCGGAAGTGGCGGAAAAAGCGAGTCAGTAGCTTTGTCACCAGACTCGGTGCCAGAAGATGAAAGGTCATTTTTCATATTTAAGAACAACAACGAGAGCGCAACGGCACTGACAGACAGAAGAACTGATGTTACTCCGACTAACATTGCCTTGCTGAATTTGCGCTGCGCAGTAGGCGGCTCCGGGTCGGCTGTATCTTCACTTTCGACTGGCGGCGTGCGTAAACTTTCAAGTTCTTCGATGACCTGCAAGAGGCAGGCGTATCGCTCACCTGGATTTTTAGACATCAATTTGTTGACTATCTTTTCAATCCCGTCGGGAAGATCCTGCGATGATACTTTCGATAATGGTTCGGCTTGTTCGTTTTGATGCATCATCATGGTCAACAGCGCTGTTTCGCCTAAAAACGGAGGCTGCCCGCAGAGCATATTGTAGAAAACACATCCAAGTGAATAGTGGTCGCTGAACTTCGAAATCGGTTTTCCTTCACACTGCTCGGGGCTCATGAACAGCGGTGAACCGAGCAGATTCGAGCCGACCGTAACGGCACTAAATTCGGTGGCGTCCTCGGTCAATTTCGATATTCCGAAGTCCAGCAGTTTCGCGTGCAGCCGGCTGATGTCAGCCTCACCTTCGGGTGTGCTCGAGTGGGTTATTACTACGTTGGCCGGCTTGATGTCACGATGGATAATTCCGAGTTGGTGAGCATGATCGAGGGCTTTACATAGCTGAATTATGATGTCGATCGCATCATCGACTTCGATGAATTCTTGCTGTTGAATCAGGGTGGATAAATCGTCGCCGTCGACAAACTCGATGGTGAGATAGAGATCTCCCTTTGACGACTGCCCAAAATCATAGACCGAGGCGATATTGGGATGGTTGAGTTTGCTAAGTGCTTTGGCTTCGTTTTGGAATCTAACGATCGCGCGGTTGTTTATTGAGTTTGTTTTTAAAACCTTCAGAACAACTCTTCGATCCAATGTTTTTTGGATCGCCAGGTAGACGTTGCTGAATCCACCCTCTCCAAGCTTGGAGACGATTTCATAGTTCTCAAATTCGAGGTCAGAGTTACTCAAGAACGCTAACTATCCGCTTGCAGTTTTTCCAATGCTGTGACAATTTCCAACAGCTCATCGAAATCAGGCTGTCCGGAATGAACGTGCCGAATCATACCTTTCTTGTCGATGACGAAAAGAACCCGATCTGCCATAACGCGATCGCCTCGCACCGCGCCATAAGCCATGCCGGTTTCGCGGGAGGTGTCGGACAGCAATTGATTTAGCAAACCGTATTGAGTAGCGAAGTCTTTGTGACTAGTGGTATCGTCCGTGGAGACACCAAGAATAACAGTATTAGCACTTGCGAATTCCTGACGGCGCTCGCTGAAGGTGCACATTTCCTTTGTACATCCTGGCGTATTGTCTTTGGGGTAGAACGCGAGGATCACATTCTGTTTCCCAAAAAAGTCTTTCAGACTCACCTGACCCGCGGGATATGATTCCAGCGAAAATTGTGGTGCAGGGTCGCCGACCTTGAGAATCGTATCTTCTTCGTATGGACTGGTCATTCGCGCCTCGCTGTTTCTGTCTATATAAGGTAGCACAACGACAAAAATGAAAGGACCGGTAAAACCGGCCCTTTCGATAACCTATTCAGCTGAGTTGAAGAACGACTACTCGGAAGCTTCTTTCTTCGATTCTGCGGCGCGGTCGATTGCTGCCATCGGGTTGACTGCTTCGATTACGTCGTTGGTGACGTCGATGCCTTTGTCGAGAACTTCTTTGCCACCAGCGTAAACTGCGTTGGCATCAACGATCAGGTCGAGACCTTTTTTCTTGGCGACGACGTTGACTGCTTGAACCAGTCTTTGTGTGTCTTGAAGAGTTGCTGATTGAACGAGTTGGAACAGTGCTTGCTGTTTGGCAGCCAGTTCTGTTTGAACTTGTTTGACGATATCTTTGATTTCAGCTTCGGTCTTTTTGTCGGCGCGTGCTTTTTCGATTGCCTTTTGACCGGTCTCGATATCGCGACGAAGTTGACCTTCGGCTTGGTTCTTCAATGCGTCTGCATCGCCTGCCGGGGTTTTGGCTTTAACCATAGTGAGGTTGAAGTAGCCGATCTTCACTGTGGAAGGGGAAGCCGCTTTCTGAGCCGAAGCCGGAGCATCAAAAATTGCTGTTGCGACGAGAGCCAGAGCAATTGAGAAAAGAGTCGAAGTACGTTTGAGTTGCATGGAGTCCTCCACCATCAATCTTATTTGGTTTGAAATTTACGTCCAGAAACTGGGATACCGAAGACGTTGGGAACGATTATATGGATCGAACCCGGAAAACTACAATTGGTGGGCTTCGGAAAACGTAACAAAGTTATTCGAAGCGAAATCACTTCCGGTGGTAGCGGAATTCGATATACATTTAAGTTGGAACAGTTATGAGGTCTAACATTCGGCTAGTCTTGGGGCTTTTCTGTCCACATCAGGACTAACCGCTCTTGCCGGCACCAAACTTTCGGATGGCTGGCAAGTCTCTTGGCGGTATTTCCCGCATCCGTGATTAATGCGCTATTCGACTGTTGATTGCTTGCTGGGGTTGTATCCCAGGACTAGCTGCCTTTGGTGAGACGAAATTAAGCTCCTGGGCTTCTAAAGACTTTGCTTGCTTGTGAGTTAACGAGGTTTTGCCAAAAACGCCCCGAATTTCTTCGAGGCGATTTCGGCTTGGTTTGGGTTGCTACGCGAATGAGCGTTTTACGTGCAGTCGGAACTGTGTTGAACGGCTGCTTCCCAAAGAGATTTAATGCGGTGGGAACCGGAATTTTTACGACTCCGGCGGTGCCGAGGGGGCTGGAACCGGTGTTGGTGACGCTTCGGGATTAGCCGCCGCCGGACCAGGGATGATGAACTTTTGATCCGGATAGATCAAGTTCGGATTTTTGATGTTGTTGCGCGCAACGATTTCGTTGACGAGTTTGAGGACGTCAGCATTATTGGGGCGTTTGCCTTCCAATTCGGTCAGGTGCGCGCGGGCGATCTTCCACAGGTTGTCTCCAGCGACGACTGTGTATTCTTTGTCGGTAACTTTATCTCGTTCCATATTTTCCGGTGGTGTGGTTTGATCTCCCGGTGCCTCCGGCGATGCGGGGGGCGCATCAGGCGTGGGTGCTTCCGGTAGAGCCGGAGGTGCGTCTGGTGTTGCGGGCGGTGCGGGTTGATCTGGTGTTGCAGGTGGTGCGTCTGGTGAGACGGGCGATGCGTCCGGTGACGCGGGAGGTGCGTCCGGAGTCGCAGGTGGTGCGTCAGGAGTCGCAGGAGGTGCGTCAGGAGTTGCAGGAGGTGCGTCAGGAGTCGCAGGTGGTGCGTCTGGAGTCGCAGGTGGTGCGTCTGGAGTCGCAGGTGGTGCGTCAGGAGTCGCAGGTGGTGCGTCCGGAGTCGCAGGAGGTGCATCCGGAGTCGCAGGAGGTGCATCCGGAGTCGTAGGCGGTGCGTCAGGAGTCGCAGGAGGTGCGTCAGGAGTCGCAGGAGGTGCGTCAGGAGTCGCAGGCGTTTCCTCTGCTGGCTTGCTTTCAGGTGGCGTTTGTCTTTCTTGTTGGGCTTGACGAGCGCCTTCTTCTAAACCTGCTTGTTTTGATTTCTCGGCTTCGGCAATTTTGAGTTGTTCAGCCATGCCTAGAGGCACTGCCGTATTAACGAAATCACCGATGCTTTCTTCGTTGACCCTTGGAGTCGTCCAGTCGGTCAGTGTCCAGACACCGCGGGGAGTCTTCATATAGTCGAAGTTGTTTTTCATTGTTTTGAGCGCATCGGATTGTGCTGGCGAGAGCGCCTCCGGTTTACTCAAAAGTGCATCAATATCATTTGCTTGCAGACCGTCTCTTGCCTGGATGTCAGCGTCGTTCGGATTTTGCTTTTTGTACAGATCCAGCAATCCGCCAAATTCACGTTTTACGTTCGCGGTTTCGAGCGCAAGATCGTAGCGCATATCGAAGCCTTTGACGTAGTCTGCATTCGTGTCGGTGCGGGGACCGCCGCCGAGGGCCGAGAAGTTGTCGGTCAGAAATTTTGCTGCCATGCCGTTGACTGTCGAGTTGCCTTCATCGGCTGCAACTCGTGCCAGGTCTTCTTTGGTTGCAAATTTGTCTTCGCTTACGAGACCAGTTTCAATAGCCAGATCCGGCAGTAAACCTTTCAGCGCCAGGTCGTTTGCGACGTAATTTCTTTCGGGTTCCGAGAGTGCGCGCAGGTCTTCATTTACGTGCTGGAGCATCGTCCTTGAAGTGGCATCATCGGTGGTTTGCAATGCCGTAGCGGCATCGTCTGCAACCCGTTGGGCGTCTAATTTTTCGGTCATTATAGTAACTCCTACGACGACGGCGTGATGGGAACGCGCGCGCTTTTGTGCAACTTGGCTAGGGTGCCTTTTGCATGGGGGTCGAGGTTTTGATATTGCGAGCAAGTGCCTTATTTTTACGTCAGGAACAACCCTATGACAAGTGGGGAAATTACGAAATTCAGTAATTTGCCTCTCCATCGCCTTCCATATAAATGTGGCTGCGTGACTTTAATGTGATCCAGGGCATTTGGTGATTATTGACGTGCATACATTTGTATGGTAATGTTTGAATACTATCTTCAAGTCGCGCCGATTCTGATGCTGAGCCTGAGGAAAAGGGGCGGCGAGGAAGTACTACTTCCCCCGTTCACTCGTGCGAGTGTGCGTGGGGGAGAGTGCGTATTTTTTTTCAAATCCACCTGATAAACCTTTTGAACCTTTTGCGTCTTGCGATACGAATACGCTGAGCTGCATTGTCATTCTGCTTTTTCTCTTTTAGATGGCGCGAGCAATCCTGAGGAACTCGCCGTTAGGGCTAAGGAGATTGGCCTCGCAGCGCTGGCATTGACCGATCACGACGATATGGGAGGAATCGTTCGTTTCGCTACTGCGGCGAGAGAGCTAGAGTTGAATGCCATAATTGGCGCGGAACTCACGCTGGATGATCACTCGCATGTAATCTTGCTGGCTGCGGATGAGACTGGCTACAAAAACATTTGTCGCTTAATTACGAAGGCGCGTTCTGCTTGCGTGCGTGGATCTCCGCGAGTTCAGAGTGCTGATTTGTATGCAAGTAGCGATGGACTTGTGGTCCTGTCAGGTTGTCCGCATGGACGGATTCCGTCAGCTCTTACCAAAGGCGATGTTGAAAGTGCGCGTGCTTGTGCGCGCGAGTTTAAGGAAGTTTTTGGAGATCGTTTCTACATAGAGATGTGGGATCACTACATCACGCAAGAGCAAATACTTGCAAAACAGCTTCTTGAGCTGGCCGATGAGTGTGAGATTCCCTGGGTTGCGACTAATAACGTGCATTATTCGCGTCCGGAAAAACGAATTGTGCATGATGTGTTGACCTGTCTTCGGCATGAGGTGACGCTCGCCGAGGCAGGGCGACGTTTGCGACCGAACGCAAGCTGGTATATGAAGTCGCCGGATGAGATGGCTCATTTGTGGCGACATAATTTGACGGGAGTTCGAAATTCACTGATTGTGGCGGAGCGTTGCAAATTCAGACTCGGTTCTCTTCGCACACCATTGCCTGTGTTTCAATTGCCGCCGGAGCTTGTGGGGCTTGGTTCCAGCGAGGCGAAACCCGATTCGCTCAATCACAATGCGCTGCTAGAAAAACTTGTCTGGGAGGGGGCGCGCATTCGTTATCCGGATTTGACGGATAAACACATCAAACAAATAGATCATGAATTGAGCATGATTACTGGTCTAGACCTGGGACCATACTTCCTTATAATGTGGGACATTGTGCGTTTCGCACGCTCTCGTGGTATCGCGGTGCAAGGCCGAGGGTCGGCAGCAAACTCTGCTGTTTGCTATTGCTTGATGATTACAGCGGTTGATCCGATAGGCATGGAGCTTTTATTCGAGCGGTTTCTTTCGGAGGGACGCAATGAACCTCCTGATATAGACCTTGATATCGCGCATCAAGAGCGCGAGACAGTTTTGCAATACGTCTATGAAAAGTATGGTCGCGAGCATGCTGCGATGGTTTGCGAGATTATTACTTATCGCGGTAAATCCGCGGTGCGCGACGCGGCTCGCGTATTAGGTTTTTCGCAAGAACAGGCAGATCGACTGTCATCCGAGGGGGAGCATACTGAAGCTCTTGGTGCGGTTCAACGTTTACTCGACGGTGGATTGCAACGCATCGGTTTGGATCGTAATGACAGGCGAGTTGGTTTATTGCTAAAGATTGTTTCTGGGTTGCATCAATTGCCGCGTCACCGTTCGATTCACGTCGGTGGTTTTGTGCTCTCCGGAAGACCGCTTGGTGAGCTAGTTCCGATTGAGCCTGCTTCAATGCATGCGCGTACGGTTATTCAATGGGACAAAGATGACATCGATCTTGTTGGAATGATCAAAATTGATTTGCTTGGGCTCGGCATGTTGATGATGATTCAGGAGGGGTTGAAACTCGTCGAGCAGTTTCGCGGCGTCAACATTGATCTTGGTGCGCTTGATATGCACGATCCGGCTGTTTATCAAATGTTGCAGAATGCCGACACGATTGGTTTATTTCAAGTTGAGTCGCGTGCTCAAATGAATATCTTGCCGAGATTGAAGCCGAAATGTTTTTACGACATTGTGGTTTCAATTGCGATCGTGCGACCCGGTCCGATTCAAGGAAACATTATTCATCCGTATCTACGCAGGCGGCGTGGTGAGGAGCCAGTCGTGTATTTGCATCCCTCATTGGAGCCGATTTTGTCGCGAACACTTGGAGTTCCACTTTTTCAAGAACAGGGAATGAAACTAGCTGTGGTGGCAGCCGGATTTTCTCCTTCTCAGGCTGACCAGTTGCGGCGAGTGATGAGTCATAAACGCTCTATGGAGCGAATGTTGGCTTTGTGTGATGATCTTGGTGCCGGCATGCGCAAGAATAATTTTTCAGAGGAAGCGATTGCCACCATAATTCACCAGTTGAAGGCGTTTGCGAATTATGGCTTTCCAGAAAGTCACGCGGCGTCGTTTTCGCTTTTGGTTTATGCTTCGGCGCATCTGAAATTGTATTATGCTCCGGAGTTCTATTGTGCAATTTTAAACGCGCAGCCGATGGGGTTTTACAGTCCGGGAACTTTGATTCGTGATGCTTTGCGGCATGGTGTAGAGGTCCGTCCGATCGATCTTGCTAAGAGTAGTTGGAACTGCACTCTCGAAGTCGAAGATGATGTAATCGATGTGGTGCCTTCCGGTGAACCACAGGCGGTATCAAATATAGTTAAAGGTAAGCGTGCCCGGAGTATGACGAAACCGGCATTGCGCATAGGTTTGCGTTTTATCGACGGATTGGGAAGGAAGTCGAAGGAAATTTTGGAAAAGTCCTGGAATAGAGGCGGCAATTTTACGTCGCTTGAAGATGTAGTTGAGCGGAGTGGTCTGGCACCTGCGGATTTGAAAATTCTTGCTAAGGCAGGTGCGTTCGAAACGCTTTATCCAGGACGCCGTGAAGCGCTCTGGGAGATACTCGGGCGGCTCGGTCGGGCGCGACCGACGCCACTGTTGGACGCGTTGATGGAGAATTTGCCGGAGGAAAAACGAGAGGCCTTCGAACGCAAAGAAATCACGCTTCCACGGCTCAGCAAGCTGGAGATGATTGGTGACGATTATCGAATGACGGGTTTGTCTACGTCGGCTCATCCTATGGAGTTCTATCGAAGATGGGCTGACGAGAACAAAATTCATTCCTGTCTTGGTATCACCAAAGCTGAGGATGGCAGTATCATCAAAGTTGCTGGTGCTGTTATTTGCAGGCAGCGACCGGAGACGGCAAAGGGATTTGTTTTTTTGACGCTGGAAGACGAAACCGGTCTTGCAAATGTTATTATTCGACCGCAAGTTTTCGAGCAATACAGGCGCGTTTTGCGAGGACCGTCTTTCCTTTGTGTGGAGGGGCGACTGCAACTTGAGTTTGGTGTCGCCAATATTATTGCTTCACACTGTGAGCCGTTGCCGCGCATCAAGGGGCAGCCGGACATGGAAGCGCGAAACTTCCACTGAAGGATTTACAAACTTCCTACTATAGAATTTCGTTCCTCCGGGCGTCTCGAAAACCTTATGAGGAAAGCAACGCTGGAATTCATACTGCCAGGCTGACCCTCGCGTGTCTATCTGGCTATGACGCAATTGCTCAAAATCGGCGCTCTCACGTAGACAGACGAGGATATTGGGCAGATGGGAATCGGGAGGAAAGGCTCGAAATCCTGGATGCATAAGAGTTTTGAGACGCTTGGTGTGACGAGACCATATAGTAGTGAGGTTTCTGGACCCTCGCGTGTCTATCTGGCTATGACGCAATTGCTCAAAATCGGCGCTCTCACGTAGACAAAGGGGGATATTGGGCAGATGGGAATTAAGGAGGAGTGCTCGAAACTGAGACGGCACAACGACTCTTGGACTCTCTTCAGTACGAAGGTATATAGTAGTGAGAATTTTACTGATAATGCATGGCGAGGATGAGGCCGGTGGTGATTTTGATGGAGACGTGGGTTTGGGCGAATTCGTTGCTGACGGTGTGCGAACTTCCCCATGCCAGCTCGGCGTTATTTAGCGGCCACTTTACGCCTTCGATGGTGACACCAGTGACGGTGGCGGTCATGGGCATGAGTGACACTATGTCGCCGGGGGTTCCGGTGAATTCTCTAGGGTGTTGTTTCGTGATAAATTGTGCCTGCCAATTCGAGCCCAGCATCGTCACCTTGTTATTTCGACTGGCGTAGCGAGCCAGGAGAAATGTGTTGGTCAGCGCGTGGTCCTCGCGGTTGCCGAGCACGCAGATACATGTAATCTCCGTCGGGTTGAAACCGACCGCAGCTTCCAGGCATAACTCCAGATCGCTTGCGTCTTTATCCTTCGGGAACCTGCGTATGTCCACACCTCCCTGCTGATACTGCAAGAGCAAGTCTGGCGCGACAGAGTCCATATCGCCTATGACGATAGCGGGTTTCACCCCCAACTCGGCAGCGTGATTGCTACCGCCGTCGGCACAAATAACAATGTCATTACTGGAAATAAGACTGGGAAAAGAAAATGGAAAGTCCGCTTGACCGTTGGCTATGATAAATACTCGTGGCATGGAACTCCTGGGCTATGGCAACTCATCGTGAGAGAATTCTTGAACGGTGATGACGCCGCCTTCTGGAAGAACTGCAACACCCACGCCTACGCTCTTCTGCTCTTTATCGAGAATATTGGCGCGGTGATTGCCTGGCACATTGGGCGGTTCGTTCATCATGGTTTTCTGGCAGCGTTTTACTAATTCGCGCGCGTCGACGACCTTGTTTCTGACCACGGAAATGTTCTCAGCCAGATGTCCGGTGATACCATTTGCGGCGCCGCGTGTCGTCATGTCATGACCGTCCGGATCGGTGTGACTGAAGAACTTACGCTTTACCATCTCCTCAGCGTATTTCGTTGCCATTGCCGAAAGTGTTTCGCTCTTATAAAGTTTTGGCAGATTGCCATTCATGGCTCGGTCGTTATTTATGATCTCGATCATATAGTCTGCGAGGTCTTCAGTTGAGACCTCGTCAGCCAGCGCATGTGAGACGGCTCCTACGGTTTGGGTCGAGTCAAAACCGGCTGAAGGCATGGTTGAACTGTCAGCTTTGGGGATTGTCCAGTACGCCTCGGTATCTTTGACTTCCAGAACATTTCCCTTCTTCCTGGCATATCGAATAGTCGTTCTCATGCCACTGTATTCGGTGACTAGTTGAGTTGTAAGCTCAGGAGTTTCAGTCACCTTTTTGTCCACCATCAACAACATATCGCCAGCCACCAGCCCGCAATCGTGACCAGGACCGATGCCGTGAACCATTGTCAGGTAAGTCCCTTTAACCTGTTCTCCAGAGCCGACGTTTGCAACGGCAGCGATACCTTCTGCTCCGAAAACCGGAATGGCTAGCCGCCGATTACTGACAGACCAGATCAAGGTATTTGGTTTCGGTGATGAGGGAAGCGAGTGGTGCGGTTTGCCTGTTTCAGCAGCTGAGGCAGGTGCCATCAAATTCAATACCGCTATTATCAGAGCCAAAACTGAGATCGAATAAATAGGCTTGACTGAGACCTTGAGTTTCCGAGCTTTCTCCGCTGCGTGTTTCGCTCCTTGAATAGCTGCTTCGGCACTCGGTAGCCCATGTGCACTTGAGTGAGCGAATGAGAAAGAACTGGTTTCCATAGCCTGGAGTTCGCCGACGTATTTATAGTATTGCGGTTTTGTGACCGCCATTGCGTGACCCCACCGGGTCAACACCACTTCGTTAACGTTGCCTTTCAGAGAAGGCAGAAGTTTATACAGCTGTGTCAATACGTCAGAAGCCATTTTCTTCTTGTCGCCCTGGTACAGCACAGTTCGCCCAATCGAACCCGGCTCATAGGGCGTGTAGCAAGTGAGAACAGAACCCATATCCGGCTTATAACTGCCGTTCATCATGTAAGGCGTCTCTGCCGGAGTTATGTCTGCAATTTCAAATGACGGGGGAAGGAAATTGTCATAAGTACCATCGAATAAACGTTTCCCACATAAAACATTTGCCACCAGATACGCACCATAACGAAAGCGGAACATAGTCGCCTTTGCTCGATCGCTTAGATTTTTGGCAATTCTAGCTGTCACCATATGTGGTGTTGCGATGATAACGTGCTTGCATTCGGCGACGTGCATGGACCCATCCGCTAAACTGTATGTAACCGTTGCACCGTTATCGTTGAGCTTGATTTCCCATACGAATGCACCAGCTTTAATCCGCTCTCCATGCGGCCGATCCAGGCGTTTCACGAGTTCCGCAGTCAGAGCCGGATTGCCTCCCGGAAGTAAATACGTTTTGTTCAAAACATCTTCCAGTGTCGATAATCCTGAGAGTGCAGATACAGTCTTCGAGCCTGCATTTAGAGAAGACTTCAAAAAATTGTCGATGAGCGCTGTAAAGGTTGGATCGTAGCCTTTCAAAACTTCGTCCATCAAAATATCATCGAGTTTGAGGAAGTCTGGAAAGTTAGTGAGGCTTGGATACAAACCATCCCATTTGCCGAAAAAATTTCTGTGCTCCTCTTTGAGCCGTTTAAATTCCTTGAAGATGATGTCGTCACTGCCGGCGGTGCCCCGAAGCCATTTACCATCGCGATACCATGCATCTTTTGAATCGTCGAGCGTGAGCGGTTTTAAACCCAAATCATCGACAAGCTCACCGACCGACCCGTCGAGAGTAGAGAGATATGCGGCGCCGTATGAGTAGCCTATGCCGTTGTGACTGGCACCACGCGCGTGTCCGCCGAGATCATTGTATTGTTCCAATAGAATGAAATTGGCGTCTTGTAGATAGTGAGCGGAAGCGAGACCGGATAGCCCGCCACCGACGATAACGAAGTCAACTTTCTCGGTGACTGAAGCTGGCAGCTTGGGCTGCTTTCCGTCTCGAATCTTGTGACCGATGGTGAAATCATCGCCCGTGAATGCGCCTATCTTGTAGCTGTTTTTGGCATGGGATGGTTTTAGAAAACCTGACTCTGCGATGGTCGCTGTGCTCAGCCCAGCCAGCAAAATCGCGGCATGTTTCAAAAAGTCGCGGCGCGAATTGTTTAAACCGGAGCGTTCTCCGTCCCTCTCACCGCTCGATTTGTTGGTTGTCACGATTGCTCCCCGAAGCAAATTCCACAAGCCATCATTATATCGATTAAATCTGGCTTCGGCATTTTGAAATGAATTGGTAGAAATCGAGGTCTGCGCCTTCTTGTTAGTAGAATGCTTTCTGGACGGCTCGGCGGAGCAAACAAACTCACTCGCCGATTCGCCGTCAAAGCGCAACTTCGCGCCCCTGAGCTGTTGGGATGTTGACATCTGAGACTGTCTCCGGGGTTTGAAGACGATGCCAAGCATAGAGGTCGGCGAGCCGATCAGTCCCAAACAACTGCTACAGGTAAATCAGGATGGAAGTCAAAGTGAAGGACGAGAAGGTTACAGAGAGCAAGAGCGAAAAACTCGAGAAAGAACATCAGCGCATCAAGGCTGGTGGCGCTCCTAAGTACCACGAAAAGCTCAAGGAAGAGAAAAAGCTCTTCGCCAGAGAGCGTCTTCGCTTGTTGCTCGATCCTGGCTTTGAAGTAGAAGATGGAGCATTCGCCAATAATCTCGATAAGGGATTGGCTGCCGATGGTGTCATATGTGGTGTCGGCAAAATTCAAGGCAAAACCGTTTGTTTCATGGCGAACGACTCAACCATAAAAGCCGGCTCCTGGGGCTGGAGGACAGTCGAGAAGATCATTCGTATTCAGGAAACCGCCAAAAAACTTCGAGTACCGTTGATTTATCTCGTCGATTCGGCCGGAGCACGCATTACCGACCAGGTCGAGATGTTTCCAGGCAGAAGAGGTGCCGGCAAGATTTTCTACAATCAGGTCGAATTGAGCGGATACATTCCCCAGATCTGTCTCTTGTTCGGACCGTCCGCTGCAGGCGGCGCTTACATTCCGGCATTCTGCGACATCGTCATTATGAACGAAGGTCGCGCATCAATGTATCTGGGTTCGCCACGCATGGCTGAAATGGTCATTGGCGAGAAAGTTTCGCTTGAAGAAATGGGTGGCGCGCGCATGCACTGCTCGGTCAGTGGAGTCGGTGATGTTTTGGTTCAAAGCGAAGAAGAAGCGATTGAACTCTGCAAGAAATACTTGAGCTTCATGCCGTCGAACTGCCATGCTCCAGTTGATGTGCAGCCGCCGCTCGATGCAAAAGAATTCGAGAAAACAATGGAGCAAGTAATTCCCGAGAAGGAAAACGTTCCTTTCGACATGATGCAAGTCATCGACCGCATCATAGATAAGGACTCGTTCTTCGAGATGAAGAAACTCTGGGCGCCCGAGTTGATCACAGGTTTTGCACGAATTGGCGGACGCGCGGTCGGCATATTAGCCAATCAGCCGAAGGCTAAGGGCGGCGTTTTGTTCGTCGACTCCGCCGACAAAGGTGCGCGTTTCATGTACCTTTGCGACGCCTTCAATATTCCGTTGTTGTTCCTCGCTGATGTTCCTGGTTTCATGATTGGAACCAAGGTCGAGCGCGATGGGATCATCCGAGCCGGCGCGAAAATGATTTCCGCGATGTCGGCCGCGAGCGTTCCCAAAATCTCGGTCGTCATTAGAAAGGCTTATGGGGCTGGTCTCTATGCCATGTGCGGACCGGCGTTCGAACCTGACGTTTGTCTGGCTTTACCGACGGCGTGGATCGCGGTAATGGGACCGGAAGCGGCAGTCAATGCTGTTTTCTTCAATAAGATTATGGAAATAAGCGATCCCAAGGAACGCGCCGAATTCGTAGAGCAGAAGCGCAACGAGTATCGCGAAGACGTCGATATCTATAAACTCGCTGCCGAGATGGTTGTCGATCAAATGGTCACGCCGAATAATCTGCGAAACGAACTAATCGATCGTTTCAATGCCTATGCGACGAAAGAAATGACGCCGGTCAACAAAAAGCACGGCGTACATCCCGTTTAAAGCGCGTACATTCCGTTTAAAACCGGCCTGCTCGAGGCTACAACTCAGCGCTCTCAAGGGTGAATGCGTCGCGGATTCGTCCGCGCGCGCAAGCTCCGTGAAGCTGATGGTCGCGCCTTCTCGCCGATTTTTGCCTGCGCAATTTAATGTGCAGGCTCGACATCATGCGCCTGCATCTACGCTAACTGACTTTTATGGGCACCCTGGATATCTTAGCTTTGGCTCTGTTAGGTCATATTCGGACGGGTTTACTAACAATGATGTATGGCTACTCCAGCGAGCGCGCTGGAACTTCTACTGGAAACAATAAGGTCATTCCGATGAAGCGCAAGGCACCAGCCACCAACGTGTTAATCATTGATGACGATGAATTTTTCCGCGACAGCTTGTGCGATTTCTTGACGGAAGAAGGCGACATTAACATCGTCAAACGGTGTGGGTCGTACCTGGAAGCGAAGCGCTGGTGTTCAGACGGCGACAATATGAAGTCCATAAACGCCATCATCCTGGACGTCATGCTGCCGTACGAAGCCAATCAGAAGCACGATGTGGACGAGCGCATCGGGTTGATCATCTTAGATAAGTTGCGCAACCAGGTCGGATTTACCGGTCCTATAATTATGTTGACGAATTCTGACGACTCTGAGGACGGCAAGGAAGCTCTTGCGAAAGGTTGCAGCGCCTTTCTTTGTAAACACGCATCAACAGACGCGATACCGCGAATTGTCTCCGAGTTGAAGTTGGCTATGTCCGGCGACGTTTTGCTTGTTCCTAACAAACTTCGACATTTAATTGTCGCCGGGTCGCAACAAAATGGCCCCGAATTACATCATTCAGATAACGGTGCGAGAAGCCTGCTGGGACAGAACCCCGCATGGCTCGAGATCAAGAAAGAGCTTGGTTTTGGTCAATCGTCTCCGAATCCGCGGTCGACTCAAGCGCGACTGCATACAAGAATGGCGGAATGGGAAATGAATGGTGGCAAATCATCTTCCGTGAATGGAGCATCAGCGATGCTGGTCAATCATTTTATGGAGAATGCTCCCCGACCGATTTTCATTACCACCGCAGATGGTACTATCGAATTCACGAACCGAGCGGCAGAAAATATGTTCGGCTGCAATAAGTCGACTTTTTTAGGTCGAAACATTCGCAGCGCGATCCCGACTCTGGGCGGGCAGAGCATAGAGGCAGGTACTGAGATCGAATGCTACATTCACGGCGCAAACGGCGCGAAAGTTCCGGTTTCAGTCGCGACTAGCGAGTTCGAGGACGCCTCAGTTCAGTACTACATTCATATATTTACAGACCTCACGACGCAAAAGACAACAGAGCAGCGTTTAAAGGCGATGGTCTCAAAATTGGAGGAGTCGAGCACGCGACTGGAGCAGCTTGTGAAAACCGATCCACTGACGGGCTTGCTGAACAGGCGCGGTCTGGAAAGCGTTCTGATCCGTGAGCTTTCCCTTGCGCGACGCAATGGCGATGAGGTCGTTGGAATTGTTATCGATCTCGATAACTTTAAAGGAATAAATGACACCCATGGTCACGCCGCCGGAGACCTGGTATTGAAGACCGTCTCGAACATTCTGCAGGACGCTGTGCGTGCTTCTGACTGGGTCGGACGGGTCGGCGGCGATGAGTTCATCGTCTTCCTTCCCTCAACTTCTCTCGAACAAGGCGCTCAAATCGCCGAGCGCATTCGTTCTTCAGTTGCAGATTCTTTGATTCAGAAGAACGGACAACTTATCAAAGCGACAACCAGTTTGGGCGTTGCCACTCTGCCTTACGAGGTCGAAACTCTCGAGCAGGTTCTCGAGCTTACGAAGTCCGGCTTGAAGTCCAGTAAGCGTCGCGGTAAAAACACTGTTTCTATTTCAGCTGTTCAACCTCCGACTCGAAGTGAACGCGGCTCTACCGATAGTGGCAGTGCTGGAAACTGGCTAACTAATTGTTTCTCTCGGCTGAAGCAGCTTTACGGCGGGCATGGAGCCTGAGGTTTCACTGCGAGTCGGGAGTGCAGAGATTTAGAACGGTGGCTTTGGTCGCCGCGACCAGGTTTGCCGGTGTAATGATGATTTCGTTACCCCAGACACCCGCTCCGACACCCAGCTTCTCTTCGAGCATCAGCGATTCGTCCAGGAAATTTCGAAAACCTTCTGGTTGCCAGTGAAATGGTGGAATCGAACCGACCACATACCCGGTCGTCTCTTTCACCACATCTGGTGGCGCCATCGAAATATTTCTCGAGCCCAGCGCTTTCTTTAGTTTTCCCGAGATCGCGTTCTGGTCCGCTCCCACCATTATCAAGGCTTTCTCGCCTTTGTCGGTTTGAAAAATGAGCGTCTTCACCATCTGGCGTTCTCGAAATCCAAGAGCAGAAGCGACAGCTGCTGCGCCTTTCTCCGTCGTGTCAGGAAAGGTCATGATCTCGTACGGGATGTTGTGTTGATCCAGAAAATCATGTGCTGGAAGTTTTAAAGTCTCCACTTTAGCCACACATCTCTTCTTCAAGGGCCGCGAGTTCATCCTCTTCGAGATTCAGCGTATTTGCTTTGATCTTTTCGAAGAGGTCGACTGCGTCTTCTTCAGTATGCTCCGGAGCACACGCCGGATGCAAATATCCGGCGCCGCGTTGTGCGAAACCGCCGGCTTCAACTTCTTTCTCAACTGCGACTCGTAAGTCGCCCTTTTCGATCTTTTCGCTGCAAGCCATACAAGAGGCTCGGCCGGTCGGCGCATGCTCCGCGTAGGGAAATGTGGATGGTTTTTCTTTCTTGCCGGTGACGGCAATTGTTTTTAACAACTCTTCCTTGTCTGCTACTTCCACATCTGTCGATTCAAGGGCTTGTTTGAGCGCTGATGGCTTCTTCTCCGCTGCGCAGGGTAGATGGTGCCACTGAAAGGTCATTTCTCCCGGCGAGAAGGCGTTGGGAACTTCTTCCCCGAAACGCAGCGTTCCCTTGTCAATCGTAGTCTTGCAGGTTCTGCAGTTAGCGCGACCTGTTTTTGCGGATTCAATCGTATGCGGCATAGTCAGACTCTCCTTCGAAGCCACTTTCCAAGTGACGTGAAAGCTAATTTCCGGGGACAGATTCTAGCACGCAGGAGGCGACGCCGACACGGCAGTCAGCCGCTCCGTAATAGACCAGATACCGCTTGCCATCTTTGACCAAACCTTCGACAAACACCACATTCGGTGCCTGATGTATCGTCGATGATGTGGTTTTCTTCTCCCATTCCATTTGAGGTTCGAATATGGGGGTATCTGATCTTGCAAGTAGCCTCGCCGGATTTTTCTTATCGAAAAGCGCCCAGCCAGTGCGGTATGTGAGATCATCGTCTCCGCCATTGTACAGAAGCAAGATACCATCAGCGGTGACAATCGGTGCAGGTCCGGGCTCTACTACCTTTGAGTCAAACTTTCCAGCGCGCCGGCGCAGAACCGGCGCGTCAGTTGCATCCTGCCAGTTGACGCCGTCTTTCGACCAGGCTACACCTGTTTGATCTGTCACGTTTTTTGCATCGCCCATGTAGTACATCCAGAACTTGCCTTTTACCTTAATCGGAACAATCGCTCCCGACTTTGTCCAGTTGACATTCCAATTACCGCGTTTTGCCGGCATCATGACGGTGATGCGTTTCCAGTTCTTCAAGTCTTTGGAACGAAACAGTGCCAGCTGCGCGTCAGTATTGTATATGGTGGCAGTCAAATCCCATGCGCCTTTTTCGCTCAGGCTTGGAGTCAGGCGAGGATCCTCGATGCCATTCTTCTCATCGTCGCGGGTGGGCTCTAAAACCGGTTGCTCATGAGGTTTGAAATGAATTCCATCTTCACTTTCCGCATATCCTATTCGGGAAACGCCTTTGTCGTCTTGACCGCGATAAAGCATCACGAAGTGTCCGTTTTTCTTCTTCACCACAGTCGGATTGAAGGCTCCGACACTGTCGAATTTGCCGCTGCGCGGAGATAAGACTGGTCCATCAGATTCACGCTTGAACTGTTGGAACATCATAAAGGCCGGACGTGAATCTTTCGCCTTGTGGTTCGTTTTACCGCTTTTCTCAGCGCTGCCGCGTGCTTCTACCGGATTAACGAGTGTGTTTGAAACAGACACGCCTACAGCAAGAAGCAGCGAACATGCGCCGCGCGAGAACACAGACGTTAAAAATCCAGACATAGAGCGATTCCAGTTATCTCTTTGACCAGTGGTTCTTGTACTGTGCGCCATTGCCTTTGGTATTGCCGGAAATTCCGCCCATTAGCCCCTCTTGCACCGCAGGTAGCTTGGCAATCGGCTGCGACCAGTCGACGGATAGTCCGACCTGTCCCTGACGCGATTGAGAGAACGTCGGATTTGCTGGAATTGTACGATAACTTTCATCGATCAGATCCAGCATATTGAATCCAGAGTTTGCCGGTGGTGCTACCCGTGGTGCTTCACTCGCTGCCGGCGAGAATACGTTGTCCGCGACAATCCAGTCGTTGTCGTCCGTGACGCTTGCCGCCTCCGGTTCGCTCGTCACCTTCATGTCCTGTATAGGTGTAAACGACGCGCGGAATCTTAACTCAGCTGTATAGGTACGACCTTCTGCCTGTCCAGTGAAGTAATGCATGGCCGCGTTGAAATCATCGACGGTTTCAATTGGAATTACCTTTTGAGATTGTGTTTCCGTTTCAGCTATCAATTTAGTGATGTCAAATTCCTGAACGAGGGTCATTCGTGTCTTGCGTCGAGGAAGAGGAGCTGAAGCCGGTTCTTCTGCGGGTTCAGGCGTCGCAACTGTTTCTTTTACATCAACCGGACCTGGTTTGAAATCCACGAGGGTCAATGTATCCATCACCGCGGGCGGTGGCGCTTCCGGGAGATGCTCTTCAGGCAGGCGCCCTTCGCTCAGGGGGGCTGAAAAACGTGCTGATGCCGGTGTGTGTGATGGTTGAAATCCGGGCGCTTGAAACCCGGGCGATTGACGCGAAGACAGCGAAGTCTCCTGAAAGTTCGGCAACTGGGCTCCGGGAAGCTGCGGAAAAGATGGCGCACTGTGATGATTGAACATGCGAAGCCACGGTTCCGGCGCCGTCATGGGCTGCAATCCGGTGCTTGCCGGCAACTCCTCGCTTTGAGGTGAAATTTCTTGCGGCGCAAGTCTCTCGATCTCAACTGTCTTAGCCAACTCTGGTTGTTGTGTAGGGACCGATTCGATTTCAACCGTCTTCGCTGCTTGTGCCTGAGTCATTGCTATCGGCTGCTCGGCATCCGGTGCAAAGTCAAAGTAGGTTGGCGCAGGCGTCTCGGAGTTCGGTCTGGTCAAGCCGGCCGCCCCCAGGGCTTTTGAAAGTCTGGTCTTTGTCTGTTGACCCGGTATTGCGTTAGATTGGGTCGTCTTCCTGCGTTTGGACATTCTGTGCACCTTCAAGGCTTCGGCGTGAGGACTCGGTACCTCTGTTATTTATTGTCGTCACTGGGGAGATGATGTAAAGAGTTTGCGAATGATAGATTTCTTATATTTCGTATTAATCACATCCGATTGGATGACGAAAGCGAAATTCTAGCGGGTACTCATCGTTTTCTCGTATGCCGAACTGCCCATGTCTCGAGACTTGATCGCTAAAAACAGGACCAGGCGCGCCATTAATTTCGAGCAGATCGTCGTTCTGAGGGGCGACTAGCCGGACACGCCGGGACGTTCAAACTGCGCTTGCAAGAGGCGAGCGTATGTTTGATCGCTTTTCACGAGCTCTTCATGGCTGCCTTGCTCAATGATTTCGCCCTTATCGAGTACGAGAATCTCATCTGCGTGGCGAACGGTGGAGAGTCTGTGCGCGATGACAATTACGGTGCGTCCCTTCATCAAATTGTTGAGTGCTTCCTGAACTATCGCTTCCGATTCGTTGTCCAGCGCACTGGTCGCTTCGTCCAGAATCAGGATTGGCGCGTTTTTCAAAATCGCTCGGGCGATGGCCACGCGTTGTTGCTGACCGCCGGATAGTCGCACCCCGCGCTCGCCGATCTCGGTGTTGTAACCTTGTGGAAGTTCAGAGATGAAGTCGTGACAGTAAGCGGATTTAGCAGCATTTATGACATCTTCGGCGGTGGCATCGAGCTTACCTAATCTGATGTTTTCGCCGATGGTCGTATTGAACAGGAAGTTGTCCTGGGTGACAACTGCGATCTCGTGTCTCAAACTGTGGAACGTATAGTCGGACACCGGTCGACCGTCGATGCAGACAGCACCGGATATAGGGTCAAAGTATCTTGGAACCAGATTTGCAATCGTAGATTTTCCGGAACCCGACAATCCAACTAAAGCGACCATCTTTCCGGGTTCTATGGTGCAATTGATGTTGTTTAGCACCATGTTGGAGTTGTTCGGATATTGATAGAAAACATTCTTAAATTCGATTTTGTGAGGACCTGCCGGCAGTTCTACTGCAATCGGTGATTCTTGTAAGTCTGACTCCTGGTCAAGAACTTCGAAAACTCGTTCTGCGGCCGCTAATGCCGGTTGGAGCGTTCCATTGATTCGACCGATGTTTTTAATGGGCGAATAGAGGAGCAGCAGCGCGATGATGAAAGAGGTCAGGGCCCCGAGAGTCATGTGATTGTGCAAGACCTGATAGCCTGCCACCCAGACGACGACCGCGATGCCGATCGCGCCGATCATCGCCAAAATCGGCGACATCATCGCTTCTGCTCTGATGGCTCTCACCTGGTTATCGAGGAAGTTCTCATTCGTCGAGTTGAATCTATCGGTTTGAAACCGTTGCAAGTTGAACGATTGAACGATCTTCGCACCCTGAATTGATTCGGAGAGCACCGATACCAAATCGCCGACGTTCTGCTGGCTGTTTCTCGATGACTTGCGGATCTTCTTGCCGAGAACAGATACCGGCACGACGATGAGCGACAAAATTGAAAGGGCAATTACGCTGAGCCAGAAGCTCTGGAATAGTAGTACCGCCGATAGTGACACCAGAGTGATGACCCTGCTTATCATTGTTTGGAAAGTCTGAGCAATTGCGTTTTCGACGATGCTTACGTCGTTGAACATTCTGCCGATCAGCACACCTGATGATTGGCGCATGAAATAGAGCAGTGGCTGTTGTTCCAGATGCTGGAATAAGTCATTCCGCAAGTCGCGGATGGCGGCGGCGCCCACGTAACGAATGCAATATGATTCGAGAAATCGGAACACGCCCTGCGCAAGCGCGACGACGAGGATGCCGATTGGAATGAGGTAAACCAGTTCTTTATGACCGTCAACGATGATTTTCTGCAAGCCTTGACCTGCGAGGAAGGCGATGATGCCATCCATCGCACCGGATGGCACCGCGGCGATAAGACCGATCACGAACACTGTCGTGTATGGCTTCAGATATCCGAGTAAGCGAACATAGAGTTCCGCATGTTTGGCTGAAAGCAGTTTGTTCAAAACCTTGTTACCGCCTTTGCTTTCAATTTTGATTTCCGCCTCGGCATCTACGATAGGTGCTGGTTTCTCAGTCGTGAGTGTCAATTGGCTACCTCTAACGTCTCAAGGAGTTCCTTGGTGCAGGCTGTGATGTAATCGTTGTCACCGAGTGAGCGTCTCAGGGATTTGAGTTCTTCCGAGATTTCTTTTCGCAATCCGGGGACATCAAGAAGATCACGCGTATATCTTACGAGTTGTTGGGGGCGGCAATCCAGTTGTAAAAGTTCAGGAACGAGCGTCCGACCGGCGAGTATGTTTGGAAGCCCCACATTCTTAACGGTTTTGAATATTGTCACAGCGCTGAAGGATAGCCAACTTCCGCGATAGAAGATGAGCATGGGCTTGCCGAAGAAAGATACCTCGAGCGTCGTGGTGCCGGATTTTGCCCAAATTACATCCGCATTATTAAACAGATTATAGTTGTCGCGACCCTCGATGTAGACCAGATTTTTGCCCAGCAGCTTTTCGGTGCGCTCTCGTCCATGGCAGGACTTAAACAGACCATCGAGGTCGTCACTGGCTTTCGATATGACAAATTGTGTATCGGGACGGTCCTGATAGAGTTCTTCTACAGCCCGAAGGCACATCGAGAGGTGCTGTTTAATCTCTTGTTTGCGCGACCCGGGCAGGACTGCAACGATTGGTTTTCTCGGATCCAGACCGTATTTCCGGGCAAATTCGTCTCGCCCCATGAGCTCGCTCTCATGCGGGATTTGCTGTGTCAACGGATGTCCGATGAATCTGGCGTCGATTCCGCGCGACTTGTAGAGTTCCTCCTCGAAAGGAAATATTACAAGCATTTTAGAGATTGTCTCTGCGACCGTATTGATGCGCCACGGCCGCGACGCCCAGACTTGCGGAGAGATGAAATAAACGATTTGCTGATTTGGAAATTCCTTTCTGATTTTTTTTGCAACGCGCAAATTGAAAGCGCCGAAGTCCACAAGCAACAGCACATCAGGTTTTCGCGTTCTTATCGAATCGAGCAATGCGTGACCGATCCGCCACGCCTTAGGAATGTGCTTTACGACCTCAGTTAGACCGATAGCGTTCATCTCACGAAGATCGTAAAGATACTCCACGCCTGCGGCTTTCATACACTCGCCGCCGACTCCGCCCCAGATTTCCATATCCGGTGCCAATTCCTTCAATCGTGCCAGAACCAGCCCTACGTGCTTGTCGGCTGACACATCACCAGCGATAATCATCAGCTTCTTCGCGCGACCGGCTTCAGGTTGAGAATCTGAAACTTCTTTATCTGAGATCGTTGCGTCTGGTCGTTCTTGAGTCATGCTTGAACGATTCGTCCCGTGTGGTGGCTGTATTCGATGTCTCTATCAGTCTCACAGGATAGGACTGTTTTTGTGAACTGCGGCAACCCACCGGCACCGCATGTGGTGCAATGAGAAACTATTTCTCGGCAACTACTCCGACATGAAGCGCCACACTGCCGGATGAAAGCCCGACATGTCGAACGTTCGTCAGCCCGGCTTCCTGGAAGAGTTTAGTAATACCTTCCGGGTCAGGATAGGTACTCTTCGACTCGGGCAAATAAGTGTACGCCTTGCGATCGTTCTGCAAAACCGCTCCAACGATTGGAACGAAGTGGCGAAAGTATAATTTGAACATCGGCGCGAAAAACGCTCCCTTCGCGCGTCCCAGGTCGAGATTGACCACGAAGCCGCCCGGTTTCACAACGCGGGCCATCTCTGCTATTCCGCGATCGAATTGCGTTAGATTTCTCAAGCCGAAGCTGATGATGGCGCCGTCGAACGAATCATCGGCGAACGGCAAATTCTGAGCGTCTCCCTGCACAAAGTTGGTGCAAGCGCTGAGCGCTTGTTCGTGTTTCGCCGTTCTTTGCCTTGCTACTTCAAGCATATTGCCAGAGAAATCCAGACCGGTAACTTCTCCGTCACGCTCGAGTCTTTCTGCGATGCGCAGCGCCAGGTCTCCGGTTCCACAGCAGACGTCCAGGTATTTCCCTGACAAGCGCTGCTGACGATTGTCGCTGCGTCCTGGTCCGTCGATTAAAACATCGACTGCCAGTTTTTTCCAAAAACGATGCATGCCGAGGCTGATAACGTCGTTGGCGAGGTCGTATCGAGCAGCGATGCGCTCGAATTGATCGTGCACGTACGCGTGCTTTTCCTCTTGCGTGGGCAATTGAAAGGGCATTGTCTATCTTACGAAGCCGAAACCGAGGACGCCACAGCAGATAAGAAACAGAAACGCGCATGTCCAGGTCACACGGTCGATACCGGCTTCTGCTCCGCGCTTACCACTGAAGAGGGTCGCCGTGCCGCCGATACCGCCCATCCCTTCGCCTTTGGGCGAGTGCAGCAGAACCAGCGCGATTACAGCCATCGCGAACAGTGTCGTAAGTATCAATAGAGCGATGTAAAGCGGACTCATGATGTTCTCCGGGAACTGCTGCCCGTCGCGGAACAGCTAGACAAGCGATTATAACTCATTAGAGGCTTTGGCTCTCTATTTAGCTTAACGTCTCGATATAGTTTGATTAAGAACGTGTATATAAACATTGAGCGTGGCATCCCGTTTTGAAGGTATTAGGTTCGTGGAATCAAGCGAATCCAGCAAATTTAAAATACTTATTGCCGGAGGCGATAAGGAGTTATTCGCGAAACTTAGCAAGTGTTTATCCGGGTTTGCTTGCTCGATAGACCAAGCTGAGTCTGCGCGAGATTGTCTCAACCTGTTGCGTGCCGATGATGTCGATGTGGTCATACTGGCCGAGAACCTCATCGTTAACGACAACCCGGGTCAGGCAATCGGACGAATTCGAGCGACCGCGCCGCGAAGCAGCGTTGTCTACATCACACATTCCAATGATGAAGATACAGCTCTTAAGCTCATCCGGCTGGGAGCTGCTGACGTTCTCGTCTTCGATCATCTGACGACTGAAACAGTGACTCGTATAGTCGGAAGAGTAGCTGAGCGCTCCGTCGCGTCGGTCCAGATGGTATCTCAAATCAGCGATTTCGTGCTTACCCACAGCTTTGACGGCATCGTTGCCCTCGACTTACAGAATCGAATTGTTCTCTGGAATCGCGCTATGGAGAGAATATTCGGAAGAAAACGCCAGGAGGTACTCGGGAAAGTCGCGACCGAAGAATTGCCTTTTGAAGGCTTGGAGCGCGAGATTTCGCTCGCTATGGCGGGGCGTTCTTTTGCCGGAGAGCGCAAAAGTTACCATACGCGTGGAGAACGTCGTTACTATCAACCCTACTATTCTCCGTTGCGCAATCGCTCCGGAAACATCATCGGGGTTATGGCTAACTTCCGCGATTTGACGGACGCTTTCGAGAAAGATAAGGCGTTGATTGATTTGACCGAGCGTGTCAATCACCTCGCGAACACCGCACCACAGATGGTGTGGATGGCAGGAGTGGATGGCACCAGAACTTTCTTCAATCGTAAGTGGTTGGAATTTACTGGAACCAGTCAAGAAGCTCTGAAGTTCGACGGTTGGCTGGTCGGAATACATCCTCAGGATCGCCAGCGGTTTCAGATCGCCTATGATCGCGCGCTTCAAGAGAGAACAAGTTTTCACATCGAGTACAGAATGCGGCGTCACGATCATCGCTACCGGCGCCTGTTAGACTCAGGCACTCCGGTAGTCGGCAGCGATGGTGCTTTCCTCGGCTTCATCGGCAGTTGCACGGATATCAGCGAATCCGGCACAACTCAGCATCGCATAGATGCATCGGTGGTTGCGAAGTTAGCGGGCTCCGGAACCTATCCCGCGGTAACGGATTCTGCTGCTCCTACAGGGTTGCGTGCATCCGGAACCTTCTCTGCCATTCACCGAGAGGGTGGACCTCCTGTAACCAGAGAGCCAAGTACATCGAGTGTCCATGAGGCATTCCGTGACTCTGGATTATACGAGCAGAGCATCACGATGGAGAATGCTCCCATCGGAGTTTGGAAACTTGATAAAAACCTCGTTGTAACAAAAGCCAGTCGGGCGGTCGCAGAGCAGCTTGGCGTAGAGGTCAGCGACCTGGTTGGCCAACCTTTCAACGAAATTGTTCCGACGGTTTCTCGCGACGTTTTGACTGGTGTTCTGGAGCGAAACATCAATGTTCAATTGAGTGGGCAACGAGTAGCGCTCGCCAATGCTAACGGGAAGCGGGAGCTGTACTGGGATCTAGCGGCGTGGCCTCTCAAGGATAAGATGAATGAAATCATCGGCGTTTGCGTGAGCACCATGGAAGTCGATGAAAGAAGCAATGTCGACAAACAGCGTGAAGATTTCATCGCCACTCTGGTTCATGACCTGAAGACGCCGCTTATCGGCGCCGACCGAACACTCGAATTAATAATCAATGGCACTTTAGGTGATGTGGACGAGAGCCAATCTGAAGTTCTGCAAATGGTGCGGAGAAGTAACCAGGGATTACTTCGAATGGTTCAAAACTTGATTGAAGTTAACCGCTATGACTTCAGCGATCCGGATCTCGCGTTTGAGCACGTTTCGCTATTCGACCTTTCCAGCGAGTGCGCAAGGGAACTAATGGCGGTGGCAGAACAAAAACACATAAATCTGGAAATCAATCTTGCCCCAGGTCAAGGAGGTGTTCAGGTCGATACGCTAGCCATGCGGCGCGTCGTTCTAAACCTGATTGATAACGCTCTGAAATTTACCGCCGCCCGTGGTGGCGTCAAAGTTTGGGGCGAAGAAACACCCAATCAGGTTATGCTCCATGTTAAAGACACCGGTATTGGTATCGCCGAGAGCGAAATTAACAAAGTCTTTGAGCGTTTCTGGCGCAGTGAAAAGGGCAAAGGACAGGCGGTAGGAACAGGACTGGGTCTATATCTCTGCAAGCAGATTGTCGACGCGCACCAGGGTGACATCGTGGTCAACAGCGTGGAAGGCGAAGGCACTACCTTCACAATAGTGTTGCCCCGGCGCTAATTCAGTTTAAATCGACTGTTCAGGCCGAGGGCGGCGGAGACCTTCGGTCGAGAAATTTTTGCAGAATAATTGCAGCAGCCTGACGGTCGACGATATCTCGGTTCTTGCCGGTGTCAACGCCCTGTACAGTAAGAGTTCGAATGGCTGAAACCGTCGATAACCGCTCGTCTTCATAAACAATCGGCAAACCAGTGGCGCGGGCAAGTTTACTTGCAAAAGACCGTACCTTGTCAGCTTGCTCACCCGAACTTCCATCCATGTTGAGAGGCAAGCCTACGACGATTTGCGTGGCACCATGCCGTTCTGCAAGTTCCTTAACTTTCTCAACATCGATTTTCGAATTTTGACGCTCAATAGTTTCGAGCCCCGCCGCCGTAATACCCAGTGGGTCAGCGATGGCGATTCCGATGCGCCGGTCTCCAATGTCAAGTCCAATTAGTCTAGGTTTGTCACTCATGGTTCAATATTACATCAGGTGGAACAATCAAAACAGCTATATAAAAGGCGTCCTTTTCCCGGAGTTCGCATGAAAATATACGTCGTCAGGCACGGTATCGCAGTTGAGGGACTTGTCAGGGGAATATCCCGCGATTCTGAACGTCCGTTGACTGACGAGGGGGTGGCTGAGACCGAAATGGTGGCCAGGGCGCTTAGAAAGATGGCGATCAAACCAGATCTGATCGTCGCCAGCCCGCTCGTTCGCACGCAACAAACTGCGAAAATCATCCACGCGGAACTCGGTGGCGAATTCGCTACTTCCGATACACTCGCCCCCGGCATCACCATCGCAAGTGTCT
Organism: Candidatus Obscuribacterales bacterium; assembly: GCA_965228855.1. Lineage (GTDB taxonomy): Bacteria > Cyanobacteriota > Vampirovibrionia > Obscuribacterales > Obscuribacteraceae > JADYXR01. Next base: position 2,135,983 of record CBDDIJ010000003.1, on the reverse strand, counting down.
ATAAATTTTTGAAGAAGTTTGAAAAAGCGCATGATATTTTTCTTGTCGGACACGAACCCGATGTCGGCGAGATCGTCAAGGACATCGTCGGCGGTGGATTCGAATTTACACTTCCATTTGCCAAAGCCGGCGTCTGCTGCGTGGAAACGTCGGATTTACCGGCGACCATGCCAGGCACTATGAAGTGGTTGATTACTCCTAACGTTTTCAAACTCCTGACGGAGTGATTACGACTAATGCGCGTCGCTGGGTTTAATCCATTGAACCAAAGCGTATGAATTCAATTTCGCGATTTTCTTGTACCCGGCTCGGTTTTCGAAATCTTTTGCGTCATTGTCTTTCAGGAGTATGTAAGCGCGTGGACGCGTCTCTACTTCGGTTAAAACCGTTTCGCCTGAAAGGCGCTCGTATTTCGGCATCGCTGCGAGAGTTCGTGACGCTTCCGATTGCTCAGCGGTCTGACCAGCCAGCACCTTTTTACCGAATATGGTGATTTCCGGCGGCTGTGACTGACCGGCTACTCCGGTGTATCTGTCTGTCCCAGCAATTGGAATTTCCTGCGCCGGAGAAAAAACAGTTTCGCGTTTCGTGTAAAACGGAACGGAGGGCATACGCGCTTTATATGTGAATATCGGGTCGTTAGAAGCCGCCGCAAAGCGGGCTAGCGCAGGCAATCCGCGCTCTTGTTTCGTCGCTACCGCCGAAATGATTTGCAGCCCGAAGAAGGACATCGAAATTAGAGTTGCGACCGAGACTAAGCCGATGCCCCAGACCCTGCGACCCATCGCGATCAAAATTGCGGCAGCGGTGAATGCGCCAAACTCAAGCGTCATGCAGCTCTCGACCACGTGCCCGATGTTGTTTGGAGCGCCACGCACAATTTTGAGGATCATCGGTTCCACGAATATGCCGATACCGAATGCGGTGGCGAGAATTAAGATGGGAACCAAGAGACTTTTTGCTCGGGGGTGTTCGATCGATTTGTCGATTTGCAGTGCTACCGCAATTGCCAGTGCTGGGAAGCAGCAGACGGTGTAGGACAGCAGCTTCGAGACGCTTGCGCTGTAGAAGGCAATCGTAGTGACGAACAGGCATACTGCAAAGAGCGCGAGGTCCTGTCGAGCGTTCAGATGTTTATACGAATCCAGTATTGCCCATCGCGATGGAGCGGCGGTGGACAGGGAAGGTTCCTTCTCCGGTCTCAGCGCATTGAGGATCGCCTGGGGCAGGAAAATCGTCCACGGCAAAAAGCCACCGCTCACCGCAGCGATGTGATACCACCATGGTGCTTTGTGACCGCTGACAACGTTAGTGAAACGCTGAAAGTTTTCCATGACGATGAAGCAAGTGAAGTACTCGCCGTTAGTGGCGATGGTTTCGATTACGTACCAGGGCAACGAGATTGCTGCTGCAAGAAGCGCTCCCCAGTGCGGTTTGTAAAACTTGATCGCTTCGACGAAATTTCGGCGCATCAGGTGATAGACGCCTAGAATCAGGACCGGTAAGACAATTCCGACAGGACCTTTAGTCATCATGCCGCCTGCGAGCATTGCGTAGCCCAGCCAGGCATAAGACATCCGCTTTTCGTGAAAAGCTGTGTAGAAACAGTAGAGTCCGCCAGTGGTGAAGAGCGAGAGCGACATCTCGTTGATCGCCAGTCGACCGGTCACTACATATAGTGGCGCAGACATAAGCACTGCAGCCGCTATCAGACCGGCTCGCATACCAACGAATTTATTCGTCAGGCAGTATGTCGATGCCACGAGTATTGCCGCACACGTAGCGGAGTAAAAACGAGCGGCGAATTCATCGACGCCGAATAAGTAGTATGAAAGTGCCGTTGCCCAATAGTGGAGCGGTGGCTTTGTATAGCGGATATCGTAGTTGAGTGTGGTCGTAATCCAGTTACCGGTCTCCAGCATCTCCCTGGCTGGCTCGGCGTAGAAGCATTCATCCGGGTTGAACAGTGGAACGTCACCCAGTGCCGTGTAGAACATATAGCCGGCAGTCGCAAAAACTAATGCCACCACCGCTAGTTCCAGGCCCAGCTTCTTCGGTTTTGCATCATCGTGTCGTAATCCGGACGGCGACGCTTTCTGCGTAGCTGTCGAACGGTCGACATTAATGGTTGATGATGACATCGTTCCTCCTGGCATTTTTGACTTCCGGAGCGGTTTCCGTTTCTTCACTCATGAGATGAGTCGCTTCTTTTCGCTGAACAATCAGTCGACCTAACGAGCCGACGTTTGGAGTTGCGCAATTTGAGCTGCACGCCCCGGAATATGGAGCGTCTCATCCAACTCGCATCCACCGATCGGTGTTTGCGAATTGAAGAATTTGTGCCACCATCTCTGGAACATAATTAGCGTCCAGAGTTCTTTCCTGCGGTCAGCTCGACCTTCATAGTGATCGCTCAGCAGTTTGCTCAGATACGACCATTCGAAGATGCCCTGACGCTGAACATAGCCTTCCTCCAGAAGTTCATCAACGAGAACCTTGAAGTCGCCTTTGAGCCATTTTGCAACAGGAATGCCGAAGCCCTTCTTTGGACGTTTAATGATGTTTTCCGGAAGGAGCGGAGAGAGAGTTTTCTTCAACAAATACTTCGTCGTCGTGCCACGCACTTTATATGATGGCGGCAGCGACAGCGCGAATTCCGCGACTGGATGGGCGAGGAAAGGCATACGGGCTTCGAGTGAGCAAGCCATGGAAGCGCGGTCCGCCTTGACGAGCAATTGATCGGCCAGGAAGCAGCTTGTGTCCAGCCTCATGGCAGTATCTACCACGTGGCTTCTCTCGGTGATCTGTTGCATCAACCATCTGGTTTCTCGTAGCCAGGCTATTAAGTCATCGTGTGTTTTAAACGGCGCACCGCCAATGGTGTCAAACGCCGACTGTTTGATGAGCCCGCTGTGCTGAGCTACCGGTATCGAGCCCATCCACTTAAGGTGGCGAACCATCGGCGCTTCTTCCGCGGACGATATAAACCGTTTCAACTTATAGTCGAAACTGAGATTGTTGAGATTTACGGGCAGCGCGTTGACCATCGGAGCGACAACTCCGTTTCTCAACACGCCTGGCATGCTTCGCCAGATTGCGGCTAAGCTGTGGGCGAAATAGGTTGGATAACCGCCGAACAGTTCGTCTCCGCCTTCTCCTGAAAGTGCGACTGTGACTCGTTGTCGGGTTATCTTCGACAAGAAATACGTGGGCAGTATGGAGGCGTCTGCTATTGGTTCGTCGAGAACTTTCCAGAGGTCTTCCATCATATTGAGTGCCAGGTTAGGCGTGAACTGCTCTTTATGATGCTCCGTGCCGACGTGCTTCGCGACTTGTTCCGCATAGTCTGACTCGTCGAATGACGCGTCGTTGAATCCGATAGAGAACGTTTTCAGTTTGTGCGAAACGTGTCGTGCCGCAAGGGCTGTCACTCCTGAAGAGTCGATACCGCCGGAAAGAAATATGCCGAGCGGCACGTCTGAAATTAGACGCCCTTTTACCGAATCGTCCAGAAGTTGCAACAAGCGTTCGCTGGCTTCGGTTTCAGACATTTTTACTGTGTCTACACTCGGAGACCAGTAGCGTTGAATGTTGACCTGACCGTTTTCAATCACCATGTAGCTGGCGGGCGGAAGTTTATGAATGCCTTCGAACATAGTGCTAGGCGACGGCACGTACTCGAGCGATAAGTATTGCTGCATCGCAACCGGATTCAGCTGCCGTTTTGCGCTGGGGTGCGTGAGAATACTTTTGATTTCGGAACCATAGAAGAATATGTCGTCGAAGATCGCCCAGTGCAGGGGTTTTTCACCCATGCGATCGCGGGCTATAAACATCCGCTTTTTGGCGATGTCCCAGATCGAAAACGCGAACATTCCTTCAAGGTATTGAACACAGTCAACACCATATTCCTCATAGAGGTGAACAATCACTTCCGTATCCGAGCGCGTTTTGAAAGTATGACCGAGTTTCTCGCAACGCTCTTTGAGTTCGTGAAAGTTGTAGATTTCGCCGTTGAAGACGATCCAAACGGTTTCATCCTCGTTGGAGATTGGCTGCTGACCGGTCGACAAATCGATGATCGAAAGCCGAGTCATACCTAATGCGGCCGGTCCGATATACTTCATGCCCTGCTCATCAGGACCGCGGTGATGGATGCTATGACACATCCCTGGCAGGTAGTCCTCTTTCGAGCCTGGACGATTGTCCAGCGAAGACCCGTTAAGGTTCAAATAACCGGCAATTCCACACACAGATAGCAGTCTCCACGCCGTTTCCGATATCAAGTATCTTCTTCATAAGGAACGCATTCATTAGCGGGTCCTCATGTGTAGCAACTTGAATACAGAATTTTGGCAGACTGGCGCGGGCTTTAGCGGTGATAAGAAGTTTTCAAGGTAACAAAGTTGCGCACCATGTTTTAATGCTCCCATGCCTAGTATTCAATACCCCCCAACAATCTCGTATCGATCCGGCGAAACCATTCTCAATGGTGTCCCGGCGAGCGTTCAGACGCCAGCGAAGCCCGGTGAGGTCGACCTGTCGATCATCATCCCGGTTTGCAATGAAGAGGATACGATTCAACCTCTCTATGACCAGACCATCGACGCGCTCTCCAAAATTGGCTGCACGTACGAGCTTCTGTTTATTGATGACGGTTCTACCGATCGTTCATATGAATTGATCAAACAGCTTTGGGTTAAGGACTCAAACGTACGAGTTTTGAAATTTGCGCGTAACTACGGCAAGACGCCCGCCCTGTCAGCGGGACATGATTATGCGCGAGGCAAAATAATTCTGCACATCGACGCCGACCTTCAAAATGATCCTAAGGACATCTCGCGTCTATTGGACAAACTTAATGAGGGTTACGATGTCGTCAGCGGTTGGCGTAAAAAACGCCACGACGAATTGTTTTTGCGTCTGATCCCTTCATGGATTGCCAATCGTCTGATTTCAAAAATGACAGGCGTGAAGCTTAGCGACTATGGTTGCTGTTTGAAGGCGTACCGTCGTGAAGTGATTCAAGACGTCAAACTTTATGGTGAGATGCACAGATTCGTTCCGATCTACGCGACCTGGCTCGGCGCGAAAGTGGCTGAGATACCGGTTATTCACCATCCCAGAAGATTCGGACAATCTAAGTACGGTATCTCGAGAACATTCAAAGTTGTTCTCGACCTCATCACCGTCACATTTATGTCGAACTATCTGACGAAACCGATTTACGTTTTCGGTTCGATCGGCGGACTTTCGATGCTTGGCTCCTTTGCCGCTTTCGCATTGATGGTCATTCTTCGACTCTTCTATGATACGCACTTCATCGACACACCACTGCCGGTGCTCACTACGATGTTGTTCATGGTCGGTGTGCAGTGCATCCTCATGGGATTGATGGCAGAGCTGTTGATTCGAACCTATCACGAGTCGCAAGACAAGCGCACCTACGCAATTCATACTGTGCTTGAATCGCAGTCGTTTCAGCCGGAAGAATAGGTAGAATGAAAATCACCGTGCGATTCTAGTTCCACGTTTTGGAACTAGAATCGATGCGTCGGTTCTACTTACTTTGCTTGCGAAGGAACTCAAGATCGGCGTTCGGGATGAAAAACGGCAAGTTTTGGAAGCGTCCATCGAACGGATTGAAGTCATAGGGCTTACGCGGCTTTTCCGAACGTTCGTGAGGCGGACACTCTGGATTCGCTGGTAGCGAGTCAGGACGTGTTTCGGGCACTGGCTGTGCCGGATGTGCTTCAGGAGCCGGTTGTGCTGGGCGTCCTTCAGGAGTCGGCTGTGCTGGGCGTGCTTCGGGCGCCGGCTGTGCCGGACGTGCTTCAGGAGCCGGCTGAGCCGGGCGTGCTTCAGGTGCGGGTTGCGCGGGGCGCGCTTCAGGAGCTGGCTGTGCGGGGCGTGCTTCGGGAGCTGGCTGTGCGGGGCGTGCTTCAGGAGCCGGCTGCGCTGGGCGCGCTTCGGGCGCCGGCTGTGCCGGAGGGACTTCTGGTTTGGGACGAGCCGCGGGTCTGCTTTCATGCGAGGAGTTTGGTTGTTCCGGTGCTTGCGGAGTTCCGTTTTCTGGACGTACGTTGTCTGGGATAACCAGTCGTTGACCGCGTCTTAGTAGATTCGGATTGCATTTCAGGTCGGGATTCGCTTCGATGATGCGACGCATCGACTCTTGAATTTCACGGGCCGACGGTCTTTGAGACCTGTCTCCGCGCGCAGCTCGCTCGCCAATCGTCCATAAACTATCGCCCGGTTTTACCTCGTAGCGGCCATCTTGCCCAACTTCCAGGTTTTGTCTGCGTTGCTGTTGTGATTGTTGTTGCCATTCTCGTGCACGCGGAGTGCTCAGGGAGGGGTCAGGTCTGAATTGCCTTCGCGACTCGCAATCGGTGGTCGGACCGCATGAGCCGACGGCACTGTCTGCGATACCAGCATAAGGATTTGTCAGTGTTAGAGAACGGGGTTCTGTCCGTTGAGTTGCTCCCCCTCGGGAGTCAGAGACCGCCATGAGTAGCATCGCCTCTCTTGCAATTGGTGAATCCGTACGATCTCCAGCGGCATTATTTTGATGTTCAATTCTTTCTACAGCAGTCATAGTAGCGTGGCCTCATGATTTTGGGCGGTGTTCGTCAGTCACTCTGCAAGACTACAGAGAAGTTGCAACCAAACTGCAACTAACCGGAACGCCGATTTCATAACGACTGCACCTTTCCTGGCGAAGGCGTACTGAAAGACCGCCTTCGCTTGGTGGCGCGGCGTTCTGGGTATAAAGGCTGCATGACAGAAGTATTCGATAACAATCTAAAAAAGGTCAACTTCGAGCAGAAGTCAGCTTTTGCGGGCTCCGAGCATTCTGGCATGGACGCGGCAAGGCTTGATGCCTGGACCCAATCATTAACTGATCGCCGCGGCGCGCCGGTGCAGCCCGGTGGTGAAGCCAATCGACAGATTTTGGATGTCCTTCAAAGTGAGAAGGATAATAAGATGGGCGAGACGCCTGATTGGGTTCCGAAGGAGATGCGATATCCGAAACCTCGGGTACAGTGCGCATCGACAGCTTCAAATGTTTATCGCGATGCGTTGCGCATCGGCCGTTTCATCAACTCTGACGATAGTCCAAACTATCGAGAATTGACACAGGTGCTGGTTCCCCGCTGGGTGGACGTGATGAAAAGTCAGGGCTTAGCCCGGGAAATTCCGAGAAGCGAGATCAAGCCTGGTGACGCAGTGGTCGGCATGGGCGGCGATACGAGTGGAAAACCAGGTAACAACGATCGGCACGTTGGCTTTGTTGGCGAATATGACCAACGGAATCACCGATTCACTGCCTATAGCAATTCAATGGGTCGACTGGAGCATCAAATACTGGATGACCGCTTCGGCCATTATCGCGAGCAAAAGTACTACAGACTCTACTTTCCGAAAGGCTCTTAGTGAGCTAGTGCAGCTGCCAACGGAGCTGGCGGTGCAATCTCGGCACGCATGGCTTCTTCCACTTCCTCAGCGGTGATAGCCCACACGTACAGGCAGGTGTAGAACGCTGCTCGTATATAAATGGATAGAGCCGTGATAACGAGAACCAGGGCGGCCCAGGCAATTCCGGTGATGACCATCGCCGGCGAACTGACGCTCATCTGCGCAAAATAGGCAAGACCGAAGCCGCCCAAGCCGATTGCGTAAACAATTCCGCTCGTGACGCGGCAAATTACATCAACGCCGACTTCGCCTACACCGATGGTGAGGAGGTTGCCCTGCGCGATTCGGTCGGCGCGTTTCAACGCACCCCAGAAAGATGTTCCTTCTATAACGATTGCCGGCAAGATCATGTGACCCGCCAGTGTCCAGAATACTTCCATAATTCCAGCAAGGAAATTAAAGCCGAAGCCGAACATGCCGCCTGCTCCCTGCTTAGAGCGCAACCAGCCTGCAATGCGTTTGACGATTAGTGTGACTAAACCCAGCATGATGATCGCTGGAAGGCTTGTGAACACAGCACTTGCGGCTGCGCCGAATTTGCCGGAACCTCGTCCTTCGGTCAGATGGCTGTATACCAGCGCGGTCGTGACGCCTTCGAGGAATCTGTTGGTGAGCCACCACACGCAAAGTATGCCTGTGACTGCCATCACATTGTCCTGGCTGACGTTGCCCATCGCCGCGCCGAGCCCCGAGGGATCCATCGGTCCGTTGAGTCCGGTCATGCCGGCTAGACCGTGCGCACCGCCCGGACCGCCTTGAAGAAGGCTCTGACCCTGTTGCATAAATTTGCCAGCGACTTCAGACTTGCCGCCGAAGTTGCTCTTTGCCTGGACAAACATCAGGATGGCGAAGAAGATGTTCATCACGACTGTGATTATGGACGGGACCAAGAGGCGTTTGTCGTGCCAGCCCATCTTGATGCTGGCCCAGATTAGCCTAAAGCCTCGTCCTATCGAATCAAACATAAGTTCTTTTCCTCGTGGCTGGAAAACCAGCAAACCGCGTCCGGTCGGATAATTTAGTAAGGGGAGAGCCGCTTAGAAGAGCGGAGGTCCATGGAACGGCATATAAGCTGCCGACAGTATTGTAATTAGTTGCCAAGCGAATGTAAATAGCTTTTTAATCTAGAACTATCGATATATAGAGAATTTTGCCAAATTTTCGAGGCTTCGACCACACGGTTTTCACCCCTGCGCCGGATTTACAAGACTTGGAAGCAGTGGCAAGATGGTTTTATGACCAATGAGCAAAAGAGACTTGGACGCCGGGCGGACGAGTTGAGTCCGACCGAATTGGCCGAACACAAAAAGCTCGACGCGGTTAGGACGCACACTTGCACACAGTGCGGGACGATTTTTGCCGTTGAGATTTTGAAGTGTCCCGCATGCTCAACTATAGTTGCAGGAGGCGAGTCTAACGCTTGGAGCAACTTTTCCTATCGGCACCAACAAGACTTTCCACGGGAAGATGCTTCGGACAACCGAACAGAAAAAGTACTAGTTGAGAAGTCATCAGCAACGAACGATAGAATTCTTGCTACTCGCACTCTCGCTGTAAGCAACCGCTCAAAATTTCCTTCAACTGAGCGTCATCGAGCCGAAGAGGCTCGATTGCTAAAATACGTCTTCGTTCCTTGTATGTTAATGCTGCTCACACAGACGGGTCTCTTAGTATTCATTATTTGGCTGTTTCTTCGCGCAATCTTCGCGTCACATCCCCACTGAGCACCTATCTCATTGGCCGTTACGCGTCGACCTCGGCAGTTTCCTGCGCTTCGAGATCCTCTGCTTCGTAGAGTTCGTCCAATTCCTTTCGATATTTCTCGGTGACGACTTTACGCTTCACCTTCAAGGTGGGCGTCAAATCATTGTCTTCGATAGTCAGCTCTTTATCCAGAATCACAAATTTCTTGATGCGCTGAAACCGCGCCAGATTTTGATTTTTGTCGTGAACTACTCGTTCAATCTCTTTGCGGACTGTCGGGTTCTGACAGAGTTCCTTGATGTCTTTGTAGCTCAGCGATTTACTGGCTGCGAAGCTCTTGAGTCCATCAGGGTTGAGCGTGATCAAACCGGTAATGTATTTTCGCCTGTCACCATATGCGATGACATGGTTGATTAGCGGTTCGTCTTTGAACAAGTTTTCAATAAATTGCGGTGCGACATGTTTGCCACCAGCGGTGATGATGATGTCTTTCTTCCGATCGGTGATCGTTATATAGCCTTGTTCGTCAATTCTGGCAATATCACCGGTTTTAAACCATCCGTCTTCAAACGCCGCCGCAGTGGCTTCCTCGTTTTTGTAATAGCCTTTAAAAACGTTAGGTCCTTTTACTAAAAGTTCGCCATCGGGATTCAGTTTAACCTCGACGCCTGCGAGCGGTCTTCCAACAGTTTTAAAATGATTGTCGCTCGGTTTATTAACGCATAAAGGCGCGCTGGTTTCTGTCAAACCGTACCCTTCTACAATCGGCATGCCTAGCGCTTCGAAGAAGATATGGACATCGTTAGCGAGCGGTGCCGCGCCCGAAGTCATCATGCGTAACCGACCACCGAAGCGCTCTCTGATTTTTCGGAATACCAACCGATCGGCAATTCTCAGTTCGGCTTTATAAAGCTGATCGAGAATACTTGTGTCATGCTTCGCTTCCATCTTTTGTTTTGTCGCGCGCTTGCCGAGGGCGATGGCCCAGCGGACAAAACCTTGCTGCGCTGGCGGCATCTGGCGAATTTGTCCTTGCACTCTGGCATAGACCTTTTCGTAGAATCGAGGCACTGCGTTTAGAAACGTTGGTCTGACTTCCTGCAGATTGTTTGCGACCTGTTCCATCGACTCGGCGTATGCAAATGGAATACCTAAATAAGTGGACAGAAACTGTCCGCCGACTCGTTCATACACATGAGCCAGCGGCAAGAATGACAAAGCGAGGTCATCTTCGTTGAAGTCCACCATGTCGCTCATTGCTCCAAGTACCGAATAAATGTTTCGGTGCAAGAGCATGACACCCTTGGGCAAGCCGGTAGTGCCTGATGTGTAAACGATCGTCGCGACCGATTCCGGATCGATATTCTCGCGACGCTGACGAACTTGGTCTCCAATTTCTGAGAGACAGTCTGCACCTTCTTTGACGAAGTCGTCCCACGACTTGATCTCGAGCAGCGGTTCCGCATTTGATGCGGCACCGTCCATGATGACTACCAGTTTCAGTTTCCCAGGGTTGGTTGATGAGGGAGTACTGATTTTCTCCAGCTGGCGAGCGTTTTCAACAAATACTGCCGTGACGTCGCTATGTTCAAGAACGTATGAAACTTCCTCTGCACCCAGTGTTGGATAAACAGGAACCGTGACGCCGCGCGCGGAAAGAATGGCTAAATCAGCCCAGGTCCAGTGTTGCCGATTTCCGGAGAGAATTCCGACTTTGTCATCCGGCTGTAATCCGTGTTTGATTAATGCAGCCGAAAGACTCTCAACGGTTTTTCCATGGTCTCGCCAGCTTACCGAATGGTACTTGCCATCAGCTTTGTACATGATCGCTGTACGGTCAGGCGTCTCGCTTACGCGGCTCCAGAATCTGTCGATGATAGTTGCATCAGTGTCAGCCAACGCGAACTCCTTTCAGCCTATTGATTGGTTTAGCCAGCTTAGATAGGCTTGACTGCCCAGTTCTATCGGTACACAAATTATCTCAGGCACATCGTATGGATGTATCTCTTTGATTTTAGTCTCAAAAGCGTCATAAAAAGCGCGATTGGTTTTTATTATGAGTAGTGTCTCCGGGTCCTTGTGTATAGCGCCTTCCCAGGAGTATATAGAAGTGATTCCCGGCAGAATGTTAACGCAAGCTGCCAGTCGGCTTTCGACGATCGATTTGGCAATGACCTCTGCTTGATCCGGCGGACAAGTTACGAGTGCTACTAGTTCGCCGGGCATCTAAGCTTGACTCCGAGCCAATTCTACGCCGATTTCCGAGGCAAATTCGGATAGCAAACCTGCGACTTTTGAAAAAGGTTGTGGCTGTAAGCGAGGCATCCGGTAGCGCTTGTGCAAGCGCACTATAATTGTCGGCACTCCTAGAACCTCGGAGATAAACAGCGCGAGCGGCCGCACTGGATGGTCGTAGCTGCCGGGAACCACTGGTTCTAGCTTGGAAAGTTTTTCGGTGATCAGATTTATGAACGGGTGGCAAGCTTCTTCCGTGGGACCGTAACTTGAAACCTGTAGACCGGGGGCCTCTTCCCAACTGCTTCCCAGTACCATCATAACTAGACCGACCTTGCCTGCACGGACTATGTCAGTCAACGCCCGGCGGAATGGTGTTTCTAAATACCAACCTGGGTCCGCAGCGCAGCAATAGTTGGTAAGCATGGAATGGCACATGGATAGGCGATTGCAGATGGATGCAAGCGAGCCAGTGAATGAATCCTGTCCTTTGAACTCGCCTTCGCGCCAGTAGGCGGTCGCATGCGGAGCCAGCACCAGCACTGGCAAACTGCCACCCAAGAATTTGTAATCTGGTTCTCCCGGCGGTGGCATTTGTTCGTAGCGTTCCGAGAGTTGCGCCTCGTACTGCAACGCCCAGGTCAGTGGGGCTACATCCGGATTGTTGTCGATAAGATAATTGAGCGCACCTTCCATGTCGTTGAAGCGCGCCTGAGAGTGAGTCACGACCCATGGGCTGTACGGCGACGGGCCAATGACAGTCACCATTTTTCCGCGCCTGTGGGCATAGAACATTTCCATCGCGGTGCCGTAGCTCGAGCGTTCGATATTGGCTAGAAGCGCGTCACATTCGTCGATCAAGTCAAGCGCTCGGCGCACTTTCTTGTTGGCCGAATCGCTGATGTCCAACGGTTCACGAATCTCTTGCATCGCCCAGGCTAATTCGAGCGGATTGACAACGCGCAAGCCGTGAGTTTCAAGCTTCTGAACTGCCGAAGAACGCCAATCAGAGGAAGCTAATTCGCCCATCAAGTCGTGGGCGTTGACCGAATCTCCAGTTAAATAAATGGTTGATAGCATCTTGTTTAATAGGGCTGACTGAGTAAACTAAACCGTAGACTAGTTTTAAGCCTTATGCAATCACTATATACCACGGTGCAAGTCGCTTGATGCGGCGATCTCGGTCGATATTCGCGGTACTAGTCGATCTCGTGGCTCGACCCGGTGAAAACAAAAATGTCTTTCATAAGTTAGGATACCGTTATGCGTCCTCCGTATATACCAATCCTTGCGCTCTTGTGCACCCTCGTTTTGAGTGGCTGTGCCGGCATACCAAATGTCTCGAAAGACCCGAACAGCTTTGCTTCACGAGTAGGAAACTTTTCTCCTGTCAAGTTGAACGCTGAAAATGCGGAACGGAAGGCTGCCAGGCTAGTGACTCCTTTGCCAAAGGGCACGCGAGACTTAGACGGCCGGCAGGAGAATTTTGATCCCACATTCGGCTCGCCGGAGACTCATGCGGAAGTCGCTCAAGGTAATTCCGCTTCTGCCTTGCCAGCATCCACTACACCTTACGGTTCACCGGGCACGCCTTCCGAGCTGGCTGCGGATCAAGCCGAAGATCATGCGAAACGAGCAGCCAATCAGAACGTAAGTGCTGTAAACCAGAGCGCGAGTTCTCTTGAACTTAGCTCAATGCCGTCCTCGGCGCAGGCGCCGTTAGCTCATCTGCGACCAGACTCTACAGATTCGTCTGCGTTCGGTAAATCTGAGAACGGCAGAACGACGGTGTTCATGGAAACACCAGCGCAGAAACCGATTTTGGAAACGCATCCAGCTCCGCAAAATGTTTCCCAGGGCTTTGGCTGCCCACCGGCAGGCATCGGCTCGGTCCAACCTATGAAGCCGGCTACCTTGCAGCCATCGCAAATGACTTCGGAACCAAACTCCGGGCATGGCCCGGCACGACGGCGAGCGAGTGTTGGAGTACATCCGCAGGTTTTGTCGCGCCAGCCGGCGCAGCTCCAGACTCCAGCAATGATGTCATCGCCGGCGAACCGTTTATCTCCTGATCGGCAGCAGGTGATGCTGTTCCGGACGCCGCCTCAGAATTCACCGGAGCGGAAGAATATCTTGCAGGGGCAAACACCGGGAGCGGCATACGATGGGCCTTCTCAATACGCACCGTCGTATGATTCTGCCGGAATGGATTCGTGTGATGACTTGTCGCTCGTTACTGCGCAAAATCAGCGAGCAAAAAACGTCAGGATTACCGCGACGGCGAGAGTAAAGCGTCTTTTGCCTGACGACCGCAAAGGCAATCCGCACCAGCGATTCTTGCTGGGCTTGTCGAACGGTACGACTGTTTTGGTCGCGCATAATATTGACCTTGCTCCCTACGTTCCACTGCAGCAAGGAGACACGGTCACCATATGTGGTGAATATATCTGGAATGAGAAAGGTGGTGTTTTACATTACACGCACCACACTACAAACTCTCACCACCAGGGTGGTTACATCCAATACAATCGACAGACTTATCAATAATCCATACCGGCGGCCCACAATTGAATTCCTTAAACCAGCACGATTTCCTGCGCGATAAGACTACGTGGATCGGATATCTGCTGATCGGAACCTATTGTTTGACGTTGTCCTCAATGTCGCCCGTGGTTCCTTACCTTAGGGACGAGTTGCACTTGAACTACACCGTAAGTTCTTTGCATTTCAGCGCCTGGGCATTGGGTGGTATTACCGCCGGTTCCTTCGGGAATATAATTATTCGGAAACTCGGATGTTCACGGGCGATATGGACTTGTGCCGCTGGATTGTGTACCGCAGTCATTGTTCTACTAGTGGCAAAGCATGAGTTTTTCACAATCGGTTCCGGAGTTCTTGGTGGCGCCTGTGGTAGCACTATGGGGCAAGGAATCGTCTCCATAATGTCGGAGCGTTTCGGACCAAATCGCAGCATTGGTATCACGGAAGCGAATATCTGTGGCAGTCTATTTGCATTCGCCGCGCCTCTGCTGATGGGGCAATTCATCGATTGCCATTTGACCTGGCGTGCCGCTTTACTGGTGCCGCTGCTTGCCTTTTTTGCGTTCTGGATTTACGCGCGAACTGTTTTTACTCCTTATTCTGCAGCCGCTACTGGCGGTTTCGCCGGGGGAAAACTGCCAACACGGTATTGGTTTTTCTGGTTTGTAATCTGGTTTGCGGTGGCCAGTGAGTGGTCGATTATTTACTGGACATCAGAATTTCTTGAAAGAGCTAAACATCTTGTGCGTGCCGACGCTATCAGATGTATCAGCATTTTTCTTGTTACCATGCTCCTTGGTCGCGTTATCGGGCTGAAACTTGCTCGCACGTATAAGCTCGGTCCACTTCTAGCAGTTGTGTCAATGCTGGCGTTGGTTGGTTTTCTAATCTATTGGCTCGGCCCGACTCCTATGGTCTCTTTAATTGGGTTGGGACTGACAGGTTTGGGTATGTCCAACATCTACCCCCTGAGCTATTCACAGGCAATCGGGTCTGCTGAGAACAAAGCAGGGCTCGCCGCCGGTCGCATGTCCATCAGTACTGGAACTGCCGTTCTGGTCACTCCGTTGGCGATGGGAGCAATAGGCGATCGTTTAGGTATTCAAAGTTCGTACGCTGTGATCGCTCTCCTGATGACTCTGGCTATGATACTGTTAGTGGTGTCAGCCGTGCGAGCAAAGGGCTCGCCCGAGTAGCGACGGCTCATTTCTTTAGAAGTTCACGAAGGCGCTGATTCTCTGCTATCAAGTTATTCCGTTCACGAACCAATGCTTGTACTTCTTCCGGTGATAGAGGAGTGCTACTCTCCGCCAAACGGTGTCTATTTTTTCGTTCGTAGTTCTCGAGGACTCTCCTCATTAGTGGCTGGTAACCGATGCCTTCTAGTTCCGCGAAGGCTTTGAACTGTTCAAGCAGATGACGTGACAATCGGATAGATATCGATTGCAGACCCAGTGAATCGAAAAGCGTCTGGGTTTCGTTGTCTGACAATGCATGCATTCCATTTGCTACTGCATCGATATCCGAGAAATCCTCATTGCTGTCATCTGCATCCCAATCAACGTCGCGCGTTAAGTCTTCAAGCTGTTTGCTCGTTTCATCATCAGCCGAAGTGCCTCCGAGCTTTCTCCAATTCCCTTTTTTATTTTTCTTCGAATCCGTCATGGTAGCTATTCTCTATAAATTTGGCGTGTTCTGAAGCGAATGTATAAACGAATTGAATGTAGATTTCCATCTCAGCCTTGTATACTCCATTGTATATACAATGGGTTGGGCGGTCAAACTTTTAGTCAATACTAGAGCACCTTGACCAGAATTTGCGCAGGCAAGTGCACAAACAGGCAAGACCTTGACGAACTTCGATAAAAAAGGATTAGAGACCGTAGGTTTCTTTTAGTTCTTTTAAGCGATCAGCAATAGGACCTGATTTTTTCTTTCCGAGTGTATCGACTTCTAGTTTTTCGATTCGCTTAAGGATAGGCTGATTTTTGCTGACCTTTCCGTAGAGCTTGATCTCGATTTCTTCAAGTAAGCTCTCGACGTTTAGCGAATCATCTTGAGCCGTTTGTTCATGGTGTTTGTCAATTTTCGTAGAATTCGGAGTTCTGGCTGGCCTCCCGATCATTGGCGCGTGCTCCTCGTCAGCCCCCGGCCAGGACATGGGAGTGCTGCCGCCAGCTGGTTTTGGAGGAACCTTCGCTGGAACGAAAGAGGGTGGTGTAGTGTTCGTTGTGGTGCTGGGCGTGAATGACTTCCCGCCACCTGATACGGTGCTTCCACCAACAATCGTCGCACCACCGCTGGTGCCCCCTACGATGCGGACTGAATTTGTGCTTGAGTCGACGGTGTTGAAATTTGGTTTGTTGGACGGAGGTGTCGGCTCCGTCGATGGGCTGCTGAAGGGATCTTCGGAGGTCACCGGCGGCGAGTTCGTTGTGCTGCTCTGGGCATGTGGCATGGTCCCTGCCTCTCTTGAGCCGCTGTCAGTGGTGTTTCCTGTCCCATTTGATGTTTGAACGCTCGACGCACCTCCCAAAATTATTACTGGTCCAGAGGGCTGGCTTGTGGTTTCATTTTTCGCGGTTGCGGCGCTAGAGTTGGCTGTCGAAATCGTAGCTGCAGCCGTGCTGCTCGAAGGACTACCAGATGGTGATGCCACCGCTGCTGGTGGAGTGTCAGAGGCGGCGTTTGTGTTTTTCTTCGGGATGTTATCCAGTGATTCGTCGAAAGGGTTCCAATCCTGCGGTCCGCTGGGTTTTGGATTAGTTGGTGTTTGCTCCGGCTGCGGATTTCTTGCCAAAGCAGCCTCTACTATTTTCAGATTGCGAACGACATGTCCATCGCGTGGATTGAGTTTCAGAGCTGTTTCCCACTGCTCCTTCGCCTCTGCGTATTTGTGCTGACTGTAGAGCAAGATGCCCCAGTTGTTGTGTGTGAGAGCAATATTGCTCTTCGCAATCGGGTAATCAGGCTGTATCTGGAGGACCGCTTCGTACTCTGAGATGGCTTCTTGAAACTGTTTTCGAGCTAGCAGAGCGTTGCCTCTGTTGATGTGGTCACGAATTGCCGCAGCATCGTCCGCGAAAGCCGTCTCAAAACTCATTAGATAGGATGTCAGTAAGGCGGACATCGCAAAACGGGGAAAGGCTCTACGGAGGCTTGTCATGAGGCTTGGAGTTAAATTGTGCTTCATGTGAAACGTCTTTCTGGTGCCTGTCACGCTTTGCATCTATATACAAATATTAAACCAATACTGACAGGTTTCCACGATATTTCCAAGCAGCGCTATACTTCCTGCAGGCACAAAGTAGGAAATCGATTATGTCGAATCTAGCAATTCTCGCGTCAGTAATCATGTTGTCTTCAAGCGGTTCAGTTCCGTCGGCAGCAGGGATCGTCAGTGACGCTCCTACACCGGTTGTCGCATCCGCAGTCAACACACTACCGGCTCAGGCTGGTGATGACACAATCCAAACAGCTGTCGATATTCTCAATGAAGCTCGCAAAGCGGTCAAAATCAACGATCGCCGCAACCGCATGAAGCCTGGTATTCAGGATCGAGTAGTTAAGCAAGAGAAAACCAAAACCGACAAGATGCTCATCATGGGCGGCAAAGACGCTTTCCCGATGTAATGTGAAGACGCAACCGACTGTAGATTCTCAAAATCAAATGAATGAACCGGACGGCTCCACGTGGTCACCTAGCTACGATCACGGTGTTATGCGCGAGCCGCTAATCGGTCGTACGATATTTCAGCATATAGAAGAAGTGACGCGTAACTCCCGGTCCACCGAGGCTCTAGTGAGCCCTCAAGAGGGCAAACGAATCACTTATGAGGAGCTGCTGAGACAGTCAGATTTGCTCGCGCTGGCTCTGATGGACCAGGGCGTGAAGCGCGGTGATCGCGTGGGAATTTGGTCGACGAACAACTGCGAGTGGTTTGTCATATTTCTTGCAGCGTCTAAGATTGGCGCTATTCTGGTCAACATCAATCCTGGCTACAGGACCGGCGAGCTGGAGTATGCTCTCAACCAATCCGGACTGAAACTACTATTTACTATTCCGAAAAACAGGACGAGCAATTATCTATCGATGGTGATGGAGCTCGCGCCGCATGCTTTTGATGCGAAGAAACAGCGAGGAGACTCACGGGTGAAAGACCTGGAACAGGTCATCGTCATGGGAGATCTGAGCGAGTCTGAGTTGTGCGCTCCGTTGCGGTCGCCGTCTGAGGGGAAGGCTCCTACCTTCAACAGCTTCGATCAGTTCATGCAGCTGAGTTCGAACGTCGACCCGATCTACTTGAAGGAACGGCGCGCGCGAGTGCAGTTCGACGATCCGGTGAACATTCAATACACGTCAGGCACGACCGGTTTTCCCAAGGGCGTGACACTCAGCCACCATAATTTGATAAACAACGGATACGCTGCTGCCGTCGCAATGGCGCTGGATTCATCGAGTCGTTTCTGCGTGCCCATGCCGTTCTACCATTGTGGTGGCATGATCAGCAGTGCGCTTGCCGTGTTGAGTGTTGGTGGAACCGTGGTGATTCCAAGCCCATTCTTCCAAGAGATACCGGCGATGGAAACTGTCCAGAACGAACGTTGCACGCATATGTCTGGTGTGCCAACTATGTTCATTGCGCAGTTAGATTCACCTGAATTTTCAAAATATGATTTGTCCAGTTTGCGCGGTGGGTTTATGGCCGGAGCGCCTTGCCCAGTGCAGCTGATGCGACGTGTTGCCAGCGAGATGCATATGGAGCAAGTCGTGATCCTTTATGGATTGACCGAGAGCGCTCCGCTAATGACTGCCACCACTATTAGTGACAGTCTGGAACTGCGCGCAACGACTGTTGGCAGAATTATTCCAGGTATTGAGCTGAAGATCGTTGATCCTGAAACGCAAGAGATCCTTCCGAAAGGCTCACAAGGAGAGATTCTTTGCCGTGGTCATAATGTGATGCTCGGCTACTGGAATAATCCTGAGGCCACGGAAAAGACAATCGACAAATCTGGCTGGTTGCATTCCGGTGATTTGGGAGTGATGAACAACGAAGGATATTTGAACATCACTGGCCGCAGCAAAGATATGATTTGCCGCGGCGGTGAGAACGTCTACCCTCGCGAGATTGAAGAAGTTTTGCATACCCATCCCGATATTTCGCAAGCTCAGGTTTTTGGAGTACCCGACGAATTTCTCGGTGAAGATGTCGCGATGTGGTTTATGGTCAAACCTGGTCGGACCACGACGCCTGAAGATGTTCAATCATGGCTCAAAGAGAAGATTGCGCACTTCAAAGTTCCAAAATACATAAGAGTCGTGGAAGAGTTTCCGATGACTGTCACAGGAAAAATTCAGAAGTTCGTGATGCGCGATCGCATGGTTGACGAACTTGGTTTGAAGAAAGCGGCTGAGATACAGACAGCGTAATCATTTTCGTGAAGACGTTCGCGAATCGCTGGGTGCGTTTACGTACCCTAATGAATAGCAAGTACAATTCCAACTAATTCCGCAAGACAGACAGTTGCAGCAGGTACCAAGATCATCCAATAACCTAACGGTGTCTTCATTTGGAATCCCAGTAAAACTCGAATCACCGGCAACGTGCATAACATCATAACTATTACGACTGGCACCGCAAGCCTTGTGCCATAGGCTAGGCCCGCTAGAGGGCAAAGAATAATTGGCAATATGCTGATCTGCGCAAGCTTCTTATTGCGAACCCAATGGACTAATTCCTGAAAAACCAGCAATATCGCTGCGACCGTCACAGGAATGGCGAAGAGCGAAAGTAGAGCAATAAATTCGTACACTGTAGACCCTCTAAATAAGCGTGGTTAAAACATTTGATCAAGCTGCCAATTTCGTAAATCAAAAAATTCCGACGGAAACGTTACCAGGAAGCCAGCTGAAATTACGAACGCCAACAATAGTGGAAGCTGGTATTTAGGAAGAATCTTGTATCTCCACGCTATCGAAAAACGGAAGATCGGCAGAAGGAAGGTTAGAAGTGCCCAGATCTTTCTGTCATTTGCTGCGTACATTGAACCAAGTAGAACGCAAATGAAAATAACAGTGAGGCTTACCATCCACTGGCGCTGACGCACTAACCACCTGAAGTACTGGCTCATAATTACCACATCGGCAACGACGATGTATCCGATGATGGCAAATAGGGGCCAAAAACCTATGAGATAGTCCATGACCTGCGCCCCTATATTGGTTGAAGTGAATTGGCTGTCACTGCAGGACCTCCAGTTCACCGGGCGTCACCGGATAGAAATGTACAGGTGCAGGTATGTGCAGCCAGTTTCTATAACAGAGTAGAAGAAGAGTGATTCCGAACAGAGCTGAGACTATCAGCACTATACCGTAAAGAGGTTTTGTCTTTGCTCCTGAGAGCACCGCAAGGCATCTGATTGGTGGAAGAAGCGTCATTGCTACTTCAAGCAGACCGTAGTGGGTCCTGAGATAGAAGAAAAAAATGCCCAGTAAAACAATTGTGATCCACATTCGCAGTTTCGATGCTTGTGATGACCATTTCACGAATTCGCGTGCGATCAAGAGATCTGTTATGACCAGCGGCAGAAAAATTATGTATATCGCGTTGTCGTTACAAAAACGCCAGAACTCTGCCATGAATAGGACCCCTAAACGCTGCTCGTAGGTGATTTCCCCGTCAGGCATGCGTATGCGGCTCGAAAGATAGATGGGTTTCATTCTATCAACACTCTAAAAACAAAACATCGACCGTCTGCTCAACGATCGATATCTTGCGGTTGTTGTGCTCAGCGAGTGAAACCTGGTGCAACGCGATTAGACTTGCGCCGTGAAGAGCGGACTGCCCTTCCACTCCTCACAGCTAAAGTCCGGTTGTGCTCGCGTAGGAAACTTTGTCAGTGCAGTTGAGATACGTGCGAGTTTGTTCGCGAATTCTTTTTACTACTTCGTCGGTCATTTGCTTCGGAGCGAAGCTAGGTCCTTGCGGATCGCATTCGCGGTCTAGTCTCACGCTCTCTTCTTTTGTCAGGTCAGCGAAGACAGCCTGGACAATTATTCTTTCCACATTCGCAACTGAGTTGTTGTGCGCTTTGATCAACGAGTAATCGTCGAGTTCCGGAGGAGTCATCGAGTCCATGGCGAGCGTCCAAGCTTTGAAAGCCGATTCATATGCCACCATTTGAGCGTTGAGTTCGTTCAGTGTGGCTTGGTCCATCAAGTCCAGTACCTTGTCCGAGATTCTGTCATGAAGGGACTCTTGATCGCGCGACTTCATGAACGGCCAGCGGGTGAACGCTTCGGAGCGGTCCGATTTCGGAGAATTTTCTTCCGGAACCGGAACTTCCTCTCCACCAGCGACGAGGCACGGAGCAAATCCATTGAATTGAATATTGTGCAGCTGCGAAGGACCGGTGTAGCGCGATGTGGCGCTCACCATCATTGCTCCGTTCGGATTTACGAATGAAGTTCTACCGCTTCCCAGTCCGGATTCGAAATTGTCGTTGTACTGTCTGGACATTTGACTAACCTCAAACCGTCAGCAGCGAAGCGATACAAAGCAGTGCCACCAGAACCACTGGTTACACCGACTGCAAACTCGGTCTAGTAAGAGAGATTGGAACCGGTCGGTCGTTTGCAGTGAGGACATTGTACGGTTGAAGGCGTGACAAACTTGTGACAAAACATTAAACGTGGAAAGGCTTAACTGTTGGCGTTTTTGCAGTTTGCTTCAGAGCGATCTGAGGCGTTTTTGATCCAAATCGGACAAGATTGACACAAGCGAAGGAGTTTTTTTCGCCCGGAAAACGGTCTAGTTAATTCATGGACAATTCTGAAACTGTAAAACTGGTGAAACGGCTTTATCAGGAATTCGACGACGAGTCCGTCGAGTATCTTGCCGCGTTGTTGGTGAATCAACCGCCGCTATAGCCCCAAGCTTATAAAAATTGGATAGTGGTCGGAGCCTATGAAGGGACCGACTTTTCGATCGAGAACGGCAATGTCTTTGCTTGCGAAGCAATGGTCGATTGGAAGCAAAACTATTGGAGTCTTTCTCCAGATCATAGGCGCCGGCCATGAAAGCTGCAGACCGTATCCGTTACGAGTATCCAGAAGCTGCGATTTCTTGGCCAGACCAGCAAGCATATGCGTCCATGGTGTGCTATTCATGTCGCCTGTCACGATCAGCGGTTTCGGAAGCTTGGCTGCTTCCTTTGTCATTATTTGGAATTGTTCTTTCTGCCAGAGGAAGTGTCGATGTTTAATTGGACCTTGAACGTGCGTGTGAAGGAGCGTTACCGGCTGGCAGTCAGCGTCGAGCTGGCAGAGAATACTCGGGTGTCCGCTGCTTCCGTAATATTTGATTTTAGGATTCAGCAGTTTCTTCTTGGAATAAACTGCGATGCCGTATGTGTCGAGCCGCGGAACGGTGCATGAATACTTAAACTCATGCATTTGATTGAGTGCCGTTTCCCAATCGGGAGTCAATTCGCTGATGAGCAGAACGTCCGGATTCACAGACTCAATGTACTTTATGGCGTCAACAAAGCGCTCATTTTTATTGTTCACATTCAGCATTAAAAGGTTTATCGAATGCGCTTTGTTTAAATTGGGGGCGTGATGATTTCCGTTCGGCAGAAATGCGGGCATAAAGCAGGTCGCGTTGCACATTGCAAAAATCATACATAAAACAGCTGCGATTCTCGTTTGCTTGGAAACAGCCAATGCTATTGCGGCGACCACGGCGCCGATTGCGATTTGAATGCGAAACTGAGCGACTAGATATGGAAGCCACCATACCGATTCCAGCGCTGCCACCGCAGTTAGTGCCCCGGCGACAAACGTAATCGCAATACCGACTATCTGAAGCTTGCGGTTTCTCATTTAGATCTTCAGTCCTCTCAGAACTCCATCGATTGATATGGCGCCTATGTCACGCAGAAGCTGAGCTTGCGCAACGTTGAAGTCTATGACGGCGCGCGATTTGTTAATGCTAGCCTGAGTCAAATCTCGCTGAGCGTTTAACACATCGATGTTCAAACCAATCCCCGCCTCCATGCGCTTCTTGGCGATACGCAATTCCTCTTCAGCTGCGTTGATCTGCACGGTCGCCCGGTCGATTCGTTTGTCAGATGCCAAACTGTTGTTATATGAAGAACGAACTTGATCGAAGACGTCTAGAAACGTTTGCTTGGCTTGAATGGCGGCCTGCCTTGCCTCCCATCGAGCACGCTGTGCGTTGGCGAGTGCTGTCGTTCCCAAACCTCCGAGCGACCATTTTACGCCAAGGTTTAAATTAAAAATTTTGTCGAAATTCCCGCCACCGGCTGCGATACCGAAGACGCTGCCTCCGAACGTTACGCCGGGCTGGAGCGGAGCTGCTGCGACGACGATTGCGCGTTTCGCCGCCAACCTTAGTTCCTCGAACTGTTTGAGTTCCGGCCGTTTGTCGATTGCAATTTCGAGAAGTCTCTCAATCGGAATATTGTTATCGATCAAACGGCGCTTGCGAAGATGTTTTTGTCGTGAAACCAAATCCTGGGCAAAACTTGTGTTTAAAACGTGCGCCAACTGGATCGCTGCTTGTCTCCTCGCGTTTTGCTGGTCAACCAGATTTTGCTCGTCACTTGCTAATTGAGCCTGAGACTGCAAAACATCCAGACCAGTCGCGGCTCCCGCCTTTTCCTGTGCGGAGTTAATGCGTACTTGTTCTTCGGAAATCGAAACCGCTCTCGTTCTAATCGAGAGCAATGCTTCGTTCAAAAGAAGATCGTAATAACGACGAGTTGCTTCGAGAAGCGTGTCGTTAACGTTACCCAAGAGTGCTGCGCGGGACGCGCGCAGTCTGTGCTTCTGCTCCAGCGTTCCAAACAAAATTCGCCCGCCCTGGTACACATTTTGAGTGAACCCGGCGTTGAGAATTTGGATTGTCGATGGTAAACCGGCATTCGCGCTTGAACCCGAGCTTCCTCCGCCGAAGAGAGCGGTCGGCACATCGCCGGTAATACCGTATAAACTGTATCCACTGTTGATAGACGGAAGAAATTCAGATGCGGCAGCTAGCATTCGATACTTCGAAATTTTGGTTCTGCTGAATCCTTCTTCAATGTCCAGGTTTTGACCGGTCGCGGCAAGCAGTGTGTCTCGCAAGCCAACTTGTTCTATATATCTTGCATCCAATGAGAACGGGTTCAGATTGTCCTTGAGCGGAATTAGGGTCGTAATGGGTGGGCGCTCGATTATGACGTTGGTATCATCACCGTCTTCGCCGCTCCCATCAAGATTTACGCCGCCATCTCTGCGGTTTGACTGACCATAGTTGCCGGTTGAGTCCAGACTCCCGGCACCAAGACCGGTGGCACCGACACCTCGAAGCTGCAGCAAGTCATCACCAACTGGCGCATTACCATCAGCCGTTGCGGAGCCGCCACCTGAGGGACCGGCGTTTGCAGAACCGGTGGTCCCGGCGCCAAGTCCGGTACCGCTGGACTCCTCGCCAGATCGTCGGTTGCCATCCATACGTTCTGGTGAGTTTGTTCCGGCGGCACCGGAGTTGATGCCGGGACCGCCGGGACTGGTGCCAGTTTGACTAGCGCCTTCCGTGATACCAGGTTGAACTCTCGGGTTTCCATTTAGATCTATCGGAGCAAGGCGCTCCAGAGTTTCGTCCACTTTCTGGACGGGCTTTTCACCAAGGGGTTTAACTGTCTGAGTCGCTCGAAGTTCGAGAATATAGCGTGGCGGCTTTTTACTGTCAGCATTCGGAATCTTTGTCTGAAGTGGCTTTTCGGTATCTCTAATAGCTGCCCTATTCTCCTTGCCGACATTCGCCTCGTTAAATGCAGCCCGAGCCGAAGGGGTCGGAACTACAGATATAGTTATCGCTAGTAGTAAGGCATGAAGCCGATATGCGGACAAATTGGAAATTGAAAACATGGGTACCTTCAACAATCGCCTTCAGTCGATCGCGTAGTGAGTAACTATTTATATGTGCAACCTACTTCCCGACGTGGACTTCCGGAATGACTGACATACCGGGCGCCAACAGGTCTTCGAGTCCTTTAATGGACTCTTTATCAAAAACTATTTTTACAGGCATTCTTTGCACCACTTTAGTGAAATTGCCAGTGGCATTGTCCGGAGGGAGGAGTGCGAATTGCGCTCCGGAAGCGGGACTTATCGAATCGACTCGTCCCTTCAATTTGTGCTTTGGAAACGCATCTATTTTAATTTCCACTTCTTGACCAACACGCATTTTACTGAGCTGAGTTTCTTTGAAGTTTGCAACTATCCATTTTTCGTCGGAGACTATACTCATGAGAGCCTGACCCCGTTCGATTTGCTGACCAACTTCAACTGTGCGGTGACCGACTCTACCGGTGACTGGAGCCAGGACATTCGTGTAAGAAAGTTGGGTTTGCGCATTTTTAACCTGACTTTCAGCCTTTTTCACTGCGGCTTCCTGAACAGACAAATTGCGTTTTGTTGTCTCGGTTTGCGCAGTTGCCGCGGCAGCAGTCTTCGCGGCGGCCTTCGCTCTGACGACTGCCGACTCAGCGTCTGCGACAGCCTGCTTAGCTTGCTGAACACGAGTCAGAGATTGCTTATACGCTTCTTCTGCTGAATGAAGATTTGCCTCTGCAACTTCTCTGTCCTGCTTTGCTTTTTCAAAACTCTGCATGGTGGCAGCCCGATCCTCGACGAGACTCTGGTATCTCTCGAAATCGGAAGTCGCTCTGATGAATTCCGCCTTACGTTGTTTGATTTCCGCTTGCGCCATCGAGACGCCTAGTTTGGTTTCCGACAGGGCAAATTTCGCGCGGTCGACACCAGCATTGGCGCTGGCAAGTGCTGATTCTGCTTGAAACGTACTGGCCTCTGCCTGTCGAGCGTTCTGCACTATATTGGATTGAACTTCAAATGTCTTCAGCTCGGCCTGCGCGGCTTCAGCTTTAGCTGTGTCCAGCGAAATTTGAAAATCCTTAGGATCGATTTTAACTAGAAGCTGCCCGGCTTTAACGTGTTGGTTATCGTCTACCAGAAGCTTCGTGACGGTGCCGCCCACACGAGCGCTGAGCTGGTGTACGCGACCAGTGATGAAAGCGTCGTCCGTCTCCTCGTATTGGGAGGCGTGCTGCCACCACAGGTAGCCGCCCACACCGGCGCTAATCGCCAGCAGACCTACAATTCCGAGCGCGACAGGATTTTTCTTCTTATTCTTCTGAGCAAGCTCCGGATGGCTTTCTCCGGCAGCGGGCTGTGCGGTTGCAGGCTTCTCGGTTGTCGTTTCCATGTTGTCGCTAGTCTCCACGAGTCCTTTTGGCGCTAAGATAATTATTGACCGTTTTAGAAATCTGGTCAAGAATTAGTAATTAAGTCTAATCCTTGTTCTAAGGCTGATCTAGCCGATGATTCAACCGGCAATGCTTGGTTGTGACCGCCGTATTCACAAGCTTTCCGGGCATTGCTCGGTGGTTCTGATCGAGCGTCGATGGTTGTATCGATGGTTGTATCGATGGTTGCAAATGTTTATCTCCCATAGTTAGTGCATCTCCACGTTTGCCGCCCGCTTGCCCGAGGTCAAAAGGAAGCAGAACGGAATAGTCAAGGCAGTGAAAGCCGCCAGTAACCAGGCGACATCCGAGAATGCGAGAGTCGCTGCCTGGGCATCGACTTGACCGCTGAGCGCCGCTAGAGCTCTGGCTTTGGCATCGGCTAGGGCAAATCCTTTGCTGTGAAAGAGCTCCGTGAGCTGTCCTAGGCGATTCATCGATTCAGTTCCGTATGGAGTGATCTTCTCGACCAGCACTGCTCGGTGGAAGTCTTCCCGCCTGGTAAGCACGGTCGCGAGCACGGCGATTCCGACGCCACCACCGAGAGTCCTCACGAGGCTGAGTAGCGATGCGGCGGTCTGAATATCTTGCGGCGGGCAGTCGCCTACGGCTGCAATCGTCAGCGGCAGGAACACAAGCACCAGACCGAACCCGCGGACAAGGCTGGAGACGAGGAAGTTATCCCAGCCCCAGTCGAGTGTTAATGGAACCAAAAACGCATTTGAGATGCTCAAGCAAACAATGCCGATGACGACCATCAGCCGTGCATCAACCTTTCCGATCATCGCTCCCACAACTGGAAACATCATTCCTGTAACTAGCGAGCTGGGCATCTGCAGAAGACCGGCTTGTAATGCGGTATAACCCAGCATTACCTGGGCAAAGTTTGGAATTACGTAGTTGATCCCGAATAAGACGAAACCGACTACTCCCTGGAAAAGCAGACCGATAGCCACTGATCGAAATCTCACGATTCGAAGATTGACTGCCGGATATCTCGTGCGCAATTCGTGCCAGAAGAAAACGATTGCGCCAACGATGCTTGCTACGGTGCACCATACGATCACGTTAGAGCCGAACCAATCCTCGTCCTGTCCTTTTTCAAGAACGTATTGAAGAGACCCGAGCATGACGCTGAGCGACATTATGCCGAGCCAGTCTATGTGAACGTCGGGCGCATTCTCTTCGCGCTCTTTATCCTTAGGAATAAACATTTGACACAATGTCACAGCCACAATTCCAATGGGAATGTTGATGAAGAAGATCCAGCGCCAGCTGTAGTTGTCGGTTAGCCAGCCGCCAAGAGTTGGACCGACTACCGGACCAACGATGACGCAGATGCCGAAGACTGCCTGAACAAGCCCTTGTTTCTCCGGTGGAAATCCTTCGAATAAGAACGCCTGCGCTTTGGCGAGCAATCCGCCGCCGAACAACCCCTGCGCGATCCGCGCCAAGACGAGAGTTGTCAGATCGTTAGCCAATCCGCAGCCAACCGATGCGATGGTGAATCCAATCATCGAAAAGATGAAGTATTTTTTCTTGCCGAACATATCGCCGAACATGACAGCCAGAGGCATTGTTATGACGTTGGCGATTGAATATGACGTTACCACCCAGGCTGCTTCACTGGTGGTGGCACCCAAATTTCCCTGAATATGCGGAAGTGCTACGTTGGTGATACTGGTGTCGATGACTTCGATCAATGCTGCGATGGCGACGCCGACGAGGAAGAGCCAGCGAACGAGCTCTCCCTCTTCGTCCACACGTTTTTGAAGTTCGACTTGATAGTAGGTTGTTGCCATTTTTGTTTGAGTGATTCCAGAAGCGCGTGTACGTTTTCAACGATAACCATCGGACGTTGACACGGTCACGCCAGCAGCTTTTCTATATTCGTGTTTAATGTTTCTATCGAAGACCGGCTGTTGATGGGCAACTCAACAAAAGTCGATCACTTTTGGGTTTTTAAACCTTCCATTACAATGGTTGTAATCTGTTCGGCTCGGCGCTCCAGTTCCTCACGTGTGATGCGTTGTTCCGATTCTGTGTAATTATTGTAGTAAGGTGGATAAATACTGCTTACCGCCATCAGCACATTGATTGCGGTATCTTCATTGGCGATGCTCTCGGAAATCTCTCCTGCTTTAGCCGCCATGCGAAGAAGTTTTGTTATGCGCTCGCGCTTGCGCACATAGAACGGGCGGAAGCGGGCCTTCAATGTCATCGATGTGTGAAGCAAACCTTCCGGTGTGTGTATGTCGCGGCTGACGCGGTCGTACACCGCCATGGCGCCGGTAACGATGATGGTCTTCAATGTTTCCAGAGGCGAGCCTTCGCAATTCTCGACCTTCTCGTCCATCATCGATTGGATGCACATCGCGAAACGCTCGATAATCTGCATCAAGATCTCTTCTTTCGTTCTGAACTCAAGATAGATAGAGCCCTTGCCGATTCCGAGATGCTTCGAGATGTCTTCGATGCTCGTGCGCTCATAGCCATATCTCGAAAACAGCTCCATAGCTGCTTCCATGATAAGGTCTGCGCGATTTGGATTTGATTTGGTTCGAGCCATCTTGCCTCCACGAATTTATTCTTGACCAGATTCCAAATTTAGTCAATTATTCGGAAATAATCTTGTCGGTTTGCTACCGGTTCGTAGCCTTTGGCTCGTCGGGGAACAACATCCATATAGATGCGGTGGGATTGTAGATGCCAATTTTGTACATTCATGGAGTATCGGTCAGAGACGAAGCTGGCTGGGAGGCGGTCGAAACTCTGTTGCGTCGATATGTCGCACCGGAAATAGCGACAGATCCGGATAACGTTTCCATCAAGTACTGCTTCTGGGGTGATCAGGCGGCGAAGCTCTCCTGGAGCGGTTCTTCAGTCCCGGCGACACCCCTGACTCAGGCGTTGATGCGATCAAGTGAACGCGTTAAGGCTGGTCGTGAGCGATTGGCTGAGACTGGAGCAAAACTGAAAACGCGCGCAGTGAATCGTCTGAAAAACCCGAGATTTTTGCGTCGTGAAGACGCGGATAAAGTGGCGCTGGAGTTTAAACCAAAATTGAAAAGGTTGAGACTTTTGTCCGGCGAGAAGCTCAGCAATTTTTTGACGGCTGCCATTCACGGCTCGGATAAGCTCAGTGCAAAGGAGCGGGCGATGCTATCTTCCATCGCTGATGAGGTCGCGCACTCGCCGGAGGTAAAGAAGGAACTCGAAGAGTGCGAGTCTGTTGATGAGGAAGTTCGACTATTAGAGAGTCGAGTAAAGCAAAAGTTCGAAGCTGTTCGACATGGCGTTAAAGATCATTTTGCCAATAAAGGCTCCTGGGCACGCAACGTTGGTATGCATTTGAAGGAGGGCGCGACACGCGGTATTTACAGTCCGAGCTTCGCGGCTACTCGCGCGGTGATGGCAGTTAAGGCACCGCTTGCTCAATTTGTAACGCGTTTTCTTGGTGACGTATTCACGTATTTGCACAAACGCGGCAATGCCGCTAATCCAGGCGCAATTCCGAAGTGTGTTATAGAAAGCTTGATCCAATGCAGAAAAATCCAGGTGGAACGTAATGGCGAACCGATTGTGGTGCTGAGCCATTCAATGGGTGGTCAGATCATGTACGATGTCATAACCCATTTCTTGCCTGAGATGCCTGAGTTGGAGGACATAAGAGTTGACTTCTGGTGTGCTTCTGCATCGCAGGTCGGATTTTTTGAAGAACTGAAACTCTTTGTAAGTAGTAGTGTCGAATTTGGTGCGGATACTTCGAAACTTGTTCCGCATCCCGATCGAAAACACCTGGGCTATTGGTGGAACGTCTGGGATCATAACGACTTCGTTAGTTACAGCGTGAAGGGCGTCATCGATGAGGTTGATGATGAGGCATACAATACGGGCATGGACATTGTGCAAGCGCACGTTGGCTATCTGGTGCTGCCAAGTTTTTATCGCAAATTTGCTGCAAAGCTGAAACATTCGTTGGCGAACGATTCGTTCAGGAATGGCAACTCAAATAGAGCGTAGTGAACATGCCGGTTCCAGCAAAGCGATACGAACGGCGTTGACCGCCCAATAGCTCCGATTAAATTCGACGACGCCGTCTGAGTTTCGAGACAATGGTGCCTGTCGCTCTTCTTGTCGCTCGCGCTGCGCGTTCTCTTATAGTTGCGCATTTATGACTGCTTTTAGAGATCAAGGATTCGCCGAGCGGATTGTTGAGCAAAGTGTTGACTATGATGTTGGCGGCATCCGGATGAGAAAGGCGAAGAGAGTTCTCTCTCATATTGGCGAAGCGCTCTTTGTCACCGATGAGGTTGTCGACTTTGTATGCCAGTGTCGGCAAATTATTGCATCTTATGCCGGCACCCTCTTCAAGCAAATGATCGGCATTTCGTTCTTCCTGTCCGGGAATTGGATTGACGATGCAGAATGCGAGCCCCTTGCAGAGCGCTTCTGAGGTTGTTAAACCGCCGGGTTTGCCGAGCACCATATCTGATGCCGCCATGTATTCATCGACATCGCTGGTGAACCCAACAGGATGAATTTTCAGTTTGGACCGACCGTCAAGGTTTTGTCCAAGTGCATTCAGGCGATGTATCAAATCTTCGTTGCGACCGCACATTGCGAGTACTTGGGCCTCGTGCTGCATATGAGACAGCGCCATCACAATTTCTTCGGTTGGTCCGACACCGAACCCGCCGGTTGACATATAAATCGTTGGCAAACCTGGATCGAGACCGTATTTCCTGCGCATCTCGGTTTTGTCCTTAGCAATTTCGAATACCGGATCGACCGGAATCCCTGATACCACAACACGATCCGGTGCGAAACCGAGACGGGTGAGATGTACCCATGTTTCATCCAGCGCGACGAAGTAGCGATAATAGTGGTGGCATAACCACATCGAGTGCACGTCGAAATCCGTGACTATCACTGCGTTTTTTGTTTCGAATTTTTTGCGGCAGGTCAACCACGACATGATTTCGGCAGGTAAGAAGTGAGTGCTTATAACCATGTCCGGCTTATGGCGATTCAGCATGGCGACGAGCGGAAGTGTATTTAGCCGATCGAAAGCGAGGCGCTGGCGTTCGTCCTTCCAGGGAATATCCGCCCAGTCGTAAATCAAACCGAGAAACTGCGGCGCGCGATTGACCATGTTGATATAGGCTTGCGAGTACAGGCGGCGGAAGGCTGCGTTTGTGTACTTAAGAGCGTCCTCGTGACGCACATCTATGTCTTCATGCTTCGACAATGCCTTTTCAATTGCTTGAGCAGCGCGCACATGACCGGCACCGGCTGAAGCGGAAAGGATTAGAACTCGTTTCATAAGACGTTTCAACCTCCATTCGAGATTGTGACACGTCTTAAGACTTGATGCCGGGAGGTTGTGACAGTTAATAATCCGTTTGTTGCCGCTGAGTGCGTTGAACTTTCACGCGCTGCGAGCCTGAAACCGTTTCAAACGCTAGTTGTGGCAGCAACCACTGCCCTTGGCGTCGTCAATGGTCGGGAGTTTCTCGTCGTCGTCGAGCATATACAGGTTTGGCGCTTTACGGAAAACCTGAATCAGCTCATCCATAACTCTTTCGGAGTCCTGGTTCTTAACAGCCTCAACTACGCAGGTCTCTAGATGCTGACGAAGAATAATCTCCGCGGTCTTGTCAAGTGCGGACTGAACTCCCTTTAGTTGATGCAATACGTCGATGCAGTATTTTTTTTCATCAACCATGCGATAAACCGCATTGAGGTGTCCAATTGCTTTCGCGAGCCTGGCTTTGAGTTTTTCTTTGGAGTCGTCGGTAATGGGCATAAGGGGTGCCTGAGCGGGTAAGAAGGTTGAGCGGACCAGTGCCGACAATTATTGGGACACTGGGCAGGTGCAATATACTATTTTCGGTCGGGGTCCCGAAAGTGTCGAATTCGCAGGATGAAGAAAAAATTGAAGGCGAAGGGGCATCCTCCGCCGGAAGTAAGAATTGGCCTCTCATGCGAAAAGTCGAGGCGCTGGTATTTCTGGCAATGTTCCTGGCCGTTCCGTTATTTGCCTTTCGAGTGCTTGCTTACACTCACGCTCAGCTCATGGTCCGCAACATTTGTCGCGAACTCGTGAATGATCTCGGTCGGGTCAAAGCGATGGCGATACAGCAGAAGGCCAACGTCGAAGTTATCGGAAGTCCCACGCCCGGCAAATACCATCGATACTTCTACTCTATAAACACTCCGGCTGGTTCGATCGAAGAAATCGTGCTTCCTGAGAATGTCTCTGTTACTGGCTCTGTGACGTTTAACGAGAACGGACAGCCGCAGCGTCCGTCGTCATTTATCGTCTCCAGCTTCAACCGAAACTCCACTGTTGAGATCGACAAAATGGGCATCGTGTCTGTGCCCTAGCTAATACTTCATCACTTCGGGATCGACATCATCAGACCAGGCGTGCAGACCGCCAGTCAGATTGAAAATTCTTTTAAGACCTTGCTGTTTCAGGAAAGCGACCAATTCGGTGCTGCGGCGCCCAGTTCGGCAATAAACGACCACATCTTTGTCGCCGAGATTCCTCAATTCATCGAGGCGATCGGCGATTTCTTCCTCTGGAATATGCATCACATTTTCCAGACTGGCGATTGACAGTTCATATGGTTTTCGAATGTCAAGGAGGACGAGATCTTCGCCGCGATCGAGACGTTCCTTTAACTGCGTTGCTGATATTTCCATTTCTGGGTATTCAATAGATGGAGACAATGGGTAAGGGGTTTAGTCACAAGTTTAAACTATACGCAGACATGTGACGCGACAGGAGGAAAACCAGTGTCAAGTAGAACTTTGGAAGACGCAATCAAAGAGTGTCTGTCCGATGACGGGAAAATCTCCAAGTACGAAGCGAAAGTTCTTAGAGAAATTATCATGGCTGACGGCATCGTTTCTCAAGAAGAGAGACAATGTCTCGAAAATGCGCTGAAGAACAACTTATTCGACGATCAGGGCTTCGAGTTGCTTTCAGGTGTTCTTCTCAGGGCTGAATTAAAAGAGTAAGACATTGCTACTCTCAGCACTGTATTTCCGCGTCAGTAACGGAAAATTCAGAGTCGGCTTGATTCCTGCAAGCCGACTTGTCTTTTGGGATAATTTCTCAAGGAGTCCCTTTGTTTTGTTCTTCTCTGGAGATTTACGTTGGGTTCAATGGCTTTAAACCTTAGTCGTGCTTTGGCACTGATGTTTGCGGCAAATCTTCTTCTATTTCCCGGTATGAACACCGCAAGTGGTAGCACTACCGTGGGTGGTGCGCCAACGATCGCGTCCACGAAAACTGGTAGTCATAAAAGGTCTGGCTCGGGTAGCGCTCTCTCCGGCGCGAACGAGCAGCTGTTTTTGGACGCGAAGAGTCTATATGAGTCCGGTCGCTACTGGGGAGCGTTGACTAAACTCGAAAAAATCATTGAAACAGATCAAGACGACCCTGCGGTTTATTTATATCTTGGTCATGCGTACTCAAAGACTCGTAAAGTAAAAGAGGCGGCTAGAGCGTATGACACATATCTGCAGCTCGAACCGGATGGTCCTGAGGCGGAGAAATACAGAACGCTCGTGAATGTTTTACAAGGGCAGCAGCGAAATGAGCCTGGACCTGTCAATGCTGCTGGTACCGCAGGTGGTGACTACATGAAGGAGACTACCGCTACGGGATTGTTCCGCTGGCCGGATTCTAGAATGCCGATTACAGTTTATATAGAACCGGCGACCGCCGTTCCCGGCTACAGACCGGAGTTTGACGACGTTTTGCAGCATGCATTTCGGGAATGGACTACCGCGACTGACGGGAAAGTGAAATTCGACATTGTCACCAAGCGTGATGGCGCCGAGATGGTTGTCTCGTGGACGGATGACATGCACGCACCCGAACTGCAGGCCGAGGCTGGCAAAGCTTCAATCGTTCAAGACAGCGAGGGCATCAAGAGTGCAGAGATTCAGTTGCTTACAGTCAGCCCGTTCAAAGATGGACCGGTCGGCTGCGAACTTCTATACAATATTTGCTTGCATGAAATCGGACACGGACTAGGTCTGATGGGTCACAGTCCCTACCCTGAGGACATAATGTATCCGCAGCTGTCTGTGCAAACCGGTATCACACCTCGAGATGCAAGAACATTCCAGGTCGTCTATGCTGCCGCTGCCGAAGCATTGAAAGGAGGTAGTGGCAGTTCATCACCGGAGGAAACTGCCGACTTCGATCGTTTGAGTCCGGCGAACAAAGCTCAGTTGTTTCTGAAAGCGGGAACCAGAGCCGTTTTTGCAGGGCAATATCGCGAGTCTATTTCGAAACTCGAGCAGGCTTTAAAAATTAACCCTGATCTCGAATTGGCAAAGAGCAACCTGGCCGTCGCGGCGAATAACCTCGCGCTGCAAACGACCGATGAAAAAGAGCGTGTAAACCTGCTTCACAAGGCTATCTTCTGGAATCCGGGAATGGAAGCCGGTAGACAGAATTTGAACTCTATAGTTGAGACCCTTGGCACCAATCCGAATGATCCGGCAGCCCGAGTTCTCTTCGCGAATAAACTCGAGAAAGAAAAAGATTTACTCGGTGCGTGTGTGGAGTTGCTGGAGGCTGAGCGTTTGAAACCTGACACAGCACGGGCTGCTCGTGCCGCCCAGTTGCGTCAAAAGGTTTTAGGTTCCATTTGAAAGTGAAACCTCTAGCTTCCTAAGAAGCTGTTTGATCTTGGCTTGCCTTCAACTCTACGCGACGCTTGAACTCCTCATCGGAGTACGAGCAGAAAATGCGTTTGCCGTCCGTGAAAACGAACAGTACATCAAGCTCATCGCCTTCGCGCAGTTTGACCGATGTTGGCAGAAATGCATCGCGAAGATCATTGTCCGGAAGACTCAAGGCATAACCGCCGCTGTTCTTCTCGAGAATGCGACACTTCAAGATGTCGCCTGGTTTGTAATCTTTGATTGGTGACGAAAAATCGATTGTGTCTTGGTTTTGCATAGTGTATGTGTTCTAGAAACGTTCCCGATAACCAGCCATGCTCCCATCGCATAGATCAATCATATACAATCTGCCGGCAATAGTCACGCAAAATCACCCGGAGCCGAACTGGCAGGGACCCGAAACCCGCTTGGTCACTCCCATAACAGTCTCTTGGCAGTAGATGGTCCGACCCCGAAATATTTGTTGATAATATCCGGGTTCGCTTCAGTGGAGATGATTTCTCCAGGGCTCACGTACTTATTCCATGAGTCCTGGAACGCTTGCCGACCCTTTTCAGACTTTGCCAAAACAGCCGGCACTGCGTGATATCCGGCGAGTGTCGGTTTCAATTGACCGTCAATGTAGCGACTGAAAAACTGCTCCTGTGCTTTAGTCGGTTTAGCATCGTTACTATCCGATGTTGAAACCGGCGGCTGATTCGGTCTCGTTAAGGTTGCAGTCGTTTCAGTTTCCAAGCCGTTTTCTTCCGATTCAACATCGCTTTCGTCTTCCGGTTGTTCGCTGGAATTACTGTATTTGCTTTGAGCGTTGCGAATAGCGTTTTGCAACGCGGCGGGAATGAAACTTCTCTTTGGCGGTTCAACAACCCGAAACTCTTGTCTGCCAATGATATACGGCTGTCCTGTAATGGGAGCGAATACTTCGGTAACCGCGTTGACAAAAAGTTTGGATGCATCATAGTCCACGTTGTTCAGAAATACTCGGTAGCATCCGTTACTTCTTTCCGATATAACAATGTCCTTTGCCTTCGCTCTATAAGGCAGAAGTCGGCGTCGCTTGAGTGCTGACAGAACTGCAGTTGCAATATTCTTCAAATTCTCGTCCTGACAGTGACCATCAAGAATCTGCTGTTTGAAGTTGTTGCGTAATGCCTGATACTTTCCGAACCCTGCAACAAGCAGTCCGGCCATCGGCAACAGCGCGAGTCCCAATGGACCGCCGGTCTGCGCCAGGACAACCGCCAGTCCGGTGGAAGCCATTGCGCCAACGCCGGCGAACTCTCCCCAAACTCCTGCAAGTGCGCTGCGCATCTGGCTGGAGTGTTCTTTATACGTGCAATTACCCTTTAAATTGGGTGGTGTTATATGCGGTGCGCGGAGATTTGACAGTTCCACGCAGCCGAGCATTTTGTTCTCATATGGAATTCCAACTTTCCAGAGATCGTAGACATCTTCGCGGCGATAGGCTCTGGTTGTCATTTCCTGGTTTAGTTTCGCGTGCGATTCGAAAACCTCAAGAGGTGTCATGTCAGACAAAGTTGGATGAACGTGACCTACGCCCTTTTCGATTTGACCATCGTCGGAAACGCCAAAGAAGCCTTCGTGTTTTCGAACGAATCTATGGTAGTCGTTGAGACCTTTCTCCAGTTGTGGCGCGACGCAGACAATGTCCCAGTTGTTCGCCACCTTGCGGTGACCCAGCGGATCGTTGGTTTGAATGCGGATACTTCTCCCGCGCAACTGTTTGACAGAAACCGGTGCGGTAGTCGTGGTTAAATCCAGCAACGTGTTGAGCGCCTGACTGTCCCAACCTTCGCCGAATAGACCGCGGGTGCCGATCATGCACCTCGAGATTCCGCGCTCGAACAACTCCGTGGCAAGGCGCACATAGAGCTTAGAAGCCCAGTCTCCACTTTGACCCGTGATTTCGCAATAGAGATTCTCTTCGCAATCGACCACCGAAAGTGGGACCTTAAGCCCTT
The DNA here is from genome assembly GCA_965228855.1 of Candidatus Obscuribacterales bacterium. GTDB lineage: Bacteria > Cyanobacteriota > Vampirovibrionia > Obscuribacterales > Obscuribacteraceae > JADYXR01. The sequence continues at coordinate 2,098,994 of CBDDIJ010000003.1, read as the reverse complement.
CTTTGAGGAGAAACTCTCTGGCTGCCTCGGTAAACTGATCTTTTATACGGTAATCGATTAAGAGTAATCCTCCCGTGACCAGGCACGGATTGACGTTTGCTGCGATTGGTTTTTGAAGCAATGCTCGGAAGACTCCGACAGCTCCTCCGGAGTCCTCGTCCAGTACGCCCTTAACAGCTTGAAAGCCAGTGGCGGACATTCTCTCGAAATCGGTTACCACAATCGCTCGCAACCGTTCTCCCAAACCCTCGAATTCGACAGCAAGAACTTCAGCTGCTGCTTGTGCCTTGCTTTTGCTGAATGCAAGGACACGGTCGGCAGGTGATGCTTGTTTGCGAAGACCACGCTCGGATATCCCGTAGCCGAGTTTTCGCGCGGCGCGCCGAATTTTTTCAAACAGATCGTGACTATCGGTGCCCGCTGCAATTTTCAGCTTATGCGATGCGAAATCGTCCAGAAGTGTCATCCAATCATCAAGCGATGGAGCTTGATTGCAGCCTTCAGACATGGAGACTCGTTTAGGTGCAGGCAAGCGATAACGATACAAGCATCTTAAAATAGCTAGTGAAAGCGCTTTGTATTTTTCTTGAAACTTCTGCCAGCCCTCGCCTTCGGCCGCCTCAATCGTTCTTCTCAAAACCCAGGTGAGAAGCGGAGATACGACTTCTTCTCCGTCTATCACATCATAGGTTCCATTCTCATTTAATCGGCAACTGAACTTTGTGTTCTCATCTTTCTGACCAGTTAGTTCGTCGATAAGCTGATGGAAGTCCTCATGCTGAGACTCCAGAAACTCCAGCTCTTTGACGGTCGGTTCCGTAAAGTAAACGAGGTCTTGAAATGGCGCCAGACCGCCCTCTCGAACGAGCGCCGGCGTTGGAACTTGATAGTCTATGTTCCCCACTAGAGAAAGATATCGGTTTTCCTGAGTTGACGATTTACCTTCGGGTGGCGTACCGGTGAGTGCCACTACCAGCGGTTCATCGAGTGCTTTGAGAAGATGAACCATAATTGCGGCCCAGTAGTCCGTCAGGTGATGGCATTCATCGAAGATGACCAGACCAACGCCCTGGCGGCGAAGTGACTGGATTAGATCCTGCGCGTTTTTGTGCAAAACTTCGTCGAGTTTTAAAACATCGGTGAGTTTTCTTCTAATGCGGCTCGCGTGTCTCGACATTTCTCGCTGATGCGCTTTCGGATTGTTTTGCATCAACTCGAGAATTCGCAGTTCCGCTTCACCAACGGAGTAAGCTCTGTTGGCGCGCAATTCATTTATCCATTCGCGCTGTGCGAGTTGTTCCAGATATTCTTGTTCTCTTCCCGGAGTGGAGAGAACCTGGTAAGTCAAAACCGTGATTGGTTTTAGCGGGCGAACTTCGTGAGTTCCGACGATTTCCGACGGCTCGAAGTCTTGCATCTCTTTCGGAATAAACGACCGCAATTTTTGCGACCATTGTGATTGGATCGTCGTATTAGGTGTGAGAATAAGTGCAGGCTTTTTGAAATTGATGCACATCTGCAGACCGATAATTGTTTTGCCTGCTCCAGGCGGTGCGACGATGTGAACTTCACGTCGACCTTGCTCGACTTTATCTTTCACGATATCGAGAATTTCAACCTGATATTTCCGCAGCGGGTGCTCGAAGCGGAGGCGAGAAAGCAGCTCCTCGACATAACGGTCCTCGCCTGGAAGCGCTTGTTGCTGCTGCGGGACGAGGGGGAGTGAAGGAAGGGCGTTGCCCACGATGGAATTCAAGAGATGTTTCTTTCTAGGTTGGCGCCAGAGCTAGCCAAACGCTGTCTTGATCGGAGTTCGAACCCAACTTCAAATTAACCCCTGTAACATAAGTCATTTCGGGCTCAAAGGCAAGCGGGACGGCATTTGAGCGACTGAGAATGGCGTTGCCCCTTCCTAGTTTGCGGCGCCAGAAGCGGGTATATTGAATCTGGAAGTATGAGTGTGCGGAGCTGATCACTTGACCCAGCCCGGTCAAATTGTTGCCGATCGCTATCGGATAATATCGACTCTTGGAAGCGGACATTATGGCGTGGTTTTTCGTGCTGAGGATGTAACGCTGCAGAAAGACGTGGCGCTCAAAATGTTGAACGTCACGGACTCCAATTCTATAGCGCTTCTTCGCTTTCAAAAGGAAGCACGCGCCGCCGCGAAACTCAAACATTCCAACATCGTCACTGTTCTGGATTTCAGACTGGACGATAAAAACAACTTTTATCTCGTTCTGGAATTGATCGAGGGAATGAACTTACGCCGGCTGATTGCGAGCCACGGCCGGCTGGCTCCTGATGAGTGTATCCCGCTGTTCTTGCAAGTGCTCAGTGGGCTCTCGCACGCGCACGAGAATGGCGTAATTCATCGCGATTTGAACCCAAACAATATACTTGTTGATTTTAGAAACCCACAACAGCCGACAGCGAAGCTCGTCGATTTTGGTTTGGCTCGGCTGGCTGACGAAGACCAGCGCCTCACCCGAGAGGGCGTTGCCGTCGGTACCCCGGAATTTATGTCGCCGGAGCAATGTCATGGTACTGAAATCGATGCGCGTTCGGATATTTATTCATTCGGATGTCTAATGTTCGACGCACTCACTGGAGATCCTCCATATAAGCGTGATACCGTAGTCGATACCATAATGTGTCATATAAACTACGACGCGCCATCACTGTATGATGTTTGTCCCGATGTCGACTGGCCTCGGCATCTACCCGAAATCGTCGCGAAAACCTTAAATCGCGATCCGAATTTGCGCTATCAAAGTGCCGAGGATCTGGCTGCGGCGCTTCGAACGGTTCCGATCGAAGCTCACGCCGTGGAGGCGGAGAAGAACATCTCTGATGATCAGGTGCAACCGTATCTGGTGGTGCCGGAGCCCAGACGTGGCGTCTTGCAAACGATAAAGAACGTACCGATATCCGTCGTTATTGCATTTATCATCGTTCTAATCATTGCAGTGATTGTGGTGCTCAATGGGCAAGCTGGTTTTGACAAGATTGGCGCCCATAAAGGCATGGATAACATAAATCGAATAAAAGCAACTGTGGTGAAGAACGTCGATGGAGTCTCCGGAAACTCGACGAAGAAACGGCGGGTAAAGGCGTTGGAGGCTTCCGGGGATGCGCAGAACTTCGGCTACAACGTAGTCTTGAAAGCGTCCGAGGAAGAAGACAATCTGAGTCTGCTCGATCGAATTTCTGTTCCGCAACTCCTCCCCAGCAAACATATTTCAGGCAGCTTTGATGTTGTTGCATGTTCTGACGATAAGGATTTGAAACTGGTTGAGAATCACTTCGAGATCTCTTCGTTGCGGATTCAAACTCCTTTGCGATTCAGCGGCACAGGTCTCCGTTATCTCAAGGGGCTGAAGTTGACGAATTTGCAGCTGAAAAATTCTCCAGTGACGGACAACAATCTGGCAAAGTATTTGCCGAATATTCCTACATTGACGAGCCTGATTCTCGGTGGCAATCCTGATCTCTCAGGCGAAACGCTCAGAGAAGTCGCATTGAAGGTTCCCAACGTGAAATTCCTCGACTTGACTGGAAGTGGACTCACCGACACCGGTGTCACAAAAATTCCTAACTTCAAAAAGCTGGAATTTTTATCCATCGGCAAATGTCCCTATGTTACAGGCGCAACGCTGGGCTCTCTATCATCGCTCGCGAATCTGACTGAGTTGCACATGCTAAGCAGCCGGAGTATGAATACAAAATACTGGTCTTGTCTTAGCAAGTTTCCGAGCCTGAGAATTTTGACAGTGAGTGGTTGTCGCTTCGAGCCTCGGGACTTACGCTTTCTCCGTGAATCGAAATTGAAGGCGCTTACTCTGGGTGCCACGGATGCAACCGACGAACACCTCAAGGAAATTGCGGCGTCTTCGACACTGCAATATGTTTCTCTCGAGAACGAAAATCTTGTAACTCCCTCGGGCATAGGGTACCTGAAGAAATCAAACATACGTGAGTATGATGCTTCCGGCCAGTCCATGAGTAATGACATGGTCGATGCCATCTGCGACTGGAAAAAACTGAATGTTTTTCGTGCCGCCTCCACCGGAATGACATACAACCAGGTCGAAAGATTATTGAAGAATTCGAAGATAAGGACTCTTTATATCAGTTCACCGGTTACCAAATCAGACGTAAGCAAATTGAAAAAACAGTTTCCAGGGTGCAGAATAGAACTCGTGCCACTGGCTCGCGGCTCACATGTATTTGGTGTGACCGAGCCACCGGAACCATCCGAATGAAAGGACTGTGAGGGTGATGGGCTCCAGCTTCTGGAAAAAGGTCGTTGAGACGATCGCAATTTGTACTTTCCTTCTTGCAGGAACTGCTCAACCTTGTCGTGCCGTAGACAAAACCAAGTGGATGGATTTGAAGCGGGAAGGGCAGCGTCTCGAGATGGAACGTGCGTATCCATCAGCGGAGCGATATTACAAGCAGGCGATGGAAGTGTCGCGCTCTTTTCCAAAGAACTGCAGCGAGCGCATCGAAACGTTGTATCACATCGCCAGAATTTATGTCATGCAGGACAAATACTGGGAAGCGGAGGTCTACTACAAACGGCTCGTGCAACTTGTTGAAGAGCAGAAGAAGGATGGAACGCTCGACCATGAGGCACTTGTTTGGATGGAAGACCTGGCCGATGCTTATTCAACTCATATAAAGGGTTGGCTGGAGGCGCTTGCGCTGGAGCACTCCGTGAAGCTGCGTGACCTGATCAGTGGTGATGCCAATAAGTATATGGCTACGTCCTTGCGAAAACTTTCGACGATTTTATTCAACGAAAATAAGTACAAAGAAGCTGAGCCTTATGCCGAGCGACTGGTGCGCATCACCAGCAAGTTCAAAGGTGAAAAAGAGCTGCTCAAAGCTAGTGATTTGTATTTCCTGAGCTTGATTCAATGTAATCTCGGAAGGTACGCGAAGGCGGAATCCAACTGTCGCGAATCGCTTGCCCTGTTTACTAAACTCGAGAAGCCACCAGGTTTTTGCACTGGAAACTGTCACGTACAACTCGCGAAGATATTGAAATGCCAATTGCAATTTGAGCTAGCAGATCAATCAGTTCGTCGTGCGTTAAAGATTTTTGAGCGATCTCACGGTAAAAATTATCTTCCTGCATCCGCTGCTCACACACTTCTTGGTGAGATCTATACACACCGCCGCAGGTATGCCGATGCTGCCAAGGAATATGAACAAGCAATATCGATAGTTCAATCGAATTGTGGCCCAACAGCTCCACTTACCGTTGTAGCTCTAAAGGATGCCAGAGCTGCGTATCAGAAGGCTGGGAATAGCGCCAAAGCGTCTGCTATTCAGCGTCGAATCGATTCTATATCTAAAAAGACCAGTGCGAAGAAGCCCTCGAATAGCCACTAGATTTGGTGACAGAAAGGTAATGCAAAACACTTTACACTAGAGCAAAATAGCATTGGGAATTGCAAGGAATTTACTAGCAACTCAATGTTCAATACTTCCGCAGCTACTATTACAGACCGGCAGCAATCGCCGAATCCCGAAAGGTTGGAGCCGCTGTTCGAGGGCGTAAACGCGAAGAGTTCGTGGTTTACTTCAGCGCTCAAAATTTGTGGTGTGGCTAGCTTTTTCGTATGCCTGATACCGTTTTCTTTCATTTGCTGGTTGATAATTTCGACTGGCGCAAACAACGTATGCGTTGACTACGCCGCTTTCTTGCACGTTGTTGATAAGGTGCTGAGCGGTCAATATCAGTGGTTTTCTATTTTTTCCGATTCATTTATTCGAACGCATTTGGTACTGTTTCCGGTACTATTGCATACCGCGATTGCATATATCTCTCATTGGAATGTGACCTTCGAACTTTACGTGGGCATGACCATCCATGTAATAAGAGCGCTACTTCTCGCTGATCTTTTGGCTAGTCGTATCGGAGACCGAGCCACCAGGCTGGCCGTGACAGGTGGAACCTTTGCTCTCGTATTTGCCATGTCGCAGACATGCATCATGATATATGGAGAGGCCAGTATCGCTATCGGTCTGTGCTTGCTAGGGTTTACCTTTGCACTGTGGAGTCTCTGCAAGTTTGGGCGCACACCGCGTGGTTTGTTCCTCATGGCACTCGGTGGGATTTTTTCCTCGTTCTCATTCGGTAATGTCTTACCTTGTTGGGCGACGTTGTTTATGTCCGTTTTACTTCTTCCCACTCGAGGGTGGTCGCAATACTGGGACATCAGGAGAAGTGGTACTTACAGGGCTTTTAAGCAGAAGGCACGAGAAGGTCAGGGGCTGTTTGTCGGTAGAAGAGCCGCTCTGGTTTATTGGGGAGCCGGCGCGCTGATATCGATGGCGCCATACTTTTTCTTCTTGTCCAATCGTGCGACCGAGAGCAATGAATTGACGAAAACCTTCGGTCTATTTGCTCCGACGTTTGTGTTCAACGCACTCGGGCGGCCTTTTGCGCGGGATATGGGATTGAATTATGGGCGCCTTCCCGGTGCAGAGATGAGTGCTGCAATTTTAATCGCGATGGTGGTGGCGCTAATGGTGCCTATGGTTCTATCAAAGGTGCGGTTATGCAGACGGACGCTTGTGTGCATGCTGTTGTTTGCCTATGGCTTCATTAGCATCTGGACGGTCGGAATATTTAGAACTCATATCGCTCCATGGTATGCCTCAATGTCCCTTTATTGTTGGCTTGCGGTTTTTGGTTTGTGCGTAGCAAACCTCTGCAAGGCTTTTGGGCCGGAGTTGCGCTTGGGTTCTCTTTCGAGATTCGGTCTGGCTTCGACCAGCACTGTCGCCCTGTTGACGATGTTCTCGCTTTATCTGGTTACTAACGTCTCGTACAGGGATAAGCAATTCTTTTTGAATGCTCGTGCACCAGTATCCGGTGAGTACCTGCGGGAATATGCCACTGCGCCGACATTCTTAGAGTCGACGATTTTTAGCGATGACGGAAGACCCGACAGAATTATCTCTTTTGCTGGGGCTTTGAAGAAGCATGCGCTTTGCGTTTTTTCACCCGATCAAAGTTGGGCGTTACAGGGACAGTTCGCACTGGATAACGTGGAAGTCGAGCACAGCTCTGGGGCAAAACGAGTTGCGTGGCTTAACGGTCGATCGCAGCGAGGGCTCAAGTCCTGGCGTGACTATCAGCACTTGAATCTTCTCGTGCCTGACGGCAACGTCGTAGAGTGGAAATTCAAGGTGCCACAGGATGCGAAGGAAGCCGTATTCAATACATCTGTAACAGGGTTTAGCGAGACTACTGGCGATTGCAAATCATCCAAAGTGGCTTCGACAATTTCCGTCTTGACTGATGCACCTTATTCGGTGGCAGACCGGGCAGCTGCTATTGAACGAAACAATTGGCAGTCATCGGGTGGCGCTTCTTATGTGACCTGTTGCGACGATAGTTGGAAAGCGGTGCGGCTCAACCTGCTTCCCTATCGAGGAAAGTCCGTGACGATTCGCCTCGGTCTGTCCGCGCAAGAATCGAAGTATTCCGGATTATGCGATGACAGAGATTGTATTCCGAGTTCCGTTCTATTCATGTATCCGCACATTGACATAGTCCAGGAGTCTTCATCTCAGCCTGTTGAGAACGTGGCTCTTGCGCCGAGCAACACCGATTTGTCTCCGCGTTTTCCACTGACCTACTTGCAGAGTTTCGACCTTCCCTCGATGGACTCGACTGATTGGAAAGCTGTTTCCACCGGATTTGCCGGGGATACTTCCGCGGTGCTGGCGGCGAAGCAGTTATCCGTTTCTCCGGAGAAAAACGTGGTGGTAGATGATTATGATTATTTGATGATGCAATTAGCGCCCATGCCTGGCAAGTCCTGGTGTTCGCTGAAGTTGCATCTGCAGTTCGACGATGGTACCACTGATGGTTTCTCCATGCCTTTGCTCGCGGATGAGGAGAGTCACAAATATGTTTATCCGGTGAAGCTCTTAACCCAGAAGGGCGGCGCAAAACTCGTTGGAGTGCTGGCTTTTGCGAGCGCAATAGACTCGCAAAAACTTCCTCCGAAGTATAAGAAGGAAACCGAAAAAATTGTTGCTCCTGTTGAAGGAGTTTCGCTCGGCGGTTTAATTCGCGTATCCAATTTGTCTCTTGTTAAGAGTACGCCGACTGTGAGCGCGGCGAGGTAAGTAAGCGAGGCAGGGCTGAAGAGTCCTAATGAACCGGTGGCGGACTTATTGCGCGCAGCAATTCCAGGTAAGTGAACGTGAACAGCAGACCGCAGAGGAATGATGCCAGTAAAAGGTGCCAGACCATGTTGACCTGGCGATGAGTCATACCGCGGACAATACCAATTCGAGCAAGGACGTAAACCAGAGCGCTCAGATAAGCGAGCGTGCCGACCACAAGTTTTGCATGACCGGAAACAAGCGACGCAATTACAAGGCAGCCGGTGAAGATGGGGACCATCCAGACGGTGACCGGATCAGACTTTCGTATGTTCGAACCTTCCGCCTTCACGGACTCACGGATGTATTTGAAGGAGGCTTGAATGTTCGGCCAGAATGCCAGCCGTTGAACTGGTTGTTGGTCGGATGCTGGTTGCGGCGACTCTGCTGTCATTTTATGTTCTGTTCCCGGGCAAGTTGCGTAAATAGGACATACCTATCTTTTACGCTTCCTTCAATTATGTCAATTCTCGCCGTGTAGATTGGTCTGAAACGCCCATCAGACTTGGGAACTCGGGCAAAGGTCATTTATCGGGCACTCGGCGCAGTTAGGGTTGCGCGCGTAGCAAAGTCTTCGACCGTGCCAAATCAGGGTTATTGAGTACTTGGTCCAATCCTTTTCCGGATAAAGATTTTGCAGATCAATTTCGATCTTGTGAGGTTCGGTGTTATTGCTCAAGCCCAGCCGCCCTGAGAGCCGTTGTACGTGTGTATCAACTGTCCAGCCTGGGACACCAAATGCGACACCAAGCACGACATTGGCAGTTTTCCGTCCGACACCGGGTAGCTGAGTCAGTTCTTCGAGTGTTTCAGGAACTTCACCGCCGAACTTCTCAACTAGAGCCTGAGCGCATTTCTGTATGTTAGCCGCTTTCGCATTGTAATAGCCTGTTGGCTTGATCAGTTCCTTGACGTCTTCAATATTGGCCTCTGCGAGCGCTTTGGCGGTTGGAAACTTTTTGAATAAACCAGGCGTGCATTTGTTGACCTGCACGTCAGTGGTTTGTGCTGACAGTATGACTGACGTGAGCAATTGGAAGGTGCTTCCAAAATCCAGCTCGCAATCGGCGTCCGGATACCGTTTGCAAAGACGGTCCATCATCTCCTGTGCCACTGCTTTCGGTACCAGTGTCACTGCGCCTTTCGATTTTTTTCCTACGTTTTCAGCCTTCGATTTCGCTGGCGGTTTCTTACTTACGTTCGCACTTGTTTTTCCGATTGTCTTTTTCGCAGCTGGCTTTGCGACTTGCTTTGTTTGCTTCTTTGCACTCGTTTCAGCAGCGATGTTTTTGTCCGCTTTGGACTTGACAGCAGGCTTCGCTGTCGAAGTTTTGCTTTTCGGTTTAGCTTGAGATTTTGTTTTTGCCGCTGTAGTCTTCTTCATCACAACACTCTCAGTGAACTATATCTCCGCTAAAGCGGAGGCACGCAAACCGCTGTTCAGTTTAGCAGCAACACGGGCTTCTTATATGAAAATCAATCAGGCAGAGCCCGACGAGGTTCTGAGCGCAGGGATGCTGTTAAACGACTCGAGCGCCGAGTTGAACCGACTGTACAACCCATGAATCTAGTGGATATATGCTCTCTGACCCCGACGCGGTTTTCTTTATGCTCCCTGGAGAAACCGCCTGAGCTTGCGCGTTTTGAAACTTATCCAGCATGGTCTTTGCTTCTTCAGCGTCATGAATGGATTCGAAGAGCCCATAGAGAGTTGGTCCGCTTCCCGTGAGACGGGCTTGCAGGGCGCCGAATTCCTCGAGTTTGCTGCGCACTTCGTTCAATTCTTCAAAGTGATGGAAGACCGACTCTTCGAGGTCGTTCACCAGATATGGTGCGATACTCGGAGCAGTTCCTGTGACAATTGCTGCCGCACACTTTTCAGTGGTATCGCTGACAGTGCTTGCCTCATCCCGTTTCTCCAGTACCAGTTTGTCAAACTCTTTGAACGCCCACGGGGTAGAAATCGAGAGTTGCCGAGGTTTCGCAAGCAGTAGTGTGAACTCCGGCTTGCAATGGACGGCGGCCAGCACATCGCCTTTGCTGACTCCGATAGCTGTTCCTCCCATCAGACAAAATGGCACATCTGCTCCGAGAGCTGCACCAATGGCGGTGACTTCTTCAGGTGATAAGGTGTCACCGCAGCGGTGGTTCAATGCTACGAGAGCGGCTGCCGCGTTTGAACTGCCCCCGGCTAAACCCGCTCCAATAGGGATTCTTTTGGTTACTCTTACGTCGATGTTTTCGGATCGAGAGGAGGGAACCTGGTGCTGAAACTTCCTGATCGCTTTGACGATCAGGTTAGAGTCGTCGGTTGGAAAGCCAGATTCGAAACTCGAATCGACAGATGAAAAGGTTACCTTGCCGTCTCCAGGGCTGAATTGAAAGGCAAGTTCGTCCTCCAGAGAAACAGCTTGCATGAGTGTTTTCACTTCGTGGTATCCATCGGGAAGCAAACCGACGATTTGAAACGTGAGATTTACTTTTGCGGGGCAACGAGTTTTTACTAATATGCTGGTCATGCAAAACCTTGGCTAGTGCGATTTCAGTTCCGCCGCCAGGGCGTCCGCGAGTGTTGCGAATTGAATGATTGAAAGGTCCTCGGCTCGCGCGTTTGGATTTACGCTCACAGAACGCATAATCTCTCCGATCCGAATCTCGCCGAGTTTGAGAAAAGCCAGGTTGTTTTTTAACATCTTCCTTCGTTGCTTAAAGCCGGCTTTCAAGATTTGTTTGAAAAGCGCCATGTCGGCCGGTTCTACAGGTGGTTTCTCCTTCTTGCGCAGGCGCACCACAGATGATGTCACTTCGGGAACCGGAAAGAAGCAATACGGAGGAACATCAAATAGAATTTCTGCATCGAAAAACCATTCTTTCAAGATCGTCAGGTGCGAATAGGCTTTGGAACCTGGTTTCGCAACAATCCGCTCGGCGACTTCCATTTGAATAGTCATAACTACGGTTGAGATGTTTTGCGACCACGATGAAGGCTCACCGATTTCACCGAAAATGTGTGCAATTATCGGAGTGGTAATTTGATAGGGAACGTTTCCAATAATCTTGGTCACAGGAGGCTGGAGTTGTCCGAGATCAAAGTCCAGAAAATCACCGTGAATCAGTTCGACGTGATTTGCGAATTTGTTCTGAGAGTATTCGATCAACTCGCGATCCAGTTCCACCCCGGTCAAGCGAGCGGCACCGCTCGCCGCCAGGCGTTCAGTCAGAAAGGCAAGACCGAAGCCGACTTCCAGGACATGATCGTCAGGTGTGATCTCGAGAGCCTCGACAATTTTGTCAAGCCGATCGGGGTCAACAAAAAAGTTTTGACCTAGTTTCTTCTTTGCAAATACTCTTCGGGCTCGAGCTAACAGCTCCTCGCGAGTCGACGATACGGGCAATCTAGCTTGCCTCCAGGTGGCTCACCGAGTCGCCTTTCAAAGTTGGATTAGCTTCGGTGCCATTCGTCTCATTTCCATCCGATTCGCAAAGTCTCGGAATGAAACGCAACTTAGTGATCCTGTGGCGGTCGGCTTCTTCGATACGAAGAGTGTATTCGTCCGTATTCACTTCGTCGCCGACCTGCGGCTCGTGTCCCAGGCAGCCGAAGACGTGTCCACCAAGGGTGGTGAACTGCTCATCATCGATTTCGACGCCCAGCTTGTCGTTGAACTCTTCCAAATCGATTCTTGCATCGATCATCATAGAGCCGTCATCCATCGGTGCGATCATCTCATCTTCAATATCGTGTTCGTCCGCGATATCTCCGACCAGTTCTTCAAGAAGGTCCTCGAAAGTGACCATGCCTTCGGTTCCGCCGTGCTCGTCGATTACGACGGCTACATGAGTTTTTCTGCGTTTAAATTCGGTCAGGAGATCTTGGAGCGGTTTATTCTCAGGAACAATTAGAATGCGCCGGGCAAGTTCTCGAATGAGTGCATTCTCTTTGCCTTCAACATAAGCTCTTAAGCCATCACGGATATGAACGAAACCGAAGATGTTGTCGACATCTTTTTCGAAAACCGGGATTCTCGAATGCCCGTATTTCAGCGCAAGTTCGACCAGGTCCTTCACAGGTCTGTCCGCGGCGATCGCCCTCATGTCACGACGCGGGGTCATGATTTCGGATGCAACAGTGTCGCCGAATTCGAAGACGCTCTGAAGCATTTCTTCTTCCTGTACTTCAAGTACACCGGACTGTTGGCTTTCTGAAACCAGCATCTTGAGCTCGTCTTCAGAGAATACTCGTTGATGTTTTGGAGGTTCAGGAATTTTGGTTGCACGAACGATTGCTTTTTGAGTTGCGTTCATAACAACTAAAAATGGTTTCGTGACCGTGCACCAGATGTGCATCGGTCCAATCGTCCATAACAGAATTGATTCAGCGCGTTGGAAGGTCAAGACTTTCGGCAGTAACTCGCCGAAGATTGTTTGAACGAATGCTGTGATGAAGAAGACTACGACGTAGCAGGTCGCTCTGGCGGTGAAGATCACGTCATGGTGCCAGCCCAGATTGGTGCCCGTTTGTTCCATCCAGACCGCGAGGTCGTGGGCGAAGGCACTTTCGCCGATTGCACCTATGACCAGCATTGCAATTGTGATGCCGAGCTGGCTGCCGGCAAAAAATGTTTCGGGATCTTCTAAGTACGTGAGTCCTCGCTTCGCCATCGCGTTGCCCTCTTCGGCAAGACCTTCGATGTGGGTACGGCGGACACGAGCGTATGCCATTTCCGCCGCGACGAAAAACGCGTTTACGGCGGTCAGAATTAAAATCCAGAACAAAATATAGACGTAACTCAATACTGTAGGGACGCAGGAATTAGCTGCGTCTTATCCCTCCTATGCCGCTATTGACGGTTTTAGACGAATTCACGGCATTCAAAAATGCGCTTTGCTCGAACTTCAAACAAAACGCTTGAGAATTTACCGTGGCAGTGTGAATCGAAATTACCGGCAAACGCCCCTGGGGAGGTTCTTCGGGATTATCGTCCGAGCTGCTGCTACTACTGTGTGCTTGTTCGTCCATGGTTTTTACTAAAAGCCTGTCCGACTCCATTGCTAGTTTCCCTATACGCATCTAGGGAAACCCTCATAAATTCGCTGCATGGCGCCGCAGGTTATCCCGATCCTACCATAAGGTTTGGCGAATGCAAGGACGAATATCCGGTTCAGCGGGGCTTTTACGTTAGTCTCCGTGTCTGTGAGTGCAAGCGGGTGCAGGTTATCAAGGATTTAGGAAACCTCACACTGTAAGGCTTGCCGGTCGTGGGATAATTTTCCGGACTAAATCCGCCTGGATATCATTGGATATACCGAAATGAACCTTCACTTCCAGTCAAAACTTCTCGCGACTTCAGCTGTAGCCTTGTTTTGCGGCGCCATCATTCAACCCGCTCTGGCTGAAAGCTCGAAGAACTCGGGTTCTGCGGACCGAACTGTCCGTGACAATTCCGGAAAACGAATCGCCATGGCGGCTCCGAAGCCGACCGGAAAGAGCGCCAAAAATGCAGGCGGAGGCGAGAGCATGGAAGCCGCCATTGTATCCGTTCGTGAACAGATGGTCGGGCAACTGAAGTCTCATAATATTTCCGCGGACATCATTCCGGAAATCGATATCCCGGACGATATGGAGAAGACATGCGACACCTGCTATCACGCGGTGCGCACGTCGGTTACCTTTGCCCAGGAGCATGCTGCCGAATTCGGTGGTTGGTTTGCAAGATACATCAAACAGTTGAGCGGACCGCCAGCGATGACACCGTGCGGCAGCCCTTACAGCACGGAACAGAAGCTGGTTCCATCCACCTTCGGTCAACACCAGTCGAAGCTGTATCTGACCGAGCATGGTCGTTTGAAGACAGTGGTCAGCCGCTAACACCGAATCTGATACCAGACCACTGCCACTGCATCTGGTGCCTGGATCTTATCTGTCACTTACTCCGGGCAACCTCCCTGAGACCGGCGAACGTTGTTGTATCCACATGGCGACGGTCGTACTGGTTTCCATGCGGTGGTATGGGGTTTGCGTTCCCCTTGCTTCCGTTTAAACCGCTGGAAATCCAGAGTTCATCGAATATTTGTTCGAATCATTTCCGACGAGAATCGTGATTTTTTAGGGACACTGTGGCAGACTGTTATATGGAGACTTATATTAATGTCGCGTTTCTTATCGGTAGCTTTCGCCGGTAAGACTTATTGGTATGTGCCTACCAATCCGATATTAGGCGCGTCAGCCTGGCAGCTCTCCAATGCGAGGCGAAGTGAAGGAGCGCTGGTGTCCACCTGCGTTCTGACAAGAAATCTGGTCAAAGATGGCGCGTCACAGCCATTCAAAGGAGATCACACGATATGTCCACTACCGCAGTCCAAGGGAATGGCAGGGAAGTGCTCGATTCAAAGCAATTGCTTCGAGCCCTGCGATTGATGGCCAAGGGCGATTTCACAGTGCGTCTGCCGTTAGACGAGACCGGAATCAACGGCGAAATCGCCGAAGCCTTTAACCGAGCCATTGAGCTAAACCAGCGACTTACTGAGGAAATGCACCGCATCGGTACCGTCGTCGGTAAAGAAGGGAAGATCAAGCAGCGAGCGTCACTGGGCGAAGCGACTGGTGGCTGGGCGCTGTGTATAGACTCGGTGAACGAGCTTGTCGGCGACCTGGTTCGACCGACGACTGAGGTTTCACGCGTTATCGGCGCTGTTGCAAAAGGCGACCTGACTCAAACCATGGCGCTGGAAATCGAAGGTGGACCGCTGAAGGGGGAGTTTCTCCGAACCGCTAAAACCATCAACACCATGGTTGACCAGCTGTCATCTTTCACCTCCGAAGTTACGCGGGTCGCTCGAGAGGTAGGAACGGAAGGAAAACTCGGCGGTCAGGCACAGGTGAAGGGTGTGTCCGGAACGTGGAAGGACCTGACGGATTCTGTAAACTCGATGGCTTCCAACCTGACGGCACAGGTGCGGAACATCGCAGAAGTGACGACTGCGGTAGCGAATGGCGACCTCTCCAAGAAAATCACGGTGGACGTTAAAGGTGAGATTCAGGAGTTGAAAAACACCATCAATACCATGGTGGACCAGCTATCGTCGTTTGCGTCAGAGGTAACTCGGGTAGCTCGCGAGGTAGGAACGGAAGGAAAACTCGGTGGACAGGCGCTGGTAAAAGGTGTCTCGGGTACCTGGAAAGACCTCACTGACAACGTAAACTCAATGGCATCCAACCTGACGGCTCAGGTACGGAATATCGCAGACGTGACGACTGCTGTAGCAAATGGCGATTTGACCAAGAAAATCACGGTAGACGTAAAGGGTGAAATTCTTGAGCTGAAAAACACAATCAACACAATGGTGGACCAACTCTCGTCCTTCGCATCCGAAGTAACTCGGGTGGCGCGGGAAGTAGGTACTGAAGGGAAGTTGGGCGGTCAGGCGCAGGTCAAAGGGGTTGAAGGAACGTGGCGAGAGCTGACGGACTCCGTAAATTACATGGCGTCCAACCTCACCTCCCAGGTGCGAAACATCGCGGATGTTACGACCGCTGTAGCCCGAGGCGACCTGTCCAAGAAGATTACGGTAGACGTAAAAGGTGAAATCCTCGAGCTGAAAGACACAATCAACACAATGGTGGACCAGCTCTCCTCCTTCGCGTCTGAAGTAACACGGGTGGCGCGGGAAGTAGGCACGGAAGGGAAACTAGGCGGTCAGGCGGACGTTCAAGGTGTTTCCGGAACGTGGAAAGACTTGACCGACTCCGTAAATTACATGGCAGGTAACCTGACGTCTCAGGTGCGAAACATCGCTGAAGTTACGACCGCTGTGGCTAAAGGCGATCTTTCTAAGAAGATCACAGTAGACGTTAAGGGTGAGATCTTAGAGCTTAAAAACACGATCAACGTCATGGTGGACCAGCTGTCCTCCTTCGCGTCTGAAGTAACACGGGTTGCGCGGGAAGTTGGTACGGAAGGGAAGCTAGGCGGTCAGGCAGACGTAAAAGGTGTCTCCGGTACCTGGAAAGATTTGACGGACTCCGTAAATTACATGGCGTCCAACCTCACTTCCCAGGTGCGAAACATCGCAGACGTCACGACCGCTGTAGCCAGAGGCGATCTGTCTAAGAAGATCACGGTAGACGTAAAGGGCGAAATCTTAGAACTCAAAAACACAATCAACGTCATGGTGGACCAGCTTTCGTCATTTGCGGCGGAGGTAACGCGGGTGGCGCGGGAAGTAGGTACGGAAGGGAAGCTTGGCGGTCAGGCTGACGTGCAAGGTGTAGCCGGCACATGGAAGGGTTTGACGGACTCGGTAAATCTGATGGCGTCCAACCTCACATCCCAAGTGCGGAACATCGCAGACGTTACGACTGCTGTAGCTAAGGGCGATCTCTCTAAGAAGATCACGGTAGACGTCAAAGGCGAAATCCTGGAGTTGAAAAACACAATCAACACCATGGTGGACCAGCTCTCATCGTTCGCCGATGAGGTCACACGGGTAGCGCGGGAGGTGGGCACCGACGGTAAGTTGGGCGGTCAGGCCGACGTGCGTGGTGTGTCCGGTACGTGGAAGGATTTGACGGACTCCGTAAATTATATGGCGTCCAACCTCACATCCCAGGTGCGAAACATCGCAGAAGTTACGACCGCTGTCGCCAACGGCGACCTGACTAAGACGATTACGGTAGACGTTAAGGGCGAAATCTTGGAGTTGAAAAACACAATCAACACCATGGTGGATCAGCTCTCATCCTTCGCGTCTGAGGTAACGCGGGTTGCGAGGGAAGTAGGTACCGAGGGTAGACTGGGCGGTCAGGCAGACGTAAAAGGTGTGTCTGGAACCTGGAAAGATTTGACGGACTCCGTAAATTACATGGCGTCCAACCTCACATCTCAGGTGCGAAACATTGCTGAAGTTACAACCGCTGTAGCAAACGGCGACCTCTCTAAGAAGATTACGGTAGACGTTCGCGGCGAAATCTTGGAGTTGAAAAACACGATCAACACGATGGTGGATCAGCTGTCATCATTCGCAGCTGAAGTAACCCGGGTAGCTCGTGAGGTAGGAACCGAAGGTAAGCTGGGCGGTCAGGCTGTTGTGAAGGGTGTTTCCGGAACATGGAAGGACTTGACCGACAACGTAAACTCGATGGCATCAAACCTTACAGCTCAGGTGCGTAACATCGCAGACGTTACGACCGCTGTTGCAAACGG
Organism: Candidatus Obscuribacterales bacterium; assembly: GCA_965228855.1. Classification (GTDB taxonomy): domain Bacteria; phylum Cyanobacteriota; class Vampirovibrionia; order Obscuribacterales; family Obscuribacteraceae; genus JADYXR01. The sequence continues at coordinate 2,081,598 of CBDDIJ010000003.1, read as the reverse complement.
CAACCTGACTAAGAAAATCACGGTAGACGTCAAAGGCGAAATCTTGGAGTTGAAAAACACAATCAACACCATGGTGGACCAGCTCTCGTCCTTTGCGTCCGAGGTAACGCGGGTTGCCCGTGAGGTAGGTACGGAAGGAAAGCTCGGTGGACAAGCCGTCGTGCAGGGCGTTGGCGGTACATGGAAAGACTTGACCGACAACGTAAACTTCATGGCAGGCAATCTGACGGAGCAAGTACGAGGAATCGCCGGAGTTGTTACCGCGGTAGCTCAAGGTAACTTGAATACGAAGCTGGTACTGCAAGCCAAAGGCGAAATCGCCGCACTTGCCGACATCATCAACGAGATGATCGACACACTGGCGACATTCGCGGATCAGGTAACTACGGTGGCACGTGAGGTGGGAGTTGAAGGGGTTCTCGGAGGACAGGCACTCGTGCCTGGTGCATCGGGAACCTGGAAAGATTTGACGGACAACGTAAACGGACTGGCTGCAAATCTGACCACTCAGGTACGAGCTATCGCCGAGGTAGCAACAGCGGTTACGAAGGGTGACCTCACCCGTAGTATCGACGTTGAAGCCAGAGGCGAGGTCGCGGCGCTCAAAGACAACATCAACGAGATGATCCGCAACCTCAAAGATACGACTCAGAAAAACACAGAGCAGGACTGGTTGAAAACCAACCTCGCGAAATTCACAAGTATGCTGCAGGGACAACGTGACTTGCTCACTGTCGCAAACTTGATCTTGTCGGAAGTGGCGCCACTGGTTCGCGCTCAACTGGGCGTGTTCTACATCAATGAGATGGAGGACGGCGAGCCGATATTGAAACTGTTGGGAAGTTATGCGTATCAAAGACGCAAGCAACTCTCCGAGAAGTTTAGATTGCGAGAAGGTTTGATCGGTCAGTGCGCTCTTGAGAAACAGAAGATAGTTATTGAGGATGTGCCAACTGATTACCTCAAGATCGGCTCAGGATTGGGTGAATCGTCGCCGCGAAACATAGTCGCACTGCCGGTTCTGTTCGAAGGTGAAGTGAAGGCGATTATCGAATTGGCTTCCTTCAACATGTTCAGTGAAACTCACTTGAACTTCCTAGACCAGCTGACGGAATCGATTGGTATCGTTCTCAATACCATCGAAGCGAATATGAGAACGGAGAACTTGCTCAAGCAATCGCAGTCTCTGGCACAAGAGCTGCAGGTTCAGCAGGAAGAACTGACCGAGACAAACAGACGACTGGAGCAACAAGCGAAGACGCTTCAAGCTTCGGAAGAAATGTTGACTCGCCAGCAAGAAGAGTTGCGTAATACCAACGAAGAACTGGAAGAAAAAGCAAAACTACTCGCTTCGCAGAATGCGGAGGTGGAGCGTAAGAATCAGGAGATCGAACAAGCAAGACGGAGTTTGGAAGAGAAAGCCGAGCAGCTTGCACTTACGTCTAAATACAAGTCCGAGTTTCTCGCCAATATGTCGCACGAACTTCGAACTCCACTCAATAGTCTGTTGATCTTGTCGAAACTGCTGTCGGAAAATTCGGATGGAAATCTGACGACGAAGCAAGTCGACTTTGCCAACACAATTCACGAATCCGGTTCTGACTTGCTTGAATTGATCAACGATATTCTCGACCTATCGAAGATTGAGTCGGGGACCATCAATATCGACGTTACCGACGTTGCTCTCGACGAAGTGCGAATGTCGCTGGAGCGAAACTTCAGGCAAGTCGCCGAATCGAAAGGACTCGAATTCGAAATCAAGATCGCGGACTCCGTGCCGAAGAGCTTGCGAACAGACTCGAAGCGTTTACAGCAGGTCCTCAAGAATTTGTTGTCCAACGCATTCAAGTTTACTGAAACCGGAAAAGTTACACTGTCTCTTGATACCGTCCGTGAGGGCTTTAGTGAGGAGCGGGATACTTTAAAGGCATCAGATACGGTGCTCGCGTTTTCAGTGATTGATAGTGGCATCGGTATCCCACTGGATAAACAGCGGATTATCTTCGAAGCCTTCCAACAGGCTGATGGCAGTACCAGTCGTAAGTACGGCGGAACAGGATTGGGTCTGCCAATCAGCCGTGAGATTGCCAATTTGTTGGGTGGCGAACTTAGAGTGGTGAGCGCGCCTGGTGAAGGAAGTACATTCACGCTGTATATGCCGGTATCGTATGTGCAACCACAAAACCAGCCGGAGAAAACGCGCCTCCGTCCGCAGGTCAGTGAAGCCGCTTATACCGCCGGTCAAACAGCGCCAATCGCCCCGGCTCCTGACCTTCTCAGCGAGAAAGCTCTGCTTCTCGAAAATGTCGTCGCTGATGACCGGGGAAGCTTGGAAGAAGGCGATCGAGTTCTCTTAATCATCGAAGACGATCAACGCTTTGCGCGTTTATTGCTCGACATGGTTCGTGAAGCAGGGTTCAAGGGGCTGGTCGCGGTCACCGGTGAATCAGCGCTTGCACTTGCAAGAAGATTCGTCCCGGACGCAATCACTCTGGACTTGCGTCTACCGGACATGGACGGCTGGACGATCCTCGATCGGTTGAAACATGATCCGACCACACGCCACATCCCGGTCAACGTAATCTCTTGTGAACAAGAGCAGGAGCGCGGTTTCCGCCAGGGCGTCATTGGATATCTCGAGAAGCCGGTGAGCAAAGATTCGATTAACGAGGCACTCGAACAAGTGAAGAGCTTCGTTGCCACATCGTCGAAAAAGTTGCTTATCATCGAACCGGATCGAGAACAAGGAAAAGCTGTCGTCGAACTGATGGGCGATGGAGACGTGAAGTGCAAAATGGCCATGACCGGTCAGGAAGCGCTTGATTTGCTCGAATCCGAGCACTTCGATTGTCTGGTCGTAGCTACTGCGCTCCCTGATATGCCTGGCCATGAATTTGTCCGGCGAATCAGAGATGACCTGGGTATTATGCGTTTGCCGGTTATCGTGTACGCCGGTCGCGACTTCACCGCAGAGGAGCAACAAGAGGTCAAAGAAATGGGTCGCGTCACTCTGGTCAAGGAGGCGGAGTCTCCGCACCGCTTGCTGGATGAAACAGCGCTATTTCTGCACCGTCTCCAGGGGGAAATGCCGGAGAGTCAGCGCCGGATGATTGAGGCTTCGCAAAAGTCAGATCGTGTTCTCACTGATCGAAAAGTGCTTATCGTGGACGATGATGTGCGCAATATCTTCGCCCTGACGAGTATCCTGGAAGCGAACAAGATGAAGGTCTCATACGCCGAACGCGGTTTGGAAGCGATTAAGATGCTCGAAGAAGACCCGAGTGTCGAACTCGTTTTGATGGACGTTATGATGCCGGATATGGATGGGTACGAGACTATCCGCCGCATTCGGGAGATGGAACAGTTCGCCAACCTGCCGATTATTGCTCTGACCGCCAAAGCCATGAAAGGTGACCGCGAGAAGTGCATGCAGTCTGGTGCTTCTGATTACATCGCCAAACCGGTTGACGTTGAGCAGCTTAAATCGCTGCTTCGTGTCTGGCTGTATCAATAAGTGAGGCGTCCCGCCAGACAGTGCAGTTTGGCGGGACCTGTTGAAACTGTGGCGAAAGTTAAACGATCCACAATAGTAAAGGCTTCCTCCACGTCCCAAATTTAATCTCGGCGGACATTTGCAGCTTTTTGCCGGCATCACCTGGCGGGAGATTTGCTAGGTCTACTTAATAAGCTACTATGTCTAAGAATAAAGATACGACAGCTTTCACACCACCTCGGTTCAAGTTTTAGTAATGACTAACGCTGATAGCAAAGCGAAAATTCTGATAGTTGATGACCAGCCAGAGAACTTGATTGCTCTGGACGCCTTGCTTGCGAGTATAGATCAGGAGGTCATCAGAGCCGGCTCTGGCCGGGAAGCTCTGAAACTACTCTTGAATCACGAAGTGGCTCTCATCCTGCTCGATATTCAAATGCCGGACATGGATGGATATGAGACCGCAGCTCTTATTCGGCAGCGTGAAATTCTTAAGCATACGCCGATTATTTTCCTGACCGCGATGTACACCGAGGACCTGCATGAGTCGGAGGCGTACGCTCTCGGCGCAGTAGACTTCATAACCAAACCTTTTCGCCCTCAGGTGCTCCTCTCCAAGGTCAACTTCTTCGTCGATAGTTACAACAAAAACCGCCGTATTCAAATGCAGTCTCGCATGATTCGTGAGATGGAGGAGCGCAGAGTCCTGGAGCTTCAAGAGCGCCTTCAAGCTGAGAAGCAGCTGGTGGAAGCTGAACTTGCTCGGAAGGCCAAGGAAGCCGAGCTACTTGAAGAGCGCAGCAACCAGCTTCAGAAGGCCGACAAGCTCAAGGATGAATTTCTTGCGAACATGAGTCACGAGATCCGAACTCCGATGAATGCTGTGATTGGTTTTTCCGAGCTATTACTCGACACGCAACTAGAGCCGGAACAGTACGAATTCACCGAGCGTATTAAAGAGTCCGCGCAAGGATTGCTGACTTTGATAAACGATATCCTCGACCTATCGAAGATTGCCGCGGGGAAAATGGACCTCGAGCCGGTAAATTTTTCGCTTGCGCCACTCGTTGAGGGGACTGCGGCAATTCTTTCTGAGTCCGCTCGTGATAAGAAGTTGAGTTTGTTGACCTTTATCGACCCGGAACTTCCCCGTGTCCTGGTCGGAGACCCTGGGCGATTAAGACAAGTGCTGGTAAATCTGATTGGTAACGCGATCAAATTCACGCAATCCGGTGAAATCATCGTTCGCGCTACAAGAGTTCGTCCCTCAGAAGATACGGCTGGCACTGCCAGCTCGACGACCGCCAAGTTTGGTTCTGCAAGCAGGTTCCCTGGAGAAGTTGGTGCCACTACTGGCGGTGACAGCGGCACGTCAGGACTCTCATCGGCATCAAGTGAAGGCAACGGTGCCGGACCTGCCACCACTGAAGCTGCCGCAATTGACCATGCCACGACCGACGATACCGCTCCCGAAAGTCATGATGAGCCGATACTTGTCTCATTCAGCATCTCCGACACCGGTATCGGAATGAACGAACAAGAGGTTGGGCGCCTCTTCCGGCCGTTTACTCAGGCGGACGGCTCGACGACGCGCAAATTCGGGGGCACAGGCTTGGGTTTATCGATCTCTAAGCGCCTGGTCGAACTCATGGGTGGCGAAATTGGCGTGAGCAGTCATCCTGGTAAAGGCTCTACGTTCTACTTTGTCGTCTCTCTACACGAAGCAAAAACTGCCGATCAACTCAAACTTCGCGTTCCTGAGGAGTTAGCAGACACTCGAGTTCTGGTCGTGGACGAACAATCCAGTGCCAGAAACATCTTGCGCGCTTACATCTCTTCTTGGAGATTACGATGCGACTCTGCAACCACCAGTGAAGACGCGCTTCGCATGCTCAAGGAGCAAGGTGAGGCTGGAGACCCATACGATCTAGTTGTGACGGAATTGGAACTCCCAGACAGCAGCGGCTTCGATTTCCTGGCGAAAGTACAGAGCATTCCAGAACTTGACGAAACCAAAGTTATTCTTTGCACCAACCACGATAAGCAGGGGCTAGGCGAAGAGGCACTGGAGAGGGGCTTTTCAGCATACCTGACAAAACCTCTTGAGCAATCCTGCTTATATAACTGCCTCGCGAAACTGATGTGCGGCGCCGTTACGTTGCAACCATCGGAGTTGAAAACTACTTCGGGCACTTTCGTTAAATTTGCACCGGAGGGCACCACTGTACTACTGGCCGAAGATAATCCTGTGAACCAGATGGTCACGCAACTGCAGCTTAAGAAGCTTGGATACAATTGCTGCGTGGTGGCAACCGGTCGGGAAGCTGTTGCTGCTGTTCAAAAGGAAAATTATGCGATGGTGCTGATGGATTGTCAGATGCCGGATATGGATGGACTAGAGGCGACGAAGGAAATTCGCAAAGCGGAAGCACTGACAGGCAGACACGTCTCTGTCGTCGGATTGACTGCCCATGCGATGGGCGGAGACCGCGAGAAGTGCATCGCTGCTGGCATGGACGATTATTTGTCCAAACCGGCTTCTCTTGAACAGCTAAGTCAGTGCTTGAGAAAGTGGGCGTCGAAAAACGAAACTTCGCAGAAGCAGACGACTCTGATAGAGCCGGTGCAGAGCACCGCGGAGGCTGACGAAGTGGGTGAACTGACCAGTGATACAAGTCGGACGAAGTAACGCTCTAAGGCACCATCGCTGAATGGTACTAAGGGGGGCAGACGAAGTAGTTTGCTCTGAGCCTCGATACCAGACGAAGAGCATACACCTGAGCGACGATACCAGACGAAGATATAGAATGAGCCGCTACCTTCGAATGACAAACGAAGTTCGGTAAGCAGTTGCCGGGAGGGGGGGCTGGTCGGATACGAGGGAACGGTCCAACTGGACTTGCCGAGGGGGATCGTCCGACCGGGACGGGAGCGTAAATTACTCGAAGCCTCAATTTAAAAATTCATGCTAGATAAACTATGTCTAGCTGGTAGATAGGGCCGTAATGTTCGCGTGAAGGGACTTATTCAGGAGAAGATATGCTTAAATCAACGTACACAAAATTAGTAGCTCTCGTCGCGCTAATCAGCTTTGCGGCACCGGCTGCGATGGCACATGATAATCATGGGCGTCATTACTCGAAGCATCAGCGCAAATCAGTCAAGCGTTATTATAAAAAACGCAGAAAAGCTGTCAGGCAAGCGGCGAAGTGGGATTGGAATCGCCACAATTGGAACGATCAACGCACTTACTTGCATTCAAATTGGGCTGCTCGAAGCGCTCGGTTAAACGCCGCTCAACGCGCACAACTCGATGCTCAGCTTCGCACCCAGTGGAATGCATACCACAACAACAGCTGGAATGGTAATTATGACTGGAATCAGTACAACGATCCGCGTTTTTGGGATTATGTGCACAATAACAATCCGAGCGTTTTGAACACTATCCGCAGTGTATTCAACTTCTAAAGTTTGGAAGTTCTAGGTTCGAGATAACATGGGGCACCGTTTGCGGTGCCCTCTTTTATCGCCTGTCAAAACTATCCGCGGTAATAAGCAGTCTCCTCGGGACTTTCAGAATATAGAATATTCGCGGTATAAGCAGTAACCTCGGTATTTTCAGACTGTCTATGTCCGCAGTATCATCAGTATCTTCGGTACTTAAGTATCCTCAGTATCTTCGAGATCCTGGGTTTCCGATAGCCACTGAGACAGGACTTACACATTGTTACTGTCAGCGCTACGGTCGGCTGTGTTACTGTCAGTCTTGTCACTGTCAGCTTTGTCAGCTTCAGTCGTCGAATTGCGCTTGGGCTCTTCCGGTTGTTTCGTATCGGAGGCTTTAATTGTCGAGCCCGAACTTGTTGGCTCGTCAGTAATAGCGGGTGTGGAGACTGGTCGATCATCCAGATTCGCTGGACTTCTATGGCCGGGCGGTGAGCCTGTTGACGCAGTTTCGGCTGATGCCCAGGCTTGAGCCAGAAGCGAAGAGGCGATTAGTTGGCCTGCGAATATTGTTGACGGAAGGAAAAAGATACCAATGATGGTGCATGCCGGTATGATGATGCTGAGCGCTTGAATTCCGATACCGAGCATCCACGCGGCGAAGAAGTCGCCGGGACGTTTAAAGATGCGTTTCAAAACTTTGAAAAATGCAAAAGCGGCCATAGTGTTTTCTTCCTGGGCGAAATTTGCCATGGTGGCAACAAGCACCAGGTTTGTCAGCAATGAAAACGCAAGTAAGAAAATGATGGAGGCACTCATCCAGAGAGCAAATAGCTGAGTGTACTGTTTGATAGCCGAGAGTATCGACGCTATCAAAAGATTCGTTGCACCGAGGAAAAGGAAAACGATGATGACACCAGTGATGATGGCAAGCCAGCTCATGCCGGAGACGAACAAATCTTGCCAATCATTCCAGGCGGGCAAGACACCCTCGGGATCGCGCAATCGGGTTCGCATCACGCGCAGGATGTAGCCGGTGTTAATAGCCCAGAGTGTGAATATGATGGGAATTAAAACCGGATAGATGTTTAGAAAAAACATCAACAAAAGCGAACTCGCGTTCCACACACCGCCGACTGCCGTTTTCAGCACCCAGTCAGGATCTTTGAAGAATGACTTGATTGCCAGATTGGGGTCGAGCCCGTACTGTTTTAGTGTCAGTAGTGCTGATTCGCTCATTTAGTTTTTGCGAACTCTTTCAGGTCGAACAATCCGGGCAGCGCTTCAAGAGTAGGTAGAGCGCCTCTGTCTGTCATGTTGAACGTGACAGGGGTGATGGAGATCATGTCATGCTGAAGTGCATAGGCGTCTGAGGTTTCTGCCTCACCTTCGTCGATTGCATGACCGGTGAGCCAGTAATAGTCGCGACCGCGTGGGTCGTGGCGTTTTTCGAACCAGTCATTGTATGAGCGAATTCCCAGCTCGGTCACGCGTGCCCCTTTGATTTTCTTGGCAGGTAAACTGGGGACGTTGATGTTTATGAGCGTCTTGGGACCGAAAATCGCACTCTTGTAAACCTTGAGGAAGCGAGCCATAAAATCTGCGGCTACATCAAAGTGTTTCCCTTGGTCTTTGGTGACCATACTGATCGCGATGCTGGGGACCTTGAGGAAAGCGCCTTCCATTGCAGCCGCTACCGTCCCGGAGTACAAAACCTCTGCACCGAGGTTCGCCCCATTGTTGATGCCCGAGATGACAAGGTCCGGCTTTTGCTCCATCAGGACGGAGATTGCGAGTTTAACGCAATCACTTGGCGTGCCTGTTGTCGACCAACAGCGTCTCATCTTGCCTGGCATTTCTATCTCTTCGACACGTAACGGTTTATGTAACGTGAGCGAATGCCCGGTGGCACTGCGTTCTCGGTCTGGTGCGACCACATATACTTCATGCTGCGGTTCTTCGGCTAGCCGCGTCGCTAGCGCCTTTATCCCAGGCGCATAGATGCCGTCATCATTGGCGATAAGAATTCTCAAGTGCGGTCCCCACTGGTTTCCGGTGTGTCAATGACTGTTGATTGTACCGCCATGAACGCCGTTAAAAGTTGCCATACTGTAATCAAGAAAGTACTATGCCGTCATGATTCATTGTCTGACTTGGGCCTGAGCCTCAAATTCAGGTGAACATATTTTAACTGGAGTTCTTCATGATTGATACGGTGTTCGAGAGAGCTGGCGAGTCGCTTCTGAGTGTGGTGCAACACGCGATGGCGGAGTGCCTCAATATGGGTCATTCTTACGTTTGCACGCAGCATTTGCTCGTAGCTCTGACTGCCGACCCCGATTCCCTGGCCACGCATGCGCTCGAGACCATGAAGATGGACGAGGTAAGCGTTCGCAATGAGGTCGAACGCCAGTTTAAAGACAACCCGGAATCAGAACTTCTTTACTCCGACCGCCCCGACGTTCTGGAAAGCGGTTTTCCAAAACCGGCGGTCCAGCCGCAGAGCGTAGACCAACCCATCGGGTTCAGCGATCTCACTGTTCAAGCATTGACTCGAGCATTCGACTACTCGCTGTTTTTCGGAGAAACCGATATCGAGCCGGTGCACTTGTTGCTCGGTATCCTTGATTTGAGCGATGCAACCGCGATCAAAGTGTTCGAAGACATGGGCGCGAACTTGACTTTCCTTCGTCGCGAAATTTTGATCATCATGGCGGTCAACGCCAGTTTAGAACCGGAGCTTCCGACCTTGCGCGATGCGACCGTTAGCGGAATGCGCGAGTTGATCGACCGACTTTACGGTGATGTGCGCGCACTGTCGCAATTGGCGGTGAGAAGCCGTTTGCCGCTATCGTATCTGCCCAGCCGTTTGGAAATCGTTCATCGGGTTTGTGTGGCGTACTTCGCAGATTTCCTCTGGACTCAGGTCTCTTTCAAACGCTATTTGCTCGACGAAACTCTGGATGTTCTCAGCGATCGCGTCGGCTCATTAGATCAGAAAGTCACCGCATCTATCGTTTCTCAAGGTGCTCAAAACCTGCGAGAAGAGGTGCGAACCGCATTCGAATATATGCTCAGCAACGAGTATCGTCTGTTCGACAAAATGATGGACGAGGCTGAGTATGATGAAATTGGAACGGTCATAGAAGAACTCTGGTGGACTCAAGGTGAGGAGATCGCCCTGCACGAGCTGTTTATCGAGGCTCTCGACGACCACCGCCGTCAGCAGATGTTAGGTCTGCAAAAACAAAGAATTGAAATCTCTGAACGTCTGGCCCGGATTAAAATTAGACTTGATGAAACGGTAAGAGAGTGCTTTGAGAAACGCTCAGTGTCGCCAGCCTGATTTCCAGGGCGCGCTAACTCGTTACATCTATGGTAGATAACTCGGGTAGATAACTCGAAAGGCTCCTTGCGAACCTGGAATGATAGCACCAGAGGCGGTGCTATTTGAGAACGAACGGACACTTGGGGCAGTAAGCCATCGGCAAGAAAATCTGATTGTTTTCTAAATCTATTCCTTCCTGGATCGAGCAGTTCAAAATTGTTTTGCAGCGTGGGCATGGAATATCGCGCTCTCCGTGCAATACAGCGTCTGCCAGGTCTTCCAAAACTGCCATTGGAACTTCGGTGATCGTCGCTTCCTCTTCAACCGCACGAACTTCAACGTCTTTCAGAACTTGAGGGTCGATTCTCAACGCTGTGGCAAGGATCTGCCTGTCCGCTGATGAGAGCCAGGTTTCCAGACCGGATTCGATGTCTTCGATTCGCCCCGTTGTGAATCGAGTGTCTTTGGCAAGGTCACGAATGGTGAGGTTTCTGAATTCCCGGATCTGGTTGACTCGGCCAGCCAATGTCGGCTTGAGTTCCATGTCTTTGGGAAAGAGTCTTGTAATCCTTGCCATTGCGAAGAAGCCCCGGAAATCTGTTTGAACTTGCTGATTGTACAAGATATAGCATTCGCTTCAGACAGCGATTTCTGGGAAAGTTAGTTATAGATACTTCAATTCTTGGGTCCGCCGAGCAGCGCACCTGAGCCTGGAAAGCTCCATTTATGGGCTTCCCCAATGGCAATGACATCGGAGAGTGGGTTTGAAAGACAAAGACAAGCGAAATAAAGAATCCGCTCAGAAACTGGTGCCGGAACCAAGTCGAATTTTTGACAGGCGTGCACCGAAGCTACTTGATGAGGTTGCAGATAAGTCTGCAGGTAGTTCGAAAACTGAAGCCCGTGCCACACCGCCGAACGCACCCAGGCGCCCTCTCAGCTCAGAGGCGTTTCATGAAATTCTTAGCCGTTATTGTCGTCGTGCGCAAAAAGACGGTCGAGAGTTCTGTCTTGCATCGTTATCGGTTCTCGAGTATAAGACAGCTTCGGAGCAGGAGAAAGAGCAGCTCGATAAAGCCGTCGTGAATGTGCTCCTCAAGTTCCTTCGGTCCGAAGATCGAATCAGCTTTATCGAGCCGGCTCACTATCTTATCCTGACTCCGTACACCTCTTTTGATGACGCCAATACGGCGATGAAGCGGGTTGCAGAACGAATCAGCAATTCCAAGATTCGAGTCAAAACAAAATTTATCTATCCCAGTGCTTTTGTTAAAGTAATATCGTCCGCTTCGAGAACCACTAGAGAAGGGAACGAGACTATCGTCGATTGCGAGTCGATCTATAACAGCTTGGGCTACACGATTGACGGGAAAGGGCGACTACGCTGTCTTGAAGATGACGATGAGTCGCATATGGAGCCGCTCTTCCGTGGCAACCTGGACGGCTGGCTGCAGCGTTACAAGACTGACAAGCACAAAGTTATGCATGACTTGTGGAACGAAAACGCTCCGGTCGAATCTCGCGAACTGAAAATTTTCGAAAGTGAAGATATCGTAAATGCCACCATAAATGGTGCTTTGTTTGGAAACTTACTGCGTCGTTTGCGTGCCCTCCAGAATGTCGACCATCCCAATATCAGTCGACTGTACGATTTTTACGCTCGCAGAGATGGGTCGATGATTCTGATCACCGCACCCACTGACGGAATCGACTTAAAAGATGAAAGCACGACTAAGCCAAAGGTCGATACTGAAACCCTGGTTTCCTGGTTGAATCAGATTCTCAACGCACTGGTTTTTATGCAAGCGATGTCACCGCCTGCAGTGCCAAGCTCATTTGAAAATATTCAAGTTTTCGTGTGCGACAGGGGAAGTCCGTCGGAACGAATTATTGTCGCAAACTACGAGCCTGAATATCTTATGGGTGCGAAGCTTTTCAGCAACGATGAGACGCCGCCACCGCGAAACTTGATGCATGGGCTGTTTGAGTTTATAGTGAGATTGGACGCGAGTTGCAGAGCAGATTCGGACGACCGGCGCTTCACCGACTTCCTCCGAAAGCTTGATGATAACTCGCTTAGCTCACCGTACAAACTGCGAACGCAGTTGAAGTATTTTGCGGAGAATGTGCATGCTTGACCTCTCGAAGATTTTTAAACAAATTCAGGAAGTTGGAGTCGATGCTGTTCGGGAAGCTGAGCACAAGGAGGTTCTGGAGAGAGCGGTCGATGCGCTTGATTCTGCTATCAGAGAAGAGGAAAAATTTTCAAACAGACTCGATAAAAACTCGGGTTGGGTCTTGTGGCCAGTAGCGACGCCGATAGAAGCTTTCGGCGCCGATTTCAAAATAGACAAGCCTCCTGCAAAGTACACGGTCGTAGGAGTTGATGGATCGCAGATCATGCCGAGCCATCACGAAGTGCACAATTGCTATCTTCTCAACGCCGGTTATGCAATTATTTCTTACGGTGAGCAACTGCCGTCCGTTCTTGAAAGCGCGCCGCGACTGCATCATAGACCAGAGGATTTGTATCCGCTCGTTGATAGAAGACGTGTTCATATCGACGAGCTTTTCGTTTCACTCGAGCGAACAATCTACGAACTTGAACTTCTGGTCGAGCATGCACTCGCGGCGCTCAGTCGGGGACTGTCTGTCGTTGCGCTGTACGACGGTTCGTTGATTCCCTGGTCGGTGGATAAGATGCCTCAGGGGTATCAGGACGCTTTTCTCGCCCGGATGCAAAAATGCACTCGCGGCTTGCAATCCGCGGGCATTCCATTGGTTGGCTACATCAGCCATAGCCGTAGTTCTGAAATCGTGAACATGCTGCGCACCAATATCTGTCCGTACGAGACAAGCAGCTGTCGCGACTATTGCGCGGGCCTCAACGAAGAGAATTTTCCCTGCTCCAAGATATGGCCGCTGACGGACAGGCAGCTGTTGACCGGAAAGTTGCCCGCCGGCTACCGAAGCTCGTTTTGTCTAACTGCCCAGACCATCTCCAAGCTTTTCGATAACGAGCAGCAGATATGTTTCTCCTACCTGAACGTGGGCAGTGAAATTGCTCGTATTGAGTGTCCGCGCTGGCTGGTCGACAACTTTATCCTGCGAGAAGTCGCTTGCGCGGTAGTGGCGTCTCAAGCCATCAAGGGACGGGGCTATCCAGTCGCACTGTCAGAGGCTCACAATCTTGCAGTCATACGGGGCGCCGACCGGGAACAGTTTTTTGAGATGATCAAACGGCATCTAGTGTCGCTCGGAGTGAAACGCGTGAGCGTCAGTCCGAAAGAATCAAAGAAACGATCGGGTTTCGTTTAGAAATACAGATACTTATAAAACTCTGTCTGAAGGATAGCTTTAATCTTGACCGCGCGGACGTCAAAAGAGCCCTCGGTAAACCGTTGAGCTTGTTGTCAAGCTAAATTTTGGTTTAGTTCATTAATTCTTGGCTCCGAAGTACGTACAATCCCCATTTACTTCGGACTTCGCTGCGCTTAAGGTTGGGATGTTGATTGGCGCCGGAGTCATTTGTTGGAGCTTTTGAACATGACTCTACTTGCTGGGAGAATCAAAACAGTGTTCGACAAAATGAAGTATTTGTGGAATCGCATCAGCCAGAGATTTGAAGGCAACCTCGCTAAGAATGATGATGTGCTTGATTTCAGTGAACTCGACAGAACTCGCAGAAAGCTGGTTCAGATGCGTTCTCGTGCTGAAGGAGCCGAATCTACCGGCGCCTTTGCCATGGATGCAGTTCGCCGCCGCATGACCAGCGAGGTCAACCTCGCCGAGGTGTCGAACCTTCGTTCGAAGAATCGCCAGGCTGTGAATAAGTGGTTCAATCGCGAAGAGTGTACGGAAACAGGATCTTTCAACGCCGTCGATTTCGACCGCAGGCTGAAAGAAGTTCACTACGAAACGGACGAAAATCCAATCGGAGCTCTGCCGGCAGTCGAGGACTCTTTCATGGCGTTCAGCCGTCAGGACGATAACTTGTTTTACGAAGAGTCCGTTTCGCTTTCAGGCATTCACTTCAAAGTAGATCCATTGGACGACCTCGAGGATACTTCGGCGCGAAGACCGGCACTGCCGATGTTCGGCTCGAATGAAGAGATCGACTTTGCTCCTACCACCTCTTTTGCTCCCGAAGAAGATGTGACGGATGAAGTTTCCGAGGAAGTTCAAATAACCTCGAGTAATCCCATGCTTCAAGTTCTCAACGAACTGGAAGAGCGTATGGGCGCCAACGCGGCAAGACGCGACGCCTACTGGCTCGGCGATTAGGTTCAACCCCCGAGATTGAACCGGTCAGGCTGATAGCAGGCAATCAAATTGCAGTCACGAAATGTTGAATTAACTACAGAGCGATTGGTTTTAAAACTCTGCCGACCCGAAGAGGCTTCGCGGGTGGTGGCATATTTTGAGACCAATCGTCTTCATTTGGAAGACCATGGCCCCACTTGGCCGGAGAATTACCTCACCGTTCCATTCTGGGAGAAACAGCTGAGCGCCAATCTCGAAGAGTTTGAAACCGACCAGACTTGCCGACTGTTTATTTTTGAAAAAGCGAAAACCGATATCGTAATCGGAACCGCCAATTTTACCCAGATTTTTCGCAAGGCGGCTCAATTCTGTTATCTCGGTTACGGCTTAGACAAGAGCAAACAAGGGCGCGGTTATATGACCGAGGCTCTTGGTGCGGCCATTACTTTTGCGTTCGACGAGATGAATCTGCACCGAATTATGGCAAACTATGTTCCGACCAACGAGCGAAGCGCGAGTGTCTTGAAAAAATTGGGCTTTCAAGTGGAAGGCTATGCGCGTGACTATCTTTACCTCAACGGCAAATGGCGCGATCATATTCTCACTTCGTTGACGAATAAAGACTGGCGAGACCATTAGCCACAAGCGGGATGAATGACAATCATCAAGAAAATCGATCCCTGGAGAGCCGTCTACAAAAGTTGGTACTCGAAGGATATTTATCGTGATGCCGCGCATTGTTGGCGCGGATTGGGATTTCGATACCTGATCGGTCTCCTTTTCGGGCTCTGGTTTATCGCTTCGATTCACGTTCACATTCTGGTTCGCGAATTTGTGCTGGATTATTTGAAACCAGTTGTCTCTCAAATTCCTCGAATCGATATAAAAAATGGCATCGCCACGCTCGATCGACCCGATCAAGTTTTTCAAATCAGCGATCCTCGCAATGGCAGGAAGCTGATCAGTTTCGACATGACCGATTCGCCAACTCCCGCGCCCGCAAACATTGACGGGATTTTTGTGGAGAAGCGGCGCGTTCTGTTTCACCTGAAAGGAAAGGAACAAATTTACGATTTCGAGAAGGATAAGGACCAGACATGGGAGTGGACCTATCATCCCAAAATTCTTGACGCTATCGCGACCTGGAGCGGAGTGGTCGTCCTGGGCGTTTTTTGGATTTCGTCCTTCATTCTCTGTGCCCTGCAGGCGCTTCTTTTCGGTCTGGTGGGCAAGGTTATTGCAATGTTTGCAAAGAGGCGGCTCACGTATCCGCAACTGGTCAGGGTTTCAATAGTTGCCATGACGCCTGCCTTAATAATTGACACATGCCAGAAGTTGCTCTGTGCTGGATTGCCCGCCTGGGACCTCGTTTCCGTGCTTATGGCGCTTGGATATTTGATTTACGGTGTTAAGGTCAATTCTGTTTCCTTCGAATGGTCGCTCGCACAGGCTGTTCCGCCATTAGAGGCGGAGAAAAACTTGCAGGCTTAAAGGAACTGATACCCCGATGCGTGTTACGATCTAGGCACTTTCCAAGATTGAAAACGTTGAGGATTTACAAATGGCAACCGGTATTCTGGAACAGATTGGCGCTCAAAGTGCAATCGCCGACATCGCGCAAAAGGTCGTTGATGGCGTTCGTTTGACGAGAGAAGACGCTATTCGTCTCTACAATCATGATGATCTGCTCGCGGTTGGAATGCTCGGCGAATTTGCAAGAAAACGCGCTGCCGGTGAAGGGAAAGAGCGTTACGTGTACTACATTCACAACATGCATTTGAACCCGACCAACTTCTGTGTCGAGACGTGCCGATTCTGTTCCTACGCCAATCCTGGTAATAATGCTTATTCATGGACAGTCGATCAGGTGCTCGATGCGGCGCGCGGCGGTGTCGAACTCGGCATCAATGAAATCCACATGGTAGGCGGTTTAAACCCTATTTGCGATTTGAATTATTATGAGGAAGTTCTCGCCGCAATTAAAAAAGAATTTCCCCACATTCATCTGAAGGCGATGACAGCCGTTGAGATCGAATATCTGTCCAATCTGGAAGGAATTACTTACGCGGAAACGTTGGAACGGTTGCATAAGGCTGGTCTCGACAGCATGCCTGGCGGGGGCGCAGAGATTTTTGACGAGAGCGTTCGTGCCAAAATGGACGTGAAGAAAACTCCCGCGCACACCTGGCTGGAGATTCATGGAATCGCTCATGGCATGGGATTGAATACCACGGCGACGATGCTCACCGGTATCGGCGAAGTAGTCGAGAACAAAGTCGATCACATGCTGTTGCTCCGCGAACAGCAAGATAAGTCGAAAGGCTTCATGTGCTTCATTCCATTGAAGTGCTACTACGAAGGCACCAACATCAAGGATGAGGTTCGAGAGCCCAGTCATGATGACCTTCTTCGCGATATCGCCATCAGCCGATTGGTTCTCGATAATTTCCCCCACATCAAGGCTTATTGGATCCAACTTGGCGAAGACCTTGCCCAGGTAGCGCTTTCATTTGGTGCCGACGATCTGGACGGTACCATTCTGGAAGAGAAAATCACTCATGCTGCAGGTGCCAAGACACCGCTGCAGCTGGCTAAGGAGCGTATGGAAGAGCTCATCGGCAAAGCCGGCTATACGCCTGTAGAACGCGATACCGTATACAACATCAAACGTGTCGTAGACGCTCCTGAGACCAACGAGAAATCACTCGAGGATAAAGTGAATTCGCTGCTTGCAGCTTCTCGGTAGACGTCGCTTTGTCAGTGTGACAAAGGCGAGGCTACGTTAAAAGCGCAGGGTAGCGCGGAGGCGATGGAAAAAGAGCAGGAGAAGAAGCGAAGACGAGCAACGCTTCCCGAGGCGATTGTTTTTGGCTTGATTCTTAGCCTCGGCTTCAACGGCATCACTGTGCTTATGCGCAGTTACCTCGAACTGCCACCTAGGGAATTCACGACCGCCGGTATTTTGGCGACCAAAGATTTTTTGATCTTCTCGATACTTGTGATTCTTTTCGAGCACCGGCTCAACAATCCGAATAACGTCCGCGACGGTCTTCTCATCGGCGGGTTGTTCGGTATTCTGACTTTCGCCATGTGGATGTTCGTACTTTAAATCGTAGATCTCCCTCGAAAAGTACACACTTTGTTCACAACTTGTCATTAGATTAGAGGTGCGACAACACCCCTTTCCCTGGCGTCGAATAATCGAATGGCAAAACCACTGGATACCGCGCAGCAAGGCGCTAAGCCTTCTGCTGCGGATGATGGCGTGCACAAAGTATTTGTTCGGGACCTGCTTGATGAGATGGGTTCTGAGTTTACGCCGACACCTTCTTCACTTGATACAAAACCGACCACGTTGACCGACGGGCGGGGCTCTGCACTACCGGCTGGATTTCCGTCTGCAAGCCTCTTTGATTTCATCAGTGGTGTGAAAAACTTTCCGCTCGCCGAAACTTTGCGCGCCAGTATGTCGGCGCCGCTTCTAGACGCAGGCGATGTATCCGGCGCTCAGAAGAACGGCACTAAGCTTCCGGTTCTAGACGTTGTTGGGCTCAATCCGAAATCGAAGAACGGCTCTGCGCCTCAAAAGGAAAGTTATAAATCGCATTTCGGAAAAAGTGAATTATCATACTTAGACCCCATCGATCAGCTTCGTGTGGCCGACGCTACGGTTGCAAAACCTAGTCCTGCTGCCAGGATTGATAAGGAAAACGCTGAGAAGGAAAAGAAGGAAGAGGCGCCGCCCGCTCAGAGCGTCGAGATAGCCCCGCCACCAAAAGTGGTGCCGGTCGTAAGTGCTGACGGCAGATGGACATACGAGCGCACCGCATCCGGAGATTGGCAAGCCAAAGACAAAACCGGCGCCACTATCGGCGAGCACTCAGACTTGCCCGGCAAAAAAATAACGGGTGTCGAAGCTCAACTCGACGGCAGTGTAAAAATAACCGTGGACGGAGGGCAGGTTCTCCGCGAAACCACTGATGGTGGCAGGTCCATTTATCCGGATGACGATGCCTTCAAAGCCAATCATCCATCGGAACTCGCCGGTCGGTTAAAAAACATTGTTTGGGATGGCGACAAGATTAAGAGCTTCCACAGCGTCAGAACTAACGCGGATTGGTACCAGGTCGGGGATAACATCTGGGCTAACAGTCCAAACACTGCCGCAGGTTGGCATGGGAAGGTTGAAATCGACGGGAAAACCGGAGTTTTCTCGCGAACGACTCTGAGCGGTGCGGAACAAGGCTTGCGTGACGAATCGCGTGCCAACGGCATCAACGAGTCTTACAAGCCCGATGGTTCTATGTCTGTAGAAGTTCCTTATCCGGACAAAACTAAGTTCAGCTTCAAATTCAAAGAGACTTTCGGAACTGACAAAGATGTTCTCAAACAACCGGAAGAGATAAAGATAGCGGAAAAGGACGGCGCCGAGACGATCTGGAAGAAGACCGGACCTACTGAATACACATCCTCGAGTGGTGCAAAATGGAATACCGAAGTCGAAGTCAAAAGGGACGGAACATACTCTTATAAGGATGTCGATGGTGGAGAGCGCGCCGTCAGGACGCTTAGCGGTCACTATGAGAAGGAGAATCTCAAGGATAAAACCCTGGTCGAAAAGGAATCAGGAAAGATCACCCGCGTCAAAGTCGGTGACGACGACGTCCAGATTGAATATGCTGCGGATGGCTCGACAAGCGAGATACGACATGTAAATAAGAATCTGAAACTTACTCGTGCAGCAGACGGAAGTTTTTCCGATAGTGCAATCGACAGCGCTAAGCCTTATGCAAAGCTCGAGAAGTTTGAGGCGGATATATACACTCACAATGACCTGGATGCGTTTCAAAAGATTCGCTTGATTGACAATGTCACAAAGTTTCGAGAGATGAGTAAGTTTTCTTCAACGGAGAAAGACAAGGTCTTCAAGGAAGCAGATCGCTTATTGCATGGTCGAACCGATTCGGTTATGACTTCTGCGGAGAAGGCTAATTATGCCGACCAGCTTTTCTGGCACATTGCCAATGATAGACGCAACGATCAGGGCAGCAACAGCACCTGCAGCGTCACCGCATTGAGGGGAATTGCTCTCAAGGAAAAACCGTCAGTGGTGGCAAAGCTTGCGGCTGATTTCGCCAACGATGGACAGTTTGAAACTCTTGATGGAACCACGATCAAACCTAAGCTCGAATCTGTGCGAGTTCGCCCGGGTAGCCCGGAGGAAACTTTCCCTCCCAAGCCGGGAAGCCGCAGCGCGCTTGGGAAATTGTGGGATGTGTGCGCGGTGAATATTTCGATGCAGCGCGATACCAAGGACCCGCTGGGTTCCGTCTGCAGTAAGGGTGCTATGTGTTACGAAGAAGTTGCGCCAACCGGTAGAAGCGATAGTGGTGCTCGCCTGATTCGCACCAATAGTGATGGCTCTCAGTTGGTTCTCTATAGCAGCAAAAATGGTACCGCTAACCCTTACGATAGCCCGCGAGTAGGATTTCCTTCTCGAATAGCCGACATCTGGAATCAAATGACCGGCGATAAGTTGACTGATAGATTTCTGGTGCATCAGAATCGTTGGGTTGATAATGAGACCACGTTCAAAGATCTGGTTGGGGCTAAGCAAAAATCGGTTCAGGAATTAGAAGCGATGCTTCTCAAAAATGATCTTCCGAAGATAACCCAGGGAAATACTGGAGTTCTGGAGTATCGCTACCGACAGCAGGTGGCACTAAATGAAGGTAAAGATCCGAATGCGGTAGCAAAACCAGCTGGTGGCGAGCACTTGTTCCTGGTCACCGGATATGATGCCGCTTCAAAAACAGTGTCGGTCGACAATTCCTGGAATCCGCTCTACGACGTTCAAACCAAAGCTGAGGCTGCCGCTCAGGGCAAGGATTTGAACAAAACGGTTTTCATCACGTTGAACGATTTGTATGAAGTGATGAGTTCCACGAGCAGTGGAGACGGTAGCACTTTCGTGTGGTATCGACGCTAATGAGATCCGAATACTGATTCATTTAGGAGAATAAAAGCCTTGGACGACCTGAGAGAGCCGATTTTTCGACTTGATAAAAATGAGAGGCAAGCGCAGTCCTATTCGGAACTGCCGCTTGATGTTTTTGCTCACGATTTCGATTTGCCGCGTAGCAGTGGGCATAAGCGTGAAAGTTCGATGGCCGGAATGGAACCGATTGATAACTTGCTCGTTCCTCGTGAGTGGAGAAAAGAGGCTCGTGATTCCAACTTCGGTGAAGTGGCGAAAAGCTTATCATTCCTTCCTCCTGATGGACAGGGGGCGGAACTTGCGCTCTACGATCGCGGTTTTCCGATTGCAAGTAGCGAGGCGCAGCAGTTTCAAGCCATTCTCGATAAAGCACCGCATAAACTGGAGCCGGCGGAGATCGCAACGCTCAATGCTCAGGTGCTGGGCAATGTCGGTGACAGTTCCGCATTTCAAATAAATGCGGCTGAAACAATTCGAGTCAACGGTAAAACTGTTTTGTCAGTAGATGGTGAGTGGCGGGAAGGCGGCAAAAAATTTCACGGTCTATATGTACCCAAGGACGCCAGTAGCCGTGAGATTCAGGAAGTTTATTTCGAAGGTCAGGAGCCGCATTTTTCAAAGCATTTGCCTGACGCCCGGCAGGCTATGGCCAGCATTGAGTGGTCAAAAGAATCCGACAAAATGTGAAATATGGCTATGCGTCAAATCGCCAGATTTTGAATTTTGCCTTTGCGGTCGATGATGAATTGGGCGCTCTCGCCGGGTTGCTTTTTCACAAGCACCGATTTTATTTGCTGAATTGTCGTGACCGTAATGCCATCGACCCCAACAATTAAATCACCTTTTGCAATCTTGCCTTTTGCCGCGCGAGAACCGATACCAATGGTGGTGACGGAGACGCCTTTAGGCGACGAAATGCCTATGATGCCCAGATTTGCGAGCGGATCTGGACCGGTGCCGGTTGGTGCGCCGTTGACCATGTTTGGCACCGCCTGTGGTTGTGCCGCCGTATTCGGTGCGCCGTAACTCGGCTGAGTGAGACCGCTGATGCTCGTTTGACCGGGATTGTAGGCTGTTTGATTTGTCTGGTTGGGTTGATAGCCCTGTTGACCCGGCGGTCGCATCTGTTGTTGATACTGCTGTTGCATTTGCGGATTGTATTGCTGTTGGTTGAACCCGGGCTGCTGCATCGGCTGTCCATAACCCGGCTGTTGCTGCTGTTGACCGTAACCCTGCTGCGGATAGCCTGTTTGCTGTTGTGGGTATCCTTGTTGCATCGGCTGTCCGTAGCCTTGCTGCGGCACTTGCTGGTATCCCTGCTGTTGATTGAAACCCGGTTGCTGAGCGTATCCCTGTTGTTGCATCGGATTGTATTGCGGCGCTTGTTGTTGAGGATAGCCCTGCTGCTGTTGAGGATAGCCTTGTTGCTGAAAACCGGCTTGCTGCATGGGTTGTCCGTAGCCCTGCTGCATTTGAGGTTGACCGTAACCTTGCGGCTGCATCTGTCCGTAATTAGGCGGCACCTGGTTGTATCCCTGTGCTTGCTGATTGCTGAAGCCAGGCGGCATCTGGTTTTGTTGCGGATAGCCTTGTTGTGGGTATCCTCCGGATGATTGCACAGGTGGTCGATTTTGTGGAACGCCGCCCGCTTGTTGAGGGTAACCCTGTTGTTGAAAGCCGGGCTGCATCGGTGGTCGTTGCTGCGTCGGCATTACGCCATGTGGAGCTTTCGCGGTTTTTCCGCCTTTGTTTGCTTTGCCTTTTTGTTGTTGCCCGGCTGCCTTTTGTTGCTGGGCTTCGCGCTGTCGGTCTGCCTTTTCCTTTGCGTCCCATTGCGCGTCGATTTCTTTTCTTTTCTCTTCGTCTGCTTTGACGGTGGCTTTTAACTTATCGCATGCCGCGACGTAGCGTTCTTCCTTGGGATTTAGCTTCCGCGCCATTTCGTAGTATTCAAGCGCCTGTATCGGATTTCTCATCAACAGATAAATCGTGCCGATGTTGTATTTGTACGGAGCATTTTTTGGAAATTGTGTTTCCAGCTGTTTATACATTCCGAGGGCGCTTTGATATTCTTTGCGTTTAAAGGCTTCAGCAGCCTGCCTCGCGAGTTCATTGGTTTCTGCTTGTTTAGACTGGCTGGCGTTTACCTGAGCACCTTTCGATTCGAGTTCGACGATCGCATTCTTGTAATCCAATCTGTCCGGATTTATGTCATGTGCTTTTTTATAGTGTTCAAGCGCTTGTCCGATGTCGCCTTTCGATTCGAAGATTACGCCTAAACTGAAATAGGCCAATGCATTTTGTGGATCGAACCGCAGCACTTGATTGTATTTCTCGATAGCCTGTTCCGTCTCTTTGCGTTTAGACAGTCGCAGAGCCTCTTTCAACAGTTCCTGAACATTCTGATCGCTTGCTTTTGTGGCCGCCATCGATGCTTTTTCCCAGGCCATATCTGATTCTTTGGGACCATTTTTCGGGTACTGGGCGCCGGGGTATTTGTTCTTCGGGGCTTTGGCTTCCGGCTTGCCGCGAGGCGTTTCGGCTGTTGGAGCGGGCTCCGCTGTTGCGGCCGGTCCGGCCAGCTCGAAGATCCGTTGCAGGCGTTCCGATAAATCACCTTGTTGTGGGTCTCCGAAGTAGCGCTTCTCAAGCCGCTCAACACGTTTCTCCGCGTCTTCCTCGGCATATGTTTTAAAGAAAACCGCTTTCTCAACACCAGATAGTTTGCTCGTTTCTGCAGAAGAAAGTGCGTGCGCGCAATCAGCGGTAAACGGCAATGCCAGGATAACCACAGCAGAGAAAATTAGCTGTTTCAATCCAAAGAGTTTGGATCTAATAGGTGGAGTTGATGTGAACGGCTTTACGTCAAGATCGCTCACCGACCTCTTGTCACTCATCTCTGATTTAGCAAATAGGTGAACTTGCACCAAGTTTGGAAACCCCGCTTTCGACCCAGTTTAATGCTAGCATCTCAAACTTCAAACCGCTTGTCTGTTTGTGCATTTTGAAGTAATAGCGGCTGGGGTTGGAAAGTTCAATAAGTGTCTCTATATTGTTGATGATAAACATCTTTCGCCTTTTGGAGAAGCATTACTTTGTTTGACGATGAAATCAAATGGGATGACGAAGAGGTCGCATGCTGGCTGGCATTCGATCAAATGACGGGAATCGGCTTAGGGCGCGCCCGGGCGATGAAGATGTTCGAGTATTTCGGTGGTCTCAAGAATGCATGGAAGGCGAAGACCGGCGAGATCGCAACTTCAAACATGATCAGAGATGATGTAGCGAAGGCGTTTGTGGAGGCCCGGGATAAGATCGATCCGGAAAGTCTTCTGTCCGTCTGCAAAAAGGCGAAGGTCGATCCTTATCCCTTTGCGCATCCTCTATATCCTCAAATGCTGCGCGGTATCGACGACCCTCCGCTCATCCTCTATGTCAAGGGAAATTTGCATCCGGATTTCTTCAACTATTCGATAGCGCTTGTGGGGACTCGGAAGCCGTCCAGCTACGGTCGTTGTATTGCCAAGGAAATGGCTAATGGACTGGCTCGACACGGTGTCACAGTTGTCAGCGGTATGGCAATTGGAATCGACTCCCTATCCCACTGGGGAGCGCTGGAAGGTGGCGGTAGAACAATCGGCGTTCTGGCTTGTGGACCGGACATTTGTTATCCAACTTCTAATAGACCTTTGTACGACAAAATCGTCTATGGTAATCACGGGGCGATAGTCTCAGAATTTTTTCCGGGAACCAAAGCGGAACCCTGGCGCTTTCCTGCGAGAAACCGCATCATAAGCGGTTTGTCACGAGGCGTTTGCGTAATCGAGGCGGGTCTGGAGTCCGGTGCTCTTATCACCGCCGAGATCGCTTTTTCTCAAGGGCATATTCCATTTGCCGTCCCGGGTCGTGTCGATAATCCGATGTCGGCAGGTACCAACGAATTGATAAGGCGCTCAAAAGCTAGCTTGGTAAGGAATGTCGGCGACATCATGGCGGAACTCAACTGGCAATCTGCCTTGAATGGAGAGGATGAAGTTCCCACTATTGTGCAGTTGTTCGGCAAAGAAAACGAAATCTTCGAATTGATTTCTCGTGAGCCTGTTCACTTCGACCATCTGTGTTACAAGTCGGGAATGGCTCCTGGTGAGCTTTCTGCCACGTTGACAATGTTGGAGCTGGCTGGCATAGTCGCTCGCCATCCTGGTGATTGGTACGTGCGGTCATCCAGCGCGACGATTGTGAATAGCAGCGCAATGCCCTAGCAAGAATATTATCGGCTGCATAAAATCTTCGAAGAATCGCATATTTGTAATCAGTTCTACTCTAATACTGTATTGTTTGTATTTTTCAGGGAATACAATAGAAGTGACCTGAAAGATCGGTCTTCGCCTCGTTTATCACTAGCGTGAGAACGTTATGTAAAGAGGTCGGGCGAAAACTTAATCTGCCGGCTCGCTCTTGAAAGTCTCTGTTGGTCAGCCCTTGCGGGCAATCGTGCTGTGGAGACAGTCCGATAAAGGCTTTTGAGGACGATATTCGAGGATAGAGCGGGTACTTAATTCAAGGAAGCTGGGAGATTGGCAAAAAGCCGCACGGATTTTTTTAATTCCGCACAGGGAGAGGAAAGGGCGACCTAAGCAACGATGAAACTTTGCCTTAGATGCAATCAGTATTTCAATGACACAGAAGAAGTGTGTCCTAAAGACCAGGTGATTCTAGAGCCGGTCGGAAAGGATCCGTTGATTGGTGCGCTAATTGACGATCGCTACGTAATCGATTCGGTAATCGGTAAGGGCTCCAGCGGGATTGTTTATAAAGCCTCACGCCTGATGATGGGCGGCGAAGTTGCCGTAAAGGTGATTCACAGCTATCTCGGTGCAGATTCAGCTTCACTCGACCGCTTGTTGCGCGAGTTGAAAGCCGCTGAGCGTCTGCGCCATCCCCACATTATTACAGTCTGGGATTCAGGCACCACCGACGATGGTCAGCCATATCTCGTCATGGACTATCTGGAGGGAATCACGCTCAGTCAGCTCATCACTCAAAAAGGGGCGTTGCCACCGAAGCGAGTATTGAACGTGATGCGGCAGGTAACAGAAGCTCTGGGGCACGCGCACGAGCAGGGGCTGATTCACAGAGACATGAAGCCGGAAAACGTAGTTCTCGAGGAGAGCGAGATTCGCGGCGATTATGTCAAAGTGCTGGATTTCGGTATCGCAGATACACCGCACGAGAGCGCTCAGAGAGCCAAGTTCAACAAACCTAAAACCGTGGCTGGCAGTCCCGCATACATGAGCCCCGAGCAATGTCAGGGCTTCGAACTTGACTATCGAAGCGATCTTTATTCGATGGCCGTTATCGTCTTTGAAATGTTCACCGGGCGCAGACCTTTTCTCGCCCACGACTTGATGAAATTGATGTACATGACGGTCACGGAGCCTGCTCCCAAGATGGGCGCTGTACGAAAAGACCTGACCTTCCCCGAGCGAGTCGAGGCCGTCGTCGCCAAAGCACTCAGCAAGTTGCCGGACGAGCGCCAATCTTCCGTGCGGGAGTTCTGGAAAGAGCTCGAAGCGGCCTGCGCCGGTCTCGAGTTCGGAAAGAGTGATAGAGCGAAATTGATGCCGCGTGAGCAGCAGAATGTTTCCGACCTTGAAATCTTGCCCAGCGAGCGATTGATCGATGAGGACAAGCCCAAGCGTCCCCAATTCGAAGCCGGCCCGGAAGATATGCCGGAATTGTTCATGCCGCCGCCGCCTCCGCCGAAATCCGCGCCCGCTCCCGGCTCAGCACCATCCGCGCCAAAACCCGGCGGTGGTCTCCCTCCAGCAGGAACGCGCCCAGCTACCGGGATGTCCGGGTTGGTCAACAAACAACAAGCGAAACCAGCCTCTGCTCCGCCTTCTCCCAGTATATCGAATAACACTTTGCCTGCTCAGAGCAGCACGTCCACACCTGCGGTGAAACCGTTGCAGCCTGCCCGCGTCGGTCCCGGGGGACCGAAGACCGCTCCAGCTGCCAAGCCGGGTGAGCCTGCCAGACCCAACCAGTCCCAAAATTCCGCTGGGAACGCACCAGCCCGTCCTTCCGCACCACCTGGACCAGGTGGCCCAAGACCAGCGGGCGGTCCGCCACCCGTGCCCGGCGCGAAGCCACCCGGCCCGCCAGGCTCTGGCCCGGCCGGGGTTAAGAGTGCTGCGCCTCCGCTTCCGGCTGCGAAGCCGGGGATGCCGCAAAAACCTCCTGCGCCTGCCAAAGAGACCAGCAAGCCTGCTGCTCAGGCTAACAACCAGGAATCCGAAGCTTTACCGGATAAAACTATGAATCGCTTGTCGGCGCTGGTAAAGCGACCGACGACTGCGATGCCGATACCGACTGATTTCGAGTCTAAGCCTGAAGCGTCAGCCGCGTCGGCTGCGCTGGAGCCGAAGCCTGCGGAAGCCAGACCGCCCTCGGTTTATAGTTACGTTCCTCCCAAGGAGGAAAAAATCGCCCAGGCGCCTGAGAAGTCGCCGGCTGGTCCTCAGGGCGCTAAGCCTGGAACTGCCCCCCAGAGACCCGGTGGACCGACTGGTGCCAAACCTGCTAGCGGTGCGCCGACCAGTGCGACCGGTGCAAAAGGAGCACCTGCTGGAGCGAAAACCGGACCGAGTGGCGCAAAGCCTGCCGGCACAGCTCCTGGCGGAGCAAAGCCAGGTGCACCGAGTTCTTCTGCCTCAAAGCCGGGCGTTGCACCATCAGGCTCAAAGAATACAGGACCTACAGGAACAAAGCCTACTCCAACAACTGGTACCAGTCCTGGTGCCAAACCTGGTACTCAACCGGCCACTGCTGCAAAGACCGGCGCGGCACCAGCTGCCGCTTCTGCTAAGACTCCTGCATCCGGAAAAACTGAACCGGCTCCCAGGCGGGATTTGCTTGCAGGACCAGAACGTAATTCCAGCTCGCCAGTCGATTATCCTGATGAGATTACACCGGCTCTGGCGCGCGCGGGTGCGACCTGGGCCGACAGCAGCGATTCTCTCGACGGCAATCTTGGTGACATTCCGGAGCGCAAGATCTCCAATCTGGATTGGGAAGGTGAGATCGAAGCGTTAAAAACCGGAAGCGTTGCTCCGATCAATCTTGACTCCGGTGAGCCTCTTCACCCGGCTGCAGGCGGTGGTGCCTGGCCGGTCGGAGTGACACCGCAGGGAGTGCCTCCGGCGCAGCCCGGATATCCTGGTATGAATCAAAGCTGGCCGCCCGGTGCATTGCCCTCAATGCCAGGACAGCCGATGATGCCGCCATATGACCAGTCGATGTCATACCCACCTGGCATGATGCATCCTTATATGCAGCCTCCGGGCTATCCACCGCCGGGTTATCCGATGCCTCCGAATCAAGAAGTGTCCGGTGCTTATCCGCTGATGCCGAATTATCCACCACCGGGCGGCGATGTTTCCGGCTCCTACCAGATGCCTGGTTACGGAATGCCGCCAGGACAGCCATATCAATATGGTATGCCTGCACCTGGTATGCCGATGATGCCACCACAGGGTATGCCCCCCGGAATGCAAATGCCACCAGGGATGCCACCACAAGGAATGCCACCAGGCATGGTGCCTCCGGGCATGCCGCCTGGACCAGGCCAGATGCCACCGTTTATGAACCCCAGTCCTCCCGGAAATGATGGCGCACTCGGACGTGCGATCGCCGACGATTTGAGGGCGGAGTTTGGTGACAGTTCCACAACTATTCCTTCGATTCAGGATCAGTTGTACGAAGATTTTCTGGACGAGGAACCGCAAGTATTTTCTGAGCCGGTAGAAGAGAAAAAACCGGAACTAAAAACAGCTGAAAAAGAAACGAAAAAGGAACCGACATCAAGTCGGACCGGTCTCGGTGCTCTTCTCGGCGGCGACGAGATCGTCACGAACGGATTGGACTTCAGCAAAGATAAGGACGATTACGACGCGGTCGCTCTGGAGAATGCGCTCGCCGCCAAGAGTGCAGCTGAGGCTGAAGAACTTGGGGACTCACTCCTTGCGCTCATGGATGCAACAGAGAAAGAGCGCTCCGGTGGATTCGAAGCTGAAAAGGCGGACCGACCGGATTTCTCTAAATCCGGATCTGCATTGGAGACTGATTTCTCAGGAAAGGCAAACAAAGAAGCTTCCGAGATAACTGAGTCAGAAAAGTCTGACTTCTCCGGAAAAACTGATTTCTCTGGGAAATCTGACTCGGTCAAAGCGGACGATAAGCCGAAAAGACGTGATGACGACGAGGACGCACCCGTCAAGCCGACAGGTCTGGCTGGACTGTTGGGCGCAATCGCAGCGGAAGACGAGGATGAGCCCGAACCTGAAGAAGATGCGGGAACCGCCAACGCTTTTGCAGATGCGGTAGCTTCTTCAGCGTCGGTTAGCTCGTTGACTGAAAAGAAAGACAAGAGCAGTTCCGCATTCGGACAGTTATTAGCTGCCGTCAAAGATGACGATGAAGAACTGGAAATAGCAGAGCCGGAGCCGTCCGAAGAGGAAGAGGGGCGAGAGAACACCCTTCCGAAAGAGGCTATTCAACAGGCGCTTGAAGACTTGCTGCCGGAACCTCCGGATAAAGGCATTATCAAAAAGCCTGCGGAGATGAAGAATCCTTTTGAAGCGGATGACGATCTGCTCGGTACTCCGGGTGTGAAACCGGCAACCGCCGATGACGAGCCTGCTTCGAGCGAAAAGGATAAAGAGGAGAAAATGGGGGCAGCGGCCAGACTTGCTGCTGCATTGAGCGAAGATGACGAGGACGACTCTCCCTCATCCTTCGGATCTGACCTCTCTGGTAGCGTCGTATCCGGTGCAATGCCCCAGAATCCTTCCACTTCCACATCCGACGCATTGTCTCGTCTGCTGGAAGCTGCCAGTAAGGCTCCCAGTAAGCCGAATGAATCCGGCTCGATGAGCGAAATCGACAAAATGGCTGCCAGGGTTAATAAGCCCCAGGCAAAGATTTCAAGAAAGTTAGCGACTCAGAAATCTGCTGACGCAATCGAAGAACCTCAACCATTTGGTGGTTTCGGTGGTGGTGGCAGTGGCTTTGGTTCCGGCACCGGCGGTGGTGCAGCTTTCGGAGCCGGAGCGGGACGGACAGGCGGCACCGGCACTAACAGCAGCTACAGCCAGGACGCTGTCAATGCACGTATCGCTGAGCTGAATCGCAAATTGGAAGCTCAAACGACCGGTCGGCAGAATGTGGAGTTGCCGCCCGCGCCGGCGCCGGACCCGTCGGTCATAGGAGATTCAGTCAACCGTCGGGACGTGGTCAATCGCATCATGGAAGAGGCGGCAATGCGCCATCAATACGGCGCCGACTATCAACCACCGCCGTCACAGCCGATGGCGGCAAAACCGACTCAGAGTGGTTCTGATTTCTCGGCCAGCGAATTGGAGAAGGTCAACTCAAATAGACTGGCCTCGATGGCTGAAGCCGAGCAGCGCCGTAAGAAAACTTCGCGTTCGCGCCGTTCAGGGCCGCGAGTGCCCGTCGGTCCGATTCTGGCGGTCGTTGCGGTTATAGCTCTTGCCGGCGCCGGTTTCATGTTCAAAGACACTTTGATGTCCATGGTGAATGGCATGATGTCCGGCATGGCTACCAGCCAGAAGGCTGAAGATAGCAGCGAAAAACTTCTTTCCCAAGTTAATGATTTGATGGCCAAAGGCAAGCTCAACGATGCGAGCAAATTGCTCGAAGCGGAAGAGGATGCAAATGGTTTACCGGCGGAATTGTCTGAAAAGCTAGACGTGATCTACCTCGGCATCGCAAAATATATGAAGAACAATGGCGCGACAAACGAGGCTCTAGAAAAGCTCAAATTGATACCACCTGAGTCTTCGCACTACGCGGAAGCGCAGAAGTTGATCAAGCAGTATCAAAAGGGCGGGAAAAAATCGTCGACATCCAAGCGTAGACGCCGATAAATCTCACGGAGAAGCCTGACAGCCCACATGAAGCTATGCGTAGAGTGCAATATTCACTTTACCGAGGACCACGATAGTTGTCCTAACGATGGCACGCAGCTTATCGTCGTAGGCGATGATCCGCTCATAGGTCAATTAGTCGGTGACAAATATCGAATCTTGTCACACGCAGGAAAAGGCTCTATGGCTGTGGTTTACCGCGCGATTCAAGAATCGACCGGCCGGGAGATGGCTGTCAAAATGCTGCACCAGTTTCTCGGCTCCAAAGAGGAGTCGGTTAAACGTTTTTTTCGTGAAGCAAAAGCGGTCAGCAGTTTGCATCATACAAACATCGTCAAACTCTACGACTTCGGCGTAATGCCGGATGGACAACCGTACATCGTCACCGAATTTCTCGATGGCATAACACTTACCGAAATACTTCGGCAGCGCGGTCATTTGACTGTGAAGGAAGCTTTGCCGCTCATCGAGCAAGTATGTGCTGGTATGGCTGAAGCGCATAGATTCAGGGTCATTCATCGAGATTTGAAGCCGGACAATATCGTCTGCCAGCTTGTCGATACGCGTTTGCCAAAAGATGCACCGGAGTTGATCAAGAGAAACAGCGTTCGAGTTGTAGATTTCGGCGTTGCCAAAATGTGGAGCGAAAGTGGCGGTTCGTCGGCATCTCTCACGTTGGAAGGAAAAGTTTGTGGAAGCCCAGCCTACATGAGCCCCGAGCAGTGCAAGGGCGGTGAGATCGACTACAGGTCTGACATTTATTCTCTGGGTGTCGTCATATTTGAGACATTCACCGGTCAACGCCCCTTTTCCGCTAACGATCTCATGGCGTTAATGCTGATGCATGTAAACAAAGAAGCACCATCCATAGGGGCAGTGTTACCCGACTACGCTTTCCCTCCAGCGCTCAGCGCGGTTGTGGTCAAGGCACTTTCCAAAGATCCAAAAGATCGGCAACAAACGGCAGAAGAGTTGTGGAACGATATCGAATCTGCCTGCACTGTAAGGCGTCGGCCAAAGCAAGCAGAGGATACGCCGGTCGACGATTGGATTCCGTTTGATGCCAGTGCTCAAGTTTTGCAACCCGGGCGAAAACCGGAGCCCGCTATCATTCCAATGGATCTTGCCAGCGGCGTTGATTGGACAAAAACTACCGCTGAAATTGCAAGTGTCGGTTCTAAGAAGAAACGGAAAGGCCGTTTCCGTCAATTGCAAGTTGGTTTATTCGCGGGCGTTTTGATTATCTCCGTCTTTTCTTTATTGAAAATGTCAGTTAGCGTCGCAGACGCCAGTACTGCCAAAAAGCTCATGGACAGAGGTAATTTCGAGGGCAGCATTCAAGTTTTTGAAACGCTTAAAGGCAAGGGCCAGCTATCTAAAGAAAACAGCGAATTGCTGAACGAGTCGTATTTCCGGCTGGCTCAAAACAAACTGAAGTCCAACAACAATGATGAAGCGGTCGAACTCCTCGAATTAATTGACAGCACTTCGAAGCGCAAGAAAGAAGCAAATGCTTTGATTCGAAAAGTAAAACCGAAAGGCAAGAAATAATTGAGTCAACCAGGTAGATTGAACAAGGCGCGCGCGTTGTTCGATGCTTGCTGTGCGACATCGTCCAGAGTGGTGCCGCGTAACTCTGCGAGTTTCTCCGCGACGAACCAGACGTAGGAGGGCTCGTTACGTTTACCTCTGACTTTCTGTGGTGCCAGAAACGGACAGTCTGTTTCAACAAGTATCCGATCCGCCGCCACTAGCGGTGCTGCTTCTTGAATGTTTTTGGCGCTGCCAAATGTGAGGATACCCGAGAATGAAACGTAAAAACCGAGTTTTTCAATCGCAGGTAAGAGCTCAGGACCGCCCGTAAAACAATGAAAAACACCCCGCACCTCACCTTTTCCTTCTTCGGTGAGACACTGGAAAGCCTCATCCCAGGCATCTCGGCAATGGACGATAACAGGCTTTTCGTACTTTCTGGCAAGCCGAATTTGTTCGCGGAAGCAATTGATCTGTGCATCACGCTCGCTGTTGTTGTAGTAATAATCCAAGCCGCATTCGCCCACGGCTACGAGATCGTGTTTTTCGAGCGCATCCTGCAACCGGTCTCTCATATCACTGGTGAAGTCCTTGGCGTCATGGGGATGCTGACCGACGGCAATGGAGATGTTTTCGTGTTTCGATTTAATCTCCAGCAACTCTTCGAGGTCGTTGATGGTCACGCCCGGGTTAACCATGTGATTTAAACCGCTATCAAACGCACGTTTGATCACTTCGGTCTGCTCCTCCTGGAAAAATTCACGCACCACATGAGCGTGGCTGTCGATTATGCCGGCGGCAGAACGCGGTAAGGTTACTTCTTTTGATTTAGAGCTCATGATTTGCGGTATTTAGAGAAGGAGCGAATAGACTTTTTGTGAAATTTGAGTACATTAAGATAAGAGGGGTTCTCCTGACAAGCAAGCTCGACCTTCCCTCTTCGTTAATCGATAATAGCTGCAAACTGCTTCCAATTTACTACTAGAGAATAATTGTGATGTTTCGATTTACCTATTACCGCCGGAAACTTTCACAACTCGGTTCGACAATGGTGCTCCTGGCACCGCTCGTGGTGAGTCAGCCCGCGGCGCACGCCCAGGGTGCAAGCAAGACTTTGCATGGCGGCGTTGATGTGGGGAACTATATAAAACCATCTAGCGGTCCCAGTCTTAATCGTGATTTCGTAAAGCAGTCAGGCGATCCTTTCTCCAATGACGCGCCGCCGTCAGACCAGTTCGACGCGGATGACGCGGCGTTCAGCAGTACTCAACAGGCGCCGCCTGCGCCCCCACCGACATTCGGATTGCAGGCATCCGATATGGGTGGTTACGGACAGGGACAGCCATCGCAGGGCGGTCAGCAAGCTAATATGGGCAATCAAGGTATGTTGCCGCCTATGCAGCAGGGGCAGGCAAATGACCCGGACAGCTCCCAGCAGATGCAGGTTCAGTGGGAGTTATGGCATCGACGCGTTGCAGAAGCGATTTTTGTGCGCTTCGATGGAGTAGCGCAGCGTGCCTTCGCAAACAGCCGACCAATCGCCTGTCATGCCGCTTACACGGTCACGCGCGACAAGCAGATCACAAACGTGCGCTTGCTCCAGAAGAGCAACAATATCGTTTTCAACTCGATGCTGCTTATGGTTCTCAAATCGATGAACGGAAATCCGATTCTTGAGTTTCCTCCTGGCTCTAGACGCCAATTCGTTGAGAAAACCGGAACGTTCTCGCGTAACTATGGAGTGCAGGGCTTCAAGTTCACGACCGGCGACCAGGAAACGGTTCCCAACAAGTAGTTCTTGCTTGACTGTTTGAGTGGCGGCATAGTTGCGTGCCGCAGCCTGCCTGCGTGTGCCTGCAGGCTCGCGTGTGTGCCTGCCTGCTCATCTGCTTGCTGCCGGAGCCACGTTTCACAAAGGCTTCGACTGCGGCGATATATGCGGTAATTACGCCGTTTCGGTCCGCGTGAGTGGGGAAAATGCGAATGCAATTTAGCGAAGTTGGAAGTAGATTGGGTTTAGACGAATTGGCTGGCTAGTCGTCTGTCCCCATCACCCCAGTGAATAGCGGGAAGTCCTACCCTCACAACGAGACTACGCTAGATGTTTGAACAGAAATACACTCGAAACTCTCTTCTATCATTTGCATTTGCACTTATTACATTGATTTCGGTCCAGCCTGTCAGCGCCAAAACGCTGGAGGGACAAATCAACATCGACGATCATCTGCAGCAGTCGAAAGGCGCTAGCTTGACGCGTTCGAAGAAAACCGTCGGCGACCCGTTCAATAACGGTGGTGCGGCTCCTTCATCAGAAGTATTTGACGCGCCGACTGGTGCTTTCGATACGACGAATACTTCCATGTTGCCGCCGCCACCTCCGCCGCCGTTCAATTTGAACGCCAATGAGCAGGGCGGTGACTTCGGTGGTCAACAAGGTATTCCATCGCAAGGGACTGTCTACTCACCTCCTCCGATCGCGAGTGTCGGTAATCAAGGTATCCTTCCGCCGATGAACCGCCAGGATCCGGAAATGTCGCAAGAGATGCAGCTGCAATGGGATTTGTGGCACAAGCGCGTTGCAGAAGCTATCTTTGTACGATTCGACAATATCGCCCAGCAGCAATTCGCAGTCTCTCGCCCGCTTTCGTGCGTGGCATCATATACGGTGACCGCCAACGGACAGATCAAGGATATCCGTCTGATTCAGAATAGCCCTGACATCAAGTACAACATGATGCTGATGATGGTCTTGCAGCAGATGAACGGTAATCCTATTCTGCAATTTCCTCCCGGAACTCACAGGCAACTTGTTTGTAAAACAGGCACGTTCTCTCGTAACTGCGGAGTAAACGGTTTTAAACACACAACAAACGATCGCGAGACCATCAGTCAGCGCCGACCCATGTATTGAGTCGCGCGGATTACCTCAGTGCGGAACTTGCGCTATACGAGTCCCAGGCCTTTTGCACCCCTTAGGATTGGATCCCCTATTAAGGGAACGATTTTGCTGGCTTTCGAGGATCGAAGCAAGTGTGAAATTACCCGAAAGCTTTGTGTGCAGAGCTCTTAGCCGAATTCACCTGTGAAGTGACGCGACGCTAAGGAGGGCGTCTCACCTAGCAGGTGGATGACATCATCTGGTGGCGCGAGAGCGGTCTTCCTGATTCTCCGCAGGCGCGTGGTGTCGGAATCATCTTTGCTGGATTGGCGAGTTCGTCCGGGTCGAAAGATTCTTTGAGCCATCGCATCGCCAGAAGATCGGCTTCGTTGAAAACTAGAGGCATCTCCAGCATTTTTTCTACACCGATTCCGTGTTCGCCGGAGAGCGTACCGCCGAGTTCGACGCAAAGTTCCAGAATCTCACGCCCGGCTGCCACCACGCGGTTGACTTCCTCGTGATTGTCACGATGGTAGAGAATGCAGGGATGCAGGTTGCCGTCGCCGGCATGGTATACGTTGGCGACTATCAATTGATGTTTTAAACCGATTTCGTGAATTTGCTTGATTGCCTGGGCCAGTTTCGAACGTGGTATCACGCCGTCGAGCACATAGCCGTTCGGTCGAATCCGTCCAAGCGCGCCGAATGAAACCTTTCTTGCTTTCCAGATTTTGGTTCGGTGAACATCGTCAGTTGCCCAGGTCAATCCTATTGAACGGTTTTTCTGAACAACCTCTTCGCAAATTTTTCGATGAACCGCTATACCGATTTCCGGTCCGTCTAACTCGACAATGAGCAGCGCCGCGGCTTCTCGATTGAGACCCATATGCAAGTAATCTTCAACCGCGTTCAAAGTCAAATTGTCGATCATCTCCATGGCCGCTGGAATAATTCCCTCTGCCACTATATCCGATACCGCCTGTCCACATGACTCAACCGTCTCGAAATAGGCGAGCATCGTCTCGACCGCTTGGGCTCGCGGAATTAAACGCAGAGTGGCTTCGGTCGCGACACCAAGCGTTCCTTCAGAACCGACGATTGCTCCGAGTAAATCCAGTGAAAGAAGGTCGCGTGTTTTGCCGCCGATTTTGACTATGGAACCGTCCATCATTACAAACTTCAGTCCTAAGACATGGGCAGTGGTCATGCCATATTTGAGGCAATGGGGGCCACCCGCGTTCTCGGCGACATTGCCACCAATCGTGGAGGCAATTTGGCTGGATGGATCCGGCGCAAAGTACAGGCCATATGGTAGTGCCGCTTGTGAAACCGACAAATTTGTCGCGCCTACTTGCACAACGGCGACGGAATCTGTCGGATCGACAGAAAGGATTTTCGTCATGCGCGAGAGGACCAAACTTATGCCACCGGATATGGTGGTGGCACCTCCGGACAGACCAGTGCCCGCTCCTCTCGGAGTTATCGAGATTCCATACTCACGTGCCACGAGAATGACGTCGCGGACCTGTTCAGTTGTCGCAGGAAGGACAACTATGTCCGGCAGGGCAGTGTCCAGAGTTTCTGCATCGCACTCGTAGACGATCAGATCCTCTTTGTCTGTTAAAACGTAATCGTCGCCGACGATTGTTTTCAATTTTCGCAGGAGGTCGGCGTTTTGATTCATTCGGCACAAAATTGAGCTCGTCACGTCTCCTATCATACCGAACGCGGGAGCAAGCTTTACAGCCTCGCCTGCGTTTAAGGATCGCGCTTGACAATAAGGCTCGAAACACTACCAGATGGCAGAGGGGAAGCGCAGTAAAAAGAAAATGCTAAAGATTTGCCCGATGAAAGTGAAACTTCAATAAGATCGTTACACAACTGCGTGAGTTCCATTCAGTTGACTATCGAGAGTACCGCATGACAAGGTCAGTAAACGTCGTAAATTCCAAGGGTTTTTTACCTAAGTGGAATAAGCAATCTTTGGGTAACGATTTGCTTGCTTCGGTAGTCGTGTTCCTCGTCGCGCTGCCCCTGTGCATGGGTATCGCAATTGCTTCGGGTCTGCCTCCTCAGACTGGCATCATAACCGGTATCATCGGTGGATTGATTGTAGCGCCGCTCAGCGGTTGTTCTCTGCAAATTAGCGGACCAGCAGCCGGTCTCGCCGTGATTGTCTACGAACTGCTTCGTGAGCATGGCGCAGAAAAACTGATGATAATTATTATGCTGGCCGGTCTGGTACAGTTGATCGTCGGCTATTCGCGCCTGGCTCAATGGTTCCGCTCGGTGCCACCATCTGTGGTTCACGGAATGCTTTCGGGTATAGGCGTCTTGCTTTTCGCCGGACAGTTTCATGTCATGGTCGACGACACCCCGAAGGGGACTGGAATAAACAACCTGATTTCAATCCCTATGGCCGTCTGGAAGGGCATTGTGCCGTCAGATGCCGCCCACCATATTGCAGCTTGTGTTGGTCTTTTGACGATTGCGGTTATATTGCTGTGGGATAAGTTGAAACGCGGACCTGTGAAGTTCTTACCGGGGTCGTTGATAGCGATTTCGATTGCGACCTTCGTCGCCTGGTATTACAAGCTTCCAATCAACTTTGTTGAAATTCCCGAGTCACTATTCGGCTCTCTCAAAGGCGTCAACTGGTCTATCGTGCCGAAGTGCATGACGTGGGAAATCTTATTCGACGGTGTCGCCGTTGCGTTTGTCGCCGCAGCCGAGACGCTTTTGACGGCCACTGCCGTGGACAAATTGCATAAGGGTGAGCGAACGAACTATGACCGCGAACTCGTCGCCCAGGGAGTCGGAAACATGACCGCAGGCTTCTTTGGCGGTCTGCCTATGACTGGTGTCATGGTGCGCTCCGGAGTCAATGTCAGCGCAGGCGGCAAGACGCGTTTGTCAGGCTTCCTTCACGGCGCGTGGCTTTTGTTATTCGTTGCGTGCTTGCCGTTCGTCGTTCGAATGATTCCGACATGTAGTTTGGCTGCGCTTCTAGTTCTTACCGGCTGGAAACTTGCTAACTTCAAAGAAGTGATTAGCGAACTAAAACGATTTGGAAAGTCGGAAGTCGCGATCTATGTGACTACAGTAATTTTGATTGTTTCTGTCGACCTTCTAACCGGTGTTCTGACCGGCGTTGCTCTATCGATCTGCAAGCTACTGTATATCTTTTCTCGCCTTGATATCCGCATCGCCGATGATCCGGATCGCAATCGTACCGATATTTTTCTCAAGGGGGCATCGACATTTTTATCGCTTCCGAGATTCGCAGAGGCACTCGAATCCGTGCGGCCCGATACTGAGCTTCATGTGCACCTGGAAGGCCTCGATTATATAGACCATGCATGTCTGGATCTGGTTATGAATTGGGAAGAGCAGCATCTTGCAGGCGGCGGAAAGCTGGTTATAGACTGGAATCGCGTCGAAGCGTGCTACCAGGATCGTCGCAAGCAAGGACGATCACAAACTACTCACGAGTTTCGTCGTGTTTCAGATGCGCGTCCGGCGATCGTCACGGAAGTCAAAAAAGACCCAGATGGAACGGGCGATTCTGTCGGTTCGGAGCCAATAACGAACGCAATTACGAGCGCCTCAGAGACGTCCGATGCATCGAGACAGGTTGAGCTTGCTACACAAGCGAATACAAATGCATATGAAATTCCACTGGCGGCTAGAGAAGAGGTTGAAACCCTGAAACGCCCTGATAATGGGCATAGCGGGAACAGCGACAGTTGATCGTAGATTAAATCAGCGTGAATTATCGGCACATAAAGGGTATTATTCAGTAGTAAGACCTGTTTACCAAAACACTGTTGCTGACCATGGGAAACCTTAACTGCCGCCTCATACGGAGAATACCTATTGCACGGCAAACTTGATTTAGCTAATGCCAAGGGACTTAAGAAGTCAGAGATACACCAGTTAGAGCGTCTGCTTACAAAACGCATCCCGAAAGAAAAAGTTCTTACTCTCGAACTTGCCGATTCTGTGGCTGAGATTAGCCATGAGATCGGCTCTTCCATTTCGGTAGTAATTAATCGTCGCGGTCAGGTGGTCAACGTCACCGCCGGACCACCCAGCGCTGTCAACATGCCTGAGTTGCGCGGAGTCCGTGTCGGACCTGGACGGTTTTGTGGACACAGAATTGTTTTTACGCAGCTAAATTCAGACACATTGAAGTTGGCGAAAAAGAAGGCTTTGACTGCAGCGAATGGCGAGAACACCGCCAGCGATACCACTCGCGATGAACCTTCTGTTTTTACTAAAGATAGTCTGCAATGTCTGGCAAAGAATCGTCTGGATCTTCTTGCGCAAATTGACGTTGATCCGAACGGACAGTTCAGCAGATCTCGCGGCGAGCAGACAAAAATGGCTGATGCCGTGCACATCGCACACTTGATGCCTGGTCGTGATAGTCAGGGGCGTCTCTGGAAAGTTTTGGAGCCTCAAACCGCCCGTGGTGCAGGAGAGGACAATTTCGACGATCTGATCAATTCGCTTGAAGACGAGTTCAGAGAGCAAGCACCAGGTCTCCAGGTGGCCGAGGGGGAAGAGCGCGCCGTTCTCGTCGGTCTGATCAACGGTCAGTCGGATTCGTGGCAAGTCGAAGATGACCTTGATGAACTCGCGCAACTGGCCCGCACCGCCGGTGCTACCATCTGTGGTCGAATTACTCAAGCCAGACAACAACCGCATCCGAAACATTTCCTGGGTTCAGGTAAGGTTCAGGAAGTCGCTTTGATGGCGCAGGAACTTGGCGCAAACCTGGTTATCATCGACCAGGAATTAAGCCCAACCCAACAGCGCAATCTCGAAGATATGGTCGGCGTTAAAGTTCTCGATCGGACTGAACTGATTTTAGACATCTTCTCTCAGCGCGCTCAAACCAAAGAGGGTAAATTGCAAGTTGAGCTTGCTCAACTTAAGTATCTGTATCCTAGGCTGGTCGGGAAAGGGCTTGTGCTATCCCGATTGGGTGGTGGGATCGGCACGAGAGGTCCTGGTGAAACTAAACTTGAAGTCGATAGACGTCGCATTCGTTCGAGAATAAATCACCTCGAGAAAGAGACAGAGCGAATCAGCAGTTATCGTGACACGCAACGTCGTCAAAGAGTCACGCAAAACCTTCCTGTAGTCGCACTTGTGGGCTACACGAACTCAGGTAAATCTACGCTACTGAATGCGCTGACGAAGTCTGATGTGTTTGTTGAAAATAAACTTTTTGCGACTCTAGATCCAACGACAAGGAAAACCTCCTTGCCGGACGGAAGTACAGTTTTGATCTCCGATACGGTAGGCTTCATCAAAAAATTGCCGACCACGCTGGTCGCGGCATTCCGAGCCACTCTCGAAGAAACTCAGACCGCTGACGTGCTTCTTCACGTCGTCGATTCCAGTCACCCGAATGT
Organism: Candidatus Obscuribacterales bacterium; assembly: GCA_965228855.1. Lineage (GTDB taxonomy): Bacteria > Cyanobacteriota > Vampirovibrionia > Obscuribacterales > Obscuribacteraceae > JADYXR01. The sequence continues at coordinate 2,041,285 of CBDDIJ010000003.1, read as the reverse complement.
GCTAGAGCAAATTGTGAGCGTATTTGACGTGCTTGCTGAACTCGGCGCCGTCGACAAACCGTTAATAACTGTTTTGAACAAAGCCGATAAGGTCAGACCCGAAGATCTGGCTTGGTTAGCGGCTCAAGTACCAGGTCCTATCATCACGTCGGCAACAAGTCGAGTCGGTTTTGGCAACCTGCTTTCACAAGTGCAGGAATTGCTCGCTGAAGTGCGCCCTGACAGACAACGCTCAAGCGCCTGACGTCTGCTTTTATGCCGTTTTGTACCGAACTCCTGCTTCAATGCAGGTTTGACCGGACTCAAATTTCTATAAGAAACTAGCGCCTGAATTGGTCTTGTCTGATGAACCCGTCAAATGGATCAGCTTTTGGCGGCTGCGCTCCAAGATAGAGTAGAACGCCACCAACGATGATGCACGCCAATCTCACATAGTTAACGATCGGACTGTACCCGTAGCCCTCAACAAATCGCGCTGACGTTCGTTTGCCCTTGTACCCGCCCTTTGGAATATACACACCTTTCATCTTACGCAGCGCTTCATTGTAGGTGGGCTGCATCACGACGATGGTTGGATTGTTTGGATCGTAGTAGACATTTAGACCGGAGCCGTTGGGCGTTGCTTGCAGCAAGAGTCGTTCTTGTTCGTTTCGAGCACTGATGCCGGTCGTCATGTAATAGCCGCTGATCGAATACTTGATATTAGCTGACTCGAAGCCATGTTCCATAATTTCAGCTGTGGCTGTTTTGTAATAGATAATCTTGGCTGGGTCGCCGGCAGCGAAGTCGTCAAAAAAGCCGCGAACGTTAGTCGCGTATTTTTGCACCGTCGGCCATTCTTGCGCGATCGGTTCTGCGAAATAGGCACACGTAAAAAATACGAATGCCAAAAATATGAGCATGCTCCCCTAACTCCTGTCCGATGCTGCGCACCGAGCCCCCTAACCATCATAGCAACGCGAGAGTCAGAATCAGTGTTATTCTGGAAAATAACTTCCCGGAGCTTTACGCGTTAGCTTGGAAGCTGCCGGAAGGGCGGGTGCTAGCTGCTCCCAGAGCCATTGTGAGCGCGCGTTTTACGCTCGTCATCGACTGATAACGATTGTCCGGGCTTTTAGCCAGGCATCTCATAACGACTGCTTCCAGGTCTTTGGAAATCAGATTTGTATGGTCAATTTGCGAAAACGGTGGTGGTGCCGCGTTAACGTGTTGGGTCATGGTGTGATACAGACTCTCGCCTACGAAAGGACAACTTCCAGTCAGGCACTCGTACATCACGACTCCGAGTCCGTAAATATCCGAGCGCACGTCCAGCGTCCGGCCCATGCACTGCTCCGGACTCATATAGAACGGACTTCCGAAGACTTCTCCCGACTTAGTCAGGTCTTTGGCTTCACTGGGATTCTGCGTCAAAATTTTGGCAATGCCGAAATCGACGATTTTGACAAAATGCGAGGCGTCGTCTGTTTTACTCAAAATGACGTTGCTCGGTTTTAAATCTCTGTGTAAAACGCCATTGGCATGCGCATGCGCGACAGCGTCGCACATCTGCATAAAAATCGATATCCATGAATTTTCACTGACGGTCTGCCTCACTCGAATGAGATCGGTGAGCTTCACACCATCAATGTAATACATGACGATGTACGGTCTGCCATCTTCCATTATGTCCCAGTCAAAAACAGTCGCCAGGTTTGGGTGCGTCAAACGGCTCGCAGCTTGCGCTTCGCGCTGAAACCGCCTGCGATTTTGCACATCGGCGGCAAGATAGGGATGGATTATTTTTATCGCGAAATATCGTCCCAAGACCAGATGATTGACCTTGTAAACGACGCCCATTCCACCATATCCGAGAACGGATATGACTTCATATTTTCGATCTATGATGTAGCCGATCATCGGGTCGTTGCCGGCAGTGTGCCCGCTATTTCCACTCTGCGGGTCGGATGTTGCAGCCTGGTTGCCGAAAGCTTGTTGTCCGGAATCGTTAGAAACTGGAACTCCGCCTGCCTGAATTCGATGATGCAATTCGTTCAACTGATCGAAAGTAATTGCGTTTAAACCAGTCTCGGTATCGCTCGTACCTTTGCTGGCGAGTCTGAGAATGAGCTCGTCGGTGTCAACGTCCAGGGCGTGCAAAACTTTCTGCGCTGTACAGCGAGGAACTGAAAGGATCGCCGACATCAAATCGTCAGGTTCTACTTTGCCGTCTTCATTGCGCTCACGGTTTTCTTCCGCCATACGAAAAACCGCCTTGGCTCTAACTGTAAACATGAAGTCTACTGAGTTGTTTTCCTTTGCACCACGTTTCATGATGCGAAGTACTTCTTCCTTCGCTTTCCTGCGCGTAATGCCGAGCGCTTTCAAAATAATCGCAGGCGTGCCGATCTCGTATGCGAGTAAACCAAGCAAAAGGTGTTCTGTGCCTATGATATCGTGACATAAGTCTTCTGTTTCCAACTGAGCGAGTTGAACAACTTTGATTGCAGAATCGGAAAAATGATCGAGCAAGATGTGTCCCTCTGTTTGCTAACTGAATACTTCCACGATTAGAAGAGTGACGTCGTCGTTGCGCATGTTGGGACGCCCCTGCTCATCATGTTCTTCGCGGGCATCGTGACATAATTTATCTAAAACTTCCTGGCTGTCGATCTCGAGAAGCTTTTTGAAACCATCACCGTGCTCGAGTTGACGCTTGAAAGTCCAGGCTGCAATTGCGTCTGTCACGAGCAGAAAGCGGTCTCCGTTTTCCCAGGTTCCTTCTTTCGAACTGAACATAGCCTCAACATCTTCATGGTTGGACAAATTGCTGCAGAGCAGTGCCGGTGAGTTGTTGAAACATTCGTAACTCGTCAGTGGCATAGACTCGAGCAATGTTTCACCGCGCATGTGAAATACGCAGCTGTCGCCAAGAAGTTTTGCTGAGTAGGAACCACCCGTGGTGCCTCCGTCTTTTAAGATCAGTCCACTAAACGTAGAAAACGCACCTGATTCGGCTTTCTCTTGTGCGTACCACGGAAGTTCCATCTCCTTGATTTCGGAATTCCATTCTTCGGCAAGTTTAGCGATTTCGGTTTCATCATCGAAACCTTTAACAAGCAGTTGCGCCCACCTGCGTGAAAAGGATGCTTCCGTTGCACCATCAGCGACGGCACATCTGAAAGTGTCGGTTTCGCAGTCAACTGAATCTAGCGGCCAGGCTGCGTCTTCGTATTCCTCAGTCGCATTGCCGCGCTTCGGTAGCCAGAATGTTTTCGTACGGACTTTCATGTCTTAGCTTCACTCAGTTTCTGATATCGTCTGATGAGACCCCGTAACTAACGCATGTTGCTTGGTCGCGTGCCGATGTCGAGGAATCGAATCACTGACACCAGATCAGCATTGAACACGAAACCTCGTGTGTTGTACGAGATGTCGATTCCCTCATTGCCCACCATTTTTCGCATGTAATCAGGTAATGGACTCGACATTGTGAACAGCAATTTTGCATGCTGGTCCGGAAGAACGGCCTCATTGTCCGGATATTCGATTGGTTGGTGATTCGATGATGAGATGTGCACGTTGAACAGCAAAACGTCGCCGTCGGTGCTCGAAAGAGTCATCAAATCGTAGGCGGATTGGAACGGATCTCCGTCAGTTGATTCGCCGTCCGAGATGTTAATGACTATGGGTGGGAAGCAGTGAGGGTGCTCAGCAAGCCATTTTACGACGATCGATGTGGCTTGCTGCAAAGCAGAGTTCATCGGCGTGCCGCCATAGGCGACAGGCTCGAACCACACGGGAAACCTGATGGTCTGCTCTACAACAGCACCAGAGCTATCTTCGGTCTTCTTGCGCCGCTCTTCCAGACGATATGGATTGTTTCCAATTTCGCTCACTGGAATTAGCGTTTTATTTTCAAGTGCGCCACCGAAGGCGGGCTTCACGCCCTTGCCGCCATAACCAACAACAGCGACGTGATAGTAGTCACGAATGCCTTCCGATTTTGTGCATTTGATGACAAGATTTTGCAGCAATCTATTGATTGCGTCGGCGACACCCATCGCCTTTGTCTTCGTTCCGGTGACGGAGCCGAACGGGTCCTGCATTGAGCCCGATTGATCGATCAGGAACACGAAACAGGATGGGTTTGCTCTGCTGATTTCTGCTAAATACGCCATAGTTCTATTGATAACAACGTTTGGTAGTCCATCAATCATACAGGTAATTGAATCCGAAGTTCGGCTTCAAAAGCTTCCCTTTATGTTGTCAGTAGAATGATTAAGACTCGGGGTTTAACCTCGAGCTAAGTTGCTAAATAGGAGGTATAAGAAGAATTAGACCTACCTGAGGATGACGAATGAGCTGGGAAAAAGCAATTGATGACGGCGCGGCCCAATACCTTCGTGGCGAGTTCAAAGAGTCCGAGCAGACGTTTGCATCTGCTGTAGAAAGTCTCAAAGGGAACGAGACTAAAAGATCTGAATATGCGGAGGCTCTAGAGTGGCTGGGGCGCAGTCAAATCTGGTTGGCAAAATATGATGCCGCGGACGAAAGTTTTTCGAGAAGCCGTGAAATCAAGTCGGAAATTTACGGTGCCGAGAGCAAAGAGGTTGCCCTGGTTGACCTTTACCGAGCCGATCTGGCCATTTCCAAACAAGACTTCGAAGAGGCTCACGACCTGGCTACAAAGGCGTTTGAAACAATTGAAAAAACTGTCGGAGCCAACGACCTTGCAATTGCGGCAGCCGCCTCTCGGGTCGGTCTCAGTGGCTCCTATCTCGCCAACAAAGTTGATGAATCAGAATCGTATTTAAATAAATCACTCGGCATACGTCGAAGTAAACTTGGTGAAGAAGATCGACTGGTCGGAGAGACGCTGGATGAGCTTTCTCAGTGTCACGCGCTTGCTGAAAACTTCACTATGGCAGGAGCACTTGGGCGAAAGGCTCTTGCGATTAAGGAGAAAGCGCTCGGTCCTGATCACCCTGAGGTGGGCGTGACTCTTTATCATTTGTCGACTCAGTATGTTCGGACATTGATGTTTGAAAAGGCTGAGCCTATTGCGCGTCGCGGTGTCGACATTTTGTCGAAGTTACCGGCGGATAACGAATACAAGATTCGTATGATGGAACGGCTTGCCACCATATGTAATGCTAAGGGAAATCTTGATGAGGCCGAGAGGCTACATACCAGAGCTCTAGCCAGTGCAGAAAAACTCTGGGGCGCTGACAATCCGAATATTGTCAGCAATCTGGTCGGTTTGGCGTCGACGAATTTGAATCAGAACGATTTCTCGAACGCCGAAAAGCACTTTAAACGTTCTCTTCGAGTTATGGAACGTCAGGCAAAATTCGAAGCAGGGCAGGAGTACAGTCTGCTTCAAAACCTATCATGCTGCTATATTTTTCAATTAAAACTCGGTGATATGCTTCAATTGGTGCCCGCGACATTCCGGTCGCGGCATATCGCCAATTACAGTGGCACCCTCGATTTGATTCGCAAAACAGTCGAGTTTGCCATTAAGCAGATCGACGGTTACAAAAAGGACCGAGGAGACTACTCCTGAGTTTGACGCTTCGGAAAAGCGGTCCAGAGTCTAGAAGTGAATGTATCTCATTGAGCGGCCAACAGCACGATTCACGCCGGAGTTGATACCGCGGTTGATACCACGGTTGACTGATTTATTCATCGTGGAACCTACGCCACCGACAACCGGCATTGGTTTCTTCGCTGGAGCGTATTGACCGTTGCTTACGGGTGCGCCAGCCATTCCATTCGCCGGAGCCATCCCGCCTGGTACCATTCTGCCGCTGTTTTTAGACGGCATCGCTTGCATCATGAAGTCCAGAACTTGAAGGGCGCCTCCCACGGAGTTTAGTGGCATATTCATGCCACCGGCGCCCATCATATCGGCCAGACCTCCTGCGCCGGTTGCGCCCGTTGCTCCCGTTGCGCCCATAGCACCGGCTCCGCCCATTGCACTCATATCTCCCATGCCACCGCCTGCGCCGGCTGAGGTCATGCCACCAGCAGTGCCACCACCGCCGGCTTGCTCTTGCATGAGCACCTCACCGAGGAGGGGAGCGTTTCCACTGCCGGCATTGCCGGATGGTTGCACCCAGCCGGATTGACCTGGACCGCTCGATGCGGTCGATGGCTGAGTCCATCCGGACTGACCTTGACCGCCTCCACCTGCGTTACCCGAAGGCTGAACCCAACCGGACTGACCGGGATTCGATGCGTTTGCGGCGTTGGAGGGCTGTGTCCATCCAGACTGTCCTGGATTGGCACCTCCGGATGGTTGAACCCAGCCTGATTGACCGGAGCCATCACCTCCAGATGCTTGATTCCACCCTGACTGACCCGCGCCGGAGCCTCCTCCAAAGGAATTGCCACCGGAAGACCCGGCGGGCATTTGCCAATCGGACTGACCTGGAGATGCTTGAGAAGATGGTTGTTGCCAGCCCGATTGTCCGGCAGACACTTGAGAAGATGGTTGTTGCCAGCCCGATTGACCGGCGGACACTGGAGAAGATGGTTGTTGCCAGCCTGATTGACCGGAAGAGGCTTGTGAGGATGGTTGTTGCCAGCCGGACTGTCCGGCAGAAGCTCCCGATGAAGGCTGTGTCCATCCGGACTGGTTGGTCGATGAAGATGACGGTTGCGTCCATTCGCTTTGGCTGGGGCTCGGGTACGTCATCGCCTCGTCTGAACGGGTTTGATCTCCTGCTGCACATGCCGGAAGAGCGCCTAAGCACAGGAGCGAAGACAGTAGTAAGGCTTGGACTTTTCGAGAATTCATAACCGTTCTCCGGTTTGCGGTGGTTTCGAGCAATTAGTAAATTATGAGCTTAAAATTCAGAAGGTGAGCAACTGACCCACATGGCGCTGCTTCTCAGAATTTAGGTCAAGAAGACGACCTCTAAATGTAATCTTGACATCATTTTCTATTATGTCAACTAAAAGCCCCGTTTTCAGACACTTGTTTCCAGTCCGCGGGTATTAATTTCGACGACTCCAGATGAGCCCTGTCAATGAGCGAGCGACGGATTTAGCGAATTCCGTCGCTGATAGATTGATGGGCGATAGTCGGGACGGTTTCTTTCTAAACACAAATGCCGGACCTTGCGGCACCGGCATCTGAGAGGTTATTAGCGTCCGACGTTGCTAATTATCTGCTGAACGACAAGCTGCTTGTTCTGACCGGGTTTTTCAAGCTTGCGATTTCGCTCTTCAAGCAGTCGACGGCTCTGTCGAGTTGCTCTTCTTTGACTTGAACCTGGAAGTCGGGCTTGACTCCGATCTTGTTGATGTCGCTGCCGTTGGGGGTCAGGTAGCGCGATACTGTGATGTGAACTGCAGCGCCGCCCGGAAGTTTGTTGATCTCTTGAACGAGTCCTTTGCCGTAGCTCTTGTTGCCGACGAGCTTGGCGCGTTTGTTATCTTTGAGGGCGCTGGCGAGAATTTCACTTGCGCTGGCGCTTTCTTCATCGATGAGAACAACTATGGGTTGATGTGTGACCGGTGTACCGGATGAGAGGTCTGTGTGCTTGCCGTGTCTGCTGATGGTGCTGACGATGGGACCGCTCTCGAGAAGCATGTCTGCGATTTCGAGTGCGTTGGAGAGAAGTCCGCCCGGATTATCTCTGAGGTCGACGACAAGACCATCGGCTTTGTTGTACTTTCTCAGTGCTTGTTTGAACTCTCTGGCAGCATCATTGGAAATGAAGGTTGTGAGCTGGATGTAACCGATATTGTTTTCGAGCATCTTGGTCGAAACCGCTTTGATAACGATTTCACTTCTGACGATAGCGATCTTTTTGGCTTCGTTATCTTTCTCGCGTTTGACGGTCAGACTCACGCTGGTTCCTGCTTGACCACGGATTTTTTCTGCGGCTTGCTCAGGTGTGATGCCGACTGCATTCGAGTTGTCGATAGCGACGATTTCGTCACCAGCTCTGATACCAGCCTTTTCAGCGGGACCATCTTCGATCGTTCTGGTGATGAGGAGTTTCGCCTTATCTTTGGTTTGCTGAAGGTTGATTCCGATGCCGACGATTTTTGCGTCGATTGCATCATTCTCGTCTTGGAACGCTCTTGGATCCAGGAAACGTGTGTAAGGATCGTTGAGGCTCTTCAGCATCACTTTGATGTACTTGTGCGCGTCGTCCAGATTGTTGATCTTGGAGTCGTACTTGTGCTCAAGTTCTTTCCAGTTGACACCGTTAAAACCGGCATCGTAATAGTTGTCTTTAACGAGTTGCCATGCGCGATGGTACACTTCGTCCGGCTCAACCTTGTGCCCCTGGGCAGGTTGGTAAGCCATGCCGGCCATCATAATTCCGGCCACGAAAAGTACAACTATGCGCTTCAATTGCTTCATGACGCACGCTCACGAGAATATAGGATAACGACCAAGCCAAACTCTCTCCGACGCGTATTTCCATTTGCGGCGAGAAGAATTGAGTTCGTATTTCTCTTATGCCCCCTAAGCACAGGATTCAACACGCTCAAAATTAAAAACTACCTCTTGAAAACCTGATTTTCATAATAACAGGGTTTGAGGTTCTATAACCGTTTGAGTCAGGCGTTTCTAGGGTTGGAATTCAGCGTCCAAAATGGTGAATTCCAGTAGGTTTCGGTCGCCTTTAGATTTCATCCACTCGAAGTGCTGTTTCGCTTCTTTCGCTTTGCTTTCTGAAAGCAAGTAAAGTGAGGCGTAACAACGCGCTTGGGTCCTATCTTTGAGCGATTTCTTCTCTGTCTGAGCGACGAACTGTTCCGCGCTGATCTTGTGTTGCAGCATGCTCAGGACTGACTTTCGCCAACCTACTGTTTTTGCCATTCCACTATTTGCATCTTTCAGCAATTTGGGGACCTGAGCATCTTGTTGCGAGCGTTTCATCGATAAGATTGTCATCGTCAATGCCAGCGGATTTTTCTTATCGTCTTCCCAAAAGGTCCTCTCGAACCAAGCTGAGAAGTCTCTCGTGGTGTTCGAGTATTTTTTCAAACAGAAGTGCGCGAGTCCGAGATGGAAATAAACATCACCGGATTCCGTACCTAATAGAAGCGCGCGATTAAAGTCTTTCAGCGCGTCCTGATACTTCCCCAGCGCCAGCAGAGCGTTTCCGCGCTTCTCGTACAACAAGGTTTCCTTTGGACTTGTCTTCAATACTTCGGTGAGGTCCGCAATCGCTTTCTCGTGCTCGCCGACAGCGCTGTAACAGAGCCCGCGTTCAAGCAATCCGAGCGAACCTGCTTTTGACTCCCCGGCGGAATACATATAGATGGCTTTGGGATCGAGATGGCGAATCGTGCGAGACTGAGGTTTGCCAAGGCTCATGGACTTTGTGAAGTCGTCGATTGCCGCTCGATAATTTTCCTGCATCTCTTCGGTTCGACCGCGCCAGTAGTAAGCGAAGTTGACGTACTTATGAGATTGCCCGAGTTTGATAGCGCTTGTAAAGTCTTGCTGTGCGCGGACGTGCAGCCCCTGCAAGAGACTGGACAAACCTCTCAGATAGTACGCATCGGGAAGGTTTGGCTTCAGTGCTATAGCTTTATCGAGATCTTTTCTCGACTCATCATAACGCTGAAGATGTCGCAAAACCTCGGCTCTAGACGTCCAACCAGAATAGTTTTTCGGATCTATTTGGACAGACTTATCCAAGTCTTGAATTGCTAGCTGCGGTTTATTCATCCAGTAAAGTATGAACCCCCGCAGTGCAAGTGCCTCGGCGTTAGAAGGATCGAGTTGAAGAGCTTGGGAAAAACTTTTGGCCGCGGCCGGGAAGTTGCCAGTCGAGAGAAGCTGCTTCCCGACCTTCACATGATCATCAGCCGGTTTGGCTTGCGTTGGGCTAATCGCAAGATTCCCAAAAACTATTGAGACCCAGAGCATCAATATTATGTAGGCTCGAGAGTTTAAACCCCTGCGCTGATCGAATGCTGACAGCAGTTTCTCAAGAAGATTGAAACATTCAACTTTCCGTTTCAATACTCGATTACCGCCGAGTTGTAGTTAGATGTTTTTGAAAACCATACTCGGCCCAACGCGATTCAACCATCGCGTCGACTTCCTTTGTCATTACGATCGGATCCGGCCAAATTCGGTCGAAGCCCTCAGATTTCCACTTTCGCGTGGCATCGATTCCAACTTTGGAACCGTAACTCATCAGCGGCGAAGCGTGATCGAGAATGTCCAGTGGTCCTTCGGCAAACATCATGTCTCGCTTCGGATCAGTGTTTCCAAACACATGCAGCGCCACCTCCGATAGGTTTTGAATATCGACATCCTTATCGAGCACGATTGCAAATTTAGTGAACATCAACTGACCAAGCCCCCAGAGAGCGCTCATTACCTTACGGGCATGACCGGGAAATCGCTTGTCGATGGAGACAATAACACAGTTATGAAAGACGCCTTCCCAGGGCAGGTTCATGTCGACTATTTCAGGGACGAGCATTTGCACCATCGGCAGGAAAATTCTTTCCGTGGCTTTTCCCAGATAGCAGTCTTCTTGGGGCGGCTTTCCGACGATTGTGGTTTGATAAATCGGATCGCGACGGTGGGTGACGGCCGTCACATGCAGAGTTGGGAATAGTCCGGCGAGGCTGTAAAAGCCTGTGTGGTCTCCGAACGGTCCCTCGGTGCGGAGGTCCTCCTGATCGACGTATCCTTCTATAATGATCTCCGCGTTTGCGGGAACCTCAAGGTCGATGGTTTTGCACTTGGTTATTTTGACCGGTGCCGACTTGAGGAAGCCTGCAAAAAGCAGCTCGTCGATATCCGGTGGTAGCGGAGCGGTCGCGGCATATGTGACTTCTGGCTCGCAGCCTAACGCGATAGCAACTTCCAGTCGATTTCCGGGCTTTTGATATTGGTCTTTGTCGAAGAACGTTCCATAGTTCGGCGGCTCCTCGGGCTGGACGCCGGTTTCCATTTGCCGCCGGCTTTCTTCGAAATGGCGCGCGCCATCATGATGCTTGTGCCAGTGCATGCCGGTCGTTTTGTTATCGTATTTCTGCAGGCGGTATACGCCGAGGTTTCTGTGCCCGTTCTTCGGATCTTTCGTGATCACGACTCCAAGCGTGACGAACGGACCAGCGTCGTCCGGCCAGCATTTGATAATCGGAATCTTGTCGAGCATCGGCTCTGACGGGTCAGTGATCACGACTTCCTGACAGGGCGCGGCGCCTTTTAAATGTTTTGGAGGAAACCGTCCTACTTCCATCAGCATCGGAAGCATTGCGAGCTTATCGACGAAGTTTTCTGGCACCTTCGGTTTAATCAGCTTCCGGATTCGATCGGCGATTTCATCGAGGTCTTGCACCTGCAACGATTTGCGTATTCGGTTGTTTGAACCGAATGCGTTAATCAAAACAGGCATGTCATAGCCTTTTACATTGGTAAACAGCAACGCTTTATTGTTGCCGTCCGTAGACTTGCTTACTCGGTCGGTGATCGCCGCGATTTCGAGGTCGGTGGAAACGGGTGCCGTTATACGCATCAGCTCCCCGTCTCGCTCGAGTTCTTGCAAAAATTCTCTTAAGTCCGAGTAACCCATGATTCAGTTCCTAGACGCCATACAGCCTGACATTTTAGCCGGTTCTTGGAGGCTGGAACTGTTTCCACGCTCGAAAAATACAATTCTTGGGACTGCGCCTGTCTATTTCGACTGCGGGCAGAGTTCACTTGGCGTTCTCCAAACTCAAGATTTGATTGGATGTCATTAGACTGGCTGTGGATTATGGAGCGCGGTGAACTTCGAGTGAAGTTTCTCATGCGTGATTTAATGGATCTTGAACCTGTTGTTTGAATTAGAGGAACGTCGTGTGAAATCGAACGCATTCATAGCCGCAGTCCTCATCAGCTTTACTCTGACATGCGATGTCGTTTTCTCTGCACCTGAAACTGATCTTGGAGAAGCCTGCGGACAACCCTCCATGGTCAACGAGAGCGTTGGCACAGAATCGGAAACTACTGGTACCGCAGCTGGTGCTTCAGAGGTTTCTGACAGTGATGATTCGGTGGGGCCAAACTACAGCGCTGCAGAACTGTCGCTATACGACGACACCAGCGTTCGGAGTTCAAAAACTGAGTCGTATGGATTCGGCTCGCGCTCAAGAGCTCCTTTGGAAACATCGGTTATTCAAAGTTTGAGAAGATCTATGCGTTCCTACCTTAAGACCAGTTGCAATGGTAATTTGTTGCTCTGCGAAGTAAGGTTTCGTATTGGGAACGATGGACAAGTCGAGGATCTGGAAATTACTCAAAACAGTCTGAGTGAAGATTTCGACTCACACGTTAAAGATGCAATGAAGAAGGTTCGGATTTTTGACTCCAACTCATTTCGAGACAAAGTTTATCGTATCAAGCTGACTTCGATGGAGCTTATGTTTAGAGACGAGTTGCAGCGTCTGGATAGCGGCAGGAAGACTAATTGGAGTCAACCCGTTCTTCGACCAGATGTTTTTTAGCTTCAGGCTTCATCAGTCCTTAGCTTCTTTATGAGAAGTGCCCGTCCGTTAAAGTAAAGCGACATTGTACGTTCGGTTGACTGCATCTTCTTTATTTCGGAGCGTTTCGCAACGGTCTGCACAAGGCTATCGTCGAGATGTAATAGACGGTGGTTAGTAAGTGCGTAGAAACTATCTTCAGTATCCTTATCGTTGACGAATTCGACTGCAACGACCCAGAAACCAAATGCAAATATTGGAATGGGTAAAATCCCAAAGAACATTTGAATTTCCCAGGGGAGGGGCGCGAGCCAACCAATCGTACCGGCAGCAATAGAAAATACCGTGAAACCGAGAAATTTTTTGAGCGCCGGAACTTTATTCATGTTCTTATCTCCGCCTGGTCCGAACACGTATATCCTCTCGTTCGGTCTCAGGTCCGCACGAAGTTGTTCTAAGGCGCTGCTTTCTTCGAAATTCATACTCAAATCATACAATCGCTCGAAAAGTTGCGCGAATTGCAATGCAACTAGGGACGATAATCGCTCGAACTTTCATCGAGAGAGTCCAGGTCCGCGAAAGAGTCCTTTATTGCATCGCGAACTTTGGGCTGCTTTGCTTGTTTTGATATAAAACTTACTCTGCATCCGGTGGAGGCAATGAATTTACGAATAGCCTTGACCGAGATTTTAGGACAGGCTTTTAGAGCTACGAAGTTTAGCGTTTTGATCTGAGCGAGACTAGCTAGAGATTGGTCCGTTATGTTTGGACATCCGATAATGTAGAGCGTTCTGAGGGGTTCTCTCAGGAAAGCGATGTCTTCATCGGTAATTTCAGTTCTCCCCGCACGTAGGAGCTGTAGGTGTCTCAGCTCCTTCAACGGTTTCAGGGTCGTGATTGAGGTTTCGCCGATATCGAGCAGCTGGAGCTTTGGATAAGTTGAGACCAGGGATTCTAAACCACGGTCTGTAAACTTTCGGCAGTTGTGCAACTCCAATTTCCTCAAGTTCGGCATTGGACCCAAAACTTCCACCCCTTGATCAGAGAAGTCTGAATTGCTGAGAATGAGCCAGTTGAGCTTCGGCAATTCTCGAAGTGCTTTCATGCCACCAATGCCGGTGGCAGTGGAGCGCAAATCCAGTGCGTATATCGGCGCGTCCTTAAGCATCCTGAGATACTCATCGTTAAAGTTGCGCTGCCTTCGAAGCTGAGATATCGAATTTTTGCCTTCAGAGCGGAATCAATTTTTTCTTTTGTGATAGGTTCTCGTGCCTTACTGAATGTTTCCGTCCGCGTTCCGTTGTCGTCGTCCGACGTGAAACCGGGAGGTGCGACGTCCGGATTTTGCGTGTCGCCCGACTCTGGTTCATCCACTTCGACGTTTTGTGGCAAAATCTCGATCTGCTGGTGCTGGCTTTTGGCAGGACCCTTTAGAAGCTTCTCGGTATCTGACGGTTGTGTTAGAAAAACTGCAGTTGCAATGAAGAGAACCGTAATTAAAACCAGTGGTATTGCCAGCAGTGCGACCTTCGCGGACTTTGGTCTAGGCTCTGCTTCGTTTGACGGCGGCTTCAATTCCGCAGGCGGGCTATAGGACGAGTGGCTCGGTAACCTTTTGAGTACGTTTAAGTCAGACTCGAATGCAGCCATATTGCGATAGCGTCTGCTTGGTTCTGGAGCCAATGCCACTGCAAGAACTCTATCGATTTCCTGACCCAACTTCTCTTGCCCTATAAACTCGGCTACCTTGGTTGGTGGCATGTGTAGCCGTTCTTCAAGCATTGTTGAAACGGTCTCCGAGCGAAACGGACTTCGAGCAGCAAGCATGTGAAACAGGAGCAGACCCAGACCATAAATGTCGGTTTGCACCGTTGCTTGTTGACCCTGTAACTGCTCCGGACTCATATACATTGGACTTCCAATAAGTTGTCCTGCGCGTGTTAACGTTCCGAACACGTCATCGGTTTGAAGCAATTTTGCGATTCCAAAGTCTAGAACTTTGACTGCACCGTCAGTGGTGACCATAACATTGTCAGGTTTTAAGTCTCTATGAATGATGCCATTGGCGTGCGCATGCTTGATGGCACGACTGACCTCTAAGGCAATCTTGATTGCATCTTCCGTTTCAAAAACTCCCTGTTCATCGAGGATTTGTCGAACGGTTTTTCCGTCGACAAATTCCATAATCAGTAAAACCTCCTCTTCGCACGCGAAGAAGTCGTAGATTTTTACGATGCCGTCATGCTGCAAGGCGCTTAGTGCGCGTGCTTCTTGCTGAAATCTGACGAGTGCCTGCGCGCTGCTCTGGTGTAAAACTTTTATCGCAACTGTAATTAGCAAACGAGTATCAAGAGCACGATAAACTGTGCCCATCCCACCGCTTCCTATCTGCTCGACGTTTTCGTACCGTCCATCAGGGTCTAATCGTTTGAAGAGATCGTCTGCGCGTTCGGTCATAGACAGCTATCATACAAAATATCAATCAAGAAGGCGTCGAAATGGTGAGCAGGATTTGCCTGTGGCGAGCATTTATTTTTGTAGTTGATATGATCAATCTTGGCTGTTTGCTGGTGAGGGAAAAGTTTGCGAACCTTAGTGGCGTGTCTGGTGGTACTTTTGGTTCTGTCTGCGAATTCTGCATGGGCTCAACAGTCCACTGGACAGTCGCCCTCGGCAGTCGTCGATGATCAGCAGAATCAATCTGGTTTTTCCGATCAAGACTGTGCTCGATTGAATCTACTTTTTGACGCAATGTGTCAGAGAACTCCGGAAATTCAGTTCTTCCTTCAAAAATTGGATCCATCGCACGAGGGGCGCGACGATGAAATAGCTCGAAGTGTGGTTGCGTCTACGGACGGTGACTCAGAACACATCACATATCACAAGGAATTCTGGAACCAATGCAAGCTGCGTTACCATGGATGTTCGCTAACTCCAGGTAATTACTTGGGATCTCAGCTTGCCATTTACATTCAGAGAAAGTTTCCAAATTGGCAAAAGCTTAACTCGACTGAGCTAACTATGCTTCGAAATATGTGTCGGTATCAATGCGAGCGGCTTGCTTCCGAGTACCAGACATACTCCAAGTACACATTCCCGCGTGAAATACACAAGGACACGAACCCAAGCGAATGGCGGAATGTAGCGGCTTCTGCTCGTCAGAGTCTTTGTAATTTATCAGGCGCCGATGCCGTCGCAACCATGGAAGAGAGTTTTAAGGCAGAGAAGAATGTTTCCAGCTTCAACGATGGTAATGGCTCTGCAAAAGAAAGTTTTAAACAGAAGTGATTCAGACGCTCTAACGATAAGACGTCCGCGCCTAGGCTGGTTCGCGGTATGGCGAGAGGCGCATCTCAAGGTTCATGATCCACATAAGCAGATCCATGCGGCGCTCTTTACGGCTTTCTTTTTCTTCGTCCGATAGCTGGACTTCTTGATGGGGTTCGGGGCTGCCGAGGAGCCACTCAAGCGCCTCGCGCAAGTTGATTTCCTTCGCCTCGGGAGACTCGGGCTGCACTTTTAAATGGTTGTAGCTTTCGTTCTGCCACGTGTCGGAGGCAGGAAGCGCAGCTGCATTGTTAGGTGGGGAAACCAGAAAATCTGTCACTCGACCGGGCTCCTTTCGGGGTTAATTTGGTCGCCGACGTTGATGAGTTGCCATTAACGTCGGTAAGTTGACTACGACGACACATCCTAGCTCTTGTGAACGTGGTTGTATATGTAGCTCCTCTCATTAACTAATGAAAGTTTTCTCCAGAAAAGTAAGCACATGTCTCCAGGCTTGCCCACGGTGCGACTTTTGATTCTTTTCTACAGCTGGTAGTTGAGCTACCGTTACGTCAGAATTGTTTTCATAAAAGATCGGGTCGAAACCGAAACCGCCCGTGCCACGTTCTTCAACCCCGATTCGGCCTCTCCAATATGTTTCGACCGTGTAAACAATCTCCAGATTCGTTGGAGCGCAAACTGCCATACAGCAGACATATTGGGCACCGCGCTTGCCGTCGGGAACGTCTTTCAATTCCTCAAGTAATTTGCGCCTGCCAGCGGCCTCATCGTGTCCCGAGTAGCGCGCGGAGAAAACTCCGGGTCGTCCATCAAGAGCGTCAACGGCGAGCCCGGAATCGTCGGCTATGGAAAGGAGGTTGGTCATGCGTGCCGCTTCGGTGGCTTTGATGACGGCGTTTTCCAGGTAAGTCGTGCCGGTCTCTTCCGGGTCGAATTCGTCCGGCGCAAGCACGAAATCGAAGTTCGTCTCGCCCAGCTCTTTCGCCATGGCGCTGAGCTCTCGAAGTTTTCCATGATTCTTGGTAGCTAAGACGATTTTCACGAATCTGCGGAACGCGATTTCCTGGGTGACTTCGCTTTGGCGGTCTTATTGATAGGAGTAACGTTACTGCCTTTCGACGCTTTCTGTTTCGGAGTACCGTTGGCCGGTGGAGCAGGAGCCTTCTTCTTATGGTCAGTTCTGTGGACGCGAATGACGTCACTGATTTGTGATATTGCTTGCGAGATCTTTTGCAACTGATCTACGTCAACGACTTCCAGCATCAGGATTATAGACGCCGTTTTCTTGTCTTTATTCGTTTCTATTCGCAGATCGCGCAGATTTACTCTGTGGTCTGAAACCTTCTTCAGAATATCGCCGGCGATACCGACGCGATCGATGCATTCGATCTTGACCATGGCGGGGTATGTCGTATTTCGCTCTGTTGACCAGTCTACAGCCATCACGCGCTCTGCGGACGCTTTAGACAAATTGGAACAATCGTGGCGGTGAACTGCGATGCCACTGCCCCTGGTGACGACACCGATAATTTCTTCGCCTGGAACCGGTTGGCAGCATTTTGCTAGATGATGCAGCAAGCTGGTTAGAGAGCCAATGTTGCTCTGCTTGCGTTCCTGAGTGAGTGGGAGAGTGTAGCCTTTCTTCTCTACTTTCTCCAGTTGATCCAGCTCGCGCAGTTTTGCGACAACGGTGGATGTCGAAATATCGCCATATCCGATTGCAGCCAAGATATCGTCCGACTTTCGGAGATTTAGCTTTTTGCCCATCTCCATGATGCGCTCGGACTCCAGCAATTCTTCTAGTCCCTTGCGACCGAGCTCCGCCTCAAGCATCTGGCGGCCTTGCTGAATGTGTTCTTCTCTATGATGCTTCTTAAACCAGTTTCTGATCTTGCTCTTCGCGCCATGGGTGCGAGCGAAGTTGAGCCAGTCCATTTTGGGCTGGGTCACTTTACTTGTGATAATTTCAAGAATGTCACCGTTCTTAAGCACCGTATTCAGTGGCACGATGCGATCGTTCACCTTTGCGCCGACGCACTTGTGACCAACATCTGTGTGAATTCGGTAAGCGAAATCGATTGGAGTGGAACCGGTCGGCAGATCTATTACGTCTCCGCGCGGACTGAACACAAACACTTCATCCGAGAACAAGTCGATTTTGACTTCGTCCATGTACTCTTGCGCATCGGCGAGATCTTGCCTCCAGTCGACGAGTTGACGAAGCCAGGTGATTTTCTTGTCCGAATCTGTGTTTGCTTTGACCGACGCACCGGACTCTTTATAGCGCCAGTGCGCTGCAATCCCGTATTCGGCGATGTGGTGCATTCGCCTCGTTCTAATCTGAATTTCGAGAGGTCTGCCCTTCGGACCAATAACCGCGGTATGCAGCGATTGATAGTTGTTGAACTTCGGCATGGCGATGTAGTCTTTGAATCGCCCCGGAATTGGCGTAAATAGCGCATGGACGACGCCCATTACTTCGTAGCAACCTGAGGTATCGGTATCTTTTTCCAGGTCGCAGAAATTTTTGTCTTCGGAGCTGTCTATGATTACTCGCAATGCTTGGATGTCGAAAAGCTCTTCAAAAGGCTTGTTCTGTTTCTTCATCTTGCGCCAGATACCGAAAAGGTGTTTCGGTCGGCCGCTGATTTCTGCTTTGATATTGCGCTCTACAAGGGCTGCTCGCAGTTTTTCAACTACATCACCAATCAGATTTTCGCGCTCGGGACGTTCATCAGCCACAAGCTGACGCAGGCGCTGATATTCCCCTGGCTCCATATAGCTCAGAGCGAGGTCCTCCAGCTCCCATTTCATCTCCCCGAGACCGAAACGGTTTGCCAGTGGCGCGTAGATTTCCAGCGTCTCTTTGGCTATTTCCTGTTGTTTGTGCGGCGCCATGTGGTCCAGCGTGCGCATGTTATGAAGGCGGTCAGCCATCTTTACCAGGACAACGCGGTAGTCTTCAGCGATGGCAACAATGAGTTTGCGGAAGTTTTCCGCCTGGCGCTCTTCTTTGGAGCTAAAACTGAACTTTCCGAGTTTGGTAACGCCCTCGACAATGGTGACGATGTCCTTTCCAAACTCTTTCTCCATTTCCTTGGCTGTGACGTCGCAATCTTCCAGCACGTCGTGGAGTAGAGCCGAACAGATGGTTTGTACGTCGGCATCGAGTTCCGCCAGGATCGCGGCCACCTCAGCCGGGTGAATTATATATGGGTCCTGGGACTTGCGAAGCTGACCGTCGTGAGCTTTATGCGCGAAATCGTATGCCTTCTGAACAAACTCAATGTCCTCAGTGGCTCGCCCCTGGTCTCTCAGTATCTTAAGTAGTGGTCCTTCAAAGGTTTGCTGGGTCATCAGGGCGTGAACTGTCACCTCTGTCGAAGTTGTCCGGAGGAGCGGTCGAATTTAATGAAGATTATACAATTGGCTTTTTTCTCAGCCTATAAGGTGTGACGGACAGTTGCGGAGAAATTTTTTTTGCTCAAAATTGCTATATCCGGCACCTGGACTGAAAAAACGCCAAACGCTCTCAAATTTAAGTGTAACTCCAGGGGGAATCTCACGATTGTCAAGATTGCAGCAAAATGGGAAATTCATGTTGTTCTTGCGAGCTGCATATAGATGGATATGCGACGCATATGCGGCACCAGTCAGCACCCGGGGATCTCGAGCGGTAAACAGATGCACGCTAGATCAAGCAAATTGTCATTCAAAGTAGATACTTCGGACGTCACTCGGCTGTCAGGTCAGATTTTTGACGAAATCAAATTTATCCGCCTGAACAAATGGCAAGAGTGCACGCGTTCCACAATCCTGGCAGGTGGAATTTCCTGCGCAGGTCAAATCTTCAGGCGCTTCGAGTTGAAAACCGATTCAAGCGTCACTCTGGAGTTCTGGTTTCGCGGAAATCCTGTGTCGATGGAAACTGCGGCAAAGTTCAGCAGTTTGTTGACCGAACTCAAGGAGCTATCAGAGCCGGACCTCGATGAGATTCGTGAAATCTGGTATGCCAGCGTCGGCGGCCGAATGCTTGGCGGTGTTCAGTTTGCCCGGGCAAAGTGCTGCGAGACTTCGTACACGATTGCCGCCGCTGAGGTTGGAGAATTGCATGGACGGCGGATGTTGGCCCTCTGGTGGGAGCACAATCTTTTCGATCGCAAATTCCTGAGTATATTTACCGACTCCGAAGACGGTCCCGGACGTCTGGTACATGAAGTTCATTTCTCTGCGCCGACCGATGACATGCCGTTTCATGCGCAGACTATCGTGGAGACCTTGCGGTCATTCCAGTGGACAAGGGAATTGCCTCCGCCGATTGCTATGCAACCGAAGCTGAGCGCCTAGCATTATAATGGCGAGTATGACCAAGCTCGCTTTACCGCTAATCTTTGCCTGCGTTGTCGCGGGAATTGTATTCATGGCGATAATTTCGCCGGCTCGCCATTCTCGCTGTCACTTGACGGAAAGCTGCTCCGCTACCCGGCCAGCGGTTGTCCAGTCCGACCCTCGGCGCGTGCGTCAGCAGAAACTTAGCTCAGTGGCGCCGGTTTCCGTTGTTAAGACTGATGGAGAGGAATCAGACGATTCGAAATTAACACCGGTCAATGATTTGTCCTTCGAGCATGACGTGCTGGATTATAAGGGCGTAGCGCTTGTCGATTTTGGTGCGACCTGGTGCGGTCCGTGCAAGATGATGCTGCCGGTGGTGCAACAGCTTGACCTCGGTTGGAATGGAAAAGTAAAAGTTCTGAAGATGGATATCGACGAAAGTCCGGTCTCGGCAAACCGTTATGGCGTGCGGGTCGTGCCGACCTTCATAGTTTTCAAAGATGGTAAGCCTGTTGAGCGAAGCACAGGTTTAACCAGCTTCGAGGTGCTGAAGTCGATAGTTCAGAAATATCTGTAGAGTTGCTGTCGTGCAGTCGCAACGAATCACCAGGGTGTGGCGTTCAAGTCCTTGCCGAATGGGCTTCCGCTATCGCCCCAGTAGGTTTTTGGACTTTGTTTGGGTGGTATCGTCACCGCATTTGGTTGCACCACCGGAGCATTGGAAGAGTAGTAGCTGTTTCCTGAATTGCCGGTTTGACCGCTGTTGTAGTAGGTGCCCTGAGTTTTAGTCTCGGGTGCGACAATCGTGGCGGTTACTCTGCGACCGACACCCATTGGTGTCATTCCAAAACCGCCGCCTCCCATCCAGGGCATGCCGCCACCGATGTTGAATCCGTAGGCGTAGCCTGATGGAACGCCTGCGTAATCTATATATGATGAGTAGTGACTGAATCCGCCCATTCGGTTGCCGACGTATGGCCTTCCACCGCCCCAACCACCGTAGCCGCCGTATCCACCATATCCGCCGTATCCACTAAAACCAGCACCCGGAGCGACCCAGGGAAGCGATGAACCAGTTGCGATAAAGCCGGTTGGAGTGGGTGTCAAAATTGTTTTTGAAGAAAACACTCCTGGATTTCCCAGAGTGCCTCCTTTTTGAATCACCACCAGTGGTGACGGAGCTGATTGTGTTTGCGGCTGCAGGAGGGGAACCGGATATCTTGCGATATCTGACTTGTCTTTCGAAAACCAGCCCGGCACCTCGAAAGAGTTGTCGGTTCTATCGGAAGAACCATCGGTGAGTTGCGCATGACCGGCGCTTGCACTGGTAAACATTGCCAATCCTGCCACTAACAATGTCCCGCACATCCGTCGACCAACTACATTTTTCATATTCATTCGATTGCCTGCCTAGCATCTGTCTGTTCCTATTCTAGTTCACACGGATCGGACCTTTTTTAGCAGGGTTTCAGGAAAACGGCTCAGGTTTTCGTTTTAAACCGATAGCGCGACGGTGCCGTCTCCTCGAGTTCGGCTATTGGCCTGCTTGAGGCTTTCAAATTTGAACTGTTTTCTTGCAAATTTTCGCTTCCAACGATGATGTGATCTAGCGATCACAGAAACGGGAACAACCTATGCCCCCTCCCGTCAACTAAACACATCGAGCTACTTCGAAGAAAGGCTGGATCCCCTTAATCAGGCGTTTGTAAGTGTTCAGGAAGCTGGAAGCATGGCTGCTTTTGGCGTCCAGTTTCCTATCGTCCTGATTCGCGTGATCTCGCTTCCCAGTCGCCCTCTCACGAAGAACTTTACAGGTGGAAACTTATGAAAAACGGTAGTGGAGCTGGCTTGCTCAGTGTACTCGTCATCCTATCATTTATCTCCACGGCTCCTGCCTACGCTGAGAGAATGAAGCCAGACAACACCGTAAGCCAGGTCAGTATGATTTCTCCGCGTCCTCAAGCGACAATCGCGCAGCAGAAAGTTGGAAATAAAAGCTATCAAGTCGCGCAGGTCGTAATCAACTCGAAGCCTGACGTTGTCTGGGATGCGCTCACCCAGTACGATCGAGCCGACGAAATCTATTCGAATCTCAAACGCCTGCAGATTATCAGTGATAATGGCCCGCAGAAAACGATCAGCTTTACGGTCGCTTCCATGGGCGGTCTCTGGAAATATGATTATGTTCTGAACATCTCCGAGTTGAAAGCGCTGAAGCGGATCGAGTGGACTCGGCACAGCGGTGCTTTTAAAGCAAACGAGGGATACTGGCAGCTGACGCCGGTTGATGGCGACAGGACACTGGTAACTTATGCAAAGCACATCGATGGTGGCATGTTACTTCCGCAAGTGATGGTCAACAGCGAGTTGCGAAAAATCATGCCGGAAGTGCTCAACAACTTGCGTTCGGCAGTTATGAAAGAACAGATTGCATTGAGTTCGAAATAGACGTTCTCCATGTTGTAGAGATACAACGGAAAACACAAAGTAATTAGACAACTGAGTTTGAAATTGCACCATCGACGCGTGCTTCCTGTTAGTCTCTTAAGAGATAGGTTGCTCGCGTTATGCATATAGACGTTTCTAAAATGATTACATCACTCAATCAGCGCATTGCCAAACTCACTGCGCGGAACCGCTCTGGACGACCGTTTCGAAGATTTCTGAGTTCACTCGCGGCTCTTGGTGCGGTATCTCTGAACAGCTCGGGATGCGCAGAGGCTGATAACGACGGATGCAACGTCGAGCCAAAAGGCGGGAGAGAGGAAGATCGCACGTTTAGTAAAGAGAGTGCTTTGCTGCTCGAATCGATTAAGGAGAAGGGCGTAAAGAATGAAAAAGTGCTTCGCGCTTTAGCAAGTGTGCCCCGCCATCGATTCGTAGACGAGTCGTTGAAACAAAACAGCTACGACGACAATCCTCTTCCGATCGGGCAAGGTCAGACCATCTCGCAACCGTTTATCGTTGCGTACATGACGGAGGCGCTGAATCTTCAGGGTCATGAGCGCGTTCTTGAAATCGGGACGGGTTCCGGATATCAGGCCGCTGTTTTATCTCGATTGGTCAAGGATGTTTATTCGATTGAGATAATTCCTGAACTCGCCGCCAGGGCAAAGACTGCTCTCACCGCCTGTGGTATCGAGAATGTCCATCAGAAAGTCGGTGACGGATACAAAGGATGGAGTGAGGAAGCGCCTTTTGACGCTGTGATAGTTACTGCTGCACCGCCGGCGATACCGGACAAATTACTTGAGCAGCTAAAAATCGGCGGCACACTGGTGGTGCCTGTCGGTGAGAATGGCGAAGTGCAGTGGCTTCTCAAGCTCGTCAAGAACGCCGATGGTTCAATCAGCAAGCAGACCTTGATTCCAGTGCGATTCGTGCCGATGATACCGGCGGCTAGCGACCGTAAATAGTACCGCTCCAGTTGGTGAACATGACTTTCCATGCTCCACCTTCGCGAACCATTTGCGCCCGCACATGCGCCTTGACTCGCTGTCCGGATTCTACAGCGATTCCTTCGCCTTCGATGAAGGCGCGGTCCTCAACAACTTCTTCTTTTATCACTTTGAACTTAGCTACATAACTGCGTTTGTAGCGAAGGAAAGCGTCACGCGCTTCTTGTCCTGTGAGGCTCTCCATGTGAGTTCTCGTGGACTCTTGCATGCAAAACGTAAAGTCTTTGAGTTGTTTCGCCCAGTACAGGCGCGCGAGAAATTGTTTGTAAGCGTCACTCGGTTTGGACGCCTGGGCGTCAACTGGCGAGCTAGTCGCAAACACACAAGTCACCAACGCCAGAAAGAGACTGAGAATGATCAATGGCGGTTTCATATTTCTACCCAGTGAGGATGCGTGAGTTTATAGACTACCGAGCGCCGATTTTGCTCCCCTTCTTAGCATAAACCGGTGTCAGCCATTTGTGGTATTTCTCAATCTCACCATGAGTGATCTTGTAATAGAGGTCTTTGATCGCCTTGCAGGTCGGTCCCATCTTGCCAGTGCCGATCGGACGTTTGTCGACTTCGACAACCGGCGTCACTTCTGCGCCTGTTCCACAGAAGAAGATTTCGTCTGCAGAGTAGAGTTCCGTTCTATCGATCTTGCGTTTGGTTGCGACGATGCCGAGTTCTTCTTTTGCGAACTCCATCACCGAACCAAGGGTGATACCGACGAGAATGTTGTCTGAAGGAAGTGTGGTCATCAATTCGCCGTTTTTGACGAGGAAGATATTCATCGCCGAACCTTCGGAGATATGTCCGTCTTCACTGAGCACGATCGCATCGTCGAAGCCGTAGAGCACTGCGTCTGTCTTCGATTGCGCTGTGTTGGCGTAAGCGCCCGTAACTTTCGCGCGCGCCGGAATGGCGTTGTCTTCGATTCGTCTCCAGCTTGAAACCATGACGCGAAGCCCTTCGTCGCCGGCCTTGAAGTAAGCTCCGAATGGCACCGTGTACATGCAAAATTCGGAAGGATTATTGTGTAGTCCCGGTCCAATCGCGGTGCTGTTTTTATACGCGAGCGGGCGGACATAAACGTCGGTTTTATCGCCGTTCATTTTGACCAGCTCCACAGCCATGTCGCACATCTCGTCGACTGTGTGGAGCGGCTCGATGCGCATGATCTTCATGCTATCTATCATGCGTTCGAAGTGCTCTCTGAGCCGGAAGAGGTACATCTCCCCTTCCTTTTCGTTCCAATATCCGCGAATGCCTTCGAAAACGCCGGTTCCGTATTGGATTACGTGCGTTTTGATGCTAATTTTCGCGTCGTTGATATCGACGAATTTGCCTTCGAAAAATGCGAATTGTTTGTCAGCCACCTTGCCACCCCTTTATAAGCGCAATTGTTCTACCAACTTGCCTTCTTCGCTCAGTTTACTAGCTTGAGAGCTTGTCCTGGCAGAATCTTATTCTGTCTTCAATATTCTTCCGCTTGGCTGCGTCCTGGCTTAATTCGAGATACTTCTGGAAGTTTTCGATTGCCTCTTTATATTGACCGTCGGCTTCGAGTGAGGAGCCGAATTCATAAAAACCGTCAGCGAATGTGGGTTCGCATTGCGTGGCGGAACGGAATTCCTTTTTGGCCTCGTCGAGTTTGCCCAAACGTTTGAGAGCCTTACCCAGAGCCGTATGGCAGGCTGCGGAACCTGGATACTTGGCTACTTTCTTCGCGAAAAACTCCGCCGCGACTTCTTTGTTTCCAATTGACAGCTGTTGATAGCCTTTTGCCAGCTCTTTGTTCCAATCGGTCGGTTTGGCTGAAACAGGTGAAGCTGTCGCTGACAGCAAGACGAGCGAAAGCAATGATACAGAAAGACTTCTTTTGAGCATGATTCAATCCTTGTCATTAATCAAATGTCCACGCAACTCGAGGTTGTCATGGACGTTTGAAAGTTCTTCAGAAATTATAGTTGCAGATTTGAAACCGGAACCGACTTTCTCAATCGATTCCGGCTTCTCTGACAATCTACTTGTTGAGCACAACTCCAGTGACAGAGGTGCTGCTTATTTTTACCGTGTCACCAACTCTGACACCGGTTCCGGAAGACAGGTCTCCGGTCGCCGAGGTGTCATCAGCATCTTTGATGGTGATGGTGGCAATAGTGTTGAACACTTCTTTGATCACTTTGCCGGAATCCGGGTCGGTGATCTTCTTGACTGAGCGTTCTACGTTGAGCTTGGTGCCAACTTGTACGCCTGATTTTTTGCCGACGTTGACGGTGATGGTATTGCCGGTGACGTCAGCAACTTTGCCTTCTACGTTCTTCGCGATCAACGATTGGTTGTCCGGAATTTTAGCGGCGGCTGCGATAATCTGGCTGTTCAAGCTGTCTACTGCCTGAATGGTTGCTTCGTCAGCAATTGCGCTTTCTCCGTTGGTGTCCTGACTGAAACCACCAATGCCACCACCCGAACGCTTTGCTTCGCCTGAACCTTGCATTGCTGCAAGGATTTCAGTGGTGTTGATGTCGATGATTTTTGCGTCGATTGACACGCGAGTTTTGCTCTTGCTTGAACGAACGCTGCCGAACATTCCGCCGATACCGCCTACATACGGGATGCCCGGGATGTAGCCGGTCGGAAGGCTGGCGCTGGATGACTTGCTTTCTTGACCGAATTGAGTGATGCTGCCTACAACGATTGCATCAACGCTCAAGATTTTACCGATTTTGCAAGCGGTTGCCGGGTCGGCGCGGTCGCTGACCGAAAGGTTTTGTTCTTTCATGACGGACTCGAGCATCTGTCTGTCGATTACTCGGAAGGTTCCATCATTAACGATTTTTGTCGTCAACATCGATGCAATCGCTTGCCCGAGGTCGACGTTCGCGATCGCGCTTGCGTAGTGACCTGAGTCAAAAGGCATAATCGCGATGCGTCTCTTTGCCTCTGCGGAAGCGGGCAACGAGGTCAGATTGAGAAGAAAAACTGCCGCTATCAAGAGCGCACCAGTCTTGCGAAACTTCATATCACACTACTCCTTGGTATTAACCACTTCCATAACCACTCGCGGTTTCTGGAAATTAGGCTCGCCGGAGCCTCAATTTGCAACAAGATCAAAACTTGCATGCAAACCATTGAGTCTACTGGATTCAATGTACATTAGATCCGCAGTTTAAGCCTGATTTCAATTAAATCAATGGACTACAAAAACAAACTGCAATCCTATCTTCGGCTCGAAACAGCCAGCTGGCAGGATTGCAGGAGTACATATTTATTTCGGCGCCGGATCGAATTGTCCGAATTATTTGTTGAGGCGCTTGTTTACTTGCGATTGAGCGTCTTCGATGGCTTTCTTTTCCATCTTCAAAACTTTGTCAAGCGCTTTCAACTCAGCGTCTTGGTTACCACTGCCTGCGGTAGCAGAACCACTGTTATTTTTCACTAATACTTTCTTCGGAGCGGTGGCGCGTTTGGCCGATCCACCATAAGACGCAGCTAATGCTTTGGCCTTGCCCTTGTATTTCGATTTGGCCGGAACGGCATTCAGCGCTGCGATTGCTGGTCCGTATTTGTGAGCAGCGCCCAGCGATTGGCCCTTTTTCAAATTTTCGAGCGCATCCTTTTCCATAGAAAATTCCGCCATCAAGTCGCGGGCATTTTCGAAGTGCGGCGAATCAGGCGTCACGAGCCGAAGAGCGTTGATGGCACCATCATATTCTTCCTGCTCGGCCATGATTTGCGCTTTGATAATTTGTTCGCGGGTTTCCATCTCAACTTGAACTGCTCGCTGAATCGCCGGAATCGTTCTGTTGGCTGCCGCCTGCGTCGCCTCTCTGGCCGCTCGATCTACTAGAGCCTTGTTCAAAGGAGTTCCAGGAGTGAGCGAAAAATCCTGGTTGTATTTTTGAACTGCCACGGTATCTAGGATTTTTCCTTTAGTGGTCTTGATAATCACGTTACCGTTGTAGCGAATCTGTCCGCTCATTTGATCCATCATCTCTTTGATATTGCAGACGACGTACCAGTCCGGGTTTACCGTACTAACTGCCACGTTTGGATCATTCTGGATTTCGTTTGTGATTTTATCGACTATCTCTTGCTCGATCCCACTGCCACCGCCGGTGACGACGGCAATGCGCACCGGAGGTGCTGCAGCAATCGCCTGCAGGCAGCAGAACACTGCGCTTACGATGGCGAGCAAAAACGAACAGAGTTTCTTCGTGCCAGACATGAGTTAAAGACCTCCCCGCGAATTGTCGATCTCAATAACGAAGCAACGATCCAAATTAGGATCAGAGTCCGATCACTGTAGCGTATAAGTTCGAATTTTGCCTGATCCAAAATCCATATATAAGGAATTGGAAAACTCGGTGCAGACGCAAACGACCCGGCGCACTCGAATGCGTCAGCGTCAAGCGCGAATTTTCTCGATCAAAGCCGAACCTTACGAATTGGTTTCACTCACGCGCTTACGACCCAGTCGCAGAGCCTCTTCCAGCTTCGCCGTGTCCTTTCCGCCGGCCTGGGCGACATCGGGTCTGCCACCACCTTTGCCACCACAAACCTCGGCAACTTCCTTAACGATGTTGCCGGCGTGGAAACCTTTCTTGGTGAGAGCCTGGGAAACCGCGCACACGATTGAAACCTTGTCTGCGCCCTGTATTGAGCCAAGAAGGACAACCATGTCGTCACCTTTATCTCTTATCGAGGTCGCGACTGTTTTCAAACCGTCGCTCGATACATCCTGTACTTGACCCGTCACGAATTTGACGTTGCCGAGCGTTTCAACACCGGCTAAGAGATCGGATACTTTGGCGAGTGCAAGCCGATCTTCAAGTTCGGCATTCTGTTTTTCCTTTGCTTTGATCTCTGCTTGCAGGCGATCAACTTGAGATGCCAGGTCAGCTGGTTTAGCCTTCAACTTGTCGGACAATTCGCCGAGATAACCCATCTGTTCGCTGATGTAGTTCCACGCCTTCGGTCCTGACAGTGCTTCGATTCGGCGAACGCCGGAGGAGATGCTTCCTTCCGAAATGATCTTGACCAGTCCGATACTGCCTGTGGAGGCAACGTGAGTGCCACCACAGAACTCGAGACTGAAATCTCCCATCTGAACGACTCGAACCTTGTCGCCGTATTTCTCACCAAACATGGCTATCGCACCGGTCTGCTTAGCCTCTTCCAGTGTCATCTCGGTGGTTTTGACTTCGGCATTTTCCTGTACCCAGACGTTCATCGTGCGTTCGATGTCAGCCAATTCTTCTTTGGTCGGTTGACGTTCGAAGTTGAAGTCGAAACGCATCGCGGCAGGACCAACTTGCGAACCGGCCTGGGCGACGTGCTTGCCGAGCCGGTCTCTGACTGCCGAATGAAAAATGTGAGCAGTACTATGGTGAAGCACGGTGTGATTACGTCTTTCCTGATCTACGGCCAGACGTAATTTTTCGCCGGCGCGAACAGCACCTGCCTGCACCCGCACGCGGTGAACGTGCAGCCCTTCGTGTTTCTTCGTGTCGAGAACTTGTAGGCGGCAGTCATCGTTTTCAAATACACCGATGTCACCGAGTTGTCCACCAGACTCCGCATAGAAAGGAGTGCGGCTGAGAATAACATCGACTTCGTCACCCTCCTGGGCTTCATCGACTAAACTTCCGTTTTTCAACACAGCAAGGACTTCGCCTTCGCCACTGGTTTCCTTATAACCGGTGAACTCCGTCGCTCCATGCTCCTTGAGAATTTTTCCGATTGCTTCTTCGCCCGTGATGATGACATTGAATTGATCGCCTGCGGAGGCGCCACTATGTTTTTCTTTCGCTTCTTCGTAGCCGGCAAGGTCGATCTTCTTGCCGTGTTCTTCGGCGATTTCCTTTGTCAGCTCAAACGGGAAGCCGTAGGTGGAGTACAGGTTGAATGCTTTGGCACCATCAACGGTATCACCTTTCTCCTGCAGCAATTCATCGAGGAACTTCATGCCTCGATCGATTGTTTTTGCGAAGCGCTCTTCTTCCTCCCTGATGGCTTGTTCTATCAGCTTCTCGTTCTTCTTCAATTCCGGATAAGCATCGCCGTAAATGCGTACAATTGTCGGAACCAATGTGTAAATAAACGGTTTGTCGATGCCGAGGAGACGTCCAAAACGAGCGGCTCTTCGTGTGATGAAACGCAGAACGTATCCGCGTCCGATGTTGCTTGTTCTGACACCATCGGCGATTAAAAACGATATCGCACGAGAGTGGTCGGCGATGATTTTCAGGTAGCTATCAGTTTTCTCAGAGGGTGTGGTTGGCAGTCCTGTGACTATCCCGCCTGTGTATTTCACGTTTGCAATTTTCGATACCTCTTCGAGAATCGGGAAGAAGAGATCGGTTTCGAACGTGTTGTTTTTCTTTTGAAGGATCAGAGCGACGCGTTCGAGACCGGAACCGGTATCGACGTTCTTGCTGGCTAGAGGAGTAAATTTTGCGTTCTCATCTTTGAAGAGTTCCATGAAAACGAGGTTCCAGAACTCCATGTAGCGATCGCATTCGCAAATGTCGATGCCGCATTTTGTCGGGTCGTCACTGCAGCCGTATTCCGGACCCCTGTCGTAATAAATCTCCGAGCACGGTCCGCACGGACCGGTCGGACCGGGAGGTCCCCAGAAGTTGTCTTTGCGTGAGAGACGATAGATGCGTTCTTTAGGAACGCCTACTGTTTTGTGCCAAATGTCATAGGCTTCGTCGTCACCTGGGACTTCTTCGTCACCTTTGAAAACTGTGACGTGAAGCCGTTCTGGTTCTAATCCCAGATCTACGGTGACGTACTCCCACGCCCACGGAATAATTTCCTTCTTGAAGTAATCGCCAAAGCTGAAATTGCCCAGCATCTCGAAGAAGCTGTGGTGGCGAGACGTGCGACCGATGTTTTCGATATCGGAGTCTTTGCCTCCGGCGCGTGCGCATTTCTGCACTGTCACTGCCCGTGGCGGGTTGGTCGGCGGTGCGTTGCCGAGGAAAATCGGCACGAATTGCACCATGCCCGCACTCGTGAGAAGCAGGGTCGGGTTGTCCGGAATCAGGCTTGAGCTGGGCTTATGCAGGTGCCCGCGTTTGTCCCGGAAATAGGAAATGAATTTATCCCTGATTTGAGCGCCAGACAGTGTCATCAAGACCTCCTGAAACAACTCCGGGCTTGTTTCCAAGACCACGCGGAGTGCCTGTCGATATCCCTTGAAACGTTCAGTATAACCTAAACACGGGCTTCAGGCTCGCGTCGGGCGCCGCATGTGAACTTCTTTCATCGGCAATTTTGTCAGTGCATTCGACGCATTTTGGTTTCTCACGAAACTGGTAATAGCCCTGATAATCTGCTAACCTTGCCCTTCTGTATTCCTTCTTGTTCTCAGGAGCACGGTAACTTGCGGCTCAAGAAAGCGCTGGTTCTTCATAAGAAGAGCATTTACCAGATTCAGGCAGAAGAATTCAAAGACGAGCGCTTTTTGCAGCTGCTCAAAGAAGGACACGAATCTGTTCGCAAAGTCAAACTCGCTCATGAGGAGCACATCGCCGCTCTCGACACGGTGAAAGACGAGCTCGCCAGGCGTAACATCGAATTTCAATCGGTTGCCCGAATTGAGATGAGCACGTCCGTCGACGACATCGACATGATGATTTCAGTAGGTGGTGACGGCACTTTCCTGGACGCTTCGCACTTCGTTGATGACATTCCCTTGCTTGGCGTCAACTCTTCGAAGTCATCGAGTTTTGGACATTTTTGCATCGGCTCTAGAGATAATTTTGCGGAACTCCTGGATAAGGTGATTTCGGACGAATTACAGCCGGAAAAAATCCTGCGCCTTGATCTGAATCTCAATGGAACGCTGCTGAAACAGAAGGTTTTAAACGAAATTTTGATCGCGCACACTCATCCGGCCGCGACCAGTCGATATCTGTTGTCGATTGACGCCGTGAAGGAAGAGCAGCGTTCATCCGGAATCTGGATAGGCACGCCGGCTGGCTCTACCGGCTCGTTGCGCTCAGCCGGTGGTGAAATTCAACCGATCATCGACAATGAGTTTCAATACATTGTGCGCGAACCCTGCGTGCGACCCGGCGAAGCGGACAAGCTTTTGCACGGCTTCCTGCGTCGAGATCAAGCGATGGAAGTGGTTTCTCAAATGAGAACCGGTGCGATTTTTGTTGATGGACAGCATATCGAATATCCGTTTCCCATGGGCGATAAACTGATTGTGTCGGCAAGCAAGAATGATTTGAAAGCCTACGTCTGCCCTACCGTTAATGATATGTTTTTGACCAAACAACTGGTCGATGCCGATTGCAAATCCTGAACAGTGTCCGACTTTATCGTGGCGAGTTAGTTTTTCACCTCTACGGTGGCATATTAATAGTCTTGGTATAAGAACACTAATAGCGGTTGCGGTTTAAACGTGTCTGACAGAGTGAAAGACGGAAAGCCCGATATCTCCTTGTTTGGCGAGGCGGACCCGCTCGTCGGCTCGGTTATCGACGGGCGTTGGGAGATTGAGTCTTTCCTCGGTGAGGGCAGTCTTTCCGGGGTTTATCGTGCGCGCGACAAGACCCAGAACCGTGAAGTCCGAGTTCTGAAGCGCATTCATCCGCACTTGATGCAGAATATCAAGAATGTGAAACGTTTCGAGACCAAGTGTCGCGGGCTTTTCGCCATCAAAGGCAATAACGTGGCCAACTACAAGGATGTCGTTGTCGCGTCCGACGGCAATTATTTCCTGGTCATGGATGAGCTCAACTTCGAGAGTCTGGAAGATTTGCTCTCCAAGTCAGGTCACATATCGGTTGAGCGAGCCGTCAGTATCTTCAAGCAAGTCTGCCAGGCGTTAGAGCAGGGAGAAGCAGCCGGTTTTCAGCACCGCGATATTAAACCAAGCAACATTGTCATTGTCGACAATGCCAAGTTTGTCGACGACGTGAAGGTCATTGATTTCGGTGTCGCCAAGCTGCTTGCGGAGGAGAGTGAATACAGCAAGTCTGCGCAGTACATCACGCACACCAGAGAAGTTTTTGGTAGTCCTCTTTATCTCAGTCCTGAACAATGTACAGGCAAACGGCTCGATGCGAGAACCGACATCTACGCGCTTGGATGTGTCTTGTACGAAGCTGTAACCGGTAAACCGCCGTTCGTCGGAAAGAACGTGCTTGAAACCGCTTACAAGCACATGAACGAAGCACCGAAGCCGATAGAAATTGAAGACGCTGATCCGACCTTCCTCTCACGGCTGCAAACCATAACGTTCAAATGTCTGGAGAAAGAGCCTGATTTCCGCTATCAGAGTGTTTCTGAGCTCAAGCACGATCTCGATTTACTGTTAGTTTGCCCGCAAGAGGAATGGGAGACAACCGCAAACGCTTTTCGCAAAAGCACATCGGTAACTCGCCGCCGTCGAGGATTGATGCCGGTTTCTTCGGAGTTCATGCTGTTCGGCGTGCTCACTGCTATTCTCATCGGTGTGCCAATCTTCTGGGTGACTACAAGTTTTAGCCCCAGCGAGCAAAAGTTTCCTCCGTTTAAAAACGAAACCTTGTGGATAGTGGTGAAGAAGGACAAGACTACCGAGGTCGAGGGCTTCGGTCCCAGGCAGGAAGCGGCGAAAGACGCGCTGGAACTCGTGAAGGAGGAGCAAGGTGAAGAGTCCGAAGAGTATGCCAATGCTCTGTCATCGCTGGTTGAACTGTACGCGAATTCTTCTCACTGGAAGGAGGCCGAGGAGCGCACTCGCCAGCTGATCAAAGTCACGGAGAAAGTCAAAGGTCCATGGCCCGCGGCGCAGTCCTGGCGGATTTTGGGCTACGTATGCTTCATGCAAGATGAGTATGAAGAAGCCGTGGAGGCTTGCAATAAGGCCGTTGCTTTGATGGAAAACGATCCGCTGCAACAGCGAGGAATGATTCAACCACTTCGTGTTCTCGGCGATATCTATTCGCAGCAGAACGAGCTTGAGAAGGGCGTAGCTACGTTCGAGAAGTTGTTTGGAATTGTTGATATCACGAAGGAAACCGATGCGCCGACTTACGCCGACACATGCAGCAAGCTTGCTGATATGTATCGTCGTCAGGAGAAGTTTGCCGACAGTGAGCGATACTACAGGCTGGGTCTGGAGTGGTGGCGCAGTCACGGCAAGACGGAAACTCCGTATGCTGCCAAGTCGCTTTATGGTCTGGCGTTAGTTCTGATCGCCCAGGGCAAGTATGAAGAAGCCCGCGACTCTTTGAAGGAAGCGATACCTCTCGTCCGCACCACAATTGGTGACAGAAGCGCTCTTATGGGTGCTGTCCGTAAGCAATATATTTCCGTTCTCTGGCGTCTCAATCCGCTTGAGGCGCTCAAGGCGCAGATGGGAGATAGCGAGAGTAACAGCGCGTCTTATTGATGTTGTCCGGGCTTCTTCTGAAAGAAGAAAAACGGCAAGCCGCCGAGCATTAGGAACGTTCCCCACAAGGACTCTTTGGGCATGTATGAGACGGTGCTCCATGCCAGGGCGAGGGAAATGACTGCCACCACGACTGGTATCACAGGATAGCCGGGCATGTTGAATCTGTTTGGCGAAGTTGTTTTGCGAACCCGAAATACAATGATGGCTATTGATACCATGGCGAAGAAAATCCAGACCCATAAACCCGTTATATAGAGCAGCGCTTCGAACGAACCCGTGACTATTACTAGAACGCATGCCCAGAAGCCGTTGAATACGAGCGCACGGAGCGGCGTTGCCGTTCTTTTATCGGTTTTTTGCAGGAAGCCGAATATGGGATTGTCTTCAGACATGGCTCTGGCAAGGAAACTTCCGGTGAGCAATAATCCGTTGATGACTCCAAGGGCGTAGACGATCAACATGATTTCGAAAAGCTTGGCACCTGCTTCTCCGAAGACAATCTGCAATAGGCTGACTGCGACCAGTTGTGAATTTTTCAAAGTTTCCACCGGAATGAACCAGAGATACATGACGTTCATGGCGGTGTAGATAAGCGTTATCAGAGCGCATGTAGTCAGCAATGCGAAGGGAACTGAGCGGTCAGCGTCCTGGGTTTCGCCGGCAAGAAAAACGTTGTCTCGCCAGCCGCCGTACGACCACATGATGGGAACCAGCGCCAGGCAAACGGCTGTGATAGTCTGCATGTTCGCTCCTGCCAGGTCTTGCAATGCGAAACTGGTGACAGGTGGTTTTGCCGCCGCTACACCCGCCACCACAATTAGTATCAGAGAGGAGACTTTCAAAACGGTCAACAGGTTCTGCAGACGGCTGCTTTGTCGCAGTCCGAAGAAGTTTGCCGCGGTTAAAACCGCAATGATGCCGACTGCGATCACACGTTTAGAAACAGGATCTGCGCTCCAGTTTAAAAGCGCGCAGACATATTCACCGAACATGAGGGCGATTGCCGCGACCGAGCCCGTTCTAGTAATGAGCAACTCAGACCAGGCAAAGAGGAAGCCTGCGACTTTCCCGTAGGCTTCGCGCAGATAGATGTAATCGCCTCCGCTTTTCGGAAAAAGCGAGACCAATTCCGCATAACAGAGCGCGCCAGCGAGCGAAAAGACGCCGCCGAGCATCCAGGCGATGATTATCCAGATGCCCGACGATAAGTGGTTCGCGACCTCCGACGGCACTCGGAAAATGCCAACACCGAGGACGATGCCGATACTGATGGCGACGGAATCCCATCGCCCTAGTATTGGATTAGTTTTCTCCGACAAGCGGCGTTACGCCTTTCTAGACCACAGGGTCTACTTGGTTTGTGTGTTGCCTTCTAGCTTAGCGAGAGCATCTTGAGCTGGCTTGAACGAGGGCTGTACCTGCAGAGCTTTCTGGAATTGGCTCTTCGCTTCGTTCTTTCGACCCTTCTTTTCGAGGTAATGTCCGTAGTCGACGAGTGCCACCGGGAATGGTGGCTTCATTGCTGCGCACTTTTCGAATTCGACTTCAGCTGTTTTGGTGTCACCTTTGGCTGCTAGGGCCGATGCCATTCGAGCTCTTGCAACAGATTCGATTATTCGCTGACCATTGCAAAGCTTCAAAACCTTCTTCTGCAGAGCGATGTCTTCATCGTACTGACCCTGGGAGCCCTTCATCCAGCCGATGCCACTAGTTGCAAGCAAGTTGCTCGGTTCTGCCTTAAGTGCCGCTTCGTAAGACGCGATTGCGTTATCTGCTTCACCCTTATCCGCGTAGATATTGCCGAGGTTGAAGTTCGCCAGGTTTTGCTCATTTTTGTTGAGCTTTAGTTCTAGAGCCTTTTTCATAATGGCAACAGCTTCATCGAATCTGCCGATGCTTTGGTACGCTACACCGAGGTTGATATAGGGTGTTGGTTTTTCCGGTTTGAGTTCGTTTGCTTTCTTATAAACGCGAATAGCGTCTTCAGCCTTGTCCAAGTGCATGTAGTAGGTTCCAAGGTCGATATGCGCCATGTAGCTGTCTGGTTTCAACGCGATCGCTTGGTTGAACTCCTTGATGGCCTCTTCTAACTTGCCGCTGTTTGCATAGATTTTTCCGAGCTGGATGTGGGGCATGTGGTCTTTCGGGTTAAGCTTGATTGCTTGACGCTCTTCGAGGATCGCAGTTTCCTCCATGTCCTTTTGGTTTTTGCCGTTCTTGTCAATTGACAGGGCCGCTAGGCATGCACCCAGTCTGGTATGAACTACCGCATTGTCCGGTTCTTTGCGAAGAATTTCGCGATACAGAACTTCTGCTTCCTTAAGTTTCCCTTGAAGGTGCAAGCTCGATGCCTTCTGCAACTCCGGCGATTCTTGTGATTTGTCCTGAGCTTGAGCTGTGCCGACTGCCACCATAGACAGTGCCAACGATAATGCCAGGTTTGTTAGTTTGGAACTCAATGTCCTTTCCCCCATGATGTACGTAATTCTTTTCTTGATAAACCCTTAATATGCCGACGCGCCGGCTTTCAAGCCCTGCACGATAGCGATGCCTGCGGATGTTCCGAGGCGATTTGCACCGGCATCGACGAGCGCTTTTGCTGCAGCTGCGTCGCGAATTCCAGCGCTTGCTTTGATGCCCATAGAGTTGGAACCGATTATTTTGCGGAATAGTTGAACGTCTGCAACTGTCGCTCCCTTGCCGTCTTTGACGAAACCGGTCGATGTTTTGATCATGAATGCGCCTGCCTTCAAGCATGCTTCACAGACCGCTGCCTTTTCATCTTCTGTAAGCAAATCGCATTCGACGATCACTTTGACCGGTACATCGCCTGCCGCTTTCACGATGGAACGAATCTCTTCGGTGACGTAGTTGATATCGCCGTCTTTGAGAGCTCCGACATTGATGACCATGTCAATTTCTGTGGCACCATCGGCGATGGCAAGCTTTGTTTCCTGGACTTTGATTTCCGTTGTGTTTTGTCCGAGTGGGAAACCTATAACCGTTGCTACCTGAACTTTGGTACCGGAAAGTTGTTTTACTGCCAGCTTGATGTAGTGCGGGTTGACACAAACCGCATAGAAATTATTTTCGGCAGCTTCCTGGCAGAGTTTCACCACATCCTTCGAAGACGCTTGCGGTGCCAGAAGTGTGTGGTCGATGTACTGGGCGATCTCAGTGCTCACGGCTTCTTCTCCTTGAAAAGACCTGGTGGCGCTCAAGCTTGACATTATATCCGCTTGAGCATGAAACATGGCTCAAGGTGAGAGAGTTCATAGAATATGGTGCTGCCAAGTGTCGGCTTTCTCGCCACTCGACAATCGGACTATTTCGAGAAAGGTGTTGTTCTCGCTCTGGAAGCCGACTCTCCATGCGTAATTTTCTGGTGATAATCCTGGAGGCTGTTTACCGACAAACCGCCTGATTGGATTGCTGCTATTGACGATGCTGTCGCACGCGCGCCAGCCAGGGTTGTGACAACCGGAATGTGATAGTTGATTGCCGTCCGTCTGATGATCTGGTCATCACCGTATGCGGTGCGACCTGATGGAATATTGATGCACAGGTGGATTTCGCCGTTTTTAATCTGGTCTACCAGGTTCGGACGACCCTCGGAAACTTTGTTGGTCAGTTTCACGGGGATGCCGGCGCGGTCGAGAGTAGATGCGGTTCCGCGTGTTGCGATAAGTTGAAAACCTAATTGATACAGGCTCTGAGCGATGGGAACGATCTCTTGCTTGTATTGATCCGTAACCGATACAAACACGCTGCCCTTGGTCGGTAACGTCTGTCCGCTTGCGATTTGCGCCTTGGCGAAAGCGAGGTCGAAGCGCGACGCGATACCCATAACTTCGCCTGTAGAGCGCATCTCTGGACCTAGCGAGATTTGCGCGCCTGGAAAACGTTCAAAAGGAATCACGACAGACTTCACTGCAACGTGAGGCGGGATGTGTTTTGGCGACAATCCCAGATCTGACAGGCTCTTGCCGACCATGACACCGGCTGCCATCTTCGCCCATGGAACGCCGGTTGCCTTCGAGACGAACGGGATCGTTCTCGACGCGCGCGGATTGACTTCCAGCACATAAAGTTCGTTATCGCGAACAGCAAACTGAATGTTCATCAGCCCCTTCACGCTCAGTTCATTCGCTATCTGAATCGTCGCTTTGCGAATCTCCTCAATCAAATTGAGCGGAATTGTTTGAGTTGGAAGCACGCAAGTGCTGTCCCCGGAATGGATTCCGGCTTGTTCCACGTGCTCCATGATGCCTGCGATGATTGTCGCTCGACCATCTGAAATAGCATCGACGTCGATTTCGACGGCGTTTTCCAGGAACTGGTCGAGAAGAATGGAGCTTTTGTTGCTGGTGTGGAAGCCTCGCTTGAGCCAGCTTTCGAGGTCGTCCCGGTTGTAGATGATCTGCATCGCTTGACCGCCGAGCACATAGCTTGGTCTGACCAGCAACGGATAGCCTACTTGTTCTGCCTTTTCAATCGCTTCTTCGGCCGTGAAGGCGATGCAGCCTGCCGGTTGTTTCAAACCGATGCGCGTAATCAAATCTCCGAAACGCGCGCGGTCTTCCGCCATGTCGATTGAATCGACAGAGGTTCCAAGAATCTTGAACCCGGCGGACTCCAGTCCTCTCGCCAGTTTTAAAGGCGTTTGACCGCCGAGTTGAACGATGATGCCTTCCGGCTGTTCTGTTCTTGCAATGTTGAGAACGTCTTCGAGCGTAAGCGGTTCGAAGTACAGGCGGTCTGAAACGTCGTAGTCGGTCGAGACGGTTTCCGGGTTGGAATTTACCATCACGGATTCGTATCCGAGCTCGCGAAGCGCGAGAGATGCATGTACGCAACAATAATCGAACTCGATGCCCTGACCGATTCGGTTGGGACCGCCGCCGAGAATCATGACACGCGGTTTGTCAGCCGCCGGCACCTCGTTTTCTTCCTCGTAGGTCGAGTACATATAAGGAGTGAAGGCTTGAAACTCAGCTGCGCAGGTGTCGACGATTTTGTATACCGGCGTTACTCCGTTCTTTTCGCGATAAGCGCGGACGTCGTTCTCCTCGCATTCGAACAACTCGGCAAGTTGCCTGTCGCTGAAACCCTTGCGTTTCAGTTCGAGAAGCTCATCAATACTGATTTCCTCAAGCTTTGCTTTCTTCTCTGTCAGTTCGATCGTTGAATCGAATATCTCCTTGAGATTCGCGATAAACCACGGATCGATAGCTGTAAGTTCGTGGATTTCTTCTGCCGAGATTCCCGCTTCAAACGCACCGAAGATGTCGGTAATGCGGTGTGGACTCGGTCTTGATAGACGGCTGCGCCATTCCCAGAAATCTGCTTCTTTGCGTGCCTTCACTGCCGAGAAACCGGTCAATCCTAATTCAAGTCCGCGCAGCGCCTTTTGAACCGACTCCTGGAAGGTGCGACCGATCGCCATTACTTCACCAACTGAGCGCATCATGGTGGTGAGAGTCGTGTCGGCGCCTCTGAATTTGTCGAAATTGAAGCGCGGAATTTTGGTAACGACGTAATCGAGCACCGGCTCGAATGAAGCCGGTGTGTTACGCGTGATATCGTTTGACAGCTCATCGAGGGTAAGTCCCACTGCCAGCTTTGCTGCTATCTTCGCAATCGGATAGCCGGTTGCTTTGCTGGCGAGCGCCGAAGAACGTGAAACGCGCGGGTTCATCTCAATGACAACGATTCGTCCAGTCTTCGGGTCGATGCCGAATTGAACGTTGGAGCCGCCTGTTTCCACGCCGATTGCGCGAATGATTTTAATCGCGGCGTCGCGAAGGTTTTGATATTCCTTATCTGTGAGAGTTTGGACCGGCGCGACCGTAATCGAGTCACCGGTATGCACGCCCATTGGATCGAAGTTTTCAATCGAACAAATAATTACGACGTTGTCCTTTGTGTCGCGAACAACCTCGAGTTCAATTTCTTTCCAGCCTAAGACGCTCTCCTCGATCAGAATCTCGCGAACCGGACTAGCGTTTAAACCATTTGTCGCTATCTCATCGAGCTCTTCGTGGTTGTATGCGATACCGCCGCCTGTTCCACCCAGAGTGAATGCCGGTCTGATGATTGCGGGGAAGCCGACCCTTTGCGATATTTCCTGGGCTTCTTGCAGATTGTGGGCGATTCCCGAGTTCGGTACGTCAAGTCCTATCTCGAGCATCTTGGCTTTAAACAGATCGCGATCTTCGGCCAGTTTGATTGCCTTGAGTTTCGCTCCGATGAGCTCGACTTTCATCTCGTCCAGAAATCCCGACTCCGCCAACTGGCAGGCGACGTTGAGAGCCGTTTGACCGCCCATTGTCGGCAGGAGGGCGTCCGGGCGTTCCTTCTCTATAACCTTTCGGGCGACGTCTGCCGTGACCGGCTCTACATACGTCCTGTCCGCCGTTTCCGGGTCGGTCATTATGGTTGCCGGGTTGGAATTGATTAAAACAACCTCGTAACCCTCATCGCGTAAGGCTTTGCAGGCTTGTGTCCCCGAGTAGTCAAACTCGCAAGCTTGTCCAATCGTAATCGGACCGGCTCCAAGAACGAGAATCTTCTTTATGTCTGTTCGTTTAGGCATCTGTCTGATCGATATGCGCCAGTAGTTTCCGACGAGCAATGGCGGCGCGCGTGTGCTCAGTGTACACAACTGGGAAGCGAAGTCAGCTGATTATGCGGACAAAGTTCATTTTTATTCGCTCAGAATGGTCACCCGTTTCAAGTAGGGCGTCGGTCGTGTTCTGGATAGTGAAATCTTTCAAAACGCTTGGGCTGCGTCATTAAACGGAAACTTTTACCTGAAAGATTTGAGACGGAAATTATGTCACCATCGCCCGTTTTGTGGGGCTTCCAAGCGTTTTCGGTTTTGGACCTTCACCAGAATTTTTCGCTCAGTGGTTTAAAACGCCCTCCCATGTTGGTAAATGAAAGAAAGATTCATAAATCTGAGTATGGGCAAAAATTTTTCGGCACTCTTCGCAAGAACGAGTGCAGAGGGCTTTATGTATCTATCGAGAAAACGCTTTTTATCTAAAACCAAGCTGGCAATTGCCACTGTGGTTGGACTTACGATTAGCACTCTAGCCGGTCCGGCGTCCGCCGAGGTCGTGAGAAACGATAACCCTCAAATTGAGGGGCTGAGCGAAATTCGTGTTCGCGAGTGGCGGGATACTGACATAAAACCTAAAGCCGTAGCCATCGCTGTGCACGGTTTAGTCCTACATGGCGGTGTTTATGACAAGTTGGCAAGAGAGCTGGCCTCGCGGGGAATCGTTGTTATCGCTCCGGATCTTCGCGGTTATGGGCGCTGGTGTCCGGAGCTGAAGGACAGCCAGTACGGCAAATTGGACAACGCAACTGTCACTCCGGTCGTCACTGACGGGAGCAAGAACGCGATTCTATCTTCCGAAGGCGAGAGTTCTAACCTGACCTCATCCGGGAAGATTTCGTACGAGGAGAGTTACAGCGACCTCAAGGAACTCGTGAAGGGTGTTCGCTCGCAGTATTCGTCATTGCCTCTATACGTGATTGGCGAGAGCCTCGGTGCCGGCATGACTCTGCATTTG
The DNA here is from genome assembly GCA_965228855.1 of Candidatus Obscuribacterales bacterium. Taxonomy (GTDB): domain Bacteria; phylum Cyanobacteriota; class Vampirovibrionia; order Obscuribacterales; family Obscuribacteraceae; genus JADYXR01. Next base: position 1,999,796 of record CBDDIJ010000003.1, on the reverse strand, counting down.
GCTTCCGATATGCCGCAGAGCATCGACGGCATTGTTCTTTCGAGTCCGGCTATCAAGCGGCGCAACTATATGGAGCCCCGCATGGTCATGGATTTGACTGCGATGATGCTGAGTCCGTCGAAGACCGTCAACGTCAGTCCATATATAAAACGATTCGCTTCCGAAGATCCTCTGGTCGCTGAAACCGCTCTTCAAGACCCGCTTGTTAGAAAGAAGTTGAAGATGACCGATCTGCTCAAGACCTCTCTTCTGATTCGAGGCAATATCAAATTTGCCTCTAAGATCCCTGCTGAAATGCCCGTTCTCATCATCCAGGGCGATAACGATCGAATGCTCAATGCAAACGGTGTCGTTTCACTGATCGGTCAACTGAAGTCTCGAGACCAAACCGTCAGATGGTTTCCGGGCAAAGGTCATTTGCTTCTTGAAACCCCTCACATCATGCCGGAGACGATTCAAACCGTATCTGTCTGGTTGACCAATCATCTGGAAGAGGCTTCGAGAACCAAGGCTACTACAATGCTCGGTGCAGAAACTTCTTTAAACGGTATGAACTGAAGTTACGACCAGCCAGTTGTGGCAATGGAGTTGAGGTTGGTTTTTATCTCCAATCTTTGTGCCCTGAGATTCAGTCGCTCCTGAGACATTTCGGCGGTGCCACTGTATGTGATGTCATGCTCGTCGAAGTAGACTTTGGCGTCCGTCTTCCCGCGCTCCTGACGCGCGAACTGAAGGAGTCGCTTAATTGGTTCCACCGGCGTCGCAATGGCCGTATAACTTTTGTCCGACAAACCGATAATTCCAACAGCCTGATTGGATGAGTCAGTAAGCGGACCGCCGGAGTTTCCGCTATTAACGAGATTTGTACTTTCCAAAACTTCGCGGTCCGAATTCTCACCGGCTAGTAATAATCCGTTCAATTCCAACGGTGAAAGCGCTTTTCCTGCGCCAGTTTCCAGTGCTTGTTTCAACGGGCGGCGCTCGCGAAAGCCGAAGTTCTGAAAAGACGGCGACATGAACAAGCGGTTTGAATTTAATGGAAAGCCCCAGGCTGTGACATCTGCTCCGGGCTGTAATGTCTGAGAAGAGCCTAGTGTGATTGCATTGAACAACTCATTTCGCGGCCGCTCCAGTTGTAAGATCGCGAGATCGTGTCTTCGGTCGACCGCAGCGATTGTGGCTTTGTAGCTGTTTCCGTTTTCCGTTGAAACGCGAATATCGTTCAAATTCCGTAGTATGTGCAGGTCTGTTGCAACCATGCCGTCGGGGGTGACGATAAAACCTGAGGCGTAGGGCGAACTTTTCCAGCCATCGCCCGATCGCTCACCAGTTATTTTCACAATTGAAGATTTCACCGTGTTGAAGTTGAGCGCTTCTTCGGACCCCTTGGAGTACTGCGTGCAATCTAGAAGGTTTGTCGTGCCGTAGGGAAGTTGGGTGGGGATTGCCACTTTGTCCACTTCTGCAATGCATACGTCGGACTGCTTTGATGCGTCGTGAACGTCTGGGGCGTCAACAGTGGAGCCTGGAATATCCTGGCTTGTCAATCTGCCTGTGATTTTGTTCTTCGTATAAAGATCAATTGGTCGTACCGCGGACAGTGCGTCAAACAGCAAGCGCGAGTTGTCGCTCGCATTCGCTTGTTCATTTCTACCGCCAATTGCGGAGGACTCCGCAGAGAACTTCGTCACGATCTGATTCCCACACAACGCGATCAGTTCTATTCAAGCAATTAGATTTTTGGAAATTAAATCTCAACAGATTGATGTTTTTTTCAATCGATTCGTTCAAACACCGATGCATCCTGATATGTCTTCGAATAGTCGACATAACTTTTCCAGTTCTGCGACATGCGCTCGCGTTCACTCTCGCTCAGCGTGCGGACGAACTTGCCGGGAACTCCCATGACAAGACTATTTGCGGGGACAACAGTATTCGGAGAAATTACCGAACCCGCTGCCACCAAACAACCTTCGTGGATAACCACTCCGTCGAGAAGAATCGAACCCATGCCGATCAGGCAGTCTGATTTCACGTGGCATCCATGCAGAATCACGTTGTGACCTACTGTGACTCGTTCTTCGATTTTTACCGGATGTTCGTTAGTTACGTGCATCGTGCAGCCATCTTGAATGTTGCTGTTTTTGCCAATCTCAATCGTATTAATATCGCCGCGAATGAGGGTGTGAAACCAGATACTCGCTCCGCTTGCGATCGTCACTTGCCCGATCACAACTGCGTTCGGCGCGATGAAAACTGACTTGTCTATGTCCGGTCGAAATTGCAAATAACGGTACAGCACCGATCAGCTCCTTAAAATGTTGCGCATTCTAATCACTTTGAATGTCTAAGCATGCCTTCTGTAAACCTTTTAAACGGTTTATTCAAGAAGCTTCAAAAGCCGAAGCTGGTCACCTTTTACGCCGCTAATAAATAAATTCGGTATCGAAAGAATACGCAGTGGATGCGTGTTGGAGATCCTGCGCATAGAAACGGGAAACGAGTTTTCTGGATGCAAAGATGTTAAAATTAACCCCAAGATACAGGAGAGTTTGCTATGCCCGTCTTTGAACAACCAATGCGCAAGCTTCTGGGGACGCTCTCGCCCACTATTAGCTGGCTCAGTGAAAAGGGATCCGTTGATGTAGGTTCTGTGCCTGATGATCATTTAGACGCTATCAAGCAATTGGAGCGTATAGGTGTAGTGCACAAGCGTAATAATCGTTGCTACGAGTTGCAACGGATCAGACTGAAAAAGCTGATGGGAAATCTTGGAATGGAAGCGTTGGCATCGCCTGATGCGCCCAATTTCCCGGAACCTTCGGTTCCTGCAGCAGACCTCAATTAACAGCACGTTTCTCATTGCATATAAGCAACTTTCGCTTCCAAGAGTTTGAGTTGAATAAACTGTCTATCTGACTGGATTGAATGAAGAAACTGTTGAACAGTAGCTCTTCAGAATTTTATGGAACAGTCATTCGATATCGACAGTAGATCATTGCGCTCACTTGAATGGGATCGCTTGCTTGCGTATTTGTCTGCGGAAGCTCATTCGGACTGGGGCAAAGAACTTTGCCTGGAACTTCAAGGCTCCAACGATCCGCTAGAAGTCGCCAAACTTTTAGATGAAACCGACGAAGCTCTGACGATAATCAGAAATAGAGCTGCTTTGATGTCGGACGTTGTGCCTGATCTGCGGGACATTCTGGGCTCGGTTCAAGCTCAGGGGCGTTTAGTACCGGCAGATTTGCTCGCGATTAAATCTATGCTGACGACCGCAAAGTCGGTGAAAGGCTCTCTCACTCTTCTTCCGGATGAGTCTTTTCCTCGTTTGCGGTCGTATGCCGAAATGATTTTTCCGGTTGAAGCATTGCGCAGTGAGATCGATCGTTGCGTGGACGAACAGGGTGGTATCAAGGATGATGCCAGTCCGGAACTGCGCGGTCTTCGCACGAGCGTGCGCAAATTGCACGGAGATATTCGCACTACGTTAAACCGTATGATTCACTCGGCCGCTCTTTCAAAAGCCCTGCAAGAACCTATATTTACGCAGCGCGGAGGTCGTTATGTTTTGCCTGTGGATGTCGCGCACCGTGGCACCGTAGATGGTATCGTTCATGATGCCTCTCAATCCGGACTGACTGCTTATGTCGAACCTCTGTCCGTAGTCGAGCCGACAAATAAAATTCGAATTAAAGAAGCGGAGATTGAGCGTGAAATCGAACGTATTACCGCAGAGTTATGCAAATTGGCGTATCAGCACATAGACGCGTTGATTTCCAGTTTTGAAACTCTGACAGCCCTTGATGTAATTCTTGCAAAAGCACGACTGGGTCTAAAATACAAAGGTGTTCGACCCGAACTCAGTGAGGATGGCAGTTTAGTTCTGAATGCTGCGAAACATCCACTGTTGCTGCTTCAAAATGAACGAGAGGTTGTGCCGAGTGACGTTCGCTTAGGCGGAGATGAGCGAACCCTCGTCATTACAGGACCGAATACCGGTGGAAAAACGGTTCTGTTAAAGCAGTTGGGACTGGTGGCGCTGATGGTGCGGACCGGTCTTTTGATTTCTGCAAAAATAGGGTCTAAAGTTCCAATCTTCAAAAAGGTCTGGGCGGACATCGGTGATGAGCAGTCGCTGACTCAGAGCCTTTCAACATTCTCTTCCCACATGCAAAACATCGTCGAAGTGGTTGATACCGCTGGTGGTGACATGTTGATACTGCTCGATGAAATTGGTGTGGGAACGGATCCCAAGGAAGGCGCCGCTTTGGCGCGAGCTGTTTTGGAACATTTGAACCGTAGCGGTGCGATCACGGTCACGACTACTCACTATGGTGAGCTGAAGATGTTAGCCTATTCTGAGCCCGGTTTTGTCAACGGAAGTTTAGAGTTCGACGAGACAACGCTCAGTCCCACTTACCGTCTCAGACTTGGTGTCGCCGGTAGTTCCAAAGGAACTGCGATTGCTCTGCGACTCGGGCTGAACTCCGAAGTAGTGGAGCGCGCTCACAGTCTGCTTGCTGGTCGCGAAGAAGAGCTCAGTCAGGCTATGGCAGAGTTAGAGCGCAGAACCCAAGCCGTAAACGATCGAGAAGCCCTGCTTTTGCGCGAAGAAGAAAAATTCACCGTGAAAAAAGGCGAGTTCGACAAATCGAGCGAAGAACTTCTTGCTGAACTCGAGGCGCAGCGAGTTGAATACGCTTCTGAATTAGAAACGCGATACTCCGAGGCGATGAAACAGATTCGAGATATGACTAAGGAACTTCAGGCCAGTCCGAGCCTGAAGAACGCTCAAGAGGCGCGCGAGAAGCTGGAAGTCATCAAGAAAGATCTGGGCTGGATGGAACCGGTGAAGAAACGCGAGCAATCGTCGGAGCCGATCAAGGAAGGACAGGAAGTGAAAGTTCTTTCGCTCAACCAGATCGGCTTCGTCGAGTCCCTGGCCTCCGGAGATGGAGGGCATGCTCAAGCTACAGTGCGACTTGGAAATATGCGAGTCAAGGTGGCAGTGGAAGAACTTCGACCATATCAGAGACAAGTGCAAAAACAGCGAAAGTTGCCCGGTCAACGTCCTCGCGGCAACATGAAGAAGTCGGAGACCCGAGTAGTCAAAGCGAGCGACAAATCGCTCGATGCGTTTATCCGAACCTCTTCCAACACCATCGATCTTCGCGGTGAACGCGTCGATGCTGCCTTGTCAAAAGTTGAGCGCTTTCTCGATACGCTCAGCGTCGAGGGCATCAGTCCCGCCATGATAATTCACGGGCACGGCACAGGGGCCGTGAAAAGCGCTGTGCGAGACTTCCTCCGCAGCTGCCGCTACATCGCAGACTTCAAGCCAGGCGAGCTTTACGAGGGCGGCGACGGCGTCACTATCGTGACGCTCTAATAAATTTTGCGGGCTTGTCCAAAAATTTCGGCAGCCGTATAGACCTCTGAATCAACCAGGCGTTTTCGCCCGAAAGATAAAATCAGTGCCTCTTGACAGCTTCGGTACGTAGTTTCCCCACATACAAAATAGGGAATGATAAATAAGCTGGGCACGATGGGTTGGTGTCAGTAGTATTCCTGCGATTAATTTGGCGAGGTTTTAGGGTCATGGGTAACGAAATTGCGGCCGATGCTGGGAAGGACAAGAAACCTCCGGTCGACAAGGCTCAAACGACAGAGAACACGACCGGAACAGGTAACAGTCTCCTCGACGATGTGATGGGTTTGCCGCCGGCGAAGAAGGAAGGCGAGACAAAGACCGATACAGCCGCTGCGACGACTCCTCCTGGCGAGACGCCGAAACCGGCAGCTGAAACTCCCAAGCCTGCTGCAGAGACGCCGAAGCCGGCCACAGAAACGCCAAAACCAGATGCTGAAACGCCGAAACCGGCCGCCGAAGTAACTCCGCCAGCCGCCAAGGCTGATGGCGACAATCCATTATTCAAAGAGCCGGAAGCGCCACCAGCCGCCACTGATAAACAAGCTCCCGGAAAGGATGTTCAAGACACTCCGGTTGCTCCGACCGATGTGCTGGCAGGAGTTATAGATCCAACCTTTAAAGCGCTCGTCGACGACAAGTCGGCAAAAATGGTCACACACATCGAGAATGGAGCGCATTTCCTCAAGCAGGGCATGCCGCTGGAAGCGACAAATGCTTACAGGGCAGCAGCCGACATTGTGTCGCCTGAGGAACAAAAGCTGTTTCTCGAGAAAGAAGTTCAACTAAAACAACTTATTAAGGCTGAAACAGATAAGCCGGCAGAACAACAAGACGCTAAGAAACTCGAAGCTCTCAAAGAATTGGAGCGCAAGACACGCACGCTTGGTCGCGTTGATATGTTCACCGAGGTCAACAGCGGTCTCATCTGGACCCAAGCCGGCGACATGACGAAAGCCAGTGAGTGCTTCGCTCGGGCGTTTCAAAACGAGAAGTCGCTTATCGATGCTAAGGTGTTGCCGCCGGAGGGCTACCTATCTAAGGATCCCAACCTTGGCGCTCGCGTCAACGAAATCAGCAGCCGCTTGAACGTCAATATATGGAAGCTGATGGGAGATTCTGTTCAGAGAGCAGGAGTCGACCCGAAAGCAGTCGGTTTGGATCCGATGCGCGGACCGCCTGTACGCACCGAGGGTGGCGATCCGGTACCCGCACCAGTCGAACCACCGCCGCAAGCCAACCCACCAAGACCAGGAGATGGCACAGCTCCGGAAAAAGTAGAGGCACCGAAACCCGCAGAGGTCGCACCAGCACCGGCGGAAGCAGCAAAGGAAAAGGGCACGGAGAGAACAGTAACGTTCTCCAAATTAGACGACCAGGGCAGATCGCCGCTTGAGCGCGTCGGATTCTGGATCGATAAGGCCATTGAAGGCCAGAAGCTCACGCCAGAGCAACGCACGGAAATTGAGAAGGCAATCGCTGAAGCGGACAAAGGTCGTTCGCCAAAGATCAAAGAACTTCAGGATCGCCAGGCAGTTTTAGAAAAACAAACAACGGACTTCCTGAATGCCAAGGTCGGCAATACGCAGGAAACGGTCTCCGGCGCGGTACGTCGCATCGATCAATCGATGAGCGGAACCTATGAAGAGAAGCCCGATCCGAACGACGCGACTAAGAAAGTCGTCGTCAAAACAAAAGAAGGAATAATTGATAAGCTCGTTCCGCCTGCGGCGTTCAAAGCCTCTGATGAGGTTGCCAACGCTACGCCTCCTGCGGATTACAAAACGAGCGCTGCTAAGCCGGCGGACTTCAAAGGTACCGATGAAGAGTTCCGCACTCAGCAATATCGTTCAGATCTGAGAACACAAGAGTACAGACAGCAGGTCCAGTCTGGTTACGACAGTCTCGATCAATCGCTGACCGACACCCAGTATGCAGAGCGCGTCGCTCAACTCAAGGCTCTGGTTCCGGACAATAAAGCATTCACTGATGCGCTTACCGAGCGCGATCAGGTCATGACGCAAGTTCGCACTTCGTTGCTCGAACTGAATATGACCAATGCGAAAATTCCCGCGGAAGTCAATCAGTCCGCAGTTGCTCGCAATATGTACGCTGAGATTCTTTCGCAAGCAAACGATCCCGAAGGCGCGAAGAAGTGGGCCACCGAGGCGTATGCGTGGAACCAACTTCCCGACCAACGCGATGGATTCCGGTCTATGGCGATGGCGGCCGGAGCCAATCCGATCGACTTGCTTGACGCAGCTGTCAAACAAAATCAGGCGCGCGGAAGCGGCAACTATGAAAAGTGCATGCGCACCGAAGACCTGCTGCAGGAGTCGAACTTCCTCTTCGCGTCGGCGAAGCCGGAGTTCAAAAAAGACGTAGTCACTCGCATGACTCCTATTTTGAAAACTTTGCAGCAAATGTCCGACACCGAGTATGCGCAAGTGACGCAGCGCTCGAAGGACCTGTCCGCGCAATACGAAGCCTTGTTACCGCAAGATCCTGCGGCTCGCAAAGAATTCGGCGAACTGCAGACGCGCATGACCGAAGCCGAGAAGAAGTTCTCGCCAACAGATGTTGAAAACGCTAACAACGCGAAGAACCCTGCCCTGACTGACGATCAACGTAAGGCAGCAACGGACGCTTTGAAAGCAGCGCAGCCGGATTGGTTCAAAGATCAAGAGCGTCTCACGCAGTTGATCGGCGATAAAGGACCGGCCCTGTTCGAAGTGCAATCAGCTATCGCTGTTCATTCCGCAGATGTGATTGCGACTGGTCAAAACTTGTTCTATTCAAGAGCGATACTCGCAAACATGCAAGCTGAAACCGGCGACCTGGCCGGCGCTAAGCAGTCTCTGACCGAAGGCTTCGGCGCTGTACCGAAGAGCGCTCGTGAAGCATTGCTTGCGAACAGTCAGCCCGTCAACGACCTGGCTAAGAAGGTCGGGCTCGACACTGCTGCAATCGGTGCTCTTCCTGAGCCGGTTGTGAAAGCTCCTGAAGCGGCAAAACCTCCGGCGCCCGAAGCCAGTGGTGAGACGCCGGCACCTGGAACCGACGCCCAACCACAAGCTCCTGGCACCGATGCTGCGCCGCAGCCCGAAGCTGCCGCATTCAAAGGCGACCCGCGCTTTGCCAAGATGTCTAACGAGGATCTCAGCAAAAAGATTGAAGAGAACCGAAGAGATCTCACGAAGGTACAAGAGACAAAAGATCTCTACAAAGAACTTATTGCCAGAACTGATTATGTGCTCAGTGACAAAGACGTCGCTGAAGCTGTCCCTGCGATGGCATTGCTGACCGAAGCCTTGAAGCAGGGCAAAGAAATCAAGCAAGGGCCTGATGGAAAGCCGGTTCTTAGCGACGAACCTCTCTCGCCTGAACGCCGACTTCAGATTCACGACAACATGTTCAGAGACATGATGAGCATGAACTTACAAGCGAGTGTTCGCTTGGAGTTCGCGCAATTCTTGAAGCAGGCCGGTCAGTATAAAGATGCTGAAGCCGCTGGTATAGAGGCTCGCGACAAGTCCGAGCGTTTGACTACACCGGTTAAGGTGGACGGCAAGGACGTGAAGATCGTCGACTTGATGAATCAAGAAGCGGCGAGATTGATTGAAGACATGCCGTTGATTCCGAACAGCGTCGTTGAGATGCCCGACGGTAGCAAGTCCACTCTGCGTCAACAAATGCAGAAGGTTTACACCGCGATCAAGGGTGAAGATGTTGACTCCGGTTTCGTGAAGTCTCCGATCAACACTAACAAATTCCTGGCTCAGCTCTATCTGGGCACGGAAATCGTTCCAAAACTCAACGACAAGGGTGAGATTGCCGGGATTCAGGAAATCAAATTCGGTCAAGGCTCGGCGTTCAAACCGGACCTGGCGATCGATCCTGCTCAACGCGCTCTCCAACATACAAAAGACATTCTTGGAGTCGATCCGCTCGATGCGAAGACCGCCAAAGACAATCCAGGTGTAGCCTCACTGTTCGGCGTACTTGCTGATGTGATGGATAATCCGGAGAAGTACAAACTCTACGTGGGCAAGAAGGGTGAAACCTTCACCAACGAGAAGGGCGAAAAAGTCTACCTTCAGGGTGGTGAGCTTGTTGGTAAAAACGATGGTGGTGTGCCGGTTCTCATCGACATGCACAGCATCAAAAATCTCAACCAGCAAATTCGCAAAGACAGCACTTTCGATAGTATCCTCGTTGATGCTGGTATCGTCATTGGTGTCCTCGGCACGATGGCCGCTACGCGCAACCCGAAGGTTGCCGCCTTCTTCGAGCGCTCTATGGGTTCTTACGGACGCTATGCCGGAGCGATGCTGAAGGTTGCTGAATACAGTGCTCCTGTCGCTGGAGTAGTCGCTCGCAACCAGGCTTTCTACGCGATGACCGGCGTCAAAGAAAGTTGGACGGACAGTATCGTTCACGTTGGCGGCTCACTAGCTGCTGCAGAAGTCGGTGGTCGTCTGTCTGGACGCGGCAGCTTCCTGACTGGAGCTTCCAAAGGTCCCAGACAATTCGCTTTGATGGACACGAAGGCATCCGCCGAGTTTTACGCCAGAGAAGGTTACGAAACCACCGGCAAACTCATGGATCTCCTCAAGTCACAGGGCTACATCAACGAAGCTAAGGCATTCGTCAACATGCCGCGTGGCACCAAGCTCCTTGCTGAAGGTGTGCTGGACCCGACAGTGGCAGCGGCTCTAGAGAAGGCTCAACTCACCGGCGCGCGTACTGGTTCCGTCGCCGAAGCTATCATGAAGGATGCCAAAACATCGTCAGGAATCAAGCCGGATGCGCTGGCCGCGCGTATCGCCAAAGCCGATGCCGGCGGCGTCAAGACTGTCGGCGACCTGAAGAAGATGGTCAGAAACGACCAGGCTGCTCTTCAAGAACTCGCGCAGAAAACCAACGGCTTGGCCGACAATGCCAACATCCAGGAAGCGCTCGCCGATATCGCGACTACACCGCAAGGTCAGCAGTTGCTCGCGACCGCTGAGAGATACGGTGTAACCAAAGTCGGTCAAGCTCATAAGCTGGCTGCCGAAACTGAAAAACTCAGCTTCAAGAACATCTTCCCGAAACTGGACGAGATGCAGTCCGCCGGTCTCACGGTCGAGAAGGGCGGCAAAACGGTTCAAGCTATCACGGACGCAACCAAGCTAACCGATGTGGTGGGTATGGGCACTCGCGTGCTCGAAGGACCTGGTCTCCAGCGTCTGCTCTCCCTCGTTCCAGCTACCGAGCGCACGGCTATGCTGACACCGGCAGCATTGAAAGAAGTTATGGCCGCTTCGCCGCTCACAGGCGAACGCAGTATAATCTCCCGACTCAGTAGCGGAGCGAAAGCCACCAAAGATGGTGCGTACAGTGCCTGGAACACGGTCACGACCAAGCAAGGTTGGGCCAATATGGGCAGTGCGACGATGGAAACCATCGCGCCTCTAGGCTCGAAGAACTTCTATCTGAAGACAATCCCTGGCAAGGCATATGATGCCGGTGCCTATACTGCAGGCAAACTCGACGGCGCACGAAGAGTGGTGACGGATCGCTTCCAATTCACAGCAGTCGATCCTGCAAAAGCGACGCCGGAAGTTCTTGCTCGCGCTCGCAGTGCAAGCGGATTCTACGGCGCGCTAGGTGCTGCCGGTACGTACAACACGGTGGTGAAGCCGTACGATATGACAGGTCAACTGTTCGGTGTTACGCTCCCGCAGGGCGGCGACGCTCACCCGGTCTACGCGGATCCGAAAGGCGAAGACTATACCTGGTTGAGTGCGTTAAAAGAGTCGCACTTCCCGACTGTCGAAGGTGTCAATCCGGAAGAATTACCGGTCTATGCAAGATGGATGGTGCCGGTCGCCTCTGCTGCCGTAGGTACGCCTGGTCAAGCTCTGTTCGGCTCTATGTTCATGAAGCCGGGGGCTATCTACAAGCCGGTCTGGTCCAACCCGGAATACGGCAACTTCAGAAAGACAATGCAGTCCGTGTTCCCTCTGTCTCCAACCCGTTGGAACAACTGGAACGCCGGAGCACTTTCCGGACCGACCATGGCAGCCGGCGGAGTATTTGCCGGAACGATGCTTCCGAGCACCGTCGATGGTCTTGGACCGCGCCTCAATGTCGGTCGGTACAAAGACTTGCTGCGTAATGCGCAGAAGCCTATCGACAACACGCCTCTGCCTCCGCAGAGAACGACTATCGAAGAAGCGCAGGAACAAGTCCCTCCGAAAGCCGAAGTGCCGCAGCCGGCGACTCCGACTGAGGCTCCGAAACCGGCGACTCCGACTGAGACTCCGAAACCGAAGCCTAACGGCGAGGTCGAGGAACCACCACCGCCTGGCGGATAATCGGTCTTTCAAAATCAAGAGTAATGAAACCGGCTTGCTGCAGTCAGCGAGCCGGTTTTCATATCCATTTGAGAAAAGGACCCGATAGGGGCTCCGACCATAAGAAGTTTATGAGAGATATGCGAGGGCGCTTCGAGGAGGGAGCGACTTGTGATATTGCGATCTGCTTAATGCTACACACCGTGCGGGTTTTAGGCTCTAATTCGTCTCGAAATGTCAAATTCTGGGAATAAGAGAATAGACTCCTATACTGAATGTTTCTGGCGAAAGCCAAAGTTATTAGAGGTTCACCAATGGTGGATGAAAAGCCAGTTCAAAACGCAGCCCAAAAGCCGGGCACGCGCGTTGAATCGTTTCACGCAGTAGAAGAGTCTGATGACGATGTGCAAACACCATTGCATGACGAAGTCTATGATGGCGCGCCCCCTGCAGTAGCGCAACCTGCAAAAACTGAGAAGACCGGCGGAGTTCAGGACTCAGTGCAGGTAAGCAAGGCGGGTGACGTTCAAGATGTTGCCCAGGTCGGTGAGCCGCCGGCTGAACAGAACGGTGACAAAACCAAAGTATCTGACCGCGCTGAAGCGGGCGCGATTAAAGAAAGCGATCCTATCGATCCTTATGAAAGCATAGATCGTGCTCAGAATCTGGCTCGTGAACTTGATTTACTTATCCAGCAGAAGCGAAAACCCGACGAAAAGATTTCGGTGCAAGATAATGGCGTGTTCAAGGAAGTAAAGGTTTCTGAACGGGTCGCGCAGCTGAAAACCGAGATGGCTGCTGAGATAGAGCGCAGTAAAAAAGGCGCTGATGCCATTCTTATGAAAGGCACCGCCACCAATCCTGGTATCGACGATTTAGCTAAACAGACCACTGCCGATCGCGATAGACTCTGCAAGGATCTCGGTCTGGAGCCGGCATCGTTAACTCCTGGAAAACTCAAAGACGAATATCAGAAAGCGGCAGGCGATCAACCCAAGCAAGCCAAGATCCAGGAGTTAGCTCAAGTAATGGTGGACCGGGATGCGATCTCCCGCCTTCACTTTGCACCAATGACGGTGCGTCTTGTCGAAGCGGAATTCCGGGCTCGTGGATATCTGGACCCTGCCGTGAAAGTCGGTGATGAGGTTCCTGACGCAGAGATCAGGAAAGCGTTCGACGTTATTAAAAGCATCACCCCACCAGGCGGAAAGAGCGACCTTGACGCTTTCGGTGATGGCAAAGAAATTCGTGAGGCCAAAGAGGTTTTCGAGACTTCGGATAAAACCGTAAACATCCACTACATGGCTCAGCAGCAGAAACGCGCTGAGACAATAGCTCAGGAGTTGAATGCAGCAAAGAACGGAGAAGGTGATAAAGAGCAACATTTTAAAAACGCGCTGCGAATTGCTGATACCCTCAATGTTGGCTGGCTTGCTAACCAGACTTACCGCGAAGACAATATCAAATCCAAAGTATCAGATGAACTGCTGGACATTGTCCGCATGGGCAGCAATGCACGTCTCAAGTATTCCGAGCATCTCGTCTCGCAAGGACGCTTTCACGAAGCTCAAGGTTTGATGGCACAGGTCAAAGCCGACTCCCCGGAATTGATCTTCGCAAAAGAAGGCGACAAAGTTGTTTATCGCAAACACGAAGACGGTAAGTCATACGAGCAGCTCGATCGTGCAGTCAACTTAGGTTTAACGATTAATCCGGCTAACTTCGATACTGCGCAATTGGTACTGTTCGACAAGCTTGGTAAGGATAAGATTGGTACCGCGGACGATGCCAATAAATTCGTTCAAAAGTTGAAGGATGGAACACTCGCCAATGATGGAGATGTTCTCAAATACTTGAATTCAGATTCAGCGACTTCCTCCGAAGCGTTGAAGATGATGAAGATTGTCAGAGAGCAGACCAAAAAGGACATAACTGCTGCCAATCAAGTTCTCGATAAGGAAGTCGAGACACTGGAAGCGAAGAAGAAAGCGTACGACAACAGAGAACTCAACCAGGACGAAGAGGTCGAGAAAGCGCGTATTGAGAGACAGATGGCGTCGCTCCGTCTAACTCGCGAGGAGCGCGAGCAATACGCAAAACGTATGGACGCCATGACCGATTTTACAGAGGGCTTGATCCATCTGTCTCAAGGCGGTGCCAAGTCGGCACATGAACTCTTCGAAAGCTCGCTGGCGAAAGACCCGAGTCTTGACGAGCAACTTGCTGCGATGAAGGCCGGCAACCGGGACCTGCAGACGGTTTCAGATCTGGCTAAAATGACCGACGATACTCTGGATGGCTACTGGAAGCGTAACTATAAGAAGTTTGCTGTAGCCGGCGCGGCTGTTGCCGGCACCCTGACTGGCGTTGGTCTGATTGGCGCCGCAGGTTATGTTGGCGCTGGAGTGACCACGACGGCGGTAGTCGCCACCGCAGGTGGTGCATTCGCCGGAGGAGGAGTTCACTGGGGAATTCACAGAACGGTCAACGATCAGGCTGGTTGGCCGGAGTTTCGCGACGGCGCAAAAATAGGCGGCATGAGCGCGGCGCTGGTTGCAAGCCCGTGGGCGGCGCAGGCGTATCGAGCCAAGCTGGGAACCGAAGTTGCCGCGACCAGTCAAATAGGCAACATGGCGAGCAAAATCGGCGTAACCAAAGGTTTGCTGGCAGGTAGTTTGGCTATGTCATACAGTTTTGAAGCCGGTAACGTTTACTTTGAGAACAAACCGATTGGCAAGGCAACAGTGGATGGTACCAAAGAAGGCGTGTTCAACAGTCTCATGATGGGCATCTCGCGCAACTGGGGTCTTGCAGGTGAAACCAGCGCCATCAAAACGGCAATGTTGAACCGTTACACTGTCGGCACGGGTCTGGCTTTAGGATTCGGACCGGAAGCAGTGAGTGTCGCCGTCGATGGTAAGCCTCTGGATAAAGCGGCCAAAGATGGAGCTATGAATAGTACTCAGTACACGCTTATGTTCGGCCTGGCAACCAAAATGCATCCTTCGATGCCCGGCGCCACTACCGGTCTTGGAAGGTTTGGTCTTAACAAATGGACAGTTGGAGGCGGTTTGGGTTTAGGCGCAGCGCCTGAACTGAAAGCGTGGGCACTTGATGGGAAGTCCGGAGAACAGGCTTTGAGAGATGGTGCCTATAACACATTGATTGACACGGCCAGCTTTGCTGCATTAAAGAAATATGGTTTGTCTGATCATGGAACGGGAGCCAGCGTTGTGGCGCCTACAATGCGTGATGCGAGAAATTACGCGATGCGTGCCTTCATGATGCAAGAGTCGTGGAACGTGGCTATCAGCGTCGGTTCCAAGCGCATTTTGCACGATGTGATGGGTAAGCCGTACTACATCAAAGATCAGGGCAGCGGGTTCGTGGCGCCTCTAGTAGCCGACTTCCTCGACCGTAATTATGGAAGCGAGCTGGATCCCAAACACCTGGGGGATCGTAAAAACATTAACTCCAATCTTGACGCTCTCAGTCCGACCCTGGCTGGAAGTCTTCGAGCTGATAAGAAGGACCCCGACCCGCTTTACAGACCGACGCTCTCCGGGGACTCGACTGACCCGAATGCTAAAAAGGACGACAAGCGAGGCCTATTCTTTGATTACAGCCGCAAGCCAAAAAAATAAGTCGGTCTTGTCAAGCGGAATTGCTAGATTTAATCTTCCCTGAAACCCGCTGTAGTCGGTAGTTTCCAAAATTTATTCGACTGAGTATTGTCCAAAATGGGTATGTTCCGTATAGAACCGTTTGGATTGGAGCAAATATCACAAGCGGGATTGAGGAAAAAACCTTGGGTAGCAAATCAACCGAGCTCATCGGCGCAAATAAAGGGCACGACGATACCAAACACACAGCGGCCGACGCAGACCACAGCGAAAGCCCATTGCGCGCGCAAGTTGACGCTGCGTTAGCTGGACCGCCGAAGGCGGAGCCCGCTAAGGCTGATGCGCCCAAAGAAGCTCCGAAGCCGAAAGACGCCTCCGACAAGACTACGGACACGGCTCAAGCGAGCGGCGAGCCGGACGATCCGTTGCTACATGCCGGCAAAGTCAACGCAATCAAGCAAGACCTCGATGCTATCGCGCGATCCGGCAAGACGGGCGACGATGTTCTTCAAATCGGCGATCGCCAGATGAAAGTCAAAGATGTCGTCACCGAGCTCAAGAAGACTCTTCGCACCGAACTCGAGCAAGCGAAAACCGCTGCCGCGGCTATCAACCAGGAAACAGTGCAAGCGATGCTGAACGGCAACATCAGCGATCGCAATAATCTTGCTAAAGAACTGGGATTGAATCCTAACTTACTTACTAAAGAAGTCATTGATGCAGAGCGTGCCAAGGCAGGTTCCGACCCAGCCCGCCGTCAAAAAATCGACGAACTCGATTTGAACCTTCAAGACCGCGTGGAGATGGAAAAGCTGCGCCATGCGCCGGCTTTCGTCAAGCTCGTCGAAGCTGAAATGGTTGCTAAAGGCTATGACAATCCGAATCTCGCGCTCGGCGACAAAGTCCCGGCTGAAGCTCAGGGCAGAGCTTTCGATTTGATGAAGCGTGCCGGTCAGGAAGACCCCGATTTGAAAGTCTCGGATGTTTATACACAATACGAGCAGTCAATCGGCATGAACTTCGCCGCATCGCAACAGCAGCGCAGTCAGGAAATTATTCAGTTGATGACGGCTGCCACTCAAGCGGAGAAAACCGGTCAACCGCAAACTGTTGTTATCGACGGGCAGACAAAACAGCTCGGTCAGTTCGACTTGCTGAAAGAGGCTAACAGACTTGCTGATCAAGTGAACGTTGGTTGGCTTGCCAGTCAGGCGGTTCTTCCGCGCAACCTGGAAAATCAAACTTCAGAAGAGATGATGAACATCGTCTATGTCAGTAGCCATGCCCGTCTCGACATGGTGAAATACATGTCGGAGCATGGACAACTCAACGAAGCGCAATCGATTTTTAATAAGGTCAAAACTGATACGCCCGAGCTAATCTACGATGAAAAGGGCGGATACAGAGACCAGAGTATGCAAGCTCTGGATACGAAACTGACAATGGGATCGTCGAACGACGGTGGCGATTACCAGACTACTCAAACGAAGTTTTTGGCGGCACTGGAGAAAGGCGACATCTACCGCGATTCGAGTAAACCCGGTCAATCTGCCGGTGAATTGCTCGACCAGATGAAGCAACAAAACGTCAAGGCTAAGCAAGAAATGGAAGCCGCTGACAAAGTGCTTCAAAACGACAAGCAGAATCTGCTCAAACAACAACAAGAACTCGAGAAGAAGCAGAATCTTTCGGATGAAGAGAAAATCGATCTGGAACGCACGAAACGCGAAATTCAAGTGATCGATAACACAATGCAACAGCGCCATGCATTCATGGATCGCAGAGAAAACCTGACCACTTACCTGGAAGCTAACTGGTATGAGGCCAAAGAGGACTATAGCAAAGCGAACAGTCTGTACAAGCAATTCCAAAACGGTGAGCATGATGATGCTCTCAAGAAACAGCTCAACATCGAAGATAAGATCGGTAAAACCGAACCCGGCTTTAGCGGCTGGTGGAATCGCAACTGGGGATACGTTGCGGTTGGTGCATCGATTGTCGTCGCAGCTGGTTTGACTATCGGTACGCTCGGTTTAGGTTCTGCCGCGGGAGCCGGATTGGTCGCGACCGCTATCACTGCCACCGCAGTTGGTACCGGTGGCGCTGCGTTGACTCACTGGGGTATCGAGCGGACCGTCAACAAAGACGCCGGTTGGGAGAGCGCCTGGAAAGGTGCGAAGATTGGCTTCATGACTTCATCCATGATTGTCGCTCCGTGGGCATCCGGTGCCAGAGCTGCCGGCACGGCAGCAGCGACGGAAGGAGTCGGCGCACTTGGAACTACCGCGAACGTCGCGGCCAGCACCTCGAGAATTGGTGCCATCGCCAATGGTACCAGAACATTCGTAGCAGAGAATGCCGCGAAGATTGGACTTACGAAAACATCGATGGCATACGGTTTTGGCTCATCCGCCGTCACCACTGCTGGTGACGTTGCACTGGGCTTGACTCCAGCCGACCAGGCTGCTAAGCAGTTCGCTATGCAAGGCTTGATGAATTCGGCTTTCTTCGGTATGTCTGCTAAGTGGGGTGAAGCGGCAAAGTTGGCGAGCACCTCGCAGAGCGCCGCAAAGACTTCCATTACGGAAGCTCTCGGTATGTCAAAAGTAACCGCTATCGGCGGCTACGGATATTCCGGTGTGGTTGAAACTGCTAACTATTTAAACGGCACCAAATCCGGTACCGAAGCCCTTGGAGACTTCGCAAAAGGCGGCACCACGAATTTCCTCGTATTGAGTGCGGCAGCAAAGCTGGGTCTCAGCGACAAAGTCGGCTACTATGCAAATCAAAACGTTCAGAACCTCCGATATGGCATCCAAGCCGTCGGCATGCAAGAGTCTGTGACGGCAGCGGTCGACCTTGGACGAGTACGCTTCAACCACGATATCCTCGGTAAAGGCGATTTGCTTCGCGACCCGGGCGTCAGCAACACGCTTCCGCTCCTGGCTGATACCTACTGGTCGACTTTCGGCGGTGGATTGAACGACCGTCACCGCGGTGAGGCAAAACGCATCGGAGCGAACGCCGACTATCTCGGCTCCTCATTCAATGCCACTATTGGCGTTGACCAGAGACCCGTTGACGCTGCCAGCGTTAACAGACAGGGTATTTTCTTCAACGTCGACGATATCATTCGTCGTGAGCGAGAGCTGCAACAGCAAGGTCAATAATCGAGCAAATACTTATATTTGCGAACTCTCATTAAGAAGTTGATTGAACCTCGCACACAAAAGCTCGGCAAGGTTTCTAAGGCCATATACTTAGTCGCATGACTGAGCTCTCAGTGATCATTCCGGCATATAACGAGGAAGCCAGGCTGCCTCGCACGCTCGAATCGGTCTATAACTATCTTTCAAATCGTGGTGGCACCTTCGAAATTATCGTTGTTGATGACGGCAGCGCCGATCATACTGCCGATACCGTTGACAGTTTCGCCGCGACCCGACCCAATGTTCGATTAATTTCATACGCGCCCAACCGCGGAAAAGGCTATGCAGTGCGGACCGGCATGCTTGCGGCCGCTGGTGAGCGCGTTTTATTCGACGATGCTGATGGCGCTTCGCCAATCGAAGAAATAGTGAAGTTGGAGCAGAGTATCGCGAACGGTTTCGACGTGGCTTTTGGTAGTCGTGCCAAGCCGGATGACACTCGCCATGTAGAAGCACTCACATATCGAAAATATATAGGAAACACTTTCAACATCCTCGTACAGTCTCTTGTGCTGCCAGGTTTTCACGACACTCAATGCGGTTTTAAAATGTTTCGCCGCAGCGTCGCGCAAGATCTTTTCTCGGTGACGAGCATGAGCGGCTACGCCTTTGATGTTGAAGTTCTCTATGTGGCGCGCCTTCGCAAGTACAAGATTGAAGAGATTCCGATTAACTGGACGAACATTGACGGCTCAAAAGTGAACGTCTTGACCGACTCTCCGAAAATGCTGGTGGAATTGCTGAAAATTGCCGCGAGTGCCTACATGGGCAAGTACAGAGCTCGCATTAAGTAGGGCGGCCGCTGGTGCGCCTCGAACTCGAAGCGGAACTGCAATCGCGTTGTATTGCATCCGATATTCGAACCGGTCAGTTTGTTGCCTAGCCAGTCGCGGTTTTCGATAGCTGTAAATCTGAATAGACCTTCAAAACTTCGTCGTGTATCAAACCGTTGGTGGCAAGTATCCAACCTTTATCAACGTCCAGTTTGTTTCCGTCGAGGTCTGTTACCCTGCCGCCTGCTTCTTCCACAATCAGGCTGCCGGCGCCCACATCCCAGGCTGCCAGTTTCTTTTCCCAAAAGCCATCCAGTCTTCCGGCTGCAACATATGAGAGGTCGAGGGCGGCGCTGCCGTCTCTGCGGACACCATGCGACATATTCGTGAGAGTCGTGAATTCCACCATATTGTTCAATTCTGTTCCGCGAGTGTCAGGTGGAAAACCTGTGACTAGAAGGCTGTTTGCCAGTTTATCTACGGAAGAAACCTTGATGCGCTCATCGTTTAAAAACGCACCGCCGCCTTTGGTGGCGTAGAACATCTCGTCTTTTACAGGATCGTATATTACGCCCAGAACAATCTCTCCGTCTTCTTCGAGACCAATTGATACACAGAAGAATGGATAAGAGTGCGCGTAATTCGTTGTGCCATCAAGCGGATCGATAAGCCATCGACGCTTTTGCCCTGTTTTAGA
Source organism: Candidatus Obscuribacterales bacterium (assembly GCA_965228855.1). Taxonomy (GTDB): domain Bacteria; phylum Cyanobacteriota; class Vampirovibrionia; order Obscuribacterales; family Obscuribacteraceae; genus JADYXR01. The sequence continues at coordinate 1,979,722 of CBDDIJ010000003.1, read as the reverse complement.
AGCGCCGCTTTCCTCCGCCAGTATTGCGTCTCCAGGATATTCGGTTTTAATGATTTCGAGAATAAGATTCTCTGAAGCCTTGTCTACATCAGTGACGAGGTTGAATGCACTTTTGTAGTCGATCGAGGCGATCTGCCCCATCCGCTCCTTGATAAGCCCACCAGCCTCCAGTGCCGCGCGGAACGCTACATGCTTCTCGTTCTTCAAAATCTCCATCCTTTCGGGCTTGAGCTAAGCTCCAGCCGGTTTTGCAGTGAAAACGCAAGCCGATATCTTAGTCGGTTTTCGGTACGCTTCTTAATTAGAACCACATAATTGCATATGCAGTGTAATAATATCTGTTTGTGCATAACAAGTGTGCCGTTGCCCTGGCATCGGTATATTCGATTCGGAGTTCAAAGTAATGAGTGAGAAGAGCAAGTATCCTCTAAATCTGCCAGTCACCGACTTTCCAATGAAAGCCAACAGCTTCACGCGTGAAGTCGAGTTTCAAAAGAGCTGGGATGACAACAAGATTTACGAAAAGAGTCTTGCCAATCGCGAAAAGAAAGACAAGTTCGTTCTCCACGACGGACCTCCATACTTGAGCTCAAGCAAGATCCACATTGGAACTGCGCTAAACAAAATTCTCAAGGACATCATCACGAAGTACAAAGCGCAGCGAGGGTTCTACGCGCCGTACGTTCCGGGCTACGACAGTCACGGTTTGCCGATCGAAACCGCTGTCGTCAAGGACGTCAAAGGTGGACGCCGCTCCTTGACTGAGATTGAGTTGCGCGAGCGTTGCCGCGATTTTGCTCTGAACAATCTCAAGGGTCAGGAAGCGAACTTCCGAAGGCTCGGCATCTGGGGCGATTGGGCGAATCCATATGTGACTTTGAAGCCGGAATTCGAGTCTACCCAAATCAAAATCTTCGGAAAGATGGCTGAGAAGGGCTATCTCTACAAGGGACTGAAAGCCGTTCAGTGGTGCCCAAATTGCGAAACCGCTCTGGCAGAAGCCGAAGTTGAATACGCGGATCACGAATCACATTCAATCTACGTCAAGTTCGAAGTAGAACCAGGCAGTCGAAGCAAGCTCCCAAGCTTCGTTCCTGCTGATGAAACCGTCAACTTCGTCATATGGACGACGACGCCCTGGACCTTGCCTGGAAACCTCGGCGTGGCTCTGCATCCCAAGTTCAACTACTTATTCGTCAAAACACCGAATGATGGTGTCGTGGTAGTAGTCGATGAACTCAAGGACGCGTTTCTGGCTGCCGTTGGTATCGCCGATGGTGACGTTAAAATTCTCGGTAACGCTTCCGGTAAGTCTCTTGAGTTAATCGAAACCAAACATCCGTTTCTCGATCGCTTCAGTCGCGTGATCGTCGGTGAGCACGTTACCACGGAAGTCGGTACCGGAGTCGTTCACACGGCGCCTGGGCATGGTCCCGAGGACTTTGTCATCGGAGCCCAGTACAATCTCGGCGTCGTCTCTCCTGTCGATGAGCGCGGAATCTTTACTGCCGACGCCGGCAAATTTGCCGGAAATCGTTACGACAAGTCCAATCCTGAAATCGTTGAGTTCCTTAGAGAAATCGGCAAACTGATGGCGCATTCGAAATATGCGCACAGTTATCCGCACTGCTGGCGGTGCAAGAAGCCTCTCATATATAGAGCCACCGAACAATGGTTTGCATCCGTGGATGGTTTCCGAGCGGCTGCGTTGAAGGCGATCGATGAAGTCAAATGGCACCCGGCATCCGGTCGTAACCGTATCTACACGATGGTCGAAAATCGTTCAGACTGGTGCATCAGCCGTCAGCGAACCTGGGGCGTGCCGATTCCGGTATTCTATTGCAAAGCCTGCGATAAGCCGCTGATCACGCCTGAAAGCATCAGTAAGGTCGCTGAGATCTTCAAAACGGAAGGCTCTGACTCCTGGTGGAAACGCGACGTCAAAGATTTCCTCGGCGATACGAAGTGCGAATGTGGCGGCACCGAGTTCAAGAAAGAAACCGACACTATGGACGTCTGGTTTGACTCCGGTGTTACGCATGCTTCCGTTCTCGATGCTCGTCCTGAACTCAGAGGAACTCCTTGCGAGATGTATCTCGAAGGCAGTGACCAGCACCGCGGATGGTTCCAATCATCATTGCTCACGAGCGTAGCTGTTCACGGCAGAGCGCCGTACAAAGAGGTTCTCACTCACGGTTTCGTCGTCGATGAAAACGGTCGAAAAATGTCCAAGTCGGTTGGCAACGTCGTCGATCCGGACGAAGTAATCAAACAATACGGTGCCGACGTACTCCGCCTCTGGGTTGCTTCCGTCAACTACACCGACGATATTCCGATCGGCAAAAACATGCTTGCGCAGCTGGCTGACGTTTACCGCAAACTTAGAAACACAGCGCGCTATCTGCTGGGTAATTTGCACGACTTCAACCCGGCTACCGATTCTGTTCCATATGAAAAACTGTCGAAGCTGGATCAATACGTGCTTCATCGCTTGCAGCAAGTCGTTAGCGAAGTCACTCAAGACTTCGACAAATACGAGTTCTTCAAGTACTATCAAGTACTTCAAAACTTCTGCGTCGTCGATCTCTCATCCTTCTACTTCGACATCGTGAAGGACAGACTCTACACTGCTGGTCAAAAGTCAGAGAGTCGCCGTGCCGTTCAAACTGCGTTAAACGAGATCTTGAAGGTGCTTGTGCGCCTTCTGGTTCCAGTCACGCCGCACCTCGCCGAGGACATCTGGCAGTTCACGCCGGAAGCTATCAAGAAAGCCGGAGCGAATGAAGAGAGCGTTCTCCTCACAGATTTCCCGACAAGAGACAGTAAGTTCGTCAACGACGAACTCACGACATTCTGGAGTGAACTCATCGATGTGCGCTACGCCGTGAACAAGGCTCTGGAAGAGGCTCGAGCCGGTCGCAAGATCGGGAAGTCATTGGAAGCGCAAGTTGTTTTGCAATTCGATGATGCTGCCCTGCAGTCGAAAGTTTCTTCGTTAGGCGAAGAGCTTCCCGGTTTCTTTATCGTATCGCAAGCTAAAGTCGCCGAGGCGACCAATGGTAAAGCGAGTGATGATGAGCTTCTTTCTGAGTTGAATGAGAATGGCATTCGAGTTCGAGTGCTTAAAGCCGACGGCGAAAAGTGTGCTCGTTGCTGGAAGTATTCAACGAAGATTGGTGTGCACCAGAAATATCCTGATCTTTGTGATAGTTGCACAGATGCGCTCCTGGAGACCATCGGCGCCGGCACTTAGGTGGCAAGATAATGAGCGGCAGGACCATTTGTCAGGTTTTCGCACTGGCGACGTTATTCACGTTTCCCCCGTGTTTCGCCGATTCGACAGCGCTGACTCAAGGGGTCGCAGCATACAACAAAGGAGATCTGCGACAGGCGCTTTCCCATTTTGAGAAGGCTATAGTCGAGAAGCCCTATGATGCGACTGCTCACCTGTATCTCGGATTTTGCTATCAAAGCCTGAAACATTTTGGCCCGGCACGTCAGCATTTCCAGTACGTGGTGAGCAGTTCAAAAGACGCGTCGCAGCGAACTCGTGCTAAGGCTGCGTTGAATTCGCTCCCCGCGTCAAGCGGCTCCAATTCCGCCGCGAAGACGCCCGTCCCTGAGCCCGCTTCGGAGACGGCTTCTCTGCCGAAGAAGTATGGTCGCTGCAAGGTGATTATGTTTGAAACCGATTGGTGCGTGGCTTGCCACGCTTTTGTCCCGCAGTTCGAGAGCACAGCTGCGAAATACCGTGACAAAATGGACTTTGAGCGTGTGAATGCTGAGCGCAATAAAGGTCTTGCTGATCAATACGGTGTTGATCGTTACCCTACTTTCGTTTATCTCGACGATAGAGGAAAAGTTCTTTATCGTGAGTCTAATGGGATGTTTTCCATGCGCGTCAGGCAGCTTGCCGGTGAGTAGTTGTGCCACTTTTCGAGGTTGCTTGTCACCACATCCGGTGCGGTAACCGGCTTTCATTGGCTCCTCTTAATGTTGCAATTTTTCAATCGCTGATTTTAGCTTGCAAATAGCTGGTAAACTCGGACGGTTTCGACAATTACGTCGATTGGGAACTCCGGACGGTGTCACAACGGAGAATTGGTTCAATGAGCCGCGCTTCATCAGATTACCTTGTCAGCCGAACGCTAGGCGTCTCGCTCGCTGTTTTCGTCTTGTCTTTCACCCCCCTTTGTGCGAATGCTCAACCACAGGGCGGTGAGGGAGGCTACGAAGGAGGCGGTCCACGAGGTGGTGGCGAGGGACGAAATCATCCGGTTTTCTTTCCGCCCCCGGTGGTGACACCGCCGCCGCAGCCAGAGTCGAAACCGGTCGTAGTAACTCCTGCCCGGCCGTTTTTCAATCCTGTTTTAGTGCAGACCGACCTGCAGAGCAATCTCAATTCGTTCCCCGGAAATACGTCGCCATTGGACTTAGTGTTCAATCAAAAAGCTCTCGACGGGGCGGTCATGCTCAAAAGCATGGAGTTTCCTCAGGACGACGAATTGGGCGGACCGACCTCGGGCATCACGGTGAAGTGGATCGAGGGTTCGCGGTTCAACAAGCAGAACGAGTACATAGTGAAATTCGATCACGGCGAGATTTTAGTGTCGGTCAAAAAACCATCAAAGCAAGCCGTTATCAAAACGTCTTTCGGCACGGTCGCCATTGCGTCCAATGGGGACGTCCTCGCGCGGCTCGAGAAGGGAGTTTTGCGTGTCGCCAATCTGGATGGAACCGGCAAAACTATAAAAGCTAAGTTCGACCGAAAAGGTTTGTTCGATAAGCCGGTAATTCTGGCTCTGGCTGCTGGCTCTGAAATCGTCGCCGGTGAGAAGAAGCTGTCACGCCGAGACCTGCGTCCCAAAGATGGGCTTGCCAGGCGCGGATTCAAGGTTGTCGAGAATTCGCATCTGGCAATTAGTGAAATCTCTGTCCACAGCATTTTGATGCATAACGATCTGATGACTGATTTGCGTCAAGCCAACAGCGGCGTCAGAGAACGTCGAATCCTTGGTGATGTTTCGAAAATGGCGGCAATTTTGAATGCGCGCAACGGCACCCAGGGGTTCCGAGTGGAAGACCCAGCCCAGGTCGCGGCTACTCCAGGTCAGACCACCAACTAAGTTCTCGTTCAGCGCAGTCGTTTCTTCGATACCAGTATCGATACCCTTACCTATCTTTCGTTGTTGAGGTTGATAAAGCTTCGATCGGTTTTGTGCTTGTTGACTTTGCGAGGCAGCCCAGCCACGTTGATAACTGAACCATCGCTTGATGTCGCGTTGATTTCTTCGGTCGTCTTCACCTCGACCGCGCATTTGCCGTTGCTGGTCACATTGCCGACCTTGGCGACTAAACCTTTCATTCGCACGCAGCAAGCACCGTTAGCGGTGACATTGATACTGTCTACGGCACCGTAACCATCTACCGAACTATTGTCATTTGCACTTATATTCAACGTCGGCCCGTTAGCGCCAATCAACTTCACAAGAGCCGCGCCGGAGGTTGTTATGTTCGTGATTTTTGGCGCCGTGATATTTATCTTGGCGACCGTCGCATTAAAACCGGGCGTTGTCGTGATATTAAGGGTGGTGTCTTTAACTTCGAGCTTTATATCGTTGAAACTCTTTTCGCTAGCCTCGATTGTCACCTTTGCAGGAGATCCTATCGTTATCTCGGTTTCCAATGATGCGGACGAATTAACGCTATCAAACTCACCGGCAATTTCAGCATCGCCGGTTTTCACTCCCGAAGTGTCTCTTGGACCCGGACTATCTTCCGGAAGTGGCGTTACCGGCGCAGGCGCTTGAGATGCATCATTGGCTGGTGAAGGCGAAGTCGGTTTCACCGTAATCTCTCCAGGCTTCTTTGGATTCTCCGGATGACTGAAGTCTTCCGGGTTGTCGCAACCGCAAAGTGCAAAGACTGCGAGCAACGAGATGATGAGGTGGTTACGCATATCTGTTCCTGATAATTTCCCGGAGAAGACTAGATTGACCTTTAATAGCGCTTTGAGCGAAGCTGTGTCAATACTTGATTGAGAATTTCGGTTTTAGAGTCACTTTCAGAGATTTTGAAGACCAACCTGATCTTCTGAGTTATCTTCCTCACGCACGTCGTGGGCCGCAGCTACCGGCACCACTGGCGCTACCACTCGGTCTAGGAACGGACACTGTCTTTGCGAAGAAGTTACCCTGTCCTTTGTACGTTCTGTTGCTTGCATAAGCTGCCACCGCACGCTGCGCCACCTGGGCGTTGTATTTGAGTTGCGGATCTCTGGCAATCGATGCTGTGAAGCTGAACTCCTGCGCAGCCTGAGCTAGCTGTCCCTGTCCCTGATAACAGAGACCAGTGTAATAATGCGTCAGTTCGGACTGTTTCATCTTCGCGATTAAGGCAAGCGCATCGCGATACTTTCCTGCTCTGTAAAGGGTCTTGAGCTGGTCTAGTTGTGAAACTGGCTTAGCCGGTGTTTTCACCGCAGCCTTGGCTGGTCCGGTTGTACTCGCCGCTGGAAGCGGTTTCACAACAGTTGGTTCAACTACCGGTGTTTCTGCCGGAATATCGGCCATTGGATCAGCCATTGTAGGTGGCGATTCTTTGGTCGCATTGACCAGACTTCCGCTCGGCAGTGACGATGTTTTCTCTACTTGCGCCGTAGTGCTTTCAGTAAGAGCCGCTGAAGCCGGCTGCAGTATCACGTTTGTCGAAACAAACGCGACCGCAATAGATGCCGCGTTCAACGCGGAAAGTTTCAATGTCCGAATCATTGTCATCAAGGACACCTCGGTGGTATCTCGATCTTAGTCTATTTACCCATTAAACGCCGGAGATCAGCGAGAATCTCCAACGTTTATCATCTATTCACGTTCCAAAGACCGTTCTTGGCTTACCGAGTCCGGCGGTGGTGCTCTTCAATTCGTTTCAGATTTTTGTCCACTCCATTCTTGCTGGTATTGCCATCAGCGTTGATCTTTTCGATGAGAAGTGGGTTTCGGAACGTAAAATTCGTATTGCCGTTGGAATCCACGTTCAAAGTACCGCGAAATTCCTTATCTGCCGGCTCGCTGCCTGCTTTGCGCTCCCAAGCGGACGTGTCGTAGCGTCCCTCGACGCTCTTCAACGGTTGCATTTGATAATCACGAACGACCCTTCCACCGGCATTCAATTCCGTCATTCTGGTGGGATAAAGCGTTCCCGAAGTTCCACTTTCTCTATTCCATTCGAATTTCATCGTAGATCCGTCGGGCAGCGTGACTTTCGTAGGTCTCAAGGTGCCGTCTGCCTGCTTGTGCTTTTCGATCTCCCAGTGCTGTCCTTGTTTGTCCGTATACTTCTCAACGCTCGCGCTGCCGTCGGCACTCGTAATACGCTCTTTCGTGAGACCATCTGCGGTAGTGCCCTTCTCGACTCGGTTGCCCTGAGCGTCTTTGTGCGTGGCATCCATGCTCGCGCCGGTGCCGACCTGGGTAGCTTTTCCATTGTCACTCATGACGAACTGAGCGCCGTCTCTGCGCTGTAATCGCAGACCTTTACTGTCGGTGCCTTCGATCAAGTCCATGTTGCCGAAAAACTTTTTGACGTTCGGATTTGCGCTGTTATCGAGCAATTGGTTCGCTACGGCAATTGTCTGCTTAAACTCCTGCGGGTTGCCTCGCGCGGCATCCTGCAATGCTTGAATTGCGGGTCTCATGTCGTGATTCGGATCGGCTACGCCTTTTTCGAAAGCCGCCGCAATCGTCTTACCCTTCTCCTGGACACCGTCACCCTGGTTTGGCATGGCAAAACCCTCGTGGTTCGCGCGGAACGCGATTATGTTTAGTTATCAGTGCAGCGATGCACGCTGGGTAATGGTAATGAGAAATTTCCCAGCTATAAGTTTTGATATTGTCGCCTGGAATGATTGCGCTGTCAGTGGGAAAAATACGTAGTCGATAGAATTAAATGGCGGCAAACGACTAAAGTTGGTTGAGCCTGTCTTTCATCTTCTTCATGGGCTCACCGTCCCCGCGTTTAGCTGCTGCATCGATTCCTGCTATGTAGGTCGCTTTCGCATCATCTATGCGGTTGAGACCTTCGTAAGCTTTTCCGAGGGAAACGTATGCGACGCTATGCGACGGTTTCAATCGGATGGCTTTTTCAAGATGAGGAACGGCTTCTTCAAACCGGTCGAGAGCGACGAGGCAATCTCCGTATCCGTAATTCGCAAGTTGGTCCTCCGGATCTATTTCCAACACTTGTTCGAACATCGACATGCGTTGTATTGTCTCCGCCTGTTGTTTTTTGCGTTCTTCCTCGGCCTCCTTGTCTTTCGAGAATTGCGCGGCCGCCTCTCTCATGCGGATGCTCATAGAAATTGCCATCTCCTCTTCGGCTTTCTCTTTCCACCCTTTCTCCACGTAGAACACTGACAGGTTAGTGTGTGCCATTGCCGAGTCAGGATTGAGTTTCGCCAGGTGAAGCATAACTTCGATGGCTTCGTCTGTAGCTCCGCGCCGGTTCAAAATTACGCCCAGGGACTCGTATGCGTCTTCGAATAGCGGGTCCAGAAGGACCGCTTCGCGCAAGAGCTTTATTGACTGCCAATCCTGTGTTTCTGTTTTTGTCTCATCTTCTTCTGCGAAAACAGATAACGCCTGTTCGTACAGCTGTCGTGCTACTACAGATGGTGACTCCGCGGTGAAAAACGGCAATGTTTCAACCCTGACCGTCAATTCCTTGCCGTCGATTACGGTTTGGAAACTCTTGCCTGGTGTGCGATAGTCACGTTTGAGCATGGCGATGGCGATATACCGCTTCAAGAATTCAGAATAACAATTCGACTTGATCCAGCCGATTATTTCCTTACCCAGTTCTATTGGGGTGTCAAATGAAAACGGTGTCGCCGGTGGTGGCTCTAGAATCAGACCGACTATGGAACGGCTCGGAGAGCCCTGTCCTTTAATGCGCGCCAGAACTTCCTGCCCCTGAAAGCAGCCTTTGTTGTAGCTTACTGTCGACTCATCCAGATTTGTTTCTGCCAGAAGGTTTTCACTGCTGAAGTCTGTCCCCAGTTTCGACAGACCTGCTTCTATGCGTGCGCACTCTAGAACTGACTGCGTGAGTGGTTTTATTTCGAATTTGGCTGCGGCTGCGGCAAGGGCATCATGAACGGCAGCATAATTCTTCTCCTCAATTTTTACGAGAAAACCTTCCTCGCCTGTCAGGCTGTATCGAAAAACTTCGATCTGCGAATTTGCGATTTTTCCAGCGTAGTAGTCTCTGTTAAACAGATCGCGTTTACTTTCCCCATCGTCGACGGTCAGGCATGAGTCCAGAACGGCTCTGCTTGCTCGTCCCTGAACTGTCAGAAACTTCGGGTCTGAAACCAAATCGAAGTTGACTTTGTCTGCAAATTTATACTTCTCTAAATGCTCGAGAATTGCGTTTGCCTGGTTGGTATCACATATGATGACGAATTCGTTGCCCAGATTGAACAGTTTGTAGCAGCCTACGGGGCGTGCTTTGCGATCTATGAGGCTGCTATTCTGCGAGCCCCACTCCTTAAGACTGTTCAAGTCGTTAGTCGTCTGCGCCTGCAAGTATCGTCTTGCATCAGGACCGTGAACGCGAATGTAGGAGAGGTCGACAGCGCTCCAGCCGCCTCTGGTTCTAAGCATTGTGGTATCGTCAGCGGTGTTCGTTGTTACTGTCATGTGAGGCGCTTTCATTAGTGATTGGAAACAGAAAGCGCGCCGATTCGCCTTGAGGGTGAGCATCGTGCGCGCTTATGACGGCGAGATTGCCGCGATTTCTGACTGGCGGGCGTTCGGCTAGCCGGTAAAGACTAGACCGAGAAGGATTGACCGCATCCGCAATTGCCTTTCGACTGCGGATTCTTGATCACAAAACCTTTGCCCTGGAGACCTTGTTCGAAGTCGAGCAAAGTGCCCTTCAGGTAGATAGCGCTCTTCGGATCGACGAAGACTTTGACGCCATGCTGTTCGATAATGTGGTCTTTCTCTTGTGCTTTATCGAAGCTCAGACCATACGACATTCCGGAGCAGCCGCCACCGCGGATTTCGAGTCTCAGACCTTCTTTGTCAGGCTCTTCCGTGAGAAGTCTTTTTACTTCTTCAGCCGCCGATTCGGTCAGTGAAACGATTGTCGTGGTTTCGGGGCTAGTGGTCGTTGTTTCGGCCATTTTGTCACCTCTTAGGTCATGCAGTGAACGATGCCCGAAGGCAACTCACCTGGTATTCAACGTATACTTTACCATATGACAAGCGAGATTGAGCTTTTCGCTACGTTATGTTGATGTCAGGCGATCAGCAGAGGGTGTTCTTTATTTTTGCCGCGACTCGTTTCAACCGGTCATCGTGGTCCTTTTCGATCAGTTCAGCGATTGAAACCCAGCGATATTGCGAGACCTCATTTAGATCGATTTTGATGGCGTCATCCGAATAGCCGTCGCCGTCGACTTCGATCAAGTATTGGAAGTCGTGATGAAAGTGACTTCCTTCGTTCTTCGTTTCATTCGCCGGTATTGCATGGGTGTCCATGTCGAAGGGGATCTTGTTCTGTTCGTGCCAGGGATGCAACCGGATGTTGGCTATTCCTGTCTCCTCCCTGAACTCACGAAACGCACCATTCAAAGGAAGTTCATCGGGGTCGAGATGCCCGCCTGGCTGCAGCCACAATTTCAAGAAGTTGTGATAAATCAACAGAATCGCATCTGCATCTGAGTTCAAAAGCAGAGCGCTTGCAGTCAAGTGTCCAGTCATATTTTTACGGTCGCAGAGTCTTCGGTCTTCTTCTCCGAGCTGCTTTGCAAGAATGTCTAGTTTGTCGCGTTCGTCTGGAAAAGCGCTCAGGTAATTTTGAAACTCACTTGATACTTCGCTGAGGAATTGTGGGGTTAGCAATATCGAGTCTGTACTCATAAGTCCGGTTCGGCTTCTCCTCCCTCATCAAGTTTTTTCTGGACGTTCATCGCATTCTGCAGCAAGATTACTGTTTTTACTCCGCTCAAATATCCGACATTGTAAGCCAGATTATCACCGGTCGCCGATCTGATCGCTATAGCTGGAGCCGCAGCCGATGCGTATTGGTGATAAAGTTTGTACTCCGTTTTTGTCAACGGTTTATCAAAGTTGATTTTTACGGGATAAAACTCGCGATTGATCTTGTTTCGAATGTCAGGGATGGACAAGGTTCGTTTTTGCATGCGCTGCGACAGAATACTTCCCTCGTCGGCAAAGAAGAAGAAGATCGGCTTCTGGTCGACATTGTCAGGGAAGAGTCGCTCAACTGCAAAACGCTTTTTGGTTTTCTTGTCGGCTCGGATACTACCGTTTTTATCCACAGGTTTGGAACCGCTTGCCGCTACCGTGTTATCGTTGTCCCCGCTATTGGAACTGGTTTTCGCTGACGTTGCAATGTCGCCGGCATCTCCTCCAGCATCGCTGCCAGCGTCCCCTTCAGTGTTCACGTCAACGATGGTCTCTTCGTCGAGCGCTTTCTCGTTTCGCTTTAAGACGTCCGGCACCGATTTCCACGCTATTGTGGGAGCGTTCGACGCTGGAAAGTTTTCCTCTATGTAACTTACCAGGAAGCGGGTTCCAAGAAAAATCATTGCCGCCATCAAGAGTATGGAAACAGTTCCGCGGGTGGAGCCTTTCTTAGTCAGAATCATAGTGGTACTCCCTTGCGTTTAAAATCGCTGAGGCGATCGTGAGGGAAAGCAGCATGTTGCTCGCCACTTCCAGAAATGGAGTCCAGAGAAAGGGCTTAGCCGTGAACATATCGTAAAGATGAATTTGCGGTGCCAAGAAATTAGCTACGTTCACCAAAACGGTCGCGTATTGCTGGACCGAGCTGAATGCTCGCCCGCCGAAAATTGCAGGCAGCAGCGTCGTCTTCGCCCACTGATCGCCACCGATTATGGTGACAATCATCGAGGAGACGTCGCTGGTCTGTTCCGGAAGAGGAACCGCTATACTCATTGAAAAGATGCTGATTCCGGTCGCGATTTCAAAGGCGATTATTCCGCAGAGAACAAGGCTCTGCTTGGGAAGCGAATAGATCATGGTCAAGACGCTGGCTACGCTTAATGCTGAAATTACCCGCTCCGGAAAGCCAGCAAGAATCATTTCGTTAGTCAGCCCCCATCTGGCATAGGCACCACTGACGGTGAGAATGGTGTGCTGTAGCAGAGAAACGGCGATGATGACAGTGGACAGTGCAAGCCACTTTGCGATGATATATTGGAACCTGTGCAGTGGGCGAGTCACGATTAACGGCATATAGTCGCTGCGACCACCTAGCGTCAGAGCGGTTCCAATTGAGTTCGTGGCCGTCACTATCAAAAGCGCTGACATCGCCGAAATTGAAAAGGCATCCCAACTCTCTACTGCTGAAACGCTTGGGTTTTGTGGGTTCAGGATCAAACTGAATGGTATGAAAAATCCAAGCATGATGAGAGCAAACATGATCATCTTATGATTCAAAATTTTCTTGATCGTCTGCAAATAAATCGGTTTACTCAGCATGTCCGTCCAGCCTCGCTGTTTCTGGGGGCGACGGAATCTGCGTGAAAAGACGCTCTAGCGACGTTGACTCAGGACTTGCCGATTGGATTTGCAGCTGATTCTCTATGCAACTTTGAATGACTTTGCTGGCAGCCTCACCGCTGGCAACCGCAAGCCGCGCGGTTTTCTTGTCGAACTCCAGAAGCGTTGACTCTGTGGACAACGCGACGCGCTCGATCTTCTCCTGCAGCTCTGTTTCCGCTTGCGATGGTAGGAATCGCAGTCGAAGTACATGGGGATAATCTGATTCGTCAGACATTATTTTGATTGCTTGAATTTCCCCATTCTTGATGAATGCTACGCGGTCGCAAATTCTCTCCATCTCGTCGAGATGGTGCGAGTTTAAAACAATGGTTGCATTGCTGCGTTTTAGTTCAAGCAGGATTTCGCGCAAGAGTGTGACTCCGGGCGGGTCCATGCCTGATCCGGGTTCATCCAGAAAAATGATCTTGGGGTTGCCGATCAAAGCCTGGGCTAATCCCAATCGCTGTAACATCCCTCGTGAGAACTTTCCGGTTTTTCTCGACCAGGCATCTTCTTGCAGAGCCACGCGACGCAACATATTCTCGACGTCCTTGCTTCTGGTCGATTTGTCTCCGCCGGCAAGTGCATGATGATACTCGATGAACTCTCTTGCGGTAAGCCAGTTTTCGAAGTTTGGCCTTTCAGGGAGAAAGCCTATGACTTCTCTTACTGCATAATCATTGGGGTCGAGCCCGCCGATTGAAATACTGCCGCCATCAGGATTAAGCAAGCCCAGAAGGCAACCCATCAGCGTGGTTTTACCCGCGCCGTTTGGTCCGAGGAGACCGAAACACTCGCCCTCTTTTACTTCGACGGATATGCCTTTCAACGCCAAATCAGGACGTCCTTCGTACGCCTTGATGAGCTTGTCGACAACAATGAGGTTCTCGTTGACTGTCATCTGTTTCTGATAACGCGCAGCTGTTTATCTCTGAAGACTCGATGCTTCCAGAACAGACAGATCGTATCAGAATGACTCGAATAAGACCTGTCCCAGTTCGCCCAGAGTCTTGAAGGTTACTCTGACGATGTCCAGGTTTACCGAATTGAAATTAGTTGGCTGCGTGAGGTAGAGACCGGCTTTCGACTTCACTCCCATCTCGCTGAACTTTGTGTTCAACTGCAAGGCGTCGATGCGGTCCATGACTCCCGGGTATTTGATGAAACGCTCGGCGATGTTGTGGTCCGCAAAAGAGAGCAAAAATTTCGAATCAAATTTCTTGTCGCCAATCGCCTGACCTTTCGATTCGAGCAGCAACAGTCTGGTGAGGAAACTGAACCAACCACGCGCGTAGCGAGGCATAATCGTCATGTTTAGAGGATCGTCTTGTGTTCCCTCTTCCATAACGTTGACTTCTACGATATACGTGATGCCGAAAGGAAACCCTGCGCGAAGCGCCTGCAAAGTCGCGGGAAAACCGGAGACTGAGCCTTTAATTTGAACTTCCAAACCGACTGAGTTTTCGATCACAGTGCCTTCCAGCATCTCGGCAACTGCATTCATTTTTGCCTGAGTGTCAATCATCGATTACTCTGTATCCTTCGAGCGAAGGTCCGCTTCTCCTGAGGGCGGTTGCACAAACATATTTACGTTCTTATCCTCTTTCGAGTCGCCCGATTTCTTGAACGGGTTTTTGATAAGCTTTTTTTTGTCCGTGTTTTTGTCTGTCGAATTTCCTGTTGCGACCGCTTTGGGCTTGGTGTCACCGGCGGTGCGATCATCTGAAGTTTGTTGGCTGGAAGCGCTGTACTCCGCTCCGTCTTTCTCGAATTGTTTTTCCAGAGTTTCAATCTGACGTTTGGCGTCGCGAGCAAACTCCGCATCGGGAGCCAGCTTCACCGCCTTTTGCAACAGCACCGCCGCTTGCGGACCGTGCTTTGTTTTATTCATCAGTGAGCCCATGCGGTAATATGCGTCCGCCATTTTGGGATTGATGTCCGATGCCTTGACGTACGCCAGTAGCGCGTCTCTGTTCTTCTCCTGGGTCTCGTAAGCATTGCCCATGTTGTAATAAGCTGATGCGAAATTGGGATCGATTTCAATCGCTTTCTTCCATTTTTCCATGGCTTCGTCATTGCGCTTCATCGCGTAGAGCACGGTGCCGAGACCGTTTAAACTGGTTGTCCGATCCGGCTTCATCGTCAGCGCTTTGTCAAAGGCTTCGAGCGCTTTGCTCCAGCTCTTTTGCGCGGTGTAAACGAGACCGAGGTTACTGTATGCAGGCTCCATATGCTCGTCGGCATTGATGGCCTCTTTGTATTCCAGAATTGCTTTGTTCAGATAACCGCTTCTGTGCAATTCGACTCCACGGTTGTAGTGCTCGCGAGCTGCAGGCGGATGCGAGTGCCCTCCGCCTTTCGCGGCACTATCTGTTTTTGTTTTTTCAGCTGGTGTCGCCGCCGGTGCAGCTTTAGTTTCGCCCTGCTCTTCTTGAGCGAAGGCGGGCGGCACGGAAGACAGCAACAGTAGAGCCAGGCACCCGATTAGCGATGTTTTTGCGTTCTGCTTTTGAGTCAAAAGACTGATCCTCAAGCCACGTTCGCAAGCGAACAAGTCCCTATTATAGCCCGGTTCTACGATTCGCTCCGTTAGACGGCTTATTGGCTCATTAATGTGTTGCAATCTTGCTGCTTCCGGAGCCCAGCGCCACTAGCGTCTTTTATCAACCAGCGTTTTTAACGCCGTTAATCCAAACATGTAACTTTCAGACTGGAAGCCTGTTATGACGCCTTCGGCTATATCAGAAAGATATGTTTTTTTGCGGAATTCTTCGCGTTTGTAGATATTGGACAGATGCACCTCTACAAATGGAATTGCCACGCCGAGAAAGGCATCACGAATGGCTATGGACGTATGCCCGTAAGCCGCCGGATTAATCAGAATCGCATCGAATCTGTCGCGACCAGCCTTCTGAATCTCGTTGACTATTTCGCCCTCTATATTCGATTGAAAGAACTCGATAGTAGATATACCGAGATGCCGAGCCAGGTTTTCCAGCTCAGTATTGATTTGCGCGAGCGTTTTCGCGCCGTATTTTTCGGGCTCACGCGTTCCAAGCAAATTAAGATTGGGACCGTGAATTACCTTGATCTTCACTGCTAATTCCCGGCTTCTTCCATGTCGAGAGCTTCAAGCGCACACTGTGCTTCCAGAAGAAACGGATCGTTTCTTGCCAACAGCCTTTCCGCTTTTACCATGCCGATAAACTGAGCGAGCAAGTCGCGTACTGCAAGCTTCTGTCCGCCATTATCGACCCGGTCGGCGATCAGGAACATCGCTGCTGCCAGCAACATTCGAGCCTCCACTGGTCGCAGATCGCCTGATCTCAAAATCTCGTCAAGGAGCTTGGGATCTGCTTTGGTTTCAAATGTGAGTTCTTTGCAGAATTGCAGAACCGAGTTGGTGACCGAGCGGCTGCGCTCCTCGGGCAGCGAGGAAGCTGCTCTAATCAGGTTGAGCTTATTGCCCGCATCGCCCAATGATTCAGCGCTGTCAACAAGGTTTCTGACCTGGTTTGCCTTGGTGTTGAATTGGCGTCTCAATTCTGTGGGCGCGACCGACGAAACAGGGTTGCTGGCGGCGTCGAGGCGCTTATCGTAAAAATCTTGCACCTGCTGGCGCTTGAGCTCAACACCAAATGGCATCAGTTCCATAAAAATCGACTCAAGCCCTTCTAGTTGCGACTGAAGGTACATAAGTTCGTCTTGGGTGACCACCGGGTGTTTCTCCTCTCAGATGTCTCGGTCAGGCGGGCGGTGAGTTTAATCTCCTGACTTCTGCCGACAGTTCGTCGACAAATACCGGAGTTAATTCTATACCCTTAGAAGCTCTCTTTTAGATCTTTAGGTGCGTTTTGAGTCGTTCTTGAAGCACGTTTACGATCTGGTGCGGGCTGAGCCCCTTGGTGTCTATCTTAATATCGGCGCATTCATACGCTTGTCTTCTCCTGTCAAGAAGCCCTTTTAATTTTGAAACCATATTCGACCTTGCGTGCCCGCTGCCCTTGGCTTCCGGCGAGTTTGCGCTCAAAAGCGGCCTCAGTCCATCGTCTGTCAGTCTGGCTGCGATTTCTTGAGGCTCAGTCGCGAGGTAGACGACTGTGCCCAGCCGCCTAAGTGCTTCTCTGTTGGATTCCGATTCCGGAACGCCCCCTCCAACTGCAATAATCATGCCTTTTGCCTTGCTCGCCTCATCAATCTCGTCGGCAATTCTAGCTGCAAGCTGGGCCGAAACTGGTTTTTGCTCATCGCAAAGCTCCGGCAAATCTGAGGAGGCAGGTGATCTCTTCGCCACTTCATGTTCGAGCAGGCGTAGAACTTCGCGTTCGAGTAGGCGAAAGTGCGCTTCGCCCTCGGTGGCAAAAATGTCTTTGATTGTTCTGCATTCGCTCGACTCGATCAACTCGTCCGTGTCGAAGAAAGGAAGACCGAGTTCTTCGCCGAGGTGCGCACCACAAGTGGTTTTTCCCGAACCAGGCAGTCCGGTGAAAATAACGCAGGTAAACTCGTTGGTGTCGATCAATTAAACTTCAGTTGTCCGCGTAACCGCTTTTGTGCAACTTCAAGTTTACTCTGTGCATCGATTAAATCAGGATTTAGCTGCAACGCACGTTTAAACGACTTTGCACTTTCTGCATAGCTTTTCTCGTTGAGACAGGCGATTCCTAAACCGTAATGGGCCGATGCCATGTTTGGCGACAGGTTAATCGCTGTTCTAAATTCGCGAGCGGCGCTGGCTGTGTCGCCGGAGAACGAATACATGGTGGCAAGGTTATTATGCGCCAGGGCAAATCCCGGCTGACCTGCGACTGCCTTTTGAAATGCGCCGATAGCCTTGTCGTACTGACCGGCGTCAGCATAGATGTTACCCAGATTGAATGCGGCATTCACTTCTTTAGGATTGAGCGCTATTGCTTTTTCAAACTCGGAGATTGCCCTGTCACGTTGCCCGAGCTGTCCTTGTATGGTACCAAGGGCGGTGTGCGCTGCCGAGTCCTTCCCGTTCAGCTTGACTGCCTTTTCTAGTTCTTCCTGCGCGAGCCACGTGTTTCGCATAGCAAGAGCTGTTAGACCATATTCTTTATGAACAAGTGCAAGATTAGGTACTCTTTCAGAAAGTTTCTTATATTCATTCATCGCCTCAAGACCGCGACCGGCTTGGCGCAAGGCGTCCGCTCGAGCGAGAAGTGCTGCTGTATCTGCGTCCAGCCTGCCGTTGGCACTGAGGATGGTGCTGCCATCGGGTGCTGCGGCAATCGTCGATAGCGTAGAAGCTTTGATGACGCGGCTCAACGATATGTCTTTGCTCAATTCGTTGAGTTGTGCCATAACCTTATCGCTCTTGCCGAGCTGCTCGTAGACACGTGCAAGACTGCTATGGGCGGCTGCTAGTTGAACGTTGAGTGCCGAAATTTCAAGAGTGCATCCGGATGCTTTATCGACATCATGCTTTTCCATGGCTTGATTGCTGGTCAGCGTCAGACCTTTGATCTTCTGCCTGGACAGCTTGATAGCTTCTTCGAAATGCGTGACGGCAGAATGGGGCTCTCCCAATTCCGCATAAACTAAGCCAATTCTATTATGTAGGGCAGGATCCCCTGGATTTTTCGATACCTGAGCCAGAAGGGATCTCACGGTTACATCCATGAGCTTGATGTCGGAGCTCAGAGCCGGCGCGGCTGTTTCAACTGCCTGAGGCGTGGTTGATTGACCGGGGACGCCTATTTTACTGAAAAGAGATTCAATAGAGTGCCAATCCAGGTCTGGTCCTGGGATTCCCAGAAATTTCAGAGGCAATACCGGCAATGTCACCAGAGCGATGGCGGCAAAAATGCCAATCCAGATTCTCTTGCCCGGGCGGTTGCTCCGGTGGATGTTTGCGACTATTTGAGTATTGCTTGCCAAGGGGAAATGCCAACAGGAAATCGGAGCAGTGATAAGGCACAACTTATATATCCAGAAGATAAGGCAGGCCGAATGTCGAGGTCAATGTGGTTTTTCCCACGGCACCCGAAAGCCGCATGCAATGAGGCTCGCAATTGTTTACACTTTAACTGAAACTCATAAATGGTCGGATTTGTCGCGCTACTTGCCCTTGAAGTAGAGAATCACGATGCCGAGGAAGCCTATTACGATATTGGGCAACCAGGCAGCGACCAGCGGGCTGATACGACCGGCTTCACCCATAGCGCCTGAGCTGGATTGCAGTACGTAATAGAGGAATACGACGACTGCCGAGTAGATAAGACCGATGTTGCTTCGCGAACGGCGACCGAGCAAGCCCAGGGGCGCGCCGGCAAGTGCCACGATCAAACAGGCGAGCGGTTGGCTTACCTTTTGATAGAGTCGGACGAGCAGGTCATTTGACACGGCATTCGATTGTTTGAGCGTGTCGATGTAGCTCGCC
Source organism: Candidatus Obscuribacterales bacterium (assembly GCA_965228855.1). Classification (GTDB taxonomy): domain Bacteria; phylum Cyanobacteriota; class Vampirovibrionia; order Obscuribacterales; family Obscuribacteraceae; genus JADYXR01. The sequence goes on along the minus strand of CBDDIJ010000003.1, from coordinate 1,960,723 downwards.
AACTCAGCCATGTTCATTTCTTTTGGTTTGATAGACCCTGAATCCAAAACCTTGGAGGCGTTCTTCACGTTTGGAATTTTAAGTGTTTCGAACTGCAGAATTTGTGTGATGTCGCTCTGGCGGTTGATGCAATACGAGCGCCCATTCTCCAGGGTCCATTCACCGTGGTTGAAGATGCCCGTCGCGGCGCACACAATCTGCGAGAGCTGGTCGCGGCTGAAGTCGAGCACGATAACGTCGTGCAGACGTTTGCCGTTGTAATAGCCCACGTAGAAGATTCGGTTGAGCGCGAGGTTTTTGTCGCGTTCCATATAAGTAAAGTTTGCCTGACCCTGAGGCAGTTCTGATTTATAGAGTGCGAGGAATTCGAGTTTTTTCGCGGTTCTACTTGCGACTGGCACGACGCATTCGTTGATCCCGAAGCTCAAAAAGCTGGTCAGAAGACCGAACAAAAGCGGCGCCACCATGATCCGGTAGAAGCTGACTCCGTTTGTTCTCAGCGCGATAATTTCAGAGTCGCCGGACAGTCTGTTGAATACGAGCAATGTACCGAGCAGCACCCCGATCGGAATCGTCAAAACGATAATTTCGGGAAGGTGCAAACCGAGAATGGTGAAGGCGAGTTCCAAAGGCACGCCGGAGCGCATGATCAAACTGAACATGGTCTTGAGCTGGTCAGCACCGAACCATACGCCGGTGACGATACCGATACCGAATAGGAGGGGCTGCCAGAACTCGTTGGCGATATACCGATCGAGCAGCTTCATGTTCCAGATCATAGAGAGAAGTCCTCGCCTAAATAATGTTTTCTCGCGACGGGGCTTTCAGCGACTTCTATCGTTGAACCTTGAACGAGAATTTTGCCCTGATCAATAAGATAGGCTCTGTCCGTGATGTGCAGTGTTGCACGGGGGTTGTGGTCTGTCAGAAGAACGCCGAGATTCCACTCGGTTTTCAATCTTCTGATCAGACCCTGGATATCGGCGATTGAGATAGGGTCGATACCGGTAAACGGTTCGTCCAATAGAATGAATTCGGGCTCGCCAGCCAGAGTTCGCGCGATTTCCAGTCGGCGACGCTCACCCCCGGAGAGTTGAACCGCCGTAACGTCAATAAGGTGTTCGAGACCGAATTGACTGAGAAGATATTTGATTTTTTCAGCTTGCTGCGACCGTTTGATACCGCGCAGTTCGAGAACGATTTTGATATTTTCGCCCACGGTCAATTTTCTGAACGTCGAGTTCTCTTGCGGTAGGTAGCCTACTCCGAGCCTGGCTCGCATGTGGATAGGCAATTTTGAAAGTTCTTTCTGACCTAGTCTGATGCTGCCCTTCTCCGGCACGACCAGACCGAGCACCATGTCGAATGATGTGGTTTTGCCTGCACCGTTACGTCCTAGCAGCCCTACGACTTCGCCGCGGCTGACGTGAAAACTCACATCATTTACCACTCTGCGCCCGCCGTAGCTCTTTTGCAGATTGGATATGACAAGTGTTTTTTCACCTGTGCTATTTGACGCTGTCGTCGCTGTCATTGAACTGAACCTCTAAATCCCGAATCCTCAGTGCGTTTTGTTGTGACCATCGTCAGCCAGCCGCGATGCTGGTTCTGCTTTGGTCGGCACTGCAGGTGGTGCTGCCTTCGGAGCTGCTGCTCCACCTCCCGAAGTGTTTTTCACGATGATGGCGCGGGTGTTTCCTTCTGCCAGAACTTTGTTGTCTTCCACCGTGTATGTGATGCGGTCTGCAATCCAACGTCTGCCGGGTTGCGTGATCTGCGAGCGACCGGTGAAGATGACCTTTTCGGTTTCACCGAACTCGTTGGACATGATCGAGATTTTGGGACCGATGCCGGTGGTGGCTCCGTAGTAGAGGCGAACTCGACCCTCAGCGTCCACACGTCCCGTATCCTTGTTGTAGTCCTGTGCGTCAGAGATGATGATGATCTCCTGCGCGTCGTTCTTGGAAAGGCTCATCATGCCGGAATTAGAGCCGCTTTGGGAGCTATTGTTTACCTGGAGGCCCCCCTTTTTTGGTCCGGCTGCTTTCTCCTGAACCACTCTTGATTTAACATGTCCTGTTGCTTGCAATCGCTGCGTCGTCAGGAAGTACGTCATCACGTCCGCCTGAGTGACGTTGGCGTCTCGTTTCGCGGTGACATCGCCGGTGAAGACGACCGCCTCCGCTTTCTGATCTGTACCGTATACCAGACGCAAGTGATTGGAGCGGACGTTAATGCCCTGCGTGATTACGCGCACGTTGCCGTGCGCCTCGAACCTGCCGGACGTGCGGTCGAACTCTTGTTTGTCCGAGTCGGTGATGATTTTTTGTGGTTTTGCTTCGGTCTGCGCAGCTTTGGGTGCGTTTGGACTCGGGTCCTTCGGATCGCCATTGTCGGCTTTCTCGTCATCCGGTGGCGGATCAGGCTCCATCTCATCGTCCGGAGTCATTTTCTTCGGCGGCTGTTTCTTCGCCGGTGCTCCTGCTTTAGCTCCAGCCGGAGCGGGCTTCTGGTCAGCATCCATGCTGTTTGAAAGCACTTCGGAGTGGGCATTGCCCTCTGCCAGAATTTTTGCTGCCTTAATATCAAAAGTTAGTTTGTTTGCTCGAATTGAGTTGGTGCCCTGCACGAGAGTGGGGCTGCCTGTGAAGATTGCGAGTTTAGGTTGGCCGGCTTCGTCTCTGAATAGTGTCGCAATTGGTGCGCGGATGATGGTATCACCATGGACTACTTTGACTTTACCTCTGGCTATCACTCGGTCTTCGCCGAACTCCTGCTCATCGGCGACGATGTCGATGGGACCGCTGGAAGGTGCCATGTCTTGCGCAAGCGCGATCATCGGATTGAGCGCGATGGTGGCGGCGAGAAGATGCGCCAATGTGCGAGCATTGGGTTTGAAGCCGTTGATGATTCGGTTCGAGTTTCTCAAGAGCACGGTTACCTTTGACTAGATGTCGATGAGAGCGTGGGTATTTCCGCAAATTGTCAATTTGTCGAGGTTGCCCTTCTTGAACGAGCCGTGGGCGTCGCTGCCCGTCACCTTGGCTACCCCGGGCCACATGATGTTAACACCACCCGTAGCCTTAAACTGATTGTTTTTTGTTAATTCCAATTCTTTGGTTTCGAGCGTCGCCTGCTTTTCGTCGCCGCCCACCATGACTTTCTTGTCCCCTTTTGATTTGAGGACGATTATTCGAGTTAATTCATTTGCCTTCCCGACGGGCGCATCCAGGCGCATGCTGACTTTGCCCTCTTTGTAATAGTTTACGTTGACGTCAACCAGCGCCACGTCCTTTGTCGTCGGATCCATGGTGCCTGTCTTTGCTATGAGGGTCCAGTGGAGCACGTTGTCGTCGCCTATTTGCTTCAACTCATAGTTGTCCACGGTGACGGCATCAAGCGTCTTTTCTTTCGCTTGCTGTTTTGAGAATTCTTTCAATTCTTCATCCGCTTTGTTGTGAGCAAAGTAGATCAGTCCGACAATTCCAACCAGGATGCCCATTGCGAGCATCAATTTCAAAACGCCGCCGTTGATGAACTTGGGCATATCTCTCCTTAGTTACCTACGCCTCTGAGGGCGATTGCTTTGGACACGTTGGTGAGGCAATTTCGCAAGTCGCCTTTTTTGAGGTAGCCTTCACCAAGGAAAAAGTAGGGAGCTGGATTGTTCGGATGGGAGTCACGGCACGCTTCCCAGACCTTCATTGCGCCATCTATGTCGCCTGAGTATTCGGCGTTCAAGTGTGCGCGATAGAGCTTGGCGTGCATATCATCCGGTTCTCTTTCGAGCACTTCGTCGAGTTTTTTCAGCGAGCGGCGATAATACGCCTTGATCTGTGGTATCACTTCCGGTGATGCGTTCGCCTTCGCATATTCCATCCCTGTGATAGGACCCAGGTTTGTGAGTGAGCCGAGCGGATTGCTCCAGAAATTATTGTTGCCACCATTAGGAGTGGCGTTTGCCGGTGCTACTACAGGCGGTGTGAAGGCTTTTTTCTCTTCCGGCTCTTCGCCCAGATTCGTGTAGCCTTTGTCTTCGGTCTTATCCGCGGCTTTGACGGTGGTCTTTTCGTTGTTTGCGGAGGGCTTTGCGTCACCTGCGTCATCCAGCTCTTCTTTGGACAGAACTGTGTTCTGCGATACCCAGTCAGCGTGCCAGTTCTCAGCCTTATCAGCATCGGCAGGAGCGGCGTCGGCTGTCTTTTCAGCGTCGTCGTTTTTAACGTCTGCTTTGGCTAAATCAGACCTTGATGCGTCAGTCTTCGCCGCCTCGGTTTTTCCCGCAACCTTTGTGGAATCTGCCTTCTTCTCTTTGTCAGCATTCACTTCCGGCTTGGCTGTCGCTGCTACCACGTTGGCTGCCACTGTCTGCGGTGCTGCAGGCGTATTGCCCTTCGAATACCGCGCGAGCACGTAAGCTTTCATGTAATAAGCCCAGGCCAGGTGATAACGGACCTCGTTATCCTCCGGGTAGTTCGCCAGCATCTTCTCGTACTCTTGAATCATCTGGTCGAAATAAACAGCGCCGCCTTTTTGATTCGAAAGCTTGCGGGCGTTACGTACTTCTTTAAGGGCTTCTTCCACCTGGCTCGTTCTGGTGAGCGCAACTGCCAGAACGAAGTGCGCCTCAGGGCTGTCGGGGAAGTTCGCCACCTGGTCTCGTGCGACTTTGGCGTCGTTGGTGACCTTGATGGTTTCGTTGGCTGTTGTTATTGTGAGCGGAACGCCTGGCTTAAAGATAATCTTTTTGCGTTTTGGCTGAGCGCTTGTATCCGATGTCGACGAAGCCGTCGCGCCAGCAGTACCGTCGCCGTTCACCGCCGCGCCGCTGGCTCCTCCGCCAGTTTCGCCTGTGGTGCGATTGTCTGCTGCACCGGATTTGGTATTACCAGCGTCTTGCGCTTTTGCCGGGATGACGATCAAGAACGGCACAGTGAGCGCTAAAACTATTGTATGGATACTGTTCGCTGCAAATTTTGAGCGGTTCATATTTCCTTCCTGCTTTTCCTGTCGAGTCGATTGAGCTTATGGAATACGACGACTCCATGAAAGTTCCGCTCCCAAGCTGAGAGCTTTCTCACATCGACAATCAACCTCTCGATCTATCGAGAAAGCCTGATCTTATCAAAGCCGGAAGGGTTGCCAGTGGTTATGCTGGCTGAAGAAGTTTTTTAGATCCAGTGCTTGACAAGTGGTCGTGCCCAGCCAGTCTTAAGCGACGCGTTTTTTCCCTTGCAAGATTAGTTCTGTTGCCTGTTCAAGATTTTCAACAATGTAAGTCGGTTTCGCCGTCTCGAGTTGAGAGCGATTATGCACTCCGGTTAAAACTCCAATGGCGTCAACTCCTGCATTCCGAGCCATTTCCAGGTCATATGTGCTGTCACCGATCACGACTGCATCGTGCGGATTTAGCGTCATGTGTTTCAATGTGTTTAAAACTAGCTCAGGATGCGGCTTGTGTTGAGTTACATCTTGTTGTCCCAAAATCAAATGAAAGAAGTGCATCAATTTATGATGGTCGAGAACCGGCTCCACGATTTCTCTTCGCTTGGAAGTAGCGATCGTACTTGCGATACCAATCCGTTTCAATGTCTGAAGCATATTCAGAAGACCGGGGAACGGTGGGCATAATTCGATACTATTAGCGTCGTAAATTTCGCGATAGCGCTCGACTACTTTTTGATGCCAATCTCTTGGACGAGTCGGGCAGATGATTTCAACCTGATCAACAAGCGGGATACCTATAAGAGTCTTCCAGTGCTCCGCCACTTCGGCGGGTAGCTGATACTCATCAACCACCTGGTGCATAACATCTACTATTCCTGGCGCCGAATCAACTAGTGTTCCATCGAAATCAAAAATCGCAATTTTATACAACTAGATCACCTTCGCTTTATTGTCTGACTTCACCAGGTCGGTGAACCTGGCGAAAAGGTAGTTAGAGTCGTTGGGACCCGGATTCGCCTCCGGGTGATATTGCACTGCAAATATCGGCAAGCTCTTGTGTCTGAAACCTTCCACGCTTCCATCATTGAGGTTGAGGTGGGTAATCTCGAGGTCAGCCGGCACTGTGTCTTTGTCAACGGCGAATCCGTGATTCTGACAAGTTATCTCTACTTTTCCAGTAAGCAGATCCTTTACCGGTTGGTTGCCTCCTCTATGGCCGAATTTGAGTTTGAAAGTGCGGGCACCAAGCGCGATTGAGAGTAACTGGTGACCTAAACAGATTCCAAAAATCGGAATTTTCGAATCGATCAACTTGGGTAGCTCTTCCAGAACGCCCGTGCATGCAGCCGGATCGCCTGGTCCGTTGGATAGAAAAATTCCGTCTGGTTTAGTCTCCAGGATTGTCGCCGCCTTAGTGTCCGATGGATAGACGGTCAGAGCAAAGCCCTCACCGGCAAGTAGATTCAATATATTCTGCTTAATACCAAAGTCGAGCACTGCGACTCGAATGTTCCCCGATCCAAACGTGTACGCTTTATCACAGCTGACGTCGCGGGTGAGGTCCAGCCCCGTCATCTCCGGGCTCTGGCGTGCGGTATCGATAAGTTTTTGTTTTGCAGCCTCGAGATCGTTACCGATTTCCGTTGTCAGTGCGCATCGCATCGCGCCTTTGTCGCGAATGTGTCTCGTAATTGCGCGTGTATCGATATCGCTAATCCCAACAATATTGTGCTTTTTGAGAAACTGGTCGAGACTGTCGGTCGCTCTCCAGTTGCTGTATACCTTGCTCAAATGCCTGACTACGAGCCCTCGTGCGAAAACTTTTCGCGACTCCATATCACCATCGTTGGTGCCGTAATTGCCAATTTCCGGCGTGGTCAACGTAATGATTTGACCCGCATAGCTGGGGTCCGTCAGGATCTCCTGGTAGCCCATCAAGCTGGTGTTGAATACAAGTTCACCCGTTGCCGTGCCTTCGGCGCCGAAGTGTTTGCCCGTATAAACTTTGCCATCCTCGAGGGCTAGTAAGCAGGTTTTGACACTATTGCCAGTGATTGTTTTTTTCTCCATGACCGCATTTATACCGTGTATGTCTATCTTACCCTTAAATGAGAAACTTGTTATGTGTTCTGCACAGAGAATTTCGGAAGTTTCTAGCTGGTCGATTGTGAACGTTCGGAAGACAAGTCGCAACCCTGTGACATTGGTTGTAAACCCGTGACATGCCTCCACTTGGGATTGAAGGCATATCTCATGTTTAGGTCTGTGACGAATCAACTTTGCATTGGACAGGTTTAAGTTGTGACCTCAACGCCGGAAAGGTGCTGCCGTTGGCTCTTTCAGCAATTACGATGCAATGAGGCGAATTTGTTTTTCTCAAAATCTCACCTATTAATAGTTAGCCTCTGTAGAATTTGCCTGGTTCTTTATAGCGGTTGCCATGTGCATGCACGAAACTCGCCGCGATAAAGAAACGACCGAAGGGGTCACGTAAGGGAATTTTGATGAACACGATCGCAGATTATTCCAATGCAGTAGCGCTTCTCACACCACACATCCTGGTGATTATCGGCGTACTGTTGACGGCGGTTTGGGACTTATTCAATCCCAAGCTGAAGCACTGGACGCCATGGATAGCGCTTCTCTCGCTCGTATTTGCGTTTGCCAGCCAGGCGGCGCAGATCGAAACCACTCAAAAGCTCTTCGGCGGTGTCTACACAGTTGACCCATTGACTACGATTTTCGGTTTAATTGCCTCAGGCGTCGGAGCGATTGTCGTTCTGATGACGACCGGTTACGTGCAGCACTTCAAAAACAATCGCGGTGAGTTTTACGCGATTCTGCTAACTGCGGTCGTCGCCGTCATGTTCCTGGCTGGCTCAACCGACCTCATCATGTTGTTCGTCAGTCTTGAAACCCTTTCAATCTGCTGTGTTCTTCTTGCCGGTTTCCAAAAAGGCAACTGGAAAAGCGGCGAGGCATCGCTTAAGTACCTTCTCTCTACGGCAGCTACCACTGCGACTTTACTGTACGCGCTGTCATTCATCTATGGAATGACCGGTGCCACCACATTCGATGCTATCGCTCAGAAGATGGAGTTTATCTCACACGGCGGTCGCTCACTGCTTGAATTCTTGATCATCGCTCTTACGCTCAGCGCAATCGGTTTTAAACTTTCAATCGTCCCGTTCCATATGTGGACGCCGGACGTTTATGAAGGCGCTCCGACGCCAGTGACGGCATTCCTCTCAATCGGCTCCAAGGCAGGCGGCTTCGTGGTCGCACTACGCTTGCTCACCACCATCTTCAACAGCGTCTACTTCGATTGGGTTGTTGTTGTCGCCGCACTAGCTATGGTGTCAATGATTGCCGGAAACTTAATCGCACTTGCGCAATCGTCGTTCAAGAGAATGCTTGCCTACTCATCAATTGCGCACGTGGGCTATATGCTCATCGGTTTTGTAGCGTTCAGCAACGAGTCATATCAAGCGATGGTGTTTTACATCATTGTTTATGGTCTTTTGAACCTCGCAGCCTTCGCCGGTGCCATCCTCGTGGAGAACGAAATCGGCAGCGATCGCATCGACGATTACGCTGGTTTGATTCGCAAACGCCCCGTTCTGGCTGTCATGATGACGCTGGCATTGTTAAACCTGGCAGGGCTCCCAATCCCTCCCGCCGGCTTCTTTGCGAAGGTCTTCATTTTCAAAGCCGGTCTTGAAGGCAATCCGATGCTCACAGACCCGTCGGCACAGAGTGCGATGGTTCAACACAGTGTGTTCGGCAGCCTCAACCTTGGCTGGTGGCTGGTGGCTGTTGCGCTTGTGACTTCCATCCCGGCAATTTTCTACTACTGCCGTGTCGTTATCAAAATGATTGTGCCTGAACCATCTGAGAAAGTGGCTCAGCTTCCCGCGACCCGCACATTCGTCGGTAGCCCTCAGGAAGGTCCATGGGCTGCACTTCTCGCATGCTCGATCGCTACAGTTGCCGCAGGTACATTCCTGATCGACCCGATTATGGGCATCTCCGGTCGAGCTGCTGATAGCATCGATCCGGCAAAGGTTCGCGAAATCAGTCAGAGACCGCAACCCAAGCTGATTAGCAGCGCTGAAAACGATGCCTTGATTGGCCATCGTTCGGACTCCGCGAACGTAGCGAAGCCAAAAACCGGCAACCAGATTGGATACGCTAAACAACCTTCAGTTAGATAGTGACTGAGTCGATAGACGAGATCAAAACTGAATCAAAACCTGGAACGATACCGCATGTGGTTTTATACACGCTTGCGGTTTCTTTCGTTTTGGCGCTGCGATACGCGTCTGTGTTCGCCGGTGGAGCAGTATTCAGCTCTGAGGTCCATTTGCGATATCTTCGACCGACGGTTGAGTTTTTCAGAGAACAGATACAGATTCATGGAACGGTACCAGCGTGGAACCCGTTTTGTTATCTGGGAATGCCGCTGTTGCCCGGATGCTTTCCAGGCTCGTATTATCCACTCAATGTAGTTCTTCTGATTGAGAACTATGACCTCGCCTGTGGGCTGTTTCTGTTGCTGCATCAAATCATTGGATTCACCGGAATCTATTTGGCTTTGAGTCAGGTCCGGGCGAAACCGGTGGTGCGCCTGGTGCTTTCTCTTCTATATTGCGGAGGAGCCCTGCTTATGGTGATGGATTCAAACCTGGCACTGGCTGCTACTTTCGCATGGTTTCCATTCTGCTTGTTCGGAGCCGCGCGGTGCGCCGTCCGAAATGAGCCCAAGCCGCATAAAGTCGGTCTGATCGTTGTAAATTCAACGTTCATCACTCTAATGCTTATGTCCGGCTCGCTCGTCTTTGCATTCGGCGCGGTTTTGTTTCTCTTTCTAATGTTGCTGGCATGTCGGTTGCGCGGACAAGATGCGCGCTTCGGGATGTATGGCATGGCAGTTCTAGTTTCTGCTTGTATTGCAGCGCCTGTTCTACTGCCAGTTTTTGACTGGGTGCAAGGTGACACTGCTAGTGGTGCTGTTCGAAACTTCCTCCGATCTGGTCCAAAACTCGAAGCGGGCGGAAATTTCCTTGTGCCGGAAACTATGACCAAGACTGAACTTTATACATTTGCTCGGAAACGAGACGAGATGCTGAAGGCAATTCAAGGAACTGTCGGGCATCAGGGGCGGTATCTGGTGGCATCTGGGAAAAATGGCATCGACTCTGAAGTAGTGCGTTCCATCCTGCCGGATGTAAACATGAAAAGCCAGTTGGGGAGCCCGATGGGATATCTCGGTCATCCGGTCGCTTCGTACCGAACATTCGTGAAAGACGCGATCGGTTTTGAACCGGATGAGTCGATTTCGTTTTCAGCTGACGACGCAGCGCTGGAAGAGAAGCTCGCGAAATTCAGTTCATTCTGCTCGATTGGGATGATAGTGACTTCTCAGGGGGATGCGTTGAAACAGGCAGAAACGGCGCTTGTGGACTGGCGCCCGTTCATGCTGCAGATGAAGGATGAGCCGAAGTCCTGGCATTGTTTTCAGCAGGAGGTTGTGGTGCCGGTCGCTTATACGATGGACGCTTGGCACTGGGTGAAAGATCGAAACGAGATAGTTCAACAGTACTTCGAAGGCGGGAGGTCGTTTGATTCGCGCTTTCAACTGATCGTTGAGAAGCCTCAGTCTGTCGATGTTGATGTAGAGCGCCTGGACGCATTGCCGTTTTCGCAAGTGAATCCGCCGAGTGGTCCGCCGCTTTCCGACTCGAAAGGTGCGGAATTGTTAGCGAACGAGGCGCGGTGCAAGCCGGTTGACGTGATGGCTTACGAGCCAGAGCATGTTTCCCTGTCTGTAAACGCGAAAAGTCCGGCTTTCGTGGTTGTTCGCGATACGTTTTATCCAGGCTGGAAAGCATACGTGGACAGTACTCCGGCTCCAATGTATCGAGCCAACGGCTTCGCCCGGGCTGTTTTCGTCACAGCCGGCTCTCATCTCGTCACTTTCGACTGTCGACCTGCTTCGCAGAGGCTCGGTTTTAACCTGGCAGTCGCCGCCCTCTTGATAAACGCCTTCCTTTCATTCTTCTGGCTAAGCCGGCTGCTCGGCAAGACCATTCACTTCTTGTCAGTCGGAAAGTTCGAGTAAGCCCTGTCCTGTCTCCAGCGATGCGCTAGAATAGATATCCAATCTGCCCTCGTAGTTCAGTGGAAGAACACCTCCGTCCTAAGGAGGGTGTCGGGAGTTCGAATCTCTCCGAGGGTTTAGTTTTTCAGGATTTGAGTTTTTGTTGGCCCTACAAGGGTCCTACATAAAATTTAGACTAATCATAGCTGAGACTGATCCAGGCACTTGTTCCAAATTGCAGCGCCTTCAGAATGGTCGTAGACTCCTTTAAAAAAACTTTGCATCGCCAAGGGGACGTCAAAATCCGCACTGCGATCCATCTGCCCAGGAGGATGGAGCACCAATTCTTTTCCAAACATTTTTTTTTGTGAGCGTGAATGGAACGACAAGTCTGGCTGATGAGGTTAATTCGGAGGCGTAGTCGCACATGTCGATGACTATGCAAGTTCGTGCTTCTTGATTTAATTCAATAGATGCAGGAAAGATCAGGAGAGCGAACGACGCCGCCATTGGATTAGTTGCTAACGCCACACTCGCTTTTCCGATGCCAGTTTCCAACTCCGCCATTGTGTTTGCCAAAATTTCTTCGATAATGCGCTGACCTTGCGCCTCATACGCGAGCACCGGAATTACGATATCTTCTTCATGAAGATGCCAAACGGCATGAGCTGCGAGATAGCCAGCGGTTTCATAAATCGATTGCCACCTAGTTTCTAAACTCACAATTACCTCGACGTGGTGAATTGCTTGTCGAAAAAGCAATCGAGTAAGTATCTAATGATGTTTGTAGCCTGGATCAAGCCAAAAGAGTTCTCCCTCTGACACCAGTAAGTTTGTGAGAAAATTTGTCAAACATCGGCTGATAGTCGTTGGTTCGTTCTCGAAAAACGAATCGAGATCCTTAAAGGAGGTATTCGCTGAGCCCGTCGGTGGCAATTCGTAGCCCACGTAGCCGCCAGTATCAAATCTGCAGAATGCGACGCAGGTCGTCGAGAACTGATTGGTATGATTTTTACCGAAAACCGCCTCGTTCGCCCAGGAGAGATCGCTTAACGGAAGTATCACAACTTTATCGTTAAAGAGAGAGAGCGATGCACATTGAGAGTACAAATACTCCAAGTCCGTGGGCATTCGTCCAAAGTTTCTCTCGAAGTCTTCACAGACGGAAGCATTCACCGAGGCGGGTGTTGATGAGTGGTATCGCTCGATGTAGTCGAGCAAGGTATCCATGCTGAGACAAGCGCAAGTCATCTGATTATTCTCGCTTCGAAGATGTCTCAATTCTATCAATTGCACTTCACCGTCTGCTGCTGGAATGTCAATCGCTGATGGTTTAGAGGTACTTGTCGACAACTGATTTGACGTTGTCGACAGCGGAAGCCTTGCTGATGGCTGATTTCGGCACTCGTGCCGACATTCTTTATCCTGTCCTGACAAAATAAATTCAAACAATCGAAATCTCTCTAGTTCTTCCGGGAGTGATGCGCGTTGGCAGATCGTCTACAAAGTTTTCTATCGATTCGCAGTGTGTTGCCCTCTAGACGTACTGTCAATGCGCATCCGTCGTGATGACGCGAATGTGCAGTGAGTTGATTTTTCGGACTTCAGGAGTGCGTGTGAAAGGGGCTAAGGTCGGACATCGAGATCAATCAATAACTATGGAGTAATTCGCCAGCGACACAGCGACATAGAATCTGCTCTTTATGATTGCTGTCAGTATGGATCCGCTGCTTAAGTAAAACAGCGGAATTCAACGAGGCGATATGTACGCTGCTCAAAGTCCATTCAATGGGAGCAGACCCGGATTTTTTTGCGAGAACTGGAGATCGCTCTGAAGGCAGTCCAAAAACTTCATGCAGGACAAAGAAATAGTTCTTGTCTCAGTCAGTCACTCTTCGCAATCCAATAAGCTTTGGCAATTAGCTCTGATGCTACTAATTTTGAATACTCCTCAAATCGAGGATGTCTGAGGATATTTTGGTAATGAACCCTGTTTTTGTCTTCGTAGTTCGGAATAACTTTTGCCTTTCGGACAAATGCCTCCTTGATACGAGAGGCTCCTTGTTCGGCGGATTCGTCACGTTTTACGCTGCCGCCGGTTACTCCGCCAATTGAGCCACGAAGCGATTGCTTGGCTTCTTCTGGAACTCCGCAGTCATTGAAGATATCTCGTAGTATGTCTGATGCTGTTTCTATCTTCTTGACCAAGGGGCTTGCGGTATCAAATTGCCACCACCAATAAGTGCTATCTTCACGTTTGAAGGACCATTGCTTTGTCGCGGTCTTGTAGCGAGATTCCGGCTCCCTGACTATCGCGCCTCGCTGTGGCGCAGCAATTTTATAGGTAGTGGATATTGCGCCCTTAATCCTATTGTCGTTTGAGATTTCGGCAAACACATATCCTGTGCCAAGGATGTCTGGTAGCCTGTACGCCGCGCAGGATAATGAAACCTTCGCTCGCTTAGATATGGTCGTTAGCAACTTCCCGGGTTCGTCCGTTGTTTCTACAAACTGCTTCGCCCAAGCAAGGGGCAACAATAACTCAGATGCAAATCGGTTTGCTTGCGCTTCTGTTGGCGAATAATCGAAACCATCAACGAATTCATCTACAATGGTTCCATAGTGGGTTGGGATTAACACGTGACCGAACTCGTGAGCCAATGTGAACAACTTGCGCGTTTCAATTTGTCTTTTGTTGATAAGAATTGTAGGTCGTTCGCCTTGGCGCTTAAGGCAGGCGCCGTCCACCTTAACCGGAAGATCGCCTATCTCCACGTCTGCAAAATATTCAACGACGTTTAGCAGTGTATGAGTGAGAGGAGGCGTGAGTTTAAAACGTCGAGAAATATGTCTCGCCAGGTTTAACTCGACTGAAGTGATATCACTCAAGACTGGCTTCTTTGCTCTAACAGCCAGTTCCGAAGTATCGTTATATCTTGTGCCCGAGCCGCAATTCGGTCGTCTTCCTTCATTGCAAGCTCAATGACGTTGTTTAGTGGTCTGTGTTCGTTTCGCGACTTTAGAATTAGTGGTAAGACTGTCGGGTCAGAAACGAATGCTTGATATTCGTTCCATTTTAGACCAAGGAATTCGTGCAGCTCACAAGTGACTTCTTCACCAGATTCGTGCCATTCATCGATGTAGTCGTCGGCTTCGTCTGCCAGAGCTCTGCCCTGGGAGTACAATTCAAAAAAGTTTTCCTTGACTGATTTAGCCATGTTGTTAACCCCGAAGTAGAGCTAAACCTTTATCCTATGCGTTTTGGTTGGTGGTTTGTAAATGACTCCTGTCACAGCGTTTGCGGCTCCTAGATGTCTGCCTCTCGCATTGAACACTTCAATCTCACCGTGCTGACTATCCCAGGTGAGTAAGTGTCCATTGCCATCCTTCCAGCGTTTGCTTCCATAAACAAATCCTAGCGATTCGCATGAGTGCAAGTAGCAGTCGTCGGGAATTGGAATCATCACGAGCATTATACCCGGCGAAAGCTTCTGGCAACCCTCGCTGAGTGAGAGTTTTTACCTGCTCTCGCATTAGCGTTGAAACGCTGCACCACAGGTAATACCTGGTAATCGCATTCGGGGCTGGTCATGTGAAGTGGGTGAGGACCTGTCGGCGAGTAGTACGTGGACTCAAATAATTTCACGCCAAGTATAACTGTCCGGTCGAACTCTTTGCTCAACAAATTCTGAGCAGATGAAGGCTGCGCTGCTAAGGTTCAGGCGTTCGCGTTCTTTTATGCTGATAGTTCCATGAAGAGCGCGAAATTCGGAATCAGCGGTGTCACCATTCAGTTTGCCCGCAGCATATAGCGTCGTTTCGTCTCCGTGAAATTCGCTCCATTCAACGACGAATTCCCGACCATCTCCAGCGACCTGCACGTATCCATTTTCGTCTTCAACGGAGAGGAAACCTGGACCGGTTTCCACATTTATCGTTTTCAACGCGTCGGAAACCATTTCTATTACAAGCTGGAAAAAATTCCGCGCCTAAAACGCCTGCATTTAATTCTACAGTTCCCTTTCCGTCTAAAGTCAAAAGAAGTTGGCGCATTTACTGGATAATATCACGGTCTTGGTAAACGCGTTGCATCGGATCTTTATGCCAAAGTTTATGTAGAGCAGTTTCTAAAACGCTCTGCTCTGAGCCTTTAGGTCTCCAAATTCTTCCGCCTCGCGGTTTTAAATCCAACAGCTTCCCAGAATTTTCTGAAGCTGCTTGTGCGTTTTCGAGTGCTTCTCGAACTGGATCTTGAGTTAAGAGAGCATAGATTGCCGTTGATTGTGGAGACCTGTGCCCAAGCGCTTTTCTGATGATCGTTGGACTGACGTTTTGAATAGCCATGTAACTGCCAGCGGTGCGCCGAAGATCGTGGATTCTAAAATACGAAATTCCAGCCCGTTGGATTATTCTTTAAAAATGCTTTCCAGGGCGAGGTTAGGTGCCCGAGTTCCTTTGTTTTCCAGCCTTTTCGGTCAAAAGGAAATACCCAGACATCATGCGCATCGGCAGACGTTTTGCGTGTTCTCAGAATTCGCATTGCATTTAATGTCAGCGGAATTGTCTGAGAATTTCCACTTTTGGTAAGTGGAATGCGCCAATGTTGAAGATCAAAATTGATATTTTCTCATAGCATACTCAGAACATTCGAGCAGCGAGCTCCAGTAAACAAACACATCCATAAGAAATCGCGTAGCGACTCGTTTGGCTCGTCGACGAGAGCTTCTGCAAATCTTTTATATTCGTCGCCGGGTTGCAGAAATCTCTCGCGTGCAAGAGTTTTGGACGTGCTTACGACGACACAAGGGTTATTTCCTTTGTGTATTCCGGATGAAGCCGCCCCCCCCGATCCGCATGAGATCGATGATGTAGAAATACTTGCGAATGTAGAAAAATATCTCTTGAAGTTTTTCTCTGCTTCTCGCCACGTTGAGTTGTGAAGGCTGGCATAGTCCTCAATGTATCTCGCAAACAGATATCCGTAGGTTGGTGACTGCGGCATCGTTTTGCTTGGATCTTTTCCGAGACCCGCAGCGTGATTCATCTCGGTCGCTCGTTTTCTCGCTTGCTCTATGGTGACATCGACATATCTTCCGATCGTCAATTCGCAGATCTTTCTCGGCGACTCATTGTTGTCCGGCAAGCGTCGATAATAGATATAGGTTTTTGCGCCGGACGGTCGAACTAGCAGACCGAGACCTTGGACCTTTGTCCATGACGCGCAGATGTCTTTGTCCAGCTGGGCAAGATAGATCATCTAAGGCGCTGAGCCGGAAGCTAAATGATATTACTGGATTCATTTCTGGTCTCCAGCCCTACCTAGGACATGAAAGTTGAGGTATTAGAAGTGACTTTCGATTAGACCGAAAGTTCCGAAGACGCTCATTGGCTGCGCCATTATAAACACAGAGAGTGTTTGGGAAACAGTGGAGAAATGGTAAACTTCGTCAGTCTTAAGGAGGGTGTCGGGAGTTCGAATCTCTCGGAGGGTTGTTTTTCAGCAAGGGTTTTGGGAGTCGCCCAGATATCCATTTTTTTATCTGGAAGTGCAATGTAAGTGCTACTTGCTCATATTGCTCAGCTTTGCTTGAGTGACGCTTCTGATTCGTAATCTGACAACTTGGGAAAATTTTCAAGCGAATAACCATTTCTTCCGTTCCTTCTGGAGGCGCATGGCAATAACTTATCAGCACATGGAGGAAGGTCTCAGTATCGCGCATGTAGCGGCTGTCGCATCAGCTGCGGGGATAAATTTCAATTTCGCACACAATTTTGACTACGGTGTGGACGGTTCTTTCCATGAAGTCTCAATGATTGAAGGCAAGCTTCGAGAGAGTGGTCATTGCGTTCATTTTCAGTTGAAGGCGTCAATCAATTGTCGAGAACTTCGAAACCAGGATGTTATCGCATACGACCTTGACGTGCAGACCTATAATTATTTGATTGACCGTCAAGGTCGAGGTACTCCGTGTGTGTTGATTGTTCTGCACTTGCCAGAACTTAAACCCGAGTGGATAACACATTCAGCACAAGAGGTTCTTCTACGATATAGTTGCTATTGGCAGTCTATCACCGGAGAGAAATCTCCGAACGAAGGAACGCAGGTCGTTCACCTTCCTAAGGCTAATCAGCTTACGCCTGAAGGGCTTCTAAACCTAATCGAGTTGGTAAAGGATGGGGTAGTAGTCTAATGGTCGGTTTAAATCAAACATTGCTGACAAAGATTTCTGTATCCCAGGCTGTGACTTACTTGGAACGGAATGGGTGGGAGCGCGTCAAATCAAAAAACAAGAATCTACTGACGTTTAGTGGACCAAACGACGACCGAGGAAATCCACTTACTATAGTCTTTCCCACTAGCGATGATGTTCTCGATTGGATCGAACGACTGAGCGGAATTGTTGAGCTACTGTCTGTTACGACCCACCGAAAGCCAGAAGATGTAGTGGCTGATATGGTGGCACAGGACTTGGATATATTTCGAGTTCGAGTTATGCAGAAAAAAGATAGCGTGCCGCTCAATGTTGCATCGACAATTATCGAACAGTTGACCGAATTAGTGTCTTGCGCAGCAACTGTGGAAGCTGTTCCTCGACCGCACTTTGTTAAGTTGTCTGCGATCGGAATAACACATGCGGGTTATTGTCGATTTGGTCAAACATTTTCGGGGAGCATGGGATTTACCGTAGAGTCGCCCGTCGATGTCGGTCAACTCACGTTGCCGGTTTTACCGTTAGAAAAAGCGATTCCGTTCTCTCGGCGAGTCGTTGAGAGAATTACACGAGGTCTTGCACAAGCTGACCTCGCTAGGGCGCAACAGGACCCTGGACCAATTATTGCGAATTACGCGACTGGTCTGAATGCAAATATGTGCGATGCCATCGTAGAAATGGTCTCAGTCGCCGATGCTGAAGGATTTGAATTTCGTACTTCATGGGCGTCCGACCTTGCCCCATCTGATTCCGTCGCTTCCGTCGGTGCGATTAAAGTCTCTCACTCTACTGTGAGATATTTGTCAATGGCGGCTACTGCACTCCGACCAGCGCTGAGACCAGAATTGGTTAGAATTACCGGCTCGATAACTCAGCTAAGGCTCCAAGAATCTGAAGACCGAGAGGTTCAGAAGGATCCCGAAGATTCGCATCAGGACAGGGTCGTGACGTTATCGGGCTACTTCGCGCGAGAAGACCGAATCATCAACATCCGTGTCTTTCTTCAAGCAGATGACTATCACCTCGCGTGTGATGCTCATCGAGATGGACAAATTGTGACGGTGGTTGGAGTGATGGAAAAGCGAGGAAGGTTCTGGGTGATTATGATGCCAACTCGATTTGAAGTGCACGTAGATGAGTAAGCTAATATTCCTTGGCACACTTCTGCGCTTGAAACACCCAACACTTTACCTCAAATGATAGACTGCGCTGTCCTTGCTCGACTCCGCGCAGCTAGCTTCTCTCCTTGTGCTTGTGAGGCGTGGAAATTTGACCTAAAGTTTCCAGATAAAGGCGATCCGGTCAAATTGTTTCTTCCGAACAAGGGGAAAAGGTGATGATACCAAAGGTAATACCAGGTATAGCGAATGTGCCCCAGGTTCAATTTCGTTGCAAGTCCGGAAACTGATTGTGCACTCTGAGCGGACTCCCAGTAGTCGATATAAATTGGAGTCGCCTGCACATGCGCTTTAATACCGAAGGTTCTTATAGGTGCCAAGATTCAGCGGCGCTGCGTCGTCGCGCTTCGCTTAAGACCTCATAAAATCAAGTTCTCGGTCCTCAAGAAAGCGTTCTCTCTCGGTCTCGCTCATTTCTCGAAGTGCCAGCTGAGAAAGAGACATGGCGATGTCTCTGAACTGCTTATGAGCCTCTTCAGTGTACAAATCGCCCCTTTGCCTTTGATTTAGCTCCGTAAGTAACAGTCGCAAAAATCCCGGTGGGCTCGTAAAAGATTCCAACTCCGACCACCCAGTCAGTGTTTCCCGGTTGTCCCACTGGGCTCGCATGATCTGATCACACTTGCCCTTATGAGAGACGTAAACACCGTGAGTCTCCTTCGGTCTGTCCTCGCGACGAAAAGTCTCGGCGAAAGCAATGATCGCGCGACCCGCATCTGGTATTAAGTCCTCACCGCACGTTGCACAAGGCAACGGCAAGTATCTGCTTGAAACAGCCACTACTGGCTTTAGCGTCTTCTGCATGGTATCTCCTGGTATTATTTCTGTCAGAAATTGTGCCAACTCTGTCAACCCACCAGCGTTTATGGTGTAAAGCAACGAACGTCCGTGTCGTTTAGCGCTCACTAACCGCGTTTTCTCCAACTGACTCATATGAAATGACAGGGTTGGAGCCGGTATCTCCAGCTTCTCTGCTATTGCGCTTGCGGAAAGGCCAGTTGAGTGAACTCTCAAGAGTTTCAGAATCACCAATCGTGTGGTATTTCCTAATGCCGATATTCGGTCGTTTGCGGCTTTTAGTTTCATACTTTCAATATTATCAAAGTCATTCAGCAAAAGCAACAATATTAAGAAAACTCGGTAATGAGCTAAGCAAAGTCTGTCAATCGCGAATTTATTCAAGCTGTTGTTTGTTCGCGAGATTTGCGAGAGACTTCAATCAGAAACCCTTCAGAGACTGACCAATGCGAATTAATTCACCCGATGATAGAGACGTAATGATTGGGATCCCCAATACCTATCATGCTTTCCGCCGTTCTGAAATCAGATTTTTAACGCGTTACTTCGGGTGTGAAACTACCGAGGACTCAATAAGCGCAGCACAAAGGATGGCTAGTCTGCTAGATTTCGCCGACATTCATCCAGCAGAGCATCATAATTTTCTTCAACTCGCGCTTTACTTAGCCAACTTGCTCTTTTCTGACTTTTCAGATATTAAAGTGCCGCTTCGCGGGAGATATCGGACTTATTCAAGCTCAGGCAGACCGTGCAAAATATTTTTCACAGAAGAGATGGCTCAACAAATCAGGGTGCTGTGCAACGATGGAAAAACGCGCAAAGAGGCAATTAGCATACTGAAGCGGCAAAACAAACTTCCAGAGGGCAAAGAGAGTTCTCTTTTGAAACGCTTCCAAGAGTATGAGCGGCGCCGCAAACAAGTAAGCGATGACTTTGCCGAATTTGCCGCAGCGGAGATTAGAACCGATGAATAAACTTATCTCTCTGCCAAAATGCCCGTCGCTCCTTGCCTGGTCGATTGTTATTTGTTGTAGCGCCGCAGCCGCTTTTGGCACTAGATTTAGTGTCGGAAAGCTGCAAGTTCAAGCCTTTTTGATAGAGGATTTTAGATGCGAACTTGGCACTAAACCTCATAAGTAGGTGCGGCCGCCTCACCCTATCTGGTTCTATGTTCGGGATACAGAAGAACCGTGAAACTATTCCTCTGAGTCCATTGCTGAAGAAATGGATTTTGCGCAAATCTCGAGGAATCGGGCGCTGCTAAAGCGAACGCCGCAAGAACTCTACTTGTGCTTAGCCATCTTCCTCTTGCAGTTTCAGCGGCACTCAGATACAGGTCGCTTGGGGTAACTATGGAACTGTTTGATGCCGCTCAAAGTTTACTCGTGGAGGCTGTTCAAAAATATACCTTTTCTGCCGGTAAGAAGCAGAGATCTTTCTATGCAAAGGTGAGCGAAGACCTTGATGATGCCATACTCAAGGGACTGGATGAGTTGGGCGTGGAAACTATCGATCCGTCGGATTTGGCAACCTATTGTCAGAACGGAGACCAAGCGGAGATTGACAGGATTACTGAACTCGTCCGACCTTTTGATCGAGACATTCTCCACCACAGGTTCGGTCGAAGGCTCACCGCTGAGGAGATAGAAAGACGGATGGGCTATCATTCCGTAGAATCGAGACTTAGGAAAGCGCTGCGATGTTTACGGCGACCACCTAGATCAGTGTCAGACGATTGCGGAACATCTCCGTCCGAACCCAATCGAAGGTGAGTGTCGACTTCCGACGTCCACTATCGTCCTGACCGTCACGCATTCGAGGTAAAATGCGTACATTCTTCGTGTTGCGAGGTGGTTCGTGAAGTACTCCGTGAATCTGCTCATATTGCTCCTCCTCACCTGTTTCTGTTTCGAACATGCATGTGCCAAAAGTGCGTCAGAACGACTATTCGAGATCACTGCTGATCGCACAGAACGCAAGGAGCACGGAAAGATTTTGGTCGCATTCGGAAACGCTCAAGGTCAGGTCGCGGGTCAGGGTGCGAAAATCGAAGCGGACACAATTGCCTTCGATAAGAAAACGCGGATAGTTGAAGCAACTGGCCACGTTCGCATCACTCGACACAACATGGTTACTAGGGGGTCCAAATTCAGGTTCAAAATAAATTCCAGACAATACTTGGTGACGCAACCTGGAATCCTCGTGACCGTTTCAAAACTGATGTGTCGCAGCGATTAATCACGATTTCGCCACCGAAGCGGCTTCTGGATATCGTAGATGCTTTCAACAGAGGTCGAGTAAGGGACTGACCCTGTAATACCAAATTCGGTATTAAGGAATTCGAGGGTTCTCAAGTGTTGAGGCTAAGATAGTTAAAACGCGTCGAGCATGGCGCATCTAACCGAGAAACTTCCATGTATACACAGCTGTTTGAAGGTCTTCTGATGGCCTGGGGCATCGCGTCCGCCTATGTAGCTCTGAGTTCGACAATAAGCGGCAGCAAGAATCGCCTGGAAGAGCTAGCATGGCGGATTTTTGGCAGCCCAGTTATTGTGGCGATTGTTGCTATTCTTGTAATTCCATTGATGTGTCGAGATGCCATTCTCAAGAATGCACCGACATGGAAGCTCAGGGCAGCCAGACCGCTCTGGCAATGGGCGGTAATCGCGGCGGTGTTTTGCGCAACGGCTGGAACTGTTTTCGGCTTGAGTCGATAGTCAGAATTCAGACTCCACTTTTTGCTTAGGTTGAATAGAATTATGCTCCGAGATTGAACGCGTCAAATCGGCTCATATGTTAGTTTCATAACATTCTCGTCTACTTGTTCACTCGCCTTGAGGCGGAGTGGCGGACGTGGACCCGCGAAGAACGGACTTCCTTTACCCAGCACGTATGGGTGGAGATAGATTCGATACTCGTCAATGAGACCAAGATTGGTTAAGCTGCGTGCCAGCACCGGACCTGCGACATCGATCTCGCCTTTGAGTTCCTCCTTTAATCGTCGGAGTTCCGTTTCCATGTCAGTTGAGATGAGAGTCGCGTTCGGACCAACTGACTTAAGCGAATTCGATACAACCCATTTGGGTTGCCTTCGCCAAACTACTGCGAATTCACGTTCGTCGTCGTTCCATTCAGGACGCTCCTCATCCCAGTAGCGCATAAGCTCGTAAATGCGGCTACCATAAACGCTTCCTGTTAAACCTCGTACTTTCTCAACGAAGTGGCGAAAAAGATGCGGGCTAGGCATGAATTCCGTATGGTCGACGTAGCCGTCGAGCGACTGGTTCATGCTGAAAACGAATTTCGCCATACTTAGTTTCCCTGATCAAGTTCTAGCTCTAAATGATATCGTGTACGGCAGATTTGGGTTTAATAGACGCATGCAAAAACTACTCTTACTTTTAGCGCTCACGTTTCTCCTCCCGCTAGCTGCGCACGGGCAGGACTCTGGAGGTGATGGCGACGATTCGTTTGCGCCACCAGTTTTTGACGATGGTCCCGCGGTGGTTTCGCAGAGACCGGCAAATCTGTCTCAGCTCGACGACATCGTCAACGGTGCTCTACAGCAGTATTACATCCCGGGTGCATCGCTGGCGGTGGCACACAACGGGAAGTTGGTTTATGCAAAAGGGTTTGGCGTTGCAAATTTGCGTACGCAAGAACCGGTTACGCCTGCTACATTGTTCAATCTTGCGAGTTGCACAAAAGCAGTTTCGATGTTTGGCGTTTTGAGGCTTGTCGATCAAGGTCGGCTAGATCTGGACACACCCTTTTACACAGTCATCGGTCGGCCAAATCTGGTGCGCGGAATGCAGGCAGATCCACTGGTGGCGCAGATCACGGTGCGTCAGTTGTTGCATCATTCCGGCGGCTGGAATGACGATTCAGGATTCGTTAAAGCTGGTAGAGAAGTGCAGGCGCTGGCTCCGCAAGGGCTTCCGTATCGTGAAGCGGTGCGCGTATTGTTGGCGACACCACTCGACTATCCTCCGGGTACGCAAGCGAAGTACGCTAACGGTCAATGGAATTTGATCAAGTACGTGATTGAGTGCGCTGCTCAGCAGCCCTACGCGCAGTACATGCAAGAGCAGCTCAGTGCGATTGGCATTCAAGATATGTGTGCGGAATCGCGCGGCATGGTCCCTGGTCAGGCGAGCCGCTATGTGGGCTATCCACCGCACGCGATTGCGGGAGGACAACTTAATGTGCCTTTGATGCCCGACTTTGGAAATTGGATGGCGTCGTCCGTTGATATGGTGAAGCTGTTGACTGCCCTTGACGGAAGTCGCATGCAGGGAATTTCTCAAAGTTCTTTCGAGCAGATGATTGCGCCTCTTCCACCGCCAATGCAAAGCGATCCTGGCGGCAGTCACTTTGGTCTGGGAATGGACTCTGTGCGCATGACACCACAAGGTGTGACATTCACCAAGAATGGTGGCAAGCCGGGCGTTCATACTCAAATTGTTCACCTTCCTAACAATACTGATTTTTGCTTGATGTTTAACGGCGGCTCTTCGCCCGATGGCAGTAAGGTGAATCCGCTTCCACCAACATTGAAGTCGATCAGAGCTGTGCTGAATAACATCAAAGAATGGCCGGCTATCGACATGTTTCAGAACTGAATTTATTGACATAAATTTTCTGGGCTCCTTGCCATTTTGAAATGCGATCTACAGACCGGTTCATGCAAATGCACGATGCTGTAACGACACCGTATGTGGTTACGGCTCTGCTCCTTCTCATTTCAGAGAGCAACTGGCAGATGCCTCTTCTCTAAGTAGAAAAAGCTAAACCCACGGTGGTATCCCACCTCGTTCTCACGAATTGCACTGCACGCGTGCACAAGCGCGGACATCGAGCGTGGACCCGGACCTGGGTCGCTTTGTCATTTACTTTTTTGATGCAGGTTGACGAGTAAGGGAGAGGGAGAGAAGGGGAAAGGAGGCAGAATCTTTCCCCTCTCAACTCTCAGTCGCACAGTGTGTGGAAAAGCTTCGTCGGAGTATTACTACGCCGACATTTTGATTTCGGAAGCCTTTTGATAAGACAGTGCTGCGGAATCATCGTCGGGAGGAACGGAAACAACAGTGCCGTCTAAAGTTGCGATAGCATTTACCGAGTCATCATCAGGTTCGTCTTGCGACTCTCCATCTGCATTCTCTTCTTCACTTTCCTCAGAGTTACCAGGCTCATCGTAGTGTGAATCAGAGTTCTCGACTGCAGGACGAGGGGCGGTCTGAACCTCGTCCTGCACCATACCAGCTTCCAAAGGCACGGCGTCGAGTACGGATCCCGTGCTTGCATCACGGGAAATTACTTCGCTTCTTCTCGGCTCGGAATCGGAGGGTCTTTGCCGCGGAGGAAAGGCAAGTTGATTTGCTTGAACTGTAGGGGTGATCCTGCTGTTCCCTTCACGGTCGACCCATTTTTCCATAACGAATTTGCCCGATACGGTCACCTGGTTACCTTTATGCAGATAGGTGTTGGCTAAGTCTGCAAGCCGGTCCCAGGTCTCCACTTTGTAGTAGTCGGTACGCTTCTCTCTTTTGTTCTTGTCAGTTTTGAAGGAGTTTACCGCTAGCACTAAAGTGGTTTTCTTTTGCCCGTTATTCAAATTGAATAGTTCGGGCTCTTTCGCTAGGTTTCCCACAATTGAAATAGTCGCGAGACTCATGTCTTACCTCCTGGCGATAGCGCCTCTGGGTTTGAATTACATTTGGTTCAATTGGGGAGATGCGAACATCATAAACACCATACAAGCGTATGTCAACATACGGACGTCTGGTAATTTGGTTTATTTTGAAAAATCTCGAAAACAGCGCTGGGCGGCTGCTTTCGGTTTCGCTCTTGCATATAAGGGATAAGAGTTAGATCTAGACATTAAGCTGATAAGAAGATCCTCTACATCAATTGCCCGGGAGACAGGCCGTTCGGGGTATGTTGTTTGTGGACTACGGACCTGGAGTTGTTCCTTTTGTGACGCCTGCCGAGCGCGATTTTTACGGTGAATTTGAGTGGCTTCAACCGCTTGCTGAGGGCGGTATGGGAACCGTTTACCTGGCCGAGGCAAAGCTTCATAACAATGCCAGATGTGTAATTAAACAGTTGCGCAGCGATCCGAACAGGTCGGAAGAAGAGCTTGAGGAGGCTCGCAGGCTGTTTCTTCGTGAAGTCGAAATTTTGCGCAACCTCGATCACGCAGGCATTGTGCCGTTTAGAGACTGGCATGTCACCAACGATGGACGCTACTTCCTGGTGATGGACTACATCACGGGCAATAATCTAGAGACCACGATTCAAAGTTACGGTCCATTCAACGAGGATGACGCGGTCAAAGTCGGCATTCAGATTTGCGAAGTTCTGGAATATCTGCACGAAGATCAGTCGCCTGAGAAGCCGTCGATTATCTATCGCGACTTGAAGCCGAGCAATCTCATGCTCACGCCCGAGGGGCAGGTTATTTTTATCGACTTCGGTATTGCTCGTGTGCTTATGCCGTCCACCACCGCCACTCGTGTTGTCACTGCCGGCTATTCTCCGCCGGAGCAGTATTTCGGCAAACCCGAGGTCAGAAGCGATTTGTATGCGCTGGGAGCGACGCTTGCGCACCTTGTTACCGGCGTTCGTCCCAGACCTTTGATTACAAGCGTTCCAAGTCAGCAAGGCGCGGAGATCAAT
Source organism: Candidatus Obscuribacterales bacterium (assembly GCA_965228855.1). GTDB lineage: Bacteria > Cyanobacteriota > Vampirovibrionia > Obscuribacterales > Obscuribacteraceae > JADYXR01. The sequence continues at coordinate 1,934,810 of CBDDIJ010000003.1, read as the reverse complement.
GAGACTTTTGATGCGTTGATATCTTCGCTAACGGCGCACAGTCCATCGGAGCGACCTCCGAATGCGCGGGCTGTGCGACACACCCTCTACAAAATCTATCAGAGTATACATCCTGATTTTGAAATTCCCGATGAAGTGTTTGATGCGCCCGCTGAGAACCACGAGGATCAGTTCGTCAGTCAAAAGATTATGAGGACTGGTTTGAAGGCTGCGGAGTCGGCGTCTAAAAGCTTGCCGTCACAGCGCGGTCCCGAGGCTCAAGTATTCACTGACGATGAAGTGCCAAGCTCGATTTCCAAGATATTTGAAAACGTCAGCAGGCAGAAGCAGTCCAATCAACGGATGCCGAAGTATCACGACGCCGGAGAAGGTGATACTACTCATAGTGCACGAGAGAAGGTGGCAACAAAGGAAAGCTTATCAACTACAAGAAGTTTGAAAGACACGATGTCTCATCATAATGAAGTATCTGTCTGGCAGCGGCTCGTTCGATGGATAACCGGTAGAGGTTAAAGGTCGTCTCTCATGAAACCGCGTGAAAATCCGTTTTCCACTGAGAGAGTATCCGAGCTTCGTTATCGCCTTGATGGCACATGCGGTGCGCTTTTGGAAAGACTGCACGCGCTCGGTGCACGTGCTTCCATCGTAGGACAGCATGGGAATGGCAAGACCACATTAGTAGAGGACCTTGAGCAGTATCTTCAATCACGCGGTTTCACTGTGATGCGTCTACTGGTCAATCAGGCGTATTCCTGGATTCCTCACGCGTTTTGGCACAGTAACACGAAAGGCGTCTATGTTCTGCTTGACGGGAAGGAGCGTTTGCCGTGGTTTGTCTGGATTGCGTTTCAATTTAAGTGTCGAGACGCTGCAGGCATAGTGATAGTGGAGCATGAGCCGGGACGCTGGCCAATTCTGCATGAGTGCAAAACCACTTTTCCTTTGTTCGAGAGCCTCATAGATCAGATGTTGAATGCCGAGCATAAAGCTAGACTGCCAGCCGGTTTTCTCGAGCAATTGTTTTCCCGTCACGGCGGAAACATCAGGGATTGTATGCGCGACCTTTATGATTATTTTGCGGACTTGCCTCGCAGCGAGGTGTGTCGGTGAATAAAGATGAGCTTAGCAAGCTGAAATCGTTGCCGCGGGACCAACTGCGAGATCGCCTTTTCCCTGTTCAGCGGCTGATTACGGTTCTCTTTCCGCTTGTGTTTTTAGGGATTACTTTAGCGGTGGTATGGGATTTCGGTGAGTTCCGCTGGTTTATAATTATCCCGGCTACGCTGATAACCTTGAGAGGGATCAAGGCTTCATGGAACGCCGTTTCTCCAGCCACTGTGGGCGGTATCAAGCGTCGCTCCGGAATTCCAGGCTATGCGGGAAGTGGCAACCTCACGGAGGCGAGACAAGAACTTGATCCTGTCAGGTTGAAGGATGGAACCTGGGGGGTAGTACTCAAGTCTCGTCCGCGCGTCGGAGGTTTCCTGATCTTTGGAACTTTATTTAGTGCCATGTGGATCTTCGGGACCATGCACGCGCTTTCAGTGGATATGTCTCTTGGTATGATTCTCGCGTTTGTCGGTTTATTGCCTGTCGTGCCGACGCTGTACTACTGGCTCAAGGCGATAGGACCCAGAGTGCGTATCACGGTTCCATCTAGCGTGATTCCGTTAGGTAGCGCGCTTCAAGTTCGCTGGACGACTAGCGGCATAGGTCAGATGTCGAATATGCAGATCACTCTGGTCGGTAAGGAACGAACACGTTACACGCGCGGTACGACAACCTATACCGATGATTCTGTGCTTGGCGAAGTCTCCATCATGTACACCGAGGAACAGAAGAAGATCCGCGAGGGCAAGACTTCGATCGATATTCCGGCTCTTGCGATGCACACGTTCGAAGCTGGCTCGAATTCAATCTTCTGGGAGATGAAGGTTGAGGGTGTTGTGCCGTTTTGGCCGGACACAAATGACAGTTATCCGATCATTCTGGTACCGCCGGAGGTGCCCAATGATTGAAGTCACACTTGATGAAAATAAGCATAATTACCTGCCCGGTGAGGTAGTGCGAGGTACTGTCGAGTGGCAATTCGAGCGTGATGTTAAGGCTATAGAGATTCGCTTGATCTGGAAGACTACTGGAAAAGGTGATTCTGACACGGGTATGGTTGATTCGATTGTCATTGAAAAACCTGGCGGTTACAGAAAAACTCCTTTCGAGTTACGCTTTCCAGCTGGTCCGTATAGTTTTTCGGGGAAGCTAATTTCGATCTATTGGCGTCTGGAAGTCGTCACCAATCCCACCACTGATACGGTTGTCCGTAGTCTGGCGATGTCGCCGACCGGTCGCGAAATTGGCGCCGACGATTGGAAGATGCCGCAAACCGGTGGGTATCTTCAGCAGTGACTTAGAATCGAAACCGCTAACTGGAGAGGTGAAAATGGTAGCAGGAGAGGTGAAGCTGCTAGCTGGAATTTATTTCAGCAGCGCGTGAAAACCTATCTCGCGGACCAAGACGGCTTTCTTCTGTTTATTGTAAATCGCTCGTTCGATCATTGTCGAAATCAGGTCGGTAAAGAGAACCGAAGGTTTCGAGTTCGACCACAAGTAATATGCCAGCGAACCTGGCAGCGGGTTGATTTCGTTGAAGTAGAGATTGTTGGTGTTCAAATCGAGCATGAAATCGATGCGGGCAACGCCGCCGCAGCCGAGATATCTGAAGGCGTTTTTCGTGTGGTCTTGCGCACCGTTTTTAATTACAGGATCTAGATCGGTTGGGTCTATGACGCGGCTCAATCCTGCCATTCCCTGAGCTATTTGACCGCCTTTCTTGCCACCGGATCTGATGTACTTGTCCTCGTAGGTCAGCTCTTCGCCAGCTTGCGATACGGGAATTTCGACTACAGAAACTTTCGGCTCTACGTCGTCCATGATGGAGACGTTGATTTCAAGCTTGTTGTCGAGACACGGCTCGACGAGAATTTGATGGTCGTATTTGAAGGCTTGCAGCATCGCCGAGTCGAGAGAAGCATTGTCAGTGGCTTTTGCGATACCGATACTTGAGCCTAAATTGGCCGGTTTTATAAATAGCGGAAACTTATCGAATCCTGGTGTGGACAAAACCTTGTCACGCAATGCGGTGAGGTCCGCGCCCGCGCCCATGCTGTCGCGTGAAAGTAGCACGGATGGCAGCACTGGAATGCCGTGGCTCTCCAGAAACTTCTTGCAGTGATATTTACTCATCGAAATGGCTGATGATAGCAAGTCGCTGCCTGTGTAGGTCACATCAGCCAGTTCCAATAGACCCTGTATGCAGCCGTCTTCGCCAAATGAGCCGTGGAAACTTGGGAACCAGATATCGACCGGAATTACTTCTTCCGCGTCGTCTTTCTTTGCGCCGCCACCGAAGAGCGAGAAGCCGCCTTTCTTTGCTGCCTTCGAACCCAGCACCGTAAGACCGCCGACGCCTGGCACCGGCAATAGTGTCACTTCCTGAGCGTCGCTCAAAGTGCCGGGCATGCCCTTGTAGAACTCGCGTTTCATAAGCGCATCGCCTGTGTACCACTTCCCTGAAGGTGCGATGTAGACAGGGATGGCGCGATATTTGACCACGTCCATGGCTTCGATGACTTGTAGTGCGGTGATGATTGAGATTTCGTGTTCTGTTGAGCGCCCGCCGAACATTACAGCTACTGTCTTTTTGCCCATGTTACCGTTGGTCATCGTTCTGTCCTTTCATTGTGAGCCGTAAAACCGCTTGTCATCACGTTCTCATTAGAACGTGACCGGTCCCTCGTAGAGATCGCCCAGGTCGTTTTCAATCAAAACCACATCACCGTCCTGGCAGAAAGTCGACAGATACGTCAAGGCCGTATGCATGTCATCGAAGTTCTGGCACTTCTGTGTATCGAGACCGCCAGCTATCAGACCATCTGTCAGTGCCTTCCGATTCGTGTCCCCGACGACTAGCACGAGGTCACAAACTCCGGCGGCCTTTTCAGCGGCCTTTTTGTTTTCCATCTCTTGTCTGTCTCCCAGCTCGATCATGCCTGGAGTTACAAGAATTTTTCGACCGCCCGACACTTGTCCAAGAACGTCCAGTGCCGCTGCGAAACCTATTGGATTGGAGTTGTACGCGTCGTTCAAACGCAATACCTCACCAGGCGAAGGCGCTACGCCATTGCCGTTTTCCTTGACCTTGAGAGTGCTGATCGGAACCTTGACCGGCTCTAAACGGTTTTTCTCAGTCCGCACATTTCTCATGGCGGATATCACCGTCTGTGGTGCTATGCCGAGGGCGCAGGCCAGTGTGAAAGATGCAAGAGCATTCGATAGAAGCGGTTTCCCAAGGAGTTGCGTAAAGCCTTCGTATACTTCGCCCTTGTAGCGAATTTTGAAATTCGAGCCTTTATCATTTGCCGTGACGTCGTAGATTATGGCGTCGAGCGGACCGTTGCTTTCGTCCCAGCCATAATGCAGGACCGTTTTCTTCGGGTTCTCTTTAGCTATTCTGCGGCAGTTGATGTCGTCGCCGTTTACCACCAGAATACCGTCCTCGGGAACCGCCTGGGCGAGTTCTGACTTGGCTTTCAACACAGAGTCTTGCCCGCCGAATCGTTCTAAGTGCATGATACCGATGGCGGTGATGATCGCGGCACTCGGCGGCGTCAACGTGCACATGCGCCGAATCGAGCCGATGTAATATGCGCCCATCTCTATGACCGCATACTTATGAATCGGTTGAAGCTTCTCTCGGATTTCGCGAGTCACGCCCATGTAGCTGTTGATGCTGCCGGGAGGCACGAAGGTTGGCGCTACGGAGCTGAGAATTTCACGAAGGATAATTTTAGTGCTGGTTTTTCCGTAACTGCCCGTGATACCAATTACGGTCGGGTTATATTTTTTGAGAAGGGCGCGCGCTTCATTTGCGAAACCTTCTTGCAGACCAGTCTCGTACGGCTGAAGCATTGAGTTTGCCGCGACCAGGAACAGTGGTTGCGAGCGGATGAGCAGGATTTGATTGACCCAAAAGGCAAGCAGGACCATGCCTGGACCTTGTGGAAGAACGAAGTGGTACCAGAGCGCGCTTGCTGCCGCCAGTGCCACCACATAAAGTGCGGAGGCTAGCTTGAAAATCCGCTTAGCGCGAGCGGTCATGTTTAACTTGATTTTGCCGGTAGTCCTGGGATCTTCTTCCTTCAAAGCGATTGCAACGATGGCAATCAGCGCCACGACGGAGAGTCCGAGAACAACTGCAGAGACGTCTTTAGCTAGAATCGCAACCAGCAGCATGATTACGCAGGGAATTGAACCTCTGCGATCGAAAGCCTTCTTCTCGAAAAGCCACTTGATGAAGCGCTTACCGGTGTAGTCTTCCTGCTGGAAATAGCTGAGGTAACGCAGCCCGCGCCGATAGTAAAAGAAGAGGTTTACGAAGGCTCCAACAACGAAGAGCGCGATCTCAACCATTTATTTTGTCTCCGCTGCGGGCAACTTATTCAAGAAATCCAGAATGTAGCGGGCGCAGAGCTGCACACCGTCGTTGAGATACGGGAAGTGATCTTTGCGCGGTAGAACAATCAGTTGCGAGTTTTTGATAAGTCTATTGAACCTTTCGCCCATCTCGACCGGGGTTTCATCGTCTAACTCACCCCAGATTATCAGAGCAGAGCTTGTAATTTTTTCCGCATCGGGCGTAACGTCTTCGTTGACGGTTTTGACCAGTATGTTGCGAAGTTGACCGGCGTTTTTGTAGTCGCGCGAACCGAATTTGGGCACAAACCAGCTTTCGAAAAACGTCGTTTTTAATGTCTTGTCCGACCACTTGAGAAGTTTTGACAGTGTTCTAAGCAAGTCGCCGCGCAGTTTTTTCTTTCCGGTCACGACGCGCTTCAAACCGCTCGCGTCCATTAGAATCAAACCGCGAACCGCTTCAGGATGGCGTGCTGCCAGGCGGGTAGCCACTTTTCCGCCGAATGAGTGACCGAGAACATCGACGCGCTCCAGTCCATTATCTTGCATGTACTGATATATACGCTCGGAGTATCCGATGGAATCCCAGTCTTCGCTTGGTTTAGGCGACTTGCCGAAACCCGGCAAGTCAATAAGATGAACCTGCTGCGATTTGCCGATCAGCTCTCCGAGCGGTCGCATGCCTTCAAGCGACTGTCCCCAACCGTGCATGATCAATATCGGATGCCCGGTATCGCCAATTCGTGCGGTGTTGAGAAACTGGCTGTTCAACGTCTTATTCGTCAGTGTACCTACCATAAAACCCTGGTCGCGATGCGGCTCTAGCAACTCATATTATGGCGAAATTCCCGCTTGAGGTCAGCATCTCAACTGATTTTCTCACCCATTCTTACCTAAAAACAACTTCAGTCAACGCTCGCTTAACCTTGATTAAAGCCGGAGTTTGAAGGTGTCTTAATTGCTTTGGACATCTTGTGATATCCTCACTGCGTATACGAAAGGTCATTTTTGATGAATGAGTTCAAAACGGATTCCGATCTTCGCGAACGTCCGATTCCTCTGCGTTTGGACGGTGCTGCCTCCGCGCACGATTATCACGACGTGCCGATAGAAACCGGTTCTCAACCTTCTGAAGATCCAGTGGTTCCTGTGTCTGACTTCGGTCTTGCTTCTGAGAGTATCTATGCGCGCACCGATCGTTTAAACGCCCCTTATTACAAGAGCTTCAATTCAGCCTCGAAAAGCGTTCACCTTCGCAAATCAGTTATCGAAAGACTGGTTCGAGTGAATGAAACGCTATCGACGTTTAACGTGGAAGTTTATCTCCTTGACGGCTATCGTCCGATTGCCTTGCAGGTTGAGATTTGGGATGACTTTGTTGCGCAGGCTCGTAGAGTCCTCGGCAATCCTTCGGATGAAGAATGCGCCCACTACGCGGGTTTCTACTGCTCCGACCCGCGCGGATTTGACGAGGCCAATTTCAAAACGTGGCCTACCCATAGCACCGGTGGTGCTATCGACTTATCGTTGCGTTCGCTTGAATCGAAGCAAGAATTATTCTTCGGAAGTGTGTTCGATGATGTGACGGACTTATCTCATACTGATTATTTCGAGCGAAAACTGACCGGCAACGACGGCGCCAGCGTGGTTGAAGCAAGACGCAATCGGCGTCTTCTGTACTGGGCGATGGTAGATAACGGTTTCGTCAACTATCCATATGAATGGTGGCATTTTGATTATGGAACGCAAATGGCTGTGACAAACAGCCAGGATCCTACGCGAAAAGCTGTGTTCGGATACGTGAAAACGCCGCCGTCGTTTCGCTAACGACCAAGCCGAAAGGCCTTAGCTCTTCCAGACTTCGAGTTCTGAGTCAGTAAACTTGCCGAGTTTCTTCCATTCCGGTTGCAAGTGAATTTCGAATTCTTTTTCGACGCAATCCTGCATTCTCTTCAGCAGGGTGGTGACATCGTGTGAGGTGGCACCGCCCAGGTTTACAACAAAATTCGCGTGTAGAGAGGACACGGCTGCGCCACCCTCTTTCAGTTCCTTCGCGCCGGATTTGTCCAGCAAGAAGCCCGCGGTTTTTGTCGGTTCCGGATTTTTGAATGTACTGCCTGCGTTTGGAAAACCGATAGGTTGCGTGCGCCAGCGGTAGTCTTCGTTTTCCTTCGTCTTCTTCTCGATATCCGCAGCTGAACCCTGTTCCATTTTAAATACGGCAGAAACGACAACGTGCTTCAAAGGATCGAGTTTGCATCTTCTGTAGGTGAAGTCCAGATCCTCAGCTGCTATCTCCATGAGTTCACCAGTGGTGGTATCAAGGACTTTTGCGCTTAACAGGATATTTGCCATGCAGCTGCCGTGAGCACCTGCATTCATAATGACGCCTCCACCGATGGTGCCAGGAATGCCAACTGCAAATTCCATGCCGGACAAACCGAGGTTGGCCGCCTTCTTGGCGATGTGAGGTAGACGCACTCCGGCTGCGGCTTCGATGATTCCGGGTTCCGGAGTCTTAATCTCAGTAAGATTGGTAGTTCTGACAACCGTGCCCTTGAAGCCTTCCGACGATACGAGCAAATTGGAACCGCCGCCCAGAATGAACCAGGGCTCGCCCTTTGCGTTCAAATCGCTTACGAGTTCAACAAGCTCGTCGACCGTATTAGGATGACAGAGCCGATTGGCGTTGCCACCAATTTTTAAGGTAGTGTGTTTAGCCAGTGGCGCATTGAAAGCGTCATCCATGGCTCTAGCTGCTTTGCTTGAGAAGGTCGAGAATTTGGGGTCCAACACTGGTAATGTCACCTGCACCGACGGTCATGATCAAATCGTTTGGTTGCAAGTATGGTACCACCTTCGATGCCAGCTCGCTAACAGAACCCGGCATGTACTGTGCGTTTGCGTGTTGCATACTCTCGACGAATACTTTGGATGTTACTCCCTCGATCTCTTTGCCGCGCGCGATGTATATATCGGATATAAAAACTACATCGGCGTCCGCAAATGATTTCAAAAATTCTTCCCAATGATTTTTCAATCGGCCTGGTTGGTGCGGTTGGAACAAGATTACAAGACGACCTCGGTGACCGTTGCTCCCGGCGCGATGTTCAGCGATGTAGTCTTTGGCTCCCTTGCATGTCGCGTCAACTTCGGTGGGATGATGCGCGTAGTCGTCGACGACTAGAATGTTGTTCACTTCGCCGAGAATTTGAAAACGGCGGTTGACGCCTGTGAATGTTTTGATCGAATCGGCGATTGATTTGAAATTCATGCCGAGATCGAGACCGACAGCCAGAGTGGCTAGCGCGTTGTATTTGTTGTGCGCACCAGGGACGCTAAGTTTCATCTCCCCAAGAAGAGTGTCGCCTCCATAGACTTTCATTCCGAAAGGACCAACGTCTTCGAATGAGAAATCGAATGGGTTTTTCGGATCGCGCTTGCCGTAGGTGACAACAGGCAACTGGCTGCTTTTGGCAAGATCTGCTTTTAGAGCCAGGCAATGTTTGTCGTCGCCGCACAGGACGAGCATTTTTGATGTCTTCAATACGAATTTCTTCATCGCCGCAATGATATCGTCGATGCCACCAGGGTAATTTTCCAGGTGGTCGGTTTCAAGATTGGTGATGATGGATATGTAGGATTCGACTTTGGTTTGGGTGCCGTCGCTCTCGTCTATTTCGGCGACGAAGATGTCGCTGTCTCCGTGACGGGCATTCGAGTTGATCTTGGGGAATACTCCACCGACAACAACCGACGGGTCCAGACCGCCGTCTATCAATGTCTGAGCGATCATTCCTGTCGTCGTCGTCTTGCCGTGTGTGCCTGAAACACCGATCAATCTTTTGCCTTTCGTCAATTCGGAAAGCATGTCTGATCTGTGTATTACAGGAACGTTCAATTCTCGAGCTTTGACGAGCTCCGGATTGTCCGCGGTTATAGCGGTGGAAACGACCACGCATCCGACATTGGCAAAGTTGGCTACTGAGTGACCGATGTGCACATCAGCGCCAAGCTGCTGCAGTTCTTCAGTTATCTCTGAGCCCTTTTTGTCGGAGCCGGAGACCTGCTTCCCTCTGGCCAGCAGGAGCCTCGCAAGAGCAGACATCCCGATGCCACCAATTCCGACGAAATGAATTGGAGCGGCTATATCTTCTATATTGGTTTGGGATGTGTTGGTAAAAGAGTTGTTGGGAAGCGACGACACGTTGATTTCCAAATTTGCCTCACAAGATCGCTCGTTAGAGCGTTTATAGTTGTCAACGGAAGCCAGTCTCAGACTAGCTTCCGTAAAATATAACTGGAAACTTGCGTATGCTCAACGAAACTATCGCTTACTTTCCGCTCTTTTTCAGAGCGTCCGCTTTCAGCGCCAGGCGCGACTTTTTGCGAGCGGCAGTATTCTTATGAATTACACCTTTGGATACTGCTTTGTCGATGATCGCATATACGTTCGACAGATCGCCGTCTACGCTCTGGACATTTGCAGATTTCAGGGTTGCTTCGAGTTTGGTTTGCTCTGTGCGCACTTGTGACTTCCACGCACGATTGCGAAGACGATTGCGTTCAGCGGTTTTGACTCTTTTGATAGCAGACTTAATATTAGGCACGACTAGGCTCCGCCCCGGTGGACATATAACGAACAGGTATTTTAGCATTCGTGACACGTCTGCAAAGGCAAGCGCGGCTTTCTCTGTTTACTTCCTTCACAATCCGGACTTCTTGTTCTTGAAAACAGTTGGCGCCATCTGAGGTCATCACTCCACGGCAATATGAGGCGAACCGTGCGGCGGCAGGAGCTGCCCACGCAGCGCTTCGGGACTTCTTCACGCGTTTGGAACTGCGAGCGTCGTGCTCCTGGAATTTGGAAGGGTGGGCAAAACAAGGTAGTAAAGAAAAATCCCGCTCGATGATGAGCGGGATTTTATAACTTTTGCTTCTCGTCTTCTGGATGTTCCAGACTTGAGAGTCTGTTTAAACGATAGCCTCGATCGTCTTGGTGTGTGTCGCCCATGATGAGCTGGCGGCTACCGAGATCGGATCAATCGGCGGGTTCGGATTGCCTGGATGCAGCATTTTTGCCGCCATCTTGGGCAGTTCCGACATATCGTTGTAGGCGGTGACGACGCCATCTCTCACAGCTGCTCTACCGTCAGGGGTGCTGAGCGCCGTGATTTTGTTGGCTATGCTGGTGGTCGTTGCCGTCGGCAGAGCCTTGATCGTCTGATTATTGTTGTCGATTTCCTTTTGCTCGAATAGTTCGGTTTGTTCCGACTTATTTTCTTGCTCTTCGCTGGTTTCGCCGGATGCATCAGCCTTTTGAGCAAAGGCGGTCGTGTCCATAGATTTGGCTGGCTTTTGCTCAGCCTTCTGTTGCGGTTGTTCTGTCGTTTTCGGCTTTTCGAACGCTTCCATGCCCAGCGGATTGTTATCTGCTGATTTTCCGGAGTCCGATTTACTGCTGTCGCCGGATTCGAATTTACTCATTTAGAACTCCTGATTTCTTAAACCCACGTATTCGCCAACTACTTCCATGGGTATCGATAAGGGTGGTGGTTTAATTGCCTAGAGCGCCATAGGTGCCCACAGTACTGCCTCATATACGAGCTTACGCCCTAGTGCCGGCAGCGTCAATGCGGATAATACGTAGTCCAAGATGAATCACACATAAGCCTTTTCTGTTCTTCCTGACTTATCAACTAACCATTAGATCTATAGAGGCTGTCCTCACACATGCGCGCCGTGGGCGCTAGCGTGCAGTCCGGGCTAGTTTTTCGTCACTTTCCATTCGAAAACATACCGCATTTGTACGTAGGGCGGCGCGCCCGTCGGCAAAGGGTCCAAAGGGGACGCTGATTTCAGAGCAGCCATCGCCGATTCATCAATCTGGGCGACCCCGCTGCCGTCAGCGATCGAGGCATTGGTAATCGAGCCGTCTTTCATGATGGTGAAAACCGCGACCACCTTTTGGTCTTTGAAACCTTTGGGGGGAATCCACTTCGACTGAATATCCCGCTTCATTTTCGACATGTATGGACCATAATCTACTGGTCCAAACTTGGAGTAATCGATGTCATCGTCGTCATCTTCGACTTTCGTTTTAGTTGTAATCTTCGGTGCTGGAATGTTTACCACGTGATGAGAGTCGTCCGGAGCGCGCTCCGGAGGGTGGCCGAACTTCGCGTGTTTCTCGGGCGTGGAACTTTTAACTGCTGTCGCAACTACTGTTTTCAGCATAGGCGCACCGGTTTCCGACGGTGCAAAAACCGGTGTTTGCTCCTTCCTGAAGTCTTGAGCGACTTTGTCTTTGACCATTTTGACGACGTATTGCGCGACTTGCTCGAATTCAATCTCGCCTTTTGATGTTGCCAGCCCTTCCAGCAGGTTTTCCACAAACGCTGAGCATGCTTTGGTCGAGGACGGGTAAGTCTTTCCACCGATCACGTTGGACGCAAGAATTGTCGTTCCGGACTCCTGGGCAATTTTTTCAAGTGACATTCCGGCAGCTGTAGCGGCAGAGTCATCGTTCGTGGCTGTTTCTTCCGCGGTGTCATCGGTTCGGACGACTGGACCAAGGTCGAGAAGGCAGAGAATATGCTTGGATTGGGTGCGTTTCTGTAAATTTGTAAGAGTCGCCTTAAGTGGAATCGCGGCGAGTTCCGGTTGCGAGCTCGGTGTGTCGAACATATAGAGCAGCAGGTCGCTGCCGTCGGACTTCCACTGCGCTCTTGTGCAGAAATAGAGCACGATCAAGTCGTTGGGCAGAGCATTTTTCAAAAGCCATGTGTCGCCAAGAGCTTTGGTGACATTGTTTTTTGTCGCCTTGTTGTTGGTGACCACGACAACGCGAGACGGTCCAAACTTGCCGAGGTCCGGACTCGCCAGAAAGCTGGAGATCAAAACGGCATTCTGCTGAGCGTTTTTTACCGGCTTCACTGTGTCATCATTGAATGCTTCCAAGCCGACCAGGAATGCCCATTTGTCTCGAACCGTGTTGGTCGGTTCCGGCGGAGCCAGAGTTTTTGTAAGCTTTTCTTTGGCAGCTTTCGCTGCGCTATTCGTTGAGCTCAGGGCTTGTTTTGCCTTCTTCGCAGCGTTGACTGGATTCAAAGCCGCTTTAGCTGCGGAAACAGACTGCTTGATAGTCGTGTGTGGTGCTTCGGGCGCGTCGCTCGTGTTCAACGGACTGTGCGCGGATTGCGCTGACGCTGCGAGGTTCATCACGAACGAGGCAAGAACCGCTTGTGAAAGAAACAAGCAAAACAAATGGAGGCGAAAGTTCCGATTGCGCATGAATTCCTCGTAGTGGTTAGCCAGCGCCAGTTTTCAATAACGGGCTATTGTATCGTAATCCTAAACTGCTCTCCACATGATCGACTTCTTTGTGTGAGAGTTTGTAAGCGGAGTAGATTAGCTGGTTGATTTCAGCGTTTACTTTTTCAATCTCTTCGTGAGAAGTATTTTCGCTTGTCGCGTGACAAAGTTTTTTGCACAGGCTTGCGATGCTCATGGATAGCGAATCTTCGCATGTGGGTAATGGCATTGTTTCCACTGTTTCTATATCGATCTGTGCTAATGCCCGGCCATCTTCTCGGGTTTTCATTCGATAGAGATAGTGCCAAAAATTTGAATTCATCAAGGCAAGCAGAAGATGCAAATCAATTTTTCTTTGCGAGGTCGCAAGTTGGCATGAGAAGCTGTGCACATTGTTTAAGTGATAGAGCCCGGTTTCATCATAGGCCGCGACAATCCGATCGCCTGTTTGCCGCACCATCAATTTCGGATTTTCAACGACTCTGTCATCGAAGCCGCCGCTGAACAAAAGTTTCGGATCGATCTTCATCCATGTTCCATCCCACGCCACGGAGAATGGCTTTACGCGCCCACCGGAGCGAATTCCTTTTTTAAACAGATTCGTTTCCCTGTTTTCGGCAAGAATACTTTTTTGACCGTTTCTTGCTCGAATGCCGGTGTGACCACGCGCGACAGATGAAAGCATCGGAAGTTGTTCCATCTTTAAAGCCAGTTCTTCATCAAGCTTCCCGAAGACCAGCCGAAAGCGGCTGTGATCATTTGTCACCAGATGCGATGCCTGGATCTCATAACGATCCATTTTGTTTTGTTTTGAGAATGTCACGAGTTCGACGGGGTAGTTCAGTTGGTCATCAATGCCTGAGACCGCTTGCGGTTGAGGCTGTCCTCTTTCCAGACTTCCGGACGAAATGGCGAGCGCTTTCTCCTTTTTCTGATAAACGGCAACGCACCATCTACCCACGACAGCGTTTTTCATGGTGTCTTCGCGGAGTTCAGTGAAACTGAGAATGCGGGTGCGCTTCAGCAGAGCTTTCCTGAGTTTCGCGTAGCCCTTGCCTGTGAGAAAACTGTTTGGAATGAAGAGGCAAATCTTGGCACCATCTTTTGCGTAGTTGAGTGCGACTTCCTGGAAAATCGAGTTGAGTCTGATTTTGTACTCGGCCGATGCGCTGAAAAAGTGTCGAAGAAACGAAGCTGTCGAATCGAGAATGCGCTCTTGATTACGGCTTCCAAAGCTGATATATGGCGGGTTCGTAATGACCAGATCGAAACCGGTTTCGTCCTCTCGTGGGTTAAAACCGTCGCTTGAGATCCGTTCGCCTGAAGTTTGATCTTCCGAGATACGCTCGTCAGAAACCTTCCCGATTGAGTTTTTATCCTGTGAATTTGACTCTTGTGAACAACGCAAAGCGAACGAATCTAAGACGGCGTCAGTGACACGAATATTTTTGGATAGTCTGGAAAGAATTGACTCGACCGCAAGTGGGAAATCTGCGCTGTGAGCGACTTCGTTCAAATATAAAAGCACTGACCAGATTGCGATTGAAACCGCTTTGCCGTCGAGATCCCGTCCATATATAGAATTCGTCGCCGCGGAGACGAGTTCGTTCGCGCTAGCTCCGCGTTGATTTAAGAAGCGAAGAATGCCAAGAAGAAAGTTTCCGGTTCCGCAAGACGGATCGATGATAGTGAATTCGGTAACTGGCGCGCTTTTGTTCGATATATCTTTTCGCTGTTGGAGCGCTTTCATTAGACGGTTTAAGTCTGGGCTCAAACTCTTCTCCAGGCAATAGTCCACTACCCATGGTGGCGTATAGAATTGCCCTTTTTTGCGCCGTCCGTATTTGCCATCGGTGGCGTTTCGTATATGCAAATGGGCTTGTTGTTCGCCGTCGGATTTAGTAAGTTCCACTTCAAATTCCTGACTTGTCATATGCTCGTGGAGAGCGCCGGCGAGTTCCAGCCGTGGCTCAAAAGCCTCATCCAGAAAGGTATTTGCAGTTTCAAACAGCTCGCGTTCATTAGCCAACCGCACACTTTCCTGGAAGGGGTATATGTCCCAGGAAAGAAAAAATCTCTCAGACTCATGCACCGCATGTGGTTTATCGCTTTTTATAGACGACGTAAATATCGAGCAACCATATTTGGTGCCAAGCCATACCAAAAGCAATCGCATTGCATATGCGTTGCAAAGCTCGATGATATGCTGTTGCGATTCGATATCCGCTAGCAATGCGTTTAGATGTTCATTGTTACGGAGTATGTTCGAGGCGATCGCGAGCCGATAAGCTTTGAAGGTTCGAGAGTCTGTAGAAAACGGCGGCAAAGGTGACTAGCTTTCTGTTTGAGCGCGCTGAAACCATGGATATCTTCCGATACGATACTCTACATTTAGTAGAAACGCGAGTTGCTGAAACCACCACGAGTGGGCTCTCACACGATATCTCTCTAGCGACAAGGTGCAGCACTTAAGCTGTAAGATTAAATATCTACATCTGTCAAAAACCTGTAGAAAACTCATGTGCATAACTCGATATAAGACCGCTATTTTTCTGCTATTTTCTACATGCACAAATGGCAAAAGCCCCAACAGGCTTGAAACCGCTAGAGTTTGACAGAACTGTTCAAAAGGTGAAGTGTTGTCAGCAGCCCTGTTCATAATTTCGACTCCGATAGGTAATCTCGAAGATATTTCGGAGCGTACTAAAAGGATCATTTCCGAGGCCGATTTTCTATTGGTTGAGGACACACGAGTAACAATCAAGCTGCTCAATCATCTTGGGATTAACAAGCGTATGGTGAGTTGCCATAAATTCAACGAAGAGGCGCGCCGGGACGTGCTTTTGGCGGCGAGCCGCGAGCAGCAGAAAGTCGCGCTGATTTCGGACGCCGGGACTCCCTTGATATCCGACCCCGGACAGCGAATGGTTTCCCTGGCTATAGAACTTGGCATGGATGTCATTGCCATTCCCGGACCGACTGCGTTCGTTCAGGCGCTGGTCGGAAGCGGATTGTCTTGTGAACGCTTTGTGTTTGAAGGTTTCCTTCCTGACAAAGATTCATTGATCAGGGAAAAACTGAATTCGCTGATCGACGAAGAAAGAACCCTTGTGTTTTACGTTTCACCGCACGGTTTGAAGAAGACGGTTCGAATTATGCATGAGGTGCTTGGTGACAGGCGGGTTTGTCTTGCCAGAGAGTTGACCAAGAAGTTCGAAGAATACATTCGAGTTCGGCTCGGCGAGCTCGAAGATCGCTTGTCTGACGAACATTTGAAGGGCGAATTCACCCTGGTTATCGAAGGAGCGGAACCGAAAAGCGCATGCGGTTTTAACCTTGAGACCGTAAGGGCGTTTGCGACCGATAGGCTGGATGAAGGTTGTTCTTCCAAGCAAATAACGGCAGAACTGGTGGCACAGTTTGACATGCGTAAGTCTGAGGCATATGACCTCGTAATTGGACTTAAGAATGAGAACGCCACAAATTCCGGCGACTGAAGTGACATAATGGTCTGACGCCGCGGCGTAGCGTTAATTGCAAGGATGTAGCGATGTTTCAGCCTGGTACGGTCGTGAAGGTGAAGGTGGAGACGAGTCCCGGAGAGATGGGATTTGGGCGCGCCACGATTATTGATCGCACCGGAAGTCAGCTGCTTATACAGGTCCGTACAAGTCGCGAAACCAACAAGATCTTGCCGAAAGGCACGCGGGTGTGGTTTGTCAACGACTCGCCGCGTCTAACTTTCAACGGCATGTGGGCAGCCAATGTGCTTGGAACGCAAGTCTCCAAGGGACGTACCGTCCTGGTTTGTAGCGCACCGAAACTCGAGCCATTGTCTCAAAGAAGGCGCGCGCAGCGAGTCAGTGTCGAGATGCCCGTGACGATTTCGCTGAATATTGATGGGCACCAGAAGCAAGAGTTTCGAACCGTCGACCTTTGCAAATCGGGCTCAGCTATTGAGACTACGCGTATCGATCAGCTGGAAGTTGAATCCGGAAAAGAGATCAATGCGGTTTTGCATACCAGCGAAGGCGATGTGACTCTGACAGCCCGAATATTGCGCGTCGATCACAATTGGCTCGCGAATAAAACGACTCTTGCTCTCGAATTTATTGCACTATCTCAGGAATCGTCAGCGATTCTCGATAAGGCTCTTGTGCGTATCGGTGGCAAGCCGCGCGACGCGGAGCTTGATCGAGAGCATGGTGGCGCTGCTGGTCGCGAAGGTATGACTTCCTGGATCAAACAAGTGAAGAAAACGCCGGCGACTGATTCTTTCGGCGACCAGGAATTAAACGAATCCTCGGACGAATTCGGTGTTGTTGCCGAAGGCGATTATGTCGTCGAGGATGCTGAAGAAACAAAATAGCGGTCGGCATCCCGCCTTTTCGATTAACGAAATGCTGCTTCTGAACATCGAATCGATATCTTCGTTTTGATTAAAAACGATTGCATTTTAACGCGCGTTGAAACTGTTGCATTCCGCTGTGAATCAGGTCACACTGTGATGCTGGCATATTGAATAGGGAACCGTAGGTAGTGGCAAACGAAGTAAGTCTGTTAGAAGCTGTGGTATTAGGCACGGTGCAGGGGCTCACGGAGTTTTTGCCAATAAGTTCAAGCGCTCACCTGCGAGTCGTGCCTGCTGCTCTAGGCTGGCACGATCCGGGAGCCGCATATTCAGCCGTTTTGCAACTGGGGTCGGTGCTGGCTGTCATAACTTACTTTTTCAAGCAGCTTGTAGAAATTGCCACCGGTTCCATCAAGGCTGTAAAAGACAAGAACTTCGAGTCGGTAGATTTTAAAATAGCCGCTGGCATCATCATCGGTACCATTCCGATATGCGTTATCGGATTGGCTATCAAAAAACTTCTCGAAAGTCCGGACAGTCCTATCCGTTCGTTGATGGTGGTCGGTGTAGTATCAATCATTATGGGGCTGATGTTGCTGGTTGCTGAAAAATTCGGCAGTCAGAAGAAAGTGCTCAACGAGATGGGCATCAAAGAAGGCTTGCTGGTTGGACTAGGGCAGGCGCTAGCGCTGATTCCCGGATGTTCTCGCAGCGGTTCCACTCTCACCGTCGCTATGTTGTTGGGTTTGAACCGGGCTGATGCTGCTCGATTCAGTTTTCTCCTTGGCATACCCGCCATTGTTTTAAGCGGCTTGCTGGAGTTGAAGGAACTGATAGAGATTGGCTTTCAACAAAGCGACGTCGTAAACCTGGCTTGTGGTCTTTTAGTTTCCTGGCTTGTCAGCTGGGCCTCTATTGCATGGCTGATTCGCTTCCTGCAGAAGCACTCTACCTGGGGCTTTGTCGTTTACCGCGTACTCTTCGGCTCTTACGTCATTTACCTTGCCACCAGGGGTGGTTAAGCCTACTTGAGACCTTCAGGGTCGGTCAAAATGGATTCTTCCGTCAATTCCCAGGCGGCGCCCGGCGCAGGGGGCGTCAGTGCAGTTGAAGGACCGGTCTTTTGCGCGTTTTCCATCTCCTGACGCAATAGTCTTTTGAAGTTCTTCAATTTTTCTTCTTGCTCGCTCAACTCTTTGGCTTTTGCTTCTAATCTTTGTTCTTCGAGTGTTCGAACCTCTTTGGTGGACGTCTCTTGCTGATCTTGCAACTTTCCAAGTATCACCAGACCACCAAGAAAAAATCCTATTACTGCTATTGAAGCCAGCACCACATACAGTGTCTTCGCTTTCTCCGGTTGTTCGATGACCGGGCGGTATCGAAGCGCATCCTTCATGTCCGCTGCGCATTGATAGCGCCCTTCGGCATCTTGATGCGTGGCGCGTTTCACAATCTCGTTAATGTGATCGGATACTTCCGGATTTATCGATTGCGGTGTTGAAACAGTTAGCGCCAGCGGGTCCTGACCGGTCAATAAGAAATGGATAGTGGCACCGAGTGCGTATACATCAGAGCGTGGATCGGCGGCACCCCAGTACTGCTCAGGTGGTGAATAGCCCTGCGAGACGACATGGGTGTTGTCCTCACTATCCTCGAACGGGCGCGCAATACCGAAATCCACGAGCTTTACCTGATCGTGGGTATTAATCATGATGTTGCTCGGCTTCAAGTCTCGATAGATCACCGGTGGATTGTGGGTGTGCAAATAGGTGAGCACATCGCAAACCTGCACTGCCCAATCGATAACCAGTTCTTCGTCGAAGGGCTCTTGTCTCTTGGTGATCATCTCGTGCAGGTTTTGTCCCTGCACATATTCCATGACCAGGTAATACTTTTCTTCGCCGGTGAGTTGGTCCCTGACGCTGAACTGGTCAAGGACGCGCACGATATTAGGATGGTCGAGGTCGGCAAGTACATGCACTTCGCGCATGAAAAACTCTTTTGCCTTCTCTTTATCCTCGCCGCGGATGAAGTCATCGCGTAACTCTTTGACGACGGCCGCCTTTTTCTTCTCGCTTAGCGTCGACAGGTTCAAGTCTCGTGCCATGTAGACGGTGCCCATACCGCCCTGACCCAGCCTGTGTACAACTTCCCAACGATCACGCAGGACGTAAGGAAATTCGTTTTTCTTTCGACCGCTGGCTGAGTTCATTTGAGATAGAAACGCTTAGTAAGAAAATCCTGTATCAGTATAACAACAGTTAATTTAATAAGCACGCAGGATTAATGCTGGCGTCTGCTCACTGGGCTCGCCCCAGGCGGCGTATTTCCGCTTTCAATTCTCTAGCTTGAAACTTCCCTTGTTTGACCTGTGCCAGAATCTCGTTGGCTTCGTCAGCTTTGCCGCTCTCCCGCAGCGCTCGCGCCAGCATCAGGAGGTCGTCTCTGGTTAGTTGCTGTTTGTTTCTCGCCGATTTAAACAGCTGAGCGGCTTCATCGTATCGTTTCAGTCTGAAACTGCTTCTTGCCGAAACGCAGTTGGTCTCGTAGGTCAAATCGTCGTCGTTAGGAATCTGTTGTGCTTGTTTCAAACTACCTTTGTAGTCTTTGAGCTCGTACAGTATCGAAGCATAGAGCAGCCTGGCTTGATAGTTGTCCGGAGTGCGGCTCAAAATTCCTTCGACCATAGTCTGCGCGTTCTTGAATTTGCGGTCGATGAAATAGAGATGCGCTACTCGCAACGCCAACTCATTGTTGTCCGGAGATTTAGCCAGACCCTCAAGATAGTGTTGAAGAGCGCTTTCGCGGTCGCTGGCCACTTCCAGAATGTCTGCTTCAAGCAAAAATAATTTGTCAGGATCGTCTGCGAGGTCACGCATCTGTTTAAGCGTATCAAGCGCGACCACCGTATTATTCGAGCGAGCAAGAGCCAGCGCTAATGTCTTTGCAATCAGGTATTTTGCGGGCGATTTTTCGTGCGCCTTCTTCGCTAAGTCCACCGCCTTATCAATTTTTCCCTCTGCTAAATAAAGCTCAGCAAGACCGTGCATCACGAGCGCATTTTTTGGATGAGCCGTGAGAGAAGCTTGAAGGATAGTTTCCGCTTCATCTAGCTTGCCGTTCTCCATCGATACCAGTGCGATCGCCAGTGACGCTATTGGGTTTGCAGGTGAAGTCTTCAAGGCTTCAGTCGCTTTCTGTTCGGCTTCATCAAGATGCCCTACCCGAGCGTCGATCAGCGCCTCGACGGAACGAATCTGTGGTGTCACTGTGGTGGCTTCCAGAAGAGGCTCGATGAGCGCGCGTGCCTCGTCATTGCGCTGGTCGTATAAGCGAATCATCGCCATATTCAGTCTGGGAGCCGGACTAGTCGGGGTGAGTGCGATTGCTCGTTCAAAATATGTGGCAGCCTCTCGATCGTTTCCCATCTCTCTCAAGACAAGACCCAGATGGTTTAAAAGATCTGTGTTGCGCGGATCAAGCTGTGCTGCTGTTTTTAAGTGAGGCAGTGCGTCAGTGAAATTTCGCTCGACGATATACACCCATCCCAGGCTGAATTGCGCATTTGGATTGTCCGGGTCTGCCTCTACCCATCTGGTTGCGGCGTCCTTAGCTTTCTCCATATCATGGCGAGAGATGAAGAGCGCTGTTAGCTGTGCGAGCGATTGGGTATGGTCCGGCTCATACTTTAATGATTCTTCGAAAGTCTCGATTGCTTTGTCGATGTCACCTGTGACTTTGTACATCAATCCCAGCTGATAACGCAGGCTGGCATTGTCTGGTTGCTTCTTCAGCGCCGCCAGACCCTGAGCGATTGTTTCATCAACTCTACCGCTGGTTATAAGGCGATAAACAAGGCTGACTTCTGAAACTTGATCTATATTAACCGGCATAATTGGTCCAATGCCGGTTTGCGAGTCGGGCTTCTTCGTGCCTGTTTCAGCCGGGACGTTCGCCCCGGGTGGAACCGATGCGACTGGTGGTGTCGCGCCCGGTGGCGTTTCGCTCGATGGCGACGCGTTTTGTGACGATCCGCCTGTTGCCTTTTCAACCACTGGCGTTTGAACCGTTGGAGCCCCGCCGGGCGGCGAATTTCGCCTCATCGGCCACTTTATCGAAGATTGGCCGGGCATAAGACGCGATGACTCTATGAGCGAACGCGCCTGTGAGAGTCTATATTGAATTTCTGGACGGCTAGGGTCTAGATCGTGGGCTAGTGTCAGTTCCTTAAGAGCATCGTTCAGATTTCCGAGGTTAAGATAAGTCGAGCCCAGTTCGAAATGCGCGGGTGCTGATTGTGGAGACAATCTGACCGATTCCTTGAAGTAACTGAGCGCCTCTTTGTTGTTGCCGCGCAAAAGGGAAATCCTGCCAAGCCCAAGGAAGCCCTCTCTGTTGGTCGGGGCGATCGCAGTCAGTCGCTTATACAACGCTGCTGCAGAATCATATTCGCCCTCGGAAAAACGATCGCCTGCTTCGACCAGCACGCGAATCACTTCCTCTTTATTGGCAGTCGGCTTATCCGCCGGCTTGCTGTTCGCCGCCCAGCCAGCACCAGGCGTCAGCACGGCGGCAATCACTATTAGTTTTTCCAGCCAAGATTTCATTTTGATTGATGCTCGGATTGAGCAGTTATAGCAGATTATGTTGTTTAAGAAGTCGCGCAAACAGGTCCAGGCTCTCACGGTGTTTTGCGTCCAGATTCCAATTTAGATTGTCGATGAAGTAAGTTTCCATCCGTGTCCGCGAGAGCCCGGTCATGGTAACCGCTCTTTCGATGACTTGTTCGAGCAATTCAGACTCGCCAATTTCTCTGGCGCATCGGAGGCTCTCACTGACATGACGATAACTATCCGGAAAATGTTCTGCAAATTTCTGCCGTGCAACAAATACTCCAAATACCATCGGAAGTTTAAATCGTTTCGTCCACCATTCTCCAAGATCGATGCGATGATTTTGTGACGACCACTCGTCGTCGACTTTCAAAGCTGCGTCGCCGATTATGAGAGCCCCTTGATGTCTCTTGTCATTGGCATCGGTAGTTGCCGGTTTATCCATCACCACGACTTCCGGCTTCGCGCCGTACTCTAGATCCAACATCAATTGGGTTAAACGGATGGAAGTGGCCGATGTCTTGGGAACGGCTATGACAGCACCATCCAGCTCTTCCGGTTTACATTTTGAAAAGAATAAAACACTTCCAACCGGTCCATAACAGGATATCGAGAGGTCCGGAACCAAATCGAGATCGTCGCGGCTGAGGTAGAGAAATGAGCTTCCTGACGTGATCTCGAGGTCACCCGCGGCAATCATATTATTCAACTCAGCCGGAGTGCCATTCACTATTGTGGCGTCCAGAGAGACTCTTCCGAGCTCTATCGGCAAATTGATTGGAAGGCAATTACTGAAATTGATCTGTCCGACCCGTGGCAAATCCAGCTGGGTCCGACCTTCTTTGGAATCTGAGCTGTTCAATGTTTTAAGAATAGGCGAAAAAAATGGGAGGAGAACCAAACCTTTTAGTATATATAAACGTGGTCTCGCTCCCTACAAACTATTATTCACGTCTAATCGTAGTAGTCAAGAGTTTAAACTGTCTTTGTGGAAAATTTTCCGAAAATTTTTTGCCTCCCTGCCCGTGGATAGACCGGTGCAGCGGATGAGTGATTGCTGTTTTAGCATTTGACAGGAGAGTACACCCGTGAGAATGGTTGACGTGATACTGGCGAAACGCGCCGGTAAAGAGCATTCAAAGGAAGAGATCGATTTCATTATTGATGGAATCATGCAGGGATCGATTCCCGACTATCAACTGAGCTCCTGGCTTATGGCTGTCTGCTGGCGCGGCTTGACGGATAAAGAGACGGCCTGGCTCACCGATGGTATGTGTAAATCTGGCGATGTGCTCGACCTATCTTCGGTCGCGGATTTGATAGGAGACAAGCACAGCACGGGCGGTGTGGGAGATAAGACCACGCTCGTTTTCGTTCCGCTCTTGGCCGCGGCAGGAATACCGATGGCGAAACTTTCCGGCCGCGGTCTCGGTCACACTGGTGGCACAATCGATAAGCTCGAGGCTATACCCGGATTTCAAACCAGTCTCGGAAAAGATGAATTTATAAAACAAGTCAAAGAAGTGTCTATGGCAATCGGTGGTCAAACCGCTGAATTGGCTCCAGCAGACGGGAAGATTTACGCACTGCGCGACGTGACAGGAACGGTCGAGTCAATTCCATTAATTGCCGCGTCGATTATGTCCAAGAAGCTGGCAGCCGGAGCCAACCTGATTATCCTCGACGTCAAGGCTGGCAAAGGCGCTTTCATGGACACCGTCGAAAAAGCGAAGGAACTCGCGACTACCATGGTCGCTGTCGGTAAGGCGCTCGGACGTCCGGTCACTGCCGTGGTCACCGATATGGAGCAGCCTCTCGGGAATGCTGTCGGTCACACCGTTGAGGTAATCGAGGCGATTGAAACACTAAAAGGAAGAGGACCGAAGGATCTGCAGGAACTTTGTCTGTCGCTCGGTGCAATGGCGTTGGTTTCTGCCGGTAAGGAAAAGGATGAGAAGTCCGCCCGTGCGAAACTGCAGAAGTTGATCGACGATGGAGTCGCGCTGGAGTATTTCAAAAAATTAGTCACCGCCCAGGGTGGCGATGCAAAAGTCGTCGATGACTACTCGATCATGCCGACGGCTGAGCATGAATTCGAACTGAAAGCCGAGTCAAACGGCGGCGGCTCGAAGTGGGTCGAGCATCTTGATGGACGGCAGATTGCCGAGGGCTTGAAACTGATGGGCGCCGGTCGAGTCAGAAAAGGTGATCCGATCGATTTGAGCGTAGGCGTCGTTCTCAAAGCCAAGGTCGGCACAGAAGTTAAAAGCGGCGACTCACTTGCAACCGTCTATGCGGTTTCAGAAGAGCAATTCAACTCGGTTAAGGAAAAACTGCTGAGCGCCTATCGCTTCAGCTCAAAGCAAGTCCCCGAGTCTCCTCTGGTAAAGGCAAGCGTTTCGTAATGTCAAAATCGTGGCGCTTGATACCATACTCAGTGCACAATGCCGCGGATAACATGGCAATTGACGAAGCCATACTGGACGCGCATCTCGCCGGACAGTCGCCAGCGACGCTGAGACTTTACGGGTGGAAACCACCCGCGGTATCAATCGGTTATGGACAAAAACTGTCAGCGCCGGTTGAGGAACGGATTCGCTCACACGGATTCGACATCGTTCGTCGGGCGACCGGTGGACGGGCTGTTCTCCATTCGCACGAGTTGACGTACTCGTTCATCGGGTCCGCCACCAGTGGTGGTAGCGACGAAGACGCATTTCTCAGTGAGAGCGTCGTGAAGGCTTACAAACAAATTTGTGAGGGGCTCATACAGGCTTTCCAAGAGCTAGGATTGGAGCTGAGTCTGGGAGCATCATCTGCAGAATATAGGAACGCGCACGATTGCTTTCTGGCTACGACATCTGCCGATTTGCACTATCAAGGAAAGAAGATGATCGGAAGCGCTCAACTCAGACGTAAGACAGCCGTCCTTCAGCATGGCTCGATACTGCTTGACCAACCGCAGGATTTGATGCGGACTTTGCTCAGGGATTCGGCGAGTAAATTTGCCGACGGGGGTGAAGTTTCGGACGCTACGAAGTTCTCCGTTGATGCCGAGCGAACGGATTCGTCCCTGGGTGAATCTGAGGAAAACATGAATCAACGGCACGCAAACCTGTACGAAATTCTGCGTGAAAAGGTCACCATCGAACGTCTTCAGGAGTCGATGAAAGCTGGCTTTGAGACAGCGTTTCAACACCCGTTGGCAGAGGGCGGTTTAACCGATTATGAAAAGACCCTTGCCGCGGAGCACCGTATTAAGTATCAGCAGCCACTGGAATTGAAAACTTAAAGGTGGCGCCATCACCTGGAGTGCTCTCTACCCAGATGCGTCCACCGTGTGCTTCCACAATGGTTTTGCAGATGGCCAGTCCCAGACCGGTTCCTTTCTTTGAAATGCTATCTCGCTGCTGATCGACTTGTTCGAACTTTTCAAAAACCTTTGATTGCATCTCGACTGGAATTCCCGGACCTTGATCTTGCACGTAGAAAACGAAGTCCGGTCCCAGTTCGTAGATGCCGACGGTGACTGTTGTGCCACGCGGTGAAAACTTTATCGCGTTGGTTAAGAGATTTACAATTACCTGAACAAGGCGATCAGGATCGGCATCGACAACCAGCTCCGTTTCCGATTGCTTAATCGTAATGCCGGCACCAGAAGCTCTGTCGAAAATGCATTCGAAGGCATCGGAGATTATCTTGGCTGCCGGCGCCTGGCGTACATTTAGCTTGAAAGTCCCCTGGTCGATTTGCTCGAAGTCTATGAGCTCGTTCAACATCGTAATCAGTCTGTTTATTGTGCGAGAAGAAGCTTCAAGTTTCAACCGACCTCGTTCCGAAAGTGATTCGCCGGGGCGTTCTTGAATCAACTCCAACGTCCCCTGGAGCCTCTGGAGCGGTTCTCGCATGGTAGAGTTCATGATCTCCAGATATTCCGTCCGTTCCTTTCTCAGTCGTTCGACTCGGCTGCCTATCTCATGAAAGGCTCTATCGAAATCCGCTACCTCGTCGGAGCCTTCGAGCGGTTTCAGCAGAGGCTCATTGTGAGCCAGTCTCTCGAAGTTTTCTTTCAGGTGATTAACCTGTCTGACGATGCTAACGTTTATTACCCACCAGAGTAAAAAGGACGTGGCGATATTTGCGGCTATTAAAACTAGAATGGTATTCGTAATTGTGGAGCTGTTGAACTGTGACAGCGCCGTGCTCGCGGGGCGCTCGTAAAGCCATTTCTTATAAGGTGCCATTTCGCTGTACAAACTGTTCAGCGTATTCACGTACCATGAATCATTGGATTTGGCACCAAAGTCAATGATATTGTCACCGAAGCGCGCCATGTGCTCCCTTGTGATTTCACCCAATTTTTTTGCGCAATTGTCGATGTCCTCGAATTCGCTGGTCGTGCTGCACATCTCGTCAAGTTTGCCGGAGAGCCTTCCATAGGACTCCAGCGCCGGACCGTAGCTTTGCATGTTGGGATCTTTTGACTCCTTCAGCAAATACTCCGACATTTGCATGGTAATCTCGCCGGCTTCAGCGAATGTCTTACCTATGTTTATAACGGCTAACTGATATTTGAGGTCATGAACCACCTGCTCATATTTACTTGCGAGGATAAAGATCGCGGTGAACTGCACCATTACTGGTATTAGAAGAAGAAGCAGACCTTTTTTGAAGAGCGTGACTCGCATCACTGCATGCCCTCCCGCCAGCGCTTCAGCGATATGTTGAAGCGAACGGAATTCGGTTGATGTGACACATCAATGTCGCCGCCCTGCATTCTAATCAACTCGCGGGCTAGAGCCAGAGAGTGCCTGAATGATTTGAACAGAATCTGTTTGCCGACGTCAACTTCAAATCGATCGAAGATCACGCCTTCTGAGAATAAACGGTTTTGTCCGGGTCGCGTCTCAACAGTGACTAGAATTTTTGATTGCTCGGGAATATCCGAAGCGCGCATGCGCACTGGTCCTGGTGTGTCCAGCAGGCAACTCATCACGACCCTGTTTAAAGCGATTTCTAGACGATCAGGATCTCCGAAGGTCTGTATCGGCCTCTCCCAATCGATTACTTCAAAATTGTCCGGGTTTTGTCCTATCCCCGCCGGTAGGTTCTCTTTCACATTATCGAATAGAGTGCTGATTTTAAGCGGTCCTGGATTCAATTCTATAGATCCTGCTTCCAATTTTTCCAGGTCCAGCAAGTCGCTTATGAAAACGACAAGCTGTCTCATATCACTAAGGTGTTTGTCGACATCGTGCTGAAGAACTTCGTCGAGTTCGCCGTATACGCCATTGGCGTACATCTCCAGGGTCATCTGCAATGAGGTTAAAGGCGAGCGAAGATCGTGCCCGATCATAGAAAGAAATTCTTGCTTGCGTTGACGAGCAACATGCAGCTCTTGAGATAGTGACACCAGTTCGTCTTCGACTTTATTCAATTCGTCATTTCCGGAGAGCTTGGCGCCAACTTGAATACCGGCAGCAAGATCGGCAGCATTCTCTTTCAGGATGTTTAAACGTTTTGCGACACGCCTCGAAAACAGAGCGAACATGACACCGGAAATTGCGGAACTCAAAAGAATTCCTATGACAATCGTGATGATTGCCATCTTCTCTCGCTGTTCAGTCTCGACTTCTGTGGACGCGGTAATCCTTTCATAGAGCCGGTTTAACGCTCTCTGCATCGGTGTGTGCAAAGTGATGACTCTTTGCGCAAGCTTTTTTGCAGCGCGCTTCGATGAGATCGGTTGGTGATTTTCTTTTGCGAGTTGATTGGCAATCTTCAATCCGCTATCTGTTATCGATAACAGCTCAGGATCGTCCGCGGCCAGTGCCTTAAGTTTGTGCAGCTGCTGAATGACGCCTTCAGAAAGGTCGTCTAATCTTTTTTGCTTGGCTTCAGTTTGCGTGTGCCAATCGATGTATGCTTCCATCTGACCAGCAAGAAGCTCCATCAACTGGTTGATCATGTTGACCTTGTACGCTACGCTTGCGCGCTCGCGCACTGTTTTCTCGATATCCAAACTGAGTTTGCCGAGCCCGATGGCAAAAATGATTCCGACTAGCGCAGGTACAAGGACGATGATCCATGCGCTCTGCGCCAGGCTTAGTCGCGGCTGGATGTTGCCCGCCATAACTTTCGGTTTACTTAAACCTGTTGAGAGGGTTCAACGCAGCAAGTCGTGAGCGCTTAGGCTGTTTGCCTTTTGCTTTGAGAACTTGATCTTTGGCAAGTTTTTTCAACGCTGTAATAGCATTGCGTGCTTCTAATTGCTCAGTGTGATCGGCATCATGTTTGGCGATCAGATTCCATTCGTCCATGCACTGACCATACATTTCCCAGTCGATTTCTTTGCTGCGATTCGAGCGAATCTTCTGCGTCATGGCGCGAGCCAGCATGATGTGACCGGATGGATCCTCCGGGTCGAATTGAACAGCTTTTGCCAGGACTTTGATAGCCTTGTCGATCTCGCCATCGCTGGTGAGTCGATCTGCTTGAAACCGCAGTGCCGAAGCTTCGCTGAGCTTCGATGCTGTTCCGGTCCCGAAATACGCTGAGTCCGCTTTCTCGGTCGAATAGACTTTTCCGGCATCGCTAATGTTCGGTGAAATTGAGTCAGCAAGCGCCCCTTCTGCGAAAAATGCGGTGGCGGCAGCAGCCAAAACTAAGTTAGCGGCTAATCGTTTTTTGTTTGTATAAGGCATAAAATTGATCCGAATGCAGGGCGTGACAGATAAGACGATTAACTTTGCTTTTCGTCCTCGTCTTCATCCTCATCTTCGTCTTCGTCATCCGTGACGTCATCAACATCTACGTGCTGAGTGTTGGTTTGCAGGTCAGCAATCTCTTCTTCAATGTCTCTCAGTTTTCCATCAATGCGTTCTATGGAACTCATCTCGTCTTTGATCTTTTCTTTGATGACATTGCCGTCAATCGCGCTGTTCTCCTCGAGCAGCGTGTACACTCGCAAACCGATTGCTTGAAGGTGTTTATTCTTCTCTGTATTGAGCGTCACCACATTCATCTTCAACTTGCCGAGTTTGGCGGCTTTATTGGTTTGATCCGCAACCTTGCCGGCGGCTGATTTTACTTTGTCGAAGATGCTATCGAATTTGGCCATTGTTCTTTCCACTAGCTCGGGGTGACGGGCTCTTCTCGCCAAACTAAGAATACCGTATATACAGCGGTCGCGCAAAGTTTTTCCCGACGCCTTCAAGCGAAGTATATACGTCGATGATGCTTATGTACTGTTTTTCTGCTGAATTGAACGTTTGTCGCGATCCGGTCAGGCGATAAAACAATCTTCCTGCAATCGGAATCGGTCGTGAATGAGCTTGACTGCTTCGCGCGCATATTTCGCCGGAAGCAAAACGCTCACGCGCATATCTCCGGTCGCAACCATGTTGACTGGAATTCCGCTTGATTGAAGCGCTTCGAAAACGCTTGCGACCACTTCCGGACGCTGAGTGAGACGGCGTCCCACTACAGAGATGCGGGCAATGTCGGTTTCGACATGCACACGCGGATTGCCGAGGGCGGGGCTCAAAGACTCGATGAGCGTCTGAACGCGTCCAAGCGACTTGCGATCGATCGTGAACGCCATCTCTTGTGATGGCTCGTCTTCATGCGCCAGGAGCATGAGCATGTCGGTGCCGATGTTCAACTCTTCCAGTCGTGTAAACAGCGATGCGATGCCGTCCAGCGAAGAATTGGATTTATCGATCATCTTCGATTTCAGCGTCATCGCTGCTTGTGTCATATCGCAAGCGATGCTGCAAACAGTGTATTCGGGAACGTTGATGCGATGACCGATCAACGTGCCGTCGTCTTTCGGCTCGAATGTCGAACGAACGCGCAATGGAACATTCGCGTCCATAGCCAGTTCTACCGATCGAGCCGCGAGGACCTGCGCTCCGGTGGCGGACAACTCCAGCATCTCTTCATAGCTGACGGCTTTCAACTTTCTAGCTTCATTGAGAAGTCTGGGGTCGGCCGTGTAGACGCCTTTGACATCAGTATAGATGTCACATCGATCCGCGCTGAGGGCACTGGCGACCGCAACCGCAGTTGTGTCCGAACCGCCGCGTCCAAGCGTCGTCAGTTCATTACCGGAAGTCACACCCTGGAAGCCTGCAATGACGGCAATTTCACCGCGTTGCAAACTCGCTTCCACAGCTTGTGGCGCAATTTGTTGAATCTTGGCTGAGCCGTGATTACTTTCCGTGATGATTCCCGCTTGAGAACCGGTGAAAGAACGAGCTTGATAGCCCATTGACTGAATCGCCATCGACATGAGCGCGATCGAGACCTGCTCTCCGGTTGTAAGGAGCATGTCCATCTCTCTGGAATTCGGAGCGTCCGTAATTTCGTCCGCCAGACCGATGAGATGGTCGGTCGTATGACCCATCGCAGAGACAACCGTCGCGACTTCGTGCCCTTCTTTCGCTGCGGCAACTGCGATTTCTGCCGCGCTTTTGATCTTGCTCACATCCGCAAGAGAGGTGCCGCCAAATTTCTGTACTAATCGACCCATGTTATGCCGTGGTAAATGAAGGGGCTCTTTCCACTCATAATCATAGCCGTCAAGGGTTAGGGCTTCGTTAAGTACCGGGGAAAACTATTCTCATAAACGTAATACCGCACTATCCATAGGCAGCAGGATTTAAATCGAGTGGATATCTTATTCACGAATGTTTGTTAATCTGCTTTCGGTTCTCTAAATAAACCGATACCGCTTATGGTGGCATCCTGCATAAAACGAAAGGTGCCTCCCGTTTAACTCATCAGCGAGTTTTCTTGTTCCAATTCGTGTTGACATTAGACGATTGCTGTTGTTTCTTCGCTTTAGTCGCTGCCATGGTGGTGTTGTTGCCCCAGGTCGTGTTTGCTGCGCGGGAAGAAGCGCCCCAGCCGGTTGCCGCCGGCGATGTCTGATTGCCGCCCCAGCCGCCGTTGGCTGAAGAACCGGACTCTCCCCACTGCGTTGAATGAGACTGTCCATCGTTGGCCGCTTGATGCTCTTGCGTCATGCGACGACCCTGGCTGGCGTCGCCGATTGTCGGAGCGTCATGATGATCTCGAACCTCGCGACCGGAATATGCGTCGATCTGGTCCTCGTTTTTGTCGTAATGCGGCTTCCCATAGTCGCTGAAGCGCTCGACGTCGAATCTGCTGAAGGCGACAAAAGGACGTTTTGCCATGCGCTCGTGCATAAGCACATCGCAGGTTTTAAACGCTTCACCCGGCGGATGACCGGTGGCAGCCATTCCTTGTTTGGCGAGCGCCGCGTCGAGGATGGCGTCGGATGTGTTTAGCTTATAATGCGCCTCGTATTGTTGATCGAAACCCTGCATATGGCTGCGTCTGACCATTTGCGGAGGGTGCTGTTCGATATGCTTCATTTGCATCTGTTTAAACAGCTGCTCTTTCTCGCTTCGCCTCAACGTGGTGTCTGCGTAGACCTTGTTAAGTTGATATGCGAACTGCATTTCTTTTGCGAGGTCGCGTGGGTCCCAATAGCCGGGGAGGCAGTGGAGAACGGTTCCATCGCTTGCGAGCATGAACATCTGAATGTTGTGAGGACCGGCGCCATTCGTGGTGGCGGTCGCCTGTCCCTGGCGCTCGTGCCTGCCGGACGTTCCCACGTATCCCTGATTGGTTATGTCGGTGAATCCACAGACAAAATAGTTTTTCAAATAGGAGAATGCCGGTTCTTGTGAGAGGCTCACGGCCCTCAGGCTATTGCCGGCGCTTCAAGTGGCGCCTGAGAGCGTGCCTAACATATTGACCCAGAAAACGAGTTTGTTTTCCCGCCTGGCGTCTTCCTGCGCCTGACCGACAGAACGGTGCCAGCGAATCTCGCCGGTTAATTTATTAGTGCGCTCGGTGTTTTGCGAGCCGGTGACAAGTTGACGCGCGTCCGCCTGTAATAGAGCGGTGGAGCTGAAAGCTGCGAGCAAAGCTATAACTGTCGCAAGGTGACCAGGTGACCGTTTTCGCATAGGCGCTCCATCTTCTAAGTCATCTCTATCTAATATATCAGGTTGATTTGTGCCCGTTTAAACCTATTTCCCATTTCTGGGGCTCTTGTTGTGTCTTGCGTGTTGACCGCGCTTGATACCATTTTTCCCGATTGGTCCGACACCGAAGTTGATGGTGGTTGGTTCAGGCATGCTGACTGAGACTGACGGAGAGCTTACCGTGAGGTTCGTTCCAGATATTGTCGTCGCTGCTGGCGAAATTGATAGGTTCACGGAAGTAGACAAGTCAAAACTTGCGCCAGAAGTGATCATGATCGAACCTGCATCAGAAAGATATGAGGATGATCCAATTACAATAATCGAACCTGAGGGCTCTGTCGAAGCGGATAGGTCACCGCCGGTGGTGGTGTTGACGATGACTATATTTTGTGTTGGAACTGAAACTTGCGGGTCGGCAGTAATTTGCACATTGCCGCCTAGAGTGAGGTTCTTAGAGTTTATGCCATTGCTTATTAACACGGTCGCACCGTCAGCGGTCAGGGTGTTTACAGGCGCTGCAGCCCTGAGACCTTTGCCTCGGACCTCAACTGTGCCGCCATTATTTTCCACGAAGACTACATTCTTCGGTGGTTTAGAAACTATCTTCGTTTGTGGCGCTCCTAATTGGATTGTGACGTTGCCCTGACCCGCAGTTTTGGCGTTCGTCACGATATTGGCATCTGCTTCGATTGCAATTTTGGAAGTCTTCTTATTTGTCCCGGAATTGATCAAATTGATTTGGTCGAATGCTGAGATAGTCACTCCGTTGGAAACGGTCAGAGTGCCTGATTGGTTCGACAAGTTGACATTGCCGTTTGCTGACGTGATATCGCCAATGATGCGAAGCGGTCCTGCTGCAGCGAAGCTTACATCAAGATTTGAACTGCTTTCGGTCAACGCAATTTCATCGGTGGTCAGAGATTGGATAAAGATTCCACCTAATCCAGGGCTGTTCGCGCGGATAATGTTGGCTGTTCCATCAGCAATAACAAATGGTGATGCGCTGTTGGTTCCAATCGTGCTGTTCGTTGATTCAAGAGCGAGGCGGTCGGTGGAGATTGCTCCGGTGAATTGCGCGTTCGTCATTGCACCTGCGGACGTGAGTGAGATGACCCCATTGTTTTGCAGATTGCCGGAGAGGCTAAACACTCCGCCAGTTTGCAGGTAGATTTCATTCTGCGAGAAGTTGGCGGAGCTCGTTAGATTGGCATTCTGAGCCGCAAAAGCAAGCGTATCTGTCGAGACTGCGCTGTTCAGTGTGACTGGCGTTGCACTTGTGTTTGCAACGAATATTGCAGCACCAGCAGCGATATCAACGTTCTGAGCGTTCATAACGAAGTCGCTTGCGAGATTTTCGCCGACGTCGCCGGTGGTCACCAGTTGCAGATTCGTAGCGGTGACAGTATTGCCAGTGCCTGTCGTGAGTGCACCGTCTGCTTGCAGACGAACATCGACGCCGCTGATATTCAGGGCTTGAAGAGAACCGTTGGCGGTGGCATCAAATGTTCCGAAAGCGGAACCCGAAACACGTGCGTTGTTGTTCGTGAGCGATAGATAGACATCACCATTGAAGGCGACTGCAGCTGTTCTGGAGGCTCCGCTCACGAACGGCGCGGACGTCGTTCCCACATCACCAGCGGTCGATCCGAGTGAAAGGAACTCGGTATTGACAGGCGCCGAAATGTTCGAGTTCGTAATGGTCGAGTTGGCCTGAAGCGTTACCGAAGTTGTTCCGTTGATGGTGTTGGTGACATTAACGGTTGAATTAAGCGATGCTAGAGACACACTGTTCCCAGTGATAATGCTCGTGTTTGAAATCACGTCGTTTGCGATTGCGATCAGGGACGTGTTGACGAAGGTGCTTCCTCCGCCGAAATTTAAGGAGTCGGAGTCACTTATGATTGCTCCGCCGGTCGGTGTGCTGACCACGAGGTTGTCAGCGTTGATTCTAAAGGGCAATGCGAAACCTCCACCTCCTATATCTGCGGATGTGGCGCTCAAATAGAGCTGAGGAGCTGTTACTCTGGCTGGTGCCGCTGTGACTAAATCAGTGTTTGCTTTCAATGTGGCGCTTGTTCCTGCCACCACGTCGGCATTCAACGTAATCGCGTCAGCTGTTGATTGAAGATTGACGATGTCTCCGGAAATCAGACCGCTGTTCGAAAGACCGTCAACTGAGAAGATTTCAACTCTATTCGAGGCTGTAGCGCTGGCTACGTCGATGCCCCCGATATCAGAAATAAATACTGAACCGGCAACAGCGGTCGCATTTAATGATTGACCGTCTATGCGCATCTTCAATCCGGAGTTGACTCCAATGTTGCCTGCTGCGCTGGACATGGTTATCGTGCCGTTTGGCGCGCTGACCAGGGTAGTGAGCCCGCCAATTATCGTGTTTGTAGATGAGAGGGTTATATCGCCGTTGTTAGAGCCCACTGAGCCTGTGCCGCTCAGTTGAATAGAGGAGGCGATAGCGCTTACATCATTTTGCGCTGATATTACACCACTAAGTGAAAGTTGATCTCCAGCTTGAATCAATACCAGCCCGGCACCGCCACTGGTGCTGACCTGAGTTGCTATATTGATGTCGCTGCCGGCTATCATCACGACATTGTTACCGACGATGTCGCTGCCTAGATTTATCGAGTTCCCTGTCTGCAAACCGACAGAGCCGTTCGTGCTTTGCAAGGTAGTGGCTGGGCTGGTGCTAAGCAGATTTCCGGCTTTCACGCTGATCGACTCGTAAGCCTGCATAGTTTTAAGGTTTACAGATGCTGTTGGAGTGACGGTCAAGCCGGGAACTATGAAGTCAGTTGAAAGCAACTGTCCATTAATACCGTACGAAACTGGATCTCCATTTGTACTGCGTGGCTGCGCGGTCGTGATATTGACGCCGCCTCCGCCTCCAGTTGAGCCAGTCGATATTATTGTTCCCATCGAAATTGCAGTGCCGTTCTGTGCGCCTGCGATGACATCAACATAACCATTTGCGCCAGTTCCGCGGCCACCTGTGAAAATTGTCGTTGAGGATGCATCGATGAATCCACCACCGCCATTGGTGCCGGCAAAAGCGGCGAGCAATACGCTGCCGCCATTGGTATTGCCTATGTTAGTACTGCGTGTATTAATCTGCGTGTTGCTGCCGAAGATTATCGAGCCGCCATCAACAGATGCCCCATCAAAGGTTACCAGCTGCGAACTTGCCGGCAATGGAGGCAGCACGAGGCTGTCTGCGCCACCGAGCGTGGCGATGATGTTTGCGCCTGCGATTAGATTGACATTGAATCCCTGAGCAGCATTTCCGGCCGAAATAATGACGTTGTTGTCTATAAAGATGTCGTTTCTAGCAATTATCGTAAGCGCCTCGGCGACGCTTATGTTGCCTGTGATTTGAATTGCGCCGGTCTGATTTCGATAGGTAGGATCGCCTGTCAGGCATACTTCTCCTATCGTTAAGTTGCCGCCGGCCACTTCGACATGAGCTGCGTTTCCGATTTGATTGACGAGTCCGGAGATGCTGTTAACATCGACGTACGTAGTTCCCTGACCGGCGTTTGTGTTGAATTGACGGCTGAGAAAATCTCCACCGCTCACATACGTGCTAGCCGCACCCGTGTAAGAGGCGTCACGAATTCCAATCGCGCCGCCGTTTGCAACGACCGTTCCACCTGTGTTGTTAACGGTCAAAACTGCATCTGAACCGTTAAAAGTGATATCGCCGCCCGTTGATTCGACGTGACCCGTGTTTGTTATATTGCCACTACCGGCGGTTAGGGTGAGACTGCCGGACGACGAAATTGTTCCATAGTTCAACAGGTCGCCGGAAGCGTCCAGCCCTAGATCAACGCGCTTTGCGTGTGCGCCCAGATCGCGCCCCAGATCTCGAGGGATGTTGGATGAAATCAAAGCGCCCTCGTGGTTCGTTATATCATCCGCATGGATTGTTCCGCTGTGGCCGCGTTTCTCGCTCGCGATCGCATAAATGGAGCCGTGGTTATCGAGATCACCTGTCAAACGAATATCTGATGCACGCGAGAAGTCACCATATGTGGTGACATTCTCCGGGAGGACAAAATTGGATGCTCGCATTTTATCGCCAGGATTTGTAATCGATGCGAGGTCGAACCGACCGCCGTTAGCCCGGCCGGCATTGTCCAGACCGATTTCCTGCGACCCGCCGCCAAGGATTTGCTTGACCGCAACATACTCTGCCGCGCTTACCTGGGAGCCTGCTTGGACTGTCTTGGTTTCACCGCCAACGGTGATTTGAACGGAGCCGACACCCTCAAACAGTTTCTGACCAAGCGTTATGTTTCTCTCAGTGGAGGATAGGTCGAGGTTAATTCCGGTGTTTAGACGAACGGTCGAGACTCCCACCGTTTGGGTAGACTGATTGGAAATTCGCAATGCGCGTGTGCTTTCGATGTTGTGTCGGTTGTTGCGCTCCGCGAGCTGAGGGAGCGATAGACTCTCGTTCACGATAGCGTGCCGAAGGTTTGCGTTTCTACCTGTTTCGATGGACATTGGACGAAATACGCCGCCCGATTGCTCGTTGAACAGTCTGCGTGCTTCGTTGCGAGCAAGTCCGGGATTGTTGTCTCGAAAATCACGGAAGGCTTCTCGCCGTTCCGACGCCTGTGCGGATTGCATTGATGCCAGTGCAGCGCACGAAGCGGCGATCACTGCAAACCAGCGACGTGAGAAATAGCTGGTTTCCCGTACAATCTTCTTGCTCATATAAAAGCTCCTGAAATTAAAACACCATCGATAGGCGCGCCATGACGAAGCTCGGCTGCAACTGCAGCAGGGCTACCAGCATGTTATATGGAGCAAGCTTTTCTAGAGTGTCTGGACATTTCGGCTGCCAGACGTATCCGAAAACCTTTTCGTCGACTCGCCCTAGTGGAGGAGTCGCTGAGGTCTTAAACCGACCCGAACGCGCAGGAAAAGAATATCACCTGGACTGTTCCGTAACCTTAAGGAAAGTGATGTCAGGCGCTTGTATCATTACTTCTGATTGCTATAGCGCTTGTCTGTCGAAGGTCTTGCACCGAAAGGGCGCCAAATAACTCCGTAAAATTAAAATTGTCTCGCCTCATCCGGACCTCTTGCTCTGATTCAAGGAAGACCAAAGGGACCAATTTCGAGTACGTTCGCTCTCGATTTAGTCGAAGAAAATCGCCCGTGCCCGGCGCAGTCTCATGAAGTCGGCCGAACCGCTCAATTGTTCTTTCAGTCCAGGTCATTGGTTTGCTGCAGGCTGCTCGTCTGAGGTGAGACGGCCAGGTGCTGCAGACCATGAGTGTTTAGATAGGTGTTCAAAGACTGAGCAAGGTCGATGCTGTTTTGATAGCGAACGGGCTCGAACTGACCAACCTTCTGAAGTTTGCTGACCAGCGCACCTTCGCGAAGCGGCTGTCCCTGAGATGAATAGATGCGGTTTGAGGACATATTCTCTAGTTCGCCGTCGGCCATGAACGTGTAATCGTTGAGTGACTCTTGCTGAAAAAGATCCGCGACTTGAGCGGTTCCGCCGTAGGTTTCCGTTACAACGTAGCGGGCTCTGGTCACAAGTTGTCGTTGATCGGAATGTTCGCAGTTCAAATTCGTCATCATGAACCTTGCCAGCTTTCCCTTTGACCAGCCGTCCTTTTCCAGCGGAAGGATATCGGCGTGCCAGACGTTGCCCATGCGGTCGACCTGGTGTCCCCAGGTAGTTTTCATGGCATTCGGTGTCCAGGCTGACATGCTGGTGAATCTGCCGGTGCGCAGATCTCGATAGCTGACGGTCAAGTCACCTTGCTTTTGCCAGGCGCCGGCCATCCACTTCGGAATCATGAACCACTCAACGGTCGGTCCAACGTTCTGAACATATTTAGCGTCACCGGTCAGCCGCGGCACTGCGTGATATTGATCGTAGTGTCCTTCCTGTGGTGTCTCGAACTGAGGCTGCGGTGCTTGTTGCTGTTGCGCCCGCAAATTGTACTGAGACGCTTGCGATTGATAGTGCTGATTCATCGTTTCTGCGTGTTGGTCTTCAACAGGTTGGAGATAGTCAGCATGCTCGATGCCGGCATAAAGCGTGGTGCCATATGCGGTGCCGGCATTGAAAAGCGAAAAGAGTGAAGCACCAGCTACGGTGACTAGACCTGAAAGAAACAATGCGCTAAGTCGTTTATACATCGGGAATTCCTATTAAGCAGTGTTTTTAACTTCCAGGAGTGAAGTTAGATTCAATAGTTCAAGTTTACTTCGAGTCTGAAACTGAGTTGCCTTGCGAAACTGAAGTTTGAGGTTGAGTTTGATTCGCACAGCGACTGACGTTCAGAAAAAAAAACGAGCACAGTCCAGGACCATCTATTCGATAGTTTTCGAAGTCCGTTTTAGTTCCAGTTGCAGCGAACTAGATTTCCCACATCGGAATCCGAACGCCGGTGCGCTTGGCGCACTCGGTAGCTTCATCATACCCTGCATCGACGTGGCGGATAACCCCCATGCCCGGATCGGTCGTAAGAACTCGTTGCAAGCGCGCCGCTGCGGCGTCTGTGCCGTCTGCAACTATCACCTGACCTGAGTGGAGAGAGTAGCCGATGCCCACACCGCCGCCGTGGTGGAGCGAGACCCAGCTGGCGCCGCCCACCGCGTTAATCATAGCGTTGAGATAAACCCAATCAGCGATTGCATCGGAGCCATCTTTCATGCCTTCGGTCTCGCGGTTAGGCGATGCTACGGAACCGGCGTCGAGGTGGTCTCTTCCGATCACGATTGGCGCCTTAACTTTCTTATTCCGAACCAGGTCGTTCATAATCAAGCCCATTTTGGCTCGGTCTCCGTAGCCGAGCCAGCAGATACGGCACGGCAAGCCCTGGAATTTAACCTTCTTCGAAGCCATTTCGATCCAGCGTTTCAGTCCTTCATCGTGACCGAAGTTTTCCAGAATCGCTTTATCGATCACGTCGATATCTGCCGGGTCGCCGGACAGAGCTGCCCAGCGGAACGGACCTTTGCCTTCGCAGAACAGGGGTCTGATGTAGGCGGGGACGAAGCCGGGGAAATCGAATGCGTTCTTCACACCCTTGTCGTAAGCAACCTGTCTGATGTTGTTGCCGTAGTCGAAGGTGATGGCGCCTGCTTTCTGCAGGTCGAGCATAGCTTCCACGTGTCTGGCGATCGCGCTCGTCGACAGCTCCAGGTATTTCTCCGGGTTTTCCTTGCGCAACTTGTCCGCCTCGGCGAGGCTCATGGGCACGCCATCCGTAGTGAGCGGAACGTATCCGTTCAAAGGATCGTGCGCAGATGTTTGATCCGTGAGTGCGTCCGGCGTGAAGCCCATCTTGACCAGTTTAGGAAGCAGGTCGGCGGCATTGCCGAGGACGCCGATGGATAGAGGCTTGCCTTCAGCCTTTGCTTCATTTGCCAGTTTGATGGCATGTTCCATATTGTCAGCTTCGACGTCGAGGTATTTAGTTTCAAGTCTGCGTTTGATACGCTCGGGGTCTACCTCGATGCAAATGGCGATACCCTCGTTCATCGTCACAGCCAGAGGTTGGGCACCGCCCATACCACCAAGACCTGCCGTGACAACGATGCGGCCCTTTAGGCTGCCGCCGAAATTCTTGCGAGCCAGAGCAGCGAAAGTTTCATAAGTGCCCTGGAGGATGCCCTGGGTGCCGATGTAAATCCAGCTTCCAGCGGTCATCTGTCCGAACATAATCAAGCCTTTTTGCTCGAGTTCGCGGAAGTGCTCCCAAGTCGCCCATTTCCCGACCAGGTTGGAATTAGCGATTAGAACACGAGGCGCGTCTTCGTGACTTTTAAAGATGCCTACCGGCTTGCCG
Organism: Candidatus Obscuribacterales bacterium; assembly: GCA_965228855.1. Taxonomy (GTDB): domain Bacteria; phylum Cyanobacteriota; class Vampirovibrionia; order Obscuribacterales; family Obscuribacteraceae; genus JADYXR01. The sequence goes on along the minus strand of CBDDIJ010000003.1, from coordinate 1,895,203 downwards.
GATTGAACCAGTAATGTCTCGTCGTTCTCGAGGTTGACAAGTGATTTGACGATCGCTTTTAGTGAATCCCAATCCCGCGCAGCCTTACCGGAGCCGCCGTAGACGACCAGGTCCTGTGGACGTTCAGCCACGTCCGGGTCCAGGTTATTGAGCAGCATCCGAAGCGCCGCTTCCTGAATCCAGCCTTTCGTGACCAGTTCAGTGCCTGTCGGTGCCTTGACTGTGATGGGCGCCTTGCTGCTCAAGATATCCTTGACCAATTGAGCGGCATTCTTCGTCCCTGTCGTTGTAGTCATGACAATGCTCCTCGATAATGAAATAATTTCAGTACAAAGACCTATTACTCTTAAAAGTAATGGATGATCATATCTGATCGCGCAGGCGATCCTCGTAATCTAAACTGTTCGCTAATCATCTGGGCGTGGCGCAGCCACCCCCGGAATCAAAAGGGAGTTAACGATGGTCAAGGAATTAGCCAAGCCAAAAGCGAAGGAAAAATCCGAGAAGGTGCATGAAACGCTCTCCGGTATTCCCTTGAAACCCGTCTACACCAAGGAAGACATCAAGGACCTCGACTACGACAAAGACCTTGCCGATCCGGGTCAATTCCCTTACACACGCGGTATTCATGAAACAATGTATCGCGGAAAGCTCTGGACGATGCGCCAATTTGCAGGTTTTGGCGGTCCGGAAGAAACCAATGAGCGCTTCAAATATCTATTGGCTCAAGGACAAACGGGCTTATCGACCGCGTTCGATCTCCCGACCCTCATGGGCTATGACTCCGATGACCCGAAGTCGCACGGTGAGGTCGGCGTCTGCGGCGTTGCTATCGACTCGCTCGAAGACATCGAAATCCTATACAAGGATCTGCCGCTCGACAAAGTTTCGACCTCTATGACCATTAACGGTCCTGCGCCAATCATCTATTGCATGTTCCTCGCGAACGCCAAGAAGCGCGGATTCGACTGGAAGAAGCTCGATGGCACTCTGCAGAACGACATCTTCAAAGAGTACATTGCTCAAAAAACTTACTTGATCCCGCCGAGACCGGCTTTGAAACTGATTCAAGACATGATGGTTTTCTGTACGGAAAACGTCCCGCGCTGGAACACGATCTCCATCAGCGGATACCACATCCGTGAAGCCGGCGCGACAGCCGCACAAGAACTGGCTTTCACCCTTGCAGATGGTTTCGCATACGTCGATGCCGGTATCGAAGCTGGTCTCAATGTAGACGATTTCGTACCGCGTCTATCTTTCTTCTTCAACGCTCACATCGACTTCTTCGAAGAAATCGCCAAGTATCGTGCCGCACGCCGCATCTGGGCGAAACGTATGCGCGATCACTACGGCGCAAAAAGCGAACGATCCTGGAAGCTGCGTTTCCATACTCAAACCGCCGGATGCAGCTTGACCGCACCGCAACCTGAGAACAACATTGTAAGAACGGCTATCGAAGCCCTTGCCGGTGTAATCGGTGGAACACAATCGCTGCATACGAATTCGATGGACGAAGTTCTCGGATTGCCTACTCAAAAAGCAGCGCACGTTGCATTGAGAACTCAACAAATCATTGCTTACGAAACGGGCGTGGCCAACGTCGCCGATCCGCTTGCCGGCTCATATTACGTCGAGTGGCTCACGGATGAACTGGAACGTCAGGCGAACGAATACTTCAAGAAAATCGAAGAAATCGGTGGTGTCATCGCTGGTATCGAAAAAGGTTTCTTCATGAAAGAAATCGCCGATTCAGCCTATGCCTTCGAGCGCAAGATGATGTCCGGAGATCGTCACTTCATCGGCTTGACCTCCTTCAAAGAAGAGGCGCCCGGATCTCAAATTGAGATCTTGAAGATCGGTTCAGAATACGAAGAGCGTCAAACCAAGAGGCTGAAAGAACTGAAAGCGCGTCGCGACAACGAAAAGGTCGCCAACACGCTGGAAGCACTCAAGGTCGCCGGCAAAGAAGGAAAGAACACCTTCCCCTATTTGCTCGAATGCGTCGAAGCATATGCAACCGTCGGAGAAATCTGCAACGCACTGCGCGACGTCTGGGGCGCCTACCGCGAGAACGCTGTTCTCTAGTCGGTTCGGCTGGAAACGATATTGTCAATTCTATTCCAACTTGATTGGATTTCGTTGGCTGCATAGTTATGCAAATCGCCATAGAATTCGTATGCCGAAGAGAATCTAGGAATTTGCTGTCTAATAGACTGCGTTTTGACATGCAGCTCTATGTCACTGGAAAAGGGTTCTCCAAGTTTTCCAGATTTAAGACCACTCATTGCCGACTTAAACAAAGATCGAAAAGCAATCTTTTCCACACTTTCCCCGTAGCTGCTTGCCTTGTCCAGAAACTGAATTACAAAATCCACGTTGTCTAACACGAACCGCCGCGGTGCTTCAGCGAGAATCTGAGCTAAAAGGTGAAAATCTGCTGGTTTGCTGGTCAGTGTCCATTGACTTAGAAAGTGTACTAACTCGTCGTCAAACGGTTTGAACATCATTCCAAAAAGCTGAGCGGACTTATACTGGAACATCGAATTTTGGCTGCTTTTGATCCAATCAAAAACTTTTTGGACTATCGTAGAGAAGTCTTCTGATTTGCGAAAGTGTAATTGCACATTGTCCGTAAATGGATTGAAACAAGTGTCGTAGTTCCAATCCTCAGCCGTTACAGCTCGGTTTACGCGAGCCATAAAGAAGTTGGCAACTCGCCCTGCTTCGTGCTGAGAGAAGAATGATAAAAACAGCTCGACGCCATAACTGTTCAACTCGGGAACCTCTAAGAGGGCCTCTAGAAAGTAATCGCAGTCATCTGGGGTGAATTTTGTTAGGATCTTTTCGTCTGCGAGGATTTCGAACAAGTTAGCTGCTAAATCTCCGATTTCTTTCATATCAACATGTTTGGCTAAGTCGATGACTACTCGATCGCCACTCAAGGCACGCATACGCATGCAGCTCAGAACAGTACCAACAACGGTTTTGTCATTCGTCTCAAGTAGGGTCTTCAATAGGTCTAAATCCTGGATGTCTAACTCTCGTTTGTTTCTGGACCAGGTGTACGCTTCTCCCACGGCGCACATAAGATCTTTCCGACCAGATTCCACAAATGCTTTTGCAATCAGAAATGCGTTTTGATCAAACTCGAACATCTGCGCCAAGGCCCCTCCCGCAAACTGCTCAGTGAAGAAGTCATGATTTCTTTGAGCATGTTCTAGTGTGGCGCGGACCAGTCCTTCAGATCGACTGAGGACGGATGAAACGAAGGAAAACTGATCGCTGCTGCTCCTCGTCGGGAGCGCTCTGCGAATCTGATTCATCTGCTCGCTCAAAAATTCTCTCAATTCATTGCCATCTGGAAACTCAGTCTTTAACGTTTCGACAAGCGCAAGGGTGCCGCAGCTCAAGCCGTAGTTTCCATCCTGCTTTCTTTCAAATAGGTTGTCTGAACCAGAAAGTAAGGCTCGCGCGCATCGATAATCCAAAGCTTCCGGAAAGAGTGAGTGGATACTCTCTACCCTCGCCTTCTGCTCAGGATTTCCGTGAACTCTGAACCAGCGTACTGAGTTCAAAAGTTCAGTGAATACTTGGGGGCTGGGGACTTTCGCACTAACGGCTTCGCTGATTTTGTTCAAGGTACGGACGAAATCGCGGTTCCACTCTTCAGAATAATCGCCATTAACGGGACGTCTAAATGAGTGACGCAGAAAACGAGCTGCACACATTGCTTTTTTCGAGTTTCTGGCTGAAAGTGTCGCCAACGCGGCGTCAATGGCTTTGTCTCTCAGAGAGAGGATGGTGTGAGTTGGATTTACCGTGTATTGCGTCAGCGCCCAAGTGGCACCATCGCTGGTGGCGAACCTTCCCTCTGTTTTGAGCACTCCAAGGAGAATATCGAATGGAGTGTACTCACCATCGAATGCCGAATCTGAACCTATTAGCTCTAAAGCGAAATCTATGACAATACTGTTTGATTCCAACGATTTCGTGAGCCTTAAGTCTGATGAATACTGAATTGAAGCTAAGTCGGATAGAATTCTGATCGCATGGTTCGGATGTGGATTGAGCTCCCTAGCATCATTCTTTCCAATCTCCCATAACGCTTCGCATGCTCGTCTCAGATATTTTACGTTTAGCCCTACGTTTCTAAATAACGCGGGAAGTTGTTCAATACAGCGTTTGCGACGGAGAAGACTTTCTCCAAATTCGACGGCTCTGTGGGGTTGGAAAAATGCGACTGTAGTAACCGCCCGTACCGGAGGCTCTGAATACTTTGAAGTCAATCTCTTCCATAGATAATCTAGCAGCCTGCTGTCCGAGGTATTTCCGTCGGTCATTCTCCAGTCCAGCTTCCCTACGTTAAAGAGTAGGTTTTCGAGAATCGAATCTCGGGTTGCTGCGTCAAAGACCCTTTCCGCGTATCCTGTCGAGACGCCATTGACTCCCACACATGATTCTTCAATGAGAAAATCAGCAATCATCTCAGGTGAGAGTCGGTATTGCCTACCTCGTTTATGAAGCAAACCAGAGGTGATAAGGATTCGGGTGAGTCTGTTAATGTCGGGAATGGGTATGCGTTCAACTTCTTCAACCAGTGCAGAGATAGAGTCATCGCCCGCGTCGAATGGTTGAATTAGTGCGAAGACCGTCAAAAGCTTTTTGATGAGCGGTGCATCGCTTTTCGTTCCTACGTCACCGGTGAGCGAGGACATAAATTTGCCTCGCATTGTGTCGCGAAAGAGGCGCGTGTTCTTGACGAGTTCCAACGGTAGCATGTCCTTTGCCACCACATATGATGCTAATACTGTGGCTAAAGAGCAGTCGATGGTGTGACTAGCTATCGAATCGGCTGCATGTACAGGACCGCTATGAAGGAGGAGAACTTGTTTCGATAACTTGGCGGCACTCTCCAATTCGAGAAGCTGTAGTTGATGCTCATAAATGAGTTCATGAGATATACCTGCGGCTGCGGACTTCGCTCTAACGGAGTCCAACGCGTACGGGCGACAAGAGAGGAGAAGGGTCGTGTTTAATGAAGTCGCGGCGAAGTGAAAAAGGGCTGTTAGTTCATGGTCGTGAGCGTCATCGACAAAAATGATTTTTCTTCCGTCGCCCAAAGTAATTAAATCAGAGCTGCTAGCCTCCTCTGACACTGACAGAAAATAGATTTGCGAAGACGGATACTTGATTCCAATTTCTGTTGCAAGTTCCTTCATCAATCGAGTTTTCCCGACGCCACCGGCGCCGGATAGCAAGATGACCTTTGGTGCTCTCTCTGGTGCTAATGCGTTGAGAAGCTTGTCCAGATCGTTTTTCCTTCCTACTAGCTCCCATGAATGGTTAAATGATGACCTCAAGTCCTCGTATGGGGCATAGAAGTCTTCAGTTGATTGCCAGACAGAATCGTAGGGCTCCCCGAGTAGAGCTATGTGCTGACCTTTGAAAAAGGTGTCAATAAGCCGAGACTGTTGCTGTTTGGAAAGGTTATGCCGAATCTTGTAAGTAATGTTTTCTTTGTCCCAGAGCTCCCAGTTCGCGTGCTTTGATAACGCTTCGCGGGCAGCGGGGCTTGCTATTCTGCTCAGGAGCAGCACGTTCAGTTTTGAATGCATCTTGTGTGCTTCAACCACTTTTTTGATTGTCGCTGCACCAAATTTCTCAACGCGTTTACACTGAAAAGTCCATCTTGAGCCATCCTCGAATTGTCCATAGACGTCAATGCCATCCTGTCTGTGGCCACTTTTGCCCATTCTCTCAAAGGCGACTTGAGGGTAAAGCTCCTGCAAAAAATAGAGACAGAAACGCTCGAAAGTTTCCGGGGTCAGAGAATCAATTGGAAATAGATTGTCAAAAGACGCTAGTGCGATTGATGGGCTGTTTTCCGCGCCGTATCCTGCTTCGCCAACCAGTTTACTTTCGTCTATCCTGAGAATTTTTGCTAGTGATGTCAGATGCTGGCGCTGAGGTCGCGTATCGCCGAGTTCCCAACGACTAACAGTCTGTTGAGACAGGTTCATGATTGCCGCCAAATCTGACTGCTGAGCATATCCGGCGCGAATCCTTAGTTGCGCAATTAAATTGCCTAGTTCTTTGTATTTGCGCAAGATAGTGCACTTCCTTGTACGTTGATTTTATCACAACCGTACAACCAGTTTTGGCTGGATTTCAAAGTGTGCATACACGCAGTGGTTGTGTTAAAAGGGGGGAGGTGGTCGCAAGTAATTGCGGGCTGTCTATAAATTAGCAAAATTAAATAAGTTCTCAACCGTTCAAGAAAGGGTGAATCTGTCAAGAGGGTCTCTATGCGGGCCTTTAGGGATTATTGATTTAATTGTTCACAAACTGTAGAATTAATCTATGAAGAGTAATTCGTGTGTTTTAAAGTCAGTGCAAGACGGAAAGCAAAAACAAACCACCTGGGTGAGCCTCGGATCAATCGTCTGCATTGCCCGAGGTTCTGTTTTAGGTGTTTGGGATGAACTACTTCAAAGTAGGCGTAGAAAAGCCTTCTCGAAAAGGAACTTACAGGGGCGGGCGGCTTATCTACAAAGCCGATTGGCCGGACGCCCTGAATCAAAAAGAGTCGTTGCTCGAACAACGGCTCTTGAGATTGCTCAAAAAATAAGGACGCTCTTTAGATGAGATCCATTATTGCATTTCAGTTGCTTATTGTCAGCATGCTAATTCTGACAATTTTTGCAGCGATAATCGCAGCTATGTTGCGGTAATCTAGACAGGGACGGCTTCGGTACTTGCAGACGGTTCCGGCGCGCTTCCCTGGTATAGCTGGATAAGCTCTTATTTGCGCACTGTCCATGGTGGCGGTGTGCTATAAGAGCTTTTTATCGACTTTGCCGGCGCGGGTCTTGGGGAGCGGCTCGGAAGCCGGGCGCAGGACCCATTCCATTGGGCGTAATTCGCGTTTCAGATTCTCGGCGCAATGCGCTTTCAACTCTTTGAGAATTTCTTCGCGCGCGATTTTGCGCTCCTGTTCATCATGACTCTCAAGGAATTTGCTCAGACGATCGTCTGAGATCACGAGCGTGGCTTTGACTATCTGACCGAGACGGCTGTGCTCTTTGCCCGTGACCGCTGCTTCTTTGACGAGTCTACTCTTAAGCAGTACGCCTTCCACTTCGCCGGGAAATACTTTGTTGCCCGCGACGATGATCATGTCTTTTGCACGACCGGAGATGAACAAATAGCCATCTTTGTAATAACCCACGTCGCCGGTTTTGTATCCATCGGCGGTGAGCACTTCTTTCGTTTTCTCCGGTTGATCGAAGTATTCTTTCATAAGATGCGGGCTATCGATAACGATCTCGCCCTCTTTGCCTTCCGGCTGCTTCTGCCCATCTTCGGAGATGATGTTTATCTTGCAAGACGGAACGACTTTGCCGATAGATTCTTTCGGTCCGTCTAAATTCAAAGCGATGATTTTCGATTCGGTCGAGCCGTAGCCATTGTTGATCCGTTTCTTATATCTCTTTTCGAAGTCCTCGGCTAACGCCACCGGCAGTGGTGCTCCTCCGCAGAGCAATATTTTTGCATTGTCCAGATGCACCGCTAAAGCCGGAGCGCGCAGCAGTCCGTCGTACATGAGCGGAACACCGGAAATGATTTCAGGTTTATAACCGTTTATGGCCTGAACAAATTTAGTCGGTTCCAGTTCCGCAAAAATAGTGGTGGCACCATGCATCAAGCAGGCGGAGAGTACTTCAAGACCGAAGATGTGGCTCACTGGAAGCGGCAAAAGCGACTTGATATCGTTATCGAGCGCAGCCACTTCTCCGAGTTCAACGAGGTTCGCTATCAACGTTTTAAACGTATGCACAGCGCCTTTCGGAACGCCGGTGGTTCCCGAAGTTAAAATCATTAGTGCATCGAAATCGTCTTTGAACGGTTTCTGCTCATAAGCAAACGCTTCGCTCGGCTCCGGAACAGATAGTTCGAGTTCCAAAATCTTATCTTGATCGTCCGCCAGAAGCGTTCGCAGTTTATCTTTCTCTGGAAAACGCTTGGACATGAAGATGTATTTTGCCCTGGTGCTCTTCACCACATTCGCCACTTCAGGGGCAGTCATCTTGAAGTCGATTGGGACAGCCATGGCTTCGTTGCGCCAGGTGCCCAGGATTCCGACTGCAAGGGCGATGGTGTTTGGGCTCAAGAAGACGAGGACGTCGCCTTTCTTGACGCCTTTGTCTTGCAGAAATTTTTCGAAACCGCCGACGCGGCTGTAAAACTGTTCGTAACTATCCTCAACCTCGTCATCCTTCAGCGCCTGGATGATCGCTTTATGTTTTTTATCCGAGAGCGCTGGTCCAAACAGCAAATCCTCGGCGGTTGGGAGAGTGGTTTTCATGAGCTGCAACCTCGAATTACGATAATGAGATTTTACGCCTTATGAGTTTTTAGAAGATCCCACAAGCGAACACCTATACAATTGTTTGATAGCTTACACGTGAATGATTCATGGCACACATCGCCACCGGTACCGCCGACATACAATATGACAGCCTCGCTCTCATCCCACTGGGTGGGCAAAATGAGCTCGGGCAGATGCTCTGGATTCTGCAATTCGGCGGCGAGATGATTCTTGTCGATGCCGGTGCTGCGTATCCGGCTGAGGATCTGCCGGGCGTCGATCTGCTTTTCCCGAACACTAACTTTCTCGAGGCTAATCAAGAGCGCATTCTCGCCCTCTTGCTCACAAATGGTCACGAAGAGCACTGTGGTGCCGTCAACTACCTTCTCCGGCACCTCGCTATCCCAAAGGTCATGGCGCCGCGGTTCGTTTCTCAACTTCTCAGCCAGTCGAATATCGCCTCGCCGACGCGGACCGCGGAGCAAAACTTGCTGGCCGAGGTTCTCGACACTGTGGAGGTTCGCAAGGCATACCAGATTGGACCGTTCGAAGTTGAGTGGATGCATGTCAATAATGCAATCGCTGATGCCTGCGCGCTTCGAATAACCACTCCTGAGGGTATCGTCGTTTATACATCGAGTTTCAAACTGGATCAGACGCCTGTAGATAAGCGATTTTTGGACATAAACGGTTTAGCGGGTAGCGGAGATAAAGGCGTCCTGGCATTGATAAGCGATTCGGCCGGCGTTGAAAACCGCGGATATACTCCATCGGAAATCAGCGTCAAAGCTGAACTGCTCAAACACGTGAATAACGCGAAAGGTCGCGTCTTTGTTGTTTTCCCTGGCACAAACACTCATCGCCTTCAAATTTTGTTCGATGTCGCGCTGGCAACCGGTCGCAAAGTGGTGCTCAGTGGAGAATCACTCGTCGCAACAGCTTTGTCGGCAGTAGTAACCGGCAACCTTATATATGATCGCCAAATCGAAGCGACTGTCGAACAGCTGCGCGCTCTTCCTGATGAAGAAGTGCTCGTAATTGCAAGTGGCATAGATGAAGAACCACTGATGGTTCTGGACGTGCTCGCCTTCGGCGGAAATCCCGATGCAAAGTTGAAAGACGGCGATACCGTGATTTACTCGGCAAACATCGTGCCGGGCAAATTGCGACACATGGCTCAAGTGCTCGATCAACTGCTTTCATTGGGAGTTAAAACAATTCAAGGTCCTACGGTGCATGTGAGTAAACATGCAAGCCGTGAGGAACTCAAGCTTATGCTGTCTATGACCAGACCGCGATATTTCATTCCGACAGTCGGCGAAGGTCGCCATATCATGCACCATGCGCAGCTAGCTATCGAATGGGGCATGGACGAAGAAAACGTGTTTCCAATTAAAAATGGCGATATCCTGGAAGTTAAAAACGGCGTCGCCTCGGTGATTGGCACAGTGGAGTCGCAATCGGTCCTCTACAACCGCGAGCAGGGCGAACGAGTTACGACCTACTCTGTACAAGAACGCCGCGCGCTCAGCATGGAAGGCGTTGTCACGGTATCACTGGCGGTGAATAATGCAGGTGAGATCGTCTCTGGACCCAGTATCACGGCCGGTGCCTCGGGCTTTATCAAGTCTAGAGAATGGCTTGATACCCGGGACGAACTCAACGAGGCCATAGTGAGCACCGTTAAGAGATTCGCTGATAAATTACCCGGTCAAGAGGATGGACTGGAGCTTGGTCCGTTGAAGTCTTCGCTGCGCGAGACCGTTATGAAACTCCTGCGAGCGAAAATGAGCGCGAAACCGACTGTTCAGGTGGTCCTTCACGATCTGTCGTTTCCACTCAAGAACTAGCAGCGCCGACTACCAGCCGCCTTCGACGTATATGGCGTTGCCTTCGTTCAATATAATTCGCTCTTTCTTGTCGCCGATTTCAGCCGGCAAAAGCCAGAAGTATTTCAAGCCCGGCACGCGATGCGTCGCGATAATCCACCATTTGCCGGACTTCAAATTCCCGGCATAGTGCAATCCTACTTTGCCACTCTTAAGGTACACACGTTTCATCGGTACTGGCTGCAGTCCGCGTTGCATCGAGGCGTCTTCGATTTCGGTGCGGTTGTCGTTGTATTCGGCCAAGGCAGCGTTATAGGCGTCAACGCGCTCACGTTCAAACCTGTTGTAGATTTTGGTTTGTTCTTTCATGAACGGCACCATTCGATCTGCCCACTGGTAGTGCTCGAATATGGAATGCGGAAGCGATATCTTGCTGTTTTTGATCGCCTTTGAAAAAGCATATTGCCAACGCCAGCCACCTGGCGGATACGGTACGTCCAGCGAAGCGCGGCTGAAATAGCCGGTCGACAACATCATCTGCTTGAGCTGTTTGTCTTTGTCCGGCAACAGCTTGATCTTCTGTTTGATCGCCGGAGGCTTCATCGGATAAGGATAAGCAGTAACCTGAGTGAGACTCTTCTTCATGTGGGGAACCGCTACCGTGGCGACAATAGTTACTTCGCCTTCCTTCACCGGCTCCGCATCTGCGACTTCATCGTTTTCGTCTTCATAGACAGTGACTGTTTTATTGCTTTCCTTAGGCTCCTTGCCGGGCTTATAGATTGGCTTGCCTTCTTTGTCGAGCTTCAGATAGTCGTCGGTTTGACCATACTCCAGTGCTCTTCCGGGATTTTGAAAAGCCATTCCGGCCATTCTTCCACGACCGACGCCGGGCGCTTGTGCGGACGCCTGCGGACCGCATTCCGCGATGAATGCTACCGCCAGTAGTGCGGAGAAAAATGCTTTGCTCAATAGTTTTATCGTTGTCATAGTTCCTATTGCGGTCACTAAGTTTCAAACCGAGCGACGAGCCGGCGAATAGTATGTGCCGGGCAAAATAGATTCTATAAATAACTCAGGCAGCTTTTAAAGAGGAAGCATTTCATAAGTTACTCACCGTTGCGTTCCGTTGCCAGTCACGCTTTTGGGCGAGTGCGTCAACGCTCACCGGCAGCGGTCTCGACAACCTCTGCTTGAAAATGGTGTCAATCTAAGAAAAGTCTTAGCCTGAAGATTTGAACATCTGAATGCTCAAGCTGAGGTTCAGTGACCTCAGAGTTAGTCTAGAGCCTTATAGCCTTCAGGCAAACCAAAGTTGTACATGCGTTCGAAGATTTCTACGATGCCGGCTTCTTCGCCTTTCGGTTCTGCTCCGGACACAAGCTCGGTGAGGCGAGCCCAGGTGATACTGCCGAAACGCTCGAGATCTTCGCTAGAGTTCCTGTCGCGCTCAGACTCCATAACGCTCAGCACCTGCTGGCACGGCAGGCGCAAAAATGCGTCTACGCAGCGGCTCTCAAAGTGATTGTTGCGACCGGATTCGAGAATCTCGTGAACCTTGTCTATAGGCATACGATTACGATAGTGACGAACAGATGTTAGTGCGTCGAACACGTCTGCCACAGCGATAATCTTCGCAAGAAATGGAATTTCTTCTCCCTTGAGTCCACGGTAGTAGCCTGAACCGTCAAGCTTCTCATGGTGGCAGGACGCGACGAATGGAACCGCCGCAAGCCGCTTGGTGAAAGGCAAGTTGGAGAGCAAGTCGAAAGTGATGCGTGCGTGTGTTTGAACACAGGCATACTCTTCCGGCGTCAGTCTGCCGTTCTTCCAGAGCACGGCTTCCGGTACTCCGATTTTGCCATAATCGTGCATCATCGCTGAATACCGCAAAATATCTATGTCTTCGTCAGGAATGATCAGTGATTGTCCGATCAACAGACTGTACTTGGTCACGCGGATTGAGTGACCGGCGGTGAGAGGGTCGCGTTTATCAATCGTTTGAGCCAGCACCATCAGCGTCTGGTCTACGAAACTTTCGATTTCCTGGTAGGCCTGCGCTTGTTCGATCAAACCAGCTGCGACGGCCGCCAAGCCCTCAAGCCAGTCTTCATCTTCGCTTGTGAACGGACCGTCTTTTTTGTTTAAAACCTGAAATACACCAATCACTTGCCCACTGCGGTTCTGCATGGGTACACACAGAACGCTTCTGGTTCTGTAACCAGTCGCTTTGTCGACGGCAGGGTCGAAACGCTCATCGTCATAGGCGTCCGGAATATTGATGATGTCGCCGGAACGCGCACACCAAGCCACGATGCTTGTGCCGGAAACCGGTATGCGAATCATCCGGAACCCTTCCAGTCCCTGCGCTACTTGTGTCCAGAGTTCGTCCGTAGTGGAATCGACCACGAAAACGCTACAGCGGTCTGCTTTGAGCATTGCCTGCGTTTCCCTGGTGATAGTGTCGAGCAACGAATCGAGGCGCCTTTCGGTAGCCATCGCCTTCACCACTCGATAAAGACCTGAAAGAGGGCGAAGTCGATCGAGCTCTTCCTGCATCCGTATTGTTTTGATTTCGCGCTCGATAAGCGATACTTCGCGCCGATTTAGCTCTTCCTCGAAAGCGTGAAGTTCGGGGGACTTGTCTTTAGCCGTACCATTCTTGGATACAGGCGCTTTTGCGCCCTTCTTCGGCTTATCAGCTTCCTTTGCAGGTTTTTTCGCCTTCTTGTCCTCTTCTGAGGCTGCTTTGCCTGTAGAAGCAGTGTGGGAGCCAGAAGCCTTAGCCATTTAACCAATCCCCTTAATACGAAACACCGATCTTATATACCCATTCGCACCGGCAAAAATTGAAGCGACGAAGGGAAACTAAACAACAAGTTTCAAGGCTCGAGACCCTGCGCACCGGCGATAAATTGAAGTATTGAGGTTTACAGCGATAATGTCAACCTGGCGCGGCGCACACGCGGCTGCGGTTCCGCCTCCCTGAACAGAGTTCTACCGTCAGGCGTCAAACTGAGGCTATTCGCTCAAGATTGGCGGGTATGTCGGCGGGTTTAAACGGCGCCAGATCAGCACCCAGGCTCGACCAATAACTCGTTTTTCGTCCAGGAAACCCCAGACATGGCTGTCCTCGCTATTGTTGCGGTTGTCGCCCATCATGAAAAGATGACCAGCCGGTACGATGATTGGGTCGTTCGGGCGCTTGTCGTAAGGGTGAATAAACTCGCCGAGCGTGTTTCGCCCCTGTATATCGCCCAGAACGTTGAGGTCGTAGTTTGGAATTTCCTTTATGTAACCCGATTCGTCCAGCAGCTGACCGTTGACGAGAACTCCTGCGCCCTGTTGAATGCGAATATGGTCGCCGGGAAGCCCGACCACGCGTTTAATGAACGCCGCATCGTTGGGAAGGAACGGCAGACCGGTCCAGCGTCCCAGCAGCGTAAGCGGATCGTTTTTCAAATCCACGCCGCCCATCTCAACCGGCGGCGGATAGAAAACCAAAATGTCGCCCCGTTGAATGGGGTGACCGAGGTTTTTCGTTATCTTTTCGACGATTAAACGGTCGTTGATCTGCAGAGTCGGCTCCATGGATGCCGAAGGTATATATCGAGCTTCGCCGATGCAGAGTCTGATCACAATCAGGAGAATGAGAGTAACGACGACAAGCTCAATGCCTTCTCTGAACAGCCCCTTCACCATAGAGACTTTGTCCGAATTTTGAGTCTCAACGTTCATCGATTTTCTTGCCGGCTCCGTCGTGTTTCCATTTCTTTCGTCTCGTGACTGTTCCGAACCATCCTGGGCAGTGGTTTCTTCAAGACGATGATTTGATTGCATCCGAAAAATTCCTCGAGTCTTTCGACCCAGCATCAGCTGATGTCTGAGTTCGATTATACAAACCCAAACAATTTCTTTCTCGGGTTAAGACTCTTGCTTGCCGGCTAACGCCATGCCTTTAGCTTCTTTTTTTCTCAGATTGTCATTTTTCGTGCCGGCAAGGTCGCCTCTGGCAATTTCGTCAAGAGTCTCTTTCATGGCGGCGACGTAACCGTCGAGCTCTTCTTTCGAATTCATCTCGGTGACCGCAACAAGTAAACAATTCTCCAGTTCCGGAAGCATGCGTGTTAACGTGATGCCCGGCAGATATCCTTTGCTTTGCATCTTTTCGAAAACGTGTTCGACGTTTGCATCGAATTTCAAAACAAACTCATTGAAAAACTGATGCTTATATAAAGGCTTGACGCCAGTGAGTTTCGTCACCTGGTCGAACAAATAGTGAGTTCGTTGCAAAGAGATTGTGGCGATTTGCTGCAATCCGGTCTTGCCGAGGAGGGTGAGGTAAACCAGCATGGCGAGCGCGTTTAACGCCTGGTTGGTGCAGATGTTGGACGTCGCTCGGGCGCGGCGGATGTGTTGCTCACGAGTTTGAAGCGTCAGTGTGAAAGCGCGTTTCCCGTTCTTATCCACTGTGATGCCGGCAAGTCGACCGGGCAGCTGTCTGACGAAATCCTTTTTGCAAGCCATGTATCCGGCTGATGGACCGCCGAATGACAGGAAGTTTCCACAGGGCTGAGCATCGCCGACTACAATGTCCGCTCCCAGATCTCCTGGTGGCGTAAGAATCGAAAGAGCGATCGGATCGGTAACGACAACCAGCAAAGCGCCCGCTTCTTTTGCCTTTTTAGAAACCGCTTCCAGGTCCTCGAAGCATCCAAAGAAGTTAGGATACTGGACGATGAGCGCGGCTGTTTCTGAATCGAGCTTGAGATCGTCGGTCTTCACGATGCCGTCGGCGGTATCAATGACGTTAAAGTCGAGACCGCATGCTTTTGCGTAAGCGTGAGACACCATGCGGTATTCTGGGTTTACCGAGCGGAGTATCGCAATCTTTTTTCTGTTGGTGAGTCGCGCGGCCATCAGACCCGCTTCAGCACAAGCGGTCGGACCGTCGTACATCGAGGCGTTTGCTACATCCATTCCAGTTAACAGGCAAATCGCTGTCTGGAACTCGTATATGACCTGCAAGCTGCCTTGCGATACTTCTGGTTGGTATGGTGTATATGCTGTTGCGAATTCCGAACGTGATATCACCTGTGAAACCACTGATGGCACGTAACGTCGATATGAACCACCGCCCAGGAAGGAGTGTTGTTGCGAAGCCGGCGTGTTCTTTGCTGCCAGCGCTTGAATCTCTTTGACGAGTTCGAGTTCAGAAAGTCCTTCTCGAACTTTCAGCGCTTCGATGCGAAGTTGTTTCGGAATGTGGGAGACCAGGTCTTCGAAAGTCTTTGCGCCGATGGTTTCCAGCATTGCCTCTCGATCGCCTTTCGTATGCGGCAGATAAGGGATCTGGGGACTTTCGTTCTGAGTCATTTCCGAGCCTCTCTAAAAAATGAAGCGATCTAAATCATTGCGCCGCCTGAAGGCGAGTGCGAAAAATACCGTCGGACTATATTATCTCTTGTTGAGCGCTTAAGATCAGATCATCACAGCGTGCGTTGATAAATCCGTTTATAAATAATGTACGATGCGAGGAAGTAGACTTGCAGTGCAACCGACGTGCCGGAAACTTGACTCTGCTGGAGCAAAACGGCTCGCCGCCTTGTTTTCGCCCTTTCGATAACTTGCTCTCACTCCGCTATAGGGTTTGTGAAATGAAACTGGTCGTAGGTCTCGGTAATCCCGGGCTACAGTATGAATGGACCCGCCATAACGTCGGCTTTCAAGTAGTGGACGCTCTCTGCATCGAAGCTGGTGCGAGCCTGAAGTTCGAGGGCAAATACAAAGGCTATTTTTGTAAGACAAGATTTAAAAACGAAGATGTAATTTTCCTCAAGCCGGATACTTACATGAATCTCTCTGGCGAAGCCGTTCGCGCTATTGCTTCCTATCTTAAGATTGAGATTCCCAACATACTGGTGATTCACGACGACGTGTCCTTTATTCTTGGACGTGTTCGCCTGCAGCAAGGCGGCGGCGCCGGCGGTCAGCATGGCATCGAGTCGATAATCGAATGTCTGGGTGGGAAGAACAATTTCGATCGATTGAAGGTCGGAGTCGGTCCCGATCCTGGCGGGGCGCGCCGCGCCGCTTATGTGTTGTCACGCGTCGCCCCTGAAGACGTCGACCTCTATCAAAAAAGTTTAAAGCTCGCTGCCGACACTGCTTCTTCCTGGATCTCGGCAGGAGGACTTGAAACAGCCAATCGCTTTAATGGCATCAATCTGGCAAATCCTGTTGAGCCAAAACCCAAGGTGCGACCTCCAAATGAAAAGGAGACCGAGGCACTTAGTGAACTGGAAGCAGCTCTTGATGAGTTTCAACAAAAGCTCAGTTCACGGAATGTTCATTGCAAAGCGGCGGAAATTCTCGCCGCTGTACTTAATAAGAAGCCTGTAAAAGGAATCGATGCTGACGAATTAAAGTTGTTTTCAACAACTTGTGTCCGCGCACTGGCGGAAACCCATCGTGTGCACGAGCAGCGCTGGAAAAAATTGATCGAGCAAAAATGGCTCTCGCCTTTCCAAGATGAAGTTTGAAACAGTTGAGAACCATATTTGGTATCACTTTGAAATTGACGATCAGACCGATTTGGTTTCAAAGCGCTAACCTTACAGGACATTAATACGACTGTCAGTAGTTAAGCTTTGTATCGATGGCTGGGGGCTTTCGGAATTGTGGTAACGCGACTGAAATAATTCTTCATTGAAAAACAAGGCTATAGATTAACTACCCTGATGTCAGTAGCCTAGAATCACTACTGTTCCAGATTTTGGAGTCCTTAGGAGTACGTAGCTTGTGAGCGGTTTGCTAGACAAATTCCTGAGCAACGAGGAAGGGAGCGCCAGCCGTAACTTTCTCGTTTCGGCGATGTGGTGGTCACTGTTCGGAATGGGGGCGGGTCTTTTCGCCTCCATGGAGTTCTATAACCCGGACTTGGTCCATAACATTCCTCAGTTCTCAATGCCACACTTAAGAATGTGGCACGTAAATGCTGTGACCATCGGTTGGCTTTCGATGGGTTACATCGCTTCAATGTTCCACATGGTTCCGACCCTCTGCAAAAACAAACTGTTTTCGGAGCGCCTCGGCAACTTCACTATGTGGGCTTGGAACCTGTTGATGATTGGTGCATTCTGCACCCTCCTGAACGGCAACACGGAAGGTCGTGAGTATGCCGAACTCGGCGCGATCCTCGATTGCATGGCTGCAGTCGCGCTGTGTACGGTCACATTCAACGTCCTGATGACAGTGGCTCACCGCAGAGTTAAAAAACTCTACGTCAGCCTCTGGTACTTCCTCGGTTCGTTGTTCTGGTTTCCCCTCGTTTACATCATCGGTCAAAGAACTTTCGTGTTCTTGCCTGGTTTGAACGACGCCATCATCGGTTGGTTCTACGGCCACAACATCCTGGGTATGTGGTTCACGACGGTAGGCGTCGGCATCATGTACTACTTGATACCTCGCTACACTCAGGCTCCGTTGTACAGCCACGGACTGTCAATGCTCGGATTCTGGGGGATTGCGCTGTTTTATGCTCCGACAGGAACACACCATATTCTTCAATCACCGGTTCCGGAATGGTTGAAGGCGATTGCGGTCATCTCGTCGATCTTCTTGTTGGTTCCAGTATTCACAGTTCTCACCAACTTCTTTATGACCATGAAGGGTAAGTGGGGACAGGGGGCTGATGATCTACCGCTAAGATTTGCGATGACCTCTGCACTCTTCTATTTGATGACTTGCTTGCAGGGACCGTTCCAGGCGACGCGCTGGATCAACTGGTATATCCACTTCACTCAGTGGGTCGTCGGTCACGCGCACGCTGCCTTGCTCGGTGCTTTCTCCTTCATTCTGACTTCAGCTGTTTATTACATGCTGCCCAGATTGACCGGCAGAGAATGGCACAGCATGGGACTGGTTCGCGGTCACTACTGGCTCAAATTCATCGGCTTCTTGATCATGTACTTCTCACTCACCGTTGCCGGACTGGTTCAGTCTGCAGGTTGGGCTATGGGCTTCCCGGTCGACCAGTGGTCCAACACGTTGTACCCATACTGGTTCGTCCGCGCCATAAGCGGCATCATGATCGTGACGGGACAAGCGCTGTTTTGCTACAACGCCTTCCGCACTATTTATACGCCTAAAGCGGTCGAAGTCACGGCCAAAACACGGGAGGTCAAAGTCTAATGAATGGCTACGGCTACCGACTCGGTGCCATTGGTATCATCTCAACGTTCTTCATCATCATCTTCTCAACAGTGTTGATGCCGATGGTGTTGTTCAGACCAGACCCGTCTGACACAAGAAACGATTACAAAGCTGAAGCCAAAGTTGGCGACCCGGTTCGCGGAAGAAGAATCTACGTAAGAGAAGGTTGCTTCTACTGCCACACCCAGTTCACGCGTCTGCAGGACCGTGAATACGGACCGCTCGTTAAGGCTGGTGATTACGTGTATGAAACACCTCACCAACTTGGTACCGCTAGAACCGGTCCCGACCTGACTAACGAAGGAAACAAATTTCCCTCGGAATGGCAGAAAGCTCACTTGATTCAACCTCGCGCTGTTAAGCCCGGTTCGATCATGCCGAGCTTCAGCTACCTGAATGATAGAGATATGAACGACCTGGTCTGCTATATCCAGACTCTCGGAAACAAGCGTACAGTCAATCATTACGTTGCAGCGCCTGATGAATATCAGGTCAGCACGCCGGTTGGATTCGCACTGCACGAGAGAAAACACGTAGACACAAATTCCGATGCTTCGGCTAACGCCGGACGCGGGATCTACACGCAAAACTGCGCTGCCTGTCATGGATTGGAAGCGAAGGGCAACGGACCGAACTCGATTTCTCTGACGAAGAAACCTGCAAACTTCACCAGACCGTTCTATAAACAGTACGACGATGAAATGTGGTTCTATCGCGTGTCCGAAGGCGTCGTCGGTACAAGAATGCCGCGCTTCAACCTGATTTTGACGGAAGAAGAACGTTGGTACCTTGTCGCGTACCTCAAGACTCTTCCTCAAGATGTCGAGCAAACAATCGACAAACTCGATCAACTCGACAAACTCGAACCTATTCGTTTGCCTAAGCTCACGAAGCAGCAGTACGAGCCACATTCAGGAGGCGATGAGCACTAATGTGTCCCAACTGTATTCTTAACCAGGCTCCGCTTGATGCGGGATTGTACGTAGCATTCGGTGTATGCGCCGTATTCTTCGTAGTCGGCATCATCGCGATGTGGTGGGCATTCGGTAATGGCGAGTTCGAGGATCTGGAAGGTTCCAAATTCGACATGCTCGATGACGGCGAAGACACGTCGGCATCGGAACGGGCGAAAGCGCTGGTCGAGCGCGCCAGAGCCGCCGCGGCCCTCAAGTCGCAGAGCTAGTGTTCGTTAGAGGTGAGAAATGGCTAACCCAAGCAATCCAAAAGCTAAAGAAGAACCAGCCGAAGAGCACTACGAAGTAGTGTCGGAATACCGAATCGGAGAAGGTCCGCCTCCTCCGTTTCTCGTCGTCGCGTTCGTGCTTATTTTCATGTATGCAGCGGTCTCCTGGATTCCGTTCTTCAATTATTGATTTCGTCTCGCTGGTATCACAAGTAAAGTTGAAATAGAAATGCACCCTCAACTCACTCGATTGAAAAAACTAACTCGCAAATTCAATCTGCTTGGATTTGCGCTCCTTACTATCCCGATTGCCGTGTCCCTGACAGCTTGCCAATCTCAGGTGAGTGTCGGACAGAAGGAGTCGGAACTGGCTAACAGAGATGCTACTGCCGGTAAGGACGTCGTTCTTTTCCCGGACGCAGTACCTTCTGTCTATGACGGAAGTGTCTACTGGCAGCAGCAAAATTGCGCATCGTGTCACGGTGCCGACGGCAAAGGCGTAGCCGGTCAATGCGATATCGACCTTACCAATGTCGAGCGTATGAGACAACGCAAGCCGGTCGATCAATATAAGTTGATTTCTTTCGGCGAAGGCAAGGAAGAGATTACGCCTGTGACCAGCGCTCTTGGAACTGCTGAAGGAAGCGAAACGGAGACCAAAGAGGCTGCGCCCCGTGTCATGAAGCACGAAGCGTTTCTCGATAAGCTGAGCAAGCGCCAGAGATGGGACCTGATTTTCTACACGAGAAGTCTTGCTGTTCCGTTACTTTCTGACGAAGAGCGATTGGCAATGAAAGCCGTGTTCGGTGCGAATTGCGCCGTGTGTCACGGAAGCCGAGGCGCAGGAGACGGGCAGCTTAACAAAGGTCTGGTTCTACAGCCGGCTCCCGCCAACTTCACTCAGTTCGATCGTTTCTACGACAGAACCGACGAACAAATCTGGGACCACATCGCCAACGGTATCCGCTGGGAGGGTATGCCCAACTTCCTCGGCAAACAAGACAGAGGAAACAAAGTCACGTTTGACGCGGATTATATCTGGAAGCTGACGCAGTACGTTCGAAACTTCCACGAAGACAGCGCGCCAGCTCTTGAAGGCAAGAAAGCATCGCGCAACAATTCCGCGTCGCCAAGCGCGATTTCAACTAATATCAAAGATAAGGCGGCCGCTGACAAGGCGCGCATAGCTGAAAAACTCGACAGAAAAGAATCTGTTCAATAAGAAGGTGACTGCCATGAGTGATGGTGTTAAGAGAAGAACGATACTAAAGACGGTGGCAGCTGTTCCGCTGGCAATGACTTTCGGACTGCTGGTCTCGCCGTTCTTGCGCTTCCTGCGCCCGACTCTGGGTCCGTTGGACATCCTCGGTAAATCCGACCAACCGCTCGCAGAGCCACCAATTCCAACATTCACGGATGCAGATTTCCCGGAGCCCTGGACTTGCATTCCGTTTACTTTCAACCAGAAATACCTGGAGTACAACCCTGAACTCAAAGAAGTTCGTACCATCCCTGGTTTCATCGTTAAATTGCCGAATGGTGACGTAGAAGCGTACAGCCGCATCTGTCCGCACCTTGGTTGCATCTTCAACTTCGTCAAAGAGCCTGAAGAGTGCGCCAAAGGCTATAACTACAAACCCGCTGGTCCAGTATTCGCCTGCCCGTGCCACCTCTCCGTTTATGACATTGCTCATGGCGGCAAGGTTATCTCCGGTCCGGCGCCGCGTCCGCCGCGTAAATTCCAGCTCAAGAAGGATGGCGGAAAGATCGAAATAACATCGTTGGAGGCCGGTTCGATCGCATGACGAGTAGCACTGCAAACAAACCTGGAAATAAGGTGTGGGGAGGCGTTCAGTTCCTCTGGGACTACTTAGGAACGCGCTTCAAAAACATCGACATATTCGATGAGCACCATCAGCTGGAAGCGAAGACCAATCCGTTCTACGCGCTGGGACCGATTTTCTATCTGGTCTGGTTCGTTACGATGGCTTCCGGACTCATGCTCATCATGTGGTACGTGCCTACCAAAGCGGCAGCGTACGACTCGATCTATGCAATTCAATGGCACGTGCCTTTCGGAAATATAGTCCGAGGGGTTCATAAGTATGGGGCGGACGCGATGATTATCGCCGCTACCATGCGAGTTTTCCGTATGTTCATTCTTGCTGACTATAAACCGAGCAAAGAATTCAACATCGCAATCGGTCTTGTGATGCTTCTCCTGTCAATGTATTCCGGTCTGACCGGATATTTGTTGATTTGGAACCAGCGCGCTTTTTGGGCTACAAAAGTGTTTGCCACATTCCCGACTTACATGGACCAGTTCCCTGTAATGGGCGATTACTACGAGCCTCTCGTCAAGTCGTTGCACTTGGGTTGGAACACCGCCGAGGTTCTTCTTGGCGCAGGTGGTGCAATCACTCAAGAAACGATTACGCGCTTCTTCTCTCTTCACCTGGCTTTCTCCTTGATCCCTTTGATTCTTGTAGAAATCTATTTCTACAACAACAACTACGTGCGCATGCCGCTCAACTGGATCAAGCGCTTTACCGTCATCATGATGCTCGTGATTACTGCTGTAATTCTCCCGGCTGCTCAAGGTCGACGTTCCGACCCGGACGTCACGCCGTTGCCGATTCTTTCTGACTGGTACTTCCTGGGCTTGTATCAGATGTACAAATACCTGGAGCCGGTCGTGGCTACCGAAATCACTATGGTCATTCCGGTGACGGTTATTCTCTTGCCGTTCCTCGACACCTGGATCGCCGGACCGGAAAAGAACATCATGAAGCGCCCGTTCATCCTGATGATGACCATCATGGGTGGAGTCTCGTGGATTGTCTTCTCATACCTGATCGTTATCAACGTAGCGAACATTCACTACGATCCTCCGTTCTGGCGTTCACTTTCATATCTTGCTATCGATGTCGGCTTGCTATGGCAAATCGTCATGATCTGGCAATCTAAAGATGCGAAGGAATGGGCAAAAGGAGTTCGTCCTTCAATCGTCATGGCAGTTCTCGGCGGACTGCAATCGATTCTCGCTGTGCTGTACTACTACATGGCAAGAACCGAAATGTTTATGTCGCCGGTGACGCAGGGCTTTACCTATCTACTCTTCAGACCGTTCTGGGGTGGAAAGGCAGACGAACTGGAGACCACAATTCGCACGCTGGTTCCGAAAGGAACTGAAATGCCTTACAACAC
Source organism: Candidatus Obscuribacterales bacterium (assembly GCA_965228855.1). GTDB lineage: Bacteria > Cyanobacteriota > Vampirovibrionia > Obscuribacterales > Obscuribacteraceae > JADYXR01. The sequence goes on along the minus strand of CBDDIJ010000003.1, from coordinate 1,872,399 downwards.
CGACTTCACGGTTGCCGTGAATTCGTGGATTCAGAAAATTCAAGGCGGTGATGTTGCCGTCGCGAAGTTGGAAGAACTCAAGAACACCACAACCGGTATCGACTGGTTGTTCCAGCTCATTCCGACCTTCGACGAGAAAAACCCTGTCTACAAAGGCGCGGTCGATTTCATGATCGCCAACAAATGGGCCTGGGATTACGTCAACTTCCACGATCGTATGAACCTGTCCAATCTCAATCCGAAACCGTTCGAGGTCTACCCGATGAGCGTACCTGAAGTGGATTGGTGGTGGATGATTGGTGGCTTCGTGACCACTCTTGCAGCGATTGTGACCTTCTTCGTGGCTCGCAGCAAATCCGCTGCTCAAGTGGACGCCAAGAAATAGACATGGGAGTACTTCAACTTTCGATGACGAATAAGGACAAGATGCAGGCATCAGCCGGTGGCACCGAACATGGTGGCACTGCCGAGCATGCTTCGGTCCCGCATCAAAAGGTGAAGTTCATCTACAAGCTGATCAACTTCAGCTGTGCTGCTTACGCGCTTTCTCTTTTTTTCGAAGGTTGGCGCGAGATCGGTAAGGACTTGAGTTTGGCCAACGCCGTCACTCTGGTCGCAGGCACCGTCTTCACCTTGTTGTTTCTCGGAGTGCATGCCTACTGGGTCTACTTCGAAGAAAAAGCAAAAGGCACTTTGAAAAAACGTATCCAGTTGTTTGAGAGAATCAACCTTGCCCTGCAGCCCAAAAGCGGCAACAAGGTCGTGGTAACTGAAAAGGGAGAGAGCTGAGAAGTGGCTATTCGAGTTGGATTAATGGCGGCGGCGATTGGGCTTTGTCTCTGGGCAAGCGCAATGATGCCGTGGGCAGAGTTGGACATGAATGTCGATAATTTGCCTCACACTTTTAAACTCCTGCACCTCGAGCCGGTTGGAAAGGCCCTGGGCGAGATTTATGGCGGCTCGGCCGATAAACACAAAACGCATCTGGAGTCGCAAAAGGCAGAGGGTAAAAAAGGCGAATATGTTTACTCCCTGGCTATCGGCTTGGCTCTTTTAGGTGCTGCGATTGCGATTGCGGCTATCGGCAGCGCTGATGACGAAGAGAAGATGACGTTGCCCGAGAAGAAGTAGTTTTGAAATTTGATTTCGTGAATTGAAGAGGGGAGCCGAAGGACAGGACTAATGAAAACGAATATCTGGACCCAAATTTTTCTGGTAACAGAAGATTTACTCAACAAGATATCGACGAGCAAGTACAACCCGTTGTACTACCACGGCGCCTTGCCGCAGTTCATCATGTATATCCTGTTCTTAAGTGGGCTGCTTCTTTTTGCCTACTATGTGCCGACGATCGATAACGCGTACTTCTCGAAGAACCTCGTTAATGCGTATACCTCGGTCGCATACATCACCAACGATATTCCGTTCGGCGCGGTGATCCGCGCGGTTCACAGATACGCCGGCGATGCGATGGTCGTTGCAATTTTGATTCACATGGTGCGTGTGTGGTTTACCGATAGATATCGCCAGTACCGCTGGGTTCAGTGGGAATCAGGTATCGTCCTGCTGTTGATGGTTCTTTTCATCGGTCAAACCGGTTATTACCTGATCTGGGACGAGCGCTCGCTCCTTCTTACTCGTATGACCGTATCGGCTCTCGAAGTCGTTCCGGTTATTGGAGAACCGCTTAGAAACTGGTTCCTAAACGGTCGGACAATTTCCAACCTGACCCTGTCGAACTTCCTGTTTATCCACATCGGACTTTCGTTCTCACTACTTTTCGCTCTGTGGATCCACTACGTGCGTATGTCGAGACCGGTCATCACACCGCCTCCTGCGCTCAACTACATTTTGATGACCATCATCTTTGCGGTTGTCTACTTCTTCCCGATCACCGCAACCAAGATTGCAGATTTGAATTCGCAACCGACCAGCATGGATATCGACGTTTTCTTCCTGTTGCCCTATGCCGTTCTCGGTGCACTTGGCACGACAGGCTTCTGGATCTCGATGATCTTGATCACGGCTGCACTCTGTTTGATTCCGTATCCGTTCACTAATAAGAAACCGGTGGAATCGGCGGAAGTCGTTGATTCGAAATGTACAGGTTGCTCGTTCTGCTTCAAAGATTGCCCGTTCCAGGCTATCGAGATGGTGCCTGCTCCAGCCGGCTCTCGTTTCAAATTGTTGGCGACGGTCAAACCTTACCGTTGCTCTGGATGCGGCGTCTGCGTCGGCGCTTGCGCATTCGATGCGATCGATTTGCCGAATCTCCTGGATTCGGATGTTAACGAGAAAATCAAACAATTGGCCAACAGCCAATCTGCCTAATCGGCACCATATACAGTGACCACGATTCGGAGTTCAGAAGGTAAACCGAAATGACCGATCAGAAGACAGTAATAACACTTTTATGCGAGCGTGCCGCCGATGTTGATGGCATCTGCGACAAAGCAGGTAACTGCACGACCGTTTCCGGTCTGAAAGTCGTAAAACTGCCTTGCTCCGGAATGGTACAACCGCTGATGATCGAAGGTGCCTTTAAAGCCGGCGCTTCCGGAGTCATCGTCACCGGCTGCCAGATCGGCGACTGCTATTACCGCGAAGGCAATCGCATGATTCGCGAGAGACTTTTAGGCGAGCGTACTCCCGGCTTGAAAAAGACGGTCGAAAGACGACGTGTACTTGCGCTCTGGCTATCCAGACTGCAACGCGGGAAGTTTGAAGCTGAAGCAAAAGAGTTCGTCGCCTACATCAAAGGTTTGGAACCGCTCGCCGCTGCTCCGGCAGCCGCACCCAAACCTGCGCCCGCCGCTAAGCCGGCTGCACCAGCTGCTACTCCGAGTGACGATAAGAAAGAAGATGCGAAGGCTGCTATAGAGTCGAAACCTACTGCTGAAACAACCCCGGCAGATGCCGATAAGGCTGCTGAAGCTAAGGTTGATGCTGCCACCACCTCCGGTGACAAGCCCGCAGAAGAAAAGAAAGCCGAAGAATCTAAGACCGAAGAGAAGAAGGACTAGGTTCTGCACAGAACAAGCGTGGATAAATAAAGAGAGATTGAAATGGCCGGCAAAGACGTAAAACTAACCGAAACTCAATTGATCAACCGCTGGGTGTGGTTCTTCCTCCTGTACTTCAGCTTTATCATTTTGATCGCGATGTTCGGACTCGTCGCTGAGTTCTAAATTCGCAAACGGTTTCAAAATCTAAAATTGGACAGAGAATGACAATGAAACGTCGACTGATTGCTTTCATCTTGGCGTTTGCCTTAGGCATTGCACCAGCGCCTGGTTTCGCTCAGGTCTCCACTACCGCGGTAGAAGAAGTGGCAACAGCAGGTCCTTTTGTCGCGAATTCGAAACATATGCAGCGGTTTTTTGGCCAGTTCAAACTTGATGCAGCCGATGTGATGAAACCGCTGACGCTGATTATCCACAACGGTGTCGGCGGAACTGCCGGTTTCAACTGGATTCGAGTTTTAATCGGCGGTGACATGAACGTCTCCAATCTCAAAGGCGCTGAGGAACCTACTGCAGACCTGGTTTTTGACGAAAGTTATATTGAGCGCCATACGGTGAATGTCGATTTGTCAGGCAAAGTATTCCAGGGCATAAACACATTGATTCTTGAGGGTACAGCTCCCAAAGGTGCGGTCATGAGTTGGGTGCTGCAAGGTCCACTGACTCCGGAATTCGCCGGTATTAATCCCACCACTGCGCGTGCAGGTGGACGCCTTACCCTTTCAGGAAAAGGTTTCAGTCTCGACCCGTCCGAGAACCACGTTTCCATCGGCGGAAGGGACGCCCAATTGCTGTATGCGTCTCGCAATTCCCTCACCGTCAAAGTTCCCGATCACATCGGCAACGGCGAAGCTGAAGTCGTTGTAACTACGAACAATGTTCGTAGTGCACCATATGCGATATCAATCGAAAAACCGATTGAGGAAGCGCCGGTGCCGGACTCTCGTTAGTTTAAGTGTATTCGATAAGGACTGACAGAGGCTTCCGTCCGGCAAAGCCTTCATTGACCGGGTGCCAGGTAGTTATATCCGAGTCACTAAGTCTCCAGCAAAGAAAGTATTCGAGCGAGCCTTCTCTGGCTGGAAAATCGAGCAATCCGGTTCTCAAATCGCGCAGAATAACGCCTTGCTCGTTGATCTTGTCGAGCCAGTAGTTCAACCTGATCAAATAATTGTTTTGCAAATCGGCAAGCGAATGAGCCGCTTCTGAGAAGCGCTCTTCATCTTCCTCGTGTGGAGTATGATGCAAGGCACCGCTGCGTTTGACTTCGCGTTCGAAAAGCTCGTCGGCTTTCGACCAGTCAAGCGTGCTATCCCTGGTCGCCACGCTGATGATGTTTGCGTGGGTCAGGCGCTTCTCAATGCGGTCGAATCGCTCGTTAGCTTCTATAAGGTCCTCGGCGAGTATTTCCAGCTCGCTATTGGCAGCAAGGAGAAATTCCTTGATGACGGGCAATGCTGCCCTCGCTTCCTCCAATGTGAAGAACTTTGGAAACATGACACTCCAGTAATCACAGAGACCTGTTCTCTATCTAAAATGACCCGAATTGGCTAAATTGTCCATAGCATATAAAACCGGAGAAGCCACATATGACACGACTGGTAGACCTGACGCGGGCTCTCAAGCCGCTGGATGAGGCTAGCTTTCCAGATATTATCAAGCCACTCTTCAGAATAATATCTCCAGAAATCGAATATATAGACAATCAGAAAGGCGCCGAAATCATGATGGAGATTTTCGGTTGCAGCAAAGAAGACTTACCAGAAGGCGAAGGCTGGGGCGAGGACAATCTCAAAATGTCGAGCCATATGGGAACACACGTGGATGCTCCCTTGCATTACGGCAGCACTTGCGGAGGAGAGAGGGCCAAAGCTGTTGACGAAATCGATTTGCACGATCTGTATCTGCCTGCCATTGTGCTGGACATGACACACAAAAGAGGCTCCGGCAGCGGAATTACAGTATCCGATCTGGAATCGGCCCTGGACAAGATCGGGTGTGATATCACAGGCGGTGAAGCTGTCTTGATAAGAACAGATCACGACAAGTTCGCGATTAACGATCCGGCGCGCTACAACTATCCGGGAATGACAAGAGAATCGGCTCAGTGGCTGGCTGATAAAGGAGCGAAGGTCGGGGGCACCGACGCCCTTGGTTGGGATCGTCCCTTTCACGTCATGATTGCTGAGTATCAGAAAACCAGAGACAAGAAGTTTATCTGGGATGCACACTTCGCTCATCGCGATAAGGAGTTCTTCGTTGTTCAGCAGTTAGTCAACCTGGACAGCGTTCCATCTTCCGGGTTCAAAGTCGCGTTTTTCCCGATAAAACTGGTTGGTGCCAGCGCGGCGCCGGCGAGAGTGGTGGCATTCCTCGAAGACTGAACCTGGAGGGAACGTCCTTCGTTTTCGATCGTCTCGGAGAAGAACTCTCCAAAAAGACGAGGGAAGGTCACTCTTCCCTCCCTCTAACGTCTTTGTAAGCAACCGCTGGCGATGGTTAATCTTTCTCGGGCTACACGCGGGAAAAACCAGCGGCTGGTATACCTCAGCATAGTTTGCCGGTTTTTCAGGAGACCATAGGGTTTTTCCTGAGTTTCGTCTGTTGAAAACCCAACCCAATCTCAAACGTCTCATGACAACAAAGGTTTCGAGCAATGATTTCTGGCTCTGGCTCTTGTTTGCGACGGCATCTATGAATTTTTGTTGGCAACGTCGGCTAGTCCGTCGCTGAAGCAGCATCTAATTTCCGATCGTATATATACTGGTCGGATAAAGATTGGAAAAACGGTCGCTCGCCGGAGATGTTCGAACGCCGGCGACTGCATCAAGGGAAACGCTCTGCTCATGCCATTCAGCCGCACAGAAACGGATTTGAAACAATCCCCGTTTTACGAATACCATCACGCCACCAAGCACACGATTCAGAAACTGTATTCGTATGGTCATCGTCTTGCCTGGGACAGTCAGCCCGATCCGTTTCTCCGTTTCGACGGCGCGCCGCTCATTGATCTGCCGCATGAGTTCTCGGTTTCCAGCCAGGATCTTTTTCAGGCGGCAGTTTCACACGTTGAAAACGCTCGGATTGTTTTTAGCCAACGGGACAGCGATGCACAGAAGCCGGAAACGGATGATCTTCTCAAGTTCATCTCCAACCTTCTCTTCTATGGCGTGGCGATAAGTGCATGGAAACAGGTTGTCGGTACAAACAATCGATGGGCGCTTCGCGTCAATGCGTCATCAGGAAATCTTCATCCGACTGATACTCATGTGCTCATCAGTCGTGGTTCCGTCGGTCTCGGCGCCGGTGCGTATCACTATAAAGTCAATGAGCATAAGCTCGAGCAGCGCGTGCGCGGTGATGCCGTCACTCCGCTTTTACGGCGGCTCGGCATTCAGATCGATGCACCTCCTGTGGTGCTATGTCTCTCCTCGATATTTTTCCGAGAGGCCTGGAAATACAGGGAGCGCGCATTCCGCTACTGTCAGCATGATATGGGACATGCGCTTGCTTCGCTGTCTCTGTCGGCGTCGGCATTGGGCTGGTCGATGCGCATCGTTGGTATTTTCCCTGACGAAGAGGTTGCAGACTATCTGGGTTTAAACCAGACTGATGAGAAGCCGCTTGCTCTGGTCCTGCTGTCTCCTGGTTCTGCTAATTTGTTTGCTCCGCACGACTCTGTGCTTTCGCTGGATTCTTTCCATGCGGGGGCGGCGCAACCGGGTGATCCGGCTGGAACGGAGACCACGACACTTTCTGCTCTGGGCCCGTTTATCGGAAAACCGAATCAGTTGTCGTCTCAAATTATCGACTATCCTCAGATCTCGAGAGTCTACCAGGCGACCAAATATGGTTTAGATTCGTGCCGTGATGTTCGTCGCAAACAGAAAGATTTTTTTACCGGGGGAGCTGCGAAGGCGGCACCAAAACCTGGTCCCGTCCAAGCTGCCGGCGACGCAATAGACCTGCAGTTTGATTTTGAGAACGCAAGCGAGATCTCTCAGCACAAGTCGGTTCACCAAACTATTCGTAAGAGACGGTCTGCTGTCGACATGGATGGTAAAACCGGCATGCCGTTGAAGCACCTGACGTACATTCTGCGTACCTCTACCATGGGTTTCCCTGCTGACTTTCAGGGTGTTGATGTTGTAACCGATGGTCACTGGACTCGATCTGCTCGCGAGCATCTTATTCATTTGTATCTCTACGTTCACCGAGTGGAGGGTCTCGCACCAGGTCTTTATTACTTCGATCGGTTTGAAAACAACCTCGTTCCCCTCCTCTTGCGCGATCAGAGGGAGGGCGCGAAGGAAACCAGCTGCTTCCAGGATATAGCTAGTGACGGCGCATTTTCTGTTTCGATGATTGCAGATTTTCAGGAAGGCTACCGTCTGTATGGTGATCGCTGCTACCGATTCGCGCATTATGAGGCCGGATACATAGGTCAAATGCTCTATTTGACCGCTTGCGCCCTCGGTCATGACGCCACAGGGATAGGCTGCTTTGTGGATGATGATATAAACAAATATCTAGCTCTTGATGATGGAAAAGAAGTGATCTACAACTTCACCTTTGGAAAAGCCGTTCACGACTCGCGCTTAACTACGCTGCCTGCTTATGCGTTTTCGACTCCGGAATTCTAAAGAGAGTGCCCAGCTCGTTTCCGATACTGGGCCTTCTCTTCGCCACCATGCGCGGTGCTCATGCTCCTGCTCTGGTTGATGTAATGCTTATCTGTCTAGAGGCGGAATCAGCAGGCTCTCACCTGGATAGATGAGGTCCGGAGATCTGCCGTTTTTGTCCAGATCATTGACGCGGGAGATCTGTTTCACGTACCTGTGCACCTCGCGATTTCTTGGACGGTGTTCGTCCGAAGTCATGTGATCTTTTGCGATGTTCCAGACGCAATCACCTTTCTTGACCTTATAGCTCTCCACCGGCTCCGGGCAAACTTCCGGCGCTGCCGTCGGTTTGACTTCCACAGCAGAATCGCTTCGTTCTCCCTCTCCTGGTGAACTTGGGTCTGCCTGACCGTATCTGGTTGGTCGCTCCTTGTCGTAGTCCTCGACTACCAGTGAGAAATCTTTATGCTTTCTGCCATGCGCCGAATCCATTCCCATAGCCTTTGCAGTGTGTCTTGCGGAGAAACCGCCTGCACCGCCGTGATGAATCGAGAGGACGCGGCCGTGTAGAAGGTCATCTACGAGTTTTGCATTCTCTTCGGTGTAAGGACCGCTTCCATGAAACTTTTCATAGTCGCGCATAAATGCTTTCATCTCGGATCTGCTTACTCTTCGATTGCCGTCAGTGTTCAAATAGTTGATCGCTGGGTCTGCTCCTTGATACAAAGGTGCGAGTTCATCTCGTGCATCTTCTTGTCTATTCTCTCTGCGATGAGCACGATCATCGCGGCGCAAGAAGCGGTTCAAATCGCCTTTCGAGATGTTCTCTTCGCCGATTCGCTCATCCAATGACGCCAATCTATCGAAAAGGTTGTTATCGAATTCATTGGCGAAAGTTCCGTCAAACTCACCGAATCTTGTGCTTTGCTCTTTCGCGGCCTTGATTTCGTCGCGTTCGATAAGTCCATTTCCGCTTGTGTCGATTCTCGAGAATTCGTTCTTCAGCCATGCTGCCGATACTTGTGGGAGAACGCCCTGGTCTACCATATCTTGAGTAGCTTCCGACATTCGATTGTGCGCTGCGACGGTGTCGTAAGGGTCGGTGCCGATTACTTCTGCGCGTAACTGTTTATAAGCTCCATCAGCTCCGCCCTTGAGCGGGTCGCGGGCGATGTCGCCAATCGATTCGTGGTTTGCTTGTTGTCCCATTTTTGTATCTCCGGTTAAAAATAGTGAGCTGGAGCGCTTCGTGGCTCGCTAGTGGCTGGTGATTTAGATTCTGCCTGCGCAACATAACATTCACATAAAAGTCGATCAAAGACCGCCCCTGCTGCTTCTCCGTGTGCCATAAGGACAAAGCGCGTTGTTGACCGACCGCAAAAGTGATGAGCTCACAATTGCGATAGACGAGTTGTTTGCGTTGGAGCGGTGACTGAGGTGCTACTGTAGCTTGATGAAAACGGTCATGTCAGGCGAGGCTTGAGTGCTCTTTGGTTTTTCCTTCCAGAGAAGAACTTTCACTTCTGCCGGGAGTGCTGTGAACTTGAAGTGATCTATAGGCTCTTGTGCTGGGCTCATGTTATTGCAATCGCCTGAGTATTTGCAGGTGTTTCCGCAGTGTATGTATTGCTTGATGTCGGTGGGACCGGGCGCATTGTTCAGATTTTTCACGTTAGTGCATTGATCGACAGGGACGAAGATGTAGTTGAATCCGAAGTCACGCGCGTTATATGCGACTAAACCGAAATCGTCGATCGGCGATCTATCTATAATCTTGTCTTGCCATTTTTCCAAACTGCGATTGAAGGATGATACATCGTAGGTCGCGGAAACAGTTTTCTCCTTCGGCGAGAAGCGCAAGGAAACGGGATTCCAGCAGAATGGAAAATCCGGCTGTGTCAGATCCTCCTCTGAAATCTTTTCTTTGTTCCAGATTTCGGCTGACCAGGATGACGCCGCTACTAATAGATATGGATTGAGAACGAAGCGTGATTCTTCCGATGGACCTTCGATACTTCTTTGTCCTTCGCCGAAGACGAAGGCACCATGCATTCCCCACCACGGCTTGTTGTCGACAATTTGATCGAAAACAAAGTGATTTGGCTCGTATGGTTTTTGCAGCAGATCCGCAAATTTTGAAACCTGCGCGCTTCGTATTGCAAGAATCTGACTGCGAGAAAGGTAATTAAAGCTTGCAACCTTATTCAAAGCGATATCCATCTCACCGGATCTCGCCTGGTTCCCCAACATCAGTTCATTTGCACGACACGAAGAAAGGGATACCAAGCTTGTGCTCAGCAGAAAGATCATCGCGGTTATTCTTGAGAGTCGTCGAAGTTTTTGACGCACACGCTTTACGCAAGCTGATAAGTTCGTTTCCGATGTTTAGCGTGGCTTGCCATTGTCGTGGTAATACACAATGTAGCTTCCATGCATTCCTTTGCGTTTCTCAGCCGTGGTCGTCACGCTAATGCCTGGTGAAACCGTGACTTTTGCACCGTCTTTTGACACCGCTTGAATCGAGCTGGAGTCAGTAAAAGTCACTTTCCATGGTGGCATATTCAGTGCGTTCATCCACCACTGTTTTACCTGATCCTTGGTGTGTTCTGTATTGTACGTGACCATGTATCCTGGCGAGTTGCGCGCGTTTGGATAGATCAAACCGGATACGAAAACTTGTTTTCCCGTATAGCCGGGAAGATTTGGTAGAACTACATCGCGATCAAGGACATTCGCTTTGTACTCACTTGGTTGTTCTCGGCGAACCGGAGCGCCGTAATTTCTTGCCATCTGCTGGCGTCTATACTGTTGCGTCGGCGTTTTTGGGGCTTGAGCGTCAGCCATCGTGCTGAAAAATCCGAGTGATCCAACGACTAGCGTCATGGCGATCTGAGTCGCGATTCTAAACCTCTTCATTTGTCCTCCCGTGTAGTCGAGCGATTTATTTCAATTTACCACAATTGGAGATGTGCCTTTCGGGACTGGTGCCACTTTTCTAGGTTCTGATCCAAGATTGAAACGAAGAACCCGCCTCTCTGCTATCGCGGGGAGGCGGGTCCTCGTCATCTCGGTCAGTTGATTGATTAGTTAGGTTTGCAGAATGTACCTGCTCCACCGGCTTCGTTTTGGAATTCGATTTCGCCGAGGAGGTTTCTCCATCCTGTTGAAGGCGTCCATACCGCGCGGTCGATTCCAGGGAGGAAGTCAGGACCTTCGGTGTATGGTCTGTCGTGGAAGTTAGCATCACCGGTTGCGTGACAGCTCACGTTCGGTGAACCACTACCATGCTTGGCGTTGACGATCGTGTTGGAGATGTTGTACTGGTTTTCGCAGTTGTAGATCGCCGCTGACGATGCGCCATCGTTAGGCACTCCGGAGCTGAAGTAATCAGCTGGTGTTGCGGAGGTCATGGTTACGGTACCAGGACCAGGGCAATGGAGGTACAAGGTTTCACCCAATTCGAGAGGCTGTTGCGAGAGTGCCAACTCAACTTTATCTCTAGGAATACTGGGATCGACTTGTCTCATTCTCTTCCAGATTCTGTCGATGATGTCATCCTGGCATGCTGCCGAACCGGAGTGGTTGTCGGCGCTTGCCGACGCGAACGGACCGGACGGGAGGGTACCTGTAGAGCCTCTCGATCCTTTCCATCCCTGGTTACCAATTTGTTGGAGGTAAGCCAGAGGCGAGCCAGGTGCGCCGAAGGCGACGTTGGAGTGCGGTGTCGCGTAGCAACCCGATGGCTCGAATTGCTTCATACCGTACTTGGTGGAGCCGTCACGTCCGATGGCAACGACGGACGAGCACTTGGAACCGCCGTAGCGATGTGAGAGCAGGTCATGCTTTTGCACTTCAACTGCGGTGTAGCCATTGTTTGAACCGGGGTTGTTCTGAGTGCTGTTAGCGTGATACTGATCTTGAAGAGCGGTGACGATACTGCTGTCACCAGGGACTGCTCCGGTGTTCGGATCTGGTGCCCAGTGATTGCAAGGTGCATCCCACAGAGTGAGAGCGTCGCACTGCTGTTTGGACGTGCCGGCTGCTTTGAGTTCAAGCTCGTTTGGACTTCTGTGTCCGCCGCCGGTACCGGTGAGGATTTGAAGAGCCGAAGGAGGGTTCAACCAATCTGGTTCCGGTTTTGTATTATCTGCATTGTACGCGAGGACCTGTGAAAGGTAGTTCTGAGCTGCGGTTTCCGAGTTCAGAGCATAAATTCCATTGTTGGTGATATCGACGCCGCCGCCGTTCGGTGGCCACAGTTCGTTGTTGAACACGTCGTTTTGTCCGTCGACAACCGGGTTCGAAATAATCGATGAGTGAGCTGCGCCTGCATCAGGTCCGTTCTTGATACGGATGTATCCTCTTGGAACCGAAGCGGCAAAGTCCTGGTCGAGAGCACCAACCAGTGCGCATGCAACCGCTCCACCGAATCCGGAAGAATTATTCTCCTGGGTCTGGCTATTGGCGCGGAATGCGTTAGGTGGCAGGTAGTTGACACCCGATGGCGAGCTCGAACCGGCGTTGAATTCGCCGATGTCGACCAAGTGAGGTTTTTGTTTCGGGAAGATCGGAACGCCGGAAATTTCAACGGGTCCACCCGGTCCAGCCGGTACGGAGAAGTTGATGTATCCTGCCATGTACTGATCTTGTCTGGAAAGGTCATGCGTTAGAGCATTCGGGAAGTGATGGTTCGACTTCAAGTTGCTCGGCATTGAAACGTTAATCGCCGAGGTCAAACCAGGCGAGATATAAACGTTGGTTGATAAGCCGGGACGGAGGAATCCGGTCTGGAGGCTCGTCAGGGTGACTTTATTGCCCTGGAACATCTTGGTGTTGTTCGAATGAGCAACGTTGGTGAATTCCGGCGGAAGTTTCGTTCCACCTTCGACCATATTTTTCAGCTGTGTTGCAACTGATTTTGCTGCTGCGGCTACGTTTTGTGCGTGACCGGATGCGGCGGTAGTATTGATTTCTTGAGCGTTGCAGGCAACGATGACTGCTTGGGCGACGATACGGTTGAGACCGAGCATCGAGATGTTTCTGTGCGTAGAGTCGAGGTTACCGGTGCCAGTGTTGGCATTACCGGCAGGGTCGATACCAACAGCCAGGAAGTCGTCCGTCGGGTTACCCGGCGAGTCGCCGGTCAACGGGACTTGAATAAGTGTTGGTGAAAGAGCTCTTCTTGCTACGTTCAACACACCTGCGTCAGTGGCGTTCGCGACTTCGCGTCCGCCGCCGAGGATTTGAGAAAGGATGAAGAAGCCAACGCCCAGGACGATGATGACCAGTACGCATACTGCCACCAGACCTAGTGTTGCCCCTCTCCGTCGATTTAGTTTCATGTGGCTGCATCCTCCGTGTGGTCTCAGCCGAATAAAGGTCCGTTTTCGATTCAAACTTTGGGGATCCGAGAGAGTAACTTGAGTAACTTTTCTACGTTCGCAGCCATGCCAAAATGGGGCCGCATTAAACAGATATAAATTAGTATCGCTTAATGTTCACAGTCTGTCAAGATTAGGAACCTTTAAGACTATTTTGAGTCGATCCTTTGAATGCCTCAACTGTATTGGCTATAGGGTGGATTTCAAAAGAGTAGGCTCGGGCAAGATTTGAATTTAAGATTAACTGGATTTCATTAAGCGGTGCTAATGTTATGCCGTTTTAATCGAATTTTCTGAACCTGTCGAGCTTTTCGGCTCATCACTCGTTACTAGTAAAGCAATTATCAACCAGAACAAAAAGTGGACTTGCGGCCGGTAAAAGACCGTGTCTACCATTCCATGTACAATAAGCCCTAACAGAGCGGCTGCTAAACCGCCTGCGACCCATCTGGACGTCATTGACGAGCTCTGGGTGCCTTCCTCCTTACCCCAGAACTTGACGTGCGCCTTGGCTCCGGCGCAGGCGAGCATGGCGATGAACGCCAGAAGACCTGGGATTCCAGTCTCAACGGCGACCTCGAGTGGCACGCAATACGTTCCCAACGCGTCGTAACTGCTCACCATGTATAAGCCGTAGGCGAGCCGGAATGTTTCGTTCCCTGGACCAGTGCCGATCCACCAGTTGTCTTTGAACATTTTGAGCGACGAACTGTAGACATTCATTCTATAAGAATTTGAGCTGTGTTCTCTGCCGGCGAATATTGATGAAACTCGCTGGTTGATGGATGGAATCACAACTACTGCCGCTGCTGCCGATACGACCAATACTACTGCTCCGCCAATGACTGCCGTGCGTAGTTTCTTATGGTTGACCCACACCCATACGCATCCTATATATAGGATGACGCCAAAGCCGGCCGCCAATCCAAGGAATCCGCCTCTGCTTTGAGTTAGAACTGATGCCAGTGCAAGAATTCCGCTTGCGCCCACTGCGATCAGCGCGCCGGCCTTCAACAGCGGTCTGTTTCGGGAGTCGAAGAGAAATCCCAAGCCCAGTCCCATCGCCAGAGGGGCGAGCGGAACCAGTAATCCGGCGAGGAGATTTGGATTGCCTAAGGTCGCGAAGATCCGCGTACCACCTCCTCCTTCTACCGTAGGATCTTCCCAGGTTGCCAGAGGCGCAACGCCGATTTTATATTGATAGAAGCCGTACAAGGAAAGTGCCACGCCGCAGGCCAGCACCATACCCAGTACCATCAACTTGCGCTTCATATTGTGCGCGAAAACTGCGGTGAATAGAAAATAGCTACCTATATATACGACTACTTTGCCTAAACCTTTGAGGCTCGGTGTGAAGTAGTGCGAGGCAAATGTAGCGATGACATTTGCAGCTAAGTAAGCGAGCACGATAGCATCATAAGCGCTGAAATCCCGTCTCTCCGAGCCACCCAGTAATCGTCCGAAAATCCATAGTCCAAGTCCGGCAATTATGACGATTGCCAGAGCGAATTTGTCGCTTGCGAACTGTGGCAGCCCGATCAGTCCGAACAGAAGGACACTTAAGCCAAACGCCATCTTTTGCAGAATACTGCCTATGCGACCAAGGTCCTGCGGCATCATTCGTTGAACCGCTTCAAAGAGACCAAATAAAGGTTTCAAAAAGATCGAGCTACGCAGAGAATCCGACCAGGATTGGTCAAAGGATGTCAGTGAGAGCTTTTCGGCTGTTCGATCTAAGAGACCGCTGAAGCTCACTTTTCTGATTCCTCACTCGGGGCAGAGTTTTTGACTGGCGCTCCACTTGATGCAGCCGCATCAGCTCCGACTTCTTTTATATCGACCACAACTCCCTGAGCTCTATATTTGAAGCCTTCCAGCTCAACCTGGTTGCCGATTTTTATCTTATTGCCGCTGACGATGTATCCATCTTTTGTTCGCTCAGCAGTTTCTGTGACTGTGATCAGGAAATCGTGTGCGATAGGAGTATTGGTCCCTTCAATCATCATGGTCGGGTCGGTAAATGCCACTGCTGACTTGCCGTCCTGTGCGAGGAAGGACGCTTTATGAGGCCAGTGAATCACTTTTGTGATTTCCATAGGTGGCTCGACCGGGCGGTTTCTAATAGTGATGGCGGATTTGTCGCCGACGGTGAATAAATCAGCGTCGGTTGTCTTCAAGCCGATCAGATAAACATCGATTCCGACCTTGGCTTTGCCTTCGACAATCTTGTCGACTCCTGCATAGCCAGCTTTGGCGAGACCAAAGCCCATTGCGCAAAAAACGCCCACTACGATTACTGCTGTATCAAATGCGTTTAGTCTTCTCATGCTGTTTTATATCTTCTGTATATTAGTAACCTTCGTCCAAACGCCCATCATATCAGTCTTGACGCTTATGAGAAGATCGAAAGTCTAGTTAGTCAGCGCATCCAGAAGCTATATGATTTAGAACTTCGCGTAAAACAATGACGGCGCCTGTGTTTCCACAGAGGCGCCGGTTGTGTTTCCATTCGAGCTGTTTAGTTATATCTTTCCAAAGAATACCGACACGTTGCCCGTAACACGCCGGATGATTTTGACGCTGTCTACAATGAGCTCTTGCCCGTAATCGAGTTCTTCTCGTCCGCGCTCTTTGAGCATTTCGAGAAGAAGCCGCTCGTCGATAGGCGACAGGCTTCTGCCCCCGCCCCTGTGCTCAGCTGCAATCCGCATCAACTCTGGAGTAGATAGAGTTGGAGAGATTGAATTCATACACTTTCCTCTGTGTTCATCACCTGATCGGCGATTATCTTAAGTTACTACTTACGGCTTTACGTGGCGATTGTGGTTTTCCCACTCATACCGGAAAAACTTTTTCGATATTTTTCCAGAAAGCATGGTGTTTCCACGTAGAGGTGTTGTCGAACAATTGGCGAACGGCGATAGAACTATTCACACGATGCGGCGGTTCTGAATTTTAGGTTTTAAGGAGAGACACAATGCCCACCCCAAATGGATTTGAATTCAATATGGAAGCGGCTGACTCCAACAATATGTCGATTGGCGATCATGTTGTACAAGAAGGTTATGAAGCAAATGAAAAACCGAGTGCTATGGATCTGATTCAAGCAAACGAGAGAATCATCAAACAGTACACGGAACAACTTACCAATCACTACGCCACCCTTCTGGGTGGTTTGCCGGAAGCTGTGCAAAAGTCCTGCGTTGACGGAGTGCGAGGTCTTTCTTCTAATTCCGACAATGTTTTATACGCTTCATTCGTCGCAAAGTACGATGCGAGAATGGCTAATCAAGCTTCTGTTTAGAAGCGAGAACTAATGGCGTGGCGGCTACTGAACCGCAATAAAATTTTGAGTTGAACTGATGGAAATTGCAGAGAGCGCGTCGGGTACGTGCTCTTTCGCTTTTTTTGTGCTATTTCTCAAATTCCGTAGGTTGAAACCGTTTCAATTTCAAGTGACGTGTAGTGGCTCCGTTAGCCGCTCTACTTGAACAAAGAGATGGTTTCCAGCGTGTCGAGCATTTCTTTTTGGCTTGTCACCGCAGTGCCAACTTTCTTCACCACGATGCCGGCGGCAAGATTACCCAGCGCCATTGCTTCGACGAAAGATGCCCCGGTAACCAGTGCCAGAGCCATTGTCGCTACGACAGTGTCACCAGCTCCGGTGACATCGAATACTTCGGATTTGTTGAATGGTGGTAACTCCACTAAACCTTCATGGCGGCGGAACAGCGCCATGCCATGACTGCCGCGAGTGAGAAGAACGGCTTCTGCTTTGCTTTGTGCAAGCAAATCAGCGCCCGCTCGTTCAAGTGCTTGAGGTGAGTCGATTTTATATCCGACTGCTTCTTCGGAGTCTGGCTGGTTCGGCGTGATGAGTGTGCAGCCGTTAAAGCGTTTGAAATCATTCTGGGCATCGACGATCAAAAGAATTTTTCGGTCGGCCGACACCTTGCGGCAAGCCTCGACGACGCTATCTACAATCACGCCTGCTTTGTAATCGGAGAGGATGATCGCGCTGTATGAGCCGGTGGAATCAAGGACTTTCTGAGCAAGCTTCTGGGCGATCTCTTCGCTGATTTTTTCGTGAGAAATTCTGTCCAGACGAAGCAGCTGTTGCATCAATGAGTGAGACTTACTCAGAATGCGGGTCTTCACGGTCGTTGGTCTGGAAGGATCTTTGACCAGATCGTGAGTAATTCCATGTTTCTCTAGCATCTTCGCTAGCTTGTCTGAATAGTCATCGTCTCCGCAAACGCCGATCGCATGGCATTTTGCGCCGAACGCGGTAATATTGTGAGCGGTATTAGCGGCGCCACCAGGAATGTGTTCTGTGTCAGCGTGCTCGAGGATCAAAACAGGAGCTTCTCTTGAGATTCTGGTGGGATTGGCTTCCAGAAGCTCGTCGATTAGCAGGTCTCCGACGACGGCGATACTGCCTCTAGACAGATCGATTATTCGTTTTGCTAGATTTGATTTTGTAAGTTCCGGTGTTGGCGCGGTGATCGGGGCGAACGCTATGTCCTGGGGATGCACTCTTTCAAGCTCCTGAAGCATTTGGTGTGCCAGGTGGTTTTTGGGATCGGCTGAGCACGCAATTGCTACTGCCTTCCTGGCATCCTCAATATAGCCTATGCACTCAAGGATTCGGGCTAAATTTAGACTATTTGAAACAAGCTCCGGAATGGTCATGGACCGCTTTGCCGCCTGGGTCGCCTCTTCCATGCTGCGGCGGGTTTCCTCGGTTATTATCAATTCATCATTAACCGAATTTCCTTTTAGCTCGGCCAGTCTCAGCTTGAGCTCTTCAAGCAGCTTTTGTTCTTCTATCGCTTTTGCGTCCACTCCTCGTAGTAGGAAGTGTTGGCGCAATCCGAGCGGGATAGTCAGCCCCATATTGGCGTTGGCGTCCAGCATATGAGTGGTTTGCCAGGTAAAGTCTTTACCGTCGTTCTGTATGGAAGGCGTTTTCGACAGATCTCTGGCGATATTCTTGTCGGAGAGGAATCTGCTGAGATCGATGGTGCGTAAGCCGTCGAAGCGAGGTTCAGCGGGTGATTCAAGCGTGAGGTCCGGTGCGTGGAATGCACCGGTGTCTGAAGTCGAGAGGGAGGAACCCTGACCCAACTGAGATTTCATAGACATCAAGTCCGAAATGGACAACGATGTCGCCGGCTTTTCCGCCGCATCAGCCGGCTTAACCGGTTTCTCTTCCGGCTGGTCAGATGATGATGGTTTGTTTGAGCCCAAAGGGTTGGACATAAACATGACCTCGGAGACACTTCTCCATTCTACTATTGACCGCAGACGCGGCGGAAAAATCTATTTGGCAGTCTTGTAATTTGCGTTGAATATCGGACGCGTTAGTTCTAGATATATAGTATCGCCATCGGTGTCATGTGATTCGCGAATCCTGCTCAGATTGGCGCGTGATAGAATTCGATCAATAAATGAACTTCCCGGGTGAATTAAACGTGGTGGCATTATTCAGTTTCGAATGCGAAGAGTCGCACAGCCGTTTGCAATCCGGGAAGCGGCTCAAGCGTTTCTTCGGTGCCGCGGCAGTTTCAGTGAGCATCTTGTGTGCTTCAAGTTTGATCGCCCCGGCTTTCGGTGATGAAGGGAAGACCAATTCAGCAGAAGGCTGGGAGTCTCCGGCGAAATTGAAACCGTTCGTGAAACTGCCGGTTGTGCCTGTCGGCTCCTCCGTTCCCGCCAGTCCTGTTGTCCCGGCGAAAACATCAACGGCGGCTGAGCAAAAGGAAATTGACAGCGCCGTGCAATCGATTTTGAAGGATGCCGGACCTGATACCTTGCGCCTGCGCTTCGACGGGAAGGCGGCTAAGCGGTTAGCGAAATACCACTGGCTCGATAAGGTTGCGGACGCAAATCCGCGAGTAATCGAGGCGATTACCGATCACAAAAGCGCTGCCAAGCTGCTTGCCAAGCACCCGAGGCTCTCGGAGATTGCGGACGCAGACCATTACGTCTGTCGGCGAATAACGAAGTGGAAGTCGGCGGCCCGCGTGCTTGCCGCCAACGGCGAGGTCAAAGAAGTAGCCATGTTGGACCCCGAAGGAATCTACTCGGCAATTCAAAGAGACAAGAAGATCATAAGGATACTCTCAAGAAATCCTATATTTGACCAAATGATCGTGGACAATCCTGATCTTGGCAGAATAATCTCGAAGTACATGTGAGTTTTGTAACTGGACACATTTTACTTGCTCTGGCGATCGGTTTAGTTACCGGTTTGTTCTCCGGAGCTTTTGGAATTGGGGGCGGCACTGTTTCGACCCCGCTTTTGCGTTTGACGTTGAATATTTCGCCGCACGTCGCTGTGGGAACGACGATGGCTCTTATCATCCCGACCTCGATAAGCGGGACGTTCAATTACATTCGCAAGCAAGAGATAGATCTCAAGATGGGTTTCACAATGGTATCGCCTGCGGTGCTAGGCGTAATCCTTGGTGCGATTGCTACGACTTTCGTACACGGCACGGCGCTCATGCTATCGTTTGCCGCATTCGTCTGTGTTGCAGGTCTGGACCTGACTTTTGGTGTGGTGTTGAAACTCTTTGCGCGTTCGGCGGAGAAACAGGGAGATAAAACCGCAGTTGAAATCGACGAACTCGAGCAGGAGGAAGATAATCGCCGGATCCTCGGCAATCTATCAAAGCGAACGATTAAATTGCTCCTCATCGGACTTTTCGCCGGATTCATGGCTGGTTTCTTCGGCGTCGGTGGTGGCTTTATATTTGTACCTTGCTTGATGTATCTGTTTAAAACGCCTATTAAAACCGCGTTTGGAACGTCGCTTCTCGTGGTCGCTGCAATTTCAATTCCGGGAACTATTACGCATGCCATTGCCGGTCACGTCGATTTTCCGTTGATGTTTGCGATGATGTTCGGTTCGATTCCCGGCTCATTTCTCGGAAGCACTCTGGCGTTGAGGCTCAAAGATTCTTGGCTGCGACGCGGGTTTGGAATAGTTATGCTTATCGTCGCCGCCAGTCTTGCATACAACGAATTGCTGCTTTAGGGCATAATTAAATCACGGAAAGGTGGATAGGTAGAGTGTCAAAATTTCACGCCCGGCTTTTGGAACTGGAGTCGGAGATAATCGCCAAAGAAGAGGCTCGCAGGGGGCTGGAAGAGCTCACTCCCGAGTGCGAAATTCTTTTGTCCATCGTTGAAAAGGAAATCGGTTTGAAACTCGCTGATGCGGCTCCCGCTGATTGGAAGGGCTGGCTGACCTATCGGCGAGGCAAGGACAAAGTTGTGATTTGCCGCGGTCGAGCCTTCAAAGAGTCCGGCATGTTCGGGAAGCACAGAGCCGGACTCGATGTGGCCTATGGGCTCGACACAATCACTGAATATAAGCGAGGCTTCGATGTTTCTCCGCCGCAAGATCTCGATCACTTGCTGGTTAACTTCGGTCGTGGAGATTCCATTCGCGTCTTTCTCTGGTATGGCGAAAACGTCGCCGCGTATCGATTAATCTTCGAGCACGAGATGGCTGAAGACCCTGATGAGGCGCTAAAAGACGCTGTGGCTGAGGCATGTGTGTGGATAGTGAAGAAACCGAAAGATTTGACGCTTCCGGAGTTTCTCTCGAAACCGGCACCGTAGGTGGTGCTGCTTCTTAACGTTTACTGCTGCTTTTCTTGCTCGTTGACTTTCAGCTTGTTTTGATTTTGAAGGTTATTAATAGATTCCGCCATCTTCTCGACAGGCAATTGCAGCTTATGAGATTTCTCGAAAAGCTCGATGGGCACTGGGAAGATAATGGTTGAATTATTTTCCGCTGAAACTTCCACCATTGTTTGCAGTTGACGCAGTTGCATCGCTCCCGGCGAAGCCCCGATTGTTCTCGCCGCTTCAGCAAGTTTCTCTGCAGCCTGCAGTTCACCCTCGGCGGCAACGATTTTTGCGCGACGCTCCCGCTCAGCCTCTGCCTGGCGAGCCATTGCTCGTTGCATTGTCTCAGGAATTTCTACATCTTTGACTTCGACCGATATTACTTTGATGCCCCAGGGTTCAGTTTGTCTGTCGATGATTGCCGACAGTTTCTGATTGATCTGATCGCGTTCTGTCAGAAGGTCATCGAGTTCATGTTGACCGAGTACGCTTCGCAGCGTGGTCTGCGCGATCTGGCTGGTTGCATTAACCGGGTCTTCGACTTTAGTGACCGCTTTATAAGGATCGACAACCTGGAAGAAACACACCGCGGCCGTCCTGGCTGACACGTTATCCTTGGTGATAATTTCTTGCATCGGAATTGACATGGTAATCATGCGCAGGTCGACTTTTTTCTCCGACTGAATGATCGGATAGACCATCGTGAATCCTGGTCCGCCGACCCCCTTAACTTGCCCGAGCGTAAAAATTACAAGACGGTCGTATTCTTTCACGAAGCGAACAGCGGAAAGCAAATACGCTATCACCACAAAGGCGTAGAAGAACATCATCGGCGTGCTGAACAGTAATTGGAAAATCTCCATCTCATAACCTCGGAACCGTGCGTCGAGGGTCTCCGTTTGAGACGTACCCAGTTTGACCTTCCGTTCAAACCGGGATTTACCCTGAATACCTTGCCCAGACCTGAGTTGGCCGACTGGAACAAAACATTGCAGTTTTAACTCTGTCTTAAACGATGGTCCGTTACCCTTCATCTTGTTCACGGAGAGAATGGTATGAAAGACGACAAGAAACCGGTCAATTCCACGTCGAAACGACTAGATTTTCTAAACCTGCTGGAACTGTTGCCGCGTAAAATGTGGGTTGAAGATGCGGACAATCTACTGCTCTATTCGCTTTTCAATCAGGAAACCGAAGAAGAACGCTAAGGTTGTTGCTCGGCTTTTACCAGGCGAGCGATGTAGAATCCGGATAAGTCGCTGATCGTCGGCAGAATCTGGATCATGCCGGTCTTCAAAACATCCTGAAGTTGGTGCTGCTCAACTAATTCTGCAGGGAAAAACGGTGTGAGGTCGTCGAGGTAAAAGTCCGAATGGTTTTCGAGAAATTTTCGGACCACCTGCTCATTCTCTTCCGGTTCCACCGTACAGGTTGCGTACACCATGACTCCGCCCGGCTTTAGCAGTCTCTGCGCATTGGCAAGCAGGTCGTACTGAAGTTTTGCCAGGCTCTCGATGTCATGTTCTACTCGGCGATGGCGAAGATCGGCGCGCCGATTTAAAACGCCTGTTCCAGAGCATGGCGCATCAACCAAGATGCGATCTGCTTGAGGCTGGAAATCGAAGTTTGTGCCATCCGCCTCTACGATTTCGATATTCATAACGCCAAGGCGGCGGCGGTTTGTTTTCAAAAGCTCCAATCGTTTCGCTCGCGTGTCCACCGCGATGATGCGACCTTTGTTTCCCATCAATTCGCCTATGTAGAGCGCTTTTCCGCCAGGCGCGGCACAAAGATCTATGACCAGGTTGCCGGGTTCCGGAGAAAGTACTTTTGAGACAAAGGCAGCGGTGTCGTCTTGAATACTGAATAGCCCTTCGCTGTATCCCGGTAATTCAGATGGGTTTCCTCGCCCTCTCCCCTTAGATTTCAGCACCAGGCATGATGGCACGAGTGGCGAAACATCGAACTCCACGCCGGCATTTTTCAATGTCTGCATGAACTCTTCCGTCGTCGTTTTTAGATCATTTGTTCTAAGTACAATGCGAGGTTCGGACCTGGAATACTGTAATAGACACAGAGCTTCTTTCTCAGAAAAGTTCTCGAACCATCGTTTTACGAGCCATTCAGGAACTGAGAATTTCTTTGCCAGTGATTCGATTCTATTCTCTGCGGCTAGTTCGGCGGATGCATCCTCGGCAGTGTCTTTCCGAATCAGTGCGGCTCCTCCGTCAGCCTCGCGGGCTCGCAGATAATTGCGCAGCACTGCTGTAGTGTATGACGCCATGCCTTTGTGCCCGCATGCCTTAGCTACTGCAGTGGAAGTGTTTAACACTGCCGGTGGTGGCGTATCTTCCAGGAATTCCAGCTGAAAGATTCCCAGTCGCAGAGTATTGAGAAGCACGCCTGGAAGTGTATCTAAAGGATTTTTTGAAAACCTGGCGATCACGCCATCCACTTCACTCAGGTTCCTTGTTACTCCCTGAACGAGCAGAGTTACGAATGCTTTATCGCGGGCCGATAGTTGGCTATTTTTGAGTGCCTGCGACAGGGCGAGATTGGAATACGCGCCGGACTCGTTGACTCGAACGAGAACTTCCACGGCGATTTTTCTGGATTGAAACCCACGTGGAGCTGTTTTATTCTTTGAGGATTCCTTGTCCATTATGTTGCCAGTTGCTTACTGTTTTCAAATCTGTCTGAATCGGTTAGTCGAGCGCCATTAGCCCAGCTTCTAGCTTCTACATCTCCTTTACCTTGTGGCTTTACGAGAACTAACCGCAGACGTTCGCTGCCAGTCGCGCCACAGGATACCAGTACTTCCTTGCTCGTCGTCAGTATCGTCCCTGGTGGCAACTCTTTCTGGTTCGTGCCACCATCCTTCACCAGTTCAGTTTTCACGATCTTTAATTGTGTACCCCGAAATACGGTCGAAGTTCCCGGCCATGGCACGAGACCTCGAACCTGATTATGGATGTGTCGTGCGGATTTCGACCAGTCGATGTCAGCCATTTCTTTAGTCATGATCGGCGCAAAAGTAGCCAGCGAATCGTCCTGTTTTTCCGGCGTCACCGAGCCATCTTTGAGCCCGCGTAATGTTTTTACTATAAGCTCAGCTCCGACTGTTGACAGTTTCTCTGCCAACTCGGGCGCTGTCATGTTCTCCGTTATCTCAACTTCCGCTTTGAGAAGCATCGGTCCGGTATCGACGCCTGCTTCTGTTTGCATCGTCGTGATACCGGTTTTGGTATCGCCATTAAGGATCGACCAATTAATAGGTGCTGCGCCCCGGTAATGTGGAAGCAAAGAACCATGCAGGTTTATGACACCGTATGGAGGCATTTTTAGAACCGCCTCCTTCAAAATTTGTCCAAATGCCACCATCACGATGACGTCAGGATTGAGGTCCCTCATGGCTTGGACGATTTCCGGCGCCTTTGCTAATTTCTCCGGCTGAAGAACCGGGATGCCATGCTCTTGCGCAGTGACCTTAACTGGTGGCGCTGCAAGTTTGTTGCCTCTACCTTTGGGTCTGTCCGGCTGACAAACGGCCGCAACAACCTCAAAGTCTTTTTCTTCAATCAACCGCTTCAAAGTTGGGACGGCAAATTCTGGGGTACCTAAGTAAATTATGCGCACGCGAACTTTCTCTCCTGGCAAGCCGCATTGAGCCGGCCAGACAATATTAGCCTCAATGTAGCGCCTGTTTCCGTTTCCGCACTAAATGTAACGAAGGTCGGCGTTTCAGCAGCAGACCGGTATTCATGACTCCTGCATCTCAAAACCGCCAGTTTGCCTGCTTTACCGGGATGTCGAAATTCGTAGTCAGCCTGATGCGCGATTCTGTCACTCTTCTTTCGGTTGCTGTTTGCCTGATTCTCCAGGGGGCCATTTACTTCCGCCGGTGCGGGCGAGCCTTCTACGTTGAAAGGTCCATGAACAGCGCTCTTCTGAAAAAAAAATTGAGCGCATCCGGCTCAAACTAGCTTTCAAGAAATCCCAGCTTTCTCAGACTTGACGGGCAACAATGATCGAGGAGAGCGCTAAATAGAGCCTGTAAGCGAATTCTGCAGGTCGTTGTGAGCGCTCGACGGCATAGAAACCGCCTCAGGGAGCCCGTTTTGACTTTACTCTTCAATGACTCTCTTGGATATATTCGTGAGGACGCTCGGAACAGGCGTGTCCTCGATCGATCCGTTGTTGCGCTGCTTAGTTTGATTCTAGTGATACCACTGACAGTGCTGCCATCGTTATCGCGCGAAGGACAAGCCTCACGGATTCTTTTCTGGGGGCATCAGCCCGATCGTGACAAGATGAGTCAACTGAAAGCCGTCGGCGTTAAGTCTCTAGTTTGTTTGCGCACCAACCCACGGCACAAGGACGAGAAATTCGCCGAGAGTATAGGTATGAAGTGGTTTCACGTGAAGACTGGTGTCATCAAAAAACCTACTCGTGTTGAGATGGAAAAATTTCTGTCGATCGTTGGTAATCCTGAGAATCAGCCTGTTTATATATTCTGCGTTGGCGGTAGAGATCGCACATCTTTTTATCTGGAACTCTATCGTATGGCTTTTGAAGGGTGGAATATCGATCAAGTTCGAGATGAGCTTAAATGCCACGAGCTTCGCAGAAAGTGGCCGACCTTCTGGTTCTACGACGATGTGCTTGAGAACAATAGAGAATGG
Source organism: Candidatus Obscuribacterales bacterium (assembly GCA_965228855.1). GTDB lineage: Bacteria > Cyanobacteriota > Vampirovibrionia > Obscuribacterales > Obscuribacteraceae > JADYXR01. The sequence continues at coordinate 1,847,050 of CBDDIJ010000003.1, read as the reverse complement.
ATTAAAGATTACGTAGCTCACCATCATCTTAAAACTATCAAAACGCAGGCCATCAGCTCGCGTTCATGCCCTTGCGCTAACATCAAAGCAGTCGGCGCCGATTCAGGTGAGCGTACGCAAGTCACGGCGACGCGCAGCGCGATAAACAGAGATTCCGCGTCTGGGGCTTCTGACGCAGGAGCTTCAGGCAATCACGAATTGTCTCGCCAAAGAGACTAGTCGTCGGTTGGCTTGGCAGGCGCTTTGGACTGCCATTGCGGATCGATTTCAATTGGATAGAGTTTTAACTCTGTCATCAAATCCCTATATAGAATCGGGACCCAGTCCGGCTGCTTTTTGAAGTCGATGTCAGGTTTCGTGGTTTTCAAATTACAGGGAGCAAAAATCATTCGTATGTTGTTGCAACCGACGTCATTCGCCATTATGTAAATCTCTTCGATTGCTGCGTTGCCCATAGCCAGACAACCAGTCGACCAGTAGCTGCCATGTATTAAAATGTCGCCACCGAGTTTGGTGCGGTTATCTTTTCTCGCTCTGAGTTTGTCTTGAGCATTCGGATAGTTTATTCGTAATCCTAGATGTGCAATCGAGTTCGGATAGAGACCGGTTATTTTGTAAAATCCCTCGGGAATTTGCAGGTCGCCTTCTCTAAGCTTGGGACCGGCCTTTCCACTCGTGCCCACAACATAGTAGCCGTTGATTTGTTTCCATCCTCCGTTGCCGTCCGGAGCAAAGACAATGAGCACACGCTCCTGTTTTAGTGAGAGAAACGTGAGTTTTGAGGGCGGATAGGGGATCCGCGCTTTTTTGAAAAATGGCGCAATGCGAGTTCTTGCGTCCTTCCCATACAATTTGACGGTTTCCGCCACCGTCAAATCCAATTGAAAGTGTTCAGTAAACGTTAGAATCGAATTCGCAATTTCTTTCGAGATCGGCGGACTCTGGGGCAGGGAGCCTAGCAAGATGGTCGAAGAAATGACAGCCAGAGCGCTTCTCCAGTCTATTGTCGCAGACCACTTGTTTGAGTTTACTTCTTGAAAATTGCGTTTATTCAATTCAGGGACGTATCTTTTTCAAAATTGTGAGGAGGCGATCGTAATCGGAACGCATTATATTTGAAAGCGCGCGACCTGCTTCAACAAGGAAATCAGGGTCTTTGCCGAGAGCCAGGTGAGCCTCGCGGATAGTGGCAGCTATAAGCTCGTCACTGGGAATTTCGCTGACGTTTAACAGTAAACGCAGAAATTCGAAGTTGCTGGTTAGCTCTCGAATTTCTTCTTGCGTAGCCTGGTATACAAAGTCATGTACGTCGGGAGGGTGAGGCGGCAGATGCTGATAAATCCGAGCCTCGGAGCCGTGTCCGACCAGGAGTGCATGCACTTCCGTTTTCAAAAGAGAAAAGATATGCGGCTGTTCTAACCGCAATTCTTCGCGAGTCATGCCGAGTGCCGACGGTTTGTGAACCGAGTCCTGTGGTCCGGTTATTACGTTATACGCGACTGCAAAAATCGAAGTATCTGATGACTCGACGCGCAAAAAACTGCCGAAGCGTGGCTTGGGCGGCAGGTCTGACTGGGTTCCCTCGCCCGGCAAGCACTCCGCTTGAAAGCCAGTGATCGATGACGCAGTAATTTCTGCTACAGGCAGCGATACGATAGTTTTCCGAGACATGACTCAGACCCTCGCATAATAAATCTGTCCTCAGAACTGCTATTCCGTCGGTGGCACGATTGAGTTCGGCGTGAATTTCTCAATCTCTTCTTCGTCTACAGGATCACCTTCTCCGGATTTTCCTTCTGAAACGCTGATGGTCGTTTTGTTAGCATCCTGAGCAACGATCACATTGATTTCAACATCTTTTTGATGTCCGCTGATACTCACGAATGACGGCTGCGTCGCATCGTGGTTGTCGATTGTCCAGCCATTTTTTTTGAGCGAATCTTGATACCAGTCGGAAACTCGCTCAAGGCTATCAGGTGTGGAGAGCGAAACGAAAGCCGAATGTTCACCATCTTTATCTTGTGCCGAGGTGGAGCCTGCGATTTCGGCACCGGGGTAGACGAGCAGCTGTAGATCTTTGGGAACGCCTTTTTCACCTTCGTTGAAAGTGTTCGTCATGCCGCCGGAGCTGTATGTGACGGATTTTTCGTTTCCGCATGCTGTCAAAGCGAGCACAGCAAAGGTAAGCACCGCAGGTAGTGCCATGCGTTGCACCGATTTAAAATTGCTATTGCTGTTTTTCAAAATCAAAATCTCCCCGGTTGACGAGTGAACTTTCGCTCACACTTCTAACCCAAAGTATAAAACACTTGCGCCCGGTAGGTATGAATTGGGTTGAACAATCCGGAATAACGCTACCGGCTTATAAACTGGGCTTCAGCGTAGCTTGTCATCGTGCCCGATTACACGCAGGAGGCTCTCCCCAAGCAGTTCTACGGCAAGAACAGTCAGGGATATCAAGGCCGCAGGCACGAGAGGCGCCCACCAGTTTCCCAGGAACAAGTCGCTGGAAGCCTGGCGCAACATCGTTCCCCAGCTCGGAGTGTCAGGACTGAGCCCGAGTCCGAGGAAACTCAGACCGGCCTCCATGACAATCGCGTCGGAGATCAGCAGTGTCGCCTGAATCATGATTATTCGCGAGGCGTTGGGTACCAGGTGTTTGAAAAGGGTGTGCGCTGTGCCTGCTCCGAGCGCGCGCGCCGCTTCGATATATTCTTCGAGTTGTATTGCGGATATCTTGCTGTGGGCAATCCGTGCCGCTTCCAGCCACGATGTCGCCGCGATAACCGAAATTACGGTGACGAACGGCAAGAAGCCCAAGCTGTAAGAAGTCACATTGAGCAGCGATAAAACGGTTTTTGGCAGCGTATCGGCGAACGCCGGTCCATTTACAAGTGCAGAGAGGGCTAGAAGAAGAATGAGGGGGGGAATCGCGAGCAGACCGTCGACGATTCGCATCATCACCGTGTCGACGAATCCACCGATTAGCGAACTTACAGCACCCCATAACGTTCCAAATGAAACCGCCAACAAAGCTGCGACCAAGCCGAGTGCAAGTGAGGTTCTCGCCCCCCACAACGCCATCGATAGCACATCTCTGCCAAGACTATCGGTACCGAGAAAGTGATCGCCCGTGAATGGTGGCACGTTTGCCACTGTAAGGTCCACGTGTGATGGAGTCAGCGGCGGCGTCACCGGATGCAGTATCGGTGCGAGAATTGGAAGAATCGCTAGAAACACGACTAAGCCAATCGAGAGCGTCATACGAATCTTTGCGCCTGCATCGGCGGCACTTGAGGTTCTCAGCGTCTCGATCTTCGTGCCCATTAGATGCTTCTCGCTCGCGTCACTGTGGTCTGGTTGTTGGCAATCGACTCGGCAATTCTCGGATCGGCAAGTCCCTGAAGAAGGTCGGCAACGAGATTTGAAAGAACGACCATAGTTCCATAAATCATCACAAGCGTCGTCATGACTGGAAAATTTCTGCCGAAAGTGGCTTCTACTGCCAGCCTCCCGGTACCCGGCCAGGCAAAAATCGTTTCGATCAGGACAGAGCCTCCGATTAAAGACGGCAGAGATAAAGCGAGAAGGTTGACGATTGGAACCAAACAGTTTCGAGCAACGTGACGTACGACAACCTGCGAATACGACAATCCTTTAGCTAACGCGGTTGTTACGTAACCGCGAGTAATTTCATCAAGTGCGAGCGAGCGAACAAAAAGAGCAACTTTGGCGCTCCTGCTGAGAGCTAGCGTCAGGGCGGGCAAGATTGCAAATTTTAAGAGATTCGCCGGCGTCGCCGCTTCGTCCGCTCTCAACGCACCGAACAACGGAATGGAGTGGAACGCCGGTATTATTGTCACGCCGTAGATTACAAGAAGCCCGAGAAAAAAGGCCGGTACGGAATGAAGCAGGAGGGCGGTGCCGACAAAAGGCGCTTCAAGCAAGCGGCTGCGAAACTTAAAACGGACCGTGATCATCACGAGCCCCCAGAAAATGCCATTTGCAAAGCTCAAAATCAGCGCGATGCCGACCAGAGTCATTGTCGCTGGAATGCGTTCGCCAATGACAACCATCACCTTCCGATTGTCTTGATATGAACGACCCAGTTCGCCCTGTCCGATAAAACCTTTTAGCCAGGATGCGTACTGCTTCGGGATTGGCTGGTCCAACCCGAATTCGCTCCTGATAGCCGCTAATTCGCGCGGGTCGATATCCCGCGTATTGCCGCCCATCATTGCATCAACGGGATCGCCCGGAAGTGAGCGAATCAATCCGAACGAAACGATCGAGAGCACGAAAAGCAGCGGAATAGCCGCCAGCAGCCGTTTTAATACGAACCTAAACAGATGAAAACTCCTTGCCTTTCGTTGTTAATATTGTGCCCTCAATTCGGTTACGCAATGTGACCATTCGTTGACAATCGCGGTTTAAACGATTTAGGATACATACCCAGCGGCTGTTTCGGCTGCTGGTCTTGTCTTTTGAATTCTGGCGGCATAGCCAAGTGGTAAGGCCGAGGTCTGCAAAACCTCTACCCCCAGTTCGAATCTGGGTGCCGCCTTTACCTTTCATTGAACGAATCCCGATTTGAGGATACAATTTAAAACCTACGGACGGTTGGCGCAGTTGGTAGCGCACCACTTTGACATAGTGGGGGCCACTGGTTCGAGTCCAGTACCGTCCATAAATTTGAGAATTTAAAACCTGATCAGCGCGACGTTTTCATCGCGTCAGCAGCGGTCGAATGGTTTATCATACGCGGAGCTAGTTTTCGAGGCTGCCAGTGGAGGCGAATCAAAACAACGACCGCCGGTTTTACCCGCTTAAACTTCTAGTGATACCAGGCGTGGTGCTGTTGTCACAGTTGTTATTTTCCATCCTGTCTCAGCCAAATACAATAAATCACGATTGCGCGTTTATTCTGCACGGTGCGCAGCTCATCCTCGATGGAAGGCATCCGATGAGCGGCTTTCTCGATATGGCGCCACCGCTCACCTTCTACGCTCTCGTGCCGTTTTGTTTACTCTGTCAAAGTTTTGCTCTGCCTGTGGCGCTAACCTGGAATTTGCTCTGTTTTGGCTTTATTTGCGCAACTTACATACTTGCGATCTTGATTGTAGAGAAGGATGCGGATAAACATACGGCAAGGGACTGGCTTATGGTCGGACCTCTTTTTTGTGGTTTCCTGCTGTGGAATCTGGTGATGTCCTATCACCTCGGTCAAAGAGAACATCTTTTTGTCCTCACGTTCTTTCTGTTTTTTCTCCTGCGCTGGAAAAGGCTTCTTGGACTGGAAGTTGACAAACGGATCGCTATAAGCACTGGTACTGCATGCGGTTTCATTTGTTTCGTAAAACCGTATTTCTGTGTCACTGTTTTCGCTCTTGAGTTGTACTGGTTTTTAAACGCCGTTCTCCGGAAGCGTCGAGCATACTATGCCCTTTTAAGAGCACAGGAGGTTCTGGCTTTTGTTGCCATCGGCGCAGCGTGCCCACTCGTATCATTCGCTATCCCAAATATTGGCGAATACTACGATCGAATTATGCCACTGGTTGTGAATGGCTATCAGGCGTTTGACGTTTCCAAGGCCGCTCTATTCAGCTTCGAAAGCATTCACGGGCAGCTGGTCGGCAACCGCCTTGTTGTTATCGCGTTTGTTCTACTAGGCTTGTTTTTAATCAGAACTACAAGTTTGCTTGCACCACTTCTGGTGTGGACGATTTCTGGTTTTGCAATCTATGCTCTGCAGGGTAAGGGATGGGCTTACCATTCTATTCCAATGGTTGCAGGCTACTATCTGACGGCTACCATCGTGGTTGGAATGTGTGCGATTTACCTGCTTCGTGGGTTAAGCTGGTTGAATAAGAGTGGGGATTACTGGAGTTCTAAGACCATAAATACGGATGAAAACCACATGGTTTTGTCTCAGTCCGCTGTCATAGCCTTTCTCTTTTACGGTGCACTATCAATTCCATTTGCCGCGTCGTTGATTCACAACAGTTCAGTTTCCGCGAAAATCCTTCCGGTATTGGATACGGTGATCGCTCGTGAGACTAAACCGAAAGACAACGTGTTGATTCTAACAACTAATTTTTCAGCCGCTTTTCCCGTAATCCTTCAGATGGAGCGGAGGCAGGCCGCGCGCTATCTGTGGTGTTTTAACGTGCCAATGGTCGAGATGCTGCGAAAAGGACCGGACGGCAAAAAATGGGACGCGGAATATGCTTCGTTCATTAAGGATGTCGTCACGGACATACGTAATGCGAAGCCGAAGCTAATAGCGTTTGACAAATGGAACGAATCCTTGCACCGTGATTTGTTTCAAGATCCAGCGGTAAGTGAGGTTCTCAACGGTTATGAACCGCTCCGCGGCGAAAACGGGTTTGCACTTTGGAAGTTGAAATGAGCACGGATTCTACTAACAGAAACGCGTTCGCGCAAGCACCATATCCGGTGCAGCTGGTTGCAATTCCTGTTGCTACCGTATTCGGGTTGTTGCTCTATGCGGTTCTCAGTGCGCCAGGGGTTGTAAACTATGACTGCGCATTCTACCTTCTTGGTTCTAAACTTTTGCTTAATGGGAAACAGCAGCTTGTCGATCTGCTCCCTCCAATTATCCTTTATTTTGCCGTGCCGCCGTGGTGGATTTCGAAGCTGACATCGCTACCGATTACCGTGGTTTGGCAGTTCATTGTCCTCGGTGCAGTCTATCTGTCAGGTTTTGCGACCGTTGCAGTTTTGCAACAAGCTAGTCTATCCGCTGCCGCTAGTCTCGAGAAACAGGGCTCGCTCACTCGCCGAGATTTGATTTCTGTCGGTCCGCTTGTCACGGCGTTTTTCCTGTTTCAACTAACACTCGGATTCCACTTCGGTCAGCGTGAGCATTTCTTCGTACTGGCTTATTTCCCTCTGTTCCTGCTGCGTTGGCTCCGATGGCACAATCGTTACCCTACTTCGAAGAATTTAGTAGCCGCAGTACTTGGTGTCGCCTGTGGTGCAAGCACGTATGTTAAGCCTCAGTTCCTGCTCGTTCTCATCCTTATTGAACTGACGCTGTTTGTTTCTACCCGGCACCGGAAGCAGTGGCGCAATTGCTTCCTTGCCGCGGAGCAAATCGCCTTGATAGTCACGCTGCTTGTCTGCTTTCTGGCTTCTTTTGCGATTCCGAACATTGGCGAATACTACACGCGTTGGATTCCGTTTCTGACCTCCGGTTATGCTGCTTACAATGCTCCTTCACTGGATATTCTCTCGTTCACCAGCCCCGATGGGCATTTGCTTGCCAATCCAATCATCGCTTCCGTCATTTTGACTTGCGCGCTGTGTTTGTGGAAACGTTCATCGCTGATTCCACCATTGATAGCGTGGGGAATTGGCGGTCTGCTCATTTTCCTCATCCAGGGGCGAGGCTGGTCGTATCAATCGATACCATGCGTGTCAGGCTTCTTCCTCGTCTCCTCCGTCGTTATGTATACGGTAGTCGAGTTCATCCTGAGTTTTGTTGCTTCAAAGATTAACGCTGCGCGTTCCCTCTCATCGAATGCGCGTCAGTTCGCCGTGATCTCATTTCTGTTATGGTCGTGCATCTTAATGCCTGTCACTCCGTTCTTAGTGAAGAACAGCATAGTGACGGGCAAGACATTCGATACTCTGGATGCGTTGGTTGACAAGGAAACGAAGTCTGGAGACTCAATTGTCATATTGCACACCATGCTACCGCATGCGCATCAATTGCAATTGAAGAAAGATCTGACGCCTGCGACTCGCTATGTGTGGTGTTTCCCGTTGCGAATGACCAGTTTTTTGCAGAGGACAAACGATAATCGTGAATTGGTCAAAAGGCAGGAGGAAACCGTCGTCACAGAAATTGTTGAAGATGTGGTGGCTGGAAAACCGCGGCTCGTGATCATGGAAGCATGGGTGACGCAGCCCGGTGGATGGACGCTAGCTCGCGCATTGGAAGAGCATCGGTTTATCCAGCGAGCTCTCGTTGGCTACGACCCGATGGGTATGGTTGATGGCTGTGCGGTATGGAAGCGGAGGTCGCAGCAATGAGTTCTAATCGGTTGATTGGTATCTTTGAGTCCATTCTGATTGCTGCAGTTGTTTTTCTAAACGGTTTGATTATCCAGACTCCGCTTCCTGACTCATGGGATTGGAAGTTCCTGGACAAATTCAGTCAGGCGATTGGCGATGTTGCGTTTCTCGACATCTACTTGAAACGTAACCCGAAATCAGGGGCCGGTTATGCTGCGCGTGCGCGTGCGTATGCCATTGACGGGATATGGACCGAGGTTGTGAAAAACTGCGATCAAGCGATCGAACTCGACAAAGATGATTTGGCTCTGTTTCGGCTTCGAGGAAAGGCGCTGTTCGAACTCGATGAGAACGCCAAAGCGCTGGCGGACTTCGAGCACATAGTCGATAGCGGCTCTGCCACGGCTGAAGACTTTTCGATCGTATCCTGGATTAACACCAGGCTAAACCGTTTCGACAGAGCCATAACTGATGCAAACAAAGCGCTGGAGAGACATGCATATTGGTCTACTGCATTTGAAGCGCGGGCGCTCGCTGAGTATGAGCTTGGACAGTATGATAAAGCTATGCTGGATGCTCAAAAGTCTATCGAAATGTACAAAGAGCGCCCAATACCATTCGTGATCATGTCGGCTATTTTTAATGGCAGAGGAGAAACCGATAAGGCGATTTCGATGGCACGTGATGCTTTAAAGCGTGATGCCGCATGTGGTGCCGCGTATTGGCAGCTTGCTGTTTCACAGGACAAGCTAAAGCAGTTTAATGAGGCCTTGAGTTCAGTGAACTTCGCGCTCAGTCTTGCCACCGCTGACGAATGGCGCGCGAAAGAATTGGGCTCCCGAGCGCTTGTGTATCTGCATCTGGAAAGGCTGGACCTTGCTCGTCAAGACTGCGATGCGGCCCTTAAAATCGATCCTTTGTGCAAGACTGCGATCGAAGCGAGGAAACAGATTGAGAGCGTTTACTCAACGAACAAACCGGGTTAATTTCTAACTAACGGATGTCACATCGAGTCTAATACGGCAATTATATGAGGATGCTTCTGATGCCGGTAACGAATAACATTGTTCGAATTATTTGTGCGACCGCACTCAGTGCTACGGTTTCAATCTCTACAGCCGGAATGCTGCGTGCAGAGTCCCACAAAGAGATGACCGGTGTCGTCAGTAAAGTTATCGTGAAAGCGACCCCTAAAGAGGTTTTCGACGCTATTCGCACTTACCGAAAAGCTGAGCCGTTAAAGCGAAAAGTTCTCGAAGAACAGAAAAACTGCACCACTATCAAAGAGACCTTTCCATCGGTGCCTGTATTAGGTGATGTCGAATGCACGTATAAAGAAACTGAAGAGCCTTACTCACGTATCGACTTTCAATTGCTTTCCTCCAACAAACTCAAGATATTTGAGGGCAATTGGCAGATTTCGCCGGTGGGCGACGGAAAGACTACTTTGGTAAAATTGACATCGTTCCTTGATTCTGAAGCTAATGTACCTGGTAAGGACTTTTTACAACATTTGCAAACGCACCAGGATATCCACAGAAGATTGAATTATGTCAAACGGATTGCGGAAGGCGAGGAGCGAGAGGAAGAAGCGAAGAACGGCAAGGGAAGCGGCTAATTGAAAAACGCCTTGAATCGGAAGTCACAGATTTCACGCCGAAAGTTTATCACAGGAGTCGCAGGAGCAGCTGCGCTCTTCGCGCCATCGGCCATTGCATCACCGCTGGTATTGCCGGAAGTTAGACAGTGTTTAAACCTGACTATCATCCACCTCAGTGGTGGCAATGACGGTATCAATACCCTGGTTCCATATTCTTCACTGGCGTACTACAAGAGCAGACCGACGATCGCATTGCATGGTGACGAGCTCGTTAAGGTGAGTGGCGAATACGCATTTAATTCGGCGCTTAAGGAAGTCGCTGAACTGTTCAGAACCGGCATGGTTGCAGCTTTTCCTAATACCGGCTGCCGTGATGGGTTGACCATGTCGCATGAGCGCGCAAGTGAAATCTGGCGGACCGGCAAGCCCGGTTCAATTGATTGTGACGACTGGTTTGCGCCGGCAAGTAAGCACGTTTCGCTCATCACACTTGATGGTTTCGACACGCACTCGGAGCAAAAACCGCAGCACCATGCGGCGCTTCGTCGTCTTTCAGTTTTAATCGATAAAATTGTGCGTCAGTCGACAGCAGATGACTTGATACTGGTCTATTCAGAGTTCGGGAGAAGTCTGCTTGAGAACGAGATGGGTGGTACCGATCACGGTGGCAACGGACTGATGTTTGCCGTCGGACGTGGCGTGAGTGGTGGCATATATAGTGACGAAATTGATTTTCGACAAATGTATAAAACCTTAGCGCAAAAGTTTCGGGCATCGCACAAGTTCAAGAGTGCTGAACTATTTCCGGCGCTCTCCTCGTTTAACACTTTGAATTTTTGCTAGCGATCTTTATGGATCTGGCGGGCTGTCCGACTCGAGCATGCACCAGAACTGGCGCTCGATGTCCCACATATTTTCGTCTTTCCAATTGCGCAGAACTACTTTGACCGTCCAGGCGCCTTCCTGGTCGACATTTATCTCCGGCTTGAACACGTAGTGACCCTTATAAATGTCGTTGGGGTCGTTCGCCGCAAATTCTTGAACTAAAACTTGCTCGCCTTTGGGATTCTCGACCGTGAGCTGACCTTTGTAGGTGCGGCGCTCGTAAGGTGTGCCGAATCCAACCACCCAGTTGCAGTTCATCATCGAGGGTATCTCCGCGACCTCGAGGACGTCGAATAGACCGTAGACATTCAACATGCCGCAGTCGTCGTGTTCAGCTTTTTCGCAGAATAGAATGTAGCCGCTATGCAGATACTTCATGACATCTCCTGGGTGGGAATCGATGAAACTCGGAAGTTCCGTCCATAGAAATGGTACCCCATTTGCAAGCCTTTCCCAATTGTCAGTGGAGGCGAAATAACCTTCAAGGCTTCGATCGAACCAAGACCTGGCGCAGCTTTTGGTGTCGCACAAAAAAGACCGGTTGATTGTCAACCGGCCTCCGATGTTTATTTATCCGCTTCAGGCGGCTAGTCTTTCTTCTCTTTGCCAGCAGAGATGATTTGAGTCGCCAGGTTTGACGGCACTTCTTCGTAGTTAGCGAATTCCATTGTGAAGGTACCTTGACCGCGGGTCTTGTTGCGGATGTCGGTTGCATAGCCGAACATCTCAGACAGCGGAACATGGCTTCTGACCTTCGACAATTTGTCGATGGTTTCCATGCCGTCGATGCGTCCACGACGTCCTGAGAGGTCGCCGATGACGTCTCCCATGTAGTCTTCCGGAACTTCGACTTCTACTTTCATCATAGGTTCGAGGAGCACCGGCTTCGCTTTGTTGAAACCATCCTTGAAGCCCATCGAACCAGCGATCTTGAACGCCATTTCGTTGGAGTCAACAGGGTGGAACGAACCGTCGTAGCAGGTGACTTTGACGTCGATGATCGGATAACCGGCATAGACACCGCCTACGCAAGCTTCTCTTACGCCGTTTTCAACAGCAGGTACGTATTCTTTCGGAATCGCGCCGCCAACGATTTTGTTGACGAATACGATGCCGGAGCCGGGTTCGCCAGCTTCGACTTCGAGCCAGCAATGTCCGAACTGACCACGACCACCAGTCTGTCTGACGAATTTGCCTTCTGCTTTTGCGGAACTGCGAATGGTTTCGCGGTACGCAACTTGCGGCTTACCGACGTTCGCTTCGACTTTGAATTCGCGAAGCAGACGGTCAACGATGATTTCAAGGTGAAGTTCACCCATACCAGCGATGATGGTCTGACCGGTTTCGTGATCGACGCGGACCTTGAAGGTCGGGTCTTCTTCAACGAGACGGGAGAGAGCGCCACCGAGCTTATCGTTGTCTGCTTTGGTCTTCGGTTCGATAGCGACCGAGATAACCGGATCAGGGAAGTTCATCGATTCGAGGATGATCGGCTTCGAGTCGTCGCAGAGAGTGTCACCAGTGGTGGTGTCTTTCAAACCGACGCAAGCAACGATGTCTCCTGCGTAAGCTTCCTGGATATCAGTACGTTGGTCAGCCTGGAGCTGAATCAAACGGCTGATACGTTCGCGCTTGCCCTTTGTGCTGTTGAGAGCGTAGGAGCCAGCGGTAATCTTGCCGCTGTAGATGCGGACGAAGGTCAGCTTACCGACGAAGGGGTCGTTCATAACTTTGAAAGCGAGACCGGCGAACGGAGCGGTTTCATCTGAAGGTCTTTCAGCTTCTTCGCCGTTCGGCAGGATGCCTTTGATTGCTTTTGCTTCAACCGGCGAGGGCAGCAAGTCGACGATGTAGTCGAGGAGCGGCTGTACGCCTTTGTTTTTGAATGCGGAACCGCAGAGCATCGGAACGATCTGGTTGTTGATGACTGCTTGACGAAGTGCAGCTTTGAGTTCAGCAGGCGAGCATTCTTCACCTTCGAGGTATTTCGCCATCAGCTCATCGTCGGTTTCGACGATAGCTTCGACGAGTTGACCACGCCATACTTCGGCTTCATCTTTCATGTCGCCAGGGATGTCGCCGTACTTAGCATTTTTGCCGAGCGGATCGTTTTCTTCGTAGATGACCGAAGTGCGCTCGAGCAAATCGACGATACCGATGAAATTGGCTTCAGCACCGATAGGCATTTGCAGTGGATGCGCATTAGCCCAGGTGGAGTGAAGACCAGGAAGGTTTTCTTTGACTTGCTTCACAACGCGGAAGAAATCAGCACCTTGACGGTCCATTTTGTTGACGAGAATCATACGCGGAACTTGGTAGCGGTTTGCTTGTTTCCAAACCGTCAAAGTTTGCGGTTGCACACCGGCAACTGCGCAAAGAACGATTACAACGCCATCCAGAACCCGCATGGAGCGCTCAACTTCAACAGTGAAGTCAACGTGTCCAGGGGTGTCGATCAAGTTGATTCTGTGGCCTTTCCACTCGGAAGTGATGGCAGCAGCCGTGATTGTGATACCACGCTCGCGCTCTTGCTCCATCCAGTCCGTAACGGAGGTGCCTTCGTGCACTTCTCCCATGCGGTGGATAAGACCGCTATAGAACAGAATTCTTTCCGTGCAAGTTGTTTTGCCTGCGTCGATGTGTGCGGCAATCCCCATGTTGCGAAGATTGTCCAATCTTGATGTCACGCCGGAGCCCTTTTCATTCATAACCATAGCCATACTTCTGCTGCCCTGTAATAGATTCGAGTCCACAAGGTCATCTTCAGGAAGAGTACTGAAAATCACCATTTGAGAAAGTAACACGGGTTTTCAATAATTCGTCTGAATCACCAACTTCCTTCAGATCTGATCTTTACAATTCACCGTCGCTGGAACACCTTCAGGGTGAGTGGACGAAAAATCGCAAATTTCAAGAACCTTTCGAGAAGAGCCTGCCATGCGCGATCCCGGCAGTATAGGATCGGTATGCTTGGTGGCATCAGGACGAAACTCGTTGCACTTTTGATGTAAAGCGCAGCGACCTTCCAGTGCTACGCCTTTAGATTTCGAACCGTTCTTCGATAAAAGAGCCTGTGTTTTCTTAGAAACTCAAACCAATCATCGTTATACCGAATTTGAAACCAAAAAGGTCGTTTATACGGAAAAACCTGGATAAATCCAGGCTTTTGCGGGTTACGGGAGCTTGTGGCGCCCGTATTCTTTAATAACGGTAGTGCGCGAACGCTTTGTTGGCTTCAGCCATCTTGTGGGTGTCGTCACGCTTCTTCACTGAAGCACCGGCGCCGTTTGAGGCATCGATAAGTTCAGCCGAGAGGCGCTCTGCAAACGATCTGCCACCACGCTTACGGCTGTTGGTGATGATCCATTGCGTTGCGAGTGCGACGCCGCGGGAACTTTTTACTTCGACCGGTACCTGGTATGTAGAACCACCGACGCGGCGAGCTTTTACTTCGACCAGCGGGGTTACGTTCTTAAGAGCCTTGTTGAAGACGTCGAGCGCTTCTTGTTTGGTTTTATCAGCGATGATTTCGAGAGCGTTATAGAAAAGTCTTTGTGCTGTACTTTTCTTTCCGCGTTGCATCATGCGGTTTACGAAGCGTTGAATCGTCGGGCTATCGTATACCGGATCTGGAGGGGGAAGGCGCTTAGTTGCCGCATTTCTTCTTGACATAACTCGTTTCCTAAAACAAAGTCCTTAACCGAAAACTATTTCGCGCTTACTTCTTAGCGCCCGGCTTAGCTGCGCCTGGTTTAGCGCGCTTAGCACCATACTTGCTGCGTCCTTGTTTGCGATCCTTGACACCTGCTGTGTCGAGAGCACCGCGGACGATGTGATAGCGAACACCCGGCAGGTCCTTGACCCGACCGCCTCTTACGAGAACAACGCTGTGCTCTTGCAAGTTGTGTCCGATGCCTGGAATGTAGGCCGTAATTTCAATGCCGTTGGTGAGGCGCACCCGGGCAATCTTTCTGAGTGCCGAGTTGGGCTTCTTAGGTGTGGTTGTTTTCACTTGCGTGCAAACACCCCTGCGCTGAGGGCAGGACTTGAGGGCTGGCGACTTGGTCTTGAATGTGACCTTCTTGCGCTCGTGGCGAATAAGTTGGTTGATGGTTGGCACCAGATATCTCCTGAGTATCTTAAAAACCGCTAACCGACGGTATTTTGAACTATCTTACGGCTCTAAATTGGTTGAGCGAACGGACATGATACCAAATCCGCCGCCCACCTCCAAACAGAATTGCTCTGTCTGAAGATTCAGACCGGCTTCACTCGGCGATCTGCAAGCCTATCAGATCTGCCGGGCGCAGTACCGCCCTTTTCGCAATTCCTTTACAAATGCTGCAATGATTCCGGCTGTTTTTGATTAGTTTCTTCTGAGAAAACTATCGTTTTACTGTTGCTCGTCTTTGTTTTTCTTGCCAAACAGCTTCGCGATAAGCGCTCCAACACCGGCGATCGCGACGATGGCGAATTTCTTGAAAACAAGCACGATGCCGATCAGCCATTTGCCAAGCGCGCCAAAGATGCCAAACTTAGCTGCTGCTGCCATTGCGCCGCCGCCAAGAATTAAACCGGCGAGGCCGTACTCCGCCTTCTTATCGGTGGCAGGATCGTAGTCTGCATAGGTTTGAGACTTCACAAACGTTGTCGCGTCAAGCAATTGAGCGACTTTCTTTTTGTTCGACTCCAGTTCCTGAGGTGAGGTGACGAGGTTCAAAGATAGAACGCCACGTCTTCCTAATATGCGTGTGTTGTAGTTGATGTCCTGAACGGGGGCTTCGGCGCGGTCTTCGTCTTTAACCTCGATTCCCCAGATCACCTGGTGCGAGTCTTTTTTATAGTGCGGTTTTTCAGCCCAGCCTCCCACGAATATCGGCGGAAGGTTCAATTCCTTGCGTTCTTCGTTTTGATCGCGCGTCCCTTCCTTGTATGAGTTGAGAATCTCATCAGGTTTGATTTTGTCTGCGTCGTCGTCCTTGACGTAGCCTACGTCTTCAAAGCGGCAGATTACGACGAATGAACCATCTTTCTTTTGATCAGCCGGAGCAATGATGCCAAGAATACCTTCAGGCGAGCTTCCTTGTGCCTTCAGAAATTTTTCGGCTTCCTCTTTATCTACGAATATGTAGCCAGCCGGAAGCTCAAGATTGGCGAGCAGAGTGCCTAGCCTGACTGTAGCCGGTCCGAGAGTGAGATGCTCGTCCTGTTTCACAGCCGCTTCGTCAGCCGATTTTGCTTGCTTTCCGCTCTTGGAGGCGTTGTCTGACGTGGACTCTTTCTGTTTATCCTTCGGCGCCTGGGCTTGAGAGGCTGGAACGCTGGAGAGAAGCATGAGCGTCAAGCCTGCGAAAACCGCAGCATTCCTTGCTGTCGTTGGTGTGAAGCCGGGAATTCCTGGGACGCCATACTTTTTTACTGCCATGAAAAACTCCTCGAATAGAACACGCGATTCAGTCAACGTTCCCTATATAGTAGTTGGGTTAAACTTCCACCAGCTTTCTCAGGAGTCGTCTGTCTGGTCAAAGCCTTCCAGGCGGCGATATTCGAAGTCCAGATCCATGATCATGCTTGCGCCATCAGCGCCGGCGACGAACGGAATATTGACTGCCGGCCTGCCGAGATTGAGTTGAACGTTCTCCAGCATTGCTGTCTTCGGTTTCTTTGCGCGTTTCCAATGTTCGCGGGCGTATAGACCGAAGCTGCCCATCCGTTCTAATCCAGCGTTCTCAACGGCTTCCATGACCTCTTTCTGGAAATCGTACACCTTGATCATCACCATTCCCTTCATGCCGGCGCGTTTCATGAACGTAAGCACGAAGTCGATGACCTCTGGAGCCATGTGAGACCAGCCCGGATGGACGAAAAATTCGAGGTGATAGTCGCCTTCCCGATGCGCAGTTACTTGAATGGCGCATGGAATGACGCCGCGCTCTGGTTGCTCTTTTACCCAGTACCATCGGCGAGTACGCAAGAGGCGCTTCGATAGCTTATCGAGACCTTCCAGTTTCAATTCTGCGACATGAAAGTCATCGGCGACGTAATCGAAGATGCGTCTTAAATCCAGCGGTATGACGTCTTGCGAAAGGTCGTAAATCTTGTTTCTGTCTGTTGGAACCGCCAGGCGGAAAACGTCACCATCTGTGGTATTGCCCTGTCTGTCTTCGAGATCGAGGGGAACCTGATAGTAAGTTACTTTGGTGCAGCGTCGAAAGCCGCATGAGCCTAAAAGCGCAAGACCTGCCGAATTCTGATCCGACACTTCCATAACGAAATGGGCGATTCCCTGGCTGCCGAAATAGGCCAGCGCGAATCTCAAAAGTTCCTGTGCGATGCCGCGTCCTCGATGTTGAGGATGGACCACAAGGTGATCTACTCGCCAGCAATTGTGACTGCGGCCGTTTGTGTCCACTGAGATTAAACCCAGGACGACGTTATCTTCTTTAGCGACGTAAACGGACGGACCGACGTGCAATCCGCATGGAATCCAGTGCTGCCAGAAGGTCATGCCGGAATTCAGAACACGATCTTCCTGGCAGAAGCTCTCGTACGGCACGGGCTCGTTTTGATGACGGAGCAGCGCCTTTACTTGCGTTGAGTCTACTGGGAGGAACGGTTGAATCTTGATCATCTGCGTCAGCGATTCCTGGTATTCGAGACGAAGCTTTCGCCTTCATCATATCACGGCTGCCAAGTGGGACTGTCTGACTCTTTGCGCCACGTTTCCCCACAACAGCTACATACCATTTATACTGACATAGATAACAGTTGTCTGCCGGAACTCGGTCTCAGAAAGAGCGACTCTGCGGGCTGTTTGGCTCTTGCCGCGCTTTGCCGAGTGCTCACCGGTTCTTAACACGCTCGTCCATTCACCATGTCCAAGAAAAAATCGAACCCAACCGCCCCGACTCAAAAACCGTCCGCGCCGGCCGAGAAGGCTGACACGATAAAGGTGATCACTGATAACAAACGCGCGCGCTTCGAATATGAAGTGCTGGAGACGCTGGAATGCGGTCTGGCACTGGTCGGCACCGAGGTTAAGTCGATGCGGCAGGGGCTCGCTAACTTGCAGGATGCGCATGCGCGTATCGAAGCAGGCGAGGTCTGGCTTTACGGCTGTCATATCTCCCCTTATGACCATGGCAATCGTTTCAACCACGACCCTGACCGCAAACGGCGCATGCTTCTGCACAAATACGAGATTCGCAGGCTGAAAGCCAAAGTTCAGGAGAAAGGGCTAACCTTGATTCCTCTGAAGCTGTATTTTAAAAACAACCGCGCAAAAATCGCTCTGGGCTTGTGTAGAGGTAAGAAATTGCACGACAAGCGCGACACAATTTCAAAACGTGATTCTCAGCGACAACTGGAACGGGTCGTGAAGTCGCAGCGCTATTGATGGTTTCCCTGGTTCTTTTCGGTTCTGTATGTCTTTTCGATATCACTCGAGATCGAGTTGTGATCAAGGTTAATGAAAATCAAAGCGAATAGTTCAATAATGCAAGGTCTAAGAGAAACCAGTAAAGTCTTATGTTGTAGAAACACGCGAGACGGCTTTCGCTGGGCGAGAAATTTTGTCAGGAGGAGTGCAGTGTTCAAGGCATTCGGAAAACGGACGACACTAAGGGTGACGCTTTCCGCCGCTCTGGGTTTGTTTTTGTCAGTGTTTTTTGCTGGTGTGGCACTCGCGGAATCACCGGTGGGGCTGTTAAACAGCCAACACAACCGGGACGTTTACCAGGATCAACACCTCGGTACGTATGATGACGACTACGCCGAATTTAAACGAACGTTGGGCGGAGCAAACGTTCGCTACGACGAACTCGGCGATGTCGATGCAGGTATGGGGCGCGAAAAACTTTCCAAGTATGACGCGGTGATTGTGCCGATGCTAGTCGACTTGCTACCAGGGGTGGTATCAGGTCTCAGTGACTACGCGCGCGGCGGCGGAAAGATTATCATCATGGATGGTGGCGGTACTCCCGGTAGTGGCGCGGTAGCATTGAGCGCACTCGCCGGCGTCAAAGTAGATTCACAGACTAACTTCAAAGATCCGGCGAAGCTTACATGGACGAACTCACCTCTTCCGATGAGCGACAATATTGCCGTTGGAACTCTGGTGGCGCGGGTGGTGGTAGCACCCGACGCGAAGACGCTCGCTAAATGGGATGTCGCCGGTGGCAATTCTCCTGGCAGCGCTGTTGTCCGCAAAGGAAACGCAGCCTTCTTAGGTTGGGCGCCAGGACTGCAGGGCGACATCGGCATGAACTCGCGATACATCTCCATGGTGCTCGACGATTTGTCTCCTGGTATCACTCAGAAAGCAGCTGTTCAAATCAGTTATGCCGAGTATCAAACAATCAAGGAAGAACTCGATTATCTGTCAAATAGAACGTTAGAGACCATCAAGACGGCTAAACAAGCCGAGTTTGTCGTACCCTATCGCTCGATACAGTCCGACTACGATACGGCTCTCAAGCACGTTGCTGCCTTCCATACCGCCTATAAAGACCGCCGGTTCTACGAAGCCGATCAAGATCTGGCAAAAGCAAGACAGTACTTTGCGCTTGCATTCGGTCAGGCTATGCCCGTCCGCCCGGTCGAAGCCCGCTCTGTCTGGCTTGACCGCGGGACCATCGTTGCCTGCAAAGGTCCGAAGGGCATGACCGAGCTATTCGATAAGCTCAAAGCATCAGGCATCAACGTCATTTATTTTGAAACCAATAACGCCGGATTCACCATGTATCCAAGCAACATGACGGAGCAGAACCCGGAGACAAAGGGTTGGGATCCGCTTGGTGTTGCCTGCATCGAGGCTAAGAAACGCGGCATGGAAATACATGCCTGGTTCTGGAGTTTTGCAGTTGGAAACACAAGGCACAATCCCATCATCGGAAAAGATCCCGACTATCCGGGTCCGGTACTTTCGAAGCATGACATGACCTGGGCGTTGTCTACCGCGACTGGTACTCTGGTTCCACCAAAGCAGCATGAATACTGGCTTGATGCATCGAATCCTGATTGCCGCAAGTACATTAAAGACTTGATTTCAGAAACCATCTCCAAGTATCAGGTTGATGGAATTCAACTCGATTACATCCGCTATCCGTTTAACAACAAAGGCAGCGAGTGCGGTTTAAACTGGATGAGCCGAACCAGATTCGAGCAGGAAACAGGTTTGTCTCTAGACCGGCTGGACGACAGCACTCGCGAACTGTTTACCGCCTGGAAAACTCATCAGGTCAACCAACTCGTGAAAGAAGTTTCCGAGATGATTCGCTCGCAGCGTCCGAAGCTGCGTATCTCTGTTGCCGTCTACGCTTTCCCTCGCCGAATGCGTATCAATGCTATTCAGCAAGATTGGGAAACGTGGGTTATGAACGGTTGGATTGATACGCTCAATCCGATGACGTACTCTCACACTCCACAAGACCTCTCGAACATGGCGAAGTTCTGTCGTGAATCGACTCAGGATAAAACGCTCGTTTATCCAGGACTTGCGATCATGCGTGTTGACATGGCCGGATTGATCGAACAACTCGATACTGCACGTTCGACTGGAACGTTAGGAACGACAATGTTCGCCGCCGCGCACCTTGACGATAAGAAACTGAATGTTTTGAAACTCGGTCCCTATCGCAAGCAACCGCTATTAACACCGCAATCAGAGCCGATTCGCGCAAGCCGTTTCCTCGTTGATGACTTTGCGGCAATGGTTAATCGCTATTTGCAGGACCCCAAAACGCACATCCTGTCGGATACAGCTAGTACGAATGATGTTCTGAACCAGATCGAGTCGCTTCAAAAGGCTATGCATTCGCTCGATAAAAAATCTACTGAGAAGGAGATTGATGTTGCTCTGAAAGATGTATCCAGTCTGCACAGCACCGTCAAAGAATGGCTCCGCCTGGAGGCTTTCATTCAGCGAGGCTTCCGTGCTCGCTACATCGTCGATTATTTAGGTCAGGTCGAAGCGATTCTGTCTTACGCATCGCATAAGGCTAAAAACATGACCGCGCAACCACAGACGATGGCAGGCACTTCGCCAGATACTCGGCAATAATGCTGGGTCGCGCGGTTGGACTGGTCTCAATCGCCATCGTGCTTGCCTCTGTTTTTGCGGGGGCGACTTTAGCTGATTCGAAAGATGTGGTCGCAAAATCACCGCCGGAGAAGACAGCTTCAGTTTCGAAACCTCATAAGGTTTTAGATAAACTGAAGACCGCATACTTCCCGAATTATTCGGCGAAGATTTTGATGCCGGTTCAGTTTCAAAAGAAAGATCTGAACGGACAGTTGACCGCAATGGGCGCCGATTTGCCCCACGGCATCTATATGTTTTTGAGCATGACCGGTCCTGACGATGAAGAGCTGACACCGGAAAAAATCAAACCGATTGTTCGTGCTGCAATAGAGGGGATGAAGGCGGAAGTCGATACCGAATCTTCGATCAAGTTGAAAGAATATGATGGTCTGGAGATGCGCGGCAAGGTTAAGGTCGAGGCTGATGTGCAAGCGATCGCGCGGGGCTATGTTGCAGGCAAAAAACTATATCTCGTTTCCGCGATGGGAACGGGGGTTTGGGTCAACTCCAAGGACGTGTCCAGGTTCTTCAACTCTTTTGAGATAACGCCATGATTGCGCGTTTAAAGTCGTCTGTGCAGGCATCGCTTTTGGTACTAGTACTGTCTGCGGTATTGACACCGCAGATGGTTTTTGCCGAGGAGAAGCTCTGCTCTACTAGTGGAACTAAATCTGGTGACGGCAAGGCGAACGATGCGAATCCGGCTGCAGAAAGCAAAGCTGCTGGTTCAGAGGGAGAACGCCGACCCGTCTTGTGGAAAGCGACCAGAGGAAAGGCAAATGTTTATATCTACGCTACGATAAACCACGGAAAGGACCGCTATTTTGCGTTAACCGGAGAAGCCGCACGCGCGTTTAAACAGTCAAAAGCTATGGCGGTTGATTCTCATGCGGGATTGCCGTCGGATCCATACAGTATGGGATGCTATGGGTCCGGTGATAAACTTTCCAGTCACATACAGGATAAAACAGTTAAGATCCTGTACGAATTGGCTCGGGTGACCGACGATACCACAGCAATTTACGAAGTCTGGAAGCCGTTTTTCCTGATCACGAGTTTCGATCAGTCCTTGATCCGACAGATCGGCTTCAACCTCCTGGATCTTGAACGGCAGCTGATCACTGAATCCAAACGGACTCGAAAGCCTCTGATGGAGCTTGATCCGGCGCTCGCTCGCCTGGAGTACTTCGACTCCCTGACGCCGGACATGCAGGACCAGTGTCTGCGATTGTCGCTGTTGGAGCTTTTAAATTATGAGCAGCAAGAGACTGCTCTCGAGAAGGCCTGGCGGCTTGGTGATAGGTCCAAGATGGCTGATGCGTGCCTGATGACGGTCAAGGCTCATCCAGACCTTTTTGAGGCATATCAGGCGCTGTATATAAACAGGAATAAACAGCTCGTTTCCGTTCTCGCGAATGTCGCGAAGAACGTGAGCCCGATTTTTCTCTCCCTGGACGTGCGGAGAGTGGTTGGCGAGAAAGGC
The DNA here is from genome assembly GCA_965228855.1 of Candidatus Obscuribacterales bacterium. GTDB lineage: Bacteria > Cyanobacteriota > Vampirovibrionia > Obscuribacterales > Obscuribacteraceae > JADYXR01. The sequence goes on along the minus strand of CBDDIJ010000003.1, from coordinate 1,824,961 downwards.
GTTCTCTCTGTTCTGATGGATGAAGGGTTTACGATCGAGCAATGTACAGGTGGCGCTAATGCTGTAGAACCAGGAGTGGTGGCAGAACTTCCATACGTAGATTCTGATGACGGCAGTCAGTCAGAGGAGATAAGTCCCTATATGCGAGCCTCGGAGCATTATCGCGCGCACAGATACAAGCAGGCGCTTGACCTACTTTCTGAGAACCGAGCGGATGAGAGATGCAGATATCTGTCCGGTCTATGCTTTCTGGGTTTGGATCAAGTCACATTGGCTGCCGGTGAGTTTCGCTGGGTCGCGCAAAATGCGCGTGACCCGAAGATTCGCGAAATTGCGGAAACTGCTCTGCACAATCTCAGATAAACAAGTGACCAATATCCGTATTGCGCTGCTATGATCGATTAACGTCCGGCTCGGAGTCATTATGACTGAGAACAATCGAAATGTCCTTCTCCTTTGTCCGACACGAAGAGCTGGAGAGGCTCTGGCAGCTCTTGGCGAAAAGATTGGTTGCAATATCATTGAAGAACCCAGGTCGAGGGGTGGTTTTCTCTCAAACCCGACTTACGGACATGAGCTAGACATCCTGGATTTGATCGAATCAACGACTGAACTCAATTTAAAAGTCAAACTTGATGGTGTCACTTGCGCGGTTGCTTTCCCCGGAATGAATGTCGCGTCTGCCTGCATCGCACAAAAGCTTGGATTGCCGGGACCGTCGCCACTTGCGATTTTGACGTGTGAGCATAAGTACTACAGCCGTTTAGCTCAGCAACAGTTTGTGCCCGAGGCGACAGCCGCGTTTCAACTTATTCATCCGGATGACCATGGCGCGATTGATTCAATTCAGTTTCCGAGGTTTGTGAAACCGGTAAAGTCCATTCTCTCATCAGGAGCGTATGCCGTTCGCTCGCAAGAGGAACTGCGCCGAGCAATTTGCAGAGACGGCTTGCCTGTCGACTTTCTGAAGCCGTTCAATGATCTGATCTCTAAGTATTCAAATTTCGAATACAATGCCGATTACTTCCTGGTTGAGGAGCTGCTCGAAGGTTGGCAGGTTTCACTTGAAGGTTTCGTTTTCAATGGTGAAGTCACGATCATGGGAATCGTTGATTCACTTATGTTTCCTGGAACGATATCGTTCAAACGTTTTCAATATCCGTCATGCTTATCCGAAGCAGTTCAATCTCGGATGCGTGACATCGCGGTTCGCTACCTGCGCGGTATCAAATACGACAACTCGGCGTTCAACTTCGAGATGATGTATAACCCGGTCACTGAGCGGATTCACATAATCGAGATCAATGCAAGATTGGCATCGCAGTTTTGGGACATGTTCGAAAAAGTGGACGGTAGCAACCCATATGATGCCATTTTGAAAATCGCGCTGGGTGAGCGACCGGAATTCAAGCACGGACTCGGCGAGTTTCCCGTTGCTGGAAGTTGTGTTCTAAGAACGTTCGAAGACCGGCTTGTGAAAAGTGTTCCAGGTGCGTTGGAGTTAGAACGTCTTGTCGCTACATATCCTGATGCCAAAGTTGAAATACTTGCTCAAGTTGGCAAGCATCTCTCCGACCAAATTCAGGATGCCGGAAGTTTTCGCTACGGGTTGGTCAACATTGGTGCCGACTCGTACGAGCATCTGGAAAGCAAGTTTGAGGAGTGCAGCGCCATGCTGCCCTTCGAATTCGAACACGTTAAAGTTTTGGACTAGGTTCCATCGGAATACTTTGGGCGAAACTGAAGAAGTTACTCGGATCGTATTTCTTTTTGATCTCGATTAAACGTTCCAAGTTATTTCCGTAGTAACTGCGAGAAAAGTCCTCAATCTCGCGGTCGCAATAGTTGACGTAGGTGAAGCCTGAGACGTGAGGTTTCATAGCTTTCTTGAAGTCATTGACCCATTGCATGTTCCGCTCGTCTTGTGATGGATTGCGCCAACTTATTTGATAGTGCATGCAAAATTTCGTATCGGCGCGATGGCAAAAGGCGGTATCAGTAACGGGTATTTGAGTAATTCTTCCGCCGTAACTATCGAACTGGAGGCAGCTGCTGTCGACGGGGGGATGTTCCAGAAAACTCACGATCGTGTGTATTCCCTCATCAGTCAGTTCCTTATTTACGTAATCCGATGTGTTTTTAAAGCGTGGATGAATGTGCATGTGCACCGTATCCGGTGGTGCCGTCGGTTGAGTGCTGCGTGCTGAAATCGCAGCAGGAGCGAGGGCAAGTTTTTGCGCTGTTTTCTGACTCGTTACTGGCGCACCGCCTCTGGTATCGGAGCGGTTTGCGGAAGCCTCTGTCGGTTTAGACTTGGGCAAGCCGGAAAAACGCATGACGGCATCCATCCAGCTTGAGGTATTAACAGTTACACTGATGGGCGCGGGGACCTGAATCAGGGGCGCAATCTGCTTTCGAATTTCCGATTGACTCCCGAGGAAGACTCCCACGCATGACACTCTGTTCGACTTCTTCGATGTCATCGTCAAAACGCATGTAACTCGATCGTCCGCATGGGGAGCCCATTTCTGCCACGCCTTGATGACAGCCGCCATGTCATCATACTTCCATTTGACTCTGAATATGGTGACGTTCTGAATCGCATGTGTTTTGAACGTGAATTCCGTCACGACCCCAAAATTTCCTCCGCCACCGCCTTTGCATGCCCAGAGGAGATCGCTATTCTCCGTGTCGTTGGCTTCGAGCACCTTGCCGTTTGCGTCGACCAGTTTTACACCAATCAAGTTGTCGCACGTCAATCCCATATTTCTTGCCAGCAGACCGAAACCGCCTCCTAGAGTCGAGCCGCCTATTCCAACCGACGAGCAGGAGCCGGCAGGCACAACCATTCCTTTAGCCCATAACGCCTGATATAAAGGAAGCAGAGTTACACCGGAGCCGACTGTCGCTGTTTTCTTCTTCGAATCTATGGCAATCTTATCGAGCTTGCTTACGTCAATGACAATGCCGTCGTCTACTACTGAAAATCCTTCGTAGCTATGGCCACCGCTGCGGATGGAAACTCTGAGTCGGTTTTGGCGAGCCCATTTTATGGTTTCGCTGACATCAAGCTCGTTTTCGCAATAAACGATTGCTCTGGGATGAGAGTTGAATCTACCGTTGTAGTCCTCGCGGGCATTCAGGTAATCCGAGTCTAACGCGGTGACAACCCGCCCCTTGACCTTCAAGCTACTTAGAAGGCTCTTAAAGGAATCAGCGAGCGGCGAATCGACAGGAACGGTTTTCTCTCCGGTGGCGTCGTCTGCAATCGCAGCAAGGTCAAGCTTTCCAGCGGCAAACATGGTGGCTCCGATGACGGAGCTTTTGATGAAACGGCGTCGAGTAATTTCTTTCATGAATGTTTTGTCGAAGTCGCCAACATCATAAACCATTCGTGATTACCCCACGGAATATCAAAATTAATTGTCCAAAAATCGAAATTTTGGAATAGACTCAAATCTCGCGCTCACTGATTGACAATTTATTCGTTCTGGAATCGCTCGCATTCCCAATTAGTGAGAAAGCAAGACGCTGCTCGACATCGGCTCGCTCCCGGTGATCAAATTGACCGCATTGCGGTGAGTCAAACTCAGTCGATAATCACATCTCCGTAATGCTCGGAGAGCTATACTCGTTGTTGATTCAGCAGTTGCTTGCAGAGAAGAAGCCTGACCCTGATAGGTAGGTTACTCGTTTCTTGACGGAATCAACAGGTCGCAGATGTCTCATAAGGGAATGGAACTAGGAGCTGGACGGGGAGCGGATTCGCTGCCCGATTTGTCAGACCGGTTTTTTGGAGATTCGGCGCTCACACAGAGCTATGCAGCTCCGCGTCCCTCGGCAGACGTGCAGCTTTCTCCCGCCAGCGTGGAAAGTCTGACGCTGACGAATCCATACAAGGCTGCACCGAGAATAGAAGTGGTCGCGCCGGCAGCAGAGGTCTCAGCTCCGGCTACGTCGACACCGATGTTGGACTCGGTGATATCACAACAATTGCAAGGCGCCCAGTCATTAAAACTGAGCAGTGCCGCAGAAAATCAGGCGAGTGGCACACAGCCCGATTATCGAGTCGTCCAAGGGGATAACGGGCAACTCGTGCTGGAGAAGGTCGGCGATGGCGACCCGCTTGCTGACGGCGAGTTGAACATTGAGATGGACACGAAAGGCAAAGACCTGCAAAAGGCGCTGGCCGAAGCCGACAAAGGTTTGAAAGAGTATTATCGCGAGTTGATAGCTGCATGGCAGGTTAATCATCCGGGCACCAATTATCCGGGCTGGTGGAATGACATTCTTCACAGTCAGCCGGACGTACCCACTGATACGCAGCCGGTTCCCATGCGCCAGGCTAATCCTCGCCCGCAGGTTCAACCTCAAGAGAGGCAGCCGCAACCGGCGCCTTCTCGCCAGGCTCCTTCCTCGCCGAAGTCTGATGTTCCTCCAATGGGACCTGGTGGCAATATGGGAGGCGGTACTGCTGGTGGTGGCGGAATGCCGTTTATGCAAAATTTTGGTGGTAGCGGTCGTGGTGGCGGTGACGGACAGGGCGCCGGCTTCGATCAAGGGGGAAGATATCGCAGCGGCGGCGAGCACAGCGAGAGAGCGTCCAGCGGTTCCACTCCGAACGCTGACCAGCAGACTGTTTTAAACAACGTGAAAACGGTTGTAGAGGTCGCGAAAGAAGTTGGCGTAGATCCTAAACTCGCAGTTGCAATGATGCTGGTAGAGAGCGGTGGTGATAACAGAGCTGTTGGTGATAACGGCACGAGTTTTGGTCTCTATCAATTGCACAAGGGTGGAATGCTTACTGACGCAGGTCTAACCAAGGAGCAGGCGTTTGATCCAAGAACGAACGCGGAGGTATCGCTCGGCAACTTAGCAAAGATCGATCAGAACTATTCTGATCCAGGCAAGGCAGCTGCCGCATCACAGCGACCGGCGGAACCGGCCGATTATGCGCGAAAAGTAAATGCCAGCATGGACGAAGCCGCTGAGTTGATTGCAATGGCCGAGAAACCGTCAGGAGCTGCAGTCGCTAGTATCGACACGACGCAAAATCAGCACCGTCCGACGGCGCGTGGCTAAAACAGCTTCTGCTGAATCACCTCAGGCACATAGGCTTTTGGTGGCACTACACGAGTTTGAGAAGAGGATTTTGAACCGGAAGATGATGAGCTAGCAGAGGTCGAATCGGTCGGATTGTTGGATGTTGCGACATTTGACTTCGGACCGTTCGGCGCTGCCTCTCTTCGCATTTGCGACCAATCTACCGCATAAGTACCATCCTTTTGTTCGCGCCAGGCTATGCGCTTGTGAGGCGTGTTCTGGATGTGGTGGTAGATGGCGGCAGTTCGTTCGTAAAAGCCCCGCGTATGATACGTCTCGGGTAGGTCGAGCTGAACCATGTCGAGGTGGTGGCAGAATTCGTGGCAGAGAGTGGAGAGAAATGTGCCGTATGAGGTCGCCTTCTTTTGAATTGCGGTCCTCATCCAGAGCCGAATTTGGGTAGTCTCCGGATCGTAGTCACCAAAGGTTTCAAACACCCAATTGTCTGTAACCTTCTGCGGTCTGCTCGCCAGAACTTTTATCTTTGGAGCTGCGACACCGTATGCGGTGGCTAGCGTTTCCAGCAAGTCTTTACAGGCGATTTGCAGGGCCTTCTTATCGTCCGCTGCCAGGGCGGCTTTGATAGCGAGCGACTGGGTTCGCGCAGGCTCCTCCGGCGGAAGTGGAATCGTCCGCAGCTCGTCACTACGCTGGTATTCAGCTTTGTCGGAGTTCTTTCGTGGGATTTTGTCAGTATGCATGTCGGGATTTTACCGCAGCCCGTGCGGCTAGTCGAGGCTATCGATCGTATATGTGGTGAAGAAAATGCCGTAAAACAAGCAGCGGATACCGTTCCACTTGCCGATTTAAACTAAGCACCTTCGCGAAACTGCTGTTTATACAGGCGCGAGTACAATCCATTCTTCGCGAGAAGCGTGGTGTGGTCTCCTGATTCTACGACCTCTCCGCCTTCCACTACGAATATTTTGTCCGCTGATTGAATCGTGGACAGTCTGTGGGCGATCACTAAACTGGTTCGTCCTTTCATTAGCGGCACTAGCGCGGCTTGTATGAGAGTCTCGTTCTCTGAGTCTAGAGAACTGGTGGCTTCGTCGAAGATTAAAACGCGAGGATTTTTCAAAAGCACGCGCGCAATCGCAAGGCGTTGACGCTCACCACCGCTTAGCTTATGTCCGCGTTCTCCAACAATGCTTTCGTAACCATTCGGCAATGCCGCAATAAAATCGTGAATGTTAGCGGCTCTGGTCGCAGCCTCGATTTGCTCATCTGTCGCGTCTGGTTTCGCATAACGCAAGTTGTTTTTAATCGTGTCGTGAAACAGATATGTTTCCTGTGTGACGATCCCGATGTGCTTTCTAAGCTCTGATAAACCGATGGATGTGATGTCGCGACCATCCAGCGTGATGGTGCCATCCTGGGGTTCGTAAAAGCGTGGCACCAGCATTGTCATTGTCGTTTTGCCTGCGCCGGATGGTCCGACGAGAGCCGCTACCTGTCCAGCTTCTATCGAAATGGTCACATTCTTAAGCGCATCGGCACGGTCGGTGTATGAGAAACTGACATTCTCGAATCTAATATCGCCGTTTACTTTCTCCAGTGCGAGCCCACTGGTTTTAGTGCTCTCTTCGTGCATGTCCAGGTAGTCGAATATGCGCTCGAAAACCGCAAGAGCGCTGACTATCTGAGTTTGAACGCCGGCAAGAGCAGCCGCAGGTGTATACAATCTCGTAAGCAGCGCGACGAAAGATACGACAGTGCCGACCGTTATTCCTTCCTTGATGCAGAGCCAGCCTCCAGCAAGCCAGATAATCGATGGTCCGATTGTCACCATCGCTGCAATTGCGGCCATAAACCAGCGACCCACCATCGCCAGGCTTATCTCGGTCCTCATCAAATCCGTACTCAGGTTGTGAAAGCGATCGCGCTCGTAGGTTTCACGCACGAATGATTTCAACAACATGATGCCGGAAACCGAAAGAGTTTCCTGTTCGATAGCATGGATCTCGTCGCGCTTCTGTCTGGTCGTGCGCCTTATTTCATACATCTTTCGCCCAACGGGCCACATGGGAAAGACCATGAAGGGAATCACGAGTATTGAGACCAGCGCTAATCTCCAATCGAGCCACAGGATAGTTACGAGCGTGGTGGCAATCGTAATGAAGTTCGTGACCATGGAGACGAGAGTTCCGGAAACCAATCCGTCTATGCTGTCAACATCGTTGGAGACGCGATTCATGATCTCCCCGGTTTTAGTATTTGTGAAAAATTCAAGTGGCATGCGATGCATGTGTGCCATTAGATTGACGCGCAAGTCTCTCATGATGCCTTCGCCTATGGTGGCATTGAAGTATCCTTGCGCGACGCCTACTAAAGCTCCGACAAGCGCAGTGGCAATCATCGCGGCGACCAGTTGCATGACCATTGTGAAATTTCCGGATGGAATGGCCTTATCAATGAGCCACATCGATAGAAGCGGCGGCAGAAGTCCGAGAACTGAAATGAAAAGAACACAGATAAGTACGAAAACAATTTCTTTAGCGTATGGGCGAAAGAGATTCGTGATTCGCGACCAGTTGATCGGTTTTTCGATTTTCTGTTTCTTCGGGTCGAACATATTCGACCACATGAGATGAACTGGAGGAGCGCCGCTGAACATGATTCACCTGAAGTCCGGAGTTGATAGACCGGTTAGTCTAATGAACAAAGTGTCGCACAAAACTCGGCGTTGCGGTCACTTGTTTTCCACGCCTCTGGGAATCAAGTACGCGGCGTAAGATGGGCCCTCGGGTGGGTCTGGCGAAACTTTGGCGTAGATGCCCCCGAACTCATCGTTATCGTCGTCTTTTGTCTGGCTGAAGGAAATCGCAGCATCGCAGAATCGACATACGCGGCTCCACCTTATTATAGATTCAGCGCAACTGGGGCAAAGTTTGGCAAGCTCCTCCTTTACGACTCGCTGGCAGAACCGGCACCAGAGGCTCGATTCATCAATTTGTTTTTGACAGAATTTGCAAGGTGACATTTGCTGCCCTCTCGGATATTTTGACTCCAAAAGAAAACGACCCCGCCGGAAACCGGCAGGGCGAGCTCAAAAAGGAGAAACGGGGACCACGCTGGGACCCCGAATCAAAAGCTTATTTTGTTTTCTTGTTACTATCCTATCAGCAGATCCGAAATCTGCCTAGCCCAGTGAAAGCCCCTGCCAGTAGCCTTGTCTGCAATTGCTCCTTGATCTCGCTGCGTTTCCGATTTTATTAATTCGACTCGACTGTATTGCGAACTACAGAAGTTGCTCTTCGTGTTAGAAAGCAACTTTTGTGACCACCTCGGCAGAATTCATTAATTAAAACCTGTAGGAAGTTCGTCCTCGGTCGGGCAAAAGTAATACTAGTAAAATCAGTTCGGTGAGCCATCATGAGTAATTTTAACGACAAAGAGCAAGAGTGGAAAAAAATGTCGCGCCGTTCCCTGCGCGCAACGGCGAAAATTAGGAAAGGAGAGATACAGGGATTTACTGCTCTGGCTTGCTTGTTCGGTACCATTCTGGGAGCAGCTTGGCTGATTTATGTCGTTCCCCATATCTATTCGGCAGCGAGTAGCCTTCACTCGTCAAACCTGCTGCTGAGCATCGCGGACAACTCCGACGAGTTAGGGCAATTAGCAGTCGGAATTTCCTTTATGCCTGTGATTCTCGTTGCGGGTATCATGGCAATGGTTGTTCAGCTAGTGATTGACAAGATCACGCAACCTTCTCGAGATAGAGATCGCATTAATGCGCAAAAGCGCGAGGCATAATGTCTCTCAATGCAGCGCGAACAGAGTGATACATATGAAAGCCAACGAAATTCCGAGGAAGAGTCTTTTGGTGAGAGGTTCTTTTAACAGCAGCCAGCCCAGGAAGATTGTCATTGCCGGGTAAAGAGAACTTATAAGTGCCACCATCGGTAGTGGTCCGTGAGCTGCGCTGTGCAGGAATGACAAATTGCCGATGATGTCGCAGACTCCCGCCGTAATAATGTAGGAAAGCGCGGGAGTTTTTCTGCTGATCGAAAACTGACGGCGGATCAGCATAACCGCAAGCATGACCAGGACGACGGAGCAGCGTTCGCCGAGTAACGTCCAGATACTGCCATGGGTTTCTTCATTGCCCAATAGCATGTAGAAAAACGCTAGCGCGACTCCAGCGACTATGGCGAGCATCAGTCCGCTTTCCTTACTTTGCTCGTCTTCCTCTGTGCCTGGAAGTGATAATACGTAGACTGCTGCAAGTCCGGAAATTATTCCTATCCATTTTGGTATGCCAAATTCGTGGCCGGTGAAAATGGCGACCACGACCGGCAATAATGCTCCGAGAACCGCTGATACCGGTGCAACGATTGCGACTCGTCCGATCGCAAGCCCTCGATAAAGCGACAGAAGAGCGACGCTTCCGCATGCACCCGCACTGACGCCAATGATGAATGGTGCGTATGCAAAGTTTTCAGAACCAACCAGAAGAAGCGCGGCCACCACAATCAAGCCGATTATTTGTCCGATGAAACCGACCAGCGCTACCGGTGCCCGCTTAGCCGCGAGTCCACCGAAGAAATCGCCAGCTCCCATCATGCCGGCGGCAACTAGACTGGTGAAAATGTAAAACACTTTGTCGCCTCATGCTTTCAGCTTTGGCGCGGCTACAGCTTGAGCACGTTTGTACACGTCTAGCGCTTTCAATCGCTTGCAGTTTTCTTCAAACGCCGGTTGCGGACCCTTCCATTCCAGCTCATCAACGTTCGAGAAAACATCGACATCCGTTCTCAACGTTGCCAGTTTCCTATATAAAAGCGCTTCTTCCCACTTCTCGAATAAGGTCGCTGCTAAGGTGCCGGCGCCTCTTATAGAAGACGGCCACTGCTTCGGATCTTTAGGAATGTCTTCTAAATGCGGATAAACCGATAATACCGAGGCTGCCGCCTTGGCTCCCCATCTAGGCAGACCTGGAATACCATCGGCGGTATCACCAACTACTCCGAGAAAATCCGGTATCGATTCGGGACGAACCCCAAACTTTTCAATCACTCCGGCTTCATCGCGGATAGTATCACGGCGCCTGTCCATTTGAACGATTTTTGTGCCAACGACAGATTGACCGAGATCTTTGTCCGGAGTGCAAATTATCACTCGCTCTACTCTAGAATCTTGGGCGGCTTTCTGTGCCGCTGCAGCTAAAGCATCATCTGCTTCGAATTCGACCATCGCCCAGACCTTTACTCCCATGGAGTCTAGTGCTTCTTCGAGCAGTGGAAACTGTGACCAGAGGTCTTCGGGGATGCCTTCGCCGGTTTTGTAGTAAGGAAATAGTTCGTTCCTGAACGACTCGATCACATGATCAGTGGCTACGCCTACGTGTGTCGCGCCCTTCGCGAACATTGAAACGACCGATGCGAGCACTCCGCGAACGGCACCGATTTCCTGTCCGTCAGCATTCAATGATTTGGGCACACCAAAGTAGTGTCTAAAAAGTTCGTAGGTGCCATCCAGTAAATGAACTTCCACTTTTAAACGCTCCTTTCTTTTTGCCGCATTTCTTTCATTGGACGCAGTTGTTGACCGGCGCGTTCGAGTGTCTGAATTTGCTTTGCAAAACAGAAGCGAATTGCCTGGCTTACGGTGTCGGGACGGAAGAAACTAAATCCGGAAACCGCCACTACCCGTAGTTCTCTTGCCATGAAGTCAACCGCTTCACGATCGTTGGCGAAACCGAGTTTTGAACAATCAGCAAGCGCGAAGTAAGTCCCCTGCGGGCGCAAAAGTTCAAATCCAGCATCGAGAAGTGAGTCGCTCAGTTGGTCTCTAAGAACGGTGTATTTCTCGGTCAGGTCAGTGTAATACTCGGCTGGCAGTTGCAACGCTGTTATGCCTGCATACTGCAGCGGAGTCGGTGCAACCAACGTCAAATAGTCGTGAATTTTTCGCAGATTTGCAGTGTAAGCTTCCGGCGCTATTACCCAGCCGACACGCCAACCGGTAAGATTGTAGGACTTTGAGAGACCGGAACATGTGAAAGTGCGATCTTCCATTCCCGGCAGTGTTGCCATCACTGTGTGCTTACGTCCGTCGTAAACCATATGTTCATAGATCTCATCGCACACCGCTACTGTATTCCACTTCTGGCAAAGCTTTGCGATCGATTCTAACTCTTCTCTCGTGAAAACCCGTGTCGTCGGATTGTTCGGATTGTTGATGATAATTGCGCGCGTTTTGTCATTAAATGCGGAGGCTAGTTCTTCTTCGAAAAACGTGTAATCGGGCTTATGCAATTTGACGTATTTCACAGTCGCGTTGGCGATGATGATATTTGCAAAATAGTTTTCATAGAACGGCTCGAAAACTATAACCTCGTCGCCCGGGTTGAGCACCGTCAGTAGTGCGCAATTAACAGCTTCGCTGACACCGCAGGTTACTGTAATTTCGTTCTGCGGGTCGACCTTCAAGCCGTAATGGTTCAAATATTTGTTTGCTATCGCCTCACGAAGAGGCGGATGACCCCATGTGTCGCAATACTGATTGTGATTTGAGTCGATAGCGTCTTTTGCCGCTTGCTTCACTACATCTGGTGCTGGAAATTCTGGTAGTCCCTGCGCCAGATTTACGACTTCGCCGCGAGCCGTTTCCAAAGCTACCCTTTTCATTGAATCGCGAATGTTTGAACTCGGAATTGCGATAACTCGATCTGAGAGATGGATGTTGTTTTCACTGCTCATTTTAGAGGAGACCCAGTGCCTGCAGGTCTTGAACAGGTTCTTCAAAGGAGCACGAGCCGATAGCGTGCATGAAGTTTTGTCGAGCGTCACGAACTTGGTCGGCGCTCAATGATTTGTCTCGCCAGCAAGCTTTGTCGTCGAAACGAAAAGCGGTTGGATCGGTTTCTTCGATGATCTTCTCGATCTCTTTATCGCCGCTCCATGCAAACGCCGATGCCATCAGCACGTTAATAAAACCATGCATCGTGCCTCTCGGAGCATCCGCGTCGTATGTGAGGGCGTATTCCTTTCGGATAGGGTGGTGCAGACCTGCGGTAGCTTTAAACGGCAGTCGTCGCTCTGCGCAAGCCAGTATAAAAGATGACACCATTGACGGTGACGGAATGGCTTCAGGCTTTATACCACCGGTGCGCATTTTCGCAAAACACCCTGACGATTTTATCTCGTCGAGCTTTTGTAGATCTGTGAAAGGGATCTCGCAGTAGACAGGTCGCGCGGCAGCAAAAATGGTGCTGGTTTCCAGACTTGCGGCACGTTTCTCCTCGCTGTCGGTCAGAACGGACAACTTGCCGTTCAAACTGTCGGGAACTTTATCGAGCTCTCCGGCGCCTACAACAAACCAGCGCAGCATCCAGGAATGGTTTCCGGATTCATATTCGACGAAGTTTGCGATTGCATCCTCGATAGGCAGTTTTGCCGGCGGATAGAGTCCGGCATAATCTATGAGATCCGAAACTAATGCTTTCAGAGCAGGCGCGACAGTTTTAATCATAAGAATCAAATGACTCTCCGTGCGAGAATTCCTTGAACGCCTGATCGTAGCATAATCCCCAGCCCACGAGGTGATCTGTCAAATGTCAAGATAGCAGCGTTAGATCGCGTCGAGCTTCTTCTGTGTTTCGATGCGGTCGGTTTCATAAATCTCGACCGACGGATGTTCCTCTATTATGCCATTGTCCGGCGGTGGCTCACTCAGCAGCTTTCGTCCTTTATAGAGGTCCAGGGCCTTTTGATATGAAGCCTTAGCCTTCGTTGTATCCTTGTTTTTTGCATAGAAGTCGCCCAGTTTCATGTAGTAATAGCCGGTGTATTGAGGACCACCCTTATGCTCCTTCTCCATGATGTTGATAGTTTCCAGATAAAAGGACTGCGCCTTGTCCTTCTTGCCAATCCGATCGTAGTACTCGGCCAGATCGAAGGGACCATAAGCTTTTGCAATGCCAGTGTATCTTTTGCATTCGTTGTCGTTTAGCCACACCAGCAGTGATTCGGCAAGCTCGTATTTCTTCAGCTTCTCAGCTACACGTGCCAGTTTCTGCTTCTCGACGACAACGTTGAATTGATCCTTATTCTTTTCGTGCCATTTTATAGCATCCGAATAATACGCTTCAGCAGAGGAAAGTTGATTCTGCTTAACTGCGACGTCGCCCAGTTCTTCAAGGCATTCTCCTTGCACGAGGGTGACATAAGGAAGACACTGTAAGAGATTTTTTGTTGCCTCCTCATAGTTGCCCGTTCTTGCGTAACACTGACCCAACTGCAATTTTGAATAGTTCAGATCCCTGCTTGCCGAGCCGAACATGGCCTGTTTCTTCACAGCCGTTTCCAGGAGCGGGATGGCTTCTGCATACTTGTGTGATGTAAAGAAACCCTCTGCATCAGCAGCCTCGTCATCACCGGGACGGGGTAGGTCTTGCATAGGGAGGCAGCTGGATATAAGTGATACCACTGCCAGTGATACGACCGAAAAACACAGTCTGTGTTTAGTCATCAACTCTATACTCCGAACAATTTCAAACGGGCTGAGGAACTTCAAATATGATCATATCTCATCACTGCTATGATGTATCTGTCTCTGCCAACGAGGACAGCATGGAAACCACAATTGATGAAGCTCTGGAGATTTTAGAGAATACAGGACCGGAGTTCGGAGTAGGCTTTTCAAATCATGGTCCTATGGCCTCTGAGGCGATGATAACTCTTGGTAGACCAGACGGTGTCATCTCCTGGGCGGAGAGTTACAGGAAGCGGCTGCGCGAGCATCCCCAGCCGCGAGACCCGATAAGCGTCGAGAACTGGCAAGAGGCGCTTGGTAAGTTTGAACGCTGCGGCGATTGGGATGTTTTCTTTCAGAACCAGTTGAAAGAAAGACCATGGCAGTCCGTAATTCGGAAGTGGGCGCCGACATTAGCACCAGGAATGATGGCAGGTGGAACGCACGGCATCATTCGAACAGGTCATGCAGTTCGAACTCTCACTCACGGGGAAAACCAACTTCGTTTGAATGAACTGGCTGAGGGGCTTGCCTACTGGGCTTCCTCGTTTCATCACCTGCCGGGAGAACGGCAACGAGATGCGGGCAAGATGCGACCTGGAACTGCGATTGAGAGCGTTCCCATCGTTCCGCGAGAAGAACTCGGAAAGTATAAATTGATCGAAGAATCGATGCAGGCTCTTGAGTTCGTTGATTTTAAACCGGTCGTGAATGATATTGATGTCACAGGCGATGCCAATCGATTCCTATCGGAACTTACCGAGATGACTGCTGGTTGCTACCTTGCCAACGCAAGTCACATCGGACATGCGATTACTTTCATCCACACCGTGACGGCTCCGAGCATGCTGCGAATATTGCTTCCTTACATTGATGGCAATGATTATGATTCAGTATTGAGTTATGCCTGGCAGACCGCTATGGGATTGTATTCAGTATCTGGTCAGGATGGCAGATTCACTGGTTGCGATCATGTTGAAGAAACACATGAGGAGCTAGTTGACAGGGCTGTAAATACAAAAGACGAACATGCTGTGAAATTTGCCGAGGCGTGTCTGCGCGAGTTTAGTTTGAATCCTAAACCGATCTATCTTGCTGCCACCTCGCACGCTTCTCGTTTAATAGGAAAAGAGCCTGTCACCCCGGCTGTCGCTCGCTGTTGATGTTTCGCGTTCACCCCGGTTTGTATACGGTAATCTCGAAGGTTTTGCGCATAAGAAACGGGAAAGCGTTTCCGCTCTCCCGTTTCTCTCTACCCGCGCATTGCCACCATATTGCCTGACTCGTAGCGCCTCAATCCGAGATGAAACACGATCGCGGCTGTTGCCACTACTGCCAGTGCTCCAAGAAGGCTATATGCCGCGTGCAAAAGCGACAGCTTCCTGAGCGCCTCGACTGGAAATCCGCTGACGTAAGCTGCAGGTATTATCGTCAATAACAACAGCTTGGTTTTACCGTCAAACAGATCCATCGGATAGGTGCTGAATGCAATCAGGGCGTTGCGCCAGCCTTCGCTTAAGCTATCTCCGTTGCCTATGAAAAAGCTCAAACTGCCGGTGAGAACACTGAACCCTAGAAACAGCAATGCTACGCTGAACGTGAGTGCTGTGAACAGGAGAAAGTGTGGCAAATCCGGTCTCACTACGACCAGATACACTACATATCCGAATATAGCGTCTCCGAACGAACTGGCGCTCATTTTGCCGAGGACGACGTGCGGCAGAAGAGCCCTTGGATACAAGAGCCATCCGTCCAGGTCGCCATTCGCAATGATCCGGGCTAAACCGAGCGAGTTACCGAACAGACTGTGCCCGATTCCGAAACCCGCGGCAGTCACCGCCCATAGTGTCGCTACGTCTTCAGCTTGCCATCCTTTGACGACGTTGAATCGATCAAAGAACATGATGAAGTAAACAAGCCATATGCAGTCGTTCAAAAACATTGCGAACGATTGAGAGACGAATGCAGTGCGGTACTCGAGTTGCGCTTTGAAGTTGAATCCAAAGTAGGCAACAGCAAGACCGAGATAGTTGAATAATCTATTCCACATTTTATCCTCCATTCAAGGCGATGCGTCCAAGCGCTTTTCTGTATACAGCCGCGACGAGCAAACTGAACACGGCTATCCAGACTAGCTGATTGGCCAGCACCATTCCTAATACCGTTAAGTCCGGATGTACGAACAAACCGGCCGGTCCATTCACGATGTATGCGAAGGGCAAACCCTTCAATATAAGCCGAAAGTTCTCGGGAAACAATTCCAGCGGGAGAAGCATGCCTCCAGCTATCATCGTCAATCGTGAATAGATGAGAGCGAGTCCGGTCGTATCTTCGAACCAGAAAGCGCTGAGCCCTACCAGCAAATATCCAAGGAAGTCGAGAACAAATGCGAAAGGCAACACGATCAAGGCAAAGAGCAATCCGGTCGCGAAGTTGTCGGGGACTCCGCCAAGAACAACTGCTATCACTGCCGCCGCAAAGAATGTGGTGGCAAAGCGAACAATCTGTTCTCCAAAGTTGGAGGCGAGCCTGTACAGAGGGTACGACAGAGGTCGCACCAACTGCACGGCAATGGCTCCGGTTCTCACGTCCTCATCAACGAGTGGAGTCACGCGCGGAGAAGACATTATGATCGCTTCCGCGAAGGCCAGGTACCAGACGATTTCATTCAAGGTGAATCCTTCGAATCGACCTGCCGGATTATTAGCGAATGTCGCTTTCCAAACGCACATGAAGACGTAGAGGATGACAGCGAGGAAGAACAATCTGCTCCAAACTTCACTGACATAAGCGAGATTCGATTTCGCGGATATCCAGGCGATGGCCCAGTATTTTTTCAAAGCGCTCATGATATGAGTGCCTCCACTTTGTCGTCGTCGAGACTGGCGTCATGCTCAAGTCCGTAAATGTGAGCGAGAGCATCTTCCAGGCTCAATCCGGCGAATTCCTTTCTATTCCGGAGATCGTCGACGGTATCATCGAGAACGATGCGACCGTGATTTATGATTATCACGCGCTCTGCGACACTTTCGATGTCGCCGGTATCGTGGCTCGTTAAGAAGACGGTGAGACCATCTCGACGATTCCACTCCCGGATGAGTTCGCGCAATTGATGGCGCGCGTTGATGTCGAGGCCGATTGTCGGCTCGTCGAGCATAAGCAATTTGGGTTTATGCAGCAAACTTGCGGCCACCTCAGCTCTCATTCTCTGACCGAGCGATAACTTTCTGACCGGAACGTCTATCAACGCTCCGAGGTCGAAGCGCTCGACAAGCTCGTCTCGGCGTTTCTTATACTCACGCGGATCGATGTTGTAGATCCTTGCGAGCAGGTCGAATGTATCGCCTGCAGGCAAGTGATACCACAACTGTGACCGTTGACCAAACACCGCTCCGATGTGAAACGCCATACGCGCTCTATCCTTCCACGGGTCGAATCCCAGAACTCGCGCAGATCCGCTTGTCGGTCTCAAGATGCCGGTCAACATCCGAATGGTCGTAGATTTTCCGGCTCCGTTTGGTCCGACAAATGCCAGCGCTTGTCCTTCAGGCACCGAGAAGCTGACGTTGTCTACCGAGACAACTTCAGTTCTTTCTCTCGCGAAAAGTCCACGCCGTTTGTGCACTTCGTACACTTTGCGTAAATTATCTACTTCAACTGCGAGGTTCATAACTATCACCATTTTGAATAAGAACTAGATTGTTTCTGTTTCAAACCAATTGATTCGGTTTGAAAAGTGTGGACGCGAAAAAAATGAGCTTCCTTTTGGGAAGCTCACACGATTCGCTAAGTTCAGTAGAGTGTTATCACTCCCTGTTGCGAACACGTGCGGCTTCCACCCACTGCGCGGGTACGGCGCGTAGGGAAATTTCCGGCATATAGTGGCACGTATTCGTAAACATGATCGTTTCTCAGTACACTCGATAAATGAACAGTTATTCCATTATGAGTGCAGGCTGACGATAGTCAACGGATCGTTAAGCAGTACTACACAGGAAACTTAATTCATTATTTCATCGGCGTGCTCAATGTTTCTAATCAGGTTAAACGTGAGCTCGGACTCTTTGCCGATGATTGGAATGGTGTTTATGAATGGAACCGAGCCGAGATCGAGCCGCGGTCGCAGGGTGTAATTTGCCAGGACTCGATACTGAATTAGCCCTTTACTGTGATCTTTATCTTTCAAGTTCTTAGCGGTGAGAATCTCGTTTTCGCCTTGCATATTGGTTCTGACAAGGTCGAGTTTGAACCGCTCGGAACCGGGTTCGACCTTCAGAAAATTGGCAAGCGAATCGCCTTTTAGATCTGATGGTGCGCATTCTACGATTTGTCTGGCGCGCTTTAAAGTCATTGACTGAGCCACTGAATCCGCTGTCATGTTAGCGGCAAAATGTGCGTAGGAAAACGCAATTGCAAAACTCAGCAAATTGATTGTTGGAATGATGATTGCGAAGAAGAAAGCGTAAAAGGCTGCACCAAACTCTGCGATTGATGAACCCAGTCGGCGGTCGCGGCTGGTCCGTGTTCGATTTTTGCAAATGGTCATAGATCGCCTCCGTTAGTCATTATCGGAGTTGAAATTTCGAGTTCCAAACCAAGCCTTGATCTGTCGTATCTGCTGCCGGCAGTCGCAAGCAACCGCTTCTCCTGGTCTTGATTGTGATTGACCGCCACCGTGGATGGCATCGGTTGACCGGCATGTTTGCCGCCCTCCTGCTTGCCGAGTCGATGGACCTGATCGCGAAGTCGCAACGACCAGACAACACCGTGCAGATTGATGACATTGGTTGCGACTGCGTAGAGCTGGCTTTCGTAGGCAGTTTGAGCGAGGAACGGATAATCTTTAGAAGCCGCGACCTCAATTTCGCCGCAGTCGTCGAAGGTGTATAAGTACGTGGCTGAAGGGTGTTGGCTGTTGAATTGACAATCAAGCGCATTGATGATCGAATCTAGCTTCGGTTTTGCATGTGCGGTTCTCAACCAGTCGAAAAATGCGCGGGTAACTGCCTGGCGAACAGTGGCGGACGACGTGTCCGGATTCTCTTTTAACAGGGCGCCCCGATCGGTCGGGAAGTCGCCACCACAAGCGGTGTACAACGGAATTCTTTTCGATAGACCGTCGGAAGTCAGCAAACTCCTCAAGCAGTCCGTGCCATTTGGAATCCCGTTTGGGAATCGAAGCACCATATATGATGCAGGTACCTTATCCTCCATGTATGCCGGTTGAGCGCACGCGACAGATTTTATCCAGTTATCAGTGTCGTTTCGTTTCAGCTGAGCGACAAGACGTATCACGGAGCTGTTTTGAACGGAGCGTGACGCATCGAAAAGTGCAGGCTCAACAAGACTTGTCTGTTTCCCGAGTCCGGCGAAGTAGAATGATTCGCCTGCCGCTGGGACGTCTTCAAACGCTGGATAATTTTTCAACTCCGGCTCGAATACCGACGCCGTCCGGTTGGACAAACCGCGCTCCGGACTTGGTGTATTTGTCGTGCCTTCCTGAGTTAACGAACCAAGGTCGGCGTTCATACTTTCAAGTTTCCATCCCATACCGCTAAGCATTTGATCGGCATTTTTGCGATACACGGTCGCGGCACTGTCCATGGGACGAACTACGTTTCCAAAGATATCTCGAGCTACCAGTTCCTTATCATCTTCATTGCTGCTTCTTTCTCTCTTGAGCGAATTGCGCAAGGTCCTCGATAGACGTCTTGAAGCAGCGCGTGCGGTGCGAAGGTCATCCAACGCGCAAGCCATCGCTTCGTTAGTGCCAAGTGACTGCGCGACCAGCATCTCCAGTCGCACCGTCGCCATGATTGTGTTTATTCCGGTCACGGGAAGTGGATAACCATCTCCCGCCTTTGTGTCATCTCCAACGGGAGGTTGATCTGTGAGTGCCACGTACCCCCACTTAGGATCGTCGATGACGATTCTTGAGAGGTCGCGGGCCGCCGCAAGGGAGGCGGCTTCCAGTGCACACTTGCTTCGATAATTGATTATGAAGGATAAACCGACTTGAGCATACAAGTTCCAAACAACTACAATCATCGCTGCAAAACCGATATAGAGAACGTAGAGATTTCCACGTTCATTTCTATGCGCGACTTTGCGTCGACCTTGAGTCTGCATTGATGATCTATCCATATAAATGCGTTCAGTTCAGTCTAGAGACGATGCGTGAAGTTGTCGTGAAGAGAATAAATTCCGAAAGTTTTTGCCCACCTGTACGGTGCTTGCGTTGACTTCACGCTCGTTTCACATTTGACTCACATTGAGTTCACGTTCGCTGACTATTGTTGAGCAATCGCATTCCAAAGTGGAAATTGGATGCGCGTTTATCGAAAACCGCCGAGCTCACTCAGATGTGCTCACGGATTTCGTGCGACTGTTCACGTGGTTGTGTTCTACAAAACTGTTCTACATAAGTGTTCGATAGCTTGGGAGAGAAACCAAATGAGATTTCAACTCAACTATAAATTCAGATTTATAGCGGGAATTATAGTGGCGCTGGCTTCGACGCTGGCCTGCGGCGCGGACGCAAGTGCGCGCAATCTTTATGTATCGCCGGACGGCAACGATGGCGACGGAACCAATTGGAAGAAAGCCTGGAAATCATTCCAATCGATCAACTGGTCGTCGGTAGTTCCAGGGGATCAGATTATAGTGGATGGTGGCGCTTCTGGTGTCACTTATACAGGTCCGTTCACTGTTCCAACAAACTTCCTGACAATCAGACAGTCGCCCGCCGCGAACCATAATGGAGTGGTTACAATTGCAGCGGCCTCCGGCACTCCCGTGCAAACTGGAGTGACCATAACCGGCTCCAACGTTCAGCTGATCGCAAATGCGCGTTCCGGAATTAAAATTACAAACTTCTCGGGTGAGAACGTAAAGGTTCAAACCAACAACAATACCTTTCGCAATATAGAGTTTGGCACCGTATATGGTTTCCCTCCCTATGGTGGTGGACGGGTCGGTGCCGTTGTATTCGGAGGCTATGATAATAATTTCGTCAACTGTCGCTTCACCAACGTGAAGGCTGGCGCGGTTGAACGACCGGTGGCGGGACAGCCCAATGCTACTACTTTTAGAGGTTGCATCTTCGAAGGCGGTTATGGCTGGTGGGGCGAATGGGGTGTTGGAATACTCGGTGCAAGACCGAATGGAACAGCGTATCAATCTTTAATTCGCGCCAGCAAATGTGTTTTTGGACCGGTATACAACAAGGGCATTGATATCGTTCAAGGTCAAGCAACGATTGTCGATTGCCTATTCTTAGGAGCAAACCATGCGAACGTATCCGTCGAGCCGACAGACACCGCCTCGAAGGTCAAAGTCAATTTGACCAGATGCACTCTTTATGAACCCAACCTGGTCTCGAATTTCTCTCAGCACGCGATGTATGACAGGCAGTTTTCCACTAACGGAGTTGGCACGGTCAAGGTCAAAGACTGCATCATATATGGTGGCGCTATCAACGTTCCCGTGACGCAAAGTTTGGATAACGGGGGCAATGTTCAATATCACGTAACCGGCAACACGACGACGTTAGCCGCTTCCCTCGTCAATCCGCAGTATGTTCAAGAGAGTACGCTCTGGGCGCCGGTAAACAAAGACACGTACCGACCACGTGCCTGGACCGTGCAAACCTATGAACTCGCGAGCGGTTCTCCTGCGACAGGCAAAGGATGCAGCATTACGAACGTAGGCGCTATTGTTCCACCCTACGGTCCCAACAGCGGTCTTCCTCCTATGGGCGGTCCGTAGACGCACTGCCGCCGGTTGAAACCGTTTCTTAGTTTAACGAGCACAATGAGCATGGAGTTTGAGACTCTCCGTGCTCATTTACTCTTTGGAGCTGAACGTCTAGAATGAGCTTTGAAACAGGTCATGCCACCATTAACCACCAGAGGTTCCTGATGCGGAAGGTTTTTACAGGTGCTCTTCTTCTTACCACAGTGTTTGCCGCCAGCGTTGCTCCCAGTTTTTCGCAAGATGAAGAACCAGGTGTGGTGCCCGGTGTCTCAGAAGCGGTATCAGGTTCAGAAGGGATGCCTGATACTGAGCAGGTCTATTCGGCCATCGTCAAAAAGAGTTTGCGCAAGGGACGAAACAGCAGAGAGTACATTGGCAGTCTTCTCGGCTTAGGTATGCACTACAACCGAGCTAATCGGTTTCAAGACGCGTCTAGAACTTTAAAACAAGCTCTGGCAATTATCGATGGCGGGGCGATGAAGCCCTCTCCGACGAAGGAACGGACGCCTGAGAAGATCATAGAGAGGCACCATCCCGGAGGCGTTGTTTCCGCCGAGGTTGTTCGCACTCCATACCCGTACGAAGAGATGATGCAAGAGCTGCTTCCGCAGTTGATCACGGCAGAACTTGGTGCAAATGAATTGACTAATGCCGAGGTTCACATCAAGCGTCTGATCGCGACAAAGGGACCGAACGGCGTGGCCGATAAACTTGGCTTGATGTCTGCTTACGCAAGCTATGCTGAATTGATGAGGAAGCGAAAACGTCCAAAAGAGGCTGAGATCTACCAGCGTAAGGTGGATGAGATAAACAGCTCGTTCACTCCCCTTTGAGGTCTCCGGCGGTCTTACTAGTCATCGTTCCCCTCTCGTCATCGTTTGCAGATCCGATTCAGTCTGCTGGAACTTGCTTAAAGTCCCAGTAATTTCGCCTTCGCTGCTCGGAATTCATCTTCATCGAGTACGCCGGCTGCACGTAACTCAGCCAGTCTAGCCAGTTCACCCGCTACATCTACTTTGCCGCTTCCTGGCGTTCCCCCAGTTGAGCCGCTTGTGAATGCCTGCTCTGCCGGCGCCATCTTGTCCAGTAAGACGCCGCCCACTTTCTTCCCGATCTTCGTCCCAATGAGACCACCAACCAGCGCTCCTGTAAAGGTTCCAACTACTGGAATCGGGAGAAGCACGGTTCCCACCTGCGCACCAGCGAGAACGCCCGCGCCCGCTCCTGCCATGCCTGCTGTTTTATCGTTATCTTTGCGAAATTCGTTTGCTGCTTTCGTATACTCGTCCATGGAATTTGTCCTCTCCAGTGCCGTTGTTCATTCATTAGAGCAGTGGAACGAGCGCACTTGTCGGGGCGACGTTCAGTTAATAAACCGTTCGGCGCTAACGGTTTTCCATATAAATGAACGGTTTAATGCTGCAGGCGAAGTTAGGTATGAATTGCGTGGCATATCGTTGAAGCCTATTCCCCACATTCGAGGTCGTCATGGCGCAGAACGAACGCGAAAGACATGCAGCTAAGCTCGATACTATTAATCCTGAGAAACAGCGACTGCTCGACGCTCGAACGCAAGGCACGCCGTGGAAAAAATGGGGACCCTATCTCAGTGAGCGGCAGTGGGGAACTGTGCGCGAGGACTACAGCGAAAACGGTGATGCGTGGAACTATTTTCCGCATGATCATGCTCGATCGCGTGCGTATCGCTGGGGTGAAGATGGTCTGGGCGGCATCAGTGATGAGCATCAGATTCTCTGTTTCGCCCTTGGTCTGTGGAACGGAAGAGATCCAATTATCAAAGAGCGATTGTTCGGTCTGACCAACAGCGAAGGCAACCATGGCGAGGACGTCAAAGAGATCTACTACTATCTCGACAGTACACCGACGCATTCGTACATGAAATACCTGTACAAATATACGCAACACCGTTTCCCTTACGACAAGCTTCTGATGGGTAATGGCGATCGCAGCAAGTTTGAAAAGGAATACGAACTGATTGATACCGGAGTATTCGATGATAACCGGTACTTCGATGTCTTTATCGAATACGCGAAGGAGACCCCGGAAGATCTTTTGATAAAGGTTTCTATCTTCAATAGAGCTGGTGAGGAAGCCGAGATTGATGTATTGCCGACATTCTGGTTTCGCAACACCTGGTCCTGGGGCGGGGATGCGTCAAAGCCGATGATACGAGGCTTGACAAAGGATGGATTGTCGGCCGCAAGTGCTCAGCACACTGATAAAAACTATTCCGATAAACTCTCCGAATACCATATCTACTTTGACCGCACAGTTCCTCTTCTATTTACTGAGAACGAAACGAATCTGGAGCGACTGTGGGGCTCGCCCAACCAGAGTCCCTATGTCAAAGATGGGATAAACAATTATGTTGTTGATGGAAATCTGGACGCAGTTAATCCGGCGCAGGTTGGCACGAAGATGTCGGCGCAGTATAAACTGACCATTCCAGCCGGCGGGAGCGCCTCGATCCGTTTTCGAATGGGTGCCACTGAATATGGTGAGCCCATGAAAAACTTCGATGAAGTTATGGAACTGCGCACGAGGGAAGCCGACCATTTTTACGAAGGTCTTACACCCGATAAATTGCTGGAAGACAAAGAACGATCAAAGATCTTAAGAACCGCCCTTGGTGGCATGATGTGGAGCAAACAGTTCTTCTATTACGATGTCGACCAATGGCTGCGAGAACACAACGTGCAGCCGATGACCCAGTCGAACGTGCGAAATAGTGCCTGGTTTCACATGTACAACGAAGATATTATCTCTATGCCGGACAAGTGGGAATATCCGTGGTACGCGGCATGGGACCTGGCGTTCCATATTATGTCTCTTAACATGATAGACCCTGATTTTGCCAAACATCAACTGGAGATGATGTTGAAAAGTTCCTATCTGCATCCAAACGGACAGATTCCTGCGTATGAATGGAACTTCAGCGATGTGAACCCTCCTGTACACGCTTTTGCCACGTATTGGGCGTATCTGTACGATCGATGGCAGCATGATGGCGTGGGTGATCGGGACTTCTTGAAGTATGCGTTTTCCAAACTGCTCGTCAACTTCACCTGGTGGATTAATCGCAAGGACCCCATGGGACATAACGTCTTTGAAGGTGGATTCCTCGGTTTAGACAATATCGGAGTATTCGATCGAAGCCACGCGCTTCCGACCGGCGGGCACCTTGAGCAAGCTGATGGAACAGCCTGGATGGCATTTTTCAGCCAACAGATGTTGAACATCGCGTTGGAACTTGCCCAGGACAACCCCTTTTACGAGCGTTTTGCTTTGAAGTTTTTCGAGCACACCGTTTGGATTGCTGGCGCTATGGACAGACCTGGTCGCCATCGAGATGAACTCTGGGACGAAGATGACGGTTTCTTCTATGACGTTTTGCGGTTGCCGAATGGACAGGCGATGCGGTTGAAGGTTCGTTCGATGGTTGGTTTGCTTCCACTTGCGTCAACAGTGGTAATGGAAGAAGAAATCTGGACTAACGTTCCAGAATTCATGGAGAGAGCTGCCAAGTTTATGCAGCGCCAGAAGGAGACCTGCGAGAACATTCATACGCCGGAAACTATTGGAGTTAACGGTCGTCGGATGCTCGCAGTCTGCGATGAAACGAAGCTTCGCCGCATATTTAAACATATGTTCGATGAAGAAGAGTTTCTCAGCCCATACGGTATTCGCAGTCTGTCTAAGTACCACGAAAAGAATCCTTTTGTCATCGAATTTGGTGGCAATGAATTTCGTGTCGATTATGTGCCGGGTGAGTCGAATACCGGTATGTTTGGCGGCAACTCAAATTGGCGTGGACCAATTTGGTTCCCCGTTAACTTCCTGCTGATCCGTTCCCTCCTGAGCTACTACTGTTATTACGGAAATGACTTCAAGGTGGAGTATCCGACGGGATCTGGTCAGATGATGAATCTGTATCAAATTACTGATGATTTGATTACTCGCTTGACCAGCATCTTTTTGCCGGATGAAAACGGACGGCGCCCCGTATATGGTGACTCCGACAAGTTTCAAACGGATCCTAATTTCAAAGAGTACATTATGTTCTACGAATATTTCCATGGCGATGATGGCTCTGGTCTTGGCGCATCGCACCAGACCGGTTGGACTGGAAACATTGCGAAGCTTCTCTACATCCAGTCACTGATGAATGAGGAAACCTGGTTGGAGCCATCACCAATGCGCAAAATTGCGCATATGGCACAACGTCTGAGTTGATCTGTCTTCTTAACGAGGGTTGAAGCATTCTATGCCGAAGACGAAAACGAAAGGAAAACCTGGAGATTCGGCGACGACACTCCCTAACAAGCTGTTAACGAATCCCACTCTATATCAAGTAAACACACGGGTCTGGCTTTCGGAGCTGAGTCGAAAACTCGGTCGACAAGCGACTCTTGACGATATTCCGGATGAGTTCTTTGAAGAACTGGCGCAACAGGGCTTTGCGTGGGTCTACTTTTTAAGCGTCTGGCAAACTGGCAAGATCGGTCAGCAAATTTCACAAAGTCATCCAGGATGGAAAGAATCTTTTCGAGAAGACGTTCCCGATTTGAAGGACGACGAGATTTGTGGTTCTGGTTTCGCCATCACGAAATACACGCTGCATGAACACTTTGGCGAACCTGAAGCGCTAAAACGTTTGCACAACCGCGTCAACCACTTTGGTTTAAAACTGATGCTTGATCTCGTGCCTAATCATACGGCGATCGATCATGAGTGGGTACAATCGCATCCGGAGTATTTCGTGAGAGGTGACGAAGGCGCTATCGAGGCGGCTCCTCAGAACTATATTCGTGTGGGTAAGGAGATTTTTGCCCATGGTCGCGATCCGTATTTTGACGGTTGGCCGGACACTCTTCAATTGAACTACGGCAGTCCCGAGTTTTGTTCTGCTATGCGACAGGAGATAGCGAGCATTGCCACTAACTGCGATGGCTTGCGTTGCGATATGGCAATGTTAATCTTGCCGGATGTTTTTCAGCGGACTTGGAACATCGACATTGATCCGTTCTGGAATGACACGATCAATGCCATTCGAGACGAACATCCCGACTTTACGTTCATGGCGGAAGTCTACTGGGACAGAGAATGGGATCTGCAACAGTTGGGATTCGATTTCACTTATGACAAACGGCTCTACGATAGACTCAGAGAGGGCAATGTCAGAAAGATTCGCGATCATTTGCTCGCTGATATCGAGTATCAGAAAAAATCAGCGCGCTTTCTGGAGAATCATGATGAACCTCGCGCAGCTGGTATATTTCCGTTCGAGCAACATAAGGCTGCTGCTGTTTTAACCTATCTTTGTCCGGGGTTGCGCTTCCTTCATCAAGGTCAATTCGAGGGCTTTCGCAAGCGTGTGTCAGTCCACATATCTCGTAAACCAACAGAGCCGGTCGATAAGAACGTTGAGATGTTCTATGACGAATTGCTTTCTTGTTTGAAACTACAGGTGGTGCACGCAGGCGCGTGGGAGTTGTTAGAGTGCGCACCTGTCTGGGAGGGCAATTGGACGGCCGAGTGTTTTGTTGCATTCTCCTGGACGGATGAGAGCGGCTATAAATTTTGCGCGATAGTGAATTACTCCGATTCTCAAGCTCAAAGCTACGTGCGCGCTCCTGTTTCCAACGCCCTCAGGTTGACGCATATAATTTCGAGTGAAACGTCGCGTACTCCGCTGGCAATTACGAACGTAAGCGAAGCAGGCTTTTCTGTCGATCTGAGCCCCTGGGGCTTTATCGTTTTGGAAATGTAAGTTGAGACTTTGCCAGTTTCAATGCCTGACGAAACCTGTTCTCAGCTCTAAAGCTGTTTCTCGAGGTCCGCGGCCAGATCTTCTGGTTTTGTCGTAGGTGCGTAGCGTTTCAACACCTTCCCTTGACGGTCTACCAGGAATTTTGTGAAGTTCCATTTGATGGCTTTCGTGCCGAGCGCTCCCGGAGCAGCGCTTGTAAGATATCTGTACAGAGGATGTGCATCTTTGCCATTTACATCAATTTTTTCGAACATCTGAAAGTTGACGCCAAAGTTTTTCTGGCAGAAAGTTGCGATCTGATGATTATCACCTGGTTCCTGTCCTCCAAACTGATTGCATGGGAATCCAAGAACCTTCAAGCCGCGATCTTTGTACTTCTCGTGAAGTTCTTCAAGACCCTTATATTGATTCGTAAATCCGCATTCACTCGCGGTATTGACGATTAGTATCACGTCGCCTTTGTACGTGGACAGGTCGATGTCTTGACCGTCGAGACTTTTGGCATGGAAGTCGTAAACCGATTCGCTCATAATTTGTTTTTTTCCCTTCTTGCCGTGCTTCGATTCATCTCTAGAAGTGCTTGAACGGTCTCTCGCTGATTTTGAACTTTCGTCAGAACCGTCGGCATAGTCTGTTTCGCCTTCGATTTCAATTGGTTTTGGAAGCCTCTGCGATTCAGGGTCCAGACCAATACCTTCGGCTCCTTGCGCCCATGTCGCAGGGCTACTTAGAGTTAACACAATCAAGGTGAACATAGCTACGCTTGAAAAGCACTTTAGACCTGATATCTGTGTGAAACCCATGTAGGAAAAGCTCCTTTGTACTTTCAAGGCTGGCTTGCTAAACCCCAGTACTATACATCATGTCAGGAGCTTGAGTCTGTTAGAATATCGAAGTTGAAATACGCTGGAAATTGGTGCGCGGAAACGCCTTGGCTGTGGGATGACGTGCCGCATAGAGGAAACGGTTGACACCGCCTTCGGTGCCAGTCGCTAGATGCTGTTTCTTCGAAGAGCTTGATATAAACGCTCAAAATGGCGTTTTCAAAAACCGCAGGAGCAAATAAACAGTGAAAGATCTCCCGGATTCGGCGGCTTTAATCTTAATTGACGTGCAGAATGGATTCGACTCATCCTACTGGGGAGTTCGCAACAATCCGCAAGCTGAAGAAAATATGAGACGTATTCTCAATGCCTGGAGACGCACTGGGCGTCCGGTTGTGCATGTTCGTCACATGAGTGTGGAACAGGATTCCCCATTGCGTCCCAATCAGTCAGGTAATGAGTTTAAACCAGGCACGGCTCCGATTGCGGGAGAAAGAATTGAAGAAAAAAATGTGAATAGTGCCTTCATCGGCACAGAGCTGGAAGCATATTTGCGCGGTCACAGTATTGAAACAGTTGTGCTCGTTGGTTTAACCACCGACCACTGTGTTTCAACATCGACCCGTATGGCAGATAACCTGGGTTTCGATACCTACGTCGTTGGCGATGCCACCGCTACTTTCAACCGTACCGGATATGACGGCAGGGAGTTCACCGCTGATGAAGTACATCAATATGCTCTAGCAAGCCTGCATGGGGAGTTTGCAACTGTATTATCTACCGACGAACTACTCAAGATGTGCGGGAGGGAGGAGACGAAGCATGGATAACGACGACAAGATGATAGAAAAGCAGAGCATTCAGGATGTCAAAATGTCGGGTAAGTTGATCCGCGGTTGCACTATAAAGTGCGGAGACTTTGACGATTGTCGGTTTGAAGACTGTAAGATCGAAGACTGTAAATTTGAGAACTGCGCGTTTGAAGATTGCACAATAAGCAGTGGAGACCTCAACAATTGCAAATTTATGAGTTGCAAAATCAGCGATTGCAAGCTGGATAATTGCAGATTTGAAAATGTAAAAATCCAGAATTGCGGTTTGACGAATATACGATTTGATGATTCTAAAATTACCGATTGCAAACTGGACGATTGCCGTCTCGAAAATTCAAAAGTAGAAAACTGTGGTATCACGAATTGCCGGTTGAATGACGTAAAAGTCAGCGACTGTCAGATTGAAGATGGCGGCATGGAAGATTGCCGTGTCGAGAATGCCGGTTTGAAAAACATTCGTTCTATCGATTGTAAGTTTAATGACTGTAAATTGCAGGATGGACGTTTCGAGGACTGCAAGTTCGAGGATTGTGGGCTCGAGGACAGCAGTTTTGATGACTGTCGGTTTGAAGATTGCCAGATCAGCAAGTCTAAAGTCTGCGATTGCAAGGGCAAAAGCTTGTCTTTTCATGATTCCAGTCTCGACGGAAGTGCCTTCTCCGACTCCTGTCTGACTCGATGTAAGCTTAAAAGTACCCAGACCGTCAACTGCACTGTTGAAGATTGCGAAAACAGTGTCCAGGACGAGTAAAGCGACTGCAAGTTTGGTATAAATATCAAGTGTTAATGATGTGTGATGGTTGTGACGGCCACCAATTGCTCTAAGTGCGGAAGACCAAAAGAAGTCAAATCGTCCGGGAGTTTGACGCAATGGATCGTTGCTTGCACCTGCGATAGCGCCCTCACCGCCGGTAGTGGCGAAGGCAGCACCATCGAAGTCACCATGTGCGCGACTTGCGGAAAGCGAGTTTACGCAGGTCGCTCCGGTTCGTTCACGCAGTGGATTTTCAGGCAGGATTTGTGTGGCTGTGCGGAACCCAAAATTATTAAGGGCAGTCAAACGCAGTCCGGCTCATTGGTTGCCCAGCAGCCGGTTGAATATGTGGACGAGAACGAAGAGGAACTCTCCGTTAATGCTCGAGAGTATCCGCTCGAACGCTACAAGCCTCTTTCGATAATTGGTGAAGGAGTATCCGGGCGGGTTTATCTCAGCCGTGACCGTGTACTAGGCAAGAAGGTCGCGGTTAAAACGCTCAGGCAGCTTTCGCCTAATGAGTTGATCAACTTTCAGAATGCCGCCAAGGCGAACAGTAAACTAAACCATCCACGAATAGTTCAGATCCTGGACTTTGGAGTCAGCGCACAGGGCTCGCCCTTTATGGTCATGGATTTTGTTAATGGCCGTGGGTTAGATGAAGTCAGGCAGCAAAAAGGCTACCTGCCATGGGAAACCGTATTTACCATGATGGTAGATCTGTGCGACGCCCTCGGGTACGCTCACGAGTCGGGCATTCTTCACCGAGACCTGAAACCGAGTAACATGCTAGTGTCTCAAATAGACTCTCCACACCCGGACGTCTGTCTGATAGATTTTGGCGTGGCTGAGATAGGCGCGGGTAAAGGCGGTTCCAGACCTGATATCGCCGATAGCGGCGTGGGCGGTAGCAAATATGGTGCCGGCACCGCTAGTAACCCCGTGGGTGGTGCCGAAGCTACGAGAAGGATGACGTCAGCGATTGTTGGAACGCCGGCCTACATGAGTCCGGATGCGACCACTGGATTGCCCTATTCTACGCGCTCCGATATCTACTCGCTCGGATGCATTATGTTCGAGTGCATCGCTGGTCGACCACCATTTATTTCCGACACATCTCTTGAAACATTGAAGATGCACGCCGAAATGCAGCCTCCGGCGATGGCAGATGTGAATCCATCTGCCCAGATTCCTGATGACGTACAAGACGTGGTAAGCAAGTGTCTCGAGAAAAGACCCGGCAATAGATATCACTCGGCAACAGATCTGATGATCGCCTTGAAGCGGGTGTTAAGGGCGCACGAGCGTGCATACGTTCCGAAAGCTGATTCGAGCAGAATGGATTCTGATGTAGATACGGTTTCCAATCGCGTAGGAAGCGGCGCTTGGATTGCTATCATCGCCACTCTAGCGATAGTAGCACTATGCGCAGTGGCAGCTACTGTTTTGACAAAGCCGCCCCAGGAAGTAGTCATCATAAAGAAAGAAGGTAAGCCAAAGACCGCCACGGAACTAACTCGGTTGGCCGCACCGAAAAAATCTTTTGAAGAATTATTCGAAGTTGATAAGGAATCCAAAGGGACAAAGTTTACGGCCAAAACTGATCTGCTTGATTCTGATCTGGAGATGCTGCTTGGACGCCCGGTTCAACAATTATTTTTGAACGAGCAACCGGATCTTACCGACGCTGGATGCAAAATAATTTCACGATTGCCGATTCAACACATGTTGTTGATGGCTCGCAGAGTCACAGATGATGGGCTTCTCAGTCTTGCTTCAATACCGAGCCTCCGAGGGCTCGGTCTTGGACAATGCAAGATAACAGATAAGGGTGTGATGGCATTGAGTGAACAACTGCAGACCCTCGGGATTTCGGAATCCGATATAACGGATAAGTGCATGGCGCACATCGCGAAGATGCACAGCCTGACGTTGCTAAACGTAAGCGACTGCAATGTTTCTGATGCTGGTTTTTGTCAGTTGACTCAGCTGCCCCTGATGGAACTTTGGGGTGCGCATACGAGGATGACCGATTTGACTTTGCGCACCCTTGCCTCCGGAAAGGCACGTTTGAATTGTCTATGCGCTATTGATACCAAAGTTTCCGAGAAGGGGCTTCGCGCGCTCAGTCATATGCCGCTCACTCGACTGGAACTTGGTGTCTGTCCAAATGTTGACGACAGCTGCATCCGAATGTTGGCAAATACTTTTCCGGATCTGACTTTGCTGGCCATTGATGACACCTCGGTTACGCCTGCCAGTTTCAAAACCATTGCTGAGATGAAGAAGCTTACCTTTTTGCGCTTGTCGCGAATCCGGTTCAAAGAGTCTGAGTTGGCTCCGATAATGACTTTGCCAAATCTGCGGTCCTTAGACCTTACGAATACTCAAGTTACCGACGGTGTTTTCGATAAACTCGCGAAGATGCCCAACTTGAAAGAGATCACCTGTAACGAGTGTCCAAATTTGACGGTTGCTGGTCTCAAAAAGGCGCAGTCTCGGTTCAAAATCACTTCCAGAAAACTTCTCGATCTCGTAGGAGACACGGAGTTTTCGAAATTTTTCGACATCGATCCAAGGGATGCAAAAGACTCTTCTCAAATGCTCGATCCTTAGAGGTCCTTTCCGTCCGCAGCTTGACGAATAGGCGCAGAGTCACGCCGCAGCCGTTCAGTCGGTTCGAACAGACTCGGTTTCACTCACTTCCTCATGATGTCTTTGTCCGTGGAACATCATCCAATCTATGACACCGAGGGTGACATCATCTTGAAACTGCCCCGCTTCAAAAATCAAATGCTCCGTATTGCCCAGCAGAATCAGGGTCTTCTTTTTGGAGCTGATTGCTTCAAACAAATCATAGGTTCCAGTCTTCTTCACTAGCCGATCATTATCTCCCTGGAAAAGAATGACGGGTGTTTTTCTGATCCTTTTTGCGACCTCAACATTTTGACCCATAAAAGTTTGAAAGCTGACAAGTTCTTTCGGCGTCAACTTCAATCTCGCCGAGGGATCATTCGACCAGTCGTTCCTCAGAGACTCTTGTTCCGTCGCTTGCTTTATAACCTGCTCTCCAATGTTCATCGGCTTGTTTTTGCCTTTAATGTATTTGAGACCGACCTTGAGCGCGGTGGACGCTCCTTGATGGCGCGCACCGGATGGCACCGAGCAGATTACACCATCCAACAACTCAGGTGCCTCAGCAGCCACGTGGAGAGCGATCGCACCGCCCATAGATTCGCCAAGTAAAAACAGAGGTTTGTCCGGATTGTCGTCGCGAATCAATTTTATGATTTCTTTCAGGTCTTTTACGCAGTCATCAATTTGCAGATCGTCTTGCCCCTTTGATGCCAGATATGTTCCAAAACCGCGAACATCGAACGAGATTGTAACGATGCCTCTCGGCGCAATCCTGCGAGCGAAAGAATTAAAAGATTTATGGTGCAAGCCTAGCCCATGCACGCAGATTAAAACCGCCTTCGCTTCTACATTCGGATCGCACCATACATAGCCGGGCGCGTCCACCTGACGAAACTGCCGGCGCCATGCGCAACGTGGCAGTTCTACTTCAGGATCGATTAAGTCGAAGTATTTGCTTCTTCCTGAGAGCTTGGAGTCGTCCCCGACTCGATTGCCGCTACCAAAAACCATCTTCGAGAGTTGCGCCTGAAGCTTAGGGTCACTGAATTCGGTAGCAAGGCGCTTACGGTTTGTCTCACGAAAAATCCAAATAGACTTCTCGTAAATCGGCTGGTAAGCCTTATGGCGCCCGGCCTTTTTGTACGCCTCGCTCAGTTGGAATAAGGCCCAGCCGTAGCCAATATCTTTGTTGCCGTAAACATCTCGGTTGAGTTTCGCGAGTTCCTCCAAGGTGTCGGCTGCTTTATCGAATTCTTTATGCTGTAAATAACAACCGCCCAATCCTTCGAGCGCGAAGATAGCGATCAAAGGTGAGTCGTTTTTGGTTAACAGCGAAAGGCTCTCTTGAAATTCCTTCTCTGCCTCTGCGTAAGATTTTCGCTTGTACAAGCATTCTGCAATGCCTAGTTTGATCATCGCCTTGTCGTAATGCTTTCCATTGTTCTTTTTAAAAGCTTCCTGGCAGAGTTTGAGCGCTTCGTCGTATTTGTCGCTCCGGAAGTGTCCGGCAGCATGGTCCATCAGGCTGTCGGAGTCGCCCTTCTTCGCCAGGTCTTTGAGAATTTCTTCAGCTTCGCTGAAGTTGCCTCTGTCGATAAGCGAAATTGCAAGGTCTCTTCTAGCCTCATCAGTCATCTTCTTATTTGAAGGCTTTGAGTCTGGATTTGAAACGATTTCCTTCGAGCTGCCGTTGGCATCATATTTGGTATCATCTGCGGATTCATTTTTGCTCTTGCAGTTCGCGTCTTGCGCACTATTCTCGGTGCGCTCTAGACCTTCAAGTCTTGCGAAAGCCTGCGTTGGCGCTATAAGCGTCAAGGACACCGCGAGCGTAACAGCAAATGCGCAACGGGATACCAATTTCATCAGTGTAGTCCTTTATCGTCGATACACAAAATTTGCTTGGCCGGATTCCAGTTGGAATCAGCGATTTTTAAAAACATATCTGTCGTAAACCGCGACATATCGTGAGCGAGTTCGCCAGTTTCCGAATCACTTCGACTGGTTTTATCAATAATAAGAGTGCCGCGTCCAAGGGTCACAACCATATCTAGTGCTTCGACGGGGTTGATGTACTCATCGGTACTATCGGCGGTGTCTCCCCATGGGACGACCAGGACGAAGCTGATGTTTGATGGCGGTTTATATTGTCCGTCGTGGATAGCGTGATAGGCTTCTTTCAATCTTTCGACGTTGTTTGAAGTGTCACCGATGGCTACTCGCTCTCTCGCCCAGTCCGTTTCCAGGTACTCAGCCCATTGAACGAGAATGGGGTCTTCTTCTTCCATGCGAACCCGACCCGTTGCACCCGCTAGTGACACCACTCGCTTTATTTTACTCAGCTGTTTTGATCGTGTGCGAACAAGCTCGCGCATTGAATAAAAGAGCGACAGTCCGCCGAATGAGTGTCCGGCGATCACTATTTCCTCGAACACTTCGCCAAGCGCCTCAACTGCGATAAACGGTTCTAGCAGCCAGTCTCCTATATTGTATTTTGCCGGTGCTCCGATGCAGTCTTGATGCTCGACTTTTGCTTTCTTCTGTCTGGGTTGGCAGTTTATGTAATAGTCAGAGTGTTCACCGGTCAGCAGCGAGCCATTATGGCGAATGGTGAAGACTGTGTAATTTGACTCAAGGAACTTCGCCAGATGATTTGCTTCGAAATCAGTTGATCCGCCGCCAGGAAAGCCGGGCATGTAAATCAAAAGCCTGGTGGGCTCAACGCGAGGTATGAGTAATTTACCTTCAACTGAGCCTGTCGAAGTTGTGAGTTTGAGCCAGAAGGCTTCATCCTTTTCGGCTAGCGGAATGACGCTGTGCAGATCGATTCCTAGATCTCCACATTTCCCGAGTAAAGAAACAGGTAGTTTTCCTAAAGTGCTCATAATTAGATATCTGTTGTGCGGCGTGATCGATTCGCGTATGATATTCGTCTCGAAAAGTTGATTGCTAGAATCAGCTTCCTGAGCCAGTTTAGACGATCGAATATGGAAACAATAGACTTTCCGAAAATTCGATAATTCGACTGTTCAACGAGAAGTACAGTATATATGTTTTAAATCTGCTGCACACTCTGTGGTACGGTCTGTCTTCAAGGTCCGAAACTGTTGCCAGGTCTCGAAAGAGCGAAACAGTTTATGGAACTTCAGTAGTTGGCATGAAAAGTGAATTAAGAATACTAAGGTATTGACCTAACTATTAAGACTCGGTATAGTTAGGTAAATGCCTAACCAATCTGTAGCACTCGACTCGGTTTTTCAAGCACTTGCGGACCCTACACGGCGCGCGGTTCTTGAAAAACTGGGTTCGGGACCTGCTCCCGTGAGTTCTCTCGCCGAGCCGTTTGACATGGCTTTGCCATCTTTCCTGCAGCATATGAAGATGTTGGAAAGCTGCGGATTGGTTCGCTCCCAGAAGACCGGGCGTGTGCGAACTTACGAGCTTGCGCCGGCTACGCTACAAGCCGCTGAGGATTGGATGGCGAAGCAACGCTCGATGTGGGAACGAAGGCTCGACCAGCTTGAAGCCTATTTAAAAGAAACGGAGAGTGATCAATGACAGTTACTGCACCACAAAAAATCGATCCGAAGTTCGATCTTGTTCTCGAGCGCACGACGGACGTGTCGCCGGAGAAAGTCTGGAAAGCCTGGACGACTCCGGAAATCATAAAACAGTGGTTTGCGCCGAAGCCATGGACAGTGGTTGATTGCAAGCTCGAACTTTTTCCGGGCGGTGAATTCACTACAACTATGCGCTCTCCTGATGGTGAGGATATGCCCTGCAGCGGCTGCGTTCTCGAAGTTGTTGAAGGCCAGAAGTTTGTCTGGAGCGACTGCCTGACGAAGGGTTATCGTCCAGCAGCGCAACCATTTTTCTCCGCAATTGTCACCATCGAATCGAACGGAAGTGGTGGCACAAAATATACTGCTTATGCAATCCACGGCAACGAAGAGACACAGAAGAAGCACAAGGAGATGGGTTTTGAGCAGGGCTGGGGGCAGTGCTTCGATCAACTCGTCGAAGTTGCGAATACGCTTTAAACTGGCATTTAAGTTCTAACGAAAACGAAAAGGACCGGCGCTCTAGCTAAGATCGTCGGTCGTTTTGCAAACACATGCAAGTAAATCGGCAAGAGATGCGAGATTGCTTTCATGTAGGACTGCAGCCGAAATCACTTTGCCATCAGGTGAAGGTAAATCACGAGTTGCACATGCCGAACCAATAACCGTAGGTCTATAGCCCAGGTCTACGGCACTACGCGTGGTGGCATTGATGCACATATGAGTCATGAAGCCGGCAATCACAAGTTCTTCGCAGCCGGTTTCCTTGACGAATTTGTCGAGGTCCGTATTCACGAATGAGCTCGGCAGGGGCTTGGCAATTACAGGCTCCGAGCCTTCAGGTTTCACCGAGTCTATAATCGCTGAAGTAGGACTATCAGGTGCAAAAATCGGCGCACCAGGGGCGGTGTGATGAACAATGTGAAAAATCGGCCGTTTTTCTGCGCGCGCTCTGGCGAGCAACTTCTTAATCTCTACCAATGCGTCTTCGATACCGCTGAGTTTGACGTTGCCGTCGAGATACTCCCTTTGAGCGTCGACAATTATGACGGCGCTTTTCGACAGCGTCGCTGGTTTTGCAGGAGCGTGAAGCATGTCGAGCAAGGTTGAGGCGGTTGACATTATGTTTTCTCCAAGATATGTGATGAGTTTATCTCATTTCTCCGGAGTTATCGCTTCCCTGCGTCTCGGTTCCTGCCGACGAAGAGTGAACTTAGCATGATTTGAAGCGGGCTTTGAGTTCGCGCCAACGTGTTCGCCGTTTTGAGGGGAAAGGTTCGCGCCGTTTCGCGACCTGGAGTTCGGCAACGACTCTTTTAATGACTGCCTGCAGTCTGCGCCTGGTTGAAATTACGCCAACGATTTCGAACCAGATTAACATAGCTGCAGTGAGAGTCGTGACTACAGCCCAGTATGTAGCATCGTGTCCCAGCCGAGGTACGGTTTCTGTGCAAGCAAGCAGCATGTACATGAACATGAACATGACGTATATAGAGAGCGCGAAAACCAGGACGAAGTTGAAACGTGAGTTGACCATGCTGTACAAAATTTCGGTTCCGCCAAGAGGTGGCTCTACCAGTTCAGCTCGCATTACAGCTGATAGCTTATTATTACTGGCTACGAATGCAAATTCGATTACATTCGGGTCTTGGAATGTTCCTAATTTCGTGTACTGCTCGAGTTTATCGCCGGCACTGTCTACCGGAGCATACTTCTCGAAGAGTTGCTCGCGTGCGACTGCAGTGATTTGTCTGCGGAACTCCGCATAAGTCTCAAACCTGCCTGCCGGGCTAAAAATGTGGTGTACTGGGCTTTTCATAGCTTCTTGAGAAAATCGCTTGTCTTTTCTAAGGTACCAGAGTAAATCCCTCCTCTTGATTTCCTTCCGGATTAATCAACAATCGTCAGGCAATTAACCTCTTGTCGCAATCAGTTAAGCTAGATTCGATTTCCTGAGGCTAATCATGTTTCGCTTAAACTCGTCTATCGAGATACTCGCCTCGCTCATGTTTGCGAAGGCGGGACTGTGTGCGCAAGCGTTTCCCATAACTTCGCTCGCGAGTACTTCAATTGTAGCTTTCGCATTCGCGAGTGCATCGCCTGCAATGGCGGCGCACGCTGAGGAAGTTTTACACGCTCCTGACGCTCATGTTGTTCCGGTTGACCTGTACAAGTTGAATGTCCTTCAGTCCGGCGATGCACTCGAAAGTAATCATGATGAGTTGAACTCAAGTAAACACTGGAGGCTGATTTGGAACTGCGAGTTTGACAGTCCGAGCGATTTGAAGAAATGGAATGTCGTGAACAACTGGGACAATGCCAATAACGAACTGCAAGCATATCGGTCGAAAGCATGCACCGTACATGATGGCTACCTCTTCATCGAGGCACGCAAAGAAGATACCGAAGATGGTGACAAGAAAAAGCACTTCACTTCTGGAAAATTAGACACGAGAAAAAAGTTTGCAGTCCGGTATGGACGGTTTGATTGTCGTTTCAAAGTCCCTTCCGGCAAAGGCTATTGGCCTGCGTTCTGGATGTTGCCGTCCTCCGGCAACTGGCCGCCGGAAATTGATTGGATGGAGATTTTAGGTCATCGTCCCCAAATAATTGAAGTGACTAATCATTATGGTACGCACGTCAACGGTTTTCATCCCTGGCACGGGCCTAAACGCTATGAGCTTCACCCTGATTTTTCCGAAGAATTTCACACGCTTACCGGAGTTTGGAATGAGCGCGAAATCGTTTGCTACATCGATGGGAAGCGTATTTCGGTCTCTCAAGATGGCGTACCTCATGAAAAGATGTATATGATTTTGAACCTGGCTGTGGGTGGTGACCTGCCTGGCGCGCCTGACGTGACGACGCCGTTTCCGGCAAAATTTGTGGTTGATTATGTCCGTGTTTTTAAACGGATCAAGTGAGAACCAGTCAGTGCTTATAGTTACTCTTCACCTTCGTCAGGCGAAAGTTAATCCAATGTGCAACAAAAAGGTTGCGTTTTTGGTTTATAATAATACGCAACCTGGAGGTTGCTAATTTATGGATACGAAAATGAAATCAAAAATTGAAAAACACATCGAGCTCAAGGCTCCGCAGTCAAAAGTTTGGCAGGCGCTCGTCGATCACGAGAAGTTCGGCGAATGGTTTAGAGTGAAGATCGATGCACCGTTTGAGGTTGGGCAGAAGTCGACTGGTCACATCACTTACCCTGGTTACGAGCACCTGAGGTGGATGGCAACAATCGAAAAGATAGAACCGGAGCATACTTTTACTTTGTCGTGGCATCCATATGCGTGTGACACAGAGAAGGATTATTCGGACGAGCCTACTACCCTTGTTGAGTTCACTCTCAAGCCAATCGATGGTGGCACGTTGCTCACAGTCGTTGAATCCGGATTCGAGAAGCTACCGGCAGACCGTCGTGATGAGGCTTTCCGTATGAATGAAGGTGGCTGGGAGGAGCAGATGCTCAACATTCAAAAATATGTCAGCTAGTCGAAGAGCAAAGCAGAAAAATCATGCACCGGTGTTTGCCGCGCTCGGAGACGAGACGCGGCTCACGCTTGTGCGAAGACTCTCGAACGGTGAGCCGCAGTCAATTTCACAACTCACTGAAGGTACAGAGTTGACCCGGCAAGCAGTGACGAAGCACTTGCGCGTTCTTGAGGGCGTCGGAATCGTGAATAGCAGGCCGTCTGGCCGCGAGAATTTATTCGAGCTTAACGCCCATCCTCTGAATGAGTTGCGAGATTACCTTGATCTGGTTTCTTCGCAATGGGATGACGCGTTGTCGCGCTTGAAGGCATTCGTTGAAGACTAGCTGGTGAAACTTTTGAATCCTGTCAGAAAGCAAAAGCCGTGTGACTAACACGGCTTTTGAAACTTCGTTAATTTGATTCGAAGACTAAGCTGTTTGCTCGTCTGCAACCGCGACGTCGATACCTAGGAGGCGGTTTCTTACTGCCACCATATCCAGTGACGGATCTTCGTCGAGATATCTTGCGATTTCTGCAACGACCTCCGGTAGTCTGAAACTCACAGGACCGTCGCCGTCGATCAAGAGATCCGGTTTCGCGCCACGCTCGAATTGATCAGCCGAATACTTCCCTTGGTTTAAACCTACTGCAATCACGTGAGGGAAAATTGCCGGTTCTGCAATCGTCATCGCATCATGGTGATCTGCAAAATGCGCAGTCGCCTGATTGATCCAGCAATCGAATCTGAGCGGATCTCTGCGATGAAGATTGATTGGACGCGGTTTTGCGCAATGGAATTGATCGTGGTTCTGAGCGAAGTTGTGAGCAACCTGCAAGCCTTTGAACCGACGATCGGCACCCCAGAAGCGGGTCGTGCGAATTGTAACTGTTCCCGGTCCATCGACTTGGAATGTTACTTGCTTTCGATTGTTCCAGAAGTTGGGTATCAAATCGCCGCCGAATTCTTCGCCGAGCTTATTGCCGTCTAGGAAAACCTCAAGCAACCAGTCATTGAATTGATGTGAGTCAGCTTCGGCTGAACACCAGAAATTGTAGGTTGTCGTGTCGTGCTGGTAGGCGGTGACTTCGGTGCTCTGTCCCGGCTCGGTTCTCCACGATGAGTGGATAGGGTCGCCGCCACCGGCGCCTGCGCCGGCAACGACAATGTGTCCGGGCTTGCCGGGTCCCGTTGCGGAGCCCAGGCAGAATGATTCCCATCCGCTTCCATCGGCTGCGTGGGTGTAGCCGCCGAATGAGAGGTTAGCTACGGAGCTGATTCCGAGATTTTTGCAGATGGCTACTGCGGTCTTATACGCCTCGGTCCAGCCAGGCTTAACTATTTGACCATCGACAAACGTTGTCCGAATAAACTTTCCATCGTTGAACGCGCGCACAAGAATCACCGGGAGTTCCGGAGACTGCTGCATCAAAGCTGACAAGACCGAACTGCCGTGGTTGTAAGGGTCACCGGCAAAAGAGGTCAACGCTTCCTT
Organism: Candidatus Obscuribacterales bacterium; assembly: GCA_965228855.1. Lineage (GTDB taxonomy): Bacteria > Cyanobacteriota > Vampirovibrionia > Obscuribacterales > Obscuribacteraceae > JADYXR01. The sequence goes on along the minus strand of CBDDIJ010000003.1, from coordinate 1,784,254 downwards.
GTTGTACTCCCAGGAGAGGTAGGGGAAGCCGCTAATCACACTGCCTGTGCGCACGTCGAGTATCGCCAGGATGTTTTTCGCGGTCTTCATGGACTCTTCCGAAAAACCTGTATCGATGATTATGGCTGCGGTTCGTTGATTCATTGAGTGGAATACCTTTGCTTCGCGTGGGGTCCCTTATCCATCATGTTTACAAGTGGGTGGGGTGTCAAGAGTTGAAGAAGTTTATTTCGTTTAATGCTGCTCCAATCTAGACTTTCGCGCTCTGCAATTTCGGATTAGTTTACATGGGATGTACCCATATAATGTGCCCGAATGGTAGCGCATATGGTGGCATTGTGCGTGAAATCTAAATAAATTATGAAAATGCCAAGATATGGAGGTCCGTCAGGGAATTTCCGGCGAAGCCGGACGGATTCACTGTTTAAACGACTGCTACTACTCTTTTGAAAGCCGAATAAAAGGATCAGTTAGCTAGGAGTTCGACGCAGCAATTCGCCGTTTCACTTATTTGTGCCGGATTTATTATCAGCCGCTCTCCGTAGAGGGAGCGAAGTTTTGAAGAGTCCGAAACGGACTTAAACCCGCGCACATAAGCAATTGCAGCTTCCAGGGAGTTGAACTCCATGTTCATGCCATCGTGGCGAAAGACCCAAATACTGGGGCTTAAATGCTGTAATCTTGCTACCATCTGCCTGGCCTCCTTGCCGGCTACGCCTTTTATGGCATATCCACCTGAAACTAATGACGCTGAATCTGTCGCAGTGTTTCGGATGGAGACCCTCCCGGGTCAGCTTTTACGGGTTTAATCGAAATCCACGTTCCACGTTCCAAGTTCTCTGACGGACTGTGCACTTCGTTGGTTTATTCCTTATATATAAGGTCAAGATTGTGAGAATTGACTAAAAGAAAGGCTCTCTTAAGCTTCCTGCGCAGCATTCTGTAAAAACCGCCAATCTGGGGGCTTTCATGAGGATTACTGATCTACGAAAGTCGGTTAAAATGGCAGTTTGGCACTTTAAGGGAAGTCATGAAAAAGTCGATCACAGTCAACGCCAGTCCTCAAGCCGTATGGGACGCAATCATAAGCTACCGCACCTCTGAACCATCGGCCAGATCAGTGATCTTCCAGGAAGGACCGAAGACCGTAGTCGAAGAAGAATTTGGCGGGCTTCCAATGGTGGGAAGTTCGAAGGTTGTTTATGAGGAAACCGAAACGCCTTTCAGCCGGATCGATTTCAAATTGGTGCGGGGAGACAAACTTTCCGTGTTCGAAGGCGCGTGGGTTATTCGTCCTAACGGTGGTACCACTGATGTCGATTTGACAGCGAACCTCGATATTGAACTGCAGTTTCCCTTCAAAGATCAGATTTTGAATTCGCAAGCAGAGAAGGACATGGACAAGAGACTGCAGTACATCAAACAGCGTGCGGAGTCGGCTCTGTAGAACTCGCATCAGCTCCTGTGATGAGAACGGTTCGTGAAGGATTTCCTCAAAAAGTTTTTCAAGAGTTGGAACTTTTCGAAGACTCATCCCCTCTAGTATGCATAACGTGATTCCACTCCAAACTCTGCAGAGTTGTATCTGCAACAAAGTATTGAATGGCTGTGGAATCACATTATTTAAAAAGGGACTCAGGTCTCTTCCCCGCAGGCAAGTTAGCTCTGCGGGGTTACTATTTTTGTCCCAATTTTTCCACTGCTTCTGCAATCAGCTCAGTTGCCCGCGGACCGCTATTCATGAGTGATTTCACATAACTGCATGCATTCTTTATTTGCTCATCGTATGCCAATTCCTTTAAAACCTTCGACCATGCTCGCGGGTTTAAACTGTTCACTTCTTTAGCAACGCCCAGACGCCGCAGTCGAAACGCGTTGTCGAACTGATCGTGAGCAAAAGGAGAAACTAACTGTGCAACTCCTGCGGCTAAACATTGGGCGCTGGTTCCAATTCCGCCGTGATGCTGAACTGCGGCCGCCCGTGGGAAGAGCACCGCGAATGGTGCGTAGGGTACGTGAATGATATTAGCTGGTAATGAAGTAGGAATCTGTTCCGGATATGCTGAAACGAGAACTGCTCGCATGCCTGCCAATTCGGTAGCCGCAACAGCAGTTTCAAAATGCTCTCTGGCATGTGCCATGGCTGAGCCGGCGGTGAAGACCAGAGGCGCTTCTCCGCTGAGTAGAAAGTTCTCCAGCTCTGGTGTTAACGATTGATCTTCCGGTCGGTCATAGATTGGAAATCCAGTCGTCACCGTATTTGGTGGCCAATCCGATTGCGGTTTTCCATACCATTCAGGAAATGCGCATATAACTTGATCGGGCGAATGCATCCAGTTTTTCATTATGCTTTTAACTGGAGAGAGACCGTGTGTGGCGCGGAATTTATTCAGATCTTCTCGGCATGCGCCGTCCAGCCAGAAGGAATCAATCGTGCTCATCATCCAGTGGCGGAACGCCAGGGGCATTTTGGGCAGCCAGTAAATTCCCGGCATCGCCATCGGCTCATGCCCTGAAATTATGCAGCTGGGCGCAAGATGTATTGTTGAGCCTTTATTGCCGTGCTTCTCCTGAATAATACGGCTAGCAAACGCAAGGGTGGAGCCGATTAAAACAGTCTCTTTTCTGAGGCGGCTCTCGATAAGATCCGTGTTAATGGGAAGAGCTTCTCTCAGTGTTCGCCAGACCGCTTGAAACCCTTTCTTAGGGTTCCACATCTCAGGATCTGCGACGGCGCGTTGGTAGTCTTCAAGCGTTCCCAGTGCGAGAAAATTCAATTCTGCAGCAAGTATTTTTTGTTCGAAGTAGGCGTTGGCTATAAAATCCACATCGTGACCTCGCCTGCGGATCTCTGATGCAATCATCAGCAGCGGGTTGATATCGCCGGCGCTACCAATGGCGGTGACAATGAAGTGCATTTCAATTACCAGGGTTCAGAGTTGTTTCTAACAATTGCCGGGGTGGGTTGAAACAGGACATTTGACCGGACTGTCCAAATTGTGCTTGAAAAACCATATCAGTTCAACACTTGATATAAACTATTAACGGTTTAACTCAACGCCTGCGTCCAACCGCTCACAATATTCGTTTAGCTCCGTGTCCGACAAGATGAACTCAAACGAAAATCTTGATAATCTCGCGCCACCAGATTTGTGCGTGCGCTACTCTGCGTTCGAACTCCTCGGGCGCGGAGGTATGGGGCGCGTTATTGGTGCGCAAGATGGGCATCTTAACCGACCGGTGGCTATTAAACTGTTGCCGCCGAATTTTGAAAATGCAATTCTCGTAATGCGGTTTCATCAGGAAGCCAAAGCGGTTAGCAAGCTCAATAATCCGCACATAGTTCAGGTTCTTGATTTTGGTTACACCGAAGCCGGTGAACCCTACCTCGTGATGGAGAAAGTATCTGGTCGAACCCTGGACTCCTTATTGGAAGAACGTGGCCGAGTATCAGTTGAAGAGGCAATCAGCATAGGGGTGCAACTTTGTATAGCGATTGAGCACGCTCATGCAAACGACGTCATTCATCGAGATTTAAAACCTGGGAACATCATGATTTGCAATGATGGCACCGCTAAGATTCTCGACTTTGGTGTCGCTCGTATCGTGGACATGGATGAAACCGATTGGCGCTTAACCAGACCTGGACAGCCGGTTGGAACGATCTTATACATGAGCCCCGAGCAGCTACGCGGCGAGGAGTCCGGCGAGCGCTCTGACATCTTCGCGCTCGGGCTAGTGATACTGAAAATGGTGCTGGGTAAATTGCCGTTTGAAGACCTCAATATTATGAAAATCATCGGCGAGCGATTAAACGGAGCGCCGCTAAACATCCCTCTGTCTGTTGTACCGGATCAAACTACAAATGACGTCGTAAACGAAGTATTACAGAAAGCTCTAGCTTTCAATCAATCCGACAGATACGAAAGCGCCGTCGACTTTCGAATCGCACTATCTTCTGTTGCTGAGCAAATCAAAGAGCGAACGCCGCTTCCGCAGAGAACAATCGAGCCTCAAAGAAGGAATTTTACTCTCCCAATCGTGATCTTGTTGGTTGTGTTCGGCGTTGGTGCATCAGCGGTTTATCTCATCAATGTCGACAAGCGTGAGACAAAGAGGCAAGCAAAACTTGAGGCAAAAGCGATTGTTGAAGCGGCTAAAGAAGTTCATGAAAAAACGCATGGCATAAACAAAGAGACTGCCGTGAGGGAAGTGCTCTCCAAGAGGTTCATGCCGGACCAAGCGCCTAGTGCGTATATCGCCTCAGAACAAGTAACTGACGACGATCTTGTTCTGATCGCCGGAGAACCAATTGTCTGTTTGCGGTTCTACGATAACCATAATGTTACTCGGAAGGGCGTGGAGGCGCTTGTTTCTGCTGGAATGCCTTTGACACGGCTGGAACTCAGGGGGACGAGCGTTGGCGATGACGTTATTCCTCTGCTCAACCAACTTAAAGAACTTGAATGGCTTGATCTTCAAAACAGCAAAGTGACGGGCCAGGGGATCATGCAATTTGCCGCAAGTCCCAGATTGAAACATCTCGACGTCAAGAATTTAGTTGAAATCGACGACAACGTAGCGAAACACTTGTTCGAGCTATTTCCAAATCTTGAATTCTTAAGCATCTGTCAAACCCGGATTTCCAGCCAGACCGTGAAGAATTTGCATAAGCTTAAACGATTAAGAGTGCTTCGAATTTCAGGTGTTGAGTTGAACGATTCAGACGTCAGGGAGCTGGCGAAGCTGAATCTTCGTGACCTGGATATCCGATTTACTCCCATCACGGATAAAGCTCTTGAATATCTAGGGCAGATGAAAACTTTGCGTTCGTTGAACGTGAGCAGTTGCAAGTTCCTTTCGGAGAAGGGCAAAAGAAGTATTGGAGAGAAGCTCGAAAAGCTAGACTCTGGACCTGTCCCAGAACTAGAGAATGATATGTTTGAGCTCTATCGGAAAGATGAGTAATGCGGTAGTCAACCGCGCGGAAGCTCCAGTTTATCTACGACTCGATACTTTATTGTCTTGATTTGCTGAGCGTTCTTCCGACTGAAACTGGTCTATAATGTCGACCCCACGCGTGCGCTGGGCGGTACCAATGCGGCTCAAAAAGTCTATAGCGGCATGTCTGAACCGATAGGCTAAAGCGAGCGCGACGGTGATACCAACAGCTGCTGCGATAACGGACATGATTGTCACTACGACCACTGCTACTAATAGGTTATTCAATTCGGTCAGCTCTATCCTTACCGAGTTCAAAGGATCCGACACGCTTTTGATCGGTGCGTGTAAGTCTTCAATCTGCTTGCCCAGATTGTCGAGGCGACCTTGCATTGCCACCACCTGCGATTCTACGTTGTCGAGCTTCTCGCCAACCGCGGTGACTTGGGATTGAACGTTGTTGAGCGGTTTTGTGACTTCGCGAATAGGCTTCTGCAGATTTTCGATCGGCGTTTGAATTTGTTTCATTTGCTTGCCGATGGAGCGAACCTCAGCAGTCACTTTTGAAACTTCCTGAATGTCCTGTCGAAGCTTGACGATTTCTTTGAGATCACCGTGGACGTTATTTACTGCAGGCGAGATGTCGCTGATTCGGTTTAGATCTGAAGACAGTTTAGTAAGATTGTTGCTAAGACCGGAAAGTTGAACAGACATAGAATCAATGCGAGATTCTACGCCGCCCATTCGGCTTTCCATGCTGGAAAAGGCGGGCTGTAAGCCTTGCATAGGCTTCTTCAGTTCTATCAATTCGTCCTGTAATTCTTGCGCCTCCTGGCGCAGTTTCCAGACCGGGCGAATCATCTTTCGAATAGGGTGAAATCCTGATATGGGTTTGTTCCACTCCTTCAACTGTTCTGGTGTCGGTTTTCCATCTGAGGTGAATCGAATCGTTGCAACCTTTCCCTTGATTTGTTTTGCCGGCTGCGCTTGTGTCGAAGAGCCAACCGTTTTCTCCTTGCCGGCGTCGACGGTCTGTGCCGTCACCGACGATGTAGTTATCAGCAGAGTCAGACTGAAAAAACTCAGAGCGCGAACAATATTCATCTGGACCTCGATAGTGTGCTTAGGACCTGACGCCGAGTTCAGCGATTTTAGGGGGCAAAGTCCATATTTTGTAGAAGTATATAATCAGTGTAACGGTCTGGAGTTTGCCTCCGAAGGGAAACAGTATTAATGAGTCTGGCTCGAAAACGCGCAGTGGTGGACGGATTAGGGGATCGAGGCGAGCGATGCGTTCATCGGAAAGCCCCTCGTCGTCTTCTTTGGAGCGCTTCTTTATCAGCTATTCTAATTCTTGTTCAATTCCTTTGCTCTCTGCCGGCCTGGTGTTTGCTCGAATTTTGCGACGTTTATGTTGGGCAGGAGAAGATATTTTCAGTCACCAATACCCACTTCATGTCGGCGCTGGAACGAGGTGAGCGGGTCAATGAGTTTATCAACGACGTAGTTACCGATCGCACGGTGAAACCTGAGGACCTCACGATAAAGACCGGTATGGATGGTGTACCGGTGATCTGCGTGGGCGATAAAGTGATTGTCGCCGTCACGCAATGGGACGCCGCTGAGGCTCAAAAGCCAGCGACAATGCTCGCTGAAGAGTGGCGAGCTCGCTTGATCTCGCGCATAACTGAAGTGCGTGAGCAGGAGGATGAAGAAGATAGAATCGCGGCCACTAAGGCTGGAACCAGGGAGGGTACCGCCGCCAAGGCAAAGCCTGAGAAAAACAACTCCAGTCTGAGCGAGCACGCAGTGCTCCTACTATTTATAGAAATCTCGCTGTTGTTATTCGCATCTCTCGTGTTCGGCGAGTTGATGGTTCGACTCGGACAGCCAGCTATCATCGGACAGATACTTGCCGGGCTTGTTCTTGGTCCGACGTTCTTCGGTGCATTCTTCCCCGATCTATCTTCAAACCTGTTTCCTCGGGACGGTTCTCAATCCAGACTTATCGAGGTTATCTCATGGATTGGCGTATCGCTGATTCTTATGTTGACCGGGATGGAAACCGACACTGCTATGCTGAAAAGGCTAGGCAAGCCGCTAATGTCCTTTGGTTTTCTAGGGTTGCTAGGTCCGCTTATAGCAGGTGGAATTATCTCTCTTGTACTTCCGGAGAGCTTGATGGGAAACCCACCTAACCGACTTGCATTTGCTGTTTTCATCGGAACCGTCTTCGCGGCTTCCTCTGTACCCGTCGTTGCAAAAGTTTTGATGGACATGAAGATGCTGAAGTTGGACATCGGACAACTGATCATTGCGACATCTCTGGCTCATGATCTGCTCTGTTGTCTTCTACTCGCGATAATTGTCGTGCTCTCCGGCACCGAGGGCGGTGGCACGAATCCGGTCGTGATCGCGATCATCGGCACCATTTGTTTCGTTAGCGTTGTTTACTTCGGTCGTTCGATCTTCTTCACGGGACTACGCTGGGTCAACGATCACGTCTCGAGTCGGGAAGGATTGATCACTTCCATGGTTGTACTGCTACTGGCTAGCGCCGCTGTCACACAAGCCCTTGGTGTTCACATCGTGCTCGGTGCGTTTGCTGCTGGGCTGATTTTGTCCCAGGCTCCGGTAATCAACCATAAAGTGGTTCGTCCACTGGAGATCGTGACGATGGGATTCTTTGCTCCAATATTTTTTGCCTCCAGCGGTCTGAACGTAAATCTGAGTACGCTCTTGGAACCGGGACTGGGGTCAATTACAATTGCGCTGGCAATAGCTGCGCTGGGTTTAAAACTGGTCACCTGCTATGGCGCTGGTAAGGTCGTCGGATTGGGGACCTGGGAGTCGCTTTCAATCGGAGTCGGCGCTAATGCGAAAGGCTCTCTTGGTTTAATTCTTGCGATGTTAGGTTTTTCACTAGGTATCATCTCGCAGGATATGTTTGCAGTCGTCATCTTTATATCTCTGTTCTCAACCGGCATTGCAGCGCCTTTGATGAAAATGATGATGGCGAAAGTTCAAGTTTCCGACGAAGAGCGCGAGCGAATTAAAAAGGAAGAGCGCAAATCTCGGACAATTCTCAGTTCAATCAGGCGAGTGCTTTGTCCGACTTCCGGAAGAGGGCGCAATCTGTTTTTAATCAAACTGTTGAACAGTCTCGGGCAGACTCAAATAATGGAGACTACGGCACTGTGGGTTAAAACGCCGGGTTCGAAGGAGCAAAAACCGTTTGCAAGCGTAACGGAGCACATAGACAGAAAACACGTCGGTGTTCTTGAGAAAACTCTTGTCGGGAAAAACTTGATTGAAGAAATTGCGGAGGAAGCCGAGCGCGGTTACGACCTGCTCGTGCTGGCTGCTGATGAACCGCCGGGCGACGCGAATTATGTTTTCAGTCCGCTGGTCGATGGAGTGATCATGAACACTGATGTTCGTGTTCTAGTCGCTTATGATCCGGCGCCGGAAAAACGGCGAGATATTAAAAAGGTTCTAGTTCCGGTCAGTGGCAGTGAGCTCAGCATCAGCGCCGCAGAGTTTGGTATCGAACTGGCTAAGGCGTTAAACGCGAATGTCTCTTGTCTATTTGTTACAGAAACCGACGCCGTTGATCTTTACGGCGAGGCGACTCAGAGCGGGCAAAAGATCCAACATAATGTGAGCGAAGAGATTGAAACAACGTTGAAGGAACTCTCTTCCGCGCTAAACGTAGAGTTTGAATCAATGCTTGTTCAAACAAGTTCACACCCGGCACAGGCCGCCATACTCACCGCCCAGCAGCATGACATTGATCTGATTGTTCTTGGCGCAGAACCGAAGCTCGGCAAGACGCTATTTTTCGGGCATACTATAAACTACATCCTCAGGCATGCACCGTGTGCAGTGGCAGTTCTGAAAATGCGTGGATAAGCTCGTTCGGCTACATGAAAACGACTCGACACAGTGAACTGCATCGAGTCGTTAGCGGTTTGTGGTCAAACTCTATTGAGCCAAAGGTGGCATGATAGGCTGGTCTACGATATGGATAATTCCATTCGAGCACTGGATGTCCGCTTCTTTTACGTGAGCTTTATCAACGTAAAGACCGTCATCTTTTTTATCCTCATTGCCGGCCTTTACCGACAATTTAATATCGTGACCTTCCATTGATTTCACCGAAGACATGCCTTCTAATGCCTTCGAATCCAGCTTCTGGTCCTTCAATACTTGGTATGAGAGAACTTGAGAAAGCTTCTTCTTGTTGTTGAACAAAGTGTCCTGGTCAGCTTGATTTATCTTCGCCCAAGCTTTGTCATCAGCTGCGAATACAGTGAATGGACCTTTGCCCTTCAATTCGTTATCGAGATCATAAGCTGTGCTCATACCTTCGAGAGTCTTGTGGAAGGCGCCTCTACTTCTAAGAGTATTGACGATGTCTTGAGTTTCTGAAGTCGACATCTTGCCCGACACCGTGGTGTCTCTAGCGAATCCGCTGAGCGAGCAAACCGATAAGATCGCGAGCGTCGACAGTGCTACGCCTGCACCAATTTTCGTATGTTTCATACATCCTCCACGAATGTTTCATGTACCTCGGGGTGTATAGCAGACGCAAGAGAATTGAATGCCGAACCCTTTATAGTGTCCACTCGTGCGGTTTATGGACCTTTTGTCTGGCTTTCATCATTTCGTTCCAGAAACTGTTGAAAGTTTAATCGACTCAGTGGGAACTTAAACCTTCTTGATTCCATCACACAACCGGCTGCTCGGAAGAGCCTCCCTTGTGACCCGGTTGCGGCACTTGCAGGAGCTGTTCTCTTGAAGTGCGGCTGGAAACCGCGAAACAAACCAACACTTTAAAGGAGTGATTTATGTCGAATTTTCTAACACGTGCGACGCTCGCTGCTGCATTTCTGTTGAATGCTGGTGCCGCACTCGCTGATGAAATCCAATCGACCACCGTTGAGTCGTCTACACCTTTGGCGAAACGCTCGACCAGCGTTAAAACAAAGACAGACGCTACCGGCTCGTCTACCAGCGTGAAAAAGGAAAATGCCACCCTGGATGGTGCTAACTCGACGACGTTCAAAGCTAAAGCTGGTCCGAATGGTGCTAGCGTAAGTAAAGAAAAGAAAGCTGTCCGCCAGAACCTCGATGGAAGCGTTAGCTCCGCTAAAACAGAAGAGAAGCACGAAGTCGATGCGGCAGGTTCAACTCATAAGAAAACTGAAGCAGCCCAAACCGTTGGCGCTGATGGCTCGTCTACCTCGGTTAAGACTGAGAAAACTAAAACTGAGTAATCAGTACTGTTCAGATTTGACTGGAGCCTAATTCTCCAGTCATAAGAGGCTGTCCCGCAGATTCTGTCTGCGGGATTTGCTTTTGGTGATGCAGGAGAATCACGCTTCAGTGGTTCCAATTCCTGATACCACATGCAGCATCAGTCTGAGTCTCGAGCTGGCTCGTTCAATTGAAACAACCGCACTGAATGTGGTGTCGCTCTGGCGGGAAACTTAAGAGCGACCGGTCTGTTTGAGGATGCGTTTGCGAAACACAATTCCGAACACAACTAAAATCGCTAAACCTACCGCAATCATCAGAAAGTGGCGGGCATTCTTAGAAACAGCTGCCAGTTGTGACTGTTGAGGCGACTCCGGATTATATTTCACTTCGTGGGTCGAGCCGGGAGCATACTTTTTCAAGTATTCATCGGCTTCCGGCTCCTTAACAAGCGGAACCGCGATTTCTTCAGTGCGATATGAGTTTCCGTTTACCGTGTAATCGTAAACGACCTTAATGTGATGCCGAAACTTATTCGACTCGGTCGGTTGAGGTTCATCCTCTTCTACTACCGACTCGATTTTCGCTTGAGTACTTGGCCAACCGTTTGCAACTCGCTGTTGCATACCGAAGTATCCAAAGGTCAAGGACGCGACCGTTAGAAGTGACAGCGCGATGGCATAAACCGCACCGCTCGAGTTTTGCTCGTCAATTTGTTCCATGCCGTTTCTAACCTTTGTTTAGCTTCAGTCCTGAAATGGCGCTACTAATATCGCGTCGTGTGCAAAAATAATACCCGAATCGATCTGGAATGCTCAAATGAATGATAAGCCGAAAGTACTCTTATTTATTGCCAAGTCTAACCGCGATAGCAAATTGGCTGAGTTAGTTTTCGAATCGGAAGCTCTGAAAAATGATGTCTTCTGGACATCGCTGTCGAGAACATCGACGGGTGAATTTAGCGAACAGCAATTGACCGAGAATGAGCTTGCTGTGTTGAGCGAGTTTGGCATCGCAGATGCGATTGCAGTCACAAGAACTATGACACAGGCGAACATCGAAGATTTAAAAAAGGCTGATCTGGTCGTACACCTGCAGGGCGTTGGTGAGGCTGATTTGCGAAAGCTATTTCCTGGTTATTCGGGAAACAGCGAGGTCTGGAAAACCACCAATTGTTTTGAGAATGCCGGCGCTTTGAGGCAAAGCGTGTCCAGTTTGATTGTTCGACTGATCCTGAAAGGCGGCAAGCGAGCGCCGATTGTGGCAGCGGCTAAAGTAGAGAAAGCTGAATTATCCAAATCAGAAAAAGCAAACAGCAAAGTTAGAGTCGCGCTAGATGCGAAAGGTCGAAAGGGCAAGAAGGTTTCGGTGGTGACTGGTCTGCCACTTGATGATGACGAACTGGAGAAGCTTGGAGCGCAGTTAAAACAACTTTGCGGAAGTGGTGGCACTGTTAAAGATGGTGACATAGAAATTCAGGGTGACCATGTAGCAAAAATTTTAGCGGAACTTCAAAAGCTCGGGTACAAACCTAAGCGCTCCGGCGGATGACGCCGCTCAGGCGGCAACCTGTCGATTCCGACGCTATCGAGATGCTTACAGTTTTAGGGAAGGCGAATCAGTTCTCTCCAGTCAGGAGCCGGCGCTCCCTGGTCGCTACCGACTATATAGTTGCTTCCGGAATCGATGTAGTGGCTTGCCGGGCCATATTGAACCTGGAAGTTTTCACCGGTGCTTGCGTCACGAACATTCTCAACTCCACGTACGTAGTTGCTGAAATTGTTTGCCGCGCGATCTTGTGTCGCCTGGCGGTTCCAATAAGCCTGATTCATTTTGTCGTTGTGGGCTTGCTGGCTCCAATATCTTTCGGAAATCGAGCGGGAAACTTGTTGGCTAACCTGGCGGTAGTGTTGCGATACTGCTGCGGTGTTTCGCAAGGAATTGCTCTCCCATGCCGGGTTAACCTCAAAAGTCTGCAGCATATGTAAAATTACTGCCAGACCCTCAGCATCTCGTTCTGCTGGACCTACGACTCCTGCTATCTTCGTCACCCACCACATTCCGGTTCCGTAAGCTACGGTTGCTTTGGTTACCGCCAGGAAGTACGCGACCGCTGGAGTGCTTCCGTACATGCCGGTAAGTTTTATAGAAGCGGCTTCAGACTTGGTTGTGCCTACAGTGCCATTGACCGCTGCTGCTACGTCCGGATGATTGTGTTCTTCCGTGACCTGGACATCGGTCAAGAAGGTCTTCAACAGCGTCTTTGCATAGCGCTCTGCGAATTGACGAGCTGGTACGTAAGGTTGCACAATTGTTCCGTTATAACGAGAACCAATGCCGAAGCCGAGCGCGGTGCCTTGTGCGGTCGGCATTGTGCAAGGCGAAATTTTGCCGTCGCCGATGAAGGCCGTGATGAGACTATCCGGAGAAACAACTTTGACCCAGGGGCGCACGTCGAGTGCACCATATCTGGTTAAACCGCCCTCGACTTTCCAACCCACCGGCACATCGACAAAGAAAGACTGCTCGCTGGGATCGGTGAATTTTGTCCAGCTTTGGCCTGAAGGGGTGCCATTGTTCAGCGTGCCACCATATGGGCCACCGGACTCTGTGCCACTACTAGAGCCACCACTGCCACCGTGATTAGCACCAGCCGCGGAGGCATTATATTTTAAGGTTCCCAGAATGGCAGCAAATTCTTTAGCATCTGTTGTCCTGCCTTCGACAGGTAGCTTGACGATGCAGATTTGACCAAGGACACTGGGACCATTTTGTGACACCACAATTGCCGATGAGGCATTTTCGGTCGCATTCGTGTAGGTCGCTCGGAATGCGTTCTTGCCCACTGATTGCGGTGAGGACCAGGTTTCGTTCGGTGCGAACGACTTGATTATCATCTCGAAAAATAGTTTCGGGTTGAGCTTTTCAAGAGTAATGTTCGACACTGCGAACGGTAGTACCGATAAAACGGCCCCGCTCTCGTTGGTAACGTCAATTCGGCCCGTCGGCTCATCGAGATTCACGCTCCATCCACGTGGCACTCGCATAGTAAAAGCGTTGTCCGCTGCTCCGTAATCCTGCCAATTTGAAGTGTCCACGTTTTGAGCGAACGCTTTACCTGCTTGTTCGAACAAACAAATGCTCGCCGCAATCGCCACGGAGATCAGTATTCGCCGACCGAGTAGTTTCATAGATTCAGGTGCTCTGCTGATTTTAACTTGGCTTATCGCGACATTCTCTCAGACTTTGCGACAAAGAGCGAGTGATTGTGCCATAATTCGACGTGCCCGGTGGCTGCGGATGCATCACTCGGAGACCCGTTTTTGCGTAATGCTATGCGATACATCGTCACAGACTTGGAAGCGACTTGTTGGGACCGTGAGCGGCGGCTGCCTGATGACGTGATGGAAACTATCGAAATTGGCGCAGTGTGCCTTCTTTCCGCGACTGGTCCTGTAGGCGGTGAATTCTCTAGATTTATCAGGCCGACCTTCTCTCCGATCCTGAGCGCTTTTTGCACGGCCCTGACCACCATTCGGCAAGAGGATGTCGATGCTGCTGAGTCATTCAAACCTGTGTTTACCCAGTTTATGCAGTGGATAGGTGATGAACCGTTCATTTTTTGCTCTTGGGGTGCTTACGACCTCCGTCAACTGAAGAGCGATTGCAGTCGGTTTAATCTAAGGTTTCCGTCGAGGCTCGACAACCACATCAATCTCAAAAAGGAATTTTCGCGTCTCCATAACACAAAACCCATGGGGATGGAAAAGGCTCTTGAACTGGCTGGACTGAATCTGGAGGGAACTCACCACCGTGGCATCGATGACGCCCGTAACATAGCAAATCTGGCGCTCCAGATCCTTCCACAGCTTGAATCGCTGGAGGAGAAAGGCGAGTATTTCCGAAGACCTCTGTGATGTTTTCACCAAGCCGTTGTTGTGTGCCGTTCATCGCCGCTCCGCTAATTTGCTAGGAGAGAGGTTGAGAATCGGAGATAACATATGAACTGCAAATCGGAATCCTTGAGGAACGTAGCTCTTGCAACTGCTATGTGGCTGTCAATAAGTCCGGTGGCATTGGCCGCGGACACAGCAAGCGCCCCTGCGAAATCAACCGAGGATAGCCGCGTCGAGAAAAGCGAGACACCCAAGAAAGCTCAGGACAAGGCTCAAAAGGAGCAGCTCAAGGAAGTAAAGAGTGACGCGGTGAGCGAGGTCGATGGCGTTAACCTCGATGTGGACGAAGAGAAGAAAGGCTTTACTATCGGTGACTTGAATCCGTTTAAGTGGATTTTCAAGCCTGTTACGGATACTCAAAAAGAGGTTCGCAGGCTGGGCAAGCGCATTACGCACATTGAAACCCCGATTACAGACTTGCAGAAGCCGATGGTTGGTCTCAGGCAGGATATGGTGAACGTGCACGGGCAGATGGGTGAGATTCACCAGGACATATCCGGTGTTCAACAGCAAACTACAAACGTGGACAAAACGCTAGGCAAAGTCGAGCATAATCTAAATCGCATCTATGAGCCGGTTGTGAAACTCAAGGAGCCGGTTGTAGCCATGGCGGGACCGGTCAACAATGTACGGGGCAACCTTCAGACTCTAAAATCCGATATGAAGGGTCTAAAGGAAGTCGTTGGAGTCACCAGCACAGCGATTCTCATAGCCGTGATTGGTGCTGGCTTGCTGGTTGTGATAGGAACGCCTATCGCGGCGCTCCTGGTCTGGAGAAATCGCTCGAAGATTCTGAAGATGATGGGCAGTTCGCGGGGAGAAATCAAAGCGATGCAACGCGATACGCAGAAGGTTGAAGAGAAGGCTCATGAATCGTCGGTGACATAGCATTCTCGTTAGCAGCCGCCACGCACGCAGAAAAGCTTATTTTGAAGAAGAGAGAGAAGAAAGAGGATCGGCTGAACTACCGATCCTTCTTTCTAGTCGTATTCTTTCTCTTTTACTTTCTTTTTCTTCTTTGTTCGCTTTCTGTAAAACGGCTGCGTTAGGTAGGTAACCAACGCAGCCGTTCAATCAATTAATCAAACTCGTTATGATGCCGATTAGTCGTTGTTGCGACCTCGTCCGCCTCGACCGCGACCGCGACCGCGTTCGCGATCGTCGTCGTTGCTATTGCTGTTACTGGCATTGGGAGCCGGTGCCGTTGTAGCTGGTACCGAGGATGATGGCTGAGCAGGTGATACCGTAGGTGGGCCTACAGGTGGTGTTGTCGTCCGTCCCGTCGGGTTGTTGCTATCGTTTTTGCTCCAACCTCTGCGATCGTCACGTCGTTCGTTGCGTGCATCGAGCTGGTCTTGTTTCCAATCTCGGCGTTGCTCGGTCGCTGAGTTCTGCGTGATCGCATTGCGCTGTGCATTGTTGATGTTGGTTTCGAGAGACCTGAGCTGATTCATCAGACTATCGCGTTCGCCGCGTGTGAAACCTCGACCTCTGCTAGATTTTTGTGCACTTTCGATTTGTTCATACTGGCGGTTGAGATCAGTAACTTCAGCTGCTGTCAGCTTGCCGGAACGCTCGCCGCGATTGATTTCCTGACGAAGTCTTGCCTGGTAGGAATTGACTTCCTCGTTAAATTGCATCGAGTTTCGCATCGTGTCGTTTGGATTCACGTTGGTGCTCGGATTGGTTTGCGCTGTCCAACCAGGTTTCCACCAGTTTTGATTCCAGGCATTTTTGCTGGTATCCCAGTAACGGTACCGGGAATTTTCATCATCTCTCGCTTGAGCGGTGATATCACGATCGAGTCTGGTGAGCTTTGTCATCAAAGAATTACGCTCAGTTAGATTGAAGCCACCACGTCTGTAATCCTGCTGCAATCTGTCAATTTCAGTGTATTGATTGGTCAGGCTATTCAGTTCACTTGGACTCAACTTGCCCATGCGACGGGCTTTGTCGATTCGTGCTTTCAAATCGCGCTGATAAGAGTCGATTTCATCATTGAATTGACTGGCGCCGCTCCATCCGGAGTTGTTATTGTTGTTCCATCCGGGTGCGTTGCTTGCTGTCCAACCCGGCTTCCACCAGTTTTGATTCCACGCATTCTTGTTCGGGTCCCAGAAGCGGAATCGTGAATCGTTATCATCACGTAGTTGTGCTGTGATATCGCGGTCGAGTTGCGTCAACATTCCCATAAGATTGTTGCGCTCTCTCATATCGAAACCGCCGCGCCTGTAATCTTGCTGAGAGCGATCGATCACTCCCCACTGATTCCACAAGCGGTTGTATTCAGAAGAACTCAGACGTCCTGATTGACGCCCTCTGTCAATACGAGTTTTAAGATCACGTTGATAGGCGTCGATTTCGTCGTTGAAATTGTAGGTGTTGCTGGATACATTTCCGTTTAACTTATTACTCCACCAGTTGTTACGCCACTTTCTCGTGTTCGGGTCCCAGTTCTGCCAGCGTGCATTTTGATCGTCGTGCAGATTTTTCGTAAGTTCTCTGTCGAGATTCATTAACGACGCCATCATGTTGTTGCGTTCGGCATCGCCCATTTTCTTGTTTCCGTACTGTCTGCGGATCATGTCGATCTGATTGTACAGATTACGCAAATTATTGTAGTTATCCGATGAAATCGAATTGCGTCCAGCCTCGATACGCTGATTCAGCTCTTGAGCATAAAAAGAAATATCTTCGTCGTTATTACTCTGCGCTGAAACGGCGAGAACCGTCAGTGGTATCGTGGCTGCCAAAGCTAAAAGTGTTCTGGCAACTTGTTTTCGCATGGTGAATACTCCTTAGTTGAGCTAAATGCGTGTGCGCCGCTGCGCGAGTCTCTCTCCGACGCTTGTAAATCCAAGCGGTTAGTTGCAATAAACGGTTATGGTAGCTTATTGGCGATCACATTCGCGCTTGCCAACCCTAAATTGTCAGTTTTTCCGAGGATCGGATTAAGCATCAACAGTTCATTGCAAGTTAGACGGGCCTATAGCAAAAATGTTGCCAAGTTATGCTAAAGAACTTAATTCATCTAAATTCTGTTCTTTTGCTATAGAGCTGCCTATCAACCATAGCGAGAGCCGCGGTCATTCTCGCGAAGTATTTGAGCCTGAAAGCGGAGGCGTATGAGAGCAGTAATTTTTGATGTCGATGGTACCTTGATAGATTCAGTGGATTTGCATGCGAAAGCCTGGCAAGAGGCATTTGCCCACTTTAAGATCGAAACTAAGTTCGTTGATGTTAGAAATCAGATCGGGAAGGGCGGTGACAAACTCATGCCGACCTTTCTAACAAAGGCTCAAATCGATGATTTCGGACCGGAACTGGAAGAATGGCGCGGCGAGCACTATAAGAAGAACTATATTCACAAAGTAAGGGCTTTCCACGACTCACATGCGTTGCTTGCAACAACAAAGCAGAGTGAAAAACTTCTGGCAGCGGGCTCTTCCGCGAAGCAAGATGAACTGGACCATTATTTGAAACTGCTGGGCGCCACCGATTTGTTTGATGTCACGACTAGTGCTGATGACGTAGATGAAAGCAAGCCTGATCCTGATATTTTTCAGGTTGCTTTGAAAAAGCTTGGCACGACTTTTGAAAACACAATCGTAGTCGGCGATACCCCCTACGACGTGATTGCTGCATCTAAAATCGGTTTGTCCACGATAGGATTTTTGAGTGGTGGCTTCGAGGAAGATCTTCTTGTTGAATCGGGTGCGATCAAGATCTATGATGGTCCCTCTGATTTGCTGAAGAATTTCGGTGCTTCGCCGATTAGAAACGGTCGCTGAAATTCGAATCCGGAGTCATCTATTATATGGAATATGTAAAACTGGGGAAGACTGGACTCGATGTCTCGCGCATTTGCCTGGGCTGTATGAGTTATGGAGTGTCGGACCGTGGGGCGCACTCGTGGACTTTGGATGAGGAATCCAGTCGCGGTTTCATCAAAGAGGCTTTGAACCTCGGTATAAACTTTTTTGATACGGCGAACGTATATTCGGATGGTACAAGCGAAGAATTTGTTGGTCGAGCACTCAAGGACTTTGCAAAACGCGACGATGTAGTTGTTGCCACAAAGGTTAATGGTCGTATGCGGAAAGGAGCCAATGGCGCAGGATTATCGCGCAAGGCAATTCTCACCGAAATAGATCACAGTTTGAAAAGACTTGAAACGGATTACGTAGACCTTTACCAGATTCACAGGTGGGATTACTCGACTCCGATTGAGGAAACTCTGGATGCTTTAAATGATGTCGTCCGTGCAGGTAAGGCTCGCTACATAGGAGCCTCTTCGATGTACGCATGGCAATTCGCTAAATCTCTTCATCTATCGGAGAAAAATGGCTGGGCAAAATTCGTAAGCATGCAGAACTACGTCAATCTTCTTTACAGGGAAGAAGAACGTGAAATGATTCCGCTTTGTCGTGAAGAGGGTGTGGGCATCATTCCGTGGAGTCCTCTGGCGCGCGGTCGTTTAACAAGAGATTGGGACGAGAAAACTGAGCGCTCGGAGACAGATGAATTTGGAAAGCGTCTCTATGCCACCACAGCTGATGCCGATAGAAAGGTTGTCGAGGCAGTAGCGAAAATAGCAGAGAAGCGTAAAGTTTCACGGGCTCAAGTTGCGCTAGCCTGGCTGCTGCAACAGGATGGTATCACCGCGCCGATAATTGGTGCCACCAAAATGGAACATTTGAAGGATGCAGTCGCATCTGTTTCTCTGAAATTAAACGGTGATGAATTGAGAGTGCTGGAGGCCGACTATGTGCCCCATCCGGTGCTCGGTTTTTCATAAACTGATTATTTATGGGAACTAATTAGTCGATTACCTGTCTCGTAACTGACCAGAATTTAACAACAATTCTGAGCATCGTATGGAGGTAACACGATGGACAACGAAAAGCCACTGGCAGAAACGATTACTGAGACGATCCAGGAAAAACTGATCGCGCCAATTAACGAAACGATTAAAACAGTACTGCAATTCGGTGAAGCGCCTCCCTCCGAAAATGTGATCGATTTGCTTAAAGCCGATCACCGCAAAGTAGAAAGACTATTTAAAGATTTTGAAAATGCAGACGGCAAAAGGGAGAAAGTCGCAATCCTTCGTTTAATCCTCGAGGAGTTGACTCTTCATACAATTGCCGAGGAAAAGCTCGTCTACTCTAAGCTTGGCGAAGCGAATGATGAAGATGAGAAGGAGAAAGTCCATGAGGCGTTCGAGGAGCACGAAGCAGCCCAGACGCTCATTTCGCAGTTGTCTAAGTTTTCCGGTGACGAAGAGAACTTTGAAGCAAAGGTGAAAGTTCTTCAAGAAATGATTAAACATCACGTCACCGAAGAGGAACTCGACTTGCTTCCAAAATTGCATGAGTCGAAGGAAGAATTGGAAGAACTTGGTCGCGAGTTTCAAGATGAGAAAGAGGAGTTGAAGGAGCAAAATGCGACATTTGAACCGGAAGCCGAGGCTCCGGAGCCTGTAATGCATAAACCGAGACGGACAGTAACTCGAGCAGCAAAACGTGCGCCTGCGAAAAAAGCTGCACCTGCGAAGTCGTCAAAGTCTACAGCTAAAGGCGCGGCGAAGAAAACTGCGCCTAAGAAAACTACGGCTAAGAAAACTGGAGGAAGCAAATCGTCACCTAAGAAATCTTCAGGGAAGAAACCAGCATCTAAAGCCGCCTCGAGAAAGACCCCAGCTAAGTCGAGTTCAACGAAGAAAGCATCAACGAAAAGAGGATCGGCTGCCACTGGTGGAAAGTCCGTGGGCAAAAAGACGCCGGCTAAGAAGACGACCTCCAAGACCACTAAAAAGGTATCTACAAGAAAATCTGCGGTGAAATCGACCGCCACGAAGAGCGCGGCGAAGAAAACTTCGGCGGCTAAGCCCGCTTCGAAAAAAGCGGTAGCTAGGAAAACTTCGTCCGGAAAAGCTGCGGTCAAGAAAACTGCGGCGAAAAAGAGCCCTGTCAAGAAATCTACAGCTAAAAAAACTGTAGCTAAGAAAACGGGAGCTACGAAAACGACCGTCAAGCCCAGCGCGAGAAAAACGGCAGCCAAACCTAAAAAGGTAGCGGCTGCGTCGACCAAGAAAAAGGCTACGGCTAAAAAGACAACTGTCAAGAAGCCGGTGGCCAGCGCAAAAAGTAAAAAAGCATCAACCCGAAAATCTAAGGCTGCTTAGGGTTTTCACTTGCGCCGATATTAGAGGACCTTTCAGCTTAACTGCTGACATGTCGTACTGAAGTACAATTACCGCATTCCTCTGGAGTGCGGTTTTTGTTGCCGCCAGGTTGTCACGATTAAGGAGACGAGAATGGTCACGTTGGAAGATGCAAGAAGAATCATCGCAGCAGCCGAGAAGAAAGCGGCTGAAATCGGTCAACCGATGAACATCGCTGTTGCTGATTCAGGTGCGAACTTGGTGGCGCATGTTCGCATGGACGGCGCATGGTTAGGAAGCATTGATATCTCGATGAAGAAAGCATTTACTTCGCGCGCATTCGATATCTCGACCAAAGATCTGGCTGAACACGCTGCGCCTGGCAAACAGTTTTATGGAATTCATGCTTCCAACGATGGCAAGATAATGATTTTCGCCGGTGGTATTCCGTTGAAGAAAGATGGAAAAGTCGTCGGAAGTATTGGTGTTAGTGGCGGTTCCGGCGACCAAGATCACGCCGTTGCCGAAGCAGGCGCCGCCGCCTTTTAAACGGTGGCTCTTATGCAAACAGAGAACCCGCTTGAGCTTAAGCCGTAACCTCGTGAGTTCCAGAACCACTTAGCTGCTCGATTCTAGTACCAATCGTAGTGGCGCCTTCGCGCCTGATCGTTGTGCTCACTTTTATCGCGATAGAAGCAAGGGCAGTCGTTTTTGCAGCCGCACCCGCATTCGCACTTTCCGGGACCGCAGCAGCAATTGCATGTGCGGAGAACGACACGTTGGAACAGAAAGGCGGAACAAATCAGCGCTACGATCGTGCCACCAAGGGCGATGCTTTGCGTATTATTTAAATGATGTCCGAAAATGGTAGACCCGTTTACTTCGCCATTTTCGACGTCTAGCGACAAGAAGTCATCGCCTAATGATAGAGACTGAGCAGCCGCCGGCTCGCAACTTAAACCAGCCCAGGATAGTCCTAGTGTGCACATGCAGCTTACCAGAACGAGCTCTTGCAGTTTTTGTTTCATAAAAACTCCTGACAGTTTGCCGGGCTTCTGACATATTCTCACCCTGGTGACGGAAAACGGTGAAAAGTTGTCAAAACTTTATATTCTTGACAGCCGGCTTCGGAGTAGAACAGGTGGGCTTTTGTAGCACTTCTGTTTCAGCCCCCTAAAGTCTCGCTGGATACAGTTATAGGAACGTATGATTGTTGTTCGCGTGTAGCGAGGTCAGTATGAACGAGCCCAAACGTCCAAGTTGTGTGCCGCAAGAGGCTGTATGGTCGAGCCAGGAACGCGAATGGCAACTTGGGAAATCCATTACTAGGGGAAAGAAACGCAAGCAAGAGTGTCCGGTCGGAGAATGGCGGTATTGGAGGGCCGACGGAAGTCTCTGCTGCGTAGCTAATTTCGACAACGAAGGATTTCAGGATGGAGTGCTTGAACGCTTTCACAATGACGGCACGTTGGCGAGCAGTGGCGTCTGGAAAAAGGGAAGTCGATTCGGGCACTTTGTTTTTGTCCGAAGCGAAAACCCGAGCGATGAAAACTATCCGTCCAATGATGAAACATGGCGATATGAGTTCGATAGCCAGGCAAACTGGGAAGAGAAAAACATGCGCTGGTTTTTGAAGGATGGAACTGAATGTACTTCCGATGGGCGCCCCCTCGACAGTGCTTATGACCTTGATACCATAATCGGTGCGGCTGAGCCGGATGGATACCTTGAGAAATATGCAGCGAATGTTGCTGACGCAATCGATCCTGATCGCCAGCAAGTCCATGGAGAGGATTTGCTTCAATTGAAAGAACTCTGGGGTGTAACCGCTCCGGAAATCGACAAATTTATCAAAACGGCCAGTAGGGAAGCGTGCACGTTCAATTTGACTACGGACCGGCGAATGTTCGATGAGACTAATTTGTGGGAGAGCCTGATTTGCCACTGCTGGCAAAACGAATCGGAAGAAATTGGATCCATGTTTATGGGTGCCGTCAAAATCGGTGGATTTGGCGACAGCGATTACATCTACTCAACAATTTTGCGACCTTTAAAGGAGGTTCCCCAGCCCAACGCCGTTTACTACTGGAGTCATGATACCTATCATATAGACGACGTGCTGGCTCTTACTCTCGACGACTTCGCATTCCGGATCGCGATTTCCGATGCAGTCGAGCGCGAGCGTTTGTCTCCTGCCGCAACCAGAGCCGCGTGGCAGAAATTGATTGGTCGGTGCCAGACCCACTGGGCTTGTACAGATGGAATGGACACTGTTGGTGAAGAAGAGTTTGGTGAGGATTTAGATCCGAAAAACTCAATTCGCGGACTGTTCTGGAGAGCTCAATGGATAGTCGAGCTTCTGAAGGAGGACGACCGACGTAACTGGGAGGATGTTAAAAGTTGCTTTTATCCTAATTGGAACAAAGTCCTCGATGAGGAGCAGTTCGAGGTTCTTCTTGCTACCGGAGAGCGTCTTGCCACTACAGCCGTTTATCTTTTGTGGCGCTTCTTTTGGTTTAAACAAACTGAGCGGCTGAGAAAATGCTGTTCCGCCTACGGAAATCATTCTGCAAGAGTGGTACGGGATTTGGTATCACTAATTGAAGAGATTGAAAACGGTCGCACTCAGATTGGAAAAGCGATAAGTAACATCCATGAAGTTCGTGAGAAGTTTCTTTCTCTGGATCTGGCTCCTGAGCGCGCAGGTAAGCGTGAGAAGGAGAAAACGGAGCGTGCTGTTGCTGATGCTGAGCGCGCGCAGTCAATTGCTTCTGCAATCGCTGCAGAACTTGAGACAGTTGATGAAGAGGAGAAGTTAGCACTAATTCTCGACCGAGCCTGGGACAGTGTCAAGGACGACGTCACCATGGCGCAGCTTGAAAAGGCTGCTCGCCAATTGCCCGGTTATGAATTGCAGTGGAAGTCCTTCGATTTTATCCGCGACCGCGGGTTCGTGCGCGACGACTGTCTTATCGAAGATGAAGCCACAGGTGTGGGTCATTGGTTGGGACAGAACAAGAGTGAGATCTTGCAGCCGTTCATCTGGTCATCGATATATCAAGATGGTCCTCGAATGCTCGGGCTTATGCCGATTATCGGTAGAACGCAAGGCTCCCTTGACCTTCGCCTAGAGCGATGGTGCCTGGATGAGTTGAGTCATGTCGAGGAATATCACCACAAACGAGAAGCGGCTGTTCAACTGCTCAGTTTGATGGGGTGCGATGCGGTGCTTCCTCGACTTATTGAGATCATTGGCGAATTCGAGGCGGAGATTTCGACTAAAGAGGGTTATGACATCGGGCTTGCTGCGATTCCATGGGATGACTTCCTTTGCACGATCTCAAACACATTCGTTCGATTTGCAGACTCCTCCAATGTCACGGCGATCGTTTCGCCTGAGACCGTTTGTGGTGCCCTCTGGAAGTTGCTCAAATTTGGTTTAACTAATCACAACGCAAAAATCGCGTCATCCGCAATTGTTGCATTGAGCGTTTGGGGTGAGACAGACCTGCTTGAGCCCATCGAGAGACTTCTTCGATTTAACGATGATGAGGCGCAGATAGCAGCTTTCAGAACGTTAGAGATTCTGTTTTCAAAACCTGCAAATTCTATTCCGCGAAAAGAGCTACCTTCTGAACAGCATATAAGAACGTTTCTCGCGCTCTGCTTCAGAAATCCATCTGATGATGATAACGCCGTGACTTTAATGTTTCACCGCGCCGCGCTAACACTGCAGCAGTGTTTTCCAGATCTGGTTGACGCCGATTCAATTTCGGATGCAATCGAATTGGCACGCGAATTATCGAACTACGGAGGCGATCGCTGGTTGAATTGGAGAATTTTAGAGTGCGAAACCGTCGAGCGCTTTCCGGAACTGGAAATTGAGACAATTGCTCCTTATCTAGCTTCAGCGAACGTAAGTCTTCGAGATGCAGCAAGAACTGCGTACACTGCCCGTGGTATCACTCCTCCCGATGAATTCCCGCTTTACTGGCCTGTGATTTGGAAAACCCTCGAGGGTCAGGATGCGGACTCTGCCAATCAGGTAGTATCTCAACTTATGCAGCGTCCGGATGCCGTCGCTCTTTCCGCTGCAGCCGGCTGGTGCTGGGCTAATCCCGGCAAAGATTCCGCTGAGGTCTTAAGCCGAATCGTCTCGAAGAAGCTAGACGAGTTTGAGCCACTACAGCCGGGCGAATATCTGCCTGCCGAGCTGACCTGGCTGGTGCGCGCGCTCGTCCGTCACGATAAATTTGATGTAACTAAAACTGTGATAACGCGCTGCTCAAAATTCGCAGACGAGAATATCGTCTACGCCGTCGAGGCCGAAAGACAGTTAGCCTCAGGCACAGGTAGCTGAGACATAAGCTTCGCAGTACATATCATCCTCAAAAAGATCAATAATGACTATTCGCCGAACGGGTGATTTTCGCATTAATGTTTGTTCTTTTTAGAGGCAAGTATTTCAGCAGAGTTTCAAACTCCTGACAGGCTGTCATGTTTCAAAAACGGTCGGAGTTTACCGTTTTTAGGACTCTAAGGAGTGAATTGTCGCTTTGTGCGATCATTGTGCTTGTCGAAAAAAGTGTCGGGGGTCCACGCTTTTTTCGGATTGCCGCCGGTTGTGTTCAATGACACCTGCCCGCGGACGGGAAACCTTTTAAAAAGCACGCACGCTCAAACATCTCTAAGCGCTGCGTTCAATATGGAAGCACTGTTTGGTTCGATACCTGGCGAACCAGGCGCACTGTCGGGCACATTTTAAGGAGGCTCCTTCCCATGAAGAAGCAAGCTAAAGTCGGCGTACCTTCCTTCAACACGCTGGTTCTTACAAGCATGTCTATGCTCGTTTCTGCGACACCAGCATTGGCGAACGGTGCGCACGGTCGGGCGATTACAGGTTTCACGCCCGATCTCCAGAGAGCGAATCGGGCCGAACGAATGGCGGAGAGACGGTCCGTCGTTGAACAAGCCCGTAATTCAGATATTCGGCACAACGCTCGAGGTGTCGACGATAGAATTGCCGAGCGCATTGCTGACCGGATCAATGCCCGGCAGGCGCGTGATCTTCACCGGCTGAGTCAGACTTCTACTCTTCCTGTTTTAGACTCGACTGTTTCAAACAGTCATGTTCGCGGTCAAAGCCTTGGAATATCGACTAGCGAACTTGGGGAGCCAAGCCTCAATCGCCGCGGATTTGAACTGGATCTATCTTCGGATAAACAGACTGTCGTGCTTGGCTCGCGTCTATTTGGACGTGCTGAGAGCGTGACAATCAACGTGGGTGGTGAGAGTAAAACATTTACCGCTGGAATGACAGCAACTGCTGGGGAATATGTCGCGATTCAAGAGGTTTTAGGAGGCTCCTCGCAGAGCATATCGTTAACTAGCTCCGGTGTCGCAGATGGTGGCAACTTTTCACTCAACGAAGCGGTGTCTCGAAAGGTTTCCTCTCTGGTCATACCGGAACAAGTTTCAGCGATCGGTCAATTTGACAAAAAGACTTTCGAGATTAACGGCGACCTTGTTAACCATGGCACCATATATGGTTTTTCAACTAGAAACAATCGCGGGGAAATTTCTATCCTTGCCGATGAAATAGTAAATACTGGTACTGGAACGATATCCACAATTCTTCCTGAAACGATGGTGCGTGGAGACGTCGAATCTAAAACTAGCCTGGCATTGACGGCTGGAAACGACATAAACAACTCAGGAACCATAAGTAGTTCCGATGCGCTCACGCTTACATCGCTCCATGGAGCGGTAACCAATAGTCAAGGCGCTCGTGTTTCCGCTGTGGGGAATTTGTACATCTCAACTGGTTCAGGACAACTGAACAACGCTGGTCTTGTTTCCTCCGGTGGGGACGTTAACATTAATGCGCCTGCTGGAACCGGTCTCGATATCAATGGTGTCGGTGGCACAATTCAGGCGGCAGGAAACATAAATGTGCGCAGCTGCGATCTTGCAGGCGACGTTGACATGCTGGGCGGCGACTACCTGTCCAGCGCTCTAAACATACGCACCGGGAGTGGTGCCCTCACCGGAAGTGTTGGTCAAGTGACGGGAACGCTAAACACAAGCGGCTATGCAGCTCACTTCACGGCCGACACTGAAAACTTGATTATGGGAGACAATATCCAGGACGGGGACCCGACGTGGGCTAGTACCGGCAATATTTCGATCACTGGAAACGTCACTGCCAATGAAGATATAACAATTCTCGCGGGCGGAAATATCACCGGAACCGGAGTCACGATTAGCACCGCGAACTCTGTCACCCCCGAGGGAGGCGTATTCAAGCCTTCCACAAACATTACAATCATTGCCGGCGCAAATGTGAGCACTTCCGGCACCACTACGACTACGATTCCCGGTACTTCAATTACGACAGGAACGGCAACTGTGGATTTCACTGGCGGTGCGGGAGGAAGCGTGACACTCAGCAATGTCACGATCAACTCCAGCTCAACGCTTCCGTTTGCTCCCAATAACAATGACTTCAACCAGGAAAACGGTGGCAATGTCACTATAGTCGCGTACGCCAATGGTGCTACCGGTGGTGTTGTCACCACAGGTGATATCATCACAACAAGTAGTTTCGGCAAGGGCGGTAACGTGTCGGTCATCGCCGGTGCTAACCTGGCAAGTACGATCACGGTAGGAAATATCAGCACCTCCGGCGGTGGCTCAGCGTCGTCTTCCTTCTCCGGAAGTGGCGATGTTTCCCTTGTCGCATCCCAGGCTGGAATGGATTTTGGCACCTCTATAACCTTCAACCCTGATGGCTCCGTGGCTTCCGATGGACATATTGTTCCTGTCGGTAGTGTTTCAGCGACAGCTGGTATCACTAGTGGTAGCATCAACACCGGTAATCAGAGTTTGAACACTGACGTAGCCGGCAACGTGCTCATACGCGGCGGGACTTATACCAACACGACTGGTGACATCAATACTACTGCCCGTCAAGTCGGCGGAAACGTCAGAATTGAGGTGGCTGGTGCTTTGAACCTGACGGGGCGTGATGTGCGAACATCCGTCTCCGGACAGTCCGGAGGACTTGGCCAATCAAGCGGAAGTATCTATCTGAGCGGTTCCACTGTGACGGTGGACGAACTCGTCACAGGCGGAAACTCGACCACCACTGCTGGTGCAATCACCGCGAGAGCAACGACAGGCGCGATATCAACTGGTCTGGTAAATGCGCAAGGAAATACGTCAAATAATTCTTATAGCAACGGCGACGTCGTGATGGACGCTGCCACTACACTGACTATCAATAGTGCAAGTACAAACTCGATCCTGGCGAACAACGTCGTCCTCGGATCCTCGAACGGCATTTCAATAACATCACTTGGTTCTACTTCGATAGATGCGATTGGAAACGTTTTCCTTGTGACGGGAAATAGTGGTAATGCAGCCACCATCTCTATTAGCGGTGGAATCGACACCTCCGGTGTAACGGCTGGTTTCATCGAGATTGTAAATAATGCGGCCACCACGGCTTCTACGAACGTAACCGTCGGGGCTTTGACTACTAATACGATTGCTCAAAATGGTCAAGCCGGTTCCGTTTCCGTCGTTAGTTCCGGCGGTATAAGTCTGGGAGCCATTTCTGCCACTTCACTCGTCGGTCAGATTGGTCCGCAAGCAAGAGGAGGAAGTGTATTTATATCGAGCGGTGGCACCGGAGCAAACGCGATTACTGTTGGCACGATCAATACCAGTGCTCTGACCGCGCCAGGCAATATTATTCTTTTGAGTTCAGGCGCTTCTACTGTTGCTAATCCTACGAACATTACACATGGTGCCTTCACTCAAACTGGTGCGCTGAGCGGAAGCAACCTCTCCGCGAGCTTGAATGGTGCTTCGGCGACTATTCCGTCCACCGTCTATATCACGACAACACTCACCGGCCCGAGCGCAATCAATATAAGACCGGGTGGGTATCAGGCGCAGCAAGGGACACTTGGAACGCCGATTGATTTCACGATCAACAGCCCGGACTTCAGATTTATAGTTCCTATAAATGTTGGCGCTACTGGCGACTCAATGTTCCTTGGAGCGCTCACGCAGGCTACGGGCAACAATGGTTTCAGTTTGGTCACATCGGGAACGCTCAACGTCACTGAGAATCTGATAAGCGGTGGAGACAGCGGACCAATTGCTATTAATGCTCGCGGTGGGCTGATTGCAAACAGTGGTGTTCAGATAGGTTTAGGATCGCGCAACGCTATAGTGCTTGCTTCTGTACAGCAAGGCTTCGATGTTTCTTTGTTCAACGCTAAGGCTGGCGACGATATTGTAGTGGCAGGCAAGATCGATGCTTCGAATGCGGCCGGGTCAGGCAGTGCCGTCGCGTTTGTTTCCGAGCTTGCGACTGTTTACACAAATGATATATCAACATTCGGCACCGGTGTCGGTGCGCTTGGCGGTGGTGTCACGTTGCAAGCGTTGAAGCATGTGACAAGCGGCGACATAAACGCCTCGAGCTACCTGACGGGAACGACCTTCAACGCCAGCGGTGGTGGCAACATCTTGATGGAAAGTTCCGGCGTCATCCTGACTGGAGATTTGACCGATACCGGTAACGGCAGAATCTCGCTCAACAGTGACAACGATCCGAGCAACAGTGGCTCGACGTTGAGAACCGGTAACATCGTTTCCTTATACACGGCAACCGGATCTGTCAGCGAAAGCACCGTCAGCTTGAGGTCTGGTGGCAACGGTGGCGCGACTGTCACAGGTAACATCACAACGGCATCCGCGACCGGGTCAAGCGGCGGTGTTTCAATCGTATCAGGTAGCACCGGTGTGTTGACCGGCGACATTGATACGAGTTCAAACGGACTTACTGCCGGGAACGTGTTCATAAGCTCAACAGGCGATGTTCGATTCGCATCTATCGATGCCTCCACAAGTGGTACCAATCAAAATGGTCAGGGTGGTACTGTAGAGGTTGTGACCGATATTCAGCGTTCGATCAGTTGGGGCTCAGGAGACATAGATACTGCAGCGCGATACACTGGCGCGAGCAATGGAAGCGGCGGACGTGTCGATCTAGCAGCCGGTTTCATAACCGGTTACGATATTCTTACTGGCGCTTCTAATAACAATGGTGCTGGTGATGGTGGCAGCGTGACTATCAGCGCCAGCAATTACCTCTTTATGAAAGACATCAATACCAGCGCCTTTGGAGTCACTGCTATTGGTGGCACGGGCGGTGACGTAACGATAGCCGGTGGCAACGATTCTTCGATTTCATTGAACACCAGGCACATCAACACGAGCGGTTTCACCGAAGGCGGTGCCGTCTCAGAATATAGCGGCTACTGGATCGTAGCACAGGATATCTATACCAACTCCGCTCGAAAAGGCGGAGACGTAAAGCTCATTGGATTCAACTTTGTCACCACTTTTGATATCAATACGTCCGCAGCCAGTCTATCGGCTCTTTCCGCAGAGGGCGGCTCAGTCGAGATTGCATCGGCAAACGAAATCATTTTCATCGTAGATGACATCATCACATCTGCCACCTCCGTCGGCGGCGACGCTACGGGTGGTTCAATCGGGATGGTTTCGACCGGACGTATAACAGTACTCAACGGCGGCATTGATGCATCGGCTACGACAAGCGGAGCCGGTAAAGCAGTTGCCGGCGATGTGTTTTCCTCAACTTCGGCAAGTGGAAGTTCTGACATCGGGTTCTTCAATACTTCCGCCACAGGCGACGTAGGTAACACGAAAGATGGAAACATCTTCCTGGGGGCTCGCAATGGGAACACCGGCTCATATGGTTCCTTCTCACTGATAGGAACGACACCTGCAGCAAACTTCTTCTTCAATAGCGCAGCCACGGTCTCTGGTCCGACTGCTACCATCAGTGTGAAGCCAGGAAACATAAACATTGTCGCTGGACCGTATCAGACGATTGGAACCCTCGCGACACCAGTTAACCTCACGCTAGACTTTGGAGGCGACAGTAGGCTGCTCGTTCCGCTTATGACCTACACCGCAACTACCGGTGAAGGCATTTTCGTGAGCGGTGTGAATGCCAATAATGCCACGGTCGGAGGCACTTTCGCATACGAAAACAATGGCTACGACGTCCATCTGATTGGTTATGGTTTGGCGCCTGGCTCAATGACGCAGCCTGGAAACAAAATTACCGGAAATATAACCGCGAATCCTGTTTTGACTGGTACCGCAGGTGATGTCGAAATCTTTACGTTCCTTGGCATGGGGCAAACCTCTGGAACCATTTCCGGAAATAGCCTTACCTTGACCAGCTTGGGCGGTTCTAACATCACGGCGTCAAATCCGATAAGAACGGATGTCCCTACACTTACGGCAAGGGCGTTCTATGTTGGCACAGTACCCGCGACTAGAAACGTCTACATCCAATCGACCAGGAATGGAACGGTCACTCTGGACGGATTCAGTGGTGTGACGGGTTCGATAGGCTCGACTCTTTCGATAACCGGTGGTAACACGACCTCATTTAATCTGGCAGAAAACGCCTCATTGCTGGGTTCCAATATTGAACTGATTACGAGCGGAACCGCTTCATCGATAGTTATTGACGGCGGAATCAGCGCGCATTCGAGATTCTCCACAGTTGAACTGAGAGCTGCGTCTGTCCAAGTTGGCAACGCTGGACTGGTTAGAGCAGCTTCAATGTTTATCGAAACAGCTGGTTTAGCCAACAATGGTGTCATTGAGGCTACTCGAACCTCAGCGGTCGTAGATAACAGCACAGTGGGCTATCCTGCTAACTTGAGCTTGACCGGCACAGGGCGCCTTGTCGCTCCGACGACCGTTAGCCTCTCCACCACGGGCAATATTAACTTCGGTGGACTGATTCAGGGTGGTTTGCTGACTCTCTCCCCTGGTCAATCCTTGATCATGGTTGCCGGTGGTAATATCACCGCAACTGGTGGCAATACAAACTTTAAAATTGCGACCTCTGGCACCGCCGGCGATGCCGGTTCCTTTATTGCCGCGGCAGGCGTGCTTTATTCAATTGATGACACCACGTATGCAATTACATTGCCGGCTGGAAATCCGTCCAGCGCAACAGGGGGCAGCATAATTCTTGATGGATCAAACAGTGGTTACATTGCCGACGAGATCGATCTGTCCAGCGTGTCAGGCTCTGGTGGACAGTTAACCCTGATCGCTCAGGGACCCACAACTGCTAACAATCGGGTTCTTCTACCGCTCGGCGGTTACGTCAAAACCGGCGGCTTGTCGGAGAACGGAAACGTCATAATGTATGCGATTGGACCGTCCAGCGGGACCGGTAACGCCATTCAAGTTGGCGATATCAGCATCGGTGAAAACATCGCAAACCTGGGCGTGATTGACATTGAAGTTGGCGCTTTGAACAATGATGTCCCGATCACGATCACTGGTCCGATTACAACTCAACCGATTATCGACGACTCGATTGGGAACGGTTCGGTCGTGACTGGAGAGTTGAGAACTAACAAAGGGCTAGTTTTTGTTTATGCCAACGATAATCTGACAGTCGATTTTACAAATGAAGGTTTGAATGCGATAACTGCTGAGTTTGATGCAGCTAACGGAACTTTCGCGCTTCCTGTGAGTACACTCACGGTATCGGCAGATCTAACGGGAGCAGGCGGCAACATATATGTAGGCGCACAAAATCTCTCGTGGCTAAATCAGGGCACGACTGCGCTGACACTAAATGCAGACGCGAATCTAGCAACGGTCGGTGCCGGCGGTTTCGTACAGTTCCGGCAAGGCAACACAACGCAGCTCCAAACAGGTACGGGCGCGGGGCAGTTGAACGTTTCCGCTGTGGGCAACCTCGTGGGTGGTACGACGAATATCAGCACGGGAGGCATTCTCGCTGTTGATCAGGCTCAGTTGAACCTCGGACCTCTGGGTACCGATGGCGAAGGACCAAGTATCGCGCTTCAAGGTAGCTCAGTGGTGAGTACCACTCCAGGAACTGCTCTGGCGATCGATGTAAGTGGAAAGGGGTCTGGTGACGGTGGCAACATATTCGTTGTGCAGACAGGAAGCGCGCCCGCTTTCATTGACACCACCAATAGTGCCGGACACTTCAGTTTCAACATTTCAGGCGGACCGACTGCCGGTAGTCCCGGATTTCTTTCATTCGTCAACGGTGGCGACCTCACAGTCGACACGAGTGGATATTCTAATCAAATTTTTGGAGCCGATGGAAACGGCGGCGCGCTTGAGTTCGTAGCCGGCGGACCATACGGTCAGGGTAACTTGACTATTATCGGCACCCTCAGCGCTGCGGCCAAGGGGAACGGCATCGGTGGTCAGATTCTCCTCGGCTCTAATGATCCGGTAAACACTATGACTATCGGAGGTAAGACTCAACCGGTCAACGGTATCGCAGGCTTCCCGATAGTGACTGGTGCGGTGAACGGTGGTGTCACGATCACAAACTTCGGTGGTGATGTGACGGCGCTCAGTACGCCGAAGACCGGCATTCGATTCATAACGCTGGCAGCCGGGGGGATTGGAAACGTCATTGTCCCGAAGAAATTCGGTAATAGTTCCCTTGATCTCACATTCAGAACATTTGGCACTGGAGACGTGATTGGACAAACCAGTAAGGCTACTGTAACCGGACGAAATGTTGAATTCCAAGCTATAAACGGCGATGTTGGTGCATCGAATGCACCAATTGTCGTCAACGCGACGAATGTCGGTGCGCGCGGCGTAAACGTCGACATCACGGCGAAGAAAGATTTGAATCTTTCGCTTCTTTCGAGCGCTACCAATCGGTTTAGCGCAACTGGTGGAAATATTATTTCAACGGGGACGATTACAGCACCGAATATGGTGTTAACTGCTAAGGGAGTCGTCGCGCAGAACCTTAACGGCGATAGTCCGCTTTCGATTGATGCCGATAATCTGACCATTGACGCCGGGACAGCGGTTATCTCCAGCGATGGTTTATCGCCGATTAACGTTACGAGCACCTCGACGAAATCCAAGGTCATCTCGATTGTCGCGCAGGATGACATCAATGTCACCAGTGCCATCGGCGGGAAGAAGACGTTTATATCGCTGAACTCACTTGGAGATATCAACACCGCTGGCAGTGGCCTGATTAGCGGCGCCACTCTACAAATGGTGGCACAGGGTGGAATCGGTACGACTGCTGCGTTGCAAGTGAGCGCAGCGAATCTGTCTGCTGATTCACAGACTCTGGTTCGAATCAATGATGTTGCTTCTTCGATCACGCTCAACAGCGTCAGTGCCGCCAATGGAGATGTCGACATCACGACAGGGACTTCGGCTAAGAGCCTGGAGACTGCCCCTGGTGCCTTGATTACCGCGAACAACGGTCACATTACGCTGCAGAACAACAATGCTTCCAAAGGAACTATCACTATTGGTGCCGGCTCTTACATCGCCACAAGCGGTTTCGGAGGCGGTGATGTGAGTATTTTGATAGGTGGCACGACATCGACAGCTGGAACCGCGCCTACAGGGGTTACGTTTACTGTTGACGGAGTTCCGGTGACAACACCGCTACCGGCAAACACCTTCTTCTTTGGTGCCAACGGAATCACCGTCACTGATACCAGCGCATCAACGCCGACAATCGATATGAACGTATTGGGTGGTAAGAGTGTGATCTTCAACACCGGTACGCAGTCAGCGAAGGCAATCACTGTAGAAGGTGGTGGTACTTCCATTACAGCGGACCCGCCTATAACGAGTTCCCCTTCGACGCAGTCTGCTTCGACAAGCGAATCCTTTTCCTCAACCATTCAATCACTTCCGACTTCACCCGCGACATCTTCGAGGAGCGCCCAGGTGACGACACCGGAAGGACGGGGAACAGCAGGCGCGACTGTGCTTGAAGCTTTCGTCCCTCGCCTTGATGCACTGACGAGCAATCAAGCACAACTGTCCAGCGGATTGTTTGCGCATGACGCACCGCAAGCTGCAATTCTCTCGAATCAGAACAGTGCGAACTTGAGTGCTTCGATGAACTTGTTCCCGACTAGTTCTGCTGAGCTTGTTGTAGAAGATAATGGCTTAGAACGTCAGCTTCTTTCCAGTATGGCTGAAAGCCAGGTTCACTTCGGCACACAGCCGAGGGACGGATGGATGTCGGAGACGGAACTTTCGAGCGGACACATTCCAGGCATCGTCTATTGCGATCAGGATCTGGAGATCAAGTCGGATGTTTCGACAATCGTGGATTTTACGAAGTCAGAGACTTCCACACACCGGCTAGACAAGGGCGCAGTATTGTTTGCACCAACGGTAAGCACGAGAGTTGAAACGCCCCACGGTAACATTCGCATCGATGCCAATTCGGTAGTTTTCGTGGTTTCATTTAAAGATGGAGTTGCTATCTTTGATATCGACGACGCTCATAAGAATGCGGTATCAGTAACGGTGGCAGACCGCGAAGTGAAGTTGGCGCCAGGTAACCACGTTTTACTTACACACAATTCTGTGCGCACCATGGACGATATCAATCCTGCTCAATTCATAGGTCACCGCAATCTGAAGGAACATTCTTTCAGTAATGCCAAGATGTTCACCAGTGAATTCTCGATTCCGAACGCAATCAGTGCGGTGATGCCGGTCAAACAGTTGTTTGCATCGAAGCATCATCACACTAAGCAACTTGCGAATCACCTGATGAAGACGGTCGCAATTCACATGCATCTTGACCCGAGTGGCAGCGAGTACAAACAGCTAGTGCGCCCGAGCACCACGGCGTTCGCAAAAAACTGAGCAGGTCATAGACTTTGTGTGAAAACGGTTGATAAGAGGCTTGCTCTTGCAGGTCAGAGCTTAGCTTTGCGTGAAGATCCTGGTTCTTATTCTCAAGTTGTACGATAATATCGACACTGTGAGAAATATCATCGAAAAGACAAACCGGTTTCATTTCTTCGCTTCGCCGCTGCTGATTGTACTTAGCTGTCTCGTTTTTCTGTTTCTGAACACCGAGGGTCAAGCAGCAGACGCAGAAACTACTAACTCCGTCCTCAATAGCAAGATTCAACGAGAGCTGGATGACGTCGACCGCGATATCTACATTGAGTTGATAAAACTGTCACGTTTTAACGTCAAGTTTCACCTTGAGGCTAACTATCACCAGAGATGGCGAGTGCTCACTTACGCACTTGGACGGGAGGCTGGAACGGCGGTCTCATTCGGAGGCACCGTAACCGATATCTACCAGCAGGGCAAGAATTTAAATCATCCACGCGGGATCTCTCGAAATGCCGTCAAGGACAGCATTGCTTGTGGTATCACAGGCAGTGCATTGAGCGGAACTGCATCAAGTCTGGAACTCGCACAGAATGCCTGGGTAATGTGGCACGCAAAGAAGAAAGGCTATTCACCGGAGGATTCTATTGAGTACATCAGGGCGAGGAATAATAACATCGATAAGCTGTTGGAAGAACGAGATGGCATGACCGAGTCCATGTCAGACGAGGTCCAAAGAAAGATTCGTAAACTCGAGACAGCTTTGATGAAACAGATCAGACAACAATTGATTTGCGAATTTGCAACGTGGAGCTGTCACTCTCGCGATCAGGCTTGGCGCGAGAATACGTTCTACACAATCGACGCGTTACAGAGTTTTACCCGGATGACAGCTGCGATATTGGCTCGTAAGGCGCTTGAGGAGCCTGACCTTGCAGGCGGTGGCATCATTTGTGCCCTGGTGTCGAACTCCGCGGCTACGATAAACCCGATTTTTAAAAACGTCGTGGGCAGAGTGGTTGCTAAACATCAGGAGCGAAAGCTTGCGAAGGAATTCAACATTGAGCGCCCTGCGCCCCTCCAGGGACCGTTGATAGACCAACTGAATGAACTGAGACATCAGCATCCCGGAGGCGACAACGACGACGATCAGCTGCTGGCTACAGCACTAATGCTGCACGACAGATCTGAAAGAATAGATTCGCACCTTGTTCGGGAAACCAGGGAGATTGATCGGTATCGACAGATTGCTCAGCAGCAGTCGATTTCAGGTCCATTAATTGGATTGACCGGCGTTGCAGGCTCAACACTATCTGCGGTGGCATTTTACGATTACCGTGGTGAACCTGTTACCGCGAATAAACTGGCGATTTCCGGAAGGATCTCTAACTGCTCCGGTCAAGCATATGCTCTGCTAAATACGCCGTACACGGTGGCTAAAGGCTTGATTCGCAAGCGTCGACTAGCCAGGCAAGGTCTGCTGCCGACGCAAATTTTGGAGCAGCGGCTTCGCAACCTGGATACGTTTGAGGCTCAAGTTAAATCGGCGCGAAATTAATATCGTTTCTCTGATGACCGGGCATAAGAAACGGGTGAACTCGGGACCGAGAAACGCAAAACGCTGAACCCGTCTAGTCGCTAAAATCAGGGAGAACCATAATGAGCGAGTCCTGGTCGAATCTCACAAACATGGCTGAATCCGCCGCACGGGGCGGAAAATATGACGAGGCGAAAGATTGCTACAAGCGAGCGATGGAAGACGCCGATGCAAGAAAAGATGCGAACAATTCGTACTACAGTCGCTGTAGTCTCGCTGGACTACTGCGTCTACTTGACGATTACGCGCCTGCGGAGCGCCTTCTGAAAGAGGCGACGGATATGCGTTACGTGCATGCAAATCTTGCAAAGGAACCGGTGTCTCCAATCACCGATCTCGAACGCATTCTTGCGAAGCAAAACCGCATGCAGGAAGTCGAAGCCTTGCATTACATGGACGCTAAAAAAATGATGGAGATGTTCGGTCGAGATTCGTTTGAATGCAAAATGAGTTTGATGGCTCTGGCGAAAGCGTATGGAACGACCATCAAGGATCTCGAGAAGAGCCAGCAAATTTTTGAAGAAGTGCTTGAGTGGGCGAATGTGCAAGAGCCCGTCACACGCAAAATGATCTATAACACCTATGATGGTGTCATGCGTGGTGCCGGTCTGCATGCAGAAGCGGACGCTGCCCAGCAACGTTTGGAAGCTCTCAAGAGTCAAGCTGCGGTATCGACCAGCTAACAA
The DNA here is from genome assembly GCA_965228855.1 of Candidatus Obscuribacterales bacterium. Taxonomy (GTDB): domain Bacteria; phylum Cyanobacteriota; class Vampirovibrionia; order Obscuribacterales; family Obscuribacteraceae; genus JADYXR01. The sequence goes on along the minus strand of CBDDIJ010000003.1, from coordinate 1,746,898 downwards.
CGCCTTAAGGCTCCTTCATTGCTATACTGCTCAATAGCTCAGCAGTCAAACCGCTAGCCGCTACTAAACAGCTAAACGAGTGCCGTCGCCGCCGATGTAGTGAAGCACCATCTCGTGCCAGATCGGCCAGTCGTGTGCGAAACCATCCCAAACGCGATAAGCGTGTGGAACTTCCTTTTCATCGAGCACTTGATGGAAAATCTCGTTGCTGCCAAAGAGCGGATCTGTTTGTCCCATTGCGAAAATGATGTCGAGTTTTCTGAGTTTCGCAAGCTGCTCCTCTGAAGCGCTTCGGACTGAGGCCGCCGGATTACACTTGTGGACATTGTCGTCGTAATAGTCGAAAACCCAGTTGAATACGCTGTATGGTCCGCTCATTTGCGCGAAATCGTAAGGTCCACTCATGCCGATGGTGCGGTTGAAATTGTCTGGATAGTTCAACGCGATGTTGATCGCATGGTAAGCTCCCATGCTTGCTCCTAGAGCAATGACAAAATCATTCTGGTTCAATTTTTTCGTCCAGGGGAGTACCTCATCGACGACATATTTCTGATACGTGAGGTGGCGGATGGCACGATCCTTGGGATGCGCTTCCATATTCCACCAGCTCTCGCGGTCGACGCTGTCCACGCAAAAGACTTGAATCCAGCCCTGCTCGATATGGTATTCGAGCGCTTTGATCATCTCGCGGTTTTCCCAGTCATAGAATCTACCGCATGAGGTGGGGAATACAATGACGCGCGCCCCCGCATGACCAAAGACCAGCAGTTCCATGTCCCTGTTCAGGTTTGGACTGTGCCATTTGTGATATTCCCTGTTCATTTGAACCCTTTCCGCGTTTCGCGTTCTCAATAGTCATTGTGCAGGTAGTTCGAAGCACGCCCAGCGCTTTATCTGGGCGTTGTCGGATTATAAAACCTATTCAATCCCGAATCTAGCTTATGTTGAGATAGAATTTCCTCGGCCCTAAATAGTTGCAAAGCAGTCGCTATGAAAAAACAAATTGAATCCGTCGTCCTTCGACGCACTAAGATGGTATCGCTCATGGTGGCGCTCCTTGCGTTATCAGGCTCTGTGCTGGTTCAGCCTTGTGGAGCTAAACAGCAAGTGCAAATGAAGCAGATGTTCAAGATCGGTGACGATATCGTTAGTGTCGAAGCCGGTCAGGCGTTCTCCAGCGCGCAGAAGTTGATCGATGCGAGAAATTATTCAGAAGCTGCAACCGTTCTCAAGTCACTTCTCGATAAGGAACCGAATCTAGCTTCCGCTCATTACAAATACGGTTTCGTTCTGCTCCAATTGAGCAAAGATGCCGAAGCTCAAGCAGAAGCGAAAACTTGTACAGGCCTTGCCCCCACGTTCTTCGGGGGCTGGGCGCTGCTCGGCGAATCGTCGGCTAATCTAAAACAGAACGATCTGGCGATCACCTCCTATATGAAAGCGCTGGAACTTCAACCTACCGGTGAGAATGCGGACATCGTGCGGGAAAATCTGCAAGAGCTTCAAAATCCTCCTGTAGCTGATGCTGCTGAAAATGCTGCCGAAGTTGAAACGGTAAACGCTGAAAATAATGCGAACATGAAACTCAATCGCGCTTTCAAGCTCTGTAACAATGCGACGGATCTATTTGCGCAGAAAAAGTACGAAGAAGGTTTGCAGGATTGTCGAGACGCGCTAACCATCGCACCTGATTCCGATCAGGTCAAAGAGAGTTTTGTCATCTATTTGAACAACTACGCGGCGGACTGCATACACAAGGAGGATGTGAAGCACGCGGAGGCCCTAATGAAGGAAGCAATCGCATTCCAGAAAAAAGGCGGTGTCACGGCGAGCAGCTGCCTAATCACCTTAACTAATTACGAGCGCTTGCTTCGTTTTCAAGGACGAACTGACGAAGCCCAGGCAATCATGGCGCAGATTAAGAGCATCAGCAAACATTAGGCGGTGTAGCCTAGTAGTTTGAAATAAAAATCTCGGAACCAATCTTGCTGGTGTTTGCCAGATTGCAATTATTCATTCCATACTGCAGCGCCCAGGGTTTGATATTTGCCCAAGAATAAAGCTCGCGGATCTTTTCGCAGTCATCGTAAGTGACAAGAAAGCGATGATTGCTTGCGCGCAAAATTTGCGCTAAGCGCGCATGATCGAATTCGTGCAACTCACCGCTTCGACCGTAGAGTCTTGTCGCCGTGAAATAAGGTGGGTCCAAGAAAATGAATACGTCCTTCCCTGGAGCGTCTATAACGCTTTCAAAATCGAGCGAAGTAATTTTCGTATCTTTCAATGCGGCAGGCAACGGATGCAAACGCTCAATGGATGAAGGCGTGAATCGCTGCAGACTTGCCGCCGCTGAGAAGCCACCGGCGCGCGTAGTGCCGGAGAAAGTGACCCGGTTGAAAAAGAAAAACAGCAAAGCCGCGCGATAGTCATCGCTAACCTTCTCATTTCGAGCCTTGAGAAAAAAGCGCTTTATGTCCTTTACTGATTTGAACGACGCTCGCAGGGCTTCGAGTTCCTGCGTGAGTCGCAAGCAAGTTTCCTGGTCCTGGGTGGATCGCCAGAACGCGACAAGTTCAGAGAAGAGGTCATTGATCCAATAAGAGTTCGCAAGGCCAACACTTCTTGCGTGAAAATAAACGCTGCCTCCTCCGACCATTGGTTCACGATATTCATTCGCATTGGCAGGTAACATCGGAGCGATCTGATGCATCGCTTTCTGTTTCCCACCAGGATACCTGAGGGGCGATCTGAATATTTGTGTCTCGGTCAGTGCCGCGCTGTAACTCATGGCACCGATTGTACCGCCTCTCTTTCGCTTCGTCTCTTACAGATATAGTCGATCAGACCGCGACATATATGCAGTCCCATATCTCTGCTCAATTAAATTTCGAGAGAGGCGGCGTTCAGACTACAAACCAAGTTTTACTGCCTGACGCTCAGACCCGCTAGAAGTGGCTGTACGTCGTCTTCGGTAATTGTCGAAAGTATTTCTTCATTGACCGGCAGAAGCGCAATAACTCGGTTTGCCTGGTTGCCAATGATGTTTTCGAAGATGCGCCTGACCTCTTTGGCGTTACCGAATCCACCGCTTCGTTCGGCATGGAGCCGTTCGAATAGAGATTTGACTAGCCGCATGACTTCGGGACTGGTCTGAAATGCGGCTCGATCGCAGAACGACCGAAAGATTTCGATCATCTGATCGGGAGAGTAGTCGTCAAAATAGAACGCTTTGTTGAAGCGGGTTTTCAGTGCGGTATTCGAATTTAAAAATCGCTCCATCTTATCCTGCTGCCCAGCCAGAATTACAACAATCGTTTCCGGTCGATCTTCTATTGCCTTCACTAGTGTCTCGACAGCCTCTTTGCCTTGTGGATCTTGAACACCCTCCAGCAGCAATTCATTTGCCTCGTCGATGAACAGTACGCCGCCGATTGCGGCGAACGAAGAGTCTTTGACTTTCACTGCACTCTTACCCGGATGCCCTTCTACGACCAAATCTGCGCGACTGGCTTGGACGATTTGACCTTTTTTAAATATGCCGAGGGCTTTGTAGATGTTCGACAAAATTCTAGCGACGGACGTTTTTCCAGTTCCAGGATTACCGCAAAAGACAAAATGTTTCGGCACGCCCGAGCCGGGCAGTCCTTTCTGCTCACGCATCTGTTGAACTTTAATGAAATTCACGAGCTGAGCCATATCCTGTTTAACACGTTCCATTCCAACACTGGCATTTAGTTCCGCAAGACTCTGTTCGACCGATATGTTGCCGAAGATCGGTCTTTCAGGTAGTTTCTCGATCCCGTCTTCCGAAACCAGTTTTTCAACACGCTCTAAAGTTTCGTGCGGATAAAGCGTTTCTTTGAATTTCTCCAGCCATACCAGCTCGTCTGCACTGACGGTGTGGTCTGCTTTGAATGCAGTGTTCGCAAGTCTGAAATACAACGAGCGAGCGCGCGCACCAAGTTCGGTGTGCATCGACCTGTCGTACATGTCGAGAATACTGACGAGCAGCGGAGTTTCGTTAGGTTCGATATTTTTCGATGCTCGTTGAAAAGCCTCTTGCAAATTCTGAATACTTCCCTGATTGCCAAAGAACATGAGGGTCGGCGCGAGATCGTAAAACAGCTCAAGCTCTTTCTGGTCTACATGCGAGTCAGCAAGAATCGCTTGTGCACAGTAGTTGGTGAAGCTCTTACGAATAAAACCTTCCGTGTCCTTCAAACCCGGCATGCGCTGAAGTTCATCAACCGCCTTGATAACTTCTCGAGCGGGAACCACCAGTTCAAGAACCGCTCTATTGATATCCGCGATCAACGGACTACTGTCCGGATGCACTCTTTTGGCTGGGGTTCTCGTGGCTGTAACTATTTCTGTCCAAAGTTGGTCGTAGTCAGACAGAATCTGATTGTCTGTCGCAGTCGGTTTTTCCACGTGAGTCAATGTGACAGTCACGATCTTCAACAACAGGTCTTTGTACATCGGCGCGACGGTTGTTTTTGAAACAGCATCATAACCACGCAGTAAGTTAAGCGAAGATATGGGTGGTTCCCAGTAAAATTCGTTTTCTGTGACCAGTTCGATCAGGCGTTTCTTATGTTGATCGACCGTTCCTCCGGGCTCCTTGTGCAGGCAATGGTCGTATAGATCTCCCAGGAATGCATATTGACCGTGAGTCAAACCTTGCTTCTTGACATGCAGCGAAGTGGCAATGAGGAGGAGGTCTGTCGCGATCTGCCGTCCGGCGTCGGGCGTCTCCTCTCCAGCTATCCAGGTATCGAAAAGCCTTGCCTGCAAAGGCTCGCTGACGTTCTTCAAGACCGCGTCCATTAAGCGGCGAAAACCAATCGAGTGCGTCGAATTTGCCATCTAGTCAAGGTCCACAGAAAATATCTATAAGTTTATACCCAATAAGGCTTCCAAGCGGCAACGAACTTTATCGGCGAAATCACGAGTTCGTCACATGCGGGAGCGAGGCCGCTTATAATGTATACTTGAGACTGCTTGGAGGCTCTGGGCGACGGTCTCAGGAGTTGGGGCGACATGAAAATCCAAATTTCTACACAACTCGCGCTTGCAGCTATTTCAGTTTTTAGTCTTAATCAGCCGATTCTTGCACAAGCAGACGCTCCTGAGTCTTCAGACGGAGCAAACAGTGGTGCAAAGTCGCTAACCTTGCGTCCACCCGCGGCGAAACCGCAAGACATCAAATGCGTTTCGTGGCTTCCCAATGATAAGCCGAAAGTGGCGCTGCTGTGCATTCACGGTTTCAGCTTGCACAAAGGCTGCTATGCCGAGTTTGGCAAAGAGATGGCGAAGGACGGAATTGCCACATATGCCATCGACTTGCGCGGCTTCGGTGAGTTGAAGACGAATGCGGAAACCTCGAGCATGGATTTCGACGGATGCCTTGTCGACATCAAAGCTGCACTGGAGTACATTCGCAAGCAGCATCCAGGCGTGCCGGTAGTTATTCTAGGCGAATCGATGGGTGGTGCAATTGCATTGAGAGCTTGTGCATTTTACCCAGACTTGATCAATGGACTTGTCGCGGCGGTGCCCGCCCGCGACAGATTCGGCATGAGTGGTGATGAAGCCAAGGTTGCACTCAAGGCTGGCTTGAGCACCATCTTTGGTGGCTACGGGAAAAAGATGGACAATGTGGCACTGTCTGCGGTGCAAAAGATTTCTTTGAACGAAGAACTTCGCAGCGAGTGGAAAAACGATCCGTTGATGAGGACAGACTTCGCGCCGAAAGAATTCGTACAGTTTGACGAATTCATGTCGAAAAACTTAAACGCCGCAGCCATGGTCAAAGACACTCCTGTTCTTTTCTTGCAGGGAACAAACGATAAACTTATTCGCCCCGCCGGTACATGGAAATTGTTCGAGCGCTTGAACACCTCCAATCGGCAGCTGGTTTTGAGCAAAAATTCCGAACACTTGATTTTTGAGAAGGGGCAATTCAAGCCGGATGACTTGAAATTCGTCACGACCTGGATCGACCGAAATGTCGCCCCCCTCGATACGAAAGTCATAGCAGGTGGGAAACTGCCTGTAGTGGCATCCAGAGAGGAGTATGCTACAGCGAAACTCCCTACGGATGCGGAGCTGGAAGAGTCCCGACGCAAAGCGCAAATAGCGGCGCTGCCGGCGGTGCCTGCACCGTCAGACTTTAGAAACAAGATCGCATCGACTGATGGACCGCAAGGCATCAACTTCTGGATTGAGCTTTATCGCGATGGAAAAACCTATCGCTGCAATAACAAAACCCAATTTAAGTCCGGAGATTCGATCAGGTTTCATCTCATCCCAGGAAATGACGGTTATGCCTATCTTGTGATGAAGGCGGGAACCACCGGAAAAAGCGATGTTTTGTTTCCTAATAATGACTACGGAACGCAGAATCATTTAAAAAAAGGGCAGGACTACCCGATACCTGCCGTCGGCTGGATGCAGTTTGATGAACATCCGGGGACGGAACAGCTTGGTCTCGTGTTCGCCACTGAAAAAGTGGACGTGACACCGGACTCTCTGAGAGATCGTACGCTCACCGCGTTCGTCTCGCCAGATGAATCGGGTGCCAAGGACCTTTGCCCCACGCGTATGAAACTGTCGTGGGACGATCCCGAACCAGCTTTGATACCAGATGATTTTTCTGCGGTGGCACAAGTCCACAAAGCGACCGATAGCAGCCTCGTGAGGCTGACGTCGACAAGCGCAGGCGGAATGGTTTCAGCTGCTATCGAACTTTTCCATGGCAAGTAATCGAGGATTAAGAATGCACCGTATTCAGTGGCTGTCTAGATTGATGCTGACGGCAGTGTTTGCACTTCAGGGCAGTTACGCGTTCGCGCAAGCCGATGAGGATGAAATTACGGGTGAGAAAATTCAGACACCAAAGACGGTGCGCGGTGTAGAGTTTACCAAGATCCAAGATCTCAATCCCAACGCGAAAGGTACAAACAGACCCGTCAAGCAGAAGTGGGCGGTCGTGATTGGCGCCTCCAAGTTCAAAGAAGGTCGATTATCTCCCGGCGGTGCTGAAGCCAGCGACATGGCGCAGTCGGCCAAAGAGTTTTGTGATTACCTGGTCGACCCCAATGGTGGTAGATTCGACAAATCGCACGTGAAATTGTTGCTTGATGGAAATGCTTCCAAGCAGAACATCATGAGTGCGATTGGTCCGAACTTTCTGGGAAACGGAGTTGGTCCGGACGATCTCGTTGTCGTTTATGTGGCGACAAGCGCGTTTCCCACTACAGACGGAAATACATATCTTTGCGCTTATGACTGTGCGCTGGACAATATTTATGGAACTTGCATTTCGATGCAGACCTTAATGACGACGCTTAAGCAGAACGTTAAGAGCGATAGAATCGTATTGGTTTTGCAATCTGCTTATAGTGGTGCGGCTGAACTCGAGTCTGGAGCAAAATCACTCACGCAGACCTACAACCTTGATATAAGCAAAGTTGCATTGGGCAATGGATTTATAATCATGTCTTCGAGCCAGCCCAACGAAATAACATGGAGCAGTGCATTTTCGAAGAATCTGACGAGCGCGCTTCGACAGGAGGGCGGTTTGATTTCGCTGGATAAAGCGTTCGCCGTTGCACGTCAGAAAACCGAAGCTGAGACATCCGCTGCCGGCTGGAAGAAGAAGCAAGTTCCTGCAATGAAATCAAACTGGACGGGAACTCCGCTCGTGCTCGGAACACCGCCGGTGGAGCGCGTTGCGAATCTGCCAAGTTCTGTCACGTCGTTTCTCTCTGCAGAAGGTGCTTACCTGAAGGCGAGTAACCTGGTCGCTGATGGAAAAGTGGATGAGGCGCTGGAACAGTATAAACTCGCCATCGCCGCCGACTCGAAATACGCGGATGCACTTGCGGACTATGGTGCTGCGCTGACCATGAAGGACGATTGGCAAGGAGCTGCGGAACAGTATAAGAAAGCCATTGCTATTCGCCCTACTGATGAGCTGTTTCGCATCAACCATGCACGCATTTTAGATAAACTCGGTGACAAGCAAGCCAGCTTGGATGAATTGCTAAATGCATATAGAATCAATCCAAAGGACGTTTCTTTATTGAAAACGTTGTCGAGCAAATCGCTTGCTGCTGGAAAAATTGACGAGGCTGTTCGTTACATGCAGGAAGCGGTCGACCTTTATCCGAAAAAATCGGAGTTTCGAGAACGGTTGAGCGCAGCACTTCTGCGTGCCGGTGATACCAATCAGGCTGTCGCGCAGGCTAAGGAAGCGGTGCGCTTAGATAATAAATCTGTGACAGCGCGCACCACGCTTGGTTCTATTCTACTTGTCCAGGGTTATGTCGGACCGGCTGTCGAGTCCTATAAAGAAGCGGTAAAAATAGATCCTAAGGATGCTAATGCCCGCTTCTATTTGAGCCGTGCGATGGAACAGAACGGCGATCGAAACGGCGCAATTTCCAATCTGCATGAGTTCTTGAACGCTTGTGCGAGCAGTGATCCGCGCGCAGAGAAGGCTCGCGAACACTTAAGAGAATTGGAGTCTCGCGGCAACTAGTTTTCTCCGCGCGCTAGAATAGATAGATTGCACGAGTTCGAACGGAATCACGGAATCACCAAGTTCTTTTGAGCAGGACCAAATCGTGAGTGACGAAGATCTTAAGCAGCAGGAACATCTGAAGTTTGTCGTCGAAGGCTCACCCCATCATGTTGACGATGGTCCTGTTCAAAAACCGGCGCCTGCTGTCAGCCCTTTTGTTGATCCATTCGCGACTAATGATAACTTCTCATTCCCTGAACCCGATGATACTGGAGATGCAGAGGCACTAGTTGGTACCACCATCGCGGGGCGTTTCGAAATTTTATCCGTACTAGGCAGTGGTGGCATGAGCACCGTGTACAAGGCTCGCCACGTTCTCCTTGACCGAGTGGTGGCTGTCAAATTTATCCACGGTGGTCAACTTCATGCAAAAGGAATTCAGCGGTTTCAGCAAGAAGCGAAAACCGCTACCGCCCTGAACCATCCGAATATAGCTGCGGTTCGCGAATTCGGGCAAGACGAACAAAACCGTCCGTACCTGGTTATGGATTTCGTTGAAGGTATTTCGCTGCAGGATGCAATAGATAATGCTGGAGGAAAACTTCCGGTTGAACGTGTGCAGAAGCTGATCACTCAAGTGTGTGATGGCTTGAAGCACGCTCATGATAACGGTGTGATACATCGCGATTTGAAGCCGGCTAATATCATCATTACTCGAAATTCTGCCGGTGAAGAAACCGCCAAGATAGTCGATTTCGGTATTGCTAAATTAGTCGACGAGGAGAAGGAAGCTAATCTGACGCAAACCGGTGAGGTTTTCGGAACTCCCAATTACATGAGCCCTGAACAATGCCTGGGTAAGCGGGCTGACAAACGCTCCGACATCTATTCAATGGGGTGTGTGACGTTCGAATGTTTAACCGGACTTCCGCCCTTTGTGTCTGAAAGTGCGCTTCAGACCTTGATGTCTCACGTCAATGACGCACCTGATTTTTCTACTTTCAAATGGCCTCCTAACCTGCATCGAGCCGTTCAAGGCTGTTTGGAAAAGAAACCGGAAGACCGCTGGCAAAAAATTGAGGACTTTAAGCAGTGCATCGAAGATCCCTCGGCCAAGCCCGTTTTACGGCGTCAGAAAAAATCGATCGGCGTATTCAGACTCGCTTTAATTTCAGTCGTTGCTATCGTATTTGCAATTGTTGCCGCTGTCGTCGTTGTCATCTATCCGATTGCTCGGCCCATATTCCTACCGAATGAGTGGGAAGCGCTTTCGCGCAAAGCCGCTACCGAGAAGTCTCTTGGTCCCAACAATTTTGCAAGTGCTACATCATTCTATTGGAAAGCGGTCAGGTCCGCAGAGAAAAACAATGCGCCGATCGCTCAAAGAGAAGCGATATATCTGGACTTTGCCAGACACTCCAGCACAAGCGGAAATTTTGATACTGCAATAAAATTCTTCAACAAGGCATTGGAGGCAAATCTTCAACACCGCGAGGATTTTGATAGAGGTTCTATTCACGAGTGGTTGAGCGATATCTACAATCAACGAAACCAGTTTAAACAGGGTCTGGAACATGCTCGCGAGGCTGTGGCAATAAAGAAGCGTGTACTTGGGAAGTATCATGATTACACCGTTACTTCTCTCTTTCGTCTGGCGCAGGCACTGGAGGGCTTAGGTCAGTATTCGGAAGCTGAGAAAGTCGGCAGGGAAACGCTAGAGATCGTGAACAAGCTCTATCCGAATGCTGACTCGGAGTTTGTTCCTTCGGCAGAATGGCAACTAGGTAGCGCCCTGCATCATGAAGGAAAGTTCGAGGAGGCTGCCGAACACTACATTAGGGCCACGCTGGTATCGAAGATGGTGCTTGGTCCGGATAATTCCGCAACAAAGAACGACGTTCAGAAAACGACAAAATTTCTTAAAACTCACATGCCAGCGAAGCTCGCCGAGTTTCAGAGAAAATATGATGCTCAGTAACTGTTCACCTTGAATTCACGGTAGGCTGCCAATATACGGAATATGAGTGAAAGCGTTACCGTCTGGATAACCGGCGACCAGTGTTCCATGAACAACACTGCATTGCTTGCCGCCGCTGAGTCGCAGACGAAACCACGAGTTTTGATGATTGAGTCAATCAAACGTGGTGGCAAAATCAAATATCACAAGAAGAAACTCATTTTGATTTATTCCGTCATGCGTCACTTCGCCGACGAACTTCGAGATGCAGGATGGCAGGTCGATTACTACAAAGAGCATCCGGATTTCGAATCGGCCGTTCAAGATCATCTGGAGAAAAACAAGCCGACGGAAGTCATTTTCATGGAGCAATCCGAATTTGGCGCGAATGAAAAACTAAAACGCTTGCTTCCGGATCGTAAAGTCACAATCACGCCGCACTGCAATTTCATTTCAACCGCTAAGGAGTTTGAAGACCTTCACAAAACGAAGGACTCGCGCGTCACTATGGAGCGGTTTTATCGCCTGATGCGTAAGAAGACGAATTTGCTTATGGACGGCGATAACCCCACTGGCGGTGACTGGAATTTCGATAAAGAAAACCGACAACCGCCAGGGAAAGATTTCAAATTCGAAGCGCTAAGGACGTTTCCTCCGGACGAAATTACTCAAGCTGTTATAAAAATGGTTGACGAAAATTTCCCCGATCATCCAGGCGAAAGTCGTGATTGGATCTATGCGGTGACTCGAGGCGACGCATTGAAAGCCGCAAAAGACTTCTTCGACAAACGGCTTGACGAATTCGGACCGCACCAGGACTCGATGTTGCATGGCGAGCCGTTTCTCAACCATTCAGTTTTATCTCCATACGTCAACACGTGTTTGCTGCACCCGCTAGAACTGTGCAAAGAGGCTGAACGCAGATATATTGGTAATGCGGCGCGATTGGCTTCAGTCGAGGGTTTTATTCGGCAGTTGATTGGTTGGCGCGAGTTCGTGTGGCGTGTCTACTGGCGCCTCATGCCTGAATACAAACAGCGCAATCACCTCAAGGATGCGCAGTTGAAGCTGCCTGATTTCTTCACTACAGGTGATACCAAAATGAGGTGCATGCGGGACGCGATTGAGACTGTACTCAAACATGGATACGCTCATCATATCGTTCGATTGATGTTGCTTGGGAATTTTGCGATGATTGCCGGTTACGATCCGCAGGAAACAGACTTGTGGTTCGAAGAAATGTTTGTGGACGGATACGATTGGGTGATGGTACCGAACGTGATAGGAATGGCACTTCATGCTGATGGTGGATACATCGGCACCAAGCCCTACGCTGCGTCGGCAAATTACATCAACAAAATGTCGGATTTCTGCAAAAAGTGCGAATACAATCAAAAGGAAAGTACCGGCGACAATGCCTGTCCATTCAACACCTTATATTGGCATTTCCTCCTCCGCAATGAAGAAGCTTTCTCTCAAAATCATCGAATGGCACTAATCATGAAAGGCTTGGCTGGCAAACCTGAGAGTTGGAAGAAGGAAATTTCTGATCGCGCTAAGTATCTGCGCGATCCCGGTTCCAAGATCTAGGCATTGACCGGTCGTAAGTTGATAAAACCTGAGCCACTTGTGACGCGAGTCGATCAGACATGCGGAAATTAGTGTAAGCTTCTGATTCTTGTTTATGTTGGCGTCGGGTCCGCTCGGTCGTCAAATTTGGGACTGTCACGCTGGAGAGCATTGATGAGAAAGTTTAAAAAGGGTGCGTACACTTTTGCGGTTCTGGCATCCATAGCGTTGTTCGCTCAATCATCTTCTGCTCATCCGCAGTCCTTTGACAGCGCAATTCTGAATGCTAGCCGAAAGGTAGTTTCTAATGAACGTGGACATGGACGCGCTCAGAATATTCTGGACATGGGTGCAACAGCGTCGCGCCGGGAAAACAAGCTTATACGGATGGAGAACCACAAGCAGTTTGACACTGCCCGTTCCATTCAAGCAATTCAGAACTTCCAGAGCGCGGAGCGTGCGAGTCGGCGAATTACATCGGTCGATCTCAGTCGCTTACCGTCTGACTTAAACTTGAGATCGAGGCGCGATTCATACACGATTTCGAATCTAAGCGGTAATGTCACGATCAGCAGAGCAGGTCAGGACGTCCTGGTTGATAACGGAACTAAACTGACAGCAGCCGAGTTGGCTGCTGTTTATCAGGTTTTACAGCAGGGCGGACAGACTCTCAGTTTGCAGAACAATGGTAGCGCCAATGGTGGCGCATTGAACCTGGACGCTGGCACGGTAGGAACTCTCAGTAGTCTGAATATCCCGAAGAATGTCACTGTCACCGGTGACTTCACTTCGGTGAACCAACTCGACATCTCGGGCAATCTTCGTAATGCAGGCAACCTCGTAATTCTGTCCCATGACCCTCAGGTCGCCGCGGCGACGGTTAGTGCGAATCACATTCGCAATTCGGCGACAGGTAGCATCGCAACTTCGGCATCCGAAGCCAATCCGTTAGATTTGAATCTGATAGCTCAGACAGATATAGTTAACAGCGGTAACATAACCGGCGGTGGCACTGTGACTCTTATCGCCGGCGGCGCGATAATCAATGCGCCTGAAAAGGCTGGAGCGACTGTTGCTTCCATATCGGGTTCAAATGTGAGCTTGCAAGCTAACTCTATTTTGAATGCGGGCTCCATTGTTGCATCCACTGGCAACATCAACATTGCCGATCAACTCCAGGCCGGAGCACCTCATATGGTGACAATCGATGCAGCGGGCGGAGCTTTCTTGGCCAACAATGGCGACATTACAATCGGCAGTAACAGCTTCGGTGCTACCGACGCCATCTTGCTTTCCGGCGGTGATTACTTTTCGAAGAAGTTAATCGTCAACGCCGGTAGTGGTAGCGTTGATGGTGTTGTCGGTGAACTCACCGGTGAGCTCAAAGTCTCAGCCGGCACCGCACACATTGGGGCATCTACTGATAATTTGCAACTTGGCCAGAGCGTAATTACTGGCGACCCGACATTTTTCAACGATAGTGGTGATGTCACGATCACAGGTCCACTTACCTTTATAGAAGCGATTGCTATCCTCGCTAGTGGTGATATCACAGACGGTGGCACCGCAAAGACTATTACTGCTAGAACTGTAGAAGGAGATGGGCAGACGATAACGATGATCGCCGGCGCGACGTTGAAACCAATCAACGGCGCAGTCCCTGTTTCACAAGTCCCGATTGGTAACCCCATCGCAGGCGGCACTTTCGTCCAGGTAGGCAAGGTCTCCTCCACCGGAGGAAGCATTCTATTGTCGAGTTCAACGATTGACTCTAGCGGCGATGATGGACTTTTCAACAACGCCAATGGTTCTGGCGCCAACGTCACCCTTATTGCGCTCGCCAACAAAAGCGGTGACAAGGGTGTTGTAGATGTTGGAACAATCAACGCTTTCGGGTTTGGCAGCGGAAGCAATGGTTCGGTTTCCGTTATCGCTGGCGGACAAAATGCAGTTGCGATCTCAACGGGCACCATTATAGAGGGAACTGGCACCGGAGCCGTAGGCTCTGTTAGCCTGATCAATGCCCAGGCGCAACTCAAGCTCACCTTCGACAGCACGGGTAACTACTCCGGTTCAGCTATCAAGGTATCCAAAAAACTGGCATCTGGAGGTATTAGCACGGGAACAACCGTGACGCTGGGCGGCGATTTGACGATGCTGACCGACGGATCTGCAGCTATTTCTGGGGGTGGGGCATCCCTCAATGCTGTAAATGAAGGTAAAAAGGGCGGAGATCTTGTTATCACCGCAAGCGACGTTTCAATTTCGGGAATTGTCGTTACTAATGGCGCCGACGGAGCGACTGGTAGCATTCCTGGTGCCGCAGGTGGAGATGCTCAAGATGCCGGAACTATCACTATTACGGCAACTTCAGGGGGGATAAACGCCGCTGCAAGTTCACTCATAGCCATTGGAGGTTCAGGTGGTGATGGCGCCAACGGAGCCGGAGCAAGTCCTCAAAATGGCGGTAACGGTGGGATTGGTGGGGCTTCAGGTAGCATCATATTGAACGCCACTGGCGACATATCCGTCGGAGCCGCAATCAGTATAGCTGGTGAGGGTGGGAATGGCGGCAATGGCAGCCCGGGAGTAGACAATGTGCCCGGCACAGATGGTGGCAACGGTGGAACAGGTGGTGCTGGGGGTTCAGGCGCTGAGGTATCTGTTATATCCAGCGGAGGGACGATCAGTACCTCTACTTTGATCTCTCAAGGAGCAATTGGCGGTGCCGGGGGGCATGGAGGAAATGGTGGTGTCGGTCTAAGTAGTACAGGCGGAGCTGGTGGCGCTGGTGGTGACGGTGGGAATGGTGGTGCAGGCGGCACCATACTGTTGGAAACATCCAGCTCCGGAAATATTTCCTCAGGACTTGTAGTCTCACAAGGAGGCACCGGAGGTCTCGGTGGTGACGGTGGCACTTCAGGAGACTCTGCGAATGGAACTGGACGCGGCGGTGGAGAGGGCGGAGCAGGAGGCACTGGTGGAGCTTCTAGTGATCTGAATTTGCGTGCGGGCACCGGAACGATTAATGTTGCAACCGCATTACTTTCGAGCGCTGGCGATGGCGGTGCGGGCGGCACTGGCGGAGGGGGCGGAGTCAACTCTCCTTCCGGCGACGGTGGTGATGGAGGTTCCGGAGGCGTCGGTGGAGCCGGTGCTGAAAGCGGCGTCGTGACTATAACGACCTCCAAGAAGGGTGGTGCAATAACTGGTGTTGGCACCATTTCCGCGAGCGGCGGCAGTTCCGGACGTGGCGGCGATGGTGGCGCAGGTGGGGACGCCGGCAGTGGTAACGCCGGGAATGGCGGCAGAGGTGGCGACTCTCTGCAAGGTGGTCAGAACGGTTCTATAATTCTTTCCAGCCCTACTATAAATCTTCCTGGCGTCCTATACGCGGGGCGCAGTGGTGTACAGTCTGGAAATGGTGGCGCCGGTGGTGCTGGCGGCGTGAGCGACAGTGCCGTGAGCGGCAATGGCGGTGACGGCGGTAATGCTGGAGCGTCTAGCGCTAGCGGCACGGTGACAATTACGGGTGGCGCAATCAACATTGGGAGCGTGCTAGCCTCCAGTTCATCTGCCGGAAGTGGCGGTGCGGGTGGTGCGGCTGCGGATAGTTCCGGTGACCCAACGAGCTCCGGTAATGGTGGCGCGGGGGGTAACGGTGGCAATGCTCAAATGGCTGGAACAATCAAGATTTCCGCTTCCTCCTTTCAAGCGATAAATGTCATCGCAGATGGTGGTAATGGAGGTTCAGGCGGAGCTGGCGGCAATGGTTCTTCCGCTCTAGCTGGTATATCAATCGATGGAGGCAATGGAGGAAATGGTGGCAATAGCGGCAACAACGCCGACGGTGGGTTCATCTTCATCTCCACCAAAGGCAAAACTGCTCCCGACATCACAATTTTAGCTGCTGCTTCGGCAAGCGGTGGAACCTCGATTCCTTCTGCGGGGACGGGAGGGACAGGCGGTGACGCTGTCGGTGGTACCGGCGGACGAGGCGGAGATGCCGGTACTGTGGGCGCTTCCGCCAAGGGAGGAACCGTCAAATTAAAAAGCGCAGGCGATGTTACGGTCTCGGTTCTGGCAGCAGACGGCAGCGCTGCTTCAGGCACCGGTAGTGGTGGCGCCGGTGGAACTGCAAGCTTGGGAAGCGGCGGAGCTGGTGGAAACGGTTTTGCCGGTCTCCAGGGCGGCGCGGGGGGCGTCATCGAGGTGAGCTCTAAATCAGGAAGTATTACAGTTTCCGGCGTGGCGAGAGCTAACGGTGGATACGGCGGTTCTGCCGGCCGCGCTGGCGACGGTGGCAACGCTGGTGCATTCCCGGCAATTGGTGGAAGCGGCGGACTCGCTGGAACTTCCGGCGATGGAGGGGACGGTGGCACTGTGGCGATCTCCGCGAAGAAGGGCACCGCAAACATCAACGCTTCAAATGTCAATGGCGGTTCTGGCGGTGACGGCGCCAATGGTGGCGCCGGAGGCTCATCGTTTGACTCCGCCACCGGCGGCAACGGATCTAACGCTAGTGCTGGTGGAAATGGCGGTACCGCGGGTTCTATCAAGGTAACCGCTGCTAGTTTAAGCGCGGGAGGCCTGATTGCTATTGGCGGTCTTGGCGGAAGCGGCGGCGCTGGTGGAGCTGCGGGTTCTTCCAATAATCACAATGCTGGTCAGGCGGGAGCTTCTGCACAGGGAGGCACTGGTGGAGCCGGCGGGACAATAACCGCGGACAAGTTTAAGGGTGATATCACGATTTTCAACATCGTAACTGACGGCGGCGCTGGTGGCGCCGGAGGTGCAGGAGGCAACGGCGGCAACGCCGGTGGTGCACCATCAGAAGGCACGGCTGGAGCTACCGGAGGGCTGGGAGGAAATGCTGGCTCTCTAAAACTCGGAAGCAAAACAGTCGTAACTGTGAGCGGATCCGCGACGGCTTCGGGTGGCGATGGCGGCACCGGCGGCACAGGTGGTGATGGCGGTGTCGCATCCGGTTCAGCGGCGGCGGGCGATGGTGGTAACGGTGGCAACGGCGGAAACGGCGGCAACATTACCTCTACTAATTCGCTCGGCGGTTTGGTTGAAGCCAGCGGTGGTCTTGGTGGGGCACTTGGTGTAGGCGGGATCGGAAACCCGGATGGACTGGACGGAACGGTCGGTAGTGATGGCGCCAATGGAACCGTGACCCCTTAGCCCGAGATGACCTTGGGATAAGGAAACGGAGCCAGAGGACTCTCCGTCTGCGTCTCCCTTGAAATCCGGGCTCGAAGATTTCCGGTTGTTAAGGGTTCGTGAAACCTTCGTCCTAGGATAAAACCTAGCCAACCTATTGTCTCTGCGATCAGTCAAATGTTTTATGTAGTAAGCTACCAGGCGAATCGACTTCTTGGTTCGAACCACGACTTTGTCGCTCCTCCGTAGGGCTGACTGCGGAGGTACTTTGAGCCAAGCGAACTTTTCTATCGAGGAAATTGAAATGAAAAAGTACAAGAAGGGTGCTGGCGCCTTGGCAATTCTGGCTGCTCTGGCGCTTTCCGCCCAGGCATCTCTTGCGTCTCCCCATAATCAGTCCTTCGAGAGCGCTATACAAGGCGCAACTCGCAGAGCATTCAACAGCGATAGACAAGTTCGCGACCGGAGCGACCGCGTTTTGCAAATGAGCGATAAGGCTTCTCGGCACGAAGCCCGGATTCTCCGCATGGAAAACCGAATGCAGTTTGATACCGCACGTACAATCAACGCATTACAAGCCAATCAAGCCGCAGACCGCGCTTCTCGACGCATAATGTCCGTCGATTTATCCAAGTTTCCAACTGATTTAAATTTGAGGTCACGTCGTGACACGTACTCTATTTCGAATCTGACAGGTAACGTCACAATTAGTCGTGGTGGTCAGAACGTCAAGATTGAGAACGGTTCTACTCTCACTGCGGCAGAACTGGCCGCTGTGTATCAAGTCATGCAGGAGGGTGGACAAACTCTAAAGCTAGCGAGAAATGGTAGCGCTAGTGGTGGCAGTTTGAGCCTGGATGCTGGGTCGGTTCAAGACCTGAGCAGCCTCTACATCCCTAAAAATGTTACCGTGACGGGAGATTTTACTTCCGCGCAGACCCTTAATGTCAGCGGTAATCTCAGAAACGCTGGGAATCTGATAGTGAATGCAAGCGATCCTGCAGTTCTTGCTGCAACGATCAACGCAAATCACATCCGCAACTCCGCTACGGGTTCGATAGCTACAGGCACAAATCCGCTCGACTTAAACTTGAACTCTGTCACGGATATTGTAAACAGCGGGATAATTACCGGCGCCGGCAATGTAAACCTGACCGCCGGCGGCACGATTTTCAACGTCAGTGAAAACGGTAGCGCGCCGGCAATCACCGCTGGAAACAACCTGAGTTTACAGAGTGCCACCATCATCAATAACGGTTTGATGAGTGCAACGGCAGGTAACATAAACATCGCTGACCAATTGCAAGCGTCAAGCGCTGCAAGACTTGTTGCTATAAATGGTCAAGGTGGGACGTTCTCTGCCACCAATGGCGATATCACGATCGGTAACAACAATTTTGGTGAATCCGAGGGAGTTCTTCTCAGCGGCGGTGACTACTACTCTAACAAACTTATAGTCAATGCTGGAGCCGGAAGTGCTGACGGTATCGTCGGCGATCTGACAGGCGAGCTGAAAGTTTCCGCGGGGGTTGCTCATATTGGGGCCTCAACCGATAACCTGATAATTGGGCAAAGCGTGATATCCGGCGATCCAACGTTCTTCAACAACGCGGGCGACATTACGATTACAGGGAACCTGCAGTTCGATGAAGCGATTGCGATTTTGGCCAGCGGTGATATCACAGACGGTGGCAATACCATAAGCATAAGTTCTCGCAACACCGGTGATGATGCCTTTGATATCACTATCATTGCCGGCGCCCAGCTCAAACCAGGCGGGGGAGCCGAAGCGCAATCTACAGCCACTGTTCCGGGTGGGCAGATCACACAAGGGTTCGTGACTGTCGGCAAAGCATCGACCACCGGTGGAAGCGTATTGCTCTCCGATACCTCTGTCGATGCTAGCGGTAACGCAAATGGCAACGCCGGAAACGTCACTATAATAGCTCTCGCCAACAAGGATGGTGACAAGGGCGTCGTCGACGTCAAGTCCGTGAAGGCGGATGGTGCCGGTACAGGCGACAATGGTGTTGTTTCTATCGTCGCCGGTGCACAGAATACTACGGGCATTATCGCTCCGGAAGTGTCCGCGTCAGGTGGCAGTGGTGCTGCCGGCTTTATATCCCTGGTCAACACTCAATCCAATTTGAAGGTTACTTTCGACACAGCCGGAGTTGGAACAGGCAGTGTCAAGTTCAGCAAGAAGCTTTCCACGGGTGGGATTGACAGCGGTGAACTGACTGCAAGAGGTGGTGATATTCAGATCGGCACGGCCGGGGCCGCTCATACTGGAACCGGCGGCGCTGACACCGACGCCAGTGGCGATGCGCCGGGGCAGAATTCCGGTTCTATTTTTATCACTGCCGGCAGCCTCGTGATGGATGGTGATATAAAAGCGGAAGGCAGCGACGGCGTTGACGGCGTCGCGGATGGAGATGCAGGTGGAGCTGGTGGAAACGGTGGTGCCATCTCGATAGAGTCGACGACAGGTGGAATTTCTCTAGCCAACGGCTTCAGCATCAGCACCGATGGTGGTGACGGAGGGAATGGATTTGACGGTGCGGTGTCGACAGGCGCAGGAAACACCGGTGGCGCAGGCGGCAACGGTGGATTTGCAGGTACTATTTCCTTTAACTCCGCCGGTGATATTAGTCTGGCCGGGCCGTTAAGTGCTCTGGGCGGGGACGGTGGAGCTGCTGGTGATGGCAGCGCTGGTGCGAACCTGGTAGCCGGTGGTGGCATCGGCGGTGCTGGCGGCGCCGGCGGAAATGGAGCCGCGGGCGGCATAGTTTCATTGGTTTCCGACGGCGGAAACATGATTGTCGGTGACCTCATCAGGACTGCTGGTGGCGAAGGTGGAGACGGTGGCGCTGGCGGCGACGGAGGAGCTGGCACCACTGGTAATGGTGGTGTTGGCGGTGCCGGTGGTCTGGCAGGGCTCGGTGCTGCTGGTGGCATAGTGTTTTTGCAGACGTCGAGCACGGGAAATATAACTGTCAATGGTGTCGAGTCCTTAGGCGGTGATGGCGGAAACGGTGGTAATGCCGGAAGTGGCGGCGGCTCGATATCCGGTGCCGGTGGCGCTGGAGGCTTAGCCGGATCCGGTGGAGCGGCAGGTTCTTCGAGAAGCGTGACATTGCAAACTGATAGCGGTACCATCGCTCTCACAACCGGAAGCTCCATCCAATCGCTTGGTGGCTTCGGCGGAGATGGAGGAGACGGTGGCACGGGCGGGACCACGGACAATGCCGGTGCGCCTGGTGTCGGAGGTAACGGCGGCGCGGCAGGGGCTGGCGGAAGCGGTTCGACAGTCTCGCTCCAGACATCGTCCAAAGCCGGCTCAATAACCGGCGATCTTCTGACTTCAATTTCCTCCTTCGGCGGACTTTCCGGTGACGGAGGCGACGGAGGCGATGGTGGCGATAATAACAATGCAGCTGCCGGCGCCAGGGGTGGCGATGGCGGTAATACCGCGGCTAGTGGCAACGGCGGCACAATCTCCATAGGTGGCGCAAGCATTCAGCTAGCGGGTGGGTTGTCTACGACTTCGTTGAGCGGTGCCCCTCGAGCGGGCAATGGAGGCAATGGCGGTACCAGTCTGGTAGGAACCGGCGGGACTGGAGGCGACGGAGGACAGGGCGCCGCTGGTCCCTTGAGTGGTAGCGTCACTATCACAGGTGGACAAGTCGACGTCGGCGCTATAGTCGTGAGAGCTGTTAGCGGTGCCGATGGTGGCAGTGGTGGCGCAGGTGGTGACAGCTCCGGCGACGAGAATGGCGGAAATGGTGGCAACGCAGGTAACGGTGGAAACGCTTCCTCTGCAGGTACGATTACAATTTCCGGATCAAGCGTTACCGCTGATTTGCTCGTCGCTTACGGAGCCGGCGGTGGATCAGGTGGTGACGGCGGGAACGGCGGAACCGTGTCTATTGGTACAGGTGATGGCGGCGATGGTGGCTCTGGCGGAAGAAGCGGCGCGCAAGGTGCGGGTGGTTTCGTCTTCGTCTCAACGAAAGGAAAGACCAGCCCTGATGTCTCGATAGCTAATATCCTGGCCCAGGGCGGAGGAGGCTCGAATGCGGGCGATGGTGGCTCTGGCGGAAATGCTGCCAGTGGTGTCGGGGGAGCCGGCGGCGCTTCCGGAGTAGAAGGTGCTGCTGCTCGCGGTGGCACAGTCCAAATTAGCAGTGCCAACAACATCTCTATAACAGGTATCGACGTCGCCGGCGGTAGCGCATCGTTCGCTTCCGGTGGCGATGGTGGTTCGAGTTCCACTGGTACCGGGGGTAGCGGCGGTCTCGGCAGCAACAGTGTGTCGGGTGGTGCCGGAGGAACTATCTCCCTAGTGACAAAGAAGGGAGCAATCTCTTCGACTGGTTCTTTCCTCGCCAATGGCGGAGACGCATCGACTGGAAGCTCCGGTGGCGACGGCGGCGATGGTGTCACAGGCGGTGCTGCTGGCGATGCAGGAGTCGGTACCACCGGTGGCGCAGGTGGTTCCATCACTCTGTCAAGCAAGAAAGGTACAACTGATGTCAACATTGTAACTGCTGGTGGCGGCTCAGGTGGCACAGGTGGAGTCGGCGGTGATGGCGGCTCCGGCACGACTGGAGCCGGGGGAGCGGCTACAAAGGGTGGCTCAGCTGGTGTAGGTGGTGCTGGCGGTGTGGTCAAGTTCACTGCCGCGCTGTTGAATGCTAATGATGTATCTGCTCAAGGAGGTCTCGGCGGCTCCGGTAATACCGGAGGACGTGGCGGTGATGCTACCTCTGGAACAGGTGGCGCTGGTGCTCTGGGCGGCACTGGTGGTGGTGGCGGTGTAGGTGGTTCGATAACAGCCACCAAATTCAAAGGCAACATCAATGCTACCAACGTCAACGCTTCTGGTGGCGCAGGAGGTGTAGGCGGCACCGGTGGTCAAGCCGGGGACGCGACGACGGGGACCGGTGGAACTGGAGGCGTTGGTGGAGCCGGAGGCACAGGTGGCAACGGAGGTAGCGTAAATCTGAGCACCAAAGCTACCGTGACAGTAACCAGCTTCGCGAGTGCCTTTGGCGGCGATGGCGGCACTGGTGGTACCGGCGGTGAGGGAGGCGACCCCGCCGTTATTGGCGGTGACGGTGGAAATGGAGGCAACGGAGGCGCCGGTGGCGGGGTCTTCACATCCAATGTCCTCACCAATCCCGCTGACGTTAGCGGCGGCAATGGTGGTACTGGAGGCACTGGTGGCTTGACCGGTGGAGGCGACGGGCAGGAAGGAACAGCCGGCGCAAACGGCACATCCTCGCCATAGCGCCAACTTCAGGTTCTTCAATCACCGACTGATAGGTCATGCGGTCCCCTCAAGAGGGGACCGTTTTTCATCTGTAATCTCATCGAATCCTTTTAAGGCTAACCTACTCTGGCACACGACATTGCTCCTGCTTCGATTTCGAGGCAGAGATTTTTCTGTTTGTTGAGAAGATGATCGCAAACAAGTTCTCGTCCGGACCTCGTTACTATTCAAGCCGCAAAAGGATGATACGCGTCTACAATATTTTTTTTCTGATAGACGCACTAAATCAATCAGGCTGTGGTCAGAAAGAAACCTGCTATTTAATATGTTTTGCAAAGACGCTTTGTTCACTTCTAACGAGTCTCCAGCACAAAGTAAATTGCTGAGTGCCACTGCAGGTAGTGGCTGCGGATAATAAGGACTGTGCAAAAGTGTTTTGTACGCGAGTAAAAACGAAGATCGATAAGAGCTATCTCTTGCAGCTGTTTGAGTTTTCACACTTACTTTGCTGCCAGTATATTTACGACAGTTCAATATGATATTTTTCTGGTTGGAAGTCGAAACTATAGAAACATGGAAGCGGAAAAAGGTTTTCTGAAACAATCGGCAGTCGGAGACACTATCCCTCCGAAGTGGCAGGGGTTGTTCCCTATTATCAAAATTATCTCCTCCAGGTGGATGCTGGCAATTCTCCATGAGTTGCTCGCAGGTCCGAAGCGCCCTTCTGAGATTAATAAAGCACATGAGAGGATTAGCGCGAAGACCCTGACTCTGAGGCTTCGCGAGCTTGAGGAGTGCGGTCTGGTGAATCGCGAATCATTTGAAGTCATTCCGCCTCGCGTCGAGTACAGCTTGACTCCGACGGGGCGCGATTTTATTTATCTAATAGAAGGTATGGTCGAATTTGGCTACTCATGGGGCGTGGCGGAATCCAAAGCTACTGAAAACAATTTTGATGATGCCAATATGTAGTCGTACACTTTCGCGTGTGTAAGTTCAAACGCGATTGGTGATTCGCCTTGACGCACCGAAACAGAAATGGAAGCAGAAAGGGATGTGTCAAAGCACATCCCTTTTCTTCGATTCAAACCATCTCACTGTATCTCTTGTAGCATAGGAAATCGCTGATTTGCAGACAATCTTTGAGGTTCGCGACCAGCCAATTTCGTAAGTGGCTCACCTTCGCTCCACTAATTTAATTGCTCTGGACCTTTGTATCCAGGAATATCAAAAGAGTCAATGGATGTCTCCGATGTCTGATCGAATTTGTGCGCGCTAGATTCGGACTGAATCTTCTCTTCTGATATGGCTGCACTCTCTTGTAGCTGCTCTGAACCTGTATCCGAATTGAGTTCCTTGCCGAACTCGACTAAAGATTGAAGTAGGGCGAAAAGGTCTTGACCCTTTTCTGTCAGCTCATACTCCACCTTTAATCTCTTCTGATAAATTGCTTCGCGTCTGACTAGTTGGAATTCTTCCAGTTCGCGCAATCGCACGGTCAAAGTTTTTGCGCTCAGGTTCGGAAAGATTTTGTAAAAGTAGGATGGCCGTTTAGCTCCTCCGGCTAATTGATGAATTATCGCGAGCATCCATCGAGCAGAGACAATTCGGATCATGAGACCGAGCGATTCCCACTCGGCCGGCAGTGTGTTTAGTGCTTGTGATTGTCGATAAGTTTCTGTAGAGTCCATTACGTCCCCTCAATCAAGCAAATCAAAAGCATAGTCCGCGATACATCGCTTCGATTCGCACTGAGTTGTGATTCATACCCAATTAGATTCTTCCGAAAAATAGCCGCGCGAGAAAATGGTCTGCCGTACTAACGTTTGCAAGTAGGTCGTCGCTAATTGGTGCGATAACAACCTGCAATCGTCAACCGCACGGACGCGGTCTATCGAAAGACATTTTGCATATTGGGACAACTCCAGCCGCTGAGATGTCGTTTTGTTTTATTAGATGAAAGTTTGTTGTATAACATCAAATCCGCGACGATGATCGCCATGCGGCGCGAACTTGACTCTCTGATCAAAGAGTACCAAAAGTTTGGACTGTTGGTGAATCGTGTTAGTTGAATGTTTAGATTCGTTGATTCTCTTTCGATTGCTCGCACTTCGTCGCCTGGCTTTCTCATTAGGGCGATGCGTGAAAAAGCCGACTCAGTGTCAGTTACTGTGCTTCATGGTGTTAACCGTGCCGAACTGTTGTCTAGGCGGCTTTCGAATTCGGCGAGATTACGTATTTGATCGCGTTATCTTCTTTCTTGACGAAGGTCTGATATGCGTCAGGAATTTCGTCCATTGTAATTCGATGCGAGATCACGAACGTTGGATCAATCTTACCGTCTTGAATCAGCTTCAAAAGTGGCTCGAGGTATGGATGAACATGGGTCTGACCCATCTTAATACTCAAACCTTTTGCAAAGGCAACGCCAAAAGGGAAGTTTTGCAGTATGCCTACATACACTCCGGGGACGGAGACCACTCCACCATTTCTGCACACCTGAAAAATTTCTCGAAGAACATGCGGACGATCCGTTTCCAACTTAACCGCTTGCATGACCTGGTCTAGCTTGGCGTCAATTGTTGTTCCATGCGCTTCCATTCCCACAGCATCGATGCAAGCATGCGGACCTAGACCGCCGGTTAAATCCTTTACCGCATCAAGTATGTTGACTTGCGTGTAATCCAGTGGAATAGCTCCTGCGCTTTGCGCCATTGCCAGACGTTCGGGAAAACGATCGATCGCAATCACCTGTGTCGCGCCGAGGAGGAAAGCACTTCGTATCGCGAACTGCCCAACCGGACCACAACCCCAGATCGCTACGGTTTGACCGGGCTGTATGTTGCAATTTTCTGCAGCCATATATCCTGTCGGGAAGATATCGGTCAAAAAGAGAATTTGTTCGTCGGACAATTCTTCAGGAACGACTAGCCCGCCGACATCGCCAAACGGGACGCGGGCCATTTGTGCCTGTCCGCCTGCATAACCGCCGTACATGTGAGAGTATCCGAACAATCCACTGGTGCGATATCCTATAATTTTTTTCTGTTTCTCATACTCAGGATTGCTTGCGATACAAAGCGCTGTCTTCCCCTCTTTGCAGAAAACACAATTTCCGCAAGCAATTGTGAACGGCACGACAATTCGGTCTCCAACCTTGAGCCGTTGCACAGCGCTGCCGACTTCAACTACCTTGCCCACAAATTCGTGACCTAGAATGTCACCCTTCTCCATCGTAGGAACTAAGCCGTCGTAAATATGTAAGTCTGACCCACAAATCGCCGAAGCTGTAACCTCGATAATTACGTCGGTAGGTAAAACTATGTTCGGTTCGGGCACCTCCTCAACGCGGATGTCCCTTTTCCCGTGCCATGTCGTCGCCTTCATGGTTCAACCCCCTATGTGTCACTGTGAATATTTCGCATTGTGTATCAGCAGCGAATCGTGCTAAGCCTTCACTACCAATGCACCATCCCAACGGGTTTCTACGCGAGTGGCGCACCACACTTAGTGGCGCGCACCCAGGGCTTCTTGTTTTGACGTTTCGGATTCCTTAATTGGATCTGTCGACTTGGTCAGTTTCTTCTTTTCGAACTTATTGACGATTGCCCTTCTATGTTTCCAAACCAAAGCAGTTCCAAGCGGCAACCCAACTACCACTAAGAGACCGACGGCGACTACCGCTACGAGTATTAAGGTGGAGGTCAAACTGACAACATCCTTGAGATCTTTCAAATCGGATTTTAAAGTCGTCATCTCCTGGTTGACGCCTACAACCGGCTCCTTCAGGGCAACAACAGGGTCTTTCAAAGTGACCACCGGCTCGTACATCTTGTCCAGCTGACTTTCGATGCGCGCAAGTCTTCCGTCTACGTCTCCCATCGCACCGCCGACTCCGCTTATGTCGGTTTGAAGAGCATTCATTTCCGATTTTACTTTGGTCATGTCGTCGCGAAGTTCGCCCATTGGCTTGTGCAAACTTGCAATAGGCGCCTGGAGGCGCATGATTTCCTTCTCTAGATGAACAACCTGTTTGCCGATATCCGTAATCGGTTTGAATATCCATCTGGTCGGGTTGAGCTTGCCGAGCGTAAAACCTTTTTTCTCTGCCTTAAAGATATCAGGATCAATTTCAACACCTTCAATCTTATTTGCTGCATTGACCATCGCCTGGTCTGCTTTCTCTTGCTTTTTCGCCGCATGCTCCACTTTCTCTTCATGAGCATGACCTTCTAAGTTTTTTGCTGTCGATTTCTTGCCTGACGTTATCTTCAAGGTATCATCAGCATTTGAGTTCGCTTTCTCATCCGAACGAGAATCGGCGCTTACCTTCGTCGCAGATGTTTCGTCCATTTCTTCTGAGGAATTTGCTTGCGTCTGCTTCGATTCCGAAGTCATTGATGTCTCGGAATCGTCTTTGTTACTTCGCTCTGCTGCAGCTTCGTTTGAGGCGGTCGAAGTGGTCGCCGCTTGAGCAAAGGCTGGAAACCCGGATAAAGCTACGGTATTTACGATGCCCAAAGTAATTCCAATCAAAAAAAAGTGACGCATCAAATTGTCTCCTCGTGCTCTTACCTTATGGGTAGCATTTGATTCTGCGACCGTGAAACAGACCTTCAGGTAAGTGCCATTACCGTTCAGAGGTACTGCTCACGACTATGGTGCGAAGCTGCTCTGCGTCTCTGACACATTTCTATACGGCATTCCTTCATCGGTTTCGTCGTCTGTAATTTTCGACTCGCCTCCCATCGTTTCCATCACCTGTTTTACGCCTTGCACTGCCTCTTGCTCTTCTCTAATTTGTTGATCGTGCTGTGTTTCTAGCGATGGAATATGCACCTTCGCGGCCTCAGCGTTTTCCGAAACCTTTTCAAATCCAGGCTTCTCAAGCGTGGTCGCTTTGTCCTTGTAATTTGATAACAGCACCATTGCTCCAAGTTGTACTCCGCTGGCTAGATAAAATAGCCTTTCTCGCTTCTTCAGCAAAGGATTGCAACTGAGTCCTAAAAACAGCAACGCCGAGCCCGTTTCAACCGCACCATGAACAGGAAATGGGACTACTTTTTTGATCGAAAGTGGATATTTCGTTAGCAGGTTCACTCCAAGAAATGCACCTCCGAACGCGCGCATAAAAGCGATATGGGGCGCAGAAAGTTTCATTACAGCCGGGACTGTCTCCCACATAGCTACGGCCGCGTAGTCTAGAATTCCATGGAGTGTTGAATTCATTTTTTTCATGGTTCTTCCTTCCTTCTCTCTTTCTTTCTTTCTTTGTAAGTTGGTGAAATCGATCTGTTGTTGATAAACAAAGGTTGGGTGTGTTGCTCAAGCGCCTGTTTGTCTACTTCTTGCGGTAAGCGCGAACGTTGCCATCCATGACATACCAACAATGATTTCAGCTAGAGCCTGGAGCAGGAAAATTCCTGGAAAATTCACAGCATGGCTCCAACATTTGCTCTTCCTTTCAGATTAAGCGGATCTGACAACACTGCTCGGAAACAATGTAGCCTTCAGGTGGCGCAATGATGACGACTGCAAGAGTTTAATCGTGATCGAGTGGAACTTCACGCACTACAGATGGTGATTCTGCGTGGAGTTAAAGGATTTGCGGATAAATTGAATGTGAGAGAAGGACACCACATCGTCCAGAACGCCGGAGCATTCGATGATTACATCCCATCCGGATGGCGAAGCCGCGCTTAGATAGATTTTTCTTTCTGGAAATTTGTCCTAGTCTAAGTCACGCAATCCGCAGACGGATCCGATTGCGAGTATGGCGAGCAAGAATATGTCCAGTAGTTTATTCGTATGCGATTTCATATTGCACCGGAAAACGGTCTCTGATCACAAGTGCCGCCCGAGAAGTTGAGTATTGAATGAAGCATATTACTTCTCCATGCTCAAGAGAAGTAGCTATTCCAGAAGACAGCCATTCTCTGCAAGGTTAGTCAAGGACTATCTTCTAGGTAAGTTCTGAGCTCCATTCGTCGTGAGTCTCATCACTCACACCTGTTCGTCTGATGCCAAACATACTGCAAGAAAGATTAAAATACGTTCCTTGAGTCTCAGCTATTCATCTTGAAAGGTTGTATGTTTCCTGGTGCTTTCACCGCGCGCGTTTTCTGTGTTATGCCGAAGGAAGCTCCAGGGTAAAGATACTGCCACCAGCGGGATTAGAACGGTACGAGACATTACCTGCGTGATTTTGCATAATTTGCTTGCATAAATAAAGACCGAGACCGGTGCT
Source organism: Candidatus Obscuribacterales bacterium (assembly GCA_965228855.1). Taxonomy (GTDB): domain Bacteria; phylum Cyanobacteriota; class Vampirovibrionia; order Obscuribacterales; family Obscuribacteraceae; genus JADYXR01. Next base: position 1,718,157 of record CBDDIJ010000003.1, on the reverse strand, counting down.
TCTAGAATATCTGAGACCTGAGGTGCCCCTAAAAAATCTGCGAAAGAGAAACGGTTGGTCCGCTTCAACGACACCAGGACCGGTATCACTTATTTCTACTAACACGGTGCCGTTGCTCTCTCTCAACTGAAGTGAAACTGTTCCATGTCTCGGCGTATATTTGATTGCATTATCGAGCAGATTTCGTATCACTCGCGCAATCGAAAAAGCTTCTGCATTCACCAGATAACTTGATGCAGGTTCAGCATCCAGAACAAGCTCAATATCCTTGTCTTCCGCGATTGGAATTTGATCGTCGACACAGGCTCTGGCAATTTCTAAGAGGCGTACTCTGGATAATTCTAATGAACCCGGGTTATTCTCAAAGCGATACACTTCTAGCAAGTTTGTTATCATCTCCAGCAAACGAACATTGCTTAGCTGTAATCTGCTCAGTAGTTCCTTCTGGTCATCTTGGATTGGTCCAAACTTCCCGTCCGCGACCAGAGCCAGAATTCTATTAGCTCCGAACAGTGGACCTTTCAAGTCGTGAGTTAGGGTAGCTATAAAATCTTCTCGATCCGCTAACAGCTTTGACCTTTCCATTGCGTAAGTGATGGAACGCGCAAGATCACGACTTGTGATATCGCCTTTTACTAAATAGTCTTGAACACCAAGTTCGATGGCCTGCAGCGCGAGCTTCTCGTCGTCTCTCCCACTGAGAATGATAACAGGGACACCTGCACAGTGCTCCTTCAACGTAGTGAATGTCGAGAGTCCGCTACTATCCGGCAAATTTAAATCCAGCAAAACGACTACATTGCTACTGGGCTCTCTATGTGCCGAGTTGAGTTCAACAATCAACCGCAAAGCCTCCGATAGGCTCGATGTGCTGTTGATCGCATACTCACTATATTGGGACAGAGCCGCCTTTACCGCGGTGCAGAATGACGCGTCGTCTTCGACTAAAACAATGTTGACGGACTTGTTCAAACGTGGCATCGCAAATTTACTGTCAAAAGCCAGTATATATCAGGTTGCGCAGTACGATCGAGTAATAACCCTGCATATGTAGTCTGCAAAAAAGCGATTAAACGATTCTTCTGTCGACTTGTATATTGTCAAGGAAGCTTGCGCTTTCGCGGAGGTAAGCGGCACCGGCTCATGAGCACAATTAAACGATGGTACTGCAAGTGGTGTCAAAGCTACTCGATTTTTGAAATGCTCCGTACTTGTTTCGTGCGCGAAAGAGTATGCAACATAAGCGCGCACTCAATCTCCTCGCCATCGCGTAGAACGGAGACCGACGCTTCTGTGATGATCAGAGTTCTACCCGCTCTAATGACTCGACCGCGTGAGATAAGCTTTTCGCCCTTGCCTGGACTTAGAAAGTTAATTTTGAATTCTGCGGAGAGACACTCCTCATCTGGCTCGGTGACTGTGTACGACGCAAAACCGGAAGCTGAGTCAGCTGCAGTCGCAATGATGCCGCCGTGGAAAAATCCGTGTTGTTGAGCCAACGCCTTACCGAATGGTATGTGAACTTCAACGAATCCTGGCTCTACGGAAACAAGTTCTCCATTGTGAGCCTGCATGAACCCCTGTACGGCGAAGCTGTTTTTAATCTTTTCACGGAAATTCGGATCGGGAAATTGGAGTTCCCGTTTGCGTCTCGATACGGATTCAGTCATGGTCGGGTTTCCTCTGGATAGCCTTGCTGCGAGTAACGACCATACCACGTATCGTCTGCGAAGTGTCTGAGGAGAATTCAGACCGTAACTGAAATCGCGAGAGAACTGTTCCGCTAATCCCATTTAGCAGAGTGTTCAGAAAATAAGATTTTATTGGCGCCGTTTATGTGGCGGTTTAAAATACTGGTAAAGGGTGCGAAAATTATTCAGACACTGCGATCTGAATTTACTATTCCACTAGCACCGGCTGTAGTACCATAATTTATTAAGATATCAAATAATCGCAACCAGGAGCGAGCGAGTGGCGGAGCAGCAGAGACCGGTAAGAATATTAATGGCTGAGGACAGTCCGTCCGACGCCGAACTGGCAAGACTGGCATTTAAGAATGGAAGATTAGTTAACGAGTTGACAATCGTTAAAGACGGTGTGGAAGCTATCGCCTACCTTCGGAAAGAGGGTCAATACGCGGATGTGCAGAGACCGGATGTGATCCTGCTTGATCTAAACATGCCGAAAAAGGACGGTCTTGAGGTTCTTGCAGAGATAAAGAAAGATCCGGATCTGAAGTCCATCCCTGTTGTTATTTTGACTACGTCTGAGGACGAACGCGACATTATGACTGCTTACAGGTTGTACGCGAGTTCATTCATCACCAAACCGGTTGAGTTCGAGAAATTCTTAGAAGTCGCGAAAAGTATCAAATCGTTTTACGTGAACGTTGTGACGTTGCCTCTCAATGAAGATACTTAGAAATTAGTTGCGCTGCGAGATACCTTTGATGGCGCGATTACCGGGCTGTTGGTAGCTATGCTGCTTTTGTTTTGCGCGTACCGCGCTTCGATCCGCTCTTGCTCTTGCGAACCTTCGCGGACTTCGAAGTCTTTGCCGCCGACTTAGTTGTAGCTTTCCGTTTTGTCGTGCTCTTCGCAGCGGATTTCTTACCGCCCTTGCTCGCGCTCTCGAGGCTGGCACGTAGCGCCTCCATCAGATCGGTTACGTTCGTCGGTTCGCTCTGTTTAATTTCCTTCAATTCCTTGCCCTTCAGTTTCGCCTGGATAAGTTTCTTAAGCGCGCTCTGATACTTGTCCTTGAATTTCGAAGGCTCAAATTCCTTCTCGGTAAGTGCATTTATGAGAGTCTCCGCCATCTTTTTTTCTTGAGCTGAAACTTTTACGGATGTCGGTTTTTTTGCTGGATTTTCCCGCAATTCATCTTCGTACAGGAGGGTCTGCAGCGCAAGCTTGCCGTCCATGGGACGCAAGGCGCAGAGCCGTTCTTTGTTGCGAAAAGTGATTGTAGCAATGCCGACGACCTGCTGTTTTTCCATTACGTCGATCAAGAGTTTGTAAGGCTTCTGAGCGGCTGAGTCCACTGAAATGTAATATGTTGAGTCGTAATATATAGGATCGACTTTTTCCAGAGCCACGAAGGACGCGACGTCAATCGTGTGCTTGCTGGGCAGGGGGAGCTTTTCAAAATCCTCGGAAGTGAGTTCGACGTACTTCCCTTTGCTGTACTCAAAGCCTTTGACCACATCCTCCCAGTCCACTTGCTCGTCACAGTGCGGGCACCATCTTTGTTCCTTTATGCGCGTATCGCATTTCTCGTGCAGGAGGTGAAATGAAACGTTATGACTCTCCGTTGCTGAGTGCAGCTTTACCGGAATAGTCACCATCCCGAAACTTACAACTCCAGACCACATCGCTCTCGCCATCTTTCGCCTCGCTTGCAAATAAACTGCCGTACCTTCTATATGCAACTATGTAGCACCGGCTGAACTGAGCTGAACTGTCCAGACTATCCAGACTATCTAGACTATCCAGACTATCTAGAGTACCCGGACTATAAGGAATTGCCAGGACTCTTATTAGTATTGCCGGGACTCTTATAAGTATTGGCAGGATAGTCGATTTTAGTCGACAGTGTGCAGTCGCTTTTAGTCTCGTGTGTAGACTGGAGGGTGAGGTTTATAATCGACAGATTTGGAGCATTTTGCGTAAAATGGGCGGTTTTGGGTGGCTTTGTAGAACAAATTGTACGATTTAATCTGCCGAGGTGTTGATTTTGTTCTACTGATTGTGTATATTGAATACATCGGCGGTTGAAACGAACCGCGCCGAGGGGACAGTCAAAAAACGAATCAATAAGCCAAATGGGCGTATCCATTTGCCTGATTCAACTTGGAAATAATTAGGAGAGGAAAGATGTCAGCGCTAATCAACATGTTCGAAGATAACCTGGAAAGTTTCGAAGATGAATCTGACAATGTAGTTCAATTCCGTAGTCACCAAGATGGCGACAACCGTGTAACCAAGATTCGTTCTACAAAACGTCAATCCGGCAGCAACCAAGAGTTCACCGGTAAAACACTCACAGCGGACGAAGAAAGAGAGCTGGTCATCCGCGCCAAGAAGGGCGACCTCCGTGCCCGCAACGAACTGACCATGGCTAACATGAAACTGGTCGCTTCGATCGCGAAAAAGTACGAAGACCGCGGCATTCCGCTCAGCGACCTCATGCAAGAAGGTAGTATCGGGCTCATGTCCGCAGTCAACAAATTCGATATCAAGATGGGTCACAGATTCTCTACCTACGCCGCATGGTGGGTGAGAGAGGCAATCACTCGCGCGCTCTCGAATAAATCGCGCATCGTCAGATTACCCGTTCACTTAAACGAATTAATGACCAAGATCCGCCGCGTAAGAAGCTCTCTGGCTGTGAAATTGGGCAGACAAGCAACCGTTGAAGAAATCGCGATGGAACTCGAGGAAACAGTCGAGAAAATAGAAAAAGCATTGAATGCATCGCAAACCTGCATGTCACTCGATCAAAAGGTTTCGATGACTGAAGATGATGGTTGCTCACTCGGCGAAACTATCGTCGATGAAGACGCCACCACTCCAATCGACCAAGCTGACGCTCCGTACTTCAGCTCCCAAATCTCGACCTTGCTTTCATGCTTGAACGAGCGCGAACGCAAAGTGATCAGAATGAGATTCGGCATGGATAACGGCGAAGAAGCTAGCCTTCGTGAAATCTCCGAAGCGCTCGGATTGACGCGCGACCAAGTTGGTAAGATTTCCTGCCTCGCGATGCGTAAGCTGAAGAAAGCTGCTAGCCGTGAGGAGTTCGAAGACTACCTCGCAGCATAAGATTTTTCGAATAGTCAAAGTTTAAATCCGCACCTTCTTCGGGAGAGTGCGGATTTTACTTAAGCTCCCATTTTAGAGGGCACATCACTGGTAGCGCCCCAACTTAGCGAGTATTTTTTATCGTCGAAATCGAGAGCATCCATTGTGACATTCAGCGGCTGGAAAGTATCGATCATCACTGCTGTTTCCGTTGTTCTGGTCATACCGATGCTTTCCTGCATTGCATCGGGTTGCGGACCGTGCGGTATACCAGCAGGGTGAAATGTCATTGAACCTTCATTGATTCCCTTCCTGCTCATAAAGTTGCCGCTTACGTAGAAGAGCACTTCGTCGCTTTGCAAATTACTATGATTGTAGGGTGCCGGGATTGCGTCGGGATGGTAGTCTACAAGCCGCGGAACGAATGAGCAAACGACGAAGTTTTGTCCGGCGAATGTCTGGTGCACGGGTGGTGGCATATGTATGCGACCAGTGATTGGCTCAAAATCAAAAATGTTGAAAATGAACGGATATAAATATCCATCCCAGCCGACGACGTCGAATGGATGATGACCGAGATGATAAGACATGAGATGACTTCTTGTTTTCACGCGCACTTCGAAGTCGCCCCGCTTATCCTCTGGTGTCGTGGCTTCGGGAATCAATAGATCGCGCGAGTAGAAGGGCGAGTGTTCAAGCAGTTGACCATACTCGTTGAGATAGCGTCGGGGAAGCTCCAGATTACCCGGTGTTTCAATCACCAGGAACAGATCTGCTTTTGGTGTTGCACTCGTCATCTTATAAATGGTGCCTTTGGGGACGACGATATAATCGCCCTCTCTGTAGGGCAGATTGCCGAACTGCGTGTGCAAAACACCTGCGCCTTCTTGCACGAAGATAAGTTCATCACTATTGCCGTTGCAATAGAAATATTCCATGTCGTCTTCCGGCGCGCAAATGCCGATTGAAACATCGCTGTTTACGAGGCAAACCCTGCGACCTGAAACTGCGTCACCAAATGTAGTGGCATCTCCAAGTCGCAAGTGACGGTGGCGAAAACCTTCGGATGAAGGCACGAGTTTGGGCTGTTCGTTGGCCTTCAGCACTTCGAGCTCTCGGACTTCCGTCGGAGGATAAAGATGGTAGAGAATCGAGTATCGACCATCGAAACCGCGACTGCCGAACACTTCCTCCTGATAGAGTTTGCCGGTGCCATTTCTGAATTGAACGTGTCTCTTCGCCGGGACATTGCCGGAGCGTTGATAAATTGGCATTAGAGATTTCCTCGCAGATCTTGTTCGCGTTCAAGCGACTCGAACAGTGACATGAAGTTTCCGCGACCAAAACCGGACGCGCCGCTTTTTCGCTGGATGATCTCGAAGAACAGAGTAGGTCGATCTTCCACTGGCTTAGTGAAGATCTGCAAGAGATAGCCGGATGATTCTCGGTCCACGAGGATGCCGAGTTTAGCCAGCGCATCGATATCTTCGTCGATGGTTCCGACTCGCTCTGTCAATGTGTCGTAATAAGCTTGCGGCACTGAAAGAAATTCTATTCCGCGTTTGCGAAGTTCTGTCACTGTTGCAATTATGTTATTCGTGGTGACCGCGATGTGTTGGACTCCGGGTGCCTCATAAAAATCGAGATACTCTTGAATCTGCGATTTGCGCTCACCGCTAGCGGGCTCGTTGATGGGCATTTTAATCGTGCCTGCTTTATTTGCCATCACCCGTGATGTCAGCGCCGAATATTGCGTGTTGATATCAGACGCGTTGAATCCCTGGAATACGTGGAAGCCGAAAATCCTTTCGTAGAAAGAAACCCAGTCCATCATTTTGTCTTTCTCGACGTTGCCGACTACGTGATCGATATTTCCGAAGCCGACGCCGCCAGCCCACGAGTTGACCGGCTGGTAGCCTGGTCGAATCATTGCGCCATAGTTTTTCCTATCGATAAATGTATGAATGGTTTCTCCATAGGTTTTTACAGAAGCGGAGACAAACGTTCCAAACTTATCCGTCTCTGAAATCGGTGGCTGTACCGATTGAGCGCCGCGCGCGCATGCCTGTTCATAACACTCCACAACGTTCGCAACTGTGAAACCAATTGATCGAACACCATCTCCGTGACGCTTAACGTGTTCCGCTACCTCATGGTTCGGGCTAAGTGAGCTTGTGAGGACGATTTTGACGTTGTTCTGCTGCAAAGCGTAAGACGTGAGACTGCGATCACCGGTCTCCAAACCTCGATATCCAACAACTTCAAAACCTAATCCACGCTCGTAATAGTATCTGGCTTGCTTGGCATTACCTACATAAAACTCGATGTAATCAAAACCCAAAATTGGAATTTCTTGTAAATGCTTCGCATCTGTGGCTGCATCTACTGGTATTGCAGATGGTGCTTTCTGCCGCTCTTTGCTGACGGAATTTCGGGAGTTCGATTTAGTTTTTGTGTCAGGCATTGCCGTTAGATCCCCCACAGATTTGATGGAAAGCCAACTTTCCATTCGTGTGCGTACGGACTTCTCCATATAAAGAAGACTCGGTAAATGTTGCTATGTACGGCTAATAAATATCTCGACCGATAGGATTGTTTTTCTCATCCTTTCGGATGATTTGTATCTGGAGGAATGCGACAAACGTTCAGCTGGCTCTCGATTTCGCGAGCCAGCCAAAAATCAACTCAACGGATGATCTTTTCGCCTTTGCAGTTGTCAGAACGAGCGAGAGTTACGCGGTCACAGCGGGTTTGCGCTTTTCCATCGGAACATATGGGCGCTCTTCCGGACCTGTGTAGATCTGTCTGGGGCGCGCAATCTTCTGGCTCTCGTCGAGCACCATCTCTTCCCATTGCGCTAACCAGCCTGGCATGCGGCCCAGAGCGAACAGCACTGTAAAGTAATCGGTCGGATATCCCATCGCTTGATAGATCAATCCCGAGTAGAAATCGACGTTCGGATAAAGTTTGCGTGAGATGAAGTAGTCATCTTCAAGCGCAATTTTTTCCAACTCGAGTGCAATTTCCAACTTCGGATTGAGACCGGTTTGATCGAACACTTCGTATGCAACTTGTTTGATCAATTTCGCTCTGGGGTCGTACGATTTGTAGACTCTATGTCCGAAGCCCATGAGGCGTCTCTTCCCATCCTTAACATCTTTGATGAAGTCTGGAATGTTTTTCTTCGAGCCAATTTCATCGAGCATTTTGATTACTGCTTCGTTTGCTCCGCCGTGTAAAGGCCCATAGAGGGCGGCAATGCCGGCTGAAACAGCGGAGAACAGATCTACGCGTGAAGAACCTACGCCGCGAACCGCGCTTGTTGAGCAATTCTGCTCATGGTCGGCATGCAAGATGAGAAGAGTTTCGAGGGCGCGCTGCAATACCTTATTGGGTTTGTGTTGGCCGCCGATGCTGAATGTCATGTTTACGAAATTGCCGACGTAGTCAAGATCGTTGTCCGGGAACACGAACGGAAGTCCGCGTGAATGGCGGAACGCAAAGGCTGCAATTGTGGGAGCTTTGGCGAGGAGACGCACGCGTTGCAGATAGCGATTTTCCGGATCGGTTATATTCTTCGCGTCCGGGTAGAACGTCGAAAGGGCGCTGACAGCACCGAGCAACATGCCCATCGGGTGAGCGTCGTATCGGAAACCTTCGAGAAACTTTGTGATGTTCGTATGCACATAGGTGTGGTACTTGATCACATCAGCCCACTCTTTGAGCTGGTCCTGGTCCGGCAACTCGCCGTTGTTGAGCAGATAAGCAACTTCGAGGAAAGTCGACTTTTCAGCCAGTTGCTCGATTGGATAACCTCGATAGCGGAGAATTCCTCGGTCGCCGTCAATATAGGTGATGGAGCTGCGGCACGCAGCAGTGCTCATGAAGGACGGATCGTAGGTCATTAAACCGAAATCGTCGTCGGCGGTTTTTATTTGTCTGAGGTCATTCGCTCGGATAGTGTTGTCAGTAATCGGAATATCGTACTTTCGTCCGGTACGATTGTCAGTAATCGTCAGTGTTTCGTTAGACACACTCAGTCCCTCCAAATGACGCCAAATACTTCACGGCATCGATACTTCGTCAAAAGTATAGCTGCTAGTTGCGAAAATAGTTCCATATGAAAACGTATCGCGTGACTCTCTCAACAGAAGATTTCGGACGTAATTGTCATTCTGTCGCCGAACCCTCATCACGCGGCATTGCGCTTTGACACCACTCGTGGTGCAGGTGCCAGTTGCAAGCCGCGTGATTGAGCCGGTAATGAGGTCTGAGCGATTCAATTTGAGATGCCTACTGGTCACTCATGTCGCGAACGAGACTCAAATTGAGCATCTCTCTAATCAACATCAATTCTCTTGGCATTCTTTCTTTCAAGCGATTGAACAGTTCGTCGTGAGATTCAAGCTCTCGATGCCAAAGTTCTTTGTCGATGTGCATCAGCACGTCGAATTGCTCTGCATTGAAATCTTTGATTCCGGTCCAGTCGATGTCTTTGTGGCGTGGCATGAAGCCGAGGAACGTCTGTGCTGCTCCCGCTTTGCCGTGTACGCGATCTGAGATCCACTTGAGAACGCGCATGTTCTCGCCGAATCCTGGCCAAATAATCTTGCCATCGTGATCGGTGCGGAACCAATTTACGCAGAAAACGCGCGGTGGGTTTTGAACCATATGTCCCATTCGCAGCCAGTGGTCGAAGTAATCGCCCATGTGATAGCCGCAGAAGGGCAGCATCGCCATCGGGTCGCGTCTCACTTCGCCGACTTTGCCGACTGCAGCAGCGGTCGTTTCCGAACCCATTGTCGCGGCCATGTACACGCCGAAGTCCCAGTTGATTGATTGGAACGCCAGCGGAATGACAGACGGACGGCGTCCGCCGAATACGAAGGCGCTGATCGGCACTCCTTCCAGGTTGTCCCACTGATCGTCAAGCGATGGGCACTGGTCGATGGGGACTGTGAATCGGCTGTTCGGGTGCGCCGCTTTGCGACCGCAGTCCGGAGTCCAGTTTCGTCCTTGCCAATCGATCAACTCTGACGGCGCCTGGTCTGTCAGACCTTCCCACCAGACGTCACCGTCAGGCGTGAGCGCGACGTTCGTGAAGATGCAATTTTTGTCGAGTGTTTTGATTGCATTCGGATTGGTTTTCGCTGATGTGCCAGGCGCCACGCCGAAGAAACCAGCTTCAGGGTTGATGGCATAGAACTTGCCATCTTTGCCAGGTCTGATCCAGGCAATATCATCACCGACGGTGGTGACTTCCCATCCTTTAAAACTGTTTGGCGGTATAAGCATCGCGAAGTTCGTCTTCCCGCAAGCGCTCGGGAAGGCTGCGGCTACGTAACATTTTTCGCCGGTAGGTGATTTCACTCCAAGAATGAGCATGTGCTCTGCGAGCCATCCTTCTTTTCTTCCGAGCGAGGAGGCAATTCTCAAAGCCAGACATTTCTTGCCGAGAAGCGCATTGCCGCCGTATCCGGAGCCATAGGACCAGATCTCTTTTGTTTCCGGGAAGTGGCAGATGTATTTGTGCTCCGGATTACACGGCCAGGCATCGTCTTTCTCGCCCGGGTCCAGTGGATGTCCGACGCTGTGCATGCAAGGGACGAACGCGCCGTCGCTACCCAAGATTTCAACAACCTTCTTGCCCATGCGCGTCATGTGTTTCATGTTGACAACAACATACGGCGAGTCGGTGATCTCAACGCCGATTTGAGCGAGCGGCGAGCCCAGCGGTCCCATGCTGAACGGCACTACGTACATTGTGCGACCGCGCATCGAGCCTTTGAAGAAGTCCTTCAAAATGATTTTGGCGGTTTCCGGCTCCATCCAGTTGTTGTTCGGACCGGAGTCTTCTTTGTTTTTCGTGCAGACAAATGTGCGGTCCTCAACACGAGCGACGTCGGAAGGCGCAGAGCGAGCCAGATAGCTGTTGGGGCGCTTTTCTGGGTTTAAACGGATAAAAGTGCCAGCATCAACCATTTCCTGGCAAAGGCGGTTGTATTCTTCGTCGCTACCGTCACACCAGTAAACGCGATCAGGTTGGCAGAGTGCCGCAGCCTCGGTAACCCACTCAAGCAACTTGAGGTTATCGATGGGGTAACTGGATTCCACGGGGGCGAATTTCTTGCTAACCGAGTCGACTGGTGTCATGGTCCTGCTCCTATATTAGAGGTCCAGATCTTACAACGCTTATCTCGGTTAGCCGTGATTTGCAAGACTTTCTTCAAGAACTGAACGATAGTTTCCCCAATGCGGAAAACGGTTTTGCCGGATCGAGGTGAAAGGAATGGATTGCCGAAGTCAGCGATTGATACCGTATTTAGTGGCAAATCTTCTGGTTGCTGTGAAACACTTCTGTAAGTTAAGCGTTTTGGGTCACTCTGTATCACCGCATCTGGTGCAGTTCAAACAAAGGAGTCTGTTTTTGCTGGTGAAGAGTTCCCAGCGGTGAGTTCCCAGCAGTTCTGGCGTCCAAAGAGTAGCCTGTGGCGCGTTAGCCTAATTATTAATCCGAGCTAAAGAACTGAAACAGTTTGTCAAGCGAGGCAATATAATCATTGAAAGGCTTCGCGTCTGCGCTTTTATTTACTCTTCCGCTACTCCTGCCGGTGCCGGCTCGAGGGAGGTTTCTACATGAAATTCGATAACATGATCGTGGTTCACGGTTTTGGCTATTTGTTATTGATGTTTGCTCTTCATGAGGCTTGGAATGGCGAGATCCGCGATCGTACTGGAACTACCTTGTTCAAGAAGAACCCTGTGTTGTTCGCGCTCTCGGGTGGTTTTAAGCTAATGCTTGCAGTCTTGCTCTGCCTGGCATCGCCAGCGTTGGGCACGATCGACCAGGCGCAGGGTCTTCTAGGTGTGGTTGGCATTGTGGCCGTCTCATCGTTAGTAATTGCAGTGGTCGCCTGGGTCTCGACTGGTATAAGAGATGCTCATCTAGCTTCTTGCTCTCCACGCGAACGTGAAAAAACAGACTCTCAGATGGGTCCGTCAACTTTTAAAGTGTTGGCACTGTGCTGTCTCTGGATAGTACTTGCAGGCGTTGTGCCTTTCCTTTATTCGACTTTAGGCGAAGCACAAGTCAATGGTCATTACGTCAAAACCGTCTTCGGAATGTTTATCTGCGCGGGCTTGTGGATTTATATGGGCGTAACTCTGTTAATGCCCTACAGTGCTTCGATAGATTCAAGCAAGCTTTTGATCCGTTCGTTACTCGGAACAGAAGAAATTCCTCTCTCGCAAATAACATACATTGAAAACGGAATTTTCTCTGTTTGCTTCACGACCCGTGAGAGGAAGTACAAAGTCACGAAGTGCATCGATGAAAGTTCGAGCAGCAGAGAAAGAACGCGTGCGTTTGTCAAGAAATTGAGCGCTGTCACCGGTGCCCCTCATAAAGTTGGGCTAGAGCTCGCTTAACCTGGTTGTTGTCCAGTGTTGCGCTCAGTTTCTGATTTCGTTTGAACAGCCATATAAATAGGATCGCCTCTGGCTCTCTCAGGCTGCGGAGTACAATCACTCTTCGGAAGAATCGTGTATGATCCTTGTTGATATCGGAAGGGCTAAGGATGCCTGATTCCGCAGCATTGTGCCTGCGTGCAAGCTGTGGAATTGAAGAGGAGCGAAAATGAGAAAACTGATCTCGGGACTACATCACTTCCAGTCAAATATGTTCGAGTCACGGAAAGAACTGTTTGAGCGCCTGGCGACGGGTCAGAATCCAGATGCCTTATTCATAACCTGCTCGGATTCACGTATCAATCCTAATCTGCTCACGAATACGGAACCCGGAGATCTGTTTATCTTGCGCAACGCCGGAAACATCATTCCAGCTCATGGGTGTGGCGGTGGTGAAGCTGCGACAATCGAATTTGCGGTTGCTGTACTTGGCGTGAGGGATCTCATCATCTGTGGTCACTCAGCTTGTGGTGCGATTAAGGCGCTTCTCAATCCATCAAGTCTGAATAAGCTTCCCTCCGTTAGAAGCTGGCTAAGCCACGCGGAAGCTACCAGACAGATTATCGAAGATAATTACTCGGACCTCGATGAAGAAGAGAAACTCAATGTTGCGATCCAGGAGAATGTGCTCGCGCAGATCGAGAATTTGAGGACACTGCCCATGGTGGCATCTCGTCTGCTCAGTGGCAATGTCCACATTCACGGTTGGACCTACAAGATCCAGACCGGCGAAGTGTTCAGCTACAGTCTTGAAGAAGGACAGTTCCTCCCAGTTTCTGAAGTAGAGAATGTGGTTGCCCAAAGACAACTACTAACGGCTGGAGTTGCAACGCTTTAGTCGTTCCTGGTTCATCTCTATTGATACTGGATGCGTTGGTTCCCCGATCGGCATTTGGGGAATATATCCGGTATGGAGAGCAACGAACTTAAGGAAAAGTCCCCCGAACTCGTTGTCGCAGATGGCAGCGAGGCTACCGCATTTGATGTTGATAAACAGCCCACGCTTGAGGTTAGTGTTAAACAAACAGTCGACGATCTCGACGACCTCATAGTAGGCTGATTCAGGAGGGGCGCTGGACTGGCGTTGAGCAGGCTATAATGTTTACTATGTCGAGAGGTGATGCATATGCCCACTCTAGCCTTCCAACCGGAGTCAAATCGCTGCCCGAATTGCGCTGAGATAATTGAGACTGACGCGATCCTTTGCCGTTTCTGTCAACACGGACTTTCTTCTGTATATTTCCGGGCGTGCCCTGGCTGCGCTGAAATGGTGAGAAAGGAGGCAACTCGCTGCCGCTATTGTCAGTCAGAGTTACCCGAAGAATCGTCGAGAACAACGGAATCGAATTTCCCCAAACCCCGTGTGCTCAGGCAGCCTAAGCCGGTTCAAAATTGTTCCGTTAACTTTGATTCGATTAATGAGCGAGCGAAGGTTCTCCTAGCTAAAATTCGGCAGAGCGATCACCTAAATCTTGATGAAATTGAAACTCGACAATTTATCAGGGAAATCGTAAACAACGATGACTCGCCGCTCACGATGATGGAGCGAGGTTTTCTTCTACAGAAAATACTTGACGAAATCTTTGGTTTTGGTCCGCTTGGTCCGCTCCTTCGAGACCCGTCGGTCAAAGATATCTATGTTTACGGACCTCGGCAGGTGCATGTACTTCGCAGTCACACAGGTTTCGAGAGTACCGATGTTTCCTTCGAGAGCGATGAACAGTTACAGCAGGTGATTCTGAGAATTTTCAGTCAGCCCGGTCTCTCGTTCTCTCAAGACGCTCGCGTGAATACTGGTGTTCTATCGAATAACAGCGTGGTTATCGTCATCTCTCCATCAGAGCAAGATGCATTGTATGGCACCACGCTGATTATCAAAACTATCGCTTAACCCTAACTTAAAGCTACGGAACCCCAGTCGAAGCGTGTCATTATGCTTGTCACGTAATCCTGATGTCGCGATTTTATGCTGTTATCGTCTCCTTTGAAAGGAACGTTACTATGCGCTACACAGAATCCGACCGACTTTCGTCGAATGTTGAAGATCGTCGCCACGAAGGCGAAGAGGGAATCGCCGGAAAACTTTTCCGTGAAACTTTCGATTATCTGAGACAGCTTACCACCGTAAAACCATCTCAACCAAAGCCTGATGAGCAGAAGCCAGAGCCTAAATCAAAAGATCAAAGTCCTCCGCTTGGAGTTGGGTCAGAGGGAGTCGGTTCCGAAGTTCAACTTCCTCAACAGAGCATGGACATCGGTCAGAACTGCTGGACGAGCAGATTGCCAAGTCAAAGTTGGCTCCGGAACAATCGGTTAACGATAATCCGAAGCCGTCGGAAAACGCATCCAAAACAGACTCTTCAGAAAGTCACTTCCCACCTGTTTTCGATAACCGCCCTCAGGGTTCTCCTCCACTAGACTCGAATCAATCTGCACAACCGCAACATCTGGAGATGACGTCGCCTTATTAATGCGGGACATAAACGCAAATTATGCAAGCGCTGGTTAGAGAGACACATGTGTGCGTATCATGTAGTTCGTCTTCGCCGGGAAGTTTTTCAGTGAAACTTTCGATTATCGATGAGTCAATCTCCTAGACTCTTCAAGGTCGCGTTCTGCCAGATCCTTTTTTCCGATTTGACTAAAGACTTTCGCCCTTGCTTCGTATCCCTGAGGGACACCTGGTTGCAAGACAATGCACCTCGAAAAATCCTCCAATGCCTTATCGTAGTGCCTCAAAGCACCATAGCAACCTCCCCGATGATAATACGTCCAATAGTCATTGGGAGCCAGTCTCAGAGCATTGTCAAAACTTATCAGGGCTTCTTCGAACATGAGCAATTCTTGCTGGATTTCGCCTCTTTTTCGATAGCGCTCCACAGTTTGCGAAACGCCAAGACCTCTGTTTATCTCAGAAAGAGCGTGGTCCAATCGGCCCGAAGCAACATAACTTTTCACAAGACAATCCGAGATTTTTACTGTCCATAGATCCGGTCTTGCGCTCAAACCTTTATTGAGCTCGCGGATCGCGCCTTCTGCTTCGTCTACCTCTGATAGAGCCTTTCCACGTGAGATACAAGATCGGGCGCTGTGCACATTGCGCTCGACGTGATCAGCAACTCGTGCCACTGCATCCTTAACTCTCGGTTCCCATGATTCTATTCCTGCCCCGTGTTCGAAGCTATCTTCATTAATATCTGTTTCCTTGCTCTTCATTTTCTGTTTGTTTGAAGGCTTTGCTCCATTGTCCAAATTCGAATAGAGCTCCTTTTGAAAAAAGGCAGGCAGTCTAAGAGACATGATGATCACGACGCAGGCAAAAGTCGAAACAAGCAATGCTTGAAAAAGAGCGCGCTTTGTAGATGTCCGCGTTGGTTCTTTCTCCTGCGGTACGTCTGACTGTATGCTATCCTCCTCGGAGAGGTCAGGCTCGAGTCTGTGCTTTTCTAAAAGAAGATTGAAGTCATCGATCAGGGTGCGAGCATCCTGATAACGCTCATCGGCAGATTTAGCCAAGGCTTTACTGACGATGGCGTCCAATTCTTGCGGAAAATCCTGACTTGATTCAATCATCTCCGTAATCCTTGGAATCGGCCAGGTAATGTGTTGTACGGATAGCTCTTCTCTGGTTACTCCAACATAGGGCGGTTCTCCTGTGAGTGTCTCAAAGAGCGAGCAACCCAGGTTGTAGATGTCCGAGCGATGATCAAGTCGAGTTCCCTTAAATTGTTCTGGACTCATGTAGTAGGCGCTTCCTACGACACCAGCTTCACTACGCTTGGCGGAATGTGTGTCCTGATCGACAAGTTCCGCGATTCCAAAATCTAGAATGTTTACTCCGACATTACCACTGCTATCAGGTAGGAGCATAATGTTCGCTGGTTTTATGTCCTTATGAACGATGCCCTGTGAATGTGCGTAAGACAGTCCGTCCGCGACTTTACTAAACACTTCTACTGCGGCACCCAGCGACAACGTGCCTTCTCTCATCAAAACGGAATCCAGAGTTTCACCAATCAAGTAGTCCATGGAGTAAAACGGCAGCTTGCCTTCATAAATACCCATATCGTATATGCGACAAATGGTTGGATGACTCAAACCTGAGACTAACTTGACCTCGTTTTGAAACATCATCCAGCTGGTCTTCGATACCAGGGATGGTGCCAAGAACTTCAGCGCGCAGATTCGGTTGAGTGCAAGATGCTCTGCCAGGAAAACAATTCCCATGCCACCTTGACCAATTTGTGCGAGCAGTTTATAACCGGATATTATGTCTCCGATCCGAAGTTCGACCATCGCTGTTGAGTCGTTGGCGCACCATGTAGATCTCGATCTGGCACTGTGTTTTCTGGGAACGCGAGTGGTCAGCAAAGATGCTCTGCGATTGTCCGCTGTTATCCGAGACGTGACTTTCACCGTTCGGTTTCTTTGGCAGCTGCAACTGAGATCTTGGAAAAGAAAGGATGTAAAACTACCTTCCTTGCCTTCCTTGATCTTGCCGCAATCCCGGCAGCGGTCAAACTTAGGTACACTAACCGCCTTGAGAGTAACTGCAGTATCGAGGCAGGTACAACGCATTTCCTGAAAAAGAAATGAAGTCAGCGAACCGGTCGCCTTGCCGCCGCCCTTTTCTTTTTTGCATAATTGGCAAGTTTCCGGCGGTTCGAGATTCATCGATTAATTATTCCGATTCGTCCACTTGGGGCATACTAATATTGAACTGCCAGGGTTGCAATCCGTATTTTGGACTTCTTCGCGTTGGAGACTATAGTGAACGATCGAAAGGAGCCTGAAGTCCAAACGCTAGCTGACTTCCGTCGCCTAGCAGAAGAGCGGTTGACGGAAATAGCCGGACTTAAAGAATCGGAACAAAAACTAATCAGGAGACAAGAGGAGCTCTTGTTTTGGATGCGAAGTTTTCTCGCCGGTTTTCCGTTCGGGTTTATCATGATTGAAAAAGGTCAACGCATTAAGGCTGTAAATAAGATTGCCGCGGAATACTTTCGTTGCAGTGAAACTGAGTTAGCTAATCAGGAGATTGCCTCTGTGTTCCCTGAAGTTGCGGCGCTGAATGTGACAAGTCAACCAATGCGACTGCTGGCGAAAAGGAAGGGCGGAGAAACATTCGTAGCGGAGGTGTTTGTCAACTCGCTGGAGATGTTCGGAGAAGATTTGTTGTTTGTAACTGTTCAAGATATAAACGAAAGGCACAGGTTGGAACGCTTTCGTCATGAACTGATATCCATGGTTAGCCACGACCTGCGTGCCCCCCTTACGTCGGTGCGCGTAACTCTCGAGCTGGTGGCCGAGGGTACCTATGGTTCACTGTCCGCGAGGGGAGTGGACCTCGTTACACAAGGTGTTTCCAATATAGAGTATTTAAATTCGCTGGTGGGAAATCTGCTTGAATCTGAAAATGTTGAGAGTGGAAGCATACAACTTGATTACACTGATACCACTATTGGGTCTATTATAAAGACAGCTAACTTGGCTCTTCAAAGACCTGACGATAAGCGCGTTTCGATTGAAACGGAGTTTACCAATGATGTTATCACCGTGGATCAAAATCGTATCGTGCAGGTATTGATAAACTTGATTTCGAATGCGATCAAATACTCTCCGGAGAATTCGGTGGTCAGGGTTGTTGCCGGCATCGCAGGCGTACACGCGAGATTTGAAGTTATCGACCAGGGACCTGGGATACCCGATCAACAGAAACTCCAGATCTTTGAGCGCTTTCGCCAGCTGGACCAGTCAAGCGAGCTGAAGCGCAAAGGATTCGGTCTGGGTCTGGCCATCTGTAAAGCACTTGTGGAGAAACACCAGGGGCGTATTTGGGTTGAAAGCGTCGAAGGAAAAGGAAGCAAGTTCTGCTTCTCGGTGCCCATCAACCCGGAAGCATGACAGCTTCAGCCACAAATTAGCCACATATAGTCATCCGACAGCCATCTACCGGAAATAACATGGGGACATGGCAGTGGAGACCGCGAAGAAAGGTGCAGCGCGCCGTTCTCTGGCAAGCGGTAAGATGGCAAATGCGACAATTTAAGGGAAAATCCAGAAACGGCAATTCATTGTCGATTGTAAGAGACTTGACTTCGAGATTCGACGAGCGTCTCGATTTTGATTACCTTTCGGGTTTACCAGCGTCGATATTCTTATTCCGCGATGGAAACGGTGTTATCTTCGAGGAAGATCAGAAACTGTTTCCTTTATCATTGAGATGCATTTTCCGGGGGCGGGAGGACTGCTTTGTCGGTTGCAGTCCACGCATTACCTTAGACGAAGCATCATATTTGGTGCTGAATGATAGCGAGAGTTCTGCCAGGATTTTAGAGGGCACCCCGGACGTGGAATCGCTTACGATATTCTTTGGATTGGAATTCGCTTCTGAGGTTTTCTCTCCTCTCCTCAGCGAAAACGATCTCCTCCAGTTCGATAGTTCCTCGAAGAACAGGTTGCCGATTCAATTTTGCCAGAGGCTCAGACCGAACGACCACATCGTGTCCCCACGACTCTTGCTTTTGCGCTCGATGATTCAAGAGTCAGAGGTGAGCGCAGGTCTGGTGCTCGATGAGCTGAAGGTAATTCTGCAAAGACTTCTTCACGTTCACAGGAGCGATGTGTTCGAGGCCGAATCCATGCCATTTCGACGCGCATCGACGAGATTTCAGATGTACGATCGACTCCAGAGAAGTCGTGACTACATCTCGTCGTCCGTGGATGAATCCTGGAGCCTCGCTGATATGGCGAAAACTGCAGACCTTTCGCCTTATCACTTTCAACGTTGCTTTACTCGTATGTTTGGTATCAGCCCAAACCAGTATTTGACTGATTGCCGCTTGCAGAAGGCGTCTCAGCTGCTCAGAGTGTCAAGAAAAAGTGTTACCGAGATTTGCGGCGATGTTGGTTTCGAGAGTCTGGGATCATTCAGCAGCAGTTTCTCTCAGCGTTTCGGCCTTTCGCCCAATCACTTCAGGCAGTCTGTCGTTCAGGGAGAAAGCGGAAAATAGCAAGATGGAATAAATCTGGGCTAAGTGGCTCTATGAAAACCGCATGAATAGCCACAGTTGGATGGTAGAAACTGCGCAATCTCCAAGAAGATTGGACGACGAAAAAAATCTATCCTCAATTTGTCAAGGTTCATACGCCGAGGTTTGGCAAATGTACAATCACCTACTTGCTGGCTTAATTGTGCTGTCCGCTTTCAACTCTTCAACAACAAGCGAGCCCTCTTTCAATGCAGCCAGCGCTACCGTGCCTACGAAGGTTTTGCTGGTAGAGAATAAGGACGACCGAGATCCGGGTAAAGACATAACCGACAACCCGCACGGTCCGAATCCACACGGACGGGATCCGCATGGTCCGGATCCGTATGACGAAGTGCACGACAAGCGCCTTCCTGCTAACGATCCAGATCCTTACTTACGGTATGAAGACCGCTAGTCACACTAGGAAAGTGCTGGTAGAGGCAGACCTGTGAAGGTCTGCCTTTAGGCTACCAAACCAAGTAAGGAAACCGATGTCCCAAAGAACAGACAATTCACAGTATCGGTGGGTATAACACTTCTGCATTCAGTTTCGGAACCTTGAGTCAGAAGCTTTCGGGGAGTGAAGTTGGCCAAAATTCTGTTAATTGAGGACGACAAAACCTTGTGCGCACTGGTGTCCGATTGGCTGATCGGACAGAGACATAGCGTGGAATCCGTGCATGACGGTCGAAAAGCTGATGACTTGCTCAAGCTCGGCGGTTTCGATCTAATCGTCCTGGATTGGGACCTTCCCTTCAAAAGTGGCTTGGAACTTCTAAAAGACTTTCGCGAGCGCGGCGGTCAGACACCCGTCATCATGCTGACAGCAAAAGATGGTCTTTCCGATAAAGAGAGGGGGCTCGACGTCGGCGCAGACGATTATGTCACAAAACCATTTGCAGTAAAGGAACTGGCCGCTCGTATCCGAGCCATTTTGCGCCGCCCACCGGAAATACTATCGGAAGTTCTTATAAGAGGTGACATCAAGCTAGATCCAAATAAGCATGAATTGACCAAAGCCGGAGTGGAGTTGCGATTGCAGCCGAAGGATTTTGCCCTCCTTGAGTTTTTCATGCGCAACCCTAATCGCATTTTTAGTAGCGATGTATTGCTGGCCCGCGTCTGGGAGTCAGAATCCGAAGCCACAGCCGATGCGCTCAGAACATCGATAAAGCGAATTCGCCGCACTATCGACGATACCAACGAAGATGGCTCGACCTCAATAATAAGGACAATTCCGCGCGTCGGCTACACGTTGAGAACGGATGACTGAGCGATGTGACTCTGGGTATTAGCGCATCTGTCCTACGAAAGTCACGTTGTGGTTATGTTCATGAATGAGCATAATGTTGAAACCGCATTTAGGAAGATGGGCGTATGGAAAATTCGTTAGATAGAAACGACTGCAAAATTCCTTCCACATCAGAGGCTGAGCGAGACGCTCTTTCTGAATTTAGAGACAATCTATACGCAAACAAAATTGTTCAAAGAAATTCACAGGAAGATCCAGCATCGAAAAAACTGGTGGATGCCGCTGAGAGGTTCGCAAAGGAAGAGCTGGTGCGTTTTCCGAAGGCGATACAAAAACTGTTGTCCGACAATAAAGTTGAGGTTGTGGCAAGTAGCTCCATCGCCGCAGCGGCTAAAGGCGATCTAACTCTTCGACAGTTCGAGCCGGAAGCTTCCACTCATAACAATTTTTATTATCACGACAAAGGCAAGACGAGAATCTTCGTCAATCCGAACGGAGACTTGCCTCATGAAGGCGGTCATGCCGTCAACTGGCATGCTGGCTCGATGGAACGTGACTCACCGCAACAGGTTCCTGCTCGAATATCTGATTCTGATGACTTTATACGCGCGTATAGAGAGGATGTTTCTCGAATACCGGAGTCTGACCGCAAGAAACTGGGCTACTTCCTCCAGCAACCAGAAAAACGAGGCCGTGATGAGACTTTTGCTGAATTGTTCATGTACCTTACCCTGCCACCGTCGGACATGGTTTATCCGAATGATCTGAGGAAACCATTCCCACGAACTACAGAATACATAAAAGAAAAGCTAGACAAACTGAATCTGCTATGTGATTGATTCAAACCGTTTCTTGCACAGATATTTCCGCGTCCGCTAACTCTCGTAGCCGGGATCGTACTCGTCGGCTGAAAGTCCGAAGGTCCATGCGACCGCTTCTTTTGCGGTGGTCACCGTCGGCGGGACCCGCAGAAAGTAATCTTTATAGCTGCCATCCAACTCGCGCGTGGAGTTGCGAACGCGCACTATTGTTAGCGGTTCGTCCATCTTGAACATATGCCGATACAGAGTTCCGTATTTGTCCCGGTGAATAACTTCTGCTCCTGACTCGCGCACAAATCTCTCCTCACCGAACATATCGAGAAGAACTCTCCTTCTCTCCGCATTTTCTTCGGTAAGAATCTGATCGAGTCTGACGGCATGCGCCTGTTTGATCAGGTCTGCTTCTACAACAATTCCGCGCCAGGAGTGCACGTCAAATCCGTCCGACCAGGTGGCGGCGGGTCCGAACTGCGCATGCGGTCGGCCATTATCGTTGAGTACAAGCGTTTTAGGTTTGCGACATACAAAGCAAACTAGATCACAGAGTACGTAACCTGCCGCTCCGTGAAATAGATAAGCCCATCCATCGATCTCGTCCTCAAAATTCGCCAGTAGCTTGTCATTTAACATGCGACAGCTAAGGGCCAGAGGAAGCCATGGCATGCCGGTTCCCCAAAAAATAAAATTGTTGGCGCGTGGATCCTTTTGTCTGAGTTCGAATTCCGCTTTGGTGGCTTTAATGGTGCCCCACAAATTTTCATGTAGCTCTTTTTCCGGATCTATATCGGGCATGGAAATAGGTCGAGAATATCCTTGCGCCGCCTGAGTCAACCAGGCTGAACGAGAGTTGGACAGAGTTTCTAACTCGGAGCACTTTGCTCTTATGTCCTGAACCTTGTCTAGAAGAGCCTTCTGCTCGTCAGTCGGTTTCAATAAATCCTTCGCAATAGGAATATGATTTGTCACCATTCTATGATCGAGGACGCCGAGGGCCAGACCCTGTGCAGTGGTCATACTGAACGTGAAATCAGTCGTTGTCTTCTGTTCAACTTCTGCACCGAGTTTGACCATGGCTTTCCATAAATCGCCACCCTGTGGGCTCGGCAAAATGGTATCGTCCTTCTTCTTGATATTCTTATGGTGCACCGTTTCCGCATTAAGACGACCATCTTTGAGGATGGTGAGAAGATGCTCGGAGAGACGGTCTAAGACTTTCTGTTGCGTGGTTGCGGTTTCGCCTTTGTACTGGAAGTTCCAAATTCTGTTCAGAAGTGGAAGGACAGTGCTCTTCTCCAATCTGATCCACTGACTTTTCCAGTTTGCGATAAACTGCTCAGAATCAGTCTTTTCGATTGGTCCCAGGTTAGCAATCAGAGTCTTCCATCCGTCGGACCGCAGAACGTTTCCAATCAGGGTTGGAATCAAATTAGTTTGCAACGGACTGTCGCACCACAAGATAAGGGGCGGTTTCTTTCCGGCCTTTTTGTAGAGAAGGTTGATGCCTTCCTCGGCTATGTCTCGTTTGTCAACTCCGGGCTCCGAAAGCTCTTGCCGCCAGCGGGCAAGCAACTGGTCGATTTTGGCGAAGACCGCGGCATCGTTAGTTTGTTTGTTCATCGTGCACCCTTAGTCTGTTACGGGGCGAAATCCTTGTGGCTCGTATTCGCGCTGCAATTGAACCTTGTAAGCGCCAGGCGCTAACTTGAGAGGGCTGTGCTCTTCGTGTCGGAGGACGGCACCATCAGACACCACAAGATAACGATCGGAACCTTTCTGAAAGGTCTTAGCCATCGTTGCATCGATCGCATGTGCGTGCCCGGTTACCTCTCCATACGCCAGAACAACGCGACCGTCAGCGGACTCTTCAATGGTTCCATTCGGCACTGAGTCAATCGGAATCAACAAAACGTCGCCTTGTCTGTACTGTTTTCTTTTCATGTTGTCAGTCCTCGGGTTTTTGTAACTAAAACCAGTATAGGACCACTACTGTCATGGTTGCCAAGTGTTTATTAAACGATCAGTATTTCGCCTTTTGGCTGGAACGGGCGGTTTAAACCAACCGAAAGGATGAGCGAAAACATCCCTACGGATGACAAATATAAACCGCTAAAAAGAAAGAATCTTAGGAGCACCTGGCTGAGTCATAAATGCACCATGGAGGTCGCGAATGAAAACCTATGACGTCAACGATCAACTGCCTGCTGATTACAAGAAGGCTCTGATAGATCTGCTTTCTTTCCAGGCAGACTCTGAGTTTGCCGGCGGTCAGCGCGTAGCTGAGAACATGCGCTTTGCGACGCGGCCGGAAGAAGCATATAGACTAGCCAAGAAAGTAATGGAAGAGATGGGGCACGGCTGGTATTGCTGGGAGATTCTGGAACCGCTCGGCATAGACGTCAATGCGCGCGTTCAGCACCTCGTGCAAAACCCCGACAATCCTGACCATAAAAAGGTACGAATCATAAACGGTTTCCGAAAGGAAAACTGGTCGCGCTTTTTCGAAGATTGGTCCGACGTAGCGATGTTTTCTACTGTCGTAACACCAGCAGCGGTGGCATTCCTCGGACAATATCGTGAGTCCTCTTACTTGCCATGGAGACGAATCAGCGAACGCATCTGGCAGGAGGAGAAGGGGCACCTTGCTTTTGGTGTCTGGGCTTCAAAGCGCGTCATCGAATTCGAGGGCGAAAAAGGTCGTGAAAAACTGCAAGCAGCTGTACCTAAATTTATGGCTATGGGTCTCGGTTTTTCAGGGCGTCCATCTGACGACAGTGAACACTTCGCAAAGTATTTTGAGTATGGGTTGAAAATAAAAAGCTCTCAGCAAATTCAGGACGAGTATATGGAGATCGTCACTAAGCGATTGACAGAACTCGGGCTCGAATTGCCGAAGGAAGTCGAGGCTGATTACGACATGAGGTTCGGATATGCGCAAACTGCTGCAGCATGTAACTGATCCCGAGCTTTGTATTCAGTGCTCGGCGTGCGAAATGGCTTGCCCGGTCAAAGCTATAAAGGCATTCTTCGGTCGATACTGCATCGACGCAGAAATCTGCGACGGCTGCAACAAATGCATCGAAGAATGCCCTACTGGAGCTGCGGATAGATTCATCGAAGTCTCGGAATACTACTCGCAAGATCAGCAGTCGCAGTGGCAGAAGCTGCCGGGTGAGCCGGCGCTCAGAGAGCACTAGCGCAGATGCTGAACTAAAGAAATAAGTTGATTTAGACTGAGTAGTGTCTTCTCACTAGGGCTACTGTCTCCATGCCAAACGGGACGGCTTGAGAATCTGTCGGTAGTTGTCGCCTTTGATTTGAAGAATGACTGCAGCCGTTTTTAGTAGATGGTTCGCTACCTTCCTCGCGCGAGGGTTCGAATTGGACACAAGTAATTTCAGATACGGTACAGAACGAATCGCCTGTGGAATCGAAAATTCTGAGGTGAACAATTTAGTTCTGTCATCCAGGGGATGTTCCGACACCTCACCGAATCCGAATAGTTGAGTTGGATTGACTGCTTCGAACCCGTTCACTGCATGCGTCGCAACACACACGTGTTGCCCAGGGCGCAGGCTCAACCTTCTGTTTCCCACGTGTATGCGTACCGCGCCGTTTCGAGTGTCATCGAGATTGTATACAGAAAGACTGTCTTTAAGTGCAATCAGCAGAACAACCGAGTTGCGACCAATCTCAACCCTTCCGAAACTTGTTGCCACGGTCTTATCAATTGAAGGCATAACAATCATGGAGCCTTTAATCAATCTCGCGTTGGTCCTCGACCCGGGCTCATTGTTTGTCGTGGAGAAACCCTGATCATGGAACTCACATCTATTGTCGACTGCCGTGTCGATACCACAATCGTCATCCGAAAGCACTGCGACTGGTATCATACCGGTCGCCAATTCTGTCTCCGATATCCATTGGTCTGAATAGATTTCCTGAGTCTTCGCGGAGAGCTGGCAAATTGGTGGAATCAGGCGAGCGTCATTCAAGGTGGCAAAATCTGATAGTGGTTGAGTGCTCTCTACAGATTTCTCAGAAGTCTGTAGAGGTGTTGATTTACGGGTCGTGTTTTCAACAGTTGTCAGATGCCTCTGAGTTGGAATGCGAGCCGGAGAATCCGCAACTGTTGAAATCGCGGATCCTATCATCAGAGAGGAACCAGGCGGTGACGGGTCTGCAGTGATTTCGACGTCACCGTTCAGTCTTATCGACTTAGCGGATAACTTTGACGCGGCTGGATCGGTGCTAAATATTATGTCGGCGTTTTTGAGATTTAAAATGTTCAAAGGTGCTGCTGCCGTGAAACCCTTGGCTCCGAAGAATACCGTGCCACCGCTAATGTTGTTGACCTGCACCAATGAGGAATTGGGATTGGAACCGATTTCGTTTACAGGATTCCCAATACTGAGAATCACGTCACCGCCGATAGTGCCACCTGTAGCTATGCTGGTTCCTTCTCCGATCGTGATTGTTCCAGCCTTGATGTCGTTGTTCTGAAGCGTGATAGCGCCGTTCCCACCAGAGCTGTTCGTCGCAACTAGCACCGATCTATCCTGAGTAAGAAGCTTTCCGCTTGCTATTGTCACCGTGATACCACCATCAGTAGCGGTGAGGTTTTTAATGGTAGTTGACGCATTAGTTGTGAAGTTTAAATCTAAAGCAGTCGAATCTGCGATAGTTGAAGACTTTTCGTTGATGTTATCAACGAATGCTTTTCCTCCTGAAGTGACCGCGAGGTAGCCGGCATTAACCTTAAGTGGAAAACTTAAGGAACCTATGTCACCGGAGACGGTGCTGAGGGTCACATCCTTACCGGTAATTAGACCTGTGCTGTTGCCTTGAATGATGTTTCCAGAACCTGATGTGTCGATTGCTACCGCTGCCTTCGAGCCGCCAATCGTTCCATTAATATTGACGTCGCTGGTAGATTTTAGGGTTATTGATTTCGAGGTTGTGATGTCTTCTACGCTCAGACTTGATGGACCAACGTTATCGATAAAAATGCTGCCTTTTGAACTTGCGGACAGAATTGACGTATTCACAATAACAGGCTGAAGCTCCGACCCGATTCCATCGGCGCCTGCCTCCAAATCCACTCTTGCCCCTTGCAATACGCTTGTGTTGTCCAGAGAAACTATCGAGGACTTGCTTGTGAGCTCGATATCGGAAGCGTCGATGCCGCCTCCCATCACTAGAATGCTGCCGGCAGAATCCAGAGCGAAAGATGAGTCTGCTTCGCCCGATACGCGTATAGATTTCGACGAATTCTTCACATTCACAGAGCCATTACTTGCAGTTGCATCGAGTGTGGCGGCGCTCGTTTGGATAGCGTCAAGCTGCTGACCGATAGAGCCTTGAGCGCTTGCAAGAACGAGACTGTTGGTCGTTACCGTTGTTCTCCGGGCTACAGACAAAATGTCTCCGGTACCTGAGGCAGTCAGAGAAACGTTAGATGTGCTCTTGTCTCCGAGCTTGGCACCAATTGTTATGGAGCCCGCACCGCCCGCACGAATCTGAAGATCTGATACCTGTGTCAGGCTGACAGTGGTCGAGACGTCACCGCTCAAGTTGTTCAGAGATAGTTTGCCGTCGGTTTCCTTGCCCTTAACGCTGAGTTTGCCGATTATGCCATTTTGCGTGCTCCCTGACTTTGATAAGACAGTGAAGGCATCGGCGCTGTCTGAAGTTAAAGAGATATTTCCGCCGAGGCTTGCGGACCCCGTTCCGTCTGCATTTAGATCTCCGGTAACTAGAAGATTGCCTGATGCCGTCCCGTCCCCTGCGGTCAGGTCGATGGTGCCTCCGTCGCCCTTCTTCCCACGCGCTCCAATGGCGATACCACTCGGATCGACAGTAAGATCGCCTCCGGTTTTGAAAACGACCTTGCCACCCGCGCCATCAGCGCTGTTTTTCGATCCCCCCGAGGCCTGGAGCAAAAATTGACCCGATGACGTACCAATTGACGCTGGTGAGGCAGCTGTTAGAGTCACAGCGATAAGTCCGCCATCGCCTGAGCCCTCCGCATCAGCATTTAGAGTAAACGCGGTTGTTGCACTGTCGGTCCAATCCACGATAGTCGCTTTAAGGTCAATGGAACCGCCGGTTCCGCCGGCAGTTGGGGTCACAGACAAGCCACTCGAGGCAAATGTAATCGCTCCCGTTGAAATTAAAGATAGCGCTGAAGCCGTTGGGTTTGTAACTATATTGATTGGACCACCGCTCACAAGATTAAAGCTGGAACCGGAATTTATGCTTTCCAACGACACACCGCCAACGGTATCAACAAACACATCGCCGCTTCCGGCGTTAGCACTCAGGAGCGAGGCGCTGGTGAATATGTGACTTGAGGATGAGCCGATTCCGCCTGTTCCAGAGGTCATACTCAGCGTCTGCGAGTTGATACTGGCAGACGAAGAGATGGCACCTGCTCCACCGCCCGTTAAGGTAACGGATGAGGCGCCGGCATTAACTCCATTCAGGCTTATTCCTGAAAGCGGGACATCGGATGTGATAGAACCCGTTACGATGGCTCCATTTGCGATATGAACGCTTCCATTGATCTTTGCAGAACCGGAGAAGACGTTAACAGCGCCTGAGTCAATGGAACTTGAATTCGAAGTATCTATTAACCCGGTCAAAGTTATTCCATTGCCTGTCAGGGTAACATCACCGCTGGTGCCGGCTTGTCCAGTCGTGGTAATAGAACCAAGAGCGATTGAGCCGGTTGCTACCGCGAACACGTTGCCACCATCAGAGGTGCCTGTGGTGTTGATGCTTGTATGTGACAAATTTATTGAGCCTGAGCCAGCAGCAGTGATCGTGTACTCCTGCTCGCTTGGACCCACTGTTCCAAGAGTGGCGGGGGTGAAGTTATAACCTGCGATCAGGGTGAGTGCGCCGCCATCTCCTATGCTGCTGCTCAGATC
The DNA here is from genome assembly GCA_965228855.1 of Candidatus Obscuribacterales bacterium. Taxonomy (GTDB): domain Bacteria; phylum Cyanobacteriota; class Vampirovibrionia; order Obscuribacterales; family Obscuribacteraceae; genus JADYXR01. The sequence goes on along the minus strand of CBDDIJ010000003.1, from coordinate 1,689,855 downwards.
AATTACGACTGTATTACCGCTATCAGTAATGTCACCCGCCGATAGGATCGCCAACCTCAGTCCGGTAAATGTCAGAGAGCCGAATGTCGACAGGTCAAGTGGACCGCTTGAGTTTGCGATGGTTCCGCCCGGATTGATGACTAACGGATTGCCGCTAATGGTGCCGCCTCCGTTGAGCATTAACACCGGACTATTAATGTCAACTTCATCGTTTCCGGTTACATGAGCACCATTTATCGAAATAGATTGATTTGCGCCAGTTGCATTCAACAAGGTCAGCCCATTAAAAGTCTGGTCTCCAGAGAAAGTAATTGTGTTGGCGCGCGAACCGACCTCGGTTGCTGTTATGTTGACAGACCCAGATGTGGCGCTCATTGAACCTCCGCCAGAAATATTCAGGTCTACGTCGGTCAATGTGTCAGAGGTGCTCACGATTGATATGTTGGATGCAGTTGCAATTATCAGATTCGAATTATTGATGATTACGTTGCTTCCTATGCCACCGGCGATCTCTATCGAGCCTCCGGAGATAGTTCCGGAGTTCGAAACCGAGAGGTCATTACCGTCTGTCCCATTTATGACGATGGTGTTACCGGTGATGCTTCCCGAATTGTTTACTACCAACGGCTGTCCAGTCAGTCCGTTGACCGTAACCTCGGTACCCGCGAGAGAACCTGCACCGGTCATTGTAATTTGAGGAACATTGAACGTGAGTGACGAACTCGCTTGTATCGCTCCAGTGCCGGTTAGCACGCCACTGTTTGTCAAAGAAATGTCGGTGCCGGATGCAGCTATAAGCATCAGCGCACCATTATTGCTTACGTTGACGCTGCCTGCTGAATTGAAACTAAGACTTGAAACCGATGTCGAAAGAGGAACCAGTGACGAGCCGATGCCCCCGGCGCCGATAGTCATCGATAGCTGTTGCGAATTGATAGTTGCTGAAGACGCAACTGACATACCCTGAATATTTACCGATTGAGCGTTTGCGCTAATTCCGGACAAAGAAACGTTTCCTTGTTGCGAACTTAAGCTGAACGAACCAGTCGTTACGATCCCATTCTCCACGCGAACGGTCCCGACTGTAGATACAGTTCCTGAAAGAAGACTGATTCCACCGGCTGATGCCGAGCCTGCATTGCTGATCGGATTGTTGACTGTTATTCCACTTCCCATAAGTGATATGGAGCCTGCCGCGCCGGATGCACCATTGGCGATCACGGAACCAATCGTCACCGAGCCGTTTGCTACCGCGAGTATGTCGCCGCCAAATGTGGTGCCGGATGAATTGATTGTCGTATTACCGAGATCTATTTTCCCAGTTGCTGATGTCGTAAGAGTGCGTTCAATATGATCCGGTCCCTGCGTGATTCCGCCGCTGTCAGGTGTGAAATTGAAACCGGCGATTAAGACGAGCGAACTTCCTCCTCCGTTTGAATTGCTCAGATCGATAGTCACTAAATTTCCGCCGTCAGTTATATCACCGGCGGATAGGATTGCTAGATTGTTGGTTTCAACGAGCGGACCGAGGGTCGAAATATCTAGTGGGTTTCCTGTCGAATTTGCGTAAGTCATACCGGTAGTCAAAACAAGTGGCATCCCAGTAAGTGTGCCGTTTTGAATCAATAACTTTGTATTAACGGTAAGTTTATTGAAACCTCTTACAGTGACCCCAGTGTTTACAACGACGGATTGATTATCGCCGTTAGCGATAAAATTGGTAACTCCGAAGAAGTCCTGATTACCAGTGAACGTGATTGCAGTACTTGGATTATCGACGTTTTCTGCTAACAAACTGATCGTGCCGCTTTGCGCACGCATTGAGCCACCACCAGTAATATCAAGATTACCCCCTACTCCGCCACTCGGCGTACTCAAAATATTGATATTACCGTTCGAGGCTGTGATTCCGCCCTGATTGTTGATGAGCAAGTCAGAACCGGTAGGTCCGGTGATAGATACTGAATTTCCAACGACGTCGAAAATGCCGATGTTCACCACGGGCGATGTAATTGAAAGTGTGCCGCTCGCAGTCGCGCTTGCAGAAAACATAGACGGTACAAAGCTAACAGACTCTCCGCTGGCCAAATTTATGTTGTTTCCGGTGTTTGCTTCGCTAATTATCAGAGCGCTCTCGCTTCCAATGTTTACATCGCCGTTAGATGAAAACCTTATTGAACTCGCCGCGGTTGGGAGTAAAGAAGATGAAGTACCGATCGCTCCGGTCGAAGCAGAAAGGGTAAGGAGTCCAGCTTCAATGGGTGCCGATGAAGTTATTGTGCCACTTCCACCTGCCGCAATCGAAACTGGTGCTGTGCCTGCTTTGATTCCTGCAAGTGCTACACCACTTTGCGTCGCGTTAGCGAAAAACTGTCCATTGCGAATCGCTCCATTCTGGACGTGAACGTTTGGACTTTTCCCGGGCGTCCCGGAATATAGCTGAACTTTGCCGCTGTTTGAAGGATTTGCATTGGACGTGTCAATAAGTCCAGTAACGGTAATTCCATTTCCAATTACATTGACTTGCCCGCTGAGACTGGTACCGCCCGTGGTGGTTATAGATCCCAGCGTGATTGAACCATTGGCGAAGGCGAACACGTCTCCACCCATGGAACTGCCCGAAGTATTGACTGTGGTGTCTCCAAGGTTGATGGAACCGCTACCTGTGGAGAGAATCGTGTAGTCAGTTCCGTCCGGCGGGAATGTGGTGCCGGATGTGCCAGGAGTGAAATCAAAACCCGCCACTAAAGTCAGAGTGCCGCCCACGCCGGAGGAGTTTGAAAGGTCAATGGTTAAAGTGTTGTTGCCATCCGTTATGTCTCCGGCCGATAGCACTGCTAGACTCCGTCCGTTATAGACGATAGGACCCAACGTCGATAAATCCAGCGGTCCTGTAGAGTTTGCGATTGTACCAATTGGGTTGAACACCAGTGGATTGCCCGTCAGCGTTCCGCCGCCATTTAAAAGCAGCATAGGGGAGTTGACAATGACCGAAGAAAAACCTCTTGCGTGGACGCCTGGATCTACTACCACTGACTGGTTTATACCGCTGGCGTTCAGTTCGACAGTGCTTACGAAAGTTACGCTTCCGGTAAACTCGATCTTGTTATCTAGCGAGCCGGAGGTGACTGCGTTGACGAATGTACCGGTCTGAGAAGATATCTGCCCGGTTCCACCAATGAATATGTTACCGCCGGCACCTGCGTTGGGTGTGCTTGTTAAGGTCAAACTTCCGGAGTTTGCCCGTAAACCACCGCTTACCAGCAGGTCTACTGTGAGGTCGGAGCCCAAAGGACCATTCACCGCGATAGTAGCGCCTTGAATGGATTTGGTGCTGGAAGGACCCATTGTGAGGGCTGGCGTATTTAACGTAATGGCTCCTGTAGCCAGGATTGGGAAGATTCCGGATCCGGCTTGGATGCCTGTGTCACTGGTCAAATTAAAATCACGACCGGTCGACTCATCAATAGTCAGAGCTCCCTGGTTATTCAGGGTTATATCTCCGGTCGTAGTTGACGTAAATCTCGACACCGCGGTCGGTAAAACAATCGATCCTGTGCCGGCGTTTAGAGTAAGAAGTGCACCAGCAACGGTACCAGTAGAGTTTATTGATCCTGTGCCACCTGTGCGCAGGGAGACGTTACGATCGCCGGCATTTATGCCCGCAAGGTTAATATTACCGTTAGCGGTGTTCAATGTAATGGAACCGCTTGTAATTCTTCCATTTAAGACGTGCACTGGTCCGAATGCAGAGAGGGAGCCCGACGCCACGGCGACGGATCCTGAAGCGCCCGAAGCTGAACTAGTGGTGTCAATCAAGCCATTAACAGTTATTCCGGTTGCATTGAGTCTGACCGTTCCGCTGTCGCCACTGCCGCCGCTAGTATCAATGCTGCCGAGCAGTATTGAGCCCGTTGCATAGGCAGACACACTACCGCCCTTACCAGCACCGGAAGTTACAATCGTCGTGTTGCCCAGGTCTATTGAACCTGTGCCGAGCGGGAATAGCAATGTTCGATCTATATGATCTGGACCTACTGTCATTCCTCCTGTGGAGGGTGTGAAGTTGAATCCCGCAAGAAGCGTCAATGAGCCCGCATCGCCTGTGCTACTGCTTAAGTCAATCGTGACGGCATTGCCACCATCGGTAATGCTGCCAGCCGAAAGGATTGCTAGATTCTTCGACATCACGAGTGAGCCTAACGTAGAAATATCTATAGCTGATCCGCTCGAATTGGCAATTGTGACGCCAGCATTGACATCGAGAGGATTTCCGGTCAAAGTGCCATTTATGACCACCGATGGACTATCGATGTAGAAGCCGTTTTGCCCGGTAATAGTGACCCCGGTATCAACTATGACAGACTGATTTGTGCCATTGGCAATTATGTTAGTCGTGCCGGTGAAGGTTTGATTGCCGTTGAATTCAATGGTGTTAGCAGTCGTTCCTGACTCCACGGCTGTCACATTCATGACGCCCCCAGTGACACTTAAGTTGCCACTGCCGCCAATCAGAATGCTCCCGCCCGTACCGGATGTTGGTGTGCTTACGATGTTGAAATTTCCGGAGGTGGCTTTGATTATTCCTGCGTTTTGCAAGTTTAGATTGCCGCCCACCAGTCCATTTATGGATACCGATGCTCCCGTCAGGGTGTCGGGTGCGGATACCGAGAGCGAAGGTAAATTTAGAGTCAGGCTCATTTGAGCGGTTGTACTACCATTAGTGCTTACGACACTATCATTTGTTATAACCACTTGCCGACCAAGTGACGCATCGAGAGTCAATGCACCGGAGTTGTTAATGAAAACATCGCTTCCGTACGAAGTGAACTGCAACTTCGCTGTTGCCGTCTGAAGAGGTGCCAGGCTTGTTCCTATCGGTCCGGCATTGATCGTCAATGAGGCTGACGACAAAACGCCAGATGACGAAAACTGCCCGCCATCAATTCTTATATCTCCCTGTCCTGCATTTACGCCGGACAATGAAATTATATTCTGCGGAACGGAGCCTTGAAACGAGCCGCTGGATACGACACCGTTCAAAATATGGACTTCTCCGACGGCAGTGGCTATTCCGGAAAATAAATGCACATCTCCTGAATTGGCGGCAACAACGTTGGACGTATCTATTAGGCCAGTTACTGTAATGCTTCCACCGAGGATACTGACACTTCCACTGCTCCCCGTGCCACCGCTGGTGGTTACAGAACCGAGTTGGACGGTTCCACTTTTTGAAACCGCAAATACATTTCCTCCAGTTGTGGAACCGCTTGTTATGATGTTGGTATGTCCCAACAAAATGCCGCCAATTCCAAAACCAGAAACGATTGTTCTGTCGATGTTATCGGGTCCCTCGGTGCCGACAGTGTTGGGAGTGAATGGGAATCCTGAAATGAGAGTAAGCGAGCCTCCAGCGCCAGAAGCATTGCTTAGATCGATTGTGAGGTTAATTCCGCCATCGGTAATCTTTCCCGCCGAAATAATAGCTAGATCTGTATTAAACGAGAGATTGAGAGAAGAAATGTCGAGATCGGCGCCAGTAGAATTAGCATAGGTCATTCCCGGAGTCAGAATTAGAGGGCTACCCGTTAAGGAACCGTTTTGCACCAGCAGTGGTGACGATACGAAAACGTACGAACTCCCACTTACTGAAACGCCTGAATTCACATTTATTGATTGATTTGCACCCGATGCGACCAGATTGATAGTGCTATTGAACGTCTGGTTGTCGGTAAATTGAATAGAGTTTGCAAGCGAACCGGACGTCGCAGCGACCAAGCTGATTGTTCCGGAGGCCGTCATCGTACCACCGCCGCCGCCACCACCTACTTGTCCCAGCGTCAGGTTCCCTCCGCTGCTTCCGCCGGGGGTGCTTGTGACTATGATATCGCCGGCGGTTGCGGTAATGCTGCCTCTGTTATCCACTACGAGATTATCGCCGACACCTCCGTTAACTTGTACTGAGCCGCCTTTCAGGTTTGTGCCAGCACTTACCAGCAGGCTGGAGGTATTGATTGCTAGAATATTTGTGGCGACAGCATCCTGTGACAATGTCAGATTCGTGCCGCTTTCGATTGTAAGATTTTTCCCAATCAATCTGCCATTGAGTGTCAGCGAGTTGCCACTCAGCGAGACATCGGCGCCGCCCGCTGTGAGTGAAGCATCGGAACCGGAAGCACCATCTTTTATCCCACCACCAGCCGCGGCACCCTGTCCACCGAGACCAATTGAAGCGCCTCCCAGCGCACCACCATTGGCAGTGCCGCCTATGCCCGCTGATCCACTACCGGCAGTACCGCCTCCGGCAGAACCTGCACCGGTGGCAATTAGATCAGAACCACCGCCGCCGCCCGCTATTGAGCTGCTGCCGCCGCCTCCACCCCCAAAATAGCCGCTGCCACCGCCACCACCGTTGCCATTACCATCGCTGGCACCACCACCGCCACCGCCGTAGCTGCCACCACCGCCGCCACCGCCACCGTTTGACGCCGCACCATTGCCACCAGCTCCGCCTCTGCCGCCGTCAGCAGCGAACACAGAACCACCAATATTGATTGCACCGGATTGCGCCTGAACGGTAATTAGACCCGCTGTACCTCCTGCGCCTCCAGGTTCGCCGGATATCGAGGCGCCGTTGCCACCGCCAGCACCACCACCGCCGCCACCGCCGGAAGTATTAATATCGGCGGCTATATCGATAGACCCATTTTTAGAGAACAGAGTTATAGGCGCCCCATCGCCGCCATCGCCTCCCCTGCCGTTGCTTCCTGAAAAGCCACCAAGACCACCTTGTCCGAATGAAAGTAGACCCTTTGTGCCTTCAACCGCTAGATCATCACCTGCAGAAATTGATATGGCACCAGCATTTGCTCCAGCAACTCCGTTAGGGATAGCTCCACTTCCCATGCCTGATGGCGCGGTAGAAATATCTCCTCCTATCAAAACGCGTGCGCGGTCACTCAGCACGCCAGTGCTAGTAATTCCACCGCCGGCCACGATCGTGCCTTGAGTGTCAAATGTTACGCTGCTTCCGGCGCTCGTGTTTTGCGCAGCAGATGTGGCGATCAAAACCGAGCCCGCATTACCGAACTGAACACCAGATTGAGGGGTACTGCCGGGAGCGGTTGCGATGCTTCCAAGTTGAATCGTGGTACTGAATGCCGAAGGATCAGCGCCTGCCAAAATGGTTACATTCCCACCTGCGCCAGTACCGGCTCCTGAAGTGTTTATTACGCTTGCGGTATTTAGAAGTACTTTTCCTCCCTGGTTTCCATTTGCGTTGGCGACCAGAGTCACATCCCCGCCCTTCCCGACCGTGCCGCTCGTGTCTATCACCTGGCTTATCGAGGATGAGGAAAGGTCGATGTTGCCGCCAGCTCCGTTCGAGAAATCGACTATAACTTGCTGCGCCCCGAGCAGTTTACTGGCTGTGTTTAAGTTGATTGCATTTGAATTGTCACCACCACCGGTGCCCTGGACAGTAATATCGGCCCCAGCGATCAAAGTAAGATTGAACCCGTGATTGATTAGTTGGGCTCCGCTACCCAGTCCATCGTCCAGAATGTTCTCACTCGCGATTATTGCAGTGTTTTCGCCAAATGTATTAATTCCATTGATGACAATGTCGCCACCCGAATTGACGAACGTCGGATCTCCAGTTATACAGTTGTTGCCTAGCACTAATGTCTTACTATTCGCATACAGATGTTCTTCACTTGCAATCGAATTGACTCGACCTGTTATCTCACCGGTATAGCCAAATATCTTGCCTGAGCCGCTGTTTAAATTGAGATCTTTGGCGAGGTAGTCTCCGCCCAATAAAGCAATGTTTTTTGAACCGTTGAAGGATGAATTGCGAACGTTAATCTCCCCATTGAGCGCGGAGAATGTGCCGCCCAATGAATTGATAATTATGTCGCTATCAGAAGCTTTAGAGGAAATGTTTATTCGACTTTCGGAACTCGTAATCCGACCGCTGTTGTTTAAGGTTCCCTGACCGATAACCAAGTTGAGATCATGGGCTGCGTTGAGCTGACCAATTGTCGATGACGCTTCCGCTGATCCGATATTCGAGATTGAGCCACCCGCAGAGATCGTCAAATCATTTGCACTCGTGATCAAGCCTCTGTTCAATACATGTTTGGAGGAGTTGAGGCTGAGACTGAGGTCTGAAACATTCGATGAATTTAACTCGTTAACTCCAACAGGTACTTCGGTTGTGATGACTCCTGTTGACCGATTTATTATGTTCTTTGCTGAAATATCTGCTGATTTGTTGCCGGGATCGCTGGATACGGCGTAAATGCTGCCAGAGTTGAAAATGTTTCCGGCGACGCGAAGACCACCATTTGACGAAACATCGTCGATTCCGGTAACGCCCTGCGGGATTACCAGTCTCGAGACCTTGCCTGTACCCAAAGAATCAAGCGAGAAAAATCCCGACACAGCGGTTCCGGAGTTATCCAGATTAATGGTTTGATTGCCGCCTTCGATGACTTGCTTGACTGCTACAAATTCTCCTGCAGTAACCCTTGATCCGGCGGACAGCGTTTGCGTTTGCTCACCAACGGTAATTGTGATTGACGAGTCTTCCAACAAGTTGTCGGTCAATCGAATCGCTGAACGGTTTGAGCCAAGGTCTAACTGCAGACGGCCTCGAAGCTCGTTGCTTAAATTGAGCCGATGTCCTCTCTCTGCGGCTCTCGAGACTGGAAGAGTTGCAGCCAGATTTTGAATTCCAGGGATTGGAATTTCTCTAGCCCTTGATTCACGATTGTCGCGATTAAGGGTATGACGCAAAAGGGCTCGGTCATGACGGTCGGTGCGGTTCAGGTCTGGGATTCTGTCTGCCGCCGCTGCAGGGGAAAACATTGCTCCTGACAGAGTCGCAAAGGATGCGCTCGCTATAAGCGCGGAAGTGCTGCGGGCGTTGCGTCTGTCGTATTGAATCTTCAAAACAGCCTCTCCTTGGATTCCAGCTTGCAATCGATTGAACAGGCAAGGAAAACTCAGTTTCCCGAGACGAGTTCTTCCACCGCCTCGAAATGGCTCCGTAGCAGGAGAGATGCGGCGGATTTTGAATCTAAAGTTTACAGTAGCTGGAATTTAGTGTCTAGCCGCCTTTCACACCCAATGCTGCTAAAGCGACAGATCCGTCGAGCGTTTCATCGAGTTTAATCAACTTCGCCAAACCGGCGCACCATATGCGGTGTCGTTCGGTGATTGTAGTCGGGAGGCTCTAAATGCTTTGATGGAGCACGTTTAGCCTCGGTGAATTGATGTTGAAGTAAGAAAACAAGGTAGGTGAGCTTATTGAACTTAGTGCATCTCGCACCGTGGAAGAATGTTGTTAACAAGTTCTTTATCTGCGAACTGACCTTCATCAGCCAAGTGGGTGATGATATTCGCTGACAAATATGGTAGCGCGTCTATGGGCGGTCTCGTCAGAGCCTCGACCGCCGATATGTTGAATTGCCTTGCGTCTGCAGTAAGTCCAAATTCTATGGTGGGCGCTAGCGTCTGAATGCTCGTGCAAATCCTAAACCGCCACCGCCGAAAAGACCCATGAGTCCACCCCTTCCGAAACGGCGAAGCAGTCCGCGGAGCAATCCACCGCCACCGTCGTCACAGCTGCCATCGTCGCACCCGCCATCGTCCCAATCGCTGCTGGGATCATAATCCCCTCCGTCGTCACAACTGCCGTCATCGCAGGAAGAGGACAAATTGTTTTGCGAACGGGCATTCCGATTCCATCCACTGACTCTGTATTCGGAGCAATTGCAGCCGCCTGGGCAGCTCGACGCCACGACTGTGTTGCCGTCTGTGATTTCGAATGGTTGGTTTTGGTCGGCATCGAAACTTGCCAGAGCATTCGAATTAACAATCTGAGTTTCCGGCAGATACATCGGCATTTCCTTTAGTGCGGCTGGTGCTGCGCTCTCCAATGCGTTGAACTGCGGGAAAGAACTTTCGGCACTGACTTCTGATTGAATGAATGGGTTTGTCATTTTCTTCGATGCTTCTTGGGGATGTGCGTAATTCTGAGCTGATACCATTTACGGTGCTACGGTCGTAAAACCGCTTTGCTTCGGCAACTTAAGGCTATCGCTGAGCCGTGAAGTTTTTGAACCCAAACAGCTTTCGATATTGTGTTTGCTGACGGTTTTCCGCACTGAGATCCCGGATATTACTTTGAACGTTTCGCTCCAGTCGAGTTTCTCACTGAGCAGCCACGCACTGAATTCTCTGCAACCAGGGCATCTTTATTAGTTGACATGCTCGTATCTAGGGTATGCTTTATTCGATAGATGCAGGGGCTTAGTGAATGGCAAGCAAGTTCATAAAAAAACGAGACGATCTGGCGGCAGAGTTTATGGATACCGGTCCGATGCTGACTACTCTTTTACTTGGAGCGGCAGCCGGTTCGCAACGGTTGTATGCAAACATAGATGTACTAAAACCGGGCGCGAAGTCTGCAAAGATGCATTCGCACTCACTTCAGGAAGAGTTCTTCCTGGTGCTCAAAGGCGATGGAACGCTACGGATAAACGATCAGGAGTATGCTGTGAAAGCAGGTGATTGTTTTGCGAAACCAGCCGGTCAACTGATTGCCCATCAGTTTATAAACACTTCAAATGACCTCCTGGAGATTCTTGATGTCGGCATACCTGATCCGAATGACGAAATTTTCTATCCGGATGACGATGTCCTTTATTCGAAGAGTAAGAAAAAGGCTTTCAAAAACGGGCATGACATCAGTGAACATTGGACTTCAGATCCGAATCAGTCGTGAGTAAAAGCGCCGTTGCGATTGGGACCTGATAGCTAATCGCCGGGATCGCTTATAGTGCTTTCCAGCAGGTCGATTTCCGGTCGAACTTGATTTTCAGAGAATGTTTTTGCTGGGACGTAATTTACCTTACAGTCCGGACGCAGTTGCTCAAGTTCTCTGATACCGTCTGCGGTGACGTTTGCACAGCGCTTCACTACGATGCCGCGAATGTCATCGCACTTCCCAAGCGACATGAGTCCCTGGTCAGTAATATCTTCTCCAAAGAGAGTGATTGTTTGTAGTGACTTAATCGTTGCAATCTTGGCAAGATCTGAGTCCTTCAGTCGGCACATTGAAAAATGGAGATGGCGCACGTTGGAAAGCTGTTTGAGACGATCAGCCGTGTCGTCCTTGAATTCGATACCTTCTAAGTTCAAGCTGACTAAACTGCTCGTTCTATTAAGAGACTGCAGACAATCAGCATCTATGTTTTTGGCGTGCCCAATTTCGAGCTCCATCAGTTGGCGCATGCCGCAGATGTGCTTGATCCCCTCATTCGAGAAGCATCGACCTAGAGTAAGAACCAGTCTATTGATGCTTTTAGACTGCGAAAGCAACTTCAAACCTTGATCGTCGACTTCAGTGTCTCCGATCTCAAGATCCGCTAGTTCCTTCATTTCCAGTAGATACGGAATTGCCTTGTTTGTGATCGTAGCGCCATGCAATCCGAGTTTCTTCAAAGGCAGTCGGGTCAAATGCCTTAGCGAGGAATCCTTCAATACGGCTCTGGTTAACGTGAGTTTCCGAAGATGAGACATGCGACCTATGAGTTTCATACAGTCGTCATTCAGATTCATGTCGCCGTAATCCGCTTCGGTTTGATTGGGGGCGTTTGCCAGGTCGCTCTTCAACCGCTCTTCACTTCTCAGGTTCTCCTCACGCCACTGAAGTGACTCTTTGTATGGGATTTTCGTCTCTCGAACTCTTTCTACGTGCTCTTCCGACTGCCCTATCATATGGAGCGCAAGAAAAATCAAGCCGCCTACGATCACTAGAGCAACGATGGCGATGATCAAGAGATCGTAGTCGCCTGCGGCTTTTCGAATATTCGCGGCAGATGTTTTCTTTTTCGGCATCTGGAAAGAACACCCTCAGTGACAATCGCAGCTCCACTTCTAACATGCACTGCCGCAGGTAAAAGAGTCAAGTGCTCCCTTGATTCGCCAATGAAGTTGTCGAAGACGACTTCATTGGAAGAGAGGGCGCAGACGGCCGGAGCTGGGGCGCAGTCAAAAGCGTTTTGCAGATGACACCATTGGTAGTGCAAAGTGACCTTAGTGATTTCTCAATAGTAAGAATGACTCAACCACGCCACAAATGGTTTTGAAATAGGAGCAGCCGCGAAGATGAGACGATCACGATAATTTCTCGATGGTAGCCAGAAGATTTGAACGCGATATGCCACAGGCTCTATATCTCTAGCGTATTATGGATTTGTTTCGCGCTCGAACGATCCGGCTGCGCCGGGACGTGCAATAATGGTTACATAGATTCAGTTCGGCCGTTGTGCTCTCCTTGGAGTTTTTGGTCAAAGGTGAGTTAACTTAAGTTTGTCGTCTAAGTCTCTTTTCCCATAAAGAAAACATCTGATTCTTCCTTCGCGTGCAAAGGGAGTGTCTGGTATCTCTTCACTGGCACGCCCAACAGGTAAAAGCCAACAATGCCCAAAGAGAAACAAACCTCCTCGAAAATGAAACGCGCTGACGCCAACGCAATGGATGCGGCACAGGCGGAGAAAAAAGGTGCTGACTTCCGCTGGCACTATGGTCGCATAACGCGACTGGGGACTTATGCAGTTTTTCCCGATTCTCCGGAGAACCGCAGAACTGTGAGCGTCATCTGGGAAGAGGGTGGATTGACCTGTCAACACGGCGAAATCAGTGATGACCAGTGGGAAATTCTGAAAATGTCGTTCGGTAGCACGGGTATGATAAGCGTTCTCAGCGACCGTCCTGATGAAGAGTGGATGTACGATCTGAGATTTCTAGAGGCAGTGCGCTGATGATGAAAATATGAGTCAAATATTGCTCGGCAATCTCCCATCTCAATTATCGGAAGAGCACATCCGCGAGTTTTTCTCCGCTGGTACAGCAGGTGGGGTGACAACGGTATCGATTCCAACGGATCCGAAAACAGGGAAATCGAGAGGCTACGCCTTTGTCGACATGGATACTGACGAAGAAGCGTCCCAAGCCGTCCAAGATCTCAATGGACACCTCCTTGAAGGAAGGAGAGTCTCAATGAGCGTTGTCGCGTCGAAGCGCCAGAAGCGAAAGTGGTATCAGTTCGACCGCTAGTAGCTTGTTCTGAAAAATGATTGCGTTTTTCGACGTCTTAACGTCATGTAGAATGTACGTGTGAGCGACCTTCCTGACGAAATACTGGACCGTTACGAAATCCTGGCCCGGATAGGTTCAGGAGGTAGCGGCACAGTTCTGAAAGCAAGAGATCGTGTGCTCAAGAGACTCGTCGCTATCAAGATTCTCAAGGGCGACCGAAGCGTACCGATTTCTCATTACGCGAATTTGCAACGTGAGGCGAAAACGGTTTGCCGTTTAAAACATCCGAACATCATCGATGTTTACGACTTCATCGTCACGCAAGATCAGAGACCCCTGATGTTGATGGAGTATGTTAGCGGGAGTTCGCTTCATCAGCTTGTAAAAGAAAATGGTCCACTCAATCTGGGTGAAGCAATAAAGATAGCAGTGGAAATCTGCAGGGCGATGGAATATGCGCATAGGGAAGGCATACTTCATCGAGATTTGACTCCAAGAAATGTTATCGTCGATAAAGTAACGGACCAGGAAGATACTGAGCAGGAGCCAGAGTTAAGAGTAACGCTTCTCGATTTTGGCATTGCTAAAAATCAAAACATTCAGGACTCAACTCTTAGCAGCGCGGGTTATTTCATTGGCACTGCGACTGTGGCAAGCCCGGAACAAGCGAGGGGCGAAAAGATCGATAGACGCAGCGATATCTATTCGCTAGGTTGCACGCTGTACTTTACGCTGACAGGAAAGTATCCTCTTGAAGGAGACTCGATGCTGGAAACGTTGCACAAGCAGATCAGCGAAGTGCCACCATCGCTCTCCGAAAGTAATCCCGGTACTGCTTATCCTGCAAAGCTGGAAGAGATTGTCTCCAGGGCGATCCGGAAGTCGCGTGCCGAGCGGATACAGAGCATGCGGGAATTCGAATCGGAACTGTTATCGTCGATAAAGTAACGGACCAGGAAGATACTGAGCAGGAGCCAGAGTTAAGAGTAACGCTTCTCGATTTTGGCATTGCTAAAAATCAAAACATTCAGGACTCAACTCTTAGCAGCGCGGGTTATTTCATTGGCACTGCGACTGTGGCAAGCCCGGAACAAGCGAGGGGCGAAAAGATCGATAGACGCAGCGATATCTATTCGCTAGGTTGCACGCTGTACTTTACGCTGACAGGAAAGTATCCTCTTGAAGGAGACTCGATGCTGGAAACGTTGCACAAGCAGATCAGCGAAGTGCCACCATCGCTCTCCGAAAGTAATCCCGGTACTGCTTATCCTGCAAAGCTGGAAGAGATTGTCTCCAGGGCGATCCGGAAGTCGCGTGCCGAGCGGATACAGAGCATGCGGGAATTCGAATCGGAACTGTTATCAGTTTTAAACGAACTAAATGCGGAGTTATCCTCATCGCAAGGTGCAGACAATACTAACCCGACATCGGTCGATAGCAAGAGATCGAAATTGCCTGCTTTGATTCTGGCTGTCGGCGCAGCGTTGCTGTTTTTTGCCGGGATGTTAGCACTCAAGCAGGTTTCTCGCGATGCTCCACAGGGAAAGCTTATCGCACAAGCATCGTTGACGCTTAAACGAAAAAATGATGTTGAGTGGCTAATCGTCAAAGGACGATTGAATGAAGAGTGCTTCGATACTTTGAGAAAACGTCGTGATGTTACCAGAGTGCAGATTACTCCAGAGACCGACTTCTCAGCGGAAGACTTGAACAAACTTATGTCTTTCAATCTCGTCTTTCTTGATATGCGTGATAACAAAATTGACGACAGATACTTAGAGGCAATTTCAAGCTGTCACACTTTGCGTTCTCTCGTGCTTTCTCGTTGCCATGGTATCTCGGATCCCGGGTTAAAGCATCTCTTGAAGCTGACTCAACTCGAGGTTCTGGCTTTGGATGGCACCGGTATTGGTGACAGGGGGGTGAAAACCGTTTGCAAATTGCATCCGAGATTACGATTGCTCTATTTGTCGGACACGGATAAAATCACCGATGCGGCTGTCCCATCGCTTATGAAACTGCGATTGATACAATTCCTCGAAGTGGGTCACACAAGAATCAGTGCCTCGGGCGTCAGGAAGTTGTTTGAGTTACCAGAATTGGTATCGATGAATGTGGCTGGTTTGAATCTGCAAGATGACGACATTCCAGAAAATTTGACCAGCGGCTATCTGTTTTTGTTACTCATGGATAATCCCAAGCTGACCGATCGGCTGTTTGCTAGAATTCAGCAGTTAAACCCGATTCTGATCGACGTAACTGCTTGTCCTCTAATCACTAAATCAGCTGTTGATAGGTACGAGCAGTTGCGGAATGGTTACACGGTCGTGATGCACTCAGGCATGGCACCTGTGTCTGCTGATTCTGAGCATTATTTTGATCCTTCGCTTTATGATTTAAGTGGATATGATCCTACAAAGATGAAGAAAATCATTTTCGGTTCGCAGGTATGGGCACTTAGCAATTAATGTGGATATGCGGGTGCGAATGCGCCTATGTATCGCATCAGACGGTTTGGCTTCAAGCGGTAAGGCAAATTCAGTGATGACTAACCGGTGAGTGAGTTATAATCGGACCTTTCCCTCTCAGTTTAGTTCTTTGAATTCGACATGGCTCATGAATGGTTTAAACGTTATCTGGCAGTTTTGATCGGCATTTCGTTCTCCGTAAATACTGCAATGGCAGAGGAACCACAGGTGGTGCTTCAAGATGCCGAGAAAAACTTTAAAAGCGGTAAAGTAGGTGTTGCAGTGAGCACCGCTAAAGAGCTTCTTCGGTCACTTGAAAGCAACGAGTCATCGCAGCCGAGTAACGGTCTGCAGGATACCAGTGGGATGCTGCAAAAGGTCAAATCAGATCTGGTCGTCTTCTTTGTAAAAGCTGGGGATCCGAGTGAAAGTGCTCGTATTATCAGGGAATTACTGTTGGAACTGCAATTGGCATCGCCTATGATGCCTGAGTTCTCAACCAGTCCGGCGGACGTGTTTAGCAAATGCCTGCCACTCCTAAAGGAGAGCTTTGGGCCGGTGTTGCAGAGGCTTGGCGAGGGTGACGATACAAAGGCGATCTTGGGTTCTCTCATCGATAACACGGTTCCAAAAGATTACAGCAAGCGGTTGAAGGTTTACTGTGCTCATGTCCAGGATGCATTGAAAACGCTTGATGAACTTCGAACCATCACTGACGGTGAGGAACTCAAGTATGGAGATCCTCTAAGGACTCTTGAGATTGATAGTGAAGTAACCTCCAATCCGCTATTGAGTAAAGATCGGCTTGCCGGAATTGGTGCCACGCTAGATCAACTAGCGACCGAGGCGCAGCAACTGCCAGTTGGTGATGCGCGTCCAGCGCTTGGACTGTACCGAGTGGCGCTTGCTGCAAACAGTGCTGGAAGATACGAGCAGGCGGAGTCATTCGCGCAGAAATCTCTTGATCACATTAAAGCTCTAGCAGATAAAACGTCTGGTGCGCTCGACGTCAAGCTTGCTCTTGCGTTTTCCTGTATGAATCAGTCAAAGATGACTGAGTTCAAAGATCTAAAGAACGAAATTTTAAAGGACTATGGTGGTAGAGAACGACTGCTTGTAGCACTCGCGCGTTTCACCAAAGCCACCGGAGACGGTGCGGGTGCGTTGGGTATTTATGAGATTGCGATGCAGGCTCGAAGTAAAAACGGAAATACGCAGAAGCCAGAGTGGTTCGATGACTATAGCGAGTTGCAGAAGACGAAAGCTAGCGAATAGGCTCAGGATCACTTATTTAAACGACGGGAACAAATCGAGAGAGGAAAGCTAATGCTCACCAAGACGCAGATCCAAACATGGAATGGTTTGAACAAAAGTTTCTTTGGGTTTTGCCTAGCAATTGCGTTGACGCTGCCGGCGACTGCGGAAGGCGCTGATACCAATGCTGGTGCCGACGCAGATTCGGAAAGCTCAAAGGCAAACCCCTCGACTAAACAAAGTGCGAACCTCCCGAAAGGCTGGTTCCCAGCCGGAAGCCATCCTGGAGACTATATGATGGCAGTGGATAAGGTAGTCGTGCATAGTGGCGCCGCTAGTGCCACGATTAAATCAATAGTACCGGAGCCGAAAGGGTTTGGAACCCTTATGCAACAATGCGGTCCCGGCGACTATAGAGAGAAACGGGTTCGATTGAGTTCGTATATAAAGTCGAAGGATGTTACGGGCTGGGCGGGTCTGTGGTTTCGTGTAGATGGCGGGAAGGCACGGTCTCTGCGATTTGACAACATGCAAGACCGACCGATTAAAGGTACGAACGACTGGACGAAATGTGAAAACGTTTTGGACGTGCCGAAAGAAAGCACGAACCTCGCTTATGGCGTGCTTCTTAGCGGCGGCGGGCAGGTTTGGTTTGACGACGTGAATTTTGAGATTGTTGATAAGAGCGTTCCGACGACAGATGTTCGTGGTGGCAATCAGAAACCGAGCAATTTGAAATTCGAGGATTGAGTACGTCGAGTGACCTTATAGCATTCGTGCGGCCGCCTTAAGCAAGCGCGGTCGGGCGGCACGTGTTTGTGTTTGAGATTGTAGATATCTTTGCCCCCTCTTACTAATCCGCGATCGATGAAAAGGGGATATTCTTGCTCTAATGTTTCGATGGCAACAAGGGGTGTCACGCATGTCCGACAAGACTGTGGACTTTGACCACAAGAATCCAACCGACCTTTCCACGATGCACAAGTTTGATTCCGTTTGGACTGAGCAGTATAGGAGAATTCGATAGATGTATTTCACAGACGATTCGCTGCTTCCTGAAAATCAGGCTCCGCTGATAATTACCGCTGCGCCATATGGACCGGTATGGCTGCCGTCAGATTATCCGGAGGACATCGCGGTTACCTGGGATCAGCAGGTTCAGAAAGCTGTGGATTGCTACAACGCCGGCGCCACCATGTTGCACATCCATGTTCGTGACCCGAAGACTGGCAAGATTTCTAAGAACTTCAAAGAATATGGCGAACTGATTGGCCGACTGCGTGAAGCGGTTCCCAAAATGATTTTGCAGGTTGGTGGCTCGATTAGTTTCTCGCCTCCTGACGATCACAGCAAGGCGCAATGGCAGGGTTATGATACGCGCCATATGCTCGCTGAAATTGAGCCCAAGCCAGACCAGGTGACTGTCGCGATTGGTTCCTGTCAGTGGGACATTACATCGCTAACTACTATGGATGATTGGGCCGGTACCCATGTGGCAACCGAAGAGATGGTGTGGGCTTTCTCTAACATGGTTGTTGATGCCACCCCCGACTTTTATATAGAGCACATTAAGCGTCTCACCCAACATGGAATTCAGCCGTATTTCGCTCTTGCGCACATTCACAGTCTGGAAATCGTCGAGCGCTTGATTCGCCGTGGACTATACATGGGACCCGTGAATGGTTTCTTCAGCATGGGTGGCGGCGGATCTTGCGGTGCCAATCCATTTGACTGGATGGAGCTGGTTCGCCGTACTCCACATGGTTCTGTTTTCACATATCAATCAGTGCATCGCCTCTCTCACCCATTAGCCGCGATGATGATTGCGCTGGGCCAACACACTCGCGCTGGAATCGAAGAGAATCTCTGGGATGCGAAGAAAGGCAAGCGGTTAACCACCGTTCAAATGATCGAGAAACAAGTTCGCATCGCCAATGAGCTCGGTCGCAAGATCGCTAATGGTGACGAGGCTCGCGAGATTTTGAAAATTGGTGTCAAATACAATTCAGTTGAAGAGACACTGCAGAATCTCGGATTGCCACCAAACCGCAAAGATGGTCAGGCTGGCTTCATCGGTTATCCGGCAACTGATGGTAAGTTACGCAAGCCATTGAGTGGTTCCGACGGACATCCGCTCGTTGGTGATGTGGAAACAGAACTTCAGACTTCAGCCCGATAAGCTGCAGGTCACGATCTTGGTACGACCCTTCTGATGATCGACAATGCTTTTGTCTGGATAGATGGATCACCCGGCAGCGGTAAAACGTTGCTGATTGAACGCATCCTTCAATCCAATAGAAGCAAGAATATCGGTGCTGTGCGCTTTCGCAAAAATCCAAAGCTACTCTCAGGGGGGATTTCAACACATACAAAATTCAGGCAATCGATTAGTGTTGGCTTAGCCACTTGCTTTCGGAACGAAAATTATGAATCGACCTGGATTATTCGAATTCACTCGATGGCAATTCATTGTGCTAGCAACTCTGCTTTTCTCAGCTGCAGTGTGTTTGGCACACACTAGTGAACCTGCATTGGCTCAAGCTGAACCAGCGCCACCGAATGGAAGTTTGCCTGTCGAAACCGGTCGTAAGTTTCCGTGTACGTTCCAGTCCGATGCCACGACATTAATAGAGCAAGCCGCGGAGCAAAACAATGATATCGTCATACTAAACGTTGAAGCTCTTCTCCCGGACCGTTTCGGACAGTACAGCGACAGCTATGTGGGTTTGCATTTGTACACATTCGGCGGGCAAGACATCCCTTCAGCTTTGTATGCCAACTTCAATCAGTTGATGTTCAAGTGGATTTCAGAAGGCAAGGAGATCATTGCTGCGCTTGTGGCATTGATTGTCTTCATGCCGAACAGACTCACGCGTTGCAGGTCTCTGCGTTCGAGCAGCCTACGCTTGATTCTGTTTATGACCTTGATCGGTATCGCGTTCGCAAATCTGACTGGCTGACTTTGGAAAACCGCAGCAATAAGCAGCGCGAAATTGCGTGGGATGATATTCTTCTCTTAAAGAGTGCTTCGCAGGCATTCTGTCCAGCTTTTGAGTCTTCCAATGAATACAGCGACGGCAGTAACGCAGAAACAACTTTTCGATTTCCTTTTGAACGTTGCCATTGTGCGACCCGTTTTCATCTGGGGACCTCCGGGTGTCGGGAAGTCGTCCATCGTTCAGCAATTTGCGGAGCGTGTGGGGATGCCTTGTGTTTCGTTGCTTGGAAGTCAACTCGCGCCGGAGGACATTATCGGCGTTCCGCAAATTGTCGAGGGTAAGAGTAAGTTTTGTCCCCCGGCTATGATCGCACGGGATTCGCCTTACTGTCTGTTTCTTGATGAATTAAACGCGTGCTCGCATGAAGTGCAAAAGTCATTTTATAGTCTGATCCATGAGCGACGGGTAGGCGAGTATACCTTGCCGGAAGGTTCTGTCGTGATTGGAGCCGGCAACAGGGCTCAGGATAGTGCGATCGTGAAACCCATGTCGTCTGCATTGCTCAATCGGCTAGTGCATGTGCATCTTTCGGTTTCTCATCGTGATTGGTTGAGCTGGGCTGCTGAAGCGGGTATTCATCCGTTTATAGTCGAGTATATTCAGACGAGACCAGACCATCTCTGGACTCAACCTCCGAAACATGAGGAGCCATTTTCGACTCCGCGTTCGTGGCATATGTTGAGCGATGCCATCACTGAATATGGTGAAAAAATGACCGACACGGACCTTGAAGTTCTCGCGTTTGGTTGTTTGTCTCCACATCATGCTACTCAGTTTAAAGCTTATGTAAAACAGCTGCGGAACAGATATCGGCTTAGTGCCATCATAAGTGGTGACGAAAGATGGCCGAGTGCTCCTGAGGATAGAGATGTTTTGTATTTCCTTGCGCAGTCTTTCCGCGCGCAACTGGCAAAACAGCTACCGCCCTCGAAAGAATCGTTGTCTGGTGCGGCGAGGCAGCTCGCGCATAATGCGAAGGGCTTGTTGAAGGACCTTGCCGAGATCAGTTTGGAAATTGCGCAAACAGTGGTGGCAAAGTCGGATAGCGGTGAAGAAGAAATTCCGTCGTGGTTTCTTGTTGAAGTGGTTCGTGACGTTCCTCGAATTGCAGCAAAACGAGATAAGTAGCGCCCATCCATGACAAAGAAGAGCAAAGAGGAGTCGGTCAACAAAACTCTTTCGAATTTTTCGAAAGGGCAGAGTCTTGTTGAGAAGCATCCCATCTTCACAGGTCTGGCGTATTCTGCCAGAGTTTATCGAGCTGATGCAAACGAGAATGTTTGTCCTAAAGACGGTTGGGCCATAACGCAGAGCAACGGCGTTATTTGGGCTCATCCGCGGAGATTGGCGGACCCTGAGGAGTGGGCTTATGTGCTTGGACATTGCCTTTTGCACCTGGGTTTTGATCACTTTCGCGGGCGAACAAAGGAGATGGAGTGGATTGCTGCGTGCGAAGTTTTTTGCCATCAGTTTCTCTGCGATTTGAAAATCGGAAAACCGCCAGCGGAATTGCATATCGAGTTCGAGTCTCGAGCGCAAAGTGAAGAGCGCCTTTATCAGCGCTTCAAAGAGGATGGTATTCCTGCCCAACTGGTCGGTTTTGGAACGGCCGGACCGAGTATGCCCGACTTCTTGTACGTGCAGTCTCGGTATGTGCCCTCACCAGGGAAGTATTGGACGGATAAACTCGGACAGGGAATTTCGCTGGCCGTGCAGAGTGCTGTCAATGTTGCCGGTGGTTTGGAACCCTATCTGGGTGCGGAGCCTCAGAAGAACAAACTTTCGCCGGCAGCGCGAGCGCGCCGTTGGTTTATAGATTCATATCCGTTGCTTGGGGCACTGGCTGCGGCTTTCAAACTGATTGAAGATCCTGCGATCTGTATTCGAATGGGAATCTCGGTTGCGGCGATCAGTTCCGAAATGAAAGAGATATACATGAATCCAGCAGCAGGGATGGATATTGAGGAGTGCAAATTCGTAATGGCGCACGAATTTTTGCATGCTGGACTTCGCCACGAATTGCGCCAGGAAAATCGAGACGCATATTTGTGGAACGTTGCTTGCGATTATGTGATCAATGGATGGCTTACCGAAATGAGCGTGGGCGCGCGCCCTCCATCGGCATTGTACGACCCAGAGTTGAAGGGACTTTCTGCTGAATCGGTTTATGAAAGAATTGCTTCAGATCTGCGGACCTATCGAAAGCTCGCTACGCTGCGTGGAAATAATGGGGACTACGGAGACATCATATTTCCGGGCGATTCTTCGCTCTGGGATAAGGGTGAGGGCATCAGCCTCGATGAATTTTATCGGCGTTGTCTTGCGCAAGGGTTGAGCTATCACGAGGAGATCGGACGAGGTTACATCCCTTCTGGGCTGATAGAGGAAATTAAGGCGCTGAGCCAGCCGCCGATGCCCTGGGATGTCGAACTCGCGCAGTGGTTTGATCATCATTTCCCTCCCGTGGATATGAGAAGAACTTATGCGCGTCCGAGTCGACGACAATCTGCCACCCCGGATATTCCTCGACCTAGCTATCAGGCGATCGATCCAGGCGAGTCTAGAACTTTTGGAGTCGTGCTGGACACATCGGGATCGATGGATCGAAACCTGCTTGCTAAGGCGCTCGGTGCGATTGCAAGTTATTGCAATTCGAGAGATGTTCGGTACGTGCGCGTTGTTTTCTGCGACGCTGCGCCTTACGATCAAGGATTTATGTCGGCTGATGATATCGCAGGCAGGGTCAAAGTCAAGGGACGTGGTGGCACTATATTGCAGCCTGGGATAAACCTTCTTGAAGGGGCATCTGACTTCCCCGATACTGGTCCGATCCTGATCATCACTGATGGATTTTGCGACAACATCAGAGTAAAACGAGAGCACGCATTTCTAATTCCATCTTATGGGAGGCTGCCTTTTGCGCCGAAGGGAAAGGTGTTCCGGATCAGTCCTTGAGCTCCAATTGCCGCTCGAGCATATTGTTTCGTCGACGCACATTCAAATCAGTTACCGGTAACTGGATTTCTGGGGGTAGTTTCGCAGGCACCACCAAGAATTCATGTTACCCTTCAGATAGCTAAAGAGAGGCTCAAACTCCCAACCTCTTCGGTGTCAACGGCCAGACAAGTGGTCAAATGATAGAAGATTGCTCTGGCTAGGCGAAACGAGCGATTAGAAGTAGCACGGAGCGAACGAAGTGCGCAAATGGATCACCAGCTCATTTTGCTTCAGGGTTGCCTTCAATTGATTTCTGAACAAGTTCTGCAAGAAACCTGGCAAACGGTGCGATGTCGTGTCTAGTGCTGGCTGTCTCAAGCGAACTCAGGTAATCAGCACGACGCTCGACTGGAATGACGGTCCAAGGATAGCCTCCGGATCCCAGCATCAGATTCATCATGAATCGACCAGTCCGGCCATTTCCGTCCATGTACGGATGAATATAGACAAAAACAAAATGTCCTAAGACAACTCTAACCTCAGGTTCGGGTTCATCTCGCAATAGCTCAAAGAACGTCGGCATCATGTCTCGTACTGCCTCTGCATTTGGTGGCACGTGCATGGAATGCCTTATGTAAACTTGTCCGCTTCTGTAGCCGGCAAGATCGGCTGGACGCAATATACCTGCCGTCACACTGGGAGCGAAGAGTTGTCTAAACCAATCGCCGTGTTCTTCGTCAGCAACAAGTCCAGCATTCTCAACCGCAAGCACTCGCTTGAGGCTTCTTCTTACTGCCTGATATGCTTGCCAGTAACCACGAGCAGCGAGTGCATCGTGATGTTCTCGATCCTTGTCATCAGTATGCGGATTCCAAGATCCCAGTCGTACCTTTTCGATTAGCTCGCGGCTAACTCGATACCCTTCAATCGACAGTGAGTGGTATGCGTCCGTAACGTATATCTCTTGTACCTGCTCAAGGTAATGATCCCTGTTCTTCGGTAATCCGGGCGGTTTTGGAAATGTTTCCAAGATTGGCACTCTCATGTCGTTCCAGATCAATTTAACTCGGTTGACATAGGGAGATCTTTCCGTCCTGCCAAAGGTGATCGACGGTGTGTTGACAAACGGATTCTCCTCTCTGCAATCGAAATCGGCACCTTTCATAGTTTTCAAAATATCGTCGGCGATTCGGTCTCTACCGATATCGCGAAAACCTCCTGCCAGGCGTCCAGCGATGATAGTGTGTCCGCCTTCTAGAAGAAGCGGCAAGATTTCTGATGCATCGGAAATCATTGCCAGGGCAGCTCGCGCATCAGTCGAATTGCTTCTAAAATAATTCGGTGAACAACTAATCAATGCCGATGGTAAACAAATCAGATTGAGGTGCTCCACCCGTTCGATATCGGCTTTAGGTGGAAGTGATCCATTTAAATCGAGAATTGAAGTGTTTTGCGGAAGATGAGTTATGTTGTTACTTCCTGCACTGCTGCGAACAATCAGTTGTTGAGGAACCGTTCGATTTCCAACGTGCAGATTTAAAGATTGCTCCGGCGACAAGCACCAGTCATGCCCAAAACGAGCAGTCAAATAGTCAGCGAAAAATGACCAGAAGGCCGCATACCAAGCCGTACTTTCACCTGCAAGCTGATCAGGACGTGCAGGAATATACCAACCCTTCATCACTTCGGCAAGAAAGCCGTTCTTCACCAGGCGTTCGCGATGTATCCTAGTCAGATCGCTACTTCTAATCGCGATCTTGCCTGCGTCTTGGAGATGCTGGAGCTTCTCTAGGGACTGGGCTAACTTTTCGGGCGGGGAAACCATATCGCTTAGCTCCTGGCGGACGATTACTAGTTTATTGAGTCGGACGTTTACTAGTTTATCATGCCGTACTGTCGCTAGTTTATTGTGTTGGTCCGTCCCGGTAGATTCGACGTAATCAGGACAGACTTACCTAAACGGTGCTTATATTTCGAGCGCACCGGCTGATGACGTGTTTTGGATCTTAAGAAATTTCTCTCTAGTACCGTCGTAATCGCATGCATCGGAAATACCGAGTTCGCATGCCATCGCATATGGTGGCGCTCACTCAGATATCGGAGGTGTTGTCTTGGTAAGATTTCCGATAAGGCAACCGGGGTTGTCAGGGCAGGATTTTCGGTGAGGCAATACAATCAGAAGTTCATAGTTCGCTATTTGCCGACACTTTATATGGTGGCGGATTAATAAGCAGACTTCGCCCAGCGGCTGTATAAAGATCATCGTATTCGGTCACTAGCTCAGCTCCTTTTGAAAAACTGTAGGCTCATTTAGCTGTTCTCGGATGTATTCGTTCTAGGTTACGCATTAGCCTGAAGCAAGTCCATATGTGGGTTGTACTGCCTTGTTCGACCGCGATCTCGGCACGCTGCCCATTCGACGGAGCGACGAAAAACCACGAACTCCGGTAACGGCAAATCTTGCAAAAACGTTCGCCAATAGTGTAGATAACGTTCTCATGCGCGCACTCTTTGGGACCATCCGGTCCATCTGACCAACCCATCTTATCGATTTCGTGATACCGAATACAGTGTACGCCGGACAAAGACGGCCATATGATTCGTTGAGAGGTTGCCAAATACCAGGTGTTGGAATCCTCGTAAAAGGCTAGCACAGGTTGTTCTTCCGTACTCAATTCCACTCGCGATTTCAGGAATTCCTGCACAGCCGAGTCAAATGCAGAGAACACGCGAGTCTTTTTTCGCTTCTCAGCATACTTCTCAAAGCTAAACTCCATTCGCCCAGCTCGGTATGCGTCAGAACCAGTCGGCGCCGAACTT
The DNA here is from genome assembly GCA_965228855.1 of Candidatus Obscuribacterales bacterium. Lineage (GTDB taxonomy): Bacteria > Cyanobacteriota > Vampirovibrionia > Obscuribacterales > Obscuribacteraceae > JADYXR01. The sequence continues at coordinate 1,664,267 of CBDDIJ010000003.1, read as the reverse complement.
CTTTTGCCTGGCGGCTCCACATCTTCAAGGAAGAATTGTGGTCAACCGAGGCTTTGAGCAGCTAATATGATCATAAAACCTAAGTCAATAGGAGACCCTGTTGCGGTTGTCACTACTCCCTCGTCGGTCTTGGAGCATATGGACTTAAGTCACGAAGAAAGAAAAGCAGCGTTCCACAAACTCCAGCTGGACAGTGAGCGATTCTGGGCGCAGGCCGACGCGAATAACTCGACTATCGCAGAACTAATTCATCGATTCCTAAGGTTAACTGACTCTACACTGTCAGAGGAAGAAAGACTAATTTCTTTTGCCGGTCAAGTTTCGAATCATTGGGGTTGGATCGGTTATTGCCAGGTTAACGAGTATATCGTCGCAAATAAACCTGATTCAGCCTACTACACATACGCAACGTGGATAACCAGTGGACGTGCGTTCATAAAGAACGATGAAAGCTTTAGCCTCGAAGAGCATATCCGCATAGCGGCAGACGTCGAAGCAATAATCGAAAGGGCAACACAGGAAACCGACTACGCTCCTGAGCAAAGTCTGGCTTGGTTCTACTACGAACATCCGCTGAAGGCGGAGCAGTCACAAATGTATCTACTCAAATCAAAAGAATGGTTCGAGCGTTTCATCGACACCGATGATTTTAACGAATGCGACCATCACGATCTGCAAATGCTTGGTCATGTGTATTTCGAACTAGGAGACTTTAGAACAGCCCTGCATTGGTTCAAGAGGTTTGAAGCTACAGAGCATCGTTGCCATGAAACATGCGTACTCGATCAGAAGTTGTCTGAAAAGCGATTCGTCGAATGCCAGCAGCTGATGCAGGGAATGGATGACTGACATTTAGGAAGTAACGCCCGGGCTACGCCGAGCTTTACTGCATTGATATCAGCTTCCAAATGGTGGTGGCGCATGCGGTGCGAAGAGCAAGTTCGAAAATGAACCATCAAGTGCTTTTAGTTAGAGCCGAACTTGGCCTGCTAACATTTCTGCCAATGCAACTTGAAGAGATAAGTCGTCAACTTCGCAGAGTTCTCGCGCTTGGGTTACAGCGATTCCTAAATCAAAGCATGCTTCGAGCAATACTCGATGCGCGGCCCATGTGATAAGCGGTTCGGAGGAGAGTATCGGGACCAATGCCCGAACGTGATTCCGCGACTCTCGCTCGGAGAGAGCTCGAATAGCAGTGATGCGAACAGACTCGCGCAAATCGCCACTAGCAAGTTCGTACAGCTGGTCGTCCAAGTTTGACGCGACTGAATGAACTACATAACTCTCAAGAACTTCTTGAGCATGCGCAGAGCCAATGTGCTCGTTAACAAGCATGTCCCAAAGGCGCGTGGTAATACGCTCGTCGCGCGTGGTTTTCCGAATGTAATAGGCCGCGTTTTTCCGAACACAAAACACCGGATCGTACAAAAGCTGAAGAAGTGCGTCTCCTGCATTTAATTCAGCGAGTGCTTTACAGCACACTTCGCGCACTGACCAGTCTGAATGATCGGTGACGAATTTTATGAATCGCCGCTGTTCGTTTCTCGACCATGCACCTAAATCCATTGTCGATACGAAACTCCGTCTGTCCGCCCACAAACCATCGGCATCATCGAAGCGGGCAATAATTTCGTTTAGCGTGCGGCGCGTCTTTGCTTCTTTCGTGGTTGGAGAGACAGCCGTCTCACTGCCGGTGTCCTCGGCTGCGTTGTCTTCGGAAAATTGAAGGATGTCCCAAACTGGAATCAGCCACGATTTAAAAATTCGCTCTGCATCGGGACCAGTGGCCTCAGCCATTTCCAGTGCGAATATAAATTCCTGGCGCACATATCCCAATGCCTTTGTATATAGTTCTCGTCTTTGTAGGGGGCCTGTTTTAGCCAGGTCGAAAAGGCTTTGGAGCACAACATTTGAGAGAAACTCACATAAATTTCAATAACCCATTTGGGTCATTGAAAAAAGGATTGGGTTTGCTATACTCCATCGATACATTTGGAATCCTTTTTCTTCTGCGAATATCCTGCAATGACCCGCTCGAGAAGGTCGTGTTTAACACGACCACTTTTGGGGATCACGATTGCCTGTTGATTCTAATTTCATTTAGCTATGGGGGCGAATTAGTTAGCATCGTCAGCAGATTTTGATTGTTCATCACCTATTACCCGTCGCATCAATTGCGGATGTATAGTCTCTGTGCAATCAATCGTAGAAGACATGAGTGAATGGCAATATAAATAATGTAAGCGCTCATCTTCTGCCATATCTCTTAACAGGATGTTCAGAGTCTTGAATTAACACACAGCCTGCGATTAGCCGGCGTTATTTGGACTGTGCCGTCGTGCACAGTAAGGGCTGCGCTTTGGTCAGTCTCGGTGATTGTTTGCCTAGCTATCGTGAAGGGGATGAATCATGTCTGCAATTTCGACCGATGAATTGAAGAAGAATACATATGTCTCAGTCGCATGCGCTCGTAGCGCCTCTGATCCACTCGCGGGTTTGACCGCTGCCACAGCGCTTGAAGCGGTTAGAGCGGCAGAAGCCGCAGGGCGCGCACCGGACGTGAACGAGATAAACAGGCTATTAAACGAGCGACGAACAGAGTACAACAACTTGAGAGCTCGAGCTTCAGGAGATGTTCTGTCTGGCACGCCGCTCAGAGACCTGAATGACTGGATTGACGCGGCTAAGGATGTCGGCGAATTTGTTCCGGGCATGGGCAAAGCAGCAGCAGCATCGGCCCTGTTTCTGCGAGGTTACAGTAAATTTGCTGAATTTACTGTTGGTGAAGACCTTCAGATGCAGGCCCAAAGATCCCTTCTTTCTTACGATCGACATCACCGTGAGTGGTGCGACTCAGTCTTCACTGAAATTTACAACAAATCGCATAGTTCTTCGGACGCAGCCAGAGTGTTTACACTTTCGTTATCTCCGGAAATGGGAAGTGTTTCGCCAGTTAATTCGACCCTGGACAATTTGCGTTTTTCGCCTGAGTTTATTAGAGCTGACGAATTGCTACGTCGAATAAAGCCCGATGGATCTCTGAGCGAGACAGATGTAAACGCGATGTTGCTGGACAACGACAAGCGTCTGCAAGAGATGAAGGTTCTGATTTCCGAGAATGCAAAGAAACTTGGAGACCTTGGACAGTCGACGAATTCTTTAAGTGATGCAGTTTTGCGAGCGAATACCGAGGAGGAGAAAAGAGCGGAACTGATCAAACAAAAAATAGAGAGGGAAGTGCAGGCGCAAAAGCAACTTGAATTTCAAAAGCTCACTCAGGAGTCCGCTCGTGCCACTGTGTATCTCATCGGGAAAATTGTAGGTGGAGATACTGGGGATAAAATTACAAACTTTGGCACAGCGATCTGTGACCTGGTGGATGCAACTTCCAAATTCTGCGCAAACCTAGAGAAGTTTGCTGATATGGGCGCGAAGGCCACTGCTATGACAGCACTTGCATTCAGCGGAAACGTGGTCGGCATTGTATCTAGTTTTGTGAGCGGCTTTGGACCAAGCACGGATCAAATGATTCTTGAACAACTTCAAGTCATTAGGGAGCAGCTGAATGAATTACGCAGCATAATGATCGAGGGATTCCAACGGATCGATAGGGCTCTCGCGGAAATGCATCGCGATATGTTTGAAATGTTCGATAGGGTCTTGTTAGCGCAACGAATTACGCACCTCGAAGTAACTGAAATCAAACAGATATCGTTGGCAATTCTAAACTATATCGAGATTCTTCGGTCGGATATGGAGACTTACTTTCAGGAGGTATCTTTTCAACAAGATGGTCGCCTCATATCCGAGGCTGCCAAACAAGGAAACTTATATCGTGAAAAAAGAATTCCGCACATATCGGACGAAAAGTTTGAATCATTTCGAATGAGTTTTTCCAGCATCGCCACAAAGACTGCGACTCAGCAAATTTGGACGGGCAGCAATATACCTGGCGAGGGATTAGCAAGTAACGAGATAAAGTATTGGTCGTGTGTTTCGTCTGTTGCCGACCTAATTCAACGAAAAACTGGGATCGCTGCGGATAGTCGGATAGCCAACCCCGCTCTGTGGTTACTTGGATGCAATGCGATGATCAAGCTTGCAGCTGACTTTGATTTAACCAGCGTGAGTAATAAAGAACTTCTGAAAGTAGATGCGTCCGAATGTCGTGCAATTGCAGATGACTCTCAAAACAAACTCACACAGTTGGTCTTCAACGGTGATGGAAGTGTGAAAGTCAGCACATTCGAAACTCTGTTCGATGATTATCTGAACGCCCTTACTGAAATGTCAAACAACATAAACGAAAAAGTAAATCTCTTCAATCAGAAGGTTTCAGTTGAACGGGCTCACGGACGCAACGTGCGCGTATTTCAGCCTGCTGCTTACGGTGAGTGGAGTCTTGATGAGAGAATTGTTCCTGGTCTGCCGCTTCAGCTGTTTGACTATGTAACTACTCGTGATATCCAAGCCGCTATCATTTTAGGATTGCTCACACCTCGTATTTCATTTAGCGAACATAAATTTGTTGATGTGCACTGGACCTACCGAGAAGTGACTGTTCGGCACGGCAAGGCTGCAGATGATGGTTGGACGGAAACGAAACTAGTGAAGGATAAAGTCCATGGTAACGCATCAGCTGTTTTGACTCTCGAAGTTAAACTTCTTGGCGATTTACCTGGTCTCGGCTGGTACAGGATCTTGCGGTTACGCTGCCGGTCAAAAGAATCGAGTTGGCTTCCGGAGCACGCATTTACCGATCCAGTGAATCCGGAACCAAGTGGAAGGAGAGATCTTGCGCGTACGGAGTTTGATTTGTTTTGGAAAAGGGATATTTCGAAAAACGTAGCCGAATATTCTCAGAACCTCGACTCTGAGCTTTGGAAGTCTTGTATAGAACCGGTACAAGAGGCTATCAGAGGCTGGTTCGCCGAGAGACAAAGAGAATTGGGGAGAGAAATCATAACCGCGATTCATGAATTCTCTGGAAAAAATATTCTTCAAAAACGATCGAATCTCGAACACGTGTTTGCCGTGTGTTTGCCGAACTCATATTTTCAAAATCAAGCTATATTGGAGATGTTTCGGGGAGCGAATAGACTCCCGACAGTTGACATAATAGTCGACGGAATTTTATCCAATCTGAAGGAGGAAGAGCTTCCACGGACAGGTGATTTGGAAATAGGCAAACATTCCAACAATGCACAGAACCTAAAGACTACGTTTATAAAGTCCATTGCGCCACAACTAAAAGCGCACATGGAGACGAATCTTCTGTTCGCCGAAGGTATTGCGAAATTGAGTCTGTTATCGGTAGCATTAGGTGTAGTTGATTCAACACCATTTACTACCATGGCGAATCCCGCCCCAAATTTATCAACTGGAAATTGTAATGATGATGAACTTGAAATCGACTGCAGTCGTCGGCTAGTAGGTCACAGCAAAAACAGATTGAATGAACTAGAGGCTACGTTTATTTCTGACGACGAAACATCTGAGCTTGACCATGTTCTGACGGCACTGGAGGCTCAGCGAGTCCAACTGGAGAGACTAACGGAGCTGCTTACCGAACGGTTGCCTCAAAAAAATGGGAAGAAAGAGAAAGCTGACGCAGAAAAGATGGGCAGGACTGGCGCGTAATGGTTTGATACGCATCCGAAAGTGTGAGACACAGCACTAGTGTTGATCCCTTTGCCCCTGAAACTTATCTACGGATGCGACGCGCGCGATAATTGGCTCGGTAGCAGCTGAAAGAGTTTTTGCCAGAAGTTGTGTTTTGAGTAATTGAGTAAGGTGGCGTATTCTTTCAATAACCACAAAGAAAGGAGATACGCCTAATGAAGAAAGATACAGTCCTTGAGCTGAAAAAGCCAGAGGTTGTTACCGAAGATCCGCTCACGGAAATCTGCCGGAAGGGCGCACGGGAAATGTTGACGCGCGCTCTGGAAGACGAAGTTGAAAGATTTCTAGAGCAATTCGATCAGGTTCGTGATTCATCCGGAAGCCGCATGGTAACCCGAAATGGTTACCTGCCTGAGCGAACTATACAAACTGGAATTGGCGACATCACGGTTAAAGCACCAAGAGTGGCAAATAGACGGAAGAGTGGAGCTAAGGTGTGGTTCACTTCGAGCATACTTCCGCCATATTTGAGACGAACAAAAAGCATTGAAGATCTGCTTCCCTGGTTGTATCTGAAAGGCGTGTCAACAGGTGATTTCAGTGAAGCCCTGGCAGCGTTGCTGGGGAAGGATGCTCCAGGACTGTCAGCTTCGACGATCAGCCGTTTGAAAGAAGCATGGAGCGAGGAGCTTAAGGAGTGGCAACAACGCTCGCTGAAAGGCAAGGAATACGTTTACTTTTGGGTTGATGGAGTGCACTTCGGAGCGCGCATGGAAGACGCCGCTCAATGATGCTTGTGATCGTTGGTGCCACTAAACACGGTGACAAGGAATTGCTAACGGTTGTAGATGGATATCGCGAAAGTGAGCAGTCCTAGCTGGAAGCACTGAACGACTTGAAGCGACGCGGTCTCATAATCCCACCCAAGCTTGCCGTTGGCGACGGTGCATTGGGATTCTGGAAAGCCTTGCCACAAGTGTTTGGAGACACGCGACGGCAAAGGTGTTGGATGCACAAGACCGGGAATGTTTTGGATAAATTGCCTAAACACATTCAAGCACGCGCAAAGGATAACCTGCATCAAATCTGGATGGCCGAGACCAAGGAGAAAGCAGAAAAAGCATTCGCTCACTTCGTCGACAGCTACGAGGCTAAGTGGCCGAAAGCGTCTGAGTGTCTGGCAAAAGATCGAAATGTCCTTCTGACATTTAATGATTTTCCCGCAGAACACTGGATCCATGTGCGCACGAGAAATCCGATAGAATCTACGTTTGCAAACAGTCCGTCTGCGAACGGCAAAGACTCGTGGTATGCTCTCACGAGACACGATGTTGACGATGGTTTTTAAACTATCGATGTTCGCACAAAAACGTTGGCGCCGTCTGAATCGACCAGAACGGCTTGGAGAGCTGATTCAAGGAATCAAATTTGTCGATGGTATCAAACAAGAAGAGGCCGCCTAATAATGTCAGAACACAACATTTGAAAAAATCTCTCCGGTAAGTCAACTTACTCAAACAATAGAAAATCAGAGTTCTAACGATTACTCTCTTTTGAGAAGCGATGAGACATGAGCGCCGCGAGAAAAAAAATCGCAGCGCTCGTGCCTATTTTCGATTGTTATCTCCGATTCTCATATACTTTGCGTTCTGCGAATCAGCTGTTGGCGAAGCGCTTGGCTGGTGGCGGCGTTCCCAGAATATTCTGAATTCCCTTGGTACTTGATGCGGATCAATTCGCATAGCCGTATTGCGAAGGAGCTTCGACACGTCTTCCGGCACTGGTGTGATCTCGGCACCATCGTACAGTCGTTCCTTGACTGTCGAGGTACGGACGATGTCGCCGCCAGCCAAGTCCAGAAGCGCGGGTTTCTTTGTTTGTTGATGAAAGACGTCATCATCAGAAACAAATATTCCGCCACCATACCAAATATGACTCCACAGCGCTAAGGTGTCGCATTTTGGATTTTTCCATTTCCACATCCATGCAGGATTCGATTTGTCGGCAGAACGCTCGAACTGTTGGAAATGAAACGGCAGATTGGGCCAAAGAATTCGATGAATTTCTGTTTCCAGTATGATACCGGCTCTAGTGCCAAAGAAAGATGCGTCGAAGTAGGTGATACCAAAGTATGCTGGCGGACATAGTACTTTGGCATCACCTAACCCCACTCGTTCAAGAAGTTGTTTGAACTGGGCGTAATTGGGCGCTATCTTGCCATCTTTTTGTCGTTCAGAAGCACTAATTCCAACAACCCGTAGAGCTATGGTCCCCGCCTCATGCAGTGTAATTAGCTCTTTGATAAAAGGCGCCTGCGGCCTCCCTTGTTCCAGGGAGATAATCGAGTTCGTCTCTAGCGTCACCTGAGTTATCATCGACAAAAGACCATTATCCAGCGTCCAGTACTATTAACCTAATGTAATCGGCTCTGTGCCTGTCAGTGTGTTATTTGACAATGAGATTTCATTTGGTAGAATTGTACCATACTTTTGTATAGCATCAAGGATATTCTAGAGTTGTAGTTCCGGCCGGGCATGATTTACTGCCAACAGGATGCCCCAATTTTGAGTCGTAAGAAGAGACCTGATAGACGAATCGCATCGAATGATGCCGGTGCTGATAGTCAACAACGTGATCGCTATCAAGCTATTTGCGCTGCGAACGAATGTTTGGCACTGCTGAAAAACCACTTGGGTTTGGAGAGCGTATTTTGCGAACAAGAAGATGACATTCTTGTTCGGACAGTCGATGAGCGATTTTATTGCATTCAGGTCAAAACAGAACGAGATGCGTTGCTGCGAGCCAATGATAAAGAGAAAGTGGTCAAGCCAATCGCGAATTTCGTGAGACTTGAGCGAGAATACCCGGATATGTTTATTCAATATCGTCTCGTAACCAACCACGGATTTGAAAATGTTACAGGCAAGCAAGCGCACGCAGATCTTAAAAGGGTGCTCAAAGACGTAGCAGAAGGCACAGCAACTGAGATAGCTGATTACACCGTTGCTGGAACATGGTGGAAAACGTGCTTTGACAGTAAAGACGAGGATCTAATACTAACCGTTTTGAAAAAGATGGCGGTCGATCAATACGGAGATTTCGCAGCGGCGGAGAACGATTTGGTTGTCAGAGTAGCAGAAATTCCAGAGTGCTCCATGTTGCCACTCAGTCAAGTCAAGTCCATAGCGATGGAGCTTATTGCAGCAATGGAGCGACGAAGCGCGAAAGATCTGCGCACCGCGGAGCGACATTTATCGCTGTACGCAGCAAATCCACACGAGGCCTATGAAAGGGCCTGTGTTGAACAACGTCGTATGACGGGAGAGATGCTTCAGGAAATCATCAGAAAGGTTTCAAGTCAGTATCAGTCCATAGGTGTAAGTTCTTTCGCGTCGGCAGAGCTAGCCGAGCTTCGCTTAGTAATGGAACGGCAAAACTCATTTTTGCAGCAGCTGCAAGCAGCCGCAATGGATAGCCCCGGAGATGGATCTGATGCGCTCGCAAACGAGATGAAGCGTGTTCGCGACATGATGGATGAGGGGCGATACAAAGATGCCGAACGGGATTACGAGTCCCTTTTAGTGCGCGCTCGCAATGAAAAATCCGAAGAGAAAATTCGGAAAATTTTGATCAATCGTGGAGTCTGCCAGCTTAATCGAGACGATCTGGTAGAGGCCGAAAGTTCGTTCAAAGAAGCTTTGAAAGTCGAAAACAATGATTGTCTCGCGCTTGCGAATCTCGCTCAACTTTACACAATTAAGGGCCAATTTACGCTGGCGTTAACAGAAGCGAAGAAAGCTATAGCTACCGATTCGCGCAACGAGTTTGCGGCGTGCGTGCATTTAATGGCACTTCAGTTGACTGGTAATGATGGACTAGAAGAATATCGGAGAGCGAATGAATGGCTGCTTCAAACTGCAAATGGTTTACTTGTGTTTGGTCAAATCGCAGTTCAACAGGGAAATTTGTCCGATGCGGAATCGTACTTTAGACAAGCATTAGAAAAAGAATCAGAGAACCCACAAGCGAAACTTTTGCTGGCGGAAGTTCTTTACCGCCGTCTAGATAGAGATCAGGAGACGATTGCTAAGTACGAGTTTTCGAATGACAGCGTTGTTGTGTTGAAGGAGATCGTTAAATACTTCAACGATGCTCTTACAGTTCTCAAATCGCGTGATCCCAGCCGAGCCTATGTGAATGCACTTATCAATCGCGCTTCAGTTCTGGCTATGCTTGACCGTCTCGATGATGCCCTGCCTGACCTGGATGAGGCTTTAAAGCTCATGCCGAATGATCCAGATGTTTTGAGAATGAATGGAAGTGTTCGCCTTCAGCAGGGCAATACCAAAAGTGCAATCGAGTTTCTTCGAAAGGCTCGTGCTCAGGGAGCCGATGTAACAATATCATTAGCAGCCGCACTCCACGCAGAAGGTGCTTTTGAGGAAGCTGTAGCGATCCTGCGAGAACATTCTCTCGACGACAATTCCGCGCGCTCGTTAGTGGCGATGGATCTGTTAGCTACTTGCTTCCGGGAATTAAAAGACAACGAAAATCTTCAGAAAATAATTTCCATCATTAGAGAACGCTGGATAGGCTGTGTAGATGGGCAATTCATCTATGCGCATCAACTTAACCAGGATAAAAGGGAAGATGAAGCTATTGAAATTCTGTCAAAGATGATCTCTGACGACAAGCTCACTGTAACCCAAAGAGCACTTGCCAGAACTCAACTAGGTCATCTCTACTATCATTCAGAAAAATTCTCAGAGGCGATTGAACAGTTCAATGCTATCGACCAGGTGGAAGGGCTCAGAAACTGGACTTTGCCCTTCAAGATTACTGCTCTTGCTAATGTTGGCAGCTATAAGGAAGCATATGAGCTTGCCCAATCTCTCAGAATTGAAGACAAGGCAAAGACTATAATTCGCGAGGTTGAAGCCTTCGTAGCAATGTACATTGGTGACTTTGCGGAAGCGGAAAAACTGTATCGAAATCTGATCTCTTTAGTGCCAAACGATACAAAATATCGCCTTTGCCTAATTCGATCGATCCTACGACAAAATCGGACAGACGAGGGAAAACATTTACTTGCGTCGATTGACGAATCAGCAATTTTAAGAGATCCGCAATCATGTGCAGAGTTGGCCTCGATCTATGCCCATTTGAATGAGTTTGAAAGATCAATATACTTCGCCTATGAAGCCTTTCGCAGAGAGCCGAACGATCCGCGGATCTATAGTCTTTATGTATCGGTTTTTGTTAATACTGAAGGTAGGTCCTCGCTTCTGGAAGCACCAGATCTGGTGTCATCTGGCACGACGGTAATCTTGCGTCAGGAGCATGGAAAGCCAGAACTAACTTTTACCGTTCTCGGTGACGATGAGCGTTCGGTCGACTCGCAAGAAATCAAAGCGCGAGAACATCTTGGTTCATTGCTGGCTGGTAAGAGAAAGGGCGATGAAATTCTAGTGGGAGGTTCCACCAGGCTCGTGGTTAGAGAATTGAAAAGCAAGTATGTACATGCATTTCAAAAAGCACTCCTTGAATTTGGGACTCGATTTCCTGGTGAAACCGCAATACAGGCAGTCTCAGAACATCAAGAAGCGCGCCTTCTAGCCTCGGTTGACAGTCGCGCGAAATGGGTCCAAACAATTCTAGCGGCCTACGAAAGACAGGAAATTACATTTGGTCGAGCCTCTGAAGGTCTGGGTTGTACAGCTCCAGAATTCTGGTGTCACCTAGTGAAAGGGCGGCAATCTCGTTTCCTATGTTTTGACGGTGACGATAGCACGCTAAACCAGGAATTGGAATTCGCTAAAGCGGATAATGCGGTGTTGGATACGTCTGCCCTTCTCACGCTCGCACACCTAGACATGCTGCCTCAGCTGATAAGGAAGTTCAAAGAAATCTTCGTGCCCACCTTTGTATTGGACGAATTGAGCAAAGCATTAATGAAATCGGAATACGGAAACCGCGAGAAATTCTATGCCGTGAAACATGGTGATGCATATCGGATGGTGGAAGGGAACCAGTCAGCGATTGAGGCCGATAGGCGAGTTTTTGAGCAAGTGCGTGATTTCGTTATGCAGCAGTGCACGCTTTTAACCAGCTACGAATGTCTAGCTGGAGGCAAGGTTCGGTTCGAGCAACTATGCGACAGATTTGGCACTACCGGACTTATTGCTTGTGCAATCGCGGTGGAGCGGCCGCACACAGTCTTCTATTCAGACGATTGGCTTGTAAGAGCAAGCGCCCGAAATATCTTCCGTTTACGGACAACTTGGATAGTTCCAGTTCTCAAAGCGTTCCTAGAGAGAGAGGCTATCTCACGAGATCAATGGCATGAGGCAATCATCAAGCTAGCCTTATCTAGTTACTCATTTATGCCGATCAGGGCTGACGATTTGTATTGGTGCCTTTCAAGTCGGGATATGCAAATTACTGAAGATGTCCGATTTGTCTTTAGACATCTTGAAGACAAGACCATCTCGAACGAATCATTGGTGAGAGTACTTGCTGGCTTCTTGCGGCTAGTGTGGATAAACATATCGATTCCAGAACAACGGTTGTTCACGCTTGATCTTGTTGCTGCCGTGCTTGTAGCAAGAAAAGCCGGGGACAGTATCGTCAACTACCTCTTCAAGCAAATCGACAATGAGTTGAGCCTCGGAGGATTGGCAAGTTACGAAATCAAGCAGCAGTTGAACTTATCCATAAAGGTGATGCGGGTGACGGTTTGATAGAGGAGACGCCCCGAGCTAGTATCCCAGCGAATTTTCGGTACACAAGAATGAGAGCTCCGCGCCAGCACGATGGATCGTGTCATGCAGCCCGCCAAAAGCTTCCAGAAGCCGTCTACTTACCAAGTCAGTTTTCGAGGATAGATTATTCAGTTTCGCAAGAGACTGGTCTGTCCCCCAAACCGTAGACAAAAAGTTTTCTACGATGCGTCAGTAACGACCCGTATTTATTTTCCACCTCTTCAGGTGTTTTATAACCTAATTTGCTATGAAGTCTTTTTCTGTTGTAGAAGATCTCGATGTAATCGAAGATGGTCTGCCGGACTTGAGCGGCCGACAAATTTTTAGTGAGATCGATTTCGGTTTTCAGTGTTCCGAAGAACGATTCAGCAACTGCGTTATCGAAGCAGTCACCTTTTTTGCCCATGCTTTGTCGGAGCTTGTTTCTCCAGAGCATGCGTCTGAATTCTGAACTGGCATACTGGATGCCGCGATCAGAATGAACCAATGGACGAACTCCCGGACGACGTTTTAGTGCGCTGTCCAGAGCTTCACAGACGACGCTAGAAGCGAGGCTTGTAGATATCGACCAGCCGACGATCGCTCGAGAATACAGGTCAATCCAAACGCACAGATAGAGCTAGCCCTCGCGAGTTTTCAAATATGTTATATCACTAACCCACACGCGATTCGGTTCAGCGACATCAAATCGTCGCTGAAGACGGTCTTCAGAAGCCGGAAACTTATGATTGCTGTTCGTGGTCTTCTTGAAGCGCTTGACCTTCTTGCACCGGATGTCGTGCTCTCGCATCAGGCGTTCAACGCGCTTGTGATTCACATGGAATCCGCGTTCCTTCAGTGCTTGAGTGACTCTGCGGACGCCGTACGTTTGTCGCGATTCCTGCATCACATCGCGGATCTCAGCCACAAGAACGCGGTCCGATTCATCATCATTGTCGTTTCGTTTTGCCCATTGATAGTAGCCCTGTGGCACCACACCCAGTGCTCGAAACATTGCCGCGGGTTTGAAGATGCCTCGGTGCTCATGAATCCATCCGTACTTCACGGCTGGTTTTGCGCGAAGTATTTGGCCGCCTTTTTTAGGATGTCGGCTTCCTCCTGGAGTCGAGCGTTTTCTTTCTTAAGGCGCTTTACATCTTCCAACAAATTCACATCGCCGACGGTGGCACTCTTTCTCTTCTTAGCTTCACGAACCCAGGTCTGCACTTGCCAATCCGGAAGGTCGAGTTCCCTCGCGACCTGAGATGCACTCTTATCGCCCTCTATGAGGCGTACAGCACTGTCTTTGAACTCTTGATTGAAACGTTTCTTCTTTTTCTTCTGCTCCATGGGAGCCCCCTTTCTGATGAAATCATATGTGGAGGCATCCTAGAAGACCAGAGCGTGGTGGTGGCAATATGATACCAAAGACTTTTTACTAGGAAGAGTCTTATTCGCTATGTCAGCAAAAGGCAAGAGAAACAGTTAGCTTGCATAGACGACGTTTTAACAAAACGACAAAATCATTAATCGTCTTCAAAGATAGCAAGTCTTCGCGTGTAATGACCGCGATTCGAACTCCGTCTTGAAGAGAGCTTCCCAGCTCATGTTGCGCAGCATTTCGCTCCTTTGGATCTCCGGTAACACCTTGAGCCGCCACAAAAATTCCATAGTCGCATCCGTGTTGCTGCAATCGTCTGGTGAAATCTCGAATCTCGGAACTACCTACAGGAGAAGACCAATTCTTGCACTCTACGAAAACAAAGTGAGGAAAGAACGGTAAGCCCAACTCATGTTTGTTATTGTAAGCGCAAACATCAAGTTCCTCGTTCTCGAAAGAAGTTAGCGTATTCCGTTCCACCATCTCTACTCCTGGAACCTGCAAAAGTAGCAGTTCTAGCAAATCTTCCAACAAAGCTCCTTTTTCTTGTCTGGAAGTGGTTGCATCCGACTGCTCAAAGATTTGAGTAATTCGGCTCGACAAGTGGCTAGAAATCTTGGCTCCTCCCGTGAACGACATCATTGCGGTATGAGACTATCTCGGAAGCCAGCTTTCTACTTGCTACGAGATCTATCAACTCGCCGAGAGACAAGACCAGAATAGGAGGCCAGGATCTATGCGATTCAGTTTTCTTCAAAGTGTTTGTGACGAAATAAACAATGATTCCAAATTGTGCGCGACATTTTTCGATTTGTTCTTGGAACCCGGTAATTGTGTTCTCATGGACATTTTGAAGACTCCAGATACCTTTGATTAGAATCGGGTTTGAGACAATTGGTTCAAGACCATCAATCCACATAGCGATTTCGAATTGTTCATCAACTGATACAGATGCGGCAGTGAATCCAGATTTGTTTAGAACATCCCAAAGCAGTTGTTCGAAATACGCTGATCTTCCCATCCCGCCAGATTTTAACAGCGATTCGTATATCTCTCTTTCCTTAGTCAAGTTAGGTGGTCGCTTTTGCTCTGATTTCTCCACCCCTTTTTGTTGAGGGCGGAAGTGTTTCAGAAATGCTTGCATGTGCATGGACAAAATGCTTGGCTCATCCTGTTTCCCCAGAACATATGGAAATTGTCTCAAGTAGACAGGAAAATCAGCGCCGTGTTCAACGATCAAAAACAAAGGTTTCCCAAGAGCGGCCGCGTAGCCAAGTTCGAAATATGTGCTGCTTAACTCTGTTTCCGCAGGCAGATAACCTAATACAAAATCTGATTCGGCGAATACCTGATTTAGTGCGTCGGAACTGCTTTCTGCTAGCGAGAACTCATTATGCGTTACAGCAAGCTTGTCAAGAATTCCGAACAGTCCGGGTAGTGGCATTCCGGCAGGAGCTGCGACATAACAAGACTTGTATCGGGCGTTGGACATACTAGTAATCAACTTAAATCTCTTGACACTATATATGGTGCTTCCATAATCTACCCAATTTGGCTTTGATGGAGACAACCGAAATGCTGTGTCGCAATTTGTAGGGGGAGTGTAGGGGAAGAAAATCCCGATCCCGGAAACGTATGGGCGGTGAGAGACTCGAACTCCCAACCCCTTCGGTGTAAACGAAGTGCTCCACCATTGAGCTAACCGCCCTTGCGAGTTAAGAGTTTAGCATGATGCCCCGGCAGCTTGCCGCTTTGGAACCTGTAACAGTTAACGATTTCGTAATGTGCCGCGTTTTGGTCCCGGGAGGTGCGCTGCCGGGCGGTTATTCCTCCACTCGACTTTCAAGGTCGGCATCTGGGTGGGAGTTCTAGCCCGGGACTGTCGCGCACGCTGGCACTGAATTTGAGTGGCGTTGCTATCAACAACCTAGCAAGCTGTAGGCTAGCACGACCCGACCTCTATGCAGCGGTACGTGATTAGCAGGTACGCAAAAGAACATGGCTATGCAATGAGTGCGATTTCGATGCGCAAATGTGTTCTCCGTTTCGAACCTAGGTATTGCTTTTTATGTGACATTTGCAAATTCGGTAGCTTGTCCTGATTTTTCAGGCTCTCGCTGACTAAATAACTTTGTAATATTTCAGCTGTATATTTTAATCGTGCTCAACAAGCGTTCCGAATCAAGCACACAACCAAGGACCGGCTGGCTTTAGCAACCAGTCATCATCATAACAGTACAACCTGGCACTGCACTTCCCGCGACCTGAGCGTCGCAACTCTCTGCACGCATCGGCAGGACTTCCTGCCTTTGCATGCAGCCCGCATCTAAAACAAGAGCGAATTCACCAGCTTTTCTCAGCAGAGGCGGACGATTCGGCAATGGCGTTGAGAGCAGCTCGCCTTTGCCGATAGTCCACTAGGAAGCGTTTAGTCTGAACCAAAATGTACTGCCACTACCTATAGTGCTATCTACGCCGATGCTCCCTCCGTGAGCTTCAATTATCTTTTTGCAGATCGTCAGACCCAGACCAATTCCTGATGGTCCGGTGTTTTCGCTTACTCGATGGAAACGGTCGAATATCTTCTCCCTGTCCTCAGGAGCGATTCCTCTCCCCTGGTCGGTAATGCGCACATCATATACGGTGCCTTCCTTTTGCACTGAAACATTTACAGCTGATCCAGCCGGAGAAAATTTGATCGCATTTGAAAGAAGATTTACGATTACTCTTATCAAACGAGCTTTGTCTGCGTTCACCCTGCAGCCGCTCGCGTCCTTTACCACCAGGGCTACGCGACTATTATCCGCAAGGGTCTTAACGGAATCAACCGAGGTTTCGATCGCTTCAGACAGGTCAAGCTCTTCCAATTCCAATTCTAGAATTCCGGCTTCCATCTTTTCGGCGTCAAGCAGGTCGTTAAGCAACTGGATTAGACGGTCGATACTCTGTTCCGCTTTCGCGAATCGCTCGACGCCCTTGTCGTTCAGCTCTCCGTATTTCCCCTTTGCAGCAAGAGCCAGGCTCACTTGAATGTTCGCGAGTGGAGAACGCAAGTCGTGACAAGTCGTTGATATGAACTCCTGTTTTCGCTGCTCCGCGGCAAGTAGCGCCTCTGCCATTTCGTGAAAAACTCCATCTAACTCTGCTATCTCGTCGGAGCCGCGGACCGGCGAGTGGAGTGGTTCTTTGCGCGCTAGCAGTTTTGCGTTCGACATCATCAAGCGCAGTCGTCCGATAATCCACTTGATGTACATTGAAGTGCAGAACATACACAGCAAAATGATTGAAACGCCGATTGTCAAAAACGTAGTCAGTTTCTTTGTGCGATGGCGTTCGTTAATCTCCGCGTTCGCCGTCAATTTCTTCTCCTGTTCCGCCAGGTCGTGCAACTCAGAGATGAATGGGTTATATGCGGCTTTCAATTCTGTTTTGAACACGGTGAAATTCGCGCCAGTGTTTCCGGTATAAGCGTTTTCGCCGTAAGTCTCTATGAAGGAAAGCGCTTTGTCGCCGAGCGCGCTGATTCGCTTCATGCGTTTGCGTTTGTCCTTATCGTTGGCCGTAAGCGTTTTTAAATTCGCAATGCCTGTCTTAGTTACTGAAAGTGACTCCCTAAATTTGTTGTAGACAATTGGGTTTTGAAACGTATTGAGTGCGATCACGCTTTGCGCGACGTCGAGCAGGTGTTTGGAGACATCATTCGAGACGAGAACGATTTCCTTAGAGTGAGTTTCGGCGCGTCGTTCTGAATTCGCTTGTTCAAGCAACGCACCCAGGGCGACTACGAAGACGATCAAGCAGACCATTGGGATCGCTAGTAAAAACTGTATATGTGATAGTTTAAGGTTAAAACGCATGCAGCAATTGAAAGTGTTCGTTTCGATAGTCCATTTGGTTTAAAATTTCGTTTTGATAGTGCATTGGGTTTCTAAATTCACTGTCCAGGATGCGCGATTGTTCCGTTGTTAGTAGGTCGAGGCACATGGCGAAAATACTTGTAGTTGATGATGATGTCGAGCTCGCCGAGGGTCTTGTAGAGTGGCTCTCCGACGATGAGCATGTGGTTGATACGGCTTCAAACGGCGAGGATGGTCTGGCTTTGATGGACCGGTTTCCATACGACATTATTGTTCTGGACTGGACAATGCCCGGGATGGCGGGACTGGAAGTGTGTCAACGTTACCGAAACATGGGCGGTATCGCTCCTATTATAATGCTCACAGCGCGCGGCGAGATAAAAGACAAGGAATCAGCGCTCGATTCCGGCGCCGATGATTACCTTGTTAAACCATTTCAGCCCCGCGAGCTGAGCGCCCGCATCCGTGCGCTTCTTCGCCGTCCGCGATCGGTGCAGTCCCACGTGATTCAGATTGGCAACCTGTCGATGGATATGAATGGTTTCAAGGTAGTGCGAGCCGGTCACGAAGTGAAATTGTCAAAAAAAGAGTTTGCGCTTCTCGAGCAATTCATGCGGCATCCTGGACACGTTTTTAGCATCGATGCACTGATTGATAAAATCTGGGCAAGCGAAAAGGAAGCGACACCAGATACGGTGCGTGTACACATGACGCGTCTTCGAGGGAAAATCGAGATCGAAGGCCTTCCAGTTTTAATAAAAACCGTCCACGGCGTCGGTTACAAATTAGAACCCCAATCCGTCGCATAATCTGCTAATCGGGGAATAAGGATGGTGAGACGCAAATCGCCCCTCAAGTTCAGGCGGAAACCGCCACGGAAACCACGTAATCGTGCAAGAAACCCAGTCCGACAATGCATTCCCAAAGATTCGATCTGAGCGCTATCGAATTCTTTCCGTTCTGGGTGCGGGCGCCGTTGGAACTGTTTATAAGGCACACGATTCCACGCTTGATAAGACAGTCGCCATTAAGAAGCTAAATCGTGCGGCATCGGATGAGGAGGCTATTCGATTTCATCGTGAAGCGAAGCTTGCCGGTACTTTGAAACATCCAAATGTTTTGTCGGTTTTAGATTTCGGATTAACAGAAGATGATGAACCGTATCTGGTGCTTAATTACGTTCAGGGCGTTAACCTTGCCGAGAGAATAAGTGAGCTTGGTGCTATTCCGGCAAACCAATCTCTGCGGTTATTCATTGAACTTGCCAAAGGCTTGATTCATGCCCACAGCAAGAGCGTAATACATCGTGATATCAAACCCGACAACGTTATGTTGCTGAGGTCTGATGATGGAGTTGAGACCGCTACTCTAGTAGATTTTGGGTTGGCGAAATCCATCTGTGAACATCAAGAACTAACCAAGTCTGGTGTCGGTGTGGGGACTCCGATGTATATGTCGCCGGAGCAGATTCGTGGGCAGCAAGTCGATGAGCGCACTGACATATACTCCCTGGGCTGCTTGATGTATGAGGTCCTGACTGGAGTAAAACCGTTTCAAACAGATAATTTGCTCGAATTGATTGAAATGAAGTTGCATCAATTGCCTGAAGCGGTAACTGAACTGGCACCGTATGAGGTGCCGGCAAAATTGAGCGACATTGTGGACAAGTGCATGGAGATCGATCGAGAAAACCGTTTTTTATCGGCTTCTGAGATGCTCCGTGCGCTAGAGTCTGTCCAGCTGCCGGATGGAGCTAACTCACCGAACTCGTTGCCGGAGACCTCACACGGAGATGATGCTAAGCGCATTCTGTCATTTCTAAAACATCTCAACTGGCGAATTGGCTTAATTGCTGTAGTAGGCGTACTCTCGTTGTCGTTGCCTCTCTTGATGATACTGCTTCTTGCGCCTGGAACCGAAGATGCCAAGTCGGCACCTCAGGTCAATCGGCTAGATAAATTTACGAAGGGTAAGACTATAAACTCTTTTGTTGGCGCGAAAGTTGATGACGATGATCTCATCGCTCTGATACGTGCACATCCAGGAGCAATCGACGAACTCAGGCTCCGGCAGCCTAAAATCACTTCCCGAAGTTTGGCATTCTTCGAAAAAGAGAAGTTGCGAGATTTGAGTTTTCGCGAGTCGCGGCAGCCTATCGACGCTGAGATCCTTAGAGCACTTAGCAAAATTAAGTCGCTGAGAATTTTGCGTTTCTCGGCTAACGACTCTCTATCGTTCGATTCGCTGTATCTTCTAAACAGCGGGGGGATTGTCGAGTTCGAGTTTGACGACCAGGAATTGGCACCCGATGCGCTTTCTGAGATCGCCAGGGTTAAAAACATTCAGAGGATGGAATTGGAAAGGCTGATCGGTTTGAAAGGGCGAAAGATGAAAGCACTTTATCCCATGAAAGCATTGAAGGAATTGCTTATGTCGACAACGGACGTTGATGATGAAACCATTAAGTCTCTTGCCGAATCAGGAGTGCCATTGCGAAAGTTGGTTTGCGATTTGACAGAAATTGGTCCTGAGTCGCTTGAATTAGCGCTTAAAATGCCGTATCTCAAATTGATGGCTGTTGCAAACTGTGCCCATCTTAAGAAGGAGCAGGTCGAGAAATTTCACCAAACTCGCCCTCATCAATTTGAAATTTATTGGAAGCCCGACAGATGGCCGCCAAACAGTGACAAATCTGTACCGTAGTTCGCAAGAGACTGACTATAGGCAACGATCTAACTATAATAGGAATGTAT
Organism: Candidatus Obscuribacterales bacterium; assembly: GCA_965228855.1. Taxonomy (GTDB): domain Bacteria; phylum Cyanobacteriota; class Vampirovibrionia; order Obscuribacterales; family Obscuribacteraceae; genus JADYXR01. Next base: position 1,643,914 of record CBDDIJ010000003.1, on the reverse strand, counting down.
GGTCTCTTTCAGATTATGGTTGATTCGAACGATTCTCCGAAAATAAAACTTGTTGCCGCATGCGAAGAGTGTGGTGAGCCGGTTGGCGCGTCTGAAGGACGCGATCAGAATTTGTGCGCGAAATGTTTTAGGTCAGATGAAACGCAAGGCAACGAGCAAGCGCAGGCGAATGCGCAGTCGCAGTCACAAGCCGATGAACAGCCTCCGGACCAGAAGTTATTCGATGAGGAGGTTCCTGACTTCTATGAAATCTTGGAATTGATTCCGACTTGTGCTCATGGAAAAGCGTTTATCGTGCACGACAACAATATGAACGCGCCGTTGCTTCTTCGTTTTGTGACCATTGGGGTGGCGCGCTTAACTGGTGGGCTGCCGATTGAAACGGTTGCAAATCTGTTGGTGCAGCAGGATCATCCACATCTGACCACCGTATACGATTGGAAAAATCATAAATCCAAGAATTATCTGATTCTCGATCCGCCTCCTCAGAAAAATTTGGAAACGGTTATTCAGAATGAAGGATTCCTTGATTTGCCGCGGGCAATAGATGTTTTTATACAGGTCTGTGAAGCGCTCGAAGTTCTGCATAAAATCAGTGTGGTGCACGGACACATTCGACCGCGTTCGATTGGGATAGTGGAAAAGTCGCAAACCGTCGATACTGTTAAAGTCACCAATTTTAGTATCACTAGCATTTCATCAAACAACATCGAACAGCCGGTCAAGGTCTCTCGCAACTATACTTGTAACGACATTTTCTACATGAGCCCGGAGGAAATTAGAGGCGATGTTCCGTCCATCAGTTCTGATATTTATTCGCTTGGTTGCGTGATATTCCACTCGATCACAGGTAAACCGGTGTATCGTGGACGAACGGTTGACGAAGTTCGCAACCTGCATCTGGAGCCGAAACCTGCGGAATTTCGACGCAGATACGAGATACCTGCTCATGTGGAGCAAGTGGTGCTGAAGATGTTGGAAAACGATCCGGCTCTCCGATATAAGAGCGTGATCGGCGTGCGGCGCGATTTAGAACGGCTTCGCGATAACAAGGCACCGCTGCTCGAGGACAAATGGAAAACTTGGATGACGTACCTCGGTCAGTGACCTGCTAGTTATCTGGTTGTCGAAGTTTTCATTGTGAAACCGCCAACACTGGTCGGCGGTGGTGGCATTTGAGGACCTGGGATTTCGCTCAGTTTCGCGGCTGACAGGTCAACGGAATCGGATGTCGTTTGCTCGACTGTTGTCGTCGTCTTTGATGTTGTCTGTGATTCAGGCGGAGTTGTCTGTTGCGTACTTTGTGACGCATGTTGTTCCGTTCGCTGTGGTGAGCGTTGGTCGATGACTTGCTTTGTTGCTTGTGCAGCGGATTGGTCCGTTTTCTGATCCTTTCCGACTGACGTTGCTTTCTTCAACGTATCATCGTTTCTTTCTACCTTTTCAGTCTTAGCGACAGGTTCGCTAGGTTTGACCACTGCTTTTTTCGGCTTCTTCTTCCTGGGCTTGCGAGTCTGTTCTACTGCAACCTCTCCGCCGTGAGAGTAGTTGTAGTTGTCGATCGTTGAATATGCCCGTCGCGGGCGGGGCGGGGGAGGAGTCAATCCGTCTTGCGCGAACATCGGCAAAACACTCGGCGCGCAGCTGGCGACTAAAATCAAGACAATCAAAGATGTTTTTCTTATCAAGAGTGTCATTCTTCCGACTCTCCCTGGTCTTGTTTCATCCATTCGACCGATTTTTTCGCGAGCGCATACTCGGTGGATGTGGTCAGCCCTTTGTCTAAAACCCACTTCAATTTTTTGCTAGCTTCATCAGGCTTCTTCAGATCGAAAAGGTCTTTGATGGCGCCGTAATAGTTAAGGTCGGTTTTCTCGGCTTGCGTGTTGGCTGCCTTCAGTGCTGTTTCGAAATTGATATCCCCGACAAGATACTTCACGAGAGTTGATTGCCATGGGATACCCGCGGCCGGTTTTTGTGCGGTGCGAAGCACTTCGCCAGCAAGCACTCCGCGATTTTGATAATGAGTGGCGACCCACTTAGTTAGTATTGCACGTACTGTTTCGGAACCACTCAAACTTTTATCCGCAATCAATTTATTTGCAGCTGCAGCAGAGCCTTTCCAATCGCCGTCAAGTAGTTTTAAAACAGCATCAGTGCCACCACTACCGGTGATTTTGCTAACGTGGCTCAGGTTTCTCTGTGCCGACTCTAAATTGGCATCGCGTTCAACAGCGGCCTTAAAATCACTGGCTGCAGCAAGTGGATCCTTTTGCATCCAGTGAACGATCCCGCGCTCATTATATAAGTTTGCATCCTTGGGATTAGCTGCGATTGCGTCAGAGTAAAACTTGTGAGCGGCTTCGTATCCGGTCGGTCCCTGCTCGTAAGCTAAGATCGCTCGATTTCGCAATGCCAGTCCGGAAGCATCACCTTTGGTGGCGTCTGCAAATTTCTTATCAGCGCCTTCTCTATCCGACTTGCTTTTGTAGAGTGTTGTGCCCAGAGCAATTGAAGCTTGAACATTGCTGCTGTCAGACGCCAATACTTTCTCGAATTCCGATTGTGCCTCTGCATAGTCGCCGGCATAATACTTTGCTAAACCGCGTCCATAGTGAACCTTGTCGGTGTCTTTGCCCGCTTTGATAAGCTGGTCGTAGTCGTTGATTGCCTCTTGAAACTGTCCCAGTTCAATCCGAACAGCCGCTCTGTCCAAAACAGCTTCTAACAATTTCGCGTCTTTGTTGATAGCCACGTTCAAATCCTGAAGCGCGGAATCGTAAGTCGCCCGATTTTTAGATTGCAACTTTGCTAAACCGCGTTTATGAAAAAGTTCGGCAACGTTTGGGTTTAGCTTAATCGCTTTATCCAGCGTTGTAATGGCGCTGGCGTATTCGCCGCTTGTGATTGCGGTATCAGCCTCAGCCGCGAGCGGCTTCCACGAATCGCTAGAAAATGACGGCATACCACCGCCACCACCCTTAGTGAGCGTGACAAACAGAAAACCGCATACCGCAATAGCGACAACCACTGCACTTCCAATTAAAATACCTTTGGCAGGCGACGAACTGCGCTTGTGAATGCTTGAATCATCCGCCTTATCCGTCTCCGGTTCGGACTGCTCATTCACATCTTTGCCGAGCTGTCGGTCTATGTAAGAGTTGAGCTTCGGTCGTTTAGACCGCGGAACGTTTTCCCACTGCTCTGCCTTAAGTGAATCTTCCGAGGGCACCGAAGATGGTGTCGGCATATTCACAGGTCGGGCAATTGAATTTGGTTCCGCCGTCATGCTTGTGTGTTTGGGAAGGTTAGGCAAGCTCGGTCCTGACGACGGAGACGCGTCCGGCGGAAGTGATTCACTAACTGGCGTTCTTGAACCTGACGGAGCAGGCGCCGGTCTAGGCGCAGGTGTTTCCAAATTTGCCGGAGAGTTCATGTTGGTTTGTTTGGAAACATTGCCAGAAGTCGAGGGCTCTCCGGACGTGAGCATTTCGCTTTGCGGAATTACCGGTTTCGCTACATCGGCGGTAGGCAGATAAAGATGTGCGACGCTATCGTCGAACGGCTCGTCATTGAATTCTTCCTTCGCGATCGGAGGAGTTACTACTTCAATCGTTGGAGCGTAAAGATCAGCACCTTGTTCCAGGTCTTCGTGATCTCCGAGAAGTGGTGCTTCTGAAGGAGGCACCGGATTTGGTGGCGCACCCGGCGTGACGATTTGAGGAACTGCGGACTGCATCGGTTGGTGTGGAACTGCTGACTGCGGCGGTTGATGTGGAACCGCGGACTGCATCGGTTGGTGTGGAACTGCAGACTGCGTAGGTTGGTAAGACTCCGGCGCACCAAAATGTGGCGGTGCTGCCTGAGGTGTCCCGGCAGTGGGTTGCGCTGCAATTTTCTTGAGGACATCGAGATTTGCTTGTCCATTGGCCCCGTCAACAGAGTACGGAATTCCACGCCCGCCAAGGTGACGGACTTCGCCTTCCGCCGGCGGCGGCATGCCGTTGGTCAGGTTTGCCCCTCCGGCGTTTGCCGCCTTCAGTTCGTCACCAAACATTGGTACTGGCTCGTCGTTCGGCAATTTCTGTTTAATTCCAGCGGGTTTGCGTTTACCGCCGCTGCCCAGATGCCAGGGATGGTGCGGAGCGTGGGTTCCGGCCGGCGGAATCGGTTTTTCTCTAAAAGCAGCAGTCTCTGAATGACCAGCCGTGCTTGCATTCGCAGCCGTTTCAGCCGGAATGGAACCAGTGGCGGGCATGATTTTGTTGGATGCCGAGGATGCTGATAATGCGGTGTTCAGCGCGTTCGGCGAACTAGCGGCGTTCGTCGAAGCGGCCCAGCCGTCGCTGCTTGTGCTGTCTGTGAGCTGTTGGTCGCCGCCCCAGTACGTTTTGAGATTTGTATATGTTTGTCTGTAACTCGAGCGAAAGGAAGATTCCAATTCCGCTTCGGGTCTATCGTTGTCAGTTTTTTCTTCGAGCTGGTCGTTGTTTTGGTTCATCCCGAGCCTTCAGGCTGAGTTTCAACAAGAGAAAAACATTATCCGGAATGTCTCCGGAAAACGCGGAGTTGTATTCCGCACGTACATCTTAATACAGTTACATCAGACCTACACCTGCTTTTCCGAACGCAGTCCTACTGATATGCTAATCAGACATGCGCAAATGGCTCCAGAAGCGCAATTTGCGATCTAAAATGAGAGCAGATATCATCAACTCTCATGAACAAATTACGACAAGCCAGGAAATTTTAGGCAGTGCTCCAAGGTATTGACATGCGGCTAACCAAAGGTTGCAAAAAAGTTCTCGAAGTTCTGGAACAGGTCCAGGAACTCTCCAGCGCCCAAGACATTCACGGATTGATGCGCAACGAAGACGATAAGGCGCCCGGATTGACTACGGTCTATCGATCGCTGGAATCTCTGGTTAGTGCGGGACTGGTTCAAGCTGTCGCTCTCGGCGATGGTGAACGTCGTTATGAACTCGTCAAACCTGGTGAACACCACCATCACCTGGTTTGCGACAAGTGCCGCTCGAGCGTGCATCTCGATCAATGCCTGATTGAAGAGCTTGAAGAAGGAATCAAAAACAAGTACGGTTTTCAGATCAAGGGCCACATCCTTGAAATCTTCGGTACCTGCAAAGTCTGTACCGCCAAATAGAAACCATTGAGCCTGTTTGCTTTGCGAGCATCAGACATCAATCTTTTATAGAATCTCAAGGTTATACACCTTGGCAATTCCCTATTTCTGAAGCACAATAGGAAATGGTAATCACTTTCAAAATGACCGCCTTAATACATAGATGCTAGAAAACAAGCCGACCCAACATCAAAACTGTTGTGGCGAAGACCACTCGCCAGCCGACGCCGGAAAGGCGCAGGCAGCCGAAGCCATCGTCAACACCAATGTTCTGAATACAGCAGTTGTGATGGACAATCTTGGAATCATCGCTTCGGCGATTTGCCTTGTGCATTGCCTGGCTATGCCCTTTGTGATTGCGCTCCTCCCGGTTCTCGGTTTGCAATTTCTAGAGTCGCATGAATCGCATATGTATCTGGCGGCGGCTATTTGGGCTTTCGCGCTCTTCGCAATCGTGCCTGGATATTTGAAACACCGGAAGCTTCCGATACTTCTTGGAACCATCGCCGGTCTTGGTCTTGTCACGCTTGGCGTGATGTACGGTCACGCGCTGCTTGGCGAGAGGGGCGAGATGATCTGCCTGTCGGCCGGCAACCTGATGCTTGTCGCAGTGCACTGGAAGAATCGCGGACTCTGCAAGTGCGGAACTGACCACTAGTTCCCGCTGACGCCCAAGCGCCTAGCTGCCTAGCTGCCTAGCTGCCGCGCCGCCGAGCTGCCGAGCTGCCGAGCTGCCGAGCCGCCTAGCTGCTAACTCCTGATGGTCTCTTAAGCTGCCTCCATTCCTAGTGGGAATAATTTTTGGTCGAAAATTATTCTTGTCACGCCTTATATGCGCATTGAGAATAAAAATCAGGCAAAAATTATTACTACTGGCGAATGTCGCTTCTGGTGCTCGGGTGAAGCATCGAGAATGGATGAAAACTTAAACGCTGCTAAACCGCATGGGCTTTTGTAAAGAAAGAGCTTGTCAACCCGTTACGGAATTCTCACTCTTAACCGCTTGTTAACCCTGGTTTTGAGATTCTACTGTCACGCGGCGGGCCGCAAGCGCTGCACTCAAGAGGAATTGGTAATGGAACTCTTCTCACACATTCTGTTCTACAGTCTCGTTTTGACGCTGGGAATAACCATGCTTCTTTCGTTGTTGCATGATGAGGTCATGCATGTCGTGTGGATCGTTTACGACTCGGTCACGCATTCCTTGTCGTTCTTCAAAGATCAGCTCAGTCGGTAGGTGCCCTCGAGTGCCACTATATAAGGTGCTCAAAAGTTACTTTGGATATTTGAAAAACAAAAGAGCAACCAAGGTTGCTCTTTCGAATATATTGCGTTGTATTTGTCGAGATTGGCTTAGCGACGGTGAAATCGCACTGCGCTGTTGCTGACTTCAAATGGATCTGGGGAGAGCACTCTGGCCGGATTGAACTTATTGAATCCAGTCAAAACGTATCTCGACAGATCATGCATCATGTGGCGCCACGCAAGAAATTTTTCTTTGTGACGCAAATTTGAAACCAGCTGCAGTCTATTGGGCTGCATGTCTTTATCTTGTCCGTTGAACTGACGAGCGGCTTCTCTGCCGGCAAGGGTTTTGTTCTTGCTTAGTTCTCTATAGCCCTTGGACAGTTTCGTGCTGTCTTGTTTCGGTGTCGGAATTTCGTCCAGAGTTTTGCGTCGGGACTTGTCTCCCTCAACCGGTCTAGATGTCACGGATTTGTAGAAAATCGTAAGACCCATGGGACACCTCAAACTGGTGGGTATATTCGTCCGAGTAAACGATCGATAGCGATGTGGAATACCCGGTTACCAATGGTTTGTTAGGGTTCTCATTATGCAATCTTTTTCAGTTGTGAACAAGAGAAAATCTTTGACAAGATGAAGTCAAGCGGTTCTTCATTTTTCCTTAAACATTCTCGTACAGCCGATTGTGGCATAGTCTGCAAACATTTCATTTCGGGATCCGAGTCATCTTGATAACTCAAATTATCGTCTGTTTCTCATCGCGACTGTGATCAACGCGCGTCAATCATGTGATGGACGCGTGATGTAATTGTGGCCTGAATCCGCATTCGAAGGCATCACGCAAGCCACCGTATTTAGTGCGTCGTTAGCGCATTGAAGTAGAGCCCGGCTGTGAAGAACCGAAACTTCAGTGAAGCCTGCAAAACGTGGACAGTGCGCTAATCGCTAATTTCTGGTTGATGCGGTGATTCCAGGGTAGAATTCATTTAACGACTGACCTGGTACTTCGGTCGTATTCCGGGTGTTTTTTGTGAGTTTCGCCGCCGTAATTGCTGGACGTTTTGTCGCTTCAATTCTTTCTGTCAGCCTTTTGCTGTGCTGCTCTCTGCCGAGCCACGCGACGGGTTTACTTGACGTTGCAAGTGGAGACGGACAATCAAAAACCGCAACGTCTAGTAGCGCAAGCACTCTCAGAGTCCTCGACACTGCTGGTAGTGTCAGGTTTGTAAACGACACCAACGAAACCGATACTGGCGGAAGCGACCGCAGAGAAAACGACAGCAGTAGAAACGACGGCCGTGAAAACGGTCGCGCATCCAATGAGAGCGAGAAGCATCGCAACAAACAACTGATTAGCAAAACCGACACAGGCAAAAGCGGCTGCAGCACGGGCAACAAGGCTGACGGTAAAACAGGACGCGATATAAAAATTGCTCTGGTCCTCGGCGGTGGGGGTACTCGAGGCGCTTCGCATGTGGGCGTTTTAAAAGTATTGGAGAAAGAAAAAGTTCCCTTCGATATCGTCGTCGGAACGAGCATGGGCGCAATTGTTGGTGGCTTCTATTGTGCTGGTCTGAAACTGCAAAAGATCGAAGAGATGTTTCTCGATACCTCTTTGATGCGGTCGTACATGACTGTGCCAATTCCCGTGCGGCTTGTGACCATGCCTGTGTTTCTCCTGCCGCGGCTTGTATATCATCCATATGATGGATTGTTCTACGGAGTACGATTCAGAAGATATCTAAATAAAAAACTTCCGGACGATGAGAAGAAAATCGAAGAGTTGAAGAAGCCTTATGCGGCGGTAGCTGTGGATCTCACAGAAGGTCTTCCGCACGCGATTACGAAGGGACGGTTAGCAAAAGCGATGCAGGCTAGTTCTGCGGTGCCGGGTCTTCGCAAGCCGGTGCAGATCGGCAATGATTTGTTTATCGATGGTGGTGTGTTGGAGAACATTCCCGTGGAGCAAGCCCTGGAGCTTGGCGCTGATGTTGTGATTGCAGTCAATTGCGATGAACGACTTAACACGGTGCCGATTAACTCGTTTAGAAAGATGGGAAGTGTGAGTCGGCGAATAATCACTCTGCAACTCGATAAGATGGACGGACCACACGCTGACAAAGCATGTATCACTATTCATCCTGATGTTGATGGTATTGGTTTATTGTCCACGAAAAAACAAGATGCTATCCGTGCCATAGAAGCTGGCGAAGAAGCCGCACGCCAAGCGCTTCCGCAGATTCGTCAATGTTTGCAAGACGCTGGTGTGAACTTTTAAGTTCATGAAGTTGATCACCAACTTTTGATGAAGCGTAACAACAAGCCGACAATTTCTCCGCATGTGAGCTAGACTGATGTGGCATTTTTGAGGCACCTCTTCCCCAGATGATGACTCAAACTAAAGGAGGAAGGTAAATGGCAACAAAGAAACCCAGCGCACCTGGTAAAACAACCAAAGCAGAACCCAAGTCGGCAACCACTAAAGCCGCGCCCAACAAGGCCGCTGCAACAAAAGACACCAAAGTAGATACCAAAGCAACTAAAGCGGTAGTCGCTACAAAACCGGCTCCCAAAGCTGAAAGCAAAGCTGTTGAAACCAAGGTCGAAGCCAAGGCTGTAGAGCCGAAAGCGACGAAAGCGGCAGTAGAAACCAAAGCTACCAAAGTAGAAGAAGTTTCCGCAGCCACCATTTCCGCAACCAAACAAACCATCGAAAAGAGAACCTTCAGTCCTGAAGAAGTGGCTCTCAGAGCTTATTTCCTCTGGCTTGAGCGTGGATATTCGCACGGCGGCGACGTTAGCGATTGGTTGCGTGCAGAAGCTGAACTGAATCAAATCAACTAGTTTCGAAATTGTGATCGAAACGCTAGAATCCTCCGGCTCACGACGGAGGATTTTTTGTTACGCAAGGGCAGAGAAGCCTTTCACGAGATTGGAGTTTTTCGCTCATTTAGACTAGGCTATGCCAGATCAGGGTATAAAGACTTTCGAGTTCTCGAGTAATCGATGTTACAAGCCATTGCAGTCCTAATTTCAGAGATACGCTCTCTCATAGCCGGGAGAGCGAGCGGTCGGACTGGAGGCGCTTATGAGTGATCCTAGTTACCCTCCCAGTGATCCGGACCAAGATGAGGAGCGTCGAAACGCTGCCGGACATCAGCGATTGGATGTTTCAGGCTCGTTCCAGACCGCACAGAATCCGGATGCCTTTTTTCAAGGAGCTATCGATCTGCCGAGTGGACCAGGTCCGAATCAGCCGACTGCTTTTATGCGTACCGAAGGTGTTCCGGGGGCTCATTCATCTGTTCCGGCGCAAGCGGCTCAGGGCTCGCAACCTCAGTCCGGTAGCGCTCATGGCAATCTGCAGTCTTCTGCGCCGCAAAACGTGGCGCGACCTGGTGAGGGCGAGGGCGAGATACCTGTTTACGATCCTAGAATAGTGGAAGAACAACGGCGAAGAGCAGCAACAGCTGCTGCCGCTGCAGCGCCACCGCCACCCCCAATGAGTGGACCGGAACCGCCGGGTATGAGCGGACCATCGACTGATGCTACCGCCGATGGTGCCCGCCAGAACGCACAGCAATTAAACCCGCCTCAAGTGAACTCACAGAGCGTTTCTAAAGGCGTGGCGGATTTCTTTGATGAGTCAAACAGAACTGCGGTGCGTCAGGGACCTGCTCAACCATCCACACCGCAAGCTATGGCTGGCGTTCCTCAAGAACCACCCCCGCCCGGATATAGTTTTGAAACCTTTCTCACTCCGGAATCACAAGACCCGCGGCGAGTCCCGGGTGGATTCTTCGACCCCGGAGAAACTTCTGGCACCGCATCTGGTGGTCAAGCCGACTCTCGAACTGGTGGCACAGGTGGTGCCGGCAATTCCGGGGGCTCTCAACCAAGTCTGCCAGCGCAGCAATCCGGTGGCATGACAGCGCAGCAGGCCTTCTTCTTCGACGGACAGGGACCTCCGCCGTCTCCTCAGCCGCCGCCGCAGGAAAGAATGGCGTCGTTTGACAGTTTTCAGCAGTCGTCCAGCGCAGCACCGCAACAATCACACAATGGCGCGCCACCACAGTCCCACTCTGGTGCTCCGCCACAGTCGCACTCGGGTGCGCCACCACAGTCTCACTCTGGTGCACCGCCACATTCGCATACAAGCGCACCGCCACATTCCGCGCCTCCACAGTCCGGCGGAGGGAGCGATCAGTTTTCTGATCGCGCTTCTACCGCTTCGCAGTATTTGGCTCCTGGCGTCAATCAAGAGGTGTCGGAAGAGACTCTCGCCGAACGTGCCCAGAGGCAGTATGACGAATACCTGGAGCAAATGGCTCGTCAAGCTGCGGCCCCTCAACAGTTCTACGACCCACACGAAAAGGCCTATCAAGATTCTGCCAATACGGACCGGGCCGCCGCCGAAGCTATTGCTCAAGCAGCGGCGCTGAGTGACGGTCTTGGCGATGATGTGATTAGGCGCGCTGAGATAAACGCGTTGCCGGACACGTTCTTAAATTTGCCCAAGAAGCGAAAACCGGCTCCGCCACCTGAGCCGCCCAAGCGCGTTCGACGAGTTCAACCGCCACCAGAAGCATTTTATGACGAAACCGATGAAGACGAGCGTTCGTCAGATCCGAATGATAAATTCGCACGCTTTGAACGGCTGATGACACCAGAAACAAAAGGTGTAGTCATGTTCACGATGCACCAGGTCAAAGAAATTTTGACGCAACCGGAAGTCTTCTTCAAGAAGATGCCTCAGAAAGGAAATCTTGCCGAGCCCGCTCTATTCTTCTTTATCGTGGCTGCTGCTTCAGGGCTTCTTGCCGGTGTGCTCAATTTTAATTTGCTTGTGTCCATCCAGTTTATTCTGGGCAATGTTTTGCAAACATTCGCTCTGAGTTTTGTTGTATGGAAACTATGTATCGGATTGGGCAGCGCCGAATCTTACGAGTCGAACTTTCGTGTAATCGCGTACAGTCAAGCCGCATTGGTGATCGCAGGTTTACAGTTTTCATTCCTCGGCAATCACATTCCGGGCTACATAATGCTGCTTATCTCGCTTGTGATGACGATACGGCTGCAATTGATCGGTCTGCGCCACGTGCATGATCTGAGTCAGGGCAAGCTCATCCTGATCACTGTGCTGCCGACCATCTTGATTTTGATTATTCGGTCCAAAACATTTTTGCTGTTTTAAATAGAGACTATGCCAGCAATTGGCGATCGTTTTTGAAATTATAGTACGAAGCGCAAGCGCCTTCGCTTGATACCATCGTCGATCCCATCGCACTTCCAGGACGGCATCCCTTTCCGAAAAGAGGACAGTCTGTAGGTTTCTTGAAACCGAGCAGAATTTCGCGACTGATACAAGCCTGGTTGTCGCCTTTCGCCTCGAATTGCAATTCGAAAGCGCGCTCCGCATCGAACTGCTGAAACTCCGGTCGCAAGTGATATCCGCCCTGCTCGACGACGCCGATTCCGCGCCAATACCTGTCTCCTAGTTGAAAAACCTCTTTTATGAGAGATTTCCCTTCGCGGTTCCCGTCTCGTGACACGCTGCCGCGGAAAAGGTTTTCCACGCTTGCGTTTTTATTCTCCAACAAGTTGACGCAGAGTCGAATACCTTCGAGTAGATCGGTCGGAGCATGACCGGTGATTACGATTGGAACTTGATAGCGTTTCGAGATCGGCTCAAAATCAACCATCCCGGTGACTGAGCAAACCGAACTCAAACCGAATATTCCCTGAACTTTCGAACCGGGCACTGCAAGAATGTGTTTCACGACTGCCGGGAAATAACATTGTGACGCAAGCAGGAAGTAATTTTTCAAACCCAGTCGTTTGGCTTGCCAGGCCGCAAGCGCATTTGACTGTGCCGCCATCTCAAATCCGACGCTTAGAAACACGACTTTCTTACCCGGTTCTTCGCGCGCGATCGCCAGAGAATCGAGGGGCGTGTGCACAACTCGGACATCACGTCCCTGCGCCTTGATTTCGAGCAAGTCACAGACGCTGCCTTTTAATCGAAGGAGCTCAAAACTGGCGCAAAGTATAACGTTCTCACGGTTTGCCAACTCGATAGCCGCATCAATGAGCGCAATCGGCGCTGCACAAACCGCACAAGCGGGACCATGCACGATATCGATGTTCGATGGCAGGTATTGGTCGAGACCGTTTTCTAAAAACGAATTTGTCTGTCCACTGCACAGCTCCATAAGCGTCCACGGGCGCGATGATATGCCCGCGATTTGTTTCGCGATCTTCTCGAGCTTGTGCTTATCGATTAGAGTCGGGGCGTTCAATGTTATGAACAATTCGCCATGCAGAAATTAGTGGCGTTCGTCGAGTCGCCAACTCACGAACATCAAAATAATATTTCCAAGTGGCCCAAAATGTATCTAGTATTGGCCTGATCGATAGGCAAAAATGCATTTCAGGTTTCCCGAGTGCGGAGGGGAACGTCGTACCGGTCGGGCTTTCAGCAAATCCCTGATATTTTTCATGTTACGAAGCTTGTAGTTTTAAAACGTGCCTGACTGGCAGCGAGCGTCAAATCTACATTTGTTTCGGCAGTGAGATTTTTTGAGTTACGGGTTCAAGTCGTTTGTATCCATCAGGATCGGTCATGATCAAAAGTTTGTCGCCGACAGAAAGAACGTTGCCTGGAGCCGGGTTCCAATCTAAGGTTCCGCCTGCTTGTTCGTGCAGCAGAATGGTTACTTCATAGCGACCGCGCAATTCATCGATGGTTAGACCAATCAGGTTTGTGTTTGGTTCAACGATCAGTTGAACGGCGTTGATAACGGTGCCACCAAATTCGAAAGAGTCGAGAATCTGTCCGCTTATTGCAGCTTGAGCAAAGAGGGGACCAGCCTTTGCCGATGACGAAAAGGCGCCTTCGAAATTTAGAGTCTTGGCCATCTTCTTCGCCAGCTTCTGATCGAACATCCGAATGACGACACGGATATTCGGATTCAATTCGCGTGCATTAAGAGCTGCTTCGAGATTGACTAGATCGTTGTCGGTCACGCAGATGATTGCTCGAGCACTGCGAGCGGACGCGCGTTCCAGGATTGTGGAGTCGCTGGCATCGCCGCTCAAGACCGGCATGTCCAGACCCTGTGCGCCGAACGCATGTCTGTTTTCCTTGTCGAATTCAATGACGACGACTTCCTCGCCCAGGCTCTGCAGGTGCTCGACGACGCGAATGCCGACATTTCCCAGACCACACACGATGATGTGGTCGTCCATTGTTTCTGCGATCATTTGCTGCCACTCTTTTGAAAATCTCTTGCGTTGAAACAAGAGATGGCTTAAGTGCACGACGCCCTCGGCAATAGTAACCAGACCCGCGACCGGAAGCAAGAAAAACAGCGGCGCCAGTCGCAAATCTTCCACATACGGAAGAGGCGTTTCGAAAAACGTCATCAAAATTGTGTAGTACGCGGATTGAAGCACAGTGAGTTTGTTGCCGGGAACCAACTCACGTGGATAAAAAGAGTACAGGGACACGACCGAAATCGTGAAGCCGAGCGTCGCACAGACGAGGAAACCTCGAAACTCTCGGAACAGCACTTTCATCAACCGAAGAGTCTGTCGACCACGTCGTTGATATCTTTGTGCCGCCAGGCTTTTGGTCAGTTGTCTTACCAAGTGAATCCTATATTGCAAAACTCGGCGAGATTTCAGCAGTCGGTATTCTAGCGCAAAAGAAAACCGCGTGGTGCGGACACACAACACGCGGTTCAACTTCAATGGACTCGGAAAACCGAGAACTAGTTGAGATATGCTCTCAAACCGTTAGTTCCCTTGCTGTTTCTCAATTTGCGAATCGCCTTGGCTTCGATCTGGCGAGCGCGTTCTCTGCTGATACCGAGTACTTGACCGGCTTGAGACAGAGTCCGTGCGGTGCCATCTTTTAAACCGAAACGCATTTCGATAATTGTCTTCTCCTGGTCGTTGAGACAAGTTAGGAGATGTCCAACGTCCTCCTTGAGAAGGTTCATCGCGGCGGTTTCCGTCGGAGCAGGCATCGCTTCATCCTCCAGCAGTTCGCCGAGGGTGCTGTCGAAACCAGTGCCGACTGCGCTGTCGAGTGACAGCAGGTCTCTCGATGTTTCCATCACTTGAAGAAGCTTTTCCTTTTTCACTTCAGTCGCGGTAGAGAGTTCTTCGATGGTCGGCGGTCGGCCTAGATCGGAGCTCAATCTTCTTACTTCCTTGCGAACTTTGGTCAGCATCTCATTGACGTGTACGGGCAGACGAATCATGCGCGACTTATCCGCGATGGAGCGAGTGATGGCTTGTTTGATCCACCAGGTCGCGTACGTAGAGAAGCGAAATCCGCGATTAGGATCGAACTTGTCGACGGCTCTCATTAATCCGACATTGCCTTCTTGAATGAGATCTTGGAGTGCGAGCCCGCGCTTGAGGTATCTCTTGGCGATGCTCACGACAAGGCGCAAGTTACTCTCGACAAGCAATGCTCTCGCCGCTCTGTCGCCGGCTTTGGCTCTAGTCGCCAGATTTCTTTCCTCTTCGGCGCTCAACAATGAGCGGCGCGAGATTTCAGAAAAATACTTCTTGACCGAATCCGGCACAGCGGACGGACCGGCTGCGTATACAACTTCTTCATCTTCTACGACGGCGTCGCCATCAGCGACCTCGAAGTCCGAATCGGCAGACGAATCCAATGAGTCAGCTGTTTCCAGACCGAACTCTTCGTTGTCGAAGGTGCCGTTATCGTCGTCTGATTGGTCGCCGACGACACTGAGGAAGCGGTCGCCCTTCTTGCCGCGCGAACCTTCGGACCGCTTACGCGATCTGGTTTTCCGCGAGCCTCCGGCGTAGGCTTCGACAGCTGTTAATTGTTTGTCCGTAACTTCGAGTCTTTTCGGGTTTCCCATACTAGCCTCCTAAAGGCTGTGACCTTTCCTTCTTTATATTGATTCCTAGCGGTTCTGCGTTTGGTCTTCGCTTGCGCTCAATTTTCAAAGGCACGAAGTCGTTCGTCACACGTTTCGCGAATTTGATTCATTGAGTTTTAAGACCGTTAATATGCTGAAATGTTCCGCTAGTTTAAATATATTTAGGATTTGTTAACTTTCCCGTCAAATCAGCGTTTTCAGCACTTCTTCCACTGCCGTATATATACCCCAAAAAACGCGAGCGCAAACGATCACGCCGTGATCACCTATGACAGAATCGCGAAACACCTGTAAGCACAACTGTCTGCGGATGATGCCGTTTTATGAAGATTCTGTAATCAACGCCAGACCCTCGATCCCTGAAAATAAATCTCGGGTATCTTTTTAGATAAGCGACCTCGCGCGGAAGATTGGTCGCACTCTTGTTCTTCACTCACTTAGAAATTAAGTCTCTCTTTGGTAACGCACTATAAGCGATACCATGCCACCGCGCATGCGCAAAACGAGTTGATACCACATATGGTTAGTAAGAAATTTTGCAGATAAAACCAGCGAATTGAATTGTTATTGGCAACTCATTCAAAGCCGCATTCAATCTGGTTCGGGAATCATCACGCAAGAATATTTCATCACAGAAAGCTTCCAAAGTTCTCTCCGAAGTGTTACTATCGGGCGCACTTTGCAATTGTTCTGACCGCTAACCGCAGATCGGCTGACTCGCGTCTCTCCGTACTCAGAACAACTAGGAAAGATATAGTGATTATGTTGAAAACAATTAAAAGAAGCACATCTTTATTGGTTGCTGCAGCGCTGTCGACAGCCTCCTTTCTAATGACACCATCTGCGGTGCAAGCTGAATCCTCTGCTTCAATAGTCAACAGCGAGATCCTCGCTAAAAACACCATAAAAAACTTTCAACAAATCGATGATGGCGTTCTTCGAGGTGCCCAACCTGGCGATAAAAACTTGAAGGTGCTTTCCGATAGTGGTGTGAAAACAATCATCGACCTTCGCCAACCCGGAAAACTCGTAGACCGAGAATCTGAAACCGCAAAAAATTTGGGTCTGGAATACATCCATATTCCATTAGGTTTCAGGACTCCTGACCAGGCGACGATGACCCGCATCTTGGCGCTCGTCAACGATAAGACAAAACAGCCGGTTTTCGTTCATTGCCGTCAAGGGGCCGATAGAACAGGAATGACCTGCGGCATGTACCGCGTATTGCATGATAATTGGGAATTTAGCCGCACATACGAAGAGATGCGCAAGCACCACTTCAAGCCGGTACTTCTAGGTATGAAGGACGCCGTCAGAAAATGCCAGCTCAACCAGCGACTGGTGTCAGCGGTAAACCCTTCTTTCAAACCGACATTAAAGGCATCTGAGCCGGTCGCCGCTGCCGCGGGTGTCAGGACGGACTAGTCTCTGAACCCCGAACGCAGTAAAAGCAAGGTCTCCACGTTTTCGCTCGGCGTATTCCGATATCGGTTTACGATCTTCGAAGTTCGTAGTCCGATATCGGTTTACGATTTTTCTTTGACCTCAGCCCACATGGCTTGCTGGTCGTAGTCGTCGTCGGCATTGTCTGTAAGACCACCGCTCTTGATCTCGGCTGCGCGGCGATTTTCAGCCAATTGCCGCATGCCCGGGTCGAGGTCGTAAAGGCGGTAAAGTGGTTCTACTGAGTTTTTCAACGTTCCGAGGATGCTGTTTACTTCCGAACCGATGAGATTAAATGCGGCTTTCGCCTGGGGCGTTGTGGCGTTGGTGTCGATATCGTCAGCCAGGCGCACAAGCCTGTCAGTCTCCTTGACGAGCCTCGTCAAAAGCTGCAGCACTTGGATGTCTTTCGTTTCGCGCGAAGGATCCGTTGACGTCATGTTCACCCCTTTATAACCATTTAAGCAGCTGAAGCCGAAGTTGTGACCTTTTTTCTTTCACGGCGGCGTCGTTTTATAATTGGTTGTCTGAACCAAAGATGGCATGATTTAGTTATCCCCACTTTTGGGCTGAGTTTCCATTATTTTCATGCAGTATCTTCGTGTCTGACATTCTCCAAATCCAAGATCTATCGACTGTTTTCCATACGGAGCTGGGTCTTGTCAAAGCCGTTGACGGTGTTAACTTCAATATTGAAAAAGGCAAGTCCCTGGGAGTCGTCGGCGAGTCCGGATGCGGGAAGTCGATAACCTCTCTATCAATTTTGCGCCTTGTGCCGCCGCCCGGAGAGATTGTCCGCGGGAAGATTCTTCTGGATGGCAAAGACCTGCTTCAGGTGTCGGAAGCCGAGATGCGCTCTGTCAGGGGCAATCAAATTGCGTTTATCCCTCAAGATCCGATGACGTCGCTCAACCCGGTCTATACCGTTGGTCAGCAAATCATGGAAGCGATTGAACTGCATCAGAAGGTCGGCAAAGATGAAGCTCGAAAGCGCGCTATCGAAGCACTTTCGAAGGTGAAGATTCCGCAGGCTGCTGGCAGAGTGGACGATTATCCACACCAGTTCTCGGGCGGCATGCGCCAGCGTGTAATGATCGCGATGGCGCTGGCATGCAATCCGCTTGTATTGATTGCAGATGAACCTACCACTGCTTTAGATGTCACTGTACAAGCTCAAATTCTGGATCTGCTGCGCGAAATACAGACTGAGCAGGGCATGTCGATCATGCTCATCACTCATGATCTTGGAGTTGTCGCTGAAATGTGCGATTCGGTGGCGGTTATGTACGCCGGTGCTGTAGTGGAGTATGCCTCTGTTCACGAGCTTTATAAGAACCCGAAACATCCATACACTGTAGGGCTTTTAAACTCGGTGCCGCGTCCTGGCAGTGACAAGCTTCGACCGATCGACGGTCAGCCGCCAAATCTTATAGACCTTCCGCCCGGTTGCCGGTTTGCCCCGCGATGCCCTCTGGTTGAGGAGCGCTGTTTGAAAGCATTTCCGCGCCTGGAAGAAAAAGGAACGGGGCATCTGGTTCGCTGTGTCGTAGTTGAGTAGCCGTTGTCCACTAGACCGCGGTGAATAGACAGGTTCACTAAAGCGTACGAGCGAAGAGTCCGCAATGCACGCGACTCCGTCAACTCAGTTGCGAGAATGAAAGTAAGTGGCTATGGTTTTGGACGGGTGATGTAGCAATGACTGTTTAGTCCCAAATTGGCTACGAATTTATAAAATCTGCAACGGTTGATTGATAAACAGTCGCGATAAACGGGACAATAGCGAATCGCTTCGGAATCCCGACATCTACAGCAGACGGATAAATCAATGCGCATTCCCACGACGGAACAGATACGAGACCTCGAAAGTAAATGGATAGCCCATTGCGACGGCAACTGGGGACAGGTGCTCATGGAAATTGCCGGGCGTGGCGCGGCGATTCGTGCCTTGCGAATGTGGCAGGAAAACCCGGGCGAAGTTGTTGTCGTGGCTGGACGCGGCAATAATGGTGGCGACGGAATGGTTGTCGCTCGGTATCTCACGTTGTGGGGAGTGCCGGTTTCGGTGTGGCTGGTTTCGCAGGCTCGCCAGAAAAATGAGAGTGATGACAATACCGGCTCGATAAAGGCGGCGAAATCTCAGGAGTCGGAAAAAGCTATCACCGCATCCGATACCACTCCAAAAGGTTCCGCAAAGAGCGCCACCATTGAGCGTGGCGGTGATGTGGATGTCGCCGATATGAAGACGGCAGAAGGGAAGCTCAATAAGACGATTCTGGAGTCGCTGGACGTTTCGGTCAAGGTTCTCGCGCATGAAGCGTTCTATCTGGGAGAGCGCGATACTGACGACAAACAGGGGAAGACCATTTTTGAGGACGAGAATGCTGCGCTCTTCGACCGGGCTAAGCACGAGCGCAAACAACCGGAAGAACGCGACTCTCGCCACAATCGAGACAATCACGGCGGCGAGAGCGAGCACGATCGTCATTCTGATCCAAATGTTGATGAGCTGTTCGAGGGAGCATCCCTGATAGTGGACGCTCTTTTCGGAACAGGTCTGGAAAAACAAGTCGAAGGTTTGTACAAAAGAGTCATCGACGCGATCAATCGCAGCGGAAAACGCGTGCTGGCGATCGATATTCCAAGTGGTATCAATTCCGATACCGGACAAATTATGGGCGCGGCGGTTCGCGCGGACCAAACAGTCACCTTCGGATATTTGAAACCGGGGCTGGTGACGCACCCGGGAGCCACGCTGGCAGGTGACCTCGGCATAATAGACATTGGACTTCCCGAGATTCCCGAATCCACACCCGACATCAATTTGATGACCGTGGAGATTGTGCGTGAAATCCTACCGGTAAGACCGGTAGATTCGCACAAGGGATCGTTTGGTCACGTGCTTGCCATCGCCGGTAGTGTCGGTATGGCGGGCGCCGCGATGCTATCGTCCATGAGTGCATTACGTGTCGGAGCCGGTTTGACATATCTCGCGACACCGCGTGCGGTGCTGAGCAGTCTGCCCGCCGAGGAAGTGATTTATAAACCGATGCCGGAAACTGAAGCTGGTACATTCAGCAAGGATGCGTATGCGCAATTGAAACCGCTGGCATCACAAGCACAGGCCATTATCCTCGGGCCTGGAATCGGTTTGAATGATGATACATTTGAACTCGTTTCCAAGTTGTTAAATGACATCGACTGCCCATGCATAATTGATGCGGACGGGCTTAATGCGATTGCGAAGAAACCAGAAATTCTGGAAAACAACGACGGTCAGTTCGTTCTGACTCCACACCCCAAGGAACTGGCTCGTTTACTTGATTGCGAAGTGTCCGAGATTCAGTCTGATCGAATCAACATGGCAATCAAAGCAGCTCAGAAATTCAACGCCGTGATCGTCCTGAAAGGCTCGATGACGGTAACGGCGAATCCCGAGGGAGAGGTCTTTATCAACCCGACTGGCAATGCCGGAATGGCGACTGCCGGAGCAGGAGATGTTTTATCTGGTATCATCGGCGGTTTGCTCGCCCAGCATGTTGACCCATTCCAGGCGGCCGCGGCAGGTGCCTACATTCACGGACGCTCGGGAGATATACTTGCTGAGGAAATCGACGAGTCCGGTTTAGTCGCTGGTGACATCAAGCGAGGAATTCCGTTTGCGATCGCGAGTATTAAAAACGGTCAGCGCAGTAATCTTGAGTCGATGTTCCTGAGCGAAAGTTCGGATTAGAGCTCTTTCGATTTCGTTTTGCTGTGCGATCTCACGATAACGGTTTCTTTCTGCTAATCTTAGTGCCTTACAAATTTTGCGTTCGGACATGCGAGGCTTCAGATGGTTGCAAAGAAAACTCAAAAGCTTGCGAAGATTCATGACTTTGTACGGAAGTACAAGGTGACGAACGGCAAAACTTTTAAGCTCTCAGATCACGATCCGGGTGACACTGGTCCGTTCGGCAAGGACGGCAAGGAGGAAGCGAAGATTCTTCTGTCACAAGGCATCGAGTTTCTAGCTGAAAAGCAGGAGATGCTTTACGCGCAGGATAGATACGCATTGCTTCTGGTTTTTCAAGCGATGGATGCGGCAGGTAAGGACGGCACCATCAAACACGTCATGTCCGGCATCAACCCTCAAGGATGCCAGGTCTTTTCTTTTAAAACACCTTCCGATGAGGAACTCGATCACGTCTTCATGTGGCGATATGCGCGCGCCGTGCCGGAACGCGGACGTATCGGCATTTTCAATCGATCATACTTCGAGGAAGTCCTGGTCGTGCGCGTTCACGATGAGATTCTGGCAAAGCAAAAATTGCCGGCCGAATGCATCACTAAAAACATCTGGAAAGAACGCCTCGAAGACATAAACAACTTCGAGAAGCATCTGACGCGCAATGGTGTGCACGTGGTGAAGTTCTTTTTGAACGTCTCGAAGAAGGAACAGAAAAAGCGATTTCTTGCGCGCCTGGATCTACCTGAGAAGCACTGGAAATTTTCAGCATCGGACATAACGGAACGACAGTATTGGTCTGAGTATATGCGTGCCTACACTGAAGCGATCAAGGCAACGGCATCGAAGGACGCGCCATGGTATGTGGTGCCCGCGGATAATAAATGGTTTTCCCGTCTGGTCGTTGCGGCCGCGATTGTCGATTCGATGAATGAAATGAAGCTCGCATTTCCATCTGTTCCCAAAACTAAGATGAGGGAACTTGCTGATGCTAAGGAGATGTTGCTCAATACAGATGATTAGCGGTAGATTGAAGCGGTTTTTGTCATAGAAGGGCCGCTTCTTTGAAGGTGAGCTTTCCTAATTCGGAATCAAATTCCGCTTCGATTCCGATAGGGGTGACTCGGCAATGGTCTGACTGTCCGAATGACATACCGAAACAGGCTGGTCTCTGCAATTGCGCTAAGGTCTGATGCAAAATGTCCTCGATTGAAAGCATATTCGAAGCAGAGCGTGTTCCGCAAGTTTCGAAACTACCGAAGGCAATGCCGTTTACAACATTCAGTTCGCCCGAGAGAAACAGACTTGTAAACCAGCGCTCGATAATGTCGTTACGCTCATTGCGCTCTTCGATGAGTAGAACGGTATCTTTGAAGTTTGGTTGATATTTGGTGCCCATCAGCGAGAACAGGGCGTTTAGGTTTCCACCCAATGTAGTCCCGCTTGCCGTTCCAGGAATTGGAGAATAAACAAAATCTGCGGGGTAGGATGAACCTGCCTCTACAGGCGGTAGCACTTTGTCTTGTGTGATCGCGAACAGAAATTCATCTCGCGCCCTGTCACTGTTTATCATGTCCAGATTGAAGCCGTGGAAAACGGGAAGCGAAGCCATTCTATTTATAGCCAGCAATAAGCATGTATTCTCGTCGCTGCCGATCACAACCTTCGGATCGCGCATCAGTCCCTCATAATCGACGCCTTCCAAAATGCGCAGAGAGCCGTAGCCGCCTGTGGTGCAAAATATTCCGCGAATGTTTTTATCACGGATGAACCCATTCAAATCTTCCAGGCGCTCATCGTCTTTACCCGCCATGTAACCGTGGATTGAGAGAACATGCTTGCCGAAAACGGGAACGAAACCCATGCCTGTTACGAGCTTTTCAATCGCCGCGACTGTATGTGGACCTTCAGGGCGACTCGCGGGGGCGACTATTCCAACATGATCGCCCGGACGCAGTGCACCGGCCTTGGTGGCGCATTTTTGTTTCACAGAGCTAGACAGTTTACTTCGGGCTGGTGACATGATCAAACGTGTGTGGCGGGTTCTTCAATCCTCAGGGTGACAGAGCCGCTCTTGTCGGCTCGCAAGTAAGCCACCACTCCCAGTGGCAGTGTAAACTTTTCACGTGAGTGACCAAGCCGCATTCCGTAAACAACGGGCTTGCCGAAGTCCGCGAACTTCTCGCGAAGCATTCGCTCGACGCTGAAATTTAAAGCGATCCGATTTCTCTTGCTATCGCCCGGACGGCAGCTGGCGCACTCACCGATGATGATACCAGCGGCATCGTCAAGTTTTCCGGACAGTTGTAGCTGGGTAATCATGCGATCTAGGTTGTGAGGCTCTTCTTCAAAGTCTTCGAAGAATAGAATTTTGCCTCTGGTGTCGATTTCCCAGGGGGTCCCCATCAATTGGCGAATTAGTGAAAGGCAGCCGCCGATAAGTTGCCCGCGTGCTTTACCTTCGCTTATCACCATACGCGTCGGCGGATACTCTGGATCCCAGGCGTCTTTCGGCGTTGGGTCGCTGATCAAGCCGAGTGGCTTCGGTTGCATCAGGGCAAGCTCGAAGTATCGATAGGTGTATGGTGATTCAAAAAATGATCCGGCGGTTGCACCATGGAAAGTAACCAATCCAGTTTCCTGGTGAATTGGGATGAGCAGTCCGGTTATGTCGGAATAACCGATTAAGATTTTTGGGTGCTTTGCAATGAGTTTGAAATCAAGCTTGTCCAGGAGGCGTACACAGCCGTTGCCTCCGCGTGCTGGAAGGATCGCGGAGATGTCCGGATCAGCCCACATGTCGTGAAGGTCCTTCACGCGATCCTCGTCGGTGCCGGCCAGGTCCCCGAGCCGATCTGTAACGTGTCTCCCCAATTTCCAGCGCAAGCCCAATTTCTTGAGCCACTGGAAAGAGAAATCCAGGTCGCCTTCTTCGAATGGAGGAGACCCCGGAGCTACGATACCGACCATTGATCCCTTCTTCAAGGCTCTAGGTCGGATTACTTTGCGCACGGTTGGTCCGACAGTGGTGTCACAAGTAGTGTCACTCGTGGAGTCTCCCGCCTGTCTTCGATTTACTGATTTTCGAACTGCTGTCGTTACTTCTTCGCTTGTCGCCAAGGCTGTTTCTCATGGACGAAGGTTCAATACTCGCGCTTCCGACATTTTACCGTATCGGCGGATTTGCCGGATAGATTTGTGTCGCCTGCGGTCAACCTGCCGCGAGATTACTGAGCAAACTGATGGTTCAATAGGTAATCTCTGTCTACGCCTCGATGCCGGATTTTCAAAAAAGCGTCGTAGCCACGTAGCCAACGTTAGCGATCAGGGGAGCCTCAAAGCCGGCGAACTCGGCGGGTGGCACATCTTGAGGTCCGAGGCATACGGTATCGGATAGTAGGGGCTCGCTCGGGGAGCCTCGAAGCTGGGGAACGCGGCGGGTGGCACATCTTGCGGTTTAAGGCATACGGTATCGGATAGTAGGCGAGGTGAGAGATCTGATACACTTATGCAGTTCAAAGAGGCACCTGGTTTTATGTTGATAACTGAAGACGCCAAGCAGCAAGACTCGGATCCGTCCCTGCGTTATTCGCCGGAGCAAGTTGCCTGGCTGAAGAAGGCTAAAGCGTTTGCAGATACCATTCCGATCGAGGACGTCATCAAATCAGACGTCGAGAACTCGTTCCGGCGCGACCTCTTTGAGAAAGCCTGCCAAGAAGGGCTCGGCGCCTTGCCGTTTCCAAAAACTTATGGCGGTACCGGTGGCGATTATGTCAGTTTCTGTCTGGTCAACGAAGAATTTGCCCGACGCTGCGTTCCAATCATGAGTTCACTCGGTGTTCACGTTCTCTGCCAGGAGCCGGTATCTCGCTTTGGAACGGAAGAGCAAAAACAGAAATATTTAGTTCCTTCCGCAACTGGAAAATATCTTGCTGCATTCGGTCTGACTGAACCGAACGCCGGCTCCGACACAGCTGCGCTGGAAACAACCGCGAAATTCAACGGAGACCATTATCTTTTAAACGGCACTAAAACCTTCATCACGAGCGGTGCTTCCGCCGATTATTACATCGTTATGGCTAAGGTTGTCGGCGAACCGCACAAACCGTTTCCGCCTGCAGGCGAGAAAGGGACCGTCGACACGATTACCGCGTTCATCGTCGAGCGAGGCTATGCAGGTTTCGAAATCGGGCAAAAATTCGACATGCTCGGCATGCGAGGCTATTCTACATGCGAGTTGGTGTTCAATGACTGCAAAGTTCCAGTTGAGAATACACTCGGAGATCCAGGGCAGGGGCGCAAAGTCGCGTTGTCCAGTCTCGCTAAAGGCAGGGTGACGATTGCGGCCCAGGCAACAGGATGGGCTCAGGGCGCGCTTGACGGTCTTATCAGAGTTTTGAAAGACGAAAAAAGCAAAGGTTTGTTCGATGACAGTTTGAATGGATTGGCTTCGGTAGTGGGCGAATTGGTTACCCAGGTTGATAGCGCTCGCGTTCTCACCTACCAGGCCGCTGCCACCATCGACCTCGGAGAGCCGGACAACACGCTTGCCTCGATGGCTAAGGCAACTGCGACTGATGCCGCGATGAAAGTATCGACCGAAGCAATTTCGATTATTGCCAGTCTCGGATTACAGCCGGAATTGCTCATCGAGCGAATCTTCCGAGACGCAAAAGCTGGACAGATTTACGAAGGCACAAATCAGATTCAGCGTATGTTGATTGCACGAGCACTGCTGAGATAGTGATTGTGAGCCAAGTTTAATAGGCAGACGTGAGAATGGATTCAGAGAAAACGCCGATTACTGAAAAAGAAATTGTGGAGACGACGGTCAAGCCGGCGTATCCGCGAATTTCTAACCAGATGGATCGGTATGGTGCTCTTTCGGAAGCGTTCCTCTTCGTTGAAGAGAAGCGGATCTATGAGATTTTCGCGAAACTCAAAGGCTACATCGCACTTTTCGTCATTGCGCTCCTGATACCTATCGTCGCACGCGTCGCTTACCGGATTTTCAATCACTATCCGTTTGCCGGAACGGTCGTAGATGTCCTCAAGATACTCTTTATATATGTACTGGTCGGCGGGCTTGGAATTTTGCTCGGTGTTTGGATTTATCGCCACAAAATTATGGAGATTCTCGCGCAACTCGAGGATCTGGCGTACTTCGGCGATGACATGGCGCGTTTCTACATGCCCTATGCGCGCAGTGAGCTGAAAGATCTCAATCAAAGAATAAACAGCCACAAAAACGATCCAATGATTCCTTCGACAGTCGAGGTCGTGCGTGATCTCTGGCCCTTTATCTCGATGATTCTCAAGCGCGACCCCAATATCATCAAATGGGGCACGGTTGGTTTGAAGGTGTATAAAACATTGTCTGCGTTTTTCAAAGGTCCAAGCACCCACGAACCCACTGCATGATGCGCTCCAGTTCCAGCACCACATCTCACTCTACGTTCGACTTCAAGAAGTACCTGGAAGATCGACGTGTTCTGGTCGAAGCGAAGCTTGATGAGTTGCTTACCGAAGAAGAGCCGGAGATTCTGTGGGAGAGTATGCGGTACTCGGCTCTGGGAGCTGGGAAACGTATACGCGCATTGCTGTCGATTGCATCGTATGAAACTATCAAGCGCCTTAATGCTGGTGGCGAATGCGGTACCAAGCTTAAATGCGATTCAGAATCTACTGTTGAAAAACTCGCGAAATATTTAGCACCTGTTTTGCCGGTGGCGTGCGCAATTGAAATGGTGCACGCAATGAGTTTGGTTCACGATGACTTGCCATGCCTCGATAATGACGACGTTCGTCGGGGTAAGCCAACGAACCATAAAACTTATGGCGAAGCGATGGCGCTTTTGGCTGGCGACGCATTATTGATGCGCGCAATCGAAATACTTATATGTAGTAGAGATGACAAAACAGATATCGGATGCGATCAGTCTGTGCTTGACAAGTCGATCTTAGATATCACTCGTGGCCTCGCTGCGGCCACCGGCGCGGGCGGAATGGTCGGCGGGCAAGTATTCGATCTCGTCTATACGGGCTCGGGTACACCGATGACGGAATCAGAGAATCAAGCCTCCGCGCCGGAAGAAAGTTTGGATATAACCGAGAAAGGTTTGAGTGAGAACAATCTGCGCGAGCAAAATCCACTGGACCAATCGCACGCGGTAGCACTGGACCAATCGAGAGAATCTTCAGCGGACTGCTTGTCAAGCGATAAGAGGGGCTCAAAAACGGAAGGATGTGGTAATCACTCCCCGGCAACTACAAACGCCTCACAGAGGGGCACGGAGATTTCCTCAAAATCGATCGAAGTGGACCAATCGAATAAAAAAGGAAAGGTCCAATTGTCAAGCGCGCCATCGAATGCGGTGGCGTTTCCGACAGGTGCAGCGTCCAAGCCAAGAGCGATGCACCTGGATGAAGCAGTTATTAGAAAAATCCATGCCGGTAAAACGGGCGCATTGCTGCGCTTCTCGCTCTGGTCAGGTGCTCGGCTTGCACAGGCATCAGCTGAGCAACTCGCTGCTTTAGAACAATTTGGTGATATTGTCGGTTTGGCTTTTCAAATTACCGACGACCTACTCGATGTCACAGGCGATGTAGAAACGCTTGGTAAGACGCCAGGCAAGGATCAGGCGGCCAACAAAGCGACCTGGGTGAGTGTATTTGGAGTCGAAGGAGCGCGCGAGAAATTGCACGTATTGGAAGACGAGGGCAAGAAGTTGCTACAGGCGAAAGGCTTAGCCTGTGCGGACGAACCAATCCTCGAATCTCTGCTCGCCATGGCAATTCACAGACGGAAGTAGGGAAACTCGAAGATGGATCTGTCCTTTGTTGGAAACTGCATTTTTCTGGCCGATACGATGGTCGATACCGGAACCCAATTGTCGGCATCACCGGGAGCATCGCGGGGCTGGCAGGTAATCACGGTTTCGCTGCTTGGTAGCTTCATCGCTCAGTCGGCAAAAATAGTCACCAAGTTTTTCAAAACGGGTCAACTCGATTTTCGTATGATGGCGAAAACTGGTGGCATGCCCTCAAGCCACTCGTCATGCACTATGGGAATGGCAGTCTCCGTCGGGCTTATAGAAGGGTTTAACTCCGTCTCATTTGCGATTGCTTTGTGCCTCGCGATGATCGTTATGTACGATGCGGCAGGCGTGAGGCGCACGGTCGGCTTACAAGCCAAAGTGCTCAACGAGATGATGAATGAACTGTTTTCAGAGCATCCGCACCTATCAGGAGAGCGCATTAAAGAATTTCTAGGTCATACACCGGTAGAGGTTTTGGTAGGTGCAGCACTAGGAACTTTGATCGCCTGGGTATTCAATATCCTCACTGTGCAACACTTTCTACATGGCTAGCCCCTGATGTCATGCGCTCGAAAGCCTCACAGTATTACGATCACTTAATACATGACTACTGCTAAAAACTGTATCTTTTGCTCTATAATCAAGGTCTTGGAAAGGGTTGCCAGGGATTGTCCCGAGATACCAAAAAAACATTGGTTGTTTAGGACACGATATCGAGAGTTCTCCTCTTAGATATGGTTGGCGAAAACAAAGTCAAGAACTAGCGGACCCTTTTCGCCGCGACTAATTTATTGCTGCTCGCAGAAACTAGTCAAAGGCTGTGCGTTGGAAGTAGTAGCTTTAGCTGCTAGGTTTCACTATTTATGCTGTACCAGTCGGATTCCGTGTTTTCTTGAAAAGGAGGAAAGGCAGAGGTAAAACGACAAGCTCCCAAGAGAGTAGAAAGTAATAACGCTGCCGAAAAACTAAATGAACACAACGGTCCAAACAAACACCACACCAAAAACAACTTCGCCTCGGCGGTCACGCTTCCCAGGCAAAGAGTCGGGTTCCGTCTCTTTCAACCTGACCGCACTTGGTCGTCAGCTGCTCAAAGAACAAGCATCAGCTGCTGGTGTTTCAAATGGAGACTATGTCGAAATGCTCATTCGTGAGCGCGCAGGCATGCCGCCATTGAGACTTCCTGCATCCTTGAAGCAGACTGGACCCAAGGGTGGCGCCAAATCTTACTTCTTCGGTAAGAACCGTGGCACCACAACCGCAGTGTGCGTAACACCTATGGCCCACAGATTGCTCGACGAACAAGTCGCAGCATCGAGAATGAGCCGCGGTGATTATATCGAATACCTGCTTCGTGAGAAGTCTGGGGTAATCGAGGAATCATTCAAGAACTTCAACCTCGCTACTTGGCAAGCAAACCAAGTACAAGCTGCTCCTATCGCGCAGCCTGAAGTTCAAACTTCCTTCGCACCTCCTCAACCACAACCGCAACCCGTAGTTGAACAGCCTGTTTATCAACAGCCTGTACCGGCTCCGGTTCGCGACTGGAACTCTGGCTACTAAGCCGGATTGTCTAGCTTCCAAGCTAGAGTAGGGGAGAGGCGGGAATCCTGAATTGACCTCCTTTTAGAGGCCTTCGTTTGCGGAGGCCTCTTTTGCTATGTTTGCGCGGACAAACGCACTCGAAATCTTGTTTTGGTTCACGCGCTGATAGGTAATCTAAAAGCTTTCCGGCAGGGTTACTTAAATTTTGCTGATACTACCTGTAGTGCGAACCAGTAGTGCCGTGCATGTTCTTTTGCCATTGAGACGATCTGTTGCCTTCTGAGCAGATAACTTAATTCGCTCTCTGGGAACGTTTATAACTTGGTTCCAGCAATTTGCGGGCATCTTCGGTTCCAAGTTGGCGGGCGAAGAGCAGGACGATTCCAAAAACAAATGGCAGACCGGCGAATGTGATTCCGGCGGCACCAAAAAATGCCACCAGTACATCCATCTCCGCCATAAGAAGTCCGCGCATCATGCCGATGGTGCCGACAAAGCAGGCGAAGGCATAGAGCCAACCATGCTCGACTTTAAAGTGGGAGTGGTCGATATCTCCTGGTCGAGCCAGCACGACAGCCATGTAGAGAGCTTCGGCTGCGAATGTGACAACAAAGCAGCTCCAGAACCATTGCCACCATGTGTTGAGCCCGCGCTCGCGCAGATGAAGCTGTTCCAGTTTTTTATTATCGCCGAGCTTCGAATACATTGCCGCCATGTGACCCATTGTCTCTTTCATGCGCGTACGATCAGGAATCCAGGATTTCTCAAGTTGTTTTAGTGCTTCGTTATATTGATCTTCTGCTGAGAGATACATCTCTTGCTTCTGATACGCCATCGCCAGTCCCTCAAGAGCCGCTATATAAGCCGGATCTTTGACGCCTTTCTCGACTATTGTTTTCCGCACTTCAGATTTGTAGAAGTCGACGGCTTTTTCCTTATCGCCAAACAGAATCAAGCGCCGACCTTCGGTGCTGAAATTGTCCCAGGAGATGCGTTTGGAGAAGTGCTGGAGTAAGTCAGGCACTGCCATTATGGCGACAACCGTGACCAGGGCAATCACGAGCTTTTCCTTTGTACCCATGCCGACCTCCAAAGTCAAAACCAAGCCTGGATTCCCCAAAGTGAGAGCATTGTGCCCAAAAATGGAATAATCTAGACAGAATAGTCCACCTATTTCTAAACCTGCGACGAAACTTAATTGACTGCCGAAACTCGAACTCATGCTCACTTTCTGTGGCGCGTATCCGCGTCGCTGATCGATTTCGTTGTTGTGATGATTGCGTCTTTGACCGTCAGCGCCTTGTCTGTTCCGATATTGATGATAGCCACAAGCTTCATGCACATAGACGAGCCGATGAAGAGCAACGTATTTGTTCTTGCCGGTGGATCGATTGCAGCGATTGTCTCGACCGCTTATTTCGCCGGCTTCGAGTGTTCGCGGTTTCAAGCGACTCCGGGCAAAATACTTCTGGGGCTGCAAGTGACTAATGGGCGTGGTGAACGAATTGGTTTTCTTCGGGCGGTTCTGCGCTTCGTAATGAAAGCCCTGTCCGGCTCGCTTTTCGGTTTGGCTTACTTGACGTGTTTAATTACTGAAAACCGGCAAACCGTTCATGATGTCGTGATGAACACTCTGGTCTGGAAAGTGAGGCGTGAGAGCAACGTTACAGACGTTGCTGCGAGAAAAATAGCGGAGTGACGCTTACGGAACTGGAGGTTCGATGAGGTTTTCCAATCGACTGGCGGTGTTGATAGCGCTCACTTTCCAATTATTGTTCTGTGCTGGCGCATCGGCGGAGGTTTTGAAACTTAGATATCAGTTCGAGACCACGATAGAGAAAGCACCAAAGCCGGTGGTGATTGAGTCGAAAGGAGAAAGTACAGACAAATCCGAGGGCGTTAAGCAGAAACCAACCGAATACCGAAAGGAAGAATCTATCGTCACGCTGGGAGACGGGCACTTCTACGTTGAGAGCAAGGAAGGTTCGGAGCTTTATGATTTTAAAAATCAGCGCGTGAGCAACTTCGATACGATTTCGAAAACATATGAGCAGCATTCGCTTTTCGTGTACTGCGGGTTCAAGGATCTGGAAATCAGAAATCGGGCGATGCTATCTGACGTTCTTGAAAGGGTCGGAATGGGTGATACCAAATCCAGTGTCTTCGATCCGTTCGACGTTGCTTGCGAACTCGGCATGACTATGCCGGATAAGCCGGAGAATCCAGGGATTGTCCTTGATGAGCGTCAGGATGGTGACTTGCTGATGTTCTCCTATGAAGGCAAAATCATAGCAGAGGCTCTGCTCGGGGAAAAACTGGAAGATTCTTACGTACCGATGATGGAAAAGGTTCTGTTATATAAAACCAGCCTGCATCCATATGTTCGCGAGCAAATTCTTGCCAAAAAGCGATTCGTGAAGTTTCTGAGCTATCAATTCCGCGCGGCCATGCGGAAATATGACGTAAAAATTTCTTTGACGGAGAAGACCAGGAAAGGTTCTGAACCGGATTATTTTGAGGGCTATAGCCTGGCGTTCGATAAGGACTCGCCACTGTATGCGGTGCAGCAGAAAGTTATGCTTGATGACCGACCTGTAGCGTTGCCGACACGTGACGCTGCCTTTGGTGAGGCACAGAAACTCGTCAATCAGCATCGTTTGACCGATGCCTTTCTGACTGTCACGGAATACAATCTGACTACGGGTGACCGTGCCGAAGAGGATTCGGGGGAAATAATTTCGGAGGTGAAGGAAGACCCTGACTTCAAGATTATTTCTGCCTGTCTTGAGCCAACGAGCAAAA
The DNA here is from genome assembly GCA_965228855.1 of Candidatus Obscuribacterales bacterium. GTDB lineage: Bacteria > Cyanobacteriota > Vampirovibrionia > Obscuribacterales > Obscuribacteraceae > JADYXR01. The sequence goes on along the minus strand of CBDDIJ010000003.1, from coordinate 1,612,273 downwards.
AAGATGCGGAAAAGGCTCTTGAGGATCTACAGGGAATTAAAACTGCTGGACTCGGAAAGGGCTACATGCTGGAGATTTTTAAGGCTAATATTGCGGATTCGCTCGGGTTGGATGCATCGAAAATGTTTCTTGCGGCATTGGCTCATAATCCGCGTTTGACTGGTGTTTATAACGATCTGGGCAAGCATTATTACTCTCGCTATGATTCGATGAGCGCCTGGAATTCGTGGGACTTGGCCCGCAAAGTCTGCCCGGAATATCCTATGTTGGATTCGGTTGTGAAACTCGAATCCCGATTGAAAAGACTCCATCCGGAATACTTTTAGCAGCGCGCCGGCAGTTCCCAACTCTTACCGAGCGCGGGCAATTCAGGAGCAGACATGATAGACAAACCGATACTGTACACAGTGCCGAACTGCCCATTATGCGCGGAAGCGCGTCGCGTTCTCGAGCTAAATGGTATCGAATATGATGACCATAACGTCGCCGACAATTTTGGCGCTTTGCGAAAAATGTATAAGCTGACGAAACAGGAGCTGGTTCCCGTCCTGACATTTTGTGGACGCACCAAGGTTCGACCGAGTGAAGAAGAGATTATTCAGATTTGTCGCTAGTTGCTGGCGTCAGGCGTTTTATGTTTAAGATTCTCATTAAAAAAATAAATTGGCTTTGATGTATTGAGGTCGTGGCATAAGAGATTTAGTTTGTAATCAATCTGTTGGAGAGTGGACCGTGAGCGGTGACGATAAGAAAGATAAGTCCCAGGACGCAAGGGATGAGGCGCTTTTACAAGCATTGGCTAAGACCGAGGTGGATAAGGATCAGGTTGTGTCTATGGTCGGCGGGCTCGTTGGCATGCTGAGCCGTGCAAGCGGACACACCGGCTTCATGAATTCCTACAACGAGAATGTCGGGCAGCATTCCTCGGCTCCTCGTAAAGAAGTTCAAAAGAACATTAAGCACATAAGCGACAAACTGTCTGAGGCTGCCGCTACCAACAGCGTACAGAATATCCGAACTGACGAGAATTTCATTCAGTGGCTGCAGCGCGATAGCTGCAAGCTCAAGAATTTCCACGAAGAACTGAAGTTCGCCCGCCAGACTATGGATCTAGCTGCAGAACATGGTGATTACGAACTCGGTTTGCTTGCTTCCACGAAGGCAATTAACATTAGCAGCCTTCATTCAAAGAAAAATCATGAACTCTTGTCAGAACTATACTGGGTTCAAGCCGAGTTGTACGCCATAACCGATCGTATGGATGAGGCGACCGCGAGCTTGAAGCGATGCGTGAAACTCGTCGAGCCGGATGCGACAGAAAGTTCGGACACATATCAGGAACTCGTCAAGCAGCTGGAAGCGACGCGCGCAAAATCTACCCAGGCTCATAGTTAGCTTCTGGCAGTCACGTTCTGATTCCAATCCGCTTGCTTCCCGAGCGGAGGCTTTTGGAACGGGTCTTGTAAAGCAAGATGTTAATTTCTCAATGTTTTGGCACAAACCGTTGGAGCCGCCTGCAGACTGTTTTTGAGCATTTGTTGTCTGCGACTCTAACGATCGCTTAACGGTGAAATATCATTGCCAGAGGAAGGCATGCATTGTGAAAAGGCACTCTAGATGCCCGGTTCGGTTTGATGCGTTTCGTTTGCGGAGACAATAGCGCTCTAACACTTCGGTGATATAACTGACTTAATCGGGTTTCCGCGAAACTCGAAAAAAATAGGAAACACTGACCTCCTCTGTGATCCGATTGTCGCCGCCGGAGTGAAATTTTATGACCATACTGTTCGGATTTATCCTTCCGTTCGTTGTCTTGGCTGTGGAAGGATGTTTAAGATGGTGTACCAATGCATTCTTTGACCCGATTCCAACCTGGTGGCATATCGCGATGGTCGCCTCTGTTGGTCTGGGGAACGGCTGGCTATTTTTAAAACTGAAAGATCCAAATTACAGAAGTACTCCCAGAGATGGTCTTATCATCGGTCTGGTGATGGGAATTTCGCTCGTGTACATGTTGAGATTTCTGCCTCTGGTCCCCTTCGGGCTAATGCTTATCTTACTCATGGGCATCGGATTCTTAGTGTTTGCGCCCTTGATCACTCTTCTCGTTTCAGCAGGACTTGCAAGTAGTCTTTGGAAACGCGATGCAGAAGACAAGACTGTTGGCGCACTCGGAAAGGTTCGCGCGTGCATAACTCTGGGCATGATTCTCGGGGTCCTGTGTGTTTTCTGTGCGGAACTGCCGCACAGCATCACTCGAAACGCCGTTCTCAAAGCGGTATCAGCTGATCCTGCCATAGCTCGCCAGGGTATTAATACTCTGAAGAATTTCGGCAGCCAGCCTGAACTACTCAAGCTTTGCTATTGCGACAAGCCGCAAATGTCTGATGTCGGAAATCTTTCGATATTCAACTACCAAGCCGTAGATCCCAGGGAAGCACGCAACGTTTTCTATCGAGTGACGGGCATTCCGTTTAACCGCGAACAATATCCGCATGAATTTCTTCCCAATGAATTGAACTGGTGGCGATGGGATTCGGACCTCGGACAGGATGCAGTCGGTGCCAGAGCCGAGAATTTATTTTTGAAAAACTCTGATCTGAGCGTGAGTTGCGACGCGAACTCCGCCAGTGCTGACATGGAGTGGACGTTTATTTTCGAGAACAAAGATAAATCGGCTGCTGAGGCAAGGACCAACATTTTATTGCCGCCGGGCGCTGTTGTTTCCGACCTCACACTCTGGATAAACGGCAAGCCTCAACCGGCGGCGTTCGGCTCTAAGAGTCAGGTGCGATCTGCCTATCAGGCGGTTGTTCAGCGTCAGCGCGATCCGGTCCTTGTCACCAGTGCCGGTGGCGACCGCGTCCTGCTTCAGTGTTTCCCGGTTCCGCCCAAGGGTGAAATGAAAACACGAATAAGGATTGCATCGCCTATGCTAATCGAGGATGACCGCGCGTCCCTGGTGCTGCCGCGTTTAGTGGAAAACAATTTTGAAATTGCCGGCTTGATGAACACGAAGGTGCGATCGGTTACTCCTTTAAAAACCAGGCCTACGTTTCTAAAATCAAGCACCTCAGCAGCGAGCGCTGATTCATCCCGCACCGAATACAGTGCCGCAGGAACCGTCGATTTGAACAGCTTGGGGGCAGACGTCGAGCCGCTCGTTCTTTTGCGCGACCATGATGTGCCCCCGGTAACCAAGCGCTTCTCTACCGGAGACCAATCAAAAGTCTTGACCCAGAGAATTCAAAAGTTCCATGAGCCACCGGTTAAAAATGTCGTGATTGTGATTGACGCATCGGTCTCCGTCAGACCGCATGCCAGGGCTATCTCTCAGGCTATAGGCAAAATCGCAGGCCGTGTTCCCTGGAGTGTGGTGGTCGCAACTGACGAAGTCAGTGCGCTGACTCCGGAGGACAAACTTTATCAAGAGTTGACACCTGCTGTGGTGGCGGATAAATTGACCTCGCTTCGATTCCAGGGCGGACCGGACAACGCTGTCGCATTGCGTGCGGCGATAGATCTGGCATCAAGACGTCCGGGAAGCAGTGTTCTCTGGATTCACGGACCTCAACCTGTTATCTTCGATGACCCATCCAGTAAGTTCACCAGCTACGGTGCGCGACCAACCGTCTACTCGTTTGAGGTTGAGTCCGGACCAAACCTTCTTGCCGAGAAGCTGGCTGATTTCGTGACGTTTAAAAACGTATCCCGTTTCGGTACGGTCAAAGACGACCTGGACAAAATGATCGAACAGTTCAACAACGGCGCCGATATGTTTCTCCCGGTTCGAGACGTCGTAACTGCGACTTCTGAAACGAAAGGTCTAAATGATTCCACTCATGGTGAGTTAATCAAGTTGTGGGCGGCAGATCAGGTCGGCACAGCGTTGCTGAAGAATGAGGACGAGCGCGCTGCGCAGACGGCGGTCACTTATCGGATCGTAACGCCTGTCTCTGGTGCTGTTGTGTTGGAGACAGCGCAGCAGTTTAAAAACTTTGGACTAAAGCCGGGTGAAGATCCAACCGTTAAGCAGTCCGGCAAAAATGGAGAGCCTGTCTTCCAGGAGGCTGCTGATGTGCCATCAGTTCCAGAGCCGGAAATGTGGCTCATGATGTTCGTCATCGGTTTTCTTCTCGTAATTCAAAGCCGTAAAACTCAATTAGTGTCTATAATCCGGAGGAGCGAAAGTGGGCGCCCTTAAGATCGTTCCATTAGAGCTGATATTGCTGCTGGTGGCATTCTGGCACAGCCTTTATTGGTTTATCACAAGAACCGCCGATAACTCAGACGAGCCCTGGGGTTTGATTTCGCTGGCCACCGTTTTAATTCTCGTGATACTCTCATGGAATCGCAAAACATCCTTTTTCAACGCAGGGAAGTTGGTACCAGTTTGTGTGGTGCTAGTGTCCCTCTACTGCGTTTGTTTCGCCATGGTGCCGCCATTGGTGCGGTGCTTAATTGCGGTCTGTGCGGCAGGAGTCGTTTTGTGGACTCGCTGTATTCCAGGGCGAAGAAACGCGCTCGCCTTGTTTGGTTTTCTCATCCTTTCCTCGCCTGTATTGGCGTCGCTTCAATTCTTCGTTGGATTTCCTTTGCGTCTGCTTATAACGAATATAACGGCGGCGATTTTGCAATTGTCAGGCACGGCAGTTGCCGTCGCCGGCACCTCATTCGAACATCAGAATCAGTTGATTTTGGTTGATTCGCCTTGCAGTGGTATCAACATGCTTTGGGCGGGCCTCTACTTTTGCTTCGTTATTTGTTGGACCAAACAGCTATCAGCTCTGCGCTCCGTCCTGCTTTTGTGTTTTTCTGTAATCGGCGTACTTTTCACCAACGTCGCTCGCGCGACTATCATGGTTTACTTAGAGATCCTGCGCGATCGGGGCTTTAACTTCCCCGACGTTGCTCACGATTTTGTCTCCGTCGCGTCGTTTATCACGCTCGCAATAGCAGTAGCGATTTTTGGGAACATGCTTGCGCTGAAGCGTTTCACAATGCCAAATCCTCTGCCCCAGGGGGAAACCGAGCGTTCGGGTCTGATGGCGAATGAAACGGAAACCCTTAACGAGAAGTCGTCGCAGGAAGTTTTATCCGACGATAGTGTTCCCAAATTAAACCAGCAGGGAACTGGGGCGAAAGTTTATGTTTTCTCGTTAGTGGTGGCGTCTGCGGTGGCGTTTTTTCTCCCGTTCTTTCAAGTGCCATATCATGAAGACACCACACAGATTGTCCGAACTGAATTTCCAAACCAATTCGAAGGTCGCGGTCTTAAACCAATCAAATTATCTGAAACTGAAACGCGTTTTTCCACAGGCTTCCCGGGTCGCATCGCAAAGTTTACAGATGGCAGTCGGACTATTCTGTTTCGGCAAGTGAATAAACCGACGCGACAACTGCATCCGTCCAGCGACTGTTACAAAGGCAACTGTTTTCAACTGCATCCGATGGCCGCTTTGCGAGATGAGGATGGAAAGATCTGGTCGCGTTTTTCAGCTGTGAAAAATGGTCAGCGGCTTGAGGTCCGTGAAATCGTATCGGACTCAAAAGGACGGTCATGGTCCGATATATCTTCCTGGTACTGGTCGGCCATTCTAGGTAAAACCCAATCACCCTGGATAGCGGTGACGGTGGCGTCGGTTGCTAAGTGAGGTGAGGGTGAAACCGTTTCACCCATCCGGGTGAACCCGGTTTACCCCACCAGACGGGCGATAGACTCCGTTTTAAATCGGGTAGAATACAGGTCAGTTGCATAAAAGCAACCGGGGAAGATAACGGCTCAATTTATCGGGTCGCTTTAAGGAAATCATTGTGCTTAAGAAAACCAGTACCGGTCTTGGCGGACAACTGCGAAAGCTCCCTCGCGGTCCGGACCTTTCCGAATTGCATCAGCTGCTATCTCAGTGCATGGAGCAACGAGGCAAGACCGTAAAGCTGGCTTGGCGAGGCGCAAATCTCATGCCTTTCACGCTTGAGGTTGTCTGTCACCTGAAGAGCGGCAATCCACAGTGGAAGCTTTTCACGGACCAGGGGCGGATACTTTTCGACTACACGAGTGTCGATGTTCTGTTGGTGTATAACTTGGTCGTGTCTAACTGCGCTGAGGCTCAGCAAGCGACTCGTCCGAATATGGGTGAGTCGCAGCATCGCTTGCCTGCGTTTCAGGAACCTGCGGTGCCACCTCAGCGCAAAGAGACCGGCAACGTTAGCCGACCTTCACCGCAACCTTCGCCCGTCTCCGAGACGTCATCGACGACCGATGCGCCGGCGTTGCCATCGCAGTCCGCTCCTGCACCTGAAAACGAGTTCCAAAACTCAATAGCGTATCAAACCGATCCGCGCCTGCCTCAAGTCAATTATCCGGACAGGAGTGCCCAGCAGGATTATCTGCAGGACATGGATCACTCCTATCGGCAAAAGCAGAACGAGAGCGATACGCCCCTGATAGTACAGCCTGGCGCCACTGCAATTGGAAAACCAATGCCGACCCCCGGTTTCGCTCCAATCCCGCAACCTGCAATTTTGCCAACCGCGGAGAGTATTCCACGTGAGGGTTCTTCCAAAGGCAACTCCGGCGATCTTCTTCGTGACATTCTGCAAGCCGGCGTAACCGGACGGCTGGACATCCGAAGTGGTGACTTGACTGCGACTGTCTTCATCCACGAGGGCATTCCTATTGATGCCACCGCCAATGATGTGCAGGGTGATGAGGCGGTGATCGAAATGTTGACGTGGAAAGATATCACGTACAGTTTTGAACCTCGCATTTTGCGAAATAACCACACAGTTTATGAAAGCATCGAATCGTTGCTCGAGCAGAGCCAGCAGCTGACCAATAAAATTGCTTACCTCAAGGATGCAGGTATGCTGCCCTCTTCAACGATAATGCCGACTAACTCAATGATTTCGCAAGGCGACTTTTTGGCGCGAGCGCAGGATAATAGTCCGGCCGACATCGATACCGTATCCCGCGTATATTGCAGTCTCGATGGCAAGCGCACCTTTGAAGAACTATGTCGATTCCTGCATTTGAGCAGAATTCAATTAGTCAACATAATATTCCATTTGACCGTCAAAGAACTCGTCAAAATAGTCAATCCAAAGCGTTCGAAATCGGCGCTCGCCTTCTCACCAAAAGTAATCGACAACGGTGCAATTCAGAGCATCATGATGAGTTTGAGAAGGGCTGATACGGGGCTCTTTATTTACCCGGCATTTCTCTACTTCCTGGAGCAAGAGTATTTCCGCAGCTATAGATCTCGAACTTCGTTTTCAGTTGTCGTTTTCGAATTGCGTCAAAAACGCATCATAGACGGCGAAGTTGCTCGAAGAGTGCTCAGTGAGCGCGCTTTGATGGACGCGGTTTTACGAATTAGCAAACTGAAACGTCATGTCGATTTGATTGCCCATTACGACGCGCATGATTACGCGCTTCTTCTTCCGAGTACTCGTAGTCAGGGGGCGGAAATCTTTGTCGGCCGTATAGTTGACGCATTGATGGAAAGACCGCTGGGCGGCGAGGTCATGGCAAATCAAATGGCGATTGCTTTCGGCGTCTGTGCGGTGCCTGATGATTTCCGTGACATGCCATCGCTTCTTGGTGGCGCGGAACTGGCCATGAATCAAGCGAAGAAACTTGAGAAACCTCTTGTGATGTACCGTGATATCGCAAATATGGTCGAATAATCTGCGCAGGTTCCCTTGCTCTGCCGTTTCCATGGACTCTTCAAACAGAGCCCGGCGTGCTGATTCCGTTCCAAAGGCTTAAACCGTCCTATAATAGGGAAGGTTAATAATGACTGTTTTATCGAGAATCAATCATGAAGACCTTCTCTCGCAAAATTGAAAGAGGCTTGCTCAGTTCCTTTGTTGCGACGGTGGCGCTTTCTACCTGCCTGTCTGTTTGCTCGGCGGAGACTCCGAAAGATTCAACAGCGGCGGACCAAAGCGCTTCGCAAGCTGCACCGTCCAGCCAATCGACATCCGGCGCATCGGCGGCAACCAGCGTCAAAGGCGATACCGGCTCGGCCGCGAGCATTGACAATTTCATTCCGGGAAGCGAAGTGATGCCGGCTCCGCAGACGAAATCGGACGATTTCGTCAAGAACCAGAAGCCAACAATGGATCTAGCGATTTTGCTTCACAAAAATCGCGAATACAAACAATCTCTGATGGTGTTGGAAAAACTACCGCCAAACGAGAAGACCCGCTATTACAGCGGGCTTTGCTATAAGGCGCTTGGGAATCAAAAAGCCGCTACCGATCAATTTGCCTGGGTGGCATACTACTCGAAAGATCCGCAGCTTAAGAGCTATGCCCTGGCAGCCATTCGTGCGATGCGTCCGGTCAAACCGACAAAAGCTCCGAAAGGATACTGTACAAGTAGTATTTACACGTCTGCTGAAGCCAGAAATCGCGCAGAGGAAATTCAAGCTAGAATATCAGGCGAACAGCGCTCGCGATTTGAGCGCGGTGAATTAGATGAACGCGGGCATTTTCGATCCAATTGGAAGAGCGGTTCGCAGCAGTGACCTCGCGAAGCTAGCAAGACAGCTGAGGAGTTATGACAATAGCGCCCCGTCCAGGCATCAGCCGATCGTTTTCAACCAAGTCGTGCGTGGCGATTGTGCTGTCAGTAGGATGTTTGACATTTTTTAGAACGGAATCTTTCGCCCAGGATTCGATCTGGAGTTCGTACAATGAAATTGGCATCAAGATGTACGAAGACAAAGAGTACGATCAAGCTGAGAAATTTTTAGTCGATGCCGTTCGCGAAGCAGAAAAGTTGTCGGGTGATAACAAGAAACTGCTGACAAGCCTGCGCGCGCTTAGAAAACTCTATATAGCAATGGGCAAGTCTTCTCAGCGAACCCAGATAGAGAGCCGTTTGCGATCGCTCGGCGAGCGATTCGATACCGAAGGTGGTGGCGAGCGAGATCCTTCCAAGTTGACAGAAGATCCGGCGTCGGATCCGACGTTGAAGAATATTTTGGGAGATGACTTTGATGGCAAAGGTCTGAAAAGAACCAGAGACGAGAGCACCAAAAGCGATACCAATGACAAGCCAAGAGAACGAGAGTTCACGATCTCTACAGCTTCGGAATCGAAACCAGAGGAGCCGTCGACTGAAACTACTCAAGAAGCGTCTCGGCAGGTTGAAAGCACCAGGCGTTTAGCGTCCGCAGGAGGAATTCCGGATTTGCTCGGTGGCAGCAAACGCGCCGAGGAAGTTTTGCGGCTGGTCGGGCACACAGGATACCTAAAGACGATTGATATTTCCGCCGACGGAAACCGTGCGCTCACAGGTGCGCAGGATAATAGCATCCGCTACTGGAATCTTAAGACTGGTAAGGAAATTAAGACGTTTGAGGGGCACGAGGATGATGTTAACTGTGTCATTTTCAGCCCGGTTGGTAACACTGCCGCTTCAGCAGGTAGCGACAAAACTGTGCGAATCTGGGATCTTGACCTCGGAACCGAACTGAAAAAACTTGAAGGTCATCAAAATCTGGTGACCTGCGTGGCTTTTTCGGAAGGTGGCGGCAATATCGTATCTGGTGGCTATGATGGAACCGTAAGAATTTGGGATGCCACCACGGGTAAAGCCACCAAAGTATTCGATGGCAATTTGGGAACCGTTCGGTGTGTAGCTTTTACACCTGATGGAGACCAGGTTGTATCGGGAGGTACCGATAAGGCTGTCACGCTTTGGAGTCTAAGAGACGGCAAAGCAATCCGTAAATTTTCAGGTCATAAAAACGATGTGACCGGAGTCCTGATTTCACGTGATGGCACCAAGCTTCTCTCCTGGAGCCGAGACTTGACCATGCAACTCTGGGACTTAGCCACCGGTGAACCGATCAAGCTGCTACAGGGGCATGAAAACTGGATTCAGCGAGCGATGTTCCTGTCCGATGACAAATTGATTAGTGGCAGTCTAGACAAAACGATACGGCTCTGGGATTTAAATACGGGTAAAGAGATTGAATCGTACAAGGTTCAGCCCTTCGGCATGTGGTGCGTCGGCTTCACTAAGAAAGGCGATTACTGCCTGACGGGTAGTGATGATTATTCCACCCGCGTATGGTTGTTACCATAACCCGGGTCGCCAGATAAGTTCTCAATGTTTCCTCGCTGGAGCCTTCGGTTTTACTGATTTCGATGCACCATCATCGGTGCCTGTAGATAGTCTTACTGAGTCCGGTAATTCGAAATCACTGACTCCTCGTGATGGTGCGCTCGGAGTTACTCCAAGAATTAGATCTTTGCCTTCCCACTTGCTTTTCATGATCGGACTCTGGAGAACTCCGCGATCTCTTAAGACCTCACGTTTTGTTTCCTGATCCAGATAAGTGAACGCGTCGCCAAGTGTGGTCATCTTGCCATTCAACTTCAGACCTTCGATCAAGTATTTTGTGAACACGCTGCCGTCATATCTTTTTGACTCCCATGAGCGCTGCTCCGGGCTGCTGGACGATAGCACCAGCTGACCTGTGCCCTGCACGATCGCATCGACATTGATATTCGCCTCGCGACCAATTCCTTTGGCACTGGGAGCCACGCTGCCGCTGTGGCAGGCATCGAGAACCAGCATAATTCGATCGCTGTGTACTCGAGCTTTGATAATGCGCGCCAGATCCTGCATGGCGATTCCAGTCGCGTAAAGGTCATTCGGGTCAGTGTCGTGCGCGACCAGGTAATTGACGCCACCCACATCCAGACTCGACGGGCTTCCGTGGCTGCTGAAATAAATCACTACGAGATCATCAGGTTCGGCGACGCGCGGAAGCCATTTGCTACCGAGAAGAGACAATATGTTAGCTCGGGTTGCTTGCTGATCCGTCAAAAGTTGAACGTGATCCGGCGCAAAGCCCTTGTCCTTAACGAGGAAATTGGCAAAATCCTTTGCGTCCTTAGATGCAAATTTCAGGTTTATGTTAGGGTCCTTGAACTGACCTATACCGACAATAACAGCCCATTTGTCCCGGATTGGTCGGTTATGGGTTCGTTTTCTCTCTTCTTGAGGCGACGATTCCTCTTCGTCCGGCTCGCTTCTTGGAGTTACTGCAGCCTTGCGCACAAGCTCTTCTTGCCGGTCGAACTTTTTCTTTTGCTTGTAAGCGTCGATTGCTGACTCCGCACGCCGAGCCAGATCACCCGTGAACGCTCCTTCTGTCAGACCGGAAACTGCTCGAGCCATCCGCGTATCGCTGAGAATCGCACCGGCATCTTCCTGCTTAGCGGATTGAATTAAAACGCGTGCGCAATCCTCCAGGCTGAATACGGCATATTTCTGAGTGCCATCAGGATTGGTGCGCAAACGAATCATCGCTGTTCTAAACAAAGCCTCAGCGCGCGGAAGCTGCTGCTTTTGCAGATAGACTTTTCCGAGCAGCAGTAAACTGTATGCTATTTTTGGATCTGATTGTCCTAGTGATTTTTCCTGAATGCTAATTGCTTTCTTCACAGATGCCTCGGCGCTGTCGACATTGTTGTTTGCCAGGTCGATCAATGCCAGCTGCTCCAGAATCTGTGCTACTGCAGGATCTTTGTCGTTAGCCTTTTCTTTTGCCGCCAACGCAGCAGATATTTCCTTCTGCTTGACCTCGAGGGCTTTTGGATTTAGCTTCTTTGCCTCGATCACATCGTTGTAAGCACCAACCGCATCGCCGTATGCGACACGAGCCATCGCACGATAAAGATAACCTCCTGTGCTCTTCTCGTTAGCCAGAGCAGTGTCGAGGTCTTTCTTGGCAGCTAAAAACTGTCCAAGCGCTATGTTCGCGGAACCTCTGTCCACGTACGCTGCGAACAAACGCGGATTCGCTTTGATGGCTACGTCCAATGGTTTGATCGCGCCCTCCGCATCACCCTTTAGTAAACGCGCATGACCAAGTTCGTATTGCGCTGTCGGATCATCGGGTAGCATGGCAGCACCAGATTCGATATCACTCATGGCTTTGTCTGTTTCGCCCAAGTGATAATAGGCACGTCCCCTGCGAATATAGTCCCAACCTGCTTTCTTTGACTTATTCAGGTTTTTCGAATAATAGGCGATAACTTCGTTGAAATGCTCTTTTGCTGCATTCATATCGCCCTTTGCTGCATACAGTTCGCCGAGATTATAGTGAATTGAAAACGATTTCGTTTTAAACTTCTTGAGAAGAAAGTTGAAATCGTCGAGGGCTCCATCATAATCGTATGCTCTCAAACGGCATTCGCCTCGAGCTTCGCGAGCTTCCATTGAATTCTTATCAAACTTCAAGAACGATGAATAGTCATCGGCGGCTTTGAGAAAATCGCCGTTTTGCTTGTAGGCCTCAGCACGTTTCATATGTGCAGAACCATTTTTCGGGTTCAATCGCAAAGCTTGCGTGTAGTCATCAATCGCCGCTTGCTGATTGCCTTGACTGCTCTGTAGATCTCCGCGTTTGATGTAGGACTCGACGACGTTGGGATTGACTTTGATTGCTTGATCGTAGTCGGAGAGCGCCCCATCCATGTCTTTAATGGCTACACGCGCCTGAGCTCTTAGCAAGTAGGCCTCGTACACATTCGGATTTTGCCTCAAGACCTCAGTGAAAGACGCGACTGCTGCTTCGAAGTCCTTCTTCACGATCTGACGCTGTCCGCGCGACAACTCCTTTTCATAATCATCAGAACCGGCCTGCGCCTGCTCTGCAAAGTTGAGTGAACAGGCTAATAAAAATGTCGCTGCGACGACAATGTTCTTAACTCTCACTTCTACGCTCCTCAGAAGTTACGGGGAGTTTCCCACTTGTTCTATACCCGCCGGCAGCCGTGCGTAAGCTCCATAAATGTGGAATAAGGGCCTATGGCGTAAGCTATCTACGGAATCCAGAAGTTTTTTAGGCGGACCACGCTAAGGATTTTTCCATTGCGGTCGATTCAAAGCATTATCTTCATTCGACTATTCGTGATCATTATCATTTTCTTTGGTGTGGTCTCGGCAGTCGCTTACTACTTGACTAACGAGGCGATCCGTCAGTTTGTAGTGGCAGACTCAACGACGTCTCTCGCGTTCATCATAAACAACGTCAAAGCCAATTACGGTGCTGATTTGGAAGCGCTAGACGACGTCACCAAAATGCCGGGATTTTTACCGTTTGAACCTAAACAGGCGCAAAGCACGCTCAAGGAATTTCTCGCCTTTCCCAACATTTACAACACGGTCCACATGTATAGAGCTGATGGGGAGCTGGTGTTCGCCGAGCGCCGCTCCACTATGGGACCATACACACCGAAGACGAACTTTCGAAGAAAGAACAAAGCGTTCATCGAGTTAGCCGACCGAGTTCTCAAGGAAAAGAAATCGCGTGCCTCGGAAGTGTTCTTCTCACCTAACGGAACACTCTATCAGACCTACGTATCGCCTGTATTTTCCGACCGGGAAAAGACTCAAATTTTCGGAGTTCTTAGCGGCGCAGTTTTTCCGCGACTCCAAAAGATTGAGCATTTGCTGCATGGATTGCAGCTTGGACAGGATAATTTCATTCTTATCACCGATAGCAACGGACACTTTCTCACCAGCGATGGTATCAACGAAAAGGACGCCAACAGTGCAATTAGGGAGCATACTGATCATGCGACCAGGCACTTCTATGGACCAAACAGCAAGATTGACGGCAACGCCTTTGTCGATTATCACGAAGATCTTGGTCCAAGTCAGTACATTGTAATTTCGCTACCGATTGATGAATTGAAACTGGTCGTTACTCTTGGCGTCAATACTCATCGCATCGAAGCGAAAAACAAAGAACTTACATATCGTCTTCTCGTTGCGTTGGTGCTGGGTCTGGTCCTGAGTCTGGTGGCATCGATTGTGGTGGGAGACCGGCTAGCCAAGCCCTTTCGGCAGGTCGCAGATGCCGTCAATCAAATTAACAACGGTAATTTCTCCGCGCGAGTCACCTACGCAGGCGAAGATGAAATTGGATATTTGTCGAAGACCATTAATGCTCTTGCCGAGAAAATTCAAAAGAGTGAGTATCTTGGAAATCTCTGGCAAACGGAGACGCTGGAGCCCAATGAACTCGAGTCCCGCCCGGAGTCGGGTGACGATAACACCATAGATAAGTCATGAACGCGGTTAAGGCGACAACTTTTAAAACGCATGCATTCAGCGCTTTCTGTCGAAGCATGTTCACCAGTATGTGTTTGATATTCGTGAACAGTGTTTTCGTTAAAGCCGTGGGTGGAAAGAATTACTCTCAGCTGTTTTTCTTCGCCAGTATCGCATCGGTTGTATTTTACTTGTACTTCGCCCTACTCGGAGACAAGAAGGGCTATGGCGTCTACAAGCTCTTCATCGGGCTCACACTCGTAGCTTCGATCCTGTGCTTCCTTGAGCAGCACTCACCACATATGGTGCTCTACAACCACTTGCTGCTGTATCTTTTTGCAATTTCAACGGTAGTGGTTGACTTGATAGGAACCACGTTGGGTCCGGTTATTCTTCAGCTGTCGGTAAATCCAGCTATTTTTCGTGAAGTTTACGCAAAAATCATTTCTGCCGACTTGATAGCGCGCATTACGGCGTCCGGAATTATCTGGATTCTCAGTGCCAACCATTGGCTCGGCTACTGGTATCCGCTGGGTTGGGTCTGCCTGATGGTTCACTTCGCCCTGTTCAATGTTACTGTTTCTCGACTGCATGGAGTCGAAGCCAAAGCGGGCATTAAGAGCGATGAATCAAATGTTTTGGATCGTTTGCAGAAGGGACTCAAATTCATCTTCGCCAATGATATGGTTCGAATCGCAATGATTATCATGATCTGGTCACAAGTTACGAAGTTCGTCATCGAGTACGTTTTCTATCAAGCTGCGGACCTCAGCTTACCTTCTGCCCGACGGATCGCGATATTTGTCAGCTCTACTACAATGGTTGCAATCTTTTGTTCGCTTGCAATGCAAAATCTTGTCGGACGGCGCTTAACCAGGCGGCTTCAGCTTAGCACTTTATTTGCGTTTCAACCGCTGAACATCTTGCTATTTTCGGGAATTGCTCTGATTCTTCCGCCGCTCTGGCCTGTCGTGATTTTGCTCGTAACCTATAACGTTATAAATAGGAGCGTTCAATTGCCGGTGACAAGGCAGTGTCTCGTTCCGGTGCCTCGCAGCCAGCGAGGCACAATTGTGTCCCTCATTTGCATTTTTACTTCCTGTGCCACCATGATCACTAGCGGTGCGATGGCAGCGCTGAAGGAGCAATTACACCTCCAGGATTTTATTGTCGTACTGTTGGTATTAGGGGCGGTGGTACTGTTTATAATCACCGGGTTGGACTCTTATTACATTCGCAATCTCTGGAGTTTCTATCGCGAGGCGCGCTCCGGACGTTGGCAGGATGAGCCTGCCGTGGAAAACTTGACCGAAATTGAACTGGATTCAAGTGCCGGCGTGGAGAACGAGAGCGTTATCGCAACTGCAGATCTTAAGTCACATCCCATACTTTCTACTTATGCAAATTCATTTGAACCGACCGATTTGGGCAGAGCTACGAATGACCATAAACGGCTGATAGACTCGGCGAAGCCGCATCATCTGCTTCTCGGTTTACGCTTATGTTTTATCTCTGGCTTCCCCTGGTTTCGTCCGGTCTTGCAACGTGCGCAGCATGACGACTCGCGTGCTGTCAGAGATTTCGCCAAACTAGCAGTTGAAGTCGATAAACAATTCGAAAATCTCGAGGGCTATTCATCCGTGTTTAGAAGGCGCATTAAGACTCTTGCGCTTGAGTTCCTCGAAGACTCCTTGCATCAAAACGACATGCAAAAGCTGAGGGAACTTTTATTCGTTGCCAGCAAATCGGATGCTGAATCGCTGGTGGCTGCTTTAAGTGATGTTCGGTTTAAACGCATGCAAAAAACACTTCTAGAGTGCATCGAGGAAAGTAAACAGCGATTGACTGTGTTGCCGGTTGTAAGGCGAATGTACGATTCCGATTACGAAGCTGCTAAACCGTATCGCGAGGTTCTCGAAATACTTTCATTCGATAAAGGTAGTTCCGAACTGAAGGACGCGATAGAGGAACACCTTTCCAGCCTTTCGAGGGAAAGCTTCGCGTTCGACGGTAATGGTGTGGGGGATAGCCGAAAGACGGATGAGTTAAGGCGCTTCATGCATACTTTATTTGTCGAAGAATATCGACTTTGCCCGCATGCAATTGATCGGGCTCTAACAGATTCCATTAGTGAGTTTCCCGTTATCACTTCAGAAGACCGTGCGATGCTTGTAGACATGCATCTGGAGTTCCTGAAGCGCAGCGATTTGTTTCGGCGCTGGCAAAAGATTATGACCTGAACATCTCCGATGTTTCGCAGAGCCTCGCAATATCTAATCATTAAATGATATCAAGTGGCGCTCAAGATTGGTTTCTCGTTCATAATGTTTGTGAGGAGAACGCATGACGCAGGACCAGAGTTTCGATAAAACCACACCGATGCCCGCTGGCGGTGGGACTTCGGGCGCTTACGTTACGCATATTGGCACGACCATTGGGCGCTATCAGATCCAGAAGCTGGTCGGCACTGGCGGGATGGGCGCTCTTTTCGCGGCTGAGCACGTGGAAATCGGGCGTAAAGTCGCAATCAAAGTTTTACACCCCGATTTTCGAGTTAGCGAGGATATCTTCGCGAGGTTCAAGCAAGAGGCGACTCTAGCTGCTAGCCTGAGCCACACGAATGTTTGCCCGGTCTTTGACTTTGGACGACTTGAAGACGGCACTCCTTATCTGATTATGGACCTGCTCGAAGGTTTGACTCTGGCGGATTTGATCGCGCGAGAGGGAATGCTGGAGCCGCGACGCGCGGTGCGAATCTTTGCGCAAATTTGTGATGCACTGAGCCACGCTCATAAGAAAGGTGTTGCACACCGCGATTTGAAACCGTCCAACATCATGATAGAAAATGATGATGGTATAGAATTGGCTAAAATCGTCGACTTTGGTATAGCCAAGTCGCTTGAGAAAAACGCACCACAGCTGACCGCAGCTCATGAAACAATCGGCAGCCCGTACTATATGAGTCCCGAACAGTGCCAGGCGGGACCGATCGATCATCGAACCGATATTTATTCGCTTGGATGTTTGATGTATGAAACCTTGACGGGGAGAACGCCGTTTAGAGCTCAGAACGCTTTACAGATGATGTATGCTCACGTTCACAACGAACCTGAACCGATGAACGAAATTGCACCGTCAGCTGGAATTCCGGCGGCGCTCGAACAAGTGATACTAAAGGCGATGCGCAAAAATCCAGACGAGCGCTGGCAAACAGCTGAAGAATTGAAAGTAGCCGCTTTTACCTCAGTTGGTGCTAAAACACTCGACTGTTTGGTGGATGCAGCTGCGTACAGAACTCAAAGTGGAAAACCAATTGCCAAAATCGATTCGAGTTCGTCCACACCGTCCAAGAGCAAGAAGCCTTTGATTATCGCCGGTATTTCCGTTCTCCTCCTTGGTGTGGTGGGCGCAGTCGGTATGTCTAATTCGGAGAGTATTCAGCTGCTGATGGACGGGCGGCAACCTGGTTACATCTACAATGGCGACGACAATGCCCCGACAACCTGGGTGAATAAGAACTATATTTCGAATCCCGCCGTGCAAGCTATTTATCTCGGTCAGGCGCATGATACGCCAAGAAGTGAGGACAATAACCCTAACATCATGGGGCACGTAACAGTCAAGTTGACACCCAAGTTTCCAAACAGCATTCTAGTTCTTTCCTCGCACGCTCAAGTCGAGTGGAACATCGTGAAGGCGCCCGGAACGAAAATCAATAAAGTTTACGTCGATCAAACCTATGGGAAGTCGCGTGTAAAGGGTATCCCGCCGGAGGATGTGGTGCAGTTGACGCACGTGCCGATGTCGCTTCTTTGTGCGGATGATCCAACCAGCGACAGCGGATTTGTTGCTTTGAATGAAGAAGTGAAAAAAGCAACCGGTGGTAAACAGATTCACACGCTCCAGGTCGCTCAACAGCTGAAGGCTTTTGAACTCTAGCGTCTGCTACTCGTAGTCGGAGATGGCACCGCCAGCGACACCAACGGAGTTAACCGTAATTTCGTGCCGATCCAGTTTTTCAGCATCCAGCGCCACGTCCATGGTTGTATAGAGCTTGACTGCGTATGGTAATCGATCGTTTGGTTTCGAACCGGAATTCTTGTCGCGAATCACGATCGGATATTGCTCGAACATCTCGAGATTTGCCACTCTCGGTGGTGCGCAAGTGTTTTCAACGAACGCGGGCAGCGCAGAGAATTTAAATTTCAGTTGTTCATCCGGCACCGGCAATTTAGCGTTTATGTTTGCGCGAAAAAGGCCGCTCTTCGGTTCCAAATACCCTTGCTTTTTGTCATGTTCGAAAAGTTGCTCGACGACTGTCGATTCGCGTACGTTCGACTGAACATTTTTGATACATCCCACGTCCACTCGGGTAATTTCAGGCTCAAATGTTTTCAGCCAGGGAAAGATCGAGATGCTGCTCCCGTTGCGATTGTTGTTGTATGCTCTCGTTGCTTTCACAAGCTCCTTCGACACAGCATCGATTTGATGAAGTTGCTCGCTCTCGATTAATTCGTGACTTTCGTAAGCTTCATTGATTAGCTGGTCGCAGAGCGGAGCAAGATGGCTTAATCCCTGTTCTTCGCAGCCAATATAATCCTGGCGTGTTGTGTAAATGAGCTCGCGGTTACGTGCCAGAACTTGATTCATTTGACCGACGCGATCGTGGTCGTTCAATATCTTCGCAAGATTTAGAGCGAATGCATCGACGTTGTACTGAGACCGGGTGTGCTGGGACAGAAGAGTCACGAACACGATACCGATGAGAAAAATGAATGTGATTAAGACGATAACCAGCGCGATGAGAATCAGCATCTTGCCGCTCGATTGGCGCTGGCGTTTCATGGTACTTTATCCGTAAGTCGGGCTTCCAAAGTATCGCACGAAAAGCGTTTTACCAATGCGTCGTTCTCGAAAATTCGAAAATCATCTGCGTCGCTCAACGCGAGGTAGCCAATTGGCTGAGTTTACCGCAGCCATAGTCATGCTAGTCCTTGTGATACTTTTGCCATTTCTCGACTTTGCGATTTTGCCGGTCCGTTGGCTGCTCGCTCAGGAAATAGTGAACGGTTACGTACGCAAATTGGCGCTTTGCGAGACATATAGCCAGGCGCATGACATATTAGAAGCAGACCCGTCGCTTGCCACGCGGCTTGAGCGACTTGGTGGAGTTAAGTGCACTAAGCTTAAACTCAAAATGCGAGCTTCTCGCGTTTTTCTTAATGCTCATCCTATCGAAGTTCTGGTGGTCGAGAAGCCTGGCCAAATTCCGACAGCATGGCTGCCCGATGTTGAGAAATCTCCTTGCATCTACAATCTCGATCTTGAGGTGCAGGCTCTGATTTCGCCGGCCATTTTGTCTCCTGCTTCCGGCGGTTTGACGATACCGGGAATCACAAGCCCCGTACCGTTTCTCCTCAGCGCGTCTCGAAACTGGGAAAACCTTGGCCGCAATCCGACTACAAAGCGATATTTCATTAACGAATAGGTTTCATCTGCGATAATTGAAAACTTCCTGGAAGGAATGGTTTGTCTCCTGGGTAGGTTCGTTTGAGTTGGAGGATCGATATGAGAAAAGGTCGCGTAGCAGCTATGCTAAGCGTTTTCGTCGCGGCATTGTGTGCCTTCTGGTACACGAGCAATGTCCCTACAAAAGCGCAGGGAATGGGACAGACGGCGCTGTCGGTCACCAATGGAAGCAACGCCGCGGTTCAGGTCTATTTGACTCTGGGTGCCTTCCCCGGATTTTATGGAACCAACCCGGGATACGTTCAAAACGTACAACAAGTGACGTTCAACCCTCCTGTTACCTGGTCGGGGAGCGGTCTACAAGGTTCATTCATGCTCCAGCGCGGACAGAAAGTCACGTACAATCCACCGCCGGGCACCGCTATCAGCGGAAACATTTCCTTTGGCACTCCGCCTCTGAGCTGCCCTCCGACAAATTATCCTAATGGAATAAACCTGGCCGAGTTCACACTCGACAACAACACTCCTGCTTACGTTCATCCGCCTCAAGCCCCATCTCCGCAGGAGGCAATCGATATAAGCTGCGTTAACGGCGTAAACTGCCGAATGCAGTTCAACCTGAGTGGCGGCGGCAACTGGGGAACTGCAGGACAGACCAGTGTTACGACGTTCTCGAATTTGCCACTTGGGACAAAACCTAACAGTCCGAACCTGAATAAAGTCGGTGTATTTCCGCCTGGTTGCGACAACTGCACGAGCAGCGATAACCCAGGTTGCAACAACGTTTGGCTGAACTGGGGTAACGCCAACACTAAAGCTGTTTGCAACGTTCAAAGACCTGCCACCTCATCTGGTGGCGAAGTCGCTGTAGTGTTCAAGCAGTTCTATTAAACCCAAGCGATGTCGTTTAAACGCCTGGCAATTTTTCTGACGGTAATCTTTTTGACCGTCATTCCGGCATCACCGGCTTTAGCTGCGGCGAATGAAGGCGACTTCGGAGAGACGCATTTAAACATCAACAATGACTGGATCATCTATGTTGATGTTGAAAAAAAGAAACAGCTATTTGCAAACCCTGGTTCGAAACTCCGACCAATCACGAGTCTTCGTGTAAGTTATCGGAAGACGACCAGGGTTTCTCTTGATGAAGAGGATTTGAAAACTAGAGTCTATGAGGATCTCTGGTATCACGAGGGAAAGGCGATGGGAAGCCATCGTTTGAACAAACTCAATATCGATCGAAACAAACGCGGTGCGATTTATGTGCGCACCACCCCGGATGCCAGCACGGAACCGCAGGCAGTGGCACACGCGATCGTTCGTTTACTGCTTCAATCGATGCTAAAGGACTCTATTTTGACAGCTGTAATCGTGCCGCGTGATATGTTTCGCGAGGTAGTTTCCGAACTCGGTCACTTCGGTTTCTTTGCCGAAGTCGAAGGTGTAGAGTCGTCGGGCATTCAGACAAGCATGTACGTCACTTCCAACCCGCCCGGCATGGATCTGTATATGTACTATCGAAAGCAAAAGTAGACCGTTCCAGCCTCTACGGACACCATCTTAGAGGAGAGTTTAGCTCTCTCGAACGCGTAGCGGCTTCGATGGGTATATAAATCTTGTCAGTCAGACGATCGAGCGACCAGGAAAGTGACAAACGGACTTAGAACATCAGTCATATCG
This sequence comes from Candidatus Obscuribacterales bacterium, assembly GCA_965228855.1. Taxonomy (GTDB): domain Bacteria; phylum Cyanobacteriota; class Vampirovibrionia; order Obscuribacterales; family Obscuribacteraceae; genus JADYXR01. The sequence continues at coordinate 1,591,038 of CBDDIJ010000003.1, read as the reverse complement.
AGCACGATTTTGGTCGTAAGCGCCTGTGTGGTCGGCTATTACTACGGGGTGATTCGGGACTTAGTTCCACCGGAGGGGCTGTTAGCTACCCCGCCTCTGTGGCTGACGTGGGGGACCTTCTCAATGATACTATGGTCGTTTTTTCTAAGTTACATCACACCCCCAATTTGTCCCCTCACATGGTGGTTGGTACACCTATGCACTAGCGACCGCAAGAATGTGCCAAGCCGCCTACAGGCAACGTTTTTGCTGCCCCCAGCGTTGGTCAGTCTAAGCGTTCCCTTGTGGGGGATTTACAGATACCACAACGTACCGGAATATCAATGCCTGCCGTGGCAAAGTGATCTGCTCGCTGTCGCGGCTCAAGTGAGCCTTCTGACCATCGTGTCTAGCGGGCTCTTAATCTACACGTCCGAAAGCTGGCGGCAATTTCGCAAGTATGGTTTCGCTACTCTAGGGTTGATAGCCGTAAACACGCTCACCACAGTTTGTACGGTTCAACTGTCTGGTCACTAGCTAACGGTGTTACTTTGTGGCTTTTTTGCTGACAGTTTTCTTCGTAGTCGTTTTTGCAGCTGCAGCTGCCTTCTTCGTAACTGCCTTTGTGGTGGTTTTGTTTTTCGTAGTGGTACTGGGGGCGGTGTCAGTTGTTTCGTCGTCCGATTTTGCAGAGTTCGCTGAAGGCGCTGGTTTATTCGCGGCTTTGGTCAGGTCGATATTAAATTGAGTGAAAACTTTATCGATTGCGTCGATGTCGGATTTTACCCAGCCTTTTGCTGCTGCAGCCGCTTCTTGCTGTTTCATTCCTTCGAGCCTTGATTTAAACTGAGATACTTCTTCTGGTGTCAACCAACCTTTGTTCTGACCCATTTCGATTTGCTCGGCGTACGTGCCGATGCGCTCTTTGTATTTAGGGTTGAAAACATTTGCGCCCTTGAAGCCGACGCCGCGGGTTTGAACTGTAGTTTCGGAGCTGACTGTTGAGCTTTGAGCGAATGCGCCGACATGGAAACTGAGTGCGCAAGCTGTCATGCCCAAAGATGCAACCAAAAATCTAAAGCGTTTCATAAGAAACCTCGCTCAACAAGACCGATTTACATTGGACATAATACAATCTTTGACGTGCCATGTTTAAAAATCTCGGCATGTTTCACTCGTAAAGGTGTCGCAAACTGTGTCAAAGTATTTCAACTGCCCGTGCAGTAGCAAAGCCCTCTATCACAAGTGCTGCAAACCATATCATGATGGAGCTCTTCCTGAAAGTGCACTGAAACTTATGCGCTCTCGTTACTCGGCATACGCACTGGACTTGAGTGACTACATTATTGAAACGACGCATCCGAAAAATCCTAACTTCCAGGCAGACACCGCGGCGTGGCGTGAGGACCTGCACAAATTCTCGCAGCATACTCAGTTTGATTCACTAACGGTCGACGAGTTTGTTGATGGTAGCGAAGAGGCATTTGTGACTTTCACAGCCTACTTGCGCCAGGGCGGGCTCGACAATACGTTCAAAGAGAAGAGTCGTTTTGAAAAGCTCGATGGTCGGTGGATGTACATCGAGGGCGATATACTGGAGCAGGCGGTTTAGAAAAATCCGGGCTTGGTTGCATCACTGTCAGGTAGAAACGGTATCTGCTCCGTTTCTGCCAAACGGTCGGCGGGCTGCGTAACAATCTGGTATAAGGGTCTATGCGGCAGATAATTCACGTGTCAATTAGGGAACGATAGAAGTCCAGGCATCCAGGCATCCTCTGAAACTCGGCATCCCATGTAGTAGTCCAGGCATTGCAGGCATCTCACAGGAACGACCTTCAGCGCGCTGAAGGTTCAGGAGGTTTCATGATCAAGCTGTCCCCAGCTCAGCAAAAGGCTTTCGATTATTTAAACGAGGCATATGACGCAGGCAATATTCTCATTGTCTGGGCTCATGCGGGAATGGGGAAAACGACCATTCTTGAGGAGTTCCACAAAAACAAGGGCGGACAGTTTCTAACCTGCAAAGACTTCATCGATGATATCCGCAAGCAAGATCCACTCGCCATGGAAGAAACTCTCGAGGCGATGCTGATGTCTGCACTTTCGAAAAGCGATATTGTCATCATGGATGACCTGGATTTGATTTACGACGTGATATCCGGCTGTGGATTCGGTTCTCCATATCCGCGCGGAAAGTTCGTCGAGGCGATTTTAACCAGTGTTGCCACATTTGTTGCAAACCATCCGAGCAAGAAATTGATTTTCGGAATGGAAGGAAACACTCCGAGACCCATCTGGAATCGAGGCTATTGTGCTAACGTTCGCAAGTTCGATTTTTCGGATTACCAGGCACTGTGCCAAAGTTATCTTGGAGACAAAGCTAAAAAACTCGACTTCCACAAGATTTTTCGCTTTGCGCCGAAACTGAACGCGCACCAATTGCGCAGTGCGTGTATATGGTTGCAAAAAACGAAGAGCCTCGATACGGAAAAGTTTATCGAGTACATGCGTAATCAGCGTATGGGAAGCAACGTGGACCTGGAAGAGGTCGAGGCTGTAGATATCAAATCTCTGCGTGGCGTTGATGATGTAATTGAGAGCCTCGAAGCAAACATCATTATCCCGCTGGAGAGAGATGACCTTGCCACCGAATATGATATTCAACCCAAAAGAGGTGTGTTGCTTGCCGGTCCACCCGGCACTGGAAAGACCACCATCGGGAGGGCTCTTGCTCACCGATTGAAAAGCAAGTTCTTTCTCGTTGACGGAACATTTATCTCTGGTAGCCGTGATTTCTACGCGAAGATTCAGCGGGTTTTCGAGTCTGCAAAAAATAACGCACCATCAATAATATTCATAGACGATAGCGATGTAATCTTTGAAAACAAAGAAGACTTCGGACTCTACCGTTACTTGCTGACCATGCTCGACGGTCTGGAAAGCGAGAGTAACAGGCGAGTGTGCATAATAATGACCACGATGGACGTTGGAAGCGTGCCACCAGCACTGGTGCGTTCCGGTCGCATAGAATTATGGCTGGAAACCAAACTGCCTGATGCAAAAGCGCGGGAAGATATTTTGAACGATCACAAGTACAAATTGCCGCTTGAGCTTCGAAAGTACGACATGGCCAAACTAGCAGCAGAAACGGACGGGCTTACCGGCGCTGACATAAAGCGATTGATTGAAGACGCGAAGATTCTGGTTGCATACGATAAAGCAAGAAAGCTTCCATGTGTGACACCAGGAGAGTATTTCGACAAGGCTACAGAAACGATTCGCTCGAACAAGAAGAAGTATCAGGAGGCGGAAGCCAGAGCGCGTTTGAAAGCGCCAAGTGCTGCTTCGTCATTGGCTGCGGCTATCGGCGCACACCGAATGTTCCCCGCCGGCGGCGACGACGATGAATTCCCGTCCTGATTGAGGTTCCGTTCTACCAGAGTTGGCAACGATTCGCCGACGGCAGCATCATTGTCTTATCGCCTTCGGTAAACGTTTTCTCGAAAGCTTCCATGTTGGCGAGAGTCCCAATTACTCTGTAGCGGGGAGTCGGGTGCGGATCAGTATTGGCCATCAAACGCTCTTTCTCCGGACGAATATTAGTTGCCCAGGCTTGAGCAAAGGAGATGAAGAAGCGCTGTTCAGGCGTGAAACCATTAGCGTCTTTCTCGCGTGGTTTGTCACCGAGAATTTTCTCTAGAGTTTTGTAAGCGATGGTTAGACCACCCAGGTCAGCTGCCGCTTCTCCGGCAACGAGTTTGCCTTTGAAACGAACGTCATCGATCACCTTATACGTTTCGTACTGTTTCTCTATCAGCGCCACTCGCTCTTTGAAGCGTTTGGCGTCTTCAGGTGACCACCAGTCTTTAAGGTTGCCATCTCCGTCAAATTTACTGCCCTGGTCGTCGAAACCATGGGTGAGTTCGTGCCCGATGATCATCCCCATGGCACCAAGGTTAGTGGCATCATCAGCTTTTGGATCGAAAATTGGCGGCTGGAGAATTCCAGCGGGGAAAACGATTTCGTTTTGTTCTGCCCAGTAATAAGCGTTAACCGTCTGTGGTGTCATTAGCCATTCATGGCGATCGACTGGTTTTCCAATTTTATCGAGCTGACGTTGGAACTCAAAGTTCTCAGCTGCGAAGACATTGGCAAGATAAGAATCTCTGCCGATCTCCAGCTTGCTGTAGTCTCTCCATTTATCGGGATAGCCAATTTTCAGACCGAGTTTGTCTAGCTTAGCGATTGCATTCTTCCTGGTCGCTTCGCTCATCCAGTCGAGTTTCGAAAGGTCATCGCGCAATACATCTTTAATCTCTTCGACCAGGCTGAGCGCTCGTTTTTTCGCTTCAGGAGTAAATGTCACGTCGACGTATGCCTGTCCGACAGCCTCGCCCATCGCTTTATCGGAGGCGTTAACAACGCGCTTCCAGCGTGGCAGATTTTCTTTCTTGCCGGTCAGAGTCTTACCGTAGAAGTTAAAATCCTGGTCGACGAAACGGCTCGACAGATATGGTGCCGATTTATTGATCAAATGCCATTTCAGATAAACCTTCCAATCATCAAGGGAAACCTCGGCTAGCTTTTTATCGAAGGTTTTGAAGAATTCCGGCTGACCGACATTGACGTCTCCGAGTTTTGGATGACCGACCTCCTCGAAGTATTTCGACCAGATGAAGTTCGGTGTCAACTCGTCGAGCTCTTTAACCGTCATCTTGTGATAGATCTTGTCGGGATCGCGAAGGTCTGTGTTTTTCATGGAGCCTTCAGCCAGAGCTGTTTCAATCTCCATAATCTTCTTCGCGTGCGCATCGGCAGCGGTTTGCTCGTAGCCCATTAAAACAAGCATCTTGCCGAGATGTTCTACATACTGATCTCGAAGCTTTTTAGAGTGGTCGTCGGTGTTTGTGTAATAGTCGCGATCGGGAAGTCCGAGACCGCCCTGAAATGCCTGTCCTATAACCTTCGTGGAATCCTTGAAGTCTTGTCCGGAGCTGAAGTTGAAAAACGCGCCGACACCATCGCCATGCAGACGCGCTGTCTCAGTGCGAAGCTCCTCGAGAGATTTTATCGACTCGATGCGTTTAATTTCATCAGAAAGAGGCGCCAAGTCATCCTTTTCGATTTTGTCAGTGTTCATTCCACTGAAGTAGAAGTCACCGATCTTCTTATCAGTGCCTTTGGCGCTTTGATCGTTGGATGCCTTTTCAAGAATATTCTTGAGAAGAGTCAAGTTCTTATCGTTGATAATGTTGAGAACGCCCCATTTATCATATTCGTTGGGGATCGGCGTTTTCTTCAGCCATGTGCCATTCGCGTATTGAAAGAAGTCGTCTCCCGGTTTCGCATTCAAATCCATATTGGCAACATCAATACCAACAACTCCGCCTGGTGCGGCGATTGCGCTACTTTGCGGTGATGTGATGCTCAAAGAACCAGCCAGAAAAAGAACGGACAGAGAGCTGCCAATAGCAGCGAGTAAATTGCGGCGTCGAATCATGCCATTTGAACTCCATAGGGCATCCAAAGTTTACCAGCTTGTTGAGCTTGTGTATTAAAGATGTCATGACTGTGCCGATTGTTCCGAAACAGACACAGCTTGATAACAATTTGGCGCTACGCTCAAAGTAGGTGGACTTTCGCCGCAAGTGATTTCTGCCCTGCACACGAATCGCCAAAACTGACTTCCAGCCATCCCTCCTACTCATCTCGCTTAAGGGAGGTATGTTTATCATGCTTCAAACACTGAACAAGACTGACTCTTGTTCTGAGATCAACAGCGCCGAAACAGGCAGCTTTATTCAAGAAAAAGAGAGATGGCAGTCGCGAGCGCTTCGCGACACGTTAGTGGTCGGCGTTGCGATCTCCATGTCCACGATGCTTGGTGTCTTCATCTCCATGCACATGGATGAGGAGAACGTGATTGGAATTTATCTGCTTGCCATTGTTGTAATTTCGCTTACGTGCAGCCGCTTCTCATCACTTCTGGCTTGTGCTCTGAGCGTGCTCTGCTTCGACTTCTTCATCATGCCTCCCCGATGTGCGTTCGATCCCATCGATCCGCCTCTATTTCTATCCTTTGTTGTGATGTTTGTTGTCGCTACGGCGATAAGCCACTTAACCGGACAGGTCAAGGGCCTCGCCGACAGTCTGGAGTTGCGTGTCAAAGGACGCACCAGGGAGTTGCAGAAAGCCAACGATAACCTTCGCAGGGAAGTTCAACAGCGAATTCGTGCTGAGGGTTCGCTGGAGGCTGCTGTACGAGAGTTACAGGCATCAAATGCGGTGCTCATGAGTATGGTGAGAGTCGCCTCTCACGATTTGCAGGAACCACTTCGGGTAATTCAAGGTTATTGCGATCTGTTGAAACGACGCTACTCCGATAGTCTCGACAGGGACGGCGAAGAATTCCTCGACTTTGTTGTAGATGGAACCCGTCGCATGGAATCGCTTATACAAGGTGTCTTGAGTCATGCGAGGGTGAAGCAGGGCATAGAGCGATTCCAGAGCACGGAACTGGAGAGTGTGGTTACCGAGGCGCTATCGAATATTGCAGTTTCGATCGAGCAAAGTGGTGCCACTGTAATTCAAGACGAACTGCCGATTGTTGTGGGCGATCGCACCCAGCTAGTGCAACTATTTCAGAACTTGGTTTTGAATGCTGTGAGGTTTCGCTCTCAAGAGCCGCTAGTGGTAAGGATATCCAGTGAGCGAACCGGAAACAACGTTTTACTCTACGTTTCGGACAATGGAATAGGAATAGCTCCGGCCTACCACGAAGAAATTTTTGGGATGTTCCGCAGATTATCATCGCATATGGTGCCGTCAGGAAGCGGAATAGGTTTAGCGATTTGCAAATCTGTTGTGGAGAATCATGGCGGTCGTATATGGGTTGAGTCAGAGACTGGGAAGGGAAGCACGTTTGTGATTGCGCTTCCCATGAGTAATTAATGGGAGGTATAGAGAATGCAGAATAGAGAGATAGAAATTCTGGTGGTCGAAGATAACGCCGCAGATGCGAGACTTTTGAAAGAAGCCTTGATCGACACAAGACTTCCTCATCATATTTGTCGCTCGGTAGACGGAGAGGATGCGATTAATTACCTCCGCGAGCGCCGTGATGAAGGAAGTGGAAGGTTTCCGAATGTGATCGTTCTTGATTTGAACATGCCGAAAGTTAATGGGCATCAGTTTCTCAAGCTTCTACACATGGAAACCGGATTGCCTGAAATTCCGGTTATCGTCCTTACGGTCTCTCAAGACGAAGAGGATGTGCTTCAGGCACTTCAAAACGGCATGAATTTCTATTTGAGAAAACCGCCTTCAGCCGTCAATATCGGTCCCATTCTTGAACGAGTGGTATCACTTTGGGCGAAGGCGTAGAGACAGTTGTAATTGTTTCGATTGAAGAGGGGGAACGTATCATGATTACAGTTGAACAAGTTGATTACGTTCTTGCTGGTAGCCCGAATACTCCTACGAGGGTTTTGGATCGTCTGGCAAGAGCCGCAGAATGCAGAGTGCGAAAACAGGCAGCCGAGAATCCTTCCACGTCCGCCGAGGCGTTGATGAGGTTGGCGGCTGATTGGAACGTCGGGGTTGTGGCAGCTGCAGCTCTAAACCCATCATTGCCGCGACAGATTTTGGAAGCTTTGACCAGGCACGATAGCCTGGAGGTTAGATACGCAATCGCCGACGGAACCTGCGTGCCTGTGACAGTACTGCTCAGGCTTGCTGATGATGAGAATCCTTACATCAGCCAGCGGGCCATGCAAACGATCTGCGAGCAAGCACTTCAGGGCTGAGCATACTGCGGAACGGCGGCAGAGCCGCGAGGAAATGTTTTGAATGCGCAAAGTGACACAAAGCGGTGACGAGCGATCGTGTGCCGCTTTGTTTTTTTTCGCGAGCCTGGCGGAGCGAAAGCCATTTGAATAGCTTGTAAGCGTGAGTCTAACCAAACGTTACGATCCGGCTGAGTGCGCCTGGAGATCATTACTTTATTAGATATAATTCTGTGTGTCGACGCGCCAGGCGCGTCTTTTGTTTTTCAACCGCGGAAACCACCATGATCGTCGTTAACGAAGTCAGCAAGGCGTACGGCTCCCGAACACTGTTTGACAATGTTTCGGTTAAGTTCAGTCCAGGAAATCGATATGGTCTTACCGGTCCGAATGGGGCTGGGAAGTCGACCTTCATGAAAATCCTGTCAGGTGAGCTCGAACCGTCGAACCGGGGCACCATAACCCGACCGCAACGAATTGGCGTTTTAAAGCAGGATCAATACGCCTACGACAACGAGCGGATCATCGACACCGTGATGATGGGCAACGAATTGCTCTGGAACACGTTTAAAGAACGTGACGCGCTCTGCGAGTTGCCTGATCTGACAGAAGAGCAGATGAATCGTCTGGGTGATCTGGAATCGATTATTGCTGATGAAAACGGCTACATGGCGGAGTTTGAAGCTGGAGAAATTCTGCGTGGTATCGGTATTCCCGATGAGCAACACGAGAATTTGATGAGTAGTTTGCCAATCGACTTCAAGTTTCGCGTGCTACTCGCTCAAGCTCTGTTCGCTGGTCCCCAGGCGTTGTTCCTGGACGAACCTACAAACCACCTGGACCTCGATTCGATTCACTGGCTTGAAGATTTTCTGCAAGACTATGACGGCACGCTTATCGTTATCTCGCACGACAGGCACTTTTTGAACTCGGTATGCACTCACATCGCTGATATCGATTACGACACCATAATCATCTATCCAGGTGGTTACGACGAAATGGTCGAACACAAACTACAGGCGCGGCAGACGATTGAAAACGAGAACCGCGACAAAGCAAAAAAGATTGCTCAATTACAAGAATTCGTTTCACGATTCGCTGCAGGTCAGCGCTCCAGCCAAGTACAATCCCGCAGAAAAGAAATTGCTCGTTTGGCACCGCAAGAGTTGAAGCGCTCAAACATTCAACGCCCTTATATTCGGTTTGAACAAGAAAAACCGATGGGACGAGAAATACTCGAGGTCGAAGGACTATCGAAGAGTTTTGACGGAAAGAAACTGTTCGATAACTTACGACTCGATATCACCCGCGGTGAAAAGATCGCCATCATCGGCGGAAACGGCGTTGGCAAAACCACACTTATTCGTTGCTTGATCGGCGAAATCGAGGCAGACGCTGGCAAGGTTAAATGGGGCGATAACGCTGCCTGGAGCTACTATCCACAGGATTTTCACTCCGAAATCAAGCCAGGTTCTACAGCGCTGGAATGGCTAAATCAATTCATGGTCGATGAGGGTGACAACCTCGTTCGCTCTGTACTTGGGCGAATGTTGTTCTCCGGAGATGAAGCGCTAAAGGCAACGGAAGCACTTTCAGGAGGTGAAACAGCTCGTCTTCTGATGGCGCGTATGATGATGCTGAAAAACCCTATCCTCATATTCGACGAGCCCACAAACCACCTCGACCTCGAAGCTGTGTCCGCACTGGGAGATGGTCTCAGCCAGTTTCCCGGAACCGTCTTTGTGGTATCGCATGACCGCGATTTGATTTCAGATGTCGCGACTCGCGTGATCTCGTTCACCGAGAATGGTGTCATTGACTGGCTCGATACTTATCCGGAGTATTTGAAGGTGCACAAGTTCAAAGATTTCGCTCGCGCCGGCAAAAAGTAGTTCTAACCGTAAGTAATAATCAAGCGTTTTGCTCGAAGAACACTTTTTTACTTGTCCGTACTGTTGGGAGGAGATCTCTGTTCTCCTCGATCTGAGCGCGGGTGGGCAAAACTATGTCGAGGATTGTGAGGTCTGTTGCAATCCTATGACAATAGCATTTGAGGCAGATGAGGATGGCGCTCTGATCAGTTTTAGCGCCGAGCCGACGCAGTAGATAGTTTATTCGAGAGCTTTTGAACTGGTACCATATGAGGTGCCGCGAAACTCTGCCATTACTGCGCCGGTTTGGTTCGTTATCCTGATGTCGTACAGACCGGTTCTTCCAGCTAAAGAAACTTCTCTGGCTGTAGCGGTAAGAACATCGCCAACTTTTCCTGCTGCCAGGAAACTTATGGTGCAATTAAGCGCGACCGTTTTTCTATTGCGTGAGTTGCAGGCGCATGCGAAAGCTGTGTCCGCCAGAGTGAAAGTGACGCCACCGTGGCAGATACCAAATCCATTGAGCATGTCGTCGCGAATGGTCATGGATACCACTGCCGTTCCTTCGTCAATTGCATCTAAGCGGATGCCCAAGTGCTTAGACGCCTTGTCGTTTCTAAACATCTCTTCTGCGACTTTGTGTGCCAGTTCTTTCGGAGTCAGGGTATCCATGCAATTGCCTCTGCTTGCTCGAGGCTATTGTACCGCGGCTGCGCTGCCGCACGATCTGTTGTAAACTGTTTGAGGACAGAAGGTGTTTTATGCTAGAGATCAGCGATAACGTACAAATTCCGGATAACGAATTGAACTTCACGTTCGCCAGAAGCGGCGGACCCGGTGGGCAGAACGTTAATAAGGTGAATAGCAAAGCTACGCTGCGTTGGAATGTCAACGCGACGCAGTGTCTGCCGCATGGCGTGAGGATGCGATTTCTTGATCGGTTCGGCGGGCGTTTGACAGAGGAGGGTGATTTGATTCTTGTCAGTCAGCGTTTTCGCGATCAGGCGTCCAATGTGGAAGATTGTCGCGAGAAGTTGAAAGAGATGATCACGATGGTGCTCAATCCACCGATCAAGCGCAGACCGACCAAGCCGACCTATTCTTCCAAGCTCAAGCGCGAGCAGACGAATAAGCAGCACTCGCAGAAGAAACAGGGACGCAAGCGAGTAGATTACTAAAGTTCGACGCCGTCTTTGGTTGTCGTTCTCGTTCGAAACCGAAGCTTAAGGTCCTCGGTAGCCGAGCACTACAAGCAGACAGGCTCCGCCATGGATGACGTTCAAGCCAGCCTCTTTTGCTTTACTGATTGCGCGAGGGCTTTCGGCGCCCGGTTGCATCCAAATGTTTTTCACACCAGCTGCGATGGCATCGTCTACAACCTTATCTGTCACCGGGGGTGGTGTAATTATCGACAGAGACTCCACTTTTTCCGGAAGGCTGGAAACGTTTGCGTAAGCTGGTTCGCCTAAAACGGTTTCAACGTTAGGATTGATTGGATAGGCTTTGCGGTCATGCTGCTTATAACAGACCAGGACCTTGTGACCGTACTTATGCTTATCATCGCTTGCGCCGGCTACACCAAAAGCAGGTGCGCTGAGAAATTGATCAATCTGTGTGTCTAGTGAATCCACAATCTATCCTCGTGTCGTTTTACACCTGAGCCTGTGCTTTGGCTTCTAGCATTTCCCATCGCTCATAGAGCCGTTCCAATTCCTTCTCTGTATCTTCTTGCTGCTTGTGCAGATCTGCCAGTTTTACGTGATTAGACACTACCTCTGGCTTTGCCATCTCATCCTGAAGGCTCGCCAGTTTGGTTTCCGTGTCCTCAATCTTTTTCGGCAACGCAGCAAGATCGCGCTTCTCCGGAGAGGTCAGTCCTGTCTGTTGCCTCACTCGCGAATCTTGCTTCTTTTCCTTTGGTGCAGACTTCTTCTCGTCCGCGAAGAAGCCGTCGATTACTTGTTCGAACTGGTCATATCCGGCGAAGTATTCACAACCGCCGGCGCCATTTAACGCCAGAATTTGATCTGATACTACATCCAGCATCAGTCGATCGTGGGTCACCAGAATGATTGCGCCTGGAAATTCTTGAAGCGATTCTTCCAGCACCTCCAATGACGGAATGTCGAGGTCGTTGGTGGGTTCGTCAAGAATGATGATGTCGGCGGGCTGCAGCATCAAATTTGCAATCAAAATCCGCGACTGTTCGCCGCCCGACAATCTGCTGATTGGCAATTTCAATTGTTCGGTGTTGAACAAAAACTTCTTTGCCCAGGTGGCAACATGCAGTGACCGTCCCTGATAGACGACCGAATCACTGTCAGCTGATAGTGACTCCTGGAGCGTTTTCTCCTGATCGAGCTGTTTGCGATTCTGATCGAACCAGACGATTTTCAAACTGTCTGCGCGTTTCAAACTCCCCTTGTCGGGCTTTACTTCGCCGATGATCGTTTTCAGTAACGTAGTCTTGCCGCTTCCATTTCTGCCAACCAGACCCAATCTGGTGCGGTTCGTGATCAGCAGTTCCAGGTCGGTGAAAAGCTTCTTTTCATCATAAGCCTTGCTGATGTCCTTCGCCGCGACCAGTTCTTTCGTCTTCCTACCGGATGCCTGGAAGTTTATATCTATCTGGGTGGCGACGTTGCGCTGTTTAACATCTTCCAGTTCCTCGACGAGCTTTCCAACTTCGGCTATCCTGTGTGTGGATTTCGTTTGACGAGCGCGGGCTCCGCGCTGAAGCCAGGCGATTTCTCTGCGAACCTTGCTGGCAAGTGCTGCTTCCAGGTTGAGTTGTTCGCTGACCTTCTCGTCTTTGTTGATGAGAAAGGTGCTGTAGTTGCCTGACACACTCAGAAAACCCTTTGGATACTGGCGATTGAGTTCAATTACTCTGTTCGCCACGGACTCTAAGAACGTCCGATCGTGTGTTACCAAAATCATGGTTTTGTTGCTGCCTACGAGAAGTTTCTCGAGCCATAAAACTGTTTCCAAATCCAGGTGGTTTGTGGGTTCATCGAGAACAAGCACATCGGGCTGCTTTACCCATCCACGCGCAAGTGACAAGCGTTTTTTCCAACCGCCGGACAAGGATGCTGCCTTCAGAGTCCGATCTGGAAACGCAAACAGTTTAATCGTCGAATCAATTGATGCGGCTCGGACATAGTCCTCAAATGCGACTTCATTAGCCGATGACGTGATCAATTCTTCGATGGTGGCATCTTCATCATGCACGTCTTCTTGAGAAACATATGCGACGCGCAAGTCTTTGCGCTTTGTCACTTCGCCTTCGTCAGGATCAACTAAACCAGCGAGAATTTTTACGAGCGTGGACTTTCCGGAACCATTCGGACCGATCAAGCCAATCTTGTCGCCTTCCTCTACGCCGAACGACAGGTCATCAAATAGAATGCGTCCGGTATAAGATTTGCTGAGAGATTGGCAACTGAGCAGGATTCCCATGGTTTGGTCCGTTAGAATCTAACAGTTATAAGCTGTAATCCGCCCAAGGTCAACTTTTCTTGAAGCGGTGTTGCTTTTCCTGGTTCAAATGGTATTTGACAATTAGCCGACAATTTCTTGCCATTGAGCGAATCGCCCTTCCATATGTCGCGCGGCATGTCAAAATAATCATCGGTTGTCCGTGGTGGAGTTGATGGGAAGTATTCTGGTAGTCGGTTGCGTTTCATTCGATATCTTGCGATTAGAGCGGGATGGTCGTGTCGACAGTTTTGAAACCGTGGGTGGTGCTGGGCTGTACACTGCTCTGGCGGCCGTGCATCAGGGAGCTGACGTTGTTCTTTATGCTCCGAGACCGGATCCGATGCCTGAAAAGCTCCGGACCATTGAAGCAAAGCTAACCTGGCTCGGTCCTCATTGCGCTATCGAAGAAATGCCCAGGCTGGAGATAGTTCATCACGGCGGTGGGCGAGCAACGCTTGTTTCCGCAGATTGGGGCGCCGAAGATTTATTGGTTCCTGATTGCCTGCCGGAAGTCAGAGACTTTGATTTTGACATTGTGCACATTGCTGCGCTCAGTTCGGTTCAAAAGCAGAATGACTTCTGCAAGTTTTTTAGTGAAACCGCTGGTGATGGCGCGCAAGGGTTTTACAAAATCTCTGCAGGAACCTATGCGCGTGCAATTTCATCCGACAAAGCTGGCGTAGAGCAGTTGATACGTGACTGCGACGTCTTCTTTATGAATCGAAATGAGGCCGATCTTTTGTTTGGAAACAACTCTGATGTTCCCAAAGCATTCGTAAACCAGCATGGTGCTTGCTTTGTGACTGATGGAGAAAACGGAGTAAAAGTTTACCAGCCAGAATCTACTGAAACGGTGTTAGCTGTTCACGCGGAAGAATTAGACCCTACAGGGGCCGGCGATACATTTTGTGGTAGCGTTTTAGCCAGGCTCAGTGGCGGAGTTGGATTTGTTGACGCGGCTCGCGCGGGTGTTGCGGTTGCCGCGCGGGCTATTGAACAGCCAGGTCCCAAGTATTTGCTGAGCGCTCTAGCCGCGATTTTGGTCTTCGCGTCCGTTCTTACTAACTGTGGATCTGCAGCTGCCAAGCCAATTGCAGAACCTAGTCACTCTAGGTCTGCAAGAAAAGCAAGTTCGAATATTATTGCTCCAGACGTCGGGAACGCCGTGGGAGAGCCAACGTTCTACCTTAAGGACGGACAAAAGTTCACTGGTGGAAAGATATTTAGCGTTTATTTGAAGACTGGCAAGTCCGTTTTCGTTACACCCCTGCATCTGGTTGGACCGTCAACCGGTTTCCTTAGACAGCTCACTGCGCAAGACTGTCAGTCTCAGTTGGTAAGAGTTGAGATTCGCGATTTCAAAACTGGGAAATTGCTCGGAATCGGAACCAAGCCCCTTCTTCTGTCGGGCGACCTTTCCAGGTCAAATTCGGGTGATTTGCGCGGTGATTTGCTTGCACTGAAGGCTTCAGCAAAATGCAAACTTCAACCGCTTAAACTACGCGAGAGTGTTCCTGCTGTTGGTACGCCCGTTTTTCTATTCACGAACGAGCGCGCGGCCGCTACTTCATTAGTCGGTGGTGACAGAAAAGTTCATCCGTTTACCGCGACTGTGAAGACCACCGCACCGGGTCATATCGTCATTAAGATGGACAGGGCAATCAGATTGGGAGCGTTAAGCGGCTCTCCAGTTTTAGATGAACGAGGATTTCTTGTTGGCATGGTGTATGGAGGACGTGAGGAAGAGGGCGTCATGATGCTGAATCCTGGAAGTTCGATTTATAATCGGCTTAATACTGAGATTAAGTCACAGCTTTGAACTGGTACCACCATTAGTGCCGGTCACCGCTGCTGTACAAAGTGCAGGATGGATGAAATTCCGAGTCCTACGAACCAGCTGTAGTCGTAAAGGCATGCGGAGCGGGAACGACAGGACCGCTAGCTTAGAAGTTGTATTAGCGGTCATTTTGTGGGATACTAGCATTGGAAACCTTCGGTAAAGGGAAGTCGATGGCGAAGCCGTCGGACTCGCGTGCGCTCTTGCATTCGCGGGCCGAATTGGACTGTTCCGAGCCAGTCGCCGCTTAGAGAAGGAAGTTAGCCATGATGCAGATGCAGAAGCAGAAACCGACTGTTCGCACCGATATCGAGATCAGACCGATCGAAGAACAGCATCGAGAGTGGTTGAAGAGTCGGGTTCAGGAGATTTGGAATGGACGCTTCGTGGTCAGTCGAGGCATTTCGTATGAACCATGGAAGCTGCCCGGATTTTTGGCAGTCAGGGATGGTGTCACAGTTGGTGTCGCGACTTATTATGTTCACGACTCCGAGTGTGAACTGATTACGCTTGATTCGTTCGCTCAATGGGCTGGAGTCGGTACTGCTCTAATTGATGCTGTGGAAGAAGAAGCGCGAAAACAAGCATGCGGTAGGATGTGGATGATCACAACCAACGATAACCTTGATGGACTGAGATTCTATCAGCGCAGAGGGTACGTGATCTGCGCAGTGCATCTAAACGCGATAGATGAAAGTCGAAAACTCAAGCCATCGATTCCATTAGTCGGGAACTATGGCATTGATATCCGCGATGAGATTGAGTTGGAAAAAAATCTCTGGTGCTGGATAGGGTGGTAGACAGTCGGTTTTAATCCTAGCTTCTTCCGCAGAAGCGCTGCAATTCAGTTAAAGCGAGTATGAACTCCGGCGAACTTCGATCACCCTGAAAAATTGCCCATTCAAGATGTTGTTTTGCTCTGGCTCGATCGCCGGTGCTCAGATAGTGAAACGCGAGGAAAACGTGAACTCTAGTTCTGTCGGCTACGCTATGCGCATCATTGAGAACTTGAGACTCGCTGGCTTCTCCCAGCAGAAAACGACAGAGTGATACCATCGCACGATCTCCGTTTCCTCGCGGACCTGCATTTAGTGTCCTCCGGACCTCGACTTTTGCATCCTCGGTCAGATGATTATTGCGTTCGAGAGAAAGAATCAACAGAGGAGTTTCAAAACTACGGTAGCGGCTGTTGCGGTCAAGCTGCAGCAGGGACTTGAACTCAGTGAGCGCAGTCTCGGTATCATTTATGCAAAGAGCGCTGAAAGCCTTCTCGAAACGAATGTCATTGGATCGCGAATTTAGTGTAGAAAAACGCGTGAAAAGTGTGAGGCTGTCCTTAATCTTTTCCAGATCCACTAAAGGTTGTTTTGGAAGAACACCTGTTGCTAAAGCCGTTTTTAGTTCTGCATCACGACAACCAAGTTGAGCCGCAGAGCAGCACCGCTCGAACATCTTCTTCGGGGCAAGTGGATCAGCGAGCAATGCCTGATCGAATTCGCGGTTTGCAAGCTCGGGTTGTTTCATCTTGAGATAGCAACTGCCGAGATTGAATCGTGATGGGCTAGTAGCGTAACCTCGAAATTTTCGCTCAAGGCGCACGGCCGTTTCAAATGCTTGTTTAGCATTGCTGATCATGCCGAGGCGGGAGTAACTGGCTCCGAGGTAGCTGTATGCGAGCGGATATTCGGGCTCCAGCGTAACAGCTTTCTTCGCATCCGCTAATGCTTTTCTTGGTTGACCTGTCGAGAGAAGGATAACAGCTCGATAGTTGTATGCATCTGTGAAGTTAGGTTGTCGCTCAATAACGAAGTCCAGATCCGCAAGAGCCTCGTTCAGTTTGTTCATATTTAGATAGGCTAAACCGCGTGTAATGCGCGCATCCAGAAGTTCAGGTGCAAGCTTTATGGGAATGGTGGCATCAGTAGCGGCATCGACAAAGTTACCGAGGTCCAAGTTTATGTCCGCGCGAATTTTTCTAACCAGTTCGCCGGATGGGTCTAGATTCACGGCTATGGTCGCATATTTGAAAGCATCATGCGTCCTCGGTGGATTGATGCTCTCCGCATAAGTAGCGATAGCGTTAGCGTTTCTTGGTCGAAATTTGATCAGACGCAGAGCATGCTTGGGGTCGAGATCCTCGTTATGTCTAGTCGGTGCATTCATGAACGAATTTATCTCGCGCTCCTCCGCCGCGCTAATCTTGTATGACTCTGCAAGCGCTTCTCGTTGCATGGCGTAGTTGCGCAGATCCTCGTATATCATTGCTTTTGTTGTCCAGGCAATGGAGTGCTTCGGGTTCTTCTGAATGGCTTTATCAATTTCAGCCACCGCTTTATCAAATTGCTTTGTTAGTCTGTAGTGATTTGCTAATCCGACCCGGGCTTCGATGAAGTCCGGGCACTCCGCTAAAACCTTTTCGTGGTCGGCAAGCGCTTCCGCAATCTTGCCTGCAGAGTGCGAGCGCGCTACTGCTCGCGTCTCTAATATCTCGAGATACAGTCTGGACCAAACATTTCCATAGGACGCCGGCACACGAATAAGTGGCGTGACTTCGTCCAGACCGGACGGACATTTAATTTTGCTGGAGATCGAAGGCTCGTTCAGCCCTTCGCTGAGAAAGTCTTTGCACAGCTTTTCTGAGGCAGGCAGTAGCGGACCGTAGAGCTCCTGATGAGTAAGAGAAACGACAGCGGCATAACGCGCAAGGTATTCGTAAAGTTTGTCGGTTTGCCGAGCTCGCGAGTTTTGCGAATCGACTCCGGACGCCGGTACTGCTGCAACGGGCAGAAGGCTGCTAAATGCGACGGACGCTAGCGTAATGAGCATCACCAGCGATACCACTAATGGTCGGGTCCGAAGCATCATACCCTGAAGCTCCCGGAGGTGCGCATAGTATCCATTCCTTGAGGAAGGCTGAACCAGAATGTTGTGCCCTCTCCCATAGCGCTCTTCACTCCGATTTTTCCGCGGTGAGCTTCCACCAGCGCTTTACAAATCGCCAGCCCCAATCCGCTACCGGCGCGTTCTCCCTCGCTGCCGGTGCCAACTTGAGTGAATTTATCGAAGATTGAGTCAATCTTGTTTTCCGGGATTCCAGGACCTTCGTCAATGATTTGGAACACTACTTCGGCTGGTTCATTGCGGTGTTTCAAGACTTTTCCGGATACATAAATAATCTTGCCGCTTTTAGAGAACTTTATCGCGTTGTTTATGAGGTTGACCAATACGCGATTGACACGCTCCGGATCGCAAACGATGAGAGTGTCATCACAGATCACATCAATCATTATGTTCTTCCTTTCCGCCTCGGGCTTGACCATATCGATGGACCGAAGAATTACATCCTTTGCGCTCGCCTGTTCCAAATTCAATTGCAAACCGCCGGCTTCATATCGCTCAATATCCAGCAAGTCTTTTATCATCGAAATTAGTGACTGTACTGACATTTGAGCTCGACTGACTAGACGGTCTCCGCGGTCATTAAGCTCTCCGGCAGCGCCTTCCATCACCATATCCAATACCATTGCGATAGAGGTCAAAGGCGCACGAAGGTCGTGACTTACCATCGCTATGACGTCCTGTTTGAGTTTCTCTGCTCGTTTCCTATCTGAGACGTCGTGAATTACACATAGAATCGAGTCGTCATCAGGCGACCAGTTTATTGACCAGTCGGTGAATATGTATTGCCCGTCTCTTGTTCTCAAGCGCGCCTCGAAATTGTGACCACTATCTCTTGTCCTGACTGACTCCAATTCTTCATATGTGAGCTCGCGATCGTCAGGATGAACGAGTGTCTGAATATTCATGCCAATAAGTTCTTGTTGATCGTAACCAAGGCGATCTTCAACGGCCGGATTAACTTCAGCAACTTTTAGCTGCTCATCCAGTGAGCAAATAATTTCTGCGGCGTTGTCGATCATTGCTCGTTCTTTCTGTCTTGCCTTATCCATGACCACGGAAAGATCAAGGATAGATCTGTGCAATTCACTAAACTCGTCGGAACCCTGAATATTTTGCTGGATGCGCTCGCCTAAAGAGATCGTGACTACGCTCTCTCTTAAGTCGTTCATCCTGTGAGCAAGGCGGCCGGCGTAAATGAAAGCGTAAACCGCAGCGAAAATCGGTGTGATCATGGCGGCGATAAGTAAGCCGATTATGCTGTTCCAAACAGTATCCCGACGCTTATTCAGGTCGGCTTCCTTATCTTGCAGTCTGTTGTGCAGGTCGTCAGCGGGTTGTTTTACCTGGTCCAGCAAAAGCGATAGCTTGCCCATGACCAAGTCGATGTTTGTCGAGTTTCCTTCTTTGAGGCTGCCCTCTATGGTTTCAACTGACTCTGCCAGCTCATCTAGAACTTTCATGAATTGACCCGTGCTGGGCGCATTAAGGTCTTTAAGCTGAGTGGACGTTTGAAGAGCGGCTTTGTCTTTCCGAAGAGCGTCCTTGATCTCCGGAATCACTTTACCCAGTTGTGTGTCATCGTTTGTGAGCAGGCGCATCGAAGACGTTGTTACATCGTGAAATGTTGAATCGATCAAGGTCTTTGTTGCTATTGTCTCGTCCATTTCTGTTTCAGACTGGCGGGCACCAAGGATGGTGATAAGAATGAAAGAAATGAGCACAACTTCGACTATGACCGGCACGACGAACGGCAGAATAACTTCTTTCGATGATAGAAACTTCCTCTTCATCTTCGATCACTTACTCCAGCGCATCGGCAAGGGCTCGTGACAGCCCTACTTTCATAAGGTTCCAGAATGATACAGACTTGACGATATTAAACTTCGCTCCGTATTTAGGAAGGTTTCTCTCGATTTCATTCACGAACGCCTGTCCGTTGAGAGCCGAGTTCCCAATTAGAAAAACGGTGACTTTGATGTCTCGCGGGTTGCGCATCTGATTTGTAGTATCTACCAAAACCTTGCAGACATTCGCTTCGTTTGTCGGTAAGCCATCTGTGATGATCGCGATAGCTAAAGGCTTCACATTACCTCGCGTTTCTGTCTGTCTGCGAAAGAAATCATTGATTGTAATTCTGAGTGGCTCTGTCAAATTGGTGGTGCCATGCGGCGCAACTTGTTTGAAGATAGTTGGAATATCGTCCACTGAAACTCGAGAGTGCACTTCGAAGTTAGTCGAAAAAAGAATAACGCTCAAACCCTTCGATGAAGCAAAGCGAGTTTGTTCCGCCAGATTCATCGTCTGGTCTCGGCACCATTGCCATCGGCTCACCATGCCGGCTGAACCTAACAGCATTCCCATGATCGTTCCACCGACTCGACCAAGTCCTGAGACAGGGCAATCTTGTGTGTTCATCGAGGCAGATTGATCGATGATTAAAACCAGATCGTGTGCAGCCAGTCGCTGTAGTTGCGTCTCTGTCAGTCCACCGTTCAACGTGGTCGTATTGGTTCCGGTTTTCAAGTTCGGCCGATTTGTGTTTACTCCAAATGTCGGCGTCTGATTGCCCAAGCCGCCCGGAGCGTTTATTGCTCCGCGCAACAAACTACTGTTTGCACCTCCTTGGAAGTTATGGCTGTCGGCACTGCCGTCCATGACAGAGGTTTGGACGTTCAAGTTAAACGGTTTGCGAAAGGTGGTATCGGCGGGCTTATCGCCGTTTTGCCGATCAGGCGCTGTGCTCCCCGCGTTATCCGACTGGCTTGTACCGTCTAATGGGCGAGTCTCGGCATCTGGAGCGACTGTCTCCTGATTTCCGGTGATTGATTCCGGCTCGTTGAGGTCGCCACGCTTCAATTCTAATTCGTCATCGGCAGTCTCGGCGCCCCAGGAAGGCGCATAGGGCTCAAACGCCAGCGTGAGCAGACAAACAGCAAGCATCGATGCGAACATTCGCTGCGACTGTTTGGCTAGCCCTGATGCCATAAAATAATCCTCCGAAGCTTTTATACCCCTTTTAAATAAGGTAAATAAACGGGCGTTGTATAATCGCTGCCGGAGTTAAGTTTTTCGACGCGAGGACTCATGAAACCATCGTTTTGCCTACCTGTTCTCAAAGCTGCAACGGTCCTGAGCAGGTCGATTTATGTGTCGCTTCCCCGGCTGGACAAACGTCAGCTTCTAGGACTGATGTTGGCGGCGATGCTCTGGGCTCCGGCTCAGGCGGAGACCTTGCTGACCGAGGGAATCGAGTTTTACAAAGCCGGACAATATTCAAAGGCTCGGCAATTTTTCGAATACATAATCAAAAAGGAGCCAACATGCTGGCAGGCTCACTATGAGCTGGCAAACACTTACATGAAGATGAACGAGCCGGCCCTTGCGAAGGAGCAGTACGCTCAGACTTTGAACAATAATTCCGACGGTAAAATAGCGAAAATTTGTGGGCAAATGATCGCGTTTATCGATCACAGCAGCGGTTTAAAACCGTACGAAGGATCGCAACAACCCACGCTCGTGCCGGCGAGGACGCCTGATCCGGCAGTCTCCAGCACGGGGCATGTTGAATTCAAGCATCGCATTTATATTGTGCCACCGAAGTTTAATCATCCGGCGGTGGGTGAAGCGACGATCGAGACAGTGACTAACATAGTCGATCGTTTGCCACCAAATATTTACGAGATTCTCGACAAAGGCGGCGCCACTATCAACATTGCGCCAAATATTACAGATAAGTGGCCGGATATGTTGAAGGGCAAACTCGACGCTGACGGTCTGCACCTTGCTCAAGACATAGCTCGATGCTATGACCGAGACGTTTATATCTACGAAAGAAAGTTGATACCAAACTCCACGCAGTTGAGTGACGAAGTCTGGGACGCTGCCTCAACAACAAATGTGCTTGTCCACGAGATGGGGCATGCGGTTGATTACTGTTCCGGCGTATTCACAAAGTCTGCGGATTTCCTTGATATGTATCAGAAAGAAGTCGATAAAATGCCGGCAGAAGTCAAAGAGCGTCTCTGGTATTACACTAAACCCGGCTTCACGGGCGCAAAAGAAGCGTTCGCAGAAACTTTTGCCGGCTTGATGGGTGCGCATGGAAAGGACACTGATGTTGTACGCGAGAACTTTCCTGTATTACGCGAATGGGTTCGTGACCGTTTCAAAATTTAGAGAGTAGCATGGTGAGCGGGTTCCGAAGGTTAACGCAGAACACTGAAACGGGCGGGTGTTCAAATAGACTCGCCTGTTCGATTTCTCGAAACGCCGATTTAATGGTTGGAAACAACTACCGTGGTAGAGTTCTGGAGGAATCACCGAATGTTGGAATGTTATGAAAACAAGTCTTCTGAAGCGCGGTCTTTTAATCGCCGTTAGTTCGATGCTCTGGAGTTCCAGCCTCATTGTGCAAGTGCGCGCGGCTGAGACAGTTTCTGCCCCGGCTACAGGAACGCCAGTGAAGTTGGTCTTACAAATAACTATAGATCAGCTGAGGGGAGATCTTCCACGAGTCTTTAAAGAGCGTTTTGGTCCTGGTGGGTTTCGCTACTTAATGGATAAAGGCGTTTTCTACAACAACGCGCACTATATGCACGCCGACACTGAAACCGGACCTGGGCACGCCACTCTTGTGACAGGCGCACAACCAGGTCAGCACGGTATCATCGGTGGTGACTGGTGGGACGAGTCGACCAAGCGCATAGTTTATTCAGTCGAGGACAATAATTACAAAGTCTTTTCCGAGCATGTTGACACTGAGGTCGGGAAGACCCAGGGTGGAAGGGCGCCTACGAACCTGGAGTCGACGACGTTGGGCGATGAGCTTTTCATTGCGTCCGAAGAGACTGCAAAAATTTTCGCCGTTTCCGGCAAAGATCGCAGTGCCATTATACCTGGTGGCAGAGCCGGAAAAGCATTCTGGCTCGAGCACGGTAAATTCGTTACCAGTAGCTATTATTTCAAGGAGCTACCCGGTTGGCTTGTGGCCTGGAACAATCAAAAGATTGCCGAGAACTATCGCGACAAATCATGGGATTTGCTTCAGCCCAAGAGTTCCTACTGGCGCAGAGACCGGGATGACATGTCTTGGGAAGGCGGATATAAACATCTTGGTCGAACAATGCCGAAGAAGCTGGCGGCAGCCGATGATGAGTCGTATTACCGAGGACTCGAGCACACTGTAGTGGGCGATGAATTAGTTCTTGCTTTCACGAAAGACTTGATTCAACGCGAAAAGCTCGGTCGAGGATCATCCATCGACTACTTGTCCGTTAGTTTTTCTTCGACCGATATGGTTGGTCATACCTGGGGAGTTGGGAGTTTGGAGGCAGAAGACAATATTCTTCGTGTAGACCGTAATCTTTGCGAACTGTTCGCTTACGTTGACAAATCTGTCGGATTGGACAAAACATTGATCGTCTTGTCCGCCGACCATGGCGTCGCAGATGTGACCGAGTACGTCCAGCAGCTGGGTTTTCCCGCCTTACGAGTCGACCCACAGGCTCTGCCCAAAGAGGTCAATGATGCGCTCAAGAAGCGCTTTTCGACTGATCTCGATCTTGTTCAAACATTCACCTATCCTTACATTTATTTGAACACGGACACGGTGTCGAAGTTAAATCTAAATCTTGAGGAGGTTGAACATGCCGCCGCTACGGTTGCAATGAAATTTCCCGGCATTTATTTTGCTGCCACCAGGGGTGACATCATGACCGGACATGTTCCGGCACTGCCATTTATGCAGAGAGTGACGAATACATTCCATCCTCGTCGCTCCGGCAACGTTCATGTCGTGGCAAATCAGCATGCGCTGCTAATGCACTATCCCTGGAACCTTAAGACTGGAATGCACGGGTCGGTTTGGACATATGACACTTACGTTCCTATCTTCATCGTAGCACCGGGGGTAGTGCCCAAAGTTTGTTCTCGACCGGTCGGACCGCAAGATATAGCTCCGACGATTTCTACGTTTATAGGCATCAAACCGCCTTCAGCATCGGTCGGAATACCTCTTGCCGAAGTAGTTGATAGCCCCAAGGATTCGAAGTAAAAGATATTGCGGCGACTAGCTTCTGGTCAAAACCGCCAGCCACACGTCTGCCCCGCGCGTCAGCGAAGTAACCTGAAAGCCGCGCAGCCATTCCTCGCGAATCTTCGTTCTCAGGTCGACGAAGTTTTTTCTAGACACCCATTTCTGAGAGTCGGTTTCTCCGGATTTATTGAGGATGACGAGCCAGCGGTCGGCACCATAGGTGATGGCAGCGATACGACGCCCTTCGTCCCAGGCGGTTCTGGTCTTGTCCTGAAGCGAGTCAGTATCGGGTGCGGTGAAGTAGCTTTGTTCGTCTGGTGCGAACGATTGTGTGGCGACGGCGACCCAGTGACCCGCACCATATGTGAGAGAACTGACTCGGTAGTTGCGCTTCCAGACCACTTTTATCTGGGCGAGTAGCGCCTCGAGGGTTTGACATTTGATAATGGTTTGGGGCGCGCTTTGTTTTTCGGTCAGGTATGTGAACATCCAGCTATGACCGTTGTGCGCTACATGCTGAAGAGTATTAGCGCTCAAGCGATAACTGTGACTGATACCCGGCTCTGCGGCATCCTCGTCGATGAGCGTGACGTCGCTTGCGGTTTTCATCCGCGAAAAGGCGGTGACAAATTTGCCCTCGTATCCGGCTATAGCCACAATGCCGAAACCTTTCCTGCTCATCGATTCGACACGTCTGTTGAGCGCTTCGATGCCTGCACAGAACGAAATAGTTTGGGCGTAATCGCTCTCAGCAGTGCAAGTTTTATTGACGTGAAGGTGGAGCGGGCTAATTGCCGTTACCGTCGGCTCCACAGCCGTTGACTCATTCACGCCGAAGTCTAAAAGTGATTCGTTAAACTCGCATACGGTATTATTCGCCGGGCGAAGTCGAAAGGCTATGGTATTCGATGTGGGTCCGCCGTTTCCGTTTGAAGTCATATCAAATTTCAATGTAGGTAATTTCGGTTATAAACCAGCGCTCATTATTCGCGCAAAAACGCCGTCCTGTCAGAGCGGGCATTATATGTCATGTGGTAGAGTGCCGAGTAGTGGCTATACCGTTAGAGGAAGTTAAGCTCGCCAGGGAACGCTTCCAAGTTGTAAGCAGGTGCGGATAAATTGCGTTGCTCTCCTGACGACAAAGGAAAAGTTATATTGCACATGTTTGCGTGTTAATCTGAATGTTGAAGTTGGACGTTATTAATAAGGTCCTGACGTTTGGGTTGAACTGATGGGTATAAGACGAACCGTTCTGAGTTTATTGGCTGCGACGATTTTGTTCGCATCGTCATCACTGCCGTCGTTTGGGCAGACTGTCACTCCTTCCATCCAGGGACAAATTTTAGATGACGCGATTAAACGCGATTTCTTCACGTTTTTCCACCTGAGAGAACGTGCGATTGATGAACATGAAGAACTGGCTACTCATTACTTTCGACCGGGATCGCGCAATGATGTTGTGGTGTGCATCGATACGGATAAGCAGAACAAGATTCTGCAAATGGCGATGGTAGTAGGGCGCGACTTTATAGATGATCCGAAAACCAATATATTCGCACGAGATCTGGTCAAGAGTTTTCTCGAGGTGGCGACACCGCCATCGGTGCCAGGTGACACGAGAGATCTGGTGAATGAAATCTTCTTCCGCGGCACCGTACTCACGCCGAGCAGCGCTAAGAGTGTGACGTCCAATGATCAAACAGTTTCGCTCGGTCCTGACGGCAAAGTTGTGAAAGTAGGAGAAGGCGAGCTTAAGAAGGACGATGTCGCAATTGTCATGAGTGGTCAGATTCCGAAGCTGCCGGAGAAAGTGTCTGAGAGTTACCGTGCATTTCTTGGCGAAGTACAGAATAGTGATTTGCCCATCACAGGCGGACATGTTCGCTTGAAAAACCACGACGTCTCGAAAACAAAGCTGTTGGAAGTTCGCGTCGATATGGACTCGGTGAAGAAGGCGCCTAAGCTGCAGTTCGTAAGTGATGATACTGAGGATGGTGGCGAGGCCAAATCTCAACCTGGCAGCGAAAAAAGCGACGCCGAGTGATGGAATGGAAGTATGAAAGTTGTTCTAATCAGCGACACGCATAATAGAGAGATTGATTTACCGGAAGGAGACGTCTTGATCATTGCCGGCGACCTGACGAAAAACGGCACGAAAAGTCAGATTTCGATGTTCAATGATTGGATTGCCGGGCACTCGCATAAATACAAGCATAAGCCTGTTGCTGTAGCAGGAAATCATGACTTTATGTTTGAAACCGACCGTAGTCGTGCGGAAAGTTTGCTTACCTCTTGTGTTTATCTGGAAGATCAGATGTTGGTGCTTGACGGCAAGAAGATTTATGGAAGTCCGTGGACGCCGACGTTTTTCAACTGGGCGTTTATGAAGGATCGCGGAGAACAGATTCGCCACTATTGGGATTTGATACCGGACGGTTTAGACTTGCTAATTACTCATGGACCGCCGTGGGGAATTCTAGATGACGTCGGTCGACATGCGAAACAGCATGTAGGTTGTGAGGAACTTCTGCGAGTGTTGACTGAGGAACTAAAGTCGCCACCACGGTTTCACGCATTCGGACATATACACGAGGGACACGGCTGTCACATTACGGATAAAACCTGGTATTACAATGTCTCCGTGTGCGACGAAGAATATCAACCCACCAATCCTGCGACTGTGATTGAGATTTGATCAACGAGTGACTTTGACTCTAACGAGATCGTCGGCGACGCAAACGTTATCAAACACCGAAGTGGCTTCGTCTACGAAGTCTTGATGCGAAGTGTATCGTGGTGAAAAGTGAGTGATAGCGAGCTGTTGGACACCGGCGTCCATGGCAAGCTGTGCGGCTTGGTGTGCGGTCATGTGAAAATGTTCGTGCGCTTCGGTAGCTTCGCTGTTCAAATATGTGGCTTCGGAAACAAGCAGCGTCGCCCCCTGGGCGAGCAGTCTGGAGCCGGCGCATGGACGCGTATCCATAACCACTGCTACAGACTGACCATGGCGAACGACGCTGACATCTTCAATTGTGACGGTCTCGTTGTTAATCTTGACAGAACCCTCCCGTTGCAATTGACCTACGATCGGTCCGGCCAGTCCTTTCTCCTTAAGTTTTGCCGGTACCATGGATCGACCATCAGCTTCTTGCAGGCGGTAGCCATAGCACTCGACACTGTGCTCGAGAGCCGCTGCGTGCAGGCTTATACTATCCGTCTTTAGAAGTTCGACGATCTCGTTGCCGTTGATTTTGATTGGGCGCGGGATGATCTCGGCGCCATCGTAGAAGATCGAAGCGTTTCGCAGTCTGTCGAAAAACACTTGACCGCTGGCGGGAAAGAAGACCTCCACCGCATGTGGTGCCTGATCGAGAGATAGTCTCTGAATCACACCGGCTAAACCAAGACAATGGTCTCCGTGAAAGTGAGTGATTGCGATATGAGTAATTCTTCTAGCGCTGATTCCGGCGAGTGTCATCTGGCGCTGAGTTCCTTCGCCCGGGTCGAAAAGGATTCCAAGTTCGTCCCAGAATAAAAACATCGCATTGTGATTGCGTGTGCGGGTCGGAACTTGACTGCTAGTGCCGAGAAAGACTATTTCGCGTGATGACATTCTGATTCCAATTACTCAAGGCTGTGGGCGGTTTGCGCATCTAATTGCGCCTGAAAAGCCAGCGCAGCAGATTTTAAACGCGAGGTCTGGTCATGTCGAAAACCGAGTCGGTTTTGCAATATGCTGAACCAGCCAACCTGCCGATGGGCTGTAGAACATCGTGGATGATACCATGTCCGTCCCAGGCTTCATCCTTGATGTGGAAACACAAAACCTCGCCGAGAATGATACTTGAGCGAGGCAGGTCGATTTGTTGAAACAGTCGGCATTCCATCGAAACCATCGACTCCTGGAGGCAGGGAGGTTTCACTAGTTTCGAAGGCGAGGGTGTTAGACCGGACTGCTCGAATTCGCTGACAGCAGGGTCGTATTCGGCGCTCGAGCGGTTCATTTTGTCTGCATGTTGGTAGGAAACAACATTCACGACAAACTCTTTTGTTTCGAGAATGTTTTTCAATGTGTCCTTGGGCACAAGCGTGCGTGATCCGTCTTCGCTTTTCCTGGTCTTCATCCCTATGCCCAGTCCGATAATAGGAGGGTCGGCGGAAAAGGCGTTGAAAAAAGAAAAGGGGGCAAGATTCAGAACTCCGTCGTTACTTTGGCTGGAGACCCAGGCGATCGGACGGGGAACGACACAGCCCAGAAGAATTTTATAGAGGTCCTGAGAGTTTTCCTCTTTGCACTCAATTATCATGCCGGTCTCCTTGCTGTGTAGACTGAGACTTCATATTGCATATCTACAAACCCGTTTACTTGAAGTTTTTCGAACAGTGCGGTCAATCCGTCTTTCAAACGTTTTGCCGCGGCACCATCTCTGGGGGCATACGATGCAGAGAAGGCGCGACCGAGAACACCTTCCAGATTCATTCGTTGAACGTTTTTGAAGTTAGTCCTTTGGGCATCAACAAACAAAGGGTTTGTCAAAAGAGGCTCTCCGGCTATACCTCGTTTCATTTCGACTCCGGCAGTTTCAGGTAATTCTCGAAATAGTTCTCCGTAGCCGTGGGCGAACGGAGTAGACTCGTCACGTTCATTCCACATCAAGACCACGTATCCGTCAGGCTTGATGACTCGGTGAAATTCGGTCAGGGCTCGGTCCGGGTCGAACCAGTGAAATGCCTGGGCAGAGAGTAGAACGTCAGCAAATGCGTCGGGCAAATTGGTATCTTCTGCGGTGCCAGGTCTGTACTCTGGTTTAACTTCGCAATCGTGAGATACAGACTGGTTCTCCGCAGATTGTCGCATGTCGTCATTAGGTTCAAGACCAATCACCTTGACACCACGTTCGGTGAAAAGCCTGGTTGAAATTCCGGTTCCACAACCGACATCCACCATAACCGTAGAGCCTGATATTTTGCAGACCGACATGATGAAGTCGACCGCCTCCGGCGGATATGTAGGTCGGGAAGCAGCGTATATGTTTGCTAACCCGGAAAAGCGTTCAGTGGACTTCATTCTTTTCTCGCTTGTGATGGAGGCGTGTTTGCAGTTTCAACCTTCAAATTTTATCGCGAATTTATCCAGACGGAAAAGCTGAACTTGTCAGGGTTTCCGGACGCATCCGGACCTTTATGGGGGAAACCGGCTGGCGGGCGGCACCCATTGATCTCTATAGTGCTATGTGGTTAGAACATATCGTTTCATGAAGCTTACGGTATGAACGGCTCGAGTTGATTATAAACATCTATCAAGAGCCACTGCGGAGGCGGAATGAGGGGTTATCCTAGAAATCTGAAGGTCGCCGGTCGGGCGGGTATGGTCATGCTCGCTACTGGCTGCTTTCTCCTGGGAGCGCCAGCTCTGGCGCTCGAGCCCGATGACAGCGAAGACGACAATGTCATCGAGGCCGCACGCGAAGTTGATGGTGTTTCGCTCACCAGAAAGGACATGGAGCCTAAGAAGCTGCCGTCTTTCGACCAGGTAAAGAAGCAGCACAAAGGTTTCAGTTTAAATCCGCTGCAGTGGGTTTATGACCCTATTCATGACATGCAGGAAACCGTCGTCAAACTCGAACAGCAAATCGTGCGACTTCAAGCTCCTATAGTCGGGCTGCAGAAGCCGATGCTCGGATTGCGGCGAGACATCAAAGGTATCGATCGCGAGATTCACGACGTTCGTGAAGATATGAACAAGATCAATTCGATGCTCAAAACCACGGTTACCGAGGTGTCCGATACCAAGGATGCTATCAAGGATGTTCGTGGTGTGATGTCGACAACGAGAAACGAGCTGCTAGCAACCAAAAATGAAGTCGTTGCCACCAAGGGCGAACTGGTTAACACGAAGATTGCTGTGCAGAACACTAAGAACGAGATTCTAGCGACGACGCGCGCGGTGCAGTCAACCAATCATGAGTTGGCTGAGACCAACAACCAGATGCGTGAAGTGCATACCACGATCGCGAAAATGGGCAAAAAACTTGATGAACTGGAAGACACTGTGCGTCAATTGCGCGCTCCGATTCAAGATTTGCCGAAGCCGGTTGCGGGCGTTGAGGAGCACCTTGCCAATCTTGAAGACAATCTCCAATCGCTCAGCCATTCCGTAAATGTCACGAGTAATCTGATTTTGCTTGCGATTGTGGTCGTGGGCATGGTCGTTTGTGTTGGAACTCCGGTTATGGCGCTATTGGCGTACAAATATCGTAAGCGAATTCTCGCCAGCTTCCATCAAGAGCCCACGCTGGAAGACGACAGTGAGGGCGTTCTGGCTGGGCAGAAACCGCATCGAACTTATTCGAGCGTGGCACCGATTAACGAAGACAAGACAGCGGCTCCGATACGTTTCAGATAATCGGTGCTGGCTCAGCTTGATGGCGAAGTCTGGCTCGCCCGAGCCGATGCGGCAGCGGCGTGCGCTGTCAGCCCTTCGATATTGGCGAAATCGGTCGTTTCATTCGCGAGTTCCCGGGCGGTTGTCGCGACCTTAATCCATGATTGGGGGCGCAGGAAGGTCAGCGGAGACAGGCAACCTTGAAACTTTGCCGAGCGGTTGGTTGGCAGGGTGTGGTTTGGCCCGGCCATGTAATCGCCGAATGCGACAGTACATCCGTGTCCCATAAACAGCGCACCGTAGCTTGTAAGTTCCGGCTTCAGCACTTCTGGGCTTTCGACAGCAAGAAGTAGGTGTTCAGGCGCAATTTTATTTGCGGCGTCGATGCAGTCTTTGGTGTCGTTGAGAACGATGATGGCGCTTGCACCGAGCGACTCTTTTAGAAACGCAGGCAATTTCAGCTTTTTTACGTCGCGCTCCACCAGCTCTGCGACTTTATTAGCGACGGTGATGCTGTTTGTCAGGAGGTAGGCGCGCGCATCGGGATCATGTTCTGCTTGCGAAAGGAGGTCAAGGCTGAGCCATTCCGGGTTTGCCGTGTCGTCAGCGATAACGCAAATTTCGCTTGGTCCGGCGAGCATATCGATCCCGACTTTGCCCTGTAGTTGTCGTTTTGCCTCAGTGACATATGCGTTGCCTGGGCCGACAATCATGTCGACGGCATCGATTGTGTCTGTTCCAAATGTCATAGCCGCGACAGCCTGGGCGCCGCCGATCTGGTAAAACTCGGTGACACCGGCCATGGTGCCGGCAGCAACTATTTCATTTTTCAGTTGAGGAGAAACAATTACGACTTCGTCGACCCCGGCTACGCGGGCAGTGACTGCAGTCATTAGCGCTGTCGAAGGCAATGGATACCGCCCAGCCGGAACGTAGCACGCCACACGCCGAACCGGACGGTAGTCGATACCGGTTTGAAATTCGCCACAGTCGACGGTGACCGGCGTGACACTATCTACGATGGCTTTACCGAAGTTGCGGATGCGTCGGGCTGCTGTCTCCAGAGTGTTTTTGGTGGCTGAATCAGTTTCACTCAGGGCCTTTTCGATTGCATCTTCGGACAGGCGAAACGGAGCGGCATCCCCGAGTTGGCGCGCGATGTCACGAAGTCCGGCGTCGCCGTCTCGGCGGACAGTGGAGATTATGTTGCGAACGGCACTTTCGATCGAGCGTTGGTTATCCGTGCCAGTTGTGTCGGCCGCCTGATTGCGGGTTGCGTTGAGTGCAACCGCGTCGGAGACTTTGCTTGTTTCGTCTGTGTCAGTCTCTTCATTTCCATCGCGCACAGTTTCGGGGGAAGTATTTTCGGGTGCGCCTGTTCCCGTAAGTTGAGCGATAAATTTGTACGCGTCGCTTTTCTGCAATACTTTAATCATTTGTGGCGGCCTCCGAGTTCATTTTGAATCTCCTTCCAGGAAATCCCTTCTGCGCTTGCCAGGACTGAGACGAAGTAGAGCAAATCGGCGATTTCCCACTTCAAATTTTCGCGGTCCGTATGTGATACCACTTCATACGCTTCTTCCATAATTTTCTTGTTGAGCATCGAGCGTTTTGTCAACAACTTTTGAGTGTAGGAGAGTTCCTGACCTTCTGTAATAGAGGCTTTTCGCTCGGCGATGATGTTAAACAAACTCTGCAGGTCGAATGGTCGGACGGTATCGTTGTTGAAACATGTATAGCTGCCGTTGTGGCAGGCGACGCCGTCCTGGATTACGGTAAAGACGAGCGCGTCGCTGTCACAGTCGGTTCGGCAGGAAATAAGTGTTTGCAGATTACCGGAGGTTTCACCCTTTTTCCAGATTTGATTCCTGGACCGGCTGAAGTATGTTCCGGTTCCATCCGCAAGAGCTGCTATGAGCGATTCTTTCGAGCTGTATGCCACCATGAGCACATTCCCGAAAGTGTCCTGTACGATTGTCGGAATCAAACCATCCGCGGTCCATTTTAACGAGTCGGAAAGTGATTCTCCAAGATCCAGTTTTCCAGTATAGAGCGCCATACCTACTTGAACGTCGACGCCCAGCTTATTCAAACTGACGGCATCGCTTGTACTGGAAACGCCACCAGCGATGGTGAGGGGGCGTTTCAGACCATCACGAAGTTCGACGACCATGTTTTCGTCCACGCCCTCCATGCAGCCTTCTCCCTGGACGAAGGTACTGAGGAAACTGCTGCAAAATGGAGATAGCCGCTCGGCTCGTTCGAAAACAGACTCACCTGTAGAAGTCTTCCAACCGTGATCTACTACCTTCCCGTCGACCTGGTCGAGAGCCACCATTACGCGGTCTGCCGGCAGTTTGGAGAGGAGTTCGGGCTCTGCGGCTGTCCCAATGATCACCTTCTTTGCGCCGGCACGGAGCAGGTCGCGGGCAGACTCCACGTCTCTCACGCCACCTCCGGCGCGCACATCTGCAACGCGGCAAAGCTCCTTCACGAGTTCTCGATTGCTACCGGAGCCGAGCGCCGCGTCCAAATCGATCACTGCAACTTCGCCGTAGCGGTTGAACTCCTTTGCAAGTTCCACAGGTGATTTATCACTGGTCAGAACGTGCGTGCGCCCCTGTCTCAGCTGGACCGCTCTTCCGTCCATTATGTCGATGCTTGGAATGATCATATTCTGACCTTGACTCCCTTCTGTTTCAGAACTTCCTTTATCTGTCCTACCGTGCACTCCGAGAAGTGGAATATGCTGGCCGCCAAAGCTGCGTCAGCTTTGCCTTCCTGGAAAACGTCCACGAAGCAGTCGGCGCCGGCGGCACCACCGGAGGCGATGATTGGGACTGGTAAATCAGCGAATGTGCTTGTCAATTTCAGATCGAAACCTTGTTTGGTTCCATCAAAATCCCATGAGGTGAGTAGAATTTCGCCGGCACCACGGGCGATGCATTCTTTTGCCCACTCAAGAGCATCCAGTTCCGTATCTTCCCGACCGCCCCTGATGAGGACTTTCCAGCGCCCGGTCTGTTTGTTCAAGCGAGCGTCGATTGCGACGACGCAGCATTGAGAGCCGAAGGCATTTGCTACGCCATCGATAAGATGAGGATTCAGCACAGCCGCGGTGTTCATGGAGACTTTATCGGCGCCGGCATTTAGAAGCGCCTCCACATCTGATACCTGAGAGATGCCACCGCCGACGGTCAGGGGAATGCTGAGTTGTTCTGCGACATGGCGAACGAGCTCTCTGGTGGTTTTTCTTCCTTCATGTGATGCGGTGATATCCAGGAACATCAACTCGTCGGCGCCTTGATTCTCATAAGCAATTGCCTGTTCGACGGGGTCGCCGGCGTCGCGCAGGTTTGTAAACTTAACTCCTTTGACGATTCGTCCATCGGCGATGTCCATGCAGGGAATTATGCGCTTGCACAGACCGGAGGCTGTGATAACTTCTTCGTTCATAGTTGTTTCAACAGGGTGCATTTAGGCTTGTCTGTAGCTATTTAGGATGATGAGGGATTTGGTTTTAACCGTTGTCGTTTTGTAGTGGTTTATCGCTGTCGTTTATTGTGTTGCTTATTGCTGATGTTTATTGCTGTTGTTTAGCGTTGTCGTCTATCGTTGCCGTTTATTGCTGTTGCTTTTCACTTATTCCTTCCAGAGAGCTGCGTCGTCGAGCCAGTGTTTCAGAAGTCCGATGCCGAACTGTCCGCTTTTCTCGGGGTGGAACTGAAACGCCGTTATGTTTCCTTTTTTCACGGCAGCGCAGAACGGCTTAAAGTATTCGGACTGATAAAGCACCACATCCGGTTGCTTTGGTGCGGCAAAGTAGGAGTTGACGAAGTACACGAAACCGGATTGCCAGTCTGGCGCCTGAGATTTGACGCTATTCCAGCCTATTTGAGGAACCTTTCCCTCAGTAAATTTTACTACGGTTCCCTCCAGAAGTCCTAACCCATTGATGCCCGGTGATTCCTCGCTGCCATCGAACAAAACTTGCAGACCGACGCAAATGCCGAGCAAGGGAACGCCACTACCTGCGATATCAACGATTCGTGTGTCCAGCCTCGCGTCACGAAGGCGTTTCATAACGGCGCCGAAGTTTCCGACTCCAGGTAAAATCAGGGGCTTTGTTCCGGTTGGCGGCGACTCGCCGTTCACCAGCGTGTACGTAGCTCCGAGCCGGTCCAGTGCACGGCAGAGGCTGCCGATGTTTCCGCCGGCGGCGTCGATGACTTCAATGGATATGTTCTCTGTAGGCATGGTTTCGGCTTTAAGTTGTTTCCCGCAGTTAATTCTTTCAGTACCTATTTCTCGTCCAGGACGCCTTTGGTGCTCAGATATTCGTCTGTATCGAGGCGCTTAACGGCCTCTCTCAAAGCGCGGGCGAGCGCTTTAAATGTAGCCTCGATGGCGTGGTGATCGTTATCGCGGTAGAGGCAGTTAACGTGTAGCGTTGTTTTCATTCCGTCGACGAAACCCTTGAAGAATTCGCGGAACAGGTTTGGATCCAGATTGCCGACAGTGAAATTTCCGAAGCTGATGTTCCAGACCAGATTACGGCGACCGCAAATGTCCAGTGCGACTTGAACGAGCGTGCCGTCCATTGGATAGGTGAAACTGGCTGCGCGTTCGATGCCTTTCAAGCTCCCTAGTGCTTCATAGATCGCTTCTCCGAGAACTATGCCCGTATCTTCGATCAGGTGGTGAGGGTCTACATCGATGTCACCGTCGGCGGTGACGACCAAACCGAAACGCCCGTGGCAAGCCAATGCGTCGAGCATATGATTGAGGAATGGCAAGGATGTTCGAATTTCGCGTCGCGATGAGTCGTCGAGATTTACCTCAATAAAGAGGTTAGTCTCTTTTGTGCTGCGGCGAACACTACCAATGCGAGCCGGTTTGGTTGAGTTCTGCGGTGATTGTGGAGTGGACATTTCTTATGCTCCGCTGTGTGTTTTTTTTGGGGCTGTTAAACGATTGGTGTCGGACTGCTATATCTTGGACCGTTACGTTTGGGACGACTGCGGAGCTGACGACACCATGAGAAGTTCCTCGAGTTCTGAGCAGTTCGAGATTATGGCGTGTGCTCCGGCACGTTTCAGCGCGGTTCGCTGGCAAAGCTGCTCGTGGGCACTTGAAGAAGTTTTGGACTCTTCCTCGGTATTATCAAAATACTCGCCCTCAACTTTCGTGCCCGGCTCGCGACGGTCTGAACCGCCGGTCACAACTGATATAGCCGGCTTGCCGACAAGTACCTCGGCCACACCTATCGCAGTAAGACCGGCGGCACACGCTGCTTGCATGTCGTCTACCGCGTTTCCGATGTATGCACCACAGGTGATGCCGGAATCTTTTAATACCTGTAGCAGATAGTCCGGATGCGGTTTAGCTCGACAACCGGGAACGTCGTCGACGCAATATACGCGATCAAACAGGGGATCGAATCGCTCGCCCCAGACAGGAGCGTATTCGGCACGCGTTCTGCCTGTTACAATGAACAGTGGATGGCGCTTTCTAAGTTGCTTTAAAAGAGACAGCGGCAACAAGAGCTCTTCGTTGTCTCTGGCAATTGATAGATAGAAACTCTCACCGTCGCGCGCGATCTTTGCCAGTGATATATCAAAACCGCGACGTTTGAGTAATTCTCGCGAAGCGACCCAATCGTCATTGAAACCACCTTCACGCCTGAGTTCGGCCAATTCGCTGAGATCGAGCTTCTCTCCACTATATTTTTCGACAAGATACTCGACGGTTTTGTCGAAGCTTTTCGAAGTGTCGACCAGTGTCCCGTCGAGGTCAAAGATCAATGCATAGCTATCTCGAAACTGATCGACGATCTTTTCAAAGACTGCGACTTCGTCCGCGTTTCCTGCTGAAACGCGAATCTGCCCCCACATTGGCTCGAAAGTAGAAGAAGTCATCGTTTGCTCACTATTGGGTGAACTCGCGCCGGCAAATCTGGAAAATTCGGATGTGCTGCGGTTGCGAACCAGCAAATTTCTTGACGCAGTAAATTCTGAGAACTTCCTTGCGAGAAACCCTGTGCCGAGCAGACACCAATTCGCACTAGTTTCCCGAACTTTATATCCGCGATCATCAAGAAATTTAGATAATCGCGTGCGCAGTCTTACGGTTTCGGCGACACGCGCTGCCATGTCGTGTTCACGATCGAGCAGCCGCAACGCCGTGAAAACAGCTGCCGAATTTACGCTGTAAGGCAATTTGACACGCTTCAAAAACTCGATCAGGTGCGCGTTCCCTACAACCATTCCCAAGCGAAACCCTGCCATCCCCCAAGCTTTGGAGAAAGTCTTCAGCACTAAAAGATTATCGTACTTATTTATTAGTGGTATCACGCTCGTCCCTGCGAACTCACCATATGCTTCGTCAATAACGATGAGTACGTCTGGGTAGAGTTGGCACCAGGTTTCAATCGTATTAGGCGGAATGACGCTTCCAGTCGGGTTGTCCGGCGTTGCAAACATCGCCAATTTCGGGCTTAATTTAAGCTGAGCGTCTATTTCGTCAAGGTCAAATTGCAATTCTTTGTCGACGGAAACCTCTTGCAATTTCGCTCCGGCAAGTCGCAAGCATTGTTTGATCATAAAAAAGCACGGCGTCGAAATTAGCGCGGTATCTTGACCGTGCTCGATAAATGTATTGGAGATCAACGAGATAGCTTCGTCGCTTCCATTTGTGAGAGTGAAATTTTCACGACTGAGTTCGAATCGCTCCGCCAACTTTTGAAGAAGTTCGCCGTACTCCGGATACATGCTCACGAGTTCTGCTGGCAGTCCTTCCGGATAGCAACCTTCAATTGGCCCCGTACTCTCGTTAAAGTCAAACCGAATCGCGCGAGCGCGGCCCTCCATCGGTGCATCGTAGGGTTGGCTGGAAAGTACTGCCTGGCGGGGCTTTACCCGTCCCGGGTATTTCAATTCCGATATCGGAGTACGGTTTCCAGTTTCGCAGTCCGATATCGGATTACGATCCTCATTTTCGTAGTCCGATATCGGATTACGATCTGTCTTTTTACCTTCGGGTGCCTGTCCGTTCATCATATGACAATTTTCTCCAGACGAAATTCTAAAATGTCGCGTGCGCCCATGGACACGAGTTTCGGAATCAGCGTAGGAATTTCCCGATTTTCCACAGCGATTTTTACAGCGTAACCTTCTTCTCCGTATAGTTTGCTTATGGTCGGTGCTTTCATACACGGCAGCTGCTTGATCACCGTTTCGAAATCTTCGCAGCTGAAATGCATCTCAAGCAAAACTTTGTTGCGAGCGCGCAAGCAACTTTCCATCAGCATGACCATCTCTTCAAGCATCTTCTTTTTTACCTGATTTTCCAGGGCCTTTTTATTACAGATGAATCGAGTTGTGGAACGAAGCAAGTCATCGATAATCGTCAATCGATTCTGCTTCAGGGTCGTGCCGGTGGCCGTATTGTCGATAATCATGTCCGCGTCTTCCGGAGGCAATGCTTCTGTCGCGCCGAAGGTCTGTAAGTAAAC
Source organism: Candidatus Obscuribacterales bacterium (assembly GCA_965228855.1). Taxonomy (GTDB): domain Bacteria; phylum Cyanobacteriota; class Vampirovibrionia; order Obscuribacterales; family Obscuribacteraceae; genus JADYXR01. The sequence continues at coordinate 1,553,254 of CBDDIJ010000003.1, read as the reverse complement.
TGCTTCGAGTCCTTGCTCCTCGATGTATTTTTGTGTGAGTCCACGATATTCGGAAGCCACGATAAGTTGCCGCCCCAGATTTTTAAAACCGTTTGCTCTATCTGCTACAAGATCTTCCGGAACCGCTGCGACAATTCTCACAGGGTCAAAACCCAGATCGAGTAAATCTACAACATCAGCTTCTCGTTCAACGATCCAGTCGTAGCCGCAGAATCCGCAATCGTGCCTTCCAAGCGCAACCAGTTCTGGAATATTCTGTCCTTTCAACATTTTGACCTGAATGCCGTCGGCAGAAACAGTAGGCTTGTAGGACCGCTCACTCTTGTTTACGTTTATTCCGATTTGGGTCAGGAGTTCGAGAACCTTATTTTGAATTCGCCCCGTTGGAAGCGTCATGGAAAGCACATTTTCAGCACTTTCTTTGTTGCAGTTCGTTGTCGAAGTTTCCTTCTCCTTACCGGGTGCCGATTTTACAGTCATAGATTTATCCCCTTGAAGAACAAAAAGAGCCCGCCGGAGCGGGCTCTTGAAGAAGGTCTAGCACAATGCTGTGTCTATCCGTTCAGGCCGCTCCGCCGGAAAACATGATGATGATGGTGATGTCCGTGGGCATCAACCGCCAGATTCAAGTTTTGTGGGAGTCCGACAACCATGTCGATAGCAGTCCTTGCGCAACTAGTACTGGGAGGTTAACCCAGGACTGAATGGTTTTCAAGCATTTTAAACGAAACGTAAACTTCACGTCCGCCCTTCAATTCGTCACCTATCGATGCTGACTAGCGCGCTTGAAGAATTGGACTGCTAAAATGATGCACCTGCCGGTCCCCATGTCCTCCGCCGCCATCAAGTATGAACGAATCTGTGCCCCTAGCCGATCAAGAGACGCCTTCGATTGAATCCTCATCTGTGAGCGATTCAGGCACTATCATCGAAAAAAAATCCTGGAAGGAGAAGTTACGAGAAGAGGCTATCGAAGTTGGAACAGTGATGGCATACCTCGCCGTCTCCTTTTGCATTCTGCAAACATTTCGCTGTACGACGCTGCTAGTAGCCTGTTCTCAGAACGATTTTCTTACCAGCTATGCTACTGCACTGGTCGGTTCAGTAGCCCTGGGTAAGTTTGTTTTTGTTCTCGAAAAAATGCCTCTGGCTAAAAGATTCGAGCACAAACCCTTTATCTATCCTGTTCTTTACAAGTCAATTTTGTTCACTGCGCTCGTAAACGTGATTATGCATTTCGAGGAACGTTTCTTTCACCACGAGAAGGGAGCTACACCAGCGTCTAATCCTCAAACATTCTGGCCTTGTTTTCTTGCTCATCAACTTGCGTTCTTCGTGACTTTCATTGTGTTCTTCTCGTTCCGAGCCGTCGGTACTATTGTCGGCAAGGAGAAACTAAGAAGAGCCTTTTTCATCTCACGAGACTAGTAAGCTCGTTTATTTTCTTGACACGAATGTGTTCGTCAACTCTCGCGAACTGCGACGACCCATAGCTCTATAAGCACTACGTTGAGCGACTCATCCAACGTTCGCGAGTTAGTGAATATCTTCCCTCAGAATGAGCTTTCCCTTTATAAGGAGTAACGGCTCTTGAGTCCCCCAGTTTCCGAAAACCTAGTCTATGAGCGAGGGCTATCGATGCTTCATTTAGGTCGTCAATTTCAGATGTCGAAGACACTGCCTCGTAGTCTCTGAAAATATGCTCAAGTACTGCCTCGCATGCCTCTCTTGCGTATCCAAGGTGCTGATGATCTGAGAAAATGAAGTACGCCAATGCCGCATCGATTGAGTGAATGTCTAATGTTACCTCAACTAATCCTATATAAATGTCACTCGCTATCAACCGGCAAGCCCAGTTCAACCACAGGCTGCCACCATCAGGAGAAGTGCGTTTTTCCAGGTGTCCGTACCGAGTCTCCAATTCAGACGTCGAAGCCGGTGGATTCTGCGGGATATATTCGTATAACTTAGGGGAGCTAAACCCTTCAAAGAGTTTGCTTGCATGCTGCTTAGTTAGCGGCTCCAGCACAAGCCGCTTGGTGAAGTGGGTGACTTCGATTGGTTTCATACTCAATAAACTGCTTGTCTTAGTTTTCTCTGGGCTCGCGGTTCAATTCATGCCGGCTCCGCTCTGTATTCAACAATTTCGATTTAAGTTGTCGGCATTCTTTGCATGCGCTTCTTCAAATTCCCGAGCCAGATGCTAGGCATTCGGTAACTTATTTACTTAACTAGCAGACGAGGGATGGAGTGTTGCCGGCAATGGAACGCTGAAAACCGAAGGGATATGACCTTTCAGGTGATTTGCTTTGCGAGATTACAGTCGGCGCTTATCGTAAATCGATATCGGTTTACGAACTAGGAATCGATGAATGGCATGCTAGGCTATGGTTTGCGTTACTGAGAGGATTTCAACTTGTCTGAAAAAATTTGCCTGCAGGTACAATACGCGCCTAAGAGCATTTGCTACGGATGCGGTCCGGCTAACCCGGATGGTCTGCATATAAGTAGCTTCCCTCAGGATGACGGGAGCCTGGTAGCCTCGTGGCAGCCTGAGACGAAGTTCCAGGCCTTTCCAGGAATCATATATGGCGGTATGGTTTGCAGTCTTTTAGATTGTCATTGCAACTGGATGGCGTCCTGGCACATTATGCAGCAAAATGGTCTGAGCTCGCCTCCGTGTACTGTTACGGCGGAGCATAATGTGAAATTCAAGAGACCGACGCCATGTGATGGTGCAATTACAATGGTGGCACGGGTCGTCGATTCGAAAGAGGATAGAGCGACTGTATATGGGGAATTAGTTGCTGGCGGAAAAGTCTGTGCGACCTGCACGTCTGTTTTTGTGGCCGTAAAAGAGGGGCACCCTGCCTTCCATCGTTGGTAATGCAATCAGTATCTATGGTTTACATCCGGAAAGCGGCTGCAGTCGGAAATCGAGACTGATGATCGCGCCGACGACTGGCATGTGAATGTATTGCGCTATGCAAGGCTTTCCAGTCGCTTGTTCGATCACGTGTTTGTATAGCGCCAGTTGGGCTGCATGTGAAAGTGCTTTACTTTCCCATTCTTCGAATCTCCCGGGGAAGCTTTTGTGGTCGATCAGGATAAAACCTTCGTCGGTCTCACCCAGAAGATCTATCGTTCCCCGAATTCTTCGCAGCCCAAGGTTTCCCTGTATAGGCATCTCATGACCCAATATGATTTTCGGGTAACGAGTGACGAGGAACTTCATCAAGCGATCGGTCATCTCAGGCAACGACTGCAATTCCAGGTTCTCGACGTTGAAACCTGCCACCACCCTTGATGCCGTTTCCATACGCTTCTCCATGGCAGATGATTGATCATCAACTGCCAGGAACGCGTGAACGCAGTCTCCGACAGTAAGCATGTCAGGAGTCCCCTTGAGGGGAATTCGCTCGCCGATTATGTATGTTTCGGTTTTACTGCCGGCGACCAGCGCGAAGTCAGTATCGGAAGCTGCACTGGGATTTAGGTAATAGCGAGGATGTTTTGTTGTTTTATCTTGCGGGACGGGAATTGGGGAATACCAATCTGAGGTCTTCATAGACGAGTACTGCTCCGGTGACGGCTCTTCAATTGGTGTAAACTGCGTCAGCGATTCTGGAACCTCTTCTATCAGTTCGGCTTTATAGGCGATGCCGCGATCGGACAGGGTCATGAGCGGCAAGTCGTACTCTTTGTCCGTTAAACATTTCAACCATTGCGGGCCATAACCATATGGACGACACCCGAAAACCAAGTAGTCACGTGCTCTCGTCATACCTACGTAGAGAAGGCGAACGTTTTCAGATGCGGTCTGCTTGGCGGCAATTTTTCCTTGCGGGGTTTTCATAGCCTGATCATTCAGTGCAATTTTGGATCGCTGCTTCCCGAACGGCCACGGCCAGTAACGAATCGTTCTGCCTAGTAGTGGATTGAGTGGATCGAGTTCAGCCTTGTTAGATTCAACTTTGACTCCGAACGGGTTGCCTGGAATCGCTCTGTCCAGATCACAAAGTATGACCATCGGCCACTCAAGACCTTTTGACTTGTGATACGTGAGTATGTGAATGCCGTTCTCATCTGGATTCGCTGATTGACTGCCACCATTCACGACGAACTTATGCAGGTGCAAAATCAGACCAGCTGCTGTGGCGGGCATCCTTGACGAAGTGCATAAGTCCTCGTATGTTTTGGCGATTCCCCGAAGTGAATCAAGGTTCGCCAGACGTTGACGCACATTGCCCCACGAGATAATCGTGTTCATGATGCCATCGGCATTGATGGCACTCTCGAGAACCTCCGAAGGTGTGCGATCGAGGCAAGCTGACTTTATCCGGTTCAAATCGTCCAGACACTGATTGGTTTTAGATAACTGCGGAGATTCAACAGACTGCCAGTTTTTCGACCTGGTCTTCCCTCGCAATTTGATAGCGTCATCTAGCCAGGCGCCGGAACTGTCAGAGAGCAGATTAGCGAGTTCCGCAACTGACAGTGTATCGGTTTCGTCTACGATTATTCTCAGTGCCGCGCAAGCCAGAACGCACTCCGGTGTGTCGAGCAAGCCGTCGCGCTCAGTCGCTACAGTGAGCCCGACAGCAACCAGAGCTTTAGCGGCCTTTATGCGGTTGGTGTTTCGCGTGCAAAGAATCGCTATGTCCGAACCTGTGATTGGGCGAAGCTGTTGGGTGTGTCGGTCAAGGACCTGCCATTTTTCCGGATTGTCCAGAACCTCCCGGATCCCCGCTGCCAGACAGGCGAATGACTGCTCCTGCCGCTTGCCCTTCAGCCACCAAACGTGCAACGGATCATTCTGTTCTTCGAACTCAGTGCGGTTTACTTCTTCGATGATCGAGCTAGTCGATGTTATGAGGCGCAGCTGGTCGCATCTGGAAAATAAGGCGTTGGTAAAACCGACTAGCTTTGGTCTTGACCGATACGATCGTACCAATACATCTTTGCTGCCACCAGTTTTGGTGACAAGGGTCTCAATTGCCTGGCGCATGAGTTCGGGATCCGACCCTCGGAACCCAAAAATAGACTGCTTCTCATCGCCGACCCACACGGAGTATTCGACCAGTTTTGCGAGCTCCAGAAATATCGATAACTGAATTGGACTTGTATCTTGAAACTCGTCTACGAGTAGAAGGTGTGTCCTCGACTGCAGTGCCTCTCTGACTTGAGGGTTTTGCAGAAGTTTGAGCGTAAGCAGCATCTGGTCGACAAAGTCAATCAGACCGTGCTCTCGCTTATAAGCCTCGTAGGTTTTCATAGCAGCTGCGGCGCAACGAAACACGCCAAAGATGACAGTCTTAATGTCATCGTGCAGGCGCGGATGCCGCGCGTATACTTGAGCGGCCTGCACAAGCGGTTCGATGATTTCTCGACTATTCTTTCCGACCGCCAGTTTGGACATATCCGCCCATGACTGCCAAACGATGTGCGAACCGCTCTTAATTTTCAAACGAACATCTTTTAGTTTTTCGATGACGGACTGAGTACCTTTTGTGTGGTCGTCTTTGCCGGGAAGCTGTTTCAAAATTTCGTCGATCTTCTGCGCTATTACGGCATCGAGATTGTCGGCATGTTCACAGTCCGATATCGGAAGAAGTTTTTTCAGGGTTTGCCAGGACTGCTCGGCAAGATTCTCGAGTTCCTCCGCTTCGATGTTATTGTCGCGGGCGAGGTCGATTACTGTTTGCACATCGCGCCTCCAGTTGTCGAGCTGAAGGCGTGTTGTCGGTCCGTGCATTTGCCCGGCAAATTCATGAATGACCGAGTCCACTGCAATTGCAAAAACGGCTTGTAATCGGTCTTCTGCGATAATCGTTAAATCCGGCGACAGACCGGCGTCGATGGCGTGTTCGGCTAAGAAGCGGCCGCAGAGAGCATTTACTGTTCCCAGGTAACCACTTAAAACGCCCTGCGCTGCAAGCCAGTTGCCTTCGGCGAGAAGCAGGCGTCGAATGCGCTCGAGCAATTCGTCGGCGGCTTTATTCGTGAAGGTGGTGGCTATAATGCCCGAATCGTTCCTGGTCGTCGCCTCCAGACCTTTCAGATACTCTTGAGACAGCCGGTAGGTTTTGCCAGTGCCGGCACTGGCGGCTATGACTGTTATCGGTTTGATTGAAACAGTGTCGACCGGTTCGATAATCGCATCATCCATGCTCACGATTGATACTCCTTGTAACCGCACAAGCGCGCGAAGTTGCAAATCCGACATGGCGGCTCGAGGGCAAGTGTGATTCCGGGAACTTTCTGAGATGGATGTTCGGGCTCATCGTCCAGATAGATGTCGATACCGCCGTCGTCAGTTTCAATAACATCATTGCTGCCGACACTTACACCGGTGGCATATATGGTGCCCCCTTCGAGTATCTCGAGGTGCGTTTTATAGTTCTGGAGTACGTTTTCAAAGGTGTGTCGCAGCGATAATCCCTCTACGTACATGTGTTCGGGAAACAGTTTCGCGCTGGTCGAATATAACTGTTTTTGCGCGATCATAAAGTAACCGCCCTCTGTGGCAAGACCGCTATCTTTTCTAATCAGTGTTGCATAAAGAGCCAACTGAATTGCTCGCCCCTCACTGATTTCTCGTCGTCGATAGGGCGCACGCCTTGTCCACTTCAGGTCTATGACATAATCCGAATTATCCGGGTGGATGAGCACCATGTCAGGACGACCTGTTAGTGAAACACCGTCAAGCGTAACGTTCTGTTCAACTTCACAGATAACCTTGGAAAATTTAGCGTCATCGATCATGCGCGCAAGTGAGTCGGCACCTTCGACAACCGCTTGCCTGAGGCGCTGCCTCTCCAAACTGTTTCCGGGCAACATTAGAGGTGCTGCGACCTGAGGGCACAACTGATCGAAATACATTTGCGCAGATTGAGCTGCATTAGTCGAATAGTTCGCGTTATTGAAGACTCGGGCAAAAACCGCATGTGCCAGATTGCCAGCCAGTTGCTCTCCTGCACTGATAGAAAGCAAATGTCCAAATTTGAATTTTGCTTTGTGCTCCAGCATCCAATTAAGTGGACAGCCAAGCAAGCGTTGCAGGCTGGTTGCAGATTCTTTCGACGGTTCAATTGCGTGAGCGGATATGTTCCAGCGTGGACGCTTTGATGGGAGTTCCGTGTGTTTAACCAGCTCACTTTTTATGCATATGTTCAAACAGTCGGTAAAAGCTCCTTCGTAAATCTGATGAGCTTGTTTGATTAATGACGAGCGTGTCCGGTGCGGGGTGAATTCCAGTGCCGCTGATATTTCGTGGTAAAAAGGATGAGCCGCGACAGTTCTGCCAGCAACTGCGCGTGGTTTTACCAGCAACAACTGTTTTGCAGAAGTGAAAATCGGACGGCACCAACTTTTGGCTTCACGAACGACAGCACTCTGCGCCGTGTCGACGTGAACGCCAACGCTTTCCAGATACGCAGACTCACCGGCAGACCAGGGAGTAGTAAAACCATGCTTCTCGTTATCTACAAATCCCCACCAGATAACTGTATCTGCGTGCGCCGTTATCTGTCCGGGATGATCGACCGACGACCATTCCGAGGCTTCAGGGTTGTCGGGCGAATATCCTTCGCCCATTACGGACTCGATGATGCGCATCAACTGCGATCGCGATATCGATTCGACATTCATCGCGGAGACCGTCGATACAAGCGTTTCTGCACAGACGGCTGTCTGCAAGAACACGAGATTCTCTGAGGATAACGATTCTGGAAAAACTGTATTAAGGCGGAGGTGAGCATGCTGCTTGACCCGCCGACACAGATCGAGAACTACCGAAGTAGGAATGCCGGAAGAGATGTCGAATCTCTCTGATTCCAACCATTTCTTCAGGCTCAGTTCACGCGCAAGCGGAGCATCGGTCTCTACATTATCGGCTTTCTTGTTCGGTTCGGTAATAGTCGTTTCAGTCTCAAAACATACGAAATGCTCTTTTTTGTCCTCAGTCTGCCATTTCTTCAGTTGTTCTCGCGTGTCTCTCCAGGCTTTTTCCCAGGCACTACCCCCGATACCAGGCTCGCGGCTCAGCGCATAGGTAAAACTCCTGGCTATCGACGGGGGGATTGGTCCATACGGAAGCAAGAGAAACTCAATCATTCTCACCGGATCAAAGGGCTCCCAGAGAAGCTCCAGCGCCAGAGGCAATAGTTGCAGATAACCTCGCAGCGCCGACTTCCTCGGACCTCCAATAGCAGGCAGATTTTGATGCTTCAACATCTTATCCAGAAAGGATGTCGACGCTCCGCGGATAATCACCGTTTGTCTCTGCCCGGCTAATTGCGGGAGTAAATTTGCAATGTAGTCGGCTGCCTGAACCTCATCATCAGACTCAAGAATCAGAAGAGAACCATCGCCTGTAAATTTCAGTTTCTCATTGGCGTTCAGAAACGCACCCAGTTTAGCGACATCGGATAAACTCCTGGTTCCCAGCCCTGAATCAGCGCTTGCTTGACTCGATATAAGCTGTTCAGAAACATCCTCTGATATCGGGGTGCTGTTCTCGTCGCATCCGAACCATTCTTTAATCTGTACATTCTTCGATTCCAGTTTCAAAAATAACTTTTGCCAGATGGGCGGAAGAAGTTCGATTCCGTCCAAGATTGATATAGAAGATATTCTCACGTCATCTACAGTATCGAGCGCCTCGAGTATTGGACCGATCATATCTGTCAAACAGGTTAGTTTATTACCGGCGCGCTTTTCGATTTGAGATATGGCGGCAAGTCTGGCAGGAACATCGACGTTGGCCTCGCTCGCTGCCAGTGGTTTCCATCCATTAGCGAGAAGATCATCTCGCAATGACAAAATAGCTTTAGCAGTTCCCCATGAGTCTGTTTTGAGCGACTGCGAGTAAAAATAGCTGCCGTCGTCGCTAGCCTTCAACAGGGAGAGGTACTGAGCAATGCGCACCGCTTGAGCAGGGTATCTCGTAATCAATCCCAGGCGAAGACAGAGCTGATTCAACATGCCAATTGGACCTGCGGTCAACTGACCGAGACCTGGTTCTTCGGGAAACGAGGGACCGTCAAGATGCCACCCGAATGTAATATTCAACTCCATGGAAAGAGATTATACAGTCAATGCCGATCGGCTTGCAGACCACACCGCCGCCTGCCAAAACGTGCTAAAGTCAGGACCTGCAATCAGGTCGGTTGACCTTAGAGTCTTGTCTGCCTGATTTGCCTTCAACTGCGGCGACGGCAACCCTGACAAGTCCAGTACAGAAACTTGCAATGAAACCAATTCTATTTTTCATTACCTTTGTGGCAGCGCTGGGTGGATTTCTCTTCGGATTCGATACAGCTGTGATTTCCGGTACAGATCCGTTTGTGGTGCCGTATTTTAAACTAAACGATGCCGAGTGGGGATGGACGGTAAGCAGCGCCCTGCTTGGAACGATAATCGGCGCTATCGTCGCTGGTTTTCCTGCGCGTGCACTCGGTCGCAAAAATTCTTTGTTCATAACCGGCATTCTATATTTCATCTCTTCTCTTGGTTGTGCACTTGCGCCTACCTGGAACATTCTTGTCCTTTCACGTTTTATCGGAGGCATTGGAGTAGGTCTTGCTTCTGTTCTTTCGCCCATGTTCATCGCGGAAATGTCTCCGGCCAGGATTCGCGGACGACTAGTCGGGGTTGCACAACTAAACATTGTCATCGGAATTTTAGTTGCTTACTTTTCGAATGAAGCGCTGAGCAAACTCGATGATAATTGGAGATACATGTTCGGAGCGATGATGATTCCGTCGTTCCTGTTTGTCGCGCTATTGTTCCTTGTCCCGGAAAGTCCCCGCTGGTTGGTAAGCAAAGGGCGCGATGCGGAGGCTTTGAAAACGCTTGAAACGATCTATAAGGATCCCGAAGAACCCAAAGTGATCATTCAAGACATCAAAGAGACTCTGATCGAGTCAGAATCACAGGCATCGTTCTGGACACTTTTCGATAAGAAATACCGATTCATCACGATGCTCGCGTTCTTTTTCGGAACGTTGAATCAGTTCACAGGCATAAACGTTTTCATCTACTACGCACCGAGAATACTAGAGAAAACAGGCATGCCGACGAAGGAAGCTCTCGGTCTCACGTTCCTTGCTATAGGCGTCACAAACCTGGTTGCCACTATCGGCGCCATGATGGCAATCGATAAATTCGGACGTAAGACATTAATGTGGATTGGCTCCTTCGGTCTGTTCTTTTCGCTGTCCGGAATGTCGGTCATTTTCGCATCAGGGTCATTCGACAAAATTGCCATTTTGATCGCGTTGGTTGCCTTCATCGCATCTTTTGCAATGTCGCAAGGCGCGGTTATGTGGGTTTTCTTGGCCGAGGTTTTCCCAAACCAATTAAGAAACCATGGTCAATCGGTCGGCTCATTCACACACTGGTTTTGGAATTTCGTCATCGCCGGTTCATTCCCGGTTGTGGTATCCGCCGCTGGCGAGCCCGCGGTATTTGGATTTTTCGCGTTCATGATGCTCCTTCAAATTCTTTTTGTTTGGAAGTTGATGCCTGAGACAAAAGGGAAATCGCTCGAGGCGCTTGAAAAAGATTTGGTGAGGATGCACTGAACGCTCTACCATTGAGCGGTTCCAGTCTCCGTTAATCGTATTCCGATATCGGATTGAGACTCTTATCTTCTCAATTCGATATCGGTCTACGTTTTTCGACTTCAATTTCCGATATCGGACTACGATCAATTATGACTTCGACGTTCGATTAAATCTTTCTGAAAGCTTGACTGTCAATCCCCCTTTCGCGTAAAGCGACCGTCAAGACCCCCATGAAATGGCGGGTTTTGCTACTTCACGATGCGAACAAGATACTTTATAACCGTTTTGTTCACCGTCCTGGTTCCGACTATGAAAAACAAATCGAAGAAACCAACCGAAATATCCGACAACGAAAAATTGATAGCGTTGAGGCGCAAATCGTTCGATAAAACATTTGTGAGCGTGGAGTCTGGAGAGGCCTATTTGTTCAAGATGCTGACAGACAAACAGATTCTGCGCTGCTTGAATTGTTTCAAGCAGACATTCGTACGTTGCGACAACAAACGAAAAATTCTATGTCTCAGCTGTGGCCGAAAACAGTCCTTCACTACCGGCACGTTTTTGGAAGACACACGAAGAGCCTCTACGCTTGAATATCTCTTCCTTGTCACTTTGCTTGAGGAAGGGCTGCAATTCAGCGCCAGCGAGTTCAGCCGACATTCCACTGTGGTTTATTCAACGAGCCTTAACATGTTGAAGAAATGCGCGTTTGTAATCATCCAGTCGTTTCCTAGCGACGACGTGTTGAAGCTGGTACATTGTACGGAAATCGAAAGAGCGATAGCTCGAAGAAGTTCCGAAACACCTGCTCGCGAGCATCCGAAAGCAGAGCAACAAGAGCCTTCACCGGAAGACACAATTCCGCCAAAGACGATCACCAAACAAATTACGATTGAAAGCACAGGAGAAGTTTTCTCTTACGAGTTTCCCGAAATTTTGGAAAAGGAGTTGGCTGAGCTGACCGCTCAGCACCTGGAGATTTTTGCGACAATCGCCGAGAGCCCTTGCTATTTTGATGATCTTTGTGCGCGGTTTAAGGACGAATGGAGCATGGATGTGGCGATCAAGCAATCCACTCTGGAGGTCGTTGGTTTGGTGGCTCGCAAACTCGATTATCTCTACCGACATCCTAACTCGATTCCAAAAGCCAAAGCAATTGGTGCAGATTTAGATCCGAACTTAAGAAGATCGATCTTGAGTTTCATCCTGGAGGTGTTTGGAGGAATCAGCCAGAAAGCATCTCAGCTCTACCTTGCGCTGCACTGGATCAGTAATGATCGAGAATATTGGTCCCAGGGAAAACTGCTAGACAAAATACTAGCGTCACCACCAGTTACAGATGGCGACATAAGAAGCTATGTGTCGCCGCAAGTTCTGACTGTGGTCAATCTCAAAGCGCCTGCAGTGGCCTAGACCAGAACGTGAGACTATCAGATGGAAGCACGCAGTGGAGGCTCGAAGATAATTTGCCGACTAGCCGCAGCAATTTGCGGTGTGCGGAGCCTGCACCGCATGTAGTGCTTCTGCTCCGGCTACCGGTTCAAAGTTGAGATTGTTTCGCGGTTCAAAGTGATTCGGGTCAAGTCCGTGATTATGACGATCAAGAGCTACCACGACCTCATGGAGACAGGCAGCGTGATCGTGCTCAAGCTGCTGTTCTCCCTCGGAGGTATATGAGCGGGAATGGAATGAATGAACATGCGCGAATGTGCGCGCCGTATTAACCGAGCTCTCAGGAATGGAGTGATCATGCACTCCTGAACATGCATCAGAATGGATATGTTCACCTTGCACGTGGATCAGTTGACTGAATGCGTTGCTCGCCTGCGCTGCCGGAGTTTGATGATCTGCGCCGTGGTGATGCATTGAACACGCACACGAGAGCAGTTTTTTATTGTCTCGATTAGCTTTAATTAGCAAACATGCGGCGCTCAGAGAAATTATTGCGTGAACGGTTTCGTCAGCAATTAGATCAACAAAATTGACAATGAACATCATACTGATTGCGACTGCGAACATCGTTAGAACGCGCTTGTTTCGGTGCTTGAGGTAGCCTGGAATAATAATCGGTCCGCATATGGCAATGATAAGCAAGAACAATTGCTGATCATTTATTCCATGACCGAATTCCGTCATGCCTAGAAACGGCAACAACGCACTCGCCACTGGCAATACAACGCAGTCGATCAAACAGATAATAGGTCCGGCCACAGCCAAAAAATCGAGTACACGTTTCCATCGCACGTTTCTGTGCGAGCCAATGCTAGATGCCATGCCGCTGACCGCCGTTTATGAATGTATATTGCCGATGAATGTAAGATTATCATTAACGGGCATTCATAGCTACGCTTGAAATGTTATCCAAAATACTTTCTGACAACCACAAAAGTAAATCTCCGTTAATACAGCAGGGGTCCCGATTAGAGCGTTCAAATAATTCAAGATACCAAGTGTTAATATTAGACAAAAATCATGAGAAAATGGACAAGCAATCATATTTAGAATGATTCAATCACCTATGACCGCAGCATTGGAGAACCGTCTTTAACGCAAGCGCGGCAGTAACAGGTCCTCATACTCCGCCTTGAGCAAACCCGTTACTGCGCACTCTTGTCTTGTCGTCCAGAATTGCTCATCAAAATCCGGACTAAATTTGCCCAGTATCTTTTTAAGTCGCAAAATCTTATGCGCGAGTATCTGATCATTCTTCGCAAGTGCTTCCAGTCGTGGCAAATTCACTATCATGTGACTGAAGAGTTCAGCTTTGTCCTCTCGAACTGACTGCATCGAGTAGTCGGTCAAAAAGCCTTCGAAATCGAGCGATGGATTATAGTCATCAGCCAACATTTCCGATTTATACTGAAAATTCGCAGGATTGAGCCTGTTCCAATAAGCATCTACATATGGTGGCCAGCTGTAATCGTGGGACTCGATGGCATGAAATAGCTCATGATGAATGGTGACGAGTCCGTCGACGGTGCCATCGTATTTGATATCAAGATAAATTGTGTTTTTCCGGAATAACATTCGCAGCGCCAGATTATCCGGAAACAGAGACATACTTGCACAGCCCGATACCGGCTTGTCGTGTTTCTGCAGATCGCTGCATAAGACTATCCGATCTAGCTGCAGTCTAGCAAAGATTGAGATCGGATAAATCGCCAGTTCATGACTAAGGAACTCGAGGTACCGAGTCGACCCATAAACATCCGATAGTTTGTAGCTAATGACCGGATCGCTCAGAGCCTCATCAGTAACGACTTCTATCCTGTACTTTTTTCTCAGTTCGCAAAGCAAACTGAAATGTTTCTTGATTACATCAGCCTTCGATGCCGCCTGCATGCTTACCGGTGCCTCTGATTCTATCTAGGACATAAACAATGTTCCCTTATGTCCATCGATGTGAACGTGCCCGCTGCTTCTAATACTTCAGGTTGAGGCTCCCGGAAATTATGCAGTCATGTTCGGGTTCGGTTTTATCCGCGACCTGACCGTGGTGATTAACCAGGTCTTGATCTGGTCAAGATCGTCTGGATAGATAAACGCCGCCAGACCAGCGATAAATGCCCACTCGAACACGGGCAAATTGATTGCTACGTCTATTCCCAGGTGAAGAAAGAGCGTGCCGATGAGAATGTAGTATCTAGTTTCTCTGAACCATACGAAGGTCCACATGGCAAATTCAATGACCAGTGTGTACCAGGACAATATTTTGCAGAACCATAGATTGTCGAAAAGAAAAGGAAGCTCGAATCTGTACATATCTTCTAGCCGGGTGGCGTAGTAAACAGCGGTGCCATCCAACCACTGCTGGCCTACTATCTTGCACCAAAACGTATCGCAATAAGCGATTGCAAGCTGAACTTGAATCATTCGCCAAGCCCATGGGTTATGTAATTGTTGAATTGCGATTCCCCGTTTTCTTTTAATCAAATTGTCGAGAGACCAGGCTTCACCGCAGTGTGAGAATGCCAGAAAAATACTGGTTAAGCGCAGAAACGTGTCACCGCCATTGATGTTAAATGGATCATGATGGTGCAGGCTTATTAGGCTCATGCAGACGAACGCCATACTTACTCTGGTGCATAACCCTACGGTCGCGCACGCGATGGCAATTACGAACGAAACATAAAACGCCACGTACCAGGCATCGGTCTGAGGGAGAAGAAGGAGCAAATCAAAACGAGGCTCATTCCACCAGAAAAACTGTCTTACCGACTCGATCGGAATAACCGCGTTCGGTCCGTACCAGTTTAAGAACTCGAATCCGATATGAATCACATAGGTTTGCAAGATCAGAATTCCGAAACAGATTCTGTAAAGTGCCAGGGTAGTCATCGATTGCGGCTCAAACCAAAAGCCGCGCCACAAATCCCAGATGCTCTTCCACATCAGCGGAAATCCTCCGCGGAATATTCGTAAGTAAACACGTTATTGCAACTGGTGTGTGGAGGCAGTTTCCCTCGGCTTGTGAATGAGGTCAGTGGCGGCGGTATCTTAGTCCAGAACAAGAGGAGCGTAAACTTAGCCGGCGGATTGTCCGCTCTATACTTTTGCCTTCCCACATAGCGTGCGATATAAGGCCAGAATTCTTTGTGGTCCGGCCACGGAAGACTGTCTATACTCCATTTTCTGTATTTCTCCTGGCGAAACCGTTCGAGCAGGTCTAGTTTGTCCATGCGTGGCGCTTCCCAGATCTCATTGGAGCCGTCTTGTCTGGTGATGATGCCAACCGTGTGATAGTTGATATCCTTGATAATTGGCGAAAACAAAGCCCAATTCTGTTCCAATCCCCAGAACAACCAAAACGTTTTTATAGGATTGACGATGGTCTGCTTCAGCACCGCACTCGGTGCCTTGTCAGGTGTCAACCAGAACGCCGTGACCACCAGGAAAATAACCGTGGCGATTGTCTGCAAAATTTCAAAGAAGCGCCGAGTCCCCGGTTCCTTCACTGGCAAACATTCCTGGGCATCGGTCGATCGTAAATCGATATCGGTTTCCGATCTAGCCTTGTTCAAATCGTCGTCGCCGCGACTCATTTCTGATAGCCCTACTTGTCAGATGTTGCATTTTCGAAGCGTCATTTATCTCCCTACGAGGCTTGATCAAATGACCTCTATTAACAAGAGATAAAGCAACATAAGCCTATCACAGTTAGATCTTGAGCGACCGGGTAAACTAAAGGGAGCAACCCACGCTATCAGGAGCGTAAATTTGAGGCTGCCTCGACCATCTACGATTATTGCTCTGTCACTTCTGTCCGTGGCGACAATCCAGAGTCTGCTTGCCGCCAACGACAATGTTCCCTCTCCGAATCACTGGGAACAACTCGAAAAACAAGAGAGTTCCCTGCAATTGCAAGTCACCAAAGCCGGTGGCAAAGACGCCTGTCTCAAGTCAGATCCCGAACTGCTCAGAAAGTTTGCCAATGTCCTGTGGCTGGAAGGCAAGACTCATGAGGCAAGCAAAGTTATGTTTCCGTTCTGGGCATTCGATGCTCAGGCGGAACAGAAAAACTATAATCCACGATTTGTTTCGGACGCTCTAATGCTGGCTGAAATCTACCAATCTCAAGGGACATTCAAGCATGCCAGCGAATGCTACGAGTCAATTTTGAGCTACGAGATAAACCGGCTGGACAAAACCGACTCCAGAGTTGTGAGAGATGCCAATAATCTTGCAGTTTCACTCTATCTGCAGGCAAATTTACAGAAAGACGCTAGAGAGCGTGACAAATTACTTGAACGCAGTCGCCAGGTTTTCCTTCTCGCCTACTCCGTATCTGATGAAAAACGGTCACCGTCACTGGTATCAGTAATTAAGAGCAATCGTGCCTATTTAAAGCGCGATTATCAAGGCGTCGATTTAAATAGACGTAAACAACAGTAGGATTGAACGTCGAAGCGGAAGTCAGCGAGTGGGTGCTCCCAGCGTGGCTTCCACGGCTTCGGTTTTTACACCGCGTTCTTTGAGATCGTCAACTATGATTTGAGCGATTCCAGCTTCCTCTCCAACTTTCTCAGGAGCGTAAACGCCGGGCCTGGCAAACTGCTTTCTAGCTAAGACCATCGCCATAGCAGCAGTGGTGTAGCCAGTCGTTCTACTCATTGCAGATTCGCAATTGGTCGCGCGATCCATCAGGCGCCAGGCAAGCGTCTTGTTGCCACGAGTCGCCTCTACAACCATCAGGAGGAAGTCCGGATACTTATCGGCAGAGTATTTGCTGCCAAGCTTCTTAGCGGTCGCGTGTATGCTGTCGTCATCGAACAATCCAAGTTCATTCAAACGGCGCATCGTTTCCATGTGTCCATCGAGTCGCAAGGTGCGCTCCACCATATCAGGAACATCCGGATAAGAGTCGAGGAGCGAACGCAGACCGTCACTGAGGAAGGCATCTAGTCTTCCTGCCTCATGATCCTGATGTTGCTCAATCGCGGCATCAAATGGATTGGGGGCAATATCTTTCCCACTTATGCGGGCGCGCGCTGGACGGACGTATTCGGCGAGCAAATCAGAAGCATTGAAATACACGGCATGATGGAAGACCGGTGGCGGATTCTGTGCCATTCCTCCAACCAGTATGCGAACTTTGTCGAGACCACCAAGTTCTGCGTAGGCTCGTCCTACGAGCAGGTGGCTCAGACCGGGTGCCACTCCGCAATCGACAACCACGCACGAGCCACTTTTAACGGCTTCGGCATTGAGACTGAGAGGCGGGTCCGGCGTGAAACTGACATCGACAATGGCGACGCCCGTTTCGATCAAATTTCGAAGCGCATCATGGGCGATACTACTTGGAACTGCAAGAACTGCAGCATCGGCGCCTTTAAGAACATTGCCCACTTCTGCTCTATTCAATACATTTGCTTTGACCGACTTGATATTGGACTCGAGACCAGCGACTTCGTTCAAATCCGCGATGATTACTTCCGGCTGTTCGTCTCGTGCTGCCAGATTTCTGGCAATCACTCGCCCCTGCATGCCGCCACCGAATACTACAATCCGCATGATAACTCCCTCTGCGAGTGCTCAAAACCTGCATTGCCAATGTTTTTCAAAAAACAGATCTTAACAGATGCAAAGAGAAATATGCGCTCAAGCGGGATTGTAGCGTTCATAGATATTCCGTGCCTTCAATTCGCACTGATCGGCCTCCTCGCTGCGATGCAATTGACGGAGGCAGGCTGCATAAGCTCTCAGCGAGTTAGCGAACAGTGGCGGGAAACCGGCCTTGCCGCGAATATCACAAGCGTCCATTAGAAAAGTTGCAGCTTCTTCGTAACGCCTGTTATCGAAAAGAAGTGTTCCCAGTGAGTTAGCACTGACGGCAACATCAAGATGTTCGCTGCCCATAACGTTTCGGCGTATCTCAAGCGCCCTGCGGTAGAGAAACTCGGCTTCAGTCGGCATATATTGCGATCGGTACAGGTCTCCCAGTAGCTGAACGTTGTCACCAACTATTCGATGACCCGGCCAGAGTCTATCCGTTTCGATTATCAACGAGTAACGAAATAAGGTTTCAGCCTCCTCGATCATGCCCAGTTTGTATTTTTCTTTGGAAAGAAAAAACAGACTGGCCGCCAGGTCCCTAAAGTCCAGCATCACTGAGGCTCGCGGACCGGCTGGAAGCAATCGAACCGCTTCCTTGAAAAATCGATTGGCGGCGTCAGCATCACCTTGTCGGTTGCATATCAACGCCAAACCCATCGCCGAGATACCGACGAGTTCGTGCTTATCACCAAAAACCGCACCGTAAACCGACTTCGATTCCTCGACAAGCGCACGAGCCGGCTCGTATCTGCCCCAGGCGAAATACAGACCGGCAAGATAGTTTTTGCGTGTAAGCGTCTCCGGATGAAGCTCTCCGAGTGAGGAGCCGGTCAGTTCAGTCGCTTTTTGATAATACGGCTCGGCCTCTTCAAACCTATCTTGAATTCTCATCAAAATTGCCAGACCATGCAAAACATCGATGAGCGCGGATGTTTCACTTTGTAGTTTGGTTTCGCGCAGTAAAACGACTTGCCGGTAACATTCTTCCGCTTTCGAGTACTCTCCCAGAGTATGGTAAGAATAGGCGAGCTGTTCAAGCGGTTTTACAAGACGAGTGTCGTCTTCTCCAAACTCCTTTTTCGCATTCGCGAGTTTCGCCTCGAGTTCGTTTGCATCCAAGATACTCATCGTCAATTTGCCTTTTCGCAGTCTCGGAGCAGCACTTAAGAGAATTGTATAAACTTACCAGAACTTCGCTCGCGATTTTTCTAAATAAGTTGATTACTCAATCGCCCGTGCGATTAGATAAGCTGAACTTAAACCTTATTGGCAAGTAAGCCGGTTACGGCTTCGAAAACTCCGTCAGGAGTGATCTTCGACATACAACTCAATGCCGGATCTTGCAGAGCGCAAGTCATTGGAGCCCAATGTTCCCAAACTTTATATTCCAATTTTTCATTTGGCGCCCCTTCGAACTCAGCTTCGATACACTCCGGCGCGCAGATCGGAGCTATAAAGTTCCGCGTTTTTGAGTACGGACGCATAAACATATTATTGTAACGAAACAGAGCGACTATCGGGATTCCCTGATGAACACTCAGATGCATCAGACCGGTATCAACAGAAACAGCACACAGGGAACTACTAACTACATCCAACGCATCCTTCAGAGTTGGCGTCTCAATATGATCTAAACCGACTTTCACAAGTGTTCCTACGACATCGGAGCGGTCCGGCTGTCCAATGATAAGTGTTTTGAGACCTGAGTCCTGTAATTTATCGTTCAAATCGAGCCAATGTTTTACGGGCCAGCACTTAAATCTGCCGGAAGACCCTGGAATTAGTAAAACGCGATCAGAACACTCTGCTCGCTTTCTGAAAGGCAACGGATTCAAGTTCTCGAAGTCCGCTTCTATGCCCCAATCGGCACAAATACCTTTCAAAACGTCATTGATCTTGTAACCAGGATATCGCTCCTCGAACTCACCAGAGCCCCAGATAAAATCGGATTGGAGCGGATGGTCTCGAAAATTGAAGAATTTATCCTGCGAGCCTAGCGATAGTGGTTCGAATTCATCCTCGCGGATGCTGCCGGCCAATCCTTCAAGAGAATCGGATAAGCCCCATTGTGCCGGCGAACGCATAATCAGATAAGTTGGGCTACCTGTCGATATAAGCGACTGCAAAATCGGAATGGATACTATCAAATCTCCCAGACCGTTCGAAATTGGCGCAAAATAGAAAGCCACGCCCCCTCCAGCAGCACATTTAGCTTCACATCATAACGTAAGTTCAGAGGTACTCGCGCAACTTGGTCGACCGAAGCGAAAGTGTTGGAAGCTTTGACCTTTCAGGCGCCTTAATTAGCCAAGGTCTGAGATCGTAAACCGATATCGGTTGACGATCCTGTTTTC
The DNA here is from genome assembly GCA_965228855.1 of Candidatus Obscuribacterales bacterium. Lineage (GTDB taxonomy): Bacteria > Cyanobacteriota > Vampirovibrionia > Obscuribacterales > Obscuribacteraceae > JADYXR01. Next base: position 1,533,279 of record CBDDIJ010000003.1, on the reverse strand, counting down.
GCAAACCGATATCGGTTGACGAACATCGCAAACTCCAGAAAGTCTCTCGCAAGACGCTCGTAACCATTGCCAGCACTGAGCTCGCTTATTCAAATACAACCGCCCGTGGTGCCAACATGCGCGGATTTAGTTCGCGAAAAATCGATAAGACCGGCTCACAGAAGAGCCCAAAAGATTTTGTTTCGTTTCCTTTCGACAAAAAATAACAAGCGAATGAAATTTCTTTTGCTATCCATTGAGAACCATATCTAAGGAACAATCCGCATTTCCTGACAAGTAGGCATTGCGAAAACTGCCCGCCCGTGGCGCAGCAAATTATTCTGAATAGGAGTCTTCACAATTTTGGACAAACCAAGAGGGCACTGGGTGAGCGTTTCCAGCATGCTGTTACTTTTGACCTCAATTAAAGGGCTTGCCCCCATTGATTCCAAAATATAGTGCTAAGCTTATGATCGTTTGTACTTGTTAACACCGCCACAGGCAGAAGGATTGACCGAACAATGTCCTCCAATGGAATCAGCGAGCTTCATGAAAACGTAATTGACCAGGTCCTCGACCTCAATGGCTCGCCGGAAGTCATACTGCAGGCTACCTGCGATCTTCTCCACGATACGATGCCGAATTGGAGCTGGGTAGGAATCTACTTCTTACAAGGTGATCAGCTGATTCTTGGTCCGTACCAGGGGCCGGAAACGGAGCATGAGAAAATCAAGGTCGGCGAAGGCGTTTGCGGCACAGCTATAAAAGAGAACAAGAATATGATCGTCAACGATGTGTCGACGATCGAGAACTACATCGCTTGCGCTCCGAACACAAAATCTGAAATTGTTGTGCTAATCCGCTATCAAGATCAGGTAGTCGGTCAGTTCGACGTAGACAGCGACAATGCCGCAAATTTCAGTGAGCAGGACGAGAAACTTCTTCTGGAAGTTGCTGACCTGGTTGGACCGTATTGCAGAGTTTTGTCCGCTAAAGCCTAAGCTTCAACGAAGTAAACACTTCGCGGATCGTTACTGCGCGCGTTCCGGATTTGTTTTATTGAGCAAGTCGCGATCTCTTTCCATCACGATCTCTTTCCATCACTCGAATTAGTGATCGAAGGGGAAACTCGTGTTTGTTCGGTCAAGATCATCAGCCAAGTCAGAGTGCGACGACTACTGCCCGGACCTGCAAAGACTGGCTAGGTTATCTGCGGTTTTCATATGGAATTTTGGTTCCACAATGCGAACATTCATGGCCGTTCTGAACACACGTGAGCGCGTTGGTCTTTCGCGGTGTAAAAGAGAACAAACTCCGAACGGCGCACCAGCCTTGTATAAGAGATTGAGAGACGCGTTGGATTACATTAACCTTCGGGTCCTGCACTTTGCTCGAAACCACCTTCATCGCCTTTAACTCGTTGTGGGTCATTCGTGGCGATTTCTGTTTTACTTCAGGTTCGGCGTCTTTTGGAAGTCCAACTACCTGTCCGAACAGATCGTGAAGCGCTTCGACATGCTCGGGGTTCTCTAGCGCGGGAAGGCGTGTAGAGCTGACTGATGCTGACTTCAGTTCCTCCAGCAATCGCTGTTTGTCAGCTGAATAGATGAGTTCATTAGCCATTCGTTCACCATAATATCCTGTAAGCACCACCAGCACTGCTCCCAGTGCTGCGACGCGAAGTTGCCTTATTTGCATTCTAAACTTCGGTTCCGAATCCGGTAATCACCGTTTTGGGTGAACCTGCACTCACCCTCATGGTGCGAATGTAAATGTATCTTTCAAAATTCCGTGGACTGGTTAGTTTCGAAGGCTATCGGCGACGGGTGTTTCGATAAGTTGGCAGAAGGGCCAAGCATAAATCTGTTTATTAAGGCTATAAAAACGTTTCACAGCAAGGTCATGTTTAACGAAAATGCACCGCCGGTAGTGCTGGTTCCAGACCTTCTCGGAGAATGTGTTGGCTATGTTCTACAAACTGAAACTTTTCGACAAATATTAAAAACGTTGCCACTAGATATAACACCATAACGATTTTGTAGAATCAGTTCGTAATCTATCTGGAAATCTCCTATATAAAACCAGATCTTAGAGCTTAGATCTGATCATCGCTAGCCAAGCCGGTTTCGAATAGCAACTGGGGGAAATACTTGTTGACAAAAATCATGGTCCCTGTATAGACTGGAAATATGCAGACGGCTCTGAGCGGTCCGCATTCGTTTCTGACGAGTTTCATAAACAAGGTGAACATCGTGTTCCGACTCCCATTCCAGCATCAAAACGATAGCCAGCCGACAAGGCTGCAACTCGTGCTGGATAGTTTTCCAAATGGAGCGGATTCCGATCATGTTCATCAAGTTCAACTCAAAGACAAATTACTTCTGCAGCGCTAAAGCGACCGAAACTCGTTCTGGCTGCTGGAATAGCGCAGTCTATGAGTTTTGCCTCAACGTTTTAAGAGCGCTGCATTTTTGTATTTTCGCTTCGGCAGATTTTTTGCTGCCAAAGGCAAACGATTCTGCGCTCAGCGATTTAAATCACCCTACGGCTTTCAGTGACCGTCAGCGTATCTGTGTGGTGAATATCGAAACTTCCGTGTTCTTGATTGAAGCTTCTAAAAAAATCGCGGAAACAAATTTGAATACACGGTGCTGTAACTCAGCGGCTAGAGTAATGCGTTGTCAGCGCAGAGACCGGGGGTTCGAGTCCCCTCAGCACCGCCATGGGATAGGTCGTCCAGTAGTTAGGACCTTGGTTTGTGAGACCAAAGACGCGGGTGCGAATCCCGTCCAATCCCCCAACTGGGTGTAGCTCAACAGTAGAGCGCCCGCCTTGGAAGCGGGAGGCCGGACGGGCAGCACGTCCCACTCAGACCAGATCGGAACGGCTCGCGCGAGGTTGTTAAAACGCTGAAACGCTCGCGCGGACCGTGTTCCTCCCAGGTTTAAATTTGATGATGGATTACGGTGGAGCAAATTTAAGAACTTAATCCGATATCGGAATACGAACTTCGCCAGCGTAAACCGATATCGAATTACGAATCCATTGAATTTAGTCCGATATCGGAAGACGAAATTTAAAACGTACTCCGATATCGAATTACGAAACAACGGAGGTCTCAAAACGCAGGTGGCGCTGAAAAAAAACAACTGAATACTCGCCCGAGTAGTCCAACTGGCAGAGACGCCTGTCTTAGAAACAGGAGGTTGGTGGTTCGAATCCACTTTCGGGTATTGGTCCGAGGTCGTCTAATGGCAGGACACGACACTTTGAATGTCGGTACGGTGGTTCGACCCCATCCCTCGGAACTACTTAACTATGTGGTGTGCCTCGCAGAAAATTGCTCTGAAGTGTTTAAGCGGCTGCACTTATTGGACTGAGACCTATATAAAAGGATGATGCTCGACAAATGGCTCTTGCGACAAGTGCTGGAAAAGTCCTAAATCTGTAGTACCAAGTTTGTATCATACCGAGGTCGTTCAACGGCAGGACACGACGCTCTGAACGTCGGAACGGTGGTTCAATTCCACCCCTCGGCGTTAGCAATTATCCAGGCAGTCGATTGCGTTTCCTTCGCGTTAATCAGATTAAAGTGCGCCACTCACTGTGACTGTGCATTGCCAAAGCAAGCCAACCTACTCGATGGTTGCTGTTCTTACTCGGTCAAAAATGTCGCCGTAGGACTCGAGAAGCTGCTGTTCCTTGCCGTCAGCAAATTGAATGACAGCTGGCTGGTCGGCCTCGTGCTGTCCTGGACCACTGATATGTGCTCGAAATAAACGAACGTAAGCCAGATTGATAAGATGCTTTTCTTCGGAGCCGCGATAAGTGACTTCAATATAGCCTTTCAATTTTGCCCCTCCAGGGTGGTAATTGTCCGCTTAACATCGATAGTATAGGTTATCTTGCAACGCCACTGAATACTTTGAAGTCGGATCCTTGAACTGCATTTCAGTCATAGTTGCTCATAGTTGCTCCTTAGATCAGGTCGATTAGCCGACCTTTCAATCGAAACTTTCATCGTCGATTAAAAAGTGTTGCGTATACAGTAAAACCTTAGTCCGCGCCAACCATAAGCAGATTTTTTTTATTACTCTTGAATTAGAAGGTGCTTATGAAGGGTGCGGCGCTTACAGGCGCCGTTCAATCGTGGATGAAAAACAAAACCTATAAAAAAGACTCTTTAACTTATGCGGACGAGCTATCCGAAGATGTCGATCAATTCGTGATCGATGAAGATGATAGCGAGTCATTGTCTGAAAATAGTGAGGAAGATGCGATCGCCAAAGCCGATGCTCCCACGAAAGACGAGGACCCGACCGCGATTTACATGCGCGAACTTAGCCGCCATCGATTACTATCAGGCAAAGAAGAGATCGAACTGTCCCGAGCCGCACGCTCTGGAGACGCAAGTGCGCGACGCAAAATAATCCAATCGAATCTACGGTTGGTGGTTAGCATAGCGAAACGTTACCGCGGTCAGGGACTGCCTTTCCTAGATTTGATTCAGGAGGGCAGTATCGGTCTAATAAAAGCTTCGGAAAAATTCGATCCGGAACTCGGTTATAAATTCTCCACTTACGCGACCTGGTGGATAAAGCAGGTAATCACACGAGCCCTGCATGACAAGTCTCAGCCCATTCGGATTCCGGTTCACGTGCAAGAGCGCAAATTGAAGGTACGCCGTGCCATCTCGAAGCTGTACTTTCAGCTGGAACGACGACCGGAACCTGGTGAAATAGCAAAAGAAGCTGGACTCTCAGAAGAGCAGGTTTCGTTAATTCTCGATACAGACAAGACGATACTGTCTCTAGATAAATGTTTTGGAAACGAGGAAGATACCCCGTTTATAAACCTTCTTGAGGACATAGAGGCACCGAAACCCGAGGAGAAAGCTGAGATAGCGATTCTTCAAAAGGGCCTGCGACTTGCTTTGGAAAATTTAAAACCTCAGGAGCAAGTCGTTCTCGAGCTTCGTTTTGGTCTCAAGGATGGAGAAGAGCGATCTCTAGACTACTGCAGCCGGCAGCTCAACGTCAGCCGTGAACGCGTTCGCCAGGTCGAAAAGAAAGCGATGAAAAAGCTGAAAAACGATCCGCGCTGGACATCACTACGCGAGTTTATCAACTGAATTTGTGACCGATTCCTTCGATCTGGTGAAGCCGCAACGTTTACGCTTGCGGCTTTGACCAGAATTAAGTGGATCCGAATTTACGCGGGCCGCACCCAGGCACTCTCGCCGAAAGTCGTAAATCGATGTCGGATTTTAATAATTGAAGATCTTAGTTCGATATCGGAATACGAACTAAAGATCGTATTCCGATATCGATTTACGAATGGGAAATTTTGAACCGATATCGGTTTACGCGTTGGGGCGCGATTGCCGCCTTGCGTTCGCTAGGGCGTCCCTTCAATCAATTGCGCTGGCGCAAGTTGCTAGATCGCAGACAAGCGATGCAAAATTTCAATATTTTTCCTATCGGGACCTTTCTCATCAAAACCGGGAACTTCCAACATCCATGGAAGCGAACGCAATTCCGGATGATGCAACATACGACGAAAGCCTTCTTCGCCGATGTAGCCTTGACCAATGTTTTCATGCCGGTCCTTGCGCGAGCCCAGCGGATTCTTCGAATCGTTTGCGTGTACCGCAAACAACCACTCGAAGCCGACAAGTTTATCGAATTCTGAAACTGTTTTTGCCAGCCCCTTCTCTGTCGCAACGTCGAAACCGGCGTTGTACAAATGGCATGTGTCCCACGCCACACCGACGCGTTTATCGTAGTTCAATTCCTCTATGATTGTTCCAAGCTCTCCAAAATCATCGCCGATGGTTTGTCCCTGTCCCGCGCAAACCTCCATTAGAAGCCGACATTGACCATCGTAATCTTTAAGCACAACTGTCATGGCTGCGAGCACTCTGTCAATGGCCTCAGACCGCTTGGCACTGCCGGCGGAGCCCGGGTGAAAAATCAATCCTTCGGCGCCGATAGCATCAGAGAGACGAAGTGCCGTGTGCAGGTTCAAAACGGATTTTTGCAAATTCTCCAGGGACAACGTCGCCAGATTTACGAGATAATTTCCGTGCACAAACACTGGTCCCAGATTTTCGCGAGCGACATCTTCTCGAAACTTCTTAATATCAGCGGGCGCCGGCTGTGGAGGTTTCCACGTTTGCGGCGAGCCGATAAAGATTTGCATGGACTGTGCGCCAATTTCTAAGGCTTTGGCGACTGAGCCGGTGATACCACCATTGGTGTGGGCTCCAATAATTGGATAGGCAGCATCACGAGGCGAAGATTTACCAGCATAAACTTCCTTTTGAGTCTTGCGTGCCGGGCGAGCGGCTTTCGCTGATACCAGAGTTTTCGGTTTATTCATATCCCAGATTGTACCGCAGCGTTCACCCAATTCCCTCGTTCAATTGTTATCCTATAGACATGCCGATGATAGTCGCAACTAATAAAGGTCTGTATTGTCCGGCCGGGGACTTTTACATAGATCCCTGGCGCCCAGTCGAGCGGGCCGTCGTCACTCATGCCCACTCGGACCACGCTCGTAGATATAACACTGCCTATTACTGTGTAGATCGCGGTTCCGGAATCTTGCGATACCGTCTGGGCGAAGATTTGAACATCCACGCGCTCGAGTACGGACAGACGATAAAGTTCAATGGCGTCGAGGTTTCACTCCATCCTGCCGGTCACATACTCGGCTCCGCGCAGGTGCGTGTCCAGCATGATGGTGAAGTATGGGTCGTTTCCGGCGACTATAAACGCGATCCCGATCCGACCTGCGAGCCATTTGAAGTTGTTCCGTGTGATACATTCATCACCGAGTCGACTTTCGGTTTGCCAATTTATTCATGGACGCCGGATACAGAAGTATTTGAGGCGATAAACAGCTGGTGGCGCAAAAATCGCGACGAAGGCAAATCAAGCCTCTTACTCGGCTACTCTCTCGGCAAAGCACAGCGATTGCTCCTCGGAGTAGATAGCTCCATTGGACCTATCTACACCCATGGCGCGATCGAGCCGATCAACGAAATTTACCGTCTCTCCGGCGTTCCCATCCCCGAAACGACTCGCGTGCCGTTGACGAAACAGAAGATCGATTATTCCGGTGCTTTGATCGTGGCACCGCCGGCAGTGCTGGGCAGCGCCTGGACACGGAGGTTCGGAACGGTTTCAACGGCGTTTGCCTCCGGCTGGATGCGCATTCGCGGAATGCGGCGACGTCATGCTGTCGATCGTGGCTTTACGCTCTCCGATCATGCTGACTGGTATTCACTTCTGCGCACGATAAAGGAAACGGGCGCGAAGAAAATATTTGTTACTCACGGTTACAGCGACGTGCTCGTTCGCTATCTGAAAGATCATGGTATCGATGCCGATACCATGGAAACCCAGTTTGCCGGAGAAGCGGAAGAAGCCGAAGTTGAACAAGGCATAGCTTCGGAAACCGACGTCAACGCTTCGGAGACCGACGTCAGTGCTTCGGAAACGGACGTCAACGCTTCTGACATGGAAGGTGAACAGACTAACACTTCTGAAAATAAAATCTTCGACGGGAATACTGCCAATGAATAGATTCTCGCAGCTCTTTATCTCTCTGGATGAAACCAACAAAACGAGCGAGAAGACAGCCATTCTTCGTGACTATTTTGAGAGCGCTCCGCCTGCGGACGCTGCTTGGGGCGTCTATTTTTTGACCGGTAGAAAAATCCGCCAACTCATCCCGCGCGCTCGTCTGGCTGAATGGACCATGGAGCTTTCCGGTATAGCGCCCTGGATGTTTCAAGAGTGCTACGACTCAGTCGGCGACCTCGGTGAGACCCTGGCTTTGTTGCTTCCACCCGTTCCCTCAAGCGCAACAATCGATATCCCACTGTCGCAACTGGTTGAGGAACATCTGCTTCCACTGCGCGACTCAACGCCTGAAGAGCAGCGTGCCGGTATCGTCAATCTCTGGATGAAACTTTCAGAGACGGGACGTTTCGTTCTCAACAAAATCATCAATGGTTCTTTGCGCCTCGGTGTTTCGCAGCAACTGGTCATAAATGCACTCGCAAAATCCTCCGGTCTAGATGAAGCAACCATCGCCCATCGTCTCATGGGTGAATGGAAACCGACAGAAGAATTTTTCAAAGCTCTTGTTCATGAAGACACAGGCGACACCGAATCGAGCAAGCCCTATCCATTCTTTCTGTCTTATCCTCTCGAAAATCCGTCTGAAATCCTCGGTGACTTTTCCGAATGGTACGCCGAATGGAAATGGGACGGAATCAGAGCGCAACTGGTCAAGCGAGACGGTCAGGTTTTCATCTGGTCACGCGGTGAAGAGCTTGTCACAGAAAGATTCCCTGAGATAACCGACGCGGCGGAGTGTTTACCGAACGGCACCGTCCTTGATGGCGAAATTCTGGCCTGGAAGGACGCGGAAGTCTTGCCGTTTCATGATTTGCAGACCAGAATTACCAGAAAAACGGTTTCTAAAAAACTGCTTGCCGAAGCTCCTGTAATTTTCATGTGCTTCGATCTTTTGGAACTGAACGGCGAGGATAAACGCGCCGAATCGCTTGCGGTTCGCCGTCGCTTATTGACGGGACTTCTTACTCCAGGCGCGCTGGATGAGGCCCCGAGTTGTCGCGCGCAACTAAATCCGGTGCTTCGCGTTTCCCCACTTACAGGTGGAACTAGCTGGACTGAACTTGCTGCTATGCGTGAAACCTCGCGCGCTCTGAAGGTCGAGGGATTGATGCTCAAGCGAGCCACGTCCAAGTATGGAGTAGGTCGACGAAAAGGCGACTGGTGGAAGTGGAAAATCGATCCTTACTCGGTGGACGCCGTTTTGATCTCGGCTCAAAAAGGCTCCGGCAAACGCGCGAGTCTCTACACTGATTATACGTTCGGCGTGTGGCGGGACGGAAAACTGGTATCAGTGGCGAAGGCATACAGCGGGCTAACTGACGCTGAGATTCGACAGGTTGATGCTTTTGTTCGCAAAAACACACTGGAAAAATTCGGTCCGGTACGCACCGTCAAACCCGAACTCGTTTTCGAGATCGCGTTTGAAGGAATTCAGGCATCGACGCGTCACAAGTCAGGAGTGGCTGTGCGATTCCCGCGTATTCTGCGCTGGCGGACTGACAAAACAATTCAAGACGCAGACTCGATAAGCGCGCTCACTGCACTTTTGGATAACGAAGGAAAGTAAAGAACTCGCGGCGGACTAAACGGTTTCGGCATCGTCCTCCAGGGTTTCCGAACAAAACTTGACTTCGCCATCCGGATCGCAAGTAATAATCCGCCCGGCACGCCCTTCGGCGTGACTGAGCAATACCGACAATTCTTTACCTCCCAGTCCGAGCTGCGCCGCACTGCCGTCACCTCGAACCTGAAGCGTGAATCGCGTTTCACCAGTGCCATCCAGTGCCGCAAAAACGAAATCGTCGGAGCGCGGGTCAACCGTCATAAAGGCTCGTGGACGTGAACTCGCGTCCCAGAGAGTAATCAAACCCTTGCCGTCATTCCCAACACCAAGCTCGATTCTTGGCCGTTCATTGACATCCAGCAGCGTCAAAACCGCATTCCCTTTGTCGCGCGTTTCCATCGTTGCGCGCGTGCGGTCTTCATCGTCGACGAGCACAAACAGCCGAGCTGTGAGCGAATCGTGTATTTTCCCGTGATCGCCCTCGTTACTCATCGAGACCTCCTTGAAAACGCCACAGGCGTTTTAATAGCATGGTCGAACGGAGCAGATTGTTCAACCCCACAGAGGCGAAAGTTTGAAAACAGCCGCCAAAGTCGCGGTCATAATTAAGGATACTGCCTGACACTGTGTCGTAGCCGTTTTACAAACATAAAGCGACTGAATCCTTGCAACGCCTGTTAAAAGACAGACTCGCAGCTTAGCCGTAGTAAGAGATAAAGCCCGCCGCAATCATCCATGAACAGACAACAGTTTGAAACCGAAATCGGTTATGTTTAGACTCAAAACTCACATCGATATCGGAATACGCGTTTGTCCATGAAAGTAATTATTGTAGGCGGCGGAATTTGTGGCTTGGCGACCGCACTTTCGCTAACGAAAGCTGGTTTCGCTGTTGCGCTTTTTGAACGCAATGATTCTTTCCGTGAGGTCGGCGCCGGCTTGACATTGTGGTCCAATGGCATCTATGCACTTAAGCGAATGGCACTCCACGAGCCAGTATTGGAAGCTGGTCAAGTCGTGCAGCACTTCGAATTTCTAAACTCAAAAGGTCGCAGTCTCGGCACAGTTGACCTGAAGAAAAGCGAATCGTCAATGGGGGTTTGTCATCTATCCATTCATAGAATGCGACTGATGCAGGCTCTGGAAAGTCAACTCGAATCCCCGGACTCGATAAAATTCAACCACGAATTTGTTTCATACACTCAAAACGGATCAACTGTTCATGCTCATTTTGCCAACGGTCATGTCGAGTCCGGCGACATCCTTCTCGATTGCGAAGGATTTCATTCAAAGGCACGCAAGTCGATACTCAATCACGATAATAAAAAATATTCCGGCTATACCTGCTGGCGAGGAGTGACGAGAGTTCCATCTGGTGTCACCGCCCGCGGTGACATCAAGCACTACATCGGACCGGGCGCGCAAGTAGGAATATTTGACGTCGGATACGACACTGTGTGCTGGTACGCAACGGCAAATGTATCCGCTGGAAAAAAAGACAGCGGTGACGAACGAAAACATGACGTGCTTGAACGTTTCGCCGATTACCCGGACGAGGTTACTTCCATTTTCAAACATACCGAGAGTGATGATTATCTTAAAAACGACATTTACGATCGCGATCCCGTCGGACGCTGGATAAATGAGCGCGTTCTGTTGATGGGTGATGCCGCACATCCGACAACCCCGAATCTCGGTCAAGGAGCATGCATGGCTCTTGAAGATGCAGCCGTCATAACAGCTTGCCTGCAAAAACACACCGACTACAGATATGCGTTTGCTCGTTATTCACGACTTAGAAAGAAACGGACCGCGCAGATTATCATGGACTCCAGACGTGCCGGTGAAGTTGGTCAACAAGAGAGCATACTCGTCCTGCCTGTGCGCGATCTCGTGTTTGAGGCCATAGTTAAGACCGGACAAATGAGATCTTTCGATCAATCAGTGTGTTATAAAGTTTGACTGGCTAAAATCTCAACGTGATAAAGTCAGTAGACGCTGGTCTGATGATTTAAAGCTTGACATCGAAACATGGCAACCGAACCCGTAAAAGTAACCGTTGATATCCTGGCTTTTGCCGTCCAGCAAGGTGCGCTCGAGATTCTCCTCGTTAAGAGGAAATACGATCCATTCAAATCGTCATGGGCGCTACCTGGCGGTTTTGTCACGGATGCCGACAGAACGCTCGATGCGGCAGCCGAACGAGAGCTATTCGAGGAGACAAACGTATCGCGAGTCTATCTGGAGCAGCTTTATTCTTTTGGCGATCAGGGACGTGATCCCCGAGGACGAGTCGTCACCGTTTCTTACCTCGCCCTCCTTCGAGAAGAAGAGCTAGAGATCAAAGCAAGTTCCGACGCCTCGGGCGTCGCCTGGTGGCCGCTTAAAGAACTTCCCGCACTTGCCTTCGATCATGCTGAAATTATCGCGTATGGTCTCAAGCGACTGAAATACAAAATCGAATACACGCCCGCAGCCTTTTCGCTATTACCAAAGAAATTCACGCTGCGCGATCTACAAGTCGTTTACGAAGCCATTCTTGATCACGAAATCGATAATCGAAACTTTCGCAAAAAGTTTCTGGGCGCCGGCATCCTTAAGCAACTTGACGAGACAAGCCAGGAGGGCTCATTCCGCCCGGCCAGGCTGTACGAATTTAGCGAGCCCGATTTTGAAAAACTGCCGGACCGGCCGGTGTTCGTTTTTTAGACCTCAGTTTTAGCGTCGTCGCAAACGCCACTCTGCTGGTCGTTTACGGTTTTCTGTCATCGTATACCGATATCGGACTGCGATCAAAAGATCGTATACCGATATCGGTATACAGAAAAAGGCGAGGGGCGATGGTGGCAGGGCCGTCCGGGAACAGGCGTCAATTAGTTTGCCATGACTCGCACTCGTAAACGTAGGAATGCTGGATACTTGCGAGACGAGATCCGAAGGCGTCCATCCGACAAACCCCGGAGAATGCTTAATTCTTTGCATAGACGTTACGAAGGAGTGCCGACTGTTTAAAACTGTGATAAAGTGCAATTAGCGTCAAAAATACGTTTACCGAGTAAGAGTTTCTCAAATGCAATCCAAACAAGCTCGGTGGAGGTCATAAAAATGAGTAGAACCATCGCCACCATGAAAAACGACTCCTACGTGAGAGACCTCTCTCATGAGATTAAGGAGATCGCCAAGAAAAAGAACGCCGTTATTCTCGCTCATAACTATCAAATCGCCGAAATTCAAGATGTTGCTGATTTCGTAGGCGACTCGCTTGGATTGTCTCAACAAGCGGCGAAAGCACAAGCAGACACAATCGTTTTCTGCGGCGTTCACTTCATGGCGGAGACGGCAGCAATTCTTTGTCCCGAAAAACGGGTGCTGATTCCTGACCTTGAAGCCGGCTGCTCACTAGCCGCCTCGATTGATCTTGACCAGCTGAAGGCTTGGAAGACAGAACATCCCGATGCAGTGGTAGTGTCCTACGTCAATACGACTGCTGCGATCAAGGCGGAGACCGATTATTGCTGCACCTCCGGTAATGCGCTGAAAGTGGTTCAATCAATACCTGAGGATAAAGAAATTCTGTTTCTTCCTGACCAGTTTTTGGGGTCATGGTGTCAGAAAATGACAGGCAGAAAAAATATGCACATCTGGATGGGTGAGTGCCACGTTCACGCCGCCGTTCATCCGCGAAAGATAGACGAGATGACACGGGAGCATCCCAGAGCGGAACTGCTTATACATCCCGAATGCGGCTGTTTAACACCGTATCTTGATCGTGTATGTCGCACTCAAGGAAACACGGACTCATTGAAAGTGGCGTCCACTGAGGGGATGATTCGCCGCGCTTCTGAATCCGACGCTGAAGAATTTGTCGTAGCCACAGAAATTGGCATTCTCCATCGACTGAAGAAAGAGAATCCGGATAAGACGTTCTATCCAATCGACAACGAGATGAGCTGCCAATTCATGAAGATGATAACGCTGGAAAAACTCCATCATTCCCTTAAGGAGAATGTCTTCCAAGTAACCGTTCCCGAAGATATTCGGGTCCGCGCCCTTACATCGATCGAGCGAATGATCAATATATTCTAGTCGCTTGATTCGTGTTTTAAACAATACACTCCGCAGCACATTTGTGCGGAAGCGCCTTGTCTGTCAAGTCCATTAACGCCTCAGAGGAGGTGGGTCTCATGAAAAATCGAGTAGATCGCTTCAACGGAAATCCAATTATCGTAGTCGGCTCCGGCATCGCTGGATTGCTTCTTTCCATCGAACTCGCAGATGAGGGGCGCGATGTGATCCTGGTCACGAAGGGGCGCCTGGAGGAATCGAATACCGCATGGGCGCAGGGCGGTCTGGCAGCCGTAACCGATATGAACACAGCCGACACGAAGGAGCAACACCTCGCCGACACAATCGCTGCCGGGGACGGTTTGACAGATCCAATCGTTGCCGAACGAATCATCGCCGATGGTGCCAAACTCGTAAACAGTCTCGCCCTCCACGGTGTCCATTTCGACGCGGGCTCACTTGCACTTGAAGGTGGGCACCGTCTAGCGCGCGTTTTGCATAGCGCGGATGCAACCGGTCGAGCGATCGTGGATGCTCTGATTTCCGCAGTAAAACAACGCAAGAGAGTCAAGGTTGTCGAAAACTGCTTGCTCAAAGAGATACTGGTAGAAAACGATCGCGTCTGCGGCATAATCGCTTCGTGCGCCATAACTGTGGGTCCTACGGCTGTGTGCGCCGCTACTAGTGGCGCCGCTACTGTGGGCGCCGCATTTGGTCGCATCGCTACAGGTGAAACCGCGACTGGTAGAACCTCGACTGGTGGCATCGCTGCCGGTGTCACCCCGGCTCCGGGCACCGCAACTGGTGGCACCGCCATTGGTGGCACGCTCAATCAATTCAACGCTCCTGCTCTCCGAACCTCATCAGCCGACCACGCCGAAAGCGGATGTGCCAGTGAAGGCGATATCGTTATTGAAGGTGACATCATCGTTCTTGCGACCGGCGGTTTAGGACAAATCTACTCTCGAACAACTAACCCGAGCACTGCCACCGGCGACGGTATCGCTGCCGCTTTCCGGGCCGGCGCGCATCTGGCAGACCTCGAATTCGTGCAATTCCACCCTACAGCTCTGCACCTCCCTGGCACGCCCGCTTTTCTCATCTCTGAAGCCGCACGAGGCGCCGGAGCGGTTCTTTTAAACAAGAACGCCGATCGATTTATGCGCAAATATCATCCCTCCGGAGAACTTGCAACACGCGACATCGTTTCACGCGCAATCTTCTCAAACATGATCGAGGAGAAAACCGATTGCGCCTGGCTAGACATGCGTCCGATAGGCGCCGAGAAACTTCTGGAACAGTTCCCCAACATCGTGGCGAAACTGAGAACCTTCGGCATAGACCCACTGGTTGAAAGCGTTCCAGTATCTCCAGCCGCGCACTACTTCATGGGCGGAATTCTGACTGATGAAATCGGGCGTACTACGCTATCCGGCTTGTTTGCAATAGGCGAATGCGCAAGCACCGGTCTCCATGGAGCAAACCGGCTGGCCAGCAACTCCCTGCTAGAGGGCGGCGTGATGGCATTGAAACTTGCGCAACTCCTTGCAAAAGGTTTTGAAAAGGAAATTAGAGCATCGCTAAATCTTTCCACCAGACCTCTGGAGTATCGCAATCAGAGCACGGACCCTGATTCACTCTACCTTAATCTCGCGGGTTCCATCGGTGCTTGGTCCGGTAAATCACCAGCTAAACTGGCGGAATCGTTTCGCCGAGATCTCTTCGGCGCCGCCGGTCTCGTTAGAAGCGAATCAGGTTTGACGACGTTGATCAACACATATCGGGATGCACCGCAGACGGTGCCGTTCACGCTCGGGCTTCTAATCGCAAAATCCGCATTGCTCAGAGAAGAATCGCGAGGTGCTCACTGGCGCTCTGATTATCCAGCGAGGAACGACGGGCGTTTCAATGCGCGCCTTGTCGTTGGAAAAGAGGGCGCTTCCTGGCTCCCGCTCACAGCGGCCGTCGTTCCAGCTGCCAGATCAACGGTTTCAATCAGCTAGCTCTGCGCCAGCTCAAGTCGATCGTAACGTTTCAACAAATTCTCGATCGCATCGGCGAAGAAGTCGGCAGTTAATGGATAAAACCCCATGAACAGCGAGGGTTCGACGAGTTCCAACTCGATCAGCAGCGGCTCGCCGTTGTCACCACGGACGATATCAACGCGAGCATAGAGTGGCGGCGGAAGGAATGGAGCGTCATCCGATAAATTGCCAGCACTATCATACTTGCCAACCAGTTCGCCGAGCACGCCCATAACGTTCTCTGCCAACTCCAGCTCTCGAACCGTCGCCTCCACCGGTTTCTCTCCAGCGTGACCGGCTGCAGCCAGTTTCTGAAACGGTGCCTTTTGAGCGGCGTGACAATATCGACCATTTACGAAAGTCAAGGCGCGCTCACCGGGATCGCGCACTGAAGTCATAAAAGGCTGGATCATTACGTCGAATTCTTCCAGTAGCTTCCGCACATGACTGACAGCATCCGAGAAGTTCGCGTCCTCAACCAGCATCACTCCGCTTGTAGCAAGCCCGATTGCCGGTTTCACGATTATCTTGCCGGAATGGTCCTCATCCAGTAGTTTGCGCAACTCAGTTTCAACATCTACTTCCGTGCCGCGTTCGAACCAGTGGGTTGGCACAATCGCAATTCCCGCCTCGCTCAAATCGCGCAAATAGCCCTTATGCGAATTCCAACGAATGTAATTGGGGCGGTTAAACAGCTGAGCGACTTGCGAAACGTGATCGACCCACTCCATGAACTTGCCATACTTCAAGTTGTAATCCCAGGTCGAGCGCACCACGACCACACCTGCGCTCGACCAATCAACGTCAGGCGCGTCCCAGACCGCTGCCTGGCAGTCAAAACCGCGCTCGCGCAAGATATCGAGCACGCGCCGGTCGTCCGGATCGAGATCCGGCAAGCCACTGTAAGTCACGAAAGTGCATCTGGTCATGTAAGATTTCGCTTGAAACTATGGTAGAGATTATATAGAACCACAGACGCGACCGTTTACTGACTACAGCGGCTTTGATGTCCGGGAAAGAGGAAGACTACGAATTTGACCCATCCGAGGAGTTCTACGACGCCGACCAGGCGTCGGTGCTCAAGCTCGGCTCGCGCTTTGCCGACCGATATATTATCGAAGCCCTGCTCGGGATAGGAGGCATGGGCTGTGTTTATCGGATTTTTGACACCGAAACCGACAGCACCAAAGCACTCAAGGTTCTGCAAAATTCTCTGTTATCGGACGTCGCGGTGCGGCGGCGATTCGTGCGCGAGGGGCGCGCGTCTCTTATGCTCAATCATCCGCATATCGTCCAGGTTCACGAATTCTCCGCCACGCCGGATGGTCTTCCCTACATGGTTATGGAGTATCTGCAAGGTGAGAGTCTGGCTGATATCCTGATGAAATCAGGCACGTTGACGCTGGCACGATTCATCACTACATTCGCACAAGTCCTCAGTGCTCTGTCTCATGCCCATGAACTCGGAATCGTGCACCGCGACATCAAACCGAGCAACATTATGTTCAGCCCGACAAGCCGCGGCCGTGAGAACGTCAAGCTCGTGGATTTTGGTGTCGCCAAGCTAATCGACGATTCCGGCGGCACTCAAGAGCTTACGGTGCTCGGTGAGTTTATCGGCAGCCCCTGTTATATGAGCCCTGAACAGTGTGAAGGCAACGAAATCGACATTCGCAGCGATCTCTATTCGCTCGGATGTGTGATGTACGAGGCGATCACCGGCGTGCGTGCCTTTCGGGCAGGCAATTCGCTTCGCATCATGCACATGCAGGTGCACGAAATGCCGCCCCCATTCTCTAAAATCGTACCGGAAGCATCCATTCCTAAATGGCTTGAACAGCTAATTTTCAGGACCCTGGCCAAGAATCCAGCCGATCGATACGCAAACGCCTACAAGCTCAAAATAGACCTCTTAGACGGCAGATTTCGCGGCGCCGATGAGGGAACAGCGACGAATTTTTCGGTTTTACCGTGGGAAAGTCTGAGAGCTCAACCGTTTGACGAGACATCATCGGGTTCTTTTGAAATTCCAAAAGTTAAACCGCCCGCGCCGGCAATCGAAAAGATGAGTCCAGCTGCGACTCTCGCCGTCGGCACGATTTCGAATCCGCAAGTTTTTAAGTCGTTTAACTGGAACGTCCTCAAGCTCCTCAACTTGAGCGGAATCCTGACAGAGGAAGATTTGAACAACGCCCGGCATTTTCAACAGTTGAACGGCGGCGATCTGGGCAGAATATTGATACTGCTCGGAAGAATTGACAACAATACATTGATCGCCGCAAAAACCGCGCAGCATTTGATCCAACTTGGCGAACTCAAGCAAGACAAAGCGATTGCCCTGGTAAAAAAATGCCAGAAGACCGGCAAAAGCTTCGAGGAGACCAAGAGTCAACCGAAAAGCAAGTAGGAAATCGCGTTTTAAGCCTGATATCATGCTTAAATGCCCAGAAATTGTGGCTCATGGCAGCCAGGAATCACGAGAGCAGGAATCGAAGAACAGGAGCAGTCTTAGATGTTTGGACGATTAATGAATGTGATTAAGGGTCTCCTTAATCAGGGAATCAGCAAGGTTGAAACGCCGGAAATTCTTGCCGAGCAACATCAAATGGAACTCGAATCGTCCGCGAAACAGCTCAAAGAAGCATTGATCACGGCGATTACCGCTGAAAAGGCTCTGGAACAGAAGATTCAGAAAGACTCCGAAGATGTCGCCACCTGGCAAAAACGCGCCGAACTTGCAATCACCAAAGGCGACGAAGACCTGGCGAAACAATGCTTGCAGAAACGCCAGGAAGCCGAACAAGGGCTGGCGCACCTGAAGACTCAGCTTGACGCGCAGAAATCTGCGACCAAGGCGCTGCGCGAGAGAAACAATGAGCAAGAGCAAAAGCTTCGCGACTTCGCGACCAAGAAGAAAGATATTATCGCCCGAGCCAATGCGAGTACCGCCACTGCGAAGGTAAACGATCTGCTCTCCAGCAGCGGAGGCTCATCGAGCCTGGATAAAATCGAAGACAAGATTAGAGCCACCGAATTGCGAAACGAAGCAATAGCCGACTTGCGAGCTGGCGGTGATAAGGCGCTTGAAGACAAGCTCAAGGAGCTCGATGCTACTTCTGATCTGGACTCGGAACTGTTGAAACTCAAGATGAAAGTTCTGGAACAAAAGGATTCGCCCAAGCTCATTGAAGTGCGAGAGAACGAGATGAAGGCATTGCCCGGACCTGGAATTGATGCCGTGACCGTTGAAGAGGTCGACGAAAAATAGAGGCGCACAGAATCGATTGTGGATTAAACCGCTCATCGCAAACTGTCGACGCTGAGCCGATCGAAACTGCTTTAGCGAAACGCGCGGTTTCAGCTCGCCTCAGTGAAATGCGAGCGGTTTCACATCAGATTTTATATACAGCGGGTGCTTTGGCGCGCCGGAGTTAGTGGTGCCCAGGCAGTAGACTGGTCCGAATTCCGCAAGCAGTTCCAAAACCGCCGCATCACGTTCCATCAGTTTCCCGTGATTTCCCCATGCGATCATGCGAAGATCGGCATGGATAGCCCGTTGCCGTATGATTTCATCGTTGTAACTTCCAACCGGTTTCCTTACGCCTTTGAGCATCTGCGGCTCTTTGGCTCGGTACGCAAACAGATTTACAACTTCAACCTGCGTGTATCCCCATGAATTCGCAAATCCGATGCACCGCCGAATCGTCGGATCGTTGTGACTCTCGTCTGCCGTATTCGGGTTCAGCATCACCAGCAAAATTCGGTCAGAAACCTTACGGCAAGCCTCGCTCCCGGCGTTGGACCGACCACCGGAAATTCCTTCAAGAACGTTTTCGCCAGCCAGTTTCCTCCACAACAAATAGCGATACTTTTGAGTTCGATCGAAAATCGCGCCACCATATTCAGTATGACGCACCGTCAGAGCTGAATGCAAATGCTCGCTGATATCCTTCGGAATTGCCATGAACTCTTACCGCCAGCTGCCACTACCAGTAAGTTCTACCCGACAACTTGCGCTGCCAATCTAAGGCTGTTTATTGATCATGAAAGTCGAGAACGATTCGAAAAACTCAGTTAGCGTCTCTTTATGCGGAGCCAGCTCAGGAACTTTATCGAGCGCCACCATCATGTTTTTCATCCAGGCATTACGCTCGTTCAGCCCTATAGAGAACGGCATGTGTCTTTGCCGCATGCGTGGATGACCACGCTCATCACTATATGTGGTGCGACCACCGGTTCTCTGTATCATAAACAGCGCCAGCTTTCTCTTCGCATCCGTCAAATCTTCAGGGTACATAGGTCTCAAGATCAAATCGTTCTCGACTCCCTTGTAAAATTCGTCGACGAGATCGAAAAACGGCTTGTCATCGCCGACCGCTTTATAAATTGCCCCGATCGGATCAAATATTTCGACCATAACTTAACTTATCTCCACTCGGCAGGTTCCATGCCGATGTGCTGAAACTGGTTTCGAAACGCCAGGCGGCTCGATAAAACGATCATCATGCGTTGAAACCTGGTTGCATTAAAAGCATCCGTTCCAGCACTCAAGCCGCGACGTTGCGTTTATTGTACCGCTAAATCTTCTTCTTGAACGCTTCAGCGTAACCTGTCATCTCAACGTAGCTTTCACCTTTGACCGCCTTGCCCTCAACTGTCCCGGAAACTTCCGCCGCCCCCTCCCAGTAGGTCACGCCGGTCGACCGTTTTGTCAACAGTTCCTGGTCTTTTAAAACCGGATTGACGTTCAGCTTGATCTGGTGATTAGGAACTTCGACCGTCCAGCCCATGGGATAAACGCCATTGCTGTTTGGACTGGTCCACTTCGATGTCGAGGAAATTTTGAAATCGTCTTTGGCCAGGTGAATCGCTCTGCCATCCGCACCGATGATAGTACCACTGGAATTTTTGTCGAGAGAGCCATCGCGCCTGCGCATTACATACAACATCAGTTCCGTGTTGTTTTCCAACTGCACGCTAAACCAGTCCCAACCGATTTGCTCCGCCGTCAGTTGATTCGAGCCGAATTCATGATCCATCCAGGACCAACCGGATGTGATGCGCTCCGGCTTTCCGTCTACGTAGACCAGCCCTTCGGTTTTCAGCCGTGTCAGAGAGTAATAGTGCGACGCACACCCTTTGCAGGAGGCCTTCTGACTAACGCCATCTTTGCCGTGAATAATCGGCTTCTTTGCAGGAGAGAGCAACAATCTGATTCCGGATTTATCACCATCAGCGCGCAACACAAATCGGTCTCCAAGTTGCTCAACTGACCACCCCTGATTTTGAACGGACAGAATGTCCGAACGAGCGAAAGCCACCGGCAAGCCGCTCCTGCTCAACTTCTCGAAGTACTTGAACTTCCCGCCGGTTTCATCAGTGAGAGCGAAATGGGCAAGGTAAACGTTCCTATCTTCCTTCGTTTTTAGAGACGAATCGTGCTCTATTCCGTGTCTGAAAAATGTGAGCTCATAACCAAACTTCTTGTTGCTTTCGGTCTGCATGTGCCCCGTGTAATACCACCATTCCGTCTTGAAATCTTCGTGAGAACCATGATCGCGCGGAAACTGATACTGATAGCCAGGCAGAGCCTGTTTATACTCCTTCGCGGTTGCTGCCGGAGAAATCGCAAAGAGCGAAACTAGAAACACCAGCATGCAGGACGCTACGGAACTGCTACTAATGCGAACCTCGCGGCTCCGCACAATGCGTGCTTTAGTTTTTATCACTTCCGACTCCATATATTTCATGCTTTCGTTCCCATCACTTCCGGCTCCTTATATTTCATGCTTTCGTTTCCATCACTTCCGGCACCATATAAACCACGCTTTCGTTCTCTTACTTCCGGCGCCAGATAAACCTTGCTTTCGTTCATTTGCCGTATAACCCTGTTCTCGTCAACTTCGCCTCGCTGTCGTCATTCATCGCGCACCACTTCCGGTGCCAGAGTTTTCGCCGCTTGCCTTGCCGGTATGTAGCCGGCCGCGAGCGCTGCCACTATAACCAGCAAGCCGGATTGAAGAATAAAATCCCATGGGACGGCAAGTTGAACCGTCCATCCGAACGATTGCCGGTTTATAACGTTGACCAGAAGCAACGACAGGATCGCACCCACTCCCAGACCGGTTATATTCCCGAGGCAACCAAGAAAGAACGACTGACCGAGTACGATCTTTTCAATCTGGATACGTTGCGCTCCCAGATAACGAAGAATTCCGAAGTCTCTTCGCGACTCGAAAGAAAGCGCCAGAAGAGCGTTCATAACGGATAGCAGTGCAACTGAGACGGCAATCGTATGAAGCGCGTAAGTGACCGCAAATGTGCGATCGAAAACTCGCATCGCCTCTTTGCGCAACTCCCTCGTACTGCGCATCGAGATGAGCGATTTCCCCGCTACCGCGTCAGATATCTGAGTGCGAGTGGCTTCGAGGTCGGCGTCCGGTTTCAAATAAACCGCGATACTGGTAAGCGAATGGTCGTCGAAAAGCTTTTCATAGAGCGCGCGATCGATAACTACATGTCCCAGGTCGCTCGAGTAATCGTAATAGATAGCACCGATTTTGAGGCTCACGATTCCTCTATCGGTCGGCAACTCGATTACATCTCCTGTTTTTACATTCTTCCTGATTGCGAATGCTTCAGATACGAAACAGCCATCATCACCCATGCGAGCAAAAACTTGTTCCGGCGTTTCCGCAGACGTCACCCGTAAGGAACCGAAACGCCGCAAAACATCGAAGTCTCCTCCGGCCACTATAGATGGTTCACCCTTGTATTGCATTCGCTGTTCTACAAAAACATCTACAGCCGCGACGGAAGGTAAAACCTTGATATCGTTCATAACGGATTGATCGAGCCGCGACTGCCTGCTTCCTCGCTCACGTGATGCCGACTGAATCCAGATATCCGCTTTTAGCGTTTGATCGACCCACGCGACCACGGTGCTTCTGAAACTCGAAATCATAATTGCCAGACTGATCATCATTGAAATTCCGATCATCAAACTCGCCACCGCGAGCGACGTGCGACCGCTCGCGCCATAAAGAGCACGCGCGGCTAGCAAACCTTCCGTGCCGGCGACCTTCTTGAGAAGAGTAGACGAGCCCAACTTTGAAAACGCCGCTCTTACTATTATTGGTGTGCAAAATGCGGTGCCGAGGATTGTACATAATGCAGAAACATATCCCATAAACGGGAAGCCGGCTATTGGCGGAGCCTGAGCGGACAGCGCCGCCACCAGAAATAAGCCTGTACCGATAAGCGATAATTTTAGTGCAGACCCGAGCACTTTCGATTCGTAAGAGCTTCTGCGGACCGCTTCGGCCGGCTGCACGGTGGTTGATTCCCACACCGGCGGAATAGCAGCAAGCACCGTTATGACGAAACCGATTAAAAACGCTCTGGTAAGTGTCCACGGATCCGCGCTTGTTGAACCGAATGGATGCTGGAAATAAAAATGTTCCATCGTGCCGGCAATCGCAGTGAGAGCGCCATCTGAGAATCCAAGCCCCGCCAGGACACCAAGGGCACTGCCTACAATACCAAAGGCGGCAGCCTCGCAAAGGAAAAGAACACTGACCTGGCCGCGGCGGAGTCCCAGAGCACGCAACGTTCCAATTTCACCGCGACGTCGAATCACTGAAATTGTGATCGTGTTGTAGATCAGAAACATCCCAACAATGAGCGCGATGAACGCTAGCGCCGTCAAGTTATATTGAAACGAACGCGTCATTTTCTCGACGTTGTTGCCGCGTGCTTCCGGACGGTCCACCACCACAGACGGTGGCAACGAACTTTCCAAGTCAAGTTTGACTTGTTCGACTATCGCCTCCGGAACTATCAATTCTATCTCTGAAACTTTCCCTTCGCTATCCAGTGCCGCTTGCGCGTTTTCAATGTCAGTTGCCACTACATTGCCACTGAATGCGCCACCGAGTCCGCCCTTTTCCAATAACCCAGCCACCTTAAACTGCCGAGCCCGATCATTCACGTACAAATCAAACGTCGAGCCGACTTTGAGCTTGTATTTTTCCGCCAGTCTCCAACCAACCAGCGCCGAGTCCGGCGCAAACATATCGTATGACTCGTTGGTACCGACACCACCAGCAAAGAAGTCCGGGTCGGCAAGCACATCTACGCCGACTAACTGCACGGGATCCTGTCCTTCTGTTCCGAATACGACAGTTTCCTGAATCATCGGCGCCATTCGTACGCCTAATTGCTGAAGCCAGTCAAGGTCTCGCATATACGAAGCCGATATATACCGTCCCGATTGCGAACGAACCTCCAGGTTTGCTTTCCCGGAGATCACATCAACTGTCTCTTTGAACTTGCCCAACGCCGTTTCGTTCGCCAGTGTAATCGCAAGAAATACACTGACACCAAGCGCGATACCACCTACGGTGATTGCCGTCCGCACCCAATTCTTAAGCAGATCACGTACGATAAACGAAAAAAATAACTTCGCCGAAAGATTCATCATCCTTCTCCGGCAGATACTCTTAGTTCACTAGCTTGATCCACTACGATTCGACCATCACGCATATCAACTCGTCTGGACGCATATGAAGCCGCTTCCGCACTGTGTGTAGCCATGACGATCGTTTGATTGTCACTCTCGTTTAACTGCTTCAATAGTTCGAGGATCACCTTACCGCTCTCACTGTCCAAATTTCCAGTGGGCTCATCCGCGACCAGGATCTGCGGAGCGTGGATGACCGCTCTGGCAATCGCAGCACGTTGCATCTCGCCCCCCGACAATTGCGAAGGATAAAACTTTGCTCGCTTCGCGATCCCTACTCTTTCTAACAGGTCACCGACCTTCTTTCTGATGTCTGCCTCTTTTGTCTGCCCCGATAACTCGAGTGGCAACGCGACATTCTCTTCGATCGTAAGCGTCGACAGCAAATTGAAAAACTGAAAAACAAAACCAATTCTTTTGCCACGCAAAACCGTGAGCTTCTCGTCATCAAGCGAATTGAGTTCCTCACCATCAAGTATTACGGAGCCGCTACTCGGCTTATCAATCAAACCGACAATATTCAATAAAGTGCTCTTTCCACACCCACTCGGACCACAGATTGCGACGAAATCCCCGCCGTTAAGCGCAAGCGACACATCCCTCAGCGCATTCACATCGTGATCGCTGTACTTTTTGGAGACGCCCCGCAACTCTAATTTCATGATTCCTTCTTCAAAGAAGACTTGACGAAAATGGTCCTACATCGACTTATTGTGCCACAACCTTATTGCCAAAAGTCCGTTCGTGAAGACTCATCATCTCTTTATAGAATCACTCCCAAATTCACCCCAAGTTCACCGACATCATAAACCGATATCGATTTACGATCTCAAAAAGACCGTCCAAATTCCCGGCTCAAATCTTTCGGCTGTGCAGTCAAAAAGTTTCAGTCTTCACGACGATCGTAAACCGATATCGGTCTACGATCACCAATTTTCTCAAACCGATATCGGTCTACGAATTTCATCTACTCCCATACCGATATCGGTTTAGGAACTACCCTGTTTAGCGAATCCAGAGGCAGGACCGCCGGCAGCATCAGCCCCACCTATGGCTGATGCGTCCTTGCCTGGCGGTTTGTCGCGTCTGCCTGGATCGATTCCACCCTATCGAAATTGAACTGCATTGCTGGTATGTCTTGCACAGTTTTCTTCGAGGCATGTTCGTTCGCGCGCGGTACAGGCTTTCCGTCGTTGCTGGATTGATATACAAACTGCGTCAGATTGTCTCGGCTCATGCCAAGCCCTATTTCGCTAAAATCCACAAGCCTCGATTCTTTCTGCTCGTAAGCCACTTCGGCATCCCACTGGCTATTCTTGCCGCAATCGTGGTCGCGAAAGCTTCCATTGGATTTGCAACCCAAACACTCCCCTTGATGCAACCAATTAGTCACGATTTCTTGACTGTGACGAGCCACCTCGTCACGTTTTCCATGTATCAACTCGCCCCTCAAGAAATTGTCTTTATCGTGTCCGAATGCCGCACGGACATCTTGAGAGGTCGGTACCGCAACCGTATGCGGACCGATCTCTTGCGAGCCGTCCTCGTGATTCGGTCGGGCTAGACTAGCCAGGCGTTTTCGCTCAGAATCGCGATTTGGGCACAGACCGCAAAATTCCAGTAACCGGTTCGCCAGAGCACAAAAAAGTCCGGCGGGGTTCTTTCCGTCCATATAACCTCCAACTTTCCTTATCGCACTGCCTGGGCTCACTTTTGTGAGAGTGAGGGAGGATTCGAGATAACTACTAAGGCTAATGCATCTACTTCCGTTGTATACCGTCCCATTCCAACAGCGCAATTGGAAAGAAGATACAGACGGGCTTTGCGAAAGTTCTGCGAACCGCTTAAAACTGCCCTGGGATTTAATAGGTCTGGCGCACGAGTCCTGAAAGCCCTGCCGTGACAAGCTTTGCGCTCCATTGGAGATCGCAAACCGATATCGGTTTGCGCTCCATTGGAGATCGCAAACCGATATCGGTTTACGATCTCCCAATAGCCCGGGTCCGGGTGGTTCCACCTTCAAGTCATTTCAAGGACCTGTTTTCAGGCTCTTGCGGTTTAAGCTCATGAGCTTTAATACGTGTCGCGAGTAGCCAGACACACTAGCGGGGAACAACCATATTGCGCATCAAGCGGCCTGGGCGTCCAATAAGTCTATTCGGTTTTATAGCTGCAAGGGTCTGACCTTTAGCCTGAGTGTTCGTCCTCCGATTGAAAGCTGTGATTGGGAGAGTCAATTTGGAATGAACGGCGAGAACTCTGCTGCGCTCGACATTGATTCATCATCTGTCCCCACGGATCGCTATAAACCGCTGGAGTTACTCGGTCAGGGCGCGCTGGGTCGCGTATATCTTTGCATGGATAAGCACCTGGGCAAGACGGTAGCTGTTAAAACGCTGCTGTCCGTGACTGATGATAGAGTGGTGTCTTTTCAAAATGAGGCGCGAATCGCCAGTCGCTTAGGGCACGAAAGCATAATTCAAATCTTGGACTTTGGTGTCACTGACGGTGGCAGACCATTTATGGTCATGGAATATTTTCCCAGTCAAAGCCTCGAAGATATTCTTGCCGCAGAGGGCCGCTTGCCAGAGCGAGACGCTCTCGATTTGTTCGTGATGATAACCGATGCGCTTGCGTGTTTGCACGAGAATGGTGTCTTTCATCGGGATCTGAAACCGTCGAACATTCTCATTGGCTCAAACGACCAGAAGCAACTGAGCGTGCGTCTGATTGATTTTAATTTGTCGAAAACTAGCCAGGATATTCAGTCGAAGACGGTTGTTCAGGGACGAACTGTTGTCGGCACACCTGCCTACATGAGCCCTGACCAGGTCGCTGGTCAGAAATACGACGCGAGGTCCGAAGTGTACTCCATGGGCTGCCTGATGTATGAGGTCATTACCGGCAGACCGCCCTTTCTCGGAGAAACTGCGCTGGACGTTTTAAACAAGCACGCTAACGAAAAACTTATTCCGCCACAGCGACTCACTCCGGAATTATCGGATCGTTTAAACGAAGTCATCGAGCGATGCCTGAGCAAAAAGCGCGATGCTCGCTATGCAACAATGAGCGAGTTGCTGGCAGAATTGAAACTCTGTGTGAGTGACGCCCCACGTGACACCGCAGGCAGTATACTGTCGAGCCGTGCCTCCACTTCGCAAATCCGTTTCAACGGCGAATTCATTGAGGGGAATTCGACGATATCAAAAGAACTGTCCAGGGAGTTTCAGAACTATCACGCACCCAACAATTCAATTTCAAAGTTAACGGTATTCGGAATTGTTGCCGGTCTCGTGCTCGTCTCGTTTGCAATCTGGGGCGTGAAATCCCTGTTGAAACCACCAGAGTCTCCGCGAATCTCCTACCTGCCGGATTCGATAGATGCAAATCAAATGACGGACGGGTTAACGGCTGATCTGTCAGATGGGAAGCGAGTCGCCGAGAGCGCAGTTCAAAATAAGACTACCAAAGTCAAGCTCCCGTACTCCTGCACCGACGAAGACTTGAAAGTTCTCGAAGGCAACAACAACATACAGGAGATCGCGGTTTCGGACAGCTTGAGCTTAAGCGACAAATGTTTCAAATCATTTGCAACGCTTCCTAACCTTAAGCGTATCGAACTGGACGGTACAGGCGTTGAAACTTTAGCTGGTGTGAATCAATGCGCGAATCTTGAATTGCTTTCCTTGAACCGCACGGCCATTACAGACGGATCTGCAAAAAATCTCAAGGGACTCAACAAGCTTTTCTGGCTGCGAATATGCAAGACAGATATCACGGACAAGTTTCTCGCTAACCTTCCGGAACTTCCCAGACTGACAGATGTCAGTTTCGGCGGTCAGTCCTTGACTGATGCATGTATACCGGACCTGCTTAGACAAAAGCATTTGGCTTACATCAACATTGGAAACAGTGCCATCACCCCTGGTGGTGTGCGCAAGCTTGTCTCCGGTCTAAAACACGTTATGGCCGTCGACACAGCGGACAGCCCTAAGTTCGATGTAGCGGAAGTCGCAAAACTCACTCGCGAATTCCCCAAGGTGGACTTCGATCCTTCAGCAAGTATGCGCAATCTGAACGGAGTAGAATTAAAGGCTGAAGAACTATACAAAGATGGGAACTTCAAGGACGCGCTCAGCCTGTATAAACGCTGCATTCGCCTGCAGAATGGAAGCGGAAAAATTCGAATCGTCAATTACCAGGGACGAATAGCTGATTGCTATGAAAAACTTGGCGATTGGCAACAAGCACTGCGAATGCTCGAATCTTATGCGACAACCGCCGAGTCCCAAGGTGTGGAAACGTCTGCGATTGTTTTGTACGATAGCGCTAAAAAACTCGCCCAACGCCATCATGATACCGCTGGTAGTATTAAGTATGCTGCAGCATTGCATCGTATTTTCAGAGACCGATTCGGCCAGAATGCGGTGGACACCTTCTATTCGGCGATCGCACTGGGTGACCTCTATGCGAGCATCAAAAATTACACAAAGGCCGAATCGTATTATCTGGAAGCTTCGCAAATCGCCACTCACAAACGCAGACGCGAAGATGGTCAGTACCAAATCATTCCGCTCGTTCGCCGCGCCGAGATTTATCGAGCCCAGGGGCGCATCGACGACGCCAGAAGACTGATAAAACAGTCCATTGAACTCAGTCGAAAACAACTGCGAATAAATCCAAACACTGAAGTTCGCCAACTATTCTTCGTTGCAGCCGCCGCGCAAGTTCAAATTCTGCACGACGAATTAAAATTGGACGACGCTCTCAAACTCAACACCGAAGCAATTGATGTTGTCACTTCAGTCGAGAATCCAAATAAAGACCAACTATTTATTCTCTTCAGACAACGCGCTTCCATCTTGAAACAACTCCATCGCGACAAGGAAGCGGCAGAATTTAAAGTCCAAGCCGCCAAACTCGAACGAAGTATAAACCCACCGTCCGAAACGACTCCCACAAAACCAAAGCAATCACAAAAATGACAGAATCCAGACCGAGAGACCTGAACGATTTCGCCATTGGCGCGATCGTTTTCGAGCGCTTTCGAATTTTGGAACCGATCGCCTCTGGTGCAAAAGGCCGAGTTTACCGAGCCGTAGACACGATACTCGACACCGAAGTCGCTCTCAAAGTCATGCTTTCGGACGCACGCAATGAGCGCGACCTCGTTCGCTTCCAGAGCGAAGCGAAGCTGGCGAGCAAAATGAATCATCAAAACATCGCCAAGATAAATGACTTTGGTCTGTATAACGACATCCCATTTCTCAGCATGGAATTTGTTGAAGGCGAATCGCTCGAACAACTTTTGAAGAGAAAAAGGACGTTAACGATACCCGAGTTCCTCGAAGTCTTTTTTCAGGTTTGCGATGCCCTTATTCATGCACATAAACAATCGATTGTTCACCGCGATATAAAGCCGGGCAATATTGCTATCTCAGAAAGACCCAACGGAAGTTGGAAAGTCAAAGTGCTCGATTTCGGCATCGCTAAGTTATTGGACGAGCGGCCCGACGAAGCCGGTAAATTAACGCCGACCGGAAATCTCGTTGGCAGCCCGTTCTACATGAGCCCAGAACAAGGTCAGGGGCTCGAAGTGACGACAAGATCGGACAACTACGCCCTGGGCTGCGTTATGTGGCACTGCTTGACAGGCGAACCGCCGTTTCAGTCAGAAACAGTTCTAGAAACAATCACTCAACACATCCAATCTCCCCCGCCGAAATTGAACGTGGATAGCAATCACCCTATCACGGCAAATTTCGCCGCCATTATGGAAGGTCTGTTGTCAAAGGATCCTCTGCAACGCCCTGATATCGAAACTACCGTCGTACCTGCTCTTGTCGAACTGCAAGATTCGTTGGATCGAAAAGTTGAAGAGACAGCGCAAAGTGACCCAGCAAAAACGCAAGACGATGAGCCCAAGAAGAGTAAGAGTCCGCGCTTCGACCGCAGGGCGCTTATCTTCTCATCGGTGATTATTTTGATTTTTGCCGGTCTGGCAATCGCCGCTGCCATGCATCATATCTCTAGTCAAGAACAGCTGGCGCCTGTTCCAGGACACTTGCCAGACCGCTGGTTTATAGAAACTGTCGATGATTTCGCGCTAAACCATACAGACAAACAGCTGGCGGATAAGGAAAGGACAACTCTCCACCTCAGCGGTAATTGCACGGACGAGCACTTGAGACAACTCGCGAACAATCAATTTCTCAAGAAGCTGGAACTGATCGAGACCGACTTTGACGATCGCGTTTTCCCTTTGCTTGCGAAAATTCCAAATCTTGAGGCCGTCGATCTGAGCGCGACCGAAGTTTCAAAACTAACAGACGTAGGATCGTGTAAGAAACTGACAATTCTCGATCTCAAAGCTACACAAATTACAGATAGTTCGCTCGAGCAACTTCGACCACTTACCGAACTGCGTACCCTGAAACTAAACGATACCAAAATTACCGATAAGGGCGTCGCGAGGCTCGTGAAGATCCAGCCGAAACTCAACGACCTGGATCTGACCCGCACGCCGATAACGTCTAAAGCCGCAGATTATCTCGCTGAATTGCAATGGCGCGGACGGATGATTCTAAATGGTACTGAAATCGATCTAGCTGCGGCGAAGAAAATCTTGCGCGGTCCACTGATGTTCGCTGCCGAGTTTAAAAACTGCCCCAAGATCAGCCCATCTGATGTTGAACGACTGAGAGTCGAATTTCCGAGCGTGGGATTTGGAGACACACCCAGTCTTGAGACCACATTTAAACAGGAGATCGATAAAGCACAGGCGAGTGGCGATATCCCTCTCCAAATGGCGAAGACCAAACAGTTGCTTGAGCTCATGAGGAAACGCTTCGGAGAAGTCGATGACGAAAGGGTTTCAACCCTGTACGCAAGCGTTGCGTCGCTTTACTCGCAAATCAGAGAAGAAGAAAATGCGCTGACTTATGTGAACAAAGCGATCGCGATTGCGAAGCACATGAATAATCCCGTGTGGTTGCGAGATGTCTATTCTTTGAAAGCTACAAGCCTGGCTAGATTGAAGCGCTATGCGGAGAGCGCGCAAGCCCTCGAACAAGCAATAAAATGCGAGGAAATCGCCAACGGTCTAGAGACGGATTGGGCACTCAGTCAAACTTTGTCTCTCGGCGGAGCCTTACGCGAAGCCGGTCAGGTCGAGCGCGCGATCACAACCTTTGACAAACTGGCCTCGGTTTATAAACGTAAGAAGGGTCTGAATTCCCTGGAATATTCCTCCACCCTGCTCCAGGTAGGTGACTGCTACCTGCGCCTGAAGAAATTTGATCTCGCCGACAAAAAGTTCAGTTTCGTAGCCTCAAGAATTAAAGCCGACCCTCAATTGTGGAAGGACGGCGTTCCAAATGCACAAGCTGTTACTACCTATAACGCTCTTTGCCAATTGGAAGTGATTCGAGGCAACAAAAAACACGCCCTGGAACTAAGCAATCTTGCTATGGAACGCATGAAAACCGCAAAGTTACCATTGCTTGACAGGATCGCTCTTACGACGCAACACGGAATACTACTTGAGGAAAACGGCTTTGTTCGCGAAAGTGCCGAGTTCAAAAGAAAAGCGTCTGTATTGATAGATCTTCGAAACAAGCGCAGCGAATCAAAACGAGAGAAACGCCAGGCGGCTCGCTCGAAAATTAGAGAAGGCGACAATCCAGATGCTCGCGAGGAAGTGCGAAAGAAATGACTGAGAGCAACAGCGACATCTGCCAAACCTGCCAGAAGCCAAAGAATGTCAGCGGGTCCGGTTCTCTCACTCAGTGGATAAACTGCTGCCAATGCAATTTGACCGGAGCACCTGAAAGCGAACTCATAACTGTTTGCCGAGCTTGCGGAAAACGTATGAAGGAAGGGCGAAGCGGAAGCGTAACCCAATGGATTTTCGCCGAGCATCTTTGCAAATGCGAAAATCCTCAACCTGTAAAAGTAAAAACTTCCGGCACCACTTTTAAAAGCAAAGCCTTCGATGATCAAGATGACGATCCAAGCGAACAGCCCTTAGACATTGATGAAACCTTGTTCCCAACCAGCCGTTATAAACCGCTCCGGCTCCTTGGACAAGGCGCACTCGGTCAAGTTTACTTGTGCCGTGACCTGCATCTGCGCAAAAAGGTCGCACTGAAAAGTTTGTTCGCCTTGACTGACGATCGAGTCGTCTCGTTTCAGCAAGAAGCAAAAACCGCATCAAAACTAAGTCACGAGAAAGTGATCAAGGTGTTCGATTTCGGAACCTCCGCAAGCGGACGTCCTTACATGGTTATGGAATACTTCCCCGGTCGAAGTCTCGAAGAAGTGATCCGCGATCACGGTTTTCTCGAACAGTATGATAGCTGTGTAATGTTTCAGTCTATCTGCGAGGCCCTGAGCCATCTTCACGAGCATGGAATTTTTCATCGAGACTTGAAGCCATCGAATATTTTGATGCTTGAAACAGAAACAGGCGAATTTGATCTGCGATTGATCGATTTCGGACTTTCAAAAACCACTCAAGATGTTCAAGCAAGAACAAATGTCCAGGGACGCACCGTAGTCGGAACACCAGGCTACATGAGCCCCGACCAGGCTTCGGGTTTAGAATACGATGCTCGATCTGAAATTTATTCGCTCGGTTGCATCATGTACGAATCGCTAGCCGGTCAGCCTCCGTTTTCCGGTGAGTCGTCGCTGGAAGTTCTCAATAAACACATGCGATCTGACGTCTTACCGCTGCAGGAATTGGCTCCGGACGTTTCGCCCGAGCTGTGCGCGATAATCGAAAAGTGTTTGAGCAAAAATCCGGACGAAAGATATCAAACAGCAGCTGAAGTTTCCGAAGCGCTTGCAAACTTTGAAAGAGGTTTGACCGATGTTTCTCGCGAGCCCCTGCCTGAGTCTCACGACTACCGTATCGAAATCCCTGCGCAAAGCTTTGGTGTCGACCTTCCGAAAGAACGCAAGTCCGCAAACTTTGGGAAGCTACTCGCCGTCGTTGTTTTAATCGCATTGATCGGTTTGTGCACAGTCGTATATTCGATTCTCTCAGAGAGACCTCAGGTCAGATCTTCGTCGACACCGTCAACCTTCGAGCAAAATTTGGACCTCGACTCTAAGAAAGCTTTGGCAAAAAGTCAGCGCGCAAAACTAATTCAGCACATGAAAAAGTCCGGTCTAATTAGAATGGATCTGCGTCACGCGTGCCAAGATGACGATTTGCTCGTGCTGTCAGGGAAAACGAGTTTGAAAGAGATCAATGCATCTGACAGTGATGTTTCGGATCGCGGAATCGAGCATCTGAGCAACGTTCCGAATCTTGAAACGCTGATACTGACAAACACAAAAGTCAAAACTCTGAAGGATATCGCAAGACTCGAAAAGCTGAAATTGTTGAGGCTCGATCAGACTGAGGTTGACGACGACTCTCTTAAAAACCTGAAAGGATTGCGGCTAAAAGACCTGTCACTGATCGAAACGCGCATAACCGACAAAGGTCTCGACGCTCTTGCAGCCCTGCCGACTCTCGAGAATCTTCTTCTGTCCAGAAATGACATTGGACCAGGTGCGATAGCTGTCGCCGCAAAACTCCCAAACCTTCTTTCGATCGATCTTCGCGTCACTTACTGTAAGGCAAAAGACGCCGAGACCATTGCAAAATCGAATCTAAATATTCAAACAGTGCTTGTCTCAGCTAGCGAAGAGCAGATTCGCGCTTTGCAAGAGCAGTTTCCAACCATGACTTTCAAGACTACCGGTTCGCCACTAGTCGAGACATGGAGCGTAAATGCAGAGAAGGAATTCATCGAGCATCGCTATGCAGAAGCTCTGAAGATCTACGAAAAAGCATACGCGGCCTGCAAAGCCAGACCAAGCGAGAAACAAAATACCCGCGCTGTAGAAACAGGGATGAGTTTCTGTTTGTACAAACTCAACCAGTTCAAAGGAGCCGAAGAGCTTCAACGGAAGCTGCTTTCCGATTATCGAGCAATGAAAGACAAAAACGGTGAACTAAATACACTGAAGATGTATACGCTGACGCTTCTTCATCTTAAGGATTTTGACGCCGCGGACAAACAACAGGAGCGACTTCTCAAACTCAGCGAACAGCTGAAGGGGGCAAGTTCTAAAGAGCACCGCGAGAACGAATATTCCTGGACGGTGGCGTGTCTTGATGTCGGTCGCTTCGACAAGACCATCCAGCTCGCACGCGAGCTCCGCACAAAATTCTCACGTGAAATAGGCTCGGACGATCCCATGATCGGCGCGCTTATGATCGTCGAAGCAAAAGCTCTGGAATCTTCTGGTAAGCCTGGAGCCGTTCCTCTATATAGGAACGGTTTGGCTATCATTGATTTAGTCGGCGAATCGGAATTAGGTCCTAACGAACGCAAGCAACACCAGATCGCCCGAAAAGCTCTGAAGAAGCTGAAAGTCTAAGCCCGCGGTGCTTTAGAGCCATTGTGAGATCGTATACCGATATCGGTTTACGATCAGCGAATTCCATCCTGCCCGCTATGCTTTAGGGGTCCATTAGATATTAATTGCATATATTTTGCATATACCAGGAACTAGACTTGCATCTTCAAGTGCTGAACAAATACAACAAGGCGAATATTCTGTATGAGCACTTTGAATACTCAAAAGTACTACTTTGAATATTCATTAGATATGCAACGCATATAGTCCAAACCCGCGAATTTGGACAATCGATCTCAGCTGACCGAGTGAAACGAGCCAACAAACAAGAAAGCAACAGGCACAATACCCGTTGCTTTCAAATTTTTGGATTCACTCATGCGTGTTTTTCACGCACAAATGGCAGAACTACTCGGTCTTTTTGCCAGCAGCTTCAGCCGTTTTGTCAGCAGCTTTTTCAGGTGCTTTGCCGCCCATAGCTTCGACTACCTCGGAGGTTACGTCGACGCCCTTGTCGAGCACTTCTTTACCACCGGCGTAAACAGCGTTAGCATCAACGATCAGGTCGAGACCTTTCTTCTTTGCTACGTTGTTGACTGCGCCTACAAGACGTTGAGTGTCTTGCAGGGTAGCTGCTTGAACGAGTTGTGCAAGAGCTTGTTGCTTGGCCGCGAGTTCGGTTTGAACTTGCTTGACCATTGTCTTGATTTCTTCTTCGGTCTTCTTATCGGCTTTCGCTTTCTCGATTGCCTTTTGTCCGGTTTCGATATCGGCGCGGAGGTTTTTCTCAGCTTGAGCTTTCAGACCTTCAGAATCACCTGCGGGTGTGGTGGCCTTGACCAACGCGAGATTGAAATAACCGATCTTTACGGTCGTAGATGTAGCTGATTTGCCTTGAGCATTTGCTGCACCGGTTAGAGAAACTGCGATAAGGGCCGCCAGGAGTGAACTACCTAAAATGGAATTGCGCATAGTGATCTGAAATCCTCCACCGTCGAAAATATAAATAGGATATAGAGAGAGTACAGATTATATATCAGCGATCTTGCGTTCTTCCCAACGTCCTTTTTTAAACTCCTAACATCTAAGGATGTTATGCGCGCTGAGATAAGCAACGAGACGCTGCGCATCATGAACAACGCGGAGAGTCTTCTCTGATAAATAACTCGACCATTTCGCGCGCTATTCCGATTGCGCATTGCCTGCCGTTTTTAAGTGAAACCGACTACGCTCTTCACCATAAATCCAATCGCTGTGCGATTCGCGAAATCGCACAGCGGTAAACACCTGTAGCCAGAAAGCCTGAAAAAATTTCGAGTAGAAGAGTCCTGGTTGGTTCGCCCAAAAGTCACTGCTGGTTTGGTATCAAATATAGTGGCAACTATCTCTGGCATTCCGAGAGAATTTTGGGTGACTTGTCATTAGACTGAAACGCGCGGACGGAGGACTTAAGCCCGCTTCGCGTTCCCCCACTTTTGCGCGGTAACTTTTCGCGTCCACTGCATCACAAAAGTTTACGGTCAGTCTGACTGGGTGATAACTCTCCGAGAAAGACTACAAGAAAGGCAATGAGCTCAAAGGCAAATTCGCTATATCCATATATAAGTACGAAATATAAGTACGAAAGGCATTTTTATCGAATCTGATCGGAGGATATGAACAGTCTTAACTCCAACGGCTTTGAATCATCATGCCACCATATCCAGTGCTCACTCCATCCGACTTCTCTTAAACGAAGTGAAATGAAGCCCTGCAAAAATTCCATGGAATTACTTCCCTCTAATCTGAGACAACCCCTGGAACCCTCATAGATGCGGTTTCTACGTAGCCCTCCTCGGCAATTTTAGTATTTACACCCTATATATAGGGGAAGGGAAAGATCTTTCTTCTACGTATTTCTAACATGCTTGTTCCCATCGAATTACAATCTGTTACAAAGTTTTTTGGAACCCGAAAGAAGCTCGCATTTTTATCCATTCGCAAACGGGAGTATGGTCTGCGGTTTTAAAAGGGGTAACCCGAAAGTAAATGGCAAAATAAACTTAACGAACCGGGTGATATCTTTCCTTCAGAAACCCATGTTAGAGTCCTAACCACTTCAGTCGACAGCCAGTTCGGGGCGGACTGAACGGCATCCCGCTCGCGAAACCATCACTGGTGCGAGTTCAAGTTACTTGGAATCCCAATTCAGGCTTAGAAGACGTAGTCTTCTGGGCTTCGTCACTATGCACGTATTTTCCATGTCGGTGAAAAACATGTCTAAGCAAAAGCAAAATGAAACCTACTCGGTGTCTCAGTTCACGAGATTCACCAGAGTGATGGCTCTGTTTACCGCAAGCTTATTCCTTGTATCGTCGAACCTAGCCCTCCCCGCCCAGGCAGCAGCCCTGGACCAGGCGATGCGTGGCGAGATGACCCGACAAGAATGGCGACAATTCCGCCAGGAGAACCGCGCTGCCGGCATTCCGGGTAGAGGACTGCCGAACCCAGTCTTCACCACGCAGCCTATCCAGGTGCCGCAGGTAGACACTAGTGCCACCATAAACGCCATGCCGTTACCCGGTGGAGGCGTCAACACGGGTGGAAACATCAACATCGTAGGGGGCAATGGGTTCGCTACTACCACGACATCGGGTCAGATCAACGCGAGCGCCGGCAACATCGTTCAGATCCAGGCGTCTACTAACCCAATTGGAGACCTCAAGGGCGCGACGAAGGGCTCTATACGCCAAGCGAACCGGGAAGCACGTAGAGAAGACCGCCAACAAGCTCGTGAAGACAGAAGAGCAGACCGTGGTCCCCGTGAATCACGCATGGTCACGCAACCGGTTTCCGTCCAACGCATTCGCGAGACCAAAGAAGACAGAACTGCAAGAATTCAGGAACACAAAAACGACAAGCTCTCGCGTTTCGTTGTCCAAGAAAACGCAGGCGCTCTGATTAAACTCGACAACGGCGCCAACCTCGACCTTACAGCTTCAACGCGCAACATCACCATCGGCGACAGATTGATTGCTGATGGTGCTTTCGTCACCATCGAAGTCGGTGGCGAGAAGAAAAACATCTACGCTGGTTCATCCGTAAGCGCAGCTGAGTACGTAGCAGTCAAGCAAGTTTTGACTGGCGGCAAACAAGAATTAGTCGTCAATGGTAGTGGTATCGCAACTGGTGGCACGGTAGATCTGAGCCAAGTTTCCGCTACGAGAAACACAATGAAGGCAGATGGCTTGACCGTCGCTTCTGGCGTTACTGCTGTCGGCAACCTTACGAAAAATTCTTCATTCAGACTCACAGGCGATCTGGTTAACAATGGCTCGATTTACGCAGTCGCTTCAGAGAAGGGTCGCTTTTCCGGCGAAATCAGCGCCGTCAACATCACGAACAATGAAGGCGCGTTAATCTCGTCCGACGCTGGCAACAAGCATGGCAACCGCGCCGACGCGATCGACCTCTCTCTCAATGCTGAGCAGAACTTCACAAACCTTGGCGAAATCAAATCGTCCGGCGACTTGAATATCACCGCCGGTGGTGCCATCAAAAACTCTGGCAACACGACAGCGAAAGATAACCTCTCTCTCAACTCTTCTGACATCACGAACACCGGAGTTGCATCTGCGACGAAGGGCAACATTACAGTCGACTCACCTGTCGGCACCGTTATGAACGTGAACAACGACGGCGGAAAACTTCAGGCACTTAAAGGCGACATTAACGTCAGAGCTCCTGGAAACGTAGACGGACTAGACGCCAATGTCATCGGCGGCGATCTTCTCAGCAAAAATTTAAATATTAATGCCGGTCAGGGTCTCACGACAGTCGATGTCAACGACCTGACCGGTGTTGTTAAGGCCGAAGGTTGGGGAACGCACGTCACTGCGTCTACGGCGAATTTGAAGCTCGGCGAAATCTGCATGACCGGCGACCCGACCTTCTACAACGACGCCGTAAATGGTGACATCACGATCACTGGCAACATAACTTCGTCGGAAGCACTTTCAATCATTGCGTCAAGAGACATCATCATTGACAACACCGTAACATCAATCACTGCACAAGATGGTGGCGGTGTCGGTCAGCAGATCAACCTTGTTGCGGGTGCTCAGATAGATGCCTCTGGTGCCACTGGTGGAACTTCAACCACTCTGCCTCCAGGAACTCCCATTACTCTGGGCTCCGTCCTAGTCACCGGTCCATCCGGCACTGGCGGCAGCATCACCGGCGGTGCCCCGACATTACTTATCGGTTCAAGCGGAACTGGTAGCAATGCTGGTGGAGAAATTAACCTGATTGCTTTCGCCGTAGGCGGAGTCGCAGGAGACATCACCCTCGCAACCGGCTCCACAATCAACAGCAGCGCTGGTGACACCTCCGCCGCTGCCGGATCAATCAATGTTTCCGCTGGTGGCGACATACAGCTTGGCTCGGTCCTTGCCACGGGTAGCGCGGCCTCCGGCAATGTGCTAGTCAGAAATACGAATGCAGATGCCGGTGCAGGTGTCACCTACGCGGTAAACGGAACAGCGACCGGTTCATACGATATTCTTGTAAATCCCGTCACCGCTG
Source organism: Candidatus Obscuribacterales bacterium (assembly GCA_965228855.1). Classification (GTDB taxonomy): domain Bacteria; phylum Cyanobacteriota; class Vampirovibrionia; order Obscuribacterales; family Obscuribacteraceae; genus JADYXR01. The sequence continues at coordinate 1,494,498 of CBDDIJ010000003.1, read as the reverse complement.
GAAGCACCGCAATCGGAGCTGTCACAACTTCTGGCACTGAAACGATCGATGCCGGCACCGGTGGTCTCACGATCAACGGAACGCATTCAGCCGATGGTGCGATTGCGATCTCGAGCGCTGCAGGACTCACGAGCACTGGCGCTCTCTCGATCACGAGCACCGGTTCGACTGTTGACGTAAATGCAAACAGCATTGCAACCAGTGGCGCTCTCAACATCACAGGCGATGGCGCCGTCGATGTCGACGCCGGCGCTGGGGCAATCACTACCACTACTGGCGCTCTCACTATCCAGAGCACCACATCAACGACCACTGTCTTTGCTGGTAGCATAGATACCGCTAACGGAGACCTGGACATCATCGGCGCCGGAGCTGTTGCCGTTACAACAGACGGTGCTGCTGGCATTAACAGCGGAACAGGCGCAATAACAATCACTTCCAACACCAGTAATACCACCGTCACAATGGGCGTAGGTTCCATGACGACCACCAGCGCGACCGGTGACATATTGATCGGCGGTGGAGCAAATGCTGTAAACACGACCGTCACAGGCGCAGCAATCACCACAACCGGTGGTGACGTCTCCATCCTCGGTGAAACCGGCACAGTCGCCGTGACCCTGACTGGAGCACTCTCGACTGGTAATGGTCTGATCAATATTGATTCAAATGGATTGGCCGCTACACTTTCAGCCGCTAGTGTCACAACTACCAACGGTTCAGTGACTGTCAGCGGTAATAACGGAACGAGCGGAATCGCCAGCACCGGTGCGATAAGCACAGGTGGTGGTGCATTGACCGTTAACTCGGCCAATGTCGCAGCAGACGCCTATATCACGGCAGGCAGCATCAGCACTGCCGGTGGCGCTGTCGATGTTGACTCGCAAAACGATGTCACTATCAACCTTGGCGCTGGAACCCTCACCACAGCGAGTGGCAACGTGACCGTTGACGCTGGTGGCGATGTATCACTCACAGCCTCATCTGTCGATGCTGGTAGCGGTTCATTCAATGTAAATACATCAACAGGAAACGGCGGTTTCTCAACCACGGCAACAGCCTTCACCAGTGGTTCATTCACAGTCAACCTGGGCACCGGCAATTTCACAAAAACAGGTGTCGGTAACGTAAGCATCACAACTGATGCCTATTCAACAACTGTTGGCACATTCAGCGTTGGCAGCAACGCATTGACGATCACCACTAGAACCGCAGGAACGACTATCGGTTTGAACGGCGGCGCTGGAGTTCTAAACATAGATGCCACCGAATTGGGTGACATCATCGCGACAGCGCTAAATATCGGCACATCTGGAGTTGGTGGTTCAGGAACTATCACTAACGCAGGATCTCAGGACCTATCCGGTACGCCTGGAACAACAGCAGGCGCTTATGACCTCGTACTCACGAGTAACGCCGACATTCTCGGTGGTGGTAACTACACACTGGGCGGACAGAATTTCACCGCCACCGCAAATGGTGCCGTCACTTTGGGCAACATCACTGGTGGTACTGGTACCGCTCAGATCGATATTTCAGCGAATTCGGGTAACCTGACTCTCGGCGACCTCACCAACGCAGACGGAACTATTGATGTAGACGCATCAGGAACTGTTAACGTCGGGACCATCACAACAGTCGCTGGCGTTGTCGATGTAGATGCTGGCGGAACTGCAACGGTCGCAGCAATCACAAAGACTGGAGCAGGCGCCATCACCGTAGACGGTACCAGCGTCACCGTCACTGGAGCGACCAGTTCGAATGCTGGCGGTAGCGTCACCTACACGAACACCTCAGGTTTAATTCAAACCGGTTCAATCACAACGACCGGTGGTCTAATTGATCTCGGCAACGGAACTGGTACGACGATCACTACCGGCGCACTTCAAACGGCAGGTGGAAACATCAACATTGATGCCGGTACAGCCCTATTGATTGATAGTATTGCTGCAACAGCAGGCGGCACAGTCACTCTTGACGCAGGCACGAGCGTTACTGTGACCAACAACATCACTGGTTCTGCCACGAGTCTGGTAGTAAACAATACAAATGGACTAATTCAGGCCGGTAACATCACTACCAACGGTCTTGTAGATTTAGGCGGAGCTGGAACAACGTCCATCTCAGTCGGTGCAGTCGACTCCGGAGCCGGTCTCGTAGACCTCGATACAACCGGAACTGTTCAAGCGACCAGCATCACAACAACTGGTGCTGTCGATATCGATGCTGGTCAAGCTGTCACCGTTAGCGGTGCCACTTCCGGCAATACTGGTGTCGCTATCGACTCCGTAAATTCCTCCATCAACGTAGGAGCGGTCACAACGGTTGGCGGAACAATAGATCTCAACACTGCTCCTGGTGGCACAACAATCACCACAGGTGCATTGCAAACAAACGGTGGAAATATCGACATTGACGCCGGTACTGCAGTTCAAATCGCCAGTATCAATGCACTCAATGGCGGCGCATACACCATCGACGCCGGCACGAACGTAACCTTGGTTGGCGCAGTCACTGGTAACGCAGCCAGCCTGACTATCGGCAATACAGCCGGTTCCATCAACACCGCAGGAATCACCACAAATGGTGATATCGATCTTGGTAACGCCGGAACTACATCTATAACGGTAGCTGGTGCGCTTTCTGCCAATGCTGGAGCAATAACTCTTGATGGTAGTGCGGCAATCGGCGTAACCGGAGCGATTACAACCACTGGTTCAGTCGCAGCAAACGGCGCCAGTATCTCTTACTTAACTATCGGGGGACCGACGAGTTCGGTCTTGCTGAACGCAACTGGCGGTCAAGTTAACGGCGGCACGATTACATCGGTCGGCGGAATTAATTTAGATGCCACCACATCAATCACTACAGGCAACTTGGCTGGTTTAAGCGTAGATGCCGATGCGGCTTCAATTTCAGTTGGAACCGTCACTACGACCGCTGGTGGTTCGGTAGTGCTCACGGCAACCGGCGGCAGCGTTGTAGCAAGCACAATCGACGCAGCTGACGGCAGTGTCGATGTTGATGCTACGACCACAGTGAACTTGGGTGATGTCACCACTACTGGTGCAGTAACCATCGATGGCAACACTGGTGTAACTACATTGAACATCGGCGGTCCAGCCTCCTCTGTAGTTATTAATTCCACGAGCGGAGCAATTTCAACCGGCACTATCAACAGTGCTGGATTAATTGATGTTGGTGGCGCGACCACAACATCGGTTCAGACTTCAAATCTCACAGCCGGCGCCGCCGGTATCGACATTGATACTGCAGGTCAGGCTAACATCGCTGCTGCCACGACGACTGGTGCTCTCAATATTCTTGCTGGAACTAACATAGTTGTTCCAGGTGCAATCAACGCAGATCTCGGCGCAACATTGACGGGTACTGCTGGTTTCATCAATGTGACCGGAAACATCACAACCACGAGCGGCGGCATCACCGCAAATGCCGGTGGTTCTACAGTAACCATTGCTAACCTCCAAACAAGCGGCGGCTCAGTCGACGTCGATGCCGTTACGAGCGTTCAACTCGGAACTGTCACCGCAGGAGCAGGAAACATTAATGTAGATGCAGGAACCACAAGCAACCTCGGAGTTCTCGCCAACACCGGTACCATTGCAGTTAATTCCGGAACGAACGCAACAATCGCCGGTATCAACAATGCTGCTGGTAGCCCTGTTTACCCTGGTCCTTTCCAGGTTTCAGTTGTCTCCGGCAACAGCACGACATTGACTGGCGACATCGATGGTGGGACTGGCAACATCCTTATACAAGGAACCACAGGCGATGTAACGCTCCAGAACGCGAACCTCACAACTGGCACGCTAGTTATCGTCGCTGGCAACAACACAAGTGCTAGCAATCTTCAGACCACTGCCGGTGGTGTCGACATCCAATCGGGCAATAACACCACGGTCACCACGATCACGACCACGACCGGAAACATCGACATCGATTCCGGCAATGACACTACGATCACCACAGTCACCACTACTGGCGGAATGCTCAACGTAAACTCGGGCGGACAAACCACCATCGGCACCATCAATATAGGTGACGACGTAATCATCGTTTCCGACAACGACATAAACATCGGAACGACGACCACTCTTGGCGACATCTTCTTGTACTCGGGAGCTAACATCAACGTTCTCGGAACGCTGACAGCTGACCCAATCGTCATGACCGCCGCAATCAACGTCAACCTCGGCGGCAGCCTCGTTGCTGATGACGGCATTACCGTCGTAGCAGGACAAAACATCCAGAACACAGTTGGTGGAATCACCATCAACGGCAATGGCGTTACTGATGGCGGCAACATCACCATGGTTGCCGGTGCCGACTTTACTGAAGTTCCTGCAACGAGCGTCACCATTAATGGTGCCTCCGTCACTGGCGGTTCTATCCTCTTAACTGCCGTAGCCGGTTTCGGCAACATTACCGCCAACGGTGCAAATGGCACCGGTGGCGATATCACACTTTCAGCATTCTCGAATGGCTTCAGCGGCGGTCAAGTACTTCTGCCTGTAACCTCGGGAATCGTATCAACCGGCAGTGCCGCTAATGCCAGCGGCGACGTATTCGTCGTAGCAGGTGCCGTCTCCGGTCAAGCCGTTCAAATCGGCTCAATCACACAATCCACTGCGACAAATGGCGCAGCTGGAGCTTCGACTATCATCCAATCAGCTACTCCTCAATCTGGACAAGTAATTGCCAACGACGCGTCGTACTCTGGTCAGTTCGAAGGCGGCGCACTTACCGCGGCTGACATAAGAATCGGCAACATGACGAACCGTGGTGGCGCAGTGCAGGTCAACAGCCTTGCAAACGTAGGACTCGGAATCGTCAATGTCAGCGGTACAGCTACAACGAACGCTGGCTCAATCAATATCTCGGCCAGTGGCAGCGACGTGTTCGATATCGGTGTCCTCGCCGGTTCAAACTTCGCTCAAGGCTTATTGGCGAACGGTGGGACCACGGGACCTGGTGGCACGATCAACGTAACCAACCTCGGTTCAACCGGCATCAGAACCGTTGCTGGACTGTCCATCACCACCACTGCTGGTGCGGGCGGATCACTTAGCCTCAATGCAGATCAAGGCACTATAAGCCTTGCATCAGGAACATACTCCGTCAACGGCGCCGGCGCAGGCAATGCGGCTGGTGACATCAGTCTCACCGCGGCAGGTTATCTCGTCACCGGCGGAGGAGCAGCCACCCTTCAATCACTCGCTGGAGTAGGTGGAGCTGGAGGAACTGTTTCGATAATCGGCACCGGTTCATCTGATCTCACTCTCGGAACCGGCGCAGGACAACTTTCAATTTCAATGAGTGGAACGGGCAGCGATCTCGATGTAAGCGTAGGTGGCAATCTCACTGTTGCTAATACGAGCAACCTGACTGCTGACGTAGTTCAACTTTCCACCACTTTGGCTGGAAGCGACCTGACCATCAACGGAACAATTAACTCCGCAGATCAAGTAACCCTCAATTCAGCTGATGCAATCGCGGTGAACAATGCCGTAACCGCAACCAATCAAATCACCGCGACTGCGAATGGCAGTATCAACGGTAGCGGTTCACTAGTCGGTACTAACGTCGCGTTGTATAGCGCTGGCGGAAACATCGGAAACAGCTCGGCTTCGAGACTCAATGTAAATGCGACTAACTTGGTTGCAAATGCACAAGCTGGTTCTGCATTCATTAATGACTCCGCAGGTGGCGTCGCCATCTCGGCAAACTCGGGTGCCGCAAACACCTTCGACCTCCAGGCTAACGGTGCAGTCAGCAACAATGCTGGAGCAACCGTCACTGCTAATGACGTCGTTCTTCGTTCAACCGGGTCCACGGTCACGCTCAATGACCTCGTCACCGGCACTGCGACAGCGACCATCCGCGGTAATGGCGCCATCACCACTGCTGGTGCTGGTCAAGTCAACGGTGGAACCGTCAACCTCACTTCGGACGCTGCAAGTGTTGGAACCAGCGCTGCAAGCCGCTTCCAAGTTGACGCCAACAACCTCGTTGTAAACGCGACCGCTGGTGACGCATACCTTAATGATGTGAACAACGTGAACATCGGACCTGGTTCGTCCGTAGTAGTTGCTGCCTACGATTTGACCGCAAGTGGCGATATCTCATCGAGTGGGACGATCACAGCTCAAGACGTTTCCTTGCGCACCTTCGGCTCCTTCTTCTTGAACAGCACGATCGTCGGCAACACCTCGATCTCACTGCGTTCGAACAACTCGATCACCAACGCGAATCTCGGTGGCGCAACGCTCACCACTCCAAGACTCAATCTCAACGTGGACAACGGCAGCATCGGTTCTAGCTCTGTTTCGAGACTCAACATTGATGCCAACAACCTCAATGCTGTGGCTACAAACGGCAGCGTTTGGATCACTGATGCTAATGACGTGACTATCGTTGGCGCCACCAACGCCAGCAATGGAAACTTCGATATCGCTGCAGCCAACAACTTGAGCACTGCAGCTGGCAGCACGATCACATCGACCACTGGTTCAGTTCTTCTCAGAGCGACCGCTGGTTCGATCAACACTGCTGGGGCAATCACCGCTAACACTGCCGGTCAGAGCGTCACGCTCCGCGCTGGTCAGTCGCTCCTCAACGGACAAGTTGGTGGCACCTTCACGACACCTACTCTCAACCTCATCTCCGACAACGGCAACATCGGTGCTAGCACAGCCTCCCGTTTCGACATCGGTCTCGGTGTTGCAAACGTCACTGCGAACGCTGCTGCCGGTTCCGTATTCCTCACTACTGCATCAACCGTAAATTTAGGAGCAGGAACTTCGTCGGCTCTAAACACATTTGATGTTCTGACGACTGGCGCTGCAGACCTCACCACATCCGGTGCGATCTCTGCCACCACCGTGAACCTCACAGCTGCTAACAACCTCACGACGAACGCTGCGGTTACTGCAACTGGTGATGCTACTCTTACTGCCGCTAACGACATAGCCACAAACGCAGCAGTCAGTGGCAATAATGTCGCTTATATCGCAACCGCTGGCGGCGTGACGCTCGGTGGAGCCACCACCGGCACGACCAGCATCTCGATCACTTCCAATGACAGCATCGTTAATGCAAGCATCAGCGGCGGTCTCACCGCTCCGCAAATCACCCTCGTGACCAACAACGACGTCGGTGTGAACGCTGCTACGAGGCTCGACCTCAACGCAACCAATTTGACGGTAAACGCTACTGGTGGAGTGTTCATCAATGACACAGCCGGTGGCGTCAACTTCAGCGGCGCAAACACCTCGGGTGGAGCATTCGACGTCACCGCAAACGGCGACATCAGCAATAGTGGAACGCTCAACACCGGATCGCTAACCCTCGCCGCGACCGGCGCTGGCAGCGATATCCTCATCAACAACCAGGTCGCCGCGAATGGATTGCTTTCCTTCACCGCTAATGGTGCTGGCGGGCAAATTGCTATCAGCGCGAACGTTACCGCGACCGCTGCGATCGCAATGTCGGCCGATGGTGACCTCACAACTGGAATCGGGGCTTCTGTCTCGAACGGTGGCAGCATTAACCTCAATTCCAACAACGGAGACATCGGAACCAGCGCATTGTCGCCTTTCGTTGTCGATGCGAACCTCCTGCAAGCGACCGCGCCTAACGGCAACGTCTGGATTGCAGATGCAAATGCCGTCACCATCGCTAACATCACTGGTCTCAGCCTCGCCGGACAGACCTTCGATGTTTACGCCAACGGCAATCTTACTGTCGATGGAGCCACTTCGATATCTGCCAATGACGTCGTTCTTCGTGCAGGTGGAGCGACCGGGGTACTCACACTCAACGGAGCCGTAAGCGGCACGACCTCCGCCACTCTCCGTGCTGCCGGCGACATAGCACCTGGTAGCCTTGGTGGACCAGCTAATGTGACCGCAGCGCAAGTCAACCTCATCTCAGACAATGGCAACATCGGAACAAACGCAGGTAGCCGTCTCATCATTGATGCGACCAATCTGACAGCTAACGCAGCCGGCAGTGTCTTCGTCGAAGACAATTCGGGCGGTGTCAACATCGGCGCTGGTTCTTCATCTGCGGGCGGCACATTCGATGTTGTCGCTTCAGTGGGTAACCTCACGACTTCCGGCAGTATCACTGCTGCTAACGTGATCCTCACCAGCGACGTCGGTAGCGCGACAATTGGAGGCGTGATTACTTCGACCGGATTACTTCAGATCGCGGCCGACCAAGCAGTAACTGTTAATGCCGCAGTTAACGGCGGTGTCGTACAGCTCATCTCTGATAATGCTGGCGTTCAACTCAACGCACAAGCGACCGGTACGACCAGTGTTCTCGTAAATTCTGCCGATGACATCACCAATGCGACAATCGTTGGTGGTTTGAGCGCACCATTAATCACATTGATCTCCGGTGACAACATCGGTTCAGTGGGCGACAGACTTAATGTTGATGCCGTTAACCTTAGCGTCACAGCAGCGAATGACGTTTTCGTCACTGACAGCAACTCGGTCAACATCACTAGTGGTGTTGCCGGCGGCATCTTCGATGTGCTCGCAACCAACAACTTAACCTCAACTGGTTCTATCACCGGTAACAACGTCGTTCTCCGTGCTCAAACCGGTTCACTCGGACTCGGCGCTAACGTAAACGGCACGACCTCTGTAACCCTCCGTTCCTTCAACGGAATGACTAATCTCAACTTCACAACCATCACCACTGGTGCTGGTGGAACTATCAATTTGATCTCCGACAATGGTGATATCGGTACGAGCCCGACCTCGAGACTCACACTCGACGCCGACAACCTGACGGCCAACGCAGCTAACGGCTCGGTCTACATCTTGGATACCGATTCCGTTAACCTCGGAGCTGGTTCATCGAGCGCAGCCAACAACTTCGACTTAGTGGCTGCTCAGAACATCACTAATGATGGAATAGTTTCTGCCAACAACGTTAGCCTCAGAGCAACCGCCGGAACGCTGACCCTCGGTGCTTTGATCAACGGTACGACCAGCGTAAGCCTCCGTTCTGGTGGCGACATCACTGATGCTGCAGTGGTTAACGTTGTTTCGGATCAGATCAACTTGACCTCCGACAACGGCAACATCGGTACGAGCGTCAATCCGCTCAACATCGATGCTCTCAACCTCACCGCTAACGCATTTAACGGCAACGTATTCGTTAACGATGCAAACAACATCACCATCGGCGGTGGTACATCAAACGCACTAAACACCTTCAGCGTCACCGCTGGTTCGAACCTCTCGACCACCGGAACCATCACCGCTGCGGACGTTGTCTTGACGGCAAGTACTGGCTCTCTCTTCATCAACGCTCTCATCACAGGTGGCAACAGCATCTCGCTGACGCAAGCGCTGACCATGACCAATGCCAACATCGTCGCCGCGTTGGTTTCTCCGCAAATCAACCTGACCTCGACAGGTGGCAGCATCGGTACCGGTACATTCAACCGTCTGGTACTCGACGCGGCTAGCATTAGCTTCAACGCAGCTGGCTCTGTCTTCTATCAAGACCCCAACACGGTGAACGTCTCCGGAGCTACCGCTAGTGGCACCATCGACATCCTCGCCAACAACGATCTCAGCACGTCAGGTCTGGTAGCAGGCAACAACATTGTGTTTACCTCCACACTCGGCGACGTAAACCTCAACGGTCCCACGACTTCGACGACGAACGTCACCGTCACTGCCGGAGATGACATCAATGTCAACGCGCCGATAGCCGGAACAGTTCTCGCCTTTGACGCAACCGGTGACATCAACTTCAACGCGAGCGTCCTCGGCACTACCAGCCTAACCGCTGTCGCTGGTGACAACATCGACGTCAATGCCACCATCGGCGCTCCTGTGGTTTCCCTCACCGCTAACACCGGTAACGTGACCATCGACGCAGCGTCGGGCGCTACGAACAGCTTCACCGTCAATGCTGGAAATAACATCGACATCAATGCTGCTGTGGCAGCAAACGACATTGCCTTGACCACCACAAGTGGTGACGTCAACATCAATGCATTGACATCAGCGGTGAATACTGTCTCAGTCGATGCCGGCGACGACATCAACACGACGGCCGCTGTTAACGGAGCAATCGTCTCCTTCGACGCGACCAACAACATAAACCTCAACGGCAATGTACTTGGTCTTACTTCTGTATCTTTGAATGCAGGCGACACCATCACCCAAGGCGTGGCGAACTCCGTCGCGGGTGGTGCATTATCCGTTACCTTCGTGAACGGTCCTGTGACTTTGAATACTGCAGTAACGTCACTGACCTCCAACGCTGCTGGTCAAACCCTGACTATCAACGAAAATAATGAGATCACCTTGCTCGGACAAAACCTCGGCACGCTTAACGTGACTGCAGGCATCGTCTCGGCAGGCAACATCTTCGTCCAAAACGCACTCAATCTAGATGCTTTGTCACTCGTTGACTTGAACGGCGACGTCGTCCTCAATGCGAGCACGACCACCACAGGTAATACCTCGTTCGATGCATCCGGAACGATCACCCAGAACGCTGGTGTCGTGACCGCTGACCAACTGAACCTCCTCTGGGGCACAGGAAACGTCACACTCGCGACCGAAGTCAATTCACTCAGTGCCAATGGCGGAACCAACTCGCTCACCATCAATGAAGCAACCAGCATCGACATCGTTAACCTGCTCGTAGGCGCAGCGACCATCAATGCTGGTGGAAACATCTCGACGAGCGCATCATTCCCGAATGCAATCTCGGCGCTTACCGGCAATCTCGCTCTCAACGCTACTGGCGACATCATTCTCGGTAGTGATGTATCCGCCGTCGCCACAGCCATCTTGAATGCTGGTGGAACAATCACCCAGAACACGGGAACCGTTTCTGCAAATACTCTCGATCTGACCTGGGTCACCGGAGCAGTCGAGTTAGACACTGCAGCAAATAACCTCAATGCCAACGCTGCCGGTCAGGACCTGACCATCAACAATGCTGGCGGAATCAATATCCTCAACATCAACCTCAACGCATTGACCGTTAACGCTGGTCTCACCACCGCTGGTGACCTCATCGTGGTCAATCCGCTCACAGTTCCAGGTCCGCTTGTTCTCAACAATGCAGCTGGCGATATCATCCTCAACGCTGGCATCACCTCGTTGTCCGCAGAACTCACAGCATCCGGAACCCTGACCCAGACCGCAGGCGTCATCGAGACGGGTAGCTTGATCCTCACATGGGGTACAGGCGCTGTCACGCTCGACACGAGTGTTGACTACCTGGTCGCAACATCGGCTGGCAATAGCCTCACAATCGATCAGACCGGCGACATTGTTCTCGGCGGAATCGTTCTCAACTCGCTTACAGTCACGGCTGCAAGTGATATCGAAACATCTGTCGACTTCACCGTCACCAACCTGAACCTGACGGCCACTGGCGGTTCAATCAACCTCAATAGCAACGTGAACGTGACAAATGTCGCGAATCTCGTAGCTGACAACACGATCACCCAGGGCGCGGCCAACGTCTTCGGTGGCGAAGGTACATTGAATCTCACGTGGCAGACCGGTGACGTGACTCTCACGACTGCAATCGACACAGTGACTGCGGCCGGTTCGGTCGGAGGAGCACTCACGATCAACGAACAAACCGGAATCACCATCGGTACCATCACCAACATCGCTGACCTCACGGTAAGCGCTGGTCAAGTCACCGCAGGCGATATCGATGTAGCGCAGGCACTCAACCTGGATACGCTAACGCTCTCAACTGATGGCAACATCGGAATGAACGTCAACATCTCTGCTGGTACGAGTGCTTCGTTCCTCGCTTCCGGCGATATTCTTCAAACAGGCGGAACCATCACGACTCCTGACCTGACCGTCGGCTACATCGGTCTCGCTGGCGGAACCGTCACCATCAGTGATACCACCAATAACGGTGCTGACCAATCAATCACTGTTGTCGGTCTCAAGGATGCTTCAATCACATCTAACGAAACCGGAATCGTGACCCTCCAGGCTTCAACCGGCAACTCGCTCGTCATCGACGCTGCTGACTCCAGTCAGTTTGTATTCGGCGGCGACTCGGCTGCAGCAACCAACCTCACAGTGACCGCTGATAACGTTCTCAACGAGAACACTCAGACTGCAACGACCATCACCATCCAATCGTTGACCGGTGACCTCACCGTCGACGGTGGAGCTGGCGGCAACTGGGTCGCATTCGCTGGTGGCACCAACTTCTCTGCATTCCAGAACCTCAACCTCGATGGAATTCAAGACATCACTGGTAATGCGACATTCAGCAGCGGTGTCGGTTTCGCAATCAACGTTCTTGCAACGGCTGACGTTGAAGCAACCGGTTCAATCACCTTGAACACCTGCAACCTGAACCTCGCAGGCATCTTGATCGGTAACCCGATCTACTTCAACTGCCCGCTCGGTGCTGGCACCATCGCGAACAGCAACGGCGACGTTCTGCTCACAAGCGACCTCATCTTCACTGGTCTAGACCTCGCAATCATCGCGAGCGGCAGCATCATTGAAAACGGCATCACCGTAATCGACCTCTCTAATGCAGGCGGCGACGGCGGTTCACTCACGCTCCTCGCAGGCTTCGACTTCACACCCGCAACCTTGGGTCAAGTTGGACCTGACAGCGTCCTCTACACAATCACTGGTAACTCAGGCACTGGCGGCTCGATTCAACTCGGCACCACCAACATCACGACTGCCTCAACCGGAATATTAGGAGACGGCGGCAATGTATTCGCAGCTGCTAGCGGCGGATCGGTCGAACTCAACAATGTCGACACCAGCGCAGCACTCGGAGCAGGCGGCAACGTCACTGTGACCGGTGAAAACGGAATCACTGTTAATGGCAACATCAACTCCAGCGCCATCGGCTCTGGCAATGTAAGCCTCGCAGTCGGAACTTCGGTAGTGAACGGACAAGTGCTCATCGGTAACGGCGAGATGTTTGGAACCGGCTCTATCGACTTCGGAACCGCAACGGCAGGCAGCATCCTCGTATCCGGCGACCTCAATGCTGGCGATGCGACGGCAACCCTGCTCGGCGCGCTCACCGCAGTTGACACCATCAATGTAAATGGCACGCTCACCGCTGACACATTGAACGTAAACGCTGGCGACGGCAACACCACTGTGGTCAGCTCCAACGTTCTCAATCTCAACTCGACATCAAACGGTGCAGTTGCGATCCAAAACAACACGGGTGACCTTGCGATCGGTACCGTAACCGGAGCAAACCAAAATCTGTTCGTGGTTAACAACGGCACAATTGACGTCAACTCGGCAATGTCGATAGGTGCGTTGACCCTCATCCAGAACAGCATCGGTGCTGAAGGCATCTCAATCAGTGCAGCAGTCACCACGTCGAGTGGCATCTCGTTGACCAACGCAGGCACCAACTCGATCACAGTCGGCGGAGCCCTCAATGCCGGCGGCAATATCACCATCGCGCAAAACGGTGTCGGTGGAGCTGACGTACTCATCAACGCTAGCCTCACCACAACTGGTGGCAACATCGACATCGACTCAGCTGATGTGATCTCGACCCTCGCTGGTACGAGCATAAACTCTGCTGGCACACTCGACCTCTTCGCAGTGGGCTCGATCCTAATCGGTGGAGCAGGCGCTGTGAGCAGCGGCAGTAACATGTCGATCGTTTCACTCGCTGGCGATGTAGTGTTCGGAACCAACAATGTCACCTCTGGTGGCACGACTGACATCTCGGGTGGCAACGTCACAACCGGTGGCGACGTCATCAGTACCGGTGTCATGAACATCACCGCTACTACCGGCGAAGTTGTCCTCAATGACGCTCTCAGCGGTTTGAGCGACATCAACGTTCTGGCAGTAACCAACGTCGTCTTCAATCCTGGAATCAACGCAATTGGCACGCTCGGTAACGTATCTGTCGAAGCGACCAACGGTTCCATCTCCTTGAACGGCGTCGACACTCAAATCGATGGCTTCGATGTCATCCTCACGGCAGGCACCGACATCTCCGCAACCGGAGCTCAGAGCCTGAGCTTAAATGCGCTCAACAACTTGACCATCAATGCTCCTATTGACCTGACAGGCGGTTTGGTCCTCACAGGTGAATCGGTAACGGCAAACGGAAATATCTCCGCTGACGCCGGAATCAGTATCGGTGTCAAATCGAGTCCGTTCACCACCAATGGTGACATCACATCGCTCGGCGATATCTTCATCACCACCAATGTGCTTGAGAACACCAACTCGATCACCGGTGCCAACGTTTACATCCAGAGCTTCGCTGGTAACGGCGTGACCGTGGATGGCTCGGCTGGTCCTGGCGGATTGATCACCGCGACCGGAGTAATCGAAGTCACAGGTACTGGCGGCGACGCCACCTTCCTCGGTGAACAAACCTTCGACGCTCCTGACACGGCATTCACCTCCGCAACCAACTTCGCAGTTGTAATCGGACTCGGTGCAGACGTGACTGTAACCGGAACGCTCGATCTCAACACTTGCAACCTGGTTCTTCTCGGATCTCTCACGGCTCCGATCATCAACTTCAACTGCCCACTCGGCGCCGGCACCATCGCCAACTCGATCGGCAATGTTGACCTGACCGGAGTTGGAGCCCTCAACTTCAGCGGACTTGACCTCGCGATCCTCGCTCAAGGCAACGTCCTCGCTGGAACCAACACTTCTATCAATCTGAGCAGCAGCACCGGCGACGGTGGCGACCTCCTGGTCGTTGCAGGCTTCGACTTCACCCCGGCAACCGGTGGTCAAGTCAACTTCTCGCCCACGCTGTTCACCATCACTGGTACTTCGACCTCAGGCGGTAACATCGACTTCACCGGACTCACCATCAACACCGGCTCGACCTTCGCAGGCGGCAACGGTGGTAGTGTCACCCTCGTGGCAAACGGTGGTCTGACCAACGCCGGAACCATCACCACTGAAGCCATCACCACAACTGGTGACAACAACGGCGGTGCTGTGACCATCATCGGCGAAAGCGACATCCACCTGAATGGCACTGTCAACACGACCGGAACCAACGGAACCGGCGGTGACGTCACGCTCGCAGTTGCTCAAGCGTTTCTCGCTCCTGGTCCTTCGACTCAAGTCGGCAACGGCGAACTACTTCAAGGTGGATTCGCAGTCGGCGCGGCATCACTCGGGGAACTCCTGGCTGGAACCATCAACGCTGGCAACGGTAACGTCGCCATCACCAGCTCCAGTGGCGGATTTGACACAACCTCCATCGCCGACCTGACAGCGAACTCTGTTTCGTTCACTGTGGGTGATGGCTCAGCGATAGTCGACACCAGCGCGATCAGCAACCTCAACGTAACCTCGTACGGCAGCGGATCAGGCTACGTCGAACTAACCGATAACCATGCCAGCATCACCCTCACCTCAAACGCAGGTAGCAACGATGTCAGCGTGAGCATCACCAACAACGCGAACATTGCGGTCGGAGCTGGCGCCCATACCTACGGCTTGCTCGACCTGAATGGCTCGCTCGTCACCGTCAACGGCGACATCGATGCTTCAAGCAACGTCACTGCTAACGGCGCAGCCGGAGTAGCGGTCAACGGTTCAATCATCAGTGATGCGACTGTGTCGCTAGCTGCCACCATCATGGGCAACGTTGTTATCAGCGGACCTGTGACTGGCGCAAGCGTCAACCTCGCAACCAACTCGTCGTTCGGCAACATCTTTATAGATGGCGTCGTAACAGCGAACGCAATCGGTGGAGCTATCACCATCACCACCAACGGTGGCGGTGTCTCTCAAACCGCAAACGTTGATGCTGACATCTTGAACCTCAACCTCACCAACGGTGGCACGGTCAACTTGAGCAACGCACTCAACAGCGTTGATGCGCTCAATGTGAACGCTGCTGGCGCTGCATCGGTAACCTTCGTTGACAGCGTAGCTCTGACTCTGACAGCTACGAGCAACGCGGCTCAAGACCTCAACGTCTCGACCACCGGCACTCTGGACCTCGCTTCGGCAATCGTTGCTAATGACGTAGTTCTCTCGGGTGCAACTCTCGATGTAGACAACACAGTAAATGCGACCAACGCGACCCTCACGGCTACGGCTGGTGATCTCACCATCACCTCGTCGGTAACCGCTACCGGTAACGCGACCCTCACATCTGACGCCGGTGACGTAATCGTCAACGCGGCTGTCTCGGGTGATGTCACTGATATTTCCACCGGAATCGGCTCGGGCGGTTTGATCTTCTTGAGCGCTGATGTCACCGGTACAACCTCTGTAGACCTCGTCTCGGACGGCGGACTCACTCAAGTGGCTGGCACCATCTTCGGTGGAGACCTCGGAGTGGCGTTCAACACCGGAGCAGCGACTCTCACCACCGATGTCGCTAGCCTCGACAGCATCGTCAACGGCACCAGCCTGACGGTCAACGAAGCTAACGCCATCACCCTCGGCGCTAACCTCGGTACCGACCTGACGGTCAATACGACCAACGGTTCTATCGATACGACCGTTCCGCTCAGCTTCGCCAACTTGAATCTCAACGCAGGCGGACTCGGAAGCGACCTGAACCTCGGAGCTGATGTGACCGGTTCCACCACGATCGTCCTGACTGCAAACGATGCAATCGTTCCTGCAATCGGAACAGTCATCAACGGTGGAGCACTCACCCTCAACTTCGGCAACCTCGGACCGACAGTCCTAGGAACCAACGTGGCGAGCCTCACCACCAACAATGCCGGTGGCGACCTCACCATCATCAACACCGGTGACATCGTTCTCAACGGACAAGACGTAGCGAGCCTGTCGGTGACTGCACTTAACGGTGACATCACAACGGCTGCAGCACTCACCGGACTCAACACCTTGAGCCTCACAGCCGGTGGTTCTAACGACATCAACCTCAACGGTGGAGCCGTAAGCGCAACCACCTTGAACCTCACCGCTGCTGGCGGCAACGTGACTCAGAACGCAACCAGCTCGATCACCGCAACCACGTTGAACCTCGACGTAGATGCAACCGCGGACCTCGACCAGGTAGCCAATAACGTCTCGACGTTGAACGCTTCTGGCGCAGGTAACGTCTTCCTCGATAACGGTGCAAACGCACTGACAATCGGAACGGTAGGCGCAGCACAGAGCTTGACCATCACAAACGGCGCTGGCGGCATCACCATCGGTGCTGACCTCACCACCACCGGCGACCTCCAGTTGACCACCAACACTCTCACCAACTCCGGATTTGCAGTCAATGCAAACATGATCACGGTTTCGAGCGAAGCTGGTCAGGGTCTGACAGTCAATGGCGGCGCGGGCGTCAACGTCGCTCAGTACGGCGCGACCAACGGTGTGTTCTTCAACGCCACCCTGGACAACCTGGTACTGAACGGCAACACGACCTTCACCTCGATTGCTGAACTCTCGGCTCTCAACGGAACCGACATGATTGTCATCAGCACCGGAGCGAACGTAATCGGTCAGCAACAGCTCACCGTCAACACCTGCAACCTGATTCTCCAGGGCATCCTCGTGGGCAACCCACTCGTCTGGAACAACCCATGCGGCAACGGCACCATCGCTAACAGCACCGGTGACGTCAACCTCCTCGGAGACATCATATATAACGGTCAAGACCTCGCGATTCTCGCTTCGGGCTCGATCAACGCTGCAGGTGCTACGGTCATCAACCTGACCAACTCATCCGGCAACGGCGGCAACCTCACCTTGATGGCAGGCTACGACTTCACACCGGCTACACCGGGTCAAG
Organism: Candidatus Obscuribacterales bacterium; assembly: GCA_965228855.1. Classification (GTDB taxonomy): domain Bacteria; phylum Cyanobacteriota; class Vampirovibrionia; order Obscuribacterales; family Obscuribacteraceae; genus JADYXR01. The sequence continues at coordinate 1,476,711 of CBDDIJ010000003.1, read as the reverse complement.
TCACCAACGGCAACGTTGAATACACCATCTCTGGTTACAGCGCCTCGGGCGGCAACATCAACCTCGGCGGACTCAACGTCATCACCAACGGCAGCGCAGGCAGCAGTGGTGGCAACGTAGTCGCAGTGGCCAACGGAGGCGGCTCAGCAGCCGGCAACATCACCATCGGTGATATCACTTCGAATGGTGACAACGGCGGTAATCTCCAGGTGATTGCTGAAGGCGCTATCGACCTCGGCGCAGTCAACCTGAACGGAACCATCGCTGGTGGTAATGCAACCATCTCGACGGCTACTCCTTCGAACGGCGCCGGCATCACCGTGTTCAACGGAATTGTCACCGGAACCTTCACGGCAGGAGCTAACCTCGGCGGAAGCGTCACATTCGATTCAATCGACACCAACAACGGTGGAGACGTGACCCTCGTGGCTAACCTCAATACCGGAACCGCAGGAACCGTAACCGGTGATGTCGTCACCCTCACCTCGAGCAGCGACATCGGTGTGGACGCAGCTAACCGCTTCACCGTCAACGCCAACACCGTGACCGGTACCGCAGTCGGTGATGCCTTCATCCGCAACACCAACACCGCAGCTTCGACCCTCGGAGCAATCACGGTGGCAACTGGTGGAACCATCGACGCCTACTTCACTGGCGACCTGGCTACCGGTGCACAAACCGCTGGCGTCATCGAACTCAGAACTGACGGTGCCTTCAACGTCACCGGCGTGCTCAACGGTTCGACCTCAATCGGTTTGACCAGCGGAACCGACCTGACCAATACACAGGTCGCAGCAGCTAACCTCGTAACTCCTCTCCTCACCCTCCGCACTTCCAACAATGCTGATATCGGTTCGACCGGTACCGCATTCCAGGTCGGCGCTGGAGTGGGCGAAATCAGAATCGATACCGCAACCAACGGTGGAGACTCGGCTTTCGTAACCAGCCTCGCAACCGGCGGAGTCAACCTCGGAGCTTCGACTGCGACGAACGACCTGTTCTTCTCGGCTAATGGTCCGCTCACCGTTATCGGCAACGTGACCAACGTAGACGGCAACATCAACATCACTGGTGGATCCGGCACACTGAGAATCAACGACGGCGTAACGGTTCAAGCCAACAGCCCCGGTTCCAACGGCAATGTCTTCATCGGCAACGCTATCAACGGTGGCTCGAAGCAAAGTACATTCATCACCTTCGGTGACGGCGCTCAAATCATCGGTAACGCAGCAGTCAAACCAGGCGGCAACGTGACCATCCAGATGGGCGAATTGACCACCAGAGTGAGAACCCTCACCAACCCACCGAGAAACGTTACCTATAACGCAATCAACGGTGGAGTTATTCAGGGTGGTAAATCGGCTAAACCGTTCTACGCAGGTAGAAATGGCGACCCGGCTAACACCATCACCGCAGACAACGCAACTGTCTTCATCAGCAACACCCTCAAGAACAAAAACATCATTCTCGAAGGCAACGTGCTGATCCAGGCTGACCCGCCGAGCGTAGCCGGTGAAGCAGCAACCACGAATGCTTACCTCCCTAACGGCGGCAGCTTCGAGACAGTTGCGAACAAAGCGAATGATGGTCTCACCACCAACACCGCATCGAGCACGGAAGCTACCTTCGCTAACACCATGCTCAACACCATGTTCAACAGCAATGCTGGCGTGATGGCCAACACTGCTATCGGTACTGACCTCAACGCTACAGCCACCGCGGCTGGTGTCGGCAACGGAGCCGGTTCCACCGTGACCGCTGCAGACACGACCCTCGTCGGCGGAGTCGCCACCACTGGTGAAGACAACTCCTACATGGTCGGCGGCTACGGACCGACAGCTCAAGCTGACGCTTCAATCTGCTCCGACGTCGAACTCGGCGTCAGCGGCAACGAAGTAGCGAAGACCGCACACAGCAACCGTGTCGTACTGAAGAAAGGCAACGTTCTCTTCGTTCCGTTCCAAGACACTGTTGTCGAAACCCCACACGGCAACGTCACCATCGAAGCCAAGTCGGTAGCTCTCGTTTCAATCAGCAACGATAAGCTCGCCGTCTATGACATCGAAGACAGCCACAAGGGTTCGGTATCGGTCAACGCACACGGTCAGACCATCACCCTCGCACCTGGTAACCACGTTACCGTTGCTCACGCAACAGCCGGTGAGTTTGCTCAAGTCAACGCAATCGAAGCAATCCCGCACCGCAACGTTGCAACCAAGACAATCAAAGCTGGTGTCAAAGCTCACACCTCCGAGTTCTCGGTAGCATCTGCAATCAGCAGCATCAAACCGCTCCAACTCGTAATGTGCTCGAAGCACCCGCAAGCGAAACAAGTCGCTAACAAGATGATGAAGACCACCGCAATCCTCCTCCACATGGGCGGAAAAGGTGAGTTCCAGCACTACTTCAAGCCGGCGATGACCGCAATGGCCAAGTAAGCTAATCATCTAAAAACCAAAACCTTCTCGGAGCACCGTCGATATCGATGGTGCTCCGAAAGTTTTGTGAATCTCGTTCACAGAATGTTCAGCGGAAAGATTCATGATAGAAGAGGGTGCCCTGAGGAAGTAGCAATGAACAAGTCAATAAATCGGTCGCTTGTGGTTCCGATCTTTCCACTACCTGTGGTTCTTTTCCCGTTTATAGATTTGCCTCTGCACATTTTTGAGAACCGATATCGGGAAATGATTCATGATGTTTTGAAATCCGGCGGCACCTTCGGTGTCATACGAATCGAGGAGGGCGCTACGATATCGGGTATGGGCTGCCTTGCCAGGATAGTGGACCTGACGAAGCTCCCTGACGGGCGCATGAACATAATTGTTCGAGGATGCGATCGGTTTTCCTTATTGAGTCTGGTAGACGGCAGACCTTACAGGCAGGCTCGCGTCCATCGAATCACCGATTGCGAGCCAAATATTGATTGCTTCGAGGTCGCTCGTGAAGTCCGTACCGCCCTGGATGACATCGCACGCCTTTCATCTAAGCTGCAAGGGGTTCCGATTGATGTGGTTAGTGACTGCCCCGATGATCCGACTGAGCTATCCTACTGGGTGCCGGCAAGACTATATGGTTCACCGGCTGAGCAACAACGCCTTCTGGAAGTGGAGACGACGATTGAGCGTCTGCAAAATGAATACAGGCTGTTAAACGAAACCAGAAAGCATCTGGCCGCTAGAGCCGCGCTGAAAGACGCATTTAGCTAGGCGTCGACGAGCTGATATAAGATTAGAAGGAATCTGGGGGTGAAACAGATGGCACTGGATGAACAGTCGCGGTCCAAAGAGAAGGTATTTATCGTTTTTGGTGGCACAGGCGGTATCGGGTCTGCGGTCTCGAAGAATCTAGTCAGCGTCGGCTGCACAGTAGTTGTCACCGGGAGGAACAAAGCCTCTCTCGATCAGTGCATCAGGGACATGAGTGTGGACGGACACCAGGTCGATGTTGCTGAGCAAGGTTCCATAGATGCGTGCATCAGTCAGACGTTCGAAAAATACGGACGCGTCGACGGCGTCGTCAACTGCATTGGCTCATTGTTGTTGAAACCTGCGCATCTTATTACCGATCAAGAGTGGCAGTCCGTCATCGACGTGAATTTGACCTCGAGCTTTAAGATAGTGAGAGCGGCAGCAGGAGCTATGATGCGAGGAGGTGGTTCAATAGTTCTTCTGTCATCGGCTGCGGCAACGGTCGGACTGGCTTCACATGAGGCTATCTCGGCAGCTAAAGCAGGTATCGAAGGGCTCGCAGTCGCGGCGGCTGCGTCTTATGCGCGGCGAAACATCCGCGTTAATTGTGTCGCGCCGGGCTTGATTGAGACAAAGTTGACACGACACTTGCTCTCGGCCGAGTCGGCAAGGCGATCTTCTGATGATATGCACGCACTCGGACGCGTGGGCACACCTGAGTATGTCGCCTCAGCAATAACATGGCTGCTGTCCGAAGAAAATTCTTGGGTCACCGGCCAAATATTCAGAATCGATGGCGGTCTTTCGAACTTGCGCCCACGAGTTGCATCCAAGTGACACGGCAGAATTTCGTACGAGTGCATTGCTAATGACCGAAGAAAAACGCAGAGGACGCATACGCAGCGGGACCAAAGGCTCTGAATCGACCTGTGCACCAATCTTGGAAGATGTAAAAAATTCTCGAGACAAAATGATGATTCTGGAGCGCGCAATATCATGCGCGAGAAACGGCATAGTGATAACCGATCCACATCAAGTCGATAACCCAATCATTTATGTGAACCCAAGCTTCCTTGATATGTCAGGCTACACCCGCGAAGAAGTAATCGGTCACAACTGCCGATTCTTGCAAGGTGATGATCGCGATCAAGAAGGTCTGCAACAGTTGAGGGAAGCAATCCAGAAACAAGAGTCCATCACGGTTGTTTTGAGAAACTACAGAAAGAACCATACCCTTTTCTGGAATGAACTCACGGTCTCACCGGTGCATGACGAGTCAGGCGGCTTGATCAATTTTATTGGTGTTCAGAACGACATAACGGCTAGAAAGGAAGCTGAGAAGGCAATCTCCGAGTTCTATTCGAAGATTTCCCATGAGCTCAGAACGCCACTATCCTCGGTGCGAACAGCCCTGGCTTTGTTGGCGGAGGGAACCGGAGGCCCGCTCACGGCGGACTCATCCAAACTAGTGGAAATGGCAGGTCGAAACACCAGTCGCTTACTCAAGCTGGTAAACGATATCCTTGATTTTCGAAAAATAGAAGCTGGAAAGATGGAGCTCAGACTTGAGCGAACGTTGCCTCAAGACTTGATTGAACAGGTTCTTGGCGAACTTGAGGCGACTGCAGCGGAACGCAATATCAACTTTGAAGTAAACATAAATTGCGACGACGTAATGAATGTTGATCGAGATAGGCTAGCTCAGGTTCTGAGTAATTTAACTGCTAATGCCATAAAGTTTTCGCCCAACAACAGCAAGATCAGAATTCAAACTGTCAAAAATCGAGACGGTTTCATCTGCTTCAGAGTTATCGACAGAGGCCCGGGAATCGCCCAAAAGGACTTCGGAAAACTATTCCAAAAATTTCAACAGATTGATTCGTCCGACAAAAGAGTACCCGGTGGAACAGGTCTCGGCTTGTCGATTTCGAAATCACTTGTCGAAATACATGGAGGACAGATCGGCGTGGATAGCAAAGTCGGAAGAGGTTCAACCTTTTGGTTTGAAATTCCAATTGAAAACAGCACAGTCAATACATCAGAGTCTTGAACCTGGATCAGTTTGGGCATCATCTCTATTCGATCTGAGAATGTAGCCCTTTCCTCTAATTGTCTCAATCAAATCTTCTGAGCCCTTCGTGCTAATAGATTGCCGAAGCAATTTGATGTGCGTCCGCACCGTATCTGGTGATGCGGTGCTGTCATCCATCCATACCCTTTCCATAAGGGCTTCGGCCGTAAAGACTTGATCCGGATGCCGCATAAAAAACAGTAACAGGTCATAAACTTTTGGTCTCAAATGAATTTCGATGCCAGCTTTCTCGACCAGACAAGCCGCTGGGTCGACCCGGATACTGCCCGCTTCCAGCACGGGGCTGGAGACATTTGCCGGACGCCGCAAGAGCGCTCTCACCCGCGCACAAAGTTCTTTAATTTCGAACGGTTTAGTCAAATAATCATCAGCGCCAGAATCAAGTCCGAACTCTTTATCGTCAGCGGACGCTTTAGCGGTGAGCATTAAGACAGGAAGATTGCCGCCCATTTCGCGATACTGTTTCAAAACTTCGATACCGGTGATATCCGGCATCATCCAGTCTAAGATAACCAGGTCAAATTTGTAGACACGCAGCATACCGAGCGCTTCGTCGCCGCTGCTGCACTTCTGTACGCTGTATCCTCTCGAACTCAAAGCTATGCTGGTAAGCTCAAGTAGGTCAAGCTCGTCCTCGACTAAAAGAAGTTTTGACATTTTGAATCGAACTATCGTCGCAGGTTGACCGCAATTGAAACGAGTTATCGTTCCCTACAGTTTAATTTAACTCCAGGAGATGAACGTCGAGTGAATACTCACAATCCGGGCTCAACCCGGTAAAGCGAAATAGCCAACCTTTGTCACGCCCCTCGTTTCGGAGAGCAGATTTGCTTTTCTCTTCATCTTCTTCAGGGCAATCGCATGAATTCGTTTAACTTTGCCCAGCGGTATTCCTGTGCGCTCCGAAAGTTCTTTAAAGCCGATTTCGCTATTGCCTGTCAATCCATACCGCTCTGAAATCACCTTACTTTCCTCGGGTGTTAGGATTCCAATCAAAGTGCGGACAAACTCTTCGGAAAGCTGTTGCTCTACTGGTGACTCAACATCATCGCCATCGTTGTAGACTATTTGGTCGCCGAGCTCGATGGTGTTCTCAAAACCGGTTTCTTGATTCAGAGATATGGGACTGATCATATTCTTGAATGCAGCTTTTACTCTAGACTCGCTCAACTCTGAAATTTTAACGATCTCTTCAATTGATGGCTCTGTTCCTCTAGTGAGTTTTACTCTTTCAATTATTTGCTTTACTGTTCTAATGTCTTTGTGAACTCGGATCGGCAACCTTATTGAACGCGATTTGTTGTCGACCATGCGAGAGATAAACTGAATAATCCACATGCACGCATAGGTCGAGAACCTGGTGCCTTTTGACGGATCGAATGACTGAGAGGCGCGTATCAATCCCAAGTTGCCTTCTTGAACAAGGTCCTCAAAATCAATCCCACGATCTTTGTATCTTTTGGCAAATTTAACTACTAGACGCAAGTTCGAAAGTACCAACTTTTCGCGAGCGCGCTCGTCGCCATTCAAGGCGCGCTCTGCTAGTTGCAATTCCTCCTGATGCGTGAGCAGTCGGAACTGTGATGCGTACTTCATATAATGCGCTAGCGATAGTTCCTTTGCGCTTCCGTTGTATGGATTTCGCCACTCTTGAAACTCAGATTCTCGACGAATCACCTCTTCGTGGCCCCAACGGCTGCGCCATCGCAGGCGGTGCGCTCCCCAGTCCATTTGTTCGTCAAAGGAGTCAAGATTTCGTTGAAAACTAAAGAACTCTTCACTAGTGGATGCAGTGGACATTGAACTTTACCTCCAGCTATACCAATCGGTCACGGTCGCTTATGGCAAGCATTGATGAACGACAAGCTAGGTTTTCACGCATACCTATCTTATTAAGTTCAAATGACTGCTCTGTGAACACGAAAAAAATGAATTTCAGATCGCGCACTCCGTTCACAATGCGTTCACAGAAGACAAATACGATGACCGAGTACGCAGAGAGAGGAGGCATCGAAATGGCGTCGCTCATCAGATTCACGAGAATTGCCGCTGCAGCAACAGCACTGATCAGTTGTTCAACTTTGAGTATTGCGCCAGTGAGCGCAGACTGTTCAAAATCTAAATCAGGAGAAAAACAAATGGAAAAAACGCTTACGAAAGATATTGTGGATACCGCTCAATCAGCCGGCTCATTCGGCACGCTAGTCACCGCACTGAAGGAGGCAGGACTGGTGGAGACACTTAAAGGGGAAGGACCTTTTACCGTGTTCGCACCAACTGATGAAGCGTTCAAAAAACTTCCGGCGGATCAACTGTCCGCGCTCCTCAAGGACAAGGCGAAATTGACAAAAGTTTTGACCTTCCACGTCGTCCCTGGATCTGTGAAGGCAGAAGACGTCGTGAAATTGAAGACCGCCAAGTCGGTTGAAGGTTCACCAATAGCCATCTCCGTATCACCTGACGGGGTGACGGTCGAAGGCGCAAAAGTCACCTCGACTGACATCATCTGCAGCAATGGGGTGGTTCATGTGATCGATACTGTTATTCTTCCCCCGTCGCTATAGCGCACAGGACACAGAGAACAATGACTGCGACTCCGGTCGCAGTCATTGCCATAAATATGTAAAACATGTGCACTCCAAGCTCCGCCGCATCCTTGCGACATGGGCAAACATGTCAGTTGCATCACTAAAAACCATAATGATGGTAGAGTGGATAGCTGGGGATTAGATCAAGTGGAACTAATGTGCGGAACATAATCGGTTTAGTAGTGATACTAGCTTTTATACAGTTTCCTGCCGGAGCCCAGATTGATGTGACTACGGAAAGTGGCGACACCGTTCAGTTGGGTCCAGGCGGAGTTTCGATTCAGACGCGATACGGAAAGAAAGTCGATGTGAAAGGACCGGCGAGTGGCCGAGCCAAGAGTGGAAGTCCTGTCACTGGAAGCGGTTCAGTCAACTCCTCAACTGTAGGCAAAGCTGCCGGTCAGAAATCCGCGGCAGGTAAGGCTCTTGGTCAAGGCACTGCGGCAAATCGGACCGCTCCGAAAGGCTCGGCGAACAATTCCGCGCAACTTCCAGCAAAAGTTCAGGCGCTGATGATGTTATCTGGAGCATCGGTCGGAAAATCGCGAAAGCCCCTCCCGAAGGTAATTGATGTTAGCGTTGACGACATAATTTTGTACGATAACAACATCAATCAGACCCTGACCTGCACCAATAATGGTGTCGTGGTACAGGGCAGTCATTGTAGCTTGTCGATCATTGGAGACTGCAGAGTGTTGTCCGTGTCCGGAAATTTCAATACCGTGCGATGCGAAAATGTTGGCGCCATTTCTGTCCCAGGTAATCACAATACCATCTTCTGGCTCAAAGGTTTGAACGGTCAGAAACAGCCCAGCGTCAACGTCAGCGGCAACTCGAACACATGCTCTGTTGTTAAGCGCCCATAGGAAATTGGTGGATCTCGTTCACAGAATTATCTTGATGTGCAAAATTGGGAGAATTCTTCAACAGGCCTATGGTTGGCTATCGTGCGTAGACACTTTTCTGTAAATCCGTCAACGCAGGATAGACAAACTCGCCCTCTCGAATAAACGAATGCCCGAAACAAGTACGGCTTGGGCTCTCAGAGGACAGGCATCCGCGAGGTGCTATAGTAGGGAGCTGCAGGGATAGTAGCGACTTCAGGTTTCGATGATTGGGGCGTACTCGTCTTCGTCCAGGTCAAAGGTCCAGGCTACGCCCTGTTTGGCGGTTCTGATTTCGGGCGGGACGCGCAGCCAGTAGTCTTTAAACGTACCGTCAGGCTCTGCCGTCGAGTTTCTTACGCGCACCATTCGCAGTGGCTCATCGTTTGCCATTTCTTGCCAGTAAAGAACTCCGTACTCGTCGCGCTGAACCTCTTTTGTTCCACTGTCGATAATGTACTTTCCTGTTCCGTAGATTTCGAGCATCACTCGCCGTATCTCGATGTTTTCCATCGCATTAATCATTTCGACTGTAATACGTTCCTTCTCTTCGATCATCCAGCGCGGTATCGGCAGGTTGCGCCAGTAATAACAGCTCCAGCCATCGCTCCAAGTCATTGCCGGTCCATCCGAGTTGTGCAATCTGCCGGAATCATCAGTGATGATGCTCTCCGGGAAATCTGAGATAAAGCAAAACTCTTCGTGCAAAACAAACGCGGCGCCTTCGAGAGCGAATTTAGACCAATTCGAGAACTGCTTGAATAGCGGGTTTTCTAAGCCTAGAACATCCGTGACGTAAAGGGCGGCACCTTTGATTGCAACATCAAGGAGAAGTTTTGACTTTGAGTGTAGCGACCAGAGGAGCAAATCGTTCAAATAGATGTTGCCACCGGAGATGGTGAAGGCGATCTCTTCCAAACCATCTTTTACCGATTGAACTACTTCATGCGAAGAAAGATCGATAGGGTCGTAGACGACTTTATTGATAGCATCGCAAATTGGTTTAAAATCTATATTCCAAGCAGGATAAATATCGCTGCCGGCAAACTTCGCCAGTTCGGCAAGTTGGGTTGCGCCGGCACTCCGGCGGACGGAAGGGTTTTCGTGTCGATTCACAGTTTCGACTGTTTCCAGGTAATCTAAAAACCTCAACGCATCATTTCGGAAACGATTAACGAAAGATTTGGATCTAAGAATCGAAAAAAGATCCCTGCGAGTATCCTCGTCCAGACTGTCCTGTGCGACATTCATGGTGCGCTCTACAAGTTCATCTGAAACCTGCCGAGATAGCAACCCGTGCGTTACGGGACTTGATATTTTAACTAGTGATGGATCGATAGTATTCTTTTCAGCGAACAAAAGCGCAGTCGCAAAAGCGCCTGCGATGGCAGTAGAAAGTGGGTTTGGTAGCACCACCACCTGCGGTGCCACCAAATCCAATGTCGCATAGTATTTAGCTACAATCTCTTCAATGCGAGATTTATCGATTGGCTTCGTTCGAGAAATTTGGGCAAAGTGGGGAGCCAGAAGTTCTTCAAATTGTTTCGCCTGCTCCTCAGTGACACCATCAGTCCCGAGGTTTTCAACAGATGGTATCGCAGTCGGTGCTGGCTTATCTCCGCTGATTGCAATAATTCGATTCAAGCCAAAACTAAAAGCGTCCTTATTCTCTTCTATCTTGCGAAGCACGTTCGCCCGGAAGCGCCACATTTCGGGGTCGTTCTCGCGAACATTTTTCGTTTGAATAGACCGAAGGAAACCTTTCAAGGGTTGGATTGTAGAACCCGGACTGGTCGCACCAAGAGGTTCGCCCCTGGTGGGAGTCCCCTTAAGTGCAAAGCGAGGCTGTTCAGGAATTTCGATATAAACACCCGGTTTGAGTTTCCGAATGCGTTCGTCGGTTTTCAAACGGTCGGAAACATCGCTGATGCCCAGGTAGAGCAACTCACCCTCGCCCCAGCTGCCGAAAAATTTTGCTTCGCGTACCTTCGCGTCGCGATAGGCGCCGACGAAAAGCAGCTTGCAATCGCGCAGCCAAACGGACGGATGCCCAATTTCTGGGAAGTCCTTGCCTGCACGCTGGTGAGTGAATTGCATTGCAAACGAACCTGAACGATACCCCGCCCCTGCCAAGGGGAGATCATAGCCTGACCGCCCGAAAGTTACAATTTGAGGCGCTGGGCGGCGTTCATTAACGCGCATTAGCCTGTGCCTCTTGGCTTTAGGCTAGAATACGCCCTTTGTTGGGTTCGCGGGCAGTTTTGCCAAGCTGCCAGATCTTGCGAAAACACCCAGCTCTGCAACCAGTCCCAATTTCAAGCGAGACGACTAAAACATGAAGCTCCTGAACAAATTCCTTTCGAAATCCAACGCCGATGAAATCGCTCCGGAAAACGCATCGCCGGAAGAGGTTCAGAAGAAGTACGCGTCACTAGACAGTCAATTTCTACCGATGGACCGCGATCAGATACTTCGGACAAGAAACATTCGCTTGATTCCTAATGAAGACAATCGCCGCGGTGGGAAATATTCATATGCTGAATGGGCTCATGTAATCGGCATCTTCCAGGCAACAATCTTCATGCACTTGGACAAAAAACAAGACAACAAGATTTTGGACGTGGGTTGTGGAACTGGCTTGTTAGCTATTGCATCAGAGCCATACATTCAGCCCAATGGACAGTATGTCGGCATCGACGTCATGACGGAGGACGTCGAATATTGCCGCGCGCACTATCCTTCGGACCGTTTCACATTCCAGCATCTCGATGTCGCAAACACGATGTATGCGCCTGACCAGGCGAAGAAGTTTAAACCGTGGGAGCAACCGGATAACACCTACGACCTCGTAACTGCCCTTTCTGTCTGGACACACATGAATGAAGAAACCGGTTTCTATTACTTCAATGAGATCGGACGCGTCCTCAAACCAGGCGGCAAAGCAATCGTCACCACGTTCTATCTTGATGAGCTGTACGAACAGAGCCTTTCGAAGCGTAGCCCAGGCGAAAAGGGACGCTTCCACATGACCGATCAAAACTACTGGATATTCAAAAATGCCGCTTATGGTTCCAAATATTATTTCTGCCCGGGTGAAGTTCCCGAGCATGCAATTGGTATCACCCCCGGTGGCTGGGCAAAAATGGAACAACAAGCCGGTTTAAAACGAATCGCGTATTATCAAGGCAACTGGAAAGAAATTCCGGGAATGTTCTTCCAGGACGTGTTTGTTTTCCAGAAGTAAGTCAAAGAGCTAGTTAGTCGCTATCCCCATCGGAGCCCATCAGCACCGACGTTCCTAACGTATTCCAATTATGAGTATGGCTGGAGCAGCCATCGCAGGCGCGACCTTTGACGCGAAGCTGTTTTTTCGTCGCATGTGCAAAAATTGACTGCTGAGGCACCACCCGGTACAAATTGTCTTCCATGTGCTGATACTTGTACAGGCGCGAGTCGGTCGGCACATCGCCATTGTTGGCGAGGATATCCGCGACAGACTCGTAAGGAATTACGTGCCCCATCTTCAGCGGCGATACATCCAACACGGTCAACGCCTGCTCCATCTGCAAGCCGGAACGTACGTGACCTGCACGTTCTCCATGTTGTGATGGGAAGAAGAACCAGCGCAAAGTACCAGACACGTTGATCTGAAAATCGTTTCTAGAAACATAAACAATCAACTTCTTCGAATGCCGCATTACTGATTCTAACTGGCTTCTGAACGCGACATCATCAAGGTCCGCTCTCGAAAAAATAAGTTCGTCGATACCTTTTCGATTGCCATAATCTTCCGGTCGGCGCTGCAAGCAGAAGTTGTGAACAAGCTGAGTTCCGATACTGCTGCTAACCACCGAGATTTTCGCATCCGGAAATGATTTCAGCATTCCAATCAAAAACTTGTTGAACCGCTCCTGGGTCCGAGGGAATGCCATGGTAGAGCCGGCGTAACCGAGCGAGCACCCCCATGAGTAAGCGATGACAGGAGCTTGAACGCTACTCGCCAGGTCCGCCGCTTGCTGCATCGATTCGGTGTAACTCAGACAACATCCGTGCACGTATATAACGATCTCTCGTTTAGGCAAAACATCCAGATTGCTTTTAATCTTCGCGACCATCTCGTCGAAGCTCGACAGCACGTGAGAGACTTCAGCGTTGCTCTCGAGGATAAATGCGGCCCGTTTTTCCTTCGACTTACCAAGATCCTTGGGATAAACCAGCCACCCACATTTCGCGAGACTTTCCATATTGTCCGGCAAAGTACATGTAGAGTCCATCCGCTTAAATCCATACGACATGGCGTCGAGCGGAAAAATTATCTGCTTTCCGTAATCGAGATCTTTCCTCGAGGTCACTACTTGTGCGCGATCTGTCGCGAAGTAGACTGGCAGGGAAATGTTACTCTCACCCTCATATACACGCTTCAGGCGATTTCCAGCGAAAGCAGCCTCAGGAGCGACATAGATTTGTGTCGAGAGCCAAAGGATAACTGAGAAAAAACAGAGTACGAATCTCGAAATCATCAATCCAATCCCAACCGCTGGGAGCGAAGTAGACGTTCCGAAATCATAGCAAAGTCGGAAAAAATTGCACCAGGAGGCTCAAAATTGCGCAAAGTTTCATTCATGAAACATATGCATTGGCATCACCTGCTTGACAGCATGCTAGGAGGTCCTTGGCACAACGTAACTGTTTGACCGAACCACTGAAACTGTTTATCGCAATGTACGAACAGTTGATCTTATTCAACGATGGAGGAAACATCCCATGGTCGCTGAACTATCATATTATCGCAAGTCGACTAGACGACCAGTCATTTATCAGTGTGAGAGCTGTGATGAAGTCTTTTCTCTGACCGTTGACCTTTATTGCTGCCCTAACTGCCTATCGCGTGAGCGCAGCAGCATTATCGTATTGCACATGGAAGACGATCCGGAGCGCGACGAGATGCTCACGCGTGCGGATATCATGGCAGGCGATTAACGGAAAAGGAACAGGCCGCTATGCCGGACCCACAAAACAGATGCTCGCAAGTTCTGCGTCGTCGAGGGAACACTATACGTTGAGGGGCGCGAAAGCGCCCTTCCGTTTAGAAATCCATTACATCACAGCCTAAAACCCCCACAGGCTGGCGTTCTCACAAAGGGTAGAATCTCATGTAAATTGGTATATTAGATCTACTGGAAGTGAGAGCCAGAAAAATGATCGTCCGCTGCGGAAACGGTTTAAAAGCAACAAGGCGTCTGAGCTCCAGGCGTGGGAGTTTTGGCGCATGGGCAGGACGCCTGAACCTTCGGAAGACAAGAAAACGCGGAAATCTAGGGGCCGCGATCAGTGAATTTGCTCCTGCATTGTTTCTCCTGTTCTTCTTCGCGATCTTTCCTGTGCTGGACATGATCGTTGCCGGCTATAACTACTGTTCGTGCGTCGCTCTCAACGATCTTCAATTGCGCGAGGCCTCTAAACTTCCGCGCTCCCAGGCCGACGCCGCAAACGGTCCGGTGAAATTGACCATCCCTCAGCGATGGGCGAGCTCCATCATAGGCGGTTTTTCAGGAACTTCTCAGTTGCCGGAAACGGTTGTGAGCTATTCGGCAAAGCATGGAACCTGCTACGTAACGGTTTCTACGACCTGCGAAATTAATCCATTTCTCAAAATTCCATTCTTCTTCGGCGTTCCAGGCATCGGAGCGCCGCTTATCACGAAGATTTCGAACAAGCGCGTAATGGAAACCCCATTGAACTACCTGCGGTGACTTCAGTGAAAGACCGATCTAAAAAGCGAAGACGCCGAAGTCGCGGCCAGAGTCTCATCGAGGCGCTGGTCGGTTTCATGGTATTGATACCAATCGGTCTTGCCGCAGTAAATGTTGTCTGCTTGATCTCAACCAGCCAGAACAACGAGCAATGGGCGGAGACCGCGGCACGAGCTGCCGCGTTGCGAATCGACAAATCCAGCGCTACCAAAGCTGCATCTGACGCTCTATCCGACTGCGAGCACAATTCCATTGTTCAGAATATTCAGATGACCAACCTGGATTTCAACCTCGGCACTGGACATGTGACGGTTTCCACCGCCATGGATGTAAAACTGCCTGTGCCGATTCCCGGATTCTCGGTTGTTACGTGCACGGCGACGTCAATACAGCCCATTGTTTCCACCCCAGCCTCACGGTAAGCAGATGCGAAGACGACACAATCGAAGAAACAGAAAAGGCGCGTCAATCTTCTTAATCGCAGGCGCAGCCTTCCTTCTGGCTGGATTGATTTATCTGGGATTTCAGTACGCGCTTCTTACTGGTGGTTCTCGCGAGGTGCGCAACGGTGTAGACGCCGCGGTTCTGAACCTTTCCAAGCGCATATGCGACGTGAAGGTCCCCCCTAGTTCTTATGTTGATTGCGCCGACACAAGCGGTCTGGTAGGAGTTTCGAACATCAATCGGGTCTGGGGCAAAGCGTATTTAATAAGCGCCAACGTCGACGAAATGACGATGGAGGGCATATCAACCGGTGAAGCTGTAGGTGCCGCAGCCAGTGCATATGATGATGCTCAGGCAGTTAACGATGAGTTGCGCGCCAGCATCACAAACAAACATACGCTCGATGTGTTATTCAAGCATCTCGGCGATAAGCGTGGTGCACCGCTTCTTGGAGCTCAGGGAATTAAGACAAGCGCAGAAGCCATGTACCCGAACGCCCTGGTAGACAGAGGAGCAGAGAGCAATCTAAGTTTCAATCCTGGAGGTCTTCCCCGCGGTGCGAACCCTCCAAAACTTTGTTTTGGCGAGAAGAATTACCTTCCCGGATATCAAACATTTACCGCCAACAACCGCAAATTCTGTTTCACACCTTTTCGAATCGGCGAAACACCACATTTGATCGCAGACAGTAATTTCAGCCAGAACCGCTCGGACAGCCATCCTTTGGGCGACTTCGCGACACCGATACCAAACGCATTTCAGGGTACAGGCACCGCATTTGGTTCCGGCACGACACTGGCAGCTGCTGCAAGCGCAGTCGTGAACCCGATGCAACAGTATCAAATGACGATTCCACACGCATTCATTCGCATAACCTTCTCCGCGATCTCAAAGTGGACAATCGACGATAAGCTGATAAAGACCATTCCGTACACTGCCAATTCGGGTAAGGTCACTGGAATTAAAGACTACAAACTCAAGGGCGGTCAACGAAGTTTGACCGGTTGGGCAAATCTTGGAACCGAGTTACGCAAGCCAACTTTGATGTCCGTGCTCACAGCTATTCCCGGAGACAAGGAGGCGGCGCTTCAACGACTCGTTCAGCGAGGTCAGGAGATCGACCCAAGTTTTTCAATGGGACAATTGCAAAATCTTTTGAACAAACAGAGACCGGACCCTAACGTGAACAGCTACTACCTTTTCCCTCGCTATAGCTCTCCGGACAGAACCGACCCCGTACTCGATATGGGCTCCGCGGCAGATGAATTGCCAGGCTGGTTGGCTAACCAGGCTACAGCTGAAGGAGCGTTTAAAGAGGTCGTAAAAGAGGCGGTCTATCGCGACGATGAAAATACCTTCGTCTACATAGTTGGTGGCAGCCCAGATTGTCCAAAGTGGCTGGAAATCACAGGCACCTGGAACTGGCGCCCGGGAACAGGCGCAACCCAGTGCCTCGGCACGCTCTACGTCAATCGTCTCACTACTGTAAAATACAAACCAGGTACCGAAGGACCTTAGAGAGTAGACACAACGAGACAAGCAAACGATCGTCGTTCCTCATTAGAACTATAAAACTGGTATCACAGTGAGCAGCTTAAGTAGACTTTTTAGCATTGGAGCGATTGCGGCAATATTGTCGGCAGTCCCTTTCCATGCGGCTAAGGCAGCAACACTTGCCCCTGAGGTGCGCGAGGGTATTTCTGCATACAACAAAGCAGACTACAAGTCCGCAGTAATCAGTTTTTCCAGCGCACTGAATACCGAGTTCAATAATGCTGTCGTACACTATTATCTCGGCAATTGCTTTATCAAGCTAAACCAGCCGGAATCAGCTATCAGAGAGTTTCGAATCGCCTATGCCATCGCACCTGATGCCGAGGTCGGACAATATTCAAAGGAAGCGCTCAAAGTGTTTGGTATCGATAGTGATGCCAGTGGTTCAGCTGCTGACGATCCGGCAGGGGCTTCCGCAAAGACGAAAACGGCGCCAAAAACCAATCCAGCTTTGGATCAAGCAATTAAGAGCTTGAGGAAGCAAACCTTCTTCGCTAAAGATAACGAAGCGAGAATGAACGAAATTACATCACGTGAAGTGCAAAAGCGCAACGAGGAACGATTGCAGCGTGCAAAGCAGGAAGCTGAACGCAATAGCGTTAGATACAGTCGAAAAGGGCGCGCCACGCAAGTTCCGATGTCGAATGAATCGAAGAAAATGCTTGACGATTTGAAAAATCAATTTGATAGCGAGCTGGCCGCGAGAAAGAAAAACATGGATACGCGCGGTGACGAATTGCAGAGGAGCGCGACGAATCTGGAAAACCTGCTCATGGAACAAAAGATCTCAAAGCCGGGACCGAAGCTAAAACCAGAAGGTACTAATCTGTACATTCGCAATTACGAAGCGTCTAATGGCGCAGCTTCGTCGAAAGAAGATACCGTCAAAGCGGGCTCCGCGACAAAGTCGGATCAAACCGTTCGAGCGTCTAAAGTCAAGTCAAAACCCGCTGTCGACGCGGAAGAACATACGAAAACAAAAGGCGATAATCCGTTCAACTAAACCGCGAGCTCTCTGATTGAGAGTTAGGTCAGAACAACCTTCGCGTTCTCATACTCGAACGACTTATCGGTATTCATGAAGAGGTTCTTCAAGATATCACGGTAAAAACCGTACAGTGGAACGACTTTCGAGACTTCATCACGTAGCGCGTCACGTTGCGTTTTAAACGATTTGTGCGAAGGACCAGACATATGATCGAGTTCCAAATAATAATTAGCCAGAGGCTGAATTTGAATTTCAAACAATCGATCGCGCCAGCGAGCAACGCTTTTAAGCGCTCTCCAGCCGGTCTTTTTCATCTTCGATTGATCGCAGGTCAGGTAGTCTTTGGTTTCGAGAAACTCGAGCAAGCGTTCTTTACCCACTCGCTTAATCGGCATATTGATGTCGCAAAGTTCTTGCATCCGCGAAATGTCAGACTCGCAAACGCTCATTCGCTCTAGCTGTTCGTGCACACGCATGCAGGTCGCTTCGTCTTCGCAAATGATCTTAATTCCAAAAATGTCTTTGATAAACTTGCTGTATTGACGCAAGTGTTTGTCGCGCGTCAACATTTCGTCGAGAACAAAGATCTCATCGATCACTTTGTTCCACAACTCCTCCTCCGCCTTAACCCTGCTTGTAAGCCGGTTTACGCCGCTGAGCGGGCGAGAAAGCGGAACATACTCAACAAAATTCGCGCTCAATGTAAGCGGCAACCATTCACCTTTTTGTTGATAGCGAAAGTTATGCACCAGATGGTTACCCAGATCAACGTCTGTGACTGAGAACAACGTCTCGCGCGTGATACGCTCGCGTATCAAAAATGGGCGGGAATCGTCTCCCGGCAAGGCTCCGATAACGTTGGAATGCAACTCGAATGTTCCATCCAGCAATATTGTCGCGAGCAAATGACCGAGAGAGTGAAGATGCCACTCGCCATCCAAAATTGTTTTCTTGAAGGATTCGCGCATCGAAGCCAGATCATCGCGCGAAACCTCAATGGTGAAATTCTTGTCCGGATGCCGTTCTTGTTCTATCTTCTTCTCGGTCAGATAGTTGATAAATCCGTGCAGAATCGGATCGGACATAAGCATCGACAATGGCGACGACTGCCCAGTTTCATCAGCTTGTGGTGACTGTGCAGGAGAGTACATTTTGGGTTCCTCGTCTATCCGTCGCTCTGTACTCGTTTGAGTTCTTTTGCGGCTTTCTTGGCGTCGCGTCGGGCGTCTTCCTTCACTTTATCCTTGGCTCGCTGCTTCTCGCGCTTTGCGTCCAACTCTGTTTGTCTTACTCTTTCAGCTTTGGCGTGCAGCGCCCGTTCCTTCTCCAGGGCAATTCTCTCCTGATAATACTCATAACCACCGGCAAATGCACGCATTTCCGAACCTTTAATCTCTACGATCTTGTTGGCGATCTTCGAGATAAAGTAACGGTCGTGGCTGACGAGAATTATCGTACCGTCGAAACCATTTAGCGCCGCCTCTAAAGTTTCCTTTGCGGGGATATCAAGGTGATTAGTCGGCTCGTCCAGGATCAGGAAATTTGCTGGTCTGGTAAGCATCTTAGCCAGTGCCAGACGCGCCTTCTCGCCACCGCTCAGATCCGAAACTTTTTTGAAAACCGTGTCATCGCTAAACAAAAACCGACCAAGCAGACCGCGAATTTCCGAGTCTTTCCAAGTGGTGACTTCATCAGCAATAGTGGCAAGAACAGTCTTCTCGACGTCGAGTGCTTCCGCTTGATTCTGCTCGAAATACGCAGGCAGAATGTTGTGCTCACCCATACGCACCACGCCGTCAAGCGGCTTCTCATGCCCGGCTATGAGTCTCAGTAACGTCGATTTCCCACAGCCGTTCGGACCGAGCAATGCGATGCGATCGCCCCGCTCGACTTCAAGGCTGGCGTCAAGAAACAGAATGTTATCGCCGTAAGCATGGCAGAGATTGCGCACCTCGACCACTTCTTTGCCTGAGCGAGGAGAAGGCGGGAAGCGAAATTCCAACACTCGCGGTCCATTTTCCGGAGCGTCGATAATGTCCCATTTCTCCAGCTGCTTCTCACGGCTTTTAGCTTGTGTACTGCGATTTGCGCTAGCGCGAAACCGCTCGATAAACACTTCTTGTTTCTCAATCTCGGCTTGCTGGCGCTCAAAAGCGGATTGCTGAGCGGCAATCGCCTCTTCCTTCTGAGTTATGTAAGCAGAATAATTGCCCGAGTAGCAGGTCGATACGCCCTTTTCAATCTCGACGATCTTCGTGCAAATCTTGTCTAAAAACTGCCTGTCGTGCGATACCACCACCATCGGTACCGTCTGTTTTGTCAGGTATGACTCGAACCATTCGATCGTTTCCAAATCAATATGGTTGGTAGGTTCGTCGAGTAGCAGCAAATCAGGCTCTCTCAGCATCATCTTGCCGAAGCCGACCCGCATCTGCCAACCACCGGAAAGCGATGATACAAGTTTGTCCGCGTCTTCCGGACTAAAACCGATCTCCGGCATAACCTTGTCCACGCGCTTCTCGAGCCCGTAGCCATCCAGACCTTCAAATTCGCGCTGCAGGTTGTCCATTCTGCGCAGCAACTTGTCCAGCACGTCGCCCTCGGCGGTTTCAAGATCTTTGTGCACCTGGTTGAGTTGGCGCTGCACAGCAGCGACTTCGGTGAAGGCGCTCAACAGCTCTTCACGAATGGTGTTCTCCTGATTCAGCTCGAACTCTTGGGTCAGGTAAGCGATCCGGCAATCTTTCGGCTTGAACACATCGCCCGAACTCGGCTCGACTTCGCCCATAATGATGCGAAACTGCGTTGTCTTACCGGCACCGTTGGCGCCCACGAGGCCAACGCGTTCCGATGTTTTTACCTCCCAGCTCGCATCTATGAGTGGCTCGCCGTTGGGATAAATCTTACTTATTCGATCAAGTCTGAGCATGGTTGCACGCGCCGGTTTCCAAACCGGAACTGTACTTGAAACCTCACCAAGCTGCAACAGCGCAGCCCCTGAATTTCACAGAAACGTTGCAATAAGCACCGGTTCAGGGTTAGCGGATTCTAAGATCTCCTAGAAAATCTTCTTGAATCCTTGCGACAGCTTGCGGAAGAAACCGCCGTGTTTCTTCTCTTTATGGTGCGAAACCGTTGTAGTATGCGTCGACTCAGACGAACCTCCGGGCACGATCGCTTCAACGATCGGCTCAGTGATCGCCTGCACCCCATCGACCACGTCGTCTGTCGCCTCGGCGAACGTCGCCGGAATCATCGCGTAGTACGGCGCGCTGTGGGTCAATGGGTGCTCGGGAGCCACGAAAGCGACGGTCGGTTTGGGATGGGCTTTGTAGAACCCACTCATGTATCCGGACCAGATTCCAGCGGCAATGACACCGCCAGTAATGCCGCGGCCTTTGAGCGCATGATTTTCATCGTTGCCTGCCCAAACAGCTGTCACCACATCCGGTGTGAAGCCCACAAACCAGACATCTTTAGAATCATCTGCAGTTCCGGTCTTTCCAGCGACAGCAACGCCAGGAATTTTGGCGCGAGTTCCAGTGCCGACTTTGACTACGTCTTGCAAGCAATCGACCAGTTCCAAAACCGGTTCCGGCTCAAAGCGCTTCTCGCGTTTGGAAACATACTCTTTAATTAGCTTGCCATCGCGTTCATTAATGTGCCTGACAAACAGGGGTTGTACGTATTCGCCTCCGCGAGCCAGCGTCCCATAGGCAGTCGCCATCTCCAGTGGCGACACCGCGCATGTTCCAAGAGCGAGAGCTGGTGTCGGTTCCATGTCCGCGTTCAGACCTGCCTTACGGGCAACCGAGACGACATTGTTGATGCCGGTGTCCTGGCCTACTTGAACTGCGCAGACGTTTCGCGAAAGTGCGATCGCGTCCCGCACAGTCATAATGCCTTTGAACTTGCCGTCAAAATTCTGCGGCGTGTATGCGGTACCATCGGAGAGTGGTATCGCTATTGGTGAATCGTTGAGAACAGAGTCCGGTCCGATGGTTCCGTTGATCAAGCCTGCCAGGTAAACAAACGGTTTGAATGATGAGCCGGCGGTGTGAGGGTTTACGGCGCGGTTCCATTGATTGGCTTCGAACTGTCCTACGCCTCCAACCATGGCTATGACGCCACCAGTTTCGATATCTATTGAAACGAGCGCCCCCTGATCGATTCCGTTGGGCGCCTTCACTACACCTTTGGAAAGCGCTATCTCTGCGGCTTTCTGCGCAGTTACGTCTAGGTTGGTGTAAATCTTGATCGGTTTATCAAACAGACGATCTTCGCCGATTTCCTCTTTGACAAGAGCGACTACTTGATTGACGTAATAAGGATGTTGCTTTGGATGCGGACCGGCTTTGAAGGTGAGTTTCGCAGCCTTGGCTGATTGTGCGCGCTCTTTACTGATGAAACCGCACTCGACCATTCCATCTAAGACATCTTGCTGGCGCATCTTCGCGCGTTTCAAGTTAGAAGGTTTACTGAGGTCGGAAGGCGCTTTAATTAAGCCGGCGAGAAACGCAGACTCTTCCAGGCTCAGCTTCTTCGCGGGCTTGTTGAAGTATGTAATCGCCGCGCGTTGGATTCCGTAAGCACCGCGTCCGAAATACACGGTGTTCAGATACGTCTCCATGATCTTGTCTTTGGAGTAGCAAGTCTCTACATCTAGCGCCATAAACATCTCGAGAATTTTTCGTCGCGCTGTGCGATCGTCAAATCCAAAGTACATAGTCTTCATCAACTGCTGGGTGATTGTACTTCCACCCTGCACCATCTCATGCGCTTTTGCGTTTGTGTAAATCGCTCGAGTGATACCAAGCGGGTCGACACCCATGTGATGGTAGAAACTGCGATCTTCAATTCCAATAACTGCCTGTCTCATGAAAGGAGAAGTCGCATCGAGCGCAACCGGCTCTCTATCTTCATCTTTCTGCACCACAGTAACGAGCTTGTCGTGACGATCGTAAATTTCGACGCCTGCCTTTTGCGCTTTGAGCGTAGGCAGTTTTACAAATGAAATATGGGCGGCCGTTTTCAACGTCACGACCGCGATGATAGATCCCGCTGCGATCGCAGAAAGGAAGAGAACTTTGCGTACTTTTTGATTTTTGCTCATATGATTCAGTGAAAAAACACCATTGCCATTTTTCGCACCGAAATCAAGTTTAACTCTTTGGACTAAACCATTCCAAATCACGAAACTGTCCTTCACCAAGTCTTCCAGCGCGGCCGAAGCCTGACCCAATGCGCCTTTTCGAGTACTGCTATTGCCGCCGGTGGCATCGCTGGCAGTGTTAAATTCCGGTTGTGTTTCGACAAAGTCAGAAGGATGGTCGTAAACATCGCGATTGACCGCACTCAACTCGTGGCGGATTGCGCTGTGATCGTCGTGAGCAGGATTGAACTGACGCGCTTCATTTTGCTCAGGACGGGTTTCGTCGAACTCCGGATGAGAAGGTTTGCTCATAATTTAGCTTTCTGTATACCAATTGCCCAAGTGATATCTAGCACATCAGCCCAGGGACGATGTGGGCAAAACCAGGTTCCACCTTGGGTAATGGGTCCGTTAACTTATCGATTGGATATCGTCACGACAGCGTTAATTCGGTCGTTCGATTAAAACACTCTCACTATCTGATTGAGCGACTAAGAACAAGCTTGCCCTTCTTGTCGATTAAACCCCACTGACCATCATCGATTCGCACAACAGCTAAACCTTCTGAGAATGTACGAGCCTCTTGAAATTGTGGCTCGATGACAGTTTTTCCAGACTTGTCGATAAAGCCGGCTTTGCGGTCTCCGGAGAGAAACGGCGCCAGACCTTCGCCGTAGGCGCTGCTACCGTGGCAATTGATGTTAGTGAAAGCGGCATCGCCTTTCTTATCAATGTACTTGCCTTTATATGTCCCATTGTCGAGGGTCAAAACCAGTGCGAGACCGTCATGGTGAGCCAGCGCAAGAGCATATTGCGGTTTCACGACGAAAGAACCGGACTTGTTAATGTACCCCCAGCCTGCATCTGCGCCACGCGGTTTGTTTGAAACAGCTGCAACACCTTCGGAAAAGCTCAGGGCATCAGCGAATGTCGGCTTGATCGCCCACTTGCCTTGTTTGTCGATGAAACCCCACTTGCCGGAGAAGCGATCCTGTGCCGCCGCCAGCCCTTCGTTAAATGCCCAGGCGCTAGTGAATTTCGGTGGAATCACAAACTTGCCGGTCTTATCAATGAAACCAACAAGGTCTTCCGAGCGCACAGCCGCACAGTCTTCAGAGAAGTCCATCGGATCATCACCGGGATAATCAAGCACGCCAACCGCGTCGAACTGCGGCTCGATCGCATACTTCCCATCATGCCCAATGTAGCCCCATTTGCCCTTTACGCGCACTGCAGCGAGCCCTTGATTGAACGGACGCGCAGCATCAAATTTCGCATCAATAACAGTCTTGCCGTCCCGATCAATGAAACCAACCTTCCGCTCCGGCGAAATTTTCGGACATGCCACCACGCCCTCCGAAAACTTGAACGGCAGCCACTGCTCAAACCTCGCTCCATGAGCCGGTTTCGCATTGGCAAAAAGAAACACTGAAAAACTCAGAAGTAAAGTTGCGGGAATTTTCATATCTGCTGGTAAACAAACCCAATTCGATCTCTGCCTTCGCACTCCCGAACGGAGCGATATAAATACCACCACTCAGACAAAAAAAATAGGGCGAACTACATAAGCTTGTGCTTCTCGACAAAGCGCATAAGCTTTTCCCGCAAAGCCCGCGGATACGAGAACAAAATGTCGGGTAGATTCTCCCTCGTGAAATACCGATTATCTTTCAGCTTATTGAACTTTTCTACTGCTACTCTCTCTTCGCCAAGTTGAATCGCCGCTATGACTTTTGCAAGGTCGCTCCAGTTTGAAGGATCCGCAACCATATCGAGCGCCTTTCTATACTCAGTTTTTGCAAGAGTCTCATTCCCCTCAATGGCGGATAGGTAGGCCAGGTTGACCTCAATTTGTGGATCGGTAAGCGCAAAACGATCATCAACAAGCTGAATGGTTGTGCGAGCGCCCTTAAGATCGCCTAATTCTTCTTGCGATACAGCCTTCTTCAGGTATAAATTTGTATCGGCACCTAATGTGGAGATAAGTGCATCACAGTCTTTAATCGCCAACCGGGGCTGGTTGAGTGCCATCCAACAGGATACCCTATAGTCGGTAGCATACATGTGCCAAACGCCGTATGCGGGTTCGTCAATGATCTTTGAGTAAAACTGAATTGCCTTTTTTATCTCGCCGCGTTTTTGATAAATCTGACCGATGCGATAAACCGCATGCATCCAACCATCGGACTCGGGATATTTTCGCCTGTGGAGATCAGCATAATTTTGAAAGAATTTTGCTGCGTCGTCGTACCTTCTTTCCCTGTAGGCAACCTCCGCGCTATCATCAATCACTTTTAGATCTTTTGGTGCCAGGTGTCTCGCAAATTCTGTCAAATAAAGATCAGCGCCAGATGTTAGCTGAGCGGGAACTCTCGTGAACCAGTAGCCCATACGCCCGAATACATACCCTAGCGGGCTTTGTCCGAAGCCAGCAATCATCACAACGATACAACTCACGTACAGCAGAGCCTTCCGAGCGCACTGCGCCAAACCTACTTTCGTCGGTCCGCGATCCAGAATCAAAAATAAGCACGTTATGACTACGGCAAGACCGGAGAGAAACGAGATCAGTAGACCAGCTAACGTCAGCCAATCCCAGACTGGTAACGCAAATGGAGCCGGCGGGTTCCACCTCCTGCTTGAAATTACAAACAATGATGCAGGCAGGGTCCCCAACACCATAGCCGAACAACAAACAAGTGACAAGGATGACCAAGCGTTCTTGCGACTCAGCTTTCCAGTTTGTGCAAGCACAAGACATGTACGCGATACTGCGATACAAAAGAAACTGATGATGAAACAGAGCAGAGAGTATAAACCGAACAGTAGCGAAAAACCCAGACGGTCATCTAGAGGGCCGAGCAGATTTGGAAGCAGCGCAGTTCCAGCTACTACTGCCACAGCAGACACCAAAAGCAGTGGCAAGTATAGAGCTAGTTGATGAAGGTTTCGCTCAAGCTTGGTTGATTGAATTGCTAGGTTATGATCGAACGAAATTTTTGCACCATGCTTAATATCCGTTAGAGCCTGGCCGAGTACCTCCATGCTGTCGAACCGAAAATTTGGCTCCTTGTTTAAACATTTGAGCGCGACCGACTGCAAGCCTATAGCTTTGCGTGAGGCTCCAAACTTAGGAAGATACGGAACCGGTTTGTCATTAATATGTTTGACCACTAGCTGAATAGGATTCGAACCCGCGAAAGGCGGCTTTCCGCTCATCGCCTCGAAGATCACACAACCCAAAGAATAGATATCCGATTTCTCGTCAAGCATCAAACCCAGACACTGCTCAGGGCTCATATAGTGAGGACTGCCGAAGACCTCGCCAGTTTGCGTGAGATTGCGTGTTGAGCGATCCACCTCGGTGAGGGTTTTCGCGATCCCGAAATCCACAACTCGCGCCACTTCGTCTCCACCTGCTGACTTACATAAGATTATGTTGGCAGGTTTGATGTCCCTGTGAACGATTTTCATCTCATGGGCATGTGACAGCGCGGCGCAAATCTGTTCGAAGATCGATATCGCGCGATCCTCTTCAAGCGCTCCTTCCCTCTCGATGACTTGTGCAAGAGTTTCCCCTTCCACGTATTCTAGTAGTAAATACGGCTCACCGCCATTGGTGACACCGTGCGCGTAAGTCGGAACAAGATTCGGATGGTCTAATTCTTCGGCGGCTTTCGCTTCTTGCTCAAATCGTTTTAAAACCGACGGATCGCTCTGAAGATTTTGATGCAGAAGTTTCAGCGCAAACACAGAGTTCGTCTCTCGATCGCGCACTTTATAGACCGTTCCCATCCCGCCTTTTCCGAGAATCTCAATCACGTCGAAACGCTCGTCGATGCATTCAGGAAGCTGCTCCTTTGAAATTTCTCCGGCAGCAACTTCCGGAAAATCTTGGGAGACGCCCTTCGTTGTGTCACCATCAGCGGTAGCACAACCTTGAGCGTCCTGACCGAGATCCGATACATCAGCGTCACCACACTTACACCGACCAAGGTTCAAAATCCAGCCAGTAGCGCCCTTAGCTTGTGCCAAGTGGCTTCGACGCTTGCAGCGCAGGCAAACGCTTTGAGTCTCGGTTGTACACTTTCTATTATCAATCACGACAAGCTTCACCCGGCTTTTTATTTTTTCTCCAGTACTTTTTCTCGAACCCTTATGGCATACGCGTTTTCATTAGTGAGCAGAGACCCGTGCAATGCGCCCGAATCGAACGTCCTGAAAACGCGCAGAAGGAAACACTTTATTTTTCAAAACAAGCTGAACAAGCTTCTTGCGCTGTTCGCCTGGCAAAGCAGTCTCCGAGGTCATGAATTCGTCGAATGAAAGGTCAAGTCTAGTCGCCTCCTTCATACAGTTGAGGGCAGCTGTCTTATCTCCGAGCTGAAGATACGCTGAGGCTCGAGCGACCTCATCCCAACGGGAGCTATCAGGAGTTTTTGCAGCAGCAGCCAGCCCATACGCCGCAATCGCACCTGACTCATCCCCCTGCAAACCAAGAGTGTAACCTCGGATGAGATACATAGTCGGTCTCAAACCTTTGTGAAGTTTTGAGCGCAGTTCCAAGGTTTGCAACGCTCCACCATAGTCCTTGAGTTGAGCCTGGGTAATCGCTTTCTTGTAATAGTTCATCGATTCTGTGAGATCCCGCTTAATTGATTCGTCATAGCTTTGAATCGCGAGTTGATAGTTGCCTTGCGCCGACTGGCAGTTACCCAACATTCGATAGTAGTAATTCGAGTCGGGATTAATCTTGGCTAGTTCGGTCCAGTCGGCGATTGCTTTATCCCATTGGAGTGCAGTCGTATAGATACGCGCGCGCTCGTTCAAGTTATCACTGAAGTTAAATGAATTTTTGTCTGTTTCACGATTAATGAGTTCCGTAAGGTCAAGCACGGCTTGCGGGATATTCTTCGTCTCCTCTGAGACGACATAGCTGTTGTTGACCATTTCGCTGCTGTCCGGTGCAATTTGTCGAGCTAAATAAACAACCTTTGTTCGAAGGTCTGAGCAAAGCGAAAAATTCATTGATGTATAAACAGACGACAACTTTTGAACTACCTTTGGGAAGTAGGCTCCAAGCAATAGCGCCACTATCAACAATGAACCGAGCAGCGATTTAGAAGCTCGAAGCAACATCTTCTCCAACGAAATTTTTTTAGGACCACTGTCTATTAGAAATCCAAGTGAGCACACGAGCACTCCTACTCCGCAAACGAAGGAGAGAATCGCACCAGGTAATATAGCTAGGTCTAGGTTTGAAAGCGGACTCCACTCGTCCCCATTCTTGAACCAATATCCCGAGTAGCCCCAATACACAAACGTAGGCACGGAGCCGAAACACATAGCAGCTGAGCACCACAACGAGAGGGTTGTCCACCAATGCCGCTTCGTGGCGATGTTATCCCTAGCAACTCTTAAACACGCTTTGGCGTAAGACCCGAAAAGCATCATGAAAATGCCAGGAATTGCAGTGTACATCAGAATAAAAACAACAAAAGAAATAATTGGGTTACTTTTCGTATGTTCCAGCGGTGCGGGCGAACTTGAGGAAAAAAAGATGGATGCGCTCAAAGCGATAAGGACTAATGGAGTTATGAATGCTATTAAATGCAACTGCTTCTGAAAGACTGATGTTTTGAATTTCGAATTTTGATCGAAATTGACGCTCTTTCCATACTTGATACGCTCCAGCGCATGCTCGATTTCACCGACGTCTTGGAATCGATCCACCGCCTCTTTTTCCAAACACTTAAGTGCTATCGACTGAAGGCTCTGCTCCCTTTTCGACGCAGAGAATTTCGGCAGATATGGTTTCGGTTTATCGTTGATATGCTTAACGACAAGCTGGATTGGGTTGCTTCCTGCGAACGGAGGTTTACCGCTCATCGCCTCAAACATTACGCACCCGAGAGAATAAATATCTGACTTCTCATCGAGCATTAAACCCAGGCACTGCTCAGGGCTCATGTAGTGCGGACTTCCGAAGACCTCACCGGTTTGTGTCAAGTTGCGAGTAGAGCGATCCACTTCAGTGATCGTTTTTGCAATTCCGAAGTCAACAACACGGATTACATCATCACCGCCTGGAGTTTTCGATATGATGATGTTCGCCGGTTTGATGTCCCGGTGAATAATTTTCTTGTCGTGGGCATAAGACAACGCTGAGCAAATCTGCTCAAAGAGCGCAATCGCGCGATCTGCATCGAGAGCGCCTTCGCGTTCAATAATCTTTGCTAACGTCTCCCCCTCAACGTACTCGATTAAGAGATAGGGCTCACCACTACTGGTGACACCGTGAGAATAGGTTGGCACCAAATTCGGATGATCGAGTTGCTCCGCAGCTTTTGCTTCCTGTTCGAAACGCTTTAAAACAGCAGGGTCGCTTTGCAGGTTTTGGTGCAAGAGCTTCAACGCAAATATGGAACCAACTTCTCTATCGCGGACTTTATAGACCGTTCCCATGCCGCCCTTGCCGAGGACTTCGAGAACATCAAAGCGGTCGTCTATACATTTTGGAATTTCGATTTCAACCGAATCGCCTTGTTCCTTGTTTGGATCGCCGGCACCGGTCGCGGTGGCAGCATCCTGGTTTCCATCGGTTTGGCTAATATCCGAGTTTCCGTCCAGCGATGAATGACTCGCTATGCCGTCTTCGCACTTACAGCTGCCCAGGTTTAAAATCCATCCAGTCGCACCTGCGTGCGGAGTCATCTTCCGTCGATCGCAACGCAAGCAGGTGTTGGCTGTTTTGGTTTTTACCTTGGAACGTTCAACCACTAGCAGTACCAATCAGGGAGCGTTTTACCACTGTACCTAATTTTCGCCGGGTTCGTCATTCGCGTTTCTACTACTGATCACAGCCTTCCGCGGTGCCGAGATGCAGTATTTGACTCTACGTTGATTGTTCTGTGTCGTCGAGGTCTTTGCTGGGTGGGCAATCCGGAATCATCGCGGCGATCTCTTTCATCAATCTGCCGACATCGTACTTCGGCATCGTGACGTATTTGTCGACACCCATGACAGTCGCCGCGGTTTGAACTGAGTGATCGACTGCCATCGCAAACTCTCCCGGATCACTGCAAAGCATCATAAAAGGAACGTCCTTGTGGATTAGCGACTTCTTCATCTGTCGAAGAAAATCGAAAACACTTTCTTGCTCGAGGTGAACCGCTGAAACCACGACGTCGACGTGATCTTTAGTGTCCAGAAAGTTCATTGCTTCAGCTATGCGTGTCACGGCCACGACTTCATGACCTGCCTCTTGCGCTGCTAGCTGAAGGAGCTCGATGTGTTCGATCGTATCCAGCGCCAGAATACGGTAGACGGCCGCACCTGGTCGAATTTGCTTTGGTGGATGAATTTCCTCTGACATCCGTCGAACTCCCTTTACCGCAATCAACTTGTAGCGTGATAGGGCTCAACCCAGTGACTTATCTAATCACGGCCCAAGATTCCAACACCGATGTAAGTATCTGCCGACGCTTCTCTGCTAAACATTTGGAGCGACAAGAGCCTGTTGTGAATTGACTCAATTGCCTGAGGCAAGTAAACTAGTTGCCTTAAGCAATTATTGTCACGGAGTCACAACAGTGCCGAAAACGCAGCTTCATGCAAATGCGGAGAGCGTCCGAAGTTTTAACCGTTTCTACACCCGTCAGATTGGGGTGCTTCAGGAACATTTGTTAAACAGCGATTTTTCGTTGACCGAAAGTCGCATCCTGTATGAGCTTGCCAATCGCGACAACATGACAAGCACCGATCTCTGTCGAGAACTGGGACTGAATGCCGGTTATTTGAGCAGAGTAATCTCTAAGTTCCAGAAGAAAGGTCTATTGAACAAGAACCGTTCCTCCTCAGACGCGCGAGCATTACAACTGGAACTTACCGATGCGGGGCGACAAACTTTCGACAACCTGAACAGAGCGTCGCAGTCTGAGGTGGTGGCAATGCTGAACCAGCTTTCAGAGCCTGAACAGACGCAACTGCTCGGAGCAATGACGCAGATCCAGGAGTTGTTGAACGAATCCAGGAGTTTAGATCAGAGAGCGAGCTACATTCTGCGTGACCCGCATCCAGGCGACATGGCGTTTATCGTGCATCGCCAAACCGTTCTCTATGCTCAAGAATACGGCTGGAGTGGAGAATTCGAGGCGCTTGCCGCCGAAATTTGCGCCAAGTTTATTCGCGACTTCGATCCAAAATTCGAGCGTTGCTGGATCGCGGAAAAAGACCATCAGATTGTCGGCTCAGTCTTTGTTGTCCGCCATGGAGAAGGGATTGCGAAACTTCGAATGCTATACGTCGATCCAGCCGCTCGCGGCTTGGGCATCGGCACACGACTGGTCGAGGAGTGCTTGCGATTCGCCAGGCTGATTGGCTACAAGAAAGTGATCTTGTGGACCAATAGCGTTTTGACCGATGCGCGCAGAATCTACGACAGAGCCGGATTCGAACTCATCGAAGAATCGCCGCACCATAGTTTCGGCAAAGACCTTATCGGACAAACTTTCTCCAAGGACCTCTAAGCGGCTCGTATGATATCCTAGACTGGCGTGGTGCCTTCTGTTTTCCTGCGTGGCAGAAAGGGATGACATCGTCATGTCTTATTTTGAACCTGATTTTGATTACATTCGTCGAACAATCGACGCTTCCGGAGCCGTCTACAATTCAGACCTGCTCAGGCGTTATCATCTTTCGCTTAAAACTCGTCGCTTCGTGATTCTCTGCGGCGTGAGCGGAAGCGGTAAAACCTTGCTTACCAGAATGTACGCAGACGCCGTCGATGCCAAGTATTGCCTCGTTGCCGTCGCGCCAAACTGGACGACTAACGAAGATCTCTTGGGATATTACAATCCCCTGAGCAAACAATACTATGACACCGACTTTAGCTTGTTCCTGCGACAAGCCGCCCGCGCCTATCACTCTGCGATTAGCGTGGGTAAACCGCCCGAGCCTTTCCACCTCGTTTTAGACGAAATGAACCTGGCACGCGTCGAATATTACTTCGCGAAATTCTTGTCCGCGATGGAAGTCCTCACCGCCGCCGGCCGCGCGCAGGTCACTATGTCGGGTCCTGACGTAGTCGACCTTACGCCGAATTTGTTCTTTATCGGAACCGTCAACGTCGATGAAACAACTCAAAACTTCGCAGACAAAATCTACGACCGTGCGCAGGTGATCGAAGTGACTCACTTGCGAGAAGAGGTCGCCTCACGCATTCAGCGCCCAGAACTTCGAGATTGGCTGATGGCCGTTTTTGATGCCGTGGCTGAGGTTAATCCGTTCTCGATTCGTATTGTCGATGAAGTCAACCGCTATGTCGACGAAGCTGTTCGCATCGGAGTGCCGTGGGAAGAGGCATTGGACGATCAAATTATCCAGAAAATTCTTCCGCGCATCAAAGGTACTGATATCAGAATTGGTGCCATGTTGCACAGGCTTACAGAACTCACTGCAAACAGATTCCCTCGCAGTCATCACAAGATTCAGCAGCTAAACTACGGTTACCAGACAAATGGTATTGCCTCATTCTTCTAGGTCTCGGCACCTCATCAAATCGCAGAAATGGAATCGCCACGTTCGTCACGACTCAGCTTTTACGACTCGGGTTCGGTAATTCCGAGTCCAATCGAAGGGCGTAAGTGCGGAATTGCGATTAATGTTCCGAAAGAACTTCGTCCGTCGATTTCGCTGACACTTGCCGGTGTTTACCTTCCACTTTTCGATAACGAATCGCTTGCGTACTCCCAGTGGCCTCCGTGTGGTCCAGGTCACTATGAGCTGTTTCTGGCCTGCAATGGAATCAGCGAGAGCAGGACAGTTACGGTTTTGCCGACGCACTTCGAGGAAGAAGATTTCAATCTTGTGTTTCAGGAGTTGACTGACGTACTACCGGCAATGCTCACTAATCGCCTGATTGCATGCGGCGCACAGATAAGCCCGCCGCCGGCGCGCGATCAGATGTCCATCGAAGAAGAGGAATTTGTAAAACTGCGCGACGCTATTATGGGAACAAAAGAGCGGCTCGGCATGATGCAGATTCTTGCAATCCTGCAACGCGACTGCGTGAAAATTTTGATACCAAAGTTGGAAGTGCGCAGTGTGGAGAAAGTGCGAAGACCGGACATCTCGCGCTTGCCGCAAGCTATGTCCATGCCTGGAAACGTTCTTTCAAGCAGCCGACTCTATCAAATGTATGACACCACGGTAGACCAGTCGTTTGAAGCTTATGAAAACAGGCTTGTCAAAGCATATGCGCTGGCGTTAAGAAGCCGTCTCTCGAGATTGCAAGCCAGACTCAAAGCTATGACGCCACCGCCGGCAATGACAACCGAAGTTGACAATCTCGCCAACGAATTTCACCTGGCATACATGCGCGCGACATTTTTGCGATCGATTCGCAACGCATCAATTACATCCGTTCGTATTACTATGGTGCTCTTAAAGAATCCGGCTTACCGAGCGGTTCTTCAGGGGTATCTCGGTCTCAGCCAACAAGCAGCTGTCAACATCGAGGAGCCCGCACTCGCAGCACCTCTGAATAATTTTCCATATTTATATCAGCGCTGGGCCGGTTTTAAACTTCTCAACGCGCTCCTTCAGGTCTGCTCGGAGAAAGGCTATCGCTGTACTAATCACCATTGGGTGCGGAGCTTCAATAAGAACACAACAATTCAGGTATTGAATGACGGGCGCCCAGCTGTCCAACTCTGGTCCGATCGAGCCGGTCTTCTGGTCAGCTATGTGCCATGGAGTCCATTGGGCGCAGCCGCATTAGGCGCACCACACCCACCGACCGGTGTAGCGATCTTTCTCGAGGCGCCTGGGCAAATCGGTAAAGCGATGCTGTTTGATCCAAAATATTGGGTTGATGCAAAACCGCTACCAGAAAGTACAGCCAAGCCGGTGAAGCGTAAAACGAAACGGACGATCGCCGACGAGTACAACAGAAAGCGTTCGGCACTTGACCCGCTCCAGACTGATGTCAACGAAATCTTGCAGTTTAAACAGCAGATTCGCGGTGTTGAAAACGCGAGTGAAATTATTTACTCCTCGATTATGTATCCGGGTCTGCGTAAACCGGTCACAAACGATATCGAGGCTTTGCCTGCTCACCCTTGCGATGGCGAATCGCTGCACAAGACTCTCGTCGAAGTGCTTCGCCGTCTAATTCCTTAGGAGCTGGAAACTAGTTTGTTTTTTTGTTGAACGCCGAATGCAGTCGATTGCGCTTTAACAGCAACGGACGCGGTACACGCTCGCCGAGCCTCTCGAAGAGCTCATCGTGAAGAACGACTTCGTCGCGCCACTGCTCAGGGTCGATCTTCATCAACTGTGTCCATACAGATTTTTCGATCGTGTCCAACCCTCTCCAGTCGATATCATCGAATGCTGGCATGAAGCCCAATTCGGTCTCATTGGCTGTTCCACGGTCGTGGGCACGCTCGAAAATCCACTGAAGAACGCGCATGTTTTCACCGAATCCCGGCCAGATGAATTTGCCGTTCTCGTTAGTCAGGAACCAATTGGTGCAGAAAATTTTCGGTGCACTCTGCACGCGCTTGCCCATCTCAAGCCAGTGCGCAAAGTAGTCAGCCATGTTGTAACCGCAGAATGGGAGCATCGCCATCGGGTCACGACGAACCTGACCGATTTTTCCGAATGCCGCTGCCGTGGTTTCCGATCCCATAGTCGCCGCCATGTAGACGCCATCGGTCCACGTGTATGCTTCGGTGACCAACGGAATTGTAGAACAGCGTCTGCCGCCAAAGATAAATGCGCTGATCGGCACGCCCTGAGGGTCATCCCACTTCTCGTCCAGAGACGGGCATTGAGACGCCGCGACCGTGAAGCGCGCGTTTGGATGTGCCGCTGGACGACCACAGTCCGGTGTCCATTCTTGACCGGTCCAGTCGATCAAACTCGCCGGTTTTTCCTCGGTCAGACCTTCCCACCAAACATCACCATCGGGGGTCAGTGCGACGTTGGTGAACAAGCAATTCTCCTTCAACGTAGCGATTGCATTCGGATTGGTTTTCTCGGAGGTGCCGGGAGCTACGCCAAAATAGCCAGCTTCCGGATTGATCGCATAGAACTTGCCATCTCGCGGTTTAATCCAGGCGATATCGTCACCAACTGTGGTGACCTTCCATCCGTCAAATGTCTTTGGTGGAATCAACATTGCAAGGTTGGTTTTGCCACATGCCGAAGGGAATGCCGCCGCGACGTACGCTTTCTCACCGGCTGGTGACTGCATGCCGAGAATGAGCATGTGCTCGGCCAACCAGCCTTCTTCGCGTGCCATCGTTGACGCGATCCGAAGAGCGAAACATTTTTTGCCGAGGAGAGCGTTGCCACCATAACCGGATCCGTAGGACCAGATTTCGCGCGTTTCCGGGAAATGACAAATGTACTTCGTATCCGGATTGCATGGCCAGAGCGCATCCTTTTCGCCGGGAGACAATGGCGCGCCTACAGTGTGCAAGCACGGAACGAAGTCGCCATCCTTGCCGAGCGCTTCCGCCGCGGCTTTGCCCATTCTGGTCATGATGCGCATGCTCACCACCACATATGGTGAATCGGTTATTTCCACGCCGATGTGTGACAGAGGCGAACCAACCGGTCCCATGCTGAACGGAATAACGTACATGGTTCTTCCGCGCATAGAACCATCGAAAAGTTTGCTCAGGGTGGCTTTCATTTCCGAAGGCGCCATCCAGTTATTGGTCGCACCTGCATCATCTCTGTTAGTGGTGCAGACGAAAGTCTTGTCTTCGACACGTGCGACATCGGATGCGTCCGAACGAGTCAAATAGCTATTGGGCCGCTTCTCCGGATTCAACTTTATGAGTTTGCCTTGAGCGACCATTTCGGAACAAAGTCGGTCATACTCTTGCTGGCTGCCATCGCAGATATAGATGGAATCAGGCTTTGTAAGCGCCGCGACCTCTTTCACCCACTTCAGCAGTCGATCATGTTTCAAATCGTAGCTGCAAATTGTAGGTACTACCGAACCCGTCGAAGTCGTCGATTGCATAACTTAGCCCCTTTTGGAATACAGAGTCTGCTGCGGTTCAATCAGTGTAACTTCGAATATACAAATGTCCGAAGTTATACCTGGTAAACTTAATTTTCCGTCCGGAATTTTCTCAGAGGCAAGCAATCAGAAGCGCTTGACAACTCAAGACTTCCGAGAATTCACCAGATACGGTGCCTGCCTCCACCGAAAATTTTTGACCTGAATTATTACTTATATAGATTCGAGCTAATGGAACACATCTGGACACCCTGGCGATACACCTACATAACAAACGTCGATCGCACGCCTGGCTGCGTGTTCTGCAATCTACTGGAATCAGGTGATGATAGAACGAACTTGATTCTATTCCGGGGCAAACTCAATTTCATTATCCTCAATCTCTATCCGTATACGAGCGGTCATTTAATGGTAGTCCCCTACCAGCACGAATCTTCATTGGCCAAGTTCGACGACGAATCAACAAGTGAAATGATGTCACTTGCAAAAATGGCCGAGGTTGTCCTGGCCAGAGAGTACAATCCCGATGGCTTCAATATAGGATGGAATCTCGGTCGGGCCGCCGGCGCCGGTGTGAAAGATCATTTGCACATGCATCTCGTACCGCGTTGGATTGGCGATGCCAACTTTATGACTTCGATCGGCGAATCCAGAGTTCTTCCCGAAGACCTCGGACAGACCTACGACCGTTTGATCAAACATTTTTCTTAGGCGCGATTCACCGATAACAGTCGCATGACAGAACTCAGCAACACAGAGAAACAACGCTATCTACGCCACTTGATTCTCCCGGAAGTTGGAGAGAAAGGGCAACTCAAACTGAAGAACGCCCGCGTTGCGATTGTCGGAGCCGGAGGCTTAGGATCGCCTGTCGCTCTTTATCTTGCTGCAGCCGGCGTTGGAAGGCTAGGTTTAATCGATTTCGACAGCGTGGATTTGAGCAATCTACAGCGTCAGGTATTGTATGCGGTTTCTGATGTCAAAAAGTCAAAATCTGAGACCGCGAAAGACAGACTTCTGGCATTGAATCCGGAGATTGAGATTAGCAGTCACAAGATTCGGCTTTCAGCAGCGAACGTGATGGAGACTTTAGCGGACTACGACCTGGTTGTAGATGGGACGGACAACTTCGAGACGCGGTATTTGATTAACGACGCCTGCGTTTTGTCATCCAAGCCGAACGTGTACGGCTCGATTTTTCGTTTCGAAGGACAGCTCAGTGTTTTTTGCACAACCACAGGTCCCTGCTATCGCTGCCTATTTCCAGTACCGCCCGCGCCGGACGCGGTACCGAATTGCGCAGAAGGCGGTGTGTTGGGCGTTCTGGCTGGCGTGATCGGCACCTTGCAAGCGACCGAAGCCGTTAAACTAATTCTAGGGGAAGGACAGCCGCTTATTGGTAAACTACTACTCTACAACGCGCTGGATATGGACTTTCAGAAGCTAGCGATAAAACGCAAGCGCGATTGCCCGGTCTGCGGAGAGCAGCCGACCATTACTCGACCGGCAGACCTGTCCATCTCTTGCGCGAATCCGGTTGAAAGAGCTAGCACTACAGGTGGTGACATGCACGGTTCCGACATTGACGTAGTAGACGTCGCAAAAATTTTGAAAGAACGAGCAGACGAGATTTTGCTTCTCGATGTTCGCAATGATAACGAAGTTGCGTTTTGCAAAATTGAAGGCTCTAAGCATATTCCATTGAACGAGCTGCCGACCCGCTTTAACGAATTAGATAAGAACGCGGAAACCTACATCTACTGCAGATCCGGTGCGCGCAGCAGGAATGCGGTCGAATATTTGAAACAGAACGGCTTTACGAGCCTGAGAAACGTGCGCGGTGGCATTCTCGAATGGTCTGACAAAGTTGATTCGACCATTCCGAAATATTAACCCACGCAGGTAACCCTGGATCGCTCATTGTAGAGCTTGAAAGCAAAATGCTTGAGCGCCTCTAACCACCACTGAGTGCACAGATGATATGCACAGTATCGGTTTCTGCAACCGGCACATCGAGTTTTTCGGTTTCTTCGTTGTTCACGAAGAATTTGATGTGCTGGCGGATTCCGTCTTGCTCGTCAATCATGCGAAAGCGTATTCCAGGATAATTCTTGTCCAGGTCTGCAAGGACCTCCCATAATGAAGAGCCACTGCCAGCAACTTCACTCTGCTGCTTCGTGTACGATCTCAACGGACTCGGAATTCGAACTTTCATATCAATTTTCCTGCACTGTCAGAGAGTAGACCTCGGGAAGGTGCCTTGCAATACACTCCCAAGTTTCCCCTTCGTCGGCGCTCGCCCATACCTCACCACCGGTGGTGCCGAAATATAGTCCAACTGGGTCTTGCTTGTCCGTAGTCATTGCCTGACGTTTCACCGTGAGGTACGCCTGCTTGCTCGGAAGTCCCTTGTCCTGTCTCTTCCAGGTGTCGCCACCGTTGGTGGTGACATATGCGGCGGGCTTACCCTCGGGGCTGGTGCGCGGCCAAACTTCTGTTCCGTCCATTGGAAATACCCAGGCCGTGTCCACGTTCGTTGGATGCACAACTATCGGAAAACCGATGTCGCCGACACCTTCCGGCATGTTGCGACCGATGCGTATCCATTGATCGGAAGGGCGGTCAATCTTATATATGCCGCAATGATTTTGCTGATAGAGTCGATCGGGAGAAGCCGGGTGATAGACGATACAGTGCGGGTCATGCCCGAACTCGACGGTCGGATCCGGAATCCATTCGGCCTCGATACCCTTGTTTAAAGGCTTCCATGAGGCTCCAGCATCTGTGCTTTCGAAGCAACCACCTATGGAGATTCCTAAATACATATGATTCGAATCGCGTGGATCAACCAGGATGGAATGTAGAAATACTCCGTCAGGCGTTGCGCCCTCCGTCCATTGATCGTACATGGGGTTATCGTTAAAACCGGCAACCGGCTCCCAGTTGTCTCCATCATCTTTTGAGATAAAAACACCAGCGGGCGAAGTTCCCGCATACCAGACTCCGGGCTGGGAGTCATGCCCCTGGGTGAGCCAGAATACGCGCTCGACTACGCGCCCCTTTTTGCCGTCCGGCGTCTCTTCGACTTTAGCAAACGCGGGCGGTTTTGATGCTTCAGTCCAGGTCGCGCCAC
Organism: Candidatus Obscuribacterales bacterium; assembly: GCA_965228855.1. GTDB lineage: Bacteria > Cyanobacteriota > Vampirovibrionia > Obscuribacterales > Obscuribacteraceae > JADYXR01. Next base: position 1,437,896 of record CBDDIJ010000003.1, on the reverse strand, counting down.
CGTCTGTGGAGCGAAAGACAGTAGGTCCAAGGTGCCCCGTTTTCGCAGCCATGAGCATCACGCCAACCTTTCTAGTGTCGGCGGCGAAGTGGTGAATGATATGTCCGAGAAAGATAGGTTCGGATTGCTCCCATTCCTTTCGTCCAGTGTCGGACGTCAACACGAATGCACCTTTTCTTGTTCCAACTAACACGTTCACGTTTTTGACCTTAGTTGCCGTCATAACTACTCCGCTCAGGTTAATAATCTTTGCGCGCCCGACAAGGACGTTGCTAAATTTGCACAGTTAGAAACGATGTCACCGCGCAACAGCCACGATGTCGCATCCGTCGACCGAAATGATACCAAACTCGAATTCAAGGGTGCACTATTGAAAATCACCCGTCAGTAACTCGGTTGGGTGATTCCATCAATTTGCCTCGGCATCGCATAATCGAAATGAGTCCACCGATTCGCCCTCTCGTTTGCAATCTTTTGGGGAGATTAACTGAGATATGGCAATGTACCTTTCCGATCATTTCCTTACAGCCGGTGATCCTGCGCAGTCACCGGAAGTTTTACGCGACGTCTATCAAAATGCGCCTTCGGATGTTCGCAGACGTCTTGCCGAGAATCCTTCCAGTCCAGAGGAACTGCTGTTCAGACTGAGCAAAGACAGCGACCCGGAAGTGAGGGCCAGTCTGGCATACAATAAAGTGGTCCCGCTTGAAATATTGGAGGCTCTGGCTGGCGACGAAGACGTAAATGTGCGCCTCGCGCTGGCAGAAGAGTTTGAACTGCCGCCGTACATTCTTCAGAAACTCTGCGAAGATCAAAATCCTTATGTAAGAGACAGAGCTGAAGCTACACTCGAAGGACTTCTGTTTGAGAGTCAGCTCAAAGATGAAGGCTTCGTTCATCAAGCAGGTACCAGTGCGCGCCTCGGCGATCTGCTGGTCGGGGCTATGGTTCTTACAAGCGACTCGCTGGAAGAAGCGCTGGCAGCCGCAGCTGAACACGACATGCCATTGGGCCGCGTGCTGGTGATACAACATAAGGTCGACCCATTAACCGTTATCCGCGCATTGAAACTTCAATCGCTGGTGCGCCGCGGAAAAATTTCACTGGAGTCAGCCGAAGAAAAGCTGACGATAGAAGCAAACCAACGCAAAAATTGACCGATCGACAAAAGTTTTAACCCGCCTACTTTTCACTTCGATTCAGGAGCAGCGCCGTCGTCGCCATCGACGGCGTTGTTTCTTTAAGCGTTGTTTCCCTAACGGAGAGCATGAATTTTAGCGGTCGCTTCCATAATCGGCTCAATTTTCTCGTGTTTCAAAATATAGCCGTGGTTTCCTATTGCCCGCGCAAAGACATCGCTCATGCGCTCATGATGAACAATCAAGTCCTTCAGTTCATGCAGTATATGTTCGTGAGAGTGCAGATATGGAATGTGATCTTTTCGAGACGCGTACATTATGAAGTAAGGCTGTTCTTTGAATCGTTCACAATCACCATTGACCAACAACTCCGCCCATAGCTTGTAGCAATCGAAATCATAAGCGAAGTTAAACATATCGAGAGTGAGCCCACCGGGCGGTCTCATGTTTATTTCAAGCGGAGTGATTACGCCATCTTTGTCGAAAAACTCAAAATGGAAGAAGCGTTCACGAACGTCGAAGGCCTTCAAAATTCTCAATCCGACTTCCCTGACGGCTGGTGCAATCACGCGTTCGTTCCAGTAATACACATGGGCATCGTCATTTACGACATCCATTATTCCGCCGCTGTATCTATGGGAAGTGCAGAAAACCAGCTCGCCATCGCGATCTACCAATCCATCGAAAGTCACAATCTGACCTTCCATAAATTCTTCAATTATGTATTCTACGTGTTTAGGTTTATCTTCAAGATAATGCTTGATCGACTTCTCGTCGGAGATACGATAGGTTGCCGAGGCACCAACACCGATATCAGGTTTTGCAACAACGGGAAAACCAACTTCTTCGATAAACTGGCGCAGTGATTTTTCATCGGTACAGATTCTGCCACGAGCAGGTTTCAAACCAATCTTGCGAAAAACCGCTTTCATCTCCGACTTACGCTTGATTCGGCCGATCTGATCGGTTTTCACACCATAAACATTGAAATCGGTGCGCAAGCGCGCCTCTGTTTCAAGCCAATATTCGTTGTGCGAATCGACGCGATCGATCTTGCCGTAGTGGTAAGTAAAGTAGCCACAACCGCGAAGGACGTTATCGTAGTTGTGCATGTCGACTACGTTGAAATATTCGGTCAAATTACTTCGCACTTCGTGATCGATTGAGTCGTAAGAGACATCGGCAAGTCCCAAAACATTAGCGCCCAATGCTCGCAGGTGACGCACGAAGTGGCGGAAATTCGGAGGGAAATGTGGCGAAAGAAAAACTACGTTCATGTTTGCTCCGTTTGACCGCCGGTCTCGATTAGCTTTACGGATATCCGGCAGAGGTCAAAACATCATATAACGAACCTTTTTGTGAGCGGTCCTCCGGATTTATTCATCAAAAGGCACCCCATGCGGCTTCAGAGCATGTATCCTGTACGAGTCCGTGGGTGGCGATGTTTACGTAATATCTCTCAAGGTTCACATGACTAAACAAATGACCGATCAAGTCAAGGAAAGCCCCGATGGGCGGGTCGAACTAATAAATCCGCAGTCGATCACCAAGAGTCCCCTTTATAACCACGATCTGGCTCCTGTTCCAATCGCCGCTCGCAGTTGGAATTCCTACAACTTCGCCGCGCTGTGGATGAGCATGTCCGCCTGCATCACCACCTATATGCTCGCGTCAGGTCTTATTGCAAAACACATGAGCTGGTGGCAAGCGCTTCTCACTATCTTCCTCGGCAACGTCATAGTTCTCATTCCCATATTATTGAATTCGCACCCCGGCACCAAATACGGTATCCCTTTTCCTGTATTCGCAAGAGCCGCTTACGGAACATACGGCTCTAACCTTCCGGCGTTGATGCGCGCTCTGGTGGCTTGCGGATGGTTTGGAATTCAAGCCTGGATCGGCGGACAAGCGCTCAATATTCTCTTCGGCGTTTTGATTCCCGGCTGGAGCAGCCTTACGGGTGAGGTCGAAGGGCATACCCTCGCTGCCTGGTTTTCCTTCGCAATTTTCTGGACATTGAACATCGCCGTTGTATTTCGCGGGATGGACTTGATGAAAAAACTGGCAAGCCTGGCCGCGCCATTTGTTTTTATCATGACCGGTGCACTCGCCTACTGGGCGGTCAACGAGGCGGACGGTCTGGGACAGATTCTGTCGCGACCGGCAGAGTTGAGAGACTTCAGCTCCTTCATGCCCTTGTTCATTCCTTCTCTGACGGCCATGATCGGCTACTGGGCTACTCTTTCGCTCAATATGCCAGACTTCACCCGCTTCGGACATAGCCAGCAGGAGCAGACTGTCGGGCAAGTGGTGGCTCTCCCGACGGCAATGACAATCTATTCAGGCATGGGCGTCTTAATCACTTCAGCCGCGCTGATTATCTATCCAAAAGTCTCGCCTGAAATTCTCTGGGACCCGGTGAAACTGGTTGGACAGTTCGAAAACAAGCTGGTAGTCGCGGTCGCGATGTTCACGATCGTCCTTGCCTGTTTGTGCGTCAATGCCGCGGCCAACGTCGTTTCACCCGCCAACGATTTCGCCAACGCCTTCCCGAAATATATTTCTTTTAGCCGAGGAGCCCTTATCACCGGCATTGTCGGAATTATGATGCAGCCCTGGAGGCTGCTTTCTGATGCATCCGCCTACATCTTTCTCTGGCTGCAGGGCTATTCCGGAGGTCTGGGTTCAATCGCGGGTGTGCTGATTGTCGATTACTGGATCATTCGGAAGAAACAGCTTGAGTTGCCGGATTTATACCTGGAAGACGGCGCTTACCAATATTCCAACGGCTGGAACTATCGGGCAATTCTTGCCACTGTCCTTGGTTGCATAGTCGCCTGGATCGGCGCTTTGCCTGCTGCAAGTAAAACAGTGCCTTTTCTCGGCACGCTGTACGAGTACGCCTGGTTCGTCGGGCTTGGAGTATCCGGTCTTGCTTACCTGGTTCTAATGTTGTCGGATAAACAAGAAACAGAATCCTGAGCCAACGGTCTATCCGGGAAAGATTCCTCTGCGAAATTGTGTGACTTTTCCGGCATTGCGCCTCGTAACGACAGGTGATCGATCTTTTATATGTGCTGCTTTCCCACAACCCTCCTGGCATTCCAAAGTTAGTGGTTGGCAACAGTTGCCAAGCACGCCAAGATATTGATCAGCATTCAATGCTAAACTCTTTGCTACGATAGCCCTAGTAACTTTTATCGAACCGGGACTCATAACAATCGGAGTTCCGGAATATGCGAAAATTACTGGCTCAAGTGTGAACGATTCAGGAAACTAATTCGCGGCGCTCCTACTCGATGAAAATTTTAGACAAACCTCGACCGGATTCCGCAGACCCAAAGGCTGCGCAAGATGGGCTCCTTCAAGACGAAGAGGTCTTCCAAGCGGCGCACGAGTTTAAACCCCTGGGTAAGGATCCGAAGCGAGCATTTATGCTCTCGCTGGTGCCGGGTCTAGGTCACCTCTACATCGGTCAAATCTGGTCGGGACTTGTTTTCTTGACCGCGACCCTCATGAGCTGGGGCGTCGTGGCGTCGGCTTGCTGCGGCAGCCTGGTAGTTTCCGCGTGCGAACAGCTCGCAGCCAGCATGCACCTACCGTTTAACACGGCATTCGCATATCAACTGCATTCGGTCAGCCTTATTCATCCCGCGGTACTGACGTTCATCGTTCTCTACCTCGGATATGTCCTCTACGTTGGTCAGGATGCTTATCTGTACGCGTCGCGCGCGAACAATCCGCTCTATCCACCAAGCAAGGATATTCGATTCGCTCCGGTCTTCGGTGGATCTTATCTTCTCCACTGCGCTGTTCTCCTGGCAGTTCTCGCCTCGGCGTTCTTCGTAGCCAGTAAAGCGCCGGACGAGCAAAAAATAGTAATTGACATGGAATTGGCGCCACCGCCTGAGCCACCAAAAGAAGAACTCAAACCCATCCCTGAGCCGCCTAAACCAAAGGCACAGCCGAAGGTAGAACCGAAGCCTGTTGTAGAGCCTAAACCGGTCGAGAAGGTCGCGGCTAAGCCCACTCCGAAACCAGTCGTAACACCACTACCGGTGGTGCCGCTCGACACGCCGCTAACGAAAACGGACAACCCCGTCGCGGTAGCCCAGCCTCAAGCCGATACGGCTACGGGTTCAGGAAAAGGCGATCCCAGTGCTTCTACCGCAGGTGAACCGTCTGATGGCGGCGGCGGTGACGGTGACGAAGCTGACTTCGGCGCTTATCTGGCGGACATGGAGAAGAAGATCAGAAAGAGCTGGTTCCCGCCTCGCGGCAACGAGAACGCGAAAATCATCGTGGCGTTCAAACTCAACAGTCAGGGCAAAGTCTCTTCTGTGCGACTCAAAACGTCATCCGGTCTGATGATTGCTGACACGGCGGCGACTGATGCGATTAAGAACGCCGGACCATTCGGAAACTTGCCTAAGGGAGCCCCGGACAAAGTCGATATCGTATTCACGTTCGACTACACCGTGTTCAACGGCGGCAAAGCCTCGGTTCGCTAGTAACGGCTTCGAGTTTATCTATACTGGCGAACGATTTCGCAAGTGCAATTCTATTTGCGGACAGTTTCGCGTGAGCTCTGATCGTCTATCAACTTTTTCAGCTTCTCTAAGCGCTCAGGAAGAGCATCTCGACCAAGCAAGTCTGAAATTGCCGTGCCTGCTTTAAGCGCAATGTTTGCAGTGAAAAGTTTTGGACGATCTTTGAGCATGTGGAACCAGTAGCTCAGACGGAAACTCAAAGAGCGTTTGTACATCAGATCATAGATCATCTTATCGAACGCTCGAAGCAAATCTTCCGAGCGTGGAAGCAGGTCTTCGCTGTTTTTGCGATATAGAGCAAACTGGCGCTTGAAGTCAAAATTCGCTTTTGCAAACTGATACAGCTCGACAGATTTTCCAGCAGTGATTTTTCGGTCGTACAATTCAAGAGCCCGCTTCCTCGCCTCGACGCCGTAAGATTTTCTCTTAGATTCGTTCAAAAGCAAGTCAATCAGTGCGTTCGCAAGAGCGGGCACATCGGCGGGAGCTACGATGGTTCCGCTTTCGCCGTTAACCACATACTCTTTCATGCCACCAGCAGAGGTGCCAATCAAAGCAGTGCCTGATGAGATTGCTTCCAGGCAGGTGAGAGGCGCGTTGTCGTAGAGAGAAGGCAGTACGAAGATATCTGAGGATCTGAAATATTCCGGCATCGAAGCGTGCGGCACTGGACCAGTGAAGACGACATACTTTGCGCACCCGTTTTTCTCGAGTTCCTTCTGCAATTCAGCTAGAACCGATTTGCTTCCGTGAGCGGTTTTCGTATCGTTTCCAATCATGTAGAAGCGAACATTCGGGCACTTCTTAACGACTTCCGGTATCGCCTTAATCAACTGATAGACGCCCTTTCGCTCCTCCAGACGCCCGACGAAGATAACCTTCAGGTGTGAGTCATCGGTGAGAGCCTTCGGTCCTTCAGGACAGAATCGATTCGTATCGATGAGTCCTCTGATTACGACCATCTCGTCGTCTTTGAAGCCCACGGACTGACTAACATAATCACCGAGGTCTGAACTGGGACTGGTGACGACATCGGCAGTCAGCAAGGTCAGTTTCTCAATCAATCCAAGGAATTGATGATCGAAAGCGTCGTCGATCAGATGCAACTTATCGTCTATAAACTTGAAGTGCGGCGTATAAAGTCTGACCACAAGCGGGCACTGTTTCGACAATGCGAGAAACACGCCCTCGCCGAACATCTCCGGAACCTCTACGACGTCGAATTTTTTTCTGGCGTGGAGTTCCAAGAATTTGTTGTGCAGCGACCAGAGAGCTTTGAGCAGGCTGTGACTGTACGGCATGACAGACAGTAACATCTGGTACTGATCGAGAGAATCATCGACAGCGACACGGTGAATGGGAACGCCCTTGTAGTCGATAACCGAGTCCTGCCCGTCCTTGGAGAGCGCAATGACCTCGACGTCCTGCCCGATTTCCTTAAGACCCAGAGCCAAATCGTGTACGAAAGTACCAATTCCACCCCAGCCAGTATCCGGCGGAAACTCTCTTGAGATAAGGCAAATTCGCATAGATGCTTACCAGTCGTAAGTAGTCAAAACGCTAGTTTATTGCTTCTGACCTTAGTTTCCATGGGAAATATTTCAGATCTAATCTTTTAGAAAACAATTTTCGTAAAAGGACTTACTCTGGAACGCCTTTCTGCAAGACGTTTTCCCATCGTTTCTTGTCGGCTGCGGCTTCCTTTGTTCGACCAAGTTTAGTTAAAACTTCCATTCGATCTTTGTACCAGGGCGCCACCCGAGGGCTGAGCGAGATCATTCCGTTTAAATCCTTCAGCGCCAGTTCATACTGCCCAAGCCCCTGGTACGCCTTTTGACGAGCATCCATCGCTCTCGTGTAACCGGGCGAAAACATGAGCAAGACTCGCGCCTCGTCGACCGCACGCTGATACTTTTTCGCTTTGTTCAAAGTCTCCACTTTTCGCGCCCACAGAAGCCTCACGTTTCCCTGGCGCATTTTGCTCATATCCTTGGCCGCAGCGATTTGTTTGGAAGCTTCTCGCTCTCCGATGTAGGCTCTTACAGCTCGCCCATAATCCAACGCCGCATTTTCATAATCATTCAGAGCAAGCAAAGCATCCGCACGATGACCAAAACTGGCGGGGTACATGCCGTTTAACTGTTCGACCATGTCATAGGTTTCGACAGACTCCTTATATTTTTTTTGTCGAAATAAAACATATGCGTATCTGTTCATTGCCTGAACACATAAAGGATTCAGTTGAAGTGCCTTCTGAAAATCCTCTGAGGCTTTATCTAGCCGATTAAATTCTTCCTCGAACAGACCCCGCATGTAATACGGGTATGCAGCCTTGGGATTGTTCTTGACCCAGGCGTTGAGAACTTGAAGCAGTCGCGCCTTATTCATATGCATTCGAAAATGCGCAGCCGCAACCAGATAAGCATCATGGGCGGTGCCAGCCGTTTCCACAATTTTTATCAAACTGTCAGAGTCTTTTGACACTTCCGAAACAGTTTTCGAGAGCTGTACTGCGGCAACCGGTTTGGTCTTTGTGGTTTCAGGCTCGACCACTGCGTCATCGTCGTCCTGTTTCAAAAGAGGTCCGGCTAGATTCGTGGAGGGAGGGAAATCGATATTACTCTGAGCGACCAACTCGATTGTTTTTGCTGTTACGTTGCCAGGATCTATTTTCAACGCAGCTTTCGCGAGGTCCTTAGCAAGGGAGAAATCTTGCTCTAGCAGTTTAGACATTGCAAGGAGCGAAATGATTGAGCTGTCCTCGGGTTTCGATTGCAGAGCCACCTTCAGAGCGAACTCAGTGCGCGAATCTGCTTTGCCGGAATGCAAAAGAAAACGCGCCATTAAAGTGTTCCACTCCGCGCTGCGGGGCTCAAAGCGAATCATCTTTCGAGTAATTCTGGTGCCACGTCTAATTTGCCCATTTGCGATCATCGCTTCCACGGTAGCCACATCTTCCACGGGTTTCTTTGCCGAATTCTTCGGTGGCTTCTGAACGCGATCAGAGATTGGTTTGCCTTTCTCACGCTTCTTTTCAAGCTTCTTTTGTTTGCGTTGGGCTTTGTCGCTATTCTTGAATTCGTTCTGCGCCGTTGCCTCGAAACTAAAAAAAGCTGTTGCAAGCCAAATAAATGCACATGTGACTAACGTTGCCCTTGTTTTGAAACCATCGAGAGGAGAGTATCCTCGTCGGTCGCTGTCAGGTTTATCTTTGGCTGTCTTCATTTCACCGGTGTGATTTTTCAAATTGGAGTCCGCACGGCAGGGTTAGATGATCGAAGCCGCGAATTCCAACCGGAACCCGAACTACAAGTTTAACTCCTCCGAGCGGCGGATTTAAGCATTCGATTGCCTAATTGTGGTTTGATAGTTAGAGCTGAAAGGGAATTTTGAATGCGCAAAAACGCCATGGAATCGCTCGTGCTTCTTCTCCGTGGCTTCATGCTGGTTTTTCGCGCTAGCCCATATTTAACGCCGGTTGTGGTCGGGCTATCCCTGATCGGTGCCCTGGAGCCGGTCGCTTCATTGTGGATCATGAAACTGATGGTCGACAGGCTGGTAAAGCTGGCGTCGGCTGGCAGTTTTCTTGGAATTACCGTTTTATTCCGATCCACGGAGTTCGTTGGGCTTGCAACCTTGATGGCTTTGCAGTTGGCGGTTTGGATCGGAGGGCGTGCTATCGGCGGGGTTCGAGACTTCTGTTTCACCGCGGCAAGAGGCAAGTTCGAACTATATGTTCAATCAAGAATTATGCGAAAGTGCGCGGACCTCGACCTGGCATTTTTCGAGAACTCTAAAAACCTGGATCAGTTGGAGCGAGCTTTGCGCGGATCATCTATGAGCGCCTGGAATCTGCTCTGGATGTTTATATCACTTGGACAGTCATCGATAACTCTTCTCAGTTACATCGCCGTGCTCTGGACTCTGCATTGGCTGGCACCAGTTGTGGTGCTTCTGACGACAGCTCCTCAAATGTTCTCGGCCGCACACTACTCAAACCAACGCTGGCAAACCTGGGCGAATAAGGCGGGTGAGTCACGGCTTCGCCATTACATTGGCTGGATTATGGGAGATAAAGATTGCGCAAAAGAAATCAAACTGTTCGGCTTATCCGATTATTTGATTGAACGTCATCGCTACTTTTCACAAAAACACTTTGATGAGGAGCTTGAACATGAGAAGAAGTCAGAGATAATCGAGTTCCTCGTCGGCTCGCTCAGTAACCTCGGGACAATTTCGTTGTGGACATTCGTTATTATCAGAGCCGCATTTGCCTCAATCACACCAGGCGATGCAATGCTGTACCTTGGTTCCATTGACAGCGCCCGGGGTCAACTCGTTGCGCTATTCAGCGGCAGCGGCCGAATGTACGAAGACATTCTGTTTCTATCGGAATTTTTCACTCTGATGGACCGCGAACCGGACACCATAGACGGTGCCCTGACCGGTATGTCCGGACCGGGCTCTCCCCGCTGGGGAACGCTCGAAGCACCGATGAAGATAGAACACGGAATAGAGCTGAAAAATGTTTCCTTTCAATATCCGGGTTCAGAGGAGCTAATCCTCAACGATGTTTCCATGTTCATTCCTGCTAACAAATCAGTCGCTCTTGTGGGCAAAAATGGCGCGGGCAAAACAACGCTGGTAAAACTGCTGGTGCGTTTGTACGATCCCACTGTAGGAGAGATACTGGTCGATGGTCACAACATAAAAGAGTACGATCTTCAAAGTCTACGAAAGATGTTCTCAGTGGTTTTTCAAGACTATCTGACTTACTATTTGACTCTTCGGGAGAATATTGGTTTCGGAGACGTTGAGCGAGTGCACGATTCAGCCCAGATTGCATGGGCCGCGAAACAAGCAGGTGCCGATGGCATCGTCGAAAAACTGCCGTTAAAATACGAGACCTACCTTGCCAGACAGTACGGTGTCGAAGGCAGCGCTGATCTCTCCGGCGGCGAGTGGCAAAAAGTTGCGCTCGCAAGGGGCTTCATGCGCGAGGCTCCGGCGATCATATTGGATGAACCAACAGCGTCTCTCGACGCATTTGCCGAGGCTGAAATCTACGAACAGTTAGAGGGATTAGCAAAAGACCGTTTATCCGTGATCATCTCCCACCGATTCTCCACCGTCAAAGTAGCAGGCTTGATAATGGTCCTGGACGAAGGAAAAATAGTTGAGCAGGGCACACACGACGAGCTGATGGCAGCCGGAGGTCTTTACTCTGAGATGTATAACACCCAGGCAGACCGTTACAAATAAAGTTGCCGAGACTGCCGGCGATCTACCCTTTTGCCTCAATGCCCAGCAGGCAAAGCACCTGGCTCGGAGCCGCTCGAGTCTTCTACGCCAATCACAAATAGGGCTGCCACCAGCAGCGATGCCCCACCAAGCATGACGACATAAAGAGGATTGTTTTGAAAAACATTTTTCACAAGGGGTTGGAGTGCGACCGATGCCAGTATCTCGGGGATGACGATAAAGAAATTGAACACGCCCATGTAGATGCCCATCTTGCTTTGAGGAAGAGCGGAAGACAACATCGCATATGGCATTGAAAGAATCGATGCCCAGGCAATTCCAACGCCGAGCATAGTCCACTGTAGAACATTCGGATCAGTTATCCAATAGATCGAAAGCAGGCTCAAACCGCCCAGGGCAAGCGAAACTCCGTGTACGAGCTTGCGACTGGTCGCGCCTGCAACTTTCGGCAGTAAAAATGCAACAAGAAAACAGACGATTGAGTAAACTGCAAAACACCACCCCGCCCACTCCACTCCGCGATCAAACAACTCGGATTTTACTGATGGCGCCTGGAATACGTGGTATGCGCACATCAATCCAAAATAAAGCCACATGCAAAACAATCCAAGCCATGTGAAGATTTGAACAGGCGCCAGCTGTTTCATCGTAACTGGCATGTGCGTGATAGCGTGAGGAATTTCTGCAAAGACCTCCTTCAACAGCCCCATCGGACCGGGGTTCTCTGCGCGCTTGCGATTAAACTCGTCCATATCTTCCGGAGGATATTCGGATGTGGTGAAGACTGTCCAGAGAACGCAAAGCAGAAACATTGCGGCACCGATTCTGAATGAATACTGCACAGTAAGAGGAATTCCGTTTGCAGAAATACCGGAGACTCCCAATTCACGGAAGATTCGAGGCAGCGCATTAGCCATGGTGGCACCGATGCCAATAAAGAAGCTCTGCATGATGAAACCAAGGGTTCGCTGTTCTGCATTCAGTTTATCGGCAACGAAGGCTCGAAACGGTTCCATCGATATATTGATCGACGCGTCAAGAATCCAGAGTAGACTGGCCGCGCACCAGAGATAAGGAGAATCCGGCATGATGCACAAAGCAAGGCTCGACAGAATGGCTCCAGTAAGGAAATAAGGGCGACGACGGCCAAGCTTATTCCATGTACGATCGCTCATAGCGCCGATAATTGGCTGTACCAGTAACCCGGTGACTGGACCTGCGAGCCACAAGATCGGAATTTTGTCGGGATCAGCTCCGAGCTTCGTGTAGATGGCGCTCATGTTGGCAAGCTGCAAGCCCCAGCCGAACTGAATGCCCAGGAAACCAAAATTCATGTTCGAAATCTGCCACAGATTGAGGCGCGGCTTCATAGACGTCTCCAAGAGTTTCTTCCGAACGAAGTTTGACTAGTCTATCAATGTATCGCGTGATCGTGTTCATTTTTTCGGACTTTGCCTGCCGGTTTCTTTCGCTTTTGTTCCATTGCCGTCAAACCAGAAGATAATGCGGCGGTATAATTTGCCGATGAGCGAACTGAAAGAGACAATCCAACTCAAGAAGCTTCGGCAACTGGAAATCGAGCCGACAGCAAGTTCCAGACCAAAGTATATTTATGCGGCGAGCGGCTTAGCGCGTATCGATGACCAGCTGTACATCGTTGCGGATGACGAGTTGCACCTGGCGATTTTTAACGAAAAAAGCACCGAGCCCGGAAAGTGGCTCCGATTGGCGTCCGGCTCATTACCACTCGACTACGACCAGCGCAAGAAAGCTAAACCGGATCTCGAGTCAATCACTTATATCGAACCTTACGAATACGCTTCAAACGGCGCACTACTGGTGGTGCCGTCAATGTCACGCAAGACCAGAGTAAACGGGATGCTGCTTCTGCTCGATGAAAACAGGCGCCCGACCGATCAGGTATTGCCGATTGACTTCACCGCAATCAGACAAACCCTAACCGACCTGGTGGAGGAGTTGAATGTTGAAGGAGTAGTTGTAACAGCTGAAACTGTCAAACTTTTCCACCGGGGCTCAAAAGACAAATCTAAGAGCGCGGTGATAGAAACCAACGCGAAACAGTTTCTCAAAGACCTCCATGACACCCACTCAATAAGGCCGGATTTCATCGTTAACACGACTGAGTATGAGCTAGGTGCGATCGCAGATGTGCCGCTTCAATTCACTGATGCGGTTCAACTTCCGGATCGGCGCACACTGTTTCTCGCAACATCGGAAGACTCTACCAATGCATTTGACGACGGCGCCTCATTCGGCTCAGCTGTCGGGATATTGAATAGAGTTGGCGAAGTCGAAAAGATGGAGCGATTTTTCGGTCACGAGAAGCTCGAGGGAGTTTCGGTCAGAATTGAAGGTAAAGAGCTGGAGCTGTTGCTCGTTTCCGACACGGACAACCAGAACCAGCCTGCGAATCTTTTCAAAGCGGTCTTTTCTCTCTAAACGTTGTCGATCTGCGACAATGTCGTATCGGAAGAAGCTACGGAAAGAGTCTCGAAACTAAAAGTCAGCCTAATATTTCAGCCGGTCAGGTCAGATATATCAAAGATCCGGGTTGAAGCGATAATTTGCTCCGCAAGTGGCAAATTGTATTCGAGAGGCAACACAGACTCTTCCACGAGTGCAAGGAATGATGAAAGCGACAATTGCATCTATAGCGATAATGTGCGCCGCGTTAGTAACAGGTCAGATGCCTGTGCGCGCTCAGACGGTTCCGGCTCCCGTTCAGGCACAGACACCGGCGACTCAGTCGACAACGGTGAATAAACCTGTCCATGACAAATGGGCCATCGTAGTGGGAGTCAGTAAATTTGCCAATCCGGAAATACCCGCACTCAAATTTGCGTCAAAGGACGCTCGTGATTTCTACGATTATCTTGTAAAAGAGGCGAATTTTGCGCCCGATCACGTTCGTCTGATTCTCGACGAGAAAGCGACCAGACGGCGAATCCTGTCGGAATTGGACAATATGTTTTTGGGGCGAGTGGCGCGACCTGACGACATGATCGTTCTTTTCTTCTCCACCCACGGCAGTCCATCGCAATTGGACAAGATGGGCAAGAATTTCATCGTCGCTTACGATACAGAGCCTACGGAACTATTCGCGACCGGCATCGAGATGCAGTCAATGACCAGAGACTTGAAAGAGCGTGTAGATGCGAAACGAGTTCTTCTTGTGTTGGACGCTTGTCACAGTGGCGGTGTTTCGCCGCACTCCAAGGGCATCACGAGAGTCGGTAATTTTGACACCGACACCCTCGCGATTGGAAACGGTCAGATGGTAATTTGCTCAAGCGAACCGGATCAACAATCATGGGAATCGAAGCGATATAACAACGGCGTGTTCACGCGGAACCTGCTGGAAGGTCTGCGTTCAAAAGGGCAAAACACAACCATTGAGGATGCTTTTGGCCGAATCAATGAACTCGTTCAGGACGAAGTTCGACAAGATTATCCTGGGAACCGCCAGAGTCCCGTTCTTAAAAGCAAATGGGAAGGCGAAGAGTTGATTCTCGCGGTAAAACCGACAAGCGCCTCGCCGATTCCTCAATCGATAGTCTTTGATCTGGAACCGGACAGTACGAGTTCAGCGGCTAGCTCCGGAGCAAGCTCAGCACATCCGGCAGCGTCAGTCACCTCCATGGTGGCAATGAAAACACCAGGCAGCGGTCAACGACCACCATCCGAATATGCGCAAAAACTGCCGGCACCGGATGCGGTGCTGAAGCTGAACGTTCAGTATTTCTCAAACGAAGCAGACCCACGCAAAGCATACGAATTTGCCTGCCAGGCTCTGGCCACTCACAAAAGTAATCCTGACTTTGCTTACAAGAAGGCAAAAATTCAAATCCAGTTAGGTCGCTGGGGAAGCGCAATGCAAGAGCTGAAAGGCGTTATTGTGGACAATCCAAACGTTGCCGACTATTACCTCGCCCGCGCCTACTGTTTCCACAAAATGAAACAAGAGGGCAACGCGCAAGCCGACTTAGAAACCGCAAAGTTTAAAGACGTCTTCCTCCCTCGCACCATCGAATTCGACGATTAGAAACTACTGTGCTTGTCCCTTTACGAGATCGAGGACGGTAAGCCCTTTTCGAACACGCTCAAGACGCTTTTGCGCAGCGGGAATTTCTAAATAGTATGGGCGCATTTTGGCGGGAACCAAAATTTTTCTGTACATCAGTTCGCGGACGATTGGTAAATGTTCGATGCCGAACTTGCCCATGAACAGTAAGTCTAGTTGAAGACCGTTCTTCATTTCTTTGAGGAGATCGACAAGTCCGCGGAGGTAGACAACGTCTTTTGTGAAACCACCAGAACGATAGACGCGCATCGTGATCGGAAACGCAATGTCGGCATGGAAGCCGTATTCCGTGGTTAGCCGTCTGAAAGTTTCAATAAAATCCGCTCCGTCGATCAACCAACTTACAGCCATGACGCGCGCAGCGAGTGTTCTCATTCTGCGATTGCTTAAGCCGCCAACCAGGTACTCGGCGAGCACAGCAAGCGACTCCTGAAGTTGATCGTATCCCGGCAAGCCCGCACTTAACTGTTTAAAAGGTTGCAGGTGACCGTTGTAGTTTGTCAAAATGTGCGTTCCTACTTCGTGACTGAGAAGCGCCTCGGCTCTGCCTTCAAAGATTTTTCGCTCTCGACCGATTAAGAGGTTTCCCTGCGATACTAGTACACCGGGGACATCGTCACGCACCTCGACTCTACTTGCGAGATCCGGGCACTGTGAGCGGTAGAACGCGAGTTCCGTCTCGGCTCGCTGCGCAAACTCTTCAGCTGTCAAAACCTTTGATACTGATTCGCCTTTACTTCGCTCGGGCAGTTCTCTCAAGATCTGGTCGGCAAGCTTGACCAGCTCCGGACTTGGGCCATCATACAATTGCAAACTTGAGTATAGGAAACGCTTTTTTCCACGTTCAGCAACCATTGTGATTCGACTGTCTATGTCCAACTGTTGGTCGCGGAAGAGCTGCGCCAGGGTAGGGTCTTCAATACGCTCAACCGGCGCTTTATACAGCTGTCGTTTCAAAGTCACTGGATCGAAAGGAGCCGGGTGATAGACGAAGTTCGGCATTTTTTGAAACTGCTTGCGCTTGAACTCAGCAAAAGCCTCATCTGAGTTGGTTGGCGTGACCAGTAATAGAAAGTCCACGATATTGCCGACCTCAGCAATTATCCGGTCGATTTGCCAGACGGAATGAACGATGCTGCGTCGCCCCAGAGCCATATAATTTGGCGGGCAAATGGTCGTTTCCTTCTTTAAAAACTCGAAGAACGTTTTCTCAAGCACAGTTGTTACACGGGCTTCGACTTCCTTCAGGATGGCGGGAAATGTCTTATTGTCGCCATTGCGGTAAATTGGTGCGACCTCGATTCCAATGACGTGAATCCCTGCTTCCAGCGCCTTAGCTGATTGAACGAGCGGACGCATGCCAGGCGGACCGACCTTTTCAACTGGTGCCACAGTAACCTTGACAGGTTGGTCGTCAATCTTCGATTGCGATAACTGTTTAGATAGAACTTGAAGATATGAGCCAATCGGCTGACCTTTGAGATACTGGATTTTGAAGGAGGGGTCTGCCAGCGGTTTGTGATCGGTCGTTTCAACCTCTGGACCGCTCCAGATTTCAACGATTAGAAACGTTCCGAAACATGCAGTGAGCTCTTGAGCAACCTTGCTGACGAGAGTGCTGACCCCTTCGTAGTCCTTTTTCTTGGAAGAAGTCACCAGAAAAGCTGCCGTGCTAGTCGCCAACTGATCCGTCCCCCAGTCCTCGTTCGAGGGCGGCTGGCGATAAACACAGAGATACGGCAACTGCTGCTCGATCAGGATTTGTCCCCACGAGGGCAGACGACGCCTGAGCTTTCGCCCTTCGCGCAAAACATCGATAACTTCATCGATGAATTCCTTGTTTATGGTCTTCTGTTCGTACAAATTCGGAATCCTTCTGCAAAAGATTGTACCCCGGGTGATCGTCGGATCTTTAGTTGAAAGCCTCGTATCAAGAGTTCAGGATGATATAAAATTGATTGGGACCTCCTGGAGTACGCACATTGACCCTACAAACACTTGTAGTCTGCGAAGCAGGCGCGGATAAGCTTTCCCAAATTGAAGCCCTGGTGGCGTCTAATGCAGACTTATCGCTCGCAGGCAGCGCGACGATGAACCAAACAGTTGAAAAGATTAGAGAAACCAATCCGTCACTGGTGTGGATTGACCTGACACCGGCACCGGAGCAGGGGATTAAACTGCTCGGCGGTCTCAAGGAGCAATTTCCCGATGTTTATTGCCTGGTGAGTAACGAGAACCTGGACGCCTCTCTGGTTAAAACCTCAATGCAGATGGGCGCAGTAGACTTTCTGGATGCTCAAACCTGGAATGACCAGTTGCCTGACGTTGTGAATAGAATTAAAACGAGGGCAATCGCTCAACAGGAAGCCAGAGAGAAGCTCGAAGCAGATCGCGTCAAAATGCGAGAGATGCTGGAGCACCAGAAGGCAGAGAAGGAAAAGGAGAAGGCATTAGCGAGCATCGATTCAGGACCGGCAACGGATGTTCGTTCGATGAAGCGATTGGTGACCGATTCCAAAGAAATCGAATCGAGAGCGGTGACGAATCTTGCCATGATCGTGATCGTTTTATTGATCATTGCTGGTGCTGCATTTTTCTTGATGAAAGGTCACTAAATCCAGGAAAACTATTTTGCAGTCTTCTTTGCGGCAAAGCGCGATTCGAGCGCTTTTGCTTCGGCCGGCCGTTTGCGTTTCGTTAAAAACTCCGAATAGAGTTTCACGCATTGATTCAAATCGGCATTAGCTTTTCCCGGACGTTGTTCGCGCAACGCCAGCAGTTTTTTAAACATCTCGTCAGCTTCCCCATATCGACCATTGATGGAATACAGCACAGCCAGACGTTCCATCGAAGGACAAGCTTTTTGAACGTTATTTGTCGCGTCCGCGATCAACCTCTCGTAAGCTGCCATTGCAAGGTCTTGTTTATTCATATCGTCATAAAGACGTGCTAGCGCATATCTGCTTTGCAGGACCTTTCCGTTCAATCTACCAAAAGCCTTTTCGCGGATTGACACGACATTCTGCATGAGTTGGATCGCTTCATCCTTCTTACCAGTCTTGGCTTTGCACTCTGCCAATCCAGCGAGAGTCTCCGCCAACAGGGGATGGTCTTTCGCACTATTCGTGCGGACTGCTTTAGCTTTCTGATAGTGCGGAATCGCGGCTTCGAATTTCCCCGCTTTGCGATACATATCGCCGAGCGCCTCGTCGACATTTGCGCCCTCCATGCTGCTGGGACCAAATGCTTTCTGGTAATTTTGAAGGGCCTCATGGTAATAATTCTCGGCCATGCTGAATTGTTTTTGTTTAGCAAAAAGATTGCCGAGATTCAAAAGTCCTGTCGAGTAATCGCCATACTTAGGACCGGAACCGGAATAAAGCAAAGCCTTCTTGAACTGTTTTTCGGCTTCTCCATACTGTCCGTTGTCCATCGCCGCAAGACCGGATTTGGTGGCACTCTGAAAATCTTCAAGCGCGCTGGCCGGAGCACAGAAAACGCAGAGAACAAAAAACGACGAGAGGAAACTGACACGTTGAGACTGGAAAGAAATTGGCAAGTTTGAATCCTCCGAATGTCAGCCCGTGCAAAGCATAGCCGACTTTCACATTGTACAGTTTTGGCTACAAACACTGGATGGGTAGGCGAAAGCCGCGACTGTGCGGACGTGATTTCACTTGACATCAAGCCTGACTTCCCCTAGGATTTGAGTTGCCGTCGATAGATCCCTTCGCTGCGGCACCGAGCCCCATCCCCTAAATCAGAAACAATTACTAGATACATAAACCGCAATCGCGGTTTTGCTCGGTTACAACGCACCACATATGGCGCCAGCCATCTGTGATGTACTGAAGCACCGTATGTGGCATCATGCCATGCCCGATGTTTCCTTCGTTGTGCTACTAAACAAGATTATGCCTTCGGCATAATCCAACTTGTAGCAGCCTTCTTGTCTAACTCAGCAGGAGCTGCACCGATGCCTACATCAGAACTCTATGAGCACTACAGTTACTATTCCAAAGCAGAAACCGAATTTGAAAAACGTTTAGCCGCCGACCGGCTCTCGAATTATTTCAATGAAAAAAAGAACAGCTCGAACCCGGCTGACCGCTGCAAAGCCGCAGCAGTCGCCGATATTCTTGGTCGCTGCCACTTTCGTTTAAACAACATTCAAGATACGGAATTCTACTTCGCAGAGTCGATCAGAATATTCAGATCGCTCGGTCTAAATTTGAATGCTGCGCAAGCGGCAATACAGCTCGGAATGTTTTATCTCACTTTGGATAAACAGAAAGAAGCTCAGATCATGCTTGAATACTACGAGTCACAACAACTGAAGCATTTCGGAGCCGGACATTTTCGGCACGTTAACGCAACAGAAATGTGTTCCACTGTGAAAGAGAAGCAAGACGTGCCTGCACCATTTGCGATGCCGGTTGCTGTTTAACACCACACTAGACAGCGGATTGTAAGCTAGTCTCCGGCAGGCTTTAACTTTCTGAGGATGCCGGAGATCTTACCCTGCGCGGAAGCACGCATATGCGCCGCTTCGTCTGCACGACCGGTTTCTTCCAGCAGGGCTGCATAGCGTTGAATCAGATACACTGATTCCGAATCTGTCGAACCGGAAGCGTGACGCCTGATTCCGATAGCGCGCTTATAAAGCTCCTCGGCATCCTGGTGGTTGCCGAGTTCGTGAATTGTGTCAGCCAACTGTCCGGCAATGTGCCCGACCTCTTCGCTGGTCGGACCGTAAGCTTTTTCCATGATTTTTAGAACATCGCGTGTCAGTTTTTCCGACTCTTCGAATCTGTCATTCTCGAAGTAGAACGACGAGAGACGCTGCACTCCCTCAGCATATCGGTAGTGAAAAGGGCCGTATCGAGTCTTCCGACATTCCACGGCTGCCAGCAGATACTTCTCTGCGTCGTCGGTTCGCTCTTCGCGCTCCATCAAGTCCGCCAGCATCTCGAGAATCAAAAAACGGCGTTTATCGTTGTCAGCCAAACCTTCGGAGAGGACTTTCGCGTCATTGAGAAAACCCTCAGCAGCCTTATAGTCACCATCTTCAGCAGCCCTTTGAGCCTTGAGAACAAACTCTTCCCACGTTGTCTCAGTAATCTCCGTCATGTCAGACTCTCCAGCCAGGTGTAGTCAGGTCGCCAGTCGCCTATTATAAGGTTTCCCACGAGCGCTACCTTAATCCCGCCGTTTTGTTTAATTTAACAGCCGCCGGTTCAATTCTTGTCGAGAGCAGCCAGCGCCTTCTTTGCGGCGTCCACCTCATCCGGCATGACCTGAATTTGCTTCTGGATAACGTCCAGTCTTCGTTCGCTCCGAGCAACAGCCTCAGCCAATCTCCGCTGCGACTCCAGTTGATCCACTTCGGGATCGGAAATCTCCTTTAGCTTCGACAACGCCCACTCGGTATCTTCTTTGTCTTCGGTCAATTTCGAAACAGTTGGCTTGTATTCGTTCACCAGAGTCTTCAGATAGCCGTAAACAGCCAGTTCGAAGGTGTCGGGATAGGCGACGCTGCGAGCGGTTTTCCCGCGATCCGAGTATGTGCCGTGACTGTTCAGGTAAATTAGCGAGCCGTCCTGCTGTTTATAGAGAATAAAACTTCCGTCTTTCAACAGCCAGACACTGGCAAACAACTCCACGCAATCAGGCACCGGATCAGCGTTCTTCGCAGGTGGCTGCTCGGAGACATCACCAAGTTTTGCTTGAGCTTTATCAAGTTGCTCGATGATCCACTTCATGTTCTCGACCTCGGTTCCTTTCGAACTTGATGATGAGGACACGGTTTCAGAAATCTTTTGCGATGTCGATTTTGTTTCGCCCGTATTGCTTTTATCGATATTCGAAGTTTTCGTCGCGGCAATCTTACTCATCATGCTGGCTTTCAGACCTAGCGATTGGCGCTTCAATTCGTGCGATAGATTCCAGAGCAGGAGCGGGTCTGTATACAGAGCGATCGTCGGCACACCTGATTTTTGATCGACCACAAACGTTTGCTTTGAATCAACGATTAAAAAACTATCGTCGTTCAAACGCACCGCAACGTTTCCGGTTTCAAGCACATCAGTGTCCGGTCCCAGTTTATAAACCGACTTGGTTGAAACCGCTTTCATGCGAACCGGCTCGATATCGGGCTTCTTTTTGATCTCAGCCGATACGGTTTCTGATGCGGAGTGACCAGCGTATGCTCCTAAACTCAGGGCTCCGACATTGTAATTGGCTGCCGGATAGACCGTCCCTTCTTCGTCCACAGGCTGACTGCCAGGTACGTATCCAGCACCGGGTCCGCCATAATACGGCTCAGACCAGCCGCCCCAACCGGTATTCCACCAGCGATTCCTGGGACGGGCCCAGCCACCCCAGGCGCCGGGCTCGTACATTCTACTGCCGCCCCAGCGACCATAATTGTCGTAATGGTTGTGAAAACCGCAATGCGCTCCCGCATAGCTGCCACCTGGAAATCGATGGCCGCCTCCGCCGGCACCACGTGCATTAGCCTCAAAGGACGACGATGTTAAAACTTCGAGCACCGCCATTGATGCCAGGAGGAAAGAGGTTGTTTTTGTTTTTTTCATGCAAGGAAGTCGCGGCTGGATAGGCTAGACGATAATACACTCATTATTCTGCCCGGTGGCTCCTAATTACGACGTCTCCGGCGTATCATGTGTATCGAGCGCACACGGGGATGTGGACAATGGTCGTTTTCACACAGCAACGAAAAGGAATCAAGTATTCTGCACGAAGCCGGAAAGGCAGTCAGCTTGCCGAATTCGGACCCGGACTTCTGGTATTGTTCGTCTCCACATTTTTTCCGATGTTGCTTTTGATGGCTGTGGCTGTCAATTACGGTGCCGGCTATTTGCTCAACAATATCCAAATTCGAGAAGCGGCCGTTAGCAAACGAGACGAGGTCGAAAGCGCTACAGGCAACGTGAAGAAGGTAATCCCCGAGCAGTGGAAGACTTCCGGTCTGGGTCAATTTGCCAATCTGACCGAATTTCCGCAGACAGAAGTCAGCTATGTGCCTGGTCAAAAGGATAGCGAAGGAAGGCAGGACATGATTGTCCGCGTCAAAACCACGATTAAGCCGCGTCCTATGCTTGCCAATATGCCATTCATACCTGGAATCCCGGGGCTGACATCCGAGTCGGTTTTCATCTATGAAAACGAAGCTGTAATCGAAAATCCTGACGACGCCAATCCAGGTTCGTAAGATTCGAAGAAACATTGGTAACGTCTAATTCCAATTTTGATTACAGACAATTCCAATTTCCAAGTGGTCCGCTTACACTTACATCACCTGAATTCCGAGGGATGTAATGCGCAGACAAAATTATCGAACCAACAAAGGTCAGGTCTTCATCGAAGTACTGTGCGGGTTGTTTATCATAATCCCAATAGCGCTCTTTGCCCTCGATCTCATAGTACTTATCCTCGGCAACTCCGCCAACGATTCTCTCGCCAAGAACTGCGCACGCGCAGCAGCTAATGCGCAAAGCGCCGACAAGGCCAGGGAAGCCGCTCAACAGGTTGTTAATCGCTTTCCTTTCTCCCCTTTGATCGAGAAAGTCGAACTCGACCACTCTAAGATGACGTATGACGAGAAAGAGAACGTAACCACCGAAACAGTTCTGACTGTCCGGATTCCGATTACTCTTCCGGGAACCAAACAGAAGATCGCCTTCCGGGCTCGTGCGACGGAACCAGTAGTAGGCGTTTCAGCCGCGCCGGTTTATTAAACGGACAAGCCAACCGCAAATAATTTAAAAGGCCCAGCAGTACAGACCGCTGGGTCTTTTTGCAGTCTGACAAGCTCTTAGATCCGGCGTTCAAAAAAATATCCGGCAAATTCCTCCTGACTCCTCCTAATAGATCCGAGCTGGTCGTTAATGAGACATACGCCGCGGAACGGCACTAAACAAAATGGAGCGAAAGCAAATGCGTAACAGAGGAAGAAATTCAAAAGGACAAGTTTTCGTAGAAGTCCTTTGCGGCATGTTCATTCTCATCCCGATTGCTTTGTTTGCACTCGACCTTATCGTTCTAGTCCTCGGCAATTCAGCAAATGACTCGCTGGCAAAGAATTGTGCAAGAGCAGCAGCCAATGCTCAGACATCCGACTCAGCGAAAGCAGCAGCCGAGCAGGTTGTCAGCCACTTTCCAAAGTCGCCCCTGATCGAGAAGGTCGAACTCGACAACTCGAAATTGGTCTACAACTCGAAATCAAACGTAACCGCGGAAACCGTTATCACCGTTCGCATCCCCATCACTTTGCCGGGTACGAAGACGAAAATCGCCTTCAGAGCGCGTGCGACCGAACCGGTAGTCGGAGTCTCCGCTGCTCCCCTATAAGCTAACTGCAATTTTCCGACAGCTCGAACAGGAGAGAACGGTCCGCGAACAGCGGACCGTTTCTACTTAGGATTTAAACGGAATCACAGCATTTCGAATGTTTGAACGCGGTATCATGGGCAGTGCCAGATTAGCGAAAGGAATTCTAATAGAATTTTAAACAAACAGATTGATTGGAGACGTTTCGATCCTAATTTGTCTGTCCTCACCGTAAACTTCTCTGACACGCACCAAAGTTGCAGGTTGTATTAGGAATGAAAAGGTCGTTTTTACGAAATAGGAAAGGAGCTGCTCTGGGTCTGGCAGCGGCGCTCGCATTTGCGCTTGTTTTACTTGCCCTCGCATTTTTCATGGTCTCTCTTTACTTCGGCGGTTCACGGGAAACGCGCAATGCCACCGATGCTGGTGCCCTCAATGTCGGAAAAAAATGCCTGACTATCACTACCAAATCTCAAGGTGGCGATGAGGACCAATTCAAAGACGTCGCTGATAACAACGGCGAATTTGGTTTGTCAAACATAGATCGCGTCTGGGGCAAAGCGTTATTCGTCGCGATGAACGCGCAGGACATCAAGGAATCCGGCAAGGAGACTGCGCAGACCAGCTCACATGCATCGGCTATTTATCAAGCGGCTGAAAACATCAGTGACCGATTGTCCGATGACCTGAACAACGATAGCAAACTTTTTCCGTTGTTCGATGAAGTTGCACAGGTCAACTCAGTTCGAATGCTGGGTAAAGACGTTTTAACGAAGCACCTCGCAGGTCCAAACTGGACGACATCACTGCTTGAACGTGGAGAGGAAAGCAACGTCTACCTGGACCAGAATCAGATTCCGGAGGAGATTAGCTGGAGCAATCTCAAGACAGTCAAAGACAAAGGCGGCAACAACTGCATGCCCGGCTATAAATCAGTCAATATGTACGGTCACGATTACTGGTTTGTTCCTTTCAAGTTCAACGAGCGACCAAGACTCGAATCGCGCGATCACTTCGAAAAAAATACGCTAATTTCCGAGGCCCTGACTGGTTGGGCTAAGCCGGTTCCGAATACATTTTCTGTGGAGTCGCACACTGTGGGCGGCAATCCAGCCGATCAGAAAGCGATGGCTGTTGTGAAAGCCAATCCGATGAAAACGTTCAAAATGCGCATTCCGCATGCGTACATTCGCATCAAATTTCCAAAGAACAAAGCGAAATGGTATCTCAATTACCCAATTCCACCGTTTGCCATCTACACATCAGAGTATGGTTACAGCTCAGAGACTCAATTCCGAGAGTTCTATGTTCCAGCTTGTGGAAACGGCCAGGCATCCGTTTCACTGGGCAACGAGTATGTGCCACCAACCGTATTCGGTTGCCTATTTCCGATTCCGACGATTCCGCAACCGGCATGGAACAAAGTCAGGAAGGCATTGCTTCAACGCTGCCGCGAAATCGATCCTGATTTCAATGATGGCAAGCTGGTTGCGATTCTCAATATGGCTACAGTCGACGGCTCGAACGATGAGTTTTACATCGTGCCGGGTCCAACAAACGACCTGGTGTGCGTCTCTTCCAGCAACGTTCAGAGCGTCGCACCCTGGATGACGAGCGAGATGAAAAACCAGTCGCCCGACAGCGACAACGAGGACTTCGACGAACTTTTCCCGCCCTACACTTATCCCAATACTGTCCAGTCATGGACTGTAGAGTGCGGCTCATTAACTTCTCCGGGCGGAGTTGGAGTGTTCTCGTTTACCGATGCCGACGGCACATTCGAGTGGCGACGAGGCACCGGATATAATGGCTTCCTCGGCGAGATGACCGTTAAAAGAACAACCAACATCCGCTTGTATGGAGGCTGCAGCTGCGTTTTCTAATGAAAACGACGATCTCTACTGATCCTTCGTTTCACCTTGAGCTGAAGGCGAGCTGATATCTTTTGAGCTTCCGGTTGCGTCATCAATAACGCTACCGGTCAAGTCTGCAAGCCCTTCGCCTGTGGAAAGCACCAGTTTAGCCATGTCACCAATTATGCCACCACCTGTGCGGGCAGTGTTGAAAACGATATCGCCGCTGGTCTCTAAGACTCTGCCTGTGGTTCTCCCGCCGAACTCGATAGCCTTGCCCGTGCCCTCGTATCCGGCTTGCGCAACGGCGCTCACTGTAGGCTCCGCTGACTGAGCAACTTCATTGATAAACTTTCCACTGCTTCGGGCGACCTGATCCAGACCTTCGCCGCCAGCCTGCAAAACTTTTCCAGCTGCTTCCACGCCAAGTTTGGTCGTTTCAACGGTAATCACGATCGGGGTGGCGACTAATCCAAGCACCGTACCGTTCAGGTTCTCGCCGGCGGTATTCATGTCAGCTGCGAAACTTGGTTGCGCCATGAGGAGTACGGCCAGCGTCGCGCCGGCAGTTGCAATTTTTTTCATAAGTTCTCCAAAAGGATTTAAAAGGTGAACATTCAGTATTAAACCGAACATCGCCAATTGAGCAGCGAAGCGTGACACACTTCCTCAAGTGTTGAACGAAATAAGTCGATTCCGGTTTCAGTTCAAATCACTGAACTAGTAAACCGATTACTACGGGCTGGTTTCGTCTGTTCCAGATTCGGACGGCTCGGATTTATCGGTTCCAGTTTCGACTGCGACGGAGGCACCACCGGCCTTGCGTCGGCGATACTCGTCCAGCAAGAGACTTAAACCGGATAATCCATATAAAGCAAGTCCTAAAATCGGCAGTCCTTTGATACCGGTCCAGAGACAGAGGTTCTCAGTCAGTCCGCCAAATGCCACCCCGAGGAGGTTTGCGGAGAGCAGCTCGACTGGTCGGTTCGTGTTTTTAAAACAGGTTGAGAAAGTCATGCTACCGAAGAAAATCGGACAGCAAGCAAAAAGTGCCGCCAACCCTGATACTACAAGTGGTGGCAGGCTCGTTTGCTCCGGTACCTTCCATAAATAATCCAGCAGCAGGCAGAAGAACAGGCCGCCGTATAAGAATGGTAAGGGCAGGCGTTTTGTCCGCATAACGATCATGTTACCAACCCAGGCGAGTATGAGAATCGTCAAAATAACGATCGAACTAACCAGCCAGGTCGCACCAAAGAGTAGTGAGAGCTGTGTGATCGATTTTGTCTCGACTAACATAAAAGCGTTGCCGAGGAAGAACATATTCCCCCATTCTCCGGGTGATATGCCGCCCTCGACCTTGCCATCCGGTCCGATTTTTTTAGGAGTCGTGATTATGGTCAGAAGGGCTGGAACCACAACTGCCACCAGCAAGATTGAGAAATAAAGGAACATTCCTTCTTTATGGAAGTTCGTGTAAAGGAACGGCCAGTCATCCGAGGATGGCTTTGTATCGATAATTTCGCCGGGTGCCGGCCAGCGGCGCAGTACCGGGTCTATTTCAGTTACCTTTTTGATATCGACATCGTCAATTCCAGGACCGAATATGTACATCACACTGAGCCACTTATCGTCAACGAAAGTGACCGGGGCCTTGCCACCATTGGCAGCTTCGATAGCTTTATATATTCGCCGGGTGATAATGCTTTCCGGTCCGGTCGCAAAGGAAAGTACTACGACGCCGTTCGGTTTACACACTCGAAGAGCGGAGCGCATCGATTCAATCGTATAGACGAAGTTGTCGACTCTCAGGAAAGACGAAGTGTTGATAGTCGCCCCCGGATCCAGGTCCGCGAAAAGCACCAGGTCGTATTTGTTTTTCGTGTATCTGAGATATGTGCGCGCGTCCTCGTTGTACACATGAGCACGCGGGTCGCTCCAGGGATGATTCGGATGCAGGAATTTTCCGAAGCTCGCAATTACCGGATCGATTTCGACAGCGTCAACACGTTTTACTCCATGCTCGAGTGCATAGGCGCCGTCGTTGCCAGAGCCTGCACCAAGAACGAGGACCTCATCAATGTTTGGCGCAATTGCAAAAGGCGTTTTCGTTCTCCAGTAATAGTCCTGGATCGTTTCATCGCGCTTGGTCACAGGTTTCTTTGAGAGAAACTCTTTCTCCTTAGCCTCTGGAACGACAAGCATTCCTGTGTGGAAATAGAAGTTATTCGAATTGAGGACGAAACTCCCGGGACCGAGTATGGGCGCTTCTTCTGCGCTAATCGGGATAACATCCAGTTTCGAATACGGTGACCAGTAGCTATTTAAACCGGTTGTAGCAGCAAGTCCGGCAAACACGATGAAGAACAGTACGTGTTGCCATTTTTTTGAAACTAGAAACACTGGCACCGCCAACAGTACCAACCATGCGTACGGTCCAAGGCTCAGCGATGAACTCAAAGCGATGGCGAGGGTACCGGCGATGCTGCCGAGAAGGTTTACGGAGTATGCGGCGAGCGGTTTATGTTTATCAAATTCGATAGCGAGCAAAACGCCCAGACGGCGGAAGATGAGAAAGATACAGGAGATGAGAAGCAGGATCACGCAAACTGCTTGTACGATGGAAGCGCTGGTTCCATCCTCGAATCGCACGCTCAAATCAACCAGGCCAAGCTGCTTGGCAAAAATGGCACAGGTCAGCAGAACAGAAATTGCTATCGCCAGAATAAAGATGTTATCCAGTTTCGATTTCTGACCTGGACGCGTAACGGCGGCGATCATTCCGGTCGATGTTGAAACGAGTGCCACCATAACAATCAAGTTCGGAAAAATTCTTACAACAGCGAGTTCGCAGCCGAGCCAGCGAATGCATAAGATTTCCGCGAACAGCAGCAAGAAACTCAGCCAGAACAGTCGGCGCAGACTTCCGGAATCATCAGTTGAATTTTTCGCAGCGACAGGCGTGACGTCAGAGTTAGTCACAAAGTTATCCTCAAGGTAACCTACTTGTACCCGTCCCAGGCTGAAAACATGAACCGGTAGGGTCCCGGAGAGGCGTGCGCCGTAGTGGTAAGGAAGCGGTCAAACTGCGTGCTGGTGCCGCTCTTCGTCGACATCTTTATTAAGGCACTGTAACGATAACCTTAGATTATGAGCCGCTGAGCGCACAACATCGCTATCGTTACGCTGTTCCTATTCCTGTGAGGAAAAACTATGACAACGGCGGTGCGCGACAAGTTTCTCAAAGACGGTCAGGAAAAGCAGCCATTGACGTCCGAGGAGCTTCGGAAAATAGATGGCTACTGGCGAGCAGCTAACTATCTTTCCGTCGGTCAGATATATCTGATGGACAACCCGCTTTTGAAAGAGCCGCTGAAGCTGGAGCACATTAAACCAAGATTGCTTGGGCACTGGGGAACTACGCCCGGGCTTAACTTCATCTATGCGCACTTGAACCGTATTATCAAAAAACACGACCTCGACATGATTTACATCACCGGTCCGGGTCACGGTGGTCCGGCGCTGGTTGCGAACACCTATCTTGAAGGAACCTGGTCTGAAACGTACCATTCAGTCAGTCAGGACCTGGAAGGTATGCAACTTTTGTTCAAACAGTTCTCATTTCCAGGTGGAATTCCAAGTCACGTCGCAGCCGAAGTGCCTGGCTCGATTCACGAAGGCGGTGAGCTTGGTTATTCCGTGGCTCACGCCTATGGCGCAGTGCTCGACAATCCTGATCTAATCGCCGCCTGCGTAGTTGGAGACGGCGAAGCAGAGACCGGACCGCTCGCGACAAGCTGGCATTCCAACAAATTTGTCGACCCGAAGTCAGACGGAATTGTGCTGCCCATCCTTCACTTGAACGGATACAAAATTGCCAATCCGGCTGTTTTAGCTCGTATATCAAGACAAGAGCAATACGATCTTTTCCGTGGATACGGTTACGAGCCTTACTTTGTTGCCGGCGACCAGCCTGAACAAATGCACCAGCTCATGGCGGCGACACTGGATATGGTGCTTGCCGATATTCAGAAAATCAAAAAAGAAGCCAGAGCCGCCAAAAATGTGAAGCGTCCCTTCTACCCGATGATTATTTTCGAGACGCCCAAGGGATGGACTGGTCCGAAGGAAGTTGATGGTGTTCAAATCGAGGGAACTTACCGCGCACACCAGGTTCCTCTTGCCGGCTTAGCCGACAACGAAGACCATCTGAAACAACTGGAAGCCTGGATGAAGAGCTATAAACCGGAAGAGCTCTTCGACGATGGCGGCAGATTGAAGAAAGAATTCGCCGAACTCGCACCTGAAGGTACGCGACGAATGGGCGCCAACCCGCACGCGAACGGCGGTCTATTGCTAATGGACTTGCGACTTCCGGATTTCCGCAAATATCAGGTTGAAGTTTCCTCGCCTGGAGGAACGACAGTTGAAACAACCAGCGTGCTCGGAACCTATCTGCGTGATGTGGTAAGCAAGAACGACGACCGGAAGAACTTCCGTGTGATGGGTCCTGATGAAACAAAATCGAATCGTCTGGGCGCCATTTTCGACGTCACAAACAAAGTGTTTATGGGCGAGATCAAGCCGACTGACGACTGCCTCGCGCAAGAAGGACGCGTGATGGAAGTTCTCAGTGAGCACCTCTGCCAGGGATGGCTTGAAGGTTATCTTCTGACAGGCAGGCACGGTTTGTTTTCCTGTTACGAAGCATTCATTCACATCATCGATTCAATGTTCAACCAGCATGCCAAATGGTTGAAGGTCACCCGCGCAATTCCCTGGCGTCGCGAGATTGCGTCCCTTAATTATCTTCTGACCTCTCACGTCTGGCGCCAGGACCACAACGGTTTCAGCCACCAGGACCCGGGCTTCATCGATCATGCCGTGAACAAGAAGGCAGACATAATTCGTGTTTACCTTCCGCCGGATGCTAACACTTTGCTCTGCACTGCTGACGCTTGCCTGCGAAGCCGCGACCAGATCAACATTATTGTCGCCGGTAAACAGCCTGCGCTGCAGTGGCTCAACATGGATGCCGCCATCAAACACTGTGCTGAAGGCATTGGTATCTGGGACTGGGCAAGCACCGACGGTGGCGGAGACCCTGATGTCGTCATGGCATGCGCCGGTGATATTCCGACTCTTGAAACGCTCGCAGCGGTAGATATACTGCGCCAGAACATACCGGATCTAAAAATTCGCGTAGTCAACGTCGTCGATCTCATGACCCTCCAGCCTCAGAGCGAACATCCGCACGGCTTGACCGATCCGGAGTTCGACGCGATCTTCACCAAGGATAAACCGATAATCTTTGCATATCATGGCTATCCCTGGCTGATTCACAGACTTACTTATCGTCGCCGCAATCACGAGAACCTTCATGTTAGAGGCTACAAGGAAGAAGGAACGACCACCACTCCTTTCGACATGGTTGTGATGAATGATCTGGACAGGTATCACCTTACACAGGATGTGATCGACCGTGTGCCGCAGCTGCAGCAACGCGCCGCCCGAGCGCGCCAGATGGTCCGAGACAAATTGGTCGAACACAAACACTACATCGCAACTTACGGTCAAGACATGCCGGACGTTAGAAACTGGCACTGGCCCTACTAAACACAAACCGCAAGAAAGTCTTAATCCCTGTCGTGGTCACTCTTAACGCGGCAGGGCATTGTGACGTTGATTTACGGAGAAGTAGATTTTAAGTATGAAACTGCACTGATTCTGTATTAGAATCAATGGACGGCGTTCGCTGGCTTTCGCGAATCCAGGCACAACTTAGTAGACCCAAGTCTCAGTTTCTGATCGTAGTCATGTTCAAAGCTTGCAAGGAGAGCCTCCGTTGCGATTAGTCACCTTAGCGGTTGTAACCGGAATCGGAATAGTAATCGGCGTCGTGATGTACTTGAGTCAGTCCGTGATGTCGCCGACCCACGAGAAGCAGCACATCACCAAAGTGATAGGCGGCGAAGTCCTCGATGGAAACGCTACCGAACCTGTGGCTGTTGCGCCGAAGAGCCGAGTCTCCGAATATGACTCGATGAGCCCCGCGGAGTATAACTCAAAGCTGCCGGAGGCATTTCGCTTCGGCTTGCAAGACAGCGCGAGTTCTTCGCCCGAACCTTCTGAAACTGTCGCCGTAAATGCAGACTCGACGGCAACTGCTAGTAAGATTTCGGTCTCCTCCCAAAATGAATCAGACGCGGTCCTCCCTCCGGTTGCACCCAACCGTTTCGCCGAGAAAACTCAGATAGCATCTTTGAATAAAGCAGCGAGCGTTGCATCAATGAGCCAGTCAGAGTCGATGCGTAGCGATACGCCAGTAATGATTTCACCGGCCATGGGTGCGGCGTCAATGGCATCGACTGCACCGACAACAATTGCACCGGCAAGCAAAGCAAGTGCTAGTCACGTCAAGACCGCTAACGGCACAACTGTAATCCCAGTAGATTCACCGCCAATAACATCTCATCCAAACCCGCATGTCAGCTTCGAAACCACTCAAGCTGACGGGGGCGAACGCGGTCGCACGAAGATGGTAGTGAACAAATAGCCGCAATCACGGCTTATAGAAACTCTTTCGACAGAGAGGCAATTCGTAATTCTTCATTCGTTTCGATGACGAATGTTCGGACTCGGGCACCTGCCTTCGAAATCTCCGATGTGCCCTTTTGCTTGTTCAAGTCCTGGTCGATTTCGACTCCGAGAAACTGAAGACCGTCGCAAATCCGACTGCGGATCGGATTCGAGTGTTCGCCGATGCCTCCGGTAAACACAAGCGCGTCGAGCCCTCCCAACGTCGCGCAAAGCGCGCCTATGTGCTTTCTGGCATGGTAGCAAAATATCTCTACCGCACGGCGAGCATCATCGTTTGCATGTTCTTCATCCAGCAACTTTTTCATGTCGGAGTTCAGGCCTGATAAACCAAGAAGGCCCGACTGTTTATTTACGAAGTCTACAAACTCCGAAGCCGAGAATTTTTTCTCCGTGGCAAAGTAGGTTATGAGCCCGGGATCTATGTCACCACTCCTGGTGCCCATCACCAGACCTCCTGCCGGAGAAAAACCCATCGTCGTATCCACACTCTCGCCACTTTCAACAGCTACCATGCTGCAGCCGTTGCCGAGATGCGCGATGATCACTTTGCCACTACCGATTTCGTTGCCAAATCTACGACTTAGTTCGGCCGAGACATACTCATACGATAATCCGTGAAACCCAAACTTCTCCAGCCCATCCTCGAAGAACAACTCCCGGGTAAGAGGAAGCATCCTCGCTCGCACGGGCATCGTGCGGTGAAAACTGGTATCGAAACACGCCACATGCGGAATAGCAGGGAACGCCTGACGAGATGCTTCAACCGTCGCGATAGCAGGCGGAAGGTGGAGCGGGGCAAAGCGCGCCAGAAGTTTCAAATCTGCAAGCATCGACTCGTCGATCTTGGTAGCCCGCACAAACTTGCTGCCACCATGGACGATGCGATGACCAACGCAGCAGATCTGTCCATCATTGAAGTGCAGATTGAACCAATCAAGCATTTTAGTTATGGCGTCGGCGTGAGTGTCTAGGTTTACATCTGCATCTATCAAACTTCCGGTTTCGTTCTTAAGTGAAAAATGCCCCTCACCGGTTGCGATACCACTCAAATTCCCGCGTAATGTCAAATGCAAGTCTGAGTCACGCATTTCAAAAACCGAAAACTTGAGGCTTGAAGAGCCACTATTTAGAACTAGCAGGTGTTGCATGTTTGATTCCGCACTTGGTTTCATACGCCTCAGCAGACAGATCGAACTTGACCCGCAAAAAGGCACTCCGACCATTTTAATGGCCGGAGTGCGATGTGCGTCGTAATGACTCTGTTTTTAAAGGAAAAGCGATCAGACCTTCGCTTTAACCTTAACCGTACTGGCTTGCGGTCCTTCGGTACCTGCCGACTCAACGTAGGTAACTTCGGTACCAATCGAGAGCCTGTCGAATTTATCATTTACCACGCTGTTGGAGTGGAAATAAATTTCTCGACCATCGATTGTTTCCAAAAATCCATATCCCTCGTCGGAAAAGATCTGGGTAATGCGAGCAGCCGGCTGCGGCTCCTCATGGACTTTCACATGACCTCGTCGCTTGCGTGCATAATCTTCGAGTTGTCGCTTCGCGGCTTCGAGAGATTCTTTGAACGCTGCAAGAGCGAGATCGGTGCTGCGCTCGGTCCCGCTGGCAGTCCGCGCAATAACAATTTTCTTTTCAGGAACAGCAATATCGATCGTCACTTCATGCTCATTTCCTTTCGTGTGACTCTTGTGTGGTATCTCGACCGTAATACGACAGCTGGTTATGCGATCGTATATCTTGTCTAACTTCCCGGCTTTCTCTAGAATCTGGGCCTCTATAAAATCAGAGCGTTCCATGTTTCTGAAGACGACTTGAATCGGAACTTTCATTGGCAGGTCTCCTCTACCTTGTTTTCTGCTTGGGCTCATTTACCGACAAACAACAAACCATGTCGGCCAAAACATAACCGCCGTCGCTCGCTCCTTTCATCGACGGCGTTGAAGAACAAACTGCGGCTTCCCGAAGTTCTGCTCTATTTGATTAATTCGCATTCCTATCATCGAGCCCTCAATCTACAGGTATAGCACCAAGAAGATTGAGCGATCAGAATAGTAAATGGTTTGGCGTAGCTTTCTCTGGCATGCTTCCGGTCGGTTTGAACAGCATGGGCGTAAATGATTTGGCGTATTGCCCGCCGCCTCAGGTTTTCTATGCCCCGCTCAGCATGGGGCTAATCACCAGGCGCCCGCGGGCATTGATTGAGGACAATTCCTGGACTGGCGCCGACTTTCAGACCTTTGACACCGGCAACAATGATGTAAAATCAGGAAAAGTGGTATTAGAATGTTGTACAGCTAACGTTTAAAACACACCAAATGTGCGAAAACAACTCCCCCTGCTTCAACAGAACTAGCTTTTTGACATTTACCATTCCGTTCCTGATTGGCGGAATTTGGTTCTCATTCATCGGGCTCGCATACCTGGACACGCTTCCCGCGCAGATCGTTGGTCCTTACGACCGAATATATGTAGTCTTTGTCGCATTTATAGACATGGGAATTGCATTTGGAATTGCCAGTTTCACGACTCTTTGTTTTTTCCGTCAAATGAGAACTCTATTCACTCGACGAAGAGATGATACCCCTCTTCAATCTGAATGAAGTTCGCAAAGTTAGAACTGCGGTTGACACGCTGCATCTTCGTACGATTTGTCGCGGCAATATACCTTATTGCTTTTATTTCCGCCGGTTCGCAAATGCTTGGATTGTATGGTCAAGACGGCATACTGCCGATTGACGTTATGGTGAAGTCATCCTCTCAAGGAGTTTCGCCCTGGTTGTTATTCTTGAACTATCCCAGTGTTTTCTGGTTTGATTCATCAGATTCGTTTATAACTCTGGTACCAATGCTCGGCGCCCTCACATCTCTATTGGCGTTGCTGGGCGTGTTTTGTGGTCCCAGCTTATTTGTCTCATGGATTTTGTACCTTTCAATCGTGACCATGGGTCAAGAATTCATGACATTCCAATGGGACATACTTCTGTGCGAGACCGGCTTTCTCACTCTATTTCTTGCATCCTGGCGTCCCTTCGATTTTGGTTTCGCGCTGGCAGATAGATTGAAACTACCCAAGTGGTCAGTCGATAGAGCCGAACCTGCGATCTCCCTCATCTGGCTCCTCCGCTGGCTCTTATTTCGCCTGATGTTGCAATCGGGAATTTGCAAACTAGCCAGTAACGATCCGACCTGGTCGGGTCTGTCTGCGATGAGCTTCCATTATGAAACACAACCTCTTCCCACACCAATCGGCTGGTTTATGCACCATCTGCCCGCGCCGATTCACTCGGTTGAAACCGTTTTTGTCTTCATATTCGAATTGTTGTTTCCATTTCTCATATTTTTTGGTCGACGGGGTAGATTGATCGCGGCTGTGGGTTTCGTTTTTCTCCAATTTCTCATTATTCTTACGGGCAATTATTGCTTCTTCAACTGGCTAACTATCGCTCTGTGCCTGATGCTTGTCGATGACGACTACATACTGAGGGCAAGCGGAAACAGGCTGAAAACGGTCGTTTCGGCTGTTCCCAAAGTTGAATTTCATCCGGTGCGATCTCGCCTGCACCTGGTCGCGGTAGTACCATTGGCGGTGCTAATTATATTTCTCAGTACTGTCAGGCAGACTTTCAACTCAATCGGCGAATCCGGACTTCCTGCGCCTGCCTACGCAATTGTATCGATTTTCGCTCCCTGGCACCTCGTTAGCAGTTACGGTCTGTTTGCGTCGATGACGACAGAACGCCCTGAGATATCCATTCAGGGAAGCAACGATGGAAAGATTTGGAAGGATTATGTCTTCAAGTGCAAACCTGGTCCGTTGGATCGTCCACCACCTATAGTGGCACCCATGCAACCCCGATTGGACTGGCAAATGTGGTTTGCAGCTCTCGGAAGTGTCATGCAAAATCAGTGGCTGGTCAGCTTCGTCGAATGCCTGTTAAAGGGAACTCCTTCAGTGACCGTGTTGCTGGAAACAGACCCATTTCACGGAAAACCTCCAAAATTCATCCGCGCAATCGTTTACGACTACCATGCGACAGACATCAAAACTCTTATTGATACCGGGGTTTGGTGGAAGCGTGAATACAAAGGCGTTTACCTCCCGCCGGTAAAATTAGGAACCGGCGATTAAAGATCAGCGGTTTACTTGTTCCCACGACCTCTCACCAGATCATTCCACGACTTTCCGATTTCTCGCACATCGTCGTGATGCCCGTTCAGCTCGGAAATAAAGGCAATCAGAGCAGTCAATCCATCGTCGGAGTCATCACCAAAATATTGGCTGACAAGCAATGTATTACCCATGAAGTCCCGGACTTTTACGGGGTCGTCCTCGATAATCAAAGTATTCGTGAGGTCGAAGCCAAAATCGACCATTCGGTTTAAATCTTTTAGAAACAACGTCTGCAGGCATGAAAACTCAAATTTTGCAGTGCAGTGATCGCGGTTCCAAACAAAGAGGGGCTTAACTTCCGGAGGAAAGATTTGCTCGACGATTGACTCCACATAAAGCGGCGAACCTGCAGACCAGACCGCGATTTCAAATTTCATCGCTACTGCTGAAATCAAGTCAAAGGCTCTGGGGCGGAAGTAAACGCTCAGTCGATCAAGCTCATAGTCGGGCTCGCGACCAAGACGCTCCTGCCTGGAATGAATCAGGGTCTCATCCAGGTCGAAAATTACTAGAGCTCTCTTTTTCTCGCGCATTGGACTCGTTCGGCTTCGAACATCATTCTACGTCAGCGACCGTACTCAATGTCAATATTTGCGGAGGCGTACAGTCCGGCGGGTAAATCAGTTCGACTTCTACTGTCCGCCGTCCGTTTTTAGGAACGACCACCGACAATATCGGACCGACACTTTCACCTCTGTGTTCCACGATATGCTGATAGTTGAATTTGGAAACCTTTGCTCCTTTATCCGAGCCGACCTTCAACGTGCCACGATAGAACACGCGCCTGTCGGCGGGCTGAAAGAACGCAACCAGGTCTTTTTTCTCGTCGCTTTTCAGTGGCGTTTCTAGCGCAACGTTAACCCTCAAGTCATGGTCTGTGGAGTTCTTCAACGGAAAAGTCAGGTCGTATTTGACTCCATAATTTCCGTGAGCCTGATAAGCGGTGCCGTCGTTGCGCACCACCATTGGTGCGCTCTGCACCTGTCCGGTTCCGAATGTACCCGCAGCAAGCGACGATATGGGGTACGAAATCGGCTTACCGGGAGACGGAAGGGAAAGGAATTTGCTCTTCCTATCCGTGACCTTGGTTTTCCATGTTGAACCGGATTGAACTCCGGATACGCGTCCGTAGCGGATGGCGCCTTTGTCCTCTGGTCTAGTCGGAGCAGGATCTCGCGGTTCTACAAACTTGCCTGCTTCAAGAGTGGCTATGAATTCTCCTTCAGTAGGAGAACGATGGTTATTGTTTTCATCAATGGTCGAAAATCTCGCCACCATTGCCAGTCGCACTGGACCGCTTGATTTGAGCCTGGCGAGCAAGGATCGGCCATTCACATTGGTCGGAAAGTCGCGGACGTTTAAAACCAGCTTCTTCAACAAAACTTTCTCACCAGGTTGAACAGTTACTTTCGTATCCCAGCTGTCGTCGGGTTTCTCATCACGCAATATCACATCGGTAACGCGGTCACCAGGTCCGGAAAAAACCTTTCCTTCGTCGTTTTTGACCAGCGGGTCCACGGCTATGAAAGGTGAATCAGGACGAGTGCTGTAACTCGCGGCATTGAGGACTCGCACCGTGACTGGCTTCTCACCGAAGTTTCCAACTATCAGTCCCAGGTTCAAATCTTCCAGGTGACCACTCTTCTTGCCATCGGCAATATGGTGGGCAAAGACATCGAAACGACCGTCGAATGTGTAGTTCAAATGAGCAGGTCCATCAGCGCTGGGAAATGTAGAGAGCAGAATTCCCTCAGATAAAACAATTTCAGGATTGTTACTGTTGAACATCGGAATGGAATCAAGCCCGCCGGGAAGCGGTCTAATATCGCGAGGGAGGAAAACCTTTTCAGGCTCGACCGGCATCGTCTCTACCGGTTTGGTTTCAGAGGGCTTTGACTCGGTCGGCTTGGCGTCGGGCGTGAGCTGCTCGGGCGGTACATATTCAGGGGAACTGGTCGGTTTAACTTCGATATGGCTGTCGGCATTAGGCGTTTTGATTATGACCTCCTCTGCGGCTGATAAGTCTTGCTGCATTACCAGTAGTAACATGCATCCTAATGCCAGAGAGAACGTCGGTCTGCTTCGAAACAGAGTTTTTGAGGTCGCCGAGAGCTGAGAATTCATTGAAACACCATTTTTTTGAAAGGCTGGAGTCATGTATGACTGGAGCCACATAGCTATATGACTAAAGACAGGTTTCATTCAAGACTCTAGCGGGATGAAATTCAATACCGCTGGAAGAGACTTAAAAAGACCTAACTGTGTTTGACGGACTCATAGAACGTTTACAAGACATAACCGTTGTCGCGAACAAGGAGCTAAAGCACTGCTTTCGCGACGCGCATGTTTTGATTTATACAGTATTCGTGCCGTTGATTTTGTATCCGATTAGCCTGGTGAGCCTCTCCGAGTACACATTGTGGCGGGAGGGGCTGGCGGAAACGCGCCCTGTCCGGCTCGCGTACGTGAAAGACGGTATGGAGCGAATACCTGAACTCGTTCAGGTCGTCAAAGAGACCAAGAAGATTGCAGTCACGGAGTCAAAAGATCCAATTCACGATCTGGAGCAAAACAAACTCGAGTGCGTTGTGGATGGAAGCGGCGCACCTGAAAAGATCAACGTGATGCTAAATCCGTCGTCCGACCGTTTCCTTGAAACGCGTGTCCTCATGCAGAGCCGCTCTTACGACGCCCGAGCGCTTGCAATGAAGAATGCGGTCGAAAAGGTCTCTGGAGCGAATAAAGTCTCTAAAGTTTTTGAAATCGAAACGCACAACGTTGGCACGATGGGAGGTCGTAAAGCCAGTCTTCAGGACATGGAAATCACCGCATTCTCGACAACAATAGTTCTCGTCGCCTTTTATGGCTACACCATGTTGATCATCACTGTCGGCGCGATCTATCCGGCCCTCGCAGCGTTCACCGAAGAAGCCGAGAAGAAAACAAAAGCGACAACTTACTTGCTTCCTGTGGAACGGTCCACCGTGGTGGTCGGTAAATTTGCAGCTGTCACCATACTCACCATACTCTCGGGTCTGGTGAACTTTTTGAGCATGGCGTTTGTCGCCTTGTATTTCACCGCCAAACTCGAGTGGTTGAAACGCGCTCTCACACTCGCTCTAAAGCAGTACAGTCTTGAGAATTTGCTTGGCGTACTTTTGCTGTTCATGCTGTCAACTCTTCTGGTCGCCAGTATCTACTCGCTCATCGCATCAACGGCGAAGAGCTTCAAGGAAGCTCAGAACATCTCGTCGCTCGTTTTAATCACGGTAACGATACTGCCGATGGTCGCTCTGCTTCCAGGTTGGACGCTGGACATTAGAACGGCATTTATCCCGATACTGAATATGGTGCTCTGTGCAAAAGCGATCGTTACTGATTCGGTGGGTGGACTGGAAATGACGATTGCCTGCGCTGAGTCGGTAGCAATCACGGCAACACTACTGTATCTCAGTCAAGTTATCTTCTGGGGCAAAGAGCCCTCCAATGCAAATCAAGACTTTTCAGCAGCAAACAGGTAAGTGGAATGGGTCTGGAAGCGATAAATCTAACCAAGCGTTTTTTCGACGCAAAACGCGGCGAGTTCAATGCCGTTCAGTCGGTATCTTTCGCTTGCCACAAAGGTGAGATATTCGGATTGCTCGGTCCGAACGGGGCAGGTAAGACCACCACCTTGAGAATGATCACTACAATTTTGAAACCGACGTCTGGCACTGCAAAAATTAACGATTTCGATGTTACGACAAACCCGCGCCAGGTGCGTAAACAGCTTGGATTTGTCTCCGCTGACACAGGCTTGTACGAGCGCCTGACACCGCGGGAGATACTAACTTATTTTGGAAGACTCAGTAAATATCCAAAAGAAAAACTTACTGAGCGAATTGCAGAAGTGACCTCAATGCTGCAGATGGAGAGCTTTCTCGATAGCCGATGTGAGAAACTCTCGACCGGAATGAAACAGAAAGTCTCGATTGCGCGAGCAATTGTTCACGACCCACCGGTGATCATCATGGATGAGCCGACCACGGGACTGGACGTTTTAACAAGCCAGGTACTGCACAGGTTTATCCTTCAATGCAAAGAGATGAACAAGTGCGTTGTTTTCTCGTCTCACATAATGAGCGAAGCCGAAAAACTTTGCGACCGCATGGCAATTATTCACAAAGGACAGGTGCTTGCTTCAGGCACCCTCGAAGAATTGAGAGCGGAGAGCGGAATGCACTATCTCGAAGACATTTTCCTCAATGTGGTGAAGGAGGATGACATCATTGAGGCGTGATGATTTCGACGAAATCATAACCGTGTTCGCAAAGGACCTAATAGAGGTTTTGCGTGATTATCGCACTTTGATCGTAATGATAATCATGCCGGCGATCATCTATCCAGCCCTACTGGTGTTGCCCTCCAGCGTCGCCACACATTTAAAACATGACATCAAAAAGAAACATTACAACATCGCTCTGATTGGAGATGCCCGCGCGGCAATCCCATCCATGAGAGAGTCTAAGACCCTTCATCTCAGGCAAGTGCTCAAGACCGGCGACCCAGAGAAGCTGCTTGCTTCAAAAGTGGCGGACATCGTAGTCACCTTCCCTGACAATTTTACAGACGTCATAGATAACATCAAAAGTACACCGCGAGTCCAAATTTTTTACGATGCCAGACGCGATCAAAACCTCATAGCGCTAGCCGAAGTGCGCATGGCTTTGAATATGTTTCGCGCCAGCGTCGTCCAATACAGATTCCATACATTAGGTGTACAGACACCGCAAAAATATGAACTGAATTTCTCTGAAATCGGAGAAGCCAAAGAGCAGGCTCTAGCCAGCGAACCAGTTCGCAATCTGCTTCCGTTTTTACTGTTTACCATGCTCACAGTTTCGATCATCTATCCTGCTCTGGATGTGATAACCGGCGAGCGTGAAAGAAACACGTTGCCACTACTGCTGATGTCACCCAGCGATCGGCATAACATCATGTTCGGAAAGTGCCTGGTCGTAATCGTCATCGGAGCAGGCGCACTCCTCATCGGGCTCTTGAGCATCTACTTGTTCATCCAGATAGGAGGCAACAAAGCGGATGACTTGCTGGTTTTGAAGTTTCCACTAAGCGCCATGGTTATGTGCATGCTGGTTTCAATTCCTCTGGTAGTCACGCTAAGCTCGCTCTCGATCCTGCTTGCTTCATGGTGCAAAACTTTTCAACAGGGTCAAGGTTACTTCGTTCCGTTCTTATTTGCGGCAATGGGCGCCTCGTCAGTCTGTTCGTTGCCGGAGTTGAAGCTCTCCAGTGGTGTCGCGTTTATCCCAGTCGCAAACACGGCGTTGTCGTTAAAAGAGGTTCTCTCCGGTCATGCCGACCCGCTCTGGCTCTGCGTTTCCTCAGTCGTAGCTATTGCGTTTGCCGTATACGTCACCACAGTCGCGGCCCGAATCCTCGACAGTGAAAGACTGCTATTCGGCGTAGCCGATTCACGAGCGCGCAGGCGTCTTTCCGGCGACTTCAATCCAGAAATTGCTATCCTCTGCTTCGCTGTTTTTCTACTTATGTTTTATCTGGGCCAGGCGTTGCAGTCCTGGGATATAGTCGTGGGCAGTTTAATAACGCAGGTTGTCGTGATTCTGCTGCCGGCAGTTTACTTGCTAAAACATTTGCGTCTTCCCTTGCGCGAAACGATGAGCCTTCGTATGCCTCATCCCTTGCACATCTTGGCGGCACTTTTGATCACGCCGCTTTGCGTTTTGACTTCCATGCTCGTCTACAACATTCAAAACTACATCGTGCCGGCGCCT
This sequence comes from Candidatus Obscuribacterales bacterium, assembly GCA_965228855.1. Taxonomy (GTDB): domain Bacteria; phylum Cyanobacteriota; class Vampirovibrionia; order Obscuribacterales; family Obscuribacteraceae; genus JADYXR01. The sequence continues at coordinate 1,396,063 of CBDDIJ010000003.1, read as the reverse complement.
GAGGCGTTCACAACGATGTTCACCAGAATGATCGTTGAGAGCGACAAACCTCTCTGGCTGAGCCTACTTGGAATAGCAATTGCACCGGGACTTTGTGAGGAGTTGCTATTTCGAGGTGCAATCTTGGGTTTGCTTCGTCAAAGGTTTAAACCCATGAGTCAGTGCCTGATTACAGGCGCGCTATTCGGCGTATTCCACATGAGTATCTTCAGGGTGGGTCCGACAGCCGTTCTGGGAGTCGTACTCACAGCACTGGCAGTCTGGACTGAATCCATAATTCCCTCCATGATTGTGCACATCCTGAACAACTCTGCGGCGATTCTGATGGGCAAATATCACCTGGAAGAGAGGTTTCTGTCGTATTGGCCAATAACTCTGGTCGTCGGAGCCCTCGGTCTGATTCTTTTAATCAAAGTTCGGCCAAATAAAACGGGTCGGTAACCGATATTTTTGGGCACAAAGAAGTAGCAGGTTAGATTCTTTCAAACACTGTACCCCGTCACATTTAGACATCATGGCAACTGAACGCGCCGATAGCAATTACCATAGTTCCGGAGGAGCCGCTCAAGGTGCCGGTAGCTTGACGTTTGGCGACATCGAGCACAGCTCCCATGAACCCAAACAGGATAGCGTCCCAGTTGCAGGGACCGATTCCCAGCCAAATTCAGTGGATGACAAATTGCGTTCAGGAATCTATTCCCAGAATGATGTGATTGCCGAAAACCGCTCCAGCACGGACGGTTTCGACATCCGGTTCGATCAGAATAATCTCAGAGTCGACAAGTCCGATCCCAGCCAGTTTGCGAATATCATGCGCGAATTCGGCGACCTTGAAATTGTCGATCTTGGGCTTAGCGGCAGCAAAGTCGCTGCGGTTTTAAATGACAGAGGCGATGCTGGGGCGATTAAGGGAGCTCAAGCAGCAGACGGTCATCTCGACCATTCGGAGCACGGTGACGATGATTACGGTGAGGAGACTCATTCGTACAATGGCGACAGAGAGACCCAGGAGGCATTCGCAAGGCTCGCGACTGTCGTCTCCCGAGATTCTCAAATTCCCGACCACTTACTGCAGACGCTTGATCGGCTTAACCGGCAAAGCTCCATGAGCGCTTAGCAGAGGAATTTCCCGATTTGCGCCGAGACGCAGACATTCAGGTTCAACGCATATCACGAGCGATCGAGAAGGTTCTGCGCAGCGACGGCTGGATCAATGGAATCAAGGTTTACGACCGGCGGCATCTTCGCAAGATAGCCGAATCTATGGCAAGGAAAGCCTCTGAGCCGTCGAGATTCGTCAATCAAGGCTTTCACAACACCAGTGTCACCCAGTGTCTCCTCCGTCAGTTACTAGAAACCCATCCCGCCCACGTGATGGAGATGATTTCATCGCTGGTTACGTCCGGCAAAGCTTCCGTAGGGCAAGGCAAACGAGGCAAGTTGGTTTCAATAGACCAGAAAAGTCTGGCTTTGGACCTTGAGGCGCGCTGGGCTACGGACGATAACACCTCCGGGAGCGGTCTTCGTGACCCGGTCGGACAGCTTTTCGACCTGCTCGTCGCACAAGCGCATTGGGATGAACTTTCTAATAACGATTTGAAATTCGTCTACACGCAAGATCCGAAACCGCGACCAGGCATAACCGGTGAACGCCTAGTAAAAATGTATGTCAAAGGCGACAACAGTATAGAAGTTGCGTACGAAGGACCAAACCTGAACGTGCAAGACACTTTCAATCTCGCTCGTATGTTCGATGAAACTCCAAACGCCGTTATCGCACACTCCAGTGTAGTCGATGGCTTGCAAGAGCCGTCAATAACCGACGCTGATCAGCTCTCGAGCGCGATAAGCGGCTACAGCAACGCGACCGGACGACCTCCGATGCTGCTGGTGTTCGCTGGGCTTCTGCCGGGCGGCAGTGGCTCGAGCCGTGGATACGACTTGCATGCAGTCACAGCCTTAAATTTTGATGACACGTATTTCTTGGAATCACGCTGGGGTCAGTCGGTCGATCTGGCTCTCAACGGACTCTCCGGAGAGGAACTCATAAGCGCCATGCGCTTACCCGAACGAATCGCAGAAGGGGATGAAGACTATCATGACTCCGCGCCGCCCTTTATGCGTACGATAGATCCAGCTTATCCGGTCCCTCGTTATGCACGAGCACCGCAGATACTCGCGATGCAGAAGGAACACGATCAAATAGCGGGGCTGGAGAAAAGTGCTCAGAGCAATCCAGCTGTTCAGGCTCAAGAAAAATATTTCGAGGAACTCGAAAAATGGGAGGCTCGGCGCGCCGAACATCAAGCGATTTTCGGCGATGACTTACCTTTCACAGTTCCTGCGCCTGCACCACCCTCGACACAGCCCTCATAGTGAGGCAAAATAGGCGGTTAAGGAGGAACACTGAGCATTAAATGTCGCAATCGAACGGAAACACACTGCCGCTGTTCCCGCTGCCCGTAGTTCTCTTTCCGGGAGCTGAGCTGCCGCTTCATATATTCGAAGACCGGTATAAATTGATGATTGGCAAGGTTCTCGACGAGCAAGCACCTTTCGGAGTTGTGTTCTGGGATGGAGAATCTACGTCCGTTGCAGAAACCGGATGCACAGCCATGATTAGCGATGTCAAAAAATTCGACGACGGTCGCATGAATCTGATGACGATGGGTGAGCGTCGCTTTAAGATTGTGGACGTCATACAGGAACAGCCCTACATCATTGCGACCATAGAGTATCTGGAGGATAACGGAGCAAGTGAAAAAGCTGATGTCCTCGTAAAAGACATTGCGTCTGTTTTAAAAGAGATTTTGCGACTATCGTCGAAACTAGTAGACAAGGAATTCGAAATTCAAGGCACCATTCCGGAAGACCCGGTTGAACTCTCGTACTGGGTTGCGGCAAATTTCTACGGTTCACCCGACGACCAGCAAGAGCTTCTCGAAATGAGCGGAACAGAAGCGCGATTAAAAGAAGAGCTTGCGGTTTTGGACTCGGCAAGAAAGCATTTGGCAGCAAAAGTCTCACTGAAAGACGCTCTTGGTTAATCAGCTAACCCGAACGGTATGTCAGCAAAAACTAGAGCTGTAACAGAAGATCGGCATTGAGTTTAGTCATTGCAACATGTTGTGCGTTCGGAAGGTCGGTTGAGTTCACCTTTTCCATGGACTGCTCGCGGTTCTTGCCTCCTTCCATATGTCGCGCAAGAAGACGAGGCAAGAGAATTTCCTCAGGCACGTCTAAATACCACACCCAATCGAGTAAGCACCGTATCTGGTGCCATGGCGCGTGATCGCTCAGTAAATAATTGCCTTCGACTATCACGAGTTGCTCAGACGACGATACCGAACCTCCGTTGGCAACAGTACTTTCAGTGCTTCTCTCGAAAGTCGGATACGCTACATCCGAATCGACATCTTCTTTTAGGCGCTTGAGCAATTTCACAAAACCTTCGCCGTCAAAACTCTTTTCGACACCTTTCAAATGTAGAATGCCCATTGAAAGAAGCGTTTCATTATCCAGATGGTATCCGTCCATCGGCACTACTGCAGATGAGACAGACAGCCGAGAGAGTTCGGATTGTAACTCAACTGCCAGCGTACTTTTGCCCGCGCCAGGCGGACCAGTGATTCCAAGAAGGAAGCGACTTTGTGGCAACTGCTGCTGTTTTCGCTCCACTAATTCTTGAGCAAGTATTGCAATTGAATCAATTTTTCTGCGACTGGTCATCGGGTTAGGCTATCATGTTGAACTTGTCGAGGGTACAGAACAGAACGGTGTTTTTATGAATTTCAAGACCTCTGAAAAAGCCAGCGGTGCCAATCGCGCGAAGTTGTCACGAGTGGCGATTTTGTCTGGCACATTCATTTCCTTAATGATATCCTTGCCAGGTTGTTCGCAGCAGGGCGGCGAAAGCAGTCAAACATCGAATGTGACGTCGCCCCAGCAGCAAGGCGCAGCCCCTCAAGGTGCCTCCGGCACAGGCGCGGCAACCGACACGACGACCAGCGCCGCAACTACGCCGGTGCCTGGAGCGTCAACCACCGGCGCGACAACCGCTGCAGGTGGACCGGAAAAGAACAGTCTATTCAACCAAGTTGATAGCAAAAACCAGGAGAAAAAAATGAGCGCAGTAACAACCCCGAGCGGATTGCAATTTGAAGAACTCACAGTTGGCAACGGCGCAAGCCCGCAGCCTGGACAGCAAGTCACGGTTCACTACACCGGCTGGCTCACCGACGGCACAAAGTTCGACAGCTCGGTAGATCGCGGTCGTCCTTTCCAATTCATCATCGGTCAAGGACAAGTAATCAAAGGCTGGGACGAAGGTGTAGCCACTATGAAAATTGGTGGAAAACGCAAATTGATCATCCCGGCTGAACTTGGTTATGGTTCTAGAGGCGCTGGCGGTCTTATTCCTCCGGGTGCAACGCTCGTTTTCGAAGTGGAACTGCTGGGCGTTAACTAGCTTGATGAAAGCGTCTGAAAATCAAAAGTTCATGAGCGGCGATGCCATTTGGTGTCGCCCTCGACTTCTTATAAGAAAGGCGGTAATGCTATCGAGCACTTTGCTGGTAGCAATTTCGGTATGCACACCAGCCTGCTCCAGTAAGACATTGGCAGAACTCAGTTCAACCTCGCGTTCTTTGATTGCAAAGGTAAGCGCAGACGCTGATGCAGAGAGCGCGGATTCCGGTGACAACGATATGGATTCCGAAGATCTGAAAAGCAGCTCACAATCGGCTTCTTCAAAACCGACAACTGAGAGTCAAAACAAACCGCTCCAGTTCAAACGCCAGCTTATCGATACCAGTATCGAAGAAACGACTGCGCCAAAACCGGCTCCTGAGCAAAGCAACACGAAATCAACAGCATATCTCGAGCATGAAGCGCGATTGTCTGCACCGCTCAAGAAGTTGATTCAAGCTCCGCAAATTTACGACAATTCCAAAGGCGGTTCATCGGAATTCTCGGATGCATTTGTTGCGGCAGCTAAGGAAGGAGCGCAGAATCGCGAAGATCTGCTCTTTATGGTGGAGAATGGCAGTCCAGCTGGCAAGATTTACTCAGCTGTTTTGCTCCGGCTGATCGACTCGCAGACCGGAACAAAAATTCTCAACGGTTTCAAATCGGATAAAACGCTTGTAAACAACAAGAGCTACACTTCTGTTGAACACTTTACGATGGGCGAGATCGTGACAGACCTCCTGAGCCCTGCACCTTCGATTATTTTGAAGCCCAAATGAAGAATCTCAGCGACGAGAGGTGAAGACCTTCTACATGAGCGAAGCCGAATGTCTTATAACAATAAACATCACAGGAAACCTAACGAGTTTTCTCTGAGTCTATGAATTCAGGCCTGATATGAGCTTTACTATAAAGAGAGCCGATAGCAAACGTAAAAACGCCAATGGCTAGGGCTTCACAAGGTTGCCATGCAGGTTTAGGGCGTACTCTGGTAGGGCACAAATCAGCTGGTGGAAGCCGCACCAGGACTGTTTTGCAATGTTTTGGTCCGGCTCAGGAAACAGGCGTTCAGTGAAAGTGCAGTGACAATGTCAGTTAGCAATAACGAACTAGGCGAATTATTGATTGATCTCGGCTTGCTCTCTCCCGAGCAACTCTCGGATGCCATAGTTCAACAACAAAATTCCGGGACCAGACTGACTGTAGTGTTGTCCGATATGGGTTTGATCACGGAAAGACAGCTCAAGGATGCACTGGAGCTGCAATATGGCGTAAATTTCGTCAACCTCAGCAGCGCTCCGCCGGAAAGTGAATACGTACGCCTGGTGCCGGAAGAAATCGAGAGACAGTTCAGATTCGTACCGGTTGCAATGCAAGGGAACCAATTTACCGTAGCAATGGTTGACCCTGACGACCTGGTTGCCGCTGAAGCAATTCGCGAACACCTTAGCAGTGCCAATTTCAAAAAACTTGTGTGCACCGCAGATGACTTCGAGCATCTGATGTACACCACATACGAAGCGCCAGAAGAAACAGTTCAAGAACTCGACGAAGAGGGCGCTGACGAGAACGACTTTTCATCAGCATCTCCAAGAGCCTCGCAGACGAAACTGAAGGCGCATATGCGCAACCTGTTCGAATCCGACAGCGACGATGACCTGGATTCGATGTTTGGAAAGAGCTCAGACAGCCTCCCGGCGTTGAAGGAGTCGGACATCGAACCGGTGCAGGAAACTGTAAAACAACCGAAGAAGAAAACAAAAAAAGCGATCTCGAAGAAAATTACTTCGTTGTTCGATGATGACGACGACGATTTCGGTGACGATGATTTGTCTTCGCCTGCTGCGCCCGACACCGATGATTCTGTAGAGTTCGCCCAGGTCGGCGAAGACCCGCAATTTCCGCAAGAAGACGGTATGGGTGCCGAAGAGGAAATCTCTGAGGCGAGTCACAAATCCAGACCGGAACTGACAGCGGAAATCGAAGCCGGTGAATCGCCGAGTCAAGAAGAGACGATGCCGAGCAATCAGCTTCTGGAGCACATTTTACAAGAGGCTGGGGTTCCGAGCTCCAAGCCTAAGAAAATGAAACCAAAGAAGAAGTCGATGCAATCGTTATTCGATGATGACGATGATGACATGGACTTTGCCTCAGAGAGTTCCGAGCCCTCGGCGGCAGAGCCAACCGAAACAATCACGGAAAGTGTGGACGCAGATTATTCGAACGCCTCTGAAAGCTTTGAGGGTGTGGGCGAAACGGCGTATTCGGACTCGGGGGCGAGATCGTTTGATGATTCAGCAAACAGTGAGTCACTCGGAAGCGATTCGTATACCGGCGGTTCTCTGACTGGAGAAGACTCTTACTCCGGCGGACTCCTGACAGGGCTCGACTCTGAGCATGATGAGTCACCGTCAGAGTTCGGCAGCGAGCCTGCCATCGATGAAACCGAGCCGGAGAGAACAGGCGAGAGTTCCAAGAAATCGGCAACCAAAAAAGCTTTCAGGTCTTTGTTCGATGACGAGATGGACGAAGACGACCTTTTCAATTCTGATGCAGGGCAACGGACAGAACCCGTTCAGACTGAAGAACCTTCTGAGGAGACGCAGTATGGAGCACCGAATACGGTGGCGGACTTCGACGATGGCTCCACTTCACAAACCGACTTGGAGCCTACATTCGAATCCGCGCCGGAATCGCTTCTGGCAGGGACGGATTTTGATAGTACGCAGGTAGAACCGGCTGAAGAGGAGCAAGAATCTGCGGAATCTTTGATGAGCGCGATTGAGCGCCCTTTTCAATCATTATTCGACGATGATGAAGACGACGAAGATCTGTTCGGAAATCAGAACACATCGGAAAGCGCTGAGGAATCATTCACGACTGAAGAAGGTCAATTCGTCCCGGCCGAGTCGCTCATGTCTTCGGAAGACGCACTCTCTGCTGAACCGCAAGCCGAGGAAATATCGTCGAGCATGGCAGAAGCGATTTCGTCGACAGCGGAAGACGAATCGGTCAAGCCTGCTTATCACGCCTCTTTCGACGACGAGATGGACGAAGATAGCTTATTTGCAAGCGCCTCACACCCGATTCCGGAAGGAGCACCGCACCTGCGTGATCTTCTATCCCGTTTCGATGACTCGGACGCAGCGTTTGATGCACTGGAAGACTCTTTGAATAAGACCCATCCTGAAGTTTCCGAATCAGCACCTCAACCGGAGACAGCAGACGAGCAAGATGCTGAACTCGCAGTGTCCGCCTTGATTGCAGCACTGGACGAACAAGTTCCGGACGAGGAAATTTCCATTCCGCCGCGGCACGAAAAACTTGACGAACAAGTTAACGAAGACCGGGCCATATCCGAACATATCAACGCGGAACAGCAGCAGCAGTCAGTGACTCATGCTGCGCCTTTCGAAGATTCGCCGCATCACGAAGGTACAGAGCCTGTCACAAGCCTTCCGGAAGTGTCGCAGGAAGTGCCAGCCATCACTCCGCCTGCTAACAAACCTGTAGCAAGTCCGAAGTCGAGAAAACTTCGAGCCATGATAATGGACGATGACGACGACTTTGGCATGCCGGAAAGAGAGGAAGTCGCTACTGTATCGGGTGATTTAGACGAGAACACAGGCAGAGCTGATTTCGACGAAGTTCTTCCGCTCGACAAAGAGGACTTGACACCACTTTCCAATGCGACATCGGAATTGCCACCGGTCGTGGTATCAAGGTCAGCAAAGACGATGACATCGGGTACATCGCCGCGCGAAGAAGACTTGACGCCGGCTGTCTCATCTTTCGATGAGGACGTCGAGCATCAGCAGTCGAAAACAATCTCCTCTCTGGAAGAAACACTTCCGCCACCATCGATGTCACCACGAACATCTGAGCCTGTGCCTGCTCGCTCCCAATTGGAGGTCGATACTTCCGTTTCAATGCCGGATACCGCGGCTGAGCTACCTGATGCATTGGACGATGTACTTTCGAGCGTCACGAATGACCTTATAGACAATGTGGAACTGGCAAATCTTTCGGGAAACAGAACCGAGATCAGCTTCCTTGAGGAGATAGTCGAGTCGGAGCTTGCATTAGAGAATCAGTCGGCTGCTCAGGCATCTCCTGAGCCGCAGCCAGCGGCTCCGTCCTCTCAGCCACTACCAGAATCAGGTCAGAATGCCGCTTCTCCCTCAGTCGCAGCGACGCCTCCTGTCCAATCACCGCCAGTGGTGCAAACGGTTCCTGCAGTTCAAGAGTCACCAGCAATTCCTGCAGCACCAGCAGCGGTAGTAGCTCAAACACCAGCCGCTCAGGCAACTCCTGCGTCAAAGGATCTGTCCGTTTCTCAAGCCGCAGTGGAGAAATTAAATCTGGATCCATCTATTCTAAACCTGGCAACCCAGATCTTGACCCAAGCAGTGAATTCACCCTGTTCGGATGTTCACTTCGAGCCTCTTGCTGACGGCCTTGCCCTGCGCTTCATGTCTGATGGAGATTTGCTGGATGAGACCATTCTTCCTGCCCAGATTCAAGGGATGCTCATTCTATGTCTTAAGAGCATGGCCGGTTTAGATCCGTCCGTCGTCGACAGACCACAGGACAAAAGGTTTATCACCAGTTCATTCGGCGATCCGGTAGAGATGCGAATCACATCTATCCCCGGAATGCACGGTGAAATGGTAGCGGTTTCGCTGAAGTCATAGAAGGCTCGGCTAAACACCAGTCTCACCGAGGATTATTAGCCATTCGCTGATTGGTTTTAGATTCCGTCGACAGATATCGGCTTCGGATTTTTTTCCGTGTGCCTCGAGAATTGAGACATATCTATCACCACAATCTCGCGCGATTCGCATGGACTTGGTTGGCTGAGGATAGCGATGCAGGTTGATCTGTGAAAGAAGCTGTTGCAGCGCAGACTTGAATTTAGTCTCTGCTTCCCGGTCATTGCCGGACTGAACGTCAAGGGCGGCGTCAACAAAATCCAGTTCAGGAAGTGACTGCGATTTCAAGTTTCTGTAGATCAGCTTGGCTTGTTGAATATCACTGCGAGCGTCTTCAGTATGAAATAACGCGAGGTTGGTATATGCCCGCTCAGTTAAGATGTCGGCGACATCGTAATGATTTTCACCATAAGCTTTTTTCTTAATCTCAAGCGCTTTAGTATACAGACGCAAAGCGTCATCAAACTCGTGTCTGTTTAAGTAAGCTCGGGCAAGACCAGTCTGGCTGCGTGCTAATCGCGCATCTCGAAAACGCGCATCCTCAGCTTTTTTAATTGCTGTTTTAAACGATTGTTCAGCGCGATCAAAGCGCTGAACATACAGGAAGAAGTCACCATCTTGCTGGTGGTCAAGCCATACGTTTTGTTCCTTCCACTGTTGAGACACCATAGGTAGTGGCGCCTCTTCTTTGCCGACATTCAGCTGCCGCGGACTGCAAGATGACAAAACTATGCATGCAACGCCGCAAAGAAGCAGCGCTGAAGCACTTCGACGTGCCATACGCGCATCAGCTCTTTTTCTTACGATTTTTCTTACCTTTGCCCGATTTGCCGGTTCCTGAACTTGTGCCACCACCGGGAGTGACGGCAGCGGGCGCAGTCTCCGTTTTTTCTGACGCATCATCGTTGGCAGTTGAGGAGGAACTCTCAGCAGCATCAGCGCTCGCACTGCCCGAAGCCTCGCCGACCGAAGCGGTTTCGGAAGAGGACTCGGATACAGCAGCGTCTACGACAGCGGTTTTCTGCTCCTCTTGAACCGGCTCAGCCTTAACTTCAGGTGTCACCGCCACCGGTGCTGCTTCCGGAGACTCCACTTTCGAATCGGTAGAAGGCGCGTCTGCAGACTTTACTAGAACGGGCTCGTCATCATCATCGTCATCGTCGTCATCTTCTTCCTCATCCGGGATGAGACCAGCAGCGATCATTTGCTGTCGCTTTCTGTGTTTGGCAAACCAGAGAACACCAAAAATTACTGCGCCGGCAATGGCACCAAGGGAAAGATAGTTAAAAACGACAAAGAGACTATCTACAAATGGATCCTGAGGAATGTCCAGGTTGGCTTGAACCTTCAGCGGTGTTCCAGGCGGACCTTGAGGTACCTGCGTCGGATCAATCTTCATCGGGCCATTCGGAACCATCGCCTGGGGCGGCGGACTACCGGTGCCGGGCATGCCAGCATCTCCTGGCTTACCTTCCTGCTTCGGTACCTGCGGAGTAGAAGCATCGCCATCAGGTTTGGCATCGCCGCCCTTAGCAGGTGGCGCAGCCGGAGCGGTTTTCACCTCCGGTTGTGCTGTCGGCTCCACATCAGCTGTTTCTGCCGGTTTTACCGCAGGCATTGACGGCGGTTTAGTCTCCGAGTTTGATGCGGCTTCGACAGGCTTTGCAGGAGCGCTCTGAGCCAGGGCATTATCAGCAACTGCCCCCCCTGCCGATAGCAGCGCTGAAGATAGCAAAAGGTTGACTGCGCGGCGCTTTAAAATACTCATGGTGACGACTGTCTCTATACTTACTATGGCAATTAATTCATACCATAGCGCCCGCCATTGCAAACACTTTGCAATCGTCGAAATTCTTACTTATCCATGCCTGTCAGAAAATTCGGTCAAGCACTTCGCTTGTCAGCCAACCTCTATTTATGATCGCAGATCGAAGCGAATTGCCTTCCCTTCGGTGCTCGATCAAGGCAACCTTGAGTTGGTCTTGCGAAATCAAACCTAGCTCTACCAGGCGCTGTCCCCACCTCTCCGGATGGTCGAGAGGAAGTTCGATGATACGTTGAAGCTGTAAGAAGTAATCTAATTCCTCGACGGTGATAAAACCGGTCTGCACGAGCAGTTCGCCAAAACGCTGCCCTGGAGCCTCCTCCTGAAGTTTCAAAACTGCGATCACTTCACCTAGCGAGAGAATATCCGAAGCTACTAAAACTTGACCAAGTTTGGGCGTCGTGTTCAAAGCATCATAAACAGAATCGCCATCAACGGCACCGATTTTCTTCCAGTGTTCGTATGATTCGCTCAGTCGTTGCCGTGCCGGCTGTAAGTCATCATGCACGGACTGAGGTAATGTATCTCGCTTGCTGAGCCGGTCCAACAAACGCGCATAGTGTTTTTTGATATCAGCCACCTTGGCGCCATCGGCGATGCCGAGGAGCAAAAGAAGATGTTTCACCATACCGTTCATCTCCGCAGCAGGAACAGAGACAATCGGTCTCCTCGCGGAAAAGAACCGATTTGTGGCCGCTCTAATTTCTACTTTGACATTGAAGCAAAGTTATTGTCAAGAACTTCAATTTTGTCAAGTTAAGTGTGTAGGTTTATAGAAAGATGGGCATAAGATAGACAGAATAAGCTTTTTTAGCGAGTCGGTGTTGGGCTAACAGTCGGGGTTCGTGGAGATGTTTGCGCGCGTAAAATTTGCAGTGGTACTATGCTCGGTGCTCACAGCAATCAGTCAGTCTCGAGCAGAAGCAGATAATTTTCAACCGCACGCCGACGCCATTAGCGGCTCAATCGTCGTAAATGCCACTCCCACAGCTGTTTTCAACGCAATAAAGAAGTCTCGGTATCAGGAGCCGGCTCGCAGAAGAGTGGTGACCGCGGATACTACATCGTGCGTTCTCGAAGAGAATTTCAAGGGCGTACCTGTGCTGGGCGATGTAGTATGTCGCTACAAGGAAATCGAGGTCGGGATACAACGAATCGAGTACCAGATTCTCACTTCGGACAAATTCAAGGCATTCGACGGAGCATGGGAGTTGGAGCCGGTTCAAGAAGGCAAGGCAACTCGCCTTAAACTGTCATCACACGTTGAACCCCAGATGCACGTGCCGTTTGCCAAACAGCTGACAGCGATGGGCACCAAGAAAGACATCAAGCGCAGACTGAGCCACATCAAAGATTCAGTCGAAAACACTTACCACAAGTCGTAGCCTCACGGCTTGACCGGCCCTAAACGCAGTATCGGCAGCCAGACTTGCAGATGAATTATCCACCGCGATACTTCCGGAATGCATCCTGCAACATGCCGGATAGCTCCGCAGAACTGATTGCCCCGCGGGCCTTCTGAAGGACATCCATATTCCTCGGATTTACGATAACAGTTGTCGGATAGGCGCTCACGCCATATCTTTGAGCGAGCTCCTGATTTCTGGATCCATTCAGCTTCACTCTGATTGCATTGTCATTTACGAGGGCAGTTTGATTTGGCCACGCTTGACTGTCGAGTTGTGTGCAAGCACCGCAGCCCGGCTTGGAAAAGCTGATGATGAGTGGTCTGCCGCTATCGAGCGCAGCTTGCCTGGCGGCGTCGAAGTTGTCGATAAACTCCACTTTGCTCGGTCGCCTATCTGTTGGGTCATGCTGTCCATCAGGTTTTGGCAATCCCGGAAACAGCCGGTCCGGCGCTGGCGCAATCGGACTGACTCCGGGCACAGGGAGGTCGCGTGGTTGCTGCCCTCTATGAAGCGCAAGGGCCCGATCTCGATCGGCTAAAACTAGTCTGACCTGCTCGGCCGTGAATGAGCCCACCATCGGCGCAGGTGCTATCGCTCCTGGACGAATTGCCGCGTCTTTGGGAATGACTGCCGAGTCTGGTCTCACAACCGATGGCATTGGCGGTGGGAAATCGCGAAAATCCGGCAGAACACCGGGTCCGGAGTTTCCCTTCGCGAGTGCAAATTGCTCCGCGGTCCGGTGCGGCTCCGCAGAACCGTCAAGTTCGACTACCGGAAGTTTATTCAGAGCAGTGGCAGATGCGGTATCACTTTTATTGTCTGTAAAAACAGTACTGGAGTCACAAGAATTAAAATTGGTAAAAGCCTGACGGGTTGCAATGCATTCGCCACCAGTTGATGCGGCACTATCAAAGGACATGGTAAACTCCTGGAAAAATCGGCGGGGTGTGAGGTATTTGGGGCATATTGAATCTACCTTCGATGATGTGAACAATTAGTACCCAACCCCCGATCTGATTCGTGATCGCCGCAAGAAAATACCTGGTTATTTAGATATTGATGACGGTTTCCACGCACAGCAAGCCACATTCGGCAATAGTTCCCAGGTTGATTGCAAAATTGATCGACGCGTTGTTGATTGCGATCATCGATAGCATTTTGATGTACGCTTTCTGGGTGATCGGCATGGCGAGCGGACTCCTCGATGCTACCCCGGTGCACTGGTTTCAAATTTTTTGCACTTTCCCACTGTTTATTCTGGACGGACTATGTGTGTTCGCTGCGCCGGCAGCCTTGATATATCTAAACTTTGCCGACGCTTTTCCCATGCAAACTGCAACCCTTGCAAATATCTTTTTTGTCACGATAATCTCAGCAAACTGGCTCTATTTCTCGATGTTCGAATCATCTCCGACAAGAGGGACGCCCGGAAAAGTCTTCATGGAACTGGCAGTCGTCGGTCCGAATGGCAGATCTATCGATTTTGTTTCGGCATCGATTCGACACGCAGCGAAACTCATCTCTGCACTTACTCTCTCCCTGCCTCTGTTTGGAACTAATAGAAATAGCTGCTTGCACGACCTTATCTCAAACAGCAGCGTCGCCGGCGAAAACCCAGACACCTAAATTTTATGTCCAATCCTGGGCATAATGAGGTCAGTCCTTCGTTCGGGTTCTCCTTAATGAAATCAGTAATCAAATCAGCAACTCAATCAATTCAATTAATTGCAGCAGTCTGCGTTTTGTTAACCAGCCTGATAGCTACACCAGAAGCAGTGAACGCTGAAGCAAAAGACGGAACACTCGTCGCCAAGGCTCCGGCAGCTACGAAGAAGGTTGCCTGGCCGACGACAATTCCCTGGCAAAATGACTATAAAACCACTCTGCAATACGGCAAGATGCAGCACAAGCCGGTTCTCATAAACATGACGACACAAGGATGCTCCGAATGTTTAAAACTAGAACAGCAGTGCTACTCCAACCCAGCCATCATTAATTACATCAATAGAACGTTCATCTGCATGAAGACCGATGGTGAGCGAGGACCAGGCACCAACGTCAAAAGCCAATACGGCATTCAAGTGTATCCAACAACCCTAATTGTCGACGCGACGACCGGAAAGGAACGGGGTCGCTTGACCGGTTTCTATCCGCCTAACGCCTTTTCAGACGAGCTGGCTAGAATTTTAAAACGGGCATACTAGAAAGAACGTTCAAAAAGTTCGCCTTGCCAAAACCGCATCAATGCGAATGCGCGAGCGATACCGCTTTTGCAAACTTCAGCAAATCGAGATCTCGTCCACGCGGTCCGATGATTGAGATCCCCAGGTTAATTCCTGGAGCGACCTCGACAGGAATCGAAACTTGAGGAAGTCCGGCGACCGTAGCTAAAACCGTAAGGCGAATATTTCGCCTTCTGTTCTCATCGAGCTCATTATTCGACGCGGTCTTCAATGGAGGAAAACCGCTGGTCGTCGGGAGCAACAGCGCTCCTGCCGTGGTCAGGTAATCCTCGAGAAATAGGGTTTGCCTGCGCAGAGTTTCGCGTGCCTTAAGCTCATCTTCCAGCGTGATATTCCTGCCATCAAGCAGACGCTGTTCTACCGAAGCGGAGATTCTAGGCGCCTGGGAGACAATCCAATTTCCATAATTTGCCCATGCTTCTCGACTGCGTACGATGGCGAAATCTGAAACACACGTTTCGATAACTTCATCCTCGATAACACCTCTGTTAATCTGGAACGATTGCTCAGCAATTGCATGGCAGGCAGTTCGAAACGGCTCTCTTATCTCCGGCGAAAGGCTTTCGAATAATTTGAACAAGCGAACAATCCGCTCAATCGGCTCGGACGCTTTTTCAGGAAGTAAAACTTTGCCGACCAAGTAGAGTAAATCCGCATCGCGGGTGAGCCAGCCAGCGGTATCGAATGACTGCCCAAGCGGCATGCATCCCGTCAAATCTATGATACCGTGGGTGGGGCGAAAGCCAAATAGACCACAATAACTAGAGGGAACACGAATCGAACCGACCGTGTCAGTTCCCAGGCCAAAGTCTGCATAACCTGCGGCAACAGCGCTTGCCGATCCACTGGAAGAACCTCCCGGTATCCTCTCAGGCAGCTGAGTATTGATTGGAGTTCCATAATAAGGGTTTATTCCGTCCAGACTGAGCGCCAGTTCGTCGGTGCATGTCTTCCCATTTAAGCGAGCTCCAGCGTCAAGCAAACTCTTAACGGCAGCTGCGTGCGCAGTCGCGGCCGTTTGCGCTCGCTTCCAATCAGGATTACCGCCACCTGTGACAAGACCTTCGACATCAAACAAATCTTTGACGACGAAGGTCCTATCCTGTAGCGCGCCAGACGAAGCGCCGTCTATATCGAGTTCGACAAGCACTCCACATTCTGACATGCCTCTATTGTCTGGCATCAGTTCTTACTCAATGCCGGAGTTTTTCTCTCAGGCAGTGGGAAGTTCATGATTTCGGTCAGCAGGTCCAAGCGTGTACCACCAGAGATGAGGGGAATCAATCCAGGCAGACTATAGTAGTCGCCGGTGAAAACGTAATTTTCAGCCATGATACCCTCGCGTGTAAGCTGGTCGAAAAGAGTAGGTCTATATGCTCGACCGACGTTAACGAAGAGCACATCAGGCATGACCTCGAACTTCTTTTCGTAGGCACGCAACGCTTGCAGCATCAAAGGCGGTGTGTTCTCTTCCTGGTCAGTGACCATAACGATCTGCTCAACGAATTCATTCTTGCGAATCATGGCGTCAATTGCGACACCATTGGAAGTGGCACCGCTGGAAATGATACCTTTAAACGCCTTTTCCCAGTCGGACAGTTCCTTACCTTTGGAAACAATGGGATAAGCCATTGTGTCGAAGGCATAGACGAACAGATCCTTTTCGCAAATTGGTGCAAGAATGCTGGCAATCATTTTTCCAAGATTGATTGCCTCATCCATAGATGAACTCTTGTCGACGATCAAAGCGGTAGCACGAGATATCTTACCCTTTGCCTTGATCTGCACATCGCCAACCGTTTGAACCTTCTGCGCCATCGCGTCATCGAGATTCGCGACTTTGATTGCCTCTCTAGTCTTCAGTGCTGAAACTCGAGAGTCGGTTTTCGCTGCTTCAAGCTTACGTTCGATCATCTTGCGAAGATCTTCGTTATCCATTGCACCACGCGCTTTCAAGCTGGCAAGGTTATTGATGACCTCTTGCGGGGTCATTGCATTGATCAAAGCAACAAGAACAGATGGAGTCATCGCCTTGATCGTTGAAACCGCAGTTCTATATGGCAGCTTGTTCTCCACAATCAAGCGCGCTTGTTCGGCAGGGTCCCCTACCTTTGCCAGTTGCTTGAGGACAGCAAGTCGACTACCTTCAGGCGGATCGTTTTCAAACAATACACGCTGAGCGTACGGACCTGGCTTGATTCGTAATGAAGCGTAGAGCGTCTTCAGTGGTTTGCGGGCATGCAGCACAGCAGCATCGAAGACCTTGGGGTCAGCCTCCCGTTGCTTCAAATAATTTTCGACGGCAGTTTTGTAAGAGCGTGGCACAGAGCCAATACCCGGGACAAATGTCTTGCCATCCAGATAGCCCTTGATCATGCGAGTGACCCGTTCTACCTGATAGGGAGGCAACTTTTCCAGAAGCGCCAGACCCGTTTCCCGGAATTCGTCAGAGAACTTGGAGGTCGCCAGGAACGCAATGAACAACTGCTTCAAGTCATGCACAGCACCGACCTCGTTGTACCATGCGGCCAGTCGCACAAAGAACAATGGATCGCGTTCGTGTACATCAGCAAATAGTGGCATATATGGTGCCACATTACGATGCGGCGTACGCAGCATTACATTCAATATGTTTAGGCGATAGTCCTGTTCAGGCATGCCGAGACGCGCACGCTCAATCAAGCGCTCGAAATTCGCGAGTTCGCTTGCACCGGGAGCGTTCGGGTTTGCCCGTTGTTGAGTTCTCTTTCTAGGTGACATTGCGCACCTCCTCAGTATTTTAAGCCAGGTTTTCAGCTGTTTGAAACCAAAAACCGAGCGTGCCTGGAGCCTGCCCGGTCTCGTAATGCACTGAGCGAGGTCAGCGCCGAGCACAAAAAAAAAATGTGCTGTACGAGTCGCAAGAACTGCTTGAACATACCTACTGTTTGTAAGTTCCCGCTGTCGGAGTACAGTTGCTACTAATTTAGCAATACGATTAGGCAGAGTGAAGCGAGTTTACTGAACAGGTCCTTTCTTCTCCTATCCACAGGAGAGGGTGTCTCCTGCACAATTACAGATATTCAGTAAAAGACTTTCTGGCTGCACTGCTTTCCGAAACAGTTTTCAACAGCAATTCCCATCCGTCACCCCTGATGTAACAAAGCGCAGATGCCGGACAGTCGGTTCGGCATACGGGACCGTGAATAAGCTATATATAGGACTGCGGCAAACATAGTTTGTATGAACAGAATCACGAAGACAAAGCAAAATCTCTCGCGCTGCCTTTGCATCTTGCTCATGTTCTCATTCGTATTCGTCGGCGGCTGCGCCAACACTCGAAAAGAACCTGAGATCAAAGCCGGCTTCGAGGTAAAGATTCAAGATCCAGATATACGGCGTTTTACAAACGTCACGTCCAATCTCGAGATTGTGGCATCGGGTGAATTCAAACCAGGCACATTCTTCATCAAAAACTCGCTTGTCAGCATACCGCCAAACACGCAGTTCAATATTTCGCTCTCTTTGCCGATCGAAAATCCTGCCGTTCTATCGACGGCAAATGCGAGCGGCGAACTGTGGACCTCAAATCAGCTGAGCTTCAATGCGGTTCCGGTGCCGAAAACCATCGAGCTCAAGCAAGGAACCGTGAGTGTCCATGTCGATTTGGCGCGCAGCGTCGGTGCCTTCTTTCTAAACCTTATTCAGGTCGGCGCCATGAGCGGCGACATGAAAGACATGATTGAAACTATGAAAATTGACGAGGTGCAACTCGACTTGAGACCATCGTCGACTATGAAACTAGGAAAAAAATCAATCCACATCGGTCCTGATTCACATGTTCGACTGACCAATGCCGAAGTGGATGATGAGCTGAATTATGTTGGAAACGTGCATTTGATGCTTAATTTCGCAAATGGATGCAAATGGATCGGCGAAAAGGTCGACTGTGAATTTGATGGAGGAAAACTGCATTCTGTTTTTTCTGCAAAGAAGACTAATGACAAACTTGTTTTGAATCTACCGGAGGGAAAGAACGCTGAGAATAAGCCAGTTCTGCTCCGCAATTGCATTGTGCGTTTCGGCAAGGACAAACGATCCAGCACGTCCAGTGCCACCGTCATCGGTGACGTCAAAGAATTCACATGGCAGCATATCAAGGAAGAAGAACATCCGACGCTGCATCTGGTTTCCGATTTGAATTTCGTTGGCACCGATCTCAATTTAAAAACCGATATTCATCAGACTCTCGGACATTTCCCTGACAAGGTACCGGGTTATCTGGCGGTAAACATCAAGAAAGAGGGACGGGAGACTGTTTTCAAAACAACCGGCGCTGCTCATGCGGAAACCGGTCAGATTATCATTGCCAAAAACAAAACGAAATTAATTTTGAGTTTGGCGAACGTCACGGTCGGACCAAGCGATTACTCAAAAGAGGGCGCCATGAACTTCCAGCTGGAAGGTGGAGTAGCTAATGTGCGGCAAATTGACCTGAAATCCAACGACAGCAGATTCGTTCTCGACTGCGGCGAAGACTCCACGATGACAGTACCGGACGAAATGCTGCTGGCCAAGACTGGCGATAAAGATGCCGCTCACGTCAAGCTTCCAGTGAACCTGAAGTTTGGAAACGCCAATCTAAAAACAAGAAAGGGGCAGATCGATCTGGCTGACCTGTCTGGCAAACTTTTAATTGATGTGGACAAAGACATTCAATTGAACAGCGACCTCGTATTCAAGTTGAAAGACCTGAAATTGCTCAACGGCTATCCGGCCAACGTAATCGCAAAAGGATTGGACGTGGCCGTTCACGAGGGAAAAATGCGCATGTCGGTTAAACAGTGCAGCATTCTAGTTCCTGACGAGCCGCTCAAAGATGCGATTCGCCAGCGCATTCCATCAACATTCGAGATGAAGCTGAATAAAACGATCAGGGAAGACAAAACCTGGCGATACCGAAACGCTGTAGCCAAGGACGTCAAAGTCACCAATTTGAAGATTGAGGATATGCGCGCTGCAGGACCGGGTAAGCTAGCATTCACCGCGAGTGGTGACGTCGTATTAGACGGCACCGTTGAAAAAGCAGGAATTATTTTCAACAAGAATGAGTTCGAAACCTGCCCGTGGAGAATTTCCGGTCATCTCAAAGGCGATGGTTTGGTAAACTACAGCTTTGAAAAGAACAGCGACTCGAAAGAAGAACTGCTCAAATACGACGTTTCCATGAAACTACCAATTCCAGATGACATAAACTTGGATTGGAGCAAGGTGGCTGGCGGATTAATTAAGGTGGCAGAAAAGAAAGTAATTGTCGGTCGCCTGAAGCAAATCACCATTCCACTTGAGCATGAGGGAGAAATTAATGTGATTGAAAAACAGTCACCCGCTCTTCGGAATTTCCGTGTCACCAACCTTGTCGTTAAAGATTCGGCGGATGGTGGCACTCAGATCGACTTCGTAGCAGAGACACGTGCTGATTAATTTCCGTCAGAAAGTTTCCGCTTCTGTCATACTGGTTCTACGCCCAGTGGTCAAATCAATGGTGGAGAGGAAGCTTGAAACAAAAGCAGCGGTCCTTAATCTGCTTTGAAACGGAAGACTACCTAGCAAATCCAAGATATCCCTCGGAGCCGCTTCTCCAACGGGGTGGACCGGATTCTGGCATGCCTCCGCCCTACCTTGTCGCGACAGGTCAGGCCGGACATGCTCTGGTTGGAATAGATATAGGGTCGAAGTTTTCGCGTGTTGCCACCTTTGAAGGTGACAAATTCGATTCGTTTTCGTCCAATCAAGTGCCTTCTATTGCGGGTCGATTGTCTAATGGAAATCTTGTCGTCGGTCGGCATCCAACATCAGACACAGTAAACGTCATTCAGCACTTCAGAAAACTGATTGGAACGGACTGGTTTGTCGAGGCTGAATGCGGCTTCTACAGCGCGGAAATGTTTACCGAATTATTGATCAAAAGAATGATCAACATAGCCACAGCGAGTTTGGCGAGACCAGTCAGCAAAGCCGTTCTCACTGTGCCGGTCACTTTTACGAGTAATCAAAGAAAACTGCTCAGAGCGGCAGGTGAAGCCGCAGGCGTGAATATATTGCAATTGATAAACGAACCCACAGCTGCGGCATTTTATCACTGCTATCAAGAATTGCGCCGCGATTCCAACATGAAAATTCTGGTTTACCATCTCGGAGCCGGCACATTTGCGGCATCAGTAATGGAATTTCAGCACGGACTATTGGAGGTAAAAGCGACTATTGGTAATGATGCGCTCGCCGGCGAAGCATTTGTAGCCGAAATGGTTCATTGGATGGTGGAAACCTTCGAGTCCGATTCTGGTCACAAGATGGAACGCACTCCAGCAACGATTTGGAAACTGATTCGTGCAGCAGAACAAGCGATCTATGACCTGCATACAGCCGGTCTGGCTCATGTGCGTGTGACAAATCTGGACGTTCAGGCGACTGGTCCGAACGTACGCTCGAAAACGCACGCCTATCTCATGGCTTCGATTTCGTTGTCAGAGTATCACGAGTTAATTGAACCAATTATCGCCAGGACTTTGAGTGTCGTAGATCAAGTCATCGAAGACTCGAAAACGCAGGCGAATCAAATCGATCAGATATTGCTGCTTGGTGACACGCGCACTCTGACGCCTTTCTTCAGGAGATTCTATGACAGATTCTCTAACGCTACAATTTTTCCAGCAAGCCCAAACACTTACCCTGTCTGCGGCGCCGCACTTCAAGCGGCACTTCTCAACCACAGCGTTCGCGACTACGTGGTCTGGGATGTCATTTCCGAGCCGGTTTGGGTCGAGGAGACCAGCGGTGAACTCAAGCAAGTGATCGCGCGTGCGACTCCTTTGCCTGTCACCGCATACCACAAATGCGAGTCCCCGACCGCGACAGTGAACATGCATGTGCTGCAAGGTTCCACGGAGAAAGCGACGCTCGCTGACGTGACCGTGAGCAATTGCCCACCAACCACGGCGGGAGAAACTAAAGTTGAAGTTCAATTCATGGCCGATGCCGACGGCATAATTGACTATCGAGCGAAACACATCGGTCTTGATTCGATGCTGCCCGTGCATGCAATAGATGGGCAACCGACTCTATCGAACGGTTTTAGCGAGGCCAAGCGCACTAAGTCATTTGACGATTCGCGACTGAACAGATTGGCTCGCATTCTGAATACTACCCCACTAACGGTTTTAAACGTATTACGCGCCAGAGGGTATTCCATCGACGCTATTAAAAATGGCACAGCAATCGAGTCAATGCTTCGTAACCTGAAGCTCTCCAGATTAGAATCCAAGAAAGGTTCAACTACAGACGATTCGAGCGACGACAGCACCAGCCAAGACCAGGAAAATCTGAGGAAAAATGCCTGATTATCCAGGAAACTCAGCTCAAACTCTACAAACGCAGGATGAGCTGCGCGCGCTCGTAAAAAAGCAGGCAGCAGCGCTTGCGGATCAAGGAGAGCGGATTCGCAAGATTCTGCATTCTATTCCACTGGGTCTTATTGTGATAAACCGCCAACAGCGAATTGAAACCATTAACGCGGTGGGGCGACAGCTACTGGAATACAACGAGCCGAGGGAACTGAAAGGGAAAAAAATCGGTCTGGTATTCCCTGAATTGGAGCGGCTGGACTACACACCGGAGCCACTACGGACGATGGCATTGAAGAAAAGCGGTGAACGCATTCCGGTCGAGATCTATGTGAACGAATGGCAAGACGATTTGATTTTTGCACATCTACAGGATGTAACCGAGCGCCATCGCTTGGAACGACTCCGACAGGACTTTCTTGCCATGGTAAGCCATGATTTGAGAACTCCGTTGTCTTCAATGGGTTTGTTCTTGCAGATGATCGTCGCAGGCACCTTTGGAGAGGTTTCGGAAAAGTTCAGGAAGAATGTTAACCGAGCAGAATCGAGTATCAATCTAATGGTTTCTCTGGTAAACGATCTGCTCGATTCTGAGCAAATTGATTCAGGAGATTTCCAACTCGATGTCCAGCCGACGACCACACAAAGAATCGTGGACAAGGCGTTGGATTCGTGTCAGGGCACAGCAAATGCCAGCAATGTTACTTTGATAAAAGAGATCACGAATGATGCGCTGATTGCAGATGAGGACCGGGTCGTTCGAATAATTTGCAACTTGATAGGCAATGCGATCAAATTTTCGCCCGCAGGTGCAGCGGTCTTCGTAACGGCAGGACTACACGGAACCGACGTGCTCTTCAAAGTAAGAGACCAGGGTCCCGGTGTGCCTGACCATCTTCGCACAGCTATCTTCGAACGATACAAACAATTAGAGCAGCCGAAGGAAACGAAAAGACGGGGAGTGGGTCTCGGTCTTTCAATCTGCAAGGGTCTGGTTGAAAAGCACAGAGGAAAAATCTGGGTCGAAAGCACCAATGGTAGCGGCAGCGAATTTTGTTTCACCATCCCAATCGAATCTAAT
The DNA here is from genome assembly GCA_965228855.1 of Candidatus Obscuribacterales bacterium. GTDB lineage: Bacteria > Cyanobacteriota > Vampirovibrionia > Obscuribacterales > Obscuribacteraceae > JADYXR01. Next base: position 1,372,944 of record CBDDIJ010000003.1, on the reverse strand, counting down.
CAAAATTCCTCGTAGATGCGGATTCTTTTACTCTTTCATCTCCTCTAGCGCAAGACGCTTTCCAGCTAGAGCATCTTGCTCACCAGGTCTAAGCTGTAGAACTTTCTCGTAGTCTTCGACTGCTTTTGTGTACTCGCGTCGCTGCCTCCGGAACTTCGCGCGGTACAAGTACACATCGGCATTAGCTGCATCCAGCTTAATGCTCTGTGAAAAAGCACGCTCCGCCTCTTGCGGACGATTGAGGTCGACCAGCGAGTTGGCCTTCAGCAAATACACATCAGGGTTAATTTCCCCGAGTGCAATTGCGGTCTCGCAATCTTCTACCGCATCCTCATTCATAACGGCTCGGTGCTTCGCATCAGCACGCAGCCTGTAGAGATCCGCCTGGTTAGGTTCGAGTTCGATCGCCTGCGACAGATATTTGATTTCACTTTCAACCTGATTAAGCTCACGATGGAACTTCGCGACCTCCACAAGCAGTTTCGCATTTAGCGGATTCAGTGAGGTCGCCTTGTAGTAATCGCTCATAGCTCGACTTTTACAATCGGCTGCCGAAAGAACCTGGTCGTCATACTGCACTTCCTTCCCTTGCTTGGCTTCCAGCGCAAGCTTTTTAAGGGTATCGGCGCGCAACTCGTATGATTTCCACGAAGTCGGGTTCAGGATGATCGCACGGGACACCCATTTTAAAGCAGAATTCCAATCACCAGTTAACTCCGAATACCTAGCCAGGCAATAAAGTGAGAAAGCATTATTAGAGCCCTTAGCAGCTATTTCATGCGAGGTTCTCTCGGTAATTGATTTGTCCTTTTTCAGCCTGGCTTCCACAATCAAACGCTGAGCCTGTGTTTCAATTCGCTCCGGCTCCAGGTGCAAAGCTCTATCAGTGGCTCGTAGGGCACGCTCCAGTTGAACGTTGGAGTTGTCGACCATATCTGAATTTATCCGAGCCTGAACAATGTAGTTATTTACGGCATTTGGTCCTTCGGAAATTGCAGAAATGATGTCAGCTTCCGCCTTGGTATAATTTCCCGCGTTCATGTAGTATTCGGCCCGCGCTCTGAAATTGTCGTCTGAAGCCTTAAGTCGGATGGCCGTGTTGAAATCTCCAAGGGCTTCTTCGAACTTGCCCTGGTACATTCTGGACAAACCACGAAAGCGGTACCACTGCGAGTTGCCTTCGTCTAAAGAGATAGCGCGAGTGTAAGCAGACTCGGAGGCGGCATATTTAAAAGCTTTCTCGAGCTTGATTGCTTGTGCATTCAGGGGCGCTAATTCGTGGAAACCATCAAAACTCCCAACACTATCTTCTTCATCCTGAGGTCGACCGGCAGCGTCAAGATGCTGGTCAGACGTTCCGTTAATCGCAGAGCTCACTATTCTTGAGTCCTCTGTTTCGTCAGGTCTCAACAACAGATAACCAACGAACGATATCAAACCAACGCCCAGAATAGCAAGAAGAGCTAAAATCAACTGGCTCGCCTGGTCCGGCTTTACTTTATCACCGGAAGTGCTGATACCATATTTGGTGCCCCTCCTGTTCTGATAGTCTGCTTCTGATTCTGTGATTCCGTTCGAATTCTGACTCACGTCAACTAAATTGTCTTCCGACAAAACACGCTGAACAGAGGAAACACTTAGCAAGTCATCTTTCGCTATATTTTGCAGAGCAGATTTCAAATCAGAAAAGCTTTGATAGCGAGCATCAGGATGCTTTTCCAGGCAACGCAACACCACTCTCTCCATAGTCTGCGAGATGTCTGCATCCGGAGACATCTCAGCGAATGCAGGAGGTTTTGCATTAGAATGCTTCTCCAGTAACGCCATAGCATTGCCGGAGAACGGCAACCGGCCCAGAAGAGTCTCGTACATCACACACCCGAAAGAGTACAGGTCTGAGCGCGCATCAAATGTTCGGCCTGCAATCTGGTCCGGAGACATATATTTAGGCGTTCCGACCAAATGTTTCCCATGGAAATCGACGTCTTCTGAGGATGCCACCATAGCGATTCCGAAGTCGATGACTCTGGCTTGCGCATTGTTTTTTGACTGTGAAATTATTATGTTGGAGCTTTTAATGTCACGATGAAAAATTCCATACTCATGACCTTTCTCGATCGCCTCAGCAATCTGAATAAAAAGTTCAGCAGCAACCAGCTCAGGTAGCGGACCTCTCTCCTGAATTAGCACATCGAGTGATTTGCCCTCAACATATTCCAGCACCATAAACGGTGCCCCTGTGTCAGTTGAACCGAAGTCCAATATAGACACAATGTTTGGATGTTTGAACTTGGCCGTAACTTTTGCCTCAGCTTGAAACTGGACAATCTGTTCTGGTTGAGTCACCCTCAAAATTTTCACAGCAACGTTCTTGCGAAGATGCTTGTCGAAGCACAAATAGACGAGTCCACCGCCGCCCATACCGAGCATGCTGATTGGCTTGTATCTCGAGACAGGAAAGTTGCTGGCGTTAAGATCTCCAATCTCACCGGTAGGACGATCAGGCTGTCGAGCGGATGTTGATTTTGACTCTTCGGAATTTGCGCTGTCGCCATCACCGTTTGATTCAAGAACGACCGGATTAGCGCAAGAGCAGTTCTGAGGTTGAAGAACCCACTGTGTGAAACTCCCAGTGTTTCCAGCATCTAACTGTTTTCCGCAAAGACCACATATCTGGACATTCGACTTCTCATTGTCTAACACTTCGCATCGACACGAATTCACCCATTGGGTGAAACTGCCAGTCAAACCAGAAGATTTTGGCTGACCACAGATGTCGCAAAGTTCAGCTTGCGTAGTCACAGACAAAACTCGATTGCGGTTCCCTTAGATTATTCCCCTAAGAGTTGAACCAGACCCAAGGTTTAGTAAATTTCTGAGCCTGCTTCAAAGTCGCTTCGATCCAGTCTCGTTTTGCTGCATGCGGAAATTCTTGAGCCAAAGAAGCACCTTTGGCTGTGTGGAAAGCGTCACGAGGGATCGTATCCCCTCCTGGAGGAAGAAATTTTAGAAGTTCCGACGCCCATCGTTCTCTTCTCATCGCTTGCTCAATTGAGTAGTCATCGATCCTTTTGCCAATCAAAAAATTTGATCCAGGATTAAATCGCCTGGGGTCAGAGCCACCCACAAGGAAATGCGCGCCCAGTTGCTCGGCGTAAAAACCTGGACAGACAATACGACTTGGCTCACTGCTTGCGATCGGACTTATTTTTGACTGAATAAACACGGGACTCCAGGTCGGTCCAGGCGTCTCCCTTTGCTTACCCGCTTCCTGCATAGAAATTTCGCAGCCCTGCGGTACCACAGCTCGATACAGAGTATACTCTTCGAAGGGTGCGTCGATAATTTTTCGATCGGCAACAGGGAACTTGCGCATGTCGAGCCAATCCGAGATCTCATCCGTGTGTCGGATGGGCAGCGGATTCACGCCTACGCGTGTATCGAGCCCCTGTACTATGTTTTTGACTATCGAACGTGACAGAAACAACTGCCTGAGAGATGGCTGTACTCCAATTGTGCTGATCAGGTTGACGACAATCCCATTGGCGGTCTGATTCTCTAAAAGGGAATGAAACAGTTCATGTCCGCTCATTGGCTTCAATCGATAAGCGTCAAACGAACTGGCTTTGCTCGGATGAGTGTGTACATGCACTAGCTGTTTACAGTCGGGTGCCCAATTAAGAAGTAGAGAACCATCCTCGTTTTTTTCTACAAACCATGTCGCTTCCAGCAGCTTCTCGATCTGATTGTTTGCTGGAAAGAGAAGCATCTCTTCAAGCTCACACATCTGAGCGAATCCGTTGAAATCTCGAAAGTCCGAACGCGGAAATTCGACGGCAGCTTTATTCGGTAGATGGACAAGTAGCCCGTCTACAGAATCTGTTAACGACCTCAAGAGATCGCGTCCTGTCATGTTCTTGGTTGCGTAGTTTCTTGGCTCATCCACGAAAATAGCAAGCAATTTCCCGCCCTGTCCGCGCTTCTTTCCCTTTACCGATTTAGCCTGGCGATCGATAGCCAGATCAAATTCACCCTGATGGACGTCGCGTAAACGAATCGCTCCGTCTCCTTGTATCTCGACATACCAACAACTGCTCTCGATTATTGTTCTCGAGAAGTCTACGCAGTGATCTTTCGTCTCATCAAGAATGTTCCTAAACCAATCCTCGACAGACATAAGCTTTTCCGTCGAGTTGAATTGAAAAAACTCAGGGGCGCGCGGAACCTTTTCAATCCCAAACTGCGAAGCGATGTCAAAAAAGATGTCTTCAATCATGGGCGAATCGAATTAGAAATATGCAGTAGGACAACATATCATGCCACTTTAGCATTCAAAGAGAGAATGCCTTAATCTAATCAAATGCGCCGATTTTGATCGTCGGCGGCGCTCGACAACCGGCGAATTCCGTATCCACTATGCGCAAAAGAAAAGGAGACGAAAAATCTGTTATATCATCGCGAATTATCGGGTGACCGCGCAGACACATCGCCAAAGCATCACTAAAACTGATCGTTCTATCTTCTACGATCCAGTTGAACTCAGCTAGATAAAGCTGGGAATATTTCCGGCTCACGCCACGAAACACAGACAGTAGAAACGACAATGCCGAATGAATCATGGAGGCAGGCAATTTGGCGTTAGATTCGGTTGCTGAATTTAAAATCGTGACTGCGATGATTTCTTGAGCACTCGCCTTCGGAGAAGTCGCGCAATAGTGCTCATCTTCCTTACCTTGCTTGATCAATGCCGGCTTAAAAATGGTGCAGGGCACATCGATGCAAGCGGTTTCAAGCGGTGCAGACGCAAAAACGGAACGAATTTTCTGAAGATGAGTCCAGGCTGTGCCAGGATCAATGCCAGAGTTCCGCGCGTGCTGCGCCGCCGAAATATGATTTCCCGTGCAGAAATCTTTTAATGCCTTGCCAAATTCAACCAGTCGTCTAATGCCATGAAAAGCAGTTCCGGATGTCGATGAAGTCTGCTTCTTGCAGCCTGCACATTCGACAATGTCGCGCGTCTGCAAGGCATACCCTTTGGTGCAGCCGCAACGAGGACAATTGAAACCGTCCCTCCAACGTTCCTGGGCAAGTTGTTTACGGAAATCTCTACTCGATTCGAGCGAATCGAGGAAAGAGGAATTCAAACGTTCAAACATGACGAGTACCCCCGAATGACTACCGTACAAATGGGGAACTTTCCAAATTGGATGTTTTTTCAGCTCAAGCTTTTTAAATGATGACTCTCCGAACGGCTTGTACGGTTATTCTCTGCTGTTCGGAATTTGTGTTGAGATTGATTCTAGCTCAAGTGTTTGAATTACTGCAATGTTTATTTTTAACGGGACGGGCTCCCTGAGCGAGTCCAATAAACTCATTGCGTTCCTTCAGGCTCCCTGAGCAAATGCCATAATTTCATTGCGTTCCTTCAGGTTCCTGAGCGAATGCAGTAAACTGATTGCGTCCGTTCAGGTTCCTGACCGAATGCAATAAACTCATTGAGGCTGTTCAGGCTCCCTGAGCGACTGCGTTAATCTCATTGCGTTCCTTCAGGTTCCTGAGCGAATGCAATAAACTGATTGCGTCCGTTCAGGTTCCCTGAGCGACTGCGTTAATCTCATTGCGTTCCTTCAGGTTTCCTAGCGAATGCAATAAACGAACTGCGTTTAATCATCGCAGTTCACTGAAAGATCCCTCAGCGTCACCGAATAGTTTTTCATTGAACCATCGAGGATAAAGCGAATCAACGCTTCAGCGGCAACGGCAGTTACGAGCAGAACCAAATTTCTTGCTAGAGGATAGTCGCAAACATCGTCACCTGCATCAGAGGGGACGATGTACCTATCATTCCAGCGCAGTTCTCCGTAGTCGCCGTTTACACCGATGTGCAAGCACGGAACGCTATTTGACTTGCAAAAATCAGTCACGAGTCGACGCGAAACAGAGTTATCGAAGGCATCGACAACCAGGTCGCAATCACTTAAAAACTTAGCCGCAGTTTTATCGTTGAGTTCTTTAGAAACAGCTCTGATTTCCTCGCCTACCTCGCGATAGATCAAGTTTCTCAATACCTCGGCCTTGAGCGCACCTATGTCGTCGAGAGAGTAAACTTGAGTTCCAAGATTCGACTCCTCGACTCTGTCGCGATCCACAACGCATATGTTCTTAAAACCTTGTCGGCATATCTGCGTTACAAGATTAGAGCCTAGCGAGCCCGCACCGCATACCACCAGCCTAGCGTCCCCGAGCCTGCTTATTGTCTCTTTGCCTCGATAGACAACCTCATGATGCAACTTAGTCACAGGTTTAATCCTCAGTAGTATTCGTTTCTATGAAATTCGCGCATGACACCTACAAGACTGGTCAGATCAAAATCTTCATCCCGCCCGCTTAGACAAATTCCGGAACTGACTACAGTCAAATCATGAAGTCGAACGTTCGCAGTGTGTGAATGCCCGTCCACAACATATCGAACTGTCATCTCGGTTGAGCCGTTTGTCCAATATCCGTCAAGTCGTGCGCCAGCATGAGCCAGGGCGTCACGCAGTCGTCTCAAATCCGAGTTGACCCACTGATTCCTGTGCACTCCTCCTTGCATTGAAAACGAATCCTGCGATGAACTCTCGACAAATTCATCAGCAACTTGCTGTTCTGGCTCTGATTCTATAGGAGCTAGTTCAGGGTGCCGGCTGAAGAATATTATTCGATAGGCGAACAATTCGCTCGGGGTCGCGCCGGAGATCCGTACCTCGTCCGGCAAGACGTCACGGTCCAACGCATCCCGCAACTTGCGCGCAATCACAGGATCGCGTCTACGATTTTCACACTGGTACCAAAACGAGGAGCCGTCGAATCTTGCGAATATCTGCTGGAAAGACGCACCGCGTTCTGTCAGGCGCACCGGAACCGGGTCCTTCAAGTCAAATCTTGTATCCGACGACTGTGCCTGCACGCCCCACCAGTGTCCATCGAATTCTTCAATTAGCGTCAGGCTCACTCTGGGCATCAGCTTCAGATAAGCCTCAACTTGAGCGAAGGTTGGCTTCGCAACATAACCGGCCTTGGATGATTCTGTGATTCTAAAAAGTCCGAATCCTGGCGTTTCGGCAAGCGGACCTTCGTCAACGACTGATGCTGAAAGCACGACACCCTTAACTTTGACGGTGATCTTTCCACCTGGCACATACGGCGCAAGAAAAATCTCCGACGCCAATTTTTTCTCGGCGTCGGAAAAACTTCTGATCAACGACAACGGATCGTCGCTCATCCAAATACCGCTTCAGGGCGAAGTGTTAGATTGCCGTTTTCGTGTCGTTCCACAACGTATTCGCTAAGCTTTGCTGCAGGAACGTCGACGAATCTTGCAACCACCGCTCTTATCGACGCGTCGGAAGCGGCCACGCCCAGGTCCAGAAGATCCAGTTCAATGTCTCGGCTTAGACCGTCGAAACGCAAGTGGAGAACAGCGGTTCTGCCGTCCGGGCGAAAGTTCAAACGTGGGTCGTTATTCATCATCACTACCTCCTTCCCACAACCTTCGCCATCATAGCGGCTCAGATCGACTCAGAAAACAGTTCCCACTGAAGCTTGGTTTCTATCGTTTACGATGCTCAAAGTCATTGGCTACAGTGATTTCATAGTATTATGCAAGCCGGGCAAAATTCAGTGAAGGACTTTCCGGAGGATCGAGACGTTCTATATGGTTAGATGTCTAACATAATGAGCAGATTGGTAAGAGATGGTATGAGGCGCAGCCTCTAATTATCAGAAGCTACCTACTGGAGACGGACCGGGTATGGACGTGGGCACAATCGTGGAAAGCAGCGGGCTATTTGCCGCTTTGTTTGCACTTTTGGCTTGCGTTTCTCTTGCCGTTGAGCTTGGGCGGCGTCCGCCCAAACCGAAAAGGATGTTTGTAGAAGACGAGGAATTGCTGGATACGGACAAACCGTCCAACGTGGCACCTGAGTCTCCAGGAGCGCCCCCAGCGAAAGACCCCGCCAAACCTAGCGTAGAAATACCGAGTCGGGGGTTTGGTTCTCCCGTAGTTACCGAAACCGTTGCTGAAGCTCCTGGTATACCGGAGATTCCTTTCGATCAGGTTCAACCTACTATAGCAAGCGCATACGATTTTGCAGCAGAACGCAAAGCGGCTCTAGCTCAGGATAATCTTCTGATTCTACAACGCACCTACGTAGATGGGTTTCTATCGCCACGGGGCAAGTATGATGTCGCACTGGCAATCTTAAACGAATATCGCGTCTCTTCCACAATCGCAGTCTCAGAGAATGTCGGTCAAACCATGGCGACAGAAGCCTATCTAAGCGCTACTCGCACCGGAAAGATGGAAAGCGAGCGTGCTCCTTTCCTGGCGGGTCTTATGAAAACAATTTTGACTCCGTCGGCGGAAAGCACCGCTGACGATACCACTTCCGGAGCCATCGACAAACCCACGAATGTCAAACAGAGCCAGAAGAAATCGGAGAAGCCGGAGCCGGTAAAACGGGCTTCCTCTTCTGATGACGCGGATACCTCCGTACCATCGCGTAGCAGAAGTACAGCAGAGCGAAGAAAACCACCTTCCAGCAGATCGAGAAATCGCAATTCCAGAGACTAAATGAAACAAGCGGAAGCACCGAAAACCGACAACAGCTGGGGAGTTGTTCCAATAGGAGCATCCAAAGTCCCGGTGCGCTGGATTGTGTTGTGGATCGGTATCGCTGGTTGGCTCAGCCTCACATTTATAGCAACGGGAGCTCCAACAGGAATTACAGCGTTAGCGCTTAACCTGGCATTTTTGATTGGACTGATTTTGATGGGTAGTTTCACTCGCACAGTTCCGATTAGAACAGTCGCTCTGATGTTCTTTTCCGGAGCAGTAATGATGGGTTTAGTCGGCGCACTCGAAAAGAGTATCGACGGTACATTTTTGGATCCTGCAAGTACGTTCGTGTTGCCGTTTATCGAAGAAGCACTGAAACTGGTACCACTTTTTTTATTCTTCGCAAGAGCGAAAAAATTCTCAGTTTGGACTCTGGGCGTTACCGACGTTATGATAATGGGTGCAGCATCAGGAGCTGGTTTCGCTTTTGTGTACGATGCATTTAAGCACGTTCACGTTCAATGGACTCACAAATTGCAATGGCTCCCCACTGCCGACTTCGTAAACTGGCAGTATCTCTCCGCCGGACATGCCGTATGGACCGCGATAGCATCAGTATTTCTGGGTCTGGCTCTGTTGATGAGTCATAAAAAGAATACCGCAATCATCATTGCGTCGTTAGGATTTGCTTACGCCGTTCTAGACCATACGGCTTCCGTAAACTACAACTCGAATAATAGTGCCATTGGAGGATTTTTCTCAATGGTCACCGCAAAAGGTTTTGCAACTCCGTACGTTTTGATCGGAACCATATTCGGTGCCATCCTGATTGATACATGGATCAAAATGAGATGGTTTCCGAAAGCTTCCGAATTTAAGCTACCCAAGCGGGGCGACTCTACATCAGGTCTGGGCGGGCTATGGGACTTCGTTTTGGATAGACGCAGACTCGCAAATGCGAATTTCAGGCGTATGCATTTCGACAAAAGCTCAAGTGCTAATATGGCGGTCGCAATTCTGTCTCAATCTCTGATAAACCACCATAATCCCCCGAAGCTTGCAAAACTTTTTGCCGCCGAGTTAGGCATAGACAATGGAGAAACAATCCCGGGCGATTCCGGGCAAATTCCATACGGACTGGCTTCCAGTGGCAAGTTGGCGACTACTGACTCTATTGATTTGCCGGAGCAGTATCAACTCATAGCCAGAATCAGCATAGGTGGCATGGGTGCAATTTACAAAAGCAGGCACCGAAAAACAAATGCGCTGCTGGCTATCAAAATTTTGCACCCTCATGTCGCAGACATCGGGAATAATCGACAGCGTTTCGACCGTGAAGCGAAAGCCGCAGCAGCTCTTAAGCACCCGAACCTTGTCGTTGTGCACGATTATGGCATCACAAAGAAAGAGATACCGTATCTGGTGATGGAACTGATCGAGGGAGTAACTTTGCAGGACGAGTTCGGAAAACAAGGAGGTCTTCCTCCAGGTCGCTTCTTCCCTATCTTCGATCAGGTGTGCGCGGCATTGATTCACGCGCACTCAAAAGGGGTAATCCATCGTGATATAAAGCCAAGCAATATTTTAATCGTCAAGAACTCAGAAACACCAGATCTTGTGAAGGTTGTAGACTTTGGCATTGCAAAGGTAATCGATCCGCGTGGTCTGGAAGCCCAAGAACTCACCCAAACAGGAGACATTCTCGGAAGCCCACTCTACATGAGCCCGGAACAATGCATGGGCGAGGAGTTAGACGTCCGGACCGATATCTACTCGCTTGGCTGCGTGATGTATCAGGGCATCACAGGCAAACCGCCGATAATGGCCGAGAACGTCGTCAAAACTATTTTCAAGCACGTCAATGTCGTCCCTGACAGAATTTCTGTTGCAAGACCAGACATACACATTCCGTTCGCACTTGAACAGGTGATTTTCAAAGCACTGGAAAAGAAGCCGGCCAATCGATTCAGCAGTATGGAAGAACTGCGCGCCGCTCTCGTGCAAGCAAGACAATCTATGGGATAACCGAGTGACGAACCGGTTGAGTCTCACCAGGCATTATTAGGGTTGTAAGACTCGCCTTGATTTTGTTCATCATCACTGCGTTTTCTTGCCGGATCGAAACTGCGCATTTGCCTCAAGACACCGCCCAAGGTGGCACCATTCTGCCCCTGGGGTGCTTGCTGACTGAACGAGATACTCATATCTTCCGTGCTACCGTTGGGCGGCTGTTGCTGATATGCCTGCTGAGGAACTTGCCCCTGAGTCTGGTAATTTGGAGGTTGTTGAACAGCTGGATTTTGATAATCCTGCGCCGCTGGGTATGGCGGCGTATTCGATTGATAAGCAGGTTGAGGCTGAGGCATCACAGGTGGTGTCATTCCAGCGCCCGTCTGCCACGCCGGTGCCGGCGGCTGGGTACCGTTGGAACCCTGTTGTCCGTAATTTCCGTTTGAACCTGGTTGAGGAACGCCATTAGCTGGTGGAATTCCGGTCATAGAGGCGGTCGGCGGACCAGGAGGCATCCAGGGCTGCGGTGATTGCTGTGGTTGCTGCTGCGCGATTTGTTGGGACGGAGCTACTGGAGGCGTCCATGGCTGACCGGGTTGTTGGAACTGCTGTGCTGGCGCCTGCGGTGCTCCTCCTTGCCATGGCTGGGGCTGTGGCGTCTGCGAACTTTGCGGTTGCCACGCCGGCTGCGGAGGTCCGTCGGACGGTGCTTGCCAAGGCTGCTGGGAAACTTGCGGAGAGTTCACTGGAGCTACCGGTGGAGTTTGTTGCTGCCACGGCTGAGCTGGCGCAGGAGATGCTGCTTGATTGGGACCGGACTGATACTGTTGATTACTAGTGACCGGCGTTTGCCAGGGCTGGTTTGCCGGTTGGGCGGGTGGAACAGCTGCTGCGCCCGAGTTGCTTTGCCAAGCCGGCTTCGGCAAGTCACCAGCTGTGGTGGCGTTGTTCCACGTGCTCTGGGAAGGCATTTGCTCTGACCAGGAGGCGGCTGGAGCCGGAGTCTGAGGAGTTGACGGTTGCTGCGCGTTCCAGTTGTTTGACTGCGGCTCTTGTGCAGCCGGAGACGACCAGGCTGGCGCCGGCGGTCCGCCTGGCTTCGAATCCATGGTCCAAGTTCCCGATTGGCCACTGTCCCCGATCGGCGTGGTCCAGGCTGGTTTCATAACATCAGATGGTCCAGCCTGTGGTGCGGAGGGCTCGATATTTCTTGGAGGTCCCCCGGAATTGGATGCGGGCCATGCAGCAGGAGGTAGCTGTTTGTTCGCACCTGGCTGTTCCGGCCAAGAGCTCGTTGGAATTGGAGCCGCAGGAGGTGTCGGCCACGCGCTCGCCGTCTCATTACTCTCAGTAGCGGTTGCTGCTTCCGGCTGGGGCCAAGCTCCTTCACCGCTCTTTGACGTGTCGGATGGCCAAGCAGTCGGCGTTGAGTTCCACCCGCCATTTGACTCCGAACTACCTTGACCTACGGGCAATTGTCCGCCGCCAGGCTTCAAAGTCCAATTGGATGCGTCTTGGGCGCCCTCGCCTGCCGTCGGCCAGGCAGAAGACGGCGGTCGCTCCGTCGTTCCGGGCGTGCTGAGCCAATCTCCGGCCGACGTCTCTGCTGCCGCCTGTGGTGCGGCTTGATCAAGCCAACTTGCGTTTGAGTTGGTCACCGCATTGACCGGCGGCTGCCCCCAGGCAGGTGGAGGGGTCTGCGCTCCTCCGCTGGACCAGGCGCTCGGCTGAGCCGGGACCTGAGGCGCCGGCATTTGAGTCTGCCCTGCTCCACCCGGTTGTCCAGTCGACTGAGCACCAGTTGAGACGCGTTGCGCGATAACCTCCATGAGCTGAGCCCGTTTAGACTCGTTGACACCTGGAGACAAGTCTCTTTGAGAACGTTTCAAATTCAAACTCGCAAGCATCTGATGGTCTTGGAAAAATGTCATGACAAGCGTCTGATACATGGCGAACTGCATGGAGTTGAGCCCGTAGACCTGGTCGTACTCCATCTGCTGCACGGCAAGTTCGTCATCAAGCGCTACTCGAGCAGCCTCGACAACCTTTTCGATAGTCTTTTGTGCGTCCCTCAAGACCCTTTCGTCTGAACTCGGATCACTGGACATGTTCGTCCAAGTAGTCATTAGAGTCTCCTGGAGTCTTGCGAGATCTGGACACCGGCCATTGCTGACCTCCCGATGTTCTGATTCGTGAATGTTTATCGGCAACTTCTTGAGAATCAGAATCCGTCGTTGCTTATTACGATATACCCCCATATAACGCAATAAAGCGATTGACTACGTTTTCACCCCGAATGATATGAATGGTTTTTTACATAACCGCGCTGCATCAGTCGAAATGGCGAAATACAATAACTCTCGTGTCCAATAATCTATTTCGAAAAAACGAAAGAGAAACCATGACGAAGTTTTCCGCATCGGCGCTCCTGGCGCTAATCCTGCTTCTTGGCTTGCTTCCTTCCACAAGAAGTCCGGCAAACGCGAGCCCGGAGTCCGAGGATCACCACAAACTCGGAAAAAATTTCCTGGTGAATCAAAACTTCGAATTGGCTCTCAAAGAATTCAACGCCTCCTTGAAGCTCGATCCGAATAGCGCCGCCACACTCGTAGATAGAGGCACGGCCTACAATGGGCTTCGCAAATACGCTCTCGCCATAGCTGATTTCAATAGTGCAATCAAACTAACTCCAACCAACTATCTTGCCTTCAACAATCGCGGAGTTACACACTTTCGCGAGGACGACCTGCCACTTGCCATCAAAGATTTCGACAAAGCTATCGAGATCGATCCCAACCAGCCTATTGCCTATCTAAACCGAGCAGGCGCATCACTGGCGAAGGGAAGCGGGATCGAATCGGCCAGAAAGATTGAAAGTTGGCTGCGAAAGACCGATTGGAAAGGCGAATACGCAGGTCACGCAAGCGTTCTCGCAGCCCTGGGTTATCGTCAGGGAGGAAATCCCGCTCCAGGAAACGCTCTCTTGGAGGAGGCTCTCAAGAAAACCGATCGCCTGAAGTGGCCTTATCCGGCGCTGAAATTCCTCACCGGAAAACTTAGTGGAAAGGAGCTACTGGAAGAGGCTGAAAGCAGCGACTACGACAGCACTCAAGCGCACTGCTTTCTCGCTCTCAAATACCTCACCGGTAAAGAAAAAAAACTCGCACAGACTCATTTAGACTGGGTGGTTAAGACGGGAACGCAGAACAGTGTGGAATATTGGATTGCGAAGAGTTTAACCAGTCCGAAACCGACCTCTCCTACGAAAACCTCTCCCCCAGCGCCGGCTGTAAAACCAGATGCAAGCAAATCCGCAGCAAAAGCTGCGCCCGCAAAATCAAAATGACACACTTACGCTTGCATCCGGAATTTTAGCGAGTTCGGTAATTGCCTGGCTATTTTCCGAAAAATTCATCTGGCTCGAACAGGCTTTATCTCACAATTTGTTCGGACAGCCAGGACCTTCAGCCATCGCAGCACCAGAAACATCTTTAGGTGCCGCGCTTATGCGCATTGGTATCATATGTAGTTTCGCGGTCTCCGCGACAGTGGTAGCATACAAGGTCAGTCAGAAGCTCAGGTGGATTGTATTTATACAATTCGTCGCACTAAATATGGTGCTTCATCTCGTGCAAAAGACCTTGTTCCCAAACAGCACCGATCAACTTGCCATGCCTCTTTCTCTGACGATAGCTTCGGGACTCGGATTGATATACGGAGCCTTCATCAAACGAACCAAAGACACCCGGCTTCAGCTCAAAGCCAAGGATTCTGCTCTGGATACTATCCGACAAGAACTATTGGAATCGAAAATTCAGTTGGTCAAGGACGATGAGATTGAGCGCCGAGTTTTAGCAGCTGATCTCCACGATCAAGTTCTCAATGATTTGAAGATGCTGCGTGAAAAAGCATCACTACTGACCTCAATTGAAGATGACAAAAAAAAGGAGATGGACGAATTGATAGTTACCTCGATGAACCAGATTCGCGAGGTAATGGACAGCCTTTCGCCTGCGGTTCTTAAGCACTTAGGATTTGTGGACGCAATCGAAGACTGTATCAGAAGCGGCGCGGAGCGAGCAGGGTACAAGGTGCGTTTTAGGTCAAGCGTTGATTCGGGAGAATTCGCTGTTTTCAATGAGATCGAAACTACCCTGCTCTATAGACTCGTTCAAGAATCCGTAACTAACATCTGCAAGCACTCCCAAGCCACTACCGTCAAATGTCTTGTCACCGCTGACGGTGGCATTCTGAAGATTAGCATAATAGATGATGGAGTCGGTATTAATGCATCGGCCCGCTCGACACAATCTCGTGGGTTAAGGTATATGCAGCAGAGAGCAAGCCTCATAAATGCGCAGGTACTCTGGCTTACCGGCGACGGCGATAAAGGCACCAGAGTGGACATCACTATTACAAAACCCAAGTGATAAAATGTTGAAACACAGCAAAAGCAAGGAGATTTCGCTTGCGCATTTTGATTGTCGAAGACATGCCGGCATTGCGAGCTCATGCTCGTCAGGTAGTGCTCAAGGTTTTCGGAGAGGGGATAGAGATTGTCGAGGCCTCCAACGGTCTTGAAGGCGTGCAACTGGCGAAGTCGACCGCGCCGGACCTGACCATAATGGACATATCGATGCCGGAACTCAATGGTGTCAAAGCGGCAGAAGAAATTTGGGAAGCAAATAAGCAGGCGCGCATCCTGTTCTGGTCTCAATATCATCGAGAGGCATACGTGAGAACCTTGGGACGAATTGTTCCAGACGATGCTATTCACGGCTACTTACTCAAAGGTGAATCCGACGACAAGTTAGCATTTGCTATCGAAAGCGTCTTGACCAAAGGCGATCCCTACATTGATCCGGTCGTTCAGGGGGTCCAGAATCGACTCAAATCGAAGGACGATTCTTTGAGCGATACTGAATACGAGACACTGCTGGATGTGGCTATCGGAATGACGGATCGGGCTATCGCTCAACGACGTCATATCAGCGTCCGCGGCGTCCAAAATCGACTATCGATGCTCCTCGGCAAACTCGTAAAGGGTCAGGACGCCCATCTTCGCGAATCGGCCGGCATGGAGATTTTCAATCCGAGAACACGAATAGTTTATGAGGGCATTCGACGAGGTCTTGTAGACCCCGATGACCTGCCAAAGCTGGACAACGAAATTTGGGATTGGTTAGAAGACGAGTTTGATTACTCGAATATCTAGACTCTAGTCATCACGGAACATAGTGGGAAGAATGTCTTCGAGGCGAACCACAGATTCGTCGCTTTGGCTCTTCAAGTCCATCCGGTTACCTTGAATTATTTTCGCGTCACCAGGAAGGACAACATCCGCAAGCGCCGCTTCTATCAATTCTCGATCCAGATTTCGTTTTAAAACCACCGTTAGCAAATTATCCGGTTTTGCTTGTTTAGGTTTGTTTTGATAGAACTCGACAATGTCTTCCCATACCGGCAATTCAAT
Source organism: Candidatus Obscuribacterales bacterium (assembly GCA_965228855.1). Classification (GTDB taxonomy): domain Bacteria; phylum Cyanobacteriota; class Vampirovibrionia; order Obscuribacterales; family Obscuribacteraceae; genus JADYXR01. The sequence goes on along the minus strand of CBDDIJ010000003.1, from coordinate 1,356,862 downwards.
CGACTCGCCGTTTGCAATCGCGACCACTTTAGTTGCGCCTTTCCAGAATTCGGTAACCTTGTTCTTATTTAAATCAACGATAAGCCAGGATAAAAGACCGTCGAAGAAGTGCTGCTCGCCCAGCGAAACAAAAGTGTCAGACAATGTCATAAGCACAGTCGGACGTCTCAAAACTGAGTTGAACAGATAACCAGCTTCCTTAGCGACACTCGTGTCCAAACTGATCAACCAATCCGGGATGTTCCGTCCCTTGCCATACTCTCTGCCGGGAATCGGATGATTGCCGGCGAACTCAGACAACGGATCTTGTCGTTTCAAAGCCCGCTCAACAGGATTACTTTTCTTCCTTTGAGCGCGATAGATGAGTTCACCATTTCCACTCTCATCGCCATCAACTACTGCTTTGATTTCCGATTGGCTCAGATCGGCTCTCCGCTTCGCGATGCCGGCAATAGCAACGATCGCAACGATGGCAAATTCGGAACCGAGCATATAACGAGCATGCGGGCTTCGCCGAATCTCTAAGAGCGAGTCATTGATGTGATTCAGTCCAATCGCAGCGCGCGAAAGAGCATCGCCCAGACGTGCGGATTCGTATGCGGAAGTGACGGCGGACAAATCACCGGCGCTTTCATAGGCGTGACTTGCGGCTGGTCTGTACAACTCTCTTGCTGCTCGCTCAACTGCAGTCACTCGTTTTTCCGACAAATTAACACTGTCGGCCGAACCCGGTCCCCGGTCACGTCGAACATCGCCAGTCCGATCTTCGCCGGAGTCAATTCTCGTAGACTTGCTTTTATCGTCGGACATATCTAGACGAAATTCCTGAAATTGAACTCGAGAAATCGAACCTCATATGCTCCATCAATCATTCCCCGTTACAGGCTTTGTAACTCTAGATACCGAATCAACGCAATCGACGATTAATTCAGCCTCGATAGTACAAGCATCAAAGCAGACAGTAACTGTTCAATTCAACAGAGCTAGAGACCGACAGTAGCCAAAACAGCTCGTACGGCCCGAACATCCACAGAATTTCCGATCAATCGCCAGCACACTTGCTTGGAAAGTTCCGCCGGAAATTTGTAGGTGGATGAGAAACCAAAAAGATCGAGCATCTCCACCGGAGAAACAAATCGCGCACCACCATCCGGCAACCGGATCAGAGACCCGCTTGCTTTGCGGCATTTGAAATAGCCGCGAGTAAAACAGATTACATAGGCGTCTTTCTTATCTGGATCAACAATGTTCAAAACCGCATCATATTTTTCAAGTTCGCCGTCGGGTAAGCGCAAGTCTTCATCAATGCTTTCGGTCAGGAAATCGCTCAGTAGTCTTTCTTCCGATAATGGATCAAGCTCAGGTGGTTTTGGCTGAAGCAGACGCGATGCGGACAGAAAGAAACGAGGACGCCGCATTGGAACTCCAAACATAGAGGAACAGATGTTGAACGAGCTCTGTTTATACCCAAGGCGTTCGAGAAGCGCCTTCAGACGCTCTTCGCTTCTTGACCCGATGAAACCCTCGACGTTCTCCATAAAAAAATAATCCGGAGTTCGCTCAGGAAGAATTTCAAGCAATCGTAATAAGGCTTTGGCGCGGGGGTCTTCATCGTCTTTCTGCTTGCCGCGGCGGCTGAAGGGTGTGCACGGCGGACTCATCCACCAGATAGATGAGACAGGAACGTCCGTCGCACGTAATGTTTCAATATTCCGGACGTCAGGTGAAAGGTCGAAATTCGACTCATAAACTTTGTTTGCGTGTTCATTTTGATCGAAAGCAGCAACAACATTAATGCCCGAAAAGCGGCACGCCTCGGCGAATGCGCCGAGACCGCTAAAAAACTCAACTGCCTTTAAGGGGGTGTCCATCGCTAAAAGCTGCTTTCCTCGGGGAATATCTTATAAGATTCAATCTCTCGGTATCTAATTTCCCGGCAAAATTCACTCCTGGCTTAACCAACCAACGTTTTCGGTGCGCCTCAGGATCACATGACAGAACAAGTCGAAACGGCTAAGGCTCAGACCACAGAATCAAAGATCTGCCTCATCTGCCATAAGGCAGTGAATGCTTCACTGCTGAAATGCCCGGACGACGGAGGGGATCTTGTGAACACCAAGCAAGATCGACTGGTCGGGCAAGTGTTCGCTAATCGCTATCGCATTCAATCAATTATCGGTCAGGGCGGCATGAGCACCGTTTACAAGGCTCAGCACACGTACATGGATCGCGTGGTGGCAGTGAAATTGTTGCACCCTCACCTGGTATCCGATCCAATCAGTATCCAGCGTTTTCAACAAGAAGCGAAAGCGGCGGCCAGTCTTTCGCATCCTAACATAATTACCGTCTACGACTTTGGTGTCACTGAAGACGGGCTGGCCTTTCTCGTCATGGACTATCTTGAGGGACCGTCGCTGGGAGACTTACTGGACAGAACGGGCTCAGTGCCGGCCGATGAGGCCATCGATATCTTTCGCCAGGTACTGAAAGGCTTGGCACACGCGCACAGAAAGGGAGTCGTTCACCGAGACCTCAAGCCACGGAATATGGTCCTTGCAGTTGACGAGGATGGAACTGTTCAGGTCAAGATCGTCGACTTCGGCATAGCTAAAGTAATTCCGCAAGATGGTGGCGAATCACAACATCTCACCCAGACGGGAGAAGTCTTTGGAAGCCCCATTTACATGAGCCCCGAACAATGTTCAGGATTGCCGCTTGATCTGAGATCCGACATTTATTCCTGGGGCTGTGTAATGTATGAGGTGCTCACCGGATCTCCTCCTTTTCTCGGCAAGAACGCTGTCGAAACTATGTCTATGCATGTCAATGATCCGCCGCCGGACTTCAGACAAATGGCACCGGATGTGGTGGTACCCGAGGAACTGTCCAGCGTTGTCTTCGGTTGCCTGGAGAAGCAGCAAAAGAAGCGGTTTCAAACCGCTAATGCAGTTTTAGACGCTCTACCGACAATTGGTAATTACCAACCAAAAGCTACGCAGACTGGCACTGTCGCGATGAAGTTGAGCGATATGGTGCAGTCCACGACCTCAGTGGCCGGTCCTCTGCAGGGACGTTCTAAAACTCCTCGCAAGACGAAGAAACAAATAATCAGGATTTCTACCAAGACTCTTGCCACCGTTTTTGGTATCACTCTTGCGTTTTGGGTTGGTCTGGTGGCTTTCTTCCCGTTCCAAACAGCAGAGGATCCCGGCTCCCCATTACAGAAAATGATTTGGCATTTCGAAATCTGGCTCTCTGACTATTGCGTAGTCCACCAGTGGCCGGGTATGGCGCTGTCAATATTAGACAAAGCAGTGGTCGATGCAAGAAATCTCAGCGGTAAAAATAAGAGACCGAATTACGAAGCGATGATAGTAACCCTGGGCAGGCAGGCGGACGTACTGCTGTCCACCGGTGACGCAGCCAAACAAGAGGACGTTATCGACGAGATTGTCAAACTTGATCGAGAGCGATGGGAAGGTCTCGCCAATCAGATACTCGACGACATTATGGACGCTCAGACTTACATCAAGGAAATTGAGCAAAAAGGAGACTCCGTTCAGAGACACCTCTCGGAACCTCGACTAAATTGGGCGGGTAGCACACGTAGAATTGTCGAAGTCGCGCGTCGCCTCGACGCAACCTATGCGTATGGACTTGAGTACGAATTGCTGATTCACTCAGAGGCTCTCCTGACAAAGCTTTTCGGAGAGAATTTTATTGGTCTGGCTGATATCAAAGAGCAGATTGCGGATTGCTTGCTTAACCAGGATCGCGTTGCCGAAATCGGTACACGTAACCTCTATGGTCGCATCAAAGATATCAGGTTCTCCCATGACCGGGACGCGCATCGCGAAGCCGAATCAGACCCGAAGTACATCCGCGCAGAGCTGCACCTCGGGCAGTGGCAGCGTGACCGAGGCGAATTTGATAAAGCAGAGAGAACTCTTTCGGAAGCGATCGCGCACGCTGAAAAGTGCAAAGAGATTGGTCCTGACCAGCTTGCCGAATTCTACGGCAGCTATGGAGATTTACTGAAACAAATCAATATGGTCGAGAAGGGTGAGCAGCTATCAAAGCAGGCGATGAAACTTCGCGATAGAGTGAGCGAGGAATACACAAAGAACTTGAAGACTCACGACTTCAGGACAAAACATTAGGCAAGCGACGCCGGCTGCAAATTCCTCCCAAGATTTGTTTGGCGGAAAACTGCCACAGTTTTCGCCTGAGAGAATAAGTATTGTGGTATAGATAGATCATTGGGGCAAGATTTTGGGGGCCCGATGCTCGTACGTCTTCAAACAAAAAAACGCATACGCAACCAGGTTGGCTCTGGTGCAGGTGCCGCCGAGTTCGCGCCGGCGCTCATAATTTTCTTTCTGGTGATCTTATTTCCCCTGATCAACCTGATCATGTTCACGACTGGTTACGCAACAGGTTATCTCTGCGCGAAACAGTGCGCCAGTAGAGCGGGGACTCAGAACACCTTCACTGATGCTATGAACGTCGTTCAACAAGAGAGTGGGACTTTCGTAGCTTCGGGTTTTGGCAAATTCGCAAAACTGGTTCCGATTGGTGGAATCGGAGGAAGCGGTATCGACCTTTCCGTCGTTTCCGTTCCTTATGGCGGAGGATCTGCGACCACCCATCCGAAGAATACTCCGATGGGCACTGCAGCAACACCGGACACAAACACCTACGAATACAAGGTTGAAGCAAACTTCAATATGGGGCCGTTTATGAACTTGAGTATGTTGCCGTTCATCGGCAACGTTCCAGGTCTGGGACCGCCGGCTCGATTGACTTTCACAGCTACTTCCAGCGCTGAGTTTCCGGAAGGACTAAACCAATAAGCACCTACCGGCCGTTCCAATCTAACCCGGGCACCACAGATGGTGTTACGCACGTAGCAGAGTCGAAGGGAAGATATCGTCGCTTCTCGACGATGATTCGCCTATGAGTTTGTATTGCTCCGCTTGAGAGAGGATTTTCTCCGCTTCGCTGTTTTTATCTTGCTTCTTCAAAAATTCGCTGTAACGATGCAAGCATTGCCCAAGACGTTTAAACGCTCTGCGCTGTTTGAAGCCGGCAATTGCGTCGCGGTAGCATTTGTCCGCCAGCTCTGGCTTGCCCTCGTCTTCCTGCAAGAGTGCTTCGAGATATGCAAACTCTTCGTTCGGACCAAGTGGAGTCTCAACGTTCTTCTTGGCTTTGGTAAGAAGCTTGAGTGCTTCCGGAGCATTTTTCAGCTGGCGATAGATAGTCGCAAGTTTGTAAACGGCTTCCAGAGCCATGCGGTGCTCTCCTGAAAGTGTTTTGCCGAAAATATCCTGGGCTTTCAAGCAAACCTCGAGTGCCTTTTCAAAGTTACCCTCGTGTATGTAACAAGTGGTGAGATGGCTGTAGACCACGCCGACTTTGAAATGACCGGCGTAGTAGACCTTTTCGAAAATCTTGTTAGCGGATTCGAAGCACTCGATCGCCTCGTCGTATTTATTCAGCTCTACCTTGACCTCGCCGAGCTGGTCCAGCAATTCGGCGACGCCGGGGTCTTCTGCGCCGACCGCATCTTTGCGATGATTGATCGCTTCAGTAAACAGCTGCTCAGCAACCGTGAAATTGTTGACCTTGAGATATTGCTTTGCCTTGTCGACCGTCCATTCTGACTCAGACAGGTTTTTCATGGCAGTGGCACTGAGCGTCATCGCATTAGTCCTCTAGTAAAGGCGGAAGTCCCTAAAAGTTAGCAGATAAAAGGCTCTGAAGTCCTATTGACATCCATCTTTGCTACAACTATGCTTCTGCTAATTACTAAACTGGGCCTAAGCTATATGCGAAACATCTACAGCCTGACCGTCATGGTTTCTTTCGTGTTGGCGTGCGCTCAAGCAGCGATTGCTCAGGGTTACGACCCGAATCAGCAGTACCAGCAGGGCGGCTACCAGCAGCCACCGACCTATCAACAGTACGGCGGTCTGCCCCAAACTACGCCGAACTACGGCTACGGGGCTCCTGAACAAGCGCAGTATGGGCAGCAACAACAGGGCTATCCCCAACAACAGGCTTACGGTCAGCCGCAGATGCAGGCCCAGACTCCGCAGTACGGGCAACCACCTCAGCCTCCGGTCTACTACGGTAATGCTCAAGCCAACACACAGGGACAGTGGCAGCAGCAGCAAGCACAGAACAATAACCAAATGCCGGCAGGCTCTTTTCTGAACAATGACCCGCCTCCCGGAGATGACTCAAAGCCTGAAAAATCCGTCACGGAGAACCCAGGCGGCGGCGGGCACGGCGGCGCCATGATCAAGGGCGCAGCTGGAATACTTGGCAAACTAGCCGGTGGTACGGCCCGGGTCGCAGCGCCGGCAGCGAGCCTATATTTGATGAACAAAGCAGTCGGCGGCAATATGCGAATGTACGTTCCAGCGCCAGTTATGCCGATTCCAGGAATGGGATATGGAGGCGGCTATAACCCGTACATGGGAGCTGGGATGCGCAGCATGATGGGCGGTTGGTAAGCTGCTCACCTTAGTCTCGTCGGAATTTTTACTCCTTCGAGTCCAGCCACAACGAAGTTTGCGGCGAGAGCCTGGCGAAAACTTATGCCGATTCGCGGCGCCGGATCAGGAAGAAAATTTCCTATAGCCAGCTTGCTGTTGTTATCGAAGTGTCCGGTCATGTGCATCACGAAACCCCGGCCGAAGGGGAACACAACAGCCAGAATTCCGGCTCGATCCGGGTCGTCCTGAACCAGCTGACGGCTTTTCGCAAGAATCCGAACATTAGCACCCGGTTGTTCTATATGAATCAAGTGGCTGTCCTGGTCCAACTTCCAGTACGCATTCGACACGACGTGATTGAATAGCACTGGGTCGGTATCGAATGCGGTGGCATCCACGATATCTCGACGATTGGTTCCTTTGTTCCATTTGATTGAATTAGGCCAGGTAGCGGTCAGAAATCCATCCAGCGCCCAATCGGTAGAAAGCAAGTACCCTCCGCGAAGTACGAAGTCACGGAGCTTTTGCTTGCCGGCATTATTGATGTCGCCTGCACAGTCGACAATAATCACCCTTGTGTTGGCAAGATTCGTTGATGCTAATTTGCCACTGCCAATTTTTGAGTGTGGAATCTGGAATTTATCGAGAGTTTTCGACGAATCGTCCCAACGTCCCTTGATACAAATGACGGTCTCCGGGGCGTTTTGCGAAGCGTTCAATGAGAACTGAGGGTGGGCGCTTTCCAGCCAGGCTCGAAAGGTTTGCGGAGGAATAGATTCTGACCGGGGCTTCTGAGCCTCGAGGGGCGTTTCGATCAGGGATTCGATTTTGCCTTGAAATGGCATCCTCTGCTCACCCTGAATACGTCCCTGAATAGGAGGTCGTGAGGCATCCGACGCGTTACCATCCAGCCTGGTGACGCCCCCCTGAAGAGAAACTGTGGTCGATGCTGCGCTATGCGCCGCCGAAGAACCGTTCGGCAAATCCTCGCCTTGAGCGCCAAAAGAAGCTGGATCGGCTAAGGAAGCGGAAGAACGATTCAATCGCAAATGCCGGTCCGGGGCAGTTTTGGGAGCCTGGCTCGTGTCGGCGGCTTCCACCTGAACTGAAACAGGTCCAGCGACCAGGCACATTGCGGTCCCTAAAATTCCCAACTTAAAAGCTGTTGCAATCCGTTTCATCAGGTCCTTCTGACGCCGCCGGGCTCACGTAGTTCCCTGTTCGCTTGTTACGACCGCTGACAACCTCTTAATAGAATTGTCGGAATTTGTTTTTTTGCTTGCCACGAAGAGTTTAACCTTATAATGTGCAATACTGCCACAAATTTTCGCAGTGCCGTCAAATCGTTGGAATTCATGCGCTTTCTATCCGGCTTCATCGCTGTCCTCTTAGTAATCGCCACCGCCTGTGGTGCAGCCGGATTCTGGATCTGGAACGAACTGAACGAGCCGTTCGCTCACAATAGACCCGATGCCCTGGTGACTATAAGCAGAGGAGCGTCATCAGAACAGATAATCGCGACGCTTAAGGCCAACGGGATAATACGCGAAGAACTTCCGTTAAAGCTCTACCTGCGACTTCAACGCGGAGCTTCCACTATGAAAGCCGGTGACTATCGTTTCGCGTCGCCGATGTCGCCAATCCAGGTTCTAAAAGAACTGGAGAAAGGAGGCACAGAGCACGAAAGAATCACTGTTCCGGAAGGATGGACAAAGTTCGAAATTGCCAGGGCACTGTTAGCGATACCGTCGTTAAAACTGAAATCGGAAGCAGAAGCGTTGCGCCTGCTTGACGATCCGTCACCTATTAAAGATATCGATCCCTGGGCAACAAGCTTGGAAGGCTACCTTTTCCCAGACACATATTTTGTGCAAGCTGATTCTACGGCCAAAGGTCTGGTACTACAGATGGTGAATCGTTTCCGCGAAGTGTATGATGAAAAGTTGGCAGCTGACGTTAAAGCCTCCAAAGTTCCTCTGCACAACATCGTCACCACGGCCTCGATCATCGAAACCGAGGCAAAATTGGATTCGGAGCGACCGATTGTTGCTTCGGTAATCTACAACCGCATAGCAAAAGGAATGCGTTTAAGCATGGATTCCACGATTGTATACGCCTCGAAACTAGCCGGGAAATGGCGCTACGACGGCAAGGTCTATCAGAGCGATCTGGATCGCAAATCCCCCTACAACAGCAGAATCTACAAAGGCTTGCCGCCGGGGCCCGTCGGCTCACCAGGTCTGGTATCACTTAACGCGGCACTTCACCCTGCCACAACCAATTTCCTTTACTACGTACGCAACCCGGATAGACAGGACGGTGCGCATAACTATTACAGCAGTGCCGCAGCTTTTGACAAAGGCGTTGAAGCATTGCGGAACTGGGAAAAGGTCCAAAGACAGAAAGGATTGCGATGACTGCCAAAATAGAGGATACAAGTCTAAACAAGGACCTGAGCGAACGCAGCAAACCGCTTCGCGACGATATCCGCATGCTCGGCTTTCTCCTCGGTGACACCGTGAAACGACTTGAAGGCGTCGAGGTTTTAAACAAGATCGAAGACTTCCGACGCATCTGCAAGTCCATGCATCAACTCAAGATCGGCGGAGACGACCTGGCTCTGAATCAGTTGAAGGAGGAGCTTTCGACTTTGATTTCCAGCCTGGATATGGAAACAGGTAATAAAATAATCAAAGCCTTTCTTTGCTATTTCGACTTGATCAATATCGCCGAACAGAACCACAGGTTGAGGAGGCGAGCACTGATTGAATGGAACTCGCCGGACTCCGTTCAACCTGATTCGCTCAACGATTTATTTTCACGGTTCAAGGAGCGAGGCATCGACGAGCACTCGCTGTTGGAGACCCTGCATAATCTCGACATCGAAGTTGTTTTCACAGCTCACCCTACGGAAATCACGCGTCGAACTATCCTTTTGAAGCAATTGGAGATGGCGGAGTACCTCCACAATCGAGATCATCCACCCTTGACGAACGAAGACCGTGAGCGTGTCGACGAAGGTTTGAAGAGCGTGGTTGAATCGCTCTGGTTGTCGGACCACATTATCTACTTCAAACCAACGGTCATGGATGAAGTTAGATACGGGCTCTACCTGTTTGAAACAGTCGTAATAGACGCTATCTTGAGCGTTCATAACAGCATCGATGAAAAGCGCTTAAAACTGGAAGGAAAAACAGTTGCTACCGAATGCGATACCGCAAACGAAGACATAACCTATACGACTTTCGGAAGCTGGATCGGAGGGGACCGTGATGGAAACCCTTACGTAACACCGGATGTTACTGTCGATGCCCTCTCGTACCAACGACGCGTCATCATCAAGCGATATCTAAAAGAACTGGAATCTCTATTCAATCAATTATCGCATTCCAGCAACGTCGTTCCTCCGAGTGCCTCGCTTAAAGAGTCTCTGGACAATGACGCCGGGCGCTTTCCAGACATACAGGAACGATTTGCACCGCGATATGGTTTTGAACCGTACAGACTGAAGTTGTTGTTTATTCGCGAGAAGCTGGAGAATACTCTCAGGGGAGACGAGCGAGGATATACCAGTCGGAAGCAGCTTCTTCAAGATATTTATGTTATGAAGAAGTCATTATGCGAGTCCGGCTCAGCTTTGACCACGAAATCTCTCGATCGTTTCATCAGCATGGTCAAAGTCTTCGGATTTCATCTTGCCAAGCTCGATGTGCGCCAACATAGCGAAAAGCACACAGCAGCTCTCGATGACGTTACAAAAACGCTTGGTATTGTCCCTGGTGGCTACGCCGTATTGACTGAAGCCGACAAGATTAGTTGGCTCGCCAAGGAAATTGTGTCCAGAAGACCACTTTTCCCGCACGAACTCCGTTTTGAAGAGCAAACCAATCAGACAATTGAGACTTTCCGAGCGATGGCTTCACTGCAAGATCAACACGGAGACGTCGCCCTGGACACCTACATTGTCAGCATGACCAAGTCAGTGAGCGATCTGTTTTCCATTCTTCTATTCGCTAAGGAAGCAGGTTTTCTAGACAACGAAAATTATCCAAACCGCACAATCAATATCGTACCGCTGTTTGAAACAATCGGAGACCTGCGTGACGCGCCGCGCTTAATGGAAGAGCTTTTATCGCAGCCGGCTTACGCGAAATATATTGCCCGCCGCGGCAATTTGCAGGAAATCATGATTGGTTATTCTGACAGCGGAAAGGACGGCGGTATCGTCACCTCTAACTGGGAATTGTACAAAGCACAGAAAAAACTGGTTGAACTTGCTGATTCTAAAGGCGTGAGACTTCGACTTTTTCACGGACGAGGCGGCACCATCGGCAGAGGCGGCGGGCCAACCCACAGAGCAATTCTCGCGCAGCCACCCGGAACGGTTTCTGGTCGAATAAAAATCACCGAACAGGGCGAGGTAATCAGTTCCAAGTACTCGCTGCACGGGATTGCGGTTCGCAATTTCGAACGACTGGCTTGCGCGGTTATCGAATCAAGCATCACCGAATCTCACAAACGCAAGGAAGGCATAGATGAGCCCGAGTGGCTAGAAGCGATGGAAGAGATTTCCGCGTCATCATTTGACGCTTACCGAGATCTCGTTTTTAACGAGCCGGACTTCCTGACCTTCTTTCAGCAGGCCACTCCGATCAATGAAATCGCCAGACTGAGACTGGGCTCGAGGCCAACACGAAGAACAAAAGGCAGCACATCCATCGCAGATCTGCGCGCAATACCATGGGTATTCGCCTGGACACAAAGTCGTTTTCTCCTTCCCGGTTGGTTCGGTCTGGGTTCGGCTATCAGTGAACAAATTGAAAAGCACGGAGAGCAGCGAATCGCCTTTCTGTCCAAGCTCTATCGAGAGTGGCCGTTCTTCGCAGGTCTGGTAACCAAGGTTGAAACCGCGCTGGCGATTTCGGACATGCAGATCGCCACGTACTATGCCGAGAATCTTGTGCAAGATCCGAAGGTTCTGGACAACATTCTTACTCGTATAAAGCGCGAACATAGTCTCACTCAAGAGGCTATTCTCAAAATTACAGGTCAAAAGATCTTGCTCGAAAAAACCGAATATCTGCGACGTTCCATCGAGCTGAGGAATCCGTATGTTGATCCTCTGAGTTATCTGCAGGTGCGATTCATCAAAGAGTTACGTGAGAAGGTTCAGAACGATTCCGGCAAAGGGGAAGAGCCTGAGGCAAAGCCTGGATTATCCGCCACATTAGACCCGCTTCTGGACACTGTGCTGATGGCCATCAACGGCGTAGCCGAAGGTCTACAAAGCACCGGCTAAAAATGCTCAGAAGATGATGCTAAATTAGTCCGAAGCTGGGCAGAACATTATTAGTAGAATTGATCTGATCTCGATTGGATTGGAGAAAGCTCAATTCTTGTTTGGCGTGGTGATTGCTGAAAGGAAACCATCGGATACACGATGGCACCAGATAACCAAGACGTTACCGATCACATGCGCCGCGCCGCCAAAAGCGAAGCGGTGGGAATCGGCGCGATTATAAAAAACCGCTATCAAGTCGTTGCGTACCTAGGTCGCGGTGGCATGAGCACCGTTTACAAAGCTCTCGACATGTCTACAGGCAGAACGGTAGCACTCAAGATTCTGCATGCCGAGCTGCTTTCCGACACGACGCGCGTTCAAAGATTCACTCAAGAAGCTAAAACCTATCGCAACCTTCGTCACGACCATATCGTCAAAACCTACGATTTCTTCATGGATGACGCCGAACGGCATTGCCTGGTAATGGAATATCACGAGGGTAAAAACCTTTCCGAAGTGCTTTCTGACACCGGGCGTTTGAGTGTCAGACGTGCCATCAAAGTTTTCTCTGAAATTTGTTCGGCTCTCGATCATGCTCATGCGCAGGGCATTGTGCACAGAGATCTTAAACCGAGCAACATCGCTCTGGTTGAAACAGAAAACGACGGAGACTTCGTTAAGGTCCTGGACTTCGGCATTGCCAAGCTCATGCCCAACGACGACAATACGCAACTCGGCTTGACGCAGACAGGTGAGATCGTCGGAAGCCCGCTTTATATGAGCCCTGAGCAGTGTATGGCCAAGCCTATTGATCATCGCAGTGACATATATTCTCTCGGCTGCCTGATGTACGAAGCTCTGACGGGAGAACCTCCCCTGATGGGAGGGAACGTCTACGAGACTTTCCACATGCAGACCCACGATCGCCCTCGCCCTCTTGGTGACATAAGACCGGAATTTAAAAACGGAACTCAATTTGAGTTCATCATTCTGAAGGCGATGGCGAAGAATCCGCGTCATCGCTACCAGACCATGAACGAGCTGAAAGATGCTCTGGAACACGTTGGCGCGTTCACTTCAGGCAGTGGTATCAACAAACTCATTACCGGCTACCAACAAAGAAAAATTCGCGAGCGTGCATCCAAAGGCAAGGGAATTCCGGCTGTAGTCGCGGCTTCCGTGACGGCGGTAGTTGTAATAGCCTGCGTTTTTCTCTTCCAGGATCGTATCAAGCAAATAATCGTACCTGCCGATCAGCGCTTCAACAGCGCCATAGTCGCTTATCGAAACGCTTTCGACGCAGGCTCGTATGATGTTGCGGAGGCAGAGGCAAACAAAGCGCTGCAAGTGGCATCCGAAGAGCGGAAACAATGGCAAATTCCGGCCATGAAAAATCTTGTAGACCTTTACCGAATCCAGGGAAGAATAAAGGATTCCGAGAAACTGGAATCGCAAATAAATGATCTGCAGCAGGCCAAGTTTAAAACAATTGCGAAAACAGAAAAGAAGCTTCTAACTCGTCTTGAAAACACGAGTTCGGACAGTGAAGAAGTCGAGGAAATCGAGGATATTTGTTTTCAACTGATCGACGTCGCGCAAAACTACATAGACAACCAGCAATGGAGCGCTGCTCGCAGCGTCCTCAAACGAACTTTGAAAATAGCAAGAAAGTCGCTGGGCGAAAAAAGTTTAGTCGTTGCGGGTCTGGTGGATAATCTGACTCTGCTTGACCTCAAGGACAATCTGGATGAAAAATATGATGTGCTCGAGAAGAACCTCTCGGATGCAGTATCGAGCAGACAGGAAGTTGCAGGCGGAGAGAGTACCGGATTGATCCGAACACTAGACGCGCTTTCCGAGGTTCAACGGCGGAGAGGCAAACTGGAAGATGCAAGAGCAAATGCGTCGAAAGCATTGTCGATAGCGCGAAATGCGTTTCGGTCGAACAGTTCGCAAGCTGCTCTAATGAAATGCCAGCTCGCTGATGTGGATTTGTCGAGACACAAGCCAAACCCGGCTGCCGCTAACGCGACAAGCGCCCTGGCATCGATGGATCAACTGAAAGAATCAGACGATGTGGAACAGGCGCGATGCCATATCCTGATTGGCGAAGCAAAAGCAATGAATGACAAATTCACGGACGCAGCAAAAGATTTCGATACTGCACGCGACCTGTTGAAAGAGGCTAACGATAATCAGGTCCTTCTTCTGGCGCGCGCACTGACAGACTTGGGCGATATCCATTCAGCCAAAGCAAGCGAATCCCCAGCTGAATTCGAGACTGCCGAAGGTTTCTACAAGCGTGCGCTTGCGCTGATGTTTCGCTCGCGAGCAAGAGAAGAGTCTCGGGTGCTTTACGTGCTTGGGAAGCTGAGCAAAATGTACGAGAATGCAGAAAAGAGCGCTGATGTTTTGGCTATCTACAATATCGCCGAAAACGTCGATAAAAGCACTGGAAAGACGCGAGGGGTGATCGAAGATCGGCGGCTCATCGGGATGTATTATCGAGATCAGCATGATTTCAAAGCGGCTGCTAAGAGTATCGAAAGAGCTTTAAGTTTGAGCGAAACGTTCAATGGTCTTAAAAGCGCTGAGTCTTGTTCTCTCATGGGTCTCCTGGCTGACGACTATTTGAAGGACAAGAAAACCGATAAGGCCGGTCCTCTACTTTCCGATGCCGTCAAGATTCTGCATTCGGAAGAGGGCGTTAATATCCCGCGAGAGACAAAGCTTCAAGTTTTATCAACATACTCGAACTACCTGGAACAGACTGGTGACAGGCAAAAGTTGGATGAAGTAAAAGCCGAGTTGAACTCCGTCTGACCGGTTCAAATATCTCGTCGCCTTGCATCGAGCGCTATACCGCACTATGCTAGTAGGGCTGATTGTCAAACTGCCTTCGGCTCCCCAATAACGTCCGATAATATCACGTAATGCAATTAATCCTTACCATACTGCTTCTCTGGCTCGCGCTCACACTTTCAGGTTGCTCCGCCGGTGGTGGCAACAGTGATAGTACCGCCGATAGTGCCCAGCAGGAAGCTGCTCAGGTTGACCCGGCCGATATCGGAAAACGCTGGGGTTATATAGATTGGAAAGGAGCCGTTCTAATCGAGCCCAAGTACGAAAGAGCGCTCTCTTATTCAGACGGTTTCGCTGCGGTCAAGCAGGGTGGCAAGTGGGGTTTTATCGACAAATCAGGAGAACTCGTGATAAAGCCTCAGTTCCTGGAGGCTCGTCCTTTCAAGAATGAAGTAGCACCGGTGCGCGCCGATAACTGGAAGTGGGGCTTCATCGATGCCTCTGGTACGCAAATCGTCAAAGCTGAGTTCGACGATGTGAAGTCCTGGGGCGACGGTCTCGGTCCCGTTAAGCAGGGAGACAAGTGGGGTTTTGTCGACAAGACCGGCAACCTGGTCGTAAAACCGACCTATGACGACGCTAAGCCATTCGGAGACGGTCTGGCACCTGTTCTGGTGAAGGACAAATGGGGTTTTGTGGACACATCTGGGACACTGAAAGTAGAACCCGCTTTCGAGACAGCGGAAAGTTACACGGATGGTGTTTCTGAAGTCAGGCAAAATGGTCAGTTTGGTTTTGCCGATTCAAACGGCAATTTCCAGCTTAGACCTGAATTGGCATCGAGATCTGCGTATTCGGAAGGACTTGCACCTGTCAAGAAAGAGGGTCTATGGGGCTACGTCGACAGAAAGGGCGATGTGGTTATCAAATATAAGTTCGACGAGGCCGAGAAATTTTCAGAAGGCCGGGCCCTGGTGAAGCTCAACTCGAAATTCGGTTACATCAACAAGAATGGAAAGCTGGTCATCAAGCCGAAATACAACGAGGGTCTCGCGTTCTCAGACGGACGTGCGGCTGTTTGCGTCAGAGTTGAAGAAGAATAGAAGGTCGCGAGAGTTGAATAAGAGAATATTTGCCCTGGCAATCTCACTGGCAATCTCAACTGGACTCATTCATGCAGTGAACGCTGAAAGCACACCTGATTCGAGCGTTTCAAATACCGGGTCTGCGCAAACCGGAGCCGAGCTAAATCCAGAAGCGAAGTCAGAGACGAATACAGCATCAACAAAACAAGACTTGCTTGTTCCGTGGAACGAGATGAACCAGCAATTCCGAAGCGCATATGCACTCGCCAGGTCCGACAAATACTCGACCAGCGGACCATTGATAATTCAAAAGGAAGACAAGCTTATCCTCGATTACAAGGGCAAACGCGAGGAGACGAATATCATTCCGGCTGAGTATTCTCTATTGAAGTCGGTTGCCCACATCCCACTGACGATATTTGTTATCCTCGAGGGGACAGACGGAAAGGCTCTTTCCAAGCCAACTCTGGAGCGCCTGAATAATTTTAGAAAAACATATTCGACTGCTTCGAAAAATCTAGAGCAATGGAATTTATCTGATAAATGCCTGAAGCGCCAGCATCTCCTCATAGATAAGACTTCTCAATTCATCGATGAAATTGAGAAAGCGGGCGCCGTAAATAGTACGCGGCTCCTGGAATACACAAGGCAAGCTGGGCCCCTGGTTCTAGAAAATGCTTATGAGGCAATCAGTTTCGAACTCAAAGCAATCGACGAACAAATGAAGAAGTGGCAAGCGACCATTCCGGAAAATGAGTGGAAACGTCTTCACATCGCAGTCATGTCTGGTCATATGCCGCGTGAGCAGAACAGCGCCATGCTCTATTTCCAGAAGCTGCTAAAGCAAAAACGTGAGGGACAAAACATAATTTACGGAGAGGGAAAAAACGAAGAGCTCTACGCCATCGAATTGGTCTCGACACACATGCTGGACAAGGACATCGCGGTTTATTTCTTCAAGGACCCGTGGAGAATGCACAGAGATTTACTGTCAGACGGAGCCAAGCGCTATTTGAAAGAGCACCCGCCGAAGAAGAACAGTAAGGTAAGTACGTCAAGCCAGTGAGACGACGATAGCCCTGCGAAACTCGTCAGCGAGCCATGTCGTGGAAGTGAAGCGGTCTCTGCGGCGCTGCGGTTTCGACACCAGTCTGTAATCCGGGCAAATCTTCCTCGCCCGTCAACGACGGCACAGATTGACTCTGAGGGAACGGATTTGGCGGCAAACCATTTGGAAATTGAGTAGGCACTCCACCTGCTATTTGCGGTTGCGCTCCGGTCACGTACTGACCTGAGACAACCTGAGCTTGTTCTGGAAACGGATGTGTTTGAACACCCATATGCGGCATAGGTGCCGAGGCGAAGTCAGAGTGTGTCTGAGGAGTGCCAAAGATGTTTGGAGTGGTGTTCGACGGACACTGCGGGGGAAACTGCATCTCCGTTTGATTGGTCAGGTCTGCCGACGCCGGCAGTTGATCTTTGGGAGTCGACGGTAAATCTCGCCCCAGCCAGTAAAGCCGCAATCCGGCACCTGCAAAACACAGAACTCCCAGAATCATAAAGTGGTCATGCTTCATGACTAACAACAACGGAAGTACGATTATGAGCACAATCACGACCCAGAATTTGGTCACAGACGTCTTTCGGCTCTCCTCAATTTTCTGAATCCAGTAGGGATGCATAATCGTTGACCTGTTGCATGGATACCCCTCTTTTACAGCATCAAAGATACTTCCATTAAGGCGAGTTGCAAAGGGGATTATTACGCTCTGTCACAAAAGTTCCGGGAAACTTCCTGCAGAACTTCAGGGTTTACACCAGATCAAAAACGGCGTTACTTGATCAGAATAGGTCCAGATGGCTCGAATTGAATTTGCACATCCATAGTCATCCGTTTCCGGCGCAGACAGAGGATTAAACCGTGAATCTCAACGATAATTGGTCGCGTGCAAAACAGCCGTCGATATCACGGCGCACCTCAACCAGTGTCTGCCTGACTGTTGCAGCGTCCCTCATTGCGGGACTTTGCGTAATGTCTGCAGCATCGGCTCAAAATCTGTCAAATCAAACGCTGAAGACGACGCGCCGGATGGACATGAGTAAGGCGGCAATCGAAATTCCGCTGAAGCGGATGATCAGATCGGAGTATGTACCAGCCGCTCCGCGAAGGCCCGACTTCAGCAAAATTCGAATCGAGGCGCCGTTAAAGTCGATGCTGAAAACAAGTACAGCGCCGGATCTTTTTAAAAGTCTGGAGACCAGAGGCGAGTTGCAGAAACTTGATAGCGGCATCCCGATTTCAGCACCGCCGGCAGTGGCTATGGTCAAGGTCAAACCCGGACTGGTCTCATGGCATAAAGACTTAACAGCGGCAATGAACAGTGCGTCGAAATCAGGCAAACCGGTACTTGTATTTCACATGATGGGAGCACTGGACGATCGTTTCTGCTGAACGAACGCAAGACTTGCGAGAACCGTGTTGTTCTCGTCGCCGGAAGTTTCCAACTACATAAACCAGAACTTTGAACCGACCTGGGTCTCGGTCCGACCTGTTCCGAAAATCACAATAGATTTTGGAACGGGAAAAACAATAACCAGAACAGTGAATGGAAATATTGCCACGTACATATGTACAAGTGACGGAAGCGTGATCGATGTAATTCCCGGAATCTACAGTCAATCTCGATACTTGTCGGCGCTTTCGTTGATCAAGAACCAATTTGCTGACTTGACGTCCAACCCAGAGCAGATGAACCGTAAGCTAATCGCTTATCACAGCCTTTCGGCGCCTCCTCTGGTCCCTGCGGTGAAAGTACTTGCAAGTACGTCTTCACCACCTGCGGTGCCGCTTGAAACGACTGCTACAACCAGGTCGGCTTTAAACGCGGCGCTACAGTCTGATTCAGACTTGAACGAGTCCGAAAGAAGACCGCTGATTCACGCCTATCTTCGTGACTCGCTCGTCAAGACAAACAGGACGCTCAAACCGGACGATATGAAAGGCTGGCTATATCGCGAAGTTCTACATGCAGACCTCGACGACCCTTACCTGGGATTCGATCGAATCCTGACCCAGACATACCCGTTTGCGAACGAGGATTTTGGCGGCTAAGTTGCATTCGAGTCATGGTCACACGCGTGCTAGGATGGAAAAACTTTCCGTCGACGAAAATGCACGTTTACCCACGAAGACAGACAATCTTACTGTCCATTGCTTGCAACCTGATTTGCGCTTCGTCCGCGCGCGGCGACGTGCTGACAGATCCGGAAATCCAGGATATCTATACATGCGACAAATTGCTCGATCACAAAGAGATTTCAAAAGCTGAAGCGGAAATAGAGACCCTGCTCAAGCGATATCCGAATAATCCCAATGTCTATCAACTTCGTGGTCGACTGCACAGCAGAAAACGAGAGTACGCAAAAGCAGAAGCCGACTACCAGAAAGCGCTTCAACTGAACCAAGCATTTAAACCAGCCGCGAATGCCAGAGGCGATATTTTTAAATCGAGACAGGATTATCGAAGGGCAGCCGCGGCCTACGAATATGCTTACGGTCTAGACCCGACAGACGACAAAATCGTCCTTACTCTGCGCAAATTGTACAGTCAAGCTCGGCTGCCTCGCGATCACGATAAAACCGTACTTCAAAACAACGATCTCTGGCACGCTGTAGCGCTCGAGAAGAAGGGCAAGAGCGCAGAAGCACTGAAGGTGTACAACAATTACATTAAACGGTTTCCAGGCGCAGCATGTGCTTATCAGTATCGAGCCAACCTTTACTTTTATGCCGGAGACTATAAACATGCTTACGAAGACTACGTAAGAGCTATCAAGAATAATCCGGGAGATGCAAGCTCCTATGCGTCGGCAGCGAGTTGCCTCGAGAATCTTAACGAGGGCGAGCGCGCATGCAAATATTTTGAACGTGCTCTTGAATCGACGAAAAATGCAGTAGGTTATGTTTACCGATACGGAAACCTGCTTCGCAAAATCAAGAAGTACGACGAAGCGATCGCACTATACTCGAAACTACTAAAGCGTGAAACCGACAACAGCGATGCATATCGCTTTCGGGGAGATTGCTATTTAGCGACAAAACAGTACCCTCAGGCACTTGCGGATTACACAAACGCCCTGGAAAACTCAGCGTTCCCATCTCCCGATACATACAGGCAACGTGCTCTGGTTTATGAAAAACTGGGGCAGCCGGACAAGGCTAAACGAGACAGGCAGCGCGCCATCGAATCAATGTAAAACGACGTTTTTAAACAACAGGCTGGGAAACAACTGCGTGCTTAAACAACAGCAGGCTCGCACTTGCGAATTACGTCTTCATACCCAAGCTTGAGCAGCCAGTTTGAAACATGCGGATCAATCTCCAGTAAAGAGCCCAGGATCTGGCGCTCCGGCTTTACTATGTACAAACTAACTCGCTTTCCGGTGCCTGCCTGTTTTGACAGGTCGACGAATTCGAACGCGCATCCCTGGGGACGTTTGCCATTTCCATTGCCGGTACCGTCTCCACTGGCGGAAGCAACTTCTTTTTCTTCCAGTAAGCACCAATTGCCGTTTCCGCCGCGCAAACGACCGGCATCAAGGATTCGATTGTGCTGAGTGACGTGGGCAATGCCACTGCGGGCGGAGTGATCGAAAACGATTTCCAGCACACGCGAAATCAACTGCGTTAACGAGGACGGGCAAGCTTCAGCTGAATTAGGCTCGACTAGCACCGCATAAATCTCAGTTGCACCAAGGTTTATAGCCGCCTGAATCGGAGTATTCCTGACCAGCCCTCCATCCATCCAACACCCCTCACCATTGAGCGATCTGGGAGGAAATAGAAGCGGTATCGCAGATGATGCCATCAAAATATCGATAAGATCATCCTGAGTCTCTATTTCATCTCCGGTAAAGACTCTGGTTCCCAAACCGCAAAGATCAGTGGTTACGAAGCCGACTTTCGATCTGCCGGCCTTGAGCCTTTCTAAGCTGACGCAGCTCCTCAAGAGGCTTTCCAACGGAGCCGTGTTTAACAACCCGAGCTGTTGTCCGAAAAATACTCGACGCAGATGGGCAGGGGACGGCAGTCTATAAACATCCGACGATTTAATTCGCTGCCACATTTCTTCCAGTATTACCAGGTCATTTTGCCCCACGAGTGCGGCGTTCAGCGCTCCAATACTGGTGCCGACAATCCAATCAAAATGAAAGTCTCGTTCGAAACATGCTTTAGCCACGCCGGCTTCATAAGCGCCGCGACCGCCACCGCCCGAAAGGACGAGTGCCCGGACAGGGGGAGTTGCCTCCCGATTTGCGCTGCTTACCATTTTTAATGAGAACTCTTAGGTCTGCGGTAAGGAGTCTTTCCCGGCATCAGGCTCCTTTCCTACTTTACCTAAAAATCAAAAAACTGCAAATTATGTGATGTAGTTGCTATCGGCTCGCGCTCTCCCTGGAGCGAAAGTCCTTCAGCCAGGTGTCTAGAGAATCACCACTACGTTCGTTGATTTTGACATTAGAACGCACCCTCTCAATGACTTTACCAGCCACTCGATTTCCGGATTTAATCGGATGACTGGCGAGAAATTGCTCAAGGTCATCGGATTGTGATTTGGAAACGAATGATGCAGCGCCGCCTACAATGCGCGGGAACAGATGAACCGGATAACGGGTCTCCATTTCTTTCCAATTCTGTTTAACGAAGCTCCATCCCAGCTCTCGGCCAGCCGTCGTCTTCAAAACGTGTAGGATCACATGTGGTGCATCCTGCGTTTTTACTTCATCCGTTAAGGAAAGCTCCAGCGTTCGTTTCTGAAGCTCGGGATCACGGAAGTATGCCAAACCGTATAAATTTCGGAGCTTTGCCTCGGGTGTCGTAGCGCTTTTGAACAGATGTTCCATCTCATCATAAACGCCTTTATCTCCGTTATAAGCCATTATGGCAACGATCGCTTCGTACAGATTGGGGTTGATCTCCTCCGGCTGCTCCTGATAGATATCCCAGAACTTTCTTGCCTCTGCGATGGTGCCGCGGTCCTGTCCATAGGTACCAATCGCTGTTAGAACGTGAGAACGCAATACTTGCGTCAACTCTGTTTCATCATCTTTGGGCTCCCAACCCAGTTTGCGAGCCATTGGTCCAAAACGGTCCCTGACGAACGCAGCGAATTCAGCACGAGACGCGTCTTTCACAAACCAGTCGAGAGTGGCAATTTGTGAGACCAGGAGCTCAATGACGTTTGGATCAGTTTCATCGCGAAAATAAGCAGTCAGAGCAAGGTATTGCGAAACCGGCATTGTCCCGGCTTCTACGAAAGCCCACGAGTCGTTTAAAAACTGATAGCGCTCAGCAGGAGTCATAGCCTGTTGAGCTACTTTGCCAATAGACTCGCTCATTTCTCTCGGATATTGAACCCGATAATAGCCGTCGGCAAGGGCGTTTACAACGATTGGATCTTGAGCTGGTACATTCAGTAAATCAGATTTTCGCTCCGTCAGAAGAAGCTTCAAAAATCCGGAAGAGTCCGCAGGCGGGTTTATCGAGTCACTCAAAATCCGGCTGGTAACAGGCACTTGCCACAGTTTCAGTTTCTTCTCTTTTTCGGTCGCCGCTTTTTGAGCCTTGCTTCCGGAATCATCCACCGGCGAAATTGTGAAATATTCCTGGGTCAGGCCGAGCGTTACCCCGGTTCCCGTGCCTTTCTTAGAAGACGAGCGTTCTCCCACTTTCACGACGGGATAGCCCGGAGAATAAACCCAATTTTGCATTATCGACGCCACAGGTTTACCCGAGACGTTTTCTAGAGCATCCCAAAGCTCCCTGGTCTCGGCGTTACCGAACTGATGGTCCGCAATGTATTTTTGAATGCCTTTCATGTAAGTCTCTTCGCCTAGAAATCGCTCCAGCATCCGGAGTACGGAAGCGCCCTTCTCATAGGTAATTTCGTCGAACATCTCTTCGGCTTCACTCGGATTTAATACTTCGTTGTAGATTGGTTTTGTCGAACTCAGAGAGTCGGATGCCAGTGCCGGCGCTCTATCCTTCACGAACAAATCCCAGGGATTCCATTCCGGCTTGTACGACTCCAGTGCCTTGACGGACATCCAAGTGGCAAATGCCTCGTTGAGCCAGAGGTCATCCCACCATTTCATTGTTACTACGTCGCCAAACCACATATGGGCCATTTCATGTGCGATTACTGAAGCCACGTCCTGCTTTGCGACAGTTGAAGCGGTTTTCTCGTCTACAAGCAGGCGCGTTTCACGGAAGGTAACGGCACCGAGATTTTCCATTGCACCAGCGGAAAAATCAGGTACGGCAATCAAATCCAGCTTTGCCAGTGGATACTTAACACCGAAATACTTCTCGAAATACGGCAACATCTTTTGAGCGGCATCGCTGGCAAACGCGCACTGCGCCTTCCGCCCCGGCGTCGCCCACACACGGATGTCGACGTTGTTGACTCGCACGGCTTCCGTCGCTTCAAATGCGCCGACGACGAAACACACTAGATAAGTAGACATCTTCGGAGTTTCAGCAAAAGTGATTTGGCGTTTTCCGCTTCGCCCTTCAGTTTTGTCGAATTGGACCGCAGCATTTGAAATCGCCGTCATACTCTCGTCAACAGCAAGAGTTACTTTGAAGGTCGCCTTCATGTCCGGCTCATCAAAACATGGAAAAACCTTTCGAGCATCGGTCGGCTCCATCTGAGTGCAGGCTATTTTGCGCTTCTCACCGCTGCTATCGGTATAACCTGACAGGTAGAAACCTTCCAACTTTTCGTTCAGTTTCCCGCCAAACTTGATGCGTAACTCATGCTTACCGGGTTTAAGCGTTTGCTGAAAACGAAAGGTTATCTGCTGTTTTTCCGGGTTCTCGATTGTCTGCTCCGGCGCAATCCACTTACCGTGCCCATCCTCGCCGTTTTGAGCAATCTCGACTTCACCAATTTCTAAACCCACTGCGTTCAATACGACATCTTTGGTGGCCGAGTTCACGTTGATGAAGATGGTCTCCTCGCCCGTGAATTGCCCATTCTCGAGATCGGGCTCGATGAAGATTCGGTAAGTGTCGGGAAGAACTGTTCTGGGTAGGCGCACAGCGTGTTTGATGGACCCTACATCTTTCGTCTTTCGAGGTTTGGTTTGCGACCTGATGGCACTCTTGCCAGCCTTAGCCGGGTCTGAATTCTCCCTGGCGGTGACCGGAAACTGAATCAGCAATGTAGATGCCAGCAATGTAGACCAAAACCTGGAATAACGCAAAACAACAGGATTTAACATGACTTCTCCGAGACATACCGATCGAATCGACAATCATACAGACTCCAAAGAGCGACTGCCAGAGAAGCCAAGGTATCGGATATCATTAAATCACTGTGTTGATTTAGGCGCTCTGCGCGCGGACGGGTTAGCCTATTGGTTGAATTACTTGGGGATTGAGCGATGTTCTTCAAACAATTTTTTCTTGCATGCCTGGCACACGCTTCTTACATGATTGGTTCAGAAGGCGAAGCATGCGTTGTAGACCCGCAACGCGATGTAGACCAGTATCTAGAGACAGCTGAGAAGGAAGGTTTGCAAATCAAGTACATCATCGAGACCCATGTGCACGCCGACTTTGTGGGAGGTCACCGCGAGTTGGCAGAAAAAACAGGAGCAGAGATTGTTTTCAGCAAACGCGCGGAGGCGTCCTTTGCTCATCGAGCCGTGGATGACGGCGACTCTATCGAATTCGGGAAAGTCAAACTCGACATCCTCGCAACGCCCGGGCATACTCCCGAGAGCATTTGCATTCTGGTTACGGACAAGGAGCAATCCGACAAACCCGCGATGGTGCTTACCGGCGACACATTATTCATTGGTGATGTCGGCCGCCCGGACCTGGTGAGCGCAAAAGGCTTCAGCTCAGAAGAGATGGCAGGCTTACTTTACGACAGCCTGCGACAAAAGCTGCTGAAGCTGGACGACCAGGTTATCGTCTATCCAGCGCACGGAGCGGGTTCTTTGTGTGGTAAGAACATGTCGACAGAGCGCTTCTCTACAATCGGACAGCAGCGACAGTTTAACTACGCGCTCAAAGATATGAGCAAAGATGATTTCATCGCCATGATGTGCACCGATCTTCCCGAGGTCCCCGCCTATTTTCCGACCGCCGTCGCAAAAAACAGAGAAGGCGCGCAATCTTTAGACAGGCTCTCTCAACCGAAGCCAATGAATCCTCAGGAAGTCCACGAGGCTATGAATAAAGGTCATCTGGTAGTCGACACGCGCACTAACACTCTCTATGGTGGCGGGCACGTTCCAGGCTCGATAAACATCGGCTTGGGAGGACAGTTCGCATCCTGGGCAGGTGCACTGATTCCGATAGGAACACCTTTGATTCTTGTCGTCGAAGAAAAAGAACAAATCGACGAAGCAATCACACGTTTGGCTCGAGCCGGTCATGAGTCGGTCGTAGGTTATCTTGAAGGCGGAATTTATGCCTGGATCAAGAGCGGTCACGACACTGGAGAAACGCCACAGATCACAATCGATCAGCTCAAAGAAAAAATGACGGAAGTGAAAGATCTTCAGGTTATAGATGTTCGACGCAAAGGCGAGTATGAAGCCGGTCATGTTCCAGGCGCGATCAATATCCCGCTGGCTGAACTGAAAAGAAATCTGGACAAGGTCGACAAACATCGTCCCACAGCGATAATTTGTGCCAGCGGATATCGCTCGAGCGTATCAACGCACATCCTCAAGAGCGGTGGGGTCGCGTATCTCTATAACACCGTAGGCGGTACCAATGCCTGGCGGACAGCCGGATATGAAGTCGTAGTGGAAGAGAACGCCACCAGCTGCTCCAAAGCATAATAAAAGGCGAGATACATAATGCATCTCGCCTCTGGCAATATCAGTTTCGCATGAACTAGATCTTGTTGACTCCATTATTGGAGAGACGATGCCACCAGGGTTGGCGCAACTTCTCTAGTTCGGCGATAGCCTTATCGAGCTTGTCTTGCAGTTCAATCGCTCTCTGTGCTTGCTTCTCGAGAGCGGGAATTACTTCGAGTTTCTTCTCTTGATCTTCCACAACTTTCTCCATATGCTGTACGCGCGAATAGGCACTGGTTAAACGTTTATTGGTTTCATTCAGAAGCTCGTGCACCTTCTGCACTTGCCCGAGGAGCTCAAGTAACGTTCTCGTCTCGTAGTACGTCGTCGTTTTCTCGAGCTGAACTCCATCCGGCTTCTGCGGCTGGATTGGCTCTGCGACTTCAACATGAGCCTTATCCAGAAGGGCTTCGAAACCGTTCAGTGCGATGGGATCAGCTTTCGGTGATACCTTCTTTTTACTGTTCATCAATTTTGCTTTCTAGCGTTCGCCACTCCGATGATATTATCGGTGGTGCCTGGCATTAGCACAATACTTGACTACCAGAAGCACCGAAAACGATAGCAGGCTGACGGTTTCAGATACTGCCATTAATCGTAGAGTCGGAGGCTCCGTCAATCAGTCTGAGCTCTCGTTTTGCCGGCGATTCTTTTTGCTCCCCTTAACCATGTAGATTGTGGTCACTGTAAAAATTGCAACCACCATAGTCACGAGAATTCCAATCGATATGAACATAAGCTGCATACCGGCTGGATCTCGGGAGGTCGAATCCTGAATCGGAACGAATGCGTCCGACGCTTCTCCGGCCAGAGCGGCAGCACCGCATGCGATACTGATACCAAAGGCGATGACGGGGCTATACTTTCGCATGCTGAGGTTTCTCCTCCGGATAAGCCAATTCGCGCCAGCGACGAATGCCTCCGTCCATTGAAACCACGTTTGTGTAGCCCATCTTCTGCATATTGAATGCGGCCAGCGCCGATCGATAGCCTCCTCCGCAGTAGAGAATCACTTCATCGGACTTATCGAGTATGATACCTTCGACGTCGCGTTCAAGCACACCACGACCTATGTGGATAGCGCCCTGAGCATGTCCCGCTTCCCACTCGCTGTCCTCCCGCACATCGACAAAATGGAACTTCTCCCCGGCCTGCAAACGCGGCAGAACCTTTTCAGGAGTGGTCTCGGTGATGTGAGGTCTGACCTCGTCGACGAGTTTGACGAATGCCTCGGAATGTTTCATAGCTGCTGACTCCGCGCCAAAAGACAAGCCCAGAGTATAACAGCTCAAGCAGTTTTGAACCGAGGCAAAAACCACGCAGTTATGTTTAAAAACTAAATTAGCCCGCGTCTAATGTAAGCTTCGTGAATTCGCCCCATCATACGCTCACTCACGGTCTGCTCTGCTTCGAGGGCGTCATAGTATGCCTGAGTCAGCGCTTTGAACATGGCCGGGCCGTTTGGGACGGCAGCGACCCGAATGCGCCTTTCGTTCAGGTCTTCGCACCATCCGCCTGGCAACAAGCCGATAACCTGATTCAACACCGCAACCATTTGCGTAGAGCCCAGGCGCTCCAGTGCGGATGCAACATCCAGAACTCGATCGCCTGCTGCGACCGTCAGATACTGATCGAAAGTGCCCCGATCGATTTCGCAGTTCAACTCCCAGAGAAGCATGTAATCAAGCTCCTCTTGCATCAAGTCAGGAACACCACCCATGCAACGCTGGTTGAGCAGGGAACCGACCTTCAAGAGTTCCTCGTCGTCCATATACACCTCGCTGCCAAGTCTCAAATCAACAGTTTATCGCCTTTAAACCGTTCTTGAATCTGTCAAACCGGATTTATAAGGGCAATATTGAGAAATAAAGGAAACAGCAGCAGAGCTGCGATAATTTGTCGGCTTCGAACGTCAAATCATCGAAGCCAGGGACACCCTGCGGTTCTCTTGACACCCGGTCGCAAAGCGGAGGCAACATGCTTTACACACAAAGCCAAAATATGGTCGAGATATTTGGAACGAAAGTGCCAGAACCTCGAGTCCTGCTCGATTTCCTCGGCTTCGAAACCCACGTCAAACAAATCAGAGACAAGCGCGGCACCAGCATATGGCCGGCATGGTACGACCACGGGTCGTACTACATAGTCGACATCACCGCCGACAAACTTTTCGGACCTGGTGATGAGGTAACTATTCCGGAATGCGTCAAAGCTCCTGACTTTGAATTCGAAATCGGTTGCTACGTCACTCAAAAGGCTTTGCTCAAAACCGAAGAAGAAGCTCTCAAGTTTTTCAAAGACCACTGCTACCTGACTATTCTTAATGACTGGTCGGCTCGCGATATTCAGAAAAAAGACATGCTGGGTTTGGGTCCAGCAAACAGCAAATTCGTTATTGGCAACAGCATTGGTCCGAAGCTGGTGGCAGCCAAAGACATAAAAATGGACGAGCACGGCGTTCTCGAAATGGAAATGGTTTTGACTGTGAACGGTGAGGAACGCTCGAGAACCAACGCCAACACCCTTTATCACACGCATCCGGAAACCAAGTCGAAAGCGGCTTGGAGCTTTCCGCGCATTATGGCCTGGCTTGGTCAGCAAAACATCGGCATTGAACCAGGATATATAATCGGCTCCGGCACCGTAGGTAATGGCTGCATCGCGGAACATTCCGCCAAAATTGATCCTGAAACCAACAAAGAAATTGAGCCGGCAAAGTATGGTTGGCTCAAAGACGGCGACGTCGTAAGGATGGAAGTAGAAGGCATCGGCGTTTTAGAGAATAAGGTCAAGATCAAACAGCTCGCAGCCTCCAAGCAGTAATATCGCATCTGATGCAAAAGCGCGGAAATTGAAGTAGCGGCGTCGTGAGCTATGAGTTCTGGATGCCACCATCTCCGGTGGCATCCAATTCAGAACAATGAGGAATCAATGAAAAATAGATTGACAAAGAAGCTTATCGTGACAGCCATTGCATCTATCGCGCTGGCAACGGCCGCGGCGCTCGGTTTGGATCAGAAACCGGCTCAAGCGGTCACGTTGAAAAGCAACGTCGATTTAAAACATAAGTTCAAGGGCTACCAGGGAGCTTTCGTTCTCTACGATTTGAAAAATGACAAATACATTCGATTCAATGAGAAACGTTGCGCAGAGCGGTTTTCACCCTGCTCCACTTTCAAAATTTTCAATTCACTTGCCGGACTCGACAGCAAAGTCCTGTCCGGACCGGATGACAAAAAGAAATGGGATGGTACCAGGCGCTGGTTGGACTCGTGGAACCATGACCACACGCTACAAAGTGCGATTCAAGATTCAACGGTCTGGTACTTCCAGGAAGTCGCCAAAGATATCGGCGAAGCTCGCATGAAGGAATACATCCACAAAGTAGGCTATGGCAACGAAGATATATCCGGCGGTATCACAAAGTTTTGGCTCGGTGATTCACTGAAGATTTCGCCTGACGAGCAAGTCAAGTTCCTGACCCGGCTTTATAAGAACGAACTGCCCTTTTCCAAGGACGCAATGGAAACCGTCAAGAAACTGATAGTCGTCTCAGATGATGGCTCAAGCGTGCTCCGAGGCAAGACGGGTACGGACATGAAAAACAAGAAGACAACGATGGGATGGTTCGTGGGTTACGTCGTTGAAGACGACAACCCCTATATCTTCGCCACAAATATTTCTGCGGAGGATAAAGCCACGGGTCGGGTGGCCAGAACTATCACAAGATCATGTTTGCACAGCCTGGGGCTGCACTGAAGATATAAAAGTTTCAAAGAACTGCCCTCGGAGGGAATCGAACCCTCAATCCCTTACGGGCACCGCATTTTAAGTGCGGCTCGTATACCAGTTCCGACACAAGGGCGTGAGGGTTAATCATATCAGCTTGGAGACTATGTCACAAAACGATGACGTTGATGCTTCATACTCCATGAATGTGGTGACTCCCCTAACCCTATGAACTTCGCCACCACTAGAGCGATCAGTGACCTTCCGGTTCGGAAGGAGTGAACTGGTTTAGTAAACATGTCTAGAGTTCAAGTCTTTCTGCATGTATGCAGAAACGGATTTGAGCCCAGGTAATCGAGGAAGTCACTATGCCTTCAGGCCTTGATCAGCCTGCAAAGTCAACAGAATCGAAGTCGCTAACTTCGATTCCCTTCGAGCCGGCGTACTTAGAGGCGCCCAGGGGTCAAACCACAGGTCGTCTTGAACCGCCGACCCTGGATTTCACTGTGCCATTAAATACGCAAGCGTCACCGCAGATACCAATTGAAGTTGCTCAGGCAACTACATCCGAACTCGGCCGGTCCAGGCTTACAATCGACACGGCTGACGACCGTCGCTGGATAAGGTCGCAGGAGCCGTCGGCAAAGGTGCCTGAAACTCAACGTGCGACGGTTCCGGAGCGTCAAACCGAACGTTTCTCTGCTCCTAACGAGCAACGAAATCGGTCACCAGTATGGGATCCATCGAGACCCGGCTGGGATCAACCTCAACTGCGCAGGAGAGAAGCGCCCGTTCCTCAAGATACAGTGAGACCGCAGCAGCCAGGAGAGCAAAGAAACGCACCAAGCGATCGACAACAAGCGCCTGAGCGCCAGGTAGTCCGCAGCGCACAAACATTCAATCTGAGCGACCGCCTGGATGCTCGCACGATGGGCAGAATCCCAGACGCGAAGGTTTACGTCAATCCAAATTTCGATCCATCAAAACCGGTTAACGTTATCGTTTACAACCATGGATGGAATGACACCATAGGCAGTGCATTCAGAAATGCCCGACTGCAAGAACAAATGGCTCAAGCTCCGCCGAACAGTATCCTCATCGTCCCTTCCTGGCAAAAAGTGGACGGTGCCGCCAATGGTGTTTCGAACAGTAAATTCAAAACCGGTTTCATCGGCGCAATAGATGCGTCAATGCGGCTAAACGGAAAGACATTAGGTGACATCTCCAACATCACGATCGTCTCACATTCTGCCGGCTACAATGCTGTCGCTCACGAGCTTAACCAACTCAGAACAAGTCCGTTATACGAAAAAGTCACTACTCTCGCCAGTTTCGATTCGCAGTATGAAACCAAACAAGCTGTCGATGATTGGATTGAGCATAATGTGAGAAACGGAAAGTTCGCCAGCGGCAAAGCGGCGTTTCTGAATTTGTGGACTGGTGAAACAGCCAGCCTGAGCGGAGTGCAAGCAGAAAGTGCCGCCGCTCTGGTTCGCAGAAATCCGAATCTAATAAGCATAGATTATGGCAGGAGAGGCCGTGGACCTCTAGGACCGCAAGACCTAGCCGGCACGCCGATTGTGTTCGCGAACACAAAAGATGAACATGCAAACGTGCCAATTAGATATTTTGGTCATGCAATCTCGAAACTGCAGCGACTGAACCGTTAGGGACGCTGAACAAAGGTCACCCAGTTAGTTTGCTTGTCGGTCTTAGAACGATCCAGACCGATCGCAACCAGGTTGCCGGTCTTCGAATCGCGATACCAACCTTCATCCCAGGCACCCATATCGGTATATATGGCGTCTTTCACACCCATCAACGCCAAATCGGAATTGAAAGTTTTAAAATCAATTGCAGTATCGCTCTCGACAATGGCCTCTAGACCACTGCTGAACTTTGCAATCGCACGCATTTGAAAGTGTTTTTTGTCTTTGAACTTGGCAGGCGTTCCGTTCTCGACTAGCTGAAATTGCTGAAACAGAGATGCCTTGCTGTTTTCCAGAGAGGCAAGAAACTCGGGCGTAAATTTAGCACCTTTGTTACTCGGGAAAATCTTGAACTTTCCATTCACTATTTCCAGGACACCGCCAATTGGTCTGGAAATTTGATTACGATGGCCGATTTTGCCGTTCACACAATAGATACCGACCACGGTGCCTGTCGTCGTGGTAAATGCAGCAGGGATACAAAGTCTTATCCTGGGATCGCTCTTGGAAGGTCTTTTTACTTGCCAGGCAACATCCAGGTCTGCCCCCCTCTCGTAAAGGTGATAGCTCGTCCCACTGTCGCCTTTAACAGACGAAACTGACAAACCGTTGCCGGTCGAGCCACCATATGCGGCACCGCAGACACCAACGATGACACACGACACTAGACTGATAACTGTGATGAGTAAACGCATTTCCCTAATTTCTCTCCGGTTAGCACATTCTACCAAACCAGCTTGGGCACTGCCTGCGGTGCACAATTTATGACATGGTTCACGGTCGCTTAACGCAACTCTTACTTCTCATCAGGAACACTTCTGACTCATCATTGTCATAGACCTTATGGCAGACACCAGTTGTTATCAAGGGGCACCAATATGACCACAGCGGTCCGGCAGAAACCAGCAGTTAGTACTCCCCTAAAATGTGAGAAGTCGAAGCTGAAGAGTGTGGTGGCAATCGCCATGATACCGATCGCATTACTGGCTCTGTACGTCTTCAGCGTCATATGGCGAGTAAGCGCTTACGAACAAAAGGTTTTCGGTAGAAGCGAACTAATTCCAATGTCGCTCCAGCCTCGCAAGTTCACTGAGATTCCATCGATGGAGACGTACGGCGCGTTTACTTACGACATCCAGGTCAACCACAAACCGCTTCGAGTCCACAAGCAAGTCATCAACGGATTTCAACATGCCTTTGGATCCGGTCTTGTGGCTTATGAATTCGGAGAGCAGATCGCGGATCTACTCTTCAGAGCAAATGAGTACGTCGAAGCATACCTATCCGGTGATGGCAGAAGGTACTCACACTATATGGACACGCGAAAAGACCTCTACAACAACATGATCGGTCGTTCGATCGGTATGGAGGCTCGCCAGAAAAATCTCACCGGCGGGGCAGCGGACAGATATATCTCAGCGCGAGTTTTAAACTCAATTCAAAACCGTGAGGTGATTCCTCATTGGCTGGAGCCGGAAGTCAAAGACTTACCTTCGCTTGAAGAATACGGTTGCCCCGGTCTTCCTCATCCATCTCCTGATGAATAGGGAATCAAGTGATATGCCTATCTGACTACGCCGGTGTTCTCGAGTGACTCGAGTTGTTTTTCAAGATCGGGAGTCGCCGGTGCGCCCTGCTTGAGGACATAGAGTGTGGATAGACTGGAAAGGATCCAGATGACTCCGACAACATGCGAGATGGTTTTCTTGATGTTTGATGGATCATGGAAGAAGTTACCAGTTGCACTGCAAACCAACAGAGTCACTGGATCGGGCTCCATTAAGCTTCCGCTTTTGACCCAGGTCAATATCTGAATTCCTACCAGAGTGAGCGAGATCCAGGCTACGGCCGCAACCACTCTTCTACTTATTTCAATGGCGCGCACATCAAGATAACCAGCCTCATCAAACGACAGCGAAACCGGATAACGAAGGTACAATCCGATCAGACATGATACCGCAGCCGATACCATAAACGAGACTTCATTCGCGTACCAGGCGCAGGCAGTGTACATGAATGCAACGGACAACCATCCGTATGACAAAGCCAGGCGACCGCGGCAGAGCCATTGCGTTGAAACGAAGTAGTAGGTCAGACAGCCAGCGAATGCTGTGATCACATAGAGAAGTCCGGTAATAACTTCGGTTGCCAACTTAGCTCGCTCTTCCTGGTAGCGCACTAGAAGCGTTGCAGCTTCAGGGTCTACGCCAAACAGGTTGTAATAATCGAGGCGGAAACTCTGATATGCATCAGAGCCGTGAAACTCATCCACACGCCACCTGAGAAACTGCTTGATGCCACCTTCAAGTAGTCCACGAGCGGGTCCCATGAGGTTAGTCACGAAGGCAGAAAAAATTGTATTTTGACTCTCGTCGACTGTCCAAGATACGGGGTGAAGATACTGGATATCCTGACTGAACTGTTCTTTCGCCCATGTGCGAAGAGCATCTAGCGCCAGCGCGTTCTTGTCGGAGAAGTCCGAGTGGATCAGCACCATTGCAATGTTGGAGTTGAGAATTCCCTCAGCGAACTTCGGATTTGGAACCGTTTGCAGTTCAGGCGCGCTTGTCTCGTACTTCGGGTCGACTGTCGGCGTCATATCCGGCGAATACTTGCAAAAGTACGACAAAAACGCCGCAGAGATAACCACAACAAGTGCGCCGATTGAGAGTTTCCGTGAGTTCATCTATCGTCAGCTCCGTATTCCTGACAAGCTAAAAGTATAGTCGGAATGGGCTCCAATTCTTGCTTTCATTCATCAAGCGTTATGTTAAAAGCTTCTCTACTTACTGACGGGAACGAACGCGTAGAGCGTCTCTAGACGCTCCGCTTAAGCGCGACGCATTCTACAAATTCAGAGTAAAAACAAAACCGGATTGATGAGCATTCCAATTTACGGACTTACCTAAATATGTAAATACGGATATACGACCGTTCCACAAGTTCTCTTGTTGAATGGTCGTACATACGACAAATACATTGGCTGGGAGTAGCGAACTGTCTACATCGCCTGAATCACAGGCTCCGTCGGATTTTTAGCGCTTTCGGACCGAAATTGCCAATAATACAAACAGTCGACAATACGACCATCCGTATGTTCAAGCAGCCCGGTTCGCTTACGTCAGAGTGGCGGGCCGCCACCAGCTGCGATACCATCCGCTCCGGGTGACGACAACTTCTCAATACAAACCTTATCTGCGGAAATCAGTTCTACAAGCGCGTCTACGAACCTCTTTCCGCCGGCGGAATTCATGTGAACGGTGTCGTAAAACAAACTCGAGGGGAATCGATCATCATCGTTAAAATCAGCAAAAACGGCATCATGCTTGGATGTCAGAGTCTGCACTGTATTTAGATAATCATTGTAAGTACCAGGCGGCATGAGTTTGACGTTGAGTGTTGTAAGCGGCATATTCACGACTACGACTTTGATATCATTGGACTTTGCTGCAATCAGAAGCTTCTCGAAAAATTTCTTTTCGGAAGCAAAAAGGGATTCATGACGATGCTTATACCTTTGAAGATACTCAAGCGTATTGTCAGAGAAAGGCCGCTCTTTGTCTGGCTCTTCAACCATCATTCCTCGTTCTAATTCGGCCGACATGTCAGCCGTCAACAGTTTGTCTAGTTGCTCAGGTGTAAACTGCGAAGCACCATTTGTAACACCACAGGCAGCAAAGGCACTTCTGGTCTGCCCCCGAAGAAGTTCTTGGATAGCGGGTTTTACATCCCACAAATAAGCTATCTTGCCAATTACAAAGTCGGTTCTATCAGTAAGATTTGGGAGGGCAAGATCAAGAACAGGCTGCATATCGATTGCCTTACTCAGATATTTGAAGGTCGGCATCACGCCTGGACAGCGAACCTTGCAATCCATGAAGTCGCGAGCACAAATACCAAGAACTATAAGCTTAGGTTTCTTGCTAGAACGAACCATCGCCTCTGTGATAATCCAATCGTCCGATATCATGCCACCAGGCATTGCGAAGTTGAAGGCAATAGGCTTCTTAACGCCCATGCTCGCCGCAATTCGCTCTTCAGTGTATGCACTGCGATGGTAATCAGCGTAGTCGACGGTCCTTTTCAAATGGTGCGCATCGAGCATCGTCAGCGGATGCAAAAGCAGGGATGACCCTAGAAAGACGATATCGGGAGTCGCCGGTTGACCGACGAAGTCACTCGTGGTCCAGGATATCCAGCTATGGTCTTTAGGCAAATCAGCTAACGTGGTTTTACCGAAGGGATTTAAAGACGCAAACGCAAAGTTGACCAGCAAAACCACGACAATAACCGCCACTGCGTTACTCTTCGCAATCACGGACTTCAGGTTGTCTGGCTCAGGTTTGGTCATGGTTATTGAAGAACTAGAACTGGAAGTAAATAAATTTTGGCGACGTATCAGGCGAAAAAATTAGCAGCAGAAGCACCATTGATGCGACATAAGCAATGTCCACCAACCTCGGGAGCTGAACTACCTTTTGCTGTGTGATTCCACTGGCAATCTGCCCCGCAAGCAAAAGCAGCAGCAGAAGCGGCAAGACCATGAATATTGCAGGGTCTGTGATTGTCGGAAGGTTGACGGTGAAAGCAGTCTCCGGAGCAGACATGAGCTGAGGTATGAAAGTTAGTTTTGCGATAATCCGACAAGCAGTATCGAATGTTTCCGCTCGGAAGAATACCCAACCGATACAAACCAAATTGAAGGTCACGACAATCGAAAGGAGCTTGCCGACGGGATTATCGAGGATTCGTCTAAGCGGAGAGATGCGTTCTGCAACAAGCCGAAATTCTTTGTGAAGTATTAGAAGAATCCCCTGATACGCTCCCCACACAACAAAGTTCATCGCAGCGCCATGCCAGAGACCACCCAACAGCATAGTCAGAAATAGATTTCTGTAGGTAAACCACTTAGTCTTGCCTTTGCTGCCACCCAACGGAATGTAGAGATAGTCACGGAGCCACGTCGACAACGAGATATGCCAGCGATGCCAAAACTCCGTGATGCTGCCTGCGAGATAAGGCAAGGAAAAGTTTATCGGGACCTTAAATCCAAAGAGCTGGGCCGAGCCCCGGGCAATGTCAGTGTATCCGGAGAAATCGAAGTAGATTTGGAAAGCAAAGGCATAAACAGCCAACCAAAGGTCTGCTCCGCTGAGAAGCTCTGGATGTGAGAACGCACTGGCAACGGCGACAGCGAGGTTATCGGCGAAAATCACCTTCTTGAACAAACCGAAGATAATCAGCTTGAATCCCTCATCGAGGTCTTTCAGCTTGAAGTGTTTCTCCTCGTTCAACTGAGGTATGAAATCCTGGTAGCGCTTGATGGGACCGGCGATTTGTGTCGGAAAGAAGCTGGGAAACAATGCGAATTGCCAGAAAGACTTTATTGGTTTATCGCCGCGATAAACATCGCTTATGTAATGAATAAATTCGAATACGAAAAACGAGATGCCGAGCGGCAGAATGATTTGCCAGGTAATATTGGGAACGTGAGCGCCTACGGGTTCTAGAGCCTGATTCATTACATCGACTGTGAAATAGGCGTATTTGAATATGGCAAGAACTAGCAAATTCGCGAAAATCGTCCCGACCAGCAACAACTTCTTGTGCTTGGTGCTGCGCGCAAGCCAGAGACCGAGGCAATAGTTCATCGCCGTCAGACCAAGAATTAGAAGCCCGTAGACTGGCTTCCAGCTCATGTAAAACACGTAACTCGCAGCCAATAGCAGTAGCGTTCGCCACTTGCTCGGCACTAGCCAGTACAGGCAGAGCACCAGGGGCAGAAATATGAGGTAGGCGACGCTATTAAATAACAAATCGTTCTCGCTGAGAGACAATCGCTAGATCGTATTCCAAGTAGACAAGAGAACGGGCGCTCTGAAACTCTTTTTATCTCTATATGGCAACTTGATGAAACGGCAAGCGTGCTAATGTGTGGGCATTGCGAGGTCCCAATCCGGGATCTGCCTGTTAAGTTATTTACGATGTTTTTAAGAAAACGCTTTCTTCCAGTTCTCGTATCCGGCGTGACACTACTATCGGTGCCGTTCTTTCTCTCCGCCTGCGGAAAGAAACACGCTACTACAGATTGTGAACAAACGCAGGTACGAAGCGGCAAGCGCGACCTGACTGTCGGTTATATCGCGCCTACGTCCGGCATTTTCGGAATAGGTGACGAATCTCTCCTAGTCGTCTACCTGCACGGACTGGGAGCAAACTGGCAACAGCCTTTTTCCCTTCCCTGGCGACACACTTATGCTGATACGGTCACTCACTTCAAACCCGGCATCACGTTTATGTCCACCCAGTTCGGAGCCGGCGGGAAATGGGCGGACGAAGACTCTTCGAATGATATTACCAATAGTATCAATGCTATTTTGAAGAAGTATCCATCCAGAGACATTGTTTTGTGCGGATGTTCCATGGGTGCTTCAACTGCCCTCAGTTATTCGGCGACAGCGCCGGAAGAAATTCGCAGAAAAATCATCGGAGTTATTGCGATGTATCCGGCCGGCGATTTCGTGGAACTTCACGAGAAAACAACAACGGCGCTTGTTCGCTCGGCGCTCGAACAGTGTTTCGGCGGTCCGCCGGACACCGAGGAAGTTAAGCAGCGATATTTGGACATGAGCATCATGCCAAAGATAGAAAAATTTCCAAAACAAACCCGCGTGTACATGATGTCGGCAAAAGCTGACGCTACGATTCCACCGCCATTGCAAAAGTCTCTGGCTGAAGCATTGAGGAAACAGGGAATCAAGGTAGAACTCGAAGAAATCGACTGCGGACACGAATTGCCGCCTTCGCACAAGAGCTTCGCGAAGGGACTGAATTTCGTTCTGGCCAAGGAATAGGTTACTTAGTCTGCTGAGTCGCGCTTTGAGCCAGGGACCGCGATGACATTGCGTCAGCAACGTAGGATAGGAACTTTTGGCCGCCCTTACCGTTAAGGTGCACGCTGTCGAAGAAATCATCGTGCTGGAACAGACCGGGCAAGTTGAGGTCAACAAAGACGCCACCATTTGCTCGCACCGTGGATGATACCTGGTCTAGATATCGTTTATAGGTATCTGACGGCACCATGGCGAGGTTTTCTGCCGTCAACGGAGAGTTGCCTACCACCAGGTCTATTCCCTCTGCTTTAGCAAGCTCACAAGTGCGCTTGAAGTAGTCGAGTTGCTGAGCCCAGATTTTGGGGCTGAATTGAGAATATCGGACGCGATACTCGTGAAGGTTATCAACGAAAACGTTATTGTTCGGGTCGAACGGATCTTGCCCTACCTCTGTCGGAGCAAAGTCCTCCGGCAAGTCCATAAGCGCCAATTTCCGCATGGTCACCGGCATTTCTACTGTTTCAAAACGAGAATCGCCTGGTCGACAGATGCTCTGAACGAGGTGATGCTGGATGCTCTTGAATGTCTGTGTATGCCCGTAGACTGATGAAAGTCTGCTGAGCCCCCAGTCGAAAAGAGAAAATACATCTTTTTTCCGGCAAGCAATCTCGTCGGCGATTCCAACGCCGTTCACTCTGGCAGCGTTCTTGTAAACGTCGCTGGTGCTTGGGTTTTTGAATGTTGCATCGACAAAGTTTCTCGGCACCATCGTGCAATAGAGTGCCTTTGGTTTCACCTTATTCGATACCAGAGTACGAAGCATGAAATACTGATCGGAAGGCATCTGGCCTGGAATAGCCAGACAGAAAGTTGATTTGTAGGGAGCAGATGCTTTCTCCAGTTGACTTTCAAGATAAGTACTTCGGTGGTTAGTCAGCTGGCTTACCGTTTTCTTCTGATACGTCGCTTCGGCACCATACAGGGCGCACGTCATGTCGGAAGCACCAAGGAGAACGAGATCGGGTGTCTGTTTCTGTTGAGCTAAATCGGTCAACGCGTACCAGGTTCTACTGCGAAACGGGACGTCGTAGTTGAACGCAAGCGGTTTTTGGTTGAGAGCAATCCCAATCCCGACGGCAGCATCAACAATGACAAACAAAAGCAAAGCCAGCACCACGTCACTCTTTCGAGCTCCACTGAGAAATGCTGACCAATTAAACGGTTTCACTTTCGGTTGCCTCGATCAGAATTGGTAGTAGATGAAACGAGGAGAAGAATCAGGCGCAAACGCAACGATCATAAAAATGAGCGCGGTAGCGTAAACGACCCGAACGACTTGTGGTACTTGGGTTGGCGGAAAACGTTTAATCACTTCCTGACACACCAATTGACCGACCCAGAAGACTGGAAGAACAAACAAAATGCTAGAGAAGATGAGCGGGTAGTTGATACCGGCAATGGTGCTCAAGTTATGGTCGGCGTTGAACAATCCGTTCAAAAACAGCATCTTCTGCACCATCTGCAGACCGATGAAGATATTGTCAGAGCGGAATATAACGATACCCACGCAGAATGAAGCAAACGTCAGAGCCACAGAGAACATATGACCGACCTTTGTATCCAGCACAGTGAGGAACTTTGGATGATGCTCCCT
Source organism: Candidatus Obscuribacterales bacterium (assembly GCA_965228855.1). Lineage (GTDB taxonomy): Bacteria > Cyanobacteriota > Vampirovibrionia > Obscuribacterales > Obscuribacteraceae > JADYXR01. The sequence continues at coordinate 1,317,384 of CBDDIJ010000003.1, read as the reverse complement.
GAAGTGTGAGAATTCACGATGAGCAGTCAGCAAGAGTCCATGATAGAAGCCCCAAGCTACCAGATGCCATCCTGCACCGTGCCAGAGTCCGCACAGGGTCATGGTTATGATGAGGTTCAATGAAGCGCGAAAACGACCATTTTTGGACCCGCCCATCGGAAAGTACAAGTAGTCACGCAGCCAACTTCCGAGCGTAATGTGCCAACGCCGCCAGAAATCAGTGATGCTGCCTGACAGATAAGGGAATTTGAAGTTCAGAGGAACTTTGTATCCGAAGAGTTGTGCGGAACCGCGGGCGATATCGGCATAACCACTGAAGTCGAAATACACCTGGAACGAAAAGGCCGCGGCGCAAATCCAGACATCCAGAGACGTCATCAGTTCCGGATTCGAAAAGCCGCCGGTGACGAACAGCGCCAGGTTGTCGGCAAGCAATACTTTTTTGAAGAGACCGTTCAAAATCAAGAAGCAGCCCTGGTCGAGGTCTTCACGTTTGAATTTTGATTCGATCTTCAACTGCGGAAGGAAGTCCTGGACACGTTTGATAGGACCAGCAACCTGCGTAGGGAAAAAAGCAGGGAACAGCGCGAAGGACAGAGGGTCTTTTACCGGCTCCGATTTGCCCTTATAGACGTCAACAAGATAATGGATGAACTCGAACACGAAGAACGAGATTGCAAGCGGCAATACAATCTTGAGATCGAGCTTTGGCAATTCTCCGACAAAAGGTTTCGCTGCCCAGATGAATGTTTCTTCTAAAAGGTAGAAGTACTTGAAATATGCCAGCGTCAGAAGGTTACCGACGACGCCCGTGATCATCCAGGCCTTCTTATGGTCCTTAGAATCGGCAATTTTAATGCCCAGGAAATAGTTGGCGATCGTCATGCCCAGAATCAAGAACAAGTAGATCGGGCGCCAGGACGCATAGAAGATGTAACTTGCAACGAGCAATATCGGAATGCGCCATTTAAATGGACACAGCCAGAACAGGACCAGTACGGTCGGAAGGAAAAGCAGGTACTGAAGTGAGTTAAATACCAAAGAACACCGCGCCAATTAGGCTTTCAGGCAATGCTTGACTATCATAGGCCGGTCATCTAGCCGGGGTCTTTAAGTGCTTTTCAGATGTCATATATCTGCATACATTCGCTTGTGTTAATCTGAAGGTCGTTTTAGTGCTCAGCAGCGGATTGTTGCCAAATGTACAGCCCTTATCAGGTGCTCGGAATACCCGAAGACACCGAGCCAGCCGAAATTGACAAAGCTTATAAAAGCCTCTCAACCAGATTGGCGCCTGAATCCTTTCAGACCGGTCCGGCACGAGACCAGGCCGCAAAATGCGTGACTGCAATCGACGAAGCCTACCGAAGTTTGACCTCCGGCGGCTCTGCAGAATCCGCGCGAGCCAGCCATCAGAGCTCCCGAAGCAATGAAACCACTCACCCACGTTTGGGGCAAATGTGCGTGGCAACCGGCATTATATCGATGGAGCAATTAGAGGAAGCGGTTCAGGAACAGATCAGAACCGGCTTGCCGCTCGGTGAAGTTTTGGAAGATAAACAGTTTCTATCTCGGGTTCAACTCGAGGGACTGCTACTGGGCCAGGGTTTGATCGATGTGGATGGTGAGCGCAACGACCCAATCGCCCAGCGTTTGATTGCACTCAACCTGGCTACACTGGACATGGTGCTTATCGCGCAGATGGAGATGAAGTGGCAGGAGAATGCCTCGCTGGTTGACGCTTTCATTCGTCACGGCTGGCTAACCAGGGAAATCGCTGACGCACTTTTTGCTTGATCAATCCTTGTATTTAATGCCCTTGGTATTCTGAACCGGAGGGATATCATTACCAAGCAGCCCCCGCAAGTCTGCGCAACCACCGCATCGTCGCTTGGGATCGATTCGAAGAACTGTTCTAAACTCGTTCTTTGCCTCCTCCACCTTTCCCTGAGCGAAGTAGATGGCGCCCATGACGTTGTGCGCCATCGGAAATTTGTCATCAATCTCGATCGACTTCTTGGCATAGATTTCGGCTTTATCGCGTTGCCCCTGACTGAAGAGCGACCAGGCTAAACCGGCACAAGCTTCCGCGTTTCTGGGTTCAGTCAGCAAGATCTTTTCAAAAACTGCCTGCGCCTCTTTGTGTTTTTTCTCGTTGACCAGCTTACGGCCTTGCTTCAGTAGCGCTGCATTGCTAGCAGTTTTAGCCTGCACCGCTGGCGGTGACGCGAAGTTCACCAGGAGAAAGAGAGTTAGCAAGGTTCGAAACAGCAATTTTGAGAAGACTCGCAAAAAAATAGAACTGACTCTTCAATTATATGAAGTCATCCGAAATAAGGCGGTCGAAATCGCGGCGACTAGAAATCCGTCCTTCGGAAAACGAAAAGGCGCTAAAAACGCCTAAAAATTCCAAGTCCCGAAACGCTACTCTGGCAAAGGTCTCAGACCTCCAGACGCCCCGATGAAACATAATATACATTATCAGACTGGAGCACCACCGGCGAAACCGCCAGAAATCCACTGTTTGCTCCGTGAAGTTTCGACCCCTGTGCTTCAGTCTCTAAACTGCTTCCATGAGCAGATCGACCATCTGTTTGGCTTCGAGATGGCACTTTCTGTCAATCGCCATTTCGGCGTAAGCCTTCGAGACCTTCGACGTCATTTCGTGATCCCATCCGAAGATTTGAGCGCGAATTTTAAAGGCTCTCTGATAGAACGGCTCAGATAAATCGAAGTCACCTTTGGCATGATAGATGTAAGCCAGGTTCAAGCAGGTCGCAGCTGTTTTCGTATGAATCGGGTCGAGAAGGTGCTCGTTAATCGTTAACGACTTGTGGACGTGGCTGCAGGCCTCTTCGAGTTTTCCGAGGCAATAAGAAACCGCGCCGGCGAGTGATTCGCTCTCGGCTGTCTTGAGGTGATCGGAGCCATATGCTAAACGCGTTGCGGTCAGCGCGCGCTCCGCAAAAACCTCAGCCTCATCGAAACGCTCTAGCGAATAGTACAGACCGGCAAGCCTATCCAGTGAATAGGCCGTTCGCCAATCTCGATCGTCGAAGGCGTGAGTTTCAAATATCGCCTTTAACCACATTCCCTCGGCGTGCGCGAAGTTGCCCGCGTTTTCAGATTGCTCGGCGCGGGTTCGGAAATCTGCCCAGTTGTCATCCATGTCAACTTCCGGAGACTGACGTAGAGCCGTGTGTCTACCGGAATTGGACTGAACGATTTTCTGAACCAGAAGACCAAAGCTCGCAGTCGCGACTTCACCGCAAGGAGCAAAAGAACTAGAAGTGGGCAGCGTCGTCATTTTTACAGTAACGTCCATAGGACAAGTGAGTTCACTGAGTATAGGGATAATTTGTGGAAGTTTCGTGTCACACAATTTGAACATTCGTATTGTCGACCACTCGAAAGGTCTTATTGCGTTTGTTCAGGTTCCCTGAATAGAGTAAGTAGACTCATAGCATTCGCTCAGGTATTCCGAACTCCGCTCCGGTTGCGCCTTGAGCGAGGCCAGTGCCGGCAGGTTCTGTGTTCGTCTGTCACTTGAGACGAGTCGTCCAATGGCTGTCTATGGCACGAAGACGGATTTTGGATATTCCGTCATTGAGAGATAGACAGAGATTGCATTCGGTCTTCTGCGCCACGGAAACCGCGACGAGTTCAGCTTCAAATTAACCTGAACGAATGCAATAAACTCATTGTATTCGTTCAGGTGCACTTCAAGATGGGCTCCTGTTGCGGCATGCTCCAATCGCAATTGGCTGTCTATCTCGGAATGCCGAATTTGCGAAATTCCGTCATCCTACGATAGACGCCAATTAAGTCAAAGTTTTGATGACCGCGAAACTCGTAGCCATCCGTGAAAAAATTTCCCTGAGGGAATGCAATTGGAAATTTTGTCGACAATACCACTTGTTTAATTGTCGACAAGTGTTATTGTTGGACATACGGAATGTCAAAAGGCGCAAACAGCCGATAATAGTTCAGGTTTCACAATTCCCAATGTGTGCACAATTATTATGGGGCCTCAGATCTCGCGAGGGCGCCTGTAATTTCCGAGTTCTTGTGCGTTGATCAGCTTCAATAGCGAATGTTCAGTTACCAACACAACATCCCTAAACAGCACTACCGAGTGGATACCTATCCCGGTCTCCCTGAATTGGCGAAATTCATAGAACAAGCGCAAAAGATCAAAGGTATCAAACACTGCTTTTACTGGGTCGACGAGAAAGCTCGCCAATTCACACTCACGCTTTATCTCAAGAAAGCAAACGACGAGATGCAATGGTGGATGCATGAGTCATCGGAGATGGGCCAACGCATGCTCTGGTTCTACCGGACCATGGACCTCGGTGTGATCTATCCGCAAATATTGCAGGGGGTTGGCGCCCCAGACCCAACGGCCGACGAACCCGTAGAGCAATCAGGTACGATTCTTGATTCGCTTGGTACCCTGAAGCACACAACTCCAGGCAATCGATACGTCTCTCCCGGCAGCACCCTGACGTCACAACAACAGCAACAACAGTCGAACAGACCGCCAATTACAAAACTTCTGAGCGGTTCATTGGAAACAGTACCTATGAACTCGCTTCTTCAGCTCGCAGCCAAAGAAGATGCCTCAGGGAAATTGACCATAGAATCACCGGAAGGCGAAGGCATTGTGGTGTTCTTGCACGGCAGACCTGTCCATGCAACCACGCCGACTCAGAGCGGTTTAGAAGCCATGCTGGAGCTTTGCACATGGATGCAGGGCAAAGTTTCTTTTGTTCAGGGCACCAAGGCTGATACCAATACGATCCACCAACCGATCGAACAAATTCTATATCTATCGGCTGAACTGATCGAGAATATAGCGTTTCTGCAAGATCACGGGATTGACGATATGTCCGTTCTCAGCAGAGCGACCAGCAATATTTCAGAACAGGCATTCGAGAAAAGGATCCTCGACGGTCCACCGCTTGGACTCGATCTCCAAAAGCGATTCTTTCAAAATCTCGATGGCAACAGAACTCTCAAGGACATTTCGCTACTCCTGTCTCTCAACCCCAGTCAATGGATAGCAATTGCAACCAACCTTCTGAAGTTAGGGTTAGCACTAACCCCGGACGGACAGAGTGTTATGCACGACCCGTACGCCGAGCCCAAGACGGCGCAGCAAATCACAGGCAGCTTCTATCTGGAACAAAACAGCAACGACAGACTTGGTCGCCCAGATCCGCTGAGCACCACAGGCAACCAGCAGCAGGCTAACAGCGGCAATAGCATCCCGCCACATATGCAAAATTCGGTAGCACAGTTCCAGCAGAATCAGTTCAATGCTAATGGTCAGCAAAACCAGCTTCCCCCGCAAAGCACAAGCGGTTCGTTTACCACCAATCAAGGTACGAGTGGAACATTTCCAACCAACCCACAAGCCACCAGTGGAACATTCACGACTAAAGCTCCACCCGCGGCACAGGCTGGTAGTTGGGGCGCTCAGCAAGCACAACCGCAGCAAAGTTCGGCACCACTTTTGCCACCATCGGCGATGTTCGGTGCAGGCGGCGGCGGTGTAGGAGGCGGCGACAACCTGCCATCACCTGCGGTGCAGGCGTTTATGTCAAACGCCACCACAACGCTGGATGTGGACACAGTTCATGTTGGCATACAGACCTCGGAAGTTTTCTACAACAGGGTCACTCCTAAACAGGTGATGGCGGCTTTGACGAATACGGAGACGGGTATTCTCACCTTCGAAGCAGTTCAATTTTTTCTCGAGCGTGAATTTGCCAGATCTTTCCGATTCGGCACCACTTTTTCTCTAATGGTCTTTTGCATGAAACTACAGACCAAAGAGCGACCGACTATGCAGGCGTCGAAGATCGTCTCCCTGACGACCTCGGCGATTGGCAAAATCAAACATGATGTAGACATCTTCGGTCACTTTGGCGAAAAGGGATATGCGCTGATTTTGCCTAACTCGAACAGCGGCCAGGCAGCAACACTCGTCGACAAGATTACAACCAATCTGTCCAAATTCGCACCGGAACTGGCACAAACACGACCATCATTTTTCTTTGGCATAGCCAACGTTCCAACGGACGCGAAGGATCTTGAATCAGTAGTTTCAAATGCCCAGAAGGCGATGCAAGAAGCAATTCGCAAAAATGTAACGAGAGTTATGTTCAGTGATGTCGGAAGGTAGAAACCTTATTGGCTCTCGTCGCCCTTTTTGTCCTCGGCGCGCCGATTGTGCGCAGGCTTGTCTTCAGCCCTGCGATTGTGAGCAGGTCTGGCAGACGACGTCTGCCCCCCCTTTAAAACGTCGCTATCTGAGGGTTTACCTGGCTGCGATTTTTTCTGCTTCGCTTTCGGAGCAGCATTTTTGCCTTCCTTTGGCTGAGGGACTCTAGGCCCACCTTGCCGCTCAAATGACTTAGGCCGTTCTAAAGCAGCTATCGATTCCTCCACAGCGGCGCCGCCTGGCTCGATTGCAGATAACTTCAATGTAGAAGCATTATCTGTTTCTTCTGCCGCTTCCGGCGTTCGAAAATCAAAACTTGCTGCAATGAATGAATTCGGCAGTTCTTGCGATACTTCCTGTGATATATCTTGCGGTTTTATTGAATTCGCTTTCGCATCGCCGGATGACGAACCTACGCGACCAGACCCCTGATTAGCATCCCCCACGCCATCAATAACGAGTGCTCTATTCGCGCCAGTTGCCTCGAGTGATTGTAGCCCTTCACCGAACAAACCTTGCTCACTCAACACGTTTCGCAATGGCTCGGCTATCGGCGCAGGGATTCTGAATGACAGATCAGCACCGCTTGTGGTGGTGAGCACGAGGACCGTGATGTCCTGAGCCTTGTCCATGCGGCTCGCAAGGATCTGCTCTCTCTGAATACTGACGCGAGTCGCACCGAACCAGCGTGAAACCAGCTCGGGAATAAACACCAGCCGCCTGTCGGTAATTACGAAACGCCCAGGACGATCTCGATAGAAGACCAGCAAGAACTCGTTCAGAACCTGCTCTCCGGCCAAAGGATGAAAGCGCGAGCTCATGAACATAGCACCAAATATGGTACCAAAGAAAATGAATATTCCTGCCCAAACGGCAACAAACATTCCCATGAACTTGCCCCAATATTGCCCAATCCGAATGGAATTTGCTGCGAACCCCTGACGCATGGAACCCATTACATCGCCGGACTGCGAAAGAGCAAATCCGAGGTGCCCGCGAGCAGTCGCGTCCTGGGGAGCCAAATCGACAGCTTTCGTGTATGCTGCAATTGCCTCCTTATGGTGCCCGAGCTTCTGAAAACAGTCTCCCAGACCGACAAACGCGCTGGAGGTCCGCGAGTCTAACTTCAGACTCTTCTGATACAGCGGCAATGCCTGCTTATAATCACCATCAGCGAGCAAAACATCCGCAAGATACAAGTAGGCTGTCGCATTCTCAGGCTCAATCGCTATCGCCTTCTTTAAGAGTTCCGCAGCCTGTGAACGCTTGCCCATGCAAGCGAGCGAGAAGCCCATGACCACGAGCGGATAGGCTCTTGTTGAGTCCAACACTATCGCCTGCTTCGCGTATTTTACCGATTCGGAATATTTCCCGGCAATCGAGTATAACCAGGCAACACCTGCGTGATAGTCGAAGTTAGTAGGGTCCAACGACACCGCGACTTCCAACTCGGATATCGCATCATCGACCTTTCCTTGCATGTAGTAAACGCGTGAAAGTCGTTCGCGCAGTTGGGGATTTTCGCCAAAATCTTTCAGTGCGCTGATTAACATTATGACGGCTTTGTCGAGCTTGCCGGCGGAGACCTCTTTGTCGCTTGATTCGATAGCCCTGGTGACTTGCGCAAGGTCCTTGTCCTGCTGGTCGCCATCGGACAGAGCACCACCATCGGTGCTACTTCTAACAGGGTCGCTGAGTTTACGCAGATCGGTCTTCTCGTCGGACGTAACCGCGACGTCCCCGCTCACGTCAGCGCTGTCCGGATTCTTCTCAGCCAGCACATCAGGAGCCGTACCAACGACGAAAATCGCGATACCAAACCCGATGGCAAGAACTCTTACTGACGACACTGGTCGACCTTTTAGTGCTAGTAAATGTCGCTACTGGAGCACTGCTACTATATGTCATATCACGCATTTAGACAATGAGCAGGCAAAGGCGCCGCCGTGATAAGATGCCGCAGGTCAACGGATGTATGCACAATGCCGATAAAACGAGACGAAGCGACCGGCTTCGCAGCAATCACCACAGCCTTGAACAAACGGTACGGGAACCACCAAGTCGCGTATTTCGACGCAAACAACGGTTTCACCAGGGGCTCGGACAATTTACTCGAAGGTATCGGCGTTTACTCATCAACGAGCGAACATCCTCACTGGCTCTACGTTTCTTATGGTTTCAGCGACTTGAACGAAAAAGAGTCAGAAGCCCCTGGTTTAAGCGGTTACGGATTCGAGCTTACACTTCGCTTGCGTGTCGATGAAGATTCCAAAAGCGCAGCTACATGGCCTTGCGATTTACTCAACGATTTAGCCCGTGCCGTATTCCAAATGGATACTGTACTTAAACCGGGTACAGCACTACCGCTGGACAATCCCATAGCGCCCGGTTCTGGCACAGCCATTCATGCGTTCGCTATTGTCGAAGACCCAGAGCTTCGATCGATCAAAACAGCAAACGGGACAGTGGCGTTTCTACAAGTTGTCGGGCTAACGCTCGACGAGCTGGATCTTCTGAAACGCTCACAACCAGACCACTTCTTCAGCATCGCTCGCAAAGGTTCGGGTCAACTGTTGATTCTAGATTTAAACCGTCAATCGTATCTCGAAGATCAAAGTACAAAGACTTTGTTGCAGCAATCAGATTCATCTGCTTGTGACTCTCTTGGCGCCATATCTTGTCCAACCGCTGAGTGGTATTTCATGACCCGCGCATCGGTTTGCCTGCCCGTCTCAGTTATTGACCCGCTGAAGAAACAGCTTATGGAGAGGGTTTTGAATGGTTTTGAGCTGACATTGAATGGTTCAGATTGCAAAATTGTTTTTAGGACCGCAAGCATTGAGTCCTTCAGCATCGAAGACACTGCTCTCATTATAGAACTCCCCAGCGACACAACAAAAGCGTTCGCTCAGAAATTGCAAGTCGTTGCAGCAATACATAACTTTGAAGGAATTCCAGTGTCTATAGAGTTTGCTTGAGGTATTCTGTACGTTTGGTCTCAGGAATCATCGAACATGCCACCTCTAACCGGAATTACAATCCTCGATTTCACGCATATGTTGCCCGGCGAACTCTGCACCGCCACTCTAAGCGACATGGGCGCCACAGTTATACGAGTAGAATCACACACCCCTGGGTTAGCCCATAAACTGCCGCCGATTGTTGATGGCGAAAGTTTGTTCTACTGGAGCATTCAGCGCGACAAATCTCGAATTAAGGTCGACCTCAAGACCGAACCTGGACTTACATTGATAAAGAAGCTGATTCCGCAGTGCGACGTCGTTATAGAGAACTTCCGAACCGGGGTGATGGACCGACTCGGGCTCGGTTATAAAACACTCTCCACAATTAACCCGGAACTGATATATATTTCCGTGACCGGTCACGGTCAGGACTCAGACCGAAAAGACGAACCGGTTCACGATTTAAACTTAATTGCGGAAACAGGTTTATTAAGCCTGAATCGCCGAGAGAATGAGCGTCCGGTCCTCCCTTCCATTCCGATTTCAGATTATATGTCGGGCACCCTGGGAGCACTTTCCGTCCTCGGTGCACTGTTGGAGCGACAGAACGGCGGCGGCGGAAAGCAGCTGGACATAAGCATGTTTGACGCTTCATTATCGTCCCTGAATGTACTCGGCTCAATGGTTCTATACACCAGGAAAACACCGGATGAGGGTGGCTTCGCTTATCCCCGGGAACTTCCAAACTACAACACATACGAGTGCAAAGACGGTAGATTCCTGGCCGTAGCCAGCCTGGAGCGACCATTTTGGAAAGTCTTTTGTCAAACCATAAACAGACCAGACATCGAACCACTTATAGACGATCCGACTAAGGAAGACACCCTTAAGGAGACGATCGCCGAAGAGATAAAGGCTAAAACGCTGGCAGATTGGACTCGGATTTTCGACGGCACAAACTGCTGCGTCTCGCCTGTTAAGACTCTCAATGAGACGTTTGAAACCTATCCACTTGCGGAACGAGGAATGCTTGGCGGGCTCCATCACCCTGTCCTCGGCAACGTCCCCCAGATCCTCATGCCGGTAGACAGGCAATTGCGCAAGAATCATGCGCCTGAATCTGAAGACCGTCGCCTGAGTGACCTCCTGAGTTTCCTTAAAAATGCCGGTTATGGTCCGGAGGAAATCGATAAACTCACCGGGAGTGGAATAATCACCTTACCGGGTCTCGAAGAGAATCCGACTTTGTCGACGAGCAAGCAGAATTAACTCAGGAAGCATATCGTGGTAGACAACCCAAAGCTAGACGAAAAAGACGTTAAAGCGGATCATAGACTCGGGCAAGTGCTGATCGATATCGGAATGATTTCCGGTCAAGATCTGACTCAGGCGCTGAACCTGGCACGAGAAGTGGGTCTTCCCGTGGGTCGCGTTCTCATTATGTCATCCTTTGTCACGGAAGAAAATCTACAGGCAGCTGTGCAATTGCAGTCGTTGCTCAAAGACAATCTGATAGATCAGGTGGCGGCAAAACAGGTAGCGGCGATTCTGCTGAGGACCAAACTGAGTCTGGAGCAAGCCCTTGAACAGATCGGCTGGTCACGCCCTGGAGAAGTTAGTACCAACAAGCTCGGTGAGTTGTTGATCGAAGCCGGATATGTGACAAACGAACAACTGCAAGATGCTCTTATGAAAAGCCGTTCTTCCGGTGTCCCGTTCGGCCGACTTCTGGTACTGAATCTGGTGCTATCGGAAGCCCTGTTGTCGTCCGCTTTGAATGCTCAGATTTTAATTCGTGATGGAAAGGTCACCAAGGAACAAGCGATCCAGGGTTTGCGTGCAGCGAAGGAACGGCAGGTCGCGGTCGAACTGCCGCTAATCGAACGCGGTTATTATCGCCTTCCGGCTCGTCACACCATTCGCCTTGGGGAATTGCTCGTACTGGCCGGTCTGATGAGCGAATCAGATTTGATGTACGCAGTAGAAGTTGGTTTGTTGAATAAAAAACCTATTGGGCAAGTTCTCGTCGAACTTCAATACATCAGTAAGGACGTTCTGGACGCAGCACTTAACTACCAGCGTTCGGTCTCCTCCGGGGAGATTACTCCTCTGTGGGCAGCAAGTCGTTTAACAGAAATTGACCACTACGGCGCCGGTGGTACGGCGAGAAAAGCTTCCGAAGAGGAGATGCCACTGCCACCGGTATCAGTTTCCTTAAGTCAGTTCCTGACTTTGGTAGGTGTAGTTAGCGATGATGACATAAAGCGCGCCATCGAAGTTAGCGTGGACAATCCGCAAATCCTTGGTCGAATGCTGCTTGTCGCCGGCTGCATAGACGAATCAACGTTAAAATCGGCATTGCGCTGCTACTCACTTGTCAGAGAGCGAATCCTCGGAACAGAGCAAGCGTTTATAGCATTCAACTACAGCCAACAGAGTGGTATCAGCGTCGACGACGCGCTGCAGGAGCTCGGCGTAATTCGCGGTCATAGTTAGAAAAACAGATGTTGTCTATCCGAACAAAGTCTATCGCGTTCACAATCAGCATTCTACTGTGCGGACAGTTCGCACTTAGTGAACAACGATGTTTCGCAGCGGATAATGAGGCGGAACTCTTATCGGGAGCGGCTTCAAATCCCATAATTAAACAAGCAATAAAAGAGTATAAGGCCGGCAACGTCGAAAAGGCAGCAGCTCTTTTGCAAGATGATTTAGAGAAAAATCCAGGTGACGGAATTTCACATTACTATCTTGGTCTACTCAAACAACACATTGGTGATGATGCAGGTGCTCTAGATCAGTTGGAGTGGGCCGCTCGACTTTGCCCGCCGGAGGTGCTCACCAGCCTGGCTAAGCAAGTTGCAGAAAGTGACGGAGAGCGACTTCCCAAAGTTCCCTCTGTGGTCACGCCAAAGACCGATTGGTTCGGCATGTTGGGAAACAGTTTCGGGCAAATGTTCAGCAAAGAAAAGCCGACGGCCAAGGTCACCACCTCTGGTGACATCGAAATGCCGCCGCCGGTATTTTTCGGGTCGATGGACGATATCTGGAAGCAAGGTCGCAACATGGTTCGCCAGGGTGTAGACAAAGCAAAAGAGATGCAAGGAAAGAAAACGTACAAAAGCTGGGCGGCCAATTCAATGCCGATGGAAGACATGATGGATCTTGTGGACAAGAGCAAAGGAATCTATGCTTCAAAATGGGCAAGCCATTCCGATGGACTGACAAAGTTTCGCCAATCTCCAGAAAACACACCAGCGTGGGACGCCTGGATAGCTCGCTTTACCCGCTCATTCCAGCACGTCTTGACCGCGTATCTGGGACAAGACGCTAAAAATCAGGTGACTGGTCGGGCCGCTTGTATTTTCAGCATCGACCGACGCGGGAATCTGCGCGGACACATTTATGCAAGCACCGGTGATGGTGTCTTGAACAAAGCACTTCTCAAAACCATTCAGACCTTGAATCATTCTCGCATACTGGAATTTCCCGCAGAGTCGAAGGTAACAGGCTGGAATTTTCGCATGACCTGGAACTACGGAAAGATTCTCGCATACATCCGCGCATATCGCGCCCGCAAAGCTATGCTTGAGAAAGCAGCCCAGGAAGAAATCATCAAGAAACAAACTGAAGCACTTCTGCTTGCGCAAAAGAAAAGAGAGCTTGATGCAAAAGCGGCTAAACTCAAAGCTCTAAGAGAAAAACAGATTGCGCGAGCCAAGGCCAGACTTCTCGAATTGCAACAGATTAAGACGGACGTATCCGGTGTGGTACTGCCTGCCATCAAGCCGGTAGAACTGGATGCCGTTGCCATGTCTCTGGCAGATCCGAAATTGCAAAAACAAAAACTGACACCGGCAAGTCCTAACTTTGATCCATTCGCAAATATTAGCGATCAAGAGATTATGAGCTGGCCGAATCTCAACAAGTAAATTGAAAACCTCAGTCACGACCCGTCCTCGGGGAGAGAGTGTCATCAAAATCGAAACAGGATGGCCAAACCGACTTTAACTTTGCGCGCGTGCCTCCCTTGAAATTACGTCCACCTCGCAGGTCGAGCGCGGCGCAGGATGATCGCACAGACAGTAGCTTGAGCGCAGCGTCATCGCTTATCAGATTGCAATTGATCGACAGCGACTGCATGTTTTTCGTATTCAAGATATCGATTAATTGAAGAAGCTCTCCATCAGACAGCGGAATAGTATTTCCGTTCAGCATGAGAAGCGACCCTTTCCTTGTTAGTTGAAGGAAGCCTCTGCTGCTAATAGATGTATCGCCGATGTCTAAACTGCCGAGACTGGGCAGTGAACACAAGTCCGGTACAACTGAATCTGAAACGCCTGGATTTTCAGCCAAATTGAGGCTGAGCAGCGATTTTGTCTTACACAGTTGCTCTACCATACGATCGCTCAACTTGGAGTCACTTACTGAAAGTTCCTGTAGTTTTTTGCAGCCTGCAAGTGGTGTGAAATCACTTCCATCAGCAATAACGCAATGATTGAGTGAGGCACGAGTCAGTTCAGGTAACTTCGCAAGTAGTGGTATCGCTGATAGTGACAATTGGTTCTCAGAAAGGTCGACATATTTGATTCGCCGGTTGCTTAGGAAGCGCAATCCGGGTCCATGAAAGCTGGTTCCCCTCATCACGAGTTCCTCCACCTCAGGGAATTTACCCGGGTCTTCCAAGACACTTAACGACTCGTCATCTGCGTCCGCACCACCTCTTAGCGTATAGCCCTTGATGTAGAGGTTTTGGTTTTTCGACAGGTAGAGGTTGTCCTGTTCAATAAGTCCCGCTTGATGCCTATCGCGAGGAGTCATGGGATAGCTGTGAGCTTTCAATTCATCTTCCGGTACCGGAGGAAGTCCGAAGAAGTCTTTATCACTGTGCATAGTGGCAGTCATATTTGGTTCAGGTTTTGGAGCTGGTCTCAATCGTATGGCATTGAGACCAAGAACCGCCAGCAAGACTATGCTTACGCAACCAAACAGGAGAGAATAAACGAACTTAGGTTTGCGCCTTTCGTTCGATTTCAATCCTGCGATTATTGGTTCCGATTCAACTGTAGCGAGTTTTGAACTCTCCTCTGACTCTATCTGGACCAGCAAATTCTTGAGTTCCTCTTTTAGTTCAGTAACCGATTCAAACCGGTCCGCTGCATTCTTTTGAAGAGTTTTAGAAACTATTGCATCGATAGTTTCTCCGCATAGCAAGCCGGTCTTACGATCACTTACCAGCGGTGGCACCTGGTCAATGTGCATCATCATAGTGGCAAGAGCTGAATCACCGACGAAAGGAACCTCGCCGGTGAGCATTTCAAAAAGAATGCAACCGAGAGCATAAATATCGCTGCGATAATCAATAGAGTATCCTCGAACCTGCTCAGGCGACATATAGGCGGGGGAGCCGATCATCGCGCTCTCACGTCTATCAGCAGAGTCGAGGGAAGTTGCCGGTAAAGCGGCTAGTCCAAAATCAATTATTTTACAACTCCAATAATCGTCGTGGTCGGGAGGTAAAAGCAAGATGTTGTTCGACTTGAGATCGCGGTGCATGACACCACGTTGATGCGCATGTTCGATCCCCCGGCAAATTTCAATCAGAAGCTGAACGGCTAATATGACAGGCAAGCATTTTTCGCGTTCGATCAGCGAAGTCAGCGTGTATCCTCGGAAGAATTCCATCACCAGAAAGGGGACACCGCCGGTAGTAATACCAAAATCAAAAACCTGAATTAGATTACGGTGCTCCAATTGGCTCGTCGCTTTAGCTTCCCGTTGAAATTGCAATACCTGTTCAGCTGTCAATCTGGTGGATACGCGTACGGATTTGATCGCAACAGTTCTTGCCAGGAGGGTATCGTGTGCGCGGAAAACAATTCCGTTCATCCCTTCTCCAAGAAGCTCTAGGGCTTTGTATCGGTCCGACGGAAATTTATCAGGGTCAACCTCGAGGGCCGGCTCGTCATTCAATACGACACCGCCGGTGATGACTGAATTCAACTCCCCATATCGCGCTGCCGATTCCACCCCCGGCAGGTCGAAAGCGCTGACAGACGGAATTCCGGAAGCCTTACCAAAGATAACGGTGGGATTTGCGCACTGACATGTGTCGATACGAAAGATCCATTGCGTCATCGAACCTTGCCGCCCTTCCGAAACTGCCTTTCCGCAAGTTGAACAAAGTTTGGTGACGGTGCCAAGCGTCGGAATGGAGGAAGAATTTTCAAAACATTGGCAAGCGACAATCCACTGCGTCAGCGAGCCGTTCCCCAACGAGCGCGATTTCCCGCACTTGTCGCACGTTTCGGGACTATCAGGATTGTTAGTTTCAAGCAACGTTTGATTCGGCGAAAAGCCATGACTCCAGTGAGGACGCAGTCGCTAAGGTTTTATTCCCAGAAACCTCCTGCCTGACGCAGAGCATCTTTACAGCGCACCGGCATCCTCTCGTCTATTAGCGATTGTGCTCTTCAAACTCGTCAGGATTCTCTCCTGCGGCAAGCTATTTGCATATCCCAGCCTTTCGGCCATCAAGCGGTCGGCATGAGCATCGACGCTGTTGCCCATGCGTTGAAGCGCCTCTGCTCTAAGTCGAAACGCGATAGGGTTGTAGCTCAGCATCGCGATTGATTGGGACGCTGCATCGCGCGCTTCTTGGTTGCGATTTAAAGCCAGCAACGCCATCGCTCGTCCACGTTGAATCGAGGCCAGCTTCGGATGCTCTTTTGCGAGTCCATCACAGATATCCAACGCTTCTTTAGCTCGCCCATTGAATATATACGCTTCGGCCAGAGTCTGCTTTGACTCCGGCGTAGGTCGGTCCTCGACCACCGCAAGTGCTGAAGCAAGGGCCTTCTCCATCTCATTCGAAGCCATGAGGTAAACAGTTCGCAGCGCTTTGCCGTCCCTTTCCGACTGCGCAGAAACTCTATCGATGTTCTCTTTGGCTCTGGAGAAATCGCCAGAGAGCAAATAGGCCCGGGCAAGACACGAATATGGCTCGATTGCATTCGGGTTCAGAGCTTGAGCACGCTTTGCTGTGTTTATCGCCTGCTTCAAATCCAGCTTTTGCATCTCGGCTTCGGCTTTCAAGCACAATAAGCTCGGTTCCTTCTGATTGAGATCGATAGCTTTCTGCAGGCAGTCGATGGCTTCGTCCGGTTTTCCTAAATGGATGTAGCAAGTTCCCAAAACTTTGTATGTGTAGACAAGGTCACCGCCATGTTTGGCTTGAAGCGCATCAGCGAGTCCGCGATCGTACTGACCCATTTGCGCATAGGCATTTGCACGATAAGCAAGAGTCTGAGGATCATTTCCCTCCAGCTCCAGTGCCCGATTTGCACTGACGATCGCGTCCTGTGGTCTGTTTAATTCGCCCAGCACCATTGCGCGCTTCGAGTAATACCAACCAACACTCGGTCGCAACACGATCGCCCGATTGTAGTCCACAAGAGCGGAATCGTAGTCCATCAATAGAGACTTCACCGTGGCTCGCTTGGCGAAGAGTGCTGAGTCTTTATCACTGACCGCAATTGCTTCATTATATTGAGCGAGCGCTTTTCTGTACTTGCCGGCAGCGATATTCGTATCAGCTTGTGAGCTCAGATGCTCGGGAGTCTTCTGGCTCGCACAGCCGCACAAGATAAACGACAAGGCGAGAATAGATCCAACAGCTCTCTTCATATCAACTCCGGTGACGGGATTCGCAGTAGCTCACTAGTATCAACAAAGTAGCGCAAAAGTTCACTGATGTTGCAAATCCAAAAGCAAAAGGGCGACCATCGGCCGCCCTCTCGTAGGTTTGCTTTCACTGTGATTTCTCGATGCTTCGAGCAATCAAGTAATTAAACCTGATTACATGTTTTCGATGATGTGCTGAGCAAATTCCGAAGTTTTTACTTTGGTTGCTCCGGTCATCAAACGTTCCATGTCGTACGTTACTTTCTTCTGTTGGATGGTCTTCGCGAGAGCCGCTTTGATCATCTCAGAGGCTTCGGTCCAGCCGAGGAACTCAAACATCATGACGCCTGACAGAATTACGGAACCTGGATTGATTACGTCTTTGTCTGCGTACTTCGGAGCGGTACCGTGGGTAGCTTCGAAGATTGCGCAATTGTCACCGATGTTGGCACCAGGAGCGATTCCGAGCCCGCCGACTTGAGCAGCGCAAGCATCGGAAAGATAGTCACCGTTCAAGTTAGTGGTTGCGATTACTGAGTACTCATCAGGTCTCAACAAGATTTGTTGGAACATCGAATCGGCGATCCGGTCTTTGATAAGAACCTTGCCGGCAGGCATTTTGCCGTCGTGTTCAGCCCAGAGCTTTTCCTCGGAGATGGTCTTATCGCCGAATTCTTTCTCCGCTACTTCGTAGCCCCAATCCTTGAATGCGCCTTCGGTGAACTTCATGATGTTTCCTTTGTGCATCAAGGTCACTGATGGTTTGTTGTGTTCGATTGCGTACTCGATAGCGCGACGAACGAGTCGTTGCGAACCGGTTTTTGAAACCGGCTTGATACCGATGCCGGAGTCCGGACGAATCTTTTTGTCCGGACTAACGCTTTCGATTGCTTCGATTATTTTCTTAGCTTCAGGAGAACCCGATGGATACTCGATTCCCGCGTATACGTCTTCGGTGTTTTCGCGGAAGATGACGACATCTAGTTTTTCAGGTGATGTCACGGGCGATGGCACACCGGTATACCATTTGACTGGACGGACGCAAGCATAGAGATCGAAAATTTGACGGAGCGAAACGTTCAAACTACGAATGCCACCACCAACGGGTGTCGTGAGCGGTCCTTTGATGGCAACGCCGAATTCTTTGAGGGCTGCGATGGTGTCTTGCGGAAGCCAATCTTTAGTTTGGTCGAATGCTTTCTCGCCAGCAAGAACTTCAAACCAAGCGATTTCGCGCTCGCCTTTGTATGCTTTTTTCACGGCTGCATCAAATACCAGTTTCGAAGCTTTCCAGATGTCGCGGCCGGTGCCGTCGCCTTCGATAAACGGAATAATCGGCTTTGCCGGAACGACCGGTTTGCCGTCTTGGAATTTGACGATCTCGCCTTCCGGGACTTTGATTCCGTTATACATTTTCTCTTTTACTTGACTCATTTTCGAACACCTTCTACCCGTTGTAATACTAATCGCGCAGCCTAAGCTGACGATCCGCTCGAGTCGCCCGGCGGGGCGTGAATCGCGGTATCTGCATAGGATACCAGCTGAAAACCGCACGGCTGGCAATGATCATTAAATACTAATGACTTTCTTCAATCCGCGAACAAACAGACTGCATTAAGTCTAAAATTCCCTTTCTACGCCCTTCAATCGGACATTGACAACTCATGCATCTAAACCAATCGTTGATGCGCGCCGTCGCGCTCTGGCCGGAACGCGAAGCTATCGCAGACGGTCAAAAGAAAATGAACTACGAAGAGCTTGGCAAACGTGTCGCAGCTCTGATCGCAGCTCTATCTGAGGCTGGTGTGAAGAAGGGCGATGTAATCGCCTGCATGACGTTGAACTGCCACGAATACTTGGAACTCTACTATGCCGCGTCCTTTATGGCAGCAGTTTTAAACCCTTTGAATTACAGATTGAAAACAGAAGAGATACGGGCCATTCTTAAAGACTCCGATGCCAAGATTTTCGTGGGTCACACTGAATTCGGCCAGCAGATCAAAGCGGTCTTCGATGCCGGTGCCCCGACTGTCAAGCAGATTTTATGGCTGGGTGCCGGAGCACCGCCAGCACTGTCGACCGACTCGCAAAAGTATGAGCCGTTCTTGATGTCAAAATGGGGCGCTTCGTTGCCAGAACCTGTTGCCACCAGTGATGACCTTGCGCAGTTGTACTACACAAGTGGCACCACAGGAACAGCCAAAGGAGTCATGCTGACCCAGATGAATGCGGCGTTCAACGCGCTTGGAGCAGTATCGGAACTGAACATCAGGGATTCGGACGTCTGGTTGCACGTAGCCCCGATGTTTCACCTTGTCGACGCCTGGGCGATATGGGCTATCACCTGGGCTGGAGGGAAGCACGTTTTTCTGCCCCAGTTCAAGCCTACCGAAGTCATGCAGGCTATTGAGCGCGAGAACGTGACCATGACGGCTCTTGTACCCACGATGCTGAATACATTGCTAGAAGCTCACAACGTCTGGGAGTACACATACAACAGTTTAAGGTATATTCTCACCGCCGGTTCGCCAGTGGCACCAGAACTGGTGCGTCAGGTCGCTGAAGTGTTTCGTTGTGATTATGCGCAGTTCTATGGAATGACAGAGACCAGCCCGTTTTTAACTATCTCTCTTCCGATGGACAGCCATAAGAATTTGCCCGAACATAAGTTGCTCGAATTAAAGGCGAAGACGGGACGCCCCTTCATAGGCGTGGATGTGAGAGTCGTAGATCCGGACGGCAAGGACGTAAGGCGCAACAGCGAAGACGTCGGTGAAATTATTGCGCGAGGTCCGAATGTCACGAAGGGCTATTGGAACAAGCCGGAAATCACCGCCGACACGATCAAAAACGGTTGGATTTACACTGGTGACCTCGCCGTCGTAGATAATGATGGATACTTGAACATCGTAGATCGCAAAAAGGACATGATCATTACCGGCGGCGAAAACGTGTACTCAACGGAAGTAGAACACGTTTTGTACGAACACCCGGCAGTCTTCGAGTGCGCAATCTTTGGAATCCCTGATGAAAAGTGGGGTGAGTCGATAAAAGCTGTTATAGTTCGGCACGGAAAAATCGAAGCGACCGAAGACGATATCATCGATTTTGTAAAACAGCGTCTGGCTCACTACAAAGCGCCAAAATCAGTTGAATTCGTAGACGAACTTCCAAAGACTGGCAGCGGTAAGATTTTCAAAAAGGCGCTTCGAGACAAGTATTGGGAGAATCTCGTCAAAAAGGTGTAGCGCGATTCACCCGAAGTTCACGCCAGCAGCCTAGTATGGGAGGCTTAGAAACCCAGAAGCTGCAACAGTTTCCCTGGTGAAGGTAGCACTCATGGTGACCGATTACGACGCAATCCTATTCGTATCCTTCGGCGGACCCGAAGGTCCCGAGGATGTAATTCCATTTTTAACTAATGTGCTCAGAGGGCGAAACGTCCCCCCTGAGCGAATGGCCGAGGTGGCGACGCATTACGACCAATTCGGCGGAGTTTCCCCGATCAATCAGCACAACCGCGACCTCATAGCAGCATTACAAGCGGTTCTGAAAGAGAACGGTCCGGATCTGCCGGTCTACTGGGGAAATCGCAACTGGCATCCCATGCTGGAAGACACGATTGGCAAGATGCGAGACGATGGTATCAAAAAAGCGCTCGCATTCATAACCTCGGCATACGGCTCCTACAGCGGCTGCCGGCAGTATCGTGAGAACATAGATGAGGCGCGATCGAAGGTCGGTGATGATGCGCCCGTGATCGAAAAACTGCGTATATTTTTCAATCACCCCGGTTTTATTACAGCCAACGTCGACCATCTCTCGACCGCTCTCTATCAGCTGGATACAGACAGACGCGAAAAAGCTAAAGTCGTGTTCAGCGCACATAGCATCCCTACATCGATGGCGGAAAGCTGCGGATACGAGAAACAGCTCAGAGAGACGAGCCGCCTGATATGTGAGCAAGTACATCACGACGATTGGGAGTTGGTTTTTCAGAGTCGCTCAGGACCGCCGACGCAACCATGGCTGGTGCCAGATATCTGTGACTATTTGAAAGAACTTAAGGCTAGTGGCTATACGGATGTTGTCGTTCTGCCAGTGGGTTTTATTTGCGATCATCTCGAAGTGATATTCGACATCGATACGCAGGCGAAAGAACTTTCTGAAGAGATCGGTTTAAACATGATTCGAGCTGCCACAGCCGGCACGCACCCAGCCTTCGTCAATATGATTCGCGATCTGATACTGGAGAAAACCGAAGGCGCGACTCCTAAGGTTATTGGGATGATGGGCTTGGTCGAAGAACAATGTGCCCCCACCTGCTGTCTTGCAGGCGCCAGACCCACGCACACGGCTGCGCCAGCCAACTAGATCGCAATCTCCGCCGGCTCTGGAATCCGTCCTCATTATTGTTGCAGTGACTCGGGAAGGCGCTGCATGGTCTGTCCTTTGTTGCGCAATTCAACCAGGTCGCCGTGCTCGTTTGCATATCTCACAACGCAATTCGGTTGAAGTTTCTGAACTTCAAACATTTGATCTCGGCTAAAATTCGTGCAAAGTTTGCCCAGCGATAACAACTTCAAAGGACGCATCTTCATTAGCTTTGATATTCCTGAGAACGTAATGCTTGGTTCGTCAAAAATAAATTCGTCGCAATCCAATACTGCCAGGCGCTCTACATCCGCATCCCGAAGGTTAGTTTCGTAAAATCCTAGTTGTTTCCATTTGCGTCCGGACAATGCCCTAAACGATTTCATATCGATGCAATCAAACTTGAATGACAATTTGAAGTCCGGATCGGGCGAGTTTGAAAGCTTCTTCAGGTTCTCATTGGAGACACGCTTACCACCAACAAGTAGTAATGAATCCAGCTTCAATTTGGAGAGTTGATCGAACTGCTCATCGTTCAAACAGTCGGAACTGAGACTCAATGCTGTCAGATGAGGAAGCCCCGTTAGATGTCTGAGCCCTTTCTCGGGATAGGTGGAAAAGTTCTTAGCGAGCCAGGAGGCGTTGACGAGATTAACGCCATTTTGCCAACCATCAGTGACGCCGGCACAGCCGTGCAAAGACAGATGCGTAAGCTGCTTGAGATGCTGAAGCGTTTCAAAGGCGCTGTTATCAATCACTGAATTGCTTATCACTAGCGACTTCAACGGTGAACCGTCAAGCATTTTAAATGGATTATTCTGCGGAAACTTGCACGCAGTAAAATTAGCGTACTTCAATTTATTCATTTTCATTTCGCCCACATTCGAAAAATCAACATCGGTCACAAACCAGACAGCCAGCGGTAGACGAGAGATACTTTTTAAAGCTTCATCAGAGAAGTTTCCGCCCACCATATTGACGACACTGAGCGGCTGCTCCTTTTGAGTAAGAAGATAATTGATGTCTTGATCAATGCCATCGCGAATTTTGACAACGCCAGGGCCTTTCCACTGCACGCGCTCCGTATCATTTATAACGCTATCGTCGATGTGTTTCCTCACCGCCGCGGTGAACTCTGTCATATCGGTGTCGTCCATAGACGACTTAATTTTCATTTCGTTCTCGGGCGACCTGGACGCAATTACATTAACGAGTCCGCACAAGCCAACGACGAAAAGGACTAGGACGGCGATCACACCAAACGCAATCATCAAAACCTTTTTGTCCGCACCACTTCCACCTGCGAAATGTTCCGCTCGTTCCGGCAAGGCAAAGAGTGACGATGCTGCGCCAGCATCAGAAACTGACAGATCGTCCGGCTCACGTAAAAGCGCCTCGCGAAGCGCTTGCATGGATTGAAAACGATTCTCAGGATTTTTTGCAAGGCAGCGAGCGACAATGTTCTCGAATTTTTCAGAAAACTGGATATGCTCCGCCATATCGACAAGTCTGGGAGCAGGCTTGTTTGCATGCATTCCGATAGTAGCAAGAGCAGTATCACCGCTGAATGGAACCTGACCGGTCAGTGCCTCGAAAATTACACAACCAAGAGCGTATACCTCCGAGCGCGCGTCGAATGGCAGGCCGCTTGCTTGATCCGGTGGCATGTATGCAGGCGTGCCGGTCAGAGTGTTGCCACTGACCATGGTCTGCTCTTGAGAAAAACTGGATATCCCGAAATCGATCACATTTGCAACTGCTTCGTTATCTTTGCCCAGTGACACTATGATGTTAGAAGTCTTCATATCGCGATGAAAAATATTTTTCTGGTGAGCGTAAGACAACGCATCGGCGACCTTCGAGAAAACATCAACTGCTTCAATCTCGGTCAGAGGTCCTTCCTGTTCGATGTATCTGTCCAGACTTATGCCCGGCACGAAATCCATGACCATAAATGGTGCACCACTGGCGGTGACACCGAAATCCCGAACCGACACCAGTCCCTCATGTTGGAGTACCGAGCCGGCTTTAGCCTCTTTCTGGAAGCTAATTACCTGCTCTCTACTCAACGACAGCAAAAGTTTAATGGCGACCTGGTTTTCGAGAAGCCTGTCCAGGCAACGATACACTCGACCGCTACCTCCTTCGCCGATTAGTTCCAGCGCCTTGTACCTTTCTCGCGGAAATGACTCTGGGGAAACCTCCAGCTCGGGTTCCGGTTCTAAACCACCGACAACCGCCATTCCTGCGTCGTCTGAGGCGCCCGCCTGTGAGGCAGCAGGCCGCCCCATCATACCTCGGCCACCAAGTTTTCCCTGACCGAAAACAGTCGGCGCAGGATTCTGGCAACTACAGATGTCCCCGCGCAAAATCCATTGAGTTAGACTGCCGGCTCGCCCAGGGTTGATACGCTTGCCGCAAGTTGCGCAAAAGTGCATCGTCTCCGCATGATCTATCGGTGCAAGCGCTTTCATATCGCAACGACAAACTGCAATCCACTGTGTCAAGCTTCCGGTGGCATCCGTTGTCTTGGGAGCGCCGCAGCGTGGACACCGGTTTTGCTTGCTATCGGCCATCGCAAAAGTTGAGACCAGAGTACGTGCGTAATAATCTATTTTTTCTTGAACATTCCGAAGATGCCACCAAGGAAGCCACCTTTGTTTTCTTCCTTATCATCATTTATATCGACATCATCAAGGTCTTCATGTTCAAGGTCAGGAGGAACTGATTTGAGGGCTTCGTTGAAAATCACACCCGAACGTTTGCAAAAGATCAAGATTTTTATGCCATGCGCCTCGGAAACGATACCATCATCAATCAGTTTCTTCGCCTGTTGAGTTGCTTCAATCAATTTGTTTGGCATAAGGTCTTTGGAAATTATAATCTCGCCCAAACTCATCTTCAGGTCGCGTGCCAGCACTTCCGCGCGTTGCATTTCTGTCGGTCCAATCAACTCCGCTTTCTTGATAAGCGCCATCATCCGATTGAGGTTGTCCGCCTCCTGAGTTTTGTTTGATTTCTCGTTCATCACGACGTCGACCGGCACGCCGCGAGTATTCGCCTGCCGAAGTATTTCGGCGGCTTGAAGGATACTTACGGTGCCCTCATTGACTTGTCGCTGCAATTTCAGTGCTTCATCCAGCACCGTTGGCGATACCATTCCAAGTTGGACAAAAACCTGGCCGACCGGAATGTTTTCGACGAGTCCTTTTTCGATTGCCGAAACCTTATCGCTTTCGGAAACCAAACCAGCTTTAGTGAGGAGATCTCCGACCTTAACCGACTTATCTTCCTGTTGGACACGCAGAGCGCCACTCTCTGAAAGCGACACCTCGATCGTTTGCTGCTTCCGGTACGCCGCCTGGAGACCAGCGACCGCCTGGTCGTAAGTAATCTTGCCGTCCCGCACCAGCACCTGCGCAGTGAGAGCCGAGGTCAAAAGATTGGATGAAACAGCTCGTGCCAGTACGAGACAGCGTCCGAGCGGCAGATTGTTCTCCTCACTCTGACGCAGACATTCTTCAAGCACCGGCTTTGTGATTATTCCGGCAGCAATGAGCATTTCCCCAAGTTCGCCTGTGGCAAGAACCTCCCGTTCGGCAGGCGCTTTGAACCCGAGCCGGCGAAAAGCCTCCTCGAGAGGAACCTTGCTGGTAATACAAATCGATAGAGCCCGGATTCCAAATTCGTTAGAAATAAGATTCTCGCGAAGCATCGACTGAATTTCGATGGCAGCCAACAAATCGCGCTCGCTCAACTCGCCGATGGTCAGCAAAACGCGACCAACCGGCGTGCTCGATTTCTTGGCGATCTGCAGCGCCTCAGCGAGAACTTCTTGTCTAATTACACCCGCCGCAACCAGAAGCTCACCAATCCGTTTAGCTCCGGCTCTTCGGTCCCTCGCAATCTCCATTCAAAAGATTCCCCGGCCACAATCATGTCTCTACTATGCCCTCAACAGGCATCCACTCAAGCGCTCATGCGCGATTTCTTCAAAATTAACAGTCCAGGCAGTCAACAAGAGCAAAATGGCGCAAACAAAAGGATAAGCGAACCGCTGGGGTGTCGCTTATCCTCGTTACGAGCCAAGTTACTCTAGGTCGGTCGATCGCAGGCTTTAGTAGTTGTCGTCGTAAGGAACGACGAAGCCTTTTCCTTGGAAGATCATGCTGTGGCTGCCACTGTGGGGGCTCGGGTATCCGACGAAACCGTGATACATGCCGTATGTCGGTCCGTGGATGAGTCCACCGTAGAGTCCGCCAGCAACCAATCCAACAGGAGCTCCGACAAGAGCGCCAGCAACGGTTTCATACGCGCCGTCTTCTTTGCCGAGGTTGCGAGCCACCATCTTGGTTCCGCCGATTGCGCCCTTGATTCCATCTTGGAACGCAGCCGTGGGAACATCCCAAACTGTGGTCGCTGCCATGCTGACTACGCGGCATGGGAAGTACCACATTTCATAAATCACGCGAGCTGATTCTGGACGCTCTGGATATGCGAAGCTCGGAGCTGCCATACCCATTGTGAGCCCTAGAATGAGCATCATCAATAGTGCATTTTTACGCATTTCTATTCACCATCTTTCCTAGAAACTTATGTGTACGACCGTGGCTTATTTCTCTTCCATTGTGATGTAGGACCAACGGCTAAGCGGCTTTTCCCAGCCCTTCTTCCAACCATGGAAGAAACCGCGGTAAACGCCATGACCGCTGCCCAATACCATCCCTACGGAGCCACCGATCGGAACAGCTGCTGCAATTTGTCCAGCACCTTCTTCATCGCCGAATTTACCGGCAACATGGTTGGTACCTTTTAGGAACCAATGGTAACTATCGTCAATCGGTCCGCTTACGCCACCGGAAACAGCGGCGCCCGTCACTGCGCCAACAGTGCGGAACGGAGCCTGCAGAACCCACATAACGGGTTTTGCTTCATAATCAATGGCCATCGCTGGCGCTGCAGCCGACGCGAGGAGCGTCAACGACAGCATAACTTGACCTAGAGTTTTCTTTGTCATTTTTCCCCCACTCTCCAAATGACGTCGGGAGCTTGGCTTCTCCCGACATCAGTGTGATTTTCTGTACTTACTTCTCTTCCATCACGAGATACGACTCGGTGCTGAAAGGTTTGTCCCAGCCCGTGGTCATACCGTGCTTCATACCAGCGATTGCGCCGTACGGAATTCCCCAGACGAATCCGACTGGAATACCTAGTACTGCGCCAACGAGGTTTTGGCCCATGCCGTTGGAATCACCGAAGTGCTCAGCCAACGTACGTTGTGTTTTGTATGGGCAGTTCCAAAGAGAGTGCCAAAGAACACCTTCCGGAGTGTCAACGATGACAGCCGAAGTCGAGCCCATCAAGGAACCAACTTGACCGAGCGGCGAGTCACCAGCCATTGCCGGG
Source organism: Candidatus Obscuribacterales bacterium (assembly GCA_965228855.1). GTDB lineage: Bacteria > Cyanobacteriota > Vampirovibrionia > Obscuribacterales > Obscuribacteraceae > JADYXR01. The sequence goes on along the minus strand of CBDDIJ010000003.1, from coordinate 1,290,729 downwards.
GCGGTTGAACCCATCGCTATCGCTGCTGCCGCAGCCATTGCTAATACCTGTTTTTTCATAATCTCTCCACCTGGAATTACTGTTATTAGGTTTCTACTAAGGTATCAATACCCGCGCAACCTAACTTATTGCAGATTCTGTAAACGAGTTACAACTTACTCGTCTTTGAATGTGAATGCTTCTTTGCTGAACGGTTGATCGAAACCGGTCTTGAGACCGTGCCATGTGCCATCGAATACACCGTATGCGCCACCACCGACGAGTCCGAAAGGACCACCGAGGATTCCGCCGGCGATTTGATGATATTTGCCGTCTTCGTTACCGAGTTTGCCGGCTACCCATTGGGTGCCTTTGATATAGCCACGTGTACCGTCTTTCGTGAAGCCGAGCGGAACGCCCACTACGGAACCTACTCCAGCACCGAGTACTCTCACGGGGAAGTACACGATCGTCTGGAAGGTGCTGTCATCGGCGAGTGACGGTGCTGCAATCGAGCCAACGAGGGCCGATGCGATTAAAAAAGAGGACGCGATCTTCTTGAACATGCACTTCTCCATCTATCTAGTAAAGGATTGACCAACTTTCCGCTGGAACCTTTCAGTCCCGGACCCAACAATTGTACCCATTTTCTTCTATAGGTCCATATTCACTATTTTGAATTTTGCAAATATGTCGCAGGAATCCTCATCAATGCTGCCATTTAAGCATTTCGCGGGCATGTAAAAAGTTTGTTTGCTCGGATGCACTTTCAAAGTGGTATGTCCGCAAGGCGGCACGCTGACATACTTTCGGATGTCATAGTAGTGATACAGTCGGCCTTTTCATGACTCCACGGGCGATGCCAAGTATTCCGTTTTTTCGCGAAAACTCGCAAAAAAGAATTTTGAAAATTAATCAGCAGGCAATATTATCCGCAGCTCTAAAACATTCTGAGCCCCTTCCCTATGGGCGTTTTAGATGCTTGGCAGCCAAACCTTTCAATTTTTTCCCGTCCTGGACTCTTGTAACGAAGTCGTCAAAAACCAGAGACTCAAAAGCGCATCGGACCTCATGACAATATGTTTTCAACAGATAGTTTCCGGCTTAAAAATTCCGCCAGAAGATATCAAGCACATCAGACATCAGAGCAGACAGGCTTCGCTTGGCAAGGTCGAAGGTAAGCATGTGATACCGCCGGCGAAGCCGCAGTGACACCATCGCTATGGATAGCAGTTGATACCGCAGATGATGCCGGTTCGGAAACTCACAAATGTCTTTGTCACACCATCCGTAATGGCAATGGAGGTGCCACCACAAGTCCGGTTGACCAGCCGAAGAAACCGCAGCAATCAGAGTTTTGCAACTGTGTTTTAACAGTACCTGACCTAGGCAGCAACTTCCATTTCTTCTGCTGCATGACCGTGATGCGCAGTTCTATGCCAGGTCGAGACCTGCTTACCGAAAAGAATCTGACTGAACGAGGCCAGGATGCACGGCACCCAGTGCGCGTAAACATAGAGCGTCACGGCTATCGAATGAAAATACGCCTTGACTGGGGGCATTCCTCTATATAGACGAACTGCGATAAAGAGATTGACCTGACTGATAAGGAGCACGAAGAAATAGCCCAGGGCCAGGAAACTGCCATAGGTCTGAGTTCCGGTCATAAATCGAATGACGTTATTTGTGAATTCCAGAAACACTACTGCGGGTACCAGGAAATAAACAGTAAACACCAGGGTATCAAGCCGCTCGACTAGAGACAGTCTGGTAGGCGAATTCAAAGGGAAGATGTAATCGAGGTAGCGTCTTATGCTGCCCTCAGCCCATCTGCGACGCTGACGCATCAACGCCTTGACGGTCGTCACACCTTCTTCCCAAACCGCTGCCTGCGGACAGAATCGAATATCCCAGTTGTTGATCAACAGACGCATACTCAGGTCGAGGTCGTCAGTAATTGATTTGTTATTCCAGCCGTTTACGTCAATAAGCGCATTACGTTTGATCAGCTGACCGTTTCCACGCAGTTCGACTGCTCCACCAATCAAATCTCGTCCGACCTGGAAGTAAGTGTCGAGCGCGTACTCCGCGTCCTGGAATCGAGGCAGCGCCTCGGTCTGCCGCTCGAAAATCCGTTTTTGAGCCTGTACGGCTCCAACATGCTCGGGAGCCAGAGTAGGCAATACTTTCTTGAAGAAGTCCGGGTCCACATAAGCATCAGCATCGAATACGGCGACTACCTCGCCCCTCGAAAGAGCAAGAGCGTCATTCAAAGCCGCCGATTTACCGGGGAACGAGCCCGGAGGACGAGTGACCACACGCAAGCGCGGGTATTGCTTCCGCAGTTCATTCAGGACCTCCGGCATGTCATCGTCCGACATATCGTCAATAACCCAGAGGTAAAACTGGTCATAATCAATCTCGAACATCCGCTTCACGGTGTTTCCGATGACCCGACCTTCGTTCTTAGCCGATATGAAGATGTCCACCCACGGGTGCCAATCACCGTCTTCAACGCGGGTTTTGTTTTTCAGCAGCTTACGGACCCGCGGATACTGCTTTCGCACTGTCGTGCGCACATACCTGCGAGCTTTCTTCTGCCATTCGTCCTGAGCGCCAAAGAGCCATACGCTATGGCTGATCATCATCACTACAAGACCAGCAAGCAGGAAGAGCAACTCCGGCCCTGTTACCAGGTTATCGATTGTCTTCAAACCTGCCCAGACGAGCACTGCCAGTGTTATTAAGATGATTCTATTTCGCATAATGACCGAAGCAAACAGGGACTATCCCACGCCTATATAGTGTAAAGACAGATGCCGCTTTAAAACCAATACATTTTCAGATCTTAAGCACCATTAAGGGTTTCGCGCTCAGCCTTAACAATGTCTTGAGATCAGCCTGGGACCTGAAACCACGTTGAAATATTCAGACGTCCCTTAAATTAAACTCCGTTTAAGAATTCAAACTCACCTCGGCAAGGTGCGCGGTCCGAGTCGCCGAATCCGAAAATCGTTCCGAAGCAGGTTTTAGCCAGGCTTTAGCCGGTCTCGGCGTTGGAATGGGCGTGCGCGGTTTCCTCTGCTTCTTTGGCTTCGAGCTGATAGTGTTTGATTTCATCGCGCAGGAAGTGCCAACCCGCAAACAGTGTCGGTAAGCCAATCATGAACAAGGTCGTCGAAACCCCACCCGGCAAGTTATCTGCTGCCACGCCGACAAGAACGACCGGAATTGTAGATGCAAATGACATGGCCGTGTTTTGAGCGCCGAAAACTTTGCCGCGCAAATCCTCAGGCACAGCAGCTTGCAGAGCGGCATACGTCGGCACCGCAACCATTGCACAGGAAGCGCCAATCAGCATGGCTATCAATAAAGGAACCGCAATCAGAGAGTTTTGATAAGTGAAGTTTGGAATGTGCAATACGGCAGGCGCGTGATCTTTAACAAAACCGAGCGTGCCCAAAACGCTCATGAACAGCCCAAGGCAAATGAATCCACGATAAGCAAGTATGGTGGGACGCATGCGCGTACAGAACTGCGCAACAAGAACATTCCCAACACCCATACCCAATCCGGCGGCCGCTACGATGTAGCCGAATTGCTGCGGCTTCAAGTCCAAGACCTGCTCAGCAAGCCCGACCGCGATGATATTCAGCGTAATGATCGTGCTGAACAAAATGGTGATTTTGAAGATCGCACGAAACACAGTTCGACTGGTCGCAATATATGCAAGACCAAATCGCAATTCTTCCCACCACGGCTCTTTCTCGTCTTCGTCTACAACAACCTTCTTTTTACTATCGGGAACGAATAGGAGCAAAACGGCGGCAATGAAAAATCCAGCCGCCACTGCATACGGTGCCTTACCAATACCGCTTGAGGCGATGATTGGGTCGCCTACGGCGAATCCGAAACCGAGCGCGATCATCATAGTCGTGAAAAACAGTGAGTTCGCGCTGTACAAATCGTCCTTTTTAACTAACCGAGGGATCGCGGCGGCTTCGGCAGGAGCGAAGAACTGACTGCCGATTGACAGCAAAAATGCCAGCGACAGTGCGGCCATTGGAGACTTCTGCACTAACGACAAAGTAATCATGGTGACAAAAACGCCGCGCGCGATGTTGGAACCGACCAGAACTGCTTTGTTTGACCAGCGGTCGACATAGACGCCTGCAATAGGGCTCAAGATAATCGCGGGTATGGTGAACGCTACGTAGAGGAAGCTTGTAATCTGGGCAGCACCGACGTAATGACCGGCAATCGTCGAATGCTGAATGGTCGTCAATACGGCTACGAAGAGAACGAAAACAGCCCGATCAGCAAACTGAGAGAAGATTTGCGCAATCCACAGCGACATAAACTGCGGGTTGCGCAAGACCGCGGCGTAGCCTGTTGGGGCGTCTTTAGAGCCCTCGTTGGTCGGTTCAGATGTCACGTATCGGATTCCATATACTCAGAACTTACTTTACCACCCGAAGCCCCATCCTCGCTTGCCGGATCGAACTGGTTTCGTGCAGACTAATATATTCCAGGATAAGAAAAACCGGCGCCGTGACGCCGGTCTTCAGCATTTAGTCGGAAAAACTTATGGAAGCTCGAACAATTCTTTGTTCGTGAACGCTAAACCGCTCCCGCTCCGCTCTCGGTCAGGGCTCCGTAATCACGGCGCTGTTTGCTGGGCACTATCCCACCCTCCTCATCTTCACCTTCGCCTTCGGCCATGGCTCCGGCGACACCACGCTTGGTGGTGCGGAAGAACGCGATAATTTCCTTCACTTCATCGTGCTGCTCGATTTCTTCTTCTACGCGCGCAAGCGCATTGGAGATATTGAGTCCGGAGCGATAAATAATCCGGTAAGCTTCCTTGATCGCGGTACGGACGTTAGGAGCAATTCTGGCGCGCTTCATGCCGACGGAATTAACTCCGCGGAACATGGCCGGACGACCATCGAGTGTGCTGAATGGCGGCAAGTCCAGACGCGAACCGGTCATGCCGCTCAACATGCAGAATCGCCCAATGCGAATAAACTGGTGCATGATCACGAATCCGGACATGACCGTATAGTCGCCGACCTCCACGTAACCGGCAAGAGAAGCGGCATTAGCCATGATCACATGCTTACCGACCTGGCAGTTATGAGCAAGGTGAACATAGTTCATCAAGAAGCTGTCGTCACCGAGTGTGGTGAACCCTTCCTTGGTCGCTCTGTGAATGGTGACATACTCGCGAATCGTGCAGCGGTCGCCGATTATTACACCGGTAGGCTCATCTTTGTAGCTCAAATCTTGAGGCTCTAAACCGATACTCGCGCCAGCGAAGATATTGCAATCCTCTCCGATCGTCGTCACACCATCTATGATGGCATGCGGCCCAATCTTAGTCCCCTTGCCGATTTTGACGTTTGGACCGATTACGACTCCAGGTCCTATGACTGCGCTTTCATGAATTTGGGCGCCATCGCTGATGATGGCAGATGGATGAATGCTCATTATCTTTGTTCCTCTAGAGTGTGTTTCGAAGGGCAAGTAGAGGCGGTTTAGCGCCTCGGTTTGTTTAAGCTTTGATGGTTTTCAATTTACTCTTATCGAGAATCGAGAAAGAGATTTCACCCTGGCAGGCAATTTTGTCGCCGACCTTGGCAATGCCTTTCAGCTTGCCGAGTGGCCCCTTCATCTTCAAAAGTTCGACTTCCATATCGAGCCGATCGCCCGGTTCAACCATCGCTCTGAATTTGAATCCGTCGATACCGGTGAAGACACCGAGGCTATCCTTATATTCGGGCTTCAAGAGAATCGCGATACAAGCCAGTTGCGCCAGTGCCTCTACCATGAGCACTCCAGGCATAATCGGTTTGAACGGGAAATGTCCCTCGAAGAATTGCTCGTTCGCTGTCAAATTTTTGTAGCCGATTGCTTTGACGCCTGGCTCTGCATAGGTAACTCTGTCGACAAGAAGGAAGGGATAACGGTGCGGAATCAATTCCTTAATTTCGCAAATGTCCAATCCATGTATAGGCTCCATAGCCGTTTCAGTCGTCATCCCAATATCCCCTTACTAAACTTTGAAATATCTATCCGCACACAACCTAGTGCCTGCCCATGTAAGGGCGTATTCAGTATACCTAGAGGCGGCGCGATTTTTGTGAGGATGAGAGAAAGCTATTCGAGCGGATCGTTGATCAAAAGCGCGACTTTACGTGGACATGATCCAAGGACCGCTTAAAATCTGCTAAGCATCGACCGAACATGCAATCGATATGCGTGAAATTGCTTAACAGTTGATATGAAGTTCGACGAATCCAATTTTTTTTGATGCCAAGAAGGGATAAACTGTCCGTGTGGTTACTAAGCCACCAGGAGCCTACAAATGAACAAAATTCCAGACTCTACTATCTTTTCAGAAGCCAAGCACTCTGCGACTCGCGAGGGTCACAAGCGCATAAACACCTGCATCTCGTTCGCTCCAAACTCTTCCGGTGCGCCGATTCCGGGCAAAAATGAGCTACCGAAGACGCAGCAGTTACCAGATATGGAAAAAATGGCTCTGGGAGTCAAACTAATACTTGAGGCAGTCGGCGAGGATGTCAATCGTCCGGGACTGCTGGACACACCTTCACGCGTGGCACGCATGTACCGTGAGCTTTTGTACGGAACCGGCATCAATCCGGCATCGGAAGTGACATGCGAATTCGAAGAGGGCAGCGAAGATCCGGTAATCGTCAAAGGCATCCCGTTTGCGACCGTATGCGAACATCACATGGTTCCCTTCGTCGGGAAAGCGGATGTAGCCTACATTCCAAAGGATGGTCGCATAACCGGTCTATCGAAGATTGCTAGAGTAGTGGAGTTGGCAGCCCGCCGTTTGCAGGTTCAGGAGCGCATGACAGCGGAGATCGCTGATGCAATGGTTGAGGCTTTGCAACCACAGGGTGTGCTCGTAATCCTGAATGCCGAGCATCTGTGTATGTCGATCCGAGGCATTAAGAAGCCCGGCAGCATGACCACGACAATGACGACACGCGGTCTTTTGAAAGAAGACCGCAATGCTCGGCTCGAGATTATGCAACTTCTGGAGCGCTAACTCACAAATTAGCGCTCGCTTCACAAGACGAAACTGAAGCAGGTGCGACTATTTCGTCGCAGTTTTGCTCTTCGTGCCTTCCAGTGTTTTCAAGGTTATGTTCATCTCCTCGATTTTATCTGCGGGAGGATGGCACGCCATAGCCTGTTTGATAGCCGCTTTACACTCTTCCTTCTTGTTGAGGTTCAAAAGAACAACTGCATAGTTGTTCCACATCAACCACTCTTTAGGAAACAGTTTGGTACCTTGCTTCAGCGTAGTTTCAGCATCTTGAAACTTGCCCATTTGCGCATAAGTACCGCCAAGGTTTTTGTATATATCGGCTTCCATCGGGTAAGTCCGCATAGCCTTCTGATACTTTTGGACCGCTTGATCCAGCTGATTCGCCACCCGGAGCTTATCTGCCTCGTTAAGATACGTGTTCGCTTCGAGCTTAGCCTTCTTGGTGTCTTTGACAGTGATACCATCGTGAACTTTTACACCGACTCCCTTTTGAGCATCAGCATTTAGAGCCGGACCGAAAGCTATTACTGAAGCAAAAAGTGCAGCGACCGCTATTTTTGACAAAACGACTACCTCAAAGAATGATGTTGCACTCCAACGCCTAACTGCCAGTTTAGCGGCAATCAATTCTCCAATTCTAACCGCATGATTTCCGATTGGGCTCAGGGTAATTCCTGACATTCATGACCAACTCGAATAACTCGTATTAGCAGTTCAAAAAAAACGCGCACAATCAAGTAAACTATGCTCCTGCGAGAGATCCGAAAATCGCTGCGCTGCTCCTGACTTGTTTAGAGACGTTAAGCATTGGGTCTGCAATGCCGTTGAAGCAGTTACAAGGAATCGTTCACGGTGCAAACTGAGAGAAAAGGTTACTCCAAAATTGCAATAAGCCGCCGAGATTTTTTGGGATCTATGCTCGCCGCGGCGACTTTGGGATTTCCACAAAAAGCTCGCGCGGCGTTGACTGCAATCAAACCATTTTCGTTCGCTGTTATCAGCGACGTGCACCTCACACACGGTGTAGACGACACTTATTACCTGTACAACGAAAGCCAACTGTTTCTTCAAGACGCAGTAAAGACAATCAATTCTTTAAATCTTGATTTCGTCGTTTTCGTGGGCGACATGATCGAATCACCGGGTAAAGACGAAGTCAATTGGAATCTCTTTATCGACATCATGCAAACGCTGAATTGCAGATGGGATTTTGTTCTTGGGGAATGCGACATCACGTCATCAAGCGAACAAGAAAAGATGCGCATGTTCGGACCCGACTGGAAGGGTCGAGACTTCGATATAAGCGCTCCATACTGGTCATACAACTTGGCGGACAACGTCCATCTCATCGGACTGGACACCTCAAAGTACAATTCCAAAAGCGGTTTCGTGAGCGATGAGCAATTGCAATGGTTGAAAAAGGATCTTGCGACGCACGCCTCGCAATTTACGATTGTCTTCAGCCACCACCCGACACTGCCGCCGAGCCCCTACGATGGTGGTCCACCGTTCAGCGACCATGACATCACCAATGGTGCCAGTGTCCGGGAGATCCTCGCCGGTTCCTCGGATGTAAAACTGGTTATCAGTGGTCACGTACCGGTCAACGCCATTCAGAAAGAAAGCAGCATATTCTACGCTTCCTGCCCGAGCCTGATAGCTTACCCCTGCGCCTTCAAGGTGTTTAGAGTAAACAACAATGAAATTCGGATGGAAACTCACCACATCTCGTACAAGGCTCTAGTAAAAAAGGCTGAAAAAGCCCTTCTTGAGTCATCCTTCGCTTATAGCTATCACAAGAAGAATCCACACGATTTCATAAAACTCTGTGAAGGAACTCCTATAGATAAAGACTCCGTCCTGCCCTTGTATGGTGGCATGACACCACAGCCATACCGCCCTCATAAAGGCAAAGCAGATAAAAAGCATTCGAACAAATCAGGCGCAGCCGATTCATCATCCGGCGATCAACCTGAAGCACAATCAACCGACGCTAAGAAAGTTGAGAAATCGAAGAAAACCTGGTACGGCACCAAAAAGAAAAATTAGACAATGCGGAGGACGCCACTAAATGACTAAGACTTCAGATAACGCACCGAAACCGGCTGGTTCCGAATATGGTGCCGGGCATACGCCCCTGACTTACAATAGTTATTTGATGGTCGAACAGTTAAAGAAACTGCAAATCTGCAAATCGGATCCAGCGCATCATGATGAACCACTGTTCATCATAATTCACCAGACATACGAGCTCTGGTTTAAATTGATCTTGCACGAACTGGATACTGTTGTTGACCTGATCAATAACGATAACCCTCGAAAAGCGACGTTCTACATGCGCCGTGTCGTTCAGATTCTCCGCGTGTTGGTCAATCAAATTCATATATTGGAAACGATGTCGCCCAAGGACTTTCTTGGTTTCAGAAATTTACTGAATCCGGCAAGCGGTTTTCAATCCAGTCAATTTAGAGAGATAGAATTCATGGCCGGCTTGCGCGAACCCAGAATGCTCCAGCATTTTAGCCGCGACACTGAGGCTTATGAAATACTTCAGAAACGGTTTAACGATCCATCACTAGGCGAGTTGTTTTACAGAGCCCTTGAGCGAAAAGGTTTCAACCTTCCCAGAAGCGTTGATATCGAACCTGGTGCGCCGGATCCAAACCAGGAGATTCGTATTAACGAACTAACGAAGCTCTATGACGAACCCGACAAGTATCTAGACCTCCACGATTTTGCGGAGAGGCTAATCGATCTCGACGAGCTAATTATGTTGTGGCGAACTCACCACGTCACAGTGGTGGAGCGCATCATCGGCTTCAAGCAGGGAACAGGCGGAAGCGAAGGCGTCGGCTACCTGCGCTCAACTCTGACAAAGAAGTGCTTCCCTGATCTCTGGGCATTGAGAACAGTACTGACTGCGTAAGGGTAAAACCAGGTATTGTGTACAGCTAGTGCGAACACGAGCGAGCGACTAGCCTGCCACCATATACGGTTACCGGGTAATAAACAACAGAGGCACGCTTTGAAAAACGCGCCTCTGTCAAACTGTCTGGCTATCAAACGGACATCGACTAAACACTAGACAACCGTCCGCCTGTAGGCTATCTCCATTTCCGGTCAACACGTCCGTCGCCGTTACGGTCATAGCGATGCGCTACTCGCTGATTATCACGAATTTGTTGCTGCAACCGGACCATACGCTTCACATACTTGTTATTTCCATAGTCGCCACGCATGTATCTCTGGCTGATGTATGGTGAAAAACCATTGTATTCATTCAACCATGCCCGACGTTGAGCGTCTGAGACCCGAGCCGAGTTGATCTGGTTTAACAACTGCTGTTGATAGGTTGAGACCGCGCCATAGTTATTGAACACAGGGTTGACGTACCCACCGTTGAAGTATGGATTGAGTGCGAGGCCGTTTGAACTCTCAATCGCACTGTTAACTTGCTGCAGGTTACCCAACAAATTCTGAACTTCGGCTGTGCTGAACACACGGTCCGCACCGGCTTGAGACGTCATAGCTTGAATGTTCGACAGTTGGTTTTGAAGAGCAGAAGCCTGATAAGGGCTCAACTGTCCGGACGACACCCTCGATTGAATCTGATTAGCTGCATTGTTTATGCCGACTCTCATATTGTTGGAGATCGTCATATAGTCACCAGCAGAGCCGCCCTGAAAGCCGAGCATTCTCCGTTGGAAATCTTTGAAGCTCTCCGCCGAAGCTGGCTGCAGGCTTATGGCAGTCAAACCAATTGCTACAAGACTCGATAAAAGTGCTGTCCTTTTCATAGTGTACTCCCGGTTCTCCTCATAAGAACTCATGTAATGTTTCACGCGATTCGCTGCAGCTTGTATGCAAAAAATGACGCGGAAGGCATACCATAGGTTCCCGATATCTTCCATTGAGCTTCGGAAACACAGACAGAACTTGCGTTTACCGACTGCACTCCATTGAGCGCAGAGTGGCCAACATGCGCTATATAAATGTATTGAGGTTCAGAATCGCTTCCTGGCATTGTGAGAGTGCCACCGTTTCCGGTGCGCCTGCAGGCGGTGCTCGCGCGACATCGTTGGACCGGCTATAATCGAGCAATGGAACCGGATCAAGTCAAATATTGCATGCGATGCCTTGAAGAGCTTCACGCCACCACTCGACGCGAGTGTTTCAAATGTCATCGCGTCACCTGTGATAAAAAAGACTGCGGCATATGGGCCGTCATGAATCGTTTCTGGACATGCCACATTTGCGTCAATGAAGAAATTGACGCGATGATAGATTTGCATGAAAAGAAAAGTGGGTAGCCGTTCGTTAATTCGCAGTCGCAATACAATAATCAAGAAGGTGACCGGATGGTCACCTTCTCATGTCGCTGATTGATTCTCTGTAGTACTCGAAGTTAATTGAGTTCGGTCATGGCATCACCTCCTCCTCCTGACGAACAACAACCGGTCATTGACGAACGCTAGCTGAACAGATTCGCATCACGCGCGCTCGATACCATGTAATTCAGGAATCCAGGTGTAGCAAGACCCAATGCGAGAAGCGACAATCCCAATATCACGCGTGAAGAGCGTGATAGGCGTAAAGCCAGAGACGGCATCATCGAGTCGGTTTGATAAATGCAAGTGTCAATATGACTAAACCAAATCCGATACCACTCACCTGCAAGCAATTCGCAAGGATATTTAGCAATGCTTCCAGGTTGGCCAGGTTGTTAACTCTCACGGTGCCTGCGGTATTTAATCCCATGATCGTTGTTGCATCTGCCCCCTGCGCAGCAATAGTTCCATTTGTCGCACCCTGAAGTGTGGTTCCATCCCCGGTGTAGGCCGATACAAGCTGACCTCCCATGGTCGCCCCGACCAGACTCGGCGCGCTTGCATCGGAGCCTTTCATCATGTCACCGCTAGCGGTAGCTGCAGGTCTATCGCTTGAATCGGAAGTAACCGTGTTGATTCGAGAGGAACGGAAACCGTCTTTGGGCGCGGTCTTTGCAAGAATGGAATCACTTCCATCAGTTGCTGCGGGCTCGTGCAAACCAAAGCGTGCGTAGTCAGAAGAATTTTCAAGAACCACCGCGGAGGTAACCGGTGTCACCACTTGGTACGAAACTGCAAGGTTAGCTGCATCCCATCGATTGCCTTTGTTCACGAGTTCGCGCACTCTCTGTGCGACATACAGTCTTGAGATTTCATCCTGAACATATATCGATGATTCAAGGGCCCCAGGCTTATCAAAGGTTCTCGCGTATCTGAGCGTATAGTCGACACCATCCGCTTGCCACTTGCGGAGAAACCGTCCGAGATCCTTTTCGAAGGAGCTGTTTCTCGCGACTGCCGTGAATGGTCCGATTTCCTGGTGATTTTTAAAGAATTCGTTGACATCAGTAACGCTGTCTTCAATCGACAATTCGTAGAATTTCGGTTTCACCAGATACGGTGCAATGATATATAGCTCCTTATCTAAAGCAGGTTGTGGCCCGTGAATCCATAGAACCGCGCCACCCTCAGTTTCCCCGGCAAGTTCAGCGCCTTTGATCACCGCACCGAGGTTCTCCTGACCGCCCTTGAAATTAACTTGCTTCATCGCTTTGATTGCATCGTCTATCTCGTGAAACTGCATGCCGTCCTTATACTGCTCGGACGCCACAATGAGGGAAGTTGGAATAGTGTGCGGAATCTTTGAAAGCTGCCGAACGATCTCATCCTTGTGCGCAGCTATAGCGGAGGATCCATCGACGACGACTACCAGATGGTCGGGTTTATTAGATGTCGTTGGCACGTACTGCTGGACGATATAGCCCCTGGAGTCAAGCGGGTCCTTGATCGCTACAGGAGTAATTTTTGCATCACGGTGAACGCGAACGTCTATCGAATCCCTGGATCGCTTGGCTGATGCAAGCGTTCCTGAAACTTGATGCAATCCATTATTTGCGACAACGTGACGTACATTATCTAAATCCAACATCAGCTTTCGATCGGCTCGCAGATGAACACGATGATCACCTTCGACCTCAAAGTTGCTCTTCAATAGAGTCGGCAGGCTAGCCACAGCTTCCCCCGCTTTATCGAGCTTCATTGAAGACTTCATTGAAATTTTAATACGTACTTCCGCGTGTGGGGCAACCGGATAACATTGAACCAGAACACGCCCCTTCCCGAGATCAGTAACCAGCGCCGGATCTCGACGCCCACCGACTACCCACTGATAGGCATCTTTCGCTCGTTCAGCCGAGGCGATGGTGGCACGTTTAGGTACGCCGTTGATCCAGAGCACCATCTCCGATATCACCGCATCTTTCGGAAGCCCGATCTCGGCACGCGCTTCTCTGGCTTCTGCTCCGTCATTCTTGAATACAAAGGTCCAGTCAATGGTTGAAGTCAAAGATTCAGGGTGAAGCATGCCGCTAATCAACGATCTGTGCATGCTCAAGTTTGCAACTTTGTCGCCAATGACGTTTCGCCCCAACATCTCATCCGGCAAAGCTGAAAATTCAGCTCTATCAAGCAAATCGAAGCGGTAAGGTTGTCCAGTAGAGAGGAAGTACAGCTTTTTATTCTGTTCGTTATCCAGGCGCAAAAACATTCCCGACAAATCGAAGGCTCGCGCAGTAGAGCAATCAAGTTTGATGTCTCGCTCGCAATCGATCTGTCGCAAGAAATTCAGTCCATTTTGTTGCTGTTCGGATGTGCCTGCAACAACTAACTTTTCGGCAATTCGAATACATGCCGATCTGGCTTCGGAACCAACAAGCGCTAGAAGCGATAGCGCCGCCCCGATCAGAACGTAGACGGAGGACGAGCGCTTTGCACCTTTAGTGGGCCAATGTCTTCGGAATTGGATAGCAACACATGATGCAGCAAGCACCGCTAACCATGATACGCAAGCGAGATATGACATTTCTGGAATGTGATCGATTCCCTGATGATCCAATGTTGGAAATTTCATTACAACCGACGCAGTCGTGATTATCGCTGTCAAAAGTGCGGAGCCTAGCGACAATCCGATCACGTATCCGATTAGACGAACTCGACGCATATCATTGTTTTTGATCTTAGACCAGGCAAAACCGATGCCGGCCGGCACTGACACCAACAATCCGAACTGTACTAGCGTCTCGAACCAATGACGCCACAAAACACCACAAACGCTATAAGCGTTCGCAGCGAGGGCGGCACTGATAGTGAGCGCGGGTACGAGAATTCCGCCCATTACGATAAGAACTCCAAGCGCTGATACTTGAGGAGAATCGGTCTGGGGTTTGCCTTCAATGTGTTTATCAAAAAATATTGAGCGAAGACTAACATCCGGTCTATCATCCTGCGGAGAAGCGCAATCAGCAGCAAAATAGTCTTCAGAACCTTCGGTCTGCGAATTGTCGGTCGACGAATCTCCTGTAGCGGAGCCCGGTCTTCTCTCTGCGTCGTGTTCAAGCTCAATCATGATCAATTTCCTCCCTACCCAGGTCAGAACCGGATAGTTATTGACGTAGTAATCGTGTAAGAGAAAACAGCAGCAGTCGGCCCTGCATAATTGCACGGACAACCGGACATAGAGAACAAGCAAGCTTGTTCCGTTAGTTACCTTAAGTCAGAGTATTCAAAACGGATCTACTCACCTTGTCAAAGCAACGGCACAGACACCACCGGCGGTGCGGACAAACTCGAGGGATCGAGCCTGCACACCTGAGTGAAGAACTGCGCTATCGCTAAGCACCAGGTGCTCGCAATCGATACTGTTTTCTATAATTTTGGCAGGGAAGAAAACTTCCGCGCCGTAGTAAATGTGCATTGAGAATAATCGCGACGGTTGAGTAATGCCACAGGGTTTCCCCTAATCGTAGATTGGAGACAGGTGCGCACAGCAAGAGCACCCGTCCGATAATTCAGCGACCGATAGGAGAGTCCTTTCGCCAAAGTTCCACACACCGCCCACAGCCGGCTGTTTCTGTTTCCTTCCGTAAAACAGGGATTAGCAAAGGCGAAAATTGCGCACACTACTAGAGTGAAACTATAACTGGCTGACCCAGTCCGCACCGTGACCATCACAGAAACGCTCGAAAAAGTCGATAAAAAGACCTTGAAAGGACGAGTCAAAATCCCGTTCCTAATCGGGCTAGTTGCTGTCGTCATCGCTTTGTTTCTCAGTCTGGATCTGCCTCCACTCATGAAGGCTTCCCAGGCGATGTCGTGGAAACAAGTACCAGGCATAACCAGACGTGCCGGACTCTCGCATATGGTACTCGGACGGGACCCTGCATGGCGTCCAATCGTGGTTTATCACTACAAGGTCGATGGAACAGCCTACGTCAATGACACGATTTCGTTTCAGGAGTGGCTAGGTCTTCCTGGTTTTGAAGCCGGTCAAATTCGCACGCGCTATATTCCGGGAACCGCCGTGACGGTGGTCTACAACCCCGAGAATCCGCAAGAGTCCTGCCTGGAGGCGGAGCCACGCTACCTGGATCCATTCATGCACCTGGTTTGCTACATCATGTTCGCAGCATTAGTCTTTCTAAGTTGCTACCCGCCTGTAAAGCCGGAAGAGCGGGTTTAATCTTTCTTCGGTAAGTTCGCGGAAATTGGTCAGGTGTGCAGGGAAACAGTGTTATTTTCCAACGTTTCGAGATTGGGCTCCGAAATCGAACAGACCTTGTTTTGTTCGCCGCAATCGATGTTTTATAGGACCTTGGCCGGTTACATATCGCAGGTACGTGGAATGAAACCCGTGGAGACAGCGTGCTTTACACGATTGCCTGGCCGCCGAAATCGCACAAACTATGGCAGTTTTGCTAACATGGCCAGGAATGTGAGTTAGGAATGACAGCTACTGTGGAATCGCAGCCGAGTGGTCCGAAGGTTAAAAAGTGTCCTGCTTGTAACGAGGAATACCAGGACACAAATCTAGTCGTTTGTCCGAAGGACAGAACGATGCTTCTGACACCTCAGAAAGATGAACTGATCGGGCAGATTTTGAACGATCGCTACAAGGTCGTCGAGGAAGTCGGCCGAGGCGGCATGAGCGCCGTCTACAAAGGCATCCATGAGCTGATGGATCGCACTGTGGCAATTAAAGTGCTGCTTCCGCAGCTAGTCTCTGATCAGATAAGCATAAAACGATTTCAGCAAGAAGCGCAGGCAGCCTCGCACTTGCAACACCCAAACGTAATTACGGTATACGACTACGGTTTTGTAGCCAGCGGACAACCGTATCTAGTTATGGACTTCCTGGAAGGGGAGTCCCTGGCAGACATTATCAGACGCGACAAGCAAGTTCCTGTAAAGCGGATGATTCCGATATTCATGCAAGCCTGCGAAGCGCTCGAACACGCGCACCAGAAGGGCGTTATCCACAGAGACTTGAAGTCGTCTAACATTATGTTGATTGACTTCGAGGGCAAAAAGGACTTCGTCAAGGTCGTGGACTTTGGCATCGCGAAGCTCATGCCTTCATCAGGAAAGCAATCTCAAAACCTCACGCAGACAGGCGAGGTCTTCGGCAGTCCGATTTACATGTCGCCGGAGCAGTGCATGGCCCAGTCGCTCGATGCACGGTCAGACATTTATTCAATGGGCGCGATGATGTATGAGTCCTTGACCGGACAACCGCCTTTGATGGGCAATTCCATCATCGACACCATGCAGATGCACATGTCGACGCCGCCTAAACCTTTCCGCGAATCGCGTCCGGATCTGGATATTCCGGAAGCATTGGAACGCGTGGTACTCAAAGCCTTAGCGAAAAAACCCGAGCAACGCTACCAATCCATGCAGGAATTGCGCGATGCAATGGAGGGTGTTTCAAAATTACTCGACAAAGAGAAGTTGTTTGGACCAGGTCCGGCAGCCAAAGGGGTTCGTTCGACCAGGAGTTCGCTCGCTAAATATCAGCAACCTGCAGGTAGTAAAACGGGCGCTACGAGCGCGGCTAAGCCGACCGTGCCCTACGAATCAAAAAATCAAAGAGCGACCGGCGCGCAAATGGCGCCGGACCCAACCGTGCAGCAGGCACCCAGACCGACGAGAGAAGATTCGCCTAAAGAATCTTTGCGAACTACTAGAACTCAGCAACGGCGAAAACCGGAAGAGCCACCTGCCGCGGTGAAAGACAAGGCGGCCAGCCCGCTCGACAAAATCAAACAGATGGAAATCTTCAAAAAGATTCCACTGCCGGCGCTGATTGCAGTAGCGGTCATTCCATTTGCATTGGTTGGCGTTGTAGTTGTGATGCAGAATTTCAAAATCGGCAATATGTTTTCGACTCAGACCGTGGTCGAAGGCATGGTCTACTACTACAATCCTGCTACCAAGTCGAAGCCCGGTGAGATGTACCTTTACGTCAGCAGCGAAGATGATGAGACGCCTGGCAAGCTCGTGAAAATTCAAATTCCAAACAATACGAATCTGGATGACAAATCCGGAAGTGCGACCGGTGCGGGAATCGGCGACATGTGGAAAGTTACTTACCACAACGGTTTGGACAAAAAATCTCTGGATGAAGCGGAGTGGACGGAGCAAGCGCAAGGCGGCGAAGATCTGCGCCAGATAAATGAACTAATCAAACAGAATTTTGCAACTCTGACGGCGCCCGGCGAGAAAGTTGATTCGGAGCAGTTTTCGTCATACTACATGCCGGAATATGCAGCTGAAGACTACAGAAAGCTCGAGGACACGTGGAAGAACTACACCTTTGATGAAGTTCCGAACAGCAGTCTGGTCAAGAGAAACTACATCAAGGTCGAGTCCTACGACAAAGACCAGGGCAAAGCAGCTGTGCTCGTTCGCACCAAGTTCTGGATCAAAGAAGGTCCACAATACATGCGCTTCGTCTTGATCAAGAAGGACAACAGAAAATGGTTTATAGCCAAAGTTGAGGAGATCTCTCCGACCGTTTGGGAAAACGATGGCGCGGCTCAAGATGAAGCAGCCGGCGACGAGGAAGACGAAGAAGCTCCGGCTGACGAATAACCGGCGCCCGCTCCGTGGGAAAGACGTCTAACAACAGCCAGCAAAAGTTTTGGTCAAATCATCGGAACATGGAGCGGCATGTTTCCATAATCAACGTCCTTGCGCTCAGAATCCTCTTCTGCAGGATCGTTCTTTCTCACAACCGAGATAACAAGCGTATCTTCGCCTTCCAATACTTTGTTGGAAAATCGCAATACCACGTTGTCCAAGTTCATCTTCGATGTCTTTTCGTTGCCGATGAAAACCTGGTAGAACTCTGATGGCTTCTTGGGAATTACAGGCAATTCTCCGGCACCACCAGTGATGATAATATCGCCTTCCTTCAGTTTTCCGGAGCCCAGCTTGAAGTATGTTTTTTCAGGATCGGACTTCTCCTTGCGTGATTCAAGGTCAGCCTTCTGCAGCTTGGTTATTTCTTGGCGAAAAAAGATTTCGTTGCCTATCGAAGCACCGGTATCTAACTCGCTTTCGGGTACCGCTGCTTGAACAAAGCTTTTCGCGTAGTCTCGCGCAAACGCACCTTGAACGCGATCAGAAATCGCTCGGCGCTTCAAATGCAAACGCGCGCGAATAATCTTGCCTGAATCATCCAGGACCACGTAACAATTCAGCAAAGCTCTTAATTGGCTAGATTTTGGAAGCCTCAGAAGCATTTCTGTGAAACCATCTTTGGTTACAGAATACGCAATCGGACGCAGGCGCAGATGCGTGAAGAAGTCTCGCCCGAAAGCCTCCTGCATCTCTACGCCATAAATCGTGATGTCGTTTGCCATGTCACTTCGCAGAGAGCTCAAGGCACCGGAAGGTGTTTCATTTGCGGTCAATCTGGTTTCATTTGCGAGCAATCTGGTCACTCCCTCTTTCGGGGGATGCGCATTCGACTCATATCGACCGTCGGCAGGTCCGGCAGCGGCATTTTGAGTGGCGGAAACACAAAGTGCCAGAGCCATCCCAAAAGATAACGCCAGCGAATGCCTGGCGAAACAAAAATGCTCAATTGATGCGACTTTCCGGTTCATGATGCATTTCTTAAAATTTGTGACAACAGTCGCAATCAGGGAATTCATGATTTTATGGGCTCTTTCGAGTTTGGTAGGCGCCTCACAACTTTGCCCTGCCCCGCTTTATAGCATTCTGTTGTCTATCCTACCTAATTTATCCGACTGAGCGATTGACAAGCCACAATTACAATGGAATGCTATCAAACATATGTTAGTCTTCCCGAATTACTAGTTAAACGGTGGCACTCAGTAAGGAGTAGCTTTTATGATGGATGTCGGACAAATCGGAATCATGATCGCAGTTGCAGGCGTGATCATTATGCCAGTCATTATTATTCGATTGGCAAAGCAACTGAAAAAGGTTCAAGAAATGAAGGAAGTCGGCGGTAAAGCCGGCGGCGATAAAGCGGAATAGTTTTTCTCGCCTTCGCATTTTGAATCGGCACGAGCGAAAAACGCCCGTGCTCTTAAGCACCAAATATGATGGCATGCCAAGAAAGCTGCCATCTTTTGCTTTTTCGCCCGATCCCGGTTCGACCTGGTCTGCTGCAGACATCTGCAGAACCTGGACTCGCGGACCCAGCTTCCGTGGAATACCTGACTGTTTCGAGCGACCTGACCAGTGGAATAAACGGCTTACTGAAGCTGTGACCAAATCAACCATGACAAAAATCCTGATCGTTGAGGACGATGACTTCCTCGCAGACCTCATGCGAGATTGTTTAGCGGCGAGCAGCTACGATGTATCAAGTGTCGGGACAGGTGTCGAGGCGCTTCAACAGCTTGAGTCCGAGAGTTTCACTATCGTCCTTCTTGATTGGCAGCTGCCGGACATGGAAGGTCTCGATGTTCTCAAAACCTACAAAGAAAAGAATGGCAAAGCGAAGGTCGTCATGTTAACCGGCATGCGAGGGCGCAAAGACGACGTTATGGAATCAGGCGCGGACGGTTTTCTTACAAAACCGGTAAAAATGAACGATATTCTGGCAACCGTGAAGCAACTGGCGACTGGCGCCTAAATTTCCGTAGAGACCAATTAGATGACAGACAGCGACATAGCACGGACGGTAGAAAACGCGCGCGAGCAGTTTTACGCAATCTCACTCGACCGTATCGAGAAGATTCGCGCATTGCTCAACGAGATCAAACGCGATACCCGAAATAAAGTCGCTGTGAAGGACCTGACGCAATTCTTGCACCGGCTGGCAGGAAGTAGCGGATTGTATGAGATGGGCGACTTCAGCGACCGCGCAGTTGCCGCAGAGGAGCTCTCTATAACTTTGCTCGATCAGGATTTCGCGACCGCCAATCAGACCGTCGATCAGTTGCTTCGCATGATCAATCAACTTTATCACTTGCTGATGGCCTATCGCGAAGACCAGGGGTCCGCGCCGCAACGCTCATCTAATACTGCTACAGCAGGCGGTTCTTTGCCGTCACAGCATTCGCTGGAGGCACTTAAGAGAACTATCTTTCTGGTCGGAGACTGCGCACCCAGACTTGCGAATCTCTTCAAAGAACTTGGATTTAAAACCGAATCCGCAATCGATTTCGCAACCGCACGCAATACGCTGTTTAGCCGCAGACTGCCCGATGGATTGATTATGGATGCCACACTTCGGGGCGGCTCCTCGTTAGAACTCGCTCGCATGGTCAGACAAAAGCCTGACAGCGAGGATGTTCCAATCGTGCTCGTAGGAGAGGACGGAGCCTTCACTGAGAAGATTGCCGCTATCAAAGCAGGCTGCGATGATTTTTGGAATATCAATGCGGATACCGAAGTATTAAGAGCAAAAGCCAGCCGTGTTTTCGAACGCATCTGCACGCCCCGTTATAAGATCCTGGTCGTTGAAGACGATCCCGTTCAAGCGGCAGCGATGCATGCGTTCCTTGAATCAGCCGGCTTTGAACCAATGGTCATGACTGATTGTTCACTGTTCGAGGAAGGTTTGCTCGCATCGCAGCCCGACTTAATCCTCCTCGATCTTCTGCTCGGCGAAATGACAGGCTTTGACCTTGCAAAATTCGTCAGACAAAACGACAAGTTTGATACCACTCCGATTGTTTTTCTCACTACTCAAAACCAATTGCAAAACCAGGTCCGCGGAAAGCGCCTTGGAGACGACTATCTGATTAAGCCTGCCACACCGGAGTTGTTGGTGTCGACAATCGCTGGTCGCATAGAACGATATCGAGCTATCAAAGGTCTTGTAGGTCGCGACGGTCTCACCGGAGCACTTTCTTATGCCGAATTTGTAAACGCTGCCGCTCGCATGAAGAAAAACGCTTCGATTAATCCAATCATGGTTGTGCTCGATATTGATGGATTGTCGAACATCAACGATCAACATTCATTTTCTGTCGGAGAAAAAGTGCTTTCCATGGCAGGCGAATTGTTGAAGAAAGCATTCCGAGAATTTGGAGAAATCGGAAGATTGTCTGGCGATGAGTTCGCCGTGGTCGCTGATAACCTTTCTATAGATGAGTTCATGACGATAGTCCAGCTTCTGAAACAGGATTTCGAACACACTATTTTCAAGTCGGAAAACGGACAATTCCGGGCTAGTATCACATTTGGTGTCGCCAGTTTGAAAAACGAGAGGACCGTATCAGAATGGATAGAATCCACTTACCGCACACTCACGCAAGCTAAGCGTCACGGAGCGGGTTCAATCATCCTTTCATAGTGCCGAACATTTCATTTCATCGTTGATACCGGGTGGCGGTTACGTCACACGCCAGATCCGATTATCATCGCCGTTCATATAAAGGTCTTCAAATAGAGTTTTCACGGCCGAAAACTGTCCGAAATTCTGCGTCACATGAAAGTCACGTGCCGGAAATAAATTCATGCTCATCCGGGACAGCAAAGCGATTCCCGAGAGCGAACCCAAACCCAGCTTCTATTATCGTGAGGACAAATCGATGTTTGAACATCAAGAATCAGTTTCTATGAAAGAACTCGCCCCCAAAAATCATCAAGAATCATTTAACTCTTACATCGGTGGCATCAATAACCTGAATTCGGCATCTAAAGCAGAAATCGGCAAGACTGACAAATTACTACCAGGACTGACCATTACTAACAGCGACGAAAACCAAGATTCCAAAGTGACCTGCAAAAATCCGGGCGCAGTGAACTCTCTCGATGGTGGTCCGAAAGAAGCTGAAGTCAAATCCAAAGATTGGCTAGAGCAACACTTCGGTAACACCGGCGACAGTAACCATGTGCGCGGAGGTCGCCACCAATCCGATGCAAATACCCAACAGAAAGATACACAGGAACTCAAAGTTCCAGACGGCTCGATGAGCAAAGAAGACTCGATAAAGGCAGAGCAAGAGTGGATCAAGAAAAAATTCGAAGACGCCCATAAGCTTAAAGACCAAGCAGGCAATCCCGATTCCAGCATGGACTCATCGAAACCTGACCAAAAACTTAAAGTTCCGGACGGCGCGATGAGCGTCGAAGATTCTAAGAAGGCAGAACAGGAATGGATCAAGAGCCACTTTGACGGCACATACCCAAACCCTTTCAAAGGTTTAGCGGAAAAGTACTTCGCGAAACCGTAATAGATAAACGGTAGAGACGAAATCGAATCCATGTCTATTCCCGCGCCAAAAGGTTTACAACAATGCCTAGACTCGAAGCTCAACCACAAGAACTCCAAACGAAATCGTACGCCGACTCACAAGCGGATGGAGCGCTGCGCAATCTGCAACAAGAAGCAGCGGCACTCTATCAGTGCGGTCCAGGAGGTCCGATCGTGAGGACACCACAAGAATGTCACGACTTGAAATTCGGAAATCTTCCGGACCTTGAAATCGTGGATAATAATCGTGCTCAAGTCTAACGAGCAACCTAGCTAGAGGAACGGTTAAATAAAGGATCAACATTACCAGAGCGCGAGACTCGCCGAACTATATGACTATGATAGCCCTTGGTCCGTTGATCGGGATTTCTATCTAGCCTTAGCCGGCGAGTCGTCGCGTGTAATTCTGGATCTCGGCTGCGGAACCGGACTACTCTGCAACGCTTACGCGGAACGAGGACATCATGTCACAGGCGCGGACCCGTCGAATGCAATGCTCGAAGTAGCACGAAAGAAACCGTTTGGAAGCGCTATCGAATGGATTCAAGCATCGGCACAGTCATTTCGATCGAGCAAGCGATTCGATTTGATAATAATGACAGGACATGCGTTTCAAGTGCTCCTCGAAGATGCTGACGTAAGGGCCGCATTCTCGACGATGCGCGAGCACTTGAAACCCGGCGGAAAAATCGTATTCGAATCTCGCAATCCTGCGATCGACTGGTCGAAACATTGGAACTACGAGATGAGAATTGATTTGCCGACCGGCTCAGTAGTTGAATCGCGAAAATTTATCGCATACGAAAACGCAAAAATGACTTTCGACTTGATATACCAATTCCCTGACGAAACGCTGGTTTCTAACAGCGAGTTGCGATTTCTGACTGAAGAGAAAATCGAGCAGCTTATTCATGAGGCAGGTCTGAAAGTTGACACCATTTTTGGTGATTGGCATGGCGGAGACTTTACCGACCGTGAGTCAGAAGAAATGATCTTCGTAGTTCGCAGAAATTGATACCGTCGCTTGAAGAGCTATTTCGAGGAATATGCTACCTGCTCTTCAACGTCGAAGCTTGTGAGGCGCATGCTACATGATGTGAATGTGTATCTTCTGATTTCAGCACAGCTTCGCGAATTTACTCTTCATGCTTTTTCCAGCATATGTCGATGGTATTCAGAGCGCTTAACGAATACTCGAAATTCATGAAGAACACATCGTATTCATCGGTGCTATAGAGTAAAGCCTCTTTCGGACCATGCGGTGATGAAGCGTTACTAGGCATGTCGGCACCAAATATCGCTTTCACATCGTTAGACAAAAGATCCGCTTTCAAAGGGTTCACCTGAAGTTTGACGCTGATCAACCTACTTCCATCCTTAGCGGAATTGACGGTGATCTTGGACCAGTCCGTAGTCGAACCACCAATGTGCGTTTGATGCTCCGGTCCTGAAATTGACGCTTTTGTCTTGAATTTTAGGAGTTCTTCGAGGCCAGAAACACTCTGGTGAGGCCCCATCTGTGCGATCGTTTGAATCAGTTTTATTAATCGCGCACTCTCCTTCGTCCTCGCAACGAACTCCACCTCCGATCCGCCGGCGACATCGGACCACAGGCGGCGTTGGAGATACTCAGCCTCAGCTGCAGATTGTTTTGCCTTAACTATGCGTCCAAGTTTCTGCTCGATCTCTGATTGCTCGAGAAGGGCGTGGTGCATACACGTCGAGCTCATAAATGGAGAACTCAGAGAAGTGCCGATATCCTTCTCCGCTTCAAGAAACTTTTTTAGCTTAACTTCGACAGAGGCCCTCTCTAAGTACCACATTGGATTCAAAGGGTCTACTGCAATGAGCTTGTTGAGGCAGTCGAGAGCTTCCGCGAACTTACCCGTCTGTTTCAGAAAGTCCGCCTTAGCCTGCAAGAAGATGGTTCGATTCGGATATAGTTTCAGACCAGAGTCCAACAGAGACTGACCCTCCGCTGACTTCCCTTGCTCAAGTAATTTGTAGTATCGCTGGTAAATTCCATTACACTCTTGTCTCTGAGATTCCGTGAGCCCGAGGTCAGGATTGTAGGGGCCCATAGGGGCCATGCCTTGACTTGAAACAGGGGCAGCTGTCAACTCTGCGGTGATCACTGCCAATAAGACCGCGAGGGCAAGTCGGAAAGCAACAGAAAGCATTTCAGATCTCCGAAACGGAATCACTTCTCAAGTTAACACGACGTTCAACCTGCTGCCGAGATTCAGCGCTTCGTGAAGTTTGCCCCCCGCTAGAATTCATTAGTCCGCTGGAAGCTTGAACCAGAAAGTGCTTCCTTTCCCGACCTCTGAGTCAACGCCGATTTCTCCGTCATGAGCTTTCACTATAGCCTTACAAATCGCCAGGCCTAAACCGCTACCGTCTTTCGCTTTTTCGCCTGCAATCTGGTGATAGCGTTCAAACACTTTTCGGCGTTCCGCCTCAGGAATTCCCGGTCCCTGGTCGGTTATAGACACCTTAACCATCGAGCGCTCAGTCGCTACATCGATCTTTATCTTCGAATTATCCGGCGAAAACTTAACTGCGTTGCCGAGTAGGTTTATCACCAGTTGCGTCAATTTCTCCTCATCAGCATAAAGAGGAACGTCACACTCAGGACTTTCGATTGTGATGGAGCGGCTCTCTGCAAGCTGATTAACCAGAGACGAACATCGCCACAACAAGTCGCACAGCGAAATGACTTCGGGCGAAATTTCGATCTTCCCTGATTGCATTTTTTCGAGATCTATCAAGTTGTTTATCAAATTGATAGTGTGTTTCAAATTTTCTTCGGCGCGCCCGACCTTTGCTTGAGCGCGCTCAGACAGCTCGCCCCAGGTTCCCGCCCCAAGCAATTCAAGCGTGCTTTTCACCGCCGCTAGTGGCGTGCGCATATCGTGACTGATCATAGCCACGAATTGCTGGCGCAAGCGCGTCGTCTCCTCTAGTTTATAAGCAGCCTCATGAAACACTCTGTCGATCTGAGCTATTTCATCTGTCCCGTCAAGGCGCTGCGCAAGCGGCTGTTCGCCGCCGAGGCGCATGCTGTTTTCCATCAGAACATTTAAACGAGTGGCCGTGCTTCGACGAAAAGCGAACACTAGCGCAATACCTATGGAAACCGCAAAAAATGCCAGCACTATTGCGATGCCGAGCCACTGTCCGGAGCGTTGCGTTTCGCGCAGCTCTTGTTGCGCTGCGCGCTCGTCGGCGATGATAGTGTCGAGTTCTTTCTCGATGTGCTTGAGTTGGTCTTGAAGGTTTAATGCCTCAGTGATTTCAAGTCGTCCACCAGCGTCGATTATTGCCTTGCGTCTCCCTAAAATTTCGAGCGCCTCTTCCGCATCTTGTCGTGTAGCCTTGACAATGGGCTCGTAACGAGGATAGTCCTTTGCAATGTGTGCGAGAGAACGATAGCTGGCCCGCAGCTTCGCAACCGAATTAACGAAACGCTCCTCGAAGAAAGGCTTTGTCTGGGCGTCGTAGATGATAAACGCTACTCCGACGTCGTTGCATTCTTCGATAACAGCGCTTGTTTTTGCGATCAGGTGCTTGGACCGATCGTTCTGCCTTGCGTCCAGCTCAACTTGATGACGTAAAATCACAATGAGAACGAGCAAAAGAAAAACAAAGACGAGCGGCACGGCTGCCGTCACAACAAACTTATCGACGAGCGTGAATTGTCTTTTGCCGCTCAAATTCTTATCCTGAACTCCTAATTCGGATGCGATTATTGTATATGATTGTCAGTGCCCAAGTGGAATTGCCAACGGACGGGAAACCATGGCGAAGATTCTGGTAGTCGAAGACAACGCCGATTTGAGCGAAAACATTCGCGATCTGCTCGAATCGCAGCAATACAACGTCGATTGCGCGATGGACGGGATTGAGGCGCTTGGATATTTGCGCGCCTACGAGTACGACGTAATTGTGCTTGATTGGGTTCTACCGAAAATGACCGGCATCGAAATCGTCAAGCAATTCCGCGCTCAGGGTGGGGTGACGCCAGTTATCATGCTGACAGGCAGGCGCGATATCGAAGACAAAGAATCCGGCTTCGACGCCGGAGCCGACGACTATTTGACCAAACCGTTCGAATTGCGAGAACTAGCCGTTCGCATTAAATCACTTATCCGCAGAGCGCCGAACACCAGCGCACCAACTGACTGTTTATCAATTGGCGATGTCGTATTGAATAAGGAAACCAAGCTGGTCACAAAAAACGGCAAGGAACTGAAGCTCATGCCGAAAGATTTTGCAATCCTGGAACTGTTTTTAACCTACCCCAATAAGGTCTTCAGCGCAGAAGCGCTCATTGATAGGATCTGGTCGTCAAGCACAGACGCGTCACCAGATGTGGTGCGAAAACACATCAACCGAATAAGAACTCAGATTGATTCAGATGGACAAGCATCGTTCATTCGCACCGTTCATGGTATCGGCTATTCGCTTACCACCGAGCGTTGAAACTGTACAGAATAGCGACAGGTCTCGCTTGTGCTAGAATCATGCCAGCAACATAACAGGTCCGCATGCATAGTAAGACCATACCCGTTCCCTCGTCCCTTGCCTATTTATCTCGGGTCATAGAAGCCGCAACGCGAATCGCCTTGTCGATTGTGGTCGCGCTTATTTTGGGTATTTCCTACAATCAGAGCGCAGCATTCGCAGAAGATTCAGAACCCGCAGCGTCCAAAGAAGCGGGCGAACTGACCGCTAAAAACCCAGCCATCGTCGAATGGTTCGATAAATACGACCAAATCAGAAACGACGCAGAGATGTCGCTTATCGAAAAATTGAAGTATGGCTCAGCGCTGAAGAAAGCGCTCAAATCAGGAGCGACGCTATCCACCGGCGCCGAGAAGTTTGTCAAACGAATGGTCGAGAAATATGCAACCGCTGGAGCAGCACTGAGCGCACTAACATCCCCACCGGAGGTTCGCGCACTGCAGCAGGGGTATGTACAATATTTCAACGAGATGGAAAAAAGTTTCAGTGAATGCCTTATTTCAGGCGAGGTCAAAAGTGCTGATCTAGCGGCTAAAGCATCAGCAAAAGAGCGGATCGAAAATCTTGATGACGCAAATAAAAAGTTAGACGAAAATCTACGTAAAAAGTTTGATATTCCAAAGCATAACCACAGCTGACGGTTAGCAGTTCTGGTAAGCTACGACCATGCTGAAACCTGCACGCAAACTAGCGCTGTTAGCACTCTTCATACTGCCAATTTGCTTGGCAATATCGGGATGCAATTTCAGCAATAAAATCGAGAGTCCTCGCTTTCAGGGCTCGAAACCCAGGATCATTCTCTGGGCGTGGGAAGCACCTAGCGATCTGCGATGGATTAATTCGCAGCAAATCGGCGTAGCATTTTTGGCCGAAACTCTCACACTCTACGACGATAAGGTTTGGGCAAAACCCAGACTGCAGCCGTTAAAAGTAAACTCCGATACGTTCTTAACCTCCGTTATCCGTATTGAAAGCAGCAAAAGCGATAAACCGACTCTCGATTCCGCTCAAATGGACCGCATTTTGGCGACCGTGATAAAAGTTTCGAAACTGCCTGGAGTTCGCGACGTTCAAATTGATTTCGATGCAAAACTATCGGAGCGCGATTTCTACAAACGCTTGTTGACAAAATTACGAGAGAACATTCCTGCAGACAAAACTTTATCGATGACCGCGCTTGCATCCTGGTGTACCGGCGATCGTTGGCTAGCTGGCACATCAGCCGATGAGATTGTGCCCATGTTCTTCAGCATGGGTGCGGACACTAGGCAGGTCGCGCACTACCTGAACGCTGGAAAAAAAGTTGAGAGTTTTTCCAAAGAAAAGGCAATAGGTCTGGCGGACAGCAGCTCCGAAATAACGGAGTTGATTTCTGAGAACAATAGACGACAACTTTTAGATGGGCGCCGCTTATATCTTTTTTCGGCGCGCACATGGACTAAAGAGCACATGGAACAGCTTCTGCGAAAGGTAGGAACGATATGAGAATCAATCGGGTTGAGAAACTTGCAAACGACAAGGCTCCCATAAACACAACGTTTTTCGCTCGTAAGAGAAACTCAATCACCTCCATCGCGATTACCTGCGCACTATCAGCGGTGGCAGCCCAATCAACTGATGCCTGCGGACCCTTTTCAAAAATCGCAGTGTTCGTCACAAGCAACCATCCGGATTTCCCGATGAAGCGATTTGCCGCCGGAGAATTAGGTGTACTAAACCCCCACTACGCAAGGTCTTTTCTCGTTGTGGGTTACCGATATCTGGCAGGAGTGAAAAGCAGCCCGGCCGACCAGAAGGCATTCGTCGCCCTCTGGGACCGCAGATTGGAAGCGCTCGATGTAGATGTTCAAATCGCACTGAAAGCCTGGACAAATGAACGTAATAAGGTTTTAAACGTCAAAGCCAAAGACGTCAATGCATACGACACCAACGGCTATATGGGTTATCTCACATACAATGCTGACGCGTTTAACACCGCTACCGCAACGCTCAAGTCGAAAATCGAGAAATATGGCGCTGGTGACCAGAAAGTCAAAGACTGGTTGACAGCTCAAGATGCGATTTTCGGCATAAGTTCAGAAAGCGACAATAGCTCAACAGCAAAAAAAGAATCGACAGAATCTGTGGCGGCCGCGGGCGCATCGGACGACTCAAAATATCAAAGTGCCTGTGAGGATTTTTACTCCAAGCGCTACGACGCCGCCGCCGAAAAATTCAAGGCTATTGCGGCAGACTCATCCTCGTCCTGGCAGCAGTGGGGCAACTACCTGGCAGCACGCTCTTTCTGCCGGAAGGCAACCATCGGAGACGTCGTTTCCGCCGAAGATTTGCAGCAAGCGAAGACGCTGCTCGAGAAAGTTCTTCAATCGAAGGAAACGGCGAGCATGCACGCGGCTGCGAAAAGATTGATGAGCTTTGTCGACTTCCGTCTGAATCCATCGGACAGGGCTAAAGAAGTTGTAGGAGCGCTCCTTGCGACATCCTCCGGAGAAGATCTGACCGAAGCGCTAGGAGACTATACGCTCCTGCTAGACAAAGTTATAGAGAAGCAAACTTCTAACACACCAACCAGCATGCGCATCGACGACACGCTCAACAATGACGCATCGACGCCCGAGAATACCTTACTGAGCGTAGCCGCCCTCGGAGTACTTGGGCTCTTCGGCATGCACCGTCTCTGGTGGCGCACCAAAGAGCAACGAAGTAACCTATCTCAGAACTCAACGATCGCACTTGCCTTGACGTTCTCGGTTCTGTCATGCGGAGTGGTAGCTTGCACTAAAACCGAAAGCGCCAGCGTATCGCAAACTAAAGTATCCACTCATGTAGTTGCTACAGCCACCAATGCTGGCGATAAGAAGCTGCCGTCAGCGGCGGACGTTGTTTTCGACGATGATATGACTAAGTGGATTTTGAACTATCAGGATTCGAAAAAAGATTCGCTAAAGCAAGCCATGGACGAATGGCAAAAATCAAAGTCACTGCCGTGGTTAGTCTCAGTAATTTCCAAAATTGAAGCAACTGACCCGAATAAAGCGGCTGTGCTTGCAGAAACAGAGAAAGTCACGTCCGACTCGCCAGCGTACATAACGCTTCAGTATCATCAAATCCGATTACTAATAGACGAGAATAAACCGAAAGAAGCGGCCGCGCGCATCAACACACTCTTAACGGAAATCGGAGCGAAACTCCCACCGAGTGCACGCAATGGGCTGTTCGAGATGGGCGTCGCGTGCGCAGGCTCGCTCGCGGAATTCGTCAAATTTGCCGCTCCCAGTCCTGCCGTAATCACCTGGGATTATGATTCAAATGAGCTACCGGACACAGATAGTGATTTCGAGCCGGGTCCAGTGAAACTAACTCCCATCAACGACTATTTCAAATACACAGGCTGCCTCACCGACGAGTCGGCAAACATAGTCAATAAGATTACCCCTCTGCAGACATATGTGTCGCTGGCAACCAACCCAAGTCTCCCTGCAACAGTTCGTCTAGATCTTGCACAAGCCGGCTGGGTTCGCAGCGTTTTGTTGAAAAATGAGAAGATGGCGATGACACTATCGCCGGTGCTCTCCAAGCTCAGACCGCAGCTGAGCAAATCGCTCACAGCCTACGATACGGCGAAGTCTGGAACTGATAAAGAGTATGCCGCACTGATAACGATCTTGCGCAATCCGGGCATGCGACCTTATGTGACACCTGGTCTTCCCAGAGAAACCGCCTTCGACAAGATTGATGATTTTCGAAATAACTGGTGGGATGCAAGCATGCCGGAATCGCCGCGAAATATGTATGCGGACGATGACGAAGATAAGAAATCCGAGACGAAGGTCGTAAACGCAGCCTTTTTAAGCGCCCCGGAGTCGTCGCAGGGGAAAGATGAAACTGCAGCCATCACCGCCATTGGTACCGCACCAAACAGCCTGGCACAGAGAGTGCTCGCACTCTCTAAGGCAAATCCTAAAGATCCTCGTCTGGCAGAGATGCTTCACCTCGTCGTCACTACGACGCGCTACGGCAACACCGACGATAAAACTACTGCATATTCAAAGCAGGCGTTTCAAGCATTGCACAAGAACTTCCCTGGCAGTGAGTGGACCAAGAAAACTAAATTCTGGTTTTAGCGCCGACTTTGGAACCTTTTGCCCGGCAGCAAAGCTTGTCGCTGGGTAGAGGAACTTACTTTATAGAAAACATTTTCTTGAACAAAGCGACGGCAGACTCAACGGCTACCGGCTCACTTACATAATCATCGAATGAGAAGACAGATTCGGCTATAGGCTGATCGCAGCGCACCTCGTCGAAAACCGCAGATAGGTCTCCCTGACTCCGCGTATGGAACTGCGGAAATGTTTCATTCCAGAGGTCCTTGAGTCCGGAGTCCGCATACTCCTGTTTAAACCGACGAATAATCATATCGTCCTTGTCAATCCAAATATGAAAGCGTTTTTCGAGACACCACAGGTGGTAGCTGTCATTTGCTCCAGAACGATCGGGAATCAATTTAAATTTTTGATTTAACAAGGGTGAGACCGCGACATCTGGCAAAAGTAGCGGAACAACCAATCTAAAAATATCGCGAGAAGAACTGACAGCACTCCAGATTGCCACGTCTGAAAGATCGGTCTCTCCGACTGCGTGGCTGAAGCGAGAAACCGCTTTACCATCTTTCATGACAAGCCGCCCTCCGAACTTTTCCAAAGGCGCGAAGTGAGGCTCATCGGGTTTGACGCACTGAGTTTGAAAAAGCAAGTTGCCGGGTTTGGAAAACGAGGTGCGAAAAGTCTGCTTGTAAATGCGCCCATAACTACGCTGCTCGAAAACACCCTCGTCCTCGTATGTTTCGAGGAGAGAATAACGTTTTCTCGTATTCGCAATTACTTCTTCGACATCCATCTTCACGCCGCCCAGCAGACATACTACTCCAGCATACACCGACCGACGTAATCCAAGCCGAGACTGAACGAGTTGAATATAATAGTTAGGTCAGTCTAGAAACGCGGAAGTGCCGTGTCGATGAGATCGTGTAATTACTTGCATCGTTTAGATTGTGCGCGGCTTCCGCTAAAAGCAGCGTCATTTTGGCTTCTGCTGGGCGTCTTCTCCGCGGAAAACGCGATTGCGACACCCTTAACAGGCCTGCAAGAGAAGCCTCGCGCGACGGTTTCGAGCAAGGCAATGCGGTTACAAGAGTTCGAAAAGAAATACATTCTCGATCTTTCAGTGTCTCAGGCTCGACTGTTTCGAACGAAAAACAACATTGTCAGAACCGCAATAGCGGATCCGAACATTGCTGAACCAGTTGTTGTTTGCGAAACTGACCTATATATCCGGGGAAAGAAGCCCGGAGTGACTACCCTAATCCTGTGGAACGAACTTGGCGCGACCCTGTTAATGGAGGTCCGCGTTGAAAACACTCCCGACTTTTTAAGCTCTAGTCTCGTTGCAGCCAAAACAGAACTTGACCGTCGAGTGAATTTTACGGACGAAACTGTAGTGTCCCTCGCCGATTTCCCCTCCATCAAATTGGAAGAGGAGTTTGCAACAAAGCAGGTCAATTGCAATCTGTCAGTAAGCAAAAATCCGCCACTGTCCCCTAAACCGCCGCATAAAGCGAAGGGGCCTAGAGAAGATGTCTTACAGTGGGGCAAAAACGACAAAGTGACTGTCAGATCGAATGTCCGCACAGATCACTACAAAACGAGTCATAATGTGCATTTAAACGTATCGCAGAGCAGAGCCTTCCGCGTTCCGGATGGGATAAACAATATCGCCGTCGCCGACACCAAAGTTGTAGATCCGGTCGTGACTGAGAAGCGAGAGGTTATTCTGATAGGAAGGTCCTCCGGCAAGACGACTATGGCGATAGAGGATGAGGTCGGAAACAGTGAGGCATGGGCTCTTACAGTCTCAAAGCACTCAAATTCGATGTTGCCCGCCCTTCACGCACTGCGTCGGTTTATCTTGAAAAACATATTCAGGGTGAAGCCGCAATCGGAATTCCCTTATCTCTCGAACCAAATATTGACTCTCGCCGAGATTTGGCCAACAAAGCAAATTGAGGCAAAGACTGGCCAACCACGACTATTTAAAACTGAGCAGAGCATCACGAGGACTGTTGTTAGTGATCCCGATGTGGCGATACCATGCGTGGTATCGTCCACAGAAATCGCCTTGATCGGGCGAAACGAAGGGAGGACCAGTCTGTTCGTTTGGGACGATTCAGGACAGGTGTCGGCTATCACTGTCGACATTGGAAAAGGAACGGCGCCGATTGTAGAGACGAAGTCGGATTCAGAGCCGTCAGTTTTCTCTAAATTTCCAAAAGGAATTTGGCAGGTCGAGAATTGGACCGGCTCACGGAAAGATGTGGTCGTAGTGGCAGATACGTCGGCAAAATGCCCCAAGGAAACCGCGCAGCTGTTGCCGGTGACCTTGATGCGCTCCATTCACCTCGCAAAGCCTCGGCACTCTTATCGTTCAATAGCAACGATGTTGAATAATCAAGCCGTTCTGAGACTGAAACAGCACGATATTGAGTCAGCAATTATTACGTTTCAGAATGCCATCCTATACGACACATCCTACAAGAAGGCCTTTCAAAACTTGTCCATTGCATACAACAATTTAGGAATGGAACAGCGAGCTCAACCCGAGTTGTCTCTCAAGCAGTTTCGCAATTCGCTGTATTTAGATCCGACAAATCAGGTCACTATGAAAAATTTCAAAATTATGATGCGAATGGCCGGCAGAGATCCAAACAGTTTTTCGGATCGAGTCGAACTCGGCGACATCGCCTTCGGTCAGAATGATATTGCCGGCAGTATCGTCGAGTACGAGGCCGCTCTAAAAATAAAAGAGGACGAAACTGTTCGCCAGAAGTTGAAAGCCTCGCTGGAGGCGGCTGAACGATCTGTTCACCTATAGTCTGGTCAGCTAATTGATTTCCCGAATCGGAAAGTTACTTTGGCAGGCTCTTCAGGTCTAGCGAAAGAAGACCGTTGCGATGCAAAGTTCCAGCCGCGCGCATTTGTTCCTCTAGCATCGCTGCATCGATTCGAGCTTGCCGTCTTAACTCGCCAAGTTCCACCAGCTCGGCATGGGACTTGATTTTTCCAACGTCGACATCAACCTTAGGTTCAATTTTGACTTTCCGCAAAAACTGCAGAGCATCCGGATAGTTCGCCCCCTTAGCGCCATTGACGTTATGCAGTCCGCGATACTGCAAGGCATCGGTTTCTGCCGTCATTAAATCGGGCTGCCGCCATCGCAATCGCAAGGGGCTGAAACCGGGTTGTTCGTTGTTCCAGGCAAAATCGATGTCTTTCGGCGCCGGTTTCTTAGACGCGAAACTACCGCCGATTTCGACGCTATCAACTTTGGCGGCTTTGAGGTCGTGCGCAATCGGTTTAAACCTTTCCAGCAGCACCTGGCGCTCTGGCGTCGTGCCAAAGTGCCTCACGAGTTCGTCCCAGGATAGGCGATGCGTTCCGGAGACCAATCGACCGCTTTCCTGAAAAGGCTCGCCCAGCGATGAAAACGGCGTTCTGGTCAGAGATGAAGCACCGGACTTCGCGCCTTGAGTCAATAAACCTGTTTCGGAGCCGACAACCTTGAGCTCCGGCAGTATCGCCTTGGTTTCACTAGCCGCCATGGAGAGCGCCGAGCGAACGGCCCCCGCGATCGGTTTTCTGGCTGCAATCGCAACGCCCATTGCCGCAACCGATAGAGCCGCGCCAGTGGCGATCTCGGTGTTAGTCCATGACGATTCTGTAGCCGCTGATTCCGGCTGTACTAAGCTTACGTGACGAGAAATTTCTTTCGAGGAGGCTTCCGACATAGCGAGTGAATAGAAACTGTGCGAGTCCAGCTATCCTAGACCGGACAGATGGTCCACACAATGTAGGAATTACGTAGACTTCACTTGTTCGCACGCGCAATATTTTTAATTGCCTGATTCCCCATCTTTGTCCAGGTCTTATTGGGCTTTCCGTCTAGACGAATTCTTCGCATCTCCATTTTCTTATCGAGGTTAGCGGTCAGCGTCTTCCCATTCTCAAGGCGCGCGACAAAGCCGTTCATCCTTCCATTTTTATCGTATGAAACAC
Source organism: Candidatus Obscuribacterales bacterium (assembly GCA_965228855.1). GTDB lineage: Bacteria > Cyanobacteriota > Vampirovibrionia > Obscuribacterales > Obscuribacteraceae > JADYXR01. Next base: position 1,255,464 of record CBDDIJ010000003.1, on the reverse strand, counting down.
TTGCAACCTTATCAATATGGGCACTGTGAACTACGCCCCAAGCATCGCGAGAGTTCTTGTCGAATCCATACAACTGTCCTGGCTCAAAGGAATAGCGAAACGCTTCACGCGCAGTGAAAACTATGCTCCGAACCATCGACATGTCAAATTCGGCATCGGTTTCGCGCTCTGTGAGATCAGGAACATCAATAATCCAAAAGCCCTTTCCTTTGGATTTGTACATTTCTACCTGCAGATCTATGGGCTCACCATGTTCACTCAGCACGCAGGACCATTCTACGTTTCCTAACTGATTATCCGAGGGGTAAAGTTTTCCGGTGACAAAAATATCTGATGGCATCGAAACCGGTCGTTGAAAAATGCCGAGATAATTTGTTGCTGGCACACAAAATTTTTGAATGCGACACGGCGGTAGCTTTGAGTTCAAATGAAATTCGATTCTAAGCTTAGCAATTCGAATTTGCTCCTCGGACAGAGTCTTCGCAGGTTTCAGACGCTTGTTCTGACTCTCTTGACTCTGGCTGTTAAGCAGCAGAGGCTCAACCTTCCGAACAAATTCGGATGGCTCTATCTGCGTGTAGTCGATCGCTATTAGTTCCGAATCGGAGGGGAGCGCCAAAGTGGAAGTCGAAAGAAGGACCGTCAGGACAGGAACGACAATAGAAAGCGTGACGACGCGCTGAAACATGCCACCATAATTGGTAGCAGTGTTTAGCTGGACTAACCACTCTCTAATCATAGACCCAAAGTTTCTGCAAGGAGCGCTAGCTTGCCATCAACAACGGCAGCATCTTCGACCTAATTGTAAATATTCTATCAAACCGCAAATAACCTGCTGGTGAGCATTACGCGACAGTACACTTCTTTAGTGCAGAGACTTCGAGATTAACAAGAAATCTTTGGGCATGTAAATCTGTCTGTGCGGAATTGCCTCGGGGTGTTTTTATGAAAACAAGTTACCTGACGAGTGTTTTTTTGAGTGCTTTGCTTACGATTGCAACGACCAACGCGCCTGCGGAAGCGCAGGGTCTCGGTCAAACCAAATTAACGGTTAAAAACGACAGCAATGCGGCTGTGACTGTGTACCTTACGCTTGGAGCGTATCCGAATTTCTACCCGAGCAATCCTGGTTTTGTTCAAGATGTGACCCAGGTGACTTTTACTCCTCCGGTGACGTGGACCGGCAGCGGTCTTCAAGGTTCGTTTACACTAGCACGCGGTGCAAAGGTTTCATACACATCGCCAGCTGGAACTGCAATCAGCGGCAACCTTTCATTTGGAACACCGCCGCTTCTATGTCCGCCGGTTGCTTATCCGAATGGAATAAATCTGGCAGAATTCACACTGAACAACAATACTCCGGCCTACGTACAGTCACCGCAGGCGGTGCAGCCTCAAGAATCGACTGATATCAGCTGCGTCAATGGTGTCAACTGCAGAATCGTGTGCAATTTGAACTCGAACAATCCGCCGACCTACTCAGGCGGTCCTTGGTTAACCGTGGGTGGTGCTTCAGTAACCTCGATGTCCAATCTGACTCTTGGCACCAAACCAAACAGCCCGAATCTCAATCGCAACGGAATTTATCCGCCAGGATGCGACGACTGCACATCGAGTGTAAATCCAGGGTGCAACAGCGTTTGGTTAAACTGGGGCAACGTGAATAAAAAGGCAAACTGCACATTGGTAAGAACAGCTGCGACGCAATCGGGCGGCGAGGTGCAAGTCCTGTTCAAGCAGTTCTACTAACACGAAATTCGAACTCCAAGACCGGTCTGAGCCTTCAGAAAATGTTGGTCCGCAATCGTTTACAAACGCTTCGCTATACAACCAAATAACGATATACTTAGACTTGAAGATTCATCAATGAATACTTCAAATCTGAGGACGCGACCATGTTAAAAACCGCTACCGCCCTTATACAACAAGGTCTGCTCGCCGTAATTCTCTTGAGTGGTTCCTGTACAGCCGCCCTCGCAGACGGCACAACTCGACCGAAAGAGAAGTCAGTCAGCATAGGCGCACCGTGCAGAGAAGAGCCTTCTTGTGTTGTTGTAGGCGACACACATATTTTGAAGTGGAACAGTCCAACTCCAAACAACACGGTCATCGTTTGCATTCACGGTCTGGGTCTCTGTGCCAGGGCATACAGACCGCTGGCAAAGGAGCTTGAAAACGCAGGTTTCGACGGCTATGGAGTCAACGTTCGCGGTTTCGGTCCCGACAGAGACAAAGCCGAATACGCCAAGCTTGACTGTGTTGATACTGTTGACGACGTAAGCAAACTTTTGGAGTCAATTCACAAAGAGTCGCCGGAATCAAAAGTGTTTCTGATCGGCGAGTCCATGGGAGGAGCGCTTGCAGTGAGAGTTGGCGCTGAACATCCTGAATTGGTCGACGGAGTCATTTGTTCAGCACCGGCTTGGAAAATACTTAAAATCAAAAGGAACGCTCTAAAAGGTTTTGTAGAGTTTGTGTTCATGCCGCACAGCATGCCGGGTCCCGCTGGAAAGGCTTTCATTCATCAGGCGACAAAAGATCAATCATTGAGCGATCATTGGATGAACGACTCAAGTCATAAACTCAAATTGACTCTTGGCGAAGCGAAGGCTTTCATGAGCTTCATTTCTAAAACAGATCATTATGCGAAACGCCTCTCCAAGCCGCTGCTCGTCGTCCAGGGTCTCAATGACAATCTGGTATCACCAGTAGCCGTTGCAAGACTTTTTAAAGACGCTCAATCAAAGAACAAAACATTTCTAATTGATGGCGAGGGAGAACATCTCGTATTGGAAGAGGGCAGATTCTCACCGGCGCTTGTCGGCAAACTCGTAAACTGGATAGATAAAGATTCGCAGAGGTCATCGAAAAGTCCGCTCGTTGAGACAATCAATACCGACAATCTGACTGAAAGACAATCAAAGAGGCTCGCTAAACTAGTAAAGGAATCGAGCACCAAAGAGGTCGATCAGCGATGCCCGGAAAACAATTAGAGTCTTCCCTTAAGCATTCCTTCCCAGTAAAAGGTAGGCAGCACGTACTTCTTCAGCAGGTACATAGAGTAGCGTTCCTGGCTTTGATCGAATGGAAACGTTTCCTGTGGCTGGAGCGCGTAATCAAACTCTGCGAGTATCAAACTCCTGTAACCAGTTACCAGAGGACATGAAGTGTAACCATCGTAGCTCGCGGTTGGCTCGGAGCCTCCCAGCTGGGCGAGGATATTTGCCACTACAACCGGTGCCTGCTTGCGGATCGCCGCGCCCGTCTTTGACGTCGGTAAATTCGCTGCGTCACCGAGAGAGAAAACGTTTTCGAACCGCGGATGCTGCAACGAATGTTTATTGACATCAACCCAACCGGCTGCGTCAGCCAGCGGGCTGGAACTGATAAAGTCAGGTGGTCCCATCGGCGGTGACACATGAATCATGTCATATGCAATTGTTTTTCGTGAACCATCGTTCAGGTCCTCAAAGATCGCTTCCTTTTGCGAAGCGCGAATTTCAACAAGATTCTGTTTGAATAATGTCTCGATGCGCTTCCGTTCAATTACTTCTTCAAGCGCAGCAGCGTACTTCGGAACTGCAAAGATATTGGCCTGCCCGGACGCAAATATGATCTTGCACTTATCTCTGATACCCTTACTCTGAAAATAGTCCTCCGCCATATAGGCGATCTTCTGAGGAGCGCCACCGCACTTCACTACTGTGTTCGGCTGGGTAAAAAGCGCTGTGCCGCCTTTGAAATTGCGGATGTTCTCCCACGTTTTTTCAACATAGTTGTAATCGTAATTGCTGCAAACGCCATTTGTGCCAATGGCTTCGGTCAGTCCCGCGACCTTTGACCAGTTGATCTGAATACCAGGGCAAACGACCAGAATTGAGTATTCCAGCCGTTTGCCCGATTCGAGTTCAACCTCATTGGTTTCCGGAGATAGTTTTGAAACTCTCTCCTTCAGCCAAGTGACACCTTCGGGAATGCAATCCTTTTCATCTCGAGCACTTTCGGAGCGGTCGAACACCCCAGCTCCTACAAGCGTCCACAGGGGCTGGTAGTAATGCTTCTCAGCCGGGTCAACCACCACGATTTCGGTTCCATACAGAGCCTTTCTCAGCCGTGCGCCTACGGAAATGCCTGCAGTGCCACCACCAATGATGACGATTTTTTCCTTCCGGCTCAAGACAATTACCTCATTGACTGCAAGTTGTACCTACCGTCGCTTCTATATTACTCGAGTTCCAAGCTTTCATTCCGCCAAGAACGTTCATCAAGTTTGTCACTCCCTCCCGCTCCAATAAACTCTTCGCAATTGATGAGCGATAACCGCTAGCGCATATCAAAGCAATCTGACCCTCCCTCGGAATTTCGGATATATGCTTCGACAATTCAGCAAGCGGAATGTTCTTAGCGCCATCAACATGACCTCCGGCGTATTCTCCGACTCTTCTGACATCGAGAACAAATATCTTCTCTCCTTCATCGAGCTCCGAGCGCAATTCATCTACCGTTATTACGGGCGTCTCAACAATTTCAAAACCGGCATTGCTCCATCCGATGACACCACCTTCAAGATAACCGATAACACTTTCAATACCAATTCTAGCAAGTCGCATAACGGCTTCCTCGATCGATTCCTCATCATTAGCAAGAAGAATGATTGGAGTTTCCAGAGGAATCAGTGTTCCAGCCCACGAAGCAAATTGACCGCTAAGCCCAATGTTCAAAGACCCTTTTACGTGTCCACTGGCAAATTCTTGACCACTGCGCACATCTAATAAAACCGTTCCCCGCTGCATCTCCTTATTGACCTCGGCACCTTTCATCAGGCGAGGGCGAACAATCTCGGACAATTGAACCGGTCCCTGACGATTTAATTCGACGTCCTTAGGAAAGTAAGCAGGAACTTCCGGCTGATCGGAGGTCACCAATTTGATGAAGTCCTGTTTTGCAGTTCCCGGCTTAAATGCGTAATTGAAAAGCTTCTGCTTCCCGAGCGTCGAAGAACGCTCGTCCGAAAGATTCTTACCGCAAAGCGAGCCTGCGCCGTGAGCTGGATAGATCTCGGTTTCATCGGCGAGCTTAGCCAACTTATCGTACAAACTGTCGTACAACATCGAGGCCATTTGTTCTTGAGAAAAACCTTTTACAGCCACAAGGTCGGGTCGCCCCACATCACCAATAAAGAGCGTATCGCCGGTGAACAACTTCGAAGGCGAGGACTCATCGTCCAAGTCTTCAGCAAGTATGCAAATACTTTCAGGCGTATGACCTGGTGTTTCGAGAATTTTCAGCTTGATCGATCCAACCTCAAACGTATCGCCATCCTTAGCGGCGATGTGATCGAATACAGCGCCAGCCTTAGCGCCAAAAATAATCCGGGCGCCGGTTTTTGCCGCAAGCTCTCGATGGCCGCTTACAAAATCAGCGTGCAAATGTGTCTCAAAGATGTACCTTATCTTCAATCCACTCTTTTCAGCCTCTTCGATATACTGGTCGACATCGCGCTGAGGATCGACAACAGCGGCCTCGCCTTTAGAGCCGAGCAAGTACGAGCCGTGCGCTAGACATCCTAGATAGAATTGCTTGAAGAACATTTCGAGTACCTCTGGTTTGTATTAGATATTTAGAAGTGAACCATCTGCTTTACGAACATGAAGGCTGATATTGCCAGTAGTGTCACGGCGAAGGTGGTTTTCAACTCTCTCTGTCGAACATATTGAGAGAAGTGACCCGCGATCGGAGCTGCAGCGAGGGTTCCGACAACATAAGGCATAACGTTGCCACCCCAGCGAATGAAGCCAGCGTAGGTCGCTGCACCTACGAGACTGTTCATACCAATCACAACTAAGGAAGTTCCAACCGCCTCTCTAATAGAGAGACCGACCACGAATGTCAGGGCCGGTACTATAATGAAACCGCCTCCAACACCCAGCAGTCCGGTTAGAATTCCTGAGCCGAGACCTGCGAAGAATACTTTCACGCCTGCATTCTTCGAAACAACTTTTCTTCCGGTATCAGAAGTTTCCGACCGTCGCCGTATCATCAGATATCCGGTAACGGCAGCCACCACTGAAAACAGCAGCAACTGCACGTCATTCGGAATTTGCTTGCCGATAAGCGCGCCGAAAAAACTGCCCAACGCACCTGCAAAACCAAAGTAAATTGCTGTCCGAATCAGCACGGACTCTCTTCGGTAATGGCTTATCGCGGCAAGGAAGCTCGCGATACCAACAACTACAAGACTGGTTGCAATCGCTGTTTTGGCATCAAAACCTAACACGTAGACCATAATCGGAACAGCGATAATGCTTCCGCCACCACCGAGGAGCCCCAACAGAGTCCCTGTCAACAGTCCCAATGTCACGCCGAAAACCAGCATTGCAAACCGACCTCAGCTAGGAGCAGCAACTGTTTTTCTTCGATGATGTTTCACAATTTTCGAGCTTGTTCCATGGTGCTTTAGCCAAAAGCATTGCTAGACCACAATTTCCAGTCAAACCAGCAAAGGTCAATCCAGCTCCGATAAATGCAGGAACGATAAACCAACCTTTATTTAAGGTCCAACCGGCCGCCACACTGGACAAAAGTATTGTGCCGATGGTCAGCTGCACCTGACGCTCGAGAGGCATCCGTTTTTTGCCTTCCTTTAGAGCTAAACCGGCACGTTTCCACCCGACGACGCCACCATCCAAAATACCAATTTCCATTCCGTATGATGCGAGAAGGTCAGCCGCGCGAGAAGCGCGCATTCCGCTTCGGCAAACTAAAATAATTGTAGAATCCTTATTTAATTCAGAGCCACGACTGGACAACTCGTCCAGTGGAATATTTTTGGAAGGCTCAATGTGTTCGCCATCAAATTCCAGAGGAGTCCGAACATCCACAATCTGAACACCAGCACCGCTGGCGATAGAAGCTGAAACCTCAGCCGGACTCAAGCGCGTAATAGTTCCAGTAGCCATTTAACAAACCTCCAACTGTTCTGATAAACATACTATATCGTTAATTGGTTGAATAGTCAATTGACGAAACGACGGTGCATTGATATCCTTAATATTAGAAAAGTGGAGGGAGTCGAATGGCTTCGAAGAAAAGCGTCAGACCAGCCAGCATGAAAAAGCAGCAATTGCCGAAAGAGGCTCTAGAGATTGTCGCTGCTCGATTTCGAGCTCTTGGCGACGCCACCAGATTGGAGCTTCTGCAGCATTTAATGGATGGCGAGCACTCGGTCCAAGAGCTCTGTGAACTCACCGGAATGAGCCAGGCGAATATCAGTAAACACCTGTCAATTCTTTCGGAACAGGGTATTTTGAACAGACGCAAACAGGGTCTCTATGTATACTACTCAGTAGCCGATATGACGATCTATCAGCTATGCGACCTTGTGTGCGGCTCACTTTCGAAACGTTTTGCCGCGGCACAAAGACACTTCTCGCAGTAGAAACCAAAACTAGACAATCCTTTCCACCGCAACAGAATCCAGCGCGCAGCAGACAGTTGCGCGCTTTTCGTTTACCATCCCAGCGCCCGTCTGTAGAACATGCATTGAAACGAAAAATCAATCTTTTGGTCGTTCGCTATATAACTAATCGACGATATACTAAAATAAGTGAGTGGTTAGAAACGGAGCTAAATAATGAACAATCACAGCTTCGCCGAGCAGGCAACAAAAATCGTTATAGTAGGTGGAGTCGCAGGAGGCATGAGCGCCGCGGCAAGGGCACGCCGCCTTTCGGAACAAGCCGAGATCGTAGTGTTTGAGAGAGGAGAATATGTTTCCTATGCGAATTGCGGTTTGCCTTATCTATTAGGCGGCGAAATCAAATCAAAAGATAAACTGCTCGTAGTTAAGGAACCTGATCTGAGAAAAAAACTAAAGCTCGATATTAGAGCAAATAGCGAAGTCGTCTCAATAGATCCGAAAGCGAAAAAAGTCTCCGTAAAAGATTTAGCATCCGGGCGCCAATATGAAGAGAGCTATGACGAGCTGATCCTGGCGGTTGGTGCGGCGCCAATTAGACCTCCGATTCCTGGAATCGATCGCCCCGGAATTTTTTCAGTCCGAAGCATCCATGATATAGAATTGATCGAAGCCTGGATCAAACAACATAAACCGAAGGACGTTGTCATTGCCGGCGGCGGTTTTATTGGACTTGAAACAGCAGAACAACTCAAAAATCTGGGACTCAATGTCACCATTATTGATGGTAAGAAACAGGTCCTTACGCCAGTCGACCCGGAAATGGCTGAGCTGGTTCATGCCGAGTTGCGAGAGCATGGCATTCAACTAGTCCTCGGTTCGCCAATCTCGGAATTTATTGAACCGCAAAAAATTAGCTGCATCTACCCGGCACCAAAATCCTGCTGGGTGCAGGCCGGTGAAAATTCACCAGTACCAGCAGACCTGGTCATCCTGGGGCTGGGAGTCAGACCTGAAACGCAACTCGCTCATGACGCCGGCATAGAGATCGGCAAAAGAGGAGGTATCCGCGTCAACGCGCATTTGCAGACGAGTACTCCACATATCTGGGCGGTGGGCGACGCAATCGAAGTCAAAAATCCAACTAACGACGCATGGACGTTGATTGCGCTTGGCGGTCCCGCTAACCGACAAGGACGAATCGTAGCGGACAATATCTTTGGCAACACTCGCACATACGACGGCACCATAGGTACTGCCATTTTGAGAGTCTTTGAACTCGCGGCAGCGTCGGTCGGTTTAAATGAACAAACGTTGAAAGACGACAAAATACCGTACGAAACCGTTTTCATTCATCCAAGCCACCACGCGGGATACTACCCGGGCGCGGAACGCCTCGACATGAAAGTGATGTTTCATCGCGAAAGCGGCAAACTTCTCGGTGCGCAGATCGTTGGAAAAAACGGCGCTGACAAGCGCATCGATGTAATTGCAACCGCGATGAAGGCAGGATTGACTATTAGAGATCTCGCAGAGCTGGAACTCGCATACGCCCCTCCATTCGGATCAGCCAAAGATCCGATCAATTTGGCCGGCATGGTTGGAACAAACATACTCGATGGTTTGAACACGCAAGAAAGCTGGTCGGATCTCGACGAAGAATTAGAATGCGACGACATTTGCATCATCGACGTAAGAACCAGCGCTGAGCGCAAGCTGGGTTACATTCCGAACAGCGTCCACATCCCGCTTCCGGATTTGAGAGAGCGAATCGCAGACGTGCCTGCCGACAAAAAAATAGTCACATACTGCCAGAGCGGTCAGCGTTCATATATGGCTTATCGTCTCTTATCACAAAAAGGCTTCAAAGCGAAAAACCTTGCGGGCGGTTTCCTGACATGGAAGGCAGCTACAGGGAAAGTCGAAACGGAAGCAGCACCTACCGAGGTCGCTGTTGCGTCAAAACATTGACCTCGGCAGACAATGCAGTTCCCATTGTGAGACGAGAAAGGTCTAGTAGCGCTGCCGTCGCTTAGCCTCCTTGTGAATCGCACGCCATTTCTTGCGCTCCGACTCTGCGAGCAAGCGATCGGTTTTTCGGGCTTCAAAGGCAGCTTCGCGTTCTAACTTTCGCCAGCTGTGCAAACGAGAATCTTCGACGGCACCACGCACCGCACATCCGGGTTCGGTATCGTGCTTGCAATCACGGAAACGACACTCATTTGCCAGATCTGAAACGTCTGAGAACGTCTGCTCGACGCCGGAACCCGCATCTGCAAGACCAAACTCGCGCATCCCTGGCGTGTCGATCACTGCGGTCCCATCATGGAGATAAACCAAGCATCGTCGAGTTGTCGTGTGCTTTCCTCTGTCATCCTTCTCACGAACGCCGCTTACCGAAAGCAGATCTTGATTGAGCAACCTGTTTATCAAAGTAGATTTGCCAACCCCTGATGAGCCAACGAAGGCGAATGTTTTCGCCCTCCCTCTATACGGTCGAAACGCATCCATGCCAATCTCATTCAAAGCGGAGACGGCAAGAACCGGCAGCGCTCCTGAAATCGAATGCGCTTCGTCGAGGAAGCTTTGCGGATCGTTTGCGAGATCGATTTTGTTCAGCAAGACCGCGCATGGAACACCATATGCAGTGGCTGCCACCATATAGCGTTCCAGTCGGCGCCTACTAAAGTCGCCATTAACAGCCATCACTAGGAAGAGTCGGTCTATATTAGCCGCAATCGGCTGCATTGAGTGAGAACGAAATACTCCTCGACGCGAGAATAAATTAGCGCGAGGCAATACAGATTTGATGATTGCAAAACCATCAAATAATTCAGCCGCAACGAAATCTCCGACGACTGGAAGTTCAGTTGTTTCTTCATTTTCGTAACGCATAACGCCGGCGATTTCGGCCCTGACTTCTCCGTCCTCAGAAGTGATTTGGTATGAATCACGATTCTGCGCGACTACGCGCGCGCAGACAAGCGGCGCTTTCACAAGCGCTTTAAAATTTTCTGGAATCATTGTCGGTTGGTCCTTGGTTGTTTTAAATTTAAGTGGATCTATTAGCTTGAAATAGGCGAGCGAAACCGTTCTAAGTCCCCGCACCATTTGCGGTGCGCAAGAAATAGCAACAGTCTCCAGGTTCCTTGCACCTGCCGGCTATATGCGCAGCAAAACAAGGACGTGTGCCGTCGTTGGTGATTCAATTCAAAAACTTAAATTAGTTACGAGCGAATGAAGCGCGCACGACGGGAAAGCTTCCGCTCAGCGAGACAATCTCTTTCATGTGCACCTCCATTGCATTAACCGTATCTACCTCACTCTAACCCAGGTGCTCGTACCAGTCAAGCTACTGCAAGGTAGTTTGAAACAATGGAGGTGGAACAGCGTACTCGTTTATTTTTACGGATGGCTCGCGTAAAATGTCAATCGAAGCCATGAGTGATCGCTAATGGAGTCACGTATGAAGAGGCCCTACAACGGTCCGAAGGAACTTGCACTCCAACGTCATCGAAAGGCGAAACTCTTTCGCGTAGCGTGGATCGTGTCAATCATTATCCCGGCGGTGTTGATACTAACAGGCGGTACGCATACCCCATTTTGGCTTGTTTGTATTTTTCTGGCGGCCGCGCGTTTTCTGTTTTTGGAATCCAAAGGTGCCACGGAAGCAGCGATACGTGCGGAGAAAGGAGGAGAGGCTGAAGATCGAGTCGGCGAGATGCTTTCGGCATTGAGAGATCAGGGTTGGTCGATTGAAAAAAATGTCTTACTACCGCGCGAAGGTGACATCGACTTTTTAGTCACTTCACCAAATCAAAAGGTTTTCGCAGTCGACGTAAAATCACATAGCGGCGTGATCTCCGAGAGAGATGGCAAGCTTATCCGAAGCGACAAAGAACTAGAACGTGACCTGATAGCTGTAATTCTGCGACAAGCAGGTATCATCAGCTCGCAAAGGAATTGCGGGAGGGTCGTTCCCATTCTCGCATTTACGCGAGCTCGACTGGAATTATCGCAGCGCACCATAGACGGTGTGCACGTTCTCAAAGCCAATAGACTGCTTGAGACTCTCCGAGAACTTGCCGCTCACTAACTATATAGGTGCAGGCGCTTAAACTTGGCAATTGAAAACCAAGCAAATCCTATTCGCTCGCTTTCGCGCTCTCAAGTTCAAACAGCTTGCCAAACACCTCGACCGTGTTCAGAATGCGCGTCGCCTGCCAGTATCCATCCTTATTTTGCATCTCCCCTACAAGTGGAAGATCGGTGTCAAATTTTCCACTATGTAAGAGCATAGTTACCGTAGCAGTACTGCCATCTACCTTAATATCCTGAACCTTCGTTAGGGAAATCGTCTTGATCCCGAGTCGCTGATCGAGCGTCCCCATCGAGGCTTTATCAAAATTACTTCCAGATGGCTGAGCGAAACTTCCCGTGTCCACCAAAGTCTTGATATCGCCTGCGATACTAGAAGCAACTTCGTGTTGAACAGTTGCCTGGCTCACCATTCCACTAGACAAAATTCTCTCCAGCATTTCACCGCCAAGCGTTTTTCGTACAGGCGAAGCGAGCAGATCTTTCACCATCGATTCCGCGACTTCATCAACGCTAAAGTACATTTGAAACTTGGAAAGGTTATGGTCGCGAACGGCGTCTCGGATCTGCTCGAGCGAATATGCCGGCGTCGTAGTCCAATACCAAAACCCGCCGCCTGCGAGAACCGCCAGGGCAACCAACGCGATTAATATGATGCGAATCACACGAGCCATATTTCCTGACACTCAACTTAGATGGATGCCAGAATTATATAGGATAGTTCTGATTTTAGAGGTATCGAAAAGGAGCAGTAACTGACAAGCTAAACAACAGACGCCATCTCGCTTTTCCTTAGAATCGTTCTCTCGACAAAACCGCCTGGTACCGGCGGAGCAAGAACTGTTCCGAGCACTAGACCTCGCAAATCTACGTCAGACGGTCTGATCAATTCTAGTTCGGGAAAGTCCGGCAAACATCGGTTCACATAGAACTGTAGAATTACCGAGATTTGCCATTCGGTTAGCTCGCTGTATTCCATACGGTCTGCCCAATCCTCGATGCGCACCAATTTCCCATGTAGATGGACATCCTGAATGGCTTGTAGTCCTGGTCCCAAATCAATACGAAAGACCTTCCCCGCCTCAGGATGCATCTCTTGGTTTGGCATACAAACTCCTCTGAACAAAGCAAGTCAGTCACTTCCCATTATAAGGCTCTATCTAGCCGCACACATAGAGGCGGATATCCATCTGCTAAACTGGATCTAAGAAGAACCAAGCGAGACTTAAAGCTCTCTCGGATCGGTATGGACGATTCACAAACATCAGAGAAACAAATCCACGACGCCTGGGGGTTTCATTCGGACGCGAGCATCGCTGCTCGTCGGACGAGAGCAGAACGTCGGGCAACGAAGATGCTTGAACTCGGACAGCTGCTCTCAGACGTGGAGTTGACAATCTGGCAAAACTTTCTGGAGCAAAAGGCATCACACCAGGAATTGGCCGACCAATTCAACATTGATATTTCTCAAGTTGAAATTCTTGAGCGCTCGATTCTAAGCAACCTGGCACGACTCTCAAGAGAGTTTTGACGGAAGCTCCACGAGGCAAAGTCTCTCTATAAGAAATTCCTTTTCACACTCTCAGGAATGCGCTTCGAAGTCCAGATACGTCCCTCGAGATTCGGATTATGAGCGGCTTTCATTCGCTCAAGCGCGCTCGGCAATTGGTCTAGTTGCCGACGATCTTTCAAAAATTCTCGCACGTCTCTCGTCTTTTGGCCTATGGTCAAACCGGTGTATTCGGTGTGCGCGCCAAAGCTATAAATCTTAGGACCATACACGCTTTTGTGGGCTGGCACATATCTGGATGAACCATCACGCAGCGCCAGATAATCCAGGTGTTGCGCACCTTCTTTCCCCCAGGCAAGCCGCCCGGTTATTAAGCCCGCAGTCGCGGTGCTGAGAACATCGGTGCCGAACTTCCCGAGGTTGAAATCTTTAGAATGGTTTTCACCCTTCTCGCCGGCAACGGCATCGTAAATCAGATTGATCGCAACAGCCGAGCCAACTATCCAAGGGACCTTTCGTGCAAATGGTGCGTAGACGTCGCCGAATTTTCCAATCGTAAATCCAGCGGCAGCTCCAGCACTGTCTCTTACCAGGTGACCTTTCCAGTCAGAAAGAGACGCTTGCACACCCGACAGTGTCTCACTCTTTTTTTCGTGATGCGTTTCATCTTGAAGTCGATTAATCAAGCCTGACGATTCAAGCTTATGGACAGCATTGCTATCCAACTCTTTTGCAATTTCATTTGGCATAAAATAAAAACTCATAGCAGCGTAGGACAATCATATGGATTCTCGCCTCGCTGTAACTGGGGAAAATACGAACTGCCACTCACACCGCTCTGACTGTTGAAAGCCGTCGCACTGCATAGTCGTCATCCCAGCAAACCGCAGCTTCCCATGCCGCGAACGCTTGCGCTGCAACGTCGAACCGAACGTCATCGAGCTCCGCAGCATTATAAGGGAGAACCAGATCGAGGTCAGGGACGTCCACGTGAGATTCGTCCCAGTCGATTAACGCAACCCGATCAGCCGTCATCAATATATTAGCTGGATTATTCGGATTCCCGTGAACCACGCATGTCGGTCGTCCAATGAGCCGTGACCAAGCAGCTCGGCATCGGACTACCCCTTCAGCAGGCATCGCGCGGAGATTGACCTTTGTCCCCTCTTCGACGGAAATCAAATCGGTCGATGATTGCCAACCTGGTCGTTGAGACCGGCCCTGCGTCAACACATGGACACGGCGAAGCGTTTCTGCTACACGACCCCAGTCGGCTTTTGTTTCAGGCGGACCACCCTCCAGGTATTTCATCACCATCAGCCCCTGAACGAACAATCTTCCGTCCTGGGCAGGAATTGGAACAGGAACGGAAATGCCCGAAAGGTCCAGGAATTGAAGAAGGTCGGCTTCCCATGCCAGATCTACGTTGCTTCGTGATCCAAGGCGGCCAACAGCGAGAGTCCCATCGATTGTGACGCTCCACACATCATTTGCAACACCGCCTGCCAGTGGTTTAACACGAACAGCGTCCTCGCCCCAGAACTTCAGTGCATCCCAGCCCGATGAGGTCATGCTCTACTCGCTCACTTTTTGAGGTTAAACCTATACAGATATCACATCAGAATAGCACAACAGGCAATTCACCTATCGGCAACAACTTTTTGTGCTATGAAAATCGCATAAAGCTCAGGCGGCTGATGCTTTTCCTTACGCGAAAGTTCCAACGGTTTCAAGAAATTAAAGTTTGGATTACGGTCGCATCAAAACAGCCACTGCGGGTGGTGCCTGACAATTTCCCGAGCCTTCTTTTTGAAAGGCCATCGCAGAAGGAGTTCAAAATGCAAAAGAATCCATTTATTCATGTCGTACACAAAAATGACTCGTGGGCTATTGAAGAAGAAGGCAAGGACACAGTAATGAGCACCCACGAGACTAAAGAGGAAGCTGTGAATACAGCGCGCGACATAGCCAGAAAAAATAAAGTGGAATTGATAATTCACAACATGAATGGCCGCATTTCAAGAAGAAACAGCTATGGCAACGATCCTAGAAACGTTCCCGGCTAGAACATGACAGCTTCATCACAGAAAAACAATTTCGGTCAGCAGATCGCCGGTGATTTAATCGGTGGTTTGCTGGCGGCAATAATTGCACTCCCCTTGGCGCTGGCGTTCGGCGTAGCATCAGGTCTGGGGGCGATCGCAGGGCTGTACGGCGCGATCGCTTGCGGAATTATCGCTGCCATCTTCGGTGGCACACCGGGCATGGTCTCAGGTCCAACAGGACCCGTGACAGTCATGATAGCCGCGCTTGCGCTTCAACATCCAGACAAGCCAGAACTCGTTTTTGCCAGTGGAATCGCGGCCGGTATATTCCAGATAATTCTTGGCAAACTGGAAATTGGTCAGTTGATTCAGTATATTCCTCATCCTGTCGTCTCTGGATTCATGACCGGGATTGGCGTCATAATAATATCCATCCAACTTCTTCCGCTAATTGGTCTCCGCACAGAAGGAGACATATTTACCGCTTTCGAGATGCTCTGGCTTAAGGGCAGTCAGGCAAACATAGGAGCGCTTCTGCTCGGGTTAGCCACCATAGCGACGATCTACGCCGTCCAGAAACTGCCCTGGAAAATTCCACCGCTATTGGTGGCACTCGTAGGGGGGACCTCGGCTTCTCTTCTTCTCAACCTTAACGTTCCGACAATAGGCGAAATTCCCGGAGGACTCCCGCGTCTCCAAATACCCGTTTTTAATTTTGAACTTATACACGTAGTTCTAGCTAGCGGTTTGTCGTTCGCCGTCGTTGGAAGTATCGATTCGTTGCTCACATCAGTGCTGGTGGACAAGACGACGAAACAGAGACACAAAAGCGATAAAGAATTGGTCGCTCAAGGTTTTGGAAACATCGCTGCAGGATTATTTGGCGGAATTCCTTGCTCGGGAACGACGATGCCTAGTATCGTCAACGTGACGTCTGGCGGTCGCAGCCGCATCTCCGGCATTTTTGCCGGCTGCCTACTCCTGGCCGTTTTACTGGGACTGGGATCGACGGCCGCTCAAATTCCCATGTCAGTTCTGGCCGGAATTCTCATTACAGTCGGAATCGGTATTATAGACACTAAAACACTGTCAAGCGTAAAAACGGCTCCGAAAACCGATACCGCCGTTATGCTTATTGTGCTGGTCTTGACGGTATTTGTAGACTTGATCATGGCGGTTGCTATCGGAGTTGCGCTTGCCAGCACAATCTTTGCGAAGCGAATGGCGGACGAGAAGCGCTCCAGAGTCAGACCGGTAGAAGCGGTCCAGCACTGGAGAGAACTCACGGACGGTCTGCCGGAGATCGTGAGAAACGAAGTCTACGTCTATGATTTTATGGGGCCAATTTTCTTCGGAGAAGTTTCAAACTTTATAGAAGTATGGTCAGATTTGAAAAATTCAAAAGTAGTTTTGCTTCGCTTCAATAATGTCCCGTTCATTGACCAGTCAGGCGCCTACGCTCTCGACGAGGCACTCGAAGACTGGCAAGGCATGCCCGGGGGTGTGGTATTTGTAGGACTAAACGAAGGTAATCGCACAATACTCGAAGGAGTCGGAATCGTCATCGACGAGCAGAACAACTTCGCCACAGTCGATGACGCGTTTTCGGCACTTACCAAAAGAGCATGGGATGCAGCCGTTCCAGTCCCTGCTTGAAACATTCCAACCTCAGCTAGGCTAATTCTCAGCTCACTGTTTCCATGAGTTTCGACAGATCCCCTTCGAGCATGTTAATCACCGATCTCAGGTCGAAGAGCATGTTGATTCGATTTTCAATCAGTTTAATCCGCTCGTTCCACCACCGGTGGTGCTTGCCTGAAGCCGAAACCTTTTCCTGAACCTCGGCTTTTCCGATATCGATTGATAGTATCCGTGAGTTTTTCCAAAACTCAAGTAGTTCGGCAGCACGAGTCTGCCGGGGTGACGATAACGGGTCTTCGTCATTGAGGTAGCGAATGAGTAGGGGAGCGTACAATTTCTTTGCAGGGGACTCTACAGATAGGCATGGACCAAGCATATTTGGAGGTGGTGACTTAAGCCTCACTCCGCCAGATCTGAGCAGATACGCGAAAGTTCCTAAACCAGTCACCATCGACCCAGAAACAATATTTACGACGTTCGCTCGGTACTCGCTATTCGCCTTTCCTGACAGCCCCAGAAGACCATCTGATATAACGCCGAGTACACCTATCTGATAGAAGTTGCCGATGTTCGTGAGCTGAACACTCATGTCACGATATCGTTTTAGATTGTCAACCTCGGTTTGCTCAGCAGCGATTTCCTGTTCAATGTTCGCTGAGGTCTTTCGAACTTCAAGTTTTGCTTTCAGAAGCTGCCTGGTAAATGAAAGTCGCGGCTCAAACAAATCTGCAGCGGAAGCACCCTTTCGTCGAAGTTCATTGATTCGATTAGCTTCGTTAATAGCTCCGATTAGCTGTGCAGTTCTCCAAGTAGGCTCGTTGTTAACTCTCAAAGAATCATCAGAACCGACTGTCGAAGTACTTATTCTCGCGCCTGGTTCAGTAGCCTCTAAAGCATCAAGCAGCTCTTGATCTAGAAACTGAAATCTAACCCGAAGTGAAGCGAGCAAATTTGCACGGTTTCTGAGAATTTTGATGGTATCTTTCTTGGCACCAGGCATGGCAGAAAGCCGCATCTGATTTTCGGGGTCATCATAGTTGATTGTCGCCACCTTGTCTCTCTTCCATATCGCCAAAAGTTCTCCCTTGTGAGTCAGTCCTTCTTTAGAATATGGGTCCTTGGAAGCGAGAAAAGAGGAGACAAAAGGACTAAAGCAATACTGATTCGGTGGGTTCAAATCTAGGAAATCCGCAAGCGAATTGGGCGGGGTGTCGATAGCTCGCTTGCCACCACGCAGTTGTAGCAAGGCGAGAGTCGAAAGCGCCATGCTCATTGAATCGCCGATTACGAACATCTCGTCTCCAGGCTTAGAATAACCTTTGAGATAGAGGAGGCTTGCGATTGCGCCGAATGTGTTTATCTGAATGAAGTTGGCCTCGTAATTGCGCTGAAGTCCGCGTGCACGCTTACTTTCCAACTCAGCGAGAGCGACATCATAGGCATAGTTGAGTTCCTCATAAATTCGATCAACAGCGCACCTCATCTCCAAACTACCTAACATAATTTTGCCGAGAACGTATGCCTCGAGCTCTCGTCTCAGTTTTCCGTTCTCCCCGGATTTGTTCAGGTCTGCCAGAGCAGCCGCTTCCCTCCTTATACCTAATAGATTGAGCGCTTCCGTGGCACCCTTATCCAGCTGAAGCGGTGGGTCATTCTGAACAGCACCGTCAAGTGGTGACTTGAGCGGAACTACAAATCTCATCAGCTGGAGCAAGGCGGAATCCAAATCTTGTACCACCGTATGCAGTGCCCAAAGATGCACAATTCGATCGTTGAGATCTTTCGCGTTTTTACTCTTCCCGTCGAGGAGACTGTGGAGAGCCTCTGACGTCATCTCGTTTGTGCCGAAACGTTTTCGCCAGACTTCACGGAGCATCGCACGGCGAGAGACGGCAGCTCCAGGCGGTTTCATCTCCATGAATAGCTCAACCGATTTCGGGAACTTGAATTTGTTAACAGGATTGCCGGATACAACATGCCGGAACCCCTTTGGTGGCGAAACATTGGAAGTTTTAGAGAGCTTGCCATATAAAATGTTTGTTGTCGGAAGAACAATACCGGTACCCGCAGCTACTCCAGTGAGAATTCCGGAGGCTTCAAACTGTCCACGTAATCTTACAATTGGCTCGATAGTATAAATGGTTCCGAATTGCACAAAGTTCAGAAGGTTGAGGAAATCACCAGCGTTCTGTTGCTTTTTCTGTTGTCTCTGTAAAAGTCCATAAGTGTAGACAAGCTCCCGTTCGATTGTATTGCAACCATCACTGGTATCAAACACTCCTTTTAAAATCTGCGTGTAGATATAAGTCCTGAGAGCCAAGGACTCCTCTGAATAAGTTTCACCCTTCTGTTCTAAATATATGAGCTTTTCTAATTCAGGTTTAATCGCTAATATTTCAGCGGCTTGTTGAGACAAAGGAGTTACTGCAGGCGGAGGCTCAGCAGCCCATGATGCCGGAATCGACGTAACCAACATCAACAAAGCTAAGCACACCGTGAACACGTTACTCGCCATGCCATTTGAGTAACTAAACATTCGGGGCTTGCTCCACGGGCAGTGGCATCATTGGACAGGTTATATCACTTTGGTTTCAATAGAATTTCAAAACCCCAATGACATCCCTTATTTCGAGAGTTCTCTGAACTCATAAGTCCGCTCCAATAGAAGTTCGACTCACTCGTCGTTCGGAAGAAATGAAGTTCGACAATAATTGCTCAGCTGTTCGAATTCCTTCGTAATGTGGTGAGTATGAACGACAGCATCGTCACCGGTAAACTCGATCTTCTCCAGGTTCCGACAAAGGTCAAACATTTTGGATGCACAGACCGCGGATGTTAGTCCTTTTATCCGATGCAGAACGTCCTTGACCTTTACTGTGTCATGATTGGAGGCGGCTCCTGCGAGTTCTTCAAGCTGAGACGGCATATCTCTCAGGAACATAGAAACCAATTTTTGGGAATTTGCTTCTCCATATTTCTCAAGCAGAGCCTCCGTGTCAAGTTCTTTGAGGGTCGGCTCAAGTTCATTTTTGCAAGCCTCTACGAGCGTCCGCTCAGAAATATCCAGCCACCTATTCACTACGGCGCGAAACTCTTTGGGGTCGATCGGTTTACTGATGTAGTCGTCCATTCCTGCGGCAATGCAACGCTCACGGTCTCCTCGCAGAGCGTGGGCAGTCATTGCGATTATCGGCGTCCGGTGTCCCTGTGAAGACTCCAGGTTACGTATTGCGCTCGTGGCAGCGAAGCCATCCATATCGGGCATCTGACAATCCATAAGGATCAGTGAGTAGTTATGAAGTCCCACGGCGGCAACCGCTTCATGTCCGTTGCTCGCTGAGTGAAACTCGAGACCCAATTCAGAAGCATAAATTTGGGCTACTTGCTGGTTGATCGGATGGTCTTCCACAATCAGTATCAACTCATGGCGTTGCACGTCTTGCTGGTCTTCCTTTCGTTCGCCTCGCTCCTTATGCCTCACTCTTGGGTAACTCGCCGATACCTTGATACCAGATTTTCCTGATAGAACCTGAGTGATGCTTTCGAGTAGTTGCGATTGACGAAGCGGCTTGGTCAAGAAGGCCCTGAATCCAACATCATTAGCTTGCTTGGAAAGACCAGCGACATCGTGCGCAGTCAATAGCATCAACTTTGTTTGGTCTAAAGCGGGGTCAGAGAGTATTTGTCTTCCAAGTTCAAGTCCTGTAACATCAGGCATCATCATATCAATGATCGCAATCTGGAATGGATTTCCTTCTTGGTTGGCTGCTCGAAGAAGATTCAAGACTTGGCTTGCACTAGATGTGGTGCTAACTTCCATTTTCCAGGAATGCAGATAGCTATTAAGAATTTCTCTTGCATGGTCGCTATCATCTACTACAAGAACTTTAGTCCCGTTTAGAACGCTTGCCTTTTTAACTTCAGATTCACTTTTCGAATTTCTCGGTTCTAACGCGATTGCGAAGGAGAATTTTGAACCCACTCCTTTTTGACTTTCAACACGAATTCGGTCACCCATTAGCTTCACCAGTCCGTTCGAAATGCTTAAGCCCAGACCTGAACCACCGTATCGTCGACTTATAGAGCCGTCACCCTGAACAAACGGCTGAAACAATCGTTCAATCTCATGTTCTGACAAACCGATTCCAGTATCTTCAACAGAAAAACAGAGAGTTGCGAAGCCGTCGGTAATCGATTCCAATAGCACTCTGACTACGACGTGCCCTGACTCCGTGAATTTGATGGCATTGCCAACGAGGTTGAGCAAGACCTGAGTAATTCTCTCAGGATCGCCGCGTAGAGTCCGAGGAATAACTGGATCTATATAACTCATCAGAGACAAACCTTTCGAGTTCGCCTCGATAGAGAATAGCCCACACACGCCCTCTACAAGGTTAGATAAATCGAAGTCAATGCAGTCGAGATCAAACTTTCCGGCCTCAATTTTGCTAAAATCGAGAATGTCATTCACGACACGTAATAGCGTGGTCGATGCATTGCTGATGTTATCGGCAAATCTGTACTGTTGCTCTGTTAAAGGTGTTTGCAGCAAAAAGTTTGTCATGCCTATAATGGCGTTCATAGGAGTTCTGATCTCGTGACTCATGTTAGCGACGAACTCCGATTTAAATTGGGAGGCTGATTGAGCCTGATCGCGAGCATGAGAAAGCGCTTGATTCAAGGTCTCCAATTTCTTCCTTGAAGCTTTAAGAGCCTCTTCTGTAATTTTTCTGGCAATTCCCAGTGCAACGATGCTTGCGACCGACGTTTGCGCCTTCATGGTCAATTCAGGAAAAGGCTTTCTGCCGAACATCGCGACAACACCGAGCAACTCACCGTCTACAACGAGGGGATGACCGACGAATGAAGCTAGCCCCTCTCGTTGAGCCCAAGCTTTGTCGGCGATAAGCGGGTCCTCGAGAATAGAGTTGGTAATGTGCGCGCTTCGCTCCTCTGCTATGACCCCAACTTTTAATTCCCCAAGAGGGATTCGACTGTGCTTACCGTTCAAATGAGTATATAGACCGGCACTAGCCTTGAGTTCAAGAACATTCTCGTCCCTGTTGAACAACCAAATTCTTGCGAATGCAGCATCGAATCGTTTTACCAGTGCATCTACGATCTTGTTCAGCATTTGTTCCAACGACAAAGGCTCATTAACGATCGTGCTTATTTCCAAACCTAGCATGGTAATGTACAGACGTTCCTTCTGGACCTCATCGAGTTTCTTACGCTCGCCTATATCGCGAGCTGTCTTTGACGCGCCGATTACTGTGCCAGATTCATCCTTAATCGGAGAAACCGTTAGAGACACATCGACCAAGCGGCCATCCTTCGAAAGACGAACAGTTTCAAAATGATCAATTCGTTCGCCGCCCTTCACACAATCAATGATTGTGCTCTCTTCCTCGAGCTTATTCGCAGGGATTAAAAGAGAGACATGTCGCCCGATTACCTCATCAGGCTCGTAGCCAAAAATCATTTGCGCGCCTTTATTCCAGCTCCGAATGATTCCATCGATAGTTTTTCCGACAATCGCATCGTTCGAATTCTCTACGATTGCTGCTAGCTCCTGCGCGGCAATCTCTTGCGTCTTGCGCTCAGTTATGTCCTTGAATACGACCACCCCCGCAAGTTCCAAGTTTTCCAGACCTACCAATGGTTTACCAGATACAGTAATCCATCGTCCTGATACTGCACCGTTATTTACAAACAATTCGATATCGGAAGTAGGTTCTCCTTTGCTGGCCCGGAAAAGCGGAAGAGCTGATACCGGCACCGGTGTAATTTTGTCGGCATGATACAAGCCAAATATTGTGGTCCACTCTTCGGCCATACTTCCGACGCCGGCGACGCCGAGGATGTTGGCGCCCGTGTCGTTCAGAAATGATAGTCTCCCATTTTTATCACAAATCGCGATGCCCTCTGGAATTTGGTTCAATATATTGATCAGGATTTCGGGAAGAGACATTTCGCCACCGTTTTGAAAATTGCTTTTGACCGAGGAATAAACTCATCTATGTGATGCTAGTAAGAGCCTGGACCAGCTGATCAGCGTTTTCGTATCTGTCGTGGGGAGATTTTGTCAAACACTTTTCCACAATCTCTATTATTGCAGAGCTTAATGCATGCTTTGCGCTCGTTATCTCTCGAAGATTTGGAACCGGAGCACAGGAATGTAGGTTCATAGTTTCAAAATAGTTTGCGCCCACGAAAGGCGGAAAACCAGTGAGGACTTCGAACATGACGCACCCAAAAGAATAAATATCGGAATGGAAGGTGACATCATCACCACGGCACTGCTCTGGGCTCATGTACAACGGACTTCCTAGAACTTCTCCTTGTAATGTGAGCCGATCCGCCGATAGCAAGTTACTAAATTTCGACACTCCAAAATCTACGACTTTTGGAATGATTGTCTTCTCGTCCTCGCAAAAGAGAATTATGTTGCTCGGTTTCAGATCGCGATGCACGACTCCCGCGCGATGCAAGTGTTCAAGCGCTTCGGCGCATCGAAGAAAAATTGGGACTGCTTCCTTTTCGATGATTGCGCCACCGCAATCTACAACATTCATAAGCGACGGACCATCCACCAGTTCCATTATCATGTACGCAGTGCCGTCATGGTCGACAAGGAAATCGAAAACCTTGACCACAGATTGATGCGAAAGCTTCGTTAGCATGCTAGCTTCTTGTACGAACCGCTGCCACGCAGATGCGCTTCCTGGCGTGAGAACTTTGATCGCTACAAGGTCGCCTGAACTCTTGTTCATGGCTTTGTAAACGGTTCCCATGCCCCCTCGACCAAGAAGTTCGATGAGCTCGTACTTGTCAGAGACAGCGACCGTATCACCAAGCTCCGAGTAGGCCTTAGTCCGTCCGGTGTTACTCAACGAAGCGATCTTATTCAAGATGTTGATGATGCTTAACTTTGTGTTGACGGTCATGATCTCACCGGCCGAACCGTTAATCATCTGACCAAGAACTTCAGCATCACGAGCATTCAAGCATGGACCATTCATCTGCGCTGTCGCTTTGAGGTCCGGCATCGCCTCCCGTGAGGTGAGAAAACGAAGCATATCCGCAGCGATTCTCGGGTCGACGGAGATTGCACCCTCATAAGCCTTCCGGATAAAGTCCACCAGGGTGTCGGGCTTAACATCCTTCAGACAATAGCCGCTCGCACCACTAGAAAATGCAGAGAAGACGTCCTCCACTGCATCATTATTGGTCAGGAAAATTATCTTCGCATGCTTATCAATAACACGGATCTGTTTGCAGGCTTCGAGACCGTCCATGCCTGGCATGTGCATATCCATTAAGATCACGTCCGGTTTAGCGTGCGTGAATTTGCGAACGGCGTCATCACCGTTTTCGGCGACTGAACAGATTACAATTTCCGATTGCGAGACCTTAGTTATAGCGAGCTCTATTCCCATGCGAATGAGCGCTTGATCTTCGACAAGCATCACACTCAAAGCCATTATTCACCGCCAACAACGTATCGACGAGCTCTTGCGAATTCGAACGCCAAGACTGGAACGCACGTTGCCTCCACTTACACCTTACATTCAGATCTGTGAGATGTCATCCCTCACAGGAGTGAAAAAAATGAGCGCCTCTCGAATTCACTAGCACAATCTTTCTGTTACGTGGCAGCTTCGACACGCATAACCGGCGTCGAGAATGCGATGAATCGCCAGAATTCACACTCTGATGAGTGACGCATCGACTAGACTGCATCGCTGCGTCAGAATGTTAGTAGCTGTTATAACGGTCTTAAATCCGCGCCACCGAAATTTCTGGCTCAGGAAGATATACACCAAGCAAATCGCCATTGAGCTTTTTGATCAACCAGGGGTGATTTCTGAAAGTATTCACCGGAAGAATCTCTCCAGGAGCCAGTTTCCCAAGCAGTGTCGGCTTACCCTGATAATTGACCCAGTACACCTTCACAAAAACACTTCCTGTGTTCACGAACCTCATAGAAACCGGAGTGAACGAAGTTTTTGATTTGAGTTCCTGAACATTCAATGCCAGTTGCGGCTGAATCAAAACGCCTGGATTTGGCTTTTGAAGCAGTTCTCCGGTGTATAAATCATCAAGCAGATCAAATGACTCAGGGTCATATCTTTCCAGCCAATCCGGTCCTCGCTCAGGTTTCGGTTCTAAGTGTCCGCAATCACCGAGTGAACCAAAATACCAGGTAGATAACTCTGCAAAAAATTCCTCATCCGAGGTCGCGGCATAACAGCCGCTCCACAGGCCTGACTTGATAGTCGCACGATAGTGCTGGCGAAATCGCTCGCGAAACTCAACATCGGTGCCAAACGTATAAATAACATGAGCGAACTCGTGAGAGCAGAGGTCGAAGCCGGCGTATCGATCTCCTGCGAGCTCAAGAAGATTTTCTTCGGGGCAGGTAGCGTACAAACCACTGCCTCTATATTTGGTATCAAGCGGACTTGACCGTCCCAGACGTTTGCGTTTGAAGTGACTGTAAGCGGGAAGGTCGGTCGTTCGCTGATTCCGTCCAAGCACGTGAAGTTCCGCCCCATGCTCCTTAAGATTGCTGACTATGCTGATGTTTCCGCATAGCATGCGATTAAGTTTGGTCGAAGCGACCAGTAGAGCCTCGTCATCCACTGCATCCGCTGACTTGATCGGAATACCCTGACTGTAAATGACTTTTCTGTAAAAGTTGTTTCTGCGAGAAACCGGAGCAATCGTTTCTATTGAGGATTCTAATGTCTGTTGCATGTTCAATAAATTCGGGGATACCAGCGCCACGCACGGTTACAGTGCGCGGCTCCAATCGTTTCACTCACGATTGGAACAACGAGGAGCGCTATATTACCGCATACCCGCAAAAAACTTTGTGAATTTCTGTGACACTGAAGATGGCAGACCAAACGGTCGGTCAAAACGGCGAGAAGGGGCTCAAAAGTCTGTAACGACGGGAGAATCGAACAGAACCAGACAGGTCGGAATAATCGAATTTTCTTGCATCCAGCGGTTCGTAGCGGTTGCCGGAAGACAATGGCGTCAGGAAGTCGGTCTCAGTGTTAAAAATCGGCTTGGTCGAAGTAGCGGAACGCAGCGCAGGCGAGTATAGCATCGACTCCGAAAATGTCAGCGGTTTTTGAAATGGTGACCTATCGGGTAGGGCAGGCGATTTATCATGAGAGTCGAGACGCACCACTGGTCTTGAGTCAGCAGTCGGAGAGGTGGTACCAATTGATGAGCCACCAATTCCGGTATCACTACCGAACCGCTGATGACGGGTGACAAAATTGCTTCCGCTACCGGGACTGTTGATTCCATATGGATCTAGTTTAGACAAGCCGGGTGTTTGGGTCGCATCCCCGAGTCTTCCCGCTGGGCTTTGCGCCAGAGCTCTTTCAACAAACACGCACGCCGCTATTAATAATAGATAGCAAATTAAAACTGCGGTAGAGATGACGCACTTTAATACTCTCACTATTCGCCTCCCGCTTTCTCTCGCTTAGCATTCGCTTGCTGGGTTTGGTCAGCCGTCGCGATTTTGCAGTCAATGTGACTTCCGTCCTTAAGTTCATTGCTGGCCTTCAGGACAACCTGATCTCCTGCCTTAACATCTCCAATCACCTCGACAGTCGACCCCATCGAGTCACCCTTCTTTACAGGAACTCTGCTAAGTATTCCATCTCTAACCTTATCGACGAAACTGCCAACGAGGTCTGTTCCAATCGCTGATGAGGGGAGAAAAACAGTCTCATAGGGGCGGCTGACTACCCATTGAACAGTGCAAAACATGCCGGGGTCCAACTCATGTTTTGAATTCTCAACGTTCAATTCGACGGGCATGGTGCGCGTAGCCGGATCCAGAGCGAAGGCAGGTCTGGCGACGACACCGTACAAAGTCTTTCCAGGATATGCCGGTACGGTGAAGGAAATTTTGTCGCCTTTGTGCAGGTTTCCGACGGCGTCTTCCGGAATTGCAGCGACCAAACGCAGCCGATCAACTTGCTGGACACGAACAAGGGGAGTAGCATTTCGAGAACCATCGACAGCAACTATTGACCCCTCATGGACGTTCCTCGAACTGACTACGCCATCGAACGGAGCGTGAATGGTCAGATAAGAACGCATCGCGAGCAAAGAGTCCACAACTCGCCGAGCTGCCATGACATTCTTTTCTTCCGCCACGACAACAGCTTCGGCGGCTTTTATAGAAGCTATCCCCGCAGCTACGCGTCCCCTGTCGCCTTCGACTGTCTTCGCGGCGAGATCTACCTCGTTTTGCGCTATTGCTCCAGGAGTTTTTGAAGCTTCCAACAAACGTTTATAAGTCAATTCATCCGCTTCGAACTTCGCTTGATCTTGTTGAACTTTCGCCTTTTCAGTTTGCAGCGCGGACTTTGCACGAAGGGCAACCGACTCTGCAGCACTGGATTTCGCATCTGCCTCATCGACCTTTTGCATCAGCTCCGGACACGAGATTTCGATCATCTTCTGACCTTTTTTGACCCAGGAGCCGCGGTCAACACCGATCCAGGAAATAAATCCTTCAACCTTTGCGTGAATCGGAACGTCCTGAAAAGCAAGCAATTCGCCCGGCACCTCGATTTCGTTTTTCAATTTCTTGAGTTCGGCCGTGATAACAAGAACAGCGTCATCGGCTGGTTTGCCGTTCTGTACCGGATGGTTAGCGAGCTTGCTCTCGGGACTTGTTGCACCACATGCGGTGAGAAGTAGTGCGATACAATATGCACACAGGGCATTTACAGCTGGTTTGTTCGGAATCGTCATCGCTTATCCTTTTTCATATCTACGGTCGCAGTCATGATATCGCTACTGGTTCCCCGGCGTGTTCTGGCATTACCGAGGCGCCTTTACGACTGGCTTTTCGTTGTACGATCGAGTAAATCAAAGGCACAATTAGTAGTACTGAAGGCGTGGAAACTAGGAGACCACCAATTACCGCCCGTCCCAATGGTGAAGTTCGGTCGCCGCCTTCGCTCATCCCAAGGGCCATCGGAATCATCCCGGCGATCATAGCAATACTGGTCATCAACACAGGTCTTAAACGCGCACCTGCACCTTTGATCGCCGCGGTTCGCGTCGATATATTTTCACCGACGCGCCGTTCCTCAGCGAAAACCACGACGAGAATGGAGTTGGCGACTCCCACACCCGTCGCCATAATTGCCCCCATGAATGATTGTATGTTCAACGTCGTATGTGTGATGAAAAGCGCGAAGAGAGCACCAAATAGGATGGCTGGCACCACGGAGACAATGACTAGAGAAAGTCTCACTGACTGGAAGAACGCGATCAGCATCAGTGTAATGGCGACAACAGCAAACACGACACCAAGCATTAACGCTGTAAACGTGCTCTGCATTAGCGGCACCTGACCTCGCATGGAAACCTTCACACCGCGAGGAGGTTTTCCTAGCTCGTCGATTCTCTTTTGTACATCTTCAGAGATTTTTCCGAGGTCGTTGGTGCCAATGTTTGCAGCAATACTGATCATTCGGCTCATGTTGTAGTGGTCAAATTCACCAGGAGTGGTACCAAAGCTGACGTTGGCGACGTCGCGCAAAAACGGACCTGCATAACCTCCCGATTTAATCGGTATATTTCCCACCGCATTCAGAGATTTGACTTGACCTTGCGGCACTTGAACTTGAACCTGATAGGCCAAACCGCTCTTCGAATCTCGCCAGAAGATGGGCGTAACGAAACGGCTGGAATAGGTCGCAGCTACCAAAGCCCGACCAACTTCGCGCGCAGTCACATCCAGCTGCCCAGCCCTAACCCTATCGATCGCAACGTTAATTGTTGGATACGACAGCGGCTGAACGATACCAACATCTCGCAGATATTTGTCGTCCGAAAGTGCCGTTAGCAGCCTGCGCGCATATTTCTCCAGTACCTCGAAGTTCGGTCCGCTGATATCAACTTGAATCGGTGTCGGAGAGCCAACCTGGATTATCTTATTTACGATGTCTCCAGCCTCGAATGTCGTTGATATTTCCGGTAATTCTTCACGAAATCGTTTTCGAAGTTTCTCTTTCAACTCGTGCATATTAAATTTGCCTTCCTCCAGGTCGACAAGCAAAACAGCTTCCTGCGGTCCGGAGGTCCACATGTACACATTACTAACGGCGTAGCTCGGCGGTTGGGTGCCGACATAACCTATGGACACTTTGACATTCTCACCACCAACGGTGTCACTTATCGTTCGTAAAATCTGTTTGGCGACTTTCTCTGTGACTTCAAAACGAGTGCCTGCAGGAGCTTTCACGCGCAATTGGAAGCTAGTGGGATTACCCTCAGGAAAGAGTTCTCGACCAAGTGTTGGATAAATCAGAATACCGCTTAGTGCAGTGAGTACGAATATGGTAAGAACAAGCGGCCTTAGTCTCATCAACCTAATTAAGACACGTTGATACTTATGGCGGATTTTGTCCATAAGCCCCTCTTTGTGCCTCGCATGATCGTCGTGAGTAGCGGTGTGCGGTTTTAACATCCAGGCGCACATAACCGGCACGAATGTTCCAGACAACAGGTATGATGCGAACATCGCTAACCCTACCGCCAGCGACAACGGCACGAAAAGCGATTGCGTAACACCAACCATGAAGAAGGACGGCAGAAACACCGACACCACTGACAGCATTGCCAGCAACCTAGGAATCACTACTTCTAGAGAAGCATTCCAAATCGCCTCTTTTAGAGGCGTGTTTTCTAAAAGATGCGCGTGAATGTTTTCGATAGTAACTGTGGCTTCGTCCACAAGAATTCCGACAGCGAGAGACAAACCGCTGAGCGTCATAATGTTGATTGTCTGCCCGCTTATCCACAAACCGACTACAGCGGCCAATAACGCGAAGGGGATATTCAAAACAACAATGAGCGAACTTCGGAAATCTCGAAGGAAAAGCAGGACGACCCCGCCGGTTAAAAGCGCACCGATAGCGCCTTCGACCAACAAACCCTTTAACGATTGAGTTACGTAAATAGATTGATCGAATTCGAAACTAACTTTGATATCAGCCGGCAAGAGAGTCTGCATATAGGCGACGTTCTTTTTCACATCATCTACTACTTGAAGAGTAGACGCACTGGCTTGCTTGGATATCGCCATGTAGACAGTACGACGTCCATTTACCAGTGCATAACCGGTCAGGATATCAGTAGTATCCTCAACGCTGGCAATATCACGAATAAAAACACTTGCGCCCGGTCCCTTCCGAAGCGGGATGTCCAGAAGACCTCGAATATCGCCGATGACGGAGTTTACAGAAGACATGCGCTGTAAATCCCCTGTTCGCACCACCCCTGATGGCTCGATGGCGTTGCCTTCATTGACAGCTTGAACGATATCTTCAATAGACAAGTGGTATTGATTGAGTCGATTCGCATCGACCGTGAGTACAATAGAGCGTTGATTTCCGCCAAACGGAGGTGGCGTCGACGCACCCGGGATGGTTGAAACCACCGGTCGAATTCGGGCATAAACCAGATCCTGAATTTGCCCGAGATCTCTAGTCGGGCTAGAAAAGACAAGATATCCAACAGGAACGTTACCGACGTCGAATCTAAGGATGAAGGGAGTCACCGTCCCCGGTGGCATGTATGCTCTAGAACGCTCGACCTGAGCGACGACCTGCGACATCGCATCCGCCATGTCCGCGTCCGGTTGGAAATAGACATCCATGACAGCAGCGCCTTGAATCGAACGAGAAGACACGTGATCGACACCGCTAATGTAGAAGAAATGCTGTTCGTAAAATGTCACCATGTATCCTTCCATTTGAGAAGGATCCATACCGCCGTACGGCTGTACAACGCTAATTCTTGGCAGATTCAAATGAGGGAAAATATCTATCTGCATTCGGGAAATCGCCAGAACCGACAACAGAACAACACCCATGACCACCACGATAATAGTGACCGGACGAGTCATAGCTAACCGTATGAGATTCATTGGATACTCTTTGTTTGGGCGCGACGGGCTTCGGCAAGAAATGGTTTCAGATCTCCCCTCACCGATGAAACAGAAAGCAGTGCGCGCCAGATTCCAACTCGTGCGATCGCCTCTTGCATTCGCGATTGAGCTAATACCTGGGTCGCCTCTGCAACCTGAGCAACGCTGCCAAGTCCGGCCTTATAGCGTGCCTGAGCTTGGTCCACTGCGGTGGAAGCGGCTTTTACTTGGACCGGCATATTAGCAGCCAGTTGAATGGCCGTGCGTATTTTTGCTCGTGAGGTCACATCTTCAGTCTGCAAGTTTTGCAGAATTTGATTGTAGTCCTGCTCCTGAGCGACAATTCGATGGTCCTGTACTTTCTTTTCGGCCTTTATTCTGAAATAGTCAAGGAAGTTCCAGTTTATGATCAGAGCCAGTTGATAGTTAGGTATTACGGGAAAGATCCCTGCTCCGCCTTGCGATTGCCTACGTTTTCCATCGAGAGAAAGACCGGAAGAGCGCGTTTGGAACCCTCCTAAGAAATGGAAAACCGGAAAGTACTCTTTATCTAATACTTTGCGTTGTGCCTTCGTCGAATCTACGGCAGCTCTCGATGCCCGCAATAGTGGCACATTTTCAAATAGCGGCGGCGTGACGAAAAGATGCATGGGAGGCTGATGCTCAGCGACGAAACCAAATGGATTTATGTTCACTTCTCTGCCGCCCGCTCCAATTGCATTGGCAAGATTTGCAAGTGATATTTCGCGGTTAAGACGTGCGCGTAGAACCTGATTAGTCGCGTTAGCCAGTTGCGCCTCGGCTAAAGACGCATCAGCGCCAGGTTTCAAATCTGACTTTACTTGCGCCTCCACAACGGTTCGGAATTGCGAAAAAGAAGCAACGTTTTCCTCTGCCGCACGGACCTGTTCAAGCGCCTCGACGACATCAAGAAACGCACTGGCGGTAGCGATTTCGACATCAAACCTCGTTAAGTCCTGTTGTGCAAGGGCTCTTGTGTAGTGAGATTTTACAAGGTTAATTCGCGATTTATGCAATCCGAAATCAAGCGGCGCCCAATCAAGACTGAAACCGCCACCGCTGTAAAAGACCGGTGCCATGCTGATCTTGTTGGTTCCAGGTCCGGAGACAGCCGGGAAAACTGGACTACCATAGAATACTTCCGCCAGTTTGTTGTGGCTTGCCATGATGTCCTGATACTGAAAGAGCGAGTCCGGCATGTATTCATTGAGCTTCTGCACCTTAATGTCAGACTTAGCTGCTTCTGATTGGGCGCGACTCTTGAGAATGGATGGATAGTTTTCATCGGCGTATCTGACGGCGCCTTCCAGAGTGAATGGTTTATCAAACACACTTTGCTGTATGCGGTTTTTAAGAATTATTGGCGAATAGTTTTGATCTACACCACGAAGAGCCGGAGCATCACCGTATGGTTCAGGTTCGGCAGGAGAACTGTCCGAAGTCATTTGCGGAGAAACAGCCTCCGGAGAAATAGACGAGGACGAATCGCTTGACGTCGAGCGTCCAGTTGATTGATCCTTCACTGAAGATTGAGCAAGGGCTACATCGCATCGAAGAGTTACGAGATGAACGCAAACGCTGAGTGAGAACAAGAATGCACGGACAATCTTCACTGGCATAATTTCATAAAACTGACGATCACAAGTTCGCCACAAGCGGCACCAGATCTATTGTCGCAACAAATCAAATACCAGTTGTGCAAGATTAGTGCGATCACGAAAAGATCACACCGAATTCGACACATCTTTAAATTGCCTAACAACGCAACCGACAATTTAAAACGAGAGCAGCTTTCAGCTGACCCGTTGATGTCGCAGCACTCCTTGCTGTGCAACTCTATTTAGTGTTTGAACGGCTCGCGCCTGCACGTATGGATTTTCATCGTCAGCCAACTCCAGAAGTACTTTCATAGGCATATAACCAGCAGAGGCGATGCGAAAACGCACATCAGGATTTGCGTCTTTTGATAGCAGTTGACGCAGATCGTCTGTGCAGCTGGAGTTTAACGCAACAGCCATTCTAACTTCCGCATTGGCGTCGTTCGAAAGAATGGCAAGCAGACTAATCGGGCATGACGTGTTCTCTGCTACTCTTACTCGGAGCTGAACCCTTCTGTTTCTGGCCAAACGGTATAAGCTGCGCACTCGCCGAGCAGTACTCCCAGCGAGCACATAACGCAACATCTTAAAATCTTTCATTCTCCCCTCCTTTCGAGCACCCCACGCGGTTCGCGCAGGTGAGTCGGTCCTTCAAAAGGCGACTACGATGTCCGTCAGCCTTCATTGCACCACTGGTAGTGCCCGCTCTATTTCATCACTATATACTTGCAGCACACCTCCAAATGCAGATGGTCCCCCGCCATCAGCTTGCGGAGCGCTTCCTCTTACCTTGCCTTCAGTACAATTATATCACGAAAGTACATTATGCGCAAAATCGCTAGCTCCAATTGGTCACTACCGGCGGTATCAAACGCGAATTACGACACCTCCGCGACCAATTACCATACATAACTTGCTTCACGAACCGCCGGCGAAATCCTGAAGAATTTCGGTTTAGAACGGCTATTGAAAGAATCTTTCCGTAATAATCGAAAGGTTAACACGGTTTGATTTGCTCAGGTATAAGAGCCCGTTAGCCGCGGTAACCTATCAGCTTGAAGACCGAGAGTCACGCTTAGAACCGCGATGTGCAGAGCCATCGCGGTTAAATGCTGGATGAGGAATCAAGCGAAATTACAAACTGATTACTGTATGGCGCGCACTTCCGTTGTACACGCTTGCTATGTTCTGTCGTGCATAGGCACCGAGGAGTTCCAATGAATCACGGTGAAAATCTCAATCTGTATGTACTCTTCTCGATGTTGCTTCTCGCATCAGGCGTGGCAGTCGTGACTAAGTGGGTCAAACTGCCCTACTCGATCGCTCTCGTGATAGTGGGATTACTCATCGGCGTTTTTCATTGGCTGCCGGTCGTAGCCATGACTCCTGAATTGATCTTACTTATATTCCTGCCAGTCCTGCTCTTCGAAGCATCATGGAACCTGCACTTCGAAACTTTGAAGAAATGCTGGAAGCCCGTGACAGCCTTCGCGACAGTCGGTGTCATGGTGTCCACAGTGACTGTTGGACTCGTGCTGCATGCATTGACCAGCTTTGATCTGAAGATAGCGCTTCTGTTCGGCTCAATGATCTCCGCAACCGACCCAATCTCCGTTTTAGCATTATTCAAAAGCTTGAACGTAAACAGACGGCTGCACACTATACTGGAAGGCGAAAGCCTTTTGAACGACGGCACCGCAGTTGCCCTCTTTAGAATTTTTCTAGCCGCGATTCTTGCGGGTGGGGATTTTTCATGGACAACAATAGCGGTGGATTTCGTCAGCATCACATGCGGTGGCATTGCCGTTGGCGCAGCGGCAGGATTTCTGGCGTCAAAAGCAACGCGTTATTTTGATGACCATCTGCTCGAGACCACTCTTACGGTGTTAGTTGCTTACGGCTCCTATATTTGCGCCGAGCACCTGCACGTATCTGCAGTGATAGCAGTACTCACCTCCGGTATCGTCATGGGAAACTTCGGCAGCAGACAGAGGATGTCCGCATCAACGAGGCTCCTGGTCGACTCATTCTGGGAGTATGCAGCGTTCATCGCAGAATCGCTGGTATTTCTCCTCATTGGCATGCAGATCAAGTTCGACTTACTGATCAAATATTCTCCATCAATTCTGGCCGGAGTCGTGGCAATTCTGATTGCACGATTTGTCGTAATCTATGGTCTTAGCCCGCTAGTATCGAGCAAACAACAACCCATACCGATGAAGTGGCGAGCGCTTCTTCTCTGGGGAGGGCTGAGAGGCTCGCTCTGCATGGCAATGGCATTAAGCTTGCCCATGGACTTTCCGCAGCGCGAGGCGGTGATCGTCACCACATTTGGTGTGGCGCTCTTCACCTTGCTCGTTCCAGGATTAACAGTGGAACCATTAGTGAAATTGCTGAAAGTTATCCCCGTTAGAACTTCGAAGACCGCACAATTGGAACTGCAACTGTCCCGACTCGATAATGAAAAGAAGCGCATTGATTCGCTTGTTAGACAAAACAAGATGGAGAGAAAACACCATCGCAAAGAAATCGAAAAACTTCGAGACAAAAAAGAGGAGACGGAACAACTCCTGCAACTTGCCTATGCAGAGCCCGATTCTGCAACCGTTTTAGAACGCCTGCAAGTTGACAGCGAGCTGGTCATGGCTCAAAAGGATCGGTTGAACGAGCTCTCTAATAGAGGTCATATATCGAGCGAGGTCATTGAAGATTATCGAAGATCTCTGGATGAAAAACAGCTTCGAGTTCGATCAGAACGTGAAGATGCAGCTCACGCCAGGTAGGTCGGGTACGTCGACGCGGTTACGGTCCGAATTCCCAGAAATCTCCGTTCTCCTCGGATTCAGTGACCGCCTTCGGCGCGGGCTTGCTGGTATCGATTCCACTGCTAGCCGGCTCCTTTGGTAAAACATCGCCAGCTTCGTAGTGCTGGATCCCCTCACCAGATTTGGTGGCTGTCGACTTCGAACCTGAGACGGGCGGGTCTTCCGACCAGTTTGATGACACCGGATCCGGTGCAGGAGCTTCGAATAAATTATCGGAACTAACCGAGGTACTGGGAGGCATCATTATCAGAACACTAACAACGACGATAACTAAACACACGGACAGGGCGATCAATCCGACAAACTGCTGTCTTTTTCTCTTCTCAACCGGACAATCCGAAGTCATGAACTTGCCGTCTGGTCTTTTGAAGATCGCAAACTTCTTGCGATTCTCTCTTTTGAAAATCAGTTTTTCGGCCTCGGCAAAATCTAGCCCATCCAGGTTATAGACTGGAGCCTGGCATTTGCTGCAATACCTAAACCGCTCACCAGAAACGTCTTCCGACCACGAAAAGGGGCAGGAGCGAACTTCCTTCTGCGCCTTGATCGGCTCCACCAGTTTTACCGGCTGCTTCTGCCTTTCTGCAATCTCCTTCTCTATTCGGGCTTTCTGTCGCAACGCCTGCGCCTTCAAAATGGCATTGTGATCCATGAGCGTTTTTGCGACAAACTGCCTTGAGCTGCCCCGTCGGAAAGCATCTTGCTCAACCGGCTCAGTCCAGACAGACGAAGATGGCGGAGTTTGTGGCGGCTTTTGGGAAGCAGCTTCGGCCATCGGCTGATCAACCCCTGGTTGGACCGCTGAACTGGTCGACGTCGGCGGCTTAGCTGAATCCGGAGATATATCTTGAGGGTGGAATTGTGGCTGCTGTATCGACTCTGCTGGATGACCGGCCGGCGTTTCTGCGTTCAGAAGTGCTTTAGCAATGTCAACGTCTTCTGCTGGACGTCTCGTCTTCCGCGAGACGGCTTGGTCCCTCAGTGACTCGTGAGAAATGTGATCGCGCCCTACTGGCTTCATTTTCTTGGGATCGATAGAACTCTCCCGTGCAAGATTCGCGTCAGCTCCATAAGTTTCGGTCGCTGACTCCTGTTGCTTTAAAAACCGAGGTACGGCGGCACCATCAGCTGAGTGAACAGTGTCAACGTTCGGCGTTGCCACATCCAGAGTTCGCTTTACTTGCCTGACTCGCCTGAGGTGGTCAGAGTAATTCAGCTGCCTGTTTTCGTCCTGAGGGTTGTTGGAGGTCATCCAGTGGTCCTTGACTGACTGTTCAGGCGTCCTAAAAAGTCCGCCTACCCAAGTATACTTTGTGAGATACTGTGGAAACTCTTGATGTAATTACTTTCG
The DNA here is from genome assembly GCA_965228855.1 of Candidatus Obscuribacterales bacterium. GTDB lineage: Bacteria > Cyanobacteriota > Vampirovibrionia > Obscuribacterales > Obscuribacteraceae > JADYXR01. Next base: position 1,218,980 of record CBDDIJ010000003.1, on the reverse strand, counting down.
CAAGTTTCAGCAACCATGATCCGCAATTCGAAGCGACAATTCAAGCTGAGTGTTACCAAACACCGACGCAAAGCGAAGGTGCGAAACATCTGCGCTGCAACGCTCGCGGAGTTCGGTCCCGCACTTTTCATTCTGCTTTTACTCTTCTTCTTTCCTGTTCTGGACCTGGTCTCCATTTGTTTCGCCTACGGCGTAGTTAAGGTTCTAAACAACAACCAGGTTCATGAGGCATCCCTGGTGCCCGCCGAACAAGCTCAGGATCCCAATGGGATGGTAAAAAAAGGAATTCCTGCGCAGTGGCATGACAGTGGTTTAGGCAAATTTGTAAATGTTGCCGGTCGACCGGTCACCGAAATTAGTTATAGAGATGGCATCTCCGGCGGTGACGCATCATCGACCAGCAAGTATGTCATGGTCAAAACAACTGTCGTTTGCAATCCTGCAGTGTTCGTGCCGTTTCCAATCTTGAAGGTCCCAGCACTCAATACTCCTGTGCCGCTTCACATAGAGTCGGAACGACCAATGGAGAACCCTGAAAATGCCGGATGATCGAAGGAGAAAACGTCGAAAGTGCGGCTCGCAAATGATTGAAGCGGTTGCCGTCGGTACGATAATCATCGTGATCGCAATGGCGCTGATTGATTTAATAGTAATGGTTTTAGCCAATGGTGTAAATGACGGCGCCGCGAAAAACGCCGCCCGCGCAGCTGCAAGCCAATCGTCTTTAGCAAAAGCTGTCGAAGCAGCTCAGAACTCTCTCAAAGAAAACAAAAAAGGCAACGCCGGCTTCATCACCGAATTGAGTCTCAAAAGTCTTGACTATGTGCCGAAGCAAACCGTGTCAGCCACAACCAAAATGCACGTTTCGCTACCAATTCCAGTCCCGGGAATTGGCGCAAGCTATACATTTTTAGCCCAGGCGACCGAACCAGTCGTTGCTCATTGAAAAACTTAGGAGCAATACCGATGAAGCTATTGAGTAAGAAACACCGAACCCGCGGCTCCATCTCACTTGGCGCTGTTCTGGCGTTTGTTCTATTGCTTATCGGGATCGCCTTTTTCGGCTTGACCATGTATATGGGTGGACAGAATGAAACGAAGAACGCAACCGATGCGGGCATGCTCAATGTCGGAAAACGAGTTGCAGATGATGTCAGCGTCCCCCTCATGCCGTCTGCCAATGAACTCATTTTCGCTGATGTCGCAAATGACACCACGCATGGTGAAGATTACCTGGCTAGTTTGACTCTCGGTCTGTCCGATTTGAAAGAAATCAATTTGCACCGTGTCAATCGCATATGGGCAAAGGCACTCCAGATAGGAATCAACGCGGAAGCAGCAGAGCGTGAAGGCGCTGGCGGACAGGGAAAGGCAAATGCGCAAAAAGCGTTTGAGGGTGCCCAATCAATAAGTAATCGCCTGGCTAATAAACTGCAACAGAAGGAAAATCTCTACAATTTCTTCGACGAATTAGCCGGCAAAAACTCTGTGAGAATGCTCGGAACTGACATTCGTACAAAAGCTTTGCGAGGAAACAACTGGCAAACTTCCTACATGCAACGCGGTCGCGAAAGTAATGTCACGGTAGCTCCGCCACAATATTCACTGCCGCCAAACTTCCAGATGCCTGACCTCGTAATGAAGTCATCACGGAAGAACGTACCGTCCAGCGGAAAGGACCTCTACTTCCTTAGTGGCTATAAGCCAATTCAGCTAGGGGATCGCAATTTCTGGCAAGTTCCTTTCGTATACGACGAGACACCACGCATGGTGTCCGGAAGCGAATTCGGAGACAACTTGCTTAAAGCAAAACCTCTTCAAGGTTGGGACAAGCCTGTTCCAAATGCTTTTTCAGGAGAGGGAATTGCAGAATCAAAGGGCGGCAAAGCCGGTCAGAAAGCCACATCATGGGTATTAACCAATCCAGGTCAAACTTTTAGGATGTCGCTTCCCCATTCCTTCGTCCGTATAAAACTGGACGAGATGTATGTCCATTGGTACTTCTTCCCATTCGGTCCAACCAAGAAGGTTGAGTTTGGAGATCCTGAAAAATACGGATATAAACTGGAAACGATGGGAGCGAAGAGAATGCCCTTCGGAGGAGCCTTCTGCTCTTATGTAAGTTCCGGAGAAGTTGAAGTAGGCGGCGATGTTATCGCTCGCACGCTAGACCAGATAATTTTTGGGCTTCCGGACGAAGGCAAGGAGAAGATCGAAGCCTATTTATGCAATCGCGCCAATGAGATGGTTGGCAAAGTTGGCAAAGTTGTGACCGTGGATGAGGTTCACGACAGCTTGAACAGCCCGCTTACGATCTTGTATCTGCTGGCCGATCAACGCGAGTTCTACATGTTTTCTTCGGACGGAGAACACATAGAAGTCTTACCGAGATATCTTGCTCTAGTGAAGGCACCGTGGCTCCTACTCAAACAAAACGAAGAACCAGATGGAACCGAGATGAAGCTCGTTGACGATGCTGATTGTCCGGCAGCGCTCTACAATAGCGCATCTGGACAGCCGCTTCCAAAGTGCCTTATGGTTCCCGGTCTCCCAATTGGCTGGGGTCTCTGGGATAAAGATGTGTACTGGACTCCGGGATCGGGTTACAACTCATGCCTGGGCGATCTTCGAGTGAAACGCTGGACTGAAATCTATTCACTGGGGATCGCAGTCCCTAGCCTTCTTTAGTAAACGGAGAGCAATCACATGACTAGACGGCTTTCATTTTTCACACTCTCAGGTTTCATTTCTAAACTCGCTCTAGCCGCTACGATGACGACTGGCTTGAACTATCTGGCAGCACCACCTGCAGTGGCGCAACAATACCAAAACGCTTCCCCTGAAGTGCTGCGCGATATACAGCAATACAAATCAAAAGAGCAGGTAATGAAGCTCTTGAGCGACAAATACCACATCTCCGCCTCGGACAGCTGGCCGAAGAACTTTCCGCTCCCTGCTTACACTAGCAACGTAGTCACAAAAAGCTTTTCGCATTCCACGCAGGGGAAACCTACGGCTTCAGCGATGCTTGTTACAAAGGATCAACCAAAGCAGGTATTCGACTTCTACAATTCCGCCTGTCGAAGAGCTAACTGGAAGGTAAAGATACCTTCGGCAAAAGCGCTGTCAGAGCTCAGCACCACCGGCGAGATGTACATGCTAACCGCTGAAAGCGGAAAACAGTCAGTGTACATTACCTGCAGAAAACACAAAGAAAGCGGCGGGACGCTCGCCAGCATCAACTGGTCGAAGAAACCTTAAGGTGTGGCCGCGGCACCCGTTGTAAAATACTTTTATGAGACCAGAAAGACACTCCGGATTAATTTCAGTGCAAGACTATCTTGCGCTGGAAGAGACCTCTGAAGTCCGCCACGAATTTGTCGATGGCAAGATATTCGCCATGAGTGGCGCAACAAAGTCACACAATCTAATTGCTGCAAACATCCTAACAGCACTGAAGATCCGCTTAAAGGGCAAAAACTGCAAAGTCTTCATCTCCGATGTGAAAGTGCAGGTAAAAAGCAGCAATTCTTTTTACTATCCGGATGTCTTCGTAGAGTGCGGTACGTCAGACCGAAGCAATTTGTTCAGCGAAGCACCAAAATTGATTTTCGAAATCCTCTCAAAGTCTACCGCTTCAATTGACCGTCGGGAGAAACGCATAGCCTATCAGAGCATTGATAGCCTGCAGGAATACGTCATCGTTCATCAAACCAGGAAACATTTAGAGCTTTATCAAAGAGAGGGTGAACACTGGACATTCGATGAAATAAGCAAAGACGATACTCTTTGCTTAAAATGCTGCACGGAACTCGTTCTTGAACTGCCACTAAGCGAGATATATGAGGGCATTGATTTCAATTTAGTTAACCACTTTCATGTTCAGGAAGATAGCGAAGTTTACTCCTGGTGATGCGAGATACTAACACGCTTTAAATAGTTCAGATCTCTTTGATTTTGAAACGCTGCCTATGAAATAATTGGGGACGGTAAAACGTTTATCCATCAGTTTCGACAGGTGCATTTTGCTGCAAGAATACATTGACAAATTCGCCATACCGGGCAAACTAAGTTTCGCAGAGAACGAATTCGGCTTAATCTACGCGACAATCACGACAGATCCCTGTAACGCAAAAATATTTCTTCAGGGAGCTCACCTTGTTGAGTGGTGCCCATCCGGTTCAGAACCGGTGTTCTTCCTGAGTGACAAGTCCCTGTTCGAGCCTGGCAAAGTCATTCGAGGCGGAGTACCAATTATTTTCCCCTGGTTCGGCTCACGGACAGCAAACCAGTATTCCACGCGGACAGACGGTCCTTCGCACGGCTTCGCGAGAACTTCCACTTGGCAGATCAGCGAAGCCACCGTATCTGATGGCAAAGTAAATATGACTCTAACTTTGGAACCAAACGAGGCATCGCGTGCTCTAGGCTTCGACAATTTTGTTTTGAAATACAAAATCGTGTTCGGAAAAAATCTCGCTCTTCGCCTGACCGTGGAAAACACTTCGAGCGAACCGTTCATTTTCGAAGAAGCGCTACACTCATACTTTTCGGTAGGAGATGCCAGACAAATCAGTATTTACGGTTTAGTTAATACAGATTATCTGGACAAAACTGATGAGTTTAAACATAAGACTCAAACTGAAAACATTCTTGCACTAACCGGTGAAACTGACAGACCATACATAAACACAAAATCAACAGTCTATATTCAAGACCCGCTCAAGAAGCGACGCCTGGTGATTAGCAAAGAGAATTCTGCGACAACCGTGGTTTGGAACCCGTGGATCGAGCTGTCTGCGAAACTAGCGGATCTAGGTGATGACGTATGGCAACAAATGGTTTGTGTTGAAACGGCAAACGCTCTTGTAAATGCAATCGAGTTACCGCCAGGTAAATCACATACGATGTCTGCTCAGATTGCCTCCAATAAAACAGCTTGAGTAGCTAAGTTTGAACGCAAGTCGATCGACACTCGCAGGTGACGCAAAGGGGAAGAACAATGATTATCGAAGAGAAACTTGGCGTTGTTCACCAGTTTGAGATTCCCGATGAATGGCACGCGGAGGAACGACTAGATCTGGGCGAACGCCAGATATCTGTTTTTCGAGACGCAACCAACAAAGATATCCTCTTCTGCCACCTATATCGCGATGTGGAATTAAGTAGAGGCGATGCGGAAAAATTTCAGGCTGCTCTCTATGCGCCATTTCACGAGCTATCGGAAACTGAAATCCAGGATTTGGAGCCGGTTATTGAAGGTTTATCGAACAAAGAAGTTTTCGAAATCAAACTTGCTGATACTGTTTATGTCAACGAACGAAGAGTGATTCGCATCAAGGGTAATTGGCTTGAACAGGGGCTCTCTACCATGTCATGTTTCATAGATAATGGCGGCAAAGGCCGGAAGGTTCAAAACCTATACTTTTCAGCACCGACCGGTCAATTAGAACTGCACGAGAAATTAGTGGACAAAATCTTTTTATCAATCAAGTGGCAGGCGTCGCCGTGATTTTGGCCATGTCGAACCGAGCTCAAAATGCAGTGGCAGCATCTCACGAAATCGGAAACGGGGTTCGACGAAAATCCGGTCCGAATCTTCGCCCTGTTTACAACGGCGCCAACAAAGTTCATCGTAGTACCAACTAATCTGACGGGCACGTTCAGCACCCTCAGAGGCCCGAAAGTATTTACTCCCGGCAAAGCTTAAATCACCCCTTGTCAAGAGCCCTTTTAGATTTCGCCTGGGTAAATAGTATATGTAGATCGCGACACTTCTCCGGAAGAGGGTGCATACCATGGTGGGTGCGAAACCGAAAGCGGAGCCGACGACTGAAAAGCCGGCTGACAAACCGCATGAAACTCCGGCGACGACGGTCGACGCACCTGATACCCGAACAACACTGTCTCAAGAGGCTACAGCGCCCAGAGATTCCAGCGCCCTCAAGGATGTTAAGCCCGAGCAGCCCAAGCCGACCGGCGCTTTGGAATCAATCACAAAACCGGAGGCGACGAAACCGCCAACGCTCGACCGCAAAACACTCGAGCGCTCCGCCGACGAATTGCACGAGGCGCTGACGCGGACCTCCTTCCTGGGACTGAAAAATAGTCCGGACAAAGATAAGGTTTTTCGGATTTTAGAGCCTTTGAGCCATTCAGATCGTCGCGCGCTTGAGCAAGTGTACGAAGAAAAATTTGGGGATAAAGGCAAAGCTCGGCAGCTGTCTGCCGCAAATAGCGATAAGTCTGGAATAGATCACACTTCGGATTTCAAATCCAGTGAGCTGCGACGCGAAATCGCAAGCAAGTTTGACGGTCCGGAGAGCGTTGAGCAGGCAAAGATCACGTCGATAATGAATCGGACCGACGGCAAAACAAATGACGCAGGCGCGCTGATGGTCGCAATCAATCAGACAAGAGAAGACAGCAGTCGGGGAAACGTCGCGATCAGAGCAGTGTTCGAGACTCTCAATAAAGATCAGGTAAAAGAACTAGAAAGCAATTTCAAAAGAGACTACGGAAAAACCTGGCAAGAGGCGACACGCGAAGCCGGTCGAGACGTAACGCCGCAAACTATAAAATCGCTGGAAATATTGCGCAAGGGTGTGGACGAACGAACACCTCAGGATGTGAAAGATCTTACGAGACTAGCCATTGACTCGCATGATGCGAGGCTCCTCGGTGAGGTTTTACGTGGAGATGCACCATCTACGGTGCAAGCTCGCAGAGAAATTCTCGCAGATAAGGGCATGATGAGGGATCTGACTGTCGCATTTCACAAAGGCAGTTGGAGTTCAGCCGGTGTGGAAAGGCTATACGATCGAGCGAGTGCTCGCGGAGACGTTCAGGTTGGACGAGCAAAACTCAACGTTAACGACTTACTGGATCCGGTCGCGAAGGACTATCTAACGGAAGGGCGAATATCGCTCAAAACCATCACCACAGAGAACACCGGCAAATGGATTCTTGATGCTAAGGACAACATCAACCTGGCGGCGAAAAATGCCTCAGACTCCGAGCGACAACAATTCATTCTGGGCGCGAAACTTACAGGCGACAACAGAGCGCCACAAACGCCAGAGGAAAAAGAAGCCAAGGATTACTACGATAAAATCCACAAAATTTTCAGTCAGAAACTTTCGCCCAGAGAGGCAACAGTTGCAGAATCTTTTCTGAAATATGGTCGAGACACCGTCATCAGCGACATGGCTAGTACCCACTCAGAGGCTTGGGGACCGTTCGGTCTCGGTTCCGGTCACAAGCACAACGATTTGCTCACTCGTGCTGAAAATTTAAGCGAGAAAGATTACAACCTTCTCCGCGATCCGGCGAACGGAAAACAGTTTCTCAACGAGATTGAGACGTCTCTTGCCAAGTACGCGGACGAGGGAGAGAGCGCGCGCATCATGCAGATGCTTCGCGATAAAGCAGCACAGCCAACCTACCAGGACTCTCAGAATATTCATCGCACGTTGACTGAGACGATTGCCGAAAACAAAGGCACCGATTTCCTCTGGTTTGGCACCAGCTATGATGCCAACAATGTCCTCAAAAACTTTTCATCGATGACGGCGACCGACGCCGCAAACATGAAGGCGAATCCTCAATTCGCACAGCAGCTGCGCGATTTTATTCGGAACGAGTCTGAATTCAGCAAAGTTGAGCAGTCCTTTGCCCTGCGAATGATCGACAAGGCTGCTGAAACAGGAAAGATTCCACAACTTGATGAAACGGACAAACTGCTGAAGCTCGCTACGGAAGGTGGTAAACGGCCCGAGCTCCTGTCTCAAGCCCAGAGAGCCTTGGAGTCGGACCTCGGTTTGAGAACCAGACTATCTAAACCTCGGGATCAGATGACGCCGGAGGACAAGGCGCTCAGAAGTGTAATTTCGGAAAGCTATCTCCGACAGCAGGCAAATCACATGCCTCCAAATGAGTGGAATAGAAACACAAGGTATAACGTCGACAACTTCATAGCAACCGGTAAATTAACAGTCCAAGACCGATTGAACCTCGGTATGGATCGCAAATCGACAATTGAGTATGCAGCGAACGCAAGTCCGGAAGAGCGTGCTGCGACACGGACACGCTTCAGTGAAGCCGAGCGGCAGATTATCGACAATGGTGCCGCAAATGGTGGCAAACTTTCACTGGCAGACAGGATACAAATGACTACCAGTGATATAAGGGGTATCGAAACAAAGCCCGAAGACTTTAAAGCCGAACTTGAACAGATGCACAAGAGTCCGGAAGGTTTGCGTAAGCTGCAGGAAGCCAAAGACGAATTCGCACTCAAGTACAACAGGGACTTGGACGACGCGATGTTATCGCAAGTGGACGATAAACAAGTCGACGAATTCAAGAGACTCCTTACACCGGAAACAGGCGATGGCAGGCAAACATTCTACGACAATGTCTGGAAGTCCCTTCGCAGCGACAGCGGTGCAGCCGCGGACGGAACATACCTCACGATGCAACGCTCTATCGACCAGACCGCGAATTCACTGGAAGAATATCAGCGCATTTACCAAACTTTGCCCGCTGACAAACAGAAGGCGCTCGACGAATATTTCAATCAATCATGGGAGCAACACAAACAGTCGAAGGAGAAGCTAGCTGAGATGGTGATAACTGCTACGATCACGGCAGCAGCACTGGCGACCGCACCATTCACTGCCGGGATGTCGGTAGCTGCATTGGCAACATGGGCCGGCGTCGCTGCTACTGCAGGAGCGGCTGTCACGGTAGGCACGAAGATGGCATTCACTGGCAATGACTACGATCGCAGCCACATGATGCGTGATATCGTCCATGGTGCCGTTGCGGGCGGTTTGATTTTTGCGATTCCTCCAGTCGGAAGGGTTACAGCCGTCTTCGGTCAAGGAGCAAAAGCAATACTTGCCGACGGAGCAGTCGCTGGCTCCGTGGCCGGATTACAGGCAGCAGAACGGGCAGCCGTAGAGAGAGCCCTTGCCGAATCACTGATGCAGGCAGGCAAAAACTTCGGGCAGCAAGAAGCGCTTGCCGTTTTAAAGCAAGCGGCTCCAAGTTTGGGAGCAGATGCGACAAATGCCTTAGCTACTCAACTTGTCGGCAGTGTATCTCGCAATTATGGAACAGCAATCGAAGTTGGCATGCAGGCTTTGAATCAACAAGCCGCTGAAGGCGGAAAACAAGTAGCTGTCCGAATGTTGAAACAGATGGGAGAAAGCTCCTTAATTGGCGCGGGAGGCAATGCGGTAGCAACACTCGCGGACGCACCTTTCAACGAACACGGTCTTGATCTGACGAGTCTTAGAGATCAGACTATGATTGGCGGCGCGGTCGGTTTGATCATGCCTGTGGCATTCAAAGGTATCGCCGCCGGTGGCAAATATGTTTTGAACGTAAGCAAAGAAATTAATGCGGCGACTGGTGCAGTCGACGTCGTGGTCCATGGCTCACCGGGAGATCCTGTAACGGTGCGCCGCGCCAACGGCACGACCGAAACTATAACAGACCGTGGACGCTTAATGGATGGAGACAAAATAATCGACGGTCCGAGAGTGAAAGATCCTACCCCCGGAGAAACTGTCACCGCTACTCGCACCACTACGGAAGCTATCCCGCAGCCAAAGGATGGAACGCACGGAACCAAATCAGGAACTCAAACAGACGCAGCGCCAACAGGTCAGACAGACAGCAGTCCCAGCGGACAAACTGACGCAGCGAAACCGACGACTGACGCAGCTCCCGTTAGCACCAATAACGGTGGCACACCAGAACAAGCGAATCTCAGGCGCAACGAAAAAGGTCAGTTGATCAACCAGCAGGGACGGCTTGTAAACGAGCGTGGACAGTTAATCAACGAAGATGGAAAACTTGTAAACGGTCAAGGCAGGCTAGTTAACGAGCGTGGTCAAACCATTAATGAGCATGGAGCGATCGTCGACTCCAAAGGCAATCCTATCGAAAGCGAATTTCCAACTTATGCGAAGTCCGAATTTGATCGCGTGCGCCCGGATCTAGTAGAAGACTTGCACAGTTGGAAAACTATCGACGGCAAAAACGTCGGAGAGGAATTCGATAGCCTTGCGAAAAAGCTCGGCATGAGTGAGACAGAGCGCAATCAAATTCTTGATGGACTGCAAACTGTTCGCGAGCACGGCACAAGAATGGTCGAAATCGATCCGGAGCAAGCCATCAACTGGAAACACACGCAGCGCGAATTCGGCGCCGCAGTTGACTATGCAGCTCGTAACAATTTCTCAAAAGCAGAGACACAAGATCTACTTCTGTCGGCCATGTTCTCTGACGGTTTGAAGACCAAGTTCAATTTCACCACTCACAACGTGGACGGAGCGACCGCATTCGAACACTTCGCGAAGACTCACCTTGCGGACATGTCCGCCGATCGCATCGCGGGTATTCGACAGGCTATTCTCGAACACCAGGTTGCACCTCCGGAGTTTATGGCAATGATTTATGGTGGAGCAATTCAAGGTTCAATAAAGGCTGAAAATCGCGTAATGACCGATGCTGAAACGACCGCCTTCAATAGCTTGAAAGCAAAAATCTCAAATCCATTTGCACTCGGTCCAGAAGGCTTAATACATGTTCCGGGCGGTCCCCCAGGCGCCAAAGCAGTCAACCTCACGCCCGATGAACAGGCTCTTTTGCAACGCACCGGTTTAGACTACTGGTACGTGCCCAACGAAGGAAACAGCTGGAATAAATTCTCACGCGGGCTAATCGATGCTGACGGAATCGACAACTACGCAGGTCCAGGCGGACTGAGCAAAATTATAGGTTTGCGCGGTCCAGGCAAAGCCGTTTTCTTCCAGGACCGACACGTGCTTTACGGCAATCCTGAAAACCCATCCCAGATCTCATCAGTCGATAGCTGGAAACAAAGCCAGCGAGACTTCCTTGGCGCTCCGGAGAAAGGCAAGCTAGGTGTAGCAACCGAGCAAACACGTGCGTACGTTCAACAGCAGTCAGCTCGGATGCAAGGCGACATCGAATCGGCTCAGAGCAGAGTCAATCAATGGATAAATTCAGCAGAGGGACGAAGCCAGCTGGGGTTACCCACAGAAGGAGCGATCGACAAGGTGCCCGGCTGGACAGGCACAAAAGAAAATCCTGACTTAATCGACTACTCCACAGCGACACCGGAAGAACTCGACCGCGCTCGAAAAATCTGGGATCGCTTCAGCGAAGAACTCGGTCGGGAGCAGCGTGTCGATTTACGAACGCCACCGGCATATACTCCGGTAATGCAAAGATAAATCCAAGTGCTCCGAAAGAGGAAAGTAGCCATTAACGCGCATTCTGACGACACAAAAGGACAATCCGCAAAGACAAAAGCGGAAATCGAACGCCTCATATCAATGGGATTTGACCGGCGCGATATCAGCGTTTTGCCCGACGGCAGCGTCACACTTATTAAACACAATCAGAGCCCAGTAAGTTCCGAGGAAAGAGCGGCAGCAAAGAATCGCCTGGAGAAAATGATCGCGCGAAAACAAGAACTCGACTATATGGCCACAGCAACAGCCGTAGCCGGTTTAACTCTTGATCCTGACGTAGAAATCGAGTACAGAAAACTTACTCGCGATATTGAGGAAGCTCTGAAAGAACGAGATTAATTGTAGAGGAAGTTTGTCATAACAAAAGAGGACCACACGGTGATCCTCTAATCTGTTTTATCCCAACTAAAGAAACCCAAGCTAACAGCGCTTAACGCGAGCGTCTAACTGCTTTTCTGTAGCTCTTGTTGGCACGTTGAGCGTTTACAGCATTTGACTTAATTGCGCGTTTGTTTTCCTTATAAGCAATTCTGTTGCTCTTTCTGTTCACCTTGTACGCGCGGTGCCCGTAGTTTGGCCCACAGTTGGAAGAGCGTTTATAGGCTTTGTATCCACTCTTGCAGTGGCGAGCCTCAGCTGCCTGAGGGGTAGTCGCAATCCCGAGCACGAGTACAGCTGCGGATAGTAACAGAGACGAGAATCTTCTAAAACCATTATTCATGTCGGGCTCCTCAATTTGGACGGGACGAAGGCGGAAAGCTCTACACTGGAAATTTTCCCAGATCTGCGCTTTCAAACAACATTCAATCTTTATATAGCTAACTTTACGATTTGGATGCAACCGGAGACATTTCAGGGACATCTAAAGGACAAAGTTGGGACGAATGACCTCTATTCTCGTGATTATGGCGTTGATGGCGATGCCAATCACGCAAAACACACTTCAGGAGGTTTACTCAAATGGATATCGGGTTATTAAACCTATTAAAAAACGGCAAACAGCTGAGGAAAGCAGCTGTAACGGGTATGGCAGCCATCATGGGTCTATCTTCAACGTTTTCAATGGGCGCAGCGGCTGCACCGGTCGCTCAGAAGACACAAGCGGGTACGACGACCCGGGCGGCAAAGCCACAAACGGCCCAGCGCAAGTGGACGCCACAGCAAATTGCTCAATGGAGAGCTCAGCAGATGGCACAGATGCAGCAAGCCCAGCGCATGCGTCAGCAACAGCAATATGCTCAATACTATCAAAACAAGCTGGCGGCGAAACCGAAGAAGCAGTACCGCCACAATAATCCAGATCTGACCACAGGCAGCGATATCCTTCTAGTCATGCCGAAAGCCGGCGCGGAGAAGGAAAGTCTGAACAAAGCACTTGAAGATGTTCATGGTACCGTAATTGGTAGCATAGGCAAAGGTGATTATAAAGTTCTCGTTCTCCGAGCAGAGAAGGGGAAAGGCTTGCAAACCGAGGCTAAGCTCGGCAAAGACACCAAGAATTTTCAGGCGGTAAACGTAAACAGATCAATGAATCTGTGCGCGGGTCCGCATGTTCCTACCGATCCTACGGTTTCGCTCTCGTGGCATCTGCCGAAGATGCATGCGTTCGAGGCGATGGATAAAGTTCGCAAAGGTCCCAACAACTGGTATGTCTACAATGGCATGGCGATTCTCGACTCGGGGTGCTCGTGGGAAGGAGACACCGGAATAGGCAGTTGGGGTGCTGATGTCACCGGGGTCCACAAAGAAATCGCCGACAAATTGGAAGATGAGATGGATGGTTTTCTAGGAACCGGAATCGGCGGCGACGACGTTGAGGATCTCGAAAACGAGATCGAGCACTGGGGCAACTATGCTCACACTCTCAGCATGGGCACGGGCGACAATGTCGGTCATGGAACTAACGTCGCCTCCTGTGCAGGTGGACGAGAAAACGGCAAAGGCACGGTGGGAATAAATCCTGATCTTGATATCGTTCCAATTAAGATTACTGATTCAAAGAAAGTTGATGACATGGGTCTCGTAGCTGGAATGGTGGTGGCACTCGAGCGCCGTGTCCGAATAGTGAACATCAGTGTTGACGGTATTAACGACATCGACAATCACGAAGTGTTGCACGAGCTATTTAAATACTTCTATCGCAATCGACAAGGATTGGTATTCGTAGCTGCAGGAAATAGCGGCGAGCGGATGAAATACAAGGAATACGACTACATCAACACTGTCTCAGCGATCAAACAAGTCAGCGAAGAAGATATCAAGAAAGGCGCGGCACCACTGCAATTGGTAAACGTCAAGGACAACGGCTGGAGATCGAACACCGGACGCTGCGTCGACTTCTGTGGTCCCGGCGCAGATATCCAGGTCACCACAAGAAAAGGTAAGACCAGTTCGGTAGACGGAACATCATTTGCATCACCGCTGGTGGCAGGTGTTGCGTCACTAGTGACACGTGTAAATCCGAAGTTGACTGCGCTGCAAGTTCAACAAGTCTTAATTCAAGCCTGCGGAACCAACGGTCAACGGACGGACGAATTCGGCTTCGGGTTGCCGGATGCAGAGAAGGCTGTATCCATCGCACTATCCATGGTTGCGCAAAAGTAGTCATCGCACAAAAATTTTTTGGAGGAGTTATGAAATACGCCGTTTGTATGAAAAAGCAGTTGCGATCAGGCCTGCTGGGCTTAACATCAACGATTGTAGCTTTGCTTGTGCTCACAACAAATCAATTTGCCGTAGCAGCGGATGGCAACGAGTGGACCGTCATCTTGAAAGCACAACAGATTAAGCGAGCCTTCCAGTACAAAGGATCGCAATTAAACAAGGTTGTGAAGGTCGACCTGGTCTACAGACCCAGTCTCTCTGACAAGGAACCGAAAGAATATGAGTCTCTATGGTGCAACGACGGCAAACCGATTGGAATGCAGCGTAAAGGCATTCTAGGACTGGAGCGCGGAAAACTTCTGCATATAAACGTCGAGCAAAAGGCGAACACGGAAGAAGAGAACAGAGCAATCGCCTTTGCACTTATGCATTTCTCGCTTCAAGCCTATCATCGATTCTGTCCAATCATTACGATTAGCGTCCCGGACCAGACCTTTGATGATATTTGCGATGCACTTCTCAGGCGCGGATGTGAAGACTACGCGCAAGAAGTGGAGACAGGTCATGGCGGAAGCGTGATGTTCAACATGCAATCCTTCCCCTCGCGAAATTCCCGAAGGCTCTATTTCAGAAACCCGAATGGCAGCGACGACTAGTTTAGTCCGAGGACAAATCGGAGACATTTCGAGGACGAACGTGGGACGTTCGTCCTCTATTCTTGAAATATCGAAGAGCTAGCGAGCCTAATGTCTAAACCAAATCGCTGACCGGGAAAGTACAAAGATTTCATTCACGAGTTACAACACAATGAACAGGGACAACGAAAAAAACTGCCAGCCAGGGCGTACAGTCCAAGCCACGCAAAGACGGAATACAAGAGGGAACTTTTTAGTTCTTTCATCCGTTTGTTTTGCAATCGCATGCGTGACCTTGTTAATGGGGTATTCCTTCGCCAGCTTGTTTTTTGTCAACAACAGACTGCAATGCTCTGCGGATGAGATAGCGCTTGCCGGTGCAAAGAAACTCAACGACAAAGATCGCATAGGTCAAATTAACAACATGACAGTACGTTGCAGGCAGTTGGTCTATTCGTCGAGACAAGACCTCGATGACACAATCAAGATCTTTCCGGATCTCAAATCATTTGCCGAGCCACTCCTGGACGAAGCTCGCGAATCGGCCAAGACGCTTAGTAGCGAGAGAAAACGAGTTGCACAATTGGCCGAAGTAGAAGCAACTCAAGCAATGCAACAGCGTTTCAACGACATTAAAGGAAGCTACGCGATGACACTGCCCTGGCTCAGAGTAGGAACGCCACGGCTGGCAATCATCAAGTTCGGCAAAATCGACGAAGTCGAGAGCAACGTGGAGCAACTCAAAGGTTTTGTCGACCTGGACAAAAACGATGAAACAAAGCAGTTGATAACGGACAAACGAAAAAATGCGAAGGCCATGATCTTGTACAAAAGTGAAACACCGGACGCACTACGTTTACCAACCGTTGATTCCGACCTGGATTTCCAACTATCGAGCTTGCCCGCACCGGTTGACGGCATTATTGCTCCCGCTCGCGTGATGCTGGCCGCAAAGCGAAAAAATCATCTTGCCGGATGCGCTCCGTCGGTCGCCCAGGTTTCTCTAGATCTAAAAGTTGATACCGGAATTGGTTTCAAAGCCGGTGGCAATATGAGAACAACCGGAGTCGCGAGTACAACTGGAGCCGGGATACAAGAATAGTGAGCCAATCAAGGAAATTGTATAAAACGTTCGGAGGAATTATGAGAAGTCAGTTTGTAAGCCGATCAAAGAAAGGAAACATATCAGAGTTCGGAAGCGCATTTCTTCTCTTGATCACGTTTATCTTCCTTCCGCTTTTGAACATGTCTTTCATCCCCGTGCGTTACATGATTTGCGAAGGTGCCCTGACTGAGCTCTGCCGCAGATTGGCTCATAGTGAACGATTCTCCGACGCCCAGACGATGCTCGCAAAAGAACAGTGGTACAAGACACTTTTGAATCAGTGCGGTGTGACTGTCAGTGGAGAAAAGCTCACTATTTTAGTTACCACCGCTGATGGTGCCCGTAGCACTACGAAACAAAACGGCGTGCTGCCTGCCGAATGGCTACCGGGCGGAAGCAACGGACAGTGCATCTACTCGCTGGAAGTCAAAGCCGACTGCACAATCTCGGCACTCTACCAGGGGCCATTCAAACCAGCAAAAATAACTCTCAGAACACATTCTCAGTGGGAAAATCTCTCAAAAGACCCAAGTTCACTAGAATACTTCATCAATGAATGATAGCAACGACAATTAACTTCGAGGATTATAAAGCAAATGAGCTTCAGAAAAATAGCATTCGGTATCACGTTGAGTTCAGCAGTTCTGGGCGCTGTAACGGTTCTACCGGCAAGAGTCTCCGCACAATGCGCCAACGGGGGCGCAAGCGTCAAGGTTCAGTCCAAGACCGGTGCAGTTACCGATGTTCAAGCCGAAAAGAGTGCCACTACTGATGGAGCGCCGGATTTCGTCATTCAAGCGGAGACGGGCATGACGCCGAGAACGTTCGAACACGAAAGCTTTACCCTGAAATCGATCGTCAAGTCCTCAGTTTCATTCTATCCATCGAATGCCAAAAGCGATATTTCAGCTTACGAAAACCTCTGGTATCACGATGGGCAACCGATAGGGTTGGAGCGCAGTTCGATGCTCAAAATTCCCGCGGACAAAAATGTTGGTATCAAAATAGTTCAATCACCATGCGCAGGCTACGACGAATCTAGAGCCGCAGGCAACACAATTCTTCGATTGGTCCTGGATATTTTAAAGAACCATGACAAAGTAGCATCCGTTTCCGTTCCATCCGCTTCCTACACTAACGTCCTGATGGAATTGCAGAGACGAAGAATGTCGGTGATGCCTCCAGGCGAGAAAGCACCTGAAGCGGCAAAAATCAAATTCAAGCTTGAATCAGAGTCAACAGGCCTGACTCAAGAAGTCTATTTCATTTAGATGATGGAACTCCATCATCAGAAGACAAGCAATGAACAACCCACTTACGAGAGGAACTACAATGAAAAGCCTGACAGCCAATGCACTTCGAAAGACCGAAAGGCGTCTTGCACGTGGACAAAGTCTAGTCGAATTATGTGCTGGCTTGGTTGTAGGAGTACCTTTGATTCTCGCTGGAATCGATATGGGTTTCATTGCTCTGGGTGCGAGCATCAATGACAGCGTCTGTCGCGATGCAGCACGGGCAGCAGCTTCCGGTCCGCCCTCATCGCAGTCCACCAGCGCAAGTCGGAAAGTTACTCCCGGACAAACACCGTATCAACGAGTGCAGGCAGTAATTCGAAAACACTCGCCCACCAATTTGCCGCTCAAAGTTTTAGACCAGGCCGACATTGTAGAAACGGTTCGCGACTTACCGTCAACGATTACCGGGGGCGCCGTGGACGGCGACATAGCAGTGAAAACAACGGTATCAATAACGCCACCATTTATTCTACGAGCATACTGCCCCACCGGCATAGAGCTCTGCTCGAAACATTTGATGCCGTTTACTTATGTGGTGATGCCGGCAAAAAGAGCCTCACTCTAGCTCTGCTTACTGTCACCAGTCACTTCAACGCCGCCTGCAACTAAAAACTTAGTCTTCTTGCCGCTAATTGTCTCGTACCAGAGATTGCCTTTTTTATCGAATGCAACTCCGACAATTTCTTCCTCATCGAGAGGATTTCCGCTGCGGTCCGTCATCAACCAGTGAGCCTTGTCGGTATCACCTTTTATAAGTGAGAATCCGTCGCTTACGTCTACGCGAAGAAGGATACCGACAGCGTTATAGTGTGGTCGGAACATACGCCCGCCCTTATGCACGAGAAGCTCCACAGTACCGCGACTGGAACTTACCACGCCTTCCTTCGGCATTTTAAACACAGACGTCTTGCCGCTGTTTGCATTATCCTCGAAATAGATTTCATCGTTGCGCTGTTGCGGAAGCGGAGGCGCCACACGCTGAATCTTAATTGGAATACGATTAGGCTTCGGACGATTAGGCACCGCCTGCGGTGACGGTTCCCTTTGCGGGGACTCGTCATCATCGTCACCGAGCAAACTCTTCTGAATAGAAATCGTTTTGCGAGGAGGACGACCTGCCTGCTGAGCGGCTGCCGGAGCCACTGTCTGTTGCTGCTGCGCCGCTTGAAGGACGATCCTCTCCTGCGGAGAAAGTTGGGGCTGTTGCTGAGGCGTCTCCGGTGCGCCGGAGAAGTCCGGCTCCATCGGAGGCTGAGGAATCATGGCTTCCTCCTGCGGTGCCTCGTCTAGTTCATCTTTGAACAAACCACCTAGCATTTTCTTATACTCTTCGCGAGATCCTGCGGTGCCTTCGCTAGCCGAGGAGGAAACTGGCACTGAGGGCGGCGCGGTCTTATTGGCATCAGACTGCTGAGTTTGCTGGTAATGTCTGGCTTGCTGTTGATATTGCTCGAGCTGTTCCTGAGCTTGTTGCTGAGCATAATGCGCTTGCTGTTGTTGCAATTGTTGCTGGGCGAATTGAACTTGTTGCTGTTGGGTCTGCTCGCCAAACATCTGCAGATTTTGTGGATCCTGGTAGCCATTATATGAGGTGGCGTGTACATCGCCGGTCGAGCCTGCTCCATAACCAGGCGGCAGGCCTCCGGTCTGCGCTGCGTAACCATGTGATTCATACTGGACAGGTGCTGGTTCCATACGCGCATGGGCGTCGAAAGCACCCTTGGAAAGATCATGATATGTCGCATGAACACTGTTCCGAGCTTGCTGAAGTGCATTCTCCAGGTCAGCATTCGCCACTTCGGCTTGAGTCAAACTTACGGCATTTCCCAATGCAGGGTCAATTGATTCATCCCAGGTGTTTCGTCCATGGGGCTCTGGCTGTGGCTCCGCACAGGTCAGATCTTCTTGATGAAGCTCGTGATATTCGTCATCATCCGCAGGTTGCTCTTGCTGCTGACCGTGACCGGTATAGCCCGCCGCAAGTTCGTTAGGGTCAATCGGTTGAAACGGATCGTATGCCTGGTAGGCGCCTACGTTCTCCGGTGTCGCGTAGGCGATGTACTCACCGTACTGATTGTGTTGTTGGACCTCTAGATTCCGGAGGATTTTGTCATTGACGTAGCGGCGCCCATCAAGACCGGCTACGTAAGTAAGCCGGCGCTGCCGGGGTTGTTGCTGCTTTTTTTGCTCCCGCTTCTGTTTGAGATGGTCTCGCAGACCTTCTGATTGTCCTTCGTTAAGTCCATCGCTCATGAATCAATCTCTCCTGCTGCCGCGGCGCGGCTAGGAGAATTTTAGCATCATCTAATAGGATGCAACTTTCCGAATCTCAGTTACGGTAAAGAAACAGTATGGGGTGGCGTTTTAGTCTTAATTTCGCAACGCTTTAATCGCATTTCCACTCGCAATCCATGCGGCTGGATGTTTTCGACCTTAAACACTCCATGACAGGCTTCAACACAAGATTTCACGATTGCAAGTCCCAAACCGACACCGCCAAAGCTCCGATTGCGGGACTCTTCAGGGCGATAAAAAGGTTCTCCGATAGATTTAATCGCCGTATCCGGAACGCCGGGACCGCAATCAGAGACGGCTATGAGAACATCGTCATTGTTTCTGTGAGCATCGACGGTTATCGGTCCTTCGTCCCCGGCATACCGAATTGCATTGCGCAGAACATTGCCGAGCGCACGCTCCAGTAATACCTCGTCACATAAGCATCCGAGTCCGGCTTCAACGTTTACTCGAATGTCGCCTGTATGATCCGCACAAGACCGTGCGACAGCAGCGATAATCAAGGGTTCGACTTCAATCTCTTTCAGGGCTGTTTCGCGTCCTTGAATTCCAGCTTTTGAAAACGCGAGCAATTCGTTTATCAACAGGCTCATCTGCTGGACCTCTTCGCGGATGTCGCTGATACAGTTTTCTTGCTCTTTCGTGCCGGTTCTCTCCAAAATCTCCAGCGCGACTTGCAGTCGAGCAATTGGCGAGCAAAGCTCATGAGCAATATCGCCAAGAAACCTTTTCTGACCACCGACGTAAGCTTTCAGTCGTGATGACATAATGCTGATTGCCTGTGCCAGCCGACCAATCTCGTCGAATCTGTTGATGTTTAAACTGGTATCGAATTTTCCTTCGGCAATACTTTCGGTGGCTTTTACCAACTTTCCGAGCGCTCTCGTCAGCAGAAAAACAAACGGCCACCACAAGGCAAGCGATAGAAAAAAAACGCAAAGAATCACTAACCCGAGATTACCGTAATCGGAGATCAGCTTGGTCTGCCAGATATTTGGCGTCACCGCAATAAGTGTGCCTGGTATAAGCTGCTTAGGGTCGAACGCACCATCGACGGTGATTGGCTTGCGCCAGTGCATCGGAAACAAAGCTCCAACCCAAAAAAGATTAGGATCTTTCGAATAGACCATAAGACGCGCCGGCGGAGGAAGATGGGGACGACCTAGCAATTGATCGAGTGGTCCGAAGAAACGCGGAGGAGGGGAGTTTCTGCCTTCCCTGGGACCATGCGGAGATGGATCATCTGGAAAGGTTTGAAGATGTAAGGCTCGAGGACCTTCCGGTCCCCTTCCCGTCGCGAATTCGGGAGGCAGATGACCACTATCCAAGTCAAACCAGGGTCGGTCGGGAGGACCTCCCGGAGGACCGTCACAAGCCTCCAACTTATCATTCGCAGATGCAGGCGCCATGACAAACCTGCGCATCTCATGTGGTGCTGCACCATGAGGACCGCGAAAACGTTGACCTAGCGGGTCCTCTGTTATCTTCTTCATCACAGCTTTTGGAAGTTCGACAGGATCTCCTGCAATCTGATGTCCCTGCGAATCAAATACGTACAGCTTCACTCGGTAGAAGTCACCGTATTCGTTTAACACACTTGTCCATTCAGACTCGGGACGTGTCTGGTACTGCTTAAAGACGTCGAAAGCAATTCCTTGAACCTTTTCCGAAATGGGGCTGTACAAAATGCTGTCCCAACCTACGTGAAACTGCGAGCTAAACACTGCGTATCGCAATCCAATCAGCAGAGCAAGGTTGATGAGAAAAACACAGATGATCTGCGCGTACAATGGAAATCGGAACTTCATGTTTTCGACTCCAGCTCGTAAGCCATCATATATCCAGCACCGCGGACGGTGCGAATGTATTTAGGAGTTTTCGGATCGTCGTAAAGCTTTCTACGCAAAGCTGAGATATGAACATCGATTGAACGGTCGAAGACATCGTAGTTCCGATCTCGAATCTCATTCAAAAGCTCTTCTCTTGATTTTACGCGGCCCTTTGACTGTGCCAGAACAACGAGCAAGTCAAATTCAACCGGAGTTAACTGCAAAACTTCATCAGAGAGAACTGCATGCCGCGCCGATAGGTTTATTCTCAGAGGACCGACAGAAATCTGTTCAATTGTCCCCGATGCCGCTTCCGGCACCGCATATGATGCTCTCCGAATTAACGCACGAAGCCGCGCAAGAAGCTCTCTAGGTGAGGAAGTCTTAGGAACATAATCGTCGGCGCCCAGTTCCAAACCAACAATGCGATCAGCCTCGTCACCCAATGCTGTAAGCATCAGGACCGGAGTTTCTGACTTCTCACGCAACCTTTTTAAAACTTCGAAGCCGTTATGCACGGGAAGCATCACGTCCAAAATGATCGCCTGCCAGTTCTCATGCATCGCCTTTTCAAGTCCATCGGCGCCCGTATGAGCGGATTCGGTTTCATAACCAAAGCCAGAGAGGTAGTCGGAAATCAACCGACAAAATTTCGTATCGTCATCAATAATTAGGAGGCGAGATTTATTGTCCATAATTGCGCGCAGAGGACACCCCTTAAATCATAGCAAAAGCCCACGAGTCGCGCCTTTACAATTCCTTTACTCGCCAGCCGCTCTTGCTGTGGAATGTGATCTGGAACCGATCGCTCCTTTGACTTCAAAGCTATTTGGACATATGGATTTGAATTTCTTTGCAAAGCTTCTTATTTAGATCGTTGATAGACGAATAAATCAAACAGCGCTGCCCTTTCACATCGAACTTCAGTTCGTCCGGGTTCTTGCAAATCAAAAGTGTTCTGCGATTCTTGCCCCATGCATATCCCACTTCAAGATAAACATTCGCATTGGCTCCGTTTAAAACGCCAATTACCAGGTCAGCAGAGTCGATCCTGGTCTTTATCCGTTCAAGAATGTCACCGGTAAAGACATCCATGTCGACTCGCTCACAAAGCAGCCCAGCCTCCTGAATTGGTCCCTGAATCCCGAATATATAGACATCTTCCATATCATCGGTGAAAGGCATGGCGACGAAAACGTGCGGTTTCTCCGTTTTGCTCCCTGCCATTGCCAGTGGTGCGCTGGAGTCTACAGGCGATGCAGATTTTCGTTTAATCGGTCGATGCAGGCTATGCTCCTGCAGGATTTTCATCAGTCTGAGACACCTGTCCGGTTTGATTTCAACAATCGAGATTCGTTCCAATTCCGGCAATACCTCAGGGTTCGCAAGACCATCAACCAGACCGCCAATCTGTGAGAGAAACGCTTCACGCTCATCCATACCTATGTTGACACCGTGAACTGTCATCGCTATATGTTTGACGTTGGGCGCTACCTGGTCGAGATGCGAAATCACAGATTGTGCGAACGAGCGGATATTGGTGTACGTAATTTTCGATAGAGCCGGCATGCCTTCGAGCAAAACAAGAGGAGCCGCTATACGGGAATCGGTGTCGGGCGTGAGAGTGCGATATTCTCCAGAAACAGGAGCCTCCCAGAAGTTGCCCAATTTAAGTGCCTTGGAGACAGCCAGGTCGGCACCATGCCATCCCTGAGCATATTTCAGAGCGAGGACGTCGCAACGAAACTCAAGGATGTTCTCTCCAACAATTTCGATTATGGGCTCACCTGCCATCGAATATCTCCTTAACCGTCACTATCATGTACCACCAAGTCCCAGCGACTCGCACCTTTACAATTCCTTCACGCAAAACGGGAGAGTATAAGCGTTTGCTTGCTGGATTTACAAAGACGTACTTCGCACACATCAATCCTTTACGTAATAACCGGAGAATGGTCGTAAGCGAACGCCCCAACAGGGTTCAGGAAACAAATGTCACTACATTCCTACTCCACCGCATGCATCGTTGTGTTGCTGTTAGCCACTCTGAGCGGCAGTGCACTTGCGCTTGCAGCTGAGACGCAGAGTCCATCAGCAGTCAGACAACGAGTCTCGTCGTATGAGGTGTTTAATAAGTCGAAGAAGCGCGACAACTCGAAGATTCAATATATGCAGTCTGAGATTTCTCTACGCAACGACGATGTTAACAGAGCGGTCTCGATGGGTCGGCGTGCTGTTGAACTGGATCCGAACGACATAGATGCGCGGGTAGCATTAGGCGAAGCGCTGTATCAGAAGATCAAGAAATCAAAAAAGAAGCCAAAACCGGAAGTCTACAATGAGTGCGTCAAAACATGGCTGATGGTTTTGAGAAACATTGTCGGTGACGAGTCCAATATGGGCTACAAAGGCATAAGTATCCCGCTTGTTGAGCGCTTCTACGAAGATGAAGATCGAACGATCCTTGCACGCACAAGGCTAACCGCAGTCTGCGGTCGCGTACCCAAATTTTGGGAAACCAATAAAAAGTTTCTGGACAAAGTCTTACTTCCGGAAGCTTCCACGTCCGTCGCCGGAAGTGTGATCAGTGGCTCAAATTCAGGAGATTCAACCCGTGAAAATAGTGAGAAGTAAAACAATTCTGCTTTCATCGCTTGCGATGTTTGCATTTACCTGCGAAATGGCAAACGCAGATAGCGCACCGGTCGGGTCTGGCGTTGATGATGGTATCGGAGAAGCATCCGTGATGACTGCCGACTTGCGCTCGAATTCGAACAGAGACACATCAGGTTTATTCGGAACAGTTGAAACTTCATGGGAATCAGCCGGCGGTCCCAAGAATTTTCTGGTCGCATATTCGCCGACGGATAAACCGCCACACAAGGAGGGCTGCATGAATCCGCCTCTTACCGATGAACAGATGAAAAAGCTGGTGGCGCTGCGCGACCAGAGCAGAATTGAAACCGCTGCAAAACACGCGGAGCTAATCGCGTTATCTCATAGAATGACAACGCTGATGGGAGAGGCATCAATCGACAGGAAAGCGGTCACCGAGCTCTTTTCGAAAATGACTACTCTTAAATCAGATCTTGCCCAGCAACATTTAAAACTCGTACTTGACACTGCCGAAGTATTCACGCCGGAACAGCGCAGCAAAATGCAACACCTGATTCTCCGCCGCCAAGCTGGTCCCGGTGGAGACATGCCATTTTTCGCACCGCCGTTGCCACCACATGCGATGCCAATCGGAGCCCACATGGAAGGCATTGACGATTTTGGTCCGCCACCGTTCGGAGCGCCGCCTATGATGGGGTTCTTTAATCCAGGAATCGGACCTCGTTACGGGCCGCCACCGCCGCCACCCGGGTTTGGCTTTGGCAGACACCCAGGTGGCGGTGGACCGCACGGCGGTCCATCACATGCCACTGGTCCTGAAGGTCCGTCCGGTTCGCGCCCGCAAGGGGGGCGTGAATCAGACAAATAACGCGCAAGTACCTAGCGCGATAAATGCGAACGCAAGCGGTGACTTCGGCAACCTGATCCGCTTGCGTTCGCGTACTTAATTCACGAAGTCGGCGACAAATAGTTTCGATATTCACATCGCCAGTTCAAAACGGTTCATCGGCAGTTGTTTTCCACCTGGTAATGACAGACTCTCGCTTCAGTCCAGGGATGTTCGCTACAAGAAGTTCGATAGCGGTCAGAGATATCCTTGTATCAATGACTACGAAAGCTCTTAACCCTCTGCACTTATGAAACATCTTCAAGTTGGTATCAGTCAAATTCGTGCGATTCAAATCGATGATTGTTAGATTTGGAAGGTCTGCAATTTGCTCAAACTGTCGATTGGTAAGCTTCGTGTTCACACAGGAAAACATGTAGCAATGTCTGGCAGACTTCAGATTTTCAAAGGCATCGTCATCAATGAGACAAGAATCGAAATTCAGAGCACTGATTTGCAGCTTCTTTAACAGGAGATCCATATCAGCGCGTCGCACGTGTCCGTTTCGAATAGTGACGGTTCTCAAAGATTTCAACTTCGACAACGCCGGACCAAAATGATCGTAGTTTTTGCCAGGTTCAAAGTCGAACGATTCCAGGTTCAATCGCTGAAACTTTTCAAGCGACCCAGGCGGAAGGTCTCCGCATGAAAAGAATCTGAGACTCTTTAAGTGCTCCAGGGTGCTCAAATCGTTAATCTGCCCTTCCGTGACTGCCATATCAACCAGCGCCAACCTCTTAATTGGAAGGTGAAGAATGTAGTTGGACGCGGTCAAGCTAATTGAGAGATTTTCGAGCCGAAACGATCTCATGCTCTTGTAGGGCTCAATCTCTTTAAAAAACTCCGCATCCGTCATTTCTCCGTAGAGTCTGCACATTTGATCGGAACTCGTATCATCAGGCACTAGCGATGCACCGGACCTTCCAAGTTGTCCGGCTTCATCCATATCGGCTTTCGTTTTTTCCATTACGGTCTGCGCATGGGAAAGCTGCTTTAGTGAATCATCGGTCTTTTTCACCGCATGGTTCTTACTCGGCCAGAACGCAACGATCAAAACAATTAGCGATACGGAAATAGTCGCAAGGAAAACCAAACCTGATCCTTTAACAATCCGATTAGCCGAGTCAGTTCGCTTCTCGAGAAAATTGTCAGAAGAATAGATTTTGGACTCTGAATCATGCCTCGATTGACTTCTCTCCACCAAAATTTTCTTGAGTGATTCAAGTTCGCCAACCAGTTCTTCCATCGTCTGAAAGCGTTCTTCCGGGCTCTTTCTCAAACACTTTTGAACAAAATCTTCGATTTCCTCATCGACGTTCTCTTCGAGAATCTCTGAAAGCGCAGGGGGAAGCTTGTGTAAATGCGCCATCATCGTATGAAAATGCGTATCCCCAACAAACGGCGGTACACCAGCAATCAACTCAAACAACGTGCAGCCAAGACTATAGATATCTGAACGAGCATCTGAGTCGATTCCGTGAATCGCTTCAGGACTCATATACGGTGGTGAGCCCATTGCCGAGCCCGTCTTTGTGAGATCTAAATCCTTATCGACTTGTTTTGCTAATCCAAAGTCGACGAGTTTCACAAAATTATTTGAGCGTTCCGTTGCTAGCATAATGTTGCTCGGTTTCACGTCTCGGTGCAAAACGTTACAGCTGTGAGCAAAACGCAATGCTCGACAGACCTGCTCAAAAACAGGCAAGACTTCCAGGAATGGCTGCGGTCCACGCTCTTCTGTGATGCGGCTCAGGCTCTCGCCCTCGATGAAATCCATTACCAGAAAAAGTTGTCCATCCGCTGTTTGACCAAAATCTTTAACTGTCAGAATATTTGGATGATTGAGCTGAGCAAGCGCTCTGGCTTCAATGTGAAATCTTTTGATGACGAGATCTGAAGTGTTTGCAAACAAGACTTTGATCGCAACGGTGACATTGAGAAGGCGGTCATGTCCGCGAAAAACAATTCCCATGCCACCCTGACCGAGTCGCTCCTCGATAAAATAGCGCTGCTCAATTAAGTCGCCTTCACTGATATGCACGAGTCTATTCCCTGAGACACAGCTGTCTCATCTCTCGACCTGAAGCACCACTAAGAGGATCAGAGCACAGTTCAAGATCTTGAACTGGGACGTCATATTAGCATAGCAGTCAGCAAAACGGACACAAACGCAATCGACGGAACCGGATGAGCGCCAGCATGCACAGCTTCGAGTGAATGTTGTTCTGGGAGGAATCTATCACCATAGGCGGTGCCTGTCCTGTAAGTCAATACAGTTACATAACCGGAGTGAATCAGCCCTGCCTTAATGGAAAATGCTACACCGATATCAGAACAACTTATTAAGGACTCGGTTTCAAGAGGGTTTCTAGAACAAGAACTCTTTCACCATCCTGTCCCAAACTTTGATACGGAGAGCAGAATATGGCGATCAACAGCAAGAGAAAAGTCAGTCGACGTTTCGAATCGCTCACATCATTATCATCGCTAGCCGTCTTGTGTACATTCGCGCTTTCCATCGGGACACTATGCGGCTGTGGAGACACGCAGACAAAGCATTTAGCTGAAGAATCAAAAACTTTAGACCAAACGTCCGAACACATCGAGTTGGAAACGCAAGCTGTGAAGAAGCGAAAACTTGGCGATTCTTTGAATGTAGCCGGCGAGATTCTTCCGGAGTTCGGCAAAGAGGTGTCACTAACAAACCG
This sequence comes from Candidatus Obscuribacterales bacterium, assembly GCA_965228855.1. Classification (GTDB taxonomy): domain Bacteria; phylum Cyanobacteriota; class Vampirovibrionia; order Obscuribacterales; family Obscuribacteraceae; genus JADYXR01. Next base: position 1,191,719 of record CBDDIJ010000003.1, on the reverse strand, counting down.
TGTGCGCGGTCGTGTCGTGAAAATTTTTGTCAAGCCTGGCTCCAAGGTCGAAAAGGGACAAGTTCTTGCATTGATAGATAGTCAGCAAATAAGCGATCTTCAATCTCAACTGATTGAAGCCAATTCTAAACTTGATATTGCAAAGGCTCACGAGGAGCGAGAGAGGCAGGTCTATCGAGAGCAAATAAAACGACCCGAGACTCTCTTAGAGGCTAAGGAACAGTTCGAAGAGGCGAAGGTGCAGCTTCAATTGAGTAAGCAGAATATGGAGCGATACCAGAAGCTCCTTAAGGAAGGAATCGCGGCTAGCAAAGACGTCTATGCATCTCAGGCAAAATACAACAGGGCTCGTTCACTTCATCGACAAGCCAAAGCGAACCTGGAAAGAGAGGAAGGCTTGTTTAAAAACAAAGCGATGCTGAGGCGTGATCTGCAGCTCGCCCAGGCCGAAGTGAGGCGCGCCAAACAGCGAGTCAGTACACTTAAACAACGTCTTGTTTTTCTAGGTACGACGGAAGACAAAGCAAACCAGATCATGACCAGCGGTCGTATCGAGGGTACTGTGCCAATCATAGCCTCGATGTCCGGCACAGTTTCAAAACAAGACGTGGCACTGGGAGCGATTGTTGATCCGGGCAAGGAAGCCTTTCGAATCTCAGACCTTTCAACTGTTGCACTGTCCGCGGAGATTCCAGGCGTAGACCTACCTAGTCTCAGTATCGGCATGCCGGTTGTGGCTCGGATAAGCGGTCTACCGGGTCGAAAATTCGAAGGCAAAATAAACTATATCGGCTCGCACATTGACCCAGAGACTAGAACGGCTCCGATTCGCGCTCGGCTCGATAATAAAGACTCGAAGCTAAAGGCAAGCATGTTCGCGGACACGACTATAAAGCTACCACCGCATATGGTGCTGGCCTGCCCGAAAGAATCAATTCAAAAGAAGAAGGGTCATGACGTGGTTTACGTAGCTGATGAAGATCACTTTATAGAACAACCTGTCCGGCTCGGAAGAGACAATGAAAAGTTCTACGAGGTCATCTCCGGACTTAAAGAAGGCGACCGTGTTGTCACTACCGGCTCGCTTCTACTCAAAACTGAGGTAGCGTCCGGGCGACCAGGAGCCATGGTTATCTCTGGTCGGGAAAATTTGACGCGGTGATAGACAAACTCATTACCTTCGCCCTTAAGCAACGCGCAGGAGTTCTCCTGCTGATCATTGCTATCATCGCAATAGGTATTCATTCCATTCTCACCATTCCAGCTGACTCGTTCCCCGATGTTAGCAACATTCAGGTGCAGATCATCACCGAACCAGAAGGGATGGCTACCGAGGAAGTTGAATCACTAGTTACTGTTCCGATTGAATATGCACTCAATGGTGTTCCGTTTATAAAGAAAACTCGCTCCAGTTCGGAATTCGGCTTGTCAGTCGTTAACGCGATTTTCGAAGATGATTGTGACCTTTATCTTGCTCGGCAGCTCGTACAACAGAGACTCACCACATTACGACTGCCACCGGATGTGCCACCACCACAACTTGGACCAGTCATTTCAACATTCAGTCAGGTATTCATGTACCACGTCACCAGTGACAGGCACAACCTGATTGATTTGCGCACAATCCAGGATTGGAACATCGCCAAGCGCTTGCTGTCGACACCTGGAGTGGTTAACGTCGTCACCTATGGCGGTTTCATCAAAGAGTATCAGGTACTCATCAACCCTATAAAACTGAAGAGCTACGACCTTAGTCTTACAGAAGTTTCGAGGAAACTGAACGATGGCAATTTGAATATCGGCGGAAACTTCATCGAGCAGGCGGACGAAGAGGTGATCATCCGAGGGTTGGGACGGGTGAAAACGGTTTCAGATATCGAGAAAATTGTTCTCAAGGAAGTTGATGGTACTCCAGTCGAAGTCCGAAATATTGCATCTGTAGAGGTCGGTCCTGCGTTCAGAAGAGGATCCGCCTCGATGAATGGAGAAGGCGAAGCGATAATCGGCATAGTCTTTTCTCGAAAAGGCGCTAACACGAAACAGGTGGTTGAAGAGGTAGAGAAGCGGCTTGCGGAAATTCAAGAATCGCTACCTGAAGGCGTCTCGGTCAGACCGTTCTACAACCAGAAGGACCTGGTTGATCGAACCATGGATACAGTCAAAGAAATTCTGATGCTCAGCGGCGCGTTGGTCATAATCGTGTTAGCAGCAATCCTGATGGACATCCAGCCTGCTTTGATCGTGTCCATAATCATTCCGTTATCGCTCTTATTTAGCTTCGCGATGATGAAATACACCGGTCTCTCATCCAATCTTATGACACTAGGGGCGGTGGACTTCGGAGTGGTTGTCGACGCGGGCGTCGTCATGGTTGAGAATATTTTTCGGAGACTAGCGGAGCGAAAATCACTTTCCACAGAGGAGCGGCTGAACGTAATAACACAGGCGGCTCAAGAGGTGGGACGACCAATCACATTCGCAATTTTCATTATCATCGCCGTATACCTTCCGCTATTTTCGCTGGAGGGCGTCGAAGGAAAAATGTTTGGACCATTGGCGTTAACCTTTATATATGCTCTGCTCGGGGCACTGTTTGTCGCATTGACGATCATACCCGTCATCTGCTTTTGGGTTCTAAAAAAGGACGTGAGGGAAAAACGCAATCCAGTTATGGATTGGCTTAAGAACAACTACACACCGCTGTTGAGATGGTCGCTACTACGTCCGGGAAAACTGCTCTTAGGTTGTCTGGTCTGCCTGGCGGGGTCCGCTGCACTGCTTCCATTGCTGGGCTCTGAATTTATCCCCAGTCTCGATGAAGGTTCCTTATGGCTTCGCCTCCGGATGCCGGCGAGTATTGCTCACACGAAGTCGCAGGAAATTGCCACTGCGGCTGAAACCTTGGTCAAACGCATTCCGGAAGTGACCATAGCGGTCACTCGCATTGGACGATCGGGGATGGGGTCTGATGTAGAGGGCGTGGACGCCGCAGATATGTATATCGGGTTAAAACCGAGATCTGAGTGGCGGACACAAAACAAGGAGAGGTTAACGGAAGAACTCGCCCATGAAGTTGCTAAAATTCCGGGCGTCATGTACAGTTTTTCGCAACCAATCGCCGACATGATCGATGACTTGATAACGGGAATCAAAGCCGATGTTGGAATAAAAATCTTCGGCGATGACCTTGAAGTTTTAAACAAACTATCCGACGAAGTGATGAACGCAATCCGGGACGTTCCAGGCACCGGCGACTTGATGCGCGAGCCGTTGATAGGATTACCAGAGTTCCGAATCAAGCTTCGCCGTGACACCATCGCTCGTTACGGTGCGACATCGGCAGATGTTCTGCGTTTTGTGCAGATCGCTACAGCCGGTCGAGTTGTGTCAGAAGTTATTGAAGGTAACAGGCGATTTGGCCTGTTAATTCGGTTTCTTCCCGAGCACAGACAAACCGAGGAGCGTTTACGCAGTATGCTGGTGGAAATGCCTGACGGAGCGCGAGTTCCCCTGGAAGAACTTGCGGACATTCGAATCGAGCGAGGTGCAGTGCTTCTTAAGAGAGAGGATCGGCAGAGACGCTCAGTCGTAATGGTAAATGTTAGAGGTCGAGACCTCGGCAGTTGGGCAAATGCAGCGCAGCAAGTCGTATCAGAGAAAGTTAAATTACCAAAGGGTTATCAGGTCGTCTGGGGAGGTCAATTTGAGAACCAAAAACGGGCGATGAAGAGGCTCTCAATCGTAGTTCCCATCGTCTTGTTCCTGATTTTCATCTTGCTATTCTTCACCTTTAACTCTATTAAAAACGCTGCGCTAATTATGATGACCGTTCCGTTTGCCGCCATCGGCGGTGTCATAGGACTCTGGGTATCCCATCAGCCACTTTCCGTTCCTGCCTTTGTTGGATTTATTGCACTATGTGGAGTGGCTGTCCAAAACGGCGTGATCATGGTGAGTTACATCATGCAATTGCAGGAGAAAGAAAACGGTGAGGGTCTCGATGAAGCAATAATAGAGGGGGCTCGCATTCGCTTGCGTCCTGTAGTGATGACAGGAATGGTAGCGATGATGGGCTTGCTACCAAAACTATTTTCCCACGGTACGGGAGCAGAAATTCAGCGCCCACTCGCGACTGTGATTTTCGGCGGACTCATTTCAGCGACCCTTCTAACTTTGCTGGTAATACCGAGTTTCTACAGATTCATGAATAAAGAGCAAAAAACAAAGGACCCGGAAAAATAGCGTTTCACTCGTGATCCTTCCGCGACACCGGCTATGGTGGCACAGCTTTTGTCTCGCCGATGCCGGAATTGACAAGCCTTTCCGTTGGTTTCAGGTAAGAACTTTCAAGAGCGGCTATAATACTAGAGATTCAACTCGCGTAAAGGAGGTTTAATTGAAACTGTCCTCGTCAGGTCGCCTTATCCTGCTTGGTTGTGGCGCCGTATCTCGCTGCTTGCAGGCACTTCTTTTACAGAATGACGAGCTAAAGCCCTCTCAGATTGTATTAGTAGACGCGTGTCCCCAAGATCCAAAACGGAATCCACTCATTGAAGCCGGAGCAACATTCCATCACTTCCGACTATCTCCGGACAACTATCAGACTTTTCTGCAAACGATCGTCAGCTCTGGCGACATGGTGGTAAACCTTCTCGCCGGAGTCGACAGCGCCGACATACTAGAGTGGTGTCATGACACCAACGTCATCTACGTTGATACTTCGGTAGAACTGTGGCGAAAAGAGAACTGTGAGCTCAGCGACCCTTTGCACGACACGATGTTCATGCGTTACACGCGACTCTACGAGCGCTTTGCTCATTGGCGAGATGGCGCACCCACCGCGATTTTAGAACACGGAGCCAATCCCGGATTGGTCAGTCACTGGTTGAAACACGGACTGGAACACCTGGCGTCAGAATTCTCTGATTCTGATATCGAAATGGCTTTGCGAGCCAAAGATTACGCACGCGTCGCCATGTTGACTGGCACAAAAGTTGTACACGTATCCGAATACGACCGTCAAGTATCTTCGACAAAACGCAATCCGACTGTATTCGTTAACACTTGGTCTGCCGAAGGACTACGTGAGGAATCGAATGCGTTTACCGAGTGCTCCTGGGGAACACACGAGCGAAGCCTGCCTCCTGAGGCTCTGCAGCTAAGCCATGACCGGCTTTTCCATCTGTGCATCAAACGCAAAGGAATCAATTTCCCAGTTCGATCATGGGTGCCTACCGAAGAGATGACCGGCATGATGATTCCGCACGGTGAGACCTTCACGATGGGCAATCGGCTATCGCTATGGGAAGACGGTAAGCTGCTTTACCGCCCCACGGTCTGTTTCATCTATCGCCCATCATTGCCTGCACTGCAGTCGCTGTATGCTTTCGCCGACAACAGGATCAACGTTGCGCGAGACCATCTGTTGACCACTGAGATAAGTGAGGGAAGCGACGATTTAGGTGTACTTCTCATGGGCGCATATGGTGCTGTTTGGGTAGGGAACCGTTTATCTATAAAACGCACGCGTGAAATAGTCGGACCTCAGTTCAACGCGACCGTACTGCAAGTCGCATCTTCCGTGTTAAGCGCTATGACCTGGGCACTGGACAATCCTCGCCGCGGGCTATTACTCCCGGGAGATCTGCCTTTTCAAAGCATCTTGCCGGTCGCACACAAGTACATCGGAGAGTTAGAGATTCACCGCACGAAATGGAAACCATCAACCGTTCGCGCTAAAGAGTTTGCCTGGCAGTTTCAAGACTTTTCAGTCGTAGACAACGGAAAGACTGCAGAACTTCTTCTTTCAAATTAACACTATCAATAACACGTACTACGTTGAAACAATGCCGAAAGAAAGCACATTTATCTTCGCCACTAATATCGCGAAGAAACCGCGCATTGTTTTTAATTAACATCCGTCTTTTCGGAACCCTGCGCTGAACGGGACCAGCGCGACCGGTCTAAATAAATGCTAGATGGATAGAACGATGGTAAGGTAATCGGCGTTCAAGACAGATTGCCAGCCACCAGAATTGCAATTCCAGAACTCTGTCGCGACGAGCATCGGAGGTGATGAATGTTCGGAATGAAAGTCGTAACTGTCAGTTTGCTTTCGACGCTTTGTTTGTTTTGCTGGACCCCAATGGAAGGTCTAGCATCCACAACCCAGTTTGAGTTACCAGACTCATCCGGTCACAGAACGCCACTTTTGAATGCAGCCTTGCATCGGCGCGGCAGAAGATCCGGCATGGCTGCCACTTCAACCTCAACTTCGGCGGTCTCATTGGAAGGAGAGGTTTCACAGGAAGAAGACAAACAGGAAGGAATTTTCCCGAGCCTTCTGTCGCCATTTGGGGCGATCTCGCCGATGCGCGGTACGGAGAAAGGGTTAAAGTCGTTGGAAGATCCTCTTGAGGACTTGGGTCAGGAGGTCAATCAACTAAACAGACGAATAGGGCGCCTTCAGGCACCGCTCAGCAAGCTGGATAGACCTCTCAGCGATCTGAACCAGCCCATCCAAAATCTGAAAGATCCTCTGGACAATTTAAGAACACCAATTACAAAGCTGGAGAAGCCAATCGATCAGCTAAGAGATCCGATCAACAAACTCGACGCGTCGGTTCAGCAACTGTCGAATCCAGTCGACAAGCTCAAGCAACCGATTCAACAACTGAAAACACCGATTCAGACGCTAAGCAAATCGGCAGCGTCTCTACACAAGCCTATTGAAGATTTGCGTGCACCGCTTGCATCAATGAGCGCACCACTGCAAAATCTTCCTAAGACAATTTCCGAGATTCCTGAGCCTCTGGCTCATCTAAGCGGGTCGATTAAGCGACTGGACAAGAATGTTGATGCGCTTCAGGCGCAGATAGGCGGATTGCAGAAGGCCATAGATAGCATTAGCAAGACGATAAGTATTGCAGTCATCGTTTCCGGATTGTTCATAGGCATCGCCATCTTCACCCACAGAAGAGTTCCGGCTGCAGTGCCAGAAACAAGGACAATCGTGGAGGAAACAGATGAGTCCGATTCATTCACTCGCGCGAGTTCACCAGGTCGAACAAAGAAATCGGTCTTGGTGACAAAATCAATCGATGACTCTGAGTAGTCTGGTGTTATCTGCACTGCATACAGTGGCAAGCTGCGTCCATCACTTTACTTTGCCGTTGACGTTATGAAATTGAATGACGCTGTGCGGATACGGAATGTCGATACCGGCGTTATCGAGAGTATCTTTGATTCCCTCCAGCGCCATGTCGGTCATTTTGAGAACGTTGAGTTCGTGCGCTTGAGTCCAGAAGTGGACTTTTATGTTAACGCTGGAAGGAGCGAGTTCGGTTATATAAGCCTTTGGTCGCTCAATTTCAGGTAACGTCTCCAGATAATTCAGGATCAAACTCTTCGCTTTCGACGTTGAGTCAAAATAGCCAATTCCTACGACGAGTTCGACCCGTCGTTGTGACAACCCGGTAATCACCTCAACAGGATTACCGAAGATTTGCGAATTAGGAATCACAGCAACTGTACCGCTGTAAGTTCGCAGTCTGATAGCGCGAATATTTATATCTTCTACCGTACCCCTGTAGTCGCCGGTGTTTATCTCATCTCCGATCAAGAATGGTTTGCGCCAGAGAATCAACACGCCCGCAAAAAAGTTTTGCAAAATTTCCTTCAGGGCGAAGCCGACCGCAATCGATGCGACACCCAAACCTGCCAACATGTCGACAGGTCGAAAGTTCGGCAACGCGATCACAGCCGCAACCAGGAGACCGAAAAATGTCAAAGCAGTATGCCCAATGCGCGCCAAGAGAACGGCAAGGGTATCGTCCAGCCTCGTTTCCTTTCCAATTCGAATCAGTCCTTTGCTGAGAACGGACGCGGCTAGCAGGAACAGGAAGAAGACTACAATCGCCACCATCACGACAGGCGCATACTCAACAGTGGAGTCGCGCATATTTTCCCAGGTGCTGAGTAATCGTTCGTTCATAGCAAATAACATCATCATCCGTCTTCTGCATAGATGAGATGGTCGTGTAGATGTTCCCTAGAAGTAAGATAAGTGCGAGATCTGATTCTTCAAGCAATATTTCGGTGAAAGTCGCGAGGTCGTTGAGAGCAGTGACCGTCATGCGGTTCTAACGAGATGTGCGATCAATCATTGGTGCGCCTGCACCAAACAATGCCCTACTCAGGTCGGGGCCGATCCGAAATTTACTCGAGTGTCAAAAACCTTGGCAGCAACAAAACCGATCGAAACAACCATAGCTACTGCTAAAGGTGTGACAACCAGAGCTATCAATTTCGTCGGAACTGCTCTCTTAGACATGGAGTGATTTCTTGTGCTTCCTGTCGCCTACGCTGAATGTACCCGGTCCCGGGTATTTCAAGTCAGCCATTCTATTCCGACACTTGTTCTTAGCGGGCTGCGTGTCGCGGAACAGATCCTTCTGCCTATCCACTCGCAAGTCTATGTTTCGGAACAACCATCCCAATATCACAGCGCCAAACATTGCCAGACAGGCCAAGGTCAGGTTCACAGTCGATAAAGAGATCGTCAGCAGAAGCCAAAACCCAACAAACAGCGTTGAACCGATCAAAAATAGATATACAATCACGGGAGGTGCTTTCGGATAGAGCCCGTAAAACTGTTTTGGAGGCTGCTTCAAATCCGCCCCGTCATTCTGGTCTCTTTCTATGCTTAAGGTTCTCTGTGTCATCATTTTCTTTCCTCCTGCTTTTTCAATTTGTACTAAGTTGGAGCGTGAGGCTAGGAAAAAGACACTTTAGACGAAAGATACAAAATTTCGAAAGACCTTTCTCGCGCTCAAAGACTCGAGCCGAGCGAGCCATTTATCTTCTACCATTATATCATATTTCGCTCGCCCAAACGCTGTAACGCACAGGGTTTTAAGAATCTGCCACCACTGTCGGTGGCATCTCTTTACATAACCCTCTTAAATCTAATTCAAGTCACTCGTCATCCACAAAATGGTGGTTTAATGTGGTATCACTTTTGGTGTCGATATGGGAGCTATCGGAAGCATGAAAACATTAGGGTCGCTTACGTGGCATGTGATAGTTGGGCTCTTTCTGAGCGCTGCGGCTCAACCAGTCGTGGTCGAGGAGATGGCTGTCATTCAGGAGTCGAAGCCTCTTGTTACCAGAGCTGGAGCCTGGCACACGTGGGGAGAGCACTTGCATCTGCGGCGCGGGCAAGAAGGTTTACCCATGCGTTTGCTCATCATAAATGGTGCTGACGGACGTCCGAAAGCCACAGCCCTGAGGGTATTCCTCGGCGGCGAGTCGCTTGCTGATTTCAAAGACTTTCAAGACCAAGACAGCGCTTCAGTAGACCTGGCGGGAAAGCTCCGGGTCGGAAATAACTCTATTAAGGTTCGGGGCTTCGGTCCAACAGGTGCGCGCATGAAGTGGAGGTTTTTAATACAGCGTCCGACTCTCACCGGATTGAGTCCCGATCCAGTTGGCTCATCGGACACCATGACTATAAATGGCAAACATTTTTCAAATGAAACCAATCAGATCAAGGTTCATGTCGGAAACAAGTATGCAAGACCAATTAGCTCGACGCCTGACGAAATCAAGGTAAAGTTGCCGAATCATGCGCCTCCCGGACCGCAACCAGTCACGGTATCCGTCAATTATGTCCACAGCGAGCCGAGGAGCATCTCTGTCCGCTCGAATCCTCGAATTACGCGAGTGAGTATGCTGGCGTCACCTCCGAAGCACCCCGTCACAATTGCCGGTAGTGGCTTTTCTTCTGAAGCGAATGACAATATCGTAACAGTCGGCGGGCGCAGGGCGCAGATAACAGCCGCCACCGCAAATAGTATCACTTTCATAATTCCGGATATGCCGTTTCCGAGCTGGCATGTTCCAATCAAGGTAACAGCGCACGGCATGCCGTCTAAAGACCGAGCCTATATAAACGTCGATGTTAGAGTTGTTCCGAACGAAGGCATTCCAATGAGATGATTTCGAAAACCGCTACTCCAATCCGGACTCAAGAAGTTTTTTGACATCATTGAGAAATCTGGCAGCGCAGGCAGCGTCCATAACGTTTTGGTCGAAACTAAGAGACAGAGTCATCATGTCTCGAACAGCCAGCTGACCTTGCCTGACCTCAACGCGCTTCTCGACAACACCTACGCCGAAGACACTCGAGCAAACACTCGGACCGTAGCACATCGCCACTCCGAGCGCACCAAGAGAGCTAACTCCAAAAGTCGCTCTCATGCACAATAGTCGGAAGAACGGTAGATGACGGGCGGTCACGAAAACCAGCTGCCGAAGAAGCCACGGAAACCGGCAAAACATTGCCTGAATTTTCAACTTAGGAACATCCATAACATCTTTCTCAACGTACTCTTTAAGCTCGTCTGCCAGGTCAGGGATGACTTTCAGGTGGGGGTCCTCAATCTCGCCGAAGAAGACAACGGGCTCTCCATTTATTTGTTTTTCCGCGGTGAATCCGGCAACGATGTCGTTGTAGGTTACCGTTTTTCCAAAGGGAAGTGGAAATGTCCTGCTTTGAGGATGAACAACCTGGGCACTCGCGATTGCTTTCAAAATGAAAGCTGTAACAGTCGACGCTCGACCAGTGCTTTTTTGCAGGCGTCTTGCGTTTTCAATATTCGACATGTCGACGTCGCAAGTAATGTGACTGACGCATGCTCGCCCGCCAAAGATCGACAATAAATCCAAAACATTCCAACGGTAACGCGAATTCGTTTTGTAGGAAAAGGGATCTTCGGTACGCTTCGACTGACCGCAATCTACTTCCGGTCTTTGTGTCCTCGCGTCTGCAGCAGCCGGCATAGTTTCATGATCCTATGTAAGACTTTCTAATCATTAACGATACGCCAGGACATCCATACCTTCGCATCCATCGATCGGTTGATTTTAATTGTCATTCTTAAGACAGATGTTCGTCGCCGAGAGGCAGAGGACAATAGCTGTAATCAAGTCAACCTGCGCAGCTAAAATGGTTTCAGTGAAGCGAAGCGAAGAACTAATCTCAGGTTCCAGTGGAGACATCCATTGTTATTTTTGGCTAGGTCGAGATAGACCGAACCACGTGATAGTTCTCCTTCACGGCCTACTAATGCACGGAAACGTTTTCGAGACAATCGCGACGCACCTGGCAAATCAAGACGCGTTAGTCGTCGCGCCAGATTTGCGGGGGTTCGGTCGCAGCTATTTTGGCGCAGTGGACAAACGAAGCATAGACTATGGCGGCAGTCTGCGCGATGTGAGCGAATTGATTTACTGGCTTCATGAAAAACATCCACAGTTACCAATGGTATTGATCGGCGAAAGTCTGGGAGCGCATCTAGCGAGAAACCTGGCTGCCAACTGCGCGGATGTAGTAAATGGAGTCGTTCTCTCCAATCCCTGCATGAAACCGCGGGTGATATCATTCGACTTGGTTCCTGCGGTGCTCGGTCAGATAGCGCAGGTTGGGCTCAATCAAAGACTGGAAGCAGATTTAACTCCCTTTGCCAGAAAGTTTTTAATTGATGAACCGGACAACCTCAAGCATTATCTCGACGATCCGATGTGCCGCAAATCAATCGATGTACTAGAGCTGATCGAATCGATGCTAATTCTGGGAACGATTCGACCTCAGAGTCTTCCAGAAGATATGGCCCTTCTCGTCTATAGAGGGAAAAACGATGGAGTATGCAAAAGCTCTTCCTACAATCAGTTTATGTCCAGTTTAACCAGCAGAGACATGACGGTGGTCGAATGCCAATCTTGCGCTCACTTAATACTGCAATCGAAAAAACTCTGTCCGGATATCCTGAAGGCTCTTGACTCGTGGCTGGAAGCGCTGACAACTTGAAACGACCAATTTTTAAATTCCAGGAACTGGAAGAGGACGAAGCCAGAAGAAGCATCTTCGTATAAGAAACCTATCGCGCTGTTTCCGACACCGCTTCGATTTCGCCTGTTTTAATCGCGTCTTGAAGTCGTTTGTAATCGTTATCATTTTGCTTGGCGTATATTTCTGCAAAATCGGCAAGCGCATCAAGAAGTTGAGCACCTTTGCCAATATAACCGGCCAATACGGCAGGATCTCCTGAACGAGCATGTGCTCTAGCAAGTGCCCATCCGCACTTCTGCGCATAGATAAGCATCTCACCTGCGGAAAATGTCTCAACAGGAATTTTCACTTTTACATCACGAAGCTGTCGAACATAGTAATGCTTGTTCATGAGTTCGCCGACAAAGTGTCCGAGGAAAACATCACTGGACGACTGCATAAGGCGTTGGCCAAAAACTACGCGTTCGCCATGAGTTTGAAAGGCGGGATAATTCGAATAAGCCTCGAGCACTGACTTGTTCGCTTCTTTCAGTTGCAGAAACAACGGGTCATTCTCCGCTGCGTAGAACAAAGCGATAAAGCACATAGTTCCAACGCTTCCGACACCAACAACCTTGATCGCAGTGTCGACAAACTCATATCGATCGAAAAGAACCCGACGTTCCAGCGGCAGAGAATCTCGATAATCTGCGATACCACGCAATACGGCATTCTGGAAGTCCGGGGTCTCGTATCTAGCGTCGTGATAAATGAGCGGTGGTTGGTCTTTGATTTTGGGCTTACCATCGATGATATGGCCAAGTTTGACAAATTCGGCAATGCTGTCGCGTTTGACCGCTTTCCGCAGGTCCTTTTCCCGCTTCTCCTTAAACTTGCGATCTTTGCTCTGCGCCAGCAAATCTTTGAAATTTAGTTGGTCGTACCAAGACGACAATGTGGGCATCTCTGCCAACTGAAACAATCGTTCCCTATAGCACTCCACCATACGCTGAACGGCGCGTCGACACTCGCTTTGTTTGTGTCCGTTGTGCCTGCACGCAATTGCAAAGCTAGCCGCCAAACGCTTCAAATCCCATTCCCACGGAGCTGGAAAGGTCTCATCAAAGTCGTTGATGTCAAAAATGACATTGCGCTCCGGAGTGGCAAACGCACCAAAATTGCAGAGGTGGCTGTCTCCACATGATTGCACCGCATAGCCAGTTTCAGGAGTCTGAGCGAGATCTGCAGCCATAATTACCGCGGCCCCACGAAAAAATGCAAAGGGGGAGGTCGCCATTCGTCCATATCTTATTGGCAGGAGCGTTTCGATACGGCCACGACTGGACTCAATCAACAATTCAACCGGATCTTTACGATCCTCCCAGTCAATTGTGTATTGAGCATGTAGTTCTCGAGGACAGACCACGCGCATGGCTTTGCCCAACTCGATACGATCTTTGCGCGTTTGCAAGTGCGCAGGCTTGCCCAGATAGTCGGCGTGGAGAGGCGGATGCTGAAAGTTTTGAGACTTCCTGGTCTTTTCAGGCTTTTCTAACTGCTTTCTCATCTTCTCTCCTAGCGACGCCGGCAAATTGGATTTACCCTTTGCACCAACGAAAGAAACGCGAAAACTTCCTAACGGTTTTTGTATGCTTTTTCGCTGAAGAAAAACGAGGTGCCGCCCGTCGAGTTTCTCTCGCGAGGTGTGACTGGCTTATCTACGAGACTGAGAAATTTGTGACTGTGCAACTGCGGTTCAGGAAGCCCCGCTCTTGCATTAAGCATCTCGATTCGTCCAGGCAGCGACTCCGGAGTTCCTTTGTCGACACGAAGCGGACTGCTGCGTTTTTGGAAGTAAGCGAGGTCACTCCAGTCCAGTGACAATGCGTTAGCGCGTCCGTTGAAATAGTTTGCCACCGCTGATGGTGCCAGCTCCGGCTGAACGCAACGCTGAAGGTTAAGCTGATTCAAGAATCGCGGAGTTTGCCGGGCAGCAACATGCGCCCCGATGCCGCCTACCGCCATTAATCCGACATCGAGTGCGATTGGACCGATGCCATCCTGCATTTTTTGAACGCTCGTCTCGAAAGATCTTTTGTCTGAGTGATTCCAAACATCTGTTAACGCGTGCCCGATGTTCGAAAACCTGTTTTGATTTCTTGGGTCGTAGGGATTGAATGTGTCGTAGACCCACATTCCGGTAAGCGCCACTCCAGCAGCAGCCGCGCCAACGACCAGAACAGGAGCCTCTGAGGCCGCGAGCGCCCCCAACCCAGCCCCAAGTGCGAGTGTTGAGCCAGCTCGAGCAACGGTCGAAATTGTACTCTTCTGAATTTCGTTAACCGCACCACCTACGGTGCCGGCAGTGATCAATGCGGTTTCGCGAGCGATCGCGTTAGCTGTTTTACCTGATTCTTCAAAAATGTCAGAAAACGTTAGCGGGGAGAACGTGTCGGCTGAAATCTTACTGCCAGCGCCGGGTGTTTCAATTTCGTGAAATGGCATTTTGAGCACCTCGTTATCTCTTCCATCGATTAAACCGATGATAGAAAACGAACAGCGTCCATTCACTGTTGAATTCAACAGGCTCCAAACTCAAAAACGCCTACAGTCGCCTCTCCAGAGGGCGAAGCGTTGAAACTTGTATAGTGCGCAAACGGAAGGAAAGAACAAACGGCGGTGGTCAATAAACCGTTTGGCAACTTCATCCGCCACCAATGATATCAAGTGTTTACAGTCCACAAACTTCTTAGAGAAAGTGGTAGCGGAAAACAAACAGTGGTGTATTATGTGTTTAACGACTTGCCACTTCCGTGGTATATCGTTTATGCGCCTGATCCCGAGTAGCGCAGCGGTAGCGCAGGTGACTGTTAATCACTTGGTCGTAAGTTCGAATCTTACCTCGGGAGTTCATTAAACCCTGCCTCGGCAGGGTTTTTCGCTTTTACCGAGTTTTTCGGTGTTCAGTTGACATTAATCCTGACCCTCGCGGCGCCTTTCTATGAAGTTAAGCCTGACAACCATAGAGACCACGGTTTCTTAGATTGCAGTTTATATATGGATGCTATTTTTAAGCATCGTCGGGCAGCGCCAGAGGACGCGAAAAATCGGCAGAGTGCGTTTTAGAAAGCCTTCAAAACGCTGTCCTTACCCACAACGAAAATGCCGCTGCCTTGTATACTATTGGGCGTAACGGGTGATTGACCGTTTGTCATAAAAGTCGGGGCTTGCACGATGAGTTTGTTTGGAACGCAAAAATTGACCCAAGGAGCCGCAAGTGATGCGGTCAACATGGTCGAACAATATTTCCGCAGACGCGGTTTGGATCCGGCCGATCATGCCCTGCGTGATGCCCAGGGCTACGGTTGGTGGCTGACCGAGGGCAGCGCGAAGGTATATGTTTTCGTTCAAGTAAGCCAGCATGGTGCGGTGCTGCGAATCACGAGCCCGCTGGTCTATGTTCCGGACCAAAACAGAGAGCTGTTTTACCGGAAGCTTCTCGACTTAAATAGCTCGCTAAGCAGCTGTGCTTTGTCGACGCACGATGATATAGTCCTGGTTGTAGCCCAGCGACCGACGTTCGGTCTGGTCCAGGAAGAGCTTGACGACCTCGTCTGGCACGCAGCCTATGTGGCTGACCTGCTCGATAACAAACTGGCTGATGAATTCGGTTGCCGCATGTACGATGATCACGCAGCGACCCGAGGCTCTGAGTAGTCGTGGTCAGCGAAATTCAGGTAGCGGTGTAGATGCCCGAGACGATGACGAGTCTTTTGAAAGACGATGAGATTTCCTTTTTTCTAGAGCTAATCAGGCGAGCTGGGCAGATTGCGGTGGCGATGCGCGCAACCGTGGATATCCGAGAGAAGTCGGGACCGATGGATCAAGTGACGACTGCGGACCTTGAGCTTTCTCGCATACTCGTCGATGAAATTTCGCGTGCCTATCCTCATGACACCGTGGTGTCCGAAGAAGATGCCGAGTTGGGAGACATTCCACAGACCGGCCGAGTCTGGATGATCGATCCTATTGATGGCACGAACAATTACATCAAAAATGATGGGCAGTACGCCGTGATGATTGGTCTTCTAATTGATGCGGTGCCGGTATTCGGATTTGTTTATGCACCGGCGGAGCAGACGGCTTATTATGGTGGTCCCGGTTTTGGTGCATGGAAGTGGGCCGACAAGGAAGACCCTGTCAAATTCGCGCCGCTGGAGACACTGACGCTCGAAGATCGCGTCCGGCTTATGATGGGGTTCCGCGATCGCAAGCGTCATCCCTGGATAGAACGTCTTCCAAAGGTGCAGCTTATCAGAACTGGAAGTATTGGAATCAAGGTGGCGTGGGTTTTAGAGGGACGAGCGGATCTGTTTGTCCACATGGCTGGCAAGCTCAAAACCTGGGACACTGCAGGACCAGTTTCGATCGCGCTCGCCAACGGTCTAGACGTCGGAACCATCGACATAGATGAACTCAAATTCGAACTTCCATCGATTCTGCACGAAACCTCTGTGATTATTGGGCGACAGGGCTCCTTGAAATGGTGCCGACACTTCCTATCGGAGCCACAAGAATGAGTAAGTCGGCGTCTACCAAAATCGTAAATACGGCGGCAGAACTTCAGGACCTCTGTGACCACATCGACAGAACCAAGCTGGCGGCGTTCGACTTCGAATTTATACCGGAGCGAACTTATTTTCCAATACTTTGCCTCGTACAGGTCTGCGTAGAAAAAACGCCCTACATCGTAGACCCTTTTGTCGTCAAAGATCTGGCCCCGTTGTTTCAGCGCATCGCCTCGGAAGAAATTCTGTGCATTTTTCACGCTGGTAGCCAGGACCTTGAATTGGTTTATTCACTATCCGGTTTGATTCCCAAAAACATATTCGACACGCAAATTGCTGCAGGATTTGCGGGCTACGGTTATTCTGCCGGTTACAGACGTTTGCTCAGCGATGTTCTGAACGTTCAGATCGCGAAAACGGAGAGTTTTAGCGACTGGCAATCGCGCCCGCTCACCCCGGCACAAATCGATTATGCAATCAACGACGTTCTCTACTTGATACCACTCTACGAGAAGGTGCGCGACAAGCTCAATCAGCAAGGCCGTCTCGAATGGGCGGAAGAAGAATGCAAAATCTACGAAGACCTCGAATACTACGATCACGATCGCTCGCGCGATTTCATGCGAGTGAAGGGGGCCAATTCGCTTAATTCCAGAGGGCTGGCCGTGCTTCGCGAAGTTTGGCTCTGGCGCGATAATGAAGCGCGGCGTTTGAATAAACCGCCGAGATTTCTTCTCTCGGACAACGTCATGGTAGAAATCGCAAGAAAACCGGCACACTCGGTGGACGATTTGAAAAACATGCGAGGCATCCGTCCGGATCAACCACGCATATATGGCAAAGCGATATTGGCTGCGATCGAGAAGGCTCGTTCGCTATCAGACCAGGAATGCCCCACCTGGCCGACCGGTCGAGCTCCATCGAAAAGTGAGCTTCTAACCGGAGATTTCCTTTACGTGGTACTTAAATACTTGGCAAATGATATTGGTTTGGCCGCCGAGCATATTTGTACCCGCGACGAATTGCAACTTGTGGTGAGGCTTCACAAGGAAAATAAATTAGCAAACGCCACGGACCTCAAAGTCGCAGAAGGCTGGAGATACGAGGTCGTCGGTAAACATTTGATTGAACTTCTATCCGGAGAACCAATCAGTGCTCGAGTGATTATGACCGACGGAAACCTTCGTTTGAGTTTAAACAACAATTCGATTCCAACCAACTGAACGAATTGCAAAAACCGAGGTTATGGTGGAACCCGCTTTACCTGACCGCTACAAGATTCTCGACAAGATCGGTGCCGGCGGGATGGGCACTGTCTACAAAGTCTTTGATTCGATACTGGACAAAGTCTTCGCGCTGAAAGTTCTGCGTTTCGATGCCAGGTCATCACCAAATGAAGTTCTGCGTTTCCAAAAGGAAGCTAAAGCTGCCGGAAATCTCGTCCACAAAAATATCATGAAAGTAATTGACTTTGGAGTTACTTCCGACGAGATACCGTATATGGTGCTCGAGTATTTGGAAGGACACACTCTCAAGGATCTGATTCTTGAAGAAGGTCCTTTGCAGATTGACCGTGCCATCCCTATGATTTCGCAAATCGTCGGGGCTCTTGAATGTGCACACTCACAGGGTGTCGTCCATCGAGATTTGAAATCGCACAACATTATGGTATGTGAAAGCGGCGGAGACCCAACCCTTGTCAAACTGTATGACTTCGGTATCGCGCAGATTAGTGTCAACAACATGACGCTTACCGCGCCCAACGCCATCGTTGGGACGCCGGCCTACATGAGTCCGGAGCAAGCGCAGGGCGGCAAAGTAGATCATCGAACAGACATTTACTCTCTGGGATGCGTTCTCTTCGAGATGCTGACGGGAGAGCTTCCATTTAAAGGCGAAAGTTCTCTAGAACTGTTAGACCAGCACATTAATAAACCGGCACCACTGATTGGAAAGATTATTCCAGAGTTAAGCGGACACGTTCTAGAAGAAGTCGTTCAGCGGTGCTTGGAAAAGAAGCCACACAAGCGGTTTCAAGATGCAGGTGAAATTTTGCAATCGATGAACTCTCTGGTTCTTAAATCTGAAACGCCTGTTGAAGTTGCGCCAAGCAAAACTAGCAACGCGAACCCTGAACTCAGGGCCGTAGCAGGAGTAGCAGTCGCTCTGCTTATCCTTTTCGGTCTGGCGCTGTTTATTACATTGAAATTGATGACCCCCCTCAAAGACGAACCAGTATCCTCTGCGTCTCCGATCGCTCCTGCTCCAGCGCTGGACAGATCAATCGATTTGGAAAAGGAACTTGACCCGAAGTATCACGTGATCGACACGACTCTAGACTTGAAACAATCTCAGTACGCGGACGAAGTATTGACAGAGATTGCTCAGACAAGGGTAAAAGTAAAAAGAGTTCTAATCGATCATGCGACGATTTCGGATAGAGGAATGGCAGCTCTAGCGAAGCTGAAGTCTGTAAAAAAAATAGAAGCAGACGGATTGACTGGCGTAACCGCCGGCGGTATCAGTCAGCTGAAAAAACTTCCGAGCCTGGAGACCTTGCACCTTCAAAACTTTCTGGTGCCCGACCCCGCCTTTGATGTTGTTGGCGACCTGAAAGGTCTGAAGGAATTTATCGGTACCGATTTTGACGAACATCGTTTTCAAGTCATTTCAAACTTGCCGGACCTGGAACTCTTACGAGTAGAGAATGTAGTTGCCGATCAAAACTGTTTGAAAATATTGTCCAGGCTCAAAAATTTGAACGTAATCGATTTAGATAAATGCACGAAGCTTGACTCAAAGGCTCTCGGATTACTCGCGAGATTATCGAAGGTCCATCACTTCGAGATAAACAAAACACCTCTGTTCAAAAAACAAACTGACAATCCGCTCAATCACATCAACAAATTCAGGGGAGTACGAACCCTTGGTCTGGAGTACGACAACCTGACCGATGGAGATATGGATTTCATAAAGTCGATGAACAAATTGAGGACCTTAAAGCTAAACGGAAACGACAAGCTTACAGACGAGGCATTGAGAAAAATCGAAAAGCTCGATTTGGAAAAACTGTACGTCGATGGCTGTGATCAGATTAGTGACGATGCAATCGAAAGTTTCAAGCGGTGCCACCCTCACTGCGAGGTCAAGGTCAAACGCACTGCTGAGAATGAGTGACGATCGCTGCAGCGATGAAGACACCGTCCGTGACGTTCCGGTAAACGACCGGCGTATCGACATTTTGAACTAGCGGCATCGAGTTTTCAGGGCGACCGCCTCATTATTTATAATGCATAGACCTCATGCTCATGACATTATAGAATGTCCGTCTCGATGCCCGTCCGGGCAATTTTTTGAGATAGTTCGATGGTAGAAACCGCAACCAAAACCGAGAGCGCAGGCTCGACCACATCAGATGCAGAGGCATCTGAGAGGTTGGCAATGCCAGGCTCGTCGAAAAGCCGGGTAGCCGGATTGCCGCTTCGGTTAGTCTCCAGTACCACTATCATTAGCGTAATATTATTTACCGCTTTGAACTTTGCTATCGAGAAGTACGATCCACTGGAACGTTTGTTCTGGACTGGTCTCACAGGTGCAAGACAACATATATTCGTGTCTAAGTTGCCACGTTTGATGTCGGCGCCGAAGAACCCGGATGTATTAGTTCTCGGTTCATCAATTAGCCTGTATCCCGCAGTCAGAGCGGATGATGAACTGGCTGGACGCAAAGCTCGATGGGATTTCTGGTATGAGCGCAACGTCATTTTGCCATATGAAAAAGCAGAATTCCTGGAGAAGAAACTCCGTGAGTGGGCGGGCAAGAACGTCTCGGTATCTAACGCGAGTGTCGCCGGCAGTTTGGTATCAGATCAACTTTTGATTCTAAAAAAGTATCTGGCTGCAGGGAAGACGTGTAAAGCTGTTGTCGTCTGTTTATCGCCTCGTGATTTCGTAGACAACAGCAGAGCTGATATCGACACGACGCCAACGGCAAATGCATTGAGAGACTGGAACTCTCTTCCTGAATTGCTCTCCAGCGGCGCATCGTGGCAATCAATCACGGACGAAGCGCTCGGCATTTTGTCAAACTACTATGCCCACAGGCAAGAGTACAGCCAGTTCCTCACCAATCTTGCCGCGACAACGCTGAATCGTCCGGTCACATTATTCGATGCCACCAATAAATCGGAAGCAAAAAATCCTGCCGAGAAGAGCACACGCGACACCTTCTTCAACCCAAACGACACTGCGATTTATCAGAGGCCGCCAAACACTCTGGGTCATCTCGACGAGTATAAAAGCATGTACTTGCCGGTCGACAAGAAACAGTTCGCGACTCAGACGAAAGCATACAACGATTTTCTAGACCTGGCGAAGAAGCATGAGGTGCCGGTTCTGGTCGTCAGAACGCCGCTACCGATAGAGAATACAAATCTACTTCCAGAAAAAACACTTGCGAAGTATCAACAAGTATTGAAAGTTGGCTGCGCTCGATCCGGCGCGGTCATTCTAACTCCTGACACATTAGAGTCGTACGAAACAGCTAAAGACTTTGAAGACGCGTCTCACATGAACACCAGCGGCGGTATCAAACTTTACTCCGCGATTGCCGAAACCTTGAAAGCCAATCCAAAATTCGCCAAATTGAAGTAGCTGATCGATCGAACCCGCCCCTTAATCAGCAACATAATCAGCAACGTAATTAGCCAAGGACTTTGCCGCTCTTAGGGATATTTCTATCCCCGCTAGAATTCGCAGAAAAACATTGCAGGGTAACAATTTTAGGACCTCACACCGACGTGTCGGTCGGTTTCAACCGCCGGATATCCCGGGGGAGAGTTAGCCGAAGTTCTACCTACAAGCCTTTCGAGCGCTCCCCAGAAAATTCAGGCGCAAACTCGGCGCCCCAATATCTACTATTTCTAGAAGAAACCATAAGAGCTCCCGCTGATGCCCAGGCCCATCAGTGACCGTAAGTCGTTTCAGGCTCGGGACTCAGACTCGGGCTCGGGCTCATGGCTCGGCGGAGAACGGAGAGTGACGCAGATGCCTCGAAATTCGAGCGCACAGCACAGAATTGGCGAAAGTATTACAAGTTGCTAATTATTGCATGCTGAAAACCCAAAAAAATGAGGCTATTCACGCTTTCAAGCCCCGCTTGTGCAAAAATTACTTACATGTCGATAGTTAGTAGTTGGATGGAAAGATGCCTGATAACGATCCCAAAAACAACGATGTCAGTTTTGCAGAAACAGCACTGCGCCTTGGCGGCAAAAGCGAAGACGAAGCCAAACGCACAGGCGCAGTCGACCGTGCAGACGATGAAGTCGAAGCCCTGTTCGCTGACAAATATAAAACAGTCAACAGCCCCATTCACAAAGCTGTCTGGGACAATAATGTGCCGATCGAGCTGTTCTCGACACCAAAACTTGATGTGGCGAGCGTTTCAATACCGGCAATGGAAAAGTCGCTCGCGGTTTTGCGCGCCGCAAGAAGAGAGAGTCGACAATATGACGCCAAAGGCAAGTTGTCAGACAAACTCTTGAACGAACTTGCCGAAGCCGGCTACTGGGGCTTGCTCATCGACAAAAAATTCGGCGGATCCGGAGTAGCGGTTCGTCCATTCATGACTTTCCTGACCAAGGTTGCCACTATTGAACCAACCGCAGCCGGTCTCGCTTCTGTTCATGGTTGCATCGGTGCAGTCGACCCGGTGAACTACTTCGGCAGCGATAAGCAAAAGGAAAAATTCTTGCCGAAATTGGCAAGCGGTGAGACCCTCTCCGCCTTTGCGCTCACCGAGCCAAACGCCGGTTCCGACTTGACCGCACTGAGAACTACCGCAGTTCTCGAGGGCGATCATTATGTAATCAACGGTGAAAAGCTGTTTATCACCAATGCGCAAGAAGGACGTACAGTTGGTATCGTATGCCTGGTGAACGGCAAGCCTTCAGCGATAATTGCAGACCTGCCAAAAGAACAAAACGAGAATTTCCAGATTAAGACTTACGGTTTGCATGCGCTGAAACACGCTCACAACGTCGGTCTTGTATTCAAGAATTTCAAAGTTCCCAAAGAAAATCTGTTAAACGTCACGAAAGGCGACGGTCTGACGGTTGCATATCACGGACTGAACATGGGTCGTCTGGCGCTTTGCGCAACGGCTTCCGGCGTCATGAGACTCATGCTTGCCAATATGCTCCCCTGGGCTAAATTCAGAGAGACTTATGGCAAAGCAATCGAAACACGCGAACTGGTCAAACGCCGAATAGCCCGAGCTGCCGCGCTGATCGCCGGTGCCGATGCGCTTGTGGCTTGGGGATCCTGGTTGCTTGACCAGGGGTATCGCGGTGAACTCGAATGCATTATCGCGAAAATCTTCGGCAGTGAAGCCGAGAAGGAATGCGCCATTGAGCTGTTCATGAAAACGCACGGAGGCCGCAGTTTCATCTCCGGTCATATTTTCGGCGACAACGTGCATGACTTCCTGGCGCCATGTATCTATGAAGGCGAAGGCGAAATGCTTGGAATGGCGTTTTTCAAATCGCTGGCAAAACAACATGGAAGCAAGTACTTCGAGCCTATCGGTATAGCGCTGCACAAGCATCAAATAAGAGACTTTAATCCGGCAAATCCATCGCATGCCTGGGCGCTGAAAGGCGAACTGTGGAATTATGCAAACTGGTATCTCGGTCAGATGCTCTCAGCCAAGGACAGTCGCAACATTGATGGCATGGACGAAAGCCTCAATAATCACATCAACTTTGCGATGGAACAATTGCACCAGTCGCCATCTGAACTGAGCGAAAATATGGTCAAACACCAGCTGAAATTGCCGGACAGACAATGCCGCATCGCTGAGATGTCGCAGCGCGTCCAGGATGCGATCATCATGCTTGTCACCGCCTTGTGGGCTCACAATCAGGGAGACAAGGTGATGATCAAAGCAGCTGACATTCTCTGTCAGGACCTGACCCGCAAGCTCACAGGCGAGCGTCCGAGCGACCAATACTTCAAGGATTGCTCTAAGCTGGCAGACTTGATCGTCGCAGGCGAATTCAAAGCCATCGAAGGCATCGAACCAGCCGACATAATGATGGGTTATGAAAAGGTCAGCGCGCCGAAGAAAGAACCCGTAAAAGCAGGCTCTTAGTCCTGAACTGAAAAAACGTTAGAAGGGACCTTACAGCTCTTGTAAGGTCCCTTCTAATTGAAACCGCCAGAATTGACCGGTCAGTCTGATACCTCAAAGAGATCTAGTGCTCGGCACCGTATACGGTGCCTTAATGTTATTCGACGCCTTTGACATTTATACGAACTCACCTGAGAGCCCGCATAAGATCAGCGAGACAGCAAAATAATTGTCGACTATACGAATTCACCTATAACGGGTGTGTGGTCCGATGGTTTGTCCGCCTTACGAGGCTCGATGTCAATCCATACGCGCTTACATTTCTGAGCTAGCGATTCACTTACATAGATATGATCGATTCGGAATCCCATCTTCCGTTTAAATCCTAAAACGCGATAATCCCACCATGTGTGATGACCGGGATCTTGTTCGTGCAATCTGAAGGAGTCGATGAATCCCCAGTTTCGAACGACTGCCAGTGATTCACGTTCCTGCTCGCTAACCAGAATTTGGCCGCGAACTCGATCTGGGTTGTATACATCCCGATCTTCAGGAGCGACGTTGAAGTCGCCGCACAGCAAGACGCTGGCAGCAGGTGAAAGATTCTTATCTAAATACTCTCGAAAGGTCTTGAGCCATTCAAGCTTGTATGCATACTTATCACACCCGACCAAGCTTCCGTTGGGCACGTAAGCATTAAGGATGACAGTGTCTCCGACAGTTCCTCTTATAAACCTGGCCTGGTCTTGTTCAGGCGTATCACGAAATCGTTTTTCAACGTCCGTTATCTGGTGTTTAGAGATAATTGCAACACCGTTGTAGCTCTTCTGCCCGTGAAACTGCGCGTCATAGCCGATGGCGCGAAAGCTGTCAATCGGAAATTTCGAATCTTCAACTTTAGATTCTTGTATGCAAAGCACGTCCGGCTGATGCAGTTGAAGCCAGCTTACTACCTGCGAAATCCGCACGGATATTGAATTGACATTCCAGGTAGCAAGAATCATATGTTCGTTTTCTCAATTTGTGTTCCTAATATATGAATGCGAATCTCAAAAAAATTGGGATGAACTAATGATTACAGTCGTATGTTCGAATGTAGAACTTAATTTCGCTTTGAGACCGTAGTTGCATTCTCTTGATATAGAGGGCGTTTTCCATCCATCCCGCATACATATATAAGGAAGCAAGGAAGTTTTTCTTGCACGCTACTCATCGCAACGCACTCGCCAACCGGCAAATTCTATCCTATGAATCTAACGCCTCCCACAGCTAAAAACAACGATTCGATAGAACTCAGTACTTAAGCGTTTCTTTTTCATCGTCATTGATAACCGTTCATGCATTCACAAAAGCACGCTTGCAGAGAACAAGTTATCACGCGGTTTCCGGCTTGTAGCAAATCGCTCAGCAGTATTTTTAAAAGGTGCAATCAGGAAAATGCGTTTGTAAACCAATCGTGACAAAATTCACTCTCATATTAACGGTGACAGTTTCGGGAGTTAGCAACATTCAAAAACACAAACCCGTCAACGCTGTTGGAGCAACACTTTCCAGCACTCGACACATTCTTCATACTCCGATAGATTTCTCGAACTGGAAAAATAGCCATGCACATCGCATTTATTAAACAGAGAGCAGGCACCATATCCGATACTACGTACGGATGCCGTCACAGAACTCTGCCAGATCTATATTGATTGACGCTCTAAGCCAATCTCGCAATGACATAGCCGTTCATCGATTGCAGCCTACGGAGCGAATCGTAAAAGCGGAAACACACAGAGGACAATGATTTACGTACGGTTATGTCGGTCCAATCTACTACAAGCGGTCTTTCGGATATGCGATTGAAACCGCCGATCTGATGACGGATTTCGCGCCAGGCGGCATGACAAGCAGCGTTTTACGTGTTCGCAAAGCAGGCAAAAATCATTAACTCCTAAGCCACCACATACGATTACCAGTAGCAGCGTGTATCACACTTCCAGCGTTTTGCAAGTGCCTGTGTATGTCAAATACAGCTATAACTACGTATATATTTGTCTTACTTAGAACCCCGCTTTTCGTCAGAGTCTTACTGTTATTGCTTTTCGGAATTTCAAAAAAACCTTTCATCTCGTTTCGGCTTAAATTGAGCATTTATGCCTCTTTTGGACCTTTACGATATCGAAATTGCAGTGTAAATTGATATGCATTCGAACGGTGGTTGATCGATCCCATTCCACCGACGTCGCGGTTACTCTTTGTTAAGAGCCGTGAAAAAGTTTTGAGCCGATGAGAGAAATCGACAGCGGCTCAATAGATCCCTGTGTCTTTTTTAAATAAGTGAGGATGTGCCTATGCCCAAGAAAGTACTGATAGCGTTGCCGCCTGCGATGCTCGAACAAGTAGACCATATTGCAAAATGCGAACACAGAACTCGTTCAGACTTGATTAGAGAAGCCCTAAGACGGTATCTCGACAATTTCAGAAGAACTCAAGGTGCGCAACTATCGGTATCCACAATGGAAGTCTCGGAAACTACAAAACCTTTGACACATACTCTCTCCTAATCTTGCGATTTGCGAAAAAAATCTCCTGTCAAGGCATTTAGAATCTAAAAGAGTTTTCTCTCTCGGCACATATTCGATAGTCCAAAAGACTGAGCAGCATCCGAAATACTTGCGGCGCCGATTCAAGGAAACACAATCGACTGAACCAGCAGAATCCGCTCTCTAACAAGGGAGCGGATTTGAGCTTTAATTGCTCATTCAATCTCAGCCCGGCTGCTATTGCAGGCAGTTTCAAGACTGGAAGGCGAACCCATGTGAGAAAAATGCAGTCGACAATACGCACGCAATGTCGTTCAATAGTCATGCGCCAGAGCCCTCTATAAAGCCCTCCAGGCGATTTAAATACTGTTAGCCTTCTCCGCTAAGCCACGAGCACAGAAATGACAAATGAGACCAATGACAATTTAAATGCCGACATGTTTGTCTGCCTTGCCAACCTGCTCTCTGTAGCGTCGGACATTCAAAACTGCTTCGCGGCGTTAGAAGGAAAACGTATAACGCTCGAAGAAAAGATGATCAAAACTTACTCCAACGACTTGATCATCAATATCCTCGATTACGTCACGCGCTCGCAAATGATAATCAAGTCGAATGCTTTTGATATTGAGCAAAGTGTTCAGAAAGAACTTGAACAGCTGGTGGCAGATATGCAGCCGGTTTTCAAAGAGCTCTTAAAGACAATCGCCTACGATTGGAATTTCCTCGAGCAGTACTACGAACATGACTTCTTCGGAAGATTGGCAAACGAACACCGTTTCAACGAACGGTTAGGCAGCATGCCTCTGTGCGTGATCGCGAAGACTTCTGTTGCTGATTAGGAAAAACACAAATTAACCAATCAGTCGTACATGCCCATTACTCTAAGCGCTTTCTCCGCCTTGCCTCTCAACATCGAGTCAGGAGCAGAAGCGGCCTTTTGCAATCTGTCAACAACTGTTGCGTCTTTGATCTTTAGTTTTTTGCAAATCTTCCCACAAGCTCTGGCTGCGGTTCTTTGCACTTCGACATCTTCGTCTTCCAGCAACTTCGAGGCGCGCACAGCCATCTCTTCTGTTGGTTCTGTATAACGTTCACTCAAACGCAATGCTTCCAGGCGCACAAACGGATCTACATCTTCATAAAGACCCATAACCGCTTTCATCGCCGGTCTCGCCATGCCTGGTCGCTCTTGAAACCACCTCAATGCGGCTAATCGAACATAAACGTTTTCATGTCCGAACGCTTGAGAGAAAACTTTTGCAGGCGCTTTCGTAACCGAATCCGGCAAACCGAGCTTCAATGCCCGAGGTTCAAAGCCCGGATAATCATGTTGAACAATCATCTCGTCAACTATTTCTGCCAATTTTTCTACGTTCATGTCTCACTACAGCCGATGGCTGCCCTTTCGATTTCAGATTTTAACTCGTTCTGATTAAAGGCTCACTTTTGAAGCTGATTCAGCTGTTTCAAAATGTCATTCATTCCACCAGCCCCGCCGAATCCAGGCATTCCGCCGAAGCCGCCGTTAGGCACTTGAATAGTTCCGCCTTTTTGAGCAGCACCGCCCATCATTTTCTGCATCTCACCCATGTTCATCATGCCACCCATCATTGAGTTCATCTGCGCATACGGATTGGTCTGCATTCGCCGCCCCTTATCCACATTGCCGTACATGATGAGCTTGCTCAAATACTTTCCGGTGTTGCTGTATTTGACCGCAGCACAGAGAACATACAACTGTCCGGATGGCAACTTGGTAAAACGCATCACACTTTCATCGTAGCCAGAATGAACTTTACCCGCTTGGGTTTTCGACGTATAGCGCGTTACGATCTGCTGCTCGAGAACACCCGGACCGAGATCCCGAATAACGTTCTTGGCGACAACTTGCTTGAAGTCATTGCCGGAAATTCCCCGCTCCATACTGTTAGCCTCGGCTTTGCCGAAGTGTATTGCAACCACCGGCGCCTCCATATTGCCTGCCATTTGATTGAACATACTGGCAAAACCGCCCATCTGCCCTTGCATTCCATTCATCATCTGGTTGAATGAATTTGTGTCTTTCATGGGCACGGACAGAAGAACATTGGCTGGCTCCAGAGCTATACCGCCGGTTTTCGGGTCCGAATAGAAGTTGAAATTAACCGCCCCGGAGCGTTGCGGTTTCAAGACATTGGCGGAGCTCACCGCTTCAGCTCGGTCAATTGTCAGATACTCAGGGGTATAGCGATAGCTCCAGATTTGAAGATTCCCACCCCATACGCCACGGAAATCAGTCGGAAAGGATTTTGCAATCGAACCGGAATATTTCTCCGCCTCGCCCGCAAGAAGCTTGCCACGTGAATCGAGCGATGGTTTTTGCATCTGTAGCTGCGGCATTTTCAAATCGCCCTCTGCGGCAATCTGTTCGATACGTCCAAAGAGCTTAGTTGTACCCTTGCCCGAACCAAGATTCGGCGCAGCCGACTTCGATGAGGCCGGAGTCTTGTCAGCTGCCGGTGCCTGGCTGGCCGGGGCGACGGTGGCAGTACTGCCCGTCACCGGTAGTTTTTCTCCGCCTTTCATTAAAACGGTTTCCGGGTCCACAGGCGTCGGTCCCAGGTTTTTCGTGGGATCCGGTTTGCCTGACTCTACCGGAGGACTTCCGGATTTCGACTGCTGAGCGCCCTCTTTGAGTGAATCCAGGATTGAATCGACCGACGGCAGCTTGGGTTCACCAGTGTCGCCGGGACTCTCTTGCTGCTCCTCAAGCTTCTTTTCGACCTTACTATCAATAGACCACACGGTGTCGGATGCCGAGCGAGAATCCCCTTCCGGCGTTTTATCCGAAGGAGAAACCGGAGCGCTCTTACTTGAAGTGGCTTTTCCGCCTGAGGTCTTCTCCCCTGTGGGCGTCTCGCAGAAGCCTGGATTTACTGTGTTTAGCATGAGCAGCCCAGTCAGGAAGGCTGCCGACAACCTTTTGGTACTCAGGTCAGTTTTGCTCATTTCAATCTCCGGGCTTGATATCGTATTTGGTGCCTTACCGTCGCACCGGGTTCCACAGTCCACTTAGATTACTTCTTACCCTCGCCCTGTAAGAGATTAAACCTAATTGTGTATCATTGAAGCATAGATCGTCGATCAGCAGGAAATAGCGTGATCATCGTTGTGATGGGCGTTTCGGGGAGCGGCAAAACCTCGGTAGGGAAAAGACTCGCTCAGCGTCTGTTGTGCGACTTCATCGATGCTGACGACTTTCACTCTGCTGACAACAAAGCAAAAATGCATTCCGGAATTCCCCTGACAGATGAGGACCGGCAGCCATGGCTGCAATCTCTGGCAGAATTGATAACATCCCATAGACAAGCCGGTACAAGTCTAGTTCTAGCATGTTCAGCCTTGAAAGAGGCTTACCGCGAAATCCTCGGGGGTATTGAGGGTCCCAAACCAATCTTTGTGTACCTGAAGGTCTCACCCGCGATTTTGGAAAAGCGGCTCGCGCATCGACGCCATGAATTTATGAACCCATCGCTGCTGAAAAGTCAGTTCCAGACGCTCGAAGAGCCCCACAATGCCATTGTCGTTGATGCCGGGCAATCGTTAAACGCGACAGTCAAGGACATCATGGAAGCGTTGGACTGACAACCCAAATGAATACGGAGCCTGCTCAACTCCACGAATTTTGCGCGACTTAATCACCCGTCGTTATCAGAGAGTAACTAAAACCACCTTCAACTTGTTCCGAAAAAAACGGCACCAGATCTGGTGCCGTTGAATGCTCTCACAATCAGAAGCGATGATTACTTCGTACTGTTGCCGGTGTCGGCAACTTTTCCACCGCCAGTTTGATAGTTACGGACATAGACATTCGTGCCTACGGGGCTCAATCTAACGTTCGAATTGCCGCGATTGTAGATCTGGCTTCTCAAACCATCTGCGGTATCAGCTGCGTTAGACTCCGGAAGACTTTTGGCCTTCTCATTTGCCATCTCGATCGCTTTCTTGGCATTCGCCTCGGCTCGTTCGCTCAGAGCACGTTCGACCTCAACCGGCACGTATCCGACTCGGTCGTTCTTTTCGTAATCAATTCTGTAGGCGGGAGCAACTGCCCGTAGCTGCTCAATTTGAGTCTTAACGCTTGCCTTGATCTGTTCGGACTGCTTCTCACCAGCTTTTTCGATTGCCTGACGCTTTTGCTCGATTCTCTTGTTATCAGCTTGAAGCATTTTCTCAGCAGCCGAAGCCAAATCTTGGTCGAGTCTGACCGCGTTGTCCTCAGCAGACGGCGACACGGCAGCGTTTCCCCGAGGAGAACCTGTGATATAAGCAAGAGCCTTTCTCGTATTAGCTTTCGTCTTCGCGTCAGGATACATCTCAAGGCACATTTCGTACTCGGTTTGAGCTTCCTGTAATCGTCCCAGCTTCATGTACGTGTTGCCCAGCTGGTAGTGCGGAATATAGGACTTCGGTGTTGCGCAGATCGCATCGACATATGCGTCGACAGCTGCTCTGTACTGCCCCTTCGCGTACAAGTCATTCCCGCGTTCAAAATCAGTTACTGCAAGGGCGGGTAGCGTGCCTGCGCAGACTCCTGCGAATATCGCAACCATCAATGTTTTGTGCAAACGTTTCATGTAGTCCCCTCACCTGAATTCTCAGCTGGCTCACCGCGGTCACAGCGGCGTAGTGCCAGATTACTCCTTCGAGAGTAAGAGTACAAATATAAGATGTCAATGGGAATTATACGTCTGTTTCAGCTATTAGACATCCTTAACGTGCCAATCCCTTCCAGTCCTGAACGCTCTAGATGTCAGCTAAATCAATCTTTCGCAGCTTTTCCAGAACGAATGCACGAACGTCAAAAGGGTCTTCGAAGGCTAGCCGAAACGTCCTTTCGATCACACGCCCGTCGCCAGCTGGTCACAACTCCACAACACCGGCAAGCTCTTCGCTACGCTTCAATGCTCGAACTTCGAAGTTAACTCTGCACCAGATGCGACACCAGATTGGTCCGGACGAGGAACTGTTTAAACTTCTGAGTCATTTGTCTGGTCAAAACTTTCTGCCTTTTCGGCGACAGGCTCAGGTTTCAGTCCCCCAACAATCTTTTCTTTCGAGACAATTTCCTCCGCCTCCGGAACCGAAGAATTATCCAGTGGCAATGCAAAAATCGCAGCCATTCCCGGCAATGACGCAACAAAACTGATCAAGAAAAATCGCTCGTATCCGACTGATTCCTGCAACCAGCCGCTAGTGAATCCAGGAATCATGACACCAAAAGCCATAATAGCCGTCGCGATCGCATAATGAGCCGCTTTGTATTCGGACCGAACCGTACTTAACAGAAATACAGTGTAAGCTGCGGTCCCAAGACCATAAGCAAATTGCTCAACGGAATTGACGGAGATCGTAAGCAAGAGTCGCGCGTCAAACCAACGGAGCACGTCGGGGTTATCGGTCATTTTGCTCAACATCTCAGTAAGCGGAAAACCAAGCACATTAACAGATCCAGCCGGTTTTGCCAGTGCCAGCCACCAATACAGCGTAATTGCGCTGTTTTGAATCAATGCCGTAGGAAGCAAGCATTTTCTTAATCCGTATTTCGAAACAAGTGCACCGCCGATGATACCGCCCGCCAACAGGAAGAGCATCCCCACCGTTCCATAAATAATGCCGACATCCGCAGTCGATATTGCCAGACCACCTTTTGCTGCCGGATCAAGGAGAAACGGTTGCGCCATCTTCAGCATCAAGGCATCCCCGAGCCTGAAAATCAGAATGTAGAAAACAACAATAGCAATGCGAGGTTGGTTAAGCCATGTTGAAAGCACCGAGATGAATTCTTTCGGTGAGAGATGCACTGCCCCCTTTTTTGTAGTTGCTTCGGTTTCAGGCTCAGGCAGAGCAAAAGTATGAAATGCAGCACAGATTAGAAGGAGTGCAGCGCCTACTGCGAATGAAACCGCCCATCCACCTTTGACACCAAGCGAGGTGGTCTCAGCCAAACTGCCCGCCAGAAATACAAGACCACCGGACCCTGAAAGCCATGCGACCTTGTAGGCCGCGTTTCTCACGCCCACGTAGAACGCCTGCTGTTCCTTATTCAAAACATCCAGATAATAGCCGTCGATTGCCACATCATGAGTTGCAGAAGCCAATGCCATGATGAAAAATATGACCAGGCTGACGTATTCGGCATCAGGCAGGAAAACGGCACCGATCAGAAGAAGGGCAATGCACCCGAGCACCGCCTGTGCTACCAGTACCCATTTCCGTTTCGTTCCGTAGATATCGACAAACGGAGACCAGAGAAACTTTAATGTCCAGGGCAGAGTCAAAAAGCTGGTCATGCCGATAAAGGCGTTAGAGACGCCTATGTTTTTATAAAAAACAGTCGACATCAACGCTACAATCGTGTACGGAAGTCCTTCGGCGAAGTACAGCGTTGGAATATAAATTGATGGTTTTGCCCGCACGCTTGCCTCCTGCCAGCAAGAATTGTAAGCGATGGCGATTTGAAACTCCGCGTAGCAAGGATGTCGAAACGGATTATGACGCTACCGTGTTTGATATATATTTTGTCGCGCACACATATCTAGAGCAGTAGAAGTCGTATCATTATCGGGTTGAATGCAAAATGAGCCTATGAAAAATATAGCGACAAAATTGCACCTGCTCCTGATCTTGTCAATTAGCGTCTCCAGCAGCGCCGGCAATATACCCGCGTCAGCCGCCAATCCGAAGTCTGTTTCAGCAGTCCGAAATGATAGAACGCTTATAGTCGAATCACATGACGATGATGACGATGACGATGACGATGACGAGAAGGAACGGCGCAACCAGGTTCAAGAGAGTAACAAGACGCAAGCTGTCTCGAAGGAGCAACAGCTCGGCAAAGAGCTGTCAGCTACAAAGCCGCCATCTACGTTACCCCAGTCTTTCTATGTTGATGCAACATACAACAAAAGGATCCTCGAGCTCGTGGACGAAGCGGTTTCCAAACGCTTCTATGATCCTGTAGTGGCCAAAAGCATCTGGAAAGAGGCACTGAAGAAACAACACGACTCGATCGTAAACAGCAAAACACTTGCGGAACTGGGCGCTTCTATGTCGGTGGCTTTCTCCTCTTTGAATTCCAGCCACTGCAACTTCGTGACCATCAATGACGAGATGTATCATTTCTTACACGCGCTGTTTTCAGACTTCAACAAGAAGTTGAGTAAAGGAAAAGTCGATTACGTGGGCTTTGTTACCGGCACAAAACCGTACGCTGACAATCAAGTCCGCTACATCCTCGATGGAAGTCCCGCAGCCAAAGCGGGTTTGCAAATAGGAGATCACATCATTAAGGTAAACGGGCTTGGCTACGTCGGTTACTTAAATTTTCTTGATACCGCAGGCAGTACCTCCACGATAACCATCGAACGAGACGGCATCACCAAAGTTATCTCAGTAAAACCAGAGAAAGCTGACCTTTACTCGGCATACGTCAAAGCAACTCGAAAGAGCGTCACGGTGACTAAGATCGACGGCAAGAAGATCGGATACGTGCACGTGTGGTGCGGAGGCCGACGCAGCTACGAAGCACTCGACGAGATCATGGAGGAAAAACTAGGCGACACTGACGGTTTAATCTTAGATTTGCGCGATGGATACGGAGGAAACAGCCTAACTGATCTGGACCGTTTTTACAGAGACCCGAAAGCGTATCCGGACTTTGTTACCGTCAGTAGAGATGGCAAGAAAAATGTTTCTCGCTACTACTACGACAAACCGATCGTCGCCGTGATTAACGACGGCAGTCGCAGCGGAAAAGAGCTGGTTTCGTTCAGCCTGAAAAGAACAGGTAGAGCGAAATTGGTGGGAACTAAAACGGCTGGAGCAGTTGTGGCGGGCAGCATTTCTCCGATAGACGAAAAATGCACCGCATATATCGCTGTTTTAGATGGCACCATCGGCGGTGTACGGTTAGAGGGCGTCGGCGTTACACCAGACGTTGAAATCGGAAATAAGTCCCTGGATCAGTCCGGCTATGAGAGACAGCTTGAAGTTGCTCGTGAGACGTTGATGGAGATGCTCAAACCATAACGGTGAAACCAAGGCGCCGGCAATTGCGAGACGAGGCGATAGCGGTTAGAATTTTTATGGCAGAGTCTCGACCATCATCACCGGTAAATGCTGGAGAAATCGCAACTAACAATTAAGAACTTCCGCGTCGTCAACGAATGGTTTTACCGCGGTGGTCAACCAGACCTGGAGCAACTCGTTGAACTGAAAGACGCTGGCATCAAAACCATCGTATGCTTGCGATGGAATTCTTCGGCCATTGAGGAAGAACAACGCAGAGCAGAAGAACTTGGGCTGAGATTCATATATCTGCCACTTACGTACTGGATTCTTCCAAAGCCCGACGAGATCGATAAGTTTTTCAGCATTATCGACGATCCTTCGCACTATCCAATATTTCTACACTGTAAACACGGGGCAGACCGAACCGGCATGCTCATTGCCTTCTATCGCATGGCCCGCGATGGTTGGAGTGCCGACAGCGCATACGCAGAAATGCGAGATGCGGGATTTCATAAGATTCGCATGCGTCACTTCAAATGGGCCGTCTATGCCTTTCCACGAAAGGGGGCTCACTGGATCATCAATCGAGATGTCGAACCGAAATGACACCAGTTTTAGTGGCAATCGTTAGACATAACCGTCGTACATCGCAAACTCGACATCACAACTTTTACACTTGACGGTTGAGCGCAATGTGGCAATGCGCTTTTCCAGTGATGCGTCTCCCAGTTCGTTTGCTAGCGTCATACCTGCTGTGACGGAATCATCGTCCGCCGATGTTTCGACCTTTGTATTTGCGCTCTGGTGTTCATCAACTAAAACCTTGCTAGGCTCGTCGCACCCTGGGCAAACTACTTCGATTTCCAAATTGTCATCGATAATTGATTGAATTAATTGAACAACCGGATCGCAGCCGAAGTTGAGCGCGAGAGTGGATTGAATAAGTCGAGTCGACGGATAGCGGGACAAAAGATTTTGCTCTCTGGCTTCTCGCACGATAGCCGCGCTTTCCGCTGCTATCTTATCAACTACCTGCGAGAAACCCTCAACCAACTTTACGGACAAAGGCTTACCGACCAGCTGTCCGAAGCCCAGAACGCGACCGGAGAATAAAAGCAGCTCAAGGCGCGAAACAAGATTCCCCTTCAATACGCATGCCGCCAGGTGCGGTACAGCCGCGTAGGTTGCGGCGTAAACTCTGTCGTTATGGCAAAGATTCTCCCAGACTTCAGTCCAGCTGGCTTTTATTTCGCTTTCAACCAGCGAGGGGTCACAAACTCTACTAATCAAAGCTGGTATATGTCCGGCCGAACCGCGGGCGCACTCGAGGTCATTCCAGACGGGGCTATCCAGGGGAAGCATAATTTGCTCCTGCAAAGAAAACACCTGCAAATGGTTTCACAAGATTACACATTAGGCAATCGTCTGATTAGTTCCCTCGATGCGCCGTCATCAATCCTTTAAATAGAAACCGTTGACGTCTGCTTCTGGTAAAATTTAAGGTGCTGATAAGTCAGACAGGTTGCCATTAGTTAGGTTTTCGCGACCTATCACTGGTGACTGCGATCAGCTTGAGAGCAGCGCATAGCGCCAATCTCTAACGGTTGTAAGGCGAAGGCGAATAAAGGCGAATACAATGGCAAAGTTAACAAACGAGCAATACAAACAGTTCTACAAATCTCGCGTTGAAAAATATCGCGAAGCAAAAAAGAAATACAATCGCCCTTTGACGCTCACAGAGAAGATTCTCACCGCTCACCTCGATAGATGGCCCGAAGAAGGCATCCCGGAAGGCGGCACTACATACGCTTTCCTGCGCCCTGACCGTGTTGCGATGCAAGACGCAACTGCTCAAATGGCACTCCTGCAGTTCATGCAAGCGCAAATCGATCAGGCTCAGGTGCCCTCGACAGTCCACTGCGACCACCTTATTCAGGCTCGCGTCGGCGCAGACAAGGATATGGACCAGGCTTTACAGGACAATAAAGAAGTCTATGACTTCTTGAGTTCCGCAAGCGCCAAACACGGCATCGGATTCTGGAAGCCGGGCGCAGGTATCATTCACCAGGTTGTCCTCGAAAACTATGCATTCCCGGGCGGAATGATGATCGGAACAGACTCGCATACCCCAAATGCAGGCGGTCTAGGCATGATCGCCATTGGTGTCGGCGGCGCAGACGCTGTAGACGTAATGGTTGGCGAACCGTGGGGCGTAAGATGGCCCAAGAAGATCGGCGTTCATTTGAAAGGAAAACTTAATGGCTGGACGTCTCCGAAAGACGTAATTCTTAAGCTCGCCGGCATCCTGACCGTAAAAGGTGGTACGGGTGCGATTATCGAGTACTTCGGCAGCGGCACCAAGTCACTGAGCTGCACCGGTAAAGGCACTATCACCAACATGGGTGCGGAACTCGGAGCAACCACTTCTATTTTCCCCTACGACGAGCGCATGGCGCGCTACCTGATCGCCACCGAGCGCAAAGCCGTCGCCGACCTTTGTGACGAATTCTCTGAATATCTGGTTGCCGATCCTGAAATCGAAAGCGATCCGGAAAAGTACTTCGATCAAATAGTAGAGATCGATCTCGACACGCTGGAACCATACGTTGTCGGACCACACACACCGGACCTGGCAAGACCGATTTCGCAACTCGCTGAAGATGTGAAGAAAAACGGCTATCCGGATGAGCTCACCTGTGCACTGATTGGAAGCTGCACCAACTCCTCTTACGAGGACATGACACGCGCAGCCAACGTGGCGAAACAAGCAGCGCAACACGGTTTAAAAGCTGAATGCGGATATTTGATCACACCGGGTTCCGAGCAAATTCACCAGACGATCAAACGAGACGGACAACTCGAAACGCTGGAGAGCATCGGCGGAACGGTTCTAGCCAACGCTTGCGGCCCATGCATCGGTCAGTGGAAGCGTGATGATATTAAACAGGGTGAAAAGAACTCGATCATCACTTCGTTCAATAGAAACTTTCAAAAGCGTAACGATGGAAATCCAGAGACCAACGCGTTCATCGCAAGTCCTGAAATCGTGACCGCGCTTGCAATCGCAGGAAGACTGTCGTTCAATCCTTTGAAGGACACACTGAAAACGGCTGACGGCAAAGAGGTCAAACTTGAGCAACCCGAATCTTCGGAATTGCCTGCTCAAGGTTTCATCTCTGAAGACGCAGGCTACGTCGAGCCGGCAAAAGACGGTTCTTCAATTCAAGTTAAAGTTGACCCGAACAGCGAGCGACTCCAATTGCTCGAACCCTTCAAAGCGTGGGACGGAAAAGATTACGTCAAGTTGCCTCTGCTACTCAAGGCAAAAGGCAAGTGCACCACGGACCATATTTCTCCTGCCGGCCCGTGGCTGCGATATAGAGGGCATCTCGATAGGATCAGCGACAACATGTTCATCGGCGCCATCAACGCATTCGGTGGTGAACCTGGCACCGTCACTGATATCATTGATAAAAAGGTAAAAACCGTTCCGGAAGCTGCAAGGCACTACAAGAAAGAAGGAATGGGCTGGATCGTTGTCGGAGACGAGAACTACGGAGAAGGCTCCAGCCGCGAACACGCAGCGATGTCACCTCGCTTCCTCGGCTGCAAAGCCGTGGTCGTGAAGAGCTTCGCACGTATTCACGAGACCAACCTCAAAAAACAAGGCATCCTGGCATTCACATTCGCGAATCCGGCCGACTACGACAAAATCAAAGCGACCGATTTCCTCAGCGTCGTAGACCTCGACAAACTGGCTGTTAACAAGCCGGTGACGATGGTTCTTACGCACGAAGACGGCAGCGAAGAGAAGATTGAATTGAAGCACACTTTCACCGAAGAACAAATCGAATGGTTCAAAGAAGGCAGCGCTCTCAACTTGATTAAGAAAAAGGCTAAACCTGTAACCGCGTAAGCGGATCACCGCATAAACGGGACAACTGGTTTGAGAACTTGGAAAAGCTGCGCCGAAGAAGGAATAGCACTTTATAAGTGCTGCAAGTTTCTCAAGGCCGAGGAGCTATTCGTCGAAAGTGTTCGGCGTGCGCGCAATGATAACGCCGCACCCGAACAACTCGCGGAAGCACTCAACAACCTCGCCGCAGGATACTCAGCTCGCGCCAAGTATCAGGATGCCACCACTGCGTTGCGCGAAGCTTTTTCGCTGACCAAGGACGAATCCACCCCCGGCGAGCGTCTCCAAAAAGCGCTCGCCATGCACATTCGCTCGCAGTTATACCTGGAACAAGAGCACTTTGACGATGCGAAAACGGAATCGGTTTTAGCTCTTAAAGTTCTGGGAGCCGAACACACCAGAGTCTCCTGCGAGTTTTGGTACAACATCGCAAGGGCGGAACTTGGTCTGGGAAATCAGCAAAAGGCTCTCGAGTCAGTAGACCAGTTTCTGCAAACGGCCTCGATGCCTATGGTCACTTATATTGATGAAACCGATTGCACGTATCCTATTTATTTAGAACCAGCGATTGCCTTCACTTTCTTCGGTCCGGGCTGGGAAATCAAGGGAGTTTCTGACGAGTGGCATCAGACTGAAAATATGGTGCGAGCGCAATTGCTCAAATCCTCCATGACGAAATTACTCTATGGAGTGACGCGAAAGCATCAGGAAGAAGCACTCGTATTGTGTGAAAAGCTTGGTCCCCACCAGCTTACAGCAGAGACCTACTTCCTGGTCAGCAGGCGACTCGCTTTTAGCGACCATGACTGGGAAACAGCACGGAACTATTGTGGTGATGCCTTAAGCATGATCGAGCAGCAATATGGAAACGAGCATCCGCTGTTGCCCTCATACCTTCTCAATCGTGCTTGTTTGACCAGCGTAGGCGAATCAATAGCCGATTACAAACCGCTGCTGGATCGCGCATTCGAAATAATAGACAAGTCGTTTGGTACAAGACATCCAAAACGTGCAAGATTGCAGTTGATGTACGGCAGCTTGATGCCAGTAATAGAACCCGGCGATAAAGACATTTTGCAACATCAAGAAGATGTTGCGTTAGAGGCGTTAAACGGTGTTTTAGATTTCTTCGACGACACACACTCACTTGTAATTGCAGCAAAGCTACAGGTCGCGAATATTATGATCCGCGACGGTCGTCTGCGTGATGCTGAAGAGTTGTTGAAGCAGATTCTCGAAGACGCAGTCTCTATCTGCGGTTCTCAGCCTCACCACCTGGTGTCTTGCATCTCAGAGATGCTGAATCTAGCAGATCTACTTGAGCCGGTAGAACGCTACGCCATTTGGGAATTAGTCGTAAATTCCGCGGAGAAGTTGGATTTCAATCAATACAAAGATGACATCGGCAGACAGATCGATATTATCCGAAGTACTGCCTACATCTTTAATCGAACGAATATGCCCTCGGAAGCTGAGCTTTTGCTCCTCATGGCTTATGAATTGGCGAAGGAAGTTGACGCAGATTTAGCGCTCGATTGCAAAGTCGACCTTATCTGTCTATATCAACGAATGCAAAAATTCGAAGAAGCATTGATTCTTCTCGACCAGGAAGATCGAGGCGCCACGCCCCGACATCAGCTAACTCAAAATGTTCGATTAGCGGATATTCTGGTAGCACTTGAGCGGACAGCGGAGGCAGAACAACTCGCTCTCGGAGGCTTTTCACAAGCAGAGCAAATCCTGCATGAGTTCGTTGAGCCGTTCCTGAACTATTTTCGAATTCTTTTCAATCTTTATTTGGAACAAAACCGTCTTGACGAAGCAACTAGAGTGCTGGGCATAGTCCAATCAAAGAAGGAATACTTCAGCACAACCGCTCAGGACGTGCTCCCCGTCTTTATCCGTAAACTAGCGGAAGGATACGCATCTCAACACGATCAGCGCGCTGAGAAATATTATGTTCAGGCACTTGAGTCGGCCGAGTTGATTAGAGGCAGAGCACCACACGTTTTGGATTCTTGCTACATTTCATACGCTGAGTATTTGCTTCAATGCGGACAGGTTGAAAAGGCTTATGAACTCCAGTGTTGCTCTCTTGAGCTTCGACAAGAGACATTTGGTCCGGATGATTATTGGACTGCAATTGCTATGTTGAGTGTTTCAGAACTCAGTGTGATTTTCGACATTGACCGTGCCCTGGATTTAAGCAAGAAGGCACTGGCAATTATGGAAAAACATCAAGATCAGGATGAAGAGATACTCTTATCGGCTTATCAAATTAGAGCAGAGATTTTAGAACGAACCCCACAGCGTCTTGATGCGATCAAATATCACGATCTCGCGAGAAAACTTGAAGTCAAATTGGCGGAAAAGCGCAAGGAAACGCCGGTCTGAAATGAGTTTATTGCTTGCACTGGCGGAAACATTCGCAGATTCGAAACGAGATTGCCTAAATAGCCTGAACTTGCTTTTCGACTTCATCCAGGTGCTGAAGGCGCTTGCGAATGAGCTGCTCGGGTAATTGCTCCTTCTTCTTCAGCCTATTCTCATAGCTCCAACTTGCGAGTAGCCATGCAGTGTTACCGACCACTGCTGCACTCGTTCCTATTGTCCCGAGAATCGCACCTTTGTAGTACTGGTCTATCTGCTTGCGCGGACGAAAAGTGTACTTGTAATATCCTCGTGTGCCCAAAATACCTTGAGTCATCAGCAGCGAACCGATAGCCGGACCAAGTTCTGCCGTTTGCAACG
Organism: Candidatus Obscuribacterales bacterium; assembly: GCA_965228855.1. Lineage (GTDB taxonomy): Bacteria > Cyanobacteriota > Vampirovibrionia > Obscuribacterales > Obscuribacteraceae > JADYXR01. Next base: position 1,150,939 of record CBDDIJ010000003.1, on the reverse strand, counting down.
CGACTTTATTGAGGTGTGCCATCGTGTTTGTTTCATTCTGAATCTGCTTCACGAATAAGTTGTTCGACTCGTTATACATAGCGAATCGTTGTGTCGCAGGAAGCGATGCGATTAGCGTCGCATCGCCCACACTCGGAATCGATTTTAACTGCTCGCACAAGGAAGAAAACTCATCCGCCTTGAACGAGGATGTACTATGAACTGATCGTTCAACGGCTCTTTGCGCAATCCTTCGTTCAACAAATCCACCTGCCGTGGTTATTAGCGGCGTAGCCATCGCCAACCCACCGCTAATTATAAACAAAATATTGGCCGGTCCGTTCAGCTTCGGCTTATCTACAGCATTCCTGGCGACACCGGCTGCGGTGGCGCCTACGGCATTGTACGTAGCATTCAAAGCGTAAAAGAGATTTTGCATCACCTTCAACGATTGAACGCTAGTGTGAAATGCAGAATACTCATTGACGAAACACTGCCGCATTGCACGCAGGACCTTTCCTTCCAGAACAAGTCTGTCGTAGGCAGGATCGCTGGAGTGGGTATTAACAAGCTGTTCCCGTTTTGCGAGCAACTCGTCGATCTCATGCAGTTTCGTTGACACAAATCGATTTGCCGATTTTGCGTCGTAACCTTTTTTCTTGTTACTGATTTCGCGAACGACATTTGCACTGAGCTCAAAACATGAACCGGCACCGGCAATGATACTACCTGTGGTTGCAGTACCAAGCGCGTTTTTGAGATGGCGCTTATTAATCGCTAGAGGTCTATCGCGCCCCTTGCCGAACTCGTTAACACCTGTAATTTCAAACGCCAGACCACACGCCGCACCTGTCTCTTGAGTGAGAAAGTACCTGAGCTTACGAAACTTTGGTTGTTGTCCGGCTTCCAAACGGTAATTCAAACTAAAGCGCTCAAGTTCAATCCCGCGAAGGAGAATCTCCTTGGTCAACGTCGAAAACTCTTTGCTGAATTCCGGGACACCCGGTTGTTCGGAAGAGTTGACCGCGCTACGAAGGTTAACACTCTCAGGTGCAATATCAGCCGGGCTGTCGTTGGTAGATGACGTGGCCGAGTCTGGCAGGTCGAGTGCCATAACAGCTTGGGAACAGAATAAACTTACAGCGACAGAAGTAAAGATGGGGTTTCTTAGTAACATGGGTTTCTTGAAGTTTGCAAACAACCCAACAAGTATGGATTAATGACATCCTCTCGTCGCGTTTAACTTGACTAAATTTCTTTACCCGGCCGGGTGATTGACGTGCTCTTGAGCGATGCTAAGCTGAATATTAGGAAGTAGCATCCGGTTTTGCCCCATGACGAATGGCAGCACGGTACTCCTGAAATCGTTTGAGCGCTACATGCGCTGCTTGAGTGCGCGAGAATTTGCCCACATGCCGTTACTTTCCAAACGGTTTCCGGGAGGGAAGATCACCGCTTACTACGAGATGATAAATCTCTTTCAGAGACCGCATTGCTACCGACTTACAACGAATCTCATCGTGCAGTTAGTGATCCTGGACAGGATCAAGACGAAAAAATGGCGACTATCCGAAGCCGTTGGAAACGAAGATGGTGCCGTCCTGAAAGCAGTAAAGCTAACGGATGCAAAAGATGCGTCGATATCAACTGTCGAATTTCTCCACTTCGACAGTGGTATTGAGATGATTAAAAATCGGCACAAGCTGCCCTCCGACATTTTTATAGACGACACCGAGTTTAACGCAGAAATGGACACGCAAATGTTCGAACCTAGAAACCTACAGTAAATAGGCACCACAGGTGCCACCACCACCTAGAGCCGCACTAGTGACCAAAGAAGAAATTTTAGAACGAACACTAAAAATTTATTCTGAATGCGACAGCTTCAGGGAAGTTACTCGTGTTTGCGGCGGCGAAACAATCATCGGCGATTTCCGTGGAGTCACCTACCTCGAGATCGAGACAAAATTCATAAGGCCTCACTGGGCTTACGTGAGCAGCACGCTCGTTTCTGACATACCGTCACTAAAGCCGATGAATCCCGGAGTTCCGTTGACGAAAGTAGCGTCATCTTTCGTCGCCAACGAAGTCGGAGTGCATAGCACGTATTTCCGTGAATCGAGGACACAGCGAACCTTTTCGTCACTTTTGTCGGCTCTGAAGCAAACAAATCCCAGAGCGGAGCTGCGGCTACTTCATCTTTTGATGAGAAAGGAGTCAGGATTTCTGTGTAATGTGAAAGGCGTTGCTCAGTTCGCGGATAAGAACTTGGATGGAGAGAATTGCCACCATCTTGTGGTTTATACGGGCAAGGAAATGACGAAGGTATCTCTCTGGATAAATTCAGAATCCGGGCTAGTGAAGCAGAGCGATCTACACCTTCGAGAAAAACTGCCTCCCGCAATCAATCCAGCAACCTACTTGAATGCAGTTGGGCGATTTTTGACCGGCGATAGATTCGAGCTATCATCTAACCTTCTAGATCCCCATGTAACTGTAAGCGCAGAGCTCAATCCGCCTTTAGACAGCGAGTCGTTTTTTCTTCCCCTTGAGTAGCCAAACAGCCTCACAAACTCATCTTCGGATACTTGGTCTTACTGCAAAAAACGCGATCGGTCATCCAATTGTCGCACTACTTACAGCGGTATCAGATTCGGTGTACGAAGAATCACTTTGCCGATCCACAGTTGCGTAAGCGCCAAGATCTGCAGCGCGTGTCTCAAGCGCCACAGCTTCCTTTTCGAGTTTCATTTTCCTGAGTAACTCGCCGTACGAGCGGAGAATCAAAGCAAAGATTTTGTGATCCTGACTCAGGCAATGCGTGCATCTGTTAATGGCTCGCAAGAACATATGCTCCGCTTCCATGTATCGCTCGGTATCCGTCAGAAGGCGCGCCAAATCGTATGCACTGAGAACTATCTCCAGACAGGTGATGTTCTTCACTCTGTCATCAATATTGATTATTAATCGGTAGATCTTCTCTGAAGGTGCATAGTCGCCGCGGTCGTACCAGCAGCGAGCTAGCGCGTAGAGTCCAGGTATCATGTGCTCAGCACTGGGCTTAGTGGGTGGCACGTCGTGCCAATCGTTCTCGCTGGATCCCATTCGTAGTCCCTCGCCTTAGATGCATACATCTATTTTGATAAGAATCGCCGAAGTTGATCTATAGGTTTTGAGATAAAACCTATGGGGTTTGCTGATGTTATTGAACCAACTCCGTTCTTTACTCTGTCCAATAGGCGGCTTTTAGTGCATAGGCGGAAGTACAAGTCACAATAAAATGATACGGATGTAGCAATGTAGAACGTGAGCGCGAAGACGCTGTTTCTATCTGTCATCCAAACTTCGCGGAGAAATAAAATGAAACCAGTATCAAAGCTCACGGTGGCGGCTATCTTTACAGTCGCTCTTCTCACAGGCCCGCTCTGCTTCAACAATTGCGGTCTGAGCGCACACTCCCAAGACAATCAGATCGTAAAAACAAAACGTAAGATTCCGCCACATGGAATTCCAGCAGATGTCACCTCGGCCGTCGAACGAGCCTCAACCAGGGTCGCTAAGTGGTATCCCCTTCTTGGCTCCAAGCTCGGCGTCCATCTGACTAATCCAAATATCGTGCTACTTCTTGCCGATGAAAGAGGTTTAGCGGACCTGAACTTTTACGACTGGTCAAAAGAAGACATCAAGCGAATCGAAGACTTCAATCAAGAAGCAATGAAGGACGGCGTAAGAATCTCTTACGATCCGAAAGCTGAGTTCGGCGGTGAAGCTGATGGATTCTTCGAGAGCTTAAAAGGTTTTGAACGTGTGTCAAAGACAACAAAGCTGAAAGGAGTTCCTCCATTTGAGGCCAGCGAAGGCTGGGACGGTTTGACCAAATGGAAAAATTCTGCTGTGGAGCAGCTGAATAAATGCGCGAAAGAGGGAATCTATAAGGAGGAAATTGACAAATCTATCAATCCCGGACCAGACCAGTATTTCCCAACAGCGCAAGCAAACTCCACTACGACAGCAATTCTTCGCGGTATTGCTTACGCATACCCGGATACAGCCATCTACCTTCCCGATGCAGCAGGAGAGACATGGACATTCACAGTAATCCCCTACGGCGACTTTCATAGAGCTAGCGAACCGAATTTTTCTTACAGCACCCGCTCGGATATGAGAACGGTAAACAAACTGGTTGCACGTTGGGGAATGATTCTCGGTGAATACTATCACTCCGACGAGTACGAAAAACTTGCAGCACAAAAAGAATTTTTGACGGCAAGGACTATCGCAGATGGCTTCGGGCAGGGAAATAGAATTCAATAGACTAGAGCGTAGCGTTAAAAGCCAGACATGACCGGAGTGCTCGAGAGGACGCTATTCGGCGTATTTAGCGGCGAATTCGCGCGCCTCTCGCTGGCGCCGGTCAGAGTCTACCTGAATTGCATCAAGGATCTTGTTTCGTGTTGCCTCTGGCATACTTGAAAGAAGTCTGATCACGTCTAGTCGACCCTTGTTATACGCTTCTTTGCCCGGAGCGGCGCCATCAATCACATGTGCGAGTATCCCGTCTTCGACTGTCTGAGGCTGGGTCTGAAGTCCTCGAATGATGTGCGGAAAGGACATTCCAAACTCAGCTGCGAGCGAAACAACTTCTGTCTTATACTGACCAGCGCTAAACGACTGGGGTTCGCCACCGTCTGTAGTGACCGCCCGAGTGACCGACTGCAACACGGCAAGTTTTCCAATTGGGTTCAGGTTGCGATACAGACTCATCATTTCGACGTTGGATGGATCGCCATGTTTAGTACCAGCTAACTCCAGACCCAAACTTCGGGAGTAGGTGTCATATTCAATGCGAAGTAGATTCGGGTCAGCATCTTTTAGTGCATCATTAAGTTTATTCAGTATCAAGCGATCTCTAAGCTCGAAGTCATCGCCGGCCTGAGCTTTTGATTCATCGCTTATAAGCGAAAACAGTTTAGAGCTATCTACTGAAGCAGAGAACAATTTATCGACCGGAATTGCCTTTGATGGGTCGAGCCGATCGTTGTAGCTAGACCATTGATTATCGATTAGAACTGAATTAGTTACGGGGTCGTAGTCGGCGATATTCAGCACATGAGCACCTCCGCTTCCACCAGCTAGCCCTCCGGAGGAATCAGCCCAGAATGGTGCCATTCTTGTATTCACATGAATCGGGTATGGGAATTGCCCTTGCTGCTTCAGGTCCTTAAGTATTGCTGACAGCTCTTCTGGTGATTCGAATGTCTTGATACCATCAGTAGTATCAGCGGCCGGGTAATTCGGATCGAGCAGCCAGTCTTCATTTGATTTTGAGTCACCCATCAATTGCTTGTAGATATCTACAATTTCAGGTGCGTATAGTCCATTGAACTCCTTAACGTTTCCGGTAATCGGGTCCGTGAGTGGCTTCCCGGTTTCGTTATCCACCATGATGTCGCCCCTTTTGTACCCTCTCATGGACGGATCGGGCTCAAGCTGATCGAATCGATAACCTCTGTTCTCCACCTGATACAGAGTATTGACTGCGGCAGAGTCGAATACTTGTCCGGCAAATCCCCTGGCACCGTTTTGACTGGGATATCCGATCGCATCGTTGTGAGGTGTCAACGTACCTTCAGGGAGTGTAATCACTCGTCCAGACGGAAGTGTATGCTGTCCAGTCATCGAGGCTTCGGTAATCAAGCTCGCAACGCGCTCCGGATGCTTGGCAGACATCATGACCTGCAGGATTTTCACGTTACAAGTGCCGTGAGCGCCCTGTGCAATAGTGTACGGGGAGGCGAGATCTCCGGCCAATTCCGCGGCAATTTGAGCCCGTCCTTTGTCGTCAATTTTTGCGTCCGAAGTGGGCGTCAATAGTCTATCAAGGTCTTTGTAAACGGAAAGAACCTCATCAGAACTCAATCCTCGTTCTTTGGCACGGTTCTCGAACCTGATCAGATCAGCTTTAAACTTCACGCTCGCGATCGGGTCATCGTAGTTTGATTCCGCTTTTTGGAACAGTTCTGTGCGCGATTCAGTTAGCGACTTAAAGTCACCGTCGCTAACCGCATGCAGCGCTCGAGGCGGTTCTCCCTCGGTCACTTCTACGTCTCCATCTTTGTCGGTAGAAAGAGTGAAGTTCCACTCAGGTCTGACGCGACCGGTAACGACACTATCACGCTTCGGATCATCACCGGCTTTGAACTTGATACCAATCTCGTTTCCAAAAACACCCAGTCCGATGAGGTGCCCGTTTTCATTAACAGTGCGAGAAGTTCCGTCTGGCAGAGTCGTCATAACGGATTTGTCTTTATCGACAAATATCTGCGTTCCATCAGGCTTCAGAGTCGAGATCTCGCCGTTGCGATAAGACGTAGTTATGGTCCCGTCGGTCGCAACCCTACTCTTTACTCCATTTAATCCACCCTGCTCGGACGAGCCATCGGTGAATCTCTTCTCGTAGGTCCCGTCGCTTCTCTCTCGTTGGAATGTTCCATCCGGCAGAGTTTTTGACGTTTCAACGACACCAAGAACATCTGTTCTGATAGAGGTACCATCAGGTTTGTAAACAAATAGAGTGCCGTCGTCGAACTGAGTGCGCCGAGTATTATCCTTTTCGAGTGTGTCTACCGTATTAGAGCCCCACTGGCGCTTAATGCCATCTTTGGCAAATAGCGGCTCGCCCTCCGAATTTCGTCCTGGAACAATCAGCTTATCGCCTTGCGAAACAGATGCATCCGGTGATATACCGTTGGCAAAGGCCAGCGCCTGTGTGAAAGCCTTTTCAAACTGTCGTAGCACGAACGGATCGCGAGCGTATTCTGGATAGGCGTCACCATAAAAGCCCGGCGCCAATGAGTTTGCCAGAGCAGCCAGAGATTGATCCGAGGAGACGATGGTTTCTGACGGCTGAGTTTTATACTCGAAATTGTCAGATAGCTTAGACTCTCCAGCTCCGGACTCAGCAATTTCATCGGCACTATTTGCTGTGTCATCGGTTACTTCGACTTGCGGAAGTCCATCGACAATGGGCTTCCCTTCCGTCGCCCGAGCATTTTTCAAATCCGCTGACGAGCTATCCACAATCGGTTGACGCTCACCCAGAGCATCTTGAAGCAACCGGTCACGAGTCTCTCTGCCGACGTCATCGGTCTTCGGAGCCTTCTCCACAATATCTTTCGGGGCTGTTTCTGTTTTACTCAAAGGAATATTGTTTCCCGTCAAAAAATGTCCCGGGGACGTCTAAAATAACGTACCCCGGGACAGCAGGTTGCAAACCCCGCGACCGCTTACAGCGCGGGCTTTTGAGATTTTATGCGGGTCGACCGGCGGTTTCCAGAACATTCAGTTTTGGAACTTCGTTGCCGTCAAGGAAGGTGGCGAGTTGGTCTAGAGAGAACTGCAATCCTGAGTAGAAATCGCCGAACACGCCATATTTTGAACTGGCCTCATCGAAACGCATGGTGTAGATGAGCTTCTTAAAGACAATTGGATCGTCTGCGTAGAGATCGACGCCCCACTCATAGGTGTCAAAGCCGATGGAGCCTGAGATTACCTGTGTTACGAGACCATGATAGGTGCGGCCAATTTTCCCGTGCTCAAGCATCAACTTCCCGCGTTCTTCGAACGGCAAGGCATACCAGTTGACGTCTTCACCGCGTCGCTTATCCATCGGATAGAAACAAACGTATCTGCGCTCAGGAATTCGGGCCCATACGCGGCTCGCATGGCGCGGATTGAGTTCCTCTTTCTTAACAGCAGCATCGAATGCCTCGTTGAATTCGGGCGAACCCGGCTTCAGCCCTTGTTCTGCAAGGGCGGCATGAATCTTGCCCGTTGCCTCGTACATTCCGAGTTCGAGAATCGACGTGTATGAGATGCCTGGCGTAAGGTATTCGGCGAGTTTGGTTTTATCAAATGCCATTTGCGCATGAGCCAAACTGTCGTAGTCACGGCTATAGTGCGTGAGCATGAGATCAGCTTTGTGCCCGACCATTTGCGCCAAGCCGACGTCACTGTCTTTACTTTCTTTGAATGGCTTAAGCGCCTTCAAAGCATCAGCGACGATTTCGTCTTTCACGGACTGGGCCAACTCATCCCAGGCCAGGCGATCGAACGCGTACATGCGGTGAAGAATCCACCAGCCTTCCAGGGACTCGGGAACGTTAGGGTCGCGCATAATTTAACTCCTGAATACTGCTGCGCCCAACAGTTTAGACGATTAAGTGCGTTAAACAGTCCGGTATCAAGGAAGTCTTTGTAAACTGCAACTATTCGGCAGCCGGCTCGGTGTCTTCGAAATTGAGGTTCGTAGGCGCAGCCTTAACTTCGAGCAGGTTTCGCGTTTCGGTAAGTTCGATATCGACTGAAACAGTATCGAGTGCAGCATCGGCAATCCAGACTTTTCCTCGCGGAGTCATCAGTACGCCGAAAGCTAGATTAGTAGCCTCATCTGCGACATCGAGAACAATTTCAAACCGTCCCCAATCGTTGCAACCGGATAACGCGCGCTCCTGCATGTTGTCAAACGCGATAAAGTTACCATCGGCTCCGTCGACTCTCATCCACAGCGCGGCATGCTCCACATCTTCGGTTTTCACATAAGCGGAAAAACGGACTCGCTTTGCTTTGAAATGCGAAGGCTCGACATTTTGCATGAGCGTGCCAAAACCGTCATCATAGCTCCTCTTAGCAGAAATGACCGCGCATGGTTTGCCTTCATAGTTCTGAGCCGAGTCAATTTTCATCTCGAATCGCTCAGGATTGCTGCCTCTGGCGATCCAGCCACTCGGCAGCCCTTCTTTGTTCGCTCGGAGGTCTAAATTCAGTGGTTCGGAATTGATCTCTTTCCGATTGGGCCACTTTGCCCTCTCTCGATCTTCGAGAGAGCCTCGGTCACCGGTTGTCGGTGTCTTTGATGTGACCATATCCAGAGCGAAGTCTTTGACACACATCTCGCCTCGTCCGACCAGAAGCGCGCCAAAGTAAATGTTGTCACTATCTTCAGGAACGTCGACTACACATTGATACTCTGTCCAATCTGTAGTTCCCTTGATCTTGCGATCGTCCATGTAGTCATAACAAACAGCGAGGTCCCAACCGGCGTCAACTCGCAACCATAAGCCGCCACCAACTTCGATACCATTACCTTTAACCTTGGCGGCTAAACGAATGCGTTTTCCGGCAAGGTGAGTTGCTTCAATAGACTGCAGCAGCGTGCCAAATCCGTCAGCCTCGATCTCTTTGGATGTATTGCGAATGCACGCGACTGTTTCAACTCCGGCCCCAGTTTTCAATTCTTTCAATCCGACAAAGAAGGACGGATCTTTGCGTTGAACAAACCAGCCTTGAGGTACGTTGTCCCAGTCTCCGACTGGCTTCTCCTTATAAGCACCCTGCGCGAAATCAAGATTGGTTGGACAAGACTGTTGATACTGAATTCCGCAAGAACGGTTTTGCCCGCCTGTTGTCTGCACATCGCCACTGACTATTTTAATTTCAAAATCATCGAACCAAACCGTGCCGGTTCCCGTCATCAAAACGCCAAAACCAATGTTGTCGCTCTCCTGCGGAACATAGAGCATTACTTCGTATTTCGTCCAATCCCTAGTTCCCATAATTGGACGATCTTGCATGTTGTCAAAACCGACAACCTTCCCACTCGCATCAATCCGCATCCAGAGTCCGGCGAATGACTTCACATCGCTAGATTTTATAAACGCCGTCAGTGAAACATGGCGACCTCTGTAGGGAGCCGCATCAATATTCTGAACGAGAGTGCCGAAGTCTTCGCAATTCTCAACCCTTGAACGAATCATCGCGCACTGTGTACCGCTGTGCTTCTGCTCAGAGGTTACACCAATGTCAAAGTATCGAGGTCGAGACCCACCGACCATCCAGCCGTTCGGGATTTTCAATTCCTCCTGAGGAACAACTTCTGGCGGCATAGAACCTCTCTCGCGGCGACCTTAGGCAGTAGATATTCTTGAGTGGAATGAATTTCAGTCTGTTATTCCGGGTGGGACTAAAGACCATTATGCCGCAGATGAGAAAAATCGAAAATCGCCTCGCATGTAGTTGTAATGGGTTATTATCTTTGCCAGAAACCCGCCGTCTGGCTCTGAGGTGCTGGAAAGTGGCATCCAGCGACCAGTCGACCAGCACCAGGAGCATAAGCGTATGGTCATCGAAGTCTCTAGAGATTTGTTAATTCGCGAACCGTGGACCACCGCGTCGATTGGCGGCACAAAAACAAGACCAATGGTCGTTTCATTGACCAACGAGCCCGGGCAGGGCAGCAATCTCGTACAACAGCTGAGTTCTGCACCCAGCGGTGTGCAGACATTCCGAGTCGTCGACAACGCCGGTCCCTGTTACGAGTTCGAAGGAACTGCACTTATGAAAGAAGACCTCGTCACCGTCCACGTCGAAGGCGCGCTCAAATTTCTGCGATAGCTAACCGATACGCGTTTACTGCGCTGGGCTAGTTCGAAACATCCTGTGATTTGCGCTGCCATACCGTTGCTTTTGTGAAAATTAACTGATACTTCCGGCGGTGCTCTCTAATAAGTAGAGGCATGTCAGCTTCGTGCAGAAGTTCAAAGTGAGGTGACATCGCTTTTTTCAACCCGTCAATTGAATATCTCGGAGCTCCGTCCTTGTCGACAAAGCCACCGAGCCATACTTCGCGCGGAGTGAATTCTTCCATCCAGGTAAACGGAGTGGTCATAACCACTAGCCCTCCTGGTTTCACAATTCCGCGGTCTCCGGCAAGTCGATTAAGAAGCGACATTGGACTTGAGATTCGACATAGAACGTTTGCGATTAGAACTGCGTCGAAATCTACAAACTCCGGTGGAAGAGAGCATGCATCCGCTCTGCGAAATTCCACTCTATCTCTGTCTAAGTCATCGATGCGAACGTGATGGCTGGAAGTAATTTGACCCTCTTCAACGAGTTCGAACGCTAACTCTCCTGTCTTCTTCAATGAGTTTGCTGTCTCGATGAATTTCTGACTGATATCGACCGCGGTCACACTCCTGAAAGATTTGGCAAGTTCAAATGACGCACCACCTACTGCGCAACCAATATCGAGAGCGCGGTTACAAGTCAAACCGATCTTGTCAGCCCATTCAGTGACCAGGTCAGAACAGCGCTTGGGAAATTTCGTCGCTCCATTAAGCTCGTTCATAAAAGGCATCTGCTGCTCTGAATCACCGAAGTGCAGCAACAGGTAATCAGAGAGCATCTTCTGAGTTTCATATGGATGCTCGTCGCCTTTACCAATAAGAACTGCGCCACCATCATTGGTGACAGAACTGGATACTACTCTGAAACCAGCGTGCTGAAAGAAGTGTGGACGGAAGTGAAAACGAGCCCAGGGCGAAGCTTCGTCTCCCGTACTAATGAACGACCCACCCATTATCATTTTGTGCTCGCCGTCGAAGCAGGGTGTGCTGAAATCGTCATAGTATGGATGAATGCGAAATTCCGGTAGCGGATTGAAGTCATCCTCGCACCACTGCCAGACGTTTCCGAATACATCCGAAATTCCGATCTCGGTCGGATGCGAGTAGACCGGTGACTCAGATCCCCATCTCAGGTCAAGATTGGCGGGACAAGAGTCGGCAGAGTAATTCGATATGCCGGCTTTCTTCCGAATAGCCTGGTGCTCTTGCTCTGAAATCAAGCGATGGTTGCGCCCTTTTGAATCCCGACTCGCCAACCAGTTGCAAAACGCCTTCGCCTCATAGTGATTTACTACAACCGGCCAGGACCAGGGCATCGGGATGACCTCAAATGTGGTGCGCAACCGATAGCGATGAGATCCAATCGGTCCGGAAGGAACCCAGAATGTGGGGAATTTAGTGTTTCGATAAGCGCGCCATCTCCAACCTTCTTCGGTCCAGAATGACTTATCTGAGTAGCCACCAGTGGAAACGAATGCATAAAACTCGCCATTGCTAATCAGCTGCGTGCTGACCTCGAACTCAGCAACAGATGCTAGCTTATGTCCGTACTCATTGTCCCAACCATACGAAGGGAATTCTGCCGGTTTACCGATCTCCACGATTTGAGGATCGATTAAAACCATGTGGTTATCAGGGAAATCTCGACCTGTCAGGGGAACGGCAACTTCATCCTGGTGAGCGGACGAATGCAACGATGGCCAATGCAGAGGAACTTCGACAAGATCTACGGGTAATTCCCTGATCAAGACTGAAGTGGTTTCAATATGAATTCTCTCGTGCTCGAAGCCCATAAACAGCGCCCACAGCGGATGCTGCTGATCTATAAGTCCATGACCGACTGCCAGGTCCGGATGGTCCTCTATGACACCACATACAGTTTCATAAACCTTTTTCCGAAATTCATGGACCAGCTCAATTCGAGGCCAAACAATTTCGTTTTTCGACATGTCATCCCAGGACATCTCGTCAACGCCTGTCTCAAACAGGCTCTCAAAGTTCCAATTGATCGCTGAATCTATCAGTCCGGCCACACGCAGTTTGTTGACGTACAAAGCAGCCGGATGACCGTAGTAGAAAATTAGCGGATGGCGAAGCGTATGATAGGGAGGTCGATAAAACGCCTCCTCCTGATTCAGAGCGGAGAACAATATCTCGGTTATCGTCCATGAGTTATCAAAGTAATCTCGCACTTCGTCTCTCGTGCATGTTGAGAGATCAGGCATCGGCAGCGAAGTGATAGATCCATCTGCACGAACTCCTGGACACTTCCCATAGACCGGTTCCTTGCCTGTGAACCAGCAAGTCCGCAATCCGTTTAGATTAGACCGACCCAGATTCTGGCGCCAACCCTCCTCAGAACTTGCGAAATTGGTCGCTCCAGCCGAGAGATTGGGATTACGTGAATCTACCATTGTTTCTCCGATTTTTTCGATTGGGAAAGTTGGTTACGTGACGGGTATGAATCGTGTCGGTTCCCACCTGCTAATACGAAATTAACAGGCCAGGCGTGAACTTGCAGTGAATACCACATCATGCTGCCAGGAAATGATTCTTGAGGCGAGCGTGATAATGCTCTTCGAGGATTTGAAGCTTTAAACAGGATAACGATCGACGGATTGAGACGCTGTTAGCGGAGCGAAATTCTGCGGGAATGCACCGAGTGCATCCAGGTATTCTTTCTCGGCCGTACTCCATATGTCACCATGGGCGGTGCCTGGCAAGCGCACAAAATGTTTCACACCAGGAGCAGCCTCGTACATATCAACTGCGTGTTGAACGGGAATGACTCTGTCGAGATCCCCATGAATAAAGAGAAGTGGCACCTTCGAGTTTTTCACAATAGTCAAGTTATCGAGCGCCGGCTTCGGATACAGAGACGGCGGATAAGCATAGAGCAGCGGAAAATGCTTGCATGCTATGCGCACAAGAGAAGAGAAACCGGATTGAAGGATCAATCCCTGGCACGAGCGTACCGTCGACAAATGCGACGCAACCGAACATCCTAGAGACTCTCCATAGAGAACGATTTTGCTGGGATCGACACCTCGTTCGTTCACGAGATAATCATAAGCGGCTTCACCATCGCTACAGATCCCATGAATAGTAGGTTTGCCGCTGCTCCTACCGAAGCCCTGATAGTCGTAGACAAACACTGAGTATCCAGATCGCAGCATCAACTTTGTCAGATGGTGGCGGATAGTCAGGTTTCCAGAGTTACCGTGACTGAACAGAATGTGATATTCGCTGTCACCCTTGTGAAAGTACCACCCGTTGAGAGTCTGCCCCATGCTCCCTTTGAAGTAGACGTCTTCACCAGCAACACACTCGAGCGCCGGAACACCTTCAAAGTCGGGAGGGAATCGGGAGGGAAAAAACAGCAACGCTCTATAGAGGTATGTGTTGAACCGGGGAGCCAGGACGAAGTACATGGCTGTGACCATTACAAATCCGGTAATCAACTCGGCCGACAAATCGAAACTCCAGCGGTGAAACAGCTTGCGCGCCACTCTTGGCAATCCCACTTCGATGGTAGACTCTTGGCGACTTCGCACTTATGTAAGTTTATCCGCTAAAAGCGACTTTAGCTCAAGTCCTCTCACCGACCTTCAAGCCGTCATCGAAGACCATTACGCCACGCGGCGACGCAGCTCTCTTACCAGGTCTTCCTGTCCGAGTACGTAGCCGCGACGAGCCTGGTCGTCAGCATAGCTAGCGATGGCGTTGGCAAGTTCCGTAACCATTCCACTCGGCGCGAACTCGGTCAGCAAATTGAGCATTTGCTCAACTCGATTCCAGTCTTCCGTAACCAGAGGAAGCGATTGATCCAAACGCTCCATTACGTAACGGCGATCTGTTTCGATATGTGTTTTCGGCTTCCTTCTTTTATAAGTGGTTGCTTGCGATTCAGCTTTCTTTTTCATCTCATCCTCTTTGGTTCGCACCATGGCTCACGGAGCCGTGTCGGACAGGTTGTCGAGCCGCTTTTGATTGTTCGCTCAACCCCTGGATCAACATCTTTGTTGTGAGTTTTAGGCAGCGTCAACCGATTAAAAAGACGCCATTTTTTTCGCCAGGTTCCAGCTTGTTGCCAACAGGAGGTCCGCTGAAAGTGGCTCTAGATGGGAAACTTCCGCAGGTTAACCGCACTTAAGAATCGATTGGATATCGTCTGTATGTGATCGTGCAAAAGGTTTAAAGCGAGATTAGAGCAGGTTGTAGTTGATATAATTAATAGTGATAGAGAAGCTAAGCGCTGCTAAAAAGTTGTCGCGCGAGGGCTCATCTTCGCTCGGTTCAAGGTTTACCAAGGCAATCGTGTTTACTTCATGTACATCGCTGGCGCTGTGAGAGTTCTCGTAGCGCCGCACACGTGTTGTCATTATCTGAGCCGGTTTCAGAAGAAACAAATCCTGCAAAGAGAAGGATTCCCTAATGACTAATACGATTGAAAGCAAAGCACATCCAGGGCGCACAGCGCGAACGGACAACTGGTGGGCGAATCCACTGATGGTTGCGGTGGGATTCGGCGTGTTCATCGCATATGCGACGTTCCGCACATTCGAGAACAATTATTTCGAAGTTGATCAGTATCTCTCTCCGTTCTACTCGCCCAAGTTGGCTTTTGACTGGTGGCATTTTTCACCGGCAATTCTAATCCTCTGGATTCCAGCCGGTTTCCGCGCG
Organism: Candidatus Obscuribacterales bacterium; assembly: GCA_965228855.1. Classification (GTDB taxonomy): domain Bacteria; phylum Cyanobacteriota; class Vampirovibrionia; order Obscuribacterales; family Obscuribacteraceae; genus JADYXR01. The sequence continues at coordinate 1,135,808 of CBDDIJ010000003.1, read as the reverse complement.
ACATGCTACTACTACAGAAAAGCCTATTACCGCGCATACTTCATGACACCTCCTGGTTGCGCCGTCATGGGAACCAGTGGCACCGGATATAGTGGCGAGACCAAATTTCCGTTTATTCTTCAAAACATGCATCGCTACTTTTTCTACTGCGCTGCAATCGTTTTACTGGTTCTCTGGTATGACGCAATCATATCGTTCCGCGCACCAGATGGTCGCTTTACGGTCTCGCTCTTATCATTGTTCATGTGCTTAAACTGCTACCTGCTCTCCGGCTACACATTCGGCTGCCATGCCTGGCGCCATCTTTGCGGCGGCGCGGTTAGTTGCTTCAGCAAAACAGAACAGCAAAAAGCTCAGTTCCGGATTTGGCACTTCGTGACCAAACTGAACGAACACCACCAGGGCTGGGCATGGGCAAGCCTCTTCTCAGTCGGTCTCACCGATTTGTACATCAGATCCGTCGCGGCCAAAATAATCCCCCCGGGTGTTCTGTTCTAGAAAAACGCTGATAGTGCTTGAGACTTTGTAATTCAGTTAAGGAAAGAAAATGGCTACTTACGAAACACATGAACACGACGTCATAGTGATTGGAGCCGGCGGGGCTGGACTCCGAGCCGCGATCGAAGTGTCGGCTATGGGTTTGAACGTTGGTCTGGTTTGCAAATCACTCCTCGGTAAAGCCCACACGGTTATGGCTGAAGGCGGCGTGGCTGCGGCTTTAGCGAACGTGGACCCGCAAGACGGCTGGGAAACACACTTCAAAGATACGATGAACGGCGGCAAACTGCTCAACAACTGGCGCATGGCTCAACTGCATGCCCAGGAAGCACCGGACCGGGTCCGCGAACTCGAGCGTTGGGGCGCGGTTTTTGACAGAACAAAAGACGGCCGAATTCTTCAGCGCGCATTCGGCGGACATAAGTGGAAACGCCTTTGTCACGTCGGAGATAGAACCGGCTTGGAGATGATAAGAACGCTCCAGGACCAGGGCGTTCATCAAGGCATCACCGTTTACATGGAATGCACAATCTCGAAATTGTTTAAAGACGGCGATAAGATTTCCGGCGCGTTCGGCTACTACCGCGAAGACGGACGCTATGTCTTATTCAAAGCAAAAGCCATCGTACTTGCCACAGGCGGCGTAGGAAAAATTTACTCAGTCACGTCAAACTCCTGGGAATACACTTCAGACGGTCAAGGTCTTGCTTACGAATCTGGAGCAGATCTGATCGATATGGAATTTGTTCAATTCCACCCCACGGGAATGGTCTGGCCCCCAGGCGTTCGCGGCATTCTCGTCACAGAGGGTGTTAGAGGAGAAGGCGGCATCCTTCGCAACAGCAAAGGCGAGCGCTTCATGTGGAAGTACTTGCCGGAATCGACGAAGGACGGATTCGCTGCGGATGAAGCCGAAGCTAAAGAGTGGGTTGAAGCAGCGATTGCCGGTAAAAGAACCGAAGCGCGCAGACCACCTGAGCTGTCTACACGCGACAACGTCGCTCGAGCCATCTACATCGAGAACAAGGAAGGAAGAGGCTCCCCGCACGGCGGCGTATTCCTGGACATCTCCTATCAGGATCCGGATCGCGTCAAGAAAAAGCTTCCCTCGATGTACCACCAGTTTAAAGAACTAGCTGATGTTGATATCACTGCGGGTCCCATGGAAGTGGGACCGACCTGCCACTACATCATGGGTGGTATCAGAGTCGAAGCTGACACCGCAGCAACTCGCGTTCCCGGCTTGTTCGCAGCAGGTGAGTGTGCCGGCGGAATGCACGGCGCAAACCGACTCGGCGGTAACTCACTATCCGACCTGATTGTGTTCGGTCGAAGAGCTGGAGCCGGCGCTTCTGATTATGCAAAACAGCTTGGCGGTTTTCCTTCAATCAACGAGAAAGATATTGAAGCTGCGATTGAAGAACTAGAAGCGCCTTTCCATCGCGAAGGACCCAATCCTTACGACGTGGCGAAACAGATGAATAACATAATGGACGCCCACGTAGGAATTTTCCGCGAAGCGAAAGAGATGGAAATCGGCATAGAGAAATTGCAGGAGCTCAAGAAGGAGATAGCCAAAGTCGCTGTCAAAGGCGACAAGCGGTTTAATCCTGGCTGGCACCTTTGCAGAGACTTGAAAAACATGATCGTCTCGGCCGAAGCAATCGCACGCAGCGCAAACTCTCGTCCTGAGAGCCGCGGAGCGCACAGCCGCCTGGACTTCCCCGACACCGACAAAGGTAAATGGGCAACGGTCAACACCGCCGTCTCGAAAGATGGCGACCAGATGAAGCTGGAGCACACGCCACTACCGGCGATGCCAGAAGATTTGAAGAAACTCTTCGAAGCAGACAAGAAATAAGGAGTTCCAAGTAATGCGTAAAGCCAAACTCAAAGTTTATCGCGGGACAGCGGACGCCGGAGAGTTCAAAGACTACGAAGTCCAGGTCGAAGAAGGCATGGTTGTGCTTGATGCCATCCACGCTATCCAAGCAAAAGACTCGCCGGATCTTGCCGTGCGATGGAATTGCAAAGCTGCAAAATGCGGCTCTTGCAGTGCTGAAGTCAACGGCATGCCCAGCTTGATGTGCAAGACTCGGATGGATCGCTTCGAAGAAGGCGAAGAAATCAGAGTTGCTCCGATCAAAACCTTCCCGATCATCAAGGATCTAGTCACCGACGTCTCGTGGAATTATGAAGTCAACAAAAAGATCAAAGGCTTCTCGCCCGCGCCGGACGACAAAGAGTGGATCATCCATCAAGAAGACATTGACCGCGTTCAGGAATTCCGTAAGTGCATCGAGTGCTTCCTTTGCCAAAACGTTTGCCACGTTTTGCGCGACCACGATCGTAAAGATGCATTCATGGGTCCGCGCTTCTTAGTTAGAACTGCCGGTCTCGAGATGCACCCGAAAGACACTGCCAACCGTATGCAGTATCTCAAGGACGAAGGTCATATCGGTATGTGCAACATCACAAAATGCTGCACAGAAGTTTGCCCGGAAGAGATTCACATTACCGACAACGCCATCATTCCATTGAAGGAGCGGGTTGTTGATGAGTTCTACGATCCGATTGGGAAAGTCATCAAGAAGATCATGGGTACCGACAAAAAGGGTTGGTAGTCAATCCTTGATCTGCTAGATAGGTGCTCTCTGTTTTAAACGAGAGCGCCGTTTCGGTTTCCCAATTATTAAACTCAGCCTAATATCCGCGCCGTTATCAAGTGGGGCAATGTATAGTCGAGAAGTAATGATTTCTCGGTGTCAATTAGCGCTTAAGCGCGCATTCTGCGCCGAACGTTTCTTCGCTTGGAGGTTGGATAGTGGCCGAAGACTATTTCAATAGGACAGATTTGCAACGTCCTCCCAGAGTTACTAAAGCGACATCAATTCTCACGCTCTCGGAAACGCTTGCGGTGATGTTCGTAATCGCAGCCGCCATCTTAATGCGAAACTTTGCCGTACACCTCGGTCTCGATAATTTCTCAGCCACGCTCGGTTCAATCGCAGTCATATTTGCAGGCTCTTGTCTGGCAGTTTGGTTCCAAACTACCTCATTCCAGCCTCGACGCGTTGAAGTGACAGTTAGAAGTACCGCCGATGGTGGCAAACACTTCTAAAAGCTTCCCGCTCGAACTTGCAGATTGCCGGAGTCAGACTGGCTTAGCGAAGATTAGGGTCAACCTGCGAAATTATGAGTGGGTTGATCATACTCACTTTCGCATCCTTACCGATTACGGTGCATTCGACGAATGCCACTCCCCCGAGAAGAGTGCCTAGCTTTTGAGCGGCACCCTTCGATAGGTCCATAACGCGCTTCTTCGCGTAGGGACCGCGGTCATTTACTCTCACCACGACCGATTTCCCGGTACGGGGATTCTCGACTAAAACTTTGGTCTGAAATGGCAGCTTCAAGTGCGCAGCGGTGCTCTTCTTCATGTCGAAGATTTCGCCGGAGGCGGTCTTCTTGCCGTCGAATCCTGGACCGTACCAGGATACGTTTCCACTAAAAGTCGGTCCGGACGGCTTGTCGCCGCCTGCACCAGTCTTGTCTCCGCCCTCATCAGCGGCCCCAGCAGCTCCTGCAAACAAACCAACAACGCAGACAACAGCGAACAAAGTCCCCAAAGTTTGACGGCATTTCATTACTCAAGTCTCCATGTGCCAGGTCCCACCGACATCGCTCCAGCAAATTCCGTCTTCCGACCCGTATAGAAACTATTCCCCGGCAGCATCCTCAATCTTCTCGGCTCGTTTATCGGCCGTGTCGGCTTCAGCTTTTAAGTTCAACTGCCTGAGCACTTTGGCATAATGCCTCAGGGTCGCTGCAATTGCTGAGGGGTCGTCTCCTTCAGTCAGCTCTCGAATTTCGAGCGCTGATTTATACAGTTTCCTCGCTTCTTCCCAGTTGCCTCGTTGCTCGTAAATCCGAGCAAGGTTGCTCATATAGGTGCTAGATTCGGGAGTTGCTTTCTCCGAGCGCTTCTGGTCGACAGCCAAGGCTTGCTTCAGAAAATCCTCAGCCTTATCCAGATCGCCTTGTTGTCTATATAGCATGGCCTGGTCATTTAGTTTACGGGCAAGGGACTTATTGTCGACGGTGCCGCCCCGCGCCTCGATCAAGGCACGAACGCGATCGTTAAGTCTCATCGCTCCGGTAAGGTCGTCCGTCTGACGATAGGTGTCCTCAAGACGGTCCATTACCTTTAATCTCAGACTATCAGCCTGTGTGCCAACCTTATCGCAAATCTCGAGGGCTCGCTCAAAAACCTTTTTAGCCCCATCGTAATCTTCAAGCTCCTGGTCCATCTGACCCATGTCCGCGTATGTATCAATGAGTTGGAAATCATCAGCTCCAAACTCCTTGATTTGCATTGCGACTGCTTCTTCGTAGAGAGGCTTGGCCTTTTCCGGAGAGCCCAATTCGCGATAAACCAAACCCAAGTTTTTCAGGGCTGCAACTTTCTGCTGTGGTGTCGCATCTGGTGCCTTACGAACAATTTCCAGCGAGCGAGCGAGTAATGGTTCCGCTTCGTCGAATTTCTGTTGCTCACGATAGTTCAAGGCCATCGTGTTTAAGCTACTCGCAACTTCCAAACTCTCGCCCCCAAGGGCATCTTGACGAATTTGCAGGCTGTCCTTATACAATTTGTCGGCCTCGTCGGCTTGCCCAAGAAAACGCTTTACCAGTGCCAGGTTGTTTTGAATGACAGCGACTGCAGGATGTTTATCGCCAAAGTTTTTCTTAGCAATTTCAAGGGAGCGCGTCAGTGCATCGGCAGCTTCCTGATATTTTTTTTGCGCTTGGTACGCGCCGGCGAGACGATTGAGGTTCAGTGTCAAAGCCGGATCCGCAGCACCCTTCGACTTTTCGATCACATCATTGGCTTCCTTAATCGTGACAATTGCTTCATCGTATTTTTTCTCGCGCAAATAGGAATCAGCAAGATTATTCAACGGTGCAACCAATGCGTAGTGGTTGGAACCAAGACTTTTTTTCTTCAATTCAATCGAGTCAATGAAGTATTTTTGCGCTTTCCCGTAGTCCTTCATGTCTTCGAAAACAAGGCCAATGTCATTAAGGGTGGTGGCACGATCCTCGTCTGCCTTTTCGTAGTTAACCGCCTGCTCGGCGGCATCCCCGTAGCTTTTTATCGCGGCTGGATAATTTCCGGACTTATAGGATGCTGCGCCGTCATCCATGAGCTTTCGCCATGTTGACTGATCGGCAAGTGCATCTGGGCAAAGAGCGAATGCTAGTGTCAGACCGGCTGCAACCTTAACAAATCCGAATTTGTGTTTGAACGACATCCAACAACCTCTTTAAGTCGACTTGCGACAGCTAGTAAGGCAAATTTCAGCCCCAAAATAGCATAGCGAGGGCGTTTGGGTGTGAACTTAATGCAAGATCCGCGGAATATATACGATCGTTATGCCTGCGGATGTTGCCCTTGTAACGTCGACTGCGCCTTACTGGTCGTCATAGGAATTCCGCACATGAAAATCAAGGCAAGGGTTCCAATTATGCCCACCACCCACTTGAAGATGAATTTCTCAACAGGATCCTTCTCCAGCGTAATCTTTCCTTTGCAGCGATTGTTAGGGTCGTTCCACTTAACCCAAAGGTTGTACTTTCCAGGTTGATTCACTTCGTACTCGGCAACAGAAAAGAAGTCTGCGCCCGAGAGGTCCTTGATTGGCTCTACCTTATCCACACGCTGCTCCGGCTCAATCGGTTCCATGTCGATTTCCAGAGAATTACGAAAACGCCCATCGATTGTCCATCCGTACGCGTCCTGCGTGTCGCCCTTGAAGATCAAAACATAATCGCCAGCCTCGGGTAGATCCACCGTGTGCAAGCCATGGGCGTTGACGGCGACAGGCCCGTTAAGAAACAGATAGCCCAGAAATGAATAGCAGACGATCACAATGGAACAGGCAATCAGGCGATGAAATGGGTTAACGGGAACCAGCAGCGTTTTTATCTCATTCTTACTGAAATTCTCAGCGCCAAACGCAGCAGCCGAAGTGTAGTCACCCTTAGCGGAAGTCTCTTGGTCAGCTGTTTTCTCCGACACGGCAGTAGCAGTGACTGCAGAATGCGGCGTCGGGGCAGTCTCACCGTCTGATGAAGTCCGAGCAGGATTTCCCACAGTAGCGGAAGTTCCGCGATTCCCCTCGCTTGCCGAAAGATTCAACTCGAGGCCGTCCGTCTCCGGAGCGACAGTTTCATCGACCCCTTCAAGCTTGTCCAGAGTCTCGGACTCTGTGTTTATGTCCAGGGAATTACGGTCAGCAGGATGTTCACCAAGAGCGGTTTCAATTTCGGAGGCTGATAGCGGTTCCGGCTCAGGCGCAGCATTATCAGCCACAGCTTCGATTAAATCGGCACCGCTGACTGATACGCTGTCGGCATGCGCGAACACAGTCTCCGTGTGTTTGACCTGACCCCTGGAGTTATCGGGAACCGTGGAGCCGGTTGCCACCGGCTCAGACTTCGGGTCTCTGGGCGCTTCGATCTTCGCAGAGCTGGACTTTGCGGCTTTGGGCTTGTTTGAATTTTTGCCTTTCTTGCGTTGGGCCGCCATTCCCGTCAATTCCTCATCAGTGTTCCGAAACAATATACCCAGCACGATAACCGACTATAATTTCCAACTTTATAAGAAAGCGAACAAGGAGGCTGAATGGCAGGTAAGCGAATTTTGATGCTAGTTGGCGACTTCGTTGAGGATTACGAAGCAATGGTACCCTTCCAGATCTTGACCATGGTCGGGCACGACGTACATACGGTCTGTCCAGGCAAAAAAGCCGGTGAGTCGGTAAAAACAGCGATTCACGACTTTGACGGTGCTCAAACTTATTCAGAGAAGCCAGGTCACAACTTCGCCGTAACCCACTCCTTTGAAGAGGTTGATGAAACGACTTACGACGCGCTGGTCGTTCCCGGTGGTCGTTCTCCAGAATACTTGCGCTTAAACAGCCGCGTCATCGAGATTGTTCAGCACTTCTTCGAGACCACAAAACCAGTCGCGACGATATGTCACGGTCCCCAAATCCTCGCTGCAGCTGGAGTTCTAAAAGGTCGCAGTTGTACTGCATATTTCGCAGTGCGTCCTGAATTGGAGTCAGCAGGAGCGACCTGGGTAAATCCCGGTGTTAATCCAGCTTTCGCTCATACCGACGGTAAATTAGTCACCGCGGTGGCCTGGCCCGGACATCCGGAATGGATGAAACAATTTTTGACACTGCTCGGCAGCGAGCTCAAGGCCTGATACACACTTGCCGGGCTGGTATCGCGGGCGGTAGCAGTGCGTTCATGAATGGCTGTTAGCAGTTTCAGTCCGGATTGAAAGGTTCGGGGAATTGATATACAAGCTGTCATCTCCGGCTAAAACCTTTGCTACAAGCGGGGAGTTGCGTAAGAATCTGGGTATGATCCTGGTGACCGGGAAATGTCCAAAGGCGTCTATGAATAAAGGCTTGGTCCTAATATCATCCATAACCATCCTGAGTGCGCTGCACGGGCAGGCTTCGGCGAAATCCGACAACTCCGTGTCGGATACGACCTTGGTAAACGCTCCGAAAGAGTGCGTGTGGAGAGCCGTGACCAGTGCAGACAAATTCGACGCGGATATTAAGTCGACAGAGGGCAAAGAAGCGATAGTCCAGCAGAAATTTGAAAGAATTCCGTTCTACGGCACGGTTCAAACAACGCTGAGAATCACCGTCAAAGAAAACGAACTTTTGTCCTATGAATTGATCGAAGCGGATAAATCACTGAAGGAGATGTCCGGCAAGTGGGAGTTAACGCCAGTTGAGCAAGCGAAGACTCGGTTGAAGTTGACGTCTAACATTGAGCCTGGGCTGCCTATTCCGCGATTTCTGATCAATCAATTCATAAAAGGAAAAGTACGGACTCGTCTCCACAAGACGCAAAAACTAGCTGAAGAACTGTACGACAAACAGCGGAAGTCTGAGATCTCTTCAAAGGTACAGGCGAGCGGCGCACCCTAGCCCCCCATTTACTTCACTGAATCAACAATCGTCTCCGTCGAATCAAGCTTGAGTGTAGCGAAATCATTTAGCCAGACGGGGCGGAAACTTTACTATGCTGACATCTCAAATTTTTGAACTTTTTTCCTTGATCAGACGTCTATTTCATTAGAAGCAATCTCCCCACGAAAAGTTTGCTCGCTAATTGCTGCACAGAGAACCTGTGCTGCATGCGCGCGGCGGACATTCAGACTTTGGATTCTTTGAAGGAGGTTTACATGACGGATCACGATAGATTGTTCAAGGAGTTGCTGACGACATTTTTCTCCGAATTCATAGAACTCTTCCTTCCATCGCTGTTTGACTGCCTGGACCCAGCTTCCATTGTTTTTCTTGATAAAGAACTCTTCACTGATGTCACCGCCGGTGATGCGTATGAGGCCGATCTGGTTGCGCGAGTACGCTTACGTTCTAATGACTCATTTATCCTGGTGCATACAGAAGCACAGGCGCACGCTCAGAATTCCTTTGAGCGACGAATGTTTTGCTACTTTTCGCGACTCCATGAGCGCCACAATCTACCGGTTTATCCAATAGTTTTATTCTCATTCGATCGCCCTTTCACTCAGCAAGGTTCCTGCTATGAACTCAAGCTTCCTGGACTGGAGGTACTGAGATTTCAATACAAGGTGATACAGCTCAACAGGTTAAATTGGCGCAGTTACTTGAAACGCGATAGCCCTGTCTCGGCGGCACTCATGGCAAAGATGAAATTTGCTCAGCATGAGCGCTTCAGGGTAAAATTGGAATGCCTGAGAATGATCGCCGACTTGAGACTTGACAGAGCTAAATCGAGACTTATCGCGGGTTTTGTAGATTCATACCTGAGACTCAATGAGTCGGAAGAGAGTCTATTCGTCGCGGCCCTGGAACAGCTTGAAGAACCTCGCAGGGAGGGAGTTATGGAAATTGTAACTAGTTGGATGGAAAAGGGGCTCAAAGAGGGGTTCGAAAGGGGTCGCGAACAAGGACTCGAACAAGGCCAGGCTCGCGGAATGGAGTTAGGACTTCTGCAAGGTCGACATGGTGAAGCAGCATCACTGGTAAACTCATTGCTTACCAGACGCTTCGGCGAACTGGGACAGGTCTGCGCACAGATAACGGAGCTGTCTCTGGAGCAACTGGAGCAGCTAGCAGTTGCTCTTTTAGATTTCAGTGATGTTGCAGATTTAGAGCGATGGCTAAAATCGCATGTCACGATAGACATTTAGGTCTTTAACACACCAAGTCTAGAGCTTAGCGATATGCAATCATGCAAGCGTATATGAGCGCACGTAATCGCCGACTAATTCTGAAAAAACTTGAAATTTGTTGGCCGAGCCAGTGTTGCGGATTGACATCGCATATGGTGTCATAGAAGTGACATCTATTTCGAACGATGTGAGTTCGAATTCCCCACCCAAGGACTTGTAGACAGCTTCCTTCGCCGACCAGAGCCGTGTGAGTTCAGCATCACGCAAATGCGATGCGCACGAGTTCAGGTGACCCAACTCGTCCATTGTCAAAAACCGGTCTGCGACATCAGGGTCGCGAGTTTGAATTTTCTCCGCATCAACACCGGGCTTGCCATCGCTGAGAAAACTCGCGAGCGCCATAGCGATGCCGTCCGTGTGAGATATGGAAATTGACAGACCGGCAATTCCGCCACTCACAGCAACCAAAGGACGTCGCTCGAAGTCGTTTGAAATCTCGATGTCGAGCATTCCGATTTCTCGCCCGAGGCGTTCTTTGACAAGCATTCGAACGGCTTCTTTGGCGGCAATTCGTCCATGCAGCCAGTCTGCCTTGCGTTTCTCGAATTTGAGTTGTGTGCGCCAAAAGCTGCGCTCACTCCTCGTTAGTAAATAATCGAGGCACCAATCCAAAATAGCGTCATCAGTTGGCAACAAGCCAGTTTTAAACTCGGTTAATACGCACAGGTGACTCAAGGTCTTATTGACTGTCAGGCGGGTCGCGATGTGTCGTTGAAGTGGCTTATGGAAGAAGTCGACAAGCTTCTCATGAGGCATCACTCGCTTACTGTTGATGCCATTTACACGCATCCAAACTCGATTCCGATCATCTACAACCTCAACCTTCGCCTCGGTCGCCTTTTCAGAAACGGTATGCAGGAGAGCACGTCCCGAAATAACAGGCGGTAGATCATTGGGGGAGTAAAAGAACTCAACCGACTCGATGAAAAATGGCAATAGCGCAATCGCCGGCATCTGTTTCTCGTACAAATAGAAGAGAACAAACTGACTTGCGTTATCGAGCAATAGTGGGTGTAACAGGAAGTTCGCTACCGGTACATGAGGCATCCAGTAACGCGCAGGAGAAGCTTCTGCCAAGCCCTCAATACTTTTGTTGCCGACATTCGTAATCGCAGTCACCGCCTGCATTCGGGGTCCGTGAAACATATTGGGCGGGGCATAAAGCTGCGATCGCTCCTTGAGGTTCGTCGGAGAGTGACCGCTGACCGTAATTTCAGGAGCCGAACCAACTGTCGGATATTGCATGGCAAACAAAAAGTCAGCGATTAAAATCGGATTTACCAAGTCGCCAGCGTCAAACATTTTGACGTGAACGCGGCTACTATCACCGCTTGCAGTTAAATGAAGATCGACTCCAAGATGGTCAACAGAGATTCGTTTGAAGGCTTTGACTTGTTCCAGTCTGACGATTAACTTCTCGCGTGCGTGGGCAGAAGCGGCCTCAGCCATAATTTCAAGAGAAACCATGAGAGGCATCAAGAAAACACGCGAGGGAGGCTCTACGCTGACCTGACCGCCAACGGCATGGTCTAACAAATAGAGATCGGTATCAAGCCCAATGTGCAGATCAAATTCCGTAGACCCGGAAACCGATCGAATTCGGAAGCGGCTAAGAAACGGCGGCTCTGAGACGTTTACGAAAGCTTCTCGATTCTGCTGAAAGACAGGAAATTCGCTTGCTTGTAGGTCATCTTGCAACTGGTATTGTGACACTCCGCCCGGGAGGTGTTGAACTTCATCACTAGCATAGATGTTGGTTTCATCAGAGAACTGCTGCTCGACATTGGATGAGAGAAAAGCGGTCATTATTCTCTCCTGCGTTGCTGCCATCCGCGAGTAAAACGCTGCGTTGGTGTTCATAAAAGAGCCTAGCAAATTAGCGGATTCAACCTCACTACTTCCGCAGTCGCTCTGAGTGTCTTCATAGCGATCGTGAGGTGAATTATCCGGCAAAGAAGAAAGTTGCGAAACGGGCTCCGCAGGAGGGACAGCGAGTCCAGGCGACACTTCAAGCTTGGTGTGAACAAGCGAAAGCTTGAGCGGTTGGCGTTTAACCACGGGAGCTTTTAGCGAGCGCCAATCCAGCTCAACAGGAGCTCGACGCATATATAAATAATTGAAATTTGCTGACACACCCTGGGTATAAAGCGCAGCTAGAACGTGGTTAAGCTGTGTCAGTGCGGGTTTCGATGATAAGTTTGTAGGAACAGCTATGTGCGGCTTACTACCGAGGATGCCATCGACCACGCTCGAAAGCACCCCACCTGGGCCAACCTCGATAAAAAGTCGGATACCATCTTCGTACATCTTCTGTATGGTTTCGCGCAGCCTGATCGGCTTTGTAAATAGGTCCGTGAACATCGCCCGCAATTGCTTCTCATCGCCTGGATATCGCTCTGCTGTGGAACAGGCATAGCTCGGCACCACAAGAGGTCGGATGTCTACAGACTTGACGGCATCATGCTCACCGTCTATCAGGTCGTGAACTAGCGGCGTATGGTAGGGGATTGCGATGGGAAGAACCTGGGAAACAAACTTGCGCTTTGCTAATTCATCTGTCAGCGAATCGGTACCAGCTATGGTGCCAGTGACAATAATGTGTCGTTCTCCAAGGTCAGCACTCAGATGGACATCGTTGTTTTTAACGAGTGCCATAACATCGCTTGCAGGAGCGAGAATACGAAGCGAGCGCAATTCTGCCAGCGCAGCGGCTGGAATCGCGCGGGCAACATTAGTACTCAATCCGTAAAACGTTTCTGACACACTTAGAACATCTACGGCACCACCAGTAGTGATGGCGGCAAATTCACCGGTACTGCATCCCATAAGGGCGTCAGGTTTAATTTCGAGATGCAAAAGCAATTGGTGCAAAGCATATTCGGCAAGAAGAATGGCCACGACAGCGAAATCTGCGGACGCCAATTCCATTGAATTCGAGGAATCACGGTCCGGCGGAAAAATCATTCGACTTGGTAAAATCGACGCCTTTTCCGCTAACGCGACGGTATCGACAATATCGAAGACTTCGCGCACTTCAGGGAAGTGCATGCACAGATCAGAGAGCATTCCACCGTATGCGGAACCTAATCCCGGATAGAGGAATCCGACTTTGCCACCGATGGCGGTGCCTGGGCTGGTGTAGTAAACACCCTTATCTGCCTCTTGCACAGCAGGCTTGCCCGCCTCAATTAACTTGCGAGCATACTGAACTTTGCTAACTAATTCATCCGGGTTTGCAGCAACAATACTCAGACGATAAATCTTACGGCTGTTTTTAGCCGGCTTGATGGCACCGCCTGTGGCGCCATTCGTTCCTGGATTCCTGCAGTTAATGCTGAATGCAAGGTCCTTAAAAAATCCCTCTACGATGCCGCTTTCCATGGAGCGCGACACGTAAGTCTCCAGTTTCTCCAAATCTCCTGCAAGTTCACCGGGAGAATTGGCACTGAATGCGAACACCTCCGAATCCCAGTCACGCATCAGAGCACTGTCGAGTGACGCCAGTGAGGCAGCCGGAGTGACCGGCATTCCTTGTTCCGAAGCAGCTTTAACAGCACTCTTATGGCGAGTCATAGAGGAACCCTTTTCCGCTTCCTCAAGAATCATGTGCCCGTTGATTCCACCGAACCCAAATGCACTAACCGCCGCACGACGAGCTTCCTCAGAATTCTCAGCATGGATCCACGGACGCGACTGGGTATTCACATAGCAAGGATGTTTCTCCCAGTTAATTTTGCGGTTTGGCTCGGAAACGTGCAAAGTGGGGGGCAAAATTTTATGATGAAGGGCAAGCGCGGCTTTGATAATCCCAGCAACAGCGCTCGCAGATTGACAGTGTCCAATCATGGACTTGACTGAACCAACCGCGCACCATGGCTTGCCGTCTCGACTCTCCGATGCTTGTCCGAACACTTTTTCAACAGCCTGCAGTTCCACCACGTCGCCAGTCGGAGTGCCCGTCCCGTGGGCTTCCAGCAGACCTATGCTCTTGGGCGAGATACCGGCCATCTTGTAGGCTTTCTCCATCGCCAGTGCCTCCCCGTCAAGTGACGGTGAGAGAACACTTCCGCCGTATCCATCACTGGAGGACGCTACGCCGCAGATCGTGGCATAGATTCTATCGCCATCCGCAATCGCGTCTTCATGGCGCTTTAAAACAAGGATGCCGATGCCCTCTCCAAGCAATGTTCCATCCGCTGATTCGTCGAACGGACGAATGATGTCCTTGCGCGATAATGCACCGAGACCACAGAACATTTGGAAAAATACGGGAGAAGCATTGACATGCAAACCGCCAGCCAGAGCGAAATCACACTGGTGGCTAAGAAGGTCTTGGACTGCCGTTTCAACCGCTACCATCGAAGAAGCACAAGCGGCGTCGATCAATAGATTTCGACCACGAAATCCGAGTTTGGAAGCTATTCGTCCAGCAAGCACGTTCGGCATCGCGCTCGGAATGGTATCCGAATTGCACGTAACCAGACGACTCGTCATTTCGCTAACCGCAGCGTCTACAACCTCCGGATGGTTCGGTAAAAGTCCACGAAGAAGACCGGTAACTTCATGAACGGTCTTCGACTGATGGGTCAAGTTCATACTTCCCGCACCGGGAGCCGATATGCGGCCCAAAATAACTTCAGCGCGATCTTTATCGAATTGTTTTTTGCCATCGAGATAGCCTGCATCAGCCATTGCCTCGTGAGCAACTCGCAGTGTCAGAAACTGGTCTGGATCACCACCGGCGACACCAGATGGCATGACTCCAAACTGAAGCGGATCGAAGTCAGCATATTCGCTTATAAAACCGCCACGTTTAGAGTAAACACTGCCGAACTTACGCGACTCGGGATCGTAGTAATCATCGACATTCCACTCGCTAGGAGAGACCTCACGGGTGGCGTCGACGCCCCGCACGATATTCGACCAGAAGCTGGAGAGATCCGGTGCGCCTGGGTAGAGGCAGGACATTCCTACAATTGCTATCTTTCCAGAATTTCGATTTGCGGCGGAGCTCATATTACTGATGTGCGAACATCACGTTCGACTTGCGTAGTTGTTCGAGCGGTTGCTCGAGCTGCGTTATTAGGGAACCAGCTGTTTCTGCGGTTCCTGAGAGGAGAAACGGTTAAATGCTTTACTGGCGATACCGCCCAGACCTTCGACGATGACCGCGATCTTTCCGTTTTCATCGTAAATAGCCAGATCACAGAGCAGTTCCGTGGCCATAGTCGGGTTGAGGAAAATCTGAGCAGTCGCGTTCATCGGCATCGGTCCGAAGAAGTGCATCGACTTGAACCCGGTTGGCAGCACTGTGACGTCGCGATAAAAGCGAGCCCAGATACCGGCAAGTTGCATAGAGCTATCCAGCAGGACCGGATCGATGTTCCAATTACTTGAATCGGCTGACCTGATGCAGTCAATCGGACGGGCACCTTTGACCTTGCCCGCGATACCATCTTCGGCAAGATGCATTACCTCTTTTATCCCCTGGAAGATCGGACCGTGGAACAACCACTTACCGTAGACATCACCAGGCTGTGGAACATCGGTCTCACTTGCAAGTTTGGAACAGGGTCCAATCACCTGCGGAATGGCAGTCTCATCCTGGGTGTTCCAGACGTCTGGCGCCGGATTCGGTGCAGCAGACATCTGAACCTTACAATGGAAGTGCGTCTTCTTGGCCTTGCCGGTCAACGATGATAGTTGAACAGAAACAAGACCGTCCGTACCACGCTCTGGTTTCGCTTCGACGACAAATTTCCTTTGGTCACTGTGAAATACGACCCCAGAGGGTATGTCAAGGTTGGAGACTTTCACGACACTTCGATCTGGATAAACAGATTTAGCCCCCTGAATCATCAACTCTAGCGCCACCGCCATTGGCATCACTGGAATGCCATCAAACTTGTGGTCGTCGAGATAGATATGGTCCTTGGTTTCGACCGTGAACGCCAGTGTGGGCGGTGTTGTAGACTGCACGGTCGCTTTGTGAAGGACGACACCGGATGGTGTGACGGTTAGATTCGAAGGTCCAGCTGATGCTGAACCCTTTCCATTAGAGTCCGCGATCTTGTCG
The DNA here is from genome assembly GCA_965228855.1 of Candidatus Obscuribacterales bacterium. GTDB lineage: Bacteria > Cyanobacteriota > Vampirovibrionia > Obscuribacterales > Obscuribacteraceae > JADYXR01. The sequence goes on along the minus strand of CBDDIJ010000003.1, from coordinate 1,119,927 downwards.
GCGGTCGGTTGTTTTGAAACCGAGGATTTGCTTGCGGACGCCTCTACTTCTGCACTTGCCGACCCGTTGTCGTGTGCGCTCTTCAGTTTGCCCACGAGCAAAACCTCTACTTCTTGTTTTTCTGCCCGGTTCAACTCTTCAAAAAAGCAGGCGCGACCATCGGCCGGTTGAATCATCGACCAACCGTGACTGGCAAATACTTCTTCCAATTCGGGCGGTGCCATTCCCGCTTGCCAGGGTCCCCACATGAGTGACGCGACCCGGGCTTCTGTGCTCAGACTGATCTGAAGAGCCAGCTTGCTAAGCGCCTCATTAGCGGAGACATAATCGGCTTGGCCGGAATTGCCGGTGCGCCCTACCACCGAGGAGAAGAAGAACAGCGATTGCAAGGTATCGAACCGCAGTTTGCGAGCAAGTGTCAAAGCGCCCTTCACCTTTGTATTGAAGACGCGGCGGAATGACTCAACAGTTTTGTCCTTTATTAGCGCGTCTTCGATGATGCCGGCACCATGAATCACAACATCGATGTTCGAGGTTTCATAAACCGAATCGATTAGCCTGCCGAATGCATCGTCGTCGTTCACATCGACCGAATAATATCGAACGGTGGCGCCGGCTGCTTGCAACTTCGCAAGAGTTGTTCGAACTTCGCGCTCTCGAAGCAGTTGCTGATAGGTCTTCTCCACGTCGCGGACGTTGATAATCTTTCCATTCGCCTGCATGTCGGCAATGATAGCCGCTTTGATGTCCTTTTGAGTTTCTAGACCGGCAGTCACTGCAGATTCATTATCTACGGGACGCGGCAATCTTCCGACGATTATGAAATTGGGCTGATACCGCTTAGCAAGATCCAGGGTGATCTCGGCCGTGATACCACGCGCGCCACCAGTGACGAGCACCACCGATGATGACGTGAGTGCCGCCACGTCATGGTTCGAGTGCGCATACGGGGCTTCAACGACATCTAAACCGATACGCTGCCCGCCTCTGTATCCAACCTCGACGATTTCGTCATCCACACCAATTTCAGAGAGTACAGCAGTAGCTAGTTTTTGCGCGTCAACATCGGATTCAAAATCGATTGCTTTGACATGAACGCCGTCGAATTCTTTTCCAACCGTTTTGGTCAGACCGACTGCGCCAGCCTGTTGAACGAGGCTATCTCGGTTGATATTCTTCACTGGGGATTCGGTATTGAACGCTCCACCCATGAAGGTGACACAGATCACGGACGAACGCATTCCGTTTGCGCTCTGTTCACGAAGATCAGACTCGCATTCTTTGACGAGCTGAAAGTAATTGCTGACCGCCTCAAACTCGACGCCATTTTCCACATTCGCCGGGCTCAAATAGATGACGGAGCCGATGGCACCGTGCTTGGAGCGAAGACCTTCGACAACGTTTGAAATGGCCTCGCCCTTAAAGGTACTTGGCGAGACAGTAATGACCTTCTGCCCGTTCCCTTTCAAAGACTTCTCTAAAGCTGCCGTATACTGCTTGTGATCGGACACGATCAGAGCAGTTGGAGCTAGTGTTTTGCTCGTCTTTTCCGCAGGTGCGGCAAGCTCTTTGACCTGCACGATGGCGCGCATCACGCGTTCGGCGTTGCCAACTTCTATCGCCTCAGGGGCGAAACTTGCATCGCCTGCGGTGTCATCATCCAGGGATCGAATCCACTCGATGATGCCTTCCAGAGTCTTTGTGCCGGCCAGTTTCTCGATGCCACTCTCCAGCTTCTCCTGACTGAACTCAGGGAGCAACTTCCGGAAGTTGTTTAAAATTTCAACGCGTTTAATCGAGTCAATCCCAAGATCCGCCTCAAGGTCAAGTGTTGGATCTAACATGGATCTCGGATAACCTGTGCGCTCACTCACAATCTCGTAGAGGCTGTCGATAAGCGCTTCGGCGTTCATCCCTGAAGCTCCGGAGTCCGCACTGTCGGAATTTACTATTGCCTCGGCGACGACTTCCTGAACTCCTCCAACCACCGGTTGCGACTCCTGAAGCATCCCCAGGTCAGCACCAGATTTAGTGTCACTCTGCCCAATAGGTTCTTGAGCAGCAGCAGCAGCCTGCTGGTGCAGATGTTCAAGCAATTGCTGCTGTGGCAATTGCTGGCCATATTGACCGTAATCATAAGACTGAATCTGCGGCTGCGCATATTGAGCTTGGAAGTGCTGCTGTTGGCTCAAATCTTGCTGGTGCGCCGGCTGGCCGACTTGCGGCACGTTTGCAGCGGACTGCGGGTACTGATTGGCGTATTGTGCCGGTTGCTGATACTGCTGCGACGCTCCACCGCTCAGATACGCGAGCATGACGCGCTCCTGAGTCTCGAGAAACTTGTTGGTCATATCCATCATGCTTTGCTGGAATTCAAGGAGAACTCGTTCGGCGCTCGAACTGCGAGGGTCTGCACCACGCCGAGCGAGCTGCTGGTTTGGCTGAGCATAGTTCTGTCCCGACGGAACCTGCCCCTGAATTTGTGCGTATTGGGGTTGATATCCCACAGGCGACGGTGGTTGCATGCCGCGACCCATCGGTTGCTGAGCCAGTTGGTTAAAAGGCGGCGCGTACTGCTGCTGTTGAGGCGCTTGACCAGGTTGACCTGCAACTTGCGCGGCAACCGGCTGTTGAACGGGCACAGCCACCGACTTACCGTTTCCATTGCCATGACCATTTCCATTTCCGTTGCCGTTCAAGCCGCTTTGCGCGCTTGACGGTAATGAACGTTCGTCACGAACAATCTTGTCTTTGGCGATTTCCTTTCTGGCAGTGCCGTCGCCATTGCGAACATCCTGAGCCATTTGCTTACCTGTACCCCTGCTATTTACCGTGCTTCCTTTTTTCTCAACGCGTTCAATTTTGACGCTGTTGACCCTATACAGCAGCGGACTCCGAGTCTTTGCGACCGCGAGGTCGTATGAGCTGCCGTGAACACCGGACATGCGATTCCAGAATAACTTACCGACATCAGTGATGGCACCACTGACGGTGAGCAATCCAACTACACTCAGGAAGTGTTCAAGCGAGTTTTTAGCTCGCTCTGTTGAAATTGCCAGAACATCCTTGCCCGCCAGAGTAGCTTCGGTCAGTCCTGTGAGAACTGCGCCCGGACCTACCTCAACAAAAATACGGGCTCCATCTTCATACATCGCCTGAAGCTGCTGCGCGAACAGCACTGGTTTCAGAGCGTGCTCGCTGAGTTGCACGACAATCTCAGCTCCCGCGGAGCCATAAGGTTTACCTGTCGTGTTCGAGTAAACAGGTAAAACAGGCGCCGCATAATCATATTGTTTGAGTGCTTTCAACAAAGGCTCTTTCGAGTCTTGAAGGAGTGGACTGTGAAACGCTGCAGATACGGGAATGCGCTTACCAGAGACATTTTGTTTCTTGAGTTTATCCAGTGCAGTTTCGATCGCTGCTTCCGAACCGGATATGATGATCTGGGAAGGCGTATTGATGTTCGCTACATAAACGTCTTTTATTTGCTTGATTGCAGTCTCAACTGTTTCCTGATCTGAAGAAACTGCGGCCATCGCTCCAGGTCTGGATGAAGCGCATTCTGCAACAATGCGACCCCGATCGGCGGAGAGGTTGAAGAGAACGTTTTCGGTAAAAACGCCGGCTGCATGCAGGGCGACGTACTCGCCGTAACTGTGACCGGCGACCATATCAGGTTTCAAACCGAACGTTTTGAGCAAACGCAATAATGCAAGATCACAGGCGCCGAGGGCTGGTTGTGCGATCTGAGTGGCGGTAAGGCGATTGTGCTGAGCCGCTTGCTCGGTCTCGCTCAATGTTGGCAACGGATAAATGTACTTGGAGAGGGCATCTTGCAACTTCGGTCGCAAAACGCCATCCGCTTCTTCTATTGTCTGTCTGAGTTCAGGGAAGTAGAGCGACAGACCCTTGAGCATCTCGACACGCTGAGAGCCTTGTCCAGGAAAGAGGAAGGCAACTTTAGCATCGGATGACAAGCCTGATGAATAGTGGATTCCCAGCGGCATACTGAAGTTTGCGGCATTGGCGTTTTGCAGTTTTTCCTTCACGATGCCAATCTTGTCTTTCAAATCTGACAAAGAGGATGCGACAATCGCGACTGCGTTATGGGCGTCGGGAATGTCGTTGAGCTTAAGTTGAAGCTTGCTCGCCAGCTCGAATAGGCGCCGGCTCTCCACGCTCGTTGCCGTGGTTTCGGGCGTTTCACTGGCCAGCAATTTTTCAACTGCCGCCTCGGTAATTTTGATTGACTTTAGAACGTCGTCTTGAGACGCCGCTTTCCAGACGAATAATTCAGAAGGCCACGCTTCGATAGCCGGACGCTCTTCTTCTCTGCAGGGCGCGACGTATTCCTCTAATACTGTGTGGAAATTCGTGCCGCCGAATCCGAACGCGCTTACGCCCGCGCGGCGCGGAGTGGCGGGGTCGCGCTGAATCCAGGGACGAGTTTCGGAACTCAGATAGAATGGTCCCTCACCAAATTTGCATGCCGGACTTGGTTTCTTTACATTGATGCTGGGTGGCAACACTTTGTGATGAAGTGCTTTGGCAACTTTGACTAACGACGCTAAACCGGCGGTCGCTTTCGTATGACCAATATTTGTTTTTACAGAGCCGATCGCGCAGCTTTCCGGCTCAGCACCAGCCTTTTGGAAGACCTTCGTGAGCGCCTCGACTTCGGCCTTGTCACCAGCGACGGTGCCCGTACCATGTGCTTCGACCAGGCTGACAGTGGAGGGCGAGACGCCTGCATCGGCGTAGGCTCGCTCGAGAGCCAGCATCTGACCGGCTGGACGAGGTGCGGTCAAACTCAAATCGCGACCATCACTGGACCCCCCGATGCCTCTTATCACCGCGTAAATTCTATCGCCGTCGCGCTCGGCATCAGACAACCGTTTCAAAACAATCATCGCAAAGCCTTCGCTGATTACGATACCATCGGCATCCGCATCAAACGTTTGACACCGACCTTTCGGCGAAAGCGCGTGGGTTTTGCTGAAACTGAGGTAGTCCCCAGGTTGGTTGTGAGTATCTGTGGCACCAAGGAGGACAACATCGCTCGTACCTGAGCGCAGATCCGCGATACTGACATAAAGTGCAGCGAGCGAAGATGCGCATGCCGCATCAATGGAGAAGTTCAAACCTTTCAGGTCCAGTCGGTTTGCCACACGACCGGCGGTGACGTTGCCCAGGTAGCCTGCGAAAGAGTCTTCCGTCCACTCCGGCACGCTGGCTTTGATCTCTTCTTGAATCTCAGGAGCCAGATCGGCAAGTTTCCATCCCAGCATCGAGCGCAGTGAATACAATGCCGTTATTGGACCGTGACCAGCGTTAGCCAGAATGACAGAGGTCTTTTCACGTGGGAATTTTCTGTCGCTGTACCCGGCATCATAAAGCGCACTGCGAGCGGACTCGAGCACGAGAACCTGCATGGGATCAATTGAGTCGAGACTGCTTGGTGGAATTCCGTAAGGAGTCGGATCAAAAACAACATCGCTGATGAATCCGCCCCACTTCGACACAATGCGATCGCGAGCTAGCGGATCCTTATCGTAGAAATTCTGCCACTTAAAATGCGATTCGGGAATGACGTCAATTGCGTCAACTTTGTTGAGGATGTTCTGCCAGTAGGTTTCAACATCGTTGCCTTGCGGCAACATGCAAGACATACCGACGATGGCGATGCCCTCGGACTGTTGTTCATCAGACAGCGCCTGCATCGCCGATCTGTATTGAAGCTCCGCAAGTCTATTCTGACCATCGGTGCAGATATTACTGTGCAGGTCGCTCATGGTTACGACTTTGTCGCGCATCGAGGCTATCTGCCCAATCATGTACATGCCGTCGCGCCATTGAGTTTCGACCGGGATGGCTTCAAGCTCGTTTCCGGAACCGCGCGTCACGCCTTTGCTGGCAATGCGCAAGCGGCCAAGATTCATCAGCTCGAGCTCTTCGCGAATTTCGTCGCGACTTTTGTTTTGCTTCTGCAATTCGACACGGCTGCGATCGAACGCTTCCCGATAGGGTGAGTCGATGCACCGAATCGAGTGTCCTGGCCCTGTCTCAAGCAAAACGGTTTTGTCGCACTTCACAGCGGCTTGTTGGAAAACATCAACAATCGCACCAGAAGTAACAGCTTCTTCGGTAAACAAATAAGCCGTTCCAACCAGGACGCCGATTTTGATACCACGGGCGGTGAGCGGTGCCGCCATTGTCGCCACCATGGCGGCAGACAAATCGTCATGGATTCCGCCGGCAAACAAAACGTGGATATTAGCAGGATTGCTCTTCGGACCGATTGACTCAAGCAATACCTCAATCATCGATTCCCAGAGGACGAAGCTGCTGCGCGGTCCTACGTGACCTCCACACTCCTTACCCTCGAAGATAAACCGAGTGGAGCCCATTTCAATAAACGACTTGAGTAAAAGCGGCGAAGGCACATGCAAATAAGTTTTAGTACCGGCATCGTCCAGAGCTTTCGCTTGATCAGGTCTTCCGCCCGCTATCAGAGCAAAGGGCGGTGTAAATCGATTCACGACTTCCATCTGTTCTTGACGCAACTGCTGCGGAACAAATCCCAGAACGCCGACTCCCCAGGGCAAACCGCCAAGTTTGTTCTTCGTTTCGCTCAGCAGTTTCTCTATTTCCGGTCCTCTCATAAGAGACAGAGCTAGAAACGGAAGACCGCCGGCTTGAGCGACGTTCAGCGCAAATTCGCTCGTGTCCGACACACGAGTCATAGCCCCCTGGACAACCGGATACTTAGTGCCATGCGACTTCGCCAGTTCCGAGTTCTCCGAGAGAACATTGGAACGCGCAGCGACTGCAATATGCTCTGCAACATTTCTATCAATCAAATCGATGCAACCAGCGACGGTACCACCAGAGATAGCGAGGTTGCGAGCAAAACACGAATCCTGACCTACGACGAAAATCTCATCGTCAGTTGCGTCGACCGCATCCTCCAGAATCGCCTCGGCATCGGCAATCCGCCCTTCAGCAAACGCTTGCTCAAGCCGATGCAAACGCGCCGAGCCGTTTGTCGCCATAAGGCGAATTGCGTTGCAACTCGAATCGCGAAGAAGCGAAGTTTCAGATCCGTCAAGCCGTTCGAACCGCAATTGCACATCAGCAGGTATCGCCGAATCTCGGCAGAGATATGTTTGCGAATCGAGTACAACGCCGGCGGCCCCTGCCGCAACCACAGCAGCTGCGGTATGGGCTCCGATGCCACCACATGCATATACCGGTAGATCGATAGCACGAGCGCACTGTTGAATCAGAACGAACGTAGTAGTGTCGCCCACTCGTCCGGCGCCTTCGTGACCTTTGGCTATGATTCCGTTAGCCCCGGCATTCTGAGCAAGCAAAGCTTCCTCGATGCTCACGACTTCAACGAAAACCTGAAATCCTTTCGATTTCGTCTCTTTAACGTCGCGCTCCAGCGTCTTGGTTTCAAAAGCGCCTATACCCGCGGTCAGCACCATGAGCGGTGCGTTCGCGCTTTTTAAGTTGAGAACGCTCGCCGGCAATTTTCCACTGCGGCATCGAACACCGATGCTGCCATCGCTGTTCTGTATGACATTGAGGGTCAGCTGTTCGAGCGCTTTGTCCAGCGCAGGCCCCTCTTTCACAAACTCCAGGTCGAGCACGCCAACAGCGCCAGCTCTTGCCGCAGCAATAGCTATCGCTGGTTTTGCATACGCCCTTCTTGGACCGGCTGGAGAAACGACAATAAATCCGAGCGCCGACACTAATCACTCCAACAAAACAAACGACGTATCTACCTTCGCTTTCGCGAATCGATGGCGATATTCGTCTTCCCCTCTCCCCAATGACCCTGCTGCCTTAGCATGTAGCATGCGCAATGGCGACCAGGGTTCATACGAGAAGTCTATGATCTCTTTCCATTTAATGCCAGAAGCCAGGTTTTATCTTTTGAACGCTTGCCAGGAGCGCCCTTTTCAGACCTGAACGAAAATTAACTTAATTCGTTAAAATACCTCTCCAAATGTGTCGGAAGGTAAGTCAACGAGAACAAAATGGAGTGCTAAGACTCTTTAAAGACCCGAGTATAATACTCTTCATTACCAGGACTGAAAACGATTGACAGACTCTAGTCCCATCAAATCATCAGCGCGTGAGGCGGCTATTAAAAGAGCTGAATCAGCATACGCCACGAGGGCTTTAGCGCCCTCGGCTGATTTACGTGCCATTCCTTCCGGAAGCGAAACAGCCCCACTCCTGGACCGTCCGGTCAAAGTTGCGCTAGTGAGCTGCGGACTTGGCAACACGACGCGCGGTTTCGAGACTTCAACAGCCAGATGGTTTGAAGCTCTCAAACAGCACACAGCCCTGGATGTTCGATTGTTCTGTGGAGGAGATTACCCGGGAGGTAAGCGTCTCTGGAACTTCCCTCGCAACAGCATCTGGACCAGTCCGGTAAATCTTTTCAAGTTCATACCGGAGGAGTACCGCTGGCAGTGGACCTACGGTGTCGAGCAGGTAAGTTTTTGGTCAGCGTTGAATTTCGAGCTATTAGCGTGGCGACCGGACGTAGTCTGGGTCAAGGATTACCCGCTTGCTCATTTGATAAAAACCAGTCGAATTATGTTCGGGCTGAAATTCAAAATGATTTTCGCGAATGGCGGCTTGCCCAATCCCGATACATATAAGGAATTCGATTTTATTCAGCAGATTCAAAAACAAGGCTTTGAAGATGCTCTTGCACAAGGCGTTTCAACAGAACGAATGGAGTTGATAACCAATTGCGTTCCTCTACTGGACCAACATATCGATCGGGCTACCATGCGAGATACACTCGGTCTCGAAGAATCCGATTTCGCTGTTTTGTGCGTCGCGGCGTGGAACAGATACCACAAACGAATCGACTACTTGCTGGAAGAAGTGGCTCGGATAAAGGACCCAAAGGTCAAATTGATTCTGTGCGGCACACCTGAAGTTGACACAGAGAGCTTGAAAGAGCAAGGAAAGAAACTGCTGGGCGAGCGCGTTAAGTGGCTGACAGTGCCAATCGAGGAAGTGCCGGACGTCATGAGAGCTTGCGATGTGTTCGTGTTACCGACGCTGCAAGAACATCTCGGCAATGCCCTGATTGAAGCAGCCATGTACGGTCTTCCCGTGGTAACGCATCCACACGGCGGCGCGCGCTTCTCCATTCAGGATGAATTTTGGATGACCGACCTTTCGGTGGAAGGAAACTTAACAAAACGCCTTGAATGGATGCGCAACAATGCGTCACAACTGACAGATAAGATAGCTAAACTGCAATCCGACGTCACGTCACGATTCGGCGCAGAGGTTCAATCAGAGAAGTTCGCAGACATGGTTTATCGAACAGTAGGCGACCAGCCGCTCTGTATAAAGCCTGTTTCGACCCCAAAAGCTCGCACCGTACCTGGTGTCAGACAAGTAGGCTAATATCCGGAGACGAACAATTTCAGAAGCCACCGCAGAACGGAAAAATTCTAAAATTTCGGGTGGCGCACTGTCAGGTCTGTTGCTGGTCATTTTCATGTCGGCACTCGACCAGACCGTTTTGAACACAGCGATTCCGAAGATTTCGGTAGTGCTTGATGATGTCAATCGCGCCCCCTGGATTATCACTTCTTACTTGCTGTTTGCCACGTTCGCAACTCCGGTGGCCGGAAAGTTGGCCGATATTTTCGGAGTGAAACCGATGCTCACTTTTTCCTCTCTCATGTTCGCCGCAACTTCGGCACTGTGTGGCGTGTCCGGCTTCATCAGCCTGCCGGGATTTCCGGGGTCGACAGGCGCGACATTCGGCGCGATGGATCAACTTATCTTCTTTCGCGGTTTGCAAGGTATCGCTGGTGGTGCCATGATGGCGCTATGTTTTGTGGCAATCGGGGATCTGATGCCATCCCGAGAGCGCGGAAAGTTCCAGGGTGTGCTGGCGGCAGATTTCATGATCGCCGCCATTATTGGACCGGTACTTGGTGGCTGGCTCACAGACAAGTTTGATTGGCGCTGGATTTTTTATTTAAACATTCCGGTAGGAGTGCTAGCGTCCCTCATATTCGTGCTTCTCTACCCTGAATCAAAGAGAGAGAAAGCGAAACCGAAAATTGACTGGCCGGGCATTGGATTGTTTATCCTCTCTGTGGCGCCGCTACTTTTCCTGTCTAACGAAATAGGCACACAGGGTCGGTTCACAATGAACAGCGCCATGGAAATTATCGTTTCAATTTCCTCAATCAGGCTTTTTATTGCGCGCGAAAAATCGGCCGAAGAACCGCTGATACCGCTGGCGCTTTTTGAGAATCGAATCGTGAGCATCTCGCTTGTGACTGTGTTCATAACCGGAATTGGATTTTTTGGTTCAATGCTTCTGATGGCGATGGTTCTCCAGCAAGTTTATAAATTGACGGCAACCATGTCCGGAGCCGTCCTCGCTCCTCTGATGCTGGTTGTAGCAAGCGCGAGCATTGTCGGCGGTCTACTGATCTCGAAAACCGGAAAGTATCGAGCCCTGATTATCCTTTCACTCGTGCTAATGACGCTAGGAACATTGATACTGTGTACGGTATCGCCTGACGCACCGATGTGGCTAGTTCCTTGCTCCGGCGTAGTCGGCGGAATCGGTCTCGGACTGATGCTTCCAGTCCACTCGATTATCATTCAAAATGCCGTTCAAGACAGCTCAATGGGCATAGCCACTTCATTATCCAGTTTGTTTCGCTCTCTTGGCGGAACAATCGGAACAGGAATGATGGGAGCATTGCTTGTCTGGCTTCAACATAATGGGCATGAACACTCGCAGTTACCGATTGCACTAATGCTGTACGCTGGCAGCCTGGTTTTCGCCATAGTCCTGAACATTTTCCTCCCGGAAATCGAGTTGAAATCGAACTCTCAAAAGGTGACAGCAGACGCGTAGCAAGACATACTCAGCCTATCACCAGTGTCTCGGTAGGGCTCTTCAGTTCGTATGTAACACCACGCCACTGAATTCGATTTGTAAGTAAAGATGCAAGCGTCATAAACGGCAAGACTGCGTGTGCCAGCGGTATAGCCATACACGAGGCAAGCAAAGATTCAGTAAGATGGTCCGAATGGTCGAGAAGAATTTTCTGCCAAAGCTTTCGCGCTTTCAGAAGGAAAAACACTTCGACCGGAACGATCGTGAAACCAGCTGCAACGGCAATTAAACCAGCAGGCTCCTGAGTAGCAAGCCAAGACCCGGTTGCAATCAGCATCAGAACCAGCCAGACCAGCATGAATGATGCGCGCGCGATTGCCCGCTTCCAAAGTTCAGGATAGTAAACCTTCGTCAAAATTAGTTGCCGATTCGTCCATTCCATTATTTCTCCAAAAGGCGCATCGCCATCACTCGCCACCAGGCACTGGGGAACGAACCGTACTGATAATCCCAGTTTTTTGACACTCGTGGTAAGAGACAGATCGTCGTCAGCCGCCTTATCCCAGGCGTCCCGAACTCCAGCCTCGGTAAAAACAGATTTGCGAATCGCCATAGCACCGCCCCAGGCAAAGGCAAATTTTGGATTTGCCATTTCCCAAGCTGTGACACGATTCCAGAGAGATCTCAGAATCGCAGCACAGTTTGTCGGGGAGGCAATGTAAAAACGGTAGCCGGTTGTAACACCAACTCCGTCTTCAGTGAGCGGCTCAACAAGCCGACTCAAAAAATCCGGTCGAGCAATTACATCGCTGTCGACAAATACGAGAACATCAGAATCGCTTCGAATCTGTTCCAGAGCATGCAATTGATTGTTGATTTTCTGCGCTCTCTGAGCCGCAACACCCGCGACAATAACCTTCGCAGGCTTGGGCGACTGCGAAGCAAGTTCAACAAGATGCGCGTAAGCCGGATCAGATTCTTGAGCTACGGCAAAAATCACCTCGAAATCCGGGTAATCTTGATTCAACAGCTTCTCCACGTTTTCGCGAAAAGCGGGATCCAAGCCTTTGCACGGCAAGATTACAGATGCTTTAGGAAGTTGCTGCCCGGTCTGTCTTGCCAGTTCTGCTTCCACGTAACGAACTAGACGAGCAAAGGCCAGGCTCTGAACAAAAGCCACCAGAACGGTTACAGAAACAAGGAAAACGGCGATGACGAGCATAAGTTTCCAGACCCGAGACCTCAAAGACCGAGGTAAATCAAAGTATAATGCCAAGCTTGTCATAACTTCTTAGAACCCGATAAGGGTCCAATCTGCGAGATACAGATGCGCGGTTTACTCTATAAAGCCTTCAGCGCGCTCGGTCGAAAAACTGTCAACGCTATAGAGTCAGACAGTGCCTCGCCTCGCGAAGCCCAGCTGCGGAAGATGAATCAAATTCTGACGGCTAACGCCGGCAGCAAATTCGGACGCGAACATGGCTTCGCTACAATCAAGACTTGGAAAGACTTTGATGCGGCCCTTCGAATTCGCGATTACGAGGCGTTTAGACCCTACATAGACGAACTTACAGCCGGAGCCACCAACGTACTTACCGCCGAAGCTCCAGTTATGTTTGCCACCACGAGCGGCACAACAGATAAACCAAAATTTATTCCGATTACGCCATCCTATATTAAGGAATTCCGACACGCATCTGTCGTCTCCGGCTATTACTTGCTTAAAACCTTCCCCGGCATGGCGTCTGGCACGGCTCTCGCGATGACGTCGCCGGCTGAAGAAGGTAAAACGCCCTGCGGAATTCCTTACGGTTCGATGTCCGGTTCGCTGTTTAAGAACGAGCCCTATTTGATCAAGAAATTCATTTCACCAATTCCATACGAAGTCTATTTGATCAAAGACTACGAATCAAAGTATTACACGGTACTTCGCGCAGCTCTGTCGCTCCCGGTAGCATTCTTCTACACGCTCAATCCGAGCACCATTCAACTACTGTGTCGCAAACTCGGTGTATTTGCTGAGCAATTAATTAAGGACGTTCGGGATGGCACCACAACGCCGCCATCAGGTCTCGATCAGGCAACCCTGCGGGCGTTAAAACCGATCACGCGACCAGATCCGGAACGCGCAAAGATGCTTGCCAGACTCCTTGAGCAAGGCAAATTCACACCTGAACATGTTTTCCCATCGCTACAGGTAGTATCTTGCTGGACCAAAGCAGCGGCGGCATTCTATCTTGCAGACTTTCCTCACTACTTCGGAAACACTCCAGTAGTTGATATCACATATGGTGCCAGCGAGGGGCGAGGAACGGTTTTCATCTCTCCGGAAAAACAGATGCTGGCAATAGGCTCGCATTTCTTCGAATTTGTTCCTGAAGATGAGATCGACTCTGAGAGACCCACGATACTTTTAGCCGATGAACTAGAAGTCGGGAAAAACTACTTTATCCTTTTTACCACTTCGGCTGGTCTTTATCGATACAACATCAACGATGTCGTAAAGGTCACCGGTTTTCACAATCGCACTCCACTACTGGATTTCCAATACAAGGGCGGGAACATCTGTTCTTTCACAGGCGAGAAAATAACAGAGTTACAAGTCACGCAAGCGATGCGCAAAACGCTGGACGACATCGGAACCAACCTGCGTTTCTTCACGTTGATTCCGCAGTTCCGGCCGGAACCGCATTATGAGATCTGGTATGAAATCGATGCAAATCTTGCCGATCGCGGCGTCGATCATGAACGAAAAGGCTTTGCTGAAGACCTCGCGCAACGTTTCGATCGTCGCCTTCAAGAAGAGAACATAGAGTATGAAACCAAGCGCGCCTCCGCACGACTTTCACCGGTCACCTTCAAACTAATTAAGAGCGGAACCTACGAGGCTTTTCGCAAGCATCTCACGGCAAAGGGAACTCCGGACGCGCAGATAAAAATCAGTCATTTGAACCCTAAAGCGGAGACTCGAGAGTTTCTCGAGCAGCGACTCGAGGAACCCGCCTGCGCAGAGATTTAAAAATGCCAGGCTGGTCTGCGATTGCTGCAACCAACCGGTCCAGAAACTTGCGGCCGCCGAAACCGTTCAAATGAACCGAATCACGATAATCGCTCTTGGAATACTTATCGACTTCGCACAAGTCTACAAATTCAGCACCGTATTCAGTGCTGATGTGCGAGACGTCAGCTAAATACTTTGAGCGAATGCCTGGGGAGAGCAAATCTAAATTACATTTTCGAATTGGCATATTAACCACGACCAGCTCGATTTGGTTATCCATGCAAAACCTTGCCAGTTCTTCCAAACAGGAAAGCTGACCATCGTAGAATTCGGCTTTCGGTCGCGCATATCTTGCTTTATAGTCAGACAAATTATCGGCGTAAAGTTTCTCAACCTCTGCTTCATTCGCAATTTCAGCGTGAATGAAGCCAGGCACCATATCCAGTGGCTTATACGATGAAATTAGCGCCATACGCTTTTCCAACGACATCGTTTCAATGCCGCGCCGCAGAAGCCAATCTCTCAGTTCCAAAGTAGATTTGCTGCAAGCCATCTGGAGATCGACCGCATAACGAAGTAGAGGTATTGACGTGACCAGCTGACGACTGAGATTTTGAACAACATCATCTCGAAGTTTGCTATCTATCCGTTCAGTCGAAACCAATCGGCTCAAATATTTATAGCCTTCTGTTTCAAAGGGACTGGACATGGTGCTGTCGACGAAATCTCTAGGCGCAATGCCGTAAATCACCAGGGAAGGGTGAAGACCTTCATTCACAGCCTCTTGCAGCGTGAGAAACGCATCCGACGGAATTTGACCGGGCGCCGACAAATTGATTGAACAGCATTCGGTGCGTTCGTCGGCACTAGCCATTACCGCATCAAAATATCGCGCCTTGCGATACGTGGTCAGGTCGAGCCGCTCATTACTCCAGGTTGCGTCACATTCTGCATTTGCAACTACCATCAGGGACGATCCGAGTAGCACCGTATTTGGTGATGTTTCTTGAACGTTCAACTTGGTGCGTGAGATGCCAGCGATACTGCGTAGTTCCTTTACCGTCCACCAGGACCAACTATGCAATGGATATTCATAGCGGTTTTGAACAAAAGAAGCGAACTGCCCGAACCACAGAGCTATAAACAAGAATATAAAGAGAGAAACTACGAATTTAGGCATCGAGAAAAAACAGCCAGTCGACCTCTGAAGGATAGGTCAGTACTTTCCCCTCTTCAACGCTAACCCGATTGAATCGCTCCAGCTTATGGATATTTAACCGAAACGAGACTTTTCTATACGCAGTGTATAGCTCAGAAGCCCCAAAATCACCACAGGACGAGGAACTTCACTGTCGAGGTGAGACGGTTTATCTTGACCCCTTTACATTACCTTGGTAAATTTGCGGCTTGTAGAAGCCCATATATTAGGTTTGTCATGGCAGACATTACAGCCAAAGCCCGTGTACTCATTTTCATCGTCGCGTACAACGCGGAGAAAACGATCGAGAAAGTTCTAAAGCGCATTCCGGACTCGCTTCAGCAGTACGACACAGAGATCTTGATCATCGACGATGCGTCGAAAGACTCGACTTTTGAAGCCGCCGAAGCTGCACGCATGAAGGGCGAAATTCCTTATCCAATCACGGTCCTGAGAAACCCAGTCAACCAAATGTATGGTGGCAATCAGAAGATTGGTTATCACTATGCGATCGAACGCGGTTTTGACTTTGTGGCCCTGGTCCACGGCGACGGGCAATATGCGCCGGAACGTCTACCAGAGCTTCTGATGCCGCTCGTCAACGGCGAGGCGGACGCAGTTTTCGGTTCCCGGATGATGACACTCACGGGCGCACTTGAAGGCGGCATGCCCATGTACAAGTACGTGGGTAACCGAATTTTGACGGCGTTTCAAAACCAGGTCCTTGGAAGCAGTCTCAGCGAATTCCACACCGGCTATCGAATCTACAGCACCAAAGCTCTGGCCAAGCTGCCGTTCCACCTAAACACCAACGACTTTCACTTCGACACGGAAATCATCATTCAATTTATCGTAGCCGGACTGAAGATCAAAGAGCTGCCAATTCCCACGTACTATGGCGATGAGAAGTGTCATGTCAACGGTCTCAAGTATGCCTGGGATGTCGTGAAAGCAAGCGCCACCGCGCGTCTGCAAACCTATTGTTTGATGTATAGAAGGAACTTCGATGTGCAGCCGGCCGAGACTGATTCCTGGCGCCATCGCCCCAAATTGACGTTTGAAAGTTCTCAAACAAAGGCGTTGGAACTTGTTTCTCCCAACTCCAGAGTGCTCACGTTCGGCGGCGATTCCGCAATTGACCTGATACCGCATCTTGAGAAAAAGGGGTGTCGCGTCACTGTACTTGACCGGCAGTCGCCAATTCGCAATGCCAGTTCTAGCGTCGAATACTTTCAGCACGATCCGAACAGCGACTCGCAACTGCCTATCGACGTTTCAGAGCACGACTATATTCTGATGCTGGATGTTGTAGAACAAGCACATTCACCGGAGGCTTTCCTGGAGCGACTCATGGAAGCGTGCAAATTCAATCAGCGAGCCAAGCTCATCGTCAGCAGCGCGAACGTCGGATTTTTTATCACGCGCTCAATGCATCTATTCGGTCAGTTCAACTATTCAAAGAAAGGCATCCTGGACCTGCGCCACACGCGCCTGTTCACATTTGAAAGTTTGGAACGCGTAGTAGCTGAAAGCGGCTTCGAAGTCGAAAAAGTCGAAGGTATTCCAGCGCCATACCCTCTCGTAATCAGAAACGAGAAGTTTGCGAACTTTCTGCTTAACTTGAACAATAGCTTGATCAAGCTGAGAAGAACTATGTTCGCGTATCAAATCATTGTGGTTGCAAAACCTCTTCCAACGTTGCCCTCGCTTCTGAAAGACGCCGTCGACCACAGCAAGCAACGGTTAGCAACCGCTACCGAAGTCCGCGAGCCCGTCGGAACGGCAAGGTAGGTACGCGTGCTTCGTCACCTTACGGATGTGCTCCAGAGCAGACGCACACCGCGGGTAGTGGCGATTATTCCGTCTTACATCGCTAGCTGTCAGATTAATGTGGTCAAACCGCTCAGCGCTCTGGCAAGCTCCGGGCAAATCGCGTTTAAACATCAAACCGAGCAATCGACCACCTCAGCAGCGATTGAATGGGCAGATTTGATTGTGTACTGCAGGAATACCGAACCAGGTTTTCGTCACTTATTGAACGAGGCACTAGGACGGCGCAAACCGATAATTTACGATATCGATGACAGCTTCTGGGACATTCCGTCGGCAACCGATCCGGACCTCGCGCGTTATCACACACAACCATCTCGATTGAATCAATTAGAGAGCTATCTGCAACATGCTTCGCTGGTCCGTGTTTACAGCCCCTTACTTAAAACGAAAGTATCTCACTTCAACAGTAATGTCCGCGTATACAATTCCTCATTTGACTTCAACCAGGTTCCAGACCTTAAAGCTCTTAATCCTAACAAAACAAAAATTGGTATTGTATACGCCACCAGCCGAACTGTGGACGATCAGTACAAGGTGTTTCTGCCTGCTCTGTCCGAGTTTTTAAACCAGCACCAGGACAAGGCAGAGATGACCGTCTGGGGATGTCGACCTTCGGAATTGCTTACACTGCCTGGAGTAACGCACAGGAAACTTCTGCCTCGTTACGATCAATTCCTTCGAGAATTTTCGCGCAGTGGATTCAACATCGGTTTGGCACCACTTGAAGATAACGAGTTCAACCGTTCGAAAAACAATACAAAGTTTCGGGACTATGGTGCGTGCGGAATTGCAGGAATTTATTCAAACGTTGATGCTTATGCCTCCTCTGTAGAACATGACAGAGACGGACTGCTGGTTGAAAACACAAAGCAAGGTTGGCTCAATGCATTACAAAGACTGGCTTTTGATAAGGATCTGCAGGAGTCGATTCGACACAATGCACACAAGAAAGTGTTTCAGAACTATCGACAAGAATTGATTGAAACGCAGTGGCTGGAAGACATTCAATCTTTGTTAGTTGATGCCCCATCCTTTTGGCTGGCAAACGCGAGGGCTTCAGCCACGATTAGTTTAAACGTCATCGCCGAAAGCGACTACCTCTGTGGAGTTGAATTTCATGAACTCCCGACTAGACACAGTGATGACAATCTCGAACCGCTCTACCTTATAGATTCAGATGGTTCGAGCGCATTGCAAAACAAACTACATCTGGAAATTCAATCGCCAACCGGTCAAATCTTACGTGGAATCGCTTCGTCAGCCATAAACTTCCACGACGGGGTTATCAGCTTCAAATTCGAAGCAATTCGAAACTCCCAGGACAAACCATTTAAACTCCAGATCACCGGCATCGGTGACCGTCAGCGAGCCAATAAATTATCGTGCAACAGTGAAAGGTATTCTGAAACTCTTACGGGCGCCATGCGTGAAAGCTCTCAGCCACTGAGCGTTCGGCTGCTTTATTCACGTTGAGAACCGATGAGAAACGATTAAAACGTTCAACCAACAAGCCGCCGCTAACTATTGAAACACTACCGGCAGATTGATTTTCGCTGTCTTCGCGATGTGGAACGAGGTTGTGGTGGCACGTTCACCTTCGCTGGTCGGTGCCTTCGCATCGCTTCGTTTGAGAACGACGAGTATCTTGTCCGGGAGTTGTTTCACCTTCTCGATCTCGACAAATCCAGAATCAGTGTCACCTTCACCTTGAAAAACAGCAAGAAGCATATTATGTTCAAAATCTACCGATGGACAGGGTTCCGTCTGGAGACTACCCGTTAAGTGACGCCGCCATAGACCGAGCCACTCTCCCTCTTCCGTCACACACATGCGTTCACCGGTTTTGATACCGCTCTTGGTGCCCTTCGCAACGGTTTGGAAGGGAACAGCAGTTTCTGAACTTTTTTCCGAAGCGCCAGACTCTACTGTTTCTGCTGCGCTACTGGTTGGCGACTCCTCGACCGCCTCGGCAGGGGCATCGTAAGCAATCGAGCGAACAGAATCATCATCGGCAGGAGTAGCCGCATGCGCTTTCAAAATCTCGGAATGTTCTGACGCCTTCAACCAGCCATAGGTGGAGAACGCCACCACGGTGACAAAAGCAACGATAGTTACACCACCCGCGGTTCCAATTTTGGTCAGCTTACTTTGCGTCATAGACCCCTCCCACAGTGCCCAATTGGAACACCGGATAGACCTACTCACAATCATACTCCTGCGCTCCGAAACAGTTGACCTTCGAATCGCGGATTGTTACAGCAACTACTCTTCGGGAGGTGCTTCTTCGCCGCCGCCACTGGCTGCTCCACCAGCTGGAGCGACCGCCGGAGCCTGGACACTGTATGTCCAGGTAGCGTTCGTCTTCGTGTCATTCATGACCACGCTAGGCACTTGGGCCTTGTACATAAACTCTTTGGCGGGATCCATTATCTGCCGCCGCGAATTTGGGTCGGCTAACTCCGTTTTGACATTCAATTCTACTGGTCCGGGTGCGTTAATGTCCGCGGGATTACCACCTGAGGTCCATGTGTATTCGCCGGTAGAACCTACCGACTTCAGACCTTCATCAATTTTTGAATACAACATCTGACGAGCTTCTAACCAGGAAAGCTTGTCCATCGGGTCGACTTGGACCGGACCACGGGCCATAAGCTTACCGATCCAGCTGCTTTTCATAAGGACGAAACCGCCGACACCCAGAGCAAAAAAAGCGACCACGAACGGCAACATATTTACAGGAGGCTTCTTAGGTTGTCCTTTCAGCAATCCGCTATAGGACTTGCTTACCCGCTGGCGTGTGCCGCAAGATGGACAGACTTCTTCGTGTCCGTGGAGAGGGACTCTGCAGGTAGGACAATCATGCATGGGCGCAACATCCTGAGTAGTAAGATCGACGATTAATACTCTACCATCCTAGCCGATTTGACAATCCCTGTTCTAAGTGACATGAACTGCCTGCAAATCGAAGTCCGGTCGACAATACCAGAATTTGCTGTTCCGTCGCGGGTGCAGTTATTCCGGCAAATTCAACCGCCGATAAACTTCTGGGTACCGTCCACCTCTGTCAATGAAGGCGTGCGAATCGACAGCAGCATACCGATAGCGAAACCGCTCACCATACCGCCTAGATGTGCGAATGCAGCCACATGTGGTATCAGTTGGTCAAGCACCACTTGAGCCAGAGCAAGCCCCCCAAGCCAAGAGAGCTGAAATTTGCGAATCGGCTCAGGGATTTTATCTTTGAGCCTGTAGATTCCCGCGCCAACGGCACCAAACATCGCCATTATCGCTCCGGAAGCTCCGACGGCGATCTGGTCTGGAGACAAGAGTGCGTGGACAACGCCGCTCAGCAAGCCGCCAACGAGATAAATGGCGAGAAAACGAGTGGTGCCGAAAATATTTTCCGCAACTCGACCAAACCAATATAAGCCAATGATGTTAAGAACAATATGGGTTTCATTCGCATGCAAGAAAAGATAGGTAAAGAAGCGCCAATACTGTCCGCTAAGGGCTTTGGCAGGATCCAGCGCGCAAGTGTTCATGATCGTGTTGGTCACGCTATCCGTAAGAGTCGCAAACTCGGTAAGTTTCCTCGGATCAAAAAGTGCAGCGACATGCCACATGTCTGTTACGGCAAAGAGCGCGATGAGTATCACGCAAAGCGCAATTACAGTAATAGATTTTCTGCGTGGCGAGACTATTTCCTGGACGAACGCCGCACGAGAGAACCCCTTCCAGAGCCCGCTTACTAGAGAATTTTTCTCCTCGGCAGACAGATCGCATGGGGGCGATATCTCATTTGCATTCACCAACGCCAATTGGGTATCGATACGGTCCTGGAAAAGTTTCGATTGAGAACTTGCCCTGGCTTTTAAGAGCAGTTCGCTGGCTTGTGCAAAATCTCCATTAGCCAGATTGCAGCGCCCAAGCCAATATAGCTGTGTATGTTCAGGGAAATCGTTCTTATTATGCGAAAGAATTGATACCAATGCGTTCGTTTGATGGGTTGCACCAACTAGTGAGAAAAACGGCAACAGTTGCAAAGCCAGGTTATTGAGAGCTAAATTTTGATCTACCAACTTCGCTTCGCTGAAACAGGCTACGGCGTGCTGAAACCGGCCGGTTTCGGAGTAAGCGCGCGCCGCAGCAGGCAACAGTGCACCAGGCGCTCCGCCCTCGGCACGTATACGCTCGTAAGCCTCGATAATATCCTCCCATTGCCACATGATTCCGCGACCGATTAAGCGATAGCTGTTTGGAATTCCGGCAACGGATTTCGGTAAACCTTTTCTGTCCTGCCATTTAGAAAGAAGTGCTTCCGCCCCATCCGCATTCTTCTCGACAAAATAAGCAAGAGAAAAGGTCATGTCACTCCAGAAGTCGCCCGGCAAACCCCAGAACAACAGTTTGATGTTTCTACCAGATCGTCGCAATCCATCAGCATCCAGCGCAGTCAGGTATCGCTGCAGATCAGTGTAGAAAACTTTGGGAGGGACGTAGAAAATAAAAACCAATGCCCAGCCAATAATTGCGTACATCCAATCAGGTCCTACCGTCAGACCGAGGACCGCACACAGAATCAATGGCAGCGACTGGATTATGAAGCCCCATGACCAGGGAAGCGGCAATCGAATGCGAATGAACAGTGATACCACAGAAAGTATCAAGAGAGGATAGAGCCACATCGTGAATTGCGAAGTCATTTCTGAATTCTCGATTCAATGGCTCGGACGAATCTTCGTGTTATGTGATGAGGACGCGTAATTGCTGAACCGACAACAACCGCCCAGGCGCCCAGTTCGAAAGCTCTTGCGGCCTCGTCGGTACTCCAAACGCGACCTTCCATTATGACTGGCGCATCCAGCTTAGCATCAACGATTTTTTTCAACATCTCGAAGCCAGGTCCCACTTCGTCACCGGCTAGAGTCTCTTTTGTGTATCCGAACAATGTAGTCGACAGGATGTCGGCTCCGGCTTCAACGGCCGCCTTAGCCTCTTCGTATGTAGCCAGATCCGCCATAACCGGTTTTCCCAGTTCCTCGTGAATACGGCGCACGGTTTCAGCGACAGACAGCCCGTCGCGTCTAGGTCTTCCGGTCGCGTCGATGGCAATTATGTCCGCTCCTGCATCGGAAAGTGCATGAGCCTCCTCGAAGGTCGAAGTTATAAAAGCGCAGTTCATGCGCTCCTCGTACGAAATATCATGAAGCTTCGTAAGTCCGATGATGGGAACGTCGGTGACTGCACGCACTGCGCAAACGTTCTCAACCCCTTCTAGACGCAAGGCTGAAGCCCCACCGCTCAGGACTGACAGCGAGAGCGCAGCGATTATTTCAGGTTTGCATAACGGCTCACCACGATCAGCCTGACACGAGACAATCAAAACTCCTTTGAGCTTATTGATTACATCGTATTTTGTTTTTGACATGAAACCGCGCTTCTAATGTGATGCCTGACCTGAGAACTGGAACGGTTTCGATTCGAGCCTATAACGAATAAAGCCGAATGAAACCGTTCCACTTCGATTTACTGGTCTTTCAGATTGAGGCAGATGAATTTCGGCTGAGTCATCTCTTGCAAGGCGTATTTAACGCCCTCGAGGCCCAGACCGGATTCTTTGCGACCACCATAGGGCATATGGTCAGCGCGGAACATCGGTGCATCGTTCACCATCACGCCACCAACATCGATACCACGAGCAGCCTTGAAAGCCACGTTGATGTCCTGCGTGAAGACACCGGCCTGCAAGCCGAATCGGCCGGCATTCATCGCCTTAATGGCATTATCTATGGTGTCATACTTCATGACTGAAACGACCGGACCGAAGACTTCCTGGCACACAACCTTCATTTCTGGTTTGGTATCGACCAAAATGGCTGGCTCGACGCAGTTGTTCTTAAGCGCTTTGCCGCCGGATACGAGCTTAGCGCCTTCCTTGACGGCGGTTTCAACCCACTCGACGGTCTGTTTGGCGGAACCTTCATCAATTAGCGGTCCGACATCGGTCTGCTCGTCGAGCGGGTTTCCAACCTTGAGCGCTTTTACCTTCTCGGTAAACAGTTTTAGAAACTGGTCGTAAGCTTTTTCCTGAACGTACACGCGTTGGACCGAGATACAAACCTGACCGGCGTGAGCGTATCCACCGCGGCAAGCAGCTTGCGCAGCAGCTTCGAGGTCGGCATCGTGGTGAACGACGATTCCGGCGTTGCCACCAAGTTCTAAAATCACGCGAGTTCCCGGAGCGACTTCGCCGCGAAGTCTCCAGCCCACTTCCGGACTACCTGTGAAAGTGACACACGCCAGGCGCGGATCTTTGATCAAAGCATTTCCCTTCGCGCCACGGCATGGCACAACGATCAACGCGCCATCCGGCAGACCCGCGTCTTTCAAAATTTCTTTGAGTTTAAACGATGCAACCGGCGTAGCAGAAGACGGTTTCAGAACAACAGTGTTGCCACCGGCCAGTGCAGGTGCAACTTTGTGAGCGACAAGGTTCAACGGGAAGTTGAATGGTGTGACTGCTCCGACGACACCAATAGGCTCTCGGACGATAATGCCGATTCGCTTTTCGTTTCCAGCGGAAACGTCCATCGGCAGCTGTTCGCCATCTAGATTCATCGCTTCGCGTGACGCGATTGCGAAAGTGTTGCTGGCGCGATTGACTTCGAGGCGTGCGTCTTTGAGAGGCTTTCCACCTTCTCTGGCGATAATCTGAGCAATTTCTTCCTGACGCTCCTTAATCAACTCCGAAGCTTTTGCAAGAATTTCACTGCGTTTCCACGCGGGCATCTTACTCATTTCATTTTCAAAAACATTCTGCGCCGTACTCAGGGCAATGTCGATTGCCTTCTCATCAGCTTGCGCGACGGCTGCGACGATTTCTCCATCGAATGGGCTCTTCACTTCATTGAAAGTGGGCTCATCGATTCCTTTGATATCCAACGAATATTTCACGATCTCTTTCAACATTCTCGCCACCTAATGTATGCAAGCCCGCCGTTTCCTCAACGCGAAAGCTTGGCGTGACCTCGACATGAGTCAGACTTAACGTAACCCAGTGTCGATAAACAGTCCTTAAGTTTATCATCAATTATTTAAACTAATTGAATAGAGCCGCTGTTTAAGCGTATTGAAGGTTTATATACGCATGGCTGCAGGCGTGGAGACGATCGCATGGTTCATCGACGCCAACAGTTTAACAGCAGCTAATTTAGACACATTACAACTGGCGGTCGTAAAGAAGAAATCAGATTCGATTGTGGTGTTGAATGGTAAACTGACGGACAAGTTGAGTTCATGACATTTAGGTGCAGCGCTCGACCCCATCCGATAAAGAGGTTCGACCTCGCTCGAAAATCCTTCCTAAGGAATCCCACACCACCGCATGATTGTCTTGCACAACAAAGGTTTGAAAGTTGCGGTCGCAACTCTGTTAGTCGCTATTGCGACTGCCGACAGCTGCGTACAGCCAGCCGACGCACGTCGTCGGCGGGGTGGGGCTTCCCGTTCATCTCGAGCGGCCAAACCTCATGTATCGACATCGAAGCCGGGCGCACCGATCACTACGAAAACCGCCGGCGGCAGAGTCTCGACGCGTTGGTATGTGTCCGGAAGTGGCAAAGGCGGCAGTTCCTCAAACTCACCCAGCCTGAAAACAAATCTTGAGAGCGAGCGCGAAGCCGTCGATAAGAAACGCGCTGAAATTCACGCGAGGATTGCAAGCGCACGTCAGAAAGAAAAGCTGGCATACGCTCAATTGAATGTAATTACGCACCAACTGCACGCGACGGAAGGTACGCTTAAGAACAAGCAGAAGAAGCTCAATAACACCGTCGATCAGATTCAAAAGACTGAGAGCGTGATAACGCAAACGCAAACAGCCGAAATGAATCACGAACAACTCGCTGGTTCGCGCCTCAGAGAAATTTACGAGGGTCATCGACTGAGCTTTCTTGAGATGGCATTCCAGGTGGATTCGCTCGAGAATCTGCTGGACCGTATGTACTACCAGGAGCGCATAGCAGCAATTGATAAAGCGCTCATCGATCAACTAAGAGCTCGGAAACAAGCACTGCAAAATAACAAAGACAGACTTGCATCCGAAAAGAATAAACTCGGCGATATCGTGTCCGAAATTGCAAAAAGGGCGATGGAAATCGCCCGGCTACGCGGCTCGCAAGAAGAAGTTGCTGAGCGCCTGAAGTCGCAAAGAGCACTGTTCGAACAAGCGGAACGTGACCTGGCGATACAATCGAAGTCACTGGAAAAACAAATTCTGGCGATGGAAACATCCCAAAACAACGCATCGAGCAAGCCGATGCAGAAGGGGACCGGGGCGATGGCGATGCCCCTGCGCGCAAAAGTCACATCTCCGTTCGGTTGGAGAACACACCCTATCTTCAGACGCAAGAAGTTCCACACCGGCATCGACCTTGCTGGTCCGATGCGGTCACCTATCCGAGCGTCGGATAGCGGTTGCGTTCTATTCACCGGATGGTATGGCGGTTACGGTAAGGTTGTGATCGTCAGCCACGGTAACAACATGTCCACTCTCTATGCACACATGTCGAGTTTTGCGGTAAGCAAAGGACAAAACATCTCCAAGGGAGACATTGTCGGATACGAGGGAGCGACAGGCTTCGCAACCGGTCCGCACTTGCACTTCGAAGTTCGGGTCGAGGGCAAACCACATAACCCGCTCAACTTCGTAAACTAATCACAGAGTCGAGACGAAGACAAAACGTCTCTGCAACTAAAGTCTGATCGAATCTTCGTTCAACTGCAACCAGTAGAATGCCACCATCACCAGTGCGTGCGTTATGGTGCCTTGCCTGATCAAATCCGGCACGTCATCGAGCGGTAGAAGGCGAACTGCAATCTCTTCAGTCCCGGCAAACTCAGGAATTTCAATCTGCCTAACGTTAAGGGCCAGGAATGTATGACATAAATTCCCCTGGATGGCTGGATTCGGATGGCTCTGACCAAGCGGGATCCACTTCTCGGCGATATAACCTGTTTCCTCTAGTAATTCACGTTCTGCAGCGTAACGTGGAGAAGGATCATCAAGATCCACGCTACCGCCGGGAATTTCTAGAGTAAACCCTTCGGTGCCGTGGCGAAATTGTTCGATCATCAGCACTTCTCGGTTTGCAGTAAGAGGAATGATGTTCACCCAATCGCCGGAATCGAAGACGTAGAAGTCATGCGTTCTGTCTGAATCCGCTGTGGTTTTCCTGGAGAGTTTTTTGTGAACAGTGAATACTCTGCAGTCGGCAATCTGTTCAGAGGTGACTTTCAACCAGGGCTTAATAATGTGGCTTTCCATAATGTGTTTCTTAGTCACTGAGCGGGTTTCTGCCGTCCCGTTCTTCTAACTTTCAGGGACACATCAATTATAAAACGTTTTACAGAGTATTGGCTCGAAATCTTCTAAAATGAATTTGTCGTCGATAACCTGGCCAGCGGCGACCAAGACCGGCTCCCCACGGGAATTTTGTAACACTATGGCGACCGAAGAAAAACCTGTTGATCTGGAAATGCTGGACAATGTTTTCGGTCGAGAGGGCAGGACAGATATTCTTTCGACATTCATTAGCCATAGTGCAGTTCTAATTCCGCGCATCGAGACTGCTTTTGAACAAAAACAGATTTCGTCGGTGATCGACGTCGCCCACCAGATTAAAGGAATGTGCGCGAGCATATATGCCAGCGACTGCTCGGGAAGAGCTCTGGCAGTCGAACAGCTGGCCAAGCAAAGCGAGCCCGATTGGGAAAAAATCTCCGGCGCATACGCGATTTTGAAGAGGGACTTCTCGGATCTACTATCCTACTTAGAGGAAGTTTCTTGATCTCAGAAAAAGGTAAACAACCTTGTTGGAAAGTGTTGCCTGCCAGGACTTTTGAGCTCTTGCCCACATCTTTCAAACAGATTTTCGCCACTGCCACCACAGCAAAAGCCTTGCCGCTCAATAATTCTATACTCCCGGTAATTTTTATGGCTATCATTGACTACTTGCCGAAACCAGCACCAGGTCTGGATATACAGCTTTCGACATTATGCGCTACCCCATACTGAAACATATGATTTCCCCCACCGCATCGTCGGAAAGCGGCGGAATAATAGAATTGTGGGGAATGCGCCGCTAATCAGAAGTTTCGTCCGAAAAATTGTTCAAGCACCTGGAACTTCCAGGTGAATTCTCTGTCTACAAATGACTCTTCAATGGAGGAATCCTGCATATGATTCCCGGACCTTCGTCGCCAGGACCTAAACTGCAATACTTCCAGGCGAATGACCCAAGTACGCCTGTTCAAGAGCTCAGGAGCATAGCCGCTACTTCTAGCTGCAAGGTTTTGCTTTCTTCACTTGCAGGTAATGTCAACACACCGGTGGATACTTTGGAAATCCTTAGTCGCCACGACGAGACTGCTGTTCGAATGAGTGTTGTCGACAATCCATCTGCGTCGAAAGAAATGCTGGAAGAACTTGCGTTGGACGAGCACCCGGACGTTCGCTTCGCTCTCGCTGAGAATCACAATACACCCGCTCACATTCTTTATATGTTGCTGGACGATGACAATCCATATGTGGCAATGAGGGCCGAAACAACGATCGAGCGCCTGAAAACTGCCTTCGGTCCCGATTTCGGTACCGTCGCTGATACTGGGGAGGATACCAATTTGATCACATTGCTGATTGCAGAAGACAACGAATTTGTGCGTTCATTGATTAAGAGAAGTTTGAATTCTCACCACCGTATCCTCGTTGTGTCGGATGTCGGGGACGGCAAGTCGACTGTAGCCGACGCTCTTAAACACCAGCCTCGCGTGGTTCTCATGGACATTGGCATGCCGGTTATCGATGGTGTCGCCGCGACTAGAATGATCAAGGAGACGCTTCCGGACACTCGCGTGATCATGGTGACGGCTCGCGAAGAAGCAGAGGACATCAATAATGCATTCGAAGCGGGCGCAGATGGTTATTATCTTAAAACGAGTTCTCTTTCCGAATTGGCACAAGCGGTTGTCACCGTAGCTGATGGCAAGAAGTGGCTCGATCCGGGTATCTCCAGCACAATCCTACGCAAGTGTTTGAGCCGAACTTCCGTATCGGGAACTGAGATAAAGACATCCACTCCGGAAGATGATAAAACGTCACTCGCGCTCGAAATTCTCAGTTATGAAACAGAGAGACTATTCAACGCAAATAAAATTACTGAGGCTCTGGCAGTTTGCAAAGCGGGTCTCGCGATAGCGATCGCCCAGTACGGTAGAGACAGCAAAGAGGCAGTTGCACAACTAGCTACCCTGGCAGAACTCCACTACCTTAAAGAAGACTACCGCAGCAGCGAATCCTTGATGTTGCAAGCAATTCGTAACAGAGAAGATCTTCTCAGCAATGCTGATACGGAAACGGATCACTTAATCAACTTCCTCGGAAAAATGTCGGAAGCGGCCGGTAACTATCAGCAGGCAGAACTATATTACTCATGGTCTCTCCGAATTCGCGAGCGCCTCGGCGAAGTGGAAAAAGCGGATGAAGCCAAAGACAAGCTATCTTCTCTGATAGCTGAACATCACGACACGCAGGTCTAGCCGAACGCTTGCACAGTGTCTTAAGGCGTTTTACAGCTATGGGACGTTTGAGTTCAAAAAGCGTCCGAATTATCAGGAGGAAGGTTTCAGAGTTACTGGTTTCATTGCGGGCACCACACACGGTGCGGAACGTATCAGGTACACAACCTCGTCAGGGACGTTACGTCATAATCCTAGCGGTACGTTGATGTCTTACGTTCGCAATCGCAATCACAGGCGTCCTATCGAGGCGCTGACCGGGAAAGGAAATACCGGGACGTGGACGAAACACAGAAACGATTCAACGGAAGTGAAATCAATCGCTGAAGGTGAATCGTGGGCAGTGAATCAACCGCGAAGTGGAAGAATACTTTGGAAAGTGGAAGAAAAAACCAAAACTCTGAGACCCTTTTCCTGAAATTATGCTGGTAAATGAAGGTTTTGTTCGATCTGACGGTTAAACTCTCGATACACCTTGGCAATTGCTAAGGTAGCCTAAAATAGCGCGTGATAAGCTGTTGCGAGACATATGTGCGCGACGGACTCTTGGAGTTTCGCCCCGAACATTGGCTCATTTTAAGGTATCAACATGAACGGTTCCAAATCCTTTTGGCAAACAACGTCGCAAGTTTTAGTCGCAGCCACGCTCTTAGTCGGTTCTGCGAATAGTCCAGCAATAGCCTCTCACAACGGTTCAAATTTCAGAGACTTCAAAGAGCAAAATCCTGATTTAGACAGACACTCGGCCCGCAGTATGTTCCGAGAACTACGCAACACGACTGACGGTGGCAAGTGTAGAAACATTGTTCAACAGAACAGTTTTAATTCATCTATGGCTGGAGCAGTTCAAAGCGTTCCAGGCAATCCCGCCCAATCAGTGATGAATATCGAGGCTGCGCGTCGCCCGTTTCGAGGTCAAACGAGACAATCCGATGTGCAAGGGAATCTGGTTCGACTGAAGTCGGGTTTAGACCTCGACCTTACATCTTCAACCAGGAACATCGCACTTGGAAAAAATCTCTTCGGCAGCCAACTGTCCGTCACTATAGAGACCGGAAATGGAGTGAAGACGGTCAGCGCCGGCA
Organism: Candidatus Obscuribacterales bacterium; assembly: GCA_965228855.1. Taxonomy (GTDB): domain Bacteria; phylum Cyanobacteriota; class Vampirovibrionia; order Obscuribacterales; family Obscuribacteraceae; genus JADYXR01. Next base: position 1,090,330 of record CBDDIJ010000003.1, on the reverse strand, counting down.
GCGTTGTCTCTGCAGCTGAATATATTGCGGTCAAGCAGGTTCTTTCAGGAGATGGGCAAAAACTTACGATCGACAAGGCAGGTCGAGCAGCTGGAGGTTCCGTAGACCTTAACGCAATTACAGGAACCGACGATACCATGCGTGCGGCACGGTATGTCAACGCTAAGGAAGTCACCACAATTGGTGACTTCTCGAGACGCTCCGAGTTTAAACTGCTTGGCGACTTGAACAATTTTGGCACCGTGCTCGCCGACGCAGGAGCGTTAAACGCAAGAGCTGGAGCCATTAGTGCAGACGACATCAATAACTTCAAAGGAGCAACGATCAGTTCGAACGTCGATCTATCACTTTACGCCGCCGGTAATCTGAATAACGCAGGCTTAATAAACTCGGCAGGTTCACTTACTCTTTCAGCAGGCACATCCATTTCGAACACCGGCTCTGTAAGAGCAACTTCAGATTTGAATTTGAACGCAAACGCAATTCGCAACCAGGGCTCGCTGGAATCAGCAAACGGCAACATCAATCTCAGTGCATCACCCGTAGTATCGCCTGGCTACTCAGGCGGTAACCCGTCAGCGCTCGAGATCAACAATAGAGGCGGCTCAATGAGCGCTCTCAATGGAGCGATAAACCTCCGCGACGCTTCATACTCAGGAAGCGACAACACGTTCCTCATCGGCCGAGGCAATCTGCTTAGCAAAGAGTTGAATTTGAACTCAGGTCAAGGAACCACCTGGGTAGTGGCCAATAAGCTCACAGGAAGCGTTAATCAGTCGGGAGCCGCAGCCCACGTCACAGCGAGCACCGACGTATTGAATATTGGAGAAGTTTGTTTAACAGGCGACCCAACCTTCTTTAACACAACCGGAAGCATCCTTATAAACGGAGATGTGGTAGTCAGCGAGAAATTAGTTATTGCTGCGGCCGGAAATATCGAAAGTACCGGTCCCAACCGGCTCATAACAGCAGGCAATAGCTCGCAAGGCTTTGACATCACGTTGATTGCTGGTGCGGACTTTAAAAACACCGGCGGAACCAGCAAGACCCAGCTCAATCCTGGAACAATCGCATCTGGATCTGGTGCAATCCGCTTGACCGGAAAATCTTCGAAGACCGGAGGATCTATAAATCTGATTCCGGGCACGGCAATCTCCTCTAGAGCAACTAACACCGCAGGGTCAAAAGACGGCGGAAACGTGCAGCTTATCGCGTTCGGAGGTAAGGGCACTAACGGCACTCCAGCAGGTATTATTGACTTTGATATGAGCAGCATCAACACCGGTGGATACGGTGGAGGGAAGAACGGTAATCTCCAAATAATTGCCGGCTCGACGAGCGCCAACCTGGGGGTGGCAATTCAATCGGGAACGATCAACACCACAGGTGGTACCGGCTCCGGCGGCAGTGTCACTATGACAACCGCGGATCCGGTAGTCGATATTGAGGGCGCAACCGTCACCTACGACCAGCACGGCAACAAGACAAGCGCAGCGTCGCTTGTTGCAGCCGACAAGATCAATAAAAAATCCGGCATTGCAGTTCTCGGAACAATCACGGCTCCGACATCGGTAAGCCTGACGGCGGGCGCGAAAATTAGAGTCAATAACGCTATTTCCGGTTCTCAAACAGTAGCCCTCACCGCCGGTGGTGACATATTCGAGGCGTTAAACGGAATCGCCGTACAGGCTACCAATCTGGTCACTGTCAATTCCGGCGGCAACATCGGCTCGGATATCATTCCGTTCACAGTAAATGGTCCGCACCTGGAATTCAGCGCAAAGGGTTTTGCAAAAATCGATTCAACAAACTCCGGAGCCTGGTTAGTTGGAGGAAACGTATCGAAAGGCGATATCGTTATATCAGCTCCTAATGCGACGTTGTCATCAACTTCACTCGTCGCTAGAAACATCGGCGTCCAAGCTGGAAACTTCGGCACGTTCAGCCAGGTGAAAGGAACGAAAATAGTTTCCCTAACTTCAAATGGCGCGACCAATTTTGCCAACTCCAGCTTTGGTGAGCTCAGCGCGCCAAGCTTGATTCTTCAGACGAACGGATCGGTCGGAACGGCAGGAACAGCGTTCGTCTTGCCGACAAACACGACTCTGGTTTACGCGCTCGCCAACTCAGGAGGCAACGTAAATTTAGCCGGTTCATCAAATAAAAAAGTTGAGTTTAACAACATAAGCGGTGGCAACGTAAAAATTTCAAACAGCGGCTCGACCCTGCTTAGCGGCAACTCGATAGCATCAGGAACGTTCAGCGCAACTGCCACCAATGGCACCTTGAGTGTTGAAGGCGATGTCAGCTCAAATGGTGCTCAGACATATATAAGCACAGGCAGCAACGGAAAATTCACAATCAAATCGAATACCGCCTTGCTCGCAGCAAGCCCCATAAGCATTCTGGTAGGAAACGCAAGCTCGACTCCGATGCCGGCGCCTGCAAACATTTTCATCACTGGCGCTGTAGATCTAAAAGGCTTCGAAATCAAGGCGAAAAAACCGGAAAGCACCATCAGCGGTGCTGCTGGAAAGCAGGTTTCCATAAACAACGGAAATAAGAACGCCATCACTTTCGGCGGCGATGTGCTGATATCGACAGATAACTAAGACCGCAACGCACCCCACAACAGACAGCGCCTCGATTGCTCGAGGCGCTGACCGGGAAAGTGGAAGAAAAACTTTGAGGCGATCTGAAGTCTTGGTCGGGGATTAAGCGATTTTTGACGCTTTCTTTTTGAGTTCAGTGACCAGATCTTCTTGACCGAGGAGATAGCCGCGACGCGCTTGGTCATCCGCATACGAGATGATTGCTTCGGTCACGTTATTCAACATCGATGTCGGAACGAATTCGCTTATCTGATTCAAGAGACGCTCAACTTGCTGCCACTCTTCGGTGTGGAGAGGGATAGCATCATCGAGCCGGGCGATGACCGTGTAGTTGAACAATTTGTCGGCTTTGGTATTTATCATTTTCAGAATCTCCAATAAGCTGCATTTCCCGCAGCAGCAAACAGCCCCGGGGGCTACGACTGCCGATACTCCAGGCAATCTCTTGAAATCCAGACGAGCTTTGCATTCGCCTCTGTAGAGAATATGCCCTGAAATATTTCTTCTAATCGCGAAATTTTCAAAACATTAGTTGCCAAGCAAATTTAAGTAAGCTGGACTACTTTTTCGCCATGTACTCGAAAACGAAACGCTCAGCAGTTGGGCGATCCAGGACTTGCTTCAATCCCTGAGCTTCAGCCAGAGCGTCGAGAATTTCGCCTATCATAGGTCCAGGTCCTAGATTTAGCAGCCGCATTACATCTTGACCATTGAGAAAACGAGGCTTGGCAGCCGACTCTTCCACGAACGGTTTATATCCATATAGAAGATCAATCATTTGATCGGCCAGAACCGCTCGTGACGGCTCCGGCAAACCTTCACCACATGTGGCACCGAGGTCTCCGAGAGCTAGAGCGATCAGCTGCGGCAAATCATCGCCCATCTTTCTATAGAAGCGATAAATAGCCTTCTCGGTTGGAAAACCTTGATGAAACAGCGCTCCAGGTCGCAAATGCCACTGAATCAATTTGCTGATAAACCTACTGACCGGCTTGGACCACTTCAAGCGTTCCCCCATGAACTCAGCCATGTCAGCGCCTTTCGAGTCGTGACCGTAAAACGTATGACGCCCCTCTTCGTTAATCTCCCAGGTGCCCGGCTTGCCGATATCGTGAAGAAGCGCGGCTAGTTTGGTCGCAGCCAGCTTCGTCACACCATGAGAGAGCTGCTCATTGCTGGACTCACGCGCCCAGTCAGGCAGGCGATGAAGGTTTTCTTCCAGCTGATGAACGGTTTCGACACTATGGTCGAACAGATTCAGGTGATGATAATCGTTTGGAGTTACGCGTCGCGTGTCTCTCAGCTCGGCATAAATCGCTTCGAGCAGTCCGGTGTTGCCTAGCTCATTAATGATTTCCCCGGCACTTTGCGCGTTGAGGAGAATAAACATCTCCGCGTTTATGCGCTCTGCGGCCACGGTGTCGATTGAGGAGGACAATTCCTTTATCCACTCCATCGTTTGCGGTTCGATATTCGCATTCAAAGTCGCCTTAAACCGAAACGCACGCAATAAACGCAAAGGATCGTCAGACAGACCAGCCTTCGAAATCGCCCTTATTATGCGTTTCTCGATATCATCAGTGGCATTGAACAGATCGAGCACATACTCAGGTTTAGCAGCATCGAACGCAAGCGCATTTACAGTAAAATCGCGGCGGCGCAAATCGGTTTCAATAGAACCGCCGATGCAGCCGGCAAAATCAAGATACGCGCCATCATCGAATACGACGCGAGCGGTGTCGAATGACTCGTCCAGCACCACATAGTGTGCTTCATTTTCGTGCGTCGAATTGTCCTCGGCAAAGGTTTTTGCAAAGTCCAGAGCGCGCGTGCCTGCTACTGCAAAATCAAGGTCGGTAGCAGTTTTCCTGGACTCTCCGAACCATAAGATATCGCGCACATATCCGCCGACCAGATAGGCGTTCTGGTTTCTTGCATGAGCCTGTGCCACCACCTTCTGGACGAGCGGCAGTTGCATTGGATTTTCTTTCAGGCTCAGTTTCTTATAAGTCATAGTCAAGCAGCGGCTCTTGCGCAATGACAGCATTATACAAATGTGTGGAATGGGTGATCGAGTCTCGAAAGTTGGAACTCTTACCATTCAGCTCCGTCTCGGCAAAAAAAACGGAGGAGGGCGTTATGTCGACAGAGCGGGAATGTATCATCATCACAGGTAGCAGTGGACTCCTCGGTCACGCGCTGTCGCATCATTTCGGAGAACAAGACCATACGGTCCTGGGATTCGACAGGGAAGGACCACCTTATCCGCCGCCGAACACCGAAACTATCTTTTGCGACCTGACCTCCGACGAATCCGTTCAAAAAACGATGTTTCTAGTCGAATCACGCTACGGGTCGCGCATCAAAGCCGTATTCCACCTCGCAGCCTACTATTCATTTGACGGCGAAAACAGTCATATGTACAAGGACTTGACTCTAAAAGGGACGGAGCGCATGCTGCGTGAGCTGGAAAACTTTGAGGTGAAGCAGTTTATCTTCAGCAGTTCAATGCTGGCATATAAACCAAACGATAAAGGTCGACGACTTACAGAAGATTCGGAGTTGGGCGGGACATGGGCTTATCCGCAATCGAAAGTCGATACCGAAAAGTTGCTGCAAGAAAAACATGGAAAGATACCAGTAGTGGTGCTGCGCATTGCAGGAGTCTACTCAAACATCTGTCAATCAATTCCCCTGGCTCACCAGATACAGCGAATATATGAACGAAGTATTGAGGGTCACATGTACTCCGGTGACATCCACGTCAAACAATCTTTTGTACACCTCGAGGACGTAGTCGATGCATTTGATGCTTGTATTCGTAACGCCGATAAGCTGCCGCCGTACTCGGTATTCAACATCAGCGAAGCCAACACGATGAGCTACCAAGACATTCAGACAGAGGTCGCAAACGTGCTCTTCAATGAGCCATGGAAGACGATTGAAGTGCCAAAACCAATTGCAAAAGCTGGCGCGTGGGTCGAGCAGCAACTTCCCCTGCCGGAAAAACCGTTCATCAGACCGTGGATGATCGACCGAGCCAGCGACAATTACGAGATGGACAGTACCAGAGCTGAACGGGTTCTCGGATGGAAAGCTAAGCATTCATTGCGTGAAACGTTGCCACTCATGCTCGAAGGACTGAAGGTCGATCCGGAAAAATGGTACGAGTTGAATAAATTGAAGCCTGTGCCCCAGAACCCTCATAACGAAGAAGTGGCTGATGGCGGATCGCAAAATCTGCACTTAAATGGAACTAGCAGAAACCACAGTGAGTGGGAGAGGGAGACGCAACCGCAGAACACCGACGCGGAGTCGAATAAGAAGAACAGGGTGGCTTGACGTAAATGGCGTCTGGAAGAACAGCGTCGAAAGTACAGCCCGCGGTTAACAACCATCCGCGGGTTGATGCATTCGTCGAAATCTACTCGGACAGCGCGAGCCTTGAGGCACTTCGCATAGATCATCAATACCGAACGCTATGGACTTACGGTATAAACGTGGTTCTGGCCATCTGGATTATAACTAGTCCATTCCTGATGGATTACAGAAGTTCCGCTCTCCAGATCAGTGATACCATTTGTGGTGCAGTTATTCTGCTTTCCGAATTTCTTGCATTTTCGCCGAGAAGACATTGGTTCAGGCTAGGAACCCTTTCGGCTGCTTTCTGGCTTCTGCTAGCGCCCCTGTTGTTCTGGTCTCCTACACCGGCAGTCTATCTGCAAGACACGCTCGTAGGAACATTGATAATCACATTCGCACTATTGATTCCGGGGCTGCCAGGTCAAGCTGGAATTGAGATGGACGGACGCGATATTCCTCCTGGATGGTCATACAACCCTTCATCCTGGATACGTCGATGGCTTGGTGTAGCACTGGCACTCGCAGGTTTCTTGATCTCCAGATACCTTGCAGCGCATCAACTTGGTTACACGAACACCATATGGGATCCGTTTTTCGGTAACGGAACCGAGCGAGTCCTGACCTCTGACATTTCGCGCTCGTTCCCCATTTCCGACGCAGGCTTCGGTGCAGTGGCGTACGTGATGGAAGTGATGGCAGGTTGCATGGGAGGCCGAGCCCGGTGGAGAACAGCACCGTGGACAGTGGCATTTTTTGCGCTTCTCGTTTTACCACTGGGCATAACCAGTATTGTTCTCGTCATCACTCAACCAATGTTTGTCGGCGCGTGGTGCGGTCTGTGCCTGGTTGCAGCAGCGTTTCTGTTGACTTCAGTACCTCTGGCAGTTCACGAAGCCGTCGCCGTCGGTCAGTTCTTAGTTCTAGCGCAGAAACAAGGCAAATCGGTTTGGGAGGTCTTCTGGCATGGAGGGTCGATAGCGGTTTCGGCTGATGAAGGCAAAGACCCGGATAGATTGCAATACTCACTGACCCAGCGATGGATCGCGAGCGTACAAGGGGTGAACATACCCGCCACTCTGGCAGCACAAATCGCTATCGGAGCCTGGCTTATGGCTAGACCAGACGTGCTTCCGGCAACGCAAATAGCAGCCAACTGCGACCACTTATTAGGAGCCTTCATAGTCACTACAGCGGCGCTGGCGACTGCTGAAGTCACTCGTATTGCGCGGTTCGCGAACGTACTGTTCGGAATCGCAACTGTTTTCGCGGGCATATTTTTTGCAGGAGGAAATCCGATCGTTTTAGTAAACGCCGTGCTTTGCGGCTCACTGGTCACTCTTCTGTCGATACCTAGAGGACCAATCAGCGAGGATTATGGAAATTGGAACAGATTAGTAAGGTAACTCCGCAACAAATCAGTCCGGAAAAATTTGATGCTGTGTTGTTCGACATGGATGGTGTCGTGACAAGAACCGCAGCCGTTCATTTCCGCGCATGGAAGCAAACCTTTGATGAATTTCTTGAGAAATACAAAACTGGAGAAAAACCTTTTACTCAGCAAGACTATCTAACTTATGTCGACGGAAAACCGAGAGAAGACGGAGTAAGGGACTTCCTCTCTTCAAGAAAAATTCTTCTCCCGGAGGAGGGCGATGAATCGGTAGAGAGCGTGGCAAAGAAAAAGAATCAGCGTTTCCTCGAGTTGATTCATGAAAAGGGCGTCGAGCCTTATGAAACGACAGTCGCCTTTATCAATCAATTACGCAAAGCGAATATAAAGACTGCGCTGGTTACCGCAAGCAAAAATGGCGTCGAAATTTTGAAAGTGACCAAGCTGAGTAGCTTATTCGATACCTACGTGACTGGCGTGGAAACAGCTAAACTGCACCTCAAAGGAAAGCCTGCTCCCGATACTTTTCTAAAAGCCGCCGAGCAGCTCGGTGTTAAACCGGATCGAGCGATCGTAGTTGAAGACGCCGAAGCCGGAGTCGAATCTGGAAAGAAGGGCGGATTCGGAATGGTTATCGGAGTAGCTCGCTCCGGTAACGGTAAGGCTCTAGCGGAGCACGGCGCGGATATCGTAGTCAGAGACCTTGCCGAAGTTCTGCCAGAGTTGAGCGACCTTTCTAATTGCGGCAAAAACGAATTGCCACAGATGGCTATGTCCGATCTTGATGTGACTAAAGCTAACTGGATCGTTTCGTACAATAGGTATGATCCTCAAACGGAGATGAAGCGAGAATCGCTTTGCGCTCTCGGCAACGGATACTTCTTCACCAGGGGCGCAGCATCGGATGCGGTGGCAGATGATGTGCACTATCCTGGAACGTACATTGCGGGTGCATACAATTCTAGTAGACTTGGCCCCAGTAGCGAAGAGTTTGACCGGGAGGAACTGGTCAATATGCCTAACTGGCTCCCTCTCACATTCTCGATAGATGATGGAGACTGGTTTTCAATCGACGAGGTTGAAATAGAAGACTTCTCACAAAAGCTAAATCTGCAGCAGGGCATTTTGTACCGAGAAGTTAAATTCAAAGACAAAGAAGGTCACGAGACAACTCTCCGAGAGCGGCGCTTCGTTCATATGCATTTCAGCCATCTGGCTGGTCAAGAAATTGAAATAGAAGCTAGAAACTGGTCCGGCAAGCTCAGAGTAAAGACAGAAATAGACGGAAGTGTCACCAATAGTGGTGACTCAGTTGATCCCAATTACAAGCACACAAAACACTTGAAAGTAGTTGAATGTGACGCACAAGACAACGAGCTGTTTCTCAAAGTGACAACGAGCGATTCTGGTCTGATTGTCGCTTTAGCAACGAGGACATCAATTCCCTCGCACCCCAACGTCAGGTGGAAAGGACGCTGCGAGGATGAACGCGCCATATCCGAAATCACCTTGGATTTCACTCAAGGCGAGAGTATCTCTATTCAAAAAATTTGCGCGGTCTACACCTCACGTGACAATGGCATTTACGAACCTGGAAGTGCCACCCGTGAAGAAGTAGATGACGCGCCATCTTTCGACGACTTGATCGAAAGTCAGATTGATACCTGGCGCTCGCTCTGGCAGCAGTTCGATCTCTTTTTAGAGGCGTCGGAAGAGCACTCGAAATTGATTCCCTCTCTACTCTTGCACTTAAACAGTTTTCATTGCCTTCAAACTGCCTCATCGCACACGGTGGACCTGGACACGGGCATACCGGCGAGAGGCTGGACCGGTGAAGGATACCAGGGGCACATATTCTGGGATGATCTGTTTGTCTTTCCGTTTATCAATCTGCGCATGCCTGATATCAGCGCCGCTTTGCTTAAATACAGGTATCGCCGCCTGCCCGAAGCTCGAAAGATCGCACTGAAATACGGCGCCAGAGGCGCATGCTTCCCCTGGCAGAGTGCTAGTGACGGCAAAGAGCGGACGCCTAATTACTGGTGGATGAAGGAGCGCCACGAGTGGATAAAGGATCACACGCATCGTGAAATACACGTCAACGGTGCAATCGCCTACAACATCTGGCAGTACTACCAGGTTACGCTGGATCATCAGTTCATGTACTCATTCGGCTCCGAAATGCTTATGGAGATTGCTCGGTTCTTCGCCACTTATGCGCGTTATAACGAGGAGAAAGAACGTTACGAAATCACAGGTGTAATCGGACCGGATGAGTTTCACAACGCTTATCCAGGAGCGAAAGAAGCCGGGATAAACAATAATGCATACACCAACATATTGGCGTCATGGACAATTCGCCGCGCACTTGTGTTGCTCAACGAAATGCCCTCTGACCACAGCAAGCAAATCAGATCCCGTCTTGAAATCGAAGACGACGAGATTCGACTCTGGGAAGATGTCTCTACGAAGCTCTTTCTACCAATAATGCAGAACGGATTACTGTCTCAGTTCGAGGGCTTCGAAGATCTGAAGGAATTTCCGAAAGGAGCACATGACAAGAGCTTTCACAAAGAATTGAAAGCACAGCTCAAGATGCATCGCGGATATTTAAACGACTACAAATTGTCGAAGCAGGCAGACATTTTGATGCTCGGTTTTCTCTTTTCTCCCGGCGAAATCGAGAAGCTAATAGAGAATCTGGGCTACCCAAAAAGCTGCGTAGCACTCGACGATCTGGTTGATTATTATTTGCCCAGGACAGCAAACGAATCGACGCTCAGTCGGGTAGCTCACTCCTGGGTCTTGAGCCGTTTAGAGCGGTTGCGCACCGGCAATCACAAGGAGTGTCAGGAACTGCACAGGCGTGCTGAGCATGAAGTTTTCTACGAAGCGCTCGGTAGTGACTATTATGATGTCGCAGCCAGAGGCACCGCCAAGACTGGAATTCACATGGGGGCTATGGCTGGTACAGTTGACATTGCGCAGAGATGTTACACCGGTTTGGAGACCCGTGACGATGTACTCTGGCTCGACCCGAAGTTGCCACCAGCACTGGTGCGCCTATCGTTTTCTCTGCATTATCGAGGTCAATCGATTGGATTCGATATCTTTCAGGACAAAATGAAAGTCCACGCTCGTCATTCAAGCGCCATGCCAATTAAGATCGGTTACAAAGACGAGGTGCACGAGCTGCGTTCAGGCGACTATCAATTATTCACGCTTGAAGATCGCGATGGACGTTGAAACGAAAGCGATGCTCATCGAAATGGTTAAGAGAGACCATCGGACGACGTGGTGTTAAAACCCTGATGAGGACGGTTATAGAACGAAGGCGATGCTAATCACATGATATTGCTCATTGCGTTCTGTAAAGGAATTACCTCAGCGTTATTGTGCCCTTCTTAATTAGAGGCAGTTTAATACCTGACCGCAGATGCGGCGAATCGGCTCGCCGCGCGGGCAGTTTCAGCCCTCAGGGATGGACGCTTGAAGAAAGTGCATGTAACGAACACATTGCAAAAGAAGTGACGCAATCGCAACTGTGTCAAAATTGCTTGCGTTATGCGAATAACGGAATCCCAAGATAATCAACTTCTGCGAAACAAACGCATTCTCGATGCCGCATCGGCATTGGTAGACCTCGCGAGAACGCGAATCGCATTCATGGTCGTCATATCGTGTGCCGTCGGCTATGTACTGGCATACAAAGACCCTTTCGATTACGTTCGGTTCATCTCCGCGATGCTTGGAACCGGATTGCTAAGTAGTGGTGGATGCGCCATCAACTGTTATATCGAACGCGACCTCGATGCGATGATGCCGAGAACAGCGCAGAGACCTATACCTGCAGGGGTGATATCACCTACTGCGGCGCTGATATATGGATTGTCGTTGATCGTTTCCGGCGCATTGATTCTTTTCGAGTTTAGCAACCTGACGTGTACCGCCCTCGGGTTATCGGCGGTGGCTATCTACCTGGGCATGTACACTCCGGCGAAACGCTGGACATGGCTTAATACGACGATCGGCGCTGTTCCCGGAGCAATTCCGCCGCTAATCGGCTGGGCGGCTGCGGCAGGAGAGGTGGCGCCGGGAGGGTGGCTTTTGTTTGCCATGTTGTTCATCTGGCAGCACACTCACTTTCTGCCTATCGCCTGGATCTATAAAGAAGATTACAGATCTGCCGGATTTCAAATGTTGACGACAATCGATGAAAGCTCCGACAGAACCCATGCATTAACAATTGCAACGGCCGTAATACTGTTGCCACTATCGGCGATGCTTTATTGGACCGGCAATTCGATTGCTGGTCCTTCATACGGAATCGCCACACTTGTAGGCGGGCTAACACTTGTTGTCACTTCCGTGCAGTGGAGAAGAAATCCATCGCGGAAAGCAGCTCGTATGGTGCTCTTGATGAGCGTCCTGTATTTGCCTGCTATTTTTGCTGCGGTAGTTATCGATCGGGTGTGCGGATGGACATAAAAAACGCCGATTTTACAAGCATCTTCAACGTCGCGAGTCTGCAAAACAGGCATCTGGTCGATTTGCACTGGTTCACGCTGGCAATTTGCGTCTTAATCGCCTTCGTCGTGACCGGGCTGCTGATCGCAGTAATCGCTAAGTTTAGAACTCCTGAAAACGACGACGGCAGCGAACCTAGACAGATTCAAGGCAACATCAAGCTCGAAATCATCTGGACCGCTATTCCTTTACTAATTGTCACCGTCCTTGGTGTCCTCACCGCCATCGTTATGCTCGTGGTCAATCCACCAGTCGGAAATAAACAACCCGATGTAGTAGTAATTGGACACCAGTGGTGGTGGGAGTATCGCTACCCGAAACTAGGCGTCACCACCGCTAATGAGTTTTACCTGCCAGTTGGCAAAAATACTCTGTTCGAATTTCGCTCCGCCGATGTGGTTCACTCATTCTGGGTGATCGCCTTTGGACAGAAGATGGACGCCATTCCTGGTCACCCGACAAACATGTGGGTGCATCCTATAAAGACAGGGAAATTCCTCGGCACCTGCTCCGAATATTGCGGCGCCCAGCACGGTTTGATGCGAATCATCGCCAACGTGGTTCCACAAGAGGAGTTCGACACCTGGATTGAAAAGCAACGAGCCGTTCCGGAACAGCCAACCGACCCGGCAGCTGTACGAGGCAAAGAGCTTTTCAACTCTGCAACATGTGTCGAGTGCCACCGAGTCGCAGGCAACGAGGATGCGCAGGCACTGATCGGTCCTGACCTCACCCACATCGCTCAGCGCGAAACGCTGGGAACGGGAGTCCTGGCCAACAATACTGAAAACCTGAAAAAGTGGATGCAGAATCCGCAGACTTTTAAACCGGGTGTGAACATGCCCAAAATGCGCTTGACCGACGAAGAAGCGCAGGACATCGCTGTTTATCTGGAGAGCTTGAAATGACCGGCGGGACTATTCATACGCACAAACCAGTTAATTGGCTAGCAGAAGTTCCTGAATATCAGGGCATTCTCAGTTGGCTGACGTCGATTGACCATAAACAACTCGGCATTCTTTATATATTGTCGGCATTCGGATTTCTCGTCGTCGGCGCCCTTATGGGGCTGACAATCCGTCTGCAACTGATGTTTCCAATGTCGCACGTCGTCAGCCAGGAAGTCTACAACCAAATATTCACCATGCACGGTACCACGATGGTGTTCTTCGTCGGAATGCCGTTGCTGTTCGGATTTGCTGTTTATTTAACTCCGCTGATGATCGGGGCGCGCGACATGGCGTTTCCCAGGCTGAACTCATTCGGCTACTGGGTTTATTTGTTCGGCGCAATTATGCTCTTCTTCAGTTTCCTCTCTGGAGGCGCGCCTGCTGCAGGATGGTTTGCATATCCGCCTTTAAGCGAAAAGGGATATCTGTTCAACAACGGACAAAATTACTGGGCACTGAGTCTTTTTGTTACTGGTATAGGGTCGGTGGCAACCGGTGTCAATTTGATCGTCACAATTCTGACGATGCGAGCTCCAGGAATGACGTTGAAACGTGTTCCGCTTTTCGTCTGGATGATTTTAATGGACGGCTTTCTTGTCGTCTTCTCGCTTCCGGCGTTGAACGCTGCGCTGGTCATGATCCTTTTTGACCGCACTTTGAATACGAAGTTCTTCGATGCCACCGTTGGCGGTTCACCACTTCTATGGCAGCACTTCTTCTGGTTCTTCGGTCATCCTGAGGTCTACATCCTGATACTTCCCGGCTGGGGAGCCATATCAGAGGTGATTCCGGTCTTCTCTCGGAAACTGCTCTTCGGAGCAGGCGTAATGGCCGCATCGACCGTGGCTATCACATTCTTGAGCTTCGGCGTCTGGGTACACCACATGTTCGCCGCAGGTCTTGGATTTGCGCCGCTCTACATCTTCGCGGTCACCAGCTTGCTCATTGCAGTTCCTACCGGTATCAAAGTCTGGTCCTGGTTGGCGACAATGTGGGGCGGCAAGCTTCGCTTTACCGTCGCCATGCTGCATGCGATGGCGTTCCTCATTCAATTCACAATTGGCGGTTTGAGTGGAGTTGCATTTGCGGTAATCCCGCTCGACTGGCAACTTACCGACAGCTATTTCGTCGTAGCTCACTTCCACTACGTGCTCGTGGGCGGGATGCTTTTCTCGCTCATAAGTGGCGTCTATTACTGGTATCCGAAAGTGACCGGACGCATGATGTCAGAAACCCTCGGTAAGTGGCAGTTCTGGCTGATGGTATTCGGATTCAACGGAACCTTCTTTGTCATGCACATCCTCGGCGTCCTCGGGATGCCCCGCCGCGTCTGGACATATCCTCTAGGGATGCCCGGGTGGGCGGAGTTGAACTTCTTCTCGTCATGCTGGTCATTTGTCCTGGTCGCATCAATGCTGCTCTTCCTCTACAACCTGGTCTGGAGTTTCTATCACGGAAAAATCGCCGGACCAAATCCCTGGAATGCATGGACGCTGGAATGGTTGGCGGACTCGCCACCGATAGGGGAAAATTTCGAACGAGTTCCGGTTGTCCGCAGCCGACGACCACTCTGGGATCTTCAATTCGGCAGTGGAGGCGATGGAGAACACCATGCATAATCAATCAGTCGCACCAGTTGCGAAACATCCACTCGACTCGAATATGACAATGAACCGCAACGTCATGGGCATGCTGCTGTTCATCGGTTCTGAATCGATGTTCTTTCTCCTCCTCATTCTCGCTTACGTCAATTTCCATTCGCAGTACGGAACCGGCGAAATGGCTGCATGGCACCTGGATGTGACCAAGACCGGTCTCTTCTCTATCGCACTATTTGCAAGCAGCTTCACCTTATGGCTGTCAGAGAAAGCTCATGAAAAGCACAGCGGCATGGCCATCTTCTGGATGATTATTACGATTGTGCTCGGTGCAATTTTCATTTGTGGTCAGGCGCTGGAATATTCAGAACTCATAAGCGAAAAGCTGACTATAAGCCGTGACTTATTTGGAAGCACATTTTTCACATTGACCGGATTCCACGGATTCCACGTGATTGTCGGTTTGATACTACTTTCGGTGGCTTTATGGATTATGGTGCGAGGCAAGCAAGGTGAACTGACCGAAGCCGGTCTCACGTGCGTCTCGCTTTACTGGCACTTCGTAGACGTAGTCTGGGTCGCAGTCTTTTCCGTCGTTTACCTCTGGAGATTCGTATCGTGACGCCTGAACTTTTAAACTTGCTCCAATCACATTGGGAACCTATTCCATCGGTCGCCATCGGTTTAATCGCCATGACCGGCGCGTATTTGTGGTCGAAAAAATTCTCGTTTGATTTTAAGAGTTACGTTTTTCTGACGGGCGTTTTACTCTTGTGGCTGGCGCTGATGTCGCCGCTGGACGAATTGGGCGATCAATATCTCTTCAGCGCTCATATGCTGCAGCATATGATTCTTGAATTCATCGGTCCGCTACTACTGGTAGTGTCGCTGTCAGAAGAGCTTGTTAGACGCTGGTTGAAAGTACCGGCAATTCGCTGGGCTGAAAACGCGTTGTCCAATCCGGTTTTCACAGTAACAATCGCCACGGTTGTAATGCTTGGATGGCATGTGCCGCCTATTTACGATATTACTCTGCAAAGCGAGCCGATTCATATCATCGAGCACATTACTTATATCGTTTCAGGTGTCATGCTCTGGTGGCCGGTGTTTAAACCGATTCAGGAAGGAAGACTTAAACCGATGTCGGCGACAACGTATTTGACGATAGCCGCGTTCTTAGCTTCTATCCTCGGAATGGTTTACACCATCTCTGATGTTTCTTTCTACAGCGCTTACGCCCATCCCTATGACCAATACCATCTGCTTCCTCTGCTTCGCGACGAATGGGGTCTGAATCCAGTAGAAGATCAGAAGCTAGGGGGCGCAATCATGTGGGTAATCTGCACGCTCACTTTCTTCTGGGCGCTTATGGCAGTGATGGTTGAATGGCTTGCAGAAAAGGAGATTGATGATGTCAGAACAGCAGCCTGATGAGCAATCACCGGAAGACAAAGCAGCGGAAACGGAGCCAGCTGCTGCAGCTGAAGCATCTGTCGACAAACGAGATGCAGACGAGCAATCGGCAGCAGCGACCTTATCGCTGACAGCGCATTCACCACAATCTGCAGGGCAGCCAGCGGTCACGGGCGACTCTTCGGAAGTAAATGCAGAGCCGCACGAAGTTGAGTGGATCCCGGGCGAAGAGCTCGAGCTGATCAGAATTCCGCCTCCGACGATCTGGCCCGCCACTCTTGCGCTCGGCACCACTGGTATTGCATTCGGTGTCGTGACGCACTGGATATTGTCACTGGCAGGGCTGTTTCTGTTTTTGTTAGGCGCAGCAGGTTGGATTGAGGATATGAGAAAAGATGTGTTGCAGTGATGAACAACCGAAAGAAGAACCGAAAGTCGCAATCAATTGGTCGACGGTTTTAATTAGTCGCACCGAGTTTCTCAAACTCGTGAGTGTTGTCTGCTCAGGTTTAATCGGAATGATCGTCGCGATTCCTGCTATCGGTTTCGCATTCGAGTATTTTCTGGTTCCCAGCAGAGAAGACTGGATTAAGGTCGGTGAACTCGACAAATTCGAGCCAGGGAAAACGGTTGCAGTTGTTTTCAGAGATACAACCGGTCTGCCATGGGACGGCGACTGCGCTAAGAGAACTGCCTGGTTACGGCGTGTCGACGAAGGAAACTTCGAAGCATTCGCAGTTAACTGCACGCACCTGGGATGTCCGGTGCGCTGGGAAGCGGGCGCAGAGCTCTTCATGTGCCCGTGCCACGGCGGTGTTTACTATAGCGACGGCAGTGTCGCAGGCGGTCCTCCGCCGCGTCCATTACACAGATATCCGACTCGTATCGCGAAGGGTCAGGTAGAAATCAAGGTTGGTCCAGTGCTGACCGAAGGTTAGCGCTTTCGCGAAATTTCGTAGTGCGCAGAGTTAGATAGATGAGTTCGAAATGGCAAACAAGGTAATCGATAAAGCACTTGAATGGCTTGAGGATAGAACAGGCTTAGTCAAGCCGTTCATACACATGATGCTGCATCCGGTGCCGGGCAAATCGACCTGGGCTTACGTGTTCGGCACGGCTATCATGACCTCATTCATTGTGCAACTCGCCTCGGGCGTCGCTCTTTCAACGCTGTACGTACCAAGCGGAAGTCAGGCTTGGGAAAGCATCAAGTGGATCACCGAGCAGGTCCCATTTGGATCGTGGCTTCGCGCAACACACTATTTCGGCGCATCAGCGATGATTATTTTCGTTGGTGCTCACGCTATTCGTACATATCTATTCGGGTCCTTCAAATTCCCTCGCGAACTTAACTGGATCACCGGCGTATTTCTGCTCTTCTTAACCGTCGCTATTGCATTTACCGGGCAGGTCTTGCGCTGGGATCAAACAGCCGTTTGGACAATCGCTGTCGGTGCTGAACAAGCATTGAGAGCACCTTTTGTCGGACCTATGCTCGTTCGCGTTCTCTGCTCCGGAGACAACGTGAGTTCTGCTTCTCTGAGCCACTTCTTCGCGATGCACGTGTTCATATTTCCGGCTTTGCTTGTCGCTTTGATAGGTTTCCACGTCTGGTTGGTTTTGCACCACGGTATCTCGGAACCGCCGAAGGCAGGAAAGGTAGTCAAACGCGAGACCTATCGCGAAGAGTATCAAGAATTACTGAAGAAAGAGGGTGTTGCGTTCTGGCCACACGCCGCCTGGCGCGATGCGGTATTCAGCACGCTAGTTGTTTTAGGAATTTGCGCGTGTGCGCTGTACTTTGGACCTCCGGTAATCGAAAACCCACCGGACCCTTCACTTATTAACGCAGAACCGAAGCCCGACTGGTACTTGACCTGGTACTTCGCGCTGCTAGCCCTTGTGCCTGCGCAATTCGAAGATTGGTTCATTCTCCTCTTCCCAGTTTTCCTCGTAGTAGGAATGTTGACGCCTCCGTTCATTTCAAATACCGGCGAGCGCAGTGCGCGCAGACGCCCATGGGCTGTTGCGATCGTGGTAGTGGTAGTAGGGTCTGTTTTAGCGCTATGGCAAGAAGGCGTCAACGAATATTGGACACCGAGATTTGAAGCGACGCCCGTTCCCAAAACTGCTATTGGCACCACCGATAGTGACATCGAAAAGGGCGCAAAAGTGTTCAACGATCGTGGATGCCTCTACTGCCACGTCATCTCAGGACATGGCGGTCGGCGTGGCCCTGATTTAACAGATGTTGGCGAACGCTTATCACCGGACCAAATCACAATCAGAATCGTGAACGGCGGAGTCAACATGCCGGCTTATGCAGGTAATATGTCGGCAGAAGAGCTGAAACAGGTAACAAAATTCCTGGAATCACGCCGCCCCCATGGTTTGAAAACCGGACCTTCAACTCACCTTTTAAAAGGCACCGTTCCTGTCGACCTTAGACCGGAACAAGTAATAGACAGTTCCGAAGTCTCCGGCTCACCAGCACAGAAATTGCCAAAACTGGATCTATCGCCGGCTGAAATTGCGCGTATCGCAGCAATTGCCCAGGATGGAATGACCGAGGTTCGATTAGGCAAACTTGCCGAAAGTAAAGCTAGCGATCCGGAAGTCAAAAAATTGGCATCATTGATGGTGACAGAACACAGCGCAGCAAATGAACAGCTGAAAGAACTGGCAGCTGGTGTGGGTCTGATTTTGCCGCCCGATATCAACAACGAACAAAAAGCGCTAATCGATAGCCTGTCTGAACTTTCAGGAAGCGATTTCGACAAGAGATACGTTGAGGTCTTAATGGACGCGCACATGCACGCCATAACAGTTTTTGAAACGGAAGTCAAAGAAGGCTCTGGGTCGCTCAAAGACTGGGCGAAGAATGTTCTTCGCACGATCAAGCGCCACCATCATGCGGCGATGAGTTTATCGAAGTAATCGAAAATTTCGGAAGGTTGATTCAGTGCCAGATAGGTTAGCTATCTGGACTGCTGATTTCTCTATGGTTTAGTTTGCACCGGATTAGATAAGCATGTATGACAGGAAACAGAAGCGCGATTAGCCGGCAGTCGTTTCTGAAACAGAACCCCATTGCAAATGGAACTTCTGTGAGCGAATCTAGTTCAGCAGTTGTAAGGTAGAAACCGGATAGACGCGTTCCGAACGTTCTTCTGCAAATGACCGCTACGAAAACTCATGCAAAACCGCCCGGAGAGCTGTTTAGGAGGCGGAAGTTGTTCGCCAAAAACTAAGATGCAGCCTGCGCGTCCTTCTCAATCGGACGAAACCGACCGAGGACATAGACGATACCGCCGACGACACTACCCATCGTCGTGAGACCCAACCAGATTAACGCGTAGGTCAGCGCAACCGAGTTTTCCACTCCCATAATTGCCAGAAAGTATGTGTAAGCCCATTCACGAATACCGATGCCATTGACACTCGGTGTGACGAATCCTAAAACGGCAACCATCGGATAAAACACGAAGTAATACCAGAGCGGGATGGAATCGAGTCCGAGCGCTAATCCGACGGCGATGTGACAGGCGACCATCAATATCTGGCTCACCACGGACAAAAACAGAGTCATCAATATCAAGCCGCGGTCTTCCCAGAAAACCTTCGCAGAACTTTGGTTCAGTTTCTTCGAGATCCAATTATGTTCGCCAAGCAAGCGCGTGCAAAGTTGGGGAAGGAAAGGAATTACGCAATACATTCCGGCGGTGAGAGCGAAGATCGGCACCTTCATCTGCAGAGGAAGTCCACTGCCGCCTGGTCCGAACAACAAGCCCAGGGTTGCAAAAAGCAGTAGCACAGCCAGACCCATAGCCCGATCTACGAGAACGGAGGTCAAGGCATGCAGGTATTTGTTAGTGCCTTTGGTCAGGTAATAGCAGCGGCTGACGTCGCCACCGACCGTGGAGGGCAGAAAAAGGTTGAAGAAGAGCCCGACGTAGCAGAGCTGGACCATTTTGAAAAACGGCTTCTGCAGACCAACGGCGTTAGCCAGAAGTTGCCACCTGTGAGCCATCACAAAAATGCTCAAGAGGAAAAGCGCGCACGCGCTGACAATATATTTTTTGTCCGCCGCAACTGCTGCTTGAATACTTTCGGAGAGGTCGATTTTTCCGAAGGCGAAAATGCTTCCGAACAAGGCGAGACTGATAAGGAGTTTGAGTCTCGTTTTTGACTGCTGCGAAATACGAGGCAAGGGAAAACGCCCAGAAAAGCCTAGCCTGCCTTCATCTGATTCGGTTTGTTGGCTATCTGCGACAGGCGCCTCAGCCGGCGCCACATCGCCGCGCGAGTGCATCTGTGCCGCAAAAACGCCGCTGTCTGCTTCTAATGTGCTGGATCCCTTGGACACTTTCCACCCCGGGTTTTAGTGGTAGTCGAATGGCAAAAGTTTCAACTACGATTGAGGAACTAGTAAGCTCAATGACCGTCGATGCACATGGTAGGCGAATAGCCACTGACATGAACACGCGAAATTTTTAAACTCTCTTCTAATCCCGGCAAAAAGGCGACCCAATAATCGACTAGAGCCACTTGAAAGGGGTATTATTAAAAATTCGAAAGGTTCACACATCAGGAAATCTTATTTGCCCCTAAGTGAAAGAATATGGCTATTGGTGCGTGAGTTTTATATGGAAAAGAGGTATTTCTTTAGTAAGGGCCCAAATTTGACGTGCCTAGTTGTTACGGTTGTCTGACTAACCGTCACTTCTTGGATGCATTTGATCTAATATTTTGGAATAGGACTCAATTATTGAGTGAGAGGACGGATCTTGTTTAATCGAAAATCGCTAACCCGAGTTGGCTTTCCATTACTTCTTTGTGCAGGCTTCTTCGGATTTCAAAGTTGGCTGATTGCCAGCGAGAATACAACTGACTCTCACGTGCTGGTGGCTGATGGAAGCGCCGCCGGCAAAGACAATCCGATGCTCCTTGCCCAGGCGAAAACGGGTCCGTCCGTTATGCCACAAGTGCTTTATCAAAGGGCCTGGCGGCTAATTAAAGAGACGTATTACGAGCAAAAATTTGCGCCGGACGGTGGCACTCAAGATTGGAACCGCTGGAAGCACCATTACGATGGAAAGCTCAAGACTCTTGACGACGCACACAAAGGCATCGAGTCGATGCTCTACAGTCTTGGCGATCCCTACACCCGTTTCCTAGACCGTGAAGCGTTCGATGAAGAACGTTCTCAAATCGAAGCGCATTTGTTCGGTGTCGGTATGCAGCTCGGCATGAACAAAGAACACAAAGTAGTTGTAATCGCCCCTATTGAAGGAACTCCTGCATACAAGGCGGGCATTCTTCCCGGTTGGGAAATCATCGAAGTCGACGATAAACCGGTCAAAGGCCAATCGCTCGACCAGGTCGTCAAAAACATTCGTGGTCCAATCAATAGTTCCGTAGACCTGACATTCATGGCGCCGAATCAGAAGAAGACCAAGAAGAAACTTCAACGCGCTGAAATTCCGATTCGAGCAGTGGCAAATTGCGAAATTCTCCCTGGAAATATCGGCTACATCAGACTTGATAGCTTCATCTCATCGAAAGCAAATTCCGAGATGCGTGATGCTCTTCGCAAAGTAGAAAACACGGACGGTTTGATTCTCGATTTGAGAAACAACCCGGGCGGCTTGCTCAGCAATGCTATCGAAATCGCCAACATGTTCCTCGAACGCGGAGTGATTGTCAGCACCATCGACGCAGATGGCTATAAACAGTCGACGTTCTCATCGAATCGTCCAATCAATAAACAGCCGATGGTTGTATTGATCAACAAGGGTAGCGCCTCGGCTTCAGAGATTTTGAGCGGCGCCCTCAAGGACAACGGTAGAGCGAAGCTCGTCGGGCAACGCAGCTTCGGTAAGGGGCTGGTCCAAGCAATCAATCGCCTTGATGACGGCTCCGGCATCAACGTGACAATCGCTAGATACCTCACACCAAACGACACCGACATCCACAAGCACGGTATCAACCCCGACTTCAAGGTCGAACTCAAAGAGAAAGACTACGACGCCGGAAAAGGTCCCTGGTGGATTGACATTCACTATAAGCAGTTCGACAAGTCGCCTGCTGATGGTCACGACATCCAGCTGAACAAAGCAATTGAAGTGATCAAAAAGGACATCGCATCTGAAGGCAAAGAAACTGCCAGCCTGTCCACAACAGCGACGCCGGCAAAAGGCAAATAGCAATAAAGCCAAAAGAGCCTGGTGGGAAACCGCCAGGCTCTTTCCTCCCAAACCTCTACTAGATCGTATCGCCCCGAACTTCTACTAGATCGTATCGTGCAGGTCAACGCTCAAGATCAGCGCCAGGGAGGGATTTTCAGTCGTCTCCGCGAATCCACGAACTCTTTTGGCTACGGGAGAATGACGAAATTTCGAAAATCCGTCATTCTGGGATAGCCAACTAAGTGTGCTCAACCGATATCGGTTGAGTGCAGATTGACCAAAAGCGGACTAGAACCTGAACGACATCCAGGGTGCAGAAGATGAATCGGCTTTTCAAACTCATTCCATTACTGATACTACCGATGATACTTCTCAGTTTGCTTTTCGGCTGTACGAAAACCAGAAAAGTGCTCGGCGCCCATAAGACCGAGTGGAATCAGGAAGAGATAATCATCACTTACTCTTGCTCCGCGCCGCCGACCGAAGAGACCGTCAAAAATTCCGTTGCAGAGAACTTCAACCTAATTCCTAACGCGGAAGAGACCTTAGACATTGCGCAGAAGAACGGAATCAAGGTAATGCTTGAACACGGAAGATTGACTCCGGAGGTGGCGAAAGACCCCGTTCAACTCAAGGAGCTGGGGGAAGTGATTGATCGAGTGAAGAACCATCCAGCACTCGCAGGCTATTACCTTTTTGACGAACCCAAGGCAGCCGAAATTCCGGAGCTAGCAAAAGTAGTTGAATTTGTGCGCGCTCGGGATCCAAAACACTATTGTTTCATCAACATGCTTCCGGTCTATGGTGTGCCTGGATACGCGGTGCCCATCGAACCCGGCGTTGATCCATCCAAAACGTACATGAAGTTCTTGAAGAATTACATTGAAACAGTGAAGCCGGACCTACTCAGCTATGACTTCTACACTTTTCATAAGAGCAAAACTGGTGAGCTGGAAGATATCCCAGGATATTTTGCAAACCTGAGTCTGATTCGAGAAGCGGCAAGAAGCGCTCAGATACCGTTTATCAACATTATTCAAGCCTGCGCTTTTGATGAAACATTTCGCGTTCCAACCGCAAACGAATTGCGCTGGCAAGTTTATACAACTCTCGCATATGGTGGCAGGGGAATCAGTTATTTCCTGTACTGGGGTCCCACCAAATATGGTGGCATCTATCAAGATGGTAAACCGAGCAAGCCGCTGCTTGAGCCTATCGAGGAACTGAATAAAGAATTGAAGGCGCTCAGTCCAATTATGATGTCCCTGGATTCGAAAGAAGTTTACAACAACGAAAGTATTTCAATTGGCAAGTCGGCAGTTCCAGCAGAGTCTCCCGTGCAAATCGAAACAGATGGGAAGTACGTCTTAGGTCTATTTTCCAAAGGCAAAAATATCGATCACTTCATGGTCGTCAACACAGATTACAGAGCAAGTTTAATTTGTAAGTTGAAATTGCAGCGACCGCCGAAAGGCGATAAGCACGTATTCGCTTTTCAATTTGATCCCCAAACAAACAACTGGAAAGATGTGACAGTCAGCGAAACCGGCGAATTTGAAACAGAGCTCGCGCCTGGAGACGGACGACTGTTCCGCATCGAATAGTTCCTGCATCTGTTACAAATGCATTGGAACGTCAGCGAATTCTTTTGACATAAATTCTCTGCAGATCATAGGAGACTTGGAGTTAACAGTCCAATCCTTCGATCGCACGACCGTGATGCTTCAATTGCGTTGTAGTAGAAATCGTCGTTGCTTCCTTCATAAGCCAATCAGGCGCTTTTCGGCCTGTCATGATCACCACGGTATTCTCCGCTCTTTGCTCGATCATTTTTTTGACGGCATCCCATTCAATCAATCCGACGCGTGCGACGTCGAGTAGCTCGTCACCAATCACGATATCATCGTGTCGCTTAAAAGCTTCGGTGATCAGTCGTACACCCTCTTCAGCCGCGGTTTTATCCTCCGGCAGAATTCCATTAGGCGCGCTGTAAAAACGGAAGCTTCCCTTCGGTCCGGTTCCGATTCGATTGACGCCGGTATAGTTGATTGTCAATCGACCGAAGCCATCTTCCTTATGATTAGCCAGTATCCGCAGCGCCTTGCCTTCGCTCGAATTTCCTTCCAGCTTATCGAAGAACGTTATCGAAACGTTCTTACCAGTCGATAACGCACGAAGGATTACGCCAAACGTTGCAGTCGATTTGCCGTTTGCGGTTCCAAGATATAAGCGAATTCTCTCCTTCTCTTCTTTCTTGGGTGAATCGGTCGTCATCGTTGCGGACTCCGTTTTGGTCATGAGAAATAACCTCGGTCTAGCGACAAAATGTTGTCGGCGACAATAATGATACCTGTGTTACGGTCTTTTGAGACCCTGCTCCTGAACTTGTTCTTAAATGATTGGCTAAAAATTTTCGATCACAACTTTACTTCTTGGCATCAACAGGACAAAAGTCGCCCCAGAAGGCTCCACATTTTCTAAACCGATATCGCTCTTTAGAAGAGGAAAGTTGATCTCGCATTCGAAGGCTATCGATCACATTACCACTTGCCATCACCAAAAACCCGCAAAAGGAAAGTGGAAGTCGCTAAAGAGCAGCTCCTCATGTGAGTCGTTTAAACAGCATCGGTTTGGCAGAGTTATGTGCGAATAATCGGAGTGGGCTTACCGTTAGAGTCCACGCAAACGAATGTCAAATCAGCCTCGGTTACGTCGATCGTGTCGTGCCCGCGCAGAACCTCAACGTCGACATGCACTGAAATTGAAGTATTGCCGACCTTGGTTGTACTGGTATAGAAGCTCACTACCTCACCCGTATATACAGGAGCTTTGAACTGCACTTCTTTTACAGCAACAGTTACCATCTTCTGTTTTGTGGTTTTTGCACATTCGACCGCACCAGCCAAATCTATATAGCTAAGGATAACCCCACCGAATATACTCCCTTGACTATTAGTGTCCTTTGGCTGAAGAACCACTCGTATAGAGGGATCCCGGTGACTCAGATGCTTGCTCAATGTGCCCCCCGAAATTCGGCGCGGTGATAAGTTGCAAATAAATGTTCGGACCATGGTAACACCAGTGCTTGTTCGCACGGGGTTATTAGACATATAGCAGTACCCGGCGGATTTACTTGAGTTATAATCCTGCCAGTGGAATGACGGCACGTTCCTACTGGCAACCCGGGCGCGACTCTTACTAGCAACGAAGAAAACAAGCATGCAGTCACGGATGTTACACCTGACCTCATTGGCACCAATTGCGGTGGCACTCTCATTGGCGCTCGTCGGACCGGTCCAAGCTCAAGACAACGAGAATCAAAGGGCTCCCCAGTTACTCGTCTCATCCCCATTGGAAACAGTCGCCGACTCGTTGCCAAAAGCAATGTTCGAGCCTACAGACGCAGTTGTTACTACCGCAGAAAAAACTATTGTCGCCTCAGATGCCCATGACGAACCGGCACCAGCATCTGTTTATTCGCCTGCACACCTTCAAATTAAACCGATAAGAATCGCCTCAGCCGCGACGAACCTCAAGCAAGCCTCTGAAGCTAACGCGATTTCGACAGGCGCGTCTGCAGTTTCCGCCGACTTGAATTCAACGAGTCCGAGCAGCGAGAGCGTTCAACAAGCGGAAGTCAACCAGAATGAAGTCACCGACCTCTCTCCTGTTGCGCTCGACTCTGACACGCAGCCACAACTTCGAGGCCCGGCTCCAACCGTTCAGACAGATACGAGCGCCGAAGCACCTCTTGGTCCCGGCGATATCGCGCAGTCCGTTCAAAGCGACACCGTCGGTAATACCAGTGACACCAGAGAATTCGATTTAACACCGGTAAGCCTGCCGCGCCGGAACCCGCATTTCAACAGAATGGAAGGCTTCCAGGGCTCGTTTGTACATGCCCTGCCACCCAGGTTGTTTTTCAGCGCGATCGTGGACAACTCGCTTCGTCTGGAGACCAACGTCTACCAGACAAAAAATCACTACAGACAGGACATGATTTACCGTGTACTCCCTAACACTGTTCTGGGTTACGCACTAACGAGGAAAACCAGAGTCAGCGCCAATTATTTCTTCCTCCGCGATCAATACACCAAATACGCGAATCCGCTGGATAGAAACTTCCATTCGGTTGGAGGACAAGTCGACCACGATTTCTACACCAGCAACAAGTGGCAGGTCACAGGAAGTTTCTTCGCTCGTGCCTTGTTCACAACGCCGGACGAGTTCTCCGCGCAGTTCTTCAACGATTTGCTCCCCTCTGTTTCAGTCATAAGAAACGTGGGCTTGGGAACGAGAGTCTATGGAACAGTGCTTGGTCAGATTCGCTTTCGCGAGGTGCTCAGCCAGTTCCAAGAGGGCGACCAGTTCTATTCATTCGGCGCCGTTCATAACAAAAACCGCTGGCAGTTCCTCGGAGACTTCACGCTCAACAACAACTTCGGGAACTCGAATCTAAGACAAGGTCACAACAACCAGGTCATCATTCTGACAGAAGAAGTTGCATACCGCCTGCCGAAGATGCCACTGCCCATAGAGCCATACATCCGTTGCCAGCAAATCTTCAACATGGGCGCAAACAGCAGCCCCGGTTATGCAGGTGTGAACACACGGGTCTTTGGTGGCATACGCGCGTGGGTTGCCAAACCAGTAATCTACCCGGTTAAGTTAGCCGAAAAATAAACAGCAGGCGCAAGAATAGAACATGACACTAGCACTCATCATCATAGCGGTCCTGGTGTTGATTGCCGTCGTGGGTCAAGTCTTCACTCACAAAATGGTGAAGCAAGACAATCTTGAACCAAGCCAGGGCATGGTAGAGGCGATGCTCGGTGTTGTTGGCACTTTGTTCTCGCTTCTGCTCGGACTGCTGGTAGCAAACGCAATCGAGTCATACCACGAAGTCAATGTGCAAGTGTCAACCGAAGCCAACGCACTGGCAAATATTCATCGCCTGGCAGAAGGACTGAGCCCTTCTGCTCGAAAGAATATTCAAGATATGTGTGCAGACTACAATCACTGCGTAATTAGCACGGAATGGGCAGCGATGGACCGAATGGAAATGGCTCCTCATTGCTGGGACGTCTATGGCAAGCTCTGGTCGGCTTGCGTCCAGGTAATGCCTGAAAATGATCGTGAAAATAATTTGCAAGCATCAATGTTGGAGTCAGCCAAAATACTCGGGGAAACAAGACGCGCCCGAAGCGTGGCATGCCGAGCGCAGATCTCTCCGGTTCTCTGGATCGCTATATTTTTCGGTTCAGCTATCACGATCATATTCACCTACTTCTTCACGTCGAAGATGGGACGGTTGCATACTATGCTCACCGCTTTAATTGCAATCAGCTTAGGCTTAAACATCTGGCTGCTAGCCGCTTACAGTCAGCCCTTCGGCAGTGACCTCAAAATCAAACCAGAAATCTTCGAGTTGCTGGACAAGCAAGTCTTCAAATACCAATCCCCAAAACATGGTATCGACAATCTTAAGCAATAACGT
Organism: Candidatus Obscuribacterales bacterium; assembly: GCA_965228855.1. GTDB lineage: Bacteria > Cyanobacteriota > Vampirovibrionia > Obscuribacterales > Obscuribacteraceae > JADYXR01. The sequence goes on along the minus strand of CBDDIJ010000003.1, from coordinate 1,062,792 downwards.
TCAACGCTCTAGAACAAACTAATTGTATTCGCCGATCATTTGGAATGCCGCCCAGTATCTAGGATTTGCGCGATCTTCCTGTTTAACTGGCTTATCGGAATCGCGCCCTGAGGAACCTTTCTCCAGAAAGTTTATCGTTTTAATTTGAGCTTTACGCAACGACTGAGCTTTGTTGGCCCCTTTCAAAAGCTCGTAATAGAGCGACTCCATCTGATACTCGGTCATCACGTCATCTACGCTCCAGAGCGACACGAGAACGGACGGAGTTCCTGCAATCACAAAAGCTCGCGATAAACCGACGACACCATCACCGGTGATTTTGCCTTGACCGGTTTGGCACGCGGAAAGAACGATCATTTTAGCTTTTAACTGTGGCAGCTGAAGAATGTCTTTCACTGTAAGTAAACCATCATCGCCCGCTTCTGGTGCCAGCACCACCGCAGAATCCATCGGTTGATCCTGGTTAACCAATCCGTGCGTCGCCAGATGTATGTAACTGTACTTCGGCGCCAATTCACGGAATTTAGACTTTGTTGCCGCGCCACCGACCTCTACTGCAACGCTGCTTTGGTCAAACAAGGAAGAAACTTTCTTGACCTCTTTTTCTGCATAAGGCAATTTGCCAAGGAATTTATTCATTTCAGTAATGGGATTACCAAACGCAAGCAGAGAATTTTTCTCGCCCTTCGTCTGGTTCTCAACGGACTGAGTGGCGCGCAATACGCCAATTGCCGGAAGGTATGCAAGCGTGTGCTGCTCAATCATATATTTGCCGTTTCCATTCACCAGAGCAGCGAACGGGACACTAAACAGAGAGCCGTGTGGAACGATCGTAACAACCTGGTTTTCGTCCTTGGGCAGCAGAGCTTCGATCGGCTCAACCAGCATTTTGTGCAACGCCCGAAGATTTTCCTGGCGAGCTTTGTTCAAGGCGTGAACTTCATCCATGCCTTTCGGTGATGTGGTTATGGTCTTATGGGTCTCTCGAATCAGGTTTTTAACCGTATCGATCTTCTCAGAGATTATCTTCACATCAGCGATTTCGCCGTCCGGTTTCACCACGAACACAATTACCTTTTCCGGCATCGCGAGATACTCAACCACCCAGGTATTGCATCCCTTGATCAGCGATTTAATTTCTTGCAAGTCCGGAGGCTTAGCGTTAGCAGCGGAAAGCACGGTGGCTTCGACCACTGTTGTAGGGCTTTTCGGCGAGACTTGCACTCCACGAAAAGTTCCGCTTGGCACATTAGCCATTGCAATTTGTACCGGCTTTTCTTCCGGCGCGGCAAGGGGAGTCAGTCCGGCTTCATCCAGCAAATCAGGAGCAGACAAAGCAATCTTGCGCTGGCCGTAGCTGGTTTGCTTACGCCCCTCGAGCATGTCGAGAAACGCACGAGCTCGACCTTTCTCAGCATACTCAAGTGCCTGGTCGTAACGCTTGTTGTTGATCATCAATTCAACAAGGTCGAAAAAACAATCTTCGCGCAAGTCGAGCGCCGCAGTTTTAAAACTATCACGAGATAGATTTCTTCTTTCCTTATCAGCAAGTGATACCGCCTTCAGTAGCATCTTTTCGGCATTTTGCTGGTCCCCTAGTTTCATATAAACCTTGCCTAGACCAGCGGCACAGTCCCATTGGCTCTCAATATTCGTAACCTTATCGGCGATGGTGGAAGCGGCTTCAAATTTCTCGCGCGACTTCTGGTTTTGACCGAGAAGCAAATAGGTCATGCCCAACCCGCGAAGAGCTTGACACTGGCCTAGCGTATCGCTGATCGACTGAGATGTGTTCAGCGCTTGTTCATAAGCCTCGATTGCATCGGCATACATGCTTTTCATGACGCAGTACTGTCCATAGTTGTAAGACATGGTTGCTTGCGCTCGTTTATCACTGTTGCTCGCCGATTTACCAACGGCAGTTTGAAAAACTTCTTTCGCCTGTCCGTGATATTTTTCAAACAGTGCAGAAGACCCCTGGTCAAGATAGGCAACAGCAATAGAGTCCAGCACCAGTGCTTCGTCGAGGAACTTGCCGGCTTTCTTGTACAACTGCGTCGCTTCCAAATAGTAGCGAATAGCAGTCTTCGGTTGACCGACGTTTCTGTAACCCATGGCGCAGTATTTGAGAACATCGGCACGTTCAGATTGCCGGAGATTCGGATGCTTCTCAATATACTTTTGCGCGCGGAGAAACTCTCCCAGAGCCTTTTCCGACTTACCCTCCAGCAGATAATCGTAGCCTTGCTCGGTGATCGCCAGACACTCTTCCTCTTCACTCTTACATTTTGCAGCTAACTTCTCAGCACTCTTGTGACTCTTCAAAGCTTCTTCCATCAAGCCTGTATCCGCTTGAGCAGAGCCGATACGCGTGTAGCATCGAGCAAGAATTTTAGGTGCATCTTCTCCTTCGAGAGAGCTCAAAGCGTTTTTCAATCTCGCAAGTGCTTCATCCGGTTTACGATTTGAAAGGTCGAGTTCGGCCATCGAGATAAGAACTTCCGCCTCAGCGACTCGATCGCCGCCACTGGAGTAAACCTTGCTAGACTTTTCGTAGTACTCGACGGCCTTGTCATTCAAGCCCATGTCTGCGTAGGTTCGTCCAAGTTCAGTCAGGATACGCCCTTCGTCCAGTTCATCAGTTTGATCGTCTACCAGTGCGACTGCTTGTTTCAAATATTCGATTGCCAGTTCGAAATTACGTTTATAACGGGCAAGCGATGCAAGCTCTGAAAGCACAGACATTTGGATATCCTTGTGTCCGCCTTTTTCGGCTGCCAGCTTAGCTTTATTGAGACTGGCTTCGGCTTTGCCAAACTCGCGCGCGTTTAAATAAACGCTTCCTAGTTGCTTGTTAATCGTGATCGACTCTTCTTCGAGATTTAGCTTTTCCGCATTGACAGCGGCTTCTTCATAGAGTTTGAGAGCCTCTTCAGCGCGTCCGAGTTTAATAGCCACAGCCGCAAGCGCGATACGAGTGTGAACCGACGGCGAAAATTTTCCGCCTGAGTTTTTTGTAACTCCAGTACCGGCTTCCTCGTCCAGTTTCAGCGACTCTCGCAGAAGCTCTTCTGCTTTTTCGCTGTTGCCCTTTTGTAATTCCAGATCACCAAGGGTATACAACAAATTGGCCTGTTCGGCCTTATCGCCTTTTTTCCGAGCCGCATCAAGAGCTTTATAGACCTTGCTGATGTCAGAAACCGTTGGACCAAGTTCAAAACCTGACGCATCGATTCCGCAAGCGAGAACCACCGCCAGAGACAAACTCACTGAAGAAGCCCAAAATCGATTACTGCGATTGGCAATCACGTCGATATCCTCATCTGCATCGTCTCAGCTGTCAGCCACACTCGAATGATGTGACCGCATACAGGACATACATTGTACGATCTATTAAATAGAAAGATCAGTGCCACTGTTTAACTAAACAGCGTTCCGCCGCTCGCAGAAACAGTTTCTAACGTTTAAAGATTATCTGTGATTGTGCTTGCTCGACATCCAGCCGGAGTTCCGTAGCTGTTTGATAACGCAAATCGGGTTCTTTATTCAACAACTTCATCACTATGTGATCGAAAGGCGTCCCATCTTTGAACTCCGGCTTATACTTGCTCATAGGCGGAGGATCGTCCATGAGATGTTTCATCAGAATTGCCTCGGCGCTATCACCTTCGAACGGTACATGACCGGTCAGCATCTCGTAGATCATGATGCCTAGAGCGTAGAGGTCTGTTCTAATGTCCATCGGCCGGTCCTTCAATTGCTCGGGCGCAATATATTCCGGAGTTCCAACCATGCGGCCGGTCTTGGTGAGCCGTTTTCCGCTTTCATGAACGATGTGGGAAATTCCGAAGTCCACGATCTTCACCCAATCGGGTCTGTCCGACTTGTCTTGAAGTAAAACATTATCCGGCTTCAAGTCGCGGTGAATTACACCAAAGTTATGTGCTTCCTGTAGACCACGGCACATTTGAATAATGATGTTCGCTGTGGTGGTAAACGGCAAAGCGCCCTGGCGATGAATCTTGTCAGCCAGAGCCTCTCCTTTGATGAACTCCATCACCAGATATGGTGCCTTACCGCCCAGGGTTCCGACATCAAATACGGTGACAATATTGGGATGGCTGAGTTTGGCTGTAACCTTGCATTCGCGCTGGAATCGCTCAATCGACTTCTCATTGGACAGCAACCAACCGTGCATAACTTTGATAACGACGGTGCGTTCCATGATCGTATGGTGCGCTTTGTAAACAACCGCCATACCACCCTCACCAAGCATCGATTGGATGAGGTATTTGTTGTCGATCGTTTTGCCGATAAGACTGGTTGTGTATCCACCGGTCGCGACAAGCGCTTCGTTGTAGGGGTCAGCAGGCGGCTGCGCAGGTTGCTGCTGCTGTTGCGGTGGTTGCTGAGCCGGCAACTGCGATTGCGAGGCATTTGGATTTTGCGCCTGCAAATTGACGTGAGAGGCGTTTGGGTTTTGCGGATTCAAATTGGGATTAATAGCGGCATCGCCGTCGTGCAGCGACTGTCCGAAGCCCACACCATCCATGAGGGCGGTATCGTGCCGGTCGAAATCAACGTCCTTGTCCTTGCCCAGAGGAGCGGACTGCAAATACGGTTTCCCATCAGCCGCGACCTGAATGTGGGGTTTATTAGCCTGCGGAGCTGCGGTCGACGTATTGAGAGCAGAACCTTCAATCGGGCAGAAAACAGCATACGGAGGGTAGACGCGCTGACACTTGGGGCATACTTTTTCTGGTCCCTGGGTATTCTGCGGCTGGTCCAGCAATGTGCCGTCGAATCCGCAAAAGCGTGCGTCGTGCGGAGAATGTTTCCCGCACGATGGGCATGTCTTTGTAGCTTCACCTGCTGTCATAACACCCGCTCAAATACCCGAAAAGTATACAGATTCCGTATTCCCACTTCAATGTTGCGTCAACCGGAACGAAAGCCGGCTGTCACAATCGATAGTTTATCGCGCTTTCTTGGGCAAATCGATCCGGCTGGGGAAACCCAAAACCGTCGTTCTGTGCTCCTGAATCGGGAAAGATGTTTTCACACCCGAGTGGCCCTGTGCTCCCACGTACAGCGTGTACTGCCCCGGCGGCATCTCCGCTATGGTCAGGGCGCCGTCGGCTCCAGTCTGGGTGAGTGTATAGACTTGCTTTTTGCTGTCTTCGATCATAAGCGTGGCGTATGGAACGTTCGTGTAGACGACCAGATGCTTGTTTTGCCATGACGTCGACTGTAGTACGATGCGCTCTAACCCAGCCTGGCCGACCAGGAACGCGAATGCGGCTCCAGTCATCACGCCCATCGCACCGAGCAAAACCGTGAGCAGAACAGCCTTGCTGTTCTTTTGTTTGCGCCTGGGTTTCAGCTTTGCGACTGGAGATGGCCTGGAAACCTTTGGCTCTGCCTGATCCATGACCTTGGCGGCATCGATCTGTTCCAACTCCCAGCTAAACTTGCGATAAGCATTCGTGTCCGCAGGAGCTTCCCCAGGCACAACAATCTTTCCGCTGCAGAAGATGCAGAAATTTTGGTTTAGCTCATCAGTCTGACCACAGCGGATGCAGCTCCTCCAGCTCAGAGGGTTCTGGGTCCGCTTTCTTTCAGCCTCTGGAGTGACGCCTGCACCGCAATAGATGCAGAAGTGCATCTCAGCGTGATTGCGTCTGAGACAGGAGGGGCACTGAATGTAAGAAACAGGCGTTTCGCTTACCATACCGCGATTTTACAGTATTGAACCTGTCAAAAAACCGCAAACGGCTTAATATCGACCGGTTCGACGTTATCCTCCGATTATCAGCGTGTCTGCCTGAGGGCTGAACCTTCAATGGTTATTCCACTGATTTGACATCTTCCTTCACTTCTTGCTGCTGTTCCTTCACCGGACTGGGAACGACCGGCAATTTCTCAGACGCTTTGGACGGCTCCTTGATGTCTACGTCACGCAGAATGATGGAAGGAGTGACGATGCTTGTGGCGGACGTCGGTCCTTGAGCCACTAGAGATGCTGTCACGTCTGAACCACCTGCAACCAGCTCGCGCAGAACATCGGCAGGCTGCACGCTAACGGTAGCTCCACGAACGAGCTCCTCTTTGCCATTTTTCACCGACACGCGGTAGATCTCGGTTGGGTAAAGGGATAAACCGCCACCGAAGCTGGAAAAGATACTGGAGATAGTGGAACCAAGGCTCAACATCCAGGTAGGCAGCCGAGCTACGGAACGAACGATGTAGACATCGTCATACCCTTGTTCCTTCCCAAGCTCGATGAGCTTCTTCTTCATCTGTTTCGGGTTCATCGACGGTTCCGTCGACACGAACAAAATACTCACGGTGCCCGTGCCATCGCCTGAGTGCCCGTTGCTCTTTGCCACGCCGCGCGTCGGTTTGCGACTGGCACAGAGCGTCTTTAACACGCCCTTTTCGACCAGGGTCAGTTTCTCAGCGGGTACGCCGTCGTCATCAACTTCATAGTTTCCAAACAGCTTCTTCCCTTTAAACTCAGTCGCATATGGATCGTCAACTACGGTAATAATCCGGGCGCCGACTCGCTGGCCGAGCTTGTTCTTGAGAGGATGGTCGCCGCCCCAGCTGCTGCCGCTGACATCATGTGCGCCACCAAGCAGTTTCGTCAGAGCTGAGTGCATAAGAGACGACGAGGCTTCGGGCTCAAACAACATCGGTCCAGTGTAATTAGTGACGAGAGGCGCTTCTGCTGTGCGTTTCAACCGCTTAATGAGCTTATCGACACGCGCTTCCAGAGCCGCATAATCAGGCATCTCCTCGGGTCTCTCAGCCGCTACGATTTCAACGTCCGCATAAGTCTGCCCGTCTTTGCTCCGAATTTTCGCTAGCACTGACAAAAGCGTCTGTACATGCCCATCTCTATGTTTGAAACCTTCGTTGTTGACGAGCCAGGCGTTAGAAACCTGAGAGCTGAAGTGAACTACCGCATTATCAATTTCCGGATATTTCAAGAAAATCGAAGACAGGTCTTTGGTGACTTTCTTCCACTTATCCTCGTCGACCTTGAGCTTTAGAGCGGGTTTTATAAAAACGACAGGAGTTTCCTTAGTCATATCACCAAGGCGATCCGTTTCCGGTTTCGCTCTCAAGCGCGCCTTCTTATCTTCGTAACCCTCAATAGCGTCTTTATAGTTGCTATCACTGGCGAGCCAGATTTCATGCCGCAATGCTTCATAATCGTCTTCAACCGGAAGTTCTTTGCCGCTGCCTGAGAGGCGTCCAAACAGAGAACTCATCGAGCCCGAATCTTTCGAGCTGTCGAGGTCGTAGTCGCCAACCCGAATATCAGTGTAGAGTCGTCTGTAGTGGGTGTTGTTCTCAGAAGTCAGTGCGCCGCAACTGGCGCTCAAATAGAGCATCTCGGTTTCAAGAACTTTGTATTGAACGAAGTACGGCAGTCCATGCGTACCCAGTTTCAACCTCTCAGCCGAGCGCTTCATCTCGTCCGTAAGCGCGTCGAAGAGAACGTCGTTTTCATTCTTCGACAGATATATTTTGCCGTTTTCCTCTTTTAATACTTTCGGCTTGTTATCGACGGTATCACGGGCGATGGCAGACTCGGCCGCATCTTTCTTCTTCTTATCCTTTGCTAACGCTGGCGTGACGCAGGTGGAGAACGCCACTGCGGCGACGAGCATAAATGCAAAAGAAGACTTCAATGCGCTCTTAGGTTTCGAAGTAAGTTCAGACAAGCCTGTCTCCTTGGAATTTAATTGAAACTTTTTATCGCTCATCAACAGTTTGAATTTAAGCATCACTTCTTGTCCTCCGACTTGTCCAGCAACGGAGGAGGAAGAATTGGGGGCTTGTCCGCGCGTTTCTCTTTCAGTTCAACTTCAATCGCACCGACCAGAAGGCTGGGCGAAGAGGCTGAAACTGGAACGCTGCCCGATTCAGCGCCGCAGATGCCGTTAAACGTTCCATCATCGTCGGCAGCGCAAATTATTTTCTCGAGAGCAGTGAGTGGCGTCCCCACAATTTTAACCCCGCGCACAAGCTGATCCGGTCTGCCATCCGCAAATACTTTGGTCACAATCAGTGGCTGCAAGCTATACATCTGACCTGCTCGAGTGGACGTTGTCGTGAAACCACCGGCGATATCATCAAACACCAGTCCGTAACTCTTTTTCTGTTTTTTCAACTCGTCAATGAGCATCTGGCGGAGGTCTTCATATGGAACGGTTTTCTCGGACTTAACCATCAAATTGCCCATGCGAGCGACCGGATTGTATTTCGGATCGCAACGTCCGTGGCCGTTTGATTTTGGGAAACCTTCGACCGGCGAGCGTGACATCAAAAATGATTTGAGCACGCCCTTATCGACGAGCGTGACTTTCTGGGCTGGAACACCTTCGTCATCGTATTCGTAGAAGCCATTAAGGTGTATATTGCCGAGCGTTTTCAGCGTCGGATCGTCGAGAACGCTAATGAACTCCGGCATAACCTCGTGATTCATTTGTTTTGTGAATGTGCGGCCCTCTTTCTCATCCTTTTGCCTGTGACCTTCCATTCGGTGACCGAAAACTTCGTGGAAGAACACTCCGGCAGCTTTGCTGCGCAGGATGGCAGGACCGACATAGGGATCGGCCTTAGGCGCCTTGCTTAGCTTCACCAGATTATCCGCGACGCCGTTGATGAGCTTTGTGAGCTCTTCTTCTGAAGGCATCTCATCCAGTTTGACTGCAGCCACATCATCATATAGCCACATGTCCATACCGTCCTCTGCCCTGGCCTGAGCCATTGTGTAAAGGCGATAGTCTGTTCGTGAATCAGCAATCTCCGAACCTTCGTTATTGACCAGGTAGCGCTTGGTCAGTTTTGCAGTGAAGATGACTGACGAATCGTAAATCTCAGGGTAATTTTTATAGATCGCGGACAGCCGCTTGACAATAACCTTCCACTTCTCTTGATCGACATCGAAAGCTTTGGGTTCAACCGTGAATTTTTGCGCAGCCTCCGTGGAAAAATCGTCCGAGCTATCCTCTTCAGTAACGTTGACTTCCTTCCCGGCTTGAACGCGAGCAAACTGTTGTTGAGCTTGTTTGAAAGCGTCGTCGGTTTCTAACCAGATTGCCTGACGAAGGGCAAGTTCGTTATTCTCGAGTGGAACAAACAGTCGCGACGAGCCGGCTGAACTTCTCACGACACTGAATGCGTCCGAATCACGGGACCGGTGCGTATTATCGATTTTCGGAGATCCGACCCGAAGATCAACGTTCAAGATGCGGTCATGGTCAGGCACGACGTTGCGAGTGAGCGCACCATACTCGCCTGATATATAGAGCGAATCGACGTCATAGAGCCGGTAGCCGAGATAGTAAACCGGCGCATCACCAGCTTTCTTGAGCTTCTCAAAAGAGCGATCCAATTCTTTGTGCATGGAGTCAAGCACAACCTTCTGAGCGGATTCGTTTTTCTGACCGTCAGTTTTTTGGCTGGACTCGGATTTCTGACCGGACTCAGAGGTTGCACCCTGTGAGGGGAGAGAGATTCCTGACAACAGAACGATAAGACTGCAAAGGACCCGACTCAAGGTCGTTGATTTCATATGATTCCTTTCTTCTCCAAACTCAGCGATTCACTCTTCGCAACCGGCAAGAGAGCGCGATGTTTCTCCCAGCAAGCGGTTAAGGCTATTGAAGCAGGAATTTGCTCCGATTGCCACTTAATGGCAACGCACCGCGTCAGCCCCGCACAGTTAAGGATAACCCACTTGGCAAAGCCGTGCACAGATATCGCTTGAAACAGATTTCGCTCACGTCTCCACCTTAAAAGATTTCCGGAGTCAAACATAAGAGACCGCATCAGAAATCAGGCGTAGCACCACATGCGGTACTACGCCCAATACCTTCTCGGACGAGCCTGATTATCAGCTCTCAATCAGCTCATTTTCCATGGCTCTGACGCTTTCAGCGACATCACCGGCTTCGAGTAAGACGAGTGCTTCGTTGATTGAATCGATGCCTTCATCTTTACTGCTGTGAGTCGCATAAGCCGGTTGCAACGCGAGTTGTTGGAATGCCGCTCCAATTTCCTCCGCCGTTGCGGCGAAGAAGCCTTCGACTTTGCCACGCTTGGCTTTGATTGCCGAAGCCAGGTCAACAGCAACGTTGTTTTTAATAATCGACTTAACTGCCTCGCTTGCAGATTTACCGCTGATGATCTGTTCGTACAAGCTTCGTACCTTACTGGCTGCTGTGCCGCCAAGGCGAACCGAGAGCTCGTCGGCCGAGACGCGCTTCAGAAGTGCTTTTCTAAATGCCGGTGCTTCAGGCTGACCTCCCAATTCTTCACCTGTCATGGTGACATGCTTTTTCAATTCTTCGCGAGTCAACGATTTGAATTTAGGAGCTAATTTGTCGACCACTTCTTCCGTGCGGCGATTCCAGGTAGATTCGGCACGCAGCATCCTGTTTACGACACCGCGGGAAAGGTCGACTTTGATTTCGCGAGCTATCTCTCTCAGCTCACTCTTCGCACAAAGCGCCGTGACCATCTGCTTTTGACGCGCCAAAATCATCGAACTCGGGTGATTGAGAAATTTCTCGAGGTCGCTTGTTTCCGGGAGCTTAGTTTTATCGAGCGGAATATGCACACGCTGACAGATACCACTGATGGTGGCAACCGCATCGAAATCATCGGCTTGCTCGACATCGACTCGCACCGGCTCGGTATCGCTGGTGCCCTGTTCGGCATTCAACCAGCTTCCGGCTTTAACATGTGCTACCACCTTCGCGCCCGTACGACCGTCGAGTGCAACCACAAGCGTTCCCGATGATAGTGCCGGTGTTCCAACAAGAGCCTTAGACACTTCCACATAACCGTCTTCATCGATGGCACGTACATCTATATGGCGACCATTCACCACGACATCGTTAGCACCGACGGCGGCGACAACGGAGTCGATGGAGCTCAACGCGTTTTCAGACTCGATAACCAGGTCGAGTTCCGGGTCAGCATTCATGATGACCTCTTCCACGGCTAATCTGGCAAGTTCATTAGCCAGATTCGAGCCACTTTCCTGGGCTCGCGCCTGAGCCAGTCTGACTATCTCAGGGCTAAATTCAACTCGATTACTCATGACTCTCACCTTTTCTAATGCCGGTGGGCTTTCCAGTCGTTTTACAATGACTGTCTACTGAATAGTCTGGAAAATTAGTGCGGCGAAATTGTTAAACAAGATTTTTCCCGGATAGATCGGAAGGTCTCCGGATCAATGCAGAGAAAATCCTCTAACTCGTGCCAGGTCAGGAATGGACGGGCTCTGAGGAAGCGCGCCGTAACGTCCTGAGTCAAGCCCAGGGCGCTCAGTTGGGTTTGGTCCGCATTATTAAGGTTTAAACGGTCGCCTTCCTTTGCAACAGCTTTCAGCACGGCGCCATTGTTTACAAGCTTCTCAAGGTCCTTTTTATCGAGCAGCTTTTGCTCGACGATATCGTTCATACTGCAAAACGGTCGCAGATCGACCAGCTTCTTTGCCACATCCTTGTCGCAGCCGAGGATGTCCACGAGGTCGCGCCTGGTCGCCGCATTGAGGTCCACCGGCACAAACGCTGCCACAGCACCCTTTTCGGCGATTTCGCCCAGACGGTGAGCTTGAAGAACGCGACGGTCGACCATCTCGTCCATGCTGTAGTACTGCCGCCCGGCAATGAGCCTATCGACTTCGCCTTCGGTCAGACCAAGATGATGATTGAGTTCACGGCGCGATGCCGAATTAACGTTTATGTCAGCCTGCCAGGATTGCGCAACTCCAGGCATATCGAGGCGAATCATGTCTCGGATCATATCAAGACCCTTGTCGAGAAGAACCTGACAGCGAGCGATTTTTCGCGCCTGCGTCTCACCTTTGATTTCAAGGACATCGCAGGTTTCGCGCATGGTCATCTCGGTTCCCACTTTCGAATGCTCGGTCAGTCCCATTCCGAACATACAATCGACCACAACAAGCGGTTCTTGAGCAAATCGCCTGTCGTTCAACATCGTCGAAAGTCTCTGACGAAGCTGATTAAGCTGTCCAACTTGCTCTCCGGATAGGGCTTGATTCTCCGGAGAGTATTTCGGGTCCTCAGCAACGTTGGCGCGCGGATCGATCTGCTCGGGGTCGAGATTGACGTCCTGCAGAGTGTCTTTCTCCCACTGCCACTCGTTGCGGACGTGGTCGACAACTGCGTTGTGAACGGAACGTTGGGCGTAAGCAGGTAGCAAGACTTTGAAGCCATCATCCTGCCCAAGCTTCAGCTGTTTCAACAACGCTTGTTCCAGTTTCTGAGCCAGTTCCACCGACATCGAAATAGCTTCGTGTTTTTGATCGCTGGGAGCCACACGGCGCTGAAACCAGAAGCGACGCAGATTTTGATTACACTCCAGCATTCTGGCGAACAGCGGCTGATAGTAGCAATCCTTGACCAAACCAACGAATTTGTCGGTTCCAGGACCCAGCGTCAAGAGCTTCGAGTAAATGGCCTTGGCGCCAACGCCCTGAAAGAGCTCAACAGGCGCAATATTTTTATCCTTGCCGGCTGCAACAGCCTCGCCGGACAGCCTATCCAGAGTCGTCTGCCACTCAGGAGCAACAGCGAGAATTTCCTCGAGCTTGGTTTTACTAGAAAGCACTGACATCTAAAGGCTGGGATTGGTCACTAATAATATCGGATTTCGGTGCCAACATTAATGATTTGAGGGCTAATAGTCACATCCCTCAAACATCTTCCGCTTTCAATCAACTATCAGATCCTAAACCGATATCGGTTTAGAAAAAAATGTTAATTGCCGCTGTCCAACCCGGGAAGCTGCGCAGGCGCCGAGTTGATCTCATCAGAGGCTCGCAGGACCAGATGTCCTGCACAAGTCCAGACAGTCCAGAGGAGTACGGCAAAACACCCGAGCACTACAACCATCCAGGTATTGTTCAACTCACGGCGGTCCTTGACGATAACCTTGTCCAGTCGCCATAAAAACAGGATTGTGAGAGCGACGACCATACCGAGAACGCCCGAGCGAAGGGCTTCGGAACGGGCCTCGTCCACTCGCCATTGAGCCGGACTTTGTGTAAACTTACTGCGGCCGGGCATATCAGCAACATAATTCTGAGATGCCATATGGTGAGTGAATAAGAACGGCAAGATGAACGAAACAGGCAACCACACATAGGAAGCCATGAGGAAAAGGATGTTTCCTTTCCGCTTTTTTTTCTCTGATACTGTTTTTTCGGTTTCCTTTTCCATCTTCTGTGAATTTAGCAGAAACCGTATCTTTTTATAGGCTGCAATTTTGGACACTCGAGGGCTGCGATAACATGGTAAATGATCATCAAGCATTTGAGTCATAGAAAGGAAATCAAGTGCCGCAACAGACTAATAATAAACTTCGCCGCCTCCCGCGCGACCCCGACATCTTCGGCGGAGCGCTGGCGCACATAGTACTGGCAAAGGGCGACAAGGACGAGGTTTTGGGTCAAGCATGGATTGCGGCCCCGAATACGCTCATCACCTGCGGTCACGTGGTTGACCAATTCGTGCGCTCTCCCGGTGCCTTAACCGTAAAATTTCCGGCTTCGGGCAACCGGTATGTAATAAAAGACATTAAGCTTCATCCAAGTTTTCAAAGACACGAAGGCGACCTGGTCAAGTTCGATGTGGCTGCGCTCACCATCGACCTGATTGAACCGGAGTCCACCACTCGCACTCTGCCTGTTCTTTACGACAAAGAAGTCGATACACATGCGACCTTGTCGGCAATTCGTTATCCGTCGCATCTGGGTGTCTACACGACATCCCTATCTCCGCTTGCTCAGATAGGCAGTTATCTGGGTCCGCTTAAACGGAACGACCGTTTTCATCTTCTGCACGATCTGGCCCTTGCGCCCGGAGACTCCGGCACGGCTTTGTTCGACGGCGAATCCGTCGTAGCGATACATTGCGGAGACACCGCAACCCTACCCGGATTGAACCTTCCGACGACATCGATTCGAATGGCGCTTTCGGTTGATGCGCTGATGGCTCTGGGCGTAGCGGAAACGGCTGAGACTCACACGCCTGGTCTGGGCTCTCTGGTTCCAGCAATTATCGCGTTTATCACATGCGGTTTCCTGACCCTGGGCATCTTCGCCTATCAATATAAGGACCAGTGGGCCGTTACCCAGAAGCCCGAGTTTCTGGTTGACGTGGCTTTCGACAATCCGACCGACAAATACAAGTTCCACCAGGAACTCTCAATGACGCTCACACCAAAGGTCAATTGTTTTATATACGTCTATTATGTTGATAATACTCTGGCGCTGCAGCTGTATCCGCCGCCTTTGATGCGCACCGAGCACGGTGGCGCACGTAGCGGTCAGCATATCGTGATCGACAGTTACGGCAAGAACCCCATTCAAGTAGACCCTCAAGAGGGTGGAGTTTTTCACATAGTCGCGCTCAATACTGAGAGCCCACCGGTCAAGGACAATGAGAAGCCGGATGAAAATACTTATGTTTTGCCGTTCGGACCTAAGGTTTTATTGGAAAGAATAGCTAAACTAAAAGAACAGAACCCTGCTCAAATTCTCCATCAGGAGATCAAGGCTCCAGTTTCCGCTCCAGAAAGCTAGTTTGAGCAAAAAATAAATCCGGTATCCCTCCCTAAAATTTTCAGGCGCCCCGTATCTATTCACATAGGGCGTTTCAGGTCAGATGATTCACAGCAAGAGGCGATTTACCATGAACACGAAAGGGGCAAACCTTATGCTTTCAACAACGCTGTTGATCGCATCGTGTGTAGCGACTCCATCGTTGGCAGCGGATACTGAGACCGCAGCAGCAACTCCTGCGGCAACCGTCGTTAAGGATGTAGCGAAGGACGAGCCAGCCCAGACATCTGAGGTGGCGAAGGAACCAGAAGAGCCTTCAGCAGAGGACACAAAGAAGATCGGGCAGGATCGCGGCATTATCATCACCGAGATCGGCAAGCCCGCCAAACCTGCCGCGAAAGCAACTACTGCAGAAATCAAAGGCAAACCGGTTGGCACGATTAAAAGGGTCAGCACCGCCGGCAACCAGACGTTTACGCGCGGTCTCGTAATAGACACGAAGAAGGAAAAACCGAAGGAGCAGCCGGATCATAGTCTGTTGATCAAGCCGCCCTCCAAGACGAGTGTTCAAACCAAGGCCGCGAAGTCACCGACCTCTGAGAAGAAGCAGGCGGTGGTGAAAACCACAAAGACACCGGTCGCGACAACTCCTGTTGTGATCAAATCCAGTCCCGAGCCACTGAAAGTGAAAACACACAATGAAACCGCCAAGGTGACACCGAAGCACAGCGAGACTATCGCGACCAAATCTCATAAAAGCATCATCGTCGCGCCTTCCGTTTCCGGCGATCAGATTGTCACAGCCTGGCTCAACAAGTCTGGAAATAAGCCTCATTACTCCAACGGAGAGAAACTCCAGGTAAATGTCGCGGCGAACAAAGACTGCAACTTGATGATCTTCAACTACGACGGCGAACAGCTTACCCAGCTATTTCCCAATGAATATCAGGCAAGTCCGCTCGTAAAGGCGGGACAGACCATCGAGGTTGGCGGCGAGGGGTTTAAATTTGACTTTACGGCCTCTAACCCCACTTCGAAGCCATCCAACGAGAAAATCTTTGTATACGCCTATCCAATAGAAAGCGACAATTCGCCGATTTCTGTGGCCATGGCACCCGTACCGTCCAGTCCGTTTCGCGCAGCAGAAATGACACCAGAAAAGTATCGCGAGCTGGTCAACAACTCTCAGGCCTTCTTCGGTCGAAAAGTCTCGGTTTCTGCGAAGAAAAATGAGGTAGAAGAGGTTCAACTGGCGAGCTACGAAGAGCAGAGTCAGGCGCAGGGAGGCGCCGCCAATAAGATTGAACTTTCGCTGGTGATCGACGGAGTTCGGAAAACCAAGTAAGTTTCTCTCTTGTAGAACGCACAACCATCGAAGCCGGGCAGCAATGTCCGGCTTTTGTTTTGGCCAGGACTGAATGTTGGTCGTCAGTTTCTCCTGATAAGATTGTCTTGTAGGCCTTTGGAGAAGCGGCGTGAGTTATCTCGAAGATCAGAAGCAAGAACATTTAAAACGGGTGCTCGGCTTCACATTGTTGTTTGCGATTTTAGGATGCACTGTGTTGATCTTTGCGGCAAACTATCTCTCGAATATTCTGACTAGTGCGTTGAAGTAGGCTTCAATTTCGCCTGTGTTCGGGGTGCGTTCGGCTGAGTTACAGAGGGTCCAGTCGTCGATCGAAATGGTTTCGATCTGTCTTCCAGGCTTTGAGATCTGCTCCCACCCGATTTTGCTTCCGTCCCGGATAGTTTGGTCTGCTTTCCCCTTTGCTCAGCCTTTGCACCGTCTGCGGTATCACGGCTCGCCTTGCGCTCATCATTGACTTTGAACCTCTTGCGAAGGTCCGTAAGTTCCTTTTTCAACTGATTCTGCGTCTTTTGCAGGTCCAAAACTTGATTGCGCAGATCGTTGATATTGTCGTGTGGTCTATTCCACTGGCGAATCACTGCGACGGCGCGCTCGGCATCGGCTTGCTGAGGATTCATCTTGGAGGACGATGAAAGCGGCTCCAAAACTGGAAGAGCTTTGGGGTCACCGAGCGTTCCAAGAGCCTGGATCGCTCCACATTGAACGCGAGTGCGTTTGTCATCAAGAAAGCTTGTAAAAAAGATTCTGTCTTCTTCCTTCTGTTTTTCGTCCCTTGCCAGAACCGCAAGTGCATCAAGTCCTTCTGCAAGAGTGGAAGGGAGGAACTCGGAAGAGCGCCGTTTGATAATCTCCTTGAGTGGCGGTATGAACGATACGCCGCCCTGATTTTTGATTGCGCGTATCGCAGCCACGCTTAACCGATTCTGGTATGAACTGCTCCCGAGATAGTTAACCAAAATGTCGTGTACCTGTGGATTGGCATAAGCACTTAATCCAGAGAGTGCGGCGCCGATTATCGCAGGATTCTTCTCAGCATCGATGTGGTGAACGAGTGCGCTCATGGCACGTTCGTTGAAAAATGCACCGATTGCTTTGACCACGGCCAGGCGCGCGCGTGCATCGCTCTGACTCAGGGAGCTGTAAAGCGCATCCAGGGCTTCATCCGAATGGATTTTACTAAGAGCCTCGGCAGCTTTTATCCTGACTCCATAGAACTGGTCATTGTTCAATGCGGTCTTCAGTTTGGCTACCGACGTTTCATCTTGTTTCTCGCCTAGTTGCTCGGCTGCAAGTATCCTGCCGACTGCATCGTCTTTCTCTTCCAGCTGCGCGTAGAGCATATGGGTGGGAACGCGAAAGTTGATTTTGGCAAGCAACGTCAGATTTGGGTCGACGCGCACTATATCCGGTGCCTGTGCCAGCGGCACGTAGAAATCCTCGTCCAAATCCTTAATTTCAACGCGGCGTTCCACAACACCGCTTTTTGTCCTGAAGGCAAGTGTCAAAGGAAACTGCATTTTCAGTCGTTGCTCTCCACTCTTCTGTGTTTGACTGATGCTGACCTTTGCCATTTTTTCCTGTTCGTCCCACTCAAAATTTGCGGTGACCTCTGGCACGGTTGCGTTGTACAACCACTGGTCGAAAAACTGATCGAAGGATCGCCCGGACAACTCCTCAATGACACTATTTAGATCTTCGGTAGTTGCCGTTTTATACTGAAAGCGGTCGAAGTATGTTTTCACACAACGCCTGAAAAGCTCATCACCCAGCTCGCTGCGCAACATATGCACCACCCATGATGCCTTCGAATAAGCACGATTGTGAGAAAACTGTTCGACGGGCTCTTTGAAGCGACGGTATACTATCGGTCGATCGTCTTTCCACTTGAGAGCGATGTCCGCGTTTTGAAGCAATGCCCACTTCATGTCGTCGTGGCCATGAGTGTGAGCGGCGAAAAGCATCGAGTAGTATGTCGCGAACCCCTCATTGAGCCAGGCATGGCTCCAATCTTTACACGTCACCAGATCTCCGAACCATTGATGAGCCAATTCGTGCGTGACCAGAGCTTCACTCATGTAACCACCATCGGAGTTGAACATACCGCCCCATGAGTAGACGTTTTCACTCTCAGGCGGGAAAAGAACGGATTCTCCGAGCGTGGAGATGGTCGTATTCTCCATGCCACCATAATGGTAATCGCGAATCACAACCTGACCGTATTGCGCCCAGGGATAGTCTACGCCAGTTTCCTTTTCAAAAAACTCCATTGCGCTTTTAGTCGGAGCAAATGCGGCATGAGCCTCTGCGTTATCTGATTTCAGCGTGTAAAACGAGAGGGGAATATCTCGATACTTATCTTCAATTTTTGAGAATTTTCCAGTGACCAGGGTGACCAAGTAGTTCACATGTGGCTTGTCTTGCGACCAGCGCACGGCGACATTACCGTTGGACTCCGACTTTCTAGATACCTCTTTCCCGTTGGAAGCAACCAGCATCTCCTCCGGAACATGACAGGTAATTTCAGAAGTGAACTTCGAGTTAGGATGATCAAAACAGGGGAACCAGTGACGCGATTCAATCATTTCGCCTTGAGAAAAAGCATGCGATTCCTCAGACGAATAACCGTTTGCAGGAGTGCGGAAATAAAAACCATATAGAGGTTTAGCGGAGTATTTGATCGTCAGCTTGGTTTCAGTACCAACTGGAATATCGTCTACAAATGAAATGACGATCTCTTTGTCGGTCACATCATATGCCGCGACCTCGGCGCTGGATGTGAGTTCGTGGACCGACAGATCAACTGCATCCAGGCGGAACTTCTTAAGAGGTTTTCCAATGGGTTTGAAGGAAAAGACGGCAGTTCCTTTAATGGTTTGTTTATCGAAGTCCGGAGTAATGTCGAGCGCCAGATGTTGTATATCAACCATACGACTCGGCGCGTATTTTGACTCTGTAGTTGATGGTTCCGACGGACTCAAGCCAGCATGGCGACTGTCCTCGCCTGTGATAAGCCTGGCGTGGGCAAGCGTACGATCCAGTTCCGTACCTGGCGCCGGAGCAACACCAACCGCTGATGCCAGTCCGAACGCCAAAATTCCAACTACTCCCAGCCTTCTAAACCGCCACATATTGCCCTCTTTCGGTCCTTTGCGTAAATGCGCAAGCCGATTTGCATTATCGCACATTGGTTATCAGCTCGGGAAATTGCATAGTTAATGCACGGAAGGAACGCACTTGCTGAGGAGAACCCCAACAATGTCTAAAAATGCCCCCCAAGAAGCTGAAGCACAAGTAGTAGGAAAAGCTACGCACAGCACAGATGATACCGCCCGCGATGCAAGACAAAGTTTGTCTGATGCCGCGATGAATGAAATGAAAAACATGTCGCAAGCTGCCAAATCTGCGACCGGTGATACTGGAGTCAATTCTCTCGATAAAAACTCCGCTGGCAACGCAGCAGAAATCGGCGGCGAAGCTATCAAACACCTCGATGGAATCTCGAAAGGAAACGTCGGTGAAAAACTTCAAGAGCTTACCAAGGACGGATCAATTGCTATCGGCATCGGCATCAGCAAGAGAGCTGACGTTACGCCCGAAGATAGAGCTGAAGCCAAAGACAAACTTGGCAAAGAATTGAGCGACCTCATTCCAGAAGCTGACAAGAAAACGATCACCGACCTTCAAAACGCTCTCATCGACGGTGACACGAAAAAATTTGGTGAAGCCTTGAAAGGTCTCTCGGGAGATCCGGCAAAGCTAGAGAAGTTCGTCAAAGCACTGAACGACAACCTGAACAAGAACGAGATGTTCGGTGGCGTTGAAGTGTCGATGGACGGTAAAGGCAACGTTCTTGTCTACGGAGAAAAAGGAAACACTGCTGTTTCCTTCGATCCTAAAACCGGTGAATCGTCACTACGTGCAGTTGAGCGTCAAGATGACGGCAGCGTCCTTCTCAAGCCGGGCGAAGTAATCAACCGCAAGCCGGATGACGTCATGAAGAATCTCGGTGACGAAGCTACAAGAAGCCTGCAAGAGCCAATCTTCAAGCCACATCCGTGGAAACCCGGTTTCCCAAACAAGCCGATGCCCATGCCGGAATTTCCACCTAACAAGCCGTGGAGCCCGAAAGACCCGTTCGATGGCGGTAACAGCGGCGGCGGAAAATGGGATTTCCCGAAAGACATCAAACCGTTGATGAACGAACTCTCGGACAAATCACGCTAGTTGAAACTGATCGACCAATCATACCCACGCACAGCAAAAGGGTCCCCAACAGGGGACCCTTTTCGCTCCGGACGTTTATTGAGAGCGAACGACTTCAGGCCTGCGTGAACACGCAAGCAGCACTGCAGAGACCCACCTTTGATCGCCGCTGCGAAAATCGGATTATATAGTCACGGAACGTGCCACTGCTGAGGAGTTACTATTATTATGTCGAAGTCAGGATCTGCATTTGAACTGCCCAACGTTACTTTCGAAGACACCGCCGGTGATACCGCCAAAGCGGCCAAGTCGAATCTCTCTAATTTTGCCATGGACTCAATGAAGAGCGGCCACACCGGTGCCAATTCCATTGAAGGCGCCGCAAAAGCTGCATCCAACGGTGTTAACGGGCAGCTGGAAAGCGGCAGCAGCGTCAGCGAACAAATGGAACAAGCAGCCAAGGCTGCAGGAAAAGCTGGCAACGATTACCACAATTCGAAACTGGATCACGGCGCAACGCAAATTGGCGAAGGTATCGCGGATAAACTGAGCGGCGAATTTTCAAAGAAAATGGAACGCAGTCTGAAACCCTTCGTAACCGACCAGGATAGAAAAAACGCTAAGGAAATGATGGCGAAGGAACTCAGCCCACTCTTGCCCGAAGCAGACAAAAAGGCGCTGACCGAGTTGCAGGGCGCCCTGATCGATGGAGACGTCAACAAGCTAACTGAGAGCCTAAAAGCGCTTTCAGGCGATCCTGAAAAGCTCTCAAAATATATCGATCAGCTGAACAAGCAGTTCAACAAGCATGAGACCCGCGGCGGTCTCGAATTATCCATGGATTCCAAAGGCAATGTCTTGGTCTACGAAAACCACGGGAATACTGCGGTCTCTATAGATCCAAAATCCGGCGAAACAACGCTTCGCGGAATCGATCGTCAGCCGGATGGAAGCGTGGTTCTTAAAGAAGGCGAAATCATCAATCGTAAGGCTGAAGACGTTATGAAGCGAATCGGCGACTCGGCAACGAGAAGTATCTCGGTTGGACTAGATCGAATTCCTTTCCATCCGGTCCCGCGCGGTCTCGACAAGATCACTGAGATGCCGCACATCCTGCGCCCGAATGCAACGCAAGAGCAATTCAAAGCAAAGGAAAACTAAAAGTTAAGATCTGAACCGCACAACAGAAGATCAACTGAAACGCTTTCGGCTTAGCCGGAGGCGTTTCCGTTTAATACAGCGTCAAACTTTCCTGGACTTTAAAAGCCCGAGTTTCGCTTTCGATCTAGGGTTTACCCGCTGCGTGCCTGGTTGAAGATCAGGGTTACTTTGCAAAAATGCGAACGTATTCTAACGGTGGGGTGCGGAGACACAAGGAGAAGAGCTATGTTTTTTACAGGTGTAACCGTGAATCCACTTTCTTCGACTTTACTCGACATTCGCAGAGCGTCGCAAACCAGCTTCCAGAGCAGCTTTAGTTTACTCGACCAACAAGACCAGGTCTCAGTGCTGTCAGAGATGGAATTTTTGGCGGCAAGTCTCGTCGAAAAAATGCGCCAACAAATAAAATCGGTGGACGATATTCGATCGACCACCGATTATGATTTATTTGGCGAAACGTTATCGATTTAACTCGACGTTGTTTTCAGACCGTATTGCACAATACTAGATTGAGCGGTGCAGCCCGGTATTCGACATTCTCGATTAAAGAGTGGAGTCGGCGCCGGACGGGTGTTTTGTCGCTACGTTGAGGCGTTTCTCTACGACATCCCAGTTCATATTGTTGATGAACGCTTCGAGATATTTTGCGCGATCGGTCTTGTAGTCGATCATGTAAGCGTGCTCGTAAACATCCAGCACCACCAGCGGTACTATGTTGGCAGGTGATGCGATATTGTGAGTATCGAGCGCATATGCATCTACGTAACCCGCGCGGGTATTGTAACCAACTATTACCCAACCTCTGGCACTCTTGCCTGCAGCCTTCAGGAAGTCGATGAATTTTGCGTTTGAGCCCCATTGTTCTTCAATCGCGGATTTAAAGTTACCGGTCGGTTCTCCGCCCTTGCCGCCAAGGTTGTTGAAGTAGTACTCGTGGTAGACGACACCGTTGTGAGCGAAGCTTTGCTCAATCAACAACTCCCTGACTGGCGAGTAAGTAGCATTAGCAGTCGATAGATCGACCGATTTAAGGTCTTTATGGATGGCGTTTGCTTTAGCAATATAACCCTCGTAAAGCTTCAAGTGCTGGTTAATCTGGTCAGCGCTCAAACCATCCATGGTTCCAGCCAGGGATTTAAAATCGCGAGCCTTATATGCGCCGGCCGGAGCAGCAGCGGCATCAGCAGCGACGGCTGCTTGACCCTGTGTGGCGAGCAACCCGCCCGTGGCAGCTGCCATAGCGCCCATCATCAGGACTTCGCGGCGGGTAACAATACCTTCTTTAGTAACTTCGTAGTTGCCAACAAGGTCTCGTTTTTTAGAACTCATATGAAATCTCCTATCACAAGCCAATTCGAATCAGTCGTAAGCGTGTTCTTTCGACTAATTAAAAAAATCAGGCACTCGCTAACTTCTATGCGATGCAGGGTTTATCTTTAACAGTGGTCCAGCTTAACACATCCACTCCATGAAGTCGGTTGCTGTTGTCAACGGCCGGTACTCCCTTTGCGAGAAACAAATATGACGAGCACAAGCAAACCCGCCGACGCGAAAAAAGAGCCTGATGTTCCGAAGAACAAGGTCAAGCCAAGCGCCAGTTACAGCATGACTTTACGCATCAAAATTCCAAACGAGCCGGGCAGTCTCGGTGTCGTCACTTCATTGATAGGTCAGATCGGCGCAGATATCGGTGCGGTTGATATCGCCGGTTTCGAGGGGAATTACATAATCCGCGATATCACCGTGAAAGTACGAGATTCGGTCCACGGCGATGCGCTTGTCAAAGAGATGAAGAATCTCAATCAGTTTGAAGTGCTACACGTATCCGACAGAACGTTCCTCATGCACCTCGGCGGAAAAATTCGGGTTACGAACAAAGTTCCGCTCGCCACTCGGGACGATTTGTCAATGGCATATACGCCTGGTGTCGCCAGGGTCTGCATGGCAATTCACGATGAGCCCGACAATGTTTATAAACTGACTATCAAACGAAACACCGTAGCCGTTGTGACCGATGGCTCTGCCGTTCTTGGTCTGGGAAACATCGGACCGGAAGCGTCGCTTCCGGTGATGGAAGGCAAGGCGATGCTGTTTAAAGAATTCGGTAAAATCGACGCATTTCCAATAGCGTTGAACACGCAGGATACCGAGGAAATTATCAAAGCAGTAAAAGCGATTGCCCCCGTATTTGGTGGCATCAATTTAGAAGATATTGCCGCCCCCCGGTGTTTCGAAGTCGAAGACAGACTAAAAAAGGAACTCGACATACCTGTGTTCCACGATGACCAACATGGGACTGCGGTGGTCGTTCTAGCGGCCTTGATAAACGCTCTGAAAATCGTCAAAAAGAAAATGTCCGACATTAAGGTGATCGTCACCGGCGTTGGTGCCGCAGGCGTTGCCTGTTCAAAAATCATTTTGTCTGCAGGCGTGAAAAATGTTATCGGTTTTGACAGAAGCGGTGCCATTTACAAAGGTCGAAAAGATCACATGAATTACATGAAGGAATGGTTTGCAGAGCACACTAATCCTGATGGTTTCAGCGGCTCGGTAGGTGAAGCGCTTGAAGGGGCAGATCTTTTTCTCGGTTTGTCAGGACCGGGGACAATCGAAGCGGAAGACTTGAAAAAGATGGCGCGCGATCCGATTGTGTTTGCAATGGCGAATCCGACGCCCGAGGTAATGCCTGAAGACGCAGCCCCATATGTTCGCATTATGGCAACCGGTCGCTCCGACTACCCGAATCAGATCAATAATGTCCTGTGTTTCCCCGGAATGTTCCGTGGCGCGCTTGATGTACGCGCGACCGATATCAACGAGGAGATGAAACTGGCTGCAGCGCACGCAATCGCCGCAGTAGTTCAGGACAACGAATTGAACGAGGATTATATTATCCCGGGCGTATTCAATCCGGCTATAGCAGACAGCGTTGCGAAAGCCGTCGCAGAGGCGGCAATCAGGACCGGCGTGGCACGCAAGGGTTCGGTCGACGACCTCTCGCTTTAAGTCCAATTACAGCTACTTGACGCCAATGCGGTCAGTGTCTAAGCTGACTGATAGGAGCCATTGGGAAAGTCCGACTTACTGTTTCGGAGGTCAGGGACAAAATGTCCGATCTTGAGAGAATGCGTCGAAAGCGCGAACAAGAAGCTTTAGCTCGTCAAGATGAGGAGCGGCAAGAGCGACGAAAACGTGAAGAGCGTGAGCGCCAGCGCCGGAGAGAAGATCACGAACGTTTTCGCCTTCAACAGATGGCTGTGCAAAAGCAAAAAGACAAGAAAAAAGATGAAGAGATGAAGATTCAAGAGGAAAATGCAAAGCTGATTGCCGAGCTGGACAAAAAGAAATACGAGGACGAACAGCGCGGTTTCAACAGAACCTAGAGCTCGTCGTTGAGCATCTGGCGGAGACCATCTTCGTACCCAAGCAGCTTTGTTGATAACACATCTCGCGTTTTTTCAAGCTTGAGTCCGGCTTTTAATGGGCGTCTGGCTTTCTGTTTCAAATCCGCGGTACTGACCGCGTGAATCAGGCGCGAATCAAGACCGAATATCTGAGCCGCTCTCACGGCAAATGCATAGCGATCGGTTTGAGTAGAACCGGAGACGTGAAAGACGCCTTCCTCGTCTTTCGAGACCAGTTCGATCAATGCTCGAGAGAAGTTGCGATTATACGTAGGCGATCCAATCTGATCGCTTGGCACTTTTACCTTTTGCCCCTGCGAAAGCTTGTGCAGAAGCCGCGCAATAAAGTTTTTGCCGACCGCCTCCCAGCCATAAACCACAGTTGTTCTGACAATGAGAAAGCTTTTTGCCACGGTCGCCACGTGTTGTTCGCAAAGGACTTTATGATAGCCATATACATTGAGCGGATTCGGCAGATCCGTAACATCGTATGGTCCCTTAGCGCCGTCGAAGATGTAGTCACTCGACAACAACACGATTTTTGCATCTGCTCTATTTGCGGCTTCCACCAGATTGGCCAAACCGACCACATTGATCCGGAAGCTCTCCTTCGGTTCACTCTCACAACGGTCGACGTTGGTCATGCCGGCGCAGGCGTAGATGACGTCCGGCGAGGCCTCTTTGACGAGCTTGAATAGGCGCGAACGATCGTTGACGTCTAGTTTGCGCATCCCACGGGCCGGTTGAGAAAACCAGGTTCCCATCACGTCTTGATTCTTCTCGAGAAGCGATTTGTAAACCGCTCCGCCGATTTGACCGGACGCTCCGACAACCAAATGTTTCATTATTAGCCTTCGTCTAGCTCTTCTTAGTACTGCTACTTATTCAATGCCCAATCGTAAGGAATGTCAGTTGCAAATGGATCGATTCTCCGAATCTCGTTCGGGTCATGAGGATCTGTAGCGCAATTGGCAACTATTGATGGAGTCAAACCCAGACCTTTGAATCCATTCCAAATCCCTTTTGGGATCGTAACTAGACAATAGTTCGACTCATCAAGAACTAATTCCTGGATTCTTCCCCGCGTACTCGAGCCATCTCTGTCATCAAAGAGTACGAGATTAATCCTACCTGTCACGAGCGCATAGTTCAACGTCATAACCGAATGTATATGCCATGCTTTGATCTTGCCGGGGTACACCATTGAAAAATAGATTTCGCCGAAACGCTCGAAGTATCTATCGTCAGCACGAAGCATGCGCATTACTTGCCCGCGCTCATCCGGAATACGAATTAGAGGGGTTATAAGAACGCCATTAATTCCTGACTCACCGGCGCCTATCACGTCTGTTGTTCCGTCCGGCATTACAACCTTTAGTTCTGACTATTCACATCGGTATAATTATAGTTCTCGCTCATATCGGTTTCTGCCAAAAATGGAAAAAGATCTACTGCGACAGAAAATTTTGGAACTTGTCAGGGATTACCATGAGCAGACATTTTCCACAGCCAAATTTGATCGTGAAACCGATTCAATTCCATATTCCGGTCGAGTCTTTGACGCGGAAGAATTAATGCATCTCGTCGATGCGTCCCTCGACTTCTGGCTTACCACGGGCAGATTCGCGGCGCAGTTCGAAAAAATGTTCGCCAAGTATATTGGTGTTAAACATGCAATGCTGTGCAATTCCGGTTCGTCAGCGAATTTGCTGGCGGTTTGCGCGCTCACTTCACCAAGTCTAAAAGAGCGGCAACTGATGGCAGGCGACGAAGTCCTCACCGTGGCGGCCGGATTTCCTACAACAGTGAATCCGATCATTCAGAACAAATTGATACCAGTCTTCGTAGACATCAATCTTGAGACTTACAACGTGAACGTCGATGAACTCGAGGCAGCCATCGGTCCCCGCACAAAGGCAATAATTCTAGCCCACACACTGGGTAATCCATTTGATTTAAAGGCTGTTTCGGCGCTCGCGAAAAAACACGGACTCTGGCTTATTGAAGATAACTGCGATGCTTTAGGCAGTACGGTCGAAACCCAGCTTACAGGATCATTCGGTGACCTGAGCACTTCAAGTTTTTATCCAGCTCACCATATCACAATGGGTGAGGGAGGCTGCGTGCTCACAAGCAACAACACGTTGAAACGAGTTGTTGAGTCTTTCCGAGACTGGGGAAGAGACTGTTTCTGCGCTACCGGGCGCGACAATACTTGTGGCAAACGTTTCGGTTGGGAACTCGGAACTTTACCGCCCGGGTATGATCACAAGTATATCTATTCGCATCTCGGATACAACTTGAAACTTACCGATATGCAGGCAGCAGTGGGCATCGCGCAATTGAAAAAGCTGCCGCAGTTCATCGAGAAAAGAAGGCGTAACTGGCAACTTTTACATGACGGATTGAAGCAGTTTGAAGAACATCTCATTCTTCCACGCGCCACTGCCGGCAGTGAGCCGAGCTGGTTCGGCTTCGTAGTGACAGTCCGAGAGGACGCAGTTTTTAAACGCTCTCAGCTCGTCCAACACCTCGAGGCCAATAGAATCGCGACTCGTCACCTGTTCGGCGGCAACCTGCTTCGCCAACCAGCCTATAAGGCGGTTTCTAAACGAGTAGAATCCGATTTAAAGATTACAGACTACGCTATGAACAATTCGTTTGTTATTGGCGTTTATCCAGGCATTGACGAGCCACAGATCGACTACATGCTGGACACATTCAAAAGCTTTTTTAAAACTCAACTGCCATCATATTAGGTGGCTCTATTCCGGAACGCGTCGAAAAAGCTCCGAGGCTTCGTCTTTACAAACGGAAGTCCAACCTGGACTGGTTCTGAGCTGAGCGGCCAGAGAGCTGTTTTTAGGGAACAGAACCCAGTCGATATTCTGATCGTTTAGAATTTTTTGCCAGCCTTCGCCGACCGCCATCACCGTAGAATACTTAGCGTAAACCGGCAAACCGTAGAAGTCTGCGCGATCATCCATGCGCACACGCTCTCCGAGCTTATAACGAAGATAACCGCCCCAGTTATCAAAATTGAAAAGGCGATTCATGTCGACTTTATTTTCCCTGATGTAGGAAACAGTTTCGACCGGAAGATAAACAGGATCGAATGTCGACTTAAGCAACTGTGAGCCCATTAAAGAACCGCCGCTCAATGCAACTATGACTAGAAAAATCGTGTATGCATATGGAAGAACGTGCATTTTGCAGTGGGCCTCTTGTTCTTCGAAATCGGCAAGAGACTTCTTCAGTCGCCGGGCAAATGATTGAGGCTGTGTCGAATTATGCTTGGCCAGCTCACTACCCCAAAGGCGACCGATGAATGGTGTCACCACGAGGGCATAAAGCGGCATATTGCGCACCGCTGATAGTGACAGGTGGCCGAACACCAGGCATGTCAAAAGACCGGGGAGTGAAATGCGCTGTTTCGAAACATAAAGTCCGGCAGCGAAAGCAAAGTAGAGAATTTCCAGACAAGTTGGATGCAAACCGCCTTTGAAAATTGGGGACATAAACTCCTGGGTATTCACCAGAATTTCGCTGCCTTGCAGATATGAGAAAATATAGGCGTGAAGCCGGATGCCGTATGGGTTTACAAAGGTCAATGCCGATAGTGTAATGCCCAAAACTGTGAGGGTAAAAAACTTCTGTTTGAAACGAGATCGATCTTGATCAGTCCTGCTCAGAGACGACTGCACCATTGCTGATACCACATACATTGCCAGAATTACGAATCCTAGCGGGAAGGCAGGGTGGCAGTTGACCCACAGGACGATGCCAGGGCAAAGTAATAGAAAAAGTCTTCGGACCGAAATCAAACCCCGATAAAAGTCTTCCAGCGTAGTCAGAAAAATCCAGACGCACAGAAACGTAACCAGGTGCGGTCGAGCATGCCAGTGCGTAAGAGCGACCAGAATGGAAAGGAGAACCAAGCTGAAGGAAAGTATGATGCCTGCTCCTTCGCGTCGGGTTCTATCATATATGGAGAGGAAGAGAAAACCGATGGCAGAGCTCAACGCAACAGCAAGCAGATTAAGCCCGCCGAATTGGGTCATTGCGGCTATAAAGAGATCGAACAACCACTCGTAAGCGACCCATGCTTTATCAGGAAACGTGCTCGAGATGAGGTCCGTCTGCGGAATCGAATGAGTCTTCAAAATGTACTCGCCGGCTATCAAATGCCAGCCTGTGGAGCCTTCAGCAAACAGAAAGTTTGGAAGAAGAAACAGATTTATCTGCATCACGAACAAAAACAAAAAATCGCCGACGCTCGGTAGCGGAGACGATTTTGCTTCGGTTTGCACCGTGTTGGTCAATCTAGCCTTCCATTTCGCTTAAGCATCAAGACTCGAGGTATTTTCGCAAAAATGCTTCGGCATCGCCATATGCCACCACAACTAGTGGCAACGATTCGGCCGCTCTATCGAAATTTCCATCGCGCGCGTTATCTTCCAGCTGCGCGCTGGCTCTTTCGCATTGATGCGCCTGCAGCGCGCGCGAACAACCTTTGAGCATGTGCGCAGAAGAGCGCAATGCTTCTTGATCGCATGTTGCCAGGGCCGATTTTAGTTTTTCCAATATACCGGAAGTATCATCAAGGAAAGCTTGTGCAAGTTCTTTTGCGAGGTCAGCATCGAACTCGGCTTCCAGGTTCTTAATTCCTACCACTTCTTCAGAAGCATTTTCTTGCATGAGCGAAGAGACTCCCGCAGTCCCGAATTTTTTGTCCAGACGAAACATGAGCGTGACAGCAGCTTAAGTGGTCAGTAAAGAATCATCTGGGCAAACTTTCTTAAGTTCTTCTCTGGTCTGCACGAAGACTGCTTTGAGGCGCATATATTTTACACGAACCTGAGTCCAGTCTTGTGACTCCGCATACGCAATGATGTCTGAAGTAAGCCTCGTCATCAGACGCATACCGAGCGCTGCACATGGACCTTTTACCGCATTCGCGAAATGTGCGACAGAATCTGCATCTTTATTATCGATTGCAAGTTGCATGCACTCAATATAAGTTCCCATGTTGCTCAAAAACAGCCTGCTAATCTCTTCGACCTCTTCGCGACCGTAAAGTTTGAGCATCGCAGTGATGTCGAGCGGCGCAGCGTCGGCTTCATCCTCCGACTCAGCAGTACTGAGAGTTTCATCTTTCATGCGCGCAGATACTATTGAGCGTTCAATGGTATCTTTTAATTCCTTCTGACTGGCGCCTTTAGTGATGTAGTCATCCATTCCGGAAGCGATACACTTCTCTTTGTCACCCTCTCGATCATACGAAGTCAAAGCGATAATCGGAATGCGTCTGTGTGAGTAAGCCTCGTTGCTGCGGATGCGGCTGGCCGCCTCAAAGCCGCTCATGACCGGCATATCGCAATCCATAAGGATCAGTTCATAAGCCTTTTCGGCCAACATGTCCAGGGCCTCTTGACCGTTGCTGGCCACATCGGCTTCATATCCGAGTCGCTTGAGGTGCAACAAAAGAAGTTTCTGATTCACGGGAATATCATCTACAACGAGAACCCGCTTTGGCCCTTCTTCAACCGGAGCCAGTTCGTCGGCAGAGAATTTGACAAGCCCCTCATTGAGAAAACCATCTTCATCCTCGTCAAGTTCGCCGGCAGCACTGAGCGGCTTCAATCTGTTGTAGGAAGCGCTTGCTCTGGGTTTTCGATCCTTCAGTGCTGATAGTCTGTTCCCAGTGCCTAGTGCATCCTGCTTGTCGGTGGTATCAGTGGCGGTACTGGCAGACGGAGCCTCTTCTATTACCACTTCAATTGCTTCTTCCGCTTCAGCAACGGGTTCTACCGGACTGAAGTCATCGGCAGCGACCTCAGAATCGACCTCATCGAAGGCTGCAGCAACTTCGTGTTCAGCTTGTTCGAATTCGCCGGATTCTTGAACGCTCTCATCGTCGCCGGGCACCACATACGGTTCTTCCACGGACATGTCCAGATCAGCATCGGCAAAGACAGCATCTTCGTCAGCTAGCGTGGGCTCATCCTGCGGCGGGTTTCCTGCAAACGAGAATTGCTCTTGAGCTTCCTCGTTTTGAACATACTCTTGCTCAACGGGCTCTTCAGCACGATCAGGCTCGGCGTATTCCGATTCAATTTCCTGAGCCTCATGTGATTCCGCATCCGAGTATACTTCTTCAACCTCTTCAACATCTTCATCAACGGCATGAGTGACTTCCTCAGAAGCAACATTGACTTCTACCGGAGGAAGTGCAAAAGCAGATTCTTCGCCTACCCGATCTTTTTGCCACGGGGTAGCTTCCTCTTCCGACTGAGTATACTCGTCCCACAGCGGCTCGCCGTAATCAGGAGCATCAACAAGCTCTGGCCAGGGGAGGGCAGGGTCCGGTTCTTTATCATCGAACTTGGCTTCAGAGTATGAGTCTTTTGTGAGGTTGGCAAATTTACCGAATAAAGATTTTGCAGAATCTGCTACCTGATCGCCTTCGCCGGCGCTACCATCGACATGGTCTTCAGCGGCGGCCGGCGCAGAAGTCCAGCCCTCGAAAGTCTCAGGTTCTACGTTGCTATCATCGGATAGAGCAGCAACATCCTCTCCGGCTGCAGCGACAGCGACGTCGTCTTCATGAGCAGACATTTCATTAGAGAGCGCTTCAACTTCGCCGGAATCTTCGCTGAGCAGCTCGTTCTCGTTGAAGTGAGCGCTCATATCGATGAATTCAGAGGTGGTATTCTGATCGTCGGTGAGCGAAACTTCTTGCAGTTTCTCGATTGACTGCTCGGTTGGGAATTGTTCGTCTGGTTCTGCGACCGTCGCCTCAGGCTCTATCTCAACACGCTCGACTTCAAGCGTCTTGGAGCCTTCTGGAATATGGACATCAGCACGATTTGCGGACTCGAGGTCGGCAGCATCAGCAACTCCAGCCTTCTCCTGAACTTGCGCCCATGTACCGGACTGCCCGAGATCCAGTTCCTCAGCGCTGTAAGCGCTCGAATCCAAAGTCGAATCCGACCTGGGGGACTCAGATTCGCTGTCAACAGACTTCGATGTGGGAACCGGAGGAATTAGATTTTTGTTTTTAGCTGCTTGAGGAAGCGATGCTTGCCTCGCCGCGGGCGGGATTACACCCGCGTCACGGCGAGGTTCGGACTTTTTTCTGGTGGGGTCCTCCTCTGGTCGGCCAGGCGCCGGAGCGCCATCCGAAAGGATCCTCTGGATACCAACATTTGAAAGGCGGTCTGCTAAATCGCGAAGTTGAGTATGAGTGCTGCCGACCTGCGCGATCTGATCGTGAATGGTGTTGCACAAAGTATTGATGCTGCCTTCAAGTTGGACCTCTTCAGTGGTGTCGATAATAAATACGACCGCACCCGTGATCACGCCAGCCGGACTTCTGAATGGAGTCGCCGAGACATTAATCCATGTGTCCGGATTGGTCGGACGGCTCAAATGAAGGCGAACATCGGGAAGTGATTCTCCTTTTAGCGCGCGGTTCCAGGGCAAATCATCTGCCAACAGACGTGTGGAGCGATCTTCGGCAGAAAACTGCAAACTGCTCATGCTGCGTTCTGCCAGGTAGTCGCGACCGAGAAGCTGCTCGGCAGTGGCGTTGTATAAGACTATTTCGCCTTGAGGTCCGATCAACAAAGACCCGATTGCCGGGTCGGAAAGTATTTGACTCAAAGCGGTAGGAAATTCTTGAAGCGCATATTCGGACTGGGTGGAAGCCTCTATTAATGCAGCAATCGCCTGTGTTGCAGCATCCAAACCTGGCCGACGCTCCACGCACGATTTTATTGAATCGATGGTGGATTGAAGGTCATTGAGGCGCGTTTGTAAGCTGTTAACGTGCCAATTCCATTCGTTACTCATATTTGCCTTCTTTTTACCTCGCGGTCCAACTTGCGTCCAGCTTTGGACGTAAAACCAGTCATTTCCCTTTTATCTTGTACCCGGTCAATTTAATAGGAAACCTCAAACGCCGTTTGCGTAACACCTGAGAAGCCTTCTGGTTCTACCGATAGAACTTATAAGACACTCAAAACTGAGAACCTGAAAAGAGCGGCTGACACTTTTTTCTTTTCGGAATTTTGAAGAGCACCGACGACTTTGGACGGTCAATTTTCCTGGATTTTGACCAGCAGGTCGTACATCGAAAGCAACAGTCGCAGGGATTGTCGATTGCTGGATTTTATTTCAGAACTCACGTCAGCCTCAGTGACGCAGGCATGCAGGTCAGCCGCTGGTTCTTGAAACTCAATCCGACGTTCCGTGCTTTGCTTCATCAGTTGAAGAAACGCATCCTCTTTGAGTCCTTTCAAACTTATTTCGTCAGCTCCACAATTAATGCAATCAAAGATCGTTTGCGGCGACAAGGTCGTGGTCAAAAGAACAACGATGATATCGCGCGTGGTATCACTAGTTTTTATAGCGTTAGAAAGCTCAAAGCCGTTCATATCAGGCATATTGATGTCGGTTAAAACAACGTTAGGCTTTTCTTTCTCAATCTGCTCCAGCGCCTGCTTTCCACTCCGGGCGATCTTTACTTGAAAGCCGCGCTTTTCAAGCATGTGTTGGTAGAGCATTGCCTGAGTCAGGGTGTCCTCCACTAACAAGATCTGTTTGTTTTCAATCGCCACTTTGCCTCCTCTTCGCGCACGCCAGGTCCAGAAGTATCTCTACGATTTTCTGAGGTGAAACCACATGCTGAGCGGCGCCCAACTTAATTGCTTCTCCCGGCATGCCGTGAACCAGAGAAGTCTCCGCGTCTTGCACGATGGTGACGGTCGAACCGCAGTCTCGAAGAATTTTGAGTTCTTCGGCTCCATCACGTCCCATCCCCGTCAATAGGATTGCAGCAAAACGTTTACCGGCAATCTCTGACATCGACGCGAACAGATAAGACACAGAAGGACGCACACCATTCATACAATCGTCCTCAGCGAGCTTGACTCGTAAATTGTTTGAAATTCCGGTTTGAAAACCTTCCGGGCATAAGTACGCAACCGACGGTTCCAACTTATCGTTGTTACCGCAAATTCGAACATCGAATCCGGTAGTGCTGGAGAGCCAGTGTACAAGCGCGTCTGTGAAACCGGGAGCGATGTGCTGAGCGATCAATATCGGGGATGGAAAGTCCTTAGGAAGGCCCCTCAAGATCTGTTGAATTACGCCGGGACCGCCGGTCGATGCGCCAATCGCTACAAGTTCGAGCGGCGAATTTGAGGAGTCTTCTTCTGTTTGCCCGGAATTACGAAATGATGATGGAACGCCTTTGCCTTGCCGGTGGCGGATTCGACGGACTAACTTTATTTCCGCCATCGTCTTGATAGTTTCGATTAATCGACGCGAGGTGTCGTCTCCACTATCGAGCCCTGCAACCGGCTTTTCAACGGTAGCCAGAGCACCCGCTTTAAGCATATCGAACGCGTGTGTCGCCTCGTCTGTTTCAGCAGAACCAATCACCACAATCGGAATCGGGTTAGTCTCCATTATTTCTCGAGTGAACGAAAGTCCGTCAGCGCCCGGCAAACTAATGTCAACTGTAATCAAATCAGGCTTCGTGCGAGAAATAAATCGAAGAGCATCGGCTGCACTTTCAACGATTCCCAGAACGCGCAAATGCTCGTCGGATTCCAAAATCTTAATAAGCTGCTGCTGAGCCTGGTCGGCAGGCTCGATGATTAGGATTTTGATATCAGTTTCCGACATTCAGTGTTTTCTCAGATCAGCCTTTTTACCATTTCGAGAAGATTCGACTTCTCAAAGTTGCTTTTAACGAAATAGGCGTTTGCCCCCACTTCCACACCCTTTCGCCGGTCCTCCAGTGAGGCGAGGGATGTAACGATGATAATTGGAACGTCTTTTGCTTTTGATTCTTTTCTGATTTTGGTTGTCAGTTCAAATCCGGTCATACGGGGCATTTCGACATCACTGACTACGAGATCGAAATTCGGTTCCTGTTGGATTTTTTCCCAGCCGTCCTGTCCATCGTTGGCCAGAGAGACTTGAAACCCAGCAGATTCCAGAATATTTTTCAAAAGAACGCGAGAGGTTATAGAATCCTCAACCACCAGAATTTTCTTTTGCGCAGCCGGTCGAGATTTTGCTTCGACACGCGAAGAAGAGGTCAATTGCGGCGCTGGAGCCATTGACCCCACAAGAATTGCCGATGTTAGAACATCATTCATGTTGACCACTACGGCAAGATCACCGTTTTTGAGAAGAGTTGCGCCGCCAATATTTCGAACTTGAGTCAATGGGGCTGGCAAGTTTTTCACAGCGACTTCTTGCTCGCCAAAAATATCTTCGACGACGAGTGCGATCGGATAATCGTCACTTCCTACCACAAGAATCGTGCAATCATCGAGAGGCACGCTGGACTCGATGTGGAGAACGTCAGCAAGAGAGACAACAGGAACCAATCGTTCATGGAAAATCATCGCTTGCCGCCCCTCAACGGTTCGGACTTCCTGGTCACGAACGCGCACAGCTGCTCGAATTGAGGCTGTAGGTATTACAAACGTACGTCCCCCGACTGAGACGGCGATACCGACCATAGTGGCACGCCGAACGGGAACGGCAAGGCGAAATTTGGTTTCTTTTCCAATTCTGGAACTAATTTCAACGGTTCCGCCCATCTGTTCGAGCTTGTCTTTAACAATTGCGCAACCCAGACCTCTGCCGGAGATATCGCTGACTGTGCCACGAGTGGAGAATGACGAGCGAAAAATCAATGCCAGAGCTTCCTGGTAAGAGAGCTCTTTGGCACGATCGAATGGCAGAATACCTTTCTCGACGGCGCTATGTTTAAGTTTCTCAGGATCAATTCCGCGTCCATCGTCACGAACAACGATCTCGACCTTTCCGGAGCGAGGTTGCGACAGCTGAATCTCTATCGTAGCCTCGGGCGGCTTGCCTGCTGCGGTCCTCTCCTGTGGAGTTTCAACTCCATGATCGACGGCGTTTCTCAACAGGTGAACCAGGGGCTCTCGCAATTCATCCAGGATGTGCCTGTCGATTTCAACGGCACCTCCAATAATCTTCAAAGAGATACGCTTTCCTTCGTCTTTGGCGATATCACGAACCATCTTCAGAAACAAATCCTGAAGCACCGAGAATGGTATCATCGTCAGTTCGCGGCTCTGTTCCAAAATAGTATCAATCAGCGTTCCAATCGTTCTTCTATCAGAAAGAACCGACTTCTCGAGGGTGTTTAAACGATCGGAAAGCTTCCCGACAAAGCTGTCGTGAAGGTCGAGAAACTCCTGAAGACCGGCTGTATTGAAATTGGTTGCTGATTGACCGGCGACAGCATAGAGGCTGCGTCTCTGCACTTCATTCTCAACCTCCGGTCTCAATCGCTGCCAGCGCCTGACCCATTGATTGAGAATCAGCTGCAGTTCACCACAATCAATGTAGCGCTGGTCGGAGACGAGCTTGGCATAAACGAGTTCTTCGGTACCGTGCACCAGATCTTCGACTCTATCGACTTTCAAGCGAACGGTGGAGCCTATTGTGCCCATGGACGCCGTACGATGTATACCGGATGCACCAACCGTTTCTTCAGAACCACTCGAACTCAATCGAACGTATTGACCGGTATCTCCGTCTTCACCGAGTGCTGGAAGGCTAGTCGACGATATCGTGGCTTCTATGACCGCATGATCAGGAAGTGCCGCGATGACGCGTTCAAGTTCACCTTCCGTATATGACTCGCCGGAAGCAACGCTTTCGACAACTCGCTGAAGTGCGTCAGTCCATTCGTGGAGGCGGTCTATAACAAAGCGGGCGATTTTGGATTCTTCACCTTTGTAGCTGACCAGCGTGTTTTCGATGGACTGGCAGGTTGATTCAACAGACCGCAAGCTGACCGCGCGCGATGACCCCTTCAGGCTATGAAAAGTTCGCAATAGCGATTCCACAGCGGCGCTCTTATCGCTATCTTCGCGCTCCAGCATCATTAAGCATGAACGGATGACCTGAATCTGTTCATTAGCTTCTTCTACGAAGGCTTCTTGCAGTCTCTTTAAAAACTCCGGATCCATTAATTACTCGCTGACCTCCATCGTTTCCATGGTGAACAGATTTGTGCAGTTCAAAATAATCGTGCCATCGCGGGTAATGCCTTCAACAAAACGCCGCGGGATGTGCGAGAATATCGGGGATTCGCGGGTAATATCATCATCGGGCACGAAATCCAATCCGGTCACCTCGTCGGTCATCACTCCCACACGCATCGAGGGGGTGCGTATAATCAAGGTTTTGTCAGAGCCCATCACAGCCTTTTCGTGCAAATTACAAAGATGTCTCAAGTCGATTATCGAAATAAGAGGACCGCGCAGGCTGGCTATACCAACTATGTAGGGCGGAGTTCCAGGGACCGGAAGGACACTCTTTATCTGGAATACTTCCTCCACATACTGCACATCAAAGGCGAATGACTGACGCGAAAGGACGAATGACACATACTGCCGTCCCGGCGGTATTTCCGGCTTCTCCAGTGGGCGCGCCAATTTTACAGCGCGCCGCTTGAGAATGCTTCTTCTCAATTGCGCTTCTAAGTGTCCCTGTGTTTCCGGCGACGCAGAGCCGCCTGTCTCATCCGGCACTGTCTATCCTCCTTCCACTAAGCTTTTTACGATGGTCATTAATTGACCGGCTAACAAACCATCGGAGTCTTCAATTTCCACCGCACCATTTACGGTGCCAAGCAATTCGATAACACGTTGAAAACAACGCCGGGCAAGCAATTGGTCTCCGGATTGACGGTGGATGTTTCCCAGCGAAAAATGGGCAAGGACAAAATCAGGATCCAAGAAAATCGCCTGTCGCAACGAGATCGAGGCAGCACCATCTTCACCAAGTTCCTGCTGTATGGTGGCACGCAAATAATACCAGCGAGCATTGATGGGCTCATAACCAATCAAGCGTTCACTCCAATCCATTGCGGCATCAAGATTTCCGATATTTGCGTACGATTTGACGAGAAGTAAAAAGGCATCTTCGCAGTTTGGATCGTGACTGACCGGCAGTTCCAGCAAAAGATCGATAGCTTCGGCGTACTTTCCCTGATGGTAGAGATTCGTTGCAGTCCGGACGACATCCTCCAGATCTTCCTCTGTTATCACGGTGTCTGATGAGTAGAACTCGGAGTCAGCGTCCAACTGAGACGAGACATGAGTGATACCGTTATTGATGCTTGAAACACCATAGGCCGTGCCCCGATTGCTCTCATCGAGTCCTGCCTGCAGCGAGGCAAGCAGAGCCGCCGCTTCTTGAGTCGACAGGCTATCCGGTCCGCTGACGACCGGTTTTCTAGCACCGTCATTCACATCGATCAGGCTCTCGAATGACTTCATATTTGGTGTCGTTGTCTGGCCAAAGTAAGCGAAGTTGCTTTGAACGATACTAACGACGTTCGGATTATGATCGGAGCTCGGTCCCTCTTTGCGCAATAGTATGGCACCGTCAACGTTTAAAAGTTTGAAATTATCCGGTGCCGGATGAGGGATTTCGCTTGGAGCCAGGAACAGATAACCGCCATCTTTCAAACTGTGGTGAAAACGGTTCAGAACTTCGGTCACATGCTCAGGACTGAAGTAAATAAGCACATTTCGGCAAAAAATCACGTCCACGTCGGCGGTTCCGGTCAACGCTGATGGATAGGCGTCCGAAGCAAGGTTCAAATAGTTGAACCGAACCAGCCGTTTCACCTTATCTTCAAGGCAATATCTGTCGTCGGCCGTCAGTTTAAAATATTTGTCTTTAATGAAAGACGGTACTTCTCGAAATGACCAGCGTCTGTACAAGCCGGTCTTGGCGATATCCAGATAGCGCGGATTGATATCAGTAGCCAGAATTTCAAGGTTGCCACGATCCGATTCGGCCATCGCACTCAGGGCGGTAATTGCTATCGAGTAAGGCTCTTCGCCTGTGGCGCAGCCGGCGCTCCAGATTTTAATCGGTCTACCAGTCTGACAGAGTTCTGGAAGCACGCGAGTCGACAGCAGGTTGAAGCTGAGTGGATCTCTGAAGAAGTAGGTCTCTCCGACCGTCAGGTAGCTGGCAAGAAAACCAAGTTCGTGTTCTCGCGGAGCACTGCGAATCAATTCCGAGATATACTGCTGAGGGTCGTCAAATCCGCTATCGGCAGCAGCCAGACAAATTCCCTTTGCAAAATCGGAGAGCCTGACGTCAGACACCTTCAAGCCAATATGCAGGTCGACCCAGTCGACCATCGTCTTGAGCATGTTCTGCGATAGACTCACAGTCATTAAGAACGTCCCGATTCTCTAAGTTGCTTACGACCCGAAAACCCGCTTCTGGACGCCTTCGGTAAGACCTTTCAGTTCACCGCCTAGTTCGCTTAAACGAACAACTGCTTGTTCGAGTTCTTTCGCGCCACGCTGGTTGTCGTTGGATGCTTCTTCTACGCTCTTCATTGCCTCAAGGACCTGTTGAACTCCCTGCAGTTGCTGCTGGCTGGAAGCATCGATTTGAATAGCCGCTTGAGCGGAACGCGCAATACTATCCGCCAGTGTGACCATCGAGTTGCCGGCTTGCTTGGCAAATCCTTCGCCGTCCGCTACCACCTTGCTGCCGTGCTCGGTCTTCATCGTAGCCGACGCCGTAGCCTCAACGATCTCATTCAAAATACTGCGCACGTTGCTGGTCGCTTTTTTCGATTGCTCGGCAAGTGACTTGATTGCTTGTGCGACTACTGCAAAACCTTTTCCCTGTTCTCCGGCTCTAGCTGCTTCGATTGCTGCGTTTACCGCAAGCAAGTTCGATTGCTGAGCGATATCATCTACGGTGGCAATGATTTCACCGACCTGCTTGGTCTGGTTTCTCAGCGTGAGGATTGTACGAGTCAAAGAGTCCATGTGTTCTTTGATAGCCTGCATTCCTGTCACGACATCGCTTGCCGCTTTCTGACCCAACTCGCTGGTGCGCAATACTGTTTTCGCGTCGCTTGAGACATTCTGAGCTTTCTTGCTGGAAACTTCGACCGTCTGGCGTACCTCTTCGACAATCGTAGTGGTCTCCGTCACGGCGGCAGCAGTCTGCGTCGAATTTATTGAAAGATTCGTCGCCGCCTTCAAAATCACCTGGGCGAGTTCCGATAATTCAACCACAACGTTTTCAATTCGCTGATACTCTTCGGACAACTCGGCGTCCGAACGAGACGCACTCTTCGTTACCGCACCGCGCGGTCTTCCGTTGGATTTGGCAGCCACAACATCCTCCCTGAGCACACAGGCTCCTACTTCGCACAAATCACCAGCCAAAGATTCTGACAACTGCGCGTTTTTCACCGGCTATGAATTAGATACCCAATGTTCGAAGATACTTTCTCTTGAAACACCAGATATCAAAAAATGAAGTTCACTTAGAGTTCGATTAATGTCCGGATATCGTCAATGAAAAGCTTACGGTCGGCAATCCTGAGAACTTTGAAGGCGTTGGGAGACAACGACTGTGCAAACAGCTGATCCTCGAGATATGTTTTCACGGTATCTATTCCATCGACTGCGATCCCGATCTTAATGGCGCCATCGTTCACGATAACGATTTCATCGGTAGCGATCAGTTCCCTTGTGGCAGCGCCCATGTAATGACGTAAATCGTGGACGGGTACGATTTCACCACGCAGATTAATCAATCCATGAATGCCGGGGGGCTTGTCGATAAATGCGATTGCCTCTACCGCATCGATTACCTCGGCAATTGAATCAACCTGAATGGCAAATTGTTTTCCATCCACTTGCATGACCAACAGTTCAACGTCACCAGACACCAGCTATTGCTCCTCCAACCAACTCTTCAATTCGTCGAACTCATTTGACGAAAACAGATGCTCCGAATCCAGTAACATCAAAATTCCTTCGAGGTCCGAGATTGCCATATGGGGGCTGAATTCAGGCAACAGGTCACGCAGATGAATGATCTTTCGCAGCGGTATGTTCCTCGTTCCAATCACTTCATCAACGATGATGCTGAGATTAATCCCCTCCGACTCGATCACTATCAGCTGATTGGACAGCTGAACTTTTCCTCCTGGCAGTCCCCAGCGCCTGCGAATGTCTACAAGAGGAATTTTCATTCCACGAATATTTATCAAACCCAGAACGTCTTTGGGCAGCGAGTCGGGGAAGTCACCTACTTCCACTGCGTCGAAGACTTGAACCACACAGTCAAGAAACAGAGCACTGCGCAGAGTACCAATTCTGAAAAGCAGAATCGGAATGCCAATCGCATCGTCATCTAGCGAAGAGGTTTCCTGCTGAGTTTGCCACATAACGTCTTATCATTTCAGAGGTGGAAATCGCCGATTTCCACCGGCATCACTTTATCTTCTGCCCAGAACTAGAGCTCTAATCTCGCTGAGAGTTCCGAACCGTAACGCCCTTTCGGATCAAATTCCTTTAGCCGCTTTCGAAAGAGCTCATAGTCAGGGTAAGTCTCAGCAACCACTTCCGGTGGCAGGCGAGAGTCCTTGAAAATGTTTGGAATGGCGCCAAGTTTCATCACAATCGCATCGAGGTAAGAGAGAAAACGTTTACCTTCGGCGCTTCGAGGGAAGTCGAGAGCGAAGCAGATTCCGTCTTTTGAGAAGCGTAGATATCTCGTCTCGCCTGAGAAACCTTTCCCGGACGCCATTGTTATGGGCAGTTCGTTGCGACAAAGCCACCAGCGCACCCTTTCAACATACTCAGGAAAGGCGTCTCGCCCTAAAATTATCTGATGCTCGAACAAACCTCTCTTCCCGAAGCCGTGAAAGTACAGATCGCGCAAGTTTTTATTCGGAAAGATGCAGTCTTCAATGCGCATCAATCGGGGAGAACCGCAGCGCCAGGATTGAATGGATGTATAAACCGAGTTCATTGCTCCCACTAGAGACAAGTGACTCCAGAGAGCTGGGAAATTTTGACCGCGCGACTCGGCTCTCAGCGTCATAATCGAATCGTGCCGGTGCTCTTCTTTTACAGGAAGAATCAATTTTGGGCTGGAGGATAAAGTTGAATCGAAACTTTTAGGAATTATCTTTCCCCGTTCTATAAAACCACTTCCGAAGCGTCCACCAGTCTGGTTGAAATCATGCCAGGACACGACAAAATCATTTCCCTCCGAGTTAGTTAGAACGTCTGGCAGTTCATACAAATCGGAAATCGGCTCGACGGAAACGTGTACCCGTGGATTGCTCACTGGGCTGACGCCTAAAGTGACACTTAATATGGTGCCGGTAAGGCCGCAGCCACCGATCGTCAAATCGAAGAGTTCGGAATTGGATGATTTCGACACTTCGATTTCGCCGATGTCGACGTGGTGCAACATGAATGATTCAATCCGATCCAAAATCGTGCTGTCTTTAAGAGGATTCTTGCCATGAACATTCGCGGCGATGCAACCACCGATGGTGATAGTCGGATAGCCGGGCAAAACCGGAAGGTAGAATCCGTTTGCCAGAAGAAAGTCGAGAAGCCGTCCTATGGTCACACCGGCTTCCACCTTGACGGTTCTTGAACTTGTGTCCAAAAATACAATCCTATTTAAACCGCTAACATCCAGTGAGGTAGTTCCGTTATCGAAGCTGGCAGCGGAGAAAGACATGCCGGCTCCGCGCGCGATCCGTTTTCCTTCGATCTCTAACTCCAACTCCGAGCTGTTATCGACCTGGAGCAATTGGCCGGAACAAATTAAACCGCCGTCGAAGCTATGAAAGACGTGCTGTCCGGCTCTCTTCATTCGCTCTCTCCATCCGCTCTCACTGAAGGCAACTTTCTGCTTCACAAATAAAATAGTTGGGGCGTCCCATAGAATTTTTGTACGAGCGGCGCGCATAGATCGAGATGAACGCAACGGAGGACATGAGGAATGCCGCAACCAAGAATATGATGGCAGCGTCGATCCATCTCGACGAGGGCTCTACGATACGCCAGGCGGCGAGCGTTCCAACAATTATCAATGCGATTGGAAGAAGTTTGATTGGTAAAATCAATGGGAGTGAAGATGAGGCGAACATGGCGGCAAGGGCGAACCCAGCCAATCTTTGCGAGTTGAAATTAGACTTACCGGCGACGCGTTTACCACGCTTGTATGCAATACCTTTTCGTTTGAACCCGACTCGCCCCAGAGAGGCGCGGATGAAAGGGTAGGCAGTTGTTTCCTGCACGATCGCATCACGCACCTCGCGAGTGAAGAGTGAGAATTCAGCCATGTCGAGCACCACTTCATCGTCTGCAATTCGTTTTAACACACGATAAAAGAACTTTCGGCCAGACTTCAAAAGAAAATTCTCTTGCCGATCGACGCGTTCACCATATACGATATCGCAACGCTCGGACTCGAATACTCTTATGAAGTCGATTAGCATTTCGGGGGGGTCTTCGCAGTCCACGTCTATGAACGCGAACAAATCGCCTGTGGCGCTTCGCAAGCCGCACTCCATCGAGATCTGGTACCCTGCATTCTTGCTCAATGTCACAAAGTAGATGTAAGTTTTCTCTTTGCGCCGATTTTTGATCAGCTCCAGGGAGTTGTCTGTCGAAGCGTTGTTAGTGAACAATAAATCAACGCTATATCTATCTGAGAGGGCATCTCGCACAGCATCGAATCGCTCAAGAAACAGAGGCAGACTGTCCGCCTCATTAAACACAGGGCAGATCACTGTCAGTTTCAGTTGTGACGAATTGGGTGTTGCACACATACCTGTCAGTCCGGCGGTTCTGCTAGCTTGAATATAAACGCGGTGAATGATCTACCTTTCGAGTCGTAAATTAACGGCTCGCCGACTTCCGCATAGCGACTTCTAATTCGCTCGACAAGGGCTCCTGAACGCATTTTCGCTAATGAAAGTTTTGCAAATGGTTCAGTCTGATCGCATATTACAACAAGATTCTGAACTTCAGAAACATCGAGTTGTTCGATCCATTGAATTACCCTTGAGATGGAATCTTCATCGTTCAATGCCTCGACATAACCCCTTGGATTTGCGGGGGTCAGTTGGTCTGAAACAGGAAAGGTGTTGTAGAACTGGGGAATTGCGGTCCTTTGCTCTCTGGTCAAATAGTAAATCAGATTGTACGAATTGAAATCGGGAGTGAGCAAAAGCGCATAATGTTTGAACTTCTTGGATTTCAAATCGAGCGCGAACTGTCTAAGACCGCTTCTGTCTCCGGAGCTCAAACTTCGTATTTCAATAAACGTAATCGCGATAAGCACAATCGCCAGAATGGTAACTCCGAGGGTTCGCTTCATGGACGA
The DNA here is from genome assembly GCA_965228855.1 of Candidatus Obscuribacterales bacterium. Classification (GTDB taxonomy): domain Bacteria; phylum Cyanobacteriota; class Vampirovibrionia; order Obscuribacterales; family Obscuribacteraceae; genus JADYXR01. Next base: position 1,018,796 of record CBDDIJ010000003.1, on the reverse strand, counting down.
GCGACCGGCAAGTCTGATTGCGACGTTGTCCTCCGCAGCAACAAAAAGAGATGCCCAAAATATCAAACCGAACACTAAGAACGACATGACATAGCGCTGGCTTCCCAGCAGCGGCGTGATTTGAGAGTATCCCAAGATAGGCACGAGCAGGTTGCATAGGAGGAACGCGTGCGCCTTATGGTGATCAACATAGTTAATCAAATCACGGCGATAAACCAGACGTAACGTCTTCCAGCTTATCAGTATCGCCGCAATCGGAAGAAGGAAGGACAACAGGATAAAAGAAGCATTCCACGGAATAGGCACGGTGGCAGCCAGGTTACTGGAAAACAGAAACAAAGGATTGGACGATTCCTGGTTCATCCAGAAGGATGAGAACTTCTGCTGCTCCATAAACAAAAGCAGACATGGAGAGAAACCGAGCACTGCGCAGCCGATAGCGCCTAGAATCGAAAGTGGTTTAAACACAACTGATTTGAATGGGAATCGCGTGTACGCCACCGTATTTAACACCATGAGTCCAACCAGCAGCAAACCGAGATAGCTTGTGTAAAGCATGGTCAGCACAGAAACGCCGAGTCCCAGCAGGCGTTGTTTTCTCGTCGCCTTTAGACATTTTACAAAGAAGAAGAATGCGATTGTCGTGACAAGAGCGATGAGAGACGAGCTTCTTACTTCGCGGGAGAAAAGCGCGGCAAGCGGGCTGACAGCGACGAAGAAGGCGCTGGTCATGGCGATGTCTTCGCGTTCGAAGAGCTCTTTAGCGAGAATGAAAACGCACGGAATCAGGCTCACGCCGAACACCACAGATGGTATCACGACGCTGACAGCCGAATCGCCGAACACTCGAATCCAGGCGCTCAGGAGGAGGAAGTAGAGAGGCGGTGAGAATTCAAAATTCCGCAATCGCTCGATCAGTTGGTCGAGACCGGACGACTCTGCTATATAAATGCTTGAAACATCGTCAATATCGACGCCAGCGTTTATTAACGGTGAGCGCAGTATTGCGCCGATAGCGGTAATACAGCAAAGTAAGATGAAGGTCTTACGTTTCACTTGGCGAAGGAGTGTCGGGACCGTCAGGGTCGCTAGATAGGGCCTTACCGCGCTGGCGATGCTTATTCAGCACCTCAGCAAAGAAGATTGCCATCACGAGCACGGCACCGGCGATACTCAGGAAATACCAGTGTTGATCAACGAGGTAAGCGGCAATCAGACCAAGGATTCCGGAGGCTCCGTAAATCAAATATGCAACTTTCTTCTGAGAAAAACCGGCGCGCAGCAGGCGATGGTGAATGTGACCGGCGTCAGGCGAGAAGATGGATCGTCTTGCCGCCATCCGGCGCACGATCGCCCATGAAGTGTCGAGCAGCGGGAAAAACAGGATGAGCACGACGAGGAGAACGGTTGGAACGATCACAGTTGCAGCCGCAGCGCCCTTGATGACGCCTGTGATTGAGATCGCACCAAGGATGAAACCAACGAGGTACGCGCCTGAGTCGCCCAGGAAAATGCGGGCGGGATTGAAGTTCCAGCGGAGGAAGCCGAACAATGCTCCAGCTAAAATTGCAGCGATTAGGGCCGCATAAGGTCGGTCGATACTCATCCCGAGTGCTACACTCCAGATCGTGAGAGCAGAAATTGCCGAAACACCAGCCGCCAGTCCATCCATACCGTCAATCAAGTTTACCGCGTTGGCGACGCCGACCAGCCAGAGCACAGTGATCGGGAGGCTGAACCAGCCGAGTTCGATCGGCACACCGCCATGAATCGCGAGAATACCGATATCAAAGTTCATATTGGCTGGGATGGGAATAGATTTGATTCTCACGCCGAGAGAATAAGCGGCGCAGGCGGCCAGGATTTGAACGATGAATTTCATTCGGGCCCGCAGCGATTCAAGGTCATCGAGAAGACCGAGCACGAAAACCAGTGTGCCACCGACAGCGATACCAGCCAGACCCTCGATTCGGCGAGCCTCATTGGGAAGCTTTCCGGCTATCGCGATCAGCGCGGCCACCGTAATCAGAATACTAATGAAGATTGCTACGCCGCCCAGACGGGGAATCGGCACTTTATGAATGCGACGTTCTTCGCCGGGCTTGTCGACCAAACCCAGGTTCAAAGCCCTCGATCTAATCTCAGGTGTGAGCCACCAGCTGATCGACATAGCGATGAGAAACCCTGGGATTTGCATCGCATCAAGATGCCCATGAGGGCAATAAAACGCAGCCCAGGCAAGACCGAAAAGAAAAAGAGCAAGTTGTAGTGAACGAACTAACATCGACCTTCCTGACCGTTTGGGAGGCACGGCTGTATGGGGCGTCGTGCGAGACTGGGCACTTGCTGGGGGACCGCCGGCGGGCTCCATCGAAGCGCGAGCGCTTTCGGATGAAACCTCTTTGACGACTTGCGAATCAAAGTCGGATTCGCTCGTCAATTTAACTTCGCCCTGCTCACCGACCATCGTAGATACAGCCTTACTTTGTTCAACCAATTACCTGACCCCGACAGCTCTCTCCTTGTAGAGAGGGAAACGGTTACACAATTCAGACACCTGTTTACGAGTCTGCTCTTTCAGAGCTTCATCTTCCGGAGCTTTGAGAACGTCCGCGATGAGCTTGCCAATTACTTCCATCTCTCCTGCCGTCATACCGCGTGTGGTGGCAGCCGGGGTTCCCACGCGGATCCCGCTGGTTACCATCGGCTTCTCCGGATCATTAGGCACAGCGTTCTTATTAACTGTTATATTGACACTTTCAAGGACGCTCGATGCTTTCTTGCCGGTCATTTTAATTGGACGAAGATCTACAGTCATGAGGTGATTGTCCGTGCCACCAGATACGATGTCGAGACCGTTTGCCATCAAAGTCTTCGCCAGAACGCCAGCGTTTTCGACGATGCGCTCCTGATACTGCTTAAATTCTGGCTTCAACGCCTCACCGAAAGCGGCCGCTTTTGCGGCAATAACGTGCATCAAGGGTCCGCCCTGTATACCAGGGAAAACGGCCTTATCGATCTCTTTGGCGAACTCCTCCTGACACATGATTACACCACCTCTGGGACCACGCAGAGTCTTGTGCGTAGTTGTGGTCACGAAGTGGGCATGTGGAAATGGGCTTGGATGGACGCCCGCGACAACCAGACCGGCAATGTGAGCTATATCGGCGAGCAGGTATGCGCCAACTTTGTCGGCAATTTTACGCATTCTTTCAAAGTCGATAATGCGCGAATAATTAGAGGCTCCGCAGACGATCAATTTCGGTTTAACTTCCGAAGCGCGTTTCTCGACTTCGTCGTAGTCGATCCGACCGGTATCGGGATTGATACCATAGAATTGAGCGTTGAACCACTTGCCCGACATATTGACGGGGGACCCATGAGTCAAGTGACCGCCCTGATCGAGCGCCATCCCCATTGTGGTATCACCGGGCTTGAGCATAGCGAACTCAACAGCCATATTCGCTTGCGCACCGCTGTGAGGTTGCACATTCGCGTGCGGAGCATTGAATAAACGCTTAATGCGCTCGATAGCGATATTCTCCACGTCATCGACAAACTCGCATCCGCCGTAATAACGCTTATGGGGCAGACCTTCTGCGTATTTGTTAGTCAGCACCGACCCCTGTGCTTCGAGTACCGCTTCGCTTACGAAGTTTTCACTGGCGATGAGCTCGATGGAATTTTGTTGTCTCTCGAGCTCATGCGAAATCGCCTTAAAAAGCTCCGGATCACTGTCTTTGAGAAAGCCCACGGGTAACCTCCAGCCTGGCACAACACTGCCTAAGTATTTTAGCTGTTTTTTCATTTGAGCATACGCTCGAAGTCCGCGTGTTTGCGGGATGCAAAGGGAAAACCTGTCTCATCTTGGTAAAGATTGGGTTAGGCAGTCAAACTAAGCTGTTCCGTTCGATTGACTGTTCGGAGTCTTTGTTTGGTAAACGTCAGAGTTGTTTAAGCAAGTCGAGTGTACGCATCTTCTTACCGGCGCGATCTTCCAGATAACGCTGCACAAGCCGATGGGCGGCGTCCAGTGCAGGAGCCTGAGCTTCGGAGTAGTCAGGTCGGCGGCGCGCCTTCAAGTCGGTACCGGGATCGATCAAATCGTCGGAGGCGACATCGGCATTTACCAACATCTTCCACACAAGCGGGGTTACGAACGTACCACGTTCCTCATAATGGTCGACGTCTTCGTCGCGCTTCTTCCGAAAGTCCGATGAATACTGACCTTTCGCAGAGGCTTCCGAAACGATACTTTTGCTGCGAGAATCTTGACCACATCGATTGCAGCCGATGCCACCGGTTTCCGAATAAAATGCAGCGATGCTGTATTCGGTCAGTGGTTGGCGGCATCGGACGCAAACAGTAAGTTCAGGCGTCACGCCGAGCTGTTTCAGCAGAAACATCGAAAATTCCAGGGACAGCTGACGAGCATCAGAGACAAGCGCTTCTTGCATTCGCAGGGAGTTTAACAATACGTGGTAATAAACCTCGCTCTCCTCCTCAAGCCCTTCTCCGAACGCCGCAGTCAATTCCGCGTAGTAGAGGCAGAAGGTCAAGCGCGTCAAATCTGTCCTAACTTTCCGGAAGGTCTCTATAGACTCAGCCTGCGTGATTATATCCAGAGAACGGCCTTTGGCAATCAGCAATTTATTCGCGCACAGAGCCTCAGATTTGCCGGACATTTTAGTGCCGGGCTTTTTGGCACCCTTTGCTACAGCACGGACCAGGCCTCGCTCAGCCGAAAACATTGAAATCACTTTGTCGGATTCCCCGATTTGAAATCCGCCTAGATTAATCGCGGTGAGGCTGAAGGTTGGCATTTAAGGTTCGATTCGCGGCTTGCGATTTCAGTTTATCAGAACAAGCGAGTAAGAGACGAAGCGCGCAATCTACCCCAAAAAAAGTTTTCGCTCTCGCCATTCTCTTTGGTGGAGCAAGGCGGTTCGACACTTGAGAAGCGCGAACAGTTTCACGACGGATTTTACAGGAGTCAAGTACGCCCAGCGCTAGGTGTTGGAGAGTTTCAAACGTATATATCAGGTGTAAAAGAGATTAGACACCTCTTCAGGTCCGTTTTTGACGCGCAATGCCCAACGACGACGAGTCGAAAAAAGACGAACAGGAATCAGCTGGCTCAGCTAAGGATCAAGCTGCTGAGCAGAAATTGCCTGTGTATCTGTTTCCGGAAAACAGTGTGTACGATCTCGCTCCGATCGTTGTTCCTGATGACATTCGTTTATCGCCCGACACGAATGAGGAGGATGAGCCTGAATCTTCTTCTGAATCTTCTTCTGAACCTTCTTCTGAACTTTCGGCGTCTGTTCCACCTGAATCCGAAACACCAGCAACGTCTGTGGAAGCCGAAGAACAGTCAACAAACGACGTTGGCGGCATTGATTCTGCTGACGCGACAGAGAGATCGACACCTTCAGAGCTCTCGGATTTAACTCCAGCACAAATTCCTGAGACTTCTTCTACAACCGGTCTTCCGCCGCGCGGCAGTCGTTTGAAGGCGAAGATCCAGGTACAAAAGGTCAGAGCAACGCAGGAGCAAGCCAAAATTGCTCAGGACAGCATTCTTAAAAACCGGATTGACAACTCCAAAGCCGCGCAAAGCAGAATTGAACAGGCCCGAGCGGAGTTGAGTGCCGAAGAGGTCGAAGAGGTCGAAGAAGGTACGGCAAATAGCCAGGAACAGGTCCAGCAACCGACGGAGCAGGATGCAGAACCCTCCGTGCAACAAGGGGAAGTACGGAAAGTCGGCGACGCAAAAGAGACTCTGGCGTTACAACAACAAGAAACCGGGAACGGAAGCGATACAGGCAATTTCTTTCCGGAAAACAGCGTCTACGAACTCGATCCTGTCGTGGTCGTCGCTGAGGACCAGAAACTAATGCCGACAAGAAGGCCTACATACGATCCGAATCGTGTGAGCCAGAAACTGTCACCGATCAAATTTGATAAATTCAAATCGCAAAAAAACACGCCTCCAGCCCGGAAAGCAGAGTCTTCGCCAGAGACTGAAAAATCTGACCAGAGTTCGCCGGGACAGACGGAACCGCCAGCCGAAATGGCGGCGTCAAGCTCCGGTTCTGGAGACGCAGAGCCGCAGACGTTGAGCATCGTACAGTCCGGACCAGATGAGTCCGATGCCATCTCAGTCGGTTTGAACATTGCAGCCCCTTTCACCACAGAGACTCAGGCGCGCTTTCCTGAAAGCAGTTTTGCAGACTCGCAGCCAAGAGCAGAGCCGGCGGAATCGTCGTCGAACAGTCAGATCGAAGCGGTGGAAACATCCGGTCTCAATGCCGACAGAGAGAATAATTCAGCAGGCTCCTGGGAAGAGCCCACTGGCTGGGAGGAAGTAAACTCCAGACAAGATCGATGGTCGGAGCAAACGGGCTGGGAAGACGCAGCCGGAAAAAGTTCATGGGAAGAGTCCGGATGGGCAGAGCAATCGGGAGAGCAGAAGTCCCATGCCGCCGGCAGAGCATTTGAATTAAGCGATGACAGTAAAAACCAGTTCGCGCCGCCGAATGAAACGGCGCTGGTCGGTGTCGAAGGCACGGACGATGTAAGCGTTTCCAAAAGTGCGGACTCTGGAAACGAGCACTCACCGACGTTCCATCCCAACACGGTCGGAAATCTTTTTAGTGATGGGGACGACGATTTTCCGGAGGAATCGGCATCAATTTCCGACGCCGAGCAAATCGAGAAAACATTCGCCACCGCATCTGGTGCCACAGCCAACGAGGGAGAGACCGCCGATTGGCTTAAAAAAGAAAGCTCAGGTGGCAATGCGCCGGCTGAAACGCACGGTGCGATAACGGGTGAACAGGATATTGCCGAGCACGGTCGGATCGGAAATGAACCGGAAATTTCAGAGCACGACAACTCAGAAATACAGGAGACATCAGAAAAGTCTGGTCATCAAAATGATATTTTCGAAAGTGGTCGAATCACAGCAGAGCATAATACTTCAGGATTTGACGAGACGGACCAGCCCGTTCCCGGCTTCACGACAGGGAAGCACTCCATACCTACTCCTTTGTACTCGCAGGATGCCGGAGCCGAAGCTTACATCACGGGTGAGCAGAGAATAGACCCTATGGCATTTGTTACCGGGGAACAGCCTGAGCAGAGCGACGCACCACAGATACTACCATGGGGGAATCCGGGTCTGGAAGGCGGCGAGGAAGAGATGCCGGTCGGCGCCTCGCTTTCTGAGGCGATCTTAGAAACTGAAACCGAATTCCAAACCAGTGGAGAGACGTCGCTGAGCGAGTCTATCTTAAGTGAAGTAGAAACCGGACAATCTAATTTCGAACCGCCTGATGCTGAGCCATTTGACGTGAACAGAATTGGCATCGCCACGGCTGATATCGACCAGATTTTCATTGGAGCAGGTAGTCTCCAGCTCACCGAAGGGAATCAGGATGAGGACAGGGAGAAGTCGGACGATTACGAGTACGACGAAGAAGATGTGCTCCAGGACTTCAGGTCGACTGACAGCATATACGAGCTTGCACCGTTCGTTTTGCCGGCAAACTCAGAGCGTCTTACCGACGACGAACAGAAACAGCCAGCGCCGAAGACCCAGCCGACTGTCCAACAGATTGTCCGGCACGCTGAAACGCCAGAAAGACCGGCGATTCCAACATACTCGACCGATCCGCTAGTCGGAACGGTACTCGCTCATAGTTATGAAGTTTTAGATGTGATTGGTCAAGGCGGAATGGCGATCGTCTATCGCGCAAAACAAATTGCTACAGGAAGGCTAGTCGCCATCAAGACTTTGCGTTCACCTAACCCGCAAGACGTACTGCGTTTTTCACAAGAAATCAAAACACATTCGCAGCTCGATCACAAAAACATCGTCGGTTACATCGACTCTTTCAGCGCGCGCGATCAATTGTTCCTGGTGATGGAGAGGGTTCGCGGAATCAGTCTTCAAGAAATCATTCGCGCACTCGGTAAGCTGGAAGAGCCCGAAAATATCGTCGATATTCTTTCACAGATTTTGGACGCGTTAGATTATGCGCATGCAGGCGGTCTCATCCATAGAGACCTGAAAACCGGCAACATAATTCTGATCAAAGAAATCGACAACGACATGGTCGTAAAAATTCTGGACTTTGGTATCGCCAAAGTGCAAGGTGACATGCAGCGATTGACACATGTTGGACAAGCGCTAGGATCGCCTATCTACATGAGTCCCGAGCAATGCTCCGGCAAATTGCTTTCGACGCGCTCCGACCTGTATTCTCTTGGCGTCCTGTTGTACGAGTCGGTGACGGGCACGCCGCCGTATTCGAAAGGCACATTAATCAATGTGATGGCAGCGCACTGCAACGAGAACATTAAGCCTAAACCATTGGCAGAGATGGAAGTTCAGTTGCCAAAAACCAAGATGCTTGATCAAATTCTGCAAAAGGCTCTGCAAACGCATCCGGATAAACGGTGGCAAAGTGCGCAAGAGTTTAAAACGGCACTGCATTTCTGGCTCAAGTGCGTACAAATGGATTTGCCCAACGAGGATCTTCCAGTTGAATTACAACGCTGCCCCGTCTCAGAGCTGGATGTCGATAAGCTGCTTGGAATCGCGAGCGGTCCAGCCTCAAGCGAACCCGTTCCATTTCAATGGGCGACGGAATCTACTGATGCAATCGACGAGCACAGTGACTCCTGGGGCGAGAACAAGGAGAACGAAGCCTGGGCGAAGGAGCAGCAACAACACATTCCAGGCTGGGGCGAAAGTCAATCGGAATCAGTACCGGGTCAAAGTTCTGACTCGCAGACTGCAGCAGACCTTCAGAATCCCTCTCGAGCATCTAGCGGAACGCAGCCCTGGGGCGGCTCGGAACGTCATCGTCAGAGTCAGACAGGCGACGCATGGCGAGGAAGCGCAGCAGCAGCAGCGGCGGCTCAAGCAGCGTCGACGAGTTCCGGCACTCATCAGAAGACGACTCAGGAGGAAACAAGCGACACCTGGAGCGCGGATCAAAAGAAGATGGAAGAGCGTCGCCCGGTCCGAGATCTTCTGGCAAGCCCATCAGACCCTCAAACAAATTTCGAAGTTCAAACCTCTGCAGAACTGAATGCGCTTGGAACAGGGCTTCCCAAATTGTCATTTGATGAGAAGGAAGAGATTCGAGCCATGACAAGCCCAGGCTCATTACAACCCGCTCTGAACGAGCCCGACAGCATAAGCACCACTGACGAGGAGACACAACCGGCTCCGCTGGATCTAAGACGACGTCAGCAGCAAGCAACTCCTCCACCGCCGACCTCCAATTGGGTTTCAATCGCGATGATTGTCGTGGTCTCGGTGGTTCTCACATTCTGCCTGTCCGCCTGGTATTTTGTTTCAAATCCAACTGATGTGCAGGCAAAATTTCAAGCTCTGCAAAATATTTTTAGCAAGCCTTCCACGTCAGACAACCAAAAGCAGCCCGAGTCGTCAAAATCTCGCCTCGCCCCCGGTTCACAAGATTCAAATCAAACGTCATCGCCTTGGGAAGATTCCTCAACCGATATCGGTTTAGAATCAAATGAGACAGGCGAAGGATCGGGAATCGCAAAACCGCGAGAACGCAAACCGGAGGAGGGCGTTAAGCCGACTGACCCGGGGGAGTTTCGCACAGCGGAACCTGAAGAAGGCGTAGATTTTTAACGGACGGCTCAGGAGCTTTTGGCTCGCTCTTTGACCAAGTCTTCCCACTCAGTGTGAACAAAGCCAGCTTCCGGCTTGTCCAGACGCTCGTATGTATGGGCACCGAAAAAGTCGCGTTGCGCTTGCGTGAGATTTTGCGGCAAGTGCTCGGTGCGATACATGTCGAAATAGGCAAGACTTGACGACAAAGCAGGAACAGCAATTCCGTTGTTTTGCGCAAACGCGATCACATAGCGCCAGTCCTGCTGAACTTCAACGATGTACTTAGCAAAGTTCGGGTCTATCAACAAATTCGCGAGCTTCGGGTTGTCAGCGTAAGCTTTACGAATTTCTTCGAGAAGCTCAGCTCGGATTATGCAACCACCCTTCCAGATTCTGGCTGTTTCGGCAAGGTTGATATTCCACTCATAGTGGTCGGATCCGGCCCTGATAAGTGCCATCCCCTGGGCGTAACTGCAAACCTTGCTCGCGTAGAGTGCCTCAGAAAGACAATCCAGGAAGTCTTCCTTGTCTAGACCTTCTTCAACGATTGGTACCGGGCCTGACAGAGTTTTCGAAGCTACGACTCGCTCATCTTTCATTGCAGACAACATACGAGCAGTAAGTGCGGAGTCTATTGTGGGGACTGGCACTCCAAGCTCCAGTGCAACTTGTGAGGTCCAGCGCCCAGTACCTTTCTGTCCGGCTTTATCGACGATCAAATCAACAAGCGGCTTCTTTGTCTCCGGATCGGTGACTGTGAGTATCTTCGCGGTGATTTCGATTAAGAATGAATCAAGCTTTTCCTCATTCCACTCGTTAAAAGTTTCGGCGATCTCATCAGCTTCCATACCGAGACCGCGCCGCATTATATCGTACACCTCGGCGATCAATTGCATGTCACCGTATTCGATACCGTTGTGCACCATCTTCACAAAGTGTCCGGCTCCGTCGGGACCAAGATAGGTTACGCATGGACCGTCATCAACTTTTGCAGCGATAGCCTCCCAGATTGGTCTAATCTGCTCGTAAGCATCTTTGTTACCACCTGGCATGAGTGAAGGTCCGTTGAGAGCGCCCTCTTCGCCGCCGGAGACACCGGAGCCTATCAGTTGCAAGCCATCCATTGCCAAACTTTTCTCGCGGCGTCGCGTGTCTTCGTAATGAGAGTTGCCGCCGTCAATGATAATGTCGCCATCATCAAGGAATGGTCTGAGCATGTCGATCGTGCTATCAACGGGAGCACCTGCTTTGACTAGAAGAATAATTTTTCTAGGGGTTTCCAGGCTATCGACGAACGTTTTAACGTCCTTGCAACCGATAACATCCTTGTCTTTGGCTCGTTCTTTCATAAACGCGTCAACTTTGTCAGGACTCCGGTTGTAGACAGCAATCGGATAACCGTTGCGTTCAATGTTGAGCGCCAGGTTCTCGCCCATCACACCGAGCCCAACCAGTCCGATTTTTGCTTTCTTCGTCATCTTACTCCCTCCAGATTTTCCACATTCAATTTCATGAAGTTTGGATATGCGGTCACTCGTTGTTCAAAATCATGATTTACATTCGGTCAGACTGAGCTTGGACGCTGCTTCTTGGTCAAGGTACCATTTAAGCTTGCCATTCTTGGGCTCTACCAGTTGCGACGGGTAGGTAACGTTTTCCTTCTCAGCGCTTTGCTCGCAAATAATATGCGAGAGCACATCAGCTTTGCCGCTGCCTGAAACCATAAATACGATGTTTTTGGCGTTGTTGATCACTGGCAACGTCATTGTAATGCGATAACAATCGAACTTCGGAACGAAGTTCTCCGTGCATAAGCGCTCCGTTTCCGTCAGGGCTTCGGTGTCCGGGAAAAGTGACGCGGTGTGCCCATCATCGCCCAGTCCCAACAAAACCAGGTCGAACCTCGGAAACTCTCCGGCATCGAGACAGAAAAATTTGCGCATTCTAGTCTCGTAATCTAGCGCGGATTGTTTCGGATCGATTTCCGGGTTAAGCAGTGAAAAAATATTTTCAGTTCTGACAGGCACCGGCTTAAACATCGCTTCATCGACCATCCGGTAATTGCTCTCAGGGCTCGACCGAGAAACGCAGCGCTCATCACCAAAGAAGAAAAATGTTTTTTTCCAGGGCATCTCATATTTCAGAGGAGCTGAAGAAAGCGCGCTGTAGAGTGCCTTTGGAGTATTTCCACCGGAAAGAGCAAAGCTGAAGCTGCCATGATCAGCGACGGCTTTGGCCGCCATATCGACGATGTCGGATGCCAGACTAAGAGTCAGAGCTCCGCTTGATTGAGCGATTTTCAGTTTACCTTTCGTTTCCATTTGGTCCCCTGCTTTGACTGGTGCTCACTTCAAGTTTCCTGCGAGTTCGCAAAGGAGATCGAGAAGCTCCGAGTAAACTTCTCCGGTAATTGGGCTGTCCAGAACGTCAACTACGAGCTGTGGAGCTGGTACCTCGGTCATGCACAGAGTTTCGTGAACTTCCGACTTTTCTACCAGGTCGACTTCCAAACCCGGACAACCTTCCTTTTGCATAACGACAAGCGATTTAGTTTTGCCGACAAAGTCTGCAGCGAAGAAACAGACGGTGCCAGGCTTTACGTTATCCATAGGGACAGCTCTGATGGCAACATCGATTTTTTTGCGACTCCATTTCAAAACAATGTCGACTTCGTTGTCGGTAGTTTTCTTCACCGACAATACTTTCCAGGACAGGCGAGAAGCGAGCCAGGAGACCAGAAGTAGGGACTGAGCCGAGTAGCTTTTGGAGGCGCTTTCGGCAGGTTGCGCGACACCGATTGTGACGGAGGAAATCAAGTCGAGTTCTTCAAGAGACAAAATTCCCAGAGACTCTTCAAACGAGCGAGCGATTGCCTGCCTCCAGGGAAGGAGTCTGCGCCAGTTCAAATCGAACATGGCGCTGCCCTCTTTCAAACGGTTGAAGACCTCGCGCAGATCAAAAAGACGAGAAAGATTATTATCCAGATAAGAGGTGTCGACTATCAGGCGTTCTACGAATGGAAGAAACGGTCCAAGATTTTCCTTGGTCGCTTCGGCTTCTTGCCACCAGAGCCAGGTGGGCAAATCTACCAGTTGAAGCGGTGAAACAACGCTAGCGAGATGGCGCGTCCCATCCCCCTGCCAGCGGACAGTAATTTGTTCGCAACAAATCTGCTTATCTTTCTTACCTGGAATCATCCGGCAGCGAGCAGTCACCCAGGCTTCAAGCTGTTCTTCCTTTGCCGGCAACGCCATGGCAAGAATGGCTCGGCAGGGGTGTTTAAGCGTGACATCTTCGAGAAGATCTCCTGCAGCAATCTCAGCGCCGGGATCGGATGTGAACAGGATGAAGGTGATGCTGCAGGCGCGTGTAACCGAGGGTTCATCCGTATCCGACCCTTTCCCTGCTTGTTGCCAGAGGTCGAGGAGTTCCTTTTCAATACGGTCGACATCAACGTGATGGAAGGTTCCGGATAGGAACGAAGCCATCTCCACCTTCTCTTTTGCTACGGGGGTCATAGTTCCCTCCAGGCATGCCCTTCGATGGCAAGCATTTCGTCGGACTCAGGAGGTCCCCAGGAACCGGAGTCGTAATTTGGAAAAGGGCGATGGTGAATCTCGCTGCCCTTATCGTTCGATTTTCCTGGAACAGTTTTTTCCCAGTGTTCAATCAACGGTTGGTACAGAACCCACGAGGCCTCAACAAAGTCAGAACGAGCAAACAGCGACGGGTCGCCAATTAGCGCATCCAGAATCAGGCGTTCGTACGCCGACGGAGTTCTGCTACCAAATGCGGTGCCATACCGAAAGTCCATAGTTAACGATCTGATTTGTGTCGTCGGCCCCGGTTGCTTGGTCGCGAACTTGAGCGAAATACCGTCGTCAGGCTGAATCTTCATGACCAGAACGTTTGGACTTTCGGACTTAGGCATTTCGTGATAAATCGAGCCGCCAAGTTCGTCAAACAATTGTTTTGGTGGTTTGCGAAACTGCACAGCGATCTCCGTCAGGCGCTTGGCCAGGCGTTTTCCACTTCGCAAATAAATTGGCACACCGGCCCAGCGCCAATTGTCGATGTACAGTTTCATCGCCGCAAATGTTTCACGACTTGATTCAGGCGAAACATTTTTCTCGTCCCTGTAGCGCTGCGCCCTGTTTCCTAATACAAATCCGTCGCCGTACTGCCCTCTCACTGAAAAATTATCGATGGTCTCCGGTGACAAGGGCCGAATTGCTTTGAGTACTTTGACACGTTCATCTCGGGTTGATTCGGGGTCCAGTGAAATAGGAGGTTCCATTGCGACCAGGGCAACGAGCTGCATGAGGTGGTTCTGGAGCATGTCGCGCAGAGCTCCGGCTTCCTCGTAGTATGCTCCTCTATCCTCCACACCGATCGTTTCCGCGCTCGTAATCTGAATGTGGTCGATGAATTCGCGATTCCAGATCGGCTCAAAAATGCTGTTGGCAAAACGAAAACACATGATGTTCTGAACAGTTTCTTTGCCCAGATAGTGGTCGATTCTGTAAATCTGATGCTCATTCAAAACATCGTGAAGGGTCGAATCGAGTTCGAGCGATGAAGGCAAATCGTGTCCGAACGGTTTCTCTACCACCACCCGTGGCCAGGCGGGTTCGCTTCCTTTGCGCTTGTATGCCAGTCCAGACTCCGCCAGTTTAGTGACAATTGGCATGTACAAACTCGGAGGGGTAGACAGATAAAAGATATGGTTGCCCATCGTGCCACGGCTTTTCTGAAGCTCCTCGAGCGTGGACTTCATTTCCTTATAAGAATCCAGATTCTTAGAGTCGCCGGCGCGGTAATAAAGGGCGGGCGCAAATCGCTCCCAGGTCCCTTCGTCAAACTCGAGGTCCTCGGAATACTTGATGACGGCTTCCTTCATCGAATCACGGAACTCCTGGTCAGTTTTTTCCGTTCGGGACGTACCCAAGATGGCGAAACCTTCCGGCAGCAAGTTCTGAACATACAGCGCGTAGATAGCCGGTAACAATTTGCGTTTGGTGAGGTCCCCATGGGCGCCGAATATGACCAGCGCGAACGGCTCCGGTCGTTTTTCTTCCGGAAGTCCCAGCATAAGCGGATTTTCCACCGTAGCAGTTTGAGCCATTGCCTCACCTCAGCGCAGGTTGCCAACAGACAAGCGTCTTTACGGAGAAAAGATTACTACGTTTCTCTCATCAAGACATCAATGCGCAGATGCTTGGCATTAAAACTAAACTGAATGTGAGCGCTTGCTTTCGGTCAGCTGTTGGTCGCAATTTAGAGGGGGAAAGCAAAGATGCGGCAGATCTATTCTTGACGAAAGCAGTTCTCTCTCGACATCACATCTTCATATTGTCACCGAAGTTTATTCGCGTTCACTTCTTTTTCTTGTTCAAGGTCTCAATCTCATTAATAAATGAATCACCGTCACCGGGGCAGCCGCTCTCGGTCTTTAGAACATTTCCGGCGCCGTCTAGGTAAACGAATGCAGGGAACGAACTCAATTTGTATTTTTCCTTGAGTGCGTTGCTCGCCTCGTCATCGGTGTCGACCTGCGAAATAGCGATTTTCCCGTTGTACTTTTCTTTTGCCTGATTGAACCCAGGCTCAAAGGCTAACCAGGTGCGGTCGTAAGAAGTCGAAAACGCAAGCACCTTTTTCACTTTGCCTTCATCCGGCTTGGCTGCTGGAAGTTTTTCTCCGGGTTTCGTTCCAGATGCGGTCTTCTCGCCGGCCGCCGTCGTCTTGGCTGCGTCCGCCGCTGCTGCAGCCTCCGTATTGGCGGCACTGGCGGCAACTTGCTGTTCGCGGCCTTGCTTGTAACGGCTTACACTGTCTAAACCCTTCAGTGCGGCCGCTTTCAATGTCCCTTTAGGAGAGTTGTCCGCGACCCACTTGTACTCAGCAGTTGCTCTGGCCACCTGATTAAGAGATTGACAGCAAAGCGCAATGTAATAGTGTGTAAGGGGTTTCCGCGGGGTCCTCTTATCGATAGCCTCAAAAGCGGCAAGGGCAGGACCATATTTCCCTTGTTTGTACAGCTGAATCGCTGCGTCGTCTTCCGGTGAAGCCAGACCTGGTAAAGCAAACAGACCCAGGCACAGCGACGCGGAAAGAAGGGTCAGACTGGTCTTGTAGTTTCTCATGAACATCTCCGTTAGACAGCGGCAGAATCATTATTCCCAGGTAGCACATTAAGCACTTTGTGAATTTCAAAATGAGGCGTGAACTGCGCTCCACAATCCAGTCGACTTCCAGCAATCGAAAAGTAAACCGATATCGGTTTACGACAAAAGACGCTTCTTGCGGAAAACCAGTTTCTCTTGAAAAGAGATTTAGCGGCTGACGATAACTTGTTTGAAACTACCGCGGTGTACAGTTTTCGCGCGGTCATTATTTTTAAATTGACCGTCAATGATATGACGCGTTGTCTTGCGATAACTCGTTTGAAGGGCTGTGTCACCGCCAATGGAGTCAAACACCATTGGTGGTGGCGGTGGAACGAGAAAGCCAAACTTGCCGGCAGTCCCTGCGGCGAACAGCGATGGCGCATCAGGAGGAGGCGGCACGACCATCACACCCGGTGGCGGTGGAGGAATCAAACCATTGTGCGACTTTCTTACTTTCTTCTGTGCAACTCTTTTCGGAGTCGATTTTTCTGATACCGCAGCCAGTGCAGCGCCGGCTGTCGAGGGGGCAAGACCTAAGGAATTGTCTTTCCGAGACTGAATTTGTTTCGGCAATTCGGCTAAGCGACTCGATTCGATGGTCGGTTCTACTTTGCTCATTTGAGTTCTAATCGGCTCGGTTCTCTCAACCGTTTGAGACTGGCTTCCATCGCTTAAACCAAGAGATGGAAAGCCAAATTGCTTTCCATCCGAAAAAACATCAGCCCGGGAGTGGGCTGAATTCGGAGGAATCGGTTCTTGCTGATGGGGGACACGGACTAGTTCCCGGTATGCGAACAGCAAACAGAGGTTAATTGCAATGAAACTGACGTAAACACCCGGGTGCAGTTCGATAGCCACGAATCTCTCCGTGGTTTTCAGTAACCTGGCAAGCCGGCGAAGGTTGACCACGGACCTCAACTCGCACACCTCGAAACAGAGAGATTTTGCGATTCTACACGAGAACGTGCATTATTCGATCAATCCGCGAACAGTTGTGTGTGGAATATCCTCTCATAATCATCAGTGACCGACTGATTTGCGATTGGATTTTCACGGCTGAACACGTTTCTCTATCTCGATCTCCGGAATTGGGTCATCAGACTGAACGTTTACTATTGGCACTCCGCGTCCATCTAGAAAATCCATCACATCCTGCGCATGAGCACCGAGCGGCCAGAGAGGAAGCTCCATCTGTGCGTAGCTTGTGTGCAAGATTACAGAAGTAGAATCGCGATACGGATAGTACTCGGCATAATAGATGTCGTCGAGCAAGACCATCTGGGTAGCTCGCTTACGACGTTTCCCAGTCCCCTCGGTGACGTTCAAAACAGCCTCGGTCTCCGTCAACTCCAAGACGTAGGTTCGCGAGCGATCGCGGATCAAAGTCGATGCCATCATCGTCAAGAATGACGCAAACCCTATAGAAGCGCCCGCGATCACAATTGACCAGCAGGCATTGTACGCAAACGCAAATGTTGCAACAGTCAGCCAGAGCCCCATGAACATGAATCCGATCACGATCGCAACCCACATAACATTTGAGCCAACCCGCTTCACCCGCGGATCCGATTCCAATCTGATGGCTGGTTTTGCAAGTGCAACCATGGTTTGAAACCCAGTAGAGTTGTAGCAGGACAGGCGGTTTCCGATGACGGAAATCTAATTGGGCTGAAGAGGTTATGCCCGGCAATTGCGGCAAAGCAACACGGCATCTAAACTCTTCAAGCGATATCGGTTTAGGAATGAAAAGGAAATTGTTTCAACCAAGCATGGTTAAGGCCATGAGGAACGTCCCGCTGTTCCACATGCAGTGAGCGACCATCGCCGGAATCAGACTTTTCGTTCGTTCGAAAACAAAAGCAAATAAGGCGCCTAGAACGAATAACTGGACGGCGCCACCGAGGTCAAAATGAGCAAGCGAGAACAAGGTTGCGCTAATAACGATAGAAAGAAAAACACCAAACCGTCGTCGCAGTGAAGTGTACAAAAAACCTCTAAAGAGAGTTTCTTCGCAAAGAGCCGGTAAGACACCAAGCGTAATCAGGAACATAATCACCGCCAGGGGATTCGAATCTTTTACGGAAGAGAGAACAACTGCAACGATCGGGTTACTGGAACCCTGCGAGCCAAGCTGATTTGCAATGTATGTCGATGCTATCACCAGTGGTATCGCAGCGAACCATGTTGCCACACCAGCAAGGACCAATCCCACGGGTCCCCGACGCTCGGTTTTCCAGCGCAGTCGGACAGCCTCTGCAAACCTTATTCCATGATTGCGCACCGCGAAAAACCAGATGTAGAAAATCGAGGGGAGGTTTTGTGATAGGTATAGTCCTGCTGTAATCAAGGCAACCGTCAAGGAGCCCCTTTCGACCGCGATGTTAGCCAAATCCTTGGATACGCCTTTCAGCAAAGGCACAACAAGGAATTCAGTGGAAAGCCAGGCGATGAAAACTCCATACACAGTTTTTGCGCCCCAGGCGACTGGCGCAGCAATTTTGGCGCGCTCCTCTTCGCTGGTAGGTTTGCGCGGCAGCATAAAAAGTTGGACAAGCACAACTATGATCCCGACGAAAGCTGAAACTGCGATTACAGCAAAAAAGGCGGCAATTCGAATCAGATAATTTCGGTAGTGGTCGACAAACTCATCTACCGCTTCCTCATAAGCCTTTTTCGTGCCGGAAACGCGTTCAATTTGCACATGCAAGATATCCTGATACCAGCCGCCCGGCATCTCTTTCTTCAAAATCGTCTTCAACTCAGGCAGATGCTCGGGACTAATCTTCTTGTTGATATAGATCGCAGTAACGAGCCTTGATAGCTTTTTCGCTTTGTCAGTGCCGATTTTGTTTATTGCGGTCAGGTCGCCTTTGATTGGTTTTCCGGTCTCGTTGTGAAATACGAGCCGTTTAGTCAACAGGATGGAGGATTCCGGAGCGAGTTTGATTGATTTATCAAGCGAATTCTCAGCTTCGAGGTAGAATTTGCTCTGCATCTGTTTTACCTGGCTATTGTCTCCACCGGATTTTAAAACCGGCTCAAGCGCCATCAAAGCAGAAGTCATTCTCAAGGCCATTTCAGCTTTGTCGGACTCGACAAAAACCTCGTTTCCGGCATTTTTACGCGCCTCAACCGACATGTAAATTTGACCGACGACGAAGAGAGTTGAAAACACCAACAGAAGGTGCAACAACAGCTTGCGCTTTTCGTCTTTCAAAACGAAGGTCAGACCGCCCAGAATGATGAATCCAGCTAGCCAGGCGTAGTAAGTATCGGCGAACTGCAGGGGCAACCTCCTGAGAACACATGGGAGACTGCTTAAGTATAGAGCTTATAAGAGCACTATTATCAAGCCAGCCGTTTTTATGCCATGAAACACTGAATCGGAAGGTGGATCCAGAGTCTTTCTACTGGACTACCCAGGCGGTTACCGTCAGTTTTGACATATGAACCTTTGCCAGCTCCGGTCCAGAATCGCCTGCCGGAAGAGTCAAATTCCGTGAGCCGATATTGTCAGCTCGAAGCTGTGGGCTTGCCTGGATAGCAGGTATTCTAAAACAGCACGCATAGCGCTGTGCCACCAGATGGTGTCGTAGACGGCACTGCCGAGTGATGCTGCTGAGCAAGGAGACTCTTCAAACCAGAGCCAGACGTCAATATACGCCGACTTGAGTGCAAAGCCATACTACCGGCATCACACTTAGCCGGGTCCACCGCCCTCGCCGCCGATAAACGAGCCGCCATATTCCCCGAGCTGACCAAAGCCACTGAATTCCCCGTAATCACCGAACGTATCCAGTCCACCAAACTCCGTGCCCACATCGTGGAGGAAATCCTTGTCGTCGTCCGGGTAATACCGATCGGCGCGCGGTTGCTGGTCAGGATAGTAGCCCCACGGGAAGAGCTTCGAAAGTCTCTTTCGCCGCAAGAACTTCGGCATCTTAATGAAACCCAATCCCAGCAACACGAAGGATGCGAAGATCAGTTCCGTCAAGAGTATGTTTGTGAAATTCATCGTCAGATGCTCAAGGGAGAAGGGTCGGCCTTCATCAAAAGCATCGTACGAAGCGTCAGGCAATAAGTCAACGCATTAAGTGGGAATATTACTCAACGTCGGTAAACAGTGCTACATGCTGGTTGCCTACTGTGCTTACCGACATGTGTGGTGTTTGAGTGCGTTTGAAAGATTCTATATAACGGCGGAGAGCTTCGCGTATTAAGTCTGATCTGGTTCTGTGCTCTACTTGCGCGACAAAATCGATCTGTTCTAACAGACCTGGAGGCAAGGCGACAAGTACTTTCTTAGGCATCGGAATGGTCCCTTATCAATTCACTACGTAAGATGGTATGAAGAAAACAAACGAAACCTTACGCGCACGGGGCGTCCGCAAGTCTGCGCCCATGTGCGAGTAATTCATTGGCTTCCGATTTAAATTTACACGTATCGCCCCGTTTTTGAAAGGGCTGGAACGCCCATAAACACACATTATTGGTGAAACTAATCTAAAAGCTTCTTTGGACTAACCAAAAATACGACTTTCAAGAGCTGCTTGTCGTGGGCGTTTCCAAAGAGCCGCCCGGCGCGGGTTTCTGGAAATTGGCTCTCCGCAGAAAGAAACTTTCGATTTTTGAATGGTCCAAAACTATGTCATAATGCGGGTCTTATATGTATACAAGGATGGCACCATTGTATGTCCGAAAAAATTGAATACGAACAAAGGCGTTTGACTTCGAATATAAAAGCCGGAGGCTGCGCGGCAAAGCTTGGTTCTGCAGAGTTGTCGAAATTGCTTGCGCGCATTCCATCCAAAACAACTCCTGAGCTAATCGCTGGTATCGGGAACTTCGAAGATGCAGCTGTTTACAAAATTTCAGAAGATCTTGCAATTGTGGAAACGATCGATTTCTTTCCACCTGTTATAGACGATCCATATCTCTTCGGTCAGATTGCCGCTGCCAATGCGCTTTCCGACATATACGCCATGGGTGGCAAACCTGTGCTCGCATTGAATATAGTTTGCTTTCCAACGTGCGATTTTGAAGAGGACGTTCTGGTAGAAATTCTTCGTGGTGGTGCCGATCAAGTCGAGAAGGCCGGCGCCGTAATTGCTGGTGGACACTCGATCCAGTTAGAGCAGCCTGTATATGGATTGGCAGTCACAGGACTCGTTAACCCCAAAGAAGTATTCACCAATGGTGGTGCCCAACCTTTTGACAAGTTGGTGCTCACGAAACCTATTGGATCGGGAGTTGCTTTACTTGGAATGAAGGCAGGCATGCTTTCGGAAGGCGCTCGCAATGAACTAATCCGCAGCTTAACCACATTGAATTCTGATGCTTTGAAGGCTGGTCGACAATACGAAATCCATGCGCTCACCGATGTCACCGGTTTCGGTTTAACAGGGCATCTACATGAAATGGCTAAAGCGAGCTCTTTGAAGTCGCGACTGAATCTTAGTTCGGTTTGTATTCTTCCGGAGGTTGTTGAATTGGCACAGCAAGGTCTCGTCCCAGCTGGCGCATATGGAAACCGAGAGTCGTTTAATGCAAGGGTCAACTACCTTAATAAGGTAGAGTTGGAATGGGAGGATCTTCTGTTTGATCCGCAAACTTCCGGCGGGCTTCTGTTCTCTCTTAAACCAGACCATGCTGAGCAACTCGTAGAAGACCTGAAGGACCTTAATCTCCAGGCCTCCATAATCGGCGAGATGTTGCCGCTTGAACACAACGAGTCAATGGGCACGGTCGAAGTGACCGCCAATTGATATACACTAGACGTCCGCGATTGGTCCCAAAAGAGACCAATTTCCAGGAGTCGCACAAGAAGAAAGACCAGGATTTAACTGAGATGAACAGAGAAATTGACCTTCGAGGTTTGGTTTGCCCAGAGCCGGTAATTAGAACAAAACGACTACTTGATGACAAGGACACTAAAAAGATAGAGGCGCTAGTTGAATCCGAAGTCAACGTCAAAAATTTGGCTCGACTGGCGCGCTCTCAAAACGTCTCAATGAGCTGCTCCAATGAAGGGGATTTCTATCGTATCGTCTTGACGAAAGGCGATCCCTCGCCGCGAACTGAACTTGAAGAGCTGGCCATCAAAGAATCGCAGAGAGAAACCAATAAAAACCGCGTAGGCACAGTCGTTTTCCTCGCCAAAGATACTTTCGGGCAGGGCGATCCTGATTTTAGCCAGAGCTTGATGAATGTTTTTTTGCAGACACTATTCGACTCCGGGCACAGACCGAGAGCTATTCTTCTGGCAAACAGCGGCGTCAAACTTATGGATCCGGAGGGCAGCGTGCTTCAGGTGCTCAATGGATTCGCCGAAGCAGGTTGCGAAGTTCTGGCATGCGGTCTTTGCCTGGAACACTACGCATTGAAAGACAAAGTGCCGGCAGACCAAATCACAAACATGTTTAACATCTGTGAGTTCTTAATGACGGCAGACAGAGTTCTAACGCCTTAATGCCAGTTGTCTTCATTTCTAAACCGATATCGCTTTAGAAAATTCGATGTGTGAAAACCAAAATGAGCGTCTCCTGCGATCGTGGAGACGCTCACCGTAACGGTAAAGGCCCGAGCTTACAAATTCCTGTCGTAATTGCTGAAGAAATCGGAGTCGAACAAAACTTTCCACAGAAAAACACTCATCGCCATTGTGCAGCCGATGATTGCAACAATAATAGTCAGTGAAATTCCGTGGAAAAGGTCCACGAGTTGCGCGATTAGTTCCATAGATCGGACCCGCGATCATTAGAGTGAGTAGAAACAGTGTAGCGCCAAAATGAGAAAATGCAAAATATTTTCTAGCGTTGTCATGGGAATTACACCATTTAAATCGCTCACGCAGTCGGGCTTTCAGGGAAGGTTGATCGGACGTTTATTTAATCCGGTTAATAATCAGGGGTAATTGTCGGTCTCTCAGAACCCAATTGTGCGACTAAGAACCAGACAGATGTGATACCACATGCGGCATCACCAAAGCCTTGTGCTCAAGTGCTCGACGGCGAACTTTGATAATGCGCTTTGTTCAAAAGTGCGAGATGAGATGGTTGCTAGGTCACCTCATTCAACAATCCGCAACGACCGTGAGTTAACACGCCCCACAAAATAAAATTTCCATGGGCCTTGACAGTTTGTGCATCTTTGAGGGGTGTGCGATTGAACTTTTTGGTTCAGAAATACGTTTAAAAAAATAGGAGCTCACGATTTTATTACTGGAGGGCTGTTATGAAAAAGCGTAATTCCAAAAATACTGTTCCTCGCAACCAGAACAAGGAAGCACTTCTCAAGCTGATGCGAGAGAAGTTCGATAGCGAGGTTACATCAATCGAGCAGGGAGAAGATTTGTTGTATTCACGCCTGGCATTAAGCGGTTCGCTGCGCTGCAAGAAATGTCTAGGGCGCGATTTTGTCAGAACTGCTGGGACCAGAAAAATTGTTTGTGTCTCGTGCAAGCACAGACAATCGTTTACTTCTGGAACATTCTTCAATCGCATGCGGCGAGAGTCGACACTTGAGTATTTATTTCTGATTTCCTTGATGGAAAACGGTATCTCAGTAAATGCAAGTGAGTTCGAGAGACACTCGTCGGTGTGCTACTCGACAAGTTTGAACATGATCAAAAAAAGTGGAATCGTAATAGCGCGCCTGATGGCAAACGAACCACTGGAAGAGATTCACTGTAGCGAATTGAAAGAAGTAGTCAAAAAACGAAGTCGCGAGACACCGGCGCGTCAGCACCCAAGAGTGGAACAACAACCCGCCACAGGAAAACATCTTATCGAACCGAGGACTATTAAAAAGACTGTACGAAATTCCAAGACTGGAGAAATAATTTCTATTTCGCTCATGGAAGAACATTCGCGTTCGTTTGATCGACTCTCACCTGAACAACAAGAACTTTTTGGAATTATGGATCAAGAGGCGATGGCCTTCGATCATCTCTGGTACAAATCGAACCAGTCGCTTCAACGTTTCTCAGAAAACTTGTCCGTGGTAGAAATCGCAGGATTTCTGTTTGAAAGAGGAGCATACATACACAAGTACAGGTCAGTCATTCCCACACCTAAAGTCATTGGCGCCGATTTAAACCCCAATCTGAAAGAATCAGCAACCACATTCATCACCGAAGAATATCAAGGCATCAGTCAAAAGGCACTACAGCTGTATTTGTCGTTCCACTGGTATCACAGTGACCGAGAATTCTGGAGAGAAGGACGATTCACCAACGCCATATTTGCTTCGCCCCCGATCACGAATAAAGAGGTGCTTTCTTATGTGTCGCCACAAGTTTTGCAAGTAGCCGGTCAGCAGGCTTCACACTGTTGAGATTTAGTCGGTCGCGATTCTATCGATTTCCTGCAGACCTAAGGTTCGACGCGAGCAATTCTTCCACTTCCGGTAGCGTTGGCAAGCCTTCGTAAGCGCTAACATGAGTTGTACACAACGCTCCAACGGCGCTGGCAAAATTATTGCATCGCTCAATCTGCTCACCGGTGAGTGAATCTAGGGTGTTCACGACATCACAACCATCTGCTCGCTGCATCAGTGCATGAATGAACCCCGCAATGTAGGCGTCACCGGCACCAACGCCAGAGAGTGTTTGCACCTCATACGCGTTTCCCCAGGTCTCGCCGTTGACGGTAAGAATCAGGGAGCCGTGATGGGCCATGGTTACTAAAAGGATCTTTGGTTTGAACGCTGAGAACAAACTCTTCGCGAGATAACCTATTCGTTTTTCAGAAAGGTCAGGTGCGACAGAAGAAGTTTTAGACTCTTGACCAGAGGATGGAGGGTGCTCATAGGCAGAGATGAAATCAAGGTCAGAATCTCTTACCTCGGCACCGATATGTCGAGCCCAAAAAAACAGTTCCAGTAGATTGACCTTTACGACATCTGCCAGAGACGCTGCGGTTTCCAGCGCTTCAATCGACCCTTTTCCCTCGCCAGTTGGGAAGCTGGCGTCAAAGGACACCATGATTCCAAGCTGTTTAGCTCGCTCTAGAGTCGCTAGGACTGCGGATCTTCGAGGTTCGTGGGACAATGATATTCCAGTCGTGTGAATACACGATGCCCCGACAAGCCGATCTTCAGTGATATCACCAGTGGTGAGTCTCTGAGCAGCATTTCCGGGCGGCCAGTTTAAAAAAGTATTGTCCTCATCAAGAGTGGTGAACACGTAACACTGAGCGGTTGGAGCCTCTTCATCTACGAAAACGCCGGATGTATCAACACCTTCTTTGGCAAGCACATGTACCAAGTACTTGCCATGAATGTCGTTTCCCACTTTGGCTAGAATTTTTGAACGAGTTCCTAATCGTGAAAGAGCAATTGCTACGTTCGATGCATTTCCACCTAAACTTTTGACGAAAGTATTCGACTCGATGAAGCCGCCGCCTTTGCTAGTCGAAATCCAGTCGACGACGAGTTCTCCGATTGCAACAACAAGACCTGCCGAAGCGCCAGCCAAAGTCAACTCCGCCGATTGATACAAAACAGAGGCTCAGGTTACCATTCGGCAGCCTTGATTACCAGACAAACGCAATTAAGAAATCGCTCAGCACGTAAAGGTTCCGGTTTCGTAAACCGATATCGGTTTACGAAAGTGCCAGAGTTATGCCGAAATCAGCGGACGATTCAAAGTATCTTCAAAAATACTCGAGTAAATCCGAAAAGCCGGCTTCACCACGGGCAGTAGCGCAAGTGCTTTGTTAACCGGTCCCTTCGCGACGATTTTCCCTGAAATAAGATAGACAGGGACATTTACATTTCCAAGCCAGAATTGATGAGCGATATCCGCTTTCATGAACATCTCGACCGTTGGCTTCTTTTCGTATTCGCCCCAAATAATGAGCATATTATGACCATCGGAGCAGTCGATGGTCAGTCGGCCTTCGGGTTCACGGTAATGAAACCGAACTATCAGCTTCGAATCAAGAAGTGGTGCCGCAATCTCCGGATTCTCGCGAATCTCGGTCCAAAGCGCTTCCATAATTTTTTGAACTTCTTCTGTGCTGCTGAAAAACGGCATTAATACGCCCTCTTATAAATTGCGACAATGTCTTCAGCCGTGGCTTCGCGCGGATTGAAAATGATGGCAGGATCCTCAGCTACAAGAGTGACCCATTCATCCAGCTCCGCGTCCTTCATCTCCGGCACACCAATTGCCCTCAGATTGTTAGGAAGCCCGACCTCCTCTAGTAATTGCTCAACGGCTGCGACGAGCGCCTCACTAGCTTCATTATCATCCAAACTCTTTGAAAAACCAAGTGCACGAGCGACTTTCCCATAGATCTCACTTGAATATGCGATGTTAAAGCGCATGCCATGCGGCAGATATACGGCGTTGGTAATTCCATGGTGAGTTTGAAATCTCGCACCGGTTGCGTGCGCCAGGGCATGAACTATTCCTACCCCTGAATTGCTAAACGCGATTCCAGCCATGGTGCTGGCAACGAGCGTCTGACCGCGAGCCTCGACATCATCACCGTTTTTGGTGGCACGAGGAAGGTAATCGAAAATTAAGCGGGCCGCTTCGAGTGCCAATGCATCAGAAACCGCTGAGTTTGTCACTGTTGCGACCAGCGCCTCAAGGCAATGGGTTAGCGCATCCAAACCAGTCGCTGCGGTTAACTTGGGAGGTAGGCTTACCAGCAGAACCGGGTCGAGAATAGCGGCGTCCGGAGCTAAAAATCGGCTTCCGAAAACAAGCTTCCTGTGCTCCACCCTATCCTTAATCATGGCCACAAATGAAACTTCTGAACCTGTTCCGGCAGTAGTCGGTATGGCGACCAGGGGTTTCAATCGTTCTTCGATATTGTTCAAGCCCTGGTAATCGAGCAAGTCTCCGCCCAAAGACAGACAAATGTTGGTGGCTTTTGCCGTGTCCATAACTGAACCGCCACCGACAGCGATGATTGAGTCGCAGCCATTTTCTTTTGCGTAGCTCGATGCCGAATTCACACAATCGACATCAGAGTCTGATGGCACATCGCAAAACACGAACGGCTCGGGCAGTCCACCATCTTTCAGGCCGTCAAGAACAGAATCAATTAGATTGTTATCGACGAGAAATTTGTCGGTCAACAACAAGGGCCGTAAGCCGCCAAAATCCTTGACAACATCAAAAGCTGTGGCAGCACTGTTCTCGCCAAAGCAAACTTTCGTTGGGGACTGGAATACGAATGTGTTCATGTTATGAGGTCAATTAAAAACCAAAAAGGGCTCAGTGGTAAGCTCGGCCGGGCAAGTTAATTATAATCTTGACGATAACAAATCTCTCATCTTTGCTATCCCAAATCATTCGACGGCAAGACGTAGTCTGTAGGCGGTTCTTAGCCTAAGTTTCGATGAAATGATTTGGGAACTGCTAACATCCTTCTTGTAACTGAAATTACTCGGCTTGATCTTCTCGATTCCATCCATGTAGTATTGACAGCCATTGTTGACATCCGCGCTTGGTTTTGTGAAAGACCAATAATAAACGCGAGTCGACGCGATCGCGTGGAACCAGAAGAAGCCACCATCGTCATAGCCCAAGAGTGACGAATGTTTATAGCAAAACAGCGCTTTCCGTATTACTATCGATGGAACCACAGCTGGTGCACAATGGAGACTGAATGACAGACCGAATCTGCCTTTCAAATAAGACAAATGGGGAACGATCGTCGACGACAGGCGGTCGTTGCAAGCTTACCCTCGGACACATTAGGGAATTTACCGCTGCAACTACTTTGCGGTCTGCGGCTATGGCAGCCTCTTTGGCTCTAACATTGCAGCTCAGCCTTCCACCGGGCGCGTTGAGCGCAACCTCGGGCACGGATGCTCCGAGTGGCACGCTGCTGTTGCCACTCACTCCGAAGCTCGACACCACGCCAAGCACCGCATCCGATACTGCAAAAAAAACGGATGAAGAGACTGGCGACATCAAGACTGTGGCGCCTCAAGAGTCTGCTGATGGTCCTCCATTGCTGCCGAACTCGGTTTTGAAAACCGCCCCTGACAAGTTCTCTGTCGAAGTTGATGTAGAAGATGAAGATCCGGCAATGGCGGAGTCTATAAACGAAGACACTACTCTCAAGGGAACCATTCAGATTGTCGCGGACGATACCGAATTCGACCAGGAGAAAAACACATTCCTTGGCACAGGAAA
Organism: Candidatus Obscuribacterales bacterium; assembly: GCA_965228855.1. Taxonomy (GTDB): domain Bacteria; phylum Cyanobacteriota; class Vampirovibrionia; order Obscuribacterales; family Obscuribacteraceae; genus JADYXR01. Next base: position 990,811 of record CBDDIJ010000003.1, on the reverse strand, counting down.
CGCTGTCGCCATCATAGGTGGTCAGAACTCTAAACTTGAAGCAGACATGATTCTGTATGATCAGAACAATGAAGAAATCGATGCCAGAGGGAACGTGCGCATCACCCGCGACGGTCAGGTCACCGTTGGCAGTGCCTTCAAGTTTAAGGTAAACAAAGACGAGTACTTAATAACCAACCCTGATACGGAAATCAACGGCGCCACAGTCGTCGCTCGCAAAGGTTATGGTACGGATGAAGGCATCGCGTTCCGAAAAGGTTCGTTGACCATGCCTGATCCTATCTACATTCAGCGAAACACTATGATTGGTCCCATCGGCTACTCGGCTGAAGTTCAGCAGAAGATGATCCACCCAGACGCATATGTGCCGGTCAAACCATCAGTCAAGTTCAAGGCTCGCAAGATGGTTTACGAAAAGTATAAAACCGATGGCGGCAACCTCACCGTATTTGGTGGCAAACTGCAAATGGGAAGTTTTGACATTCCAGTGCCTAGATTTTCAGCAAACATTTCAAAAAACGAGAACACGGTAGTTTTTCCGATCTCGCCTTCCATAACCAACAACTTGCAGATCGGTGGTATGCACATTGGTCCCAAGTTCAATCACGCCATGGGCAAGAAAGGAATATTGAGCTGGTCGCCGATGCTTCAGATTGGCGGTCGCAATCTTGATGGCACAAGAAATGAGGACGGTGCCGGCATCGGTTTATCCGGTAGAGTTTCATACGAAGGGAAGCGCTCGAAAATCAATATTGCCGCTGGCTCCGTCAACCACTTGATGGTTGCGGACGCAGCCTACAATATTCGCAAAGGTTTCAAGTTCAACGCGGGAATTAACCGCTTCATGGAAGACGGCATGTATGGTTACCGAAGACCCAGGCTGGCCGCTGAGCTCGTAGATAGTCACCAGATAGGCAACGTGCCGTTTCTCAGCGCGGTTAAATTCAGGACGTCCGCTGGCGCCTACCAGGATAACCCGCAGTTGATCAACCTGAACCCTCAATATGCAGAACTGTTTGGCGGCACGCAAACCTCAACCGTCTTCAAGTCTGCTTTGAAAATTCAAGAACAGCTCACGGCGGTAACACATCCTCTATTTAACGTCGGAAACGACAAGTGGGGAGTGAAATCATATATCTTCGGCGGCGTGTCAGCCCGTGCTTACTCGACCGGTGATAAAGGCGCCCTTGGACAGATTGGTCCGATCCTTGACATGCGTTTAAATCGTGTACGGCTCCAGGGCAATTACACCCAGTCGAAAGTTGGCGGAAGCACACCGTTCGTTTTTGACCAATTTATCCAGGGACAGCGGTCTTGCAGCCTTTTCGGAGACATAAAAGTCACCAAATACCTCACTATCGGCGGTGGTCTGGGCTACAACCTGAACAATAAACTGTTCTATCAAAAGTCGATATCGGCAGCTATTGGTCCTGAGGATTTCAAAGTGCTTGTTTCTCGCGATATGATTCGCGGCATGAACAGACTCGGATTTGATGTGCTTATAGGCTCACCGATTCCGTTCGATAAACTAGTCCTCAAAGGAGCGCCGGACCATGGTCAGCTGGGCGGCATCTAACAATGAGCAGGGCTAAGGGCGTTGAAGCAAACAAAATCGATACTTTAGCAAAGTCGCATATGCCCGCCCTCGGAATTGATCTCGGTGGAACCAAGATCAGGGCGGCCGCAGTACGAGACAATCAGATGATCACGGAGTTTCAGCAGATCCCCACTCCCGACGGTCGCGACAACATCATCAATGGTCTGGTGGAGTTAGTAAACAAGTTTCGAACCGACGTACTAGCAGGGGTAGGGATAGCGACAGCTGGTATCGTAAATGGTGACACCGGAGAAATCATAGGTTCTACTGGAAACCTGCCAGGCTGGTCAGGCACGCAGTTGAAAACGGTCATGGAATCGAGAACATTGCTGCCGGTTCATGTTGAAAACGACGCAAACGCAGCAGGATACGCAGAAGCTCGTGTCACGGGCTTGAGAAGCAAACGTTGCGTAGTTACTGTAACCCTCGGTACAGGAATAGGAGGCGGCATCGTTCTTCACGGACGACTCTTTCGCGGCTCCAATTGGGCAGCCGGAGAAGTCGGTCACATCAAAATTGCGATGGAAAACAAACGCCTTTGTACCTGTGGTCTATTCGACTGCTGGGAAGCATACGGCTCTGGCCGAGGCTTGATTCAAACAGCAAAGGATCTGCTTGAGGGCGTATCTGATGAGCAAACGCCACTGGCTTCAAGAACAACTGAATTGACCACGCACTCAATTTTTGCAGCATCCGCCGACGGAGACCTCATGGCTCAAAAAATTGTTGAGCGCTGGCACGAACACGTGAGCCACGGGCTAGTTAACTTGGCACACGTTCTCAATCCGGACTGCTTTGTTCTAACAGGAGGATTGAGTGAATTCATAGACTTCCGCTTGCTGGAAGACATGGTGATCGACCATTGCCTGCCCACTGTCGGCGACTCGATCGAGATCCGCCAGTCCGCACTCGGCGGTCAAGCCGGCATCATCGGCGCGGCTCAGTTCGTCATCGATGAATTACTCCACTTGAATAAGTAGCTCAAATTCTCAACCGATATCGGTTAAGAATTCTAATTTACTCAGCGCTACAATTTTTTTGGTTTCTCTCACATTCGTAAACCGATATCGATTTACGAATCAACTTCATTGTTCGCCTGGAACGATAAGAGCCTCTAGTGCCTCCTTGTTCAGATTGACGTTTGTGCCACCGATGGTTTTGGAAAGCACCACATCCTTACCGGCCGCCTTCAAACCTTCCACCCCGGCTTTAGTGACTCCCGCACATCCAGTCAAACAAACGCGAATCAATTTCGGCATCCTGGCAAAGCCGCTCATGAGATTGTCGGATACTGGATTCTCGGACAAATTCAAACTCGCGAGGTTTTCCAGATTCAGCAATGGACGCATAGCCTCATCCGACGCATTCAATTTTGCGACAGTCAAAAGTTCTAAGGTTTGCAGTTGTCCTATTGATGCTAAACCTCTTCGTGTTATTGGTGTTCCATCAACATCCAAGGATGTGAGATTTGGCCACTGCTTCGCAGCGAGGATCATGCAGTCGTCATCAAACGCCTTACAGAATTGAACCTTGATTTGTTCAATCGGCAAATTTCGGATCGCTCGAATTCCATCAATTGTAATCTTCGTACCGCCAAGCTGTAGCCGCTTGATGGTCCGATTCTGAGAAAGATTTCGCAAGCTCGAGTCAGATACGCTCGTGTTCGAAAGTCTCAACTCTTCAAGATGCGGCAAGCGAGCAAGCAGCTTGATTGATTCGTCGGACACATCCGTAGTAGACAGGTTTAAGACGCGCAAACTATCTATCTTACTCAGGCTGCGCCCGCACTTTTCCGTAAGAAACAAGCAGCTGGAAACATTTAGATCCTGAATATTGGAGCCAATGAGATATCGCAGCCCCTTGTCTGTTATCGAGGTATCGGTAAGATCGAGCGTTCTTAGAGTATGCATGGTTCCGATTTTCCGGAGACCGCTATCCTTTATAGATGAGTGCTCGGCATCAAACAGTCTCAGCGGCAGTTTCGCGACATAACCATATGCGGTATCAGTCAAATCGATCTGCCCCTCAATACTCCCTCCATTCAGACGTAGACAGCGAACCACGTCACGACTGCGATCTGCCAGATGCCTCAAATCATTGTCACTCAGCCGCTCAACCGCCGTCCATGTCTGCGAGGCAACGTCGACCTTAAATGCATGGTTGCTCTTCATTTGCTCTACGATCGCATCGTGGTCTGAAGTAGCAAGATCTGAAGACATAGCCTTCAGCGGCGCTTCGCGTACAGGATCGTCCGTGCGACGCGATGCAGCTGAACTCTTGTTGTGAGGCGCTCGATGGACTATTTCCATACTTATGAATACACCACTCAAAATCACTACCAATGCCGCGCCGAAAACACCTTTGGGATTGATCGGGCGTGGTCTGGCAACTGACGCCAACGACATTTCTATGTGCCCTTGAAGGTCAGACCGATCACTGTCCGTATACTCAGGCTCTAGAGCTAAGGCATTGTATTCATCAGTACTGACGAACTGAAGCGGATTTGGCGAAAGAATATTTTCGAGGTCCTCTCGAAGTTCCTCGAGATCTTGATATCGGTCTTTGGGAGCTTTGCTTAAGCAACGTGCGACGATCAACTCTATCGATTCAGGGAAGTGATCTTCCGCGACAGTCGACATCCTTGGCGCCGGACTCTGCGAATGCATAGCTAACGTTTCCATCGCGCTGGCTCCTATAAACGGCGGTCGGCCCGTGAGCGTCTCAAATATGACACAGCCTAGCGTGTAGGTTTCCGATTGCGCGTCAAAAGGCTCGCCCTGCACCATTTCCGGTGGCATGTATGCCGGAGTGCCCGCAATCGTCTTCCCTTGAACAATTGTCGGCTCCTGCGTTTCGTACTTTACTTTCGCGACGCCAAAGTCGATCAATTTTACATCGGGTTCGCCGTCGGAGATGTCCGCTAATAGAATGTTGGACGGTTTGAGATCTCGGTGAAACACACCCGATTCATGAGCGTGAGTCAGCGCCGAACAAACTTTTCCGAAGATAGGCACAGCTCGATCCAATGGCAGTGGACCGTTGGCGCGCATATATTGCTCGAGCGAAACACCTTTGTCAATATACTCCAGCACCATATATGGTACTCCCGACTCAGTCGGTCCGAAATCGAGCACCTGAATAATGTTTGGATGATGAAGACGGCTGGTCGTGCGTGCCTCGTCTTGAAATGCGATCAATTGTCCGGCAGTCAGTTCGTGCAATACTTTGACTGCGACCCGCTTTCCAAGCAAACGATCACGTGACATATAAACAGTTCCGGAGGCCCCCACTCCAAGCTTCACCTTTGGCTGGTAGCGCTCCGATGGAAAACTTTGACGGCTCAGATCTAACTCCTCTCCGTCATCATCTACTAAATCGAAAGAATGTCTTCGAGGTTTTTGATGAGCACTCAACTCAGGTTCTGGATCGTCGCACTGGCAAAAGTCCGCCCTAAAAATCCACTGAGTCATGCTTCCAGCTCGTCGCTGATTGATTGACTTGCGGCACTGTCTACAGGTCGGCAGAGTCTCGACTGTCGCCGACGTCAGGTCTGAGACCTCGCCGCATCGACAGATGTCGATCATCTGCGTGACGAACCCGCCCGTCGCGCGGGTCTTGGGCTTCAAACAAGAAAAGCATTTCTCAAAAGCGTCAACCATACTCGCTCTACGGAGTTGGATACAGGCATATTTCTACTATACACGTTATCATGAGGTGATTAACGACGCGAGCAACACAAAACCTATATAATTGAGTATCACTCCTTATATCACTACCTATATCGAGGTGGATTTGAAATGACAGCAAACGACGACGTGCAAGTCTTTGAGGCTGAACATATCGACAACACGGGGCTGAACTCCGGATGCGCAGGTGCATTCGTTCAATCCTTTGGCCATGCCTTAATCCAGGCGCCCATCGACGGAGTCAGGGAAGTCGTCAACACGCTTTCAGGAACTAAAATCGTTCCGAAAGTAGAACTAGTGAAGACACCACCAAAAGCAGAGATCAGCACTCCCGAATGGGAAGCGCAACGATTCGGAACAGGAGCCGGATTGATTGCTGGTCTGATTATCCTCTCGAAGTTATTGTCGCGAAGATAGTTTGAGAACATCCAGATATTCGCACTTAGCATCTTCGCGTCTAAGCAAAGTTGGCGTTGGAAGTTTTTCGACCATTTGGCGTATTTTCGCAGTACTCGCAGGATGCATGCTGCTGACACCATCATTTGTACTGGCAAAATCCGGGAAGACTGGTGGACCCGGATCAATGTCCAGTGCGAACCAGAAGTCTAACCCGACCACAACATCTAAGAAGATTTCTGAAAGACGCTGTTGGGAAATCCTGCAAACGAGCTTATTTGCTGGCAAGTTCCGCATCATATTTTCAAGGGATGCATTCAGAATCGAGAGTTTAGGCAATCGCTACGTGGTCGTCAGTAAGGCGCCTGATTGGAAGGTGTCAGCATACAATCCGCTATCCAAAACACTTTACGAATCCGAAGTACGGTCCTTTAAAGGTGACCTCGCGTCTGGCACAGCAGCCTTAGGAGGCTACCTAGAAAATTTGCCTCTCCTCGTCGCGCCGAAGAAACCGACACGATATCTGTCGGAAAACGCGTTCAAGTTGCATGTTGAAAATCCGAGCCCAGTTCAGAACGCAAAAAAATCCCCAACCAAGAATTTCAACTCTGTCTTTTTCAACTCAGGCGATATCATGTCAGCCGACTATTGGACATGGAACTTGCCGGACGTACCGCCAACACTTCCGATCGTGGTCAACAAAATCTATAAACTGCCCGTTGGTCGAGAGTTTCCACTTAAGCTACTGACTTTGAATACTGAGAATGAGACGCATCTGGAACTGGATACCGGCATGATAAGACAGATTCCACTCGAGCCTGCAATATTCAACGTACCACCTAACTTGAAGATCGTAAAAACAGATATCGAAATAGCTAACGACCGCCGCCGCCAGAACTCTGTGAAAAACTTGATAAACAACTGGGACGACTGGGGCAAAATCGTCGATACAGGAAAGCCTTAGTTCGCCAACGCAATCTTCGATTATGTTCTAAACCGATATCGGTTTAGGAAACGATCACTTGCAACGCCGCCAAAAATTTCGAAGGCGATGCTCTAATTGACTGCGACTCAACGCCACCAGCACCGCACCTGTGATCACCGTTCCTGCCGGAATGTCTTCGCCGGCAACTCGCCCAACCACATCGTTCGACTCGCTGAAGGGTCCGAGGATAGGATTGTCCGCCAGACAAACCACCGCACTTCTGCCAAGGTGCTCCGGTCTGATTACATCGCCGACCTTTAAACCGATAACGGTTTGCAAAGCCACTGGTTCGGACCTCGAAATAAATCCTGCGTTCTTGCCTGATATCGTAGGTAGGGGCGGAGAATACATAATTTGTCCCCGCACAGCACCAGTCACGCCTTAGATCATATTTCCGCTGCCATAGAAAGTAGCCAGGATTTTCCCTAGACACCGAAACGGGAAAAGCGCACTTTAAACAAATCCGATTCTAACGCTTAGAAGATAAATTCTTTTGGGCAACCTTGCAAACCCTTGAAGTCAGGGAACTTGCAAGCTCTCTCTGTAAATCAAAGTAAAGTTCGGCTCCAGCTATCGGAAGAACCTCCACAATCTATCTCCACAGCAAACGACTGTGTGCAATTAGCATCAAGAAGGCAAGAAGCAAGAGAATGGCAAGAACATTTTGTTATTCTCCTCAGCAGATTCAAGTCGGTGAAAGCCTTTTGCTTTCTCTGACAACCGCTCAGTAACCCAGGCGATAGTCGACGCGACTAGGCGCCCACTCCTTCTGTGCGCAATTTTTTGCGACCGGATCAGTTTCGCGTGCCCTAGGCAAAGGACAAGATATGACGAAAAAGATAGTTCGAAACCGTGAATCCTATATAAAGAATTGGACCGCTGTCATCACTGGCTCGGTTCTTTTTGTATCCTCGCACGCAGCCGCTAACGCTGCCGAAGATCGCCAAAATTTCAGATCGTTCCGAGATTCAAACCCTGGTTTCGATAGACATACCTTGCGTCAGATGTACCGAGCAGAATTCGGTCGTGGTGGCGCTGGCGGTGGCGGCTCTGCGAACGCCATAGGCGTACCTACAATCGCGCCGGTTCCGACGACTGCAGGCATCAGCAACGTAACTCCTGAAACGCACGTGCGCGGAAAGTGGGCTAACCGCTTGGAACGCAATAACGGCGTGATTAAGCAATCAGTTCAATCGAATGACAGTGGGAAGTTTGTAACTCTGAACGGCGGCGTCAATCTCGACCTGACCTCACAAACCCGCAACATCACACTTGGACAAAAACTCTTCAGCGGAGTGTCATCAATCGAAATCCAGGTCGGCGGTGAGACCAAAACACTATCTGCCGGTTCCCAGGTCACGGCCGCCGAATATATAGCTGCAAAACAAGTTCTGGCCGGCAGCTCTCAGAAAGTCGCTATCAATAATAGTGGTATAGCCACAGGCGGTGAAGTCGATCTATCTGCAATTACCTCGCGCGGCGACGTAATGAGAGCATCGGACCTCACCGTGCCGGTCAACGTCACCACACTCGGTGACTTCTCCAAGGGATCTGAATTCAAACTTCAAGGCGACCTCAATAACTTCGGCACCGTTCACGCCCTCGACGGCTCAAACAACGGACGAGGCGGCACTATCCGCGCGGTCGATATCAACAACAATGCAAATGCCTTGATTTCATCCGATGTCGACCTCACGCTCAGAGCAGACGGTCAACTCACAAACCTCGGCAATATTACGTCGAACGGCAATCTAACTTTGAGTTCTTCCAACATATCTAACTCAGGTTCGATAAGCTCTGCCAAAAACGTAACTCTCGACGCCGCCTCCAACAGTGACTTGAACGTCAATAACACCGGAGGCACGATTTCGGCAGCAGAAGCGATCAACGTGAGAGCCGCCGATTATGCCGGAACCAATGCATCTAATTTGAACGGCGGCAACTGGCTCAGTTCAGATTTGAACCTAAACGCTGGCGGCGGCACGGTGACCGCCAACGTGGACAATGTCACAGGCGACGTTAACAGCACGGGTTACGCAGTTCACTTCAGCTCTGCCAGTGAGACTCTAAACATCGGTGACACCAATCTGATCGATCCGACCTTCTATAACATCGGAAACGTGAATTTCACAGGTTCTGTCTCAGTCGCAGCCGATCTTACGGTTATCGCGACAGGAGACATAACTGAATCCGTTTCGGGTAGCTTCACCATTGATACCAATGGCGGTGGCACCGCAGTCAACGGTGGGAATCTGACCCTGATTGCAGGCGCAAACATAATTTCATCATCAGGCGCTGCATCGCCGTCACTACCGACAGGTAACCCTGGAAGCCAGGTGACCTTCAACGAAGGCTCCATCAACGGCGGCAGCATAATTCTCGGAAACGTTAATCTGAACACTTCGGGAGGCTCGGGTCTCGGCGGCAACGGCGGCGACGTCCTTCTCGTCGCCTTCCAGGGAGTAGGCTCCGGAAGCGGAACAGTTGATCTGGCGAACGCATTCGTCGGTTCTAACATCACAACATCCGGCGACGGCGTCGGCAGCAACGGAAACGTGACTGCCCTTGGCGCCGGTGGCGTAGACTTAACTACCTTCTTCCAGGGCACTGTAACTGCAAACGGTGGCACGGGCGGCGGCGGAGCAGTCACCATCGCCACAGTTCAACCGGTGACCAATGGTCCGGTTACATACAACGCGGACGGTTCTCGTGCTTCGGGAACAATCGTGGGATCAGGCATTCTGTCGAATGCGGCCGTTGATCTGTGGAACGTAAATGCGCGCACGCTTCTGGTTCAAGCAGGCGGGAATGTTTCAGTCAACAACGTCACAGCCGACGGTGACGTCAGTCTCAGCGCCGGTATCGCACCTGGAGGACAGATCGTCAACTCAGGCGCCTCAGCAAGCATTCTCGGCAATATCACCGCCGGTAACGTTGCGATCGCCGCAGCAAACGACGTCAGCCAGTCGAATAATCGGACGATCAGCAGCGCAGACAGCGTCGTTATCGATGCGGGCTCGACCAACGGCGCAGCCCCAAGTGGAGCAGACTTCACCCAACAGGGTTCGATCAACGCAGTCAACTCGGTAACAATCCGAGTAGGCGACGATTACACTCAAGGTAACGGCAGTGGTGACACGATCACCGCAGGCACCAATGTTCAAATTGCCACTGGCATTATCTCCAATTCCGGAGACTACACCCAGAACGCCGCAATCAATGCAGGCGGCGGCGCGACCGATGGAAGCGTCGATATCGTGGTCAAAGGAGATTACAGTGCCAACTCCTCTAACGCTGATATCAACGCCGGTCAAGGCGGCGCGGCATACACGGGCGGCGTCTCGATAACGGCAAACGATTTGCACACCGCCAGCGGTGCTGACATCACGGGTAGAAACGTGACTTTGACAGCTGACACCAGTGACGGTGGCACGCTAGACCTCGATGGCGCGGTAATCGCCAATGCTGCAGGCGGCGGCACGGCGTCTATCACCCTGCTTGGTTCGAATCAAGAAGATATAACTGACTCGAACGTAGCCGGTGGAATTCAAGCCAACCAAATCAACCTGGACAACCAGACGACAGGCGGTTCGATATCGATTCTGAACACAGGAACTAACATCGACTTCGTCAACGTCACAGCAAACGCCGATCAGAACATAACTCTGGTCGAATCAGAAGCCGGCGGACGTGATGGCAACATCAATTTCACCGGAATTTCCGACGCTGCAAATGGTGATTTCACAGTTCTGGCCGACCACAACATTACGACCGACGCATCCGGACTGGTCGCAGGTGTGAATGGAACATTCACAAGCAATGGAGCCGCCGGTGGTGATGGAAATATCGGTGTTGATGAAAATAATCGCTTCAACATAGACTTCGATGGCACCGTCGCATTCAACGCGCTCGGCGCACCATCGACGACCACAGGTAATGTTTATGTCGGCAGCCTTGTCGACCTGACAGTGGCAGATTCACAGGTGACAGGCACATTCGACGCAAGCGTCGTCGGCAATCTGAATACGGCAAGCGGCAGCACTCTGTCTGCAGCGAACACCGTTCTGACCTCGCAGTTCGGCGACATCGGAGCTGACGGCGGCGGCGAATTCGTAATCGCTGGCGGCAACCTGACGGCTAATGCCGGAACCGGCAGCGCCTACATATTCGCCATCGACGACGTGACGGTCACAGGTGACTCGACAGCTCAGAATACATTCTCGCTGGGCTCCTTCAACGACGTCACCGTCAATGCGAACATCACCGCCAACGACACATCGCTGGACGCAGTACTGGGCGACCTGACACTGAATTCTGGTGTTACGGTTAATGGCACGAACTCGGTCGACCTGAATGCAGGCAACAACCTGACCGCCGATCCAACTTCCAAAGTTACCGGCGGAGCCCTCAATGTATCCTTCCAGGGCGCGACAACGGCAACATTGCAAACAGCAGTGACCAGCCTCACGTCCAACTTCAATACTGGCGGCTCCCTGACCATTAATGAAGATGACGGTATCGCTCTTGGCTCTCAAGCCGGAGGCAACCTCACCGTTAATGCCGGGCAGGTTTCAGCAGGCGACGTCAGCACAACGTCCGACTTCACGGTCGATGTTCTCAACGTTTCCAATATGAACGGCGATATTCTTCTGAGTAACGCTATCACTGCCAACACCAGCGCCAGTTTCGACACCAGCGCCGGCACCGGAAACATCGAACAAGCAGCAGCCGGAGCAAGCATCAATACGCCACAATTGGCTTTGAACAGCTCAACCGGCGATATCGGTTCGTTCTTCAATCCGATCATCGTTAACGGTATCGCGGGCGGTTCCACCGATGTGACCGCTCAATCAAGCGCCGGAGGCGAAGTTGCCCTCGGTTATGCGGGTACTGGAACAATCACGCTCGGCAGCAGCAGCGGCAACGGAGACTTCACTGTCCTTACCGATAACGGCGGCGACATCGCAATCGACGGCAACATATCCGGCGGCGGCTCGGTGATTCTTAACACCGATACGCTCACCTTCAACGGCGCCTATAACGTTGACTTTGCCGATGCTGTCGTCACCAGTGATACCGGACTGACTGTCAATGGTGCAAACGGCACGTTCACGAGCGACGTCGGCGGAGCAGGCGTTCAATTTATCGCTCAGGACGGAAGCATCACCACCAACGGTCAAACCAATTTCAACGGCGGCGATGTATTCCTGACCCTCGAAAATAACGATGGCATCAATGCTGTCACGAACAACGGCACGTTGAACGGCGATAACAGCATGAACACACTGACGGTGACGGCACGCGTGTTCACACCAGGAACCATCACGAATTTCGCGGAAGTGAACGTGATTAATGGCAACACCATTATCAACACCACAGGCGATGTCACCTTACCGGCTAATTTGATCTTCCAGGGCGAGAGCCTCGCGATCATCGCCGCAGGTAATATCACCACCACTGGTGCTGTCCTCATCGATCTATCCTCCGGCACAGTTTCCGGTGGAGACCTGGTGGTACTCGCAGGCGTCGATGCGACACCAGCAAGCATGGGTCAGGAGCAAAGCGACCAGCCCTTCACAATCACCGGTTTCAACGCGACCGGCGGTAACGTCAATCTGTCGGGAGTGAACATCGTCACGAGCAGCACCGCTGCAAACGGTGGCGACGTAGGAATCTACGCCAATGGTGGCACGGTCAATGCCGGCACCGTCGTCGTAGGAAACATCGACACAACCGGCGCTATCAACGGTGGAAATGTCGCCATCGGCGGCGAAGGCGGTGTCACCGTGGGCAACATCACCACCATCGGTACCACCGGTACAGATGGCGACGCCCTCGTAGGTGTAGGTACGGTTCAAATTGCTGGACCGCTGGTAATCACGGACGGCGTGGTCACAAGCGGTACAGTCGTTCCGCAAGATATCACGGCAGGCAATCTGACAGCCGGCACTATAAATGTCGGCACAGGCGCACTCGCTCTCCTCGGCGGTTTCGACTCGACCAACACGATATCGACCGGAGCAATTACGGCTGACTCCCTCGAAGTCGACGTCGTAGACGGAACGGCAACCTTCGCCAACACCTCGCTCAATTCATTCACGGCATTCTCGACCGGCGCAGGTAATACCGCCGCCGTCACCTTGCAGAATGAAGCAGGCGACCTGACCGTCAATCAGATCGCAGCAGCTGGTCTAGATGTCGACGTCACTGCCGGCGGTGCTATCACCGTGGGAGACACTGTAGACGCAGGCACCGGCGATGTCCGTCTGACCTCGAATCAGGCAGGCGGAAGCGGTATCGTCGTCAACAACACAGTGGACGCCAACAACGTCACGCTGACTGCAAATGGTTCCGAGATCGAACTCAACGAAGATGTGACAGCAGCGGCCGACGTGACCCTGAATGCGGCAAGCATTGATCAGACAGCCGGCACCCTCGGTGGTGCGAATCTGGCGCTCACGGTTCCCGGCTCAGTCAATCTCACGGATACAGCGTTCACTACGCTCGCATCCAGCACGGTTGGAAGCCTCGCGCTCACCAACACCGGCGCCCTGACAGTCAACGACCTCACGGCAACCGGAAACATCAACATCGTCAACAATGGCAACACCATTATTGCCGGCGCTCTGGACTCGGTCACAGGAACCGCTGTTGACAGCTCCGGAAGTCTGACGGTGAATGCAGCGGTTTCCTCCGACAACGGCGTCAATCTGCTCGCTGATGGCGACATCGCAGTCAATGCGAATGTCACCGCGGTTGATGGCGAACTCAACATCATCTCGACAGCAGGCGACCTGGCAACCGCCGACAACATCACAATCCAGGGTGACGACTTCATCCTCATCCAGACGATTGCAAACGGCAACATCACAATCGGTGCAGCCAACAACATCTTCACAGATGCCAAAGTCGTGGGCGAGGGCAACGTCAGCATTCTTCAAGGCGATGCACCGACCAGAACAAAGAACCTCAAAGGTCGCAACATAGTCGCAGTCACCATTGACGGCGAAGTGCTCACCGGTAGAGGCAGAGGAACCAAGAAGGTCATCTTCGAGGCACCGGACACGACTCTTACCGGTCAGGGCGCTGACGTTCTGATTAAAGCAGCCGTGAAGAACGGAGTCATCATTGGCGGTGGCAGCACCATCACGGCGGATCCGCCGGTCGCTGCCGGAGCGCCCATGACCATCACAGCCTGGAGTGCGAAAGACGCCTCAACAGATGGCGGCTCTCCCGCCAGCGTTCTGCCTGCGTCACTTGCCAGCCTCACGGCACCGGCAGCGGTATCATCGGTCAACCTGGTGTCGACCGCCAACGCCACAGCTACAACCGGCAAAGACGCAATCACAGGCACATTGTCCAACCTGGCTACCGCCAACAATCTAACAGTCTCTAATGTTCAAGAAGATGACTCGACCATCGTGGGCTACGCTCCCGTCGGTCAGATTGTTGACGGCAAAGTCTGCAGCGATATCGAATTCGGTTTCGCCTCCGGAACAGCGGGCAAAGCAATCTCGACCATCAAACACAGCGACCTCGTCACTCTCGACAATGGCTCCGCTTTGTTCGTGCCGTCGAAGGACATGACCGTTGTAACTCCAAAGGGCAAAGTCAAACTCGGCGCCAACGCTGTTGCGTTCATCAGTGCTGACGAGCATCACCTCTCGGTGTACGACATCAACGACCAACATAAAGGCAGCGTGGTTATCGCCGCCGGCGGTCGTGACCTGTCGCTTTCACCAGGAAGACATATGACCGTCACCAGCGATCGCGCAGCGACCTTCGCCGATGCCAACCCGATCGAGTCGATCATGCACCGCTCGGTAACGAGCCACGACCTCGGCGCCGGCCAACGAGCATTCTCAACAGAATTCTCAATTCCATCAGCCGTTCAAATCGTGAAACCGCTAAGCGCTATGATGCACTCCGAAAATGCAGCCGCCAAAAAGGTTGCTCAAAGTGTCATCAAAACCTCGGCAGTTATGATGCACATCGGCAGCACTACTCCATTCGAGTTCCACACAAAACCGAGAACTGTCGCTCTTAACTGGTAGTTCTCAGTTGACCAAATAGGTGCGGGAAGAGGGCGCTTCGAAATGAAGCGCCCTCTTCTTTTACGTCAGTCAATATGTTGTTTACGCCTGTTCATATTGGAACTTTGAAAACGGTCGGAACTCACTTATTCGATAAGCTCCAACGCGTCCGTATGAATCATCCCGTCGCCACCTTCGCCTTGATACTCAGGCAAGCGCGTGGTCAGTACTATTCGATGCTTCCTGCGCAATTCCTGGATTTCTCCACCAGAAAGCTTTGTCAAATCGCCCTCGCTTAGCCACACAGCAATTGGCGGCTCTTCAGGTTTCCGCGACAAGTTCAGGAGTCCATTCATTGACAGATTCTTGTTGCCGTCTAGAACGAGTTTTTCCAACCTCCTGTGACCCTTCAAAGCCTTCAGATGCTCATCGTTTAACATACATCCGACCAGAAGCAACGAAGATAACCTCGGCATGTCGGAGAGAGCAGCCAGGTCCTTCGGCTCAATATTTGAACACGCGTGAAAGTCTAGTTCCCGGAGCGATGTAACCAGATGCATTTGCGCGAATACGCTTTTATCACTCATATCCAGGTCAAAACATTGAACAGTTCTGGGCTGGACAACTGCAAGGTCTTTCAACAGCGGAACATCAAACGTCAGATTCTTTAGCGTAACCATCTTCTTGCGCTGCTTGGACTGTGCAAATTTTTTGAGCCTCACCACACCAGCAGCTCCGGATATATAAGCGCCAGTCGCGTTATCATCCTTAACCACAACCAGCTCCGCATCGTCAGGTTTGGATTTCGTCCGCCTGTCTTCAGTTAGTTCCTTCACGGCGTCGGCAGTTTTCAATACATCTGTGCTTGCAGACGGATTGCTCATAATCGACACCACCGCACTCAGCACCAGAAGTGTTAAAACGATGGCACCAGATACGATGACAATTCCAAACTTGCTTTTACCAGGTGGTTGCGTTGTTTCGTTCTCCGGCTCGACCGGTCTCTCCTCTTCCTTCTTCAAAGAATATGGCTTTTCAAAAGCATCGGCGAGCTCCAGCATAGTTTGATAGCGTTCGCTTTTGTCCTTCGCCAGGCATTTGTAAATTATGTGTGCGAGTTCCGGCGAGACTTCTACATCTGAAAAAATATCTTCCAAAGGAGGCGGCGTGGCCGTAATATGCAAATCGAGAACTTCCGCCGTAGACGGCGCGTCGAAGGGCGGTTCTCCAACCAGGCATTCAAACATTATGCAGCCGAGCGAATAAACTTCCGAACGAGCATCGAACTCATCGCCGCGCACAGGATCCGGACTCATATATACAGGCGTTCCAACGATAGTCTTGCCCTGGACTAGGCTCCTATTTTGTATGTCCTCCTTTATCGCCGAAACACCAAAATCGATTATGCGCAACTGCATGGTCTGCGGATCCTCGAGATTCACCATAATATTTGAAGGTTTCATATCTCGATGAAAAACTTTATGCTCATGTATGTAGCTGAGCGCGCGGGCTACAGTTACGAAGATCTTGCGGACTAGAGCCTCGTCTATGTGTCCGCCCTGTTCGGCGATCAACTGCTCAAGACTGATCCCCTTAAAATACTCAAAAGCAATGTAGGGTCGGCCACCGTCTGTGGTGCCGAAGTCTAGAGTGCCTACGACGTTAGGGTGATGAAGTTTACTTGCGATTTTTGCCTCTCGATGAAATACGACGACCGTTTCCTCATCGACAGCCATCAAACATTTGACAGCAACATTCCGAGCCAACTTCAAATCGCGAGCGAGATACACCTCCCCCAAGCCACCTCGACCAAGCAATTGCAGCGGCTCGTACCGCTCTAGAGGGAAGCTGTCGGTGTTTAAATTCAGCTCTTCGTCAGCATCACTCATTTCTGCTCTTCGTCAAAGTAACTGTAGATATTTCCCTTCCGAGTCATATTGAATTTTTCAAGAGCGAGCTTTAAATTTCGCTTGCCAGAAAGTTCGTTTTTCTGAACGTCCGTAAGCCTGCGCATCTGATTGTCACTTAGAAACAGATAGATAGGTTTTGCGTTTCCACCTAACATGCGAAATCCTTCAAAGGTCAGATTTGGATTGCGCGCCAAGCTGCAGGTACTTATTCCCAAGCCACCCAGACTCTTGAGGTCTGGATCCGACAGCCCCGCACCAATTAGCGATAGCTGGTCCAGACGTGGAAGTTGATGCCAAACCTTCACGCCGCGCAGTGAAAACTTGTTGCAATCCTCAAGTGTAAACGCCTGCAAATCTTTATTCGCAGCTAGCTCTCTTAGAGAACGTTCCGTCAGACCATAGCACCGGACCAGAGCAATCGATTTGGGCTTCAGCTTCCCGAGAAGCGTAATATCGCCGTCCGAAATCTGTCGATTTCTTAAGCGAACACTATAACAGTTGGTCTTCCGATTAACATGCACCTGAATCTCTTTAGTTACAGGACCTCGCCCATCAAAAACCAAACCGGTCGGGAGCTCCCCAGACTCGAGATCTTGCGGGTAGTCGGCATTACTGAAAGCACCTCTTCCAAGTACTGCTGAAGACGTATTGAGGGCAGTCTGCTCATCACTCTTCTCTAAGTAAGGTGGTGTGACTAGTTTTGGCACAGGCACAGAATCTGCATCGCTCTTCCCAATCAACCAGATCATTCCTGAACCGGCAAATACCGCAGCCACCACAAGGGAAAGAAGTGGGACCCACGAACGCCGTGCTTGAGCCGGAGAGGTCGGTTGAAGCTCAAAAATTGACGGTTCTCGTCGATGAATGCCTCCCTCCGTTTCCAGGGCAGGCAAACTTGAACCCGCAAGAAGGGCCGTTTCGATTTGATTTATTTGTTGAAACCGCTCCTCGCGCCTTTTCTCCAAACATTTGTCGACAATTGCGGCTAGCTGCTCAGAAACATTTTCATTCAAGTCCAGCACCAATGGCGGTGGCGCATGTACGTGTTTGTTTAACACCTCCAGCGCGGTTTCTCCACTGAATGGTTGCTTGCCGGTCAAGGTCTCAAACATCAGGCATCCCAATGAGTAAATTTCCGATTGCGCATCATAACGTTTTCCCAGTGCCTGATCAGGACTCATATATTCCGGCGTTCCCACAATCGTATGACCATTGAGGAGCGTTCTCGACTGGTGCTCTTGATTCGTTTTTGACAAACCAAAATCAATCAGGCGTACGTCAATCTGCCCATCTTTGCATACGGAAACAAGCACGTTAGACGGTTTCAAATCGCGATGCATAACGCCATTATCATGTAAGTATTGAAGCGAACGACAGATTGGCAAGAAGATTTCCCGGGCGTCCCGTTCATCGATCCTACCAGCATTCGAGATTAAGCCGGCAAGACTGGTTCCAGGGAAATACTCCATAACCATGAATGGTCTGCCACCGCTCGTGGTTCCAAAATCAAGGACGCTAATCACATTGGGATGCTTTAATTTGCTGGCAATCTTTGCCTCGTTTTGAAACGCTACCACCGACTCATCAGTTAACGTCACCAGCCGTTTTACCGCAACTTTCTTACCGAGAAGCGCATCGCGACAAAGGTAAACCTCACCCAGAGCGCCTTTACCGAGAAACTCAATCGGTTTATAGCGCTCTACGGGAAACTGTGCCGCATCAACATCAAGATACACTTCATCAATGGGATCGAGATTCACGTTATGCGAACTCGAATCTTTATCATCCGGCTCATCCTCTACCGGCATGAACAAGGGTTTCTCACACTTGCAAAAATTCTCAGAGAATATCCACTGTGTTATCGAACCACCTTTTGAGATATTGATTCGCTTCCTGCAATTCGCGCACACACGCAATCGCTCCGCCGCTTCAGTTCCCAACGATTCCGATGCCAAATCGCATCTGCAAACGGAAACCCATTGAGTGATACTGCCCGCGACACCACTCGTTTTCGGTTTTCTGCAGATCGTACAGTTCTGTGTATCCGGCGCCTCAATCATCGTCGAACCCGCCCCGATATTTTTTGGACCGTTTTGAGCCCAGCTTACTCAACGCCGCCTCATCGGAAATACCGGAATTTTTTTTGTCCGAGGGCAGAGGCATGTCACCGATTCCAGCGAGATCCATCATGTTGGATAGACTGAACGACTCGGCGGTCACATTGTCCGAGCGGAACAATTTAACGTTATACTTGCGAAGCAGTTCATTCTGCTTTTCGGTCGAGAGTAAATACAGATTCGGCTGATCCACGACAATCTTGACCGGTAAAACTTTTCCGCCTATTTGCTCTACGCCTTTCAACGTGATCTGATGGTTCCTTTCTACAAACAATTGCAGCAGCGAGGAGGTCTGTCCGATCTCCTTCAAGTGCGCATCAGTTAAATCACAGCCCCTCACAAACAAGGTTGTAAGCTTCGGAAGCGAACTGAGGCACCTGAAGCCCTTAGGTGAGATACCCTTGCACAAGTCAAGATCGATCATCTGAATCGCTTTTGCCTTAGAAACTTCCTTGAGAAAAGCATCATTCACGCCGACGCACCTGCGCAAGTTCAGCTTATTCGGATTCAAAAGGACTATCTTCGATGCATCCTCGAGTGTTACCTTCGAATTCAGAAGGATGATGTGTTCCCGTCTTCCGCCTCCCTTCAGGGCATTGTCCAGGGCAAGAGTGCTGTCGCCGGACTGGTCCATCAGCACGCCCATATCTCCGGCCGTTTGATCGCCGAGTTCGAGAAAAGCTAGTGTACTCTGGGAGCGATCAAGTCGTTCCTTTCTGCCATTGTTGTCGATTTTCGCAGGCGCCACTTTGACAATCTCTTGCTCCTTCTTGAGCATGGGATGTACGTAACCATTCATAATTGCAATGGAAAGACCTACCGCTACCAAAGCCCCTGTAAACAACAGTTGCGCGGACAGACGATTTCTTTTCCGCAACTCCTCATCGGTCGCCTGTTTGCTGGATGAAACCTTTTCCGTCAGCCGCTCCTGCTCCAGCCTCTCCTCTAGTACAGTCCGAACATCTCGAATGTTTTCGATCACAACGTCCATCGAGGCAAATCTCTCGTCTGTGTTCTTTGCCACCATATGCGCTACCAGCCGCTCCAGCTCCATCGGATATGACTGGTCTCCTACTTCCCAGAGTCGTGGCGCGGGCTCATTCAGATGTTTGGTTACAAGCTCCATTACAGTTTCGCCTTCGAACATCGTCCGGCCGGTGAGCATCTCAAAGGCAATACATCCGAGAGCATAAACATCAGCCCGTTGGTCCAGCGATTCCCCCCTGATCTGCTGCGGACTCATATAGTTAGGACTACCGAAGATCTGACCTGCACGAGTAACTGTGCTCGTTTGCTCCTCTCCCGCAACAGACTTTGCAATTCCAAAATCAAGGATTCGCACAAGCGGAGTCGTATCCAAGTTCACGATCATGACGTTGCTGGTCTTCAAATCACGATGAACGATGCCTGCCTTGTGAACAGCACTCATACCTTCTGCAATCTGTTCGAGTATCTGCAACGTGAACAGCGCCTGCTGAGGACCTCGTTCCTTCAAAAGCTGCGAAATCGAAATTCCTCTGATCAGTTCCATAACGATAAATGGCTGCCCGGTTTCAAGCACGCCAAAATCAAGCATCTGAATCACGTTCGGATGACGCACAGTGCTTGCAGCCTTGCCCTCGCGGTGAAAACGCACCAGTTCAACGTCGTTCAGGTTATTCCGCGGCACTGTTTTAATCGCGACATCCCGATCGAGAATGTCGTCATGCGCGGTGAAAATCGCTCCCATGCCGCCCTGTCCGAGCCGACCATGGATATGGTATCGCTCGACGAGAGTTTTTCCGGTTAAGTCGTCCAGTTGGGTGGGTGGTTCCATAACTGGTTTCTGGCAGCTCGTGGTCTCTACAATGTTCCCCCCACGCTCGATTAATCAACCTGCTTGTAAAACTGCCAGCGTGGAAACGCGAAAGCGAGCCTGGGCGAATCACCTTTCCAAACATTCAGGCTCCGCACAAGCAGCACTGGCAGCGGATATTCATGCTATGCGGTCTCAATAAGGTTAGTGAACCTCCGTCTGGAGAGGGCTTCGACATGGAAAATGCTGCTTCGACCTCAACACGTTTTTTGCGTCTGGAAAATTTTATCGAGCCGCTCAGGCGCCGCCCGGCTGAATCAAACGTAGAAGCAATCAAACGAGTGCTCGCAGACCGAGCAAAGGCGGGCTGGGAGCTCGTAGACGTCTGCCAGGATGAATTGCGTGTGTCGAAGCTTATCTTTCATCGGTTAGTGGACGCCATCGAGCCACCCGTTTACGGTGTCGGAGAAATCCCCTTCGACGAATCACTCGGAAGCGTTCGTTCTACCCTCAAATACCTCGACCTCTGTTTGAAACACAACTTCGTCCCTGTCGCAATCATCGAGAATTTTGGAAGTAAACCGATAGCGGTTTTGAGAAAGGTAAACCACTCATGCGCCGAATCAAAAGTCGTCGCCGTTCCACTCACACTTACTGCCTTCGGTCGGAAGCGCGAACTGGTCAAAGAAGCGCTGTTTGAGCTCCAGACGGTTCGAGGAATGTCGCTCGCCTGCGTTATTCATGGGGGATTGAAACCTGTTCTGATTGCAGTCACAAACGAACACGATCAACCATACGACTACCTTGTCGATCAGGCTTTTGGCGGTTTCTACAAGAATCAGGCTACACGCCTGGAAGATTTAATTCAGGCCCGTAGCGAAGAAGGCTGGCACGTCTGCGCCTCGTTCGTCGATCCGATGCAATGGCCTTGCGTGATATTTGAACGGGAAACGATAACCGCACCCGCTCTACCGCTACAAAGCGCTTAGTTAAACCTGAATTGCTGTCGCCAACTGCTTCGCCATGTCAACGTCCATCTCGTGACCGCTCTTCATGCCGATGAAACGCGCCTTGATCTTCAAAGGATTCACACCGCAGAGCATCAAATCGCCGACCAGATCGAGCAATTTATGACGCACCGGTTCATCTTCCCAACGAAGATCCATAGTGAAACCATCTTCTGTCATGCTCACAACAAGTTCTTCTAAACCGAGCATCTTATGTTCGGCTAGCGATCCGAACGTGCGAGCGTTCAGAATCTCAGCGGTACCATCCGCGGTGGTCCACGTTCTCCAGATTTTTCCGATTTTCGGATGTTTATAATCCATCAAGTAGGTGACGGAGAACGTTTCATCCGGAATCGCGATTAGACTGCGATCCTTTCTGTGCACGACAACAGGATGCTTTAATTCGATAGTCGCCGCTGGCAGTTCCTTAACTAAACCAGCACTCTGAAACAGGTCCATCCAGAGGTCGCCACTGCCATTCCCGAGCGGAACTTCAGGACCTTCAACTTCGATGTAGAGGTCATCAATGTTAGACAGAGCGACGGCACAAAGAATATGTTCGACTAAACAAAGGCGCGACCGCCCCTGTCCGAGCACCACATTTCTAAGCGTGTTTACGACATAATCGGCTTTTGCCGGAAGCAAAATTTTCTCGTCCGAGTTTGCATCCTTGATTATGAAAACAATGCCAGTGCCCGGCTCTGCCTCGTACAGCGAAACGCCGATGTCCTGGCGAGAAGTGATACCACGTCCTGAGAAGGACTTCAAAGGTTTTCCTAAAGTTGCTGGCAATGACATTAGCTCTTCAACGATTTTTCGAGAATTTGTTTTTCCAATTGAACCAAACGTGCCTTCAGTTCTTTGATTTCATCATTGACCTTAGGCAGCCGTTTAATATGCGCGAGTTGTTTGAAATACTCACGTGCGCCAATAGCCGGGATTCCGACCTGCACTTCTTGTGGTGGCACTTCTCTGATGACAGCAGCACCGCCCTCAATGATCGAATCCTTGCCGACCTTCACGTGATCCTTCATGAGCACGCCGCCCGCCAGGATGGAACGATCTCCAATCACACAGGAGCCGCCGATTGCGGTTTGACCGACGATGATTGCATCATTGCCAATCTTGCAGTTGTGCGCTACCAGAACAAGATTATCGATCTTGGTTCCAGCTCCAATAACGGTAGCACCAATGGTGGCACGGTCAATAGTTGTGTTTGAACCTATTTCGACATCATCTTCAATAATTACAGTACCGGTTTGCGGTATCTTCAACAGAGGTTGTCTCACATCAGGCAACTCTTTAACACCGGCAACCAGCAGTTCAGCATTGGCCGGTTTCTCAGTTGTATAACCGAAACCATCGCTGCCGATACTTGCTCCCTGTTGAAGAATCACGCGATTTCCAATCTTCACGTAATCGGCAATCAAGCATCCTGGATGAATCAAACACTTCTCGCCAATCACCACCTTACCGCCAATCACGGTATTGGGCATGACGACGGTTCCCGCACCTATTTTGGTCTGCGGTCCAACCACTACATACGGTCCGATTTGAGCGCCTTCTGCGATCTCCGCCGTCGGATCTATTACGGCTGTTGGGTGAATCCCCTTTTCCGGAAGGAATCTCTTCGGTGCCAGAGCGGTACAAATTTTTTGAATCGCCATCTTCGGTCTTTCGACAAGAATCATGGCTCGGTCAGGATGAACTTTCTCGGTGCCCACAGGCGAAATCACAACACTTGCCTTGATGTCTTTCATCTTGGCGATCAACTGTTTATCGATCACAAGTGCGATGTCACCTTCGACCGCCTCGAGCGGATCAACTGCGATACCGGTTACTTGAGTATCGGCAGCACCATGGGGAGTACCGCCGACAAAACCAGCGATCTGTGCCATCGTCATGGGAACTGGAAGTTTCATTTCTACCCCTTGCAGCCTGGTCAGGTCTGCATTATCTGTTTAAACGAATCGGCGGACCTGGGAACTTTGCTTAAGCTCAACGCCTGCAAGAATCGCAGTGGGCGCCAAAGCAGCAACGGTTCAAGGTCCGCCGAAAATTGACTGATTACTTGGTCTGTGTGTCAGCGCTACCTGTCACCGTCGGCGAAGCAGCGAGTCTCTTCGAGACACCGTCTGTGATATCAGTACCGCCAAGAAGAACTGCGCTCTTGTCGAGAACGGTCGTTACGTTTTTCGCTGTGGCTTCCGCTTTGATAGCGTTGTCGAGTTCAGTTTCTAGTGCCTTTTCCATGTTCAGAGCTTTGTTCTGGAAGGTCTTGAACTCGCTGTCGATTTGAGTTTGAAGACGTTTATGCAGAGCGTTGAGTTCTGCTTCCGGTTTCTTCGCTTTCTTCGCTACATCAAATTCTTTGTTGCTGTTTTCGATGAGCTTGTGAATGCGCTCCTCATCTTTTTTGATTTCATCAGCGGCTGATTTGAGGCGCGGATATGCACTGTATAGCTTTACTTTGTCCACGACACCTACACTCTGCGCTTGAGCGAACGCAGGCATTGCCAGGGCTTGCGCAAAGAAGAGTCCAGCCAAAAGAATCGTTGGTTTGCTTAACTTAAGCATTCTAATCTCCATAGTGAGCCAATCACGGTGGTCAGCAGACTTGCCAATTGGGTCATCTTACAACATTCAAAAATGTCCAACCACTGATACTGTCTCAGCTTTTTAAAACTTCTCTCCAAAACCAACCGTAAATCGAGGTACAAAACCACGATTCAGCACCGATTGGATGAGCGGTAAGCCGTAATCGAGGCGCACCAGCCCGACCATGGGAACCTTAACGCGCAGACCAAAACCTACCGACGCGCCAACGTTAGATCTCGATAAAAGTCCGTTGGACAGACCGTTTCCAGTCACCTGACCAACATCGAAGAACGCTGCCGCCTGGACATGTTTGTTTACCAAACGGCCAACAGCAGAGTCTTTCGGGAATGGCAGCGAATGGCGAACTTCTGCCGTAGCCATGAGCATCGCGGTTCCAGTTCCCAGGTCGGAAAATTGCCTGTAGCCGCGCAGCCCGTTCCAACCGCCCAGCCTGTACTGGGCAAATTGCGGGATACCGCCGACGGCGGTTCCACCCTGCATATTGGTTGCAAGTGTGAAACCTTTGCCGAGCTGCATGTATTTGCTCACGCTTCCGCCGAATTTAGCGAAACTAGCTCCGTTCAAACCAACGGAAGGACCAGCCGTAAACCTGGCATTGGTGCCTCTTTTGGTGTCGATGCCGCTGTCTCGCGTATCGTAAGTCAGAGACGGACTCACTGTGAAGAATGTACCGCCGCGCAGCTGATCTTTTCGGACCGAGCCGGCAAGAGCATTTGCACCGGCTTGACTGGACGCAAGACCGGTCTCAAGAGCGCGCTGAGACATGGAATTGATGATGCTGTCGGTCCCAAGCAAATCGCCGAGGTCCTTCAACCCTGTGTTTTCGCCCATCAAGCTAACGTTTGTCGACCAGCCTTTTTTCAAGGGTTTCGAGAATGTGACGTTCGCGCCTAGCGTTCTCTGCGTAGACTGATCGATCATCATGCTGGCAAAGTTCCGTCCAAAGCCAGTGACGGCCATGGATGTGTTCGTGCCTTTAAGATTTGGTTCGATAAAACTTGCTTCGATTTGATACGTCCGCTGTGTAGGCAAAAAGCTTGTGCCGCCGTTGTTTACGGTATTGTTGAAATTACCGAATACACCTGAGCCGACTTGCGAGTTGAATGACAAAACCTGTCCCCGACCGCGAAAGTTAGAATCAGAGAAACTCATCGAGCCAAAAGGTCCGGCCACGGAATCAACACCGCCACCCAATCCGACGCTTCCCGTGCGCTTCTCGTCAACCTCGATTTTCAAGGCAAACTTATCAGGGTTCGCTTCCGATGGCGCCAAACTGCGCCGAATGTCCTGGAAGTAACCGTTGGCGTAAAGCTTTTTCAGGTCAGTAGCTAACTGCTGTTCGTTATAAACCGTCCCAGGCTTCAACTTCAGACCATTGCGAATGAGATAGTCTTTAGTTTTCTTGTTGCCGCTTATCTCGATTTCGTCGATCGTTCCCTCATTGATTGTCAGACTGACGCTGCCATCCGGGAAGTCCTTGACGTCCGTAACGCGTGCAAGCACAAATCCCTTGTCGTGATACATCTGTTCGACTTTGTCGATAGAACTGGACAATTGCGTCAAATTCTGCGGTTTTCCAAGCTGGTCGGAAAATATCTTCGAGATATCTTCAGTCTTAACGACGTCGTTCCCCTGGAATGAGAACTGCGTCACAGGCGCGTTTTCAACAACTCGAATCTTAAGAAGGACACCGCCGTTTGCCAGTTCAGGAACGACTTGCAGCTGTTTCTCATCGAAATATCCCATTTCGTTGATCGCTTTGAGGTCATCAAAAACCTGCTCTCTAACGAATGCGTCGCCGCGCTTGGTTTTCAATACACTCGATATATCTTCGGTGGAAACCAAACGGTTGCCTTCGATTTTTATCTCATCAACAGTCAGCTTTTTCTTGCCGGATTCAGAACCGGCAGCAGGAGCGGATTCACCGGAAGCAGGCGCGTCTGATTCCGGAACGTTTTCATCGTCCTCGACCTCACCCTGCAAAAGATTCGGTGCTGCGTTTTGCGCCCATACAGGCGCAGAGATCACAGGTGTTGCTGCGCTGCCCAGAATAAGTGACACCGCCATTAGTGTCACGAACCGCGAGCGATTCTTATTGTTCTTTTCTATATCGAGTTTAAACACAAATGCCCTACCGTGCAGGCCGTGCGCCATTGTATCATGACACCCCAGCATGCCAAGGTGTTCCCGCGCCAGATGTTGCCGGCTTTGAACTAGGGAAATTTTTGAGGGACAACCACCATTGTCAAGCGAATAGCGCTCCACCCGCGCCTCTTCGACATCTGCGTCAGACGAGAAATAAAATAACGCTCATACAAATAGCCTGATTTGAACAATCTCATTATCAAACCTATTTATAAAGACATCGCATGCAAAATATGAGTGAAAACGAAGAAAGCTAAAGCCGAAGCCAATTTCAGCTACACGATAACGATTTCGCTTCCAACCCTCAGCCACGAACGCATATCCCCAACCTCGCCTGCTCGCCCAGTCGCCACAAGCAGCTTTTCAAAGATATTCAGCAGGAGTTGCGCATCCGGATGATGCGGTGACTCAAGACCAACTCTGTAAGCACCTTCCAGCAGTTTCTCGGACTTCTCGTACATCTCCCGCTGAAGATACTCATCAGCCAACAAAGACAGCACGCGCAAATGCGTAGAAGTAAGCAGAGGACGATCGGTCACCATCGCAGTCATGAAACGCTCGAAATGCTCATCCGCCTCCTTCAACTGGCCTTTGCGCATTTCGATAAGCGCTAACATCGCGTGACAATGCATCAATGTTTGTCTTACGTGAATCAACTGGAGAGGCGCAGGCGGTTTTCCGCTTTGAAGCACGGTCATTCCAATCATGATGAGCTCGTATGCGTTGTCTAATTCACCCAGTTCGAATTTCGAACTCCCCATAGAGATGTTCACATAGGCTTTGCATGCGGCTATTAGCGGTTTTTGAGAAGCGCTCAATTTACTTTCAGGAGGAAACGCATTCATCGCTTCCTCAAACTGCATCTCAGCTTCGACAATCCGCTGTGCTCGAACATACGCAACTCCGAGATTCGCATGCAACATAGCAACGAAAGACGAGTTTTTCAGACCCTTGTCGCGTAGAGCAATCTCTATTCCTTGCTCCATGGGCGTCTCGGCCCCATCGAAAAAACCTTGAAACATGCGCATACGACCAATTTGAAACAGCATCGCGGCTTTCCAGTAGTTATCGGCAAAAGGCAAGCGTTTAAGAACGCGCAAACCCTTCGCATACCGAGCTTCCACACGCGCGTATCGCTCGTTTACGAGATCATTTGCGGTGGTGCATTCAATCAGATAATACATTCCGGCTGGAAGCCACCGCATGGTCAGCAGCGCAAGAAGCGAGCCCAGCACCGCAACTTGCGCGTAGTTGCCGGATAAACCGAAGAGAACAATGGTATATAGACAAATACCGATGAAAGAAAGCATGAAACCGTAAGACATTAACAGCCCATTTCTGACTCTGTCGATGTCACGTTTAACTTCAACGGGTAACTTTCGGTCCATCGCTCCTCATTTCAGCGCATAGAAGCGCTCCCCGCCCGCAGGATAGCAAAGTTTCGACAGTTAGCAAAGCGTCTTGAGAGGTCAGCCGGCCAGAATCTTGACGGTAAGAAAACGAACCGCTCCATTGCAACTTTGTCGCATCGTTGGAGATGTACATTGCAATCACTCCCTCGGAGGCACCAAGGGTACTGAATTTCTCGATATCCCCTCGATTTGGAACTGAGGAAGAATCTAAATTTATACTTGCACCAGATACGGTGCAGGAGAAAGTTTTACATGAGGAAAAACGGGGAAGGGAGCCAGCAAATTTGCGGCTCCCTCCATATGCGCCCTTTTGGCGCAGCACAGAACTTAAGTCGTGATTACTTTTGGAACCACTCTACTGCGACTGGCTCCAGGTTGATGTTGACTTGTTTAACCTCGGTGTAAGCGTCAAGACCGAACGTGCCGAGTTCTCTGCCCCAGCCGCTCTGTTTGTAGCCGCCCCATGGGCACTCGTTATATGTGTTGTGATAGCCGTTGACCCAGGTGATACCGGCACGAATTGCCTTGATTACACGGTTGGCACGGGTGATATCGTTGGTGAATACCGCACCGGCAAGACCGTACGCGGAATCGTTAGCGATCTCCACAGCTTCCTTTTCATCCGAGAACTTCTGAATAACCGCAACTGGTCCGAAGATCTCTTCTTGAACGATACGCATATCGCGCTTGGTGTCAGAGAAAATCGTCGGATTGATATAGAAGCCTTCGTTCAACCCCTTACCTTCGGACTTCGTACCACCGCACTGAAGTTTAGCGCCTTCCTTTTTACCAACTTCAATGTACTCGAGAACGCGCTTGAATTGCGACTCGCTGACTAGCGGTCCCATTTCGGTTTCTGGATCAATTCCAGGTCCCACTTTGATCTTCTTGGCGCGCTCGCTCATTTTCTTGACGAATTCGTCGTGAATTTTGTCTTCGACGACGATGCGGGAACCGGCAGAGCAAACCTGTCCGGCGTTGCAGTAAATTGCAAAGAGTGCGTAGTCAACTGCAGTGTCGATATCGAAGTCGCTGAATACGACCATCGGAGACTTGCCGCCAAGTTCCAAAGTTACCTTTTTCAAGTTGGTGAGCGCGGCTTGAGCGATCACCTTTCCGGTTTTCACACTACCGGTAAAAGCAATTTTGTCCACCAGAGTGCTTTCAGCGATTGGCAGTCCGACCTCCGGTCCGAGCCCCAGAACTACGTTCACGACGCCCGGAGGAAGACCACATTCATCAAGAAGCTCAACCAATCTGATTACGGTAAGAGGGGTAAACTCGGATGGTTTCAAAACGCAGGTATTTCCGGCAGCCAGAGCTGGAGCCAGTTTCCATGCCGCCATCAACATTGGGAAATTCCACGGAATAATTTGACCACAAACACCAATCGGTTCACGCACAATCGAAGTCACCGATGGTGCGGGCACTTCTACGGTGAAACCGTTAGGCTTGGTCGCCAGACCTGCGTAGTAGCGGAAGCATTGCGCTGCGTCAGCCATGTCGAAACGTGCTTCTCTAAGCGGCTTTCCGCAGTTAAGAGTTTCAAGCTCTGCCAATTCTTCTGCATGCTCATCGATCTTGTCAGCGAGCTTGAAGAGGAGGGCTGCGCGTTCTGCAGCAGTGCTCTTGCGCCACGGACCCTCGTCGAATGCCTTGCGAGCCGCCTTGATCGCAGCTTCAGCGTGCTTGGCCGTTCCTTCTTGCACTTTGCAGAGAACCTTGCCGTCAGCCGGGTTGATTAGCTCGCGTGTTGAGCCACCATCGACGAATTTACCGTCGATGTACAGTTGCCACGCTCGGTCTACCTTCACCTTGGGTGCTGCCAATGTCATAGCCATTGCCTCTAACCTCGCTCCAAAAGTCGTTCTACACAGATTCATCGGTCGCGTGTATTGCCACACGCTAAGCTGAGGTTTCCAAACGAGACAGCAGGCGTCCATCAGTCAGTGGACCCGCTCATTGAAACCGTTCAGCCGTCAACGAGATTACAAGTGATGCGACAGCAAATCTTGATTCCCGTTAAGGTCGCTAATGATAGCACGGCGAGTGCATCGCACGAGCCTCGCCATGATGGAAAAATGGCGCAAGAAGATGGACAATATTGCTCGACTGCATCAATTGTCTGCGCATGGCTAGCCGCCTCAAGGATACGAACATGCCTGGAAAGACTTGCTGGAATCAAGATAATAAGCCGGTTTCGACGTCTCATAAACGAGGCACAACCTTGCTCGCGGCACTCTTACTGCTAACATTCGCGGCAAGCGAATACGGTTTAGCCAAAGATGAGCCGCCAAACGCTTCAAGTGATCAGGAGACAGAATCACTGCTGAGGCTTGCGCAGACGGAATTGAGCGCCAAAAGATATTTAAATGTCATGATCCATGTGGACAGGATAATTTCTCGGCACCCCGAGAATCAAACCGCCCACTACTACCGGGCACTGGCTATGCACTACCTGCACAATGCCGCCGCCGCTCGTGCAGAGTATCTGCTGGCTGCCACCGGACCGAATACGGAAGTTGCTAAGCGAGCGCATGCTGGTTTGGCGGCTCTGGGCGGTTCTAAACCGATCGCCGCTGCCGCGAAACCGTCCCAGGGAGACGCGAAGCAATCATCGTCGACCAATCGAAGTGCGCCTGAGCCAACCAGTTCGAACCCAAAGCCGACTCTGGCAGTGGATGCTCCTCGCGGCACGATGATCATGGTGCTGAGCGACGATGCCACGAGTAACGAGCTCCAGGGAATTTATAAAGATTTAGAGCGCGCCTATCAGGGCCGAATCCGCTTCGAAAAATATAGATTTGAGGACAGCAAAAACAAACCGCTACTGGAGAAGTACAATATCGAGGATGCGCCGATCGCCGTCTTCCTCAACAAAGAGGG
Organism: Candidatus Obscuribacterales bacterium; assembly: GCA_965228855.1. Classification (GTDB taxonomy): domain Bacteria; phylum Cyanobacteriota; class Vampirovibrionia; order Obscuribacterales; family Obscuribacteraceae; genus JADYXR01. The sequence continues at coordinate 960,223 of CBDDIJ010000003.1, read as the reverse complement.
GCAAAGCGTCGATCGTATGGAGGATTTCTTAGATTGCCGGCCGACACTAAAAGAAAAGCTGAACGCACTGCTGAATTGAACGACACATATCCGGGCACGTTCATAACGCTGGAAGGTCCGGAGGGAGCCGGCAAAACGACACAGGTAAAGTTGTTGTCGAAGGCGCTCACCAACCTGGATGTGCCTCACTTAGTCACTCGGGACCCGGGTGGCACACCGCTTGGAAAGCAGGTTCGACGCATTTTGCTCACGCCGGGAATGGAAGTCGCGCCCATGGCGGAACTGCTGCTCTACCAGGCAGACCGCGCGCAGCACGTCGCAGAAGTGATTCGACCAGCCCTCGAAGCTGGCAAACTGGTGCTTTGCGATCGATTCGTCGATTCGAGCATCGCCTATCAGGGATACGGGCGCAACATCGATATCAAACTGATCAAGGATTTGAACGAACTCTCGACCGGCGGCTTGAAACCGCTGATGACTATTCTGTTCGACATTCAAAGCGAGGATGGGCTCTCTCGATTGCACCCCGGCGCAGAAGATCGGATTGAGCGCGAAGCCATAGACTTTCATAAAAGAGTACGCAGCGGATACCTCGCGCTGGCAGAGGCAGAACCGGAACGCTGGAGAATTCTCGATGCAGCCAAGCCACTAACTACGGTGCAAGAGCAATTCATGAAAATTCTCACGACCAAGTTGGGTTCGAAGCACAAGCTCAATTTGCTTTAGTTGCCGACTCATTCAGAACATCAGTTTCAAAACCAAATCAATTTTTACACCGAAATCAGTTTTCACACCGAAATCAGCTTTTCCAATCAGCTACTTGGAACTCATCTTTTTGATGATCCAATCGGGTGTGTTTTCCTGGAAATAAGGACCGGAGATGCAGATGCCACCGTTATCTTGCCAGTCGAACATCATCCAGGCATAAGGCTTGCTCGCCATGTCGGCTGGTAGCGCCGGTAGTGGCTGCACCGAAGCGAATAATGCTTTGACTTTGTCTTCCGCATCTTTCTGTGATTTCTCACCACCTACGTTTAAATCGCTGACAGTCCCATCAGCACCAACTTTCAGGGATATATAGATTTGCTTTCCGCTGCCATCATGTTTGAACTTCGACATCAAGTAATCACGCAAAGTATCAGAGTAGTCAGCCTTTTCCGCGCCGCCTGCGGGCGAATCACCTGACAAACCGGCTTCAGTTTTATCGTCTTTCTTATCCGGATCTGTGCCGAACGCCATACGCATATTGCCATCAGAGTTCTTTGACTCCGCAACCCAGTAGTCTTTATAAACTTTCCAAAGACCATCTTCTTTAACTAAAACGGCACTACCTCTCATGCTGAAGCTCTTGTCTTTAGCCATGTCAGCACAAGCTTTTGGAACGCTCACCGGAGATAGATCGTAGAGAACGCGACCACCATCCTCTTTTTTGCTGTCAATTTTGACCTCAGCAGGATGTGTTTCGTGAATCATCGCGGCGAAGAACGGTCCGAGTGCAGCCTCTTCAGGGATGGGCTTTATTTTTTCCTTGACCACTTTAGCCATAAACGGCTCGATGTCTTTCGGTCCAGTCGCCTTGGTCATCGCGGCATAATAGGTCTTGAGAAACTCATCAGGAGCGCCACCGCCAGCGGATTGTGCTTCTGCAGAAGCATCGAAGGCAAACGCAACACCAATACCTGAGGAAAGACCACCAACGCAAATCGCAGCAGCCACAAGGGCTCCTCTGACGGGACTCAAGCGCATAACATCCTCCAATTTCAAGCGAACAGTATTGTCTCACAGCTAATACTCACCGTTTCTGAAATTTAGCAGGAGCGGATTCGGGTACTTAAAACCGACATCGGGCGCGCGCATGGTCTTAGCGTTCCGATTTTACTTCTGGCGATTAAGCGTCGAGCCTTACCTGTTGAGCCTCCAGGTCAATTCGCTGCCGACCTTATCCAGGTCGGCTCGCAACTGCGTTTCATCGCCAGGATCGAGTGTTCCACCAGCGGCGATGCGCATGGTGCGCTCCTTGGACTTCAAATCTTTGACGCGCTGCAACATGTTAGTGTAATCACGGTCAGTGATTTTGCCGTCCTTTTTAGAATCACCGAGAAACTTTTCCATGTCGGACATCATGGTAGACAGCGGCGGCAGCGCGGGCGCAGGCTGCGTTCTATTTTCGATCACAAGAACCGGCATCGGATAGGCGTATGCAAAACCTGTGGGACGTGGGCACCACGGGTAGTAGTATCCGGATGGCGCTTTCCACATCGGTAAATTCGCGCTTCCACTCGGGACATGATAATAGCTGCCACCTGTGTTAACCGGTGTGCCGAACGCGGGATAATTGATATTCCCTACATTCGGATTATAGAAGCCCGTGGTTGTTTGATAGGGATTATAACCATAACCGTACGCGCCACCGACTCCAGTGTTGACTGGTTGGCCGGCCGGAACGGATGTTTGTACCGGCACTGCTTCGCCTCGGATTTGCGCCACCGCTGGCGATACCAGAGAGCAGCTAACTACGAGCGTGAAAGCCAATTGCTTTTTCATGCGGCTCACAAATCCTTTGAGAGAAGCGTTAAACATGCTGACGAAGGTTTCTGTTTCTATTATAGCTAACTAGCGGCTAGCCGGTTCTCGTACCGACTCTGAAAGATGCTCGCTTGCCCCAACTTGTTCCGAAGCTTTTGTGGAAGATTCGGACTTTTCCATTCCGGTCTCAATGGTCGGCACATTCTCATCTAGAGTTTCTTCGGTAGCCACCTTCGTAGCCGGAGCGGGTTCAAACGGTTTCGAGCTGCTCTCTACTTCGTTCTCAGGTTCGACCTCGCCTATTTCCTTTGGAGTGTTGCCTTTGTCATACCAGCTGTGATTCATTTCTTCGGCGCACAGATATATTGTCACCATGCTCCACAATACAACATCGCCTAGAATAAACCAGCTGTAGACGCCGCTTTCCGGGAAGTGTCCTGCTACTAAGAAGTGCACCCAACCTGGAATGGAAATCGCGGCGCAAACCATAGTAAGGCGTTTGGCCACTGAATAAAGAGGCTTCTCAAATCTGTGTTTATTTTGTCCGAGAACAAACGCGCAGGTGGCGACAATCGCAGCAATTCCCAGTCCGACCATCGCAAAGTCAAACAACATTCGACATACCACTGCAATAAGGGCGTGGCCAACGGCATTAACCGTAGCGTGGAAATCAAACTTGAATAGACCTGGTTCCATAGCTCGACCGCTCGACAAAAGGTTGCAAGTTAGCTAATTCTAGCTCAGGCGACAGTCTTCATTCATGTGCTCCGTCTCAGCTATGAGCGTTAACTATCGGGTCTTGCGACAGAATCAAAGTCGAGAGGTTTAGCAGAACCTCGAGCGTGCAAGGCTTTGCCGATGTTGATGTATGCCTGCGCCAGATCCGGATTGAGTTTGATCGCGCTCCGCCACTCCTCTATAGCCTCGTCAGACTCGCCAAGACTCATCAGAGCCAGACCTAGATTGTTGTGAGCAAGCGCGTCGTCGGGATTTACATCGACACAGCGCCGAAACGCATCAGCCGCCTGTTGCGCCAACCCGACGCGAAGCATGGCCGTAGCAAGGTTGTAGTGCGCCGGCGCATAATCAGGTTTGATTAATAAGGCCTGACGCCAAACCTCGATAGCCTCGTCGTAACGCTTCAAATCGTAGAGAGCTATGCCTAAATTGTTGCGTGCTCGATAGAAGTTAGGCTCGATTTTGAGCGCCTTCTCAAGGACAAAAACAGATTCAGCCAGATGATGCGATTTCCACAAAACCACTCCCAGAGCGTTCAAATAGTCAGTATCCCGAGGATGGGCATCGACTAATTCATTCAAGGTCGTGCGGGCTTCGTCCAATCTGTTGAGTGCTTCGAGTGTTTTTGCTACCCGAAATTTCGCCTCTGAGGATTTGTCGCCCTCTCGGATCGCAGTCTCATATTCGACCAACGCCTCTTCATGTCGCGCGAGAGCACGCAGACTGTCGCCTAAGTCACGATGATACAGGCTATCACCGGGATTGGCTTTGATGGCACTCTGAAACGCGGTTACCGCATTCTCGTGATCACCGCGCAAGGCGAGGAGATGCCCGAGATTATATTGAGCCGCTGCAAAGACCGGTCGTAGGTGCAACGCTTTGTAGCTGGCATTAAGCGCATTGTCGAATTGTCCGGCAGCCAGATATGCCGTCGCCAGATTGTTATAGAGTTCTGCCTGGTCCGGTCGCAGCTCAACAGCCTTCTTCAAATGCTCGATGGCCTGGTCGGTTTCACCCCGCCTCTTGTGACAAACCGCGATATTGTTACGCGCAGACAAGTTGTTAGGGTCGCGCTCCAGCACGACTTTAAACCTCATGATTGCCTCTTCCAAAAATCCGCGCTGCGCAAAATCCAGACCAGAAGCCAGAAGATCTTGGCTGCTCATCGAGTCGAATTGTGCGCTAAACCCATACGGACTGGCCGGAGCCTTATTTGATTCAATTGACGCCGGTGCGCCGAATTCGAACCCCTGATCAGGTCCTTTCCCAGCCCTTGTGCCGGACGGTGCAGAACTCGAGCCTGCTCCCTTTGAGAGATTTGAGTCAGATGCTGAGCCGCTTGTACCTTCGCTGAATCCCGCCGCAGCCATCGTCCCTAAACCGGACCAACCGACGTCGGCCGAAGCCGGAAGAGAGTGAAGCAAAAACGCCATCAAAAACGCTACCGCTGCAGCCCGAGTAGAGCATGCAACTGGTGCTCCCGCTACAACCTGACGCGAGCACGTGACTAGTGCTACCGCTGCAACCCATGGCGAGCAAGCAACTAGTGCTCCCGCCGCGACCCGTAGCGAGCAAGCAACTGGTGCTCCCGCTACTTCCCGAAGCGAGTGCGCAACAAGTGATACCGCTGCAAACGGTTTCGTATAAGAGGAAGAAGGTCTTGATAAGCGCATTTTAGATGCCGACAGTTTTACGGAAGACATTATCTTGCACGCGGCGAACCTTGTAAATTGTTCATCCGGCAAAAATCGACGCGTAAATTGATAGCATGGGAAGCGCACCCACTCAAGGTGCCGGCTTCGAACCATAAAGGTCAATAGGAATGGGCGACAGAAGAATGTTGGGATCAAAATCGTTTAAAAGAAACCTCGCAATCGCGCTTGGCATTTGCCTGGCGGCGCCGCTCGCCGGACACGCTGGCGGTCCGTCAACTGACCGAGCAGAAAAAATGGTTTTGAATTTACGAGTTGGTCAGGGCAGCACCGGTTTTTATATCCTCGAATCCGCCAGGTATTCTAGAGAAATTGAAAAGGATCTTCGAAAAGCATTGCTACAACTGCGTGCTGTAGATCAGGCGTACTCAAAGTCCCGCGGCCGCCCCGACGACAAATTTCTCGAGAGAGCCGAGATCAAACTTCAACAATGTCAAGACAAAGCAAAAGCCCTCACGACCGAAGTTGAGGATGCAAGCCAGGTCCTGCGCGAAACAATCACAGACACGCTAGTCAACGCTACCGGTCAAAAATGAGCTCAACAACTAGGCGAACAGTTCTTAAACCGATATCGGTTTAGAAACATTAGGTTTGCTCGTCTCGAATTTAACGTGAACATCTCGCTGAGCCCTCCGAGACGACTGCTCTCGCTGACCCCTCCGAGACGACTGCTCTCGCAAGCCATCTCGGTTCGAAGGGTAAGATATCTCGCTGCGCCATCTTAGGTTGGTTCCCTTAATGGGTGATACGGTTTTGTTAGGTTTCGAGCTTCAAGGATGTGCTTCTCAAATCAGATACCTCCGAAAAGCCCGCCCGCACGACGTTATCGAGTCAAGTCTCCAAGAGCAGTCCTTTCCCTTAATAGGGGAACTGAATAAAGGAGTTCGCTTGAGACTTGGTGGGTCGTATGTAAATTGCTAGGTGGGTAGGTATGTTGCCAGGTTGCTATGTTGCTAGGTTTCGGGTTGCTAGGATTTCGGGTTGCTAGGTTTCGGGTTGCGATGTTTCGGGTTGCTAGGTTCCGGGTCGCTAGGTTCCGGGTTGCTAGGTTGGATTCGGCGGGTCTAGACAAAAAACTCTTGCGTTCGTCACAACAGACTAGCACGCAAGAGTTCTGATCCCAATTTTGGTTAAAGCTTAGGCTTCGGGCGTAATTTCGACGTAATCGCCGCCAATATCGAATTTATCGTTAATCCACACGGAGAGCGCTGTAGCGACCGCAACGATGAATAAACCTTCTATATAACCCATGACCCTTTCCTTTTGATTTCTGATGTCTGATTCTTTGCTTCTTCTCTTTCGTTGCTACCATCCTCTCCGATCTGAGGTTAAGGTCAGTTTAAAACCACATTTTTTTGCAAAGTTGCCCAAGATGAGGTTGGTACCAGCGATTTCGCCCTCTTGACGTATGATTTTAGTGAAGCCTTAAGCATTAAATCGATTCCCAAACAACGAACCAGGTACATCGATCGCAATCAGCGCCTCCTGGTTACGGCAAAACAAAAGGCTGCGGAATATAGGACCTTCCGCAACTAAGGAACTCTGCTGGGCACCACATACGATACTAACGCGAGCGCGGCGTGCTATTTTGCGAGTTTCAAACTGTTTCTTCTACGAGGAAACTGCTACATGCTTTGGTATCGAATATGATGGCATTGAATCAATCACCGCTGCTTGAGATTTGTGGGTTAATCCAGCGGCGCTTTCATGCATAGACTGCCCAATCCAAAGAGCAGAGACAATCACGATTACTTTCACCACAAGTTTTAAACCGATGGCGACGAACCAGAACGTGCGCCACTTCTTCTTATCTTCTTTCGGAGGCAAGAAGCGCCTCCAGTTTATGTTCATCACGTCTAAGAGATTCCTTTTCCCGTCTATCCTCAAGACCGGACCGCAGTACTAATCGATACACTCCACCACCGAAAAGGTTGCGCTAAAACTAGCAGCAAGAGCAGCGGTCTCTCTGGCTACGCGCTAATGCTGTAAGCTGTTTAAGTTTTGAAAGAGTGGCTCCAACAGGATTCGAACCTGTAACCTGGCGATTATGAGTCGCTCGCTCCACCATTGAGCTATGGAGCCACATCCGAGACGTTGGTTTCTTTATAACAGGTCTCGGGAAACCGGTAAAGTCTATTTGACCTTAGCCGGGGTCATGTATTTTTCGATGAAGTCGGTACTGACTTCTCCTTGCCGGAAAACGGCGTGATTCAAAACTTTCTGGTGAAACGGAATCGTAGTTTTGACACCGGTTATTGCGTATTCATCGAGCGCTCTCAGCATGCGATCGATAGCTTCATCACGATTCTTACCCCAGACAATCAGTTTGCCCATCAGAGAATCGTAGAACGGTGGAATGCTGTAACCCGGATAACAGTGGCTGTCAATCCGCACTCCAGGACCGCCCGGTGCGATATACGCATCGACGCGACCCGGCGACGGCAAGAAATTGCGCTCCGAATCTTCAGCGTTGATACGGCATTCAATGGCATGACCATTGAACTTTATATCTTCTTGTTTCAACGTGAGCTTTTCACCGCCTGCAACAAAAAGTTGCTCCTTGATGAGATCGACTCCGGTGATCATTTCGGTAACAGGATGCTCGACCTGAATACGCGTGTTCATCTCCATGAAGTAGAACTTGTCGCCGGCAAGGATAAACTCGACAGTGCCCACGCCTTCGTAGTTGATCGCCTTTGCAGCAAGCACGGCGGCACGCCCCATCTGTTCTCGCAACTCAGGAGTCAGAGCCGGACTCGGCGCCTCTTCGATGAGCTTCTGGTGACGTCTTTGAACTGAACAATCGCGCTCACCGAGGTGGATGCAGTTGCCGTGACTGTCCGCAAGAACTTGAATTTCAACGTGGCGTATAGGTTTCAAATATTTTTCGATATAAACGCCACCATCGCCAAACGCGGCCGCAGCTTCACTTCTAGCCATGGTGATCGCGCTTGCCAGCTGCCCCTGATTGGTGGCGATTCGCATACCGCGTCCGCCCCCACCAGCTGTAGCTTTGATGATGACAGGGAAACCAATCTCTTCAGCCAGTTTAAAGGCTTCAGCTTCGCTTTCGATCAAACCATCGCTTCCAGGAACGGTCGGAACGCCCGCCTTCTTCATCGTTTCGCGAGCCGACGCTTTGTCGCCCATGGAGGTCATCGCGTAAACGCTCGGACCGATGAATTTGATCCTGTGGTCAGCGCAGATGTCCGCGAAGTTAGCGTTCTCCGAGAGGAAACCATAACCGGGATGCACAGCGTCCGCGCCAGTGACGACAGCGGTGCTGATCAGCGCCGGGATGTGGAGATAGCTGCGCTGCAAAGGCGGTGGCCCGATGCAGAAGCTCTCGTCGGCAAGCTTGACGTGGAGCGAATCCGCGTCAGCCTTGGAGTAGACCGCGACCGTTCTGATTCCGAGTTCGCGGCAAGCGCGAATGACGCGGAGGGCGATTTCACCCCGGTTCGCAATCAATACCTTTTCGATGTTCGGTACTTTGCTCAAGTTCTAACCCTTGGGATCGACCAGGAATAGCGGCTGTCCGTACTCAATGGTCGTGCCGTTCTCAACCAGAATTTTCACAACTTTGCCGCCGACTTCAGCCGGCATGTCGTTCATCAACTTCATCGCTTCGATGATGCAGACGGTTTGACCGACAGAGACTCTGTCGCCGACTTGAACGAACGGAGGAGAATCAGGCGAAGGCGAACGATAGAACGTTCCAACCATCGGCGAAGTAATTTCGACGTAGTTGCCGTTGCCATTTTCGGTGTTGGCAGGAGGAGGTGGTGGTGCATCCGCTTTCGGCAGCTCCGGCGTCGGTTCCGGCTGCGAAAGTTTAGGCAGCGGCGCTACCGGGGCGAGGTGTTCAGTTTTTACAACAATCGGTTTGCTCTCAGCAGGTGCCACCACCGCCGGAGCCTTCTTGACCGTGATCTTTTGATCGCCGAACTCGATTGTCAGCTCAGTGACATCGGTCGAACTGACCACAGTTAGAAGTTCGCGAATTTGCTCCAGATCGATTTTCACGTCAGACCTCTAGACTCGGGTTACGTACTTACGGGTGCGGGTGTCAACTTTGACTCTATCGCCGATCTTGATGTGGAACGGCACGGTGATTACCGCTCCGGTTTCCAATGTTGCCGGTTTGCCGCCACCAGAACTGGTATCACCGCGTTCGTCCGGCGCGCACTCGGTAATTTCGAGTTCGACGGAGTTCGGCAGTTCAACACCGATGATTTTGCCATCCCAGCGGAGAACAGTAATGCCCTCCAGACCCTCTTTCAGGAACTCGCAAACATCACCGATGGATTTTTCTTCGAGTTCGATTTGCTCGAATGTTGCGGTGTTCATCATTGTGAAGTTGTCACCGGATTTGAAGAGGTATTGCATGTCCTCTTTCTCGATCATCGCGGACGGCATTTTCTCACCTGCTCTGAAGGTTACTTCGAGCACGCTGCCGGTTTCGACGTTCTTCAATTTGGTTCTGACGAAAGCCGAGCCTTTGCCGGGCTTCACGTGCATGGCGTCAACGACTGCCCATACACCATTGTTGTGTTGAATTGTTACGCCCGGTCTAAGATCATTCGAAGAAATCATGTAACCAAGTTCCTGCAGTGTGCGACTAAACAGATACGCGCGCCGGGTAGTCAAGCACTTTTACCCGACGAGACGAGGCTGATTCTAGCATCAGACACCTTCATTCCTCCTTTATATGTTTAAGAACTTGATATTTCGCAGTGTTCAAACCCCGCGAAGTTGCCGAGGGGCGGCAAGCTTACTATAATTCCACTTCCGCGCCTTTCTACACGAAAGGCAATAATTGCGATGCGTCCGCGGAAAAACCGCAATGCGCCGTCGTTTCACATCCGAACTTCCGGTGAGAACTCACTCATCACTTGAAATCGGTTACAACCAGACATCACAGGCCCAATTCAAGAAAGTATTCACCCATGACACAAGCGAGCACACAAAAAGGAATGCAGGAAGAGCTGAAAAGCGGTCCTTACGCGCCCAAGGAAATCGAGGCGAAATGGACTCAATACTGGTTCGACAGTTACGTGTTCGAGCTTGAGATGGATCCGGACAAGCCGCGTTTTTCTATAGCGCTTCCACCGCCCAATATCACCGGCAATCTGCACATGGGTCACGCGCTCAACGGCACCCTGCAAGACATTTTGATCAGATTGAAACGGATGCAGGGCTATAACGTCCTCTGGCAGCCAGGTACAGACCACGCCGGCATCTCCGCGCAGATGGTAGTAGAGCGCCAGCTGCGCAAAGAGCACGACGAGAAGATGAAAACCGCCGAGGTGAAGAAACCTTTCTCGCGTCACGAGATGGGTCGCGAAGCATTCATCGAACAGGTCTGGAAATGGCGCAAACAATACGGCGACCAGATCATGGTCCAATACAAACGTCTCGGCGTCAGCTTCACTTGGGGGCGCGTCGCCTTCACGATGGACGAGTCCTACGTCAAAGCGATCTACCGCGCGTTTGTCACTCTCTACAAGGATGGACTGATCTATCGCGGTCACCGCGTCACCAACTGGTGCCCACGCTGCTTGACGAGTCTGTCTGATCTCGAAGTAGAACACAAAGATACCAAGGGTCATCTTTATCTCATCAAATATTTCCTCGAAGACGGTAGCGACCACATCACCATTGCAACTACGCGACCAGAGTCGCTCTTCGGAGACGTCGCCGTTGCCGTTCACCCTAAAGACGATCGCTATAAGAAGTTCGTCGGCAAAAATGTAAAACTACCGCTCACCGATCGCGTAATTCCAGTAATCGAAGATCAATATGTAGATCGAGAATTTGGTACAGGAGCCTTGAAGATCACGCCGGCTCACGATGCCAACGACTGGGAAGTCGGTCAGCGTCACAAACTCGACAGTCCAGTCGCTATCGACGAACACGGCAAGTTGATGAAAAACGAATTCGTGCCCGCACAATTCCAGGGACTCGATCGTTTTAAGGTCCGCGAAGCAGCAATCGCAGAGCTTACCGAGAAGGAATTACTTGAAGAAACCCGCGACTACACTCACGGCGTAGGGCACTGCGAGCGGTGCGCGACTGTTATCGAACCCTATCTTTCAGAGCAGTGGTATCTGAAGATGAAGGAACTCGCAGAGCCGGCAATCAAGTCAGTTGAGGAAGATCGCATTCAGTTTATCCCCGGTCGTTACGCATCAACTTATCTTGATTGGATGAGAAACATTCGCGACTGGAACATCAGCCGACAACTCTGGTGGGGTCACCGCATCCCGGTCTGGACCTGCGAAGCATGCGGACATGAAGCCGCCTTCGAAGAACCGCCGACAAAATGCGAGAAGTGCGGAGATGAAAAACTGAAACAAGACGAGGACGTACTCGACACATGGTTCAGCTCGGCACTCTGGCCGTTCGCCACTCTCGGCTGGCCAGACAACACGAAGGAAATGAAATTCTTCTATCCGACAACAGTCCTCTCGACCGCTCGTGAAATTATCAACCTCTGGGTTGCACGCATGATTTTCATGAGTTTGAAATTCGTCGGCACCATTCCGTTCAAACACGTGCTGATTCACCCGGTCATCCAAACCCACGATGGTAAGCGGATGTCCAAGTCCAAAGGCAACGCTATCGATCCATTGGATATGATAGATAAGTATGGCGCTGATGCTAACCGATTCTGGTTCTGCTCGATGGGCGTCAAAGGCGATCAAGATGTTCGCTTCCGTGAGGAAAAACTGGAAGAGTACAAGCGTTTCGTCAACAAACTATGGAACGCCGGCAAATTGGTACTCAACCAACTCGACGGCTACGAGCCGCGCGGCATCGATCAAAAATCGCTGACACTGGCCGATCGCTGGATTCTGTTCAAATACAATTCGATGTTGGAAAAACTGCAAAACAGTTTGAACAACTACGACTTCGACGACGTCGCTCGCGATCTCTACGAATTCATCTGGGATCAATTCTGCGACTGGTATCTTGAAATAGCAAAGATTCAGATTGCTCAAGAAGGCGAAGCGGGCGGGCAAACAAAGACCGTTCTCTACACCATCTTCGAAGGTCTCATGCGCGCGCTGCATCCGATTATGCCGTTCGTCACCGAAGAACTCTGGTCGTACCTGCCGAAATCTCTATCGTTCAAAGAGATCGACTCGATCATGTTTGCGCCCTATCCATCAGGCAATCCGGACTTCACCGACAAAGAAGCAGACGCTCAAATGGAATACCTGATTCGCGTAATCCGTTCGATCAGAAACATCAGACAAACATTCGACGTTGCCGCCAAAGCCGAAGCAGAAGCGGTTATCGTCGTGAAAAACGATAGCGAAAAAGAATTGCTCTCGAAAAACGTCGATGCAATTAAACGTTTGGCAAACGCGAACCCGGTTACAATCAGCGCGGAGAAACCAGCTGGCAAAGCCGCCTTCGAGATGATCTCAGACACGACCGTGTACATCCCGCTCGATAAACTGATCGACGTCGACAAGACTCGCGATAAACTCAATCAGCGCATTGGCGCCAAAGAAAAAGAACGCGAACGCGTCAAAGGTCAGCTCAGCAACGAAAGCTTCCGTGCTCGCGCACCAAAAGAAAAGGTCGAAGAGCAGGAAGCAGCTCTCGCTGATATCGAGAAGCAAATCGCCAGCATCAACGCGCAACTCGATATTTTGAAGTCGAACTAAACTTCGGTACGCGAAATGAATACACCGTATACGGTGCGCTAGTTCGGCAAGTGCATTATCAGCTGAACGCCGTCGTCGCCAGAGTCTTTCTTGGCTTTACCTTTGCTCGCCTTGTTCGCTTTGGCTTCGGCCGCTGCAGTTCGCTGCGCTTCCTCGGCAGCGAGTGCTTCCGGCGTGCCCGCGCGAAGGATGCAGTTCTTACTGTCGGAACGCGATGAGTTCACCACGGTTGAGCAACGATACCAGTCGATAATCGCGTTATCGCATGGATTGAGCATCTCCATAAGTTCTTTCGGATCATTCAACGAATGATCGATCCAACGTTTTTCATCCTCAATTTTCAAAATAGCCGGCATGCGATCGTGAACAGGCGAAACAGTTTCATTCGCCGCAACCGTGATAATGGAACATGTCCTGCGCGGGTTGCCTTCGAGGTCTTTACCTTCCTCATAGATTCCGGCGAATGCGAACAGTTCACCATTATTTACTTGAAACCGCACAGGCTGTTTTTTCTTATTCTCGGTGAGCCATTCGTAAAAACCATCGGCTGGTATCAAACAGCGCCGACTCAAAAAGGCGCCTTTGAACATGCGCTTCTCCATCAACGTTTCCGCTCGCGCATTTATCATCGGCTTCAACAACCGCGGGTCCTTCACAAATCCGGGGATCAAACCCCAACTGCTTGCGTCGAGCACGCGAACCGTTTTGTTATCGTCGGTGTCACGTTCGAGAATTATGGGAACGGTCTGCGTCGGCGAAATGTTGTATCGCGGATCCAGATCCATGAACAACGCATCAAGATCGAAGCGTTCCATAATCTCTTTGTGGGTATGAGTTTGCGTGTATCTTCCGCACATAAATCGAACTACCCCAGGACACTTTAAGTCTACAACGTTCAACGAACATTCGGCAGCTAGTCGCAGTCGACAATACAGGTTTCGATCTTAGAAGGTGCCAGCCATTGGGGTGGAAATGGACAAGTGGAACACAATTAAACTTTCCAGGGTTCACAAGACTAGGCTTAGCTGCGAACATTACTGACGGTATTAATCTGTCAGGAAAGAAAACGTTTGCGCCGGTTTCCGGAAGCCCTAATCGCCACCCTGATGCTCTTTCTGAGCTGTGCAGCTTCGCACGCCGAGACTGTTTCTCCGCACCCGGCGGGAACCGAGGTTCCCGATGTCCCGGTCCTCTTGACGATTAACGGCACAAAACCGACAGCTCAGAAGTCAGCACCTGCCAAGACGTTCATTCCGGACCTTACACCCGATCATGCAGGTCTTTTCTCGAAAGACGCACCATCGGTAACACCAAAGACCCCGGAGAAGTCGAACCTAATCGCTCAGGGTATACCTGTACTGAGCAACGATTACGGTCTGTCCACAGTCACCCTCGAGATGGTTAGAATTTGGAATCTCGGCCCCGCTATTGCCGCGCTCGATGATTCATTCAAAGCTTTCCAACAAAACAAATCGTCTGACAACGCTATCGCCTATCTCATCAGTAAACAAAAGATCACGGAAAGACTTGCAGAACTGGGGTTTGATGTCCGTCGATGCACGAATGTGATCGACAGAGAGATTGCCAAAGACTCAAGCAAAACAGCTTACTTGACCGAGCTTCGGGATAAGGCAATCAGATACAACACCTACGCGGACTTTGTCGCCGGCGGTTTGACTGGTATTATCTCCGGTGCCTTAGAGATGAGCGATCTATCGAGATTCGCGAGTAACAGCGTCGACATATTCGAGGGAACAGGTCAGTCGGCCTTATCTTATTGGGCATTCAGAGCTGAGCATGCGGGCGATCGCTCACAGATTCCGCTTCCGAGTATGCTTGCAAAGATCTTTGACCCTACTGTCGAGCAATCCGGATATCCGGCAAGCGTTTGGGCGTTTCTGTCCAGCACACCACCCGACGGCACTGGAACTAATCGCGCCCAGATCATGCTAACTCGCTGGCAGAAATTAAATTTTTGTTTTACGCACTCTGGAAGACATAAACAGCATCAACACTCTCGAATAAAAAAACTGACCGGACATCCGCACGAAAAAGACACGACCATGACCATAGACATTCTCGAAGATAGAACTGCGATGCTTCAAGATCTTCGCGCTGAGATTACGTCGATGGATGAAAGTCTTGCCGAATTGTTTGACTTGTTGAGAAAGTATTAGTCGGTCCTTCCGTATTCCTCTAAACCTTAAACTCGCCTTCCAGCATCACGACGGCAGTCCCGCCGACAAACACCTCGAACTGTTTTCCGGTGCGCACAGCTCGCGTAAAAATCACTGACGGCATGTGGATGACATTTCCTTGCTCGGCACGAATCGTAAAATCCTTACGCTCGGTCCAGCAGTATCGCCCGAGATAGGCAGCCAAAGCGCCGTTTCCGTTGCCACATGCAGGGTCTTCCAATCCCTCGCGCGGACAAATATTGCGTGTGTGAATATTGTAGGACTTGTTTAGAGTTTCAAAACAAAAGATCTGCGCCTCCCGGACTCCGGCTTGCTGACACAGTTTTCGCAAGGGCTCAACATGACGCTTTACCATCATCAAAGCTTCGAGTGTTCGAATCGGTACGATTAGATGACCGAGCCCACAATCAACAGCATGGATCGGAAGCTGCGTATCAATATGTTTTTCTTCAAGGCCCAAAACAGACGCAACGTGCTCGCTATCGAACTGACCTTCCAGGAAGCGTGGCGTGGGCTGTTTCATAGTGACCATTGGATGATCGCTACTACTCAGGTCGAAATGAATTTCCTGAATTCCGGCTTTGTTAATCTGAGTATAGTGAGATTTCTTAGTGGTATCAATCAACTTTCTGTGATGCAACGCCATCCACGCCGCAACACTAGGATGTCCAGCAATCGGTACCTCACCGTTAGGTGTGAAGTAGCGCAAGCGAAAGTCAGCCTCGGCGGATCTGGTGACAAATACACTCTCGACCAGGTTTAGCTGCTTGGCATAAGCCTGCATTGTCACATCATCGAGTCCTTGCGCATCCGGAAAAACTCCGGCAGGATTTCCGCCGAACGGACCATCGGCAAACGCGTTGACGACCAGGAAGTTTTTATTCTTGGCGACCACTTTCTGAACCTTCTTTAGAGGAACAGCAACGACTTTACCACGTTTAGGCATCACAGTCCGCATGGTATCCTTAACTGCTTAAGTCGAGCAAGTCGCTGCGCGAACTCATCGCCAGCCCACTCTTTTCAACCAACAAAATGAAGCTAGATCTGAACGGCAAAAACGTTATAGTAACCGGCGCCAGCTACGGGCTAGGTTTCGCCTGCGCTCAAGCACTTGCCGACGAGGGCGCCAACGTTTCGATTTGCTCGAGGGCTGAAGACAAAGTTGCTGATGCTGTGCAAAAACTCCAGGATGCCGTTAATGCGAAATTTCAAACTTCCGCATCCGACTCTGAAAATAATAGCGATCCCCCCCGATGCGTTGGTCTGGCGGCTGACCTAACCAACGAGAGCGATTTAAATCGAATTGTAGACGAATCGCAAAAGGCCTTCGGAGATATCGATGTTCTCGTGCTGAGCACCGGACATCCACCGACCTATCCGTTTAGCGTTGCGACGGATGAACAGTGGCAACGAGGCATCGACCTGCTGCTTCGTCCAGCTATAATTTTACCGAGGTTGCTAATCCCCGCAATGAAGCGAAATAACTACGGTCGAATTATTTTTCTAGGATCGATATTTGGACTGGAAGCGGAAAAATCATCAGTCATTCAAAGTACATTGAGAACCGGTTTAAACGCGCTCGCTAAATGCATCGCTACCGAGTACGCGGCAGACGGCATTACTGCTAACGTAATTTGTCCCGGCTATTTCGACACCCCCTTAGTCCAGGGACTCGCTCAGCAATATGCTGATAGCCAGAAGGTTCCGAGAGAAAGCGTTTTACAAGACTGGGCAGACTATTCACCAATGAAGAAGTTTGGAAAGCCGGAAGATCTCGGAGCGCTCGTAGCGTTTCTCGCATCGCCGCGAGCAGAATTTATTACAGGAACAACTATCACCATAGACGGTGGCGCCGTTCGGCAATGGTGACAATCGTTTCTTCGTGAAACGAACTAGGAGACCCATGAGAGAACATCCTTACGAAAACTCTACCGCATTCGACTTCGTCGGAGGAAAGATCTCGACCAGAATCAATGCATCAGGTTGAAACACTTACGCTCCTCTTAGCGGCGGTGGGAATTGTAGGGGTTCTTGCTGAGCGGTTTAAGGCGCCGTTGCCCATGCTGTTGATCTTTGCGGGCATCCTCCTTTCCATAATCCCCAATGGGCCGCAAATAGAACTTGATCCGCAGCTGATCTTCTTCGTCATACTTCCACCACTTCTCTATATAGAAGCGTATCAAACGCCCTGGAAAAAGCTGAAAGACGTTGGCGACTTAGTCTCCGCTCAGGCAATTGGTCTGGTAATAGTCACCATCTTTGGTGTCGCCGCAGCACTTAAAATGGTAATTCCCGGAATTCCCTGGGCAATTGCATTAACGTTTGGTGCGATTGTTTCCCCTACGGATGCCGTCTCCGTCTCCGCCGTCACCCGGGGCTCCACCATACCAGCGAAGACGATGGATATCATTCGCGGAGAGAGCCTGGTCAATGACGCTACCGGTCTGGTCGGCTATCAAGTCGCAGTTGCGGCGGCCGTCACGGGACTTTTTTCGGTATGGAACGCAAGCGTATCGCTGCTTTATGTCGGACTTGGCGGCGTCGGGCTCGGTTTAATTCTAGGGTTGTTTTTGCGTCGAATAAGAACAGAAGTAAGCCACCGCCCCTCCGAAATTATTGCATCCTTTTTGTCACCATTTGTGGTGTATCTTGCCGCAGAACACTTCAAAGTCTCCGGAATTATCGCCGTCGTAACAGCAGGACTACTCCTGGGAGCGCACGGCCCGCGCATGTTATCATCATCGGCTCGCGTTCAAGCACGAGCGAATTGGGACTCGATTGCTTACATTTTGAACGGGTTCACATTCCTCTTAATCGGATTGGAGGTAAAACCTGTTGCGCTGAAGGTGCTGAAATACCCACTAGATCAGCTGGTGGTTTCTGCGATCGCAGTTATCGTCACGTCGCTAATTCTTCGTCTTGTCTGGACGTACTTCACATATCAGTCCAGGCGCCTGATCGGACAACCTGTACCGAGTTGGAAGAGAGTGATTATTTTTTCCTGGTGCGGCATGCGCGGCGTGGTATCACTGGCGGCGGCACTTTCACTTCCGCTCACGATCTCTGGCGGCGAACCTTTCCCTTACAGAAACCTACTCATTTTTCTCACAATTGTAGTAATCGCATTTTCTCTGTTTGTTCAGGGCGGCACCCTGCCATTCGTTCTAAGAATGTTGAATCTTGACCCTGAGGAGATGAATGCGGAGGAAACCGAGCGCATGGTGCGTCTCAAACTTACCAAGGAAGCCATTCGAGCGCTGGATGAAGCCGCTACACGCGAAGGGATGGACAGAACTGACCCCACGTTCCAGCGCGTCGTCAACACATATGTTCACGTCGCGACACTAAATATGGTGGCGCGCGATGAGACCGAAAATGAGATGGTGACTAAGCTAGAAACAATAGCGGTTGATTCGCAGCGAAGGGTTCTGCTAAATATGCGCGATAGCAACGAGATTGATGAGCATCTATTTCAACAACTGCAAAACGAGCTGGACCTCGCCGACATGCACATCCGCGCCATCGTTCTGCAGTCGGATTAGCATAACGAGTCGGCACCGCGTCGGGCGACGCAGTCGCTACCGCCGCGTCGGGCGACGCTCGCTACCACCGCTGAGGAGCGGCAGTCGCTACCACCGCTTAGGAGACGCAGACGCAATCGCTGGTCGCCGTTTTCCTCAATGAGACAAACGCTTTCAAGCCTTGCTGGCGACAATTAGCTTCACCAAACTGTCACGCAAAAGTTGCCACTCCCTATCATCTAAAGGCTGCAGAAACGCGGCATTCGCCTTGTCGACGATTTTTACAACACGCGCCAGCAGTTTCTTCCCAGAAGGTGTGAGGTGCAATTCGTTGTAACGCCGATCTGTTTTGCTCTTCAGGCGAATGATAACGCCGCGCTGCTCCAAACCATCAACGATTTCCGTGACAGTTGTCCGGTCAATGGCCCATTTGGCGGCAAAGGCATTCTGAGTAACCGGGCCTTCTATAGATATGATTCGCAAAAGTCCGTACTCCTGAACCGTTAAACCGGAAGGTTTAAGAGATGCGGAAACACGCTGTAATAGCAGCTTCCCAGCCGTATTAAGGAGAAACCCAGGGCTCTCCATGAAGGCGGGCGGAATCAAATTTGAGACTTCTTCGTCAGTCATTCTCAGTGGTGCAAATAGTCAGTAAAAGGAACTATCTCAACTACTATATAGGAACAGCTGAGATTTCCAGAGTGACATTAGAGACTGTTAATCTAGTAAATTGAACTTTTTGAACCGAAATTACGTACTTGATATTAGAAGGTCACGAACGAGTGATCGAATGAAAAGGGAGGAACCTAAAATGAAAAAGAAGATCAACGCAATGCTGATCGCGGGTTCCCTGCTAGCAGCTGGAGCCCTCACCCAAACAGCGTCTGCCCAATACTACAATAACTACGGTTATGGTAACTACTATAACAACAGTGGTTATTACAACCAGGGCGGCTTGAGCCGTTTCATCAACCGCACAACCAACCGCTTGATCGGTACACCGATTCTCGGCAATGGATGGAACAACGGCGCTTCCTGCGGCAACAACTATTACAACGGTTATTACAACAACCGTCCCGGAGTAGTTTCACGAATCATCAATCGGATTTTCTAAGATTCAAATCGCAAGAATAGCGACTCAACAACTGAATATTCGAAAAACAGAATAAAGCATAACACCATATATAGTGCACCTCTCGAACGTTCCAGAAACTGCAACGACCGATCGGTGTCAGTGAAGCTTGCCATCACAAGCTAGTTCTCCCCCCAAAAACAAAAAAACAAAGACAAGGAAGGTCTCAAATGAATAGAAGCAAAATCGCATTTCTTGCAGCTGTAGCAATCTCGGCAGCAGGAGTTTTCAACACTGTAAGCGCTGCAGATAGCACGACAACAGTTGATGCCGGAGCCAAGAAGGGCTGCCCGACAGGGAAATGCGGTCCGAAACGCGGTGGCATGTTTGAAGCACTAGGAATCACAACCGACCAGCTAGAGAAGATGAACACCATGAAACTCGACTTCGAGAAAGCCAACGCTCCGAAGAAAACCGAGCTCATGACGCTATCTAAAGAGTTGCGTGATGACATGACGAAGCCCGGCGTTTCCAAAAGCGAACTGCTCGCGTTGCAGTCGAAGATCAATGACATCAAGTCTCAACTCTCGACAAATAGAGTCGGATTCATGGCTGACCGCATGGCGGTTCTGACCGACGATCAAAAAGCAAAAATCAGAGAGTTCTCGCTGAAACGGAGCTTCGGTCCGCATCATCGCGGCGGACACCACGGTGGTCACTTCAAAAGCAAATTCCATCATGGTGGCAAAGACGGCTTCCGCAAAGGTCCCGGTCCCCGTGGATTTGGTGGACCGAAACCCGGACCGGACGCACCGGCTTCCTCTGAAGCGCCGGCTGCACCCGATCAAGTGTAGTTAACTCCATCTGAAAACTGACGCGTGAAACCTTTCCTCCACGCCTCACGAGACCAGGCCAAAAGCCTGGTCTCTTTTCTTTCGGCGACATCAGATAAAAACGTGTCCGGCTGCTTGGGCTGCTTGGGCTGCTTGGGCTGCTTGGGCTGCTCGGGAGACTCGGGCGGCTCCGGGCGGCTCCGGCCGCTTCCTCCTGCTCCGACCGCGCACCGCGCGATTCTCTGCATCTTGAAATCACCCGGTTTCCGAACGGAACTTGACGTAGACAGCTTATATCGGTACGATCTCCACTCTATGCGCCCTTAGCTCAGCTGGATAGAGTGCTTGGCTTCGAACCAAGAGGTCGTAGGTTCGAGTCCTACAGGGCGCGGTCTTTTTCGGGATCGCATTTTCTAGCCTCAACCTTTGGCTGACACAAATTGACTCCCGCAAAATCATGAACTACCAAGAAATCATTACCATCGAACCTGGCAAACGGAGTGGCAAACCGTGCATCAGAGGCTTGCGCATCACGGTGTCAGATATACTTGAGTATCTTGCTAGCGGGATGTCTAATGAAATTATTTCGGATTTTCCCGAACTTACAACAGACGATATCCGCGCATGCTTGGCTTTTGCGGCGGATCGTGAGCGCAAACTATTCACGACTCCAGCTGTGAGGGCGTAAATGGTTTTAGATTCGATGATGTGTCTCGATCTACTCTCCGCTTAGGTAACCGGAACATTTAGTGACCCAGTTGTGATGGACACCGAAAGGTTTTAAGTCAAGCAAGGTACATTGCTAAAATTGGTTTTAAATTGACATTGTTGCATGTCACCAGATTTAGTATCAAGCTGTTGCTAGCATCAACTATCACCTTGGTCTGCTGGAACTTTTCGTTGCCGCCACAGCTCCACGTTTGATCTGGCGCAACATTCTTTTCTTGATCTCCGGCATTGCTTTTCGAGTCGCCATCTCACCTGCAAGTACAGCCTTTCGTGCGTCATCTGCGCTGCCGTTTAACACTGGCAATCCACTGACGTCAGGATTGATAATTACATCGGCAAATGGCAACTGTCGCGCATCGGCAACTGCCAGCATCACATCGCCGAGACGTCCGATGATGCCACTGATTTTTCGAAATTGTGTGGCGGGCAATTCTCGCAGCGGCTCATCTACCAGGACTGCAATGACAATGTCCGCTCCCGTATCACGCGCTGCTGACGCCGGAAGATTTGCTCGCACGCCGCCGTCGACATAGACTTTATCTTTGATGGCCACCGGTTGGAGAAGGGGTGGAATGGTTGAACTCGCTCTGATCGCAGTGGAGAGTTTTCCGTCGCTGATCCTATAGGCCTTACCATCAATAAGATTTGTGGCTACAGCAGAAAATGGTATTGGTGTATCTTCAACATTTTCAATGCCGGCAGGCAATTGTTTTTCCAGAAACCTCCCAAATTTATTGCCCGTCCATAATCCGGCATAATGTTTTTTGAAAGGATGCCTCAATTTTATAAGCGGACTGATTAAAAGCTTGGGTGGAATCATTCCCATGTACGATTTGCGCAGAGATCCATTCAGCATGATCTTTTCGATGTCGTCTATCGACACGCCGGCCGCATAGAGGCCACCGACAATGGCGCCCATACTATTGCCGACGATGTAGTCTATCGGGATGCCTTGTTCTTTCAAGACTCTTAGAACGCCAACATGAGCTCCACCTCTAACTCCTCCACCCCCCAGCGCCAGAGCAACCGTGGGGCGACGAACTTCCAATGCGGTCGGTACTTGAAATTGATCCTGAGGATTATCTCGCCCCACATTTGTCGACTCTCCGGAAGCGTCCTGCTTTTGTTTTGTCGTGACGATCACCTTACCGGTACCACTTGGCTCAACCGCTTCGGTTGTGTTCTTATCAGCGGCTATGCTCTCTTCTATCTGTCTCTCTGCCGCTTTCTCAACCGTCTTGGTTGGTGCCTCTCCGTGCGGAACGTCGAAATTCGGAAATACATCAATAGCGTGAGTATCTCTCGAGCGCTCGGCGACAGAATCTTCACTCTGCTGTTGAGCTAAAGAAACTGAAATGCAAGCCAGGTTTATCAGTACGACAGCACTGAGTACGAACAGGGCTTTGTGAAGGAAGGACATTAGAGTACCTCGTCGAAAATGCGAACACCGATTCATTCGCTCGTATGGATTCATTTGACTTCGAGCGACGTGAAACTCCGGTGAAAAAGAAGAAACTTTATCTCGATTTTTCGATAAACACAAAAGTTTAAAAGTGTTATTTTGCGTCACTTCGCCTTCCTGTGCAGGTTTTCACCGGACTTTAACCTTGCTCGTGCTTCATTATCGCGATGCAACAGCTAACTTGCCAGTCGTTCAGTGAACGATTGTTCGGCGGCAGATCGCAGCACCTTAAGAATGGACATCCGTGACCAGACCAGATCCTTCATTTCTTCCAAGTCGATTTTGGTTATCTGTCCGCGATCGTAATAGCCACAGATACTGTCCCAAACGAGGAAGAGACTTTCGGTCGACTCAGCCTCGCAGACTTCCTGTTGAGACTTAGGTCGGTCGAATATATCAGCACTACACATGGTTTATACTCCGACAGATTTGTTTGAGAACCAGATCAGGCTCCACGTCTGAATCCTCCACTCAATAGCGAAAAGGCGAAAACCAGAACCGCGGATCCGAGAATACACGGAAGAAGTGAGACGCCGGCTAGAGCCGGACCGACGGAGCCGAGCATACTACTGCCAAGCCAGGCACCAATTACTCCAATGACTGCCGATGCGAAGAATCCGCCTGGAATTATGCCGGGCACCAATTTCCCAGCTATGAATGCGCACACAGCGGCGATGAGCAGATAAAAAATAAAAGCTAACATAAAACCTCCCGAGGTTTCTCTATGAATTGATTGAACAGCCACCGCAAAATAACGATCGACTCTGTCCCGCCGAATTGAAAATTCAGGGGGGTGCTACTTTAATCAAACCACGATAACTGTTAAAGTCCGGTGAAAACTCGCAGTGGTAGACGAGTTTCCCAGATGGTCATTCGCATTGGAATGGATACTGGTACTATTTGAGGTGCCCGTGTAGTGCGACAAACATAGTCATTTTGTTGCATTGACATCGGACAGTAGTTCACCGGACTTTAACTTCGCGCGTGGTCTGATGGAAGTGGTACAAGCCGCAGGATTCTTTCTGGTGATCGCATTGAACTTCAAGCAGACCGATAGTCAGGATACAAGGATACGGATATGAATGGCAATTCTATGGATCTCCTCACGTATACTCCAAAAACCAACCTCATGCCGGAGATCTTAATGACTAGAGTGTCTAGCCAAGCAGCCACGTTTGCTTTATTGACACTGGTAGCGGTGGTCTGCTTGTCACCGTATGCGGTGCAGGCTGAAGAGGTATCATCAACTGAAGTATCCTCATCTAAAGTTGTACTGGGACGTTCACTTTCAAAATTCGTCATCGGCGAAGAGAAGGTCGGGAAAAAAGTCTTCACTACCAGCACGGTCATAGTGGAAGCAAGCCCTGCCCGTGTATGGAATGTTTTGACTGATTACAACGGCGCCGCCGGCATTTTTTCTAATCTCAGCAAATCGAAACTGATTTCCAGTTCCGGATCAACTAAGTTAGTCGCCTTCACCACCCGGTCTCTGGGCAACCTGTTCAAGTTCGAGTACACTCTCACGGTGACGGAGAAGGAACAAGAGCTCATCGAATGGAAGCGAGTCAGAGGTGCATTCCAGGCCAACGAAGGTTACTGGAAGCTCCAACCACTAAAAGATGGGCAGGCCACACTCGTCACCTACGCAAAACACGTTGATGGAGGATTTCTCTATCCACAAGTGTTGATGAAGAAATTGGTGAGAGAGTCCATTCCTTCAATTTTCATGGAACTCAAAAGTGCGGCTGAATCACAGCATCTTGCTACAGGCGCACCCTGAGTGTCGTTACTAGAGTTATCGCAAGAACTTCCGCGAGCACCATCTCCGGTGGCAATCGAAACAATCAAAGAAAAAGAAAGAAAATGTAACGCTTATACACTAGAAGGTCTTCTTGAGCGAAAGATTGACCTTTAAATGTTTGATGAGATTCTTGGGATTGGCTGCACAGCGCCGCAAAATTAACTATTCTCGCGATCGAGCGCAGGGTCAGTTACACAGGAGATTCCACATATCCGCTTCCCACGAATCCAACATTCAGCAGTACAAAGGTCTACAATATAGATAAGGGCCTCAATTGAGCGCCTTACTTATCGCAGTTGCACATAAATCGTAGTTCAAATTCCTCGTTGTCTGCAGCAATCGATTACGCGATGCTGAGGCTTTCTCGGCGAGGACGGAATCATGTCAAGGATGCTACTAGGTGAAACGCAACAAGATCTCGCAGCTGCAATGCAAGAATACTTTTCATTGCAACACTACTCGGTTCAGACTGAGAATCAAGGTTTTCGCATTCTGGAATGTTTGCGCTTGAACCCGTACGATATTATTCTTCTCGAAACAGCATTGCCCGGATTGGATGGAATCGGTGTTGTTCGGGGTTATCGAGCCGCTGGAGGCACCGCGCCGATAATATTGATTGCCGGCAGACATTCCTCCAGTGAACTGCAGGTCGGCCTTGATGCAGGCGCCGACGCTTATGTGGTGAAACCATTTAAGCTAAGCGATCTTGGCGCACAGATGCGGGCGCTATTACGCAGACCCGCCCTTCGCAGCGAGAAGGTGCTCATCTCGGGCGCCATAGCGTTGAACACCGAAGCAGGTACGGTTACAAAAAATGATCAGTTGATTCATTTGCACCCAATGGAATTCAAGCTCCTTCAATTCCTTCTCAGACATCCCAATCAAGTGTTCAGCCCACATGCAATTTTCGAGCGTGTCTGGCAAAAAGATTCAGGACACTTGGAAGATACTGTAAGAACACATGTAAGAACCTTGCGTCAAAAGATCGATTCTGAGGGCAGTCTTTCGATCATAACTACTGTGCGGGGGCTTGGTTACAAGACCGAGAACAACATCTAGACGGCGTTTTCATCCAGTTTTAACAAAGCTAGCAGATACTTATAAGTACTGAATGAAATATAGTCGCTCAGTATTAGTTAGAGCTGATGTGGCACTGAGCCTTTTCTTGCCGCAGATCGATCACGTTTCTGTGGACGAGTGTTCTGTCGCGATCGCATCTAAATCAACGAACTGCGCTCCAGCACTGACGCTTGAGGTGCGAATCAGAGTAGATCCAAGAGATGCGAGGATATGAAAGTGTTTACTTACGAAGCCATGATAGTGTTCGGCACCGTATTCGCCGTTTCCTACATCTGGCACGCAATGGGAGTCACCATTGGCTACCATCGACTATTGACACATAGGTCGTTCAACTGTCCGAAGGTCGTGGAATATTTTTGGCTCCTGACTCTGAGCAAGCTCAAGCTTGTCTGGAAAACTGGGGGTATTCTGTGTTTGTGGTCGAAACTGTTATGAATGCAATAACTTTCTTGCGTACTGCTAAGGTCGACTTGATAATTTCGGATGTACATCTGCAAAATGGTGGCAGCGTTTTTGATTTTTTGCGATGGGACAGAAAAGGTCAGCACACTTCCGCGATCCCATTTGTTCTTCTCAGTTTGAAACCAACGCCTAGAGCCAAATATCTAGCTGACGGAGTGCGAACGGCCGCGCGCGCACTGGGTGCAGCTGCAACGATGTCCCAGGGACTTACCATGCAGTCAGCCCAATTACCGTATAATTAAGGATATTGAACCGAGGAGAAGGTGTTCCACCGTAATGGTGAGGTGTTCCAGACCCTGAAGAGGTCTCGGATATAGATTTGGATCACGTAATAAGTATTTTGTAGCAACGCGCATTTGATGCCGAATATGGTGGCTCTGTGCTTATCGCTGGAGCGGCTGGGCTCTTGCTACTTGTGCTACTTGCAGTTTGGCGCTCGACGTGTGGCTTCCTATGATGAGGTTCAGTACGGCTTTTGAAAGAACACAGCACGACGTTAGGAAAAAGCTTGCTGCGGTTGTTGGCTAATCCTGGCAATCGAAAGTTTTCCGGCAGATACGGTGATAGCGAGGCTGCGCCGAGATCTGAATTATTCAGCATCGATCAAATGGAGCAGCACGGCAAGACTCTGGCTGGTTGGCACAACCTGACTGATGTGCGCAAGCAGGACCTGCTTTTGGATCGTCTGGCGACAAACGAAGAGGTTCTGACCGAAACCTACAACATGCTGACAGCCACGCTCAAGAACAACCGGGCTATTCCGCCGGCTGGTGAATGGCTGCTCGACAACTTCTATTTGATCGAAGAGCAAATTCTCACCGCTAGAAACCACTTGCCCAAAGGCTATAGTCGTGAGTTGCCCCGCCTGCTGGACGGTCCTTCGGCAGGACTGCCCCGCGTATACGACATTGCGTT
The DNA here is from genome assembly GCA_965228855.1 of Candidatus Obscuribacterales bacterium. Taxonomy (GTDB): domain Bacteria; phylum Cyanobacteriota; class Vampirovibrionia; order Obscuribacterales; family Obscuribacteraceae; genus JADYXR01. Next base: position 933,495 of record CBDDIJ010000003.1, on the reverse strand, counting down.
GGAGACGATTTCGCACGGCGATGGACGCGTTCAGCCGGAGAGCCTCAGCCGTTTTGTCACTGCATATCAAACTGTCAGTGAACTCAAGATTGGCGAGCTGTGGGCTATTCCGATAATGCTTCGCCTCGCGCTCATCGAAGGTCTCAGGCGAGTCGCCGCCAGCATTTCCGCTGCCTGCTTAGTTAGAGATCTGGCTGACGAGTGGGCGAATCGAATGCTGGAAACGGCTGAGCAAGATCCGAAGAGTTTGATTCTTGTAATTGCAGACATGGCGCGCTCGAATCCTCCTCTAGTAAGTTCCTTCGTCGCTGAACTTGCTCGCCTACTGCAAGGTCACGGACCATCTCTGGCGCTGCCGTTGACTTGGATCGAGCAGCGGCTACTGGAGTCGGGGCGAACAATCGAGCAGTTAGTGCGTTCCGAAGTTCAACAACAGGCTAGCAATCAAGTTTCCATCAGCAACATCATCGGAAGCCTGCGCATGCTTGGCGCGACAGACTGGAGAGATTTCGTCGAGAAGCACAGTGTCGTCGAAGCAATACTGAGTGAAGATCCAGGCGGTGTGTACAGTGGCATGGAGTTTACGACTCGCAACCGATATCGCCACGTCATAGAGAGGATGGCAAAGAAAACCAGTCTGTCGGAGGGACAACTGGCTCGTGCGGCAATAACACTGGCTCAGGACAATGCACGCACTCACCCTATCGAGCACAGAGGGTCTCACGTCGGTTTCTATTTGATCGACAAGGGACTGCCACTGTTGAAAAAATCCGCTCAGGTACGAGCTTCGATTTTCGAGAACTGGAAAGGAACGATTTTGCGCCACCCTCTTGCCCTCTATCTGGGCACCATCATGGCGTTGTCTGCGGTTTTCACCGCTGGCCTTTTGTCGATGATACGAGCCGACGACCTACCGCATTGGCTTCATATGTTAGTTGGTATCACATGTCTAATAGCAGTAAGTCAGCTTGCAATTGCGCTCACCAATTGGGTTGCGATGTTACTGGCCGCACCGCAGGCGTTGCCGAGAATGGACTTTTCAAAAGGAATCTCCTCTCAGGCTCGCGCACTAGTGGTGGTGCCTACCATATTGACTAGCGCTCAAAATGTCGAGGACTTGCTCGAAGGACTGGAAGTGAGATTTCTCGGCAATCGCGATTCGAATTTGTATTTTGGTTTGCTGACAGACTTTCGTGATGCAAATCAAAAGGTTATGCCCGGTGATTCGCTGCTTTTGAAGAACGTTGACGAGGGCATCAAAGCCCTCAATGAAAAATATAGAGAAGAAGGAAACGACATTTTTTTCCTGTTCCACCGGCCTCGAGTTTGGAATTCTCGCGATCAGATCTGGATGGGCTATGAACGCAAGCGCGGGAAGCTGGCTGCTCTGAACGCGCTTCTCCAGTGTGGTCAAGGCGACGACTTCTCGCTCATATCCGGTGACACGGAAGTGCTCGATGGAGTCAGGTATGTGATTACACTTGATACCGACACACAGCTGCCACGCGATGCGGCGCGCCAGTTCATCGGTGCCATGGAACACCCGCTCAATCGTCCCCGGTATGACGTAGAGAAGAAGCTGGTCGTAGAAGGATACGGCATACTTCAACCGAGAGTAGCGATAAGTTTGCCGAGTGCCAAACGTTCTCTGTATGCGCGATTGTACGCCAGCGACTCAGGCATAGATCCCTACACCAGAGCGGTTTCAGATCTATATCAAGATCTGTTTCACGAAGGATCCTTTATTGGCAAAGGGATTTACGATGTTGAAGCGTTCGAGTTTACTCTCAAAGAACGGTTTCCTGAAAACCGCATTTTGAGCCACGATCTGTTGGAAGGATGTTATGCACGATCGGGACTTTTGAGCGATGTGCAATTGTACGAGGAATCTCCGCCCAGCTACCAAGCGCATGCCACGCGAACCTACCGCTGGATTCGCGGAGACTGGCAACTCCTGAGTTGGCTTTTTGCCGACATTCCTGTGCCACAAGGGCTAAGCGAAAGGAATCCACTTTCGGCGTTATCTCAATGGAAACTGTTCGACAATCTCAGGCGCAGTCTAATTCCAGTTTCGCTAATGTGTCTCTTGCTGATGGGTTGGACCATTCTTTCACCGCGGTGGACGTGGACACTGGTTGTGATTTCGATCTTATTCATTCCTCCTCTGATTTCTTCCATCTTCGAAGTCTTCAGAAAACCTAAGGAGGGTGCGCTGGATGCTGTTTTCAATTCCACTTTGGTGCATATCGCTCAGGCCAGTCTTACACTCACGTGTCTTGCTTATGAGGCATGGAGCAACCTGCAAGCCGTGGCAGTCACCCTCTGGCGCATGATGGTGACGGGCAAGGATCTGCTTTCGTGGAGCGCTTCGGCAAACGTAGATCGACAGATGGAAACCGGGATAGTCGCCTCGTATCGAACGATGTGGAGCGCGCCTTCGATCGCAATTATCGCGTTCATTATAGTTGTGGTTTACCGCCCTGATTCTTTGCTGCTTGCTCTACCTCTTCTCGGTCTCTGGGTCGCCAGTCCCGCGGTTGTATGGTGGTTGAGCAGGTCGGTTCCAAGGCGAACAGGAGAGCTCAGTGTCGAACAAAACGACTTCCTTCGCCGAGCAGCCCGTAAGACCTGGGCGTTTTTCGACACGCTTGTCGGACCGAACGACAATTGGTTGCCACCAGATAATTATCAGGAACGTCCTGTGGATAGGATTGCGCATCGCACCTCTCCAACCAACATTGGACTTGCGCTCTTGGCGAATTTGTCCGCCTATGAATTTGGCTACATTGTCCAAGGACAGCTGGTTGAACGCACAGCTAACACGCTGAAAACCATGGAGAGTTTGGAACGGCACCGCGGTCACTTCTATAATTGGTACGACACAGAAACTCTGCAGCCATTGTTGCCCACGTATGTTTCAACAGTAGACAGCGGCAATCTGGCGGCACATCTTTTGACGTTGCGACGTGGTCTTGTTGTGTTGCCCGACGAATTGATTATCGGCGGGCAATTTTTTGCCGGATTGAAAGACACGGTTTCACTCATATTCACCACCCCCGGTGCCAGCGATTCGGTAAAATATGAGCAATTGAAAAACGACATCGATATTGCCTGTGAATCTCGATTTACGACGCTTTCGGATCTGCGTTCATGTTTGGAAACTCTGGCAAATAGTGCGGCAGGAATGTGTGGCGAACTGTCCGGTATCAAAGACCCAGATGCCGTGTACTGGGCAAAACAACTGGCAGGGCAGTGCGTTTCCGCCCTCGAAGAAGTGACCTTCTTCGCGCCCTGGACATCAAACGGCAATTCGTCTGGCGTATCCGAGGACAAGTCTGCACTTTCCACAATGACACTACCAGTGGTGTCCGATACAGCAACACTGGACGATCGACTGGTTGCGTGGACTAAGACTGTCGATCAGTTAACAACATTGCGTTCCTTAGCAGATCTCGAGGAGTCCCTCGCGCCCGAGTTCACCTCCTCGAAAGATTGCGACGCCGCTCCCGAAACAGAAGAATGGCTTTCCACGATTAAGGCTATGGTCGCACTGGCAAGCGCGCGTGCCAACGAGAGGATCGCCGAAATCGATCGGCTCGTCAGGCAATCGGGCGAGATGGCCGACATGGACTATGACTTCCTGTTCGATAAGAGCCGGCACTTGTTGTCGATCGGTTACAATGTCAGCGAGCGACGGTTGGACGCGAGTTACTACGATCTGTTGGCCTCAGAAGCCCGGATAGCAAGTTTTGTCGGTATTGCCCAGGGGCAATTGCCACAGGAAAGCTGGTTCGCGCTTGGACGACTGCGTGCTTCCACAGGTGGAGATCCGATTCTCTTCTCCTGGAGCGGCTCCATGTTCGAATATCTTATGCCACTTCTAGTGATGCCCACCTATCAAGACACCATTCTGGATCAAACATACAGAGCGGCTGTTAGCAGGCAAATCGAATACGGCAAGCAGCGCGGAGTTCCGTGGGGCATTTCAGAATCCGGCTACAGCGCCGTGGACGTGCAACTCAATTATCAGTACCGGGCATTCGGCGTGCCCGGACTTGGACTGAAGCGCGGGTTGGCCGAAGATCTCGTCGTCGCGCCTTACGCATCTATGCTGGCGTTGATGGTATCACCGGATGAAGCATGTTTAAACCTCGAGAGACTTGCCGCGATGAATTGTCTCGGAAAATTCGGTTTCTACGAAGCAATCGACTACACACCTGCCCGTGTTCCGCATGGGCAGCCGTTTACAATCGTACAATCCTTCATGTCCCATCATCAAGGGATGAGTCTTCTAGCTCTGGCGTATACGCTTTTGAACCGGCCGATGCAGAGGCTTTTCGAATCCGAGCCCGCGTTTCAGTCGACGATGTTGCTTTTGCAGGAGCGCATTCCCAAGTCCACGGTGCTTCATACTCAATCAGCCGAAGTCTCCGGCTTGAGCACGACCAGCGGTCAGCAAGCGCCGGTACGATTCTTCACCAGCCCAGATGCCACCGTTCCGGAAGTGCAATTGTTGTCCAATGGCAGATACCACGTCATGGTGACAAGTGCTGGCGGCGGCTACAGTTGTTGGAACGACTTGGCCGTCACGCGCTTCCGCGAAGATGCCATAATGGACAATTGCGGCATGTTTTGCTACATCCGCGATTTGACCAGCAGCGAATTCTGGTCGCCTGCATTTCAACCAACACTGAAAACGACAGACAGCTACGAAGCGATTTTTTCCGACTCGAGAGTTGAGTTTCGCCGTCGCGGATTCGATTGTGATATGCATTCGGAGATCGTTGTTTCATCCGAGGATGATATAGAACTGCGTCGCGTGCGCATCACCAATCGCGCTCGCGCTCACAGGACAATTGATGTGACCAGCTATGCGGAAGTGGTTTTGGCGCCGAACATCGCCGACGCGTTGCATCCTGCGTTCAGCAAGCTATTCGTGCAAACTGAAATCATCCGGGATAAACAAGCCATTCTCTGCAACAGACGGCCGCGATCTTCCGAAGAGAAGACACCATGGATGTTCCATTTGATGGCTGCGCACGGCGCAACGATCGAGGAGATTTCGCATGAAACCGATCGCAGTCGTTTCATCGGTCGAGGAAACAGCCTTGTGCAGCCTGAGGCGATGATGAAGCCAGGGCCTCTCTCAGGAACAGACGGATCGGTTCTCGATCCGATTGTATCTATTCGCTGCCATCTAACGCTGGAGCCGGAAGCATCGGCAACTATCGACATCGTCACCGGCATGGCTGAAACGAGAGAAGAGTGTCTCTCGTTCATCGAAAAATATCATGACCGCAGCCTGGCCGACCGCGTTTTCGATCTGGCATGGACACACAGTCAGGTAGTTCTGCGTCAGATCAATGCCACCGATTCCGACGCGCAACTCTATGGACGTCTTGCCGGTTCGGTAATCTATGCAAATAACAGTATGCGTGCTGACACAAGCACGATCGTCAAAAATCGGCGCGGACAATCGGGGCTGTGGGGCTATGCCGTCTCCGGAGACTTGCCTATTGTTCTACTGCAGATCGACGATCAGTCCAATATCGATCTTGTGCGCCAACTCATACAAGCCCATGCCTACTGGCGCTTGAAGGGACTGGCTGTCGACCTTGTAATTTGGAACGAAGATCGTGCCGGATACCGGCAGCTACTCCAGGATCAGATCATGGGTTTGATCGCGGCAAGTTCCGAAGCAAATGTTTTCGATCGTCCTGGTGGTATCTTCGTGAGACCGGCAGAGCAGATATCTACTGAGGATCGCATTCTATTCCAATCGGTCGCGCGCGTGGTCATCACGGACAAGAGAGGCACGCTGGCGGAGCAGCTGGCGCGGCGAATCCGTGATCCTCGCGTACCACGTCTGGTGCCTAGCAAGACTGCGCGCTCCACACCGGTTGCCGAATGTCCGTGGCGCGAACTCATACTCTTCAATGGTTTAGGCGGCTTCACGCCAGATGGACGCGAATACGTTATCACGACAGCTTCCGGGGAATCTACGCCGGCTCCGTGGGTCAACGTTATGGCCAATCCAATTTTCGGAAGCGTGATCTCAGAGAACGGGTCGTCTTACACCTGGTATGAGAACGCCCACGAATTTCGTCTGACGCCATGGTACAACGACCCTATATGCGATACCACGGGCGAAGTCTTCTATTTGCGTGATGAAGACAGTGGACGCTTCTGGTCACCGTCGCCATTGCCTTCGCGAGGAGAAGACTCGTATTACATCAGTCGCCATGGTTTTGGATACAGCGTCTTCGAGCACACCGAAAGCGGTATCGTATCAGAATTATCAGTGTACGTAGCCAAAGATGACCCGGTGAAGATTTCAGTACTCAAGATACGAAATGCATCCGGACGTGCACGCCGACTTTCAGCCACCGCTTATGTGGAATGGGTTCTGGGTGATATGCGTTCCAGATCTGCCATGCACGTGACCACAGAGATTGATACCAAATCCGATGCCTTGTTCGCCCATAACCGCTACAATAGTGAGTTCGCAAATCTGGTCGCGTTCCTTGACGTAGACGATCCTAACCGCACGGTGACCGGCGATCGCAGTGAGTTCATCGGACGAAACGGCACGCTGAGGAACCCGGCAGCTTTGGGCAATGCTCGCCTCTCCGGCAGAGTCGGAGCCGCTCTCGATCCATGCGGAGCGATGCAAGTGGCATTCGATCTGGCCGACGGGCAGGAACGTGAAATCATCTTTCGACTGGGTGTCGGCAGAGATGCAAATGATGCCACCAACCTCGTGCACCGGTTTCGCGGATCTGGCGCCCGGCGCGATTCGTTTGAGGCACTATGCCAATATTGGAAGCACACTCTCGGCGCGGTCAATGTGGACACTCCTGACCCTTCCGTGAACATGCTGGTCAACGGCTGGCTCATGTATCAAACCATAGCCTGCCGGCTCTGGGCGAGAAGCGGTTTCTATCAGTCCGGCGGTGCATTCGGATTTCGCGATCAGCTGCAAGACATTATGGCACTCGTTCATGCAGAGCCGCGATTGATGCGCGAGCACTTGCTGCGTTGTGCCGAACACCAATTTCAAGAAGGTGATGTTCAACACTGGTGGCACCCGCCCTTGGGGCGCGGTGTGCGGACGCATTGCTCCGACGATTTTCTGTGGTTGCCACTTGCCACACACCGCTATGTGATGACGACTGGCGACACCGGTGTGCTAGATGAGCCCGTTCACTTTCTCTCGGGTCGTCCGGTCAATCCCGAGGATGAATCGTACTACGATTTGCCGGCGCGCTCAGAGGAAGTGCGCACCCTGTACGAACATTGCGTGCGAGCCATTTCCAGAGGTCTGACAAGCGGCGCGCATGGACTACCATTAATCGGATCTTGCGATTGGAACGACGGCATGAATCTCGTCGGCAAAGACGGCAAAGGTGAGAGTGTCTGGTTAGCTTTCTTCTTATGCAACGTATTGTCGTCCTTCACTGAGATTGCACAACTTCGGGGTGACGGCGACTTCGTGCAACGCTGCCAGAAAGAATTAGCCGAGATGAAAGCCAGCATAGAGAAAAACGGTTGGGATGGTCAGTGGTATCGACGCGCTTATTTTGATGACGGCCAACCACTCGGCTCCGTGTCAAATGACGAATGCAAGATCGATGCGATTGCGCAGAGCTGGTCGGTTCTCTCGGCGATGGGCGATCCCTTGCGCGCGCGTCAGGCGATGGAGGCGGTCGACGAACACCTTGTCGACAGAGAGCACGAGCTGATTCGCCTGCTCGATCCGCCGTTCGACAAATCTGAATTGAATCCCGGTTATATAAAGGGATATGTCCCCGGAGTGCGCGAAAATGGCGGTCAATACACGCACGGCGCAATTTGGACGGTGATGGCGTTCGCCGCTCTGGGCGACAACAAGCGTGCCTGGGAATTGTTTCAGTTGATCAATCCTGTAATGCATGCCAACTGTCCGGAAGGGGTTGCTACGTACAAGGTAGAACCGTATGTGGTGGCAGCCGACGTTTACGCGGCACCACCGCACACTGGGCGAGGCGGCTGGACCTGGTACACAGGCTCATCGGGTTGGATGTATCGGCTGATAGTCGAATCGCTGCTCGGTCTGCGTTTGCAAATAAACAAACTGAGTTTTGTCCCCTGCTTGCCAGAGCACTGGGAAACATTCAAAATTCACTACCGACATAGGGAGACCGTCTACCACATCACGATCTTCCAAACCAAAGGCAAGAAGACTTCAACCACGATCAAAGTTGATGGACAAGAACAGAACCACAGCCATGTTAACCTGATCGATGACCGCAATGAACACTTTGTGGAAGTGCACTTCACGCAGATTTAAAGGTTCTTGTGAGTTTTTGCCTGAAGTTGTGTTTTGAAAATTTGAATAAGGTGCATATATCAAGATTGACTAAATGCCGAATACCCAATACAACCTTGTCTCCAAACGAATAGCACTTATTGGGTCAATCAAGCATTTATTTGACGAGGTGAAACGTGGGAATAGCACTAGCGACACTAGCAGCAAAAGTGATTGATGAAGAAGACCTCTGGGATGCACTTAACCTGCGCAGCTCTGGAACTGCTGCGGAGATTGGCGGGCTATGCGGTTTTCGAATGAAGACGGACTGGTATATAATTTACGACCACCTAAAGCTAGACCTGTTTGTTGAAGGTCTTACTGGCCCGGTATACAAAGACAAAACCGACGTCCTTGAAGATGCATCTAAGAGCATCAAGCTGCTCGTCTCAATTATTGATGAACACTGCAATTACTGCGCCACCAGCGAGTGGCACCGCGGCAGGCTGCAATGGTCAGTATCTCACTTCGGGGATCTAGGTAAGGAAAATATAGAAATTTGCGGCAAACCACCGATAGGCTTCGATTACATAAAAAAGCAAATTATTGCCGAAAGGGATTCCACACCCCTAAACAAGCAATGGGATCACTTCTTCTCGATTCCGGTCGACTTGTTCGAACACCTGACCGGCTTCAACTATGCAAACGAGCCTGAAATCGACGGGGCACCCGTAGTCCTTCAGAAAAGGCGCAAACGAAAGTCTTAAGCCAAATGCAATCACTTCAATTCTCACGCAAAATATGCCTGGAGAATTGAGCCGTCTCTCGGTCTGAGCAGTCGTCGTCAACAAAAAGTTTGTATCGAAACTAGCAAAGTCAATGCGAATGAAATTGGCGCACGCAACTGATTTCAAACAACACCGATTTCAATCAGATCTCCTCCACATCACCTTTTCTAATCATACAAAGCGCGCAGCTTTCGACACCTGCACACGACCTTTCTTTTTTTCGTCGCGTCGGTCCTCCTTCGACTAATTTGCGGATGGTCACCAGATCGTTTTACCTGAAAGTTTTTGCGCAGATGCCTTATACCAGTCTCGCAAGCTGATGAGTTGTTGCCGTGAGAGTTCGGTTCTAACCGCCAGTAGAAGGCCGGAAAGGGATCGAATTGAGATCCTGATTAAGGAAGGCTACCAACGAGTAAGGATTGTCACCCACTGCTTTCTGAATGAATTGGTCCCTCCGTTGTGGTTGTCGTAATCGCATCTTTGTAGATACGCTTTATCCGCCTTTTCGTCACAGCCTCGAAGAAACGCATCATAGGCTCGTAACTAATATGCAGTAGAGCTTTAATTGAATGCGTAAAAAATTCCATTGGAGTAGTCCATCCGGCAAAGAAGAAGAAGAAGAAGAAGAAGAAGAAGAAGAAGAGTGCCCTGCGATCATTCAGTCAACAATTTGATTGACTTTTGCTTTGACTTCGCGACGGCCAAAGCATTTTTCAAAAGAGAAACAGCTTGCACATCGGCTGGATTGTATTGTTCACACATTGGAATGGCACTAGTCAAAGTCGACTCAGCTTGTTTATATAGTTCGGCACGCAGATATGCCACTCCGAGAAGGGATAAGGTTGTTGCCATAAAGCTAGACTTCGGATGCGATTTTTGAATGATCGCTAACGCCGATTTATAGCTCGAAACGGCTTGAGTGAAATTGCCTTTCTGCATTGCTACACTGCCTGCATCAAGCATACTTCGCCATTCTTTGGGACCGCTGTTCAATGGTGGTTTCCGAAGTTTTCCAGTCTTTATCTGCAAGAACTTGTACAACTGTCTCGATTGTTCGACCCTTGGCGAATTATTGGGCAGCGTTTGTTCCAGCAGCGGCAAAGCGCGCTTCATCACGGGTTCCGCCTCCGCATATTTATTTTGCGATGCTAAAGCAATGGCCAATGCATTTAGTGGTTCTGCCAGTTTTGTTGATTTGCTTCCAGCTGTCTTTTCAATTAAACGGATCGCACGTTCGTATACTGGCACCGCCTTCGAAAACTTTTCTTGTTGTCCGTATGCGGTTGCCAAATTATTGAGAGCAATTGGTAAACCCTCAAAGTTGTCACCGAATTTTTCAGATTCATTGACAGCAGCCATGTATGAAGCTTCGGCTGCCGCGGCATCACCCTTTTGATTTGCCGCGGCTCCTGCACTCATGTGCTTTATAAACGCTGACGAATCTTTGTTCGCTTGCACCACGTTATTCTGCGTCTCCAATCGTCGGAGGTTGACCAATCTCTGATCCGACGGGCCGAAATATGCAGTGACTTTTTCGATCGTTTCTTTGACCATCGCTTCTGCTTCGTCTTTCTTTCCATACTTGCTGTACAAGACGGCCAGACCACTCATACTATCGACTTCGCTTCTTCGATCGTAACCTTTCCGTGCAGCACTCACGGCTGCTTGCCAATTCTTCTCTGCCTCTACAAAGTTATTTTTCAAAAAATGGACACTTCCAAGGTTTTCCAGAATCGCACAGTAATTCGCTTGGTCTTCAGTCATTTTTGACTTGGCCTCAAGCAGAAGGCCGAGCGCTTTATCAAGAGCCCCCATAGACTTGTATTCCTCGCCCATGTTATTGAGAATCTGGGCGACAATGAAATCTGGTTTTGGTTGTGTTTGCCAATAGTCGAGCGCTCTCTGATAATAGTCCAGACTCTCATGATATCGATTTTGTCGGCGATAAACTTTGCCGAGAACTGAGTAACAACTCGCGATAACCTGTTTATTATCACCTTTTTTTGCTTCTGACAGCGCCGTTTCTGCCTCACGCCTGGCCTCTTCGAGTTGCCCTGATTGCATCAGAAAAATGGCCTTGCCCTGATGCGAGGAGTCCAAAACATCCTCTTTATCACCGGAGGAGCGAACCTCGATAATTGGCAGTGTGACGCTTTGTGCATTCGCGGGTGCTACCACACAGAACAGAAGAGTGAAGAGAGTTGCGCGTCCCGTAAATCTAGAAACTAACATGTGCATTTACCAGTCATTGAGAAACATCTTGTGAACATCGGTCGATGTTTGTATGCGAGTATAAACTCTCCGCTGCCGATGCAGATTCGCATTGATTTTTCATCTGCCTCTTGGTAGACGAGAAAACTGCAACAACAAATCTAAAACTTCTCGGTGACAACGATTCACAAGATACGAATTGGACAGTTCCATGCGTACGTCATAATTTTATTGTAGCGAGGCAATCGTGTCGCAGTAAGGCAACAGTGGAGCAACTGTTGGGTGTGAAAAAATTGAACTTCCTGCTCACGTCAGTCTCGTGCAGTTTTAAACAACCGATTGAGCAAACCTATAATCTTCAGCTACTTCATAGCGGCGACGCGCGGTTTGAAGTACTGAATGAAATCGCCGCGATCAGGGTTGAGAGTCATGACTACGGACGTTGTCTTCAGTAATCGATTCGTCAGCTTTCGCGCATCGGGAACCTTTGAACCGAATAGTTTTGCAAGTGGCTTGACCGCATAACACGCAGATGGAATGGAGAACTCCGATGTGTATATCGTCAGACCGTTCTGAAGCTGACTCCGATTGATCCCACGATACTGAACAAGTTCAACTGCATTCACATCAACGAAATCCGCCTGCGGTTGATTGCTGATGGAAACATGTCTTCCTGGCGTGAGATTCAGTTGCGCGTTGCCACTACGAATAGTGACTGCATTCTTGCATTCATCATGAAGGTCATAAACAGACAAGACGCTCTCGGACTGCATGACAAGAGCTACTGAGCCCGCTTTTATACTGACCGTTCCATGCTTCGTTTTTACAGTTATGTCCGAAGTTGGAGCAAAGACGACGTTGCGATCTTCCTGAGCACTGTCCGAAGCCAAACGGCATAACACTGCATCAACTTTCAAGTCTTCCGGCTCGGGCGGCGCGGTGCGATTCGCTGATAGATTCAAGATAGAACCGCCAGTCAAGCCAGTCCTGTCCCAGGCATTGTCGGTAAGTTTAGAAGCAGTTCCGGTTACAGTAAGTTGAGTTGAGGTCGAAAGGCGCGGCGACGGATCGAACGTCAAACTACCAATCAACATTGAAGTGTTTCCCGTATTCCCATTCGACGGAATAGAAATTAGTGAAGAATCAGCTGAGCTCTCAAGAGATGACGTCATCGTGGACACAGTTGCGACACTTCCTCCCAACTTTGACGGCGGGTCGGCCGTGATAGTCGCGCCACCGGCGACGGTCATCAGTTTCCCACCAGTGGACAGGTTATTAAAAATCACATCCTTGTTTATGACGTTCACGTCGACAGTTCCGGGCGTCACAACACCGCCTGCTGGTCCAAAGTAAGCGACGCCCTTCGTTCCATGTGGATTGACGGTGAAGCCGGGCTCAGCTTGAGTGTTCGTTCCCTTCTTGGGCGGAGCACCAATCGCTATGACAACGTCGTCCCCCTTGCCTGCTGTTGCTACGGTCACAGCACCAATATTGACGTCACCGTTTACAGTATCGCGGTTAGCTAGGACTATGCCGCCATTATTTGCGGTTATATTTGAGCGGACATCGAGGGTGCCACTACCAGCGGTTAAAGCGATAGAGCCACTTTGCGTAACTATCGTGTTGTCAACGACGATTGCTCCAGTAGTAGAGATATCGATGTCCCCCATCACATCCATGCTGTCCACTATCAAAACATCGCTCAATGCCGACAGAGTCAACGACTTTCCGGCCCTAGTGACAGGTGCGATGAGCGAGAGAACACCTCCTGTGTAGGTACTTTGAACATTCACCGAGCCCTGGCTTATCAACGTGAGTTCGGGAGCCGCGACCATAAGCGGTTTCTTCCCGATGGCTCCTGTTTCACTAGCCAGGCTGATGTAGCTAACCGCAGACAAAGACACGCCCTTTCCAGTTGAAATTGAACCCTTTCCTCCGGCTCCCAATATCAAACTTCCTGGGTCATCGACAAAATTGCTTGCGATGGTCACTCCGCCGAATACGTTCTCCACGATTATGGAGCCACTTGCGCCGGCGGATAACTCTCCAGTGGTGCCAAACTTTGGCAGCTTCGTCGCATTGACTGTGAACGCTTTGCTATTGAACGACAGGAGATAAATCTGCCCACCGGTACCAGAACCGACATTGTCGGCGCGGAGGTCGCCCGACACCTGAAGGACCGCACCTTTAGCCGCTCCGCTTCCTAACGCGTATGATGCACCGTTCCAGTTTCCGGTAGTTGATAGAGGACTTGCATCGATAAAATCCGTATCGACAGTCAGACTAACGTCCGAAAAAATCGATATGATCCCTCCGTTTCCACCAGACGCACCACTGGTAGCACTAGCTGAGAGTAGAGTGAACGAACCTTTTGGTGCTTTCGCGGGAGTACCAATGAAAGTGTTTGTCGTTAGGGACCGGACGTTAATAGTGCCGCCATCACCGGTTCCCACACCGTCAGCGCGCAACTCGAAAGGAGCCGTAGTCGCACCTTTAACGCTACCGACCTCCATCCTAATCTCTCCACCATTTCCAGCGGCATCGGGATTGACACTAAGACTGTTTACGTTAGTGAATGCCAACTCATCCGTGTACGCAAATACTTTAATGGCGCTAATGGTGCCATCAATAGTAGTGTTAGCCCCTCTATTGTTCAGAGTGATGAAACCGCTGTCTGCATTGATTTCTTTAACAGATATGGGTCCGGCATGATTATTTCCAAGGTCAAAAGTGCCTCCGGTAACCTTTCCATTTTGAATGACCATCGGAATCATTGGGTTATCCGGAACTGGAATTGAGTCTATGCCGCCGATGTATACGTCTCCAGCTCGAGCGCTACCCGTGGACGTAATTTCGTTTGCCGTGACACCGGCTCCAATCAGGTAAATCGTACCGCCCCGACCATCCGTTGCCGACGCGTCAATGTTATTCAGGCTGATAGTCCCAGTTCCAGTTGTGAGGATTGTGACGTCTCCCCCATTGCCACCAAGAGCGGTGCTAGTGGTCGTTATTGTTCCAGTCCCGGAGATGCTTCCTCCACCTACTGTTGGAGCGCCGATGGTGTATGGCAGTGAAGTTTGTTGCTGACCGCCGCCGGTCGGCGTAAGTGTGTAACCCGCAAGAATGATCAGATCGCTTCCGTCGCCCGTGGAACTGCTCAGATCTATATTAAAGTTTCCGAGAATAACATTGTTTTTGGCGGCTAGCACCAGATCCTGACCATCGAACTTGAGATTGCCAGCCAAGACAAGGTCTCCGTCAGGATTCACGATTGAAACACCTCCCGGAAACAGAATATTTCCGGTGATATTTCCATTTCCTTGCTGCATCCAATTAGCCGTAATCAATACGACGTTGTTAGACCCGGCATAAAGCGAATTGTTTTGTGAAACGGTTGTTCCTCCGCTATTACGGAGAGTCACGTCTCCACCGAAATTCATTGTTCCAACAAGTGTGAGGACTTCACCATTGGCGGTGATGAAATTAATTGCAGTCGGAGAGCTCGGATTGCCGGGTGCGCCTGCTGGCGGAGTCGTGCCCGTGAGAGTCGCTCCGTTTGAATCAACGGTCAGAGAAGCTGTGCTCTGAACCGTTATGCTCGCAGCTGACAAATTGTTGGAACCTGTGACAAAGAGTGGTGTGTTGAAGGTCACTGTGCCAGAAGTAGAAATTGGACCTGCAAGGCTAATTCCCATTGCGTCGTCAGTTGTCGTCGCGTTAAGGCTTTGGGTGGAGCCTAACCCGAGAATCTGCAGAGCGTTTGCTGCATTATCCAGGGTAATGAGACCGCCACCAGATCCGGTGAGGCTATAAACACTGTTACTTCCTGACAGTGTCGCATTTCCAGACGAAACGCCAAGAAGCTTTACGTTAAGCAAGCCACCTGAGCCGGTATTGATCGAGCCTGATGCAGTTTCTTGTATTTGACCGCCGTTGGTCGTTTCTAATGTAATAACACCAGCGGAACCGACTGTAAGAGCGTCGCCAAGCTGAACGTCGCTATTTGTTGACGTAAGAGAAATACTATTGCTAGTCGAAATTGGAGCATTGATCGACAACAATCCGCCAGCGCTGATCGTGTAATTCACGATTGTGTTTTGAGCCGCATCAACAGTGATTCCACCGGCGGCAGTGATGTTAACGTCCGAGACATTATTGATGCTCAAAATTGAGAGGTCGTTACTCTCAACTATTGACACGCTGTTGTTCGCTCCGCCAATAGTCACCGAATTGACATTCGTCTCCAGTGTCGTCAGCATGCCAGGCGTAGAAAGATTCAGCTGAAGCGCGTCTGATTTGATCGTCTGAGCCGCAGTCTGAACAACGCGACCTGCACTTAATATGACAGTTCCCTGCGCATCCACAGAGGAGTTGAGACTCAGTTGGGTCAAAGTCGGCAACGAAATGGTTATATCGTTGCCTTTGAGAGAATTTGTTGTGAGGTTAGAGTTTACAGTGATCGATATGTCACCACCCAATCCCACGCCGGATACACTAGCATCAATACTTGGAGCTGATTGACCTAGACCATCATTGCTGATCGACGTAGCAGACAGCGACACATCGCCACCGCCTGTGGTGATGCCGCCGTTCATATTAGTGAAATTGACTGAACCAGATGCGTTAACCGAAAGACTTCCGCCAGTAGAAGATATGCTTCCCCCCGGAAGTGCCGAGGAGAAGTCTATGGAACTGCCAGAACCTACTCCGTTATTTGCAATGGTCAGATCTGTAGAGCCAAGATCGAGCATGCCCACTTGACTGAACGATATCGATCCGTTAGCAGTCCCGCCTTTCGCGGATATCGACGAGGTTCCACCTTGAAAAACAACGGAGCCTGTGCCCGTTGAGATCTGAATATTACCGCCGGCCGCAGATGAGTCAGACACCACCGTCGAATTGACACCAAATATGATATCGCCTCCGCTGTTGGAGCTTAAATCCATGTCACCGCCGGAAGCAGAACCAAAGCCTTTCAGCGAAATTGATTTTAAATTGATGCTCGCTGCATTGCTGGCAATGGTCAGGCTGCCACCACCGCCACCAGAAGAGCCACCATCTGCACTAATGTTGCCCACATTGAAGCTTCCGGTGTCACTAGTAAGACTTATGTTCCCTCCGCTCTGGGAGGCGGTCCCCAAACTTGAAAGATTTCCGATATTGTAGTTACCGATACTGCCATTGATAGTGATTGCACCACCTGCAACAGCTGGACTTCCGCTCGAAGTTATGATGTTTGCTGTCGCCGCATTTAAACCATCCATCGACTGAAGTAAGACACTACCGCCGGTTCCTGATGTCGTAATTGACTGGTCAGTGTTAACGGTTATTGCTGATCCCGAAGACGCAGAGAAGTTGCCCGCTATTGCAATATTGCCGGTAGTCGCAGCGAGTTCGATCACGCCAGTGTGATCGAGCCCATTAACAGCCGTCAGAGACAATGCTCCTGAACTTGTGATTGTGGAGCCGGATAGGAAAATTTGTCCGTTGTTGAAACCGGCATTTCCATTGACGTTAATCAAACTGCCCATGATTGCAATGGGTCCGTCCACCGCGCCGGAAGTCGCGTCTAGAGTGAGCGAGCCTCCAGCCCCACCCGTCAGCAGCGAAATATTACTCGGAGTGAGGCTTATGCCACCAGATCCGGTGTTTCTCACGATAATAGAACCAGCACCGCCTGTAGAACCACCACCGTTAGCGGAGATTTGACCAACTATATATTGGGAAGCGCTATTGATATTGACCTGAACAGAACCGCCTTGTCCTCCGGAACCTGAAGTACCACCATCTGCGGTGAACTGGACGGCGGTCAATGTATTAGCAGAGATGTTAATGTCGCCGCCGTGTCCCGAGCCGAAGCCATTTGCGATCAGGCTATCAACGCTTACGGTACCGCCTGTGATACTGATGCTACCACCGTCTTGATTTCCACTAAGTCCTGAAGCAGTAATATTTGTGGCGGTTATGCTGTTTGTCCCAGCGTTCAAATTAAGTTGATTGCCTTTCAATTCACCGAGGACCTGGATTGCTCCAGCTCCTTGAGCGGAGCCGGCAAATGAGCCGGAATAGGTAGCGTCGCTCTTGTTTATTGGACTTACTGAACCCACGTTGGGATTCGTCACCGACAAGGTAATGGCACCGCCTGCAGTGCCACCGGTAACGTCGATTGAATCAATTATTATAGAGTTCCCGGTTCCGTCAGCGACTATTGTCACATCGCCATTCAATCCACCTGACCCTTTGGCAGTGATCTCGGTCACCGCTTGTGGCGTCACCCTACCGGAAGTACTGTTACTTGGTTGTGCGAATGCGACCATGGTGATCGCCCCAGCGCTACCGCCGCCCGTGCTGCTCGTTGTTATAGTCTGAAGTGAATCACCGACTATTGAGCCGCCGGTGGCGGACGAGCCACCGATTGTCACCGTTGCACCATTGTCTGTCCAGCTCGCTCCGGCAAACAACGCGATATTGGCGGCATCGCCCGATGTACTTCCGTTTAAATGACTCCATTCTCCGGCGTCTCCAGTAATTGACTGACCTGCAACCGCAAGAAGTCCTTCCCTGGCATTGATAGTGGAATTGCTAAGCACCAGATTCTGATTGGAAAGAAGAGTTACCGAGTCAGCGTTAATCGTTGTTTGATCAAAAGTGATATTACTTCCGCTCTTCAGCTGAACCTGATTGGCATTGAAAGTACCAGCTACATTCTGAATACCACTTGAGTAGGCACTGATACTGTCAGCAGTCAGTATGGCGCCTGTGTTGAAGAACAACCTGCCATTATCAGTTTGAAGAGAGATATCGCCGCTATAACTGGCAACGGTGCCCAACACGATATCGTAGGAGCCAATGATTGAGACATTGCCGCTGGCAAGCACGGGGCCAAGTAAAACCTGCGCATTTAAGTTGCCAGGACTGTTAACAGGCACGAATCTATTTCCGCTAGCGATACTACCATCGGTGGCATAGGTGATCGGCAAACCATCACTTGTTGTCGGCGGAGCGACAGCAACCAATACCGTTCCAGTTCCCGGCGCAGTTCCGTTCCCCTCGTACGAAAATATCTGACCAATTGAAACGGAGCCTTGTCCAATAATGGTGACATTGCCGTTATTACCGCTGCCATGCCCGTGAGCTTCAATAACAATGGAGTTCGGTCCAATCTGTCCTTTGAGTGAATTTCCGTTGGAGTACGCGATTAATGTAACGTCTCCACCATCTTCATTAGTCACGAGGTTACTTTGCGAGCTTATGTAGTTGGAACTACCCAAAACGATATTTCCGCCCGTCGCGGAGGCGCCGGAAACCGTCACGTTTGACAAAGCCTGCTGTGCGCCGCTAGCCAAGTTTGCCGGACCTCCAGCTGGAGGCAATTGTCCTGAACCTGCCGTGATATTCGCCCCGGCGATCAGCGTTATATCTTTTCCAGCGCCGGCGCCATCAACCGCGACAAGGGTGATTCCAAAAACAGAACTAATATCGCGTCCAGCAATAATAGTGAGGTCTTCTGCGACTGAGATACTACCATTTATTAAGATATCGCCAGTGTTGTAATAGGTGGGGTCACCGGTCAAGCATTGTGTTCCAAGCACCAGCGTATCAGTATCAACGCTGACATGAGCGGCTAAACCTGACGAGTTAACGGTACCGGTGACGTCATTTGCCACGACATCGCCAGTGGCTTGACCAGCGTTAATATTTAGCTGTTTCGATAGCAGGTCGCCACCATATATGATGCTGTTTCCCGTTCCAATGTAATCAGTTTCACGAAGATTTATGCTGCCATTCTGGGCGCTTACCGTTCCACCAAAATTGTTTACTGTAAGAGCCTCGGTCGATGGACCCGCAAAGGTGATGTCGCTTTGCCCAATTATCAGGCCCTGATTGTTTATCGAGGGAGCGTTGAAAAGGACGTTTCCATTTGCCCCGATAACTCCTTTAGAGACGTTGGTGATTGCTCGTCCCGCAGCGAGTTCCAGGTCACCGGAGCTATTAATCTCACCAGAATTGGTCAGATCTCGAGCAGCACGTAGAGCAAGGTTTAGGTTTGGATTGGACGGGCTGGAAACAGAAACTATTGAACCGCCTTCAGCATTAACGATGTCTCTGGCACCAATCACCGCCGTGTTTCTCACACCGCTTGCTGACGACGCAACAATAGATCCGTAATTGACGAGGTCTTTGTTTACTCGTACTCCATCGGCCGTCCGACCAAAGTCACCCTCTACCGTTACATTTTGCGGTACGACTAACTCTGACGCCTTAATAGTTGAGCCATTATCACTAACCAAATTGAGATTCAGGCTGCCACCACTGGCGGCGCCACCAACAGACAAGGTCAGAGACTGATTACCCGTCGCAAGCTTCTGATTGATCGCGGCGAACTCGGCAGGGGTAGCTTTACTCCCGGCTGAGAATTGCTTTTCCTCTCCTGCAATCACAAGCGTGACAGTGCCATCAAATAGGTTCTCGCCTAGCGTTATGTTCGCCTTTGTCGACGACAAATCGAGCGAAAGTCCCCTGTTAATTAGCTTAGAGTTTCCTCGCTCGGTGTCAAAAGTGCTTCTGCCGGTGGTTGGTCTAGAGGTGCTAAAGGGCGAAATCTGTCCGGGCAGACCAGACAATTCAGCTCGACGGAGAGAAGAAGTGACACCAGACATCCCACGCAGCTCGTTATGTTGGCGAGCACCGTTAGGTCGCGCGAACTGAACATTGCTGGGGCGTTGCATCTGAGCGAACGAAGATGAATCTTTGCCCAGGGCTCGCTCGATACGAGACTCGCGCCGCTCCAGGCGAGCTTCATGGCGATCAAGTTTCAGAGCCTCTCTGGCTGCAAGACCAATTGACAGGTCTTCGCCTCTACCCGGATTGGCTTGCGCAGCAGAACCTACGAGGGAAAGTAAACACGCTAAGAGCGAGGCACCAAGCATGCTATGTGTCGGAGTTCCGGAGGACTGCGGATTCATTCAACTAACTCCTTCAATATGATTCTGCGATTTAAATTGTGGAAATCTATTTCGAAACTTTTGCGAACGAACTCAAAGAACGATTTATCGCACCGTCCACTAAGTCTGCTTTATTGCGTTCGTGAGGCGCCCTTATTTTCCAGGAACAAAGGCAAGACATAACTTTATCAGAAAGTTACTCGAAACGATCACTTAAGAGATGTCACATCCGCTTAGAGCTCGTTTAGGGCTGCATGAGATTCAGAGTGAACGCCTGACGGTTACTGTTTTTCGAGATTACAAAATCAATACACGCGGTAGCAATTGGGGGCGCTCTGCCGTCATAATCTTTCTCGGCGCAGGGAGAAATTGCGCTTACACAAAGAATGAGGAATCGTCGATGACTGATGCAAGAAAAGTGCTTCCGGAGATAGTCGACAGTTTGAACTGGCGCTACGCCACCAAGAAGTTTGACAGCGAGAAAAAGCTGGATGACGAAACGCTGGCAAAACTGTTGGAAGCACTTCGTCTTAGCGCCTCCAGCTTCGGTCTGCAGCCGTGGAAGTTTGTTGTTGTATCGGATCCGGAAATTAAGAAACAGCTGCCGGCGGTTTCGTGGGGACAAATGCAACCACAGGACTGCTCGCACCTCGTTGTGATTTGCAGGATTGCCGAACTCGACGAGGCGTTTGTAGATAAATTTCTCAATGCATCTGCCACTACTCGCGGTGTCACCGTCGATTCACTCGCGTCATATTCAGCCATGATTAAAGGGTTTCTGAGTAACTCAAAAGACAAAGAAACTTGGGCGGCGAAACAGTGCTACATCGCCCTGGGCACCCTGCTTACAGCGGCTGCGCACCTTGGAGTTGACGCCTGCCCCATGGAAGGTTTCGATGCGGCAGCATATGACAAAATTCTTGGACTCGAAAAACTGGGCTGCCATTCAGTAGTGATTTGCCCGGTAGGCTATAGAGCCTCGGATGATAAGTACGCTCAGGCTCCGAAAGTGCGATTCCAGGCTGAAGACGTCATTGTTCGCATTTAGCGATATGCCGCGCCGGTTCCATCCGATTCATGATCATATTGAAATGGGACGACGCGCACTTTACCGAAGGCTCTAGATGGGACAACGGCGCTCAAATAACTCTCGTGCATGCGGACGGACTCTTGTAGAATTCCGAGTTCGGAATTTCACGGCGGTGGTGGAATCGTCATCGCAATAACCACGATGCCTGGACACCGATATTTGACAAAATCAACTTGCGTGCATATACTCCCATTATGGACAACTCGCAAAAAAACACTCTGGATAGCCAAGCCCGACAGATTGCATTAAACTGCGCATGCTTTAAATTGAGAAAGGCATCGAGAGCGATAACGCAGTACTACGATGCTGCACTGGAGGAGTGCGGGCTCAAGGTCACCCAATTAACTCTTCTCGTTTCCTTGTCGATTGCTGGACCGGTTTCTGTGAGCACTTTGGCGGAGGAACTCGTAATGGACAGAACGACCCTTACCCGCAATGTGGATGTTCTCGTCAAGAACGGCTTGGCTGAAGTTGAACAAGGCAAAGATAAACGAGTCAAACTATTGAAAGTAACCCAGTCAGGAAGAGACATACTGCTTAAGGCGTTTCCTTTGTGGGAAGAAGCCCAAAATTCCCTGCTAGCACGGTTAGGAAAGCAAAATTGGTCAGAGCTATCTAAGAAACTTGCTGTCGTCACGACTTTGGCATCAATCCAGTAATTTTCTTTCCCCAATAGGTGCAGATACACGCATCAAAGGCTAATTTATGAGTTTAAAAGAAGACGCAAAACAACTCCAGCAAACAGTTAAACAATTTGCTGACCACCCAACGGTAAAGAACTATCTATCAAATAGCTCAGCAAACAATAACAAGCCAACAAGTCTTGACACCGCGTGGCTTCGTGAATTGTGCCTCGAAATAGGTGCCGACGACGTCGGTTTCATTCCAATCGAGAGCCAGGGACTCGGGGCCGAGCGAGATAAGATTCTAGAATGTTTTCCACACACAAAGTCACTGGTCAGCATTGTCTGCAGGATGAACCGGGACGATGTCAGAAATCCCGCCCGGTCAATAGCCAACACCGAGTTCCATCATGCCGGACACGATGTCGATGACATTGCCAGGCGAATCGTCCGACAGTTAGAGGATCATGGCATCAGAGCCATCAACGTCACGATGGGCTTTCCTATGGAGATCCATAAATTTCCAGAGCGGATCTGGCTGATTGCACACAAGATCGTTGCGGAGGCAGCCGGAACCGGCAAGATGGGCATCCACCGAAATGTCATCCATCCCAAGTTCGGCAACTTTATTTTGCTTGGTACTATTTTGCTCGACACGCCACTTACGTCCTATACGAAGCCCATCGATTACAACCCATGCTTAAGCTGCAAGTTGTGTGTTGCTGCGTGTCCTGTCGGGGCAATCGCACCTGATGGCTATTTCAACGGCTCGGCGTGCCTGACGCACAATTATCGAGAATTTCTCGGAGGCTTCCAGAACTGGGTCGACAACGTGATTGAAAGTAAAACTCCAGAAGATTTCCGTGAGAAGGTCTCTCTAGGCGAGAATGTCTCAATGTGGCAGAGCTTATCATTCGGAGCCAATTACAAGGCGGCATACTGCATGGCGACATGTCCGGCAGGGGAAGATGTGATTGCACCATTTCTGGAGCGCCGACAGGATTTTGTCAAAGAAGTTCTTAAACCTCTTCAGGACAAAAGGGAAACAATTTACGTTGTTCCTGGCTCAGACGCTGAAACATATGTGCAGAAACGATTTCCGCACAAGACAGTTAAGCGCGTCCACAACGGCATAAGGCCTCAAAGCATTAACGGATTTTTGACGGGCATGCGCAGAATATTCCAACCAGAACAGGCAAAAGGGCTTGACGTCACGTACCAGTTTAAATTCACAGGTAAGGAACAGCGTGAAGCCATCGTCACAATCAAGAATCAACGTGTCAGTGTGACAGATGGTGTAGCAGAAAAAGCCAACCTTATTGTCACCGCCGATAGTGCCGCATGGTTGAAGTTCCTGTCAAACCGAACCTACCTGCCGTTGGCTCTGCTCACAGGAAAAATCAAACTGAAAGGGTCTCCCAGACTCCTGCTTATGTTTGGTAAGTGCTTCGTTTCGTAAGCCCATTACCTTCCGGACTTCGGAGCATGCGATCTTATCGCGATCACCTTCTCGACTTCACCTTGGTTGGCACATATGAGAACCCTGAAAAGAGTAGTTATTACTGGCGTAGGCGCCGTCACACCCATTGGCTCGACAAACGACGATATCGTTGCAAGCCTCCGTGGCGCGAGAAGCGGAATCAAGCCGATTACGCAGATTGACACGAAAGATTTGCCGGTGACCTTTGCAGGAGAGATATCTGACTTTGATGCTACAGATTTCCTGGATAGCAAAGCCATTCGACGAAACGACCGCTTTATTCAACTCGCTTTGGCTGCCAGCCAGCTAGCTGTAGAAGACTCGGTCCTGTCGCCAGAGCTACTCAAGCACGCAGGAATTTCGCTTGGTGTTGGATTGGGCGGACTGCGAACCATAGAGGAATCTGCGCTCCAGATTCGCGGAAACCGAAAAATCGGACCATTCTTCGTGCCATCTATCCTCTCTAATCTCGCAAGCGGACAAATTAGCATCAAATACGGTATCACCGGTCCTAACTACGCAATCTCTTCTGCGTGCGCTAGCGGTTCCCAAGCCATCGGTCAGGCATTCCGAGAAATACAGACTGGCCGTCGTACAGTTTGGCTGACTGGAGGTGCTGAAGCCCCGATTTCAGTTCTGAGCATATCGGGCTTTGCTGCTGCCAGAACACTTTCGAAGCGAAACGAGGAGTATCAAGATGCGTCCAGACCGTTTGACTCTCAAAGAGACGGTTTTGTCCTTGGAGAAGGTGCAGCAATTTTGGTTCTCGAAGAGTTTAATTCCGCGATTGCGCGTGGTGCAAAAATCTACGCGGAAATTCTAGGCTTTGGCACTGCCTCCGACGGCTATCATGTCACTGACCCACAGCCGGAAGGCGCCGGTGCGTTGATGGCAATGCAAGAAGCGTTGGATGAGGCAGAGCTTGACGCGAGCAGTATTGACTATATCAATGCGCATGCAACAAGCACACCGCAGGGAGACCGAACTGAAGCCATCGCGATAAAACAAGCACTCAAAGAGCACTCTACGAAAACATTTGTTTCGAGCACCAAGAGCCTGACCGGTCATCTTTGCGGCGCAGCCGGTGCTGTCGAGGCGGTGTTTTGTGTTCTCATGATGAAACATCAGTTTATAGCTCCGGCACACAACCTTACTTCCCCATGTCCGGAATTCGAATTTAAAATACCTTCAGTCACAGACGCGCACTTCGCGCCCAAGATCGTAATGAATAACAGCTTTGGATTCGGCGGTACAAACACTTCGATGATTTTGGCAGCGTCTCCGGATTGAACCTGCCGGTTCGGGCCAATTCAGAACCATGTTAAAATTGGACGAAGAGAGCTTTCCTGAAGGTCCCAATAATGAACTACAAACTCCTTCAACCCTCAGTGTTAACCGTTGGATTATTTGCGGTACTACTGTCAGTTTCGTCTAGCCTTCCTGCGCATGCCGGCGCAGTGAAGAAGGCAGTCGGAGCCAGCGAACGCGGTGTCAAAAAGGGAGTCAGTGTCACCGTAGGCGGAACCAAGAAAGGTCTTCGAGTAACTGAGGGCGGAGTAAAGAAAGGCGTCAAAGTCACCGAAGGTGGAGTCAAAAAGGGACTCAAAGAAACCGATGGTGGCATCAAAAAAGGCGTGAAAGAGACCAAGAAAGTTTGGAACAAAGTGTTCTAGCAGTTCTTCGCAGAGGACCGTTTGCGTTTCCTTCGACATGCCCGAAGCTCCTCAGCAAAGAGAGCAACAAGAATTATCGCGTGACAGGGAGCCTCAATCCTGCGCTGCATGGCTCGAGCAGCGACTGATCCATCATGCGCTGAATCCTCTGAGAAATACTGTCGGACAATTTTTGTCCGGCTCTTCTAAATCCCATTGACCGGGAAACGTCTGAGATGATTTCCTCTTTCGTCCGTCCTTTTGAATCACGAAGAATCATCTCGATGCACTGATCGAGCTCTTCGGGCGGAATAGTTTCTGTCGAGAAAGAATAACCTTCGACACTGCGGCGGCACCTGGGCGCAATCGAGGTCGGCTCATCCTTCCATATGAATTCGCCTCGGCAAAACGCTTGCTTGGCTTTCAACAATCCGATTAGAACTCCGTCTAGACGCGAGCTAATTCTGGTGCCAACACGCGAAATTTGCCAGTGCGCCGCAACGCGCTTCTTGAGTTCGTCACCATGTATTGGAGCTTCGTGCTCGAGCACCTTTTGAATTACTGATTCAATTGTCTGATCTGTCGCGGCGTTGAACGCTTGCGCATCACCCAATATCTCGATAGGAGTGATCGAATAGGAATCAATTGTTTCACGTTCCGACGCTTGCTGCTGGGGTTCTGGCTCTGGCGCTGGACTATGCTGATTTGTCACAGTTGGTGCGGAATTCTTTGCCGCAGCCGAATCGACAGATTCGATGTTTTCCAATTGCTGGGAAGAATCTTCTTTAGTGGGTGCAAAATCAATGAGCGGTAATGCTGGAGGCTCTTTTCTCAGCTCTTCTTTGACCTTGCTGACGAAATCAACAACTCTTGCAATCTGAACATCCCGATTGTGGAACCAATCTGTTGACCAAATGCGTATCAGGTGCCAACCCAGACCTTCCAAAACCTGTTGTCGCAGCCTATCTCTATCTCTGGCAGTGGCAGCGCTGTGATACGTGGCGCCATCACATTCGATACCAATGACGAAACGACCTTGAAACTCCTCATCAAAGACAGCGAAGTCTACTTTGTATCCAGCCTGCCCTACTTTAGGAACCAGACGCAGACCTTTCTTTGTCAGCTCATCGAAAACAGCTCGCTCAAACGGTGTCTCAATTAATTGCGTCTGATCCACGTCCTGAACTATCGAAGTTTCCCGTTCAGCAAAATGGAGAAACTCCCGTAAATACCTAGCACCATCAGTAGAGGCACGCGACAAGTCGATATCTTCCGCTCGCATCGATGAGAAGACACGCATACGGAGCTTTGAACGCGTCAAAATTACGTTGAGTCTTCTCCAACCATTTTGACCGTTAATTGGACCGAAATTGTATCGCACTTTTCCATCGGCACCGGGTCCATAAGTCACACTAAGGAAGATCACATCTCGATCGTCGCCCTGAATAGTCTCCAGGTTTTTAACGAAGAACTCGCCCTCGCCTCGTTTCGAAAAGAAAGCCTCGAGTGAGGGATCTTCACGGCGACGACGATCGATTTCGTCTTTTATCAAAATCATCTGTTTTACGTTGAAAGTGCCAACGCCTAACGAAAGATGCGGCGTTGTTCTTGCATGGTGGCAAACCGCGTCCGCTATCGCCGACGCCTCTTTCGGATTGACTCCCGCCCCCTCGTAGGTTCCGTCAACAAATTCAAACGTCAGCCCACGCTCTGTAACACCAGTGTCCGGTCCCGGGAAAGTAAGAAGTTCACTGTCATAGAATTTCTTGTTAGAAAACGCAATCAATGATTCGTGCCGACTTCTGTAGTGCCATTTCAACTTGCTTACGGGGAAGGAAGCAGCGATGCACTCATCTAACACACTCTCCAAATCGGTCATTCGAAGGTCTTCGCGTTCATCAGATGTCACTTCGTCGAAGGTTTGACCCAGGAAGAAATCTGTCGGAGGCAACTGTTTCGGATCGCCGACAACAATTAATTGCCGCCCACGAACAATCGCACCCAGCGCATCCTCAATAGTGATTTGGCTGGCTTCGTCGAAAATCACTACATCAAACGGCGCACTCGTCGCGTTTATAAACTGAGCCGCAGAAATCGGGCTCATCATGAAACATGGCTTTATTGCTTTGATGACGGATGGAACTTGCCTGAACAATTTTCTAAGCGGCAGTTTGCTTCGCGAGCGCATCTGCCGTTGCAGTATACGCAGTTCATCCTCGAAACTCTTTGTTTTAAGTAGTTGGTCTCGTCTCTGACAGACATTATGCCGGAGCCGTTGTTTCGCTAGTTCGAGCGAACGACTATCAAGCCTGCGAAACTCGTTGATAAACTCCTCGTGCCTGATCGGTTGAAACCGTCCAAGAATAGGACGCTCTTCAAAAGCCATATCAAGCCATCTTCTGAAGAAGAACCTTCTAAAGGATGCTTCCAGATGAGTTGCGTCCAGGTTTTGCTCACTGAATTTATCAAAAAATATTCCGGCAAAACCAGATTTGCAAACATCAACCGACAAATTGTATGAGATCCACTCATGCACTCGGCGAATGCCCTGATGCATTCCCTCGAGCCGCTGACCAAGCTCAATCAAGTTGCAATTTGGTCCCACAATCTCGTCGCGCACAATATCGAATTTCGCCAGGTCGCAAACTCTGCTGAGATTTACGCGAAGAGTATCAATAAGATCGCGAATCTCAGATACGCTCTTTTCGATAGAGTCCTTTTGCTTGGTTCCGCTTGCGGCAAGCGCGATGCCCTGTGGCTTCAAAGCATCTTCGAGGATGAAGCGGCGGACATTTACAATCCAGTTTGCAAACTCACGCAGCTCGTTCCAATCACTATGAAGATCTTTCCATTTGTCTCCAAACAGATCGTGCCCCAGTCGATCCTGTTCCAGAACATGAAGCATCGACTTTCGGCATGCCAACGCAATCTCGATATCGGAAAGCAACTGTTCCAGTGAATTAGGTTTGTAATTCTGCTGGTATCTTTTCTGGAAGAAGATTCGTTCTTTCCAGTAACTCAAAACGAAGTGTCGATACCATTTAGAAACCTTCTCTCTGTGAGAGTTGTAGAACGGCTCGAAGTCCAAGTCTAGGAGCTCCTGGCGGAAGCACTCTGTCACAGAAGTCAATGCGTCACTGTAGTGTTTTCCACGCTCGATTAGCGTAGCAACTTCCGGACTGATGGAGTTCCAGCTGGCGTTCAACAAAAGCCCTTCGCTGGTGCCCGGTGAACGAACAAGAGATGAGCCGATCTCGCACAAAATCTCGAGCTGAGCAAATGTACCCGGACATGCCGCTCCCAGTTCGTCGGACAGCTTTTCGCTTTTGCCCTTCAGTTTAGATAAAAGAGAGTGAGCGTTGCCAATCAACTCATAAAGATGATCTCGCTCTTCAGCAGAAAGTTTTTTTAGCTCCGAGCCGCGCCACGGATGAGTTTGCACAGGACCGATTTCAGAAACGAGTTTAGAGTGGTGCTTGAAAGATCTACAAGTCTCTTCAAGCGTTTCCATCTGACAGGTAGAAATCTCATCAAAGACGACATTCACAACTGGAGCCGTTTCCAAAAGGCTGATTTCTCCGATGGCTCTAAACGGCGTGATGTTTAAAGTGCCGTAAGGCTGGTGCAGGGCTTCGGCATAGTCGTTTAAGAATGAGCGCAACAAACCAAGACGATTAAGATCACCGTCTTCTTTGTGGTCGTGAGGTCTACAGTTATCGAGCGCTCGTTGCAGTTCCTGATAAACCGACTTCTTGCTTGTGCCCTTACTGTGCAGCTCCAGGCAAAAGTCTTTCAAACCGGCTGACTCCAGGCGGTTGAAAACAACCTCGAGCGCAGCAATTTTCTCGCTCACAAACAAAACAGTCTTACCATCTGCCAGAAGTTCCGCAATGATGTTCGTGATTGTTTGAGACTTGCCTGTCCCGGGCGGTCCCTCGATGACCAGATTTTTGCCGCTGCGAACTGCGACAATCGCCTGCTGCTGTGAAGAATCCGCATCAAGTACCTGGAAAGTCGTCTCCGGCTTTAAGACTTGATCGAGATGTTCGGACTCGCCAACGGAACTTTCGAGTTGGGACGTTTCCGCTTTTCCCGTGCCTAGCGCTTGAATTATCTCGTGCTGTGTATAGACATCCTCGGCAACTTCCAGATCTCGATACATCACGAACTTCTGGAATGCAAAAAACGACAAAAAGATGTCTTCGGTTACTCGCCAATTCTGAAGCTGCTCGATCGCATGCTGAAACATAGCGAAGTACGTCAACGGTTGAAAGTCTTCGAAACTGTCCGGAAGCGGCGGCAACTTCAAGCGATGCGAAGACCGAAGTTTCTGAAAAATAGCCGGGTTCAACACCGGCTCATCTTGCGTGGCTTTCAGCATAAATTTGCTTCCGGCAGTTTCGCGTTCTAGCTGCACCGGAAGTAGTACCAGAGGAGCCTTGAGAATGGAACTTCCTTCTTTGGCATCAAACCATTCGAGCATACCAAGCGATAAACACAGACTGGTAAACCCTTGCTCCTCGAAGAGACTGGCTGACTTTTGGAAAATTCGCAAAAGGTGCAGATTTAGGGCATCAGCACTAAGACTGGTCTGAAGGTCGAGATCGAACGGTGCTGAAGAAGACGGCTTCTGTCCGTGACGCGAAAATTCTACCGATGATCGCTTTGTAACAGAACGCCCTTCAACAGCTGGTCTGAACGTCATCGATTTCCCTTGAATCTGAAGAGCGCGAAATACTTCAGAGGGATTTCCATCGACAACGGAAATCGTCGTGAGTTTGCTTGGCTTAAAATTGAGCAATGGATTGTGCAGTGTCTGATCGATCAGCTTCTGCTTCCACCGATCAAGACGTGTGCTCAGTAGGTCTGTCATTTGCCCATTCGATGATACCATTCATCCAATTTACCGATCAGTCTCCCTGTTGTCCAGAAAAAAATATCCGTTCGTCCGGCACTCTTTGCTTGACATCAACCTTTTCGGAAGACTCCACCAAAATGCAAATCTAGAAAAGCCTGACAGGTGCAGCGTTTAAAGACTGGTATCCGGACTGGGAAGCCAGCACCTGACAGACTGAAACAATCGCTGCCATTACATACAGTGGCATATAAATTTCCTGCGATCCAAACAAGCTACTGAAACAACAAAACCAAGATCCGAAACTATGAACAATCACCAACCCCAACCTACTCAAAAACTCTCGTTCAAATGTTGCACCATATACAGTGGCACCACAAACTAGAATGGATCAAAGCAGCAAGAATGAGTTTCAGAATTAAAACCGTCCGCAATGCTAATGGGGTGAGTGGCAATTTTGATAACGAGGAAAAATACGCGAACAATATATAAGGAACACCTGCGCTGTCCCCCCGCCAAAAACTCTCGTCTGGAAAGCGCCAAAATCGACCACGTCACTTACCTGTCACGTTGCTGTAACGATGGGCATATACATTGTAGACGGAACCAACTTACTAACTTATTTAATCCGACCGCAGCGCCGCACGTTGCACCTCTCCGTTACTATTCACTCGCTCACGGAAGTAAGAACATATGGGATCGACCGAACACGTCGGAGCCTTCGAAAAGGCGCCTGAATCAACCCGCCCCACAGATAACACCAGTTCGAATCTCCAAGACTTTTCAAACTTTTCAGCATCCACCCAGACAGGTGCAGACAGAGCAGCCGAGAGCCAAACTGCAACTGCGAAGGAAGTTCAAGCAGGAACAGTGCCGGATTTGCAACTAGACATGGGTCCGGAATCTCCTGCTACTCCAGGCACCGATGCCCAGACGGCCGCGAACTCCGGTACCGACCAGCAAGGTCCGACTGGCGATACCAACCCGCCAAGTAACGGTGACAGCACGAATGAGGACGGCACTAAGCCGTCGAGCCCAGAAGCTCCATCAGAACCCAACAAGGGCGAATCTTCCGAGTCCCCAAGCAAACCATCGCCTGGTGAGGCACCAGCTGAGGGTGCCCCGGAGGCGCCAAAGTCAGACACCACTACCGACACTCCCGCAGAAAATCCGGGTAAGCCGTCAGCGTCCCCCGACGCGCCCAAAGATCCATCGGCGACGACCGAAGGGTCTGACAAACCGAATTCCAGCCCGCAACAGAGCAGCCCTGAATCTGCACCATCGCTCGGCGACAATTCGCCCAGCACTCAGCAGTCGGACGGCTCACAACCTACAGATGCCCCACTGACGCCCGGGACTGCAACTCCATCTGAGTCAAGCCAACAAGCTGCCGACAGGAAAGAAACGCAAGACGGACCCGGACAACCCGCACCCGACGCACCAACGACATCAGGAGCGGAAACAGCAGCACAAAACACACCGCCGGAACAAACCGCTCCGGAAGCCGCAGCCGCAGCAACAAGCCAGAATCCATCAGGTGATGTGAAGCCAGACGGTACACAGGAGTCGCCAACTCAGCCATCCTCGCCGGAAGCTAGTCATCCCGAGGCTCACACCGACACGCCTCAAAACCAGCCCACACAGCCGTCAGACGGTAGCCCAACCACCGAAGCGCCTACCAGGACACCGGAAGCGAACAACGCCCCCCAACAACGCCCCGACATCCCGGCACCAGGCGAAACTCAACCGACTCAACCTGAAGCCGCACCCAAAGACTCAACCACCACGGGGTCAGACCGCACAAATGTGCAAAACACCCCACCCACCAGCGCTCCTCAGCAAAACACGCCTCCCTTGAGCGCATTTCGCCCTTCAGATACCAAAACCGGCAATTCGGCGGTAGATAACCTGCCGAGATTCGACATCTTCAATCCACCTATCAACTAGAGCACGGATTAAACAGCAAGCGTTCATTCAATCGGCGGAATCCGATCACCACTGAATTCCGCCGATTCAATTTATCTACTTCTGAAGTCGGCTACCTGCGTGCAGTTCATCAGATGAACTGTAGCCAGATGCACACAGAGGCAGGCCGACGCACAGAATTCGCATGAGCTAGCGTTGTATACTTCCCCCTCTACCAGGTTTTGCCTGGTTGCAAATTTGTCGCGTTCGCGGCTGGTGTTTTTCGGGGGAAAAGCAAAAATGAATTCGAACTATTCGAGGGAATCCAGAGCCTGGACTATCGGGATCGCTGGAACACTTTTACTCGCCTCGACGAGTATGGCGCATGCAAAAGATGGTGTGAACTTCAGAGAATTCAGGCAGCAAAATCCTGACATTCAGCGACGCGAAGCTCGGGAGATGTTTCAGCAGTTAAGAGGCGAGACAAAAACGCGAACTAACGCCCCGGTGCCGACAATTAGCATACCGCAGCTGACGCCAGCAGCATCGCCAGGCGCAAACGCCGCATTTGGCTCAGCATCTGTTCATACTCGCACTCTCAACCACTCAAAGCAACTTGCTGAGTCGGGTCGCATGATCCGCCTTGAGCGCGGCATTGACCTTGACCTCACCTCTAATGTCAAAAACATAACGCTAGGCAGCGATCTGTTCCAGGGTCAATCGTCGATTCAAATTAAAATTGGCAACGATACAAAAACCTTGAGCGCCGGCAGCCAGGTTTCGGCAGCCGAGTATGTCGCCGTAAAACAGGTCATCGAGAGCGGCTCACAACAGTTAGTCCTCGAGAAGACCGGGCGTGCGACCGGTGGCACGGTGGATCTGAGCGCTCTAACTCAAGACAATGACGTGATGCGCGCAAGCAACCTGGTCGTTGCAAAAGACGTCACCACATATGGTGATTTCGGCAAGCGTTCCGATTTTCGATTGCTTGGAGACCTCGACAATTATGGAACCGTCCACGCCGACTCCAGCAGCAAGTCGGTACGCGGCGGAACAATTAGCGCAGAAGACATTAACAACTTCAGCGGTGCCAACATTACTTCCTCAGTTGCTCTTACTCTGGACGCGTCAGGTAACCTGAACAATACTGGCACAATATCGTCACAGGAGTCATTGACGCTCACCGCAGGCGGTGCAGTAAACAATAGCGGAATCGTCAACGCGAAAGGAGATGTGAACATCACATCTGCAAGTGTGAACAACAGTGGCTCAATTGCCACAGGAGCAAATCTGAATTTAAACGGCGCGAGCGGTTTTGCACTGACAGTGAATAATAGTGGAGGAACTCTTACTGCCGGCAACGCTATAAACGTCCGAGACAACTCGTATGCAGATGCGTTCAATTCGACTATCAGTGGCGGCGATTTGTTCAGCAAGCAATTAAACTTGAACTCGGGACTGGGAACAGTCGATGTAGCCGTAAATGCACTCACTGCTACCGTTAACCAGACTGGAACGGCAGCTCACGTCTTAGCACAAACAGATGTATTGAACATCGGAGAGGTTTGCCTGACAGGCGACCCGACCTATTACAATACCAGAGGTGATATCAACATCGATGGCAACATAAGTGTCGCAGAAGCGCTTGTGTTCGTCGCTGCCGGCAACATCACGAGTGTCGACAATATAAGCATCGTCGCAGGGAATGGAGTAAACACCGGTTACGACATAACATTTATAGCCGGAGCTGGGTTCACGCCCACCGGAGCTTCATCAGACTCACCCAATCCACCTACAGTAGCGAATCCAGGCGGAGTTGTTCTCACAGGCAAAGCTTCCAAGACTACAAATCTGCTCGGTGAAAAAATTGCCGGAGGAAACATCGACCTTGGTAACAATGTAACTGTAGCCGCGCGTTCATCACTAACTCCGGTAGGATCAACCGATGGCGCAGACATCAACATGTCTGCATTTGAAGCCAAGAAAGGAGACGGGACCGGTAAAATTCTCATCGACGGAGCAACACTGCGTACCGGTGGCAGCGGCTTCATCGGCACGAATGGCGATATCACGATTCTCGCATCCGCGAGCGAAGGCGAGGCAATCCGCACCGGAAATATTGACACGAGTGGCGGTACCGGCAGCGGTGGCAACATTTCAATAAATGTGACCAAGATCTACAACCCAATTAAAAAGATTCCAATCGAGTACAACGCACTCGGACAGAGAGTAAGTAATTCAATACTCACTGCATTAGGAGAGCGAAACGGCGGTATAACAATAGCTGACGCGACCAGTATAAACAGTCGAGCGAGCGTTGGAATAACAGGCGGAGACGTCTTTATCGAAGGAGCCATCACTGGTCGTGTAGATGTAGGTATAAGCGCGCTTGGCTCTATTATTCAAAGTGCAACTGCACCGGCGATCACAGCAAGCGCTACTGGCACGAGTTCCATACAACTCTCTGCCGATAAGGGTAGCGTCGGCGCTCAAGGTGCGCCTATAAAAGTCGACACCGAGACGCTTCGAATTCCATCTGGCGGTCAGAGAGTCAACGTGGAAGTCGTCGGAACTGGTGGCTTGTTGGTCAACGGAGCAAAGAGCAGCGGTAATATCACCATCACGGCACCGGGTCGGGTAATGACTTCATCCGGTGGAGAACAAATTATCGAAGCTGGCGGTAACGTAAGTCTCTATGCCAACACGTTCTTCCAGATGAATCAAATCATCGCTGGAGATCAACTGCTGCTCCAAACCGCTACCGGAGACATAACAAATACTCAATTCCTGGGCGGCTTCGCTGCCCAGCGACTGGTGCTGATTACCGACAACGGTAATGTGGGCGCCAACGCAGGCAATCGGTTCGCAATCCAGGGAATAAAAGAGGTAGAAGTCAACTCTTCCAATGGCGCATTCTTGAATATGCTAGACGCCAAGAAAGGCGCCACCTTCACCGGCATCAATGCTGGCGCAGATATAAATATTCGCGGCGCTGGTTCACTCACGTTCACGGGTCTCACAAACTCTTCAGCAAACGCAACAGACATCGAAATTGCTGGCGGAACATTAACGATCGCAGGCACGATTCAAGCGACCGAAAGCCTTAGATTAGTTAACCCGAATGTGAAAGGAAAGATGATTTTTGCGGCAGGGGCGGATATCGGTACAATGAGCGCGAGCGATGGTGACATCCTGATTTCACTTGGTCCAACATCTGTCAACACATTCACGCCCGTTGATAATGTCACCGTATCTGGTGCCGGCGGCAGTGCCTTCTTCACTGGAAACGGTTTTAAAACCAAAGCGCCGACAAACAATTTTGTTTTGAAAGGTGCAGATATATTCGTGAACAATGGCACAAAAGCGGGCAACATGACATTCAACGGCGACGTCACGGTCACAGCGGACCCGCCGGTAATTGAAGGAACTCCAACCTTCTTCGTCTCATACGACCAAGGCGAAAAAACTGGTATCAATAGCGATACCACGCCGCAGCCCGTTCTAGCTATGCTCACATTGCCTGAAACCAATGCATTGATGTCGGCAGCAACTCAAGCAATTAACCTTATGGAAGTAGACGCCTTAGCGGCTAACTCTAATGTCATCACAGCAAACAAGAATCAGACCATGGTGTCGACATCGTTATCGAAGTTCGGAGGATCTCAAACATGCATATCTCTGCAAAGACCATCGACGTTGGAATATGATGCGGATGTTGTCACTGTAGAGCCTGACAGTAGCGCGATATCCGAGGGCAACAAGCTCTTTATCGCGTCAAAAGACATGAGTATTGAGTCGAACTTCGGAACGGTGAAGCTCACAGCGGGTTCGGTAGTGCTTATGTCCGCAGGGAAAGCGCATCTGTCAGTCTACAATCTGCATGATGCAGGCGGTGTCAGTTTGGTCACGAACGGGAAACGTATTGCACTTCTTCCGGGCAAACACGTAACTTTATCCAAGAGTCTCGCTGATAGCTTCACTGACGTAAATCAGCTAGAAGCCATTCCGCACCGAAACATTCAGCGAGTCGAAAAGCAAAATGGCGCAACCGTCTTTTGCTCTGAGTTCTCGTTACCGTCAGCATTCTCGACGGTAAAACCGCTCAAGGCAATGTTTTCGGCAAAAGACAGGGACACACAGAGGCTCGCTTCGAAGCTTACGAAAACCGCAGCAGTTCTCATGCACATCAACAACGGCAACTATGAATTGCAAGTGAAACCTCGTGTGGTCGCATTGAACTAGAGACATTGCCTCCACTAACGGAATCAGATAGAGAGAGGTCGGATTTTGACGACCTCTCTTTTCGCTTTCGTGGGTTCCTTGTCGCTGAACCTATATATAAGTAGACCATTGAATTTAAAACTTGCAAAAGGTGCGCCTGCTGGCTAGCGCACACGACGGCGAGCGCGCTGCTGGTGAGCGCGCATTATCGCCACCGAGACTGGACAGCTCAGGTGTTGCCGAGCAAAACCTTCGCCAATCTTTGCCTTGAGATTTCCAGCCTCACCTGTAGTCTCAAGAATACAGCCCGCGAAATCGCGCAAACCATCCCCCCACTGGGCCTTCTTACCAGTCCTTCAAGACCAGAGAAGATTAAATACTACAATTTACGAATAAACTGTATTGCATTTTCTACTGGACGTGGTATATTTTCTACATCGAGAGGAGATAAACCAAATGTCCAACGTAATCCAATTGTTTGCCGACAACAACGTAATTGATTTCGCAACCAAGCAACCAATACCGCAAGTGCGTGCAAATAACGTAGACAACTCTTTAGCGGCGCGAAGAGCAAAACGTTCTGGTTCAGCTGACGTAAGCAACAGCAACGTCATCATCTTCTATCCGCAAGACTGCGCGTAGTTCTCATTCTTCTCGCGGTGACAGCCGCGAGTCACAGGGAGCCAATTAGTATGACCAGGACCTCCGCAATAATTTTATACCGGCAGCTTGGCTGGTCTACCGAAGTTTTAGTGATGAAGAACGAAGACGAAAAGTGGGATCTGCCCCACGACAACAGCAATTCGCCCAACGTCGCACACACAGTGAAGTCGATAGCTGCAAAATCAAAACTCACATTACCTACGACGCTCAATTATCTGGGTCAGTCTCGTCAGACTGCAGACAGCAAGATCATGGGCTACATGCGCGACGTTCATTCCTGCGAACTTAGAATCCCGCAAGACGGCTCAGCGAAATTTGTCTCGCTGCGTGAAGCGCTGTTTCTCGTCACACCAGAATTTATTCCATTGCTCGAAACCTTTTACGCCAATCACACACACGAATATAGACGCCACTGCGCGTAGTGACTGAATTCATTAGCAGCTAGCCGCATATTCGTCGCCGCGTCGCAGCTTTAGAAAGGCTTATTTATGGGGTCCATGATAGACTGGCGGATAGAAGTCTGCGTAAGTTTAATCCCAATGAGCTCTGGGTCCCGATGTTTTCTAGAAGTACAACTGTCTTCAAATCCGTCATCAAAGCCATGGTGTCTGCACTTCTTGGCAAAGTCGAAGACCCCCGGATGATGCTTGAGGAAACCTACGACCAACTTCAGGTCGAGTTAATTGAGACGCGCAAAGAGTTAGCCGCGACTCGCAGCCTCGAATTACAACTTTCGCAACAACTCAAAGACGCACAAGCTTCAGGGTCTCAATCAGCGACGATTCTCGAACAGCTTGCGAAAACTAGAGCCAAAATAAAATTGCTGGAAGACAAACTTGATTCGCTGGAATCAGAGGTCGAACGAGCTTATACAAAGAAGCAAGTACGACAGGCAAGAGACAGAGCAGCTGGGCACTTTTCAAATGACATTTTGGTCGCTGAGGCTGCCACTATGGATGGTGCCACCTGCGAGCGAGAGCTTTCAGAGAGACCGCACCCGAACGGAAATAATGGCGCGGCAATAGGCATGGCATGCATAGTCTTTACGGCTGCACTTCTGTGGTTTTACTTCAGCCGGTAAATTTGCGACGGAACCCAGTCGCAACCGTCTGACAGACTTTCGTATCAAGTATATAATTGCATGCATGAAAGTAACTAAGATCATTCTAGCCGTAACTGCACTTACTCTGCTCGCAGTGGCCTGTGCTCAGCCTAGCCGCGCAGCTTTGAAAAAGCTCATAGCGAGAAAAGACATCGATCTCTCGAAGTATTCAGGCAAGTGGTACGAAATAGCAAGGTTCCCTAACTGGTTCGAGAGAAAATGCGAGAGCGATGTGACTGCGGAATACGAAGTCACGAGCGCCAATCAAATCATTGTAAGAAACAGTTGCAAGCAGAAAGGTGGAAAGATTGAGGTCGCTACAGGCTTAGCGAACGTCGCCACCGACCCCGAAGTCACGTTACGAGTTACGTTCGCACCTAAGATGCTTCGCTTCATACCATTCGTTTGGGCCAATTATACGGTCATCTCCGTCGATGAAAATTATAGACACGCACTGGTGGGTGAACCATCACGGAAGTATCTGTGGATTCTTTCACGAGACAAAAATATGGATAGCACCATATACGATGCCATGGTGGATAAAGCCAAAGCCGAAGGATTTGATGTGTCAAAGCTCGTAAAGAGCGAGGGCTGAGACCTACACAGAGTCCTGCGGTCTACAGCTTTTCACATTCGGTTTTTGTCACCTTATGTCGGTAAGCGAACATCCGTTCGATTTTCGAACGAACAAATCCACCTATAAACATTTGCGTCAGTGGCGCCAATGGAACCTCGTACTCAATGCGGTCTTCCAGTTCACATTCACTATCCGAAAGCTTGTGAAAAATATGCGTGTGCAACCAATACGCAAATGGTCCTCGCAGCTGCTTATCAGCGAACTGCCGACCTTCAATGTAATTACAATGTTCTGCCACCCAGTCTAAATGACTTGGTCCCAAGTGCATTCGAAAAATTGCTTGTTGACCGTCCTCCGGACCTGTCGCAGCTTTAACAACCTCCACGTTCTCCCAAGGAGGGATGAGCTTATCGATTGTTTCTGGCAAGAAATGCCATTTTAAAACCTTCTCGGCCGAAGCCGCGATTCTGCACTTGAACACGAGTGTTTTTCGAGAGCCCATAATTTAATGATACATCTCGGAAATGAATAAGAAGTGAACGTGTTTTGTTTCTAACGCAGCAGTCTTCTAGGAGTCGATACGCACGATCTAAGTCGTCCATATCAATGGGTCATCGCAGGCACTGCTTGATCCAAACCGAGTGCAGCGGCAGTTTCAGAGCGAATTCTATCGCAGAGCGCCGGATCGTCCGCAATAGACTTGCCATAAGACGGAATCATTTCGGCTAGCCTTTTCGACCAGCCGTCATTCATCTGAGTTTTGAAACAAGTCTCCAGAACGCGCAACATAATCCATGCCGCAACTGATGCACCCGGAGAAGCTCCCAGGAGAGAAGCAAGTGTTCCATCAGCGGAACTCACCACCTCTG
The DNA here is from genome assembly GCA_965228855.1 of Candidatus Obscuribacterales bacterium. Taxonomy (GTDB): domain Bacteria; phylum Cyanobacteriota; class Vampirovibrionia; order Obscuribacterales; family Obscuribacteraceae; genus JADYXR01. The sequence goes on along the minus strand of CBDDIJ010000003.1, from coordinate 894,227 downwards.
TTCCAAATTGCAAAATTCCACCGTGCTCAAGATCTCGCTTCACAATTTGAACGCGCTGACCGGCGACCTCAAGTCTCCAGTCTCGCGGTCTGGCATTCGGATAAAATTCTCGCAGCGCAAGAAAGCGCTCGTGGTCGGTTTCAAGAACCTGACCGACAAGATATTCGGTCAGCGTCATATTGTCTCGCCCCACCGCCAGTAGTGGCAGAATATTGTCCGGGTCCACGGATGTGAACAGATCCAGATAAGACCCATGCTTTAAAAACTTTGTCGAGAAGCCGGCAAATGGTCCGAAGAGAAGCGAAATGTTTCCATCTATGTGTCGACTATCAAGATGAGGCACCGACATTGGTGGCGATCCAATCGAAGCCTTCCCGTAGACTTTCGCATTATGACGCGCAGTATGCGCGGGATTATCACAACGAAGCCACAAACCACTCACCGGAAATCCGGCAAAGCCTCTTGCTTCCGGGATATCAGATTTATGAAGTAAGGGGATCGCGCCACCACCGGCACCGATAAATACAAACTTGGCGAGCACATCCTGACGCTCCCCAAATGTTTCATGGCGCAGTTGTACCTTCCACTTGGCACCCTCTCGATCAAGGTCCACCACACGTTGAGACAAGTGAATGGCAAAACCATCCTTCGTCACAAGTGATTCAAACAATAATTTCGTAAGCGCACCGTAGTTCACGTCGGTGCCGGTCGCCATGCGCGTCGCGGCAACATCCTCGTTAAAATTTCGCCCTTCCATAACAAGTGGAATCCACTCTTCGATATCAGTCTTATCTTGCGTGAATTCCATACCGCGATACAAGTGGTGCGCCGAGAGCGCCTCAAACCGTTTCTTCAGGAATGAAACATCTTCCGCGCCTCGCACAAAGCTCATGTGCGGGACCGGATAGATAAACGATTTTGGATCTTTGATTTCTCCCTGCGATACCAGATAAGACCAGAATTGCCTCGAGATATCAAATTCGGTATTGACCTCCAGCGCCTTCGAGATATCGATTTTTCCGTTTCTCTCAGGCGTATAGTTAAGCTCGCACAGCGCCGCGTGACCTGTCCCTGCATTATTCCAGGCGTTGGAACTCTCCTCGGCAACCTTATCAAGCTTTTCGTAAACCTCGATGGTCAACTTAGGATCCAAATGCTTCAGGAACGAAGCCAGCGTGGCACTCATAATGCCAGCGCCTATCAAAACAACGTCAACTTCTCTCGCGGTCTTTTTACGATGCATTTTCATTTTTTTCTCCACTTCCACGGGAGTATATCAAGAATACAGGACTGTTTATACCGAAAAGATGGCACCAGCGGATGCAGACACACCATCGGATGCAGACACACCATCGGATGCAGACACACCAGCTGAGGCAAACACGCCATGGAATGCAAACACACGAGCGAATGCAGACAAATCAGGGGATGCAAACGCATCAGGCAAGCAAGCCTATCCTGGAGAGAAATCCCCCGAATTCGTTTGATAGACTATGAGTCGCACAGTCAGGACAGGTCAGATGAAATACAAGGAATTCAATAAATTCTGCAAAGCGTTACCCGGCACCACCTACGTGATGCAATGGGGCGGATGCCACGTATGGAAAGTCGCAGAGAAGGTTTTCGCAATCGGCGGTTGGGAGAACGACCATGAGTCCTACACGTTCAAGGTCAGCCCCTGGGCATTTGAAGTCCTTCAAGAACAGCCAGGTCTTCGCCCGGCACCGTATCTGGCATCACGAGGCTTGAAGTGGATTCAGCATTACGATAAACCCGGACTCAACGATGCACAACTGAAAAAATATTTGAAAGAATCCTACGACATCGTACTCTCCGGAGTGTCGAAAAAGAAACGTCGAGAACTCGGGCTTTTACAAGAGTAGTCGCCACGTCCGCAAAAGGTTTGATGCAGTGAACGCTCGGTGTACTTAGCAAATCTCCGGGGTCTTCTCACCGGCGTTTTAAATAATCGTGCACAGTCGGAAAGCCAAGCCATTCATGAGCATTTCCGATATCGATTGATTCGTTAAGATAGTTTCAAATTCACAAGTAACCAAGCGCTGAAATTTCGTGTCCCGAAAGCAGGCGATGGTCAGCATTCATGCAGCTCGTGATCGAGTTGTGATCATAGTTTCCGTAAAGATACTACTGCAAACAACGCCACATCTTGGTATCATGTCCGCGGTCCAAAAGCTATTTACTACCCGCTAATCCAAACCTCGAGTTCGGATTGCGGCAAATGAACCGAAAACAGGTGCTACACCAGACTCATGTAGCGATTGCGCAGCAAATTTTTGCTGCCGGTTTTGTTGGTCCGAGGAAACCTAAATGAGTTCACGCTTACTAAAAACTGCATTCTCTATCGTGGCTCTGGTCGCCGGTCTTGGCGCTCCAGCACATGCGGATTGCCTGTTCGAAGAGCGAGCCCCGATTGGAGAAGAGCTAAATTTGCCCGTTCACCGATGGGTGAAAGATACCGATTCAAAACCGCAAGGCATAATAGTTGCGGTACCAGGATTGGTTTTCAGCGGCAAAGCCTACGAGGAATTAGGAAAGCATTTCGCAGAGAAAAATTTCCACGTTTACACCATCGATCTTCGCGGGCTCGGTGAATGGCTCAAGCCGAACGCTAACTTCGGTGCCGATAAGCGCTTTCACTTCACTCAAAGCAAAGATGATCTATCAAAACTGCTTTCGACTCTCAGAGAAAAATATCCGGATGTTCCGATTTTCGGTTTAGGCGAAAGCATGGGCGCAAACTATTGCCTGTGGGAAGCTTCGACCTGTCCAGACCTTCTGGACGGAGCAATGTTGTTCAGCATCTCTTACAAAGTCGCAGTTCATCCTCGACCGCTGTGGGTCAAAACATTCTTCCAGGGTCTGGCTCACCCGAAGACGCCCATGAACATCGTGCCCTACCTGGAGCCGACGCTCTCAGAAGATAAACAGCTAGTAAAAAAATGTCTTGCACACGAAGATACTTGCAAGGAAATGAGCGTCGAAGATCTGATCAAAGCAGCGGTCACCAATCGCAGAACCGTGCAGTACCTTCACCAACTTCCCGAGTCCATGCCGATTCTCATAGTCGCAGGAAAAAAGGATAAAATCCAAAAGACAAACCAGTTGCACAAAATGGTATCGAGGATGGCGACGAAGAAAGCAGAACTCGTTGTGCTAAAGAACCGCGGACATCTGCTTGTCGAGCACCAGAAGCCGAGCGACGAGGTTTTCGAAGTGATGAACAACTGGCTTGCAACGTCGGTTCGACCACGCACCACTGTCAACCCTATTGCAGAAGTATCTTCGAACCTCAAGAGCGATGAATCGCAATCGCTCCACCAGGACTAGAGCGAGGTCGTTAAGACTTCGCGAACAGTAGATTATCTAAACCGCGAATTAAACCCTTTACTGTCATCACTTTCTTCACGGCAAGCAGCGTACCTTGAACATAAGGCTCTGCTCCACTTCCTGCATCATGGCGAATAGTCAGCCTTTCATTTGGTAAACCGAATATAGTTTCGAAAGCGATTACATAGCTCTGCAGGCGCAACGAATGCACGGGAGTATTTGCAATCTGTGCTCCTCGCGCCTCTTTCGGTCCATGCAAATCGCCGATTGCTACGCCCTGTTTGTTCTCACGCACCGTCCCAAGTTCTTCAGCTAACTCTTGCGTGGTACCACTCGGCACATCCGGTTTTGTGGACGATGCGTAATCAATTATTTCCCACTGCGGAAGATGCTCCGCTGCCATCAGCGCAAACCGCTTAGCAAGAGCCGCTGTTACAGAGAAGTTTCCCGCACTAATTACGCCGACGCTATTCGCAATTGCAGCCTTTTCAATCTCTTCATAATCCGTCGCGGTCAATCCAGAACTTCCAATGACTACGTTTACCTTTTTTGCGATTGCCGCTAGAACATTCCCCTTCGCCGCTGTCGCGCTAGTGTATTCGACAAAAACGTCCACCGGCTCCGCAAGCGCTTCTTCGACACTCCCCGAAATCAAGCGACCAAGTCGAGCATGACCCAATGCCTCGCCAATATCCTGACCAGCAGTTTTTCTTGCGATCGCGGATACGAGTTCGAATTCGCTCGATTCAATGATCGCACGAGCGACACACTGACCCGTCCAGCCCGTCACACCTGCAACACAAACTTTGATGCCCATTAGTTCTCCCGCAGAGACTGTTTAGAAAACCTCGCTATAATAACTCAGAAACGTCACCAGCATCCAATTTGAGAAAACCATGTCCAGTAAACAGAAAGCGCTAACATCGAAACAGCAAGAAGAACTGCTGGAAGTTCTAAAGGCTCGGTTCGAGAAGAATCAGAAGCGTCACAAGGAAGTCGAATGGAAAAATGTCGAGGCCAGACTCTCAGCACATCCGGAAAAACTCTGGTCGCTCAATCAAATGCAGAAAACCGGTGGGGAGCCTGATGTAGTCGGTGAAGACAAAGAGCGTGGCGAGATAATCTTCGTCGATTGCTCCCCAGAAAGTCCGATTGGCCGGCGCGGTCTTTGCTACGACAAACAAGGTCTCGATTCAAGGAAGGAGCATAAGCCCGAAGGAAGCGCCGTTGAAACCGCCGTCTCAATGGGAATTGAGCTCCTGACAGAAGACGAATATCGAGACCTGCAAAGTCTCGGTGAGTTCGACAAAAAGACTTCCAGTTGGGTGAAAACTCCTGCCGACGTTCGCAAGCTAGGCGGCGCGCTATTCTGCGACTATCGCTATGGCAAAGTATTTGTTTACCACAACGGTGCACAGTCTTATTACGCCGTTCGAGGTTTCCGCGGTCTCCTGAGAGTCTAGTCACCAAGACGCCTTGCCTGAGCCAAGGACACGAAGGGAACGAAGAGGCATTTGTGGTATCATTTCGTTCGCAGCGCAGCATCATTCTACGGTAGATTGATTGCGGTGCGAGCTGGCGCCGAAACCGAAATCGGCGCGGCCTTTTATCTGGAGGTCCGATGTTGAATTTTTGGAAACGTCGGAACTGGCAGTAGCGGAAAGGATTTGATTCACATCAAGTACATCGGTCGCAACAACGCCCGCGAAAAGATGGATGCAATCAGGGAGAACTAGTCACAGTGAGATTATTCGTGGCACAAATTGTCGTGATGCTCGAAGATAAGTGGTTTGACGAAACAAACAAACTGAAGAAAAGCGAAAAGAGCTACGCGATTCACAGTCAGTTATTCGCAGCCGATGATGAGGAGACCGCTTACGAGAAGGTCCAAGGCTGGCTAGATAACGAAGGTTTCAGCGATTCAACCCACGACGGTCCAGGAGATCTCACCGAAATGTCGGCGATGGGAATTCACCAGATTGATGAGATTGTTACTCTCGAACAATTTGAAGAGGCATCAAAGGATATCTATGGCGTGAGCCTCCCGGTGTTTCAGAGTGCGACACCGCCTGCGGTGATTCACGACAAATCCGAATTGGAAATCTTTTTGCTGCGCAGGTTTACACAAGGTCCGGAAGGTTTCGCAGACTACTGAATTGATCGTTCGATGGTCACTTTTTGTGCAGCGCACCAACTTGCATCTCAACACTTACAGCATCCGGACCATCGTTTGGAAGTGGGGAAAACGAAGAAGCAATGATTGTTTCGATCGCTGCATAATCCTGGTGCGAATTTCCCGACGAAGTCTTGATCGAGAGTTGCGAAACCGTTCCGTTTTTCGAGATGGAGAAAGAAACTGTCGTCGTACGCTTAGCCGCCAAAGAGGCTTGATTCTTCGCCCAATTCTCTAGAACCGTTTCTCGGACGGTATCCACATACCGACTATTTGACAAGGAATCTTCATGGGACACGGATTGGCGAGACCCTTCGCATCGCCCAGAGTCGCAAATTGCTCCGGCGCCGATAACTGAAATCACCGCTGCCAGAACCGCTTTTACCATCCGCGTACTCATTCCCGTTTAAAACCGCCAGTTGCCCAACAAAACATCTACGCCGCCCCCTGATAAAATAGGCGGAATCTACTGACGAATTCTGGAAAAATACAACTTGGATAAGCTCAACGTCGCAATAATCGGATTTGGTCGCTTTGGTCAGCTATGGTCCTCGATTCTCAAAGACGACTTTACGGTGAAGGTATTCGACCTCTCAACAGATGCAGCGCAGACAGCGACGCCGCATGGAGCCAGCCTTGTATCACTTGAGGAGGCGCTGAGCTGCGACACTATTTTCTACTGCGTTCCAATTTCTTCATTCGAACAAGTTATCAGTGAGCACAGCCAGATCCTCGCCCGTCTAGGAGGTTCCCGTACGCTCATTGACGTGCTTTCGGTTAAGCTTCATCCGAAGGCTGTTTTCGAAAAGTACTTGCCCGAGGGCATTCACGCTATTCTTACTCACCCGATGTTTGGACCGGACAGCGTCAATTCAAACGGTTTAACGAACCAGCCAATTGTTATAGACAAACTCAAGGTCAGCGAGCAAATTTACCAGTTCTGGAAAAATTATTTCGCGCAAAAACAAATGCGAGTAATCGAAATGGATGCAGACGAACATGATCGACTCGCCGCGCAGAGCCAGGGCGTCACGCATTTCGTTGGTCGGATTCTCGGCGAATTTGGTTTGGAGCCAACCTCGATTGATACTCTAGGCGCCCAGAAACTGCAAGAAATTAAAACCCAAGTTTGTCATGATACCTGGCAACTCTTCGTCGACTTGCAAACGTACAACCCACACACGCGTGGGATGCGACTGAAAATTTCGGAAGCGCAAACCAAAATATTCGATCAACTTTTGCCGAATAGAATCTATAAAGACAAGCTGGTAATCGGAATTCAGGGTGGTCGTGGCAGTTTTAACGAAGAAGCAGCACGCTACTATCTGAGCAGGACACCGGAATGCAAATTCGAACTTCATTATTTGCACACAACTGAAAACGTCCTCCGCGCCTTACACGAAGGCGTTGTGGATCGCGGTCAGTTTGCAATCCACAATTCACTCGGTGGTATCGTTACCGAAACAGTCCAGGCTTCAGCTAAATATCGATTCGACATTATCGAAGAATTCGGCATTAAAATATCGCATGCTCTGATGATCTCAAAGGAAGCCGATTTCAGTGAGGTCGACACCATAATGACGCATCCTCAAGTGCTCAGGCAATGTCACACAAATCTACTTCAAAAGTACAGCAAATTGAAGCAAACTAGTGGAGAAGGAGATCTGGTAGATCACGCAAAAGTAGCGGAACTACTTGCTAGCGGCGAACTACCAAAGAACATTGCAGTGATGGGTAGCCGCACCCTGGCGGAAATAAACGATTTGAAGATCATCGAAGACAACCTTCAGGACTTGGATTCCAACTTCACGAGCTTTTTGTGGGTTCAGCGACCTTGATCATTACGACTCCAGGAAGTCCAGATCTCGTGCGAATGTTTCTTCCATCAAAAACAATGAGATAAACGCGAGAACATAACTGCAAATTCCGAGCGAAATAACGGCAGTATTGGTTCCATAAGTTTTCACGAGTGCTGCGAACGTCAAGTTTATTGGAATATGACAGGCACGCATGAGATTCGGCACCACTGTCGTCACAGTCGACCTGACATTGGTGCCAAATTGTTCTGCAGTGGTTGTAATGGCTATAGCCCAGTATCCAACAAAGAAACCGAGCGGCAAACAAAGAAAAGCGTAAACATCCGGAGTGCTTCTCACGGTAAAGATAGTTAAAACCAATGCGCAAACTTGAAACAGTAATATAGCCTTCTTGCGGCTGCGCAGAAGTTGGCTAGTCACACCACAAACCGCCTCTCCAAGCGCCTCTCCTATTGAATAGAACGCTGCGATTTTCGCCACCAGATACGATGCCTCCGCACCATTTGGCATGATTTCAGGCGCAAACGTCACCAGCACACCAAACACAAAAAACAGAGGCAGTGCGACTAGCACGCATCTCAATACTTTCAGCAACTTCTTCGGGCGAGCCAGTTTCATCAAGCCGTCGCGATTCAAGCCACCTTCTGACTTAGCCTTCTCGAATAGGGCTGTTTCATTCATCTTAATTCGTATGCAAAGCAGAGCCAGACCTGCCACACCGGCTATAAAGTAAGCTGTTCTCCACTGGATGGCACTACCCACGATACTAGCCAGCACAGAGCCCAGAACTCCCATGAGTGAAACGGCGGCCGTTCCATACGTGCGATAGCGAGCGGGTGTGACTTCCGCTGCAATGGTCATAGCAGCCCCAACTTCACCAGCCAGACCAAAACCAGTCACGAAGCGCAATACACCGTACATGGAAACATCAGTGATAAAACTGTTCAAAATCGAAGCAATCGAATAACAAAGGATCGAGCCTACAAGAGCAGCCTTTCTTCCTTTCCTGTCCCCAATGGCCCCCCATACGATACCACCCAGAATCAAACCAACCATTTGCGCGTTCAACAAACCGACGCCGACTTCAAGCGTATCGGCTGGGCTCACTCCCAGGTCTTTCAGACTGGGAACGCGCAAGATCGCAAACAGCAATACATCATAGACGTCGACTAGAAATCCCAGCCCGGCAACAAGAATAATCGGCAGATATGTTTTCCATGAGAATGGCACGCCGTCGATAAGCTTTATATTGTCATCAGCCAAATCAAATTCGCTCCGAAATCGAATTTGACAGAGTACCACTAATTAGAAGTAACTCCAAACAGAAAGGGGCACCTTGCGGCGCCCCTTTCCACTAGCTTGCTGTCAGTGAACTTAGTTCATGTTCATTGCAACTGTTCTCGGTTTGGTGTGGAACTCGTAAGGAGCCGCACCACCGATGTGCATCATAACGGCAGAAGTCTTGATGACATTCTGAGCAACTTTCTTGGCTGCTGCGTGGTTAGAATGCATCATTGCGCCGAGCGGTTTGACCGTTTGAACTGCCGACGGAATCGAGAATTCTGTGGTGAATGCTCTATGTCCGTTGCCGAGTTCATGACGGCTGACTGCGCGGTGCATGATCGATTCGATCGGGTTAGCTTCCGCGAAGGATGCTGCGCGATCGTTGGTGACGATCAGGTGACGTCCTGGTGAGAGCGACAATTCGCGACCGCCGGCGGCAACTACTACGCTGCCTTTGTGGTTGTCGTTGATGTCGTACACCGAGAGTTGATTACCGTCGATGCTGACCACAGCTACCGAGTTAGCGCCAAGTTTGACTTTGCCCTTCGGCGTTACGACCATCATGTCCTTCGACGGTACGAACAGAGCGGTGCCATTGTCGAGAGTGACGATGTCGCTGTGTTTGATTGTCGAAACACCGTTACCGGCCGCACCTGTAGCGAAACCGAATTCGATATCGCTGCAGACCTTACCGTCAACCACTTGACCGACCGGCGCATAACCGGTGATGGTCGAGTCATCTTCCTGCGCTGCGAAGATGCTGAGGTTGTTGGCTGAAGCCAGATTGGAAAGCGTGCCCTTGAGAGCATCTTTGCCAGTCGTTGTGGTCGCGTTGGTTGCAGTCACCATATTGACCGATGATACCGTTGCTGGTGCGGTGATGCTTGCCAGCGATGCGGGCAGTTCGGTTGAAGTGGTAGGAGCCGCTTGTTGAGCTGCATCCGCCTTGCCCCAGGTCGATACTGTGATAGCCGAACCTGCTGCAACCGGTGGGTCAGCTGTAATCGTGGCACCACCGCCGATGATGACACCATTCTTTGCCGATGCGACGATCAAGAGTTGAGCGCCGATTCCGGACAATGTATTGTCTGGGGAATTGAACACAACTTTCTTGGTCCCTTTACCTCTGCCGGTGAGGACAGTTCCGTCATCTTGAGTGATGGCGATGATGTTCCTACCTTTGAGGTTTTTGGTCTTAGCTGGAAGAGTTGCACCTTGCAGAATGGTGACGTTTCCGATTCCGGGAGATTTCACTGCCGCATCGGTGAAGATGTTGTTCGTTGCACCAATCGTGATTGTGCCGCCACCGACCGTCTGAATGAGAATCGAATCATTGCCCTGGAGCGTGACGTCATCTGCAGTGGTGATAGAGCCAGCTTGGGAGACGATGTTGAGGTCACCATCTAGAGAGGTGGCATCGGCTCCGACCGTGACGTTGCCATCAGCCAGCAGGTTCACATCCAGGGTAGAGGAAACAGCCGCATTCACAGCCAACGTTCCCGACGCATCGATGGAGAGACCAGTTGCTCCGGATAGCGCACCAGCAACAGTGGCGTCGCCGGTGTTGTCGACATTTATCGCACCCGTAGCCGTGATATCACCGATCGTCAGTGCACCAGTGTTGGTGACATTCACATCAACAGCGGTAGTCGTACCATTGAAGGTAAGCGTTCCTGTGTTGGTGAGGTTGAGATCCGTGCCGATGGTCAAATCATTAACCGTCAAGTTACCGGTATTGAATAGCGTCAGATTGTCAGCTGAGCTATTCAGCAGGGTTGTGACATTCGTTGTCAACGTAGCATCGTTAACTGCAGTGAGGCTCAGGTTGGAACCTGTGACCGATCCGCCGATACCTTGAACGATATTGGCGGCACTCACGTTGAGTGTTCCAGTACCGAAGCTCACATCTCCATCAACGGAGACATCGCCGGACGCATTAACCGTGACGTTGACTTGAGTACCGGAGACGTCATCCAGGATGATGTCGTCGTTCTCAGTGACCGTCACGCTGCCACCAGCTGAGGTGGTGGCATCAACAGTTACTCTGTTGAAGTTGCCGGTTGCTGAAGCCGTTCCGGATCCGATCACGAAACCGATTCTGTCGGCTGTGATTGCACCGCCTGCGATGCTGTTGCCGGCATCCAGAGCGCCTGCCAGGTCGACGTCGCCGGTTCCTGCATTGATCGTACCGTAAGCGACATCACCACCGGAGAGCACTCCAGGAACGAAGCTGCCAGTCGTAAGACTGCCATTTGTCACGACTACAGGTCCGACCAATGTTGCCGTACCGCTGCCGAGAACAACGGATCCACCCTGACCGTTCGTTCCAATCGTGCTGATGTTTCCGACAGATGCGTTGCCGAATGCACCGACGACTACCAGTCCACCGTTCAAGTCACCTTCAGCCGTGATGTTGCCGACTGTCACATCGCCTGCGTTGGTAGCACCAGTGGTGCTTCCTGCAATGATGGTTACACTGCCGGCGCTGCCGCCTGCGAACGAACTGCTCGTGATGATGTTGACTCCCGTGAAGTCAACACTTCCGCCGGTCGTGCTGACGCCGGTCACGGTGACCGGGTCTTGGGTCTGTTGCTGACCGCCAGTGACGCCGGTAGCATCATAACCAGCCAGGACCAGCAAATCGCCACCGTCTCCAGTTGTAGAAGACAGGTCGATCAATACTGCTCCGGTCGCGGTGATATTGCCAGAGGCGATAATCGCGAGATCTTGACCTTGGAACACCAGGTTGGTCGGGAGAACTACATCACCGGTGGTGTTGATGATCGTGTTTCCTTGGAGGAAGAACACATTGTTGAAGTTCTGAATCGTTCCTGGGGTGATGAGAGCAGCTGTGATGGTCAACGAGTTTGCCGTTGGGTCTCCATCAAATGCGCCATCTCCATTAAGGATTCCGTTGTTCACGAACGCATTGCTTCCGTTATTGACCAGCAATGTCGCGAAGACATCGCCACCATTGAAGTTCAATTGGTCGTTGGTGGTGAGGTCGCCATTGGTGGCGTTGAAGTTCGTGGCCACGGTCGAATTGAACGTACCACCATTGACACCGCCGCTCACAGTCAGGTCAGTTACGCTGTTGAGAGTGATCTCGTTGAAGGTCAGTGAGTAGGCACTGATATCTGAGAACGAGATATCGTCACTGGTCAAAGTGGCATCACCGGTTCCATCGATGTCTCCACGAATCACGATGCTGCCACCAAGAGCGGAGACGTTGTAATCAACGTTGCCGGTGCTGTTATTCGAAAGCGTCAGAACTCCGGTACCGACATAGTCGACATTGACGTTACCGCCGGTAGCTGCAGCGTTGAGGCTCGTGTCCCCATCCAGCAGTCCATTGACTGACAGGTCGATGCCGCCCGCTCCGGAATTGAGTCCGATGATCGGCGAAGAAACAGATCCCAACCCAGTGATGGCACCAGGTCCACCAGTGGTGTCGAGTGCGACACCGTTCGTGCCGGTGATGTCATTGCTTATGACGATATCACCACCAGCGTTACTGACGGTGAGGGAGTCAAGGACGAAATCAGCTGATGTGGTCACATCACCGGAGGCAACTTGGCTCGCATTCACGACCAGCGATGCGCCGGATGCCTGCGAACCGAGGTCGATACCATTGTCTTCGTTCACAATGCTGAAACCAGTGCCAGTGGTCGTGGTCAGCGTGTTCACGCTGGTGTTGACCGTTGCATTGTTCAGTACATTGAGATCGAGACTATCAGCGATGACTTTGGAAGCATTCGTGGTGATGTCCTGAGCGCCAAGTTCAACAGCACCGGTTCCAGCGTTGATGCTGCCAATGATGTTGATGGTCGCAAAGGCATTGATGTTTACATCCAGATTTCCATCGATGTGATCGACGTTAATGCTGCCGGCTTCGTTCACCGTCAACGTTCCGCCGCCTACGCCAGCTGTGGCATCGGCCTGAACTTCGTTAGCGTCAACATTCAGCGAAACCGTTCCGTCGCCCATGGCCACTTCAAGATTATCCGCTTGAATGAATCCACCACTCACGGTATCGCCAGCAGTGAGTGCGCCCGCCAGAGCGACGTCGCCATTGCCGGCGTTGATAGCTCCATATGTCAGGTTGCCCGGTGCGAGTGCATCAGGGATGAAACCGCCTCCGCTCAGTACACCATTGGTGATGGTTGGAGTTCCGATGATCGCGACCGTTCCGACTCCTAGAAGTACGTCACCGCCAGCGACTCCACCAGTAGTGGTGATATCACCTACGGTGACACCAGCAGAACCAGCAAGCGAAACCATTCCGCCGAAACCATTTACTGACGTTGCAGTAATGTTCCCGGCCGTCACGGCTCCACTGCCGAGGGTGCTGCCACCTGCAGCGATGATGGTCACGTCGCCGGCGTCACCGGAGACACCTGTCGCGCTGGTGATGATGTTGACCCCGGTCAGATCTACGCTACCGCCAGTTCCGCTGAATCCTGTGATTACCACAGGGTTAGCAGTGTTCTCGGCGCCAACAGTCGGGGGAGTATTTGCGAAACCGGCCAGGATAATCAAACTTCCGCCGTTGCCGACGTTGGATGACAGATCAATCAATGTGGCACCAGTGGCGGTTACATTGCCGGAGGCGATAATCGAGAGGTTCTGTCCAAAGAATACCAGGTTGGTGGGCAGAAGAACGTCGCCATTGCTGTTGTGGATTGTGTTACCCAAAACAGTTACTTGGTTGAAGTTCGTAATCGCAGTACCGATATTCCCTTGAATGTTGGCGGCTCTAATTGTGATGTCGTTACCCGGTGGGAACAGCTGAGCATCACCGTTCAGGTTCGCACCCATGGCGGTGAGGTCAACTGCGTTGATTCCGTTGTTGTTTGCGAGGGTCACGAAAACATCGCCACCAACGAAGTTGGTTTTGTTCAAAACAGTGAAGTCGCCGTCGGTAGCCGTGAAGCTCACGCCAGCGCCGCCTACGGTAGTCACGAAGTTACCACCGTTGATGGCATCGCCACCGTCAAGCGTTAGACCGCTGCCAGCCAAGCTTTGAACGCTAGCGCTGTCGAAAGCGAGAGTGACAGGGTTGACGAACGCCAGTGTGTTAGTCGTGATGTCCAACACACCCGTTCCGTCGATATTATCGAAGATTTCGACAGAAGCGGCACCATCCGTGGTAGCGACGAAGTAATCACCGTTACCGGAGCTGCCATCGAGGGTCAGAGTACCGCTGCCTACGTAGGTCAGGTCGACATTTCCGCCGGCGCCAGCTTGCGCTGTGACTGTCGTGTCGCCACCTGCGACGCCGTTGACCGTAAGAACGATATCGCCGCTGTCGCTAAACAAACCAGCCAGAGGAGTTGACAGTGTGCCCAGCCCTCCGATTCCGCCGGTACCACCGGTCGTATCGAGCAAAGCAGCAGTGTTAGCAGTGATCTGGTTGTTGATGTTGATGTAACCACCGTCATTGGTGACGGTGAATGTATCCATCGTGAAGTCAGCAGTGGTATCAACATCTCCACCAAAGACAAGCGATGCATTGACGGTCAGGTCGCCGACCGATTGGGAGCCGATCGTGATGCCATCATATTCATTGATGGTCAAATCACCTGCACCAATATCGGTGCTTATCGAATTCACATTGGTGTAGATGTTGCCCAGTCCGGAGAGCTCAACCGTGAGGTTGTTACCTGAGACCAGAGTATCGATGCCACCAGAGATGTTTGTTCCAGCGAGGTTTACGTCACCTGCGGCGCTGACTTGAACTGTTGGGTCTAGCGTCAAGTCACCACCAGCATTTGCTTGAAGAATCAAGTCACCAGTGGAAGCAGACACGTTGTTCCTGACAGCGAGGTCACCATCGACTACGAAGCTGAAGGTTCCTCCTGCTGTCGAAGTTGCAGCGCTTCCATTTGCAATAGCAGCGCCGTTGGCGTCATAGAGGAACACATCGCCCGATGCATTTGCAAGAACGCCTTGTCCAACTCCGGTACCGACGTCGATACGGAATGGGTTCAGCAATCCAGTACCGATGTTACCGACTTGAGCTGCCAAATCAGCAGCTCCACCGACGCTGACAGTCGAAGTCGCGTCCGTTGTGATATCCCCGGTGAGCGCAACTGCGGCTAGATCAGCCGTAATTTGCGAATTGCCGCCGGCGAAGTTCAAACCGTTCGCGCCGCCTATGTAAGCGTTGCCCGCAGTCGGCGATGGTCCGCCCAGTGCTTGTACGATGATACTTCCGAAATCTGTCTCGAAGAAGTTGCCGGTCGAACCGATGTTACCGTTGCTGCTTCTGAGTTCACCCGAGGAACCGCCAACTATCGAAGCGATATCGGTTGAAAGGTCAGTATCGACAAGTGCGGTAAACGAACCACCAGCGAAGCTGGAACCTGTGAAGTTGATACTTCCATCACCATCGAGCGTGGTTTCAATGAACGTGATGTCGCCACCAGCATTAGCCGTGACGTTGTTGAAGTCGAATGAAGTAGCCGTGTTGTTGAGGAACTGAATGTTGCCACCAGTGTTGTTGCTGATCGTCAGTTGGCGTGACTGCAAACCACCCGAGAAGTTCGTATCAGTCATGTCCGTTTGAACAGTACCGTTTTGCGTCAAGGTCAATACGCCTTGCGCACCGGTTCCATTAGCGTCGACCAGACCGTTGAGATTGAAAGAACCGAAATTGGTGCTATCCGAAGTCAGCGTGACGTTACGACCTCTGATGGTCGAGCCTGATGCCGTTGAGAAATTCTGAGCGGAAATTGTCACAGTGCCGACATAACCGGGATCACCTTGTCCAGCCAGCACGCTGGCAGCTGCCGACGTCGCAGTGTAGTCTCCACCGATCAGAAGGTTGACGCTACCGTCCAGGCTAGCCCCAGCACCAGCCTCGATGACTGCGGATTGAATCAAGTCGCCGTTCACGGCGACCGTCACGCCGGACGCTCCAGCGACAAAATCAAGCAGGTCAGTGCCGAGTGTGTAGTCACCATCAACGGTTCCATTGACGGCGCCGTTTTGAGCAAATATCGCTCCGAGTTGGCTGAAATTGCCGCCAACGACGAAACCGATATTGCCATCAGCAACTAAGTCAGCACCATCGACGGTGCTGAGGTTGTTTCCGGAAGCAGCAAGGATTTGGCTACCAGCACCATTCGCGGTTACATCTCCGTTTATGGTCAGGTTCGCCGAGGGGTTTGTAGGCGCAAGCGTAAACTGGTCGACACCTGACAAGAGCACAACGTTAGCGAGAGGTCCGCTTGTAGTGATGTCAGATACATTGACGTCGCCGCCGGAAGCCACTCTGACAATTCCACTGGCCGTAATGCTGGGTACGTTCACAGTGAAATTGGTCAAGGTTGTTCCAGCTGTGACCTGACCGGACACAAGACTTCCGTCAGCAGCATACGTGACAGGTCCACCCGTCACAGGCTGAGCGGAAGTGATTCGGACTTCGCCCGTTCCTGCTCCAGCAAGTCCGCCGTCAGCATTTATTGAACTACCCGCACCGCCAAGATTTATGCCTCTCGATGCAATGACTGTTACGTTACCGTTTGTACCGACACCGGCGTCTCCAGAAGTTTGAATAGTGGAAACTCCGACACCGAGATCAACTCTTCCGGAACCACCTGTGGTGCCAGCAAACGCAGCGAGGAGGACGTTTCCGCCATTACCACCGCCAGCACCTGTCGTGTTGAGTTGGACTTCGTTAAGAAGGATGCTTCCTCCGCCGATGGAACCTTCATTGAAGGTGACTTGTGTAGGAGCACCTGCTCCTACGGTGTTGTTACCCGGACCACCCGCAGCTGTGATATTCGCACCAGCGATCATTGTGAGGTCGCCACCATTGCCGGCTCCATTGGCGGTGCTCACTGTAAACGGTCCCACCACAGACTCGGTGATGTTGCCGGTCGCGATGATAGTCAACGCGTTTCCAGCGACTATCACGTCACCGGTGAAATTGATATTTCCAATGTTGTAGAACGTGGGATCGATCAAGTTCAGGTCGCCCAGGTTCAAAGTCTCGGATTGCGATGCGAAGTGAACCGCATATCCTGTGCCATTGACTGTGCCGGTCACATTGTCCAGATTGGCGGTGATTGTTCCAGCACCAGCATTCAGGTTCAGGTTTTGGCTGAGGTAGTTACCGCCTGCCAATGTCGAGTCAGCGTTCACATCGACATTAATATTGTTGGCAGCGGAGATAGTGCCACCTGCGCTGTCAACATTCATAGCGCCGGTCGGCGAATTCAAATTGACGTCTTTAGCGGAGGATATGCTGCCGCGGTTAGTGACGTTGCTAGAAGTCAACGTCAAACTGCCATTCGAAGTAATGTTGCCGAGGTTGGTGAGCTGGCCGTCTGCGCGTAGCGTGAGATCAACGTCGGATGAGATCAAAGCGTTTGCATTGTTGTTGATATCAACGGCTCTAATCGTGCCACCGCGTCCATTACCGGAACCGTCCAGAGCATGAACGGTACCAAAGTTATTCAAGTCACCTTGAAGTTTGAATTCGGAACCTTTTGAGAAGTCACCGAGTGTGGTGACATTGACCGGAACGACGAGGTCGGATGCTCTCATCACGTCGCCGCGAGAGGTGATAGCGGAAAGGTCGACTTCACCGCCAGTCGCAACGCCGTTAGAGCTGATTGCAACTTTCTGAGCGGTTCCTGCGAGAACTTGTTTTGCAGCGATATACTCGGCTGCCGTGACTTGTGAACCAGCAGTGAGAGTTTTGGTTTCGCCGCCAACTTGAATTTCAATTGATGAAACACCACTGAACAGCTTCTGTCCGAGGGTGATATTGCGTGCTTGTGACGTGAGGTCGAGATTGACGCCGCCATTCAGTGTCACCAGCTTGCCGCTGTCATTAGATTGAACGGATTGCTTTATGACGCCATTATTGCGTTCGAGACGGTTAGCCCACTTGCCGCGCGACTCTGTGATTGTGACGTTACTGGTCGAAGGTACATTCGGTACCGGCATGATGTTAAAGGTGCCGGCGTCAGGAACGTTTGAAGCACCACCTGCGCCACCACGACCAAACTCAGCGCGATACATCTGACGAAGCGTATGACGATCGAAACCGGGATTCGCATCGCGGAAATCTCTGAAGTTTTGATGGTCTTCGGCTTGAGCTGCGGCTCCAGACGCTACGACCATCACCGATCCCCAGATAGCTGCGGTCCAGTTTTTGATGTAGGATTCCCGACTTCGCACCACTTTCTTACTCATTTTCAATCCTCTAAGGTGTCACTTCGATTTCGGCGACTAGTACGCCAATACAAATCAGGCTCCCGTCGCCGGGAGCTAATCAAAAGGTTTTTGGGCGGCGGAATCTCGAGAATACCGCCGTCTAATTCGCTGCAAAACATAACACGCTGTTAAACCGTTTCCTACCACCGGTCGTCAAGCGAAGGATTCAAATTGCCTTTTCAAAAAAACTTTCGTCTATTTGTTCTGAGCCCTTGTTGGATTTATCAAAATTGGTTCTGAAAAATTTCTCGTTTACAATTGGCAACAGCATATATCTTGACCTCTAAAGTACTCGGATTCTGAAGGATCCCAGCAAGCAATATTAATTGCGCGAGAATCCAACAAGCGCGGCAAAAGCCTTACCCACTGGGAATTTCCAGCGTTCTAACGCAATTACTCGATCGGCGAATAGGAATGTCATTTTTCATTACCAGGCTTGTTTTTTGTTCCGATCACACGCCGATCGCGAAGGTGCACATCTGGTCACATCCTTCAGCGTTCATTCAATGAAATAGACTTACGCTCAGAAAACTTACTAGCGACACGCCAAGTGTGTTCCTTATATATCAGCTCTCGGCGATGCGTGGTCAGGCGGCTCGTCGGAACATGGCACCGAGACATGGCTATATATGAGGAAGAAAACATTCACGAGCACGAACATCAAACATTCTCTTTCAGCGCACACTTATATAATGTCCCAAACGCAAATCAAATCAGCAGGCACCACCATGGACAACGAGCAAGAACAAAAGGTTAGCGAAAAGCTCAAAACAAGCCAATCATCGAGAGAGGAGGGCACGCTTGAACCTCAACTATATAATGGACGTTTGTTCTTCAGTGTCTCGCCATTGAAATTTATTGTGATGTCCATGTGCACATTTGGACTTTACGAACTTTTTTGGCAGTACAAAAACTGGCAGCTTATCAGCGAACGAACAGGTCGCAAATTACATTCCTTCTGGAGAGCATTCTTTGCGTACGTTTTTATATACGAACTGTTGAAAGAAATCAGACAAGTAGCAAACGACAGAGGTGTCATAAATACTATGCCTGCTGGAATGCTGGCTGCCGCTTGGATCATCGTCACTCTCACCTGGAAAGCACCGGAGCCGATTTCCCACCTTTCAACGTTTGCCTTCATCGCTCTGCTTCCTGCAATTCAATTGATTAACCGCGTGGCAACGACAACGAGTGAAGGCGAACCCAACTCCAAGTTCTCTGTGATGAATTGGGTTGCCATCGTCATTGGTGGCGGTTTGCTTTTTCTAACGTTCCTGGGTTCGCTTATGCAGTAGCTGCCCCCTGCCGTGACCGTCGGCGCGCATTCGCGCCCCTGCGGATCACAGCCCAAACCTCAGCACCCTTGATTGTTATCGGCGCGTCATACACTAGGGCTCCATCAATTCCGTCCCACCCAGATATGGTCGGAGCGCTTTCGGCACATTGATGGTCCCATCTTTGTTTTGATGATTCTCAAGGAGAGCTATCAAAATCCGAGGTGAGGCGATAGCGGTATTGTTCAACGTATGCACGAAGTGTTTCTTACCATCGGCATCGCGATAGTGAATGTTCAAACGACGAGCCTGAAAGTCATGGAAGGTTGAACATGAATGCGTTTCGCCGTAGCTATTTCGGCTGGGCATCCATGTTTCGATGTCATGCTTGCGCACTTGACCAAGCCCCATGTCACCTGTGCAAACTGCCACCACGCGATAGGGAAGCTCAAGAGCTTGCACAATCTCCTCGGCGTTTTGCAGAAGCGCATCATGCTCCACACGTGATACTTCAGGATCATTTGAACAAAAGACAACCTGCTCCACTTTTTGAAACTGATGCACTCTATAAAAGCCCTTGGTGTCTCGTCCTGCTGCACCTGCCTCGCGGCGAAAACACGGCGAAATTCCAACATACCTCAGTGGAAAATCGACTTGATTGACGGTTTCATTCGCATGTATCGCGACAGCGCCGACCTCTGAGGTGCCGGTCAAAAATAGATTGTCCTTTTCGAGATGATAGGCACTGTCCTCTCCGAGAGGAAAATATCCTGTACCGAACATTGCGGTTTCGTTCACCAACAACGGCGGAAGAACCGCAGTGAAGCCCTTCTTCACAATGTGGGTCAGAGCAAACTGCAGAACGGCATTTTCAAGCAACGCTCCAATTCCCATCAGCGCATACGCTCTTGAACCCGCAATTTCTCTGGCACCACCGAAGTTTGCCATCTTATGCAACGCGGTCAGCTCCAGATGATCTCGAAACTCGAAATCAAAGACTCTTGGTATTCCGTGCTTTCTGACTTCTACGTTATCCGCATCTGTTTCACCCTCTGGAACCTCCGGAGCCGGAATTCCAGGCAAGAGCGCCGCTAATTTGCGATAGCTTTTTTCCAATTCAAACAGTTGCGCTTCCTCCGCCTTTAGCTTTTCACCGACAGCACGACCTTTCTCGATGTTCTCTGCGCGCGCAGTTCCAGCTGCCACCAGAGCAGTGATCTTGTTGCGTTCCCGCCTGAGATCATCGACGACTCGGCGAGCGGTCCTCCGCTCCTCTGCGACCCGCAAAAGAGTGTCGAAATCGAGCGGAATTCGCTTGCTGAGAATCGCCTTTCGATAATTAGCTTGCTGTCGTTTTACTTCTTCCAAATCAATCATAGTACCTCCAATGATACGCGAGGCACTACAATGCAAAAAGCCTCGCTTTCGGTTAAAGCGGGCTTCTTTGTTCAATAACACAATTAGATGAACAAACTCCCGCGTCCTATGGGGACGAGGAAGACGAGTTGCGATGTGCTGCTTTGTTCATATTCTCAGTATCTGAGCGAAACTCGCCTTTGTCAACGAAAGGTAAACACGAAACCAAAACAAAGAGAAGGGGTCAGTTTGAAGAAGTTGATGCTGAGTCGTTTTCAACGAGGATCAAGTTCCATTTACCATCCGTACTGATTACACGAGGAGACCCCGGGATAAATGGATGCAAAAGAGAATTCGTCTTATCATCAAAAATAAAGTAGTGCGGTCCCTGGGTGGTGTCCACAATTTTCTTGCAATCTAACGGTCCTTCAATCTCGTAAATCTTCTTGCCCGCATAGAAAGCGGCGGTAGCGCTGTCATTCGCGCGAACGGCAATTACTGAATTCTTGTCCTTACTGGCTTGCTTTACGAGAGAAACAAACTCTTCGTTAGCACGGCGGTAGGTCTGCTGAATCGCAACCGGCACCAACAATCCACAGTCGAGCAAACTCCAGGCAAACAAAAGAGCCACGCCAAGCCGCATTTGAGATTTGTAGATAAACGCACCATATGCGGTGTAGCCGACTATGAGCAGAGAAACAAAAACTGAAGCGAGGGTTTGCAACTGCCCCTCGTTTTCAAATAGGCGAGGGAACGCGAAAAGGCTACCGACACAAGCAAGCACCATAACCGGTGCCACCCACAGAACAAATCGGCGTCGGCCGAGTTTTAGAACAGCGTCAAAATACAATCCGCTCAAAATTGCGATTGGAGAGGCGATTGGAAGCAAATAGTGGGCGACTTTCGAGGACGAGACAAGCAATAACCCGAGCGTTCCAAACAACCAGCACAGCGACGCTACGGTCATTTGTACTCGCGGGCTGTCCGACAGACGCTTCTCGAATCGAGGGCGGAGAATTACTGGCGCACTGAGCAGCATTGGAAGCCATGGCAGAAAGCCACCAGCCAGATAGGGAATGTAAAACCATGCCGGATTATTGTGCGATTGAAACTGCCCGGACAGTCGCCCAAAGTTTTGCTGAATGAAAAAGAATTGCGTGAAAGCTCCGTTAGATGACAAATGCACGGCGGCAAACCAGGGAAGTGCCACCAGAAGCGATACCGCAACGGCGAGAATCGGTTTAAGAGACAGAAGTCTCTGCTTAAAATGATCGAGGGACCGGCTGCTTACGAGGAGAAAGCCGCCCACGCACGCACCAACAAACGCGAGCGCCAGCGGTCCTTTGCTCAACATTGCCAGACCCAGGCATGCGTAAGCTGGAATCAAACCCTTGCTGTCGCCACGTATGAGGGCGCCGAGCAAGAGCAAGCTGGAAACCGTCGTGAGAAGAAGTAGCGGTGTATCCGGAATTGAAACATGACCAACCACGGATACTAAGGGCATAGACAGCAGAGCAAGAGCTGCCATCAAAGCGGCTCTGCGTCCAATGAAAGCTTTGGTCAGAGAGAAAATTGCAAGCGAGGTTGCAATGCAGGAGAGGGCCGATGGCAGACGCGAAGCGAAGGTGTTTATGCCAAACGTGAGGTAGGATGCGATTATCACCCAGTAGGTCAAAATCGGTTTGAAATAATACGGCTGGTAGTTTAAATAGGGCGTGATGAAATCGCCACGATTCAACATCTCCCGCGCAGCTTCCGCATAGTAAGCATCGGTGGTGTTCAAAATCCCGGTCGCGCCCAGCCCCGGTAAAAACATCAAACAGCCAACGGCAACAATCAAACTCATGAGCTTCAGGTCCGACCGTTTTGAAGAGTCGACCCGATCGGACTGTTGATAGTTGCTACGCGTATAAGCTTTAGAAGACTGCAACATATTAATCTGCGAAAACACCAACCAGCAGAGGTTCGACATACTACCAAACTGCGTAGCAGTATTAAAGAGGATCGCGTTCCTTTATCAATAAATTGTGTGGGGTATGTGATCTGTTAAGCCCGATTGCCAGTTCACAGCGGCATTGAACGACTTATGATTTTGTGCTCATGTTCAAGAAATCCGTAACGCTTCCGGTCCGATTCAAACAACGTTCGATCAGTAGTGATTACACGACGACGCCCATCGTGTAATCACGCGTCAAGGCGCGAATAGACTTCGCAAAACCTCTCTGGCCATGCGGGTTATACGACTAGGCTCGCAGCGGCGGACTTGCGAGACATGCCTCCAGGACTCATAATGCAAACACCCACCTCAAATTTGACGCTTAGAGATTAGCTCTAAGTGCGGCTTTTGCCCGATCTCAAAATGATCGAGCGTTGGCATACTCGCGCCCTCGTTTCTCACTCCGATTTGGAGGATATTCAATGACCACCACAATAGACAAGCCATCAGAGCCTGACACCCCGTCTGAAGCATCAGAGAATCTAGAAATCACGGAAATCAAGATCAGTGGCTACGAAGGCGGCAAGCAAACTATTTTCAAAGAGCCGTCACTGTACCTTTCAATTATCGCGATATTTTTCGCAACCTCAGTGTGTTTGCTGAAAACACCAGTTATTTTTCTCGCAGCATTTACGATCTTGTCAGCTTTGGCTGTCGCATTTCACGTAATTGCCGAGCGTTTCTTATTCCGAGCGAACAAAGAATATGATGCATTCGCCCCTCCTTTCGAAGGCGTTTTTGTTCTTACGCTTGGCGTTATTATTCCTGGCATCAGTCTTCTGAGCTATGGCGTTTTCTCTCTAGCAACCTCGCCTCCAGGCAACATGGTTGAACTTGTGGGGAAGTTGCTGCTTCTATTGATTGTTCCATTCTTTAATTTTGCAGTTTGGAGTTCTGTCCGAAAACGCTACATCGCGCATCCGCGCGTGGTCGGGCTTATGAACGGTCTCGCGCTCGGGCTCTCAGCTTCGTGGACACTAATCTGGATAGCGTCTATGTTCGTTACGACAGGCGCTCCATCCTGCAAATTAGGATGGATGCTGCTTCTTTGCGCATCCCCAGCCCTGCTATTTGCCGCCACTTGTCTAAACATCGAACTCTGGAGAAAAACCGAAACAAATATAAGCCGCATCACAACAACCTTTTCGATTCTTGGTGGACTACTTGCGCTGCTGTTTGTCCTCACGCCGATGGGGCGATCAATTTATGTTCAATCGCTAGTGTCCGACGCGAAAAACGGTTCTACAGAAAAACAAATCGAAGCGATCGCGAGCTTACGCAAATTAGCTACCGATGAAGATCTCCGTCCATCATCAAGTCCCACAAGCGGTTTCGCACTTGCAGAGATGCTGCTTCCCAACCGCGGATTCGATGCGGCAACAGATTTGGACCGCAACTTATACTTTAGAGTTACAGGTAAACCATTCAAGCTCTCGCGCTTTGAGGACAGTGCACAGCCTTACAATCAATATGTCGGAAGCGAAATCAGTGGCTTGGCGCTGGCGAAATCCCAGTTGACCGGAAATATGAATCCCGCAAGCCTCTCGGGAGACTTGAGCTGGACGCTTGTTCTTCACAACGCAACCGGTACCGAGCAAGAGGCACGCGCTGAATTAGAACTTCCTCCTGGTGCCGTGGTATCGCAGGCGACACTATGGGTGGACGGTAAACAACGAGAAGCAATTTTCGCCTCGGCTGGACGGACCACGGCTGCTTCCGAGGACATTGTAAACACACGACGCGATTCACTTCTTGTCAAAATGTTGGCAGAGGATAAAATTCTGGTTCGCTGTTTCCCGGTTCCTGGCGAAGGTCGAGATATGAAAATCAGGATTGGTTTCAAACTTCCCCTGACGACAACTGAAGCGAACGCAGCTAGCATGCGCTTACCTCGCATCGTGAGCAGCAATTTCTCTCAGCCAAAGCGCCACCGTTTCACGCTGCAATCAGGAGAGATGCTTGCAGAAGAAATTCCGGGAGTCACCTGTTCCAAGCAATCGAACCATTATGTACTCAATGGAATTTTGAAGATTAACGATAACTTGAAGGGCATGAAGTCGATAAAAGTGAGACGCCCTGATGCACCACAGGTGGTGACCGTTCCGGACGTAACCGCCCCAAGTAAAAGATACATAGTGCAACAGATCCAGAAGGTCTCAGCCGGCGCAGTCCGCAATTTGTCAATAGTTATCGACATGTCTGACGCACTCAAGTCCGATATAGAGCCAATAAAGCAGCTCCTCAGCAGCATTCCTCAGAAACTGAATCCAAAAGTTTATTTGGTTCATGAACAAAGCAAGAAAGACCAAGACACAATAGAGATTGTCCCCAAATCGCGACACCAAGCGTTAGCTCAACTCACGGAGGACGCATTCATCGGAGGTCAGGACAACCGAAATCAACTTAGAGAAGCTCTTGAGGTAGCGGCAGAGAAGCCAGCCAGCGCCGTCGTATGGATTCACGGTCCGCAGGCTATGTCCTACGGTGCGCAGGAGAAACAGGCACTTGATCTAGTCAACCCCGTCCGACTGTATGATTTGCGCATGTCGCCTGCCAGGTCGGAACGTGATGTCAACCACAACGCAATCAAAGAGCCAAACGCACTCCTCGACTCGATCGACAATGATGATGTTTCGAATCAACTAACAATCGAATCAGTCACAGTGCATAGCGGAAAGGAACTGACGACTTTCATTTCCCGCTTAGATAGAGGAACTTCTTCGATGGTGTTGCAGCGTTCAGTTACGACCGCACAACCTCAGACTCTAATTGCAGATCCAACGATTGCCAATCAAATTACAGCGCTGTGGGCACGTGACGAAGTGTCGAGACTAATCAATCAGGATGAAGACGGCACAGCAATAGCATTGGCCTCAACCTACCGCATCGTGACCCCAGCGACAGGAGCCATCGTTTTCGAAAACGATAAACAACAAAGAGAATTCGAGTTGAATCGACAAAAGGTCTTTAGCTACGTCCATCCGCAGACACTTGGAGGAGGAGGATTGGTAGGGGCTCCCGTCGATCCACGCTATGGACAGACTAACGAAATCGGTCAGATTGCGGATTTCGGCTATGATACCGCCCGTGATATCTCTCGGTTTGCGACCGCTCTGACATTTGTTATTGCTTGCATCGTCGGATTTCTCTTTGTAAACGGGAAAAAACCGCTCAGCAACCAACGCCTCGCGAAAGCAGCGATACTAATTCTGGTGGCACCAATCGCCGCTCACCTAGTCGGAACATTCATCATAAACAACTATGGAGGTCTCGGAGGCGGGCTTTGACCGGTAATCGAACACTTCGCACGCGCTCATAAATCATACCCCAGTGATTAAGCGCACAGGTTAAATCGCGACCTTAGCACCACGCGATAAATGAAAGGACGGTCGAAGGACTGTCCTTTCATACATTTGGACGGAAAACCCTCACCAGTTTCTTTTGCTATTGGGATGAAGGAGCTGCTGCGGATTCGCGGCAGGGGAAACGACAGGCACATGCGGTTTAATATGCGTCAGCTTAAACCAGCGAGCCGTCAAAATTCTGCCATCCTTGGCCTTTGTCATCCGCAAAAGCCAGGTATCAAAAGAATCGACATCGACAGCGCATATCTTCTCCATGTTCGTCACAAGCAAAATTTTTCGCAGGCCTTGCCCCATATTCGGGAGGACGACATCAAACGTGTACATGCGGCCGTTCACCTTGGCTTTGAACGCGGGATGTCCCGTACCAGAACTATTCATGCCGAACGCTGCTGCTTTACCGTAGACCATGAGCGGCATCCAGCGCTGCGTTGCGTTGGTTACGTTTGAACCGATTTCAGCGGTTTCCAAACAATTCATGTCCGAAAAGCATTCTTTGACGATTAGCGGTAGAACCGCCTTATCATTCACAGCGAGCACAGGAATATCGCGATTATTGTCCCTAACTTCCAAGACAGCGTTCGGATCGATTGCAATTTGCGCCCGCTGCGGCATCAAAATACCTAAAGGAGCCTGTTCTGCGACATTTCCCTGGAGCTTTGTCGGATGCTTCAAGCGAAAATAATCATTCCAGGCTTTACCCTTCAATGGATTGGACGAGTCATATTTTTCGAACAATTCGAACGCCTTATGATACGTGTCCATTGCTGCATTCTGGCGGCTTAGTTTCTGATGGCAGCCGGCTTCGTAGTACATGCACTCCGCTTTGAGCGGCTCGTAGCCCTCGCCGAACTGCGCTTCCAGTTGCTGCAAATATCCAATCGCCCTGCCGTAATCCTCCTTTTCGATTGAGGCACGAGCTTCTTTGAAGAGAGGTTGTTCATCCAGAATTACCTCCATCACCTCAGCGGAACCCTGCAAAGGCGGTCTCGATGATGATCCGGCAGCCGCGGTCTCAATCGGATCAGCAGTCATTACGGGCCGTGATGCCGCCCCTAACTCAGACTCGTAGCCATTTCTATCGGATGAAACATCTTCCGCGCTACCGGAACCGGACTCGATAGGCTCTCCTGTTTTCCTGGAAGACCGCTCAGCATGGGAGTCTTCCGACTTTAGTCGCTTTCTTTTCTTTCCGCGCCTCTCTGAAGGTTTCTCCTCCGGCGCATCAGACATCTCGTCAGCCTTTGCACTCTCATTTTCTTCAGTCTTGGTCGGTCTTAAGAAAGAGGGCAAATCCTTATCATCGATTGCGAAAGCGCCCTGGCTGTTTAGAATCGCGCCGCAGAGAGCGACCACCACCACAGTGCTTCGCTTACGAAATACCTTTCCGGAATCCCACGTAATCATGAGCCGTTACGTCTGAACCAACTACCGTCTGCTTCCAGGCAGCTTGTAACTGAAACGCTGCCTACTAATAGATTGAACCATATTTAGGCGATTTCAAAACCAAACCATCGCCAGAAAAACCGCAATCGAGAGCTAAATGCTGGACTGGAGCTTGAGCACGTCATTCATCTCACTTTCCAATAACGCAATCAACTCGGACGCTGGGAGCGGGCGCGATAGAGGCGCTCCCTGCCCAGCCCACTGCGCTCCGTATCCGCCTTCGCCAGCTTTCTTTGCTGCGGCATTTAACGCCTTCCCTGCATCATAGGCAATCGGATAGTCCGGTATCGAGGAAGAAACCGTTTCCTTTCCTATCGCGGTGAAAACATTCGCTAGACATCGCGCCGGTCTTCCAGAGATCGCGCGAGTCATCGTTGTATGCATCGCGGCTTCCGAACAGAGTGCCCCCTTGTAAAAATCATCGGCAGCAGATTCAGGACAAGCTACGAATGCAGTACCAAGTTGCGCAGCGGCAGCGCCAAGATTTAAACAAGCCACAATGCCAGCACCATCCATGATACCGCCTGCCGAAATTACGGGCACATCCAGATTGGCAACTAGCCAGCGAGTCAATGCAAGGGTACCCATCTGATCATCGATTGCATCCGGATCAAACACACCTCGATGTCCACCAGCTTCGAAGCCTTGAGCAACAACTGCATCAACGCCAACTTCCTGCGCTTCAAGCGCCTCCACCAGGTTGGTAACTGTCGCAAGCAGTACGATTCCATTCTCCTGCAACTTCTCTATTCGGCTTTGCTCAGGCAAGCCAAAGTGAAAGCTAACTACTCTGGGACGCAACTCACACAAGACACTTAGCATGTCATCATCAACAAGAAAGCTTTTGTAAATCTCGGTCAATCGAGCAGGGGGCTGAGCATTAAACCTCTCGAAAAACGGGGCAAGATAAGCCAACCATGCAGATTCGCGACTAGAATCCGAAGAAGCCGGTTGGTGGCAAAACACGTTCACATTTATTGAGTTGGACGTCAATTTTTGGGTAGCTGCTATGGTGTCATGCGCCTGGGCTGCGGTTTGCGCTCCTATTCCAATAGAACCTAAACCGCCCGCGTTTGAAACAGCCGCCGCCATTTCCGGCGTAGAGACACCAGCCATAGGAGCTTGAACAATCGGCAAGCGAATTGCAAGTTTTTCTAACAGCCCATCCACGAAGTCGCCCTCCATTCATCTATTAGCGCGAGGGCTAACTTCTATTACTCATTTCTTGCGATTGAACTTCCCCTGACCGTGAATATCCAGCGCTTCAATTTGAACTGAACTGGCTTTGCCATCGGCGCCCACCGTGAATGTTACACCAGTCCAACCGGACGCGTTCTCTCCAAAGGTTTCAAAAGAAAAGACGTCGCGATTGAAGTGCTTCAGAGCCCGTTCGCTCTCATTCGGACCAAGCCTAACTACGAGAGCACCGTCCTTAGTAGCAACAGAAACGTCACCGAAAAACTCGTTCGCAAACGTACCAACGTAAGCGTCGTTAGCCATGGGCGCCACCGCATTTGCCGGCGGCTTCCCATAATCAGTCGCGTCCGGATTCAATCCCAGAGTTGTCGGGTCCGCGAATACTTTCTTGTATAGAGCGACCCAATCGCGGCTCGATTTGCCATCCAGTGCCACATCCATAAATGTGCTTCCAACTGCCTCGGCGAAGCCAATTGGGTAGCAATTGGTCAAGACTACAATTCCCACTTGCTGCTCAGGCGCCATGGAAACATTTGTCGCCGCCCCCATCGCGAACGCGCCCGAATGACTTAGGCGCAAACGCGCCTTTTCGTCATAGTTGACATTCATACCCAGCCCGTAGAAGCAGGGCAAATTATTCAACGGACTGTAGGACGTCATCATATGAGGCTTATGCGTTTCAGCCAATGCGGCAGCGTCTACAACCTGCACACCATCAACCTTGCCCTTACCCATTTGTAAGCGAACCCACTGCGCCAGGTCGTTAACGGACGAACTCACACCACCTGCCGGAGACTGAGCATCAGGTTGGCGTTGAAACTTATGCGCCCAATTTCCGTTAATGGAAACGTGATTCAGCGCTCTGTTAGGTCGTCCCTCAAAATCGCTGTACCTGGAGCTCGTCGAGTTCATCTTCAACGGCTTGTATAGGCGCTCCTCAGATGCCTTTTCCCACGTCGTATCATAAGCTTTTGCGGCCGCAACGGCGGCTTCCGTGATACCAAAATTGGTGTAGGCATAATGCGAGCGAAAACTCGCTTCAGGCTCTTGATACCGCATACGGTGCAACACTTGTTCGCGATTGTATCCAATATCTTCCAACAAATCACCCGCATGTTCCGGCCACCCACTACGATGAGCGTACAAATCACGCAGCGTGATCTCCCTTGTCACCCAGGGTTCAGACATTTCAAAACCCGCATCGAGATCTGAAATCTTCGAGTCCCAGTTGATTTTGCCTTCACCGACTAGCACCGCAACCACGGTGGAACTAATCGGTTTTGAAACCGACGCCAGTTGAAAAACAGTATCGCCATCCACTTTCGCATCCTTGCCGGCCTCACGGAGGCCAAACCCTTTGGAATAAACGACCTTATCGTCCTTGACCACCGCGACAGCCATTCCAACGACAGTCTTATCATCGATCGCCTTCTGTGCCATCAACTCAACTGTGTCAATTGCCACCTCTAAATAACCGGAACCGGCATTGACCTTCACGTGCTTTTCGCTGTTCGAGTTCAGTTTTGACTTGCCTTGAACAGATGTAGTTTGGCCAGCGGCAAAACAACCCGTGTTTACGCCCGCAAGTAATCCAGCAGCGAGCAGAATTGCAGTAGCCCGCTTTCTTCGTTTATTCATCAATACACTCACGATGGTTCCTTGGGAAAACCTGAAACAAAATCATTTGCAGAGTATAAACTACTGGCAAGCTAGTTCCTGATGCTAAGATAGTTTGTGACACCATAGGACTGTTGGGATGACACTAAATTCAAACGAAGTCTTTCTAGAGCCAAGTTTCGACTCCGTCCATGGTTTGAGCCTTGAAGATCCCGCTGGTCCGCTGGCTCTTTATTACAACCGCGAGAGATACTATCGCTATTTGCGCAAGTGCTCGTTCTTCGGTTTCGTAATACTCTCCGGAGCAGCATATCTCGTTCAGTGGGCTCTCCTTCACGATTTGTACAGAAACGCAGCGATTCCAAATGGCACCCTGTTCGTCTGCGTTCTCTCGGCTATTGTTCTTTCTATGGTTTACACTGCCTTCCTTGTAAGTCGAGTGCGCTCAAAAACAGAGAGCGAAACACGTCCGATCGTCGAACTAACTGTTCAGGGATTAACCACTAGGCTCCGCTACAGAAATTTCGAGCAAGTTCCATGGAAATGCATTAGGAGCGCTCGCGTAAAAAAACAGTTGGGGACCTACGTTTGCGTGAATTTGATCGACTCAGACAAAATTGATCAATTCGTATCCAAAGTTCTCGACGGCAAAATGCAAGATCCTGAAACCCTTCTATTGCTACGTGCTGAGAAGTTCTACAGTCCTTTTAACAGAGATAACGAGCTGCTGAAAATTCCTGAAATCTTTTTACCGGTCGATGCAGAATTATTGGCAGAACAAATAAATATGAGATGCGGAGGCAGTGCAAAACTGCTTATAGACGAAGACGGCTCGGGTGTTAGTCAGTTCTGACTTTCGGCAGTAACATCACCGCCATCACCGGTGACACCAGTTCCAGTTCCACCACCGCTACCGCTAGACTCTTTATCAACACCGCCTGATTCACCACTGTCTCTCTGGTTCTCGTCATCACCGCTGCCAGTGGTGCCACCGACAACGGTATCAAGCGTTTCATCCTCTGGATTTGAAACTGCAACCTCTTCGATCACCGGATAAGCAGCGAAATAAACAATCGAAAAAAATACAGCCACGGCTATAAGGTGACAGATCACGTTTACCGGATTCTCAACAGGCTCCATGACGGAATTAGCTGGATTACCAGGCTCTACATGAACCGGGACCTCGACGCCCGGTTTGTGATTCTCCTCGAATCTGCCCATGTCGTATCCTAACTGCGGACTGCGCTTGCTGTAGGATAGGCGAGCACCTGAATATTCCTTATCGCCAATCGTATATTTATACTCAATCTGACAATCAAAATATGGATCCTTCAGTGATACCGTAATCGGTGCCTCAAATTTTGTAATCAAAGCATTGACTGTCGGCCACGACTTTGCCTTTTCGTCGAGCATGTAGTCGATTACTTCGGGGACTACCATTCCAACGGACGCTACGACGAAAACAGCTATCAACGGAAGTTGCAGATAGTCCTTCAGTGTCGAGGTATCCTTATTTCTTACAGAAGTCGTCACGATATAAGTAGTTGCCGTGTTTTCGCGTCACGCAATTTCCAAATGGCGCCGTCGGTTAAGAAGTGATGGAAGTTTACGCATCCCTGCACAACACTAACTATCGCCATGAAGCTCCATCCGAAGTCCGCCATTATGTGCGGTATCACAACATAGATGAAATTGCCGCCGATAATCGCCCATGCCATCCACTTGATCGCCGGCTTAGTCAACAACGCCTTCGATATATCGGCAGAACTCCAACCGTTCGGTAGTCCCTTTTCTTTCAAATAGTATGATAGCGAAATCAGGCAATACTGCGCTCCATGAAGGAACGGTGGAGCCCAGAGCCAGGCAATCAAACTACCATAATCAGTCGCCATCCCGAGAAGCCCGACACCGAGCGTCATGGTCAATGTTGGAAACGGCATCATGCGCTTATGTTTAAAGTAGTGAACAATCACCATGCCAGTGAACATCACAGACATCACGATCAGAAAGCCAACAGCCGCAGTGTGTATCTCGCGCGGCAAGCCGAGAAACGGTAGTGGAACGCCCCACATATCGGCGGGCACTGCTTCGCGCATACATGCAAGTTGCGTGATCACATAGCCCGATATGGACGCCAGCAATAGCTTGTAGATTTGCTTCTCACGAGCGCTCATGACGTAGTTGCGTTTATAGCAATAAATCAAACCGACGCCATAAGTCTGCGACGTGTAATGCTGAAAGACCCAACCCATGTGCACATAGACAACCCACCCCTGGAGCGGCGGATAAATTAGCGCCGATACAAACAAAATTAACGGAGCCCAGATCAAATACCGGCCGTAGAACTTGAATCGCTCCCGATCCTCTGTAGAGCCATAGATCCGCATGTAGGTCGCCCAGGTGTGAGTGTTATTGATGAGGACGGGCGTCACCATCGCCATCAGCACCCACCACTGCGACACGCCCCAATCTATCGGTCCTCCGACGTGATATTTCAAATTTTCCAGATTCGCGGCATTAAAACCGAACAACATCACGTGCATGACGCACATCAGCCAGAAAACGCCACCATAAATAAACACAAAATCGAGAACCGGACTGATTACCCACGGATATGGCGCATCAGCCTTCTCGGCGGGTTTCGCGTCGGCGTTATCGCTCGGAATTTCCGGGAAGGCGCGGTTGTCGTTAAAAGCGCTACTGACCATTCGTTTGCCTACAAAAAGCCCACATTTATCATGCCCCAAAAGGGACCATACGAAAACCTTATCTCGCCAGCGTGAAGTGGACGTGAAAAAAATAGACTTTCAGCCAGGCGCAAGGTATCTTTCAAAAACGGGCACAGGAGTTAAAACAACCCCCCAAATCGGATCAATACTTGAACCGCAATGAATGCCGGTGCAGTCATACGGATAGAGAGCTGAACTTTACCAGGCGACATTTTGACCAACGATCCCGCCACAACTAAGCAGTCGACTGACGCGTCACCTCAAGGCGTCAAGCCGTCACCATGGGTTCTGAATCCCGTCCTCGATTATCTTTTCGTCGCCGGTGGAGCCGTTTGGCTCGCGATCCTCGCCAACCAACTACTTCTCGGAAGCGAACTGCCCTTCGATAAGACAGACCCCCGCCACATCGGCTTGCTGACCGTGATCATCGTCTCTCAGCATCTTTTCTTCAATGCACACAACGTGGCGACCTATTTCCGTTTATGGGGCAGCGAGTCCGACCAGCAGGCTTTCAAGTTTTACAGAACAAGACTTCTATACGCTGCCGTCGCGCTGTACGTGCTTGCAATTTTTATGCAGAAACTCATAGGCGTCCTGGTCACAGTCTACCTCGTAACCACTTTCTGGCACTGGGCGATGCAAACCTACGGCATTGCGCTGGTTTACTGCGAAAAGCGCGGATACACAGTTTCCAGATTTGAAAAAGCGAGCTTTCGAGCTTTCATGACAATGCTTTCCTTGCACGCAGGAGTTCGCTTCTTTACCGACGAAACATTTTCGCCATACACTCTTTACGGCGCTGCGACACCCTTTTGGATGGCACCATCTGGTAGCCTGGCAGCGCAGGCAGTTTTACAAGTAAGCATGGTGCTTATGTGCATCTCGGCTGTTGTGTTCGTTTTCGCAATCGTGCGCAAACTGTTTATCGATAAAAGATTGCTTCCAGCCCCAATCTTCTTGATGCTCGCAACAATCGCAGCCCTCGGTTTGACCAAGAAACCGATGAATGTCCTGCTCTGGCTCTATATTCCGGCTCTGTATCATGGAAGCCAGTACATGGCGCTGAACCTCTCATACAGTCTTCGTGAGCGTGGTCTGGTCGATGCAAGTGCAAAAACAATTTCAAAGCAGCTTGTGGACTGGCCGGCGATCAACTGGTTTGGCAAGGCGGTGCTGGTTGGATGTGCGGTTTACGTCATCTTGCCCCATGTGGTATCACTCGTCGATCTTACCGGTTACGACGAAGCACTTGGATTGACACTTGCCGTCGTAAACTTTCACCAGTTTGCAACTGATGCGGCTATCTGGCACCTGGGCAACGGTCGTATAAGAAAAAATCTAGTCGCTTGAAACCAGATGCCTCCAGTCGTCGCGCAAAACAGTCTTCCGCAAGCTTAATTTTGTTAATATCCAAGCGACGGAAATACGATACTCTTTTGAGACGCGCAGGCATCCCATCGCGACTTCCCTAATTCGCTCCTTGCGGATTGGTTAACCAAGAGTATTGTTCATGAATAAAATGAGTTCGCCCGTTCGTCCTTTGATTTCGGTGCTCATGCTGGCCGGCAGTGTATGCCTGTCACAGGCAGCTCACGCCGGCGACGGCGCCGGTCTTATGCGTCAAATGCAGCAAGCAAATCCAGGTTTGAGCAATCGCGAAATTCGCCGGATGATTCATCGCGACGTCATCGCTCGACCGGTCACTGATTCAGTCCCCTCGCTGCACTCTCCTATTTCACAGAACTCGTCGGCGCAAACACTCGGAGCTAATAACTCGACACATTCCCATATCGAAAACCGACTGCAGAAGTTGAGCGACCAATCGGCATTCATTCGCGACAATGGTCGCGCCAAAGCAGTCGTGAACGGAATTGAACTGGACCTTACCTCCAGCGATCGCTCGATCGTTCTTGGCAAGAATCTCTTTATTGACAGCGAAACCCATTCCATCAAGGTTGGGAGCGAGCAAAGAACACTCTCAAGCGGAGATCGCGTAACAGCCGCTGAGTACATCGCTCTGCAGCAAGTACTCAATGAAGGTTCTCAGGGGCTTAACATTGACGCCAACGGACGTGGTGTCGGAGGAGAATTCAGCCTCAATAGTATTAATGATGGTGGCAAAACCATCCGAGCCAATCAGCTGGTAATTCCTGAGTTTGTCACCGCTAGTGGTGACTTCTCAAAACATTCAGACGGAATTCGAGTCACAAATGACTTGATCAACTTTGGTTCTGTCAACGCCTTTTCAACAGATAAACAATTCGATACGGCAAGAATTGCGGCGAGAGATATCACGAATAACAGTGGAGCAACAATCAGAACCAGTGCTGAACAACTAAACCTGTCGCTGCATGCGGACCGTGATATCAACAATGCAGGCTTGATTTCCGCCTCAGGCAATCTGGAAATTACAGCAGGTCGCGCGATAAACAACACTGGCTCGATTATTTCAAACCAAAATATCACGCTAGGCGGCACTGCTGATAGTGACTTGAGCGTGACAAACGCAGGAGGAACCATTCTCGCTCAGAATGGCGCAATTAATATTCGCTCCGGAGATTACAGCGGGACCGGCAATACTACCGTCTACGGCGGAGATCTGATTTCGCGCGAGCTCAATCTTTTCACCGGAATGGGAACAACTGACGTATTCGTCAACCAGCTCACAGGCGTGGTCAATTCCACGGGGTCAGCGGCACACGTAAGCGCCAATACCGATATGTTGACTATCGGTACGCAGTGCCTGGTCGGCGATCCAACCTATTACAATACAGGTGACATCTCGTTAACAGGCGACATTACGGTAGGCGAGAAGTTGGCAATCATCGCCAGCAGTGACATTCTCCGCGCGGGTCTTAATAACATCCGGGCCGTTGATGCTAACGGTGTCGGGCAGGATATCACGATCATCGCTGGAGCCAACATCGTATCCGGGACAACGCCTTCCACTACTGTTCCAGGAACAGCCGCCACCGGAGCAGTTACGATTGATGGCGCGTCGGCGACAGGTGGCAACATCTCGCTTAGCGGAATCAACTTGCGCATTGAGTCGAACGGAACCAACCAGGACACCGCGGGCGGTGACATCACCATTGCAGCATACGCAGACAGCAACGGAAATAAAGGGATAATCAACTTAGGCGCCGGACTAATAGACAGCAGTGGCGTTGGAGAGAATGGAAGAAATGGAGCCATTAATATCATCGCCGGTGGCAACGGTACTGCAATCACAATCGGCACAGCGGTGATCTCGAGCGGAGGCACCAATAGCAATGGCGGTGTGACAATCGCCACGGCTCAGCCCGCATTCAGCAGCGGAACATCGATGACATTCGATACGACCGGAGCAATCACATCGGGAAACACGATCGTTCCGTCAGCTGATATAAATCCCGCCGGCGGAATTCAAATCAACCAGAGTATAACCACCGTCGGCGGAGATGTCCTCATTCACGGAGGCACACAAGTCACACTCTCCTCGACGGTAATCACTGACGGCACCCCTGGTGGTGGCACGATCAACGCAGGAGATATCAGCATCATCTCAGACTCGGGAAGAGTCTTAGCCCAGAACCTTTTGAGAGCGCAAGCATCCCCCACTGCTGACGGCGGTAATATTACTGTTCGCGGTCACGAAGACATCACAAAGTTGACGGTAATCGGTGCAATAACGGCAGGAAAAAATGGCGGCGACATCCTGATCGAAAACAGCGGGACCGGTGGTGTTTTTATAAGCGGCATCGTCTCTGAATTCGGCGATAAGGGAAGCATAACCATCAATTCGAGCGGGCTTTTAGAATTCGGCGGCGGCGGAGTAACACTTTCCTCCGATGGCTCAGGTTTATCAACTGACACACAAGCAGGGCGGATCAGTTTGTCTTCCGCGAACCTGATGATTAGCGGCTCTACAAATATATCTGCAAATGAATCGACACCATCACTCGCTCAGGATGCAGCTGTTTCAATAAGCACCACTAGTGGTGGTATCTCGACGAACGGAAGCACTTTGAACATAGCATCGAGTGGAGACTTGAATCTCGACATTTCAACTAATGCGATCAACGCCAATTCCTCGACCACAAACGGTGGGACGGTCTCCCTCAGCGCAAACTCAATCACAAATAATCAGAGCACGCCGCTCACACCGCTGGTCATAACCGCCAACGGAGCAAACAACGGGAATGGCGGCTCCATAAGCTATACGGACCAGAGCACTAAGCCTACTTACTTGGGCGTTCCTTCAAAAACGCCGAAGGGCGAGGTAGCATATCTACAATTGAGCGCTCATGCAGGTCCCAACAACGGCAACGGAGGTTCTGTAACCGTGGATGTAAACGGAGACCTCACAGTCGACGTTAGCGCCATCGATGTTGCATCTTCCGCAGGTGCCGGGGCTCACAACGGCGGTAATATAACGTTGAAGGCTGGAGCAGCACCATCCAACAAAGTCGGAAAGTTAGTCGTGCTAGGCGACTTGAACGTCGACGGAGTCAATGGCGGTAACAGTGGGA
Organism: Candidatus Obscuribacterales bacterium; assembly: GCA_965228855.1. GTDB lineage: Bacteria > Cyanobacteriota > Vampirovibrionia > Obscuribacterales > Obscuribacteraceae > JADYXR01. Next base: position 856,889 of record CBDDIJ010000003.1, on the reverse strand, counting down.
CTATCCAGTTATCGTCCGCATACACTAAGGCATTCACCGTTGGTGGTACCAAGACGCCAAAAAATGGAATTCAAGGTTCTCTTTCCGCCGCGGGAGGTTCAATAGCTATCGAAAGCGGAAACGGCATCACACTGCTGGCGATGAACAGCATCAACTCGGCAAATGTCTCGCTGGAGGCATCTGGCAAAGGGAAAATTTCAGCATCCAAAGGAGTCGTACTCACAGGCGACAATCTTCGCCTCGTCTCCGACACTGGTTCGATCTCACTGAATACGCAGGCTACGACCCTAGATGCATTCACAAATTCGTCACTGACAATCAACAACGATTCTTCCAATCTAGGCATTCCGATAGGACAAAATGTGACTGCGAATGGCGGTGTTGACATAACAAATACCGGAAATATTACCTACCAAACAGTGCGGGTCTTAACCAAAGGCAGCGTTAATCTAGTAAGTGAAAATGGAGGAATCTCCAGCAATAGCGGCTCACAGATTATAGCTACCAGCGGTGGAATTACACTTCAAGCCAAAAGCACCACCACTGGTTCCATCTGGACAGCTAACGGAGGTTCTATGAGAACCTTCGGAGGCAAGAAAGCCGGAAATATAGTTCTTGCAATCGGAGAGTTGCCGAAGAAACCAACAACCCCCGTTCCAAGCGAGTTCACTCCTCCTGCCGAGATCATCGTTGTAAACAACGGCAAAGGTCAAACCTACTTCGGTGAAAACCCAACTGCCATTTCAAGCGACGGCTCCGCGGGACCAACGACCTTCACAGCCAATGACAAGAAGATTATCCTCAATAATCAATCGTCGACAGGACAGGGCATCGATTTCTCCGGCAACAATCAGATTGTCACGAATTCGCCCATCTAAAAAATCATGATCAAACTACATCGCATATATGAGGATCGAGGTTATATCGGGCCACGCCCGGTTCGAAGCATAAAATTCTTAAAAAATGATGCAAAAATTTGGACTCAAAACTGAAGTTCGATAAAAATAAAAACGTGACATTTTCAATCGCTGCCACAAGCCAAAAGCAACTGCTGTTCACTGGCTTGAGAAAGAGATCGAACTTCAATCATCTAGCGCTCTCTTTCTAAACAGCGATGTTTTTCCAAAGGGAGGACTTATCCATGTTGCTTCAGAGATTGGCTGAACATGACGTTTATCGTTCGCTCAGAGACATGAAACAATTGGAGATGCAATTAAATCGCTGGCTAACAAATCACGAGTCATCTTACTCCGAGTTCCCACCTATCAACGTGTGGTCCTCCGAAGATGGAGCGGTTGTTAGAACTGAAATACCTGGCGTAGAACCAGAGAAGGTAGACATCTCGCTGGTGAACGATACGGTGACGATCCGCGGTTCTCGACACGAAGAAACCTTTGAGGAGGAGCACTCCTGCACGCGTAAAGAACGTCGTTTCGGACACTTCACACGCAGTCTTCAACTGCCCTTCACAGTGGACGGTGACGGGGTAAAAGCTCGCTTCAACGACGGAATTCTGGAAATCAAGTTGCCCAGAGCAGAAGCTGATAAACCGAGAAAAATCAGCGTCAGTTCTCAGTAACACACCGTTTTTTTTTAGAGAGGAAACAGAAATATGTCTTCAGCATTGTTAGAAACCAAGAAATCCGAAACGCCGGCACACGCAGAACTGGAGCGCCCGACCAATTCCGAAAGAAGATACTTTGTTCCAAGAGCGGACATCTACGAATCAACCCAACAGATAGTAGTTCTCGCTGACATGCCTGGCGTGAAGCAAGACAACATCGATATCACCCTGGAACAAAACATTTTGACAATCCACGGACGAGTCGAAGAGTCTGAAGTCAGCGGTTTTTCGCAAACATATACCGAATACGGTGTCGGCGATTATAAGCGCGTTTTCTCGCTCTCCAATGAGATAGACCGTGAGGGCATTCAGGCGACGGTGAAGAACGGCGTGCTCAAGCTGGTCCTACCGAAAAGCAAACGCGCACTACCCAGAAAAATAGAAGTAAGCGTTGATTAGTCCAATCACGGGAGGTTCTATGAGTAGAGTTCGGATAAACATAGCCGCCCCAAACTTTCGATGGAAACTCATGAGGGTCGCTATTTCACTTGGGTTATTCACAGCGGCATCTTGCCTTTTGACGGTCCCTGCCGCAGGCAAAAACCTGGAGATAACACCGTCGAAAATACAAGAAAACAGCAAAAGCGGTCGAGTTCAGACAGAAACACGCTCACCTGACCGGCAAGATTCAAATAATCGCTGGACGGGCTGGCTTCTGAGTGACGAATTCATTCCTACAGTTATGATGCGGAAATTCGGGTCACTCTGGGACGATATGCATTCATTTCCGATGTCTCGCGAACTGGCATTCGCCGGTCCAAGAATGGAGACATCTGAGGTGGGCGACCTTCTGAAAGTTCGGGTCGAAGTCCCTGGCTACGAGAAGTCTGAGCTAAACATCGAGTTGAATGACAATGGTTTCACGCTTGTTGGGGAGAAAAAAATGGAGTCGCCTGATGCAGGCGATGCCCAGTCCAAAAGACAGACGGCGGAGCATTGCACTCAGCGATTCGAGCAGCGCATGGAATTTCCCTATAAAGTTGATCTGGAAAAAGCAGACGCACAGCTGAAAAATGGAGTGCTCACAATCACGGTACCCAAAAGTCAGCTAGCCTCCGCTCCAATCAAAAAACTGGAGCTCCAAACCCAATAACTTTGAGTCCATCCGACTCTGGACAGCAAGAGCAACGAGCGAATCGTTGCTCTTATGTTTTCCTGGTAGCGAAAACTTCGTTATTTAGAGTATTCATCAGCCGGGACTTTTGCTAGGATAAGGATCAAATGCCAACATTACATACACCAAAAATCGCCGTATGGGGGAAGACATCGTTCTTCTCGGCATTGATCATATTCACGTTGGTTTGGACAAATACGTTCCTACACGATCTTTCGACAGGCGGCTTGCTGAGCGACAGTTTCATCGAATGCGAACGTTCAATTGAAAACCTGGTTGGCAGCATTCCTTGCCGCGTCAGTCCACATTTTCACAGTCCCTTAGTCGAGTCGTCTGCCGAAGACCCTTCGGGCTCGGTCGCAATGCTCCAAGCCGTTACCCTACTTATCTTTCATCAAATCTTGACGGCAGCGCTCGCACTTCGTGATCTCATTCCGAAGAGGCTGTTTACCAGTCATCGCAAGATCCTAAGCGCATCACCGCCGCTATATATTTTAAAACGCGCACTATTGATTTAAAAACCAGTCGTCCTTCTTCGAAACCGCGAAAGTCTATACCTGGCACACCAGGTTTCAATTTCGATTGTTTCGATTTCTGCCAGAACTTCTACGATTGGAATAAAAATTATGACAAGAACCAGGTTCTTGCTAGCGGCGCTTGCCGTGGTGTTTTCCGCCGGTTGTGACAGTCATTCGACCGTCCCGACGTTTGCGCGGGCGAATAAAACATCGTCGGAATCAGCAACGAAAAAACTCAGCACCACGGGTGGAGCGGCGAGGACCGCCGGGACGGTTTCCGCCCCAATGTTCCTCCACCTGACCCAACAACAAATCGACTTCGCGCAGATAAAGTCAGTCCCCGTGCAAGTGAGCCATCTATCGCAAGACCTCGATTTCTCTTCAATAGTACAGGCGCCGTCGGACGACACAGGTATCGTTTCGCCGCAAATGAATGGCGTCGTCAGCCGTGTTCTCGTCGACGTAGGGGACGTCGTAAAAAAGGGTCAAATTCTCATGTACGTCACCAGCCCGGACGTCGCCGAAGCGCAGGCAAACTACTACCATGCGTTGTCCAAGTTGCAGGAAGTCGAAGCTGCAACACGATTGATCAAGACCCGACTCGAATTATCGATGAAAAACCAAACGCGCCTTGAAGGTTTGGTTGATGAAGGCATTTCCGCAAAGCGCGATGTCGAGATCGCACAAGAGAAGGTCGCCTCCACAAGTGCAGAACTGGTCGCATCGGAAGCCGCAGGCAACGCAGCTAAGGCACAGTTGAGTGCTGCTAAAGTGCGACTTGCAGCGCTGGGTATCAATAGCCCAAGCAAGACGCCGGATGACATCACAACCGAGTTGCCGCTTTACAGTCCAAGGTCAGGAACGGTCGTAGAGCGCAATGTCATCGCCGGACAGGGCGTGAGCCCTTTATCAACGACAATGGCACCGAGAACAACACAAGCGCAGCACAACTCCCTGCTCTGCATCGCCGACCTTAAGACCGTCTGGGTCATGCTTGAAGTCCCTCAACTGGAAGTCTCGAAGCTCCATATCGGTACCCCTGTGAAGTTCACGTCGGAAGTTGCGCCTGGAATGACCTTCGACGGACATATCACACGCTTGGGTGAAAACTTTGATCCAAATAGTCACTCAGTTTTAGTGCGAACCCAAATCCAAAATCGCAGCGGTTTACTAAAACCAGGAATGATGGTCATAGCCAAAGTTCACACGCAGAGACCCGGCGAGAGCGGGCTAATTGTTGACACGTCAGCGATTCAAAACATAGAGGGCAGCGATTTTGTTTTCGTCGCTCGTGGCGACAATCAATTTGAAAAAACCGCCGTACAAAGGATTTCTACCGTCGGGGAGAGGACTTTAGTTTCAGGAAATTTGAAGCTCGGCGATCGAGTTGTATCGAGCGGAGCTTTCGTGTTGAAAACAGAAGCCGTTAAAGCGCTCGTCGGAGGCGATAACTAATGGACGGTATTCTCGAACGCTTAGTTAAGTTTGCGCTCGATAAACGCGTCTTGATTCTCTTCGGCACACTCCTATTTTTCGCAGCCGGGATCTGGGCCTTCAAGGAAATGAGCGTGGATGCGGTCCCGGACATTTCAAACGTACAGGTAACCGTGACTGCCACCGCCCGCGGTTTAGCCCCCTCGGAGGTTGAACAATACATTACCTACCCCATCGAGCTGGCATTGCAGGGCATGCCGCGATTGAAGTTACAAAGGTCCATATCCAAGTACGCGTTATCGCAGGTGACCGCGGTTTTCGACGACGACACCGATATATACTGGGCCCGCCAGCAAGTGAACGAGCGCCTGAAAAATGCGGAACAACAAATGCCGCAGACGGTCGAGGTCAAAATGATGCTCGGTCCTATTGCCACCGGATTGGGCGAGGTCTATCAATTCGAGGTCAAAGGCCCGGGTTACTCGCTGATGCAATTGCGCGACATTCTGGATTGGCAAATAATTCCAGCATTGAAAACAGTTGCGGGTGCTGACGAAGTTCAATCCATGGGCGGTGAAGCCAAAGAGTTTCAAGTCTGGCTGCACCCGGAAAAGTTGCATGGTTACGCTTGCACGATCACAGAGGTGTTTAACGCTCTAACCAGGACGAACTCAAATGCCGGCGGCGGATACATAGTTGAAAACAGCGATCAAATTCTTCTGCGTGCCGACGGTCTCTTGCGCAATACAACCGACATTGAAAACGTCGTCATTCGCCGGTCTACCAATGGAGCTCTTCGTGTTCGTGACGTTGGAAGCGTCGTGATTGGTCATTCGCTGCCGCAAAGCATTGTCACTGCTGATGCGAATGGTGAAACCGTGATTGGTATCATCATAATGAGAAAAGGTGAAAACTCGAAACAACTCGTTGATCGAATCAACGCCAAAATTAAGTCGCTGGAAAAGACTTTACCGACAAATGTGTCTATTAAAACGTTCTACGATCGCGGCGACCTCATCGACCTTACGATGGAAACCGTCAAGGATAATCTGCAGCACGGAGCGGTTCTGGTTTTAATTGTTCTCCTGGTCGTACTGGGAAGTCTTCGAGGAGGCCTGATATCGGCCATCTCGATTCCGCTGGCAATGGCCGGTTCTCTATTGTTTCTCAACCTGAGCAAAATTCCAGGTAATTTACTCTCACTGGGAGCCATAGACTTCGGAATTTTGATCGACGGTTCCGTGGTTATGGTTGAAAACATAATGCGTCGCCTTGCCCACGCAAAAGCCAATACACCTGTTCAATTCGACATAGATGACGTTAACAAAGTAGACAAAAATAATGCTCCGGCAAGCGAGTTACCGGAGAACCAGCGACTGGCAATAGTTAAAACCGCCGCTGCCGAAATAGCAGCACCGGTACTAACTGCGGTGCTGATCATAACAGTCGTATACTTGCCAATTTTAGGCTTACCCGGAGTATCCGGAAAGACCTTCCACCCCATGGCTCTAACTGTTATTTTCGGCTTGATTACCGCGTTATTCGTCGCATTATTCATAACTCCTACGCTCTGTTACTTCGTTCTTGAACGCAATGTTCAGGAGAAGGACAGTTTGTTCATGAGCATTTTGAAAAGACCGTACCACCGGATTCTTTTACAGGCGGCAAGCCATCCGTTCCTAACAGCTGGTGCGGCTTTACTCATATTCGCCGGCAGCTTACTGGCAGTTCCTGTGCTCGGCACTGAATTCATGCCGGTCTTGAAGGAAGGTTCAATAGTGCTCACTGTCAATCGTCCGGTTTCCGGTTCTCTCATCACGGCAAAAGAGCAAACCACGCTAATAGAGCAGGTCGTTAAAAGAAATAAGAATGTCGAGCGAATAGTATCGAGAACCGGTCATTCAGAGATCGCCTTCGATCCGATGGGTCCGGACGAAACCGATGTGTTCATAGTCTTCAAACCACCGTCGCAATGGGAAACTGGCACGACACAGAAAGATATAGAAGAACAGATAGAAAATGACCTGACGGATTGCATCCCAGGCTTGATCTTCTCAATGTCACAACCAATCGAGCAGCGCATGAATGAGCTTATCGCCGGTGCCAAAAGCGATGTGACCATCCGTGTGTTTGGAAGCGATCTGGAACTCCTGCGAAAGATCGGAAATCAGATTGCGGTCTCAGTTCGCAAAGTCACAGGCTGCAGGGACTTGAAATTAGAACAGACATCGGGTCTTCCGATTGTCACAGCAAAACTCAAGGAACCAGCCCTTGCATCCTACGGTATTAGCAGCCTGGATGCACTGAATACGGTATCAGCTGCCATCGAAGGCAAGATAGTCGGTACCATATACGAAGGCAAGCCGCGTTATCCACTTGCTGTCCGCTTTGCTCCGGATAGCGTAAAGAGAGCCGAGGATATTGGCTCACTACCTGTCGCAACTGCAAGTGGTGAATTGATACCGTTGAGTCAAATCTCGGATGTTCGCAGAGAGATGTCTCCAGCCCAGATAACTCATTTTCAGGGAGATAGGACCTTTACCGTGCAGCTCAATGTACGCGGGCGTGACCTCGGAGGTTTCGTGAACGAGGCAATGAAAGCCGTGGGTAGAGACGTTCGCCTTCCAGCCGGCTACCACATCGAATGGGGTGGGCAGTTCGAAAACATGCGCATCGCCCAGGAGCGGCTAGCGGTATTAGTTCCACTCTCCCTCTTGCTCATCTTTATCTTGCTCTTCGGTTTATACAACGACTGGAAACCCGGATTTCTAATTTTTTTGAACATTCCTCTGGCATTCTCAGGAGGTATAGTCGCACTCTACGTGCGCAACATGGCGCTATCAGTCACCGCAGGAGTTGGATTTATCGCTCTATTCGGCGTAGCCGTACTCAACGGCGTGGTGCTGGTTTCCACTATCCGCCATCTCGAACACGATATGAGGATACAACCGCGGGCAGCGGCTATGATCGCGGCAAAACAGCGCCTCAGACCGGTATTGATGACCGCTCTGGTTGCATCTTTAGGTTTCGTACCAATGGCAATCGCGACATCAGTCGGCGCCGAAGTCCAGCGCCCTCTAGCCACCGTGGTGATTGCTGGTCTTGTATCATCAACCCTTCTTACTCTTGTTGTTTTGCCGAGTTTGTATCCGATAGTATGCAACAGAAAGCCCGAACAGCCCCTCAATTAACCCAAAGCGCATTTCCATCGGTCACGCAGCAAGTACCGATAAAAGATGCAGGTTTCCAGATTTCAGGTATGATGAGGATATCGCGGACCAACCGATATCCCAGCACCTAACTTGAATCGGTTTAAGTTGAATATATCAAAGGCTAAGACCACATCTGCTTTGTGCTGTTTAGTTGCCGCAACGACTATTCCGACTGCTCATGGCGTCGCATCAGCCAAAACACCCAGTACGGTTAATGCCCTCGTGCTCGAACAAGAGCATGTTTATCTCGGAAAAACAAAGTTGATGCTGACACCAACTGCGGTGCGCCTGGATGGACTTGGGAAATTCCATTTTAGCGTCATTTTAAAAGCGCCGACTTGGGATGTTAATACTTTCCGCCTGGACGACCGGCTGATCGCGACTCAAAGCTTAAAAGAATTCTGTGAGCAGGGTCTTTTTTCAAATATGGTTCTGCTCCAGAAGGAACGAATAATTCCAAAAGGCGGAAAGATCACGATCAGGAAAATAAACAACTTCCCGATAACACAAATTCAACAAGGCACCACCACTTACCAGACTATGGATCGCAAAAACTATGCAGCGCCGCAGGCAGAGCAGTTTTTGTACTACGCCTACAAGCTACCAACGTCCGGCAAAATTCCGATCGGCCTCAAAACCTACTTGACCGGGAAAGATTGGATGACCCAGCTGAGCGAGGAAGGTCAACGACGAGTGTTTCTATCAACCAGCAAAATTTCTTACATGCCGGTTCCAACGTCCGAATTTGATGTGCCGTCCGGTTTGACACCGACAAAATCAGTCACGCGCATAGTCGTTGGTGACGCAAAGAAAATGCGAAAAACAGGTGTCGACGTTCTCTTCGAATTTGATAAGTAACGCTCGCCGACGCTCGTTTAAACTTGGTTCAAAAAGGTGATGAGGTTTAGATTCTCAAACCTGCCAAAAGGTGCATTCATCAGTGATCAGTTTTCCTGCGGTCGTGAACATTCCACGTTAATGCCAGTAATAAGATCGCCAGCAAAGCTGCTACGACGATAAACGTAAACCCCATGTCCCAGCCGTAATGGTGAACAATCAAACCGATTCCCAGTTCTGCGAGCGTGGCGCCAAGATAGCCGAATAGACCGGTTAAACCGGCAGCAGTGCCGACAGCCTTTTTCGGCACCAAATCCAGTGCGGCAACTCCGATCAACATTACTGGTCCGTAAATCAAAAAACCAATCGCAATCAAAGCGACTGAGTCGATCAGATAGTTTCCTTTCGGGTTGAACCAATACAGAAAAACTGCTGCCACCACAAGCGCCATAGAAATCACCATGATTGGTGAACGCCTGCCGTGAAATATTTTGTCACTCGCCCATCCGGAGAAAAGCATTCCCGGAATGCCGGCAAACTCGTAAAGTGTCGATTGCCATGCAGAATCGGTGATGGAATAGCCCTTCACTTCAGTCAAGTACGTCGGCGCCCAATTAACGACACCATAACGGACGATGTAAACCATCACATTCGCGAACGCGAAAATCCATAAGAATTTGTTGTTTAGGACATAACTGAAGAAAATCTCTTTTGAGCTTAGCTCGCGCTCTCTGTCCTCCACAGCAGTAGCTGGATAATCGTTCTTATACTCTTCAATGGGAGGCAAACCGACCGATTGCGGAGTATCGCGCAAAAAAACCAGGACCAGGAAACCGGTGGCAATAGCAAAAATTGCAGGCACAAAAAATGCGCTTTTCCACGATGAGAAACACAGCAAGGAGTAGCTCGCAATGTTGAAGGCGAGCATGCCTCCTACATTGTGAGCCAAATTCCAGATCGCCATTTTTGTGCCGCGCTCGCGATCGGAAAACCAGTGAACCATGGTTCGACCACAAGGTGGCCAACCCATTCCTTGAAACCACCCGTTCAAAGACCAGAACACCACCATCAACGACAAACTCGGCAGGAAGCCGAAAAACAGGTTCACAAGCCCCGCAAGAATGAGCCCGGTAGCGAGAAAATATCTCGGATTAGATCGGTCCGAGACGTTGCCCATTAAAAACTTGCTCAGACCATATGCAATCGTTAGAGCAGAGGCCAGTAATCCCACGTCACCTTTGGTCAAGCCCAGCTCACTTATTAGATAAGGCTTCGCGATGTTTATGTTTGAACGAACCAGGTAGTAGCCCGCGTATCCGACGAAAATAGTCGTCAGCATCTGGGCACGATAACGCATGTAGGCAGAATCAATCTGCCCCTCCGGCAAACGCTCGATAGGCGGCGCCGGTTTAAATATTTGCGTCAAGGAAGTCAACAATCAGCACTCGATCGGTTTCGCCGAACATTATCCCGCGAAATCAATTTCCGTGAGGTCTCATTTTTAGATGTTTAAGCCACCGGAAATTCGAAAACTGTTTCAACTAGCGGTGCATCGAAGATCACATCATAGAATTCATATCTGGTCAGGAGAATCTCATCCTCTAGGGTCTCCGGTTCCGGCAAGTCGATCGCCGGGCGGTTTAAAAGCGCAGCCATTTTCCTTTCACGTTGGGCGAGTTCACGCTCACTCCGAGCTATTTCCGCGCCGTTCCGAATGTACAAAACCTCCGCCTGTACGATGGCAAAATTAGACTTCAAGACCCAATAGCGTCTTGTCCATATTCGGTCTTCGTTGCATTCCAGAACGTAGCATTCTCCGGATTCGAGTTCTTCTTCAGCGATTAGAACAGCCCCCAGCAGAGGTACGATGTTAGGGCTGAAACTCAAACGATAGCTTGGTAGAAGAAATCGACTTATCTCCACTGAATTGATACTGAGAACGTCGCGCGGAGCACATGTTTGCATACCGGTTTTGAGCCGTATGCGAGCAATTTCTCCGTCACTCCAGAAACCGCCCTTCGGTCCAATTGCCTTAGAACCGTTATATTGCTGCCACTCGCTGCGCAAATAGGCTGGTCTCAGGAAATAGGTTTCAAACCTGATTTCCGTTTCGTTGTTGCAACGGTTAGTTCGAATACAACCTCGATCAAGGTAGGAGTTGCAATGCCGATACTTAGCCAATGCACTTTCGATTATCTCATCGGTGTCACACATCTCAAAGCCCTCTGACCAAGCCAAGGCATCCACCTCCATCATTGCAAAAATAGCAAAACCAGGCAAGAAAGGAGGAACAACCACGCCTGCTATGATGGAGAGAGTGAAACAGGTAGAACCATGAGTGCGAATGATTCTTTTGAAACAGACTCTTCTCAGGTTGACTTAACTACTCCGGTGAGTTGGGATGACCTTGAGCTGAAGCTAAGCATTCTCGCCATGTTGAATTCACTCAGGCGCAAAGATGCGGCCTTTGGTGGCGCATCACTCTCACGCTTGCACTTTCTTCTATTTTCCTGGTCGGAAGAACATATTAAAGAAGCTGTTGATTGGCTTGGACAGCAAGGATTTGCAGCTTTCAATCAGCTCGATGAAACTATACTCCAAATAACGGTAAACGGAGTCGACTTTCTCGCGGATCAGTACAAACTCCATCGACGCTATGTAGAAATACCGAATCAGGCTCGCCCTCCGGGTTCTTCAGGGAACAGCTGGTGGCAACCGCCTCCGCCACCTCCCGACGATAACCCTGGCGTGCGAAAAAAACCGTATCCCAGCGCCGGTACTGGATCGATCGCACTTCCGTTACCAGAGGCACCTCCGGAATGGATTTAAGGTTTTCGATCAGAAAAACGACGCCCACCTGCGCCACCGTATACGATACCAACAACTTTCAAGATCGCAAAGACTCAAGCTTTGTCGAGACTTGCGAATCTCCTTCAAAAACCTTGCGTGGTATAGTCTTTCAGCCCTCATCTAGCGGGCTTCTCCAGACTTACAAGGAAGAAAGAAGCTAGAAACGAAGTGATAGAAACTCTCACTTTTAAGAAAACAAACTGAAGGAGAATACACATGAAGTCAAGAATTCTTGCACTCGCCCTGTCGTTAATGACGCTTCCGGCTTTTGCCGCCGTTTCTGCGACGGTAGAAGCGCCGGAATCCGCGAAACTCGGTGAGCAAGTATCGGTTTCAGTCAAAACCGATGCAAAACTCAAGTGCAAAATCGAAGCTCAAGATGCAGGCGTCACTCAGCTGTTGAAGCTCACAGATCAGGACGCAGGAGCTGATGGCAAAGCAACCTGGACCTTCGAAATTCCAAAGGACTATAAAGCTGATGAAATGCCAATCATCGTAACTGTCGTGAAAGACAAAGAAGAGCAGAAAGTTACGAAATCAATCAAGATAGCGAAATAGTTCCTCCTATCTCCTTGATTTAGAAAGAGGCACTCTGACGAGTGCCTCTTTCTCATATCTTCAAAGCTTCAGGAGTAAACATCACCCGGGTGATTTTTACAGGCTAATAGTAGTAGCCACCGTAGTTGAGATTTTTATTGAAGTTATGTCTGCGAATCAAGCCAATTCCTGCGCCGACACCAGCCCCGATACCGGCACCGATACCGATGTTGCGTACGTAGTGTTTATCACGCCCGCTCAAGAGACTCACCCCGAGCCCACCAGCGCCACCGATAGCCGCACCGACTAAAGTAGGCTTGAGGATACTGGGGCGACCATAGTAGGCGTTGCCGTTGTAGGGATTGTAATATGGGTTAACGTAATTAGTGTTGTAGCCATACGGATTGAAATAATTGCGCGCTTCGGCAGGCTGAGTTAAACCACCTGCGACCGTGGACGCAAGCACCGCCGCGGCTAAAACAGCATTTTTCATAGACCTGATCATTTTTGCCTCCTTGGCGCGATGGTACCATCGGCGGTTCCGTCGATTCCTTCGCATAATTCTTTAGTGTAGATTCTTAGAGAACCGCTGCCTTACGGCTCCTTGGTTATGTTTGACGACATCATGCAAACGATGTTCCGAGGCTTGCCGCATGGTTTCAAGAGACTGTTACTCAGACATCAATAACTGTTACTTAAAGCGCGCATTGTGGTTTGATAATGAAAGGAGCATGACGGAGAAGCGTCTTGAAGGATTCTTTACGTAACCATCACAACCGATTTATTTTAGCCGCGCTTTTTATAATGCCGTTCTGTGTAAGTTCCGTTAACGGACAAGCGGACACGGCGCCCAATAGCTCATCTGCATGGGCGCTTTACACGGCTAATAAGTTCGCAGATTCTGCAGATATGTTCGAAGCCGTCTTGAAGAAAAGCTCGCCCTCTGCGCGACTTTATTACCAGGCAGCAATCGCTAACTATGCTGCGAACCGAAGAGCCCGGGCCCGGCAGCTTTGCACGTATGTTGTGAAGAATTTCAAATCTACGCAGGAAGCGGCGCACAGCACAAGATTGTTTCCGGAACTTGCAACCGCAGCGAGTACGGCCGACGCAGCGGGCGGACAAGCGCCAAAGTTGCTGGACGAAAACAATTTGCCGCCCAACTTTTTTGACGGTATGACTCCGGACGTACGGCAACGTTTGAAGACGCCTCAGGGCAAAATCGCCTTGCGAGCAGCGATCGCAGATTACAATAAACGCATGATGGCGGCAGCATCAAAAGTGCCCCCGAGCGGCGGTCCATCGGAAAAGGTGATTGTTTCAAAGAACAAGCACCTTCGTACCAAGACCTCGCCATTCCCACCGGAAGCCACGCTAAAACGCGGAGACCATCCGTTTTCAGCGACACAGGTTGCAAGTGATGGAGCAAAGGGAATCGATCAGGGAGCAAATCCAAACTGTTGGTTCGAGGCATCGATGGCCGCTCTAGCTGAGCTACCCCGAGGTCAGAGATTGCTCGCAAGCATGATCACGTATGGTGGCAATGGCATTTACATTGTACGTTTCCCTGGTGACGGAGAAGAGTACAAAATCGACGAGGAAACATTAGACCGCCACGGGATACGTGATACGGCGCAGTGGGCGTCGCTGATCTCTTGCGCACAGGTAATGAAGTTTCCCAATAATCGCGGCGCCGAAGGAGCAACGGGAGACCAGTCCAGACTCGCTGTTGGTCTAGGCTGCATTACAGGATGCAAGGCGCAGACCATGTCCCCCGGCTCAGCCGATCCGCAAGAGCTCTCCAGCTTCATAGGCGGTGCTATCTCGTCGAAAAATCCGATAGTTTGCGGCACCTGGGACGACATGCACCTTGGACACCTGCCACCGCTCGTGGTGTCGACTCACGCTTACACGATTATCGGTTTCGATCCGGCAAGCAACATGATCACCATCCGCAATCCGCATGGAAGAGGCTCTCAAGAATTCGATCTAGCGGACGACCCGTCTCATAGACAATTCGAGATGAAGGAAGACGGCGTCTTTAAAATGCACCTGTCTTTGTTTCAAAAGTATTTCTACCAGGTCTGCAGGTCCTTTATTTAGCAGCGGGTACGCTTCCTGAAGGCGCAAGAGGATCGGCAGTTGCGGTCGGCGCACTCTGGTCCGATGTAGCGGACTTCGTTGATTCAGAAGAAGATTCCTGCGTCTTGTTTTCCGCCACCGACGACGAGGGCGCAGATGAAGCGCTTGATTGATGAGCTTTTTCAAGAACCAGTTTCGCGTCGTCCAATCGACCGAGCTTAGTCAGGAATGCCGCATACTCTTCTCCGGCTTTTGCATACTCGGCGGCTCCAAGAATGCTTGCATCAGCCTCCAGGCATCCCTTGTAAAATTCATCGGTGGTCCTGTCCCAGTTCAGCTTGTCGGACTGCCGAGCAAGAAGAAGACGCAGTTTAGCGGCTTCTGAAGATTTACTGCCCCTGGAACGCTCCGTGAGTTCGAGCGCTTGTTTATATTGCTCGAAGCTCTTCTCGAACTCCTTGTTCTCCTGGAAGAGCCGACCTAGCAGCAATAGAGAAGGTATGCGATCGGTCGTCCCCGGACCGTAAATCTTCGAGTAGTAAGACAAAGCTTTCTCGGTCGAGGCGATCGCTTCTGAATATTTCTTCTGCTTGGCTTGAACGGCGGCGATGCGCTCCAGCAAGACGGGTACGGCTTTATCTCGCTGTCCCCAATAATATTCGCGCATGTTTAGCGACTGTTTCAATTTCAACAGCGCGCCGTTTAAATTGCCTTTTTTCTCCTCCGCTAAGCCCTCTTTCTCATATCGAAGGGCATCCGCTGTCAATTTTTTCAATTGACCAGGTTTTAGAGAAGACAATGCCGCTGCGCCTGGAGCAGCGGTGTTTCGAGAACGAACGTTGTTATTTGCGCCACCGCCACGAGACGAACCCTGATTCTGACTTTGACCGCGCCAACTCGCTCCATTACTCGAATACCCATTAGCAGATGGCGCGCTGATTTTTGGACCATCAGCTTTTGCATCGGTTTTGGTCGAGTCTCCAATGACTGAATATCCCGGCAATGGCTTTCTCAGCGGTTGTGCACTTGCGGTGGAGGTATAGGTAGTTCCGATTAAGATCGCGCTCGTCGCAACCAACGGAAGCCAACAAAAGGTATGGTTGTTTTTCATTTAATTGCAAAGCCTCTTAAGCCTTTTACCCAGGTCCAATGTCTTTACCTCAAAGCGATAAACAAACAACCGGGCAGGAACCGGCGAATTTGGTCAAACTGCTTAATTCGACTGTTGCTCAGAAGCTCGGTTTCCGGCACAATGGTAGGTGTCAAACGGAATCCAGGGTAGCTCATGTCACAATTCGATGGAACCGGTGAAAAACGCAGAGATGGAGGCGATTCAGGCGCCTTCAGAGGGCGGCGCCATCCTTTTCTAGACAGACGGGTAGACTGGAAAGCGATTGATAAAGCTCGCCACGGTGGGGAAGTCGGCGCTGATGTCGGCGACCGCATCGGCATGATGAGAGAAGTGCCGTCATTTCAACTGACCAATGGCTCCGAACCGTGCGACAAACGAGTTGCAGCTTGCGTAGCCGCGGTTCAGCAGCTCTCAACCAACTTCGATAAGTGGAACGTAATTCGCACGTCGATGATTGATGAATACAAAAGTGCAGGTCCTGTGCCTGCAGACTCAGAACGCGCGTTGATAAGCTTTATCAACGCAGTCAACCAGCGGCTAGGTGAAACCGGCGAAATTAATGCCGAAAACGTGAGCAAGGAAGAGTCAGAGAACATCGCAGCTGCAGAAAATGTAACCTATCCGGAATTATCGTTGAATATTCGAGTCTGGCATTCCGGAGGATTGATGGGGCCAATCGGGGTCTGCTTCACGAACCGGTCCTGAACTGTATTTCAATTGACCTTGATAAGATTCCATAGAGCCACCACTTCGAGGGCCAAAACGATCAAAACAATCGCGAGTCCTTTGAGCTGCACCGAATATGGTGCATCCTCTGCTGGAAGTAGCCACCACGAAAACCATTTGATACAAAGCGGAATTGATATAAAGGTCGTAAATGAAACACTCAAGGTCAGATTCATAAAAGTCTTGAGAGTCGGATTCCATGATGCTTGAAGTGGTCCAAATAACCAGACTTCAAACATGACACACGGGAACAAGCCGAGCACGACCATAAAGGCTGTCTTGTATTTTGCCGGACCTTTTCCACTCTTCTTATCGACTGGAAACCAGCCCGGAAAGGCGCTCGACAGTTGCTCCAGCTTCGAGGACTCCATGAATGCTCGCCCCTCGGCGACGAGCCGCTTCCGCTCTTCCGATTCGAACCAGTTGTTGAGCGCGGCAGGCGAATCGAAGCGCAACAGTTTTGTCCAGACGTTTGGTCGCCCGGGCAAGGGTGGCTGTACGAAGATTCCCTCGTAACCGGGAGATCGGGCTTGAGCGCTTTGAATTTTTAGCTCCCAATTGAAGTAAGCCTCTTCCGTACCAGGCTTCACTTCCGTGATTATAGAGGTGGCAGCGCTACCGCCCGCCTGCGGTCCTAAGAATAATTCGTCGGAGATTTCGCTGACATGACTTTGTAGACTCGACAACAAATCATGTCGCTCTTTACAGTCCTTCCATGTCAAAGCCTGCTCTTCAAACTCGAAACGCTCGATTAGTCGCCATTCCTTAATGCCGTGCGCACCAGCCGGAGCAATTATTTCACCGCTCCAGAAACCATTCCAGCGAGCGCCGGACATCATCAGTTGAACCAGGCCGTCTGCAAGAACCGGCGTGTCCGCGTCAGCCAGCGCATGAAGACGAGTAATAAGCGTCGCAATATGGGTTGAATCGCTCACCATTAACCTAATGTGCCACCAGATACGGCACTACAATCGAAGCTTTATGCAAGCGGGCTTCACTTATAGAACGGTGAAAACCACAACGACCATGCCGAAATTGCCTGAAGCGAGATTAGCTTATCATGAAGGTGAAAACCCACGCCGCTTGGCAAGCACACCGGTATACTCGAAGGCGAAAGTCCAGGTCCATGACGTCGGCAGAGGCACAGCTGAACGGCGCTGCCACACACAAGAACCAACGACTTTACACGTAGGTTCCGGTCTGAAAGAATATGCACTTCTTAGCCGCTGTATATACAAGGACGTATTGCCATGAGTACCAAAACCAAAGCTACACATCTTTATTCAAGTAGAATCGACCTGCCCGAAACCACCCGCTCAAAAGTGGCCGAACTTTTGAACGAAACTCTAGCAGCTTGTCTCGACCTCTGGACCCAAACCAAACAAGCCCATTGGAATGTCAAAGGAAAGGATTTCTACCAGCTTCACCTGCTATTCGACGACGTTGCCGCTGCAGTTTACGAGCCTATCGACATGATTGCAGAGCGTGCCACCGCACTTGGTAGCATCGCTCATGGTACCGCGCGCAATGCCGCCGAGCACTCATTTATCAAAGAATACCCGGACGTATCTAAAATGAGCGAAGAGGACCATCTCAATGCACTCGCAGAAAGACTTGCAGCTTTCGGCAAGCACTTGCGTGAAGGCATCAAAAAGTGTGACGAATGGGAAGACCAGGACACCAACGACCTTTACGTCGAAATCTCGCGTGAAGTAGATAAAAAACTCTGGTTTATTGAATCGCACATTCAACGCAAACAGTCATAAACATCTCAAATTTATCTGTTGAAAGCAGCGGTCAAAAGCCGCTGCTTTTATTTTGCGTAAAAACCTTAGTAAGGCTGTTGACTATTTGGAACCGTGTCACCATAAACATCGCGGGGTGCTTTAGCACTGCTTTTAGCCTGATTAGCCGGAAGCTTGGAATCGTGAACTTCATCATGAGGATCGTCGCCATGTGGATCATCGCCGTGAGGATCCGCTCCTCCGTATTTCTGAGCAACAACTTTGGGTTCGCTCTGATACATCGGTGTCGGGCCTCGCTTTAGGTAATCCCGAACAATGGCTTGGACGCTTAAGGAGCGTTCCTTGGCAAGAAAGTCGCTGACCAGATATCCGGCACACATCAGCAGCGCCACCGATATCGTGATTAGTACCACTCTGCTGAACATACAACCTCCATCTGCGTGAGATTTTGAAAGGAACTCCGGTATCCATAATCGTTTTGAAGTATAACGAATTAACGCAGGCTCGATAGAAAGCTCTGTGAAACAGCAGCCATTTTCACAAGTTCGAATCTCAGTTTATCCCCCTCCCAGCGCGGTTGCGGCTTTGTCCTGGATGAGTTATGAATTCCTTCCTATTTTTCAATTCCGCGCTGTAAAGCACCTTAGGTTGCAGAGTGGAGGAGGAGCCCCTAATGGACAGAGCGTCCAAAGTCAGCAGCTATTCAAGAGGGTCAGTTCATGGCACCAGCTTTGCCATGTCTTTGCTGATTTGCTTTTCACTTCATAGCTCAGCCTTTGCCGGAGAAACGATTGCCCAAATCGAAGAACAGACAGGCGCGATAGACACGACTGCACCAGCGAAAACTCAGAGCGAACAGCAAAAAGTTTTGAATGGTGGGGTTGAGCAAAACGATTCTACTGTTGACACGGAGTTGGTAGAAACTAGAACAGTCAAAATTGAGAAGCAAAGCCTTCGCGAACTGATTCGCAACTCACAGGGACTGTTTAAACTAATGGCCGGCACCAGCACGAATCCGGCACTTGACCTGGGCAAGCGAAAACCGATGCTCTCACCGGAAGAGTATAGAAAAATGGAATACGGAATCATCGGACTCGACGCGCTTACTCCAGTTTTCGGCTCCGGTGGTCCGACAGTTACGGGTCTTCTGAAAGATGGACCTGCCGAGCGAGCAGGAATGCGAAAAGGCGACCTGCTTGTCAAAGCAAAAAATCATGTTTTCAAACATGGAGAGGCTCAGCGAGTGCTCTGGCAGATAGTAGGTGGACGCGCAGGAACGCCAGTGGATGTAACTGTACTCCGCGATGGCGAACTGATTACATTTCACTTGATCAGAATGAACATCGAAGATATCACCGACCAACAGCGCCGTCGCCAATACGAGTTTCTGCTAAACGCTCTTGGCCCGCCACGTTACGAGAGTGACGGCGACCTTGCAGAGAGCACCATCAAGGACAAACAAGATCTGGATAATCTGGCAAAGCATGGCGCACGCTTTCAAATCAATCTGGAGGAAGAAGATCCATAGATCACGCTTGGGACAATTGAAGGAAAAGCACCGTTGGTGGTGCGAACTGCAAAGGTTATTGCGCCTCGTGAACTGCAAGGTACATAGCCGGCTCGCCGCCCTCCCCATCCTTAAACAAACCGACTGCGTCCAGAATATGGATAGCCAGCAAATTGAATATTTGCAACTCATCAATGGTCGCATGAGTGCCGGGATTTTCGAACACTTCCCATCCCGTCAATTCGTACAAACACTTCAATTTTTCCGAGCGCTCGATAGCTTTCGGCGGAAATTCACTGTTTGCCCAGGCCCAGAGCCACGTACCGGAGTTTGTGCCGAAAGTTCCAATCGGCGTTACATCAAACTTCGTATCGCCCAAGGTGAGAGTACATTCTTCAAGGTCGTAAAACCACATCCCGCTAGTGGCAATCCACATCTGAAATTTCTCTTGCTTCTCTACAAATTCACGGTCGCAAAGCGATAGCAGTTGTGCAAATTCGTGATCGGTCATGCCTGATTCAGTACGCGCCGAACAGTGAGAGCAAATATGTTGCTGGAGATGTGGATGTTTCAAAAATCTTGCCGAAAAGGATTTGCCTGACGCTTCTATAGCGCCAAGACATTATAAGCCCTCTGTGGCTCAGTCGAAATTCTTTGTTTCGACCTTTTCGCGGCCATCGGCAAAGCGATAGTAATAGCAAATTCGCCCAGGCGCTAACTGCGGGTAGTAGCGTTTGGCGTTCTCAATAACCATATCGTAATCCGGATGGTCAATGTCGTATAGGCGACGCTGCTGACCGTTGACGATTCGCTCTATGCTGCGACTGGAATTGCTAATGCTTATGGTTTCCCAAAACTCAGGACGGTCCCGTGTCTGGGTTTCACACTCAAGATATGGCTGGCGGTCGTTTTCCATGGTATTTGCCGACATGCGGGACTGGTAACCAATTGCATATTCGCATTTGGATAATCGATCCACAATCGGACGAAAGGGTGATTTTTTTTCCCCTCGTAGTATGACAAGTCTGAATTCCGGACGACTGAGAACCCCCGAATGCAGGCTTGATTACACTTGGCGGCGAAACCAGTTGCCCAAGCTGCACAATCGCTTGTGACCGGTGTTTAATCTTCAGCTTTTGCGCTAGCGCATATCCGCCTTTATTGAAGCTTCAAGCTCATCTAACTCTTGCAATCGTTTCTTAGCAAGTTGGCTTGGATGGGTTCCGGCTCTAAGCTGCTTCTGGCGTGCGATTTCGCCCTGAATATTGATTCTCAATGTATCGATTATGGAGAACGTCGTTGCCGGCAATCCGACGACCGCAGATGCGAACAGATCGTTGTTGGTGGCGCGGTCGGACCGGTACCCCTTGGTGTTGTAGCGACTGTCATACCCCGGCAAAATGAACAGAATGCCGCTTGCCACCTTGGAGCCACCAACGTACTGGGCAGCACCGATATTCTGTGTTGCCACCAGTTTCGCTCTGGCGTTTGCAGATTCGCTTTTCCGAATTTCGTTTTCAAACTGTTTCTCGCCATTGGCATAAACAGCTGATCTGTTCAACACGACATCAACCTTTTCTGCCGGTATCTTTCCGCTTTTCGTCAGCTGATCCAGGGCCGCGTGATCGCTCTTGAGTTGAGCAAGTGTGGCATCCTCGTTTGTTCGGGTAATACCTCGCAGGGATCGCCGTTGCTGCTCCACCATCACTTTCCCGAACACGCGACTGGCGACCGGACCCACCATCGTCAATCCACCCGATACGACGAAAAGTACACCGGCATTGCCGTTATAGTAACGATGCCGTTTGTGTAAGGACTGATAGGCTTGTTCGCAGCCGACCGCATTCGTCACGTTCTTCGCAATGTCGAAGAGGTACTGCATTTGTTGAAACCAATACTGCCTTCGCTTGGCTAGATGGAAGCGCTCAAACTGCTGTAATTTCTGATCGCGCATATCGCGCAAAACTCGTCCTTCAATCTGGTCGATTTCAAAGCGACCAGCCAGAGTCGGATCGGAAGCCTCAACTCGTACCAGGCTGTCGCGCTTCTCCAACAACTCATTGATCTCGCCGCGCAAAGCCAGAATTTTCTGTTTGGCCTGGTTAGAGCCATAACCCTTCTGGTGAGCCTGAAACTCGTGCATCAAGTTGATACCGAATTCGCCACCAGCAGCGCTTGCTGCGATAATGGAACCAACCATCGGCACTATGTTGGCGCCTTCTTGAGTCCGACGCCTCACACCGCCAGGATTGTGCAAATATTTGCCCCGGTTTGCCACGGATGTGATACCACCACCAAGCGCGAGGCCGGAGTTCACTTCATTCCAAAAGCCGTATCGCCAGCCCTTCCAGCGCCCCTGTTTCACAGCCTCCTGGTTGTAATGGATACTATAGCGCTCCAGGTCGACCTGCTTCAAAAGTATCTGCAGCGACAAATTATCGATCTGGGTTTCCAGGTTAGACGGGCTAGTGCTGATGCCTTCCCTGAGAATTGGTGTCTGAGGTATATCGCCCTGTGCAATCAAACCGTCTGATGCGGCATCCAGGATTGGTGTTTCAGCTGCCAGAACTTGACTTTCATCCAGATTGAAATGCGAAGTGGTATCAGATGCGGTTGCACGACCAACGGTTTGAGCATTAGTAAATTGATCGATGTCGGATAAGGACCCGACGGACGAAGCATCATTCTCCTCTTGCGAGATACCCGTCCCCACAGAAGTTCGCGGCATGGACGACGCCATTGCATCGCTCCCAACCATAAAAACAGTCGAAGCAAGCATTAACGTCCACGATTGAACCCTGGTAATTTTCACTGTCTAAACCTTCGCCGACTGCCATATTCTAAACCGGTTAGACCGGCAGCAAATAACATACCAGGCAATTGTTCAAAACGCGGTGATTTATGAATAAGGCGCGATCGCCTGCAAATTCTGCGCAAGTTGTCCGCACACGTTTCAAATTCCTAAAATAGAAATCACGGTTTGGTTGTCCATCTCCTGCTTCAGCCACGTTTTCCAATCGCCTATCAACGACAAGAGCTTCGCCTTATTACCCTGGAAGTCGGCAGCGAACTCACCACTTATAGTGGCATCTCGAAAAGAAACGTGACCGGTCAAATCGTCTATACGGCTTGATTTTGCAAGCGCTGCGCTGAGAGCATCTAAATCATTGATAATGGATTCCCATTGCTCTTTTGAAATCTGAGTGTTCGCTCGATTGTCAAAATTATCCGCATGACGCTTGACTAGCCCCTCAAACAACGAGAAGGCGCGATCCTCGACATAAACAGACTGCTCATTCCATGATCGTCCCTTATACGGACCTGGAAAAATCTCTAAGAATTCTCCGCCATCGAGCTCCGAGAGTTGCCGAATGAGCTGAATTTTCATAGCTCTCCATCCTTGTGCTAAATGCAGATTAGTACTCTATCATTCATGACAGCCAAAACGCACGTAGCCTATAGGCGCCAAAGCAAAACAGGTTTCCAAGCAATCCAGATGTCCGAGTTCAAAGAGCCTAAACCAAACCAGTTAGTAATCGGCTTTTTCAGACTCGTCTTTCCTCTCTGGCTGAAATATAGAGAGCGACTTTCGATCGAGGTTCGCGGCAGCAAAGAACTTCTCGAAGCCGTAAAGCAACACAAACGCGCAGTAATTCTTTTAAACCATCCTGACCGCCAGGATCCATTCGCATTATTCAAACTAGCCGATCACCTCAACCAACAGTTCTACGTGATCGTCGCCAGAGAATGCTTTGACTGGGACAACGGTTGGCGCGGTTGGCTCTT
Organism: Candidatus Obscuribacterales bacterium; assembly: GCA_965228855.1. Lineage (GTDB taxonomy): Bacteria > Cyanobacteriota > Vampirovibrionia > Obscuribacterales > Obscuribacteraceae > JADYXR01. The sequence goes on along the minus strand of CBDDIJ010000003.1, from coordinate 833,785 downwards.
CCAAAGCCTCGGTTGCTACTCCGTCGCTCGCGGAAAGGCTGACTTTCACTCCATTTCCAGAACAAAAAAAATCCTGACGGAGGCAAAAAAGAAGCTGGTTGTTTTTCCAGAAGCGGAAATAACAGCAGACTATGAAGAACTGCATCATATGCAGAAAGCCATTTTCCATATAGTGCTTGACGTTCAGGATGATTTGAACAAGAAGGACAAAAACTCGGTTAAGGGAGAAGCGCCGGTCGTGCTCATTCCTGCGGCCATCAAATTTTCACTGGAAGATAGTTTAGAAATCGCAGTTTCCCCCGCCGTTAAAGAGATTGGTAAGCGACTCGGAATCAAGCACGATAAAAACAAAAAGATAGTCGAGCAAATCGATGCTGTCATCGATGCTTACCTGTCAAAAGTATTCAGCTCATACGGTCTCCAACGACCGGATGGCAGCCTGGAACATCTCTCGGAATTGGCTGGCAAAGAGATTCTCGAGCGCATTTCTATTAGTCAAAATGTTGAGCCGGAAGAATCACTATCGTTGATCGAGAAGCTTTATTTCGTTCGCAACCACGTTGAAGGCGATTTAGAAATTAATTCCGTGGCAACCAACCCAAAAGCATTTCACTGTGCAGGTCTTCCCAAGCCGAGCTTGAGAAGCGACTTCGAGCGCATAGAGCGTCTCCTCATTCTTCAACGGATGCTTTTGCACCGCGAAAAACCAATTCAAAACTGCAGAATTTTGGATTTCATAGAGAGCGAAGTAAACGGACTGATTACGCCGAAGGGCCGCCAATCATGCGTCATCTCGCCCGGTGAAGCCATCGACGTCTCACCATTTGTAGAGGAATACACTCAAAACAAGCTCTCGGCGGTTCGAAAACTGCGAGAAGTTTTCATGGAAAAGCTGCAGGAAAAACTGGATTCGCTTCTCCGCCCGTCACAGGAATAAATGGCCTGCCACCACACAATCGTGCCACTGAAAAGAAGGCACGAAGCGCCGCAGGTTGAATGGGATTAGTTTGCGCAAACCTGCTAAGCTGCACAGATAAACCTACTTTGGAGATCATCATGTTTCTAGCTCCATTCGCTCGCGCACTAGCCTGCCTGGCAGTCTCAGTTCTTTTGACCACAGGTGCAGCGTTCGCTGAAGAGCAAAAGGAATCGGACCCGAAGTATCGTGAATTAGTCAAACAGGCCCTCGCGAGCCATAAAGCCGGCGATGCAAAGAAAGCGCTGGAAGAACTGGATAGTGCCATCGCGATAGACCCGAAATTCTTCGTGGCATATGCGGCCAAAGCACTGATTTTAACGCAAGACAAAAAGTTCAAAGAGGCAGTTGATTCGTTGAACATCGCGATCACCAACAGCCCGGATGAAGACAATCTCTACATAATGAGAGCCGAAGCCTATCTCGGTGACAATCAAAAGGAAAAGGCTATCGCAGACCTGAGAAAGGTGAAACAACTTTGCGTTGACCGGAAAGACGTGGCCGGCGAAATTGTTATGGACACAAAGCTCGAACGTCTAACAACAGAGACACGTCCGGATGCAAAGATCACCTGGCGAAAGGATGTTGCGCCCCTTATCGATGGCAAAGAGAAAACCGACAAATTGATCTTGATCGACGTCTACACCGACTGGTGTGGATGGTGCAAAGTCATGGACCAGAAGACATTTTCAGACCCATTTGTCGCCAAGTTCATGAATGACCACTTCGTGTGCGTGAAGCTAAACGCAGAGGATAAGGGAGAAGGAACATCGCTAGCCTCAGCACTGAAGGTCACCGGATTCCCGTGCACTTGCATACTGGACGTCAATAAAAAGGCAAATACGAACATCTCCGGGTTCGCGGAGCCCGACACATATCTAACGAAACTGAAGCTCGCCATTCGCGCCCTGAGTGAAGACAAAGGAGCCTCTGCAGACGGGTCGGCAACCAACAAAACCGCCGACGATACAGCGAAAAAACAAGAAGCCGCTGATGCCACGCCCAAAGACAGCAAAAGCAAATCCGAGTAATCGAGAAAAACTGGCGTGCTAACTAGATGTCGTCGGAATCGGCCACCTGAGTTTCGACCTTCGTTTCCGTTGCCGGCTTGTTCTTCGAAGGATTGAACCCGGGCAGTGGCTCACAGCCATCCCGGCAGGGACAGCCATAGCGGAATTTTTTGGAACTTGCTCGCCTGGACGTACCACCTTCATTCTCGGCGGGTTTGCGGTTTGGTGATTTTCCTTGCCTTTTCATGATTGACGTCCGAAGCTGGGGGTTCCTATTTACATCCTAGCCTATATCAATCCGATTGATGTTGTTAATGTGGTTATACGCACATGCGTCAGATAACCATTCAGCCGACTGTAAATCCAGTCTGGATATACTTTTGCCGTAGAGAAATACAGTTTCAAATCTACCCGAGCTCGAAATTCCGGCAAATTAATTTTTGCCCTTTAGCGCGTTCAAGTCTGCACTACATGTGGTGACCGCCCAACCAGCAGCGCATTATCAGTATTGTTGAGGAGCATAAATTCGATTGAAACCACCCTGGCTGTTCCGTAACAGTGAGCCGACCGGATGTTGCATTACAGCAGAACGCAAAGCCGACGGATTTCCATACGCAGTGCTATTTGGCGCGTAGTGATAACTGTTTGACATCGGCACGGCATAGTTGCCCGGGAAGGCCGGCGCCGTCGGTAGCTCTGCTCCGAATCCCTGCGCGTAGCCGCCTGCAGGGTTGGTGACCCGTGTCTCATACCTGGGTGGATACTGACGCATTTGTTGCCCAGGCACATGCTGCATAGGTGCTGACGACATCGGCATTTGCTGCATCGAACTCTCAGGAAACTGCTGCGGATTGAGCTGAAAGTGCCGAGGCTGAGTGGAAACACCCTGTCTCATGTAATTCGACCGCAGGGGTGCCGCACCACCTGCGGGGCTAAGTTGATTTTGCATTTGGCCCTGCATACGGTTTTGCCAGAACGCCTGACTCTCCGCTTGCCCCTGCCGGAAGTGACGCCCCAGACCGCTTCCGCCACCGAACCGTCCGCCGCTATCGCCCCAGCGTCCACCACCTCCGGAATCATCTTCCGACGGCGGTGCAAATCGGTCCAGTCCATTTCTAGCCCTGAATTCCGACGCACGGTAACCATCGTGCGGACCGTCATCATCAGGCGTACCGTGATGATAGCGATACATGCTGGCTGCGTATCCGTTGGGTTGATTCGGATTGTCATCACGCCAGTTCGCCCAGGCACCCTCGCCTTGCAGGAGCACAGACGTAATCACCAGGCAGAGAATCACTCTCCTGAAACTGAGCCTAGCCACTACTGGTAGAGGCAACAATGCTCTCGGTTTCAGCTTCGATGACAAACCAGAACGTGATATTTCCAAGCTTGAGCGTGTCGCCATCAACGACTTTGACGGGACCGGTGACCTTGGTTCCATTCACGAACGTACCATTGCGGCTCTCGGCGTCCTCAACGGAGTATTCATCATTATTTCGTTTGATGACGGAATGAAATCTCGAAATCGAAGTATCATCAGCGAGAACAATATCGTTTTCGATGTCGCGACCAACACGACACACGGGTATAACAACAGGAATTTTCCGCTGAGATTCGAGGTCGAGCAGAAAGGCCGCGCCAGAGGTGTTGATTTCGTTGTCCATACTAACGCCTATTGAGTTCTCGACATTCTAGCACCGCCCCGTATCATTCCGCCTCTTGGAAATCCTGAGCTTAGTCTTTGTCGTCGTCGACCTTAACTTCGGTAACGGCGCCGGTGTTTGCATCAAGGCGAACTTGCTTCTTCGCGACCTTGCCGTCAGCAGGTTTAACATCGATATACCAGAAGATACCTGTCTTTTTCTTCTCAATATCAGCGTCCAGTACGGTTCCAGGGACTTCCTTCAAAGCGATGGCTTCCGCCTCGGCGCGTTTGATTTTGACGTTTTTGCCGACCTTATTGTCGCCATCGGCATAGGCAGCGTTTACCGAGATCAGCAGCGCAGCAGCAGCTAGCAGTAGTTTTTTCATTGAAACTCTCCTGTACGTCGCAATTTGACAGGGAGAGATTCTAGCACAATCCCCGAAACCGCCATATAACCGCTAAACTCTATTTCTCAGTGTCGTTCTTCTCGGCAAGCGGAACTTCGACGATTCGAAGCTGAACAACATCTCTGACCCATCTGGTCTTTGCCGAATCCATTTTACAAATCAACTGCGGTCCACTTTCAATCTGCTTGCCATCACTTTTGGTGGCAAGAATGTACCGATCGCCGTCTCGGTTTTTAGCAATTTCAAGCGCAGTTACAAGCCCAGGATAACCATCATCACCAGTGACCTCGGCAACCAGTTTCCTCTGAGCAAGAGTCTTCCAACCAATGGTCGTATCAAGATCTGCATCCGGCACTAACTCCGAAATCAGAACGCGCAGCGGAACGCCCTCATAATTGATTTTAGAAACGCCATCATCCGCGGTGACTAGAATAGATTGGTACTTTTCCAATTCTGCAAAACTAACTTGCTTAGTTGCGTGAACATCGGCATTCTCAGCAGCAAACGCAGCATGCGTAAATCCGTTTAAAAGCTTCTGGGTGTCAAAATTCCGTACAGTCTGATTACGTGTGCCTGAATTCGTTGAGTGCCCCATCAAGTTAATTGGCATAAGGGCTGCTGCTAGTAAGAGGATTAAGCACACGTATCTGGTTCTGAACATAAAACTCCTCGATACTAAAACCGGAAAGCCATTGTACATTTACGTCGAGAATTGTCCAGCTTCACAACCGTATTATGAGCCGGTTTAAACAGGAGTGCAGCCTGAGAAATATTTCTTGCCCCCCATAAGGCATGACTGACAAACAAACGAAAATCGCTCGCAAGCTTGATGATAATCTCGGGTACAAAGTAATAGGACTCAACCGTGATGAGAATAATGAGATACCGGAAGCTGAGCAAGAACATGATTTTGTCGATCGCCCTTTCGACAAACCTCTTCGCACCGGTGTTCGCTCAGAGCCAATCTCCCGATCCCAATCAGTTCCTGCCGGATCCCGTAAGCGAATCTCAGTCTCAAGAGTCAGACCAACCGAATGCAGAGTCAAAAGACTCTCGCCGCCACAAGCAAAATCACCAAGTGAAACCATTGCAAGGTGGAATTGAACAAAGTGAAATCACCGGCGGAGCTGAAGACACGATTTTAGAAGGCGGTGCCGGTGACTCCAACTGGCAGATGGACGCCCAGCAGGGAATGCAAGACCGCGGACAACCTCTCCAGGGAAATGCGACTGATACCACTTTGTCCGGCAGCGCATCCGACGATCCGGACGACAACAATCAAGAACTGGCAATTGAGTGGGACCGATGGCGCAACAACCTGATACAGGCTATTCAAGCCAATACGATTAAGAACATCAATGTCCACAACAATATTCATTTCGTCTGGGATCCACGAACTCAAATGATGCAGAGCCGTTATCCAAACGGAACTTCGGTCTGGTATTTTCTTAACGTTCTTCCAAATCGAAAGATTATCAACGTTCGGCTGACGCAAAACTCACAATTCCCTTCTTACGATCAGGCTGTTATACAGGCTATTTACGCGCTCAGCGGCAACAAAATCTTAGAGTATCCGCGTGGTTCAAGACGCCAGATTGTCGCGCAGGAAGCTAATGTCAGTACGGCAGCGCAAACGACTATTCAGAACTTCAACTTCGGAGACGTCGAAAGACAACAATACTGATACCGCCCGAGCAAGTTGATGTATGCGGAGTCGGCGTTTCTCAGACGTGATTTAATAGAAGCATGTCATTCACCGCATGCAATAACGACGTCGAATGCAAAAGCAGTCTCTTCACCTGAAACTAGCAATGGCAGTTTTAACAGCGACCTGTTCGATGTTGCACTCACCAGGCGTTGCAGCTGATAAGCCGAAAGCGGCTACTGATAAACTTGTCGACTGCATACTGATCGATCAGGACGACCAAAAAATCGGCAAAATGAAGCTGTACCTGGGACGCGATCACGCTAGACTCGATGCTATGAACGGTCTTTTGCATGTGGTTTCATCAGCACCGGACTGGGACGTTCACTGTTGGAACCACGACAAGCAATCGTTCTCAATCTCACAAAGAGAATGGCATGAATCAGGCATCGAGTCACTCTCGGCTTCGAATCGAAAGCTATTTGATGACCCAAAGAATCCGCCGCAGAAGTTGACATTCATGGGTATGCCGGCATTGAAAAATAGCCGCATCAGCCATACCGGCAGCGGTTATGTGGGCAGTTTCTATCGCTCGTCGAGCGAAAAGAGACAACCTACCAGAATGACATTCATCGCAACCGCTCATCTCAAGCTTAGCCGAGGTGCCGCCGCGTTCTGCGAAGGATTATATCTAACCACTCCAAATTCTAGCGTTGTTCTCGAAGCTCAATCGAAGGCAGTAGGACAGCCGGCGAAGACTAGTCTTAAGACCAACTCAATCACAAATGTGAGAAAACCGGTCTCATTCTTCTCCGCGCCAAGGGAAGGTTTAAAACCTGCTCCGTCACTGGCCGCGGTCGTTGCAGGCAAAGGAATCGAAGAAATGATGTTGAACTTCTCAGGGTCGAAATAAAGTCCTTATTGAACCGTATGGTACAGCCTGAAAATCCAAGATAACTCATACAATAAAGTCACCGCAACAAAGCCAATTTGAAAAGCCTCGCTGCGAATGAACATCGCAGCGACGCAGAGCACAACACTGACAACATTTCGCCAGGGAAACTCAAGACCGAGATGAGCGATGTAAGAGGCTCCTTTGACTAACCCATCAAAAGTATCAAGCACGAAAGTGACCGCGAGAATAGCAAAGAACCATTTGCGCCGAGATTTGAAGTAATCCTCGAAGCCGGCGTACTCACTCATGTCGTCGGGAAATAACAGCGTTGATAGAAGAAAAAACGATATGACGTAGGAAACTATCAGCAGATAAGTTTCAAATGTCCAATTGTGAATGTCTTCCAGGCGAAACTCCCACCACCAAAAATGGACGAGAAACAGTAGCAGGGTAAAGACCCAGCCGATATGCACGGGATAAACTTTGACTTTCGTCGGATGTTGAATAAACCGAGCGGAGCCGTTTAGCAAGCGCGCCAGGGCAAGGCTCATAATCATACCGACAATCAAACGAATATGCTGGAATAGATCATGTGATATCACGGGCGGTTCGCTCCTTCATAGAGTAAACCAATAATACACCAGCAAAAAAATCCGACGTCCTGGTGTGAGCAACTTATTGTTCTCGGTCCAGGTCACGAACGCGAAGATTTTCTCACATCATTGCAGGGAAATGCGGAGCAAAATCATTTACGGCCAAGGAAGTACTGACTCGTCCCTTCTGGCTTGGCGGAGCATCAGTTCCAATTTGGGTCGATACCCCTATCTGAATGCGTATCTCTTCGAATTTGGTTGCCACCACATCTCGTACCACCAGCACGGAGCAATTTGCTTTGTCAGCAACCGCCTCCGAGACGCTGCCATGAATCAATTTATCCATACCTGTTCGGCAATTTGAACCAAGCACAATTAGATCAACCGGCCAACTGTTTGACAGCTCGAGAATTGAAGCACTCGGAAGACCATCGGTAACGACAAATGGTATCTGAGTTTTTTGAAGATGTGAGGCGCACAACTCACTCCAACATTGAGTCAGGTGTGCCAAACGAATTTCTTCCCGCTGCTTACGCAAAAGTGATTCCGAGGCAGATTCCACACTACTAAACTCCGATTCGAATGATAGCGGCAGTTCATGCATAACGGACAGGAGAGCAAGATTTTTATGTTTCGCCCAACTTTGATTGGAGAGCCACTCCACGGCGGCAGCTGAGCTATCGCTATCATCAGCCGCGACCAGCACATTATTCATTGACGCCGGTTCTCCACGAAGCACCAGCACCGGGCAATCAGAGTTCGTGAGAATTGACCGCGCCACGCTTCCCAATAAAAGCCGCTCTAAACCGCGCTTGTCGCTCGTCGCAACAGCAATCAAATCCGCTTCCCATTCGGCAGCATACTCGACAATGCGACTGGCCGGATCACCTTCCAGGTAAATGGTCTCCACTGAACTGGCGTTGGTTAGCAACGAAATCGTCTCATTAAGAAGCGGAGAGACATTCTTTGCCAGTTCGCCAACTTTCATAACGTTCACAAACCGCACCCGAGCGCCCATGGAAATTCCACTCAAGCGCAGATGCCTGACCGCTTCTCTACAGCATTCGGAACCGTCCACGGCGACCAGCAGTTTCATTTTTCTCTCCAGTTTCGTCCTAACTTTTATCCATAAAGTTGTATAGCACAACTTCCATGGTTGAAACCTTTGAAGATTCTCGAATGCTTATTAAGCACGAAGGGAAGCAAGTAATTGCTTCCCTCGGCGTAAGTTTCGGTAAATTGTCGTAACTTTGAACCCGTTCTGCTCACCGCAAAACGTCGTTGCCTAGCGATACCAGTAAGGGCGCTTGTGGTTTCTATTCCACTTGCGATCGGTGTCTGAAAGCTGACGATTAATTTCGGCGCTTAGCTTAGATAGCTGAACATTTAGCGAGTTTCGCTCTCTGAACGAAAGACCGTGCCGACGCATACTGCGCTCGATGTCCGCGAAGCGATTTAGTTTAAATTGCAAATCATTTGCCTCACGTCTGGTCAACGCACCAGTTCGAATGCCCATGTTAACACGGGCTTGTAATTGCGACTGCGACATATTGATATTGTTATTCCAGATATTTTGAGCATTGGCTGCCGGCGCGAAGAATCCGCTGGTGACAAGCGCTATAGCTGCGATAGATAGAAGACGTTTCATAATAACTCCTTTGATTAAACGCGATAAGTTCAACGCAAAAAACAACCAGTGATTTCAGTACCGAACAAAACACTAGACGCAAGAAGTCCGCCTGTGTTTCCACCAGAAATTTATCCGCAAGATTTTCTATCCGCGCGAACAGCGGGGCTCAAAACTCCGCCCCTGTGACCATTTTGCTACGATGCTCCCTTCTCCTGACTATTCCTTATATAGGAGATTTGAAATTCATTTCGAGAAACCGCAGAAGCTATATAATCGGCTTCAGACCTTGACTCAAAGCCGCGAGATTAGATAAGCGATATAACAAACGCGCACCGACGTTTGCATCCCATTCGTCTTCTCCCGGAGCAACCTCATTAACGTCGAACGAAACAATCTTCTTTCCGCTTTCAACTAAAACCTGCACCATATACAGTGCCTGCTCTAGTTCCAAACCGCCCGGGACAGGAGTGCCTGTATTGGGACACAGCTTCGGATCCAGACCGTCGATATCGAAGCTCACATACACCTTCTCGGGTAACGTTGCAACTGCCTCCTGACAGATAGATTTCCAGGAGTCGCCGCTATAAATTTTGGCCTTTAAATCGCGGTCGTAATAGGTAACGACACGCCCATTTGATTGATCAATCAGATTGCGCTCGTCTTCACAGTAGTCGCGAATCCCTACTTGAACCAGCTTCTTCAACTGAGGTACTTCCCGTAGCGCGTTAAACATGATGGACGCATGTGAGTATGTAAAACCTTCGTATGCGTCACGAAGGTCAGCATGCGCATCGAAATGCAGAATTCCAAACTCGCCGTGTTTTTCACCCACCGCCTGCATGAGTCCTAGCGGGGTCGAATGATCGCCGCCGACCAACGCCGCAAACTTTCCCTGATCCAAAACAGCCTGCGCAGTCTCCTTGACCCAGGCGTTCATGACTGCACACGCCTTGTTTACCTCTGCTAGAAGGCTTTGCATTTCCGAATTTGTTTCGGGCGTTTCCCCATCACATAACAAATTGATGTACTCTTCTGCCTTGGCGCGCATCTCCTGATTTAGCAAGACCAGCTTCTCGGGAACTTCCATCATCGCAAAGCCGATTTTCCAGGCGTCTTTCAACAGAGGCTCGAACAGGTCAACTTGCTTCGATGCCTCCATGATGGCAGCAGGACCGCTTGCTGTGCCGGCCCGGTAAGAAACGGTAACTTCCCATGGCACGGGAATGAGCACCATCTGCGCCTCTTCAGGGGTAAAAGGCAAACCGAAGATGTTGGAATCCTTCTCACCCAGGCTATTTGGGTCAAAGGAGACTGCTTGAGAAGTTGTCATAACGTTGTACCTGCGGGCTTTGCATACGCCTCACATTTTACAGGCTTAACGTACATGCCGTATCTAAACGTCCATAGCCGTTTTCAAGAATTTACCATTGTTCTGAAAGGTTAGGACAGTTTAGTGATTTCTTTCAGTATTAACGGCGTTCCGACGCTATTCATCAAAGCCTTCACATCCAGGGATGTAGAAAATATTCTGGAGTTCGTGCGTGAGGCGAACGCGATGCGCTCCAGCGCAAGCGAAACCGTTCTCTTCATCGATACTCCTATCACACTTCGAACAGTCGAAGCAGTCGTAAAATTGAAAGAGGAAGGATATAGAGTTTTCTTCCGCGACCATCATGGCATCGACGGCGAGGCTGTAAATCAGCGGGACGTGTTGGTCCAGCAAGGCACGGCAAAACTGGAGAAACTACTCGGTGAAGATTGCGCTATTACAGTCCGCCGACTTCATCCGGCCTGCAGCACGCTCGTAGAGGTGGGCGAATTTAAGGACGCGGTTGCAATTATCGCCGATCCGGATCCGGACGGTCTCACAGCCGCCATGAAAGCGGTGGGTGTTTCGTACTCAGAACTAGATAGCGACGCCGCGTTGCTCGACGGCGAGCCCTATCTGCAAGTGACGGGTAGTCCAATTTCACAACTGTTGGCAAAGGGCGCGGCAACGCTTCCGTCATACGACGCTAAAAATCACGACCTTCGAGAACGGTCAACGCAAAAACTTTTCTCCGATTGGGTAGCCGCGGTCCAGGGTGATAAGGCGGCGGAAGAGCGACTTATGAAAGGAGTCGCCGCATACGATGATGCCGTTGTGGTGGCGCAGGATCTATCTAAGACGGCCAGAGAAGTGCTACCAGGAGTGGTGCTAGTAGATTGCACGGACCAGCCCGTTTACGATCCGGGCACTCTTATATCTCTTCTGGAACGGAATCACGATTGCCGAATCAGTGTTCTACGCAAATCGCTTGGGCCAATAGCCGCACATCACGGCGTTCAATATAGCCTGGCTGTTTCAAAGCCCTACCAGGATAAAGTCAATCTGCAAAAGTTGATGCCACTGGATACAAGAAGCGACCCGCAGTATGGCGTCATAACCAACGTCTCGTTCTTGCTCCACGTTTCCGAATACTTTTGGCACGAGCAAGTCCTGCCAGGTCTGCCAGAACTACTGGAACACACCGCGTGATAGTAAATCCAAAACTATTTTGCGGCCCTCGGTTCCACCGGTTGGTAAGGGTCATCAGGCCACTTATGTTTCGGATACCTTCCTTTTAGATCTTTCTTGACCTGCGGGTAGGTGTTTTTCCAGAAAGAATTTAGGTCGTCAGTTACCTGTTGAATCCGATAGTTCGGTGCCAGCAGGTGCATCGTCACAGGTATGCGGGACCTCGCTATTCGAGGAGTTTCACTCATTCCGAACAATTCCTGAATGCGAGCCGCGAGGACTGGTGTTTTCTCCAATTCGTACTGAAGTTTTACTTTTCGACCATTTGGAATGCTTATGAATTCAGGAGCTTCGCGTTCAACGCTCACTAACTGCTCATGTGTAAGTTGAGATTGAATTGCTGAAATCATAGACTTGGATTTAAGCTCACTGATACTAGTGGCACCACAGCACAGCGCGGGGAGAAAAGTTTCCCAGGGATTCGAGCCAAACTCAGGCAAGGCGAGTTCCGGAATCCAGCCTTTCAAACACATCAGGCGAGTCAGATACGCGAGCGACTGTTCATCGACAAGCGTTTCAAATTCATAATTCGCAGCCACGGCCTCTGCAAGGACCGCCCCTGGATCGACATCTGCGGGCATGCTGGTGACGTTTTCGTCCAACATAAGATCACAAAACCGCGTACGCTTCAAGGCAACCACCTTCTGTCTCGTGGTATCAAATACAACATCGGTAGAAGTGGCGATGTGTGATTGTGGCAACCAACTCCGCTCGACCGCTGATGCGCGCCTGACAATCAGGTCTGATTTGTTTAAATCGATCAGGTCAACAGCCACGAACAATTCACAGTCGAAAAGATTCGACTGTTCCGATAGTAAAACGCCCCGCCCACCGACCATCACCGCACGGCGCTCTTTCCGCTGCCGACGTTTACAAATTCGATCGGGAAAGGCGGTCATGATAGCTCGAAGAACGGCTTCATCAGCCCGAAGTTGAAGTCCGGGCGCCGAGCTGCCCATACCTTTTACTTCATGGGACTGTGGTTCGCAGGAAATTTCCGGCGCAGCATCCCGAAGAAGTCTCATCAACTGCTTCGTTGTTCGAAGAATTTGCTTGGCAGCGCCGGGAATGATAGTTCCCATCATCGAATCTCTGATTCCATGAGTTTCGAAGTTTTCAACTGCCCGCACCTGTTCCAACACGTCAGAATCAGTGTGGTGCGCACCCGGTACCGCTGAATCAGTTGTTCGAAACGGTGGCCTTTCCGAGAGCAGTGCAGCACATAAGGCAGAGCGATTCGACTGCCCTGATTTCGCCCCTTCAATCAGCAAGCGAGCCATTCTGGGCTGAAGCGGGAATCGAGCCATAGTCCGGCCGAGATCCGTCAGTTTTCCATTACTGATCGCATCCAGCCGGTCCAAAAGCTGCAACGCATTCTCGATGGAAGTCGCACTCGGTTTTTCAAACCAGGGAAATGTTTCAACATTGCTCTCGCCCCAGGCTAACAGTTGCAAAATACATTCAGACAAATCGACTCGCTCAATTTCCGGCAATTCAAACTCCGGAAAAGCCATATGCTCACGCTCAGTCCACAGTCGAAGACATGTTCCGGGCGCCGTTCGACCGGCTCGTCCGGCACGCTGCGCCGCAGAAGCTTTGGATATCCGCGATAATGCCAGACGATTAATTCCGACAGTCGGCTCAAATCTATTCACCCGAGCGTATCCGCTATCAACCACAGCAGTGATACCATCAATGGTGAGTGAAGTTTCTGCGACATTGGTAGAGAGAACAACTTTGCGATTCGGTCCTTTTCGTAAGACAGCCAATTGATCTTGCAATTGCATCTCGCCATAAAGCGGCATGATGTCCACGTTTCGGAGCTCCGAGATTGACTCAAGCGCCGATTGAGTCTCTCGAATTTCTCCTACTCCGGGCAAGAAAACGAGAATGTCGCCGGAGGTCGCTGGAAGGATTTTTGCAACCCCTTCACTAGCAAATTTTTGGATAGGCGCACTGGATGAAAACTGCAAATAGTCGATGGAGACAGGAAAAGTCTTTCCGGGGCTCTCAATAGCGGGGCAGTTGTTGAGGAATGCCGCAATCGGTGCACTATCCAGAGTTGCAGACATTACCACTACACGCAGGTCCGGTCGCACATCTCGTCGAACCTGAGCGGTCAGAGCCAAAGCCAGATCGCCATCTATACTGCGCTCGTGAAACTCGTCAAAAATAACAACCGCCACATCTTCTATGAGAGGATCATCTTGCAACCGTCGCAAAAATACGCCCTCGGTACAAACCAAAATTCGAGTTAGCCTGGAAGTCTTGCTCTCATGTCTGACGCGATAGCCGATGTCAGCACCGAGTGCGGTGCCTCGTTCCTCAGACATGCGCGCTGCAGCCGCACGAGCAGCGACTCGTCGAGGCTGCAAAACAACGATCTGTCCAGGCTGTTTATTTCCAAGTTCGGCTAAGCCGGCATCAAGGATTGCAGGAGGAACGCGCGTTGTCTTGCCGGCGCCAGGCTCCGCCTTTAGAACAACAGCGCCACCTGCCGTCAGTTGCTTTATCAACTGCGGAAGAACGTTATCAATCGGAAGAGATTCAAGATTCATTTGATAGATTCGACAGGACAGAATAGCAGGTCGTGGGCTCCGTCACATCGATGTGACGCGCGAATGATACATCTGCGTTAACCGAGCTGCTAACAGCAAGAACTCTCCGACACAGAAGTGAGCGGAGAGTTCCAAGTTTTTAAAGCTATGAACTATTACTGAGCCGGAAGCGGATTGATTTGTCGCAATGCTGTGCTCACCATCAGGTGCGTCTCATGCTGCATGGGCAACAGATCGCTATCTATCACCTGTTTTACTTCTTCTGGCACAATACCTCTGGCATTCTCGTATTGAACCAGTCTCTCGGCTTCGAATAGTTCCAGCTGCGACAAGGCATCATGCGCAGAGCTTTGAGAATTCTGCACCACTTGAGCGAAAGCACCGAATGCGCCACCACTCTCGTCTGGCGTACCGCCTGACCCCAGCACACAATTTACGAGCTTGTCGACGCGCGCGGAATGAGAATCTCTGCAACGCATCAGCATGTCGACGAGATCGGCGCTGAAATCGCGCTTCAATGCGAGGTCATAAGTTTCGACCGCTGAAATTTCACCTGCCAGGAGTGAATTAAACTCGTGGGAATATCCGGTGCTCATGTTAATCTCCTCGTTAAACACTTCGGTTAGGTTCAATCTCTATTGACTTCACGCCCTTGGCGTTTGACAGTGGGTTGAAACCCAACACCAGCGGTATAGCAGATTCCTTGGGTACCGGCGCCAAACTCGTAAACCTGACCCGGCAGCCCTTTCCGAGGAAGTAACATAATCGCCGTCGCGAGCGATACAACTTGATCACAGCTTTTTCGTTCCAACAGTGGAATAATTGGCGTTTTAGTCAAAAGGAAACGGGAGATTCTATGAAACTGACCGGCAATACTATTTTCATTACCGGCGGCGGCTCCGGTATCGGACGCGGACTCGCGGAGGCTTTTCATAAACGCGGCAACCAAGTGATAATTTCTGGAAGACGCAAAGGACACCTCGAAGAAGTGTGCAAGGCAAATCCAGGAATGCACTTTGTAGTGTTGGATGTCGAAGACACCAAAAGTATCGCCTCCGCTGCTCAAAAGTTAATCAATGAACATCCGAACCTGAACGTTTTAATCAATAACGCCGGCATCATGCAGGCCGATGACGTTTCAGGCGTAGTGGATGATGAACTGATTGTGTCGACGATCACTACAAACCTTATGGGACCGATGCGCATGACTAGTGCGCTGATTGAGCATCTGAAGAAGCAAGAGCGCTCTTACGTCATCAATGTCACATCAGGTCTGGCATTTATCCCGCTGGCAATGTCGGCTGTTTATTCTTCGACGAAAGCAGCGATGCACTCTTACAGCCAGTCTCTAAGATATAAGCTGATTGGCTCCTCAGTTAGGTGTTTAGAACTCGCACCGCCCTGGGTCAAGACCGAACTGATGGGCGATAACGACGACCCTCGCCAGATGCCTCTCGATGAGTTCATATCAGAGACTATGCAAGTTCTCGAAACCGATAGCGAAGAAGTTCTTACCGAGCGCGCGAAGATGCTCAGAAACAACGCTGGGCCGAACGAAGCAGCATTCGTCATTCAATTCAACGACAGGCTTGCCGCACCAGCGAAGGAAGGTGCATTGTCACACTAATCAGGTATTCTAAGCAAATACTCAAACCACCAGAGGCAGCGTTCCAAGAGAACTGCTGCCTCTATAACTTCCTAAACAGATATCGATTGGTAGGCACTCGCTTCGTCGAGAAGCCTCAAGTGGCTGGCGCTTAACTCGAGCTTTGAAGCAGAGATCAAATCAGCAAGTTGCTCCAGATTAGTAGCACTTGCGATTGGCGCCGTTATACTGGGTCTCGCCATTATCCAGGCAAGTGCTATTTGAGCGGGCTTACTTCTCAACTCTGACGCCACCACATGCAGTGCATCCACTATCTTGAAGCCGCGCTCGTTCAAGTATTTCTTAATCCCTTCACCTCTAGGACTTTGGCTCAGATCATCAGCGGAACGATATTTTCCCGATAAGAAGCCGCGCGCTAACGAGAAATAGGTAATCACCCCAATACTCTCCGAGACGCAGAGAGGTTCCAGATTTGCCTCGAAGTTTTCGCGGTCGTACAAATTGTATTCAGGCTGAATCGACTCATACCTCGCGAATCCTTTCGCCCGACTGGTGCCCAACGCTTCTTGCAAACGCTCCGCTTTATAATTCGAGCACCCGATTGCTCGGACCTTCCCGAGCTTGATTAATTCGGTAAACGCTTCGAGCGTCTCTTCCAAAGGTGTATTTGGATCATCGGTATGCGCTTGATACAGATCAATTACGTCTGTTTGCAGGCGTCTCAAAGAGTCTTCAACCGATTGCATAATGTACTTTCTGGATAAACTCTCCGTGCCGAGCTGCGGCGCCATCTTCATTCCAACTTTAGTTGCCAACACTATCCGGTCGCGCTTGCCGCTCTGTTTGAGCCATTTACCGATGATGGCTTCTGATTCGCCACCTTTGTTGCCCGGGTGCCACACAGGGTAAACGTCCGCCGTGTCGATAAGATTCAGCCCGGCGTCAACAAACTCATCTAACAATTTGAACGCCATTTTCTCGTCCACGGTCCACCCAAATACGTTACATCCAAAACTGAGCGGGGCTACGGCGAGTTCGGATTTTCCTATCTTGCGTTTGTTCATGAATGAAATCCTGACGAAAAGTGGCTATCGAAAACTGAAGTACGAAGATTCTACAGTTTTTACTAGCTTCAACATTAACGCAGCGGTATTGCTTGACGACGTTTCATTACCAAGAATCTCCTTGCAAGCGTTTCTACAGAAAGGTTGGGTAAACAGAGCAACGTCCGGCTTTTGACCGGACGTCCGCTCCTGCGAGAATCAGATGGAAAAACTTGTTCAGCCGTCGATTAATCCTCGTCCTCGTTCGGTTCACCGCAAGAACATCCCTCATAAGAATCATCCTCGCACTCTGGCATTGCGTTGGGAGACTTCTTCAGCTTGTTGAAAATCAGCGCCGCCTCCTTCGTGCGATTTTGACGTTTCAGATTGTTTGCCAAACTGCGCAAGATCGATTCGCGATCGTTTACCTTGCTCACTCCTAAACCTTCTCGTAAAATCTGCTCCGCAATCTGAACGCCGATAGCATCATTACGACCTTCATAACACTTCGCCCACGCGACATATCCCTTGCCCCAGCGCTTGTCCTCTGCAAGCCACCCCTTGTACAAACGAGTCGTCGTATCCTCCGCGCCAAATTTGAAGCAGGACTGAGCCAGAGACTTTCGCAAGAAACGCATGAATCGCTCGTCTTCGCAATCAAGCAGTTCTAGCATCTCTTCACAGACATCCACGCGCAATTGATGATATGAGTCATCTTTGTCGCCCAGTTTACCGAGAAGAATGACGAAACTCTCCGCCCAGTGAATAGTGCAGCGCAACGCTTCAGAAGCTTCATCCAACTCAGCGAGCGTACGAATTTTGGTCTTCTTCATCAGGCGGATCATTTCATCATGGGCCTGCTTCCACAGTGCAGCTCGCAGTGCTTGCTCATCCTGTTTCATCTTGAAATATCCATCTTCTACAAGACCGACATACCGAGCAAAAGAAGGTTTCTCAGGGAACCAGCGGTCCCAAAGTTCCATTGTGATTAGCATGATGCTGTCGACATCACTCGTATCATCGAGCGTGTCCATCGCTTTCTCTACCCAGGGAGTTACAAACTCATCAATAGAAACATGCTTCTCGCACAGTTTTTCAAGCGAGGGTCGGTCAATGTTCACACCAAAAGCTTTGAGTTTTTCGAGCAGAGCATAATCGCTCATAGACTTGAATTCAGACTCATTTTTCTGAATTTTTTGCGCGAAAACAGCAAGCGCTTCCAGAGCGGTGCTCGAAGGCGTCTGATTGCTCCCCTGTGCACTTTGGCCTGCAAGAATCTGAGATAACACATCCATAACCATAATTAGTCAGCTCCATTCGGTGGCAACGAGAACAGCGTGCCACGAATGAAAAACTTGCGCGACTGGTTTTTGAGCCCTTTTTGTCAAGGTTTGCCTGTTTCTACATCGCATGCGTAATTGCTCTAACCATGCGACTTTGTCTAGAGGGGTTTCGTCCAACTAAAAAACTTATCCCTGACCGACGATGCCATCCTCGAATACACGTGTCTAACCGTATTCGGATGTCAAACCGGCAACCGTCCCAGGTTTTCGCATCAAGCTAAATTAAAGACTATGAAAAGGGTGTCGAGCCAGGGGTTTACATACAATCAGATTTATGAAAGCTCAGACCTGATCTCCTTAATAGTGCTATATTCAACCGCCGAACACAGACCTAAGAGACGCCATGAAAAAACACATTACGCTTTTGCTCGCAACAATACTCGTCGCAGGCAGCCTATCTAGCTGCGGAGCGCCTCGCGGACCGGAGTCGGTCGAACACTATGTTTCATCGCAGGTAAAAGGCGAATCGGCCAAGATCAACCTGGATGAGGTGAAGGAAGCGTTTTGGAACACAAAAGGTAAGGACTTCAATGAGTGGATGGGGGCGTTCGAAAAACGCGTCAATGAGATTTACGAGGGCAATGAGGTCGTTTCCATCGACGCAAGCCGAAAAACTGGTAGCCTGACCGTAACTGGTTACATAGAAAACCAGAAGGAACAAGGGTTTCAAGACGGCGAAGAAAAACTGTTCACAATCGAACAAACCGGCGACGTCACAAATAACGAACTTCCATATAAGGTGAGCGACCACTCCGGGCAGCCGTACTATGCTGGCTCTCACAGTATTCTGGACAGTCCATTTGTACAAATGATGGTGCTTTCGCATCTGATGGGCGGCTGGGGCGGCCGCTACTACACGCCGTACAATCGAACGGTAATCATCCGGGACGATCGCAATAGTTTTAGAAACAGCACCGCATATAGTGGTCAGAAGACGTCAAACGAATCTTTTAACTCTCGCTATCAGAAGAAGGCGGCGGGCAGCGGATTTACAAGTAAACGTGGCTTCGGCACCAGCTCAAGCACCAGCACCACGGGTACAACCACGAAAAGGTCCTGGGGCGGCTTTGGCAGCAGTTCAAACAATTCGAGTTCGCGTTCAATCTGGGGTGGACGCCGCTCTTCCGGAAGTATTTTCGGTGGCGGCAGATCTCGCGGATGGGGCGGTCGGAGAAGGTAAGCATGCAGTTTATCCTTCATGTTGCCGACGCGAGTGGGCAGCACATGGCTGTGCTTAGTCTCGCACAGCGTGATGTGCAAAAGAGCGCGATCGACCTGGTTTTCGACTATTTAGGCTGCGAACAGCCAGCTCGGCTAATTGAGAATGGCATCTTACCGCAGGGACAACTAAAAGATTTCGAAGCCATCCAACAAATCCTGTTCGATAAAGACGAACAGGGACTGTATATCAGGGACGGCGTTAACCTGAAAGCTAATGGGTTGGACCTAGATCCCGACGCCACCATTTCTGGTGCGTTCCGTCCCGCCTCTCACGACGGTGTCGAGTATCGCCGGTGCGACCTCTCAGTTTCTGGTACCATATTCGGTATTGCTTCCAGTGGCTCTAACGGTACTGGTTACGGTACTGAAAGCGGTGGCACTTCAAGCGTGAGCTCCCAGACAGGCTCTATCGAAGAGCTTTCACGGCTGATGTTTCTTCATCAAGTTGGCGTCGGAAAATTGATAGACGTTACTAAGGAACTTGCCGAGCTTCACGACATAATCAAATGGGCTGAAACCGAAGGTCTTATAGAAATCGACGTTGAGAAGGTCGCTTACAAACTTACGGAGAAGGGCAAACGCCGCCACGATAGCTTTATTGAAGAAGCGCAAAATCTGATCGTTCGTTACGACATTTTTTCTGACGTCGATATAGATTCATCCGAGCACATTTTCTTCGACTCCGGTCATGGAAGGGATCTTCGGGTTCCGATATATGAGATAGAGGGAATTGACCCATATCGCGCTCGCTTCGTCCTCGGACTGAATGATGGTGAATGGGACAATCTCGACGACTGGTCCGAAAAATGTGGTAACGAAAACTGGTATCGCGAGATATTCGAACCTATTGACAGCGCTCCGACACTTGAGAACTTCAAAGAATCTTTACTGGTGAAGGTTTTGGAACAGGGCAAAGCAAAAATGCGACAAGAGCAGTGAAGCCTCCCTCTTGAGAACGACTTGCAAAGCAGAATCTTAATCCAAGATAACTCACCGTTTTTGCTAAACGGTTTATAATGTCAATCACTTTCAAGGTAAGAAAACCGTGCAAGCCGAATCCAAACGCGGAAAAAGCTTTGTCATTGCGCCGGTGCCACGCAGCCGACGCACGATAGTTTCGCTTCTCAATCGCGTCGCGAGCAAAGAAGCTGGTTTGATGTTTGCCGACGTTGACCTGACTTGGGCTAATAAGCTCCGCAAGGAACTGAAGCGAAGCGGCAAGAATGTGACTATCACTGCGATTCTTCTCAAAGCAATCGCCGTCGCCCAGAGACTACATCCCGAGAGCAGGACAGAATGGCTGCCCTTCGGTCGCCGCGTTACCTACAACAACATTGTTGCAGGGTTCACAGTCGAACGAATTATCAACGGACAGCCTACAGTGCTCCTGGGCGAAATCGAGTCGCCAATAGAAAAGCCGCTTGAACAGATGGGTGCAGAATTACAGGAATACGCTCAACTTCCTATTGAAAAGGTTCAACCCTTATTCCAACAAAACCTATTTTCATATTTTCCGCTATTTATGCGGACGATTATTTTAGAAGTTGCAAAACGTATTCCGTTTCTCAGGCTGGCATTTCAGAAAGCCACATTCGGTCTTACTTCACTCGGCAAATACGGTGCAGATGGACTGACCTGCCCGAGTCTATGCGGCTGTTCGTTCTCCATAGGAACCGCTTCGGAGCAAGCGGTGGTCCGAGACGGCGAGGTCGTATCTCGTCCAATCGTAGCGATAGGACTCAACTATGATCAGCGCTCAATTCACCTCTACCAGGCGGCTCGAATTTTACAAACAGTAAAGGAACTATTGGAGGGCGATCTTCAAGAGTGGCTTCCAGATTCTTTGGTAATGGCACCACGGGTTGAAGCCTTGATACCGCCCCCGCCACTAGCCGATTCCAGCGACATCGACAATCACGCCGCAATGCTCTCTTTTGTAGCGGCAATGGAGCGTCAGTTCGTGTCAGCTCCCCCGCTGGCAGATGAAGATAGAACTGAACATCAGCGGCAGTTGGCGAACACATAAACTATAATGGCTCGGGGGCAGTTAAACCGGAAGCGCCCCGAAACACGAAGGCACCTATGAACTCCTCAGTCAGAAATCGGACGGTGAGCACTTTTGCAATCGCCGCGCTAGCATTAACATTGCCTGGAATAGCCCACGCTCGCGACACTGCCGCTGAAAAAAATCCAGTTAAACAGGTTTCAGCGGGATCCCCTCTGACCTCTACACCAGCGGCAACTGC
This sequence comes from Candidatus Obscuribacterales bacterium, assembly GCA_965228855.1. Classification (GTDB taxonomy): domain Bacteria; phylum Cyanobacteriota; class Vampirovibrionia; order Obscuribacterales; family Obscuribacteraceae; genus JADYXR01. The sequence continues at coordinate 812,410 of CBDDIJ010000003.1, read as the reverse complement.
GGCGCCGAAAGGAAGCTTTACAGCAGTAGAATTACCAGATGCGGCAAAAACACAAACGCCGCCAGAGGCCCGCAGACCATCTCCCTCTGAAATGGTGGAGTCCGCTCAAGCACGCGAAGACAGTCCTGAGTATCAGGCTTATCAGGCAAGGGTTCGCCGTGACGTTTACAAGCATTGGCAGCCGAAAAAGGCGTTTTTCAACTATCCGGTTCTGGCATTCAACGTATCCGAGAATGGTACCGTCAGTAATGTCACAGTGGTGGCGCCATCAGAGTCTAAAGAATTTGATGAAAGCGCCGTTAAAGCAATCGAAACTGCCGGTAAATTCGAAATCCCACCCGCTCCGGTCGGGGCACCGGTCCTTCTTCATTTTGCTTTTGAACCGTGGATTCCTGACTCAGCCCTGCCCTATCCGGAAATTCCGGAGGAGTTTCTCAGTACGCTCGGCTGCGTGTTGGAGTTTACCGGATTCACATATGCCTTCTACTTACTCCTCGTGGCCTTTGCACTGGTGTGCATCAAGAAGTTTTCACGCGCGATTCAGATGGCGTTCGCCTCTATCGTTCTTGCGATTTCATCACTGGCAGTTCCCGGCGTAATCTACATGATCCTTGACAAAATGGGCGTCAACGAGAGCAATGGTTGGCTGCTGGTCCAGGGCGTCACCATATTTGGTGTCATCGCATTGCTGGCAGGAGTGATTCTGCCGATCGTAGTGGCGGCTACCAGAGGTAAGCGCGGCAGTCAGTTGGTCTGGGTTAGCGTTGTAACCTTGCTCGGATCAATAGTTCCTTTTCTCTGGCCGGTCGGTCTGTTTCTTGCCTGTATGGGTCCGCGCGCCAATAAAAAAACAAATGAACAAGTTCCAGCCGCCTCCCTTAGTTAAAGTGGCTCTAAATTCACAACTGGGAACCAAACCGTTCTAGTGCCAGTCCCGAAAGAAAACGAAATTTCAGGGAGGACATATGAAAGGTAAGCAACAATCGAGATTGCACGAGTTACTCAAGGATGCTCGGGTCGTAATGTTTTCGACAATTGATAACGGGGTAATCCGCAGTCGTCCGATGGCAATTCAGCGGGTTGACGAAGACAACACACTCTGGCTGTTAAGTGAAGATAAAACAGCAAAGATCGACGAGATTCAAAATTACGACGCGGTCAACATCAGTTTCATGGATATGAAAGCGCAAGTATACGTTTCGCTCTCCGGCACCGCTGAAGAATCGAGAAATCTGGACAAGATTCGCGAGCTATGGAGTCTTCCGCTTAAGGCTTGGTTCCCGGATGGTCCCGAGCAAGGTGTGCGTGTGATTCAAATTACTCCCGAGATCGCAGAATACTGGTCTACGCCATCCAGCGCCGTCATGCACGCAATAGGCTTGACCAAAGCGTTGCTAAATGGCGAGCAATATAATGATGAGGCTGCTGAGCACGTAAAGGTCAGCGGTGCCGCTACTCGTATCTAAACAGTAAAAGCCGGCTTTTATCCCTGGAAGCCGTCATCGAAAATCGATTGAATCAACTGTGCATATAGATCCTCGGTAGATCGCATACACAGTGGTTCAATGACGACAGAGGTTTGGACAACATTGTCCAAACCTCTATAATTGTTGAGCACTGTGCTTCTCGAATCCAACCAGTTGGAATGATGCCCCGAATCGATTATATTTCTTGCCCCCTTAGAGCTGTACTCGCTGTGCTGTTCGGCGTCTCCTCATTTTTATCTACTCAGATCCTTGGCTGTCAGAATGCGTGTGCAGCAATCAAATTGCCCTTGATACAAAGAAAGAAAAACCAGGCCGATAAGATTGAACTGCCAATATTTGAAAAGCCAAGTGATCCTCGATCTCTGAACTTATCACCAGATGCGGTGCAACTTGCCACGACACTTGATCTTATGTCGAAACTTTCCAGGTTGAAACTTCTTCAAGCGAACGCCGCACAGGAAGCTAACTCCGGAAAACTCTCGATGGACCTGAGGCAGAACATTTCGGAGTTAAAACTCGAAATCATCGAAGTCATCGAACAAACGAGATTAGAAATTGATTTTGCTGCAGCTGAAATTCAGGAAGAACAGGCGTCTGTCGAGGAGGTTTTGACCTGGTACGAGAATGAGAGAAATGAACGGGTCGATAGAGCAAACTTGTGGGCATTCCGCACGAATGGCATCCTCTGGGCCGCGGCCGAAGCATTCACGGTACCGACTTACAAGCATCCGCGCCTTTCGATTCCGTCAGGTACTGTTGGGATTGTTGCCGGATTGGTTCCATCCATGTTTTCGGAATTTGCGATGCGTTCGTCAGGAGGAAAACACCATGAGCGCAAGGCTTATCCTAATATGCTCTGCAAATTTTATGATCAGCCTGTTATCCCAAGAACAGACTTTCCCGACAGCGTATGGAAACATCTAAATCTGTGCCCAACAAATTCCTCAGTAACTCGAAGAGAGATGCTTCTTTCTTATTGGGAAGGTAACCAGAATATCCATACCCTCCGAGACGGCGTGACGACGGAGAAGATACGCAAAATAACCGGTCTTGATCAAAGTGATATAAACATAGATCTGCTCAACGATAGAGCCAGTATGCTTCGAGATCTCAAAGCTACTGTTCTGCAGATGACTCGACCACTCATGGAGCTGAGCATGTGCTTGCGCGGGCTAAAGCAAATTGCTGGTACTGTCGAAATTCAATAGGCGGATAAATGTTTGGCTTGATGAATGTTACCACCTGCCATAAAGATGAGGAGCAGTTGTATCGGCGACGTCTGCTCTACTGCGGAACCTGCAAAGCAATCGGTTCCCTATACGGTCATCCGGCGCGCATGGTTTTGAACAATGATGTCGTGTTTCTAGCGGAATTACTTTTGGCAATCTCCAGCAGCGAAACTGAACTTTCCAGGTGGTCACCAGAATTTCAATCACTAAACTGCTTGACGCTTCCGGACGTCTCGAGTGTTCCGCGCGAGCTGAAAATTGCATCGTCTGTGTCGATGCTTCTTTTGGAATTGAAGCTCGATGACCACGTCGAAGACTCTGGCTCTCCGCTGTTTCATGGTGCTCAATACTATTTCTCTTCGGTTTTCCTGCAATCAACGGATGAACTCACCGCACTTGGGTTTCCACTGGAATCGATCTCACTTTGGTTCAATCAGCAAGCGGCAAGAGAACGCGCGGCGGTCACAAATTTGACGCCGGTTGAACGACTTCGTCATTTTGCAGAGCCGACAGCGACGATTACATCGCTAGTGTTCGAACACAGTGCCGCCATCATGGGCGGTACCGATGAAGAAACAGACGCAATGCGAAGGCTCGGATTCAATTTTGGCTCATTGATCTACTTGATTGATGCCCTCGAAGACATTCAACGAGACTTCCGTACAAAGTCATTTAACGCAATCGCCAGCAGTTTTGATTTCAATTCTGCATCAGCACCAGGCAGAGTCATCGATGAGGTAGAAACTCTCACAATCAAAACTGTCTGCGCTTTGCTTGAAGACCTCAGCCTTCTGAAACTTGATAGGAAACTACAGCAAGAGTACGAAAACCGACTAATCTCCAATGTACAGAGAAAAACCGGTTTCGATTTGAAGGTGGTCAAACCAAAGGTTTCAAATACGAACTCAATTGCCGCGTCCTGCGGTCACACAAGAAACGAATCTCAGTCTCGATGGGTCATGGCACGCTCACGCGCTGAGCAGCTCTCGGATCAGATAGAGACCAGTTGCGCACCACCTGCGGTGCGATTCTTCTACGTTTCTTTTCGCGCTTTCGTTTACATATTTGTTCTGTCGGCTGCACTTCTTAGTCCTGTACAAACCAGGTCGATAAGGTCCTACCGGGAATGCTTCGATCTTCCTTTCAATCTCATCTTCTGGGGGTCTGCATTTGGTTCGTTAATCAATGCAGCGACCACTTCGATGATCGGAGCAAGCAAGAAAGGGTTCGCCTACGCATACGCGATGGAGAGCAGCACCGATGGTGGTGCCAAAGAAATTTCAGCATCCAAAACCGTAATCTCAACCAATTCCTCGAAAAATGGCTCCTCCCCAGACGAATCGCCGACACAAAAGGGTGTAAATAATCACGACAGATATCGACGCTCTCGCGACCATACAGCCCGTCCTGCACCTTGCTGGGCGCCTTGTTGCTGTGACTCTGGTTGCGAAGTCTTTTGGGACTGCTGCTTGCCGACGGACGCGTGCTGCGAAACGTGCGCGCATTGCAATGCGGGAGCAGAGTGCTGCGCTGGCGGCGGCGGCTGTTGTGCAGGTGCAGACGCTTGCGCAGGCGCGGGAGAATGCTGCGGTAGCGGGGGAGCGGATTGTTGCGCGAGCGCCGACTGTTGCGGCGCTGCCGGAGACTGCGCTGGCGGCTGCTCCTCCTGCTAGCAAGAACCGGAATCGCATCAACGCTACCTATATATGTATCCAACGACAACTCGATTTAATTTCAGATTTTTTCGATTTCGCGCCTGAGTGAGATGCGAAGACAAAATTGGCGCCAATGACCCTTTCCGAACTATTTGAAAATGGTTCTCGTTAAATAGACTGATAGTTACTGCAACCGAGATTCACCTCTTGGCGATTGCAATCACCCACAGAGTTCAGCAGTCGCTACTTCGTAAAGGATTGTAGCGAATGTTATTCAACTACTAGTTGATCTTATTGCGAATGATTTGCATAATATTGGAGGTCAATTTGAAACGAACGAGGTATCCATTCGTGGGCAAGCTTTTTTATGGAACGCAAACCGGTACTACCGAGGGCGTAGCAGCAAGCATCCAAGCAGCGCTACCCGACCTGATTTCGGATGTCAAAAATATTTATGGTGTGAAGCCCGAAGACATTCAAGCCTGCGATTTCCTAATCTTTGGAGGGTCGACCTGGGGCGACGGCGAGTTGACTGACGACTTTGCCGATTATCTTCCCAAATTCGACTCCATCGATTTAACAGGCAAAAAGGTCGCACTGTTCGCACTCGGCGATCAGTACGGATACTCTTACAACTTTGTGAGCGCAATGAAGATCGTCTATGACAAAGTGATAGAGCGCGGCGGTGAGATAGTTGCGGCCGACGTTTCCACCGAAGGTTTTGAATACGATCACTCGGAAGCAGTTATTGATGGTTACTTCTGCGGTCTGGTTGTCGACGAAGTAAACCAACCGGATCTGACCGAGGCAAGAATTGCATCGTGGGCCGAAAAGGTTCGCCTGGCAGTACGCGGCGCTTTGGTTTAGCGCTTAGATATTTGGAGATCCTATGAGATACACAGGTTCAAAAGCAAAACGTTGCCGCGCAGTCGGAATGAACTTATATGGTAATCAGAAGTTCGACCAGCTCCACAATCCATACCCGCCGGGCCAGCACGGAAACACACGCAAAAAACGTTCCAATTATGCTGAGCACTTGTTGGAAAAACAAAAGATTAAATGGAGCTACGGATGCACCGAACGTCAGCTTCGAAAAATCTATGATGAAGCTACTCGCGCTAAAGCGGCAACTGGTACAGTTCTATTGCAGTTATTAGAGATGCGTCTGGACAACATTGTTTATCGCTCCGGACTTTTCGCAAGCCGGGATCAAGCGCGACAATTGGTTTCTCACGGACATATCTTAGTCAACGGTAAACGCCTCGCCATTGCCTCAGCCCGGTTACGAGTTGGCGACAAAATCTCTTTCCGTGAGCGCAGCAAAAAATTCGTATTTGAGCTCACCAAAGACCGTGCCGCAATCAGTGGTGCCATCAGCGGCCAATGGCTGACCGTCGACGTCAAAGAAAATACAATCACAGTGGACGCAATCCCAGAGCGCGACCAAATCGATCAGAGCTTCAGGGAACAATTCCTTGTTGAATTCTATTCGCGATAATCGTTCTAACCTCAAACCCGCAGGAGAAGCAGTATGTCAGTAACTTTGCATGGTGGACCGCTCGACGGACAAATCAGCAACGCGCTATCTCATCTGCCACTTTATATGGTGGCGACCAATCTGGAAGATAAACCTGTATATAAACGCATTAGCTGTACGAAATGCGCATGCCACCAAGAAAGTGTAAAATACGTTTTTGTGGGCTACGACAATGAAGAAGCGAATGCCACCAAAATAATTCGCCACTAAAATGGTGCGAATCGAAAACTGCGTATAACGCAAACCTTTTCCCGTCACAAGCACGAAATCACGGATAACCATCGCGCCCCTCGCCTGGCAGCGATGGTTGTCTGCTTTTGGGCTATCGCCTCACTTCGGAGGCAAAGGTTGTGTCCGAGTTTCCGCAAGATTTTGCATTCCCCATTCGACGAGCTGCTTCAAAATTGGGGCCAGACTTTCTCCCTTCGCGGTTGCTGAATATGCCATACGCAAGCGATGATTGCTGTAAGGGGCTTTAGAGATCAGTCCTGCGGCTTCAAGCTTGTGAAGCCTATCCGTGAGTATGTTCGTGGATATTTTTTCAGGAGAGTCAAGGAATTCGTCAAACTTAGATTTCTGAAAAAACAAAATATCCCTGAGCACCAACAAAGTCCACTTGTCACCTATGAGATCAAGCGTGCATGCAATCGGACATGGAGATCGTCTATTCATGGGGATCGCTCTCGCTAGAGTCCTCGTCAGCGAGAAACTTGATTGCGCTTTCAATCACGAATTTATCTCTCAAAACCCCTCTGTGATTCAATCCGTTAACTCTTAGAAAAATGCTGTTCTTCCAGTAGGCAGCAAGCTGCTCGCCGACAGATATTGGTATTACAGCATCATCTTCAGAATGAACGATCAACGCGGGCGTGTCAAACTTCGGTACGAAGTCCACACTACGAATCTCGACGCGAACATCGAACTCTCTCAACGCAGCGATGAACTCGGAGATCTGTTCCTTCGAAAATCCCACGTGCTTTGCAAATCCGTACGTCTTCGCCTCATAGTCATTTGGTGAAGCCAGCATAACTACGCGACCGACTCTCAATCCAGACGCGATAGCAAGTTGAGTAGCAGCACATCCTACTGAATGTGCAATTACGCCCTCAAGCTGACCATGAGCGTTTCCGACGGTCAACACAGCATCGCCCAGGTGATTCAATCCGGCAACATCAAAACTTGACTCACCGTGCGCCGGCAAGTCCATTGCCACCACTTTAAATCCTGCGTCCAACAAGCGGGGAACATATAGAAACATGTCCGTTTGGTTCGCCGCCCATCCGTGAACGAGCAAAACGGTCTTATCTTCGGACTTTCCCCATACGCGAGTTGAAAGAGCACCACTTTTAAAGGGCAGCAACTGATGAACCGATTCAACATCAGTTTTCGGACGACGCACAACTTTTCGAATGCCACCTGGCGTGATGTACCTTAAAGCAGCATCGCGCACTTCGTCACTAATTCTCTTAGGCTCGGTTATTTCCATAACCTCATTCCAAATCTAATATTCCTTGATCCTACACTAACAACAACGTCTCCGAACGCCCATGTAATTATTGTAACACGTGACTTGCAATTTACAAGCTAGTGATACAATGGTCGTACTTGAGCTACGGAATCTGTTCCCTAACCAAAGGTCGTAAAACCCATTCCGCCGCCAGAACAAAATAAGGAGCTTTCTATGAATACCGCAACGAAACCATTTCATGTCGTGAATCTCGGCAAATACTCCGCAATCGACTACAACGACGCGCAGCTTCCAAAGAAATTCCTGAAGGAACTTCTGCACCTTACCGGAATGGAGATCTCAGTCACCACGATTCCAGCAGGAGTCTCGTTCCCCTTCTTCCATAGCCACAAAGAAAACGAAGAACTTTATATTGTGGTCCAGGGAAGCGGACAGATTCAAGCCGACAATGAACTCATAGATATCTCCGAAGGATCAATGGTGAGCATGCGTCCTGAGGTTAAGCGTTCAATTCGTGCAAGCAAGGAAAACGAACTGATCTACCTCTGCATCCAAGCCAAAGTCGACAGTTTGAATCTATGGACAAAAACCGACGGTATCAGAAATCCTGAATCCGAGTGGGTCAAAGACTAGCTCGTCCGGCGAAACGCACTGTAGCCGCCACGCTTGCAAAATCGAGCAGGGCGGCTATACTGTGCTCACGTTTCGCCAGGATTGATTCGCGATCGACTTTTCTCAGCTGGTGCCCTCATTGGTTGTGTTTCGCCGAAAATTGTTTTTAATTACTGCAACTTTGCTTCTTGCGGTCTCGCACGCAGCTCACGCGGCAAACGAACTCGCCATTGGTCCGAAGGCCAAGGTCCGCACAATCGAGCTCTCAATAAATCCACCCCGAGATCTGAATTTCAAGACAAAATTGGAGTTATCAGATTTACGCTACAGAGCCGCAATGAAATATCCGCAATTGCTCCGCAAAATGTATGTGCCGGATACAGCAACCCTGGGACAACTTGAAGACAAGAAGCCCTGGTGGGGTGACGTCGGTCGTGCGTACTACGGCGAAGGACAAAATAGCATTCGAGGAGATTCGGTTCAATCGACCAATCTGCTCAATCCGTTTCTACTGGTGTCCGACGTAACCATCGCACCACTTCCAAAGGACAAAGTAACTGAGCAGGACTTAGCCCACAAGAAGTATCCAACAGCAGTCAAGCCGTCGCATCTTATCTGGTATCCACAAGCGCGCACAGCTGAGGTTACATACGAAAAAACTCTATACGAGAAAGAGATGTGCGAGATATTCAAGTATCCCCGGTACACTCTCTATGGACAAACAGCACTTTCAATAGTTAATGCCCGAGACCTGGGATTCAACTACGTCTACATTCCACCCACTTTCGCAACGAACATACACATCGGCAGCCCGATGAAGACCGCAAAGCTAATACCTCACTTTATGCACTGTGGCACCGCATGTGGTTACCCGGGCGGATGCAATAATCTAAGCCCAGCAACCGATTGGTTGGACAATTTCATGATAGAACGTGTGCCTGCGAGAATCGGATTCAGTTTCTGGATCGATCCTCCAACGACCGGCAAAGAACCACCGGACATGACCTTTATCGTCAACTATCGGTAGGTTAGTAAACAGTTTTAAACCTGCACTTATCGATGCCTAACTCTGAGTGCATCTCAACCAGCCTAATCTTTCATAACTTTGTCACGACATGCATTTTCCGCTCTAATGCTATGGAAAGCTCAGCACGGGTTGCTGGCACCCGCCGTGCATTGTGCTCAGAATCGCGCAGACCTCACGCGCAACCGAAACTAGAGGAGTGGTTATGCAACATGGATTACAGCTCGCCTGGCAGACAGTAACAAAAATGGTGGATGGTTTTTTCGAACTACTACCTAATTTACTTATAGCTTGCGCTGTCTTCTTCGTCATTCACATGCTGAGTCGTGTGATCGGAAAAGCGGCATTCTCGATCTCTTCGAGAGCTCAGATAGATCAGACGCTAGGTCATGCAATAGAGAAATTAATGGCAGTAGCCATCAACGTTTTGGGATTACTAGTATGTGCAGTCATCGTCGTGCCTGACTTCAGCGCAGACAAACTGATTGCAGGTCTCGGTATCGGTTCAGTCGCCATCGGTTTTGCGTTCCAAAATATTTTGCAAAACTTCTTCGCCGGCATGCTGCTTTTATGGCAAAAACCTTTTCGTATTGGCGATGAGATTAAAGCTCGCGACTACGAAGGCACCGTGGAAGATATCACTATAAGAACGACATTGCTCAAAACGCACACGGGACAACGCGTCTATATCCCGAATGGCGTCCTGTTCACAGACCCGGTTACTGTTAACACTGCTTATGCTCACCGCTTGATTCACCTGCAGGTTCCATTTAAGGAAGTGCCCGACGAAAAGGCTGTTCAAGTTGCAAAAATGACTTTAGCCGGCTTGGACACCGTCGCCAAGGACCCGGAGCCGAAGGTGTATGTATCTGCGGCAAACGGAGCCTTATCACTGGATATCTACTTCTGGGCGAGTTCGAAGAACGCTGATATAATCCGCGCCACAGATGATGCAACCCTGGCATTAGAGAAGGCGCTCCGCAAACAGATTGCTGCAGACAAACCGATCAACAAAGCGGCTTGAGCAATTCATACTCGGAGTTCATACGTCCCGACGGATCAAACTGAGCGGTTGCAATAAAAGCAGCCGCTCACTTTGTTAAAGACCGTCATTTAGTTTCCGCAAGCGAGCATCGGTCTCTGCAAGCGTTGGCACGTCGAAGGCCTTTCTAACTTCGTCCGTCAGCAGAGAAGTATTTTTCGGATTTTTGATCGCGTATGATTCGCCCTGGTTCGCGAAGTACTGCGTGGAGAAATACTGCGGCTTGTCCATACTTATCATCAAACGATCAAACGAAGCCGCGCTCAACCATCTCGCCTCACGTTTTCCACGCTGAGCCGCAGCACAAGAAAACAAATGCGCAAGCACATAGTCATCCATTGTGGCACCATGCTGCATAATCATAGCGGCGTAGTAATAGTCATCAGCAGTCTGGATCTTATTCTCACGCATAAGCTTCAAAACCTTAACTCGATGTACTTCATCATGTTTCGAAATTGATGACCAGTCCCCTTTCAACGGGTTATTCTGAGCAGCCAACCGCTCAGATTGGTCTTCTTCGTACATCTGCTTTAACTCACTTGGAGTCTCCGTGCTGTTCGCGGCGATGCTTGAACGTCCGCTCTCCAGAATGGAAAACATTCCGAGCATGCTTAGAGAAACTAGCAACATGTGCCGCCATCGGCCGCACAGCATCTTCAATCCGTACATTCACTTTCCCCACACAAATTCAAGTTCGAAAAACTGAGAGGTTAAACGATAGGTGCCACCACTCATGGAGCGCCACCATATTTGGTGCTCATCACACTTCCATAAGTCCCAAGGCTAACAACCTTCGCTAGACTGTCTTGAGCCGATTAACATTAAGACAATATGGAACTTTATTCAACTCTTCGTTGTCTCCGAAACACCTGAAACTAATTGAGGAGAATTTCAAATGACTACTATTGTGAGAGAAGAATCAAGCGGCACAGGCGCGCTCGCTTTTGTCCTGGCAATTTTGATTCTTGCAGCGGTTGGCTTCGGTTTCTATTACTTCAGTGGTACCGCAACTCATACGACCAACAACACGACTATCAACGTGCCAGAACCCAAGGCTCCGACGTTACCTGAAGCACCAGCAATGCCGGCACCGTCCGTTCCCAATCCGACTCCATAACAGCCAACGTCTTGTTTAGAGTCTACAAATCTAAAGGTTCAGGGTCTAAGCGACATCTGTGCCACAAGAAACACCTCTGCGGCTCGGCTCGCCGACAAAGTTTCGCGCACTAAATGAATTCAAGAGTTTGCGCAGTTGAGCCGCACACGGGGTTTCAAGTTTTACTAGCTCTTTGAGAGCTGCAATCGCACCGGCTTTGTCGCCGAGTCGAAGTTTCGCATAAGCGCTGCCATAAAGCGCGGAGACGTTTTTGGGATCAAGCGCCAGCGCCTGGTTGTAGTCAGCCAGGGCGCCCGAATCATCCAAATAATCCAATTCATAGCCACGAGCAGCGAACGATTCGGAATTTGGGTTGAGCCGAATAGCTTCAGTGAAGTCGGCTATTGCACCGGTTTTGTCGCCAACTTCCGCCAGCAAGAGCCCGCGTTCATGATGAGCCGACCAGTCGCTACTGTTTAACTCGATTGCATCATTCAAGTCGGCGAGTGCGCCATCGAAATCGTTCTGTGATTTGCGCAGTGAACTGCGGTTGAGATGCCCAATCGCCAGAAATTCCGGCGAACCGCCAAGCTTCAAAGCCCGCTCGTAATCAGAAGCAGCCCCGCTCAAGTCTCCCGTGGCCGCTCTGGAAGCCCCGCGATTCAACCAGGCTGGTGCATTGAACGGATTTAGCGAAATTGCCACATCATAGTTCTTCAAGGCCTGGACTGGCCGTGCCGCAGCAGTTGCCCTCAAACCGTTTCCGAACATCACATCAGATGCGTAATAACTGCCGAAAAGACCCAACACCAGGGAGGTGAGGGTTGTAATCGCCAGTAGTCGGGTTGAGAATTGCATGTTTGAATTGTAGGTTGACATGAGCGATAGGTAAATTCGTGTTTACCGCACTCCTATCGGCCACCTACTGGTCCCGAAATAGTCAAAATCCGGCAATAATCAGCGCTCCATTATTTAATCTTGGTGGTCATCTGATCTAAAATGAGCTGTACAAGTGAGGTTCAAAATGTCCGAACAAGTAATCAAGGAAGCCATCGAGAACGAGAAGATGGCATGCCCCAAATGTAAAAAACCGATTCGCAAGTACGAGAAATATGCGGAAACCATCGACGCTGTGCGCGATGGCTTCAACATACAGGAGATTGACTCGCATGCTTCGCGAGTAACTTTGCTTTGCGGTAACGGCGATTGCAATTGGAAGGACCGCACCGAATATTGGGAAGACATGATCGACTGAGTGCGTCAGAATTTGGAAACCCGGAGACATCATGCCTTTTGTTCTGTTGCACGTTGACGATTGCAGAGCACCCTTCAATTTCGTTGCCTGGCACCCACACAACATTGGAGAGATATCCAATCCGCCCATAATCGCTTTTCTGCATGGGTCAGCAGAACGCGGAGATAACCGCGGTCTGCCGGTAAAAGGCGTGGAGGAAGTTCTCGACGAATATCAACTGCCGGCGGTAGTTGTTTTTCCCCAATGTGAGCGCGAATACCGCGCATTCTACGGAGAGATGGAGGAGCGCGTCGTTCATGCGGTTCGCAAAGGTATCGAGGAGTTCAACGCTGACGCCTCACGCGTCTACCTTGCCGGGTTCTCTATGGGAGGATCGAGCGCGTTATGGCTGATGGCGCGTCATAGCGAACTATTCGCAGCAGTAGTGTGCATCGCCCCTGGTATCACTTGGATCGGTGCTGAGCCACCGCCAAAAATGACTGATGAGGCGAAGCCGCTCTTTGAGTCAATGTTTGTAGCCTACGATCGTCCAAAAGCGATTGCTCGCGAAATCGGTGCAACACCTATCTGGTTTCTCCAGGGCACTTACGACGAGCCGTGTCCAATCGACGAGACGAGAGCAGTGATTCACGAGTTGCATCAACTCGGTCGCCACCCCCGCGTGACAGAGTGGGAGGGCTTAGGACATGAAACGCTTACACTCGCTCTGCGCGAACACGGGCTATTTGACTGGATGTTTGAACATCGAAAAATATTCACTTAAACTGGGCGACTGAGAAACAGACTAATCAGTCACCAGAAGCACATAGCGGCCCAGTTTCACAAGCTCTTTCTTGTACAGCGGTCGCAGCAAGAATGGGACTGTCAGTTGCTCGATCCATCCGGCGATGTTCTTCTTTGTCTCGTATTTCATTGAGATGGTTACTACAGTGCCGTCCGGATGCGGCTCTAGCAGGAACTCAGTCGCGATATTGCTATTAACTTCGATCTCGCGAAACAATCGGTTCGGCTCTGCCTCTTCTGTACGCACCCGCATGTGGCGCTCAACTCCACCGACTTTGAGAGTGAAGGAGACCGTTCCGTCAGCCTCCTCGCCGTAGCTGACGAATTCCTCCGGCAATATGTGCTTATGATGCTGAGGATCGGCAAGCACTTTATAAACTTTCGCAGGCGGTGCCCCAACCAACAAGCTTTCTTCTACTTCAACGTATCCCATTCATAATGCCCCTTGCTCAGTCACAGTTTAGCCTGTTCAACGCTTCGACGGCGCATATAGTTTATATAACTGGGGCGAGAATGCGGTACTAAATAATAGAATTCCTGTTTGGACGCTAAACAATCATGTCTAACGAAATGTCGATTCGAGTTTTGTCCATCGGTAGTGACTCTGACAGCAAAATTGCGTTGCAGAAGTTTTTTGCACAATTCTCTGACTTATCGCTCGTGGCGCTCGTCAATGATGCAGAGGCCTTGAACTTTCTCACGGGTGAAACGGTCGATGTGACGTTACTGGATTTAGGTTATTCCGACACAGACGCAATCGAGCTAACGAAACAGATTCGCTCTGCACACAGGAGCGTAAAAATCTTGATAGTCACGGCAAGCGACGCGCCGGAGGATATTTTCGCTGCACTTGATGCCGGAGCCGATGGTTACGTGCTCAAAAGTAATATTGCGACTGTTTTGGAAACAGCCGTTCGCAGCATGCGACTGGCATCAGTATGGCTTGATCCAGGCATCGCCAAGCAAGTTCTTCAGGTCATGGAAGTCAAGGCGGCAACTCCATCACGAGTTCTGCCAACCGGCGTAATGAAAATTCCTTTGCTCCCCGATGAAAAATCGTTGCTGGTGGAGGTAGCCTCCAGTTCCTGCACGGATGGCGTCTGCATGGTAGACCCGAGGTTCGTGGCGAAGCTCCGGCGATTCGCACCGGATTGAACTGACGCAGCCAGGCCGCATCGATTGTGCAAATCGCGCTAGATTGTTAAAAGACAGGCGAAAGGTCGACTGCTGAGGTAAATGATGCGTACGTATTGCAATGAGAAGTTCGTTTTGAAGGTCGTTCCCGTTATCGCGGCGTGCGTTTTCATCGCATCCTGTGGAGGAGCGAAAACCACATCTGAAAGCAGCGGCAGCAGCATCGATGGCTACGGAGAATCCCGCAAAATCGAAGTTTCTGAAACCGGCGATTCGCGCGTCACGACTGAAACAATCCGCACCGTCGAGCCAAAGACACCGGCAGAGTATGCTGGAGAGCCCGGCGCAGAGGTAACTCTGGACAACCGCCGCATCGACAACACAGTGCCCCCTCGCACTCATGTGCGCGCTCCCGGGGTAGCTATCGATAGCGACGAGAACACTGGCGAGGTCCATGTCAATGCGCCGTTCGTGCATATCAATAAAGACCCGTACAGCGGCAAGGTGAAAGTTAAAGTTCCCTTTGTGAACATAAACGCTGACGCCAACGACTAGTCCAGCCGCTCGAATTAATATTAACCGAACCAGCTCTTACCCGAATTCAATTTTCACGGGCTTGAGACAAGCGTGACTGTATGAGCGGGTCGACACCTAATTTCCATGGGCAGCATTGATACGGTTCAAGAGTTTCTCCTTAATTGATTCCATGTTAAAGGACGCGCCTTTCTGCATAGGTGGAAACTCAATAAATGTCTGGGCTGTTTTCGCAACCTCTTGCTGCACGAAAACAAAGCGCCAGAATTCGTAGGTAAACCAATCACCGTATCCAAGAGAACCACCACGACTGCTTGGATTTCCAGTGCGCTCAAAAGGATCGAGTCGCAGATTGGTCAGAATGGGCCAATCCACTTTTTCAGTGGCACCCAGCCAACCATTCGGCTGGTCGGTAAAGCGATATTTGTAATCGTTTAAACGCACCGCACTCAACGTACCTTCGGTGAAGTAGAAGACTTCGTGACGATTTGAAGGACCGGTTCCGGTAAGCAAAGGTGTTTGATCGTAGCCATCAAGGTGCACTTTAAAAGTGGTATCACCGATTAGTTTGCCCTTCTTTAGTTCATCTTTTATGTTTGGATTTCCTGCCATTGACACAAGCGTTGGAAACCAATCGAGACCGCTAAAGATACCATTCTCTACACGGCCGGCTGGAATCTTTCCGGGCCAGCGCACTATTGCAGGAACACGGAAACCTCCTTCCAGAGCCGTTCCTTTACCACCTGCAAATGGTGTTTGTCCGCCGTCCGGCCAGGTGAAGTTCTCCGCACCATTGTCAGTGGTGAACGCAACGATGGTATTGTCATCGATACCATTGTCCTTCAGATATTTCATGACAGATCCGACAATATCGTCAAGTTGCGCCATTCCGGCTTCCTGTACTGACCAACCGTTCTTCGAGTTACGCATCGAATCGTACTTTTCCGACAAATGCGTAACAACGTGCATTCTCGTTGGATTCAACCAGACGAAGAAGGGCTTACCATCTTTACGTGACTTGTCCATAAATGCCAGCGACTTCTCGAGAATCTCATCATCAACTGTTTCCATTCGCTTTGGATAAAGTTGACCGGCGTCCTCAATTTTTTGCTTGCCAACCACGCCCCAGCGAGGTTGCTCCGTAGGATCATTCGTGTCGGTTGCCCAGGAGTGAATCATGTTGCGCGGACCAACGGTTGCGACAAGTTCTTGCGGATAATTTCTGTGGGCTGGATCTTCCATTGCATCAAGGTGATACAAGTAACCAAAGAATTCATCAAATCCATGAACCGTGGGTAAGAACCTATTCAAATCGCCAAGGTGATTCTTGCCGAACTGACCTGTCGTATAACCCATACCTTTCAAGGCCGCGGCTATCGTGACGGCTTGGGCCGGTATGCCGACAGCGGCGCCGGCCTGACCGACTGTGGTCATACCGGTCCTGATCGGTAGTTGGCCGGTTATGAAGTTGGCTCTGCCGGCGGTGCAACTGGCTTCGGCATAGTAATCGGTAAATCTCAGTCCCTCCGATGCCAACTTATCGATATGGGGAGTCTTACCAGCCATAATGCCCTGGTTGTACGCGCCAACATTGAACCAGCCAATATCATCGCCCATGATAAACACGATGTTCGGCTTGTCCCCTGAAGCGCAAAGCGCCGCCTGCGGTGAAAGAATCAGTAGCACCATCAGCAGTGCCATCGTTGAAACCAGCATTCGCCTGAACATCTTTTCGTCTCCAAAATAGGTACAGCGCTAAACGATTGAGCAATTGCGTAGCCTATCAGCTACGAGCTCACGGCACTAGGTTATAGGAATGCGAATTGATTGATGTCGATTTGCCAGGGTAAATAAGAGCATTTTAAGTTACGCCGCTCGCGATTCGGTCTCCAGACACCTGATAGCGCGGCATACTAGTAACAGTTTTCTGCCGCCTGCCCAACAGGACATCGAATTGCAAAATAGCTCAAGCCGATATCTCGACAAGCTAGCCAGGAGGTTTCCCGGCAAGCGCGCCTTCATAACCGGAGCGGGCAGTGGGCTTGGACTCGCATTTGCTACCGATTTGGCAAGGGGCAACTGGAAACTGGCACTCACTGATATCGATGAGCAGCGATTGAGCGACGCGGTAAAGGCGGTTCTTACTGCCGGCGGCGAGGCAATCTCATACACTTTCGACGTCTCGAATTACGAGCAATTTGCTGAGGCCGTGAATGATTTCCAGAGGCGGCACGGTGGTATCGATGTTGGTATTAACAACGCTGGTATCGGATGCGGTGGCTATCTCCACGAAATGACTATAAGAGATTTCCGAAAAGTAATCGACGTGAATCTAATGGGGGTCGTAAACGGCTGCCATCTATTCGTTCCGATTATGAAGAGCCAGGGGAATGGCCACATTCTCAATGTGGCGAGTGCGGCCGCATTTGTCACAGCGCCCAGAATGTCCGCCTATAACACTGCCAAGGCCGGCGTCGTTGCATTGAGCGAAACATTGCGCGCAGAACTCTGTGATGACGCGATTGGTGTCTCGGTGTTGATGCCAACCTATGTTCGGACGAATATCGGGAACGATGCACTTGGCTCTGTAGAAGATAATAAACTCGCGCAGTTGTTCGTCAACGACTCAAAACTCTCCGCGGAAGCAGTCGCTTCAGCGACACTGCGAAAAGTGAGCGAGAATCATCTTTACGTGGTCATGCCACGTGACGCCATCATACTCTGGCGGTTTAAACGGCACCTGCCGAATGTATTCTGGAGATTTATTAGCAAAGCTGCGAAAGACCGCAGCGAGCGCCTTATGAAGCGAGCATTACGAGACTAGCGATACTCCGCGTTCACGCCCTTCGATCCGTAGACCGAACCAGGTAGAACGAAATGGCGCTAAATTAGACGATCAATAATCGGCAGCATCCACATCACCCTGCGCACCCTTTTGATCCGGCGCAGGGCTTCCATCGGGTCGAGAAGATGACTTTTAGGCAAGGGCTGCCGAAGCTTGGTTAGAACTTCGCCGAGCGGATGCGATAGCCGACGTTGCATCAAAATCAGATCAGCAAGAAGCTCACTCGCAGGAGTCAAAAGCGGTCCGAAGCCATAACGAGCCTGACCCCATCCAAAAACATACAGCTGCCTGTGACGAGGAGCGACCATCTCCCAATGCGCCTCAACCACCGGTCCCTTAATAGTCACCACATCCGGTGCAAGAAAAGGAATAGAGACATGAAATCCTGTGGCGCAAATGATCAAATCGAAATCGTCCTGGGCACCGTCAACAAATTCAACCGTGTTACCGTTGAACGACTTAACATCCGGATGAGGCTGAATACGTCCATGCTTCAGATAATGAAGAAGTTCGGTATTGATTGTCGGATGATGGTCGAAGATCTTATGGTCGGGCTTCATTAGCCCATATTCTCGATAGTCGCCTACTGCGATTTTTACCAAAAGCTCCAGGTGAATGCGCTGCATCCACACCGGCATCCAGGTCGTCAGCAACTCCGCAGTAGGAACACCGTAAAACGTTTTTGGCATAAACCAATATCCACGCCGCAAACTGAGATGAGAGCTTTTTGCAACCCTGGCAGCCTCCGAGGCGATGTCACATGCGGAGTTCCCCCCGCCAATAACAAGAACCCGTTTTCCCCGCAACTGATCTGGATGCTTGTAGTCCTTGGAATGAATCATCTCTCCGGAAAATTCACCAGGGTACATTGGCCAACGCTGATCCCAATGATGTCCATTGCAAATTACCACGCCCTCATAACACCGCTTCTCAGAAATTCGAGACTCGCTTTCCGGAGAGTCAGCAATATTTCCCATGCAACTACCCGCGATACTAAGCTCTAGCTCCCATAAATCGTTTTCGGCAGGAGCAACAGACGTGACTTCAGTGCCAAAGGTGATGCTTTCATCCAAGCCGTAGTGCGCGACATAGCCTTCTAAATACGAAAGCATTTGAGCTGCACTGGGGAAGTCAGGATAGTCCGCTGGCATGGGATAATCAGGATATTCCGTCGTTTTCTTGGACGAAATTATATGCGCAGTATGATAAACGCCATGTCGCCAATTGCCACCAACTGCGCTACCAGCCTCAAACTGATCGTAGTCGATACCATGCATCTTCAATGCACGCGCTACGCTGATCCCAACGGGACCTGCACCCACTATCGCGATTTTCTTATCGGAGGCGACGCCACTCATGCGCTTATTGTTCGTAAATCCAGCGTTCCACTGTAAGCAATTCCTGCACCTGTTCACTGCTTATAGCATGACTAGTTCGGTTTGTCAGTGTCTGGCACTATCCGCGCCCTTCGACGCAATCCCTTCGCTAAAAACGAAATTCTATGCGTTGCAAGCCGCTAGCTAACGAAATTTGCAGCGGGCGTCAAGTGGAATAGAAACCGGAATTCTTCTAAGCCTAAAATTCGAAACCACACACTTATGTGCTTTTAAGAAGCTTTTCGATGCTCTCAAGCTGATTGTGAAACACGACCTTCGAAGCGTCTAACAAGAAGAAGATAGCTTGGTCGGTACAGCTGTAAAAAATATTCGCTCCACGTCGTTCTCCTGTCACAATGTGCTCAGCTTTGAGAACTGCGAGTTGCTGTGAAACATTGGTGGAATCAAGTTGCAATTTTGCTTTGAGCTCGGTTACTGATTTTTCGCCCCCCCTCAGCTCCTCGAGAATCGCAATACGCACCGGGCTCGAAAGTGCCTTAAAAAAAGCAGACTGGAATTGGCGTAACTTATCTGTCTTTTGGTGAATGGACTTCATGCTGCACCCACAGTTTCTAGCGGGGGATAAAATCCAAGAGACGACGGGGCAAATTTCCATCGTCTCTTGAATTCGGGAATAAAAGAATTGAGTCCATTATATTAGCACTTGCAGAGTTTCGCAAGTAGATCCTTGAAAACAACCATTGGAACCTAACTTCGGACGTGGCAATGGCTCCAAGATGTCGATACTCGTCAACATTTGACAGGATACGCATTGCAAATGTATACTATTTGCATACTTGCGCAAGTTTGCAATCCGCATTTAGCATTGGATTGCAGGTGAGTTTGTATTTCGCATGCAGGTTTTTTTGTAATGAGTAATCGGTTATTAATTGGCAATCTACCTCTCGATAGTGTTGATTCCGAGCTTATAGCCTTGTTCAAATCGCTGGGATTCGATTGTGATGTTGAAATAATCGTTGATTCAAAATCGGGAAGACCGAAGGGATTTGCATTCGTCGGATTCTGTTCTCGGGCCGTGGCGTTAAGTGCAATGGAAATAGCCAGAGACTCCAAGATTAAAGGACGGTTGATTACAATAAATGCCTGCGCAAAAAAATCCGCATCTCAATCATTGCTGTCTAGAATCTTTAGTAGTTTTGCATCGAGCAGTTGACTCCTCAAACGAATCTATAATGAGGCGTTGAAAAATATCCACAAATGAACGCTGAGTTTTCGACAGCTTCAGCGTTGGAATTTGCGCCAAGTACGTATCCATCGGCAACGATCGGACTCAGAGACTCTTCGGTTTCTTGCTCGTTTTGCCATCGAGTTTTGCCTGACACTTCTTTTGATAAGAGATGGCCAGAGGATACTCGTCGGCACTGACATTCCCGTTCAGACTTACCCAGTTCAAGAGCTTTTGAGAGTTAGCATAGTGCCCGAGCGAATACTCATGCAACCCAAGAATTGCGTAGCCTCGTGTCTTCTCGTCGTTTGTGCGCAATCGGTCGATCGCCTTCTGCAACTCAGTGCGGCCCCCAATGTACTCGAGAGCAGGCGAGAACGGTCCCTTTCGCCCGCGCACATAGCTCATGACGAGCGGCTTCACCTCAATTCCCCTGTTGCTCAGGTTCAATCCAATCACCGTAAAACAAACCGCTGCGTCCGCTGTTTGCGACGGCTCTTTGTTCAACTTCAGCACCGTTTTTAAATCGGAAACAGCAGCAGAATAATCGCCCGACATAAGTCGCAAAAGCCCGCGATCGTAGTACAAAGATTCCGATTTCGGCGCAAGCCTGATCAACTTGCTCTGCTCCGCAATCGTGTCAGCTAGCTGCTTCTGTGACGGCGGAGCAATCTCAGCTCGCTTTGAAGACTCTACCTGCTGCATGGACTTACTCAAGTCCATCATTCCCTCTTCATATTCGCCGAGGGACGCTGCCAATTCTCCACGCTCCTTCAGCAGAACCGGAGCATTCGGTGCGATAGAAATCGCCTTATCGTACTCCGCAAGCGCTTCCTTCTTGCGACCCAGTTTGTTTAAAAACTGCGCGCGCCGCAACGAACTGTTTGCCCGCAACTCATCACTGCAGTTCAAACCATCGACCATCTTCAAGTCCTGGAGCCCGCGTTCAAACTGTTTGCGCTCACCATAACATTCGGATCTCAGTACGTAGCCTTTCGCTCGCATGTTGTTGGAGAATTTGTACAGCTTGAGAAACTCAGTGAAATTTGCAATTGCGCCATCGTAGCTCTTCAAGATTTTGAATGAATTTGCTTTTTGAAAATATGGTAGAGCCACCGAACCATCAATTGCGATAGCCTGATCGTACAATTGCAGGGCCTCTCGATTTTTTCCACGCCAACTCTGTAACCGACCTAAATTGTAAACAGGCAAAAAATTTGCAGGCTTGCACGCCATGCCCTTTTTGTAATACATCTCTGCCTGGTCGAAACGCAAATGGTTCCAGTGCAACAATCCAACAGCGGCGCAGGATGAAGCTGTAGGAGGAAGTTTCTCCAGCTCCGTCTGAACAAAGGCTGCCAGATCCATAAGTTCAGGATCGAGACCGTCCTTCTTGTTTTGCAGGTTCACTCTGGAAAATTCCGCAGCAGAAGCCTTTGCCTCAGCTATTTGATTGCATGCCTTTTCAAGGTCCGACTTTGCTTTCCATGCACTTGTGCACCTGGGATTGATGGATATTGCGGTATTGATGCACTCGAACGCTTCCTTTGTTTTGTGCAATTTGTGCATGATCACACCAAGATTCGACCACGTATTCGAATAACGATTGCAAAAGGTAAGTGCCTTCCGAAAGTCCTTCTCGGCCTGGTTAAACTGTTTCCCATTCGTGTCAACCACACCTCGATAGTTATACAAGCGGCAATGTTCAAGTCTTGTGAGAGTCTTTTGACTGACTGGCGCAAAAATAGCGGAGTAATCACTGAAATCCGTGCGCCAGTCACCCGGCGACACGCGTGCCTGACCGCTGTCGAGTTGCTGTAAACGCCTATCAATGATGCCGATGCCGGCAGATGGTCTGTCCCTGACACGAGTCAGCTGACGTTGAATTAAGCTATCTCCTCCGATGTCGCAGGTGTTCGGCATCGCTTCATGTGCCACCACCGGCGGCGCACATAAGTGGTACCAAACTATTGAACCGCCGACTAAGATTACTTTAGCGCTGGACTTCCTGATACTCCAAACTTCTGAACACATTTGTGGAAAATTGAGGCCGGTCATACACTGGACGCTCGCAACAGCCTCGTCAATTCCTTATCAAACATCGACGCGAACGCGCGTTTTTCCTTATCGCCAAATGCTTTCGGTCCACCTGTAAGCTCGCCAGCGTCGCGCACGTCCTGCATCAAATTACGCATAGAGAGGCGCTCTCCGATGTTTTCCGGAGTGAACGCTTCACCTCGAGGATTGATTACGGTCACCGAATTCTGAACAAGCGCATGAGCAAGTGGAATGTCTTGTGTTATGACAAGATCTCCCTTCACCGCACGAGATTCGATTAGCCGGTCAGCCGCATCAGGCGACATATCAACCTGGATCGCCGATATCATCGGGGAGGTTGGTACAACTATCAGCTTATTCGCGACAAAAACTGTTTCGACCTTGCGACGATGAGCCGCAGTGACAATTATGTCTTTGACGGCTCCGGGACAGGCATCTGCATCAACCCAAATTTTCATTGTCGAAAGAGATTCAATTATTGCACAACTTAGAGCATCAAAAGTATACTGTCAAACTGCTTTTTCATCCATGACTAGAGGATTGCCTGTGACAAGGATTATTACTTTCGCGATTCTGCTGAACCTGCTTTTTTGCCCTGCTGCCAACGCCCAAGATTGGGCGCGGGAAAAACTTGAAAAATCCCCCCGCCATCTCGAATGGGTGGAGGTGAACCGCAATGATCGCAAGATAAAATGCTTTGTCGCATATCCGGAAATCAAGGGAAAAGCGACCGTTGTACTAGTTATCCATGAGATCTTCGGATTGAGTGACTGGGTTCGCGAAGTCTGCGACGAGCTAGCTAAAAACGGCTTTATTGCAATCGCTCCGGATTTTCTTTCCGGAAAACCAGGTGAAGAAACAGCAAACTACAAAAGCGTGGATGAAGTTCGAAAGGCGGTTTCCGCTCTTCCACGTGAACAGCTATCTGCGGATATGGCAGCAGTTTTAGAGTACGGTAAGCATTTGCCATCGGCTAGTGGAACGATCGCTGCCGCCGGATTCTGCTGGGGTGGCACGCAAACATGGCTTGCGATGACCAGTCTCAAGGGTTTAAAAGCAGGATTAGTTTTTTACGGAAATCCGAATGCGAGCCTCGAAGAAGTCGACAAAATCGAAGCACCGGTTTATGGATTTTACGGGGAGAATGACAATCGCGTCACCAGCACCGTTGACGATACCATCACAAAGATGAAAGATGCATCGAAAACATTTTCCCCCAAGATTTATAAGGACGCCGGTCATGGTTTCATGCGCAGTGGCGAATCCCCGGATGCGAAAGAACCCGATCGCGCGGCCCGCGACGATGCGTGGAGCAAAATGACAACTATTTTGCATAACTTGAAATAGCAGAGAGAGGTTTCCGCAAAACCTTACAAGACAGAACGGGTAAACCGCCAGTCAGACCACCCCGAGCTGGCCGTCAAATCGATTTCCCTGAATTGTGATCGTCGGCTTTCGCGTACGCCCCCCATACGGCACATGAAGGGGCGTCTCCGATGTTGCGGTTTCGATACTAAAGCCAAAATCGAAGATGGCGGTCAATTTCAAAAACACTGTGAAATCAAACCACTTGACAGCCTTGCAAGAAAATCACCCTCCCGCATCGCTTGAATGAGCAATTGACGAGCTAATTCTCTGATACTATTTTGGCTGGAACGCATGTCACCTGGCACGACATCGGACCGGGCATCCCGTGGCGCGACTCGCGATCGGTATCGAAAGCGGACGAGTTTTCGTCCGCACTGTTTTCGCATGGAATAATTCGATACTGCCGCCCTACACTCTGGTGGATTGCATGAACACACAAGACTTGAAACAGAACTGGATTAAGGCTCTCGACGCTTCGGTCGTGGCTAGCATTTTGGCGATCGGAACATCAACCGCGGCTCAAGCCAATCCAAATGCAGTCCCTGATTTGCACGGTACAGGCGCGAGGTCAAGTTTGCGCGCAGAACGCCATGAACTGCGCCAACAACGGCATGATGTTCGTCTTGAGAATCGGGTCTCGATGATGGAAAGCCGGGCACTGAGAAGCTCCACGAATATCCCGACTGCGGCATCAGTAGGCGTCACCCGTACAGAACCCAACTTTAATCACATCAACAGCAGAGAAAACACTGCCATACTCTTTCCAGGTCAGGTCTCGACATTTCGCACGGAACGCCCGACCCAGGGTCGCAGCACGTATATTAACGATAACGGAAAATCGAAAATCGTCACCCACGGTTTGTCACTTGACCTGTCATCCACAACCGCAAATATTACGGTCGGCGATAATCTGCTGACCGGAACCGTTTCAATTAAGGTCGGCAACCAGACAAAGGAAATTTCAGCAGGCAGCAAAGTGACCGCAGCTGAATTTGCGGCGTTGAACCAGAAGCTGGCCACCGGCGATCAATCGCTGGAACTCAGCAATCGAGGAGCTGCTACCGGCGGCTCTCTCAATCTCAACAACGTCAGCGATGATGGAGCGACAATCCGCGCATCCGAGTTAGTGATTCCTCAAAACGTAGCCGTTACCGGAGATTTTGCTCGCACCGCAGATGGTGTGCGAGTAACAAGCGATATTCAAAACTATGGATCGCTCACCGCGATATCCACCAACGCAAATAAAAACACCGCGGTGATTGCAGCGCGTGACATCAATAATGAGTCGGGCGCCTCAATCTCATCGGGCTCAACCGCTTCAAATCCGGAACTGAATCTGGCACTTCGCGCTGATCGCGATTTGAATAACTTTGGAAACATTTCCAGCTCCGGCAGTCTGGAGCTGACGGCCGGACGAGCTATCAACAATGCAGGTGGAGCGGTAGCCCAGGCAAACGGCAGTGTTCTTCTCAATTCCGCTGCAATTACGAACTATGGCTCGATTGCCTCAACTAATGGCGACATAACACTCACTGCTACCCCGGATGCGAAGCTGCTGGTCAATAACTTGGCCGGCAACATGAGCGCTTTGAACGGTGCTATCAACCTCCGAGAGGCAGATTACGCGGGCACCACTGATAGTATTCTTTATGGTGGCAACCTCTATTCAAAAGATTTGAATATAAACGCAGGACAAGGCACAGCGACAGTCACTGTCGAAGACCTGACCGGCAAGGTCAACACGACTGGTCTGGCTGCTCACGTGAGCACTGATACAGACACTCTAGTGCTCGGTGAGCAATGCCTCACCGGAGACCCAACCTATTTCAATACCGGAAATATTGTTTTGGGTGGCAACGTGATCGTAGGTGAGGACCTTGCCATCATCGCCGGTGGCGATATCACAACGACGGTTCCGAACTTGACCATTAGAGCTCGCGATTTAAGCGGCGTTGCATTCGATATAAACATCATCGCCGGGGCAAACATAACTTCTGGTTCCGGTCCAGTGTCCGGCGGCAATCTCCCGAACCAGTCGATCGGCAGTATCACTCAGAACGCGTCAACACCAGTAACAATTAACGGAGCCTCAAGCTCTGGAGGTAACATCGACTTGTCTGGCGCTACCGCAGCACTGGGAATTGACGCTTCCACCTCTACAGCAGGCGGCAGCGGTGGAGATATCACACTGGCAGCGTTTGCCAGCGCCGGAGGCGCCAAAGGGCAAATTCTCACTTTAGATGGTACCAATCGACTCTTCCAGGCAAACGGACAGGGCGTCGGCGCCAATGGAAACATCACAGTGCTCGCTGGCGCGACCAGCGGAGTTGCGATAAACATACAGGACGTATCCAATTTCAACGGAACAGGCACACCCGGCAACATCGTGGTTTCAAACACACAACCGGTCAGTTCCAACGGCTCACCAATTACTTTCGGCACTAATGGCAGTATCACCTCCGGAAACTCTCTCACACCGTCAAGCACTATTGGCGGTGGAACCGTCACGGCGAGGAATCTGACAACCAGAGGCAGCGCCACTGTCGTAGGAGGCGGGGACACATCGGTCACCCAGGTACAAGCGGGGATCGGAGGATTGATCAAGCTCCAGTCCAACGGTGACTTGCTGACCGGCTCGCTAATTTCGATCCAGAATCCGAATGGCACTTTGAGATCTCAACTGACCGCGCTGGGTGACATCACCATCGGCGGCAGCGTCATAACCAGCGGCGGCATCGTAGTCGTAGCCGGAGGAGATGTTTTATCTGGACCTAATGGTTCTCAGTCGCTGGATGCTAGTTTTGACGGCAACGCAGGTAATGTCCTGGTTGTTGCAGGAGCCAGTTTCAACGTCAATGCAAATGATGTCACCATTAATGGTGCGTCCGCAACCGGTGGAGATGTGAATTTCTTGGCTGGAGCCAAGATTCAGAACCTCAGGGCGATCAGCACCGGCGGCAATGGCAATGGAGGTGATCTTACAGTGCTCGCTTACGGCGGAGCTGGAGGCAAAGGGAAGGTAATCCTTCCGGGAACCGCATCAATCGCATTCGATGTAGACACCAAGGGAAATGGCACCGGAATCAACGGAGACATAGCAATCGTCGCCGGTGCCGACACCGCCGATGCAATCACCATGGGTGGAGCGATAGCTCGTGGAGGCAACACTAATGGAACCGGAGATATATACATAAGTACGTCGACGCCAGCGGGTGCGCTGACAGTTTCGACAGCAGGAGGTTTCGGCGGCATCACCGCGGGGACCGTCAAAGGAGGTTTGATTACCTCCGGAGCCGGCATGGTCATTTACCGAAGCCTGGTGTCGTCGGCTTCGACCGTCACTCTTGAAGGCGGGACTGGAGGAGTCCAGTTTGGAGACGTAAGCCTCTTCGGAAACTTCCAGGTCAGCTCGCTCGGAGACATCCTGGTTGCAGGTCAGCAAGCGGTCGTTAGTGGGGATGCGGGCAACCAGAACACAATGCTCTGGACTGCAAAGGGAAACATCAGTTTCTCCACCAGAATCATCACACACGCGACAGGCGGGGGTACGACGTATAGTGGTGCCGGCGGAGGTGTTGCCATCATTGCTGGTGGCACTATCCAAACTATCGACAACCCGATCACTGGTCCTGGAATACATTTTTCAGATGCCTCCATTGAAACCACCAGCGGCGAGGATGGCGGTAACATTACAGTTATTGCCGGAGCAAACTTCCAGCGTGTCGGCGACACCATCAACATTCTTGGGCAATCGACTTCCGGTGGTTCTATTCTATTTGATGCCGGAAGTACTCGCGTCGATGGGTACACCGCTCGCGCGATCACCCACATCGATGCGCACACACTTGGGGGCACGGATCCGCTTTACCTTGATGGCGGAAGCATCACACTCGTCGCATATGGAGATATCCTAAGCAATCCGTCAAACGTCAACAATTTCTTTTCAGCTGCCGGATCTAGCTTCTTCGTACCACCACCGGTATTCGGTTCTAACGGCAATGTTGTGGTTGTCTCGCCGGGTCAAATAGTTCTTCCCAAAATTGATATGGCCGCGAATCAGGGTGGAAGCATCTCGATACGAACTGCTGTTCCGAGTAATACATCTATCGATGTGACACCAAACACGCTTCAATCGTTTGGATTACCGACTATCGGAAATTTCCAAACCGGCGCGCTGACCGGTGGCACCTACAGTGTGGCTTCTCAAACCACATTTAACGGCTCACTCAGTATTGCGACACTAGCAGATATCAGCATAGGTAACGTCGACTTGCGCGGCACCACGAGCGGCTCTGCCGGAGGAAATCTTTACCTCCAATCCGGTGGCAATATTTCAGTGGGCACAATCGACGTAAGCAGCAACACGACGATCGGCAACGCCGGAACGGTAACTCTAATCTCCGGCAGCGCCAGCGCATTCAATTTGGGTGGTGGCGGCAGCAATGGAAGCGGAGCAATTACGGCCAACGCCGGCACCACATCTGGTGACGGAGGCGAAATTACGGTAAGGAATACAGGCAGCGGCGGTATCTTCGTATCCGCTCTGCCGACGACTCTGGTCGCAGACGGCGACGGAGCGGGCTTGACGCTGGATGCTGGCACCGGAATTCTCAACCTCTCCACGCTTGGCGCTCCAACAATAAATAGGAGCGCAGCAGGAACCGACAATGCCGGTGGAACAATCGCGCTCTACTACAGTGGATTGACGATCCCAGCAGGCAATATATCACTTCAAGCAAATGGGACTGGTTCAGGAAGCGGTGGCACGGTAATTGTCCACAATAACGCCGGTCCATTGACTGTTGGCAGCAACCCCGGAGAATTCAGTATTCAGGTTAACGGAGCTGCTGGCACTGCTACGGTAGACCTGGCATCAACAGGTGCGATGCTCATAAACACCGGATGGAACTTTACTGAAACATCTACTCTGCGAAGCGGCTCAACCTTGACAGTAAACAGTTCGCAGTTTGGTAAAGATGTGCGCATGAGCGCCAATGGAACGCTAATTATCAACGCAGCCATCACAGCCGATCCGGTAACGCTTACATCAACTAGTGATATTCAGCTGAATAACAACGTCACAGCAGACGGTGGAATTCTTATTGTATCGGGCGGTAATATTTCGACCACGTTACCCAATCTCCAGATAGACGCCAGCAGTGCAAGCGGTCCGGGAGGAAATGTAGTGATGGCAGCTGGCGCAGCCTTCACGGAAACAGACACCGATGTCACCATCAATGGGGCTTCTTCGACCGGCGGCTCAATTGACTTCACAACAGGAGGCGGCGCGCTCTCACAAATAACATCAGCGAGCACAGCAGTCAACGGCACCGCTGGCGATATCACGCTTCTTGCATTTCAGGGCGCGGCAGCTAACACTGGACGCATCCAATCCAACTCCGGTTCAATAAATGCTTCCGGAACTCTGACACATGGAGCTATTTCAATCCTGGCAAATCACAACACGGGAACTGCGATTTCGTTCCTGGGAGCGATTGGCAGTGCCGGGTCCGGGACTAGCGGTGCAGCGATAACAGTGAATGCAGCCACACCGGTCGTCGGAACTGCAGGAGCAATCCTAAAATCAGACGCCTCCTACTCTGGTACATTCACTGGAGGATCGCTAGCGGGTGGAAATGTCAGCCTCAACTCCGTCGCGGCTGGACCTGGTTTCATCGATGTCAGCACAAATGGCGATTTGCAAATAAGCAGCGTTCTCGGTTTGGCCCCCTCAAACTTTAACGCTCCGACAGTGACCTTGAAGTCCGGCGTGACCAGCAACTTCTCGGTGGGCTCTGTCGGTCTGTCAGGCTCCGGAAATGGTAGCGGCGGTCATCTCCTGATTGACGCCGGCAGCGGAACTGTATCTATAGGCCCTATCTTCGCTGACAGCGGAAACACCGCTGGTGACGGAGGCACGGTCGATATAACTGTCCGTTCTGCTACTAGTTTTCTAGCACCTGCAATTAGTGTCCTCGGTCAAGGGACTGCTTCTGGTGGAGGCAGCATAGCTATCCGAAACTTAAGCACAGGTGGTATTACAACTAGTGCTGCGTTAAACGCCAGCGGAACTGCCGCCGGAGGTGATGTCTTGCTGGATGCGGGCAGTGGTCAGCTAACCGCGACAGGGGGTCTAAGCGCCAGTGCAAATGCGGGCGGCAGTGGGTTTGCGGCAGGAGATATCGAGTTCATCGCCAGCAGCATGACGGGCACATTCATAAGCCTCTTTGCCAACAATGGAGCAGCTGGGACCGGCAACATCACGCTCACCACATCCGGTGGCAATGTATTGGCCACTTCTGGCAGTGTCTTCCTGGTAGCAGGCAATAACGTCGAACTTGATTTGAGCTCAGGGAACCTGAACACATCAGCGACCAACGCAGGTCCCATTCAGATAACAGCGGGAGGCGCGGTCCTCGGAGCGCAGGCCAACCTCATAGCAAATTCTACAGGAACAAACAATGACGGTGGAATGATCACGGTCTCGGGTAGCAGCGGTATCACTCTGCACGATGTGATGGCGAAGCCGAACGGCACCGGCAATGGTGGCGCAATTACGCTGACATCAGCCAGTGGGGCGATACAACTAAACTCCATCGATAGCCTGCGCTCTAACGTTTCGATGACTGCAGGAAATGGCGTGCACTTAACGAGCAAGCTTGATACCGCCGCTTCACTGACCTTGACCATCAATGGTGGCGATGCCATCTTTGATGCAGCCAACAATAACATCATGTCACTTACCGGATTTGGCTCGGGAACGATATCCCTAAATAACGGTTCCAACCCATTAAGCTTAGGGCCTATTGGTGCGAATCAAAGTGTTGCACTCAGCACCACTAGTGCGACCGGTATCACGTTCCAATCAGGCTTCAACACGACCGGGACTGTTCTCTTAGATACGCCGACGGTCACCAATCCCGGTTCCACAATCACCGCCGCGAGTATAACCATTGAGAATTTGAGTGGCAATCTGACCGTCAACGGCGGAGCAGGCGCGCAACTGATAGGCACCACGCCGGCGGCCGGCACACCTGGAAATCCAAGTTCGCCAGCGGCAATAACATTTAGCACCGCTCCTGGTGCCAACCTTAATTTGTTTGGAAACCTAACCTTTACGGGCGACGTATTCTTGAATAACCCCTCAGGGACAACTACTTCGAATCCAGGCTCGTTGTATACAGGCAACAACAATATAACGATGAAAACTCTAAACTGGGTCCAAACCGGTGGCGGCAACATCGTGGCTAGCAATCTCATCTTCTCCGGTGTTTCGATCATAAACCCGACTGGAGACGTAACCCTTCTCTCACCTGTGACATACAGCGGACGAGATGTCGTAATTGCTGCATTCGGCAACGTCAACCTCGGAAACTTCAACATCACCACAGCCAGTAGCACTACCAGCGGTGGCGATATAACGATGCTAGCAGGATTCACTTTCAGCCCGAATACTGGCGGTCAGACGACATCTCAAACGCCTTACGATATTACCGGCTTCAATCCAGCCGGCGGCAGTATCACCGGCACCGGCACAATAGACTCGACCAGCAGTTTTGCCGGTGGCAATGCCGGGTCTGTCACGGCTATAGCCCATCTGGGAGCAGTATCGCTGGGTCCGATTTTCGCGGCGGCCAGCACGGGAGTTGGCGGTGATGTGTCTCTATATGGCGGCAACGGAGTCAGCGTCGGCAATATAAACGCAGGCGGTGCCGCGGGTTCCGGCAACGTGACTGCAAGTATATCCGAAGTTCAAATTATTGGAACTCCTGTGATTGACTCCGGCTCCGTGAGCGCAGGGCTCACGCCGACCGGGGTCAAAGCCGCTGGAACCATCACGGTGGGAGCGATCACGGCGGGAGCCAATATCGCGATTGAAGGTTTAGGTCCGGTCAATGTGAATGGTGCACTCAGCGCAAACTCAATCACAATCGACACGGACAAAACCGGATTCTTGACCCTCACCGGTGTAAACAACATCACAGCAACACCGGATTCCGGCAACGACGGCGGTTCTATCACCATAGATATCCTCAATTACGTCGTATCGGGCAACCAGGCTCTTACGCTAAATGCGAACAGCAATGTTGGTGGAGACGGTGGACAAATCTCATTCACCACAACTGATACAGTCAATCTCGGCGCATTCCTGATACTGAATGCTACCGGCACTAATTCCGGTGGCACAATCAGTGTGGAGACGGATTACATACTCAACGCCAGCGGAGGTATAAACGCTGCTGGTTCTAACGGACGCGGAGCAGTAATTTCCCTCAATGCTAACGGTGCATATATTGATCTGAACAACCAGGCATTCCTCAGTCAGATTAACGGTACCGGCGCAGCCGGCGATGGTGGTGGAATATCACTGATCGCAAGCTCGATATTCGCGGGAAGTACACCATCTTCTCCGCTCGCGTTGAGCGCTATGGGCAGTGGCACCGGCAACGGTGGCAGCATTACTTACATAACGAACGACACGACAACTACTTATGTGGGAAGCAATCCGGCGAAGGAACCTAAAGCGCCAGTTAACTACGTGACATTCGATGCTCGCGGCGGAGTCACTGGAGGCAACGGCGGTAATCTAAACGTTCTGACCGGCGGCAACCTGACTGTAGATCCAACAGCTGTCCAGGTTGGACCTCGAGGCGCGAACGGCAATGGCGGATTCATGGCCTTCGAAGCTGACAATCCGGACGGCAAGACAGGCAACCTTATCGTGCTGGGCAACCTGAGTGCCAATGGAAACGGAATTGGCACCGCGGGCGCCATCACTTTGCGCTCAGACAGCAAGAAGGCATTCACCATCGGCGGAACGAAGACACCGAAGAATGGCGTCATGGGTAATCTCAGCGCTGGCACTACGAATGGAAACGTGATAGTGGTGAACAACGCAGGTGGCATTACCGTGAGCGCGTCGAATGCGATTGCATCCGGAAACGTATCGCTGACGGCAGGCGCTAAAGGTTCAATTACGCAGGGCAAGGGTGTAGTGATCAGCGTCGGCAACGCACTCACAATGACGACCGACGCTGGCAACGTCGGCAAGAAGCCGTTGTTGGTTTCGGCACAAAACCTCTTCCTGAACAGCAGCACTGGAAATGTAAATGTCCAAGATCTCGTGACTGGTGCCATCACAGTATCATCGAACGGTGTAGGCGGAGACTTGAGCGTTGAGAGCACAAGCGGCGGCATGACCGTTCTCACAGATTTGATTACCTCTTCGGGAGATATCTCGCTAATTGCAGACACGGGTACCCTTCGCATCAATGCCGGTCTCAACGTTCAGGCGAACAATGGAGCCTTGACTCTGGCGGCCCTGGATACGGTGAATGGGGACATCGACATTCAAACGGGCGCTTCCGTTCAAACGGCTGGCAAGGGCGGTCAAGTAGTGGTTGCCATTGGTCAGCCTCCAAAGAAAGGCACTCTCTCAACAACGCCGCCGAACATCACGATCTCCGAAATCGGCAAAGGAAAAGTCTACTTCGGTCCCGGTGGAGTCGTAGCTCCGACCCCTACCGCCACAGTGGTAGCGATGAATAAGAACGTGATATTCAATAACCTCTCAACAAACGGTAAGTTGATCACACTCGGAAGTGGCTCCCTCGTCAAAGCAGACCCACCGGTGAAGAGCGCGGCTATGTCTCGTGGCGCGGTATTCGGCGCAGGCTCCGGAGCATCAGTAGAAACGGCTGTATCAGAGATTCTGACCGGTTCGATGAGCACGCAACTATCTGAGTTGAGCTCGGTGGATCTGCTCGCAACTTCAAATACTCTGACGGCGTCATCTACAACTTCAGCAGCATTTAACAATCGCAATACGCTCATCAACATTGCGACTGTCGATGCTCAGGCGTTGAATGAAACAACAAACGGAATCACCGACTCAAAAACCGGCCGCGCACTTGGTACCATCGGCGATGCTGAAAATAATCTGCAAAACAGCAACGCAAGTACCTACACCGGAAGCTCATTTAGTGCTGGAGGAATTACAGACGCCGAAGAAGCAGTCCAAGAGACCGCAACGAGCGACTCGGGCAATCTTATAATAGACGCACTGATTCATACCAATGGTGGTCAACTGCTGCAACGCGAAGACCACAACGGCGTGAAGATGAATACCATCGCCACTGCGGGTGGTTCAAAACAAAAGGCTGCAGAACGTCACGTTCTCTCTAACGGCAACGTCCTGTTCGCACCACAAGCGGATACCATCGTTGAAACCACACATGGAAGTGTCGAACTCGCAGCTGGCGCCATTGCTCTCATAATGCAAACAAAGAACGCTTTGTCCGTTTATGACCTACACGACCAGAGCAAGAACGCAGTGGTGATCAACACTGGAGGCAACCGCATAAGTTTGTCACCAGGACGTCACGTTCTTGTTAGCGACAACGCACAACATGGTTTCGCACACGCAAACTTGATCGAATTAGTCCAGTACAGAAATATCAAGGAAGCGAAGCAAAATGATACCTCGGTTTTCACAACCGAATTTGCGATTCCGTCAGTGTGCTACGCAGTGAAACCGCTGAAGACTTTGATGGCATCGAATCACCGTGAAGCAAATGCAATCGCGAAACGCATAATCAAAACCACCGCAGTGCTAAGCACGATTGCACCAGACAGAGGTGATTTCGTTCAATTCTTCAAAGCACAACGAACCGCTATGGTGAAGTAGAACGTTCTGAATGAATGGAACGCTCTGAACGAATGGAGAGTTCTAAACGAATGGAACGCTCTGATTGATTAAACAACGCGCCTCTTTCCGGGGGCGCGTTTTTTTCTTTCTGCGACTAAACAGCTGCTTCCTTGACCGTCTTCATGGCTTCGACGACTTCATCCGGAATGGGCATCGCACAATCCTCGGCCAAGGTCAATAAAGTGTGGATGCATGAAACCGCCTGTGAGCCATCACCTACGGCAAAACCGACACGCTTTGTAGAGCCGCTTCGCACGTCGCCCGCGGCAATGATGCCCGGCACTGATGTTTCTAACGGGCACGGTTCGCGTGACGTCAGCGGCCATTTGTTGGCGTTTATAACCTGCAATCCGGTGAGGACAAAACCTTTTTCGTCCTTTGCCATCTCTGCGG
Organism: Candidatus Obscuribacterales bacterium; assembly: GCA_965228855.1. Classification (GTDB taxonomy): domain Bacteria; phylum Cyanobacteriota; class Vampirovibrionia; order Obscuribacterales; family Obscuribacteraceae; genus JADYXR01. Next base: position 777,620 of record CBDDIJ010000003.1, on the reverse strand, counting down.
GAAGCCAACTCGTGCAAGGCTCAGAACCAATGAACACGAAAACAGCCGCAGCCGGTCGGTCCTTGCTTGATCCATCCTTCTCAACTATGGTGACGCGCTCTATGAGTCCATCCTTACCATGAATTTCGGTGACGTTAGCTCCCTCGTGAACCCGAATATTGTGGCTCGACCGAATGCGAGCACAGAGATACTCGGACATCGATGGACCAAACTGATTGCGCACAACCATATGTACAGTTCGCGTCGGGCAACACTCAGAGAGATACATGGCCGCTTGTCCCGCCGAGTTACCGGCGCCGACAACAACGACGTCTTCCCCGTCGTGAAGCAGCGCCTCGACGGCTGTACAGGCGTAGTAGACGCCGGCCCGCTCGAAAACATCAGCGTTCTTCGCTTCCAACTTTCGCCACTTCACTCCCGTGGCAACGAGAACTACACGAGCTTTGATGATCGCACCACAATCGAGGTGCAATGAGTGATAACAATTCCCCTTGCTGGGCGGTTCCAACTTTGTCACTACCACCGGTGCAACCATTTTCGCGCCGAACTTCAGCATTTGCAGAATGCCACGGGTAGCCAGATCCGTTCCACTCAGACCAGATGGAAAGCCGATGAAATTTTCGATCTTTGAAGAAGCGCCTGCCTGTCCACCAGGTCCTATACTATCGAGGACAACCGTAGAAAGTCCTTCAGAGGCAGAGTAAACAGCAGCGGCTATACCTGCTGGACCAGCTCCGACAATCGCGACATCGACTTTCTGAGATGGACAATGCCGCCAGATACCGGCAGCTTCAGCAACATCACGAGGAGTGGGTTGAACCAAATCGGATTTGTTGAGACAGCGAACAACTGGAAAGGTTTCTCCACAGTTGAGGGAACGCAGTTCATCCTCATCCATGGTTTCGACATCAAGAAAATGATGCGGGACAAAGTTGCGGTGTAGAAACTCACGAATAACGGTTGTATGGTGGCATCGCGCATAACCAACGACTGACAGTCCGAGTTTGCCGAATTCAGTCAGTAGTTGCCGACGCTGCTGAAAGGCAACAAGAAGTTTTTCAGATAGCCGGGGAACCTTTGTCAAAACCTCCTGCAGTTTGGACGAAGGAATTCGGCAGCATCGAGTGACACCACGGGCAATGCCGTCTACAAGAACAGGACGACCGGTCAAGATATCGATATCGCCAGTGAAATTGCCAACACCGTGAACAACCACCGTTTTGTCATTTTCGTGAGGATTGATGATTTCGATCGCACCTTCACGCACCACAAACAAGTCTGCCTGCGATTCCCCTGCGCGAAAAACATATTCGCCGTCTGCAAATTCCGTACACTGGGCGATCTTCGAGAGGATGTTTATCTCCTGCTGAGTCAGAGTTGGAAACGCGATTGAGTCGATATCGGTGGACATGATTACACGAGCCTCGGCGGCGGATTCAATATGCCTAGTCTAACTCGAAACCAATCAGTTCGGAGCAAGTCGCTCCAAATCATGTCGGCAATTGATGAGGCACCCTTTAACGCGCTCGCAAACCAGCGATCACAAATTCCATCGCTTCATCGAGATGTTGCGATGCCATCTCGGGGCTCAGAAGATCAGTCCCCGGCTCCCAGAGGTGTTTTACGTTCTCTCGAGCACAGAAGTAGAAAACGCACGCACCCATGATATTCACCGCGGCGTGGCGCGGGTCAACCTTTCTGAACACTCCCTCTTTGACGCCCCTTTCGATAATCTGCGACATAGGCGCGTAAAGGGTGGCGATCGCTATATCCTTATAGAAGCGTCCCTTATTCTGAATTGCCTCGAATATCAGAATCGTCGAAAGGTTGGGATGGCGGGTAACTTCAGAGATGAAACTTTGCCCGATCGCCCGCAAAGCCTCTTCCGGAGGCGTGCTGACCAGGTCGAGCTGCTGAACAGCGGCCACTCTCCGAGCGAATGCGCGCTCTAGAACTGCCAGGTACAGCTTTTCTTTGTCCTCGAAATAATAGTAAATCATCGCCTTTGTGACTTTCGTATTGGCGGCGATGGCTTCAGTGCGGGCACCGAGCAACCCGCCCCTGGCAAATTCATCCTCGGCGGCGTCCAAAATTCTGCTTTTGGTGAGCTCGGCGTCTCGCGAGCCCGCCGCTTCCTTTTTCTTCCGGCTAGTTGGTGAATTCGCCACGGCTTTCTCCTTACTAACTATTTAGTTTAACACCGAAATCGTCGGTTTGCCCAAGTGCTGAACGCCATCTATATAAAGGATTAAGGATAACTTGACAGTTATGTGGTTTCGGATCTATGCTATTAACTAACTGGATAGTTAGTTATCCAAAAGGAAAACACAATGTACGGCTCTACAACATTAACCATCAGCGACGCAGGGACCGCCAATGCCAGCGGGTCAGCTGCCGCTTCGCTAAATACCTTCACGCCGAAAGCCACACCCCAAGAGACTTTCTCCGATCCCAAGCTGGAAAACATAAATATGGCTTTTCCCGCTACCATTGACCGAACCGACACTGAACCACTTGAGTCTCAAATCCCTGTCGATTTCCACCCCGGCAACCTTGACGCCGACCAATCGACGGATTTGCCCGTCAAGCACGTACGGCGGCACCTCTTCAAAAAAGTTCTACTGACCTCGCTTGTGTTAGGTCTACTATCACTAGGTGGCGTAGCCGGTTATCACGCTTTCCAAAATTTCATTTCACATCAGGAAACCGACGACGCGTACACCACCGGTCACCAGCACCAGGTGAGCAGCCGGATCAACGACACAGTGGAAAACGTTCTCGTTGATGATAACCAACACGTTAAGAAAGGACAGGTGCTTGCCATACTCGATCCTAACGATTACGAAGTTAAGGTCGCGCAAGCGAAAGCAGCACTAGAACTAGCTCAACATCAAGCGGAAGCGGCAAAGACAAACATTACCCTGGCAGCAACAACTGCCACAGGCAAAAGCACCGAAGCCGAAGCCGGCGTAGTCGACGCGCAAGCGGAACTGAAACGAAGCGAAGCGATGCTCCTCGAAGCTCAGGCTGCCGTGCCAAAAGCAGAAGCTGAATTGCGAGCAAAAGAAGCGGAAGAGACGCGCGCAAAGGCTGACGGAAAACGTTTTGTAACTCTTGCAAGCCAGGGCGCAGTTTCCTATCAACAACGAGATACGGCGATTCGCGATTTCGAAGTTGCGAAAAGCTCGCGAGAAGCGGCTGCCGAAGCCTTGAAACAAACCAGTTTTAAACTTCAACAAGCGCAGCAAGCAGTGAAAGCGGCCCGTGCTCAAGTTACGCAATCACACGGACTGGTGGAACAAGCTCAAGCAACGCACGTTCAAACGACCGTCAACGAAAAACAATTCAGCGTCGCTCAAGCCTCTATCCATCAGGCCGAAGCTGCTTTAAAAGACGCGCAACTGCAATTGTCCTATACAAAAATAGTTTCGCCCGTCGATGGTCGTATCGGCAAGAAAACCGTTGAAGCCGGACAACGCGTCCAACCTGGACAACAATTGATGACTATCGTCGCGGACGATATCTGGGTGGTCGCTAACTTCAAAGAAACACAACTGGAGCGCATGCGACCGAATCAAAAGGTCGAAATCAAAGTCGACTCCTTTCCGAATCATGAATTTGCCGGCACCGTTGATAGTGTCTCTCCTGGTAGTGGCGCGAGCTTTGCATTGTTGCCGCCAGATAACGCAACCGGCAATTTCACTAAAATTGTTCAGCGTGTTCCTGTAAAGATAAGGTTCGACAGAAACAGCACAAAAGGCTTCGAAAACCTCCTGGTACCTGGCATGTCAGTGGTTGTCAGCGTTGATGTTAAGGATGGCACCACGGTAAATCAAAATCATTCGGAAGACAATTCTGCTTTAGCCAATGGCAAATCGGCAGCAAAACAAATCGAGTTATCGACTCACGTAAAGAGCTAGGTAACCCGCAATCGGGTGTACGTCATGAGTCAGTCAAGCAAAAACAAAAATACGAAAATCGCTGAAGCAAAAGCGAACGAAGTAGAAGATGTAAAAATACCGTTTAAAAGCTGGGTCGCCGTCCTCGGAGCTGCACTAGGCGCATTCATGGCGGTTCTCGACATTCAAATCGTAAATTCGTCTCTTCAAGATATCCAGGGCGCAATTGGTGCGACTTTAGATGAAGGGACGTGGGTTGCGACATCCTATCTGGTAGCGGAAATTATAACGATACCATTGACAGCTTACCTCTCTCGGGTCTTCACGACCCGCTGGTATGTGGTGGTAAACGCCTTCCTCTTCGTTATCTTTTCCATGTGTTGCGCCTTCGCATGGGATTTAAACTCGATGATCGTATTCCGCGCGCTGCAAGGTTTTACAGGCGGTACACTCATTCCGATGTCATTGACTATTATCTTGACCAGCTTGCCTCCAGCCAAGAGAACAATAGGCATGGCGATATTTGCGGTTACAGCCACATTCGCGCCTTCGATTGGACCGGCCATAGGCGGATGGCTGACCGATACCTTCAATTGGCGTTATATATTTTACTTAAACTTGATACCAGGAATGGTGCTCATCGGCCTGATGCTGTACGCATTGCCTAAGGAAAAGCTTGACCTGAAACTCCTGAAGCAGGGCGACTGGCTCGGCATGTTCACAATGGCACTTGGTCTCGGCTGTCTTGAGGTCGTGCTTGAGGAAGGCAACCGCAAAGACTGGTTCGGCTCGCCAATGATCGTCAACCTGGCGATTATTGCAGCTGTTTCGCTTGCGATTTTGATCTGGCATGAGCTGAGAACAAAACATCCGCTCCTGCATCTGCGCTTGCTGACAAATCGCAACTTCGGTTTAGGCAGTGTGGCGAACGTCGCTCTCGGCGTCGGTCTTTACGGGTCAATTTATTTGATGCCCACTTATCTGGCGCAGATCCAGGCATACAGTCCTTTGCAGATTGGCGAAGTCCTGGTCTGGCTTGGACTGCCACAGCTCCTCATCATTCCTTTTGTGCCGAAGTTGATGCAACGATTCGATTCTAGAATTTTACTGGGCTTAGGCCTCACCATTTTCGCGCTCAGCTCATTTCTCAGCTCATCAATGACACATGACACAGCCGGTCCGCAGTTTCTAATCTCAAACCTTGTGCGAGCAATGGGTCAGCCACTAATTATGGTACCACTTTCGACGCTCACCACCGGTGATATCAAACCAGAGGAAGCTGCTCCGGCCTCGTCGTTGTTTAACATGATGAGAAACCTGGGAGGGTCAATCGGTGTTGCTATGGTCTCAACCTTTGTGACGCAACGCGAACAACTGCACTCCTCTCGAATTGGCGAAGCAATTCACATGACTGCTCCTGTCGTCCAGGAGCGTCTGAATCAATACACGCAAATGTTCATAACACGCGGCGCGGATTCAGTGCTCGCAGCACAGGAAGCCACCAAGATGCTGGATCGAATTGTTCGCAGAGAGTCATACATACAGGCTTACAACGACGCCTTCCTTCTCCTTTCGTTTGTGGTTATCGCCAGCGTAATCGCAGTCATATTCCTGAAGAAAACCAGCGGAGCCGGCAATGCTGGTGCCCATTAATTGGAGGCGCTAAATAAGGCGCAGACGATTTCAAGATTTAATCTTTGAAATTGAACCATTTGGTCAGTTTTTACGTTCTATATATTAGAGGCTGATTTGCATGAAGCACGATTAGCAGCCTTCCACCCAAAAGGAATCGAGCGTCTTGTCAGGCGGAACAGCCCATCGCAAAGCACTAAGCGTCATCCTCGCAACGGGTTCCCTAATTTGTGCGCTTCCGTTCGGCTTGAATGGAACGCATTCAATTTTCACGCAACCGGCTTACGCACGGTCCGAGGAGATTGAGCCGACAGTAGCACCGGCTCCGCATCGCTTAAGAAGACCGGGTTCTCAGGGAACGACTCAGACGGAAAGCGCAGATTCGGCGCCATCCCAGTATCTGGAAGGAAAACCGTTTCAGCTCAACGCGAAGAAACTGCACATTCAGGCTGAGGAAGACGTAAACAGCGGCTCCAGCGACAAACTGCAACCCCTTGTTCCAAGTGCTGCAGCGGCGTTCCCTCCTGCATTAAACGGACAAGCTTCCCAGAATACATTACAGGGTCGGGCTACCGCTATGCCCCAAACAGCCCCGCAGCGCCTGCAATCTCAAACCGCCTCAGGAGACCACGTTCCGTTTCAATTGAACGCCAACCGAAATGGTCTGTTTAACGGTGCGCAGAAAGCGCCACTCCAGGGAAATGTTTCGGTTCAACTTCTCGCACAGTATGATGTGGAGCTCATCATCGACGAATCAAAATCTATGAGACAACGCGATTGTCCCAACGGACTGTCGCGATGGGAGTGGTGCGGAATGCAAGCCCGAAATCTCTCGAACTTGCTCGCGCCTTTTGTGCCACGAGGTCTGACGCTAAGTACCTTTGCTTCCGGCTATAACGTATACGAGAATTCCAAACCAAGCGATATTGTAGAACTCTTTGACCAGCCGTTCTTCAGCGGTGGAACCAGATTGTCGCGTCCGCTGCGTGATCGGTTATCTAACTACTTCCGAAACCGAAAGCCAGGTTCCAAGCCAGTCCTTATCGGTGTCATCACAGATGGTGTCCCGGTACCACGGACGGAACCAATGATGGTGGCACAATCACTGATCCAGGCATCCAAGCAGATGAAATCTCCGCACGAGGTGACTGTCGTATTTTTTCAGATCGGCGGAGCCGATTGGCGTGGTCGCAGATTTCTCGACGCGATGGACAATCAATTACTGGGCTATGGCGCAAAGTTTGACTTTGTGCAAAACGTCACTTTCGAGCAGCTCCAGGCAGATGGACTGGCATTATCGCTTGTGAAATCTATTCAAAACTTTGCCCAGAATCAGACCGCCACGAGATAGTTGGGTCGGTCGGCAAACTGAAAGAGCATCGCTCCAATTTGGCTTTTCAAGGTGAGATACTTGATGCTGGTTTAGATATTAAGGTTGCCGAGTGCCCGAATCTAATCCGGAAATCTTGTCGCGCGAATCTCCTGCTTTTGCATTTGGATTTACTCGCGGGCAGATCTCACAACATGCGCGTCTTTGTATCATCAGCCTTGAATAGGAGACTCGAAAGTCATGATGAAACCCTGGTTGACATCATTTTTGATTGCGTTGCAGGTAGGCACGATGCCGCTTCCTGCAATGGCCGCTACAAAAATCGCTGATCAGCAGTCGAGTTCCGAGCAGCAATCAAATTCGGCGAAGCAAAAAATGAACGCATTTGTTTCCGACCTCATGAGCAAGATGACGCTCGAAGAGAAGATCGGACAGATGAACCTGCTTTCCATCGGCTTTGATGTTACCGGTCCAGTCGTGAGCCAGGATGTGGACGCGAAAATCAAGAAGGGTCTCGTCGGCGGCGTCTTTAATATGTTCACACCGTCTGCGGTTCGGAAACTTCAGGAAATGGCTGTCAACGAAACTCGGTTAAAAATCCCGTTGTTGTTCGGTTATGACGTTATCCATGGACACCGCACGATTTTCCCTATTCCCCTGGGGTTGTCGTGCTCATGGGACATGGGTCTGATTCAAAAAACCGCGAGCGCTGCCGCGAGCGAAGCTTCAGCAGATGGACTCAACTGGACCTTTTCGCCAATGGTCGATATCGCAAGAGATCCCAGATGGGGACGTTGCACGGAGGGAGCCGGCGAAGACCCGTTTCTCGGAAGTGAAATCGCAAAGGCAATGGTGCGCGGATATCAAGGTAACGGCTATGAAAACGCAGACAAAGTTCTTGCCTGCGTTAAACACTACGCATTGTATGGTGGGGCTGAAGCCGGACGCGACTACAACACCGTCGACATGAGCCCCGTGAAGATGTTCAACGACTACATGCCGCCTTACAAAGCCGCGGTCGATGCCGGAGTTGCGACAGCAATGGCATCTTTCAACGAGGTCAATGGTGTTCCGGCAACCGCCAACAAATGGCTGATGACGGACATTCTGAGAGACCAATGGGGCTTCAAAGGATTTATTTGTACCGACTATACAGGCATCCCCGAGATGATTAATCACGGAGTCGGTGACGAGGCTAAAGTTGCAGAACTGGCTTTTAAGGCAGGTATCGATCAGGACATGGTTGGTGAGCTCTTCACCAAATATGGTGCTCAGTTGGTAAAAGAAGGCAGAGTAAATGAAAAGCTGATCGACGATGCATGCCGCAGAGTTTTGAATGCTAAATACGAGCTTGGGCTGTTTGATGACCCTTATCGTTTCATGAGCGAAGACCGCAAAAAAGCTGAGACGATGACTCCTCAAAAGAAAGAACTCAGCAAAGAGACCGCCATTAAAAGCGCCGTTTTGTTGAAGAACAAAAACCAGATCTTGCCTCTCAATCCGAAACAAAAGATAGCCTTCATCGGACCAATGGTGAAGGATCAACGCAGCACAATCGGCAGTTGGAGCGGAGCCGGCGATTGGAAACAGTCGGTGAGCATTTGGGATGCGCTGAGCACCAAATTCAGTGGCAACACTTTTCTCTATGCCAAAGGCTGCAACATTATGGACGATCCTTTGCTGGCGGAGAAGCTAAACCGCGATGGTGGCATGATCACTCCGGACGCAAAGTCGCCATCCGAAATGATATCGGAAGCGGTTTCAATAGCCAACAAAGCTGATGTGGTTGTCGCGTGTGTCGGAGAACCGTTTATCATGAGCGGTGAAGCGGCAAGCCGCAGCATGATCGGTTTGTTCGACAATCAGGTGGCGTTGCTAAAGGCGTTGAAGGCGACCGGCAAGCCGATTGTTCTGGTTCTGGAAAATGGTCGTCCGCTTACCCTGCCCTGGGAAGACGCAAACATGGATGCTATTCTGGAGACCTGGTTCGGTGGTACCATGGCTGGTGCCGCGACCGTCGACCTTCTTTTCGGAGACGCTAACCCATCAGGAAAACTCACCATGAGCTTCCCCGTAAACGTCGGTCAAATTCCAATCTATTACAACGCGAAAAACACCGGCAGACCTTTTGATGACCGCGAAAAATACAAATCAAAGTACCTGGATGTTTCCAACTATCCACTTTACCCGTTCGGCTACGGCTTGAGTTACTCGCAGTTTAACTATAGCGATATCACGCTCGGGTCTAACAAGATGGCTCCAGCTGACACTCTGACGGCATCGGTAACTGTCACGAACACAAGTAAGCGCGCAGGCACGGAAGTTGTCCAGCTCTACATACGAGACATGGTTGGCAGCATCACGCGTCCCGTCAAGGAACTGAAAGGTTTCCAGCCAATCACTCTCGAGCCGGGTGAAACGAAAACAGTCGCGTTCAAGATTACCCTCGACGACTTGAAGTTCTACAATTCGGATCTGAAATATGGCGCAGAACCAGGCGACTTCAAAGTGTTTATCGGGACGAATAGCCGCGATGTGAAGGAAGCGAACTTTACGCTTACGCAGTAGCGCTGGGCTGAAGAGCCTTGCGTAGAATTTTTGCGGCCGTCTCGCGATATATTTCTAGAGGATAGTCCTTAAACACAACCACGCCCATAACGACACTGTGCATGATACCGAAGATAAGCGAGGCCAAACCTCGAGGGTCGTAGCTATCGATAATGCCCTTGTCCATTTGGTCCTGAAGCATGGAGATCATCTGCCCCTGCAACTCCCTGCGTTTTTCCTTGGAGTATTCATCCTCCGCCATTTTTGGATTCGGCTTGAGTTGCTCTAGAAGAGCCTTATTTGCAATCGCGAATTCAACGACGGCGTCAATATAGTTTTCTACGCCGTTGGGCTCGGTCAGCTGTGGCGCATGCTTGCGTGTAAGTGCGGAGGCGAGCTCGAAAAATTCGGAAGCGAGCGCTGCAGCAATGGCTTCTTTAGAATCGAAATAGAGATAGACGGTACCAGAGGCGACACCAGCCTCGGCTGCAATCTGCGCAATCTTCGCAGATTGATAACCATCGCGTTCGATGATCATCTTCGCCGCTTGCAAAATCGCGGCTCGTTTTTCCGGATCTATTGGTCTTGCCATTCTTCAGACTTGCGGTAGTAGCTCCAGACCTAATTATCCAAGATTCGTCCCGAAACCAGGGAAATTTTTTAGCGAAAACCCGCAATCAGAACCTCCGCAAAGCTTTCAGGAGAATAATTTCACCGCTCGGAGCGGAACATTTTACAGATTTCGATGTCCGTAATATTATAGATGAATGAATTCATTCATTATCGTGACAAATAGTCAAAAGCGTCTGGGAGTCCGGAACAATGATGGTAATCAGTCGAAACCAACCAATAGAGCCTGCTCAGCCTGGTCAACCGACAACTGACGGCATCGATGCCGGCATTGAGTCGGGCACAGCCACAAAGCAGCCTGAGCCTGCACGAAAGGCAGTCTCGAAAGGTTTCTCGAAAGGTTTCTCAAAACGGTCCTTATATATAACGTTCGGAATCGTCGGAGCCCTGGCAGTTCTCACTGGCGCAACAGCAGCCGGCTCAATGCTGGTCAACGGGCGCGCTCACGATGCGGCCGCAGTGACGAAGCAAGTCCCGGTCGCCACAGTCACAGTTCTTCCCGCCACTCTGAGAGCAGTGCCCGACACCCTCAGTCTCACCGGCTCAATTTCGGCAACCGACCCGCTATCCGTGGGCTCCTCATCAATGGGACTGGTCATCAAAACAGTCGATGTCGAGGAAGGAGACTATGTTAAAAAAGGGCAAGTCCTCTGCACCCTGGACTCATCGGTCATTCGAGCGCAGCTGGCAGGGGCGGAGGCTCGCTTGCAAGGCGCACATGCATCATTGATCAAGGCTGAGCAACCCAATCGAGTTGAGGATATTGGCTCATTCGAGGCCGCCTACCAGCAAAGTCTTGCCGATATTCAAAACAAAACCGCCCTTTTGGACCAGGCGAAGGCGTCGCAGAAACTCGCGAAAAGCACTGCGGCGCGTTATGCAGCTCTTCTTAAGGAAGGCGCCGTCAGCCAGATGGAAGCCCAAACAAAGGAAACTGAGGCACTCACCACCGGTAGTACCGTCCGAGCAGCTCAGCAAAATCTGGAGGCCGCCCGGTTTGCATCTCGTCAGGCAGCCAACCGACTGACAATGGCGAAAGAAGGCGGTCGCCGAGAAGACGTTCAAATTTCGGAGGCTGCAGCGAACGAAAACGCTGCAGCGGTTCAACAAATGCGCGCTCAAATCGAACAGACCATAGTGAGAGCTCCTGATGATGGTTTGATCACCAGGCGCTACGCTCACATCGGCGATCTGTCGAACGGCACCAAACCTTTGTTTGAAATGATCCGCAAAGGCAACATCGAATTAAAGGCAAAGGTCTCCCAAGACGATATCTCGAGACTGGCTGTCGGTCAGCTTGCCCACGTGACTGACAATACGAGATCGGCAGAAGGAAAGGTTTTTCAAATCTCGCCTGTCGTAGATGAAACAACCAGACTTGGTACCGTGCGCATAGCGATTCCAGCGGATTCCGGATTCAAGCCCGGCATGTTCGTCAAAGGACAAATTGAACGGGGCAATCGCAACGCTCTTACAGTGCCGAACAGCGCAATCCTCTCCGACGAGGGAGTTGATTATGTTTTCACTTATGAAAACGGACTAGCGAGGAAGCATCAAGTTGCCGTCGGTGCGCGCGTGAAAGATGTCGCCGAAATTCGGAACGGACTTCAACCCGGAGAACAAATAATTGTGGCGGGAGCCGGATTTCTGAATGATGAAGATCCCGTTGCCGTGGGGAGATAAGGAAACGAGGCAGGGCGGAAAACGATAGAAAAGACAAATGTCTTGAGGCGAAAATGAACTGGAATATCTCAGCCTGGTCAATCCGGCAACCGATACCTTCAATACTCTTATTCCTGATACTCTCGATTTCAGGCGTGATTTGTTACTTCAATCTCGGCATCGATGAAAACCCAAACATCGATATGCCCACGATCATGGTCACTGTTTCAGAGAATGGCGCGGCACCATCTGAGTTGGAAACACAGGTCGCCAGGCGAGTAGAAGATGCGGTCGCCGGAATAGGCAACATCAAACACATCACAAGCACTCTGAACGAAGGTACGGCACAAACAAAAATCGAGTTTGAACTTGGCACCAATACGGACAGAGCGCTCAATGATGTTCGCGATGCGGTAACCCGTATTAGAAGCCAGTTGCCCGCTGCAATTGAAGAACCGACGATTCAACGATTAGATTTCGTCGGAGGACCTTTTGCAACATATACAGTCTCGTCGAAAACTCAATCAGTGAAGGACCTGAGCTGGTTGATCGACAATGAAATTTCGAGAAGACTACTCGCAGTTAAAGGCGTTGGGCAGGTTCAACGTGCGGGTGGCGTCGACAGAGAAATTAACATCGATCTCGATCCAGCAAAACTGGAGGCCCTGGGCGTGACCGCCGATCTGGTAAATACCCAGGTTAGGATAATGAACGCCAACATGCCGGGTGGCAGGGGCTCCGTGGGCTCCCAGGAGCAATCGATTAGAACCATTGGTAGTGCCACATCGGTTGAACAACTGAAAGACACTCGTGTCGCCTTGCAGAATGGCACCTGGGCATCACTAGATTCGCTAGGCACCGTAAGCGATGGCATCGCAGAACAGCGCCAGTTAGCAATGATGGACGGCAAACCAGCGGTGGCGTTTTCAATCATTCGTTCCACAGGCAGTAACATGGCGGAGGTCGGCACCAACGTCGACAAGGCACTGGAAAAGATGCGCGCGGAGATGCCGGATGTCGAAATTACAAAAGTGCGCTCGAATCTCGGCTATGTCATGGAGTCTTATCACGCAACCATCGACTCACTGCTTCTTGGGGCCGCCCTGGCAATCGCAGTAATTTGGGTCTTTCTTCGGGACTGGCGTGCCTCCGGCATTGCAGCCCTGGCTATGCCACTGTCAATGATACCGACATTCGCAGTGATGAGTCTGCTGGGTTTCACCCTTAACAATATGTCGCTTCTTGGACTTGCTCTCGTCATCGGTATCCTGGTAGACGACGCAATTGTTGAAATAGAAAACATTGTTCGCCACATGCAAATGGGCAAGAAACCTCTTGAAGCGGCTCTGGAAGCTGCAGACGAAATCGGTCTGGCTGTAGTCGCCACGACAATGAGTATCATCGTAGTATTTCTCCCGGTCGCCTTCATGGGAGGCATTCCCGGTCAATTCTTTAAACAATTCGGGATAACCGTTGCAGTTGCAGTATTCTTCTCGCTCGTCGTCGCCCGTTTGATTACGCCTATGATGTCGGCTTTCTGGTTAAAAGGCGCCCCGGAGGAGCCGCCGAAGAATGCGGTGCAGAAGTTCTTTGACAAACTACTTGCCTGGGCTCTCGACCATCGCGGTAAGACCGTTCTCATCGCTGGTGCCATCTTCGTAGCAAGCGTCGGCATGTTGGCAGCGCTTCCGACCTCGCTGGTAAACTCCGCTGACCGCGGTGAAAGTCTCGTTGCAATTGAATTACCGCCAGGAGCGACGCTTGAAACAACTTCGGACGTTTCGCTTCGCGTAACCAAACTGCTCATGGCACACCAGGAAGTGGAACACGTTTTCGCCTCGGTTGGTACTCCATCAACCACGGGCGTCAGATCATCCGGTAGCGCCGGTAGCATCAATAAAGCGAACCTCTACGTCATACTGAAGGAGCGCTCTCACCGAAAAATTTCGCAGCAGCAGTTCGAGGACATGATTCGGCCCGAGGTTGCCGCGATTCCTGGAATTCGCGCAAATATCTCAGCCACAATGGGACTGGGCGGCAAAGTTCAAATCTTGCTCGTAGGTCCTGACGCCGGACAGCTAAAAGCTACAACTGAAAAACTTGCTAAAGAGATGCGCACCGTATCCGGTATCTCAGACGTCACTTCCAGTTCTGCATTGCGTCGTCCTGAAATTCAAGTCATACCGGACTTCGAGAAAGCCTCGGATCATGGGATCTCCGTTCAACAGATTGCAAGAACAGCAACCATGGCAACAGTCGGAGATGTAGATTTCAATCTCGCCAAATTCGACCTTCCGGATCGTCAAATCAACATCCGCGTTCAAATTGATCCGCGTTACCGCAGAAATATCGATTCAATCGGCGATCTTAAAGTGTCGAACTTTAGAGGACAAATGGTTCCATTGAGTGAAGTTGCTGAGGTCCGCTTTGGTAGCGGTCCGGCGCAGATTGACAGATATGACAGAGATCGCCAGGTCACGATCAGCGCAACGTTAAACAGCAATATGACGCTCGGTCAAGCACTGAAGGCAATTCACCAATTACCGACGTTCAAAAACTTGCCCGCATCTATCAAGGAGAATGTGAGCGGCGACGTCGAAATTCAACGAGATGTATTCTCTGGCTTCGGTATGGCGATCGCAGCAGCAGTCGTTCTCATCTACGCAGTTCTCGTGCTGCTCTTCAACGACTTCCTGCATCCACTCACTATCATGATGTCACTCCCGATGGCAATCGGTGGCGCCGCGCTCGGTCTGATTGTCGCCCATCAATCTGTTGGTTTGTATGCTCTGATCGGCATAGTCATGCTTATGGGTCTTGTAACGAAAAACGCCATTCTTCTCGTTGAGTACGTTTTGATGTCCATGCACCGTGGCGTGCCAAGACATGAGGCAATCCTCGAAGCAACTGAGGCTCGTATGAGACCGATTTTGATGACAACAGTCGCTATGATCGCAGGCATGGTGCCAATTGCCCTCGGTATCGGAGCGGGCTCCGAAGTGCGCTCACCTATGGCGGTGGCAGTAGTCGGCGGTTTAATAACCTCAACCTTTTTGACACTAATCGTGGTGCCGGTCGTGTTTACATATGTCGACGATTGGAAGCTTAAGATTCAAAACTTTCGGAGACCACGAAACTTAGAAGGAGAAGGAACGTCCGACAACACGAAGACGACGGTAACTAGAAACTTCGTTTCATCGGGTAAACACTAAATCCCGCAAATTTTACCTCGCTTGCGACGTAGAGCTTCATCTATCGATGAGGCTCTTCGTTTCAAGCATATCGTTTCAAGCGTGTCGCTTCGAGCGTGTCGTTTCCAGCGTGTCGTTTCGAGCGGGTAGTCGCGAGCGTGTCGTCGCGAACTATCTATTCACGGGCGCCCGGTGTCGCGAGTGTATTCAGGAAGCTGACGCCATGTCAGTCCGGTCCTGTCCGGCGGTCCTGGCGGCAAGTCAATATTTACCTTTTTTGGATCCTTTGCGTTCACCTTCAAAGCAATCGTCTGTCCGACTTGAAAGTGCATCGGAGCATTGATGCTGACAGTCTGCGATCCCTCATAGTCCTGGTCTTTATAAGTGTATTTGAAGCTAACGATAACGAAGAGCGGCTGTTTTCTCTTAGTTGCAGCGTTGCCTTCCGGACTAATCCCTTTTATGTCCTTAACAACCCCGGTGGTGGAGACCCAGTCAACGGCTGGTCGACTCTGGCACGATGACACCGTCAGACCCGCTGCAACAGCAAGAACGAAACTTAGGATCTGCTTCAGAAACATAGAAATTCTGCTCACCGCTGAGACCGGACTTTAAAAATCCTGACAGCCCGCATAGAACCAAACATCATTCCCGGGACTTATTTGCGATCATCCTTTCGGATGAGGTCGCACCAATACGGCCCTACTATATTGAAACTAGGTCAGTACAGACCTCGGCTATTGAGACTAAGAAAATGAATGAAACATCGACTCCAAAATCTCGATGGTATTCCAAGAGCGGACAGTGGAAGATAATTCCACTCTCACTCCTATTCGTCGGCATTGAAAGATCCTTTACTGGAATGAATTTGATAATGTGCAAGGAAATCGTATTCGGCACACCCATTCTGGTTATAGGCATCCTGGTCACCATAGGCGGTGCGATTTTGCTTGCCGGCAAAGATACCCCGACCTGACGCTGTTCAACAATAGATACTACAAACGCTCGATGTATTTTGATAGTCCGGAGTAGCCGAACAACTATTCCGGCTTTTTCTTGTCATCATGCGGCAACGCGCTTACCTTCTCGGTTTCGCCTCGCGCTGCTACGTTTAACGTAGCCAGGTATTTAGCCAGACTCTTCTGCTCTTCAGAATTTACGGCGAGAGGAGGCATGATGCCGGAGTAATTATTTTTCTTCGGATCTGTTTCTCTGAGGATGCTCAGCAGACTCATTATGGCATCTTCGTCGCGAGCGCCCAGCAGCTTACGCATACTACGATAGCCCTCTACGGTATGGCACGACATGCACTGGTACCGGAAAATAGCTTCACCAGATGCGGTATCGTCCTTGCAACTATCGGTGATGGCACGCGACCATTTACTCTTCGGCAGAAAACCGGTTTGGGCAATTGAGGCTACATCATCCTTATGAAGACCGTTTGAATAGAGATAGTTGTACACCACATACGGTTTCCTCAGCATCTCGCGCATCCACTCGGTACTGGCGGTCGCCCCGAGACCACAGACCAGGAACAGTAAAGCGATTCTGAAAGTAAATGCTCGAGGGTTAAGGTACGGTCCGAAGAAGGCAAATATCAGAATTGTTCCGGAAAGCACCAGACTCAAGTAAAGCGCTCGAGCGAGAATCGAAAAATTGCCGACTCCTGATGTTTGAATCCCTGTGAAAATGGTCTCGATAGACGCTTGAGGGACCTGGGTTAAAAACCAAATAGTCACAACCGGTCCAAGGAGAAATACCGGCAAGAGCCATTTTGCTGCATATCGCACCATGACTGTCCGGAACTTCGACTCCTTGATCATGGACGACGTAATCAACGCGTACATACCGGCAATCGCAAGCATGATTAAAAGTCTTATGAATAGCGATGGAAAATAGGTTGGATTGAAAACCCCATCCATCCAGTTGTGAGTAGTCAGCCACTTACCGGGCGTCAACATAAATGTGAGGATGCCGTTAATTATCACCAGCGTGAAAACAGAGAAGATCGCATACAGACGCGCAAGGAAAAGGTGCTGCTCGCGCGATATCTTTCCCCACGTGTAGTAGTAGGCAAAGGCAGTCGCAAGTTCAGCAACGAAGAAGAGATATTCTTCAGCCCAAGCAAGAGTGAAACTCTGGATAAGCGAGTGGATACCGTCAGGGCTGACCAAGCTGATCGAGAACCAGATTCCTACACCAGTAACAGCGCCAGCGACAGTGGTTACCAGAAGGAAGAAGCGAGAGTGCTTCTGTAAGAACTCGTACATTCGCTCATCTTTACGTCGATAAGCTAATTCTTCAGCCAGTGCCAGAAAGATGCCACCACCTACAGCGAAGTGAGAAAGATATACGTGGATGATGGAAATAATTCCGACGACCCAAGTGCCGCCTAATACCGGCACCACCCATAACGGATAGTTCATGACAGAGCTCCCCAGATACTGAAACCAATCAAACCAGCCAAAATCAGCCAACCAAAAATAGTGGCAGTTTTAGCATAGGATTTGGATGTGCCGTTATCGAAGAACGGCACTGCGACAAATACAACACCTACGACGGACATGAGAAGAATTCCAAAGAGCTCTCCCTCGATGGGACCTACCATGGGCGGTATCAGTTTTAAAAACTGAAATGGTGCAAGGAAATACCACTCAGGTTTTATCCCGATAGGAGCAGCAGCAAACGGATCGGCTTCCGGTCCCAATCCCCACGGGCAGAGGGTTGTTAAACCGAAAAGAACGTTAATTGCAAGTACCCATACAAGTATGTCCTTGAAGAAGAATGTGGGAAAAAATTTCTCGTAGGATTTCTTTTCCGGTGGAAGCTTTTTGAACGAGTCAGGTTCTGAGATGCCATGAACTTGAACCAGAAACAGGTGTCCACCAAGAAGACCGACGAGCAGCACTGGTAGAATCGCAACGTGGATCACGAAGAACCGCGATATCGTCGCCTGCGTGATTGAATCTCCGCCGCGCAGCATATAGGACACCATGTGCCCTAAAACCGGCATTTTCTCGGCTATATCCAGCCCTATCTTTGTGGCAAAGAAGGAAACCTCATCCCACGGCAAAAGGTAGCCGGTGAAGCCGAAAGCAAGACAAATAACCATCAGAAGCAGCCCGGACCACCATGTTAACTCACGGGGCTTCCGGTACGCCTTCATGAAATACGCGCTGAACATGTGAACAAACAGAGCAAGAATGAGCAAATTCGCGCCCCAGCTGTGCAGCGAACGTACGAACCAACCGAAATTTATCTGAGAGTTGAGCTTCAGGATGCTCGCATGCGCAGAGTTGATCTCCGGCACGTAATAGACCATCAGTAGAATTCCAGTTAGAAATTGCACGCCGAGAAGCATTGCAGCTATGCCACCAAGGTAGTACCAGATGGAGTGCTTGTGGAGCGGAACCTTTTTCTTTTCGGCTAACTCACGTAAACCATCGATGGGAAGGCGCTCTTCGATATATTGAATAATGCCTTGCTCTTGAACTTGGCGATGAGAGTGATTTGATACCATTGGGAACTTCCTTTAGGCTTTAGACACGACAATTTTGTCGTCAACGATCGCAACTTTTAGAACCGGCAGCGGTTTAGGCGGAGGTCCGGCAATGTTTTTTCCGGTCGAAGCATCGTATTCTCCGCCGTGACATGCACAATAGATACATTGCTTGTCGGCTCGGAACTGCACGGTACAACCAAGATGTGTGCAGATCGCGTTGAAAGCGTGAAGCTGACCTTCCATATCGTTTATCACGACTGCAGGAAAGGAGCCGAACCGAAAGTTTTTGCCGGTTCCCTTTGGAAGCTCCGACACTTTGCATACTTCGACGCTGGTCACCTTTGCGGCTTCTTTGTCCTCTCCAGGAGGCGGCGTTAAATATGCAACAATCGGAGCTAAAGCCACTCCACCCCATAGAAGCACAGTGCCACCAAAGGCTTTTCGCATGAAGTCAGAGCGACTGAGAACCTCGTCATAGTCATCATCCAGATAGGCAGCTGGATCTGCATCAGGGTCGACATGCTCTGAGCACGAACTCTTACCGCCGCAGCTATTTGGTCCGGAGCAGGGCTCTGATTTTCCGCACAAACCGACTGGTGCCGGCTCTGCGACTGGTTTATCTTCAATACTTTCTTTATCGCTCATTGTTAGATCACTTCTCAGGTAGACGCCACATTTGCAGATGCCGGATTTGATACGGCTGGAGACTCGGTATGGAAAGCCGTATAGACCAGACGGCTGAGCCAAACGAGATATAAAATAAGTGCCACAGTCGAAACAAGAAAAATTGCCAGCAGATCCCACTGAGTGCTAACCGCCACCGTATCCGGTTGCACATGCGGATTCAGATACATCAGTCTGAGTTGATGCCGGTTGACAATCATTGCCAGAATCAAAAGCGCGTTGGAGACCAGACCTGCAATGAACAGCCGGCGGTCACCACTTGCAGACGAGATAGCCGTTGCCAGAATTGATACCAGCATCAGTGCCATCGATGCTATGAAAACTCCGGTCACAAGCTGGTCTCCACCCATGAAAGCAGCCATATGACTTTGCGGCAATGCTTTCAGGAACCACAGACCTACCGGTATTTGAAGAATGGTGGCACCGAGAAATATTCGCGAGCCTAGCTTCAAAAGCCATGTTGAGAATTCGGCATTACGTTTGGTCAGATATAGTCCGAAACATCCAAGAGTCATGCCGGTAACAGCGATAGACGATACGAAGAAGTGCGTGTATCGCGGAAGCAACTGAGGCTCATGCAAATTCAGGTTTAAACCATGAGGATTGTTGGAGTAGAGTGGCATCCACTTATCCGGTGTCTGCATCAGCGTCATGTTGTTTGAAAAAATAGACGCGATCGCGGCAAAACCGATACTCATAATTACCATCCAGACCGAGGCCTTGATTGCGGTTTTTGCTCCGAAATCGTTCTTAAGCACTCGATAGATGATGTAATAAGCGATGTAATAGCTGACGATCAGAATGGCGAGCAGGCTCAGCCAGGGAGCAGCCATAATAATGGAAGACGAATAGAACGCCGGTCCGTACAACAGTTGTAAAAACAATAGCGGGACAATTCCCTGAGTAATCGCGAAGGAAATAAACAGCGGCAAGGAAATCGCCAGCGCCTTAGCACTCTTATATGTGTAGGAAGAGGTATCCTTGCGTCCAAGGAAAAACATCACCGCGCCGATTACGGAGCCGCCCCAAACCACATTCATTGGCAAGGCGTGTAAAAAGAAGCCGGCGATCAAAAGCGTCTGCATCAGCCACACCGGCAACGGAAAGGGAAGTGGCGGATAGGCGGGAATGAAATTGAATGTTTCCATTGTCGAACGATTCCTTGTAAGCGATTCACCAGCGGGTGAACAAGGTTTAGCCTACCGCTTCTTTTTGGACCGTTCATCGACCGTTCGGTCATCCGGCAATAATCGTTTATCCCCGCAAACGCTGAACGGTGCCCGCATAACGGACACCGCCCTCAAAAATCATCCTTTAGGATGATGATAGCTCTAATGCATATAGATCAGGACACAGGGAAGCCGCGGTCGCGGAATAATGCATTGGTATCGACATCCCGTCCGCGGAAGTTTTTGAACGCCACATCGGGAGCAACGGAGTTACCTACACTGAATATGGTGTCACGGAAGCGGTCGCAAGTTTTGCGATCGTAGAAGCTGCCGGCTTCGACAAAAGCTTCCGAGGCGTCCGCAGACATTGTGTCAGCCCAGATGTAAACGTAATACCCTGACGAATAACCGTCATCGGCAAATATATGGGAAAACTGCGTCGGTCTATGACGCATCACGATTTCCTTGGGACAACCAATCTCAGCCATCGTTTTCTTCTCGAATTCTCCTGGATCAATGGTTTCATCCGGCGTAGCAGCGAGGTGAATTTTCAAGTCGTACAACGCGGACGCGAGGTACTCAACAGTTGTGAAACCCGAGTTGAACGTCTTGCCCTTCTTTATTTTCTCGACTAACGCGGCGGGAATCGGTTCACCAGTTTTATGATGCAACGCATAGGTTCCAAGCACCTCATTGGTCAATGCCCAACGCTCGTTGACCTGCGAAGGGAACTCAACGAAATCTCGCTTTGTGTTTGTTCCTGCAAGCGATGGATATGTGACATTGGAAAGCAAACCGTGAAGCGCGTGACCAAATTCATGGAACATCGTTGTAGCATCATCCCATGAGATCAAAACAGCTTCGCCCGGTTTTCCTTTCACGAAATTCGAATTGTTCGAGACTATAGGCATGATCTCTTTTCTGAAGCGCTCTTGCGTTCTGTACTCACTCATCCATGCGCCCGAATGTTTTCCATCGCGAGCGTAAGGGTCGAAGTACCAGAGTCCGATTTGCTTCGGTCCTTTTCGCACTTCGTAGACAGTGACGTCCGGGTGGCAGACCGGCAATCCATCGACCTTTACCATGTCTATTCCGTAGACTTGTTTGGCGGCGAAGAACATTCCGTCACGAATTTTGTCTAGCTGCAAATACTGTTTGACTTCATTTTGATCGAGATCGTATTTCGCCTTGCGAACCTTCTCCGCATAGAAGCGATAATCCCAGGGTTCAATCGTAATGTTTGCCTTCTCGTCATCAGCGATCTTCTGCATATCTGCAACTTCTTCCTTGACTCGTTGAGTTGCTGCTTTCCAAACTCGCATCATCAAGTCGAGAGCGTTTGCAGGAGTCTTCGCCATATTGTCTGCAAGAACCCAATCCGCGTGCGTTGCAAAACCAAGAATCTTGGCTCTTTCAGCGCGCAGTTTCAAAATTTCGGACATCGTGGCTTTATTGTCGTTCTCATCATTGTTATCGCCACGATTGGTCCACATTCTCCAACCTTTTTCGCGGAGATCGCGCCGAGTCGAAAAGCACAAGAACGGCTCCATCGAGGAACGCGTATTCGTTATTACCCACTTACCCGGCATCTTATGAGCTTCTGCCTGTTGGGCAGCAGCTTTGCGAAGGTCCTCCGAAAGCCCGTCAAGATCTTCTTCCTTGTCGATGACGAGCGTGTACTTCTCCTCATCGGCAAGCAAATGATGCCTGAATTTCGTGAACAACTTAGCAAGCTTCTCGTTAATCTCTCTTATACGCTTCTTCTTCGACTCATCAAGACCGGCTCCCTGACGGACAAATATCTGGTAGTAAACATCCACCAGTCGTTTCTGTTCGTCTGTCAAATTCGAAGATTCACGCGCGTCATAAACAGTTTTTATCCGTTGAAATAAGGGATCGTTCTGAATAATTTCGTCTTCGAACTGAGCGATCAAAGGACGCATTTCGGTTTCAATCCCCTGCATCGTTTTATCATTCATCGTCGCGGTGTAGACGTCGAAGAAGCGATTAACTCGACTGTAGGGACGACCAATATCCTCAAAAACAGCGATAGTGTTTTCAAAGGTCGGCATGCTTTTTTGCTCGGTCATTTGCTTAATGTCAGCTCGTTTCAAATCCATTCCTTTCAAGAGCTCTGTTTTGAAGTCGCCAACCTTCACAAGGTCAAAGCGCGGAATTCCGCCATGGTCCCCGGTCCACTCTGCCAGAAGCGGTCCCAGTGTCTCCGTCATTGCAATCGACTGACTTGTACTCATGTGCGAAACCCCTCCCAATGCCACAAGCGAAATGGCGCGCTTCAGAAAAGTCCTTCTCTTCATGGATAAACCTCGAAGTATAAAAACAGACCTCGACAACCCTCGAAGCCCTTGACTGAAGTGTCATTTTACCATGATGAAGTGCTAAACTCTTGCAAACCGCTCACCACAGTTGCAATGTGGTTGGCTGCTGCGATGCGTCAAGGGAGAGAAAATGACATCAGAAGCCGCAACGATTTCGGCCGCGCAGGAAGAAAAAACATTTGCCGGACATCCTCTCGGTCTGATCAATTTGTTTTGTACCGAGATGTGGGAGCGCTTCAGTTACTACGGTATGCGCGCCATTCTGGTACTATATATGGTGACTGCCGTCAGTGACGGCGGATTGGGAATGACGAACCAAGAAGCCGGCGGCATCTATGGTTTGTACACTATGAGCGTTTATCTCAGCGCTCTACCGGGCGGCTTGATCGGCGACAGACTTCTTGGAGCCAGAAACGCGGTTTTAATCGGCGGCATAATAATTGCCCTCGGTCACTTCACGATCGCATTCCCGTCTCTCCATACCTTGTACATCGGCATGGGAATGATTGTCCTGGGAACAGGGCTTCTCAAGCCGAACATGAGCACAATGGTCGGAATGTTGTACAAGCCTGGTGATACCAGGCGTGATGCCGGCTTCTCTATCTTCTATATGGGCGTGAACATCGGAGCCATGCTCGCACCACTTGCATGCGGTTACTTCGCCCAGGCTGACGAGTTCAAGCGATGGCTCACATCCATCGGAATGTCGCCCCATATGAGTTGGCACTGGGGCTTCGGCGCAGCGGGCGTCGGCATGGTATTCGGTCTGCTGTTCTATGTTCTGCAAGGCAAATTACTGGGCGATGCGGGTCTGAGACCTTCGGGTAAGAAAAAACCGCAGCCTGTGGTTGAGCTCGCCGAAGAAGCAGCTCACGAAGCGAAAGACGCTACTGAGGCTGCTGAATCGTCAAAACTGACCAAGGAAGAGATCAATCGCATCGGCGCGATCGCAGTGCTGTTCGTTTTCAACATCCTGTTCTGGGCTATTTATGAACAAGGCGGCTCAAGTCTCAACATTTTTGCAAGCAAGTGCATCGACTGTTCCATCTTCGGCTGGAAGTTTCCCAGCACCTGGCTTCAGACTTTCCAAGCCGGTTTCATCATCATGTTCGCGCCTCTATTTTCCATGCTCTGGATTAAACTCGGTGAGAAACAGCCTTCTGCACCCGCAAAGTTTTCCATCGGGATCTTACTACTCGGCTTGGGAATTACATTGATGGTACCAGCGGCGATGCTCGCTAAAAGCGGCTTAGTTAGCCCCTTTTGGCTGATTTCCGTCTTCTTGCTAGAATGCCTTGGAGAACTTTGCCTCAGTCCGGTCGGTCTAAGTACTGTTACGAAACTGGCTCCGGCTCGTTTCGTCGCACTCACTATGGGTGCATGGTACACGAGCATCTCAATCGGCAATTTCGTCGCCGGCAAACTCAGCGGTTTCTTCGATGAAAACAATCTCGATGGTATGACTACACTATTCGGCTCCATGGGCGGTGCGGCTATAGTCGCAGCACTGGTCATGCTATGCATGGTGCCACTAGTGAAGAAACTCATGGGAAGCGTTCGTTAGAAGTATTCGTCGCAAGAATGAGCAAGTACCTGGCGGTACATCAACGTGATCATTCGATCTGCTCGTTGTTGATATTTGTTAGGTCAAATTCAAGTTGTAAGCTTGGATCTTTAGATTCCATCTCTAAAAAAATGCTGTCCTGAACAGACGTTCTGGGATGTATTACTAATTTGCTATTGACGACCTCTATACAACCGAGGCGAGCTCTCATAAATTCCCTAAGCATTTTTCCGATGGTGACTTCCTTCTTCGCTCCGCTTCCTTTATCAATTACGCGTAAGTAAACGCTAACAAGATGAGGTTCTGGTAAGTTGTACTTGTAAAACAGAGACACCTTGTACTCTCTCGTGTTCTTTTCGATAAAAGAAAATTCGCTGTTTTCGCTGACTTCAAAAACGGCATCCAAAGATTTGTCTATTACGTCTCCGTCAATATCGGAGAACTTCGAAAGACTGAGCAATGCATCGTGAACAATTAAGGAAATACTCTCACTAGACGGCGCCTCCTTTTGCATACTGGATGGAAGCGAAACCTCCACAACCTTGAACCACGGCTCCAGATCGGTTTCATGGGGCGACATTTCTATGCTGGTACCCGAAAATGAGATGTATAAGTAGACATGGTCAAAATTACTAATTGCGAATTTTGCCTTTCTGAGCTTGTCCGTAATTCGGTTTGCCACCACTAAAAACTGCTCATACCATGGAAATTCGTCGGCAGCGGACACTGGGACAACCCTAATATCGCGAATTGTTCGAGGTTTCGCTGCACACATTTTTAGATTTATCCTGGAAGTTTCAAATTGCTTTTAACGCCTTAAGAGCTTGTAGAGCATCAGCCGGACTAACAGCATTTTACACGCTCTTCAAATAATCAATGAGTCGATCTATGAAAACGGCCTGATCGACGTGAATAAGTTCTTTTGCTCTGGCAAGTGAAACGAATTCAGCTTTATCGATCTCCCACGAGGCGCATCGCGGCTGCTGATCGACGGGCGCAATTCCACCCCAGCAGAAAACACGCTTGCGACTCTTCTTGTAATCGATATAACCAAGCGGCACAAGGTCACCGCTTACGATACCAGCCTCTTCAAGTGTTTCACGTCTCGCGGCAGCTTCAAGTTCCTCGCCTTCGTCCGGCATCCCTTTCGGTATGCTCCAGGGCGCGCGGCGATTGTAATTGCCTGAAGGGTGCACGAGCAATACATGGATTTGGCCATCCACCTCTTTATATAACAACGTGCCGGCTGTCATTTTCATTTCATCGCCTTTCAAGTCTGTTTCAAGCGTAGCAAAAGTCTAGCTTAATGCGGCGATCTATCTCTTCCCGTCAACAAAATTAGTCGCATACGGCTCCATATATAGGTTTTCCACGAAATTTTGAGCGTCCGATTCTGGTTCAAAATTGTCATAACTCGAAATTATGATGTTCTCGTTCGGAAGACAGGACGACTTAGTAACCAACCTGAAAGCCCAACTGAGACGGCACTTCGCCACCATTCACTCAACGATTCTATTACCAAGGAGCCGACCATGCCTAATTTTGAAATTGACAATCGCGTTCAAAACCAATCTCGGGAAACCAGCTCCGATTCCACAAGCCACAGATTGCTCGAAGGCGCCATGATTCTTGGACGCGGCGCAGCAGGTGCGGACAACGAAGTTCAGCATGGCGGTCACGGCGGCGGCGGCGGTCGCGGTCCCAATCATTTAGAACGGCAATCGCCCAAGGAGCTGGACTTCTGCGCCGCTCCCCTTCAAGGATTCGACGACAAACTCAATAACCAGCTTAGCGACAAAATGGACGACAAATTAGGCGGCAAGGCAGCCGAGAAGACGCGCTCGCTGGACCCCGGAGAGGACCTCCGCAAAGAGGATCACAGCAAGGATATAAACCGCAACGACGGCATTAATGACAAAAACAATTCGGATAGATCGGTAGACAGAGTGCCAGGCAACCCCAGTCCATGGGAACGCCGGGAAGACGGTCGCGGGTTGCAGCCCAGACAGCACGAACATCGTGTGCATCAGGTCCCACCAAGCCCAAAGTTCTGGTCCTGAATGCGCTAAACAAGCAGTAGAGCAAAGTTTTTCCAGTGAGTGAATAAGCGAGTGAAGTGCCGTCGATGGAAATCGGCGGCACGGTCACATGAGGCAGCCGTTTAACTCACGGGATTGTGAATGTCGGGGCAGTTTCAGCCATAGATATTCCGTCCTAAATTGTGAAAATCGGGAGTAGTTATGACAACGAAGCCCATTTAATTCGCTAAGATACCCAGGTGAACTCTCTTATTCGCGCGTTAACAAGTAAACGGCACATTCGTGTCGTATTTCTGTCGTTTGTCTTTGGCGTGTCCATTACGACGCCTTCGAACGCGACGTTTTACGCCGAGAATGAAAAGACAGAAGCGTTTAAGCACTGGGAGATGGTTCAAAAAGAGGGAGAAGAGGCGTTTTTCAACAACGAGTACGGTAAAGCGGAGCGCATATTGCGCCAGGCTGTCGAAGAAGCGCGAAAAATTGGTCCAGACGAAATTCGCATCGCAAAAAGCATGGGCGATTTAGGCCGCTTGTTGGCTGTGCGTGCGCGTTTTCGCGAGGCGCAGCCACTTCTGGAAGAAGAATTTTATATCAAGGACCGCAACATCAGCGAGAACGTAGGCAAGCTAGTTTTCGACATGGAAGAGTTGATTCGGTTTTACCTCACGGTAGGAACGCCAGAGAAGGCAAAGCCTCTGACAGAAGACCTGCTCAATTTCGTGCAAGGTAAATTTCGAGAGCAAAGCGACCTGGAAGAAAAGAATGCGAAACTGGCTTACAAAGAAGGAACCCCGCTAGTCGGCTGGGCAGGCACCGCCGCTCCGCAAGTGGTGGATCCGCTTCTTGAATGGTCGATCAGTTGCGACAAGCTCGGAGACCTGTACAACGCTCGCCGAGACTATGTCATGGCGGACAAACTATATAAAACATCCCTCGATGTCAAAGCCACAATACTCGGAAAGAAACATTTATCGCTGGCCAACAGCTATGACAATCTCGCAGGCATTTGTTTGAAGAAAGGCGAGAAAAAAGACGCCGAATCATATTACAAAGAGGCTCTGG
Source organism: Candidatus Obscuribacterales bacterium (assembly GCA_965228855.1). Classification (GTDB taxonomy): domain Bacteria; phylum Cyanobacteriota; class Vampirovibrionia; order Obscuribacterales; family Obscuribacteraceae; genus JADYXR01. The sequence goes on along the minus strand of CBDDIJ010000003.1, from coordinate 750,370 downwards.
ACATCACCGAAAGCGTTCTGAATCCTGATGACCCACAGATTTTCTCGCGAATGAATCGACTCGCCACATGTTATGTGGCAGAAGGCAAATTCAGCGAAGCCGAGGAGATATACAAGTATGCGGTGAAACGCTGGGCCGGCTCGCCATCACTTGAGCAGCGCGCCCTCTTTACCCTAGGTTGCTTCTATTCAGACAGAAAGCGCTTCGGCTCAGCGGCTCCACTCCTCGCCCGAGCGCTCAGGACCGCAGAGAAGGTGAATGGGTCTCAATCAATTGCCGTAGTTCCCTATCTCAAGAAGTACGGCTATGTGCTGTACTACTGCGGTCAGAAGGGCGCAGGTCAGTCAATGCAAGCGCGGGCTAACAATATTCAGCCCGTCGTTCGCGAACTGAAAGCGGCAGATATCAAGATCGGAACGCTCGAATTGCACTAATGGTACGATTGTCTGCGTTCTCTCCATCGGATTAAACAGTGACAGACAAAGCCATCGCAAACTCTCTAGAAGAGCTTATCGGAAATACTCCCATCATAAGACTGTCGCGCTTCTGTCAGAGCGAAAATCTAAAACATACAATTCTCGGCAAGTGTGAATTTCTCAATCCAGGCGGGTCGGTAAAAGATCGCATCGCGTTCTACATGGTGCGCAAAGCCGAAGAGACCGGCCGACTGAAACCTGGCGGAACGATTATTGAAGCCACCGCCGGCAATACCGGCATCGGATTGGCTCAGGTGGCAGCAGTTCGCGGATACAAATTGATCACTGTCATGTCGGAGAAGGTCAGTAAGGACAAAGTCAATTTTCTCAAAGCATTGGGCGCAGAAACTGTCGTTCTGCCGGGCGGAAAACCGATCTCAGATCCGGACAACTTTATGAACCGGGCGCGAAAGATGGCGGAGGAAACAGGAGGATGGCTTGCCAACCAGTTCTACAACGAGACAAATGCAGAAGCTCATTACCAATCCACAGGACCCGAGGTTTGGAATCAAACTGGTGGAGATGTTGACGCACTTGTCGCAGGTGTCGGCACCGGTGGCACCCTCAGCGGGACCGGGCGATACTTGAAAGAGCATAAACCTGCGGTACAGGTGGTGCTTGCCGATCCTATCGGTAGTTCCCTTGCCGATCTTGTCCAAGGCAAGGAATCTAAAAGCGGTTCATACTTGGTGGAAGGCATAGGTCAAGATTTTATACCCGGCAACTTCGACATCTCGCTGGTAGACGACGTTGTTCGTGTTGCGGACAAGGACGCCGTAGCGATGTCGAAAAAGGTTCTCGCAACAGAAGGTCTATTTCTCGGCAGCTCCTCCGGGTGCATTATCGCGGCCGCGGTCGAGTATGCAAGACGATTGAGCGGAGAGAACAAGAACATAGTTGCCATTCTTCCGGACGGAGGTCGTGGCTACTTGAGCACCATATACAACGATGAATGGTTGAGTTTAAAACTTGGATCTACTCAGTAGCCCTTAAGCATCGCCTGCGTTCCTTTATCCAGACCCACTGCGCGGGCAGCAGCTTCAAAACGCTCGCTCGCAAGCGCGGTACCAGGGAGTTCGGACCCGGCACCGTCCGCGGTGCTATTTTCATGAACCAATCGCAAGTCTTTCAAAATGTCTTTGATTCGAAAGCCTGGCTCGAAGTCATCCTTAATTATCCGAGGAGCAAGGTTTGCCAGAGCCCATGATCCACCGGCACCGGTACCCAGGATTTCCGGCACCATGTTCTCATCAAGACCGAACTGCTTTGCCAGCATCAACGCCTCAGTTATTCCAATCATGTTGATCGCGCATAGAATTTGATTGCACAACTTGAGGGCTTGACCGCTTCCTGTAGGTCCGCAGTATTTGACATTTTTCCCAATGACATTGAGTACGGGTAAGGCTTCGTCAAAATCTGTTTGAGAACCGCCGACCATGATGGTCAGAGTGGCGTTGCGAGCGCCAACATCGCCGCCAGTTACAGGAGCATCGAGAAATCGAATGTCTTTCATAGCGAGTTTTTCGGCAAACGCTTTAGCCGCAGCCGGGCCAACGGTAGCGGTGTCAATTACCAGAGTCTCCGGCGCGGCGGATGATAGAATGCCACCTTCTGCGGTGATAATCTCATCGAGGTCTTGAACATCGCTTACGCAAGTGAAAACGATCTTGCTATTTTGAACTGCATTTTGAATGGTATCACAACTGGTGCATCCCGATTTCACTGCATTCTTCAGTGTCTCTCGGTCTTTACTTCGATTCCACACTCTTACATTGTGTCCTGCCTTGGCTAAATTGGCAGCCATAGCAGATCCCATAATTCCCATACCGATGTAAGCAATATCCATAAGATGCCTCTGTTGTTGCCCATGGCAATTTTAGCAAACGCCCATCAGCGGCAAGCTTGCAACGCCCAGAGTGTCAACTTTGGTTTCAAGTGGCATATTGGTTCTGGGTCTGTCAGAAAGCAGGCGATTTCGCCTGATTCGGGAGTTGAATAATGAGAACCGTGACCGCAATTATTGCAGTCGTGCTGGCTCTGGGAGGCACATCTATCCAGGCGACCAGCACTTTCGCCGCCAATAGCGAAAATCCCCACACTCGGGCGCTTGCCGACGGAAATGACACTGTCTACATAAATACAAATTCGAAGAAATATCACACACCAAGCTGCATTCACCTCAAGCGATGCACACATTGTATTGCCGTCAAACGCTCGGAGGCCAAGGCACAGGGCGGAGTACCGTGCAAGGTTTGCGGCGGGGGAGAATAGAATCGCGACGTTTTTCACATTTAATTAGCTATTCGAGCGCAACTTCTTGGGTCAAATCACATATTGATTTTGACCGCCCCGATAGAAGAGAATGGCTATGAATACAACTATGCTCAAGCAAAAAAACGAAGTTTTTGACCCACTTATAAACGTCTCGCCGCAGCTGCTGGACGCGCCCTATGGTCGCCTAGCGGAGATGTGCGAGAGTGGTCCAATCATCTGGAGCCCGGCTGGAGACCAGTGGTTGGTCACTCAGTATGAAGTTGCCAGTGCTATTCTGCGAGACAACCGTTTCGGCAAACGTCTCGATAGATGGAAACACCCGAATCTACTGCTGCGTGGCGCACTAAAAATAATTAGACCTACAACGAATATGCTGTTGCAGGATCCACCCGATCACACTCGCGTAAGATCTCTCGTAAACAAAGCATTTACGCCTAAAGTAATTCATGCGCTGGAAGAACACATCACGTCGATTGCCGACCGGTTGCTCGATGACTTACTCAAAAAAGAATCGGCAGATTTAGTTTCCGAATACGCCTTTCTTCTTCCAGTTACTGTCATTGCAGAACTCCTTGGTGTGCCCACTTCCGACCGCCATCAGTTTAAAGAATGGTCTACAAAAATTACGCTGGGTCTAGACGGTTCAGGCTGTCCGATGAAAATTTTCAATTCGATCGCGGCAACCCAGGGTTTGAAAAAATATCTCAGCGCAGCCATCGACGAAAAGCGTAAAGCGCCAAAGAATGACATCATTTCTACGCTCGTCCAGGCGCAGGAAGATAACGACAGATTGTCAAAGAAAGAGCTTTTATCGAATGCAATTTTGATACTGATTGCAGGTCATGAAACCACGGTCAACTTGATCGGCAACGGCACACTAAACTTACTTACTCACCCTGTTCAAAAGCAGCTGTTGATGGATAATCCAGGTCTTATGAACAGTGCGGTAGAAGAAATCCTCAGATATGATCCGCCAGTACAGATAGTCCGTCGCCTCGCCAAAGAAAACATGGAAGTCGGCGGAGTGAAGTTGAAGCCAGACCAGGCGCTGACAATTTTGATTGGCGCTTGCAACAGAGACCCTCGCGCAAATTCCAACCCTGACAAATTCGACGTCCAGCGCGAAAATCCAAAACACATTTCATTTGGAGCAGGCATTCACTACTGTCTCGGCGCAGAGCTGGCGAGAACAGAGGCGCGCATTGCGCTTCGCCGTCTATTCGAGCGCGCTCCAAACCTCGCTCTTGCGGACGCTCCCATCCATTATAAAGCGCCTTTTGCGCTGCGCGGTCTGCAACAACTTATAGTTAAACCAAACGGATAGGCGCGCCAAACTGTTTACGCGAGATTGGCGCAGGTATCAGTTTGCCTGAAGGTGATTGGTCCGGTTTAGCTGAAGCTACCATAACAAATAAGTGTTAGGATGCTTTTTGTGCCCCCACGGATCTTTACGCATGCCAGCTTTCGAGAACCGGATAAGGCTCGGTCTATCAGCCGCTCTGTCCATCCTGGCAAGTTTTACGCAGACTGCAGATGCTGACGACTTCGGGCTAGCAAATTTAGACGGCAAGATACCCCCTGTCTATGGCGATATTCGGTGGATGTCGAAAGACTGTTTCAGAATAACTCCGAAAGGCAATCCTAAAGATGTCGTTCCCTTCTTTGTCAATCAGAAGGGAGCCCTAATTCCGACGCCCGCTGGGGCTAAACTTTATGACGAGCGGTTTCCCCTTCCGCCACCATCAGTGGTTCCTAGCTCGATAGCTCCGGACGTATCATTCAAAGAGCTCGCGCAGGTTCAGGTTCCGGGCGCCAAGATGCGCGAGAACCTCGGTCTGGGATACTATCGGTTCGAAAAAGATGGACACTTCGGTATCTGCGATCAAAATGGACGGATTATCTTTTCTCCCAACGGAGTCGGTAACGGAGGAGATGTGAGACCGGTCTGGACCGACCGTTTCCTGCAGGACACCTTCACACCTGAAGGCGTTCGCGTCTACAAGCTCTACGATGAGAAGGCAAATTTCATTGCAGACCTACCTCAAGAACTAGTTGTGCGAACTCGCGAGTATCACGATGACCTCCTTTTAGTAGAGCTAAAACATGGCAATCGATTTGGATTCGTGAATAGAAAAGGTCAATACCAGATCAAGCCAAAGTACTATGGCGCGGAGGAATTTAACGAAGGTTTTGCCAGTGTAACCATAGATAATCATGGTACTATCTGCGGTGCTTTGATCGATAAAAACGAAAAGGTTATTGCCGGACCTTTTCAGGACGGATGGACCGAGCATTTCGAAAACGGTCTGGCGATTGTTACCCTGAGCAGCAAGCTATGCGGGATGGTCGATCATTCCGGAGAGTTCGTTCTCAAGCCAGAATTCGAAAGCCTCAAGCGAGACAAAGATCGTATATTTGGCTTGAAAAACGGAAGACTACATGTGTTTTCTGCTCAAGGACAGTTGCTCTCTGTTTTACCTTCAGGAGTTCGTCTTGAAGACCCAATTGGAGATGATGTTTGGAGGTTCTTCAGACAAGAAGCCTCAATAAAAAATGGTGACGGGGACTCAATAAGGAAATATGGCGTAGTCGACGCTCACGGACACATCCTAGTCGAAGCAAAATACGATGCCATTTTCGGATACTCGAAGAATTACATAGCAATTGGAGCTCGAAATTTCGCGACTAACGAACTGAAGGTAGGACTGCTCGGACCAGACGGTAGATTTATCATTCCTCAAAAATATGACTCCGTTAGTATTCATGGAAGAAACGCCATCTTGTACAACAGGAGAAAAGGATTTGACAAATATGACTGGATGCCCAGCCGCGATGGAATGATCGCTCGGATGGACTTATGGCGAGATTTTTTGCGGGAGCAGGACGTCATCGGAATGAGGAGAACCGAGCTGTACAAATTTTTGGGACAACCGGATTACGACGGCGAAGGGTCAGAATGCAATCAGATAAAGTACTACCTGTCTTTCACCCTGGTCCCTCACTGCGGTAATTCTCCGGATCCAATTCTGGCGATAGAGTTCGACAAGCAAGACCGTGTAGCAGGCTGGAGATACGGACAGGACACGGACAAACGTCCCTGGTATCGGACAAATGTGGTTCATGTCCGACAAAATGATGAGTGGCGACTGGTGCCAAAGTGACAGCACGCAGTCATATAAATGTTGTTTCTTCAGGTATTCGATCACAACACAATTGTGATCGAACGGTTTCATGAGTTAGAAAAACATCAGGGTGAAAACCTGAAAACAGTCACGCAAGCTGACGTTCCAAACCAGGGTCCAAAAATGTCATGAAACGATCACAAGTGTGATCCGCATGAATAGCCAAACTTCACGCTTGAGTTGATCACATTCGCTTGACAAGCAAAATACCAAAAGCATACACTCAGGGCAACTTACTAAGTCGTTTCTTTTCTTTCCACCTACACCTCTTCTAATAGTGGAGTATTTTAACCATGCGTAGCCTCACAAAATTACTAGTTGCAACCGCTCTCCTCGCTGGTATCACATGCGCACCAGCACACGCACAATCGTACGGTGATGCGTTCTCTTCGCAGTCCACAATGGGCGAAGTCCAGGGCGGCAACAACACCTACTACAACACGGGCGCTCAGACACAACAAATCAACGCCGGCGCGTCACCGATACTCCAAGGCGCAACCAACGGTACTATCGGGCCACAAGGCGGTGATGCCACCTCCATCATGGGTGTGAACACAGCCGGAACGGTTCGCGTCAATAACCTGGCCAACTTAGAAGCGTTGCTCAACATCATCGCAAACGGAATGGAGATCCTCGGTATTGCCTGGGGCGGTCCCACGATGATCATGGGCTTCATGCACATGGCTGCCGGCTCTCAAGACGCTATGAAGAAAGTGCTCTTCGGAGCTGCCGGTGTGACTGGCGGACTGGCAACACCAGGTTGCATCAACTGGCTGGTTGCATCAGCACGCGACGCCAACTTGTTCAGCTAAACTCAACTTCAGTTCCTGTGGATCGCACGATTCAGAATCGAACAGCCAACAATAATCGGAATAAAACATCACGGTAAGTTTCAAGCACAGCTTGCAAGTGGTTTAGACAGGGAGGACTTCCTCCCTGTCTTATTTATTGTGCGTGAAATACGCAGACTTTCGCAAAACTTGTCACAAGTGAGTCACAATTCAAAAATAGCATTAAATCCATGAAAACCGCTGCCCGCGCACCTCGCGCGCCTTTGTTTTAGGAGAAATGCTCAATGAGTGACGATCGAATTGACCAGGCTGCAACGTTGATTAATAACGTGATGCACACTGGAGATGGTGGCAATCAGGCGCGACAATTGCTCGCTTTTGATGCAAACACGATGGGGAGAGCCGACTATAACGCCGTTGTTCAACAAGTATCGACAAGTGAGGCTATCCAAATCAATGACTTGATGCGCCAGGGAAGACACGACGATGCTCTCTGTCGCTTGAGAGAAGACGCAAACATTTTTCTCAGCCACGAGCAATTTATGGGTCTGGCTGGGGAAGTTCGAGCGATGAACAAAGCAACAGGTGCTCCGACACATCTCGAGTTCAATCCCATTTACCAGAATGGTGATGTGCTAGGCCGTCCGACTGCGGTTGAGGTCGACATGGCAACCAGATACCGAAGCCCGCAAACGGGACAAGAATGGGAGAAACGCGACGTCGTTGCCAGAGTGGACAATCATATCGGACCGGAGGTTCAGGCTTTGCCACCACAACAAGTGGTGGTTGTCGAGGCACCACCGCCACCACCACCGGTTGTAATCGGTGAGAGAAACAATCCGGGCTTCTCGTTCAATCTCGAAATCGAAATCGGTAGAGAAAGAGTTCGCAGGCACGACCCACGCTGGTGTCCAGATAATGACTGGCGTCCGCAAAACGCACCGCCAGGTTTCAGGCTGGATATTGAGATAAACAAAACTCGCGACTATTATCGCAGCCGAGGCGACAACGACTGGTCGCCAAAACGTCCTACGAATCAAACAATCATCAATCAAATCAACAACACGACGATAATCAATAACACAACGAACAACCGAAACGAAACAACGAACATCGATAAGAGTAGAACGCGCATAAACAACGAGGCACCGCAGCAGCCGCAACAACAAAGGCGCGAATCACCGAGGAGCGAACAGCAACGCCCCCAACAACGTAGCGAATCACAGCAGCGCACAGACGCTCAGCCCCAGCGACACGACAGTTCCAACGATCAACGCAGGGAAGCTGAACATCGCCGCAACGAAGCTCAGCAAAAACGCGATGCTGCACAGCAACGCCGCGAGCAAAATCGCGATGATGACGAAAACAAACGAAGAGAACGCAAGAAGAACTAGATAAACGACAGAGCAAAGAGCAACTCTGAAAACATCACTCGTTTCCGACCTGCCTCGGAAACGAGTGGTCGTTTAAACCCTCGACCTCTTTGACGGATGAGACGGAATGCCATAGGATTAGATATCCGATTCGGAGTTGGTCATGATTGATGCTTGGTTGTTCGGAATAGCCGTGGTCGGCGGCGCGGTTCTCTTTGCTTCGCTCGGCGTTTTGCTGGTTCGCAACAGCGTCACACAGGGTCGCTTGAAAAGTAATCATGAGGTAGCCGGCTATCTCTTATCAATTGTCGGGACTTTGTATTCGGTTTTACTCGGTCTCATTGTCGTAGACACGCAGGCGAAATATCAGCAGGCTAAAGAGATGACGCAACAAGAGGCGGACTCGTGCCTCGATCTGTTTCACCTGGCATACACAATGCCAGTAGACACACGAAAAAAGCTGCACGGTCACCTGCAGGAATACATGCGTCTAGTCGACGAAGATGAGTGGGAAGCAGCCACCGATGACGGTAGCTTCGCGGAGTCGGCTCGCCATGAGTTTCGGCAAATCTGGTGGACTATCGTCGATTTTGAGCCACAAACCGGGCGAGAACAGAATTCCTATCAAAACATTTTAGACGAGATGCAAGACTTGTCGGACGGCAGAAGGTTTCGCATTCAAAAAGCTAAAGCTGGGCTTCCTGAGATTATGTGGGGTGTTTTAATTGCGGGCGGCTCTCTGACCGTTCTGTTTACCTACATGTTCGAAGTAGAAGACGCTAAAGCGCAGGTCTTCATGACGGCTCTAGTTGCGCTCGCACTTTCGTTAAACGTTTTGCTTGTGGCGCTCTTCAGCAATCCCTACAAGGGTTATATGAGAATATCCGCTTATCCCTTCAAATACGATCGAAAAGTAATGGCTGACCTTCTGATTGAAAGACCTGATAAATAGCCGCCAAATTGTCGTGGCGAATTAGAAACATAAAACGGCGATGGACCAAACTTCCGAAACATGTGTAAAGTGCGGCAAGCCTAAAACTGGCACCAAGGGTGCCACCATTACTCAATGGGTCTCACTTTGCCAGTGTGACGCTTTAATACAATCTTCCACGACTGAGCAAGAAGCGATCGAATGGTGCCAGAGTTGCGGTAAGAAAGTAGAGACGAAGCGAGCAGGTTCGATGACTCAGTGGATATTTAAGGAGAACTCGTGCCGATGCGACTTTCCTCAGATAGTTCTTACTTCTGCGCCTCCTTCTGCACCACATTCGGTGGTGGCGAGAAAACTCGCTGAGCCTGCGGATGACAAGAAAGCGCTGCTCGATCTCCAGGCGGTAATGCAAAAGGAGTTCGAGCCGAGAGATGAAAAACGGGATAGGACTGTTTTCAAAATCACCTCAGTCATCGCTTTGTTGGTCGCTGTAATTACGATCACATCCATTACTTTTCTGATGTTGAATGAAAAGAAAGCCGAGAAAGCTTCGATTCAGTCTGCCATCACATCTTCTAACGCTGTTGAAGTCGAACTCACACAGCGACCGCCGGCGGATGTCGTCGGAGCAACCGGGCTGGTCACCAGTGGATGCAAAATCACCGACGTGAAAAGATTTACGCCCGCTTCAATTACCGGCATCGCAATTGGTGACGAGATTCTCATGATAGACGGCGTCGCTGTGAAGGGGGAATCAACAGAGAGTATTGCGAAGCGATTATCTGGTTCTCCCGGAACAGAGGTTGCGATTAGCGTCTCTAGAAATGGAAAGGAACTGAAGTTTACGATCGAGCGTGATGAAAACATTTACGAAAGACTTCCGGAATCCCTTGCCCCAGAGCAGTACCTGAAACTCGGTACGACGGATCGGCTCATGGGTCGCCCCAATCGCAGTAGAATGCTTTTGACATTGGCAAAGGAGCGCGGTGAACGCCGGGTTCAAGAGCAAGCTACTCAAGATATAGAGACCTTGCTTCCAAAAGATTTCGTTCCCTTCGAAGCACGCAAACTGAATAATGAAGCACACGATCTTCTCGTTGCCGCAGCTTACAAAACGTGTGTTGTGCAGGCGAAGGAGTGCATTGAAAAGTACCCGAGCTTCGAATGTCCGTATATCACTCTCGCGCAGTTTTATCTTCTGGATGACAAGCCGGACAGAGCAGAAGAACTGCTCCATAAAGTCATCTCCATTAATCCAAAGTTTGTCGATGGTTGGATTTTGCTTTCGATTGCCCAGGACGTCGCAGGAGATAAGTCGGCGGCGACCCGGTCGATGGAAAGGGCAGTGTCCATAAATTCGAGAGCCAAGCGACGGCGCGAGGAGATCACCGAAATTATGGAAATCTACGAGAATGATTTCCAGAGCTCTTCTTACGTCAGTGTTTATAAGCGCCAGGCGAAACGACATAGCAAACAAATGTCGAATCAGAAATAATTTCAGGGTTTTTCCCATGTATCTCCAATCTGTTCTCCTTGATGATGGAGACGTACTGGACATGATTCTCGACTTGGCTCGGGCGTTTTACTATTCATTCAAATCAGCGCGTCAACGCGCTCACCGAATCTTCCAGGTGCCGTACTTGATGCGAGGTAAATCCGTCGATGCAGCCTAACGGTTTCTTGGTAGCGACCGCTCTCACGGCGGCGTGTCTGTCGCTTATGCTGGTTAACCGCTCAGATTTCAAAGCGACGAAAAATTATGAAATTGCAACCCCTTCAGATGTCTCATCAAATGCCGGCTCGGTACCAATAATTATCGTAAACCGCTCGAGTCAAGCAATTCCCATGGGCTGCGGCGGCGCGGGATTGGGGGCGGAAGTTTCAAGTGACAGAGAAGACGGTGAAAGATTTTACAGAACAGGAGACTATCGGAAAGCAATTCAAGCTTTTCGACGAGCTCTCGCGCAAAGAGCCAGAGATCCCAGAAGTCTGCTCGGATTAGGATTATCGTACGTCGCGGTTGGTGAATTTCAAAACGCCATTCAACCATTGAGTACGCTTCGAAACGACTGCCACCGCAAACGGTGCGAGGCAGAAAAGCAGGACGAGGAACGCCATCATGATGGCGCATTCATAAGAGACGAGGAATCGCAGATGTGGTCGTGCAGCGACGCTCTGGACGACTTGCCGGAGCAGGCGCGGGACGCGCTTGACCATGAAGCTCGCCAGGCGTTGGAGAAGGCAGTTGTCTCGGTTGCAAGCCGGCAGGGATTTCAGAAAGACTCGGCGGGAAGCGAGTACAAAAACGAGCGGCACTATCTCGCCCTGAAAGCGTCCTTACAACTTGCCCGGCATTATCACAGAGCCAAATGCATTGAAGAAACAGCGGCGCTGTTTCGTCTGGCTCAAGAAAATACTAGAAACATCCCTTCAGAACTTATAACGGAACTCAGCGCAGTAAGTACAAGAAAAGAGAGGTGGTCTGCCTTAGCTCGACTTGCTCTAAACGCATCCACAAAGGAAGAGAAGGAATGGTACTCCCATGAACTAAAAGAAGAAGCGTCATTCTTCAACTCCGGTGATATCAGGGCAGTAGCAGCATGTCACTTCGATAATATCAATCATTTAGAGAATTTCCCTACCGAGCTTGAAACGCCGTCCGAGACTGCCGAGAAGAATACGCCAAAAGTCTTTCTCTTCGAACCTGATGGAAAACATAAGTTTTATTCAGCGAACGTTGACTACAACAATGGTATCGCCGCGTACGATTCAGAATCTCTGCATAGCGCCAAAGATTGTTTTGAAAAGGCCCTGGGCAAGTATGAGGAACTCGATAAAAAAATTGAAGTGGCAAACACTCGATATAACTTGGGTTGCCTCGCGTACGCTGACGGAGATCTACGCTCCGCCAAAGAACAATTCAAGTTAGCGGCATTAACATATGGTTCGGACGCAAATCATTCAGAAGACGAGCGGCAGGCATCCTATAATGTCGCAGCCCTGTGCGTCGAAAGTAGATCTAATCCTGAAGATGAAACATTTTTGCGCGCATACGATGATAAGTTTCACTCAATCGAATCTTCAGCTCTCTATGGTCTATTTTTGATGAAGATGAATCGACCAATCGATGCTTTAAAACCTCTGAAGAATTCAGCCATCTTATCGCTAGACTCGAAAGCGCAGTTTCCACCGCCGCGTTTTTGGGAGGAAGAGAAAGCAGTCGCAGTTCCGGACGATCGTAATTTTACCGATGATCAGGTCCTCGAAAGGCTGTTTGAGACCTTTGGCCGAGTTGACCATTATGTAAATTCACGATTTGCACCCACAGATCCCGATTCACCGTATATAGTGCGACGAGGAACGCAACTCAGTCATGATTCTCAGCGATACTATCAGGGACTGTCCCGTCAGTTATATCGCCAAGCACTAGTTGCTAGTGGACGCACGAATGAGTTAGAAACGTACGAGAAACTACTGAATAAAGATCGCTACCCGAAACCTGAACTCGTGGGAACTCTCCAGTTTACCGAAAAAGGATATTTAAACGAGATACAGCAAAGAATTCGAACAAATTGGTATTGTCCAGTCGAAGAATCGGATGAACACACGCTCGTCCGTCTCAAAGTAACCTCAGATGGTCAGATCACAATCAACTCTATCGAAAGAAATGCACCGCTATACAATTCATTGTCTACTCAAGAGCATGAAATCAAATTACTCGAAAGTATAAGCGGCGAAGCACTCCGATGGTCTTCTCCTTTGCCATCGCCACCGGTGACACTTGCTAATAAGGAGATCATTGTCATTTTCGACACGCACAAAGCAGCCTCAGAGTTTTCCCAGCAGATGGTTCCTGTACCGTTACCTGGGCATAACTGGTTTGCTGCTCGAAGCTTTCGCTGGTAGAAGTTCTCACAACTACTTCGGCTGGATAGCCAATAAATCTAGAATTTGTCTTGATTCAAATAATGGTTTGACCACATTGACAGGCAGCGGATTGGCGTCGGGAATCATGAAGGGAACAGCTTTTCTCGTACCATCCGCAGGAGGATTGAGAGACACTTTCGTATCGTCAATCTTGAGAGGCGAGTAGTTTGACCTTGGTCCGACCCTACCTGCGATACCACGACTGGTACCATGAGTGAAGTGATATATGCCATCACCGGAAGGATCAAGGTTCAACCGATACTTCCCTGATGGAAGACTCCTCATAGCGATTGAGCCGTCCTCTCTGAATGACCAGAGGCGACCTGACTGATACGAACCCTCCAGTACGGATCTGGTTCCATCAGGAAAAACCGATAGCTCGTTGCCGGACTCAGTCCTGCGCACAGTATATACTTTTCCGTCGGTCGTACTTACGGTGTCACCACTTTTGGTGACAACGCTTGTTGATTTATCTACGTGACTCCTCGTGAAAGAACCATGTGAATTTGTCAGTGTGGTGCTTCGTGAATCGTAAGCAAACTTGCCGACGCCCTGTACTTCCCGAGGCATGTGAATCAGACTCGACGTTTCCTGACGCGCTCCACTAGTGATAAAACCCATTCCATTGGAAAGACGAACCTGCACTGGACTATACGATCCGGACAAATTGTCTATCTTGACCTCCTTTCCGAAGACTTGATAGTTTAACTTCTCAGGGACTTGAGATACGGGACGCGGTCCCAGCGGCTTACCGAGGACTGGCACCCGATCTGCCATCGATCCCAACTTGCCTGCCCCGAGGAACAATCCTGTTTCAAAAACCATCCGACCAGCCTCGCGAGCTGAGTCATCAGCTCCAGTTATTCGAACGGCGGACATAGCCAGAGGAACACCGACAAACAACGCCTTGCCAATCTTTGCGGCAGCACCGACTTTGCCGCCGACATGCTCAGCGTTATTGAGTCCCGTCTGGATTGCAGCACCAATAGCCAGTCCTGACGCGACTGTCGTCGCAGTATCCTCTTTATTGCTCCAGGCTTCCTTTGCGCTATCTAGAAAGCCACTGAGAGCTCTCGACTGCCAATCACCGTCTTCCGAACTCCTCAGAGCATGTGCCGTCATGATAGAGTCGGCAGAATTCAATCCGCCATGAGCTTTGGATTCAAAAAAGTTCTCTTTTGACATTGTCTTGCCTCAATAAAATCGACATGCAGAAGCTGCTGGAACACTCCGGCAGTCCAGACCCTGGTCATTTGCGTTGTAAACCTGCTATCACTATAGGCGACGGGATATCACGAATTTGTGACTAAACCCTCAAAACCATGGTGTAATTACGCAGACGGAGAAGAGGGCTCGACAGATTCAGCCGAATCAACAGGGTCGCCATCTGTGTCGTCGCCTACAGTTTTTGTCGGGAAAACTGAATTAATAAGATCATTCTGCCAGACTACACCAATCAAATTATTCGAATCATCAGTGACTGGCAGCCAGTTGAACTTGTATCTAGAGAATAAAAATAACAGGTCCTCGGCACTGTCGTGCGGCGCTACCGCCAGCGGTGGAGTCACCATGGCGCTATCGACGGTTACCGTTTCCAGGTTAGTGGATGCCGGACGGTCGCCACCCACGAAAACACCGATCAATTTGCCCTTCTTCACCACTGAAACACTTAATGTTTTTGTCTTCTCTAAGAGTTCAAGAGCTGTCTTTTGAGTCATGCCGGACTCCACGACATCGAATTTAGCAGTCATCAGGTCGCGCGCGCACACTCCAACGGCTTCAGCAGGCTGATCGGGATTGCGCAGATGTAATCCATTCCAAACCATCAAGAGATCGTACAATCCACCCTTATAGAAACAATCACCAACAAACGAAGAAATTACGCAAGCGATCATTAGTGGTGGCACCAGCGCGAAATCGCTAACCATCTCAAAAACGATGACGATAGCCGTCAAGGGCGCGCGCGATACCCCCGCGAAGAACGCGCCCATACCAACCAGGGAAAACAAATGCAAAGCCCCGGTATGCATCCAAAAGCGCTCGGCTTCTCCGACCATGTAGCCGATTGAAGAACCGATTGATAGGGTCGGAGCGAACAAACCGCCAGGAGCGCCGGATCCGTAGCCAAGAAATGTAAGAACGGAAAATGAACTGAATACTATCGGAACCAGGTCGCCTTCCAGTGTGCCGGAATTTATCATCGCTCGCGCACCAGCATAATCATGCAGCGTTGCAGGAAGCATCGCCACTATGGCACCAGTGAGCAAACCAGCAAAGCCGACTTTGAAGGGTTTCGGCACCTTTACCGAGCGAAACAGCCGAAGCAAGAGCAGAATCCCCCGGTTAAATAGCGCTCCGAAGAACCCGCAGATTATGGCAAGGACAACAAGAAACAAAATGTCCGGTGCATTCAAAACACCCTGAAAGGTCTCGCTTCGAAATACGATTTTGTGGGGCGTGCCGAAATGCTGCTCGATTAGACAGGCACTGAAGCATGACACTATGCATAGTGCCACGGCCGCGGGTTTGAACTCCTTCAAAAGTTCCTCAATTACGAAAACGACTCCAGCGATGGGCGCACTGAAAGCAGCGGCTAAACCAGCGGCGGCGCCTGAGGCTATGAGATATCTGCGACTTTCGACAGTTGTGGGGATCCATCGAGTCAACTGACCGGCGATCGCTGCACCGACTTGCACAGTGGGTCCCTCTCTTCCCATGAAGAGACCGGAGCCAAGTGCCACGGTGCCACCAATTAGTTTCGCTATAGCCACCCTGACGTCTAGTGGCAGATTCATTCTGTTCAGAACAGCCCGTACTTGAGGGATGCCACTACCAGAGGTATCAGGAGAAATGAGCAACATGCATCCGGCGATCATGCCACCAACTAATCCGAATAGAGGCAATACGAGCATCGCAGGATAGCTCTGGCAGAGCAACAATCGCAACGAGCCTAGCCAATTTATTCCTGCACCCAGCAGCAGGGCACAGGCACCGGATGCAGTGCCAATCACGCAGGCCTCTATTACGGGGAAATACCCGTACATTCGAATCAGTTTCTGAGCCACGCCTTTCATCGAATGCGCGCTACACCCTCGGGGCTAACAACTCATTGTTCGGAAGGTGTGCCTTCGCTTGCCGTTTTTTCAGTCGTGGCAGGAAACTCCACATTCGCTTTACTATCTTTGACTGAACCTAGACGCATGTCTACGATGATTACCGGTGGGTCATTTTTGATATCAGCCCTTCCACTACGCATTCGCCTTGCAAACATTGTCGTATGACCATCATGTTGAAACGCGAATAAGTTGTAGGCATCAGCGCCGCTCTTCGGCTTCACTTCAAAGATCAATATCGCTTTCATTGCTCGAAGAGCTGATACCGGCATTCCGGTTTCCTTCGCAATCTTCTCGTGGTTGTAGCTCACTTGAGTGACTTTGTTTTCTTTCAGAAAGTCCTTGGAGATGCGATTGGTTCCCATAGGACCGATTGGTCCGGAATCATAACACTCAATTTGTATGGATTCAGGCGATTGCGAGATGTTCATCTTGCTGAAGTCCTCCTCAATCTTTACGCCGGTGAGAAGAGGATACTGAAGAAAGTGGACGGCATCGTCACCGTATTTGGTGGCTTTTACAGGCGCAAATGTTTTACTGTTATATCGAACGCTCAATTCATTGGTCGGCAGGACAAATACATCATGCTCTGCGTCATAGAACAATCCCTCCGCCAATGCCGGCGCAGAAACACCAGCAAGCAGATAGATTGATGCGAGTGCGGCAAGGATCGGACGTTTACAAGATTTCTTGATGCTCATGTGACCTCACTTTCGAGCGCCTGCGGTCAATAATAATCGCACACAACAGCCGTTTCGCTCCACAACTCACATTATCAATTCACAATATCGCCAACCGGCTTAAGCTCCTCGAGAGCGCCAAACGCGCGCCTGGGACAGGCTCGACAGTCTTCAAGATGAACGACACGAAAAGGAACAAACATTAATGAGAGGATGCCGGCTCGTTCACAAGACCGACACAACAATGCTTCACTCTGTTGTAAGTTCGCATTCGCAGTTCGCAATGCGGTCTAAATGGAAAGCCGAAGGAGACATCATGCAAGGCGAAGCATTCTCGAACATTTCAACCGTTCAAAACCGGGTCGGTGCGACTGCTCGAGCCGTTCTGTTCGGACTGATGGTCTCATCCGCGGTGCCAATGTACGCATCCAGTCCGATATCACATCCGGTATCGCAGAGCGCTTCGCCGAGAGAACGTGGAAATGTTGGTACTCAGGTCGCTACACTCCCCCAGAGCGGCGCTTTACGAGCTGGAAGAACCGCAACAAGCGCCTCTGGTCAAGCGCCTCTGACCCAGAATCGACAGGTGGCGGAGATTCAAGCCAACTTGGTTACGGGGAGTTCAATAGGAGCTGTCGTGACACCAGCCACCACAGTAGAAAGTGCTGCGTTGAACGATGACCGCAACCCTGAGCGAAAGTCTAACCTTTTCGAAGGAACTACGCTCTTCGTTCCACAGCATGACATGGACGTCTCCACAATACATGGAGTCGTACACATCGGTGGTAAATCGGTCGCTTTAATATCCTCTACCGCAGACGGGCTCGCGGTTTACGATGTCCACGACTCAAAGAAAGGAAACATAAAAGTGATTACAAGCGGAGAAACTCATACCCTTTCGCCGGGTCGTCACATTTTGATTTCTACGGACAAATCCGGAGAGTTCGCATCGGCAAACGCGCTGGAGTTAATTCCTCATTCCGACGTAAAGCAGGTCCGGACGGGCAAGACGCAAACAGTTTACAAATCAGAATTCTCGATTCCAGCGGCTATAAATTCCGTGAGTGCCTTGAAAACTCTCATGAAATCGGACGATCCGGAACTGCGCAAGACCGCCGGAAAGATTGCAAAAACAGCCTCGATTCTTCTTTACATGCGGACCGCAAACTACCAACAATACTTCAGACCAAGAGTTACTACATTGTCGGCGCGCTGATTCACTTGGCAACAAATCCAACTGAAGCCTTTGTTAACACAGTATATTTAGGGGCCCTTCGTATCGGATAATAGCTGCACGGTTTGACCGAGCATACATACGACCAGCCGGAGGTAGCAATGACGGCAGTTACATCTTCGAGTGCTCTCGAATACGCGGCTTACGAACTCACGAACTACGATTTGACGGCGATCCAATCTGCCACCAGAGTTTCGCAAGCCCTGGGACCTAGAGATGTTCTGGTGCGGATAAAAACTGCTTCCCTCAACTACCGAGATTTGTTAGTTTGCACCGGTCGTTATCGCAAGATTTCCCTCCCAAGAGTTCCGCTTTCGGACGGCGTCGGCGAGGTAATAGAAGTCGGTCAGGCGGTGACTAAAGTCAAGGTAGGCATGCGCGTTTCGCCTAATTTTATGACTGGATGGACCGGAGGCACGATAACTCCCGAAGTGATCCAGACGGATCTCGGCGCCGGTATCGACGGAGTCTTGAGGCAATATGCGGTTTTCGACGAACGTTCGCTTGTCAAAATCCCTGACTATTTGAGCGACGAAGAAGCGGCAACATTGCCATGCGCCGCTCTGACAGCCTGGAACGGTTTAATCGAAGAAGGCAATCTAAAGGCCGGTGAAACCGTTCTAGTTATGGGAACCGGCGGAGTCTCCATATTTGCCATGCAGTTCGCGCTTATGAGTGGCGCTGAGGTCATTGCAACATCCAGCAGCGATGAGAAGTTGAAGCGGCTGAAAAAGATGGGAGCAGCACACGTGATCAACTACAAATCCAATCCCGACTGGGATAAGGAAGTAGTGAAATTTACCCGCGGTCGGGGCGTCGATCACGTAATCGAAGTCGGCGGCTCAGGTACTCTGGAAAAGTCCGCAGTCTCCGTCAAGGTCGGTGGACACATCAGCTTGATCGGTGTCCTTGCAAATCCAAATGCGCAAAGCAATCACGCCGTTCACCTGTTGATGAAGGCGGTTAAACTGCAGGGCATCTTCGTCGGTTCGGTAGAGATGTACGAACGCATGAACGCCGCTCTGACAGTGCACAAAACAAAACCTGTCATCGATAAAGTGTTCGATGCGCACGACGTAGTGGAAGCTCTTCGCTACGTGCAGAGCGGAGCTCACTTCGGGAAAGTAGTATTGAAAATCTAGTTCCGCTTAGTTGAATTCGACGATACCATAACCGGTATCAACACGGCAGAAACCAGATTAAACGAAAGGGCACCAAAAATGGTGCCCCTTAAATTTGCATTTGGTACAAACAGCGCTCTGGCGCTGCTGAAACTATTTGCGTTCGATCGTGACGGACTTGATTATTTCGTCTTTGATCGGCTTATCGTTGGCACCAACAGGTGTCGAGCCGAGCTTTTTAATTACATCCATGCCGCTCACTACTTCACCAAACACCGAGTGTTTGTCGTTGAGGTGAGGCGTAGGAGCGAGAGTGATGAAGAACTGGCTGCCGTTGGTGTTGCGACCAGCATTCGCCATCGAGAGAATTCCCGCTTTGGAGTGACGGAGCTTGGGATCGAATTCGTCTTCGAATTCGTAGCCGGGTCCGCCAGTTCCGTTACCAAGCGGATCTCCGCCCTGAATCATGAAACCATCGATAATGCGATGAAACTTCAAACCATTGTAGAACGGCTTCTTGACCATTTTGCCCGAACGGGGGTCCTTCCACTCTTTGGTACCTTCAGCCAAGCCAACAAAGTTGGCGACTGTTTTCGGAGCTTGTTTATCGAACAATTTGACAGTAAAGTCGCCTTCAGTCGTACTAAATTTGGCGAAGGTTCCCGAGTCGGCTGCGAAGCTTGCCGTCGCAATTCCACCGGTCACCGCAAACGCCGTCATCAATGACAGAAGTGCGCGCCGCGAGATATTCATTTATTGATCTCCTTCCTTATGACATCTGACTGCATCTGCAGAAACGCAATCAGTGGGTCATCTTAGCACGATTTCAGATTCAAACTTCGAATTGCGAATTTCTTGCAAAAAGTCTTTTCTTGCACGAAACCGCTAAAATTTGAATCTACGCGTCTGGCGGCCTTTTACAACTTTTTTTTGGGAGGAAACCGATGCGCGTTTTGCTGACAGGTGGTTGTGGTGATCTGGGCAAAGTTCTGGCGAGAAGATTGACGAATCGGGGTGATGAAGCGGTTCTTCTCGATGTTGCAGACCCGCCGCATGACTCGCCCGGAGAATTCGTCCGCGGCTCGGTCTTGGATCGACCACAACTTCCAACGTGGTTTTCAAACTGCGATGTAGTCGTTCACATCGCGGCTTGGCATGGCATTCATGAGTTTAAGAAGCAGAGGGATGCTTACGAATTCTTCGACCTGAACATCAGGGGAACTTTCGAAGTTTTCGAGGCATCTGTCCGTGCCGGCGTTGGCAGCGTGATTTTCATCTCGAGCACCAGTATCGATGAACCCGATACAGTATATGGGAACAGCAAAATTATTTCAGAACAGCTGGCTTCATTTTACGCTTCGCATCACAAGTTGAAGACGATAACACTGCGTCCAAGAGCGTTCATTCCGCACTGGAACCGGGCGGTTTACAGCAACTACGTAGAATGGGCAAAATGGTTTTGGAAAGGAGCGGTGCATATCAACGATGTTGCGCAATCAGTAGAAAGAAGTATCGACTATCTGGCCAGGAGACTCGACGGAGATGCGACACGTAGCGATGAGGAAAGTGAAGATGCGGAACGCGACGTATGCGAAAATTTGATCCTCACCGTAGATGGTGCCTATGAGTACTCAAAAGATGAGTTCTTAAACTGGGATCGAGAAGGTCCAGGCACCACATTTAAATTGCACTTTCCAGAATACTACGAGATGGCTCTAAAACACGATCTTCCACTTCATCACTGTCCTAGGAGGCTGGACATCTCACGCACCACCAGCAGTATCGGATATGTCCCACAATATTCGGTCAGAAACCTGCTCGAAGAACTATCGAAATATGGAGCCTCTGGTCCACCCATTTGACGACCGTTAGACAAATCGATTCTAGACCCGCCCTGTCAATCCCAGAGCGACGGTTTTCACAAATTCCGACGCTCACTCGTTGACAAACCACCTCAAGTGCTTGCGTCGATCTGCAAATTTTAGCGTCGTTCCATACAGGCTTCCGAAAGGCCAAACACCACATATAGTGGCACTGAAAACCAAAAAAAACCGCGGCTCAAATCTCAGAGTCCCTCTGAGATCTCATCTACATGATCTTCAGATATTTATCGACTAATTGAAAAATCGAGCGCCGCTTCGCAGTTAATTATCGCCCGCAGTGTTCTCAACGATCTGCAGGTCGTTTGGCAATTCACCAAACTTCTGAACGAGTTCCTGCAGATACTCGTCGCGATCCGTCTTCCACTGGGTCGTTATGTATGGAGGCCTATGCATGGGCACAGAGTAGCGAACAGTCATAGCTGTGTCGGATGGCGGATTTACCAGTTTAAGTGTTCCGTCATCCCAACGCTCGGTCCCCGTTACCCAGCCGTTGTCGGTCAGATGGCGATCAGAATAGACAACCTTTGACATAGCGTCTCCAATATTTACCTTCTTCTATGTTATCTCAATAGCTTGAAATGTGGATCTATTGATCTATAGGCTTTTGATTAAAGTAAGGCCTCTAAAGTTCATGATAGAAGCTCAGCGATTACATGTTTTGATTACCTAAACACGAGACTGTGCTACAAGCACTTAATCATGACCGAGGATCTGGTGAGCGTTAAGAACGCACCACATCTTCATCTTCTCCATGTTTATTTATTACTCTTTTACTCTTATATGCGGAAAACCGCATGGTAAGCGCGAATCAAAGATTAAAAGTTGAAACTTCCCCGTGTAATTTCGGAAGGTGCATGGTAGGATTGTTAGTGTCGACCGAAAAATCGATTCGATTAAGTATCGAATTCGGCGGCGAATGGAGAAACACGAAATGTCGTTTAGATCATATAGACATTTAAGTTGCGAGAATCGCATGTCCGTCGGGAAACCGGCCGAGATACTCGGTCGCGAACTGTGGACAGCAGGCGCGACGAATAAATATAGCCCAGGTGTGATCTGACGTAGAGTCGTTTCTCATTCGCAAGCCTGGGTCGAAAAGCCCAGGCTTTTTTGTTATTAGTTCTGGATTTTCGCGAACAAAAAAATAGTCTTGAAGCGCCTTCGCAGTAGTGAACAGGCCTGTTTCTCTGCGCTCTTGCGTGACTCCTCGACGAATCGCACACTGAAAATTGAATCCGCAAAAAAACATTCGAGTGGTTGAGCACGAGTTTTGGTTCGTGATCGAGCAGGCGTCGTGACCCAACACGGAGCCGACGGAATCGTGATAGCAAATGGTTCCAGCAGCTGAAAATCAGATTCAGTTGCAGTTCACATAACCCAGACCGAAGGCTCGTGCTTAACTCACTCAACCCGTATCCCTGGTGTAACGGCAACATGACGAGCTCCAAACTCGTTCGATCTGGGTTCAAATCCTAGGGGATGCGCCACGCTTCTGTAGCAGAATCGGCACATGCATCCGACTTAAACCCGGAGGTCTGAAGGTTCGAATCCTTCCAGAAGCAAATGTTCAAATTTAGCAGAGTAGTGTAACGGTTAACACGGCAGGCTCATAACCTGTAAATTACCGGTTCGAATCCGGTCTCTGCGACCAGTACCAGGAGCCGATTGTTTCGACGATTTTTTCTCTGCGAAGATCGAGCGCATTGCCGGCGCAAACTCGGAGGGTCTTCATCGCAATCTCGAAACGCCAAGATCGGCTCCACCTGGGGACTTAGCTCAACTGGTAGAGCACCTCGCCTGCAACGAGAAGGTTGTCGGTTCAACTCCGATCGTCTCCATAACTGCGCCGTACTCACACAGACGTGCATACACACTAACTCAAACGGTAAGAGTATCTGACTATTAATCAGAAGTTGGAGGTTCGATTCCTCCGTGAACTACACTGCACCTCGACTCGTACGGCCACATGCTTCTGTAGCAGAATCGGTACATGCATCTGTTTCAAAAACAGAAGTCTGAAGGTTCGACTCCTTCCAGAAGCACCATGCTTAGGTAGCTCCAAGTGGTAGAGCGGCAGGTTGAAGCCCTGCGCGTTGTTGGTTCGACCCCGACCCTAAGCACCATACCCGGTTAGCTCAATGGTAGAGCGTCTCTCTTACAAAGAGCGGGTTGAAGGTTCAAGTCCTTCATCGGGTACCAATGCCGTGTAAATCAACGCAGAGTGTTTGTTGAATAAACCGACACGTGCAGGTGCAAGACCTGCTGCGGCAATATAAAACCGTACTCCAACAGCGATTGCTTACAATCCACAAACAAATAAACAAACGTAACTGTGGGTGTCTTGCCGGAACTGGAATTCACGGCTGCGAAATGTAAAGCCCCACCTGCAAGCGCGACTCGTACGGTTTATGTGCTCGCCTAATTCAATGGCAGAAATCCATCTCGCCGGATGGAGAAATCGGTTCGATTCCGATGGTGAGCAAGCGACCGTGCCCCAACCCAAGATACATACAAGCAGTACGAGAGGAGGCTAGTTGGCTAAGCCAACCGTCGTTTCAAATGGCAATGAGATTGTGAGGAGTCGTCAGAAACCCAGGATGTAGGCTTTAAGCAGCCATCATTTAAACAACGCGTAAGTGCGGACTGGGCTAGATTTCGAGCAACGGTAAAACGCGATGATCCGTAACTTCAACTTGCACGGTTGACCGCCTACTTGCGGTGTCATAACCATAAGCAGGCATGCGCCCTTGTAGCTTAAAGGAAGAGCAACTGGCTACGAACCAGTAGGCTTCAGGTTCGAATCCTGACAAGGGTTCCAATTAAGAGCACCGCAGGCGCTATCAGGCGCCGGGTGACGTCTAAAACATCGAGCACCAGATGTGGTTCGCAAAAAACGGTTCTAAGGGACTGTCTTATGAACGAAACCATCTGTGGTGCAAGAACAGAAACGAGCTGACTAACTGCACGATGAGGTTTCTATGTGCAACATGAAACCGTTCTCGATGTCGCTCGTCCTGGAGGCATGGCAGAATGGCTATGCACCTGGCTCTTAACCAGAGGTTTCAAAACCAACGTGGGTTCGATTCCTACTGCCTCCACCAGTGCCGCATAACTTAACAGCAGAGTACTCACCCGATAAGTGAGCAAGTGTAGGTGCAAATCCTTCTGCGGCAACCACGCCTATCTAGTATAAAGGCAGAATCCTAGCGAGCCATGCTAGGGGTATCGGTTCGAGTCCGATGATAGGCTCCACGTCCCTTTGTCCGAATAGCAAGGTGACTGACTGCAAATCAGTTTATGCAGGTGCAATTCCTGCAAGGGACTTCATTGATGACACCAGTCTGGTATCACGGTGATACCACTCTGGTATCGCCCCGATTCAGAACGCAAACAGTACCGGCGGGTATGCAAGTGGCCAAAGCAGCGTGGCCGTAACCCACGCGTCTCAAGACTTCGCAGGTTCAAATCCGTGCCCCGCCGACCATGTTTCGTGCTCCGACAGTTGATGCATACACTCTTTGAACGAGCTTAGCTTCGCATCAACGACTTGCACGAACAAATTTCCGCCGTACTCTAACAGAAGATACTTACACACGGTAAAACATTTGTCTCCAACACAAATCTAATTGGTTCAACTCCAATCATCCCCGCTACATGGGGATGTAAAAAACTCGTATCTCCAACTCGTACGGCCCATGCCCTTGTAGCTCAAACGGAAGAGCAACTGGTTCCGATCCAGTAGCGTTCAGGTTCAAGTCCTGACAAGGGTTGATTACAACTCCGCTTCAAAAGCGGTTCTACGGCACTGTCTTCTAATGGTTAGGAAGGTGGACTTTCACTCCGCAAATGCGAGTTCGATTCTCGTCAGTGCTCCCAATTACTTCGGAAACAAGTTTGCGTCTCGGAGCATGGTCGTTGAAAAACGGTCATGCTCCATCATCGGAGGTTCCAATATGAGTTCAAAACGCATAGCGTCGATGAGAATCAACGCTAGGAGGTATGGCAGAGTGGCTATGCATCTGGCTTTTAACCAGCATTAAGTGGGTTCGATTCCTACTGCCTCCATCTTCGCTACTTAAATTAGTTCACAAACGAACCAGTGTAGCTCAATGGCAGAGCGGCCGATTTATACTCGGTTGAGCGCCCGATTAGCGCAAGGTTGTAGGTTCGAGCCCTACCACTGGTACCATACCGCATTAGCTCAGCGGAAGAGCGATGGTTTTCTAAACCTTTGCGCCCAGGTTCGAATCCTGGATGCGGTTCCATGCCGTTGTGGCTCAATTGGTAGAGCTGCTGTCTTGTAAACAGTAGGTTGCAGGTTCAACTCCTGTCAACGGCTTATGTCGAGCGTGCTCGCAAGCACTATCGGCGATACCGAAATCATTTTCGGTATCACTCGGAAGCAACCCGGCTGGATGAGGACGCTGTCTTGAAAACAGTTGGCCGTCAAGGTTTGGGGGTTCGAGTCCCTCTGCTTCCTTATTGCACAGTAGTTCAGCGGCAGAACAATCGGCTGTTAACCGATTTGTCGCAGGTTCGACCCCTGCCTGTGCAGCCATTTTAGACCGAGTCAGCATTTATATTTGTGGTATCAAACCTGTCGCGGTCAGGCGGAAACCTCTTCCGCCTGTGCGCTGGAAATGCTTAGACTCCGTCATATAGGTGACCGCGAGTAGCTCGCATCGTCTGCTCGCCCGCGGCGTCTTCACCGGACGCCGCATGGTCACCATTCCCTGAGAAGCACCAGATTCAATACTAGTGATTGGCTGGTGACGATGCGACTTTGGAGCAGGTCCGACACGGTCGAGGAAGCGGTTTGCTAAACCGTCTGCCTGCAAGGGTTACAGGTTCAACTCCTGTCTGCTCCTTACTATTGCGGATTCAGTTTTTTACTTTTCAGATTTCGTTCGACAACCGGCGTCAACTCATCAGCAACGATTTTGTGTCCAAGGCGAGAGAAGTGGAAGCCGACAAATAGTGGACTCGATTCGCCGCCGGTTGACTTCGGAAATGCCTCATGCAAATTGACAAAATCAAAGCCTTCTTCTTTTGAGATTTGCTGAAGAGCGTTGACTTCCTTGAAATAGAATATCTGTGAAGTAGGCGCAGGAAGGGTCGCAACAACCAACTTTGAACCATTCTCTTTGCACACCTGATTCAGTTTCCGAATCAGCGCCGCGGTCACGCGGAAGTGCAAGCGATGGTTAAGCAATAGCACGTTATAGTCTTTATCTAGAAAACCTGGCGGGCGATCTGGAATTTGTTCTTCAGACGTAGAACCGAAATTCTGTATTGGCTTTTCAAACTCCTTAGCAAGACTGGCTCTTTGAGCCATAGCAACTTCATCCGGTTTATATCGAAAAGCAGGAACAACGTTCGCTAGCGATTCGTAAATCGGTAACAGCACTTTTTGCTGATATAGGTCGTAATATTTTTGCCCTTTACTCGTCTTATCGATCTGCGCGAGAACACCCAGCACATAACTGTTTCTTCTCAGCCAATCACAAGCCTTGAAATAAACCGCCCTTTCGGAACAAAACCACGCATCAAGAAAAAGCCAGTCCGGTTTCAAAACCCCCTGATCGTTGACGCTGAAGTAAGGACGAGGCGTAAACGTCTCCGGCTGCACCGGGGCAGTATTTTCGTCGTTATCGAGCACATGATAAACAAGGACCGTGACTTCCGGCTTGTATTGCCGCACATCACGCATGTACTGGAGAACTTCTTGCGACGTCCCATAACCGGACATACCGAAGTTGATGCACTCAACTTTGCCATCCAGGCCGTTCGATACATTCGAGCCATTTATTGCCGTTTCCCGACCACCGCTGGAACCATTTGCGTTTAAACGACGCTCAATCTCTTTAGGGAAATTATCCTTCAGCGGAACTTGAATAGACTCTGTTTTCGAGTCTCCGAGAAATGCTACGCGATGCACACCCGGTGCCGGAGTGACAGAGTATTCATAATCGCGAATGCCTCTGGAGTTGGCGGGGTCATAAGACCAGCCCTCGGAGCGGACGACAATAGGTTTATTCTCCAGGTGAGTAAAACCAATCGTCGGGTCCATCTTCAAATACTCTTCGCCGCCCACACCACATGCTCGCAGAGCAACTTCGAGAACCAGGAGCGAAACGATTAATGTTCCAAAACACCAGACTATATTCCGGATTAAACCGCGAACAAGTCGGGAAATTTGGCTGGGCTCCTTGACTGGAGTGGGAGACTTTATCGTTTTCTCTCTAAGAGTCGTCGTCATGATGTCCCCTTAAAATTGGAAGTATATGAAGGGAACAGCATGTCGCGGAGCCAGGCTCGCGATGAACAGTGCCACTGCAGCTAGTGCGACGGCGCGTGCCGTCACGGGCGGTGACGGCAAAAGGCTTGCGGATTCAAGTTTAGCCTTCCACTTGAGTTTATCGCCAAGGACGAAAGCGGTGTAGATCGCCAGCACCGCCGGCAGTGGACCACCGTAGATGAATAGCTCAAGAAGAGACTCGCCGGTCCCTGCCTTGAGCGTAAACATCGATTGGTACATTTGGAACGCTTCCGCCACGGTATTCGCACGGAACAGCACCCAGCCATTCACGACCGTCAGGAATGTGACCAACCATGCAGTTGCTTTTCCTACAAATGAGTTTCCGAACGTTGCAAGCGCTGGCCGTCCTTCGCTGATCCGCTCCCAAGTTCTGTGAATTGCCAGACAAACACCCTGATAGCCGCCCCACAGTACAAAGTGCCACGAGGCACCGTGCCAGAGACCTCCTAGCAGCATAGTGATAAACAGGTTTTTCATCGTGGCGAATTTGCCACCACGTGAACCACCCAGCGGAATGTAAAGGTAATCGCGAAGCCAGGTCGACAAGCTCATGTGCCAGCGATGCCAGAATTCCTGAATGCTTCTGGCGATGTATGGCATATTGAAATTCTCAGGCAGTTTATACCCGAGCAAAAGCGCGGAGCCACGACCGATGTCCGTGTAACCGGAAAAGTCAAAATAAATTTGCAAAGTAAAGGCGAGCACTGCAACCCAGGCATCCACTGTGCCTATCGCAGCTGGATTGGCGAAACCGCTTGCAGCCAAAGGTGCGAGGTTATCGCCTAACGCAACCTTTTTGAACATACCGCGAACGATCAGGTTAATCCCCTCACCGAATTCAGCCCGACTGAACACACGAGGTTTCTCGAGTTGACCGTCAAAGTCTTCATAACGCTTGATCGGACCCGCAATTTGAGACGGAAAAAATGCCGCGAATAATCCGAATCGCAGCGGGTTTGCAATCGGTTTATTTCCGGCGCGAACATCGACCAGGTAATGAATGAATTCAAAGACAAAAAATGAGATACCAAGGGGTAGTATTATGGGCAGTGCCTCGGGTGCAGGCACCAGATTAAGTGGCAGTATGGAGCTAAGCATCTTCTCCAGACTGTTATAGGTTTCAAGGAAAAAGTTTGTATATTTGAAAAGCGCCAGGACGCCGACGTTAAACGTGATTCCGGCAATGAGAGCAAGGCGCTTCGATTGCGCGGCCTCGAGCTTGCCGATAGCCAGACCAGCCAGGTAATTGATGGCTGTGAGCCCGAAAAGCAAAAGCCCATAGGACTTCATCCAGCTCATGTAAAAGTAGTAGCTCGCCGCGAGCAGCAAAACAGTGCGCAATCTGCCGGGCACTAGCCAATAGGCGAGCACCACGAGCGGCAGGAATATAAGATACTGCAGACTGTTGAATAGCATAAAAGCCACAAACACACGGCACACGCCGACTTACAGATCTTGTCAGGAATCACCCGAGGTTTTCATGAGCCAAAACTAAAAGAAGCGACGGCTTTTGCGCCTTTTCGGCACCGCCTCCTGAAATCTATCTAAGCTTGGTACCTTTCGTGGGAAACATAATCAGGTTTCCCAGACGCTCTACCTCGCAGACCATGAACCAGATTTGTCCTTCACACGCCATATAAAACCGTCCAGGACGTAATGCGTGGATTGTGGCAGAGAAAGCAGAGGCACAAGTATTGAAAGCGTGGTCGCGTCGGTGATAGCGGGCAAGGAGGCAAACGGCGTGAAAAACGTTAAATGCTCTCGCCAGATGAGTCCGTCCCAGAAACCTTCTTCGAAATAAGCGAGAAGCACGAGAAATAGCACAAACGCTGGTGCAAATGACAGCAGAAAATCTTTGCTGAAACGCCCAAGCGACTTCGAAGCCCTCGTTTGTGCACTGGAAACATCAGCGTTGGCTCGACTTGCCTTGTTGTGATAAAGCCAGATTAGCGCCATGTATGGAACGCCATGAGAGACAACATTCGTCATGGTGAAGGCAAGATCAGAATTCAACGCGACAATGCCTACCCACCAGCTCAACGCTGTTCCAAACAGAATCAAGTTCTTGGGTATGTTTAAAAACCCCGTTGATTTAAACAGAAGCAGCTCTTTGGCAGTGTAAACAGTAACAACTAAACAGTAAAATGCCAGCGCACACTCATTCACCACAGGCGGTACCGCATTGACAAAGTCGCCACTGACAAACCAGTTAAAATTGCGAGGTAAATGAGTATGCCAATACAGAAGAGGATAAAGCGTCACAGTGTAGACGCACACCTGGTCGAGCCAGCGGACCTTCAAAAACGCTCGCGGATCGTTTCTTGAATAGAGAGCTACAAAACCAAACTGTTGACGAATGAAATGAAAAACCGCGAGGTAAGCCAGTGCCCGCCAGAAGTACATAAAATCAGTTCGATACAACAACCACCCAACGACCCAACATGCGATCGGAATCACAACCAGCAATAAGTGATGTTCGGCAATCGAGCGACGATCAAAATAGGTCCGAAATAGAGTTGAGTAAACATGCGCAACATCAACGACCAGTACAAAAGTTACCCACGCCCAGAGCGGCATGAATTGACTATTATCAAGTAAAGGTTTGCAAGCCAGCGCAATAACCGAAGTGACGATCGCAGGACCAATAATCAAAGCGCAATCCCATTTCACTGAAGCAAGCCACGGCTGCTTCGGAAGCGCGGTTGCATCCGTTTTCAAAATCGCCTGTGTCACGACGTCACCCTGGCTAAAACCTGTTTAGCCGCTTCAATTCCCTGATATTGAGCTTCCTCGAAGTTAGAGATCCCACTCATATCCGAATGAGCAAAGTAAACATTTCCCATGTTCTTCTTCATCACTCTGCGAGTCTCGCCCCAGATGTAACCGACCGAAGGACGAATCATTCCATGACCCCACGGCCATAAATCCATCGCTGTAATCTCAGTCGTTATACCATTATGCATTTTTTCAAGGTCGGCAAGGATCAATTGTGACCATTCCTCTGCCGTGCGCTCTAAGAGTATCCGTCGAGACTCGCTCGGTTCATCCTGAGCCATTGGATAATAGTAGGTAATGACTGTCGGCGCGTCTCTCTGCGTCGTTATATTCTGGTGAGTAGCTACAACGTAGCCGAGAGAACGACTTGAGAAGCTAACATTATCCCAGGCAAGACCAACGCCCTTGCCCTCGGGGACACGTTTCAAACTGATGTTCGCCACCATCCAGGGTGCATATTGAGCGCTCTCGAATTGCTCCTGGACAGGTTCATTTTGTGAACGTACAGCCTGCGCAGAAATTCCCGGAGAAGAAATAGTTTCGTCTCGACCATTAGGTGAAACAAGGTGGCGAGCCAAGAATCTTGGAGCCGCAAATATCACGTAATCGCACTCAATGATCTTGGCAGCATTTTCTTTGACATCGAAAAACGAAACGGTCGCTCCACTTTCCGTGCTGGAAACGTTGAACACTGCGCTTCCCGTCTCGATTTTCCCATTCAACATCTCACGAAGTTTGTCAGCGAGAAAACCGTTTCCAGCCGGCCACGTCACTACAGAATTCATCTCCGCGTTAGCCGCCACGCCCTTGCGCCCAGCAAAGTAGTGAATGCCCGCCCAGGCCGAAACATGTTCAGGAAGTGAGCCGTAGTCATCTCGGCAACAGTAGTCGACATACCATCGGATTGGCTTACCCAGAAACTTATTCTCCTTCATCCATTTCGCCATCGAAATTCTATCGAGGGTAATCAGCTCTTCATCCTGCGAGCTCAAATCGAGAGGAATCGCGAACCCTGGCTTTCCATCACGACCGACCAGCTCACGATAATGCTTCATCGCTTTGAAGAAGCGCTGAAATTCCTGCTTGTCAGATGGTTGTAAACCGCGACGAGGAACCAACCCCTCTTGAAAGGAGCCGTCCTTTAGAAGCCGCTCTTCAGGGTCGTGACACATATACAGGTCGTTATAGATTGCCAAACCATTTGCATCAACGCCCTGAATGACTCCAAGTTCCTGAAAAAACATGCGAACATATTCAGACTCCGGATTGGCAAGTGGAACATAATGCGCTCCCCAGGGGTAAGCACTGATGCCATTTTTACCGAAAGATGAATTGCCACCAACTTCCTTTTCCAGTTCCAAAATCTTGAAGTCTGAGAATCCGTTTCTCTTCAGCCACCAACCAGCAGATAAACCCGCCATTCCGCCACCGATAATGGTGACTCTTGTTTTTGCGTGCTCTGCATCCGTTAAGACTTTCGGCATTTTGCCATCGCGAATCATATGTCCCCGGTTCATCGAAGGACCAAGCATACGAATCGGGAATTTCACTCGCGCTTTCAGTGCGTCAAGAAGATATTTTCCGGACACCGCAGCAACCGCACAGCCGCCCATCATCGCAAGAAACACAGCTCGACTGAAACGTCTCGGCATAGTCACGTCGCTCGGCTAAAACGTTTCAACATATTCTCCCCACTCAGACTCGAACAGGTGAACAAGTTTTTGATTATTCAGTTTATTGACACACTTTTCAGTTGCCACCATATCCGGTGGGAAGTTAAGCATCTGACGAAATGACTCATCCGTCACGTATCTGAGATTAGCCGGATACGCTGCCGGAGGCTCGAATTTGTCGATCGACGCTAGCACATAGCCCCAGTCACCGAATGAAGGAACGTATGCGTGATATGGTGTCGTGTGAAATCCGACTGATTCGAGAGTGTTCACGACGCACCAGTAAGAGTTCTTCGCAAAATATGGAGAAGTACTCTGGATAACGCAAACACCACCGGGTTTCAACGCCCTCTTTACTGTTTTATAAAAGGTATCGCTATAAAGTTTGCCGAGCGAAAAATTGCTTGGATCAGGGAAATCAATTATCGCGCAATCGAATTTTTCTTTCGACTTTCGCAGCCATACAAAAGCATCCTGATTGATCACGGTGACTCTACTGTCGCTTAACGCATCATTGTTCAGCTGCGACAATAAACCCTTAGCGCGAAACAGCTTCGTCATCTCCGGATCAAGGTCGACTAGTTGAATGGTTTTAACAGAGGGATACTTGAGGAGTTCACGCACTGCCATTCCATCGCCACCACCGAGGACGAGAATGTTCTCCGGATTTTTTAAGCTGGACATAGCCGGATGAACCAGCGCTTCGTGATATCGATATTCGTCTCGTGAATTAAATTGCAAATTACCGTTTAAAAACAGACGCACTTCTTTGCCTTTGCACGTGATTACAATCCGCTGATACGGAGTCGACTTGGAAAATATAATCGGCTCCTGATATGTTGAAGACTCAGCCCAGGTCATTAACTGATCGGAGAAGACAAAACCGGCAGAAAGTGCAGCGGCAACAGTAATGGCCGCTGACCTGAGCCCAAACGTTCCCTTAACGTCGTTACGGAACAGATGTACAGTCCAAACCGCGACTAGCGCGTTGAAAATTCCGAAGAGAAACGCGGAGCGAATCAAACCGAGATACGGTACAAGGAGCAGCGGAAAGAGCAAGGATGCCAACAACGCGCCTACATAGTCGAAGGTGAACACCTGCGATACCAGTTCCTTAAACTCCAGCTTGTCCTGCAATATGCGCATAAGAAGTGGGATCTCTAATCCCACCAAAACACCAATGGCGGTGACTAACGCATAAAGAAGAATGCGAAAATTTTCAACATGCTCAAAGGACATAAAGAGCAACGCTGCAGAACAGCCACCAACCAGACCCACGAGCATCTCAACCTGTATGAATTTCAGGATAATGTCCTTATCAACATAACGGGAGAGAAACGAGCCAATTCCCATCGAAAACAGATACACGCCGATTACGGTTGAAAATTGCGTAACCGAATCGCCTAGCAAATAGCTGGCGACGGTCCCGGCGATCAGTTCGTACACGAGACCGCATGTCGAGATGACGAAAGCGGTAATCAGAAGCGAGTATGTCAATTTTCTACCAGAATATTAGCCGTGGATCGCAGACGCAATAATCATCCCGACAGCAATAGTCATTGCAGACAGACAAACCGCAAGAGGCAAATTCTTTTCCTCGACGATTTCCTTCCACATTTTGCTCGGCGTAATCAAGTCAAAGATCACGAAAGTAGTACAAAGGATTGCAATACCCAATCCCGAGTACACAACTGCCGCGACAATGTAATTCAACTTAACTAATTCCACAATCTCCCCCTTATTTGTGATGTAAAGCCGCCCCGGTGGGTCGGGTATGCGGCGTGGTGTCGATAGCAAAAATTCTGATACCGGTTTCAGTGGCAAAGAAAAAGAACGCACAAAGTGCCGCTCCCAAAAGTCCGTAGAGTTTTGACATAAATGCTTCCTGCCTCCTAGTCGCTGCTCGACTGATATGGTGAGAAATCGCTGTCCGACCAGCGCGCGACCTCAACTTGCCGATATTTGATCCACGCAAAAATCGGATATAGAGAAATTAAAAACAGGCACCAGAAGTAATTATGGAAGGTCGGAACATCACGCTTGACCTGCACATTGAAGGTTTGACGCATGTTCGCCTGTGCGTTGCCACCATTGTCAAAATCCAGATTCATATAATACTTTCCGCCTGGAACCTGCGGCATGAATATCGAGGTAGTCTTGCTCCCTTCGCTCCATGACTCACCGTCTTCATAACCGTGGTAGTACTCGATGCTGCGCTCGAAGGTGAATAGTTCTTCCGTGTCGGTATTTACCAACTCGCCATAAACATATAGCCAACTGTTGTCGACGTCCGCATTGATGTCGATCGCAACGTTTGCATTGGCTTTATCCAAAACGAATTCAGGGGTCGTAAATTCAGGAAGCTTGGCATCACTGGTCGCAAATTGACCATCCATTTTGGTTACGTATTCAATTGGTGCGCTAAACTCGATGATGTTTTTCGCAAGAGTGCAGTGGAATATTTGAAGCCCGGTCAAAACAACAAGAAACAATGCCCACATTGGACCGACTTGTCGCCAGTTGACCGTTGCCGAACTTGGCTGATTAGGCGCTATGCCGATTGTGCGAGGAATGGAATCCCCGGATAGGTCGAAAGCTTGCGATACCACTTTTGGCTCTAAATACTCGGAAACGCTCCAGACACGTGAGTTTTTATCATCCTCGACTGATACCATCTGCGGTGGATCTATATAGTCAGCCATGCTGACCTCTTCACCTACAGAGACTCGCCAATAGAACTCGCCAAGAACATAGTGAACCCGGGCGCGTCCCTGATAGAAAAGCTTGTAACGCTTGTTCTGAAAATCAGCATAAGCAGCGAAACGCTCAGGACGTTCTTTTATCATGGTCACGAAGCTCCAGTGACCATTGTTGCAAGTCAGAAAGCGATAGCCATAATAGGGGTTGAACAGCAAATATTCTTCCCATTTAAAACTACTGGCACCGTCTTCTCTGACTACGAAACCGATACATTCCCAGGTTTTCCCCATCAACTCGCCGCGGGAGCCGAGTTCCAAGCGAGGTTGAATGTGCGCTTTCCGAAAATAGGTTTTTAAGACCTGGAATGCTTCGTTACTGGTATCGATAACCGAGTAGCAGCTATCGCATACTGCAGACAGCGAGTGTCCCGGATAGCGCACCGTCACTGGTGCACCACAGTTCCCGCAGGAGAAAGTCGTTACTTTGGGCTTTTCCTTGCGCAGATCGCGACCTTCACCCGAATTACCAGCCATCGATTCTCCTCAGGTTCTCAAACTTGAATCCATCGAAGTCCTGGTATGTGCCGACGAAGGCGCGAGTGGTGTCGGCATATTCAATTGTGGCCATCTTCCGATTCGCACCGACAAGGTCGACGCTGTTGGAACGTCTGCCTTGAACGGCGTTTACCGGCAACTCACCTTCACTAAAAATGCAATGCACATTCCGAATATCCTCTACCTGGAAGTGCCCGTGAGGAGGCATTACTACATCGGAACCGGGTTTGATTAGATCAATCTTGGGAATGCTCTTATCGCTGATTTCAAAACACATGGCGAGAAAACCCTGAGCTTCGGCAAGCCAACCAGTTTCTCCATCGTCACCGAATATGGTGTACCACTCATTCCAAAATCCGTCTTCGTAAGCGATCTTCAGACGTCCAATTATTTGAAACGAGCGTTTGTCATACATGCCGGAAGTTCCAATCTGAAATGGTGTCAATTCATACTGGAGTTCCGCCATTTTACCGACGGCTTCCAGATCCGTGTCGTGACGAACGACTGTCGTTTTGCAGAAACTGCAAACCGCGAACACCGAGGCTTTCGAACGAAACGCTACGGGGGCACCACAAGCTGGGCAGCTGAGTTCAATCATCAAATATTCTTGAGAATCTCAGCCTTCTTCAGTTCGAACTCTTCTTTTGTAAGGATACCTTTTTCCATGAGTCCAGCGAGTTTCTCGAGTTTCTCGTAGGGATCTTCTTTCGCTGCGCTGCCGCCCGCACCGAGCTGCTGCGCCGACTGGGCAAACTGCTGCCCGATCAAGGCACCAGCACCGATACCAGCTCCCAGTCCGGCGACGCCGCCGGAGTTCGCCGCAGCTTCCGGAATACTTTCCGTCACCTGGAAGTTCGCATACTTCTGCAGGTCGCCCACAAGATTCATCTTCGACTGTTTGTCGAGGTATTCTTGCAGCTCTTCAGGTAGGGTGATGCTTTGAACGACAAATGTTTCAAGCTTTAAACCGTACTCGAAAAATTTTGGATCCAGCTCTTTCTTAAGCTCGTCGGAGAACACGGTCTGGTTGCCTGCCATATCAAGGAACGCAACATCTCCCTTGCCGAACTTCGTGGCAATCGACATTGTAATTAGCGACCGCAGTTGTCCATCCAGTTCACTTACCGTATATTGTGCACGAGAGCCACTAATTTTCTGGTAAAACGTCGATGGTTCCTCAATCTTGTATGAAAACGTTCCGAACGCTCTCAATCTAATCACGCCAAACTCTTTGTCGCGGATCTGAATTGGCGTTGGAGTTCCCCAGCGCTGGTCGATTTGCTCGCGTGTCGAGAAGAAGTAGACGTCGGATTTGAACGGCGATTTGAACGCCTTGTCCCAGTTCAAAAGCGTCGTCAAAATCGGCAAGGTTTTTGTCGTAAGGGTGTATCTTCCGGGAGAGAACACGTCGGCGATATTCCCCTCATTGACGAAAAGCGCCATCTGGGAATCAGTCACCGTGAGTGACGCACCGGATTGAATTTCTCGGTCTTCGGCGGGAAATCGATATGCCAAAACGCCGTTGGTCTTTTCCGTCCATTCGATAACGTCGATAAATTGTTTCTTGAATAGGTCGAACATGCTATTTGCACCACCTGCTGGGACTGATTTGCGACTTAGGATACCCAACGCTATTGCGTTTTACATAAAAGCCATCATATAACGACGACGTTGTAAGGAAGCGGAAGATCATACATACTTAACAGGATCGCCAATCATATGTCTGGTAATGCCGCAAAACCGCGCGCCGCGCTTGTCTCTTAGCGTGGTCTAGACTAAGCTGGTATGAGTCCCTGCGACCCAACAAGCCTCTCGGGATAAACTTATGCTCTTTCTAGCCCTAGCCATCATGTGTTTCGTCGCTTCAATGAACGCCGATAAGGTGGCCGACTGGTATTGGGATAACAAATACAAGAGCGACAAAGCAGCCGCTCAAGAGCTTCTCAGCCAAGATTTGCTTACGTCTCCGGCGACGATAACGTCACGAGGTCCTTACGAGACGGGCGATTTGATCAGTTTCACTATTCAGACGCCGGATGGTCCGTTCGTGATAAGTCGCTATCAGCCAAGACCAGTGGAGGAAGGCTACGTTCGACAGGCCTTCGCAGGCAGACATCTAATTGTGAGCTACGCTCGCCGTTTTCCGCAGCAGTGCCTGCTCGCGCCTTCAGTAGAACAAGCTCGACGCCTCGCGACCCGCCCGAAGCCGGCACGCTTGCCGGACGATAAAATCTCACGTTTCATCTCACTGGCAGGAAAAGTCGCGGCAGCACTACTATTCCTGATGGGCTGGTTTTCGTTCAGAAGATAAAGTTAAACGCGCGATTTCCTGGCGCTTTCGTTCCTGAAGCTTGCCATAATTTTTCCTGGACCGGAATTTGATTGCAGCGCCTCCGGTTCCACAGGTGGAGCATGCGGCGGCTCCTGCTTGGGCATGAATTTCCGAGCGAAAAATGCGATGGTTATGAAGCAGTAAATCCCGCACCCCAACACCGTTTTCTGAAAGCCATAGTGGTCGGCAATCCATCCGGCTATCATTCCGCCGAAAGGCGCAGTTCCCATGAAGGACATGGCGAACAGGCTCATCACGCGCCCGCGCTTATCCTCTTCGACCACAGATTGAAGGATGGTGCTGCAAGCGGCCATCATCAACATCATGGTCGCACCGATGAAAGCGATAGCGCAAGCGGCAGGCCAGAAGCTGTTTATTTGGCTGAAACCGATAAGCGCCAATGAAAACAGAAACGACGCCACTACCACCCATCTGCCTAAACCTTTGACTGTTTTTCGCGAGGCCAGCAATAAAGTACCGACCAGAGAACCGGCTGCTGAGGCGGACATCAGATAACCAAGCGTTTGAGCTTCCCCGCCTATCTGTTTCACAAACATCGGGAGAAGCAGAATATAAGCCGATGCACCGAGACCAAATGTCAACACCAGAAGTAGCACGTAACGAAGCGCCTTCGTCTCATACGTGTAAGCAAGCCCATCTTTGAGCTCATCAAACATCCCTCGCTTAGCTTTCGGTTTAGGATGAAAGTCACCTCGAATCAAAAAAAGCGCGAGAATAACGGCTACATAGCTAGCCGCATTAAGAAGAAAACAGATTCCGGCGCCCCAGGCAGCAACGATAAATCCAGCCATAGCAGGACCGATCAGCCGGGTGACGTTCATCAAAGAAGAGTTCATCGCTACAGCGGCCGGCAGTTCGTCCTTGTTCACCAAATTGATAACGAACGCCGATCGGGCGGGCATGTCGAAAGAGTTTATAACACCTGCGCATATACCAAGTGCTATCAGATGCGGTACCGCTATCTGATGTGTGAGAGTGAGATATGCAAGAACGCTTGCCTGAATCATCGCCAGCGACTGAGTCGTAATGATGATTTTGTAGCGGTTCATGCGATCCGCCATCACGCCGGCAAATGGCATCACCAACAATGACGGCAGCTGCGCGGATACGCCAACGACAGCAAGCAGAAAGGGCGACTTCGTGAGTTCGTAGGTGTACCAGGCGAGCGCTACTTGCTGCATCCAGGTACCGATAAAGGAAATCAACTGACCGCCAAAATAGAGCGAATAGTTTGAATTGGCGAATATTCGAAACGGTCCGAGATTTTCCTTATTCATGATTTGAGAATACTTCGTGTCAGGTCGGGTTGCAACAGTTAATAAACTGTGTAGCGCGGGTGGACGGTTTTCGAGGCTGCTTAATAAGATGGATTTATCGACGCACCTATGGCGCCCTTGTTTCCGTCCGTCACAAACTCATAACAGGTATATGCTGTGAAGAAACGAACATCCTTTCTTATAGGCTTCAGTGCCGGTTGCCTGGCGACAATACTATTCGGAGCATCGCTGGTTGTGTGGTTCTGCTGTCCGGCGGCCAATCCGGCACTAGTAAACGTCATCTTGTTCAGACCGCTGAAAGTCTTTGATGAATTCTACGGAAAAGAGTTAGCCGGCGTGAAGGCTGAGGAAGTTGATATCACATCTTCTGATGGCGTGAGGCTTTTCGGTCGGTTCTATAAACAGAAAGGCGCGTCGAAAGTAGTTCTCTACAATCATGGAAACGGCGGTAACGTCTCCATGCCCTATTGTCTATACAAAATCAATAGCCTTCTATCTACCGGCGTCTCCGTGCTCGCCTATGACTACAGAGGTTACGGTAAAAGCACGGGCACGCCGTCGATAGACGGTGTCGTCGACGACTCTGCAGCAGCGTTTAACTACCTTCTTCGCTGCGGAATCAAAAACGACCAAATAATCGTTTACGGAGAATCCCTTGGGGCCGGAGTTTCCAGCGCGCTATGCAAGAGAATCGATTGCGCCGGCGTGGTGCTGGAGTCTGGTTTTTCCTCGGTAGAAGCGCTAGGCAAGGAGAAATTCGACCTTTTCAAACTTTATCCGTCATGGATGTTTCCAAAAAAATTCGACAATGACAGCTTTGTAGTCCGGCACCACCCGCCGCTTCTAATAGTGGCAGGAAAACTCGATGAGGTCATTCCGTGGCACCACTCGCAGTATCTATTTGACCACGCTACCAAGCCTGCGCAATTCGCTGTTTACGAAGACTGCCATCATGCCTTCTTCCAGAAGAAGCAATCAGATTTTGATGCGAGGCTCAAGACATTCTTCGAACAATGTGGCACCAAGATTGCCTGCGCCAACTGATCGCAACGATGACGCCAGCGAAGTAGCTTCGCTGGCGCCGGAACGCGTGAGTTGGAGTGGTGAGCTGAGTGGTGAAAACTTATCTGTAAACGTGGTGATCTGCGGGCTTGTAGAATTCTTCCGTACGCACTTGCTCGTGCGATTTAATCCAAACGCCGCACTCCTCGCACTTGTTGTGAGGTCCGTTCCACTTCTTGAGGTCGAATTTGTGTCCCTCTGTTTTGCAGAGCGAAGGTTTTTCGAGGGGCGCATTCCAGGTAACGGCTTTCATGACAGCTCCGAAGAGTCTCATGTGCAGAGGCATTACACCACGAGCGAATCGATTGCGAAGACCAGGGGTTTTTGACATTTTCATTTGGGTCAGTCCTGTTTAAAAAGCAGCGCGAGTGGACCTTGTGCAAAATATCCTAACCTTCAATAGTGACAAAGTTGTGGAACAACATTAAATCTATAAAGTCTACCTCTGTGAACGTTTCGGTCCCGAACTCCACGAACCGGAGGCCAGAATGACCCCGAAAAGTCACAAATTAGCTCAAGCGGACAGCTCACAGGCAAAAAACAAAGGAGCCGTCAGGGATGAAGCAGCTCCTTTGTTTGTGGATTTAGTTTCTATCTATTACGCTTGGACCACCTCCTGGGTGTCGATAGATGGAATCAGCTCGCTGGTGCCTCCTACACCATTGGTCTGGGTTGCGTACTAGGGTTTCGGGTTGTGTACCGGGGTATACTCCGTGTCATCAAACTCATTGAACTCAACCGCTATTGGCTTTCTTGTTGTCAGCTACATGGCGGCGCTCTATCGAAGAGATGTTGACGAAGGGCATAGTGCCACCACTCGAGAAAGTCGGCAGTTCGCCATCCCATTTCTCTACAGCACGCAACTGCACGAGATTGGGGTTCTGGGCCAGTGCAGCGGCTTCGCGCTGAATGGCTTGAGCTCTAGCGATACTCTCCTTTTGAATTTGATAGGCGGCAGCATCAGCCGACAGCTCCTTCTCACGAGCCGCAGCTTCTGCTTCTGTGATGCGGCGATCCTTTTCGTTCTTCGCCTGCAAAGCTTGCTGTTCGGCTTTGACCTTCGATTCGATTGACAGGTTAAACTCTTTCGAGAAATCGAAGTCAGTAATCGCGACGTTCGCAACCATCACCGCTCCACTCAACTGTTTCTCCGTAAGAGTATGGCTGATGTAGTTCTTGATAGCGTCGGTCACCAATTGTTTAACAGTTTCTCTTCGAGTGACGAGTTCCTCAGCCGTATACTTGGCGGTAATGGCCTTCAAACTCTCTTGCACCGCCGGCGCCACCACTGTCAGGTCAATCTTTTCGAGATCACCTACGGTCTGATAGCACTGACCGGCCATAGCTGGCGCAATGCTATGTTGAACCGAAATTTTGGTCTCAACAGTTTGCAAGTCCTTGGAAGCTGCGGCAGCGCGAACTTCAAACGAAGTCAGGCGCGTGTCGATTTGCACGACTTCGTCGATCAAAGGTTTTTTGAAGTGAAAACCCGGCGGAAGAACATTAGGGCTCACCGCTCCCATCGTCTTCAAAACCCCTACGTGACCAGCATCTACGGTCACCCAGAAGCCGAAGAGAAGCGGAGCGACAAAAATCAACATTACAAGCGCAACTAGAGTTGATCCGAGCAGTCCCGCAGATTTAGCGTTCATTGAAATATTCTCCAATACAAAGCAGGGCTAGCGGAATTCCTGAGAACTCCGGACGTTTACAGAAACGCAGTCTCCGTCAGGGACTGCGCAAGTTGTTTTTACTTAGAAAACTACTTTGTTGGTATGAAACAGCGCGAATCGTTCTTCCGAGTTTGTTTTTTGCTCTGACACGATTCGTTCACCTCGTTCATATAGCCACAATAACACGCTGCTTGACAGCAAACCGACAAACTCAGCAATTCATTAACAATCGCCAATGTTGTTTGAGAGAAGCGACACGAACCATTGCTAGCAGCTCAACTCGAAGGCTAAACTAACTGTTGAATTTCGGGAAATCTTGCACAGTGATAGCTAAAGCAATCAGCTCAGTAAAACCAAACGACGATGTATTTAAGGGTAAGACCTTTGCATTCTTCGGCGCCTTTTCATACTGGCCTTCATATCATCCTGGAGCACCATCCACGGTAGCACAGATGAGGGGCGGAATTCTGAAGCATGACGTCGATGAAGGTCTGGATTATCTGGTAATCGGTGACAAAAGGGAGGAAGGTAAGAAGGAGGCGATTAAGAAAGTCGAAAAACTGCGCGCTGAATCTGAAGGCACGGTTGCATCAGGCAAGCGAAAGGCAAAAACAGCTACAGGAAAACCGTTTCCGACCATATTAGATGAAAGCGCGTTCCGAGAGATGGTGCGCGCCAACTTAACCGGCAAAACCTTCTGCCTGTTTGGAGGCTTCGACTGCTGTGGTGGAGGCTACGACGAAGCACTCCTGAAGTCTATGGTTGAAAACATAGGCGGTGTTGTCGTGAACACGTTAGACGAGAAGTTAGACTATGCCGTTTTCGGCCCGCGCAAAAGCGATGGCAAAATAGCAGCCAGCAACAAGGCGAAGAAATTGGCTGCCAGCGGTATTCGTTTAAAAATTTTAGATGAGGAAGGATTCCTCGAGCTGGTTCGAACCGATCATGACACCACATCCGGTGATGACGATATGAGCTTCGCCACGTTTATCAGTAGACTGCATGGTACGGTTGACCAGGGAAAACTCGGTCGAGCGTTAAAGATGCTGAAGCAAGAGGTCTTCAAGCTCTATGTTCGCAAAGACGAGGAGCATGTGGTTGGCGTTGTGCGCAGCCAGACAACCACCTCGAAGGTGTATGCCAGCTGGTTGACGCCGGAGGGCAAGTACGGCTGCTGCACCCCGGATCTGGACGAGTGCATGGGTCTTCAGGGAAACATCTGCAAACATCTGCTCGTGCTCATGGTCGGTCTAACGGGCGCAGGCGAAATGCAGGCACGCCAGGCTTACGACTGGCTGAAAGCAGCGCAGGGGAAGCGTCCCCGGGCAAACGGCGCTCTTATCGCCGACACTTTTATCCAATATAAAGGGGCTGAAGTCGGCGAAATCGATTGGCGACCTACGGAGACGATCCCCGAAGACTACTATGCTTTCTAGGCCGGCGCCGTTCCTGGTCAGTATGACACTGAAGCAGACCTGAGCTTCAAACGCCCACAACCTGCTCTTCCGAGATGGGGAGCTTTAGCAGTCTGGCAGCGTTATCATGAGCGACCAATTGAAAGTCCTGCGGTTTGAAAGCCTTGCGGACTTCGCGCAACGCCTGCCATTGTTGAAACAGCGGATAGTCGGATCCGAAGATCACCCGCTCGGGTCCGAGCGCTTTGACAGCGCGACGCATAATGCTGGCATGCTGCCAGCTTGTTTCTACGAAAACGTTGGGATGTTCCTCGGCAAGCTTAATAACCGCTCTCCACGACTCCCAACCGAGGTGATTCAACACGAGCTTACAGTTTGGGAAATCACGAACTAGTGCTTCAATAGCTGGGATGCCACAGCAGGAGACCTGACTGGTTGTAATTTTTTGAATAGGAATGTCGCCAGTGTGCATAGCAAGCGGAACGTCATAGGTTTCGGCAAGTGCGAATATGTCGCCGGCTTTCTCGTAGAGATTCGATGCGTTGTATCCGCCAATCATGGGATGAATTTTTAATCCCTTTGCTGTGCCCGAATCCAGAAAAGGCTTCAAATAGCCGATCTTATCAGTCTCCTCAGCATGCACGGAGGCGAAAACGGAGAAGCGGTCACCATATTTTTTAACTTGATCCAGAATGTCCTGTGTTTTCGTCAGAGGCTCGAGAGAGTAAATTACCGAACGCTCAATGCCGAGCTTGTCCATGTTGAACACGAGACGTTCCAGACCATGACGTTTGAAAAGCCGCAGTGCCTCCATCAAAAAGAGTTCACCGCAATGTGAGTAGATCAAGCGACTCAATTTGTTGTTATACCGCATCGCCAGATCGCGCAGAAGCCGGTCATGTAGCCCTTCTGTCAGGTCCGCGATGGGCTCGACTAAAGGTACGACGTGTTTGAAAAAAATTGACTGACGGGCTTCTGGAAAAACCTGCTCCGCGCCGGCTAACGACATCAGGTGAGTGTGGAAATCAATGACTTTGATTTTGTTTTTTTGAAGCATTCTAACTACCAGCTGGTCTCAGATCCAAGATAGCAAGAAAACACATAGGGAGTGATTCGAAGGCTGCCGCAGCGGTCCACAGCATCGCGTCGGTTTTCCCTGAGCTTTCGGGTAAAATGTATTTGCGCGAATACGGGAGACCAAATGGCAGATTCGCTCGACGGTTCCGGTCCAAAGATATCTTCAAAACTGCCGCCGCCGCCAAAACACATCGGTGACAGGTACGATGTGCTCGAAGTTGTAGGAACGGGGGCGGCAGGTGTCGTCTATAAGGTCCTCGAC
This sequence comes from Candidatus Obscuribacterales bacterium, assembly GCA_965228855.1. Classification (GTDB taxonomy): domain Bacteria; phylum Cyanobacteriota; class Vampirovibrionia; order Obscuribacterales; family Obscuribacteraceae; genus JADYXR01. The sequence continues at coordinate 706,245 of CBDDIJ010000003.1, read as the reverse complement.
AAAAACTTGAATAAAGTTTTTGCGATTAAAAAACTCCACGGAAGCTCTACGGATTCTCAGTCGGTGCGATTCCAGCGAGAAGCTAAAATTCTAGCGACGCTGCAACATGCGAACCTATTAACTGCTTTCGACTTTGGTCTCACAAGTGAAAGCGAACCGTATCTGGTGCTTGAATATGTTCCAGGCAAAACACTGGCAGCGTGGCTAGAAGACAATGGTCCTATGCCGGTTCCACTTGCGCTGGCAGCGTTTATCGACATTGCACGTGGCTTGGTCCATGCCCACAGCAAGAATGTAATACACCGAGATCTCAAACCGAGCAACATCATGCTTATCGAAGAGGAAGAGGGTAAGCGAACTTTCAAAGCTCGAATCCTCGATTTTGGTCTGGCTATGGAGACTGACTCGCAGCAGTTCTTCACCACCAAAGGCGTTGGTTTGGGTACGCCAAAGTACATGCCGCCTGAGCAAGCAGCGACTCGAGACACTGATGAACGTTCCGACATCTATTCCTTTGGTTGTCTGATGTTTGAAGCGCTGACTGGAACAGCCTTATTCGGAGCTGAAACAGTTTTGGAAATTTTTGAGAAGCATGCAAATCAAAGACCCGACACCATTAGCGAGCGAGCAAGTCAAATGGGTCTAACCTTCAGCCCACCTTTGACCCCTGGTCTGGAAGCAATTATAGACAAATGTTTGCGCAAGACTCAGAAGGAGCGATTCCAAACAGTTAGCGAGATCCTTGATGAACTCTTAAAGGAGGAAGCGAGCTTTCAAATTCGACAAGAAGCGATTAGAAGGAGTACCAATGTGGAGCCGGGATTGACCGCAAGCTCAGAACTTCACGATACTCGGAAATCCATGAAAGCTCCAGTTTTGACCGCAATGATTTTACTAGTGGTGTCATCCGCAGTATCATACTTTCTGCTTTTTAGAGCCGGTCAAGGAAACAAAACAATTCAAGAAACGAATCTATCGGAACTTAAGATAGCGGGCTCCAGCATGTCCGCCTTTCCGGAAGGCGCAGAAAAGATAAGCCTCGCTAGTGCAACAGAAAAGAACCTGCCGATCGAACCTTATACGGACATGAGTTTGGAAGAAACGCTTCGCAACCATCCCAATCAAGAGGAGCTGAAATTAGAGTACGCCGATCTGACCCCTGACGGCATTGCGCTGCTCCCTCGTTTTCAGAAACTCAAACGGCTCCAAATTGCTTACAGATGCGAAACTGACTTTCTATCCACGATTGCCGCGAACAAGTCTTTGGAAAGTCTTGAGTTACTCGCCCCGGATAAACTTTGCGCTGTCAAAGGCATTGATAAGTTGCAGCACCTGAAGCTCCTGAGTCTGACCTTCAAAGGCTGCAACCTGGAACCTGATGCAATCAAAGAGCTGACAAAATTACCTCGCCTCGAGAAGCTGTCTCTTACACGGTGTCACGGGCTGGGAGGAGCAGCTCTCGCGCCACTGAGTTCTTGCAAGAAACTAAAGTATCTGTCCCTGAACAATTCAGACATAACCGACGACACCCTGAAGGTCCTCTCGCAGGCGCGTTTGCAGGAGTTGAAATTAACAGCACCGGAACGCATAACGATGACTGGAGTCTTGTATTCCGCTCAAATGCCCCGCTTAGAAAAGTTTCGAATGATAGATACATCGAAAGACTGCAGACCGGCGCTAGAGTTGTTCGCCAGTAGGCGGCAAGAGCTGAAACTTCCGCCGCTCGTGGAACTCCAGACGACCATTCGTAAAAGTCAACTAGACCCAATCGAATTGATAAACTAGAGACGTCCGCGGTCGGCGTTACATTTTGGTTACATAGCAATCAACTCTGTGCATAATTATACAGAACGAATGTATGATTATGCAGATACGTAACCAACGCCTCCGGCTTGCCGCGTTGCTAAATATATAGGAACGCGCCGGACAAAGGTTAGTTTAAGCAAGGGAGAACGCAATCGTGATGCCAGTCGTCAAAATATCGAACCGTCGACGACGACGACGCCTCCGATGCATGCGTCGCTTGCGAGCGTAAGAAGCTTTGTAAGAACATAAAACGTCAGTAGAACGGTAAAACTGACAGCGACGCAGCAGCTCACGAAGCAGGGCTTCAGGACTTAGATGAGCCGCCCCGCGCGTTGCCAGTTCTCTCCTTTAACACAGCGATACTGAACGTGTGCAACAAACCGTGACTGCGAAGTGTTTTGAAAACACAGGTCGCTCCGGATTGATTGAATCAAAATTTTTAAAAGAGGGCTTATACAATGAAGAAGATTTTGCTCGCCTACAGCGGTGGTTTGGATACATCTTGCATTCTCACCTGGCTTAAAGAAACCTACAACGTGCCGGTCGTCGCATACTGCGCCAACGTCGGGCAAGGCGAGGACTTCGATGCAGTTGTCGAAAAGGCGATGAAAACAGGCGCAGAAAAATGCATAGTCGACGATTTATGCAATGACTTCGTGAATAACTATGTGTTCGAATCCATCAAAGCAAACGGTGTCTATGAACATACCTATCTCATGGGCACATCGCTGGCGCGCCCATGCATCGCTCAGGGCATGATTACTGCAGCCTTGAAAGAAGGTTGTGATGCCATCGCCCACGGTGCGACCGGCAAGGGCAACGATCAAGTTCGCTTCGAATTAGCCGTTAAGTCTCTGGCGCCACATCTCCAGATAATTGCTCCGTGGCGCGAATGGAACTATTCCGGACGAAACGATCTTATTGAATACGCCAAGAAACATGGCATTCCTGTTCCCGTAACCAAAGAGAAACCATATTCAATGGACGCGAACCTGATGCACATCAGTTACGAAGGCGGCATTCTCGAAGATCCGGCTGCCGCTCCCCCAGACGACATTTATCTCTGGACGACAAATCCGGAGCAAGCCCCCGACAAAGCTGAAGAGATCACTATCGAATTTAAGTGCGGCGTGCCCGTAGCGATTAATGGAGAAGCTCTTAGTCCCGTCGACTTGCTCAATAAGGCAAATGAAATTGGAGCGAAACACGGAGTCGGAAGAGTCGATCTGGTTGAGAATCGTTTCGTTGGAATTAAGTCGAGAGGTGTTTATGAAACTCCTGGCGCCACGCTTCTCATGCAAGCACACGTGGCGGTTGAATCTTTGACACTCGATCGCGAAGTTTCTCACATGAAGCAGGAGTGGGGACTGAAATTCGCAGAACTTACCTATAACGGTTTCTGGTTCGCACCTGAGGCAGTTTTGTTGAAGAACGCGATCGATGCATCCCAAGCCAATGTAAACGGTTGGGCTAAGTTGAAACTCTACAAAGGAAATTCAATTGTCGTAGGACGACAATCTCAAAACAGCCTCTACGACGAGAAGCTATCGAGCTTCGAAGCGATGGGAATGTTCGACAAACATGATTCTGGTGGCTTCATCAACGTCAATGGTTTAAGACTCACAGCCTGGAGTAAGTGCAATGAAAGTGTTAAGAAAAGCCTTCAACCAGCCACTTGATCCGGCGGTGACGAAATTCGTTTCATCAGTCGCGGACGACAAACATCTGATCGCGGCTGATGTAAACGGAAGTCTCGCACACGTAGCGATGCTGGAAAAAGTCGGCTTACTGACAGCCGCGCAAGCTACAAATCTCATCGATGGACTCAGTAAAATCAAAGACGAGGCCTACAACGGGACCTTTGAGCTAATCGAAGAGTTTGAAGACGTTCATATGAACGTGGAGAAAAAACTCGAAGAGATCATCGGTCAGGATGCAAAACTGCTTCATACCGCAAGAAGCAGAAACGACCAGGTCGCTCTGGATATGAGACTCTACGTGCTCGAACAGATTGCGACAATCAACTGGCAAATCAAAGCTATCTGCTCGGTACTTACCGAGCAAGCCAATGCCCATGTTGAAACAATCATGCCCGGCTACACCCACTTGCAGCCGGCGCAGCCAGTCACCCTCGGTCACGTGCTCAACGCCTTCATCGAAATGCTGAAGCGGGACGCCGAAAGATTCGAAGACTGTCAGAAAAGAACCGCTTGCAGCCCTCTGGGAGCAGGAGCCATAGCCGGCTCTTCGCTGCCAATCGCGCCGCAAGTTTCAGCCGAAGTTCTTGGTTTCAACAAAACTTTCGCCAACTCGATTGATGCAGTGATGGACAGAGATTTCGTGGCGGAATTCGTTTTCGCCTGTTCACTGACAGCAGTGCATCTTTCGCAGCTGGCTGAAACAATGATTATCTGGTGCACCAACGAATTCGGCTTCGTAACGTTTTCGGACGCAGTGACAACTACGTCTAGCTTGATGCCTCAGAAGAAAAACCCTGACCCGATCGAAATCGTTCGCGGCAAGGTTGGCACCGTATGCGGTGATCTGCTGAACTTGTTGATTACTCTAAAGGGATTGCCGGTTGGTTACAACCGGGATCTTCAGGAGACGAAACCGCCCGCGATCAATTCTTCCAACACCATCATTGATGCTCTGAAAGTAATGTCACTGGCTCTATCAGAGATGTCTGTGAACGCTGACAACATGAAGAAAGCAGTCAGCAATCCCGAGATCTATGCCACCGATGTTCTCGAGTACCTGGTGAACAAAGGCATGGCATTCAGAGCAGCACATGAAACGGTAGCGGAAGTGGTGGCACACGCCAGAGAGAAAAGTCTGAGTCTAACGCAACTTCCAATTGCTGACTATAAAACCTACAGCGGTTTATTTGCCGAAGATGTTTTTGATTTGTTCGATCCCAAGCTTTCGGTGTCAAACAAGAAATCGCCCGGTGGAGCCGGACAAATGATGAATGCTCGACCTTAGGGATTCGAGCAGAGACGCCCGAATCCCTACATGAAGCAGCCGGACGCAACGCCTTTATAAACCGGCCGAATCGAGAGAAGAACAAATGTTTTTAGCGGTCGAGGTTTCGACCGGACGAGGAGAAGAAAGTTATGTTGAACGTATTGATTCCAGTTTTGTCATTCATCAAAGAAGCCGCCGCAAAACTAGGCAACGGTTCCTCCCAGCGGATGGCACCACCGGTAGGGGCGTCGCCACTAGCGAAGGTTTTGGAAACGAACTTGATGCGTGGCAAAGACGTGCTCGGCATTGCCGACCTGTCGTCAGAGGAAATCCACCTAATAATCGATACGGCACAGCAACTCTATCTCAATAAATTCGACGAGACTCAAACCCTCTTCGCCAAGGGGCAGACCCTGGTGATGCTTTTTGAAAAACCGTCACTGAGAACCCGCATCACATTCGAAGCTGGCATGACTCAACTAGGCGGTCACGCGATTTACATGGAGGGTCAGCTAGGCAAGAGAGAACCAGTGAGCGACGTAGCGAAAAACCTGGAGCGCTGGGTCGACGCTGTAATGGCAAGAACGTTTTCTCATGAAACAGTCTTGAGCCTTGCTAAGAACTCGAATATTCCAGTCGTAAATGGTCTTAGCGATCTGGAACATCCTTGCCAGGCGCTGGCGGATTTCCAAACAATCCTTCAGCATAAGGGCGACTTCAAAGGTCTGAAAATCGCATTTATCGGAGACGGCAACAACGTGGCAAATTCGTTGATGCTTCTTGCAGCAAAAGTTGGAACTCACTTCACACTAGGCTGCCCAGAAGGTTTTGAACCGGATGCGACCCTATGGGCGATGGCACAGGAGGAAGCGAAGAAAACCGGCGCAATACTCACTATTACGCACGATCCTGTTGAAGCGGTTAAGGACGCGGACGTCGTTTACACCGACGTTTGGGTGTCAATGGGTCAAGAAGCTGAAGCCGACGACAAAACAAAGGCGTTTATTCCATATCAAGTAAACAGTGCGCTCATGAGCAATGCCAAGCAGGACGCAATCTTCATGCACTGCTTGCCCGCCCATCGCGGCGAAGAAGTTCAAGACGAGGTCATCGACGGTCCTCAGTCAGTCGTCTACGATCAGGCGGAAAACCGCTTACATGCGCAGAAGGCGATTTTGGCGCTAGTTATGTAGATATTCGACTTCGAAGCAATCGCTCAGAAGTCACAGCTTTCACACAGTTTTTCTCCGATTGCAAAAGCGCGCACCTCTTCCGAGATGCGCGCTTTTTAATTGGACATAGCGACGAATCAGTTTAGGGCACTACGGGGAACACGGTTCCATCGGCTCCGGGGGTTCCGGCGTTTCCGCCCAATCCATCCGGATCTCCGTTACCGCCGATTCCACCTGAACCACCAGCGCCACCAGCGGCGGAAGCCGGAGTGCTCGGAATGACCGAGGTAACTATGTCACCGCCGTTTCCTCCGAATCCGCCGTCACCACCATCGCCACCAAATCCTGTCGTATTCGTACCGACATCGCCACTTCCGCCGGTGGCACCGGCACCACCTGTACCACCATTAGCAGAAAGCGAAGTAACGATGTCGATAACTTTCTTCTTGCCCGCGAACAGTGAAACTTGTCCACCGGTTCCACCATCACCGCCTGAACCGCCATCAGCGCCAGAGGCGCCATCAGCGACTTGCGGAGAAGAGGTAGGGCTGCCTCCCAGACCACCGTTTCCACCGGCTCCACCATCGGCGCGAATAATGTCGGCGGAAATATTGCCACCAACCTTAGTGGTGCTGATGGTGCCACCGACTCCGCCAGAACCGCCATTACCTCCGGTCACGGGAAGTTGGTTAACCGAGACCACACCATTCGCCCCGGAGCCGCCATTACCACCACTGACGCTCATAAGGTTGAGGTTAGTATCACCTTTCACATTAGCTATGTTGAACGCTCCGCCCTGACCGCCAGTGCCACCGGAACCGGCTGTACCTCCGTTAGCGTTGATGCCAGTGGAGCCGCCGTTGCCGCCGGCGCCACCCTGAAGGTTTGCGACGCCATTCAAGCTCAGCGAGGTTCCATCAACGGAGAAGGTCCCTCCGCTGCCACCTGCGCCACCACTACCGCCGGTGGACACGGAAGAGCCTGCTCCGCCGGCACCGCCAGTGCCACCTGAGCCGTTGAGTCCTCCGTTGATGTTTGTAGCACCACCAGTGGTGAGCGAGAGGGTGCCTCCGGCGCCACCATTACCTCCGTCGCTCGAGATCGGTGCCGACGGGGCTGCACCTGCCGGGCCGGCGGCAGAACCAGAACCCCCGTCGAAATCAATATCTGAGAAGGCAAAGTTTCCTTTCTTGGAAGTGATAATGATCACTCCGCCAGCTCCACCGTCTGCAGCAACAGACCCGGTACCGGCTGTGCCACCACTACCACCGAAGCTACCGAGGTTTCCACTGCCGCCAGTCGCATTGATTGTATTGATATTCACGTCGCCTCCGGCATTTACCGTGATCGAGCCGGCATCACCAGAGGAGCCAACTTGTCCAGCATTCCCACCAGTTGCAAATATGGAGCCATTGAAGCCACCATCTCCTCCGCCCCCGGCATGCGACTGAGAACCAGCGTCGACGTTTATCGTAGAGACGTTGATAGTTGGAGGTTTTCCTTTAGCAGTAGAAAGGACAACAGTGCCACCGCTTCCTTGAGAACCAGCGGCTCCACCATTTCCTCCTAATCCTCCAGTCACGGTGCTGAAAGCCCCACTGTTACCATCCTGCCCATCGCCGCCAGCAGAGCCATGAGCGTCAAGCGTCGCAGCAGCAATGGAGGCGCCGGTGATCGTGATCGTACCAGCATTCGTACCGCTTCCACCGTCGCCGCCGTCACCACCTCGACCGCCAACGCCTCCGTCCGAGATGCCACCAAACCCAGCGTTACCTCCGTCGCCAGCCACGCCCCCAGCAACAGAAACGATGTTCACATCGACTGTGCCACCGGTAATGGTGACGTTACCGACCCGACGCGGCGCTTCACTGTTCGATATTACGTCACCGCCACTGCCTGCATTGCCACCACTACCACCAGGGTTGCCGCCTCCATCACCGCCGTTTCCAGCCTGAAATGCAGTACCAGATGTGCTTGCAACGATTTGTCCGCCGAAGTTGATTACCCCTGCGGTGACGTTGACATCTCCACCGGTTCCGGAATCCGAGACGTCACCGCCATCGCCACCAGTTACGGCAATACCGACGGCGGAGCCGCCGTTGCCGCCATTTCCGGCGTTACCCAAAATTGAACGAATCGCATTATTGCTTCCGCCCGAGATGGTGCCACCCTTCAATGACCCTGTTATGACGACGTCACCGGATGCGCCACCACTGTTCGCACCACCGCCATCGCCGGCAATCCCTCCGGTAGCTGTAGCATCACCGCCATTACCGGCGGCTCCCCCCGCACCGCTGAGTGAGACGATCTCAGCATTTCCATTGAAGGAAAGTGTTCCAGTGCCGAATACGATCTCGACCCGACCACTAGAGTTACCGCCTGCACCATTTCCACCAGCACCGCCGTTGAAGCCGTCACCGCCATTACCAGCAGTACCGTTGCCTCCGCCGAGGGAACCAACTTGCTGAAACACATTCAGATTGCCGCCACCCGACGTCACTATCGAAACGGTTTGCCCATTTCCTCCGATATTGCCATCACCACCTGCGCCACCAGCTCCGCCGCCATTATTGGCACCGTCCCCGCCATTTCCGCTTGCACCGCCCTGAGACAGAATGTTGCCTACCAGGTTCATGTCGCTACCGTCTGAGGATAGGGACACGTTGCCACCATCACCACCTGCACCAGCGGAGCCGCCTGCATTGCCATTACCAGCGGTGTTATGAGCCCCAGAGCCGCCGCTGCCGCCCTGACTCAGGACGCCCTGATTGCCTATGTCGATCGTGGTCGCGGAGGTGAGAGTTATGCTGCTACCAGCACCACCGTGGCCACCCGAGCCGGCGATGCCGCCAACCAACGCACCTGCGCCCCCATCTCCGCCTCGCGATACAATGGCATCACCGTCATTCGAGAAGATCCCACCATTGGTCGATGTAAGGATGATAGCACCGCCTGCGCCACCATCAAGTCCACTTCCAGTAACCTCGGTATCACCTGCGCCACCATTGGCGGTGATGGCGCCATTGATTGTTATGTTTCCAGCATTGATTCTGATTTCACCAGCGTTTCTTCCTGTCAATCCGTTTGCAGAAATACCGCCGCTGTTGATCAACGCGGAGCCAGCAGTCGAATACTGGATTAATCCACCATTTGCCGTCACTTGCTCTGTGCCAATATTTCCTGTACTTAACTTCTTGGCGAATTGATAAGTTCCCGTATATGAGCCAGTCGAATCAAACACGAAATCTTTGCTGAAAGTAACTGCTGAAACTGTCAGGGAGATGTTTCCGGTCTCGCCCGTTCCCGCCCCAGTAGATAGCGTATTTGTGGTAATCGCCTGAGAGATACTCGAGGATGAGGAACCAATGATCGAAATGTCGCCGTTATCGCCAGTCCCACTGCCAGAAGCATTGACGTGCCCGATATTGACCTGCCCGCCGGCTTTTTTCGAACCGGCTGCAATCAATAGAACGTCACCGCCAGAACCATTATTTGTACCATTTGTGTTGATCGTCGTGGAGGCCAGATTTATGTTGCCACCAGTCTTCGAGGTCTTTCCGACCTGGACGGACGTGCCGAGTCCAATAGGGGTACCAGGGACAGTTGTGGTCGGCATCGCCAATCCAATCGGTGTCAAAGTCACACCAGCGATTATCGTCACGTTCTTACCGTCGTCACCGGACGCAGCCGTAATGGTCGTAGGACCGCTATCTGAGATATCACCACTTGCAAGAATTGCAATCGCTTCACCGAAGGAAATTGCACCACTGACGGTGATGTTGCCGCTGTTGTTGAAGAACGTCGGATCACCTGAGATCACACATTGACCTAGATTTAAGTTCTCAGTTGATGCACCTATGTGAGCGATTCCAGCATTTACCTTCAATTGACCGGTGACATCACCCACGGCTCCATCAGCAGAACCCGCCCCCGCGTTTACTACCAGGTTGTTAGAATGATAATCGCCACCATTAAGCAACACAGCCGTCGATGAATCAAAAACATTCGAGCCGATAGTTATGTCGCCTGTAGCATTGAAGGCACCACCCTGCCCATAAACGAAAACGGTTTTGCTGGCCGGCAAGGTCACCAGTTGTGTGGCAAGGTTTATATCACCAGATTTGGCACTAATCACACCCTGATTGAAGATGTTTGCACTCTGAAGATTAACGTTTTGCCCTGCAGTAATCGTCGGAACAGAACCAGAGTCGGAAACATTTTGAATCGAACTGCCAGCCGAAAGAGACACATCACCAGCGCCATTGATGCTTCCCTGGTTTACGATGTCCATATTTGCAAACAGACTCAAGTTTAAAACCGAACTACCCGAATCCACTGTCGCAATACTGCCGGTGCGAGAATTGCGGATGTTATCGGCACTAATTGTCGCAGTCGTGACAGAGGCATCATTTGAATGGACGAACAAGTTGCCGGAGTTGTGCAAATCTCCACCAATACCCAATTCCGCTGCATTCGTGAAATCACCGTTAACAGTGACGTTTTTAGGAATCACAAGACTTGTCAGACCACCCGTCGCAGCGGCATCAAGTGTCAAGAAGCCGCCATCAGCATTTCCTTTTTTGCCGAGAGAAAGAGTTTGCCCGGATTCGTTGAGTACCTGATAAACAGCTGCAACTTCCGCGGCAGTAAGTTTGGTGCTTCCGTCTACAACCAGGTCCGACCCGGCGCGCGAGATGGTGACATTGCCGCTGAGCCCACCTAAAACGTAATTGTCTCTGCGCGAGTTCAAGTTGAGATCACTCGGCAGTCCGTTGAGATTAATACTGTTAAGTCGAATCAAACGCTGTTCCCGGATAGCATTGACTGTATTAGCAGTATCAATTCCGTGACGGTTTTCCAAGCGCAAGATTCTATTGTCATGACGGGCCGCTCTAGCACCATCAAGGTTTTGAACTTGAATCAACCGGTCACTATGCCGTCTTCCGCTGTTTTGAGCTTCAAACCCGCGCCTTGCGGCGTTCTCGATTGCCTGATGAAAATTCTGACCACTGTTGGCCGATGCAGCCTGCCCGACCAGCGCTAGAGCGGCAACAGCAACAAACGAGAATGCCTTTTTCTTGAACTTTTTCACGCGAATTCTCCCAAACCACAAATACGTGCACCGGATTCCGAGACACCGAAATCCGACATAGAAGCTTACACGGATTTTGCAGGGAGTACCTTAATCACGCAAAACCGGCGCAAACGAAATGCCTGCGCCGGTGGGGGAGTTAAACTTTCGCGAAAAACGCAGATTTCAAGCCTCTAGCGCAAGGGGCGCTTCCAGCTCCGGGACCTCAAAATCATCTTCTTCAGTCTCGCTATCGCTCGGAGCAGCGGGTTCACTGAATTGGTGCGTCTTCACATCACCCCTCTTGATGTGCATATAGTCGCGCAATTGGCGTCTTGTACTTTCGAACGCCTCTCTAAGCGCTCTATTGATATTCGCATCAGTGATCACATCGTGTCCATTCACGACAATCTCGGAGCCGGGAACACAAACGTCCACGCGTACTTGAAAATTCTCTTTCCCTTGATGTTTGCGAGGAACATCGATTGTAACTTTGCAGCTCAAAATTCGGTCACAGAGCGACTCCAACTTCTCAGCATACTTACTGACTAACAGTTCAATCCACTCTGACCGATCCATATTTCGAAAGACGGTCTGCACGGTGAAACTCACAAGCACTTCCTCCATTTACTACCTTAATCTTCTCGCCTTTGAACTATTCAGACATGACTAAAGAGGATGATCTTTCAATCAACCTAAAGGTTGACCTCACAACAACCACGGAAATCACCCACTTCGGTGAGGGCTCTTCAGTAGGTTGGTTGATGTGAAGACTCACGCTCCGCATCAAGATAGAAGCAGGTACCACTGAATACCTTCATAACAGCGTGGGACTTAATTATGGAACAGAATCCGCTACAACATCGCCAGGAAAGCTTGGCCAGTCAAATACACGACAACGTAATCAACCACGTCAAACTTACGCGCCTTGACCAGACTGGCCGAGTCTATTGCTCTGGGCCGGAACAGGTTCTGGACGTGTTTCTGGAAGCTCTGAGTAAATATCCAAACTCGATATTTAAACTGCCGATCTCAATCATTTTAGTAGAGGTTGCGACCGGAACCGAAAACGTCAGCAAGAGACAGCTTAAAAAAGCATGCGCGAACCTGGACCTTGTCATCGCAAAGGCATTGGAAAACGGAAACATAGTGGTCAGATCTGGGAAAACCAGGTTTGCCGTTCTCCTCCTGGATGCAGACGAAAACCTTGCCGGCAAAATCTGTCAACGTATCAAAGAAACAATTCACCGACACTGGTATATCAACCTGAAATTGAAAGCTCACCTTGTTCTCGAGTTCGCCGTTTCGGAACACACCACTTTTGGTGGCAATGATTTTGCTGAGTTAATATTCGGAAACGAGCGAGATATCAGAATTGCACGTGCCCTCGGAGACGGTGCAATCATAAGACACCATGAAGTCAAAAGACACTTTCAAGAACATGAACCTCTCCATTTTCACGTCGGCGAAGTCATCACCGAACCATATCTGGAATCAGACAGAAATTGATTACGTGCCCTTTGAACGAAAGAAATCAAAGTCAGTTCACTCAGCTTCAGCACCTGAGAGAGCGAGTCCAAAGTGCGCTTGAGTCGTCATAAACGATTCCGCCTATGCACCAAAAGCACATCATCTGGATCTAAACACGTTATCCAATTCTTTCAACATACCGACCAATTGGTTCGATAGCTGTGTAACAGCCTCAGACACTGCAGACGCTCTCGACGACTGGTAAAGAGCGTAAAACTCGTTAAGCACGATTGGCTCACCAAGCATGACTAGAACTGTTTGTTTCCTTGGTCTGATTCGCTTCCTGAAGGTAATCAGTCTCAAAATACGGATGATATCCCAGATTTGCTCGTCACTTACCGTCTCGAATGCTTTGCCAACAAAACTATCTTCCAGAGCAATTAAATCGATAACCGTTACAAGATCTCGATATAAACAACGGACTTCGACGGCACCGAGCGCTGCGGATGCGGCGGAACCATGAAAATGAATGTCGCACAAAAGAGACTGCAACATATGTGCACAATCGACTTGTCGTTCAAATCGCGGACAGCAGACGCCGAGCCTATCCGCAACTCGTTCTAAAATCGCCCACCTGAGATTGACCATCCTGATGTCGAGACTGGTACCGGGAATCACAGAAATGCCAAATCGGATCTCCAGGCGGCCTATAGCAGAGAGCATAGCCCGCTTAGCTCGCTCGGCAAGAGATGCGTTCCCAATCTTACATAGCTCGAACTCACCCTCAATCTGCTCGAGGGTTTGCGAAATCTGTTTGGTAACATCCGAACTCAGATAGTATTTGAGGGCAACCGGCAAAATCTTTACCGAACGACGCTCGACCTCAGATTGCAATTTGTCCATGGCGGAAAAACCCATCTGGATCAATCCTCTCTCAAGCGGCATTACGACATCGTTCAAGTGTGAGATTTCTCCTTCCGGAAATCCCACAATTTTGTGATGGTTGGAAATAAGAATATCTCGAGTGGTCTTAAATGCTGCGACGTCTTTGGTTCCTCGCTCCACGGAATAACACCCAAGACGTGGAAGCAACTCGCGGTTCAAACCGCGCGAACCGTGGAAAATTTCGTGGGCCGTCAGAAAGCAAAACTCATCATGCACCATTCTAGAAAGGCCGAACAAAACTTCTGCATCAGTTTCGCACGGATGATTCGGACAGATCATCAGTCGCGAGTCACGAACTTCTTCATATCGTTGCAAACCGGATCCGACAACTTCCACGTCCAGGCCTTTTAGTTTCATCCAAAGCGGCCAGCCATTCTTTGCGACATCGATAATCGCCTTTGTATTTTGAGGAGAAATGTACTTTCGAGGCATCTCATTCTCCAATGCGACATCTCGCACTCTCACGCCGGCTACCTAGTCAGGTACCAATCGAACCACTGTCTCGTCAATTCAGAAGCACGCTCAAAAGTTCCTTCCTCTAAAAATGTATGAGTTGCTCCAGGAACTTTCTCCGTATGATGTTCACATTTCAACTGTTCAGCAGCGCGTCTGTTTAATTCAACGTTCTCTCGGTCTGAGTTTCCAACAACAAACAGGGTCGGAGCCTGAACATTTGGAAGCGCATCTCCAGCCAAGTCTGTTCTGCCGCTATAGACGACATTAGCTCTTACTTGCCGTGGCAACTCCGACGCCGCAACCAGGACTGCGGCAGCTGCTGTATTAGCACCTAATAGCCCGAGCTTTAATTTCTGCGTGTCAGGATACTCGCGAAGCCACCGAGCAGCCTCCTCCACCCGACGAGCGAGGAAATCAATATCGAATCTCCATTTAGAGCCGTTGCTCTCTTCCTCCTCTGGCGTCAACAGGTCCAGGGAAAGGGTCGCAATTCCAAATCTATTCAACTCTTCGACCATCATGCGGTGGTGCGCGGTTGCGCCACTAGATGCGGTTGCATTGACAAACAAGACTATGCCGACGGCATCGCGAGGAATCGAGAGGTCGCCTTCAAGACCAGCCTCATCAAGCGACAACATAACGTTTTCACGAATCGGGGCGCTAACGCCGTAATCTCCAATCATCCTAATTCCCTCCACTTGTATTTCTATTTTGTAAAATTTTTAGAACGTCCACATTGACTCTGAGAATGAAATTTACTCAGTCGAAAGAATGAATTTATGCTTTGCATCCAGATCAGCAAGTACTCACTTTCGGGTCACCAGCACCTCTGAATAAGAAAACGTTCGAGCCCTCTATCACGGTCATCGCAGACTCATCCTCTGAGAAGTCGATAGATCATCCTTTCAGCAGATGGCCATATTGAAGCGGCTGTCGGAAAATAGTTTTCAGTGGCGATGGCAACTCGGTCGCTACGCAAAGTTTACGCATACAAAATAGTTTTTTGAGGAAGAGAGTTATGAAATCGATGCTACCTACGAAAGAAGAGACGAAGAAGACCCCTGCTCGAAGAGAGCTTTTGGCGCCCTTCGCATCACTGCAGCACGAGATGAACAAATTGTTTGACGAACTTCGTGGCGGATGGAATATCCACCCGTCAGTGTTTGAACAGCTTGGGGACTTTCACGCGAAAGTCGATATGAAAGACAACGACAAAGACATCGTTGTCAGCGCAGAACTCCCCGGCGTTGAGATGAAGGACATTAACATCTCATTGAACGGTGAAACCCTCGTGTTGAAGGGTGAAAAGAAAGTTGAAAAGGAAGAAAAGGAAAAAGGATATTATCGAATGGAACGCAGCTACGGGTCATTCTACAGAGCAATTCCGCTCCCATGCGAAGTTGAGCAAAGCGCGGTTGACGCAATATACAAAGACGGAGTGCTCACCGTGACTCTTCCAAAATCAAAAGACTCAATTAAGAACGAAAAGCAAATAAATATCAAGGCTGGCTAAACCTGATAGAACTGGGGCAGGGGAAACTCATGCCCCAGTTCTGTTTTTCGAAGACAAAATGAGGAAAGGGTTTGGAGTGATATGTTATGAAAACCACCACGAGAAACAAAAATAACCAAGCTGGAGAAAACAAAGCATCCGATATCGCAAAGGAAAGACCGAAACATCCCCCGCAGCATCACACCTTTGAAAGAGAACAGCTCATATCGATCAGAGCCTTCACCCTATGGGAAAGTCGCGGATGCACTCACGGCTATGATGTGGACGATTGGCTCGCGGCAGAAAGTGAACTTATCAATGAAGAGTTGCTAATGGCTGAGGAGTCCAAGTAAAAACAGCTTCTAACGGGCTGGACAACAGCGACTTCAATGTGGACCGGTTACCTTGACCGGTCCACATTTGCTCTTATATAAATGCAGCCTGTCACCCGCCTATTTTACGGCGGCTTTTGAATGTGTCGGCTTCTGCGTCTTGGCCTGGTGAGCGGGTCTGTAGACCAGAACGCTTTTCTGAGTCTGCCGAATCACTGAAGTCGTAGTACGCCCCAGAACGTTCTGCGCTGGACTTGTGAAACCGTAGGCACCCAGGACCAGCAAACTGTTGTTAGACTCAGAGCGTTCCAACAAAATTTGATGAACATCGCCTTTTTGAATGCTAAAAACATCCTGCGACCAATATTCACGAAGACACTTCTCACCCTGCTCCGCTATAGCTCTTGCACCACTATCGGTATCATCATCACAGACAACAACAGCTTTGAGTTTTAAATTGACATTCTTGGCAAAATTTTCAGCCATCAGCAAAGCACCCTTGGCCGCCTCACTACCATCGAACGCGACCAGGATTTCCTCAATCCTATCGATTGGTTGAACAGCGATCAGAACAGGCAAGTGTGAGCCGAGTACAATTCTCTCAGCGACTGAGCCGAGTAGCGCATGTGCAGGAAGCTCTCTTTCTCCTCTTCCTCTGTGCCCAACTACCAACAGGTCGAACTGTTGAGAGTATCTCAATATCTCCTCGACTATGTAACCTTCACTTAGATTAACTTTCACATCAAAGTTACGATGCTTTGCTTCAGTTTCAAACCGATCGAGAATCACTTTACCAATTTTCTTGAGTGCCTTACAAACTCGTTCAGAAGTATCTACGGAAACATCCATGCCAAGCTCTTCTGCGAATTCTGGCTCGATGAACAGATCAACGAGTCGAGGATCGACAACATGCTGTCCAGTAATGGAGGCATCCAGTTTATTAGCGATCCAAAAACCGTATTCGGCGGCGATCTGACTATTTTTCGAGCCATCGATCGCTACCAAAATGTTCTCAAAACTCATGATTCACTCCTCAATTCGTTGAATTTCACTCAGTAATACTCGCTTCCTGCTTTGAAAAATACGAGCTTTTTAAACAGAAGCGCCTTCCGAAAGGGCTAGCTGTTCCTCTTTTCTCGTTTCACATTCAGGTCTGATGATCAACACGGAGCAGGGAGAATTGTTGGAGATCGCAGCAGCAACACTTCCCAACATAAACCGCCGTACGCCGCGCTTGCCATGCGAACCGGCTACGATAAGATCGGCCTTCCAGCTTACGGCATCTTCAATGATAGCCTCACCTGCATGACCGTTCAAAACAACTTCTTCAACATGGGCGTTCGGGAAGAGTCTTCGTAAATTGCTCGCGATGCTATCAAGAAGAACCATCGCTTCAGCACGCAATTCCTCGCTAGGCCAGGCCAACAGCGTATCGCTAGGTTCGATGACATGTACCACTCTAAAAACAGTCGAGTCGGACCATTTTATTTGACATAGTTGTTTCTCGATTGCTTGTGCGAACTTCGTGTCCTCTATAGCGATGATCACTCTGGAAAGCATCTTTCGATCTCCTGAAAGAAGGTGTAGCTATCGGTTTATTCTGACTGGCTAATTAAGAGTCGACATCTATCTAAGGGATGATTGATGGCATACACTCTCCTCATACCGGACAAATTTCAACCTAATAGTTTCGTGGGCGGAGAATATCGCTGTTCAATGAGTTTTCTGATTCTTTGCCGCGTCTCGAAAGCAGACAGCGAGTTGTTTCTCTCCAGTTGCCATGTCTCGCTTGCAAGACTTGGGTCGCGAATTATATCTCTGAACCAGTTCGAAAAGTCACCTCGTCTCAAATGAAAATTCCAGGTCGAGTCATCGAGTCCATCAGATATTTGCAAAAAAAGAAAAAGATTCTGGCATCGAATTTTGAACCGATTCTCAGGACCAGTAAAATAGAAGCTCCGCTGGCTTCCGACGTCACCAGCAGCGTACTTTCGCATATGCCGCTGATGTTCAACCGGCGTTACGCCGATGCTCATCCGCACGGGGAGCATATGCTCATGTCGAAACCAGGCTACTGCCGTTCCCCATCCAGGAATCTCCTTGGTCTCTTCAGGCGCACGTTGGCCAATATGGTCAGCGAAGGATTTGAATGTTTTGTGACTGTCGCGTCCAACCGCCAGGACCAAATCGATTTCGCTCAGAACTTTTCCGGAAATTTCAGCAGGGTCTACCGTAATTAGAACAATCGACCCAAGCTCGCTCCACTCAGGTTCCAAAGTTTCATCCCAATAAGGATGGAGCATATGATGTGCTTCGTCGACGACAATCCAGTGAGGCCGACCGCGCGTTCTGCGCATATCCTGCAACGCGCAAACTAGCCGGCCCAGGAATGCAGGACGTTCATTCAGGTCGACACTCAGCAGATTTACAACAACGTTGTCGGCCGGATTATCGAGAGCGTGAACTATGTCGCTTACGTCCGGTGCGTAATGCTGATTACCAATTAAAACAGCTTTGGGAGCTCTATGATACTCGCCTTCCGGATCGATTACGCAGTACTGGTATCCGCATGCCGCAATATTCTCAAGCAAAGACATTGCGATGGTCGACTTTCCGCTCTTAGACGGCCCGGCAATTAGAATGCTGCAATTGTATGCGTTAAACTCAAGCATCTTGCCATCATCAGTAGTACCAAGTCCAATTTGGTGCTGGCGCACAACTTGCTCGCATTCAATCAGGTCAGTCTCGAGCAGCCTGTTTAAAAGTTCGATCACTCCTTGACCATGGTCTGCTCGAGTGGTGATCGACGCATGTGATTTGACGTTCGGCAAAGCATTTGCGACGGCCGCCGAACACTCGCTAGCCGCAAACATGGCCAGATCATTCTCGGCGTCTCCAATACTTAATGTGTTATGCGAAGAGATATTCAATTCGCCAAGTGCGGCGCGCAAACCGCTTCCCTTGTTAATTTCCGGAGGCAAAATCATCACCGCACCTTTGTTAAAGGTGATGTGCAAATCCAGACCCATCTCTTGTATCACTTCAATGGCGATGGTTTCGTGCGGATGCCACGTCGCGACGACGACTTGCCCGATTTCAAGATTGTCGATTCCTCGAACTCTCAGATTATTTATGAACTCTAGACCTGGAGGTTCAGCCAGCAACTTGACCGCTTTTGTAACCGGGTCGTAGAGGACTGCGCCATTCTCGCAAATTATGAGGTCAAAGATTGTGACGTGCGAGAATATCTTTAAAAGTTCGTTCAACCTTCGTCCCGTAACAAGTACGAGAACGCGACCAGTCTGCCTGACCTTCGAAAGAGCGAGAAGCACATCTTCAGGGACACGTCCATCAGAGGCTAACGTTCCATCGTAATCAAAAGCTACACAGGTGTATCTCATGCGTCTCGAACCTCGACAGCCGCACCGGAATGAGTCAAAATTGCCGATACCATTGGCGGTGCCGGCTTATGGAAGTGGCATCGCCCGGAAGTCTATTTTTTTGAGAATTTCAACGGATATGACGGAATGAACATTGGTCGATCGGAGAGATCGTGATCGAGCTGACTGTCCTCACCTACGCGGTTAAATGTATCGGAGCCGGTCCAGACGCCAGCCCACAATCGGTCGTGCCGACCATTTTCCGGTATAGTACGCGCCAGGTGCCACATTGTTTCAATATGATCGTGACCGTCGATTTGATTGTGCTGCCCAGTCCATGACGTTAGCGTATCGTACTTTCCAAAATTAACTGTAAAGGAAATGAGCCCGCCAGCCACGAAACCTGTTAGCAAATGCACCTCTCCAGGCTCATGTGCTCCCACACCAGTTCTGAAAGTTCCGGAAATTTTGCCGTCTTCGAACTTGGTCAAATTCATTTCCGAACCATGCTGGTTACGCCAGCGACCGAAGAAATTGAAGTTCTCTTTTGAACAGTCTTTTTCGGCTTTCGCGGTTTGCATCTCCTCAACCTCTAATGTGATACCAGCTCCGTGAGTTCGGGTTCATCTGCGAACCGTTCTCAAGCTGCTTTGAAATAGCTATCGCACATTGTCGCGCCGATTCAAGGACTTAACATCAGCATCAAGGAGGATTTTTGGAAGTGCCTCGTAATCCTTTAGATTGAGTGTAAGAATAAGCGACGAGAGAATGGTGACTCTTGAAGTCCTTAGAAGCGACCTCCGGTAAACAGACCTTGCCCGTACTCAATTCCAAGATGCTTGAGTGCACTGGCATCATCTTCTGTTTCAACCTCCTCTGCAATGAGGATGGATTCTAGTGAGTCAGCGAATTTTTTCAATTTCGCGAGGATCAACTGATTTCTTCGATTGCTAGCGATCTTATAAGTCAATCGTCCATCGATTTTCATAACGTCCGGCATGATCGCAAAAATAGCTTCTAATGAACTATGACCGTATCCGACATCATCAAGCCCAATTAGAACGCCGAAATCGCGTAATTTGGCTAGAGGCTCCACTAAATAATCCGGAAGAGACCTTATATGCCTTTCGCTTATTTCGATGCAGTACTTTCGTTCCGGCTCATCGACCAGCCCCAGCTGCTCTATCAAATTTTCGACCGGCGCTTCGACAAGAGTGGAAGGAAATACGTTCAAGTAACACACCGTGTCTGGACGCAGATCTCGTGAGCGCCGCAATGATGCGGAAAAGCACTGAAGATCAACAAGAGTCAGAAGATCACTTTCGCGGCAAGCTCTAAAGTATGATTCAGGCATCTCAAACTCAGGAGTCGGACCTCTCGTCAGAATTTCATAACCGACCTCTTCCCTTGTTCTTAAATCCACGATGGGCTGTACAACGACCCGGCGCGCAGATTCATTCAGCAGGATGTCGCGAAGAGTTACTTCGGACGCCCTTTGCGATGGTTGCCCCGGAAATGATCCAACATCGCCAAAACTGACGCAATTTTTTCCGCGCATTTTGCTATCTTTTAGAGCCGATTTCGTCAGTTCTAAAATCTCCTCAATCGAGCAAACACTCATAGACAGCTGAATTACACCAAGACTTGCGGTCTGCCGAATTTCGTCATCGCCTAAAGGAAACACCTTTGAACTCAAGTCTCGACGAATTCGCTCGGCCACTTTTACTCCACTCATCAGAGTAGTGTCAGGCAGTAAAATGACAAATTCGTCGCCCCCCACGCGACCAAGCCAGTCGATGGTTCTCACTGATTCCTTAAGAACGGTGGCAACATGCTTTAGCACCAGATCGCCCGTAAAATGCCCATGCACATCATTGACTCGCTTGAAGTCATCCAGGTCTATCATGATGGCCAGCAGGTCTGTCTTATTTCGTTTCGCATACTCGATTTCGCGAGCAAGAACACTTTCCAAGCCTCTTCGATTGAGCACGGAAGTGAGGGAGTCCATTTTCACGAGACTCTCAAGCTGTTCGTTGTCGCGTTTCAATTCCGCATATTTCCTTTCAATATCACGCAACGTGTCAGCAGACTCGCAATCGGTATCTCCCATAGCATTCATAATCGAGGTTTCCTTTGATTACAGAGACTCAGCCATTCAACTTTATCTTGACGCGGTTGGCTATCGACAGCATCCCTCTTCCGACTGATGGATGCCTCGACATAAAGCGTCATCTAACCTTTCGCGAAGCGCAATTTATCGATCGTCTCCTTGACCGGTTTCGTCGCAGTTTCAGCTTGAGCAGGCAATCCGAGCATTATGGTTCTGCACGGGCTTTGCGCCAACACATCATACGCAACACTCCCGAGAACCGCCTGCCCAAGGCCCTTACGTCCGTGCGAAGCTAGAATTATAAGGTCCGACTCCCACTCGGTCGCAACCTTTAAAATCGCCTCAACTGTTCGGCCTTCGGCGACACTAATTGTGACACCACTTTTAGTTCGCGATTCTTGAATTTTGTGGGCAATGTTCTTAACGAGCTCTGCTGCATGACGATGTTCGGCTGAAGCCTCTTCGGAAACTTTGTAGATATGATGCAGTACGTTTAAAACATTGAAACTCGTAGGTTCAGGCCAATGATGACTTAAGACAAAATCCAATTGAACATTCGCCAACTCTTCATCTTCGACAGGAATCAATATCTTCATTTGTTGTGCTCCAAATATGACACCATAAGTTTCCCACTCGAACATAATAAAAGCATCGTCCCATGGGATGAACCAACATTTTTCCAATCAACACAGCAATGGGGCGATTTCTGCGTGTTACGCCGAACGGTCGAGGCGAAGGCATATCGCATGCGTCAATATAGAAGTCATCCACAAGGACAGCAAGAATGCAGCTAATGGAGAAAACAGAGATCGCCGGTTTGACGTCCGCGAACGTTGAAGCTCTTCACCTTCAATTTGGATACAACGAAATTCGCCATGCGCGGAGAATTAACGTCATTCTCCAATTTGCATCGTTCTTCACTAATCCTCTTGTAGTCATCCTGCTTGTGGCTAGCGCAATCTCCGCCTTTGTCGGAGAAGCGACCAATAGCCTCATTATCGCGACAATCGTACTTTTCAGTGTAATACTGGACTTCACCCAAAGTCGCAGGGCGCAGCATGCAGAAGAGTTGCTGAAGTCAAAAGTTTCGCAAACTGCCAGCGCCAAGCGTGACGGGCAGTGGACTGAAGTGCCGGTGAGGTCAATTGTTCCAGGAGACTTCATTCGATTGTGCGCGGGAGACCTGGTTCCGGCCGATGCTCGAATAATCAAAGCAATTGATCTTCACGTCAACGAAGCGGCTTTAACCGGCGAATCCTTTCCTGTGGAGAAAATCGTTGAAGATGAAACCGACCATGATGATGATCGAGCAAAAGTTTTTATGGGCAGTTCAATTGTCAGCGGAACAGCAACTGCTCTAGTCTTCGCCACCGGGTCGAGAACGCAGTTCGGCACGATTGCAAGTCAATTGTCTGCGAAGTCTCCGGAAACCGAATTCGAACGTGGAACCCGCAAATTCGGAATGTTGATTTGCAAAACCGTTTTCATACTTGTGCTATTCGTGCTGACGACCAATCTGTGTTATGGGCGAGATCCAATTCAGTCGCTTCTTTTCGCACTGGCACTTGCCGTTGGACTCACGCCGGAATTCCTACCAATGATCATGACAGTGACACTAGGACAGAGCGCGCTGCGAATGGCGGAAAAAAAGGTTATCGTCAAACACCTGTCGGCCATTCAAAACTTTGGCAGTATAGATGTCCTTTGTAGCGATAAGACGGGAACGCTAACCTCAGGCGAACTAACACTCAGAATCTTCTGCGACCCGAGCGGTGAGAAGTCTCAAGAGGTTTTGCGGATGGCGTATCTCAACAGCTTTTATGAAACCGGCATCAAGAACTCTCTCGATCAGGCAATTCTGAATTACGAAACGCTAAACGTTTCCTCCACTGAAAAACTAGACGAGATTCCTTTCGACTTTGAGCGCAGAAGGCTATCTGTCGTTGTGAAGGATTCAGAATGCGTCCTTATCTCAAAAGGTGCACCAGAAGCGGTCCTCAACTGCTGCACTCAAGTCATGATGTCCGGTAGACTGCAGAATCTGGATCATGAGACCCTAGCGAAGGTTGATGAACGCTGGAGAGATCTTAGCCGTCAAGGATTCCGAGTAATTGCCGTCGCGTTCAAAACAGTCAGCACGCAGAAGACATTGTGGAGTAAAGCGGATGAAACCGAGCTTACACTTGCTGGTTTTCTGGCATTCGAGGATCCTGTTCTCTCGGATGCGGCAGAAACAATTTCCGCTCTGCGCCGAGATGGTATTAAGGTAAAAATTCTGACTGGCGATAACGAGCTCGTGACTGCTCATGTATGCTCGCAGGTCGGAATAAGTACAAAGCGAATTATCCAGGGCAAAGATATAGATAGACTTACACAACCCGCCTTAGCTCAACTCGCGGAAAAACACAGTGTTTTTGTGCGCGTCACACCCGCGCAGAAATATAGAATAATACTAGCGCTAAAGGCACGCGGACACGTGGTCGGCTTTCTGGGAGACGGCATAAATGACGCACCGTCTCTGCATGCTTGCGATGTTGGAATCTCAGTAGCAAATGCAACTGCCGTTGCGAAGGAGTCCGCAGAAATTATTCTGATGGAGAGAGACTTAAAGATACTCCACGAGGGAATCCGGGAAGGCCGAAAAGCGTTTGGAAATGTCGTCAAATACCTCTTGATGGGAACCAGCTCAAACTTCGGAAATATGTTCAGCATGGCTGGAGCATCACTATTACTACCATTTCTGCCAATGTTACCGACTCAAATTCTCCTCAATAATTTCCTCTACGATCTCGCTCAAGTGACTATTCCAACGGACAGAATCGACGAGAGTTATGCAAGAAAACCGCATCGCTGGAACGTGGACGGAATCCGCAATTTCATGCTTACAATCGGACCAATCAGCTCGTTGTATGACTTCCTGACGTTTTATGTGCTTTTAAACTTTTTCAGCGCAGACGAAAAACTCTTTCACACCGGTTGGTTTGTCGAATCTCTTGCAACCCAGACCCTCGTAATATTCGTTATTCGCACAACCGGCAATCCGCTTAAGAGTCGGCCTAGCGCACCACTTGTGGTGTCGACTATAACGGTTGTTCTGGTTGGAATTATATTGCCGCTGTCACCACTGGCTTCGATGCTCGGATTCAGTCAACTGCCTTCAACCTTTTATGCCTTTTTATTCTTCGCGACGGCAACTTACCTCTTGATAGTAAACTTTGCAAAGCACAAACTCTTATTGAAGATCTGATGGTGATCACAAAGCCATTGGCTACAACTTAGTACAATGGATAGAGAAACACGGAGTTCAGGCGGTGAAAGAGCAGATGAGAGCGGCGATACTTCGCAACAACAAAAAGGCTTTGGAATTAACCGAGGTCCCGAAACCGAAGCCCAAGGTCAATCAACTATTGCTGAAAGTTAGAGCTTGCGCAATCTGTCGTACCGACCTGCATGTCATAGATGGCGAACTTAGCAATCCAAAAGAGAATTTGATTCTGGGTCATGAGATCGTTGGTACAGTGGTCGAGAC
Organism: Candidatus Obscuribacterales bacterium; assembly: GCA_965228855.1. Lineage (GTDB taxonomy): Bacteria > Cyanobacteriota > Vampirovibrionia > Obscuribacterales > Obscuribacteraceae > JADYXR01. The sequence goes on along the minus strand of CBDDIJ010000003.1, from coordinate 681,515 downwards.
AGGAAGCGGTGTCTCCAATTTCAAAGTTGGCGACCTGGTAGGTGTTCCCTGGCTAGCATCAACCTGTTTATCATGCTCATTTTGTCTCAGAGGGCAAGAAAATCTTTGTCCAGATGCGCTCTTCACCGGATATAACGTAGACGGAGGATTCTCGGAATACACAGTCGCAGACTCCAGGTTTTGTTTTCCGATCCCTGAAAATTATGACGCTCAACACGCCGCGCCACTACTCTGTGCCGGTCTAATTGGCTGGCGATCTCTTAAGTTTGCCGGCGATGAGAAACATCTCGGGATTTACGGATTTGGCGCAGCAGCACATGTCATAACACCGATTGCCATTCACCAGGGCAAACGTGTTTTCGCATTTACATCTCCCGGTGACGAGCGCAAGCAAAAGTTTGCGCTTAGTCTCGGAGTCGAGTGGTCCGGATCTTCATTAGAGAAGCCGCCGACGCCGTTAGATGCCGCGATAATTTTTGCCCCGGCAGGAAACCTGGTGCCCAAAGCACTCAGTGATACCAGACCCGGTGGCACCGTGGTATGCGGCGGGATCCACATGAGCGATATCCCGAGTTTCCCCTATTCACTTCTCTGGGGCGAACGAAGCGTCAAGTCTGTTGCTAATCTCTGTCGAAAGGATGGCGAAGAATTTTTCAATATCGTTAAAAACCTGACGATCCAGACGCACGTTTCGGTATTTGACCTGGAAAGTATCAATGATGCAATTGAAAAACTTCGTCAGGGGGCTATCGAAGGAGCGGCCGTCATCGTTTTCAATCACTAGGCACAGATCTGGTTCTCTAGCATGAACGGAATAAATCTTTGGGAGGATGCGGTCAAACGCACCCTCAGCCAAAATGAATAGAACAGGGTCACAGAGGACTAATCGGATGAAGGTTTTAATTGCAGTAGACCAGGCTGACTTCGCCAGAGCCATAACCAACTTCGTCGTAAATCACACATGGAAGCCAGACACCAGGTTCATAATCATGAGTGTGGTCAAACCGACAAAGCTTAGCAAAACCCTGGCCGTTCTGCCCGGTCCTTTGCTTGATGAGATAGAGGAAAAGCAGTTTGCCGCTGCCAGAGAGCTGGTACACAAAACAGCAAATTCGATTCAACAAAAGCTAGCCGAGCAAGATATCGAAGAAATCGTCGTAGAAGGTTTTCCAAACGAAGATCTGGTAGCCTATGCCAGGGAGAACGCAATAGACCTGATAGTCATGGGCTCCCATGGACGAACAGAGATCGGACGATTATTTTTAGGAAGCGTTTCGATGGCGGTTATTTCGCATGCACCGTGCTCGGTGGCAATCGTCCACCTGGATAAACCTGAAGAACAGGAAACAGTATCCAACAGCGCGACTGAAAGACCACTCACCGGTAGTCATAAATCATAATCTACTTGAGAGAACGACTATCCTTACTTTAGAGTCAGCAGAAATGCTTTAAGGTCTGTCAATTCATCTTTCTCGATGCTCGTTGTTATCGCGCGCATGGTCATGAATTTTGCAGAGCCTGTTAGAACCTGCTCCAGCTCAGATTCAGACAGACGTGATCCGATTCCGCGAAGATCCGGACCAGATCTATTTCCTTCGCCGTCGGTGGAGTGGCAGGAAGCACAGTATAGCTGTACGAACAGTTTCGCACCGCGGCTTGCGCTAGCGTCCGAAGTTTTAAAAACAAAATCGGAACTTTTTGATTTATCATCCGCTGAAACAGAATGAGATGAAACGACCCAGCCCAACTCGGGTTCCGGAAGCGTCAACAAATAGTCGGCTATCGCCGAGGCATCCTCCTCGGAAACTCCAGGATGCGGCATAACGTTTTTTCGTCGATCGAAAACATCAGGGAAATCGCGCATTTGCTTCTCTGGATCGAGCAAACGTGCAACTAACCACTCCTTTCCACGATGACCTCCGATTCCATCCAGAGGAGGTCCTAATTCGCCGCCCTGACCGTTAATTGCATGACACTGCACGCAATTTCGCTCTTTGTAAAGCTGCTTACCGTGGCGACTTTGCGCATCCGGTTTTCGAGGCTCAAAACCCGTGGGAGAAAAACGATAATGTCTCATCGTACCAGCGCACTGATCCATAATCTCAACGTCGTTTTCAACTGGCTTTTTTTGCTCTTCATCCAACTGATTTTTATTGAAGATCGGTCGCTGCAACATATGCGTGTAAAGATCCTCAGCACTGCCCGTGGTAAAAGTCGACAGCACAATACTCCCTGCCACGATTAATGACAGTGCGACCGGAAGTTTCAAAGATCTAGAAGGAAGTTTCATTGCTAGCCGATGGAGTTGATCGAGCTTTCGCGGACCTCATGATTATACGCCGGCGGTAATTTTTGTCGCAAAGCCTCAACTACCTCATTATCCGAGGTCTGTTGAAAGTTTACGTAGTAGTAGCCTACGGATTCAAACACCTCAGGAACTTCACAAGCAATCAAGCCATCACAGTGTTCGTTGAGTTCGAAGAAACTTTCGCGGCAGATCACCGGAGCCGCCAGGTATACCGCAGCAGCGCCTCTTGCTCTAGCGGTTTCAATCGCAGCAATAGCTGTCATTCCTGTAGCGATACCGTCGTCGACAATAATTACGCATTTGCCATCATATTTGGTGCAGCGCTCACGCCCGGCAAGACGATACAGTCTCTCCTCATTTGCTAGAGTCTCCTTCCGTAATCGCGTGCGCTCTCCATCAACGTAGTCTTGCCAGTTGGAGGTCTGAGGAATGTTTGGATTCAAAACGACAAAGCCATCAGACGAGACAGCACCGATGGCATATTCAGGCTGACCCGGATATGACAATTTTTTTGAAGTGATGATTTCCAGTGGACAATTCAAACTTTTGGAAACCTCGAACGCTACGGGAACCCCTCCTCGAGGAAGACCCACGACGATAATTTCACCACTGCCATCCTGCCCGCTCGGGAATGTCTTTTTGCGTTCAGATACGACCTTGGCTAGCCGTCTTCCTGCTGTGGCTCTGTCCAGAAATTTCATCTCCGCTCCTTCCCGTTTTCGAGGTTGAGACACTACCGAGCGCCATAATCTAATTCAAGCAATTTAGGAATAAAACCGAACCACTCTTAAGGATGATCGTTAGATGGATAGTCAGAAACAGTAGCTTAATGAACTCATCCTTCCAGCCGATTCGTGAAGTCTACAACGCCGTCATAATCACAAAGTAAGAAGGGTTCACAAATGAAATTGCCGAGCTGCCGCACATTCAGGAACACAATTATTCTATCCGTCGCACTTTGCATTACGTGGACGAGTAGCAGCGTTGCCAGCGTAGGCAAACCGCTCGACAATCAGTGGCTCCACAATTTTTACTCCGCATCCAAAGAGCTCGACCAGAAACTCTACAAAGATGCGCATAGAGACCTCATGAAGTGCCTCGATCAAATTGGCAACGACCCCGTGAGGGCTTTGACGACAATCAGCCTTCTGGAAAGACTCTTCGAAGAAACCGGTGACAATGAATCAAAGGAGAAGGTGCTCAGGGTTCACCTCCAGATATTGAAAGGGTATCAGTTTCCGCAAGAAACCTATGCGCAAATTTACGTTCAGCTGGCTGAGATTTACGGAGCAAGAGAGAACTATCAAAAAGCACTGAGTTATTTAAACCTTGCTCTACCGCTCGTGAAGAAAGCGAATGGAGAATATAGCGTTGACGCCGGTGTTGCACTTAACAACCTCGCCTATGCGGAGCTGAAACTGGGGAAATTTGAGTCCGCGGAAATTCACTACAAACAATCGCTAGACGCCTTCAGCAAAAGCAAGGGCGTCAAAAGTCTCTTCTACGCTTTCACAGCTTCTAATTTAGGCGATTACTATGAGCACTTCGATAAGTTAACGTTAGCTGTCGAGTACTTTCAAAAGGCACTAGAAGCTTTCGAATTTTCTCTTGGGAGTCATCATTCCCTGACCCAGGAGATGCAAGACCGACTGGAAGAAGTAAGAGAGCGACTGCGTCCCGACGATCGGCCCCCGGCTTCTGAAAGAAAAGAAAATAAAACACCGACAAAGCAAAAGAATGTGAAACCGGCAGTACCAGTTCCACGGAAGTATAACGAACCCGGAAGGTTCCCAGATTTTGCCTACAAGACAAGCCTCACCTAGTGGGTCTCCGCACTTAATGAGAGGCTTGTTTAAACGTCGGTGGCTACAACACCCGTCAGCTTAATTAGAAGTGGAAACGAAACGAAAACGAGCAGTACGATCTGTCGAACTGCTCGTCAATTTGTAGCCGGGCACCGTATACGGCACCAGGTTTCCTTCCAAACAGTGACCTTAAGTAAGATGATGCAAGAACCAACTTTTCGCAGCCTCTGTGACTTGAGTCAAGGCGCCAGGCTCTTCAAACAGGTGCGTCGCGTTTTCAATCAATGTCATTTGTTTAGGACACGTCAACACATTCAAAACCTTTTTGTTCAGCTTCAAAACATCCCGGTCGTCCATGCCAACCACAAGTAAAATTGGGGTTGTCAGCTCGCTCAACTCCAGGCCCGCCAGGTCTGGTCTGCCGCCCCGAGAAACAATAGCTCTGACCCACTTGCTTCTTCTATTCGCCGCATGTATTGCAGCGGCAGCGCCAGTACTTGCGCCGAAAAGTCCGATGTTTAAACCAGATGTGCGCTCATTGACAGTCAACCAATCGATGACATCCACCAATCTGTCACCAAGCATAGCAATATCGAACCGCAGATGACCGGTATCAATATCGTCACGCTCCTCGTCTTCCGTCATTAAATCGATTAGCAGTGTAGCGACATTCGCCTCTTCAAGCTCTCTGGCAACATATTGGTTTCGCGGACTCAGCCGGCTGCTGCCACTGCCATGAGCAAAAACAACTATTCCGCTGGCATGCGGAGGAACGCATAAATCACCTCGGAGCGTGACACCGCCGGCAGGAATCCATACCGCGTCCATTCGATTTTTCAAGTTTGAATTGACTTGCATTTCAGTTTTTCCTCTTTTGAAAACTAAGACTGGGTCTCCCCAATCAGCGACTCGATGCGTTTTTATTAGTATGGAAGCTTCAAGACTGGCTCGCCTCATCCTTCGGAATGGTTTTGTGAGGGAGTATGGATATCACCCGACTCACTGTCGCTAACTTCTTTGCTGAGAGTCATGACACCGGCGGAACCGCCGTGGCTTTGATACTTCCAGTGAAACTTACGTAAGACCGAGAGCATCTTAGAATTCGTGTTGAGGACAAACGCCACGAGCTGTTTGATGCCGGATTTAGACGCGATGCAAGTCAGTTCGCGAAGTAAAATAGTAGCAATGCCAAGATTTTGAAATTCCTCTTTCACCTCAAAGGCGACTTCTGCGCTCGGTCCATTTCCATTAGCTGGGCAAACAATGTATCGTCCTGTTCCAGCCGCAACAAAAGTGTCATTGTCCTGGATCAGTGCAATCAGTCCAACATGATTGACAAAATCCAGCTCCGAAAAATACTTCAATTCCTTTGCAGTTAGCTCGGTTTTCGGTGTAAAGAATCTAAAATACCTTGATTCCGGACTGAGATGCCGGAGTTCATCTTCAAAAATAACTTTATCGTCTGGACGGATTGCTCTAATAATAATTCGTCGACCATCTCGGGCAATCGCCACCGTAGAATAGTCAACGTCAATGCTTCGACTGATTAATGGACTTTCGGTCATTCTTATGAACGCTCCAGCGAGCCGAAAAACGCACTCAATGTTTCGGCAGACGTCTGGATATATTGTGAGTGATTTAACGCATCAGCGCCTCATCCATTTGTATGAAGAAACCGACCACTGTTTGATAGCTCGATGGATTGATGTTTTCACCGGTCGAATGGGGTAAACTGACAATAGGCGAAACTATGTTCGAGAGCGTTATGCCTCAAATCTTTAACAAGGTTAGTACCGTATATGATGCCGAGGTCTAGATGAAGCTAACACTGTATGGTGCTGCAAATGAAGTGACGGGCTCCTGTAACCTGCTCGAGCATGGTCGAAGTAGAATACTAGTGGATTGCGGAATGTTCCAGGGTCGCGATCATCTCGATCGGAAAAACAATATCCCCCCTCACCTTGGAGCAAAGACACTGGATGCGGTGCTCCTCACTCACGGGCACCTGGATCATTGCGGCAGACTACCGCTTTTAATGAGGACCGGTTTCCGCGGTCCGATTTACGCAACCAAAGGCACAATCGAGATAGCAAAAATAATTCTAGCCGATGCCGCTAACATCCAGGAGAATGAGGTAGGAAGACTCAATCGAAAACGAGCAAGAGCCGGTCTCAGAGGCTTAAAACCACTTTTCAATATGCACGATGTCGAGCAGGTCTTTTCTCATTTCCACCCAGTCGAGCTTGGGGCAGATTTTTCGATTAACGACGAATTGAATGTGCGTTACTACGAGGCCGGTCACATCCTTGGTTCCGCCTCCATCACTGTTACTGCAAATGTTAATGGAACGCAAAAGAAATTGGTTTTCTCCGGCGATTTGGGACAATTCGACGTTCCCTTGATGCGCGATCCAGCCCTAATCAATAATGCTGATGCCGTTATCATGGAATCAACATACGGAGATAGAGACCATCGCACAGTATCGGATACGGTATCAGAATTTGAAGCGATCATTAAGGAAGCGATTCGAACGCGAAGCAAGATCTTGATACCCTCCTTCGCGGTCGGCAGAACCCAGAGCATTCTCTATCACCTTGCAGAGATGTTTCGCAACGACATTGTGGCGCCAATCCCTATCTACCTGGATAGTCCTATGGCTATCGCCGCTACCAAGATCTATCTGGACTTTGCGGAACTAATGGACCCTGAAATATCTGAGCTCCTGAGTTCCGGGCAACTGCGAAAGGACCTATCAACTTTGCAGCTCTGCGAAACGGCAGAGCAATCGCAAGCGTTGAACGCAGTCGATGGGCCGTGCATAATAATTGCCGGCGCTGGAATGTGCAACGCAGGTCGAATTGTTCACCACTTGAAACATAATCTCTGGAAGCAAAACTGCTACGTAATCATAGTTGGATATCAGGCCAAAGGCTCTTTAGGAAGACTACTCGTCGAAGGAGCGAAAAAGGTCAAAATTATGGGAGATACAATCTCGGTCGGCGCTAGAATCGCATCGTTGGGTGGCTTCAGCGCGCACGCCGGTCAATCCGACTTGTTGCGATGGCTCGCGCCGATGGCTGATTCGAAACCTCTCGTGATTTTGAATCATGGAGAGAGCCATGCTCTGAACCTCCTATCTGAAAAAATTCGAGAGAAATTTGCGCTACACCCGGAAGTTCCGAGAATGGCCGATTCGTTAGTTCTGGACGAGAAAGCCTTCGCCAATAGATAAGGGGGTTTGAGAAAAATACGCGTCACCGGCAACAGTCGGTGACGCGATCAAATGCATGGCACTTTTGTAATGAGACTAGCTCCCGGGTTTAGCAATCAACACTGGCACCAGCTTTTTCCTTTGACTTGCTTTTTGCAGATGTTTTAGAGCGCACGATTTCGACTGAACATGGAGCATGGTGAGCGACGGCACGAGAAACGCTTCCCATTAAGTTCGTAGGACATCCTCTCTGCCCGTGAGCACCAAGAATAATCAGTTCAGCCGGCCACTCCACGGCGGCGTTTATTATTTCACCTGCCGGAGTGCCGTGTTTCACTTCATAGTGCACAATCGCTCCCGGAACAGAGGACTCAAGCTGCTCTCGAATCAAACCGCAAAATTTGTCGGCAGCCTTTTCTCGCTGCGCTTTGAAGTCAGATCCGGTAACATCAAGGTCGTCAAAATTTTGAATAGGCTCGACGACCGTTAATATTCTGAACTGGGTAAACTCAGGCCAGGCGCGCCTGGTTACAGCAGTAATAACATCCCGAGAATGAGGCGAATCATCAAGAGCTACAATAACCTTCATCTTTTTCTCTCCTAATCGTATCTAAATCTACTTACTAGCCGAATGCTCGATTTGAATCTCAAGTTCATCCCTCATGCGCTCGGGTATATCCGCTTCATTGAACTCGAACTGAGCGAATTCCGTTTTCTGCGCTTCAGACAATCGCAATACCACGGTTGAACAAGGAGCGTGTGCGACCACTGCGGTGGCAACACTTCCAAGCATAAGGCGCTCGAATCCAGCCCGTCCATGGGAGCCTAAGCAGATCATATTGGCTGGCAAGCCTTTGGCAAGCTTCAAAATTTCATGAGCCGCATCACCTCTGACTAAGTGTCTTGCCACACGAACGTTGGTTAGAGAAGAATATATTTGACGAGCCATGAAGTTTAAAACATCCATACCCGCTAACTCTTCTTCTTCCGTGAGGTCATCCAAAACATCCTGCGGCAGAAGAAGCGGTTTCTTCAATGGATTATCTTCGATCACATGAAGGACATGGAACTGGGTGTTAGCCGGCCATTGATGGCTTTCGATAAACTGAAGTAATGCACGCCCGAACAGCTGGTCGTGGGCAGCCACCAGGACCTTATAAGCGTGACCTCTTTTCTTCGACTTTTCTTTCATGGCTGAAGCACCTGCGAGCGAGTTAAACTGTGTTCAGTCTCTCACCTAAGAGGTGTTTCCTGCATCAGCCGCACGGATGAAGTGCTGAGCTGAATTGCAGAGCAAGACGCGGCGTCCCGAAATTTAAAACATTTGCTTCGAATTCATCCCAACGGAGGAGCAAGAATCATCATCAGGCATGATTGCGAGCGGGATTAAAACTGTCATTATATAAGCAAAGAGAAACCCAAGGAAAGAAGCCACAGCGGAATTCCAAGGGCAGCAGGCACCAGAGGAAACTCAGAGCCTGAAGACGCCGGTTAAACCGGCGTCTATTTTTTGTTGGTACCGCACTTAGTACCACTAGCCTCTCTCGTTTTTACTAACGTCAGAATTTCACAAGCGGCCACCGTTCCGCTAAGGATTTGAAATTATTGTCCTGTGAAGAAACTACTGTCCTGTGAAAACTGAAACCGAGGGATGAGTTAGCGAAGTCACCTTTTGCGCGCTTCTAAATAGCCCAACCGGATGATTAGAACTTGCGGAATTTCGGGTACTCTATCAATGGGTCGGCAGGAGGAGCATTCTATGCACGACAGTACAGACGAACATCTTCTAAAGCGCATTCTGGAAGACAACGATCAGCTCGCTCATGCCAACCGGCACAGCTTTGAACACGCAGGCGCCTTTGCTGTTAATTTTATGAGCGCACCGGGAGCTGGCAAAACTACTCTTATATCAAAACTCGCGAACGAACTGAGATCGGAAAGATCAATCGGTGTCATTGAAGGTGATATGGTCGGGGACATCGACGCGCAGAGACTTCGAGATGCAGGCATAAACGCAGTGCAGATCAGCACTGGTCGGAGCTGCCATCTTGACGCAAAGATGATTAGCAGACTAATAGACTCGAACAAATCACCGGCTGGAGATCTCATCATTATAGAGAACGTCGGCAACCTCGTCTGCCCAGCGGAATTTCCACTAGGCGAACATCTCCGGATAGTATTGCTATCCGTTACCGAGGGCGATGACAAACCACTGAAATATCCGGTCATTTTTCGCAACTGCGACGCGGTTGTGATAACAAAAATGGATTTAGCGGAACTGGTGGATTTTGATTTCGATCGCCTACATAAAGCAATTTCAAGTTTAAACAGCAAAGCTGAACTATTCAAAGTAAGTGCGAAATCTGGTGAAGGTATCGAAGGATTTTGCTCGTGGCTTAACGACAAATGCGCCATGAGTTTAAAGGCAGCAGAAGCAACGGCACATTCTCACAGCCACTGAGGTTAAGATGGAACGGACCGCTACTTTCAAAAAAGAGCAATTTGAACAGTTCTTTTGTTTGTTAAAAAGCTTTGGAAAGGTTTTTGCGCCCGTTCGTGTATCAGAAAAGTCGTTCTCGTTTAAATCGATCGAATCACCCTCTCAGATTGCTTTCGAAGCACTGAGAACAATTCTGCCACCGAAGAAGTTCTTCTTCCAGCAGCATGAGCCGATTCTCTCATATGATGAGAATGGCATACACGAGGTAAAACCGGAGACACAACAGCAAGTCATCTTCGGAGTTCATCCTTGCGATCTGGCAGGTCTGGGGATAATGGACAAAGTCTACACCGCATCACCGCCAGACCCGCATTACATCGCCAGACGCCAGGCGACCATGTTGGTAGGTCTTTCTTGTATGCCCGACAAACACTGCTTCTGCAAATCCATGGGCACCGATTCTCCGACGTCGGACTACGATCTTTTCTTAACCGATATTGGTGACAAATATTTCGTTCAAATACATTCAGCGAATGGTTTAAACCTGATTGAATCTATGCCGGACTTTTTCTCCCGCCCCGAAGCGCAAGAAGATCAAACTTTCAAAGACTTTTGGACAACGCGCGATAAAGCCTTTAGTTCGCACTTCGAATCCGAAAATTTGCCGGCAATCATGGATATGGAGTGGAACAGTCAGGTATGGGATGACTTAGGAAATCGCTGCTTGAGTTGTGGTAATTGCACTCCCGTTTGTCCAACTTGCTATTGCTTCGACATGGTTGATGTCGCGAGCCTTCACGCAAATAGAGGCGAACGTGTTCGAGAATGGGACAGCTGTCAGTTTGTCGGTTTTGCTAAAGTAGCCGGTGATACCAACTTTCGGCCGGGACCGGTCGACAGATTGAAATTCTGGTATCGACACAAGCTGCATGGATTCGAGGACCCGCATGGACTGCCGACCTGCGTCGGATGCGGAAGGTGCACGGAATCTTGTCCTGCAGGAATCGACGATATTGTGAATGTAGTCTTGCGCTTACAAGGAAAACCGTCAATATTGGTAACTGATAAGAAGAAGACTCAAACCGGAGGCTGCGGTACTAGCTGCGGTACTAGCTGCGGTACTAGCTGCGGTGACTGCCAGTGCGATACCGCAGATGGTGATAAACATGCATAACCATACTCCGTGCCAATCTCCGTTTCTTCCTACTCAAGCGAAATTACGCTCGATCACGCCTATGTCTCAGGACAACTATCTGTTCGAGTTCTTACTTGACAAACCTGGGGAGTTTTCCTCATGTATGCCGGGACAGTTTGTCCAGCTATGGCTTCCGGGTGTAGGTGAATCACCGATTTCGGTTTGTTCAGGTAGAACAGACGGAACCCTCGAACTTTGCGTTCGCAAGGCCGGCAGGGTTACAGGCGCTCTTTTCAATTTAACGGAGGGCGACTGGGTCGGGTTGAGGGGACCCTACGGAATCGGCTTTCCGATCGATGACTACCTCGGCAAAGATATAGTGCTAATTGCAGGCGGTTTAGGAATTGCACCAATTCGCTCACTCTGGCAATACCTTCTCGACCGCAGAGAAGATTTTGGAAAGATTGTATTGATATATGGAATGCGCCATTCTCAGCAATTGCTTTTCCGACAGGAGCTTAAGCTTCTGCTGCGCCGTTCGGACATGAGAGTTTATATCGCAGCTGAAGAGGTAATCGGTCCCGACCTCCCAACTGTTTCATGGCAGCTCGGACGCGTCACAGACATGATCAAACAAGCTGAAATCGACCCTGGTTTTGTTGCGGCAATCTGTGGCCCGCCGGTGATGTACAAGTTTGTTGTCGAGGAACTTAAACAAAAAGGTCTCTCCCCTTCGCAAATCTGGCTTTCTATCGAGCGGCACATGAAGTGTGCAGTTGGCAAATGCGGACATTGCTTCGTAGGCGGCACGTTTACTTGTCGAGACGGTCCAGTGTTTCGCATGGACACTCTTCGTTTCTTACCGGAAGTTATTGAATGCTAAATTCAAACATGAGCAAAGGGCAGGAAAGATCCCAGACCATTCCATCAATCGCCGTTCACGGTTTAACCGGTTGCGCAGGCGAATTGCTCGTCATTCTGGAGAACCTGGAGCAGCTAATTCCGTACGTTCGCGTTGCCAGTTTCCCATTTGCGCAAAGTGCAAACGACGACGATCGCCCCGTGGATATCGCTTTTGTAGAAGGAAGCGTTAGTCAACCACACGATCTGGAGCGCCTTCTAAAAATCAGAGCGCAAGCGCGCTGGCTTGTCGCAGTTGGAAACTGCGCAGTTTGGGGGTGTGTTCAAAAAGGAGGATGCCGGAACCAGAGTACAGTTTCACTCCTACACGAAACCTATGGCGAAGATTCACCGATTGAATGCCTCCCCGCAACGCCACTACAGGACCATGTTAGAGTTGATGTAAAACTGTCGGGGTGTCCGATCAATGCCACTCAGCTCCTTGCTGTGACTGCTAGCTTGCTGAGAGACCATCTACCGTACATCACCAGCAAACCAGTCTGCCTCGAATGCAAACTCAGGGAAAACGCATGCGTTCTTATAGAGCAAAATCTCCCTTGTCTCGGTCCGGTCACCGCTGGCGGTTGTGGTGCACTTTGCCCCACATATGGTGCAGCATGCTACGGGTGTTGGGGACCTTGCGAGCAACCGCAGATGGAGGCGATGGCTACAATTTTGGAAGAGAAGGGCTTCGACATGCAAGAAGTTATGTCCCGCTTGTTCGCTTTCGGAGCACCAGACGAACTGTTTGAGAGAGTAAAGAAGAACCTCACGGCAAAGAGCTAGGGAACGATGGCAGACGAAGAATCCAGGAAAAAGATCGAGATTTCGGAGATATGCCGAGTGGAAGGGCACTCAGCAGTGCATGTCGAAATTGAAGGCGACAAAGTCACTCAAGTAAAACTTGATGTATTTGAAGGAACAAGGTTTTTCGAACGACTGATTGTGGGGCATCATCAAGACGAGATTCCGCACATAACTTCCAGGGTCTGTGCAATTTGCTCCACCGGACACGTTATAGCCGCCATCAGAGCGGTTGAGCGAATTGCAGGCTTTACGCCGAGCGCAACAGTTTCTCTCCTTAGAGAGTTAATGCACCTCGGTATGATCATTGAGTCGAACGCTACGCACATCTATGCACTTGCATTGCCCGATTTCCTTGGTTTCGATAACGTCCATAAGTTTGCTTCGGAACATACGGAAGAATTTAAAGCATGGACCTCCTTGCGGAACATCGGAGCCTTAATTCAAACCACTATAGGAGGACGCCCGTTCCATCCCGTAAACTTGCATGTCGGCGGTTTCTCAAGCTTTCCGCAACTCGAAAGTCTTCTGCAGATCAAATCACTCCTTCAGGAAAATCTGCAATTGACAATTCGAACCTGCGAGGTTTTAATGCGGTTCCCTCCCAGTGTAAGGAGAACCAGTGAACCGATTTTTTTCGCTCTAATTCCCGAAAGTGATCACTACGGATACTTTGGTACAAAAATCCGCGCAACCAGCGGTTTCGAATGCGACGTCAACGAGTACAAAAGCTACCTTAAAGAAGAAGCGGTGTCGCATAGTCACGCGAAACGATCATCCGTCAACGGTCAACCGATAATGGTTGGATCAATGGCGAGGTTGGCTCTCTTTGGAAGCCTCCTGACCGGTGAGGCGAAGAGTATCTACGGCTCCAGTGCCATGTCAAAAGGCGATAACAATACGATCTGGAATAACTTGGCGCAGGCGATTGAAATTGTGGAAGCGTTTCACCGTGCCGTCAGTATCGTAGCTGAACTGGAAAGAACTGCGGATGTCTGGAACACCTTTGACGCTCGCCAACATACACGCGTAAAACTTGACGCCACTGCTGGTAGTGGCTGTGGAACAGTCGAGTGCCCAAGGGGAACACTTTACCATTACTACGAGATTGACGATAATGGTAAAGTGTCGAAAGCTGATATGGTCACACCCTCAGCACAAAACACGTACAGAATAGAACGTGACATTCAAGAAGTGGTTTCGCAATTACTGCCGTCAGAATCAGATGAAATTGCAACCAATCTTCGTGCAAATCTGGAGACTCTTGTTCGCGCATACGACCCTTGCAACACATGCGCGACCCACATGGTCTCGCTAAGGATTACTTAACGCCTGAGCTCACGAATACGTCGCTGGGATGATGCGCTCATCTTCGTACTTTTGCGATGCTATATCCAGATGTACGATCGCCCAGGAAGAAATAACGCGACGACGCACGAGCTGAATGCACTGGATTGTGAAAGGGGTCTTGTATGAGAATTGTATTTGCGACCGATGGCTCTGCCTGTTCGCGCGAAGCCCTTAGAGGGCTAAAGTCAATGGTCTGTCCGGTGGGCACGGAAATTAAAGTAGCGACTGCAGTAGACCTGTGGCACCCCTTCACAGCCTTACCTGACGTACAACTGCGAGAATATCGAAAGGCGAACGAGCTGGTCCAGGAAGCGGTGACGGAACTGGCTGCTGCACATCCTGATGCTGACATCAGCGCGGATATACTCGACGGCTTCGCCGTAGACGCAATTCTTAAACTATGCAGAAATTGGCTTGCAGATTTACTCGTAGTAGGATCACACGGACGCAGCGGCGTTAAACGGTTCTTCTTAGGCAGCGTATCTCGTGGCCTACTTCTTCATGCACCATGTGCGGTGCGAATCGTACGCGCTACACCGCAACCGACTTCTGACACGACGCGTAACAACGTTCTTATAGCACTCGAAGAGTCCGAACACTCGAAACATTTATTGGACCATGTGCTCTCTTTTCCATGGGCTGAAAACACCAGATTCACTTGTATTCACGTTGTACCAAACCTGGGGCCCGGTCTGTTTTTGGATGACGACACCCTAGCCGTTGAGAACATCGTGGACAGCTTCAATGAAGTCGTTCGCAAACATCAAGAATGGATAAACTCAGTGGCAGACATAATCAACACGAAGTACGAGCAAAAGGTCGCGAACGGTCAGGTTTTATTAGGTGATCCGAAAGAGCGGATTCTCGAATATGCAGCAGAGTGGCCGGCAGACCTGATCATGCTCGGTTCACATGGCAAACAAAGCTTCGAGAAACTCGTGCTTGGTAGCGTCTCTGAAGGAGTTGCAATGCATACGCATTGCACGACCGAAGTGACAAAATCCAAAAGACTCAGAAAAAGCGGTCTGTATCTGATCGCCTGAGTCTCATCAGGCAAAGAATCATCCTTTCGACTAATTCCGTAGGAGCGGCTGATTTGCGACGATTACAAAATGAGCTATTGCGAGGTTTTATAAATGAGTATGTTCTGTTACCAGTGTGAGCAAACGGCACAGTGTGTAGCGTGCACCAGCCTCGGTGTTTGTGGAAAAACAACGGAAACGGCGAATCTGCAAGACGTCATCATCTATCTTGTCAAAGGAATTTCCGTATACGCTCATGAAGCCAGGCTCCTGGGAACCACTGATGAACGTATTAACGAGACCACACTGGCAGCCCTATTCATGACGCTCACCAACGTCAACTTCGACGAGGATGAGCACGTCAAATATATCGAATACCTTGGTCAGTTACGCGACCGCGCACATGAAATGTATCTGTGTGCTTGCAAGGCAAGAGGTGTAAATCCTCGCGAATTTTCAGGTCCAGCTGTCTGGGTTGTGCCCAAGACAAAGCAGGAGTTGCTTGATTTCGCCAATACAATTTCAATCCTCGGCAGCATCAGGGATCAGGGACCGGACCTCACTGGTCTACGTGAAATGGCAGTTTACGGAATCAAGGGTATGGCGGCTTATGCGCATCACGCCGCAATGCTCGGCTATGTTGACGAACAAGTCTTCGCTTTTGTGCACGAGTCTCTCGCCTGCCTGGCCGAGCAAGAACCTGATGAATCGCGCTTGTTGGATCTTTGTTTGAAAACAGGTGCAATGAATTTGCGGGTCATGGAATTGCTGGACCAGGCTCATACGGAGACACTCGGCTCTCCAGTACCGACGCAGGTTCTCACAACCCATAAGAAGGGTAAATGCATCCTCGTATCAGGACACGATATGAGAAGCCTGCTTGAGCTATTGCGTCAAACAGAAGATAAAGGCATTGACGTTTACACTCACGGAGAAATGCTGCCGGCGCATGGATACCCGGTTCTCAAACGGTTCCCGCATCTGCGAGGAAATTACGGAACAGCCTGGCAAAATCAGGTGAGAGAATTCGAGCTATTCCCGGGTCCTATAGTCATGACGACTAATTGTTTGAAACCACCTGCCGAGTCTTACAAAAACAGGCTGTACACCATAGATGTTGTTGGGTGGGAAGGCATACCGAAAGTCGCAGCGTATGACTTTTCTAGATTGATCGAACAAGCGCTTGAATTGCCGGGCTTCCCTGACGATCAGCCGGAGAAAAGTATCACGGTCGGATTCGGACACCATGCAGTGTTGAGCGTCGCCGATAAAGTTATTGAAGCGGTGAAGCAAGGAAAAATCAAACACTTCTTCTTAATTGGCGGCTGTGATGGAGCCGAATTCGCACGAAATTATTTTACCGAAGTTGCAGAGCAAGTACCCGAAGACTGCGTCATTTTGACCCTCGGCTGCGGCAAATACCGCTTCAACGATATCGAATTTGGCGACATCGGTGGAATTCCTCGCTTGCTTGATCTGGGTCAGTGTAACGATGCACACTCTGCAGTCGTTATCGCTTCCGCCCTTGCAAACGCATTTGGTTGTTCGGTAAACGACCTTCCGCTGTCGCTCATCATTTCCTGGTTTGAGCAGAAAGCCGTGGCGGTACTACTCTCACTGCTTCACTTAGGAATAAAAGATATTCGCATCGGCCCGAATGCACCAGCGTTCGTCACACCAACTATCTTGAAGACTCTGTCGGAAGGCTATCAACTGAAGCTCGTGACTGAACCATCAAAGGATCTGGCGGCTATTCTCGCGAAATAGTACGAAGAAGATAACAAAGGGAGAGAAAAAATGTCGAATTTTATTCGCTGGTTCAATCAGGTGTCAATAGACGACATTCCGCTCGTGGGCGGGAAAAGCGCCTCCCTTGGCGAGATGACTCGCGGAATGGCATCATCGGGAATTTCCGTGCCAAATGGCTTCTGCATAACCGCCGATGCGTATTCGCTGCTGCTGGACGAGGGCGGTATCCGCCAGAAGCTCGTACAGTTGCTCGGTTCGGTGAACAAAAACGATCTTGACGATCTCAATAAGAAGGCCTTAGAAGCGAGATCGCTGATTAAGGGAGCGGGAATTCCTGATGCGCTCGCCAAAGATATAGTGGCAGCGTATCAACAACTTTCGAAAGAGTATGGCGAAGCTACGGACGTCGCGGTGCGTTCGAGCGCGACCGCAGAAGACTTGCCGGATGCCTCCTTTGCCGGTCAGCAAGAGAGTTTTCTCAACATACGCGGCGAAGCTGAACTGCTAAATGCATGTTTAAACTGCTTCGCATCCTTATTCACAGAGAGAGCGATCTCATACAGATTAGACAAAGGTTTCGACCACATGTCCGTCAAGCTGGCAATCGCGGTGCAGAAGATGGTCAGGTCAGACCGTGGCGCAGCAGGCGTCATATTCACACTCGATACGGAAAGTGGTTTTCGCGACGTCGTTCTCATTACGTCGGCTTACGGACTTGGTGAAAATGTTGTCGCCGGCCGCGTCGATCCGGATGAATTCATAGTTTTTAAACCCACACTCGAACAGGGTTTTAAACCAATTTTGCGTCGAAAAGTCGGTACCAAAAGACTGCAAATGATTTACTCCGGACACGGATCTCGCACCACGAAAAACATAGATGTCGCTCCCGAGCGTCAGGAGCGGTTTAGTATCAGCGACGAAGATGTTCTGAAACTGTCAGAATGGGCGGTTCAGATCGAAAAGTATTATTCAAAAAGACTCGGTCGTTCGACAGCGATGGATATCGAGTGGGCGAAAGACGGTGACGATGGCAAACTTTATATAGTTCAAGCCCGTCCTGAAACCGTATACTCCAGTTCAAACAGACGAACAATTGAGTCTTACAGACTGGAAAATAAAGGCAAAGCCATTCTATCCGGTAGATCAATTGGAGAGAAGATCGGCGCTGGCTGCGTTCGCGTGATCCACTCAATGCATGAGCTCGTCGACTTCAAGGACGGAGATGTCTTAGTCGCCGACATGACTGACCCGGATTGGGAACCGATTATGAAACGGGCAGCGGCGATTGTCACCAATCGAGGCGGAAGAACTTGCCACGCGGCCATCGTCAGCCGTGAAATCGGTGTGCCTTGCGTCGTAGGAACCCAGCGTGCCACCGATGTTTTAGAACAGGGTCAAGCGATCACCGTCAGCTGCGCAGAAGGCGATACCGGTATCGTATACGATGGCAAGCTTTCTTTTCAAAAACAAATTTTGGATTTAGAAAATATCCCGTCGACCGCGACCCAAGTTATGGTTAACGTGGGCAATCCAGACCAAGCATTCAATCTGGCGAAACTACCGGTGGCTGGAGTCGGCTTAGCTCGGGAAGAATTCATAATCGCGAATGAAGTTAAAGTTCATCCACTGGCGCTTACGCGCTTCGACAAACTCACCGACGAACACGCTCGCGAACAAATAGTCGAGCTGACAAAACATTATTCTTCAAAAACAGACTATTTCGTTCAGAAGCTCGCCGAAGGAATTTCGACAATTGCCGCAGCATTTTATCCGAGACCGGTGATAGTGCGACTCTCTGATTTTAAGACGAACGAGTACGCCAATCTACTCGGCGGTCGACAGTTTGAAACTAGCGAAGACAACCCGATGATTGGCTTCAGGGGCGCATCGCGTTATTACAGTCCCGACTATAAAGACGGGTTCGCCCTGGAATGCAAAGCTCTGAAACAGGTGCGCGAGCAAATGGGTCTGACCAATGTGAAACTCATGGTTCCATTCTGCCGCACAGTTGCCGAGGGCAAAAAGGTCATTCGCGAACTTTCAAAAAACGGTTTGGAACAAGGCGCTAATGGTTTAGAAATCTACGTGATGTGCGAATTGCCATCAAATGTCCTGGCAATCGACGAATTTGCGGAAATATTTGACGGCTTTTCAATCGGTTCAAACGATCTGACTCAATTGATTCTGGGAGTCGATCGAGACAACGAAGGTCTGGCCGAACTTTTTGATGAACGAAATCCTGCTGTGACCAGAGCGATTGAAATGGCAATCGCTGGTGCACAAAAGCGCGGGCGCAAAATCGGTATTTGCGGACAGGCGCCCAGCGACTATCCGGAGTTCACCAGATTTTTAGTGAAACAAAAGATAGACAGCATTTCACTAAATGAGGATACCGTTATCAAAACGATCCTGTTAATCGCCAGAGAAGAAGCACAAGACAGCCGAATTCCGGTTCCATCTAAGTAACGGTTCTAGAATTCGGATTGAAACGGTCGGTACTAAACCAGACCGCGGCGCATCGCTTGCACAGCTGCTTGCGTTCTATCATCGACAGCAAGCTTATTCAATATGTTTCGAACGTGCGTTTTCGCGGTTGCCAACGAGATGATCAGCTTGTCCGCGATTTCCTGGTTCGACAATCCCTCCACGAGTAGAGAGAGTACTTCCATCTCTCTGGGAGAAAGCGCGTCCGGAAGGGGTGGCAGCTGTGGCTGATTTTTGACACCCGCACCACCAGCGGTAGCATGCTGAACGGCAGTCTCACCTCTGGCATGCTCACTGTGACCTGTTTCGGCTTTCATCATTCGAGCTTGCTGGATTTTCATTACCCGGCTTGCTATAGACGAGTCCAGCCAGATATCTCCCCCGTTCACTGCCCTGATGGCACTATATAAACGATGCGGATCAACATCTTTCAGGCAGTATCCACTGGCACCGGCCGACAATGAAGCCAAGATATCCTGCTCGTTATCATGAGATGTCAGCATAATCGTGTTTACATTCTGATACTGTTGCTGAATGTTATTGACAGCCTCAATTCCGTCCATTATCGGCATTCCCACGTCCATTAGGACAACATCAGGTTTCAACTCACCGACTTTCCGAATTGCTTCCTCGCCGTTCTCGGCTTCGCCGATCACCTTGATATCATCTGTTCGCTCGAGCACAGTTTTCAGTCCAATTCGGGTGAGCTGATGGTCTTCGACCAGGAGAACATTGATTTGATTACTTCCAGGAGATTCGCCCATGAAAACTTCGCCTTGCATTATGTAGTAGAAGTGCAGCCATCTGACCCCATTATATTTCCGAATTGCGATAATAAATAGTCAGGGTCACCTCATGTCAACATCACGACCCGCTGAGTTGAGCACGACATCTTCTTAGGAAAGGGGCAAAACGCCATGGCAGAGCCGACTACGAGATTCTCTGACTATAATTACCCAGCCATTCCTGACATTCACCTGGAGATGTCTGATGAGGAGATCGAAAACCGAAAAGTGTGGCTAGGACTGGGGCCTGATGATGAGGCCAACATAGCTCTTCTCGATCAGCTTGTCGCTCGCAATGTAGACGGGCTCATGGACTTCCTTTACGACCACTTTCTGGCTCACGAGGACACCGCTAGTTTCTTTCCGAATGAAGAAATCTTAAACCGAGCCAAGGCAGGACAGCGCCAATATTTTCTGAAACTGACGTGCGGCAAGTACGATCGTGAGTACGTTGACAACCGCCTGATTGTAGGGAAGACACACTATCGAATTGGTCTGGACACACGCTGGTACTTAGGGGCGTACTACCGAGCACTCAAGTACCTGCGCACACTCATTGTGGAGGAATTCAAAGATGATCCTGAACTCTCAAATCGGCTAGTCGACTCGCTTACCAAACTTATATTCTTTGATATGGGCTTAGCGATCGATACCTATAACACCGCCAAAATTCAGGCGATCCGAGAACACAAGGACATGATCTCGAGGTTGG
Source organism: Candidatus Obscuribacterales bacterium (assembly GCA_965228855.1). Lineage (GTDB taxonomy): Bacteria > Cyanobacteriota > Vampirovibrionia > Obscuribacterales > Obscuribacteraceae > JADYXR01. The sequence continues at coordinate 660,810 of CBDDIJ010000003.1, read as the reverse complement.
AGACTGAACGAACCGTCAGCAAGAGCATCGTGGAAAACGCACCCATCGGCATTGTCAGACTTTCGCCAGACTTCAAGTGCTTAGAGGCAAATTCAGAGTTTCTCAATTTTATTGACTCTGACGAGCAGATTATTGGGCGATCCATATTTGAATTGTGCGAAGACCTGCCGCGTTCGGACCTGGAAGAAGCCCTCAATTTTGGAGTGGCAAAACGAGCATCAGCCGCTAAATTGACATTTTTCAATTCCGATCATGAATCGTTTTTCGACTGGGCAATCTGGCCCATCAAGGAGAGGAATGATGTGGTATCGGCGCTGGTGGCAACCTTTACGATGGTAACTGATAGTGTTCGCTTACAACAGCAACGCGAAGACTTCGTTGCGACCCTCACGCATGATCTGAAAACGCCGATCCTGGCCGCGAACCGGGCTCTGAAGCTTCTGATGGAAGGTGACTTCGGTCCAATTCAAGATTCTCAGAGAAGCATTATTGAAACTATTCTTCAGAGCAACAACGCTATGTACCAGATGGTGCTCACCTTGCTTGATGTTTATAAATACGACAGCGGTGTGAAACAGCTGACCATGCTACCGACAGACCTCCCTGCTTCTATCGAAACGTTAGTGGCCGAGCTATCCCCTCTGGCGAAACAGAAACAGATTAACCTGACGTTCACATCTTCGGAAAGCAACATTCCGGTTATCTGTGACATAGACGAAATCCGCAGAGTAATGCAAAACCTTATCGACAACTCGCTCAAATACACGCAATCGAAAGGCTCAATCAGTATAGATTTAGCTCAGGACGAACAAATGACAACAGTTTCCGTAACGGACACAGGCAAGGGCATCTCAGATGCGGACAAACCTAAATTATTTCAGAGATTCTGGCAGGCATCATCCGGAGGTCGATACTACGCGAGTACGGGTCTGGGGCTTTATCTCTGTAGCAAGATCATCGAATCACATGGAGGCAAACTCTGGTGCGATAGCGAAGTCGGCAAGGGAAGCACGTTTTCGTTCACTCTCAATAATGTAGAGATGGCTTAAATGGGCTTGCCAGAAACAAAGGCTGTATCATCCTTCTACTTGTGTGCAAGTCCTTGTTCATACCAGTTTCTACTACTGTTGACGATGCGAACAACGGCGAGCATAACCGGAACTTCAATCAAGACACCAACTACGGTGGCTAGAGCAGCGCCGGAATGAAAGCCAAAGAGGCTGATTGCTGTAGCTACGGCAAGCTCGAAAAAATTGCTTGCTCCGATTAAGGCTGATGGGCACGCAACGGAGTGCGCGACGCCAAGCCTCCTGTTCAATAAGTAAGCGACTGAGGAGTTGAAGAAAACCTGAATCAGAATAGGCACGGCAAGCATCGCGATGACGAGCGGTTGTTTTAGTATTGCTTCTCCCTGAAATGCAAATAATAGAACCAACGTAATAAGCAATGCAGAGAGCGAGACTGGCTGAAGGAACGCGAGAGTTTTATCAAACGCGCTCTGCCCTGATTTCAACAATACACCTCGCCATGCTTGTGCAATAAAGACCGGGATCACGATGTACAGTCCAACAGACATGAGCAGCGTGTCCCACGGCACAGTTATTGAAGAAAGTCCCAACAGAAGCCCGACAATTGGCGCGAACGCAAAGATCATGATGACGTCGTTTACGGCAACTTGCGAAAGAGTGAAGTACGGATCGCCCTTTGTGAGTTGGCTCCAGACGAAGACCATCGCGGTGCATGGTGCAGCAGCAAGAAGAATCAAACCGGCGACATAGCTATCGAGCTGATCCGCAGGTAAAAGCGGCGCGAAAAGAACACGAATAAATACATATGCAAGAAGAGCCATGGAAAATGGCTTAACTGCCCAGTTTATGAACAGCGTTACAGCTATGCCTTTCCAATGTTCCTTCACTTGTCCTAGAGCACCGAAGTCGATTTTCAAAAGCATTGGTATGATCATCAGCCAGATCAGCAAACCTACCGGAATGTTCACTCTGGCAACTTCAAGAGACCCAATGAACTTGACTGGCTCAGGCAGAAGTTGGCCAAGAATAATACCTGCAGCGATGCAGAGAAAAACCCAGAGGGTCAGCCAGCGTTCAAAGAAGCCGATAGCCGCCTCAGAATTTTTGTTTTCTTCTTTAGCTTCTGCTTGTCCGGACATTTACGACGCCTCCAGCGTTCTATTTTCTCTAAAATGACCTGTTCAAGAAGGCGGCGAGTGAGCTTTCAAAATCTGCCAACCACAGAGCATCTCTGCGCAATTTAGAAAGAACTGGATTGCTTACGAATTCCTTTCTTCAATTACGTCGGGTTGTTTTTTCTTTAGCTAGTTCTTCGACCTTTGACTTTATCTCGTCACGCACCCGCCGGAATACCTCTGGCAGCTGCCCTTTAGGATCTTCAATGTTCCAATTGTCTTGCGTGCCAATAAAAGTTGAGGGACAGAAGTCGGCAGTTTTTACGGAGCACATTGAAATAATTGCATCGTAGTTGCCGAGCTTTTCGTTGTCGATTGCCTTCGAGTACTGCTTCGATATGTCGACGCCAATTTCGCCCATGACCTTTACAGCCTCGGGGTTGACGCCGGCGCCGGCTTTTACACCGGCGCTATCAGCCTCAAGTCCCAGCAGTCGTCCGAAGCCTTCGGCCATTTGGCTCCGGCAACTATTCTCTACACAGATGAATAAAACCTTCAATTGCAGCCCCTCTTCGAGATTTGTTGCTGGCGGAAGACCTAGAGTCTTGCTAAGCTCGCCGCTGCCAGCCCGACTAAGGGTCCCTGCGCACAAGTAGCCTGTTTCCAAACGTGATTAATGAGCCAAGGCAGAAAGCCGAGTCTGCTTTGCTCGTTTTTATATTTCCAATATTATCGAAATGTTTTAGAGGTGTCAAGTCGCCCGGAATCTTGCCTGTAATCGCAGGAAGTTTCTATGTTTAGCGATGTTCGAATTCAATCGGTATTTCTTCCGGGCACGGTCCGGCGGCGAATTCACAAGGACATGCACCCTTTTCCTGGACAAATTCGGTCGTGTCCTTGAGTCTTAGGAGCGCTCCATCATTGTTGGTCTCGCGGATATCCACCGCAATGAAGTGTTTCGGGTCGAAGCCGGATTCGCGAATTACGCGCCTGAACAACTTCTTTTGGGCTTCCGGAGCGCAGGCGCCGGACAGTATATAGGTATCGGCATCCGCGTTCTTCATCAGATCCAGGAGCACCTTATTGCCGCCCGCACCACATGTCTGCGGGCTGAGAGTGACAAATTCAATGTCGAGTTCGGACTCACACTCGAAAGGTAGCTTATTCATATCGATATCTTTGAAGGATGGACACAATCCCTTGCAGTTACAAAGTATCACTTTGATCTTCATGCCCGCCTCCTGTTTTTGCTTGACGTTGAGCTCTGACTATTCCAACACACGAGAGCGCTCTTTCGCATACGCACCAGGGATTATTTGGAGTCATCCTCGTGGACGACTTTGCAAAGAGTTGTCGGCGCTTCGTGCCGTGCATGATGGCTAGTGAGGAGTGTTTCGTACAAGGAGTAAAACCTTATGGAACAATTTTCAAGAAACCGCATATGGTGGCAGGATTACGATGCGATCCGCATGCTTAGCTTTCTGTACGAGATTGCACAACAAATGCAAGATAACGGAGCAACGACTAACAGACTTTTCGAGTTTGAACAGCCGACTTGTCCTGTCGGCGCCGCCCCATCGAAGTTAGTGTTTCATCAACTGCTGAAGCAAGAGATCGAGGACGACCGGTGCATTCTCTCGACATTCATCGATTTGCTGCGCAGATAGAGTCTCTTCCCGTCTGGTCAGCCAGCCTTTCCACTCAGTCTTGAGGTGCTTGAAAGCAGTGCGCGCCAATCGCGAAGCCTCCGGCGGTTGATGCCTTTCGATCATATAGGCTTCTATGATGCCCTTCGCAGCAGATACGGACTGACAACGTCCCTTACAGCAGGCTTCGCCGCTTACCGTCTTTAATGAATCCTCAGAGATAAGTCCCGCATCGACGATGGCGTTGACCAGCACAGAACTACAAGGCTGTCCCTGCAGTATTCTGTCGTAAGCGAAAAGTCGCGCCTTCGGAAATCGTAGTTCCATCTTGCTAAGAGGTTTCCAGTTTTAATCGCACACAATTAAGCGGCTCCAGAATGCCACTCATATCAGAGTATTGAAAAACTGACATTGAGGCATCATCCTCTCGGATGATTTGCGATGCCATTTTCCAGGAAAATCTCGTTGAGGTCTTGGGAAGTCATTCCCCAGGACTAGTTCGGAAAACGCTCATATACTCATCACAATCAACAATTCTACTGATGCGCAGAAAGGTCATCTCTCCAATAATGAAGAGGTAAATGGAGCTTGCTAGCTCGCAATTACTAAGACACCCGGTATTAACAGTATGTTCAGTCGAGTATATGAAATGAGCGGCAACAGAGACGGTTTTAACGCATTCATCGATGCCAGCAAGAGAGCCAGTCAAAAGGGAGACCTGAGACAGGCAGAACGCCTTCTGAAGACAAGTCTAAAAAATGTCGAGCAACAAATGATTGTAGTCGAGTACGCCATGCGCGAAATAGTCGAAAGCCTTATCGACCTGTATCAGAGTCAAGAAGGCAAGCAAGAAGAGATTCGAGACCTGGAGCGCAAGCTGGCGCAACTGAGAATCTACGACTTGAATTCCGACGCCGCCGATGGAGAGCACCAAATTCAGCCCAGGGAGAACACTCAATGAAGACGTTCCTCACGCGCTTGCTTCTAACGGCATGCGCCTTTTACTTTTTACTGCCTATGCTTCCCGGTTTTCAACTGCATGGAAACTTCCTGCACGCGATCGGAGCAGGTATATTTTTCTCGCTTTTAACCTGGCTGGTCGAGTTTCTCGCAATCGCATTATCGGTGTTTCTAACGATCACCTCGTTTGGAACAGCACTGCTTTTTCTCATCCCAATTTGGCTGATTGGATTCTGGTTTCTTCCTGCCGTCGTATTGAAAATGACGGCCACATTGCTACCTGACTATCTGACGATTGTGGGCTGGACGCCAGCAATCCTGGGCGGAATTGTCATTTTAATAATTTCCGCGCTAACCAGCGATGGAAAGAAGCTCTGCCGGCTCGAATAATCTATATTTGCTAAACTGCAAACTCTAAGCTCGAGTTCCCCCTGGCTAACTAACTCGCCGGCTGACCGCGCCATTCCCGGAATCTGATTGTCGAGGTTCGAGATAGTAGCTGGAAGTTATTGCCCCCTGACTGTCGATTTCATAGACCTTAGGAACTCCGGTCGGAATATTCAATTCGAGCACTTGCTCACGACTCAATCCATCGAGGAACATGTAGATCGATCTCAGACTATTACCGTGCGCGACAACCAAGACGTTTCTGCCAGCCTTGACTTCCGGCATAATTTCTCTCACCATATACGGTATCGTGCGATTAGCAGTGTCGCTCAAACTCTCGCCATTCGGAGGTCGGACGTCATACGAACGCCGCCAGAGCTTCACCTGGTCCGCGCCGAAAAGCTTTGCGGCCTCAGCCTTGTTCATTCCCTGCAAATCGCCATAGCTCCGTTCGTTTAACGCGCTGTTCCGCTTCACTGATACCGGTTCACAACCACTGCGGGAGCGCGTTACGATGTCCGCAGTCTCAATAGCCCGCTTCATGGTGGACGTAAATATCAAATCTATCGGGATCGTTTTGAGAATTTCGCCGGCACGGACAGCCTCATCCAGCCCCATAGCCGACAGGCACACATCGACTGAGCCGGTGAAGCGGTTTTCCAGGTTCCACTGCGACTGACCATGTCTCAAGAGTATCAGCTTAGCCATCTCGTACTCCATTTTTCATACCAGCGACACCATATTCAGTGGCAACTACGTAGCTCCTGAAACAACAAACACCACTCCTGGAAAGTGGTGCCTGTTGGTGCTCTGCGTGAGCTTCCCGAAACGGTGGCTAGCATGCGCATCGGGCGGGTTTCGTTCTTAAGCAATCGGCGTATCGATTCATTCGAACCATCCCCTCGGCTCCTGGTGGCGTCAAACTCCATCCATTCACCGTGATTACATGATAGCCAACGCGCAGACGCGTTTCATCGTCCCTTGGGATGATTGGGGAAACCTTCGAGCCTGCTATCTTGCTGCTGCGGCTCTTTCTTCCGGCATCTTCACATCGAACTCAGTGTGCTCTTCCGGCCACATCATTATGGTCGGAAGACCAAGACACCGCACGAATGCATCCGGGGTGGTATCAAATACGGTGATGCGGTGACCGCCGGTTTTCCTGGTTGGAATGACAAGCAGAGTCTCTGGATCGGGAGTCCATTCAAGGTCGATGGGTTCATGTCGCCAGGGGCTTGAATGCTTTTCCATCGCAATTCCTTGAACAAATTCCACAGAAATATCCACATCGGTGAGCTCAGTATGCGAGGACCGAAGGTCATTTAGAATCGCAACAGGTGAAGCCTCTCGTTCTCCACTAGCAAGAATCACCAGCTTGGTTTGAAGCCCGAGCGTATCAGCCATCTTCCGACATGCGGCAATGTAGCTAAAGTTGATGTGATCGACCGAGACCAGTATAGACATCGATGACCAGCGATACACTTTGTCTTGTACTACCAATAGCGGACGCGGACAGTCATGAGCCAACCCTTCGGCAACAGCGTACCGAATGAAATTGCAATGTTCCGCTTCCTTACAGCGGGGGTCGCGCGCCTGGTGTCCGATCACGACGAGATCGAACTCTCCGGCTCGCTCTGACATTCTACTGACCGGGCTTCCCTGAGCCAGAATGGTTTTAGTTGGAACCTCTTGCCCGGCCGCAACAGCCTCAAACTTTTCGATTACAGTTTGTCCGATGCGCTCCAGTGAACTGGACAATTGTTCGAACGCCTCGACATATACACCACTTCCGACGAATCCCGGGCGATCGTTTCGCAGCAGTTCCCAAGCCATTCTTGTATCGACAACGTGCATCGCTGTCACACGACCATCGTTGTCTTTTGCAATTGACCACGCCACTTCCGCGGCGTATTTAGACTGTTCAGAACCGGTCAGTCCTAAAAGTATGGATAATTTATGCATGTTGAAGACCTCCTCCGCATGCATTCAATCCTGCTACAGTCGAGGCGTGTTGGCATCAATCCGTCGGACTATTTGCGGCGCTTATTTTAAAGAGGCTAGATACGCCGTCAGGTCCGCAATTTCATCATCCGTCAGGTCAAGAGGCGGCATTGTAGTCCCGCGAGCGCCATACTCGGTGTCGTTCTCCAAAGTCAGCAGCTGAGCATTAGTCAATTGCTTTTTGATGGCATCGACGGTCAGCCGACTTCCCACACCATCAAACTTAACTGCAAATGTTCCACCGAGATTACCGAACGAGTGACAGGCCAGACAGCCTTTGCTGCTAAGCAGTGCTCGTCCTCTAGCTACGGATTTATCATCAACGCTACCCTGCGCGGGAGGAGAGATGGAACTATCGGATTTGTCCTCGTGACCGATTATTTTGAAGCCACGCTCGGGCTCCTTTAAGGTAAGGAGATATTGAGAAATCGCCTCAGCTGTCGCAGCTGGAACTCGGACGTGAGGCATGAGCTCTGTTTTTCCATAGAGTTCAGCAAATTTAGTCTCTTGCGACGAGCCACTGGTAATTCTAATCTTGATAAATTTCTGAGAGCGTCGACTACCAATGCCATCGAGAGGCGGCGCCAGGCATCCACCATCACCAGAAATTGTGTGGCAAACCGCGCAATTGTTTTTCTCGAAGAATTCTTTGCCCTTAGCAGCAAGTGGACTTTGTGGCTTCGGTTTGTATATTTTTGGCTTAACGACCTTACTGGATGTAGAACTGGCCAATACTTCCAGGGTCATACTGGTCACCAGAAGTCCCGAAACGAGACTGAGAACCAGAATTTTTGCCGTCTTCATTCAATTGCATCTCCCCAGTGTAAAGATTCCGCTCGCGCTTAAGACCATTCTAAATTGAAAATCGAAAACTACATCAATCGTTCGGCCAATCGAGTTTCAGTATTTTAGCTGATGCCCTAACATAACAAGGCTGTCAGAATTTTTATAGTTATCACCTGGGTATGATAAATGTCTTGCGATACTGTACAGAACGAACGCTGCGATCAGTCAAGCAATATGCGGGCCGCTCGGCGAGTATTTATTCAAACGCTCGGTCTCAATCTGATTGTCGCAATTGCAAAACTAATTTGCGGCGCATCCTCCAACATTCTGAGCATGACCGCAGACGGCTTCCATTCGCTCCTCGATGCATCGTCCAATATAGTCGGCATCATAGCGCTGAGCGTAGCAATCAAGCCGGCCGATAACGGTCATCCTTACGGACACCGAAAATTCGAGGCGCTTGCTTCAGTTTGCATTTCCTTTCTGCTTTTCTTTGCCGGTCTCCACATAATCACAACCGCGATCGACCGTTGTTTATTCGGAGCTGCAGTTCCTCATGTGACATCGGTATCGTATGTGGTGATAGGAGCCACAATTTTCATCAACTTCCTCGTCAGCAGGTATGAAAAGATCAAGTCCAAGGAATTGAATTCACAGCTGTTGCATGCCGATTCCGAGCATACAATGTCCGACATTTATGTCTCATTCAGCGTTCTTGCTGCGGTGGTCGCGGCCCGTTTCAACCTCTACTGGATGGACCTGCTCGCTTCAGTTGTGATTGTCGGAGTCATCGTCCACGCAGGCTTCACGATCATCAGTCGTAATCTTGGCAGTTTAGTCGACGCTGTCGTCATCGATTCGGCTGCAGTGGAGAAATTAGTCCTGGCGGTTCCAGGAGTGATAGCTTGCCACGCAATCAGGAGCAGAGGGGCTTCAGACCATATGTTCATCGATCTGCACGTCGAAGTATCGCCCTACCTTTCGGTCGCCGCCGGTCATGCGATTGCCTCAGAGGTAGAGAAGGTCTTGATTGAAAAAATAGAAGGAGTTGTAGATGTGACAGTGCATATCGAAGACTTCAAAGAAGAGGTTGGTGCCGGGCAAACCACATAGTTCAGAGGCACGATATAAACGATTAGAAGTACAGCTCGAGAAAAATCGGAGACGCTCATGAATACTCAGAAAGATAATTGTGAAACTTACAATGACGGCACACGAGTACCATCGATAGAGAGACAAGTTAGAATAGCAGCCGGCTCTCTGGTCTTGATTGGCATTGCCCTGGCTTACGTAGTTTTTCCGCCCTTCATCTGGATCTCTATAGTGGCGGCGCTAGGCATGATTCTCTCCGGCTTAACTAATAGCTGCGCCCTCGGAATGCTGATCGGCAAGCTGCCCTGGAATCAAAACCGATAATCGTGACTGGTCGCTAAATTCGCTTCTATTGGTGACGGTTACATATCCGTTGAGGTCACGCAACCGACTTTGACTTCGCAACCATTCTGCGCCGCACTAATGAATGGAGTATCGAGAACGCTAGGGAAGCAAGTATAGAAGCGGTAGATGTCTGTAGGGTAAACCAGAGCGTCGGACCATCCAGCGAAACCGTGTTCAGAACAGCTTGAAGCGGTGGAGCATAAATTGCAGCAAAAACCAGGCCATACGATAGCGCCATCATCGCGTACATGAGCTGGTTAATCGGGGAGAATTCGGGCCGTGCATCAGCAGTGATATATAGCCAGTTCCAGGCTTGATACAAAAGCGCGAGCGATACCGTTGCGAAAGCTGCAGTAGAAAGCACACTCGCTGCCGATGTTTTCAAACCGAGCACTGACACCAATACCGCCAGCGATACCATAGAAGCACGTCCAACGATTTCAGACAGTTCGAACGAACCCACAAGCTTATCTGCCGGATCTCTGGGAGGACGCTGCATGGTGCCGGGAGCAGCCTTCTGCAAAACGATCCCCAATCCCGGAAATACGTGCATGATTAAGTTCAACCATAACAATTGGAGAGGATTCAGGGCGAGCGACCCGGTTGTGAACAAAACTAAGCCAATAGTGATGACTGACGCAACAGACGCTGTAAGCAAATAACAGATGGCTTTGCGAATGTTGTCATAAATGATTCTCCCCTGTTCTATGGCTTTGACGATGGTTGAGAAATTATCGTCGGTAATCACCATATTAGAGGCTTCCTTCGCTAAGTCCGTGCCGGAAAGCCCCATTGCCACTCCAATGTTTGCTTGTTGAAGAGCAGGAGCGTCGTTGACTCCGTCCCCGGTCATCGCCACAATTGCTCCTTGCGCTTGCAGAGCCTTGACCACATCCAGTTTAACGTCAGGCGTAACCCGAGCCAAAACACCTGTCTTAGCCAACGCTCCAGCCCACTCAGTCTTGGGTAAACTCTTCAGGGTATCGCCAGTCAGCGCCTCCGCACCATGCTCGATACCTAAATCGCGTGCCACACTGATGGCGGTATCGACTTGATCGCCTGTCAACATTATCACTTTTATACCGGCGTCCTTGCACTCGGAGATCGCTTGAGATACGCCCTCTCGTGGCAGGTCTCGCATACAGATGAGACCAAGAAAGACAAGGTCGGACTCCAAATCGACGCCTTCAATGTTTCCATTAATTTCCTTCCTCGCGATGCCGAGTACGCGCAATCCTTGGCGCGCATATTCAGTATTTCGCTCTAAATACTGACGTTTTGTTTCCCTGTCGAAAACCTCGACGCCGCTTGCTTTGTTCAAGCGCTCAGAGTCTTCGATCATTCGCTCCGGAGAACCTTTGACGAAAACAACATATCGATCGCCGCCAACATGATGAACAGTTGCCATTTTTTTTCGCACCAGGTCGAACGGTCTTTCCGCCGCTCGGGGATAGCTCAACCTCAGCTGCCTTTGATCAAGTCCAAACTTAGCGGCAGCAACAAGCAGCGCTCCTTCGGTAGGATCGCCCGCGATGCTCCAACTGCCCGAGTCCTCGCTTTGCTCCAGTCTCGCATCATTGCAGAGCGCCGAGGCCGTAAGCAAGGCATTCAAAAGTTCATCTTCTGAAATCGTGACACCAGATTCGGTGATAAGTCCTTCCGGAGAATAACCAGATCCTGTGACTTTGATTTCACGGTTATCGATGAAGATGTCGGTAACTAAGAGCTTGTTTTCGGTCAGAGTTCCAGTCTTATCAGTACATATTACGGTCGTGCAGCCAAGAGTTTCTACAGCCGCAAGCTGTCGAATCAAAACACCGGCTTTGACCATTCGCTGCGTACCAATCGCGAGCGCAAGAGTTGCCACCACTGGCAATCCTTCCGGGATTGCGGCCACTGCCAGTGCGATGCTTGTTTCCAGCATCGACCATAAATCGATCTGGATCAATAAACCGGCAATTCCGATAACGACGCAAACGACAACCGTTAAAATCGAAAGTTGCTTACCAAGCTCATCCAGTTTGACCTCCAGTGGAGTCGGAACGGAATGCCCCTCCATCAAAGAACACTGCAACTTGCCGAGACTGGTATCTCTACCCGTCTTGACCACGAGCGCTCTAGCGCGACCGTTGAGAACATGCGTCCCGTGAAAACCGAGAGTGCAGGAGATCGCCTCTCCGTCGACATACTCGGCGGACTTCTCAACAGGAAGACTCTCTCCGGTAAGGATCGATTCGTCAACTTTGAGAGCTGCGGCCTCAACGAAACGCACATCCGCAGGAATTCGCGACCCAGGTTCCAACACAACGATGTCACCGGCGACAAGTTCAGAAGCGGGCACCAATTTATGATGTCCAGATCGGACAACTCGCGCTGTCGCAGCCGCTATATCCCTCAAAGCAGCTAAAGAAAATTGTGCTTTTAATTCGGTGGCAAAACCGACACCAGCATTGATCACGACTGCCACTAATATTCCAACGGCTTGAAGGTGATCGCGAGTGGCAAAAGATATCCCGGCAGCTACCAGTAAGAGTATTACTACACTAGAGTTGAACTGCCGAAAAAGCAGAACCAGCGGACTTTCAGATCGCTTGAAACTAATCTCGTTGGGACCAAACTTACCAAGCAACTTTTCGGCGGAATCTTGCGACAAACCTTGCCGCATGTTTGATTGAAACCGCTCCAGCACTTCCCCTGCGGACTGAAGTCCAAATTCTTCAACCGCCGGCTTAGAGGTGAACTCCAATACCACCGGATTTCTCGGATTCAGTTTCTTATCGTCCATCTCGTGTCCTTTCCGTCAATAAGCATATGATCCCTTATATGACGAAATAATGCTTCCATCCTCATGCGTAGCGTGCCTGGTAGTAATAGAGGAGCAATCCACCCAAAGACTGACTGCACATGGACTGTCAGGCTGATGCGTAGTTCTCGGTCCCACGCGACAATAAGAGGAATGTAACTCTGAGGTCGGACCATTGCCTGAAATCAAGAAGGATAAAAGCCCCACAAAGGAAGCCCCACTGGACGGCTTTCAATATTTTCTGGTCTGGTGGCTTGTTCTAATTATTCTGGCTTACATTTTTCAAACTGCGCAATACAAGGATCTTCGCTACAGCGAGTTTTTAGACGCTTTGAAAAACGATAAAGTCATCGAAGTGTCCGTGAAAGGCCGAGAGATCTCAGGCACACTGTCAACAAATACTTCAGGCAAAGAAAAGACAACAAAGTTTAAAACAGTCGCAATAGACCAACCCATCCTTAAGGTGCTCGAACAATCAAAATCTTTGAAATATTCCGCAGAGCCAGAGGATAATAATTGGTTTGGCATTGCACAATTTGTTCTTCCAATGCTGGTTATCTGGTTTCTAATCTCGAGATTCGTCAAAGGCGTTCGAGAGGAGGGCGGAGCGGGCGGCTTGCTTTCTGTCGGACGAAGTCGGGCAAGGGTCTACATGGAGGAAGATATCAAAGTCACCTTCGACGACGTAGCCGGCGTAGATGAAGCAAAGGAAGAACTGCAAGAGATCGTCACATTCCTGCGCGAACCGGATCGATATCGCAGGCTTGGCGGGAAACTACCGAAAGGAGTCCTTCTGGTCGGACCTCCGGGCACAGGAAAGACACTTCTAGCCAGGGCGATAGCAGGTGAAGCCAAGGTTCCTTTCTTCTCAATTTCCGGCTCGGAATTTGTTGAGCTTTTCGTCGGAGTTGGCGCGGCCCGAGTTCGCGACCTATTTGAACAGGCAAAAGCGAAGGCGCCTTGCATCATATTCATTGACGAACTCGACGCACTCGGAAGAGCACGGGGAATGGGCCCGGTAGCAGGAGGTCACGACGAGAAAGAACAGACTTTGAATCAGTTGTTATCTGAGCTGGATGGTTTCGACACCGTAGGTGGTGTCATCCTTCTGGCCGCTACCAATCGCCCCGAAATTCTGGATCCGGCTTTGCTGCGCGCTGGAAGATTCGATCGACAGGTTTTAGTAGACCGCCCCGACAAAGTGGGTAGAATCGCCATTCTGAAAGTACATCTGAAGAATGTAAAAACTGCAGATGATATCGCGCTTGAAGAGATAGCAGCACTCACAACAGGCTTCAGCGGAGCAGATCTGGCGAATCTGGTAAATGAGTCCACACTTCTGGCAGCGCGCCGAAATGCAAATGCAGTAACCAAAGATGATGTGATTGCAGCGTTTGAAAGAATCGTTGCCGGTCTGGAGAAAAAGAATCGACTGTTGAACAAGCATGAGCGAGAGGTCGTGGCATTCCACGAAATGGGACACGCATTAGTGGCGTTGAACTTTCCAGATACCGAGCCGGTCCAGAAGGTTTCAATAATTCCACGAGGCATAGGCGCACTGGGATACACTTTGCGGCGCCCTATCGAGGATCGCTTTCTCATGTCAAAGCAAGAACTGCTTAACAAGATGAGCGTTCTTATGGGCGGACGAGCCGCTGAACAGATAATTTTTCATGACTCATCCACCGGCGCGTCTGATGACTTCGCAAAAGCTACCGAAATCGCTCGGGACATGGTGACCCGCTATGGAATGGTCGACGAAACCGGCATGGTAACGTATTCGCAGGAACAGTCGCCCTTTTTGAACGGCAATCTAGGTTTCAACATCAACCATGACCTCAGTGAAAAAACCAAGATGGATATTGATGACGCCGTCAAAGAGTTGGTCCACCAGGCATACGAAAGAGCCGAAAATATTTTGGAGAAGAACGAGTCTGCTCTGCACGCAGGAGCGGAACTGCTTCTCCAGAAGGAAACCATCACCGAGGAAGAGCTAAACACAATTTTCAAAACGTCGACTAATATGAAACATCTGGAACCGGCGCGCTAACACTTCCGGAGCCGATACCATATCCGGTGGCAAGCCTAATTTTCTTCTTTGGCTGCTTTTTGTGGTAGGGTCAACAGGAACTCGGTGATGTCGCTAATCTGCTCAGGTGCCAGCTCTGCGGGGGGCATCGAATACTCGCTTGGCTTGTATTCTTTCCCCTCGAAAAATACCGTAGCTCCGCGGCTAATTCGGTTTTCTATCGCAGTTTTATTCAATCTTGCGCCGACTGCATCAAGAGACGGACCACGCCATCCGCCAAAACCAGCGATGGAGTGGCAGGCTACGCAACCCGCTTCCTTATAAACCGCCATCCCTTTGCGCGACGACTCCGAGGGTGCCTTTGGCTTGAAGTTAAATCCTTGTGGAATCGCATCCGGTTCGTCCTCACCATGACCCTTTACCTCAAAGGCATCCTCGTCCGGAATCGAAAGAAGGTAAGATGCTACTGTTTTCGCGTCATCCTTGCTTAAATGAACATGCTTCATGAAGTCAGTAGAGTCGACGATGCCCTTGGGATATGATTCCGGCAGATGTCGGCTCTGCGTCAAAACCGCCACAATGTCGTCCTCTGTCCTGAATTTGCGAATTCCCTCCAGCGGTGGTCCGATGAAACCGCCTCTTCCTCGCAGATAATGGCAATGGAGACATCCTTGCTTGTCCATCAGTTTCTCGGCGTCATTGCTCGGCGCATTTGCAGCAGATCTGTCATCAGCAAGAACAAAAAGCGCAAGCACGGCAGCACTCACGGCGATAGGCTTCAGGGGTCGTACGAGGTTGAATTTCATAATTGGGAGCTCCGCAGGGCCAATATCCAATATAAGTATGCCCGGATTGCATTATCTCAAAATTCGACTAATTGCCGAAATACGCATTTAGGATGATTCACGGCGCGATAGACTTTGCCATAATGAAAGCAGCGAATAAATACGCACAACTTTGAGAGAGACCAGGGGAAAGGCACCATATTCAAAGCCAGTGGCACCGAATATGGTGTTTTTCATCGCGGCAATGAGCTCCAGTACCAGAAATTGCAACTACACCGAACCCGGAATGCATCTTTCGATGGATGTGTTTATGACCTTTCTGGCAGTAACCTGAAAATAGTAGACCGTTCGCAGACCTCAGGTACAGTGCGATGCTTGGATTGAAAAACGATATCAACAATGAACTTCCTCCCTTACCGGAGTCCTGGTTTTCCTTGCCTCACGCATTCCTGCATCAAGTGCGACAAACACCTGACGCCACAGCGGTCGTAGACTCTCTAGGGACAAGACTAACCTACCGTGGATTGCTTTTAGCCGCTGTCGCCCTCGCCAATGAACTCGGAAAACGAGCACTAGACGATGCTCCAATCGGCATTCTTTTACCGCCATCAGCGGCTGCGGCCGTTGCGAACCTTGCCGTAGCCCTGCTCGGCAAGGTTTCGGCAAACCTGAATTACACAACTTCCCAGGCTATTTGCAATGCATGTATAAAAGAATGCGAGATCAGCGTGGTGATCTCGTCGGAAAAGTTTTTGAAGAGGATAACGCTCACGGTCGAGCCTGAACGCATGGTCAATCTCGACAATATGGCAAGCGATCTGGGATTGTTTAAACGCGTCAAGGCATGGACTGAAGCCGAGGTAGTTCCCGAGTCACTCTTGCGAACAATTTTTCCAGGTCTCTCCACTCAGCAGCATTTGAGATTCGACTCAAAGTGGGGACACCTGTATTCAGACAAACTTCAGACGGAAAACAGTTTGAGCGTGCCGGCGACGGTGATTTTCACATCCGGCAGTACAGGAACACCAAAAGGAGTGGTTCTCTCTCATGAGAACATATTGTCTAACATCCATGCAATTCGCTGGCGAGGACACATAAAAAATGGAGAGGTCGTCTTAGGAGTAGTTCCATACTTTCATTCGTTCGGTCTAACAATGACACTATGGACGCCACTATGCCTTGGAGAGATGGTTGTCTATCACTACAACCCATTCGATGCCCGAAGAATTGCCGACCTTTGCGAAAAGTTCAAAGCCACAACTCTTGTGTGCACGCCAACGATGTTGAGTACCTACATTAGAAGGTGCTCCGTCGAAAAATTTGCATCGTTGAAAAACTGCATCATCGGCGGAGAAAAGCTGCACGAGCAGCAGCGACAGGAGTTCGAGGATGCACTGGGAATTCACCCGCTGGAAGGTTACGGTCTGGCTGAAACCGCTCCAGTGGTAGCGTGCAATGTTTCAAACGACGTAAGGATATCTAATGGCAGGACCGTGCCCGGCCGAAAAAATGGATCCGTAGGAATGCCAATTCCGGGAACCAAAATCAAAATCCTAAATTTAGAGAACGGCGAGACATTGGCACGAAATTTGGAAGGCATGATCATGGTGAAGGGACCACAAGTCATGCTCGGATACCTTGGCAAACCGGAAGAGACTAAACGAGTCATCAAGGATGGATGGTTTGAGACGGGGGACATCGGCTACCTGGACGACGAAGGTTTTCTTACAATAACCGGCAGACTGAGCCAGTTCTCTAAAATTGGTGGCGAAATGGTTTCACATCTGGCAGTTGAAGAAGAAATAGTTCGAATAACAGGAGCTGCACAGCACAACGTTTGCGTGACGTCCGCAGAGGATTTAAAACAAGGAGAAAGGCTCGTCGTGGTTTACGCAGACTTGAATCAGATGCCACCACATACAGTTGTAAGCAGGATGAGGGCGTCTGCGATGCCTCGAATTTGGATACCACAGGAAACCGACTTCATAAGGGTTGAGGAAATTCCTATTTTGGGAAATGGAAAACGCGACCTCGCGTCCATCAAACAAATCGTGCAATCGCGAATGGGTCAGGCTAAATAGTTCACAGAAGAGGACCAGTAACGATAGCAACTCTCGAGACTCTCCGCTATCAATCATCCGAAGGGATGACTGAAAATCATCCTGCGGGTCGATTATCCTGGATACAGTTCTGACAAAATGAAGAGTGAAGCTACGGACGAGTAAAACTGAACCGCTCATTTGTAGTAACACATACCGCCAGACCTCGATTTGAAGACGCCGTCCACTCGGCGTCTTCATTCTTTTTGCGACTAATCATCCGGTTGATTACCCATAAAGACTGATGCTTAGACCCGATGGTGAAAACGATAATAAAAATGTAGTTTCCGGGAGTGCTTACGATGAAAGTGATGTTAGCCGTGGACCAATCCGACTGTTCAAACATGGCAGTTGAATCGGTTTTAAAGCGTAAATGGCCGCAAGACACTAAGTTCGAAGTCATGAGTGTTTTCGAGCCACTTGCGATGACGTGCGTCGGCTGGAACGCAGCATACATGCCAGTCACCATGATCGATACGGAACAAGAGCTCTTGAAACTACGCAAAGAGTTTGTTCGTGAAAAAGTTCAGGAACTTGAAAAGGTTTTTGGAAAGGAAAACGTCACCTGCTGCATACGAGAAGGCGCTGTTTGGCCGGGCATCATTGAACGAGCTAATGAATGGGGAGCGGACCTCATCGTAGTTGGCTCCCACGGACGATCGGGAATTTCGAAATTTTTCCTCGGCAGTACAGCGGAAGCAATTGCCGGACATGCCGGCTGTTCCGTGGAAATTGTAAAAGGGCACCAACCGTTTGAATCCAGCATTGCGTAGACACACTAATTTGCTAATTGTGATTGGAGGGAATATGAAAATCTTGATAGCCCTTGATAGTTCCAGCTACGCCTGCGAGATTCTGAAAAACATCACGCAACGAAGCTGGTCGAAGGACACCCAATTCAGAGTAATTACAGTTGTCCGCCCCACTGGCAACTACGAAACTGATTTAGAACTTGGTCATCAAGCTAAAACAATTCTCGACGATCGTGTCTCCCGATTGAAAGAGCGTCTTAAAGAGGTGCAAGAAATCGACAGCGAAATCTTCACCGGCGACGCCAGAGCGACAATAGTTCAGGAGGCTCGACGCTGGAAAGCAGACTTGATTGTTCTCGGCTCGCACGGAGATACCGGAGTACGACCGGAAACAATTGGCAGCGTGGCATCCGGGGTGGTGCATGACGCGCCTTGCTCTGTCGAAGTTGTTAAACTAGTCACCGTAGAACAACTGCAAACAGCCTGACCATCTTTTGACAGCTTCTCACGAGCGCGATAAATTGTTCGGTATGCACGAACATACCCTCCAGTTAACGTCGCACTGCAAGCACCTCGATCAGGTCGGGTCTGTCTTGGCGACGACGCTGGACTCTGAGTCTGAAGCAATTGCAATCATCGCGATAGGCAACCCTATTGTCGAAAAGGATTCGAAGGCGGCTAGACTTATAGCCGAAACTCAAAGAGACTGGAACGAAGATGGAATCTGCGTCTTCGCGATGGATAGCGGTTTTGCATGGTTTAAAACGCTCCTGCGTTTACACGACCAGATTGTCGTCGTGGATACAGTTTCTGAGAATCTGGATGATTTTCGCGGTTGGGTATTTTCTTCGCTAACACCGGAACTGCTAGCACAACCGTCTTTAGCAATCTCGGCAACACATGGTTTATCCTGGTTAGATGAACTAAAATTCGATTTGCTCGAGAACGGACGGATGCCTGCCGTCAGTTTCCTCGGCATAAGCAGCTCCATATCTGAAACCAACTGGGTTCAAATGAAAGAAAGCTTTAAAAAGAATTTGAATCTACTTAGAAAAGGCTGCAGCAATGCATGAAGCGACCGTAGCAATTGCAATTTTAACTAAAGCGTCAGAGGCGCTCTCTAACAGGTTTGCCGCAGAATTAGCGTCCATGGGAAACTCAAATCTGAAGGCGGAAGGACTCGGGCACCCTCATACATCAGGCAAGCCGCGAGTTGTGAGCATCAAAGTCGAGATAGGCGAGTTCAGAAACATCGATCCGGAAAGCTTAACTTTCGCATTTGAATCGCTCAGGAAAGATTCGCAAGAACTCAAAGATGCGTCATTGAAAATCAATTTGGTAGAGGCTCGCGCGGTTTGCGCTCAGAAGCACGAGTATCATCCGCTGCCGGACTCATATTTTGCATGCACCATTTGCGGTGGCAGCCTGGAGACAATGCTGAGAGGCGAGGAGTTGAACATCACTGGTATTGAACTCCAAGATGCAGACGACAACGTCGAAGGACGCTAGATTTTGGCTATTCACTCAATGGAAACTGAAGGGCTTCATCACTCAATTCTGAGGATTTATGGAGTCGTGCAGGGAGTGGGCTTTCGCCCGTTTATATACCGTCTGGCAACCGCTTTGGGGCTCAGAGGTATGGTTCTCAACAAGGGAGCATTTGTGGAGGTTGAGATCATCGGCACTTCTGAAGAGATTGCGACGTTTATCTCTCGAATGTCCGAAGAACTGCCGCCTCTTGCGAGAATCGATGGCATTGAGCGTACCGAAGGCCAGTGCGGTAGTTCCATTGACGTGAACAGCTTTAGAATTATAGAAAGCCAGGTTCTCACAACTCAGGGAGCAAATATTCCACCGGATATAGCGACTTGCGAAGCGTGTTTAAAGGAACTTTTTTCCGATAAAGACAGGCGATTCAACTATCCTTTCCTAAATTGCGTTGACTGCGGACCGCGTTTTACCGTAATCAAAAATCTGCCTTACGATAGGTCTGAAACGAGTCTTGCCTGCTTTCCGATGTGCGAAGACTGTAGCCTAGAGTACGAAGATCCTGCCGACAGACGCTTTCATGCGGAACCCACAGCTTGTCCGAGATGCGGCCCTGCCCTTTGGTTCGAGAAGGGTGGAAACCCAGAGCTTCAACAGATGCAATTAAGTGCGTTGAAAAACGATAGCTCCGAGGATGAGCTGACTCGGGCAGTTTTGGAGATCCGCTCCGGCTCAATAATCGCAGTCAAAGGACTCGGCGGTTTCCAGTTGATTTGTGATGCCACTAATGACGACACCGTTAAAAGGCTGAGGGAGCGTAAAGGACGAGAAGCAAAGCCCTTCGCCTTGATGGTCTCGGACCTGGAAGCCGCACAGGCCATCTGCGATATTTCTCAGAGAGAATCGGAGCTTCTGACTTGTTCAGCCAGACCAATAGTCTTGCTCAACAAGAAAAACAATCAACACCGGATTTCGAATCAAGTGGCTCCGACAACGAATACCCTCGGAGTCATGCTGCCTTATACGCCGTTGCATCACCTGCTTCTACGCAAGACAAAACTACCGCTCGTAGTCACAAGTGGCAATGTTAGTGAAGAACCAATTGCAGCCGGAAACCGGGAAGCCCTAGCGAGACTCAAGACCATTGCCGACGGATTTTTGCTCAACAACAGAGATATCGTGTCTCGATATGATGACACCGTTTGCAGTATCGTTGCTGAGAAGCCGATGGTCGTGCGACGCGCAAGGGGTTTTGCACCACAAGCTGTTCAACTGCCGTATCGAGCGAAGCTGCCAATGCTGGCCGTTGGTGGACACTTGAAAAACACTTTCTGTTTAGTTCACGACGATAAGGCTTACCTGAGCCAGCATATAGGTGATCTAGAAAGCGTTGAATCACTGCATTTTTTCACCGAGACGTTGAACGATTACATCAGACTATTCAAAATCGAGCCACGATTAATCGCACTGGATATGCATCCGGATTATGGCTCGAGTAGAATCGTTTCAAACTGGCTTTCCAGGAAAGACACTCCTCCGTTTTCGGTAGACTTGATAGAAAAGGTGATACCGGTGCAACACCACTTTGCGCATGTGGTGAGTTGTATGGCGGAGAATCACGTGGATGATACCGTTATCGGTGTGGCTTTCGATGGTACCGGTTATGGTACCGACGGAAACATTTGGGGCGGCGAGTTTCTGCTGTGTACACTGGCGAAATTTACAAGAATAGCAGCATTAAAACCGGTAAAAATGCCTGGAGGTAACTCATCAATCAGGGATCCGTGGCGGATGGCTTTGGGCTTTCTGGTAAACGTTGAGAACTCAGCCGGCAGGCAACGCGTTCTGGAACGACTGGTCGAGCGCTTTGGAGAGAAACTGGTTTCTGATGTGACAAGTGTAGCGAACTCATCCATAAGTCCGAGAACAACCAGCTGTGGTCGGCTGTTTGACGCGGTAGCCTGCCTGCTTGGAATATGCGATATCAATCAGTATGAGGGTCACGCGGCAGTTTTGCTCCAGCGAGAGGCCGAGCTGTTTCTTAATTCGCAAGAACTGCCACTGAGTCGTCGCATAGGTGGCGAATATTCATTGGTTCTTCAGCGGAGAGAAGCTGGTGCATCGACCGCTCCATGGCAGCCGCAACCGTTCTTAGACATCGACACAACTGGAGTCATTTCAGACGTTCTGTTTGATCTAGCTGAGGGCAAGAGCATAGGAGAGATTTCGACAAGGTTTCACGACTGGACCGCAACAATGATTCTAGAGGTTTGCAAAGAGATTAGAGACCGACAAAATCTCAATACTGTCTGTCTGTCGGGTGGTGTTTTTCAAAATCGACTACTGTTGGAGATGTCCATTTTTCAGCTGAGAGACGCAGGATTCAAAGTCTACTGGAACCGCCTGGTACCAATCAATGACGGAGGCCTGTCCCTCGGTCAAGCGGTCGCGGCGTTAAGTCACCTTGGAATGTGGGAACCTGATAGACTTGTCGACTGAGGATTAAAATAGTGTGCCTAGCGATTCCAGGTTTAGTCAAAGAGCTTTTTGAAAGCGACGGCTTGAAGATGGCGCGCGTCGATTTTTGTGGAATAACACGCTCGACCTGCATAGAGTACACCCCCCAAGCCAATGTTGGAGACTACGTTCTAGTACACGTCGGATTTGCAATCAATTTGATCAATGAGGAAGAAGCGCACAAGACCTACGAACTCTTAAAACAACTTGGAGAGCTAAAGGAAATCGAGAGTTCAAAGGAAGAAGAAGAAGAAGAAGAAGAAGAAGAAGAAGAAGAAGAAGAAGAAGTGCACTAGAGCAATGACGAGGACTTTATGACGGTCGCGAATATCAGAAAGACGTGGTTGGACGAATATAAGAGCAAGGTCGTGTCCGCAGAAGAGGCGGTTAGGCAGATTCACTCGGACCAGAGTATCTACGTCCATTCCAACGCGGCAGCGCCTGTTCCTCTGATTGACGCACTTGTCGCTCGCGCCGGCGAGTTGAAGAACGTCGAAATCTATCACATCCTCACTATGGGTCCGGCAAAGTATACGGAGAAGGAATTTAAAGATTCCTTCCACGTACACGCGCTGTTCATAGGCGCCAATGTTAGACAAGCGGTTAACGAAGGCAGAGCAAGTTACACACCCATGTTTCTGAGCGAAATTCCGACGTTGTTTCTCTCAGGCAAACGACCTCTTGATGTTTGCCTCATCCAAGTTTCGCCCCCAGATCAGCATGGATACTGCAGTTTCGGCGTCTCGGTCGATTGCACGCTTGCGGCCAGGAAGGCTGCAAAAATTGTCATCGCTGAGGTGAATAAACAAATGCCTCGAACGCTCGGACGCTCCTTCGTTCACGTGAGCAGGCTCGACTATATTGTTGAAACAGATCGACCGCTCCCGGAGCACATAAGTAAGCCACCAGATGAAGTGTCGTTAGCTATCGGAAAGAACGTGGCGTCACTAGTAGATGATGGTGCTACTTTGCAGATGGGTATCGGCGAAATACCCGATGCTGTTTTGCGATGCTTGATGGACAAGAAGGATCTCGGTATTCATAGTGAGATGTTCTCTGATGGTGTACTCGACCTTGTCGAAGCAGGCATTGTTACCAACGATAAGAAAAGCGTTTTGCCTGGAAAGATCGCAGTGTCTTTTGTTATGGGTTCAAAGCGACTGTACGACTTTGTGGACAACAACCCGCTAATTGAATTTCAAACAAGCGATTATATAAACGACCCCTCCATCATCGCGCAGAACAACAAAATGACAGCCATAAACTCTGCCCTTCAGGTGGATCTGAGCGGACAAATTTGTGCAGACTCCGTCGGCGAGCAGCTGTACAGCGGTTTCGGAGGTCAAGTAGATTTCATTAGAGGTGCTGCGCGGTCCACGCACGGAAGACCGATTATCGCGTTACCATCAACTGCTAAAAACGGTAGCGTGTCTAGGCTTGTAACGCATCTCAGCAGAGGAAGCGGTGTTGTGACATCACGTGGCGACGTCCATTATGTTGTAACCGAATATGGTATCGCTGATCTCTGGGGCAAAGATTTGAAAGCGCGAGCAAAAGCCCTCATCGGCATCGCTCACCCGGACTTCAGGGAGACGCTCGAAAAAGAAGCGGCTGGAGTACCTTGGCTATGAAGTATGTCGACGAGTACCGCGACCTGGAGTTGGCAAAGAAGATCTCGAAAGAAATTGAAGTTGCTTGCACACAACCATGGACCATCATGGAAGTCTGCGGTGGTCAAACACATACGATTCTCAGGTACGGCATTCCAGATTTACTTCCAGAATCTATAAATCTGGTTCACGGTCCGGGTTGCCCGGTATGCGTCACGCCGGTGCAGCTAATCGACTGGGCAATCGGCATTGCCAATATATCGGAAGTTATATTATGCACTTTTGGTGACATGCTCCGCGTTCCAGGAACGAGCGAAGATTTGCTGACCACGAAGGCAAAAGGAGCCGACGTCCGAATTGTGTATTCGCCGCTCGATGCAGTTAAGCTCGCGAAAAAACATCAAGATCGCAAAGTCGTTTTTTTTGCCGTCGGTTTTGAAACTACAGCGCCCGCTAATGCAATGGCGATTAAACATGCCCACAACATGGGCTTAGAAAACTTTTTCGTGCTCTCCGCACAGGTTCTCGTACCACCAGTCTGCTCCATGGTCTTGAGCGAACCAGAATGCAAGGTGCAGGCGCTCATTGGACCGGGCCATGTTTGTACTGTTGCAGGTTTAGAACAATACGAGAAACTATCCAGAGACTTCTCGATACCGATTGTAGTGGCAGGGTTCGAGCCTATAGACCTGCTGCAAGCGCTATCAACTTGTGTAAAACTGCTGGAGAGTCGGTCTCCAAGCGTTGTAAACGAATACAGCAGAGCTGTCGAGAACGTGGGCAATCACGTAGCGCAAGATGTTGTGAACGAAGTGTTTAGCCCATGCGACCGCGAATGGAGAGCATTGGGGGTGATACCACTGAGCGGGTTGGGATTATCTGAAAAATTTTCGTCATTCGACGCTGAGAAAGAGTTTCCGGACGTTTCTCGGCAGATTAAACAGCAGCAACCCCGCCAATGTATAAGCGATCAAATACTTCTGGGGAATAAGAAACCAACTGATTGCCCGGAGTTCGGCAAAGCCTGCACACCGGAAACTCCCATCGGAGCGACGATGGTATCCGTAGAGGGAACCTGCTCTAACTATTTCAGATTCAAAAATCACTGAGGATGTTTAAACCGACATGAAGTCTTGCGGTATCCCATTTCAGCCTGATGATGTTATCCGCCTGGGACACGGCAGTGGTGGACGTTTGTCAGAACAGTTAATCGAGCGAATATTCTTGCCCCACCTGGGAAACAAGATTTTGAACGACTTAGAGGACGCTGTCTTGGTCGAGAACGACAGCAATAGAGTAGCAATTTCCACCGATTCATTCGTAGTTAAACCCATATTTTTTCCGGGCGGCAATATCGGTTCTCTCGCTGTACACGGCACTGTAAACGACCTTGCCATGCGCCTGGCAAGACCAAAATTTTTGACGGCAGCGTTCATCATCGAAGAAGGATTTTTGATTAAAGACCTGGAAAGCATAGTGGAGTCTTTCGCGGAAGCATGTAGACAGGCTCAGGTTGTCACCGTTGCAGCGGACACTAAGGTTGTGAACAAAGGGGCCGGTGACGGCGTATACATCAATACGACCGGCATCGGTTCAATACTAGTCGAATCACCACCTGCAGTATCACGTGCAAAGCCTGGAGATATCCTCATAGTTAGTGGAGATATCGGACGGCATGGTATAGCAGTCATGTGCGCTCGTGAAAATCTGGAGATCGAATCGGAACTACTCAGCGATAGTACATGCCTGACCTTTGCCGCACTCGAACTAGCAAAATATGCACCAGGCATTCACGTCATGAGGGACGTAACCCGGGGAGGTCTGGCCTCCATACTCTCTGAAATTGCGGGAGCTTCCGCGGTCGGAATCGAGATTAACGATTCCGATATTCCGATCTGTCCGGAGGTTCGCGGAGCATGCGAGTTGCTCGGACTCGACCCTTTGTATGTAGCCTGCGAAGGTCGCTTTATCTGCATCGTTGAGCCGAGTATAGCGGACGAGGTCGTTCAAACCCTAAAAACACACGCTCCCGGTAGGGATGCAGTCGTGATCGGTAAAATCACCGAAACTGACAAGAATAAAGTCATCAGTCGAACGGCAATCGGCGGAAGACGCCTTATCGATAAACTGACGGGAGACCAACTTCCCAGAATTTGTTAGGAATCATCCTAAAGGATGATTCCAGGAAGAAATTTTTCAGCGCTGGTCCCGCCGCTTACGACATTGCAGTAATGCTCAGTCCGACTACTTTTGCTTAAGCGGTTGTTTCTTATCGACAACGGTTTGATTCTTCTGCTCGACAGAAGCCGCTTTCATCGACTTGACGTAAGTATATAGCTCGGTCAACAGACCATCATCCCGGATGAGGTCCTCGTAGTGAGGCATGGTTCCGACGGGCTGATTAAGATAGCTCTTGAACGTAGCGCCGGTAACCAGCACTTGAGAGCCGATTACAGGCTTTTTCGGAACCACTAAATTCCCCCCGCCCGCATGACACGAAGCGCAATGGGACTCGAACAACCTGCGCCCCTTGGACGAGGCAGTCTGAGCAGACAAAGTCTTGGAACTGTTTTCCGACTTCTCGGTCTTGACCTTCTTCGGAACGGCGCCACCAGAACCCTGCTTCACCGTCTCATTTTTAGCCGCCGGTTTAGCAAAGGCGCCGTTGGATAGCACGAAAAGAGTTGTCACCACTCCTAGTGTCACGCGAACTGGCTGAATAATTCTCACTTAGATGCTCCCGTCTTTTCCTTCTTATCTTCGCTCTTGGTCACAGTCTTCGAGGTTTTGCGTTTAATGACCTCGACGGAACAAGAAGATTTTTTCAAAACCTCTTCAGCGACGCTTCCCAAGAAAAAGTGGCTGATTCCTTTGCGACCGTGCGATCCCATTAGTATCAGATCCGCATCAAAAGCAGAGGCAACATTGCAAATAGTTTCAGCTGCCAGACCAGTCGCTACTTTAACATCAACCTTTAGCTCAGGGAATTTGTCGCGGAGAAGTGCGGCAGCCTTTGCGACCATTTCAGCACTTTCGTCATAAAAACGCTGCTCTATCTCACCACTAGGCGGTGGCATATAACCGACACCCACCTCTACTGGAATTGGTTCGACGACGTTCAGAACCAGAAACTCAGTATCGGTGCTCCAAGCACGTTTCAAAATGTAATCAATTGAATATTGAGAACAATCTGAATCATCAACTGCAACCACAATTTTCATAACACGCTCTCCTACGGTTCTGCATCAATTCTTGCATCACCGCGGCAAAGCCTCTTCGTTCAAAATGCTTATTGCAATTGAACCAAAAGGATGATCGCCTTATCCGAAACTAGCCCTCGGCGCAATTACAAACCGGAAGAGACATGAAACAGAATGGGTGACTCATACGGGGTAACCCATTTGCAGTATTTTGCCAATCACCGCTGAAAATGACACTTTCGAGGGAGCCTCGTAACCCTGGAGGAGGACGCGACAATCTCGAGTTTCGGTCAAGATGGAAAAGCATGGGACTCAGCCAACCTTGCCGTCTTTCTGGTTGAGCCGAGCGAAGCGCCCAGCGCTTGATTCTATAGAGCATGGAGAATCCTTATAATGAATAACTTGAGTTCCAATTTACTCAACAATACGCGAGCCAACGTTGCACGCATCGCGCATTACTTTCCAAAACTTCGCCATTCCGCAAGCTGGTTGGAATCACTGAAAGAATTAGACACGCCAGATCAAAACATTCAGTTTTATAGAAACCAGTGGGCAAAAGGCAGAGCTTACAGCAGGCGCCGCTTGCTGGCGGGCTAACTTAGCCGACGATTTCGCAGTCTTAATCTATCGGTAACAGAAGTGCTTCGAGGTCTTGCTCGGTGAATTTCAAATTGAAATTTCCGTCCTCGTCGTACACACTGGATGCAATAGAACGCTTGCGTTCTTGCATCTCGACCATACGCTGTTCGATGGTGCCTTTTGCAATCAATTTATATACAAAAACCTTTTTCGTCTGACCGATACGGTGAGCTCGGTCCGTAGCCTGCTCCTCGACCGCTGGATTCCACCAGGGGTCGTAGTGAATTACGACGTCAGCCTGCGTAAGGTTTAGACCGGTACCACCGGCCTTTAAGCTGATCAAGAATATTGGAGTTGAACCTTCCTGAAACTCTTTCACCGGCTTAGCGCGGTCCTTGGTTTCACCTGTCAACTTTACGTACGAGAGCTTACTCTGCCGCAATCGCGCTTCGATGAGTTCGAGCATACTGGTAAATTGTGAGAACACAAGAACTTTGTGCCCCTCCTCGATTTGCTGCTCCAGCATCTCAATCAGAGCGTCCAGTTTTGCAGTGGACGTAACCGTAGCTGCCGCGCTGAGTTTAACAAGTCTTGGATCACAGCAGACCTGTCGCATTTTGAGCAATGCATCCAAAATCATAATCTGACTGTGTTTGAAACCTTTCTTCGCAATCTCTTCTCGAACTTGCTTAACTGAAGCAAGGCGGACAGTTTCGTACAGATCTCTTTGATCTCCCTCAAGCTCTATGTTTTGGACTATCACTGTTTTATCCGGGAGTTCTTGAGCAACTTCCTGTTTGGTCCGGCGCATGATAAACGGTTTTACGCGACGCGCCAGCATCTTGCGGCGGTGAACATCACCGATTTTTTCAATAGGATCGCGAAAGACATTTTTAAATGTATTAGAGTCACCCAGAAGACCAGGGAGTAGAAATTGGAATTGCGACCATAATTCACCAAGATGATTTTCGACTGGAGTACCGGTAAGACAGAAGCGGTGATTAGCTTTGAGCGAACGGGCAGCCTGAGCCATTTTTGTCTTGTAATTCTTTATAGCCTGAGCCTCATCAAGAGCCACTCCGTGCCATGTCACATTGGAAAAGATGGATAGATCACGAGACAATAGCGGATAAGTGGTGACCACAAGATCCGCATTCTGAATTCTCTCCAAGTTTGCATGGCGCGCGAGACCGTGGAATGAAACCACGTTCAAATGTGGCGCAAACTTTTCGGCTTCAGACAACCAGTTCGGTAAAACGCTTGTGGGGCAAAGCACCAGATATGGTGATTTCAGCCGTCCGCCTTCTTTTTCCAGACAAATATGCGCGAGCAACTGGATCGTTTTTCCCAGTCCCATATCGTCCGCCAAGATTCCGGCGAATTCTTGCTCGGCGAGGAACTGCAACCAACTGAGACCTTCCAATTGATAAGGTCTCAGAGTAGTTTTAAAATTCTCGGGAGCCGCGACTGTTTGAATTTGTTTCAGCGCCGTTAACATCTGAACCAATCTGATTATCTTTGCAGAGCCAATGAAACGATTGCGCGAAAGGGTTTCATCAGAAAATACATCTGCAGCATCGACAGCCGGTAACTCACCGTTTGGATCAAGACCTTTTTCGATCAACTCCTTGATCGATATAAGTATTGATCTGATTCGTTCAAACGGAATGCTGATCATGGTGCCATCACTAAGGTGCCCAATAAATCTTCCATTTTGACTCAGAGTATCGATTGAATCACCGATAGATTCGGAACTGCTCAGCTTTCTGATAGCCGAAACCAACACCGGCAAAAGCGAAACGGTCTTACCGTTTACATCGATGTCCAGAGCCAGCGAGAACCACCAATTATCTTCGCCGCTCAGTTCAAAATCAAAAGCCTCATCTTCG
Organism: Candidatus Obscuribacterales bacterium; assembly: GCA_965228855.1. Classification (GTDB taxonomy): domain Bacteria; phylum Cyanobacteriota; class Vampirovibrionia; order Obscuribacterales; family Obscuribacteraceae; genus JADYXR01. Next base: position 631,699 of record CBDDIJ010000003.1, on the reverse strand, counting down.
ATTTCTACCGGCTGACATGCCGTTTCCATCTCCTCAGAAATGTTCCAACCAATCTCGCGAAGCTTATCCAAACCTTCAGATGAAAAATGAGACCAGGACGCCGGGTTTGGCGCCATGAAGGAGAGTTTGTCTGAACGAATTTCACCAAAAACTGCCGGCGGCAGCTCACCGAAACCGAGCTTCGCCAGAATCAATCGAGCTCTTTCAGTTTCGAATGCTGCTGTTCGCGACACGATCAATTGGCCGGACTCGTCGCGATAAGGCATACCATTAGAATCTGAATGCGTGGATATCGTGAGAGTTCTAATCTCTTCGCCAGCTGGAATTATACGCTGATCCGGCAGTACGACTGGACGCAAGGATCTCTGAGTTTGAATCTCAAGCGTAGGACCCACGTTTAATACACGCAAGTTCACACGGTTCGGCACATCCGGCATCGGAATCAAATTAGAAAGTGCCAGATTATTGAGAAGAAGCGGCAAGCGTTGCGCTTCGTCAAGGGTTAGATTACGCATGTCTAGAAGTGGTTTCAACTTTTTGGGATCGAAGGGAGCACTTACAGGCCCGCATAGAGACTTCTCTTCATCGATATACCATGGCAATGCGCTCGAGCGCATACACTTGTAGACGTTGTCACCATCCCTGGCGACAAGACCAAGACGAAAAAATTGGGGCTGATGTTCTTCCCACGAAAGTTCGCCTGGGAGTTCAGGGCCAAGTTGCAGAGGATTGGAACCCGCCGCGTTGAAGAAACAGCGATTGGTGGCAAGAATCTTAGTCATCAAAAGCTGCACTAAATTGGAATCGGCATCGATTAATGAGTAATTCCCGTTCCAATAATACATCGACTTCGAAATCGAAAACCAGAAGCGAATAATTTCCAGATCTTCGTCAAGCGCTTGAATGGGCGGATTACTGAGGAGCTTATCAGGGGAAATTTTTGTTCCCTTCGAGAGGGTGCCGGCTTTAGAGATGCTAACGGAACGAATCTCTATCTTGGGCTCTCCCTTTACGGCTTCAAGTCCAATAAGATAGACCAATTTCGATGTCGGCGCCGTCTTCCGTTCTACTCGCGCCTCTCTCTGAGGAGCAATCGACTGAGCAAATTCCTTGAAGCTATTCGATATTTCGGAGGGCAACGGCAACATTGCCGGGTCAATATCACTTTCGCTTGCTACCGCCGGCGGTGCTTCGAAACTGGACACCTTCGATGTGGGCGAAGAATAGAGGAGATCGGGATTCTCATTCAACGACGCATACAAAGCAGGAAGCGGGACCTGCTCAATGTGTTTGATATAAACAGCGGCAGCGTGCTTGCAGTCAATCCCAACCGGACAACTGCAATCGGTTTCTATCAATTTGCATCCAAAATGGTCTAGGTAAAGTCTGGTGAGGTATTTTTGCCCCATCGAGCCCGAAACTCTGCCTTCGATTTCATCTTCGCGACGGTTTCGCATATCCAGGACTTTCTGACCGGCGACATAACTCCGCCCTTTCGCCAGCGTCCAATCGTCAAAATAGCCCAGAAAAGCCTTTTTAATATCGCTCAAATTTACAGGCAAGATTCATACCCATACGGGGAGGTTAGACGGCAAGCCAAACCTCGCCAGACACCGGTCACAATGCATGCAGACATTGTATATAAGAGTTGGCTATTTGAAAGCCAGCAAACCGGGATGGAGGGGTAAAGAAAAGACCCAAAGCCATCGCAGGGCGCGTACTGGACTCAAAACCGGCAGGCAGGCAACTTTCGCGTTACATTTTGGTTACATAGAGCTTCAGGTTGTGCATAATTATTCAGAGGGAATGTATGATTATGCAAACAAGAGAAGAACGGCACCGAAAAATTCTAGACCTCGTTGAAAACCAGGAAATTGGAACTCAGACGGATTTAGAAAAGGCTCTAAAAAGGATAGGGGTTCGCGTAACTCAGGCGACACTATCGAGGGACATTCGGGAGCTGGGTCTAGTAAAGATCGCAAGCGGAGGACGCTATCGCTATGCCAGTCGTCAAAATATCGAACCGTCGACGACGACGAAGCCTGCGATGCATGCGTCGCTTGCGAGCGTAAAACGCTTTGTAAGAAACATCGATTGGTCAGGGAATACAGTTGTAATCATCACTGACAGCGGCGCAGCATCTCATGTGGCAGAGGCAATCGATCGCCTCGAACTGAGCCAGCTGCTAGGGACCGTGGCAGGAGACAACACAATTCTCATGGTCGTCAAACGAGACGTAACAGCCAAGAAGGTAGTTAAGGATCTCGAATCACTTCTAGGTTGATCGCTTCAACCAACGAATAGCCAGAGTTTAGAAAGCCGATGTTCAGGTCTATTTGAGCATACGAGTTTTCTTTGAACGTCGTAGACGAAGAGAACGTTCTGCATCATTTATATGCAGCGGCGGAAACCTCTTCTCTTGAAACGCACTTCAGGAGCACAGCAATGTACACCTTAGAAAAACCGATTTCGCAAAACTGCCAGGATTCGGCGACAAAAACCAAGACCAAAGTAGCCATCGCAGGTGCTACCGGTTATGTCGGTCAGGAGTTGATCAAACTGCTCCTTCAGCATCCTGAAGTGGAAATCACCGCCGTCGCATCCAACAGTAACGAAGGCGAAAACTTCGAAGACATTTTTCCCGGCTTCTCTGGTCTTTTGAGCAAAACCTTTTGCGCAGTCGATCTGGAGGCGCTTGCTTCGCAATCGGATGTGTTGTTCCTGGCGCTGCCGCACGGTATCGCCGCCTCTGTAGTAAGCGAAACGGTTTTGGCAAAAACCAAAGTCATCGACCTGAGCGGCGACTTCAGAATAGAGAATCCAGAGGTCAAATCCGAGTGGTACGGTTCCGCCGCTGGTGCGAATAAAAATACAGCCGTTTACGGAATATGCGAACTCAACAAAGCCGCTATTCAAGGCTCCAAGTTCATTGCCAATCCTGGCTGTTACGCTACCGCGGCAATTCTGGCACTCGCCCCGCTTGTTAAAGCCGGTCTAATCGCTCCGAGCAGCATCATCATCGACGGCAAGTCGGGAGTATCGGGCGCAGGCAGAGCTGCCAGCCTGAAGACGCACTTCAATGAGTGCAATGAATCGATGAAGGCTTATCAACTTCCGACTCATAGACACACACCCGAAATCGAAGAAACTCTTTCGAAGTTTACGAACGATGAAGTGGTCACCACATTCGCAGCTCATCTGGTTCCAATGCACAGAGGAATTCTGCTCACGGCTTATGGAACCCTCACCAAGCCAGTCTCCGACGACGAAGTGATGGCTGCATATAACGAAGTTTACGAAGGAGAACCGTTTATCCGAATGAAACCGCCGGGCAAAGGCATGCCGGAGACTCGATGGGTCAAAGGCTCCAACTACTGCGATATCGGTTTTGCAGTAGATAGGCGAAGCAACCGAATTGTGGTCGTCAGCGCTATCGACAATCTAATAAAAGGCGCAGCAGGTCAAGCAATTCAGAACATGAACATCATTCTCGGAATAGACGAGACCAAAGGTTTAAATCAAGTCCCAACGTTTTTATAACAGAGCACGAAGCTCATCTGGAGGTAAGGTCGAAATGAAGAAAGTAGTTGGTGGAGTTACTGTTCCCAAAGGGTTCAAAGCTGCCGGCGAACACGTAGGGCTCAAGCGCAAGCGCAAAGACCTGGCAATCCTGATGAGCGAAGTTCCAGCCACCGTAGCTGGTGTCTTCACAACCAACGTCGTGAAAGGTGCTCCCGTAGTCTGGTCGCAAAAAGTTGCGACCGCCGGTACTCCTATTAAGGCGGTCGTCATAAACAGTGGTCATGCAAATTCCTGCACAGGCGAAGAGGGTTATGTCAACTGCGTAGCCATGGCGGAAGCCACAGCTGAAGCGCTCGGCTGTGAACCGGAACACGTCTGCGTCGCATCAACCGGATACATCGGCGTGCAGCTGCCAATCGACAAGATCAAGGCTGGCATCCCTGTAGTTGCCGGTTTACTCGACAACACAGAGGCGATGGGAACGGCTTGCGCTGAAGCAATCCGTACAACAGATGTTTTCACAAAAGAGATCGCATTCGAACTGGAGATCGGCGGAACAACCGTCATGATAGGCGGTATGGCTAAAGGCTCCGGGATGGTGCATCCCAACATGGCGACCATGCTTGCGTTCGTCACAACCGACCTGAACATCACCCAAGAGCTCCTCTCGAAAGCGATGAAGGAAAGTGTATCCACGACATACAACATGATCTCGGTCGACGGTGATACCAGCACCAATGACATGGCGCTCGTGTTCGCCAACGGACTCGCCGGCAACGAGCTGATCGAAAGCGCAGATGACGAAGGTTACAAAATCTTTGCCCACGCACTACATACGGTGAATACGCATCTGGCGAAACTCGTCGCTAGAGACGGCGAAGGCGCAACCAAGTTCGTTGAAGTTTCCATCGTCGGCAGTGAATCCAGAGAAGATGCACAAAAACTCGCTAAATGCGTCGTGTCATCCAGTCTCGTTAAAACCGCAATGTTCGGCGAAGACGCCAACTGGGGAAGAATCATCGCAGCCCTCGGTCGCGGAGGAGTTCAATTCGACCCGGCAAAATTGTCAATCTGGTTTGCCAGCGATGGCGGGCAGCTTCCGCTCATGGCAAACGGTCAACCTCTTATCGTTGAACCGGCTGACGCACAAAAGGTTCTCAGCGAGAAAGATATCCGCATCGGAATCGACTTAAAATCCGGCGGACTTTCCGAAGCGACAGCCTGGGGCTGCGACCTTAGCTACGACTACGTCCGAATCAACGGCGCGTACGGGAAATAATACCGCGCGCGGTGCCGGTTCGCTTCAGCTATCGAACCACCGAAGCACCTGATTTGAACGAGACAGAAAATTTTTCCAGGAGTTTTTATCATGACAAAAGTTAGCCAAGCAAAGATTCAAAACAAAATCGTTTCACAGCCCACTCCCAAGACTCAAGAAATCGTCGTCATCAAAATTGGCGGCAGCACGCTGACCAGCGAACAAGCAATGATGAGCCTAGTCAATGAAGTCGCCGTGATTTCTGAAACCGGTGCAAAAGTCGTTCTCGTTCACGGTGGCGGACCTGCTATCTCCAAAGCGATCGCGGAGACCGGTGAGAAGCCGCACTTCATCGAGGGCTTGCGTGTGACTGACGACAACGTTCTTGCTATTGCGCAGAAAGTGCTCGACGAGTTGAATGAAACGCTAGTCACGAAACTGAACAATCTCGGAATCAACGCAACGGCGATCAATTCAAAAACGCAGGGAATGTTTACCGCGAAAAAGAAAATTATCGCCTGCAGCTCCGGCGCAAAACTGGATATCGGCTGGGTCGGTGAAATCTCCGGCGTCGACAGTGAAAAACTTATGGCAATCCTGGATGATTCGCTTCCAGTAATTGCATCACTCGCGCATGATGAGAGCGGCCAGCTTTATAATGTAAACGCAGACAATGTCGCGATGGCGGCAGCCGTCGGTCTGCACGCAGATAAGCTGGTATACATCACAGATGTTCCCGGGATCTTAATGGATAAAGATCACGTCATCCCGACTATTTCGCTGGACGAAATCAGCGTCCTGATCGAGAGCGGCATCATCAGTGGTGGCATGATTCCAAAAGTAAGAAACTGCGCGTCAGGAATCAAGAAGGGCATAGGTTCAATCCTTATCGCCAGCGCCGAAAACGAAGGAGACCTTTTGTCTGCAATTCTGAAACCGGGAAGTTCGGGAACAATGATTGTCGCGGAGCAAGAAATCGCGGCTTAGTGTTTCTGCTTGGTGGTAGAATCAGAAGATGCAGAAACCGTCAGCAAAGATGATTTGGATTTTTGGCAGCGCCGTTGCGCTTCTGCTGACGCTATTTGCCGTGGGCATTTTCATCGCTGCCAATCTAAAGATAAACGTCAAACTTTCTGCGAAACCGAAGAAGCGAGATGGAAAAAGTATTGTTCTTTTTGACACAAAGGAACCGGAGGATCCTGCCTTCGCGGCATCGACTGATCCGAACTTTATTCCAGCGCAGCTTGAAGGTCGCTATGAAATGATTCATCGCCGCTTCGGGCGCTACATGGGAATCTCGAAGATCCCAGATCTCGATGAAACTCTTGAATTACACCAAGACGGAAAGCATTTAAGCGGCACAATAACAGTTGTACGGCTGCGCGATGTAAAACCGGGCATAAGTCCAACCAACTGGAAGCCGGAAACTGTCGAGGGGACTTTCATATCTCCAACAGCAATCGAATTTAAAACGCCGCCCGCTCATAATCCACCTATGCGCTGGCAATCTTATATCGGCAAAGTTGTGAATTCAAAAGACGGCACGGTAAAGATCATTGGAAAGGTCAAGATCATCCAACCTGATCCCAAGAAAGTGGATGAGTTTGGCAAATCTAAAACTGATGGTTCCATAGTTGGCGAGTGGGAAGCCACGAGAATTTCAAATTAGAAGATCAACCAGAATTCTCTGCTCCGCATCCGGTGCAGCGAGATTAGTTCTATGCCAAACGAAATCGACCTCAATAAACTCATCGAGCGCTACACCATTTTGGAGAAGCTGCATGACACGCGTGAACAGCGGCTTCCTTTGCGTGTTCCGGAGCAGTTGACAGCGGACGAGTATTATCGGTTGGCGGAGAAGTACATTCACTATCGCTGGGTTCATCATGCCAATGAAACTTTGCGGCGCGCAGCAGCGCTCAATCCGGAATGGAAAGATCACATCGAGCATTTGCAAAAAATAACGCTACCGCCAATGATACCATCAGTTGAAGCAGTGGAAGCGAATCTCCTGGCGCGGAATGAGTTTCACGCCACAAGAAGCAGGAACTACAACGAACAGAGGTCGTTTGATTCGGCGTATGCGCTAGCAAAATATTGTGTGCAGCGTTTTCCTGACTTTGATGGTAGTCACTTGACCCTAGGCGAGCTGGAAGACATTCGAAACGAGCACCGAGCAGCAATTGCGGCGTACGAGAAAGCGTTAGAACGTAATCCATTTTGCGTAGAAGCGATGGTACAGCTTGGCGGAGTATGGTTGCGGCGGGTCAAGATACTCAAGGCAAAAGCTTGGTTCGAGAAAGCGCTAGAATGCAACCCTGAAAATTCGGCGGCGGAGATTCGGCTCAACAGCGTTCAAAACTTTTTGAACAAGCCGATGTGGCTTCTTAGCTGCAAATACGCGTGGGTGAGCGCGATTGCAGAGTGGCAGCACCAAAAAGCTTTAAGGAAACTTTTGCGCGACGCGCATCTCAAAAAAGAGGAGAATCCAAATTTGCTCCCCAGAAAGGAGCGTAGTGGGTTTATCGACCGAAGCGGAAATTTTGTCTTTCACCATGATGGTGTCAGAGCTGAATCGAAATTCTCCGATGCGTTTTTCTATTGCGTTCAGAAAAGGCAGAGTGCGTCGTTTGTCGACAAGAGCGGTAATGACGCCTTCGGCGGGCGTGAGTTTCGATGGGCGGAGGATTTCTCGGAGAATCTTGCGTCTGTTCTTGTCAGTGAGAAGTGGGGATTCATTGAGCGTCACGGACATTTTGCGATCGAGCCGCAATTTGAGGATGTCGGCAGGTTCAGCGACGGGCTTGCCGCGGCGCGGCACAATGGGCTTTGGGGCTTCATCGACAATAAGGGGGAGTGGGTTGTCGAGCCGAGGTTCGAGAATGTTCTAGCGTTTTCGGAGGGACGGGCGGCTGTCAGCCTCAATGGCAAGATTGCGATTGTCGATTCGCGTGGACAACCGATTACCGATTTCGAGTTTGATGAGGTCGGCCGCTTTGCGGACGGGCTGGCGAGGACGGTTAAGTACGAAACCGAAGTCGAGCGGCACTCGGTCAAATTTCTGGATCGCGACGGCGAGATTTCTTTTGATCTGAATAGTGTGTATCTCGATTTGTTCGGCGAAAATACGATCGGGTATGGTCGTGAGGCGAACGACCGGTATCGAAATACTGATGAATACTTGTTTGCGGGACCGGGTAAGTCGCGGCATACATTGACTTCATCGGTGCGTCGCATGATTTTTGAGAAGCCGACGAATCAATTCTCCAATGGCAGATTGAAAGTGAATCAAGGAAGCAAGTGTGGTTACTTGGATCGCAGCGGTGCGCTTGTGATACCAGTTGAATTTTATATCGGCGCCGCATTTGCTGACGGGTTGGCGCTCGTGTCGCTCGATAAGGTGGAGGTTGTACGCCTTGATCGAACGGACAGTATGAAAATTACATTGGCTTACATCGACGACAACGGGCAGATCGCAATTCGGCTAGAACCGGGGCATCACGCGCGGTCATTTAGCAGTGGGCTCGCTTATGTGTATGATGATTATAAGCACAGGTGGTTTATCGACAAGGCGGGAAACAAGGTGTTCGAGCTTGGCAAGAACGTTGGACGTGTGGGCGACTTCCACGGCGTGTTGGCGGCCGTGGAGAGGCCTCGTCGTTTATTTCTCTAATCAGTGGATGCAGATACTGCAATTTCAAATGACCACACTTTGGGTGCCGCGAGATTAACTCCATGCCAAACGAAATCGACTTCAACGATTTGATCAAACTATATTCGGTTCTGGAACAGCTGGAGACTCCTTACGACGGTCAACTGCCGTTACAGATTCCTGACGAACTATTTGCGGAGGAGTACTACTGGCTCGGTTGGAGATATTCGAAAAACAGCTGGATTCATCATGCGTTTGAATGTCTCAAGCGTGCCGAAGCCCTCGACGCAGAGGAAAGAGAACGCGTCGTGCACATGCGAAAGACCAAGCTACCATCCGTGATACCATCGGTTGAGGCAGTGGAACTCAATCTTCTGGCGCGCAATGCGCATCGTCGTTCCCGCGGCGGCGAGAACGCGGACTCGAACTCTCGTGAAATCGCATACTCTCTTGCGCAGCAATGTGTGGTACGACATCCGAAATTTGAGCCGGGTTACATGACCCTCGCCGAACTTTACGAGGACCAAGGACATTTCCGCGCAGCGCTAAATTGCTATGAGAAAGTCTATACGTTCAACCCAAATTACATTGATGCAATTGTGGCAATCGGAAATCTGTGGCTGAATAGAGTTAAGCTGCTGCGGGCTAAATCTTGGTTTGATCAGGCTCTCGCCTTGGAACCAACAAATCGCGACGCCAGAAGTGCTCTGTACAATATTCGGACCACCCTGAGACGCCCATTGCAGCTACTGTATCAAAAGTATCAATGGCTCGAACCAATATTCACCAAGTATTACCAGTTCCAGTTGCGGCGCTCGGTGAGAGTCTTGAAAAAGCAATTCGACGCGAATCCGAATTCGTATGTGCACGAGAGGAGTGGTGTCATCGACAAGACTGGCAAGTTCTTGTTCGAGACCGACGATATAATGATTTCGGCTAAGTTTGCGAGCGGCGTGTTTTGTTCCCAGGGATATTGCGATGCGAAGTTCCTCGACAAGAATGGAAAGGATGTTTTCGGAAAATCGTTTCGGTGGGCGGAAACGTTCTCAGAAGATCTTGCGAATGTTCTCATCGACGAGAGATGGGGATACATTGATGTTCATGGGGAGTTTACGATTCAGGCCGCGTTCGAGGATGCGCGGCCATTTAGCAACGGACTTGCCGCGGTGCGATGGGGTGGCGTGTGGGGTTTTATCAACAAGGATGGTGAGTGGGTTGTCTCTCCAAGTTACGAAACAGTATTGTCGTTTCGAGAAGAGAGAGCCGCAGTTAGCTTGAACGGAAAAATTGCCTTCATTGATCTGCACGGAGAGGCGGTCACAGACTTCGAGTTCGAGGAGGCTGGCGTCTTCTCCGACGGGCTCGCAAAAACTGTAACCTATGAGACCGTCGTGAATCGGGAAATGGTCAAATACCTAGACCGAAACGGAAAGGTTGCGATAGATCTCAATCGCGTTTTACGCGAATTGACCGGAACGACAAAGTCAGGTCCCGCCTGGCGACCATTTAATGAGAAGTACGATGGATACTTGTATGCAGGGCCGCCGGAAGAATTTGAACGGTCATTGTCACGCGGTGACCATAGTCACGATTTTGATCCGACGTTGAGTCAGTTCTGTGAGGGGATGTTGTTGGTTCGTTCGAAGGGGCTATATGGTTTCCTGAATCGTTCCGGAGAGTTGGCGATACCGTTCCAATTCTACGAGGCCTGCGTTTTCAGTGAGGGATATGCTTGGGTTTACCCGACACCGCCACCATCTGATGTCAGCTATGAAGAGATGAGGGCGAAATATCTGTGCGGATTTATCGATAAGACGGGAACCGTGGTTATTGAGCCTGCGTTCAGTCATGCGAGAAATTTCAAAGACGGCGTCGCATACGTCGAAACTGGTGAGAAAAAATACTTCATCGATAAGACCGGTCGCACGGTCTTCGAAATCGGAGACAAGGTCGGTGAAATCGGTGACTTTAGTGATGGATTCGCGCCAGTGGCTAGACGGCCACTGGCGATGTAGCGCTCGTTCTTTTGCGGAGCGTTCTTTGGACATTTGCGTTGATTTGTCACTATGGACAAGGAACAATCGCAAGCTATTTTCTCGGCAAAGCGTGAATAGTTGCCATTTTTGCCAATTTGTATTACACTTAATACATGTATTACAAGGTAAGAAAAGATGACGACTTCAGTTCGATTCAACGAACAAATTGAGAAGCGCTTGGATGAGTTAGCTCGATTGACAGGACGCAGCAAGAGCTATTACATCCGAGAACTGGTCGAAAGTCATCTGGATGAACTAGAAGACTATTATCTAGCGAGCGCTACATTAGAGCGCGTTCGCGCTGGCCGAGAAAAAACGCACAGCGCCGAGTCAGTGAGAGAGCATCTTGGCCTGGACGATTGAATATTCCGATAGCGCTCTGAAAGGGCTTAAGAAGCTCGATAAGCAGCTAGCTAAAAGCATTCTCGACTACATGGACGAGAGAGTGTCCGTATTGGAAGATCCGACAACAGTTGGAAAAGCTCTAACAGGAAAGCTTGGAGGCTTTCATCGCTATCGAGTTGGAGACATACGAGTCATCTGTTACGTCTCAAAAGAAACAATCACAATCACTGTGCTGGTATTGCGGGTCGCGCACCGACGGAAAGTGTACTCTGATGAGAAAACGATAGCAGCGAAAGCTTCGGCGGATGTCGATGAGTTCCTGGCCAAACGCGAGGAAGCGGAGTCGCATTAGCTGAGATAAAGCACCAAATACGGAGCTAAACGAGTACGTGGTACACCTGAACTACAAAACGATTTCATTGACGACCGGGATGTTGCCTAAATCGATTCGCCCCAAAGGCGATCTCTCTACCCACCGCAAGCACAAATCCTATATAGTGGTCTTCTCAGGACCTTCAATGAGACTCGATTATGCACGTTCTTCTGGTCGAAGGCAGCCAAAAGCTTCTAAAAGAACTGAAAACCGGGCTCACCGCTCGTGGGCTTAAGGTTGAAACAGCGACAAACCTGGCGGAGACCTTTGCGAGTCTTGCAGAAGGAACTTTCGATGCCATCTTTTTAGACCTTAGCCTGGCGGACAGTCATGGTATTGAAACATACAATCGCGTGAGAGAAGTCGCGCCAGGCGTTCCCATAATCGTTTCGACCGATATTGACGAAGAAGAACTAGCCCTTAAAGCCATCGAGGGTGGTGCGCAAGGTCACGTCCTGAAGAGCAGCGCCAGCTGCGAAGCAATTCATCGCCGAATCGAGTTTGCAATTGAGGAAACCAAAGTTGGTCAAGCACTCCTGAAGAGCGAAAAACGTCTTCGCATCATTCTGGAAAACTCTTATGACGCATTCATAGCTGCCGACGAGAATTGGAATATTACGGATTGGAACCCCCAGGCCGAAACTACTTTCGGTTGGACGAAACAAGAGATGATGGGAAAACCGCTGTCATCAATCGTTCCGAAACACTTTCGAAAGCAGTACGCTCAGCTAGTAGAAAAACGCTTTGATAAACAGTCGAGAAGCGTTTTGCGAGCGAATTACGAACTCCAAGCAGTTGATAAGGATGGCAGACAGTTTCCGATTGAATTTGTAATCTTCAAGATTCGAGAGGAAGTTGATTACCTCTACTGCGCGTTCGTCCGAGACATTACAGATAGAAAGCGTTTAAACGAGGAGCTGGAACGAAAGGTTGCGGAGCGGACAGAGCGCCTTACTCAAAGCAATGAGGAACTAAAACAGTTTGCAAAAATTGCGTCGCACGACCTGCAAGAGCCACTGCGGGCGGTGCAAGGGTTCGCCAATCTTTTAAAGGAAAATACTGACGGAAAACTCGATAAAGATGCGACCGAGTTTGTAGATTTTATTTTGGACGGAACAGCTCGGATGCAAAACCTGATTCAGTCGGTTCTGACACACTCGAGTATTCACCGGGACAGCTCCGAAGTGCACGTGACAAAGTGCAACGACGTCATAGAAGATGTGCTAACTAATTTAAGCGCGACCATTCGCGAGACCGAAGCCGTCTTTGAAATAGACAATCTTCCGGAAGTCAGGGTGGAACGATCACATCTTGTGCAGCTTTTTCAGAATTTGATCAGTAACGCGCTAAAATATCGAAGTAAGGAAGAACCGCCGCATATTTACATAAAAGTCGATATAAGCGGAGATTTCTGGTTATTCTCGGTACGTGACAACGGCATCGGAATAGATCCCAAGTACACGGACAAGATTTTCGATATGTTCTCTCGGCTTCACGGCAAGACGGAGTATTCCGGGACCGGAATGGGGCTGGCGATCTGCAAAAGAATCGTTAAGTCACACGGAGGAACAATCTCAGTTGAATCAGTCCCGGGAGAAGGTTCAATTTTTCTGTTCACACTACCTGCTGCACACAATCAAGGAGCACATTGATGAAAGAGAAGATTGAGATACTGCTCGTCGAAGATACACCTTCCGACGTCAGGTTGACGGAAGAAGCTTTGAAGCGATCGGAACTCACTTACGAACTCAGCGTGGTCAACGATGGTGAGCAAGCAACAGAGTTTCTGGAAAAAGCAAAGTCGGCTTCAAAACTGCCGGACGTAATTTTGCTCGATTTGAACATGCCGAAGAAAAACGGGCACGAGGTTCTCGCCGAAATAAAGGCAGACGACGTGTTGAAAAAAATTCCAGTCGTTTTGCTCACAGTTTCGCAGCAAGACGAAGATGTTCAAGAAGCGCTCAAGCTGAAGATGAACTATTACGTAGCAAAACCAGTCACTGCTCAAAAACTCTCAGCGCTGCTGCGTTTGATTCACCAACTCGAAAACGAGCTGGGCGGTCACTCAGGCGCCGGCGGCGAAGACGCGCTCATCAAGCTGGTTCTCGCTGGCAATCCGCACACATCCGAGTCGGTTCTTGTTCAACTTTCCGGTGATGGCGATGAAAAGGTGCGACGCCGCGTCGCGGAAAACGAAAATGCTCCTGCCAGCATTATGAAAAAACTTGCCGAAGACGAAAGCGTCGAAGTCAGACTCGCAGCCGCAGAGAATCCAAACATCCCCGAAGCGGCATTAGAAAATCTGGTATCAGATCCGGATGATGACGTGCGACTGGGTTTGTCTATGAACAGAAAATTGCCTGTTCATGTTCTCGAAAAACTATCAACGGATGAGAACGTATACGTATCCGCCAACGCGACAAAGACCCTCGCCGACATGGGTCGCTAATGAGAACTTCTTTTGGTTTGGCGCTAATCCTCGCTTTATCAAGCCTGGCTTCGGCTTGTCTAGCGTCCGAAAACGTTCCAAAAAACCACCAGAAACTCCTGCCCAAAACGACACGAGCAATTCAGGAAGGCACCAATACCGGTATTGCGGATGGGTGCACTTGCTGTTTGTCTCCATACATTCTCGCGGGAGAAAAATTGTCGCCTCGCACACAAAAGCATTCACCTACTGTCGATGAACATCCCGTCGCAGAATCGCGGTAATGCTTGTAGAGTGAAGGAATTCGAGCCTACGCGCAAACGACCTCGATTTCGCCAAACGCTACTCATCGACCAGGTGCTGAAAGGCATCTGACAGATCGTCATGCTTCACGACGATGTCGCTTTCAGAGACGAGCTTGTAATTCTTAGTGTGAGCCGTGGAGATATCGAGAGGTTTGTTGATCAACGCAGTCGACACCGTCTCCAAAATTGAAACGATGTCTTCCTTTTTGTTGTAATTCAAACCGAGACCGAAGCTATTACCCTGGGCATACTTAGCTAGCTTGAGCGGAATGCCGTCAGCGGGCGGACAATCATATAGAGCCTGCAGAAAAGACACCACTTCGGCGCGAGCCAACTTGGAATCAGACAAAATGTACTCACCGAACTTTCCATGTTTTAAGTCCGCCGGATACCCGTTCTCATATTTATACGGAAACGCATACACACAGGATTTCAGACCATGATAATTCTTAGTTGCGACAAGAGTGCGCGGCCACTTATGCAGCGCGGAGTTGTCCATAATGCTCAGGGCCGTTTTAATACCTTTCTTTGACCAATCTGCGCGAGAGCGACGCGCAACCATATGTCTCTTGTCGGAAAACAGAACCATGTCCCACGAAGGCGCACGACAGACGAAAGTATAATCAGTGTTTTCGCCTTTTAAGAGTGCACCGTCCCTGGTGACTTGTACGTTGACCTTTCCATAGATTCGATGAATCTGTTTCAATTCCAAATGAGCACCGGATGGAATTGCTTCCAAACCGGCAGGTTGGCGTCGCCGAGTAGCACCACCATCCGGTGCCCTGGCTATGGCTGACAAAATCGTCAACGAGCACAGAGCTAGACTGCTAACTAGTTTCAAAACGAGCATTTGGCACCGAGTCGTATCTAAACGAGAGTCAATCCACGAGGTCCTGGGATTCCTTGATGCATCTTTCTACAATAACCTAAATTCTCACCGGCGGTGACTTGATGGTGTACTATTTGCACATCGAGTCGAAGAACAACCTCTAAAAGGAGCTTGTATGGAACCTAATCCAATCATGCTTATCACCTTGAGCGTCGCGCCGGAAAAAGAGGGCGAATTCAACGATTTCTACCAGCATAAATTCCTTCCTGGAATTCTGGCGTCGGCACCCGAAGTTTTATCAATTCTCCGATACGAAGAAATGAACTTCGGCAGTTCATTGCGATGGTACAACAAGCAGTACGTCACTATTTACGAACTCGCGAATAAAGAGGCGATAGCCAACGCTGATGAGATTTTTCAGCGCAAAGGCATGCAGGACTTGACGCGCGAGTTTCAGTCGTGGAAAACGAATGACTTAAAACACTTCAGTCGAATTTCATATACTCCGCGATGGGAGCATCAGCGCATCCCCCTCGACGGACACTTTGGAAGCAGACCGTTTTTGCTCTGGTCACTAGAGATGAAGCCGGAGGCAGACGACCAGTTTCAGTCCTGGTACGAAACAGAGTATCTGCCATTGCAAATTGCCGACATTCCCAGCTTTGCAGCCTGTCGCCGTTACTCTAGCGTCGGGCGAGAGAAGGTCCGGCATCTCACTATCTTCGAAGCAGCGGATGAAACTGCCTTGCAGAAAGCACTGGGCGGTCTGCGCTCGCTCCATCGTGTTGCCCAAAATCGCGAATGGAAACGCCGGCTGACTCCTGCGGTTGATTGGCACGATGCTACAAGCTTCAGCTGCATCTATCGCAGACCGGGTTGAACTTTTCCAGACGTATTTAGTGTTCGTTTACCTGCCGCCCTCAGGCACCGGAAGAAACAGATTCTCGACAACCCAATCAATTATCAAGGTTAATGCGCGGGTGACCCGCATTCGATAAGATATGCATCGCAGAATAGAGGGCGGAGAGCATGTCATCAACGAATTTGAGTACTATCGATAGAACCAGACTTGACGAGCTTCTCAAGAAAGAAGAAGAACTGTTCAGAAAAGATCACCCGAAGTCGGCTGAACTTTTTCAGAAGGCGCAAGAACACCTGCTCGGCGGCGTCCCTATGAATTGGATGATCAAGTGGGCGTCGCCATACCCTGTATTCGTAAAAGAAGCGAAGGGCGCTCACTTTACTGACGTGGACGGTAATGACTACGTCGACCTTTGCCTCGGCGACACGGGCGCGATGACCGGTCACTCGCCGGAGCAATCTACAGCCTCGATTATCGAACAAATCAACAAGGGCATCACTTACATGCTGCCGACCGAAAACAGTTTGTGGGTTGGTGAAGAACTGCATCGGCGCTTCGGTTTAAAGTACTGGCAATTCACCTTGACGGCGACCGATGCAAACCGTTTCGCACTACGGCTGGCCCGCCAGATCACTGGACGACCTTATGTCCTCGTATTCAACTGGTGCTACCACGGTACCGTAGATGAATCGTTCATCACGCTTGTGGACGGCAAACCGCATGCTCGCAAGGGAAACTGCGGACCGCAAATTGACCCGGTAAAAACAACAAAGGTCGTCGAATTCAACGACATTGATGCTCTAGAGAAAGCACTCGCTGCTAAAGACGTAGCTTGCGTTTTAGCAGAGCCCGTCATGACAAACATCGGAATCGTGCATCCCAAGCCCGGCTTCCTCGACGCGCTTCGTGAGCTCACACGAAAGACTGACACGATCTTGATTTACGATGAAACCCACACAATTTGCACCGGTCCCGGAGGCTACACCGGTACGCACAATCTGGCACCGGATATGATGACACTGGGCAAACCACTGGGCAGTGGAATACCAGGTGCTGTCTATGGTTGCACTGAGGAAATTGCACAACGAATATTCGCGAACTCGAAGGTCGAAGACTGCGATACTTCAGGCATCGGTGGGACGCTGGCAGGCAACGCGCTCTCCATCGCAGCTATGCGCGCCACACTGGAAAAGGTTCTAACCGAAGACGCCTATCGAAAAACAATTCCGCTGTGCGATCGTTTCGTAAAAGGTGTCGAAGAGAATATCAAAGAGTTCAATTTGCCCTGGGTTGTACAACAACTGGGTTGCCGCGCGGAATATTGGTTCCGCGATAAGCCGCCGGTCAACGGCGGAGAAGCGGCGGCATCAGGCGACTATGAGCTGGACCGCTATATGCACCTCGCCGCGCTAAATCGCGGCATCTTAATGACTCCGTTTCACAACATGGCATTGATGTGCCCAGCAACAACCGAAGCCGACATCTATCATCACACCAGAGTATTCAGAGAGTCGGTTCAACAGTTGCTTAACTTGAAATAGGAAACAATCAGCGAGCGTGGCTTCTCTGTTTGGTGCTACCGCATACGGTAGCAGCCGCCGTTCGTTCCCTCAAATCGAAAATTCAAACTCGTACGAAAGGGTGATCTTTGCTCGAAGAGATTGTTAGCGATTCATACCGAAAATACTTCGGATTAGAACGGAGGCACCCGAATCATCCGGTTGCATATTAAACTTCCGAATCCTATATTCTGCGACTCTTTGGATAGCTTCGTTTCTTTGATCCATGTTGAAATTGCGAACAATTCTCTCAGCGTTTGGATTTTTAAACTCAACAATCCAGTCAGGAAGTTCGCCCCCTTCGGCACATTCAGTAATCTTCTCAATTCGAGAATGCGCACTTTTTTCTGTTGCCATAATCTGCAGTAACTCTGCAGCATCCATGTCCTTCAAGAACGCCTCGCGCGGTACCAGCTGACCATAAGCGATACCGCCAATGATCGACAGTGCCAGGGCGCCAATAAAAAAGATGTTCAACTTTCTCGTTTTCATCGCTCGCTCTTTCCGCCCTCAGGTTCTAATCGGACTGACTCACTCAAGCTTATCGCAAAACAGGGTATAAGGGAATGTCACCTTTTGTTTGAGATCAACAGTGTATTTAAAAACATACATTCCAATCGCTAGAGCTACAGGCATTATCCTCGTGGTCGGGACAGTGCACGGATGGAGCACTGCCTTCGCTGCGACCGAAAAGTCTGGAACAAAGAGCGACAAAATCTTGAGTTCCAAAACAGCGACGACCAGTCTGAATGCCAGCCGAAAGCAAGCCAACCAAACGACGTCGCGGGAACAAACTTCGGCAGGAGTTAACAGTGACAGCAAGTCGCAGTTAATGCTCAAAGGAGCAAATTGCTGGAGAAAGGGTCAATACCGAAACGCCATCAAAGCATTTGATTCAGTGATTGAAATGGATCCGAAAAACGCAGAGGCGTATGCTTGGAGAGGTTTATCTTATTACTCTTACAACGACTTGCCGAACGCCCGAAAGGACCTGGTAAGCGCAAACAATTTTGGTCCTGAAAATCTGAGAACGCTCACCCTGATGTCCGAGCTACAAAGCTACGACGCCCAATACAAATCAGCAATTGCCAGCTGCGACAAAATTTTATCTAAAGATGCAACTGCTAGAACCTACTTTCTGCGCAGCAATGCTCACGCTCGTTTGTTCAACTTTCCTGCCGCACAATCAGACCTGACGCTCGCTGGCAATAAGGGATTGAGCGACTTAAAATGGGAACGAGAGCGACTTTCCGATTTCGAGTGGGATCATAAACACGCGGAAAAGGATCCTGCCAAACGTTGGGCGTTAGCCTGCTCCGCACCGATGTTCGAATTCAATAACCGGGGAATAGAATCTCTTGCTGGAGCCGAACCCAACGCGCAGCAAAAAGCCGAGGAGTTGCGGACCCTCGACGAATGGTGGGGAATTACCAGCAAAACTAAGTTAGTAAATACAATCACCAGGTTGCTGAACGGGGGAATGCATCATCCTCGATGGATGGCAACCTATCGCGCCTATAAAAAAAATCCGGCCGCGTTCGACGGGAAAGAAGGCGACACAAAATTGATGTTAATCAAGGAATATGGAGACAAATTCGGAGAGCATGGCATTCAAGCCTTCGATCTTAGCCGAGTAGTCTCCCTCTGCCGATGGGGATACATGGGCGGCTTCCTCACAGAAGGCGAAGCTTTCGACCTGATGCTACCAGCGGCGGTGCGCATTCAAAAGGAGTATACCAACTGGGATGACTTCGTCACGGGTTACTTCGTGGGGCGAAGATTTTGGAACCCTTTTAGTTACACTGACGGCCCCGCTCGCGTGGACCGTGTCATTCATTCGCTTAAATCAGATCCGAATATTTTGCGAAAGATTCCCTGGGACACTAAGCTTGTGTACGACGCAAAATAACATCAGTAGAGTGGGAGAACCTTTGGAAAAACATACTTTGCATATGCAAATTGCTATCGCTATCGCATTCGCTCTCTCACTTGGCGTGCAGTGCGACGGTTTAGCGGCACCGGCTCCAACAGCCAAATCTAGCACCGCCGTCTCGAAGACTAACGTGACTAAGGCGACTGTGACTGGCAACAATGTCGGTAAGCCAGATAAAAAAACGGCAAGTCCCGTCCAGATGGCGGAGATGAAATTCCCCATTAGCAGTACCGACAAGAAAAAGGACGGAACACCTACAAAAGCCGGCGAACTCTTTATTAAAGGTTGGACTGACTACTCGTACAGGCATAATTCGTTCGAAGGCAAAAAGTCATTTAAGGCTGGTCTGGCTATCGACCCGGGCTCCGCCTCGAATAATTTCGCGATGTGGTATGTATGCGTAGGGCCGGATGGTGAAGAGGCAACACTCAAATACCTTAATGCCGCCCTTAAGCGGGATCCTAACTACATAGACGCACTTCTTCAAAAGGCTTATGTGCTTAGAAACAATGACGAAGACAGCGACGCGATCAAAACCTTTTCACAGATTATCAAACTAGATCCCAAAAACATTGAGGCCAGAGTCCAAAGAGGCGACCTATACTTTGAACTTGATGAAATCGATCTGGCGAAGCAGGATTTGCTGGTACTACATGCGATGGCACCAGAAGATCCAGGAACTCTTCTACTCAAAGCAGAGCTACAGTATTATGACGCGCAGTACCAATGGGCGCGTCACAATTGCAACAAGGTCGTTCTGGCTGGGGCCAACCCAAAAGCGTACTTCATTCGAAGCAAATCGAATGCCAGGTTGTTCGATTTTTACGCCGCTCGCTCTGATATCAAGCTTTCCGAGAGTAAAGGTTGGACAGAGATGGATTGGTGGAAGCAACGAATAGATAATTTCGAATACGACCATCTTCATGCGGAAAAGGATCCGGCCAAGCGTTGGGTTTTGGCATGCTCAGCTCCAATTTCTGAATACAATAACCAGGGCTTCGAGTCTCTGCCGGGTGCCGAACCGACGCCGGAGCGTCGCGAAGAAGAACGAGATAAGATGGCGAGTTCATGGAAGATACACAATGCAGCAGAGCTGAAGGCCGCCGCGATCAAGTGCACTAACGGTCAGATGTGCAATCCATCGTGGATTGCAATGCGAGAAGCTTACAAAAAAAATCCGGCATATTTTAAAGGGCAAAAGAAAAGTTCATCTGAAGTTCAACTCATCCAAAAGTATGGCGACAAATTTGGAGATCGCGGGATATTGGCTTACGAGTTAGGGCGAGTAATATCGAGTTGCCGCTGGGGATACACGGCAGGCTACTTAACAGAAGAAGAAGCTTTCGCTATTATGCTACCGGCGGCGGTTCGTATTCAAAAACTCTACAAAAGCTGGGACGACTATGTCGAATCTTACTTTGTAGGAAGAAGATTCTGGAATTCTCAAGTTTACGATGATGATCCAGGACGCACGATACGAGTGCAACATCTGCTAACTGTGGATCCAAATGGACTGCATAAAATCCCGTGGAACACAAAGCTCGTATACCTACCTACAAAGCCAAAGCCTCAGGGCTTCAGGTGGCCCTGGGAGAGCAGCAACTAATCATCGAACGTTTTATCGCCGACTATAGCGTCTGCCTCGATTTCGACAAGCATGTTCGGTGAAACAAGTTTGCTCACTTCGAGCAGAGCCGTCGCAGGTCTGATATCACGGAAGAACTCGCCATGCGCTTTGCCGACTTCTTCCCACGTTGAGATGTCGGTAACGTAGATGCGGGTTCTTACAACATCTTTTAAACTTGCACCAGCGCGTAGCAACGCGGTCTCGATATTACGCAGTATTTGCATCGCCTGCTCGTAAGCATCTCCGAGACCGACCAATTCTCCTTTCTCATCGGTAGCGGTCGTTCCCGAAACGAAAACATGCTGACCGACCCGCACTGCTCGCGAGTATCCAACGATTGGTTCCCATGGAGTGTTGGTGGAAAAATTCTCGCGCTTCATGTTGCTCACTCCTGATTTCTTCTCTCGTTTACACTGACACCAAAAACGTTTTATTAGACTAAACGCAGCTCAACAAACATTTCAAGACTGTGTGACGTTAACTCAACTCACTTCCACGATCTTTTTTATCCATTCTGTATCTATCAACTTTCTCGAGCGAGAAGCTGACTCGTGGAACACGGAAGCAAATCGGTTGCGGTCCTCGACCAATTAGCTGATCGATGGTCCGAGATTGAATCTTGCCTTCAAGTGGCTCGCAGCTGCTGAGCGGAATCCCGAGATTGATTTCTTGTTTAGTTATCTGTTGATACCAGGGTTGCCCTGATATAGCTCGGTCTTGTGGAACGCAATAGGCAAGAAATGAATCGAAATCGCGAAAACACTCTTGCCAGGATCCGGTTAAAACTGGTTTGCTGCACGGCAATAGCTTCGCCACTATATCTGGTGACGAGCCAGTGCCAGCGACAAGAGTAACAGCAAACCCACCGTCACTACCGGTGGTGACTGAGCCAGCCTCGGCAATGTGCATGGGAACCCCGTCTGCGAAGATTCTTCCTCCTAGCGAAACAATTGAACTGGTAACAACCGTCGCAACAAAGAAAATTCCCTCGACACCGGCACGATCACGAACGTGAATTCGCCAATTGCTTTGAACCGGTGACGGAAGAAATTTCCGCAGAGGACCGAAAACCTGAGGACCAAAATTGCCGTGTTTGTAGGTCAGGACTGTAAACAACGCATAGCTCTGCTCAGGTCCCAGACGTTGCAACTCCAAACCGAGCGGTACAAGCGGCTCCAGCAGTTTTGCATCCACAAGATAGTTGATGTAAATTACGTCTTCGATGTCACTGACCATTCTAACTGCCGGGACTATCTCACCCAGGTATCGAAGAACACGACTGTTTCCGATAGCGGTCAACACTGTTCCAGTCAATCCGGCTCGCGGATGACGCCAGTTGGCCATTCTTCCCCAGAATTCGTTGATCCTGGATCTGCGCAAAACAGCTTCCAGTACAAGAATAAACCAAAGTGCCATACCGTTGAAACCAACGGCATTCGCAATGCCCGACACAAGTGCCGGCGGGCGATATGGCTCGGGCAGCAGTGGACCGGCAGCCGCAAATGTCAACGTGGACCATGTGAATATTGAAACCCACGTTAGTAAGCGATTCCATGTTCCAGCAGCCGCAAACGCCCAGGTCCAACAGATAGCCATGAATGCGTAGAGAACTGCCGCTACCGCCGCGACCAGCAAGTAGACTTCACTCTCAAAATCAAGGTAAGGCGCAATGTCGTTGGCCTTCATGCATAGCTGTGCGACTGAAACCCCTTCTAGGTTCCAGCGCAACTCCGCCGGTTGCTCTACTGCCACAGCCAGCAGCGTAAATACAAAAGTGGCGATCACCGGAATCTTAGGAATCCAGCGTGTTCGAAACATCGCAACGGCTAGAACGAAATCCGACAGCGCACAAAGATGCCACGGCAACCAGCCAATGTGCCACAAGACCTGATGCTCAGCAATATACCGGACCCGGTCGACGTCGGAGTTGATGGCACCAGGCATGGCGGGCAACAGGAGCAATCCCATGGAGACGGTGGCGACGAAATGGATTACCAGTGCAAAGAACAGAGCACCTTCTAGAAATCTTTCAGAACGGTTTGGAGAGGAAACAGCTTCAGACATCGCCTCATTGTCTCAGACCGAAGGCACCCTGAGCATTCATGGTTCAATTACCACCAGTTGCAAAGATGCGCGAGCCGCGCCACGCCCAGTCGAAACCACCGCACATCTTTGAAAAGAAGAGCCTCAAAATTAGGCTTCAGCCACCTTTTCAAGAGGAGGCGAAAGACTGGCAACATTTTACATTTACAACTGTGACGTCAGATATGGTGGCGCGCTAAAATTTCCATCGTCTTCATTCCCTTCAATGGTGCATAGTCAGAGGCTTAAGCAATGGGCGCTGGTACCGGGATACTTTTTATTGACCTCCTTCTCCGACCCCTTCTCAGGTTCGGCTTCAAGTTTTACGTCATCGGATTTACCTTGCTGTTTCTGGTTTACGGATACATTGCCTACAAAGCAGTGAAGTCCGCATATCTAGCGGACCGCGGATATTAATTCGAAACCACGAACATTGAAATTACGACGACGAAACGTCGGTCTAGTTCGTCATCGTCAGAATATTAGCTGGAAGACAGCAGCTTCGATATGATTGCGAGCGGTTTTAATGCGGAGAGGGCTCCAGGTCGACCAAAGCCTGAGTGATCGCCTCACACAACGCCTGCGGCTGGTCGGTGCCGATGAACGTTTTGCTTCCGTCAAGCAATTCGACTTCAACCGCATCGAGTCCGTAAATGTTGTATAGCCATCCATTTCCGACAAAGTGGATGCCCCAGCCATTGATTGGGCTCATGCGCGTCTTGCGAAATGATTTGATTGACACAACGTTGATCTTCTTCGCTTCCAGCCAGGCGCCGAATCGCAACGCAATTTGTTTCTCGTCTACTGAAACAGTCATAGAACGGAAAGTGCTCATCAGACCTGCAATAAGCGCTCCACTGAACAACTTGAGTACACCTGGAGTGAGCAATGCGCCAATGGTCGCTAGAGTGCCGACCCCGACCAGGGTTTTCGGCGGCACAACTTGTGTATGCGAATAATACATCCTTGCCCCGAACCAACCAGCCTACTACTTAAGTATAACGCCGTCTTCAATCTGTGCCATGTCATTTAACCGTCTGACTCGAATTGAGTGCGGATGCGTTCCGTCAGTTTGACGGCTTCCAGGTATCTCTCGAGATGATAAGAGTTCCCGTCTGGGCGGCATCTTCGCTGTGCAAAGCCTTATCCTTCTCGTCACCGCCCCTGATACCATAACTTTTTCCGTTTTCCAAAGCGCTGTATTCAATCACACCTCTTTTCAAATCACCGGGTGGCGCCTGACGAGCCTGGTCGAGATCCGTGATTGTTCCGAGCACTGGGAATTCCGGATTGCCAGTAAAGGGATTGATTGGAGGTTTGCCTGGCTTTTTTGTCGCAGGATCGCCACCATCGAAATAACTTTTGAAATCGTCATCTATCGCGGTTGGATACATGTACGTATGATCTTTGAAATACTTTTCCGCTGCCTTCTGCACTTCAAGCAAGTTGGAGCGTACAACCAGTGTCTTTGCCCTTTCATTAATCGTGTCAGGTATGTTCGCTCCACCGCCGGCACAACCGGAGGCTGTTAGCGACATACTCAAAGCTCCCAGCAGAAGCAGTTTGTCAGACGTACGTTTCATCAACCCTTGTCTCCTCTGTCATCGAACCTCAGTAATGTCCCGAATGGCGAACCGTTTCGACAAATCAGACGCTTTAGGACCACCAATTAATTTCCTATATGGGGAAACCTATACATCTTTATTCCGCGCTCTATAGTTACTAAGCACTCGGATCGGCTAGCGTTGTAATACGGGCCGCTTCCGTCGACCAATCCAATTATATAAGGGTCAAATATGTACGAAAAGCTCAACATGCTGGCTAAAAGCCTTGTTGCAAAATTCGCGCCGCAGCCTGATGAATTGGATGACCCAGGAACTTTATCTCGCCTGAAGCAAGTGACGGACAGGCTTGAGCGGAAGTCCGACAATGAGACATTGGATTCTGACGGCTATTTCGCAGGGCGCGTCGCGCATCGAGCAAGCGAAAACCTCGATGTTGACGAGGCTAAAGGCTACTGGCGCATTGATTCGGGTCGCCACCAACGGCTGAGCGCTCGCAGCGGCGACCAATTGAAGGGTGCCAGGCAGACTTTTGAAATCGACCCAATTAGGAATATGCCGGAGTAGGCGCCCGTTTAAAAGCAACTCGGTCAGCGCGGCTCTTCCTCCGACGGCAGCTGATGCTTGTATGTCGTTGCAAAGTTCGTTAGCATATGCCATCCATATAGCTCTCGAAACTGGAAAATGTCTCAAAAATCATACGGTTACAAAGCGCTGCTTTCGTCAATGGTCAGCTTCGCAGCGCTCTTAAACTCATCCGCAGCCCTTGCCGGTACATTCTCAGGCACAGCGTCGAAAACATCTACATCGCAGCTTACAACCCAAGCCTCGACAGCAACAGTCTCCGGCAACGCAAAAATGTTGACTGCGCCCAGCACGCTGCAACGAGGGCAAGATGCGGCGATAGGTGCGGTCACAGGCGACATTCTCCTCGACGCTATGACCAAAGAATTGCACAGAAGCATGGATAAGCTGAAGCCCATGGGAACTGCACCTCTGTATTTCCTCAGCTACCGCGTATATGACTCGGAAGACGTTAACCTTACCGCCAGCTATGGAGCTATCGAAGCAGACGGGCAAAATCGTCGGCGAATTCTTGACGTCGAAGCCCGAGTTGGAAATATGGAAATCGATTCGAGCCACAAACTGCGCGGCAACTTCGACGTGCCGATGGAAAGATATTTCCTGGATTCTCGCAGTGCCGTCGAATTCTCGCTGGATGACGATGAACCCGCAATCAGAACGGCTCTCTGGCTAGTAACCGATGATGCATTCAAGCGCGCGCAGAGGAATCTCATACAGGTTCAGGCAAATCGCACCGTCAAAGTCATCGAAGAGGACCAATCCGCCGACTTTTCACCAGCACCACCCGTGGTATCACTTGAGACTTCTCTCAAACCGACAGTGGACACGACATTGTGGAAGGAACGGTTGCGAAAACTATCGGCAATCTATAAGGAATATCCGGAAATCACAGACTCCGACGTTCAACTCGATATCGACCTGGACGAGCGTTATGTGACGACGAGCGAAGGTACTAAACTCCGCACTCAGGACCGCCAGGCGAGAGTCTCCACGAGCGTGAGCACGATTGCACCTGACGGAATGACTCTCTATCTCTACGATAGTATCGACGTGTTTGATCCGAAAGATTTACCTGATGACGCATTACTCGAGAAGAAGATTCGCGCGCTAGCGCAGTCGATTATCGCTCTGAGAAAAGCCCCAGTTGCGGAACCATATGTTGGACCGGCAATCCTGCGCGGTCGCGCATCTGGAGTATTTTTTCACGAGGTCCTTGGTCACCGGGTCGAGGGACATAGACAGAAAGATGAAGACGAAGGTAGAACATTCGCCAAGAAAGTTAATCAGAAAATCATGCCAGAGTTCATCAGTGTGTTCGATGATCCGACGCTGTCAAAGATGAACGAACGTCCGCTGGTTGGACACTACAAGTTCGACAACGAAGGTGTTGCAGCGGAGCGCGTCACCATCGTCGAAAACGGCACGTTGAGAAACTTTTTGATGGGCCGCAGTCCGATTGTCAACTTCAACAGGTCGAACGGTCACAGTCGCTGTCAGCCTGGCAGCAAACCTGTAGCGCGTCAGGGTAACCTGATAGTTCAATCGAACAAAACCGTTCCGTTTGAAGAACTTAAACGAATGCTCGTGGAAGAAGCGAAGCGTCAGGGTAAACCATACGGTCTGATCTTCGACGATATAGCCGGCGGTTTTGCACTCACACAAGCGTTTATGCCACAGTCATTTCAATTGCTGCCCCTGCGCGTAACCAAGGTATGGGCAGACGGAAAACCTGATGAACTCCTGCGCGGTGTAAACTTGGTTGGAACACCTCTTGCGTCGCTGGAAACTATTCTGTGCGCGGCGGATGACATTGACACATTCAGTGGAGTTTGCGGCGCAGAATCGGGCTGGGTTCCAGTGTCGGCTTCGTCACCTAGCTTGCTCGTACGTACGGTTGAGACGGCGCGGGAATGGAAAGAGCAAGACAAACCTCCAATTCTGCCACCACCTGCATTCGCGGACCGCGCTCCGCAAAGCGAGGGACAACGCAAATGAAACTAGCACCATATATAGTTGCACTTGCATATACAATTGTTTTGGGCTCAGCAGTGAGAGCTCAAACAGAAGCCTCTAAGCCGGTATCGGACGAATTAAGCACTAAAGAGGTTATTACAAAACCGGTCGAGCCTCCTAAGGAGGCGATAAAGGACGCATCGAAACACGCAGATGACACTATGTCCAGGGCGATGGAAGATGAACTTCTGCGCTCGGTTAACGAGTTGAAAATTCCGGGAAGACAGTCGCCCTATTTCGTCGCATATTATGGTTCTGATATGCAGGCGTTCACCATTTACGGAAGCTTCGGTGCCCTTGATCAAGTCAACGACAGTAGATTCCGAAGTGTGACCAGCGATGTGAGAATCGGAGATTATAAGCTGGACAGTTCCGGTCATCGTGGGATTGGCGGAATGATGGGACGTCGAGGAACTTGCAGCCTCGACGATAACTACGATGCTATACGGCACGAATTGTGGCTGAATAGCGATTTCGGTTATAAGCGCGCCATTGAATCACTCGACAATAAGAAAGCAATTCTGCAGCAAAAGAAGGTAGAGGACCTACCTGATTCGATGACGAAGGTGGACGCTGTGATTTCCATGCAGCCGTCTCAGGATCTCAACATAGATCGCGAGGGTTGGAGAAAAACAGTAAAAGAGATTTCGGGCGTATTCCGAGATTATCCGGCGGTGGTCGACTCTACAGTTGCGTTTCTCAGTAGAGCGAAAACAAGATGGTTCGCCAACTCAGAAGGTTCCCTCAACAGAGAGGGTCATCAAGGCATCGTATTCGGTATCAGCGCGAACGGTCAAGCACCGGATGGCATGAGAGTCTCTGACTTTGAAGTCTTCGCGTCGCGCGACGAAAAGGCGCTTCCGACTCAAAAGGAAATTGAAGAGAAGGCAAAAGACCTGGCTAAAAGGGTGAAAGAACTCACTGATGCCAAACCGATCGAAGATTATCGAGGTCCGATCTTGTTCGAAAAACAGGCGGCCGCAGAACTCTTCGTTCAAGCCTTGGCTCCCAGACTGACCAACAAGGCGACAGCAATCAATGCATTCGGTTCTCGATTCGAAACGACTAACGACAAAATCGGCAGGCGAATTTTGCCAACATTTCTTTCGGTCGTCGACGATCCACTGGCGCGCGAATACAAGGGTAAACAGCTGAAAGGCGGATACCTCGTTGATGACGAAGGAGTGAAAGCACAGAAGGTTACGCTAGTCGAAAACGGCTATCTGAAAACCTTTTGTTCTGGACGTACCCCCAGTCGCGAAGTCAAAGCGAGCAATGGACATTGGATCGCCGGTGGTGCGTCGACTTCTCAACTGTTTATAAACTCAAGCAAGACCGAATCACTGGCCAAACTGAAGGAGCAACTGATCGCGCTGGGTAAAGAGGAAGCGCTAGACCACGTCTATATCGTCCGGCATATTTCTACCGGCGTTCTAGGCTCGATCACTCCAGGCCGAAACTCGTTTTTCTTCGGCAACGGTAACGAGATTCATATCACTGCCCCAACTCTTCTCTATAAGGTGAGCGTCAAAGACGGAAAAGAAGAACTCGTTCGCGGCGCCAACTTCACTCGATTGTCTCATCGCCTCTTCCGCGATATTCAAGCTGTCGGAGACGACAGCGACGCATACGCGGTAACCTTTCCAAACAGCTATGGAGGAACGGGAAACAGCATAGTCACTCCATCCGTTCTCATATCTGAGGTCGACTTAGAGCGTGAATCACATGAGAATGATATGCCTATGCTCTTGAAGAATTCTTACTTCGGCGAAGGCAGCAAGAAGCCTGAAAAGACTTCCAGCCTGCGCACGCAGAAGAATCAATAGGTCGAAGGTTCAACGGACTCGGTTTGCCATCCGGTATTAACATAGGAACCATCCGAATAGAATGCGTCTCCGTAGCTGGCTCCATCAGCGTAAAAACGATCTCCGAGCGATGAGCTTGGCTGAGAGAAATTGTTGTAGTCGAAGGTAAATTGTATGTCGACATCCGATGGTGCGCCCTCAGGCAGTACATGAAACGGAGCGGCGTTCTGAACGGCCTTCAGAGCGGCTTGGTCTATCAGTGCAATTCCACTTGACTGGAGCAAGCGTAGGTTAGACAGGGTTCCGTTGGCGTGAACTTTAAATATGACGGTAGACCGACTGGTTTCAACATTTCGAGGCGGGCACCACGCACGTTTAATCTGGCGCTGCAAATTGGTCATGTACGGACCGAAGTCCACATCGCGATTAGATTCAGCGGGCGGCTCGACCGCTTCGACAGTTACTGGAGTCGGCTCATAAGCTGGTAGCGAGCATTTGTGCTCATGCCCAGCCACGTCGCAAACGACGCTCTTCCCGAAAACAGATCTTTCGAATGCACCGAAATTTTCCAGACCCTCTGCATCTCCGGATAATTGAAACGCTTTGACCTGTATAGCAAAAATCGCACAATACAAAAGCGCCGGCAACGCGACAAGGATTCCACCAACCCGAATTTTTTTCTGGGTTGACACGCTGAGGACGTCAGCGGAAGCACCTGAAAAAAGCTTGTTGCCGCGCAGCAAATTAACGACCGAGAGTAAGGCGAGGCAAGTATATAAGCCCGCACAAAGCGCAGCTGCGATGGGCATCGCAGAGAAGGATCCATAGGTCACCGTGATCCAAATGAGAGCCGACATCGCTCCAGTAAAGAAGAGAGAGTATGCGAACGACCTCAAATACTGATTGAAGACATTGTTTTTCATAGTAGTAAACCCATTTATTCCAGGCGGATCGACCATAGCGTTAGCCGGACGATGGACGAAGTCTATCTGTCCATCCTGAATCAGAACAAGAAAGCTAACAATAGGGTAAACACTAGGCGCCGAAAATCGCGCTGGATAGAAGCGAGCAAGGTAAGACAAGTTAACCCCACAAAAGGCACAAGCTAACCGGGCAAGATCTAGAGACTAGTCGGTAGCGGAGTGTTTATCGAGCCACGCGATTGTCTGCGTCATCGCCTTGTTGTCGACGTTGATGTCTTCGTATACGTAATGGTCGCCGTTTTCTAGAGCGAGAAACTCTTTGTCTTCAGTAGCGAGGCTGTCAAAGATTTTCTTAGCCCCAGCCGGACGCGATTCGCCATCCTTTTGTCCCTGAACGATCATTATGGGCAAGCTCTTGATTTTTTTAGCAAACTGCCTTGTCTTATACATGTAGAACTGACAGGCCATAAGTTCTTTTGGTGCCAGGTTCAATCTAACGTTAGCGTCGTTGATCAATGCATCCTGCAGCTCCTTTTTCGGAGTGGCGATTTTCACTAAATCTTCGCCCTTGTTGAAGCGTTTGTTACCCGTTAAGAAACGGGTCCCTACCGAGGAGTAGTTTTGAAACGTATTGAAATGCTCGCCACCCGGAGCTGATGAGATGGCACCGGATATAGTATCAGGATATTTGCTCGCTGCTTCCAGGGCCAGCGCGCCGCCCATCGCTTCGCCAAGCAAAAACACTTTACTGCCCGGATGCTTTTTCTTAATCGCTTCCGATGCACTTTTCACATCGGCGAGCGTGTTCTTCAGATTCATCTGCCCTTCAGAGCCCTTGTTGCTCCACCCACCAAAGCCGCGAAGATCCATTGAATAAACACCATAGCCGTTTTCGCGCAGTTTCTTGGCGAGGTCCTCGAACACTCCACTATGCATACCGAGTTCATGAAGACAAAGCACCATTCCTTTGGGTGACTCCGCCGTCGAAGACCAGAATAGGAAGGGCGGCATGCCATCGACGAGTTCGACTTTCACACCGGTTGTTTCACGAGCAGCGCGGGTCGAAGAGGCACCGCTACCATCTGCTTTGTCTGTCCCGTCAGCGCTCGCCTCCTTATCGGAGTTCTTTCTTGCAATTTTAGGTCCGCCACCCTGTTCCTTGTGAAACGAGATCATCATAGGCTCTTCGTCGAGGTTTAGAACTTCTGCGTTCGCCTTATCCTGTTGGAATTGGGAAACAGAGATAGCCGTGACAGCAGCCACGGCAAATGTGCAATTCAACACTTTTTTCCTGCCGAACATAATTGCTCCTTTCGAGTCCCCGATCATTATAGAGTCCGATGGCACTTAACAAGCTCGATTGTCTAATCTATTTTGATTTTTGATTTGCTCCGGTTTTAGCAGGTAGCGGCGAATGTTGAGCACCATCCACCACTCTCGGTGCAGCCGGTTTCACAGAGAGGAAAACGTCTCCTCCATGCCATGAATTTTGAACCATAACGGGAGTCTGGATTTCGGCCCGCGTTCTCAGGACTTCCTGTTCGACTCGTCCACGCATCAATCGATAAGCCTGCTGGATCGAAGTGTTTTCCCCTTTGGTTCGTAAGCTCTCGATTAACTGCCGGGTAAACACTCCGTTGGCGTATGTCTTCGATTCCCAGGAAACCTGGTCTGATTCACTGGAAGCAAGAATGATTTGCCCTCTACCGATTTTAAGACCGTCGCCACTACCAGCGGTGCTAATTGTCATGTTGGGATTACGCACGAGGGCTTTGCTGCCGGGATGAAGTTTCTCAAGCTTAGCTTTTTCGGCCGCAGCAATTTCGTCTGACTGTTTAGGTTTAGCAGAGCTCTGGCGACTGTCCGCTATCACAGATTCTAATGATTTCTGTCGAAGGGCCCCTCCGTGACAGACATCCATGATTATCACCACTCGCTCACAGTCGATCAGATCTTTGATGCCGGTGGTAAAAAACTGCATCGGAATTCCGCTAAGAACAGCGTTGCTCATGTTGGTTTCATAAGCGACGATAAAATTAGCGTCGCCTATTTCTTTACGTGCCGAGGTTCCATGCGACGAGACGTAAACTACCACAAGGTCATCAGGTCGCGAAACTCGGCGCAACCATTTGTCGCCGAGGTGAGCAACGATGTTGTCGCGCGAAGCGTTTTGATCGGTAAGTAATTTTACATGATCTGGCTTAAAATTCGCTTCGAAAATCAGGTAGTTACGGAAGTCCACAGCGTCTTTCGCCGCGAATCTGAGATTGATTGATGGGTCTTTGAAGTTGCTTATACCGACGACAAGCGCCCATTTGTCAGCCACTGCCTTTAGTGGCACGTTCGCATCATGCTTCAAAGCGCCTAATGAAATAGCGTGCCCCTCGCTACCGTTGTTGAAGCCCGGCAATTGAGCCTTGATTTCCCGCGCTTTGTCGATGAACACCTTCGCCTCATCACCGCGCGATTGCTCGATCAAGCTGCGACTAATGTTCTCCAGATCGGCGGCAACAAGCGCTCGGTCTGTATCGTCACTAACTTCGTCGTATTTGAGAACAGCTCGATACAAATCTTCCGCTTCAGAGTACTTCTTGTTTTGATGAAACAACTCCGCAAGATCTCGCATAGTCGCGATTGTGTCCTGGTGCTTGGTGCCGAGCACGGCTTTCTGGATCTTGAGCGTTTTCTCGAGCAGTTGCTGTGCCTCTTCGAACTTCCGTTCCTCCAACGCGACATTGGCAAGGTTGTGCAAGTTGCGAGCATAGACCGGATGCTCTTCTCCAAGCACCTTCTTCCGAATCGCTAAACCTCGTTCAATCAACGGCCGTGCGTCTGCAAACTTTCGCTGATTAACATACAACCAGGCGAGGTTGTTCAAAGCCGCTGCGGTATCGTTGTGTTCAGGGCCAAAACGCTTTTCCGTAATAGCCAGCGAGCGTTTGTAAACCGGTTCAGCTTCTGCGTATTTTCCTTGATAGATGTAAAACATACCAAGTGCGTTCAAGTCCAGAGATACTTCTCCAGAATCCTTTCCGAAGGTGGACTCATCAATGGTCAGCGCCTTACGCAACAACGGCTCGGCTTTGGCGTATTGAGAAGAGGAAACCAGATCGGCGGAGAGGTCGCGGAGGAATTCGGCATAGCGAGGGCTCTCGTCACCAAAAGCCTTCTCAACCAGATCACGACCCTTTTCGAGTTCCTCAACCGCTTCCTTATAACAGTTCAAATCCCGATAAATTGACGCACGCAACAACATCGGCTCATAGACGCGCGGATCGTTTTCCGGCAAACTACTTTTGCGCATCTGAAATGCTGTTTCGATCATTGCCAGAGCATCCTCAATCTTTCCTTGCGCATCAAACAGTCGCGCGAATAGAAGAAGCGAAGTTGAGGTTTCAAGCCGACGGACCGCAGCTTCGCCTACAACCTTTTTCTCCTTGATCGATCGATTCAGAACAGCTTCGGCTTCATCATAGCGTCCTTGTGAGATAAAATTCCGCCCCAGCGCGTCAAGCGAACGACCGATAGAAAGCGGGTCTCTCGCTGCTTCGGAAACTGATAGTGCTTCGCGCAAGTATTTTTCGGCATCAGCGGATTTACCCAACTCGGAGTAGGCTGACGACAACTGCAGCAAAGCGACGCTCTCTGTTTCACCCGGCCAGGTCAGACTCTCTGTGCTGTTTTGTGCTGCAGCTGCACTCTTTTCTGCGCTCCGAAAAAGCTCAACTGCTTTAAGGAACAATGGAATTGAGTCTTCATACCTTCCTTGACTCTGCAAATTGGAGGCGAGCTTGGTGTTGTCCGCAGCCAGGTCAAGCCCACCGGCGGATCCGGATTTCTCGTCGCCCTCGAGTATTCGCCGATACAGGGGCTCCGACAAGCTGAACTTGCGTTCCTCGTCATATGTCTCGGCAAGCGCCTTGAGCGCCCGCTTCAACCGGACATCTCCGGCTTGGAATGTTTCTGATTCACGCAAAGCCGCTTTCAGTTTCTTCTCGGACTCAGCGTAATGCCTGTCCAGAAGCGCCTGAGCGCCGGCATCGTACATGGTGTCAAACAAACTTTCTTGCCCATAAGCGGTCCCGCCGATAGACAGCAAAAGCGAAGTAAGTAGGAAGATTCCAGGTTTCTTTCTCAATGAAATCAAGCTCGCAATATGTGTAACCAGGGGTGGTGCAGAAGAGCGCCGTCTGTTTTTCGCATCAGGAATCACAGGCGCGATTACCGACTTAAAGGTCTTGACTGTCGAAATACGACTTTTTACGAGGGAAATAATTGTGGTTTTCAACTGCGGCATTATGTCGCCCATGCTACAATCTGCCCGATTTGTTCGCGCGTCTCCCTGATAGGGCGCGTCTTTTTTTTTAACGCAGAAACACTGGAAGTGAAAGTATGAATAGAGAGTATCACAAGTGGCACAGCCCCAGTCTCGGTAGAGATATGGAGTTGCTGACCTTTGGTCATCACGGCGCGCGCGTCATTGTTTTCCCGACCTCGATGGGTCGGTTTTTCGACTGGGAAAACCGTGGCTTGATTAACGTTCTTTCTCGTCACATTGAAAACGGCTGGTTGCAGGTATTCTGCGTCGACAGCGTTGACAACGAGAGCTGGTACAACTACGGCGCCAGCCCGAAGTGGCGCGCACACAGACATCTCCAGTACCACAGCTACATCATCGACGAAGTGATGCCCTTTACTCGCTCGAGAAACGACAATCCGTTTGCGATTGCTACCGGAGCGAGCTTCGGTGCCTATCATGCGCTCAACATCGCATTGCGTTATCCCGAGCACTTCGGTCGGGCGCTCGGGATGAGCGGCATCTATGACGTCAGCAAATGGTCGGACGGTCAATATGACGACGCTATCCACCAGAGCAACCCCATCGAGTTGGTCCGTTGTATGGGCGACGCGCCGGACCATCTTGCCAAGGTCCGGAATCTGGACCTTATCTTCCCAATCGGCAGAGACGACTCGGCTTACTGGAACAACGCCGCCTTCTCGCAGGTGCTCTGGGACAAAAACATCTGGCACGCCTTCCGTGAATGGGATGGTTTTGCTCACGACTGGCCGTACTGGGAGGACATGCTACTCCATTACATCGGCGGTCCGGAAACCCGCGGATACTAATTGAAAACCGCATGACTAGCCGGTCATCGCATCAGGGGCGGCGGTTCAGTGAAACATGAAAGCTTTCGGCGTTCGGTCTCAAACACAGATCGAGCGCTGTCTCTTAGCGCTCAAAATCTAAAAAAATCATAGTATTTGCTGTCCCCAGCCCGCATCAATGATCTTTCAAAATGAATTGATAGTAAGATTTTCCAGGCGTCAAGTCACACACACTCAAATGGGTCCAGAAGCATGAAAGTAGGGCTTTTGGTGGGACGTGAAAGTTCGTTCCCCGAAGAATTTATCAAATATGTCAACAGCTCCAAACTCGGTATCGAAGCGGAGATGCTCAAGGTAGGCGGATTCAAAGCTGACGAGCTTTGCAAATACAGCGTGATCATCGACCGCATCTCCCACGAAATCCCGTTCTATCGCAGCTTCTTGAAGACGGCGGCTTTATCGGGCACTACGATCATCAATAATCCGTTCTGGTGGTCGGCGGACGACAAATTCTTCGGAACCGCGCTGCTCGAGCGCCTCGGAATCGCGATTCCAAAAACAATCTTGTTGCCGCAGCGCGACTATATTCCTGCAATCTCGGGAGAGTCGCTCCGCAACCTGGAATTCCCGCTCGATTGGAATTCGATTATCGAGTACACCGGATTGCCGGCAATCATGAAACCTTTCGATGGCGGCGGCTGGAAGAATGTTTACAAGGTCAACTCACTCGAAGAGTTGCTCTTCTACTATGACAGAACCGGCACCATCTGCATGATGTTGCAGGAATTCATCAACTTCGACCGCTACGTTCGCTGCTACACGATTGGCAGAAAGAACGTGCTCATCATGCCTTACGACCCGACCAAGCCATACTTGCAAGGTCAGTATTTCCTCGATAAAGGCTACCTCGAGCCCAAACTCGAGAAACGCATCATCGAAGATTGCATCAAGCTCAACGAAGCGCTGGGCTACGACATGAATACTGCTGAATTTGCGATTCGCGACGGCATTCCGTACGCAATCGACTTCACCAATCCCGCTCCGGATGCTGATGCTCACTCGGTTGGCGAAGAGAATCAGCGCTGGCTCATCGAGCACATGGCTGAACTCTGCGCCGATTACGCGAAGGGCAAAAAGAAAGGCTCGCAAGATTTGCGATGGAATGAGTTTCTTAACCCGAAACTTGTTGCTGCAAAATAGAATGACATCGAGAACAGGCGGCTCATGGTGTTTGCCAGTGAGCCGCCTGTTTTTTTCTCGAAAAACAGCCCGCAATGAAACTAAAAATCGGCTCCTGACTCAGCCGAAATAGGCTAATCTTCTCAAAGAAACAAAGCTAGAGAATTACCGTTCGATTTGCCTCTCCCGAACGTGACTTCTCAAGAACCGACCTCTCCGATAATATTCTCGAAAATTCGCTCAAAAACTGATACGGCACTCCCTCGCCCAACGGAAACGCCACCAATGCACGAACTCGAAAGAGACGCCATTAGTCATTACAACGAGCTCCTCTCGGCATCCCCCGAGCTTCTGGCTCGCACCAAAGATGACGTCTGGAAGCAGTTGAACGACGTGCGCTTTATCTTCGGCGGACGGATGTTGAGTCCCTATCTGCGTCCGCACTTCATCGCTCGGCAGGACTGGGACAGAGTCACGTCGGTCTGCGAAGAGATCTGGGGAGCGGTTCTCAAAGTTGGCGACCTCGCAATCGGTGATGACAAGCTGCAGGACTATCTCGGTTTGACTGATGACGAACGGCAACTAATTAAAACCGATCCGAAGTTTAAAGGCGTTTCCCGCCTGTCACGTTTCGACTCCTTTCTCACCGATGACGCCCTCTCCTTCGTGGAGTTGAATGCCGAGACTCCGGCGGGTGTCGCTTACAGTGACGTCGCATCAGAAATATTTCTATCGCTGGAAGTGATGAAAAGGTTCCAGGAGAAGTTTAAGGTATCGCGCCTCTACGGACAGAAGCATTTGCTCGAAGTATTGCTATCGGCCTACAGCGAATACTCCGGTAACGGCAAACGCCCCCAAATTGCTATCGTCGACTATAAGGGACTTCCCACTCAGCGAGAGTTTGAGTTGGTGCAAGAGTATTTTG
Source organism: Candidatus Obscuribacterales bacterium (assembly GCA_965228855.1). Classification (GTDB taxonomy): domain Bacteria; phylum Cyanobacteriota; class Vampirovibrionia; order Obscuribacterales; family Obscuribacteraceae; genus JADYXR01. The sequence continues at coordinate 594,790 of CBDDIJ010000003.1, read as the reverse complement.
AACGCGAAGGATATAAAACCATCATCGCCGATCCACGCGAATTGGAATACAGCAAAGGTCGGCTCTGCAAGGACGGCTTCGACATCGATCTGGTTTATAAACGAGTGCTCGTTAACGAATTTCTGGAGAAGAAAGACGAGTGCGGCAATTTGCTCAAAGCATACGAAGACCAGGCAATCTGCATGGTCAACTCGTTCCGCGGCAAGCTCATCCATAAGAAACTTTTGTTCGGCATACTCACTGACGAACGCTTCATCGAATACTTCACCACCAGGGAACACGAGCTCATTCTGAAACACGTACCCTGGACTCGCCGCGTTGAAGAACGCAGCACTGAGCACAACGGCAAAAAAGTCGACCTGCTCAAATTCACGAGAGACTACAAAGATCATCTCGTTTTGAAACCCAACGATGATTATGGCGGCAAAGGCATATTCATCGGTTGGGAGTCGAGCGAGTCCGAATGGGACGATGCGATAAACATCGCCCTCCAGGGAGACTACCTTGTGCAAGAGCGTGTAAAAACCTCGCGTCAGGTATTCCCACACATCAAAGATAACGGCGAAGTCGCTTTCATCGAACAGTTGATCGACCTCGATCCGCTTCTCTACGACGGAAAAGTGGGCAGTGCCTTCACAAGGTTGTCCGGTTCCGCTCTAGCCAATGTCACTGCCGGCGGTGGCATGGTACCGGTGTTCGTTGTCGAAGGCAAAAATTAGACCTTGGGGAGGTCGCATTCCATGAGTCAGAAATTCACAATTGGAATCGAAGAAGAGTATCAAATAATCGATCCGGAAACCCGTGACCTGGTCTCGCGGGCCGAAGACATTTACGAGCCGGCTAAAAAAGAGCTGGGCGAACAAGTCAAAGCGGAAATGCACCAGTGCATGATCGAAGTCGGCACTAACATTTGCGCCGACGTGCACGAAGCTCGGAAAGACCTTTATCATCTCCGATCGGTTATGGACGGCGTGGCTCGCGAAAAAGGCCTGCGCATCGCAGCAGCCTCGACACACCCATTCGGTCACTGGGCAGACCAGAAGATCTCGGAGCACGAGCGTTATGTAAAGCTCGTCGAGGACATGCAAGTTCTATCACGCAGCCTGCTCATATTCGGCATGCACGTGCACGTCGCCATGGAAGATAAGGAAATGGCGATTCACATTTCAAACGCTGCTCGCTATTTCTTGCCGCACCTACTCACGCTCTCGACCAGCTCGCCATTCTGGCGCGGCATTGATACCGGTTTAAAATCTTATCGCTGTGAGATTTTCAAACGCTATCCACGCACTGAATTGCCTGATTACTTCAGCTCCTACAGCGAGTACGACAACTTCCTCAAGCTGCTGATTAAAACGAATTGCATCGACGACGGCAAGAAAATCTGGTGGGATCTCAGACTCCATCCTGTTTACCCCACCCTCGAATTTCGCATTTGCGATATTCCGACCAGAGCGGAAGATTCGATTGCGATTGCGGCATTGATTCAAGCCATCGTTGCGAAGCTCTATAAGCTCATCAAGCAAAACCTTGGTTTCCGCCTCTATCGCCGCGCATTGTTGCAGGAAAACAAATGGCGCGCCCTTCGCTACGGCATAGACGGTAAGCTCATCGATTTCGGAAAGCAAGAAGAGGTCCCGGTCAAGGAACTCATTGCCGAACTGGCCGAGTTTGTTGACGACGTGCTCGATGATCTGGGCAGCCGTGAAACGGTCAAACACTTGTTCACCATTTTGGAAACAGGAACAAGCGCCGACCGCCAGCTCAAGCTGTATCAGGAAACCAAAGACTTCAAGAAGGTCGTCGACCATTTGATTGAAGAAACGATGGTCGATTGCCGACCAGCAGGTAAAACGGTCGCAGCGGGCGCGGCCAAGTAAATCTTGCTAGGATAAGCTGTCGATATTTCCCGTCGGGATCAGGTACATGAAAACGCAGAGACTGAACGCTGTAGCGCTGTCACTAGTCGCATCCGTGTGTTTGTCACATGCGGCGCCAGCCAAAACCATCGAGGGCGGAGTAAGCCTTGATGTATTCAACGAATCAGATAAAGCCCCGATCAAACCATCGTGGATTCAGGGAAGTGTATTCAGCAACGACGACATGGTGCTGTATTCCTTCTACCGAGTTCCACCCTTGAAGAAAGAGTGGCGCTGGGAGATTCCGAAGAAAGGGTATACGAACTTCAAATTAAAGCCATCGATCGTTAAACACTGGAAGGGTTGGAAACCGGACGGCGAATGCGCCGTGACCGTAGAGCCGATCGGCAAAGACAAGTATCGCTTCCACTCAGCCAAAGCGGATGGTCCGCGAGGCTATCTCGAGCGCACGGGGGAGAACAGCAGAGGTTTTCCGCGTTATCGATTCTGGTTCGAAGATTCAGATAAACCCGCCCCCGAAGAAACTACTACATCGGCGGAGCCAACGACCGGAGCAGAGAAGAGCGAATCCGCCAAACAAACCGGCGAATAGACGATTCCAAGATGTTATCGTTTTTACCAACTGCAGAAGATCATCGCTGGTTTGCTCTGCCGTTGAATGATTGCGCCTGACACCCGGCGCTTCAGGGAGAACAAAGCCATGAGACGTTTCGCGATTTTGATGCTGTTCGTAGCAGCCACATTTTGCTCGCTGATTTTTTCTGAGGTTAGCGCGCAAGTCAAGCAAGACACTTCTCCGCAAAAAATCGAAGCCGAGACTGTCCAGCAGCAGCTGGGAGAAACTGAGCCGATTCGAGGGCAAAGCGCACCAAGCGCAGCGGTCGTGATCAAGGGCAAACGGTTGTTCGTTTTTTACGCGGTCGTAGATGGTTTAACCCCGACGGAACGCGCTGAGCGTACAGGGCAAGTCCTGCGCCAAATCGCCGATGGTCTGGATTTCAATCCAAGCAAGGTGGTCACAACAGAAACACCAACCGGAACGGACCTCTTATATGGTGGCATCAGGATCGCAACGGTGACCACGGAGGACGCGCGTATTGCGCAATCGTCCACTTATAAGATGGCCCAAGACTTCGCCTCAAAAATTCGAGTTGCTCTTGCTCAGAGAATAGAGGAAACCACTGCAAGTGATCTTGCCGCGGGAATCGGTCTATCGGTTTTAGCAACCGTTATGCTTATAACGACCATAGCCCTGAGCAGTAAAATCGCCATAGGCGCTTGCGGAAAACTTGAGAGCTGGCGCGGCACCAGGATCAAAGCAATCAAAATTCAGCAGGCCGAACTGATCGGCGCGAATGTTTTGGTGGACATTCTTTTGTCGTCGGTGAAATTTTCTCAGATCGCTTTGGTCTTGCTAGTCACTGCCGTATACGTCCTGCAGGTCCTGAACTTCTTTCCCCGGACCAGGAGTATCTCATCCGCGCTGGCAGCAAATGCAATGGCTCCAATTGTTGTTGCCGTTGACGCGACACTGGAGTACTTGCCATCGCTGTTCACTTTAGTGATGATCTCACTGACCACATACGCGGTTATTTCATTTGCGCGATTCTTTTTCGACGCGATAAGAGATCGCACGATTCACTTCGCCGATTTCGACCCTGACTGGGCTGAGCCGAGTTATAAACTGGCGCGCTTCATCATCATCGCATTCGCCCTCATGGTGGCACTTCCTTACCTACCAGGTTGGGAATCACCGGCTTTCAAACAGGTAGGTCTGGTGCTCGGCGTTCTGGTCAGCTTAGGCTCCAGTGGCGTGGTCAGCAACGTGATGGCCGGAGCGGTACTCACATATACGAACGCTTTCAAGATCGGTGATCGAATCATGATCGGTGAATGCACCGGCGATGTCGTGCAAAAGAATCTGTTCGTGACTAAGATCCGCACTGTAAAAAATGAAGTCGTATCGGTTCCAAATGGACAAATTCTGAACAGCAACGTTATCAATTACTCGACAATGGGCGTGCTCGGGCAACTCATTCTCCACACGACGGTCACCATCGGATACGATGAGCCATATGAGAAGATCGAAAAACTGCTGGTGTCGGCAGCACTGGAGACGCCCGGCATCCTTCAAACCCCACCGCCTTTTATGTTGCAAACCTCTCTCGACGATTATTACGTGAGCTATCAAGTCAATGCATACACGGACCGGGCCAACGAGATGCCACAGGTTTACTCGCGCCTGCACGCAAAAATTCAAGACAAATTCAACGAGGCCATGGTCGAGATTATGTCTCCTCAGTATATGAACCTGCGCGACGGCAACGACACCTCGATTCCGGAATCTTATCGAGGCGAGAGCTACCAACGTCCGACGTTTCAAGTGACGACGAAAGCAGGCAAAGCTAGTTGAGAGATTTAGGCGGGAACGAGTTCCTTCTCGCTCTTTTCAGCGGCATCGCCACCCTCTGCATCTTTCTTGAAGAGCGCTTCCAATTCCAGGCGTTTAAACTCAGCGTTTAACTTGAGAGCGACCACAACCCATATAGATGCGCTGATGATGCCCATTCCAACTATCCCGGGAGTTCCCAGTCCAAAGACTGAGTTAACCAGGAGAATGAGAACGCCTGCGAAGCCGCGGGAGAATCGATAGCAGAACATCTCGATGATAGGTTTAATCGAGTAGAGCACATCGCGGCTGGTGACGGTGTATGTGAGCTCTTTTGCCGCTTTAAACCATGAGTGCCTCAAGGCTTCATCAACATGGAAGATGGCGATAATTATCATCGGATTAGCGAAGACGGCAAAGGTCAACAAGCTACCTGCAATAGCCACTCCTGATGAGGCTAAGCATGGTGCGGAGCCAACCCGTTTGAGAACGATTCCGACACAAAACAGCTCGATTACAAACTCGCAGATTGCGCGCCATCTTTCGAGATTGGCATCCAGAGCCGCGATGGCGTTTGCTCCGCTTGCCATGTTGTGAAGCACTTCGTGATAGATGAATTGAATCAAGTCGGGCGTGATCCGCTCGAAGCAAACAACAAGAGTGAGCAGAACCAGCAACCGGCTACTGAAGAGAACCTGGAAAGCTTTGCCCAGACCGGAAACCTTTTCTTTCTCGAATTCGCGAGACGGAACTCGCCTCACAGGTTCTGCCTGATCGTTGTTTTTTTCGATGAATAAAAATATGCCGAGCGTGGCCGCAACCAGACCGGCGGCCACCAGAAGCATGTTGGTGGCACCAAGAGAATGAACGAGCGTGGCCGTTAATGTACTACCAAGAACCGCTCCCAGTCCACCTCCGGCAGCAATGATTCCGAATAAACGCTTTGCGCTCGAACTATTGAACAGGTCGTTGGCGTACATCCAGAAAAGTGTTACGCCCATTATCGAAAAGACGTCAAGCCAGATCCAGAACAATCCTGATGTCAGCTTTGACTCGAACTGGAATGCCTGCCACCACATCAATAGGTTGGCAAAGAAGATTCCGTATATGGATCCGATGAGCTTCTTTCGAGGGAGATAAGCAAACTTGGAATATATCCAAACGACAATGCCGGTGACGAGCGCGGTGCCCATGTAAACGAACGGCATATACTCGTTTCCGAGACCGTCTAGCACCATACCACGCCGAATGGGACGGAGCACGTAGTAAACGCAGATGAACAGAAAGAGCCAGCTGAACAGCCCGAACGTTTTCAGGCGCTCGCCCTTTTCCACATTGAAAAAATCTTTGAGAGATGCGTGTGACTTAGACATAACCCACTCAGACCAGCACTATTGAGGCCAACGCAATAGTTTAGCGTTGATATTGACCCGGACGTCAAGAGTGCATCATATCCGTTTATAATTCCCAAAACCCCCACACCGTCAGGCTTTCGGGAGTAAACATTGGCTCACATATTCATTAGTTCTGTCTGAACTCACGGAAGATTTCCAGCAAGAGGCGCACAAATACTCAGTCTTCGTGTGGCGGGACATTCTCGCGAAACTGCCGATCATTATTCTCATTTTTGTCGTTTTCGCCCGAGCCCGCAAGATCGTTCAGATCGTAGGCGGAGCCGCGCGGCGTCGGACGAGTAGACACCAGCCATTCGAGAAAGCGGATTAACAAGCGTTTAATTAGTTCTATCATTTGCCCAGAGTCAGTTTCATCGCCTTTTCCGCATCAGGCATCCCCCATCCAAAATAGCGAGTCCATTCGCGGTTTTTAGGCTTTTGACATGAGGCTTTCAGAATGCGCTCAACTTCCAGATTTGTCAGTGATGGCTTCGCCCCCCATATCAGCGCGGCGATAGAAGCACAAAGTGGCGAGCTGAACGAGGTGCCCGACACGGAAACAACCCGACCACCCTTTTCAGAACAATATATGTTGGTACCGGGTGCAGTGAACCATACACATTTTCCCCAGGTTGAGAAATAGGCTAGATTATACGACTCGTCAATCGCGGAGACGACAATCAAGTATGGTTGCAAGCGACTGCTGTCCTGCGTTCCTGAGTTGCCGGCAGAGTTAAAAATCAGACCGCCTTTCTCGTCGTGATACCACTGGCAGTACCGGTGAAAAACGCGATTGAACTTTTTGTGAGCGAAAGAAAAGGGCGGATCTCCGTTCGAGCTAAGATTGATAATTTTTACGCTGGTGTCACCGCACTGTTGAATAGCCTTCAAAATTGCCGAAACAGACACATCTCCATTGGCGAAGCCGACGCGCACGGGATAAATTTGCGCCAGCGTGGCAGGACCGGCGGTACCGACGCCATTGTCAGCGGTGGCAGCAGCCGTCGTAGCAACCATGGTGCCATGACCTTCGACGTCAGTTTGCGTCTGCTTGTTATCGACGGCGTCGAAACCAGCGTAGCTTTTCCCTGCCAGGTCGCTGATGTTGATGTCTGTTCCAGAATCTACTATCCCGACAAGATTGGTTCCGCCCTTGCTGATATCCCAAGCGGGCAATACATTCAGCGCGTCCATATACCACTCGGAGGCGAAATACGGGTCATTGACCGGACTGGAGCTTGCCAGATTGTTTCTGTACAAATAATCGCGTTGCAGCGATTTCACGCGAGAATCATTTACCAGTTTGCGCTCAGCTTGAAGAAAGCGTTCCGTCGATGGAAACCGTACTACCCATGTGGTCATGCGTCCTGTGCCGATCGTGTCCACCACATTGCCGCCCATCGAGCGTATGGTAGTCGATAGATCCTCCTCGGTCTCCGCCGGATTATCATCTGACCTGGAGGAACCGGCTGCAGCCGAGCGTTCGTCGCCATCGGTTTTACGAGCTGAAGAAGAGCGCACGCTCCGCGTATCCTTCGCGGTGATTCCTCGGTCCTCTTCCGCATCTGTAATCTCATCGTCGAGCGAAGGCATCACCAAAAGCGTGTTGCGGCATACGCGCGGTGACGAAACTCTTCGCGACTGGCGCTGCAGTCGTTCGACACCCGGAAGCTGCAGTTCAGGTCGAGCTTTCGCGCTCGCACAAGTGGCAAGAACCGCCTCACACAGCAGACCGAGACAGAGTATGAATGCAAGTGCGACACACTGACGCTTCAATGCTTACCACCCATAAAGCAAGTCCTTTAGAGGATACGATTGGATCTACTTCCTTGTCCACTTATTCCTTGATAAGAGTACGTTTTATGAAGCGACAGTTTGGCGCCAATCATGGTTTCTGCTGCGCGCTGAAGCAGCTCCGACACGACTCAAGTTTGAGATTAGAACGTCTCCAGTGTGAGACCTCTGAAATACACTCTGTGGTATAGCGCAAGGCTGATGAAACTGGCTAAGTTTCTGAGCTCAACTTAGATGCTAACGTGTTCATTTGTGAACGTACTGGTTCCAAATGCGATACCACTACGGAAAATTGAGGCATAACTAAAGTAAGGAAACTGGAAAATTCAAACAGCTGTGGACGAGGTGACAAACTATGTTCGTAACGAAACCCGCACAAGCTACCGAGCGAAAGATCGAGTACCAGTGCCAGGAATGCTTCACTAATTTTTGCCTGATTAGCTCTCGAATAAAGTGCCCTAACTGTGATTCGAGCGACCTGGGTCAAATGGTGTGCATCTATCAGGATGATGATCCGACCTATTATGAAATGCTAACGCAAGCGGATTTACGAGCTGGCGACTAGTCGCAACGACTTCATAACACTGAAGTGCTGAGAAAAAGTTCTCGGCTATTCGTGTTGCACGAACGTTTCCACTCATGTGGAAAACCGAATTGCAGCAACAGGCGACTCGCGACTATGCTATTTAACTGCCAACAGTTTAAATCGATTGTTCGCCTTCCACCAGGCGAATTTCCGAGGTAAGAGTTATGAAAACACTAGTCGCAATCGATGGCTCGGAATGTTCAATGAGAGCCCTCGAGTATGTCGCATCCAGAGACTGGAATGACGACGACCAGTTCATGGTCCTCAACGTTGTTGAACCTCTGCCCGCGGACCTGGGCGCAGGAATTGTTCCGCCGCCCACGATGCCCGGCTCTATCGAAGACAGGCTGTACGCGGAGAGCGCGGAAATAAGCGGCACCGGCGGAGCTAAAATTCAGCAAGCACATCCAAGAAACCTGGTTGAAGTCAGAGTGGCGTCCGGAATCGTAGCGGAAACGATTTGCGACTCAGCTGCGAGCTGGAACGCAGACCTTATAGTATTAGGTTCGCACGGACGCAAGGGGCTGTCACATTTTCTATTGGGTAGCGTCGCTGAAGAAGTTCTCAAAAGCTCGCCCTGCTCGGTTGAAGTCGTAAAAGAGAAAGACGAAATAACAAGAGGCGACGGAGCTGGGCTATCACAGTAGGCTTGTACCTAGACTCTCTTTCCTGATAGCAACTGTTCTTCAGTGGTCTACATGGTAGCGCTGGCGGTGCTCAACCTCAAATGGATTTGGAGACATTAATTGCTGCACCACTGGCGGTGTCGAGTTCCCGTTCCAGCCTGAAGGGATGGCCACCGGCCCAGCCCTCTTGGCATTAAGCACGAGCAGGGAACCACGACAGTCCTCTCGAAAAAATTTTTCGTCCCTCAAAATTGTCGAATCGAAGTCGGCGAGAAGTATTTCGCGAACTTGTCTGTTCCAGGCCGCCCTCAGTTTGTGATTGAGTTGTGATCGACCGGGTAAACAGGAATAGGGACCTCTGTTAGGCTTATTAATAGGTAGCACTCAGGGATTCTTTCACATGGCCAAAGTTCTTCTGGTTGAAGACGAGCTCGATCTAGCCTCACTGATCAATAACTGGCTCGCCCGTGAACATCATCTTGTTGAAGTAGTGACAGACGGACCTACAGCACTCCATCGCTTGAAGGTCGCGAAGTACGACGTAATCATTTTAGATGTTATGCTGCCCGGAATGAGCGGCTTTGACATATGCCGAGAGTTTCGTGCCACCAGAGGCACGACTCCGATTTTGTTCTTGACCGCACGCACATCGCTGCAGGATAAGGAACTGGGATTTCTTGCCGGTGCCGACGACTATTTAACCAAGCCGTTCCACTTGAAGGAACTTGATTTCAGAGTCAAAGCACTTCTGAGACGTGGTGCTGTTTCCGGCTCAAACATATTCCAGCTTGGAGACATTCAGGTAGACTCAGACCAGCATAAAGTTTTGAAAAACGGTTCCGAGGTTCACCTCTTACCGAAGGAGTTTCGCTTACTCGAATTCTTTGTTCGCCACCCGCAACGAGTGTTCAGCCCGGAAGAACTCCTTGAAAACGTTTGGGAGTCAGACACTTCGGCACATAACGATAGCGTGAGAGGCCACATCACGAGATTGAGGAAGAAACTTGACACCCCGGGCCAACCATCCATTATCTCTACGGTTTATGGAGTCGGATACAAGTTACAGGGCGACGATGGTTGATAGCATTCGCATCAAGCTCGCTCTCTGGTTTGTTTGTATGGTCATGCTTCTCTACTCGGTAGATAGCATTGCGTCGCTCATGGTCTTCAAAATCAGCTTGATGCGTTCGGTTGACGTGGGTCTGGAAGACCTGATCGCTGAGATAGAACCGTCGGTCAAAACCGTAAACGGCAAACCCAGCTTGGAAGAGTGGCACGAAGAAGCCAAGGGCAAGCACCCAATTCTAGCTACAGTGCAAATATATGATGTAAAAGGTAAACAGATTGAAGAGTACGGTCCCGAAGGCGTACCTCAGTTGCATAACGGGCATTTGCGAGTTCGAACAGACGACCGTTCCCTCCGATCAATGTTTTCAAAGATTGAGCAAGACGGCAAAACCACCGGCTATATCCAATTACAGGTTTCGACCAAACCGCAGGATGACGCAATCGAACAGTTTTTCCTGGTAGTGATGGTGGTGGCGCCCTTCATCGCAGCCGGCGTCGGAATTTGCGCTTATTTGTTCTCGGGCCAGGCGGTGAAACCTATTGAGAGAACACTGCTGATGCTTCGGCGCTTCGTTGCAGATGCAGGTCACGAACTCAATACGCCCGTGGCGACCATCGAAGCCTGTCTTGAAACATTGAAGGACCCTCACAAACTAGGTGATATGTCCGATGATGTGTTTCGTATGATGGAGCGCGCGAGCGACCGCCTGCGTCACCTATCTAAAGACTTGATTGTCCTGGCTCGAATCGAAGATCCGGAATCGGAAATGATGCGCAGCAATGTGCCGGTGAAGGAACTTGCCGAAAGTGTGATTGCCGAGCTAGGCACCATAGCCAGAGAGCGAAAAATAGACCTCGTGGTGCAGCCCATCCCGGACGTCATGATGTACGGTCACCACGAATCCATACTCGAAATCTTCAATAATTTGATTGAAAACGCCATCAAATACAGCGAAGAAGGCGGCAAAGTTCGCATTGATGTAGAGCAAAAAGATGCGAACCTTCTCATCACAGTTGCCGATAATGGAGTCGGAATCCCGGCGGACAGCATCAACAACATCTTCGACAGATTCTACCGGGTAGATAAATCACGCTCTCGCGATGTTGGTGGCAGTGGACTTGGTTTATCAATCGTAAAGGCTGCGGTGGAACGGCATTCGGGAAATGTCACGGTAGAAAGCGAACCGGGAAAAGGCACCACATTCAGGGTCACTCTACCGATAGCCAGAGTGGGAACCTGACCGACCAAAACCTGAAAGCTTCGCAAAACGCAACATTCACACCTGTTGTCATTACAAAAGTAAGCAAAGTCCATCACAAGTTAATAACAATTGTTCCTTATGCTGGAATTCTAGGGTGGCAGGACTTTTAACGGCAGGCGGGGCGATTCGGGATGAACCAGGTTATCGAAGAAGTAGCAACACAACATCAAGTGATTGCCTGTATTACCCAGTTCAAAAGCGCATGGCGTCTGTTAAGTGAAGCAGTTGAGCAAGCTGAGATGCGTGGCGCGGTTCTCAGGATCATCGTGTGCCATAACCTCATAAGCTCAGGCTCTCGAGAGGACTTCACTCACTTTTTCCGGAAGTTCCGTCACGCCGCCTATCAAACTTGTCGTGAACATGACATCCGCCTGATTATTGAGACTTTAGACTGTGGAAGCAGAGAAGCTTCAGAGGTCGAGCGCCTGATGCAAGAACAAAAGACTGATTTGCTTATCCTCAGCGATGCTCCACCGGACACCGTATTGGCACGCTGGCTGCCGGCCCGCACCGAGCGGTTGAAAAAGACGCAAGTATGTCCCGTTCTACTGGTCCGCTAGGCTACTTCAGACGCACCACCAGTTTCAAAAGCGCTCAAAAGACCCACCTAGATAATAATGTGGATTTTCTCTTTCGAGCTCTTTCGGTCCTGAGCCTGGACAGGGACTACAATGGCTGAACACGGGCTATGGGCGACGACCGTGCGAGACACGCTCCCCATCAAGCCGTGCTTGCCGTGCGAACCCAAGAGCACCAGGTCGGCGTTCCAATCAGTTAGCTGGTCGACAATCTCAGATTTCGCCTCGCCTTCGACTATCTGCTCGTCTACCGGAATACCCGGAAAGCTTTCGCGAAGCTGCTCCGCCAGTTGTCTTGCCACAGCCTCACCTGCCTTTTTCCGTTGGGCTGCTATATTGTCCGTCAACGGAGCCGGCAGGAGGCTCATGTAGCTATTAACCCGCACCGGATGAATGACGTGCAGCACCCGGAATTCCACTGGCGTGGGCCATGGATATTTACGCATCCAGGCGCCTAAGACGTCGACGCATTTCTCATCCTGTATCGCTACCAGTACTTTCATAAACGTTCCATCCTGATTCGCACTCGCATCCACTTCCGTTGTAACTCGATCGCAGGTTGACCGACGTTCAAGCGCCTTTTATCCGTACAATCTCGACAGCACATGGTGATTGCACCAGAATCGATTCAGCAACGCTGCCGAGCAGGAACTTTTGCAGGCCTCTTCGACCGTGCGAACCCACGACAATCAAGTCTGAGCCCCATTCTTCGGCATGACTGAGGATTGCATCCTTTGCCCGTCCTTGAAGTACCTTAACATCGATCTTGGCAGAAGGATGCAAAGTTTCCAGCACTTTCGCTTTTGCCTCTACATCGGCTTTCAATTTATCTATTACCGCGGCATCGGAACCATCAAATTCACTGCGACTGAGTTCGAGAACACTCAGGATTCGGAACTCGGTATTGACCGGCCACGGTCGGGAACCGACGGTTTCAATGGCATGATCCGCAAACTTCGAATCGTCTACCGCGAAAAGCACTTTCATTGTTTGGCTCCAAGCTCTTGACAGAACGGTATTCTGTCCGTAATTCCTGCATCGAAAGGCTGATTACCTGACCAGCATAAGAAAGGTCCATCATACTACGTCCGGACCTGTCCGCGAAAAACCCGGTATCGATCTTTTCAGCGCTTTTCGAAACGTTCATCGCATCCCAATCAATTTGCCACCAGATATGGTTCACACTTAACTCTGTCGGCAGATTTGCAAGCATCGTTCCAAATTGTTAAAACTGCAAATTCGTTCGTCTTTTAGAGAAACATTTACAGAGCCGGGTGTATCTAGTGATCTCGTAGCGAAGCCACACCGGTGTGGTCTTCCTGACGGCAGTGGAGAAACGAATCGATTAGTGGTTGCGCAGACGGTGCCAAGCAGCAGCACCATAAGTGGTAGCAAATATCGAAATAATCTCTCCTAAAAAATTCGGACGCAACGTTCATACAAACAGACCGGGAAATGGTCTCTAGAATGCGAACTTAAAATGAAAATTCCTGACACGGCCTCTTATCAACAACTCCTCGAAGTAGTGGAAGATAGATTATGGGATGAAGACATTCCCGATGATTTCACTTACCTCGTAGACCTTGTCAACGACTTGTACCTGAAATCGATGGAAGCAAAGATTGCCACTTTCAGCGGATGCTGTCCCGCTTATAATCCGGGGCCGTAACTGTGAGACTCGGTCCTCATTTAATGGACTAATCTCCCCCGATTCGGTATCCTGACTGCTTAACCGTCCCGGAGCAGCTGTCGGCTTGAAATTGGAAATCGTCGGGCCCCCTCGTCGACCACTTCAAGCTCACCGCGCACCGCTAGCGATACCACTGGTGCAATCGAGGAATCCTGATATGGCTGACAGCAACGTGAGCTTTCCGACAGCGGAATACTGCGTTACGTTTCCCCGCAACTTTCTCTGGGGCGCTGCTACGGCAGCATATCAGATCGAAGGAGCCTGGAATGAAGACGGCAAAGGAGAATCAATCTGGGACCGCTTCAGTCACACCGAAGGCACAATAGCGAACGCGGACACCGGTGACACGGCCTGCGACCACTACCATCGGTTTGATGAAGATATCGAGCTCATGCGCGAACTCGGGATCAAGGCGTACCGATTTTCCATATCGTGGCCGAGAATTTTTCCGGATGGGAAAGGTCTGGTAAACCTTGCCGGTCTGGATTATTACAGCAGGCTTGTAGACAAACTCTTGAGCGCTGGTATTCAGCCGTTCGCTACCCTATATCACTGGGACTTGCCTCAGAAGCTGCAAGAACTTGGAGGATGGACCAATCGCGAAGTTAGTTCTCACTTTGCGGATTACGCAGCCGTGATATCTAAGCATCTGGGTGACCGCGTCACCAATTGGATAACGATTAATGAACCGTGGGTGGTGGCGAATCTTGGTTTCAAAACAGGCGAACATGCACCCGGAATTAAAGACGAAAAGGTTTCACTGCAAGTCGCCCACCATTTGCTCGTCGCCCACGGCAAAGCGACACAGGCGCTTCGAGCAGACCATGCCCACTCACGAGTCGGCATCGCGCTGGATATGCGACCGACCGCGCCGGCATCAGACAAGCCGGAGGACATTCAAGCAGCGTGGAAGACCTGGACAAGAGAAGCTAGATGGTACATGGACCCACTCTTCAGAGCTTATTATCCTCCGGATATCTGGACGGAGTACGGTTCAAAGGTTCCACACGTCAAGCCACGCGACATGTCCGTCATTTCGCAGAACTTGGATTTTCTCGGCATCAACTATTACACGAGGACGGTCTGCTCCGAGAAGGGTCCCGTCGCAAAAGTGGAAGGCTCGACGTATACAGAGATGGGATGGGAAGTGACTCCCGATGCCTTCGGAAGAATGTTGATCGAAATCTCCAAAGAGTACAATCTACCCCCGATTTTTATCACAGAAAACGGTGCAGCTTTTAAAGACATTGTTGGACCGAGTGGAGAAATCGACGATCAGGAGCGTCTTGCCTACCTTCGCGATCACCTGCTCCAGGTTCGTGTGGCCATCGAAGACGGCGTCGATGTTCAAGGCTACTTCGTGTGGTCATTGCTGGACAACTTCGAGTGGGCGCTCGGCTATGACAAACGCTTCGGTATCATTAGAGTCGACTTCGATACTTTGAAGCGCACTATTAAAAAGAGCGGTCACTGGTACTCCAGCGTGATCAAAAATTTCGGCTTTGCTACTGAAAAGTCGGAGCATGAACTGATTGCGCTGACCGCGGCCCAGAGAAACGACCGCCGATAGGAGCCGCGCGTAAATCGTTCATGATGTTTGACGCAACGTTTCGGTGTGACCGTCGACAAAAAAGGTAACTCGCTTGCCTTGCGCGGTCTGATACCACAAATTGCCCTTTTTATCGAAAGAAACAGTGTCAATCCTTTCACTCAGCGCTTTACCGTCGGAACTGATCAAGCGCCAGTTTCCGTAAAAGCTCTTCTCGATGCGGCGTCCATCGCTGATTGTGACTGATACCAGCATGCCGCAAAGATTGTAAAACGGTTTAAAAGTCAAACCATTGGCGTGCACAAGCAACTCTACAGTGCCGCGACTGGAACGCACCACGCCCGATTGGGGCAGGCGCAGAATATCGGTTTTCATCGCTCTGCCACCTGTGACCGGATTGTTTTGTGCGGGGGTGGAACTGTAAAACGCCGCGGTGAACGGGCGATGCACATACCCGCTTTCAATCGTTTCGTAATCAGAACTCTGAGTTTGAGCATCGCCGTGAAGTTCGAAATCTTCAATCTCCGTGTAATCTAAATTGAGATCACTAAACTCTTCACGAATTCGCTTGAGTTCATCGGCACGATCGATACGGCTCTGGATGTTTAACTCAATCGTGCGCTGCACCTCAGAGTTATGCTCAACACAAGCTTTGAACAAATCACTGATTTCAAATCCCTCGTCGGTAAGCGGCCGGATAGTAGCCTCATCCGGACTATCTTGTGTCCAAACTAAATTTTGCGACGTGGAGATTTCACCTGCGTCGTACGCGGAAACATAACACTCGTTTTCACTGTAGTGAAACTCCTCGAAGTAGGGTTCAATGTGCTCAGCCTCTGAGGATTCCTCTTCGTTCAAGAACGAATGTTGCTGGCTGTCTTCGTGAGTTAGAGGTTCGGAACTGAAGCCGTCCTGGTCGACGCCGTACTCAAAATCGTTGAGCGCCTGTCCCGGAGTGTAGGAATACGGACTCGCTGAGGTGTAACTGGTATATGCGTTGTAGCCGCCGCCTCGCTGAGAGCTCTCCAGGTTCTTCAAAATTTTGTTGTCGACGTAACGCCGCCCCTCGACGCCTTCTACAAGAGTTGGTCTTCCAGGAACCTTCCGTACTCCATTGAATTTGATCATAGTCATGGTGCGCTCCTCGCGACTTAAAACAACTGAACACTTTCCCTGTGTTGCCTAATCGACGTAACCGCAGCCGAACTTTAGGAGTGACCCGGACTATTTTATTTCCCGATGCAAGCAACTGGACAGCTTTTTGCCAGGCTGTAAAGAGTCGATGAAACGCACAGAGCTCGGTGCGTCTGCAAATTCGGTATAGTAAACGACGCACCAACTGCAAGCGCAAATTCAAAAGTGAGGTAACAATGCTACGGGAATCTTATCGGAAAAGATCTGCCGCAAGTAAAGCTCTCGCGCTGTCCCTCCTCTTTCTCGTGGCGGCCGCCTCGACACCATCATCTTATGCGAAAACGGTTGAAAGGGCTGAAACGGTTACACAGAGCACGAGAACGGCAGCGCTCCAAACCAACGAGAAAAACTACTATGTTGGTTACACTGTCCTGGCTGCCGATCATCCGTACAAAGATCAGCGGGTCGCGTATAAAGTGGCGGTCTGGTATCCATCCGCGCTCAGCTCCGGTAAGCACATGTACAAGCTAGGACCGTCATCAGTTGAAGCAAATCTAGCTGTCGATTCGCCAGTTGCCGAAGGCAAGTTTCCAATCGTTTTCTACTCTCACGGTGCCACCGGTTCTGGTACCAGTTCATTCTTCATTTGTGAGCTTCTGGCAAAACACGGCTATATTGTGGTAGCGCCGGATTACCTTGATACCGTCAACGCCGCACGCATAGACGAGCCGGTCGCGTTCGACGGTTTCATGCGAATGAAAACAAACCGGGATATCTACTGGCTGCGAGAATACGGTCTTAATAAAGCGGCTAAAGAAGGACGCACGACTTTTGACTACCGCCCCTCCCAGCTTGCGGACACGATTGAACAGGCGCTCGGCTGGAACAAAACCGAGAACAACCGCTTTCTAAACAAAATCGACATAGACCGAATCGGTTTGTTCGGGCATTCATTCGGTGCCTGGACGAGTCTACTTTTGAGCGGAGCCGACGAAAAACGGTTAGACAAGCGAATAAAAGCAGTTGCCGCACTATCCGGACCGGTGAACGACTTTGTCTATAAAGTCGACTCCGATAACGATTTAAAAGCCATCACAATACCGGTTCTTTTCGAATATGGAGAGTTAGAACCAGCACTAGGGAGAGGTGACGATAAAAAGTTCCTCTATGAAAGAGCAAATTCGCCTAAAATTCTTATCTCAATCAAAGGTGCCGATCACCTCTCCTTTTCAGGCGGCATCAAGGGTGAGCACAGACTATCATCGGAATATTTAGATGACGACGATCCGCGAAAAACGATAAGCGAAACGACGCTAGACTTTTTTCAAGTATTTCTTCGCTCGGATTCTGACGCGCTTGAACGACTTAAGAATCGAACCTCAGGAGTCTCGTCTTCGCTGAGTCAGTTCTGATTTCTGCCGAAATCAGGTCCGACACGGGAAAAACAGAATGAGCTAGATGCTTGGTTCTGCATTCTCTCCGAGCTGGGAAGTGGTGCAACTGCATTAGGGTACAATAGCTATTCGAATCAGTCGTTGCGGTCCGTGCAGAAAACCTCGTACTCTATAGGTAAGTATAAAATTTAAGAGCGCGAGAGAAAGGAACCGCAGAATCCCACAAATGAAAGTTGTCGGTAAGTTTCTATCATCACCTGACAAATGCGGGTATCTACCTGACAGGCAATGGCGCCTCGAATATGAGTATGTCAGTGAATTGACTCCCGTCGAGTACATGGATAAAGTGCGAGCGGGCTGGAGGAAGTACGGACACGCTCTGTTCCGCCCTGTCTGCGGAAATTGTTCCGAGTGCAAAGCCATACGCATCGTAGTCGACAAATTTACGCCAAGCCGCAGCCAGAAGCGTTCTTTCAAGACAAACCAGGACATTGAGATTCGCATTGGAGATGCCGCTCTCAACAGAGAAACCCTTGACCTCTATGTAAAGCATCACGAACATCACGCCGATGCCGTCGGTTGGCCAAAACCGGACATTCGAAACTCCCTTTCTCACCTAAATTCGCTATCAGACAATCCTTTTCCAATCGAAGAATGGTGCCATTATCTGGATGACCAATTAATCGGGATAGCATATGTTGACCCGCTGCCGGACGGATTTTCGGCGGTCTACTCCTTCTACTCGCCGGAACTGCCGAAAAGGTCTCTTGGGACATGGATGATCCTGTCAATCGTAGAACGCGCTCGACAACTGGGGCTTCCCTATGTTTACCTTGGCTATTTCGTCAAAGACTGCCGCTCGATGAAATATAAGGCAAAATTCTTACCCCACGAAATAAGAGGAGTGGACGGCGTCTGGCGAGAAGTAACCTCCCTGGAAGACGACGAGGATTAGCGGTTCGCAGCGTGAATAAACTGCTCCGTTAAAACAAATAAACTCAAAATCGTGACAGAGCTGAGATTTTGCCACTGAAAGGGTATACTTACCGGTTCGGAATCAGCAAATTGTGTCTGCCCATGAATATCAGTCCAGATCCGCAAAACAAAGCGCTTGTTGTCTTCTCCGGAGGGCAAGACAGCACGACGTGCTTGTACTGGGCATTGCAAAACTTCGACGAGGTGCATGCACTAACGTTTTCTTACGGTCAGCGCCACATAATTGAATTGGAGAGCGCCAGACTGATCGCGGAAATGGCGGGCGTGAAGCAGGATCTGATCGATCTTGGACCTGCGTTCGCGAATCTCAGCTCGCTCACCGATACTGATCAAGCCATTCCAGCCTCGGATGCGGAGGGTGCTTCGAATGCTTCTTCGGAACTTCCGAGTACATTCGTGCCGGGTCGAAATATTGTCTTCCTCTCACTGGCAGCCAGTCGCGCTTATGTCAAAGGCTGCGACACTATCGTTATCGGCGTGTCTCAAGAAGATTTTGCAGGCTATCCCGATTGCCGTGAGTCGTTCATCAAAAGCATGGAATCCGCCATAAGCAACGGTTTAGATAAACCGATTAGAATCGCAGCGCCGCTGCAGAATTTGTCAAAGAAGGAAACAGTAGAGTTGGCAGTTTCACTGCCCGGTTGCATGGACGCTCTGGCATTCAGCACCACTTGCTATAACGGTCAGCGACCACCTTGCGGTAATTGCAATTCATGCGTTCTACGCGCAAAGGGTTTTGCCCAAGCCGGTATTGAAGATCCACTTCTTGAAGGGGTGCCCTCCAATGCGCGGCGATAACCCCATACGCCAGCAGGAATTGAACGATGGCGAGACCCTCTGGGTGCAGGAGATTTTTCACTCGCTTCAGGGTGAAGGTCCGTTCGCTGGACGCCCTGCGGTTTTCGTACGCTTAGCCGGATGCAACTTGCGATGTTTTTGGTGTGATACCGACTTCGAATCTTCACAGTGGAAACCGTCGATCAATGACGTTCTATCTGAAGTACGTGCCTTCACGGACGGTACCACAAAGTTAGTAGTTATTACTGGCGGTGAGCCTTTTAGACAGAACATAAAGCCTCTGGTCGAGCGGCTTCTGGACGCTGAACTGCTTGTTCAAATAGAAACAAATGGCACGCTGTGGGTAGATCTTCCAGAAAGCGACAATTTGCATATAGTCGTTAGTCCGAAAACTCCGACAATCAACCAGGAAATTCGCAGGCGCGCGACGGCCTTCAAATACGTGATTACAAGCGACAAAGTGGACGAGAGAGACGGCTTGCCAATTGAATCTACGCAGACCAATGGCATCATAGCAGCACTGGCAAAACCAGAGAAGAATGTTCCCGTCTATGTGATGCCTCTCGACTCGGGCGACCCGGAAGTCAACGCTTTAAATACTAAACTTTGCGCACAGGTTGCTCAGAAATTCGGACACACCCTTACAATCCAGCTGCACAAACTCGTAGGAATCAGATGATGCAAGAACTCAAACACCTCGGCAACAAAAGTGAAATAAGGTACGACAGTCCTGACGCAGCGACTCTTGAAGCAGTGCCAAATCCGTTCCACGACCCTTCGGAGAATCGTAACAACGTAACTGGAACTGTAGCAATCAGCGCAAATGAGTTCACCAGCCTCTGCCCGATTACCGGTCAACCGGACTTCGCGACAATCGAAATTGAATACATTCCCAGAGCTGTTTTAGTCGAGAGTAAATCACTCAAGATCTATCTCGGTCAGTTTAGACAACAAGGTGAGTTCCACGAAGCATGTATCAACAGAATCGCAAATGATTTGATCAATTTGCTCGATCCGGAGTGGTTGCGCGTCATCGGTAAGTTCACCCCGCGCGGTGGCATCGCTATTCACCCGCGCGCAGAGTATAAGAGAACCGCTCAATAGTAGTCCTTCGAGCAGGCTTATAAACTAGAACAGCCGCCTGGAGTCCTCTCTGCTGGAGTTTAGCGACACGCCTTTGCGGAAATCCCAGGGAGGAAGTGGATCATCGCCGGACCATAAACCGCGCCGCTGCCCACGAGCGAACAACTCTCGTGTGGCAAACTGCAGATCTTTCCTGGCGTAATCACGGTACCACCAGGCGGAGCCTTCACAAACGAGTTTATAATTTAAATTAGACCCATCAGGCAAAATGATGTAAGCCACCAATCGCCCATATCGATCCTTGTGAACGGGTATCACGCTTACAATCTGGTCGGTTGTAAGTTTTGCAGTCAGCAAGCGCGCCTGCAGTCCATATTCTTGAAGTTTTTCGGGACAGTCTATTCCATACAATCGGATTTTTTCCTTTCGTTTTCCATGGCGCACTGTGATCGTGTCACCATCAGCAACGAAGAGAACGCGAGCACCATAACCAGGACCATACATAAAGTCGATCTGGCTGAAATTCAGAGTACTAGAGAACATCGCGAGAAGTAACGCGATCAATGTTAGGATACGTTTCATCGCTAAAGATCCCCTTTCCAAGCCTGACTCTAGCGTAGTAAAGAGGAACTGACAAGGATCAGATCCGTTATCAGTCGTGCTTGGCACCACATAGGGTGCGCACCGCCATTAGTATCGCTCTATTTTTGCTTCGATCATATCCCCGAAGGAGTGCCCATCTTCAGACATGAGCTTCGCGAGGGCGGTGCTATCATTTTTCAAATATCCATCGAGAAATGGAACGGTGTACGACATCAGAAAATTGAAGCCACCTCTGTCAGCCCGGTCAGGAAGAAGACTTCCAAGCCCGAGTGATTGAAGAACGCTGGCGCCTACTCGTTCATTTTCTGCAACCTCTCCGACCTTTACTCCAGCGGATGTATTTGCCGCGTTCGCCATGGTCTCGTGTCCTCCGCGCATCGAGGATTTTCCATCAGTTCGGAAAGCACCGCGCAGTTTTCTAAAAGGATGAAATGGAAGCAACTCGACATTCGAATTTTTAACAGCATCTCGAATTGTCTTAATTGTCGGCTTGTCTATCTGACCCACTACATCTGCAGTGACGAAGTATTTGTTGCCGGCAGGTGCATTTTCCATAGCCTTGTAGAAGCGTTGTCGAGACTCCCTCAATGGCTTTCCGTCTATGCTCAAACTAACGATCATCATCGGGAGCTGAACTTGATCCAGGTCGTTACGCGAAATGTCAGGCTGTTGCCAGTCTTTTCCGGTGATCGCGACTACTGCCTTTAGGCGAGTATCGAATTTTTTCTCTTTGTTGGCTCTTCCTATCGCACCACCAGCGGAGGCTTGAACAGCAAAGGCACCGGCATGATGACCACACAAAGCAATTCGCTCCTGGTCCATTTTGTCTGACAGATTCGGTACGACATCGGCTAATCGAGATAACGCGTCTATCGTCCTGGAAATGTCCAACTGTCGCTCCTCGATTGAACTCCTGGAGACTTTGGCAAGCTTCACCAGTTTCAAAACACTGATCTTCTCGCCTGGTGTCATATGCAGTGTCACAGCGTCTTCGTGCGTGGGCAGCACACACACATAGCCGTGACTCGCCCAATAAGCGGCCAGGAGACGATAGTCGCGAGCGGAGGCGATTGCCCCATGCGAAAAAATTATGACAGGAAATCGACCGGAGTTTTTGGGATAGCATGCTTCGATCGCAATGTTCTTCTTTCGCGCCTCGTCTCGTATCTGTAATCCTTCCGCGACTTCAACGGCGAACGGACCTGCCCCACCGTCGGACATCTCCTCAACGCGGGTGACGACATTGCCCTCAAGGACAATTGGCTCCTTATTTTTCTGGGCTGTCGAAGTTTGCGAGTCTTGCGCCCAAGCCGAAATACAGTTTTGGGTCGCGAAAAAACACAACGCAAAAAACCCAATGTATAAATCTCGAAAAAATCTTCTCTTCATTCAGTTTTATAAGATAACTCTCTTGGTGACAATACAGTGCTTTGAAACCAATACACGACAGCCGAGCAAAAGTTGCGCTTCCATTGACAACGCCCTAATACTCAGAACGGACGCGTTGTGTTTATGTTCCGAATCCGAGGATCACAAAATGGGCTTCAATCACATTCCCAGCTGCCACGACATTGAGATCGCCGACCTTGTGACAAGAACCTTCCTCGACGCCCGTGGGCATGGCTTCGAGGTAACCTTCGATTCAATAACCGGTTCGGTCATCGAATTGATTTGCACCTCATCGGACAAAACTGTTTTAACTATCGTCAAGCGCCTGCCAGATCTGGAAGATCAGTGGCTCGGAAGAATGGTCAGCAACGAAGCGATCGGGAAACCATTTATTCAAGCGCCGGTGGAGAGCATTCCAAATTTGACACGTTATCTCTCTGACGCGCGCTACGATGACGCGCGCGGTGAAATAACGCTGGCCAGCCAGAAGAGAACAAAACGTTGGATAATCCGGCGGAACGGTGCCGGTGACTATTACAACTCCTCCGGACACCAGCGTTTGCAATGATTTTGACCGGAACAGCCAGTGTCCCCATTCGTTTCAATAGTTGAGAATGGATGACTAAGAGCGCACCTGAAGCTTCAACTAAGCTAAACTGGTCTGACTCGAACGAAGTCGCTTCTTTGAAGAGCGGCTTGCTCCCACTCTAATCGCGGTCAGAGAAAAAAAAGATGATTGTTCCTTTTCCTGGAGCGCTCACAGCGCAATTAAGCAAAGTTGGCGGCAAAGGCCAGTCGCTTATCAGAATGACGCAATTGGGTCTTCCGGTGCCTCCAGGATTCGTCCTCACAGTCGATTTTTTCCAGGGCTGGCTGGATGCTTTAAAACTGACCGACGAGTGGAAGCAGTTTGTACACGCCGACAAAGAGAATCTGAAGTCTTGCTGTGATAATCTGAAACAAGTTGCGCGTCAACAAAATTTTTCGCAGCAGCAGCAAAAGGAATTTGACGATGCGGTCGCGTCGTTTTCAGATGACACACTCTTTGCCGTCCGTTCTTCTTCACCCGCTGAGGATCTGGAGGGGTCGTCATTCGCGGGCGGATACGAAACAGTGCTCGGTGTCGAGCGCGCCAAAATCCTCGATGCCGTCCGCACGGCGTTCTCGTCTAGCATGGACTTCCGCGTGCTGGCTTATAAGAACCAGCACGGGTTCGACATACACGACCCAAGAATTGCAGTAGTCGTTCAAAAGCAGATCAACAGCACCGCATCCGGTGTCGCATTCTCAATAAATCCGCTTACCAATGATTACGACGAGGCTGTATTCAACGCGAATTTCGGACTAGGCGAATCGGTAGTATCCGGAATTTGCACTCCCGATACCATCGTCGTAGACAAAGTCTCCATGCGCGTTAGAGAACGTCTTCTAGGCGCAAAGGAAGAGCGAGTGATGCTGAACGACGGTGGTGGCACAACCTCGATCTCAGATGATTCAGTAGCCAACGAATTTTCCATCGGCGATGGACACGTTTTATCTCTTACGAGATATATCAAGACACTGGAAGAAGTCTTCAGAAAGCCTGTTGACGTTGAATGGGCACTCGAAGGCGATCTCGAATACATTCTTCAAGCTCGGCCGGTAACTTCATACGTTCAACTGCCACCATCACTGGTTACTCCTCCAGGGCATCCTCGCAAACTTTACTGGGATGTGTCACTATCAGTTCAAGCCTTTGATAAGCCGATATCAGTGATGGGCACATCGGTGCTGCGCAAGCTGCTGACAGAGTGGCCGCGAGCCGTGATCGGTATCGAGTTCGCCGGTGAGGACTTGAATCACTCGATCGTCTCAGTAAGCGACGGCAGAATTTACGCTGTTCTTTCTCACATCATGGGAATCGTCGGAAAACATAAGGTCACAGATTTGTTAAGCGTGATGGATCCACTTGCTGCCAGCGCGCTTGAGGAGGTAGACCTCAAGACCTATGTGGACCACCAAGTCTGGCAAAAGCTTGCCCCGGTAAAGGCCGGTCCAAAGCTCCTGAGTATGGTGCCAAAGATTCTATTTGCTCGAACATTTCCCGAGAAAGCTCTTCGCGAGACGAAGATGGAAATCGAACGCTTCAAGGTTCAAGTTCGAAAAGATGCAGCGTCTAAAGGAACAATCTCACAGATTGCTCAGAAAGTCCTGACCCGCGGAATTCATTGCGTGCGTGACCATGTCATGCCGGCAATGGCTGCAGGAAGATGGTCGCTCGAGCGCATGAAGAAATGCGCAGCAGGAGCAGATCCGGAGCAGATCAAGAATCTTGAACTGGCGATGCCCAACAACATAACCATCGAGATGGGTCTTGCTTTATACGACATGGCACAACAACTGCCGCCTGACGCTGGTTCTTCTGACATTCAGGATCAGACGCTTTCGCCTGAGTTTATGGAACGCTGGCACGACTTCATTGACAAATTCGGTCATCGTGGTCCCAAAGAACTGGATATTGCAGCGGCGCGCAATCGTGATGAAGCCACCCTTCTATTCGACCAGGTTCAAACCCTTCTGCGCTCATCCAACCAGGAGAGCAACCCGATAGCTCGTTACGAGAACAACAAGGCTTTACGCGAAAAGGCCTACCAAGAAATCTGCAATTATTTGGAGAAAACCGACGCCAAAAGATATCACCGATTCAAGTTTCTATATCGCTGCTGGGAGGTCTTCGGCGGCTATCGCGAGATGCCGAAGTACTGTTTGATTTACGCGATTGACGCGCTTCGCTCAAGACTGATAGAGGAAGGAGAGAAACTTGTCTCGAAAAAACGAATCGAAAACATTGAGCAATTATTCGATTTAAAACTTGAAGACTTCGAAAAGAAAGTCGGCAACAAGAAAGTGGATCTCGTTGAGCTCGGAAAAGATAATCGCCGGCATGCAGACAAACTTGCCACGGTTTCGCAACTGCCCGCACTAATTGACTCAAGGGGCAAAATATTGAGAGCTACGCGGCGCCAGACCTCGGAGGATGGCTCTGTGCTTGGAACTCCGATATCAAACGGCATTGCTCGTGGCCCCATTAAAGTCCTGCACTGGGCAGAAGAGAAACCGCTCGAGTACGGTGACATTCTGGTAGCTCGTGCCACTGATCCCGGCTGGACACCTCTGTTTGTAAATGCAGCAGCTGTGGTGCTGGAGGTAGGCGGATTGCTCCAACACGGAGCCCTGGTCGCCCGCGAGTATGGACTGCCTTGTGTTGGTGGTGTCACCGGTGCCACCAAACTCTGGGAGGATGGCACTATGGTGGAAGTCGATGGAAACAGAGGCACGATTCGCGTCATAGACGACGCGAAAAGCAAGGAAACGGCCGGCGCCTCTACTTCTTCAAAATAGGCGCAGGCAAGTCATACAGAGCACGCAAGGTTGCGGCATCATTGTTTGTCACGACGTTGGGACCGGTCTGATCAGTGTTGCGATGCACAAACTTGATCTTGTCTGTTGGATACATCAAGTCACGTTTAAAATCACTGTGTTGCAAACCGAATGCGTGACCAAATTCATGCCCGGCAATTGAGCGAATCACGGTCGGCCATGTATCCAGCGGCAGCTTATAGAAGTACTCGACGGGGAATTGAACGACGACCGGGTCGTGACGCCCTTCGGGAATAGTGCTCATCGAAGGCAAATTGCCATTTAAATTAGAGCAGTAGAAAACTAGAATATCGGCCTTCGACGGGTCGTCAACAATCTGGTATTTCAAAAATCCTTCCGTGTTTGCCCAGCCCCAATCGTTTAAACCCGCTTTGACAGCAGAGGCATACTCGGGTCGGAAATGACGAAGAACCTGGAGACGAGAAACAAACTTTGGATCGCGAAACCAGCCGGACAGCTGTTTCATCTTTTGCGGATTCAAATCATTGCCGACAAAGCCCTTCGGCAGCTGGCTTCCGTTAGAAAGATAGACATTGATCGGCATGCGTTCCTTCGCCCATCGCCAGAACTTTCCACCGCTTATCAAACAACTATATGGTCGAGCGCGCTCAAACTCCTTGCGGCGGGAATCGAAACACTGCAATGCGCTTACCGCGAACTTATCTTTTGGTCCGGACATCACCACCACACGACTCAGAGCCTTCTCGGCCAGCTTGTAGTCATCTTTGTACATGGCCGACAATCCCAGGAAATAATTCACTGAAGGATCGAGCGGTTTCAATTTTGCTGCTTCAGTAAACTTCGCGATGGCATCATCGAAACGCTTCTGTTTGAAGGCAGTATGACCTTCTAACGCCAGGTTGTGACCGGCAATTTGGCGAGCGCGCTCTTGCGCGGCTTTCCGCTTATCCGGCTTCGCTTCGGCGGACGTCGTGCAGGCAAACGAAAGTACACCGCTCAACAAAACGAATGCCAGTACGGGTGAAAAAATTGGTTTAAGCATTCTCCGTCCTTATCAGGTTCTCTAGTGGTATCACGAACGGTGGCGCGCACGCCAAACTTCAAGAGCTAAATCACGTTTTTTCACGCCGTTATTGACGAGACGTCTGCGATCTTCCTCTGTTAGTATTTTGTCGAAAATTCTATCGCCGACATTCGCGGCAGCCTTTGAACTTTTGTAGCCCAACGCTTGCGCGATCTCGCTCCAGCTGCGGTCCTGGCTCAAGAGGTCCATCAGTTTAGCTTCCTTTGCCGACACGTCATCACGAAAGAAGACATGCCGAAGCTCTCTGGAAACTATCACGACATCACCGAGCAGCGCCATTTTCAACTCGTTGACCATAACCGGCACCTGGTCGGCAGGCGCATGTTTGCATAAATAACCATCGCAACCGTTTCCAAGCGCTTCTTTACCGTCGGCGGAGTCACGTGAGTTGGTCAGGACGATAATCGGTCCGAAAAATCGATGAGTATCACGCAGAGAATTCAAAATCCGCAGCCCGATTCGGCTATCGGTCCGCTTGTCTCCGCTCTCGAAGGGCAGGCGCAAATCGAGCACGACAGCGTCAACGCTTTCAAGCTTGCCGGAAGCCAGCCACTCTTGACAGTCTCGCTCCGAGCCGACCTTGTCGACGACCTTAATCTGACCGTCGTCTTCGAGAAACTCTGCGAGAATCTCGACGAAGGCCTCGTCATCATCAATTATCAAGACTTTTGTCGTCATCGTTTACCTGGGAGCCTCAGTATATTTTTCTGTCTCCTCGCTGTCACTACCCGGTTGGTTACTTCCTTTTAGCATTCCGGATGCGTCGTCGTCATCATCTGTCCGGCCTGAATTCACGACCTTATTCTCCAGAGCAGCCATAGATACCTGGTCTAGCCTAATATCAGACGTCTCGTCCAAAGTGGATTTATATCTTTGGAACGTGATGTCAAACCTGGTTCCAACGCCGACTTCGCTTTCAACCACAATTTTGCCGCCAATTTTAGTTGCCAGGTTCATAGCGATGCTAAGTCCAAGCCCCTCACCTTCTTGACGCGCCCCACCTGCGCGGAAGCCCGATTGAAAAATGCGCTCCAGGTCATCTTTTGCAATTCCTTTGCCGTTATCTTTGATTGAAACCATTACAAGCTCGTCGTTCCAATCGGAAGTAGGCATCGATATCTCGACGCGCGTCCCAGCCGGATTATGCTTGAGAGCATTACCTACGATGTTGTCGACAATTCGCGCGATTTCGAGTTCTGTCCCAATGACCCAGGTCAACCCATCCCACTCAGGCAGACTCAGAATTACTTCAGAACCGGTAATCTCGGCAAGCGAGCGTTCCAGTTCGGACTGTTCCTTGAGCACGGATGTGATCTCGCAAATCATCACTTTATTGCGTTCCGGTCCACCATCCTCGGCGAGCGACTGCAATATCTCGGTAAGCAAATTCGAAAGATGTTCAGAGCTCTTCTTCAGGCGTTGAAAAACCACATACATCGGGTCATCCGGCTCTCTGTCCTTGAGCACTTTGGCGAGGGTCCAGTTGAAAACAGATATTGGCGCCTTCAGGTCATGGTTTAGCCGCCGTACCATATCGTGCCTGCGACTGCGGTCCTCTTCCATGGCGCGCTGCTCGGCAAGACTCGCCTGGTAAGCCAATTGAGCATCATGCTTCTCCTGAGCCAGTATGAGTTTTTCTTGAGATGATTTCACTTGATTGAGCAGCGACATGACTCTGATTCGATCACGCTCCCACAAAACTGTAATGAGTGTAGCTATCGTGATGGCGATTGCCGGCACCACAAGCGGTACTATCATGTGGGCATAAGAAAACAAAATGTTGGCAACAAAATAGACGCCCAGGAGCGAAGAGACAAATAAACCGACATCGGTCCATACCGCCAGCGAACCACGCCGGTGAAGCAGGTCATCAGCATTCCGCACTCCGGACAGGTAGCGGAACGCCACAAAGTTTATCCCTCCAATAATAGCCATGAGCGCGACGAAGATATATTCTTGTGGAACGGTCACCCGCTGCAGCCAGCTCTGCCGCACTATTGTATCCAGTCCCTGCGCCAAGAGTTCCGCTCCGGACCTCCGATTGGCACCAAGATTAGTCAGCGGTGTGTCATAGACGTCACTGATACCATCTCCGATTATGACTATTGCATCCTTAAGCGATACGTCTTTTCCTCCTCTCTGCACGATTTTCTTCTTTAGTTCAGGGTCTAGCAGGTAAGACAGCGGGCGGACTGGAAAGGTTTCGGAGTTCGGAACGGTGATGAAATCAACATCAATTACTTCAGGAGTGTTTGAAGCAACGGTTTCATTCAAACTATGGAGTAATTTAGTCACTACCGATTCGTATTCTTTTCCATCAGGCAAATGAAGCTTGAGAACCATGCGTCTAACTACTTGATCTTCGTCCTGGAGAACACCGGTGAGACCGGTGTATTTATCGACAACGTCAACCTCCGGCTCAAGCTTTTCCAACTCGCGAATGACACCACTCCTGGTTACAGGTTGCTGAAGTTGATTGATATTATTGGCGGTGCCAGAGTGCACCGTATTGGCCATAAAGACAGGTAAATTTATGATGCCGGCACGAGCCTTGTAAATCGACTGGGCAAGCTCTTTGTCACCCTCGGCGTACTGAGGGAAATCATAGTCAAGCACTATCGCTCGTGCGCCGGAGTTGGCGATAAACGCGACCATCTGCGACAATGTCTCGCGCGGTAACGGATAGCTCAACAAAGGTTTCATCCAGGGATGCGAACTAACAGCCTCCTGAGGAGGTTCATCTTCGAGAAGGCGATTGAAAATAACAACCTTCAACTTCGGCTCAGCGTGATTGTCTCCGATAAGCCAGGACAAAGTGTAGTCCCAACTCCACCAGGTCTTCGGTATTTCGTTTTTCTCGTGGTAATCGAACAGCGCTATGGGATTCAAACGAGCAAGGCTAATCTCGTTCCACTTAAACCAGTTGCGGGCTTCAAAGCGGTGATTGATTGTTTGAAGTTCAAACCTTCTAAACAATCCAAGAAACTGAAAAAGCAGTCCAAAGCATAAAGCAGCGGCGACGAAGATCAGGAACAACTCGCTCAGGGTTATCTGTTTTTGCTTTCGACCAGCCGATTGGACTTCCACTTAAAGCAGGCCTCCGTTTACTGGCTACTTTAGCAGACCTCCGAGTCCACCACCACCGAGAACTCCGCCGAGCGACCCGCCCAGACCGCCCACGGTGCCGCCTACAGTGTTTCCGACGCCACCGATTGCACCGGAGGCGCCGCCGAGCGTGCTGCCGACCGCACCACCAACGCCACCAAGTGCGCCGTTCACAACACCGCCGACCGCGCCGTTAGTGCCTCTCAGCACATTGGAGGTAGTCACACCGAGTGAACGACTGGCATTTTGCAAATTAGCTCCCATACTATTAAACTGAGTCAATTGCACCACCCCTCCACGGTTGAGAACACCGCTCAGGCCGTTTGCTTTTGACGTCACGTCCGAGATCGAGCCACGAAAGAGTTCACCTGCTCGCGCACCACGGGCATCCTTACTCCAGGATACGATGCCGGAAGGACCCCAGTGTTGAAACGCGACTTCGCGCTCTTTCATGCGGGACAGGAGATCGGAACCGATACTGTAGGCAGTTAGAATCGGAACTTGCTGAACTGAAACTCCCTTAAGCGTTTCACTTACACCTGTTGCAGGATGGTTGCTCAAATCGACCTTGACGAGCGGCATCTCCGACTTGATCAAAGACATAGACGAGAGCGGGGTTTGGAAAACGTCAGTCAACAGCGGGTGTAAAACTACCTGATTAAGCGATGTCAGCGTGGCAATGGTTGTCGACGACAGAGAATCGAAGAGCACTACAGGGTTGATATTTGCAATTCCGAGGTCGATGCCTGCTCCGCCGGTCAAATCTATTTTGCCGGCGAAGGCCTCGAGCGTGCCTCGCAAACCCAGACGCTCCTCGCTGGTGACTTGATTGGCGATGTACGCACCATCTGTAATACCAGAGTTAAATGAAGTTTTATCCACTTCCGACTT
Organism: Candidatus Obscuribacterales bacterium; assembly: GCA_965228855.1. GTDB lineage: Bacteria > Cyanobacteriota > Vampirovibrionia > Obscuribacterales > Obscuribacteraceae > JADYXR01. Next base: position 564,116 of record CBDDIJ010000003.1, on the reverse strand, counting down.
CGAATCTTTGGCCGTCACCTCATACACTACCCCTGGTGTCAGAGTCACGACACTGTTGTCGAGACGATTTAAAACATCGACCGTGCCCTCAAGCACCGAAACTTTGGAGCCAAGTTCCGTTGTCTGCACTAGCAAAGTGGTTCCGCGCACGGTAGCGTGAAGATATTTTGTCCAGATAGAGTAGGGGGTTTTATCGGGACGATGCTTGTCCAGGTTAAACAAGAGCTCACCGCCCACGAGGTAAACAAGCTTTTGTTTTGGCGATACCATGTAAACCGAATTTTCCCAGGCTCTCGCTGTCACGTGCCTCCACGTGCACTGAGTCCAAGATTTTTCGCCGGTACCGACTTGCATACCATCGGACACGAGATCGCCTACTTGAGCAGCTACCGGCTCGCTCCAAACTTCCTTCCGTTCATCCTTGAAGCCACGTTTGAAGACATGACCTTGGACTTCAGTAAGCTTGCCGCAATCGGGCGAGGTCGATGAAGCTTGGGTGGCAGTCGGGGAGACTACTACCAAGCAGAGAATCATCAGCGCTGAGAGGAGAAGGTTCCAGATTCGCATTCGTCGAATTGTCTCACATCCAAGCCGGTATTCGGTTATCTTCAGGTATACCTTACCAGACCGAGATGCAAGTATCGGGCTAGCTGTATGTTTCTAAATGGTTTCCCATAAATTGCAATAGCATGCATTGAAAACTCGATGCAATTGAGTAACCATGCCCTTTCCAATGGCTTTGTTGGAAATACATTTGATAGAGTGACAAAAGGACCTTCGTGCGAAAGCCGGATGCGCTCTGAGGAAAGTGGAATGAACGTCACCTCGAACCATCTCGCCGCCGGAGAAAAAACGAACCCTGCCGACCTTGCGAGAGCCCTGTTTGAAGACAACAGAGATGAAGTCCTGAAATCTGGGCATAACTTATCCAGTGACAGTCGAGAGCAAGACTTAACACCGGAATCTTATAAATCCTCACAAGCCCAGGCAGGCTACTGGAAGCACAGGAAGGAAGTTCGCGACGCCTTGAGTCGCCAAAGTTATACCGGTCTGCCCAGTATAGACCCGGTTCATTTCCAGGCATTGAGTCAATTAGTCGAGAACTACTCGGAAGCCCTACAGGAAACAGCAACTTTCAACAGGGCCGAGGCTCAGAGGGCGGCACAGCGGCGTGCAGTTCAAACGGGCTCTAAACCCGAACTCAATGACGAGGAAATATTTGCCATGATCGTAGGAACAGGAGATGCAATGGATGCCTCCGCGCTCAAGCGCAGGCAATTATCAATCGCGGAGTCTCCGAATGCGACGCCGGAAATTCTGGCGGAACTGGCGATGAGTAATTTTGCCGACGTCAAGGAAGCAGTAGCAGAGCATCCGCTCTGTCCTGTTTCAATACTCGTGAAACTTGCTGACGACGAGAGTCTCGACGTTAGATACGCTCTGGCTGAGAACCACAACATGCCATTTATAGTGCTCGAAAAGCTCAGTAACGATGACAATCCGTTTATCGCAATTCGAGCAGAACGTACAATGAGACGAGTTCTATTCAACAACGTCGTTTGCCTTGACGTCCCCGAAAGCGACGACGAGGACAATAAATCAGCTACAGGGTAAGGCGTCATAGCAGGAAACTTCGCATTACAAACGCCGTTGGGAAACGCTATCTCAACAGCGTGTATGGACCGCTGTGATCGGTAATATGCAGCAAGGCCGCCGTTTTGGTTATTTCATCCAGAACTGAGCGGGCATGAGCATCGGGATGTTCTTTGAGATATAGAAAGTGGCGACTTTTTAGCATCGCATCCGGTATCGAAAAATCACCGCGAAAAACGGTGACGTTCTCGACTCCGATTTTATATTCTGCCAACCCGCGTCTTCGGATGTGGTGACGAACGGCTTTCTGCCAGGCTTTATCAGGGTCTGTTTCTTTGGTGACAATTAGTTCTGCACCCGGCATAAGATTAATATCTTTATCGTTAACGTGAACGACGACGTGACCTTTCCAGCGATCATGGAAGTCGCGAACGTATGTAGTGTCCTCAGTAGCATCGATCGAAACCGCGCTCCCTTCCTGAAGTTCGATCCAGCAAGAAGGAGTCGCCACCTTGATTTTATGACTGGGCGAGACGAGAACACTACCGGATTCAAGTTTCATTGAATTTCCGCCCTCCAGTTTAAACTTGGTACCATCGATGGTGACCATTAGCCTGAACGACTTATCCTCTATCATCTTCGCGGTGGAAGCATGGGGGAAAAGTGAGTTAACCCTGTTTCCGTCCGGATTTGGCACAGTCTCGATAAACTCTGGTTCCGTATCCGCCGCCTCCGAAGGCTCATCTTCGCTTCCGGAAACGTTTTTAAGCGCGCCTACCGGTTTCCTGTTTTTATTTTCGTCGGTTTTGACGGTAGAGGATTTCTTGTGTGTTTGGGAGACAGCTTTCCTGGTTGTTTTCCTGATGCTTCCCCGCAGCGATTTCGGTCTTTGCGTTGGAGGTTTTAGCGCCGGTGTTTTGATCGCAGGTGACCTGAGACCAGGAGTAGGCATCGAGGACGTTCCAGCCGTGGCGGGTGAAGTGAATAGAGAAAGTGATGCAGCAAAGATGTACGCCGACAAAAAGCTGTCCTTCGCTTTATGACAAAATCCTATTTGCATGAATCTACCACCGCCAGCGGTGCAACCGTAACGAGAAAGGCTTCGTTTTAACCGAACCAGGCCCTTCAGGCTAACACGAGATCTACGCCTAGCAAACCGACAAATTGTCGATGCATCTCTTTACTACTGTATCGCCAGCGACCCATCGCTCGCAAGGGAAGCGAAACAAGACTCCCTGGTAACTTTCTACCACACTGGAGCGGTGTCCTGAATCACTCTCAGGTGCCCCCTCGAAAGGAGGATAGAAGTCGGTTAAAATAAGGCAGATCGGGGATAAAGGACTTCATGAGCTGCAGCGATTACCAAACCATTATCCGACAGTGGTTCGAAGACGTGATGGATAGTCACATTTCGAAGTGTGATTCGTGTGCTGAATTCTTTCGCGGGCTCAACCAGATGACTCTCCATTACCTCGAACAGCGTCGTATTCAGCTGATGGCCGCGACACCGTCTCCGTTCGACCAGGCACCTCCGTATCTGGAACCACTGCACTCCGATCTGGAGGAGCAACTGACTCAGCTTCAACATAATCCCGCAACATCGTCAGCACTCGCGCCTGGTCAACACATGGCATCGGGTCTCCAGAGTCAACAACCCACTCACGGGGCACAGCCTGACCCATCACAACCAAACATCCAACCAATTCCACCCAAAGCCGTCGGAGCGACCGGACGTCTGAATCCGAATCCGGAAATAGATCCAAACACTCCAGGCTTAATTTGCAACATCGGACGATTCATTCTCGACGACCGAGAACTTGAGATGCTTCGCGCCATGACCGCCGCGGCGCCCTCGGAATTGGGTCTTCGGATTCTGACCATAAAGGCGCTGGAAGACCTTCGTGGAATTCTAAATGAGATCACTCGTCACGAGGAAGTCGTAGGATGGGCGATTATCGGCAGTGATGGTCTGATGGTCGCCGGGTCGTTACCTGATGAACTGAATTCCGAAAATCTCGCGGTCCTCGCATTGTCGATTTACATGGGAACCGAAGCAATGCTTGAAGGCATAGGCAACGAGCGCCTGCAGCAAATCATCCTGTATACCGAGATGGGCGCCGTCTTCGTGGCAAACTTTGGCGAAGGGATTTTCATCACGATCTCGAATGCCACCCAGCCTGACAAAATCATCAGAACGCTCAAGAAGATTCGAGACGTTTCATAGATGCAAGGTGGACACAGAAGTATGAAGATCAAAGCACCTCACGGCTTGAAACTGCTTGTAGCGGCCGCCGCAATCGGTTTACTCAGCGCATCGCCGCTCAACGCGTACGTCATCCAGGGAAGCGTCGAACACAAAGAATACCTTCCTCCGGTTTCTCAAAATTTTCGTGCCGGCGCGACCTTCGCCGCCCCCAGTAACACTACCCGGGTTGCGTGGTTTCCAGTTCCTGATTGGCTGGCTGGAGCGTGGATGAAGAATGGCGATATGGAAACCTATGTCAAAGACTTTCGCACAGGTCAGGAGATGCGCAATCCAATGTGGTTGAACAACAAAGTTCGACTTGCATTTGGTCATCAGCGCGATGTGAAAGGAACAATTTGGCACGCTGAAATTCTGCCTTTCCGAGCGGATGGAAACAGAGGCGATAGCACTGACAGGCGTTATGTAATGGATATGAGCTGTTTGCAGTCCAATCCGGGTTCGGTCGTACTGCGATTTCACAGCAATGTCTTCCGCCTCGATCCGGTTTACAGCAAGATTCAGACAACCACTCAGCAAGAGGAAATCGTAACGTTTCGCCCGGACAATGAAGGATTAATTGCCACCACCAGTAGCACTAAGACGTTTGATGAAAACGGAAAGCCCATACTCCAATCGTTCTCAAATGCTGAACGCACGAAACTGTCCGAATTCCAACCAGTGGCGGAGCTAAACGGAGTCAATCTAGTTAGTTCGTTAAACGAGTTTCTAACCGAGAACAAAATGTTCGACCGCCTTCCCAGTACGCAGGAAGCCTCTCAAAATTAGTTTGTTTCGCAATGGCACCGTATTTTGTTTTCCAAAACAGATTTTCAGTGCAATCCGAACAAACCTTTGAGCTTCTCCTTAGCACCGACCTTCGGTCGATAGAATTCAGCTGTCCAGCCAGGTTTGCCATCGACTAAAGAATCAGAAGCCTGGCTGCTTGCCGCTATCTCATTGATGACTTTCAAAACAGATTTGCACTCGTCTGCCGCACTGATACCAACCAGTTTGAGAGGCTGCGGGTTGTAGCCCAGCTTCACGTCTTGAGTCTCACCTGTAAAGCGAGCGAGCTCTTTGCACGCACTTTCGCCCCGCCACTCTACCTGCGGCATATTGTTCATCGCGCATAGTTCATCCATGATTCCCTGTACGACCTTCATATCCCAGGCTACAAGCGTTCTCTCGCCGATGCGGTCCACGAGCTTGCGCATAACATCTTCAAAGCTTTTTGCGTTAAAAACTACGGACTGGTCGACACCATGTTGCGCAATCTCCTCGCTTGGCACCACATCCGATGCTTTGATCATCTCCTCGAGGAGCTCGCGTCCGTGGTTGTCTACAAGGGCGATGGTCGCCAGCGAGATGCGCCCGTCATGCCTAGTCACTTTGGCTGATAGAAGTGCCCATTCGCTGCTATCAACATGGTAGCGGGCCCAAACAATCGAACGGTTTCGGTCAATCGGATTTGGATGGTTCGCCGCCTCGTGCCCGTCTTCTTTCAAACTCATGGAATAGCTCCCGTGACTCTTGGACGCCCTATTCAGGCGCGTCCTCTCATAACTTCAGCTATTCTAGCCAACCGCAAGCGTAACGAAATTAGCAGCATTTAGGGCGGAAAGGTCAAAAGCCCCTTCCGGAGAAGGGGCTTCAAACAAACACAAATCTGTTGAGGTTTCCGAAGGTTATTATTTTTTCGGATTCACGACTTCGCCGTGTACTTTCTGGGACGCGCCCGGAATGATGCTAGCCGATGTGGAGGCTTCGCCGGTAAAGTCTTGATGGAACTGAGCGAGGAATTCATCGCCCGGTTTGATTTCAGCGTCGACTCCTCTGATTATTGAGTCAGCGATCAGGAAGCCACCCGGAAGACCGGAGACGACACCCATCGCAAACCCTTTGAGTCTTCTGTGCGGCACATTTTTACCGACCGGATGCAGGAATGCAAACGACGGGTTGATAGCACCGACGATACCATAAGCAGCAGGCACGATACCGAAGCTGAACGCTCCACCGGCAGATGCAGCCGCACGGATAGCGAGGTGAGCAGCCTGGTGTTTAAGCTGAGTCGATAGCGGGCTGGCTACTTCCCCATTGTCGTTGACGCCGAGGACACGACCCTCGTTGATGTTTTTCACAATTCTGGCGCGCTTAGCCGGCTTAGCTACGAGCGGAAGATGCTCGCCGCTCTCGGTTACAATCTCATCGAACTGCAGACCGATAGCGCCATTCGCTCTCATCCAACGCTTCGTCGACATTTCGGCGTGAAGCATCTTTCTAGCTTTGCTACAGCTGGACACGTGGCCAACAACTCTGTCGCCCTTCTTCGCAATCAGTTTTCCGCCGATTTTGATGTCGGTTTTCAAACGAGCTTCGAGCGGGTCGCCAATTTGATTATGTTTGCTGTTCAGTGAAGAGACAACTACCACAGGGAATTGAGCGCCGGCGCTGATTTTTGTCATGCCAGGCTCGTCTTTGAGTTCCTGCCAGACTTCATCAGTTCCGGCGAGTTGAAACTCATCATTGTCGATAACGATAACTTCCTGATCAACGTTATTCGATTCGACACCGCCCATGAGAGGAGGTGACAATTCATTCTTCGATACGATATCTTCGATTTCGAGAACCGCTCCCGGCTCGCTGTCTACCTTTTGAGCAATAGCGCGGGCCTTGGCTGATTCAAGAGCGCCAACCATTTCCGGTTCATCTGTATTATTAATAGGTGTCACTGCCTGTGGTGCCGCTTGCGGCAATGTTTCAACAGGCGTCGAAGGCGACGCCAGCGGCGACGCGAAGGTTGAAGTTGAAGCTTCGGCTGATGCGGTTCTCGTCTCATCGACCAGAAGGACATCGTTAATCGGCAATTCAAATCCATTAGAGGTCATGTCCTCAGATGGAGCTGCCAGTGCTGCCAGCGGCAGCGATAGTGCAAGTATTGACTGAGCTACAACCCAGGTCAACGGCTTACGAAACCGGCTCATCATCACGCTCCTCCAAAAAAAGTCGGCAGAAAAACAACGACCGTTTGCAACGATCGTCGGCGCGCTTTGTGCGCTCGACCAGGTCCTAGCGGACCCTCCACTCCCGTATTTCCTATTTACCCGACTCGAAACGGGCTAAACGCTTGGAAACCCTCATCGGCCGCGCCTTTCCTCTTGAAAACCATAGATTCCCCGGACAGAGGCGCGATCACGGCTCGATAATCTATCTATAGCAGATTTCCAATACATGACGTCGAGTCCGGAGGGCGAATGTCCCAAGCCCAACCCGTGCCCGAACTCGTGCAGAGCCAGCGTGTATAGCTGCAAAACCGCATGTTTAGACATTTTATCCAAATCGTGCTCAGCGCAATACATGCGCAAGTGCACTCTGTCGATTTCCTTCGTAAGTTTTTTGCCACGCCAAACGAAGCTCGCAGAAGCGCCACCACCGGACCCATACGGGATCGCATCGTAATTGCTCACTCGCTCCAAATAAATATCCGCGTCTTCTCGGTCATCGACAAATTTAATTTTGTCCTCCATCCCGGGCGTCTCAGCCCAGTCATCAACAGCCTTTTTGACAAGCGCAAAAAGCTTAGGTCCGAAACCACGCTCTTTAGAATCATCAATATAGACTTTCAGAGGAAACCGTCTCTTATCCCAATAACAAGTTGCATAGCCTTTCAGGTAGTCGTTAGCATCAGGCCGGCAGAGCCGCTTGGCTTTCAATTCCTGTTCGAGGTCAGCGATCATCCAACCGGTTTGATCAACTGACTCTTTATCATTTACCTTGTCGAGGGTTTTCAAATATTTTTTGTATTCGACAATTGATTTACGAAAGTCACTAGCAGCACGCTCGGGCAGTCCAAGCGAATCAAGAACAACACCTCTGGAGTAAAGCCATAATGCTCTCCAGCGAGGATTATTATTGTCTCCAAACTTCTCAAGCAGTTGTGTGTAATATTCGTCAGCATCCTTGTGCCGGTTGGATACTCCACAGATGTAGGCAAGCTGCCACAAACTCCCGAGAATTTCAGACTGCGATTTTACTTTTGCCGACTGTCGCAATTCCAGTAAGCGTTTCGAAACCTCCACAGCCTCGTCGTAGTTTTTATGACGGCTGTAGGAGTCAGCCAGCACTTGCCACAGGTCGTCGATTTGCGAGTAAGTGTCGGGGTTGGCAGCCGACCGGGATTTGCGTATCGAGTCAAGCTGCTCGGGAAGAGGAAGAGCGCTTATCTGCTCAATGTGGCGATCTCCCGATGCCACTGAGTCTGGTGCGGGGCGCCCGTCTTGCTCTCCTGGTTTAAAACTCCGCCGCAAATCGGCAACCATCCTCGATATTCTTGTGGACTGGAGGTCCTCGTGGTGAAGCAGTCGGTGCAGCGCTGAATTGATGCAGTCGATCGCCTCAAGCTCATCACCCTTTGCCAGGTAAACTCGTCCGAGGGTGTTTAACGTCATGATGTAATCGAGCGAATCAGGGTCGATTTCCCGTCGAACTTCGATACATCGAAGAAATACTTCGATAGCGATGTCATACTGCTCTGACCAGAAATACGATTCGGCCAGGTCATACAAAGTGCCGCCCAACTGGCGTTTATACTCCGGTACATGCGTCTCGATCACGGAGACGTTACCCCAGAAGCATCGTTGAGCTAGCGCCTGGCGGTGGCTGGTTTTGAACTGATATCCGACATGATAAAGTGCATCGGCGAATTCCTGGTAATTTTCTTCGAAAGGACGAACGGCTATTCGTGCGCTTCCATTGAGCATATTTCGTTCAAGACAATTGCTCAAAGCCTTCGCGTCATGCATGTCGGTGTTGTGCGATTTAGACGGCGTACTTTCATACGTCATTCTGACAAGAAGTGTTCGATACATCTCCATCAGCGCGACCTGAGATAATTTCCCCAAAAGTAAGCCTTGCTCTCGACCTTCGACAAGTCGGCGAGCGGTTTCGAATACATGGTTCAAATCACGATAGGCAGCGACCGGTTCCCCATTATTCAGTAGAGCATTACCCTTGTAGATGCGAAACATCAACGCGTCCAATCCTGGCTCCGCTTCCTTCATTGCCTCGATGGCGGTTTCATAATGTTTCAACGCAGCAGAGTGATTTCCATCCAGTTCCTCAATCAAACCATCAACAAAGGTTTCTCTACCCTCCGCCTCTTTGAGAGAAGGTTGCGGTTCCTTTATATAGGTACGGGACGCCGCTGCAATCGACGAACCTTCCCCCAGCCTTCGACGCGCACTTTCAAGAGCAGCGCGATCGCCCAGCCCAAAGTAAATCAAAGCCTGAAGAAACTTCGCTCTATCACCACATATGGTACCAGTATCAAAGGATAAACCGATTCTCGTTAACCGCAAAGCATCCGCCAGTCGGTTTTCCCAAAATAGCTGTTCCGCCCGACGAAGAGCCTCTGATGCGGGTCTCAACACGGCATCCCGACTAAGTCTCTGATAGCGCTCCTCAAACTGTGTGGACGTTTCAACGCCATCCTCCTTTAATTCGTTCGAGGACATGCCGCTGCGAATTTTCGATTCGCGGAGTTCGTCGGCAGCGAGCTGCTGCAACAGAACGGATCTCAACTGTTTCAAACAGCCGTTTCTGTTTTTCGATTTTAAATAAGCCTCCGACAATAGTAAGCGTGCAGACTGAATGCGAACATCATCCGGTTTCAGGTATTTACGCAAATCCTTGATTACAGCCTGCGAAGTTTTAACGGCGTCCGCATAGTCGCCTCGGTTCAATTCCATCTCTGCGAATTCACGGTCCACTGCCGAGGTGCAGATGTCCGCCACTACTTTATTTTGCGCATCAATCTCGATGTCTTTCGCCTTCAGAACGTTTTCTATAGACCATTTGCTTTCAGCCGCAATGGCCGGCGCCAGAAGTTTCCAACTAGACTCTTGCTTCGGCGACACAACAGTGCTTGCTATGAAAAACGACATAGCGAGCGCGAATGAACGCTGGAATCCTGAAATTTTGATTTCGCCCAACAGGACTTCTCCGTCCGGATCCGGATCGCAGACAAAAACAATGTATCATAGCCGTATTGTGTGTGCACGGAGCGCGGCAAAAAAATGAGCGACTATCAAAGCAGCTTCCAGTCGATAACCGATCTGATTCAAGGAACGGCGCAATCACTGAAGTCAAAGTTTGATTCATTCACATTCAAACTACTCGTGAATGGTCTGAAGCATGAAGACTACGAAGCAGTAGTCACATCTATTGAGCAGCTTGCTAAAGAGAAAAACCCGATGGCAATTCCACCACTGTTTTTTGTCTACAAGGCACATCCAATAGTCAAGGCTAGAGAAAAAGCCTGGAAAGCCATCGAAATAATCGGTGATAAGGCGGAAGTGGAAAAGCTGACCGAGGGCAAGGAAACAGAAGATGCAGTGAAAGCATTAATTCAGCATTACGGAAACTTCAAGCGGAACTAGCGCACCGCATTTGGTGTGGAGATCAGTTGCCGAACATAAGTTCCGGACGCCCAGTAGATTGCAAATATTCGCTAAGCGACATCGGTAAATTGATACCATTGCGCTGCTGAAGAGGTTGATAGGGTTTCACCTTCCGCATTATTCGCATCGAGTTCGTAGTAAAAATCGGATCGCCTGCGGGATTGTAGAAGCGCGCGGTGATTTGCGCCATCGCCATGGCAGGACCTTGAGGGGAAAACTCGGTTACCCGCTCTTCCGTATAAGAATCGTGGATTGAGTTGTTGGGAGTGAGCAAGACGTGCAGGACGCGCTGCCAGAGAGCTACACCATCCTCTCGAACCTCCAGCGGTTTCATTCCAATAGTCAACTGAGAGTCTGTAAGTTGCTCCAGAGGAAGGTTCGTAATAAATGGAGTAAAGTTGCAGGACCAGACGGTGCCCTGCCGATCGGTTTGGTCACCAAAGTGGTCCGCAAAGGGTGCTACTGTCGAAGACGGAATAGTTTTCAACGTTCCGTTGGTATGATCGTAAGTTTTCATGATTCGCAGGTCTTTCGAAGCCCAGTCGCCAGCCAACCATGCCGGAATCGACATCCAATCCACATTCTTCCGATAATTATTTGGAAAACCTGTGTAAGCTTGCCCCGGTCGCATACCGTCGGGCAGCTCGTCAACAGAGCCGGGAAAAGGCCAGTTCCCGAATTCACCTTCCGGCGGTCCCTCAGCGCCCTCATCAGCCTGAGCCAACGCCTGAGCGGGTATGAATATCGTCAGGGCAATTACTAAAACGATTAACCTAAACACCTGCGCACCCAAACTGTTTACACTGCCATTATGGATCAGAACTCGCAAAATAAAACCGATGACGAATCGGCGGACAAATTAGAAGCCGCTCACAGCCCCCCTGAGCAAGCACCTGGTGCTTCGGAGGCTCAGGATGGCGATGACACACCTGATGTCGCTTTCAACCCTCTTCCGGCGTCCGGTCATGCGTTATCGGAAGAGGACATCAAACGCTTCTATCCCAGCCGCTGGCCGGTCAACCTGGTAGCCAGTTTTACTCTAATCAGCGGATTAGTCGCAGCCATCCAACCTCTCGCCGCTCGTCTTGCTGAGCACCCACGCTTATTCTCGGTGCTGGTCACTACCGATTACTACCACTTCAGTAAATCATTGCATGTAGCCTTTGGTTTGTTTCTCATCTACCTCTCGATTAATCTATTCAAGCGGAAGAGAAACGCCTGGTACGCATCAGTCGCAATGTCCGCCGGCTCGGCGCTGCTGCACATTGCTCGTATAGGTGCGGAGCGGATCAAATTCATCCCAGATCCTGACGTAAGCGAAAGCATTCCTCTTCTGACGCTTCTAGTTCCGATACTAACTGTGGTGCTTCTGTTAATTTACAAAAAACAATTCACGGTCTTGAGCGAATCGCATCGCTTAAGAACGGGGATACGCAAGATCCTGCTAAGTGTGATTCTTGCTATCGCATACGGCACGATCGGTTTCTTCTTACTGGAGAAACATGACTTCGGTTTGAACTTTCAACTGAGCGAAGCGCTATCCCGTTCGCTTAGAGAGCTCTTTTTCATCGGCAACCCAGACCTTGTCGCTCGAAGCGCATCAGCTCGATGGTTCATAAACTCGCTGCACATAATCGGCGGCTTGGCTGCAGCTTTTGCTGTGTACAGCGTGTTCAGACCAATTCAATACCAACTATCTACTCATCCAAGAGAACGAGAACGCGCCCACTCACTTCTGAAGCAATATGGTAAAGATGCGCTCGATCACTACAAAATTTTGTCAGACAAGTCTTACTTTTTTTTGCAAGATGGAAACAGTTTTATTGCTTACAAAACCGTTCTCAATGTGGCAATAGGACTGGGAGATCCGGTAGGTCCTCCTGAAGAACTGGAGAGAGTAACAAAACAGTTTCATACATTCTGCAAGAATAACGATTGGTCGATGGCGTTTCTTCAAGTCAAACCGGATAACGTGGAGCTTTATGAAAAGCTCGGCTTGGAGGTGTTGAAGGTCGGCGAAGAAGCGATTGTTGATTTAAATAAGTTCGCAATGGATACAAGCAAGGGCAAAAACTTCAAATCGAAGGTCAAGAAATTCGACAAGGAGGGCTACGTCTTAGAGAGGCTTGCACCGCCACATTCCAGAGAATTAGTTGACACTGTTCAACGCGTGTCTGATGCCTGGCTCTCTTTGCCTGGAAGACGCGAACGCGGTTTCAGTCTCGGATGGTTTGACAGAGAAGAAGTCGAGAAAGACATTCTCTTCGTCTTGAAGAATCCGCAAAAAGACGTCATTGCATTTGTAAATCAGGTTCCCTCGTATGGACCAGGAGAAGCATCAATCGACATGATGCGCCATAACGAAGATGTCCCCAATGGAACAATGGATTATTTGTTTACCAAGTTACTGACGGCATTAAAAGAAGATGGCTTTGAAACATTTAGCCTTGGACTGGCGGCTTTGTCAGGCGTTGGCGATCAACCGGGTGCCAGTATGGAAGAACGCGCGATTCATCAGATTTACGAACACATGAATCGGTTTTTCTCTTACAAGGGATTGCGGCAGTATAAGAACAAGTTCAGTCCAATTTGGAAAGCAAGTTATCTGGTTTACGAAAATGGGCCGCCTGGACTCATAAAAACGGCCCTGGCAATAACCAGGGCCGGTGAGCTTTCATTAGATGATGAGGATTAGCGAACCGTTTCGATTCGTTTACCAGTAGTTGCGACGTCCACCACCCATACTGTAACCATAACCACCCATCATACCGTAGCCGCCTGTGCTGTTGAACGTGCCATCTTGCGGAGGTCTTCCCCAGGTCGCAGCCCCCATCTCGCTTTGCAGCTCGTTGAAGTAGTTCATTTGCATCATTTGATTGAACTTCTGCGCGTCTTTTTTGTCTTGAACCGTTTCGCGCATCGCGGTGATGTCAGAACCAAGATTCGACAGTGTTGTTTGCTGTCCACGTTGTAGATTGTTGATGGTCTGCTGAAGCTGATTGATATAGGCTGTTTGTCTAGCCTTGTAATCTTGATCGCGCTTCAACCAATCTTTGAAAAACTGAAGCTGTTGTTGATCTTCAGATTTCTTAGCACCAGCTGCAGTGGCGACGGACTTCGACAGATCCGTCACTTTTTTCTGCGCGTAGAGACGATAGGTCTCATTTTTCGCTTCTTCAGAGTTCAAATCACGCTCAGCCTGTGCCATTTGCGATTGATACTGTTGAACCTGAGAATTATTGATTCGCAGCATCTGTTCTTCATCACTGAAAATGCCCTGGTCTGCGCCTGCGACCTGTGCTGACGCTGGCGAAGCGTTTAAAAGAGCAAAACACATGATCAAGGGAATGCCCTGGAAAACATTTTTTGCCGAAAGGTTCATCGTCTTACTCCTTATGATTCTCAGGCATTCTTTATGCCACACTCGAATTCAACAACAAACGGTAGTAAATGAAACGTCAATTTTAAACCGATGATTGTTAATGGTTACCCATGATACACGACTGGAGCCTTCAAGCATCCATAACTCCAACTTTGACAAGATGCTTGGCACCCTCCTTGAAACTTAAAGGCGACAAACGATTCTTATTGGCAAGCAAAAATTTCTTGACGGCCGCGGGCTCCGCATAACTATACTCGCGAAGTGCCCAGCCAATAGCTTTTCGAATAAAAAACTCCTTCTCGCCAGCCTGAGCGAGACAATAGGCGAATAAACGTTTGGCGTCGGTAGACTTTTTATGCTTCATCTGGCTCAGGATGGCAGTTCTTCGAATCCAGAAATCGTCATCTGCTATCCAATTGTCCATGTGTTGCTCTATTTCATTGCGATATTTAAGGTAAATAGCGCCGACCAGGTGACCTGCAATTACGTCAACGAAGTCCCACCAGCTGCCTTCACGAACCAGCGCCTCGAACAGCACAAGCGTTTTCGGCTCAGCAAGCGAGACAAAATCGCATGCGTAGTTCAGAGCAAGATATTTTTCCTCTCGGTGAGGCAGGTCCCAGAGGCGACGAATCGTTTGCTCGTACTCCGAACGACTCGCCGGGCGGAAATTCGCCTTCATACCGCGAATAATTGGTACTCGATCTGGCTTCTGAACGCCGTAGAACGGCATATCTGTTTTCATATAGGTCTGCATCTCGGGAGCCTTGGATTTGTCGGCAACCTTTGCAAGTTCTGCTTGGACGTAATCGACAATATCACGGTCATTTTTTGACTTCGGCACGCGCGGCATCAACCTCTCCCTCACTGGATTCGAAAGTCTCCTGCATCACATCTGGCTCGTCACTTAGTGCGACCAAAGAGGTGCTTCCAGAACATTGTTCCAGATTGACAGAAGTCTGGAAAAGAAGTTTGTTGAATTTAGCAGCCGGGTATTCAAAATTAGGAGCGATGAGGACTATTGTTGTTAAACAGTCTAATTTCGGAAAGATATAAACTAATCGAGGAACTCGGTCGAGGGCACCTTGGGGTTGTCTATAAAGCAATCAAACTGGACGATGAAAAGCCGTTTGCAATCAAAATTCTCAGCAGTCAAGACGAGCGAGATGTCCAGCGCTTTCAACGAGAAATGCGCGCAGCCAGTAAACTCAGTCATCCCAATGTGGTTCAAGTCTACGATCTGGGCAGCACCACAGGTGGTGAACACTATCTGGTAATGGAGCTCGTCGACGGAGATACCCTGCGAAAAACCATTCGGTCAGAAGGCAATCTTAGCGTTGCGCGTAGCATCAACATCTTCCGCCAGGCTTGCGATGCACTAGAACATTTGCATAACCAGGGCATAGTTCACCGCGATCTGAAACCCGCCAACATTATGCTAGTTCCACAGGACGGAAAACCGGAGACGGTAAAACTTGTAGACTTCGGGCTAGCGCTGCCGGCTGACCCGGAAAAAGCTAAAGCAGAGAAGGTCACTCTAGAGGGCTACGTAACCGGAACACCTGCCTACATGAGCCCAGAGCAATGCATGGCCGCGCATGTCGACTCGCGCTCCGACATCTATTCGCTGGGCTGTGTCATGTTTCGCGCCTTGACAGGTCTTGCCCCGATTGCCGGAGCCACGCCACGAGACACAATGACCAAGCAAGTAAAAACAGCTCCGACGCCATTTGCACGGGCTGCCAGCGCAACTAACATTCCGCAGGAACTTCAACTTATCATCATGCGATGCTTGGAGAAGAAGCCGGAAGACCGGTATCAGACGGTAACAGACCTTCGTGGAGACTTGAAGCTGTTTGAAATCATCAGTGAATAACTCGTGAATCGTTAATAGCCGCGAAACAACAAGCATCCGATAGTTATAGATAAGACAAAAATACCTAACAATTGCATCATAACCAAGAATCGCAGGGCTACCAGCTCCGACTTTTGGCGATGCCAGAGAGTGTAATACATATCGGCGCCCTCTCCCGGGCTCTCCGAGTCAGGCAACTGATCGCCTGTGAAATTAAATATGCTTGGCGGTTCCGATACCCTCTTCAAGGCGTGCGGTCTCCTGGGAAACTTCCGAGAATACTTTCCTACGGCGACGTGGCTTTTTTGTGACTTCAGATTAAACCGCTCCCCCACTCGACTTCAGTCGATATTGATGGATAAACATGACAAAATCAATCCAGGGTGATTTTCAATATCACAAGCAGAATCGACATTTTCGCGTTTTCCCTGTCCAAAATTAGAAGCGATTGAATAGATTCGTACGATGATTTGCTGACGCTCCTCCCCCTTCGTCAGATAGAGCTTATTGTGCGTATGTCAAAAATCGAAAACACCAACGTCCCAAGTTCAGTGGGAAATAACGATGCTTACTCGCCTGTCAAAGCAGAGAGCATTACATTTTTGGAAGCGACGGAAGACTTTCGTCCGACTGCAAATGGCGGGTCGCGATGGCAGGACATTTCGTCAGAAATTTGGCAACACCAGATGGACGAGCTCTCGTCACCAAAAGAGCCAGCAAATCAGAAGATCGAGCAAATCAAAAAGTCCGACGATCTAAATCACCCGATGCTGCTTGCAGGTTTTCAGCGCGGTGTAGAAGACAAAATCGATTTGGATTTGAATTCCTCACGGGTAGCAGGTCGCCAAGATCCGCTGTCCAACCTCATTCGCAACGCACAGCAACTACAGGACCATCTTAACTGGGACAAGTATCAGGACTATTTGTCGCCAGCGACCAGTCGGGCGAGTTTTGGTCTCGATTTAATTGGCTCGGGCCAAACAAAAGAGATAGCAGCGGGTGAAAAGCTGCTTCTAGAAGCAGTATCACGCCGACCAGAATTGCAGTTCAGCCGCGAGTTTCAAACCGGATTGCTCGCGGGATACGAAAAAATGGCTCGTACGATGTCGGTCCCTTACACCGCAGAGCCCGAACTTCCGCCGAAGAGAACAAACGTCCATGCTGGTGAAAGAAACACTGCTGCAGCAGAGCAACTATCCACTGGATTTGAAACTGCAAAGAAATTAGGCATTAACAGTGCTACTGATCTTTTTGACAAAGCAATTCAAGAGAGCGACAAAACCAATTCGGACGCATTGCTAGATCTTCGAATGGAAACATTCCGAGACCGGCTTGTTATAGACCGCACCATTGTTCAAGAAAACGCTGCCGGACACAACACCTCAAAATTGTACGAGAAACGTTCACTAGCGGCAGAAAAAGAATGGGACGCTTATCAACGTTACATGGAACCAGCGCACATTCGTTCAGAAGTCGCCTTTGCTTACATAAAGACCGGGGATGCTCAACTTCTAGCAAAAGGACAAACGCTTCTGAAGGAGGCTGTAAAACTGCGTCCGGAATTGGAGTTTACTGAGAGCTTCAATCGGCTCAAACAGCAAGCGTATCGCGAACACTTCGAGAAACGAAACGGAAACGGTCCGGAGGCGAAGGCACCGGATAAGGTGCTCGGCGTCGAGACAAATGCAATTCAATCAAGCGAACCGGAGAAAAAAAACGCCGCCGAGCACGCCGTTGCTACTCCCGAACCAAACTCAGAAACAGAAGACGCAACCAAAGGTTTCAATGATAGCGACCTGAAATCACTCGCCCAAAATGCCTTAATCGGCGTGGTGCTCGCCGGAGCCGGATACAAACTGATCCAGCGCGGAACAAAATGGGCCTTTGAGCGAATGAACCCGGCAGAAAACTCCAAAGAGGAAACAAGCAAACCTAGAGAGAATTCGCCGATTGATGTGAAATCGGATCAGTCCCAAAAGATCGATGAATTGACCAGAGCGCTTGATACAGCTCAAAGGGAAAAACTTGGCGCAGACGAAAAACTGACGGCGGAGAAGGTCGCACACGAGCAAAAGGTCGAGGAGTTCAATACTAAGCTAGCTGAGAAACAGGCCGAACTGGACAAAGCCACCGAGCAGAACACCGCTGACAAGGCGAAGCTCGACCAGGAGCTACGCGACCTCCGCACCACCTTCGACCAATACAAAGAATCTCAGCGACTCGCGGCAGAAAAACGCGCAACAGAAATTACCGAGCTGGAAACTCGCGTTACGGACTTGTCGACCCAGTTGGAGCAGGCGCAAACCGCGAAAACAGAGACGACTGAGAAACTTACGAATCAACTTGAAGCCTCAAATTCAAAAGTCTTGGAACTGGAGACAGCTCTCAATAAATCTGAAACCGAAGCAGCATCAGCCAGAGAAAAGGTCTCTGATACTGAAACGAAATTAGCTGAAACCGAAACGAAACTAGCTGACACCGAAACGAAGCTTGATGGCAATCAAAAGAAACTAGCTGATGCAGAACGAGCGCGCACCACTGCCGATACTAAAAATTCCGAGCTTGCCAGGGCTCTCGAACTGGCAAAGCAGGAAAATCTGTCGATTACGGAATCTGCTAAAGCCACGACGGCGGAGCAGACCAAAGCTATAGCCGACCTGACCAGCGAACTCGAAACAGCTCAAAGAGACAAACTCGGCGCAGACGAAAAGCTAGAGGCAGAGAAAGTCGCGCACGAGCAGAAGGTCGAGGAGTTCAATACTAAGCTAGCTGAGAAACAGGCCGAACTGGGCAAAGCCACCGAGCAGAACACCGCTGACAAGGCGAAGCTCGACCAGGAGCTAAGCGACCTCCGCACCACCTTCGACCAATACAAAGAATCTCAGCGACTCGCGGCAGAAAAACGCGCAACAGAAATTACCGAGCTGGAAACTCGCGTTACGGACTTGTCGACCCAGTTGGAGCAGGCGCAAACAGCCAAAGCGGAGACAACCGAGAAACTTACGAAACAACTTGATACCTCCAATTCAAGAGTTGCGGAACTGGAAACAGCTCTCCAAAAATCTAAAACCGAAGGAGCATCAGCCAAAGAAAAAGTTTCTGAGTTGGAAAACACTCTTGCCGACGCCCAGAGAGAGCGAACCGCTGCAGAGCAACGCGAAGCAAAGCTCAAAACAGACCTCGGCGAAACAGCAACGAAACTTACCGATACGGAAACCAAACTAATTGAAGCCGGAACGAAGCTAGCTGATACCGAAACGAAATTGACTGATACTGAGACGAAGCTGGCTGACACCGAAACAAAGCTTGATGGCAATCAAAGGAAACTAGCCGACGCGGAACGAGCGCGCACCGCTACCGATACTAGGAATGCCGAGCTTACGAAAGCTCTCGAACTAGCAAAGCAGGAAAATCTTTCGATAGCAGAATCAGCCAAAGCTTCGACGGCGGAACAGAGCAAAACAATAGCGGACCTGACCAGCGCACTTGAAACAGCACAAAGAGACAAAATTGGCGCAGACGAAAAACTGTCGGCGGAGAAGATCGCGCACGAGCAGAAGGTCGAGGAGTTCAATACTAAGCTAGCTGAGAAACAGGTCGAACTAGACAAAGCCACTGAGCAGAACACCGCTGACAAGGCGAGGCTCGACCAGGAAGTTCGCGATCTCCGCACCACCTTCGACCAATACAAAGAAGCTCAGCGACTTGCGACAGAAAAACGCGCAAAAGAAATTACCGAGCTGGAAACTCGCGTTACGGACTTATCGACCCAGTTGGAGCAGGCGCAAACAGCCAAAGCGGAGACAACCGAGAAACTCACGAAACAACTTGATACCTCCAATTCAAGAGTTGCGGAACTGGAAACAGCTCTCCAAAAATCTAAAACCGAAGGAGTATCAGCCAGAGAAAAAGTTTCTGAGTTGGAAACCACTCTTGCCGACGCCCAGCGAGAGCGAACCGCTGCAGAGCAACGCGAAGCAAACCTCAAAACCGAGCTCGGCGAAACAGCAACGAAACTTACCGATACGGAAACCAAACTAACTGAAGCAGGAACGAAGCTAGCTGATACCGAAACGAAATTAACTGATACTGAGACGAAACTGGCTGACACCGAAACGAAGCTGGCTGACACCAAAACAAAGCTTGATGGCAATCAAGAGAAACTAGCAGACGCGGAACGAGCGCGCACCGCTACCGATACTAGGAATGCCGAGCTTACGAAAGCTCTCGAACTAGCAAAGCAGGAAAATCTTTCGATAGCAGAATCAGCCAAAGCTTCGACGGCGGAACAGAGCAAAACAATAGCGGACCTGACCAGCGCACTTGAAACAGCACAAAGAGACAAAATTGGCGCAGACGAAAAACTGTCGGCGGAGAAGATCGCGCACGAGCAGAAGGTCGAGGAGTTCAATACTAAGCTAGCTGAGAAACAGGTCGAACTAGACAAAGCCACTGAGCAGAACACCGCTGACAAGGCGAGGCTCGACCAGGAAGTTCGCGATCTCCGCACCACATTCGACCAATACAAAGAAGCTCAGCGACTTGCAACAGAAAAACGCGCAACAGAAATTACCGCGATGGAAACTCGCATTACTGACTTGTCGACGCAATTGGAGCAGGCGCAAACCGCGAAAACAGAGACAACCGAGAAACTCACAAAACAACTTGATGCGTCGAACTCAAGAGTCACTGAACTGGAGACAGCTCTCCAAAAATCTGAAACAGAAGGAGCATCAGCCAAAGAAAAAGTTTCTGAGTTGGAAACTACTCTTGCCGACGCCCAGCGAGAGCGAACCGAGTCAGATTCACACCTGAAGGCGGCTCAGAAACGGCAGGCAGAACTGGAGCAACAACTCAGAGATATGCAGGCGGCGAGAGAAGCAGACGCGGTCAAAGCCGCACAGGAACGCGCAGAGTCGCAACAACGCGAGAGCGCTCTCAGGGAACGGTTACAACAAACGGAGACAGAACGGGATAGCGCAGGCAGCGAAAAGACAGAGGCCGAAACGAGAGAAGCTAAGCTTGAAGAGCGTCTTCGCCTTGCAGAAAGTGAGATCAGAGCATCCGGAAGACGAGTCGAAGATCTGAAGCAACGGCTGGCTGAACAGCGCAATTACGCAAATGAAAACATTAACAGACCAAGAATAGAAACACGGGTGGTGCCACCGCCGGCGGTGGACGAGATTCCAATCGAAACATCGCCTTTTCAAAACGCTCAAGGGGATTCAAGCCCGCAACTTCAACGCCCCGAAGCCGCCATGGAGCAAGCGAAGCGAGTCGAAATTCAACTGCCTGGCGGTTTAATAGCTAAGGTCGCGAAGCGAGACGTACCGAGAATGTTAAACACTATGGAGCGTGAGCTCGGAATCGAGGACATTGCAAAAATATTCGAAACAGCTGCTCACGACTCGACTAAAACCTCCGAAGAGAGAGCCAAGTGGCAACAAGTGCGCGACCACTTCAATTCACTTGACGCCGTCGCCCAGGAAGAGGCAAAGATTGAACTCTTCAACCGGCTACGCGCAGACCTCGGAGTTCCCGTCAAATCGGAAGCCACAACGGCTGGACGCGGCGCTCGTTTCCTCAACGGCGGTGGAATCACGCTGGGAGTTGGGATCATTGCAGCAGCGATACTTCATAGTACGCTTAGCAAAGCGAATGCCAGCCCACAGTCAGCGCCCGTTCAAGTCCAATTCAGCGGCGGCTAAGGATAAATTGTGCGTAATTTCCGTGTTGTCAGCTACTGACGAGTTTAATATACTCATCGCGTAGTCTGGAAAACCATGATCTCTGGAGCAGGGTTGATGTTGGCACACGTAGCCCAATTCATAATCGAAGAAGACGGAAGCGGAAGCACCGATCACGGCAACCTGTACCTTGTCGCCGCTATCGCATTGTTCGCACTGTTCGCAGCGTTTCAGGGCGGAATGCTCTCGACTGTCTCTACAGTCGCCAGCCAGTTCGTAAACCAATTCGATTCACTGTCAATCGCCGACTCCGGAAAGTCGACGCTATAAGCATTTGTCGAACCAGTTAAACTAGGACTCTTCCGCAGCGCTGAGTTCCTTTTCGAGCTCGGCGGCCTCAGCGTCGCGACCCGCTTCACGAAGCACCTGGGCACGCAGTTCGATTGCTTCGAATCGTCCCTCGGCGCACGGCGTCATCTTGTCGATAACTGCGACCAAGATTTTGTCGGCGGCATCGAAGTCTTTAGCATCGAAATAAATTTCAGCCAGTTGGACAACCGCTTCGATGGTCTCGGGGTCTTGATCTCCAAGTTCCGCTTCTTTGGTTTCGATCGCGCGCTGGCACCACTTCACCGCATCCTCATGCTGCGCACGCTCGTTCAGAACGAGAGCATACTCAATCTCGAAATCGGCGACTTCAAGCGACTTTTCACCGTATGCACTTTTCCTGACTTCATAAGATCTCTCAAAAAGCGGGTCTGCTTTCTTGTGGCGCTTTCGTGATTCGTAGAAGTATGCGACAGAATCAATAGTTGCGGTGAACGCCTCAGGGTCTTGTTCTCCATTGCGCTCAGCAATTGCCAACGCTCGCTTGTATAACAATTCAGCATCATCCATCTTCTGCTGGCTTTCGCGCACGCGAGCGAGACCGAGATAGGCACCAGCAAGCAGCGGATGTTCAGGAGAGTAGATCTTCTCACCGAGTCTCAACCAGCGCTTCAAAACAGGCTCAGCTTTGAGGTATTCAGCTTGCTCCAGTTGGGCAATGGACTGATGCTGAAGCGCAGTAAAAATCAGGTCACCTTCCGGCTGATGCTCATCGAGAAGTTCAATCGCCTTCGCGAACTCTTTTTCCGACTCTTCGAACTCCTGCTCCGCAAGTCGATTCTTGCCGTTTGAAATAAACGTGTCGACCTTAGAAGCGACTTCCAGATCTAACGGCGGACCTTGCGGAATGGCTCGCTGTGCGGCAGGAGTATTGGGTATGCCACCTGTTCCCGGCATACCGGGAAGAGCTCCCATACCGGGCAAACCACCCAGTCCAGCCATCCCTGGAAGTCCGCCCATGCCACCCATTCCGGGGATGCCACCGCCGCCAAATAGCGCCTCAGTGACAGCTTTGTTGACTTCTTCTTCGGTAGGATTCTTGCCGTGCTTCACTTGCTGAATCAAGAGCTTAGCCATGGCCTTAGCCATCGGACGCAACGTAGCGTCCGTTTTCGGGAAAAGCTTCATGCTGTCCATCATCTGCTTCGGCATGCCGGGCATAGCCTTAGCCATCTCGTCCGGATTTTCAAGCGCCATTTTCAGAGACTGAAGCATGATCTCAACGACCTCTTCCTCGCTCGAATGGCGGATGATCTGCTTGACCTCCTCGGGGATGTTTTGATTGATCTGATTGAAATTCATGAAAGCACTCCAAGCCCGCATCATGCAGGGATTGACAACATTGCCGACTGTTTCTTGCAAGGAATCAGTCGCTCAGTCTAGATTTTATTACTCTTGGAGGCAAGATTCATCGGATATTAAGCGGTTTGAGATCCAGCCAGGCTTAAATTCTCGGACTTAGATTTAATTTTTTCGACAGCCTCGCTCCAGCCGGAGACCACAAATTCACTGTCCAGTACAAGCTGACATTCCATGCGCTCGAGTCCAGCCTTGATATCACCGTCAAGCCCAAGCACAAGCACTAGACGGCCACTTTTACGGAAACCGCCAATAAGGTCCTCAAGGTAATAGCAGCAGCTCTGGTCAATAAAGTGATGGGCATGCTCGAAGTTAAGAATCAATGTTTGTGCATTATCGGCTGCCTTAAGCGCTTTTGCCAGGTTTTTAGTTTCGCCAAAGAAGATTGGACCGTCAAACGAGTACATGAAGGTTTCTCTCAAACTGTTGAGCGGAAGCATGTCGAACAAATGGTTGAGTTCGGACTTGCTTTCCAGTGACCCGAAGTCCGAAAGATGAACATCGGTAATCTTTTTGACAAAGAGAACTGATGCGAGCGCCATTCCGAGCAAAACAGCAGAGATCAAATCAATGAAAACGGTCATGAATAAAACAACTGACATGACTAAAACATCGGATCTCGGCGCCTTTTTAACATGACTCAGAGAACGCCAGTCAACGATTCCAAAACCGAGGACAATCAATATTGCAGCCAGCGAACTCAACGGTATCTGAGCGGCGACGCCACCAAGAGCAGTGATCACGGTAAGAATGATTGCCGCATAGATAACGCCGGAAAGAGGCGTGCGACCTCCCGCGTCAATATTGGCAAGAGTTCGTGTAGTTGATCCAGCTCCCGCCATTCCGCCCATTAAGCCGGCAACGATGTTGCCAATGCCCTGACCGACGAGTTCCTTATTGCTATCGTGATTGGTATGCAAAATTTTGTCGGCAATTAGCGACGTCAATAGAGAATCTATTGAGCCTAGAAGGGCAATAGTCACGCCACCACTTACGATTATGGTTATAGCTTTCAAGTCGACGACTGGAAGCGAGGGCACCGGCAGCTGACCAGGTATCTCTCCGATTCTAGGGATGTCTAAATTCAGCACCACACTTGCTACGCTTGCGACAACCAGCGCAATAAGTGATGCCGGCAGTTTCTTGGATATGAGTTTGGTGATGAAGATGATTGCGAATGTCAGCAATCCAATTAACAGAGCTTCGACTTTCATGTGAAGGAGAATGTTTGGAAAGCTCTGTATGGACTCCATTACCTGCTTGCTGCCTTTGATTCCAAACAGCGGATTAATCTGCAGCAAAATTATTATTGCTGCGATGCCGGTCATAAATCCAGAAATCACCGGATACGGGAGATATCGCACGAGTTCTCCCCACTTCAATTTTCCCGCTGCGATTTGCAAAATGCCACCAAGAATAATGGCGGCAAAAACCACAGGAAGATTGCCACCACAATCTATTAGCAACGTCGCGATAATTACGGCTACAGGTCCGGTGGGTCCGGACTGCTGCCCCTTAGTCCCGCCGAAGACCGATGCCAGAAGTCCGCAACACATGGCGCCGTATAGGCCCGCAGCGGCACCAAGACCGGATGCAACGCCGAAAGCCATGGCAACTGGAAGTGCCACCACGGCGGTCATCATTCCACCCATAACATCGCCAACAACGTTGCTAGGAAGGGTTTTCAGCATTTTAACTATCCTTCTTGAGGTGAAAGGAGCACTTATTTCGAGCAAAGCCGGCAGAACGCTAAACGCCCTGCGAGCAATACATTCAATAATTCGAATATTATAAACTCACAGTTCTTTCAAAATTCATTCGAAGAAACCGTTTTGACTGCAAATGTTCCAAAACCGCGCGCCAGACCAATGAGAGCGCAAGACAACGGTCCCCTGAGTGTGGGCGAAGAAACCTACTGCTCTACCAGCGACTCAAATAGCGCAGTCGGGGCTCAATCTCGACGTCCGGCTGTGTTTGAGACATTTTCGTGACTTCAGTCAACAAAACCCGCATTCGATCATAGTCTCTGACGTTCAAACCAGCCCAGTCTCGAACCGCCTCGTCGCACAGAGCGTCGATGTCACCATATGCTGCGGAACTATTTTTCTTTATTGAGCTCGCAGTAGAACCATCGACTATCTGCCCGTTCCTAACACTAACCTCGCGCCGACTCTTCTTGTAGTTAAACCGAATATTCGAATTGAGAAGACAGGTCAAATCTTTTGAAGCAAGGTAGGTTCTGGCAATGCTTGTCAGGAGCGACTCCAATTTTGTGGCAATCTCTTCAGGAGTAAGGTCATCCTCGTCAAAGTCAAAATCGTCATCGTCTTCAGCTAGAACAGTTTCCTCTACTTCTGGGCTGGTTGGGGGCTCGACGTCCTCCAGTCCAGCATCTTTGCGTCGCTGTTCGAGCACCAATTCGAGAGCGCGTTGCATCGCCAGTTGGCGCATCAATCGTTTCGTAGATCTAAAAAATCGCAAACCCAGAGCCAGAAGACTACGCGGAGTGGTTCCCTCCTCAAGAGAGATATCATGCCGCTCAACAAAGATCGCAACTCCCTCGGAGAGGTCCTCCATAGGGATCTCCACAAAAAGCAAATGAGGATCGACCACGCCGCTATTGATAGTTTCATTCAATCGCAAAAGCGCATCGAGCGCGCGTAAGTTAGGTAGCGGACCAATAACATGATCTTCGTCCTGCTCCTCGCAGAAGGACAAGAAATCCCAGGAGGCAAAAACTAGCTTCCTGTTTCTTTGTTTCAAACTAACATTATATGGCGGGTCGTAGAGTTTTATTTCGTCGGTTTCCAGCAAAGCCGCTTCAAGCGGAGATCCGCACTCCGTCACATCAATAGAGTGGACCTGGGTAAGCAATTCCTTCGACTTTGAAGTCTTTCCTTTCCGCCCCCTGAAGTGACTGTTTACTCGGCTTTTCAGAGACGTTGCTTTGCCCACATAAAGAATGCGCCCGCTCTGGTTCTTCATGCGATAAACACCAGGGCAGTTCGGCAAGTCCAGACGCTTCAGACGTTCCAACTTGTACTCCGGTGGGCCGGTTCGAGCACCAGCTTTGGTGGCAAGAAACTCTTGCAATTGATCTAGCGTTTCAACGCCGACCTCAGCCAAACGTTCAACAAGGTGTTGCCAGATCACCCGAGTGGCTGCAACATGGCTATTCGACCGCTTCACTTCTTCCATATCCAAGCCGATATAGCCACCTAGCGCGCGAATACCGCGTGACGGCAGATTGGGATACAATCGGCGAGCAATCTCAAAAGTGCAAACATTGAGAAACGGCCAATCTGCACCATCGCCATGCTGTTCCACAAGGTGAGTCATGAAGTGCGTTTCAAACCGCGCATAGTGAGCGATACAAAGCTGCGGAGTTGAAATTTCGCGCGACTTCTGCAACAGGAAATCAAGAATTTCCCGGGACTCGACACCAGCCACCATGTCATCATCCGTGATACCAGTCAACATCTGGATGCGACCCGGAATCGGAATTTCGTCAGGTTGTTTCACCAGGTAAGAATGAACATCCGAGCTCAAGTCGCCGGACGCTCCGTAGCACCATGCCACTTCAAGCAAGTTTCCACCGCTAGTTACACTGGCGCCAGTAGTCTGGCAGTCGAGGAAGAGACAGATGTGATCGGATAGTTTCGCCCCGCGCAAACCCGTCACCGGGCGTTCTTCAACTCCAGTGAACAGCTCCATTCTCGTGTTCTCAACGTTGCTGGACGAGTTCATCCACACCCTCTCTCGACCAGAATTGCTCGATATCGGACAGAATGCTGCAAGAGACAAGCTCCTGTACTGACTTATCGTACCAATCACCCGGCATGGCAACAACATAATCTTTTTCAATGAATCGGCGTCCGAGCAAAACAATCAACCCGCGCTCGTCCTGCGACCGAATCACCCGTCCTGCACTCTGTACAACTTTCGTCATAGCCGGATAGATGCACGCGTACGCGTTGCCGTCGCCATATTTGTTTTGATAGTAGCGCATTAAGGTTTCGCGCTCGAAATCGTAAGTTGGAAGAGCCGGTCCGACAATAATCGTGCCTATCAGCATATCGCCGGCGTAATCCACGCCCTCGGAGAAGACACCGCCCTGCACCGCAAATAGTATCACCGGATTTGTGTTCGAGCGCAGCGTGTTCAAGTACTGTTCCGTAGTCGCTTGCGGCATCTCGCGCTGCTGCGTGAGAATTTCGAAACCAGGCAGGTTCACGAGAGATTTGACCTTCCAGAGGAAATCAAAGCTCGGGAAGAAGACTATGTAATTACCCTGCCGAAGAGCCGTAATTCGTGAGATGGTCTCTGCGATCTTCCCGTAGTTCCTCTCTCGATCGGAGTACTTCGTAGAAATCTGCGGTATCACGAGCAGTTTCCGATTCTCCTTTGGAAATGGCGACTGGAATTCTTTGGTTGCGACCTTTGCGGAATCGAAACCCATCAAGTCGCTGTAGTATTGGAATGGTTTGAGTGTAGCTGAAAAGCCGACCACAGACCGAACTGCGCGGTACGAATCTTTCAACATGTCCGACGCATCGCAGCATACCAATTTCAAGGTACCGCCTGCGGTGCCCTGATACAGTGAAACGAACTCGGGGCGCTCCGCATTCGATAATGCAGAGATAAAACTATCGAGTGTGCGATGCAGCTCAAGAAGAGGGTCATTGAGAGGCGGCACCAACAGCCCTTCCATGTGCCGCGTTGAGATTTCAGCGACTTTAGCCATCAGCATGAGAAACTGAACTTTGTCGATGATAATTTCGCCGTCGCCGCGATTGTTCAAAGTCTTCATCGGTTTATGCGACTTGATGCAATTAATGACATCAGCAATCGCAGCTCGTGCAGAAATTGAGATGTACGGCTGCAAATTCTCCATCCGCTTCGCAAGGTCTTCGAGATAGGTGACGGAAAGCGCAGCCGAGTAGTAACCGCAAGCGCGACCTGGCAAATTATGAGCCTCATCAATAACCAGATCCGGTTTGTCCATCGAGCCTGTCATCTGACGACTAAAACGTCCCATGATGTTGAACGGAGAAAAAACATAGTTGTAATCTCCAACGACCACGTCAACCTGTTTGATGCAATCGAGCGAAAGTTCAAACGGACAAACCTGATATTTCTTCGCGTACTTGATAAAACGATGCCTATCGAGAATGTCGACCTTGGAGCACTTCTTAACTACATCGTGCCGCTCCATTTTCGCGTAATAATCGCGAGCGAACTCGCAGTACTCGGGATTGCAGATGGTCTCCTCCTTGAGGCACATCTTTTTCTTCGCGGTCAAGACAAGCGCTTTCAGTTTACTCCCTTCATTCTGCATCCTCTGAATCGCGTCACGCGCGACGGCATGCTGACTATTCTTCGGCGTGACATAGATCAACTGAGAGCCGCGCGAAAGCGATGAGCGCAAGGCCGGAAACATCACGCCCAGCGTCTTGCCTAAACCGGTCGGAGCCTGAACCATTAGCGAGCTGCCTTTCTTTACGCAGGTGCTCACCTCCGACATCAATTCCTGCTGACCTTCGCGAGCTGCACCGAATGGAAAGGCGAGAAAGCCTGCTTGATAAATCCGGCGGTCGATGATCCGCTCTTCGGCTACGTACTCGGCGATTACTTCCTTGATACGCAATTCGAGCCAGCTTTCGAACTCCTCAAGGTTCAGTTCAATTAAAACAGTTTCAAAACTCTGATCGCGGATTGATACCACAAGTAGTTGCATAGCCGGGACGTAGTTGTGCTCCAGCCAGTACATATAGCCATACATTCGGAGCTGCATGCAGTAAGGGTGTTGCGGATTTGCGCGCAACAAGCGTGCAAGCGCTTCAGCGTTGAAATCGGTTTTAACCTCCTCGAGGCAGACGTTGTCAAAACCTGAGTTCAACCGACTGGCAACGCCATCTACACGTCCATTGACAGCGATCTGATAGCCGTCATGGCTGAATGTGTGCTTTATGCGCAACTCTGTCTGATAGGCAGTCAGCGAAGCCTTGCGTTTGCGCAAAAACTCGTCGTGAACCTCCTGCCCGGTGATTGGCAACGGTCCGTAACCGCTATGAGTCTCTATACTGCCGCTCCGCGGAATTGGTAGTGCGAAATCCCTCACGCCGAGGGAAATAGTCTGCACTTCCAAATCGCTCTTAACACCATCCATAAATATGTATGGTATCTTCTCAAAAACGCTCGGTCAAGCACTATTTTGGTTTGATCTCACCAGGACTCTTTATGACCGTCCTGCAGTGCACACAGCGGGGGAAATCACCCTTCCAGGCCTTTGGAAAGACGTGCCCGTTAACCTCGCACGGGTTCACCCGCGCCGATCGTCCGCTGAATAGCCCGCCAATAGCCTGCAGGATGCCGTTGAAGAATCCGCCCACCTGCCGGAACAATCCG
This sequence comes from Candidatus Obscuribacterales bacterium, assembly GCA_965228855.1. Taxonomy (GTDB): domain Bacteria; phylum Cyanobacteriota; class Vampirovibrionia; order Obscuribacterales; family Obscuribacteraceae; genus JADYXR01. The sequence goes on along the minus strand of CBDDIJ010000003.1, from coordinate 534,745 downwards.
ACTACGGGAGAGGACTCCTTACGCACTGTGACCTTCATCGCCTTAATCTCGTGATGCGTTATGCGAGTCGGTCGGCGCGGTGTCTGCTGCTCCGGTTCCTGCCCCGGTGTCACACCGCGATGCTCATGAACCATATCCACAAGCTCCTGCCGTTCAAATTCTTGATTGCCTTCGGGATCGTTTCCGCCGTAACTCATGAGCCGGCATCCTCCAAAAATCGATTCGTTAGTAAAGGTGTTTGAACAAAAAATTCTCTATCTCAAATATCCGTATCTTCAGACCCGAGCTTCTACACCACATATATCATTCCCCATATTTCAATTTCCATACATAAGGAGAAAGCTATGATTCGGGATCGGAAAAGTAGCTTCTGATACAATGCGACACTACGTTATAGACCGCAAAACCGCTTGTCAGTAAGCAGTCGGGGAGAAAACATGGGTAAAACCGTTGGCATTGATCTTGGCACTACCAACTCCGTTGTCGCCGTAATGGAAGGCGGACGGGCAACAGTCATTCCCAACGCGGAAGGGGGACGCACCACACCGTCCGTGGTGGCGTTTAACAAAACAGGTGAAAGGCTCGTCGGTCTGTTAGCCCGCAGACAAGCGGTCGTCAACCCGCAAAACACAATTTACTCTATCAAACGATTTGTCGGTCGTCGCTACGATGAAGTTGCTGAAGAGCTGCGTATCGTTTCCTATAAAGTCAAAGAAGCGCCCGACGGCGGGTGCCGCGTCGCAATCAAAGGAAAAGATTATTCGCCGGAAGAAATCTCGGCCATGGTACTCCGCAAACTCAAAGAAGATGCCGAGAAGTACCTTGGCGAGTCGGTTGATAGCGCAGTTATAACCGTGCCTGCTTACTTTAACGACTCCCAGCGTCAATCCACGAAAAACGCAGGAACCATCGCCGGGCTGGACGTACTGCGAATCATCAATGAGCCCACCGCCGCAGCGCTGGCGTACGGCATCGAGAAGAAGGGTATTGAAGAAACTATCCTCGTCTTCGACCTCGGCGGTGGCACATTCGACGTTTCGGTTCTAGAAGTGTCGGAAGGCCTGATCGAGGTTCGCTCCACTGCCGGCGACACACACCTGGGCGGCGATGACTTCGACCATGCCATCGTCGACTGGATGGCGGACGAATTCGTCAAATCAGACACTATAGACTTGAGAAAAGATCCGCAGGCGTTGCAAAGGCTCACCGAAGCGGCGGAGAAGGCCAAAATTGAACTTTCTTCCGTTACTGAAACCACCGTCAACTTGCCGTTTATTACAGCCGACGAAAGCGGACCGAAACACCTAGACATGCGCCTGTCTCGCGCGAAGTTTGATGATTTGACTCGCTCGCTTGTACAACGCTGCAAAGGACCGGTAGAACAGGCAATCAAGGACGCAAAACTCGAATTCAAAGACCTGGACGAGATCGTTTTGGTAGGCGGCTCTACAAGAATTCCCGCAATCAAAGAACTTGTGAAATCGCTGACCGGTGGGAAAGAACCTAACCAGAGCGTCAATCCTGACGAAGTTGTGGCAGTTGGAGCGGCGCTTCAGGCTGGCGTTCTTGCCGGCGAAGTCACCGACCTCGTCCTCCTCGACGTCACACCCCTATCCCTGGGTATTGAAACCATGGGCGGTGTCTTTGCAAAACTGGTCGAGCGGAACACAACCATTCCAACTCATAAAACCCAGATGTGCTCAACGGCAGAAGACAATCAAAACGCCGTCGACATCTATGTATATCAGGGTGAACGTGCGATGGCGAAGGATAACAAATCCCTCGGCAATTTCCGCCTGGATGGAATCCAGCCAGCACCACGGGGAGTACCACGCATCGAGGTTTCCTTCGACATCGACGCCAACGGTATTTTGAACGTCACGGCCAAAGACCTGAATACCGGGAAAGAACAGAAGATCAAAATCACTGCCAGCACAAACCTGACTAAAGAAGATATCGACAAGATGGTGCGTGAAGCAGAAGCACACGCTGGCGAAGACAAGGACAGAAAAGCGCTTGTAGAGCTTCGCAATGAGGCTGACTCGATTATCTATTCAATAGAAAGAGAAATCAAAGACAACGATGCCGAAGTCACGCAAGCCACGAAGGATCGCGTTAGAGACGTTATAAACAAACTACGGGCGGAACTGCTTGCAGAAGCTTCCGAAGAGACAATTAAGAACACAATGAATGACCTGCGGGGTCTCTTCGTCATAATTGGTCAGGAAGTAAGTGAGGCAAAGCAAAAGGCCGCAGCGGCTAGCGACGAGAAGGCTGACAACGAGAGCTCAGCCGAAGGCACCGATGAGTCAGGGGAAAATGCGGATGATGCCGGCGATAGCGCAGGCGACGCGAACGACGAAAACGGTTCTAACGGCAGCGACGTCAAATCTGACGCCGACGAAAATGAGAAAAAGGAAACATCCGAAGCGAAGAGCACTAAAGGGGAAAAGGGCGCAGGCGACGGGGATGCCGTAGAGCCGGAAGTAGTTGATTAACGAATCCTCTCCTAATTTTTCACACGCGGACAGTATCCTACTTAAACTATCGAGCAACCGGGAGGTTGTCTTCTGTGAGGTCAAAAGGAATGAAAAAGTTCGAAGGCGGCAAAAGAGCCGCTGTTCTAGCTGGTCTGGTAGCAGCCCTTGTGGCGAGTTCCGCCGTTGACGCAAGCGCCAAGCGCGTCGTCGAGAACAGCGTTGCTTCTGAAATTACGCTGGATCCTGCGGATATCGATGGCGCCAAGACCATGAGCGCCGCTCCTCAGACCCCGGAAAAAATTCCATGCATGGTCTGGGTCGACAAAATGCAACCGAAGGCGGCAATGCTATGCATTCACGGTTTTGGTCTGCACAAAGGAACCTATGATGCGTTCGCCAACGAGATGGCGAAGCAGGGCATAGCCACTTACGCGATTGACGTTCGCGGTTTTGGCGCCTGGGTTCGCAAGGGCAGAAACAAAATCGACTTTGACGGCACCATGACCGACGTCGGTTTAGCACTGAACGAAATTCGGCGTTTGCATCCGGATCTAAAGATTATCGTTCTCGGCGAATCGATGGGTGGAGCGATCGCAATGAAGGCGGCAGAGATGTATCCGGAAATGGTTTCCGGACTTATATCCTCGGTGCCGGCGGGTGATCGATATGACAAGTCGAACTCTGAGATGGGCGTGGTCAAACACGTCCTGCTTCACGGCTTCGACGCACCGCTCAACGTCGGTCCGGCGATCGTCGGGCGCGCGACGAAGAAAGAATCACTTCGTCAGACTTGGCTCAATGACCCTCTCTCGCGAACTGAAGTGACACCGAACGAACTGATCGCGTTCAAGAACTTCATGAACAGCACATTTGAGATGGCGCCAAGAATCAAGAACACGAAAGTTTTATTCATTCAGGGAAGCAATGACAAGCTCGTAAGACCGGCAGGCACCTACAAGCTTTTCGGAAGCCTGGCTACGCCGCATCGCGAAATCGTGTTGAGCAAAACGGCGGAGCATCTAATTTTCGAAGATGGGCAGTTTAACAACGAAGATTTGAAATTTGTGAGCAGATGGATTTCCAACAACATCTCTCCACTGGGTTCCGCAACAGTCGCGAAGAAGAAAGAGCAGCACGAAAAGCCAGTCGACAGTGGTTCTCAGCAGACAGCAGCAGCATCATCAAGTGCCGCTGCCACCATCACTGCAGAATCGACAGCGACAACCACAGGCAGTGGCACATCTTCCGGAGGTGGCAGTTCGACCAGCACCACGGGCGCTACCGTGATTGCTTCGAAGCCGGCAGAAACGAAGCCTGTCACAAGCACCGCCCGATCGTCACGTGAAACCGCGCTATCTTACTGGATAGAGTTGAAACGAAAAGGCAAAATCTATCGATGCAACAACAAAACCACTTTCCAGTCCGGTGACGCGATTCGCTTTCACGTGATGGCAGAAGTCGATGGTTTCGCTTATGTCGTACTCCAGCAAGGCAGTACCGGTTCCAACGCGGTACTATTCCCGTCCAAGGAAACAGGCGAGAAGAATTTCCTGCGCAGCCAGCAAGACTACCCGCTGCCGTACGATGATTGGCTCGCCTTTGATGAGCATCCGGGTCTAGAAAAAGTTCGCATCATGTTCTCAAAAACAGAAATCGCGCTGGACAAATTAAAACCCAGAGATCAAACTCAAGTCGCGTATGTTTCACCGGATATGAATGGAGCGAAGGATTTAATCGGAACCCGCATGCAATTATCGTGGGACGAAAGCAATCCGATCATCATGCCTGACGAAGTCGCAAGTTCATCGGCGACAGCTTCGCATGGCGGAGGTACCAGTCAAGTCAAGTTGGTTTTCGATAACCCGGACGGAACTCTCGCCGTGGACGTAGCGTTGCTCCACCAATAATGGCTCGTAGGGTCACAACAATCAATTTAAAGAGGTCTGCCGAGTACCGGCACAACAAAAGGTAAAACCGACACATGCGCTCGAAAAAACTCTTTGCCTTACTAAACATCGGGTTGGGCTTAGCAGTGATACCACCGGCAATGGCAGCCGATAATACGAGTCAGCCGGCTCTACCAGGCGTCAAGTTCACCAAGGTACAGGATCTAGACCCGAATAAAGCTGGACCAAACCGCCCCATTCGACAGAAGTGGGCGGTTTGCGTCGGAATATCCAAGTTCAAAGAGACGCGTCTAGTTTCCAACGATCCGGTAGAGGATTCAGCAGCGAAAGCCTTCAGCGAATATCTCACCAGTCCGAAGGGTGGTCGGTTCGACTCGAAGCATGTCAGGACATTGACCAATTCAAAAGCAACTAAACAAGCCATTCTGAACAGCCTTGGACCTCAGTGGCTGGGCTCACTAGCGCGCCCTGACGACCTGGTTGTTGTCTTCGTTTCGACCAACAGCTTTCCAACAACAGATGGAAGCGCCTATCTCGGCGCTTACGACTGCGCGCTCGACAACATCTATGGGACCTGCATATCGATGCAAGACCTGATGAAAACGATCAAGGATAACGTCAAGGCCGAGCGGATTTTACTTGTCGTTCAAGCCTCGTACAGTGGCGCCACTGACCTCGCCGGCGGTGGCAAAGCAAAACCAGCCAAAGCAGGTGGCGGCAACTCTCTTGTAACGGGCAGCGGTTTTATTGTGATGACGTCATGCGAACCTGATCAAATGAGCTGGAGCAATATCTTCTCCACTAATTTGATCGCCGCCCTCAAAGAAAAGGAAGGTCTGATCGCACTTGGGGAGGCGTTCGAGAAGACTAGAACGCAGACGGAGCAGGAGACTGCCGGCAAACAATTCACAGCCAAGCAAACACCCATGTTGAAGACGGATTGGAAGGGCAAAGATTTGATAATCGGAGCTAAAGCCGTCGAAGAAGCCTCCGACATCCCGGTCAACATCTCCGACTTCCTTGCTGCGGAGTCATATTATTTCAGAGCCAACGATCTGGTTACTCAAGGAAAAGTTGATGAAGCGATAGCCCAGTATCAAAAAGCGATTGAGACAGATCCGGCGTATGCAGACGCTTTAGCCGACCTCGGCGCCATTTATTCTCTGCAGAAACAGCCGGACAAAGCTGCTGAGCTTTACCAACGCGCCATCAAAGAGAAACCAAATGATGCGCTCTTTCGCACCAACTATGCTCGCGTGCTAGCGCAGCTGGGGCGGATTACCGAGAGCAAAACCGAACTGGAAAGGGCATATCAACTCAATCCCAAAGACAAGGTTGTGCTGACGGCTCTGGCGACTTATCACCTCAAAGACAAAGACACGGCGGGCGCCGTTAAAGTAATCAACGAAGCGATTGCACTTTATCCAAACTCTGCTGATTTGTTCGACAAACTTAGTTTTGCACAGGTGCAATCCGGCAACATTGCTGACGCCGTACAGAGCGCCCAGAAAGCAGTTAGCCTCGATCCGAAATCCCTTTCGGCGAAACTGAATCTAGGTTCCACTCTGATGTTGTCCGGCGATTTGAACCAGGCGACAAAAGCTTATTTGGAAGCGACAAAACTGGCACCGCAGGATGCGAACGCTCACTTTCTTCTGAGCAAAACACTGGAGAAGTCCGGCGATTTGACAGGTGCCAAAGACGAACTGCACCAATTCCTGCGATGCGCTGACCCGAACGATCCGCGTAAGAAGCAAGTGGAAGAGAAGCTCCAGCACATGTAAACCAAATTCGCGGTGGTCGCGATTGGCTTTGAAAAATTGGTTTAGATCCATCGGCAAAAACGTTTATCCTTCAAGCGTCCAAGCGTCATGTTAAGGAACCGGGTCTCGGCGTAAAGACCTTGATTCGTTGAAACAGCACCCGATGCCTTCATAAACGTCCAGCCAGTCAGCAGCCTGCAAAGTTTCGCAATTGCTAAATAACGACATATAACAACGTTTAATCGGGCTAATATGGACGCTTGACAATAAAGGTATAGTATTAATCTACTGGGAATCCCCACCAAGCCCACACTCGGAGCCGGAAATAACGTCATGTCCGACCTGCATCAAGAAAAAGTTCAGCGTGTCTCCGCAGTAGCGCCGCCGTCATCACCGCGCGCCACAATGACATTGCCCAGCATGGAAACAGCTAAGGGCATGAAGAAAACCATGTCGATATTCGTGCATCCATTCACGAGAATGCACAAGATTCCAGTATTCCGGCGGCTGTGGATCTACATCGCGATGATGGGCGTCTATGACATGTTCGTGAGCTGGGTATCGGAACATGGCATATCGCAACAGATCTTGAAAGAAGCAACCAACGCGGCGTTTATCGGAGCTGTCTTCGGCTTGCTGCTCGTATTCCGCACAAACTCTGCATACGAGCGTTGGTGGGAGGGTCGCAGATTGTGGGGACAACTGGTCAACGACTCCAGAAACCTCGCATTGAAAGTGCAATCCTATGTCAACGTACCGCAGGCGGACAAACTCAGAATTGGCGAACAGATCACTTCGTTCGCCTACGCATTGAAGCACCATCTGCGTGATTCAAGACCCACAAAGAATCTTCCCGGCGTAAAACCCATCGACCAGATTCCGAAGTCATATCACTTGCCTTCGCAAGTCGCGCTCAGAATCTATGAGACCGTAAGCCTTTGGCAGCAGCGCGGTCATATCAATGAAATGACAATGCTCATTCTTGACCCACATTTGAGAGCGTTCATGGATATTTCCGGCGCGTGCGAGCGCATCAAGTCGACACCACTGGCGGTGTCATATCGCGCATTCATGCGTCAGGGAATTGCGTTGAACTTATTGATCCTGCCATGGTACGTTGGTCCGAATCTAGACATCTGGTTCAGTTTGCCGCTGGTCCTGATTGCATCATACTTCCTCATAGGTTTGGAGCTGATCGCTGAAGACATCGAAGATCCGTTCGGTCTAGATGGCGATGACTTGCCGCTAGATCAAATCTGCTCAGGCATCCAGAAGGTCGTTACCGAAATTACGACAACGGACTGCCTGTCGGGCAATATGGAAACCGGCGCCGACATCGACCCTCTGAAATTTACGAAGTCAATCAAGGCATTGCAAGTCGATCCACTGAAAGACACTTACGTACCGCCGCCAGGCGACTAGCAGGCCAGTTGCAGCGCAAGCGAATCGAACTTGCCGTGAGTGTTGAAACAGTGAGATAGGCTCAGGTAAGCAATATTGGCTGAGGAACAGCATGCAACTCAAGTCAGTAGAGACCACTCCGAACCCTAACAGTATGAAGTTGAACCTCAGCGAGAAGCTGGCGGTCACAAAGACTTATACAGCTGAAGACGTTGCGAATTGCCCGCCGTTCATATCAGAATTACTTGCCATCACAGGCGTCAAAAGCGTCTTCGCCTGTAATGACTTTGTGACGGTCACGCGCGATCCAAGATCGGACTGGAAGACGATTCTGGAACAGGCTACGCAACTATTCGAAGCTGGAACAAGTTCTACACCGGTTCCTGAAACAGGCATTCGAGAGGCTTTTGAAAAGGAAGGACAAGTTCACGTTTTTGTTCAAACCTTCCGAAGTGTTCCAATTCAAGTTAAAGCGGTCACCACGGACGGTGAATCGAGAGTTAGCCTGGGCAATCAATTCAATGAAGCGGCGCTGGCGATTCAGGACTCGACAGGTGCGGACTTCCTGAAGGAAAGATACTGGGCTGACCATGGTGTTCGATACGGCAGTCGGGACGAAGTAGCCAACGAAGTAGCCGAGGAATTGAGGGGACTGTTCACAACTGAGTCTCTGGAGCAAACAAAGCATTCTGCAACAAGCGGCACTGAACAGCCTGAGATTGCGGTTGAAACACTCACTGCCTGGCTCGATGATGAAGATTGGAGCCGAAGACTGGCAGCGGTGCAAGAGATTGAGGCATCTGAGGAAACCGTTCCGCTTCTAGCTCGTGCCCTTAAAGATGAGAATCAACAAGTTCGCCGGCTGGCAGCCGCGGCGCTCGGCACCACGGGTAGTATCGACGCAATTCCGGCTCTTTGCACGGCCGTATTAACAGATCCGCACGTAGGCGTTCGCCGCACCGCAGGCGATGCCCTGTCGGACATCGGCGATCCGCTGGCGGAACCAGCGATGTGCGAAGCCTTGCAAGACGCAAATAAGCTGGTCCGATGGCGCGCAGCTCGCTTCCTCTTCGACGTCGGCACTAATGAAGCCCTACCGTTTTTGGAACGAGCTATTAACGATAGCGAATTCGAAGTTCGCCTCGAAGTCGAGGCAGCGATTGAGCGCATTCGCGAAGGTCTCCAGGGAATCGGCCCGGCATGGAAACGCATCGTTGAGAACCGGTGAGAGGCTCAGGCTATCGGTTCAGGTCTTGAGAGCAATTGAAACGCGCTTTTGTTTCAACCGAGCGAGACCATGTTGCCATGCACCATTGAACGCTTCAAAGTTTCGATAGCGCGCGCCACGATAACATCCGCTTGCTTATCAGTCTCCAGCAAGCTGGTGCCGCCAACGCTGGCGGTGATCGAGATTCGATCGAGACCGTGCATGATTGTATGCGCTTCCATTTTGGTTCGCAAACGTTCCGCCGCCACCTCGGCGCCAGATACGGGTGTTTCCGGCAAAATCACACCAAAGGTGTCATCGCGACATCGACCAGCGATGTCGACATCTCTTATAGAACTCAGCAAAATTCTTCCGGAACTCAGGATAACGTTGTTCTCGCACTGCAGTCCATAGCGTTCAGAAATTGCATGTAAACCGTCAACTGATACTAAAAGCAGTGTCAGGTCGCGTTTGTATCTTCGCGCTCGACGGGTTTCATAATTCAGTCTCTTGTAGAACGTCCAAAAATTGTAAGACGTCAAATCCAACAAGGCCCGCCGCTCGACCTCGTCATCAGATAAGCTGGCATCCTCAATTGACCGATCAGCGAACAACTTCGATTCGTCCTTCGGAATATCGAATTCAGCTGAGTCACCACCGCCGGTGCTCCACGGAAACTGATTCTGTTCCAATCGTCTCTCTGCCAAACGCTTTTGAAACAGCGCTTCTCTGCGCAAATCTTCTTCGTCTCTGCTCATTTGTCAGTTGCAGCCTTTCCCTCGTCGCCCCATTTTATAAACTGTTCGCTAAAAGTACCAGGCGTTTTGTCGTCTTCTGAATAGTTGAAAACCATGTCCTGCTCTTTGTAATGGGCCAAAACCGCAGCAGAGTTGACCTGCTCCGGATGCAGGCTTTCATATGCCCTCCAGAACAACTCGCCCCCATCCAGCATGGATTCGTAAATCCATTGAACCTTCTTCTTTTTCGTCTCAGCATCGAACGCTTTTGCGTACTCCGAGTTTTTCCAATAGTCTCGAGTAAAATCCGAGCGTTTGCTGTAGGAAACATATGTCGATGTGTCGAGAGCCAGGTTCTCACCGGCAGCCTCGATCATTTTTCGATACTCAAGAGCAAATTTCGCCTTGCCCGATGGAGGAACACGCGCATAGCCAGTTTTCAACACGCGAGCGTTTCGATTGCAAATCCAGCCGTCTTCGAAAGTTCCGTCAGCCTTCTCCGCGACCGACTCAATCTCTTTCAAAAGTCGCTGAATAGATTGCTCTCTCTCCTCAGGAGTCATCTCTGCAACCGGCTTTTCTTTCACCCTATTTGCGGTGTCGGCCGATGGACTCGCAGAAGTCCCGCAGGCAACCGCGGAGAGCGACAGAATGGCAACTAAGCTAACCAAAGATTTGCGAAACACAATAAATTCCAGGATCGTATTGAAGCATTATATGACCGGACAGCCTGCGGATGTAGCAGTTATGAAAAGCAATGAATAGGTTTAGCACTAATGTCAAGATGCTAATATTGCCGTTCGATACTGGTTTGCGTTTGGTTGCCCCGGAGGGGTATGGCTGAAGATTCCAAGGATATTTCGTCTCTAAAAGCCGGACAGAGCGTGGTTTGTCGCGTCGAAGCACCGGAGCCGGGCGGCTACACCGCAACGATCCTCAACTACGATCTTGAAGCATTTCTGCCGAGCCGCGAAGAACTTCAAATCGGGCAGATCGTCCCGGCAACCTTCGTCTGCATGTCTGGAAACCGTGCGCTTATGACTTTTGCCTACATGATAGGCACTACCGAGCGCGTGCAGTTCGGCTTGCCGAGCGAGCAAGAGACGGCATTTGCGGTCTGGGCGGATTCGTATCCAAGAAATTTTAGATTGAGAAGAGCCGTTGACATCATCATGCCCAGCCTCACGGGCAAATTGAACCACGCGGTCAAGAGCGCAGATTTCGATGTAAAACGGCTGTTAGCCGACCTCGCCGCAAGCGAACTTACTGGATGTATCAAAGCCGAATCGTCCGAGGTGCTCTCCAGATCCGCCGCTCTGTTGTACAAGGGTCGAGTCGTGGGCTGCATTTATGGTAGAAAACCTCAACCGCAGACTCAAGTGCTGGAAGCCTCTCTGAAAGCGATGATGGACGACTTGATGCTGCAAAGCACAGAGATGCAGGTTTACGAATTGCCTGACGAAGTTGTTATTGCAATGTCCGCATTGTTTCTCGGAGTGCCAATAGGCGCGGGACAGACAGCTGATGCAGGCGATCCGAAGGCATACATCAAAGACTTGATGCCATCACTTGCAGAGAAGAACGATACTGCATGCGTAATGGTGTCCACTACCGATAAACCCTCTCGGATTCTTGGTTTCGTGCATCAGGGGAAACCGTTCGGCTCGTACTCGATAGTCGATCAAAATTTTACTCAAGGTTTTGAACAGTTGCATCAACTTTGCGACGAATCAGACGACGCCGTTGTAAACGCTTACCTGCTGCCGAAAGAGATGCAATCGGAAAAAGTTGTTTACGGCTATGCGCTGACAACTTTTTCGAAAAACTGAACCAAAAACTTCAAGTCCACAAAAGACAACCAAAGCCGCGAAACTGCGCAAGACCACAAGGGGAGCCAATTGAGTCAAGCCGTGAAAGAGCAAGATATAGTGCTGGGTGCCTGGGGCGATTTAAAACTGGTACTCAGACCTGATGGCGTCGCCGTTTACTCGCTCGATTGCAGAGCCGGCGTCAATTCACTGTCATCGGAAGTCATTCGAAGCTTCACGGAAGGTCTTGAGTTCATCGCAACGGAGCCGCAGATCAAGGCTCTCATCCTCGCGTCCGGCAAAGAAAATATGTTCATCGCCGGCGCGGACATACGCGAGATTTTAAAGACCACGGACCAGAACATTGCGCGCGCGCTGACCGACAAAGGTCATGTCGGGCTAAACAAACTGCTTGCACTTCAGGTGCCGGTCGTCGCAGCGGTTGATGGCATCTGTTTCGGCGCTGGTTTAGAACTCATACTTTGCTGCGATAAGCGCGTCGCCACAAAAAATCCCAACACACTTATTGGGCTACCGGAAGTGAACATAGGCTTACTGCCCGGTTTGGGCGGCACACAACGGTTGCCCCGCCTGATCGGTTTGAAGCCGGCCCTGGAAATTATCCTCTCAGGTGAGCCGGTTTCTGCCCTGCGAGCCTTGGAACTTGGAATAGTCGATAAACTTGTAGGACAGGAGGAGTTAATTGAGACGGCTTCAAAACTCGCGCTAGACTTATTGAAGTCAGGCTTTGACAGAGTGAAGGAGCGCGCAGCTCAAGACGCAAAAACCGACGAAGCTGACGGTGGACTCAAGAAACGACTCAGCACCCTCAAGATTACCGATCGAGCCGTGCGCGTCCGCACACGTGGTCAATATCCCGCCCCGAAGAAAGTCATGGAAGTGATCGAAAAGGGCTTGAGCGAAGGTCTGGAGTCAGGGCTGAAGCATGAGACCGATGCCTTCGCGGAACTAGCGGTTTCACCGATCGCCAAGAACATGATCAACTTCTACATCTCGAAGGAGATGGCAGTGCAGTCCGCACGCCGCGCGCTTGAAGCAGGCGGTGTCACCACCCTCGGTGTGATCGGCAGTGGTCGAATGGGCGCCGAGCTGGCTGAGAATGCAGCGTCGAAACATATGAATATCCTGCTCAAGAGTAGTTCGGCAGAGAAGGCTAGCGCTGCAGCAGAATTGCTGACTAAGCGTATCGAAACGCTCTTCACGGAAAATTTAGACTATCAAGGTAAAGCGCAACCGAGTATTGAATCGGTTGAAAACTATGATGCGTTTTCGCCTGCGCAGCTCATTGTAGAAGCGGTTTACGAAGATCTCGATCTCAAAAACAACATTATTCAAGAAGTATCACAGGTGGTGCCTGCAACAACACTGATTGCAAGCAACACATCGTCATTTGCGATTTCCACGATGTCTCAATCCAGCACTCATCCGGAAAACGTCATCGGACTGCACTTCTTTAGCCCAATCGACCGACTGGAGCTGGTTGAGGTTGTGACGCACGAGAAAACAGACGCCGCGGTTCTGAAGCGAGCCGTCGGGTTTGTAAGTCAACTCGGAAAGGTTCCAGTACCAGTCAAAGATAGCCCGGGCTTTCTGGTAAACCGCTTGCTCTGCATGTTCCTCAACGACGCAGCTCGCATGGGAAGCGAAAAAATTCCGCTTAACTGGATCGATGACACGGCAATCAACTTCGGTTTACCGATCGGAGCGTTCTGGCTATTCGACGATCTGGGCTGGGACCTGTGCAATAAAGTTTGCCGTTTGCTATACGAAAGTTTTGGTCCGCGTTACACGCCTCCATTGATGCTCGACAACATTTTGCCATTCGGCTTCGATGGTAAGAGAACGAATGCCGGTCTTTACCTTTGGGATGAGACGGGTAAGCGGCTGGGCTGGAACACCGAATTCATGCCGGAAGCGGGCATCTGTGTATCCGATGAAAAACCAGACGAGGAAACTGCGATTCTTATCAGAGATCGACTGTTCCTTCCAATGATCGATGAAGCGGCGCGCTGCCTGGAAGACAAAGTCGTTCGCAAAGCTCGTGAGATAGATCTGGCGCTCGGACTAGGTATCGCCTTCCCTCGATTCCGCGGGGGACTGCTACGATATGCGGACGACCTCGGAATTGATTACGTCGTTGAGCGACTCGAAATGATTTATTCAAAGTACGAACCACACAGAGAAATTAGCGACTTCCTGCGCAACCTTCACAAAGAAGGTCGAAGATTCTACGGTCTCGGTCAAAGTTAGGTAACCCCAATGCCATTTGTAGACGACACGCAAAGAGCAGAGCTCCTCGCAAAAGCGAACGAAGCGATCGCGACTTCAGATGCAGCGCGGTCAAACGAACTCTATCGCGACATAGTGCAAACCATCACTATTCTCTGCAATAAAAATCAGAAAGAGATTGCAGGCGAACTTCAGAATCTCGCCAAGGCGATCGAGGAAAAGGGTTTATCGACCGAAGCCTTCGAGTTTAAACAAAGAACATGCGCGGTAATGCTGGAAATCAGCATGGAAGACCGACGCAGAATGAAGCTTGAAGGGGCGAAAGCAGACGGAGCTTCTGTGAGTCCAGCAGCTCCGGCGCGCCCATCCGGAGGAACGATCATCGGAGCACCAGCTTCCTCCGGCACCATTATTGGTGCGCCAGGTACCAGCGGTACTGGTAGCGGGGCGCCAGGTCAAGGAGGCACGATTATCGGTGCCGGCTCTTCAAATCACAACTCCTCCGGCGAAAATTCCAGCGCCACCAATACTGGCTCCAACATCCCGAGCACCTCAACTGGGCAAGATCGATCGCTATCCGCCGCGCAAAGTAATTTTGCTCCCTCATCGCCAGCTGCTTCTTCTGCACCAACAGCACCCGCATCCCGTCCGTCTCGCCTAATCGGTGTCGATACTCGGGAGATTGAACCATTCTCGGTCGATGCGCACGCAGCAAAGATCGCCGCCGCCGGTGACCAGACCCGAATACAAAGCTCTGCCACTGCGATTGATACCGCACTACCGTTCCTCTCCGTCGAGTACCTGTACATGGGAACGTCGGACTATGAACGTGATCTGACATATTACCGCGAAGTGCTTGGTGCGCAAGAGGTGTGGAAATTCGATCGCTTCGGCTCCAAAATCACAGCTTTCAGCCTCTCGGCAGGTCCGCTCATTCTACTCTCGGACTCGCGTCAAGCGCCGAGTTGCCAGCCTGTCTTTCGAGTGTCTGATCTGTCGAGTTGTGCTCGCGACCTGACTGCTCGCGGATGGAAACCTGTAGCTGGGCCATTCGGTACTCCAAACGGTGAAGCCTACAGCTTCGAGGATCCAAGCGGAAACCGTTTCGCCATTTTTCAAGTCGATGAAACCAGCACGGACCGCGCCTATTTCGATCCGACCGAAGGCGAATAGCCAGTCATCCCATCGCGCACGACGTCTTCTGTTATGGTTAATACGTTCGCTACTGATGGCGATGCGTTAAGTCCGTAATTATATTTGAACTGCGCCCTGTCCACGGCTGCGCTAACACATGAGTAGATACCACTTACTGCCGTGCCGGCAACGACGAAAACGACCAACAGTCTGCGCATGAAAAACCTCAAATAAGACTCGTCGCGACCTGGAAGAATTCCAACTATTAGCGAGAGACCAAGATAAATCACCGCGGTGCAAACAATCATAGCGATAATCTGGAAAGGCGCGGATTGAGCAAAATAATCGTAGCCCCAGTCGTTTCCACACGGCGCGTGACATTCAACCCGCATGTGATAGCGAGCAAGTATTTGAAGAAATGCCTCACCGTTATTATCTTGCCTGATTGGCGCGTTGAAACAGCTAAGCACATGAGCAGCTCCAAGAATCGAGGCACCAACAGTGATACCATGAACTAGTAATCTAGAAACGACGTCAATAAAAATCGTCATCTTTAGCCATCCTGCAAACGAAGAAATCTTCTAGCAGTATGGCGAAACCTAGACAACGTCGCATCTGCGTCACGTCATAAAATCATATGACTTAAGTCACCCATCACCGAAGCTCTTGCGTGTCGCGCACAAAAGCACCCGAAACCAAAAATTTACGGAGACAGCGAATCATCGTGCAGAGCGAAGGCTACCAAGCAAAACAAGCACCCATTAGTTGCTGAAGTAACAGGAGTCGTAGGTGCGCGCAACATCTTAAGGTGGTTCCCTCCACAAGGGAAATGCCGAAAAGCAAACACTGACGGACGCTTAGAGCAAATTTTCGCATTTACGAAGCTGGAAACGCAACAAATACATTCACCTAATAGGGGAAGGATCTTAACGAGTGTCTGCAACACCTGACCCATGTGCGGAACGTCATTAATCTTTTGAGAATGCTTCAGAGCGGCTCACAGAGTCTGAGTCTGGGCTTTCCAAATCCATGCGTTCAATTAGCCCGTCTACGATGGTGTATTCATAAGAGCTCCGCGAAGCACCATATATGGTGTTCAAAGCCGACACTTACTCGTGATTGTGATATGGCTTGGTCAAAACTGGAATCTCTTCAAGTCTGAGGGGTTTACCCGAACTCGCCATCTTGCTGAAATTTGTTGACGGTAGCAGCCGACCCGCTAACTCTGAGCCCGGCGGAGGTTCAAATACAGCTGTCAAATCGAAGTCTTTAGCAGATTTAGGCTCCCAGAGATTCTTTCCGGCAGTGGAAGGTTTCCATTGAATTGCGCCTAAACAAATTCCATCGTCGAAGAAGAGAGAAAGATTATAGGCATCGAACGGCACCGTCATATCAGCGTCCTTCAACAATGACTGCTTGCCGAGTACACTGGGACAACCGAGCATGTCTATCGTTTGTTCAAAGGTAAGTCCCTTGAAGGGTTTCTCAATGAGAAACTCTGAATAATCGCTCAAGGACGCAGAACGCGCGGCTGCTCTTCTAAGTTTTATCGCCCTTTTGACTCGCTCGATTCCGTCGCTAAAAGCAGGAAAACGATAGAAGCGCTTACGTCCGTAGCCACAACAACTTACCGAGTGAAAGCAATCGGAAAATCTAGTAAACGCCGTGTTCCTAGGAAGTATCTCGTACATGGACTTGCACTCCGAACACTCGACTCCTGCCTGTGCCACGTGCAAAAAAGATTTTGGTTCTTCATCGATAAACAACAATCTGCCAACGAATAGATCCACCAAATACAGAGTGCTCAGAACAACCAAGATTAAAACGACCGGGTGTCTCGCATGCATGTTTCAGTCCTCTCGTAACACCAATTTCATCACGTAGGAGCTTGGTCGGCAAGGGTGATTTCACGCTAAGCTGTGCGAAAGGGAATCTCCCATTTTTTGAAGGACATTCTACTAGCTCACTTGCACCACGACCTTACCGAGTTGTTGATTTGACTCCATGTATGTATGCGATTCTCCGAGGTGCTCCAGATCAAAGAGTTTGGAATCGACCACCGGTTTAAACACACCACTCTCCAGGCGGTCAGTGATGTACTTTCGCATGCGCGCGTAGCGGTCATCGTCATCGGTCACTAGATGCATCGTATAGCCTCGAATGATAAGGCCTTTTTTCAACGCGAGCTTAAACGGCAATGGAGTTGTTTCCAGGCTCAACGCACCGTAGATGATTATCTGCGCTTCGAGCTTCGCGCACTTCGCAAGTTCGGTTATTAGCCCTCCGGCAACTGAGTCGAAGATGATGTCGGCACCTTTTTCATTGGTGATTTGCATTACACGCTCGGACAGTTTCTCATCATCAGTCACAATCACGTGGTCCGCACCGGCATCGAGAAGAGCTTGTTTTTTCTTCGTTGTCCGAGTCGTCAAAATAGAGATGGCACCAGCGTCTTTAATAACTTGAATCGCCGCTAGACCGACACTGCTACTGCCTGCGGTGACCACCACGAACTGACCATGTTGTAATTTGCCGATCTCAATGAGAGCACCGCCTGCGGTGAGATACTGCATCCAGACGCTCGCTGCCTCAGCCGGTGTCAAGCTGGCTGGAACGTGTGATAGAGCTCTTGCTGGGACTACAGCTTCCTCACCATAAACGCCATATTGACTCATTGCAAACGCAGGGATGGTGCTGACATACTCGCCGACCTTGAATTCGCTCACGCCGGAGCCAACCTTGTCGACGTACCCTGACGCCTCGTATCCGATTCGCGACGGCAGCTTAGGCATCTCCAGATACATCCCCTGGCGGAATAAAACCTCTGCTCGATTTAAACCAATCGCTTTCACCTTGATGCGAACTTCTCCCGGACCGGGCTCTTGAGGTTCCACATCCTCGACTCTTAGTTCTTCAACTCCGCCAAGCGCGTGGAGTTTGATTATCTTTGGCATGGATGTCACCTGGATTGAATCGTAGCGGCAAAGGAAGCAATTATACAGACCAGCGAATCGTCGTGCAGAGCGAAGGCTACCAAGCAAAGAAGCACTCATTGGTTGCTGAGGTAACAGGACTCGTAGGTGCGCATAACTTCTTAAGGAGGTTCCCTCCACAAGGGAAATGCTGAAAAGCAAGCACCGACGTACACTTAGAGCCAAATCTCGTTTTTGCGAAGCTGGAAACGCAACAAATTGATTCACCTATTAGCGGAACGAGCTTAACGAGTTTCCGCAACGCATGTTCGAAACCGGAGGCGAAGTCAAGCGAATATAATCGGGCGTGGCACGTTCGCAACCGAACCCGACGGTACTCCACCACCGAGGGTTCAGGTTTGCGAACCCAATAAGCTGGCAGAGGTTTCTCGCCACGCAAGGGCTCTCAGGGTCTCAAAGTCGCAAGGAGTGTCGCATGTCTGAAGGAGTTCTTGTAATTGGTAGTTTGAGTCTCGATATGGTTTTTGGCGTTCCGTATCGACCGGCACGTGGAGAAACAATCAAAGCAGACTCATACCAAACATTCGTAGGCGGAAAGGGTAACAACCAGGCTTTAGCGGCAGCCAGAGCAGGCGCCAAAACTGCGATGATCGGTCGCGTTGGCAATGATTCCTACGCCGACATGATCATCAGCACTTTGCAAGAAGCAGGAGCAGACGCATCCTCCGTCATCAAAGATCCTGATGTCGGTACAGGACTCGCTAACATTTATATAGATCCGCAAGGCGACAATAGCATCGTGATCGCTACCCGATCAAATGAAAACCTTTGCCCGCAGGACATCGACGATGCCATGGACAAAATTCGCAATAGCAAAATAGTGGTTCTTCAACTGGAAAGTCCCTTGATGACAGTGACGCATGCCGCGCAAGTCTGCAAGGAGGAAGGCAAAATCGTTCTTCTAAACCCAGCTCCAGCCCCTCAAGATGGGAAGTTACCGCCGGGACTATTGCGCAACATCGACATATTCGTTCCAAACGAATCGGAAGCATCATTGCTCACCGGTATAAAAGTAAACAGCAAAGAAACCGCACTTAAAGCCGCAGAACAACTGCAGGCGACCGGTATTAAAACGGTCCTCGTCACATTAGGGGACAAGGGCGTGATTGGTTTGGATGAACAAAAGAATGAACTTTACGCGCCGGCGTTCCCTGTGAAAGTTCAGGACACAACGGCCGCAGGCGACGCATTCGTTGGGGCTCTGGCCGCAAGGCTCGCTGAAGGCGACGATATCAAAACCGCATTGCGTTTCGCGTGTGCCGGTGGAGCGCTCGCAACAACAAAAATGGGAGCAGCTGCCTCATTGCCGACAAAAGCCGAGATCGAAGACTTGATGCTTTCCGGCCGAGCGGTTTAGGTTTATTAAAAAAAGAATTTGGTTCTCAAAAAGTTTTGATATTGAAAAGCCGGTATGGTGCGGTTATTACGAACACAGCGCTTTTTTGGGTACAAATTGTTCACGACCGCCTTCTATTATTGTCGGACAGAGGCATTCCGCCTCTCGATGTAGTAGCTCAAGAGGAAACAGGTCCATGGGTTGAGGTCCGCGTCCATGTCCGACACCGTACTATCCGCAGCCTTATTATCCACAGCCTCAACCGAGGCCTTATCCGGATAATCCGCAGCCAAGACCGAACGATGTCAGACCCGATTCACAGGTTGTGAATCCCAGAGTATTAAATCCAGATCCGTTATCGATCTTAAAAGAAGCCAATAAAATCTACGATCCCAGCAAAAAGCCGGGAATGAGTGATGGCTTCACGATCATTGACGGAGACCGAGCCAAAGGTGTCGGTTGGACTTCTGACGCGGCGTATAACGACTCGATCAAGAAGAACTTCGACTTCACCAGTGGAGACATGGAAGCGGCTAAAGCGAAGGCCGCCCGCGATGGCGTTCCACTTGTTGTTGTCGTGGGCAACAAAAACAGTGCTGAAACAAAGCAGCTCGTCGATGGTGTTATCCCTGGTGCCAAAGGCGGAGCTCAAAAAGCCGTCTATGTCTACGCAGAGATGTCACAATTGGACCCAAATTCAGAATTAGGAAGAGAAGTCGCAGCAAGTCGGGGTGACGCAAATCACCCGTACACAGCTATCTTTGCACCGAAAGCCGGGGCGGATGGCAGACCTCAACTCGAAAATCATATTGCAAATACCTGGGGCTCGCGCGCGGAGATTGGCACGATCATCCAGCAGCAGCTTGGTCATGCGCAAACAACAATGGACTCGCGCAAGGGTTCGTACAACGTACCGGATGCCGCCCAAGATACAAAACCGGATGGCAGTCGTGGTATCACCCCCGATGCTCCTCCACCCGGTTCCGATGCTACGGTGAAACCGGAAGCAAACGAACAAGAACGGCTTCGTTTACAAGAATCAGAGGCCGAAGCAAGGGTCGCACCGCACGCGAAAACAATCATAGATTCGTTCAAACAATTAAAAGGCTCGACCTACTCTCAGCGTGAAGGTTTGTATGCCCAGGCCGAAGACGCAGCCGCCAAGCTCGATCCTAAAGACGTTGCTCTGGTTAAGCAAAAAACTTCTCGTGAGTTAGAAACAGAAGTCGCCAAAGGTGCAGGCGCCGACCAGCAAAAGGTCGATACTCTCAAAGCTCGCCAGAGCGTACTCGATCTGATGGCGAACGCTCCAGCGTGGACGAAGATGAACCACGGCATTAGTCAGATGCACTTCTCGCAACTCGACCAGGGAGTTGCCAAAATCAAAGAAGGCGCCAAAGACAATCCGGCTTATCTGAACAGCCCGCAATTCATTGAACAGCTGATGCGCACACCTTATGAGCTCGATCAGTTAAAAGAGAAACTGCCGGAAGTCAAATTCGACGACTACCTCAAAGCGAAGAAAGACGGAACCATCGACCAGTTTGTCGCCGCGAACAAACCGCCGGAAGTTAAGCCGGAGGTCAAGCCGGAAAACAACCCGGAAACCACGCCGGAAAGTAAAACGGAGACGACACCACCAGCGACACCACCGGAAGCAAAACCGGAAATGACGGTCGTGCAGCCGGAGAAGTTGAAATACGATGGATCTGAGTACGAGAAGGCTCTCGAGGACGCGTTTAAATCTGGCCGGCGACTGGTAGGAAAAGTTGGGTCACCGGATTGCACAGGCTGTATAGATATGACAGCGAAGGCATGGCCGGACGATCGCATTCAAAAAAGCTTGAAAGACAAAGCGGTTTTCACCGATATCAACGGCGAACAGCGCATGGACCTTGTAGATGAACTGCAAGCAAACTCCTGGCCGACCGTTGTCGTTGTGGAACCTTACAAAGACGAATCCGGAAAAATTAAGGGTCGCGTAGTCGGGAAACTTGAGCCGCACACAGCCGAAGAACGCGGCGCGGAGAAGTTAAACGGTTTCCTCAATGAAAATTTGACCGAACCTAAGAAACAGTTGGCGAAACCTGCTGCCTCAACGGAGACACCACATACGGTGCAACCGGAAACGAAGCCTCAGGTCCCACAAGCCGAGGTCAAACCGGAATCGAAACCCGAGGGACCGCAGACTGAGGTTAAGCCGGAGGTTACACCGCAACCGGAAGTAAGACCGGAGGTCAAACCGGAAGCGAAGCCGGAAGATAGCCAGGCGCAAGCCGATCAAGCGACATTCGAAAGACTGACAGAGAACCATCGCAAGATCCTGGAGCCGTTGAAATCACTCAACGAATCATCCGACGCCACCGCGATCGAAGCAGCGTTTAGCTCGGCGATCGAAAACGCCAAACAGGTAAGTCCTGAAGATATCGCAAGAGCCAACCAGCTTCTGGAAGCGAAAAAGCAAGCTATCATTGGCAGTATCACGGGCGGTGAGCCGGATGATGCCACCAAAACGGAATTGGCTAAAGTAGAGTCGAACCTGAAGATGGTCAAACGCATCGATCAGTCAGAAGCCTACTTGAATATTTCACGTGGCGCAGTCAGACTGAAGATGACGCCGGACAGCCCTGAAGCAGGAAAAGCTGACATCAAGGCAGGTCTGACCATGCGGCCGGAACTGGCAAACGATCAGGCGGTGCTCTCGAAATTGAAGAGCACTGGAGTAGCGGATGGTCAGCTGAAGGCATGGTTCCCGGAACTGCCGCTCCAGGGCGATAAGCCTCAGGAAGTTTCCGTGACGCAAGAGGTTCAGCAGGCATTCGAGCGTCTGCGCGAGCAGCATGCTAAAAACTTGCAGCCGTTCGCGGACCTTCCGGAACAGCCAACAGAACAGCAAGTAATGGATGCTTATGCCAAAGCAATCGAGTCCGCCAGCAAAGTAAATCCGGTCGATGTGCAAACGGCACTGTCCTCTCTGGAAACCAGACGCCAGGTCATCGTATCCACAACAAATGCAAATGGTGGTCAGCTTACACCAGAAGCTCAAGCAGAGCTAACTCAGATTAATCAGGATGCAGCTAACTATTCGAAAATCGGTCAAGCGGATGGACTACTCTACGTCTCCATGGGCGTAAGAAAGATGGCAGCAAATCAACAAAATCCGGAAGCGGGAATCGCCGATATTCACAAGGGTCTGGAGTTACGTCCGGCACTCTGTAAGGAGCCGTCCATTATGGCAAAGCTGGCAAGCACTGGCTTTGACAGCGCCAAACTCAATGCCTGGTTCCCGGAATTGTCGCAGACGCAAACACCTGGTCCCCAACCCGGTCCGCAGGGACCACAAGGTCAAAACGTACCGCCTAAACCAGGCAGTCGCAGATAGCAAACCAGAAGTCGGTTGAGTTAAACGAGCGATCGCAGTAAACGCTTGCGCGAAAACAAAGCCCGCGAGTTGCCGATAACAACGCCTGAGCCGTATCGAATTCTCGTGAAACAGGGAATTTAGATAATAACGAGGTCTCGGATCTGAGACTAAGCTATAGCTCACTATCTGAATGACTTATAGAGGCGACAATAAAAGCGGCAGACAGAGCATCCTGCAAAAGGGTCTGCTAATAATCTCGATACCGCTGGTGTTCGAGCTCTTTTTTGTCGCCGTTCTAATTCACCTGCTAGACGAATCAGGTCAGCACATCGCTCGCGAAATTGCCTCGCAAGATAAGATCGTCGCCGTTGAGACAATGGTCAAAGAGATTTCAGACTCGATGACGTCAGCGATTCTCTACAACATCACGCGTCGCAACGAAATGAAGGAGCGCAACGAAAAGTCACGCGCAAAATTGTTGCGAGCATATTCCAAACTAGTAAAGCTGTGCGCCAAAGATCCTGCCGAACTTGAGTCTGCCAGCCGGCTTCGCAACGCCGCCGACGAGTGGATGCGCCAGCAAGACCGCGCCCTCAACAGCGCCCCTCAAGCGAGAGTCAGCTCATTCTTCAATTTAGCCAGCCTCACTTCAGCGAATCAACAGCGACCAGAAACCGCAGCATCTGTGATTCTTGAGAAGGAGCAGAAGATTCTGACGATTCAACCAAAACTGCGACAGCAAACCCTTGTGCAGTTGCAAATTTTCTTTCTCTTCGGCTTCATCGCGAACATTGCCATCACCGTATTTCTTGCGACCTTCGTGATGCGCGGGATCACGGCACGAATGGAAAACGTGTTGAACAACACATTCAAATTCGGCGCTCGATTGCCTCTTGACCCTCCTCTTCGCGGAACCGATGAGATCGCGGATCTGGACCACGCTCTGCACGAAACCGCAAATGAAATTCTCGAATTCGAGAAGTTCAAACAACAATTAGTTGCTGTAGTCAGTCACGAGCTGAGAACACCATTGACCTCCGTCCAGGGCACTCTGACCTTGCTCGAGGCAGGAGCGATGGGACAGTTTTCCGAGCGAGCCACCCCTGAGATAGTAAGGGCGCAGCAGAGCGTCGATCGCCTGATTAAACTCATAAACAATTTGCTCTTGCTGGAGCGCCTGGAAGCAGGAAGCCAGATTCTTAAACAAGCGGAGCTGGACATCGGACACATAATCGTTGACGCACTTGATGCCCATGAGCAATTCATCGAAGAGAAACAGATATCGGTGGACTGTCAGTTTGAAGAACTGCCTCTGGTTGGAGATTGGGACAAACTAAAAGAAACCACTGAGATCCTGATTGAGACCTGCTTACTCAGAATTCCCTCCGAAGGAAGTTTGACAATTACCGGTACTATCGACAGTGCAGGATTCGTAGACATCCGGTTTCTGGACAATGGTCCGCCACTGTCTCCGGTACAAGCAGCGAATTATTTCGACAGGACCCGAGAAACGGAAGAGAACGAGGTCAAAGGGAGAATATTATTTCTCGCCCTGGCAGCGGCAATCGCACAAGCTCATGGTGGTTCACTGACAGCGGTGTCTGACTCTCAGACAAGTCATTTCGCGTTGAAGCTTCCTCCGAGAGGAAAGCAAGATGATTAAGGTCAAATCAAAAATTGCCCAGAAGGGATTGTTTCTCGTGATAGTACCTCTAGTCTTCGAAGTGATTTTCATGAGCGTCCTCGTTTACCTGCTGGTTGTTGCAGAAGGTGATATTCAGCGCCGGATCGAATCTAAGAAAATTGTCGCAGTGGCAACTACCATCGGTACTAGAGTAATCGACTGCCAGTTTCTTTCTATGTTGTACAACGCAATGAAGATTCCGATGCTCGACGTTCGCTTCGATGAGGATGCTCACTTCATCAGCAACCAACTCATAGAGTTGAAACGTCTTTGCGAAAGAACCGAGCCTCGCAGGAGCTTGAGCCTTGAAGTAGAGTCCACTGTAACTACAACGCTGAACAGATTGCGGACTATTTTTACAGGCGAGTTCGAACCGGATGCAGATCTTCAAAAGGTCGCCGGCACCACAAAAAAATCGGACCGCGTGTATTCTCGAATGACAGGTTCGTTCAAAGTCATCGATAAGCTTCTTACAATGGAGCAAGATACACAAACCAAAGTTCAAGCTAAAGAAAAGCTTTACCGCGAGTATATTCGCCAATTTATAATTTACGGAGTGGGCGCGCATGTGATACTGACAGTGGTGCTAGCAGTTATCTTTGCATGGACAATCACAACACCAATCGCAATACTCTCGGAAAATACCCGTCGGCTCGTAAGAAGAGAACCGCTGGCGGCACGGATTCGCGGAGATGACGAACTAGCTCATATCGACGAAGTTTTTCACGCCGCGGCTCAGGACCTGATACAGGTGGATAAGCAACGTAAACACCTCGTATCCCTCGTCAAGGATGAACTCAGCGAGCCACTACGTACGGTGCAGTACACTTTGCATAATCTTTCGCAGGGAGTGCTCGGCGATCTCAGTGAGAAAGCGGAGAATCGCATTCTTTTAGCCGCACGCGACACAGACCGGGTAATGCGTCTGATCGATGACCTGCTCAGCATTGAAACCATGGAAGGCGCTCGATTCGACTTAGATTTGAAAGAAACAACGAGCAGCGAAGTCATTGAAGCCGCCATAGGAAGCGTCAAAGACATGGCTGATCGTCATAGCGTCAAACTAGAGATTAACGACGTCGGCGGTCAATTCATAGCAGACAAAGACCGCTTGGTTCAAGTGCTCATCAACTTCTTGTCGAATGCCATTAAGTTTTCGCCCAAGGAAGGATTGATCACCGTTCAAGTTCTTAAGTATGACGAAGACTACGAATTTCGCGTCACGGATAGAGGACGGGGTGTTCCACAAGACAAACTGGAGCAAATATTCGAACCGTTTCAACAGGTCGAGAGCAGCGACCAGACATCTAAAGGTGGTACCGGCTTAGGACTCCCAATTTCAAAAACTATTGTCGAACAACATGGTGGTGAAATCGGCGTAACATCAGTTTTGAACGAAGGAAGCACTTTCTGGTTCAAAATTCCCCGAAGCCATTGATGACAAGGGACAAGCGTTTAAGAATAGCCATAAAAGCTTTCGTCGGATCTATAAACGTCAAACGAATCAGGAAGGAATCGCTATCCATCTCCTGCTTCATGCGGTCACACTAAAGCTGTCTCAAAGAGCCGGATAAAGAATCCTTGATCTCAGTCACTGATTGAGGTCGCCACACCGGCTCCTTATGCAGCGCTTTGTAGACAACGAGCTTGATTTCATTCGGTATCTGCAAAGCGTCAGGAAAAGCCGCGGGACGCTCCTTGACGTGCTTAGCAATGGTGTCTGCAGCATTCGCACCAATTATAGGAGGATTTCCAGTTAGACACTCGAACATGATGCAGCCCAGCGAATAAATGTCGGAGCGAAAATCTACCCTCTTGCCCATGCATTGTTCCGGACTCATGTAGAGCGGACTTCCGAAGCATTCGCCTGTCTGGGTAATCTTCAGCTCGGGAGACTCGTCATCCTCGAGAATTTTGGCAAGCCCGAAGTCGACAATCTTCGCGACGATCTGCCCGTTCTCGCCACTAACAAGCATGATGTTACTCGGTTTGAGATCGCGATGAACAATGCCGTTATCGTGAGCGACTCGCAGGGCATCGCAAAGTTGCTCGGTCAAACCAATCACGTCACTTACACTCATACTACCGGTGCGGTCCAGGAAGTGAGATAAACTCTCGCCTTCCAAATAGTCCATTACCAGATAAGCTCGACCGTCCTGCGTCAATCCAAAATCCGCCGCCCCGACAATACCTGAGTGCGAAATCGAGCCTGTTGCACGCGCTTCGCGCTGAAACCGTTTCAGCCCATCACGCGATTCGGCAGTATTTCCTTTCAACACCTTGATCGCGAAATACTTATCCATGTATTTGTGCTTGGCTTTATACACAGTACTCATGCCACCTGCACCGAGCCGCTCCGTGATTTCATACTTATCGAGGAAAACAGTTCCGATCATCGACTCGTTCATGACGCGGCTCAACTTCGACGAATCGTTTGGACAGAGTTCAATGTCGTCACCGTACTCAGCCGTGCAAGTAAGACAAATGCGTTTATAGCGAACCTTATAGTTGATGGAACCGGCCATATCGATCGTGCCCGAACCGCTAGTTCCGGAAGTTCTCTCCAACTCGTCTCTCATATTTGCGAGTTGACCGGTAAGTTCGGTTTCAACTCGGTTAAATATGTTGACACCAGATGCGATGACAGCACCGAGCGCAACGAGAAGGAAGAGAACGAATAACGCCCAGGAAAAACCAGTCTCGACCTCGAGCGGTGGACGCGTAATCATTGAGCGTGCCATCATGAGTGGTGGCACAATACAGAGAAAAACAGTCACACGTCTCATCAACGCATAAGCTGGAGATGAGCGCGAGAATAATGCCGCGATGCCCAGCTCAGGACGCGAAAAGAATATTCCGACAAGCATGGTAACGCACAACAATGCGAATCCCGGTGATAGCTTTATGCACCCGGTTGCCGCACAAAGTTGCGCGATATTAGTCGACGCAGAAAGGATTATCAGAAAGGGAACCACAAGCGAGACTATCGCAAGTATTTGGAACAGCGGATACTTCTTTGGTTTTCCAAATGGTATCGCAGCAACCGTAAGACCAACAAGAAGAAGCAAACCAGCCACTTCATAGGATAGAGGAGTCGGATAGGTGGCTCCCTGAGCAGCACCGTCCGGGCCAGGGAAAAGAACGAGCTCATTTTCGAAAACATCCTGCGTACAGATAAAGTAAATCGCAATACCAACGCCGGTAAGCATCAAAGCATTGATAAACTCACCCACGGCGATGGCAAATTTATTAGTCTTGCCGAAGATGAAAGTCAGAGTAGCGATGCCGTATCCGATCAGCGTCACCGCCGCAGCAGACAGGACACGCCCAACCTGGTTTTCCGAGATATCCGGCCACAAGTCCATCAACAGCGCAGTGTTGGTTGCCCATCCGAATAAGACAAGACCGGATAGTGCGATGGTGAGACAAACCAGACCGATAGCGACCCAGCTGAAACCCTTCAAAAGATTTGGATTTACACGGACCATTGTTCTCTCACGAGACTGTTACTAACCCTGCTTCAAGGCCTTATCAATCATTCTTTTGTAGGTGTCTTTCTTGCTGACGCCGGGGATCGACTTCACAAGCTTGCGTTTCTGGTCGAAAACACCAACAGTCGGAACCCATGCCAGGGCGCCCTCAACAAAAGACTTTACGCCCAATTCGTTAGCCTTTCCGAGCGACTCCTTCAGCACTGATTTCTGCACATCGATCTCGTGAAGTTCGACTTTGTCGCCGTACGCCTTCGTCACACCACTGATAATTGGTCGTACTTCATCACACCAGATGTGACACCCGCCGTCGTAAACCATTACCACAAGCACTTTATCACTCGCTTTCGGCGATGGGGAATCCGCCGCAATTGAACCTATCGGTGCCGACAGGGTCAGCAATAGAGCCCAGCACAAGCCGAGAAAGATTCGCATATCTCTTACACCTCGCCCAAAATCGTGGGCTTAAACCAGGCCATTCCCACTATTTCTTATACCGAGTGGGAGCACAACCTAATCTCAATTATCTTTAAATCGCCTTGTTATGCATTCTGCTCGGCGGACAGACCCGCAACACCAAGCAAATTCAAAATCCGGCGCGTAGCCTTAAATTTATCGGCAAACCTTTCGTTGGTCTCGCCGCGCATTGCTTCTGCATGATTCGCCAGATAGTCGTCCAGATCCTCCCTCGACTCGACGACATATTGAATCGTCCACAAAGTCTTTTCGGGAGGGGCATCAGGCTCATCTTCAGGACGACGAAAGAACCAGTACGCCGTGCGAAAACCCTTGAAGGTCAGCATTTTTTGCAAGTGTTCTTGCAAGTACGCCGCCATTTTGTAGTTGATTTCTTCGTCAACTTCGAGATTGACTTCGTAGATGAGCACTTTTCTTCCTTGCCATAGCGCCTTCGATTTTAAGAAGCGCGCATCAATTCTTCCTGTGATTCTTTGACAAAATATTCGAACATGAGTAGACAGTAGCGTTCAAAACGCTCATCGGTGAGCGGCTTACCCTCTACCTCCCACTCAACTTTTCCATTGAACACCTTCGCGTTATAGACCATAAGCGCACCGTACTGGTCTTCGACTGCGCTCATTCGCATGACTTGATCGACCGGCAAAACGTAGAATTCAACACGGTCGTCAGAGCCACGCAATACGAGACTCATGTTGTGAAACGAAAAACGTGCCCTGTAAAACGACACCTCTTGAGCTGCACGAAAGGGCCACTCACCTTCGACGGTCTCCAGAATTTCATCCGGTGGAGTCGCGGCAAGACAGAGCTGCGAAGAATCAACAGCGTTGTTGAAGTGCACTACATACGGTTCTATCAAGTTGAAGATACGCTCAACCATCCGGAGTGTCGCATCGCGAAGGATGTCATCGTCGTTGACTATTCCGAAACCTTTTTCGTAGCTCTTGAAGAATGCCTTCGACTTATTGGTCAAATGCTCGACATAGTCCGGGCGCACTCCGGAACTATCAATGCCACCAGATGTGAGGTTACGCAGAATCTTGCGCGCCAAATCGGCCCCAGACATTTTGCCTCGCTTGCTTTCCAGCAGAAACGGATCTCTTTCAACAATAGTAACGCTCGTCAAGAATCGATGGTACTTAAATTCTCTTAGACTTATATATGCACAAAATATAGAAACGGATCATCGCAAAATCCAGTAGTTGCCAGCGTTCCCGTTTGCCTTATAATCATGGAAGCGTCGCGTTGAATACGTTATCCAGCGGCGACTAATTGGCACCACTTTCGAGTTCCGCACATGCAACCTGAACTTGCAAAACAGATTGCGCTAGACCTGATGAGCAGTTATGGTCTAAACGGCTGGTCGTTTAAGTTCAATAAAAGCAAACGCATGCTTGGTATCTGCAAAGCAGGCACCAAGCGTATCGAGCTATCCTATGCCTACGTCTTCAAAAATGACGAGGCACATGTGCGTGATACCATTCTCCACGAAATCGCCCACGCGATAGTCGGCGTAGAGCATGGTCATGATGATACTTGGAAAGAAATGTGCATACGGCTTGGATGCAACCCGAAAGCTTGCGACAGCACGGCGGTCCTTCCACAAGGGGCATGGCAGGCTCGCTGCGCAAACTGCATGACGTTATTCAGTCGTCATAGAAAACCCGAGATGCTCAGCGGGATGTACTGCAAGAAATGTGGTCCGTCCAGAGGCAAACTGCTGTTCAAGAAGGTGCGAAAAGCAATCTTCAAAGCAGTGTCTCCAGCAAAGGAAGGTCGTATTAAAGCGCCTCGGCAACTTACACTTCCGCTGCCGGACGTTTTTTAATCGAGAGCGTTCCGTTCCCGCTTAAATTTGCTCGTGCCACTGCCAATGGTGCCAGGGCGGGCTCACTTACGTGTTAAATTCCGCCACCACCAAGCCCACCATAATTATTGAGCATGTAGGTTCCCGCTAAATGGACTAACAATGGCACGGCTAGCCGTTCGAGAACTGCCAGGACCAGGCGGGTTGCAGTCGTAGAGTGCCTGGCTTTGATTGGAAAGATAAACCATACAAGAATCGCCGACAATGCTGTGACAATGCGAGAGATATCGCGGGCGGTATCATAGCCGAAATCAGCAAGTGCACCGACCTCGACCGCCTGCCCATACCTCGGGTCAACTGGAGCACCGACCAGCGTTTGCCCGCAAGCCTCTTGCGCGCGTAGCCAGGCAATGGTCAACAAAGCAGAGTATGCGTAGGCGCGGATTTTATCGCGCTGTTTTCTTAAAAACTTGGGGCAATTATCGATGATGACACTTCCATCGTTTGCCCGCGCCATAAAAACGCAAGTTGGTTGCCGCTCGCGCAGCTCAAGCGTGAAAGCTAACTGGTCAGGATTCATGGCGCTGAGATTATGAACGTTCTTACTGCACTGCCCGCAAAATCGAACGGTTTGATCACCTTGCATGTCATCCCAGTTCGCGGCGCAGGGATTTCTAATGACGATCTTGTTCACTTCGTTCTGTAAATCGCTTATTTTCATAGACAACACCTCGAGCCGATCTTGAGCGATCGGTTTCCACAGGTATAGGAACTGAATTTAAACGATAAACGCCCACTGCCGGATGGTAAATCGCAAAAACCTCACTGAGGTTTAAACTCACCCGGGTGACTTCGAAGGCTAACGGAGCGTCAGGTTTATACCGCCAAAAATCTGCCGCGGAGTGAATCAGACCAGCAGTTTCTACTGGAGAACCATAGACTGAATCATGCCCGTAGGAATAGCTTCTTCCACGGTCGCAACTGGACGCTGCTTGACGGTCTTCTGCTGACCCAAGAACTTCTGTTCGAATTCTTGAAGAGCGCATTCGAGCTTGTAATCGACGATGGCTTGCTGATCGATATAAAGAACGAGACTGCAGCCGAATGTTATCGCCAACAAAATCACGGCGACTGAACAGAACATTCCATAGTCTTTCTCGTCTTTCATAAACTCTCTGCCACAGCAGACGTTTTCACCAGGAAAAGTGACTTCGACTATTCAAAGCTTTCCCCAGACTAACGAAAGACTCGCGACAATGGAAGTAGGTTACCCTGCCAGAGTTTACTTACCTTCTCGAAAGTTTCAGGACCGGCACTAAGAGACAGCGCTTTATTAATTGTTGGTCGAGCGCTTTAATCTATCAAAATCCTGATAAACAAAGAGCTCTCCCACCCCCCTCCAGGGTGATGGGGGAGGGTGAGAAACCTGAAGCTCTTGATTCTATTGACTTTAGAGCCACACCGCCATGTTAATTACCGCTGGCTTCCAAGCCGATGCGGACCCGCGGCAGTTTTTGACCAAGGTTCGCCATTGTCTGATAGGTCAATGCCGCTACCTCAGCGCGAGTGGCAAGATCCGCCGGTCGGATCTGATAGGGGTCAGGGTGGTTGACAATAATTCCGGCAGACGCCGCTTTCGCGACACTCGGAGCAGCCCAGGCGGCCACCCCGGTGCCATCCTTATACTTATCGAGCACAGATGTGTCGCTTGAACCTTTGTTTATCGCCTTTGCCAGGATAACCAGCGCCTGGGCTCTGGTTAACTTGTCCTCAGGACGGAAAGATCCATCGGGAAATCCGCCAACAAGACCGGCATCGCTAGCAGAGCAAATCGCTTTGTAAGCCCAGTGAGTTTTGGGCAGGTCTCGGAATTCGACTTCTCGTCCTCCCTGCGGTAATCCTAGCGCCTTGACGGCGATTGCCGCAAACTGAGATCGCGTGATGCCCTGGTCCGGCTTGAATGAACCATCAGGAAAACCGCCGATGGTACCACGCTTCTGCAAAATCGCAATGTACTTCTGAGCCCAGTGCCCATTAATGTCCGAGGAACCGCCACTCAGATCAACAGTCGTGACCGGTTCTGTTTTCGCAACACGCTCTATGTCCGAAGTTAGTCTGTCCAGATCGCGCTTCAAAGCCATTGTTTCCCACTCGGAAAGTGCCTGGTCGCTTGCGCGGAATGAGGCTTCAACAGTGGCTATACGATCAAATTCTTTTTTCATCGCGGCTGCATTGGTAGCATCAATCGAACCGTTTGCCTGACCTTCGGCCAGGCGTCGCTCGATATCTGCTTGAATGGTATCGATATCCGGAAGCGCAGGCAGCGCGCGATTTAAACGTGCCTCTAGGTTGTTGTACTCTTTGTGGAGCGCGACGGATTCACGTTCATCAAGTACCCCATCGTTGCCACGAAAAGCGCTGTCCAGAAATGCAATCCGCTGAATCTCCTGGCGAAGTTCGTCAGCCTTGGCCGGCTCCAGTCGCCCGGATGCCAGAGCATCATTCATCGTGCGTTCGATAGAATCCTTTTGTTGCGCGGGGCTGGGCAGCGCAGTCAACGAGCTCTCGACCTTCGCGCTGAGCGCATCGATATCGTTGGCGATAATTAGAGATTCCGTGCTGTCCAGCGAACCATCTTGCTTGTAGAAGTTTTCCTTGGCGTCAAGTCTGCTGAATTCGTCAAGAAATTCAGTGGCGCGGCTCTCAGGTTTTATTCGGCCAGCGCTTTGAGCATCGACGATTTTTGTTTTGAGAGCAGTCTTACGATCGGCGAGACTCATTGGTTGAGTTCTGCTCGAAATGTCAGTCACCGCTTTGTTCAGGGCTGCAAGATCGCGATTCAACGTCAACTGTTCGTTATCCGACAACTTTGCGTCTGCGCGGAACATGGCTTCCAAAGCCTCGATTCGAGCATATTCCTGAAGCAAGTCATTGGAGTCCTGGACAGAAAGTCGTCCGGAAATCTTCGCATCCTCAATTGCTTTCTTGATTTCGGCTTGTTGCTCGTCAATCCCTTTATTCGACGTTGAGCTGGACTCAGGTTCAAACCGATCGAGTTGCCCGCGCAAACGCTCGAGTTCAAGCGCCAGCGTCAACTTCTCCTCGTTATCCAGAGCGTTTCCGGATGCTTTGAAGGAGGCTTCTCGAGCGATAATTCGATTTAGCTCTTGATTGAAAAGTTCGGCTTGCTGCGCCGGGATTCGTCCGGTAGAAGACAACTGACTGATGCGATTTTTTATTTCTGTTTGCTTAGAATCGATATTCGGATCTGAGATCACACGCGTTCTCAAGCTCTGCTCAATGTTTGCCGAGAGCTTATCGAGATCTTGCGACAGCAGCAAGAGATCATTGGCAGAAAGCGCGCCATCACCTTTTAAGGTTTGCTCTTTAGCCTTGATATCAGAAAGGGATTTCTTAAAACCAAGAGCTTCGAGATTAGTCAAACGCCCGCTGAGAAGAGATTCTTGAATGACTCTCTCAATGTCTGCTTCGTGTCCGTTGATGTCAGTTATGGCAACCTTGCGATCGGTTAAACCACTTTGAATACTTGCGCTAAGCTTATCCAGATCCATTACGATTTTCACGCGCTCCCACATACTGAGCTTGCCATCGGCTCTGTACGCTTTATCCTGCAATTTGATTTGCTCCAGAGCATTTTTAAAACTATCCGCCTGGGTAGCCGTTAGCCTGCCGGCCGCAAGCGATTCCATGATCGTTTGCTCGACTGTAGTCATTCGCCCCTGCACATCGATGTAGTTGGGGACTTGGGTCCAGTTCATCTGTGCGTGGGAAGGACCAGCGGAGAGAGCACAAGTAACGGCTACTAAACCGAGTTTCCGCATCGCGCGCTTGATATTTCTGTTTTTAGACATTAACAAATCCCCCGATTTGACGACGTAGTAAATTACAAAGACATCGAAGTCATTAGTCGATAGCACACGTCGAGCACCTTCGAGAAGGTTATCAGGCCAGTGGCGCCGGTCAGGGTATGTTTACATTTTTGTACGTTTTCGACGACAAATGGCTGATTGCAGCGTATTTCTAATTTATTGACAAACAGGAACGAATATAATTCTCCACTTAATGGTTTCCCGGAGAGGATATTTGTCATGGGACAAGTAGAAGGCACCGTCGGCGTGTCCGTAGAAGACGACAGAACGGGTCGGAGTATTCCAACTCTGCGTCGAGCAATGGCTGACAACCTGTACTATGGACTTGGCAAGTTCCCGGCAATCGCCAGTCGCAATGACTATTACATGGCGCTATCTTTGACTGTCAGAGACCGCCTCCTGCACCGATGGATCAACACGCTGGAGAGCTATCTAGAGCACAAGGCCCGGGTCGTGTGCTACCTTTCGGCGGAATTTTTGCTCGGACCACACCTGGCCAATAACATGCTGAACCTCGGTATCACTGATGACATGCGAAAGGCATGCGAGGAATCCGGCCTCGATTTCGATGAACTTATAGATCACGAAGAGGAACCCGGTCTGGGCAACGGAGGCTTAGGACGCCTCGCTGCGTGTTACCTCGATTCAATGGCCACAGAAAACATTCCATCTATCGGCTTCGGAATCCGTTACGAATTCGGCATATTCGACCAGTTGATTAAGAACGGTTGGCAAGTAGAAGTTGCAGACCGATGGTTACACAACGGCAATCCATGGGAATTGGCAAAGCCGGACGAATCGATGATCGTCAAGTTCGGTGGAAGAACGACGAGCTACATGG
The DNA here is from genome assembly GCA_965228855.1 of Candidatus Obscuribacterales bacterium. Classification (GTDB taxonomy): domain Bacteria; phylum Cyanobacteriota; class Vampirovibrionia; order Obscuribacterales; family Obscuribacteraceae; genus JADYXR01. Next base: position 500,175 of record CBDDIJ010000003.1, on the reverse strand, counting down.
ATGAAAAAGGCGCATACAGAGTGCGTTGGGAAGCACAGCGCGAAGTGATGGGAATTCCATACGACACACCCATTCCAGGCTATGGCACTGAAACTACCAATACACTTCGTCTTTGGAAAGCAGAAGCGCCACGAGCTTTCGACTTCCAAATCTTCAATATGGGCGATTACCTCGGCGCGGTAGGGGACAAATGCGTTTCAGAGAACATCTCAAAAGTTCTGTATCCGAACGACAACGTATCTCAAGGCCGGCAGCTTCGTCTCGAACAACAATATTTCTTCGTATCCTGCAGTCTTCAAACGATTCTGCGTTTTCATAAAAATGCTGGCTTATCTCCTGAAACTCTCCACGAAAAATTTGTCATTCAATTGAATGATACTCATCCTTCGATCGCGATCGCTGAGATGATGCGACTTCTCGTGGATGAAGAAGATCTCGAATGGGATCACGCCTGGGAAGTGACTAAGAAAACTTTTGCATACACAAACCACACACTCCTGCCGGAGGCGCTCGAACGCTGGCCGGTTTCGCTGTTTGAGCGACTGCTACCGCGTCATCTGGAAATAATCTACGAAATCAATCGACGCTTCTTAGACACGGTCCGTCAACAGAGACCGAATGATCCCGAATTGCTGAGACGGATGTCTTTAATCGATGATTATGGTGAACGCTACATTCGCATGGCGAACCTGGCATGCGCCGGAAGCAGTACCATAAACGGTGTGGCTGAGCTTCATACTGAACTTTTGCAGAACAGAGTTCTTCACGACTTTTACGAGCTATATCCGGAAAAATTCACCAATGTGACAAACGGAGTTACCCCGCGTCGCTGGCTGGCGCTGAGCAACCCGGAACTGTCCAGCTTCATCACCAAGAGAATCGGAAGCGATACCTGGCTCAAACATCTGGACGAGCTCGAAAAACTGGAAGCCACTGCAGATGATACCAACGCCCATGATGAATGGCGTCAAATCAAAGTGCACCAGAAAGAGCGCCTCTCACGCACTATACGCTCGGCGACCGGCATAATCGTTAATCCGGAAAGTATTTTTGACATTCAAGTCAAACGGATCCACGAATACAAACGTCAGCATTTGAATGTTCTCCACATCATCAGCCTATACAACTATCTGAAGAATAACAAGCCTACTGACTTCCCGCCGAGAACGTTCATATTCGGCGGAAAGGCAGCTCCCGGTTATTTCATTGCGAAGCTGATTATCAAACTCATCAACTCGGTCGCCGACGTCGTAAATAACGATAAGGATGTAAACGAGCTTTTGAAGGTCGTCTTCCTCCCGGACTTCAACGTCTCTCTCGCGCAAAAAATATACCCGGCGGCTGACGTATCCGAGCAGATATCGACTGCTGGGAAAGAAGCATCCGGCACAGGTAACATGAAGTTTGCGATGAATGGTGCGCTCACAATTGGCACCATGGACGGTGCAAACATCGAGATCCGCGAAAAGGTCGGAGCAGAAAACTTCTTCCTATTCGGCCTCGACGAAGCGGAGGTTGATGCCCTCAAGTTCTCCGGATACAACCCGAGACAATATTATGAAAACAATGCAGACTTGAAGATGGTACTCGATCAGTTGGTGTCGGGAATGTGGTCCGAAGGCGATCGCGATCTGTTTAAACCGATCGTCGATTCGTTGCTGAGCCGCGACGACTTTATGCTGCTCGCCGATTATCAGGCTTACGTCGACTGTCAACGAGATCTCGGTCGGACCTATCTTGATAAAACTAAATGGACGAAGATGTCCATTTTAAATGTCAGCCGAATGGGGTACTTCTCGTCTGATAGATCAATTCGCGAATATCGCGAGCGCATCTGGAAGACGCAGCCGGTCGAAGTCAAAGTCTCGGATTACGCTCAGGCTACAGCAGAGCTCACCGTCTCGTGTCGTTTGACCACCGACTAGCGTGGCATATAAACAAAATCGAACACGACTTCATCGATCGATGCAAATCGGTGCGATAACAGAAATAGGGGTGCCGGGAGGGCTAAAATTGATGTTTGACAAAAGCTGGAACAAGAAAGTTATGGCGGGGCTTGTCGTGAGCGGCTCTATGCTTGCACTTTCAAGCCTACCGGCCTGGGCCGACGGTGAAACAGCGGGAAGCTATTACGACGCCGGCGTCCAACAGATGAAAGAGAAGAATTATGCTGACGCGATCCAGTCGTTCGATATGTCAATCGGCATGGCAGCGACCGATCCGCGCGCGTTTATGCGCAGAGGTCAGTGTTTCTTCGAAGAGAAAAAATATCAACTGGCCGAAGCGGATTTTACCGCAGCAATTCAGTATGACCCTAACAATGCCGCCGGTTATCTGTCGCGTGGCATCACTCGCGCCAAGCTAAACAACCATCCACAAGCAATTGAAGATTTTCAAAAAGCAATTACTCTGGATGCGAAACTGTCTGATGCCTATCGCGGGCTAGGTGATTCCTACATGGCGACTGGTAAAAATGATGTCGCTCTGACAAACTACAACCAGGCCCTTAAGCACGATCCGAAAAACGTCAACGCCCTCATCGGGCGCGGCGACATCATGAAAGTTCTCGGAAAGAACGAGGATGCCCTGAAAGATTACAGCTACGCTATCGAGCTGGCTCCTGATTACAATGTTGGTTACATTCATCGTGGCACCGCATTCAGTGGCATATCCAGACCGGAAGATGCAGTCAAAGATTACGATAAAGCGCTTCAATACGATCCGGACAACGCAGATTTGAAGAAGAGCAGAGGTCGTGAATACTACAAGTTGAAAAACGCCAAGCAAGCTCTCGAGGATTTCGATGCAGCGTTAAAACTAGATCCGACAAATTCTGATCTTTTCTATCACAAAGCAAAAGCCTTAATGCAGCTCGGCAGCAATGGGCTCGCCATGCAAGCTTTAGAGGACGCCATCAGAATCGATCCAAACCAGGCAAACTATTACATGGCGCGCGCCTTTCTCTGGCACAAAGAAGGGAAGTCGATTTTGGCACGAGAAGATATAAAGCGCGCGCAATTCTTCAATCCGTCGCTACCCAAAGACATTCGCTTTGAAGACGATCCGAAAAACCCGGATCGCTGGATGGAAGAAACTTTCCTGACCGATTCCAACGGCTCGGGAGGTCCCGGTGACCAGGATACCTCGGAGAACTTGAAAAACACTGAATCGCTAGGTGGTTCAGACTAACACCATGAGGCAAACCTCATATGTCGAAAGCGACTATCGTGATTCTCGGCGGCGGATTCGCCGGAGTTAAATGCGCAAAGACGCTGAGGAAACTTCTCCCGAAAGAACACTACCGACTGGTTGTGTTCAATCGGGAAAATCATATGGTGTTTCATCCACTTCTAGCTGAAGTCGCTTCTGCTGCGATTCAGACAAAACACGTCGCGGCACCGCTCCGCCAGCTCCTGCATGGCGTGAAGTGCCGCACGGAAGAAGTGATCAACGTCGATCTCGAAAAGAACTTCATCGAGTACGAGGCCTACGATCGCACACGCAGACAAATGTTTTACGACCATCTCGTAATCGCCTGCGGCAACAGAGCTAATTTCGGAATCGTGCCCGGAATGGACGAGCAAGCATTCCCGTTGAAAAATGTGGGAGACGCGCTCAAGCTGCAGGCCCACATCATCGATATGATGGAGAAGGCAGAAGTTTGCGACGATCCGCGCAAGCGAGACTGGTATCTGACATTTACCGTAATTGGTGGCGGATTCAGTGGCGTCGAAGTAGCCGGTGAAATAAATGAATTTGTGCGAAAGTCGAGCAAGTTCTTCGAAACGCTCACCGGCGACATGATTACCGTGAATCTGATTCACTCTGGACAACAGATTTTACCGGAAGTCAATTCCAGCCTTCGGGATTTCGCGCAGCGCGAGATGGAAAAACACGGAGTGAAATTTCACCTCGGCGTGCGCGCTGTGCAGGCATCGCGTGAAGGAGTGACTCTGGACTCCGGAGAACTGATCCCCTCTGCCACCATTGTCTGCACCATTGGCACCACGCCGCACCCTCTGGTCGCGAGGCTGCCCGTAGAGAACATCAAAGGACGGATCGCTACAACAAAAGATATGAACGTTCCGGGCTTCCGAAATGTCTGGGCGATCGGCGATTGTGCGGCAGTTCCCAACGAAGCTAGCGGTCAATTGAGCCCGCCGGTTGCCCAGTTTGCGGAGCGCCAGGGAGTGCAACTCGCTCACAACATAGTCAACACCATCAATGGAAAACCGACCAAGCCATTTTCACATATTTCACAAGGCAGCCTTTGCGCCATCGGCGGACACAATGCTGTAGCCGAAATTCAGGGCATGTTATTCTCAGGTTTTATCGCCTGGTTTATGTGGCGCGCGATTTACCTGTTCAAGCTACCATCAATGGTGCAGCGCATTAAAGTTGGAATCGAATGGTTCTGCGATCTGGTTTTCCCACGCGACCTGGTCTATGTGAAAACAGACACATCACGGGCGGTATCACGAGCATTCTACGGCGCGGGTGACTACATATTTAAACAGGGAGATCCGGCTACGGACTTTTTCGTTATCGAGATGGGTGATGTCGAAGTTGTAACCTACAATCAGGAAAAGGGCTCTGAGGAGGTGGTAGCGGTTCTGGGTCCAGGGGATTTCTTCGGAGAGGCCGCGCTTGTTACGAGCAGGAGTAGAAATGCCTCGGTACGCGCACGTTCTAACGTCCTTGTGGTCACCATGGGCAGAAGTTTGTTTACGGAAATGTCTGCGAATCTCGGTCCGCTCAGAGACGCGATTGCCAAAGCAGTCAGGCGTCGGCGCAACGTCTGGAAAGACCTACCGGATGTGCGCAAGGTGTTGGATACCCTCTCTCTTGAAGATGTGATGGAGCCGGTTCCAGGCGAAGTGTTGCGAACCGATTATTTTCTGGACGGCATCTTAGAACTTTTTTGTCAGCATCGCCTCGACTTCTGTTGCGTCCTTGACGCCTCGGACAAAGTAGTCGGGGTCGTCACCAGAAGTGATCTGCTCAGGACGATTGAAGCGGCCTCCACATTCGAGGTCGGACAGGATGATGTCGTCCGCGTGCACCACATCATGGGACACGAACCGATAGTTATAAAACGAGGCGAGGGAACCGCATGTGCGGTCAACACAATGCGAGAGCACGGATTGAAGAACTTACCAGTAGTTGACGAAAACGACCACCTGGTAGGTTGCGTTCGAATCGAGACTATACTCTCTCATGTGGTGACGGAGCTAAGCCGTCGCCGAGCAATTCGTGTCACGCAAGAACACATCAGACCGACGGTTTAGTTTTAACCTCTTAATCGTCGTCGAGACTGAAGGTCTCTTTGCTGAACGGCTCTTCCCCACTGGCTTTCCAGCTATTCATTACTGAATACTGAGCGCCTTCAAAAAAACCACCTACAAATCCATAGGGGGCGCTCACCACCACAGCCGGTATCAGAAGGAAGGGGTTGCGAGTTTCCCCGACGAAATCACGAGTGCCATTTCTCGTCTGGTACACGCTTCGTTTTGCCATAGCTACCGGATAACCTAAAACCGCTCCACAGGTAAACGAAGCCATGCGTTTACCGAAGGGAACCTTATCTGCTTTAACAGGCTTATCACCGGATTCGGTGCCTATACTGTCGTCCCCCTCAGATGCTTTTTTCGTACCCTTGCTGTCCGTAGGTTTATCGTCCGCCTTTTTATCCGTGTTGTTATCCGCCTTCTTAGAAGAATCATTCTCATCCTTCTTAGACTTCTTAGCGGCTTTCTTCTCGAGCCTTTGCTCAAGAAGTTTTATGTCTTCCGCATCAGGAGTTTGCATCCGGTCGTCTGGTCGCCCCGCTTTATTGGGTTTTGCCGAGGACGACGTGTCTGCGGACGCGTCGCTGTTTTTCTTCGCTTCTTCAGCGGTTTTCTTTGCCGCCGCATCAGCCTTCTTGGCAGCAGCAGCAGCCTTTTTCGCAGCCTTATCCGAACTTTCTTTCGCTTTTTTCGCCTTTTTCTCATCCTTCGAATCGGACGAGCCATCGCTTTTCGCTTCTTCCTTTTTCACCACAGGATCTTCTTTTTTCGGCTCAGCGACCTCGGGTTCGTTTGACGGAGAAGTGAGCAATTGAGCAGACGCCGCCAGCGGACTGAAACCCATTCCGAGCATAATTAACAGAGAACAAGCGACAAATCGTTTCACTATCTTGAATCCTTCTTTCACCTGGCGGTCGAACGAGGTCAGTTAAAACGCTGTTAAACACCAGCAAACAGCATCTCAGGTTAATTATGACATGCTGACATCTCAAGTTTTTCGGCTAATTTCCACCGAATTCGCGTAGAATCACGGAAGTGAATGGGGCTCCCCAATAGGTACTAAGGCAGGGTCATGAACAATCAATTTCCGGACAAAACCAAGCATGAATTAGTCGGAACCACACAGACATTGGGTTTGGACTACAACGTCGCCGCACTTATCTGTTACTTGCCGGTGCCGATGTTCAGCCTTATTGCGGGCATCGTCTGGCTAATGACAGAGCCCAAAGCAAACCTGTTCGTTCGCTTTCATGCAATTCAATCATTGATGCTATTGGGCGTCCTTGTCGTCGGCAATATCGCCGTGTACATCGTGGGACTGTTGTCTGCGATTCCTGTACTTGGAGGGATTTTCGCGATTATCAGCGGTCTGGCGTGGTTCGGCATTTGCGCCGTCTGGTTCATCGTGAGCGTAGTGCTGATGCTCAAGGCAAATCAACGCGAGATGTATAAGCTGCCAATCATCGGAGATCTCGCAGAACAATATGCAAAGTAATTGAATTTGCATCGTACTAAACTTTCGTCTTTACTCGCCGCAGTGTTCTTTGTTGGCTGCGGAATGCCGGTTATGGCAGCAAATCCGCTCAGTTTGGAGACTAGAACTGCGCCATCCGGAGAGAAATATCTTTTTGTACTTTTGAACGGAGCATCGGTAAATTTTACGGTTGAAAAACCGAAACGCGAAAATCCGGAAATCCTTGTTGCCATTCCCGCTGGTTTTGTCACAGCCGATGAAAAGCCAATCGGTGTGCTGGTCTTTAACGGCGAAGTTCACAACCGGGTCAATCCAAAACTGGGCGGCGCGCTTGAAATTTTGGGAGGGAAGTTCAAACTTATTGATACCAATAACGGTGCCGGTTTCACCCCGCAATATCTCGATAAGATAGCCCGAAAGGGCGGATGTTTGTTTCAACAATTCACGATCGTAAAAGACCGGAACGCACAAGTATTCAAAGATAAGGGCAAGTATTTACGAAGAGCAATCGGACACCTTTCGAGCGGCGCACCGATTCTGGTGGAAAGCAAAAGCTGGATTACTCTGCAAAAGTTTGCATCGGATATGGTGGCACTCGGAGTGCAAGACCTCCTCTACACCGACATGGGTCCATGGAAAGAAAGCTGGATTAGAGATCCAGATTCCGGAGCCTTGCTGGACATCGGCAACGAGAAAGCGAAACCGATCAAACAGTTAAACTGGTTAACCGTCACCGAACCACCGACTAATTCACACACGGAAACGGCTGGAGCCTCAGGCAAAAATTAAATCCGCAGGCTGTCAAGGTACTTTTTAGCCACATTCTATAAATAGAATTATGGATAAGGTGCTGGCCTCTTTCGCATTTCGAACTTACTAATCCTAAACCTCTGTCTTCTTTCCACCCGGCCCAGCACCCGTGTTCGACTTGAGACAGGGTTTGTTACTTTGGCACACGACCATGACCACGGATGTAGATTTATCAACCAATAACGACTCAGATCATGCACTAGCCGGGCGATACGAATTAATCAAATGCCTGGCCAAACACGGTTCTTGCTCAGTTTACAAGGCTAATGACCGAGCTCTGAGAAGACCAGTCGCAATCAAAGTTCTGACTGAGCAGATTGTTTCTGATGAGGAACTGCGCAGGTTTCATCGCGGTGCGCTCGCCGCCTGCGCAGTAAAACATGAAAATTGCGTCCAGATGTACGACTTCGGCATGACGCCCGACGAACGCCCATACATGGTGATGGAATTCGTCGACGGTTCGACCCTCCGCCGAGCAGTCCAGGAGCGAGGTCCGCTCGTTGCGGGTAAGGCTGTTCAAATCGCAATCCTGATATGCGAAGGGCTCAGGGCAATTCACGCAAACGCTCTTGTACACAGGGATTTGAAGACTGCGAACATCATGGTCGACGAGATCGAAAGCGACAACCCGTCCGTCAAGATTTTAGACTTCGGGTTAGCCAAGCTGGCGATACCGGTCGAACCGGCCCGCCCAATCACAAAAACCGGTCACATTGTTGGAAGCCCGGTCTACATGAGTCCGGAACAAGTGAAAGGACAACACCTTGATACCCGCAGCGACATCTACTCGACTGGCTGCATTATGTTTGAGTTGTTGACTGGCGAACCACTTTTCTTAGGGAAAACGTCTCTTCAAACCATGAGCATGCATGTGATGATGCCACCGCCGACCCTGTCGGAAGCAGCACCAAGACGCAGTTTCCTTCCTATCTTGGAAGAGATAGTAGCCAGAGCGGTAGCGAAAAATCCGGAAGATCGATTTCAAACAGCAGATGAAATGCTCGAGATGCTGAAGAGTGCAGCTGAACTGATCAGGAATAAAGAATGTTTCCGGAATGAACAGACACCTGCGCGCCCCTTGCCTGCGACCTGCCCACGATCAAAACTCGTGATTTTATTCGTAATCGCAATTTTGTTGTTGACGGCGGGGATTGGCACTCTAGTATTCCTGGCGAAAATAAATCACCTTCTCTAACCGCGTTTTGCCTCGAAAGTGTGCAGCAAGCGGACTGATATCAATCCAGATGGAATCCGCTTTGGAAGCGAATTGAAAGCTCCTGCAAATATGCTGAAAGGGTTATCTACTGGGGCTAGAGGCTGGTAGAATACTTTATGAGTTCGTTTTGGTTTTACTTTGGTCAAAGAGCTTCCGCAACAAAATATTCCGACGAAACGACCTGAGTATCCATTCAGCTCGCCGCTTTATGCGATTTCGCAGATGATCGCAGTAGTACTAAATATGAACCTGGTACTTCCATCGGTGCTCAATATATCGTGGACCGGGTCACTTACGGATCAGGGTCTGTTCCTGTTTATCTTCGCTGTGGCATTCATCCTCGTAACTTTTCTATTTTTAGCGATAAGCGGCTACTTTGCCATAATGTTCGTAGTTGCCCAAAACCTTCGGAAGCTCTCGATGTCTGACGTTCGTAATCCGGACATCGCCAAAGCGATCGCAATTCGTGTTTTGCTGGGCAACCAACCAAGGTGGCTTATTTCATTGACACCATGCGTGGTGCCAGCGATAACTTTTGCACTGGTTGCCACGTTCTTCAAAGATAAGCTTTTGTTCTCAGACGAACTGGATCTTCTCGAGGCTTGCCTAATGCAGGGTTTGCTATCGTTTATGCTCTGCCTGCCATTTATCATTAAAACTCAAAAGGTGTTTGGAACTAACGTTATTGAGAACGAGCTTGGACAGACGCCGCGAGAGTAGTTCAGCCGAAGCATCACCGGTTTGGAACGTGCCCGAGACATACAGTCATTTGAATAATTGGATTGGAATGGTCTAGTGAATGAGTTCGGAGCTGTACGGCAGGTTTTCGTCCTTCGCGCCGAGTTCGAACACTGCCAAACTGCGTGCTTCCAGAAGAAACATCGAACTCAATTCCCAGCAACTGGGAGAAAGATTTCCGGAGGTCTCGGCAAGAAGTTTCCAGCATAGATTGTCAGCCAGGAAGATGCTGGAGCGCGCGTAAGACTCTGTTTCTCTGGGCGGCAAAGTAAACTCGATATCCTTCCAAAATGCGTTCATCAAGATCAACAAGCTGCTGCCAACAAGAAGGTTACCTTCCTCATCGAAATCGTCGATCTCTTTGCCATCGTATATGACACCAAGATATCGGCGGTCGCTCTGCTGCCAGTCAGCTTGCGTCATCTCGGAACCGTCGGCATTGAGCCAGATTACATCACGAATATTTTCAGCGACGCTTCCAACGCGCCCCCGGAAAAACCGCCGCCTCTGCAAAACCGGTTGAGACTTTCTGATTGACGCGATCGTCTTGAAGAAGCGGAGAAATTCCTTGTCATTCTCGTCCAGGTTCCAATGCGTCCAGCTCAATTCGCTATCATGACAGTACGCATTATTATTACCTGATTGAGTCCGTCCAAGTTCATCACCACCGCTTATCATCGGAACCCCGATCGAAAGCATCAGCGTGGCGATGAAATTTTTGCGCTGGCGTAGCCGAACCGCAATGACATCTTCATCCGAGGTAACGCCCTCGACACCACAGTTCCAGCTGCTATTGTGCTCCTCACCGTCCCTGTTGTTTTCCAAGTTGGCCAGGTTATGTTTGTGGTTATAACTAACAAGATCATTCAGAGTGAAGCCATCATGGGCGGTGACAAAGTTAATGCTGGCGTGGGGGCTTCTTCCGCTGTGTTCGTATAGATCGCTGCTACCGGTCATCCGAGTCGCCATTTCCCCGAGTTCGCCGGCATCCCCGCGCCAGAAGCGGCGTATGGTGTCACGATATTTCCCATTCCATTCCGTCCAGAGAACAGGGAAATTGCCCACCTGGTAACCACCCATACCGAGATCCCAAGGTTCTGCAATCAGTTTGACGCGAGAAATTACCGGATCTTGCTGAATGACGTCGAAAAACGCGGACAGTTTATCAACATCGAATAACTCTCGAGCAAGTGCACTGGCAAGGTCAAATCGGAAACCATCAACGTGCATTTCCTCGACCCAGTAACGCAGGCTATCCATGATCAACTGCAACACGTTCGGATGAATCATGTTGAGCGTGTTGCCGCAACCGGTATAGTCCATATAGTAGCGCCGCTCGTCGAGCTGCGTTCTGTAATAACAAAGATTGTCGATTCCACGAAATGAAAGAGTGGGTCCGAGTTCGCTGCCTTCAGCCGTATGGTTGTACACCACATCCAGTATCACTTCGATTCCGGCCGCGTGAAGGGTACGAACCATCATTTTGAATTCTTGAACGGCGTTCAAAGAACTTCCCGGACGTGAATATCGAATGTCCGGAGCAAAAAACGAAAGTGTGTTGTAGCCCCAATAATTAGCCATTCCGGCTGAGACCAGCCTGTGATCATCGACGCGATGATGAATCGGCATCAATTCGATTGCGGTGACGCCTAGAGTTTTTAGATGTCGAATCACAGGCTCGGACGCCAGACCCATGTATGTGCCCTGCAGTTCCGCCGGAATCAACGGGTGTAGCTTGGAAAGCCCTTTTACATGTGCTTCGTAGATAACGGTTTTGTACCACGGAGTGTTCGGACGAGCGTCGTTCGACCAGGTAAAAGCATCGTCGACTACGGCGCACAGTGGCGCATATGGTGCGCTGTCCCGTTTGTCGAAACTGAGGTCTTTGTCCTTATGCCCGATAGTGTAGCCGTAGAGACTCTCATGCCATACAAGAGGTCGTGCAATCAACTTAGCGTATGGGTCAATGAGAATCTTGTATGGATTGAACCGAAAACCCTCTTTGGGGTTATTAGGTCCATAAACTCGGTAGCCGTAAACCTGACCGGGCTGAACATCCTTTAAGTAGACATGCCAGACCTGGTTCGTATACTCGGGCATAATCACACGATGTGATTCCACACGACTGTCGGGAGAGTCGAAGAAGCACAGCTCAACGCGACTGGCGTTTTCCGAGAAGATCGCAAAATTGACGCCCAAGCCATCCCAGGTCGCGCCGAGGGGATAAGGTTTACCAGGTAGAACTCGCATTAAGTACCTTTCCGCTCTCCCACGGTCTTAGAAACCACGAAGAACGGTAGTAATCTCGAAGAGAAGCCAATTGTAAACAATGAGGGGGCAACTTACAAACCGAAACCAGTCGACCGCTTTGACGTCTCGATCGATTGTTTTTCGTTCGAAACTCGATATCACATTGAAATAACCGGCGATATCCGCATAACATATGAGTTCGGTTGAAGCGGTTTCTGCGAAACTGTTTAAATCATATCCATACTCCGCCGATCGCTCGGCTATACGAGGGAGCGAGCCAGTGAGAATTGCGCTCTTCGTCAACGACATCATGACTCAAGAAGTCGGCTTCACAAACAGCCGCCTCGCCATGACCGCAATCAATCGCGGACACGAAGCCTGGATCATCAACGCTGACGGTTTCAAATACGACAAAGACGATCGCATCCGAGCGATTGCTAAGCATGCGCCGAAAAAGAATTACAAATCGGCAGCCTCCTATCTGTCGGACATACAAAGCAAGAAGGCTCTGACCGAAGAAATTTGCGTCGACGATCTGGACATTCTGCTGCTTCGCAGCGATCCGTCTCAGGAGATTGCGGCGCGCTCCTGGGCAAGAAATGTTGGCATCAACTTCGGACGTGTAGCCATGAGACATGGCGTAATCGTGCTCAACGATCCCAATGGTCTGGCCAAGGCGACGAACAAAATGTACTTTCAACTCTTCCCCGAAGAGGTTCGCCCGCGAACAATTATCACGCGGAGCAAAGCCGCGGTAAAGCAGTTCGCCAAGGAAGAGGGCGGCAACATCGTATTGAAATCGTTGCAAGCATCGAGTTCTCAAGGCGTTTTTCTGGTGAAGAAAAACGAATTATCCAATCTGAACCAGATCGTCGATGCGCTATGCGACGAGGGTTATATAATCGCTCAAGAGTATTTGCCGGAAGCGGCAAAAGGTGATACCAGGCTCTTCTTGATGAATGGTCAGCCTCTTCGCTACAAAGGAAAGGTCGCGGCCTTTCGTCGTGAGCACATCGAAGAGGATGGCGGAAACGGACTGCATCAAGCAGCCGGAAACGTTACGCAAACGGAAGTTACCGACGACATGCTCGAACTGGCAGAGATGGTGCGACCGAAGCTGGTGCAGGACGGAATGTTCTTCGTTCGACTCGATATCGTCGGAAAGAAAATTATGGAGATCAACGTCTTCAGCCCCGGAGGACTGGGCAGCGCACAGAAATTCGAAGGCGTAAATTTCAGTCATGCGGTCATCGATGCACTCGAAAGAAAAGTCGATTACATGAAATACTATCGTCGAAATTTCGACAACATCGAAATGGCGACGCTCTAAGTGTTGTAAGGATTGACGAGCGCCGTTTCCCAGAAACAGTCGAGAGCCGGTACAACGGAGAGAAGGAGGGGAAGTTTGGAATACCTGGGCAGCATAAGCAATCTCCTCTCGCAACCAGTTATGAAAGTCGGTAATACGGGCTTGACCTGGTGGTCGATCCTGTATCTGGCAGTGCTGACGATACTGTTGTTGATTTTAACCGGCAAGATGCAGCGCTTCATCATCAAGCAAGCGGAAACGAGAACCAATCTCGACATTGGCACCACACATGGTATCAGTACCGTAGTTCGTTATTTGATGATCGGCATCGGTTTCCTGGTTATATTGCAAAGCGCAGGCGTCGACTTAAGCTCACTGACGATCATAGCGGGTGCTATCGGTCTGGGTCTGACTGTAGGTCTGCAGAGCCTGATTTCCAATGTCGTGAGCGGCGTCACCCTCTTTACTGAGCGCCCTGTGAAGATCGGTGACCGTGTTGAGGTTGATGGTACCGTAGGTGATATCACCAACATAACCTTTCGAGCGACGACGATTCTCACCGATGAGAATATCGAAATCATAGTTCCAAACTCGCAGTTCATCACCAAGAAAGTGACCAACTGGAGTCACAGTTCGCCCAACATCCGTCTGACGATACCAGTAACGGTTTCGTATAAAAGCGACCCCAGCCAAGTGAAAGAGCTGATCGAGGACGTCGCACGCAAGCATGACGGCGTGCTAAAAGATCCCAGACCCGAGCTTATTTTCAGCGGTTTTGGAGACAGCGCCCTGCGATTCGACTTGTGGGTCTGGACTTGCGACTTCACTCGTCGCCCTCTTGTCCTGAAAAGCAATCTGTATTATGAAATATTCGAAAGATTGAAGACTGAAGGCATAGAAATTCCCTTCCCGCAGAGGGACATCCACATTCGAACCGGGGTGATTGCGCCCGCACAAGAAACTGAACGCCAGTGAGCGCCCGGTGAGCCCACGCTTTAAACATCTCACATTCGAGTTAACAACCTCTCACAACAACCGGACAGAAAGCGCCTTCTGCCATAAAATGATGGTCTGGCTCAATTCAGTGCGGGGTCGCCGAGACCTCCAGGAGAATTTGCACGATGAAAAACCGTAAGCTGATGCTCTCATCCCTCTGCCTGGCAGTATTGGCAGCTGTTTTCTACCTCTGCGCTCCGGCGATATGCCAGACTGCCGGACTTATCCCTATGGGCAATTGCAGTTTGCCAGCCGGACAATACATGGTCACGAACATGAGAACCGGTCAAGCCGTGTACGTGGAAATAGACTCCACCGGACGCTTGATGGCGCAGGACCCTCGCTCTTTGAACTTCAACGTGGCACCGATTGGAACATCCAGCGGAGGCCTTGGTGGTGGAGGCATTGGCTCGACGTTGTTGAACCAGGCGACAGGCGGATTAATGCAAAACAATAACAACACCGGCACCACAGGTGATACCGGTAAAGGTGGAATGTGGGGCGGCATCTTCCGTCAGGGCGTCCAGCAAATGATGAATAACGGACTTAATGGCGGCAATCAAGCCCCACTCGGTCAGTAATTTGCGACCGATAAACGAACTCAATAGCAGGTAATTCGGCTAGTCAAGCCGGTCAGCGTTAAACCAGGGAACCCGGATCCATCACCTACAGTTCGACAAAGCCATCACCAGAGATTATTTGCCGGACCGCTCACCTCAAAAGTGGATAGAATGGGAACAGAACAGACAATCGAAATCGAAACTGACATCAATGGTTCGTCGAACGCACCTGAGCCGATGCCCGACGGAAAAGCGGATAGAATGGTCCACGACTCCAAACTGACACAAGAAAGCAACTTTGAGCCGGACCAAGAGCCGGACCAGAAGCAGGCCGCGGTGCCCGCCCAACCAACTCAGCCTCAAGTTCAAGCAAATACGGCACAGGGACAGCCTACCGACGTCGACAAGCATCCCTCGATAGCCCATACATTCGAGCCGATTGCGATTTCGAATGTGTCGTCACTTGCCGACCCAAGACTTTATATCAACAGAGAACTCAGCCTTCTGGCATTTCAGTGGCGCGTCTTAGAGGAGGCCCAGGACGAGCGAAATCCTCTACTGGAGCGCTTCAAGTTTCTATCGATTTGCGGCTCCAACATGGACGAATTTTTCATGGTCCGCGTTGCCGGGTTGAAGAGACAGGTTGAAGCAGGCAGTCTCACAGCGGGTCCGGACGGCTTAACCCCTCTGGAACAGCTAGAGGCCGTTGAAGCCGAGGTCAATCGATTCATCGCTGAAAGTACAAAATGTTTGCAAGAAAAACTTATGCCGGCTCTCGACGAAAGTGGCATCAAGATCGTCAATTATAACGAGCTGAGCAGCGAACAGCGCGACGATATGCGTCAGTACTTCCTGCAGAAAATCTTCCCCGTGCTCACGCCGATGGCATTTGATCCGGGGCATCCGTTCCCGCACATCTCGAATTTAAGTTTGAACTTCGCGGTCTCTGTGCGCAAAACCAGCAAAGACGTCCGCTTCGCCAGGTTGAAAATTCCGGACAGCTTGACGCAGCTGATTCCTCTGGCGAGACCTTCGACGAATCAAAGTCGACCGGTCAAACAATACATCTGGATAGACGAAGTCATTCAAGCCAATCTCGACGCGCTCTTTCCGGGCATGACCATTATCGAGGCGCATCCTTTCCACATCACACGTGATGCGGAGGTTGAAATTCAGGAATGGGAAGCGAGCGACTTGCTTGAAACCACTGAAGAGGGTCTTCGCCAGCGGAAGTTCGGTGACGTGGTTCGACTGATGGTCGATCGCGCTATGCCTGCGCACGTTCTTGAAATTTTGATGACGAACCTGCAAATCGAGCCCGGTGACGTTTACCTCGTGGAAGGTCACTTTCCACTCTCGAGCTTAAAACACATCGGCTCACTCGATCGGCCAGAATTGAAATATCCGCAATTCGTGCCGCATGTAGCAAAAGTTTTAAACCAGGACTCTCACGACGAGGACGAGTTTACAGCGATTTCGCGCCGGGACATTCTGCTCAACCATCCCTATGATTCGTTCCAACCAATCGTCAACCTGCTCAACAGAGCCGCGGACGATCCGAATGTGCTGGCAATCAAGATGACACTGTATCGTGTCGGGCGCAACTCTCCTGTTGTACAGGCGCTTTTGCGAGCGATGGAAAAAGGAAAACAGGTTGCCGTCGTTGTAGAACTGAAAGCCAGATTTGACGAAGAAAGCAACATCGAATGGGCGAGAGCATTGGAAAGTGCAGGTGTTCACGTGGTCTATGGACTTATCGGTCTCAAGATTCACGCCAAAGTTTTGCTCATTGTCAGAAAGTCGGGCGATTCTATAAAACGCTACATACACCTGAGTACAGGTAACTACAACTCGGTGACGGCGCACGCCTATACGGATCTCGGGTTGCTCACCACGGACGAGAATATCGGCTCGGACGTCAGCGATTTATTCAATTTTTTGACCGGTTATTCAGCAAAAACCGACTATCGCAAATTGCTGGTTGCACCAATCAATTTGAGAGAACGGTTGGAAGGTTTGATTCGCCGAGAAATCGAACACCAGAAGAATGGCAAGATCGGACACATAATTTTCAAAGCAAACGCACTCATTGACGAACGCATCATTCAGCTACTGTATGAAGCATCGCAGGCTGGTGTAAAAGTTGATCTGATTATCCGAGGAGTCTGCTGCCTGCGTCCCGGAATTCAAGGCATCAGCGAGAACATTCGCGTGGTCAGCATCGTCGGACGCTTCCTTGAACACAGCCGCATCTTTTTCTTTCACAACTCAGGCAATGAGGAGATCTACATAGGCAGCGCCGATACGATGCCGCGCAACCTGGACCGCCGCGTAGAAGTGCTGTTCCCGATAGAAGATCCGGGCTTGAATCGCTACATTCGCGAACAACTTCTCGATTGTTATCTGACTGATTCATTGCGCGCCAGATTTATGCAACCGGACGGCAGCTACGTCCGGCTGCCCGTGCCACCAGATTCAACACCGCTCGATTGCCAGCAAAAGCTGTTGGAAAACATCGTATCGAGCTGGTCGGAACGCTAAGGTAACTCCAGCGCTCTACTAACAGCCGTCGAACTTCGGAGCCTGATAATGCGGCTTAATGATGATTCCGGGGCTCAACCCACAGAAGCATCGACACTCGCAATCGCGCTACCAGTCTCGCGATTAACAAAATTCGACCAAATACTTATCGAATATATTACTATCAAATATCACTGATAAATAAAACGAATATAATAGATGCATTATGATAGTGCGACAGCTCGGATTGTCGCACCCGGGTTTGATCGCACAGGAAGGATCGGAACAACTTGGTCGAATCGGTTCCTCGCCACTCGGAGATATATCTCCCCAACGAGCGTGGTATCAGACCACCTCTAAAGTGGGCCGGCGGTAAACGCTGGCTGGTATCGCATGTGAAACCAATGTACGACTCGTTCCGCCGCCAGAGATTGGTAGAACCTTTCTGCGGTGGCCTTGCAGTAACGCTAGGTTTATTGCCTGACAAAGCGATGGTCAACGACATCAACCCTCACGCCATCAACTTCTATACCTGGCTTAAGCGTGGAATGATTATCGGGCTCGAAATGAGCAACGACGAAATTACCTATTACAGACATCGCGAGAGCTTCAACCGTCTCATCGAAGAGGGGCGAGCAGACTCCCGCATGGCTGCAGAGCTCTTTTACTATTTGAATAGAACCGGTTTCAACGGTCTTTGCCGTTTTAACAAAAAGGGCTTCTTCAACGTTCCCTTCGGGAAGTATAAAAACATCAATTACAAACGCGACTTCAGAGATTACAGATACATATTTCAAGACTGGCATTTCGCACTTGGCGATTTTGAGCTTCTCGATGTCACATCAAAAGACTTCGTATATGCCGATCCGCCCTACGATGTCGAATTCACCCAGTATTCGCAAGAAGGATTCGATTGGAACGATCAATTGAGACTGGCTCGCTGGCTCGCTGCACACAGAGGTCCGGTAGTCGTATCTAATCAAGCCACCGATCGAATTGTCGAACTGTACAAGAGTTACAACTTCAAAATCGATATTCTCGATGCGCCGCGCATGATCAATTGCACCGGTGATCGAACCAAAGCGCAAGAGATACTTGCGTACAAAAACATCTAGCGAAAGTTTGCAGCGCTAAAGTCCAAGCAGTTCGCGAATGATGCTGTAGCCGGCACACAGTGCAAGCACGACCAAAAATAACGCAGTAAAAACCGTGATAGATTCCATGCTTACGTCTACCGCTTTCTACATCAAGTAATCGACAATGACCGACAAAAGGGAACCGGGGATGGTGGCACTTTCGCTACATCAGCATGCCACTAAATATGATGTCCGTCAAGAAAATTCTGCAACAGGCTCGCAGACTGCAGGCACGATGTCGGCAGCTCTATCAAGCCAGCGCTCGCGCGCCTCGGCATAATGTCGAGCAGAATTTGGAGGGCTCAAAGAGACTATACGATTCCAGACCTCGACATCGCCAAGAATGATCAATCGCTCGGTAAACCGCGAGAAGGTCTCATACACAAAAATCCGAATTTCATCATCGTTCATCACTGCAAATTTCTTGTCCAGGTCGACTAAAACTATGCATTTGCGTTCGAAGCCTTTGAAAGCATGAGAGCGAGACAACAAAGTGTTAGCAGGCATGTCCGAATGACTGCGAACCAGCCTGGCTCCGCACCGCAGCTTATGGTTCGCCACTGATGAGAAGCGAGCGATTCGGGGGGTCAGAACTGCCACATCACATCCCTGATAGCGACCTTTCTCCACAAGCTCCACGAACACATGACTCAAAGTAGACTTAACTTCGTCGTCTGTGTCACAGCGGTAAAATTCAAGCGGTGCATTTAAACTGCGAGCATAGCGCATGGGTCGCTCGGAGGCGTGGCAAACACGGAGCAGCTGCGAGATTATCGCCGGGCTTCTGAGGTTTATCGAGAGATGAGAATCGAAATCGATGTCGGGAAATTCATTCTGCATCGGGTTGCAGAGCTTATTATCATCGACAAAATATAATAGCCTACCGCGCGGTTTGATCGCGCTTTGCAGAGCAAGCCACCAGTTATCGCGAAAGTCCTGACCATCATCGACAATGATATTGTCAAACTTCAAGGATGGGTTTGCTTTGATTGCCTTGGAGAGTGTGTCCGGAAACTTTTCGAGCCAAACACGATTGTTCCACCCTCCCGGAACTTTGATTCCGGCTTGTTTAGCAACGCGAAAACACAGAGAATGAAAAGACATTATTTCCAAGTTTTCCTGCCCTTGTAGCAGCGAACTCAACCAATCAGCCAGTGCGCGACTGAAACAGGTCAGTACGGTTCTCTCACCGGCGCAGGCATAGCGTCGAGCCAGCGTCAATGCAAGAATTGTTTTGCCACTACCGGCGCAACCAACAATGCGCGCTCGGTTGTACGAGTCGACAGCGTTTAAAATTGCAGATTGTTCGATTGTCCAGGGTGCCGTGCTCTCGTGCATCATCAGGAGCGCCTCATGACTGCATAGATTTCGAGGTTCCAATTCACCGACCAGCGATTCGGTACTTTGCAGTCCAACCGCGCGGCGTGATAGCAATCGCGAGGAGTGCTCCACAATCAGGCGCTCTATTTCTCGTTTCCGATAGCGCAGAGAGATTAAGGAACGCTCTTTAATCTGTCGAACCCGTTCTCTGGAAATATTGAATCGAGTTGCTAGAGCAGAAAGGCGCGTCGGTCTCATGCCATCGAGACCATAGTAGCGCTCCATAATCTGACAGCGTCGCTCAGTCCCGTCCGCTTCTCCAATCATTGCTTTAATGTCACCAATGATCGAATCGGCGACGTTTGCAATGTTTCGATGCTTCAAGCTATCGAGCACCGTCTGTGATGCGCCGTTTTCCACGAGCAACAGATTGATTCCAACTTCACGTTTATAAACTGCGGTGAGAAGACGTTCCAACCCCTGGCGCTTCATTTCCGAATCGCAGTCTTTAAAAGTTACCGGACCGAATATTGTCGGAGAAAAATCGGAAGAAGAATTGTCCATATTCAACGGACCTCAGGTTAGGGGCGACTCCCAGATCGTAATTTTGAGGCACGTCGAAGTAACTGTTGAATACAACAGTGGCTCGTCAAGCCCATCTAGCGCCCGATATATAGCCATCGGACGTTGACGTGATCACCGAAATTTTGAAACTGAAGATTACTTTGCCGTCGTCTCGGATCCGGACGGCGGCTGCGGTGTCGACGCCGGTCCTGAGCCTTTTATCTTCTCCGCCTCGGCTAAAACTTCCTCGGCGTCACGAGTACGATTTAAACCTCTGAGCGCAGTCGCATAGTCGTTCATAAGAGCCAGAAGCTGATCCTGACTCATTTTAGGCTTTTCAGAACTAGACATGGCGATTTCGCACATTTCGCATGCGTCCCTGAATTTATTTACTTCAATTGCTTTCTTTACCGTATTTAAGCGCAATACAACTGGATTGTATGCATCCAACTTCGCACGCGTTGCCAACTGATAGGCTTGCTTATACGACTCGTAACTCTTAGCTTTTTCGCCAAGTTTGAACTGACTCTCAGAAAGCAGAAGCAGCGGTTTCAACCGGTGATCAGAGCCCGGACCGTGAAATTTACTGTAAAACGCAAGAGCCTGTTGCAAATCCTCGACCGCCTTTTGATCGTTGCCACGCGCGGCATTAATTTCGCCGAGTTCGACGAAGATATCGGGAATTTTGTGGTCTCGCTCAGACCAGTACTGCATGCGTGCATTTACGGATTTGCGGAAGTCCTTCTCGGCCTCATCGAGCTTCCCTTTGCTTTTCGCATCCAGTCCCGCCTTGTAGCTCTCATTGGCGACCTTGCTGACTCCAAGCGCGGCTTCACGCTGTGCCTGGATTGCGGATCCGGGTAAGTCACCAGACATGATGATCGCCGGCTTGCCCTTCTTGGCTGGCGCGCCCTGAGCTGTTCGAACTGAAGTAGCCGAGGACGAGGTTCTTCCTGCGGTCGAAACGCTTCGTGCAGCATTGTTCATTTGCTTGGCAGGCGCGCCATAGATACTGTTTAAACCACCTGCGATGCCACTGGTTTTCGGCATGGGCTTCGGAATAGAAGTAACTCCCGCGTACTCAGACATCCCCTGTGCCAGCGAGACACCACAACAGCTGATGCTGAGCGCCAGGGCAACTCCAACAGGTTTCACAACCATCGAAAAATCTTTTTTCATAACCAACCGCCGAAATACGCAAGTATTGGACCCTTTGCAGTGCAATTATAGCCGCCTTGAAGAAAACTGTTAGAAAGGAAAGTCTGACACCAAACGGCTATAACAGTTCTTTGCCCAGGAGTGGAACGACAGTAGCATTTAATTTGTCGATCTGATTGACGAAACTCCAGCATGGGTAGGGTTTCAGTAAGCATCCTGTCATGTCGCAGCGAGGACCAATCGAACGTGCCTTCTTCCGCCAATAAAATCAAGCTTGGTGAGCTTCTAATCGACGCTGGAGTGATTACTTCCGGCGATTTAACCGAGGCGATTCAGGTGTCCAGGCGCCTCGGAGTGCCGATTGGACAGGCGCTTTTGGTTTCTCGCTGTGTAACCGACAACGTACTGGAGGCTTCTCTTGAAGCACAAGCGCTCATAAGGGAGGGCACGGTCGCACGAGGCGCCGCAGTGGATGCGCTTCGCAAATCGGCCGAGGACGGACGCGCACTGCGAACCTTCCTGGACATCGGCGCTTCCAGCGAAGACACTCAGCAGACTTCAAAACGGTTGGCCGAATTACTGCTTGATTCAGACATAGTCACGCAAGAGCAAATCGATCAGGCACTCATGACGAGCTATTCATCAGGCATGCCGCTGGGCAGCGCTCTGGTACTCGAGGGAGTGCTCTCACCCTCACTATTTCCAAGCATCTTGCGCATTCAGCGTAACATCCGTGAGGGTCGTGTCGGCCGCGAGGAAGGCATAAGCGAGTTGCGTTCTACATTTCTCCACTGGATTAAGGCAGAGGAGTCTCTTGCCAGAGCCGCAGAGATGGAGGACGCCGACGAGATTTATGGTCAGGAGGTTGAAGAGGAATTCTTTCAGCAATCGCAGCCCAACCCGCATAGCCAGGATTCTGGAATGTACAGCCGCCAGCACAGCGAGACCAGTAGTTTGCCGCAGCAGTCAGGGGCTTTTGCACCGCCAAGTTTTGCGCCACCACTTTACACCCAGCCGACTATCAGCGCAGGCGAGGGAGTCTCTCGCCCACCCGATGCCGCGCCAGTCACGCCGCAACATACGGAGAACGCACCTCGTCGACAAGTTGAAACTGTCAATTTGAATAACAACGCTGCGAGTGATGGCACACCAAGACTGCTGGACATCCTTAAAAGTTCGGGTGCCACCAACCATCAAGAAGTTCAAGCCGCTTTGGACCGCATTCTCAACGACCCCGTGGCTTCGAGCAAGTTATTGAAACTGCTCGGAGTTGCCAGCGATGAAGCGATCAAACAGGCGATCAAAAGCCATCCTCTGGCGGCTCAGATTGAAGAGAAACAGGCGGCTCAGGTCGTTGAAACTGAAACTGCAAGCGTTGCTGAAACTGATGAAACTGATGATGACCGGAGCTCGAAAACGGCGAGGCGTCCTCGCGATCGAGCTGTTCTCAAGTCGACCACATCGAAGGTGCTTGGTGGTATCGTCGTAGGTGCGGCCGTCGCAGGTATCTCGTCACTGTTTAAGCGAGGCAAAGGTCGCTAAAGCACATTCCCTCCGAGCACAACCTGCTTAATGGCAAGGGTTTCCTTATCCCAGAGGATAAGGTCGGCAAGCGCTCCCTGACAAATATTTCCTATTTCATTTTCTAAACCGATTGAGCGGGCCGCGTTATAACTGCCCATCAAGATCGCTTCGCGAAAGCCCGCAATACCCCAAGTGACTGCATTTCGAATAGCAGCGTCCAGGGTTATGGAGGAACCGACGAGGTCACCACCAGTGGTGCCGATATGAGCGATGTCCGTTACCAGAATAACTTTGTCGGCTCCTTTCAAACGGTAAATCAATTCGACCGCTTGAGGCGACAAGTGCAATCCGTCCGCGATCAGGCAACAAGAAACACGCCGATCCAGCAAAGCAGCTGAAACAGCACCTGGTTCTCGGTGATGCAACGGCGCCATGGCATTAAAGGTGTGCGTCATCATGCGAACTCCGCCCTCGAAAGCGCTCCGAGCCTCCGCGTACGTGGCGTTCGAGTGACCGATGGACACAACAACATTGTGCTTTTCCAACCACTTCGTGCAGGTGCTGTCCGAATCACGCTCGCATGCCATCGTGACAAGCCGCACGCTATCGTTGACCAACCTGGAGAAAACCTCAATCGACGGAGCGACGATGTGCTCCGGCGGATGAACGCCCGGCCGTTTTTCAGACAAACATGGACCTTCAAGGTGAATGCCGACCATCCTCGCCCCCGATGAATCCTGGCTCCACTTGTCGTGAACGCCGGCACCGCGAGCAGTCAGCATGTCGACATTTGCACGCATGTGCTTGATATCACCGGTTATAAGTGTCGGCAAGAATGAGGTTACACCGGCGCTGACAAGTGCAGAACGCATCGCACTCAAGTCAGCATCAGTCGGTGTTCCCCAGAGATCGCAATGAGCGTCGCCATTGACCTGCAAATCGACCAGACCGGGCGTCACATAACATCCCGTGGCGTCGAGCACGCGCGAAGCGTCGGAGTTCTTCTCACCGACAGCGAGATTATCAGAAGTGGCATCAGAGAACGCGACTATGCGCCCGCCTCGGACAACAACGTCGGCGAAACGCTCGCCAACGGGGGTCAAAACGTGCCCACCACTAACGACAAGATTGCTCATTTTAAGATTACCTGGCTGTACAATTAGTCCTTCCGCATGTGATAAAAAAACATACGGGACGAACAATATAACCCATTCGATTGACTAATGAAAACTCGTGGCATATTGGTTGAAGGCCAATTCCCACTATTTTTCGAAACGTAGAACAATGACTGCACAGGGTGCACAAGGGCAAACAGCCAAAGCGGAAGATCGAAGTCCTCCAAGCGTTCAGGCGATGGTCACCAAGATCGTCGAGCTGCAAGACAAGCTTGTCGAGGCGCAGGAGAGAAACATCGTCCTCTCCACGCAACTTCGCGAAATGGAAATGATGGCGCGAGATGGTCAGGATTTGAAGGCTGAACTCTCGAACCAGAGCGCGCTTCTGTCAGATAAGAGTCGCGAAAATAAGCAACTTCATCAGGACCTCGCGCGCGTGACTGCGCTTCTGGAGCAGAAACTGAAAGAAGTGGATGAGCTGCAAGCTAACTTCAACGACATCCAAGCTCAATTGAAACAGAGAGAATCTGAACGTGACCTACTCGCAGTCATGCTGACCGAGCGCGAAAAAGAACAGCACAGTCAGGCGCAAAACCCGAGAACGTCAGGAACTTATGACGCTACAAAAGATCAGGGTCAGGGCGGCGGCTGGTTCAAAGGCTTTAAAAAGTAGTGTAAAACCAGAAAGGCGCCTCGATTTCTCGCGCGCCTTTCACCACTCATCACCATTTCCCAACATCACGTATTTCGGTGACTGCAAGCAAAAAGCGGACGGGATAAGGGTTCGCGGGTACAGACAATTTGCTTGTCTACGATGCGATGACGCTTTTGCCGAAATCCGTCATCGAGTGATAGACACATTAAACCGGGACAAAGTATAAGGAGCCGCAAACCAGAAAGGCGCCCCGATTGCTCGTGCGCCTTTCACCACTCCGGGGAAAAATTTTATTAGCGTTCTAGTTCCAAAGTTCTAGTTCTAGTTCTAGTTCTAGTTCCAGTTCCAGTTCCAGTACTAGTTCCTGCTGGGACTAGCGCATGGGACTCTGACTGAACGGCACCGTGTCGAGCTCTCCAGCTGGCGGAGCGCTCAAGTCAGGCTGATTGTATTCGGGCATCGCGCTCATCGGCGGAGGAAGGTTTTCATCACCACCCATATCGCCTGCCATCCTGGAACCGAAGGTCGACACGTCAGGAGCACCGTTGCCGACGGGCAGAGGCGGAAGCATCGGTTTTCTTGTAGCGCGACTGATTGCAGAACCTACCAGCCCGGTCACACCGCTGGCATCAATAGTTGTCGTTCTGCGCCCAAGGAGCCAACTCTTCTTGGTTTTAAAACTGTCGCCGAGAAGCGACTTCATCTCGGTCTCGCGAGTTCCCAATATTCCTTTTTTCTTGGAGTACGAGTTGCCCAGCAAGTTTATTTCAGTGTTCGTGTTGCCAAAAATGCCATTGCTGACCTCGTATTTGTCGCCCAGCCGATCCTTGACGACTTTCTTCTTGTTTCCAAAGATTCCCTTCTTAATAGTTATCTCATCTCCAAAGCCAGTCTTGATGCTCACATTGGACGAGTCGATAATTCCGGCATGGGCTGCAGGAGCCAGAGAAAGACCCAAAACTACTAGTAAGGACACGCTAATTTCCGACTTCATTTTGGAGGCTCCCTTCGCCGCTACGCTCACATATCCCTCAAGACTCCTCTGTTCAAGACATGTTCCCGGAGTGTTATGACCTCGAAATACCAGGACCAGTAGCCCATTTGCGTTTGCTAAAATTAGCGACTGTTCTTACTTATATATGAGTAGAGTCTTGGAAGACATCGGCAAAAAGCTTTTAGCAGGCGACAAACGCGCACTGGCGCGCGCCATCACAGTTGTAGAGGCAGGCGGCACACCCGCTACGGCGCTGGTCAAAGAATTATTCAACCATTCGGGCAAAGCACACATCATTGGCGTCACAGGCTCGCCAGGAGTCGGTAAATCGACGCTTGTTGATGCGCTCGTGACGGAGGCGCGCAAGGAAGGCAAAAAGGTCGCGGTTCTCGCGGTCGATCCATCCAGCCCGTTTACCGGTGGCGCCATCCTCGGTGACAGAATCAGGATGCAAGATCACACGCTGGACAAAGATGTGTACATCCGCTCGATGGCGAATCGCGGGCACGCAGGCGGCGTTTCGCTCGCCACCTATGATGCAATCAGGATGCTGGAAGCATTCGGCTTTGATGTAGTGATTATTGAAACTGTTGGCGTCGGTCAGTCTGAACTTGCAATTGCTCAAACAGCTGACACGACCATTTTAGTCCTCATGCCCGGTTCCGGCGACGACATCCAAGCCATCAAATCCGGTATCATGGAAATAGGTGATATTTTTGTGGTAAACAAAGGCGATTTACCCGGAGCAAATAAATCGGCGACCGAGATCATCGCGAGTTTGGAACTGGCACACCACCCGACAAGCTGGTGTCCGCCCGTTATCGTTGCAATCAGCGAAACAGGAGAGGGCGTCGATAAAATTTGGCAAGCAGTCAAAGATCACGGAAGTTTTCTCAATGAAAATGACCAGCTCAACGAGCGTCGCAAAGGCAAGGTGAAGACAGAACTTGCCGAGATGGTCGCAGAAATTGCACGGACCAATTTAGAACACTCGCTCGAGAGTTCCGATGAAATCAAAGACGCGCTTTCTAGCGTGGTGGCACGAAAGCTAGACCCGCACTCTGCAGCGGAGACCATTATACGGAAACTGTTTGGTGCGGCCATGGAATCGGAGCGCACCACCAATGGTGTTTGAGAATCTCGTCTCGATTGAGGACAGCGACTCCCTGTTTTTAGAACAGGAAGTCAACCTCATGAAGTCGCTCAAAATCCTTTTGCATTTCGATCGCGATCATTCGCATTCGCTCAGGATCGCCGAAGATTTAGCGGCACACACGGAAGAATGTCACGGGTCCGACAGTTCAATCGCGCTTTCAGTCATGAGCGATCTGGGTTCCTCGTACATGAACGCGAATGAAGTCGCGAAAGCTGAAGAGTTGTTCTCGAGAACGCTGGTAAGGCTTCGGAGAGCGAAATCCGCAAACGTTAAAGAAGTAGCCGACCTATTGAGACACATCGCGTTATGCAAACCTCGAACGGAATTGAGTAAGGCCATGACTTCGGTGGCGCGTGCCCTTGAACAAAAGTTCGGCATCAAGAGCGCTGAAGACGTTGCAATGCAAATGTTATTTACGGTAATGGGTCGGCAGCCGGAACCGGATATGGTGGCAGAAGAAGCAAACAAACACCTCGAAGATTGGTTTACTGAAGAAGAGCAAAAAACAGAAGTTCCATTCGTGCAGATCGAGATTAGCCGCGAAGAGCGGTTGAGGAAACTCATGCCGCTGCTCGAACGCGCGCAGATAGCCGCGGACATCGTAGAAGCAAACGATAGTCATCCATTGTGTCGAATATCAATTCTCGCTCAAATGAGTGAGGTGCTGCTTGAGTTGGGTGAGGTTGAGAGGGCGAAACAACTGCGACAGGAAGAAATAGCCATCCTCAAAAAACACTGGGGTGATGAGCACGCCATGACAAAAGAAGCAAACGCTGAGCTTGAAAAACTTGCCTAATTTGTTGTATCTGCAGCATTGCGAAACTTAGCTGCTTCCTTCTCGTTTCCAAGCCGTTCTTCGAAACTCGCCAGATTTTTATAGTCATCAGAGGTAAATCCACCACCTTCTGATTTTGACTCAGACAGCGCCTTCTTGAGATAGGCGACCGATGTTTCGAAATCAGCATGATTAGCGAAAACATCCGCACGGGCTCTTAGATCGGTCATTCGATCTTCATGAGTCATCGGACTACGCTCCGTCGTGCTGCCATCCGGGTGAACGTCAAAGAGCGGTGTGGCATCAACGTTTTCACGCGCCCCTTTAAGGATAGAATTAACTCTCGTTTGCAACTTGGACGCATCGCTCAACTTGTTCAATTTCTTGTACATGTCAATCATCGACTCGAGCTGACTGGCAACAACAGGATGATCGGCACCATAATGTTTTTCATAAGCTACCACGTTGGCGTGCATCACAATTTCCTTGTCGGCCCAACGTTTTTGATTGTGCATTTCACCCATCATACGTTCGAGCAACTCAATCGATGGGTTCCCTTTGAACCCGTTTTTCTTCAATTGCTGAAACTGTTTCTCAATTTCCGCTGAGGACGACAAAGATGAAGTTCCAGCAATACTTGCGATCGACTTGTTACTGTTTGCTTGCGGAGCTTTGGCCGCAGCAGCGGTAATCCGTTTCAAATCGAATTTTTGAACAGGCTTCGACGCCTGCGGCTTTTTCACGACCGCCGCCTGCGCTGGGTTCGCCAAAGCCAACAAAGACACTATCAAACTGAGACGAACGACTTTTAGCGATAAAACCTTCTCGCCTGAAAAAACGCGGGCGGCGCCGTTCGTTGCTGTCATAGACACCTCAATTGGCTAGGAGGATTTGGCTTTCTTTTGCCAGACAAAAAATACAGGAAGCCCCAAAAGGATGATGGCCAGACCGAAACCGCAGTAATCGGGTCGACCGATTATTTGCCCCATGGAAACTACCGCAGCACATATTATATACAAGGCAGGCAGCACGGGATACAAAGGAACCTTGAAAGGTCTCTCAGCATTCGGATGTTTCTTCCTTAATATAAATATCGCGCCGACCGTCAGGATGTAAAACAGCAAAGCAGCGAAGACGACCATGTCCAGGAGGTCTCCGTACCGTCCCGAGGTCGCAAGAATGCAAGACCAGACCCCCTGAATAACCAGACCGAACACCGGGACCCCGGTCCTGGCATGTAAAATGCCCGCGTTCTTAAAGAATAAACCGTCTTTGGCCATCGCGTAATACAGACGTGGTCCCGATAGAATCAGTCCATTTAATGCACCGAAAACAGAAATCATGATCGCGCCTGCCATGATTTTCTGACCGACTTCGCCAAAGATAACTTCCAGGGCTGCCGTTCCTACTCTGTCCTGGGCGGCATACTGTATGCCACGCTCAATTACAGTTGGAGCATCTTTTACACCGTCCAGTGGAAGCACGAGAAGGTAGACGATATTGGTCAGAAGATAGAGCAGGCAGACGAGTGCCGTGCCGGTGATCAAGCTTCGCGGCAAAGTCTTCTCAGGGCTTTTCACTTCCTCCCCTGCAAATGTGATGTTGTTCCACGCGTCCATGGAAAACAGAGGTCCCACGAGCGCGATGGAAAACGCCAGCAGCAGTGCGCCAAGTTCAAGTGGATGACCATCAGCGGATTTCGCGAGCCAGAGGTTTTCGAAATTCACCGGCGCACCACTGTGATGCTGAGTAGCAAAGGCGCCCAGTATAATCAGCGCTGATAATGCGACTACTTTTATGAAGGTGAAACTTGTTTGGATCTTCTTTGCCAGATGAATGCCACCACAATTCACCGCAGTCAAGAGAGCGATGACCAACAAAGCGATCAACTTTTGCGTGGAAAAATGCCAACCGCCCACTGCCAGCAAAACGTTTTCGTCGGAAACAAAGGGAACGAATACACCGAGAAACTTGGCAAACGCTACTGCAACGGCAGCGTTGGTTCCCGTCTGGATCACCATGAAAAGTGTCCATCCATATAAAAAGCCAACGAGCTTCCCGTAGCCTTCTCTCAAAAATATATACTGACCACCCGCTGATGGATACATCGACGCCAGCTCACTATAGGCGGTGGCAGCGGAAACAGTCAGGAAACCGGCAAAAATCCAGGCTGCAAGGAACCAGCCTGCGCAACCGACGCTGCGCGCGGTATCCGCCGCAACGATGAAAATGCCGGAGCCGATCATCGAACCTACGACTATGGCAGTCGCATCGACCATCCCCATGGCTCTATGGAATTGACCACCTGTCATAGCGCTCCCCTCATTCTCTAAATAGTTTCATCTTCCCGCGATGCAGGACACAGCCGCGCATGGCAAAAATCTTACGGTTATGTCATGCGATTATACGCACCGATCGATATACACCCTGTATGTAGATAGGCTTGACGAGCCGATTTCCAAACAATACGATCCTCCTGTGGCGAATCGTTACATAAGTTCGCCGAGCATACCAGACCCTTCGGACGCCAATGTATTTGCATGTCTAAAATCGCTATTATCAGTCAACCGGACCAGGGAGTGCTCATCGACGTCAGTGGCTGCACGACGTTGAGAGAGGCGCTCGAACATCTCAGTTCAACGCTGCAAGTGTCAAACAACTTTTGGCAGGGCATGCATGTTTCTATCAATCTCGGCGCGCTCTCTGTCACTCCGGAGGAACTCGAACAGATCCTCTCTATAGCGGAAGCCGTCGGCATCGCTCCAACTGGCGTCTACTCGACAAGTGATGTCACGCGCGCTTCACTAAAGAAACGACATATTCCTCTTGGAGCAGGAAAACCGATGACACTGCCGGCAGTGTCTATTGATCCAACGAAAGTAACGAGCACCGAGCTCGAAGAAGAGGGGAAGAAAGCAGGACCACTCGCCAGCATCACAATGCGCGTGGTCGATGCGATGTCTCGCAACAAAAACAAGCATGAGGCGAGCCCTCCTGTGGAACAAGGTCTGGAAGAAATGAAGCACGATGGCTTCGAAGCAGGCAAAGCAGAGAGTCATGATTCACCGTTTCCACACGTAGCACCGAAAAAACGAAAGGTCTCGCTCGATGGCAGATCAATCGCCGGCGAACCGAGAGTGGAGCAAAGCAAACCGGTAAGTTTCGAGCCCGCAGCTCAGAGCAAAGGCAAAGCAGAGAAGCCGCCAACGGCTTCCAAATCAGCGAGCGCACCAAAGCCTCCTGTGCAAAACTTCGAGGTTGCGGCAAATTCAGATTTGCCCAACGACCAAATCTTCGCTCCCACCCTGGAAATAACGGTGCCACCGAATGTGGTGGACGTCAGTATCGTTGCCGAAGACACCTCTCCGGAGCAAAACGTCATCCAGGCAATGCCGGCTTCGCAAAGTGTGCTTGATGAGCCGATTTCGAAAGAGCAGCAGTCAATCACTGGTCCTCAAGTAGAAGTAAAAGTAATGAGCTTCCAGCTTTCTGACGGAATGATGGAAGCCCAGCCCGCAGCCCAGGCGATCGCACAGGCTGCCACCGTAACTGGTGACGTTGTCACCCATGTGGACGCGGATTGTACGCCCGACCCCAAAGTCGGTCAGACGATTCTCGACAACGAGATCGATGACGAAGACGATGATGTAGAGCATGCCGAAGAATACGATGGCGAAGTGGAAACCGATTCGGTTGACATTCATATGTCGCCTATCGGTGGACCTACAACGCTGTACCTGAGACAAAACTTGCGATCAGGTCAAACGGTAAGCCATAAAGGTCACCTCGTCATCATTGGCGATATCAACCCAGGCGCAGAAGTAATGGCGGACGGCGACATTACTGTATGGGGCTGCCTGCGCGGCGTGGCCCACGCCGGTATCGGCGGCAACGTCGACGCTGAAATTCGAGCGTTGAAGTTGCAACCTATCCAGATTCGAATTGCCCACGCAATCGCTAGAGCTCCCGACAGACCTCGAGTCAACTATGCAGCCAGCAACGGACCTGAGACGGCTCGCATGGTGGACGGCAAAATCAAAGTCGTCAGATCAAGACTCGATTAAGCCCGAAAACAAAGTTCTCTCCTCGTAAATTAAGCACCACTATCCCACAGGTAAATGGAATGACCGGTCGAGTAATCGTAATAACTTCTGGAAAAGGCGGGGTTGGTAAAACAACCGCATCCGCCAACCTGGGCGTAGCCCTGGCAAGCACAGGCGCAAGCGTCGCACTCGTCGACATGGACATCGGATTGAGAAACCTAGATATCCTCATGGGTCTCGAAAACCGAGTCGTATACAACCTAGTCGACGTTATCGAAGAACGTTGCAAATTGCGCCAGGCGCTCGTGAAAGACAAACGTCTTCCAAACCTGAGTCTGTTGCCGGCAGCGCAAACCCGTGACAAATCAGCTGTTTCCGCCGATCAAATGAAGGAACTCTGCAAAGAGCTGAGCAGCATTTTC
This sequence comes from Candidatus Obscuribacterales bacterium, assembly GCA_965228855.1. Classification (GTDB taxonomy): domain Bacteria; phylum Cyanobacteriota; class Vampirovibrionia; order Obscuribacterales; family Obscuribacteraceae; genus JADYXR01. Next base: position 468,152 of record CBDDIJ010000003.1, on the reverse strand, counting down.
GAATTCGTACTCGTCGACAGCCCGGCAGGTATCGAGCAAGGTTTCCAAAATGCGGTGGCAGGGGCACACGAAGCGATTGTCATATGCACTCCGGAAATGTCGTCCGTCAGAGACGCCGATCGCATTATCGGTTTACTTGAAGCTCGCAAAGATGAAATCGAGCAGTACAGGCTGGTCGTCAATCGTTACCGCCCGAACATGGTTCAGGCTAACGACATGATGTCGGTCGAAGATGTTCTTGAAATTCTTTCAGTGGAACTGCTCGGCGTCGTTCCGGAGGATGAGGAAATCATCGTCTCCACGAACAAAGGCGAACCGGTCAGTGGAACCGACAACTGCAAATCGGGTCTCGCCTACCGCAATATTGCGCGCCGGTTGAGAGGAGAAGACGTTCCGATTATGGACTTTTCAGCCCAGAATCAGACCTGGATCAACAGGATCGTCAACTTCTTTAATCCGGTCCGCGTATAAGGGGGGCCGACAATATGCAGGTTTTATCCAATCTTTTTGCGCGCTTTCGCCCGACTACAGTCAGAACGACCGCAAAAGACCGCATGAGATCAATGTTAACCTACGACCGTCTCGAGCTTCCGGCCGGGCGCCTCGAATGCCTCGAGGAAGAACTGATGGCCGTGGTGTCAAGATATTTTGAGCTTGACAAGAGCACGACGCAGTTTGATCTGCAACAATTAGATCGCAGGGCGCAATTGATTGCCAATTTCCCGCTCCTGCGCTCCAAGTGCTGAGATTCGAAGCTGATTGAACAACGTATTACGTAGGACGACTTTCGACGATGTGTCCAAAATCATCTCGCAAACATTTGCGAGCATTGATTTGTGGCTACTGGGCGCGACAGGCTTTCTTCTCTTCACGGGACTGACCGTTCTACGCAATTCGGCACAAACATACGGATACTATGAAAAGCAGTTCGACTTCCTGTGCGCAGGTGCCGTGCTGCTTTTCATCTTTAGTCGCATTCCATATCGCTTCTGGGTGAAACCATGGGTGATACCAGTTATTTACCTGGGAAATCTCGGGTTACTAGCCCTCACCATGGTTCTTGGACACGAGGCTCAGGGAGCTCAACGCTGGCTGCAGCTAGGACCGATCACGCTCCAGCCATCTGAGATATCAAAAATCGTAGTTATATTTACAATGGCTGCCTGGTTCAAGCGCTTTCCAATCCGCAGCTTTTTCGACATATTCAAGGCCCTGGCAATCATTCTGCCGCCGGCATTCCTTGTTTTCAAACAGCCGGACTTAGGCACCTCGTTAACTTTCGGGGCGGTATTCATGGGCATGTCCTTCTGGGCAGGCGCGACGATTGCCGACATCATTCTGCTTGCCAGCCCTGGGGTCAGCCTGGTTCTAAACGCAGTAGACATTACATGGTGGCACTATTTTCTGGGTGGACTCGGAGTTTTTCTGCTCCTGTTCTGGAGAAGAAAAGACTGGAATATATTTGTTCGCTTGATCCTTATTCTTGGCGTCGTAGGTGCAAACTACGGCATCGGCACGATCAGACCTGAACTTTGGGGACACTTGAAGCCGTATCAGCAGAAACGCTTGACCAGTTTCGTAAACCCCTGGAGCGATCCAAGAGGTTCCGGATATCACATTCTCCAGAGTCTGATCGCAATCGGCAGCGGTGGCCCCCAGGGAACCGGTCTCGGTAAGGGCAACCAGAGTCAGGGAGCGTTCATTCCAGAAAGACACACAGACTTTATCTTCGCGGTAGTCGGCGAAGAACTCGGTTTTAAGGTCACTGTTTTAGTAGTCGCGGCGTACGCCATTATTTGTTGCCGCGCAATAAAAATTGCATTCAACTGCCGCGGTGACCCGGCCGGAAGCGGCATGGCCGTGGGGCTCATGTGCATGTTCATTTTCCACTCATTCATCAATATGGGAATGACGACAGGAATAATGCCAGTCACAGGGGTTCCACTGCCGTTCCTCAGCTATGGAGGAACGGCGCTGATTGTAGACCTTGTGTGTATCGGACTTCTGCTTTCAATACACGCGTACAATCCACCACCGAAGAAAGATGTCTGGAGCACCGGCTAATGTCGGTGCTTCTTTCGTTTGGCGGAACAGAACAGACCGACAACTAGGCGATTTGTGTGAGAGCAGGCAATCGAGTTGAAGAGCAACTTGCTGATGTTTTCCTGCGACCAAATCGAGTTAAACGATCTGAATCTGCCCAATACTTCGTGGAAGTTTTTTTGGACGTCTTACCGCCGGGTTTAACGTTCGCGGCCAATTTTGTTTCAGAAGTTTCCTTGCATTGCGAATTGAGTTGACTATTCACTTCAACAAGCACTTCATCAGAAACCGCATCCATTGCCGTTTCAGTGACAGAATCGATCATTGCGTCGCTTGCATTTTCGACGGCAAGCGGATCGAAATTTTCTTGATTCACCCACTCTTCAAATAATATAGATGCATCTATTTTGACTGTCGGTCGCTCGGGAGCCGACGTTTCTTCCGCTTGTGAAACAGGTATGAACGCCGGTATCGGAGATGGAATCGCATCCGCGATCAACTCCTCGTATGTTTCCTCCACGGAAAAATTCAAATCAAATTCTTCGCAAACAATGGGCGTTTCGTCCAGGATTTCATGACGCTCGGATACAGCTTCGTCATTGCAGTGATACCTCGGCAACAATGGTGTGCTGTACTCATCCTCAAAATCCTCGTTTGGGTTTACCCGGAGGAAAACTCCAGACAGAGAGATTTTCTCGCTCTCAAAAAAATCATGTTCGGGTTTGCCAAAGGCCATTAACATATCTTCCTGCGCGGGAAGAGCTTCCATGAATACCTCTTCCTCGGCGCGCGCCATCTCTTCCATCCGGCGCTGGAAGGCCGTGATATCGAATGATCCGCTATCAGTAAGATCGCACTTGTTAAACCACTTATTCATTGAAGCCCGATCTTTCTGCCGGGCGTTTAGATCGCTAGTCCTGAGATCTTCATGAACTTTCTGACGAACCGCATTGATATCAAATGCGTTTGTTGTCGTGAGCTCATCCATGTGACTACGCACGTGGACTAGCTTTTCCAGATGCTCAGATTGTTCCGTTATTCTTTTTGATTCCGGTGGTGTTTTTAATCCGCTTGGATTATTTTGCGTCTTAGGTCGAAAGTGATTTACCAACAGTTTCAGTGTGTTCAACATAGGCAACCCCACTAAAATTTTGTATGCCAGAACAGCCGGAGATTGCTCCGGGTTCGCACTCAAAATGCCACGCATTCACCGTAACGCGTAAGCAAGACAGATGAAAGTGGAAAATTACGTAGCTGATAGTAGACGACGCTGGTACGAAATAAACTGCGAGTGCATCGATTCCGACAGAGCGGCGGTTTCAAGATACGAAACTCAAACCCGAACCTGAAATTTTAATCTGGAAAATTCTAAAAATTCCGTTACCCGCCTGTGAGATATGGGCAACATGCCGGTTCAATCCGCCATGACGCATAACTTTAGTGAAACGGGGAGTTATTGCATTGGAGCAAAACCATTTTTGATGTCGCTGTCGTCATCGAAAATCGAACACGAAGGGCGCATCGCGCTAACGCGGTGAATCATTTTCGGGGTTAGTTTTTCGCAACGAAAAACATACAGAGCCTTCAAGGGAAACTTTTTCACAAGTGCAAGTAGTGTTTCATCCTCAATCGGCAAACCATTGAGCCCGAGCGCCAATACAACATCCAGAGAAAGCAGCGATTTGAGATCGGCATCGGAGAGAGATGTATCTCCAAGAAATATTTGGTTGAGCGTCTTTATTTTGACAATCTCTTTCATGTGAGCCGATGACAGCATTGAAGTCTTCAAACTCAGATGTTCGAGCGGCAGTTGAGTTAGATGACTCAAACCTTTTGCGCTAACAGTAGAAGAGTCGATGTCCAGATGATCCAGAAATTTCAGCTGACCGACCATGCTCATAAAGTCGTCGGTAGCATTGATATCCGTCAATCGCAGATGGCGCAGATTCTTACACGTTCCAAGCTCGTGCCAATCCTCTGGCTTTGCACCTGACACATCGGAGAGACTGAGCATGTTCAAGTCGGGTAGCTGAGCAATCATAGAGAACGTTTCATCCGACATGACCGCATTTTCAATTTCCAATTCTTTAACCGGATACTTTCTTTTCAAGGCGCGCCTGAGAATTTTGTCAGGGCTTTGCTCTCCATCTATAGTGAGGCGCCCCTGCTTCTCTGACCACTGAACGATCAAACCATGTGTTGCCAGGTCGGCGAACGGGTCTTTGGAGATGATTTGTTCGGGAGTTTCATCGGGCGCATCTTTATCGAACAGAAGCATCTTGCTGGTCGAGGGCACCGCCTTCGGTGCAGGCAAAGCAGAGATTCCTTTATAAGAAAGAAAGCCGACTGTGCAAAGAAGTGCAACTGCGGCTGCGACAATGAACGGCGTTTTGAATTTTTCATATGGCTTCTTAAATGAGACTGAATCGGTAGCTTCGTCTATTGGCGGCGGAGGCAGACCTAAAATCTCGTTGACGTCGAGGAGCTGCTTGTGCAAATCATCGGTGTTTCTGAAACGGCCGACGGGCTCCTTAGCCAAACACTTTCGGACGATCGCTGAAAGCTCAGGCGGGCAGTTGACCGATTCTCCGTATGTGTTGATGAGGTCGGGTATCTCCGCTGATGCATGCAGAGACATAGTGGACATAACGTTTTCAGCCTCGTAGGGAACAACGCCGCAGAGCGTTTCATACATGACACAACCGATGGAGTAAATGTCAGACCGGATTTCGTAAGGATACCCGCGGAATTGATCCGGAGCCATATAATGCGGACTCCCGGCTATCGACTCGGTTTTAGAAACACCTGATGTAGAGACGGTTTCCTCATGATGCGCCAGAGCAGCGATGCCGAAATCAATTACTTTTGCAATCTGGTTACCGGAGCGGTCGTTTGCAATCATTATGTTGCCGGACTTGATGTCGCGATGCAATATTCCGCTGTGATGAGCATGCCGAACCCCCTCGCAGATCTGCAAGAACAGAGGCACCGCATCTTTGCTTTCAATTGAACCCTCCCTTTTGATCAAATCGGCCAGCGTGATACCGTCGACAAATTCCATCACCATATACGGTTGCCCGCCTTCGGACGAACCAAAGTCGAGTATCTGCAATACGTTGCGGTGACTTAATCGACTGGATGCACGAGCTTCGCTCTGAAAGCGAACGAGTTCCTCTGCGCTCCACGCTTTCGAGTATAGAGTCTTTATCGCAACTCGCTTTCTGAGAATTAGATCCCAGGCTTCGTAAACAATACCGGCAAAGCCACGCCCCTTCTCATCGATAATTCGATAACGCTCAAATGGAAAACTGTTTTCCGCCAGACCATGAAAGTTGACCGGTCCATTCTCAAGCGCGTCTCTGAGTTCCACAGGGATGTCGCTTGAGTATGCGGCCGTTTCAATTGCCTTCGCTTCTCGTGCCTGCTCTCCAAGCTCTCCGGAATGCCTCTGTTTCAGCTTCTCGTAATCACAGCTGCAGCGTTCCGCACCGAAAACCCATTGCGTCAGACTCCCCTGGCGCGAATCGCTTCGCAGCTTACCGCAATGCTCGCACATGCGAGATTCTTCAAAACTGGGCTCCAACTCCGGCATCTTGAGAGATGCCAGTTTCCCATCGCACTCACAAGTGTCTTCAGTGAACAGCCACTGAGTCAGCGAACCGGTGCGTCCGGTCCGAATTTTCTTTCCACACTTCGAGCAAGGTTCTTCTGCTGACATTTTGAGCATATACCCGGTTCAAACACTCTCGGAACTGTTGAAGTCGCGGAACATTCGACGCGCCGTCAACTACATTAGTAGTGTCGGGCAAGTACCGAGCAGGCGGAAAGAAATTTCTGCTCTAAGGCTCTTGCGGGGCGTGCTTTGTCGCGCACTTCTAAGAAAGGAAACAGTCATGGATGGCAAACTCTCAAAATGGATTATCTATCAGAAGGAACGATTTCCTCTAGTCCGTTATTCGCTGCTGGTTTCAGCCTTCTCCGCGTCGGGTTTATCACTTTCGTTCCTTTTAACCGGCATGCGCGCTCCACTTACTCTTCCTATGTTCATCGTCGCTTTCACGGTGACATTGATGTTGTTTTTTCAACTTCGCGTGGCGGATGAGCACAAGGACTACGACTACGACTCGAAGCACCACCCGAAACGACCGGTGCCACGCGGTCTCGTTTCACTTTTCGAACTGCGCACCTTGGGCATTGGAGCGGGCGTGCTGCAATTGCTGGCGGTTTCGTCTCTGAGTGCAAAACTGCTGCTGCCCCTCTTTCTTGCATGGACCTATATGTTGCTGATGACGAAAGAGTTTTTCATCGGCGAATGGCTTCGCCGGCATCCCATGATTTATATGGTCACTCACATGTGTATTCTGTTTTTCACCGACCTGTTCATCACCTCGTGCCATTTCATGGTCTCAAACATCGAGCCGCCATTAACGCTTCTGTACTTCCTGGCGACCAGCTTTTCACTTGGAACTGTGATTGAACTCGGTAGAAAAATTAGAAGCCCTCTGGACGAAACTACCGGCACCGACACTTACAGTCGCCTGTGGGGGAAGAAAAGGGCTGTAAGTGCCTGGCTTGCGGCAATAAGTGTCTCGGGAGCGTTAGCGATTGCCACCGCATTCCAGATTCACTCAGGTCCGCTTGCCGTATTGGTACTGTCATTCTCGCTGTTCAGCTGCTGGTTGGCCGGCAAAAGATTTCTGTCGGTTTCCACTCCTGCAGCCGCAAAACGGCTCGATACATTATCGGGAGCCTGGACATTAACGACCTACCTGATGATTGGACTGATACCGCTTTTGGTGACTCAGTTTAGTTAAAACTCACAGGATTTATCAATTAGCGCTGGAAAAACGAAACTATAAAGGACCTCAAGGAAGAATCATGGACACGATCAAAGACGCTTTTGAGATATGGACACCAGACCAAACGGCAGACGTGGCCGTACTTGGCGGGAAAGGTTTCAACCTTTCGAGATTGATGTCGAACCCGCACTTAGAGGTTCCCAACTTCATCGTGCTGACCCAGAAAGCATTTTTCGCAGCATTAAGTGAATCTGAACGGCTTTCATGGTGGAAGCTAAGCGATAAAGAGAGAGCTTCAATTGTTGAGCACCTCGCTCTAAGCCCCTCGACCATACTCAAGCTGCGAAGTGAACTGGCACTGTACCAACTGGATGATGTCTATCTAGCAGTGCGTTCTTCCGCTCTCGACGAAGATGGCTCCCACTTGTCTTACGCAGGGCAATTCAGTTCGGTTTTGAACGTAAAAGCAAAGAACGTCGCGACAGCTGTAGAGCAAGTTTGGCGTTCCGCCTTCACAAGTCAACTCAGTGCTTACAGAAACTTGAACGGTTTGAGCGCACCGCCTGAGCCACCATGCGTGATCATTCAACGAATGGTACCTGCAATCGCTTCCGGCGTCGCATTCGGAGCAAACCCGATCAGTGGCAAGACGGCGGAGAAGGTCATATCAGCAGTGCATGGGCTGGGCGACAAGCTCGTATCCGGCGAGGTAGATGCGGCAACATACGTTATTTCGAATGCAGAAGTAATTGAACGAAACAGCGAATCGCTTTGTCCACTAACGGACCAACAACTCCAGGACATTTGCGATGTCCTGGATCTAGCCGAAGAAATCTTCGGTAGTCCCCAGGACATCGAATGGGCGATAGACAAGTTCAATAAACTATTCATAGTTCAATCACGACCGATTACAACATTGAAAACAGTTTCGTCGCCGACGTTCTCTTCTTCTCGAGGCAAAGCTGTTGGAGCGAACAATGAGAACCAGGACGCAAGGCTGGATATCTTTGACAACAGCAACATCGGCGAGAGCTATCCAGGAACTACGACGCCGCTCACCTTCTCATTTGCGCGCAAGGCCTACCAGCACGTGTATGAAACATTCTGCCGTCTTATGGGTGTTTCAGAATCTGCAATCGCAAAACACTCTTTTATCTTTCCACAAATGCTTGGTTTCGCGCGTGGGCGGATATACTACAACCTTCTCAACTGGTACCGTTTACTCTCGCTTTTTCCGGGATTCAAGACCAATCGCGGATTTATGGAACAGATGATGGGGGTAAAATCTGAGCTGCCGCAAGAGTTTCTTGCCGAATTCAAACGCGAGTTAACGCTAAAAGAGCGCGTTCTGGACGGTCTGAGCTTGAGCGTTTCCATTCCAAAACTTCTTCTGCGCTGGGTCAAATTGAATTCAGACGTGGAGAACTTTAACGCCCGCGTCGAGACTTCACTTAAAAGAATGCCGCAGAATATTAGCGAAACTACTACGGTCGAGCTTGGAAAAATATATCGAGCAATGGAACAAGACCTGCTTCAGAAGTGGGACGCGCCCATCGTAAATGACTTCTTCGCGATGGTCTCATTTGGACTTCTTCGCGGTGTCTGCGCAAGATGGTTGGGAAATTTTGAGGGTATTCATAACCAATTATTGTGTGGAGAAACAGGCATTGTGAGCACGGAGCCGGTAACCAGAATGCAAGAACTTGCCATGCTAGCAGCGAGCGATGAGACACTGTTGGCGGTTTTGAAAACAGCAACGACACAGCCGATCACGAGTGAGTTTCAATCGATGGATAAACGCTTGCAATCGTATCCGGTTTTCTACTCCAAGTATGTTTCCTATCTAAACAAGTTCGGCGACCGGTGCACGGGTGAATTGAAACTAGAAAGCCCCACGCTATCTGATAATCCCATTGCTTTCATTATCGCGATAGTGCGCCTTGCAGAGACGAAGTCGAGCGGCGTAAGGAACTCGGCGGCAACAGACTTTGCTTCTACAAATCGAGAAGAGGCCGAATGCAACGCTTTGAACGCGCTCAGGGCCCACCCTCTAAAACTGACAATGTTCAAACTTGTTCTTTCTGAAACCAGAGCGAGAATTCGTGAGCGCGAAAATCTCCGATTCATGCGAACACGCGTCTTCGGTGCCGTCCGCCGAATATTCGTGGAGCTTGGGCGTCGATTTGCGAGTCAGAACGTTTTGGATGAGGCTAGCGATATATTCTGGCTGGAAACAGAAGAAGCTTTGCGCTTCATAGAAGGGACCTCAAGCAGCGCCTGTCTTAAGTCGTTAGCGAGCGCAAGAAGATCCGATCATGCAATGTTTCAAACCATGCCGGCACCTCCGGACAGATTCAGTATTCGTCACGGGTTGAGCTTGAATTGTTCGGAACTCGAAACCGATGCGCCTGCTGTGGATGTCAGCGAAGGGATGCTTAAGTCGGATAGCGGTTCATTCTCAATGAAAGGCTTGGGTTGCTGCCCCGGCACCATATCCGGTTACGCGAGAATCATTGAAAATCCAAACATAGAACATCTGCTGGAAGGCGAACTTCTGGTAGCTAAGCGTACAGATCCCGGCTGGATAACCGTTATCGCACAGGCTCGCGGAATAGTCGTCGAGTACGGGAGCTTGTTATCGCACACGGCGATCGTGGCGAGGGAACTTGGAATCCCAACAGTCGTCTCAGTTTCCAATGTCACAACCAGCGTAAATTCTGGAGACTGGCTCGATATCAACGGTGCAACCGGTGAGGTACGGGTGACGGCGCAGATTGCGGACGTCACTCTTACCGATGAGCAATGTGAAACGGAAACAGTAGCTGAACTGCATGCATGCGCAAACTCCAGTGTCAGCCAAAGTTCTAAGATTGAACAATCAGAAACTTCGTATGGGCTGGACGAAATACTCATGAAGAGCGAAATTCAAAACAAAGCCGGTTTCTCATTCGTTCGATACGCGCAATGTTGGGAAGACAGCGACATCGTAATCGAAGCGATGAAGATAAGACCCGGAGACACCTGCGTTTCCATCGCATCGGCAGGCGACAACAGTTTAGCCTTGTTAATCAGAAATCCCCACAAGGTTATTGCGCTAGATCTGAACCCGGCGCAGCTAGCCTTGCTGGAACTGAAGGCGATGGCATTCAAACATCTCAGCTACGAGGAGATGTTAGTTGTGCTCGGTTACAAGCCAGGCAAAAACCGACTAGAACTGTTCACAACATTATCGGCATTCCTGAGCGCTTCTGCGCTTCAGTACTGGAACCAACACAGCGACGATATCGAATATGGTGTGGTGAGATCCGGGAAATTCGAGCACTACTTCGACGTGTTTCGACGCTTCTCTCTGCCTTTAACCCACTCCAAACGCACGGTTAATAAGCTTTTAAAACCTAAATGTCGCTCGGAGCGTGAGAGTTTTTTCAACCATAGGTGGAACACATTTAGATGGAGAGCGCTCTTCAAAGTATTCTTCTCTGAGTTCGTTATGGGTTCGTTGGGTCGAGACCCGAGCTTCTTCACATATGCGGATGGCGGACTACCAGGCGCCTTGATGCAGTGGACTCGCAAAGCACTAGTCGAGCAAGATCCTTCCACGAATCCATATTTGCACTGGATTTTGAAGGGCGAGTTCGGCGACTCTCTGCCGACATTCATTCGCCGAGAAAACTTTGAAACTATCAAAAGAAACATAGACAAGCTCGAATGGCGCCAGCAGTCTATCGAAGAGTTCCTCTCGGGAGCCGACGAAGAGAGCATCGACTCTTTGAACCTGAGCGACGTTTTTGAATACGTTTCAGAAGAGAACTACAGGTCAATTATGAAACTGATTGCTCGCGCGTCAAAACCAGGAGCTAGAGTTGTTTACTGGAATATGATGGCGCGAAGAACAAGTCGAGGTTCAAACGTTCAGCATGTGAAAGAGCTGACAGAAGTATCAGATAGACTTTTTGCTAAAAACAAGACGTTCTTTTACAGCAGATTCATCGTCGAGGAAATCGACCACAGCTTCACCGAATGTGAAACGCCACCGCAAACGATTATTAAATCGACAGCTGATGGAGCAAGAGGCAGAGCCGCATGAATCCCTGGGTTGGCATCGCAAGCGTGATAATTATTCTGATAGGAGTAATTCACGTACTCAGCCGACTACAAAACTCGAAAATAAAAGACCCGGAAGTCATTCGAAAAACTCTCCACGTGACGATGGGTCTTTTGACGTTGAGCTTTCCATGGGTATTTCAGAGTGCATGGCCGGTTTTAACACTGAGCGTCGTATCGAGCCTTTTTATAGCACTACTAAAGGTCTCAAACTTGAAACAGTGGCAACCGGTTGTCTGCGCTCGCGGACGCTCGAGCGTCGGAGAAATTATATTCCCGCTAGCAATCGGTCTGACGTTCTTACTGGCAGACGGTAATAAGATACTGTATATGGTGCCGATTATCATTCTCACGTTGGCGGACACAGCCTCGGCGCTGATAGGTCAACGATTTGGAACTCGGAAGTACAGTTGCACTGCAGACAGCCAAAAATCACTTCAGGGCAGCTTTGGCTTCGCATCAGTAGCTCTGCTGGCGACCTTCGTGTCTTTGAATTTCTTCACCGGTCTGGGAGTGCCAGTAGCACTCTGCATCGCCTTGATCGTTGGACTGGTCGCGATGATGTTTGAAGCAATTGCGTGGAATGGGCTAGATAATTTATTTATCCCCCTGGGTGCATTTATAGTAATGAAAACGCACATGCATCTGTCTTTAGATGTACTTTTAGTGCGCTTGATTTTATTGCTGGCTGTTTCCATCTCAATCGTTCTGCTGCGTCGGAACAGCACGTTGAACGGCAGCGGTATTATCGGGGCGGCACTGTTTTGCTATTTCACGTTTGTAATGAACGGTATCGAATGGGTTGTAATGCCCATTTTGCTCTATCTCTCGTATCGCTTTCTGCTGCCCAATCGCTTTCGCAACATTAGAAGCGAACACAATATTTACGCAGTGGTATCAGTAGCTTCGGTAGGAATTATCTGGTCGCTGCTTTCGATGCTCAACAATCGTGATGAGTTCATATTTCCGTATATGCTCACATTCGCTGCACATGCGGCAATCATCGCGACCGCTCACATGCGATTCACCAGTTTTTCGAAACAAAAGATACTGTTCATTCTCTACGCGGTTCTGAAAGCATGGTGCCTGGTCGCCGTTCCGTTACTGCTGTTGTTGCCGAAAACCGCAGATTCGTTGATTCTGATAGTTCTGACACCATTCTGCATAGGCATTCCTACCTTTCTATTCTACTTATTCAATTCGACGAAGATCAAACCATTTACGCGCGCAACACGCTGGTGGAAGCAAGCATCATGCGCGGCTATGGCTTCTTTACTGGGGTTGATACCACTGCTCTTGCAATAGCAACTACATTACCATTCATTCGAACGGTGACGTAATGAGGGAACTACTGTTTAGAGACTCGAACCCGCCCCTGACTTCGATACAACGGTTTTGAAAGTGTTGACTCCAATGTGCAGAGGGCGTCCAAAGAGTCAGAATGGATTGTAACCGCAATTGCGGTAATCGCCGGAGAAACTGATATGAACTCTCGTACCACTAAAAACTCCAACACTCCCACAAGAGAGACACGAAAAACTGAACTGGTAAGACTTACAGAGTTGAGGGCAACAGACACTCACGCTAATTTCATGAAACAGCATCTGCCCCAGGCAAGCATTGACGCCGACCTCCCGGATGAAACATGGATACTGGTCGAAGACGGAAAAATCGCCGGGCACTTTTCACTCTGGTATTGCGATACGCCGGATTTAAACGGACAAAGCGTAGGATTCATCGGGCATTACTTCGCAGCAAACCGTCGCGTGGCAACGGACTTACTGGCATCGGCAACAAAATTGCTAAAGCAATACGGCTGCCAGCTTGCCATCGGTCCGGTCGACGGTAACACCTGGCGACGCTATCGTTTAGTCTGTGGAACTACAGGCGTGAAGAGCTTCTTGATGGAACCGGAAAATCCGATGGAGTTTCCAGGTCATTTTATCGACTCTGGATTCGAATCGGTCGCAACCTACAGCTCGTCCATTCTGGAAGTGAAACCAGACTTCCTGGATAAAAACAAACTCTCGTCTACCGATTCGTCAATGCTCGACCAGGTTTCAGTTCGTTCTATCGACATGAACAGGTTCGAGCAGGAATTGCACAGCATATATGGTATTGCATGCGATGCCTTCTCAGATGCATTTCTCTACGCTGAAATCAGCGAGTTGGAATTCATAACCAGATACCGACATTTGAGAAGTGTCGTGAATCCGGACCTGGTATTAATCGCCGAGTACGACAATCATCCAGTCGGCTTCATGCTTGCCATCCCCGATTTGGCGAACTCGAACACGGACACGAAAACCCTCGTGGCGAAGACGATTGGTCGAGTCAAGGACGACAGATTAAACGGACTCGGTCGACGGCTCATGGCTGAATGTCACGCCCGGGCAGACAAAATGGGCTTCACGAACATGATTCACGCTTTATACAAAGACGATAATTCGTCCAGCGCATACAGCACCATTCCCGGTGCCCACGTATTCAGAAAGTATGCCGTTTACGGTAAAGGACTATGACAATGAGCACAGTAACACAGACGGCATTAGTTTAAAGAACCATCGAGACGAACATAGCCAATGGACTTGATGAAATCGCTCGCTCGCACCCGCAGCAGCCGGCTCTTATCGAGGGGTCACGTGGTACCGGTAGAAAAATAGATTTTCGGGCGTTGGCAAAAAAGGTTGCGCGCAGAGCGGGCGTTTTAAAAGAACACGGCGTTCACACCGGCGATTGCATCCTCATCATTGAACCAATGAGCATAGAGCTTTTTACGTCCATTCTGGCGGTCTTCAAAATAGGAGCGACTGTTCTCATTCTCGATCCATCTGCGGGAATCGAAAAGCTGACAAATGCGATTGAGAGAACGAAACCGCGTGCCGTGATAGCGTCGGCAAAGGGAGTTCTGGTCACAGTAGCAATCCCTTCGCTGAGACGGATTAAGCTGAAATTTTCCGATGGTTTCGCAGCGCCAGGCTGGTTTTCTTTGCGAGAAAGCAACTGGCACAGGTCTGCGCAAACAGAGCCGGTCAGCGGAGACACCCCTGCGCTGATTACTTTGACGAGCGGCACAGGCGGGGCTCCTAAATTGATTGTTCGCAGTCACGACTTTCTTCGTACACAACTCGAAGTAGTATCATCAAACTGTTGCGTACAGGAAGGAGGCTGCGAACTGACGTCCCTTCCAGTGTTTATTCTGGCGAATCTGGCATCAAGAGTAACTTCCGTGATTCCAAACACAGATCTGAGCAAAGCTGCGAAGGTTAACTCAGCCGCGGTCGTTGAACAAATCCAGGGGCATTATCCCGATAGAATTCTCGCATCGCCGTCGTTCGTAGAAAGTTTAATGGATCACTGCATCACCAACGGTATCAAACTGACATTTGTGAAGACGGTTATCACAGGCGGGGGACCGGTATTTCCCCGCCTTCTCAAAAAGGCGAATGCCGTATGTCCGCGCGCGGAGATCATTACCGTATTCGGCAGCACGGAGGCTGAGCCCGTTTCAAAAATCACTTATAGCTCATTGAGCGCGCGCGACATGCATGCCATTGCCAATGGTGCCGGTCTGCCTGTTGGCATTCCTGTGGACGAGGTCAAAATTCGGATTTCTACACTTGTGCATGAAGCAAACGAGCTGAATGACGCAGACAGACTGGCAGCATTGAGACACATCTGTGAAGTGGCAAATATTCCACTCAATGCGGTCGGAGAGATCATCGTCACCGGCGACCATGTCGTAAAAGGTTATGCAGCGGGAGTAGGCGATGCGGAAAGCAAAGTTGAAATCGGTGGTGAAATCTGGCATAAAACCGGAGACGTTGGATACATCGACAGAACTGGCAGGCTGTGGCTGACAGGTCGGAAAGCGGCATCGCAAGCGGTTTCCAAACAAAACAAAATAGATACCTCTTTAGCGCAATGTGTGGAGGCGGTTGCGCTTTTGGACGACAGTGTATCTCGCGCGGCATGTTTAACCGTCAACAACGTCACGACGCTGTTCGTTGAAACAGAAGGCAAACGATCCTTTGATATATGGGCAATAAAAGATAGGTTGAACTGGGGCAATTTGAGCACCATCAAAATAGTGCGCAAAATCCCAGTTGATGCGCGACATAACAGCAAAGTGCTGTACAACAAACTTGCGAGATCCGCTTAGCTGCGAGCATGTTTAATCTGAAGTCGTACTCTTCAGCGCAACCTACTGTTCAGTTATGAGCTAGCTAAATCGTTTCCGAGGGTTGGCGCCCTTCGTAAGGCGCTACGAGGTCCTCTTCATTCGCTTCGAACGCTTCGAGCTGCGAAACAGGAATGCTCATGTTGGCGAGCTTCGACGAGTGACCGAGTGTGACCATTCTATCGAGAACGGCGAAGATATCTTCAATGTAACGAGCCAGGGCTCGTCCTTGAGGAACGATGTCTTCGACAGCCACGCCAAGGAAGTAATCAGCGGTGACTCCGCCGACAATTTCAGACTTGCCTTCGCCTTGATTTTTATTCCAGGCGCATTGGAAGCGCAGCATCAGAGGCGCTCCAGGCTGCGATATCAAAATCAATTTGCGAACAAAACCTTGACTGTTGAGATCGAGCTCACCCATCAATTTGTCGAATGTTTCAGGTCCGTTCGGCAACTGACCTTGCATCTTGCCGGCAGCCGTACCGAGCTCCTGCGACAACAATTCGACGAGACTGGCGAAAGCCGCTACGCCCTGAAGATTGATTGTCTTACCTGTAAACGCTTGATTTGAGCCACTTGCAGAACCAGCGGGACCCATAGAATTCATTGACGCAGAACCTCTTGTCATCGTTCGATCTATCGAAACTCCCTATATCTAAGGCATTTGATATCAGCTTATCATGGCAGTTACATGACAATTATTCAACTAACCACATTTCATCAAGTTTCCCATGTATTCTGTTCGATAACTCGAAGCCGTATGCGCGCGATGTGCGTCGCATATTCGCAGCGGAGCGAACGCTTCTTCATCAATGTAAGATTTCTGTTGTTTTCAAAGCCATGTCCACTGTTTTAGATCCGAGACCCAATCAAACCCACTCGCTAAGTGTTCGCGAATGGGCAGAGATGATCAAGATAGAACACACCGTATTCGCGCTGCCATTTGCGCTCTCGGGTCTCATTCTGGCAATGCCGAAACTGCCCGAGCCTATGACAGTGGTATATACGGTCCTCGCCTTTGCCGGAGCGCGCGCAGCGGCAATGACCCTGAACAGGCTGATCGACAGCGAAATTGACGCGCGAAATCCGCGCACCAGTGAGCGTGCCATTCCTGCTGGAAGAATCAAAAAATCTCATGCTCTACTTGGTGCGATCTTGTCATTCGCGGTGATGCTTGGAGCCGCATCACAACTGCCTCTCATTTGCCTGCAACTTTCACCAATCGCAATTTTCTGGTTGAGTTTCTACTCATTCACGAAGCGGTTTACCTGGCTCTGCCACATCGTCCTTGGCATAGCGCTTGGCGGAGCAGCACTTGGAGGCTGGGTTGCCGCGGGTGGCAGTTTAGCACTGGCTGCACCCTGGGTGCTGGCACTGGCAGTGACGACGTGGGTCGCGGGCTTCGATATCATTTATGCTTGCCAGGACGCGGAGTTCGATCGCAACGAAAAGCTGCACAGCATGCCTAGCGCATTCGGAGTTGGAACCGCTCTCAACATCTCGCGCGCACTGCATGTGGTGACAGTCGGTTCCCTGTTCGCCATATCGCAGCTGTTACACCTTGGAGTCGCTTACTGGGTTGGACTGGCGCTTGTGACCGCTATGCTGATTTACGAGCACAGCATCGTGAGCAAAGACGATTTATCGCGCGTCAATGCCGCATTTTTCACTGTAAACGGAGTCGTCAGCATTCTCGTTTTCATCACAATTCTCACGGACAAAATCATTGCCCAGTTTGGGAGCTGATGAGTTCTAATCGGCAAGTTCGTTTTAACTGACTTCTAAAAGTGTCCACAATCGTAAGTGTCGAGACACTCGATACCATAGTCTCCGCTTGCGCGATCAATTATAGAATCAAAGCAAAATTGGTCGGGCGCAACAATTCTGAACTCTCGTGAATCGTTGAGTTTGACGGATTCGATGCGCTTTCCATTCTTGATAGTGATTTGAGCGACATTCTCCGCGCTCGTTTCGTCCAGAAGATAAGCAGACAGCTGCTCGACAGTCATGGGTTGCAGAAGTTCATGCTGCGGCACAAGGTGTCCGTAGACAAACCCACTAAGAGCCAGAATGCTCATCAAAAACGCTATTCCCAGGAGTTTAATCATATTTCTACCTTACTCCAGATCGGTACATTTTGGAAGGCTAGGCCGATTTTTGCAGTCGGGCACCAAAAGCATAAAATGTCAGCTCGCCTTCGACCGACGCTACCAGCATTCCATCCTTCATAATCAAAGGTTGCGATTCCAGGCGACGACCAAAGTTTTTCTGCCACTTCATGTGTCCACTGCCTGCATCAAATCCCTGCATCCAGCCTTCACGAGAAACCGCAATAACTGTCTGCGCGGCGACCGACAAAGTTGATTGGACGGTCCCTTTGACCGCGGCTTTCCAACGCAGCCGCCCATCATACTTTTCGCAACCGTACAACCACTTGTCCTGACTGCAGAAAATCACGGAGGTAAACACTATCGTCGCACCAGATATGATACCGCGACTGCACTGGTGCTCCCAGGTAGACTCGCCAGTTTGAATATCGAGTGAGAAAAACGTACCCGCTTGGGTTCCGACATAAATACTATCTGCGGATACCGCAGGCGCTGAGACTATTGGTCCATCAAGGTTTGCACGCCACAACTCCTTGCCGTTTCGCACCTGAAGCGAATGGATGTTGCCATCGCGAGTTGAAACAAATGCGGTGTTGTCTCCATAAACTGCGGGATTGCATACTATCGGCGACTTCAAATCGACGTCCCAGAGCTTACCGGCATCATTTATATCCAGACAGGAAACCTTCCCTGACAAAGTCGGGACAATCAAAGCCTGATTGGCGATAACCGGAACGCTTACAATAGGATGATTCAGTTGTGTTTTCCATTGCTGAGCTCCGGTTGCAGAATCAAGTTTTATTAAAGCACCATCAGTGGTTCCAATCAGGACATCCTTTGCTCTGACAACGGGACCGGCGATCATCATCGAATTGGAGTCATATCGCCAAATCAGCTCGCCCGAATCACGGTGCAATTTGTACAGAGTACCGTCCGCGGAGGCAACATAGACTCCCTCATCGTCGTGAGGAGCAACAGGCGTAGAATTCCAGCCGATTGGTCCTCCGGTTTTAAATGTCCAGACTTCACTGAGCAACGGATTTAACCCTTCGATTACTGGTATCGAATAGGCAGAGATGCGAGGCTCTTCGATCTTGGCAATTTTTTGACTGGGTTCACGAACCGGTCCAACCGGCTCGAACATTTTAATGCCGGCAGCCTCTATTCGTGTGTGCGAAATGTCCGCTCGATCGTCGAATGGACGTTTAGGTTTAGCACCATATCTGGTATCCGGCGCATTCACTGCACGCATTTGCGATGCATTTGAAGCAGCCCTATCAACCGCAGATTTCGAGGACTGAGCTTTCGCCGCAGAAGAGGAGGAAACGGAATTACCGTCTAAAACTTGACCTTGGGGAACCTCAAGGGGATTTGTTTCCAAACGATCCGGTGTCTTCGCAGGAGTCGGCGCCGGAGATTGAGCTTTTGCAGGTGAAGTACCAGCAGCACCAGAGTTCGGCGACGCGACTACGTTGTTCGAGACCGGCGTTGCAGCAGTCGAAGCCGAAGGACCTCCCTGCGGCTGCACCGCTCCCGGTATCAATACGCCGGTGTCGTGACGAGGCGTTCCTGCCGATTCGCGCTTTGGCGGTGTCGGCGTGGGCGGTTTAGCAACCGCTTCAGCCGCAGCTTTGGCTCGTTCTTGCGAGGATACTTCATTGGCGGTATCAACTCTCTGCGACGTTCGCTTCGTGGTCAGGCCCATTCGAGCCACTCGCATATCAAAGATCAAATCGTCGAGAATCTTGAGCACTTCATTAAGCGATTGATATCGATCGAATGGCGACTTCTCCATCATCCGCCGGATAAGTCGGTCAAGAACATCAGGTACTTCGGGATTCAAACGTCGCACAGAGGGAATCGGTGCAGTCGTGTGCTTCATCGCCATCTCGATCATGCCGTTGGCTCGATAGGGAAGCTGTCCTGTCACCATCTCGAAGAACAAAATTCCAAGAGAATACATGTCGGAGCGCTGGTCCTGTTGCTCTCCGCGACAGAGTTCCGGCGACATATACGCAGGCGTTCCCATCCCCTTGGTCGACGGGTTGATATAAACCTTGTTCGCCATCAGGCGCGCTAAGCCGAAGTCACCAATTTTCAAATCACCTTCTGTGGTGATGAAAATGTTGTCCGCTTTTACATCCTGGTGAACAACACCCTTGCGATGAGCAAAATACAATCCATTTGATAATTGTTTCATCCAGTTGAGTGCGTGCTCAACCGCCAGCGCCGCGCCTTGAGTTCGCACCGCCAGATTGCCGCCCGGGAGATATTCCATCGCTACAAAGTGATGCGCTTTACTCTGCCGATTTTCAACACCGATATCATATACGGTGACTATATTTGGGTGATCCATCCGCGCAGCAAGCCGTGCTTCTTCGGTGAATACCTCTACGTTTTTAGGATCAGCCATGAGTTCCGGCAGCAACATTTTTATTGCCACATCACGCTGCAAAAACTCGTCGCGACAATGATAGACCACGCCCATGCCGCCAACGCCAAGCTCCTTCAGAACGGTGTAGTGCCCGTCCTCTAGCTTGTCGTTGTGTGCGAATATAGCGGTCATAAAAGTGCCGGGGAAGCGTGGGGGTCGCGTTTTCGCGACTTCTTCAGTTTAACTTGAACCTGGTAAAGTTTCTAATCAGGACCGTAAATCCGGTCTGTGCTTACACAATGCCCAATCTATTACCGAAACTATAAAATACCTAACAGTTTGTCAAGAACAAATCAATGTCAAGAAGATAGAATGTCAAGCAATTCAGAGTTTCGGCACTTTCGCCCCTCAACTTATAAATTCTACTCAGGCGAAATTCAGTCCAGTGCGATAGCTTAGCCGAAGCACTTTCGAAAAGGAAGCATCGTGACATTCAAAGCAGACGGGCAACTTTCCCAGACAGGTCTCAATTTTGACTTCAGTGTTCCAGCAAAAGCCGCAGCCGCTTTTGTGCCGGGCGAATCTGACTTACTCGACAAAGCGAGTGAAGTCCTGACCCTGGAGGCTGAAAGCATACTGGCGGTGCGCGATCGCTTGAGCGAAGAATTCGAAAAGGCAATCATTCTTTTGCTGGAATGCCCTGGAAAGGTCGTAGTGACCGGCATGGGCAAGTCTGGTCACATTGGTACAAAAATTGCAGCGACCCTGGCATCGACCGGGACACCCGCCTTCTTCGTCCACCCGGCCGAGCTCAGGCACGGAGACTTCGGAATGTTGGAAGAGCGCGATATAGTTGTCGCACTCTCGAGTTCCGGCGAAACCCAAGAAATCAAGCAGGTTTTGGACCCGATCAAGCGTTTAGGTTTGAAACTCATATCGCTGACCGGCAATCTGGACTCGTCACTGGCCAAGGCTTCCGACGTTGTGATCGATGTCGGTGTGGAGCGCGAAGCCTGCCCTCTCAACCTCGCGCCTACCTCTTCAACCACAGTAGCACTGGCGATGGGCGATGCAATCGCGCTAGTTTTGATGCAGCAAAAGGGGTTTCAAAAAGAAGATTTCGCTCGCAGCCATCCGGGCGGCAACCTTGGGAAACAGTTGATGTCGGTTTCCGACGTGATGCGTTCCGGTATTCAGGTTCCGACAGTAGGTCTGGGCGCGGATCACGGCGCTATTCTCACTGAAATCGACAAGAAGAAATGTGGTTTCACAACCGTCGTTGATGACGAAGGTCGGCTTCACGGCGTCATTACCGATGGTGACTTGCGTCGCTCGTTGCTCAGATTTGGTCAAGACGTCTTTTCAAAAACGGCTCAAGACCTCATGACCAAGAATCCGAAGACGATTTCGTCAGACTGCCTGGCTGTAGCGGCGCTGAAACAGATGGAAAAACACTCGATCGCCGACCTGCTAATTCTTGATGAACAGGGCAGACCTATCGGCTTGATCGACCTCAAAGATCTGCTCAAAGCCGGAATCATCTAAGCCTGCTATCGCTCTCGCGACCCATTACGAGTGCTTGGCGAGGTGGTCGGCTGGCAAGGACACTCCGTGGAACTGCTTCAGCGAATGAAGGACGGTCTGGAAAAACTGACCGCTGAAGGTACAAACGTAATTATCGATTAACGGACTTATTTATTAGTCCAGCCTTCGGGTGCGTCGACAGGCTCGTTAGCATCCTCTACGACTTCGTTCGGTGGGACAGCCTTTTCGCTGTTTCCAGGCTGAATGTCCAGAGCGCTCTCCTGAGGAGCAGCTGGTCTGGAAGCCGCCGGAGGTTGAACAGCTGGAGGCTGAACAGCAGCAGGTTTAGCAGGAGCGGGAGCGACAGCATCAGCTACCGTTCCAGCTGCCGGCGCCGGCGTGCTTCCGCCCTCGCCAAAAATCTTCGCTCCGCCGTTTCTCAACGCTTCTAAACCGCGCATCGCGCCGCGACCGATTGCCTCCACACCCTTTTTGGTCTTCTCGCCAACGACCTCAGCTCCGCGACCAACGGCTTCAGCGCCGCGCTTCGCGCCGACACCAACCGCTTCTGCACCGGCTTTAGTCTTCTCGCCAACTACCTCAGCGCCGGTTTTAACCCCATGACCTACTTTTTCGGCGGCGTTGACCGCACCAGTACCGACCTTTTCCACAGCGCTGACTGTTCCGTGCCCGACATTCTCGACACCCTTAACAGCGCCGCCGCCAACCGCTGCAGCTCCATGTCCCACAGCCTCTACACCGCGGGCAGCTCCGTGTCCGACAGCCTCTACGCCCTGGACAGCGCCTTGACCAACGTTCTCAACGCCTTTTACCGCGCCGCCACCTACCGCTCCGACGCCATGCCCGACAGCACCGACACCTTTACCAACGCCACCAACAGCATCCGTGACCAAACCGCTGCCACCGCTGGCGTTTGGTGCCGCAGTGTTCGAAACCGGAGGCACATATTGGTTCGCTGGAGCCTGCGTCGCCGGTGCCTGCGTCGCCGGAGCCTGATGTTTCAACCACTTAGGAGCTTTTCCCGCAGGCTGCGCAGTCGCAGGAGCAGGTGTGGCACCTGATGGATCAAGAACTTTGTCGGTGACCATGTCGATGGTCTGCTGCTCGGCCTCAGCTTGTTGAACTTCTCCGCTGGATTCCGGTAATTCCGGTCTCAGCTCCTGCGCGCACAAAGGTGCTGAACAGCTCAGAGCCAGAGCCACTCCCAAAACATGCTGTAGTTTCATATCGCAAAAGCCTCCCGGGAATCACCAGATCGACAGTCGCTTGCCGGCCCCGTATGTTCCCAATCCTCGATGTTCTTGGCTAGTATATCGAGGCGCTGAGCGGCGATGCGTGAGATTTTGGATATATGTACCTAAACATTGGCTCAGGTTATCGACCTGAACTAAGGACCTCTCGTAAACTGCAGTTCCGCTCACTCGGATTCTCAATGTTCATCGCCCGCTGTCTATGGTGCGTAGACGGAATTTCGGAAATTCGTCTACGTACGATAGACAGCGAAGCACTTTCGCAGCTCCAGCTTCCCGCAAAGCCAGACCAGAAGCCGAAGGCGCTCGTCGGAGTCCCTTGTATACTATAGTAGAAAGTTCATAGCACCGCGGGCGGTGTCAATCGTAATCCTGATTTTCGTAGAATTCGTTGTTGTCTATGAGCTCTTGCTCTTCTTCATCGATCTCTTCGGTTTCTTCATTTGAAGGTGCGTGTCCAACCAATTTGATTAAGCGCTCGAGTTCATCGACGCTCAATTTCAGTTCATCAGCCACTTCTTCCCGAGTGGGTTCGCGTCCCATCGCCGCCATTAGCTTCTGCGAAACCGGTTTTACCGATTCAATTTTTTCGCGCAGATAATCTGGAAGCCGGCTCATGCTGGTTTCAAACGCCACCGCTTCCGATACCGCCTTTTTTATCCACGCGGCTGCATGCATACGGAAGGAAACTCCGGACTCAATGTCGAATGAGGCAACCGAGTTAGCAAGACCGAGCGTGCCGTCATTGATCAAGTCGGAGAGGGACGTTTCGCCGTTGGCGTACTCCTTCGCAATCCATGCGACCAGGCGAATGTTGGCTTCATTGAGCTTCTTGCGAGTCTTTGCATCAGGTTTTTCCTGAATTAGTTTGACGAGACTGAGTTCTTCGGACTCGGACAGGACGGGAAACCGTCCAATTTCCTTCAGATAAATCTTCATTTCCCTGGCCTGCGGCACAGCTTCCATGACTCGCTCGGCAAATTCGTTGGGAGGTGGCAAACTCTGAACCAGCGCAACAAGGTCCTCATCCACAACCGGCACCCCAGAGCCCGATCCACCGGTTTTCTCGCTCTTTCCTTTGTCCGCCATTAAGAGCCTCCCCAGCCCTGATTTCCGCTTCGAGCAGGACAGATTACCACGGAATGTATGGAGGGGTGTAGTTATGAGGGCTCTCGTGGTAATTAATGATAAGGAGAAGAATTCCGGTAACATTCCCAATGAGTGAACCCGTAGATATCTGGCAAAGGCTAAAACGCCTGTCCCGCGATCGAACCAAGATCTGCGGACGGATTCGGCGTGTGAATCATTCAATCGGCTGGCGCGTAGACAAACTGGAACTGGTCGGGAAGAAATACAACCTCCTGATGGAGGCTTTGAAAACTCGCCGAGAGGAGTTCACACCCGAGCATACTGACCTGATAATTAAACTGATGGAACTACTTGGCGAGAAAGTCGAGAAATTGACCGACGACATCGCAGACCTGGCCGAGCCGAACGCAGAACTATATGCGGAGCTTGAGGATGTTGAACGGCAAATTCGGGCTCTGGAAGCAATCGTCGAAGCAGAAGTCGGAAGCGGCAGCAGCGACGACTAGACGACTAAACAGATTGGGATTTATTCGCCTTGAACATTTTCTGTTCTTGCTCGCGACGCTTCAGGACATCTTTTGTAGAATCAAGCCGCGACGGATCGCGATAGGGAATGCCGGAGACTGTCTTCAGCCGCTCCACTTCCTCCTCGAACATATTGAATATTAGCCCGTCCACTAGCTCAGTCGCCCCAGTTCGGCACGCGAGTGTGCCACCATTCTTGACACCAACGCCTTTAGTTCTGAAAATTGAAAAACCGGCTTCGATCAATCCGCCGCGCACCGCAGAAGCGGCGCTATAGGTCAGAAGCGCGCCACAATCCGGTCGAAGCAAGTTAAAGTAATCCTTGAATAGTTCTACGGTCCAAAACTGCTGCATCATCCTCGGTGAGAAAGGATCGTGAAAAATCAAATCGTAAGAGGCGGGCTCCTCCATCGCGAGCTTTGGTACGGCTTCACGCAAATCAGCAAATTTCATATTCAGCACGAATGGCGGTCCTTCCCGTGCTTGATAGTTGAACCGAACCGCCTTAGGAGGCACTCCTATGCGAGCAAGAGCCTCCAGATTTTCAGAAATAGACTTCCCGCTCTGATCGCGCAGAGCATCGTTGAGCGTTCGAAAACATTCTTGTCGCAGAATGGCCGGCCACAGTTTTAACAGTTCCACATCCAACTCTATGGCGGTGGCTTCAATCTTGTCAAACGGCAAATACGGCGCGTTTAACACATGCTGCCAGACCGCAAATGTATTGTATCCAAGCCCGAAACAGACATCGAGAAACCGCAAAGTTGAATCGTCCATATCGCGCATGGTACCACCAGTAGTGCCCGTTTCCGAGCCTTCACCAACGGTAGGCATACAATTCGAATCCGACTTCTTTGCTCCTCCTCGACGCTGGAGAAGCCCTTCCAACCTGGCTGGTTTCACATAATTCTCGACAGCCTCGAGCAAAGCGCCGCCGGAGTTGTGATAAAGCTCATTGGTCTTTCTATCGCGCAGCGTCAAAGAACCATCGGCGGTTTGCACCGTATCGGAAACCTTATCGGGCTGACCAGACATCATCTTGCACCCTCGCGAAAACGGCTCACGTTCAATCGTCCAAGTTCAAAACAACCTTGCCGAAACTATCGTTCTGCTCGACATATCTGTGAGCCTCAACGACATTATCCAGATCAAAGACCTTGTCGATGATCGGCTTTAGTTCACCGTTTTCAAGCAAAGGCGCGATCTGTTTAGATAATAGTTGAGCTGCAACAATTTTCTCTTCGAGTGGTCGGGCGCGCAGAGTCGTTCCCTTGAGCATCACACGCTTCG
The DNA here is from genome assembly GCA_965228855.1 of Candidatus Obscuribacterales bacterium. GTDB lineage: Bacteria > Cyanobacteriota > Vampirovibrionia > Obscuribacterales > Obscuribacteraceae > JADYXR01. The sequence continues at coordinate 442,845 of CBDDIJ010000003.1, read as the reverse complement.
ATAAAATTCGTTGCAGACTCAATTCCGCCTTAGCGCCGGCCAGCAAACCGACAAGAATAATGCGCCCCTGATTCGCCACGCACTCCAGATCTTCAATAACATAGTTGCCGCCTATCAATTCCAGCACCACGTCAACGCCCTGGTCGCCAACAATGGTTTTGACTTCATCGGAGAAATCACCTTTCTCGACCACGATACCGCGATGCAAGCCAAGTTCCATCGCTCGATCGATTTTGTCTTTGGTCCTGCTCGTGCCGACGGAACGCGCGCCCAGCGCTGTGCAAATTTGCACAGCGGCAGTCCCCACGCCACTTCCGGCAGCATGGATCAGAACCCATTCTCCCGACTTCAAATTCGCCTGACTGACCATGGCATCGTATGCGGTTACGAAAGCCTCAGGACAAGCCGCTGCTTGCTCGAAGGAGAGGTTATCCGGAATCTTCGCGATGGTTCGATGGTGCGTTACGATAAATTGCGCATAGGACCCGCCACCAACCAATCCGAACACACGATCACCGGGCTCGAACCCGGAAACATCCTCGCCGATATCAGTTATGACACCGGCATACTCCAACCCCAGAATGTTCGACGGAACACCTGGAGGAGCAGGATATCCGCCCTTCCGCTGTATCACGTCCGCCCGGTTCACCGCAGTCGCCATAACACGCACACGGACTTCACCTTTCGACGCGTGTGGTTCGGGCACGTCTTGGACCTTGAGAACCTCGGGTCCACCAGAGCCCGTTACAATCGCAGCCTTCATGAATCTTCTCCTTAGTAGTTGCTAAGAGACAGTCGTTTACACAGCCTAGCTAAATGATTTTGGCGGTGATAGCTTAGACTCTGCCCCTGGGCGAATCCAATTTGTACGTACCTCCGCTTGCTCAACAGATTGGGATCAAATCAGGGCAACATGTCCAGGGGCTCTTTTAAGAGGTGTTTGGCTTTTATGGTTTCTGACGTGGACGTCCCATCAGTAATTTCTTACGACAAGCTTCTGGAAGCGATCCAAATGAAGCTTGAGGCCTGCGAAATCGGCAGTGATACAGAGTATCTTGCGGACCTGATCATCACGCTCGAAAGTCGCATTCGGCTCACGCATGCAATGAAACAGGCTTATGATGCGCTCAGTGGCGCCGTCGTCGCAACTGCTTCAGAAGAATAAACCGTCGCAAGCGGCGATTGAGCCGCTTTTAACAGTTTTACGAACTTATTCTTCAAACGAATCCCAATATTCGGTACGCTCTTTCCAGGCACAGTCGCCATTGCCGCAAATGAGAGTAACTTTGCTGCCTGCCGATTCCACACCGGAATCGCCGGCTCCGTCCCAGACACTGCCAACCAGGTCAATGTAGTTGTCGTACTTCTGCACCGGGTCTTTGCACTTTGGACAAATCAATTTTTTGTCCTGAATTGCCTGTTTCAGCTCTTCCTGCGACATAATTCCCCCTCACAACAAATGAGCAAACGCGACTAGCGAATCGCGCCGTAAATCATAAAACATTTGCAGCTCAAAATGAACGCAGGAAGCACAATCCGTTTGCTTCCTGCGTTCAAATTATTGCGATGTTCTGATCTTTAGAACCAGCCGCCTCGTCGGCCATGATGTCGATGATGCGCAAACTGGCGACCGTAGGCATGACCCCTTCCATTGTTGAAGTATGAGTTATTTCGCCAGTTTCGGTTCCGCCAACCATTGTTGTATCCGTTGTTACCGTACCAGGCGCTGTTGTTTATCCAACGATTTCCATAGCTGTTACAACCGCGGTTGCCATACCAGGCACTATTGTTGTTCCACCTAATATTGTTGCAATTGTTATTCCAATTTTTGTGGTGATGTCTCGCCTCACTTGCCTGAGGAAGCATCAGACCGACAATTAAAACGAGCGCAGTGGCGCTCAATACTTTCCAAAATCTAGTCAACATATAAAATTTCCTCTCACTACGCCACGGCGCGTTCAGGTTCTTACGTTTCCAATTAAAATGATGCTCTGAATGTGGAATATGTTCCGAGGCAAGACGGTCGTCAAGCGCACCAGCTGCCATTCTTGACAGTTTCACATAAGAAACCGTTGTAGCATTTCATGGACATTCCGATGCCAAGCCTCAATCAAAAGCGATGCTTTGAAGTAAGTAAACCAATCTCGATCGGCACTTACGACATCGACTTCGCAGGACATGTTTCAAACATCGTTTACTTCAGATGGCTGGAAGATATGCGATTGAAAGTTTTTGACGAATACTTTCCTCTCAAGGACTTTATGGATCAGGGCTTGCTGCCGGTAATAGCCGCACACACAATTGAATACAAAAGGGCAATTCGATTGTTCGACAAACCTATCGCTCACATGTGGATACAGGAATTGAGAGCGGCTAGCGTCATCTTCAATGCTGAAATTAAGGTCGACGAACAGATCACAACTTTTGCGACGCACACTGGTGTCTTCATCAACGGAACAACAATGAAACCGGTGCGCACGCCGAAGCTGATCGCGGACCTGTTCAAACAGCAGCTGGGCGAATAAGCAGCATTAATTCATGGCTCGATCACAGCATTTTTCGCTCACGCATACGATAATAGTGCGGGCTAGCAGCCAGGTATCCGGCAATTAGAGAGCAATTTCAATGATTAGAGACAGATCGCGGCAGTCGACCATATTTGTAGCACTCACCTGCGCGTTCCTGTTTTGCGTTCTCTCAGCCAGTCTTCGAATCACAGCCTCGGAAGCAGCAAATGCCGCTTCTGCAAAGCCCCCGGCGGTAGAACGGCTGGACAATACGCTCACCTTAGATAATCTGGTCCGTGGTTGGCTGCGAATCCCAACTCTGGAACATTCAAACGTCGGCTTGGAAATTATGGAAGTCCCGAGCGGAAGAGTTCTATACTCCTTTAATGGAAACAGGCGCTATACGCCGGCTTCGACAGTCAAGGCGATAACCTGCGCTTGTGCGTATGACACCTTAGGTGGTGCCTATACTTATAAAACGACTGTGATCGCCGATGGAACATTTAGCGGAACCACCTTAAACGGAAACCTGGTTATCGTGCCGTCACAAAATCCGACTTTCGGTCGTGGACAGCTAGCCGGATTGATAAAAGACGCGATTCAAGCGACCAGCCGACTGACAGGCTCAGGCACCATATCCGATATCACCGGCCAGATCAAGATTGCCCCAACCGGCGCGGGTGATATGGGTTTTCACCAGGCTTGGTTGGTTGAAGACTGGGGACGACACTGGATGCCGGTAGCATCAAACCTGGTGCTGGATCGTAACCTGGGCAGTCCAGGGGAACTCGGTGATTCTTACAGAGTTGTCGACGCAGCCAATACACACGGTTCGCTCTTCGATACATTGTTAAACTCGCCGGACGGGCCCACATGGGTTAATGTCGATCGCTCCAACCATACGGCGCTCACTTACAGACCGAAACACCCCCAGGCACCAAAGCAACCATCCTTTGCAATGTCGAATCCGGACGAGTACAACCTCGCGCTTGCGGAATTGATGGTTAAAAGAAACGGCGTCCGCATCGGCAATCAAGAAATTCCGCCAAGCGCAAATATCAATCAACTGGCAGCGCACGAGTCTAAACCACTTGCGGAAATCATCAGGACCTGCCTCCACGAAAGCGATAACCTGTATGCGCAACAGTTACTGAGGACAATAGGCGCAACCACGTTGAAAACGGAGACGGCTCCGGCTGGCAAATCAACCGAGCGAAACAGTTCAATGTCGCTAGAAGCACGTGGCTTGATCGCGATGTCTAAGTGGTTGTCGAAGATAGGAGTGAACGGTCAAGAAGTAATTTTGTTCGATGGTTGCGGTCTTTGCAGGAAGAACGCCGTATCGCCCCATGCACTGGATACGGTGCTCAAGCACATGGCAGGCGAGAAGGCAGACGGTCCCTACCTCGGGTTACTAAAACAAAACGATGAATCGAGCGTAGGAAAGGGGACCTATCAGTTTAAAACTGGCACCATGGAGAGTGTCAGGTGCATCTCAGGAATTCTAAAGACAGCCGGAAATCAGAAGCTCGCCGTCACGATTATGGTCAACGGTCACACACCGACTATCAGAAATCTTCGCATCGCTGAATCTGCATTGATAAATCAATTGCGTAGCATAAAACAAATTGGTCAAGCGGTTCCCAAAGATCCGGTGGGCTCAGCCTCTGACCCTAATATTGTTGAAACCACTCACGAGCCGATCGTTGTCGATCACGCCGCAGCAAAACGCACACCAAAGCCTGTTCCGAAACGGCCAAGAGCGACTAGAAAGCACCGTTGAGCGTTAAAACCGATTAGAGTTGTTTATTTTCGAGAATCAGTTAGCCTCAGCCTGCGCCTCAAGATGTCGCAGATACAGAAGGTCTTTTTTAAGCGGCGCATTTACTTCCTTCAGATATTCGATCGAAGTTCGTTGATGTTCAACTGCTTCAGCAAAATTCTTATCGTGCTCCGCGATAGCAGCCAGTCTTGTTTCCACAGCAGAAAGTAGTTTCTCTTGAACTATGTATTCATCGCTATTCTCAGACGGGCGGTCGGTAGTACGCTTCTTCAAATATTTGAGTGCGGCTGATGCATAGACTTTCGATTTCTCAATCTCGTTTTTCAAATAGTAGACTTCTGAAAGGTGCAAATTAAGAGGTGCCAAGAGCAGCGTGTAATCCTTGCTCGCAAATTTGATATGTCTCGATTTCAAATTTTTGACATAGCGCTCAGCGGTTTCCAGCCACTTCTTCGCCTCAGCAATTTCTGTTTTGCGCAAATGTCCTTCACCAGCTCTCAATGCGAAGTGCGCAACGTTCAAAGTCACTCCATCTCGCTCGAGTTGCGAAATGGCGACGCGTTCGGCATAACGATCGGCGCGGTCATGCTGGTTGTTTTCATCATACGTCTGCATCAGAATCATATACGCATCCGGCAGGTAGACATTAAACTTGGACTTTTCCGCCACCTCGATTGAGCGTTCGACATACCGTCGGCATTCGTCCCTTTTTCCCTGTCGAATAAGAGCCACTGCTGTCCAGTAGCTGTATGCCGCAATCGGCGACACTTCTTTCCCTTGAGTTTCTTCAATTACACTTATAGCGAGCTTGGATTGTCGCTCAGCCTGGCCCAATTGTCCGGCGTCGATCAGATCACGAATTTCGTTAAGCGGCACAATTCTTTGAACGCCGAACTTCATACTGCAGGCGGGCAGCCGCTCGCGAAGCGCAGTCAACGAAGCGGCAGAATACTTTTCGTTACTGAGACTCAACTTTAAAAGAGAGGGTATGTCAGCCAAATATTTCAAGTCTTCGTCTTTCAGTGGCGTGAGGCGAATATCCAATTCAATTAGATTCGGAAGGCGCTTCAAACGCTTGATAGCGTCGCCATCAATCATGGTATTTGACAGATTTATGTACTGTAAGTTGGGAAGCTTTGAAACATACTCGAGCGTTTTTACAGGGGTATTGTTCAGTCTTAAAACCTTGAGGTATTTGCTTTTGATCTGAGAAGTGACGTCGTCATTGTGGACGTTATTTGACAGATCCAATTCGGTCATATACTTGTATTGCTCCAGCCCCTTTATTTCTGAGGCTTTGAAAGCTCCATTGAGGCGAACGATTTCTTGATTCTGATCGATCAAACCGGCTACAGGTCGCACCTTCCTTGAATTGTCAAAATCAGCTAGCGCATTACCACTCACTTTCTTGGACGTCCGAGAAACCTTAGGAATGTCCACTCCCTGATTGATCATGAAAAAATAGCAGAATACTCCAAGACAGAAGATGAGCACAAGACCGGAGTTTAGCCAGATGCGCGACGAATCGGAATTCTCGAACGTCTCCACGACTTCAGACTGAAACTCTTCATTCTCGACGAATTCCGCCTCGTTCAAAGCCTCCAGCACCTCACTAACTGTTTGAAAACGATCTTCGGGATTTTTCTCAAGACATTTGCGAATAATCGCCTCCACTGATGGCGGAATAGCGACAGACTCCGGACTTGCGCCGCTATCGAGTAGAACTTGTGCGACTCCGGGCGGCTCCTGCTCGGCATGTAAGCTGAGAAGTTCAAGCGCCGTATCGGCCTGAAACGGTGGAGCACCACATAGTGCTTCAAACATAACGCAGCCAAGCGAGTAAACTTCAGAGCGAGCATCAAATGGTCGTCCCAAACCCTGGTCGGGGCTCATATATAGCGGAGTGCCAACTATTGTGAGATTCTTTTTTTGACTGGCATCCACCTGATCGCTCAAAATCTTGGCTAAACCGAAATCAATGATTCGAATGGAAAATGAGCCGTCTGTCTCATGCGTCAAAAGGATATTGCCTGGCTTTAAGTCTCGGTGAAATACCTTGTTGGCATGCGCATACGAAAGCGCCTCGCAGGTAAATCGGAATACGTCAAAAAAGTCTCTCAGCTTAACCGGACCAAATCGATGCACCACCTCTTCCAGAGAGGGACCGAGCACAAACTCTAATACTATATATGGTGCTCCACTCCTGGTGACTCCAAAATCAAGAAGGTCGACGATGTACTTGTGTTTCAGGCGGCTAGTCGTTCTTGCTTCTTCCTGAAAAGCAATGATAAACTCCGGTGAAAGCGTCCGTAAAATTTTGATGGCGACCTTTTTGCCAAGCACTTTATCGTTCGCAAGATACACCACTCCTGATGCCCCTGACCCCAGCCTGTAGACGGGTTTGTATCGCTTCAGAGGAAAGGAGTCATCGTCAAGCGTCAACTGTTGCTCAGACGAGACGCCGGAATCGGCAGCAACAGCAGAAGCCGCAGCAATGAACTCAGCCGGACGCGCGCGAATAGATGAGCTTAAGGCATCACTCAAATTCTGAGGAAACTTACAACGACAAGCGTCGTATCTAAACACGAATTGGCTTAGCGAGATGTCGCCGGATTCATCTTCGCGCTTGCCGCAGACTCGACAAAGACGAAAATCGTTTTCCGCGTCTTTGCCCTTCACTACAATGTTTGATCCAGAAAGTTGACGATGTTTTTCAAGTAATCACAGAGATAGACTCGACAGGTCTCTGGTTTTATCGAGTGCACGGAACACTTTCCGTCAAGTGAGAGAAACTGGCATGGATAGCCCCTTCCCTGGTCAGGCACAATTCGCATGCACGGAAAGTTATCGGGATTTTGCCAACAGCTCTTGTCCGGAAAAATCTGTCGGCCCTCTTCATAGTCGATAAACACATCCTCGTACTTAACCTCCTCTCCTAGCTTTTCGGAGAGAGCCGCAAGGAAACGCTCGGTATCGCTAATCGGTCCGATGATGAAATCGCGGTCGCCAATGCAACAGCACTGAGAAGACTTGTCTCTGTACCCGTAACACATGCGAGTGCAGGTGTAGTGGCATGTCGAATCGATGACCTGTTGTTTCGTCGGCGATTCGCCGGCGCTAATAGACTCGTCCTTATCCTCTGGGATGCGCACAAATCCAGGGTCGTCCTTACCCTCAGCAAGCTTTTTCAGCGACGACAGCCAGTTCATTCGAGGTGCTCCGTGGGACGTACTATGTATTAATACCACTCACAGAAGCCGAATAACCCGAATATGCCTGTACGAATCAAAGTAGGTATGGATGTCGGCGTGCTTCCAGATGCCATCGTTCCAGTCATTGGTAAAAACTGTTCCATCCGGTCCGATAATACCGCAATGCGCTTTAGGACCGATATTGCCCTTGGGGAGCGGGTCCATGAATGCAACTAGAACATCGCCAGGTTTAGCAACCCTTGCGAGAGCTCTATCGTTGAGGGGTCCGTCGCCTCCTTCTTTTACAACATACTCGGCGGTTTTGACCGGTCCGCCCAAAAGCTTTTGACGCACAACCTTTGTTACTGGCGATCGGGCATACTTCACTCCAGCCTTACCAAGCACGTTGCTGAGCGATGCGGCACATCCAAGTCCCCCGTTTGGAAGACCGAAACCTTTCCACATCTCCTTACCAACGGACGCCTTTGCCGCGCTCAGAATCTCTTGCGAATGCACGCTTGGCCGACGGTCGACTCCGGGTGTCGGAGTTGCAAAAGCAGAGCTCACACCGACCGCCGTGAACAGAGAGCAAACGCTAACCGAGAAAATTAGCTGCTTTCCTGCGGAAACCACTTTCTCCAGTTTCCAAACAACAGATACGGATCTCATCATTCGTGCTGCTCTCCAAACGACAATGTCTCACTTCAGCATACGAGGAAAGCGAATGTCCCGCCGACTTTCGTTACTTCCGGTAAACTTGCGACCAGCGGTTGACAAGGAATAATACATGAGCTAGAACTGACTTTAGAATTCATTTGCGAATTCGAATTTCCCAAAAGCAAGCTAGCGGCTTGTCTAATAATGAAAAAACAGTCTCGACGACGTGTCGCAGAGGAGGCGGCACGGTTCATGGCGACCGGTCTTGACGCTGAATATTTGCACGCGAAGGAACGGGCAGAGATGATGCTAGGCATATCAAATTCCGCACGGATGCCGTCGAACAAAGTCATCAAGGAATTGATCGGACTTTTCACAAAAACAGAACTAGGCGAAGAAGAGCATAAAACGCGCCTTCGCGAAATGCGAGAAATAGCAGTAGAAGTCATGGAGGCAATTCAGCAATTTGATCCCTTTTTGATCGGCAGCACTCTAAGCGGCAAAATTCGTTTGACATCCGACATCGACTTCCATGCATATTGCGATCACTTCGAGGATATCAAAGAGGCTCTTGAAGACTGGGGTTTCGAAGGCGTCGAAGAAGAACTGGTTGAAAACATCAAAGGCAGCTTTGTGCACTTGAAATGGCTTGAGAAAAACTATCCAGTCGAAATAACTGTCTATGCCTGGAGTACGCGAGACGTAGTTCCGTATTCATCCGTGACGAGGAAGCCAATGAAGCGCATGGACCTGCCAGGAGTGCGAGAGTTAATCCGAAATTCCCGCAAACTCTAATGTTTTTAAAACCAGAACAAGGCTCTTGACCTGGTTTATCAACAAAAACGGCAACAAAGCATATCCGATCTATATCCAAAACAGACGCGATCGCGCGCCACCATATATAGAACCACAAATAAATGCCGATTGAGCTCTTCGGCTTTGTGGTCCCAGCGCTTGTTAATCTACTTTTCAACAAAGAACAGCATGGATAGCCATAAGTGACAACGCGTAGTAAGCTTAAATTAAATGTCCATTGGGGTACTTTTAGTTATCGAATCATGCGATATACTAATTTGCATAAACGGTGAATGCCTCCCAAGTGAGACATGTTGAGCCGAGGGACCAAGGGGAAACGACAGGCGGCGCCCGCCAGAAACTGTACCTTGTGAGTCCGCAACGTGTGAGCTTCTGATTGTGAGCACGATGAAATACTGAGCCCTCCGCAAGGGGCAAGTCAGACAGTAGCGCTAACACTGCTCGAGAGTAAAATCTGAGCGGTGTTTTTGTTTTTACGGCTTGCACCCAGCGTCAACATCTTTCAAATTGCCGTGAGTGCTACGTCTAGTAGGTGATATGGTGCTTGTGAAGTGGTGTCGCAGCTAGTATCGTCTTCTTTTCCAGACTTGCGTTATTTCCCACGACTTCTTCAACGCGTTTGCGCAACGCTAACAGTGTCTTCGGCAATTCCTGTTTGACACCAAAGCGCACAATCCACTGAGGCACGTAGAATCCGGGGTCCAGATACATGCTGTAGATCAATTCGGTTTTCTTCCCCTGACAGGCAGGATTAATCAACCAGTGACCTTTGAAATCCTTCAGCGTTCCACCTATCCGGTGGAAGTCAATGCGCGCACCATGCTCGGTGCGCGTGTACTCAGACTCGACAGTGTAAGAAATGTCCGGAATCGGAAAAGTGTCCATGCTCACTGTCATGACCGATTTATGCAATTGGTCGACGGTTACATCAACTGATTTCATGCGCGGCGAAATCTTTTGTTGAAACTCGAAGGGGTTGACCATAACCGGCCAAACCTTTTCCGGAGGCTGATCTATGAGCACACGACCAGTTACGAAGCGGGTTTTGCCCAGCGTTTCCAGACCGCAAACCACCTCACCCTTTTCGAGACGCTCCTGCACCATATGTGGTGAATCGGCTAGATCTTCGGCGAAGCAAGGCGTGGACTGGAGAAAGAAGAGACACAACATTAGCCCGGCGAATAGTTTCACCGGAAGAGTTCTGGTTGTAGAAAACATTTTTTCTCCCGAGCCGCCTGGAATCGATCGCGAAGGCGAGCCTCAAATACAGATTCAATATACAGGTTACTTGACAATGAGCCGGTTCGTTTCGGCAATCAAGATTGGAAATAGTTTAACACCCGGTCAACCCTCAACAAAATTTCGACACATAAACTTTTTGGGTCGCCACCATTGGCGACATCACGGCAGTTGTCATATAGCGATGAGGCAATCGCAGACCTCATTACATCTATTCTTCTTCGAAAAGTTTTCTGTCAAAACTTTTCATGACAACACCCCGATCGCACGTCTGTCACATATCGATAACATACAGAGATCAGAGGCGAATTTTTGGGGAATGCAAGCTTACATGCCACCATCTGTAATGTCATTTCGAACAATTTTGAAAAATAGCGGTGGAACAGTAAGGCAAGGTTCATTTTTCGAGACTGCTAACGGTTAGCCGACAGCACTTAACACAGCTGTGTTGTATATATGTGTTTTCCTAGTATAATCCTTAGCATATATGTTATACAAAGCTAAGGTACACCCAAGGGAGAACATGCCGTGCGCGATCAACAAGAACCGTTGATGGGGAGAGAAGGTCTTTTTCGCCAAAAGCTGAACATGCTTAGAAAGACCGGACGCGTTCAACAACAATCCCAGAGCGATACGCAAAGTCGCTTGAAGGAGCTCGAGCAGGGCAGTTATCTCACCAACGTACAAAGCACTCTTTCGCAGACAGATCCGAAAGAGATGGAGCGAATCACGCTTCTGGACAATGTCACGCAGTTCTATAACCACAATACTATCACCAGAATCATCAGTGACGAGCTCAAGCGTTCGAAGCGATACAAGCATGACTGCACGCTTTTGATGTTTCTCGTCGACGGACTGTACGGAATTCAGCAAAGTCATGGTCATGACGTAGCGGACTCAATTCTTCGTGGCGTCTCAGACTTCGTGATGAGAACAATTCGTGACGTAGACGTGCCAGCACGCTACAGCGCCGAGCAGATGCTCGTGCTTTGCCCGGAAACAGACGCTCAAGGCACATCGATTCTAGCCGAGCGTATGCGCTCGAAAATTCAACTTGAACGTGTCTCAGACTTGACACAGAACTGGCATGTCACGCTCAGCCTGGGTATAGCCTCGTTTCCCGCCCATTGTGCCAACTATGACGAGATGTTCCAGAAGCTGGAAAAGGCGCTCAACACCGCTGTCGATAAGGGCGGCAACTGTGTAGTCATATCGGATTAGCTTAGAAAGAGCTATCTGCAAGTGATTTCAAGGCTCACCACGATTGTGCGGTGAGCTTTTCTTACGGGGCAATTCCCTAAAGCTGTGTCTGTACAGGTTTCCAGCCCACACCTGAAAGGATCTGGTCGATATCTCGACGCGAACCTATCCAGGTCTGCAAAGCAAACACGCATTGCTCCTGACTTATTTGTCCAGCCTTCAAAAGAGCCTGACAGCGAGACGCCGCGTCCATAGTCACCTTGTCCACGAGGTGACTGTTCATCAACACTTGCTCGACGGACACACCGGTAGCAGAGCTCTGGTCGATGGCTTTAATCATATCCGTATGGGCGAGTAATCCAGCGGCTCTCAGAAGCTCCGGCAACTCCATAACGTCGAAGCCATTGCCGCTGGCAGCGCCCCCGCTCAGCTCGGCAATCGCTTTCTCAATGGAGACTCCGGTCTTTCGTACCTTTTTGAGCACCTCGGCAGCATCCAGAGGTCTCAACTGCGCTCTGGTTACTAGATTTTGCAGCTGGAGTGCCTGTTCCAGAGTCTGCTCGGTTATCAATCCGACTCGCACCAGGACCTGTCCTATCGGCTGTTCATCAAGCATTCCGCGTTCAACCGCCGACAACAAATCGATCTCGGACACCAAACTGGCGAGCATCAACAGCTCTCCAAGCCGGATTGTGTGACCGCGTTTGGCAATCAGACCTTGCTGATCGAGTGACTCTTCCATCGTAATCTTGCGCTGGTTTACGATCTTGAGCCCTTCTAGCGCCTGCTCTCGCGTGATGTTTCCTTCGCGAAGCAGGACCTGAGCGGTTAACGCCGCATATGTCAGCATCTCATTGCATACGCCCCGCAACACTAGAACGCGTCCCAGAGGCAGTCCCGAGGTAAAACATGCATCTAGTGCACCCTCTAGATCCGCAGCCTTCATGCAACCGGCGTCAACAATCAGGTCGCCAAGCCGATTGGTGGCTTCGTAGTACTCAGATTTCCAACCAATCTTCCTGAGCGCCTCGTCGAAAGTAAGTCGCTGCTGGCGTGCCAGTCGCAAGGAGTTGATTGCCATTTCCATAGGCAACAAATTCTCGCGAACCAGAGATTGAGCCGTTACCGCTGCCTTGAACTCTGGTTCGGTAAGAAAACCGGAACCGACAAGAACCCGTCCGACCGGCAAACCGGTTTTAAGCGAAATCGGCATAGCATCGGCAAATTGACCGAGCGAAACCAGCTCCGACTTAACAAGCAGATCTCCGATTAAGACCGGGGTCGAACGTTTACTCATTGGCTAGATTTGCCCGAATCATCAACTCGGTTAGTAATAAGACTGACTGCTAAAAGAATCATTCACTAAAAATGATTTGCCTAATCATATCCAATAGGCGATTGCGGGTCTATTAAAACTCTCATGTGCAGAAACAGCGGCACCTCCTTCATACAACGAAGCGGTGGATACTTTGCAATTGCAGCGTCATCGGGACACGGCTCTAAAAGCGCATCCAGAAAGAAACCGGTAGTGCGAAGCAGTGTCATCCAACTGCTCAAGGTGCGATGAAAATGAGCAACACGAAATGGTTTAAACGCCTTTAGAACTTCCGCCGGAGCTGCGCTGAATGTCCATTCATCGTCTATGCGACCTTCTTGAAAATATCGAGCGGCCTCAACGCCATTTCGATTACCAGAGCTATCGAGGATCCAACGCATTCCGGGAGTCTGAAAGCAAGGATGCACAATTGAAAACTGAAAAAATCCATCTCGTTTCATCACGCGATTTATCTCTTTCAGCGTAGCCTCAACATTTTCGATGTCCATTAAAACCATCGTCGACATAACGAAATCAAAACTCTGGGAGGCAAATGGCAGCAGAGCCCCATCAGTCACGAGGTACTCAACAGGTGAAGACGCTGGCACTGGCTTATCATCAATCGGCAATTCATGCGCCTTTCCGGAATCACTTCTCTGTTCGAAACCCTGCGCGTGCTTGATGAAGGTGGGGGAAACATCCACTCCCACCATCGTCGCCCCTAGAGCCGCCACACTTCTGGTGTTGGCGCCTTCACCACATCCAACATCCAGCCCGCTTAAACCCGTTACCGGCGGCAGCATGTTTAGAAAAGCCGGACTGTTACATCCGTCGCGGTATATGTCATAACCCATGCGAGCCAACTGAGTCCAGGCTTCCGCGTTCTCTTCCCAGAGCATGGTAGCGTCGAGTTCGTCCACGTTGCCTCCATATATGGTGCGCCGGCTTTACTCAGAAACATGACTTTGAATCAATTTGATCCTTGCATCTAGATGCCGAGCTTCAGTGTCGCGACCATTTTTGCGCAGGAAGTATGCGTAGTCGCCCAGACTTTTTTCAAGCTCCTTGCTGTACTCTCCGAAGCGACGCTCGCGAATTGCAACGGCACTTTTCAATAAAACTTCCGCCTTGTCAGGCTTGCCGTGAGAATTGTACAGCCACGCCAGGTCCGGCAAGTAGTCCGCGAATCGTGCGCTATCACGCCCACCGGACACTCCTTCCAAATACCGCATCGCGTATTCGTAAACGCGCTCAGACTCGGCGTTATTACCTTGCTTGTGATAGAGAAACGCTAGACCGCAAAACGAATTTATCACCCCTGGTTCGTACATCGCTTTAGCTTCAGCCTTTTGAATGCCTTGCTTGAAAAGGTTTTCCGCGTTTGACAAATTTTCGTCCAGAATGGACTGCCTTGCTTTTTGATCGAGAATAAACCAATCCGATTGAGCCAGGGTCCCAGTCGGAACAACACCTCCAAATGTGCCTTTCGTACCGTCGCCTCGTGGAAGGTAAATTATGAACTGTGGCTGTTCGTCGGAACTTGATTCATAACCGTCAGCCTGGCAGAATGCCGGCGGAAGAGTTGCAGCTGAAGAGCTGATGATCGTCAAACCGACCGTAGCTGACACTAATCGCATAGTAAGTGATACCGGCGATAGATGACCGACAAGAAAACTTGTTATCGAGCAAACTGAAGAGCGAGTTCCATTCGGTTTCATTCGTCCAGTTTACCAAAGACAAACGCCCCGTCGAAACAGGGCGTCCGCAAAACGTTTGTCTCAGACGATCGACTAATCGCTCGCCTCACAGATAGGTTGCTCCGTTCGCTCCATATCTGCTTTCTTTGACGCCAGCCAAAGACTTAAACGCCCCAACCAATTTGCCTTGATTGTAGCTAATTGCTCATTTGCCGAACTAAGCTCGCTAGTTAGAAATTCCAACTTGAGCTTGAGGTCATCCAGTTCCAACTCATACCGGGTCGCGTCTACACTGCGCTTTAAAAGCTCAGGCAAGTACTTTACTTGATCCTCACGAGAAGCCAGTTCATTCTCCAACCATCGCATGCGACGCAGCGATTCTTGAAGTTCATTCGTTCTGTAGTCGAGTTGCGACTCTAAAAGTTTTACTCTCAGGAGCCATTGATTCGTGTCCGCGTCTCCTTCGAAAAGGCTCGGACGCTCATCAATCGATTTAGCTGCCGCAGCACTTCTTGCAAACAAACCAGGAAGCGCCGAAACTACATTTCCTCTGTCATTATTTTCGATATCGTCGATGATATCGCTTTCAATCAAAGCCAGTTCTGCTCGACTGGAATTTTCTTGTGGACCTTCGGCTTCGACGTGAAACAATTCGTCGATGAGACCGCAGAGAAAATCATCAAGCCCCTCCAGACTCAATAGGTCCGGTGTGTGCGTATACTGCGATGAAACTTGGTGGTTGCTCATTTGATATGCCCGCTCTCTAGTAAGCCAGGCTAATGTTAGCCAAAATCGATCTATATGTACAGAGATATCGTCCTCCAAATTCGAGGACGATATATTTGTCAGGCATCACGGGTGACACTAGTACCACCCGTAATGGCAACTCAGGGAAGCGTTCCGGCAATCATTGCCGTAGCATTTTTGGGCTGGAAGTATTTGCGCATCGCATCGTCGGCTTGAGTCTTAGTGACGGATAAATACTTCTTACTTATCTTGTCCAGCTCGGCCGTTCCGAGCCCCAGGAATTCCAGCTCAGCAAGCACCCTGGCGATGCCCATCGATGATGCAAGACCCACTTTAAATGAGCCGACTGCACGCCCAATTTCACGTGAAAGCTCTTCTTCCGATATGCCGCGCTCCATGTACTCGTCGAGAACTTTGTCTACAAGGAAAAGGGCCTTGTCTATATTCTTCGGATTCACAGTCAGCATTACGGACCACGGCGCGCCACCAAATGCAGTGTCCGAGAATACTGAATGGATACCGTATGTCAATCCTGCTCGATCACGGACCACCTGTCCAAGGCGCGAGGTTATCGTGTCTTGACCAAGGGCCGCGTTAGCCATTCTTGCAGCATAAAAATCCTTGGCCGAGCGCTTCAAACTCGTAGGATGCGACAAAATGATGTCTGCGCTGCTCTTATCCGGCAAGTTGATCTCGAAGTATTTTCTGGTATCAGAGATGGTGACATCCGGAATAGCGATCGCACCTGGTTTTTCACCCGTCCAATCTCCAAACTGATCTTTGACTATCTTCATGGCCTCTTCAACGGTGATATCCCCAACGATAGCCATGACCGCTGACTGCGGGCTGACGAGTCGTTTATGCCCGGCAAGCAGCTGTTCTGAGTTTACCGAAGCAAATTCTCCGATTTGCTCGGCAAATGTCTTTTCGAAAAACGGATGTGATTCCGGATACAGAATACGTTTCAAACCATTCCAGGCAACACTGCGCGTGTTATTGGTGGCCTCAACTAGTTTTGCGGTCCATTCAACTCGAACCTTTCGAAGTTCCTCTTCTTCCATAAGAGGATTACGCAAAACATCATCGAGAAGCTCGAGGTAGGTTTTAAAATCAGACGCCACCAGATTGGTCGCGACACTCAAGCGATAGTTATCGACGCCAAACTCCAGACCACCGGGGATACCCATATCCTCTAGCATTTCTGCAATCTGAGTTTTGTCGTATTTTTTGGAACCTCGTGGCAGCATTTCGCCGACAAGTTCAGCAAGGGCACTATTCTCGTCTTTGCAGGTGAAGTAGCGACCAGCCCTGAGGTTGAACGCGAACCCTATGGATTCGGTCCCGGGATTTTCCATGACCATCACGGTTAAACCGTTGGGAAGCGTCTCTTGATAAACGCGGTCCACAAACTTACTGCCGGAAGTGACCGACTTGGGAATTTTGACCTTGACCGATTTTGGTGCTTCAGCCAACAATTTCTCAAGTTCATCAGCCGGATATGAAGCATCTTCGCCGCCCATTTCACGCGTCTGCACTTCCGGTTCCTTGAATTCGGAAGGGAGCTGTCCGGGCACTTCTTCAGCGTATTCACCCATCTCATCAACACCATCATATTGAGGTGCCGGAGCCGGAACGTCTTCCATTTGTTGCGGTTTGAAATACCCAATCGTGCGGTTGGTTTTAATGAAGTATTTTCCGATTACACGCATGATATCGTCGGCGGTGACAGCCTCGAACTTGTCGTCATAATTCATGAGCCACATCCAGTCCGCTTTGGACTCGGCTTCACCTAGCATAAACGCCATTGAGCTAGGATCGGATTTCGCCAGAATCGTTCCCTTCAGATTAGCGCTTTTGGCACGTCTCAATTCTTCTTCGCCCACTGGCTCACTCGCCATTCTCCGAAGCTCTTCAAGAATTGCTGTCTCGGCTTTCTCGATTGGTACGCCTGGATTCAAAGTTCCACCTATTATGAACAAGCCAGGGTCCCTTAGCTCGTCATGACGGCAGAATGCCTCAGCTGCAATCTCGGTTTCAATCAAGCACTTATACAAACGACTGGAGCGTTCGAAACTGCTTCCCAGAATGTGACGAGCCGCGGCAAGCGGATAGGTGTCTTCATGGTCAGCTTCGGAGATGTGGAAGCCCATCCAGACCTTAGGCAAGTCACCGGCGCGAACGATTTCAAAACGGCGCTCGCCTTCCTGTGGTGGCTCGACAGTGTAGACATGTGGTATCGGTGCCGGTGACGGTTTGATCGAGCCATAATGCTTATGAATCAAACGCAACGCTGATTGATGTTCAAAATCACCGAGCAAAATAACGGTGGCATTGTTTGGATGATAGAACGTATCGTAGAACTCACGCAGCCGGTCCAGCGCCACACCTTCCACGTCACTGCGCCAGCCGATCGTCGGATGGTGATAGGGATGCTCACGGAATGCCACCGCATACAGTTCCTTCTCCAACGCTTCTTCGGGATAGTTTTCACCGCGCTCAAGCTCATTTCTAACGACTGACATTTCCGAGTCGCGGTCGCTCTGACGAAGAAGTAAATTACGCATACGGTCAGCTTCGAGCTTGACGCACATATCTAAAAATTCAGCAGGCACAACCTCGAAATAACTGGTGCGGTCGAACCAGGTGGTGGCATTCCAGTAGGCGCCAATTTGAGTCAGCAGATCGTCGATGCCGTTTCCCTTATCAGGATTGTGCTTCTTAGTGCCTTTGAAGAGCATGTGCTCCAGAAAGTGGGTCGCGCCTGTGTATCCGACACCTTCGTTGCGGCTACCAACCTTGTAAAGAACAAGGAAAGTAATGACTGGAGCGGAGTGGTTCTCCATTAGCAAGACTTTCAAACCGTTGTCTAGCACGTACTCGTGCACATTCTTGACTTCCGAAACCTTTCGGATGCCGATGCTTTCCAGTTCTGGCTGCGGTTCTTTAACTGTGTTTACCATTATGAATCTCTGCTTTTTTGGTTTTAAATGACGCTTTCAGGCGAATCGAATACTTTGAACTCAATAAGATACCGCACAAACGCCCGGCAACTATTCGAATCAAAGCAGAAAGAGTAAACTTTTCATCAGGCGCGACTGCTTTTTACTACGGCTACTCTTCAGACTACGGCTAAAACGCGACGAAATGAGAATCGCAATTACAGGCGGCTCCGGCTTTCTGGGCAGGCATCTGGCTCGGACACTGGCCGCGCGTGGGCATTTTCCGACGGTCGTTGCCCGTGGACTGGGCAGCCGAGGTGAAGCGCTGCGAAAAGAGGCTAACATAAACTTCATGCCGCTCATGATGAGCGATGAGCGCAGGCTGTTTCAAGCTTTCAATAACTGTGATGCGATTGTGCACCTGATAGGGATAAACCGAGAGCAGGAGCCCAACGAGTTTAAAACCGTTCATGTGGAAAACATGATTCGCGTGATGACCGCCGCCCGAAAAGCAGGCATACCGCGCCTGATATACGTTAGCTATCTCAAGGCGCGCCCGGACATATTCTCAAAATACCTGAGCACTAAATTCGAAGCCGAGGAACTGTTGCGCCATTCCGAGCTTGACTGGACTATTTTCCGCCCGGGAATGATTTTTGGACCTGGCGACCACATGATTTCGAACATTTCGCGAGCATTAGACACACTGCCGATATTCTCCCCTCCGCTATCCTTCGGTTCAAACAAAATTCGTCCGGTTGGTCTGGAAGATATGACAGAGCTGATTATCGCGGCAGCCGTCGACGGGCGCATGGTTCACAAAACGGTTTCAGTCCTTGGACCGGAAGAGATGACGCTCGGCGATGCCGTCCATCGGATTGCGAAGGTCAAGAAGAAAGCAGCTCTGGTTCTACCGTTGCCCGGACTTTTGCACCTGGGGATGGCGGCCGTGATGGAGAAGCTCACAGATAACCCGCTTGTGACCGTCGCCCAGATTCAAATGCTGTCGGACGATATGAGCACGCCGGCAAAGGGAACCGACCTCCCAGACGACGATTTGCAACCGAAAACATATTTAACAGAAGAAGTAATACGCGCCGCTCTTGACACCCAGACCTAACCTCCGCGTGCTTGCCTGAAAATAACGGACGTTGTTCGGCTATTTCGCTTAATTCGAACAAAGACAGACAGGCGTCTTCCTTGTTAGAATCTTGGTTTATTAGAACTTGAAATCTATCGAATGACCTCACCTCGCAGAATTTTTTTCGCTCTCTCACTAGCCGCACTTCTGCAGTCCTCACCAGGACCGGCACTTGCAGGCGCAGCCGAGTGGGAGAAACATACACAGACCGGCGCTGACGCATTTCGTGAGAATCGCTTCGGCGAGGCTGAGCGTGCGTTTCAAGCATCTGTTACGGAAGCCAAAAGTTTCGGCGACAACGACTTGCGTATGGCAACGAGTTTGACGAATCTCGGTGTGCTCTACAACAGCCGCGGTCAGTTCGACAAAGCCGAGCCTCTGTTCGAAAAAGCTGTTCACATCAAACAAAAAGCACTTGGCGCATTCAACACTGATGTCGCCGACAGCGCGGCGCGTCTCTGCCAGTTTTATTTAAAACGGAAGAAATACGAGAAAGCAGACCCGATCTGCAACAAGTTGATTCAATTCGGCGATATTCAAATTCGCGAATTCACAGACATGGAGAGCTCGTTCAAACATCTCCAAAACTTTTACGCGCATCACAAAGATCTCGGAAGAGCCAAAGCGTTACTTTCAGAAGTCGAGAAACTCACACACGAGAAATCAACCAATCAATGCCTGGAACTGGCTGTGATGCTCGATAGTGTTGCAGAGTCGTACATGACCCGCCGGACCGGAAGTGATAAACCCGAGTCAGAAAAATTGTTCAAGCAATCGCTGGCATTGCGCGAGCATGTTTTAAGCGGAAACCACCTCGCCCTGTCTCAAAGTTACGCGAACCTTGGAAAGCTTTACGCCGAGGAAGGCCGACATACCCTTGCCGAGCCACTTTTGCTCAAGTCATTCACGATGGCGAAGGAAACGGTAGGAATGGCGAAGCCGCAAACTTTCCAGAGCCTTGACGCATATGCGCACACACTTTCGGCGTTAGGCCGCTCGGGAAAAGCGGAGTCCTTATATCGCGAAGCACGTGAGGCATTCGCAAGCGCTTATGGCGCAGGTTCTTCAAACGTAGCAGATGTAGACCTTTCACTGGCAACGTTATTAGAGAACCGCGGGCAGTACCAGCAAGCGGCAACGCTCGTTGGCGAAGCGATGAAGATAAAAGAAAAAATCAACGGCCCGAACTCGGCAGCCATGATTTCAATCCTCGAAAAATACGCGTATCTGATGAACAAAACAGATCGCAAGAAAGAGGCTATGAAACTGCAATCTCGCGCGAATCAAATAAAGGGCTAGAATTTAGCCAGCTGGATTCTAAAACACGCCGGATTGTCCTTGACCGTAGCCAGGCTGACCACCGTATTGAGGTGGCGGTCCACCGCCGAGATCGACTTGCTGGTCGAGTTGAACTTGAATGTTTGTGCCGGTTGGAATTATCACGTCGCGGCCCTTGCGCAAAAGCATATCGGCGACACCGATGCCACCACCGATAGCGGCACCCGACCAGGCACCCATACCAGCACCATGGCCACCACCCGCGATGGCGCCGACAGCGGTGCCCAAACCTGCGCCAAGACCGGCGCCGAGACCGCCGCGAATGGCTGTTTGACCAACCTTGCCCATCATGCCTTCGCCGCGGTACACGTCGTTGTTACCCGTTCCTTTATCCTTGTATTTTCCAAGGTCTCCGACAAGATGCGCAGTGATTGGAATCTGTTGACCGTTAGGCAATCGCAAACTGTTAAACTGGATGCTTAGCTCACCGGAACGGCTGAGCCGCCGCCCCGCGACCGAGTCGGTCACAGAGCCTACGACCTGAGTGCCCGCCGGGATGTAGCCCCGACCACCGAGCGAAACGTTCTCATTAATCGTTCCCTGAATATAATCACCATTTTTTGCAACCTGAGTCGAAATTGCAGTCTGCAAACTTACAGGTAAGGTCAAACCAGCCGGAGCGAAAATTGCACGATCGCTGTACAACTGACCAGGACCGCCTTGGGGTGCGCCCTGATAATAGGAAGGGGGAACATGATACGACTCCTGCGCATAATTGGCGCCACCGTAGGCGCCACCAGGCGGTTGCCCGTATCCCTGCTGGGGTGCTTGCAGCGGAGGGTACTGTTCACCATACTGGATACCGGTGTTGTAGTTCGGCTGTCCCTGATAGGAACCACTGCTGAACGGCGGCACCTGCGTTTGAGCACCATATCCTTGCGGCTGAGCGCCGTATCCTTGAGGCGGTGGGCCGCCGTAGGCCGGAGCGCCGTTGTAGCCCTCTTGCGGTGCGCCATAGCCGCCGGGTGCCCGGTAGCCTTGCGGAGCTGCATAACCTTGCGGAGCGCCATACTCCTGGGGCGGAGCCGAATTAGGCGCACCACCAGTGAAACCATTTTCTCCGATTGGAGGTGCGACAGACGGGGCACCATCGGTGCCACCACTTGAAACAGGAGCGGTTGGCGGCGGAGTGGATTCTAAACTCGGCTTCTCAGACTGAAGTTGGTTTGCCGGATCTGCTGCCACTGCCTCATGGCAAGTTCCGGCAAGCAGTAGCAAAGTGCACGCCAACAAAATTCTCCCATTCCCTTCGCCCATCGCCTAAAATAACCCCTTGATGGATAACCAACGCCTCAACAAGATAACAAAATAGAGTAGATGACAACAATACCTTCCATCGACAACACCTATATTACGATGCTCTGTGACGCTTTCGTGGCGCTCGAGGATGTCATCACCGATGGCGAACTGGGCGGTTTGCTCATCTCCAGCGGCATTCAGGACATCCATCACAACGCATCGAGACACAGACGCCTGAGCAGCGCATTTATCGGCGACCAGGACTACAACCGATGCGCCGATAATCTGGCGTCATTCCTTCGTCGCACAGGCAATCACATCCGAATGAGCCGCGGAGATGCTGCGTTCAAGCGCTTCTCGAAAGAGGTGAATCAGGTCCTGTCCTTCGCTGGATACGAGATCAATCACGAATCTGAGATAAAACTGCTAGACCGGTCGAAAACGACATATGTCCCACCGGAGGCGGAAGAACGCGCAAAGCAGTTTCGCGACGTGCTCAGGCAAGCCAAGCTCCATCCTGATATCGAGATGATCGCGCGGGCCGAGTTTCTCGTAGATAAAGGCTACCACCGCCCTGTTAAAGAGTCGATGCGGTTTCTGGTTGAAAAAATTCGTGCGAAAGCTGCGCTCCCGGCAGACGGACCCGAACTGGCCGAGCACGCCTTCTCTTTCGCATGGCCGGGCAAGCCAGTTTTAGCAATAAACGCATTCATGACTGACAGGGACATTGCCGAGCAGTTTTCATTCATGGTAATGCTAAAAGCCTGGTTCTTGATGTTTCAGGATGAGCAAACCCGGCAATTCAAACCTAGCTGGGACATGACACTCGAAGACGCCATCAATTTGCTCAATCTCGCATCGTATTTTCATCGAAAAGTCGATAAGTCGCGCCGTCAGACCGGTTGAGGATGGCGACCCGGCCGGAGCCGGAACAACTGTTCTGTTGCGATATTGTCGTTGTCTTGAACGTTTTCAAACAAAAGTCAAGTACGTGGAACTCCCCGCCTTGCGTATTTTCCGGCTGGGCTCACACATGCCTTTTTCATACAATTTCTACAAGATGGTAGCCGTTCCTTCAGACTTTGGTGCTGCAAATGCCTCCACAAGACCGACTGACCCTCGCGGACTTTCACCAGAACGACGGCGGGAACTCGATATACGGACTTGCGATTAAGGAACTTCCTTCAGCGACCGCTGAAATGGCGGCTGAAGCCTGGCAGCATCCCGGTCAGACTATAGCCCATGCGGCGAAAACAGTCGTAGAAGCAGGAGTCATGGGTACTGCCATCGGCTACATTGTTCCAGCCCGTGGTCCGGCCTCGATACTCGTTGGAGCCGCTCTCACCGCACCAGCAGCTATTCACGCCTACAACCGTTTGGAACAAGCGCATGAGCAATCGAAAAATCCTTTTGCAAATCAGCAAGAAATCGCTCATGCACTAGCCCGCGACACTGTCTCCGGCACGGCAAATCTAGGTCTTTCTTTTGCAGGCGGCTATGCCGGCGCGGAGTTAGGTTACGGTCTGGCTGGCTCCAAAGGCGCGATTGGAAGATTCAGCCAGGCAACCCAGCGCGGCATAATGAACGTTGAAAACCGCAGCATGCTGACGATTCGCAATGTGTACGACGGAATTACAGGCGCAAACAGAACGGCGGCAACTCCCAAGATAGACATCTATAGCTCCGTGCCCGGAGCCGGTGGGACCAGGGGCATCGTCAACGCACCCGCTGAAACGACGACTTCGATTGCCCAGGCCATGAAACCGAGCATCGCTCCGGAGCAACTTCCATTCGGTCAAAGAACTCTCGGTATCTTGAATCGCCGCGTCAATCAGTTTGTCGAAGCAGATGGAACCGGATATAACCTCTACCGAGGTCCATTGCACGGGCACTCGCGCTATTCCGACGGCATGGGCGAACCGAAGACAATCTACGCAAAAGCCAAGCAAGAAGGTCTGGATTTCGCTGCCATCACAGACCACAACCACCCTGCCGCCAGAGGCGGCGTCAAGCCGGACGACGTGAGAGCCAAAGATCAGGCGGGAACACCAACCGTTGCTGAAGATCCTACCCTATATACGAAAACATTCGAGCACGCTAAAGCAGCGACGGATGAAAACTTTGTCGGTCTGGTCGGCGTGGAGCTAGGCACGATAGGAAAGGTCGGTGGACAACACAAGCACGATGACTTCTTCGGTCCAGCCCCCGAAGGTCTGGTGAAGCCCGATCTGCCGAGTCCGCCGAGAGCCCTCGAGGTTCCGGGAAAGAACAATGGCGCACTCCCTGAAGGCATTCTTCCAGAAGTAAAAGATCCAATCGGCACTGTCGGCAAGGCACCAGGTGAAGGCACAACCCCCAGGTTTGATAAAACGCCTGGCAGTCGCACGTCAGAAATCGAAAGCGCTGCAGCCGCAGACGGAAAACACCTCGGCGGCGTCAATCACATCAACGTGCTCGAGGTGCCGACGTTCCTAGAATCGGTCAGGGAGCCTCGCGGAGCGCTGGAAACATTCATCCTCAGAATGACCGGACGCGATGCCTCGCCTGTGTTCAAAAGACCGGATGTAGTAAAAATCAACGACGGCGACTACAAGGCTCTGGTCGATCACCTCGATGGCATCAAAGATTCAAGCGGTGGCACTCCGGTAATTCAACTCAACCACCCTCGCTTCAAAGCCGACGAAAGCCCCTCGACACCTGTCGGAGAGCGTGGTCGAGACTATGGACAGAAATCGTTTAAAAACCAACAAGAGTGGCTAGATCGTTTCGCAACTCCTTATGTTCGTCAGATAGAAGTCATCAAGGGCGGTGCCCTCACGCCGGACCCGGTGGACGTAGTTCCTCCCGGCGCAGTCGATGCGACCAGCTTCGCCGGCTACCTCGACAAAGGCGTACACGCAAGTCCGACATTTGGACGCGATTTCCACTACGGAAATCCGGCTGGAACGCCAGGAACCACGATGATCATGGCGAAGCAACTCGACAAGCCGAGCTTGCTTGAGGGCTTACGAGAACGCAGGACAATTGCCACCACCAACGGTGACAAACTGAACGCCACCATGTGGGGCAACGATAAACATCCGATGGGCAGCATCTTAGACCAGGCTGCGGTGCCTGACTTGAAGCTGTCGGCGAACATTGGCGGCGAAGTCGTGCCAGGTGCGGAATACAAAATCAAGTTATGGGGCGATAAGAAGCTTGGCGACAAGAAGCTTGCGGAAATCGTAGAGGAGCGAACGATGACGGGTGAGGAACTCCTCGCCGCCAAAAATAAAGTCTCCTTCGATGCTCTGGAACATAAGCTCGGCAACAAGTCTGCTTACTGGATGGAAATTCAGCGCACCGACCCGACATCCGGTCATACGGACAGAATGTTCACTGCTCCAATATGGGTAGAACCATTGACGGGCTCGAAGCACTCATTCTACATGCGCTGGCTTACAGGCAATTCAGGTCAAACCTTCGACACAATGGTGCGCGGCAAGTAGAAACTGTTTAGCCCGAAGGGCGCGCGAAACTTGCTGCCTGGCCGTTTGAGCTATGATGGAATGACACATTGATGATAGATGATCAGAACATCGTCCCCACTTTGTCCGCCTCTATAAAAAGGCATAGCGTATCTGTTTAAACCAGGCCTCGGCCCAATAAGCGCGAAATATGTGGAGTTGATTGGCATTGTCTCAATCACCATGTCCATGTGGCTTTTCGCCGGCAGCTTTTGCAATGCAAATGCAGCTCCACCTCCAACGAAAGACCACGAGTTTTTCAGTGAGTTCAAACGCCTGCATTCGAAAAGCCCGCTAATACCCAGGTACGAACAGGCAATCGAGGCGCTGGATCACGGGAAACACAAAACCGCATTGAAGCTTTTCACTCAGTTAGCGAAGGATGACCCAAGCTGGCCGGGCTTCTGGACAAGTCTGGGCACTTGTTATATGTGGACAGAGGACTTCCCGAAGGGTTTGAATTGCTCGACGAAGGCTCTGGAACTTCGCCCTAAGGACCCGGATATGTACAATCGACAGTCGATGCTTCTCACGGCTTTGATGAAAAACACCGAAGCGATTGCGGTTCTATCCAAAGGTCTAAAAATAGATCCGACTGATGTCGACCTGTTGAAACGGCGAGCCGCTTGCTATAAGGCGATGAAAAAGTATCCGGAAGCGCTGGCTGATGTGGACCGATTGTTGAAGAGTTATCCGCAGGAGGAAACAATCTACTACACCAAGGCTGAAGTGCACGAAGCCATGAAAGACTGGAAAGGTGCGATCGATTCATACAGCGCGCTTTTGAAGCAATACCCGAATGACGACCATGTGCTTGTTAAGCGAGCGTCTGCGCGCATGAAACTGAATGATTTCAAAGGCGCAGTCATGGACTACAGTAACGCCCTTAAGCGTGGAACGGAAGGGCCGGATTTTGTTTACAGCCAGCGCGCAATCGCGTATGAGAAACTGGGAATGATGGATAAAGCTGCACGGGACAGGCAACTGGCAAAGCAGGAGAAGTCATTCTAGTGGCATCGAATAAGACTACCCGAAAACAACTTCTTGCTGCGATAAACAGCATGAATCGTCGCGTAGCGATACCGGATGTGGTGGCGCAAACCGGACTCCCCCTCGGTGTGGTATCAAGCGAGCTGAACGACCTGGCCCACGAACTCGGCGCGGATCTGGATGTTACAGAATCCGGGCAAATTTACTACCAGTTTCCCTCCAACCTGCGATACCGCTATTACTCGAACAGATTTTTTGCGTTCACGAATAAAATCTGGGAAACAATCGCTCCCGTGCTTGCGTTCTTGTTTCGAATCTCATTCGGCCTGATGCTGCTGTTCTCAATCACGCTGGTGTTTTTAGTCATGCTAGTGCTGCAATCGCTGATGTCGGTTTTCTCCGGCAACGCGAATGACGTGATCGGACTGATCAAAGAATTTTTCACACTTTTGAAACGGCTTCAACTTTTTCAAGGTATCAATCCGATGCAGTTCAAACGTGATGCAAATGCCGTCGATTTCAGTCCGGTTCCGCTTGATTCAACGAAGAGTAACGATTCCGCCGAGCAGGTTCAGAGCGTCAAGGACGACAAAGGTTTCCTTTTAAACTGCTACACATTATTATTCGGTCCCGGCAACCCGAACCAGAATTTTGAAAACGAGAAGTCAAAAGCAGTTGCGCAGTTGATTCGCGCAAATCAGGGCATCATCCTGCCCGAACAACTCGCGCCCCTGGTTGGCGCTGCTGCTACCGAGGTAGAAGCGGCATTCCCGGTTCTGGCAAAATTTCACGGCGTGCCCGGCGCCACACCATCGGGTCATTTGATTTACAAATTTCCGGAGATGCAAGCGGCCGTTTCGAAAAGCGCTCTCAATTTTGCACCGGACGCCAGAGACGAAGAGTCACATGAATCGCGTCATTCACAGCCACCTCGCGCCGTCACGATGCAACCTGTTGTG
This sequence comes from Candidatus Obscuribacterales bacterium, assembly GCA_965228855.1. Lineage (GTDB taxonomy): Bacteria > Cyanobacteriota > Vampirovibrionia > Obscuribacterales > Obscuribacteraceae > JADYXR01. The sequence goes on along the minus strand of CBDDIJ010000003.1, from coordinate 415,581 downwards.
TTTACTGATATAAGTACCGATTCGCTCAAACCGATTTTGCTGCTCGCTTGTTCGAACTTCTTCGGCACGGTGTTTTTCTGGTACATGCTCTACGCCGTCCAGAGCAGTGACAGCTCGTCGGAGAATTTCTTCCTGGTGCTCGCTCTTTACGCTAGCTTCTTCTTGTTCTTTCCGGCGTTTCGCTGGATTAATGTTCAATTTCAGAATGTTCGCATTCGCAAATATAACGAGCGCATCGAACGACTGAGCATGACCCTCGATGAAGCTGCTCCGGACCTGACGCTCGCCTTAAACGAGGTGCACAAGATAAGACAGGACGAAGTTGCCCAGCTGACCAATCAGCTGGCTTATACGACCCGGCGGGACTACCTGGAACAGGAAACTGATAGCCTCATTGAAAACTCGTCTCAGACTGACAAACCGGCAGTTTAAGCTCAGCAACAGAGCGTGAGCAAATTATCACGGCGTGGAATAAGATTGAAACTGAGACTTGAGGCTGTTGTGATGAACGAACGCGAATCGACGGCTTGCCCACACTGCAGCGAAACAATCGCTAAGGGCGCCGCGCTTTGCCGCTTTTGTCAACGTGGAATCGACCCGGCACAGTTTTCTCCTTGCGCATCGTGCCGCGAGATGATCCGCACAGGGGCGTCCGTCTGCAGATTCTGCAACTCCCGATTCGAAAGTACTTTTGACGGCTCACGTATCGAGCCGCCATTCAGCGTCTTACCGGACTTTGCCGATCCGCCCGGTCGGTCTACGGCATCGGATGAGAAAGAGACTCCGAGGGAGCCGGGCAGCAAAGAATCTCCTCGCGAAGGCGGCATACCTAAGTTCAATCTGCCGCAACTCGGTAAGCTGTTTAAACCATCAAAGGATTCGCCGCAGCAGGACGCCAATCGTCAGGGCAAATACGGCGCCGGGGTCAGAGAGCAAGTTTTCGAAGTGATCGTGCGTCAAGCTCTTGCCGGAGCGCCCTGGCGAGAAATCTGTGCAGGTCCGATGCACGTCAACAACATTACAGCACAAGAAGTTGAGGCCGAAGTGCGTCGGCGGATGGCGATAATTCAAGATTTCGATGATACCGACGTTAACACGGTCGAGCACAATGTTCGCAAATGCGAAAAGTTAACCAAGCGATTACAGCGAATAGCCGATGATGTCGCAAGCGGCAACGCGCACAAAAACACATCCGTGGATATGCGAGACCTGATTCGTCAGCTAATCGCAGCAATCGAGGCAATCAAAGAGCAGGCCGAAAACAACGCTCTGACGAATGCAATTTTGCAGAACGAAGTTGATTCTTATGGCACCAAATATGATGCCCTTCTGGACCTCCTCAATGCTCGCAATGAAATCATAAACGGGCTCCGGAAGCGCCTCGGCGAGCTCGGTGCTGAAGATGGCGACGGGAGTTAATCCGCAACAGTTTGACGCATTTAAAATCCGACAAACTCTAATGGAAAACTCGGCGTCTATAGATAATAGGTAATTGAATTACTATTTTCCTATTGGTCGAAACCATCTCAAACGGACCTGGTTAACAATGACGTTACCGCCGGAAACTTTTGCTTGACTTGGCACATCTTCCGAGTGTAGAGTGGCTAAAGTTAATCGAAGCCGCAGATTAAATGACGGCGCCGCCCGAGAGAGTAAGCATGACCCGCAAGTACTACTACTATCACAACGATGAGGTTCACCAGATGTGAGCTAGCGATGTGATGCGCAGCAAACAAACAGGTGAACCGCAGTTATAACGACTGCGGTTTTTTATTTCCCGAAACGCAGAGTACAGAAGGTTTTCAACAATGTCTCAACAACGCACTTACTACTACTATCAAAGCCGGACACTTCGGGGAAGTCCTCGCTAGGTTGTATCGCGAAAAGCGTCTAACAGCCGGACTTCCAGAAGGAGTCCGGCTGTTTCGTTACACAGAATTTTTCACACCCAAAATGAATCGAAGGAGAATACAAATCATGGATGCCAGACTAGCACTAGCAGGAACAAGAACCGAGACGACGAAAATCGAAATTACATCGAACGTGTCGGTTGGAGACAAGCAACTATTGATCGTCGGCGGTCCCTGCACCGTTGAAGACCTGGATATGATGACCCAATCGGCTTCAGCATTGAAAGGCTCTGTCAACTGCATCCGAGGCGGTGTTTTCAAACCGAGAACCTCGCCATACGCATTCCAGGGAATGCGCGAAGAAGGTCTGGAAATCCTGGCTGCAGTCTCCCGCGCGTCTGGACTTCCAACCGTTACCGAAGTGATGTCGGAACGTCATGTCGAAGTTGCGGATCCAATTGTGGACATGCTGCAGATTGGCAGCCGCAACATGCAAAACTTCGAATTGCTCAAGGCAGTCGGTCGGGCAAGCAAACCGGTTATTTTGAAACGCGGTCTGTGCGCCACGATTGAAGAATTTATCATGGCAGCTGAATACATCATGAGCGAAGGAAATCACAACGTCATTCTCTGCGAACGCGGCATTCGGAGCTTCGATACGTTTACGAGAAACGTCCTTGATCTCGGCGCAGTCGTGGCGCTGAAACAGTTAACACACCTCCCGGTCGTGGTAGACCCCAGTCACGCTGCCGGAAAGCGCGAATTGGTTCCGGACCTCGCCCTCGCGGCCATCGCCTGCGGAGCTGACGGTCTCATGATTGAGTGCCACCCGCGTCCGGAAGAGTCGGTTTCAGACGCCAGACAAGCTCTGTCGCTCCAGGACATGTGCGATCTGGTGAAACGGATCGAGCCTATCGCTCAAGCCGTGGGAAGAACGGTCCCGCTTGCGAAACCGGCACCGGCGAAAGAGCTTGTCGTTTCGCAAACATTGCAATCCTCGGCACGCAACGTCGGGCAAAAGGCAACGACAGCGGCATAAGAACGCTCCGACTCATTTGAGGAACTCAAGGGCATAATACGTTTAAGGACCAGATTAATGACACAAGAAGCACGAGTAAATAATACGGACCCGCTGAATCTACTGCGAAACGAAATCGACGGCATCGATGAGACCATCATTGCGCTGCTGGAAAAACGCATGCGCCTTGCCGGACGCATTGGTAAGGTCAAACAACTAAGAGGAATCGCTGTTCAAGACAATTCGCGCGAACAACAAATTCTCGCGCGAATCGAAAACCAGAACCTCGATCCCAAAATCAGCGCCTCAATCGCCGCGATTTACAGCGAAATCTTTAATCAGAGTCGGGCATTACAAGCCGAGAAACCGAGAAAGAGATCGCCAAGACGAAAGAGTCGAATCGAGAAAATTCAACTTTAAATCGTGCTACTTTGCGCCGCCCACATCCATCAGGATTTTGTACATACGGCGAACGCCATCTTCTATTCCCTTAACAGGAATGCGCTCGTCCACGCCATGCATCGTAGCCATGTGTTGCGGTCCCACCTCGACAGGTTCGAAACCATATGCGGTGAGTCCAAGTTCACGGAACCAGTGTGAGTCCGTAAACCACGGCACCAAGACCGGTACCACAGGCATGCCCGGAAACTCGTCGGCGGCAACCTTCTTGATGGAGTTAAACAGGTCGGTATCGAGTTTAGAGGGCTCGGCTTGATCCCACTCGATAACGCCGATTTCAATTGTGGGATCGTCAATGGTTTTCTTCACATAGGACACCACTTCGTCTTTGGTCACGCCGGGAAGTATTCGGCAATCAAGCTGAGCGGTCGCCTCACCGGGGATCACATTCGTTTTATAACCAGCCTTCAAAACCGTGAGTGAAACCGTGTTGTATAACATCGACGATTTCAAAACATCGCCCATGATCAATTTCACTTTTGCCGGGTCTTTGACAGAATCAGCCACGGTCGCGTAGATGTCCTTAAGCTCTCCGCCCTCAAGAGTGCTGACATTCTTGAAGTACTCCTCGACCGGCGGAAGAACTTTGAAATTCGGACCGGCGTCGTTCAACTTCTGGAGCGCTTTCACGAGTTTATTTGTCGCGGAACCGGGCAGTGGCATTGACGCATGACCAGCTTGACCCTTTGCCGTCAGTTCCAACCAGAGAGGGCTCTTCTCTGCAAAATTCACTCCCCAGTACTTCGCCTTACCGTTCTTATCAGCCTCGATCATGAAGCCCTCGTTGATAAGAAACTCGCAGTCCTTAACAAGCTCCGGCTTATTCTTCTTAATCCAACCGGCACCAAATTCGCCACCAACTTCTTCATCGGGAGTTCCGAGGAAAACAATGTCGCGATCAAGAGTGATACCACTCTTCTTAATCATCAACATGGCTTCCAGTTCGATGATGCCCATGCCCTTCATGTCGAGCGCACCACGCCCCCACAACTCTCCGTCAAAAATTTCACCGCAAAACGGCGGGTGTTTCCAATCGGCAGGATTTGCCGGCACGACATCGATGTGGTTCAAAAGAACCACGCCACGTTTTTTGCCATTGCCCTTCAACCGAGCATAAACACATGCCCGCCCCGGTGCGGTATCGAAAATTTGTGCCTCGATGCCGCTTTTCTTCAAAATCTCAGCGAGAAACTCGGCGCCCTTTTTCTCGTTGCCAGGTGGAACGGTAGTGTCGATCTTCAGATAGTCGCCAAGTATTTTCGTGGCCTCCGCGCCCGCGGCTTTGTAGTCAACATCCGCTGCATGAGCACTGCTGAGACTGGTTGTGAGAGCCAGGCACAAACCGATCCCGACCGACAGACTGAGCCGTCTTCCTACTTGTGACATCGTTTTTCCCTCGGAAGTCGTAAAGAAGTACGCCGCATTGGCGCACCTAAAAATACATCAGGATGCATTCTGTTTAATTGAAGAAACGCTAAAGTAGCCCCTTTTCAAGTGGCGAAAACGGTTTTACTTTGACACAATGACCTTTATCTCTATAAGGGGGGAAATAATGGTAAAACGTTTTCTATCACTCGCATTAGTATTGGCAGTCTCTTCACTCGCGGCTAACGCTCAGGACGCTTCGGACTCGACGACAGTGACGTCGACGACGACGACTGAAACCAAAGCCACCAAGAAGAAAAACAAAGTTGTCAGCGGCGTCGAAAAGGCTGCCGAGGACATCGGCAAAGGAACCAAGAAGGTCGTAACCGGCACCGGCAAAGCAATCAAAACCGGGGCAGAGGACACCATGAAGGGTGCTGAAGCCATCGGCAAAGGCACTGCAAAGGGCGTCAAGAAAGTTGGCGAAAAAACCAAAGACGGCGCTGAAGCTATTGGTCGCGGCACCAAGAAAGGCGTAGAGAAGCTCGGCAAAGGCACCGAAAAGGGCGTCAAAGACGCAGCTGAAGGTGCTGAAGAAGTCGGCAAAGGCACCGAGAAAGCGGTCGAAGAAGTAGGCAAAGGCGCTAAAAAGGGCGCTGACGAGCTTGGCAAAGGCGCTAAGAAAGCCATAAAAGGCAAGAAGAGCGATAAAACCAAACAGTCGTCCTCGACCACGGATGCACCGTCCGGCGAAACCTCGACTTCAGACAAACCAGCAGACCAAGACTAGTCTTGCAGCGATAAACTCAGCGGAGCCGGCTCATTCTGTGAGTCGGCTCTTGCACCATATATAGTGCTACTTTCGGCAGACTTTTAAGGAGTCCACGTTTTGTTCAGAGGCAAATCTCACTCACTCTTTGTCCGTACAATGACCGCGCTAGGCGCCGCTTCATTGCTTATCTCGTCATCATTTCCTGCCTTAGCCGGCAGCCGACTGGACCCATACTCGGGACTTAGAGTGCTGCCAACAGAAACAGTCAAGGACAAAAACAAAGCGTCGAAGAAAGCAAAAAAATTAAATACAAGGACAACAGAAGACATGTCGAAAATCGCAGCAAACGTTTCAACTCCTGTCCAAAGTTCGTTCCTCGATGAAATCGGCATCGAGGCTGTCGGTGAGCCCAGCCAGGGTATCGCCGAATATAAGGTCAAAGCGAACGGCATGCGCGTCCTTCTAGCCGAGAGACATGAGACACCGGTTGTCGCCACCACGATCGTTTACCACGTCGGCTCGAGAAACGAGGCTGTTGGTTACACTGGTTCTACTCACTTCCTGGAACACATGATGTTCAAAGGAACACCAACATTCGATCCGCTCAAGAAGACAGGCATCGACGACGTTCTTAAAAAAGTAGGCGGTATCAATAACGCTACCACCTGGTATGACAGGACAAACTATTACGAGATGGTTCCGGCTGCGCACTTAGACTTGTGCATCAAAATAGAAGCAGACCGCATACGCAACCTGTTACTCCGAGAATCAGACAGACAGGCGGAGATGACGGTTGTGAGAAATGAACTCGAGCGAGGCGAAGACAGTCCGTCAGATCTGCTCGAAAATAACTTGTTCTCGACAGCATTCAAAGAGCACCCGTATCATCATCCTGTAATCGGTTGGCGTTCCGACGTTGAAGGCGTGCCAACAGCGCGTCTCAAGCGTTTCTACGACGAATTCTATTACCCGGACAACGCTACCTTGATCGTTATCGGAGACTTCGAGTCGAAGGACGCGTTGAAACTCATTGCAGATAACTTCAATTCAATTCAAAAAGCACCTCACGACTATCCAAAGGTCTACACAACGGAACCGCCGCAAGAAGGCGAGCGCCGTTTTACGGTTCGTCGAGGCATCGACCTGCCGAGAGTAACGATTGGATTTCATATTCCGGAGTGTTTGAGCAAGGAAACTTATGCACTGGATATAGTGCAGACCATCTTGGGCGACAGCTCGAAACGTTCCAGCCGGCTTTATAAACGTCTTGTCGAAAGTGGCTTGGCATCAGAGGTTGGATGTTACTCGTACTCGTTGAAAGATCCGGGTTTGTTCGTCGTCTCGGCACAAAGCAATGTCGGCGTCGATCCTAAAAAGTTGGAAGCTGCAATTCTCGATGAGTTGAGTAAACTCGGAAAGACAGGCGCAACAGACCAGGAATTGTCCAAGGCAAAACAATCAATTATCAAAGGACTGCGCCTCTCTATCGCAGACCCGATGGGGCTCTCCGGACAGTTGACCGAAGCGATTTCAGCCGCTAACTGGCGCTGGTGGGTGGACTACCCGAACAACATAGAGAAGGTAACAAACGATGATGTTAAGTCCGTTATAAAGGCGCATTGTTTCGAAGACAATCGCACGGTCGGCTACTACTTCCCGAAGAAAACAGAAGGGAAGGAAACTGCTGATGGCGCTGTCGAGAAAAAGGCCGCCGAAGGTGAAGAACCGGCCAAAGGGGGAAGCGATTCACCGAAGGCACCTTCGCCGGACGAAATCAAGCCGGAAACAAGCGAAGGTAAGACACCGACGGAACAGGCGGCAGAGCCTCAAGAAGGTGAGGCCACCGGCAAAGGCGAATCACAAGCACCAGGTTCCGAACCTTCGAGTGCCCAGCCTACCACCGCCAACAGTGGCAGCGAATCAGCCGAGCAAATCAAACAATTGATCGGTTCCAAGCAAAAACACACGATTAACATCGGCAAGCGTGTGAAACGTTTCAAACTGGAAAACGGCATGACCGTTCTCGTTCTTCCACTGGAGGGAACCTCCACCGTCGCTATCTCAGGACGTCTGAACGCCGGTGACCACTTCTGCGATATCGCAAAGAGCCAGGTCCCATTCTTCGTAGCTGAGGGTCTCAACAAAGGCTCGAAGAAATATACGAAGGAACAATTAGCTGACGAACTAGAATTCATGGGAACGAGCCTCGAGTTTTCGTCCGGCTCATTCTGGACGGACTTCGACACTCAAGTTGTGAAAGAAGATCTGGATAAGTTGATTGATATCGTATCCGACACCATTCGCAACCCTAAGTTTCCGGCGGATGAATTGAAGTTGGAAAAAACCATCCGCCTCTCAGACCTGAAAGAAAACCTGGCAGATACAGGAGATATGAGCTGGAATGCCTTTCTTAGAGCACTGTACAAACCGACTACAGGCTTCTATCAGAAAGACTTCAACGATCAGATTGCTGAGTTGAAATCGATCGGTCAAAAGGATCTGAAGGCGTTTCACGACAAACATTTCACGCCTGGCAATTTCGTGCTCTCAATGGTCGGCGCGATAACCGAAGACGAAGCAAAGTCGCTCTGTGCCAAGTACTTCGAAGATTGGGCCGGCGAGAAAAGAGAAGAGATTCGAATCTCTACGAAGGATTTGAACACCATCAAAGAGGCTGAACAGATCAATGTCGAAATTCCGGACAAAGCCAATTGCGATGTCGTCATAGGCAAGGCAGTAGACGTCAGTTTATTGTCCAAAGAATATTTTGCGACCATAATTGGCAACGCCGCGCTCGGCTACGACAGCTTCTCATGCCGCCTGGCACCGGTCCGCGACAAGTATGGTCTCAGTTACGGAATCTCGTCGTCGGTAGATGATCCAACTAAGGATTTTGGTCCCTGGACGATTAAGTTCTCCGTGGCACCGGAAAATCTGAAGCGGGCGCAAGACATCGTATCCGGTATCGTCAAAGACTACCTCAAGGAAGGTATAACTGAGACGGAACTACAAACCGAAAAGTCGCACCTTAGCGGCGTTTTCTCGGTTTACCTGCGTTCACCGCGTCACATTGCCAGCCGCCTATCTTTCTATGAATTGGCTGGAGTGGATATGTCGTACATAGACTTATATCCGGACAATCTCGACAAAGTCACGGTCGAAGACGTCAATAACGCCATTCGAAAGCACTTCAGTCTTGATGATGCAATTACATCAGTGTCCGGTACCCTGAAGCCCAAGAAATAATTTCAATAATGAAAAACAAAATCTGTTTGACCCTGAGTCTCACGCTGATGCTGACAGCAGCCTCAGGTCCCGCTTTTGCTGAAGAGCAAAAAGACGACGCAAAACAATCCGGTCAAAAACCGCTGGAGAGAAAAGGCACTCGTGCCGAGTCAATAGACACAGCAAAGCCAATCAACATCGGCAAAGTGAAGCGAGTGCAGCTGCCGGAGGAGCCGGAATTCTATTTCATAGACAAACAAGGAAAGCGAGCTGTTCCTTACATGATCTATGAAGCAAACGAATTTCACGAAGGGCTTGCGGCGATTTTGATCGCGGATCAATGGGGTTATATTGATAAAACCGGAGACGTCGTTATCGGAGCGGATTTCGATTTGGCTGGTGACTTCAGTGATGGTCTTGCTCCGGTAAAAGTGAAGGACAAATGGGGTTACATCGATCACACCGGCAAGTTCGTGATAGAGCCCAGATTCGTAGGAGCGGAGACCTTCCGGAACGGATATGCGGCGGTTCAGTTAGGCAAGGACTCTCCTGAATTTCCGCAAAAGGCAAGCGATGCGCTCCAGACCATTTTGAAAGACACAGAAATGCCATCCATGAAAAAAGCGTGGCTGGCGATCGCTGGTTCTAGAGCAGCCGGAATCATAGACAAGGACGGAAAGTTTTTATTCGAGCCCTTCTACAGCTCCATCCAAAATTTTTCGGATGATCTATGCCTGGCCAAAGATAGCGGCGCGATTATTTTCCTCAATAAAAACGGCGATGTGGTGCTTAGCCCGGAATGCCAGGACGCCAAGCCCTTCTCCGAAGGTCTTGCTGCAATCAAGTTGAAGGATAAATGGGGATTTATAAACAAGAGCGGCACGGTTGTTATAAAACCTGTTTTTGATGACGTTGAAGATTTCCAGAAAGGGCTGTGTGCGGCCAGCATCGGCAAGAAATGGGGGTTTATAAACAAGAAAGGGAAGTGGGACATCAAGCCCAAATACGACGTCGTCTGGGAAGGATTTAAAACCGGAGTCGCTGTCGTCGGCAAAGATGTGTGCCCGATTGAAAACACGCATGCCGATATTACACGCGTCGGCAGCGGGTTCCTCGTTGCTCGGCGGACCGGAAATGTTCAAGATTTCGACGAGTCGACAACCCCGTTAGAACCAGGCTATTTCGCATATCCGGATTATCGCTTCACCATCATCGACAGGGAAGAGAAGCAAACAATCGACAAGCAATTCGATCACATCGGACCGCTCAGCGATGGAGTGCGATTGATCCGCCTCGACGGCAAATTCGGTTTCGCCGATAATACCGGAAAGACTTTTATTGAACCTGTCTACAAAGCGGCTGAGCCCTTTTCCGACGGCATGGCGCTTGTTAAAGAAGGTGCCACCAAGCCCAGATCGGTTGAGCGCAATGAAACGCTTTTGCGACACGCGGTACCAGCACTGGTGAACGATCCGGATCTGATACGCAAAGACATCGAAGTCTGCACAGAGGTCATCAAGCTAGATCCAACCAATGCTCAAGCGTTTCGCGATCGCGGTTATCTGCTTTGCGCGCTCACACGTTTCAACGAATCGCTGCCGGACTTCCAGCAAGTGGTGGCACTCTGCTCCAGCTCCTCAGAGGGCTACTACTGGCGAGGAATGGCCAATATGCAACTGGCTCGCTACGCCGAAGCAGCCATCGACTTTACAAACGCGGTCGAGATGGAGCCACAAAAGCCGCAGAACTTGATGGGCAAAGCGCTCGCATTGCGTGCTTTGAAACGACCGGAACTTGCGCTTCACGAGATAAACCGCGCGATACTTTTAAGCGATCACCCTTATTATCACCATGTCCGAGGACTGATCTATGAGGACCTCGGTCAAACGACCGACGCCGTACGCGATCTTCAGATCGGCAGGCGCGCTGCCATTCTCGAGCCCTGGCCCGTCGGTCCAAGATCGCTTGACGAAATAGTTGCGCAAGCCTCTGCCAGTGAGAAGAAACTGCAGACAGCAAGAGAGAAACCGGAAGATCATGAACGCATCGCGCTTCTGGCATCGGAACAAGCAGACGCACTGGAAGATCTGAGACGATTGAAAAATCGGGAAGAGAAGGTCCTTGAGCTGGAAGAGTTATGTGTACGCACTGTTGAGTTGAGACGCGAAGCGCTCAAACATGCGGAAGCTGCCACCAGGGATGGTGACGCGGTCGTTCAATACAAATCGGATTTGGCAAACGCGATAGCTCAATTAGCCAGCTATTACGTGAGAAACAAAGAATTTGATAAAGCGAAGCCGCTCTACGATGAGACACTTGCGTTAGCGAGGGCGATTGAATCTCCGCTAAAAGAAGCTGATTTCATGGTCGACATCGGCAAGATGGAAACCGACAAGAAAGACTACCAGGTGGCCGAAGCTACATTGAAGACGGCTCTGGCAATGACGGACGGGCAGATCGATACATCATCACGGGTGGTGCGCGGGCAGGCGTTAAACGCTTACGCCCGACTTTTGAATCAACAGAAACGTACGTTGGATGCAGACATCGCGATGAACAATGCCAGCGACTTGTTGAACTTTGGTGCGGAGCTGGCGTTTCTACCCAGTCCTCCGCCGCTTCCAGCAAATGCATCCGGAGCCGAAAGCTATGAGTTGGCACTGCAATGCAAAAGCCTGGGCTTGATAGAAACAAGCCGCTCGTACATGAAAGCGGCCCTGGAGCGAGCAGCTGCAAGCGGTTCTGTTTCAGAAGAAAAAACAGATGCGAAAACAGAAGCGGCAACCGGAAACGAGAGAACTGCAACGGATACGCGGCAGAGAGCAGAGCGTTTCCTCAGCGCGTATGTGCCGAAACGTCAGGTAGACCTCGTCGTCACCAAGGAGTTTCAAAAGGGCCGGACTTCGGAATTGACAGGCGACCTCCTGAATGCCGAGAAATACTACAAGTCGTGCACAGAGAGCGTGCCGGACTTCGAATGGCCTTACGAATCACTGGCGCGCATTAAGCGCTTGCAAGGCGACTACGCTCAGGCTACGAAATTCGCAAAGAAAGCCGTTTCAATCAACCCCAACTATGTTGATGGCTGGCTCGAATTGGCCCGGATAAACAAAGAACAGGGCGACGTTTCCAAAGCGAAGGAATCAATCGGCAAAGCCCTCTCAATTGACCCGGACAGCCAGCTCGCCAAGTTCGAGCAAAGGCATCTCTAGCCGCCGGCAGGTCTGGAAACCGGTGACAGGGTTTATCGAGCGCCCGATCTTGGTTTAATGTATTCGGAAAGAAGTTTCGAACATTGGAGCAACGAGTATGGCTGGCAAACATGGCGACGGCGCAGTGAGCGCACACACAGATGCAGCAGCAGAGAAGGGGACTGCGGGCGCAGGCTCGACCGACAATCTGGTACTCGCTGCTAGTTCCCTCGGCGATATCCAGAAGTTGAATCAACCAGCCGGAAGTGCTGCCGTAACTGAGGTACAGTGGAAAACCACTGTCGAGCAAGCCGACAAAACCCAGCAAGGTGAGCCGAAACAGCTGGATAAAGAAGGCGTCAGCAATAATCTCGCCGAAACCATATCATTCAAGGGTCACGGTCCCGGCGCTGATATGCGCGCGTTACGAGCTTTTGAACCTAAACTCGCAAAGGCAATCGAAGGCGTTGCCACGGATTTGGCGAACCGCCCGGCTGGCGAGCAACAGCAGATCTTGGGCATGATGAAACAAATGTACGACGGCATGAATCCACTGAAAACCGACAACAGGGAGTCCGCGGAGGCTCTGCGTAAAGCGAAGTTGGACCCGGAGATGGTAGACGGCGTCAGGAAGCGCGCCGAGGAAGTTCTCGCTCTACCTGAAAATCAGCGAGCTAAAGAGCTGCAGAAGATTCAAAAACAATTTCGAGAATTCTACTTGGACTAGCTAAGCAGTGCCCATAGCTGCAAGGTTTCGGCTGAGGCACCGCCGATCTTACAGAAGATCCGATTCTGTATCCCCATATTCATGCGTACGCGAAAGACGATAAACGTTTTTTGTTACTGGATTTGCAGCGGAAACATATTCCGTCGGGTAGAGTCGCCCTGGAAGACGTTATTCGTTGGCTTATCACTGAATTGAAAGTCAAACCTCGACGAAATGATTGGGACGCAGTCTCAACCAAAGCCAAAGAGCGGTTCATAGAGATTCGGAGCTGGGCATAGTTTCCATAAGGCTCAACATGAAATGCGGCACCTATTCTGGACAGGTCTGAGCGGTCTAGTATCGGGTACACCTTGAGACATCTGCATTCTCTTTCAGCTCGACGGGCGTAAAGACCGACCTAGTTTTTTGGGGAGCTTCCTACGACCCGCCCATGAATTCTCTGAGCTCGTCTAACCTAGTGCGTAATCGCCACGCGATAGCGAAGTGAGTCTTCGTCGTGGCCGCAGGCACAGAGGCGGTCCAGTCCGCGGATATCCACGTTGACCAGACCGGCGCGCTTGCAATCAGCGACGAAAGACTTGAGATACACGGTGCTGCTGTGGTCGACAATTTTGACGGAAGGGTCAAAGATCAAGCGCACGCTCTTGTGTTTGGCGACCAAACCGTCGAGAGTGTTTCTCACAGACAGATTGTTGAAGCAAGTGACCGGACCGCCGAAGTGAACTTCCGTGATGTCGTTATCAAGGTCGACGACTTGCGCGATCGGGTTCTTGAATATAGAAGTGAAGCTGTGTACAAGGTGCTTCCCGAACGAAGCATAACGGCGTTTCGCCTCACTGCAACGCAACGAGTAGAACATCAGAATTGCGACTTTCGCTAATATACCGCAGAAGATCCCGACCAGAAGGTCTGATGTGACGGTGACGAGAACGACTGTAGAGAAAACAGCCAGTTGCTGCCAGCCAAGGTCAATCTGGCGCTGCCACTTTTCCGGACCGGCGAGCTTGTAACCGATGTGCACCAGCACCGCGGATAGTGTCGCGATTGGAATCATCGACATCAGTCCGTTGAAGAACAGGAGAAACGCGATCAGGAACAATGCGTTGTAGAAGTTGACCCACGCGGTTCTGCCACCGGCAAGAATGTTGGTTGTAGACTTGATCGCTCCGGGGATAATAGTCAATCCACCAATCAAGCTGGAAAAGATGTTAGATACACCCATCGCGAACAGTGTGCGGTGAGGGTTGGACTTTCTATGGAAAGGGTCGATCTGGTCAATCGCATGAATCGTAGCCAGGGACTCGGTACCATCAACAAAGGTCAACGCGAACACGCACAGCACGATAGTGGGAATCATCGTGGGCGACGCAAACAGTCCGGCGAAATCAGGGAAAACAAAACCGTGTTCCAGCGGATTTTGCGGGATCGCGACCAGGAATTTAGGGTCCAGGTGACATAGTTGCCCAAGTCCGATTCCTAGGAGAACCACAGCAAGGTGGGGCGGAATCAGCTTCACAAACTTGTTCTTTACCTTAGGAAGGAACAGTAGGACGGCAAGACAAACTATCGAGATCGCGAACACTGATAAATTCATATTTGATATATGAGAAGGTGTTTCTGCGATGTATCCGAAAAATTCATGCGCCTCGTATTTATGACCGATGAAGTTTGGAATCTGCTTTGCGATGATCATCAAGCCGATTGCGGCAAGCATCCCATGGATAGCCGATTTCGGAATCAAGTAACTAAACTTCGCGGCGTTCAACTTAGTCAGAGCTATTTGTGTGAAACCGGCAAACATAATGATGCCGAGAACGAGGTGATAACCCTTCTCCATATCACCATTACCGAGCGCTGCAATACTCGAATAGAGCACCGGAGCTAGACCCGCTGCTGGACCGCTGATAGTTACATACGCACCGCCGAGAAGCGGGAAAATCAAACCTGCGATAATTTCGGAAGTCAGACCGCATATTGGCGGGGCGCCCGAGGCGAGCGCGATACCAAGTGAAAGTGGCACTGACACGAGAGCTACAATCAGACCTGCCATCATGTCGTGGCGCCAGTGTTGGAGCCCTGCGAGACCATTTTGTGGCTTATCCGCATCGCGCTTAAGAGCAGCTTCTCTTATCGCTTTCCTCGTTTCCGCATCCGTTTCCTTAGATGTGTCGACAACTGTTTCCTTAGATGTCACGACAGCTATTTCCTTGGAATCGGCTTCGATCCCAGTGTCTCCGATGGTTTTCATTATAGTGTTCCTGCGTCCACGCACACTCTAAGCCGTTCATTGAAGAATGAACCGCTTCCCCGATAAGTGACTTTTGCAGTCTTTTGTTTGCTACCGGATCTCGATATGAGTTCCAAACTCTCCGGTAGATTGAAGTGGTCTAGCAGCGAGAGGTTGCCATTTCCACAGTTTCAACGATAA
This sequence comes from Candidatus Obscuribacterales bacterium, assembly GCA_965228855.1. GTDB lineage: Bacteria > Cyanobacteriota > Vampirovibrionia > Obscuribacterales > Obscuribacteraceae > JADYXR01. The sequence goes on along the minus strand of CBDDIJ010000003.1, from coordinate 400,546 downwards.
CAGCGTAGTGTTATCGTGACGTGATCGCAAGTGGTGGAAATACTCACCTCCAATACGTAATTGGCGCAAGGTGGGTGAAACGCCCACAGAACGGGGGCGATCACAAGTTCACAACGCGCTCCAAACCCGCTTGGATTGTAAAGATCCAGCATAATATGGGCAATTACGCCGTTTTCTGATCACGGTTCGATCACATTCGACTGGCCAGAGACACCTTCAAACCTCGATTAACAGATTAGAGGCAACAAAGTTTTCGCGTAACAGTTACTATTTCAGTGACTGCTGATAGACCTTCAAATCCTCATTTTCGCGAACGCGATTCTCGCCGCCTCCACCATTTTCATTAAGAACATGGCCCGTCGATTTAATTTGGGGAACGGAAATCACCTGTTCTTTTTTGGGTGTCCCGCTTTTTAGAGGACTCAACAGCCGAACATTTTTTTGCCAGAAGGTGATCAGAAATTTCAGTTTGTCTTATCAACCGTGCCAGCAGCAATCTTCTGGTCTAAGCTTTTCGGCATAACGCGTTCTGGCAAGCTGATTTCAGGGGCAATGTTTTCCACCAGGCATCCGATTCCCAATCGACCGATTCGGATGCACTATAGTTCGAGTACGACAATTGCTCGCGCCACCTCATCTTTTTCGATTGAGAGCTCGCGCTCAGCATCCTCGTCCGGGTCAGTTCTTTCCAGTCAGCTCGTCGAGCTTCTTCAAGCCCGCTTTAAGTTGCGCATCCGCGGGCGAACCGTATTCCGCTGATTTGGGATTCTCGACTTTGATATCAGGGGCGATACCAGTTCTATGGTCATGACCGTCGCCTATCCACTGACCGTTTGGCGTAAAAAATCTAAAATTAGTGACCTTCAAAATGCTGTCGTCAGGCATGCCATCGAGCACTTGCTGCCCGATGCCCTTGCCGAAAGTGGTATTACCGATGAGGACAGCTTCCTTATTATCGTGTAAAGCTCCGGCGAGAATTTCGGCAGCAGAGGCGGTTCCCTCGTTTGTGAGAACGACAAGCGGTTTATTCACAAGGTCTTTCATGCGAACATCTTCCTGGTCTCCGAGTTGCTCGTTCGGATCTTCAGTCGTCGCCTTGATACCGGTCGGTGTCACGAAATAACGCTCTACATTATATTGAGGATCGCTGGGGTCCGACTGAACCCGCGAACGCACTTTCAGAATCTCTCCTTTGTCCATGATCAAACTGGCAGCCAGCAAAGCATTTGGAACCAATCCGCCAGGATTATCACGCAGATCTAGCACGAAACCTTTTGCATCTTGATGTTTCTCAAGCGCTGCTTTCAATTCATCCGCAGAGTCATTCTGTCCAAGGTCTTCAAGGCGGATGTAGGCGTAATCGCCGATTTTAGAGTCAGTGACGGACGGGAAGGAGTAGTCGGCTCGCTTCATGGTGAAGTCCATCGGCTTTCCATCTCGCAATAACTGTACTCTTGCGTCGGAGCCTTCCGCACCGCGTAGAAGTTTTGCTGCGACGTCGTCGGGACTCATTTTGCTCACATCGACTCCGCCAACAGACGTTATCATGTCGCCGCGCTTGAGCCCAGCCGCTTCAGCCGGACTGTTCGGATAAACCCGCTGGATTTGGATTGGTCCAGCCTTCAACGGCTCCTTCCCTGGGGCTGACTCCGGTCTGCCGATTTGAACACCCACGCCGATCAGATGCCCATCCATTGCGGTCCTCAGATCGTTCGCCTCTTTTCCGGGCAATATGTCGGTGTACGGGTCTTTTGCAACTTTCAAGGCATCATCGGCACGCTTCACTGCTTCGGCAGTCGTGGGCACGCAGGCGTTCTGCTCATATAGTTTGTTGAGATCGCCTAAATCTTTCGGGTCGTAGATCAAGCTGGCAGCGGTGTCTATGAGTGTTTGAAACGCCTCATTGCCGTCACACTTATCCACGTTGGGGCTCTGTCCGGGTTGAGCCTTCTGTTCAGCACTCGGTTCAGCCGGACCGGGTTTAGAACTCGAGGGGCGGACATCGGCAAATGTGAAACCGACATCAGGCCAGACACTGGTGTCTAATTTCGCCGCCACTGGTGCGGTGCTGTCCTTCATCAACGTCTGAGCTTCGGTACGGGCACCGGCACTCGGGTCGGTCGCAGTGTCTTTTTGTGCCACGTCGGTTTTGTCCGACACAGTCGGTTTGTCCGTCATAGAAACCTCAAATCGTGCAGAGCGAGTGAAGAGATTGAGCTTGACTTCATAATAAAGTTCGGCGAAAGCGGAAACAAGTGGGGAAAGTACGCAATATCCAAACTTAATCAGCCACCAATTGCCCTTTCATGGGCAAAACCGTTCTCGCCCCCCCGAAACCTTTGTCAGACAGTGCTCCAACCCATTAACGAAAGCCCTTGCCATGGGTGGTAGACTACCCGGCGAACTTTACCAGGGATAAGGCAATGACCAACGAACACGGCAACCGCATCGCAAGCGAACTCGGAATTCCTCATCGCTCTGTCGCCGCAACAATATCCCTACTTGAGGATGGCTGCACCATACCGTTTATCGCTCGCTATCGAAAGGAGGCCACAGGCAGTCTCGACGAAGTGGCGATTCAAAATATTCGGGATCTGGCGCAACGCCTCGCCGATTTTGATAAACGCAAAGAGTCGATCTTATCGTCATTGACCGAACGTAACTTGCTGACAGACGAACTGAGCAAAAAACTTGACGCTGTTCAAACGCTCGCAGAACTCGAAGATGTTTACTTCCCTTTCAGAGTGAAACGAAAAACGCGCGCATCAGCAGCCCGAGAGAAAGGGTTGGAACCGCTCGCCAAAATGATTTTCGAGTACAAATGCTCTAATACGCAAGAAGCGGCGAAAGAGTTCGTAAACGAGGAGAAGGGCGTTGCCACCACAGACGATGCGCTTGCCGGGGCACGCGACATCATAGCCGAGTGGATCGCCGAAGACGACAGCACGAGAAAGTCGCTGCGAAAGTTGTGGATGCAAAAGGCGGTAGTGTACTCGAAGTTGGCAAAAGGGAAAGAAGCCGAGGCGGCAAAGTTCAAAGACTACTTTGCATACTCGGAGGCTGTAACGACAATACCTTCACACCGAATGCTCGCGATTCTGCGAGGGGAAAACGAAGGGTTGCTAAAGGCTGAAATAGATGTTGATGAAGCTGCAGCGCTAACCATTGTAGAAGCAAAGTTCTTGCAGCAGGCTCGCAGTCAAAGCGGAATTGAAATGAACAAAGCAATTCTAGACGCTTACAAAAGACTACTTGCTCCGTCGATGGAAACTGAAGTTCGCAATTATTTGAAAGACCGATCAGATGCTGAGGCGATCAAAGTTTTCACCACTAATCTGAGAGAGCTATTGATGTCTCCGCCGCTCGGAGACAAAGTTGTCCTGGCCGTTGACCCTGGATTTCGAACAGGTTGCAAAATTGTTTGCCTCAATCGCCAGGGAGAATTGAAACATCACGATGTGATTTATCCGCATGAGAATAAACGGGTAGCGGAATCAGAGGCAAAGATCTTGGACCTGATCAGACGATTCGAGGTAGAAGCAATCGCCCTCGGAAACGGTACTGCCAGCAGGGAATCGGAAGCGTTTCTCAAAGGAATTGATTACAAGTCAGCCGGGGTTACAGCACCGCCTGTAGTGCTGGTAAATGAAAGCGGAGCGTCGATATATTCAGCTTCAGAAGTGGCCAGAAACGAGTTCCCCGATCATGATGTCACCGTCCGCGGTGCCATTTCAATTGGACGACGCCTGCTCGATCCACTTGCAGAGCTAGTCAAAATCGACCCAAAATCTATCGGCGTCGGTCAGTATCAGCACGATGTAGACCAACCCGCGCTGCAAGCCAGCCTGGACGACACTGTTTCCAGTTGCGTAAACTCCGTGGGTGTGGAGTTAAATACAGCAAGCAAAGAATTACTTTCATATGTTTCCGGTCTCGGTCCGCAGCTTGCCGGAAACATAGTCAAACACAGGGCTGAAAACGGACCTTTCAAATCGCGAAGCGAAATCAAGAAAGTGGCCAGACTAGGAGCTAAAGCCTTCGAGCAATGCGCCGGATTTCTGAGGATTAGAAACGCTTCAAATCCGTTGGACTCGAGCGCGGTTCATCCTGAGAGGTACGCGCTAGTGGAAAAGATGGCCAAGGATCTTTCTCAAAATGTCAAAGACCTGATGTCAAACTCCGAAGTTCGCAAGCGGATTGATCTGAACCAGTATGTTTCCGACACGGTCGGTCTGCCGACACTGCAGGACATCATGCAAGAGCTGGAGAAGCCGGGCAGAGATCCCCGAGAACAGCTAGTTCCGATGCAATTCAAAGAAGGCGTCAATAAGTTAGAAGACTTGCGGGAGGGTATGAAACTTCCGGGAGTGATTACGAACGTCACCGCATTCGGTGCCTTCGTCGATATCGGCGTGCATCAAGATGGTCTTGTTCATGTTAGCGAACTTGCGAATAAGTTCGTCAAGAATCCAGCTGACGTTGTTAAGGTTCACCAGCGAGTCGATGTCACAGTCATGCAAGTCGACGTTGAGCGGAAGAGAATTTCTTTGAGCATGAAGCGTTAATACCCTGATGCTCTTGTCGAGATCGCCTGCAATCTGCAATTACGGTGATTCGCCGATTTTCCGCATGAGTATTTAGCAATTACAACAACTCGCACCACCTGATAAACTGCCGTTCAAAGCGAATCGGGGAATTTTAGAGTGAACAAGAAATCGTGCGCTGCTATCCTGGCTGCTATCACTTTGGCATCACAAACGACTGCTTTTGCGCAGGCTACCGCTGAAGAACAGCCCGTCATGCAGTCTCCGGCACCTTCCGCTGCGGAGCCGCTGCGAAGCGATTCAGCGCCGGAATCCAATCATGCAAATAGACGAGATAATTTCATCCCGAATATAAAGAACAAGGAAACAACATCGCTTCCAATTCCTTTTGACTCATCGTCCGTCACAGGGCAGGCGTTGAACCTGATTTTGAACAAGAAGAGCGATGAAGCAAGGGACCTGCTTCAGAAAGCATACACTGAGCAAAAGAAAGCAGGCAAAATTGATCCTGATGTCACTTACTTTCTTGGTGCATATGAGGCTCATAACGAGAAATACAGCAATGCAATAAAGTATTTAAACGAGACACAGAACCTGTACGAGAAGTACGGTACGGAAGACCTGCGCACCCAGCTTCTCATCACAAAACGAATCGGCGACTGCCATTACAAAAATCACGATCTGAAGTCTGCCCTGGCCGCATATAACACGGCGCTGTTTCTCTCTCAAAAACAAAGCAACGTACCGCCGGTTCTCATCAGCGAAATCATCGAATCGGTAGTCGGCTGTGAGATGTACCTGAAGGAGTACGATTCGGCAGAAAAACATTGCCGCACTCTTATTGACTCGACAAAAGCACAGATTTCAGAAGGCGGTATTCCTGCAGTTCTCAACTATTCATGGGCGATGTTGCAGCTGTCGGAAATTCTCAAGCGCTGGGGCACAAAACCGAAAGAGTTCGAAGAGGCGCAGAAGAACGCTTACAATCTGCTTTCCCAGATAATGATGATCAGAGCCACACTTGAAGCCGTCGGGGAAATTCCGGAATACGAGCAGCTTGCAGAAATCTTCAGAGTTTCATACGTTCAAGCGCTCAATCCGAAGTCTCCAGCTGAAATCGCCTGGGCAGGCAACGATTTCAGGATTAAAACACTGCCGGTGATCTCGTGGCACCCAAAGAACAAGCCAATAGCCGCGGTCATATGCATTCACGGTTTGGGATTAGAAAACCGAGCCTTTATGCACACGGCTAAAAAGCTGACAGAACGCGGATATCTGGTAGGCGCGCTCGATGTCCGCGGTTTTGGCGCATGGATTCAAACACGAGGAGAAGAAGAGCTCGACTATGAGCAGTGCCTTGAGGACATTGAAAACCTGGTCAAAATTGTCAAAAACAAAAATCCAGGCATTCCCGTTTTCATCCTCGGAGAGTCGATGGGCGGAGCAATTGCCGTGCGCGCCGCCGCCAAACTTGGGAATGAAATCAATGGCGTGATTTCATCAGTGCCCTCTGCAGAGCGGTTTCAAGAGAAGAGGATGTCGCTGCAGACAGCGATGCACTTTATCATCGATCCGAAACGACCATTCGACGTCGGTGATTATGTCGCGGAGAGAGCCACTTCCAACGAAGAAGCAAGAGTAAAGTGGGCCCATGATCCCAAAGCGAAACTCAATCTTTCGCCAGTAGAACTAATCAAATTCTCGGTTTTCATGCGGACGACCAAACGGCGAGCGGAGCAGATAAAAGATGTTCCTGTTCTCATGCTGCAAGGGCTGAAGGACCGTCTCGTCAAACCCAGAGGCACTTTCGAGCTATTCGAAGCGGTGAATTGCGAGGACAAATCCATTATGGTGCTCGGACTTAGTGAGCACCTCATGTTTGAAAACGCGCAACCGGACATAGCTGTGATTGATTCTATCGATTCATGGATGAAGAAACGATGCCGGCAAACACCTGCAGACACGACAACCAGTTACGGCTACAAATGATGTAATCCGTGGCCGTTATTGCTTTCTGCAATATCCGAGCGAATTGACTTAACCGTATCCACCCATTCTTCGCCGACAAAAACGAGCGCAGAGAGTAGTGTATACGGGCTGCGGCCGCGTGTGAGCAGTATCGGTTTATTATGCTCAAACAGATAATGACCGAGAAACTGCAGGAGCCAGCCAAGCGAGAACAACATGACCGCTTTCTTGCGATCGAAAAGCAACATGACGAGCGATAGCGCTATCATCGGGACACCGAACAGGTGCGTCACTTTGCACCCCATCGTACGATGCTGGCTCCGGTAGTATGCAAGATGCTCGTCTGAGTTTGGAGGGCGCATAATATTCTATCTTTACAGGCTTTTTCGCCATTGTCCAATTTTATCGGCAGAGAAGCGCCACAGAGCGGCGCTTCTTGCTAAACTTGAGGCGGTTTGAAAACGAAGGATAAGCTGGAAAGCCCAGACAGGCTTTCGTTTTAATGAATTTCTCCCCGGACGAAATTATCCCGAATTTCCGGGGTATATCTCCTATATAAGAGAGGCCTGCCCTCTTAAGACTTTCGGCAGGGCTGTGTGACCTGGACCCACACAAGTTTACTAGGCGTTAGCTGCTAGAAATCGAAGGATACGATGATGGATAGAAACGAAAACGACGCGCGCGAAGGCTGGTCTTACGCCAGAGAGACCAAGTTCACGCAGCTAATGAAGAAGACAAAAGAAGATCGGCAGAAGTTTAAAGAAGAAGTCCAGCAGCGTAGTCTAGACCGTTCGCGTCAGTTTGTTAGCGAAGATAAGCTCGACCACTATGAAAAGGTTACTCTGCTCGACAAAGCCACAGGCATTTACAACCACAAAGCATTCATGCGCAAGCTCGAGTATGAACTCAAGCGCGCAAAACGGTATAAACGCCCGGTATCTCTGTTAATCATGGAAATCGACGGACTGGAAAAGTATGGACGCCAGTACGGCTCGATGATCGTAGAGGACATGCTGAAATCAGCGACGGGCATCATTCAGAAAGCCATTCGAGACGTTGATGTTCCTGGTCGTTGCAAGGAGAACCGCTTAGCGATAATCTTCCCGGAAACGTACTCGTCGCGCGCGGTTGTGGTCGGTGAGCGCATACGCGAAAGATTGAAAACCCAACCGATTAACGAAGAATTGAAACACCTCCGCGTCACCGCGAGTGTAGGCGTAGTCTCGTTCCCGACCCACGCTCGAGACGAAAACGACCTCATGTTTAAAGCGCTCGAGTTTCTTGATGTAGCAAGCCAGGATGGCGGAGACCGGGTCTACAACGGATAGAAGTGAATAGCAGCCTAATACCGCATATGGTACAACCGTAGGTCTTCATACAAGCTCGTGTCCGAACAATCATTTTCAAAGTACGAAAGACATGCAATTTGGGAGGCTTACGACAAGCAGTGCTTCCATTGCGATAAGATTATCGGCGACCTCGACGCCTTGAAAATCGACCATCTAATACCAGAGAAAATTGAGCCGGAACGTTTAACGGAGACAATTTCTCGTTACGGTCTGCCACCAAATTTTGATGTTCGGTCATCGCAGAACACAGTTGCTTCGTGCGAACGATGCAATAAACTAAAGCGAGATCACCTTCCGGCTAACGCAGCATCAGAATTCATGATTCTCTTGCAGGCCGCGCAGAGACGAGCCGTGATCGTAGATAGACTGACAACTAAATATCGAGCGGATTTCTCCGTGAGTTCGTTTAAAACTGCAGCACGTCGAACCTTCTCAACCAGCAATGCGTCGATGCGTTCTATTGATGACGCCTACCAAGCAATTAAAGCGGAATTTTCAGATAGCGAAAGTCTGTCGGTGGAATCTCACAGCACGGAAGACCAAGCCTCTGTTATAAAATCTGGCGCAAAAATCGCCAAGACTAGTGGCCAACCGTTTTCTCGAATGCTTTACGATGCCTACATTCAGACCGCCGCTCGAAGCCATCAGGCAAAGGAATTTTCTCAATCACTAAAAACCCTCAAGCAAGCGCAATCAGAACTGCACAGATGCCCGGACGAATCGCTGGTGCAAGAGCAGATGTTTTGGCTCGCCTTTAGAAGGGCCGATGCGTTTTTAGGACTTGGAAAGCCACAACAAGCTTTGAACATGTACCTTGGACTCATACCTTTCTGCGAACAGGCTTTCGGGTCCGAAACAGAACAAAGTGCGAATTTGATTCGCTCAATCGCAATGTCCCTCATGAGTTTAGGGAGGCATGAAGAATCCATTGGTTTTCATGATCGAGCTCGTATAATTCTAGAAGCGCGGGGCGACCTTAATGCAGTCTTCTCTTGTTTAATTGCGATACTACATTCTTCACTATGCGCAAGACGAGTAAGTCAAATTCCTGCAGTTTCTGTGGCATTGATAGCAGTAGCTGAAAAATGCGGACGGCAATTAGAGATTCCACGCTTGCTACTGTTTTACTCCCAATATGCTTCTGATTTTGGATTCTACGAACTAGCGCTTCAGATGCTAGACGCAATCTATCCGATTATGGAAAGCGTTCCGGAAAGCTTCCATATATTGTTTTTCGATATCATTTCAGAGCGAGCAAAAAATTTAACCCTCCTCGGAAGATTCACTGAAGCAGTAGAATTGCATTTGTCGCTAATACCGGGCGATGAGGATCGTTTGGCGCCCTGGCGAGCGATCGCCCTCTGCGCTTACGGCCGAACGCTAATAGAAATGAAGAACTGGGATGAAGCCGAGCGTTCCTTCGAAGAGGTCCTGCTCATTGTTGGAAACGCTAATGTGCCGGTCTCAGCTGGACTTAGGGCACAGTGCTACATTGATGCGTCAGTGTTTTTTTTATTCAAGGAAAATTTGACGACTGCGAGAAGATTGATTGATGCAGCCTACGTATTGGCGCTTCAAGAACCGATTTCAAAAAATAGCGCTCTTATGCTTCACAAAGCGAAAGCCAAAAGAGCTGAAATCAACTTCCTTGAAAATAAAATTGAAGCCGAAAGTCTAGACGACTTAGAAGCAGCAATTAAGTACTTCAAGAATCGGGAGATGTTCCAATATTTAACCGAGGCACACCTTCCAATCGGCAGATTTTACCTTCGCTCAGGAGACGACAAGAATGCGTTGAAGCACCTTCTGAAAGCAGAAAAACAATTAGAAAGCGCTCCAGGGACGTGGCTAACGTTCCAACGTGTGGAACTGTGGACGCTTCTCCTCGAACTATTTGAAAGACAAAAAGACTTAAAAAAGGTTCGCAAATACAAAGAAAAATTGGCCGGCCAAGGCTGAGACTATTTCTATGCACAACCCTTCTGTACCATGAACAATGAAGAACATAACTTCAGTGCGGGTGCCCCAAAGCTAGTAGCGAATCGCTACGAACTTCAAAACCTCTTGGGTTCGGGCGGGACAAGCACGGTCTATAAAGCAAGAGACCTTGTTCTCAAACGATTCGTTGCAGTTAAACTTCTGCGCGCCGGAACGAGGACCCAAGAACAGCTGGTCCGGCTGCAACGCGAAGCGCGAGCTATCTGTCAGTTGCAACATCCGAATATCATAGACGCATTCGATTTTATCGTCGGAGACGATAATATTCCCGTTCTCGCTATGGAATTCGTTGACGGCGTTTCGCTCGACGACCTTGTAAGACAGAACGGACCGCTTGAACTCGAGCAAGCGATAGCTGTCTGCCAGCAGATTTGCAGCGCACTCGACTATGCTCACCAGCACAATATACTGCATCGAGATTTAAAGCCGGCGAATGTAATCGTTCAAAAAACGGAACCGATCGAGATCAAGATCATAGATTTCGGCATTGCTAAATTGAGCGATGAAGACACCAGCCTCACAAATGCGGGAGTTATTGTCGGCACCCCCAGCTTCATCTCGCCGGAGCAGGCGAACGGAGAGACTGTAGACGTTCGCAGTGATATCTATTCACTCGGATGTTTGATGTACAAAATTCTCACTGGAAGAAATCCATTCCGCGGCGCCACCATGATGGAAACGCTACGGGCTCAGATCCATGAAGAAGCGCCTAGATTGGAGGAGGGAAATGACTCTCGTGAATACTCCCAGGAACTGGAACAGATAATCGCGAAAGCATTGAAAAAAGATCCAGGTGAGCGGTTTCAAACGATGAGCGAATTCAGCAACGCCTTGAACGCAATCAGACCGGCGAACAACGATTCCCTGTTTGAATCAGCCGAACCGGAAACTCCGCTATCCGGCTTTTCCGGAGAAAGCAAGCGCTCCAAACTACTTGTGCCGATGATACTGCTTGCGGTGCTAGCTGCAGTCACCGTAACGTCGATTCAGATAGCGAATATCTTTTCGAACTCCGACGAGCCGGCCGCTGACACTAATTCAGACACTTTTCTACGAATTCATCAGATCGGCACAAGACCAGTTGGAAAATTTATATGGTATTTTTTAAGAACGGATACTGTTTCCGATGATCAATTAAAAGCTCTCGGGGAGCTAGGCGTCGACCGTTTAACTCTGGCTAAAACCGAAATCACTGATAGTCAGCTTCCGATGATTGCAAAATTGCCACTGAAGCTTCTGGATATTCGAGAAACAAGAATCACCAATTCGGGATTGCGCACCATATGCAACACCATGCCGAAGCTGCAATCAATCATTATCGAAGATTGCCCTAACATCGATTCGACTGGCTATCAAGAACTTCGCCGACTGAAGAACCTTCGCGTTCTATCATTACGCCGCACGACTGTGAGCGACGAAGATCTGAAGATTCTCTGCCCGGCTCTGCAAAAGTTGAACGTGCTGTATGTGGCCAATTCACCGAACATCACTATCGATTCAATCGACGAACTACTGAAACTCAAAGATCTCTATGCGCTTCGAATTGACGGAACTAGAATAAGTCCAGATCAAATAAAAAGACTGAGCGTTTTGCCTCGCCTAATCTTTCTAGGACTAGGTGAACTAGGAATTACAGATAACAACATGCCAGACTTTTCGAGAAACATCTCGATGTTAGACCTCTCGAGTAATGCTTTTTCAATCAAATCGCTGGACAGCAAAGTACTGAAGCTTCCGGAACTCTGGTACATGGATTTGCGAGGCTGCCCTCGCATTAACGACGACTCGGAGGCAAAACACACGCTTCAGAGCCAGTTTAGGCACACTCAGGGCTATGTCGTTCTGCTCGACGATCATGAGGGTATACTGTCGCCCGAAGGTTATCTGAACGCGGAGACTTATAAAGACAATACGCTAAGGCAGTTCACTTTAGAGGACCGCAAAGCGGTCATCAGAGAAGCCATGCACCTGTTTCCTGAACTCGAAAAAGGTTTCTGACGGTCTCTAGCGGCTGGTTTACATCTCAGCGCGCCAGGTCATTAAAAGCCAAGATTCTGGAGAGTCTTCTCTTCGGGCGACACTCCACCTGGAGTAGTTGCCGGATCAGTGGTGGGCGTGGATGGTGCCGCTCCGGGAGTAGGGGCAGAATCCCCTGACACTATAGGCGGTGCTACAGGAGACTCCTTCGTCCTGACAGGTTCTTTCGCCGGCGGAGGTGTTGATGCGGTTTCGGTATCGTCACCGCCGCCGCGTTTCTCCAGCGTGTACGATTTGTACAAACTTCCGTCGATATACATGCGGAACTCCATCGTTCCATCGTATCGACCAGCTGCTCCGGAGGTGAAGCTGAAGTTTCTAGAGTCACGAGACCCTAAGCGCCTGTCGTATTCATCGACAATGCGTGTCTCTTTCTGCCAAAGGCTGCGGTCGTTCTTCGTGTCATAAAGTTCAGCACGCATGGTTAGCTTTCCAATATCGCTGTCGCTGGGATTCCAGACCTCGCCGGAGATTTTCGGCATCCGCCCTGAGTCCATGCCGACACTGACACCGCGCAAGGTGACATCGGGTACCGAGTTGGAGGAATCCATACTGCGCGCTTGCTGCATGTATGCATAACCGGTATCGCTGTTACCCTCGTCCATCAATTCCTTACCGCGTTTGGCCAGCAAGCTCGAAAGGCGTTTCTGTAAATCGGCGGAAGGACTGAGTTCATTCGCTTTTCGCAATTGCTCGATAGCCAGGTCGAGCTTTTTGTTACGCTCGTAGATGTCGGCCATAGTCAAATAGTGCTTCGGATTTTTGGCAATGCTCGTCAGCTTACTTAAATAGCCAATCGCGGCTTCGTCTTTCTTCTCGCCTGAAAGTTTAAAGGCGAGTTTTTCGTAAATGGTGGTTAGTCTAGCTTCGGCTTCTCCGAGGCGACTTCCGGTTTGCAAAGTTTTCACTTCTTCCCAGCATCTGAGAGCGCCTTCGAGGTCGCCCTTACCGAGCAGCGTGTCACCATATGCGGCATCAAGATCGGCGAGTTCAGATTTTTTATCGCCGATGTTTTCTTTTGCAAGAGGTCTCAGCAGGTCTATCGCTTTGTCGTACTGCTGTCTCTTCATGTAATAGTTAGCCAGGTCCGAAGCCAGGTCAGGCTCCGCAACCACACCTTTGCCTAGTTGTTGCGCATGACTGATCGCTTGCCACGCTTTGTCGACATCGGAAATTCCGACATAGGCCCTTGCCAGAAGCAAGTAGACGCGAGGATCGTTGGGACTCTTGGTGGCGGCCTTGTTGAGTGTTTCCACAGCAAAAGCGTATTGGTTGCGACCAAGTTCTTCTCTACCTTTGGTTAGAAGGCGCTGGTCGTCCGGGGTGCGCGTGAGAAAGAAAAAGGTCGCGCCCGCAAATATTAGAAGGATAAAAATGGCCGTCACGATTCCAGCAGCTGTTGGAATGCCGGCTTTGCTCTTATGTTTCAAGTGAGATGATCGTCTTTTGTGGTGCTCAGGACCGGAGTCGCCATTGGATTCAGGTGCCGAATGGGCATAAGAAGAGGCGGTGTCGCCGCCGTCGGAATGACGATCGACTACATCCGCCTCTTCGACTGCTACATCAGTCGTGCCGTTCAGGCTCATCCCGCAATTGATACATGAATCGTATTGCGATGGATGGTAGAGATCACAACCTGGACAGCGCATAACTTGTCTCCCGTTTTGTCAGGTTTATACCTTGTTATACGATCAACTTCCAGGTTAGCGCAAAAACTACTTGATCTCGACTTTGCCGCCAGCTTCTTCGACTTTCTTTTTGATGTCTTCTGCTTCTTCTTTTTTGACTTTCTCTTTGATCGGCTTCGGAGCTGCGTCTACGAGCTCTTTAGCTTCTTTCAAGCCGAGACCTGTCAACTCACGAACGACTTTGAGAACGTTGATCTTCTTGTCGCCAGCGGTTGTGAGGATAGCGTCGAATTCGGTCTTCTCTTCAGCAGCTTCACCGCCACCACCTGCAGCAGGTGCGAAACCAGCCATTGCCATAGGAGCAGCAGCGGTTACGCCGAATTTCTCTTCCATTTTCTTTTTGAGATCTGCTGCTTCAAGAAGCGTCAGATTGCCGATTTGCTCCAACAAGTCGTCGGTGCTCAATTTAGTTGTCATTTCCTAACTCCTCGGTTTACGAACTTATATTTACCTGGTTGAAGCGCTACTAGGCAGCACTTCCATCTTTGGGTTTGTGTATTTCTTCAACAAGATAGGCGATGTCTCTGATGACTGCGCTCAAGATACCAGCGATACCTCCAGCTCCAGAATCGAGAGAGCCCATGATGGAGGACAGCAATTGCTCCTTGGATGGCATAGTTGCCAGAGCTTTTACGTCCTCAGCGTTAAGCGCCTTTCCTTCCAGGACAGCACCACGCACGGAGCCTTTTTTGATCTTCTTCAGGTAGTCAGAAACGACTTTTGCCGGTTGAGCCGGATCGTCGTATCCAACGATGAATCCCGAGGGACCTTTAGCCAAAGTTTCCATAGCAGCGAACTCGGTGTCTCCGATAGCGCGCTTCACCAGTGTGTTTTTAGCCACACGCAGCTTGGCGTTTTGAGCACGGAGATCGCGACGGAAACCTGTGTATTCCGCGACGGTCAGTCCAGTGAGGTCAGCGACGATCACTACTTTGCCGTTGTTGAAGAACTCCTGCAGTTCACCTACGATTTCCTGCTTTCGTTCCTTTGTGGCCATGTGACGTCTCCTCTAAGTTTGGCGGTGCGAACCGCCCTCGACCAGACATTTGACGACTAAACCGCTAAAATAAAAAATCCCAGCAGCTCAACCGCAGGGATCACACAGAGAGCCGTGGCTCTCGGACAATATAATGTCTGTTGTGTGACCTAGGTCGGCGATTCCGTTTGGAATCCTTAGATCTCGCTCACTAAAAAGCCGTCGAGATACCTGACTGTCTGCGGTCAGACGCAAATGCGTAAGGGCGCATTCTCGCAACTTATGACCCGAGCGTCAAGAAAGAGCGCCCGTGCGCATGAAGCGATTCGTTACAAAGGGATGAAAGGAATCAACTGATGACAGTCTTCAAGAAGCATGTATTCGTCTGTGTCAGCGGGAAAACATGTCCTGCCGAAGGAGCGGAAGCCGTATGCGGCGAATTTCGCAAACAGATCAATGAGCTTGGTTTGAAAAAGGATATTCGAATAAATAAAGCTGGTTGCTTCGATCAGTGCGGCAACGGTCCGCTGGTTGTCGTATACCCCGACACCGTCTGGTATGCGCACGTTCAACCAGAGGACGTCAAAGAAATCATCAACGAGCACTTATTAAATGATCGGCCAGTCGAACGACTGATCTACGACGAGCGCGGACGCATTACGTAGGAATGGCTGGAAAGACGGGCAGCAAAAGAGTTTGAACCAATAAAAAAGCGCCGGTGGGAGGCGCCCTCTAAATAATAATGATTAATAATATAACGGGGCTAGCTTTAAACTCCCACCAGCTACTAACAGAATACCCGTTGAAAACGGTTCTAAACTAAGCATAACGCATTTTGCCAGCAGAGGCTCGCCCTTCAAAAGGCTTGCAGGGAGAGATTTTTCAAGACAATCCCTTTCGAAGAACTAAGCTGGAACTTTTTCGACACCGCAAAAATATCAGAACCCGGCCTGAGGAATTTCAACCGGTGCTCCCTGAGGTAGTGGCGCCCGTAGTATCACTAGCAAATCATCGGCCGCTTTACGAACCGTCGGAATATGACTCTCTGTGGAAAGCCGCTCCAGGTCTTGCTCCGAAGTACGACGAAACGGTACGGACATTTGCGGATACCGGGCAATCAGTGCGCGAATAAATGCCATCGATTTGATGCGGTCGGAGTGTGAAGGGCGCTTGAGCTGTCGCACAAGAGACATAGCTAGTTTGCTGAACGGAAAGTTCGAGGGAAATAGATCAAGTCGGGGATAGATGAATTCTTCAGCAGCGGTCCTTACTTCGTAGTGACTGTCGTCGAGCGCCGGAATCAGCTGGGCGCAGGTATCAACTGGATCAGGCGCCCAGTTCAGCAATTCGATTGCATCACAGCGCAATCGTTTGTCCGGATCGGAGGCGACAACTTCCAACCATTCATCACGCATTGCCGGACCAAACCGTCTTATATCGGTGGCTATCTGATTGGCTGGTTCGTCAGAAAACACTCTCACTCCACCCGGGTAAGAGTCGCTCCACTCCCGTCCTTCGGAGTTCAGACGCTCAATGCGAGCACGTAACTTCTGAAGAAGGAGATCCGGCTTGTCGCTTTTCGTAAGTACATGGTGTGGATTTTTAAGAATGCGAGTCGGTACGCCTGTTCCAGGAGCATTCTCAAAATCTACAACGACGAACAACTTGTCCGGAGCGACGCTTGCGATTTGAACATTGGCGCTCAATCGCAACTTCTCGAACTTTTTGCGCAGGTTATCGACAGCCGCTTCAACACTCTTTTCTGAAGCACCGGGTCGCAAATGCACAAGCTTTTCAACTTCAGCACGCGTCATTTGAGACGAGCCATAGTACTCAAGACCAGCATAAGAAAACGAACCATCAGCGAGTGCACCACTGGAAACTTGCACCGCAAACGCCAAAGTACAGACCATGGTAAGTAGCTTGATCCTAGACACCTTTACCACCTTGACGCAGTTTAGCAGCATGCGCATCCAGTTCGTCAGCCATCGAATTCTCTCCTAATGTCCGCAACAAACGAGAATAGATTGACACCGTATTGATAAAAACATCACTGGTCTGTGGCACTGTCTTCTCCCTGTAGGCAAGCAGCTTTTCATAGAAGTTGGCGACCTCTGATGTCGACGAACCGAACTCGGCGTTTGTGCACAAATAGTCGATATCCATCAAAAAATCATCTCGTCGCTTCTCGATCGCATCTTGAAAAATTGAGACCATTCGAGCTCTCAATTGTTCTGCTTCCGGGCGTTTACCGGTGCGCTCCAGTGACTCTGCACGCCCATTCAAAGCCGTGCACAACAAGGATTCGTCCTTTTCGGAAGCAGAATCTATCGTCTCGATGGCGCGACGATAAAGCATTTCCGCTTGCTCATGGTCTCCGCGCTGGCGCGCGATATGAGCGTCGCTGAGTTGCCTCTGCAATGCAGCCGTATCGACCTTCCGCCTTGAAAACAACAAGAGACAAACCACGACCACCAACACAAGTGCAAGCACGATGACGATGGAGTTACCTTCCACTTCGCGTACCTCGACGGTCGCTATGTTATTTCGTTTTCGACTCTTTGCTGTCGGACGATTTCTTCGCGTCCGAAGATTTATCAGCCGGCTTTTCATCGGATTTAACGGATTTCTCCGAGTCAGTCCTCGACGCTTCCGTCTTTGTCTTCGCTTCGGTCTTGGTTTCGGTCTTGGTTTCGGTCTTGGTTTCTACTTTATCCTCTGACGTTGCCTCGCCTTTGGTTTCAGTTTTACCTTCTGACTTTTCACCGGACGAAGCAGTGCTGTCGGACTTGCTTTCGCTCTTTGACTGCTCGTCGGTTTTAGCGCCGCCCTCTGATTTACCTTCACCGTCAGACTTAGTCTCGCCATCGGCTTTTGCGTCGTCAGGCTTTGCCTCGCCCTCGGCAGGAGCGCCGTCCTCAGACTTGGCCGGCGTGGCAGCGTCCTCTTCCTTCGGCTTGTTCTTCGGAGACAGATCCTCGTTATACTCGGCGAAGAAACGGTCGGGATCGACCTTAACAGCGGCAAGTTGCTCGGAGAATCCACGAGCATCGTCAAACACCGGCGGCATCACCATTTCTCCGGTTGTATCAACGAAGCCACGTTTTCCTGTTTTCATCGGCTGAACCACAGCAAGCCCCTCGGAGAAATTATCCGCATAGCGGAATTTCTTTCGAAACGCAGGTTCGCCACTGTGTTTGATGAAGATGAACTTGCCATGACGCTGTTGCAAAGCCAGTCCATCATGGAAGATCGTGATCGAGTCGAGTTTGTTTTTCACAGCAATCGTACCGATCTTGTCCACCCAGACAAAGTCGTCACCCATCGTGCACTCTGCAACTCGATTTTTAAATGCCGACGCCGTATCAAATTTGTAGTCGATGACAAGCGTGCCCGTATTGTTTATATATCCCCATTTACCGTGCTTCGCACTGAAGACGGGACACAGACCATCATTGAAGTACTTGACCTCGTCGTATGTGGGCGGAATGTCACCCTTCCCATGTGGGCCCATGTCATGGAATCCCCATTTCTTCGCCTTGTCGTCGAGATAAGGAACGACGACGGCATGGTCCTCTGCATCGGCATCGACTTCATGAGGGAAGCCGAGTTCTGCAACCGTGGGTGTGGAGGGCCAAACAATGCTGCCCTTCTTGTTGATTACGTACCACTTGCCGGCCTGCTGAACACCCGCATAGCCAGCGGAGAACGGCTGAACGTCTTCGTAATTTCGCTCAATTACCCATTTGCCTTCGCGATCGATGAAACCCCATCTTGCGTGAAGGTCGGCTCCGGCTAAGCCTTCAGTAAACCTCTTGACTCGACGGTAAATAGGTTTGATGACAAATTTTCCGCTGTGGTCAACAAAACCCCACTTCGGACCTTTCTCTTCGGGGACATCGATATCGACTGAACTTTTCGAAGCGCATGCGCCTAAGAAAGAAATCGAGACGAGAGCGGTTGCGAGTAAACGAGTAAACGAACTTTTTTGCATTTTAGTTACTAAGATTGCGGGCCTACCGATTGTAATAAAGTCAATCATAAGCGAATCAAACGATTTCGTCCAAATGTGCCAGAGAAATAGGTATGTTTAAACGTCAAGCGGTTATCCAACATCTATCTTTCGTGGCGAAGCAACCAAGCCATTTCATCGCACTTCCTTACATCCGACTACTAACCTGCACGCACGGTGTGCGCCCGATATATAATGTCGTCTTCACGGCGATGCCGCCGTCGACTTGGGCTCGCGCCTGAAACTTGGGATTGAAATAAATGACGAAATATTTGCTTGAAATCGGAACGGAAGAGCTTCCCGCGAATCAAATAGATGACGCATTAGGGCGACTCGAAGAATTCTTCACTCGCGAATTAAGCGAGGCCAAGCTCGGGTTCGGTTCCATGGAGACGCTCTCCACACCTCGGCGGCTGACGATAATCATCGACGGTTTAGAGCCGAAACAGCAAACGACTCATAAAAAAGTGAAAGGACCGCCCGTCAAGAGCGCTTTCAAAGAAGACGGTTCGCCTACACCTCAAGCAGAGGGCTTTGCAGCCAAGCACGGCTTGACAGTCGCGCAATTAGAAAAAGAGGAAGTAGGCAAAGAAGTTTACTTGCACGCGAACTTGACCATCGAAGGTCGGTCTGCGGTCGAGGTAATTGCTGAAATCGCACCAAGAGTGATTAACGAAATTTCCGGCGAGCGCCTGATGCGCTGGGGAAGTTGCGAACTAAAGTTTGTTCGCCCGATCCGCTGGATTGTTTCACTTCTCGACAATGAAGTTATCCCATTCTCGCTAGATGGAATCCACGCCGGCAGAAAGACTTACGGACACAGAATTCTTGCGCCCGGCACGCTCGAAATCAACAAGGTCGACGAATACGTTGAGAAGTTACGTGAAGCCAAAGTACTTGCTTCACCCAAAGAACGCGAGGATTTGATCAAGTCTCAAGTTGAAGCGAAAGCAAAATCAGTAAATGGAAAGGCTCGCCAACTATCGGGATCGCTACTTAGAGAAGTGGTTCACATTACTGAATGGCCGCATGCTGTTATAGGAACGTTTTCTGACGATTACCTGAGTCTGCCGGATGCCCTTCTGGAGACTGTAATGGTGCATCACCAGCGCTACTTTCCGGTGGAGAAACCGAATGCAACGAGTTCGACATCAGGAAATCTGCTGCCTTACTTCATCACAATTTCTAACAATGATACCGCCAGCGCCACCAATCAAATTAAGCAAGGAAACGAGCGCGTTCTTCGCGCAAGATTAGCTGACGGCAAATTCTTCTACTTCGACGATCAGAAAACCAAGTTGACGGCCCGTCGAGACCGGCTTGCGCAGCTGACATATCAACAAGGGTTGGGTAGCTATCTCGATAAAACCGAGAGATTAACGAAACTAGCTGCGGCCGTTTCAAAACAGTTTAAACTGGAAGCAAAGGTTTCAGTCCCTCTCGAGCGCACAATGGAACTTTGCAAGCTGGACCTGGTGACAAACCTGGTCGGCGAGCTGCCTGAGCTCCAGGGCTTCGTAGGAGCCTGGTATGCGGAGCTGGAGAAGGAGCCACCGGAAGTGGTGCACGCTATCGCTTCGCACTACTCTCCTCGTTCGAATGACGACAGCATCCCGAACGACGTAGTCGGAATGTTCGTCGCTGTTCTCGATAAACTCGATCATGTAACCGGACTATTCTCTCTCGGCAAAAAACCTAGCGGCTCCAGCGATCCGTTTGCGCTTAGAAGAAATGCTCAGGGTGTGATCGATATCGTCGTAGACGGTTTAGCCGAGTTCGCGGTGAACATAGATTGGATTATCGAGCAACTCATTGATACCTTTGAGCCGATGCTTTCCGGAAGGAAAAAGGCTTTGACCCGCGAGGAAATCAAAAACGAGATCTCGGAATTCTTCACCCAGAGACTGCGAAGTAAACTTCTCGAGAAAGGTTTTAGACGCGAAATCGTCGATTCGGTTTTGGCCGCCGGAAATCCGATGGAAAACCTGGCCGACACGGTAGCTCGCTGTAAGAGTGTCGAGAAGCTGGTCTCAACCGCCGAAGGTCTGACCGTAGTAAAAGCGGGCGTTCGTATCGGAAACATTTTGAAAGCAGATTCGCCGGAGTCTCTGAACCCAGAACAATTAAGCGAACCGCTTGAAAAGGAACTTTGGAAGGCGTTCTCTGACAACGTCAAGTCGAAGTGGGAAAAGAACGGCACTTACGCAAGACCAGGTTCCGAATCGGAATACGACCAGGTTCTGAACATGCTGAAGCCTGTGGCACCAGTTGTAGACAAGTTCTTCGAAGACATTATGGTAAACGACCCGGACAAAGCAAAACGAGATAACAGACACGCGTTGCTCAAAAATATCGATCGCTATTACAGCACCATTGCTGTTTTTCCAAAACTGCAACCTCTGCTGCCCTAGCTTGAATCAAGGTTCTGCTGGTTTACATTAGACCCTCAAGACTATGCTATAAGATTCGCCATGAAAAAAGAAAATAAAACTCTCTTTCAGGAATTCAAAGCACCATTGATCGCAATCGTCGGAATGACGGATGTGCTCAAACAAACCGAACTCTCCGATGAGCAGCGAGCTTTCACGCGCAACATCGAAGAGTCGGCAAACTCGTTGTTGCGGCTAGTCAACGACGTCATTGAAAATCGGATTCAAGATGATACTCAACTTCCACCGGAAAGCTTCGCCGAGGTAGTCACCGAACTTCGTGACCTGGTCGCCAACCAGGCAAATTCGGCGCCGAAGGCAAACAGCCTTAAGCCCGCGGACATTCGAGTATTGATAGTGGAAGACAACCCTCTTCTTCAGCTTGTGATTATGAAACAACTCGCACACCTGGGGATCCGTGCAGAGGCGGTGGCCGACGGCGAGACAGCCTGCCGAGTCGCCAAGGATTTCGATCTGATTTTTATGGATTGTCGCTTGCCCATCCTGGATGGCTTTGAAGCCACCATGGCAATTCGACGCGACGAGGATGGACAAAAGAGAAAGAGGATCGTCGCGCTCACAGCAGGGTACGAGGATAAGACGCGCGAAAAGTGCCTTGATAGCGGTATGGACGATTGCTTGATAAAGCCGGTAGGAAGCCAGGCTCTTCGTCAGGTTATAGAACGGTGGTTTCAACTCGAGATCGCCTAGAGTGGCATCATATACAGTGCCATGAATCTATCACTAACTCATTCAGAAGAACCATTTGAGCGTTCCACGGCTTCTCAGGGATCGCAGTCTCGTCTATACTCAAAACAGTGACTGCACTGCTCTTTTACGTTGGGCGGAATTTTTACATCCAGATGTCGCTGCCAACTTTCTCCTAGATCTCGGAGAGCTTCCATAACGTACATAAGGTCCTGGCCGCGAGCAGAAAGCTCGTAATCGACCCGGGGTGGAATTTCTTGATAAGCCTGGCGCGTTACCAATCCCCACTTTTCAAGCTCACGCAAACGATGGGTCAAGGTTTTAGGGCTAATGCCGGGCAGCGATTTCATCAGTTCCGAAGGGCGCTTTTTACCTGTATTCAAGTCGCGAATGATTGGTATCGTCCACTTCGAACCAATTACATGAATTACGAAATCGATGGGACACCATAGATGCTCGTTTTCTATTTCACTCATTTGTGGTTTCCGGAAGGTAAGCGTGTTTATGCAAATTCTGCCACAGCTTTAGGAAAAATAGGAACATCTTCTTGCAGTATAATAACTTCATATTGCACTATTAAGTCGAAATGCCTGATGAGATTAGCTCTGATCGCGCCATCCGTCTTTTTATATAACTAATGAATAGCTCTAAGCGAATCAGTTTGAAGTGTCCACTTCAAGTAATCGAAAACCCGCTAGATCTGGCACCAGATTCGGTGCGCAAAATTGATTCGCGGGCATCTATCCTTTCGAAGAAGATTTCGGGCTGGGCAAACTCACGATGGCAAACCAATATTCCAGCACTTGATTGATTGCTTTCTGAAAATTCTTATGACTGGACGGCTTGGTGATAAAGCTGTTTGCGTGCAACTCATAGCTTTTAGATACGTCTACAGCGCTTTTCGAATTCGTCAGCACAACGACCGGGATGAGTTTCAACCGCTCATCAGCCTTGATTTCGCGCAAGACTTCATAACCGTTTTTTCGAGGCAAATGAAGTTCGAGAAATATCAAATCAGGTAGTTGGCTCCGGCTGTCGGCGTTCCTCAAATAGTCCAGCGCTTCACGCCCGTCTGCCACAACAGTCAGCTCCGCTGGGATCGTCGCGGCCTTCAGTGAGCGGTCAATCATGTGGACATCTGCAGAACTATCCTCCGCCAGTAAAATACGCATAGGGTTAGACGAGAGGCGCACAGCCCGACTGGCGTCCTCAATCAAAAGTAGAACAGAAGTCTCAAGTTCCTCTGCGAGTTTGACCAGTGTTTCTATGGTCAAGTTTTGATGACCTCGTTCCAATTCACTGATGTAAGTGCGGTGGAGACCGGTCTTCGAACTAAGCTCGGCTTGAGAAAAGCCCAGCTCGAGCCGGCGTTCTTTTAGAACCTCCGATAGACCTTCGGCAAGCAATTGACTAGTTGTTATGGAATTTTTTGGCATCATCTTTGGTGCAAATTATAGCGCGCAATCGTTACAACGCGCGTTGACTCTCATTCCGGGAAAAAAATAAGTCGACTCGATGCATTTGGTAAAACACATAAAAGGCTTACACAATCAAAAACTTCATCCAAGGTAAGCAAAGCGAATGCCAGGTAAGTTACTTTTCACGGGTATTCTCGTTTGTTACCTTAGTAATGACAGCGTGCAGTCTTTAGCCAGCGAATACTCCTCCGAGCAGTTCATCAGATCTGCCCGTTTGTTGCTGCGACGGACGCGGCGAATATGGTTTTGATCGACAGACAACGACTAGGAAGGAACTGAGATGACTGCAACTAACGGACATGAACCACTATGGGATGCCTACACGAGAGATTTCAAAACAGCTTTCATGAAAGACGATCTGCATACAGCGAGACTTGTTCTCGATGCCGCCTTCGCTGATGCGGAAGATTTTGTCGAAATCGATTTTCGTCTGGTCGCTTCAACTCATAGCCTGGCATCATCGTATTGCGTGATGAACAGAGAAGAGGAAGCAAGAGCTCTATACGAAAAGTTTATTGAGCTGAGAGAGAAAGTCATGGGACCGGAAGATCCGGATGTGGCAGAAAGTCTCGAAAGAGTTGCCGTTCTTCAACTGGATGCATTCAAAAGGTCAAAGCTCATCGCCATTTAGTT
Organism: Candidatus Obscuribacterales bacterium; assembly: GCA_965228855.1. Lineage (GTDB taxonomy): Bacteria > Cyanobacteriota > Vampirovibrionia > Obscuribacterales > Obscuribacteraceae > JADYXR01. Next base: position 376,726 of record CBDDIJ010000003.1, on the reverse strand, counting down.
ATCAAACTTTTTCATCGCGGTATTCACCGCATACGGTATCACACGTTTACGCAACAAAAGAACCTCAGGGCAGAGCACCTAATGATTAACGATAAAAATCTGGTATGTCACGATTGCCGCAAGTTATTTCTCTTCTCGGAAGGAGAACAGCAATTCTTTGCGCAGAAGGGCCTCACAAATCTTCCGAAACGTTGCCCGAACTGCAGAGTATCCGCCAAGTTCAAACGCAATGGCGAGAATCTCGAAGAATTGCATCAGATTGACTGCGCAACCTGCGGCGCGTTAACCACAGTGCCGTTTAAACCTAAAGAGAATCGCGCTGTTTACTGCCGAGCTTGCTTCATCGCCAACCGAGCTGCAAAAGAGGCGGATGCGATTGCCGTTTAAGCATCAAAGTTTGACGACAGATTCTAAACAAAGCGAACATATGAGCCGATTATAAGTATCCGGCTAAAGTCCATCCGGTGCACTCACTTCCTTTGAGGTAATTATGATCGAGCAAGGTAACTATCTTCGGTCATGAAGCCTGCGAATGTTAACCTGAGAACCTAAGTTTTTCTCGCGCAAACAATGGGCCAACCACGACCAACATCGTGGTTGGAACCCATATTTCCCCTTCCGTTTGCTCTTTCGCCTTATTCGATTTGTCCAGAAGAAATTGGTTTTGGCACCTCGATGTGCAGAGATCTCGGCATCCTCTGATGTCGTTTCAATAACTTAGATCTCTCTCAGTTACAAATTTCTAAGCCGGGCTCAAAATCGCGTGGTTCAGGTCTATGGGGATTGAGGTGCTTTAGCGCTTGCCCGAATGGAAAGCGCATAATGCTCAGTGCAGACCTATTTGATAACCTGTCAATTAATTGGTAAACCAGGGCCCGCGCTTGTGAAACTGAACATAACTCGATTTTGTGCAGAGGAAAAAAATATTTTCTGTGGCTTGAAAGGCAACATTCAAGCTCGGAATCGACTTTTCTCGGCCGTCGCAGTCGCTGTTGTGTTTTCCAGCGTTGCGGCGCTCACTCCAGCGCCTGTCAGCCTTCCCGCTGACGGGGCACCACTGCCGCCTGAGAGTGTAAAAAGCCTGCCAATGGAAAAGGAAGAGTCCATCTCGGTTTACGTTCCATCAGAAGTGGCGCCGGATGGCGGGCTCGCGGTCAACATCATCTATCCGAAGACTCCCAGACACAAAGACGGTGCCCCAATCGCAATTGTCGTGCCCGATGGGCACGGTCCCAGCGGACTACGCTTCACCATGCACGCCGCCCAATCCGGTTTTGCGGAGGTGCGATTCGCCTTCCCAGGCGGTGGTTTGAAACAGTTCCACTCGGGCGGCTCCTGGGACGAACGCGGTCCCAACTCTCAAGCGGCGCTCAAGGACATCATTCTCTTTGCTCACGGCGAAAAGGCCGACTCAAAGGGCAAAAGGATAACAGAGATCGTTCCGACGCAGCTCGACCTGAATAATGTTGGAGCCGTCGGCTGGGGCAATGGTGGTAACGTTCTTCTGGTCACCATGTCGAAATTCGCTCTAGATCTCGGGTTTCTGAAGTGGGCTGCTTTCTATGAAAGTCCGATTGGACCATTGATGAGCCCATCGGTGCTTGGAACTACAAATGAGCTATTGCTCAACAAGTATTATCGCCAGGGAAGTGCGGCGACAGGTACACCACTGGTCAACTGGAAAAAATTGACATGGCAATCGGACGTATTTCGCAATCGCACTGAACACCTGGGTCTTGGACGGGAGCCCTCCCGCGGCGTTCTGTTCTTTGATGAAAACGGCAATAAGATTTGGGAAGAATCGCAAGAATTTCCAATCGCACACTACACCGCCCCTGGTGGCGACAAGAAGTATTACGCCCCAGAAGTTGTAAACGCGATGCTCAAGCAGAAGCTGTTTCCTCATGCAAGATGGCCAAAGAGAATCGCAGTGTTAAGCGAATCCGAACAGTTTTATCAAGAGCGTGACGGGTCGCAGTTCATAAAGCAAATCCCATTGCAATATCCTGATTTGCTAGTCACCATATTTGGTTCCAGACTCGATCATGAACAGAGACAGCCGGACCATCCGCATATCGCGCTTTCGTACAACCTCTGGCTAGCAAGTAAACCCAAGTGGCTTCGTCTCAATCCGGATCCGAAGTATGTGGGTTTCATCGCGGATATGAACCCAATGAACTTCATAGAGAATAAACCGGACGAATCAATCGACGCCTCCGCGATGGAAGCACACCTGGAGCCCGAAGGCTTCGTTTCAGATTTTGTTTACATGCAAGCAACTATCGCGGAGTTGGCTGACAGAGCGAAAAAAGACAACTTGAAACCGCTGGATGTAGTCATCAACCCGTACATGAACGATACGGTAAAACAGTACAAGAAGGAGCAATTGTTGAAACAAGCCACCCAACGGCAAAGTGCTCAGAAGTAGGATCTGTATTAAAATAAGTAAGACAGCGCGGTCAAAATGACCAAGGATGAGGGGCAAAGTCATGTTAAGCAGCCCAGTTGAATGGGGAATCGTAGCAGCAGCAGCACTTTTGCTGTTCGGACCAAAGAAATTCCCGGAAATCGGCAGATCGCTAGGCCAAGGTATTGGCAACTTCAAAAAAGCGCTCAATGACGCGCAGGATCAGGTTGCCGCGGGAATCGAAGACGCCGAGAAGAAGGATCAACCGAAGTCTTCGAAGAAAACCGAAAAGACGCCGGCTGCGGTCGGCGAGAGAAAGGCAGCAGCCGAGGAAGTCGAGACCGAAGAATCGGCGACCACAGGATAACAGAGCTCTAGCACCAGGCTCCGGGGGACCGGACGCGAGCAAAATATGTTCAGGCTTAAACTTAGTCGCAATTCCAGCTATTTTTGGTTGGCATTGCGATTTTGACTTTATACTCAATTACAGAAGTAAACCGCTTGCTCATGCCGCCGCTGAGCAGATTTAGCCAATAAGGGTGATATGAAAGAACTGAGTCTCGTTTCGACCTATCCGCCGGCTGGGGACCAACCAAAGGCAATCAAGGCGTTGACCGAAGGAGTGTTGAAAAGACTGCAACACCAGACGCTCCTCGGGGTGACGGGCTCCGGTAAAACGATGACGATGGCGAATGTCATCAAGGAAACTCAGAAGCCGGCGCTGATTCTCGCGCATAACAAAACGCTTGCAGCGCAGCTTTGCAACGAGATGCGCGACTTCTTTCCCAAGAATGCAGTCGAATATTTCATCAGTTATTACGACTACTATCAGCCGGAATCTTACATCCCATCAAGCGATACATTCATCGAGAAAGAAGCCAGCATCAACGATGAAATCGACCGATTGAGACACTCGACCACGCGATCGCTGTATGAACGTGATGATGTCGTGGTTGTAGCGTCGGTCAGTTGCATTTACGGTCTTGGAGTTCCGGAACGTTATTTGTCAGCGGCGTTGGAAGTTTCAGTAGGAAGCGAGTTGAACAGGCATGAGTTTCTGAAAGATCTCGTGCACATCTATTACGAACGCAACGACATGGTGGTTGAACGGTCGCGGTTTCGCGCTCGTGGAGACGTGATCGAGGTTTATCCATCCTACGAAGAACGAATTATTCGCATCGAACTCTTCGGAGATGAAGTCGAGCGTTTGACGCTCATCAATCCGGTCACCGGCGAAATCGAAGAGATGCCGCAGATGATTCGGATCTACCCGGCTAAGCACTACGTCACGGATGAGCTGGCTCTAGAAGCTGCTATCGAACAGATTGAATACGAATTGGAAGAACGTATCGGTGAACTCGTCGGTCAGGGCAAAGCCGTCGAAGCGCAGCGCCTTAAGCAGCGAACGCGCTTCGATATCGAGATGCTCAAGGAAGTCGGCTACTGCAACGGCATTGAAAATTATTCGAGAGTCCTGGAGGGTCGGTCACCAGGGGAGCCACCACAAACTCTGATTGATTACTTCGTGCGTCGATTCGGTCGCGACGGTTTCCTCACCTTCATCGATGAATCGCACGTAACAGTGCCGCAATTGCACGGCATGTACAAGGGCGATCGAGCGCGTAAGGACGTTCTAATCGACTACGGTTTCAGACTTCCCTGTGCGCGTGACAATCGACCGTTGAAAGCCGATGAGTTTTTCAACAAGGTTGGTCAGATCGTTTTCGTTTCAGCTACACCAGGAGACTGGGAGCTGGAGGTCAGCGAGCAGGTCGTCGAACAAATTATTCGACCGACCGGACTGGTAGATCCTGAGATTGAAGTGCGTCCTATTGAGGGTCAAATCGACGATCTCATTCGCGAGATCAAGGAACGTTCTGCCAAGCAAGAACGAGTTTTAATCACCACTTTGACAAAGCGCATGGCAGAGGACTTGACCGACTATCTCCAGGAAATCGACATTCGGGTACGCTGGCTGCACAGCGATATCAAGGCTTTGGAACGGATAGAACTTTTGCGAGACCTGCGCCTCGGTGCATTCGATGTGCTTGTCGGGGTCAACCTCTTGAGAGAAGGTCTCGACCTTCCGGAAGTTTCGCTCGTCGCGATTATGGAAGCAGACAAAGAAGGTTTCCTCCGCGCCGAAAGATCTCTGGTTCAAACTATCGGTCGGGCGGCGAGAAATTCTGCCGGTCAGGTGGTTCTCTACGGAGATCGAATTACTGATTCGATGGCTAAGGCGATGAGCGAAACCAAACGCCGTCGCGATATTCAAACTGCACACAACATCGAACACAACATCACTCCAACTACAATCGTCAAAGACACCACTAACAGTATTTTGGAAACGTTGCGTGGTCGCAGAGAAGAACTCGAAGTCGGCGACACTAAACAGAAGTGGGTCGCTACGGTGAAGGACGTTCTCGAATCGCATGGGCTCGACATCCACCAGGTCATAAAGAAACTGGAAAAGGAAATGAAGAATGCCGCTCGCAACCTCGAATTCGAAAGAGCTGCAGAGCTACGAGATCAGCTTCGGGTCTTGCAAGAAGACCTTCAGAGCAAACGCGTCGAGGGCGCCGCTAAGGAGAAGCAGAAGTCGAGAAAGTGATCGCCTTTTTACTCGCCGTTTCAAATTGAATTAGTGAGATTCCGATGGAATGACACTTGAGGTATCGTTTGTGCTCGGTTCAATGGGCGCGACAGGCACAGCCGGCACAGCAGGCACAACTGTTTCTGACCGCTGCTCAGGTAGCACGGGCTTCAAATTCACCGGCGCGGTAATTGGCTTCGGTTTCTGACTCGGCTCGCTCAAACGTTCCTTCACAACTTCTTTGGCGGACTTCTTTTTCTTCGGCAGCTTGCCGGGTCGACCGAAGAGCATATGCAGCAATGGAGCGCGCTTATTCATCATCTGATTCATCTGCCGTGCGGCCAGGTCCAGATGTTCGATCGCATCCTGGCTCTTCACTAGAGTTTCCTTCAGATCAGTCCCAAATTTCGGATCAGAAACAATTCGATCGACCTTAGCCATGGTATCGCGTGCGTCAGTCAGCATTTGTTTGATATCACCGCGTAGTTCCTTATCGGAACTCATACTTTGGAGTATCTCCATGGACTGTTGAACGCTGATAGTGGCCTTATTCAACTTATCCATTGTTGTGATGATATCCTGGCGAAGCTCACCATCAGTTAAAGTGACATTGAGTTCTTTAACGACTTCCTGAACGTGAGCCATCGTGATTCGAATCTGTTGAGCGGTCTCTTTGATGTCCGAGGAGATATTCGGATTGTCGAGAAGCTTCGACACCTTGTCCGTTACCTTGTTCAACTTGTCAGACAGATGAATTGCGCGCTCTTCCAACGGAATAGTTTTCTCGATAAGCGGCATGGATTTCTTCATCAATGCGGTCAATTGATCAGTCGCAAGCACTACCCGGTCATGGTCTTCCTCGAGATTTTTCCGAACATTCGGAAAGTCAATTTCGCTGAGCGCTATCGTCAAATTATTAATTGCCAGTTCAGGTCGCACTGGATCAATACCATCAATAACCTCATCGCTAGGTATTTTTGGGCGTCCACCAGCAAGCTTTGGTGGCATGGTAATTTCAACGTACTTCGCGCCGACTACTCCGTTGGTCAGAATAGAAACGCTGGAGCCGACAGGAATCGAAACTCTATCTGAGTTGATCCGAATTCTGACAAGCACTCGATGGCTTTCAACCCATTCGATTTTATCGACAATACCAACTCTGACGCCGTCCACGAACACGCCGGCATTAGCATTCAGACCCGCTACTTCGTGGAAGGCAACGTTGATTATTTGCGGAGGTCTCAGCGAAGTGTTGTTTTTTAGCCAGCAAAATCCCCACAAGAGAAGAATAAGCGCCACAGTCGAAAATATACTTAGCGAACTGTCAAAGCGGCTGTCACGCATCTGGCTCTGATTTGCTTGCTGCCGGTCGACTGTCGAGGTCATAGGTTAGGCTCTCCTTGCAAGTATGCAGCAACAGTTACAAACAGATTTAGAGCGAAACAAACTAGAAGCGTTGCACTAACAGCACTGGCTGCTACAGGCTGGGGACGACCTTTTGCAGCCATTCCACATACAGTACCGGCGAACACACCGACAGTTGGATTTACAAGCACCAACTTGATGAAATAAACAGCGATATCCTTATCGTGGATAGCCAAACGCGCGGATTCGAGAAAATCCGTTGTCGACGTAACTCCGATGAGGGGAGCGAACAGCGCACCCGTGAGGAAGCCGAAGAGCAGCCCGTACGCGCCAAGCGGAAGAGACATCCCGAGTGCACATATCAGTCGGGGCAGGATGAATCCCTGCGAAAAGCTTCTATCCGAGTGGTATTGGGGATAGTGCACTTTAGCTTCCTCGGCTAGCCGAGCTGCGACCATCGCGCACCATCCGGCACTGATCGTGAGCGGACCGATTTCGCGGAGCAGCCCAATCGAAATCGCGGCACCGGAGATATCCTGCGCCTGAAATTTCTGCAATTCAACAACGGTTTCGATTGTCAGGGCAATTGCAACGAGCGCGGCCGAAAGGCTCACAAAATGAAAGGATTGCAGACCCATCCAGCGGCAGTGCCCACGCATCTCCACCCAGTCAAGCTCCTTGATTCCTTTGAGACTTAAGAGCCCGAACATCAGCCGAACGGATGCCCCAACTGGACTTATCCAATCGAAGATGTCCGCGCCTGGAAATCTCTTTATCGATGTGTTCATCGCGACTCTGCCAACAGAATTCCCCTCAACGTGCCCGTGAGAGGGTTGAGTTTCAACTGTTTTTCTAGTAGCACATAATGGCCACGTTGCCGCCAGGCAGCCAAAAGCAAACGAACCCTTGTCGGAATTTAGTTGCATTTCAAAGGCCTTGGAACGATAGATAGCCTGTGTCGGCTAACTGATGTTAGTTGATTGATTCGGAATAAGTTCCACTTTCACCCATCCTGAGCAGCGCTTATCAAAATTCTCATAGCAGCTGATCGCGTCTGTAAATCCATCAGTTACCGTCAGAATACTGGAGGGACGGAAATCACCTTTTTCAACAATTTCAAGCAGCTTGGTCATGTACTTGCGGTGACTACAGTTCGCCCCTCTTATCGTTAACGATTTGTTCATCGCCAGCCCAATCGGAAAGAATTTCGCAGTCTGTGGATAAACTCCCACGATCGACACCACGCCGCTATAACGAACCGACTCAACACACCACTGTAAAACCTGGGAGGGCGCGTTGCCTTGTCTCCACTGATCGCCGAACATCACCGTCCATGGTGCCACCACTTTCTGATCAACCATATTCGAAACTGAACTGAGAACTCCTTTGGCTGCTGCCGGTCCAGCGCTGGGGTGTTGAGCATCGACGCGACCCACAATATTCGGTTCCAAATTCTTCCGCTTTTCTATTCCAAATTAAGCGATCATTTTGTGATCGAAAGATAGATTGGCTTTCTTTTCTGAAACAATTGAAACTCACTTTTCATCACGTAATGCTCGCGCAACCGTACTTAAAATGGGCACCACCTATAGTGTCGTGATTTCTCCAACGAATAAGCTGGTGAGTCTCGTATAACATTTCAATTTGTCTTTTTCTTGGATTCAAAAAGGTTGCCTCCAGGCTCATAGAATTCAATAGTAACCTACCAGATAGTGGGCGAATCGTCTGTAACTACTTCAACTGCGGATATTCGGGTGCTATCTTTGAAATACGGTTTCCAATTGCCGAATTGATTGAGCGCCGGGCATAGCGTCAGATCAGTTTTGTGATCGAGATCCTCACAAGTGAATACGGTATTGGGTGCGCCGAGGCTGGGATCGAAACTGTCACGGCGTGCCAGATACTAAATCGCCTTTTGTGACTTACCAAGCGAAGAGGTGTATTAAAAATGAAAAAAGACGTCCATGTCCTGCCTTCTGGAAGTCAGTGGATCGTTCGGGCTGCTGAACAAAACGAGGCGCTTTTCCAAACGCGATATGACGCAGAGACGTTCGGAAGACGCGTCGCTCAAGAGGAGAAGTCAGAACTTTTTATCTATGCGAGGGACGGAAGCATTCAAAAACGCGATAGTTACGAAAGCCACGGACGCCGGCACTAAAGCTTTTTCACAGTTCATATCAGTTACGAAGCGACGCTGCAAAGCGTCGCTTTTCGTTTGCCCTAGATTGCAAATAGTTGCCAGACCTGACGACCGGGTGCCGGAAGGTCGTTCTTCGGCTAGCGAACCAGTTCGACTATGATCTGTCAGCTTCGTACCAGTCACTCAGTGTATCTGCGAGCTGATCCACTGAGACCAATTGGAACATTTGCTTGTCGCGCAATTGTTTTAGCTTCCCAAAATTCGGTCGGCGAGTGCAGGCGATGATTCAGCGAGATGCTCACTGCCAGGGAAGTCCAGATCATTGATCACATCTATGATCAAGAGCGCCCAATCGCTCTTCTCACGCTCCGTGCTGTGACTTTCCGCTGCTTTAGAATGCATAAGGTTCACTAAAGTCCTTCGCGTAGGACTCCGGCATTTATGTCTTTCGGTGAAGGGGTGAATGACTTATCGTTCACCTGGTTTACCGAAGTGTGATTCGGCTGAACGGTCGAAGGTTTGCTGCTCTCATCATGTTTAGGATGTGTGTCATTTTGAGGAGAGAGTGCTTTCACTGTCGCATGGTCCTCCCTCTCGCAGGCCTTAGCAAGCTCCTTATTCTTCGCTACACGCTCTGCCATCCACCGCTGAGCAAGAACATCTTGCTTCCGGAGAATTTGGAGAACTTCCTGAGACTTGTTCCACTGGCTTGCTAAGTTGACCTGAGCTTTTTCATACTCAACTTTCGCCGTGTCAACATCCTTATCAGCGCCCACGCCCTCTAAAAACATATCCAAAGTGCGAGCATACTTTTCGCGCTTCGACTTGACGTCTAGCGCGCACAATGCAATCGCTTTTGTTTTCTTCTCACTCAGTCGTTTGATTGACGGAGCTTTAATTTCCATATCGCGCATTATTTCGGCGATATCATCAGCATCCCACGCCCACACAGGAATGTTCATCGTAATTGGCAGAATAAGAGCCAGCAAATAAAAGCGCTTCATTTTTTGCACCTTCGCCGTACATCCAGCTACAAAAGAGTGGTAGCACATCGCGTAGAAACTATCGCGAAAACTCTCATGACGACAACGGGCCAGCGCTCAATCTAGTGAAGAATCTATTCGTAGGTATCCCGGCAGTAAGTACTGACAATGCTGTCCACTTATCGCACTGCGAGAAACGAAAAGTAAAGCACTCCGTTCAAGAAGCTTGTTTCAGCGATCTTGGTATCTCAAAGGAGAATGTGGTGCTAGTACCATCCTCTGTCTGCCGACAACTTATCTTTCCTCGATGCAGCTCGATTAGCTGCCTGCATAGATATAGCCCCAATCCAGTGCCAACGGCATTCTTGCGATTCTCTCCACGCCAGAATCTACTGAACAAATTGGCCAAGTCCGTGCGGGAAAAAAGCTGTCCTGGATTTGTAATTTCAACGATGGCATTCTCATCGTCTGCATAAACATGAATAGTTATGACACTGCCCGCAGTGCTATATTTAATTGCATTGTCGATCAAATTCTGAAAAACGCGACGCATGCATGTCGCATCAATCATAACCTTAACCGGCTCCTCGTTTAGATTAATGAGGCTTACCCCCCTGAGATTCGCGACAGGTGTCCATTCTTCAATGCACTTCAACGCGAACTGCACCAGATTGGTATTTTCAAGAGCCAACTCGGCGAGACTCTTGTCGTACTTATAAACATCCAGCAAATTATCGATCATTGAGATAACGGCTCTGTTACTGGTTCTTATATGTTGAATCAGGTTATCTCTTTCCGCTGTGTCCCATTTCAATTTCCCATCTATTAATAACTCGAGCAACTTATCGCAACCAATCAAAGGATTTTTCAGGTCATGGGTTAGTGTAGCGACAAAATCTTCGCGCTCGCTGATGAAACGACCGCGTTCAACTGCGTATTGCACGGAGCGCAGAAGATGCGACGCATTGAATTCGCCTTTCTGAAGATAGTCTTGAGCGCCCCGCTTAACAGCTTCAAATCCAAGCTCCGAGTCTGAGCCAGTAAGCACCACAATCGGTACACCGGTAGAGTACCGCTTAACATCAAGCAGTGTCGCGATGCCGTTAGAGTCCGGTAGAGACAAATCAAGAATGATTACATCTAAAGAGGTTGGGAACTGTTGTAGCCTCCGCAGTGCATCAGCGAGCGTACTCACGTGCTCAAAAACGACTTCGAATGTCGCTTTCGATTTCAACAAGGCTTCAATGGACCTGGCGAAAATCAGATTGTCTTCAATAAGCAACATTTTCAATTAGCACGTTCCCCTCTCATGTCACGCCAAACCAGCACTTCGAGAGTTTTGTTCATAAGTCTTACTTCCCAAAAGATAGCACTCGAAGTTAAAACCATGTAGGGTGATTTTTTGAAAATCACTCCGAAGTCTGACGGTTAACCCATCTCCGAAATCACTTTTGAAAGTTTAAAACAAGAATTAAACCAAACTGGTTAGCGCAGAAAGTACAAGTAGCACTCCACGCCATCGACCTTCTTCCAATCACGGAGGGACTCGGGACTGAAGCGCGAGCGTTCGGGGGGTGATGCTATCTTGATGCTGGTCAGTGAAGTGAATAAATTGCGATACGTCTTTATAAGTGCTTCCTCTTCCACTAGATTGTCAGAGATAGGATCCGGGAAATAGACAGCAGCCTTCGCCCCTGTGCCCGCCTTTAGTTTCGCCACAATCGAGTTTAAATAACTAATGTCATCGGTGGTCTGATCTGGCGTCTCAGAAACGACAATCGCTGAGATTCTCAATCCAGCGATGCGCGCCCACTCCGCACATTCCTTTCCAATTAACACGACTTTGTCACCCGGATTGAGACCCATCTCGCGCAACGCAACAGCCAGCTTAGCAGGCTGGTCGGTTCGACCTCGCGCGAGTCGATAAGTATCGCCGGCGACGCCATAAGCGAAAAATGCGCCGGAGATTATACACGCAGTTAAGAAGGATACCTTCATCGCCTTCTTTCCCCGTGCAGTGTCTGGAAATTTTCGCAAATAGAAATAGGCAAGGTAAACCAGCACAACAGTCGAAGCAAAGTATCTCGGCGTACTGAAACCACTGGGTAGACTTATGACCGTACAAATTCCAAAGGCTGTCATAACTGCTGGAAGCCAGATAATTAGCGACTTCTTCCAGCCGGACAAAATAATAGAATCTTTCTTTGCGAATATCCGACCTGCAATTGCGATAGCGACTAATTGCCACCCGAATAGACAAAACAGGTACACCACATTTAATACCAGGGCAATTGCAGAGCCCGTGGGACTGAATACGACCTTAAGTCCTTGCGCGAAATAACCGGGATCGAACCATGGTGGAAACGTTGCAGGCAGAACATCTTCGAAGACAACAATGTCTGGTTTGTAAGACAAGCTTACCATCGGGTGAACGAGCTGTTTCTCCACTTCCGGCTTGTTGTTACCTAACAAGCTATAGCCGGGGTTTACCCATAACATGTAATTTAATCCGGCTGAAGAGCCTATGGAGAAACTTCCAGTTTTCACAGAAAGCGCCATCCAGTACGGCGCTGCTATTAATACAGCACAGGTGACAGCCACAAGGGCATTTAGGATTTTGTCTCTGACTTTGGGCAGTGGCGCAGCCGAAAGAAATATAAGGGTCACCATTGACGGTATCATCGAGGCCTTCGCTAGATACCCGAAACTTAAAACAGCCCCCATCAATCCGAACCAGAGTGCCGATGGGTTTCTCTTGATATTGATTGCAATGCCAGTGGCTAAGAACAGGCTTGCGCTCACCAGGTAATCAGGCGTTGTCTGGTTAATTCCCCCTATGTAAAGTGAAGTCCATGCAAAGACCGAGTACGCCAAAATTAGCCATTGGCGATGCGAAAGTCTCGCATGCTTTAAGACGCCGCGTTCTTCGCCTGCGTCAGATACTACTTCGGGGAAGGCGCTCAAAAACCGTGAGAGGAAGAAATTAAAACAAGCGAGCATCAGCGCGAAGATGCAAACGTTCAAAAGCTTTACAGCCATCAGCTGCTGGGCGAGAGGAGGGCTGAACATTTTGAGCATAATGGCGACGATAAATGGATACAGAGGACTCCAATAGGTGTTTACAGCCTGCTTGAAGTCAAACTGTGCGAACAAAACAGCCTGATCAAGATATGCGCAATCATCGGTTGAATAAGCAGCTGTGTTGTAGGCGAATGCTTGAAGAAGCGCCACTGCAGTTATCAACACAAAAAAAACAGACTTCAGCCGATCGTTGGTCATTTAGTTGAGAATTTATTGGTCCCTACAAATACATATATCGATGTCCTTAAGATACCCGAAATCCGAAATTGCACCAGAGCGTTTCGGGGCGATTCGCCGCTTACGATTAAACCTTCGGAACAGCGACAAACACGGGCGGTTTGAGCCTCTGCGGTAAGCTGAGTCTCGAACTAGGCTGCTGGCAGATACGAAAATCCTGCGTTTTCAACATTGCGCATATCTTTCTACGATTTTACCCTACCGTGCTAAACATCTCTCGTTACCGCAGGGGCGTGGAAAAAAATTGAAAAAGAACAAGCTCAAATCGACTCGTAAGTCCGCAACTGTAGCAGAGAAGGCAAACGCAAGCACCAAGATCAAGTCAGCCAATAACAGAAGAAAAACGACCGATGGACTGAAACGTTCGGAGAAAAAGCAAACGAGGAAGCCCCAAGCGCGCACAAAGCGAAAGCGCACGACCAGAGATACGGCAGAATCACGATACTCTTCGCGAAGTGCTGCAAATGCAGAGGGCATGCGAATCTTATCCATCGACGTAGGCGGCACCAAGGCAAAAATGCTTTTGAGTGGCGAATTGGAGTCCAGGAAAGTTCGCTCCGGAATTGAATTTACTCCGCTCATGTTGGTCGAGCAAGTTGAGCTGTTAACCCAGGATTGGAAGTTCGACGCCATATCAATCGGATTCCCCGGACTGGTAGGGACGAATGGCCCACTTTCGGAGCCCGGCAACCTCGGATCTGGCTGGGTCGGATTCGACTATGGAGCCGCCTTTGGAAAGCCCGTTAAGTTTGTCAATGATGCTGCAATGCAAGCAGTAGGCAGTTACGAAGGTGGTCGAATGATCTTCCTTGGACTGGGCACCGGCGTCGGCTCGGCAATGATAGTCGATCACGCGATTCTGCCTATGGAACTCGGCAATATGCGATGGGATTCGAGAAACACAGTCGGAGATGTTTTATCAAAACGAGCAATCAAAAAAATCGGTTTAAAAAAATGGAGAAGAGCAGTTCACGATTTTGTTATCCGGTTGATTCATTCTTTTAATGCGGACTATGTCGTCGTAGGTGGTGGCAATGCAAAACTTGTGAGATCGCTTCCAGCAGGAGCTCGATTGGGTCACAATCAAACAGCATTTCTTGGTGGATTCCGATTATGGGGGATCGACGAGTACAATCCGAATCCAGCAAATTCCGAAGGTTTACCCGGCAATTGGTCGCTGATATAAGCGCTATCCAATTCATATACTCATGTTGATCGAACAACTGATAATTGAAATTGCGATCGCGGCATCGCCGAGCTGCATTGGTTTATCAAACATGTGCCATTAAGATACTAAAAGTTTCTATCTCGGAGGCTGCACCGATGTCCCGATATCAACTGAGTGAATTGAAACCGTCGGTCTGGGTCTTTAAGCATGATGGCATCATCTTTGAATTCACCACACTCGACTCAGCAATATCCTACATAAGAGGATTCAAGTCGGGTTGGTCAACTGGCAACAAGGTGACGCATCTTCTAGACTTTTGCTTCGTCAACGATATCGTAGACGCCACTACTCGAAACAGTTTTTATGGACAAATTGCAACTAGATCCGAAAAAAGGGTTCACAGTACTATCGCGAACTAAGCGATCGGAAGTCGCCTCCATGGTTATAAAGCCGGGCGATAAGGAAGGCGGACCTGACAATAAACATAAAGCCGATCAGTGGCTGTATGTAATTTCAGGCAGCGGCGCTGCCACCGTTGAAGGCCAAACAGTGTCGCTCAAGCGTGGAACACTACTTCAAATTGCTGAGGGTGAAACTCACGAAATCCGCAATACAGGAAAGACAGACTTGAGAACGCTCAACTTCTACACCCCGGTAATCTACTAATTAGCTTGTTTAAACGGTGGAAACCGAGAGGACGGCATTCTGAGACGCAACCTTCATGTAAAGACAGATGGTGTTTTTACTGCGATGGTCGCACTAAGTATGAGTTCTTGAGGTAGACATTTCGAGCTGCTCATCACCCTCTTCTTGTCCGAAATTTTCGTGCTCGTCTGTGGAAGTCTTGGGCACTACGTCGTCCGAGAGATGCGCGTAGCAGTGCATGCATTGGTCTATATTTGTCCACTGCGAATATCCAGGTATAGCACGCTGCCAACTTTTTCCCAGATCTTCCAGCGCATCCAAAACGTACAGGACGTCTAAACCGCGGTCAGTCAATTCATAAACAACTCGCGGCGGAATTTCCTGGTAGGCTGTTCTCGTCAAAAGTCCCACGCTCTCCAATTCCCTCAGCCGCTGGGTGAGAGACTTAGCGCTGATGCCGTCCAGCTTCTTCGTGAGCTCAGACGGTCGCAAAGGTCCTTTCGCCAGCGCCTTAATAAGCGGAAGTGTCCAGCGCGTGCTTAGAGTTTGGAGTACGAAATCTGTTGGACAACATTTTTGAACCGGCTTATCTCTGTTCATAAAGAAAACCTCTTTGTGCACTTGAGGCTTGCAGAATAAAACCAGAAGCGTGTCGCGTATAGACTTATATCAAACTATAACACAGCTGCCCTGAATCACAACCTCTAACTCAACGAAGATCCACCTCTGTTGACGCTTACGGCGAAGCAAGCGACTTTCCTCAACACCACCGACCTCGGCGAGGTTAGCACCTGAGGGCACCGCCAATAGTATCACAGCGAAAACTGAAATCAGGTTCCATCGCAACTTCAAGAAGGTAGGTGCGGAACAGTAATGAACAAAAGTAAAACGGTCAATTGGCTTCTAAATCAGCGGCCAACACGTTGAAACGAACGTTCCTTGAAAGTCCAAGTTAGGAGCTTTCTTCTTTTGCGACAGCCGACTTGGACTTTTCCTCATCCTCATTAGTCAGCTCATCGGCGTATTGAAACGACCGGCCGCCACCGCTGCTAGCCAGATACTCTTTATCGTCGACGTACGTTGACTGGCGATCGTCACTGTCGCACTGTCCAGTGAGCTTATCGATGTGCCCCTCCGAATCCGCATTCTTTTGTTGGCAGCAATCGGAATCGGAATGATCACTCTTTTCATACCCTTCGGTGCTGAACTGTTCCGGCTCATGGCCACCGAGTGCAGCAGTTACCACTTTTTCTTCTTCTGCTCTCTTGCAACTATCTTTTTTATCGTCCATAAAAGAATCCTCCGATACGCTTTCTTTAGCACACGAAAAGGAAAGCGGCGATTGAGGTGAAAAAAGATGCTTCGCTGATCAATAACGATATTGGCTTCTCAAACTACAGAGGACAAAATTAAACCCGAGCCTTCCGACCCGGGTTCAAATTTGAATTCAATTCAACTGAGTTAGTTCATCTCAGCTAAAGATACTCCCGAAGTCTCGACGAGCGACCTGGCTGTCTCAACTTTCTAAGCGCTTTGAACTCTATTTGACGTACACGCTCACGAGTCACGTTGAACAGTTGTCCAACTTCTTCAAGCGTCCGTTGACGACCGTCGTCCAAACCGAAACGCAGTCTCAAAACATCTCGCTCACGGGGAGTCAGCTCATTCAGCATCTTTGCCAGATCTTGACGAAGAAGCTCATGCGTGACTGTCGTCTCCGGACGATCTGTCTCAGCATCTTCAATGAAGTCGCCGAGTCTGGAATCTTCTTCCTTTCCGATCGGTGTTTCCAGAGAAATTGGTTCTTTAGCTGCTTTGATGATCTCATGCAGTTTTACGATAGACACATCCATCGAGGCCGCAAGTTCTTGTTCCGTAGGTTTACGGTTCAACTCTTGTGCCAGTTGACGCGTGACCTTTTTCAATTTGTTGATGGTTTCAACCATGTGTACGGGAACGCGAATGGTTCTCGATTTGTCAGCCAGGGCGCGTGTGATTGCCTGTCTGATCCACCAGGTCGCATAGGTTGAGAACTTGTAACCGCGCTCGTGATCGAACTTTTCCGATGCACGAATCAAACCGAGGTTACCTTCTTGAATCAGGTCAAGGAACGAAAGTCCTCTTCCGATGTACTTCTTAGCGATTGAAACTACCAATCGAAGGTTGGCTTGAACCAACTTCCGCTTGGCCATCATATCGCCTTGCAGAATTTTACGAGCCAGTTCGATCTCTTCATCCGGCTTCAATAGCTGGATTCGACCGATTTCGCGAAGGTACAGGCGGACTGAGTCTTCCGTCGCGATTTCACGCGATGAAGGCAGTTCAACAACTTCTTCATCGTCGTCAAATTTGTCCTCTTCGTCATCCAGAATCGTGAATTGGTCGTCATCCATGAGATCGAGTTCTTCCATCTCATTTCTCTTCGCGACGTTCTCGTCTTCGACGAGCATTCCACGAACTGTTCTTTCTTCAGTGGACTTTGCTTTAGCCATTAGGGATCCTCTTCTCATTTAAGAGAGCGCAGGGTTAGCCAACAATTTTTTCTGCCAGGAAAAAATCTCAAAAGAAAACTGCCGCTGGACTGTTCGATGAGATAGCTCTAACCCGTTTGTTTAGTGACTTCTGTCCCAGGCGGTAGGGACCTATTTATCGGGGGGAGCGCTCTGTGGCGATTCACCAGCTGTGAAACTATCGTATGTGCGAAGGTCGTCAACAAGGGGTTTCTAAACAGTTCCTTTATATTTGCATTACTCAGATGCAATTTTTGCGTATAGCTTGAACTTCAAAAACTCCAAACGCCCAGGCAAACAACAATACAAGCACGTCGCTTTGCAACGGCTTAAGGCTAGTATAAGTGCGCAATTGGCTCTGTGCGCACCTTGTTAAGACAGTTTAACTGCTGATACCAATCCCCAAACCACCCGAATGACGGCGATTTCGGGAACATTGCCTGCATGGCAACTAGTTTAATTGGAGCTTAATCTGCAATATCAAATTGTCAAGAAGCTCGTAACATGCTTAGTTCCGTATTGCTATATAGTTCGTCATCGACGCACGACAGTGGAGGGTTCTATGTCTTCACGAAGGCGTAGAAACACCGGTATACGCAACAAACCGTCAGCCGTCCACTCGGAAAATTTGATCTCTGCCACCAATTTCGGTGTCAGCCAGGTCACGTCCCTCTTCTTGCCGGTTTTCAGGCCGAACGGGCTTGTCTTGCGTTCAAGCGGTTTCATAACGCGAAGCAGTTCTCGCATAATGTTGGAGTTGAAGCCTGTTCCTACAGAGCCCGCGTAGGTGAGTTCACCGTGGTCATCAAAATATCCCAACAGGAGCGCTCCAAATTGATCGCTGCGCGAGCCTGCGCCCTTGCTATATCCGCAGATCAGTAGCTCCGAGCTTTTGAAGGATTTGACTTTTAACCAATCTGCAGTCCGCGTGCCGGGTTTATAAACGCTGTCAAGCTTCTTAGCGACGATACCTTCCAGGTCGATATCTACACAAGCCTGAAATGCTTTGAGACCATCAGAACCCAGGTCGTTTACTATTTTGACGACGTCAGATTGCTTGAGTTTTTGCCGTAGAATCCGTCGACGCGTGCTCAAGGTTTGATCGACAAGATTGCGGCCATCTGCATAGAGTACGTCAAACACATAGAAAACAATTCGCAGTCCCTCTGTATGGCTAGTTTGACCCGCTCGTTGCAACAGCTGAAACGAGGGTCTTCCCTGCGAATCAATTGCCGTAATTTCTCCATCGAGGATAATGTCATCTTCGTTTTCTTCAAGCGACTTTTCAATCAATGGATAGCGCTCCGTAAGATTTATTCCGCGACGTGAAATCAATTGAACTTCCGATTCCTTTATATAGGCAATTGATCTGATACCGTCGAGCTTCGGTTCGTATATCCAGCCAGCTTTGGAGAAAGGCTCCTCAGCTGTCTTTGTGAACATTGGTTCGACGCGAGCCGGCATTTTTTCGTGCCGGCTTGACGGCTTTTTTCGACTAAGGTTCTCCCGAGTCGAAGACCTTTTCGCTTTTGTGCCCTTTTCCTCTTTCGGCATCGCTTTCTTAGATGGCTTTTTAGAGATGCCCGTTTTTGATTGCGTTTTAGAAGTGGACGCCTTCCTTTTTCCGCTCTTGATCTGCAATTCATCAAGCGTAAAGTCAGATAGAACGGACTTACTGTCTAAAGACACATTGGCGTCAGGGTCAGCAAAATCATCGTCCTTTTTAATTAAAAGCCAGTTGTTTTTGCCGCGTCCTTTAGTTTCAACAAGAGCAAAAACACCCTTCAGTTTTTCGCCGTGAAGTTCGATCGACAATTTTCCGGACTTCAAACCTTCCCGGACGATTTTCTGCTGAGTTTCAACATCCTCATCGCTTCCTTCGACAGGCTCATATGTGCCTTTGTCCCAAACAATCACCTCTCCTGCTCCGTACTGCTTGGCTGGAATAATACCTTCAAATTTACGGTACTCCCACGGATGATCTTCCACATGAACGGCCAGGCGTTTGTCGACTGGATTTAGAGAGGGCCCCTTTGGCACCGCCCATGATACTAACACTCCATCGACTTCCAGACGAAAATCAAAATGCAACCGGCTAGCCGAATGCTTTTGCACGACGAACTCCAGAGATTTACGTTTATGACTCGCGGCCTTCGCTCTGTTGCCTTTTGGTTCAGGTGTATCTTCAAAATGTCTTTTCCGATCGTAGTCGTTTAGCATTGCGAAATCCTTCCTTACCCGAATTACAGTTACTGAAGTGAAAAAACAGGATGTACGCTTCATCTCGTTCTGCTTCGGGGACGCAAAGCCTCCCTCAATGTTCCACTCCAGACTGAGTTCAAGCAGATCACACTTTCTACACGTAATTGGAACTCAGCGCGCTTCGCCACCGTCTCGGCAGGCAAGAATCGTAAACTATGAGGAGGAAGTCACCATGGCGAGAGGCGATAAAGATAAGTATTCCGACAAGCAAAAACGCAAAGCGGAGCACATCGAGGAAAGTTACGAAGACAAAGGGGTGAGCGAGGGAGAAGCGGAAAGACGAGCCTGGGCAACAGTCAACAAACAATCCGGAGGGGGCGAGAAAGGCGGCTCAGGAAGCAAGACCTCAACGAAGAAGAAATCAGAAGCTCGCAAGTCGTCGGCAAGAAATGCTGCCGCCACAAGAAAACGCAATGGCACCAACACCGGTGCAAAGAAATCGAGCACTCGAAAATCAACCAGTTCAAAAAAATCTTCCAGCTCCAAGACCACCCACGAAAAGAAAGTTGCCGCCGGTCGCAAAGGAGGTAAAGCATCAGCAGCGAAAAGAAAAAAGGAATCCGAGTAGCTTTTGATAAATCAACGAAATTAGATCAACAAAAGAACCGGAGAAAATTTTCTCCGTTCGACACAGACAGAGAGACCGAATATTTGGTCTCTCTGTCTGTTTAGAAAACAAATTGCTCTCGGCATAACCAGTGTATAACTAAGTTAGCCTCAGTATTGTGTATTTATGTTTGCCCTACTTGGTGGCTCCAGCGGTGGCGTCGTCAGCCACACTGTCTGGCACAGGTCCAGAAGTCACAGTACCGCTTGTATTGATAGGGTTATTCAATAATATGTTGTTCGACGTGCTGGGATCAGGTTTCATCGACGGCGCAATAATGGGCTCTTGCTTAAAGTGCACAGTCTCCCGAGCCTCCTGCGTAGCGCGCTCGTCCATTGTTGGTCTCGACAGACCAATGTACGCCAAACCAGCAATAATCACGAGGAACATTACGACGTTCAAGATGATTAATCCTGGCATCGTACCTCTTTTAGCCTCTCCCACAGCCATAGGAACCTCCTCAATCAGTTCTTCGTACTTGTATCACCCGAATACTTAGCACTTTCGAACGCACTCAAAGCTACTTGTCGCAGGATGATCACAATCCGCTTATACTTCTACATTTGTGCTAGTTGGACGTACTGCTTCCTGCGCTAGCAGTCTTAACAGGCACGTCTTTATCAGGTGTCACTTTATCGGCGATATACTTGCCGGTGGAGCAAACAACTTGCGCGACGCCTGTGATGCCAAGTTTACGCGCAGCAGCCTTCGATAAGTCAATTATACGCTTGCCGTGATACGGACCGCGGTCGGTCACAGTGACTGTACACGCCTTCCCTGTAGCGGGATTCATCACCAAAATTTCCGTGCCGAATGGAAGCGTGCGATGAGCGCAAGTGAGTTTATCCTCATCGAATCGTACTCCGGAAGCTGTTTTTCGCCCGTGAAACTTTTTGCCGTACCATGAAGCAATGCCTTTGAAGACTTTTCCTTTTCGACTCGACTTTTTGTCAACAGCCTTTTTCGCATCCACTGCGTCTTTTTTAGCTTCGTCGGCAGCCTTTTCAGCTTGCTCCTCAGCCTTTTTCACCTGGTCCTCGGCCTTCTTGGCCTGGTCATCCGCTTTCTTCACTTCATCTTGCGCCGTCTTCGCCTCTTCAGCTGCGGCTTTGCTCTCGTCGGCAGCATCGGCTGCAAACGCCGCACCATTAGCGAATGTCGGCGCTAAAAAAAGAGCCAGTGCCAGAATGCAAAAGTAGTGCAAGGTTTCTCTTTTAGATCTTTTGTACTGCATAAGTCACTCCAGTCCGCTGTTAAGCCGAGGACAAGGGTTCCAGGAAAACTCTTGCAGCGCTTACGTTTGCGGCAACTTCTCTATTACACTTTTCCGAGCTTGACGTAATTTCTTGAACTTGATTCCAAACAGTTCTAGATCCGATCTAAATCCTTCTACATGGAACTTTGTTGTCCCTAAGGTTGAAACTGTTGTCCTGTAGCCACTTTCCAACGAGGACATCTCTCCACGGCCTTGAAGAAACCATCGATGCGGTATCGTTATCAAGTCGTGCGTTTCTTCAAGTGGTTTAACCACGATGCGAAACATTGCGAGGGTCTCGTTTACGTCAACAATCGATTAATCGCACATTTGTTCGAGATCGGTGCCATAAACCCTGACCCGCATTGGCTTGAAGTGAACATTTGAGGAACAGCGCAGTGCAGAACCTTTTAGTGTTACAGCCAAGAAACCGTCGGGATGCGACTCTTGGCTTTCCAGCGCCATCACCGGTGGTGCCTGCCCAACGGAAGACATCGCAATTCATGAACTCCCGCTAATACTTACCCGGACGCAGAATCTCTTTTGTTTCGCTAAATGTAAGCAAACTGAACTTGCCAAATGGCGCCGGACAGAAGCGTTTAGAAGGATCAAAAGTGCTCGTTAGCCCTCATCCTCAGTCATTTTTCAGGACAAATCAAGAGTCTGGTTGTACACTGTATATCCTGGACCTATATATGAGTTGACATTAATCGGTTCGCAAACTCGTGAGTTAAGAGGAAACAACAGTGACCTACTCAGAAGATTATCCCGCATTTGCAGGCGATCAAACCGGACAATTACTCGCAGAGCCAGACTTGGTCGCACTGTCACCAGTCACCAGTGCTCGAGTCGTCGAAACACAGTCTGGTTATCTGGTCGTGCTCAAGAAAGTCGACGATCGCATTTCGCTATCCGTAAAACGAAGAATCGGCACTCCTCCCTCCAGTCAGGTAATCCTCACACAAGATGAATCTGTTCAACTGTCGCGCGTTCTCAGCGATTCGGTTGAAACTATCGGAGCTGTTCGCGGCGATTACTTTGTAAGAGATGTTGTTGAGCGTCAACAGCAATCCACGCCGGAACCATCGGATACTCCAATAATGACACCGGCTCAAGCAGCCTTGAGCACCATATATGGTGAGTCACCCGACGGACGCGATGAGGATGGCCCCCTCGACTGGGACGAAGTAAAACAGCCGTGGCGCAAACGCAAGGCAAAGGCGACGTCGCAAGAGATATCTTCTCCGATAGCCGAGTCTATTTTTGAAGAACCAAAGAAAGAATTGCCTGTCAAACTAATCATGATTGGCGGCGGAAGCGTTCTGGCACTCATTGCAGTGATTGCGGTTGTCTTCGCTCTGGCATCCGGAGTGTCCAATCAACAGGCCGCTGGCGATTCGAAAGAAGCTGCCCAACGAGCAGCCGCAAAAATGGAACCAATGGCTGCAGACAAGGTCGACAAATTTGTCCGTAACTTCGTCGCCGACATGCTCGACTTCAACCCGAAGACATACCGTTCTTCACAGATCCACGCAATGGCAGTAATGAACTCGAAGACGATGGAAAAATTCTGGGAAGAAACGGGATTTCCGCTTTCGCGAAGCAAACTCATGCAATTGCGGAAAGATCAAACACTGATGATCAATAAAATTGTTCAACAGCCAATAAGCAGTGAGAGAACAGACATCGAGCTTTCGGCAGACCTGGTGACGCCAGGCGAAGAAGCAATCAAGATTCGTTTGCAGTTGGACCTGGGTCTCGATTCGGAGAATCAGTTGGTTATTACCGACATGAAGGACGCTTCTCACAAAATTGCAGAAGAGGAAGCGCAGAAAAACGCAGAATCGAAAAGCAGTCAAAGAGAGCGCCGCAAAGCTTCCAAACGTGATTCTAATAACGCTGCATCTTCAGAAGAATCGCAACGGGAAGCATTCGAAGAAACCGAACTCCAGGGCTCGGACGACTAGCAATCAATCTTCACGGGCACTCCCTCACAGAAGACTAGCTATCTAAACGCGCGGCAACAACCGCGCGTTTTCGTTCAAATCCTATGGTTTTATTCGACACCATACTCAGTATCACACCCACTAGAACAACGCTCATTCCAGAGTAAGCGCTCATCGTCAACATGAACTCATGCTCGAACATACTATCAGTCAACAAGGCAATAACCGGATGAACGAAGGCCAGTGTCGACGCAAACGTCAATGACGAATGCCGCAATACATAGAAGAATGCCGGAAATGCAACTGCGGAACCAGCAATTCCGAGATACAGTAGAGCGTAAGTTGGCGCGGCGGGCGGCGGCCACGGCATCGCGGGCCCATCACAAGGTGACGCGAGCCAGAATATCAAGCTCATGGATATGAAAAAGAAAACAGAGCTCTGCATCGGTTTTACATCCTTAGCTTTTACTTTCACAGTAAAATTCGTAAGGGCAAAGAAAAGTGCCGCACCAAGAATTGAGACCATCGAGACAACATGATTCGGCGAGATAACAAGTCGCTCGCCAAAGATCATTGCGATGCCGGCCAAAGCGAGACAAAAGCCTGCTATGGTACCAGATGTGATGCGCTCCGTTTTAGTGAAGAATGCAAGGACTGCCACCATAATTGGTGATGTAGCGGTTAGCACCGAAGCCAGTCCACCAGAAATACTTTTCTCACCCCAGTACAAAAGAGCAATAGCGGCCGCGTTAAAGGTTCCGGCCAGCAGCAACCACAGTACCTGATTGCGCTTAAGTCCCCCAAAAGCTTTCGGAAATAAAGGAACCATCAATCCTAGAGCTAAGGCTGCAACAGTGTATCGTAAAGCTGCACCGCCGAAAACAGGATAGCCGCCGTCACTCACACAAAGCCTGATGGCGTACCAGCCGGTCCCCCAAACGAACGCGCAAACCGCATACATAACGTACACGGTCAGCTTCGCGGGGCTTTTGGGCGGCGAGTCCGAGTCCATTCCAACGTCCTGCCAGAGACTAACTATTGCTACTTATGCCCCTCCGAGAGAACATTTGGCGACGAAGAATCTCGAATTAATCTGAATCTGAATCTGAACCTGAATTTGAACCAGGACCAGAGCAGAAACTGGATCACTTCAGGGCCTGAAACTCCGGACTCTCGCATTCCGCCCCCACCCAGATGGATTTTCAATGTTGAGAGGCGTCCAGTTCGGCGGGCACGGCACTGTCGCCCGGTTCGTCGAGAGACTGCTGGTCACTTGCGGGCGCACTCGGAGATTTCGCAGCTCCCGACTGCATCTCAATCTGCTCACGAAGACTTTTCAGGTCCGCCTCAATGACATTTCTGAACTTTGAATCGCTCTGATTCTTTTGCAAATCAAACGACGCCAATGCCTTCTCTAAGTAAAATTCACTAAGGGCGAGATTGCCCTGATGCCTTAAATCCTGAGCCTTGATGTAAAACTGGAGAGCCTGCGTTTCTACCTTATCATTGCCGACAGGTGTATTGAACTGAGTCGTCGGAACGCGTTCAGAATTTGCAAGCGGACGCCCGTCGGAATTTCGAATCCAGATTACATTTCCTCCGCGTGACGGCACGACGACTGTTACACGGCGACCATCGGGTAACGTCACAACACGAGTGATTAGCGTCGCTTGAATGTCTGATGTCACAGGCAGAGTAGTTGAAGGCGCCTGTGTGACAGGACCCGGCTGCTGCGGACGTATGATGAACGGTCCGCCTGCGGCAGAGAGGTGTCGAATTTGCTGCTCCGTCAGCTGAGTTTGCCGAGCAGGTTTCCCTAACAAGACAGCCTGAGAACGATTCTGCGCGAAGGCTGCCGGAACCGCCAGCATCAGTGCCACAACCCCCGCGACCGCTCGCACTGCTATCCGGTAGTGTTCGCGTATTTTTCGCAGGGCGCGCGGACAATTGTCGGTCATAATCGTGCCGTCAGCCCTTCTGTAGAAGCGCATGCACTCTGACGTACCGCTTTCTTTTAGAAATCGCTCAGCCTCTGCCTTCGTCATGTCCGAAATGTTGTAAACGGTTTTGGCACAGCCAGCGCAGTCGCGCTGCCGGTCATTACCCCTCATTGCCTCCCACGGGATCGAACAGGGCGCGGCAATTACCAGGTTGTCCAGAATGTTCTCTTCTGAGTTTTTCACAGCAAAAAATCCGGTTGCTAACTATTCCAACTTAGATCTTTGCAGGCTGAAAACACACCGGATTTTCCCTGCATACAACCTGCCGTTAGAACCGGAACCAGTTTTCCGGCCCAGAATAAAAAAGGTAAATTTACACTCAAATTCTTCAAGAAACGCGCATGCATACATACGACTAACTTCATGCTGTTTGTGTAGCCCGATTATATACAAAACACTCCGCCAGAAGATACAACAGACATGTTAGCATCACCAAATCATCACCGACCGAAAACCGCTCTCAGTGCGCCGATCGTTAAAACCACTCATGCGAAGTGCCTCCACATCTGGTATCCTCGCGCGCAACCGCTTACAGTGCCTGAGGAAAAATCATGAAGTCGCAAGATTCCCAATCACAATGGTCATCGAGACTGGGAGTATCGCTCTCAGCTACTCTGCTCGCATCGCTGACGGCCGGTGCCGCGCAAGCCAACGATGGTGTCACTCATTTGAACGTTCCCACCCTGGAGTCGAATGTTCGAAACACTGTGAGAGCGGAGCGCCATCAACAACGAATCGAGCGGCAGGACGTTCGTATTCAAAGCCGCCTGGAGAGCAATGCCGCCGCGGTGAACAGCCTGCAAAATAGTGCGAATAGCTTTGCAACCGCGGGTACTATCAGCATCTCAAATCAGCGGCGCGAATCACGGATGAACACCGCGATAATTTATCCGGGTCAGGTTTCCGAGTTTCGAACGACAAGACCGGGCGCACGTTCAACATATACTAATGATGCCGGCAACGAAAAAATTCTTCGGAAAGGAGTTTCGCTCGATCTTTCGTCGACGGCTTCAAAGATTACTGTGGGAAGAAATTTGTTTGATGGCAGCGTGACAATTTCTGTAGGCGGAGAACAGAAAACGATTTCCGCAGGAGACAAAGTCACAGCAGCTGAGTATGCAGCTCTGACTCAGAAGTTATCGACAGGCGATCAAGGTTTGATTCTCAGCGATAAGGGTGCCGCCACGGGCGGTGCGCTGAACTTAAACTCGGTAAATGATGATGGGAAAACAATCAGAGCATCGGCTCTAGTAATCCCCGAGAATGTAGCGGTGTCAGGAGATTTTGCGAGAAACGCTGACGGTGTTCGTGTCACAGGTGACCTGAACAACGCCGGTTCGATATATGCGGTCTCATCGGATGCATCCAAAACCACCGCAGTTATTGGAGCGCGAGATATCAACAACCTGCAATCAGGCTTGATTACCACCGACGTTCCCGGTTCCGTGTCCGCGCAGTACGGAACCACAAACGAAACGCTTAATCTCTCGCTGCACGCAAACCGCGATTTCAGCAACGACGGCGCAATCACAAGTTCCGGAGACCTCGAACTCAGTGCAGGAAGAAATTTCAACAACTCCGGATTGGCTCAAGCTAACGGAAATCTAAACCTCAATTCGTCTAGCATTACCAACTCCGGAACAATCACGTCTATTAATCAGAACGTTTCAATAAGTGCGCCGGCAGACACGAACATAAGTTTGAATGGTACTGGTGGTAGTATCAACGCTCTCAATGGCGATATCAATATTGCAACGGTTTCGAACCTTAATCAAAAGCTCGACACAACATTAATCGGCGGTGACTGGCAATCCAATAACCTGAACATCGATTCGAGCGATGGTCACGTTCTAGGAAATGTGGGAGAAGTGTCAGGGCTGGTCAATATTTCGGGGGGTATCGGGCATTTCAATGCAGACACTAGCAACCTCCGCCTCGGTCACATGAATTTCACCGGAGATCCGCTATTTTCGAACAGCGGCGACCTGAATATCGGGGCACTATCATTGACTACGAACGGAGCACCTCTAGCGCTGGTTGCTGGTGGTGATGTCTACTCGAACCTGCTGACTTCCATCAGTACATCCGGCGTGACTGGTGGTGGTAATTTGACGATTCTTGCCGGAGCTAGTTTTACGACTGATATCTCTGGAGCAATCACCGTTACAGGTGCTTCAGCAACTGGTGGCTCGGTCAATCTAACATACGTCTCAGGCATTACAACATCCGGCCTTAATTTCGCCGGAAATATATTCATTTCAGCTTGGGCCGGCGCAAACGCTGGATCTGGTTCGGTTACTGTTCCTTTTGCAAGCATTGATAGCGGTTCTGCCGGTGTCAATGGCAACATTAACATCATTGCACCCACAAGTATTGATCTCTCCGGAGGGATTTCGCCGACCTCCGGTAACGTGAACATCTCAGGCGCGACACCTGTGCTTCCTGGGGGCTCGTTCGTCATCAATGCCGACGGTTCGAATGCGACAGCATTTCCGGTGGCCGGAGCGCTGTCGGCTGCCCCTGTGTCCCTTGGCATATCAACACTACTCGGTCAAGCATCCATTCGAACGAACGGAGACATCGCTCTCGGAGATTTAACTTCGGGCGCTGGTCAAGTCGTTATTGAAGGCAACGGAATCACGACACACACCATCAATGCTACAGCGGCGCCCTCATTGCTAGCACATGGCAATTTGACCATTCAAGGTAACATGACAGTGCCTGGTGGTCTGCTCGCGATGGCAAGCGGCAATATCAACCTGAGCGGCAACTTCGGCATCACATCGGCGAGCAGCACCACTAATGGTGGCAACATAGCTCTTATTGCCGGAGTGGACTTCACAAACAACATCACGAGTGTCACGGCCAATGGTGCTTCCTTCACCGGCGGTAACGTTGACCTCAACTCTCTCGGGACACTCCAGCAACTAACGACAGCGACTTCAGCGAATAACTCTATGGGCGGTGACCTCACACTTGTGGCCTACGCCGGGAGCGGCGGCGGGCAAGTGGTGCTGCCGGCGGCAGTGACGCTCACTACGGGTTCGTCCGGTACGAATGGTACTCCGGGTAGTATCACACTCGTCGGAGGAGCAAATGCAGGTAACGCCATAAATGTCGGAAATATCAGCATGGCAAGTACCGCAACTTCCTCCGGAGGCACACTGGATGTCGCCGTAGGTAACCCCTTAAATACGGTAATAATCAGCACAAACACAGTTTCTCCGAATAATCCGTTTAGCACCGTGACGGCGACAAACGGCAATATTGTGCTTGGCACCGTAACCATGCTTGCAAATTCGCAAACATCTATAAACGCACAAAATGGTTCTGTCACCACCGGTCAGATCTCCACAGGAAACAGCGTTGGGAACGGCACTGGTAGCGCAGGCGATGTGGAAATCGTCATCGGAGGAACCGGCAACCTCACGACTCTTAACATCTTGACCAGTGGTGCAGGTGCCACCAGTGGCGGTGATGTGCATATTAGCCTGGGTGGCGGCTCCTACGGAGTTGGAAATATATTCGCCGACTCCGGTACCTCCGGACAGGGTGGCGATGTCACAGTAGAGGTAGTAAGCAACAGCCAGTTCTTCACCAATCAAATTACAGCTGCTTCGACTAGCGGTTCCGGCGGATCCATCACTGTGCGAAACTACGGTTCTGGCGGAATAGGTTTGCTCAATGGTCTGTACAATGCAAATGGCTCAACAGACGGTGGAACAATCACCATTGATGCGGCCGCTGGCGCCATCGATGGAGCGATTTCGAGCGCATCAGGTCTGACTCTCACAGTTCAATCAGGAGTGGGCTTCCAGGCTGGTTCCGTCAACTTGTCCGCTAGTACCATTCAGATTGCCGGCAATTTTGGAATCCAGACAACCGGTGGAACTGGTGGTGGCGTATCTCTCGTTACGACAACTGGAAATATAGCGGTCGATGGAGCAGTGCTAATTAACAGTGGAGGCACAGTCGACATTGACACACCTAACGGTACTCTCAGAACAAATGCCGCATCCGCCGTGCACACAGCGACCATCAATGCTGTCGGCAACATCACGACTGATGGAGTAAATACTAACGGTCTATCGGGCGGGCAGAACGGCGGCGCTGTTCAAATCACCTCTACATCGGGCTCGATCACCACTGGTGGTGTCAACACAAGCGGAAACGGAACCGGCACCGCAGGTAGCATCACCTTATCGGCTGGAAGCAACATCACAACCGCATCTCTGACTGCGGTCGGCTCAAATTCCAGCTCCGTAGTTTTACAGACAACCAACGCTGGAGCGATCTCTGTCCCCGACGTGATTACTGCTACCAACCTGCAAGTAAACATTACTGGAGGTGGCAGCGCATCGCTTATTGCAAATAACCAGGTCAACACAATCAGTACGACTGGCGCCGGCGATGTGTTCTTTGATAACGGAATCGCCCTGAATATCGACACCATTCAGTCCGACAGCTTCGCGGCATCTAGCCCTGTTTCGATCACCTTCCAGAATAGCTTCACCTCAACTGGCAGCGTAACCGTTGAATCACCGGTCGTGACTTTTAATACTGTCACCCTGGACGTTCAAACGTTCATAGCTCAAAACACTACCGGCGGTCTCACAGTAAATGGAGGAAGCAGCACAATCACGGCCTCGGAGCCGCCGGCTGGCGCTCCTGGATTTCCTAGTAACCCGGCTGCAATTTCGTTCCTCACCGCAGATGGTGCGAACCTGGATCTGTTTGGAACCCTGGCGTTCAACGGAGACGTCCTGCTAAACAACCCGAATGGAACAACGACCTCGCACACCAACTCTCAATTCATCGGAGCGAACAACGTCACGCTCACAACCAACACATGGGTACAGCAAACCAACGGAAATATCATAGGCAACAAGTTTATTTTCACCGGTTACACTATTGCTAACAACCAGGGCGACGTCAGCTTGTCGAGTAACATCTCGTTCGTAGGTCGAAGCGTCGCGATTCTCTCGTCTGGAAATATCAATCTGGGAGCGTTCACGATAAACCTATCGAATCCGACCGGAGACTCCGGCAACCTCGTGATGCTGGCCGGCGTGGATTTTGATTATCCACCGCCGGGCACTCAAATCGGCCAGATTCAGAGCCAGGGGTTATTCGACAACATTACCTTGAATGCCACCGGAGGTGATATCACCGGAACGGGTACAATCACTCTCACAGGTGGTGGCTCCGACGGAGTGGGCGGAGGTCTGACCGCTCTGGCAAATCTGGGTTCAATTAGTCTTACTGGCGCAATCAATACCTCTTCCGCCGGCGCTCGCGGTGGAGACGTCTTGATGATTGCTCCAAATGGAATATCAACTGGAAACATCACCACTACCGGTGGTTTGACCGGCGGCGATGTCAACCTTCAAGTTGCAGATGTTCAGCTTCTGGAAACACCTGGTCCGATACAGGTTCAAGCAGGCATCCTCAGCGGTGGCATTGCATTCCCAGGAGCCATTCCGCAGCAGAATGCAGTCAACGTAAACGGCAGCATCCTGACCAATAATGGCGCAATCGCAATTGGCACCGCGGGTGGCATCAGGATCGCAGGAAACGTGAGTGCTCACACGATCTTTCTGAATTCATCTACTATCCAGGCAATTACCTTCGATACAATCAACAATTTGTCGACTTCAGTAGACGGTTCAGGAAATGGCGGAAGCATCGAGATCATTACGGCAGACATCGTAAATCCGACCGGCACCTTTACTTTCAATGTAAATGGAACCACAGGTGATGCTGGCAGCTTTATTTACGAAACACGCTCAGACCTCACAGTCGCCACCGGTGGCGATATCACGGTGTCTGCAACTGGTTCCGGTGACGGTGCGCTGATCGATATAAAATCTACTGGTGATCTGACAATCGGAACCGGAGGTCTGAATATCGCTCACACTCGAGGAGACGGAGCAAGACTGCTTCTCACTGCTGCGGCAGACGGAACAGGTACATTAACCCTAAACGATCCGAGTTTCCTCGCTGAAGCGAATGCAAAAGGAATTCCCGGCGATAACTTCTTCGGCGGGGAAATCAAAATCAATACTCAGTTAATTGATTTCACGAGTTCACCCACAAGTCCGCTTCAATTGTCAGCAAATGGTCTCGGTCTGGGCGGCGGCGGTACCGTGGAATATGTCACAGAAGACGCCACTCCAACCTTCTTCGGCATAATCAAGAAAACGCCTAAGCCGCCGGCAGACTTCCTGCGCATTTCAGCGACTAGCGGAATTCTCGGTGGCGATGCTGGTTCTATCACAGTAAGGACTGGCGGCAACATCACAGTCAACGACACTTCTCTCATCGATGCTCACACGAACTCCTCGACGCTCGCTGCGGGTGCAAATTACACGCTTGAGGCGGGAAATCTCGATGGCAAACAAGGCTATCTGATTATCGCAGGAAGCCTGGATGCCAGCAGTGTCGGTGGTGGCATTGGCGGTACCATAACACTCATCTCCGATAATAAGAAAGACTTTGTTCTCAACAACGGAAAGAAGGCACCGAAGAACGGCGTTCAAGGAACGCTGTCTGCACAGGGGGCCGGCGGACGTATCGCCATAACAAATCTCGGCGGCGGAGTCGAGGTAGCGACGCAACAAGCGGTTGACTCTCCGGCTTTGGAACTTCACGCCAACGGAAAAGGCACGTTCAAAGTCGGCAAGAATGTCGTCATCACAGCAGACTCTTTGACTCTTACTTCGGAGTCCGGCTCAATCGGTAAGAAGCCTCTCAACATAGATACAACCTCACTGACCTTGAACAGCGGCAGTTCAATCAACTTGAATAACATCAACACAAACCTTCTAACGATTGAAAGCGCGGTTGCCGGTGGTGATATGTCGCTAGTCACAGCAGGCAGTTTGAGTGTGTTCGATACCACGACGAATGATGGAGACCTGGAGTTCACCGCTAATGGTGCCTCACTTACGTTCACTGGAAACATCCATGCAGTCAATGGCGGCATAGTTGCTTCCAATCTCAACGTGGCAAGCGGCGAAGTCCTTATCACGGACAACACCAGAGTAGAAACGTCCGGCAAGAAAGGGGACGACATCATTATTTCTATCGGTGCGCCTCCGAAGAAAGGCACCAATCCTACACCACCGAATACTGCACCCGCAGGCGTCAGCGTCGATCCTGACGGTACACGCGGACGTGCTTATTTTGGACCGAACAACGGAGTTGTAGCTTCCGGTCCGGCAACTGTAGAAGTGGTCAACAAGGATGTGATCTTCAACAATCTGTCCAGCGGCATGAACAAGATTATCCTTGGGACAAACTCCGTTGTTAGAGCCGATCCACCAACCGCAACTACTTCCCATGCGCCGTCGACAATGCCTGTCGTTTCGATGCTCGGCGATGTGACATCAGCGGTTTCTCAATTCAGTGCCCAAACTGATGCTATAGCGCCCGCGCAACCGGGAGTAAACATTCCGATCAATCAGGACGTGTCCCTGAACTTGGCGATTATAAACAATGCCAACGCGCTGACAGTTTCGAGCGCAGCTCAACCGATTAGCCTGATTTTGTTCGGCGAAAACGGAACTGCAGGTGCTCAAAGTGGAAACGGTATGCTAACAGGCGCCACCATCGGTAGTGAATCACTGAATCTGGTGTCGTTCGAGCATGGCACCACCGAAAGTGACACGGCACCTGGCGGTTCAACCTCAGACAATCTGATTGTTGATGCCGCAATGCACCACGCGACGGATGAGTCGGCACATCGTTTGGATAACGGCAAAGCGATCTTCGCACCGAAGCGCGATATGATTGTAGAAACAGCACAAGGCTCTGTGAAACTAGCAGCCGGCGCAGTCGCGCTGGTTGCAAAATCGAACAATGGTCTGGCCGTTTACAACTTGCACGACAACCATAAAAACTCAGTTGTAATCAATATCAACGGGAGAGCCATCAGCCTACCGCCGGGTAGACACGCGCACATCAGCACGCAACAACGAGGCGTTTATGCCGATGTAAACCCGATCGAGTTGATCCAACATAGAGCACTCCAACAGTCGCAAATGGAAAACGGATTGCGAGTATACACTTCGGAATTCGCGATTCCATCAGCATGCTACGCAGTGAAATCGCTTAATCAATTGATGAAATCGAATGATGCAGCGTCAAAGAGACTCGCTAAGCAGATCATGAAGACCTCATCAGTCATCATGACGCTCTGCCCGGATCGCGGCGATTATGTTCAACACTTCAATCCGCGTGTGACGGCGAGCAGATAGCGCTGTCGGCGATAACTTAAAGCCAAAGAGGTTAGTCCAAACAAGGGCTAACCTCTTTCACACGGGGATCCGAACGCACCTGAGACGCAGGAAGTCTGGAATTCGTATTTAACGGAACGCCCCCTTCTTGAAAACCAAAAGAAAAGCGAATATTTGCTGGATTTGGAACTTTTTAATTCATAGTGGTGGCTGGGATTGCTTCACGAGCGAGCCGTTATTATGAAAAATCAACGCGTTACTAGCACTTACGCCCCCCGAAACCCGGTCTACACTCTTCCGCATGAAAGGCCCTACAAAAGCCACCCCTTTGCTGCTGTGTTAGGCGGTTTAGGCGTCTTTATCGTTTACGGAGTGCTTTGCTATTCCACGTTGTACAGCCTTCCGTGGGAGTCTCAAATGGGTTTTACGCACGGTAAAGTCAGCGAGGTACGCTCGGGCAGTAAGCTTAAGCGTAACGTCGTTTACATATACACAGTAGACAACGAGACACTCACAGGAAAAGAGACATTCGACTTTCATGGGTGGTTTCTCAAGCCCGGCGACCCCGTAGACGTTCGTTTCCAAAAGCACCATCCGAGTGTGTCCCATATTCAAAGCGGTTTTACATTGGCGACCATCTTTTACTTTTTAGGTTCTTTAGCTGGTTTTATTTTTACGTTTGTCGGGCTTGGAGAGTTAATCACGGGTCGAAGTCGTTAAAATAGCTGATGAAACAAGAGCGTCCGGTACTCGCGGTTCTCTTACGCGAGCGCGGAACGCAATAAAGGAACAGTCAGCTCATGATTACATCAAAAGTTCAAACCATCCTCGATGTACTCGGGACCAAAACATATTCGCCCGAATGGTTCAAACTTGTGAAACTGATCGGCGCAGAACCGAAAGACACCACATGCGGTATCGCCCTGGTCGAGCACGGTTTTGAATCGAACGGATTCAGCATAAGTGAGAACGACGGAACGTACACCGAAGTAAACTTCTTCTACGAGCGCCAAAACTTCGAGAGCTTTGAAGAGGAGGTTCTGAAGGACGTCGAGTTGGGAATTTCGCGCGATGATGTTCATCGAGAAATTGGCAAACCTGTTTCCACAAGAGAGCGAGGGAAACACAAACCCGCTCCCGAAACCGACTCCAAGGACGAACTGCGCAAGTGGGAATTGCAGAAGGTAGAGCCTATAGAAATCTTCGATACCTACACAATCAACGATTACTTTTTCACGCTGGAATTCGACGCCGAGGATGATTATCTCTCGCGCGTGACTGTCATACGACTAGCTGACGTACCGAAGGAACGGCTGATGGAAGCTGGACTTTACGAGGACGCAATCCGCCACTGGCAAAACGTCGCGAGCGAAGAAAAAAACGATCTCGAATACATAGCGCACCTGAACCTCGCTCACTGCTATGAAAAACTTGGTGACGCAGAATCAGCAGAAATCGAATACAAACTCGCTTTGGAAACTAGTAAATGCATGACCGGCGATGATACTCCATTTGGTATCACGCGGATTGAGTATGCGCGGTTTCTGATGTCCCAAAATAGAGATCTAGAGGCTTTCAAGCTGATTCAATATCACTTAATTGAGAACTCCGAGAACCATAGTCAACGGGTTACTGAAACAAATACGGAATATGCAGGTGCATTAAATATGAGCGCAGAGGAATTTGCTCGCAGGCTTCGCGATATTACTATCACCTAGCCACCAGCAAGAGGTACCAACCTGCCTGACACCTGCTCCCAAGTCGAAATTCGATAGTGGTTTGACGCCCTTGAGGTACTGTCTTCGGAACCAGCGCCGCCTGAACCAGCATTGGAATTATTTGCTTTAATATTAAGGGCATTCGTATCGATCAGAATATCCCCTCGATGTGTTAGGGAAACTTGCTTGCCAAATATCGCTCCAGAGAAATCACCAATCCCGGTAGTCGTAACCTTAGCGAAAGGCGCATATATTACTAGACTTAGCTTCCCTGGACTCGACTCGGAGCCGTCAATTTGAAGTGTGACATCATTGGAGCCGCTATAGAATATCTGCAGGTCAGCAGCTTGCCCTTCATTTACAAAGAACTGACTTTTCAGATTTATGGTAGATTCAGCTCCCGTGGAAGCTGGATCTGGAACAACAAAGACCTGCGTTGGGAGGCTGTTAGCACCACCTTTATTAAAAACTAGCGGACCTTGCGCCTCGCTCGAATCTAAAGAAGGTGTCCGATATGAGGTATCAACAGGCACGGTTCCGTCCGGGAGGTATGACGGATTATCAACAAAGTACGGCAAGGCAGCCGGAAACGGTGGCAATGGAGCCGTATTAGGAGGAAGTGATATCGCATTTGGTGACTCCGGATTGATGATGGGACTCGTCGAGCTTGGCGTCTGATTAATACCGGTACGTTCGCCGAGAGACGCAATATCAGCATCAGCGTAGATGTTTCCCGTGTCCGTTTTTAACTCCGCTCCTGGCTCGGTTGGCTGAAGACCTGAAAACGGATTGATACTTGTATCAGAAAAACCATTTGTTTCCACTCGTCCGTGTATTATTGTCGAATCGCGATCACCAAGCGCCAATTTTGTCGACGTTGGGTCTGCGCCGTCGGGGTTCGAGACACGCAAATCACCAAACACCTCGCCACCCTGTTCAACCGAAATTCTTCCGTTTGTTTGAACTACGCTTTTGTAAGAGCTCTCACTCTCTCCAAGTTTAACTTGTGGATCGGTGATGGACTTCAGCTTAAACGGCTGGTCTGCGGTCCCAATTTGCACATCGCCGTTTGCCACTATCGCCTCGGGAAAGAATCGATCATATGGATTGGTAGTCGTAGAACTCGAACTTGGTGCCCCACTCGCAGGAACCAAAATACTTCGAATGCTTGTGGCGAAAATACCGCAATATGATGTCACCTCCACACTCCAGCAGGGCTCGTCATTCGGAAGTGCGAACTGCGTCCAATCCATGCCATAACGCCAGGTATCAACAGGACTTTTGTTTAGCGGATTAACTATCGCAGGAATCGCCTGAGATCTATAGGTGTTAACCCAGGTGTACTCAGCATCAGTCAGTCTTCTAACTCGAATCATTACACGACAACGATTTCCTAGCTGAGGTAAGTATCGCGTTGGCACTTCGTAAGGAGTGCCTTCGATCTGAGCCAATTCTGAAATTTCACCTTTCAACAGCTTAGTAAGGTCACAGAGAGCAAAATCAAGTCCAGCTTCGGCTGCAGCTAGTGCGTAATTTCGTTGCCTCGAAACACCTTCAGAACGAAGCAGCGTAGTCGATAATCCCGCGATACTAAACAGAAACATACTCGCGAAGAGAGAAAGTGTTATTACAGCTACCAACGCCCAACCTCGATTGCGCGTTCGTTTTATCCGGCGCTGAAACTTCTTAGGGTTCATATATAGCCTCCTCAGGTTTACCCTGAGTGTAGGTTGGCAACCTCAAAAACGCCTCGGTATGTACTCCAATAACCTTGTCCCCAACTTCTACTGCGCCACCACTGGTAGAGGCAGCAGTGAAATCGGCTCCCTTTCTAATCTCTAAGTCAATACCAATCAAGTTGATCCCGCGAGAAACCCCAAAGTCATAGAGGGTAGATTCCTTTATCAAATCGAGACGCTGCATTCGGAGAGGATTTCGTGCAATAAAGCTGAAAACCTTTGGCAGGGAGCCCTGAGCTGCCCCTGGCTCGAGTGGGCCAATAATGCCTCGACACATAGTTTGTTTTTCTATTGGAAGACGCAAAGCTGATGTTTCATCAAAAACAGCTTGGGGGCCTCTTGTTGTGCATAGCATTTTGAACTCTCCGGGCGCATCATCGTCGGGCACAACCTCATAAACGACCGTGTAACTTGCTCCAGGGATTGTCAGACCATTTTTCAGGTTTTGCTCGGCGCCTGGGTCATAATTTAGCGCGTCAGAGGGGTCGTTGTTCTTAGCCAAGAAGTGCACAGGTTGTGACAATATCAGTGTCTGTGGACTTAAGACTTTTACAGACCCAAAAAGATCAGAATAAGGCAGAACTTCGCTCGACATTCGGATGCTACCCTTGATGCGATCCAACGCGAAGTTTGCACCCGCTTGCGCGTCAAACTGGCGAAAAAGCTTAGTATTGGCTAGAACACACAAAGACATTATCTCCGCAACAGCAGCAATGGAGACGGCCATTAGGATAGACCCGACCAACAATTCAGTCAGCGATAGACCGTCTGATTTCCGCTCTGCGGTTTTGCGTATGCATCGTCTTCGCATAACTCAACCTGACGGGACATCTTGAACAACAATTACACGCCCCAAGGCGCGTTCGGAACTAGCACTGTCATGCCAGAGCAAATCTATGGCGACGTTCAACGAATCAGGTTCGGGTCCATTGAATACGTAATAGGTCAAAGTTCCTTCAAACTTACTTGAAGAAGTCCTCGATTGCCACTGCCGCCGAACAAAATCAAGTAGAAGTGCCCTATTATGAAATGAAGTGTTTTCAAATTGCGTTCCTTCCGATCTGTTGAGCACCAAGGTCATAGTTTGATCTTTATAATCGACCAGCCTTTCATAACCGTAAGCTCTGGTAAACTCAGTCAATTCCTCAATAACTTCATAAGCCTGGCCATCCGAATTGGCGCGCTGCATTGTTCTCATGGCACTCATGGCCATATCCAAAAGAGCGAACGAGAGTATTGTGGATATCACCATCGCGACCAGCGCCTCGACGATGTACATCCCGCGCGCGTCGCGACCCGGCCGCCTCTTCCGAGGCGCCCTACGCTGCGAGACTGTTAGCCGTTTTATCAAAGCAAAGTCCACTCAATCTGCCTACTAGATAAATGCCCTTAAAGAGAGCACCTGGTAACAGATCAAATTTAAAGACTCACTTTCGCGCTACATCGTCGACGCAAAACCGAAGGCATTGCCGCCGCGCCCGAGAATGCTTTCGCACGCCAGATCGGCTCTCGCGAGAATTTCCTTCCACTCGTGACCGTGGTTAGGGAAGCAAGCAATGCCAATCGATGCGCGAAGGAAGAAGGCATGTCCTCCAAACTTTATCGGCACAGTTTCAAAATACTGGCGCGTCGTTTCCGCGAACATCGTCGAACTCGGACCGGTGCACTCGGGCAGCAACACCATGAAGCGGTCGTTGCTGTACTTGCCGACTGTATCGATGTCCGTATCAACAACATTGCAAAGAACAGCCTCAATCTGTTGCAGCGCGAGTTCATACGCCTCCACGCCAAAGGTATTCGGCACGTTCTGAATGTCGCCGAAGCCGATTATAGCGAGAGAAAACGGACGACCGAATTTATTGGCGCGTTTGGTTTCTCTTTCGAGCCGCTGCATGCACTCGTGAAAATTGACGACCGGCGACTGCACTCGCACAGCGATAGTCTGCTCGGGATCGCGCGCCTGAGCGGCTGGAACGCCAGGATCCTTCAGCGCCGGCAGGCGATAAAGCGTCGCTAGATGGCGATTGGACTGCTGCATCTGCTCGCGCCGCATCAACTCGATGTCCGGATGATTCTGCTCAACGTCGCGATTTCGCACATTACTGAGCGACTGGTGAAATTTATTGTCCATGATGACCGTCTCGGAAAATCTTCCTTCCCGGCCGCGGTTATTGTTGCCA
Organism: Candidatus Obscuribacterales bacterium; assembly: GCA_965228855.1. Classification (GTDB taxonomy): domain Bacteria; phylum Cyanobacteriota; class Vampirovibrionia; order Obscuribacterales; family Obscuribacteraceae; genus JADYXR01. The sequence continues at coordinate 337,653 of CBDDIJ010000003.1, read as the reverse complement.
TTGTTAGCGTTTTGGCGGTTTCCAAATGGGCTGTTCATACTCAGCTCCTACTTATCCCTGGGTTACCTATACCCGAAACGAGCGCTTGCAAATCTATTGAAAGATTCAGCAAAAACACGTCGGTCAGCGTTCTGCAATAAGCTGCAAGACGAGGTCTTGCAGATCTTGTTCCACGAAGAAAACCGTTTTCAGTCGTTGAGCATCAGATTAAATCAATGTCTCACTCACATCTCGATCACAACCGATGCCGCGTTTCCACTCGTCAACGGTAAGCCTGTAAAGCACGTGACGTTTTAGATGATGCCCATCTACGACATTCGGATGGTCAAAATCCTCTGCCGGATTGTGTTTCATTCCAATCTTTTCCATCACGCGCATCGAGTTGACGTTCGAAGTCGCCGTGAAAGAAACAATCTCCAGAAGTTTTACACGCTCAAACCCATCGCGCAAAACCTCTTTCGCCGCTTCCGGAGCGTATCCTTGCCCCCAATATTTATGAGCCAAACGCCAACCGATTTCGACGCAAGGCATAAACGGCGCCGAAAATCTCGGAATGCTCAGACCGACAAACCCTATGAAGTCGCCCCCGTCCTTCAATTCGGTTGCCCACAAACCAAACTTCTCAAATTCAAAATGAGCTTCTACCGCTCCAATAAAGCTTTTGGTTTGATCCAGACTGAGAGGGGCCGGGAAATGTTTCATCACGATCGGGTCGGAGTTGAGCGCGGCGAAGGGCTGCAAGTCCGATGCCTTCCAGCGTCGCAGTCGTAATCGATTTGTTTCAAGAATGAGATTCGGAGCGCCCACAGTGATAACCCTACGTACGGTCTGGCTGATTTCGCGTGTCATTTTATGCTTAAATCGGGGAACATTCTAGGGTAGAAACTTCACGCGTCTATGGTGACACGATGATTCGCAGTCATGAGCTCAAGTCGGCGCTGTCCATTGGCGCCGCCTGTGCGTGCCTGCTCGGATGTGCGCCGCGGGCGGTGGCAGTGAGCGCGTTTGAACTTGGGCGCGAAGAGTTTAAACTGAAGCGCTATCACGCGGCGAAACAGCAGTTCATGACAGCGGTTCAGCAAAATCCAGGTAACCAAGCAGCCTATCTGTTTCTTGGGAAGACGCTTGAATTTTTGAAAGAGCCAGAGGATGCGCAGATGACTTATCGCGCCTGTTACTCTATAAATCCGTTCTCCGCGGACGGCAAGCGGGCGAAGCAGTTTTCGATGGATGTCGCCGGGCGGTTGGAAGGCAATGAGCACCGAGCCGTCGACACGCCGGAGGACGTGATCAGCAGCGGTCTTTTGATTCAGCGCCAATCACTGGATTTGCAAGCGCGCAAAATTCGCGAACAGAACGCATATGCGAAAAATCGCCGGAATGTCAGTCGTCGGCATGGTTATTTTTATACACCGGCAGAGCTGATGAACAGCCGCGACGGAACTGAAGTCAGCGACCGAGATTTTATTCAAAATTCAGGTTTGATTTACGATACGTCGATTGAATCGACTCGCGCAAAGGCGCATGGACAGCACCTCGCCCAGACTGTCCAGGATACTGCAAATGCATTGATCGAACGACTTGGACGAAAAACAAACAGCTCCGCGCCACCGCTCAGAGCACTTGGTTCGAATCTATACGTGCAATATTATCGAAGCAAAACGCAGGAGGAAGACATTCCGCCGCCGCCAGATCCGCCGATCGAACTTCGCGCGCAACAGCTACAATTCTCTGATTTACCGCGGGCGTTGCATGCGCAATCAAAATTTTTCAAGTTTCCTACTGTGACGCCTGAGGAGATTCAGGCGGCAAAAAAACCGAATGCACCAAAGTAGCAAAGGAGAAAGCTATGAAGGCAACAAACCGACTTCGATACATGATGGCGCTGATGGCGGCTTCGTCGGTAATCGTCTCTCTTCAAGCGCCAACTTTTGCTGACACCGTTGACGGTGCATCACTGACTCGAAGAGATTCGACTTCTCGGACCGCATCAAGTGTCAGCGTAGAAGGTTTAGCTCGCGGTAGTAACAGCGACAGCTGCTGCTCGGCAAAAGCAACGGACAAAAACGAAGACTTTACGTTTGACATTCCGGAACCAGGGTGCGACCCGAAGCGGTTTCTGCAGGCGAGATATTTGATAGAGGAGAATCGAGATTTCATCCGTGCAGGAAAAGAGCTGCACGAAAAAATGCAAAATCAACTTCTGATTGCGAAAACGCTGAAGGGCTCCGCGAACATGATGCAAAACGGCATGCCGGCTGTTGCGCCGCCGAAGCTTTCGGGCGCAGCATTGCAATCGGCCGTCCGCGACTACACAAAAGACCTGCAGACCTTCGTTAATCACGCCGACAGATACAAGTATAATTTGAATGTCTTCCGCACCACCATCGGTGAGTGCCAACGTGCTCAAGCGACCTACGATCAGCAACGTCAGTTATACGATCTGCATTGCAATCAGTTTCACGTCAATGGGCTAAACACAATCGAACCGCCGCACATTTGCGGAGCGCTTCAAGCCACCGCCGGTGAAGCAAGTCACATCGCGAATATGCTCCGAGCCGACGAACAAAAATTGGCCTCAAGCATGCAAGAGTTGCGCAACAACAATGCATTGGTGCAAGAAAGTCGCAACATGGTAGCAGCAAACTTAGCGGCCACCGCAAACGAATCAGTGCGGCAGCGCGAGGAGGAAAAACTTGCGCGTGAATTCGGTAGACTCCGCGAAGAATACGAGATGTTGAAAATTCAGAGCAAAATGCTTGGCGGAGACAAACAAAAAGAAGCCGGCAAATTAATTCGTCGCTCGGTTCAAGGTAATGTGGTCAAATGATCGCATCGCAGGGAACAACCTTGTTGTGAACTTTCAGCGAGGCACGAACCATGTGGGAGCGATATAACGTAGCCGGTCAACAGGCGATGTCCCAGGGCAAGCAAGCCGAGGCGGAAAAGCACTTTTTGTTGGCCGTCACTGAAGCCGAAAAAATGGGCGAAAAGGATCCGAAGCTGGCGACGAGTTTAAACAACCTTGCGAACTGTTTACGCGCTCAAGGTCGATATGATGACGCGGACCCTGTATATAAGCGCGCAATCATGGCTAAGGAAAAGTCAGATGGTCCCTTCAGCGACGGATTGGTTTCGATTCTCGAAAATTATGCGACGATGCTTCGCGCCTGCAATCGAGAGAGCGAGGCTGAAAAACACGCCAAGCGTGCGCGTGGCATTTTCATGATGAAGAAGTAAGCTACAGCGCTGGCTGATTCTGAATGTGACACCACTCGAGTGCGATAAACTCCTCGCGTTCAAGGTCAGAAAAGATGATCGCAATCCATTCGGTGGTGCCGTTATCGCCTTCCATACAGGCGGTTCCGGGGCCGAAACCAAAACGCGCACCGGCCAATCGTAACCTGTCATTTACATGTGCAATTGCCTGGTCAACCTGAGACAAGCCCCCTTTGCGATAAGCTTCGCGATAGAGCGTAGATACAACATCCAGGACTTCCCGGTGCTTGTTCAAATATTGCCTGCGGTAAACACCAGCGACGTACTCACGAATCGCTTCAATTTGCTTGTTCATGCGCGGAGAAACATTCCCTTTTTGAAACCGCTCGATCAGAAACGCACCATTATCGGTACCAAATTCCACCATCATCTGATGAGCGAATATCTGCATGAAGTCAGGCGTTGTCGAAGCGTTTGAACTGAGCGGATCCAAAAAATCAAATTGCCCGGTAACGGATAGCGCGAGTACACTGTTAGTAAGATGGTCGAAAGGATCGAAGCTCAGGTCGTTATCGATGTCGACCTTACCCGCGTTGCGCTCCGTGCGCTCGAAGTCATCTCGACCTGCACTACGAATACGAGCAGCAAGAGCTTTAGTGCCCTTTACTTTCATTGGTGTCTGGCTTTGAACCGAAATCGACAAATCTATATCCTCCGATCGTCTGTCAAAAAATAGTTTCCTGGTGGCACTTCGTTAATTCCTATAGTTAGCGCCACCGCCCTCTCATGCGGACATGCCCGGGCTGCGGATAGTAACCCGGTTGAGGGTAACTCGGCTGCGGATAGCCTGGTTGCGGGTAGGCACCCTGATTCTGACCTGGATAGTAGCTACCGTTGGAAGCGGAGTTATATCGTTGATTATTAGAGGTGTCATCAGACGTGGGCTTGACGATACCGCGAATGGTACTATCCGTATCCAGCTTGTACTTGCGTTGATTTACCGCCTCGTTGACCTGCTGCTCAGCGTTTCTATCGCCGCGCGCCCAAGCTTGAATGTCAGTAATTTTGGCGATGATACGGTCATCATTTTCGCCGTGCTGGTTATCTTGCACGATGCACCAGGTGCCCTCAATATTCTTCAATGCAATCGACTTCGCGTGTCCGGGACTGTAATTAAGAACGGTTCCTTTCTCCAAAAGCGTCTTTCTGAAGTCGTTATTGATAAGGGTCCCTTCTCCATGGTCGCCCATTTTGATGTCACAAGGTTGGTCGCCTGTCACCATCTGCATAATCTCGGCGTTACCAACGTACCAGCGACCTCCGGTAGTAGTGAACGATTTGTGCGTGCCACCATCCATGGCGCGCGGGTCTTGCGAACGGTTTCCTATCACGGGCATCGTATAATCAAATATCTTGCCGACCGGGCTTCGATCTCCGTCGCATTGACGCATGAAACCCGGCTGCCGATCCCAGGTATCGGTGGCCTTACTGATCGACCAATTTGTTTCCTGGAATCCATCAGGAAACTTCAAATAGTCTTTAGAGAAAGTAACCGTCTTAGGTTGTTCTCCTGCGGCACCACTATTTTTAGTTGTGTACGAACCTGTTAACGAAACCTGTTTCAACAAGTCGGCCATGTGATCGGTTCGTTGGGTCATGCCCCAAATATGAGCGGATTGAATCCAGCAAGTGCCGTGCCCTTGCCAGTCCCGATTGTCTGCCGCACCCTGATCCATCGTAGTCGGATCTTGTGCATGGTACATAAAGTTCTCTGCCAGAAAAGCTCGCTGCTCCTTACTGTAGAAACTATTAGGGTCATCGTTATTGACCATTTGCGCGATATTGTCGTAGGTTCGCGAGACCGTCTTAGAAACATCATCGTCTATAGCATCAGGCGCGGTGACACCAGCCAGCTTTCGAGCGACAGCACGGTCGGTCATTCGCTGTTCGTAAGCCTTCATCATCTCTTCCATGCGCTTCAGGCGTGGTTCATCAAGACCCTTCTCCATCGACTCAAGCAGGTTCTGACGCGACTCGTCGACAGAATCAGAGAAACCACCATCGCCACCACCCAGAGACTGAATGCGCGGTTTGTCACCAGGCTTCGAATCCTTGGTCACGTATTCGTACTTCCCATCGGGAAGAACGTTGCCGATTTTGCGACTTGGTCTCTCTTTACCTTTGTCGTCTTTGCTGTGGAAATCTTCGCTAAAGCTGCCGTCGGCTTGAGCTTGACGCGCCCAGACCGTAGACTTCGCACCATCCTTAGTCACACGCGTGTCTGTGACTGAGATTAATTGCTTCTTCTCACCGTTGCCCGCGTATTCAAAACTCCTTGATACACCATTAGGTTTGCTCGCTCTAATTAAGGCGTTATCTTTGTCATGGTCGAGCGTCATGCCATTGGAACGCTCGTTGACCTTTTTAACGGTATTACCACCGGTATCTTTAACTACATAGGTGAGGTCCCCGTCTTCGCTCAATTTTGCATCTTCGAATTTTTCACCAGGCTTCAAAGCTGGAGGGAAGATGGTCTTCGACTCCCCCTTCGCATTAACCTCCTGGACAGCTTTGATTGAACCCTTCTCGTCTTTCTGGAATGTTCTGGTCACATCTCCGTAGATGACTTTCGACAGCTTACCCTGTCGGTCATAAACCAATTTCGATCCATCTTTTTTGCCGACTATCTCCTCACCGGCAAGCGTCCGAGTTCGTGTGCTGCCATCCTTGTCGACATAACTGAGTTCCCCCTTATCGTTGAAGCTTAGGTCCTTGCGAGCCTCGGGTTCGTACGGGGAGTCAGATTTCCACAGACCATCAGCGCCTTGCGTCCAGTTGGTGCGCGTTTTCGTGGATGCGTCGTAAACAGAAATTTGCTTGTTGTCGTACGAGGTGTAAGAAACCGTGCTACCGTCCGCTCGTTTCACGTATCGCGAGGTCGAACCATCGGCTGCGGTTAAACCATTCCCATCGGTTGCCTTGATACCAACTTTGGTGCCGTTACCAAGAAACGCATAATTGTCCTTCCCTTCACCCCAGCTGCACGAAAGTCGCTGAACGACATGAACTCCGTCATCGGTCACGGCAAACTCGCCCTGCAGGGTAGCGGTACGACCGTCACCTGTTTGAGCAGTCCAATTCGCGGATTCTGGTGCGGAACGTGACCAGGTAGCACTCTGACCCGATTGTTTATCAACTACGTGATAAGACTTGATCTTGGTAGTGCCTTCAAAATATTGATACTCTCTCTTGAAACGTTCGTTCTCAATCGATGAAAAACGTCCTTTCTCATCGCGCTTAACATCAGCTTTCCAGGGAGTATCGGGCTTCGCGTCTCCCTGCATGGAAACTTGCGAGGTTTTGCGTTCGCCTTTAGCGTCGGAATACTCGTAGCTCCCGTCGGGCAGTTGCTTGACCTTGTCGCGAACTTCATTAGACCCTGCGGGCTGCGTTCTACTAAATTTCTCTCCAAACTTCCCAGTCGTTGGATCAGCCTGTCTTGTCCACTCCTCCACCCGCTCGCCAGCTGGAGATTTGATGCGGTCGGTAATTTGCAAAATCTCCTTGCCAGACTCATCAAATTTATATGTGCGCGACGATCCGTCGGGTAACTTCACAGTAGCGACGTTACCATGCTTGTCCGAAGTGATCTCCTGCTTACGCGTCACGACACCGCTATTGTCACCAGGGGCAGGCGGACGAACAGTGCCACCATCTCTGGGAGCTGCCGGTGTGGCTTCGGGAACAGATGGCTTTGGTGAGGCTTCGGGAGCTGAGGGCTTCGGCGAAACCTCGGGAACTGATGGCTTCGCTGAAACCTCGGGAACTGAGGGCTTCGGTTCTGCGCCTGGCACTGCGGGCTTCGGCGAGACATCACCTTTGTCAGGTGAGTCCGCTGGTGACACGGCGCCAGGAATGGTGCCTTTGTCCAGTACATCCCAACTCATGTCGGGCAGAAAAACATCTGTGCCCTCAGATAGCTTAAGACTTGGAACACCGCCCGGGCGGGGAGCCTTGCTTGTATCAGGTATAGTCGAGGTAGAACTATCCCTGGTGTCGTTTTCATTTGAGGTCGCTGGCGTCTGTTCTGGACGACGTAGATCTGATACGGATGGTATCAGTTCGTTGAAATTTGGCCGGTATGGATTCTCCGGCGAAAATTGCGTCTTGGTACTTTCGATTTGATCCATGAACTCAGATTCCTATTTCACTCCAGACCCGGATGTTCGACTTCCGCAAGTCGAAGAGAGCCCCAGTCTTTCCCATTGAGAGAGCGGAGTCCGGTGCGTTTCCACACAAACTCAACTTCTTATGCTGCACTATTGGTGATGGCAGAACCTGTGTTGATAGTAAAGGATTTTAAGGGGCCTTACGTTTGCTTTCTCCAACAAACGAGAGACATCGGGGGTTCTATCAACGAATTTCAGCTGTCCATCGGATTGAACGCTTCACCCGCTTGCATAGCGACATCTGTGTGCGTGATTTTCAGTATGCCATCCGGCAAATTACTTTGACAAGTTAATTGGACGGCTTTTCATGCCGTTTTCGGTCAATATCAAAATCGAACTACGTAGTTACCACAATTAAAAATTGAAAGCTTTTGATATTTTTAAAACTCAAAAGTTATTTTGCAATTTTGCTTTTGCAGCTTCTTTAGATTCACCGCACAACGGCAGATCAGTTATTTTCCAAAAGTACAGCCGGAAGATTTGTATCCTTGATGAACTCATGCAAGTCCCTTGCGTTTGTAAACGCGAATCCGTGCCAACCCAGTTCTTTCGCCGCCTCGATATTGGGCAGGCGATCATCAATGAATAGGACGTTCTCTGCGGGTACACCTAAGCCATTAATGGAGTGATGATAAATCTCAGGGGACGGTTTCACAGATTTCAACTCACAAGAGAAAGTGGAGTGATGAAATTCAGGCAACCACGTACAAGTGGAAAAGAAATCTCGAAAATCCTGCGGCATGTTTGAGAGGATGGCAATTTTGGTTCCATGCGCACGCAGTCTGTGAGCCCAATCGACCATCGGTTGATTCGGTCTGCTCCAACCTGCGTTATCAAAATCAATGCATTGTTTGATCTGCTCAGCAGTGATTGAAGCGGCACACATCTCTGCCACCATTTGATAATAATGAGAGTCAAAACTCTTTCCGGCATCATAATCAAGCCTGTAATGCCAGTAAGCGTCTTTGAAGGCCTGCCAATCCACGCCGATGCACTCAGCCATTTCCTGCAAATCGGAGTCAAGATGCTCATGGCATAGAACGTTTCCGTAATCGAATATTACTGCTTTAATTTCAGCCATTACTTTGAGGATTCCTTTCTATTCAACAAAGCGCCTTTCAGCGTTGTTACATCGACGTCAGTTAAACTTGGCTTCGAGGAGTAAGTTGCCGTGACTCGTACTATGCGCTCCTTTGCCGCTTTCGGAAACTGCCCCGGAGATTTTTCCAGTTCAACAACCCGAGTTAGAACCGCCTGATCGAACACGGGATCTTTGCTTGGTTCAATGATTTTTGCATCTTTGACTTTATGGTCTTTCGTCATGCAAAAGGTGAACTTACAAGCCAATTCTTTTCCTTTGAACGGCTCCATGGGGGCACCATTCAGAAGCCGTACCAATGAGAGAGTCACCAATCGACTCCACGAATTCCAGTCGTTTTGAACCTTAGAAAGTTTATTTCGATGGGCTCGAGCATCGGGATGAAATGTTGGATCCGTCGCGTAGAAGTCCCCGACCGTTTTACTTCTCTCTAACGGCGGCTCAACGACGTTCTCCGCTGCCTCACACGGCGGCAGCAGGAGCCACAAAGAAATAAGTGCAGAGCTAGTTAAATACGCGAATGTTTTCATTAGGCTACCGGTCGCTCCCGGGAACGGTATTATTGTGCCACATTCCCTGGAAAGTTGCTCATCCCTATTCGTTGCGGACATCCAACGGATTTATTGTGGTCTTGCGGATCCTTAATGCAATCGCCAGAAGAATCGCACCTACAGTCACTCCGCTAGCATCAACAGCAACATCAGTCCAGTTCGAACTTCTGCCTGGAACGAAACTTTGATGCCATTCATCGGTCGCCGCATAAGAGATCGCAAAGACAAAAGCTATAACTGATGGCGACAAGAATATTTTTGTGGGTGAAACAGTCGCAACTCGCTGCTCTGTATCGACTGCGGTACCGCCCATGATACCGCGATCTTCGCTACTCCGTTTTTGAGCAGCTAGTGCCCATCGCACGAGGAGAAACAAAATCATAAATTCTGTAACGTGTCCCATTTTTCGGACTGGCACGTTCATGCCACCAAGATATTTTTCCGTTACTTTTCCAGAATATGCCTGATGCGAGAACGCAAAGATGACTACCATCCAGGCGACGACGCACAGCCATCGGACCAGCTTACCTGGCATTGCGCTTCACTCTCTTGACTGGACGGAGCAATTTTTCTGCTTTAGGTTCCGAAGATATACGCGCGGCGCGGGGTCCGGAAACGCTCGGGTGATCCTTCGCGGCAAACCTCCACATCTGGTCTTGTGCCACAGACAATCCTATTCGTTGCGTGATGATTATCTCTTCGTCGGCTAGCGACACCCCCTTCGCAAGCCAGATTTCTGACTCCGGATCCATCAAGTTCAACCCATTATGAGATCGGTCGATGCTCCACTGTCGACAAAGTTTGCCGGGACCATTAGTGCCTTCGGCAGCTACTCCCCGAATAAGAACGGCACCAGCGACGCCATCAACTTCGGTGACAACGTTTAAACAGTTGTACATACCGTAGATAAAATAGACATAGCTGAACCCCCCCGGTCCAAACATCACCTCGCAGCGCGGTGTCTTGCCTTTAAACGCATGGCAGGCAGGATCATCGTGAGTGTAGGCTTCCACCTCAACAACTTGTCCGTGCAAAATCGCCCCGTCAGGGAGACGTCGGCATAACACCGTGCCCAGCAGATGACGCGCAACCTCAACGGTATTCCGCTCAAAGAATTCCTGCGGTAAGGTCGCCCTTAAGTCATCTTCGCTCCATTGTAGAAATGGCTTAAAACCCACTCACCCTTCCTTTATATAGCTATGTCAGCGCTTTTAAAATTTGCATCAGTATATCTTTTAGGGGCATTACTGTTGCCACCAATGGTAGTGCGGGAAGCGCCGATGCGACTGCAAATGTCACTACAAATTTGTGATTAAAAATGAACGGACGCATACTGCTCATTGTTACATAGCTCGAATTTAAATCGGCGAGGGCGGACGAATCTGCACTATCGAGAATTTTGGGGTCTCCTTCGGCGCGTGGAACCAACCACTTAGCGGCGAATAGTGTGCTCATTTCGTGACATAACGCGCCAAAAGAGAAAACCGATTTCAGCTTCGTTCGTAACAGGGTCGGAGTAAAAACAATCAGAGGTCCAACAAAGATCAAGAGCATCAGGGCGAGAAAAACAATTCCGAGATTGGTAAACGATTGCAGTTTCATATGTGTATAAAGCACCGCATGTGCCACCACACTGCTGATCGCAGCAGACAACGCAAATGCGGATATACAAAATGGCGTCTGAGCAACACTCACAAAAGCCAGTCCACCAGCCCCGTCAGGATGGGTTGCAATTACCTTCAGTTTGAATCGCGATACTTTGAACAGGAAGTAAACCCACAACAAATAATCGAAACTCCAGCTCAAAATAACAAAACGAAACAGCGGCTGCGAGATCGCCGCATTCCACCAACCAGGTATCGATAGCACCGGATGAGAGTGTATGCCTATGAGCTGCCAGCTCGAGATGTCCAGCGCAACAACCATGCTTGCTTGAAAAACCGACGAAACAAACGCCAGTACGAACAAGGAGCCATCGATCAAAACAGAATTGCGAATCATAAAGACGCCCTTGAACATTGACTTGTATTCATCAACGTCTTCAGCCTCGATGAATGTGCCTAAGAAGTGCTCGGCAACTTTGATAAGCCAGGGACGCGTCAGCAGGTCCGACAACATCAAGATTGGCGCGACCAGAAGCAGGCGAGAAAGCGTGATGGCGTCACCCAGCAGTGGCACCTTTACCGAGCCTGGAAGAGCAGTTCCCTGAAAAACACAAAGTACCAGCAATGGCAAGAACGCTATCAAAACGAAGAATAGAGCGCTTTTGATCACGACGGACGCGCCGCTCTGCGCTACATTCAGCTTCACGAGAATTCGACCAAGCATACCGTGCGGCAGGTCGGGTTCATCGAGAGTGGGGACCGGACGCGCATCGAGTTGAGCACCTTCGATGACGTTTATCTCTTTTGAAACGAGCGACTCTGGTGTTTTGTTATCGTCGACCATCTGCCAGTTCTCGGGTGCTGTTCTTAAATGATAATGCCCGGAAAAATAGATCTCGCCCCTTCACAACCGAACAGCGCAAAAGGTTTTCCACAAAATATATGCAGTGGTAATACCCTGTGGGGTCCAGCAGGGTGGCGCATTCCGGTGGCTCCAAAGGTTAATTTTGAAAAGCGCGTGAAAAACGCATTTGAATTGAATAAGCTTAAGTAATAGGGGGTATATTAAGCTGTCCGCCGTAGCAAGAATGGCAGCTAATAAGCTAGAACGAAAATCCAGTGTCCGATTTAGACGAAAATTTACCGATAAAAGACGACGACCAATCGCAATCCAAGGGAGAATTCCTTGATGCGATTCGCCGACACATTTGCCAGATTTTGGGTTTCGACTTCGGTTTCATCGACGTGTCCGCAGGTCATGAAATCAAGAACGTCGCGTCATTTTGCTTCGAAGACGAGGCGGATGTGGCAGGCGAATTTGTTGAAGCGCTGCTTGACGAGAATAAGCAACCAATTACCACGGCAAACACACTAGTTGCGCAGAAGGTCAAAGAAACCAGGCGTTCTTGGATCGGTAAAGCATATTCGGTGGAAGATATCGAACAAGGTCTTGATGAGGAGACCGAGGGTTTTCCATACATGATTGTTCCGGTACTGAGCAACCCGAGCGCCGGAGAGGGCGAAGTGACGGGACTCATACGGGTTATATCGTTTGACGCGTCGCGCGACATCACATCGCAGGACATGATGACGCTCAAACTCATGGGAGAGCACTTGGCTAGCAGAACTGGCTTGTTCGGCGAGTTTACAGCGTCATCTAAGTCGTTGAAATCGACGGACAGCAAAGGCGATGCTGACAATGTTTTGATCGTTCATTCCAACCGACTGGTAAGACGTCGTTTTAATCGGATTCTCGGTAGTTCGTATCACGTTCTGGAAGCTGAAACCAGTGAGAAAGCGCTGGAAACTTTTGAAAGTGCGAGAGTGGATGTAATCCTCGTCGACAGCGACTTGCAAGGAGCATCAGGCTTCGGCTTTTGCAAAGTACTAAAGGAAAGTACAAAGTGGAAACACATTCCGGTAATTCTCGTTGTTACGGAGAACTCGACGACGGCCCGCGTAGAAGGGCTAAACGTCGGAGCGGACGACTGCATCCCGGACTCGTGCTTCGATGCTGAGTTGCTAGCCCGTGTCAGTTCATCGCTGCGACATCGCAAGTCTGAACGCGAACTAGCCGTGCAATTGCAACTGCTCGAAGACTATGCGCAGCGATTGGAGAAGGCGCACGAACAGCTCTCAATCGATAGACAAGATACTATTCAACGCAATTCGCAGTTGGAACAATTGCGTCGAGAAGGTGAAGTTCAGCGTCACCAGGATAATTTGTTACACCGAATCAGTAACATAATCCGGAAATCATTTCACATTCGAGAGAACCTGGAAGAGATGCTGGAAGCGCTTTCCGGGTGGTTCTCGCTCGACAGCACTTTCATCGTCATGCCGAATGAAGCGGAACCTGAAGACACGATTCGAGTTGAGTGCGTATCGGACAAAGCCTACAAAGTGGTGGCATACGATCGAGACCTCGATATCTTCGAAATCTTCAAGAAGAACTTCCAGGCAGATCAAGCAATAATTTCGAATGAAGCAGCCAGCGACCGCCGACTCGATCCATTTCACAAGATTTTGAAATCCGGATTTGCGATCCAATCTTTGTTCCTGATTCCAATTACCTACGAGCAAAAACTTCAAGGGCTCCTTGTCGGCTACAAATGCGAGGCAAAGGCGAATTGGAGCCGTATCAACGAAACCTTTATGAAGTCGGTCGTAGACCAGGTTGCAGTAGGCGTCGTTAACGCTCGCCTGTATGCGACGGTTCAACGTCAAGCCACCACAGACGGTCTCACAGGCCTGTTTAACCACAGAACCGGCCAGGAAAAACTCGCCGATCAAATGAAGCAAGCGGAGCGCTATCAAAGACGCATCTCCGTGATCATGCTGGACGTGGACCATTTCAAATCTATCAATGACACGCACGGTCACCCGGCAGGAGACACGGTTCTGAAATCCGTTGCAAGACTAATTCGCAACAGCTGCCGTGACGTTGATATTCCAGTCAGATACGGCGGTGAAGAATTCCTGCTCGTTTTGCCTGAAGTCACACAAGACGGCGCTACCGTGGTGGCCGAACGTATCCGTGTTGCTCTTAAGAGTGAGCCGATTAAGCACGAAGACGTCGAAATAAGCATTACTGGCAGTTTCGGCGTTGCCAGTTTTCCTGATGATGCGGACAGTCAGCAAGCAATGCTCGACCTCGCTGACAAAGCATTGTATCTCTCGAAGCGGATGGGTCGCGATCAGGTGCACACGGCCGCTGATTTGATGTTCGAGCCGGCACCGGAACAAGACAAGAAAACTGAAGATGTGGCAAAGGATCTGCGCGATGGTCCCTTCACACCGCCTGTGATATCAGAAGAGGCGCGTCAGCACGAAGAGCTCGTTCCTGAAGTAGTGGACATGGTCAAATCGCTGGCAGCTTCTCTGTATGCCAAGTCAGACTACAACAAGCAGCACCATTTGGAAGTCGCACGCATGAGCGAACTTCTGGCGAAGGTCATGGGTTTGTCCGCACAACAGGTGGAACAGATTCGCGTAGCTGGATTGCTTCACGATGTCGGCGTACTTCAGCTACCACAAGAACTCTTGCACAAAGAAGGTCAACTGACTCGAGAAGAAAGAGAGCAGGTCAATCAGCACGCAACGCTCGGTGCCCAGATGCTGCGACCAGTGCGCGCCTTGAAAGACATTTGCGAGATCCTGGAAAATCACCATGAACGCTGGGATGGTACTGGATACCCGAAAGGTCTGAAGGGCGAGAATATTCCATTACCGGCTCGTATCGTCGCAATTGTCGATTCGTATCACGCGATGATCAGTGAGCGACCATATCGTCCCGCGATGACGCACGACGAAGCATTGCGCGTACTGAAGGATGGTGCGGGGAAACAATGGGATCCTTTTCTCATTGAAATTTTCAGCGCAGTGATGAAGAGTATGCGAGAAACAACTCAAGAGGTTCAAGCGAAAGTTGCTCTCGCGGCAACACTCGCAAGAGCCGGAGAGCATCCGAGCGGCACGCCTGCGCCACTGCCACCGCGACCGGTATCACAACGACCAGCGCCGCCGGAGCAAGCGCAGCCAGTCCAAGCTCAGCCAGTGCAAGCGCAGCCAGTGCAAGCTCAGCCAGTTCAAGCTCAGCCAGTTCAAGCTCAGCCAGTTCAAGCTCAGCCAGTTCAAGCTCAGCCAGTTCAAGCTCAGCCAGTTCAAGCTCAGCCAGTGCAAGCTCAGCCAGTTCAAGCTCAGCCAGTTCAAGCTCAGCCAGTTCAAGCTCAGCCAGTTCAAGCTCAGCCAGTTCAAGCTCAGCCAGTTCAAGCTCAGCCAGTTCAAGCTCAGCCGTCTCCACCTTCCGAGAAGTCCCAGGAACCTCATGATGGTGGTGTAGATTTCGAGCAAAGAACGGAGCCGTCCAAAATTTCCTCCGTCATAGGTCCGGTGATTAAGCCTGTGAGTCCGCCCACCTCTGCGGCATCGCCGGCGGTGGCACCTGGCGGATTCGATGGCGAACGCACTGGAACGCAGTCCTTGCTCAAATTTGTGGAAGAAGCCACTGTGGCAACTGCGCGTTCAGACGAACATACAATCTCGCAAGAGAGCGCACCAGTCTCGATACCAGCCCCGGTGCGCGTACCGCTCCCGACTCCGGACGAGCCCCCCATGCAGGCGGCAGGATCTCAAGCGTCTCCTGCCGGAGCGACGCAACAAAATGCGCCCGGAGAGGAAAAAAACGATTACGTTCCAGGGCTTCCCGAGAAGAGAGGCTTCGGAATTCCGGGACCAAGTTCTCCACAGCCTGGTAGCTCTCAGTCGGCTGCGACCCAAGTCGGTTCACCTCTAGCTGTCTCGCAAGGGACGGATTCACAATCCAACTCTCTGCCGACGAACCCAGCGCAACAGCAGCCAGGAACCACGGCGCTGCCTCCCCCTCAACAGTCAAGCTCCCAGGGTCTCGGTCCAGCCGCAGGGCAGAATCAGACAGGGGCACAAAATTCCTCGTCAACCACACAACAGCTTTCGGGACTCGTGAAGCCGACTTCGCAAAATCTTGCAATCCCAGCACAGGTCTCCGCACCAATGCATGGACAGATTTCCCCCGGTCAACCACAACCGGCGCAGCCGTCGCAAATACCGCACGGTATCCAGTCACAGCAAAGCACGCAGCTGCAACAAGCATCAGGTCAACATCCAAACATATCCGCGATCCAAACTGCGCAAAATCCAATGGCACCGTCTCAGGTGGCACAGCCGGGCGCCGCGTCCGGCACTGGATATGCAGCGGTCCAACAACCGACTGGTACCCCGGCGATACCACCACATCCAGGCACCGCATCCGGTACTGGTTATGCAGCGGTCCCGCAACACCCTGGTGCCCCAGCGACGCCACCACAGCCAGGCACCGCATCCGGTACTGGGTATGCAGCGGTCCCGCAGCACCCTGGTGCCCCCGCGATGCCAACACAGCAAGGCACCGCATCCGGTACTGGGTATGCAGCGGTCCCGCAGCACCCTGGTGCCCCCTCGATGCCAACACAGCAAGGCACCGCATCCGGTACTGGATATGCATCGGTCCCGCAGCACCCTGGTGCCCCCGCGATGCCAACACAGCCAGGCACCGCATCCGGTACTGGATACGCAGCAGTGCCCCAGCAACCCGGTATGCCTCAACAGAACTCCCACCGGTCGCCTACTGGGCAACACCAGGCTGTCCAACAGGGCATGCAAACTCCCGCTGGAGCGTCGCAAAACTTACCACCAGCGCAAGTCGCCACCGGTCCCCTCCCACCGCAGAATCCCAATGGTCCCCAGGGAATGCCTGCAGGAGTTCAACTCGGCCAGCCGGGCGCACCAGACAGTCAGGGTTATCCACGTCCATACGCCGCGGGACAGCCGGTTCCGGCCACTGGGAATCAGCTCTCTGCTCCACAACCCCAGCCGCAGATCCAGCAATCGCAGATGCCACCGAATATGGTGCAAGGGCAAATGCCACAGCCTTATGGAACCAACCTGAGCGGCACCATCTCGCAGTCTCAGCAGCCAGGGCAATCTATACAAGTTTCCAATCCAGCGCAAACTCCTCAGCCAACGGCACAGCAAACGCCTGCCGCTCCTTCAGCAGCGCAGGCAGTTCCGCCCGCAGCGCAGCAGGCGGCACCTCCGGCAGCACAAGCGGGAGCGCAAGCTGTTCACCAATCAGTCTCGCCAACTTCACAGCAGGCGCAGCAGCAGCGCCTCTCGCAAGGAGCGACAGCGACCAGCAAACAGCCCGATACATGGGACCCTTACTCGGACTACGATGACGAGGACGAAATCGAGGGCGGACTCTAAGAAAGGCGATTTGCTTGAATGATGAATTTTCTAAAAACCAAAGGTTTTTGGAAGCGGGTGATTATAGCTCTCGCTTCGGTTCAAGTTCTGGTGATCATCGGGCTCTATTTCTACCTGTCGCCTCGCCTGAATGAGCCGCTGGTAAATGCGATTCTGTTTCATCCAAATCATATTGAGAAGCACAACGACAACATGAAAGTTCTGTCCGGTGTGCAAGCAGAAGAGGTTTCGATTCCAGTTGAAGGTGCGACTGTCAACGGAATGTTTTACAGAAAATCGGGAACGCCCGATGTAATTCTGATGAGTCACGGCAACGCTTCCGACCTCGATAATCGGATTGAAAAACTACGAGCTATGCTTGACTGCGGTATCAGCGTCCTTGCGTACGATTACCGAGGCTATGGCAAAAGCACGGGAGAGCCCTCGATCCGCGGTGTGATCAACGACGGAGTTGCCGCCTTTGATTATCTTGTAAATGAGAAACACTATTCGCCGGAAAATATCGTGCTTTACGGAGAATCGGTCGGCACTGGCATTTCCACCGAGATTGCCCGTCGGCGAAAAAGCAAAGCCATCATTTTAGAATCGGGTTTCACATCTCCGGAGCAAAGAGCGAAGGAGAAAATTCAGGCGCTAAATATCTATCCATCGATTTTGATGATGGAGCCGACGCTGGACAATCTAGATTACGTGAGAGGGAAACATCCACCTCTTCTCTTGTTTGCCGGCAAATTGGACGATATGATTCCGGTCCACCACAGTGAAAAAATGTTCGCAGAGGGCAGCGAGTCCAAGCAACTTATCATTGGTCCAAACAGCACGCACAATGATTTCTCGAAAGACTGGACACTGTACGTCGAAGGGTTGAAGGGCTTTCTGGAGAAAAACGCAAAGCTCGCTGAAGGCAATTTGCAAGGCGCTGCGCCAGCTAAGTGAGTTTCGGAAAGATTAAGTCTTATTCAGTTACGTCAACTTTCCTCAAAAACACCTTCTAAAGAACATCTTTTATATAGAATACGCAGAGTAAAACGCATGTACCGACTGGGTTGAACCCGGTCAAAGCTACTTTGCAGGTGAATGGAAAAAATGAACATCAAAACCTTTATCGATCATCACTACAGACATTTCAATGCCGCTGTGGTGAAAGACGCTTCCCAGGCTTATGTTGCGCACCTAGAGAAGGGCGGCAAGATGCTGCTCACAATGGCTGGAGCAATGAGTACTGCGGAACTCGGCGTCTCGCTCGCTGAGATGATCCGGCAGGACAAAGTTCACGCCATCACTTGCACAGGCGCCAACCTCGAAGAAGATATATTCAATCTCGTCGCTCACGATGAATATGTCCGCATTCCAAACTATCGCGAACTGACAGCCGAACAGGAAGTTGAGTTACGCGACAAAGGTATGAACCGAGTGACCGACACTTGTATTCCGGAAGAAAGCGCATTCAGAAAAGTTGAAAAACCGCTTCTGGACCTCTACAAGAAAGCTGAGCAAGAAAACGCTCGCTACTTCCCTTACGAATACATGTATCAACTGCTTCTGAGCGGAGTGCTCAAAGACAGCTATCAAATTGATCCGAAAGACTCATGGCTCCTGGCTGCAGCGGAGAAAAATCTGCCCATCTGGACTCCGGGCTGGGAAGATTCGACGATGGGTAACATCTTCGTGTCGCACATCTACAAGAAAGACATCAAAGGCTACGGCATTATGAAGTCCGGTCTGGAAGCCATGGAAAAGCTGATTCACTGGTATATCGACGAGAGCGAAAAGAACTCGCTCGGTTTCTTCCAGATTGGCGGTGGTATCGCGGGCGATTTCACCATTTGTGTTGTTCCGCTTATCGAGCAGGACATCAAAGGTCATGTTAAGTGCTGGGATTACTTCTGCCAGATCTCGGATAGCACCACATCTTATGGAAGTTATAGCGGAGCTGTGCCGAACGAGAAAATCACCTGGGGCAAGATTACTCCCGAAACTCCTCGCTTCGTGATTGAATCAGACGCGAGTATAGTGGCTCCGCTGGTCTTCCAATACGTGCTCGATTCTGGTGCGCACGTTCAAGAGCGCGAGCTTGTCTCGGGCAAATCAAAGACCAAGTAAGCCACATAACGAGCGATTGAAACTCTAATGTTTCAGTCGGAAAACTCAAGCAATTAAACGACGCCGGATGGATTATCCTGGCGTCGTTTTGTAATGCGAACTTTTGTGGTGCACAACCGCTTATAATAGCGGCCTTGAAGTTCTAGCCGCTACAGTTCTAGCCCTACAGTTCTAGCGCTACAGTTCTACCGCTACAGTTCTAGCCGCTATATCTTAGCCGCTCGCAGTAGCAGCGGGCTGTCCCTGAAACAACGGCGTAGAAAGATAACGTTCCCCGGTGCTGGCGACGATGGTGACAATTAGCTTCCCTTCGTTTTCAGGGCGCTTCGCAATTTCAAGAGCAGCATGAACCGTGGCACCACTACTGATACCAGCCAAAATTCCTTCCACGCGCGGAAGTTTGCGCCCCATCTCGAAGGCTTCGTCATTTGATACAAGGAACACTTCGTCGATAACCGACAAGTCGAGCACGCCCGGAATAAAACCGGCACCAATACCCTGAATCTTGTGGCCCGACGGTTTCAGCGGTTGCCCAGCCAAACTCTGCGTGATGATCGGACTATCCTTCGGCTCGACGGCGACGATTTTTACCGATGGCTTTTTCTGTTTCAAAACCTGACCGACACCAGTAATGGTACCACCAGTTCCAACACCGGCAACGAATATGTCGACTTTGCCTTCGCTGTCTTTCCAAATCTCCTCTGCCGTCGTTTCGCGATGGATTTTTGGATTAGCTTTGTTGTTGAACTGCTGGAGCATAAACGCATCGCTATTCTCAGAGACCAGACCTTCAGCCTTAGCCAGAGCGCCTTTCATGCCTTCCGCTCCAGGGGTCAGCACTAACTCAGCCCCAAGAGCCGATAAGAGATTTCTGCGCTCCAGCGACATGGTTTCCGGCATCGTAAGAATCAGACGATACCCTCGCGCCGACGCGACAAAAGCCAACGCGATGCCGGTGTTACCAGAGGTTGGCTCAACGAGCAGCGTCGATCCAGGATGAATCAATTTATCCTTCTCCGCCTCGCGAACCATCGAAATTCCGATTCGATCTTTGACAGAGCCAAGCGGATTCATCGACTCCAGTTTCACGGCTACGGTCGCTTTCAAGCCCTCGGTGAGCTTGTTGAGCTTAACTAGCGGTGTGTTGCCTATTGCGTCAGTAATATCAAGTCGCATTCTTTTTCTTCTTTCAAAACCTAGTAAAACGACTACGTTAACCGTAGTCGTAAAAATCAAACTCTTGTTTCACCGATGAGTCATGCAAATCTCGGTAGCGCGGCCAACCAGATTACTGAGTTGAACCGGATCCAGAGTCGGCAGTTTTCTTTTTATCGGCGCCTTTGTCATCAAGTATGTCAGCAAGCGGATTATTGGCGGCGAGTTCAGCAAGCTGCTTTTCACCAATCTCCTTCAGTACCTTGCCTTTCTTGAATTCTTTGTCGTTTTTACCACGCTGACCGGCTTCCATCATTTTGGTGCCTTTAGCGATTAAACCTTTGCAGTGCGTGATACTCGCTTTGTACTTCTTTTGCATGCGCTTTTCGTCAGCAGTGAAGTCGCCCTGCGGCACTGTCGGGTCTGCGTAAGGATTGGAGGTCTGTTTCGGTGTGTTCACCGGCGACGATTCGGGCACCTGAGAACCGAAGAAATCGTTGCTGCCTGCGAAAGCTGGCAGTCCAGCGCCAAGCGCCGCGATAACCATGGCTGTAAGTGCAAGTTTACGGTCCTTTTGCATCACACGTCTCCTGAGTAGGCCGGTTCATAGTCTAGAGGATTATTGACAATGTCAGTAGCTCCAAAGTGCCCAATATTTCTAAGAAAAACCCAATCTACCCGACTGAACGCGGCTCTGCAACTTGGCGATTTCTTATATAGCTCTCATTGTTTCGCAAAGCTGTCGCGCCGGCACACCTGATAAGAGCCTTCGAGGAAACGGGAATGCGATGGCTCTGCTCCGGACCTCTTAGGCTCCCATCTACCAGGAGTAGATTTTTTCTGGCAAGGGAGAACAATGCAAACCAAGCACTTTAGAGCTTTCACGACGATTCTCAGACTTCTCCGACTGGAAAACAGCTAATTGCCGAATCTACTATTTCTAGAACAACTATAAGATGGTTGTGACTGATGTGGCTACCATCCATGTGCATGCTCGGGACCTATCTGGATGCACCATCCATGTGCATGCTCGCGACCTATCTGGATGCACCATCCATGTGCATGCTCGCGACCTATCTGGATGCACCACCCATGTGCATGCTCGTGACCGACTTGGATGCACCATCCATGTGCATGCTCGCGACCTATCTGGATGCACCAGCCACGTGCATGTTTAGGACCGTGTGGATTGCAGCGAGTTAAACGCGCTGGTGACGGGCTTCAACTATTGGCGAGCGTTTCGATGAGAAGTCAGTGGCTTTCTCGAAAGCGTGTGCTACGGTAAGCAACTGTGCATCAGACAACTGTTGTCCAATCAACTGCAATCCAACCGGCAGACCGTCGCGACCGAAACCGGCCGGCAGTGAAATTCCAGGCAGTCCGGCGAGGTTGATAGGAACCGTCGCGATGTCGCCCAGATACATAGTTAAAGGATCGTCAATTTTTTCACCCATACCGAACGCCACCGTTGGCGATACCGGGCAAACCAGAACGTCGTACTTTTCAAATGCTCGATCGAAGGATTCTTTCAGCAGGCGGCGCACTTGCTGAGCCTTCTTATAATAGGCATCATAATAGCCGGAGCTTAAGGCGTAAGTTCCAAGCATGATGCGACGTTTCACCTCATCGCCGAAACCATCATGTCGGGACGACGTGTACATTGACATCAAATCTTTGGCGTCTTTATTTCGGACACCATATCTGACACCATCGTAGCGAGAGAGGTTGGCGCTGGCTTCTGCGGTGGCGATAATGTAATAAACAGGCAGTGCAATATCGATGTGGTCGACTGAGACTTCGCCAACTTCAGCGCCCAGTTGCCGCAGAACATTGATACCGTTTTCGGTGGCAGCCCTGACTTCAGGCTCGAGACCTTCCCCGACCAATTCCTTCAAGATTCCGACTTTGATTCCCTTTAAAGAACCATCGTGTTTCGCCAGTCCCTGAGCGAATGCCAGGTCCATAGTTGGAAACTTTCTGGGGTTCATTTTGCTGCCGAACGGATCCTCTATCGACGTCGAATCCTTCGGGTCCTTTCCGAATAGAGTGGCAAGCGTCAGCGCGCAATCTTCCACGGAATACGAAAACGGTCCAATCTGATCCAAGCTGGAAGCATAGGCCACAAGCCCGTATCGGGAGACCAGCCCATACGTCGGTTTCATTCCGACGATGCCGCAGAAGGACGCCGGCAATCTAATCGAGCCACCGGTATCCGATCCAAGTCCAACAGCTGAATATCCGGAAGCCACAGCCACTGCCGGTCCACCGGATGATCCCCCTGGTACTTTGCTCAAGTTCCAGGGATTGTGCGGCTTAGCATACGCGGTGTTTTCGTTGGACGATCCCATCGCGAACTCGTCGAGGTTGCCTTTGCCGATCAGCACGGCGCCTGCCTCGAAGAGTTTTTCGGCAGCGGTGGCCTGATACGGAGGTACAAACCCCTCGAGTATTTTGCTTCCGCAAGTGGTGGGATATCCCGGCACACAAATATTGTCTTTAAGACAAACAGGTACTCCGGCGAAGGCTGGGAGCTCTTCTCCGGATGCTACTTTCTTATCAACAGCATCGGCTTGTTTTAACGCAAGCTCTTCTGTCAGACAAAGAAACGCGTTTGTTTCCTTATCATTCCGCTTCGTATGCTCCAGGTAACCGACCGCAACTTCGCGGGCAGAAACTTGCTTGTCGCCGATTAACTTTCGAATCTCCGACGCTGTTTTTCCGATCAAATCAAAATCTGCCATAATCGCTATTCGTATTTCTTGAACAGCAGGCAACCGTTATGTCCACCAAAGCCAAAGCTGTTGGACATCGCGTAAGTCAGATCGTGACCGACAAGCGGTTTATTCGGAACATAATTCAAATCGCATTTCGGATCCGGATTCGTCAAATTGATCGTCGCCGGAACGATTGAATGTTTGATCGCAAGAACCGTTGCAGCCGCTTCGATAGCGCCTGCGGCGCCGAGCAAGTGACCGGTCATCGATTTGGTCGAGCTGACGAGCAGTTTTTGCGAGGTGGCGTGTTCGCCAAATACTGTTTTGATTGCGGTGGTCTCAGCAACGTCACCGACTGGCGTCGAGGTTCCGTGCGCATTGATGTAGTCAACTTGCTCGGGCTTGATACCAGCCTGCGACAGAGCCATGTTCATGGCACGTCCTGCACCATCGCCGTCAGCGCAAGGCGCGACGATATCGTATGCATCACCGGTCATTCCGTAGCCGACGATCTCAGCGTAGATATTTGCGCCGCGCGCTTTAGCGTGTTCCAATTCTTCAAGAATCAAAACCGCACCGCCTTCGCCCATAACGAATCCATCGCGCTCCGAGTCGAATGGTCGGCTCGCTTTCTCTGGTTCGTCATTACGCGTAGACAACGTTCTAGCCGACGCGAAGCCAGCCATCACGAGCGAAACGATAGGCGCTTCACTTCCTCCGGCGAACATCACATCGGCTTCGTTACGCTCAATCAAACCGGCAGCGTCGCCGATTGAATGCGTAGAAGTCGCACAGGCTGTCACTTGACACAGGTTTGGTCCCTTTGCGTTGTGAAGCATAGACACCCAACCGGCGGCCATATTCACAATGATCATTGGCACCGTAAATGGTGAGCAACGATCGGGACCTTTTTCTGTCAGAGTTCTGAACTGAGTTTCGATCGAACCGAAACCGCCTGCAGCGCTGCCGATTACAACACCGACGCGCTCAGGCTTGTCTTTCGACAGATCGATTGCAGCGTCTTCGACAGCAAGTTTTGCAGCAGCGATCGCAAAGTGAATGAACCGATCGGATCGTTTCACCGCTTTGAAATCCATGTACTCTTTTGCATCGAATTCGGTTATCTCACCGGCGATCCGGCAAGCTGATCGATATTTTTCTTCGATGCAAGTCACCGGACGTATACCGGAGCGACAGTTGACGATCCCATCCCAGAATTGGTCTTTGCCAATTCCGAGTGACGTGACTGTTCCGATACCAGTTACAACAACGCGACGTTTAGACATCTACCAGGTCTATTCCTTGATTCCAGGGCAAACAAAGATACCTTTAAGGCGCGGTGAACGCGCCCCTATAGGTAATCATCTGCCAGTCGAATTTATTCGTTGGTTAACGAATTAAAGATGGCCGGAGATGTATTTAACAGCTTCGCCAACGGTCGTGATCTTCTCTGCTTCTTCATCCGGAATTTCCATTCCGAATTCTTCTTCCAGAGCCATCACCAATTCAACCTGGTCGAGTGAATCTGCGCCGAGGTCTTTGGTGAAGCTGGCTTCCATTGTAACTTCGTCACCATTGACGTTAAGTTGGGCAACGGCCACCTTCTTTACTCGTTCGAAGGCATCCTTCTCTTCCATGTACTTTAAACCCCCTAAAATTACGAACCAATAGGCACGTTAAATCATGCTGGCTACTAAGGCGTGCCAAGGGCAACTAGAATATCACGTCAGCTAAGAACTATCATTCTAGAGACCCCTGGTTTTCTTACGCTACTTTACGTATAGAGTCCGCCATTGACTTCCAGCACTTGACCTGTAACATAAGCGCCGGGACCGGCAAAGAAGAGCACCGCATTGGCGATGTCATCAGGTGTGCCCATACGACCCAGCGGAACTCTTGAGAGGATTCCGTTAATAATTTCCTCTTTTAATTTTTTGGTCATGTCCGTGTCGATAAAACCAGGAGCGACCGCGTTGCAGGTGATATTGCGCGAGGCATATTCGAGCGCTACGGTTTTGGTTAAACCAATCAAGCCGGATTTCGCTGCTGCATAGTTGACCTGACCGAAGTTTCCGTGAACACCGGTAGTCGATGCGATGTTGATAATGCGACCGCTTCTTTGCTTCGACATCACCTTGAGAACAGCCTTACTTACTTTAAATGCCGACGTCAGGTTGGTGTCTATGACAGCTTGCCACTCATCGTCGCCCATACGCATAATCAGGTTGTCGCGCGTGATACCCGCGTTGTTTACGAGAATATCGATGCGTCCCCACTCTTTTGTCACGGCCGCAACAAGCGCGTCCACGCTTTCGGATTTGGTTACGTCGCAAACGACTCCAAGCGTTTCACCGCCCTGGTCCTTGAGTTCTTTGGCGGTCTGATTACAAGTGTCCTGGTTAATGTCGGAAATAACCACTTTGGCGCCGGCTCTGAGGAACGCTTCGGCGATCGAGCGACCAATACCTCTTCCGGAACCAGTGATAATGGCAACCTGATCTTTGAGTTTGAGCTGTTCGTCTTCGCGAACCGGCATCGTGTTGGTGGTCATACTTCACTATCCTTTGAATTTTGTACGGATAAAAACAAATCGAGAACCAGTGGGTAAACACCGCCAGTTCTGCGTTGGTTTCAACAGCGCATCGAATGCGTCAACGTCACATTGAACATTCCAATTCAAGCGTTGAATCCAATCAAGCTAGGAATCATAAACCAGTAGTCAGGATTTGCGATTAATTAATCCCATAAATCTATCAAACCGTTAACTACGGCTTCGATTCGATCGCGTTCCTTTATTTGCTCCATCCAGCGGGCCGGAATCTTCTTGGCGCCATGGTAGGCACCTGAAAGCGCGCCCACAATGCACGCAGCAGTATCGGTGTCGCCACCTACGCGGGCCGCTGCGCAAACAGCCTCTTCCAGATCGTGGCGGAAGATAAGAAAAATGCCGACAGAGGTGGGGACGCATTCGTTAACGCTGGATTGCACGTTAACAAGCGAGTACGGAAGGTCATCAGCCGGCTTCGTGTAATCAAGGTCAGGGGCGATATCGTCCCAGAAGTCGGCGAAGCGTTCATCGATACCCTTTGCAAGCGCGAATTCCTTAGATACGAATTCACGCACTTCATCGACCGAATCCAGTCGCTGACCGCAGATGAAGTGATGAATGATATCGGCTATGACGGCTGCCGCGGCCGAAACCGCATGGTGCCTGTGTGACATCCCCGCTTGCGTCATGGCAATTTCTTTGCGAGCATCGTCGTCAATCGGCAGGCAGCCAATCGGAAAGGCTCGCGCGGCACCGCTTACATGGGTGCTTTCCGGTTCGTCATCGACGAGCGGGCTGTCGTCCGCCATACGCCGAAGCGCAGCCAGACAGAGTGGACCAGGTCCCCCTTCCAGAAAATCATTGCACTCGAGGAGCTGAGTGTATCGCCCCTTGAGACTTTCGGGCGGCAGCTTCCCACCTGAAGCGATGAGTGTTTCCGCCAGAGCTAGCCCCAGCTCTGCGTCGGCGTGGATATCGCCTGGCTTGTGGTCCGGCATCTGGCTCTTCGAAAGCCCAGGAACGAAGTCCCGAAGCACCGAAATCCCCGCCGTAGCAAGAATTTCTTTGTGGTTGAGCCCAACACAGCTCCCGCCCAGCGAGCTACCCACGCAAGCCCCCCAGATGGCGCCTCGCAGGCGATCCTTCATTTCTTCCGTAAGCTTCTTTTCCGTCAATTCACTCACCCTCAATCCTATGTATTGAAAGACTTTTGTCGGTCGACCCGAACAGCCTTCGCCGGCCGAAAAAAGCCCGTCGCCGCAGAATCTCCAGAAGTCGTTTTCAACAGGAAAACGATGCAACCCCCGAAGAAATCCCAAAACCCTTGTCAACGACCCGGGTTGGCAGATTACAAATGAGAATTATGCCAGCTTCTTTGGGCAACGTGATTAATCGGGCGCGATCGTATCCAGCGCTGAATTTCCATATCGCTAATTAATTCGTGCGGGTTCTACGACTTCATTCGTAGTTCCCCCCCTTTCCAACAGGGGGCGCTTCAATTAACTTATTAGTATGAACGGCGGGGAACCGCTGAGACAGGACGGGTGCGCCGTCCGTGTTCGCATGCTTTTATGGAATCGCCAAGGAGTGCTTATAGATGGGTGACACTGGAGACACGGCAACCACGAGCAAGAGTCGATCGCAGGAAGTATTGATGGGCGGCAACGACGCGAAGGACGCGCAGCCCAACGCCCTGCAGGCGCAAGCAAATGATCTGCTGCTGAATGTTCGCCCGGAAGGCGACCGCGTTCAAAACATTTTGCGAGCCAACGGGCTCGATGGCAATGTCGCCCCAGTAGACCCGAAAACAACCGCTCTAGATCACATTGTTGAAAACAACCGCTTAGCCCGCCTCGGACTCCTCACCGTCGAAGGCGCAGGATATGCGGTTCCCGGTGTAGTCAACACAGCTCTGCATGACATTACGCATCCGGTGCAAGCGATCGAAAAAGGCAGCACCGCTCTTGCACTCGGTGTGGCCATGAGAATCGCACTGCCGAAAGCAGGCGCGGCAAGAGCCGCCGCGGCAACAGCGTTCACCTACTTTATGGTTCGCGATGCAGCAGTTCCGGTCGCAAAAGGTTTTTCCGAAGCATGGGACGCTAAAGACCACGCACAGGTCAACGCCGCCGCTCAAAAGATGGGCGACGGACTCGGCATGTTTGCCTGGGATTCATACTGGGGCATGAAGATCGCCATGCACGGCGAGCGCCTCGGCGAGAAGGGCATGAAGGGCATACTGGGCGAACAAAAGTTCAACGCTTTCGAAACCGCCAAGGGTGATTATCTCGGCAGCGATAAATATTTCTTCGGCAGGCAAATCAACCGCCTGGGCAACGCAGTCGACAAAGGCACGCAAACGCTCGCCGACAAACTATCCGGCAGACTGAATTCGGCAAAAGAAAATCCTTTGACCTTCGAGCAAAAAATGGCGAAGGCCCAGGAGGCGCATGGTGAGTACGAAGGCATCCTTCACAGCCACAACATGCATAAGCATGGAATCAGAACGACCGACGGCAAAGAAATCGGCTTCGACCAGACCATCGGCATCTTCCTCGCCGGAAAAGATCCGCGGAAGATGACGTCCGAGCAGATTTCGGAATTCGTGAAAGCGGAAGGCGAGGCCTCAGCGGCTAAACCGAAATCGGCAGACGCTACCGCGAAACCCACGGACAACACTCCGGTTCCCGGAAGCACACCGGAACTGGCAGCGCGCATCGCGGCCGAGGTCAATCCGAAAAATATCGAATTGCTCGCGAAGATGGCGAAAGACGAGATGAACAAGCTCACCGATGAGCAGCAACAAGTCATAGATCTTGTTGAAGGATCGGTCGGACCGGTTCATGCCGCGCTCAATCCGAACCACAAGGCGCTTGACCCGGGCTACCGAGAATGGCTCACCCAGATGGTCGGACTTGCCAACGAAGTCGGTGGCGATACGCAAAAACTTCAACAAGTAGCGCCGCTGTTTTTCCGCGGAAGAGATGCAGCTATTGGACAGATGTCTGCGGATCTCGGTCCTACAGGCGCGAATGTTCACAGCATGAACTTGTTCAGTTTGGAACTCTACACCGGTTCCAAGACAAGAATGAACCAGAAAAATATTCCGGCAGACGAAGTGTTGTCTGCCAAAAACCCGCCGCTCAATCTGGTCGCGCGCGACAACGGAGCAGGTCCGCACACGATTCCGGAAATCCAGGGCGTCTGGGACGTCGACCTCGTGCAATGGCCGCGCAACATGCAAAACCTGCGGATGCTGCGTGCCGGCATCAACGGTCACGAAAACAATCACAACCAGTATGGTGGCATCATGCGTTTCCCCGATTCAATCCGGGAGCAAGTCATCGAAGGAACCGTTCGCAAAGCGCTCGGAGACAAGTCCGGCGAGATGGTCGATGTGCCAGGTCATGGCAAAATGTCGAAACTCGACCTGGTCATCGGTATCCTCAAAGCGCAAGCCAACGAGAACACGGCAGATATCGGCGGCGCTGCCTATACCGGACCCAACGGCGGCACCACCCTCGGTGTCTTGCTCCAGGCTCTGCGTCAAGATGGCAAGCTAGAGACGAGAAACGTTTTCGGTAAAGAAATGGCTAGCGCCGAAAACCCGATGGGAATCGAGGTTCACTCCATCGACACCTTCAGACCGAAGCTGATAGCCGAAGTTTTACGCCAGCGCGGCGAAGGCGATCCGCTCATCATGGAATACGCCAAACAGCTTGACGCTTATGCCGAAGTCGGATCACGTGGCGAAAAAGACTACGTCTGGGCGAGTATCGACAACCCCGGTCAGAAGATTACAATCTCGCGGGCGGAACTCGACGCGGTTATTCCTCACCTCGTAAGTGCCCAGCTGAACACGCCTCTGGACGCGCTCAAAGGCAAGACCTTCGCGGACATCCTGCCGCATTTGCCCACTGAGATGAAGAAGATGGATCAGTTGTCCAGCCTCATGGTCGATGTGATCGTGAACAAGAAACCACTGGAGTCCATTTCATTCAACACACAAGACTACACCATGATTCAGCTGCAGAATTCAGCCATGCCTACAGCTCTGCGGCTCATGGACAAAGGCATGACAGCAGAACAAGTCAACGCCGAAGTGAACCGTGTGTCAGATTACCTGGAACTGCAATTCCACACCAAAGGTGACCCGCACATCGCACCGATCAATGCAAAACCGTCCATTTCTCAACTGGCTCTCAATCCATCGCTTGCTGCCCGCCACACTGGAAAGAGTTTGAGCAGCGCAATCTCGGGAGTACGCGATTGGTCCGGACGGGACCGCTTTATCTACGGCTACGGCGGAATGGCTCTGGGAAGAGATATGTTCTCGACCTATGTTCCGGGCTCTCAAGTACAATCGCTAATCAACGAAGGACGCAAACAAGCCGGCGCAACGCCAGTCGCGGCTGATGCTACAGGTGGTGGCATCGCTCCTGTCGAGGCGCAAGATCCAAATCGAGACACCAAAGGTCGTCCGGTCGATCTCCCTGCCGACAAAGTCGTCGTTCCGAACGGCGATGGCAAGAACGCAGGCAGCCCGCGTGACATTCCGAAACCAGTCGATCCTTGGATGAAAGGTCTCAGCGACCGCAAACCATCGACCATCGACTACAACGAACTCCGCCGCATGCAACAACAAGGCGAAGGCCTACGAAAATAGCTAGCGCCCGCCACGCCGAAGGACACCGTTGCCGACCGAGCCACCATGCGAGGAAGCCGCTCGAGACGCCGTTGCCGACCGAGCCACCACCGAGGACGCCATCTGCCGACCGAGGACGCTTCCGGCATATGAGACCGATTCTGGCTCGTGGCTTGTGGCTCGTGTATCTCCCGGATTCTGATTAGGTATCCGAAATTCCCATGCGGAATCAAATTTTGAGACTTATGCTGCTCAGGAATAAGAGGATAATGAAAGCAGCGGAAAACAAGGGCGTGCGACGTTCTTAGCCGACTGGCTGAGCATCCAACTTCTTCAGCAACACCTTTTCTTCTTCTTCCGGGAAAGCGAATGATTCAGTATCGGTCGGAAACGCGCTGCTCATCACATCCTGCGCATATGAGCGAATCGCTTCAGTGCAGACTTCATCGAGACTTGCATAACGCCGAACAAAACGCGGTTTAAAATCAACGTACTTGCCCAGCAAGTCGTCTGTCACAAGAATTTGTCCGTCGCAGTCTACTCCGGCACCGATTCCGATGACTGGAATCGTTAAGCGCTTAGCTATTGCGCGCGCCACCGCGGTTGGTACCATCTCCAAAACGACTGCGAAGACACCCGCTTTTTCCAGAGCCTTTGCTTCAGCAAGTAACTTAAGCGCGTCATCGGCATTGCGCGCCTGAACTCGCGTTCCACCCAGTCCATGAATAGACTGAGGAGTAAAGCCCAGGTGCCCCATCACGGGGATACCCATTCCAACAAGACGTTCGATAATTTGAAGATTATGTTCGCTGGCACCTTCCAGCTTAACAGCCTGTGCCTGAGCCTCTTTGACAAAGCGGCCGGCGTTCGTGATCGCTTGAGTGATGTCGACTTGATAGCTCATGAACGGCAAATCAGCCACCACAAGCGCGAATTCAGCGCCTCTGGTCACCGCCTTGGTGTGGTGCAACATCTCTTCGACGGTGACGGCGTGAGTGGTTTTATGCCCAAGAGCCACCATGGCAAGACTGTCGCCGACGAGGATTACATCCACGCCCGCGCGATCCAAAATCTTCGCGGTCGAATAATCGTAGGCGGTCAGGCAAACAATCTTGCGACCATCTTCTTTGTACTTCTGCAGCGTCAGCGTTGAGACGGCTTTGCCCATGTAGCGAAATCTCCAGATGAGGATTCGAGCGTTCCGCCGAATCTAACTGTGTCAGACCGAACAACCGATGTCATGAGAAATCATGATCTTCGCAAATGATAGCAGGCGAACCAATAAAGTGGCGATGGATGCAGCGATTTATTTCGAGCGCTCACGCATTTGCTGACGAACATCTTCCAGTTGAAGCTGCGTGATGTGCTTAGGGTCGTAAGGATAACGACCGTCACAATCGTGATAACGCTTATACATCCGTCCCGCTTCCACAGGCAGGCGCATCTTTTCCAGCACATAACCCATGTTGTAATAAAGCCCGCAACAAGCCGGTTCAAGTTCCATCGCCTTCTGATAACTCTGGGAAGCGCGAGTCAGATCGCCCTCCTGTTCCAAAATTCCGCCCAGATGCTGATACGCCTCCCAGCAATTAGGATTGATCTCAAGGGCGCGGTTAAAGGTCGCCTTGGCGCCCTGATAGTTCCCCTCGTCGACTTCCTCGGTACCGCGGATAATCAGAGAATTGACCTCATCCTCGTCAAACACCGGCGCGTTTTTCTTGCCACTAGCCTTCTGCTTGCGCTGCTCGAGGCGCTGTAGTTCTTTGATGTGAGACAAGATTTCACTGTTTGATTTCGTCTGCGATGCGACTTCGGTCCAATCGCGAATCGCCGCCGGATAATAGTGTTTCAGCTCCTTACACTTGGCGAGATACGTCTTCGTTTCCTTGCGATTGATGTTCGGATACTGCTTAGATTCAGTGTACGTCGGGTTTACCTTGAGAGCCGCGCCCATTTCATCCATACAACGATCGATGTCGCCGCGCAAGTAACGCAGCTTCCCGAGCTCATAATGCCCGGCGCCATGCTGCGGATCGTTCATCAGCGTTACTCGGAATTCCTTCTCAGCCTCATCCAGATTTCCCTGCGCACACCAGATAGTGCCCAGGTAGTAGTGAATCATAGGACTGCGCGGGACCAGCTTCGCGGCGCTTCGCAACTGTTCGACCGACTCGCTGATGTCCTTCAGCGCACCACTGTTGTACTTCTCATAGACGCATAAACCGAGATCGCGCCTCGCCTCGTAATATTGCGGGCGCAAACGAATCGCCGTACGAAATTCTTCAATCGCACCATCCAGATCACCCTGATCTTTAAGGATGGAACCCCGCCCATAATGAGCGTTTGCATAGTTTGGGTTTATCTGAATGCAGGTCTCGAATTCTTTTTTAGCTTCCTTCTGCTTTCCGGTTTTATTCAGAAAGATGCCGTAATTGTTGCGAGCCTCGAGAAAGTTGTAATCGAGACTGAGAGCCGATCTAAACCATAGCATCGCATTGTAATTGTCGCCCTGCTCAGCGTACGCGAGCGCGAGCATATGTATGACGTTTTTATCGGAATGATTGTAATTCTTGGCGAGTTCCAGCAAATTTACTGCCGCCGCATAATCGCCGGCAGCAAAAGCCTGTTTCGCTTTCTGAAAAATTTCCTGGGCCTTCCCCGGATTCTGCCCGCCCGCATTGGGGTTGTTGTATTGCTGAGCGAACGCGATCGAATTCACCATCATTATTAGAGCAAAAACAAAAACGCCTGCCGTTTTCAACGCGCACCTCGATACATCGGAAAAGTTGATGGTATGCGGGTTCCGTTCAAACCGGAAAAGGTTCATTGCATTCCTCTTTATCGAAAATCACCCGAGCGCCGGGTTGCCAATATAAACCATACGACAACGTTCATGATATCGCGCCTTGGAAAACGTTGCCTGAGCAACACTGTCCGCAGATTAACGCTTACCTATTCGATTTACGGGGAAGGATCTCTATGTCCAGAATTCAAAGTTGAAATAAATGTCCAAAAATACCAGGAATCCCAAACCCCTACCAAATTACAAGCCAGGGCAGTCCATCACCGGAACGGTGAAGGCCACCGACATTGGCGGATACCGGCTTTCGCTGCCTGAGGACCCGCGCCACGGCTTTTTGCCATCTGACCACGTCTTTCAACGAGGCGAACAGGTCGAGGTAAATATTATCGGCTCAGACGAAGACGGGCTCTTGCTTACAACTTCGCCGACCGTGGACCTGCGCACAAGACCGCGCCTGCTGCGTGCAATTGCGCCGGTAAAACTGCTTTATGACGCCTACAATGCATATGAAAAGGGTCAATACAACGAAGCGTACAAGCTCGCGCTCTCCATGTCTTCAGACCCTGGCGCTCAATGCTTGCTTGGAAAATTATTCGAAGATGGTTCCGGAGTCGAAAGAGACTTACACGAAGCATTCGACTGGTACAAACTTTCTGCAGAGCAGGGCGTAATTGAAGCGCAAGATAAGATCGCAAAGTTCTATGAGGCGGGAACCGGCACCGTCAAAAATCTCAAAGAATCGGCTCGCTGGCGAGTGCTAGTAAACGAAGCACGCCAGGGCTAGACAGCAATATCGCGTCTAAGCAGTACCGGCAGCGCTATTAGAATTGCGCGCATCAAAACTCATCGAGCGAATCGGCGACACCATATCCGGTGCCGCCTTTTTCAACGAACTTGGACCGCGCACGCGAAAACCGGGAGTGTTTATCGCACTCCCGATTTGTCGTGTTTTTTGAAATAGTTAACTACTTCGCTTTTTTACTGTCCTTGCCATCAGTGCAGCACGACGATCCTGTGCTGCTGGTGCAGGATTTCTCGCATTCGTTGCAGGCAGTGACGCAATCCTTCAACTTGGGATCGTTGAGAGCTTCACAGCTTGCAGCGCACTTTTTGCACGCCTCAGCACAGACTTCTCTGATCTTCGGAAGCAAACTCGAGTTACGAGAACCGAGGTCAGCAGAGACTTTGCACATCGCGATGCAATCTTTCAAGGCGTCGATATGCGCTTTCTCAGCATGCTTACCGCCTTTTGAAAGGCAATACTTCAATGCATCTTCGCAACTTTTTTGACAGCTCTTGCATGTGTCACTGTGACTGCATGCAGCGCCGGTCTTAGCTTTGTCAGCTGCGGTCGCGGCATTCAACATCGGATTGAAGGCGAGAAAGGACAAAATAACGAGCAACGAAAAAATAATACGTTTCATATAGAAATACTCCTGAAATTAAATATGGGTACGACGATCTCGCTAAAGCTCACTGGCTCAGCGATTTACACCCATGATTTAACTCAGGAAGGCACAGTTCAATATATAAAGCCGTGGTGGTGGCGCGCGCAACCGGCAATCCAGTGCGAGCCACTGTGAGTTGAGCGGCTCCTGACGAAACGCGACAAACGATTTTGGTGCCGGCGCTTCGACTGCGGGAAGATGCGCATCAATGCTTTGCGTGGTGCTTATGGTCTGCGGAGCACTGGCGGGCGCCTGCTTCATGCTGCAATGACAAACATTATTCATGCCTGTCGTTTTATGCTGCATGCAACACGCCATCGTCATCTTCTCAGCAACAACGGCGGCACCAGACACGGAGCAGGCGGACGCGCTTCCAACAGCAATCGAACTCAGCGCAAATGCAGCGCTGAGTAGCATATTGATTGCTTGTTTGATAATCCGCTTCATGACCAACTTGAGAAAGCAGTTTCTACAATTGAGTCGTTACGACGCTGCTCGTTTTGAGGAAGTTCCCAGACTTCAAAAAAGCTCCCAGCGACATAATCACTCTAACAAAGTTCAAGGCAAAACTTAAGAGCAAACCGCTTTTTCTTTGACGCTCACGCCAAAAAATTTTGCCACATCCGACCAGCCAAGCATGCGAGGATTGTAATCGACATATCTATTGTGCGGTGCATCGAAAAGCAAGCCGGTGCCTTTGAAACGCTTGAAGTGACGGACATTATCGTCGATCAAGAAATCGGCCTGCACGATCGATTTGTCGCCGCAAAAGACAAAATTCATAGGGTCGATGAATGGTGTGTGCTTCAAAAGCCACTCATACTTTGCGCGAAATGAGTAAGGAACTTCCATGGCCGCAGTTGTGATGAACAGCTCGTTTTCATGAGAGAGAGCTTCCAAAGTTTCAAGCGCCCCCGGCAAAACGTCCATTTCAGCGAAGAACATTTCATCATCGACAAATTCGCGCACTTTAAGGCGTTCATGCTCTTCGGCAAATTCGCGAAGCGATAGACCAACCAGGTGTTCATCAATGATTACCTGCTTATTGAAGTGCTCGTTGTAAAGACGAACGTGCTTGGAAAGAGCGTCCGTAATGACCTCGTCCATATCGATCGCTATTCTTTTCATATTTGCCTCCCGTTCGTGCACATTTCGTGTATAATCATGCACAAATCGGCACAAAAACGCAAGGGTATGTGAAGGCGCATGTTCACTGAAGAACGCAGACAGTGGATTCTCAACCACTTAAATGTGAAGGGCAAAGCTTCATCGTTCGAACTCGCCTCCGAATTGAACGTCTCAGAAGACACCATCCGCCGAGATCTCAAAGACCTGTCGGAGAGCGGGAAACTGAAAAAGGTTCACGGCGGCGCTATGGCGATCAGCCCTGTACCATTCGAATATTCGGCGCGCATCGAATTAAATCTCGAAGGGAAGCGAAAAATGGCGTCCGAAGCAGCAAAGCTGATTCAGCCGGGCATGCTCGTTTTCATCGACGGCGGAACTACTACTCAATTAATCGCCGAGTTTTTACCAGCAGGTTTAAACGCCACATTCGTGACACACAGCGCCGCAAACGCAATCGCCTTTGCGAATTGCCGGACGTCCAAAGTCATTCTCCTGGGCGGCACTCTTGTTC
The DNA here is from genome assembly GCA_965228855.1 of Candidatus Obscuribacterales bacterium. Lineage (GTDB taxonomy): Bacteria > Cyanobacteriota > Vampirovibrionia > Obscuribacterales > Obscuribacteraceae > JADYXR01. The sequence goes on along the minus strand of CBDDIJ010000003.1, from coordinate 301,614 downwards.
CCGAGCTTCTAATCAACGAAGGTCCCGAAGTTCTCACCGCCATACAACGATTTACCGCCGACCTGGCGATAATCAGCGTGCAAGGACTCAACAGGGAGAATGGCGCTACTGTAAGCCACTATCAGGATTCAATGGTCAAGACCGCGTTTATCAAAAGAGCATCTGAGCTGGCAATCGTATCAGGCAAAGAGAAACTTGGATTCTCGCTACATTACACGCTCTGCGCAATCTCGGATCTCGACTATTTGATCACGGACGAAAAGAATGTCGCAAAACGGTTGGGCGCCGTAGACTTTCAGGTCATGAAAGTCTAGCGCACGCTCATGTGTGAGTTTTGATGCGCGAAAACTTGTGCGCTCGTTGATGCGTGTGAAACATAGCGAATGAGGTGTTTAAGCACAAGCTCCGCCGATTAGCAGCAGCCGCCGCCACCGCAACAAGAACCGCACCCACCGCCCGACGATGGAGCCGGAGCTGAACTGCGACCCTGCCCGACGTCTTGAGTGATACCACTCGAGCGGATGAACATATTCCAAATGCGGGAAACATTCTCGCTTCCGCAGTGCTCACAATTGGTTTCAGTACTATCCTTCATTGAGCGTTCTACGGTAAACGGCTCACGGCAATCGGTACAACGGTAGTCATAACTAGGCATGGCTATTTTGCTCCTTTTGGCGCGTCGACAGAGGTCTTATCCGAGTCTTCTTTTTCATCAGCTTTCGCAGGCTCGTCGGCTGCATTAGCGGGAGCTTTAGGATCTTGCGATGGAGCGTCCACGCCGTCAGCCGGCGCCGTTGGCTCCCCAGAAGGAACTGCAACCGGCGCTTTTGTCTCTTCTGAAGGAACTGCAGTGCCGTCAGGCGCCTTCGTTTCATCTCCTGAAGACGTCTTGCCTTTTGCTTCTTCCCTGGCTTTATCCTGGGCTGCTTGCTTGGCTTTAGCCTTGTAATCGAGCTTTCCGGTGACAAGTGCGCTTACGTCATTGACCATAATCACGACCATCAACAATAAAAGACTCAATAAGCCCCATCTGAAGATTTCGCCCTGAGCACGCTCTCCCATTGGCTTTCCGCGTACCAGTTCTATAAACATGAACGCCAGGTGCCCGCCATCGAGTGCGGGCCACGGCAACAGATTAACGATTGCAAGGTCCATACTGATCAAAATCGTGAAGACGAAAAGCTGGTTCCAGTCTTGCTCTTTGGCAATGTCAGCGCCCAGTTTCATGACCGCAAGAATGCCGTGCATGTTCTCCGGTCCGACGGAATTTTCAGCTTTCTTCGTGGCGGGCTGCCCGATGTGAGTCGCCCAGTTGTACATTCCCTGACCCATCATGCCGAGAGCCTGAAGCATACCGCCCGTCAGCTTGCCCAGCCGGTCTCCGGCCATGACCGCGATTTCAGGCGGGCTCTTTTCGATTTGCTTGAAGCCCAGCGGTTTCACATCCAGCATCATGCCGACTTTTCCGCTCGCATTAGGTGTAAGCGTGATATCAATCGGTTTATCTGCTCTCAATAGATGCAGCGTAACCGGCTCAGATTTGTGCCTTCCGAGGATGCTTACAACATCATTCGAGTCGTTGACCTTCTCGTCGTTGATACTGACGATTACGTCGTTAGCCTTGACACCGGCGTTCTTGGCGATTGGATTCGAATCGATGGTGCCGGGCGTGAATGTTTGATACGTTGGTTCGCCTTGAATCATGAGCATCATGAACATAATTAAGTATGCGAACAGAACATTGAAACTTACGCCAGCAACTGCCACAAGCGCTCTTTGCCAGATTGGAAACTTTTTGAATGGTTTAAGCGGAACACCGTAAGCTTCAGCGTCAACCTGCGATTCGTCGCCCAGCTCAGGGATTGCAACATAGCCGCCGAGCAGCGCATAGTGAATCCGGAACTGGGTTCCCCACCTATGACCGACGACAATGTGCGGTCCGACCGGCAATCCGATGCCAAACACTGGCGTCTGGAAACCAAAAAATCGAGCGACTAAAAAGTGCCCGCACTCATGGACAATCACGAGAAGGCTGATGATGCCTATCATCAAGAGCCAGGCGAGTACCCACATCACAAAATCCAGATTCATCTACAAGGAGTCCTGAAGGGAAAAAAGTCATAGCAGCTCGAGCAACTACGAGTGCTTTTATAGAGTATCTCTGATTAAAGCGCAGGTGTCTCGACTATTTGCTCAAAGGTTACGTCTTTATAGTAATACGTCAAAATCTGGGCCGCATTATAGCCGTGCTCCGCAAGACCCCGAGCGCCATATTGAGACATTCCCAGACCATGCCCAAAGCCCTGGCCCTTAAACAGATACGAGTCCTGGTAAGCCAATACATTAAAATTCGTGCTGGGAAGCGCGAACATCTGGCGCACAGCAGTGCCTGAAACAAATGTGCTTCCTTTAGTGCCTATCACCAGCAGGTTTTTCACGCGACCAGCCGGGCTGCGATGCACAGGGAAAAGCCCCAGCACCGTTCCCACATCCTTACCGAGAGAGCCGTCGATTTGCGTGATCGGGAACTTCCGCTCCCAGAGCACGTACTTTGACTTGTGGTCTACATCCGGCACGGACTTCAAATAAGGTACTTCCTTGGTCCAGACGTGCTCGGCGACGTCTGTGTGACCTGCAGATGAACTGTGAAAGAAGCCCGGAACGACTTTACCCGCATGCTTCATGACAATCCCGTTCGTCTCAGAAACCGCGCGGTTACTCGCGAGCGTCTCCGCACTCGCTCCGCGGTACGCCTGGTCCATGACAGTCGCCTGAACATCATATCCTTTAGAGCGATACTTCCCGAGATTCGCGATCGCGTAGGAGCGGGCAGCGATGGCTTGCGCTTTCAGAGCCTCACGCGGCCAAGAGCTCGGCATTTCAGAAGGCAGAACCGACATCAGGTAGTCTTCGAGGTCGATGACGTTAATCGCGGTGAGCCTGGTCACAGAGGCACCGTTCTTGTCTTTCACGGTCTCCGGTTTTACCCATAGCGAACCACGATACAAGCGGCCGTTCAGGTTGAAAACCGATTGCGACCCACTCGCGCCGGTAACGTTGGGAGTTATTATGACACCGTTAGTAATACCACCGAATTGAGATTGCCCGGAAGATGCTGCGTTGCCTGCCTGCGAAGTGGCAGAATTGCTTGCCCGCTCCTCATCCTCATCAATGTCGATATCATCGACTTCAACCTCTTCCAGAGCCGGACCGGACCGCGGTGCAGTTGCGGTTCTAGGCGGTGCGAAAGGCAGGGACGTTGCGGCGGATGCAGAGTTGGCGACACTCGATGATACCGCGCCTGGTGTCAGAAGGTTTTGCGCTTGAGTTCCTGGTGATACCACAACTGGTGCTTGGGGTCCGCAGCAAACGACAATCGAAGCAGTCGCCGTTTTCTTCGCGACCGTCCCATTCTGCTGAGCGGCTTGGAAGGCTTTAAGCGCCGGCGGTCCCAAAAACTGAGATGGGAAGAAGGCTACATTTCTTTCGGTGGCAGGCTTCAACTGATCGCCTGTAGCAACCAGGTACTGGTCGACATCGCGACGTCCTGTGAAGGCAATTGCCGGTGCACCACTAATGGTGCGTGAGCCGACCCGCCATTGGCTTAACGGCTGCAGTTGCGCGATTTGTCGCCCGGATGACATATCCAGGACTTGGGCACCGTCGATGGCATCAATCGCGATATCACCAACTCCAACAGCCAGAGCCACTTTGATGACTGGAGATGATTTAAAGCTGTTCGGGACGACAGGCGGCGAAGCCGGCCGCCAGCCTGTGCGCGGCGAGACCTGCGCCGTATAGGTCACGTCGTCACTGAGACTCTGTTCGGCGTTCAAGTCGATAGGGTCGGCATAAACAGCCTGCGCGCCGAATCCGGTTAGCAACCCGGTCAGACTCAATGCGCCCCAGAAAATTGCCGGAAAATTACGCCATAAAGACAGGTTCTTACTCTTCGAATTGGACTTCGAGACGTCTGCAACAGCGTGGCTCGCAACGAAATGCTGAACACCTTCTAACAAAGCAACCTGCCCCCAGGGCGACAACTGTTCCTTCTTATGGCAATTGACCGCCGCAGCCAGTTCCTCTTCCTCGGCCTTTATGTACGCCGTCACAGCAGCAATGCAAGCGACGATATCCGACTCGTCTGCGTCAGCTGGGGCTTTGACTACTTTGTGGGAAGAGAGGCTTTCGACCATCTCTTGATTATATCTTTACCTGCGTCTATTAAGAAGAGGTTGCCAACCTTATGAAAACCCAAGGATCGAGCCGCACGGGAAGATATACATCAGACATCACACGATTGAAAGAAACCTTGCTCCGCAATTATTGGACGCCAAAGTACTCAGGCGGCATCGCTGTATTCCACAGCGCCACTACATGTGGTGAAGCTTAATTCTCACGACCACGGCGGCGTTTCAATCTTAGTAATCCACGACCATTTCAGCGTTCTTAAGCTTAGCCAAGGCCATACAGCGTCCTAAGGCGATGACAGCGTTTTCCCTGAGACCAACTGAGCAATCTTGGGTTGCGTCGGCGTGTTCGGGTTCTGGCTCAATCGGTACTGTTGTTTGCCTATATGCCAGGAACAGCCTATGAGGAAATTAAACGGCTGCAAGAAACGAGTACCTTGGAACGGACTTCCCAGGTTTGTCGGAAGGCGATTGTTGAACAAGTTTTCCAAACGCACATCGATGGTGTCCGGCATCCAACGATGTTTTGCGGTGAACGCCTCAGGCGCCTTATAGCCACCGCTGACACCAAAAATGTTCAGGTACGGTGTGCGCTTAGGATGAGGTCCGTAAAGTTCAGGATCGCGACCGTCCTGTAGACCAGTCATGAACTTATAGTCAGCTAATACCCACCAACCTCTTCGAGAAGTAAAGCCACCAGCGGCGGTGAGAGTTTCTCGCCTGTCGTGATCCGGATATTTGTCCTCAATGAGCGCTTCAGCCTGATCATAGATGCCACCGTTAACGCCTTTTTGACCGCGTAGAAGGGCAATCTGCCAAGTGTTGGAGATAAAACCGTTGAAGCCATAGCCGTCGCGGGTCGGTTTCAACTCAACACGGGTTTCAACGCCATAAGCTTCCTGGCCTGTGATTGTTTGACGGTTGTACAGAGGACTGTTTCCGATGACTCCTGAGTCACCGTAGTTCTTCAGCTTTTTGTAGAACAAGTTTGTACGCGTCATAAACCGCGGTCCGATTTGCTGCTCAATACTGGTATCAGCAAGACAGCCGCGAGTTGCTTGCATCGGACGCAACGTGCCTGTAAATACACCGTTCACAATCGAATTCACATCCGGAGGAACAGCGAACACATCTACGGGTGGTGGCATAAATAGGTTCGAGAACGATCCTCGGAGCACCGTATTTGGTGTCAGTACGAACGACCCGCCATAGCGACCGCTTGCCTGAGCGTTGGTAACTTTTTGCGTTTGGAATGGGAACGAAGAAAAAGCCGGAATATCGGGAATCGTCAGCAAAGTCTGCGCGACCCGGTTCGTGTTGCCGAACACGCCATGGTACACGTCCGCACGAACACCCGCATCAAGAGTTAGTCTTTTTAGAATTCCGGTCGTCGGTCGCCAGGTATCCTGGAAATATGCACTCTGCAGGTAGCGGAAACCCTTTACCTTGCCGGTCCCGGGACTGAACTGCGGACCAGCGGTCGTTCCTGTAAAGGGACTGATGATTGCGCCGTACGGAACGTCAGGATTGAAAGGGTCTGCGTTGTAATAGGTTGCGCTGAAGTTCGTTCTCACAGGACGTGCCTCTGAGAGGAAACCCGCCTCCAAACGATGTGTGTTCCGATACGTCTTGATGATGTTTCCCTGCGCGCTAAACGCATAATTGAACCGACTCGCATCCGGCGCGATTGACCATAGAGGCTGACCTCCGTTTATCACAGGATCGGGATCGAAGACGTTTCGGCTTTTGTAGCCTTCGTAGTAAAAAGCGTTAACCAAATGAAGATTGGCTTCGTCAAACCATTTTTCGAAGGTGTGTTTGTAACTTGCGATCAAATAGTCTTGCGCGTCGTACTGGCTGGCTCGAACGCCAGCACGATACGACAGCCTGGAAGTCGGCACCTGCAGCCACGAATGGTTCAGTCCTAGAGTCAAACGAAACCTATCGCGCTCCGACAATTGATACTCGAGCTTCGATAGAACGTTGATGTCGGCGCGTGCATCATGCTTGAAATTTCTGGTCGGAGGGGGCAGCCCGAGCGCGGCTCCGCGAAACGAGCCGGAAGTTTCAAATCGCAGTTTGTTCAGTTTCGAAGTTTCATCTTGGCTAAAAGCACCACTGGCATTATAGTAAATGTTGCCCTGCATCGGTCCACCAAGTTGCTGACCAATGGTCAGGCTCGGCTTCGCACTTACGGGCAGAGACTTCATGCGGGCGACCGCTCCAAGCGGTCCGCCACCATCCGACGCCTTGTAACCACCAATGTCCATCGCGAATGATTGCAGCGAGCGCGGCGTGACGAAACTGGTCTGTTGTAGAACGCCGGCAGCCTCCGGCAGAATCACATCATCAAGGACGTAGTTGACGGCGTTGTGCTCACCACGAACGATGATATTGCCGAAGCTATCGTTTACAACTCCAGGTGTAGTTTCAATCAATTCTTTGAGACTGTTTCCGGATTTGTATTGATAAATAATGTCATGCGTGACGTTTGTCCTGCTCCCAATTTGTTCAGGATGAACAAGCGAGCGCTTACCTGTAATCCGCATGACGTCTTCGGCTTCGAGTTCTTCGAGCGCGACATCCATGCTGCGAATTTCGCCGGAAGACAGATCGATTGTATTTGTATGCGAAAGCATATTTGGCGCAGAGATCGTAACTTCCCAACGCCCTGCTTCTAAATCGTCGGCGCGAAAAGTGCCATCATTGGCGACATCAACTTCCTTGCGAACATGCTCAGCACCTTCCTTGATCAGAAGCAGCCTGGCGCCGGGCACGGGGGAGACTTTAGTAAGGTCGGTAATTTTACCCGTAATTGATGCGGGCTTCGGTTTTGTCTGCTCACCTGCCACCGAAGCTGGTGCCAGTGTAGATCCGGATGTTGAGTTTAAAATCGAATTGAACTTGCCGTCATCCTGAGCCAGAGCAGGTTGTTGAATCAACAAACTGGTTGCAAACAGAACTGCTACTGCTCGACTATTCATAAGTACTTCGGATTCCAGGTTGGTAGCGAATTTAAATAATCCGCATAAGAGATATCGACTCCCGTATGAAAACGACTGCTATTGCTTTCAGCCAAAAGTTCGACGTTTTAGCGGCTGTTTTAAAATGGTAATCGTTTTCATTTCCAAAATGATATTACACAAAACCGGGCAAATCAACCCTTCGCATCCTGGATTTGCACTTGTAAACCGTCCACTAGAGTGTTGGAATCCAGGAGCGCAGCGGAAGGTAATTCGCTTCGAAAACAATTCGAGTTCGCCGAGTTTCTAAACCGCAGAAGCACAGATGCTTCCTACACGTTCAGGCAACGCTTGCGTGGCGTCATGAGCTCAATCGAAGAGTAGTCAGAACTAAAAACTACTCAATTTCAAATTCAATCTTGATCTTGCGGCTCGACTTTACGGCTTTTCCGTTCAACTGCGCGGGTTTGAACTTCCAGCGCCTGAGCGTAGCCAGAGCCAAGTCATCAACTTCCTGGGAGCCGGTTGATGAAACCAGCCGCACTGAGAACTTGCCGTTTTCCTCGATTGTAAATCGCGCGCAGCAGCTGGTTTTAATCCCTTGCTCGTTGTGTTCTGCAGGCAGTTCCGGCTGCGGCGCTTCGATAGCAAGAGCGTCTTCATAACTTGACGAATCGGTGGTCCCGCCCTTCAAAACTAGCGTCTTTCCCTTCGGCTCAGGCGGGGTCTCCCTGGATTCTGCGTGGTTTTCAGCAAGGGGCGTTTTGGTTTCCGAAACCGTAGTTGCGGCTGTTCCGAAAGTGACCGTTCGAGCGGACGTTTCTATCCTATCTGTAGTCGCAGAACTAGCTTCCTGTGCAAATACGTCGCCTGGATAGCCCATCGAAAGTGCGAAGACGGCGGCTAAAGCGGCTCCAAAATTACGACATAGCGAAAGACGTAAAGTCATCGAAAATACCAACACCAGGCAAGAATGATAATCGTTTTCATTATCATAACAGCATATCTATTCGATCTCACATTAATCTCATCGCCCCGTACCTAAATTCTTAAAAGCGAAACGGGCGCCCAATCTTGGAGCGCCCGCCTTACATGGTTCTGTCAATTTCGAGGCTACTTCAGAGCCTCGGCACCGCCGACAATCTCGAGGAGCTGTTGCGTAATATCGCCCTGACGCGCCTTGTTGTAAACAAGGGTAAGCTCCTGAATCAGCTCAGAAGCTTTCGAAGTTGCATTACTCATAGCATTCATACGTGCAGCGAGCTCCGAAGCCGAAGCTTCGAGCATTGCTTGATAAATTACGTTGTCGACGTACTTGGGAATCAATTCTTCTTCCATCAACTCGGTAAGAGTAGGTTCGAAGATTGTTTCGGCGCTCATCGGGAAGTGATCGACGCCTTCAGGAAGTTGTACAGGCAAGAATTGGGACTCGGCGGTTTCTTGTTTGCCGAGGTTCAAGAAACGAGTTCCAATGATTTCAACTTGATCGACGCGTTGGCTCAAATCAGCTGGAGCGTCGTAGTCCGGCTTGTGATCGGATTCCGGAGGTTTACCGTGAACGTAGAGGTGGTTGGCATAATCTGCCACCATCTTTGCAGTCTCAAAAGTAGGAATCGCAGGCAAGTTCGTGTATGTCTTGATTCTCTCTACTTCTTTAATGCGCTTGAAGAATCCAGTCGCCTTTAAACCGATCGTGATCAAAACAACTTCTTTGTTTTCAGCTCTGAGCTGATGAATGCGTTTGATGGTTGCTTTGAAAACGTTGGTGTTATAAGAGCCGCACAGTCCGCGGTCTGACGAGATTACGACTAAGGCAACTCGTTTGATATGCTCGCGCTTATGCAACAACGGAATGTCTTGCAAGTCGACCGCATTCGCTTCATGCACGACTTGCTGAAGCATCTGAATAATTTTCTTCGTAAACGGGCGTGTCGCAAGGGTTCTCGCCTGCGCTCTTCTCACTCGAGCAGCTGCCACCATTTGCATTGCTTTCGTAATTTTCTGCGTCGACTTGACGCTTTTAATCCGTCCACGAATAGCTTTCAGGTTTGCCATTTGATTCTTGAGTACCTCAGGAAACCCGGCTCAGAGAGCCGGGCCGAACGAATCGTTCTTTAACTATTTGACGAAGAAATTGGTCTTGAACTTCGAGACGTGCTCTTTGAGTTCTTTCTCTGTTTCGTCGCTGAGCTTGTCGCCAGTGAGGATCTTCGCAGACAGATCTTTCGCCTGAGCAGCGAGATACTTGAACCACTCTTCTTTGAACTTCTGAAGGCTGCCGGTTTCAACATCATCGAGAAGTCCGTTGTTAGCGGCGTAGATGATCGAAACTTGTTCCGCGAGGTTGAGCGGTTGGAACTGAGGCTGTTTCAAAACTTCCATCAGTTTTTGCCCGCGGCGAATCTGATCTTGGGTCGCTTTGTCGAGGTCGGAAGCGAACTGAGCGAACGATTCCAATTCTCTAAATTGCGCCAAGTCGAGACGAAGCTTACCGGCTACGGCTTTCATAGCTTTGGTTTGCGCGGCGCCTCCTACCCGGGATACCGAGATACCTGCGTTGATAGCAGGACGGATACCGGCGTAGAACAAGTCGGTTTCAAGGAAGATCTGTCCGTCTGTGATTGAGATTACGTTGGTCGGGATGTATGCGGATACGTCGCCGGCTTGAGTTTCAACAATCGGAAGAGCGGTCATGGAGCCAGCTCCCAGAGCATCGGACAATTTAGCCGAACGCTCGAGAAGGCGGCTGTGCAGATAGAATACGTCTCCAGGGAACGCTTCACGACCTGGCGGACGACGGAGGAGCAGCGACATAGCGCGGTATGCTTGCGCATGCTTCGACAAGTCGTCGAAGATAACGACAGCGTGCTGTCCTTTATTCATGAAGTACTCGCCGATTGCGCATCCGGCGTATGGTGCCAGGAACTGCAGCGCCGGAGCATCGGTCGCGGCGGCGTGGATGATAACCGAGTATTCCATGGCGCCGTGGTCTTCGAGAATCTTGTGGATCCGACCGACGTTCGACGATTTTTGTCCGATTGCGACGTAAATGCAAATCGGTCTGTTAGGCTGATTCTTCTGGTTGATAATCGTATCGATGGCGATGGCAGTTTTACCTGTCTGACGGTCGCCGATGATAAGTTCGCGCTGACCACGTCCAATCGGGATCATGGCGTCGATAGCAGTAAGACCGGTCATCAGTGGTTCGTGAACCGACTTACGTTTTACGATACCGGGAGCAATGATTTCCATCGGTGAGAACTCGGTCGATGCAATCGGTCCTTTACCATCAAGCGGTGTTCCGATTGAGTTGATGACGCGGCCGAGCATGGCTTCACCAACGGGAATAGAAGCGATACGACCCGTCGTTTTTACTTCCATGCCTTCATAAATTTTGCGACCTTCACCGAGGATAACGACACCGACGTTATCTTCTTCAAGGTTAAGAACCATGCCCATGGTCTTGTCCGGATCAGCGAACTCAACGAGTTCCATCGACATCGCTTTTTCCATGCCATAGACACGAGCGATACCATCGCCTACCTGGAGAACGCTGCCGACGTTGCTGACGTTGAGCTGCGACTTGTACTGCTCCAGTTGTGACTTCAAAACCGAGGTAATCTCGTCGGGTCTGATTGCCATTTTGTTTTCCTAACCTCTGTTATTCGGTGTCCTTACTCTTTAAACTGCACCATATCTGATGCGTTTGAAAAACTGTTTCGGTTTAAACCGCTGTCAATTGTTTTTCGATGACTGCGAGTTTGCCTTTCAAGCTTCCGTCTATAACCTGGTCTCCGAGACGAAGAACGACTCCGCCCAAAAGACTTTTGTCGACTTCGACTTCAAGTTCCAATTTCTTACCGAGGTGTTCGGTGAGTCTTGCCTTGATATCGGCGACTTCCGATTGGCTCAACTCTTTTGAACTTGTGAGTTTTGCGCTCACGATATTTTTGCGGGCTCTCAAAAGTTCTGCGTACTTTTCTTCCAGCGGCTTCAGCGTATCCAGACGGCGGCGGTCTGCGAGCAGGCGCAGCATCCGCTGAGTGGTTTCACTGATTTTGCCTTCGAATGATTTAAGAAGCAGTTGGGATTTCTGCTCTCCGTCAATCGCCGGATGATTCAAGATCACCACGAGATCAGGAGTTTGTTCGAGCACTGCATTTATAAGTTTAAGATCGTCGAGAACCTTTTCGTCAGCTCCCTGACCAGCTTGCTCCGCGAGTTCCAGTACTGCTTCTGCATACTGTGCTGCGACTGCTGCCAACTCACCCTTCATTTAGTTACAGTGCCTCCGACTAAATTATTCGCTTCTTCCGGTCGCACCAACTGCGGTGCCCGGAGGATACGATTTTCCGCTATCCAAGCTGTCGAGCTCTTGCATAAATTGCGTGAGCAAGCGCTTGTTGTCCGCTTCCGTGACGCTTTGTTCGAGATGATGCCTGGAAAGTTGCATCGCAGCTTTGACTGCGGCAGTGCGAACTTCGGTAATGATCAACTGCCTTTCGTTGGCAATCGCCGATTCCATTTTCTTCTCGAGATCCGCTACTTCACGCTTGGTTTGAGACTCGATATCTGCTTGCAGTTGCTTTGCGACTGCCTTGGCTTCGTCGACGATTTTCTCTCTTTCTTTCTCAGCGTCAGCGAGTCTGTCCTTCTGTTCAGCAAGAAGAGCGTCAGCTTCTTGTTTGGAACGCTCGGCAACAGTCAGAGCCTCGTTAATTGATTGCTCTCTCTGAGCCAGTTTCGGTGGAACCAATTTGTTCCATCCATAAACAAGAAATGCAACCAACAATAACCAGTTGATTACATTGAGTTTCCAATCCAGGATGACATCTATGAGACCCATCTGGTGGTGAGCTGTTTCTGTGGCAAAGAAGAACATCAGACTGCTCCCTCCAGTGCTTGTTTAACCGATTGCGAATTGACTTCGACCGATTTACTCGGGTCGTTCAGGACCTTACCGACGATTTGCGACACCAGCTGCGCTTCTTCGGTGACAAGGTTATCGATGAGAACGGTCTTTTCAGACTGCAGTTGTTCTCGTGACTCATCAAGACGTTTACGAGCACGATCTTTCATAGCTCCCAGCTCTTTGTTGCGAACAGTCTGCGCGGACGTCACAGCAGTGCTGATGACGGTTTGCGCTTCTTCGCGAGTGGCAGCGAGACGTTTTTCGTATTCATCGGTGAGAGCTCGAATCTCATCGCGAGATCCTTTGCTTGCTTCGAGACCAGCCGCGATCTTACGATTGCGAGCCTCGATTGCTTCTCCAACTGGTTTCAAGAAGATCTCGTTCAAGAGCATCATGAAGATCAAGAAGCTGATTATGAACACTATGATTGTTGCGTTTGGAAAAAGCATTTCTTCTTACGGATTCCGTCAGTATTTTTCTCGCAAGTTGTGCTCGCGATCCTGTCTAACTCCCTGCATGAGCAATGCAAAATCGCTCATGCAGGTCTTCGGTTTGATTTTTAGAAACCGAGCGGGAACAAGTAAAGAAGAACTGCTACGACGAAAGCGAACAGACCGAGAGCTTCCATCAAAGCGGCGAAGATGATGCCGTTTGCAAGGAGCTTACCAGTCATTTCAGGTTGGCGTGCCATACCTTCGAGTGCTTTCGATGCTGCGATTCCGATTCCGATTCCAGGACCGAAAACGCCAACTGCGGCGATACCTGCGCCGATTCTCGAAGCGACTTTGATCATCACTTCCATTTGAGCTGGATCAGCTGCAACTGTACCTGCTTGGGCAATTAATTGGTGGTCCACTTTTTTCTCCCTCGACTAACTAGCTAACCTACGAACTTTTCTTTGTACCGATTCGAATAATTAGCGTGTGCTGCCACATGAAACTGTACTAACCGAACCTTCGAAATTCGAGAATTCAAGCCAGTTCGCTTCAAAGAACGCCTTAGATTATATCAGTACGTTAGTGGTGGTCTGCGACCGCCAAGCCAATGTAAATCGAAGTCAACAACGAAAATACGAAGGCTTGCAACAACGCGATGAAAATCTCGAATCCCATGACAGCGACTGGCGCGACGATCCATGGCAAGAGGAGCAATGCCACCATTCTGGTCAATTCGTCTGCCGTGATAACGAGCAGAAGACGCAGTGTCAGTGTGGCTGGACGGATAATCAAGTCCATCCATTCGATGATGCCCAGCGGCGTGAAATACATCTGCCCGTAATGCATTCCGTGTTTTTGGAAGCCGGCCCAGACGTAAGTGATGACCGCAATCACAGCCAAGCCCAGCGTTACGTTGATGTCAGTGGTTGGTGATGCAACTTCGAAATGCTCATGGCCATTGGGTAAATGCGGCCATCCAGGAATATGCACGAAAGCTCCCCATGGAAAGATTCCGAACAAATTGCCCATTAACACAAAAATAAATATCGCCGCAATCAACGGTAAGAATTTCTTGTAGTCATGACCGATCTGATTGCGACAGAGGTCGTCGATAAAGTTGTAGAGACCCTCTGCGATAGCCTGTCCAGCGCCACCAGGTCCGTCACTTTTCAAGGTGGGGCGTATTGCTGCTGCTGCGACAAGAATGATGCCCATGCAGAGCCAGCTGCTCGCGAGGGTATCAACGTGGAGAGTCGAGAAATTTCCTAGCCCGCCAAGTGCCGGGATGTTAATCTCCCCTATCGGCTTGAGCGCCTCAAACTGCCCCGGATTTAAGTGCTTGTCTAACATTTTGCCCCCACAGCGACTCGAGGTTCTAAAGCGCTAAGAGCTGCTTATAGAACACGACATGAAATGATATCAGACAACAATTAATGCGTTGCAGCGCCTTTGGGCCGCGAAACCGAACGGTAATGAATCTTGAGAATCGGCATTAAACGAGCGTTCCCAAGATGCAACCGAAAAGCGAAAACGGTTTTACTTCGCCCAGGGATCTTCCTTGGGCTCGTCTGGTAAAGGCTTTCCACGATTTGGCGTCGAGCGATCGATCGCCATAGATTGACGAAAGATTTGAAAGATAGCTGCACTAAAGCCACCTACGAGTCCAAACATCATCAACCCCAACGCCCAGAGACGGCTGTTCATGAAGTGATCGCCGATATAATAACCGCCGAAACCGAAGATGCAGGTGTAGGCCACCAGTGCCATTCCCCACTGCGCCGCCACCGCCCACATCGGAGGTCCACCACTTTGAGTCACTTTCACCTCCGCTAGATCTTTCATCTTCTTTTAACCCTGTCCATTCAAGATACTTTGAAGTGTGCTCGTCAAGCGTTTCATTAGGTTCTCAGACACTTCATAGCATCCTCTACATTTAATGTACCTTCACTTATGACCTTATCTATGCGCTTGACCAATTAAAGTTTGGGAATAACAATTTTGAGTATTTGATACACTTAATTATCTGGTAGTGAAAAGTTGCGGCCAAGGACTCTGAGCCCGAGCCAAAAGGAGTTGTTCTAGAATGTTCGATCGCATCGCGATGGTTTTCAAGGCAATGGTAAATGCCTTACTGGGCAAGGTCGAAGACCCCCAGATGATGCTTGAACAGACTTATCAGGAGCTGCAGTCTAACCTGATTCAGGTCCGACAAGCAGTCGCTCAGGCTATTGCCACTGAAAAACAGCTCGAACAGCAGCTTCAGAAGAACAAAGACCAGGCAGCTACCTGGCAAAACCGAGCAGCAATGGCTGTTCAACAAAATAATGACGACCTGGCTCGCCAGGCATTGCAGCGAAAGACGCAGTATGCACAGGCTGCGGCGGATTTAGAAGTTCAGCTCAAGTCGCAGAAAGAGGCAACATCCAATCTGCGTCAACGTCTCACCGAACTGGAGAACGAAGTTCAGAAGGCTTACACGAAGAAGCAAGTCCTTATCGCAAGAGATAAAGCCGCTCAAGCGACATCGAAAGCAAACGAGATTCTCTCAAAATCATCCGCGTCAGGCGCACTATCAACTTTTGAAAGAATGGAAACAAAGGTCGCGGAGAAGGAAGCACGCGCTGCTGCGCTGGCAGAGCTCGGCACAGACTCCCTGGAAAAGAAATTCAAGAGCTTCGAGGGTCAGGCTGACATCGAGATGGAATTACTCGCTCTGAAGGGCAACATGGGCAAAGACGGCGGGGCAAAGCTGATCACCCAGGAGCGCAAGGACGAGCACGACGCTGTTCTTCTCGAAATCAAAGAAGACGAAGAAATCCGATAACAACAGGCTTCGTTATTCCGGAGCACGCTCGTCGTGCGACAGCAGGACTCTGGACAAGTGTTCGTAGTACTCGCGGAAGTTACCGTCGAGAATGGCTTGTCGAGCGTTTTTTGCTTCCCTAATTAAAAAACGAACGTTGTGAATTGACAGCAGAATTGCGCCGGTCATTTCTTTTTGACGAATGAGGTGCTGGAGGTATGCGCGAGAATGCGTCTTGCACGTGAAGCAATCACAATTTGGGTCGAGAGGACCGAAATCCGTTCTATTGGCTGAGACTCGAATGTTCAGTCGCCCCTGCGATGTGAAAACCGAGCCATGTCTCGCCAAACGCGTTGGTGATACGCAGTCGAACATATCGATACCACATCTGATGGCATATAAGATATCCCACGGAGTACCAACGCCCATGAGATACCGAGGTTTATTCTCCGGCATCAAAGGCGTGGTGAACTTTACGATGCGCTCAATCTCACTGCGCGCCTCACCAACTGCGACACCACCAATTGCAAAGCCCGGCAAGTCATAAGACGTGACTTCCTCGACTGACTTTCGCCGCAAGTCCTCATACATACTTCCCTGAATAATACCGAAAAGGGCTTGTTCATCAGGTCGTGCATGCGTCTCGACGCAAACCTTCAGCCAGCGATGAGTGCGCTCCATCGCAGCTTCAGCTTCCGCATAAGTGGCCGGGTTTTTTACGCATTCGTCGAAAGCCATAATGATGTCGGCACCGATGGCGTTCTGAATTTCCATTGATTTACCGGGACCAATGAAATGTTTTGCTCCACCTCTGTGATCCTGGAAGTGAACTCCATCGTCAGCAATACGGCGCAAGCTATCAAGACTGAAAACCTGGAATCCGCCTGAATCCGTGAGAATAGGTTTGTCCCAGGCCATAAACTTATGCAAACCACCCGCGGTGGCTATCAGTTCGTGACCCGGACGGAGATACAGGTGATAAGCATTCGAAAGGACTATCTCTGCACCACAATTCCGAACGTCGGTAAATGTCATCGACCTCAGGGCGGCATTGGTGCCAACAGGCATGAATACAGGCGTTTCAACGACACCATGTAGGGTCGTAAAACGGCCGGCTCTCGCCCCGGACCAGGGACAGATTTTTTCGGTTTCGAAACTTATGGAATGTTTTGACGACGATTCAGTCGATTGATTAACTTCCGGCGGCAAGCTTGACATCAGAGATACCTGGACACTCCTTCGAGCGCGCTCGGAATAAATCCGAGAGAAAAATGATTATGCAAACGTACCTTATTTATATAGAGATGTCCAAGGTTCAAATGCTAATCGCTAAAAGATTCTGTTAATCTCCGGACAACCAACCTGATTGAGCGGAACTCACGACAGATGAAGGGAGTCGTTGTTTGATAGTACTCTTCTCACTTTCTCTTAAGTAACTGAAATCTCAATGGGAATTTTCGGATTTCAGGCTCTTCGGCTTCCAGCGCGTTAGAATCGGTTGTGATGCGTAACAATCAAAATTTGAGAATGAATTGTTCGTTTGCCGTTGTCGTTCTGGCGCTGGTGATGCTATCGAGCGGGTCAATTTATCCGGTCGCAGCCGAAGCCGGCTCAGCACAACCTGATACTGCTAAAGGCAAGACGGACTCAGGTTCCACACAACCTGAATCTGCTTCAAACAAAACCGATTCGGCAGCCGCGCAGTCTGAATCTGGTGCAAGCAAAACCGATGCGGCGGCCTCGCAGTCGGAAACTGCTTCAAACAAAACCGATGCGGCAGCCGCGCAGTCGGAATCTGCTTCAAACAAAACCGATGCGGCGGCCGCGCAGTCTGAATCTGCTGCGGCAAAAACAGAAGCCGAAGGTCAGCGCGATTCGGCAACAAAGAAGCAACTGGATTTGAAAACGAGGGTGGCAATCTGTCCGTCTGTTCGCATCCGTATAGATAAAGATCACCGCGTTAGATTGTCAGAGGAGAAATATAAAGGTCAAAAACGCGTTCATATATACGCGTATCTGTCGGAACAACCGCTTCCTTACATGATCTCACTGGGGTGGTTCAACACCAGAGAAGAGCAAGGTCCCAATTTGTCGCCTGACAAAAAAGGCGGAGTCGGACTTGGAATAAGCGCTGTCTCCGTCTTCAAAGTGCCAGTACTGGTGCCGCTCAAGATGAAAGACGCGCCCGCGCCCCAACAAGTCACCTCCGGAAAAATTTCCGTTGCGGTAGACGAACTTGGCTTTGTATTACCACTCTACGCCACCGAGCCGACAGAGAAGAACTACGACAAAGCCGCTTGGAATGGCGTTCTTGGTTTCGACAAAGTTGGAACTAACGACATGAATGCGGCAGAAAAATATTTTTCTGAAGCTGTCAAGATCGCTCCGATCAATCCGAAGCTCAACAACAATCTCGGCGCAGTTCTAGCTGGAAAAGGCGATTATGAGGCGGCTTCCGCATTTTTTGACCGAGCGATAAGAGAGAATAATGCTTACACTGCGGCATATGTGAATCGCGCATTTTTGTTTATCGCACTTGGAAAACCGGATAAGGCGTTAGCAGATGCGACCAAAGCGGTCACGTTGGAACCCACTCTTATACCGGCGCGCGTTGCTTACGGTCGAGCCCTCATGGAAGCCAAACAACCCGAAGAAGCGCTCAAAGTTGCACAGAATCTAAAGCAAGATGCTCCGGCGGAGTGGCAGTCGATGTTGCTGCTTGCTGACGCATTGCTCGAAAACAAGGAGTACAAGGAGTCGAAGAGCACACTGGCGCGCTTGTCTGTTTTGAGTCCAGGCAATGCCAACCTTGCGCTGAAACTCGCGCACGCAAATGAAAAAATCGGAGACCTGGATGAAGCGATTAAACAAGCGAAAAAGGCTACCCAACTAGCTCCCAACGAACCAGCGACACACATGACGCTTGGAAAATATTTGGACGCAAACCGCGATGCAAATGGCGCGCGCTTGCAGTTTGAACGCACAATGGATTTGAAGCCGAACCGCAGCATCCGAAAGTCTGCGATGGGAGCCATTCTTCGCCTCCTCATCGCACAGCAGAAATTGCCGCTTGCCGATGACGCATCTAAGAAATGGGTCAAGCAGTATGCCGATGACTCGGAGTGTCACTACAATCGAGCATGGATACTCTCCCAGCTGGAGGGCGATCACGCGCAAGAGTGCATCGACGAGTATCGAAAGGCGCTAGAGCAACAACCCGATCTCATTTCAGTTCACTACAACCTTGCCTTGATTTTGCTGAAAGCCGGCAAGAATCAAGAAGCTCTTCAGGAGCTAAAAACCTTCGTTTCGGCCGCACCCAACGACAGTGATTGTGCGTCGGCTCAAGAATTGATCAAAAAGCTGGAGCCTAACGGATAAGTTTATAGACCTTTCTGAGCGCTCATGACCGTTGATTCGCCGGCAGCCACCCAACATTCATTAGTACGTCATCGAAGGCGCCACCGCTCCAGAGCCAGATATGGACCGCGAAAATCGCCTGCTCGATAGTCAGAGCACCGTTGTCGACCAATTCGCGACAGCGCATTGCCGTCTTGATTTTAGAATCATCGACGCGCGTACACCTGGTCAGATAGTCCACCACCGATACATTTCCGCCGATGACCTCCTTGCAAATCTCAGCCAACTCGGTTTCGGACACGAAACCGAGACCGTGAACAGTTTCAAGCAAACGAGCGTCGTTCTGCGCGAGTCCGGACGTAGGTGGTTTAATTTTCTTCTTGGCGATGCGTTCGACAATCTGCTCGAAATTGCCGCTGCCAGCCTGGCGGGAAGCGTATTCTTTTAAAACGTCAACCGCCTTAAGCGGCTCTATCTTTTGTTCTCTAATGAGATCTTGAAGGCGAAGAGCCGCATCAATAGCCTCTTGCCGGATAAGATTATGTTGAACGAGGATATGTCCGATCGGCTGCGCTTCCATCAATCCTGTTTCGACCGCTGAGAGAAGATCGAGTTCTGAAACCAGTCCGGACAAGACGAACATCTCACCAAGACGCAAGACATGATCGGGTCGAATCTTGCGCAAACCGCCAAACTCGAGGTAATCCTCGATTGTATCGCCGTGCATGGACGTGAGCCGCAAGCTACCCACAGCCTGGTCCCTGGCAATTTTCTTGTCGCGCAAGAGTGCCTGAGCCGTGAGGGCGGCGTATGCGACGAATTCCGAAATCGCTCCCTGCAAGACAAGCACGCGACCGAGCGGAAGACCGGATGAATGACAGGCCGCCAGAGCGCTTTTGAGCTTATCCGGAGTTACGGCGTTTGCATCAATTAAGAGTTGCCCGAGATTTTTCGTGAAAGTCAGGTATTCGGAGCGCCAGTTCTGCTCATCGAGAGCGTCCTCAATCGACTTCTTCTGCTCTCGCACCACGGTCAGTGCATCAATTCCTTGTTGCTCGGCAAGGAGCTTATCCCGGACCAGTGCCTGGACTCGGAGCGCAGCATTGAGCTCCTCATCCGTGACGAAACCATTAACCGTTAGTATATGCCCGATAGGTAGCGACATCTGTCTAGCGATAGTCAAAGCGTTAGTCAGATCATGACGGCTGATGAGCTCCGCTCGGACCAGAAGGTCGCCAATCAAAGCCTGCTTCTCTTTCCGAGGTGTTTGCAAAACGCCACCCGCTGGTAAAAATTCAGTGATTTTGACAAAAAGATCGGATTTCCAGAAAGCTAGCGTAGCATGTCTTTTATATCAATTCCAGAGGGAGGAAGGGATCCGATCACAGCGATCGATCGATAGCCGATCGTCAACAAAATTGGGTTATATCCAGTCAAAACAAACTGCTATCAGACGAACCAAATGTGGTGACAAACCACCAGTGGTGCCAGTAAAATTTGTTTCGATGTCGTTGTGAAAAGCGCATATTATGGACATTCCGTGTATATACTCAAAGTTGGGACGAACAACTTAGGCACCAAACGTGAAACCACTAAGGCTTGACACTACTGCAAGTGTATAGTGTAATGCGGCTGGGAAACTGGAGCGAGAAAGACTCTTGCGAATCAAGGAAATCGAGTTAGACAACTTCAAGTCATTCGGCAAGTCGACGCTCGTGCCTCTCCTGGACGGGTTTACGACGATCTCAGGTCCGAATGGATCCGGTAAGTCAAACATCATCGACAGTCTGCTTTTTGCACTCGGTTTGTCGTCAACTCGATCGATGCGGGCGGAAAGATTGCCCGATCTTCTAAATAATTTAAGTGGGCGGAAGGAAGCGAAGGTCCGCGTCAAATTCGTCAGCCCTGATAACGTCGAGATCGAAGTGACTCGGCGTATCCGAGTAAAAGACGACAATTCATACACCAGTTCATATCTGCTCAACGGCAAAGGCGCTACGCTGAGTGAGATCCATGATCGCCTGATGAAATATAACGTTAGTCCGACGGGATTCAACGTCATCATGCAGGGCGACGTGACCGGAATCGTAACTATGAGCGCAACTGAGCGCCGCAAGATTATCGACGAGCTCGCCGGTGTCGCTGATTTCGATCGCAGAATCGATCAGGCTCAGACCGAACTGGGTTCGGTCGGCGAGAAGATTGATCATCAGCGCATTGTTTTGAGCGAAATCATCGCGCGTCTCGAAGTGCTTCGGGCAGACCGTGACCAGGCGCTCAAATATCTCGATTTGAAGACCAAGAAGGAAGCAATCGAAAAGGATTTGATTTTCGTTCGCGCGATCGAGCTTGAAGAGCGGGCGAGGAAAGAGCTTGCCGAGATTGAAAGGCTTGAAGGAAAAGAGTCCGAGCTAGCCGACAAACTTCACACGACCGAAATCAATCTCCTCGAATTGCGAGCCGAGATGGGACGGATCGACGAGGAAATCAAAGACAAAGGCGGCAACGAACAACTTCTCATTCGCCAGGAACTCGACAACAAACGAGGCGAATTAACACGTGAAGAAAACAAACTTTCCAACTTACAGGGTGTCGTCGGCGAAAAAGAGAAGCTGCTGAAAAATATTCAGGAGCAGGTCAAAACTATCGAAAAACACCTCAATAAGCTAGCAAAACAGAAGAAGCAGCATATCGAAGACCGCAAGGCAGTCGAGCTGGTTTTGATGGAAAGACAGGGCGCCTACAGTGCCGTCATGGCGGAGATTGAAATTCACCGCCAGGAAAAGGATAAGTCATCTGAAAAGGTTTCGGGTCTGCATACAGACCTGCAGAAGCTGAGGGAACAGAACCACCTTCTGTCGTTGAAGAAGACAGAACTGGAAACCAGACGTCGCGGCTTGGAGAAAGAACTCGAGGGTTTGCGCGGTCAGGCCACCGAAAAGATTACGAAATCGGCTGCTTTGAAGAATTCTCTAGGTTTTGTCGAGAGAAAGTACGTCGATCAAGAAGCGCTCGTTCTCGGCATTGACAGATCGATCCAGCAGCTAGAGGCCGAACTCGATTCGACCAACGAAGAAATCGAGTCGAAGACTCACGCCCTGCAGATGGTCAATCGCAGAGTCATCGAGTTGGAAACGCAGAAAGATATTTCCGGCGAGACCGGTTACGGCAAAGCTGTTGAAGTCATTCTCGGCAGCGGCATAAAAGGTGTTCACGGCACAATCGGACAGCTCGGCTCAGTCGATGAGGACTATCAAGTCGCACTTGAAACTTGTATTGGTCCTCGTTTGACACACATCGTCGTTGAAGACGATCATGTTGCTCGCGAATGCATTCAATATCTGAAAGATAACAATGCTGGTCGCGCGACATTCGTTCCTCTCAATAAAATCGTTTCTCAACCACCAGGTCTGCTTCCAAACAGACCTGGCGTAATCGACTTCGCGTACAACCTGGTCGATTTCGATCAGCGCTTCACCAAAGCGTTTCAATACGCCTGCGGCGGAACAATCGTCGTCGATCACATCGATAACGCCAGGAAGATGATCAACCAGGCAAGAATGGTTACGTCCGAAGGCGAACTATTCGAAAAATCAGGCAGTATCACAGGTGGTAAGGACAACAAATCGCGGTTCCACTTTTCCAATAAAGGTGAAACCGATCTTGGCGTTCTCAAACAGTCAGCGAAAAATATCGCCGACCAGGTTAAGTGGCTCAAGGACTCAATCAAAGAATTGACCCAGAGCTTAGCCGAAGAGCGCAAGAAACAGAGCGAATCAAAGGCTGATCTGGCTAAACGCAAAGTTGAAATCGATAACCAGCGCCAACAAACAATTGATCTGGACGAAGCCATCGAAAACATCAAGCCGCAGCTGCGCTCTAAGGGCGACGAAATTGATGAAATCGATCAAGAGATGGCGAACGTTGAAGAGTCAGTCAAAGAGCTGGCTGGACGCATCAGCGTTCTAGAACAATCCCTTGACGGAATCAGAGATAAGGGCAAACAATCCGCGCTCGAAAAACTGATTACAGAGTCGGAAGAAGTGCGCTCGGACTTGAATGCAGTTGAAAGCGAATTCAACGAGATTCAGAGACTTGTCGATCGAATCGAAACTGAAGAAACTGTTGAAAACAACAATCGTGAAAGTTTAGTCAAGCAACTCGATTCGGTCACGCAAGAGATTCAGGAAGTTATAGTCCAGGAGCCTGTTTTCAAAGAAAATATCCAGGCAATGAATGAAGCGATTGCCGAGATGGAGCGTAAAACACGCGCAATTTCGGCAGAGCTGGAGTCATTGCGTGAGACCAAAGACAAAATTCACGATCAGGTCACCGCGCAGGAAGTTTCAAAAACGAAACTCGACCAGGAAGTTATTCGGATTATCGAACAACGCAAGAGCCATCAAATGGCTCACTTTGATGTGACGAGAGAACTTGCGACGGTTAAACAAGACATCGAGGTTCTCCTACAGGAGAATCCGAACTACGAGCCACCAAATACGAAGACGGTGGAAGAACTCAAGCGTGAAGTGGACCGTTTGGAAAAACGCATGCGCTCGCTCGAGCCGGTCAACATGAAAGCGCTGGAAGACTACAATACGACAGAGCAGCGTCAGCAAGAACTCGACGAGAATCTCGCCACACTCGAACAAGAGAAGGAAGAAATCATTCAGCGTATCGAAGGATACGGTGAGTTGAAGAAGAGAACGTTCATGGAAGCCTATGACGCCATCAACGCTAACTTCCAGGCGATTTTTGCCGAACTCAGTCACGGTCATGGAAAGCTCGAACTCGAACATCCGGACAGACCGTTCGAGGGCGGACTGGTTATTCGCGCTCAACCACGCGACAAGAAGATGCAACGCATCGAGGCGCTCTCCGGCGGAGAGAAGTCGCTTACGGCACTCTCATTCGTATTCGCCTTCCAACGCTACGCTCCGGCGCCGTTCTACGCATTCGACGAAGTCGACATGATGCTCGACGGTGCAAACGCTGATCGTCTTGCGCGCATGATCAAGAGACAATCCGCAGAGGCACAATTCGTAGCAGTGTCCCTGCGTCGTCCGATGATCGAGAACTCCGACCATGCGATTGGTGTTTCGCTTAGAGCCGATGGTTACTCTCGTGTTGTTGGAATGCAAGAGATCAAGATTCCTGAGACGCCTGAACCGGCCCACGCTGTGGGGGCATAAGTGCCGTGGATCTTCCAGATGTACCTCTAATGAATAACATGCCGGATGTCGGCGGGTCGGTGCCACCTGTGGTGGTGACGGAAGGTGAGGCACTTTCTGATGCGAAGAAGGTAGAGCCGTCCAGCGGTGGCAGTGAGCAACCGCCGGCGGTGTCTGAGGACGCGGCTGCCAAAATTGACGCTCAGACTGCAAGCGAAATCGACCTTGACGGAGTTATAGATGTAACGCCGCCAGACGACTCAACAACTCTGACATCAAACAACATCGCGGAGATAACGCCGCCGGTCGGAACGCAGATCGCGAACGACTCAGTAGTAGAAATTCCGTCGGCAGAACAAAGCGTGGAAGTTCCTCTCGTGGCAACGCCAATCGTTGAACTTCCAATCGTCGAGGTTCCAGGCATTGAAACTTCAGTAGTTGGCACGCCCATCGTCGAAGTTCCAATCATCGAAACTCCGGTCGTTGGCACGCCCATCGTCGAAGTTCCAGGCATTGAAACTTCAGTCGTTGACACGCCCATCGTAGAAGTTCCAGGCATTGGAACTTCAGTCGTTGACACGCCCATCGTAGAAGTTCCAGGCATTGAAACTCCGGTCGTTGGCACGCCCATCGTAGAAGTTCCAATTATCGAAGCTCCTCAGGTCGGAACGGTTTTCCAAACGGAAGAGCCGACGATTGAAGTTCCGATTCAACAAGTTCTGCCGCTGCCCTTGCCGCTTCCGCTTCCGAAAGGCGCTCCTGAAGACCGGCAAGCGGGCGCCGCTAAGCGTAAAACCAAGAAGTCGCCAAAAGGCATTGCGATCGAGCCCGTCACAGAAGAACCAATTATTATCTGTGAGGCTGCAGTTGAGAAACCGCCTTTTGTCGATCCTACGCCTGCTGTGATCGCAAAAATCGTAAGCATGACGCAGAGATCTACGACGATGGCGATTGAAGCGTTGAAAGAACCATCGACGGTATCAAACGAAATTGTTGTCGGCGAGACCACCGAAGACCTTTCCGGCGATGTCGGCACTGACGAGGCGCTTGAGGGCACAAGTCCGGACGAGGACATTACTCTGTCGGTCAACGCTGAGCAGTTGATTGAGAATGCCAGCGGTCGCGAAGTCGCACCATCCGATGGTATTGAAATTCTTGTTCAACTCGCGTTGAAGGGCGAGATTGATCCAAAGAACGTCGACATCATTGATGTTACCGACAAATTTTTAAAACTCATAGCAGCGGCTCCGAAAGAGAACTTGCGTCAGAGCGGAAAAATTCTGTTCCACGCCTGCGTTCTTCTCCGGATGAAAGCTGAGGCGCTGCTTAACCAGTCTGCCGACGAAGATCCGTCAGGAGATGATTTCCTGGATTTCGATGAAAACGGAGACATCATCGACTCCGATTCATATGTCAGACAAATCACTTTGAAGGATCTCGAGAAGGCGATCGTTCGAAGATCACAAAGAAGACAGGTTAGAAAACGCCAAGTAACACTCGAAGAACTGATCGATGCTCTGCGAGAAGCAGAGCGAATCGAGAAAACTCGGGCAGAGAAAAAACCGGCTCGGGCAGTCATCGAACTGGCCGGTCAGCATGAAGTAGACGGCGTAGATGACCTGCTGGACCTGGCTCACGATGAAGACGTCGAATCAACCATTGAGAAAGTGGAACTCCTCCTTGCGAAGATTTTGAAGCTTGGAGAGAAAATTGAACTCCTGCAAATGGTTGTGTTGCTGGACGATCACAATGACTGGGTTGACGCCTTCCTTGCATCGCTATTTCTTTCGAATGCCGGTAAAATAGATCTATATCAAGATGAGTTTTATGGACCTCTGTTCATTGGTTTGGGAGGCTCGTCGGTGGTGTCAGATACGGTGGTAGCACAATGACCAACGAATTGCTAAAAGCACAAGTCGAAGCAGCTTTGTTCTTGACGGAGAAACCTCTGAAAGCCCAGGCTGTCGCTGTTATCGTTAATGCTGAAGTAAATCTCGTAAGACAGACGATTCTCGAGTTGATAAATGACTACGAGGCTCGCAATGGCGGGCTGGAAGTTGCTGACGACGACGGGTATATCATTCAAGTCAAAGACGAATATACAAATCTGGTCGACGAGTTCGTTCCAATCGACATGCCCACCGCTTTGATCAGGACTCTCTCGGCAATAGCCATCAAGCAACCCGTGATGCAATCGGAAGTGATCAAAATCCGAGGCGCTGGTGCCTACGATCATATAAAGGAACTCGTCGAGCGTGAGCTGATCATGAAACGCGAAGATGGTGGTCGCTCGCCGGTTCTTACAACAACTAAGAAGTTTCAAGAGTATTTCAGACTTTCGAAGGATGGAAAGACCTTTCGTCAGCAAATGTCCGGGTTAGCAAAAGAGGTCAATCTGTCCGCAGGGGATGCCGGGGATGCAAACAGCGCTTCTGAGTCCGCCATTGCAGATGCAGCAGCTGATTCGTCCAACTCGAAAGTCGA
This sequence comes from Candidatus Obscuribacterales bacterium, assembly GCA_965228855.1. GTDB lineage: Bacteria > Cyanobacteriota > Vampirovibrionia > Obscuribacterales > Obscuribacteraceae > JADYXR01. The sequence continues at coordinate 275,294 of CBDDIJ010000003.1, read as the reverse complement.
GGCTGCAAATACCTTCGATGCGTCACCCGACCCATCCACACCTCCGATTGGAATGGCTGTTGAGAGCACCACAGACGATGAAGACTTGGATTTGAATAAAGTTATTCTGGAAGACACTGATACGGAAGCAATCAGCAAACTCGGCGAAACTGTAGAACAGACCCCCGCAATAAGCAAGCCGGAAGCGGAAGAGTCGACGGGCACCAAATCCGATGTCAATACCACCGATGATGTCATTGCATCCCAAACAAACTCAGCCACCGAGACCAGTACCAGCTAATCACAGGTCGAAGTTTTGACTAGCGAACCAAATATCGCGGTTGTTATTGCAGCTGGCGGCATCGGAAGCCGTTTTGCTACAGGCGGAAGTATCAAGCATAAGCAATGCTTGTTTCTCAATGGCCGTCCTTTATATATGTGGAGCATTTTGTCGTTTCTCAAAAACGAGCGTGTTTCCAGAATTATTGTGGTTTCTCACAAGGATGTGCTCGACGACATTCGTGGCGAAATCAAAAAATACATTCGTCCGGAAAACATCGCGGGCGTTAACAGACTCGTTGCCAGCATTGAAGTAATATCCGGCGGTGCAACTCGCCAAGAATCCGTATTTTGCGGTTTGAAGCATTTGAAGGAACAAACGCCTTCTCCTGACTACGTGCTGATTCACGACGCGGCACGTCCGTTTATCAGCGCCAAAATAATCGATGCCACCATCGAGGCTGTCATCAAATACGGTGCCTGTACGGTGGCACTGCCAGTCTCAGATACGATTAAACGGGTAGATAGCAGCGAAGTCGCGGAGACCATTGACAGAGCCAACCTGGTAGCCGTGCATACCCCTCAGGCAGGACGGTTCGACTGGCTGCTAAGCGCACATGAGGAAGCCGCCCGCAATGGTATTGCCGCCACGGATGATGCCTTCATTCTTGAGCAGGCCAAGCATCGCGTGAGGATTGTTGATAGCGATCGATATAACATCAAAGTCACCGTGCCCGAAGACATGCTTATTTGCGAAGCTATCTCAAATATGTTTGTTAGTCAGATAATGGATGCGTAAATCCAGACAAGCAATGTTAAATTCGTGGGAAATTAGTTCAGTACAAAGTCTCGAAAGGCACCGTCTACGGTGATTGATCGAAACACTGAATATCATGGACATCTGTTGCAGTACTTGCAGAATGGTACGAATTGTCTAGAATTGGTTTATTGCCGTGCACCATCTGGAATGGCACCTTCAAAAATTTAAAACGAGTCGAGCGGATCGTATAGTGAATACGCTATGCGTTGTTGATTGGCAGGGGCAAAAATGGACGAACATAAAGAAGTAGCCGAAAAGACGATAATTGCCAACAGAGCAAAGTCTGTGCAGCCTGTTGTTGATTTGTTCCCAGCACTCGCCGATCGGCGAATGATGCAAATGTCGTCAATGCGTCAACCGCAACAGACGCCAGGAAGAATCGGAACACAAATTTCAATTTTCTCTCCACACTCTTTCGAAGAGGCAATTGACATAGTAGAGTGCCTGCGCGGACGCGCTGCCACCACTATCTCACTGGAGAATATGAAAAAGATTGACGCAAGTCGCTTGGTTGATTTTGTCGCTGGAGCCTCAGCGGCTCTGGACGGCGATTTCCACAAGTTGAGCGAACAAGTCTATATCTTCTGCCCGAGCAACATCAAAATCACTGCGGAAAAAGGCGACACCGCGCTTCACGCGGAAGTTGGTTTCAGTGGTGATACCACAGCGGATTTCGGAGCGCTCGATTTCCTCTATCCGGGCGGTTCGCTTCTCGACAATAAAGCAGGTTCGTCAGTTTGGACAAAGAGTCCGACAACCCACTAAGGTCTGGTGGTTCAACGAACATTCAAAGTTCAAAGCCCGTTCGAAAGAGCGGGCTTTTATCATAGTTAGCTTCAGGCGCTGAAGAGCGCGGAAGCCGCAATAGGAATTGCCAGGTTTTGAAGAAGCATCCTTGACCTGCGTCGGTCCCAGCAAAAACTTCGGTCTGCGCTAAAAGCGAATCCGCGGGTAACAGCCTGGTTAATAGAGACATTTTATGAGCTAGCGCTCATCACCCAGATCAAATCCGCCACCAATATTAATCAAGTCTTAGTTGACGGTAGTTGGCGTTCGAGTCACCACCTCTTCAAGTTTTTTAACGGCAGAGGGATGTCAGCGCTGCTATTATTTGATTACTGAATGGCAGCAGGCGGTATCTCCCGCCAGTTGCCGTGTTTCCTCATTACCTAATCCACCACAAATAATTCTTCCTCCTTGCATCTGCAGGGGGGAAGTTTTACTTTGGGGCTTTGATTAGACCGTGACAAGCGCACAAATGAGCACGCGCTAATTTTTCAAGCAAAAGATATCCAGGACCACTCCAAAAGCCATGCGAGCAACCGACGGACGCCCCGCAGCTTAGAGCCGCTTTATAATAGGCGTCTCAATCGCATCTTTATCTAGTTGGTTTGTTCGCTAATCACGCTTCTCGGTTCCAAGCGGTCGCGTCTGACCGAGTGGTGACTTACCAGCGCCCTCATCATCTCCAACAAAATTGCAGTGAATCAGCACGAGCGGCTCGCTGTTCATTTCATTCTCGAAGTAGCATGACAACGCGCCGTGCAGGAAGTCGGTCAAGTCCTGACCGTTCATCTTCTCAATCACCTTGGTATTCGAAAGAATGCGCTTCGCTTCTTCTTGCACTTTTATGATGAACTCCTCGGCCGGCAAACCTCGAGGCAAAATAACGCCCCGCATATACACGTCAGGTCCCGCAACAATCTTGTGAGCATCGTCGAGAAGTACCACTACTGTTATCAAACCATCGTCAGCGATGTGCCTTCGCTGCTCGATGATATCTTCGTCCAGGTGCCATTCTCTGTTTTGATCGATGAGAATTACGCCCGCTTTGATGCGCTCAGTTTGAGTCGCCTTATCCTTCGTAACCTCGAGGACATCGCCGTTCTCCATGACAAAAACATTGTCGGGTTCGATACCGCATTCGACACCAAGCTCGGCATGCCTTACAAGCATTCTGTATTCACCGTGAATCGGCATGAAGTACTTCGGCTTGCAAATGTTCAACATAAGCTTTTGTTCTTCGCGACAAGCGTGTCCGGAAACGTGAACACCTGACTCTCTGCCGTAAACAACATTGGCGCCTCTCAAGAATAGAGCGTTGATGGTGTTTGCAACTGAACGTTCGTTACCAGGAATCGGAGTAGCCGAAATAACGACAGTGTCGCCAGGCACTATTTTTATGCGCTTGTGTTCATCATTCGCTATTCGCGTGAGTGCAGACATGGGTTCGCCCTGGCTGCCCGTGGTGAGAATTACGACCCAGTCGGGTGGATAGTCATTAACCTGGTCTACGGATATGAGCAACCCATCCGGGAAACTCATGTAGCCTAGCTCTCGCGAAATGTTAGCGAAGTTGAGCATAGACCTACCAAGAATTGCAACTTTGCGATTGTATTTCATCGCCGCAGTCAAAACCTGCCGCACCCGATGAACATTGCTGGCGAACGTCGTGACGATGATGCGCTGCCGCGCGTTTGCGAATACCTCGTTCAGTTTATTCCAGACAGTTTTTTCGGATGGAGTAAAACCAGGTCGCTCGGTATTCGTGCTGTCGCTCATAAGCAGGAGAACGCCTTCTTCTGCAGCGTTCGCCAAACTGGCAATATCGAACTGTTCGCCATCAACAGGCGTGAAATCAAATTTGAAGTCGCCTGTGTGAATAATGACACCAACAGGAGTCCTGATAATAAGACTGAATGAATCGGCGATCGAGTGTGTGCAGCGGACAAACTCGACTTCGAAGCAGCCAATTTTTACTCGCTGACGAGGTTTGACACTACGCAGTGTGGTGCGATCTTGTAAGCCGGCTTCTTTGAACTTTCCTTCCAGTAATCCAAGGGCCAGCGCCGGACCATAGATTACCGGAATCGGCATTTCCTTTAGAATGTATGGAATGCCGCCGATGTGGTCTTCGTGACCGTGGGTAATGGCCAGACCCTTGAGCTTATCTCGGTTTTCGAGAAGAAAGTTGATGTCGGGCAATACGATATCAACACCGAGCATGTCTTCAGAAGGAAATGCTAAACCGGCGTCGACCAACATCATGTCGTCACCATATGCGATGACCATGGTGTTTTTTCCAATTTCACCAAGTCCGCCGAGTGGTATTACTTTTAGTGCTGTCATGATGGTCACTTCTAATAACTAAACATAGGATAAATTCTCGAGAACTCCGGTGTCCTTGAGGATTTGTTTGAGAACGTTTTTCTCTTCCTCCGACATCGGAACCAGAGGAAGGCGCACATTTTCCTTGCACAAATTGAGCTTGCTCAAAGCGTATTTAACCGGCACCGGATTCGGTGCTGCAAACAGACCTTTAAACAAAGGCAAATATTTGTATTGAATGGTGCGCGGTCCGTCGACATCGCCCGAGAAAAACTTCGCCATCATTCCGGAGATCGCTTCGCCCGCAACATGGCTGGCAACGCTAATTACACCACATGCGCCAATGGAGAGAAACGGCAAAGTCAAATAGTCATCGCCGGAGTAGATACGGAAGTTGCCAGGCGCTCGACCTGCGATTTCCGCAGATTGATCCGTGCTTCCGGTTGAATCCTTCAGAGCGTGAACGGTCGAACATTGCTCCGCGATTCGGACGATTGTTTCCGGCAAAATGTTGATGCCAGTTCGCCCGGGAATGTTATAGATGATCAGAGGCAGTGTGGATGCTTGTGCAATCTTCTTTATGTGTGCTTCTATCCCGGCTTGATTCGGTTTGTTGTAATAGGGCGCGACAATCAGCAGTCCTTCTGCACCTTCTTTCTGTGCAAGTGCAGCAAACTTCGCTGACTTTTCAGTGTCGTTGCTTCCGGCGCCAAAGATAACTTTTCCACGCCCTTTGGCGACGGACTTCACGCACTTCAGCAGGTCGATCTTCTCTTCGTCGCTCAAGGTCGGCGACTCGCCTGTAGTTCCACAGACGAGAATCGCGCTGGATCCAGTTTTAAACAGATGGTTAGCGATAGCTTCCGTCGCTTTATAGTCAATTTTGCCATCGTCTCCGAATGGCGTCACCATCGCCGTAATCAAACGACCGTATAACGATCCATCTGTTCCAATCACTATTTTTACCCCTTAAGTCATTCAGACAAGTTTGATTCCGACGCTCCATAGCAGGAACGGCTCGTGGCGAGCCGTTGCCAGATGAAGCTAATTGGCGACCTTTTGACCGACGAGATCGTGCTTAACCATGTACTCGGCAATACGCACCGCATTCAGTGCCGCACCGATTCGCAAGTTGTCAGCGACGACCCAGAGATTGATTCCGTTTTCCGACGAAGTGTCAGGTCTGATTCTGCCGACGTAAACCGGATCTTCGCCTGCGCAATCAAGCGGCGTAGGATAGATGTTTTCTTCCGGTTGGTCCCAAACTTCGACAATCGGCGAATTGGAAAGCGATTCGCGGACTTGCGCAACGCTCACCTTCTTCTCCAGGTCGACGAGGACAGACTCGCTGTGACCTACGCGAACAGGCACTCTGACTGCAGTGCATACGACCGGCAGATTTGGAATCTCAAGAATTTTTCTGCTCTCGTTAACGACCTTCAGCTCTTCCTTGGTGTAACCATCATCGGCAAATGAATCGATATGAGGAATGAGATTGAAGGCAATTTGTTTTTGAAACTTTTTGGGAGCATGTTGTTCGTCTTTGCAAAGAGCCTTGGTCTGCAGATCGAGCTCATCCATTCCTTCTTTGCCGGCGCCACTGACGGACTGGTAGGTCGAAACTATGACGCGCTTTAGTCCGCCGAGTTCGTGCAATATTTTAAGAACGACCACAAGTTGCGCTGTGGAGCAGTTAGGATTCGCGATTAGACCTTTGTGGTCTTTCAACGCATGACCATTAACTTCCGGCACCACGAGCGGCACGCCCTCTTCCATTCTGAAGGCGCTCGAATTATCGATAAACACGCAGCCGGCTTTTACCGCAACCGGCGCCCACTGCTTGCTGATTGCACCACCGGCAGAGGCGAGAACTATGTCGACGCCTTCAAATGCTTTCTCACTCACTTCGACGACTTCGACTTTCTTGCCGCGAAACTCCATTGTCGAACCCGCAGAGCGAGCGCTCGCCAGCAGTCGTAGTTCGCCGATTTCCATTTCGTTGCGCTGTTCGAGAATGCGAAGAAACTCGCGTCCGACTTGACCGGTCGCTCCGAGTATCGCAACACGCATCGCTCTGCCTTTCATTTCCGTTCCTCCGGGATAACCCCTTCACCAATCAAATTCGTACTAGATTTGTACTATAAAAACTCTCTGCAAATACTGATGAATTCAGATTCTTACAGCCAACTATCGAACTCACAACAAAGTTTCTAAACCGACAACAAGAGCATCCATTTCCATCACTGACTTGATGCTCAAAATGATTCCCTTGACGAAGCAATTCGTGTTGAAACTCTCATGTCTTATGGAAAGAAGCTCTCCATCGGCACCAAAGATGACATCTTGATGAGAAATCAAACCAGGCAGACGCACCGAGTGAATGCGAACGCCGGCATCGGTAACCGCGCCACGCGCGCCTTTCAACAATTCTCTGTCCGCAACTTCCTTAGGATTAAACTGCCTGTCGTTTTCCGCGAGCTTCCGCGTGGTGTACATCGCCGTTCCGGAGGGCGCGTCCAGCTTCTTAGTACCGTGCATCTCGACAATTTCAACATTGCCGAAGTGCTTTCCGGCAGTCTTGGCAAACTCCATCATGAGCACGGCTCCGATGGAGAAGTTTGGAACAATCATGGCGCCCAGATTCTTTCCCACGGCCAGCGCGCGCAGTTTTTCCACATCAGCTGGATCGACACCTGAAACGCCGATGACAGGACGAACTCCATTTTCGATCGCGTAGGTCGCGTGTTTGACCGCAGGTTCGGCGATGGAAAAATCAAGAAGGACATCCGGCTTCGACGCCTCGAAACAGGCTTCGATACTGTCGCATACCATAACCGCCACGCTGTTTTCGGTTGAAAAACCGGCGACCATGCTTTTGCCGGCGTAAGACGAGCCCGGTCGACCGAAAGCCCCGACCAGCTCAAGACCGGGGTCGCCAAGTATGGCGTTGGCACTCGCGCGCCCCATTTTGCCGTTAATACCGGCGATTGCGACCTTCACCCTGTCTGCCAAGACTGGATTCCTCTCGTTGATTTTCGCCCGAAATGGCGTTAAACAACGATCCTATACTCAAACCGCGACTAGTTCAACGTTTTGTATCGCTCGTGGTTAAGCGCCGTTGGCGGCAAGAGCAGTTTTGCCGGTCGAACCGAAACCGCCTTCACCCCGCTCAGTGTCTGCGACTTGTTCGACCTGAACAAGTTCGATGACCGGAACCGGCACGATCACCATCTGGGCAATACGCTCACCTGGACTGAATGTATAAGGTTCGTCGCCATGATTGATTATCAAAACCATCACTTCGCCGCGGTAGTCGCTATCGATTGTGCCGACGCAATTCGTGAGGCTGATGCCCGCCTTTGCGGCCAGACCCGAGCGGGGACGAATCTGCGCTTCGTATCCGAACGGGATTTCAAGCTTGATACCGGTAGCGAGTTTGGCGCGCTTGCCGGGCGCTACCGTGATCGGCTCTTCCGAAGCAAAGGTCAGGTCCATGCCGGCAGAGCCAGGGGTGGCGTAGCGAGGGAGTTCTTTGCAGTGCGCGAGTCGCTCGACTTTCACTTGAAGCTTGTCCGTCATTCATTTACCCTCAAAAATATAGAAAACAGATATACAAAGTTGCCACTGATTAGAGGCAAAAACCGGCTTACTGCGCGGATCTTAGCACCCTCCAAGCGATGGAAATCGAAGTGAATTTTATGAGCTTGTAGATGGCCGTCTAGAGGAAAAACGCGATTGAAGGTCTTCCTATATATAAGTACTGAGAAACGAAGTACTCTGCAAAACATGGTCCGCGCGGATACGAAAACTCCGCCGACACAAATAATGTCGCTGACACGAAAACTCCACAGAACAAAAAACTCTGCCAAAACAAAAACACCACTCAACTTGCGTTGCCGTGGTGCTTAAGCTACCGTCTAGCTGCCTGTTGCACAGGCTCAGTATTTCGAAGCGCTTCAGCTAGTCCTTCACGCTAAGCGGGCTGCTTGCTGTCGTATCCGGTTGGGCGCCAACCTGCCGTTTCCGCATTGCCCCTCGGCTCAAAGCGACCTCATTTCAAGTCGCTCACCGTCTTCATTTATAACTATATCAACGAATCATGCGTGTGGGAAGACCCCCTTTTTTGTTTTCAGAAAATCTTTCTGGAACCATGTATAAGAGCTATCCATAAGGGTTTCGGAAACGCAGTTGTTCTCGCATCCATTGAACAACAGACCAGTATTGCTGCTCGAACCTTCTCACGTGAATCCAGTCTCGCCTGCCAAGAAGCGCTCAGCAAGCCAGGAGACGGGAGCAGCGACGCCTGGCGGCGCGCACCGTCAGCGGTGACTCAGAAAAACTTTCCAAAACAAAAACACCACCCAACTTGCGTTGCAGCGGTGCTTTAGCTACTGTCTAGCTGCCTGTTGCACAGGCTCAGTATTTCAAAACGCTTCAGCTAGTCCTTCACGTTTAGCGGGCTGCTTGCTGTCGTATCCGGTTGGGCGCCAACCTGCCGTTTCCGCATTGCCCCTCGGCTCAACGTGACCTCGTTTCAGGTCACTCACCGTCTTCATTTATAACTATATCAACGAATCATGCACATGGGAAGACCCCCTTTTTTGTTTTTGAAAAACTTTTTTGAGCAAGCCAAGTATGAGTATCCATGCGCTTCTATATTTTTCAAACCGCCAGCGAACGCTTGAACAACAGCACTGCACCGGCAGGAGAAATACGCACCACATTCGACACCACAGATCTTCGAGAGTCGCATGAATAGCCAGACAACGCAAAGCCGACAACCTGTCTTAGTGGTACTAAATGCGCCACTATCAACAGAGATTGCCGTGCAAACTCCGCTCAATTTCTACCTATTTCAACGGGATTTAGAATGCCCGTTCCAGACAATTATTTTGGACCGCCGCAGGCAGTCCGGTGCATCTGTTATTGGTATCAATAACTATCATACCCAACAACATGCCGCTGGTAAACGACTTTTGCACATCTTGGCACCATATTTTTTTGAGAAAGATCCGCAAACAAAAACACCACCCAACTTACGTTGCAGTGGTGCTCAAGCTACCGTCTAGCTGCCTGTTGCACAGGCTCAGTATTTCAAAGCGCTTCAGCTAGTCCTTCACGCTTAGCGGGCTGCTTGCTGTCGTATCCGGTTGGGCGCCAACCTGCCGTTTCCGCATTGCCCCTCGGCTCAAAGTGGCTTCGTTTCAAGTCACTCACCGTCTTCATTTACTAATATACCAACAGAATTCCCCGCGCGGAAGTCCCCCATTTTTGTTTTAAGAAAATTTTTTAGCGTCCGACGAAAGCCGCTATCCATCGGAGAGAAGACCAGCCAGACAAACATCAAAAACCCGGAACCACAAGCCAATTCTGCACTGGAACAGTTACAGCATTTTTATCAGCGATTTCACGAAGATTCGCATGGACAGCCACTCAACGCAAAGCCGACAACCCGTTGTAGTGGTACTAAATGCGCCACCATCAACGGAGGTTGCCGTGCAATCTCCGCTCAATTTCTACCTATTAACGAGGGTCTAAATGCCTCGTGCCAGACAATTGTTGTGGACCACCGCAGGTAGTCCTGTGCATCTGTTATTGGTATCAATATCAATCATATCCAAGTTTTCGATGGGCGTCCAGTTCTTTCGAGGTTTGGTCGCCCAAACTACAAAACACCGAAAGCGCCGTGCCAGTCAGCGAATTCAACTCCAAACGCCGTGCAAATTCCCAAAAGCGGAAATCACTCGACAACTGTTTGCCTAATCCTCTTTATTGGCAGTTTCGACACGCGCCGATCACAACGACAAAAGCGCGTACCTCCCCTTCCTCCCCTACCTCCGCGGACTCCACCACTCCTTCTCCACTCACCAGCAACTCCTTCTCCCTCTCCACCACTCCTTCTCCGCTCACCAGCAACTCCTTCTCCGCTCTCCACTATTCCGCTGGCAGTATTAGACCGAGGCGAATTTGATACTTCGGGAGGAATACCTCTGGAACCCATTCCGCAGGCGGCATACGAAATCCCTTCTAAACATACCGAGAGGAGAATAGGCGCAGTAGCGGAGTAGCGGAGTAGCGGAGTAGCGGAGCAGGGGAGCAAGGGGGCAGCGGGCGGTCGGCGCGGACGAGAGCGGAGAAGTTGGGCGACTTATGTCGATTTAACATTGAACGACTAAACAAAAATCGTTCAATCGTTTACTATAGTAAAAGTCAGAAAACTGCCTGGAGGCTCCACGCGAGTCATCGTCCCTCGACGAGTCGCACTCCAGCTCCCAGCGCAGCGCGTTTGCCTCCGGAGGTAACAATGGTCCCAGCCGAAACAAAGGCCGATTCCAAAGCCGACGCAAAAATCGAAAAGATTGTCGATGCAGCACGCAAACTGTTTCACGAAAATGGTTTCGAGAAAACCACAATGGAAGAGATCGCTCGTGCCGTACCAATGAGCAAGGCGACACTATATACGGTGTTTCCCAACAAAGAAGATATCCTTCTCACGATATGCGAAAGTCACTGCGCAAGCATGGTTAAAATGATGCGTAGCATTTTGGAAAAAACAGATTCAGATTTCCTTCCAGCGCTACAAACCACATTGAAGAAGTTCGTCGGCTCGGTGTACGAAGAGTCCAGCAGCGTGCGCACACCTGACACACTGGTCTATGTAAGCGCACGAATTCGAAGCCGCGCCCATCACAAGTTCGCCGAAATGAAAAATGTAATTCAGTCGTTCCTTGACGCAGCACTTGGCGAAGGCGAAATTTCAAAGGACACCGATACCACTCTTCAAACGGAAGTGATTGCAACGATGCTCGGAGCCTATCTGCCACCGTACGATCGAACCTTAGCAGTGCCTCAGGAAGGGCGACCAGACCGAAAGGTATTCGACACTGAGGTTGAAACATTTTTGCATCTAATTTTGAACGGACTTCGAGGCTCTAAGAGAAAGTAGCCCCAAGACCTGAGTAAACATCTTTGAAAGACCGCGCCTAATAGGCGTCGCTTTCGCTCGCCCACTCGACCAGGAATCATAATAAATGACGGCTGACACCAATGACGAAAATTCGAGGCTAGGAACGATAGCTCCCCAGAGTGCCATTACCGACGGTGCTAGCAGCGGAATTGAGCCGCGCGAACAACAACAACAACAACAACAACAACAACAACAACAACGACAAGGAGAACAAACAGTCAGCCAGAAAGACTGGATTATAGTTCTCGGCGCCTGCCTCGGCGCGTTCATGGCAATTCTGGATATTCAGATTACAAACTCGTCCCTGGCAGACATACAAGGAACACTAGGTGCCACCATCGATGAAGGCTCCTGGATTTCAAACTCATATCTGATTGCCGAAATCATTGTCATACCGCTCAGCGCCTGGCTCGCTCGCGCCTTCGGTCAAAAACAATTTCTACTCACGAGCACCATTCTCTTCGTCATCTCCTCGTGCCTCTGCGGTTTAGCAAAAGATCTGACTGCAATGATTATCTTTCGAGCCGCACAAGGTTTCACCGGCGGCGTGCTAATCCCGCTCGCAATGCACATTATTTTGCAAAAGCTACCTCCATCGAAACAACCGATAGGCATGGCACTTTTCGGCATCTCGGCAACCTTTGCGCCGGCAATCGGACCAAGCCTCGGCGGCTGGATAACAGACAACTACGGATGGCCGTTCGTTTTCTATCTCAACATAATTCCCGGCACTTTCTTGATCGCAATTTTGGGGACATTTTTGGAAAAAACAAAATCGCAGCTTCACCTTTTGAGAAACGGCGATTGGGCAGGAATCATTTGTATGGCCGTCGGACTTGGTTGCCTGGAAACTGTTCTGGAAGAAGGAAACCGAAAAGACTGGTTCGGTTCGGATTTTATCCTGCGACTAGCGGTGATTGCTATCGTATGTCTAACCGCAGCGGTAATAATCGAGTTGAAAGTGAAAAACCCTTTTGTAGATTTGCGAGTGTTCGCCAAGCGCAATTTCTTTTTCTCCAGTATCGCAAATCTGACTGTTGGAGCAGGTTTATACGGACCAACATATGTGCTTCCCGTTTATCTTTCCCAGGTTCACGGATATAACGCCGCCCAAATCGGACAAGTGATGATCTGGTTCGGCATACCACAACTCTTCGTCAATCCGCTGGTGCCGATACTCTTGAAGAAGTTTGACCCTCGCATCTTAATTTTCTTTGGGACGTCGTTGTTTGTGATCGGTTTCGCGCTAAACGTGCCGTTAAATCCAAACTTTAGCGGTCCGCAGTTCATAATACCGCAAGTGGTGCGTGCTATTGGACTGCCATTCATATTCATACCCCTATCCGGATTAGCAACCGCTGGAATCGAACCAGCGAAACTCGGCTCTGCATCTGCCCTGTATAACATGACGCGCAACCTGGGCGGCTCGTTTGGAATCGCCGGCATCGGAACCTTGCTTACAATTCGCGAGAAATTTCACTCGCATCACATCGGCGAGTTCGTGAACATCTACTCACTCGCATTTCAAGAACGCCTGGACTACCTTGTGCATGGATTGAGGGCAAGAGGAATCAGCTCACACGCAGCAGAACAGCAAGCTCTCGCTATAATCGACGGAACCATTCGCAAGCAAGCTAACTTTATGGCCTTCAGCGACTGCTACTTCGTATTTACATTCGTGCTCGGAATTGGATGTCTGGCGGTTTTATGTTTAGAGAAAAGCAAGTCAGCACCGAGCGCCGAAATGCACTAAGAGTGAGTCTCGTGCTCGCGATCCCAGGGCTCCGATTTGCACTCATTCTGTTCGACCTGCAAAGTCGAATGCGGCAGATTGAATTCCGAAAGAGCGATCGAAGTAACCTCACGCAAGACATCGTCCGGTAGTCGTGTTTCATCAATCAGAACATGAGCAGAAATTGCATCGCGACCAGATGTGATTGTCCACACGTGAAGGTCATGAACATTTTTCACGCCGCTCACCGAACTCAATTTATTTCGCAGTTTTTCCAAATCGACGTGAGCCGGAGTGCCTTCCATTAATATGTGAATGCACTCTCGAATCAAGGTCCAGGTCCGAGGCAAAATCATTATGCCAATCAGTCCGGAAACTATCGGATCTGCAAGTTTCCAATCAGTAAACATTATGATCAAACTGGCGATAATCACAGCGACCGAGCCGAGCAGATCGCCAAGGACTTCAAGATAAGCCGCTTTCGCGTTCAAAGAATTCTCGGATGAACCTGTCAGAACTTTAACCGCTATCAAATTGACCACAAGGCCACCGACAGCGACGGCAAGCATTGGTCCACCAAGAACCTCCGGCGGCTGCGACAAACGCTCATACGCCTCAAACAGAATGTAGAAGGAGAGCCCCACGAGTACCACGCCGTTCAATAGAGCAGCAAGAATTTCAGTTCTGTAGTAGCCGTAGGTCTTCTGCACGCTGGGAGTTTTTCCAGCGAACCACACAGCAATCAAAGCCAATAACAGAGCAGCGATATCGCCGAGCATATGACCGGCGTCTGCAATCAACGCCAGGCTTCCCGTAAAGAATCCTGCCACCACTTCTACCACCATATAGGCGGTGGTGAGTATAAGCACCATCACTAGTGACGACTTGCTTTTCTTGCGCAACTCATTGAAGTCGCCATGGCTATGAGAATGTTCGCCGGACATTAAGCCCTCCAATAAACCTGCGCCCCCGCCTCCAACAATATCAAAAGTTTGTGCCACGCTCCTTGCAAGTTTCAAAGAAAAGCAGAAAAACCGGGAAGCTGTGTGTCTCAGAAGTTTCGGGCAAAAACAATAGCAATTTCAGGCTACTTCAGCGACCTCAAAACGCTAAGGGAAGTTTAAAACGGGAATGTTGTCAAGAAGCGTTAAGGTATCATAGTTGAAATTGCACTGTGCTTGAGTTTATACAAAATTCGAAAGAGCGAACGCCTCATCGCCGAGGGCGCTTTTTTTGCAGCAGGTAAATCCTGAAAGTTGAGAGTCTATCGTGCTGAAATCAATATTTCTTCCCTTGATGTTCTGCCTTCTCGTGTACGGGGTCTGGCTCATCCTTGCAGCCGGATCATACAACGAGAAATTCGAAAAGGCTAAGGACTGGAACACAGTCGAAGGTCGCATCGTTAAGCGCGATGAGGGCGTCGACTTCCAAGTATTGAATCCGTTTTCTTATCCAAAAATTTTGCTATGCGATCCTTCGATCACATTCTCGTACACCGTCAACGGCAAGCGCTACGTCAAGCAGGATAAACTGCCGCTTTGTCTCATGTTCGTGCGTCTCGCAACTCGAGGCGACTACGATCCCAACGCGATTAACGAAGAAGAAGAAGTTTCCTTCGACACAATGATGAAGGAGAGCATCGAGTTGCAGCGCAAATCACCGCAAAAAACGCCGGACGATATCACAAAGCACATCTATTATGGTGAAGACAACAAGGTCAAATTCAAAAGCCTTGGCACCATGATCAAAAATGCGACGCCCAGCGAAGAGCAAATGGACATCGTAAGACCGCGCGTGATGGTCAAATATCGCGCCGGCGACGTTGAAGACGCCGTCACAGAAAAGGACATGATCAAGGGCTACGAATGCATGAGACAATCAGGCATCTGGTCAATCATCATAGCAATCGCGGCAGCCGGTGGTTTGTTCTTCCATCAGTGGGTAACGAAACCGACAGAAGAAGACCTTCAACCTTATGGTGGCAGACGCGCCGTAAAATATTAGAAACTCGTATCATGGAGGTCCCATGAATTCCACATTACTGTTGATCGGCGCCATCCTTTTAGCCAGCGGTCTTGCGGGCGGCTGGTTCTGCTACTCGCGCGTGTCGGCCGACTCCGTGCAGGAAGCTTCGTACTCGCTTTCACATGGTGTCGTCCCTGATGGCAACCACTGGTTAATTGGATCCATCGCCGGTCTTCTAGTGATGTTGGCAGGAATGATTTTTCTGTTCGTTGCCTTGATTGGCGTCGATCAAATCATGCGATGGGTTGCCGGGTTCAATGAAGTCTTTGGCTAACCAGTTTGAGCCGTTACTTTTATGAACCAGAGTCATGTTAGCTGAATAGTTCGGAGACCGCACGCCAGACCTCTAAAGTGCCCCATAAACTTTCAGACGTTCACACAAAACTGTAGGTGTTTGATGAAACATTTGCGCTCGACTCTTCTGGTTACGCTCTCCGTAGCGACAGTGCTTTGCACTTCCGGCTGCACAAGAGCGTTTCGCAACGTACTCGGCATGCAGGCTCCGGCAGGTGGAACGCCTCAAATGGAGACATTCAAGCCCAAACACGCAGGGTTTCAAGTCAACATGCCCGGACCGCGAGACGAGGTCGCAACCGATGACATAATGAAACGCAAGTACCTATATAGACACGAGAGCGGAACGTACGAGTTGATCTTCGGACTCGCTCACGGCACGCTCATGACGCCCGAACAGAGCAAAACCGGTTTGGATGAAATCACGGCGAGCATAGTCAAATCAATCGACGGAAAGGTTTCGACCACCAAACCCATCGAATACTACGGCTCCAGCGACCGAGCGACAACACGAATCGGCAACGAAGTCGAAGGCACCATAGGCAACGATCAATCGGTCTTTAGGTTGCGTACCTACTTAATCGGAACCACTTCCGGGAAAACCTCTTACGCTCTTGTCGTCACCGGAAAACCCGACTTCGTAAAATCGAGCGAGGCAGATCGCTTCATATCCTCGCTCACTCTTCTGGACTGATCTGGTCGCTAACAACCTGAACGGTTTCGGCGCATTTACCTGATGTTCACCTTGCTTCGTTAGGATTATCTTCAACGGAAGATCTAACGATATGCACAACGCACTGAAATTTCTTGACGCTGACTATTTTTCTGAAGGAGCACAAAATGTGCTTGAGAAAGAGGCCGCGGTCAATCCAAGTCGCGCAGTGCCTTTTGTACTCCTACATCTCGCGAGCTTATCCGTACTGTGGACTGGCGCAAGCGCATTCTCAGTCTGGCTTGCCGTCTTTCTGTATGTCTCACGAATGTTCTTCGTGACTGCCTTCTATCATCGATATTTTTCACACAGAACATTTAAAACCTCCCGGGTCATGCAGTTTATCTTCGGAGCACTTGCCACGACGTCCGTGCAGCGAGGTCCCTTGTGGTGGGCCGCGCACCACAGAAGACACCATAAGTATTCGGACGAGGAAAACGATGTCCATTCGCCGGTTCAAGAAGGTTTCTTCTGGTCTCACATCGGCTGGATTCTAAGTGACAACAATATGCCGACCGACTACAGCCGCGTTTCGGATCTGAACAAATTCGCCGAACTCAGATTCTTGAATCGATTCGACTGGCTTTGTCCAATTCTCATGGGTTTTCTAGTCTACGCTCTAGGCGAAATCGTAGGCAGTCTCTATCCCTCGACCCACACATCAGGTTGGCAATGTGTGAGCTGGGGGCTCCTCAGTACTATCGTCCTTTTTCACGCGACAGCTGCGATAAACTCACTTGCGCACATCTTCGGCTATAGAGAATTCGAGCTACCAGACAACAGCAAAAACAACTTCGTCCTCGCGATCGTAACTATGGGGGAGGGCTGGCACAACAATCACCACCGCTTTCCGAACCTTGTTCGCCAGGGGCTTAAGTGGTGGCAGATTGATACCACTTATTACATCCTCCTGCTAATGGAAAAGCTGGGCATCATCTGGGATTTGCGAAAGGCTCCGGTAACCAGAGAAAGACAATTGGCTCTTCAACACGAACAATGAGCAAAGAGAAGAAACGACTGGCAATAATCGGCTCCGGCATCGCCGGACTGGGAGCTCTGTATCGACTGAGCGGTCTATACGAGATCACGGTTTTAGAGCGTGACAGTTATTGCGGTGGTCATACAAACACTTTGAATGTAGAAGAGGATGGAAAGTGCATCCCGATAGACTCTGGCTTCATGGTTTTCAATGAGACCACCTATCCACTATTGACTGATTTGCTGAAACACCTTCAAGTGCGAACCGCTGATACGGATATGTCGTTCAGCGTTCAAAACCGCAAGAGCAACGTGGAATGGTCGGGAACGGGCTTCAAACGTTTCTTCGCACGAACCGAGAATCTACTTAAACCTGACTTCTTTAAAATGCTACTCAACATCGCCAAGTTCAACAAAATTGGTCTTCGCGATGTAGACAATGAAATGTTCGAAGATGTGAGCGTCGAGGAATACGTTCGCTCGAATGAAATACATGCAAAGGCGCTTGAAGATTATATATTGCCGATGATGTCATCACTATGGTCTGCCACCACGGATGATATGCGAAAGTTTCCCATTCGCATGTTACTCAAGTTCATGCAGACACACGGATTATTGCACACGTACGGGCAGTATCAGTGGAAAACAATCGCAGGAGGAGCATCAACATACGTAAGAGAACTCAAACAAAAGATAGTCCCAGACCTACAACTTCGGACCGCAGCAGAACAGGTTTCCATCCGAGACAACATGGTTCTGGTGCGGACCTCCACAGGTGAAACACATAAATTTGACAAGTGCATAATCGCAGCGCACGCAGACCAGGCCGCCGCGATGCTGGACGAAACTTCCTCGGATTTCAAACTGCAACTTCAAAACTTTAGATACCAGAAGAATTTTGTTAGCCTCCATACAGATGGTTCCGTCATGCCGACTACACGCGGCAACTGGGCGTCGTGGAACTACAGACTGAGCGAATCTGCGGGATCGTCATCCGTGCATTATTGGATGAACAACTTGCAGCCACTGGATACCAAAACCAATTACTTCATCTCACTGAACTCTGACGACGAAATCGAGCCAACGACTATCAAGCAAAAACTGGTCTATCATCATCCGCTCTTCACCGTTGCAACAAACAGAGCGAGGCGGCAGCTCGAGCTAAGCAATCTGTCATCACAACACGTTTTTCTCTGCGGCAGCTATTTCGGTTTCGGCTTTCACGAAGACGCTTTGAGGTCTGCATATTCGGTCGCGGATATATTGAGCCAACCATCGCATTTCGAAAAACATTCGCGCCTCACCACAGCAGATACCACCTTGAGGGACGTTGCGCGATGAAGCTTTCCTCCTGCCTCTACGACTGCAGCATATGGCACCTTCGTCGCGAACCGAGGCGAAACAGCTTTGATGTTTCAACATTTATGTTTCTGGTCGATCTAAATGAAATAAATGGAGGATCTCCATTCAACAAGACAGTCGACTCGCCGTTGGCACGACTCTACTCATTACGCAACGAAGATCATATCGACTCATCGCCTCGCGACCTGCGAGAGAAGCTTTTGACCTTCATCGCCGCAGCTTCACCGGACCTATCCTCGCGGATTGTTGGTATAAAACTTCTGACGCACCTGCGATTTCTGAACTTCGTTTTCAATCCGATTTCAGTTTATTACTGCTACGACCGGCACGAAAGAATGATAGCCGCAGTCGTTGAAGTTGAAAACACCTTTCGCGAACGCAAGCTCTATCTCCTAGGCGGAGAAGAGGGTTTCAAACAAGCGTTCGACAAAGAATTTTATGTTTCACCCTACAGTTCGGTCGATGGACAATTTGAATTTGCGCTCAACGAACCGAATGACTCGCTAGAAGTTTCCGTGAACCATCGAGAACGCGAAGCCGTCACTTTTGAAGCCGGAATGCGCGCAAAACGTGTCGAGCTCACCAGCAAATCCCTGGCAACAAGAACCTTACGACACCCATGCAGCAGCCTAGTCGCATGGCTCGGAATACACCTCCATGCGCTGATTTTGTTTATCAAACGCTTTCCACATCACGAAAAACACGAAGATCAATATCTACAAAAACCGCACTACATCAAAACCAAAAGCAGCTAAACATGACAAATTACGCACCCGAGTATTCCCAGCTTGAAAAACGGAAACAGACAGGAATTCAACAGATCTGCAGAACGATTTTGCTCGGTCAGTTCAAGAAGATGTCGGAGAGCCAGCTTCGGATGACCCTCGAAGACGGAAACACGATGAGCTTCGGAGATACACGAAAGCAATCGGCTCACGCACATATAACCGTGCTTGACCCGAAATTTTACGAACGAAGTGTTCTCTACGGCGCAATTGGATTTGCTGAATCCTATATCGATGGCGAGTGGACAACAGATAATCTCACCAATGTGATTGAGTGGTTTATCGACAACAATACGAACTCTACCGTTCTCGAGGAATCAAAAAACAAATCGCTTTTCATTAACCCGCTCCTCATGCTGAATCGCGTCGGGCACATTCTCCGAGACAACACGCTCAAGATGAGCAAAAAGAATATAGAAGAACACTACGATCTCGGTAATGACTTTTTCAATCTAATTCTGGACGAGACGATGACTTACTCCAGTGCAATTTTTGAAAATCGACAAGAAACGCTTGCTGAAGCCCAGAGACGAAAAGTGGAGCGCCTGTGCCAGAAGCTCCAATTGATCGCCGATGATGAAGTGCTCGAAATCGGCTGCGGGTGGGGTTTCTTCGCAGTTCATGCAGCGAAGAACTATGGTTGCAAAATGCGATGCGTGACGCTATCGGATCAGCAGTTCGCCTTTGTTACAGATCTGGTACGTCGAGAGAAACTCGAACATTTAATTACAGTCGAGATTTGCGACTTCAGGAATGTAAAAGGGAAATACTCCAAGATTGTTTCCATCGAAATGGTAGAGGCGCTTGGAGACTCAAAAGTAGACATCTTCTTTGACTGCTGCAATCAACTGCTAGAACCGAACGGAATCCTGGCAATTCAAATGATCACCACGCCGGATTGCCGATACGACGTTCTGAAGAACGGAGTTGATTTCATACAAAAGCATATCTTTCCTGGTTCGCAGCTGCTATCAGTAGAGCGCGTTTTAAAGGCTCTAAACAAATGCTCAACTCTTCACCTCGTTGACCTGCACGACTTCGCCGCCTCATACGCGTGGACACTGAGCTCGTGGAGAAATAACTTCTTAGCCAACCTTGATGCTATAAGAGGTCTTGGTTTCGACGACAGATTCATTCGCAAATGGATCTATTACTTCTGCTACTGCGAGGCTGCATTCGCAACCAGACAGATAAGCGTTGTCCAGGTTGTATTCGCCAGACCAAACAACGAGGTCCTCGCAGGGAAGCTCTGATATGTTGATACTCAAAGTTACCTTTGCTCTGATACTACTGGCGATGTTGACTTTCACCATCTTCGCCCAATCTCAATGCAACATCTTTGCGATACCGCCAGAGGTGACAGGTCATCCCTGGTTCACTGCGACGCTCGCGGATGCGTATTGCGGTTTCATCACATTCTATTGTTGGGTGTACTACAAAGAGTCGAGCGTAATTGCGCGAATTCTGTGGTTCGTCCTCATTATGCTGCTCGGAAATATTGCGATGTCGATTTATGTTTTAAAGCAGCTCCTCTCGCTTAAATCGGGCGACACCGTGCGCGACTTACTTTTGAGGAGTAAGGCATGAGACCACTTCTGGATTATCTGATTGCTGCACCGGTCATCGAATTAATTGTGATGGTGATTGCATTTGGGCTATTCCAGAAAACAAAAATGATCGGCGTCATCGACATATTCTGGTCTTTGAGTTTTTTCATTCAAACTATTGCGGCGGTCGTTATTTTGAAACCGAGTCTGGAACGCTCAGTAATCATTCTCGCGATGGTTGGCATCTGGAGTCTACGACTCACGTTACATTTAGCAGCTAGATTCTTTAAATCAAAGAAAGACGATCCTCGCTACGAGCAACTCAGAGCCGCATGGAAAAAAGACTTCGACCTCAAGATTTTCCTGATGTACCTGCTTCAAGGTGTTTCTGTTTTGATACTGATGGGACCAGTGTTGTGCTTTTCAGCGGATGAACGCGCTATTTCAATGCCATATACGATATCAGCTGTGGTGCTCTTCGCGATTGCCCTGATCGGTGAGTCGATTGCTGACGCACAGCTGGAAAGGTTTAAGAAGAGAAAAACAGATTGCGTCTGTAAAACCGGGCTCTGGAAGTACAGCCGCCACCCGAATTATTTTTTCGAGTGGTTGATCTGGTGCGCATTGTTTATCCTCTGCATCCCGAGCAATATGGGCGTTTTCATGGTCTACGCCCCGGTCATTATGTATGTGCTTCTCACCAGAGTGACCGGAGTTCCACAAGCGGAAAAACTTTCGCTTGAACATAGAGGAGCGGCTTTCGCGCGGTATCAAAAAACTACCAGCGAGTTTTTCCCGTGGTTTCCCAAAGAAAACGTTTAAATGAATATGCAAACAATTTACAAGATTCTCGAAACAGATTACGTGCCGGAAACGCTCATCAGAGTTGGTATTCAAAAGATGCTTTCCGACAAATTGAGCGAGCTTCACGTTGAAGATCCGGTAGAGCGTCAACGAAGAGAAGACGAGTTTTGCCAGGATTTGAGAACTCGGTCAGTTGCGATTAAAACAGACGCCGCCAACGAGCAACACTATGAGGTGCCTACTGAGTTCTTCCGATTCGTTCTCGGTCCTAACATGAAGTACAGCTGCGCGTTATGGGAAGATGGCGACGACAGTCTGAAAGTCGCGGAAGAACGCATGCTCAAATTGACTTGCGAACGAGCGCGCATAAAGAATGGCGACTCGATACTGGAACTTGGTTGCGGTTGGGGCTCACTCTCTCTCTGGATGGCGGAAAACTACCCGCAGTCAAAGATAACAGCAGTATCGAATTCCGCAACCCAAAAGCAGTATATCGATAATGAGGCGCAGAAACGCTCTCTCTCAAACCTCACCGTGGTGACCGCCAACATGATCGATTTCCATTTCGATGGAAAAGTCGATCGAGTTGTATCCGTTGAAATGTTCGAGCATTTAAAAAATTATGCGGAGATGTTCAAGCGAATCGATACTTGGCTCAAACCTGGTGGATTGTTTTTCATGCACATATTCACGCATCGGTTTTATCCATATCATTATGAAAACCTGGATGGCAATGATTGGCTCACAGAGCACTTCTTCGAGGGTGGCATGATGCCATCCAATAATTTGCCGATGCACTTCCAGGACGATTTGATGTGCGAGGAGAAATGGGAAGTTTCCGGTGTCCATTATCAAAAGACTGCAGAACACTGGCTCATGAACATGAAAGACAATCGCGGAAACATCGAACCGATCCTTGCAAAAACTTATGGCGAGGGCGAAGTCAGAAAGTGGTGGGTTTACTGGAAACTTTTCTTTCTCGCCTGCGCAGAACTCTGGGGATACAAGGACGGCAAAGAATGGATGGTTTGCCACTATCTTTTCAGGAAGCGTCAGACGTTGTAAATTCATGATTCTTATCTAAACATCGCATTGCCTCCGGTCGTTTGTCTTGATACCCTGAACTCACGCCTTAGCGATTCAAGTGAGGTTGAGTATGAGCAGCGATTTCAAAGGGATTCTCGGAGACTTCAGTCCAAAGATCGGTGAACTGGCGACAGCAACTCGCACGCTGGTTTTCGATGTATTGCCGGAAACAGTCGAAGTGATCTGGGAGCAACAGAAAATTGCTGGTCTGGGCACGGGTCCTAAAAAAATGACAGAACATTTTGCCTGGATTCAGCCCTGCAAAGCTCACGTTAATCTCGGCTTCAACTATGGTGCCGAGTTGCAAGACCCCGATGGTCTGCTCGAAGGCACGGGTAAACTCTTTCGTCACGTCAAAATAAAATCAGTCGACGACATAAACCGACCGGCGCTGCGGAAGCTATTGGAACAAGCCGTTAAACACCGGGTGCCACCACCGCAGAAAGCATCAAAGTAAATTTCAACTTTGGGTTAAGGTTAGAAGTCTGGAGTTCGTTAGAAGTATATCCAGCTATTTGGATGCACTCACATCGGCTCCGGCCGAGATGACGATATCACCAGCTCCCAGATACTAACGCCGAGTGTTTAACAAAGGTAGCTTTGACATGTGCCCATCGAGAATGGCTTTAGTTTCGTCTCTAAGCGGTAACTCATCGCGTCGATTTGACCACACATCGCTAATTCGAGCTACCGTTTCGCCGACAACTTTGAGAGTTAGCTTCTCGGGTGCCATTGCTTGTGCGGCAATTTTTTTGAATTTTTCTACCGTCACGGATTGAAAATCCTTACTGCCACCAAGACTCAGGCCAAGCCTATCATCCTCGATAAAAGCAATCGTCGGAACAAAATCGTAGGCCGGAGATATCGCGGGGCGAGTCGGATTTCTATAAAGCAGGCTCCAGTTTTTCAGATACATATCACCGTTGCCGATACATACCGTAAAAACCAACCGACGCAAGAATTCCGAATAACTTTCTTGTCCAGCTTCCGCCCACATAACTCTGGCTATATGGCCATAGCCGGCGCGTTCATACTTATCTGCTGGGTACAAGCCATAAACCTGAGCAAAATCTTCCATGTGAATTCTGCCACCGGATGCAGTGCGATCAAATCGCTTCACAGCAAGACTGTTCGAAGAGATCTTGCCAAATTCCCGAGGCAATCCATCAATGGAATTTGTCGGTACCAGCCTGAATTCAGGAACTTTTATTCCTACGAGGTCGGCAAACTTGAGCATTGCGAATTCAGTTTCAGGAATTTCTTGGTGCCTTTCGCTGGGCAGCTTGACGATCCATGAACCGCCCTCGCCATTAGCGGGAATGGTGAACGTTCCAGTTGCTTCCGTGATTGCGGAAAACTTAAGTTGAATTCCGGCAAGCGAAAAGCGTAGAGTCGCTCTTTCCGAAGGAGCTTCAGCAACGTCGTCCACAACGTCCGAGAGCCTTCCGACGGGCTCCGCCGTCACGGCACCCGGTAGATCCCGTCCCAGTAAACCTAGCAACTGAAATTCTCTGTGCGGCTTGATGCCATGCTTGAGGCACAAGTAATCTCGCAGGTGCCCCTCCGGTAACAAGTTGCTGAAAAACGGAGGTAGCTTACCGGCAGATCGAATCTTGTCCGGCACCAGAACATTGTGAGCACCTTTGTAGCAAAGACTCAGAATTGGTCGATGCACATCAGCTTCATAATCAGGATCGAAAGCAAATATGACGGTGTCATTCACCAAACGGCTTAACATGCCGACTCTGACACCATTAAGACTTATCTGAATCGCATCGCCATCATTTGCCATCATCGTCTGCGTCCAGCGAGTCTAAAGTATAAAGGGGCGTAACCGCCGAATCTACGGTTGAAAGAGCTTGGATACTCGGTGCAATCGAAGTAGGCACGAACATAAGTTCGAGTTCGAGAAACCGTCCGATGTCAACCAGATTACTCAGTCGAATGTCTACTCGTCCGCTTTCTAACTTTGAGATGTAGCTTTGCGGCACACCGAGCCGGCGCCCGAGTTCCATCTGACTGAGACCTTTAGCTTTACGGGCCTGTATCAATGCCTCAATTAGCTGACTCATCGCCTTTATATCCAATAGCATATATTTATCGATAATTATATACTATTTGACATATTCGCACAACCTAAGGACCGCAACATGGCCGCTGAGGTCCCCAGCTTAAGCGCTCACACAATCACGTTGCGGAACTTCAAATCCATAACAAAGAATGGACTTCGGTCCTCGTTCCAATGGGTTGACTAGACTGGACAACACAATTGGTTAAACTGATATCACCCGTGGTGCGCTATCACTCACCTCTGCGAGCCTTCTCAATCGCCGCGATATCAATTCTCCGCATCGTCATCATTGCATCCATCGCTCGCTTCGCGGCGGCGCGGTCGGGGTCGGTGGTCGCGTCGAGTAAAGCGCGAGGAGTAATCTGCCACGCAAAACCCCAGCGGTCCGTGCACCAGCCACAGTTACTTTCTTCACCACCGTTGTCGATGATTGCATTCCAATAGCGATCGGTTTCTTCCTGGTTCTCTGTTACGACCATAAAGCTGACAGCCATGTTCGGTTTGAAGAGCGGACCGCCGTTTAAACCGACGAAAGACTGACCTAGAACGGTAAACTCAACTGTCAGTTCTTCGCCCTCTTTAGTAGAAGGGTTGTCGTTGGCGGAAGCGTGCGATTTGCCCACATGACTGTCCGGAAAAACGCTCGCGTAAAATTCCGCGGCCTCACGAGCCTTTCCATGATCGAACCAAAGACACGTTGTAAGCTTATTCATTTGCGCTCCTCGTAGTGCTTCCTATCCATGAGTGAACTTGAGATTTTACGCAGATGGGGTCAGACATTTCAATCCTAGCGACACTGATATGACCCGTGCGCTTGAATGCTGATATCCACGGAAACGAGCGCAACATTTTACCGAGTGACAGCTCGAGTTTGAAAAGCACACTCGGAGTACGGAACGGCTATAATCGGCGAAAAGTCGATATGGTTTTCGGACATCTTCAGAAGATGCTTGAGAGAGAGATTCTGACCTCTTCTCGCCCTGAAGAAAGGGAAAGTCGCTCTGGCTCCATCCAGGACAGAATCAATACAATTCCGAGCTAAGTTCCGGCATGAGCGCTAAGCGGCAGCTCTAGAATCAAAATGGCATTGCCCCCCAAAACGTGATGTAATGAAAATTTCGTTGTTTCGTTTGATAAGAACTCATGACTGACGGGATCAAAATATTTGTCTCCGGCATCGCAGCACTGCTTTTGCTCATCCGCACCGAAGCGTCAGTAGTTGCATCTTTTGAGTTTTCCAGTTTCTCCATCAATCAGCAACGACCGCACTTACAGTTGCTGGAGTTCGTTCGGCGCCTCAATGAAGAAGACACGCAGGGTGTGTACAGCAGCAGAATAAGTTTGAGAAACCAGCAGACCAAACATCGCGCAACAACCTTATTGCCGTGGCGCGACCAGTTTGCAAACGACAAGAAACCGACTCAGTACATGTCAAATGAAACGAAAGTTTTGCGCGAGCTAAGTTCGATAGTCGCTCTCGCTCAACCCGCAAAGACAAGATACGAATCGAAGGTGCGAACTTTCCTGATTGAACAAAGATTCTTGGAAATTGGTAGAACCCTGAATGAGCATGAAGAAGCCGACAGATACAATGCGCTATGTGGTGAAACAAATTACTTGTCGAACATTAAGAGACAACTCAACAATTGCTGGCGGCAAGAGACAGATTCAAAGCGAGCGCCTTGTTTTATTATCGAAATTGAAAACGACGGCACCGTTCACAAAATCAGAAGCTCAGACCTCTTTAACCCCGATCTCTCGGTGACAATCGCGTGTGCCGAAGCCATCAGCAAATTACAGTTTGGACCACTGCCGGCCTGCGCAAGAAGCAGCGAAACGAAACCATTGCCAGTTTTCGTTTCAATGAATCAAGGTGTGCGGCAGCGCTCATTTTTCCGACATGTGTTTCTTGAGCATTCATTTAACTTCACTCAAGCTAAGCCATTCTTGCTTCCACTGAAAGAAAAAATTTGGAGATGGTGGATGACGGAGGGCTTCAGCTACAGTCCACCAATTATTCGTTTCACGGTCGAGAAAAGTGAAACAGTTTCCTCCGTAGAGCTGATACAAACATCGGGAGACAGCTATTGCGACAAAGCTTGTCTTTCCAAGATTAGGAGCCTCCTACTTGATGCAGCGCCTTTTGGAGAGGCAGCGCTTCCGAAAGATTCGTGCACGGTAACTATCAATGTCGGAACAGGAAAGGTGCTGTCCAACCGGGAATACCAGAGCACCCACTTCAGTCCTGGAGGCTCTAACAGATTCGAATTTCATCCATATAATCCAAAACTCGGCGGTATTTAGACCGTCGCTGGTAAGATTGATCGTGTCCATGAATAGACCGCAATCTATTAATAGCAGGCCTGAACACAACGAAAGTTAATCTGTGTTGATGTGACACCAAAAGCGGTGCAAATGAAGACCCGGATCTCAACGCGAACAACTAGTGCAATCACGTTAACCGTGATGTTTCTTGCTTCCTCGGAGCCAGGCCATACATCCGAATCAACAAACGGGACCACAAAATCGAGGAGTTTCACTGGCAGGGATCTGGGAAACCGCAAGACGAATAGAGATCAAATAAAATACGCAGATACCAGAGTTAGTGGTTTAAGCGATTCAGAACGAGAACAACTTGAAGAGCTTTGGAAGTCCGTTTTGAGAACGCCGAGTGTCAGGAAATTACAGAAACAAAATAGCGATCACATATCACTATACGAATTTGAAAAGATTTTTTGGGAAGTTTTGATTACGACGTTCATAGAAAGAGACCGACGCAGTTTTGGCCGCCCTATTCCAACGAAAACCATGCGCTCGGAATGTCCCTAACAGACCCGTTCTTGGAGCCTGATTATCCCCGATACGGTCTCGAACCGGAGACTTATTATTACGGTCAATCTAAGCTTTCTGCTGCCCGAGCACACAGCGCAAACATTCCCCAATCATCAATACCATCTGAGAAAAGAGACAACATCATCAAAGCGATAAGCAATGTCCTCGATCGATTGGTAGTCGATTTCCAGTTGTTCAAGGAGCACTTCCTGGATGAGGACCCAGAATATCGTGAAGCAGCACGGAAACGACTCGTCGGCGCCGCTGGTGAGAAAGCAGTCGGCCACCTAGAGACTACAATGCGCGCAAAACAAATCTGAATTCACAACTTACTAAAATTTAGCGATTTAAACGGCATGATCTCCGCGGGACTTAATCCACTAGCGGAGCCTCTCAAATGATTCGGTGATAACGAACTTTCAACTTGCCGGACTTGGCTTATCATCGACAATGACCCAGTCTCCATCGATGAATCTTTTGAAAATCTGACTGGTATCTCCATTCTTTTTTAAACCATACTTTTCACAGAGTTCCGCATAATGAGCTTCATCTGGCTTCACTTGATCCCAGCCATCCGCGACAACATAGTCTTTTTGAGACCAATATCTAAGTACCAACATTCCGTTTTCGTCCAAATATGCGGACTCCTTCCAAGTTCCTTCGAGTGGATCGGTCGTATCATTGTCCGGTAGTCGAGCCTCTTCAGGAACTCCGCGCAGCAACCTATCAATCATTCTTTGACCTGCACTTTTGGGTTTCTCGTCAGAATGAGTCATTCGCATCCTCCTCCGCAAGTTTCAATGCATTTCTGAAATACTGCTTCAATAATTGAGACCATGAGTTCTTTGACGAGAAACCAGTTGCATGAGCAAAGGTATCGGCGAAGACCTCATCTCGAGCATGCCGAAGGCCCTCTTCTGTTGTTTTATCAAAGTTGAGTTTTCTGAGTACTTCATCCGGTACGCTTTCAAGATCCTTATCAAACGCTGCGACAAAGTCTTGATTTCTGTCTGACAACTTAATCGGCTTCGAATAGTAGAGTCCAGCTTTTTCCAGGGATTTACTGTTAACGGCGTGACCTATCTCATGTCGAACTACAAAGTCAATATCGAAGTTATCGATAACATTTCCTCCATGCGTGACTCTTTTCGAAATGAAGATTGTATTTCTCCCCCAATCGAATGCTCCTAAAGCTTTCTTTTTTGTCGGATCATCAGGAAAGACATCCGATACCATATCTACGACCTTGACCTTGATGTCTTTATCCCGTAAAAAATCAAGCAGTGGTTGCTCCAGCAGTTTTAGTGCTTCGGTAATCTCAAGGTCTAGATCTTTAGGCTTGAAGATATCCTCATCCGCCTCTCTGTGCCTGATGTGTTCGCCTTGTTGCCTGGAATCGCTGCCAGATGGTCGCTCTGGATGAGGTATTCCTGAACCACCAGGATCGTGAGCCTGAGAGTAAACGGCGGTATCAGGCGGCTCTCGATGTGATCTTATCTTGATTTTCCGTCCATCAGGAGTCACCGCTTCCGGGAGCATCAGATCTTCAACACCTTCCTTGATAGCTTTCGCTCTATCTTTTGCTCCGTCCAGAGTCTTAGCTCCTTGTTTCGCCATCTCCCCGGCAAAGTCGTCAAGGAACTCAGTGAACTTTCCTGCTTTAGTGGCAGTGTGAATCCCCGCTCCGCCGATAAGAGTGTCCGCTCCAAGCTCTGTTAGTAGTTTAGACTTTATGCGCTCCTGTTCTTTCGGAGGTAGTGACTCCCACTTCCTATTCATGGAATTGCCAAGTTCGACGATGTCGCGAAACGGCTTGGCATAGTCCCCTGTGAATCCGATGCTGAAAAGGTACTGATCAGCGGCGCTGAAGAGTCTCACGCCACCGACGATGGTCTCTCCCAGAGCTTGCCCGAACTCCGCGCCCATTTTCCCGGCCCGATCCTCGTCGTTCATAATGAGCGCGGCACTGAAGTCGGCGACTGTGGCAAGATTAGTAGATACCGCGCCAAGACCCTGAACAGTTCCGATAGCACGTCCCCAGGCTCGCTGGTTCTCGTCGTGCTGATACTGGTTAATACCGGCTGCAAGACCGGAGCCAATAATCTCGAACTGCTTATCGAGAGGAAGTTCGGCTATTCTGCGACC
Organism: Candidatus Obscuribacterales bacterium; assembly: GCA_965228855.1. GTDB lineage: Bacteria > Cyanobacteriota > Vampirovibrionia > Obscuribacterales > Obscuribacteraceae > JADYXR01. The sequence continues at coordinate 245,768 of CBDDIJ010000003.1, read as the reverse complement.
AGCTTCCAGCCAGCCATCCCGCGAACTTCTCAAGTGAGTGTCATCTCGTGCCTGAACATTCTCAGCGACGTTGATCTTGAGAAGCACAGAACCGTCCGGGTGTTTGTCGGCTACATTCTGAGGTATCTCAAAAGTGCCACCATGATTTGGATCTTCCGGATCATACTTATGCTGATTGCGAAGCTCTGCCGGATCCTTTCCAGCGGTGGTTGCGACTTCCTGAAGCTTTCTCTCTATATACTTCTTCGTGAATTGAACCTCCATCTGAGCTGCTTCTTCGGGATTCGCTGCAGTATTTCTTGCGACTTCAAGACCTCTTGTATATGAAAGATGCGAATCGCTTCTGTTAACGGCTTTCTTGTCCGAGACTTCTGCTACATGTAGAATTTTCGTTCCTTCGTTCTCTTCGGAAATTTCTGGACGGCCAAAAGTTTCGCTCACATGGCTGCGAGCTGTCGGACTTAGCCCAGCTCTGTCGAATGCCTTCTTTTCCATGCTGGTTTGCTGCAAGTGTTCGGGCATGTTCGCCTGTGCCTGGTCGCTGCCCGTCCTGGAGGCGTCCCTCTCAACGCTCGATTCACTCGAGACTTTCTTTGTATGTGACTTGTCAGATTGGTCAGCCACCGATGTGAACCTGAAATCTTGCCTCTAATTTAATATATATGCCCATCTTAACGACAATACCGTGCCACTTCTATGCGGCTTGGATAACGCTAACATACTTGCGACATCAGGTCAGTCCGCCAGCGTCAAAAAGGTCTGACCGAATGCGACACTACCAGCGGTACCATCTCAGATTACAAATCAACTCATACGTTTATAAACTGTGGACTTCCCGCCTCAGCTGTGGAAACACAGATGCAAAATCTGGTCGTTCATCTTTTGCCACCTGCTCCAGCCAAAGATTCCGATCGGGCTCCTTGATTTTGCCCTCCAAATTTTCGATGAAACGAGTAATCGATTCGCGCTCCCCCAGCTCAAACAATTCGCTCGCCAAACAAAAGGCCACCGCCTGCGCCTCGTAACCAGGCTTCATCACCAGCAGCGATTCAATCGCACGATCTCTTTTATTTTCTCTCAGCGCAACCAAGCCCTCATAAACGTTCGCAAGCTGGTCGCATTGTGGATGGGTTTCCTCACGCAGATAATCGATGCAAGTGCGAACATCATCCAGGCGCCCAAGACAGAGAGCCGCATTCGACACGTACTGACACGTCATCGACGGCGCGCCTCCGGATTCTGTTCGGAGAGAGCGCAGTCCAACATCGATAATGTACTCCCGCATTCTGTCTTTGTAGAGTTCAGGAGACGTCCAAAGTTCCAGAGCAATTATGCTAATAAAGAATCCCAGCCAGTTTTCCGCCGGTTGCAGTTGGTAAGCGCGCTCAATGAGTGCCGAACCTGTCTCGAAGTCGTTCCACCCAATGAACATTCCGGCATTACCCAGAACCGTGCCGTCCATCGAAAACTCCTCGACCTGTTCAAGCCAAGCTTGACGCAATGCGCCGAAGGTTTTCGGTTTAAGCGAGCGACCGCTCCCCATCAGGCGAGTCCCGAGAAAACCAGTCGCCGCAGGCTTATTCTCTATAAACCACAAAACACTCTCGTACAGTTTTCGGTCCGCGTCTTTGCGCTTCAGTTTGTTTCCTTCATAACGACTGAAGTAGCCAAACAACCGGACTCTTGCATCCATGTTGAGTGGGTCGTCGCGAATCTGTTGTTCCAGTGCTTCGACTTCTGCCTCGGAGAGCCCATCGGCGACCCGCCACAGCTCAAACCATCGCCAGTCTTCCTCGCTCATTGATGGATTGCGACTCATGCTTCACCTGCTGCGGCTGCGACATTTATATTCTAACCAGACTTCTGCGCCGACGCATGGCGGTCGATTTATTGTCGCAAACTGAAAATCCTCTGGTCGAGGAGGTCAACCTTTCTCCACAAACTCCCGGAGTTGAATCACGATGGGCTTCGTTCGTTCGAAAATGAGTTACGCTAGAATTGTGTTGCGTTGGCTACGTCAGAAATCGTAAGCAATGAATGAGGCCTGCTCTGCTTTGGAGGTAGCGACTGTGAGACCAAGACATTTCATCGCGGCTCTCCTCGGCTTGTTAGTCGGTTCTCTAGTCAATCTGGAATATTCTAGCGTTACCGATGTATGGAATATTCCTTGGTTTGCCAATGCAACACCAGATATGATGCCACTTCACGTCCAAGCCCATCTTCTCAAGGCGATAAGATTTTTCCTTTTTGATAATGGTTTTGTCTTAGTATTCACGTGCATGGCGATAGCGCTAATACTTGCAAAAATGGATGAGATGGGAAACCGAAGCATATTCTACTGGTGCTTCTCGAAAAGTGTGTTCATTACGATTGCATCTGTGTTTTTGGTTTCGTTCACATGGGGCATGCTCGCAGGTCAAACCGACAGCGAAGTGCCACCAAACTTTGAGTACAAGCTCTTTTGCGGATTCGAACGCGTACTTTTCCTACTCTGGATCGCATTCCACTTTTTAGTTGCACCCATATTTTGCCTGTTGGTATTTGGAGTTCTTGTCTCTCTCCGGGAAAAATACCTAGCGACCCAGAAATGATTTAACTATGCCGCCTTAAGGCCGGTCTCTGGACTCCGGTAAACGCTCGCAGACGAAGACCCAGATTCCGGCTAGCAATACTGGAGCATACGCAGCCGCTGGATACCTTGAGAGCCCTGAGACCTACGGTTTACGAAAACGGTCCTGACCGTATTTATTGCGTCTGCGGGGAACCTTTATTCGCTTGAGGAAGTCACTTATACGATGGCTTCTCATGCGGGTTTCGGAGTATCATCAATGGCACTGAGTGTTTCTCAAAATTCTGACTAAGGGGCCCAGCCTGACCCACGGTGATATAGACCTTGGGTCGCTTCAACCTAAATCACAGGACAAAAACTATGACCACAATCAATTTCACAAAACGCGCAATCGAACAAATCGAAGCGCCGACAAAAGAAAGAGATTGCTACTACGACGAGTATCAACATAATTTGATGCTGCGGGTATCGTCGGCCAATAAGGTTTTCTACGTTCGCCGAAAATTCAACGAAAAAAGCGCGCGAGTTCATATCGGAAGATTTCCCGACGTTTCTGTAGAAGAAGCACGGAAGAAAGCGGCGAAGATTCTCGCGGAGATCGCTGATGGCAAGCACCCGCAGCAGGCGGCCCGAGTGATCGCGGCGGAACCAACAATTGAAGATCTCTACAATAATTATATGGAAGGATATGCTCGGCAAAGGTGCTCGCGAAGTGCTCGATGTGAACGGTCTTGGCGCAGCAAATAACATGATCATATTATGCAGTCGATCATGAATTGGAACCTGAGAAACGAAATTATTACCGGAGACAATCCGTGGAGCGGTGTCAAAACAATTCGCATCCAGCCGCGCGAACGATTTCTCACTCCGAATGAACTGGTCAGATTTTCAAAGCGCTCCACATCGATCTGAATCTACGGATTTGGAGAATTCCGCCGAGGTTATCAAAAAACAAAGAGACGATGGTAGTGCCGTTAACATCGAATGCTTTGAAGATACTTCGAGAGCGACTGGAGAAAGCTGATGGACCTTGGGTGTTTCAAGGAAACAATCAGGGTCAACACTTAGTGGAACCGAAACGCCCCTGGAACAAACTTTTAGAGGATGCGCAATTCGAAGACCTTCGATTGCATGATCTTCGTCGCACATTAGCGAGTTACATGGCGACGGGAAACCAAAGCTTGCCTGTGATCGCGAGGCACTCGGACACAAGACAATTGCAGCGACGCAAATCTATTCTCGCTTGATGTCGGATCCAGTTCGTGATGCGATGGAACAAGCACAAACAGATATTCATTGACAATCGATTCTGCGCAAGTGTAAATCTCAAGAAAAACATAAAGAACGGTAGTACTAACTGCGGTGCTACCGGATCTCGATGCTGGTCTAGAAATTTGACATGGTTCGGCGTCTGCTAAGCTGGACTGCCCGCAGCCACGAGCGCGCCGAACAAATTTTGCATTCGAGCAAGACTGGCGCGCACGCTCGCTGCGGCGGCTGCCGAATAGCGGACGCCAGGGGTCCCATGTCAAATTTGATAGATCACGATTTCGAAGCATGGCAACATTTTGAGGGTCAAATAATTGGGGCAAAGTGTCGGTGGTTTTAGCTTGAAGAAACTCATAAATTTTCAACAACAGTATGAAGTGCAAATCAGGAGCGTTTGCAGAGTGGCCTTGAAGACCAACCTAGCAGGCTAGTCGTGGCTTACTGTTGATTTTGTGAACTGCTACTGGGTGGTTTAATCAAAAAATCTCGATTTTTTTCTGCTGTTTGAGCGAAAGCTAAGAGCGTCCGAAGTGCCACTTCTGCTTGGTCTCGGCTGGAATCAGTCGTAGCGCCGTGCGATGATTCGTCGCGCCAGTGTTTCAAGATGCTAAAGGCACTGCCGATCGCCGTCTGCACAGAGTTAGATTTTTGATCTGTAAGCCTCCTGAATATTCTGTCGCGCCCAGATTTTCCAAAATAAATTTTTTCGGCTTCAGCGCGGCTACTGTATGATGCGGAGGCTAATGAAAGTAGTATGGCTTCGGCCGCTGCGCCACACATTACGCAACACGCAAGGTAGCAATGTCCATTGAACGAATTGACGGCCTCACGAGCTCTCAAGAAATACTCGCTTCCAAAAATTTCTTCAAACTGCGAAAACACGACTATCATCTGTTGAGGACCTTGAGCGACAAGGCTTGTACCCTCGTTTTTTAGCCAGCTCATTCCGGCGTTGGTGAGTGAGTACCCCTCAAAAACGTGGGTCTGTACAACGGTTTGCAGAAGTGTAGACCGGGTTGGTCTGACTACTCCTCTGATTGCCAATGACCATGCGGCATCTTGAAACCTTTTTCCAATGCGTCCTTGAACAAAACTTTTCTGCCAATCACTTTGTGGCTGCAGTCCTCGTTTCGACAGGAACGATTCAAAGACTTGGCTGAGCGTAAAATCATAGTCGCCACCACCCATCCAATTGCCGGTGTTAAGTTTGTTTTGCAGCCACGTGATGAAGAACGCTTGACACTCATCAAAAGTGACGCTTTCGACCTCATCGTTGAATTCTGAAGACATTACCCCCCCGCGCTGCGAGTTTGATTTACGAGCATGAATTTACAGTAAATCATCGCGCTTGCCCAGTGGTCCAGCCTGTAATCAATGATCAAACTTGCCGTCCTTGATTGGCGGCAGTAGCATCAGGCAAAGAATCGTCCTTTTCATTTTGTTTTCCGATACTCGAAGCGGCTAAATCAATCACGATAAGTGATCTCTGCCGTGATTTCGAAGAAATTCATGCAGGGTTTTCCTTCCCTTTTACCTTTAGGTGAGCCCTCGTCTCCACAGCAAACAGCCGAATCTGACAGCTCCGCGGCTCTATCCCTTGTCGCTCGTCGAATGAAACTATCTAGGTTGATCCCGCCACGTTGGCAGGCAGAGTTGCAGCATTGCAGCTTGCCTCTCACATTTGATTCATTGAACGTACTGGACTGTCGATGGTTACCGCGGCTGTAGTAGCCAGCTGCATCTTGAGCGACAGTAATTTTTAACGTTTTGATTTCCGGATATGCTTGAGAAAACTTAGACGTAGTTCCAAACAGCGGCTGTTCTTCTGTCATAACGCCTCCTCCCTCTATATTCTTAAGGAACGCACGATAAGTTCGTCTTCAATGTTTTGTTGAACTTCAAAAATTGCTAAGTTGCGGACGTCAAGCTTAAACCGACCAAGAAAATCCATGGTGCTCGAAACCAAAATCGTATTCTCTCCATCTGGAACAAAGTTTACTTTGCTACCAGATAGACCAGATAAAGTTAGTCTCCAGGTTTTCTCGCGTGACTCAAAAAAATCCTTATCGCGAAACTCCGAAACAAAGTCCTCAAATAGTCTAAATTCGCTGTCCTCGCTGGCGAACGGATTTACCTCAATCTGTGATATCCATTGATGTACATCAAAAAAACTTTCCAGCTGGGGTGCTGGATACAGAAGCAAAAGTTTTTGCGCCGTAAGTCTTGATGGTAATCCCACCTTCTGCAGAGTAGCGGCAGCTTTCGAAGGTACTCCATACATTACCGTCAATGGTAGATTTCCAGAAAGCGAATCGAGTTGTAATAGTCCTTGCTCGCGCGCATAAGTTCGAACGGCTTCCAGTGCCCAGACTAGACGATAAACGAAATCTTCTTGTATGCAGGCAATCAAGTCAGTCTCTCCATTCAATGGAGCGAGCGAAGCTCCAGTCAACCAAAACTGAAGAACCGATTTCCATTTTGCTGTTCTGTTAGATCTAGAAAAAGGATATTGTTCAAGGACGATATCGGCGAAGGCTTGGAGCGAGGTTGAGTACAATTCGATGTCACCGGTTGCCAGCGCATTGTCAGCCGCTAACAGTAATGACACCAGCGCATTGAGATTTTGGTCAATTACCTGACCGGCTTGGAATCCAATACCCGCGGAAAAGAAACCTCTTCTCTGCGATCCTGAAGAGTTGGTCCAAATCCAATTCGAACGCGCAATCAACATTGCCCGCTGCCTCGATAAAAATTCATCACCTTTGCGTCCTGCTCTTCTCTCCCAAAGGCTCTGATGAAGCGCTTGATCAAGTAATGCGGCTAAATTGTGAACGTCTGTATCCAAATCCTCTATCGTGGACAATATTGCATTGTCGAAGCTATCCAAGAGTTCTGAGAACGGCGTTTCTTCTTCTTCAGTTTCTTCGTCCACGCGCCAGGAGAACTGGTGCGAATTGAGTATGTAGTCGATGAATTCAGCGCTATCAAAATTGAAGTGCCTTTGTAATCTAAAAATCAGACTCTCGATGAGCTGCACTAAACCGCTTTCCATATCACGTTTATCAACGCTCGTGACCAGCCGATCTAATTGTCTAAGCTTAGTAATCTTTGGTCTAAAAAGCGGAAAAACAACTAAACCGTCTATATCAACGAATGCTCTACCCACGCGACCGATCACGTTAGCGTAATCCACGTTGCTCATTACTCGATCTCCGAAGGAATAGATCGAATGAAAAACTATAGCGCTACAAGTTAGATCAACACCCTGCGCCATCGTTGGTGACGCAATGACTATCGGTAAGGCTTTCATATCAAGCAACTGTTCCACTTCAGCGAGAAATGGTCTAGGTAAAGAACCATGATGAATTCCTATTCCGAGTCGCAAACATTGAAGAGCTATGTGGTTTTCTCCTAACCATTCGTGTCCAATAATTTCAGCTTTCGAAATTGCTTGTCGATTGGTCAGCAGATCGGGAATGAGGTGTTGCTTGTACAGCTTCACGATTAGCCGCCCTAACGATTCGACGTATCTCTTTTGCGGGCAATAAACCAAAACCTTATGACCGGACTCAACAAGTCGAAATGTTGTCTTAATCGTCAATTCAGCTTGATCCTGAGGAAACGGCAATTTGCGTAATCCTCTTGACGGAGTAGACTGCGTCAAAAATCGCGGGATGAACGCCTCATCAAAATCAGCATCCTGGTAAAAATCTAGTTTGCCACTTCGTTCAAACCATCGGAGAGTAGCCACTCTGCGTCTAGTCGGCTGCCAACTAGAGTGAACCGCAGTGCCGGCCGCGTCAGATCGCAACCATTCAGTAAAGTCACGGAAAGATTCGCCGCTTGAGAAAATAGCAGACAAGCAGACAATTCGACGGTACTCTGAGTCCGTCCGCCTTAGTAGTCGCTGGACCAGCACCTCGTAACGTATTTCGCGGTTCCCTAAGCCGATCATATGACCTTCGTCGAGCACAACAACCCCTACGTCATCCAACACGCTTGGGTCCTGACGGAGCGCGAAGTCTAACTTTTCCGGAGTTGCCACCACAACATGATCCTTTTTCAAAGTGCTAATGTCCATTCCCGCCACTCCGCTCGCACCGTAGAGTGATGAGACGCTAAAATTTAGAGGTCTAAATGACCGCGCCAGTCTCCTTTCAATTTGTGCGGATAAGGCGCGAAGTGGTGTAACGTAAATTGCTCGCTTTCCCAAGGAAAGCGAGCGGAGAATACAGAGTTCTGCAATTTTAGTTTTACCCGCGCTTGTTGGAAGGGATACAACCAAATCATCCGTTTCATCAAAAGTCCGAAGAGCCGCTTGTATTTGCGATGGCCAAAGACCGACTTCGGATAAGTTTCGAGAAGCTTGAACCGAGATAAACTTCCGACGAATTGTTGACCAGTTAGGGTCGCCCTGTGGATCGGGAAGACATTCATGCAGCGTGTTTTGCCAAAGATCCTCCATTACCAGAATTGTGAGTTTGTGAATCCACCATTGCGGAACATGCGCAGCCAGATTGCAGCTCTCTAGTCCCGAGGAAAGGAGTGCTAGCGAGCTGGTAAACTCACTCTTGTCACCAAACCGCAGTGCGTAATCGAAGCCCGCAACAGCAGTTACATAGTTTCTAGACAGGGCTACAATCAAAACGTCAACTATATCCATTGACCTTTGCGAATCTGGCGTTGACAGGACTTCGGAAAGTCCGGCATCCTGACTTGCTTCGACGCGCAGAAACTCATACGACCGAATTCGCAATTCGCCCAGTTCCTTACGAAGAAGCAATTTAAAAAAACGCTCAATCGATGACAGATTTTGCGTTCCGATGTCTCCCTCTAGGAGGCAATATGAACGAGCAGCATACCCCGCAATATGAAATGCGCTGGCGGAGACTAAAAGGTTGAATCCATTTAGAGTTTCAGATGGACCTCGCCGAACCGCCGATTCAATACATTCCGCAGCATACCGCATTGATTCTTTAGCGAGGATCGTCTCTTTGCCTGAAGTTAAAAGGTGAATTGCTTTCGTCAGGATTGAATAACCATAATCCAACAAATTTCCGGTAAGTAGAGGACCGTAATTGGGAGCTCCATCCGGCAAAATCCCTTGATTCCAAATTAGCCCCCTCGAAAGCCCTTTAGCCAAGAGGTTATCGCGGGCACTTTGTGACGTGAGTTGTCGCAGAGAATCTGAAAGCTGTTCAAAACGCTCCATTTACGCACTCCGAGAATATTTGCGCGACAAAGTCCTGATGTCCTTCAACGTGCACCCCCACCAAAAATCGTGTGATGCCTTTCTGATTTTCTGTTTGACATTTATCAAACACCTTCTTAGGTGGCGTTCCCGACAGAACAAAAATCATATGCTCAATGTTCTTCAGAGAAAAATCATTCTGTAGGAGTGACGATACGAAGTCAGATTCAGCATATCGTCCCTCTTCTTCAAGCCTGTTCACAATAAACGCGATCGAGCTTGGATTCGGCCGCCCATCATTTTTAAATAGCCCTTCTTCAGCTTCCACAATCGTACTCGCATGTAAGCTCGCACGACTTTTAGACTCAACTTTTAAAACTAATTTTCGGGTCTGCCTCAGACCAAAAGCAAGAACATCATTTCCTCTCATCGCTAAATTACGATCATCCTTCCATCGAAGCTTCTTGACAGGAACTCGAAACTTCGTCTTTTGAATTATGTATTCCGTGCAGAGAATTTCCCCGAGATCACCGGACTGAATTTTGATATCTGACGGTATTGAATTCCGCAGTACGCTAACTGAGCGGGCGAATCCCAATCGGGAAATAGCGGCCTCCAGCCGATGAATGCTCGTAAAATGATCTGCAACAGCCTTAATGATCGCTCTTCTCTGAGAGTCTCGAGCTCCAATTTTCTCAGAGAAGACAATCACATTTTTATCAGCGTGCATGTTTAGCCACGCATCCCAATACGGCTCGGTGACTGCCTCTGCGTTCTTAATTGGAAAATTGTCTTCAGTCATTTTCCTTCCAGATAAGCTAGCTAGTTCATTCCTTACTCGCTGTTCTCCGAAAGAACTTCTTCGTCACAATCATTTTTGCGTTTGCCTCGTGGAATGACCTAAAAGACTCAGAAACCTTCGGGTCAATGAACGACGCTATGAACTGCATATCTTTGCTTTTAGAAATCTCGACGCTGCTAACGTCAATTTGGTTTGCTTCGATAAATGACTCGACTAATTCTTTAAAGGTGGGCATGTCGTGTTGATATTCCGAATTCGAAATTGTTACAAGTTCACCGGTAACAGCGCATCGCAATGTCCCACCCGACTTGCTAAACAACTCACTTTTTTGGGCGGTCAATTTTTTTGACACCGCCTCTCTGCACGCTTGTGAAAATTCCTGCTCTTGTGAGGGAGCTCTTCCATCAATACATGATTTAAGTGAAAAGTCCGTCACGCTGCCATCGTAACGCTCAAGAAAAAAACCACTTGTACCCATTTCCGTTCTATCTTTATAAAATCGGCGCACCCCCGATGCTCCTAATTTTGATTCAACTTCAGGATGCCTTTGTAGTAATTCAAACAGCAATTCCCCATCCTCATCCGATATCTCATCGCCATCGTCATATCGGCTCAGCATTTCGCTAAAAAATTTTGTTGCGGCCGTTTTCGTCGGGAAGTGCTTACTTGGGAGGTCTAAAGGTTTAGCCATTTGTTCACTCATGGTGTCAATAGCAGGTATATCGGGACTACTCCAATCCATTTACCACATGCGAGAATTTTATACCTCACCCATCTGGGCTAGTTTACCTGGATAATTCCAGGGGTACATCATCTCGCCGAACGACAGTTCCGAAGCTATGACCGACACTACTACTACTACTACTACTACTACTACACTACTACCGGAGCAAAATCCGTTGAGTCTGATACAGGTATCCTGAGTTACAATTACGCGCGCTGAGACCGTTGAAATTTTCAATCAGCGCGCGTCCAATTTATAAGTTAATCCGAGTCAATGCCACCGTTATTGGTGTCGCGAAGATTTTGCAGACAGTGTTGCGTTCAGTGTCGACAGACAGACAGACAGACAGACAGACAGACAGACAGACAGACAGACAATGAATGGAACTAGCATTCCGGTCTTGTGCCGACATTCTTTGTCCTGTTCGAACCGAAATGCAAGCAATAAAAGTGATACCAAAGTCCCACCTTGTTGTTTGACTGTTACCAAATTTCAAGCGGAGCACCAAGCCACACCACAGGTGGTACCAGCGGAACATTTGTAGAGCAAACTAATTCGGTCGGAAAACATTCATAGTCGCTTAGCAAAGTCGAAGCGAACGCAGTCCCCCTGATTACCGACCCGCTTTCCACAATAAATTTAATCAGCACGTCGCGTTCCTCAAGAGGGGCCCAAAAGGGGCCCACAAAGAAAGTGCGATGCTTGAGTGGCCCGAGACATAGGTAACAGATCGTTCAGGAGACATAGGTTACACTTTTGCGTTTTCTTAACGAGGACCGAGGTGGATGCCGTGGAAGGAGAGTTCTGTTTTGGACGAGAGAATACGTTTCGTTATTCGCCACAAAGATGGTGAGGACATGAGTTCGCTGTGTCGTGAATTTGGTATTTCACGAAAGACCGGATACAAAATCATCGAGCGCTATGAGCAGTGCGGTTTCGATGAAGCGCTCGATGTCTAAGAGCACTTCGTTATGCGCAAACCATAACGCCTCTAAATAGCTAAAGACATCGGTGAATTGAAAAACAGAAGCCGATGATGGGATTCGAACCCGCGACCTACGGTTTACGAAACCGTTGCTCTACCCCTGAGCTACATCGGCAAGGGTTTCCTATTATATGGAATCTCGGGCGATATTGCACCCCGGTCAACCGCTTGATAATGGAAAGTTACAGAGCCCGCGCAGCTTGATTCCAAGAGATCCAACCAAAACCACGTCTATATCTTGGTGGTCAACGCGCTCGTAATTGAATACTTCGCGGCGAGCTGTTTGAACTCAGCGACCTGATCATCCACCCAGGCGTCGTCGCGCTTCAGTTCCGCCGCCATGAGTTTCGCCACTGTCGGCGCCATGGCAACTGACGCCTCGGCGTTTAAAAACAGCGCCCGCACGCGGCGCGACAGGAAATCGTCGACCGTTCGCGCCATTTCCTGGCGAACAGCATAAACAACCTCCGCACCTATATATGGAAGCGCCGGGTGCAACCTTTCGGCAAGCGACTTGTCATCATGGGCTATTTCTTGAATCTCAAGCGCGTCTGAGCCATAAACCGCCAGGTCTCCAAGCAAATCAGGATTCTCGTGATACCCATGAATTCTCAGGTTTCGCGTGATGCACGGTTTATCGTCCAATCTGGCGAGCGTGACGGCATGGTCGACGCAATCCTCTGCCATGTGCCTGTATGTTGTCCATTTGCCACCGCTTATGGTGAGCAACCCGGAGTTGTCGATATGGATCACGTGGTCGCGCGAAAGCGCAGCGGTAGTGCCGGCACCACCTTTGACCAGTGGTCTGATACCAACGAAAACGCTCAAAACATCCTCGCGGCTTGGCGGGTTATTGAGGTACTCGCCGGCGGTTTCCAATATGAATTCGATCTCTTGCTCGAAAGGCACCGGGTCCAAACTCGCGCTTTCAATGGGCGTATCGGTCGTTCCCACCACGACATGGTCGTGCCACGGAATCGCAAACATCACGCGCCCATCGCTCGTATGCGGCACCATGATTGCGCTGTCACCAGGCATAATCGACTTATCGAAAACTAGATGGATACCTTGACTTGGCGAAATCATCGGCTGAACGTTCTGGTCAGCCATGCGCCTGACATTGTCGGTGAAGGCGCCCGTCGCGTTGATGACGACTCTCGCGGAGAGTTTGAGTTCATGCCCCGTTTCGAGGTCGGTCGCCACAGCACCGGTCACGTATCCATCGCCGTCTCGGGTCAGCGCGGTCACCTGCGCGTAGTTCAGCAACTTCGCACCGTATTCGGCGGCAGTGGCGGCGAGGTTGATGAGCAGCCGAGAATCATCGAATTGACCATCGTAATAGACCACGCCACCGCGCAGACCATCAGTCTTCAGAGTTGGAATCTCTTCCAGAATCTCGTTTCTGTTTAAAAGCTTAGATTGGCCGAAACCGAACTTGCCGGCAAGCATATCGTAGACCTTGAGCCCCATTCCATAAAATGGAGCTTCCCACCAGTCATAGTTCGGGACGATGAATGCCAGGTCGTGAACCAGATGCGGTGCGTTTTGCCGGAGCAAGCCGCGCTCTTTGAGCGCCTCCATCACAAGCGAGATGTTGCCTTGCTCTAAATATCGAACACCGCCGTGCACCAGCTTGGTGCTGCGGCTCGACGTGCCCTTGCCGAAATCGCTCTGCTCAAGCAGCAAAACATCGTAGCCGCGGGAGGCAGCATCGACCGCGATACCGACACCGGTGGCGCCGCCGCCGATAATGAGCATGTCCCAGGGCTTCTCGTGCCTGGAGACCTTTTCGAGCATATGCGTTCTATTCATATGTTTTTCCGCCGAATGGGCTATCAAGGGCGTTTCAGCGCCGAACTCAGTTGCGGTTTATATGATACTCAATCGAAAGGACGCTAATGGCAGGAATGATTAGCGCGAGCACATTTTAACTTTCGCGCCACTAGACCGACCGTTCGTATTCTTTCGCTAAAGCTGTCAAGAGGTGCAAGTTTTGAGAAGTGTGTAAAACAGTTCATGTCTGGCAAATAGTCAAAAACCCTTACTAAATGGCACTTTCCGGACCTTTAAGCCTGAAAGATTAGAAAACAGTCAAAAAATACACCGGCCAAATCACCCAAAAGTCCCTCCGATGTGCGATGATCGCCCAGTAATTTGTCCTATTTTTGGTAACTGGTAATGAATAACAAACTGTTTGTTGGAAACCTCTCTTTTAAACTCAATGAAACGGACCTTGAGGAACTGTTCGGGGAGCATGGAACTGTAGTTTCCTGCTCGATTCCAACAGACCGGGACACAGGAAGAAAACGCGGATTCGCGTTTATCGAAATGTCGACACAGGCCGAAGCTGAAGCTGCAATCAAGGGCCTCAACGGTAAAGAAGTTGAAGGTCGTGCACTTGCTGTAAGCATCTCGCAACCAAAAGCGAAAGGCGGCGGCGGTGGCGGCGGTCGCAGATATTAATCTGTAGCCAGCGCTAGATTTGAGAGAACGCATGGAAGGGCAACCAACCATGCGTTTTTGTTTGTCCAGAATTTTGTTCGTCCAAAATTCGCGAGCTAGCTAACGGTTTAGACAGCCGCGGCGAAACAGCCGCGCTAAAATATGACTTCCATCTGGGAGTAGAAGAGAAATCAGCGGAGTTCCTTTGGATTCGGAACCTGTCATTGTTTTAGCGTTCGTCGGAGTAGTGTGCACAGTCTTCTTGTACTTTGTGCGCACTCTTGTTTTGATGTGGAAACAGCGCGGGTCGTTCAAGCCCACGCCGCTTCAAGTGACGGTCTTGTTGATTGGTGCGTTTGGCATCGGCTGCGTCATTTACGGTATTTTCGAGCCCCTTCAACTAATCACAACTCCCCTTACCATCTCTTCGGCGAAACTCAAATCGCCAATTCGCATAGTTCATCTCACCGATTTGCACTGCGACGGCACAGTGCGCACGGAGAAAAAACTGCCTGGCGTTGTCCGCGAGTTGCACCCAGACTTGATTCTCTTTACCGGCGACGCGGCAAACAACTTGCGTGGCCAGAAGGATTTCCAGGCGTGCATGTCGGAGATTTCCGAAATCGCTCCAACTTTCGGCGTGTATGGCAACCATGATTCGCGTAGCAAAAGAAAAATCGAGACCTTTCAGAACACCGGAGTCACGAACCTTGATAGCGCCTCTACGCAGCTTGATATCAAGGGAAACAAAATCTGGCTAGGCGGAGCGGCAATCGACAGTGAAGGTTTTCTTGCAGACATCATGTCGGAGGCACCGGATGATGCGTACAAAATTTTCCTTTACCACTATCCGGATGGTATCCGCGCCGCATCCGCGCACCACATGGATCTCTTTCTCTGCGGTCACACGCATGGCGGACAAATTCGCCTTCCTTTATATGGCGCTCTCGTGACGGCATCGTCGCTTGGAAAACAGTTTGAATACGGTCACTACGTTGTAGGCACCACACATATGAATGTTTCAAGCGGAATAGGAATGACCGGATTGCCGGTTCGATTCCTGACACCACCTGAAGTGGCAGTCATCGATGTCGAACCTGGAAAGACCGGGAAATTCCCACCGGAAGATGCAGCGGAGTCAAAATAATGGATTTACACCACAACGCACTCAGCGACGCAATCAACACGGACGACCACACAACAGAGGTGGTACCGCTGTCGGAGCGCCGCGGGCCGATTACTCTTGGGCTGTTGTGGATAACGATGGTTACAGGATTTCCATCGGTGCTTGCAGGCTTCGCATGGTATCAGTACGGACTCACGCTCTCACAAGTTCTTCTCTGCTCCGTCATCAGCCTCGTGATTTTAATGGCGTATTGCATCCCCGCCTGTCACATCGGCACCGTCAGCGGTCAAACATACGCGCTCATGAGTCGAATGCTTTTCGGTAGGCTGGGCTCTCTGTTCGTCTCGATCAATGTCTCATGGATCTCGCTCGCGTGGTACGGGCTGGCAGCGGTTTTACTCGCCAACGGCTTAAAAGGCTGCTTCGCAATTCCACTAGATACGGCGTGGCTCTCAGTTATTCTCGCCATTGTTATGTCCGTAAACAACCTCTTTGGTTTCTCGGGCGTAGCGAATTTTGCCGGTTATCTCGCGGCACCAGTTTTGATTGGATGGATTGGTCTGACATTTTTCAAAGCGGCTGCCGCCACGCCGGCATCAGTCTTCTCAGTGCCTGACACCGTCAGCTTCTCACACTCGCTATCAATTGTTTCAATCCTGATTATCGGCAACTGCGCCTGGGGAAATGAAGCTGATTATTGGCGTTATGCGAAACCTAAACTGCTCTACACAATCGCACCGCTTGTGGTGTCAGTCGCCATCGGGCAAATTATCTTTCCGGTGACCGGATGGATGCTCGCCCGTGAGACAGGTGTCACGGATTTCGAGGCAGCAAGCGGGCTTGCGACGCGCTACGCATTTGGTGGAATGGAAGGCGTGGCGATTCTAGCGGCGGTTGTGCTAGTAGTCACATACTGGGGTTTGAACGACGCCAATCTATACGCATCTATCAACGGCGTAGCGAACCTGAAGAAGTTTTCGCGCAAGAAACTCACCCTATTCCTGACTGCTCTTGGCGCATTGGCAGCGGCTCTGCTGGCAAAAGATCCCAAGTCGCTGGAAACCGTTTGCGCGGTCTCATCAAACGTCCTCCCGTGCGCGACGGTCATCGCATGCGTCGAATGGTTTGCAGCAATAAGAAGCAAAAAGGCACCATTTTTCTCCAGAGTGCCATCATTTTCGGAACTACCTGCGGTGCGCTGGTCAGCGCTCGTGTCTTTCATCGTCGGCGGTGCCGTCGGAATCGTGACGGCTGGGATTTTAAACGAGCAGTGGCAATTTGGCGTATCATCCCTGCAAGCCTGGGTCACGACCCTGATTGTCTACTCGATTCTTCGAAACTTCGAAAAGCTGCCGGACGTGGAGATTGGCAACACAACAGATTCTGTGCTGGTTAAAACGCCTTAAACATTTATACTGGGACAGTCGCGTCCGGCTTGCTATCATCATTTCTGAATAAACAATGGGAGTCGCCTGATGCAACAACTGAGCTTCAACCACGGAAGAATGACATTCTGCATGGACTCGTTCGAGATGGTAGCGAACCTCCCGGACCAGGTTGAGCCTCGCGTACAGATTCACAGCGTCGGCTCATTCGGTTTAAACAAATTCGGATTTCAAGATTTTGAAACGCTGAAGGCGATGACGAAAGACGAGACTTGCGTGTGGATCCACTTATCGGGTCTGCATAGTGACGAATTCTGGAAAGAGATCTCTGCACTTGCCGATATGTCCGATGAGCACATGAAGTACATGAAGAATCCTCACCCGCGGTCATTCGTTGAAGAGGTGCAGGATGCAATCTTCTGGACGGTGCAAAAACCATTTGTCTCGGATCAGCTTGATGGTCTGGAGTCGGTTAACTTCTATCTCGGTCCCGGAATTTTGATTACTCGACAATTCAGTCACGACGATTGTTTCGGCAATGTGGTTCACAATCTTTTCGCTCAGGGAGACCGGATAGTTGGTTTTGGAGCGGATCGACTTGCAGCCGATTTGCTGGCCAGCATAATTCGAAGCTACTACGACGTCCTCACCATTGGCGGTGCCAAGCTTGAAAAGCTGCAAACGCGAATTATCAAATCACCTGGGAAGGTGGAACTCGATCTAATTAACCGCGCACAACAGATGGTATGGATTTTCCTGAAGGCCGTATGGCCGATCGATACAATCACGCACGTACTCTCGCGCTGCAAAAATCCGAGTATCTCGGACGAAGGAAAGCTCGAAATGTCCTACTGCCATGATGAAGCGTCATCAGTATTGCGGCTGTTTGAGACCTATCGAGATATGTCTTACGACATCATGGATGTGTATGTTTCCGGAATCGGTTTGCGAACGAACGAAACCACAAAAATCCTGACGATCATCGCAACATTATTTTTGCCACCAACACTCATAGCCGGTATCTACGGGATGAACTTCCAGATTCCAGAAGTAACTCTTCCTCTCGGATACTACGCCTGCTTAACGTCGATGTTCGGAGTTTCGTTCGGACTGCTGGCTTGGCTCAAAGTCAAAGGCTTTATCGATTTCAATTAACGGAGCAACTATGAAGATTGCGGTGATGGGTACAGGTGGCGTTGGTGGCGTATTCGGTGCCCGGCTGGCTGACGCCGGTTGCGACGTGAGCTTCATTGCAAGAGGCGCGCATCTAGCCGCCATACGACAAAACGGTTTGAAGATCGTCAGCGAAGAAGTCAAAGACAGTCTAATTCAACCTTGTAAGGCCAGCGATGACCCCAAAGAGATCGGTCCTGTAGATATTGTTTTGTTCTGTGTAAAACTCTGGGACACCGAATCGGCGGCAAAGCAAATTGAGCCACTAGTAGGCGAATCGACCGCGATCATTTCCTTGCAAAACGGAATCCTCAAAGATGATGTGCTTCGCAAACATTTTGGAAATGAGAAGGTTGTTGGCGGCGTAAGCTATGTTGCAGCCACCATATCGGCACCGGGCGTGGTGACACAGAAAGGTGTAGTGCAAAAGCTGGTATTTGGAGAATATGGTAGCAAACCCGAGTCTCCCCGCTTAAAAGAACTGCAAGACGCTTGCATCAGGGGTGGCGTCGATGCCGAAATTCCAGATAATATCGAGAAGGCAATCTGGGAAAAGTTTGTGTTTCTGGTGGCAATGAGCGCAGTCACTGCGGCAACCAGGCAAACCATCGGACCGGTTCGTTCTCATGAAAGCACCCGACGTCTGCTAGTGGACGTGATGACTGAAGCAATCGCCGTGGCGAAGGCGCGAGGCATCGTCCTCGACGACGGTCTTATAGACAGGCGCCTCGCATATTGGGACGGGTTATCACCAGACGTCACCTCTTCCATGCAACATGACTTGCAACACGGAAACAGGCTTGAGTTGCCATGGTTGAGTGGTACGGTTGTCGACCTTGGAAGAGAGCTCAACGTACCGACGCCGGTAAATCGCGTTCTCGTAGATCTGCTGATGCCATTTATCGACGGTGCCAAAAACGGGCGGTGAATCAAGTGGTTACAAACGAGAGCCACACTAAGAGACTGTTGAACGCGATTGTGAAGCGCATGGTTGAAAAACACGGATGCCACACCGTCTTTTTGTACGGCTCGCGTGCTACAGACAACTTTGAACCTAACAGCGACTTCGATATCTGCGGTTTTCGTGATGAGGAAACGGCGATTTGCGACTGCGTAGTTCTAACCGCGAATGAAATCAATAGCGCCGGCGAAGTCTCTATCACCGACAAGACAAGCCGCGCTCCAGAAGTTTCAGTCACTGACAAGACAGGCGGTGCTCTGCTCGACGCCTGGATTTATCCGGTTTCCCTGGCGTTACAACCGGACGAATCGCTGTTGCGCTTGCGAAACTCCAGAATCTTGATTCAGAAAGAAGATCTAGGCGAGCGCTGCTTAGAAAACGTAGAAAAACTGTTTCTTCGCGGACCATCACGGCTCCCCGACTGGGAGAAACAAAAACGCCAGGTCTGGATGAAGAAAACCCTTGGCAGAGTTCGCAAGAACGATTTAGAAGGTCGGTATCGATCGCTCTGGCTACTTCATTCCGCCCTCGAATATTATTTCGAGCTGCGGGGAAAGTGGTATTGTGGCTCAAAAGCAAGTTTCAAATGGCTAGAGGAAAACGATAGAGAATTTCTCCGAAAATTCGAGACAGCACTTGCGAACCCACTTGACCATGACGCTTTAGCCTGTGTTATTGAAGGGGTCACACCGTGAATCCGACTACAGCGACAATTCTGCTAGCGTTCTTAATTTTGGTTTCCGTTCAGCTCATCAAGTCGCGCTTCGAATACTGGGCACCGCATGTGGTGAAGGTACAACAAGGTGGCTACGTGCCTCCGGCACCATATTTTTTGACAGCGCTCTTCATGCGTTTCCTCTGCATCATCCTTGGCTTTTTGGAAGTGGGACCAATCAAAATTCTCGGAAAACACAGACTTCCGCGGAAGGGACCTACGATCATTGCGCCTTTTCACATCGATGCCGGTGATGGATCGATCGTTTCGGCTCTCCTGGGCGTCAAACCTATGTACTACATGATTCGCACTACAGAAGTCGAGGGCGTGCGTGGCTGGCTTGGCACGCTCACTGGCGCAATCGCAGTCGACGAGGAATCACAGGAAGGCAGATCGAAAGCGTTCAAAGCCGCGATTTCCGCGTTGACTAACGGTGGTCCTAACGTCTGCATGGTCATTTTCCCTCAGGGACAGTTGGTGCCGGACCAGGAAGTACGAAGAGAAGACTTCAAGTCAGGAACAATGGCAATCGCGAAGTTAGCTGCGCGGAAGCGCAAGGAACCAATCTGGATCGTTCCCATCGGCATGCACTATCGGAAAGACAAATCGCAGTCAACCATTTTTCAATCGCTCATTCAGAGCCTCGGTTTTAGGTACTTTCGCAATCACTTCGGAACACAAAACTACGGAGCATATGCGGTAGTTGGGCGACCGTTCAAGGTAACTCCGAAGACTGCAGATCTGGAAGAACTCGCGCGCGGTTTATCACTCGATGATGATGCTGATAAAGCGACGGACGCATATGTTCAACGCCTTTTGATTTTGCAAAAGGCTGCGAAGAACCGCTCGCAGTCAAAGAAGTAGATCTAAGCTGCTCACAACGACGACCTCGCTCAGTTTCCCATGTACTGGTGCGGGGTATAGTTTTCTCTATGCCCCCAGTACACTTACATTGGATACCGATCATCGAGGCGCTCCTAATCGGAATTCTCGTTGGCGCACAGCGTGAAGCTGTAAAACCGTCGGGACACATAGGAGTTCGCGAGTTCGTCACTATTGCGATAATCGGCTCGCTTTGCGGCATGCTCGAAAACAATTATCTGACGGCATCAGCGGTAGTATCAATTCTTGTTTATCTGACAACGTTTCGCTTCCGCGAAAAGAATCTGGAAGGCTCCGGTTTCACAACGGATCTGGCGATTCTAGCCGTTTTCTGTTTATCATTCGCGGGCTCATCTGACGACTTCGAGCACGGACAAACAACCGCAATCGGCTTGTCGATTATTCTGACCCTCTTTCTGGAGGCAAAGGACAAGCTACAACACTTCTTCAGAGAGACTATCACAACTGTAGAATTCAGCGACACGCTGCGATTTCTCGCGCTGATTTTTATCATTTATCCATTGCTCCCCGCTGGAGATATGGGTCCGTTCGATGCGTTCAATTTTCAAAGAATCTGGATGTTCGTAATTCTGGTTTCTTCCGTATCATTCGTCGGCTACTTCTTCGAAAAATTTCTCGGACAGTCGATTGGAATAAAACTGACTGCAATTCTCGGCGGTCTGGCATCAACTACCGCGACCACACAGGCGTTCTCGCGAGACGTAAAAGACGATCCATCTCAAGAAACGGCTTACTGGCAAGCTACCGTGCTGGCAAACGCTGTCCAATTTCCAAGAATTCTCGCATTTCTATCAGTGGTGGCACCGAAACTAGCTGTGGTGGCGGCGTGGCCGCTAATCGCAGCAGGAGGAACCGGTTTTGCAATCGCCGCATTGATTCGCCCACCAAAATCGGAGAAGAAGTTTGATTCCACCGGTAGAATCGAATTAGGAAACCCATTCACGCTCGGGCCTGCGCTAAAATTCGGGGCGGTGTTGGCCGTAATTATTTTTCTGACCAAAGCAGCAACCGTTGTATTCGGCACGCACAGCTTGATATGGACCAGTTGTATCGGCGGCATGATGGATGTAGACGCCATCGCAGTTACTGTTGCCGATCTGTTTCACTGGGGGAAAGTTGACGATCGTCTTGCAATTACGTCGATGCTATTAGCCACGTTGATGAACGCTATATTTAAAACCGCAACAGCTTTCACATCGGGCACACAAAGGTTTGGACTCAAAGTTAGTTTCTCATTCGTCGCCATGTTCGCGGCGGCGTTTCTAACGTTATTGCTCCACACACCAGAATAGCGTCGCTCCTGACCTACCATGTAACTAACCTGGTGGACACAGCCGCTATTGTTTATCCATAAATTCGGTAATGTCCTTCAGCGAACCTTGCGATTCCATAGTTTGAATAGGACAGGTGATGCGCACCTTCGAGTCACGTTGCGCTTTCTTCAACACGGGAGCGGAAATTTCATCACACTGCGTTAGGTCAAGTTTGGACAACGTAGGACAAAGCTGCAACCGCTGGAGAGTAAGGTCCGTGATCTCATTGGCGCTTATGTTCAAAATTCTCATCTTGGGCAGCTTGAGCAGCGGCAGAACGTCCTCATCGGAAAGACCCAAAGAAGCGACTCCGAGTTCTTCCAGATACTTCATTGAGCTTATGCTCTTAATACTACTTTTGGTGGCACCCGTATCATTGATGATGAGAAGGGTCATCTTCGGCCATGTCTTCGCAATGAAGTCGATGCAATCATCAGTGATACCGCTTGAACCACTTAAGAGCAGATTCTCGAGAGGAGCGCTTTTGATCGCCTTAAGTCCATCAAGAGTGACACCACATTGTCCAAGATAGACTCGCTGGAGGGTGGACTGCCTGCGCTTTGTTGTTGGATCAATCACATCGATGCCGGGCATGTTACGCATGCCTTCATCCGTGATACCACAAGCCTCTATGTGCAACTTCTTGATCGGTAAATTCTTAATATACTTCAGACCGGAATTGGTGATGTTGGTTCCACTCACTAGAAGCCGACGGAGATTCTTCAGCTGACCAATCGATTTCAATCCCTCATCGGTTAAACTGACACGATCCATGCTCAAATCGTCGATGTTAGTATAGGCCAGAGCAGCGATTCCCGCGTCAGTGACACCGGTCCCGTCGATTTGCAGCCTCTCCAGATTCTTCACTTTGGCGAGGGCGCGCAGTCCGTCATCGTTCAAACTGGCTTCGTTCATAAGTAGAACTTTCAGCTTCGGCATCCGGGCTATATATTCGCAGCCCTTGGCTGTAATTCTATCTTGAGATCCAAGCCTTAGCTCTTCGATGGGAAGCGAAACGAGCTGCGCAAGCGCACTATCATCGATCTTTTCCTTAGCTTCCCAGACAGTTCCTCCGTATTTCAAGTCAAAGAAGTCAGAGACGCGCGATGTTTGTTTCAACTCGTTATCTCTGAAAACGATTTGTGGTCGAGTTACCGGCAAAACATTCTCTTCGCGCGGCGCCTCCGCGGGCCGAAACACCACAGCAGCAAAGATCGCGATAAACGTCGCTACAGACGCGACAATGGCACAGGTCTTGAGTGGAAACTTCGCTCGCGCGCCAGGATCAGAACTTGACTCCCTAAAGTGGGCCGCCTCGAGGAGGGCGTCCTTAAACTGAATCATCGTGGAGAAACGTTTACTTCTATCGCGCTCCAAACTGCGAGCAATGACGGCTTCCACAGCGGCAGGCACAGCATCATGCATTCCTCTCTCATTAATAAGAGGTGCTGGTTGAGTGCGCTTTGCTTGCATTAGTGCAAGCAACGATTCACTTTCAAACGGATGCTCACCGCTCAGCATGTAAAACAAAATACAACCCGTCGAATAAACATCACTGCCTCGGTCTACCGTTTCAGCAGACATCTGCTCCGGGCTCATATACTGTGGACTGCCGAGGAAACCTCCTTCCGGAGTTACGCTGTTCGGATCGTTTTCAACTGTTTCAACCTTCGCAATTCCAAAATCAAGAATGCGAATTGAGGCGGTGCTATAGTCGTCTCCAAGCACGATTATGTTAGCCGGTTTCAGATCGCGATGAATGACGCCCACCTTGTGCGCATGCTCCATTCCATCACACATTTGACTTGTAATATTAAGCGCTTCTGCAAGAGTCAAACACTTTCGCTCTTCCAAAATCGTCGACAGCGGTTTTCCATCGACAAATTCCATCACCAGATATGGTTCGCCCTGATCGGTGATACCAAAATCCATCACAGTCAAAATATTTTTGTGCTGAAGCTTACTTACCGCCTTAGCTTCCTGTTGGAATCGCACAGCAGACTCCGAGCGCACATGCCTGGTTGACAACAAAACTTTGATTGCAACGTCTATTAGCAAAATGCTGTCCGTCGCCTTAAAGACCCGCCCCATTGCACCGGAGCCAATCAGCTTGAAGTCCCTGTACCGGGACTTCAGTTGCTCAGGGACTTCGAAGTCGGACGTCATATTGAAATTGCGCCGTGATTTGCATTAAACTGCAGAGCCAGGACAATTTTACAGCATTATCGCAAGAAAACCGGCAGAGTCGGTATCTGGTCACTTGCGATGACTGACGGAGACACAAACGAGGTCCGGCAATGTCCCAAAGACTCAAAACGCGACTGAATGGCAGAGCGGTGGCCGCACTTTTGGGTGCCGCTTTGGCGAATGCCAAATTTGCGAGAGCCCCACTGTTCAGACCCACATTGTCCAGAGTCGCATCGGCAAGAGTTGTTTTGGCGATAGGGATGTTGTCTGCGGCGCTGTTTATCTCGGACCACCCAGTTGCAGCGCAGGGTGCAAAGCCAGCCCATAATTTAGCGGAAGGGGATAATCCCGCGCTAGACGAGAAAGCACTGCAAGACGAAAATTCAGGTGCAGCCACTCCCGCTTCTAATGGCACCACTTCCAGTAACACTACTTCCAATGGCACCGCTAATGGTGTCGCCGCTTCTGATAGAGCAGTTGCGAACTGGACATCATTGGACTCGATTGTGGAAAAACTCATTCGTGAGTACTATCCCAAAGCCAAGATCAAACCAGGAGCGGACAAGATCTATGTGGAGTACAAAGCAAAACCATACATTTTGCCATCCACGAACAAGCAAGAACAGGGTCCTGATTGGGGAGGCGTGGTCATAGACATGCAACTCCAAAAGGGTCCATACGCCGGAGTTCATCAAGTTCCCAAGAAATTCAACGAATACTCGTTTTACAGCGTTGAGCTGTACGCACCATATTCTCAGAAATATGATTGCCACTTGCTCACGCGAATTTGTTACCCGTTCGATGTGCCTCAGGAGTTTTTAAAACGATTCAAGAAGGTAGTCGAAGACTTTGAACAATACCTCTAATGGTGAGAGATGACGACTAAAACTGTTTTGACCTTTTCCAACACTCATAAGGCCGAACTTCCAGAGGAGTTTCGGAAAGATGATGTCCGGTACTCGGAGGATTTCGCGAAGCATTATATCGAGAAGTTCTCAACAAAAGGCGAGGTGGTGTTCGATCCATTCGCGGGCTTCGGGACGACGTTGAAGGTCGCCGAGCAGCTTGAGCGCGAGGCATACGGGATTGAGTTCGACGAAAAACGCGCCCACTTCATTCGCTCCCAAATCGAACATCCGGATCGCCTGATTCATGGCGACTCATTGAATTTGCTCGAGTACGATCTGCCGGATTTTGATTTTGTGATTACCTCGCCACCGTATATGGGGCGCCATCATAAAGAAAATCCATTCACCGCCTATAGTACCGAAGGTCACGGCTACCAGCATTATCTCGCAGACCTCGGCAGTATCTTCGAACAAATCTCAATGAAGATGAAACTGGGCAGCCATGCGCTTGTAGAGGTGTCGAACCTCAAACACGAGGATGCGAGGCCTACCCCACTCGCATGGGATATCGCAACCGAGTTGTCGGAGATTCTGACGTTCGTCGGCGAGACGATCATAAACTGGGAGCCGACTTATTCTTTCGGCTACGACCATAGTTATGCTCTACTCTTCAAAAAGACGGAACACTAGGCGCGACCAAGTCGACGACCGGCAATCTGCTTTAAGTCCTAAATCTCATTGTTTTTGGCTGAAACTGAATCAGCCGGCTCCGTATGCCGCGATGCATTCGCGAAACTTTTCACCAAAGTTGCGTAGCTTAGCGTCACCGACTCCGGATATCCCACGCATCTGCTCGAGCGTCGCGGGTCGACTGCGCGCGAACTCGCGCAGCGTTGCGTCATGAAACACTATATATGGTGGCATACCAATTTCATCAGCAATCGACTTACGAAGCGAACGTAGCTCCTCGAACAACTCGCGATCAACTCCATCCCATCCATCGTCATCCTTGCGAGAAGCACCAGAAGACGCGCCACCTCTTGCACCTTTCTTTGGCTTCACCGGCGCCAGCAATCGCAGTTTCTTCTCGCCGCGCAAAACTTCCATCGACTGTTTGTTCAATTGAACAACTGAAATCGGTTTTCCAAAACCGCTCTCAATCTCAACGTGACGCAACACACCGTGACCGATTAGTTGATAAACCCAATCGCGGATGTTTTGCGCGTCATGCTCTTTGAGCAATCCGAAAGTACTTATCGACTCGTGACCTCTCTCCTTGATTTTCGCGATCTTCTCACCGCGCAAAACAGAGACGTAGTAGCCGATTCCATATGCCCCTTTCACACGCGCGACACACGAGATTATCTTCTGCGCGATAATGTCTGCATCATCGACCATGACAGTCTCGCCGAGACAATGGTCGCACGCGCCGCAAGATGGCTTATCGTATTCTTGACCGAAGTAATTCACCAGTGACTGATGGCGGCAAACGGAACTTCTGCAGTACCGCCACATTTCATTTAGGTGTTCGATGGAGCTATCGAGATGCGCTTGCTCTGACTGATTCTCCCGAGCGGCACGTTCCATCAAACCTTTCCAGGTGAAAAAGTCTTGACCGGAACTCAACAGCACGCACTCAGCTTCTAGACCGTCCCGACCAGCGCGACCTGTTTCTTGCTGATAGGCCTCAAGAGACTTTGGCATTCCCGTGTGTAAAACAAATCGCACATTGCTTCGGTCGATTCCCATACCGAACGCAACCGTCGCGACGACTACATCGCAGGATTCCTCAAGGAAAGCATCCTGCGTCTTCGTGCGCTCTTGAGGCGTTAAGCCGGCATGGTAAGCCATGGCTTTGACACCAGCTTTGTTAAGCTGCGCGGAGAGCGTGTTCACATCGTTGCGGCTGATGCAATAAATTACACCGCCTTCGCCCTTATGACGCGCAAGCACATCGAGAACCTGAGATAGAAGGTCTCCCCGTCGAGGCAAAATTCGGTAAGTTAGATTCGGGCGATCGAAGTTTCCTACCAAAATTTCCGGATTGACCAAACCAAGCTGTTCCAGTATGTCCTTTCGGACTTTCTCGGTAGCGGTAGCGGTGTACGCGTGAAAAGACGCACGAGGGAACAGCTCTCGAAGGCGCTTCAACTGCCGATATTCCGGGCGGAAATCATGACCCCATTGGCTTATGCAGTGCGCCTCGTCGATGGCAATCGAGTTGACGCCAATCTCTTGAAGCAACGCCATAAAATCGTACATCATCAGGCGTTCCGGTGAAACGAAAAGCAATGACACTTTGCCATCACGCAACTGCTTATCGACCTTGAAACGCTCGTCGGCGGATAGTGAACTGTCGAGCCGAATAGCATCCACTCCAGACTCGCGAAGCCCGTCGACCTGGTCCTTCATCAGCGATATCAAAGGTGATACCACAACCGTCACGCCATCGCGCACCACTGCTGGTGCCTGGTAACAGAGTGATTTACCTCCACCGGTCGGGAGGACAACAAGCGAGTCGCGCCCTTCCAACACCGCCTGTATGGCCGGCTGCTGTAGCGGACGCAGCGAGTGAATGCCCCAGTGTTTGGCGAGCGAACCCGCAAGTTCCGCGCCCAGTGCAGCAGCAGGCAAAGTAGATGTGACTAAATCCATGTGGTCAGCCTATCGAACGGCAAAGGATTTGTCGAGAGGACCGATTTATATACAGTGGATAGAGTCGAGATCCGTTTGTTTTTTCCAAACTGCTAGATAGTGATATAAGCGGAGCCGAACGGCAAAAGATTCTCCAACAGACCATTCGCAAGCTTCGGAGGTTGTTCGGAAATTGCACGGAATTAACCTCACTAGAGCCATAACGGCAAGGTTAAACGGTTCAAACAATTGCCTAGCGGCAGTGAATGCGTTGTCGCCAATTTCGCAACCAACCAACCAACCAACCAACCAACCAACCAACAGTTGATAAACCGATTGGCACTCCCGATTTACTCGTTCAATCGCTGTTATGTTGAGGCAAAACCCCGGTCCAGTCGGTTCTATGGCAAAACTTCAAGGACAACGACAGAATACACTCCTCTCAAAGCGACTCGGCGTGCCGCCGCTCGCAAGAGTAGTTTCGGTTTTCCTCACAGTGAAAGGACTATTGATTGCCTATCTTCTCTGTTGGGCGGTCGTTTATCGCCTACCTCACAGCCCACCCGCGCTTGTGGATATTCGCTCATCGATACACGAACGTCCTTACTACGTTGCTATATGCGCGAGTCTTGCAAGTAATATTCATGGTTTTCCAGGTCATGGCTACGTTGTCTGGAGCGAATCACTTCCGTTGAAATTCAGCGAGTGCGAATCACGCGGCTTCGTTCCTGCAAAATTCACCGACCAAATTCCTTCACTGTTTCACAGCGTTCCCGGTCTGCTGGTGCAAAATGCCAGCGACGGCAATCTGCGAAATCTCGACGCCGTTGTCGTCATCGTTGATAGAAAAACCTTTTTGAAGTCGAAACAAATAAGCGGTCTGTGGAATTCAGACAACTTCAAAGTAGGTTCAAGTGATTGCGTCGCCTACGCCAACTCCATTGCAGCGAGCGTCGGTTTGCGACTACCAGATACCAGTTTCAAATTTCCGCAAGACTATATAGGTCAACTTAAGCAGTTAAACAGTCGCAGAAAGGCATCGTCGATTGTTTCCTTCGCGGAACGGAGGCATTCACCTTAAAACGTTCGCCATCTCCCTAAAACCGACACATTGCATGTCAAATAGGAATGGAATACCATTCTAAAAATAGATTTGAAACGGCTCGCAGTGAAATGCCTCGCATCGAAACGTCTTGTATCGAAACTTCTCGCGATGAACTAGCTTGCTCTAAAATGGCTTTGCTTTCAGTCGGTCTAACTCTGACTGTTCTTTGCTCGCTCCAATCGACTCAGCAAGCGGAGGCTTACATTGAAGAATACATCCCTGTTTCAACCCAGGATAAGAAGCAAAAGGTATCGCTAAAGACAGTCAGTGACGCAGGCTTGAAGGATGGCAAAGTCGTCAAACTAGCCAACGCGGAAATGACGTTGCCTTATAACAGCGATGATCTTGTATTCACCGGCAAAGACGCGAGTGGCAAGAAGTGGACGCTTGCGAAAACATATTATGGGTTAGGTAGTGCATTCTTCACAACCGATCTGGACCAAAACGGTGAACTGGACATCGTAATTTTGCAAGCCACTGGTGGTTGCGGCATTGCACCGAATGCGGTACTGACCACCATCATGTTCGATAAGTCGGGGAGACCATTTCCCACGGAAACATCGGGATATTTTTCGTGTCCCGATCCGAACTGGGGAGAGAAATCCAAAACGACAGTGATCGACGACCTTGTCTCGTTCGGAACCGACAAACGCGCCGTGCTCATCTGTCAGCAACTGGATAATGCTGTGATTAGGGGACGCTCTCACAGCTATTGGCGCATTCCAATTTACCGGGCGAATAATTGCCGGTGGGAAAGAATATCGAAGTACAGAAATAATTCAGTCCCGATGATGGTTCGGTATACTAATAAGGGCAATGTAAAGGTGATACCGCCACCGGTGCCAGCGCTAAGAGAATACGAAGATCTGTCCTTCACTCGGGCCGACGAAGGCAAGTGCATGGTGGGATTAATCAAAGATGTGCAGCTGGAAGAGAAGCAAATCAAGCGGCTGCAGATTAACAACGATATTTACGATCAGCCCAATTGGAAGTATCTGCAACCGTTCCTGATAAAAGAGACACAGGATTCCCTGGAACTGATGGCGCTGAACTCTGAGAAATCAATCAATTTTTTGCAAAAAGCTGTCGAAACAAAAACCAAGGTTCGATTTTCAAAACCATCAAAGCAAGGGGTTGCCCCAACTTATCTCTGGATCTTGAACTAAACTGGTCAAGTGGGATAATATGCGGTTTCAACGCACGAGACGGCCGCCGATCAATTCAGGCATGAACGTTGAATTACGTAGCCCTGAACGTGGTGGAACACTCGCGACAACACAGTCATGGAGATGACATATGCAATTTCTAGTTTTGGGTTACGATGGCAAGGACGAGCAAGCGCCAGAGCGCCGGGCCGCTGCTAGACCCGAGCACCTGGCATTAGCAGAGAAAATGAAAGGCGAAGGCAAATTGCTTTACGCCGCGGCGATTCTTGATGATTCTGGAGCAATGAGCGGTTCTATGATGGTTTGCGAGTTCGCGGATCGCAAGCACGTCGATGAATGGTTTGCGCACGAACCCTACGTTGTAGGAAAAGTGTGGCAGAAGATCGAAGTTACCGAGTGCAAAGTTGCACCAATCTTTGCAGCGGTCAAAGCCTAAACGCAGAATTTCCGGTGCTGTCTCGATAAATTACCAGGCTTTTGCCAGTGTCGGCACTGAGCAGTGTCGATTATTTGTGCCCACCAGCAGAATTAGCACTTGTTTTCGCGCTGTTGTCTTTACCACCAACAGGCTTCGTGCCACCAGATTTAACACCAGATTTGGAACCAGCAGGTTTCGTGCCACCAGACTTAGTACCGGATTTAGAACCAGCAGGGTTGGCGGCACCAGACTTACTACCGGATTTGGAACCAGCCGTGCTGGCAGCACCAGATTTACTACCAGATTTGGAACCAGCCGGGCCAGCTGACTTAGCTCCACCATTCTTGCCACCATGAGATTTCGAATTACCCGGTTTCGCACCAGACACTCCGGGAGCAGACTTTGCTCCTCCGACTTTCGGCTGTTGCGAATTCGCCGCAGCCGTACTGGAAGCCCCCGGAACCGGAGTTGCGGCTTCAGACTTTTTGACGTCGACTATCGGCGCTGGAATCTTCGGATCGCCAATTAAAGCATGTCGGCTGTTGAATCCAAGTGCAAATCCGGCAAAATACGCATCGACCGCAGCGAAAATTGTAATGAAGAAAAACTTTGCCTTCACCTTCTACTCCTTAGATTCGAAAGTCTTTTCTTCGTTGAAATCTTGCGTTTCAGAAGCGTTTCGCTTAACAGTAAACAAAACTGCCGATTGCGGATAGTCGTCACGCACGGAAGGACCCGATACTAATTGAACGGTTAAAACTGCTTTGCTAGCGTTCTGGTCATCTTTGTGATTGTTGTAATCGTCACCGAGATTCTTACATTCGAGTTCGAGCTTGTTCGAGCCCTTTTTGACATGCTTGGAGATATCAATCGTCTTGCCTGCGGAGAAGAAGTTGTCCACAGCGACTCCATTGATTTTGGCAGTTATAGAATAGCCGACATAATCGTCGGCACCGGTAGAGCAGAGCCAAAACTTTGTTTTACGTTTCGCAGTTTGTGCGGAAGAAGGAGTCGCCGCTGCCGTCGCAGGTTTACTCGCAGCAGGAGTGGCGGTCGGTGCGGAGGCTGGTGCAGCACCTGGTGATGCCGCCGAAGCATTGGTATCGCCTCCTCCAACCGTCGCTGTCGCAGCTTGAGGTCCGAGAATTTGATCTATAGGCACCGCCCCTGGTGTCCCAGGCCAAACATATTGAACGGGCGCGAGTCGTTGGTTTAAGCCAATGTAATAGCCACCAAATCCAGCCCCCGCGATCAAAAGGACAAGAATAGTGAAATCACCAAGCGCACCCAGGATGTTAAGGCGTTTCGGTTTGTCAGTCATCTGTTTGGAGCGTCCTACAAAAACGTACGAATACTATCGTACCCCTAGCGTAGCAAGTTTCAACCGGATCAACCCGGATATTCAACTTCCCTACACAATCGGACTTCGCGAAAGCATTCCAAACGCCGCACGCAACCGCCACCACTGACTCAAGAACGAATCGAGTTCCGCCGATGAATATCCGGCCCTGCAATAGCGAGCTCCGCCGATGAATGAAAATCCGGCCAGCTTCGCCTCAACCGGGCCGTTTTTCATTCATGCAGCCCAGGATGATTATGAATTGATTGAGATTGGCTATTTCAGGGTTTTCGCCAGTGCCGAAATAACCTATCTTGGGCACAATAACGGAATGAACACGGACCGTCTCGAAACGATCAAACTCTGCATAGTGTGTCCAATGTTGATGTTGGCGCTGATTGCCGTCGGTTTTTGTCTAGCGTTTCCCGATAGACGAGTGACTGTTTTTCCCATGCTCAAAGAACATCGGGTCAAAATAGACTTCAATGAACTCGCACGCATTAGAGAGATTGCGACGAGAAACTGGCTTGCACAACACGGTCAGCCGCAAGAGAAAATTGCGATGATTAGCGGGCCAGCAGACACGCACCCGGAGATCGAATTCAACATCGGCGAAGGCAACGAAGAAGCGCAAAAGGGGGAAAGAGATTCAGCCACTCCGACGGGAACCACAGTAAGCGCGCAAGACAATAAAACGCCCGACGAAGATAGCATAGAGAAGCCGACCGAAAACGAGGAGAACAACGCGGTTCCAACACTTCCCCACGAGACCGCCCTCTCGTCACCAGTCGCAGAGCCGGACTTGACTGACAAATCCCCAAATTCACCGCTTCTTATAAGCGCACTTCCGCCGACAAACCCGCGGCTCGAACCACCTGTGTTCGTCCCGGCAGAGTTACCGCCTCGCAAAGGCAAACCTCTAAAGTTTGTCAAAGCCACGCTGAAGGGAGTGCCATTTTATCAAGCGACGGTGGATTTAAAGGATCCGGAAACATTTTTGTCGATTGAAATTGCAAACAACGCAGCTGAAGCCAATAGCGCGGCGAGTACACACGGAGACGAGTCGTTCTCTTCTTTTGTCAAACGTAGTCGTGGAGCGGTTGTCCAGAACGGAACCTTCTTCAGTAAGGACAATCAAAAGCGAGTGATGGGAAACATGGTGGCAAGAGGTCGTTACCTCAAGTACAGTCCGTGGGAAAATTATGGAACTACATTCGGTTTAAAACGAAACAACGAACCGGAGATGGTTACGGCTCGCACAGAGGGACGCCAGCCTGATTGGAGTCAACATTGGTTTTCGATCACGTGCGGTCCGCGACTGTTGAGGAATGGCGAAGTCGAGTTGAGAGCGACGGACGAAGGGTTTGCGGATCCGCATGTTCTTGGAGTCGGCGCAAGATGCGCGATGGGATATCCAGCGAGCAAAGATAAAGTTTATATCGTCACTTTCTTACGAGGACTCTCTCTTCAAAAGGAAGCTGAGATTATGAAAGCGATGGGATGCAGTGAAGCGATGAATCTCGACGGAGGAGCATCGCGCTCGATCGCGCATAACAATCAAATTATCGTTCCCGCAAGTCGCGCCCTGACGAATGTGATCGTGGTCTATGACACCAATTACAAGGCTCCGAAAAACGTTATCGCGTCCTGGAAAGACTTCCAGCGAAGACCAGACCAGATCGGCTTTCAGCGGTAGTAACATCCTGGGCGATAGCTCAGTCCTCACCGTTAGCGCGGGTCTCACCGACAGCTCAGTTTCTCACCGATAGCTCCGTCCTCACCGTAAGCTCACTTTCGGGGGAAACCCTAGCGAATTTTCGCGAGCGCTTTCCTACAATAGGCTAGCCGAGACTTCTACTCGGAATTAGCAATTTACCAAACACAATTCTTGACACGCGGAGGCACCACCTTCGCATGACCGCGCTTCGCTCGTTCATCCGAGCGGGCAATCGTTTTGCATTCTTTTAGAGGAAGGGACACGCCATGTCTACCAGCGATACACCACAGCCTCCGGGAGGCGATAACGGAAACGCCACCGCGGGCGGAGACAACCTGGCATCGATTCACAAAGAGATCGCCACTCATCAGCAGCATGCCACAGGATGTTGCAATACCTCCACCAGCTACATTCATGTTTACCATCACAATTCCGAATGCACTGCCGGGCAAGGCGCAGCCCACAGTTCCTGCACAACCCCGAGCAGTAACAACGACAAAGACGATGACGACCGAGATTCCGGGTCCGGTCCGTTTACCTTAGTGAAACAGCTTTTCGAAAATTTTAAACCGTTTGCGTCGCCTCACTCAGGCAAAGAGACAAGCAGAGGTCAGGGCTCGAATTCCAAGCACGATGAGGATTCCGATACTGACTTTACTCCGGACGACGAGGACGACGAGGACCATGATAAGCACGAGAACGGCGGTCACGTCAAAGGCAGAGGTAAGACCGGTCGAAACAGAAACTCGGGAGCGGATGACGCCGATACCGCAGCTGGTGACAAGGAAAACATGGACTGGGAGGACGACCTGGTACCACCTCCGCCACCGGCGAAGAAAGTATGGAGCGGAGTAGACGGCATCGCGGTAATGGCATTTGGGGTTGCAACCCCGTTGATTCTTACTGCATTGAGCATGGCATCATGCCCGAAAAGAATAACGCTCGTTTTACTAAACCACCCTGTAGAGACAATCATCGAGCTCTTGCTACTTTTCGCCATACCACTCGCAAATTACAGGCTGTGGACGTCGATATGCAAAAACGAACTGCGTTTCTCGATGTTTCGAGGACTTCTCGTTGGAGCAGCAATCGCTACATCATTCATCGTTGCAGCACTTTCATTCGCGGCGATTCCCGCTGGATATCAGGAATTGCAATCGTCAATCGGCACGGACTTTTCTACGGGCTTCTTCTTCATCGGAATGCAGGGTCTGGTGACGGCCGCGATCGGTTTATATCTTATGAACCGCAGTCGTTTAAACCGAGAATTTTCAAGCAGCAAGACCCGGATAATCGCGTACACAGTAGTCGGATTCATATTCGGACTGGCAGCATTTGCAGGCGCCGAAGTCCGCTCATGGTGCGTTCGCCTGGCGGAGCAACAAGCGATGTCGTCTGAGGAATCCGAGAGAATAAAGGGACTTGCAACACTGCGCTCAATGGATACGGAGCGTGAACTGCGAATGGAAACATCCGACGCCAGAGCAGCAGGCATTGCCGGTTTATTTATTCCGGTTAAACACAGCGAGATGTCAAAACTATACTTCACTGTATGCGGCAAACCGCTCGGAGACGAAAACAGCGCGGACTTCAGCTCCATGTCTGATGACTATCTTCAACGTCACGTCGTGGGCTCGCAAGTGAAAGGTTTGGCGCTGGCTCGCTCCGCGTTCAACGGCTTGATCAGCCCCGATGCCCTCACCTCAACTATTAACTGGACATACGTTTTCCGCAACGACACGGAATCACCGCAGGAAGCCAGGGCCGAAATCGCCCTGCCACCAGGAGCGGTGATAAATGGATTGACTGTTTGGAAAAACGGAGATCCTCTTGATGCCGCATTTGCAGCTGCCGGCAAAGCAGAGGGAGCAGAGCAAATCAACTGGGTCAATGTCGGGCATGACAATCCGGCAATCGTAACTGACCTTGGAAGAGGACGTTATCTGTTTCACTGCTACCCGATTCCGCATGATGAGCAGTTGAAGGTCAACATGAGTATTGTCGTTCCACTTAAGTTGGAGACTTTGGAATCTACAAGCTTGACCTTCCCGCGTTTTATCGCAAGCAACTTCAATCTGGACGGAGAACATTCGCTAACACTCGAATCTCCTGAAGGGTTGAGCAGCAGACAAAAGAATATCTCATTCTCCAAGGGACTGCAGGGTCGCTCTGTTTTGAGTGGAACATTGGAACGCTCGCAACTGGAACATACACCGCTGGTAGTGACAGCCAGACGCGCACCGAGTATGACACCAGTTGCAACCCTGGATAAGCGTGCCACCGAACAGGAAATCAAACGTTGGAAAGCAGAAGAGGAGCGGAAACGCCTGGAGGAAGAAGCAAAGAAAAGAGAAAACGAGCATCAGGTAGTGCTGATGATAGACGGAGCTCGTGGAGTTCAACAGCAACTGGAGGACGTAAAAACGATATTTAATCGTGAAAAGAAAGCTAAAAAAGCCGCGAAGAAACTGCCACCACTTCCAAGATTCGCAGTGCGAACAATAACAGAAGTAGTGACTAAAGCGCCCAAACGCCTTCTCGTAGTCATCGACGGCTCAGGCTCAATCAAAGATCACATCAAAGAGATCAAGGGAGCACTGGAAGCGGTACCGGATTCAGTGCCGGTATGGGTGAGGCTCGCATCGCGAGAAACAGACATCCTCAGCAAGCCGACGCCATTGAAAGTAGCGCTGAAGGAACTTGAAAACGCAACATTCGCCGGAGGACAAGACAACCTCAAAGCTGTCGTCGGTGCCGCGGAGATGGCAGGTGAGACAGAGGGCGGTGCTGTTCTCTGGATTCACGGACCACAGCCCGGTCTGAATAAAGACATCTATATCATGTCCCCATTCAGAGCACATCCCTCATTCTTCGAACTAGCGCTTGATACGGGATGCACCGATACCATCGAGTACTTCAAGAATCATGCAGAGGTCGGTCCATTCTCACCGATTCCACGCACGGAAAATCTGACTGAAGATCTCAACGATTTCTTCCTGAAGTGGCAGGCAGGTCGCAGAGAATTTGTAGTCAACTATTCACTCACCGACAAACCAGCAAAAGAATGCAAACTTCTCGAGGGTCGCGACAAGAATGAAGTGTTGCAACTCAACGCACGCAGCATGGTAGAGAAAGCCATTCGTGAGAAGCAGGCTAGCAAAGCAGCTCGCATTGCGGTTGCCTACCAATTTGTCTCACCGGTTAGCTGTGTAGCCGTTATCGGCTCCGCCGAACAATCCGTACCGGCGTGTGACGCCAGCGGCGGAGAAGGTCAAAGTGAAGAGGTATCATCAGCAGTAGACGCGTTCAGCTCGGATGGCTCCGCGCCAACTTTGCAAGGCGCTACCAATGGAACCATTGGCGCTCAAGGAAAGGATGCCACCATGATCATGGGCGTGAACACCGCGGGAACTGTTAGGGTGAATAACCTGGCGAACCTCGAAGCATTGCTCAACATGATTAGCAATCTAATAGAGCTGGCTGCGATGATGTTCGGTTCAGTAATTATCTTGCACGGTCTCGTAATCCGAAAGACTGTAAAACACTTCCTAGGAATGCGTGCAAGATTCACTCCCGGAATGCGTCTTGCAATAGGAGCGTTCGTCGTAATCGGCGGATGCATGATACCAGGTCTGGTGAATTGGTTCGTTGCATCCGCGAGAGATGCAAATCTGTTTTCATAGACAGAACAAACCACAGAAGAACCGGCAGCGAAGAGACCGTCGCTGCCGGTTTTTCTTTGCTATAATCGAACCGCTAAAGCGCATCGAAAATAGTCAAACAGTTGTATAAGTACCACCACATAGCCAGGACAGGAAATTCGTAGTGGGCATTGATAAGTTTTTCAAAATCACGGAACGCGGCTCGACCGTCAAAACAGAGTTGCTAGGCGGCTTAACGACATTTCTAACCATGGCGTATATCATTGTTGTTAATCCCGCGATTCTCGCGTTCGCAGGATTTCCTGAAGGACCAACGACTGTTGCCACGATACTAGCGGCGGTGCTCGGTTGTTTGCTTATGGGCATTTACGCGAACAGACCCATCGCGGTCGCGCCGTATATGGGAGAGAACGCATTCATCGCTTTTGGATTAGCCGCTATGGGGATTGGCTGGCAACAGCGACTTGGCGCGGTGTTTATAAGCGGTCTGGCGTTTCTGGCTCTTTCTGTATTCAGACTGAGACCCTGGCTAGCAAATTCAATATCGCCCAGTTTGAAATACAGCTTCGCTGCCGGCATCGGCTTGTTTCTCACATTCATCGGTCTATACCAGGTAGGTATCGTCACGAGCGCAGCTAAGGGAATGCCGGTTGACGCGTTACAAGTTCACGGCAGCAGCTTACTCGGGGCACCACCTGTGCCACTAAAAATCGGTGACTGGCATGACCCTAAAGTGCTACTAGCGATATTCGGTTTCATTGTTACATGCGCGTTGCTCGATCGCAAAGTTAAAGGAGCAGTGCTGATAGGTATCGTGCTTACGTCAGTTGTAGGGGTGGCAATGGGTTACGGCGAGGCGCCGACCGGCGTGTTCGCCATGCCATTCACCGGTGAATATACGCTTGAGCCGATTTTCTTAAAACTGGATGTTGTTAGCGCGCTGCAAGTAAGCTTTCTTCCAATACTTGTTACCTTGTTTTTGATGAGCTTCCTTGACACTCTGGCGACTCTTATTGGTGTTGGCGCAGCCGGTGATATGCTCGATGAGAAGGGAAATTTCGAAGATATAGAGAAACCAATGGTCGTTGACGCGATCTCATGCGTCTCCAGCTCACTGATTGGAACCTCAACGAGCGGCGCATTCATCGAGTCGGCGGCAGGCATTCGAGAAGGCGCGAGAACCGGCTTTGCGACTGTTATAACAGCGCTTCTGTTTTTCG
This sequence comes from Candidatus Obscuribacterales bacterium, assembly GCA_965228855.1. Taxonomy (GTDB): domain Bacteria; phylum Cyanobacteriota; class Vampirovibrionia; order Obscuribacterales; family Obscuribacteraceae; genus JADYXR01. Next base: position 207,914 of record CBDDIJ010000003.1, on the reverse strand, counting down.
CTTCCCTCTTTTTCCTGCCGCTTGTAACGCCTTTTCAAAAATTGAGTTACGCATACGCACCAGCCTTGATGGCAGTCGGTATCTTGATGTTGCACTCACTCAAGAAGATTGATATGGACGATCTGACCGAGGCTGTCCCTGCAATTTCGACCATAGCGCTCATGATTTTTACTTACAACACCGCCAACGGTTTGACAGCCGGACTGGTTCTTTTCGTTCTGATGAAGATTGCGTCGGGGCGCTGGAGAGAGCTAAATTCCGGATCGTATGTTCTAGCCGCAATGTGTCTCGTATATTTTTTCTTCGGGCTACCGCATTAGTTCAGATCCGATTGCTCAAGGTCGATTGCTCTGGTTCAACGACTCAGTTCCACGGCTCAGCTCAACGGCTCACGTCCGCTTGCTAGCTCAGATCTGATTATCTGCTCCAATTGCTCACATAAGTTTCGACAAAGCTGAAACCAGACTTTCTGACATTTGCGACGAACGCTTCGTAGAATCATCAATCTGCACAATTATAGACTCAGCAGTTGAACAGCAGATGCCATCTTTGAAAACTGCCTGTTCAACAGTGAACGATGATTTCCCAAGCTTAGAAATACGCGAACCAACCTCAACAATCCCTGGAAAATTTATTTCTTCCAAGTAGTCGAGAGTCAACTTCACTATTACAAAGTTTTTGCCATCACCGGCAACGTTGTTTCCCTTATCGTCGAAAAGAAACGCGCACCGCCCGGACTCGAAGAAAGTGCAGTATGCAGCATTGTTCACATGCCCCTGCCGATCGGTATCACCGTATCGCAGATTCACCTCGGTCCAGTGTTTATAGACTTCGCGTCGCGTGTCGGCTACTGTTTTCTTTTCCACCATTACGATCTTCCTTTAGGAGAGGAAATTGCGATAATAATCGCTATGACCGATGCCACCGCCAGTGCTATCAGAGCATCGTTGAATCCGTGCGAATATTGCTTAATCAATCCCACTATCGACGGACCGGCGAACCCGCCAAGATTGCCTACTGAATTGACTATCGCAATGCCGGTTGCTTGAGAACGTTTCGTCAAGTTGTTCGTGGTAAGCGCCCAGAACGGTCCAACAGATCCCCAAATTCCAAAAGCAGCCAAACACAGTCCAGCTAATTTTATCCACGCCAACGGTGCTATGCAGGTTATCGCCAGACCGCTGCAAGTGCAGATTGCAGCGAGTACGACGTGAAACCGTCGCTCCTGCGTTTTATCCGAATGACCTGCGATGATCAGCATACCGAGCGCCTGAAACAGCGCTGGAATAGCGGAGACAAGCGCGGTAGTCTGATCGCTCAAGTCGCCGAACGCTTTGATAATCTGCGGCAACCAGAGTTGAAAACCATACATACTTGTCGTCAGCGAGAAGTACAGTAAAGCGAATCGCCAGACCGTCATATCCAGAAGAGTTGCCTCGAATCTCGACCAGGCAGAGTCGGCTTTATTGCTTTGATTCCTGTCGTTTGCACTACTCCCAGACTCGACAACAGTTTCCTCGCGTTCCGTCTCATCGCAGATGTTGGCGGTTGCCTCGCGCTCAAGCGATTCAATCTCGGCAGCGTTCAACCACTTGGCGTTGCGCGGTTTATCATCAAGAACAAACCAAACGATGAAACCTAGGAGCACCGCGGGTAATCCAGTCGCAATAAAGAGCCACTTCCATCCAGCCAGACCATAAGCTGTCATACCCAGCGCCCAGCTGGCCACGCCACTTCCAAGCAGACCAGCAAGCGGTATCGCTGACATAAATCGAGCTACGGCGGCACCGTAATACTTCGGCGAAAACCAATAGGTCAGATACAGGATCATGCCAGGGAAAAATCCAGCCTCAGCAATCCCAAGTATGAATCGCAGAACATAAAATTCAGTTTGATTCCTCAACAAACACATTGCCAGTGTGATGAGTCCCCAGACAACCATGATGATCGATATCCATCGCCTGGGTCCAAGTTTTTCGATGAGAAGATTGCTGGGAATACCGAACAGGCAATAGCCAAAAAAGAAAATGCCGGATCCAAATCCATACTCTTCGGCTGAAATTTGTAAAGCCGCATTCATCTGCAACGATGCGAATGAAATGTTTATTCGATCAAGATATGACACCACATACAATACCAACATAAATGGTATCAAGCGCAGTGACACCTTGCTGGCAACTTTGCTGTATTCGACCGGTATGACTTCCGTCACCATTGAGTTATGACCCGCTCACCGAATTGACTAATCTTACCCGCGAAACGCTAGAATAGATACTGCAGATATTGACATTGAACCTGACAGCAAGTTGATGAACCGATTTCAAATTACGCTCGCAGCCGCGCTTATTGTCAATATGACGCTAGGCGCGCACGATGGCGCGACTTCGGTTTTTGCCCAGACGAAACCGAAGAATTCATCAGACATTGAAAGTATCAAGGACTTGCTTAAGCAGTCCCCGGAGGTGAGGACACTCTGGGAAGAAATTGAGACGCTAACCAGAAGAGGCGACTTGTCTGGCGCTCTGACGAAAGCGAATGCACTGGTAAAGAAATATCCGACTAAAGGCGCCGTCTATTTCAAACGAGCACAGGTTTTTATAAGCATGTCAAAGCCGGAGCTTGGCATGAAGGATATAAAGAAATCAATGGAACTCGGTCCGGTGACAGCGGCTTCCTATGCGGTTCGTTCGCGATTGAACTACGACTTGAAGAACTTCGAAGAGGCGCTTTCTGACATAGATACTGCGCTTCGGCTCAACCCTCAAAAGAAAAACGCCATCGCATGGAGAGCTTCGGTGCTCACAGCGATGGGGCGGTCGCAAGAGGCTCAAACAGCGAAGAACGGCGCGACGCACGATAATCCCGAGTCTTTAAAACTCATGATGAAAGCAGCTCGTCTAAACAAAAAAAGTAATCCGAAACTGGCAATCGAATATCTTAATCGGGCAATCAAAATTGCTCCAAAGAATTCTGAACCGTGGAGCATGTTGGCGGAAATGCGCCTGAAGAGCAAAGACTATACGCAAGCCGCTGTAGCGTTCGACAAAGCGATTAAACTCGATCCGACCAATGCCGAGCTCTACTACGGGAGAGCGCGTCTGAAAAAAGCAACGCTGATGGCGCAGGATGCAATCAAAGACTGCGACAGAGCCATTCTCATCAACAAAACAAAGGCCAGCTATTACAGGTTGCGCAGCGAGTTGCTTGCGCAAATCGGCAAGTTCGAAGAGGCTCTTTCAGATGCGAATAAGGCAGTTGGGCTCGACCCACACAACCTTGAAAATCGAAGTGCCAGAGCAGAAGTGTTGATGCAAACCGGAGACCTCAACGAGTGCATCAAAGAGTGTTCACTCGGACTCGCACAATCGCCAGACTTCGTCCCTCTGCTGATAAACCGCGCAGACGCTTACGAGAAGATCAACAAAAAAGCGCTCGCTCTGAAAGACTTCAAAAGAGCAAGCGAGCTCTCAAAGATTTCGTTCCGAAATCTCGTGCGAAAAGGGACTTTGGAGTCTGAACTGGGTTTCAACCAGGAAGCAATAAAAACCTACACCCTGGCAATTTCTGCCGCAGAATCGACAGCGAAATCACGAGCCTACATCGAACGCGCCGCCATCTACGACAAGCTCGGAAAAACAGATGAAGCCAAAGCCGATAGACGCCAGGCCAAAGAACTAAGCTCGGGTTTCATGGATGATGTCCTGCCGGCAAAATAGTTTGATTGTCTAAACAGCTTCACAGCAAATTCAAACGGGCTGCCTCTTTTATCACTCCAGAAAGACTGCCGAAAGCGGACAGCCGGAAAGGTGCCGACAAAGAAGACTGGAAGGTGACAAGTTAACTTTCAGAGCTTTGAAAGCCTCCTCAAGGGGCTCGTGACGCGATTTAATCAGAACTTCAGAGCGTCACGCAAATTAGCCACATCCCTTGCCATAGGAGAAGCTGTTGGACGCCTCGATACACTTCAATACGTCCAGAAATTAGGTTTTAAGACCTTTGCATCTACTAGGAGAATATACTAAGCACTGGGTAAGAGAGATTTATGTACAAAATTCCTGGAATTGCAGGTTGAATGACTCTTAACAACACGGCGGGACAAACGCCGGATGGCGAATCAGCGAACAAACCAGCAGGAGGTGGACAGAGTCCGCCCCCGAGCCGTGCCCAACTTGCCTCGCTGATGGCGCAAGCAGAGGAGTCATCGCCGCATTCTGAGTCTGTGAAATTCGAGTTGAGTGATGGTTCCGAGTATCTGCTCACGGTCACCTATCTAATTCCAGGCATTGAGCCAACCTGGGTTCTGAGCACGGAAGGGGAGGACCCGCCGGTCGTCTTCTGGAGCGTCACTACGGAAAATCCTGAACAAATCTACAACCTGGTCCAAAAACGAGCTCGAAATCCCTCCATCAGACCGGCACCTCAACGACATCTCGGCGACACGGATGAGGACCACAATAAGCAGGCAAAAAAAGAAGAGCAGCCGGAGCTGATCTCAAAATCGCCGGAAAATCTTTTCCTCGATCGATATGAGGTGATTGAGGAAATCGGTTGTGGCGGGATGAGCCGCGTGTACAAAGCCAAGGACAGAAAGCAAGACCGGATGGTGGCAGTTAAGGTGCTGCATCCACATCTTCTGTCCGAGAATAAAACACGCAAGAAGAAGCCTGAAAAGCGTTTCCAGCAAGAATTCAAAGCGACTATGGCGCTCGCGCATTTGAATATTGTCGCGGTCATTGACCATGGCGAAACCAGTGAAGGTCTGCCTTTCATGGTTATGGAATACATCGACGGTCCCAGCCTGGAGCAGATTTTCAAAGACCATGGGCGGCTCAAGCTCAGTCACTTCCTGACCATTTTTTATCAAGTATGTTCAGCTCTCAGCCACGCGCACATCAGAGGCGTCATTCACCGCGATGTGAAACCGAGCAACATCATGCTCGTTAAAACCCCTCAGAATGTCGAGCTCGTGAAGTTGCTCGACTTTGGAATCGCAAAAATTGAACCACAGGGAGAGGAAACATCTCAGAAATTGACGCAGACGGGAGACGTTTTCGGTAGCCCTTATTATATGAGCCCGGAGCAGTGCAAAGGCGCACCACTGGACGCGAGATCCGACATTTATTCACTGGGTTGCGTGATGTACCAGGCTCTCACAGGCAAACGTCCGTTTGAAGGCGAGAATGCGTACAAAACAATATACATGCACGTAAACATCAAAGCGGCGCCGTTCTCGATGAGCCGCCCGGAATCGACAATTCCGTCAGAGCTTGAAACAATCATCATGAAATGCCTGGAGAAAGAGCCCCACATGCGGTATCAAACCGCTCAAGCTCTAAGTCTCGATTTGCAGAAGGTCGCTCGCGGCGATCGCGACGAAGAAGACTACATCACCAAGCAAACGAGATCGGGAACCTTTTACGCGGTTCATCCGGACACCGGACGAGAACAACCCGCCAACTTCCTATCAGTGATTAAGCTACTGAAACAAGCAGGTCTAATCACTGATGCGGAGCTTCAGAAGGCTGTTGGTCTGGACGAGCGTGGGCGCAGCGAACTCGGAAACTACCTTGTCGCGAGCGGCATAATCGACGCCAAGACACTCCACTCAGCCGTCGAATTGCAGGGCTTGCTTGAACGCGGTGGAATGAAAGTGGAGAAGGCGATAATCGCACTGCACTATTGCCAGCGAAGCCGCATTAGTCTTGATGAAGCGCTCGAAGAACTCGGATGGAAAACCAGCGCGACATAGAAGTGAGACCGCTGTAAACAGACCCGTGAAATCGACTGGTCGGTCAGATAATTCATCAACCGGTTCGGGTAAATAAAATAAGACGCTCGCGATGAGTGCCCACGCAGAATCCCCAAAGATGCCCCTACAGGACGCGTTCCAAGACAAGGAAGATCGCAGGAAAGACACACCTGTGCATGCAAACACGCCATCAAAAGCCGAGGTGTCCTCGCTTATGGAACGTGCCGCACAGTCCTCTCCTATTCCTCAATACTTGCGTTGGAAACAGCCCAGTTCGCCTCAAATGTTTTTGCTGGCGGTTTCCTACGTCGATGGTATCAATGGTGAACCTACCTGGGAGATGGGTCCGGGCGACGAGGAATCAACAGAAGTATTCTTCACGGTGACTACTGAGAATCCAGGCGAAGTGCACCGCCTGATGCTCAAGAAGATGACACCATTTGTAGAGTCACGAAAGAACAAGCAAGTCTCAGATAATGGAACCAACGGTACCGCCGTTCGCGATGCTCACGGATACCGGAGACTGGGAGATAATGAGCTTTTCGCCGGACACTATCGGGTGATTTCTCAAATCGGTCACGGCGGGATGGGACGCATCTATCAGGCAGTTGATATTCTCAATAATCGAATAGTCGCGTTGAAAGTTTTACATCCACATCTCGTCGAAGATGAGCACGCAAGAAAGCGTTTCGAACATGAAGCCAAAGCCACCATCCACTTGCGTCATCCCAACTTAGTCACTCTCTTCGATTACGGATTTTCAGAAGAAGGTCTCCCATTTATCGCCATGGAGTATTTAAACGGAGAGGTGCTTCAAAAATTGCTGGCAGTTGACGGACCATTGGAGATTCGGAGATTTCTTACGATTTTTTTGCAAGCCTGCTCAGCACTCGTTCATGCGCATACTAACCGGGTGATCCATCGAGATGTGAAGCCCGCGAACATCATGCTCATACCGGTCGATAAATCATCGGATCTGGTCAAACTTGTGGACTTCGGAATTGCCAAAATTGTTCGTCCCGAGGGTCCGAAATCGCAGCGTCTTACCCAAACAGGAGACGTGTTCGGGAGTCCATTTTATATGAGCCCCGAGCAGTGCATGGGAACTGAGATGGATGCGAGGTCGGACATCTATTCACTTGGATGTGTAATGTATGAATCAATCAGCGGCAGACGTCCTTTCGAGGGCTCAAACGCACTTGCCACCATGCAACTTCAAGTCGGAACGCGCCCGCGAAAGTTCAAGGATGTTGCGCCGAAGCTCGGCATCCCGCCCCAAATAGAATCTGTCATCCTGCGCTGCCTGGAGAAAGAACCGCAAGATCGATACCAATCGGCGAAGACCCTCGGTCACGAATTGGAACGCTTGCTCACCGTAGATCAGATTAACCTCGACAATGAGTGGCTGACGAATCAAACGCAATCAGGAACCTTCTACACGGTAAACCCGGCGAGCGGAACGCAAGAGCGTATAGATCTACAGCATGTGCTGAATCTGCTCAAGGAGAGCGAATTGATTAACGGTAACGAGTATCGACATGCCATGCAGCTCCTCGATGGTCAACGCGCAGCAGTTAGTCGATATCTGGTTGCCAGCGGAATTTTGTCGGAGCAGACGATGCATGCCGCCGTTCAAGCTCAAAAACTTTTGGATCGAAAGGAATGCAAAGTTGAAATGGCCGTCATCGCCTTGCACTATTGTCATCGAAACGGTTGCACTCTGCGCGAAGCATTCGATCAGCTGGGCTGGAGAATGTCTCCGAATGCCGAAAGTTAGCTAGACGGTCTGGTTGTTTAGCGAGGCGGACAGCTGGATACTACGCAGGTAATTAAGCGAACGGGCTAGCGAATCGAGGCTGCGCAGCAGACTCAGCAAGTCGGATTGTCAGATTCCCGAGCCTATCATGCGCCACGCTTACTCGCAGACTCAAACAACTCCTGCTCCAGCAAGTTCATATGATCACTGTTTGAACCAGCATAATCACCATCGGGATTTAAACAAGCCTGCACGCGCCGGGCGGACTCGAAGTCGACCTTTTCCAACACTCTTGCAATACCTTCCAATTCGACTCTGAATTTCACTCGTCGATCCTCCATGCCATCATCGGCGATGCTATTCACAATCGCATCGGCGACTCTGTCACAAAGTTCGGCGCCCAGCAGATCTCGACCCAAAAACGATATGAGGTCATATCGAATTTCAAGAAGCATGCGCCGCGGAACATGACCAGTCAAGACTTTACTTAAGGTTCCGATTAAATGGTCTTCGCGCGCAGCGGCAACATGAGTTTCAAAATCAACAACGGCGGCTTTGTAACACGAAATAATTTTGTCGAGTTCTCTGGTTTTGATGTGTCTCCGAGCGAGTTTTGAGACAAGCTCCTTCATTTTTTCATCATCGCTGCCGGCGGTCGAGACATACAACTTAAGCACCGACGAAGCGCTCCTGTACTTTCCGATCGCATCAAGACAGTAGATAACATCAAGTCGTCGCGAAAGATTCTCGATACCGAATATGGTGAGAATCGCACGATAAATTTTCGCAGACGTTAACGACGTTCTCTCTCCCTTCTCTGCGCGCTCCAGCAATTCTCCGGCAAGAACTTCAGTCAAATCATCGCTCTCGTTCAAAGTCCGTCCAACCACTTTCGTCGCGATTTTGACGACGTTACGAGCCTCCAAAGTAGGATCAATCAGTTGACGAAGGTAACGCTGTTTGTCCCGATTGCGCATAAAAATCAGATAAACACAAAGCGTTGCCTTGGTAAAGCGAAACCTATCGGAGCCACGCACCACTCTAACCGCTTGCTTAAACGAGCGCTCCGCCTGAGAATCATCCTGCAGCAGTGAATAACAATATCCACGCAGAACCAGAGCATCACTGGCTAAATTGTTATCATCCGAATCTGCACGCAATTTATCGAGAGCCTCGATGGCTGCGGAATACTCTTCACGCTCGATCATAAAGAAGATTTTGTTGATTGCGCGCCAACTTTCCGCTCCAGATTCATCAGCTTGCTTCGCACCTCCGTCACCGCTTTCGACGGTAGGCGAGACAATCTGAAACTCTAGGTTCCCATCGGCGATGGAGAGCACCATATCCTCATTGCCTTTGATGTTTAAACGGTTTTCGATAGCCGACCTTGAATCGGGTTTCAAACTATCTCGCAAACTCAAAACCGAATGCTCGAAGCCGCGACCGGACTCACAAAAAATCGAGTACACGTCTTCGACGTAACGCTGAGTACCTGTGGTTGTTCTTGCACTTCGAATCAACTCAGACACTTTCAAGGCAAATTGAGGAGTGAGGACATGGCGCTCGCGCATGGTGGACATCAATTGGATCGCACATCCAAAGGCATAGCCGTCCGCAACCGTAACATATCCACGATCGCGGTCTATCAAAGCAGCAGATAGGTACTTAAGTACCCAGAGTTCCTGAACCAAAATAACATTCGGCCCGGACGATCCTTCGTGCTTTTCAAACAGCTCAAGAGCCGTTCCGAATTTACCCTGCTCGACCAAACTATGGGCGAATGCCATCTCACGATTTTCCAGCCAGCGTTGCGCCTTATCGCGTGTCTCCTTCGCAAGTCCCTCTTCATCGCCGGCGCACCAATCGAGAAGCGAGATAGTCGTCTTGATCTCTTCCTCGGTTACAGACGCGGGAGGTCTGGACATCTGTGTATCCGCAACCTTGACGAGCAATTCGCAGATCGATGCACGATCGTATTGCTTTTGCTGAATCATTACGTTGACCATCAAACGAACCATCTCTTCCAATCGGCCGCCGTCCAGCAACAACCCGGCAGCGACCTCGGGATCGCCCATGGCTAGTAAACATTCCATAACCGACGCGCCATAGCTCTCGTCGAGATTACCGCGCTTGAATGCCTTAAACGCCGCAGCATAAAAGCACTTTGCCACTCGACTGCGGTTCGCGGATTTCAGGTCGCGGGCGAGTTCAAGCATCAACTCGGCAAAGGCAAGTTTTGAACCGATGTCGGTGAGCTCGATTCCGGCAACTGCTCGACCGGCCTGCTCTGCGGCTGGGCAGGTACGCACCAGGGACTCCAGACATTTGTAGCGGTTCTTGTGAGTATTATCGTCGAATACAACGGTGCTCACTATCAGGGCATGGTTGAAGTCATCTATAGAGTCAATATGCTCAGATAGTTGGGCCGAAAAGTCTTTCGACCACTCCGAGTAATCGCGAATCACCGCGACAGCTTCCAAAGATTTTCCCAATCCCAGAAGACAGTCGACAATCTTGAGCTGATACTCCTCAGGATTGTCAGCGAGGCGCAATGCCATAAGAGCAGCCCGGTAAGCCAATTCTGCATGTTCACATTGCCCGCGAGCAGCCAGATCATGAGCAAGCGCTCGCATTAGTTCTGCAAATTTCCAGTCGGATTTCAGCGGTCCCTTCAACTCGGTTCGTATCAACTGCCGAAGAATAGTGGTATCACTTTCGACGTCCATTAGATCGCAAAACTGTTTGACGGCATCATCGATCTCGGATTCCCCGACACGCGTAGCGGAAAAACCGCACGCAGCGCGCGCAACTATCAACTTTGTCTTAATTGCCTGCTTCTCATCCTTCACCCATTGACAGGCTTCCATCGCCGCTTTGTATGCAGCCTGAGCATTAGGGAAATCACCGGCAGAAAGATAACCATGACCAAGCTCGGTCAACATTGCCGGAAATGTCAGCATGTTGCCGTAAGGGCCATCACGTTCAGCACGCACCGCTCCTATCAGAACTTCGGCAGTATCAATCTGCCCTTTTAAAACATTCAGTTCCGTCGCCAGCGGATTCAGCGCATTGCCGATGTGACTGTCGCCTTTCCTGTCGAGATCGAATAAGGTTGCCGCAAGCAGCAGCTGCGCTTGCAAACGTGCTTGACCGAACTCGATCGGAGAAGCCGCGCTTTTAGCTTCTCGAAAATAGTGCGCCGCCGTTCCCGGCTGTTCTTTACGAACATAGCAGTAACCCAGATTGATCAGGACCTCGCATAGAAGTTCCATAGTCACTGGGGTACCGCGACCTGTGCGCTTGCTGTGATCTGCACGGAGTACGGCTGCTGCATCCGAATAAAGCTTTACCGCTTCGGTCAAATTGCCTTCGTCGTATTCACGATTCCCTTCGTCTGCTGCGGTTCGAGCCCATGCATACGGTGCCAGATGTGATACCACGTGACGCCAGCCTTTTTTTACGAAACCAGCACCTGCGGTCCGCACCCTCTCGAAAAATCTGGCCGTATTTTTCCCTGGTTGCTGTTTGCGTTGTTCGACGCTGGCAAGCCACCGATCGTAATCCACGAATGAAAGTTCAGTCGCAGTGAGGGTAGGCTCGTGAACGTCACGGTCATCCCCAAACGCATTTTTTTCTGATTCGTTGATTACCTCAATACTCTCAAGGTGAACAAGCTGGCCTACTGTTGCCGAATCACTCTGATAGTCAGGGGTTTTGGTTGGACGCAACGCCAAAACATCCGCGAACAATTTAGCAGAATCTCGCAACTCAGCTTCGTCGTGATGCAGCAAATATTTAAAAATTGGGGACTCATCTGCGTCTTTAAAATCTCTATGACGAAACAGCAAACAGTCATCGCCGCAATCGAAATCTCGCCAGATATCAGGCTCGACCACCAGCGCCTTGAGCGAGAGGTCGATAACCCATTCCGCAAAGTTATCTAAATCGGCATTGAAGTGGTCATTACTGCGCCCGGGATGCTGAAAATTACGATGCCCAAGTTCGTGACTCACTTTGCCAGCCAGTCCCTCAACGAACATATCGTCATAGTCTATGAGGCGCAGTCCATTGTCCGTGACCAAAATATTACCGTGCTGAAGATCACCATGGGCGATACCAGCCTTTTTCAGTTTCAAAGCCAATTCCCGAAATTGCTTGTGAAGACTTACGACCTTGGCGCGCGTCTTCACGTGCCGGTCGAGATAGCGGTCAAGACTATCGCCATCGACCCATTCCATTTTTAGAATAGGAAACCATTCATTGCGAACTCTAATGCCCCGCTCTATATACTCGAATGAGGCAAACAAATCTTGCGCCGGTCCAGCTACCGCGGTTTTAATCGCGTTGTAGCGCTCCTTCATATCCTCGCGATGTTCTAGAAAACAGCGCACAGCCCAGGATGTGCCCGCCACATTCGACAGGCGGTAGACGCTCGCGAATGCGCCCGTCATGGGACGCGGCAAACCCAGGTGATTCAACTCGACCCGGCACCTCCGCAGCTCCGAATCGGAGAAGCACGCCTGCGGCTGCTGAACGGCTTCGTTATAGTCCTGGGGGGTTGGCCACACTCGGAAAAGCTCCTGGGTTCTGGTTCCGTAAGCTCTAACTCTTTATTCCACTTCTGGAGATCAATAAAAGCAAAAAGCCACATTTGCCGCCACGATTACCGGGTATATGACGTTAAACCCTGACGAGTGCGCTCTTTTGGAAACAAAATCTTTTTTTGCTCAATACCGTAAGCCTGTACCGCTTTGGAAACCGTTCACGACAAGGGCGGTGCTGCTCGGCACGACTCTAATGCTCTCCCACCAAGTCTTTCCGGCGTTTGCGATGTCGGATGAGGTGCGTGGCATGTGCGAACAGGCTGAGCAGCTCATCAATTCACGCCGGACGAAAGAGGCTATTAGTCTTTTGCATAAAGCCCAGAGCCTTGATCCGAGCTGCGGAGAAGTACACGGCTATCTGGGGATGGCTTTTCAAAACAGCGGCAGCCCGCAGCAGGCAATTTCTGAATACCAACAAGCTTTGCAATTGAATCCGCAGATGACGTTTATAAACGTCAATCTGGGGACCTGTTTGATGAATATGAATCGGTTCGACCAGGCGGTTCCGTACTTTCAACAGTATCTACAGACCAATCCGAATGCGCCGGATGCCGCACAAGTAAGAGGTTATATTCAACGTGCCGGTGCGTCGAAACAGACAGGTAATCTTCGCTCTCTAGTCGAACAGGGCCAGTCGCTACTCAATCAAAAGCGTTATCCACAGGCCCAGGCAGCGTTTCAGCAGGCCATTAGCGTCGATCCGAATTTTGCACCTGCGCACTTTTTCCTGGGCTACGCTTACGCAAACGCCGGACAGTGCCAGCAAGCAATTGGCGAATTCCAATCAGCGCTCCGAATAGATCCGAACATGAAAGAAGCGGTCTTAAACATCGGCTCGAATTATCAAAGTCTTGGAGATATACCAAACGCCATTACCTGGTACGAACGCTTTCTCAACGAAAATCCCGGGTCTAACAAAGCAGGTGATATCCGGCAGCGAATTCAGGGACTGCGCAAGCAGATGCAGAGCTCCGGTGGAAGAGGAGTTCAGCAGCAGCAGCAGCAAACTATGCAAAATGACTATTTCGCAAGCGCCGCATCTGGTGGCAAATATTTTCGATGGATGAAGATGCCTATTCGAGTTTGCATCATGGCTGGTGGCGGCGTTCCCGGTTACCAAAGCTCCTACTACCAGGATTTGATGGATTCATTTTCACAATGGGCGGTCGCTTCGGGAAATCGAATCACCTTCGAGCTGTCAAACAATCCTGAGCAAAGTGACATAACATGCGAATGGACGGGCGATGCCAATAAAGTAATGGACAACGGTCGCCTCCTTGAGGGTGGTCTGACAAAATTAAATGGTCAACCAGTCAATGCCACCGATATTAGTATCACTAACGCGCATATGACGATACTCACCAATCGCGGTGGCATGCCACTAAACGATGCTGACATGAAGAAGGTCTGCTTGCATGAAGTGGGTCATGCTCTAGGCATCAATGGTCACTCTAATAACAACAATGATGTGATGTTTTTCTCAGAGTCTCCCACCATTTTGCCTATTCTCTCGAATCGCGATATGGCGACGATTCGCCGCTTGTATGGCGGTCCTTGAGGAGATGGTAAGAAACTAATTACAGCGTACACATTTCAACATTGCAAAAATTCCGCTTGTAAAACCGCATGTAATCGACTTTACTCTCAAGCGAATCTATTACAGCGTGCGAGAAATTCACACCTTCAAATCGCTGAGCGTTCACGAGCCCGCCCGGGCTAAACACGTTGATCTCCATCAGCTTATCGCCGACGATATCCAAACCGACAAGAAACATTCCATCCTGCACGAGTTTAGGTCTGACAATTTTGCAAAGCTCAAGAGCTTCATCAGTGATGACCGCCTGCTCGACACTTCCGCCGGCGTGGACGTTGCTTCTAATGTCACCTTCTGCTCCCATTCTTCTAAACGCAGCATACTTTCCTTTGTAGCGAAGAGCATGACCGTTCATCATAAACAGCCGGACATCACCCTTCGCAGCAGCCGGCAAATACTCCTGCGCGATAATATAACCGTCTTTACTCAGCGACTCGATAATTTGATTGAGGTTGGACATATCCTCGGGCTTGACCAGGAAAACGCCTTTACCGCCTGAACCTTGAAGCGGTTTCAACACCATCCAGTTTCCCATTTCTTTGGCAAACTCGCGAATTTTCTCTCGGCTGCGCGTGATAACGGTGCGCGGTCGAACCTGTTCGGGAAACGTTTGGAAGTACATCTTGTTACGCGCACGAGCAAGACCATCCGGATCGTTGACCACAATCACGCCGTGTCTCATCGCCTCTCTGCCAAAATCGACTCCTACCGACTGCGCCCAATGCCGCGCTCCACTCTCCTCTGACGGATCGCTCCGCAGCATCAGAACATCGAATTGATCAAGACAAATTTCTTCGATTCTTGCCTTATTACTTTGAAGATCTGATAAATAGGCTTGTGCACTCTTGTAATTGGACTTGGGAGCATGGCGTGCCCGCGCCTTGATGCGCTCGTCACGGTCATAAATGAAATCCTCGGCGCCGATGACCCAGGCCTCATGACCGCGGTTGATCGCAGTTAGGGCGAAAAGGTTAGTCGTGTAGGTAACCTTTTCTGTTTGAATGTCGTTAACAAAAAGTGCGAGGCGCATTTTCCCCTTATAGCAAAACATGCAGAAGGCGTCACATTATTCTTCCCTGCACAAAGATATTCTATCTATAAAGCTCAAATCTAGTCTAAGCTTGTGTTTACTGAACCGGAAGTCACCGGTTCTGGTACCGGGTTCGGTGACGGTCTTAGCTTCTCCTTAACCGCGATGTGACTATCCAGCCAGCCCGCCAACATGCGCACGATATCATCGGGAGCCTGACCTTCCTCGAAGATCAAATGTTCGGAATCACCAACCAGGACGAGATCTTTTTGAGGGGTACCAAGCGCGCCATACAGCGCGATTGTACCTTCAGGTTTGACGAGATGATCTCTGAAGCCTTGAAAAATTATCGCGGGTATAGCCTTAACATCTTTTGCGACCTTCTCGGTTTCCTTCATAAAGTTTTGAAACCGCACGAGCTCCTCAGCCGATAACTGTAAACGGTTTCCAGGATCGTTCATCCACACCGCTCGCACACTTTCATCGGCAGTTGATTGTTCGATTACTCGCTTTCCAATCTGAATTGGTTTCTTTTTGCCTTCAATGAGTTTTAAACCAACCAGCAAATTGGTCTGGGTGGATTTGAAACGTTTACTCGATGGCACTGCGCTTATCAGAGCATTCACCAGCTCAGGATGCTTCGCCGCGAGTTGTACCGCCAGAGCGCCCCCCATGGATTCACCCAGCACGATAACCGGAAGACTCGGACTATGTGCTTTAATCAAACTAACGCTGGCTGCAAGATCTTCAAGCCCGGTGTCGAGGTCGAGCTTGTCCAATCCCTTCTCCATAGCAAATGAACCAAAACCGCGCACATCGAGCGCGATTACGCCGTAGCCGAATGGTGTAATCTTCGCGGAGAAGTCCTTGAAACTCTTCGAGTTCAAACCAAGACCATGCAGGCAAACGAGCATGCCTTTCTGGTTCACGGTAGGGTCTATCGAAATGAAGAGCGACTCTTCAACGTTGCGACGTGCCACCCGCCAGTTTTCAAAATTCTTTGGCCGCAACTCAAACTGTATCTGCTGACCGTCAAAATCATCAGACTTCAGCAAACTCAAAGTTTCCCTGGCGATATCCGGCAGGTTCGTGGTACCGAGAACAGCCTCAGAGATTCGCTTCTGCATGGTAGCAGCATCGGTGGCAGTTGTTCTTACGGAAACAGTTTCGGCTTGCCTGAGCAAACGATCCGCATTGTGCTTCTTAAAAATCCAGAACGCCTGCTCGAACATCTTTCGGGAATTTTCGCAATCGTTTAACTGATAGTAGATCTCGGCCAAACTGTTTAAAGACAAACCTGTCCGCAAATCAGTTGGTCCCTTCTCAGCTAGATCTATGCGCGCAACATGCTCGTACAAAGGAAGCGCAGATTTAAAATCACCCTCAATGTAATAACTTCCGGCGAGTCCCTCAACAGCCGGAACCACGTCTGGATGCATCAACCCAAGAGTCTTCTGGTAAGACTCGACGGCACTACTATAATCTTTGAGCGACTGCTTCCCGCGCCCCTGCATATAATGGCACTCCGCCAAGCCTAATTTGCAGTCCGCGATAGCGAGCGCGTCGGTAGACTTCGCCTTGTCGAGGACCTTTTCGGCGTGCTCGAACCATTTTTCGGCACGTGCGTATTGTTTCATTCCGAGAAAACACGAACCGAGATTTATAAAAATTCGGGCGTCGGAAGCGGAGCTAACCTCGACCATCTCTTCGGACGGGTCTGCTGATGCGGACTTCGCGCCTTTGCCATGTTTCGCACCCAAAAGCTGTAAACAATATTCGCTGGCTGCTTCGAAATTGCCGCTGAAGAATGCTGCATTTGCAGCGTTTAACACAGCATCCGTAGAGTCACTCGAAGGAGGCAGAACAGTTGTAGCGAGTTTCAATGTGCCGATGGCTCTACTCTCCGTCGCCGTGGAGGACACCGCACCATCTGCGGTGCGGAGCAAAGCGGGCGCGCAGGTCAGTGCTATCGACAACGTAAATGCTTTGAAAATCGTTGTCGCGGTCGGTTTAATCGCAGGCTTAGACATCATGCCAACAGCATAACAAACAACGATGTCAAAGGTTCGTTCATGAGCCCAACTGCGCAATTTGCTAGAATCGGTTTGGTTTCTCTATTAATAGATGAAGGTTTTACGCCGATGCCTGGAAAGAAAGCTGATTCAAGCAAGAAGAAGTCAAGCTCAGCCCCCAAAGAGCCTGCGAAGAAGGAGACGAAGAAGTCCAGTTCCTCCAAGCCTAGCCCGAAAGCGGCGCCCGCTGCAAAGGAGGCAAAACCGAAAGCGGGGGTGAAGAGTCAAGCGCCAGAGGCTCAAACCTCGGAATTTCAAGCGCCTGCGTCGGAATTCCCAACTTCAACCATGGAGAAACCAGCGGTGGAACTCGATCCAGCGCTTAGAAACGAATTTCCGGAGCTCTTCAAGAAGATTGACCAGAAGTATCACGACTATCTCACCTCTGTCATAAACAACCCGTGGCGTCAGTTTCAGAAATCCACCGTGGACGAGTATCTTGCATCGGTCGAGGAGAAAGGCTTGCCGGTAGCGGTTGCGAAGGCAATTGACGCTCGCGACTACTCACGAGGCAATTCGTGGGAGCAGGCAAATATGAACATCCTGAACAATTTGCTTCCGCGCGCGAGTCTGTTGAATGACCTTTTGAAGCAGGCTGTTGCCGATGGTTGCCGGCAAGCGGTTAAGTGGTATCCGGAGGCGAGCGGCAATCCGAAAGAAATCATCGAAGTTTTGAAGCCGGTTTTGAAAAGTGAAGAGCCGAAGAATCGCTGGTGGGCGGCAATTCACCTGAGCAGACATGCGCCGGATGCGGAAAATCTGGTCGACATTCTGATCGAAGCGGTTCAAGCTGATTGGGTGGCGCTCAAGTTGGATAACTCATCGAGCGGTTCCACAGGAAAAGGTGAAGCAGCGAAAGCTCTTGGGCGACTCGGAAAGAATGCCTCGAAAGCAGTCCCGACAATGTACAAAATGCTCGACGAGAAGAAGCTAGAATCGGCTGATGCTGCGCACATTGCTAGTGCTCTGCTTCCAATCTCCGGTGACGTCGATGAGATTATGAAACACGTCGCTACTATCGCAGAGCGCGTTCTCACCGAGAAGCGTGGCTTGCTGATTCACGGTGGAGACCGCGAACTTCTAACTACCGTTCGCAGCTTAATCGCGAAGTGGCATCAGAGCGAAGGCGCAAAATCGTCTGAACTCAAAGAGAAGATCGATTTGCTGGAAAACGAAATCAAGTATCACATCAGCCTGTAAATGTATTGGGTCCAGCCGCATGAGCACTAGAAAATTCGGATACACAGACGAGTCTGTATCAATCATTGGACAGGGAACCTGGCAAGTTCCTGAGTCCGGCAATGCGCGAAAAGAGGCTATAGACTCATTGCGCAGAGGAGCAGAACTAGGTTTAACGCACATCGATACTGCTGAAATGTACGGACGTGCCGAGGAAGTAATTCAAGAAGCACTAATCGGAATTGATCGTTCTAAGCTGTATATCGTCAGTAAAGTTCTTCCTTCGAATGCCACCTACACCGGTACCATATCAGCACTGGAAAAATCGCTGAAACGCCTGAAGTTAGACTATCTCGATTGCTACCTGCTGCACTGGCGTGGCAGTTTTCCGCTCTGCGATACCCTGGCGGCGATGGAGAAACTTCAAAAGGATGGAAAAATCAAATCGTTTGGAGTGAGCAACTTTGACGTTGATGATTTGAAAGAAGCAATTGATTGCCTGAGCACGGGTAGATTGGCTTGTAATCAGGTTCTCTACAACCTGGATAATCGTGGAATTGAACGAAAGCTGATTCCATTTTGTCAGAAACATGAAATTGCGCTGGTAGGCTACACGCCCTATGGCACCATTCCTGGTGCGAAGAGCAGCGAATATAAGGAATTGGAAACAATCGCACAAGCTCATGACGCGACAGTTCGCCAGGTGGTTCTAGCTTTCCTCACTCGACTGGATGGAACGTTCACAATTCCGAAAGCATCGAAGTTGAAGCACGTTGAAGAAAATGCAGGCGCGCTGAAGCTGAAACTGTCGGGCGCGGACATAGCAAAAATCGACGAGCTTTACCCGGCACCCAAGCGCGATGTTCCACTCGGAATGATCTAATCGGAACACTCTGGACAAGGTGAACAACAGTGTCAGACAAAATTAAACGACTGTCTGCAATCATAAAGGTGATCGCCAACAATCCAGGCATCACGCTGACAGGTTTGAAGAACGAGCTACCATCGCTAGGTATCACGGTCACCGAGAGGACGCTGGCGAAAGACATTCTGGTGTTGAAACACGAGTATCAATTGCTTCCGGACAAGGAGCGACTGCGCAGCGGGTACGTCTTGGAAGACATTTGCACCTTGTCCGACTCAGAGATGAGTTTAGTTCTTGACGCGCTCCACATGCTGAGTGTGCGCATGGACGATCCCGAAGCACACGAGGTGTTAAACAGATTGACAGAACTCAGCCTTCAGCGAGGTCAGAACATAGCAAGTGGACAGCGCATAAGCACGGTCAGACAGCGCAACATCATGAAGAGCAAAGATCGACCTGAAACGATCAGCATCTTGAAAGAAGCGATTCGAACGCGGCAAGCCGTTCGATATGTGTACAACACGCCCCGAGTCGGTAAGGATGAAACAGCAAACGGTTTCCCTCTGCTTATGGTGTTTCATGAGCGCGGTTGGTATTGCATTACCCGGGATTTAAAGGACAAAGTGTACTTCCCTCGCAGAATCGATCGCATCAAGGATTTGAAGATCGTTGAAAGTCACGGTATCAACGAGGATTCGGAGGAAAACTTCAGAGAGGCTAACTACCTGATGAACTGCGGCTGGGGAATGACTTTCCCCCGCAGCATGAAGCTACTCGAAGAGGCTGAAAAGCAACCGCCGATAGTGGCCCGGTTTGAACGAACAATTGCACCGTACATTTTGGAGGCCGTTGAGAGACATCCTAAAGGAAAGGTTCTACCTTTGAAGGATGGAACAGGCGACGTAGAGTTTAGTATCAAGCTTGCTGAAGCGAGGGAATTTATCCACTGGATTCGTTCATTTGGAGCGCGCGCGAAGATAATATCGCCACCGTCACTGGTGGAACAGGAGCGAACTGAAATCAGAAGAATGTACGAAGCATACCAGGCGGTGACAAAGTGAGTGAGAACCGCAAGACCATCAACTTTTTGCGCGTAGGACTAATAGCGCTCGCGACGCTATGTGTGCTCGGAATATTAGTCTACGCCTGGTATATGCATACCCCATACTATGCGATTCAACAGGTTGGAACCGCGATAGCACATAGAGACGCGAAATCGTTTTACCGATACTGCGACTCCAACGCGGTAGTGAACTCGCTTACAGATCAACTATTCTTCCAACCGGCGATGCACACCCATGGAATGTCAGACTTCCAAAATTATGTTGCATGCGGCGCAATCGTGATGACAAAGCAGCGTATGGATCAGGCATTGATAATGGCTGTCGAGCGCATGTTCACGCCAGTGCCGAACGTGTCGTTCGACGAAAGACGTTTTCCGAAGCTGAGCGCGAATAACCTGAGAGCAAATCCACTAGTGTTACCGGACCCGTTCGCGAGAAACGAAATTGCGGTTCACTCATTTGAGACCAATTCTCCTGTGGTTTTGATAAGCAATCCTGCTGCTCGCTTTATGGACACCGCGGGCGATGGCAAGCATGATGACGACAAAATCGATTTTAACGCAGTTGCTAAATCGATCGGACAAGAATTGAAGAACGAACAGAATGATTTAAAACGCTTAGCCGCTCAGCGTATGCAGGAGTATGCCGCAAGCCACCAGGACCAACTAGTCGGCAGGATGTTAGCGGGTCCGACTCAAGGCGCGAGCATGAAGGACTTGTTCCCTGCGTATGGTTTTCAGAAAGAAAATATTAGACGAATGTATTTCCGAAAAGACGGGGAGAGGGAACTATTCACCGTCGAATTTTTCTCACCAAAGGTGAACGCAGATGTTCCGATTTCAGTAGAACTTGTTCCAATGTCGCCATCGGATCTCATCAGTCAGTATAAAGTCGCACGACTATATGACTTGAGAGATACTATGAGGAGACTTGGCGAAGACACTGACGCACAGGTGCAAGAACTTGTCCGCTACAGCCTGCAGGACATTGCACCTCAAGCCGCTGCGGATAGAACGCGCAGCCTGATCAATCGCCTGACCAAGAGCGAGGGGGCAAAGAAGTTGCTGGAGAAACTCAAAGGCCGACTCTAGAAACCTGAGAAACTTTTTTCTGCGGT
This sequence comes from Candidatus Obscuribacterales bacterium, assembly GCA_965228855.1. Taxonomy (GTDB): domain Bacteria; phylum Cyanobacteriota; class Vampirovibrionia; order Obscuribacterales; family Obscuribacteraceae; genus JADYXR01. The sequence goes on along the minus strand of CBDDIJ010000003.1, from coordinate 186,884 downwards.
TGATTCAATTCGTTTTTAATCGCTACCGACACAGCAGTAAAATCCGGACATGCCGCCTTCATTGGTCGCCACAAGTATTGCTGCTGGCACGCCCATTTGACTGTACCGTTCCTATCGATCAGGTAAGTCCCTGGGGTCCAATTGGAAGTGTTGTCGAACCAATATCTTTTGACGGTGCTCTCTTTCTCATCGACGGCAATCGGAAAATTTACTTCCCACTGGTTGACCAGAGCGTCGTCCTTTTTTCCCATGCGAATGCCGATAACCACGAGTCCCATCGAAGAATAGTTCCTCTGAAGAAGTCTAATCGCGTCCACTGATTCGTGACAGCAATCGCATTCACCTCTCCAGAAGTGCAGCAGAACTGTTTTTCCCTTCAAGCTAGCTAACGTAATCGGCGGGGAATTGACCCAGGTTAAGCCTGTGAATTCCGGCGCCTTGGTTCCAACTTTTGCCTTGCATTCCTCACGTTGAGAGCGGGCTCTTGTTTGTTTATAAGAGGAATTCCCAAAAACATGAGTTTGACCAGCGACTTCACCCCAGCCAAACACCAGGCATGAAACTGCCACTATGGCTAACTGGCATTTGGTGAGCCTGATCATAGAGCTAACCTCTACCTGGCGATAATTCCATTCTAGACCACGAGTAGAGATTCGGTAAGGGTGATTTTTCGAACTTAGACACCGCACAGAACCTTCGCCGCATGCCAACGGAGGAAAAAATTGCCGGCGGTGCGCTTAAGAAGCGACACCGCCGGCAATGGCATAATAGGTCTGCGCCTTTCGAAGAGCCTTGTGAGGTCCTAAGTTAGTGGCGGCAAGTTTGAAACGTGAGGGAGTGTTGCGATCACAGGCGGGATAGCAGCCGCTATTGTGGGCGACAGTTTGTGATTAGCTCTGCGCGGCGTAACTTTATACTTCTCCAGCAAAGCCTTCTTGACCTTCGTGTGCTCTTCCTGCTGCTGCTTCTTCATCATTCTTTCATGGGTCATTTCGTTGACTTTAGAGACGAGCCCTACCGACTTCATCAACTTGATCGTCAGCCACGAAGCATCGAATTCCCATGGTCTCATGCCGGTTCGCGCGGAGCCGGGGGCGGCGTGGTGATTGTTATGCCAACCTTCACCCATTGCAAGAATGCCAATCCACCAGACATTCACGCTATCGTCTTTTGAGCTGTAATTTTTATAGCCAAGCTTGGGAATATGACAGAGCACATTCAACGCCAGGGGAATCTGCAGTACGACCAGACCTGCAAGCAAACTTGCAAGAGCGGCTTGCCATCCGAAGACAGCGAGTATCACAACTCGTACGAGAAGGCAGAGCACCAGACACAGCGTATGATTTCTGCGCCAGTTGCCGCCTTGATCGAGAAAACGATAAATCGGGTCAGCAATCAAATCTTTTGCATTTCGTTCCGGACTGAACTCTGCCGGATACTTATCTTTCAACATCCAACCGGTGTGCGAGTTGAATAATCCGTTCCTAGGAGAATGCGGATCAAGGGGAGTGTCGGAATATTTGTGGTGCGCGCGGTGAATAGTCGCCCACCAGAGCGGTGATCCCTCGAAGGCGAGGTATCCGCCAAGCACCCAGAAGTGCTCGACAAACTTTGGGCACCGAAATGATCGATGCGAAATCAGTCTGTGATACCCGATCGTGACACCCATAGCGTGCCAAACATAGCTCAGTGCAAATACAATTAAAAATTCCAGCATGTGGTTCTCCTCGGTTCACACGCGCACAAAGCATTGTCCAGGCGCGTGCTTCTAATTTACGCAGAGGCTCATTGAATTCGAGCATGCGAAGGTACGAACAACCCTGGCTGGAGCATTGCTCCGGCTGTGTCTTCGTCCGTTTTATACAGATTGCTAAAAGCAACCACGAAGCCTAGCGATATAACGCCGCTTCCTGTCTTCCTCTTCGAAGGTCCTGGCTCTTTTCGTCTTGTGAGACAAATTTGTCGGACCATTTCTCAGTCATCAAAAGGTCAAAAAACTCTTCAAGCGTTTCGGGGACTTCCGAAACTTGCAAAACCCGGCGTCCATCATTGTCGGGTCCCGGATATTGGTTCCATAACAGCCGATCGATTTCAATTCCGGTGCGATTGTAATAGGCCAACAGCGCCAATCCCACTTCCTTGGAAACGGTGGCTTTGTCCTTGACGTTCCAATCGCGGAGGATGGTACGACCAATTCCGATTAGATAATATGCGCGCTCTTTCTCATATTTCGGCTCATCGATGAAGAACGCCCAGGTCGTCTCATCAATATTGTCGAGGTATGGTTCGCAGCGAATTTGAAACAGGCGGCCCGACGGCGAAGTCAGTGAGGGCGGTCCAAAGCCGGAGTTCATCAAATGTATTTCCAAAACGCGCAGCAGGTGGGCGTTTAAGCTTACGCCCTTCTTGTCTGCCTGCATCTGGAGGCGTTTCCTGTATTCATCAGGAATTCGAATGCTTATGTTGGTTGTCTTTTCGCCCATGATTACGATTTGTAGTTACGTGATTACAAAGTGTACTCACTCAATATAACACCTAACCGCATTTGCCGCTAGTGGGAGTTTCAGGCCCTTAACACTCGGACATCCGCAGTTCAAAAGCGAGACCCGCGAAGGTCTTCAAAGTCCGCAAGCAGTCAAGAGGAGCGGTCGATTCCACTTCAGCGCAAGAACAAATTGCGCAAAAGGCGCCCCAGCGGACCAAAACGGTTTCTTCACGGGGACAGATAAATGAGTTTATGCAAACCATCGAGGGTACATATACTATAAGGAACCCTGTTCACGCTTTTGTGTTTCGCAAAGCGCTCACTCACTTAATGCAGAAAAAACAAACGAATTTTTTGACACTCGATACATACCTCGCGAGTAAAGGGACGATCTCACTCGACGAGGCTGCTGAGATGTGTCTTCGAATTCTGAACGTTCTCATGTACTGCCACGAGCGCAATATGACGCACTCGCACTTACGACCTGATCAGATCGTTATGTCTGATGGACGCCCGGTCTTGATAGATTTTAGTTTTCCTATTTCGATCAGCAGTTACACAAACGGAAACGGCGACAGCAATGGACACGGCAAAGCCAACGCATTTCTCGAGCTTCCGGAATATCAGGTAAACATCCGTGTGGCTGAGCGCAACGATCGAGTGAGCGACATCACAGCTGTCGCCGGACTTTTCTTTTACACTTTGACTCGCGAAGAACCAGGCACACTAAAGGACCGCGAAGGTCGCATGCCCCATCAAAGGCCGTCTGTGCGGAATAAACTGTTGGAGGTTTCGCAAAACAGACTGTTTCTCGTCAATCAAATTTTCGATCGAGCCTTTCAATGGTCGCACGCTGAACGATATCAAACATCTCAAGACCTGATCGAGGATCTCGAAAGACTCAAAGCGTACAGCAAACAAGAACTGTCCGCATCCAGTCTTGATGAGCTTCTCAAAGGTCTGCGTTCTTCCACTCAATCACAAACAGTTACGCCGCATGAGATGCGATTGCAAACCGCCTTCAACGGTCTGCAGATGGTTTTCTCAGAACTGGCGACTGCACTAGAACCGGATTTCCGCGAGATGGAAGCCGGATACCGCAAAGAAGTTTTGCGTCCGGTGTACACCGCTTTCGTCAAGTTCAATTATCGCTTAGTGCCTGATGCCCGGCTAACCATGCGCTTCCGATTAGAAATCGTCGGCAGCGAATTAGTGGTATCAGTACAGGTGGCAAGGGGCGAGGAGGAAACAGTCGAAGAGTTGTTTCGTACCGAGCACAATGCATTTTATGACAGCTCGCCACTGGAGAAGATAGTGCGCAATTTTCTTGCGTTCAATCTGGCGACGCTTCTCACGGCCAAAGTCTAAAGAGCGAAGGCTGATTCGCTACTTACAGGGTTCCAGCGAACCCCGATTAAATGAATGCGATTCGCATTCCGAACGGAGCTGGGAAACCGTTCTTCGCGGATCTGAGGAATCCGCCCGGACAACGTAGATTAGCCTAGTTGTCTATCTGCCTGAACGACCGCGTCTTGGTGCGCAACGTGGCGTTCTCTCTACTCGACGAAGATTGCCGTGGTGTCATGCAACAAACTTCGTTTTCTCCACTCCGTGAACATCGTCTGGTGTGGTTGACGAGGTTCACTTCTCTCTCTTTTCGCTTACTTAAGCGTTTGCTACCAGTTCTTGGCTTTCGGTCAGGCTGTTGAGTACGCCGCGGATTTCTTTGATATCCGCGAAGTCTTCGCCGTGTTCTTTGAGCAAGATTGCAATAACCTTACCAAGGTTTCTGTATGCATCGGTTGTTTTATCAAGCGCTGCTTGAACCATGCCGAGGTTATAGAGATAAGGTACGAGTTCGGAACTCATCGGATCTACGGTTTTTGATTTGAGGTCGAGAGCTTTTTTATACAGTCTCTCAGCCTTGTAATACTTTCCGTTTTCTTCGAATTGCTCACCAAGGGACAGATAATCTGTTTCGCGTGTCATTGTTACCTCCTATGCGACAGCTTACAGCAGCATGATACCGCTGGTGGTGTCACCATCGCACTTTATTTTGTATGTATCCATGTTTGCGGAAGTTGCGTCCAGAAGCCTCAGGGCATTGAGCTTTCTTTCGGCGATGGTTCTAGTCTTCTTAGCTCGAGGCGCAAGTATTGCGCGCCTTGTGCATCGGAGCGACTCGTGTATGAACCATGTGTAACTTCTATGCCAACATCATAAGTCTCGTCTAACCATTAATGCAAGACGATCTAAGCGATAAAGATGCGATAGAAATTCAATATATCGCGCCCCAAAAGGCAGTGCTGTAGCATGTTTTCGAAATCTACGAGAATTTGCAGTAGGACAGATAAAATCTAAAAGTCGCGAATTTCACGCACTCTTCACTTTGGATTCACGCTGTTTTCACGTTCGATTCACTTACGCTTCACGAACTGAACTTATAGTGGTCATACAGCCAAAAGATCCACATCGACACCCGTCCGCATATTCACTACATATATTTTTCATCAGAGCGCAGCATGGACGCCCTGGTAGATTCCACTTGTAAATCCTCCGCCGTTTTCAAGATTTCAACATATGCAAAACGTTCATCTAAATGAGAAAAGAAGAGCCCATGGAAACGCAATCGCGGAAATGCCAGGCGTGTTGATGGTCCTGTTCTTTATGTTCGTTTTTCCTATTATCAATTTAGGCACGACTGGACTGCGCTGGGCGATGCTCGCTGAAGCGGCTCGCGATGGCGCCCACGCAGCGGCAACGTCGTATACGTTTCAAACAGGCAGCACCGGCAAGCCAAGCGCAATAGCCGCTGCACCTCTTGCAGTAAATCAGTTCGTAAGTAAGTACAGCGGCATCACAGTCAACAATATCGATGTCGATATCCTCGCCACCGATATCAATACTCAAGCGGTGTCTCGCTTTGAAAATAAACTGACTACGCCGGCAAACACCCAACAATATATCTATGCGATGGAAACTACTGTTACAGGCAGTCTTGAGCCATTGATAACATACAACGCACCTTTCATCTTAAATGTGCCAGGTCTCACCGGACCCTGGACAACGACTATTACTGCCCGCGAGTTTGCAGAAAGCCCGCAAGGTTTGAACGAGTAATACCTATATAAGTAGAACGGAATTTGGATGTTTCTGTTCGCAAGTAGTCCGAGATCGAGTCTCTGAGCAGCTTTTATTCCAATGTATCATCGGAGTTTCTATACAATGAGATCGAAGATAAGAAGAAATCAGCGTGGCGCACTAATCATATTGATGTGTTTCGTGCTGGGACTGGTCGCACTGCCAATGATCGGTCTCCTGACATTCGAAGTATCAAGAGCGATGGCAATTCGCGAGCAATTGCGATCCGACTGTCAAGCAGCGGCTCTTGCAGGGGCCGCACGATTAGCGAGTTCCGACAACACCGACACATTACAGACGCATCAAGATGTGGTAGCAGCAGCGGTGCAAGCTTTTCGTGCCAATTCAATCAACGAATATACTTTGACCGGCGCTCATCAAGTACAAACAGCCAGCGATAATCCGGCAAAAAATGAAGCGTCTATTTATGTTCGCTTACTTGACCCGAACAGCTCGCCGCCCAATCAGCCCGTCGCGCTGGGCAATCCCAACGGACGCATCGTACAAGTCGTTGGCGCATTCGGTTTGACACCAGCATTTGGAACGTTTCTTGGAATAACCGGTCCGTACACCTTGCGCTCGGAAGGACTGGGTCGCGTTCCGCAGCTGGACATCGTTCTGTGCTTCGATGTCTCAGCGTCAATAGACGATCAATCACCGGTGACGTTCGTTAGACGATACTGGAACTCCGCACAGGGACGTATTCGTCACTTAATCATCAATGCAAGACCTGGCGCTCCGACGACCGGCGGTTTAGCGAGCGGAAAGTTGTACGACATCATCGGTCCCCAACCAACAGGCTCATCGCTCAACGCCCACTACCCACAATCGTTGGAGCAAGCGAGCACAAGCGGACATTCGCGACCTCTCAGCTTCAACGCAGCTCTTCGCGGCACACCGAACACAGGCAGCCCGCCCGGAAACTATCCGAGCGGCAGCGCAGGTTCTACATACGATTTCACAGACCTCGTAATCAATATCGGCGAAGGACCAAATGGTGCAGCACAGTATCCATATACAAGTCCGGCGGGGTATGTTTATCCCAATATTGAAACCGTTGTCGAAGCCGCAAGAGGCAATCTCGAAGACGCCTTGACCTTCAACAACGCGCGCCTCAATACTGTCAGCGAACTCTCAGGAGTCGCACCGAGACCAGGATATCAAGCCGATTACAATTCAAACGCCAAGAAGAAACGCAGACCACTTGTCGACGCGCAAGATGCCGCCAAAGATTTCTTCACGATCATGAATAACAATACGGAAGCACACTTCGGTTTCGTAAGTTTTTCTACAGATGCAGGCACCACCGCTGGTGAAACAATCGGCGCTCCGATCATCTCCAGCAGCTACGCAGGCGGCAACGCAAACTATCCAAGACCCGGCATCACGTTAAACGAAACAGCCACCAAGTACACAGAAATACTGGGAGTGATACCGACCACGGTGGCATACGGAAGTACGAATATTGGAGACGCCCTGCTCAAGGCAAAAGATATGTTGGTGGCACACAAGCGTCCCGGCGCAAAACGCGCCATAGTTCTCTTCACTGATGGACAGCCCACCGCACCAGGTTCCGGCAACTCGCCCTGGTCGCATGCGCGATCGATTGCCCAGCAAATCAAGAATGAAGGTATGCCGATCTATACGATTGGACTTGCTCAAACAAGCGCGATCATTCCCGGCGAGTGCAATATCTTGAATGACGATCCTTCCAAGTCGGTATCTTATACAGACCAGAACGGTATCACTCAAAGCTACACGCCAGGCGGAAGTAACCCAGGCGTTTCTTACATAGCTGGAAATGGTGGCAAATTCTTCCTCGTCACGAGCACAGCCAACCTGCGATATACGTTCGAAAATATCGCACGACAATTGGTTCAGCTTGTGGCAATCGAAAACTAGAACCGGCACAATCGTATCTCACAAATTTGCATCGAGGACGCAACAATGTCACTGAAGAAACACAAAAGCATAAAGCGCAGAGCGAACGGAATGGCCGCTGTCGAATTAGCTTGCGGTTCTCTTTTCCTACTGGTCCTCACATTTCTTGCGATAGACGTCACGATTTTGATGCTGGGATACGAACTTAACGACCGCGCTTGTCGCGACGCTTGCAGAGCGGCGGCACAACAATCAACGCCTACTGCTGCGCAAAACGCGGCGACCACAATCTTGAAGACACACAAAGCTGATGGAAACTTTGTTTCTGATCCGACTTTGATTCTTGGTGCCGGCAACTTTCAATACCAGGATTTTGGAGGCAATCCAACTGCAGGAAACCCAACCGTGACTATAACGACTGAGTGCAGAGTTAAGACCCCGGTGCCTCTTACCTTCGTCGGAAGTATTTTCGGACAGGACGCATCTGGCAACAATGTCGCCTGGACATTTCGCAAACGGTATACGTTTCCAATCGTAACCTTCAATCTCGTCCTTCCTTAATTCGCTACTTCACGCAGATTTCACATTAAGTTCACTCTTACTTCACGGTCGAAATTTATAGTGAAACTACGAGCTGCAAATGCAAATCGACTGATTTCCGTAAACAGCAAACAGCCCTGGTACTCGTTTTCAGAGGAGAAAGACAAAACAAATTCGATGACGATGTAGCGAGACGTCGGCCACAACTGCGAAGCCGTCAGCGAATCTGCAAAATCCAATCCGAAGAAATCGAGTCTCAAGATTAGAGCCGCCATGTGCGGCTCTATCCTTTTTTGGCGCTTTTATGATGGTCTGATTGCTTGACTGGGTAGTATTAATAGGTAGAACTTGTAACAACTGGCAGAATCCGTAGGAACCCGGCAGGTGGAGGTGGCAATTGGCGACAGACGACTCGAAGAAGCAATCCGCGATGCTGCACGATGCGACGATAACGCCTCGTGACAATCGCAAAGACAGGGGTAAAACCCTTCGCGCTTCAATAACGAGATCCAGTCACGCCGGCTGGATCGTGCCGGCTTCACGCAGGGATCCGCTGGAGTTGCTCGAGGAGTCGAATAACGGTCGCATAGCAGAACTGACGCCGCTACGTTGGGGACGCATGAAAGTATCACCGTTTACCTTCTTCCGCGGTGCAGCAGCCCTGATGGCTGCGGATCTGGAACACACTCCGTCGACCAAGGTTTATGTCCAGGCTTGCGGTGACTGCCATCTGCTGAACTTCGGCGCATTTGCGACACCGGAAAGAAATCTGTCATTTGATATCAACGATTTTGACGAAACTCTACCAGCCCCCTGGGAATGGGATTTGAAGCGCCTTACAGTAAGTTTCATTTTAGCAGCGAGAGAGAACGGTTTAAAACCCAAAGCAGCTGCAGCCGCATCCAAAGCCGTTCTCCGAGCGTATCGGGAGAAAATGGCGGAATACGCACGAATGAGTATTCTCGATATCTGGTATGACCGCATCGATTGGCAGCACGTCATCGCCGCGACGACTAGCGCAGACCTCCGAGCCAGGCGCGAACAGGTTGCGCGCAAAGCAAAGATGAGAAACAGCGAATACTATTTCCCGAAGCTTGTCGAGAAACAGAGCGGAAGCCATTACACAATCAAAGACAGCCCTCCGACCATTTATCACGTCGAGGATAAGAAGGGCAGCTCATTCAAAGACTCTGTCGAACAGGCTCTTGAAGTTTATAAAACCACACTTCAGGAAGACAAACGAAGATTGTTCAGTCGTTATCGCTTTGTCGATTGCGCCATCAAAGTCGTGGGAATCGGCAGCGTTGGCACGACATGCATGGTTCTGCTCATGCTTGCGCCGGATGATGAACCGCTCTTTCTTCAAATGAAAGAAGCTCGAGAATCAGTACTTGAACCATACGCAGGCAAAAGCACTTTTGAAAACCGCGGTCAGCGCGTTGTCGAAGGTCAGCGCATCATCCAGTCCGCCAGCGACATTTTTCTAGGTTGGACAGATTTTGGCGGTGACGACAAGCACTTCTACATACGTCAGATGAAGGACTCGAAGATCAAACTTGAGCCCGAGCTATGGGACGCTAAAATAATGGCGGAGATGGCTCTAGTAATGGGCGCGACGCTCGCTCGCGCGCATGCACGCTCCGGTGACTCAGCAGTTATTTCAGGTTATCTCGGAAACAACGAAGAATTTGATGAGGCTGTCACAGACTTTGCTCTGGCATACGCGGATCAGGTGGAGCGCGATCACGCGCTGCTAGTGCAAGCCGCGAACTCCGGCAGAATAAAAGTTCTGGAAGAATGAAACGGAAACTCTCATGGTGCGATCAGCCTGAGCATCATGTCGGAACCCTCTGCCACTACTTTCGATACCACCGCCCGCTGGACGGTTTTACGCTCTTATGGAGAGGCTGCTTAAAGAACAGGCTTCAGCGCCGGGCAAACGCCTGGTCTCAATCAATGGGACCGTCAGGATTGCGAGCCTCGCAATTGTCGGCATAATCTGCGCAGCTCTGATGCCAGAGATTGCGGCCGGAGCGAACAAAAAAACGCCGGGCACACCGACTGAAAAAGTATGGGAAATAGACTACTTTCCCGGGCAGACGTCAGCGGCTTCGACCGTTTATCTAGGCAAAGATTGCGTAAAAATAGTGACGCAAGGATCTTTTGAAATTGTCGCCCGGGCGCCGGACTGGACGGCCACGGTGGTCAATAAGAGCAAAAAATACTCGTGTGAACTACCTGCCACTCGCTGGATGAAAGAGGGGTTCTTCCTGGATCCTCCAGAGAAGAACTACATGCACCCAAAACATGCCGCCTCAGAACAGCGCATGAACTTTCGCGGATTACCGGCTATACAGCGGAAGTGGAACACGCTCGAGTCGGACGGGTTTTACAGATATCGGTCGCAACCGAAGAAATGCGTGATTGAATTGGTCACCACTGACGGTGCCATTCCAGCGAGCAAAATGCAACTAGAGCTGATATCAGTTTGGTACGGAATCCCCCATCTCTCAGGCATTCCCTTATTCTGGCAGAATGTCATGCCGAACGAGAAATCGCTTCGGCTGAAAACCTCGAATATTTCGGTGGTTCCTGGCAGCTCAATCTCGTTCAAACCTATGGCAGGATGTGTGAAGCAAACCTCTATGATGTCGCTGGTAGACAACAAATACTCGAAAGCAGTGACTGATTTCATCGAGTTCGAACCGGAAATCGGCTCGCCGAAAAAACCGGCTAAGCCAGCACCGGATAAAACGCCAAAGACCGGTTCGCAAAATAAAACCGGAAGTAGCAAGTCGCCCTAAGAGCCATTGTCGAAGCAATAACCCACGCCGTGAACATTTTTGATGTAGGAGCGCCGACCTTCGACGTCCAGTTTCTTTCGAAGAGACTTTATGTGGCTGCGCACCACGGCCGGTGTCGAGTCCGAAGTAGACTTCCAGACTCGATCCAGTATCGCCTCCGGTGCAAAGACTTGACCTGGATGCCTCACCAAAAACTCCAGAAGCGCAAACTCCTGCTGCGAAACATTGATGGGTTCACCATCTCGAACGACTCGATGAGATGAGACATCAATGATCAAGCCTCCCACTTCCAAAACGTCACCGACTATAGAATTTGGTCTGCGCAAAATCGCCTTGCAACGAGCGGACAATTCGCGCATGTCGAACGGCTTGGTTAGATAGTCATCTGCTCCGGTGTTGAAGCCCATCTCCTTATCTTCAACCGCGCCCTTTCCAGTCAGGAATAGAACCGGGGAGTTGCCCCCCGATTTCCGAAACTCTCGAAGCACGTCGATGCCACTTGCCTCCGGCAGTCCCCAGTCGAGAATAACTAGGTCGTATTTATAGAACCGAAGCATTTCAGACGCTTGTATGCCGTCGTGAGCGGTTTCCACTACATGCTTGTCAAATTCCAGCCAACGCTGCACATTAGCTGCTAATTCTCGATCGTCTTCGACAACTAAGACCTTCGCCAAGAGTACTACATCCTCTCACCACACTGTATTCCTTCAAGCAATATGCCACTTCCGGGCCATCCGTATCGACTGAAATTCGTGTTGGTTGCAAAATGGCGACTGTAAAATCACCCCAATAGGGGGTTTTGAAACACTGAAATAGGTGCAAATAGGCACTGAATGCCTTGTCGCAATCGGCTTCACCCATGTCCTCGGAAGACCCGGAAAAATTAAACGTCGACGCCCGACCGAGGTCGGATAGCCAGTATCGCGATGCGGATCCTCACGCATCGCTAGCTTTTGAACGGACGGGTGAGCGAACCGGTTCGGCAACTGCCGCAGGGCCTACACTCCAGATAACCGGCTCCTGGGCGGGTCTTATCCCGAAAGACATGGCGGAAGTTCAGCGTTACTGGACCAGCACCCACATTGTCCCCGGCGCGGTCGCAGCGACCAATAAAGATGATGGCTCGGTAGCCGCAGCGAATCAAGGGGCTGAAGATCCACTGATCGGTTCGATCGTGGAGGACAGCTACGAGATACTGAATATCCTGGGCAAAGGCGGGATGGCGGTCGTCTATCTGGCTAAACATTTGCCGACCGACCGGCTGGTTGCGATGAAGTCGATGAAGATCAACTCGGCCGAGGACATCATGCGATTCGGTCGTGAAGTGCGAAGTCATTCGAGACTGAAGCATAGAAACATTGTTGAATACATGGAGTTCATAGCGACGAGTACGGGTAATTTTTTCCTCGTGATGGAGCGGATCAAAGGTTTGAACCTGCTCGACATCATCCGCTCAATCGGACGGATAGATGGAACGGAAAATATCGCGAGCATCATGATTCAGGCTTGTGACGCTCTCAACTACGCGCACCTGAGCGGCGTTATTCACCGTGATTTAAAAACAAGCAACATTGTTCTTGTCAAAGAAGATGACAGCGACGACATTATCGTCAAAATTCTGGATTTCGGAATTGCCAGAGTGGAGGGCGAAGAGCGCATCACATTTACCGGTAAAGCTATTGGGTCACCAATGTACATGAGTCCGGAACAGTGCAGTGCCAAGCAACTTGGGCCGCGTTCAGACATCTACTCGCTCGGCATCGTGGCGTATGAGATGTTTACCGGTAAACCGCCGTACTGCAAAGGCACCGTCCGTGATATCATGACCGCGCATTGCACGCCGACGGTTTCGCCACAGCCTATGATTGAAACAGTTCCGCATATCGCCGGAATTAAGATTCTCGACCAGATCGTTCTCAAAGCGCTTGAAACCGATCCAGCCAGGCGCTGGCTAAGCGCAGCGCAAATGAAGGCTGCCTTCGAGTACTGGTTGGAGGCAGTGCGCAGTGGCATGCAAATCGACAGTCTACCACCTGAGATGCTGGAAGAAAAATCCGTCGCTACGGTTGAGCTGGAAGATAAGGACTTTATGCTTTCAGTAAAAGAGAGGGATCAGATTCGTCATATCAAGCGCACATCGTCAATGCAAAACTCCTTTGGTCCAGGCAAACTAGACGGTATTGACCAGGAGCGGCTTCAGCAGCGAGAAGAGGAAGGCAGCAAGCTGATGCTGCAGGGTGAACTCAAACGCGAACAGAGAACAGCCGTTCGCATGACGATTCTAACCATAGTGCTGGCAATTTCCATTGCCGCGTGCTTCGTGATAAATATTGGTACCATCCAAAGTATGCTTGCGCCCAAAGCGGACAAGGCTGCGACGCCGAAGGCGGTAACTCCAGCACCTTCATCGAAATCACAACCGAAAGAGCCATCGAAGAAACCGAAGAAGAAAAATCGACAGCGGAAAAGGTTGAGCCAGAAGTGAGGCGAGAAGTAGTTGTTTTCCAAATGAGGAGCCCGCAAAAATACGCATTACTCTCCCTCTTCGTATGCGCTTTTGTCTCAAGCACGACGGTTTCCGCGAAAGCGGAGAGTCCCGCAAAGAGTAGCTCGCCTGGTGCCAAACAGTCCAGGGCGCAGACTGATCTAGTAAGTGTGAAAACGAAGAAAGCACTTTTGCGAGCTGAGGAGCTCGAAGCACTCGGTGAGTATAGCCAGGCAATAGTACTGTTCAACAGCGCCGTTCAGGAAAATCCGAACAACGCGAATCTGTACGAAAGACGCGGAAAGTGCTACATCAATCTGAATGAGTTCGACAAAGCTATTGCGGATTTGAGTAGGGTTATAAAGCTCGCGCCGGAATCGCCCGGCAATCCGTATTTACACCGGGGACGGTGTTATCAAAAACTCAACGAACATAGCAAAGCAATTGCTGATTTCACCGAAGGAATCGACTCGGAAGAGCACGGCAGAAAGAAGCAATCCAAATTCTTCAGCCTGTACATGGCTAGAGGACGCAGTTACGAACTGCTGGGTCAATATGCCAATGCCATGAAAGACTATAACCGTTGCCTCGAGTACAAGGGAGGCACCACTGATAGTGGCACCGTCAAAATGTGGAGAAACAAACTCTACAAAAAGATAGGGAACTCTCAAAACTAGTGATATTGAGCAGCGCTCGCGATTTCGTAACCCCGATTTCAGAACTCGGTAAACTGTAGGTTAATCGGAGATGCGTTTGTTCCCTTAAAAGCCTTACCAGGACTGTTTTAGCCAGGAAGAGCGCAAGCGATGCAGTCCTATTGACATCCGTCTGCTTTATTGCGATGCTCACATTCAGTGTTCCAGCGCATTCTTACTACCGGACTTACATATATGCAGACAAAACAATTGAACAAATTCCGCGTAGTTGAGACGCGAATTTGCCCGACCTGCAATAACACTTTCGATGCGGAGAGAAACCTGACTCATTGCCCAGTCGATTCATCCCTTCTTTGTCCAGTCAACGCAGGCTATGCCGGTCAGACCGTAGCCGGATGGAACATTCTGGACCTTATTGGTGAAGGTTCGAGTGGGCGTGTCTACAAAGCGCAGCACGGCGGCAGTGCCGCGATCGCGGCTATCAAATTTCTCAAGCGCAATCTCCAATCAGACCCGACCGCAGTAAAACGGTTTCAACAAGAGGCTCTGGCCATCAAAGAGCTGAACAACGCCTGCATCACAGCTCTGTTCGACTTCGGTATCATGGACGATGGCACGCCCTATCTAATTATGGAGTTTGTAGAGGGACAGACACTCCAGACGCTCCTTGAACAACAAGGTGCGCTCAGCGATGATTCGATAAGAACAATGTTCATTCAAGCCGCGGAGGCGATGGGCGATGCGCATTCCAAAGGAATCCTTCACTGCGATTTGAAACCAGGAAACATAATCGTCGACTCTAAGAAGAATGTGAAGATCCTCGACTTCGGTCTGGCAAAGTTCTGTGATACCGAAATCGCCGCGTCAGTTACCAGAACCGGACTGCATCTGGGAACGCCTGCATACATGAGCCCGGAGCAATGCACGGGCGGTGATGTAGATGCTCGATCAGACATTTATTCTTTAGGCTGTGTAATATATGAATGCCTCACCGGCAAGCAGATTTTTGACACGGACAAGGCTGTCGCGTTTTATCACAAACATGCGTTCGAGGAACCAATTTCACCCTCGAAGCACTTTGGAAAGAGCTCTCACGTTTCCACAAAGTCGTTCAAACAGCTAGAAGAGCTCGTGATGGCGTGTTTGCAGAAACAACCATATGACCGTATTCAATCGATGGAAGAACTCGCCGACGGTTTAAAAGGAAAGCAAATTCGGGTTCGATATAAGCGGCAACAGATGAAGCCTGACCGGCGCAGATGGACGTTAGCAGCGCTAATTGCGGGTATTTTGATCGGATCATGTTTCCTCTTACAAAACAATTCTACACTTCAGTTATCTAAACGATTAGCATTTACGCCACCGCATGCGGTTACGACATCAACATCACAAAGGCAATTCTTTGCCGCCAGGGGACTGTTCCTCCTCATTAATATGGAAGAGAGCGCACAAACCGGATTCAAAGACGGCTCCAGCATCTATCGGGAGTCGGACGAAAACAACCTGCGTGAAGCGATGAACAGCGCGGCAGCGCGGGAATGTTTTACCGCATGGCACGACTGGTATGCAAACATATTCGCTTACCTTCGAGCTAATCATGGAACTTCGGCGCCGGAAAACGTGCGCATGAAAATCAACGTCGTAGTGGATCGCGGCGGTCAAGTGTCGGCAAACACCGAATGGAGTGATCCTGTTTCTGATGCAGCATCACAAGCGTTTATCGACGAATTTCTCGCCTCCGTGCAAAAGCTGGACGGGAGTGAGCTTATGAAATTTCCAAGCAGCGCGACAGACTCGGTCAGTTTTGAAATTTTCCTGGGACCAAATAGCGAACTAAAAGTCGAGCAAAGCAATCAGGCGCTTAGGTAGAGAGCAAACGTCCAACACCGTCAGAATTGGCGGCAGGCATCAATGTGACAAACCTTTGCTACTAAACCCATGTTGAGTCGGCAAGCGAGCCGCTCTTGAAGGAAAAAGGAGTTTAGAATCATGGGTAAAGCTTTTATACTTTGGATGCTTGGAGTTCCCGGTGGTGTCATTCTCGCCCTCTGGATGTTCGGCTTCCTTAACTAGTTTTGAATCTGAACATGCAGTTGGATTTGTTCAGATGGTAAATTTTAGTCGTTGAACGTCGAGGAGAAAGCGCATGGCGTGGGGAAGGCGAGGCGGTTATGACGGTGACGGAGCGAGTGTCCGAACCGGATCGCGGGTTGTAATTCAACTGATTATCGCAGCCGTGGTGGCACTATTTTCAATCATCACATACTTCAGCCAAACGCAATTCAACGACATTACTAATGAGAAACAGCACATCGCGATTTCTCCGAAACAAGAAATCGCTCTGGGTATGCAGTCCGCGCCCCAGATGTCACGTGAGTTTGGCGGTCCGGCGAATGATCCGGCTGCGCAAGCTCTGGTAAATGAAATCGGAAACGAACTCGTGCAAAACAGCGACGCGAAACGCTCGCCGTATCGTTTTCGCTTCCAGGTCCTGGATGACAGTCGGACCGTAAACGCGTTTGCGCTGCCGGGCGGACCTGTTTTCATCACAGAAGCTCTTCTTAAGCGCCTGAAAACGAAGGGGCAAATTGCCGGAGTTCTCGGTCACGAGATCGGGCACGTGGTCGCTCGTCACTCAGCCGAGCACATCGCAAAGCAGCAGCTCACGCAAGGTCTCACCGGTGCGGCAGTACTTGCGACCTATGACCCAGACGATCCGAACAGCAGGAACAGCGCGATGATGGCATCGCTGATCGGGCAAGTGGTAACCATGAAATTCGGCAGACAGGATGAGTTGGAAAGCGATCGCCTGGGCGTGAAATTCATGACGCAAGCGGGATACGACCCACACGCGATGCTGGACGTCATGGACGTTCTGAAAGCAGCTTCCGGCTCCCGACAAATCGAATTCTTCAGTACTCACCCGAATCCTGAAAACCGCAGCGAGCGAATCAAGGAAGCGATCGAAAAAGAATTCCCGAATGGCGTTCCCGCCGGACTGAAACGCTAGCTGCACAGTACTCAAGAGGACAATGTTAGAATGTCCTCAGTGGCTAAATGGAACAAACTCGCTCTTGAGAAGCTCTATGAGTTTAGTCCGACCTCCCAGAAACTATCGATTTGGGTATCAAACAACAAGGTGAGCAAAAGCTGGGCGCTTTAACGGCGCTGCGTTTCTTCGCGGCGTTCTTGGTTGTAATCGGACATGTGCGCAACGATTTTCTCCCGCTCAATGATTTTCCGGAGAAGTTGATCTTCAATCAGGCAGTCACATTCTTCTTTGTGTTGTCCGGATTTATTCTCACCTACGTCTATCCTCAGCTACCCGATTTTAAAAGTACCAAAGAGTTTCTGGTAAAAAGAGTAGCGCGATTATGGCCGCTGCACGTGTCCGCGTTCTTCCTCGACAAAGCGCTAGTAATGCCTGCGCTCGTCACTGTTTCAGGAACAGCACCGAAATTTCTGGTCGCGCTTACCAACATACTCATGCTGCATGCCTGGGTTCCGTTTGCACAATTTTTCTTTTCCTACAACGCACCATCTTGGTCAATCTCAGCAGAGTTTTTCTTCTACCTCTGTTTTCCAACATTGCTTATTCTCTTGCGAAAAAACTTCTGGTTGCCGCTTGGGCTGTCGTTTCTCATCATCTGCTGTTTTATCGCTATCTGCAACTACTTCCACCTGACCGAAGATGCAGCAGGATGGAACATGGAAGGTTTGCTGTATATAAACCCCGCTGTTCGCATATTCGAGTTCATCACAGGAATGATGACAGCGACGCTATTTACGCGCATAAAAACCGGCGTTCAGAGTGCGATGACATCGGATTTCAAAGCTGTATTGTCTGGTACCGCCTTTGAGCTTATGGCTTTTGCATTTGCAATCGACTGTATGTTTTCCACGGTACCAGTATCTGATGCGGCGGTGCCATACGTCGGAGAAGCTGGAGCTTTCTGGCTCAAGAATTCGATTGTTCCGCTCCTGTCCTTCAATATTTTGATACTGGTAACAGCATTTGGTCGAGGTTTGGTATCAAAACTTTTAGCGCTACCACCCATGGTGCTTCTTGGTGACATAAGCTACGCCGTTTATCTAATTCATTATCCGCTCTTGATGTACAGGCGATGCTACTTACCGCAGGAAAACACAATTTACTCGCTGGCAGCGTTTATCGTTCTCCTGCTGATAGTCAGTCACTTGCTGTTTGTAGTTGTCGAACGGCCAATAAGACATTTGATTACAACAGCAATTCTGGTTCCCGATTTAAGTTTACCAACGAGAACGGAAGTTGACAGTTCAGCGGTATCGCCACCGAATGTGGTTGATGATGCGGATAAAATGAAGAGGTTTGCTCATCAGTTGTACGCAAACTCGAAAGTCGTGTACTTCGGTCTTCAAAAGCAAGTGTTCGCGTTTTTTAAAACACCACACAAGCGCGCCTTTCTGATAGCTGAACTGCTGTGTTTGGTTAGCATGGTTCTCGTCCTTCACCCTATGATCGATCGATTGAATCACAACCAAGTATTGAAACTTCTGAGCATCGACAAATATCTCGCCAAAGAAATTACCATCGGAGATGATCTTGTTATTTCACGCGTCGTAAGCCATCGCAAGGAAAACTCTGAAGAAGTCGAATTGCTGCTGCGCGCAAAGAAGAAACAACGCCTGGACTATTATTTGTTCGTCCAATTGCTAGACAAGCAAGGCAATAAAATATACGAACAGCAAGTCAACTTCTCGCCTCTGCCCACGAAGGTCCGCCCTGGTGACTATTGGCTACAGTCCGTTAACATCCCGGTTCAGGAACTGAGAAAGGCTGAAAGCATCGGCATGATCGTGCTCAAAGAAAAACACGGATTCATGCCACTTGCTGGAGGCAAGACCGATATGGATGACTACCGCTTCCTCATGTCGGCAAAGGCGCTGCAGAAACGCAGAACCGGCGAGCCGATGTTGTAACGAACTAATTCCAAAACTCCATCAGCTGCTCAGAAGCCAACTATCCTCTAAACTCAGCTGCCTTCATCCGGCACATTTCTTACGCGATACCAGAACGTGCTACCGTGACCAACTTCGCTATCCACACCGATCTCGCCGCCGTGCCCTTCTATTATTGCCTGACATATCGATAAACCCAATCCAAGACCTTTGAGCTTGCGAGAATCGTCTTCCTCGACCTGCTCAAATCGACTAAAGATTTTCGCCTGTTGCTCCTCTGGTATCCCTCTTCCGAAGTCCTGGACTCGCACTTCGACCCAATCCTTGTCTTTCTCGACCGCGTATAAAACGACCTTCGCGCCAGTATCCGAGAACTTGATAGCGTTCGACAAAAGGTTCGTCGTGACCTGAATCAAACGGTCCACATCGCCGAGTACCTCAAAATCAGAATGTTTCACGTCGACCGTCACGCCCTGCTCTAGAGCCAATCCAGCAACACTGTCTGCAGAGTTTTCGAGAATGTCCATTAGCAGAACTTCCGAGGGTTGCACGTCGAATTTACCAGATTCGATGCGAGCAAGATCAAGCAGGTTTGAAACCAATTCGCGCAAACGCTCGATTTGCACTTCAGCTTTACCAGAAATCTTCGCAGCTTCCGGAGGCAACTCACCAAGAGCGCCTTCGTTCAACAACGAAAGCGAAGCCTGCACCGTCATAAGCGGCGTGCGCAGGTCATGGCTGACCATCGCAACGAACTCTCGCTTTAATCGTTCCATCTCGTGACGTTCTGTGATATCGAGAACTGTAGCGAGGAAGCGCTTGCCTTTCTTTGTTTCGAACTCCTTGAATGACAGCTCTACCGGAATGCTGCCACCACTTTTGGTGCGAGCAGTTATCTCGATTGGTCGAGTTTCTGTTTTGCTTACAAACTCTTTGACGAAAGAGTCCTGAGAAACCGGGGGAGCAATTTCGAAAAGGTCACCGACATTCATATTCCAAAATTCATCGGTTCGATAAGCGAACATCGAGGCGCCTGTCGGATTAATGCTCTCAATAGCGCCCTTTTCATCGACAGTAATTAGAGCTACCGGCACATTATCTGTAATCGTTCTCAACCCCTGTTCGCTCAGCTTAATGAACTCAGTGGCAAGTCGCTCCTTCTCGGCTGACTCTCGTAAGGCTTTCGCCATGTCGTGAAACACCCTGTCTAACGAGCTTATCTCATCGGCGCCACCCATGGGCGGCTTCAATTCTTCGCCACTTTCGATCCGCTTCGCGTTTTCCGACAAGATGTCTAAGCGACCAGTGATTTTCGACATAAACCAGCCAATCGCAATAACAGCAAGCAGGATATTCATGGGAACGCCGACCCACCACATCAGGAAATAGGCTTGCTCACGACTTCTTCGAGTTTGCTCGGGATTGAATGACTTTGCGTACTTTTCCTGTGCAGCGATAAACGGTTCTGTCTCAGCCATAATCTTTGAGAGAATCGGCATAATCTTTTTGCGCAGCCGCGTGAAATTAACGAACTCTCCTTCGTCCATTTCTCTCTTCGCCGCAGAGAATTGCTCGGAAGCCTCCATCGCAAGCTTGGAGATTCTAGCTACTTTCTTTTCAATCTCCGGCTGTCGTTTAGCCAGTTTTTGCAAGGCGCGCAAATCAGGCTCGATGTTTTTAACAGCATCGTCATACTGCTTACCTTGTTCTTCGTTTCGCGATATCGCATACATTGCCAGATTATGAGTGCTGTCGACAAAGATCTTAAGCACACCCTGCGTGCGAGTTACGACTTCCATTCCATATTCGTATTGCTCATTGGCAGCTTCGGTCTCGTCCAGTTTCAACTTCAAATAGCCGAGGAAGCACACTTCCACGACTAAAATTAGTCCGACGATAAGAAAGCCTTGCTTGGTAAGCTTCATGCCTCTTCTTATACCCAGGCGAAAAACAGAATCTACAGAGCAGCACCAAAAGACAAACGCCGACTTTCGCCGACGTTGCCTGCTCGCTCTTTGGAAAAACCGTTTATGCCATGCCGCGGGAACGCACGCGCGGGTCGGCTTTGTCGTCGTCTTTGAGCAATTCATAACCCTTATCGACTGACTTGTGCGCGCTGATGATTGCTTTGATGCTTTTGACGAGCGTATCGATAGCCTGATCGCTGTCACCGTTCTGAACATGACTGAGCGCATCGATTATGCCTTTCCTTGTATCGGAGGCGTCTCTGCCGCTGCGGTCGAAGTAGTTGCCGGCTTCGACATTGCCGTCAGGAATACCGTGTTCGTTGCCACCATTGGCACCATATTTGAGGTCACCAATTCCCTCGGTGACTTCTCTAAGACTCGATCCAAGCTTCTTGATTGCGCCGTTATTATCGCCTCGTGCCAGCAGCACCAGAGCATCATCAAGGCCTTCTTTGGTATGACCAAAATGTCTTCCGCTATCACGCAACTCTTTCATATGCGCATCAACCGGGTACTTAGGGTCAGGTTTCTCAGGCACCTCTGGTGTAACCGGCACATCCGGCTTCGATGGCGTTTCTGGCGTGGAAGGCGAATCAGGAGTCGATGGAGATTCGGGCTTCGATGGCGTTTCAGGTTTATCCGGCGCTGGTGAATCGACTTTTGGTGCCGGTTTATAATTCACGATGTCGCTAACGCCGAAACCTATTTGCTCTTTCCCATCGCTCAGATTAAGAAGAGCTGCCTGAATAGCCTCCTTAGCCTCGGCAGTATTTCCACTCTTCAGAGAATCGATGGCATTTTGCATTTCGTTTTTTCCATAACCTACATCTCGCAGGCCATCCTTGATATCGCCTTTAGCGGCGGTCTGACCACGTACCGCTTCAATGCCTTCCTTCATTGAGTCGACTCCCCGATCAGAATTTTGCATTGCACGAGTGATATCACGAATGGCACCATCTACGTTGCCACCATTAATGGAGCAGAGGGCGTCCTGCAAATTTCCACCGGAGCGGTCGAGCGCATTGGTTCCGGAATTGAATTCGCGTATATGTTTTGGTTGAGCGGCATCACCGAGAGGAGAGGTTCCAAAGGCTTTCGCAAGGAAAGCATTCGCTGCGTCATCGTTTCCCTGAAAGGCCCTTTCGGTGTTTGACGCGTCCGGAGGATTGAACACATTTTTATGACTCTCTGGTGTCCAGGCGTTTGCAGCAGCATCGCGAATGGGCTGCGGAGCCTCGATACCATGATGATGAGAAAGTGAACTTTCAAGGTTTTGTGCGGGATTGTTTGACATTGTAATTCCTCCGGGCGAACGGCGGGAGCAAGCCAGAGCCGCAGAAACCAGATTCTGGTTCGAATGAAACAGTTATGCGGTCAGGCGGCTAGCGAGTAGTAAGGTTGGTCGATAGTAAGATGTGAGTTCTGCGAATCGTGTGTGTGGTTCGTCGGCTCACATTAACAATCTACGCTCAACTTGGGGGCGATTGGTGAAACTAGAATGCACAAATCGTGCACAATTGAAGGTGCCAGGTTTGAATTGAACAATGCGCTATACGCACTTAGAGAGAACGCCTCAGGCTCAGACCTGCCCTGCTACAACAGGAAGCGCCGCGCTCTCACGCAGACAACTTCAATTCAAGCGGCAATTCGAACCAGAACATCGAACCTTTACCATCCCCGTTCTGAAGTTCGACTCCGATGTCACCACCGTGCTGCTCAACGATTGCCTTTGCGATCGCCAAGCCCAGCCCGGTACCTCCACGAGAACGATCATCGCGCGAGGAGACTTGCTGAAATCGTCCGAATAACTTATCAATTTCGTCCTCAGGTATTCCTGGACCTTCATCCATGACCTCGAAACGACAACGCTGATCGATTTCCTTTATAGTAATTTTCACAACACCATCAACAGGCGACCATTTGATCGCGTTGGACAGAAGATTGGTCAGGACCTGCTGAAGCCTGTCCTCGTCAGCGAGAATGCGTCTTGTCTCAGGCAACTCTTTCTCCAGTTTTATCCCGGCCTCATCAGCTAGGGTGTTGACTCCGTCGATTGCCCTATTAATGATTTCGCGAGGGTCAAGTTTCTTCAGTTTCAAATCAAGCTTGCCAGCTTCGATCTTTCTGATGTCCAAAATGTCGTTGATTAGCCGAATCAGACGATCGGTTTCCTTGCTCGCGACTTGAACAACCGGGCGAGCCTGTTCAGTCAACTCGCCCATGAACGAATGCTCCATGATACCGAGAGCGGTGCGTATTGCCGTAAGTGGCGTTCTCAATTCATGAGAAACTGTCGAATAAAAATCCTTTACTCGCTGTTCAGCTTCCTTTCTCTCCGTAATATCGCGGACGATACCAGTCAAAATTTGCTGATTTCCCAGATTGATCACACTGAGCGAAACTTCCACCGGAACCTTTTCGCCGTCCTTCTTCACTCCGAAGAACTCCCGTCCGACGCCAAAGATACGGCGCTCCCCCGTCCTCAGTGGACTATTTTCACCTTCATCACCGCCGGACAACAAGTGTGGAAGAATTGCGTTAACATCGTGACCGATCAGATCTTCAGATTTATATCCCAACAGTCGCTCCAGCGACCGGTTCAAAGACTCAAGCGTCCCATCAGAATTCACGGTAACAATTCCATCAGGCGCAGTGTCTACAATAGCGCGCATTCGCGCTTCACGCTCGGCCAGCGCTTCTTCAGCTCTAACCCGCTCGGTTATATCTCTTGCTTCGGCGATCAAGAAAGAAACATCTCCGTTCTCTTCCTTGATAGGCTTGACTGAAAAGTCTACAGTGGCACGGTCACCACTCGAACCTTCGACGGCAGATTCGAAGCGCACCATCTCGCCCTTCGCGGCTCTCCGAATCGCGTCTTTGAGCTGGTTCTGCACATCCACTGAATAAGACCACCAGGGCGTGTCCCAAAAATATTTCTCTTGAACAGTTTGCAGGTTTCCACCAGCGAAATCTACAGCAGACTGATTTGCCTCAAGCACAATGCCATCCGGTGACAGCAAGCCGCTAAACTGGAAGGTCTGATTGAAAACCGCTCGGAATCTACGTTCCGCATCGCGAAGAGACAGCTCTGCGTTCTTCCGTTCGTTGACGTAACGATTAACGATTGCGATAACGACAACTAAAATAACAAGCGCAACAATCATCAAAAGGAAGATACCGTATATTGCCGTTCGACTTCCGTTATCGAGTTCTCTTCCCTGTAGCTGAAACTCGAGGTCGGCGCGGTTAGCTAGATCGTCGACCATGACCTCGAGGTGCTTCGTTACAGTTGCCTCGCCAAGGCGTTCTCCATGAGCAACCGCAGCCTCTAATCCTTCTTTTTGTCGCAGCGCGATAACCTCTTCGGCGCATTCACGTCGCACACGAATGTACTCCCGAATCTCGTCGGAAATCATTCTATGCTTGCCGTGAAGACGCATATCAAGCTCTGCGACGTGTTGGTCTACCGTAGCAAAGTTGGCATTATATTGGTCAAGATATTTCTTCTGGTTCGACCAGATGTACGCAATCTCCGAGGCTTCTGCCTTCGATAGATAGTATTTGATTTGGTCGAGCGTCGTCAGAATAGATAATCGTTGTTGCGAGATGCCCGTGTCTTCTAGCCTCTTGAAGCATTCCCTGACGGAGATCTGACCGATGTGCATCAGTAAAATGACAGTCAAGAAAATAGCTATCGTGGTTATGGTCGGTGTGTCAAACACCGAAATCCACTTCTTAATTTGCTGAGATAGCTTTGACATCGGTTTCTTCGCAGGCTCAATGGTCGACTATGCGATACCCCTGTCCGCGCTTGGTTCGAATGATGCCGTCGGCCTCATTATTGTCGCCGATTTTCTTTCTCAAGGTTTTCATATGAGTTCGAACAGTATCAATCGACGCTGCCGAGTCGCTGTCCCAAACTCTATCGAGAATGGCTTCCAGAGAGAAGCTCTGACCCGGATAACGCATCAAAAGTTCCAGTAAACTAAACTCTTTCGCAGTCAACTCGACTTCGTTGCCGCCACGCATAACGGTACCAGAGGCGGTATCTAATTCGATATCACGTATCGACAGCTTCTTGCCCGCATAGGTAGCTGGACGCCTTAATAGCGCATTGACACGGGCGTCAAGTTCCGTCGGGTGAAAAGGTTTCACTAGATAATCGTCGGCACCAGCGTTTAAACCAGTCGCCTTATCCTCGACAGTTCCCTTCGCCGTCAGCATGAGGACCGGAGTACGTCCACCGGACGACCGATACTGTTTGCAAACATCGACTCCCGCAATATCCGGCAGCATCCAGTCGAGAATGACCAGTTCGTAAGACGAATTTCCTCGAAGCTGAGAAAGTGCATCAAGCCCTCTGCGCGCCACATCAATCAGGTGTCGCGATTGCTCCAACTGCATTTTCAACAAGAATGCAAGACTGTCATCGTCTTCCACGAGTAGAATTTTAGCCATAGTTTAAATCCAGGTCCTTCCCCTAAAGAAACTATTCGAGCTTTCCTATATGGAACCAATTCCACATCCATATATGTCTCAAACGGCTGAAACTCAATCCGGCTTGATAATTTAATGGGCTATAGATTTAAACAGTGGGACGAAACGTCGCTTAGTTAGTGCTTTGGG
Organism: Candidatus Obscuribacterales bacterium; assembly: GCA_965228855.1. Classification (GTDB taxonomy): domain Bacteria; phylum Cyanobacteriota; class Vampirovibrionia; order Obscuribacterales; family Obscuribacteraceae; genus JADYXR01. The sequence continues at coordinate 161,361 of CBDDIJ010000003.1, read as the reverse complement.
AACCGCCATGCTGTTTCAGATGGTGAATCAAACCTGCCGGATCGTCAGTGACGATGCCGTCTACCTTCATTTCAAGCATGTCGTTCCAATGTTTCGTACCGTCTACGGTCCAGACGTTGACCGCCAGACCAGCCTTATGCGCGCGATCGACGGCGTCGGCACGCATCTCTGAATACCCTGCATTCCAGGCTTTCGCTCCGATCGAGTTGGCATATTTGCCCACGTCGGCAACGATTCCTGCGTCCAAAAATGCGGCTTCTATGTTCGGCATTTTCTTATGGACGCGTCTGATAAGTTCGTGGTCAAAGGAGCTAATGAGGATCTTCTCCGGATACTTGTAGTCCTTCAGAACCTTTGCGAGATCATCCTCGATGCCCGGATATTCAATCGGCGAATTCTTGATCTCTATGTTGACGATCATTTTTCCATCGGCAAGTTTCAAAACATCGGTGAGCAGCGGCAATTTCTCTTCAGCAAATTCGTCGCCGTACCATTTACCTGCGCTCAAAGTTTTCAACTCGTCCCAGGTCTTATCTTTGATGAAGCCCTTGCCATCAGTAGTCCTGTCGAGAGTTTCATCGTGAATTACTACCAACTCTCCAGATTTGCATCGGTGGATATCCAGCTCTACACCATCGGCTCCAGCCTTTAAACTCTTGGCAAATCCAGCCATTGTGTTTTCGGGAGCCCATTTTTTTCCGCCCCGATGTGCAATGACAAGCGGTCGTTTTGATTCCGCAGCAAACGCTGGAAACACCGATGAGGACAGAAGAATCGAAGCTGCGGCAAACACCGAAAAAGCTCGAACACATCCAGGCAGTTGCATAACACACCTCTTTTGCACATACAGAAGACCGCATCATTCTAAACGAAGTTGCCTGGATCAATCTGTGAAATTTTCAGATGATTAAAGGATGGCGAGTAGAGCAAAATCAGTGCGATTTGCGCGGCATATGATTGCTGGTCTCTTATTATTGACAGGCGCTCTAGCTATTGGAAATTTTTGGGCGGAAACATCAGAATGCTGGCGTTGGCCCAGAGCAAACGAATTTGCGCCAACATGCGCTAAACCTTTTGGTTACTGGATAGCCAGGGATTACCAGAGTTCGCCTTCGGCGCCGGACATCTTTGTTTTCGGTGATTCGCAACTCGGTGGTCTGAGATCTGCTGATGCGAAAGTTGCTGGAACAAGACTTGATTTTGCTCTCGACCATCGCGGCTATGCGATTGAATCACAACTGAACCATGACGGCGGCGAGCTGAGAACATTCATCGTAAGCCAGCCCGGAAGCCTGGTATCTGATTACCTCGTAATTGCAGAGAGTTTATTTTCTGATTTGCGTAAACCAAAACGTGTGATACTAACGGTGACACCACGATCGTTTCTCAGCAACGGTCTCCCGTTTCCCGGTCGCTCTGATTATTACCGTTACTTTTCATCGAGCGTTCCACTTGGAGCACTGTACGATCTGGCTTTTCCAACCGTTGGAAGTAAGCTATATGCGGTTTTTCAAAGCATGGTGAGAGCGCCGATTTCGACAATGGCTCCGGGTCAATTTGTTTTTCTTCCCGACGACAAACAAACTTTTAATGCTCAGACCAAGATGTATCCGAGAAATTTCTCGTGCTCAGACGAAAACATTGAGCACCAGATGCGGTTCCTAGATGAAACCCTGCGGTTTCTGCAAAAGCAAAATATTGAAGCAAGTGTAATTTCCATGCCGATGCTGAAAAGCGAGGATGTTGCCGAGTTCCGGAAATTGCAGCCACGACTATCAAGTGAGACTCAAGATTTGTGCAAACAATACGATGCGGAATATTTAGACCTCACTGACGACAATAGTTTTACGAAAAAGGATTTTCTAGATCCGATTCACCTCAGCCAGTCGGGTGGAGAGAAAATTGCGAGCATTTTGTCATCCTACTTAACGGAGACAGGCAGCAGGAAGATGCCGCGCAGCGCGACTCTTAACGATTAAGCAAAAACTTTTACGATAGTGCGATAATGGCAGGCCAGGAAGCACGTTGTGAAACATTTCCGGAGAAGGACATGACCATCAAAAATACGTTCCTTGCGCTGATCAGCGCGCTCGTCCTCACAGCACCAACCGCTCTTGCCAAGGAGCAGGGTGAGCCACCTGCACCAGGAAGTGGCGGAACCGGCGCCAACGCGAAAGCCAATCTGGCAAGCGACCTTTATGCCGACGGCAAACGACGTTACGATACTAAAGATTTCAAAGTCGCGTTGGAACGTTTCAACACCGTTGTCGAATTAGATCCGAAATGCATCGGTGGATTCTACTACCGAGGTCTTACCAACAGACAACTCGGCAAAAAAGAAGCCGCCAAAGTGGACTTCAAAAAGGCTGCCGCGATGACCGCGAGCTCGGCCGAAGAATATGACCTGCGCGGCAAATCTAAACAGGAGTGCGGTCAAACTGGAGCCGCAGAAGCGGACTTCTCAAAAGCAAGAGAGCTGACCAAGAAAGCCGGCTAGTAGCAATAACTCAAAGCTAGTTCTCACAAACATGCAAACGATCTGAAGAATAACAAACCCAGGAGGCAATAGCGCCTCGGGTAACGTCAAGATTTTATATACGGCAGGCCTCAGCCGGTGGTACCATGAAACTACCATAAGATCGAAAAGGTAGCCGTGCGAGTTTCGCAACAGTCGAATCTTCCTGTGTTGGAGAATTAGATTTTGAAATTACCGAGTCACGGCGTGGCTTCATTTCGAAGTCGAACCGCTCACGAATTGTTTCCTAAAAGAGGAACAATACAGACCCTCTATTTGTTTTCGTTCTTCATTCTCCTGTCGGTATTTCCTCAAATCGCTCAGGCCAAGCGAATTCCGGCGGGACAGAGCGTACTCATAATGAGTCGCCCGAATGTAGATATAGACAAATTCAAAACCCGTTTGCAAAAGCGCGGACTGATGGTCGTCAACGAGATCAGGTCAAAGACCGAACATTATGTGATCTTAGAAGTGCAGCCGAGATCAGGGTCTGTAAAATCAGCTTTGTATAGCGTTAAGAACTCGGCAGACCCGGATCTCAGCACAGCAGAGATCAAATTCGCCAGCAAGTTGAACCAATGCGTCCCCTCAATCAACGATCCAGAGTTTGCCAACCAACTCAACCTTCAACAGATCAATTTCAGCGAAATGCGCTGCTTGCTCGAGGCGAAGAACGTATCGCAGGTTGCACAGCCCAGACTGACTATTATTGACTCGGGATGCACTCCCGTATCGAACGAGTGGACGAATATCACTCAGTTCAATTTCGTCGGCGGACTGGATGGCGTACCAGAAGCAGCTGGAGACCCACAGGTTCACGGCACCGCGGTTGCCGCGATTGCGGCCGCCACCACTAATAATGGCATATTGCTTGCCGGCGTGGCATCGCATACAGCCCCGTCGGTCGCGCTGACGTGTTGCCGGGTATCAAACGCTGCAGGACAAATCGATACTATCGACGTCATCCGAGCGCTTAACTGGTGTGTAGACCATCAAGCGGAGAGGGGCGGTCCATCTGCTATCAACCTCAGCATTCAGTCATTCGGTTTGCCAACCTACAATGGTTCGGAGTTGATACAAGACATTGCCAAAATGCTTTCAAAGCATAAGGACATCCTGATCAACGCGGCTGGCAATGACCCGATTGAAGATCCAAGCAAGTCAAAAAAGACAATTCGCAGAGTCGGAGGAATTGATGAAAATGACATGTACTGGACTCAGTCTACGTACGGGCCATTCAAAGCCGTTGCTCCGTCCGTAAATGTTCGAACGTACAGTAATGCGATATCGACTGCAGCTTCCGGCTCCGGGACTTCTTATGCCGCTCCTCACTGGTCTGGAGCAATTGCACTGCTCATGAGCCTCGAACCCAAATTGACTCCGGCGAAAGCCGACCATCTCCTATACAAAACCGGCAAGGAAACCTCTCAAGGATACATTGTGCCGGATCTGAGGGCTGCGGTCATCAAAGCGCTAAAACTGAAGCCCTGAAGTGATTGCCGCACATTATTTTTCCAGCAGCAACCAGTAGAAACCGTAAGGTGCGAATGTCACCACATATGGTTGCTCCGTTATCTCGTGAAACGCTTCCATGCCGAACATCTCAACCGGCGTTTTGCCTGCGTATCTCTCAAGATGAAGATCGGCTGATTGAGGAGAGTATGAGAGGTTGGCGAGACACAAAACTGTTTCATTTTCATAGCGCCGTATGTAAGCGAGAACTTTTCTGTTAGCAGGTTCGATAAATTCGATTGTGCCCCGACCAAACACCTTGTACTGTTTGCGCAAACGAATGATTCTGCGCATCCAGTGCAACAATGAGGACTTGTCGAGTTGCTGAGCTTCGACGTTAATCACCTGATAGCCGCTCACAGGATCCATCAAGGGCGGCGAGTAGAGCTGCGCAAAGGAAGCGCGTGAGAACCCGCCGTTGCGATCGCCGTTCCACTGCATCGGCGTGCGTACGCCGTTTCTATCTCCGAGGTAAACGTTATCGCCCATTCCGATTTCGTCGCCGTAATAAACAATCGGCGTACCCGGCATTGAAAACAAGAGGCTGTTCGCCAATTCTACACGCGGACGACTGTTCTCCAGCAACGGCGCTAAGCGACGACGAATACCGACGTTGCAGCGCATAATCGGATGTTCCGCATAAGCTGCGTACATATAGTCACGTTCTTCATCCGTCACCATCTCTAGTGTCAGCTCGTCGTGGTTGCGCAAAAATATCGCCCATTGACAGGACTCCGGGATGTCCGGTGTTTGTCGCATGATTTCAACAATCGGTGTTCGCGTTTGCTGGTGCAAAGCCATGAAGATCCGCGGCATGAGAGGGAAGTGATAGGCCATGTGGCATTCGTCTGTTCCACTGCCGAAGTACTGAATCACGTCAGCAGGCCATTGGTTAGCCTCCGCAAGAAACAATTTATTCTTGTAGTCCTTATCCAGGGCGGCGCGAAATTGTTTGAGAATCGCGTGCGTTTCCGGCAAGTTTTCGCAGTTGGTGCCTTCGCGTTCGATGAGATAAGGAATTGCATCCAGACGAAAACCATCGACACCAATGTCGAGCCAGAAGCGCATCACATCTAGAACAGCGTTGGTGACTTCGGGATTATCAAAGTTCAAATCCGGCTGATGGCTGAAGAAGCGGTGCCAATAGTAAGCCTTGGCGGTTGAATCCCAGGTCCAATTGGATGCCTCAGTATCGATAAATATGATGCGAGCATCATCGAATTTTGCATCGGTGTCGCTCCACACATAATAGTTGCGCTCGTTACTGTCAGGAGGCGCAGCCTTCGCGCGTTTAAACCACTCGTGTTGATCGGAAGTGTGATTGATAACAAGCTCGGTGATCACTCGGATGTTGCGACGATGCGCTTCCTTGATGAAATTTTTTGCGTCCTGCATCGTTCCGTAAAGCGGGTTGATACTGACGTAGTCGGCAATGTCATAACCATCGTCGCGCAACGGCGAAGGATAAAATGGCAAGATCCAGATGCAATTTACGCCTAACTGCTCGATGTAATCGAGCTTTTCAATCAGACCAGCGAAGTCACCATAACCATCGCCGTTGCTGTCGAAGAATGTTTTGACGTGAAGTTGATAGACGATAACATCCTTGTACCAAAGAGGATCATCCATTATCTCGCCGGGCTGTGTCATTTATCTCTCCTTCTAAGGTTTCCAAAATCACTTACGTTTTAAAACTATCCTTTAACCACTCCAATCGGTTTCAGCCTCGCGACTGGTCGCGCAAGACCGGCGTCCTTGACGGCGCGCACCACGTCGTCGATCGGCTTGTATGCCTCCGGCACCTCTTCGGTCAATCCCTCGCGTGTTGATGCTTTGGCAATCACTCCGCGCGCTTTCAATGCGGCAATCACATCTTTCGATTGTCTATTCTTCCGTGCTTGCGTTCTGCTCATTAGGCGCCCGGCACCATGACAGACGCTACCAAACGTTTCCTTAAGCGCCTGCTCTGTGCCAACCAGAACATACGACGCTCGTCCCATATCGCCAGGAATAATCACTGGCTGTCCGGTCTTCTGGAACATTTCGGCAAGCTCCGGGCGTCCGGCAGGAAAAGCTCTGGTAGCACCTTTTCTATGAACGAGAACGCGCATGTCTTTGCCATCGACCGTATGATTTTCGAACTTAGCCATATTGTGAGCAACGTCGTAGACCAACGACAAATTCGTTGAACCTCCATAGAGTTTACGCACAACTTTTCGAATCCATTCGGTTATGCACTGGCGATTCGCGAAAGCAAAATTGGCAGCCGCAGCCATTGCGCCGAGATAACTCTGACCCTCTGGCGAATTAATCGGGCAGCATGCCAGTTCTCTATCAGCCAATGTAATGTCGTAGCGCTTCATCACCGGCTGCATGTTTGCAACGAAATCCGTACAGACTTGATGCCCGAGACCACGCGATCCACAATGCACCATGAAACATATCTGCTGGTCGAATAAACCAAATGCTTCGGCCGCGTCTCTGTCGAAAATCTGCTCGACGACATCGACTTCCAGGAAATGATTCCCGGACCCTAGCGTTCCAAGTTGACTGCCTCCCCGTTTTCGGGCTCGCTCAGTCACAGCCGTTTCAACAGCGTGAGATAAACAGCCACCATCTTCGGTGCGCTCCAAATCAGCGTTGATTCCATAACCTTCTTTGACAGCCCACTTTGATCCGCCCTTCAGCACGGCATCAAGCTCTCGCGAACTGAGATGGATGCGACCGTCTTTACCAGCCCCGGTTGGAACAGCTTTAAACAAAGCCGTGACCAGCTCGTCCAGATTAGACTCTACGTCTTTAAAACTTAGTGGACTGGAAATTAAGCGCACTCCGCAGTTGATATCGAATCCAACACCACCAGGCGAGACCACACCCGTTTCCGGATCCATGCCGGCAACACCACCAATCGGAAAGCCGTAACCCTGGTGCATGTCCGGCATAGCGAGCGACTTTCCCACGATTCCAGGAAGCGTGGCGACATTGGCGGCCTGCTCAAGGGACAGATCGGTCAGTACATGCTTTATTAGTTCAGGACTGCTGAAGATCATGGCATCGACATTCATCCCGTGCTTGTAATGGCGCGGAATCATGTAGCGGTTCTGATCGATTACCTCGATGATGTTATCCCACTTCGTATTCGATCTCAGCTTTGTCATTCGAACCGTCTTACTCCTGAACGCGACCGTCTGCTGATGCTTCAACTTCAAGCCGCTTTTGATCTATAGCGCGTTTAAATGTCGAGGTAAACCTGTGCTTCAAATTTTTCCTCCTTGCGCATAATTTGCAGTTGGTGAAGTGTTATTGCCTTAACGTAGGTTTTGATCTCATGTCTTTCACTGGAGTACCTTTGCCCCGCAGCCGTTGAGACGACCTTCATTTTGTCTCCCGATGTCATGAACTCGTTGATTTCGAATGTTTTCAACAATACGCCTTCAGCATCGAACCAAAACAATACTTCGGAAAGCCAATTGTAGAGAAGCAAATCTTCATCTTCCGCCTCAACAGAGATTTCAACAGTGGTCGATTCGTCGATATCATCAAGATCTACAAGAATGGAAGTAACGGCAGTTGCTGCCGTTTCGAACAGCGCCTCCTTGGATGGCGCCCAGGCGCGAAAGCCCATATCAGCGGGATGATCGAGAATTTCAAAACTTGCGTTTTTCATCTCAACATTCTATCCAATCGGCCACTAGAACGTCGCCACTTCATGCGATACAGATACTTAAAATGATAAACTGCCAGAACTCATCGCCTGGGGAATTTAGCCGTGTTTTCAAGTAGTCCGGCGAACTTTTAATGACTGTCAGCGAAACTACATTGCCATTGGCAGACCACGAAAAAACGTTTGCCGGTCATCCCGTTGGTCTGGTGAATCTGTTTTTCACCGAGATGTGGGAGCGCTTCAGCTATTACGGAATGCGCGCCATTCTGGTGCTATATATGGTGGCAGCCGTCAGCGAAGGCGGTCTCGGCATGTCAAACAAAAATGCCGGTGAGATTTACGGCTGGTACACCATGCTCGTCTACTTGAGCTCCTTGCCGGGTGGACTGATCGCGGATAAAATCCTCGGGGCCCGCTGGGCAGTTTTAATCGGCGGCATAATCATCGCTCTAGGTCACTTCACCATCGCATTTCCATCACTGGCAACGTTTTACGGTGGCATGGGTTTGATCGTGGTGGGAACAGGTCTGCTTAAGCCAAACATAAGCGGAATGCTGGGGATGCTCTACAAAGAGGGAGACCCTCGACGCGATGGCGGTTTCTCAATCTTTTACATGGGCATCAATATCGGCGCGATGCTTTCGCCCCTGGTGTGCGGATATCTTGCGCAGGGAACCGAGTTCAAAGCATGGCTCACGTCCGTCGGCTTGTCAGAACACCACAGCTGGCACTGGGGATTCGGAGCTGCCGGCGTTGGCATGATGATCGGTCTGATTCATTATGTGATTCAGTGGAAACAGCTAGGCACAGCGGGTTTACGTCCTCAGAAAAAGGAATCTGAGACGAACGACGGCAAGAACGCTAATGAAGCGTTAACGCCTGTTGAAGTGAAACGTCTGGGCGCCATCGCTGTTCTCTTCGTGTTTAACATCTTGTTCTGGGCTATATATGAACAGGGCGGGAGCAGTTTAAACATATTCGCAGACAAATGCACTGACACTACCATTGGTGGCTGGGCATTTCCTTCAAGCTGGCTTCAGACGTTCCAAGCCACCTTCGTGATTATTTTCGCGCCACTCTTCTCGATACTCTGGCTGAAGCTCGGCGATAAACAGCCATCAGCGCCGGCCAAGTTCGCAATCGGTCTAATGCTGCTTGGACTTGGGATCGCTCTTATGGTGCCGGCTTCAGTGTTGGCAGCCCAGGGGAAAGTCAGCCCGCTCTGGCTGATCGCTGTTTTCTTGCTGCAAGATATGGGCGAACTCTGTTTAAGCCCGGTCGGTTTGAGCACGGTAACGAAACTCGCGCCGGCGAGGCTAGTGGGTATAACAATGGGCGCCTGGTTTATCGGGATGGCGCTCGGAAACGGACTGGCGGGTTACGTCGGTGGATTTTTCGACGAAAAGAATCTTAGCGGCATGTCGACATTGTTCGGCTCAATGGCCGCAGCAGCATTTGTAGGCACCATTGTGCTGTTCCTTTTGGTACCTACTGTTCGGAAGCTAATGGGCAGCGCTCGGTGAGGTAGGTTTCGATTTGCATTTAAACACGCACGTTCTGTTAGTTCTGACCCTTGTAGCCGCATGCGTTGCCATTGCGGTGAAGTGGATACGGCTGCCCTACTCCATCGCGCTTGTCGTTGCCGGTCTAATGATCGGCGTGTTTCATTTACTTCCGGAAGTTCATATGACACCGGAAATTATTCTTATGGTATTTCTTCCGGCATTGCTGTTTGAAGCATCATGGAATCTCAACCTTCACGTTCTGAAAAAATGCTATAAGCCTGTGCTTGCGTTCGCGACTATCGGCGTGTTTATCTCCACGATAGTCGTAGGTTATGTAATTCACTTCCTTGCGCAGCTGGATTTGCTCATCGCGCTAATGTTCGGCGCCATGATCAGCGCGACAGACCCGATATCGGTTCTGGCGTTTTTCAAGAAGATGGGTATCGAAAAGCGCCTGGTCACAATCCTCGAAGGCGAGAGCCTGCTGAATGACGGTACTGCGGTGGTGCTCTTCCGGATTCTCATGGCTTCAGCCATCGCCGGCGGTGCCTTATCCCCGACGGACATCCTCGTTCAGTTTACCCTTGTCACCTTTGGTGGGGTCGGCCTTGGTATCGCTGTTGGTGCATTTGCTTCATGGCTCACGCGCTTTTTCGACGACCATTTGCTAGAAATCACGTTGACTATCGTCTCCGCATACGGAGCCTTCGTAGGTGCGGAGCACTTTCACGTGTCAGGTGTTATGGCTGTGCTGGTCGCCGGCATCATTATGGGCAACTACGGCAGCCGAACTCATATGTCACCGACCACGCGGTTGGCAGTGGACTCCTTCTGGGAATATGCAGCATTTATTGCCGAGTCGCTGGTGTTTCTACTCATTGGCTTACAGATTGAGATTAATCTTCTAATCAAATATGCACCTCAAATCGGCGTCGCCATCATAGCAATTCTGGCCGGACGCTTTGTGGTCATCTACGGTCTGGCACCGTTCGTATCAACGTCAAAACAACCTATTCCAGGAAGTTGGCGGCACTTGCTCTTCTGGGGCGGGCTGCGGGGCTCGTTATGTATGGCGATGGCGCTTAGCTTACCCAGCAATTTCCCGATGCGTGAATCGCTCATGGTCACCACATTCGGTGTTGCGTTATTCACCCTTTTTGTACAAGGTTTATCCTTCGAGCCGCTGGTAAACCTCCTCAAAGTAAGTAAGGCGAAGACCAGCGATTTGAAGTACCTGGCTCTGAACGAAGAGTTGAAACACTATCGCCTGCAACTCGAAAGACTTCAGAGCGCAAAAATGCGAAAAGAAGACTTCTTGAAGGAAAAGCAGTCGCTTGAGCACAAAATCGCCGAAGCCGAGATGCTGGTATTCAAACTCCGAGAAGAAGACATAAGCGTCGCCGATATCGAGCGCATCCAAATCGAGAGAGCCTTGATTCAAGCGCAGCGCGACTGTTTAAATCTTCTTGCCCGACAAGATAAGGTGAGCAAAGCTTCGCTGGAAGACTTCAGGCATAGGATCGATGAAAAATACGAGGCCTTAAAAAGGGACACGATGGCTCGCTCCACCGATTCGGCGGACGCCAAAGCGGTGGAAGACCTGCTGGTCGCACCAGCGGACGAGGCGTCAGCGAATACGGAAACCATGCTGGGTTCAGCAACCGACGGAGCAATCGAGGACGGGCCAGCCATAAACGTTGCGCTCGACCCATCGAAACCCAGCGAGAAAAGCTGACGGGCGGCAGCTTACCAGGGAAACAGGTTTTAGGTCCGCCGAAACCGCTCATTTTTGTATACGCACTTTTGCGGATACAGTACTGCGGATTTACGCCCTGCGGGATTTTGGCTAGGATTGAATTGTGAGGCAGGCAAATCGAGCAATCTTATTTAGAAGAGCGACCGAGCTAGTCCAGTCTCACCTTAGATAGTTTGTTTGTTGACCGTTTGAATATGGCAAGCAGCCCTGGACCGGCTGTTGGAGGTTTTGCATGTTGAAAAATTCCAATGAGCTTACGGAAGTTACTAATCGTCAGAAGTTTCCCAAGAACAATTACTTTTGCTATCGATGGAGAATACTGGACTACTTCAGCACCTCCGCAGACCGCCAGAAGCACCAACAGGAACTCCAGGTTGGCGGCAAGGATCGCAGTTTGCTGTCCGACAAGATTCTTCAATTGCATAAAGCTCGTTATCAGGGGTCGCGCCAGGACTTAATCGCGGACTTGGCTCAAGATGCAATGCAGTTTTTAGACCGCCGCCGCAAGGAAACCCAAAAGACTTCGGAAGAAAACAGGCTATTCTCGAAGGCTATTCGCGACCTCATGCATCGCACGTTTAAAACGCTTCTGGCCTTCTCCACAGAATTGAACACGCTACTCGGTCTGAGCGAGCTCTTCATCACGGCGAGCGAGCCCGAAGTCGCCGGGCGCGTCAATAATGATGAAACAATGCCGTATGTTCAATGCAGCCTTTCGACCAAGCTGTTCCGACTTCTCGTCGACGGAAGACAAGATACCATCGCATTCTATCTTCTTCCCACAGACAATATCGGCGCGTTGACTGATTTGGAACCATATACGCCGGTAGTCGAATGGAAGGCGCAGGTGAACTCTCAGAAGGGCGTCTTCTGGATTTCAGAAACCGGTGCGCTCACCGGTGAGATGCTTGAAGTAGCATCCGCGGAATTGCTGCGCTTGCTGCTCGGAGCCACACAAGAGATGTTGTCGCCGAGCAAATCGGACGATGAACGAAATGCGAATTTCGATCTTCTGGAAGTCGATCCCTGGCTCAACGAAGGTCGGACCAGCGACAGCCTCTCAAGCGACTTTGATGCGAAGTCAGGTTTCAATCTTGCCGAACCGATTCAGAGCAAATTCGAGATCAAAAAGAAAAGAGACAGCTGGAAAACCGTCAACGATTCTCCAGTTACGCAATTCTCCCAACCTGCAGCAGCGCCCGTTTCCAAGCCGCTCATGCCTGAAACCCAATCGTATTCAATCACGATTTCTAGCAACTATCAGTCGGCGCCGGTTGCGGTTCCCATGCAAATGCCAAATCAGGCATCAGCAGCCACGAATTCTACGGAAGAGACTCGCACTGATAGCGTTCCCAGCCTCCAATCGTTGATGAATCAATCCGGAGAATACTCGACAGCTTTGAAAAACGCCCCCATTGCAGTTGAGCCGGTTATTCTCGCGGCAGAGCAAGAAGTGAAGACTGTCTCGCCCTTCAAAGCGATCGATGACTCGATACCGCCTGTGGTGCAAAACACTCAAACCGCACAAGTCGAAGCACCACCTGCAAACATCTTTGCAAATGAAACTTTGATATACAACGCAAAGAAAGCCGCAGCTCCAAAACCGACATTCGACTTGAAGGGCGAATATTTTGCTGACAAACCGCAAAAGAATTCGAGCAAAGGACTTGCGAACAAACGGTCCACCCGCAAGACCAACTCTAAGAAAAACAAAAAGAAGAAATAACAGGTTTTCCTCCTCAACAAACAAACAAACAAACAAAATAATTGGTCCGGGTCCACGCAACCCGGACCGATTGCTTGTTGAGAAACAGCTCTAAACCGTCACTCTCGAAGGCAATTGCCCGGACTTGAGCATCGCGCAGCGCGCGGCACCAAGCAGAGCTGTTTTATTATTCAAAATAATCTTCACCGGCATCTTCTCGAGGATGGCCCGCATTCTGCCTTTATTCAAGAACGATTCGATGAATCTCGGTCCTTTCATCCGTTCCCGAATCTTGGGAGCGATGCCACCACCGATGAAGACACCTCCGAACGCCATGAATTTAAGTGCGGCATTGCCACACTCGCTTCCATATATGTCGATAAACATATCGAGCGCTTTGACGCAAATTTCAGCTTTCTCCTGCATTCCGAACATCGAAATTGCAGCAGCGGGATCGTCCACAGCCGCCAGTTCATCCGCCACCCACTCCGGTTCCGAATAGCGATTAGTATCGCGGAGGAACGAGTAGATCGCGTAGAGTCCCATGCCGGATAAAACGCGTTCATAACTCACGTGCTGGTGATCGCGGCGCAAGTATTTGAATAACTCGATTTCTTCATCGCTGCGCGGCGCGAAGTCGGTGTGACCGCCCTCGCATGCAAATGGTATGTAGCCATCACCGTTCCAAAACAGACCGGCTTCACCGAGTCCGGTACCGGCAGAGACCACGCACGCATTTCCATGAACAGGAGTCTCCGGCGCATGCAGGACTTCGAATTCTTCATCACGAAGATGCGTGATACCATGCGCATTACCTTCGAGGTCATTAATCAACCAGACCTTTTCAAAACTGTGACGACGGCACATTTCATCGGCGTCCACAGTCCATGGAAGATTGGTTGTTTTGCAACGATTGTCGATAACCGGACCTGCAATACTGAGGCACGCATATTGAATGTTGACCTCATGCTTGTCCAGAAACGTTTGAACAAGCATCTCTAGTTCCGGAAATTCCTGACTTGCAAAATGCTCTTCCAGCACAGGACGCAGCTGATGATCTTTCACGACGAATAGACCTAAATTGGTTTTCGTGCCACCAATGTCGCCGGCAAGAATCATCGTTTTGTGTTCTTCGTGAAGTTTCACTCGCTTTCGTCTCCTTCGCTTTGACTATCCGGTTAAACCGACTGCGCCTTCCAAAAGTTTCGTATCAGAAATGCTCCTCGCTTACGTCAGAGCTTCGCCGACGGCACGGGTAAGAAGTTTCAGAGCTTCGTCGACGTTACCTGTCAGGTGCACGCGAAGCAGCCGGCGCTCTCTCTCTGATAGCACAGTGAGATCGCCCCGTGCCTGAGCATCACATACGACACCAAAGGTGTACTCATGACCAGGCACTGCAACGTCTTCTTCGTGATCGCAAGTGATCTGAAGGAAGACCCCCGTATTGGGTCCACCTTTGTAGGCCTGACCGGTCGAGTGGAGAAAACGCGGGCCAAATCCAAGGCAGGTTGCGACCTTCCGCGAATCGCGCACGGCATGACGAATGTTCTGCAACATGCGCTCATGCTCCTCGTTCATCTGAATGTAACCGAGCACGGCGAAGTAATCGTTCTCCTTGATACGCGCGAAGTGAGCTTTCAAAATCGCGCTTAATTTCTGCTCCGCCTTGGAAAGGTCTTCCAGGTTCCGGGAGTCAGTAAATAATTTCACGCTCGCATCGGTGAAGAAGGGCTCCTCAGCAGGCAGGGAACCGCTTTTCTCATACTCATCAGTCAGTTCACGTGAAGCAACTTTGCTGGCTTCTACATCCGGTTGGTTGAACGGATTGATACCGATGATGCTGCCCGCGACCGCGGTGGCTATCTCCCAGCGGAAGAATTCTTCGCCGAGAGCCATTTTGTCGTCGAGCACAATTCGTATGACGGGATGACCGATCTCTTCCAACGCGTTGAGAGCTTCTTCCTGTACCTTATCGTTCTCTCCATCTACCTTGAGGTAAACGAAGACTCGATCATGACCGTATGCGGTCGGCGTGCCCAGCAATTCTCTGTCTAGAGGGATAATGGCTTTTCCGTCCTTGCCGGTAGACTCCGCGATCAGTTGTTCGAGCCATGCGCCGAGATCATGAATGCCCTTTGAGGTAAAGATGGTGAGCTTATCACGTCCAGCTAAAGCCGCTACGCCGAGAATTACACCGAGCATCACGCCCGGGTTTTCCTTGACCGATTCGGTCTTCTTACAAGCTTCGACCATCTCGCTAGCCCGACTTAAAAACTCCCGGACGTCGAGACCCATCACCGCCGACGGTATCATTCCGAAATCGGACAGCGCTGAGTAACGACCACCGATGGCAGTCTTGCCGTAATAGATTTCTCGGAATCCTTCCTGCTTCGCGAATGATTCCAATTTTGAATCAGGGTCGGTGACTGCAATAAAGTGGTATCCGGCCTTATCTTCCCCTACTTTCTCTTTGACTCGATTCAGGAAGTACTCCATAAAAATGTTGGGCTCAAGAGTCGTTCCCGACTTGCTTGAGACGATGAACAGGGTTTCTTCCAGATTGAGCGAATGATCTTTAGCCAGAACCTGTTCCGGATTGGTTGAATCCAGAATCGACAACTCCGGAAATCCTTCGCTTCGGTCAAACGTCAAGCTCATAACCTCAGGACACAGGCTCGAACCGCCCATGCCCAGGACGACCGCATGCTCGAAGGCGCTCTCCTTCACTTCGGAAGCCAGATGCTCGAACTTGTCCGCGTCCTTGAGTTGCTCGTCGACAATGTCGAGCCACTCCATCCAACTCGCCTCATCGGCGCCGGTCCAGAGTCCTTTGTCTTTGTTCCAGAGCTTTTGAATGCGACCTGCTTCTTGCCATTCATCGACCATAGCATCAACATTTTTCGCCATGTCTTCCGGCAGGCGGAAACTCATCGTATCGCTCTTCGGCGAATGGTGAGCTCTTCGCTGTTTGTTGACGGCGGCGAGCAGCTTTTTGAACGCGACGGCAAAAAGCTCAACACCTTCAGAAAGTAGTCGGTCCGTCACTTCGGTGAGGGAAATTCCGTATCTCTCGATTTGCTCCAAAACATTTTGAGCTTCATCGAGGCGCTTCTCCAGCGTCTCTTCAGGTTTTCCATGGTCACGAAACGCCTCCAGGGTATTCATCGGAAGCGTGTTAACGGTTTCATTTCCAATCAACTCATCGACGTACAGGCAATCCGGGTATGCCGGATCCTTTGTGCTGGTGCTGGCCCACAACAGACGTTGTGGTCTAGCTCCGGCGCCGGCAAGAATTTTCCACCGCTCGGACGTGTAGAGCTGCCGGTAAATCTGATAGGCCATCTTGGCATTAGCAACCGCCGTTTTGCCGAGAAGAGCTTCGTAGCGCGCTTTCTCCTTGTCGTCTTCAGCGACCTTAATCTTATCTTTGAGCAGAGAATCCACTAAAGAGTCAATTCGGCTCACGAAGAAACTGGCGACCGATGCAACCATATTGACGTCGCCGCCCTTTTCATGAAGCTTTTCGAGACCCGAGATATAGGCCTCAGCTACATCGCTGTAGGCATCGACCGAGAATAGAAGAGTCACATTGATGTTAATTCCTTCTGAAATCAGTTCCTTGATCGCGGGAATTCCCTCGGGAGTGGCCGGAACTTTAACCATCAAATTCGGTCGCTGGACGGCTTTCCAGATTTTCTGAGCTTCGGAGATTGTCGCTCTGGTGTCGGAAGCCAGCAACGGCGAAACTTCCATGGAAACATAGCCGTCGCGCCCGGCGGTTTCCTCGTAAACCGTTTTCAAAACGTCGCAAGCTTCCTGAATATCTTGGATCGCGAGCTTCTCATAAATTGCGTTGGCGTCAAGAGAGCGGTCTTGAAGCAGTTCTTCCATCTGCTCCTTGTAGTCATCACTTCCCGCGATCGCCTTTTCAAAAATCGACGGGTTGGACGTAACGCCGCGCAAGCCATCGTCATCCACAAGCTTTTTTAAACTTCCATTTCTCACGAAACTTCGACGAATAAAATCCAGCCATATCGACTGACCTTGCTTGGTGAGCTGTTTCAAACGATTGGTCACTTCTTTGTTTGCGGTCGTCATGATGGTCCAAACTCCGAATTAAAGTTACGAACTTACCCTGGCAAGCTCTGGGACAGAATGCGCGGTTTGGCACCCGGCACTGCTAGGATATAGATCAAATACAGCTACAAACGATATCAGATCTTGTTACATTGGAGGTGGAAAATTTGTTTCGCCATTCTGGCTTCACTTGACGACCCATTTGCTATTATCTCTTAGAACAGCGTCACAACGAGGTTAACGCCGTGCGAATACTACTAGCAGAAGACGACCAAATGCTTTCCAAGGGAATTCATCTGGCGCTTTCGCAAAATGGGTACCTAGTCGACCAGGTCAAAACAGGTCCGGACGCAGACAACGCTCTTACCGTCACACCATACGATTTGGTGATTTTGGACCTTGGGCTGCCTGATCTTGATGGGTTGGAAGTGCTTACACGCCTCCGCCAACGGGGTCAGCCAACGCCAGTCGTAATCTTAACGGCTCGCGATGGAGTGAAAGATCGTATAACCGGTCTCGATCTCGGAGCTAACGACTACATGACCAAACCTTTCCATCTTGATGAGTTGGAAGCCAGAATCCGCGCTCTTCTCCGCAAAGGAAATTGGAGCAATCAAACAGAAATCAAATACAACGGTTTTTGTTACGACACAGTAGGCAGACGTCTTAATGTAAATGGGCAAGCTGTTGATCTGTCAGCACGAGAAGTTGCAGTTCTCGAGCTGCTTTTGCAGAAGGCAGGCAAAGTGGTTAACAAACAGCAAATCACCGAGCATCTGTCGAACTGGGAATCTTCAATCAGCTTCAATGCGATTGAAATCATTGTGCATCGTCTGCGCAAGAAGCTGGAGGGATCCGGCATCAACGTGCGAACGATTCGCGGTCTCGGTTACATTCTCGAGCCGCCTGCGCAACAGCAACAACAGCAACAACAGCAGCCGTCGCAGCTACAGCAGCAACATCAGCCGCAGCAGATGCAGCAGCAACAGCAGCAACAGCAACAGCAACAGCAACCTCAACAGCATCAACCGCTTCATCAACAATGAAAAATTCAATTCGTCGCCAGATGCAAGTCTGGTTGATGACCCCACTGCTGATACTACTCATAGTATCAGCAGTGGTTTCGTATGTTCTCTCGATGTATCTGTCGAGAGAAGCGTACGATAGGACCTTGATAAACTCGATGGACTCTCTCACCAGCCGCCTCGTTTTCAATGGCGATCGGGTTTCGATTGAACAACTGCCCAAACGAACGATTACGATTCTGACACACGAAAACAAAGACGACTTCGTCTATGAATTGTTTTCATCAGAGGGAGAATTATTTACTAAAGACATGGGACTTCCCAATCCACCGCTCGCCGTACCCAGTGGGGAAATGGCTGGATTGCGCTATGAGGTCATTGACAATAAAGTCTTCAGAGTAGCGTCAACAAGAGTTGCCGTGCCCGAACTCAAGTCCGGTTATCTGATAATCGAAGTGGGAGAAACTCTGAACTCTCGAAAAGAGTATCGACGGAAACTGCTTCTCGGGATCGTGATACCGCAGATGATACTACTATCACTTGCGGTACTGGCTGTTTGGATCTCGATTGAGAAAGGTATTAAACCGCTGAGAACAATCGGTGAACTGGTTCAAAGACGCGCGCCCACGGACCTATCGCCGATCCACGAAGAAAATGCTCCCTACGAAGTAAAGTCATTTTTGACCGCGCTCAACGGTTTGTTTCTGCGGATTTCGGCTGACGTCGAAAAACAACACCGATTTGCAGCGAATGCAGCGCACCAATTAAGAACGCCTCTAGCTGGTTTAAAAACCTACATCGAGCTGCTCGAGAAAAGCTCAGTCGATCAGGAAACGCTCAAGATGCTGAACCAAATGGGCGAAGGCGTGGACCGAATTATTAGAACAGTGCAGCAACTTTTAAGTCTTTCCAGAGCTGAACAAAACGATTCATTACTACAGTCGTATGATGTTATCGATTTAAATTGTGTTGCGGAAAATGCGCTCACGGACGCAGTATTAGAGTCAATTCGTTTAAACATCGAAGTCGATCTGGATCATCCGGAAACACCCACGTATATAAGAGGGGACGCGGTCAGTTTAAAAGAATTGACCAGCAATCTTATCGAAAACGCAATCAAATACAACAGTCCCGGTGGTCACGTGAGTGTCGTCGTAACCAACAACGAAAACGCAACCCTGGTCGTGGAGGACGATGGTCTGGGAATTCCGCCAGAAGAACGTCCGAAAGTTTTTGAGCGCTTCTACAGGATGGAAAAAGCGATCAATCTGGACGTCAGCGGAAGTGGTCTGGGGCTTTCGATCGTCTCAGAAATAGCGAGAATCCATGGAGCTACTGTCCGTATAGATTCGGGCAAGAATAACAAGGGCACAAAGTTCACCGTGATTTTTCCAAAACTGCAGCAAACGCCTTCAGGCGGAGCAGATAGTTCCGGCACAACACGCGGCGGTTCTGCGGTCAAACAAAAAAATGGCACCAAGCCAGGCTCTCAATCAGACGCGAAAAAACCAAAAGTCCAGGAGATGCAATCAAAGTCATGAACGCTTCTGAAGGTTCAAACTGGTGCTTTGGCTTCTCTTCTTTCCGGCTCCAGACCGAGAACGCGAAGCAGCGGTTCCATCGAGAGACCCGGCACGAGCAGAGTGAATAAAACCACTCCGAAGGTCATATTGATAATCACTTCACGCTCAGGAAAAGACATCGGCAGAGAGAGGGCCAACGCCATCACCAGGGCTCCTCGCAAGCCGCCCCAAAACATCACATGCCGCCAGGCAACTGGAATCGGTTTCCTACCGGTAGAGACGAAGGGACACAGACCATAGACTACGAGAGCTCTCGCAACGAAAACAGCAAGCACGCCCAGGCCGATAACGTGCGAATGCTTCAGTAACAGTTGCCAATTCACTTGCAATCCAATTAGTAAAAACAAAAGCGAATTAACCAGAAATGCCGCGTACTCCCAAAACGAATTCACCGCCATCCGAGTGGTCTCGCTCATGCCTGAACGGCTACCAAAGTTCCCAACTACTACGCCGGCAGATACGACGCTCATGATCGCTGAAACGTGCAAATGTTCCGCTAACAAATAAGCACCGTATGCGGTGACCACAGTTAATGTGATTTCAAGCAGGTGGTCCTCAAATGCTCGCGTAATTTTTGAGGCTAGAAAACCGAGACCAGCACCAAGCGCAATACCACCAAAAACGACAAATACAAAAGCGCCGATCGTATTCCCAAAAGAGAACGCCTGGTTTGTAAGCACAACCCCGAGGACGATTTTGAACAGGACGACGGCCGTTCCGTCGTTAAACAGACTTTCGCCCTCGAGAATCATGGTGAGCCGCTCGTCCACGCCCATCTGCCTGAATAGCGCAATCACCGATACGGGGTCGGTTGCCGCAACCATGGCGCCGAACAACAGCGCGGTTTGGAGATTGAAGCCGCCAGATATATAGAGCACGGCAGCCACTGCGAGCATACAGACAACCACGCCGACTGTAGCCAGAGCGCTGATGGAACGCCAGTCGCGGCGAAGCGCCTTGATATCGAGATTCCAGGAGGCTTCGAACAGAAGGGCCGGAAGGAAGATGAGAAGGACGAGTTCAGGCGTCATGGAGATGGGCGGAATCACGCCGGACAAGCCGATAAGAAGTCCCGCTATCACAAGCGCGACTGAGTAGGGAATCGGCACCCACTTGGTTATTACTGCGGTCCCGGAGGCAACGAGCAGTAATGCCAACAAGGTGTCGATATGAATGGCGTTTCCATGAGCATCCATAACCTGAGTTAACATAGAGCTCGTGGCTTTCAAAATGCTTTCAATACTCCTACGTCTTCTAGTACAAATGTGATCGCGGTTCTAAAATTACGCTTAAAGTAACGTTTTCCGGCGATAACATCTCGATAAAAGCACTAAAACATCTGTGACTTTTAGCTACACTGTCTCTGTCGAAATAACAGCGTCGGCAGAATAAGTAACAAAAGAATCAAAAATGTCCTCTTCGCAGAACAACGATATGTTGGGCGCGGCCGAGACCTCGGCTATGACGGGTCCAATAGAAATCGATACATCCACGTCGCCAAAATCGCCAAATCACCACGACAAAGACGCGCTTCTCAACTGGTGGATGGCAGCCGGCATTGTCGGCGCAGACATCGGTACATCCGTGTTCTACAGCACGGGCGTGATCATGCCTTATGTCGGATTTGCTGCGCCGCTTGTCATTCTGTTCGTCTGTCTGATGATGTGGTTTTTCAAAATCACATACGAAGAAGGCTGCTCAGTCAGCCCTTTCAACGGCGGCGCCTACATCATGGTTTTGCAAACCGTCGGGAGACGGCTTGCCATGTTCGTCGGAGCGCTCACCATCCTCTCCTACCTGGCAACCGCCGCAGTGAGCGCCTTGTCTGGAGCCTATTACCTCGATTCATTCGACAACATGATGGACTGGTCGACCGGAAACATCCTCATCGTCGCCCTGGTACCGGTCATTATCTTCGGTGTCGCAAATATTAAAGGCATGAAAGAACCGGCGTTCGCCGTGTTTTTCATCGCCCTTGGTCACTTCCTACTTTTGATTTGCCTCGATGTTTACGGACTATATCTCGCGTTCCAGCGTCAGGTCGACTTCACAATCGTTTTCCGAGATTTGCCGAGTATCAGCCCAGCAAACCTATTGCACGGATGCGCTGCAGCATTCCTCGGCATTACCGGTTTTGAATCAGCCGCACAGATCGTTGAGCAGCTGAAAACTCCGACCTGGCGAACGCTGAAAAAGGTTTATCTCTCAATAGTTCTGCTCGTGGGATTCACGGCTCCGGTTACATCTTATCTTTGCCTGGTGTTGTTAAACCAAGAGCAACTCACTCTTTATAAAGACAATCTCCTCTCCGGTCTGGCTTATATCGAAGGTGGGCAAACGCTCCTGCAAATCCTGGTATTTGATGCATGCCTGACACTATTTGCCGCCGTCAACACGGCATATGTCGGCTGTATCGGTCTCTGCACCACGATGGCGAAACAAGGAAATCTTCCCGCTTTCCTGCTCAGGCGCTGGGAGCACAAACTTCCGTACATGCACGGATACCCTTACATTGTGCTGCTCTTTATGGCCGTCACCTGCTTGATGATTATGGTTCTGCCCGGCAAAGTCGAAGACCTGGGTCAGGTCTACGGCATGGCGTTCCTCGCTGTTATGGCATCTTTCTGTGCGGGCGTGATTATGATGCGCTTCCGCATGCCGGTCAAAGTGGCACGCTCTCCTTATCGCACAAAACTGACGGTACCTTTTCGGGGCGTCGACTTCCCAATCCCACCATTGATAGGCACCCTGGTCCTCCTTGGCGCGGAGGTCGTGCTGATCTTTTCGGCGCACGATGCCCGACCGCTGGGAATTCAGGTACTGCTGGCCATTCTTCTGGTCATGTGTTTCTATCGCCTGGGTCTCCTCGAGAGCAGGCTGCGACACCTTCCGGACCTGCGTCTGGGTTTAGGCAAATTCACAAGCGTCTCCGAGCTGCCTGATGATCTGCCCACCTATGTGCTTTGCACGGCCGGAGCCAAGGCACGTAACCTGGCGAATTCGTTGATTCGCCTGCTTGAACGAGAGGAGCCGGGCCCCAAGGAAGTGATTCTGTATCACGCCGAAGAAGAGTCAGCGAGGCGCGGCATTATGTACGAGCTTTTGCAGCGTGTTGTTTCCCAGCAGATAGCACCAAGTTTCAAGCACCACGACATGGTTCTCACCGTGAAGATTTTGCCGGAAACGCTGGTCGATGGTTTGATTTATATGAAACGAGCCCATCCTTTCAAGAAGGTTTTTATCGGAACCGGAACGGACCCGGAACTTGCCGACCGTTATGCGCAGGATTTGGAAAATAACCTGGGTGTTCCTGTAGTAAATATTGGGCATATCCTTATGGAACAGACCATCCCGAAGTTTGCAAAACCGGAAGGATAGTCCGTTACTGTCGGGCGCGCCGCCCGGAAGAGTATTGGCAAAGCGAAGCAGAGAAATAATGACAGGACTGGAGAGAACGATTGTTTTTCCGACCGACACATCGCTTGGCGGTCTTTATCTTATCTATCAGGAGAACGACCAGAGCAAATGGTGGGAACGCCAGATTGGCGATGCATACGGCGAAGTTAGCGTCCCTCTGGCGGGCTATCTGCACTTACTGGTCTCACCGACCTGCGATCTGGCTAATTTTTCAATCTTGAATCCGAGCGACCTCGCGTCTCTCGATTTCCGCCAGCGTCCGATTAAAGACCATGAGCTGTCCTTTGTCCAGGGTCTAAGCGGACTGCGCTATCTGACGTTGCCGAAGAGCCCGATTTCTGACCGCGGCTTGATGTATCTCTACAATTTGAAAAACCTTCATACGCTTGACCTTGGCGGAACTGCAATCACAGACGAAGGTCTGGAGTATCTGAAGGGTCTTCGGGGACTACGCAATCTATATCTCGATGGAACTAATGTCACCGAATATGGTATCAACGAACTGGTTCGTGCGTTGCCGCGCTGCCATATAATTTCTCGAAAGGTCCGAACTATTCGTTTTCCAGAAGGGCACTCGATTGGAACCGTATGGATAGCCGAAAGTGGCGATGGCGGACAAAGAACCTGGCGCAATATCGGCGAAGCGCAGGGCATGATTCAGGTTTCTCGTCGCGATTTCGTACGCCTGGAGCTGAATGATGCTACTGAACCGTTTAACCACCTGGCCGCGCTTAAACCTGATGATATTCAATCACTCGATTTCATCGGAGATCAACTTACCGACGCAAATTGGTCAGCTCTCAGTCATCTGAGCGGTCTGCGAGAGCTGCGTCTTGGCGGATTGGACCTACCGCAGTATTCGTTGAAAGAACTATTCCGCTTTCCACACTTACGCAATCTGCAGCTTACGGCATGTGATATCGGAGATGGTGCCCTGGACGATCTGGCCACTCTGGTCACGTTACGCGATGTTCGACTTTCGCATTGTAAAATTTCCGGCACCGGAGCGGGACTGAGCGCGCTCGGGCGTATTTCCAGCCTGCGCAGTTTACTTCTGGAAGGTGATGGTATCACCGATGATGCGCTTCTCGAGTTTAACATCGAAAGCGGTCTACAGGAACTCTACATTGTGTATGCCGACATCACCGACAAAGGTCTCGGCTGTTTACGCTACTTCCCTGAACTGACCAGCCTCGTGTTACGTGTCGATGGTATCACTGAAATCGGACTGTCGCATCTGAGACAACTGCACAACTTGGAGCGTCTTGTTATTCGTGCTGAAGAAGTCGGCGACGATTGCATGATATATGTTTCGAAACTCGAAAACCTTCGAGATTTGACGCTGAGAAATATGCTGATTCGCGGCGACAGCACAACCTTGTTCAGCGACCTGCAGTCACTGGAGAGACTGAACGTTGGCGCTGTTTCGATGGAGCCGGATCCGGAATTCGAAGACCATAAAAGTCGCCTGAAGTTTATCGTTCGTGATCTTCCTCTACTCAAAGAGCTGACAATTCGATATGAAGGCGAGACTATAGTGCTGGACAATTTGCCGGCATTGACGAAGCTGGATTTGTCCAACATCACCTGCAAGGATGAGGGAATTCACGGCATTGACAAGCTCACGAACCTGGAATCGATTAGCATAAAATGCAGCGAAGACGTGGGCAATGAAACACTCAAGTCGATGAAGAACTTGAAGCGCATGGTTGAACTCGACGTCTCGATGAGTGGTGTCACCGATGATGGTATCGCCCACATTCAGCACCTACCTTATATCAGCTTCTTAGGCATGGCTGGCGGTAAGTTGACAAACAAATCACTAAAGCATGTGAGCGCGTTGAAGGAACTTCGCTATATCGACTTTCCTCAAAGCCTCAAAGACGAGGATCTTCGTCACCTTCAGGACCTAGTAAAACTGAGAAATTTGCGATTAGGGAACGTCACCGATGAAGGCATGTCCTGGGTTGCGCGCCTCAATTCCGTTCGCTCGCTCGATTTCTCGCGGTCAAAAATTACGGATAAAACGCTGGCGATTCTCTCGAATTATGCGAAATTGAAAGAGCTTAATTTGAGTGGAACCGACATCACCGATCTTGGTTTAACTCACATCGGCAAGCTCACGAAGCTACAGATGATCAACCTATCGAACACAGAGGTGTCGGATATCGGGCTCGCGTCCATCAGCAATTTGATAAACCTAAAATCTATTGATTTGGAAAACTGCGTGCAATTTCAGGATGCCGGTCTTGTTTGCCTGAGGTTATTGTCGTCGCTTCGGTGGCTGAATTTAAACAACAGCAGAGTTGGCGATGCCGGTCTCGCCCATATCAGAGGACTGCGCGCAATGCGAGCTCTCAGGCTCGGCTCCACTCTCATTACGGACGAAGGCGCCGCTCACCTTTCGGGGCTGACGAGCTTGGAAGTGCTAGATCTCTCTTGCACAGATATCACCAGCGATGGTGTCAGTCATTTGTCTGAGCTCTCACAATTGCATGAACTCAATCTTGAAGGTACGTTGATCGATAATCGCGCGATCATGCACTTGAACAAACTCACACGCCTGCGCCATTTGAATTTGAATGGGACGCAAATAGGCTCTGAGATTCTTCCACTAATCGCGACACTACCGCTTCTAGAACATCTGAATATGGTAGGAACGAACATTTCATACCTGGATCTAACTGTATTGAAGGACATGCCGAATCTTTCTCGCATAGCCATTTCCGAGTGCCCTTACACTGAAGAGGAGATGGACCTAGTTCTCAACTCGCTGCCATATTGTGAGATTGATATGATCTCAGTCGGTGGCGATGATGGTGGAACAGATACAGGCGCAGTTCACAACGGCAGTAACGAAGCAGCCGAAGTAAAAGAAGTGCAGGAAGTTCAAGAACCACAAGAAGTCTGATAGATGAAACTGGAAAACATCGGCGCAATCAAACAGTTCACCCTGCCAGACGACTGGCAAGAGCGGCGAAGTGGTGCTGCGCTCGGCGTGAGATGGGAAAGGATATTTCAACCGGCCGGCCCGCATAATGTCGAGATAAACATCTCTTATCGCGGCGTACCACTGGACGAAGCATCGCGAAAAGTTTTTGCATATGTTCTCAAACAGGGAGAGAAAAACGACTTCGACCTCGAAGAAGTTTTGGCACTGCGGACGGTGATGGGAATGGCCACAACCGGCGATAACCAATACACCAACACTAATCCTCTAGATAGTTTAGAAGGTCCGAATTTCGAGCTAACTGCGCTGGCAGTGCGCACTGTAGCAGGACGGCTCGTGTTACGGGTTGAGGGTAAGTTTAAAAACAACCGCATCTACTCAGGTATGTTTTACCAGGCTGGGTCTGAAGGAAAAATGGTCGAGGAGTTCTTCCTGCAGGCCACAACCAGAGATGAATTCGAGCATTACAAGCCAATATTCAATGATGCACTTGACTCAATAGTCTGGCGTTAGCGAAGTCGTTCCCAATCCCGGTCTACGCACTCTCTAACACTTCCGGTTCAGACTCCGGGTCAAAGTAATCATCCGCATCCGGAATATTGAAGGCGAGGTAAAGAACAGCTGTCGCCTCAAAGACGTTGCCATCCGCGACATGGGCATGAGCCAACCGTGTCAGCAGCAGCGTAACATTCTCTTGCGTCTGTCGAGGTTGAGCCAAAAGAGTTCGAAGAATATCGATCGCCTCAGCTGGTCGTTTGGCAGAGATAAAGCACTCGCTAAGCTGTTCTCCCAGCTCATTGCCAAATTGCAAACTAGCTTGAGAGAGAGGGCGATTCTCGGAAAAGATGTTGAGAAATTCAAGCTCGGCCGCTTCAAGCTCATCCTTGCTAGAAGTTGGAGTCACATACTGCTTGCGATCCTTAACGGAGAAGTGCAGAAATTGCTCGTACACCAAGGTCGCAAATGACGGAGATATAGATCGACAGTCCTCCCAGATAAATCTCAGCGTTGCATCGACTTTGTCTTTCGCTCGTTCAAGATAAACTAATCTCTTGACGTGAGCATAAAGCCTGATTCGCCGATGCCGATTGATTGCTCTCCTCATGCTCAACTCGAGTAAACCTTCTCGAAAACTTTTGCTCTCACGCAAATCGGTTTCCATCAAGGCCCAGAGCATTTCTCCAACTCGTCGAGCATCCTCCCCCTCGCATTCCGCATAATAGGCAAGAAGTTCCTGCAACACCAGATCGGATTGTTGCTCCCGCCGATTGTACTTGTGGTCCAGTGCAACAAGCGCCATCATAGAGATAAACTCATCTGTTTCTTTCCAGTCATCATCGGGTCCCACACCCGATTCTTTCACGGGAACCAAACTCATTGAGCCCTCGCCGACAGTTTGAGGTTCAGAGACTTCAGCTGTAGGAAGAGTTACTTGCTCGGCAGTAATGCTTCGCGTTTGCAGCTGGTCGACGAAACTGGCAGCAGATTCAATTTGTCTGAAGATAAGGTCGTCAGCTGGAAGTGATTTACGGGCCCATTCTTGAAGGGACTTGCACAGGTCGGAGCCGTCTTTTAACCGGTTCGTTGTACTCCAGATCCGAACCAGTCGAGTTAGAGGAATAGCCATCCCCATGTCCCGCCCAAAGTCCGCAATCCGGCGCTGGAATACGAGCGTCTGCAGCTTCCTCGATAAGTCGAGAAGTTCAGGATCCGCCTGGATATCACGACTCAAGTAGTAAACCCGACGAAGGTCGAATGCGGAGACAAAAATTTCGTGGTTTTCCAAAATACCGACGAGCTCGTAAAGGTAGATGTTGACACCAAATATTCTCGTCCGCCCGACAAAGCTTGCCAGTGAAATTAGCGCATGAGTCGCCTGGTCCGAGTTGATACCGTATCTGGTAGTGCATTCATCAAGTTTCGAATTCAGAGATTCAAATTGTCGAGAATGCCCTGCCATGATAAGCTCATGGCGCCTGTTCGAATCCGCCTTCTTGTGTTGGCGGATGGACGAAGTTTTCTTCAGGCTGACGCGATAAGATTTGATCTCATTGTTGCGTTTGATTTTCACTGCCACCACTTCTCCTGGAAGCAGATTCGAATACGACATTCTCAACTCGTCAATTGACGTTATAGGAAAACTGTTAACCGATAAAATTACGTCCCCGACGCGCCATCCGCTTTGATGAGCCTCACCATCCTCGTGGATTTTTACGATTCGCAGACGCCAACTTTCGTGATGTTTCAAACGAGCGTCAGTTTCGAAGACAAATTTGTCTCCGAAAACTTCGACGTAAATTCCGAGTTCCGGAATAAACTCATAACAGGGCATTGGCACATTGGGAGGACTTTCAATTCTAGCCTGTCGAGTTCTTTCCGCCTTTTCCATCTCCAGGTCGGGGAGTTCAAACTTCTTTGTCTCTGTGACCTTAATACAGACAGGCAGCTCCTCGTTTAAAAACTGCTTGCGCCACGAGTCGCAGGCGTACAGTCGTTGCAGAAGGAGTGCCTGCTCCAATTGATCCGACTTCGGGCGGCTCTCCTGAACAAAGACCTCACGCATGAAATGCAAAATGCAAGAGACGGGGGCGTTGTGAAAAGTCGCGTCTGTTTCCGCAAGTAGCGTCAATGCAAGATGACTCAGACGAAAATAGCTGTTCTGCTCTTCCATGGACAACTTGCCGACGACAGTATCCATGTACTCGATAGTACCGAGCGCATCTTCTTCCAAACGACTCCGGCGATGAGCGCTGAATGTCGGGGTCGCAGATTGTTGAAGATAGACGAAGGTAAGACCCAGGGTCATGGCGGCAACGTGCGACCAATTCTCCCGTTCGGCATTGGAGATAAGTCGGCGCCAGAGTCTAAGCGCATCCCATCCCACGGTCTGGACGAAGATTCGCTCCATTTCAGTTTTAGGAACGAAATCCGACATCGGTGCCTAGAGCCTCGTAAATACCACACAGGCGGAAATACCATCCTAACAAGTTTGCGCCGACAAATCGACACCACCCCGGGGTGATTTTTTTCTAGGCTGCACGATAACGTTTCCCCCCTTGCGTTTCGGCTGTTCGACAAAACCAGACAGGTCAGTATTTCAGCTCGGTCGGCAAACTATTGAGCCATTTCGAACAGAACTCTTCGATTCCTGGAGCTAAACTGCCAACGTGGAAGCCGTTCTTAACGATGAACAGTTCTTTCGGACCCACTGCCAGGTCGTAAATTTTTTGGGCCTGCCAAAGCGGAATAATTGGGTCATTGTCGCCATGGACAATCAGGATTGGAACATTCTTCGTCACAAGATCAGCAGCACCAAAGTTCGGCTGGGGAAATGCGAAGCGTGGATACAAGCGGGAGATAGGAACGAAGCTATTCGCGATTGCCGTCGTGGACCAGTAAGGACTACAGAGGAAAACTCCAGCACACTTCTGCCTGGCGGCTACATCGCAAGCGGCCCCCGTCCCCATTGAAATACCACAGTGAACAATTTTGTTCTCCGGAATTTTTTTCACGTCCCTGATAAATTTGTGCGCCGCCTCCGAGTCGCGGCGAAGCGCTTCATGAGCCGTGGGCCCATCACTCCGACCGTAACCCTCATAATCGTAAGAAAGTACCGATGCACCGCAATTGTGGAACAACTGAGCCACAGGAAAGAAAAATGCGATGTTGTGCGCTTGACCATGGTGGACAATTATCGTGTGTTTAGAATCTGCAACTGGGAAATACCACGCATGGATTTTCTTTCCATTAGAAACGGGAATGTAGACATCCTCATGCGGAATCTTGTCAGCCACAGCGTATTTCGTGGCATTGTATTCCTCAGGCAGAAATTCGAATCGAGAATAAAAACCAAGTGGATTCAGCCCTATATACAAAGCGACAAGAAAGAAAATGCCCAACTTAATGCGCTTTCTGGTTATATTTTTCATCTGTAATTTTCCAACGTCGAACAGACGGAGATGGAGATTCCGCTAGACCGTTTCAATTGCCTGCTCAGCCGGAGATGCCGGTTGAGACTGCTGCTTCGATGACGAGACGACTCTCTCCATTTTGCACGTGCAACGGCGAAACCGGAAGTCTGAGGACGAACAGTTAATTAACGGTTCGCAATGAATAATTGTGAAGAGCACCGTATCCGGTGACTCAATGTTGAACAAAACGGATAGCGCGACGGTACTATATACGGTGCAATACGACTGCAACTGTTTTGAAACGAAACAGACTCTGGATGGACCGAGTGCGCGAAGGTTGTAAATTGAACCATCGCATGACATCACCCTCCTGGATATCGATCGGGGGTCTTACTTCCAAGGGTTCTAAATGTTTCATCTTTCAACTCGAAAAGATTCTTTATGAGAGCTGTTCCCAGCCTTTCGGCAACTGGATAAGCATTCCATCGCTTTTCAACTATCCGCGGGCGACGGCACAAATCTGATGAATCACTCAATTGGTGGGGGTCTGATTTACAATATGAGGGAAGGAGAAAAGCTTTTGGTCTCAACCAATCTGGACGATACGACCCCGAAGAAAAAGGTCTGCATAGCTTGCAAGCAGGAGTTTGCCGGCGATGAGTTGACGTGCCCCAACGACGGCACCACTCTGACGCCGCTGACGATGGAAGCATCTATCGGCAGCACGATTGGCGAGAAATATGAGATTCTGGCTGTAATTGGCGGCGGCGCCATGGGTCTGGTATACAAAGCCAGACACACTCTGATGAAGCGTATCGTCGCGGTCAAAATGCTGCATCCGAACATGCTTCCGGACGCGGGGACCGTAATGCGGTTCAAAAAGGAAGCTGAGGCGCTGAGCTGCCTCAATCACCCGAACATCCTTACTGTTTTTGACTTCGGGATTTCGACTCAAGGACAACCTTACCTTGTAACGGACTATCTGGAAGGTCAGACGCTGGGCGAGGTTCTGGAGCAGAATCAAAGCGTTCCCTGGCAGCGAGCCGCTGCGATTTTCATGCAAGTTTGTTCGGCGCTCGCACACGCTCATAAAAACGGTGTGATTCACCGCGACATCAAGCCGAGCAACATCATGCTCACAGAGTTCGAAGATCAGGCGGACTTCGTGAAGATTCTCGACTTCGGAATCGCCAAGGTAATTTCCGAAGAAAATGAGAACGCGAATCAACTCACTCGTACTGGAGAGGTTTTCGGTAGCCCGCTCTACATGAGCCCGGAGCAGTGTCGCGGAAAAACTCTGGATGCGAGGTCGGACATCTATTCTCTCGGCTGTGTTCTGTTCAGAACACTCACGGGTCAACCGGCATTCTTCGGTCAGGATCTCGTCGAATGCTTGTACAAGCATGTGAATGAACCGGCTCCACGTTTGAACGATATCGCTCCTGAGGCAGGTATTCCTGAGGACTTTGAGGTAATCGTTCAAAAGAGCTTGAACAAAGATCCCAACGAACGCTATCAATCGATGGTTGAAATGAAGGAAGCGCTCGCGGCGACAATCGGAGCCTCCGTCACCACGACGACTGTTGAATCGGTCATGAAGACTGCCAGTCTCACCGGCTCTCTGCCGACGCAGCAAGACGTGTCATCGGGCTCACTGCCGCAGGCACCCGACACCACGGGTGGTACCGTCCCTAATCCAGCACTGGAAACCACAAATCCCGACCCGATTGCTCGCGAAACTATCGCGTCGGTCAGCGAACAGACGCCGTCAACTTCGGAATCAAAAAATGGTGCAACTTCCGGCGGTTTGATGAAAGACAAACGGGCTCTGGTTGCTGGGGCGATTCTGCTTGCGCTCGTGGTTCTCGTCCCGGTGCTCTCCAATATGTCGAAGGGCGGCGGGGATAAAAACGACACTGAAACAACAACCACTCCTCCTGACACGACGGGACAGAGCCAGCCACCGGTGAGCACGGATCCTTACCAAGCCAAGTTAGACCAGGGTATAGACGAGTATGAACTGGGCGACTATGACGAAGCCCAGGACGTTTTAACAGCTGCCATTCGCATAGGTGAGAAAAACAAAGTCGAACCCGAAAAGCTTGCAAATGCTCTTCATTACATGGTTAATGCATGTATCGGAGCTGGCGAAGATACTGAAGCGGAGGCATTCATTCGGCAACTCGAGAACTTAGCCAAAGTCGATGGAAAAGGCGGTCCGGTAACATCAACCATGCAGGGCAAAGCCTATCTCGATAGAGCGGCGCTTTTGATGCAGAATAACGATTCAGCTGACAATGAGAAAGCGCGTAAGCTACTGAACACAGCTCTGACGTACTTCCAGTCGGCCAAGGACTCCGGCAACGAATTAATGCGGGCGCTATCGCGTCTGGGCTTGCTGGAATTGAGCGATGGCAACCTGGCTGCAGCGCAGGCCAAAATGAAACAGGCCGTTCAAATTGCTGAAACAGATACCAGTGTTCGCCAATTGGATCTGGCGCTCCGCATGGACCAGCTCGGGGACGCATACATAATGCTTGCCGGCAGCATGAAGGGCGGCGAAAAATATTATGCGCAAGCAGAGCAAAGTTATTTCCGCGCGATGCAGCTTCGTATCACCAACGTAAAAAGCAAAACACACCCCGCGCTAGCCCAGAGTTATCAGCGTATCGGAATTCTCTACTATCTGAAAGACGATTACGACAAGGCACTGGCAGAGCTCGAAAAAGCGCTCACCATCAGGCAAGAGCAAGGTAAGCCTTTGCAAATCGCTCAAGTCGAAAGAAACATGGCTTATGTTTACCTCAATCAGAAAAACTTTGCAAAAGCCGACGCGACCTTCAAACAAGCTATTGCTACTGCGAAAAAATCAGATGTCGACGTAGCGTTGAAGTTGCGCGAATGGCAGAGCGGTTACGACGGACTAAAAGCGCGCGTCAAAAGACGCCGCTAACAGTTAACGTATAGACTTGTCCGATTTTTCAAGCTTCCGCAGCCGGCGCAAATTGTCGGAAGCTAATTTGTACTTTGGATCAATCTCAAGTGCGTGATTGAAGTCTTTGCGTGCATCGTCGAATTTACCGAGATCCATCTGCACAAAACCGCGATCGTTGTAGTACTCTTTGCGATCAGGGCTCAAGCGAATCGCTTCGTTGTAGTCCTCAAGCGCCGAATCTTTTCGACCTGATTGATAGCGCGAAAGCGCGCGAGAGAAGTAGAGATCAGCATCGGCGCCACAGGAGTTCATCGCCGCGGTTATCGTGGACTCTGCTTTGTCTGATTGATTGAGAGCAAGGTAGGCAGTGCACATCTGGCGGTATGCTTTATCGTAACGAGGTTTCAGCTTAATCACGTCCTCGAAGTCGGCGATCGCCTCTTTGCTTTTCCCCATACCCGCGTAGCTAATACCGCGCCCATAAAGCGCATCTGCATCTTTGGGATGCTCGGCCAAGATCTTCTCGTAATCCTTCGCAGAATCTGAATAATCGCCGAGCAAATATTTCACGGCTGCGAGATCTATCAATATGTTGATGTTGTGTGGATCGAGTTTATCCGCGCTCTCGAGGTCATCTAGCGCCCGATCGTACAGCCGCAGTTTCGTCAGCACGCGTCCGCGCCCGTGCAAAGATTTTGGATTTTTGCCTTTGTCTCGCTCGATAACTTTATCGAAGGTGTTCATCGAATCGATATAGTTAAGCTGTTGCTCTAATTTAAACGCCTTCGCGAGTTCGGCTTCCAGAGCGGGCTCTTTCGCGGCAGACTCCGGTGCATCGTCAAACTTGGCTGTCGTTTTTCCAGTCGGTGCCGGAATTTCCGATCGAGTTTGATTTTCGACATCCGGCGATGGCGTTTCCGGTTTCTCGACCGCAGTCTCCGCCTGTTTTCGATTCGAATTGATTGTGTCGTACATCAGTGCGGCGCTGGCGACACACAGGACGACAACTGAACCGATTGTAATCGCCTGCCTTTTCAAATCATCCTTTTTTACAAAGCCTAATAATGGAACCTTAACCATGCCATCACGGGTGGTGCGCTGGTCCGTCTTACGCTGATCGGTTTTGTGTTGATCGGTCGTTTGCAGTCGTCGCTCGGAAGTCGTAGACTGCCCGCGTGCGCGCTCAGCAGTTATGCCTTGATCACGGACTCTCTCAGAAGTGATGGCTTGGTCACGAATTCGGTCTGCCGTTACGGCCTGATTGCGAACGCGCTCAGCGTCGGCGCTCTGCTTTAAAACGCCATCTGCCGTAATTGCCTGATCGTGCCGTGGCTCCGGCATCGCGGTCTGTTCAGATTTACGCGCCTCTGGAGGAGACGGAACTGACTTTCCTTGAGCTGATGATTCTGACGATGGCGGAACCGGTTCTGCTGGAGATGGAGCCGATGACACTGAGGCTGGCGCTGGTGGAACGGCTGCTGCGGCGGCAGAAGTTTGATTCTGCGGAGAAATATGGGACGGTGATTGTGCGTTTGTTTGAGACTCGGATTGCAGTTCCCAGGCATCCTCCGGAAATCTGACGGTAGGAGACTCGTCTCTGTTGATCAGATAATCGGCTGAACCCGCTATGTGTGGAACTGCTCGAAGCTTTGCAGGTGGTGCTTCATTGCGAACTGCCTCGAGGGAGTTCTGAGTTAGCAGCCTCTGAGACGGCTTAGAAGCAGGTGGCGAGTTTGGTCCTTTTGCCGGTGCTCCGGGAACAGGCGGGGCAAAATCGGATTGGAAAGCATTGCCCCGCGGCACCGCAGGCGGTGCCAGCTCACGAGAGCTGGGGGGAGACTGATGTGCAGAGGGAAGATTATTTGCGGTAATGTTTGGTTTCTCACGAGAGCCAGCGGCATTAAGCTCCGCGTATGAAGGTCCTCGCGGAGATTCATAGTCGGAAAATACTCCATGAGTTACGAGACGGGCTTCTTTTACGACCCAATACAGAGAGCTTCTAATTTGTGCAGAGCGATTTTTGCGAGCCAGACCAATTTCGTCGACGAATGGAGTTTGCATCTCGGCGAAATACTGCGCTTGAGCAAGTTGATGGTCAGGACGAAACGAACCGGAGACACGGCCGCTCGCCGGCTGCGTTCTGCTCTTCGCCGCAGCGTCATCCGGCAAATTTAGCAATTCTTGCTTGGGGGAAAGCGGAGACATGCTGGATGCGTCATAACCATGAGGTGAAAAATGCATCCCCGAATCGGCGCCACCATCGACAGTGCTGGAGCCGTGACGGACGGATTCGTTTGTGTTCAAAGGCTGATCCGATCTATTCCGAGATTCTGCCGTTCCAGCTTGCCCCGCACGATCGTGAACCTCCCAGATTGAGTCGAGGTTCTCTGATTGGGAAATCAAAGAATCGACTTTGCTGGTGCTTGGATCAATAACATGATTTTGATACTGAATCACTGTCTTCGGAGGAGGTGGAAGTTGAGCAGGAGGCTGCCGGGGTCCGTCCTTGGGCTCAGACACATTGTGGTAACCAAACTCTGGGTTCAAGTGACTGGATGAGACTTCAGGTCGGGATTCCGGCATGGAAATATCCCCGGAAACTTTGGCATTTTCACCAACTTCAGTGACCGGCAGAGCGTCAAAGCTGCTAGCCGCAGTCATCTCAATTGCAAGCGCCGCAGCTGAGAGAACAGATGCGGACGTTTCAGATTGAATTCCGACGGTCGGCTGTTCGGTCGGCAAAATTTTAGTTTGCTCGTCATCATCGCCGGAGCCGTGGCGACTGCGAACCTCTGAAAACCTGGGTACGAAATCTCTATCTTCGATTCGGCGCCCCGAGCCGGCTTCTGCAGCCGGTAGGGACGGTTTTTGTACCGAGTTGGGTCCAGCAGACGCAGACGTGTCGCCACGAGCCGCGAGGGTTTCTTCGTGGTCTTCACCTTCATCTCGTTTCGTATTGTCCGGCGAACTCATCAGCCTCTAACGGTTTTACGGCTCTTTTTACTCAAGCTTGAGCCACATGACTATATACGTCAACTTTCCTTTTCAGGACGACCTTAAATCCAATCTCGGTCGTCAATTCGTGTTATATCAGCTTTGGGAGGACGCGCTCCCCACTGACAACGCGGTCGGTTTTCCCTCAAATTACCTCTCGGATTCTCATTATGCCCTCAGGATGCGAAGTCAAAGAGCTTTCATGGAATGGATTTCCGGCCATTCAAATCGGAAATTCCCGCGTCAGGGCGACTGTAGTGCCTACCTTAGGAGCCCGGATTGTCAGCCTGATGCACCGGAACGACTCCGGTCAGGAGCGCGAGTGGCTATGGTCAAACCCGTACCTGGAACCGCAACTTCCTGATTTCGGCGCGCCATACTGGCAAGACTTCGACCTGGGTGGGTGGAACGAGTGCTTCCCATCAGTCGCATCGACGCACTTTCCGAGTGGGCCATGGGAGGGAAGCCAAGTACCGGAGTGCGGTGAACTCTGGTGCCAACCGTGGAAAGCAAAAGTTACTGCTTCCGATGCGGAAGCTGAACTTCGAACCGTTACTTACGGCGTTCGCTTTCCCTATCGTTTCGAGCGAACTATCCATATTCGAAAAGATGATCCATCGCTCAGTATTTCTTACACGGTCAATAACTTGACCATTTTTCCGTTCAACTTCCTCTGGAGCGCACAACCGGTTTTCGACGTTCGCCCGGGCATGAGCCTATCGCTCGGCGTGCAAGAGACCACCGTCTATTACTCGGAAGGCGGTCGATTCGGGCATCTTGGCAGTATGCAAATGTGGCCGACGCTGCAAGCAATAGATGACGACTTTATTGATCTGAGCGAATTTCCACCACGCGAAACAAATATGGCGGTCAAACTTTTCGCGAAGGCTCCGAAGTCAATCTCTCTCAGAGATCCGCAAATAAATTCGGAACTCACTTTCGATTTTTCGGCCGGAGACATCTCGCATTTATGCTTGTGGCTTAACTTTGGCGGATGGAGCGGCACCGCGAAGCGAGCGAAATACTATAACGTTATAGTCGCTCCATGCATTGGAGCATTCGATGATCTGCAGCTCGCCGTAAATCACTTTAAAGAGTACGGGATTATTCAGCCGAAGAATCTCAAGGCTTGGAAGATAAACATTTCGTTCAAATGAGCCATCAAATTTTTTGTTTATTTAGGGGACCAGGCGAGCAAAATTTGCGTCGGTTATAGATAATTGATCTTGGGACCATCTTTTGGAGACGGGCTAATCTAGTGAAAAGTGAAAAAAATATGAAAGGACGAACCAGATCTGAACTCGGAAAAATGCATGCACCATCGGTGGTGCTCGGCGTTGTCGCGGCAAGCATAATTGGCGCGGCTGGTTTTTATTTCGGAACGGTGTCAAAAGGGAGTGTCAGTCTACCCGGCAGCACCCCGGATGTGTCCAAAATCCAGTCAGGTTCCTCTATTTCCCCATCAAAAATGATGTCCTTGGCGGAAAACACCATTGCAGACATTGCCAGCGACGCCAGCTTGAGCGTCGTTAACATCGACATATCGAAAACAATCATGCGTTCTCCCTACACGATATTGATGCCTGGCTTTGGAATTGTTCAGCCGCGCGACATGGGAGAAGGAGAGCCCAAAGCCATTCAAACGGGCTCCGGTTCCGGTTTGATAATCAAATCGGATGGCTATATTTTGACGAACAATCACGTTATTCAGAATGCCGACGATATCACCGTAACACTTTCGGATAAACGAAAGTTCAAAGCGAAAGTGCTTGGGCGTGATACCTTCACTGATCTCGCCTTGATAAAGATTGATGCAAAAGACCTTCCGGCAGCAAAGCTTGGCAGCAGCAAGTCTATCCGTCCTGGTGACTGGGCTATCGCCATTGGAAGTCCGCTCGGTCTGGATCATACCGTCACACTCGGCATCGTGAGCGCGCTGGGCAGGTCTCTGAGCGAAATCAGCAGTTTGAACAATGTAGAGTTGATTCAAACGGATGCTGCGATTAATCCTGGCAATTCAGGTGGTCCACTTCTCAACATTCACGGCGAGGTCATCGGTATTAACACCGCAATTCGCCAGGACGGACAGAACATCGGCTTCGCCATTCCCGTAGATGTTTTCAAAGGCGTTGCCGATGAATTGGTTGCAAGTGGCAAAGTCGCCAGAGCATACGTTGGAGTCTATATGCAACCGATGGATAAGCGACTGGCGAAATCGCTTGGTTTAGATGAGACAACCACTGGTGTACTTATTGCCGGAGTCGCGCCGGGAAGTCCCGCACAGAAAGCCGGTCTTCAGCGCGGTGATGTAATTCAGAAAGTCGACGGAACGTCCGTCGACGCAAGTCAAATAGTCCAACAAATGGTTAGAAAGCATAAGCCCGGAGATCAGATCAACTTTCTCGTTCTGCGCGGCGATAAGCTAGAGCCGGTGGAAGTAAAAGTCGATGATTATCCGGATATCGCTGCCGAACCGGAGTGATCAGGAGAAGATCCGCGAGCGCTTACTTAAAGACGGTTTGAAAAAAACGCGTTCTCACAAAGAGAACGCGTTTCGTTTTTGTTTCCGTTTTGACCGATCAATGATCCGGAAGGCACCATGAGGACCGGAAATAGCTTTCTAGCCGGCCTTATTCTTTTGTTCCTTCTGTGCCATTTCCGCTGATTTCTCCTTTAACTTCGCAATGTTTTTGCGATAGTTTTCAGCGTCCTTGGCCGGCAAGTCGGTTTTCAGAGCTAGATAGTTCTCATACTGCGACGCGGACTCAGCGAGATTTGCTGACGAAGGTTTCTTTTTCTTCTCTAGCGATCGTGCCAAACCGAGCCTGGCTTCAGGATTCTTTGGATTGGTACCTGAGGCTTGACGATAACGGTCAAGCGCACCATCCCACTGATTCTTTTTCGCCAATTCGTCGGCGACTTTCACATCATCGCTCGAAGACTTTCGAAGCCGACTAACTTCAGCCAATCCGCGAGTGACGCGATCGGGACTGCCAGAGAGGCTCTGCGCCTTTTTGTAAGCAGCCTCGGCGTCATCAAGATCCTTGATCATCAGTGCGACATCTGCCACTGCAAAACTTTGCTTAGGATCATTCAAACGAGTGATGATGTCTTGCATGTATTGTGAGCACTGCTGGAAGTTGCCTTGAGCCATCAGCGCTTCGGCAGCAGCAAGTCTTTCTCCGTCGTTGGACGGCGTTCCGATCTTGGCGAGGTCGGGTTTTGTGCCACTCAATGACATCAGTTTCGCCTGAGAGAGACGCAACTCCATATCATCTTGATTCAGCTTGATTGCCTCATCCAGAGTTTTCATAGCGGACTCATAATCGTTGGAAGCAAGCAGCGCTCCGACAGCGGCTTTCTGTGCCTTGAGATACAACGCCTGACTCAATCCCTTGACGGCGCGATTATCGTTCGGACTCATCTGCAAAATGGTTCTGTAGCCCTTGATGGCGTCGTCAGCTTTTTCGAGTTTCAAGCACGTATCGGCAATGCGCTGGCGAAGCTCAACGTTGTAGGGCATCTGCGTGAGACCGGACCGCAGGTCCGCGATTGCCATTTCAAGATCGCCGCGATTTTCTCTGATATCGGCAATTCGGAGATAAGGATCGGCATTTTCAGGTTTGATAGCAATCGAAGCTTGATACTCTTTTACCGCCGCGACTTCGTTCCCCTGCTTTTGATAAGCTTCTCCGAGCGCCATGTGCGTCGGCCAGGCATTCGGGAACTGATAAAGGGCAGTATTCAGTTCCTTAACCGCATCATCAGTCTGATTGTTTTTCAAGTAAGTAGCGCCCAAACCATAGTGAGCACTTGAATTACCGGAGTTCAGATCGATTGAACGTTTAAAATCTTCCGCCGCTTCCTCCAGACTGTTCTGGGCAAGCTTGATATGACCGAGTTGGCAGTATGCGTTGGAGTGCTGAGGATCAAGTGAGGTTGCGGTACGAAACTCGCTGGCGGCCTCGTTATCTCTCCCCTGTTCCTTGTAGGTTTGGCCCAGAGTGAAGTGCGCTTCTGCAGAAGCTGGAGCCAGCGTTACCGCTCGTTGTGCGTATTCTTCGGCTTGTTTCAAAAACGAGTCACGGTTGGAGCGAATCGTTCCGGACGAGGACTGCAAGCGGTTTAACAAAATGGTGGCCTTACCGGCATACGCGGCTGCGTTGTTTGGGTCTTGTCTCAAAACGCGCTCGAACATTTCATCAGCGCCATCAAGCTTGAACTGCTTGGCGAGCGCGATTCCAAGCCCCGCAGTAGCATTTATGTCGGCGGGATTGTTGACCAGTGTGTCTCGGAAAGCATCTTCGGCTTGCGAATATTTGCCCTGGGATAACAACTTATCTGCTGTCGAAACGTTGTGCGCGACGTTACCGGAGTAGTCGATGTCTGATGCAGGACGGATGGCGGGCGTTTGTGTGCCGCTTCCGGGCATCGGAACCTGCGCCGAGGCGATTTGGGACGAACTCGCGAGCAAGCACGACAGTGCTAGCGCTGAGTTGACCGCGTTTCTAGCTATTTTCTTGTTAGACACAATTGCCTCCCGGCGATACCTTTGGTTTCTTTCGGTCCCGGCTGAGCCTGCGGACGAAAGGATCTTACAAAAGACCGCCTGAGGCTACCAGAAAACGGGCATCCCGGCGTAATCTTTCGGAACAAATCGACGACTCAGTTTCGCCTGTTTCGAAACCCCTGCGACCATCTCAAAGCTCGACGATTCCCAAGGACACGGAAATACCAGTGAAGTTACAGCTTTCAAAAGTTGTATCCGAACGGCGACGAAACCATACGCTATTTCGCGTACAACTAAGTGGTGATTTACAGTTTGTCCGGGTCAGGGATAGACTGGGATTAGCTGGTCTCATAATGTCTAAATAGCCGGCTGGCGCCCCCGAAGCCTACCACTTAACAGAACCGCTAACAGCACTGCCGCTGTTTCATTTTTAGCTACTGCTGATGCCGAAATCGCGGCATCCAGTCGCTGCACCGTTAGTTTTTACCGAATATTTGGGCATGCTACAAGTGTGCCGGCACTACTTATGGTGCTTGCGCAGAAGGACTTGAAAGCGTCGTGATAATGAATCAAAAAGATTCAAAATCAAAAACAGCTCCCGGGTTAAATCAACCCGAGGACAAGTCCGCCCAGAAGGCGATCAAGTCTGGCTTTCCAAAAGGCAATGCGGGCACATTTGCGGATCGCTATGAGATCGTCGACAAGATTGGAATTGGTGGCATGGCGGCGATTTACAAAGTTCGCGATGTGGTCGCAGGTGAGCTACTCGCGATCAAAATAATTCGCCCTGAAATCGCGACAAACGATATCAGTCATAAGCGTTTCCGTCAGGAGGCTCGTGCGGCCCGTGACTTGAACCATCCCAATATC
Source organism: Candidatus Obscuribacterales bacterium (assembly GCA_965228855.1). Lineage (GTDB taxonomy): Bacteria > Cyanobacteriota > Vampirovibrionia > Obscuribacterales > Obscuribacteraceae > JADYXR01. The sequence goes on along the minus strand of CBDDIJ010000003.1, from coordinate 120,432 downwards.
GTCTCTGTACGCAGCTACGACATCTCACCCGAAGGTGTTCCGTACCTGATTATGGATTATGTGGACGGAATCGATCTATCAAAAGTTCTGCGCAAGTCGGGACCCGTTCCGCTCTCAATTTTCTTTCCCACATTTATTCAAGTGAGCGGTGCCCTCGTTCATGCTCATTCTCGCGGCGTCGTTCATCGCGATGTAAAACCAAGCAACATATTGCTTACCACCACGGGTGATGGCGAGGTTTGGGCCAAACTTGTCGACTTCGGAATCGCCAAGCTCCTTTACCCAACAGATAACGACGATCAGACCCACGTGTTGACCAAGCAAGGACAAACTGTCGGCAGCCCATCGTACATGAGCCCCGAGCAGGTACAGGGCAAGCAGATTGATGCGCGCTCGGACATCTACTCACTGGGTTGCGTGATGTTCGAAGCACTGGCAGGAAGATTGCCATTCAAAGCGGACAACGCGTTACAGCTCGCCATGCATCATGTCTACTCACAACCGATCAATCTGAAGAAAGTAGCGAAAAATTGCCCGCTGTATCTCGACAGAGTGGTGGCACATTGCCTCGAGAAAAAACCGGACGATCGATATCAAAACATGTTCGATCTCAGATCCGATTTGCAGCTTGTGGAGCAGGGCAAGGAACCGCTTTGCCGAACAAGCAAATCGACTTCCTCGGTTCAATCCAACGAAGACTGGTTCGATCAGCTAATTAAAAAAGACACTCAAAAAGAGTTTGTGGTTGTTTCCCAGGGACAACTTTCGTACGAACAGCGCTTGAACAGTGTTCTTGAACAAATCAACGAACTCGGTTATCCGGGCGATTCTATTTTAAAACTACAATCACAAGAACCTCCTTTTACCGGCGTTATCGTAATTAGAGACGGGCGACAAGTCATCGGTGCGCGTTTACAAGGACTGAAACAGAGGGTTGGTTACGAAGCGCTGAGACGGCTGATTTCAATGGCGGACGGCGAATTTCAATACTTTACGATTAAGCGCGATGACTACAGTCTTCCCGACACATTGTTTCGATTGAATTTGAATTACATACTTTCTCTGTATCCGAACCTTCCTGAATCGCCGGCAGATCTGGAGGACGAAAACGCAATTCACGAGCTCGTTTTTGCCGTAGAATCAACAACACGGACGGACTGGGGGCAGGTTACACCAGTCGACAACCTGTTGAATAAACTCGATCAAAAAGACACGGACTGGCGACCAATGTCGGCTCACACTCCGGAATCCACGCCGGCCGCTGATTTCGTAAGCAGGGACGAACTGCTGGACGCTCTGGCGAAGGAGGCTGCAAATCGCGGCAACACCACCTCTCAACAAACAGTGCTACAACGCCTAACCAAAAGACTTTTCAGAAGTACGGCAAGCACGATGATGGTGGTTGTTTTTCTCGCAGCGATGATGACAATGGGTTATGAAATCGTGAAAACAACGATCAAGAATCTTTCGGGAAACAGAATCCATCAGCGAAAACGAAGACTATTAAAGAAGAGTCCGAAACATCAAACTTCGCAACCAGCTGAATCATCAAACAAGGTTTCAATTAAGCTCCACGACGGGCAAGCTTTTGCGCTCACGGTAACGAGTGGAGCTAAATCGCCGGTCAAGAGCTTATAACCATGACACCGTCACGCTAGTCCGCGTCCGATGACTTATGGGATTCGGCCAACGTAGACAGCGTCGATGCCTGCATCTTCATAAGCAGGCTTGCGACCTGGCGTACTTCGTTCTCAACTTCCGCCGCATGGCGTTTCTCTGCATCCAGAGCCTTCTTGTTTCGTTGCAGTTCGCCATAAACGTACGTAAGAAGCGCACACGCAGTGGCAATCGCCAGTAGCGCCATTACAAACAGAAAAGCAGTAAGCAGCGGATTCATTTAACCATCATACAAGTTTCATCGCTCCTGCGAGTAACTTGTGACAGACCAGGAGGCAGAATAAAACGTCATTGAACGCGCTTGTCGTGAACAGCGGACGACTATCGCTTCATCAAAAGTTGCTCTGTGTATCGAAGTTCCAAATACTGGGTAATTACTAGATGAGCGCACAGGTGCTCCTTTCGCTGAAAACCATGGCAAGGCGGGGCGAAAGAACAAACAAATGCCCGACACGGGGGGAACAGTGTCGACAAAAGGGCAGACAACTTACCAGGTCAAACGCCTCTCTTTCCTCAATTCGCGAGGAATTTATAAGACGGGTGCGCATTCGCATTTCGCGTTTCTTTTGTGCGCGGTGACATGCGCTTCCTGCTCGAGTTCGCCACGATATGAACTTAAGTACGCGGGTACGGCAGAGGGGCCGAGACCGAACGCAGTCAATAGATCTGCCATGGCTGATGTTCCACATCGAAACGCAGGCAAGGTCCAGAGGTCAAATGATGAGTGGCGGAATCTACTCACTCCCGAGCAATTTCACGTGACAAGGGAAAAGGGAACGGAGATTGCGTTTACCGGGAAGTACTGGAATACGCACGATCTTGGCGTCTACAAGTGTGTTGGCTGCGGCAATGAGCTGTTTAGTTCTAAAGAAAAATTCGATTCGGGAACCGGCTGGCCAAGTTTCTGGGCCGCCATTCGAAACGATGCCGTCGAGGAAATACCGGACCATTATCGCCAGGAAGTCGTTTGCAGCAAATGTGACAGTCATCTGGGACACGTTTTTCTAGACGGTCCGGAACCCACACATCTTCGCTATTGCATAAATTCGTGCGCTATCGATTTTGACAAAACAAAAACTGAAAAAACGACGGCTGTCAAAGCAGCCGGGAAACCGCAAAAGGACCATCAATGACCAAAACTGTAATACAAATCGACGCGGATGCAACAGTTGGTCAGCTGGTGACTTCAATTCTCGGTCCTAAAGGATACGAGTTAGAGATGCTGTCCAGCGGCAGAGCCGCTATCGACCGCATCAAGGAGAAGACATTCGATATCTGCATGGTGGGAGATCAACTCGATGACATTGATGGCATCGGATTTCTCGTTCAACTTCGCAAAGCGAACAACAAGATCAAAGTCGTGATGGTCACGAAAACCTGGCCTGCAGCAGAACTCTACGAGCGACTCACCAAGGATTTGAAAGTGGATCTGGTGGCAATTCGACCATTGAAGGCAAGCATCTTCGGCGCGCAAGTGGATTCGCTTTTAGAAACAGGAGCGCAGCCGAAGAAGGCTCAGCTCTCTGCCGAAGAGTTGCACTTCGAGGCGATCCAGGCACTCAAGTCGAAATACATAATTGTGCTTCCTGAGCGAATTAAGAAACTGACAGAAGCATACGACGCAGCCCGCGCCGAGAGAACAGAATCGCGTTATATGGAAGAGGCGATCAGGCTCGCGCATAACCTGAAGGGCACATCCGGCTCGTGCGGTTTGATTGAACTCAGTGAAGCATCGGCACATTTGGAATCGGCACTGAAGGCAATGAATGCTTCAGGGCTGTTTGACAACGAAACATCCTGGGATGAAGTTCAAAATTTTCTGGACTATGTCGTTCAAGTCGCAAACGTGATCTCTTCTTCAAAAGACAGCGAAGCTGTGGAAATAGGCACAAAGCTGAAGGAACTCAGCGCTGGCATTAAGGCTCCTGTACAGAAAGACGAAGGCGCCATGTACCCTGGAGGCGTCTATGTAGAACCGGGTCAAAGTGCGGTCAAAAAACCGGTCAACCCATTTCTTCTGGACGGCGTAAGTATCGATGAAGCCGCAGCCAAAGCGCTAGGCAAGCCAGTCAACAAAGCCATTATTGCCGATGATCAGCCGCTCGGTGCAGCTGCTCGTCCTGCGACAGCGTCAACGGGAACGCCACCGCATGTAGTGACGACACCGCAAACGACCGGTCTGATCATGGAAGAAGACATGACAGAGCGATTGCTTCCGCTCACCGAAGATCCAACTTCTATCCGTGTTCTCATAATGTCCGCCGAAGGAGTTCCTTCGATGGAGCGCCAGGCTGATGGATTACCGGTGAAAATAATTCCCACATCCAACTTTGAAGACGCCCTGACTACAGCTAAGACTCTGGCGCTAGATGCCGTACTCATTGACATAGACCAGGGCACTCCGGCTCCAGGTATTAGCCTGGCGAGAACAATTCGTGGTCTGCCGGGCAATGAGAATCTGCCGGTCGCCTTCGTTTCAACACAACTAGAACCGACGAATCCAGTCGATTCAGCGCACGCCGGCGCCTCACTGTACCTGGAAAAGCCGGTCAAACAACAGATGCTAACTAACGCAGTCGATTATTTGCTGAGCGTGAGAACCGGCGGCCGACCTCGAATTCTAATCATCGACGATGACGAAGATTTCGTGCGCCTGGTCGGAGCCATCCTCGGTAAAGAGGGAATGATTGTGAAAGGGCTTACAGTTCCGGAAAACATAGCCGAGCATATTCTCAGTTTTGCACCGGATATAGTACTACTTGACGTGATGATGCCGGGCATAAGCGGATACCAGGTTTGTCAACAAATGCGAGAGCAGCCGCAATGGCAGGACCTGCCCGTACTTTTCCTGACCGCGCAAACAGGATTGAGCGCGCGACTTGCCGCATTCGAAGCCGGCGGTGATGATTACCTGCCGAAGCCCGTGGCTCCGGCGGAGTTACTCATGCGCGTGAAAGTTCGACTGGAACGCGCTCGGATGTTGAAAGAGCGGGCGGACAAGGATGTTCTAACAGGCTTGATGATTCGACGAGCCTTTATGGAGCAGGTTCAAGCGCTATTTTCGGAATCGCGCAACAACAATTTGAAGTTCAGTATTTGTCTTCTGGACATTGACCACTTCAAGAACGTCAACGATACTTACGGACACCTTGCGGGCGACCGCGTGCTGACCTACTTCGGCGCGCTCATTCGGCGCCGTTTTCGCGTAGAAGATTTACGAGGGCGCTGGGGTGGAGAGGAGTTCATCGTCGCATTCAGGCACATCGAAAAAACAACGGCGCAAGGAGCGCTCGAGCGCTGCCTGGAAGAGTTGAAACAACACGTCTTCGAAGGTGACAACGGGCAACAGTTTTCCGTTTCGTTCAGCGCGGGGCTGGTTTCATATCCGGAAGATGGTGACAATCCGCAAACCCTTATAAAGTTCGCCGACGAGTGCCTTTATGAGGCCAAGAGGAACGGCAGAAGTCAGGTGGTCGCGCGCGACCCGAACACGCCCAGGAAGACGGAAGAAGCCTCCGGGCAGGAGAAAGCGCATTAGTTTTACTCGTTCAAAAATAGATTACTAAACTTGCCGTCGATCACCGCCCGGATTCCTGCCGTGAGTCTATAATGGAAGCAGCTCACTGAAAACTCCCCTCAATTACCTGATTTCGATCAGGCACCGCGTAGCGGTTGAGGTTTGCAAAAGCGTATTGGCGGCGGGAATCACTTTAGAGATGGCAAAAATCCTACTGGTTGAAGACGACGAGAATCTCTCGGAGACGGTATCGGACTGGCTAACGTACCAGGAACATGTGGTCGAAACCGCTCACTCCGGCTTCGAGGCGGTAGAGCAGCTTGAATGCGATGCGTTCGATTTGATTATCCTGGACTGGAATCTGCCCGGCATCGAAGGCCCGGACATTTGCAGGAAATTTCGGGCGGGCGGCGGCACGACTCCAATTATTATGCTCACGGGCATGGATTCGTCGACGGAAAAACGCGCATGTCTTGATGCCGGCGCCAACGACTATCTGAAGAAACCATTCAAGCTTAAAGATCTGTCCGTGAAATTGGACCAATATCTGTCCCAGCAGTAAGCGACCATTTTCGCTGTTTGAGCGCGAGGAATATCATTCCCAGACCGGTCAATACGCCGACGGTGAAAAACGGCAGGCCGGCTTCGGGACCGAATACGCCCCCGGAGATGTACTGATTTCCGGTCATGTGTGCCGTAAATATTGCCGGTCCGGCATCAGTACCGGAAACAGCAACACCAAATACGGTGCCCTCCAAGAAGTTCCAGGCCCAGTGAAATCCCACTGCCAACCACAAGCTGCGCGTAAGTAGAAACGCCCCGGAAAGCGGCAAACCGGCTTCAAAGGACAAAATCAAACATGCGTATGTTTTATACGCCAGGGAAGCGTCGTCAGGCATATTGAAAAAATGCGCAAAGCCAAAACAAAGAGACGAGAAGATAATTGCATAAATGGTCCCTCCGGATTTCTCAAACGTGCGAAAGATGTATCCACGGAAAAGAAATTCTTCGGTCAGACCGGCAAAGAAGTAGAGCACAAGAGCAGGAACAAAGTCTATCGGCCAGTTGACTTTCGTGACCGAGTAGCCGCCACAAAGGTACATGACACCAAACATGGTGCCAACGATAATCATGCCGATCGAAAAACCGACAATAACTTCCGGTATTGCACGATTACGAAATAGACCTATGTCCTCGACGAAACTCTTCAGTTCATTCCTCGTGAATATCGCAGCGAGTACGGCCCCTATCGTCAGCATGACGATTTCCGAAACACACTGACCGTAAAGCCCCATGGAGGTTACGAGTTCGGGGAAGTTCTGGCTGATAACATTGCCGGAGCCCAGCATGCCGACCACTACAAGGAATATGTAGATAATCACACGAACGAACGCCCAGATGGGCTCGACAAGCTTCGGTTCACTCTGAACAGGTTCGTTCACTATTGAACTTAACCTCTACTTCCCAGTTCAGGGAAAAACAATTACAGTTAGATTCTGCCCAAAATCCATGGCAGACGTGCTTAGTCAAACCAAACGGCAGCATTGATGCATATCATAGCTGACCAAGCAACAAGGAGTCCGGCGATCGCTTCGATCGAGTTATGAGTAATCTCATCCATCTTATTTGTGATTATGGACCTGGAGACATGGCGTGGTCTGAAGTTTTGTCAGCATTTCGCCGCTGCCTGCCGCCTCAGACGCATACTCACCTAACTTCGGTCAGACCATTCGACACGATTGCGACGGGGTTTATTCTTGCGCAACTATCGATGGCGGACGAAAATTTGAGACCAAAAGATCTGCTGGTGTTTGCGAACACGGCGCCCAGGAAAGATAATTTAAAAGCTCGCGTCAATAATGCCGGCGAGGGACTGCTTTTCCTGACGCTGAAAAATGGCGTGCAATGCGTCGTCGTAAACTCAGGATTCTCGCTATCGTTCGTCAAAGACCACATACAAGAACTATGGAGCACAAAATGCGAGGATGCAGGAAGTCAGTTCCGCTCTCGCGATTTCTTCCCGCCGATTGTAGGAATGGCTGTCGCGGGGGACTACAGCTTTCTGGATCAAAAGCTCGATCCGGCTACTGCAATTGAAGATCCGCCATCCCACGTCATTGGTTATATCGATTCATTTGGAAACATTAAAACCACTATCCGTCAAAACGACCCGAAGATTTCCGATCTCCGCCCGGGGGACCGCGTGAGAGTACGCATCGGCGGATTTGTGAGAACGGCGACGGTCGCGACCGGAAGCTTTAACATCATGGAGGGCGACCTGGCATTTGCACCGGGAAGCTCCGGTCAAAATAATCGTTTCTGGGAAATTTTCCAGCGCGGTGGCTCCGCAGCCACAGAGTTTGGACAGCCGACCACCGGCAGTTCCATTCACATACAGGCGACCTGAGCAAGCGAAACGAGTTAGGAAACGGGTTTCAAAACAATCGAGAGCGCGTTAATTCGCCACTTTGTCTTCACGCAGAACAATAGTTTCTCCGTCGAAGTTGTCGATTACGGCAAGCGACACCACCGGCACATCAATTTTTCCAATCGCGTCTCTGCCTCCCTGAAAACTTTTCTCGATAACCGCGCCAATTCCGACAAGCTCAGCTCCGCTGTCGGCGACCATCTTAACTAACGCATTTATTGTTCTTGCAGTAGACAGAAAATCATCGATGATTAAAACTTTGTCGGACGCCTTGAGGTATTCGTTAGACACCAGCAGTTCGACCTCACCTCCGTGAGTGTGCGATGGTGCTGTCTGACGAAGCGGCTCACCGCCCATGGTTTTCGGCTTGTGTTTGCGAGCGAACACAACCGGAATGCTCATAGCCATACCTGCTGACAAAGCAGGAGCGATGCCGCTTGTCTCAGCGGTGAGAATGCGAGTCGCACCTGTTTTCGCAAACCGAGTCGCAAACTCTTCGCCGACTTCTTTCATCAACACCGGATCGATCTGGTGGTTCATGAAGCCGTCAACCTTGAGTATTCCGTTACCGAGATGCTTTCCGTCTCTCAAAATACGATCTTTTAACGCCTTCATCTACTTACCTCTTTTCCGTGTTTTCGTCCTGGAAGCAGCCTTGCCGGACTTCGATTTGCTGAGCAACAGCTGTTCAGGAATCGGGAGACTGGGTCTTATCGAAAAATCCGGGAGCTTAACCGGCTTCTTCTTCATCTGATCGAGCACCAGACTTAGTGCCTTCGCCATCTGCGGATCTTCACCGGCGTTATATTCATGCGGAGCAATGTCGACATCATAATCAGGGTCCGTTCCATGGTTCTCAACGCCCCATCCGGCGTCGACAAACCAGAAACTGAACTCCGGTTGAGTTGTAACACTTCCATCGACCAATCGATGCCGAGGCCAAATTCCAATGACACCACCCCAGGTGCGTTTCCCAACCAGCGGACCGAGTTTATAAAGCTTGAAACAGTGACTGAAAATGTCACCGTCCGAACCGGCAAACTGATTCGTCATCGCCACCATCGGTCCCATCACCGATTCCGGTGGATAGGGCTGTGGAGGTCCCCATCTGCTAACGTCATAGCCCACGCGTTTGCGCAAAAGTTTCTCAAGCAACAAAGGCGAAACGTGACCGCCGCGATTGTATCGAACGTCAACTATCAACCCATGGCGATTGACCTCGGAAAGATAACCTCGATGGAATTCGGCAAATCCAAACGGTCCCATATCGGGGATATGGATGTAACCGATCTTTCCATTGGTCGCTTTGTGCACGTGCCGCCGGTTCGCTTCCACCCAATCACGGTAACGCAGATTGCGCTCCGTGCGCAGCGTTTGAACGACCAGGGTTCGCTCCTTTTTATCCGAAAGAATTTTCAGTCGAACTTCCTTGTTCGACTGGTTGACCAGCAATTGATGAACCGAGGTTTGCTGATCGACGGCGGTACCGTTTACCGCAAGAATGACATCGCCGACCTTGACGTTCAAACCTGGCTGAGCAAGAGGCGATGCAACTTCACGATCCCAACTGTCACCCTGCAAAATGCGATCGATACGATATCCCTTTTTGGTTTTGTCGAAACTCAAATCACATCCGAGAAATCCGATCCCGTACCAGGAAGAGCGACGGTAATCACCGCCGAGTTCATAAGCGTGCGAGGTACCAAGTTCGCCTTGCATCTCCCAGATAAGATCGGAAACTTCCGCTCGAGTTCTCACTCGCGGCAGAAGCTTGAGATAGCGATCGCGGACTAAATCCCAGTCGATGTCGGACATTTTTTCGTCCCAAAACTGCTCTTTCTGCAGTCGCCAGGATTCCTCATACATCTGCTTCCACTCATCCTGCGGTGTCACCAGCACTTGAGCGCGAGACAAATCGAGGAAGCCGGACTTTCTTCCGGTGCCGCTGGCAGCGCCAGCCTCACGACCATCCGCGGGCAGTTTTTCTCCGGCATCCATCGCACGAATGCGACGTCCAGCTCTGTAGTACAGAGTTTGATTATCGAAGGCAAGCGCCATGTGACCTATGTCTTTTTGAATCGTTCCGGCTCGCGCTTCCTCGAAGTCGTAAGCCATCAATGAACCATTGGCGCTCTCGCCGTCATACCAACTGAAGTTTGGTTTGATGCCCTCGACTGCGTAGACGGTGAAGAGGGCGCGATTCTCCGCACCAAGAATTTGATAGTAACGACCTTCGGCAACCGGAAACGCCAGGATTCGATGAGCGATGCCGTCAAAGTCGATTTGAACATTGGAGCCGGAGGGAGATTGTTTTTCATCCTTCGTTTGTTGAGCGCCCTTTTTCGATACCGCACCATTTACGGTGCCACCGCTTTCGACTGTTTTTAGAATCTCTTTGTATGCAGCCGCCAGGGCGTCCTTGTACATTTTTTTCAACGCCGTTTTATTTTTGGCGGTGGCGAGCGCCGGACCACTCGCGGCTGTTTTGGAGGCAGCTTTCTCACGGGCGTTTTTAACTGAATTGCCGTTTTTTCCATCAGGCTTAGTCTGAGGTTCTGCGCCCGCTTTCTTTTTCTTTCCGGCTACAACAGGTTTTGGTTGTAAAACAAATGGTGAAGGAACGTCCTTGCGCAGCGTCACCAGATACGGTTTCATCGCCTTTGGAAAACCATAGTCGAAACGCACCGAATCATAGACGGGGTAAAACTCGCGAGCGCCGAGGAAATACAGGAATCGACCATCCGGGTCCCATGCCGGCGATGTGTCGAAGCGAACCTCATCTGTGACGTTGTGAATCGAGTTTTTATCGATATCCGCGATTCTGATTATCGAAGACTGCGGATGCGGTGCATAGGCGTAAGCAATCCAGCGACCATCGGGCGACCAGCTAAATTCGCTGATTCTGTCTGCAGGGCTGCGGTCCACAAGTTTGAGTTTCTTAGTTTTCAAATCGAGAACAAACAAATCGTGACGATGATTTGAAATTGCGACGCGGTCTCCTTTCGGAGAAACCAACAGATTGATTGCTCTGCCGAACTCGGTCGCGCTTACGATCTCAGGCGCCTTGCTCTGGTCGGCTTGATGCAATTCAACGCGCTCAAAACCTTCCTTATCGTTGATAACAACGAACTGTTTGCCGTCAGGCAGCCACTCAGCCAGTCGGTAGCGAACAGCCGAGCCGACCCCGTGTTGAGTGGGAGGACCTTCCCAATTTCCCATCGTTATCGGCTGTCCGCGTGCGATGAGAGCAACTGAGTGACCCTCCGGATGTGGAGAGAAGTGCTCCAGGTACTCGCGTCCATCGCTGAACTTTCGGCGAACCTGGTGTGTAGACGTTGGAATTTTCACATCCATTCGTTTGTCTTCACCCGTCTTCGGATCAAGCACATAGATGTTTGCACCGGCTGTGTAAACAATTCGAGTTCCATCGGTGGAAGGAAAACGGACGTAGTATTGCTCATGGTGCGTATGTTGCTTCAAATCTTTGCCGTCAGGACGGCACGAATAAATGTTGCCCATCCCTTCGTGATCGGAGAGAAAGAAAACTCTGGAACCAATGATCATGGGACAGACCAGATTACCCTTCAGGTCTATGAGGCGTTTGAATTTGCCTTTGCCATTGGGATCGATCCAGAGGTCACCGGCGGTTCCACCGCGATAGCGTTTCCATCTTGCCGGATCGATTGCATTGCGTCCGATCACTACCTCGCCAGTCTTTCCGATCATGAATGAATTGACATGACCCCAGCGCCAACAAACCGGCTCACCACCTTCGCTTGAGATCTTGAAGGCATCACCCTCACGAAAGAACGCCGAGCGAGCGTCTGACGCGAAATATATATCCTTTCCGTCCTCGGACCAACCGGAGATGTTCAAAATATCGGAGCCCAAATAGGTTAGACGAACAGGATTGCCACCGCTGGAAGGCATGACGAATACTTCCGGATGCCCCTCCTCTCTGGCGATTAACGCAATCTTTTTTCCATCCGGCGAAAATCGCGGCATCGAAAATTCCGATCTACCGGCAGACAAACGTTTTGCGTGACCGCCTTCCACTCCAACCTCCCAGAGATCATCTTCGCAAACGAAAACTATGCGATCTTTGTGGATGGTGGCATAACGATAGTATCCATTTTCGTGCAGGGACTCTTTCATGCTTTCCTCTTTTGCTACCGGATATGGTGACGAAGGGGGCGGATTCATTGTCCGCCCCCTCTCAGCTATTTAGCTCCAGCTGCTGCTGTTTGCTTGAAGAACTCTTCTTTGCGCTTGTTGATCTCGGTTTGATCCAGATCTTCGACTCTTGAAGCAAGCGCCCATTGATGGCCGAATGGATCTTTGAGGCTGGCAAAACGGTCGCCCCAGAACATATCCGTGGCCGGCATCTCAACCTCACAGCCGGCATCAACAGCTTGTTTCAGTGATTTGTCGACATCGTCGACGTATAGATACAAGCTCACCGGTGTGCCACCATAGCTCTTTGGAGACTTCGTACCCATCTGAGGAAACTCGTCAGCCAGATGCAAAAACGAATCACCGATTTTAAGCTCGGCATGCATGATTTTGTTGGTTTGTGGGCAGACGCAAATGGTTTCATCTTCAAATTGAGCACCAAATGCAGTGGCATAGAACTTTAACGCCCGAGCGCCATCATCGACGATTAAATTGGCGGTGATTGTGTGATACCCATTCGGAACTGGTTTGGCGGCTTTAGCCATGGTTTTTCCTCTCAAAAAACAGTAAACAACAGGGTTTCTGTCCAGAGCGAACAAGCGAACGCAATGGTTCATCGCCCACGAAAGCTTGACAAATAGCTTCGTCCTGACCGAAAGGCGACAGACCCAGATTTTACCAATTACGAAGCAGCGGAAAAAACCCATCAACCCACAATTAACCTGATCGCGGAAATTGATGGATTTGTTGACTACTTGGGGTTTCAGGTGCAGTATCTCTTGGTACACTACACATAGGCAGAGAGCAAATGCCGCAATCTGAACTTGTGCAGAACGACAATTGAAAAAAGGCGCCAATGTTAGGGAAAGAAACAATCGACTCGATGGGAACGCTGGTTCTCGGCACAGGACTGGTCAGCCCGCAGCAGTTGGATGAAGCAAAGAAGACGGCGAAAAACCTCAACGTATCGCTGGAACGAGCACTGATAATGCTGAAGATGATGCCGGATTCGGCACTAGGCGTCGTGCTCGAGGCGCATCAACTTGTTCAAAGCAATACTGTTTCCATAGACCTGGCGGTGAGAGCCATTCGACTGGCGCGCCAGCACAACATGGGATTGCAAGACGCAATCGGTGTCTTGGGTTCAGTGCATAAAAAAACTGGTCGAGTTGCAACCATTACTACACCGCTCACTGACCTGCTGCTGTCATGCTCGATGGTATCGATGGAACAGGTCGGTAGAGCCGTCACCCAAGCGCAAGATACAGGAATGCAAACTGGAAGGATCCTGGTTTTGAACCGCGACGTCTCCAGCTGGATGATGCAAGCGGCGCTGAACGCCCTGATTCTAGCTCGTGATGGAAAGATCACGCAGGAGCAAGCCAAGGATGCGCTAAACGCAGTTGGTCACAGAAGAATCAGCGTAGAGCAGGCGCTTTTCGAGCTTGGACTTTACGTGGAAAAGAGCGGGCAGACAGCCAAGATCGGCGAGTTGATCGCGATGGCGGGCTTTGTTTCCGAATCTGATCTGCTTGAATGCCTCGAAGTCGAGCTTGTCAAAGAAAAGCAATTCGGTCAGATCCTGCTTGAACAGGGTCTCGTCACACACGACTTGCTCGAGACGGCAATCGTCCTTCAAGACATGGTAGCCAACGGGACGCTCAGAGCTTATCAGGCTGCCGAAGCTCTCCGTCAAGTAAAGGACAGGCAAGTATCTGTTTATCAGGCAGTCGCAGAGTTGGATCCTCCTGCTCAAGCGCCGCAAAAAACAGTGAGCCCGTACGAATTGCTCGTGCGTTCCGGTGTCGCCGACGAATCGAAGATGTCCGGTATTGTGGACCCGAGCGAAAACAGTTCTATCAAGGTCGGCAAAAAGGTTCTGGGCGCCGGCATCATCAGCGAGTCGTTCCTCTACCTGGCGTTGAGAACATACTCGCTGTACAAACAGGGATTTTTGTCAGCCGATCAAGCGGTCAAAGCGCTCGCATTCTGCAAAGAAAAGAATGTCAGCCTCGACGAGGCGCTTTCGAAGCTGGGCTGGTTTGTTCCAGCGCGTATGCAGTGGATCTGGACGTAAAGTAAGAAGCGATGTTCTGGTCGAAATCACTCATTGCCGGAGCCATGTTTGCGTTGTGGTTGTCTGGCACGAATGCGGGTTCTGTGTTCGCCCAGGAGACGGACGACGTCAAACATAAACTATCGGCTTCCAATGAGCCAAAGCTGGGTCTCGTGCTTGGCGGCGGTGGCGCGCGCGGAGCAGCACATGTGGGTGTTCTGAAGATTCTGGAACAGAACGGCATTCACCCCGATTATATTGTCGGGACTAACGTCGGAGCGATTGTTGGTGGACTTTACAGCGCTGGAATTTCTATTCAATCGCTAGAAGAGATGTTCACAAAGAAATCACTTATGAACTCGTATCTGACTGTCCCACTCAAAGTTCGATTGTTCGCGTCCTCTGCGTTTTCGATCCCGAGGATGTTTGGAAAACGAGGATATGACGGCTTATATACAGGCAATAAGCTCGGCAAGTTTTTAAACAAATACGTCCCAGAATCAGAGCGAGACATCAGCGATCTGAAGATCCCGTTTGGCGCGGTCGCTCTGAATTTGTTGGATGGTAAGACGGTTACTCTTAGAAGCGGCAATCTGGGAAGCGCACTGCAAGCCAGTTGCGCACTACCTATTCTCAGAAAACCGGTACGATTGAATGACGGTCTCTTCGTCGACGGCGGAGTGGTCAACAACTTGCCTGTATCCGAGGCGAAAAGCATGGGGGCTGACATCATTGTGGCGATCAATCTCGATGATACAGAGCGAAAAATTCCCGAGAAGGAATTTTCGAAGATCGGCACGGTAAGCCACCGAGTCGTCACCTTGCATCTGAAGAATGTTGATAAGGAGCAAGTGAAGGAGGCCGATATCGTTCTTCATCCAGAGGTAGAGCAAATCGGCTTGATGTCCACGAGCAGCAAGGACGCGGTCAACGCCATTGAAGCCGGAGAGCGTGCCGCGCTCGACTCAATCGACAGAATCAAGAGTTTACTGAAAGAAGCCGGCATTAAAGACTAGTTTCACCTGCCACCGCATGCGGTGACGCATCATACTAGCAACACGCAGGCAATCGTTCGATTTCTTTACTGCGCGGCAGCCGGCATCGTCTCTTGCGCCTTCACGGAAAACGAACCGAGTTCGTTCTTGAGATAGTCCTCAAGACCGCCTTCCATCAAGTTCCTGATGTCAGACATGAAGCGAGCGGCTGGTGCACCGTCGATAACAGTGTGGTCGAAGTTGAGGGCTAGAGTCATCATCGGACGAATTTCAATCTTGCCGTCACGCACGACCGCACGGTCTTCAACCGCACCAACACCGAATGTCGAAGTGGTCACGTTCGGCGGAACCAGCATCCGGACTCCGAACTTTCCAAGCGTGCTCAATCCGAAGGTTGCATTCATGTATTTCAAACGAATGGCGGGATAGCGCCTGCCGAGGAACAAAATAAATCTTCTGAACAGCCAGGGCATGTTGTTAAAACGATTCTGCACATCAAGGTGGTCGACATTGGCGACGTCAGATGAGGCGTAGGCGCTCAGCTCTTTGGCGATGTCAGTGACCGGCTTCGTGTCGGCGTTTTCAATTGCTCCAAAAAATACAGCCGGCTGCGAACCGATGAAACGCTCGACGGTGAAGCCCGCGACGATGTCTCTGAAGGTCACGAGCCTGCCCCAGGGCAGTCTTGCGGTTCGGGTTTCCGGGTGAGAACGTTGTGCGACCGCGATCGCCTTCAGCAAAATCGCAGTAACTGTAGTTTTGTAGCCGTTCTTCTTCAGTTCCGAGCGCAGGTTCTCCGCCCAGGTCATGTCAATCTCACAGGTCACCAGTGTTGGCACGGTGCCTTTATTGATGACATTGATCATGTCCAGTACGTTCCAGCGCGGTCTCGGAATATCGTGAGTAGTGAAATTGAACAGTTTCTTGAAATCCGGCATTTGACGCACAATCCTCTAAATTGATGTTGGTCGGCTTTTAACCGACTTGACCGTCCACGAAATTAGGCTGAAAGGTACTTCTTACTTATTATAAGGTCAGATACTGAAAACTGGAATTACCCTATTTTGAGCATGCCCCTTAACAAGCCTATGATATCGAAAACATGGCACCTTATTTAGCTCTCAGGTAGGTTCAACTATCGAAACGTTTTACATTTTGGTTTCGAAGACTTCCTTAAGCGTGTCTCGTTAATCCTTCAGGATACGGGATACATTTCCTGCATACTGTCTGGAATGACGGTATATTGGGCATCTTGTTCCATATTTTGCAGAACAGTTGCAGAACGTCCGGCGCGCCTACCACGCCCCATCCGCTCGTATTCTCATTCTTAGCACCTTTTACCAAGCCGGTGCTACAGTTTTTTTCTTGTAAAACCGGCATATTGACCGGTTTCGCGCCCGGCAAGTTTTTGACAAATGTGCTGTATCCAAATGGATAAAAGAACGGGAGGATGGGGCTCCCGTTCTTTTACGCTTTCTAGTCGTTCGTAACCCCTAAGGTTCGACTTCGTCTCGACCTCAACTTCAGACTCTGTCTAGCTTCGAGTGTTACTGTCATCAACATTCCTGCTGGCTAGGCATCGATGTCTAAACATTGGACTCCCAGAAGGCGCCCTGCCTGCCCTGGACTTGCAATATGGCAGCCTCGGCTTCCACCATCGCGTCGACGAAACCGTCATGGAATCGACTGCGCGACTTGTAGATAGCCGGTGCCGTCACATCAGAAGCCTGAAGTGCAGCCACATAATCAATTGCCGAAGACCGCAAAAACTTATTGAGCAGCGGTACCTCGAACCCAACAGGATGATCGGAAAGTGCCTCGACCAGCTCTTTGCGAATCCGTTCAATTTCGTCGGCATCAGGCAAAATGCCCTTGCCGAGTTCAAGCCAGGAAGCAACCCAGCCCTCTCTGAATGAGATTAGCGCGTTTATCACCCGGTTAACCGGTGCACCATTCGGCGTATTCGCCTTCTGGTCGGAACTCTTGAACAGCTTCTTCATCGTGGACCAAACAGACGACAGCGCCGAATCATTTTGAGAAGCCGGCTTTTGTGGCAACGAGGGTGGGACCGAGTGTTCGGAATCCGGCGAAGACCAACTCACTGCGGCTGACTCAGTGATGTTCTGTGAATTGGCAATCTGTTCGCGAATGCTATCGGCCAAACTCTTACCATGAGCATCGCCGCTGGTGTTCATACCGGAGTAACCGAAACTGTCAGAGGAGGATGTTGAGCGCATCCGTGTAGAGGAGCCGGCTTCGTCCATCGGCGCGCCCCAAGTTTCCATCGAGTCGTTCCAAGCGCCAGCCGAAGCTCCCCAGCCCTGTTGCATATCGGCTCGTTTACTCGCCTTACGAACAGCGCTCGAATCTGCCCCAGAAAAACCGAAGAGATCACCGGAAGACGCTCCCGTAACACCATATGCGGTGCCGGGAGGAGGTGCGGCACAACCAAAAGAGCTGCCCCAAAAACCTGTAGCCGATTGCACTTGCCATTGATCTGGATAATGCACGGGCTGCACCACCTGACGTAGCTCGCCGGATTGATTGACGATCTCTGCTTCATCCACGGCCACGAAAGCCGTAAACTTTGTAAGCACGGAAAACTTCAACGAGAGTTCAATGATTTCGCTCTTTATGGACTCATGACGCGCAGGTTTAATTCGAAAATCGTCTTCCAATTCCTTTATGTACTCGCGAGCCCAAAGCCGGGAAATCGATTCGTCATCAACAAGCTGGGCGTCAACCTCTTCGCTGAACCTTCTGCCATTGGACAATTTGCCGGTGACCTTGAACTTCAGGGGACCGCATTTATCCTTATCGATTTGAATTTTGAATAAACCGTCAGATGTTCTACCAGCAAATAGATCGCGCAAACGCCCGGGCGCTAGACTTTCGATGTTGATACCACCTGTGAGGCACTCCACTTTTAGATCAGTAACAAGTGGAGCGCCGATCTCTCGACCGACATTGATCAACGCATCTTCCAATTGCGCACCTGGTCCGACAAATGTGGACGTTCCCCCAGCAAGACTGGCCAGGCGTTTCAGCAATGGACTGTTGATTGCCGTGTCGATTCCAATCGTGAATATTCGCGTATCTCTGCCGGCATGTTGAGCCATCTTGTAAATGTGAGACTCATTTGCAACTTGACCATCGGTCAAAATGACAATCACGGGCATGCGGCCCTTCGATTTATTCGCATTGATCAAATTAAGGGCTTCGCCAAGGGCTTTGGCTAACTCGGTACCACCGCGTGCCTCGATACCGCGCAGATAATCAGAGCCAGCCTCAATGCCATCAAGATTTGCATTTACGTAGTCCCACACACCAAGGCTTTTCCCTTTAGAAAACCAATCGCAACAATCGTCGAATGCGTTGATCGCAAATCTGTCATCCGGGCCCAGCGTCGAAAGAAGCATGGAGCACGCCCTTGTTGCATAAGCCATTTTGTCGCCCATCATTGAACCGGAGCGGTCAACGAGGAAGACCACATCACGCGGAGCAGGCCGCGCGCCCGTGAAGGCAGGAGGAACGAGAGACAGCATGCCATAAGCTTCTTCAAAGCTAGCGCCGTTCACTCCTGCCTTTTTATAGAGCACCACCGATGATGCCATTCTCTCGCCGACAAGTTTCCACTTAAGAACAAAATCTCTGTTCAAAAGTTCATTAGCTTTCGCGAGAGTTACCAGTATGGCACCATCATCCGTGCTGGATTTTACCGCGTGTTGCGAGCAGGACAGATTGGAAATCCTGTTCAACAGCCGATCCCGGCTCGCTGACTGATCAGGAATTAGCTCCACGGCGATGGATAATTGCACATCAGGGTTTACTCCCTCCGCCAATCTTGGCGGTGATACCCGGGAGGCGTCGGGCACCATGTCAGTGTCAAAATTCACTCCGTCTCCAACCTGTTCCCTCGCAATTTGCTCGCCGGGAACATAACGCGGTGCGACTACCAGAGGCAGTCTCAATTCAGTGGTTCCGTCTTCAAAAAATTCCAACTTTTCGGTGTATTTAATTTCCACCGTGATCTTTTCATTCGGGGGTATGTTTCCGACCTGCATAGTGAAAACATCGTCCCGCTCCTGTTCCAGAAGAGAGGCGCGCTTGCCGTCAGAAAGTGCTTGTTGATACTCTTCACGGGCGGCGCGCCGCTCTTGAATCGTCCCTGTAACAGTGCGTCCTGCTACGTGCATCTTGAACGCATTGACTGAGGAACAGCCGGCAAGCGGGAATATATACTCCGCCTCAAGGTGTTCGCTATAGGGGTTTTTAAAAACTTGTGTGATCGTTACTTCGGTGACGCGTCCAACGACGCTTGCTTTTATGTCCACGGAATCGAGAGGTAACGTTATCGTTTTGGCTCCCTGTCCGGCTCTCAAGGAACCCAATTTTCGCTCGAACTCGTTTCTCATTTTCTCGAGAAATTCTACATACGCAAACTCATTCGTCATCTCTCTCATCAACGGATCCTCCGTCGGAACCAGCTTTTTTAAGTAAATCCAGAGCAGCCTTCAACCGCTCGAACAGGAGAGATTCATCCATTTCAGATTGCCAGTCATCCTCGACTACCAGCTTCAATCCTGGCTCTATGACTAGCTCTCTCCATCGGGTTGTTTTAAATGTTTCCTTCTTGAACAGTTTTTGTTTAACGCGGATAGACTCAGCAACGTTATCAATGACGTGGTCAAGCTCGTCTTCGGTGAGCCCGTACAACATCGATTGAATTTCGGAAAGCGGCAGCGCTACGCTCTGCAAGGCTTTGATAGCCACCAGCTGCATAACATGCCTGTCACCATACTTGGCTTGCCGCCCCTCAATGTTCGGGCGATCGAGCAAACCTAAGGTGGTGTAATACCTGATTGTTCGCTTATCGGGAGCCGCTGAAACGCGCTGATCGTGTTGGATGTTCATCAATCCACGATCCTTCAGAAGGCGGGCGACTTCATCACTTAACTCGTTCAGGGAATATGATTTGCGTTCAGCAACCATAACAGCATTGTCCAGCAAAACTGTCATGCTGTCAAGATCCATCAACAGCCGCTCCCGAAACACCGCAAACACTTTCTATGACTGTGTTTCAGACTCCCGTTCTTGAATTCCAGAGATATCAAACCGTTACAGTTTGACATTAAATTGACAGCACATACAATTACTGTCACGGTTCAAGCAAAACACCACAGATCGCTTAAAATTCAGCATAATAAAGGCTTCGCGGTCGCATCCATATTGAAACAATGATTCTCGCCTCACGTGACAGTTACAGAATCTCCCCTCAGCATTACTGCCACAAAGTGCTCAATTATATATAAAGAATGAAATACTAAGGTTTATTGGCGTGACAGTGCCACTACAGTATATACAGGACATACTGTCAAATCGAATATTCGAGCGATGAAGGCTCAGAAATAAAAACTAATCACCGCCTGTAGTGGCAGCAAATTAAGGAGCATCATCTTTTGCCGCATACAAATTGGCAACGGTTAACAACCTACGTGCATCCTTCTCGCTCGTTTCCAGTTCAACACGGAACACGGGGACCAGAATCCTCTGATACTCGGGTCCTTCGAAGTCATCGACATGCTGCCATCCTGATGCAAGGGCGCGAGACTTCAGAAGTTTAATCTTGTGAACAGGACCGCCTGATTGCGGACGGAAAGCGGGATAACCGAGAGTCGCGCCCCATCCCGTTTGTTGCAAGTTGCCTTCGATAATTCCCTCGGACCAATCTCCCCCGAGCGGTTCCACGATGTGGTAGTTCTGACGACCGGGAGCCAGAGTTCCGTAGACCGCAAGAAGATTATTTGTCCCGAACGCTTCGTTCAACTGCTGTTCCGCGGTGGCTGCTTCTTCCGAATGAGAACCTGCACAACTACCCGTCCGCTTATTGTTAACCACGTCAATCAGACGAATCACGTCTGCCAGCGACCATTCGTTTTTCATAGCGTTCGAAAACTCCAGCATTTCGCCATTATTTTAAAGTAGTCGAACGCGGTTTAATCACCCAGTGAAAGTGGCGACAACAAAACAGTA
Source organism: Candidatus Obscuribacterales bacterium (assembly GCA_965228855.1). Taxonomy (GTDB): domain Bacteria; phylum Cyanobacteriota; class Vampirovibrionia; order Obscuribacterales; family Obscuribacteraceae; genus JADYXR01. Next base: position 99,553 of record CBDDIJ010000003.1, on the reverse strand, counting down.
CACGCCGACACACAAGCCCACTTGCCAGAGTTCAAATCGATAGTTGATTGGTCGAAAAATGCTTGAATAGAACGCTGCAATCAGCCGGTCTTGAATTGTCAACGACAGGATGGTGCAACCAGAGCGCCAAGATAGCGTGGATGCATTCCGGTTTCCTCCCAGTTAGAACCATCATATAAGATGGTCGCCGCTTACGCAGAAGACGCGAGCAACTTAAAAAGGGCGGAACTACTCTTCTAATTTGTAGCCGACACCATGAACGTTTTTGATCAGCGATTGCTGACCTTTGGTGTCGATTTTGCTGCGCAGCTTTTTCACCGAGGTTCGGATTGTCTCTGGCGATTTCTCTGAATCGGCGGTCCAGACGCGGTCTAGAAGCGCCTCTGCACTGAACACTTGACCTTTATGACGCATTAGAAACTCTAGAAGCGCGAATTCCATTCGTGGCAAGTGAATTTCCTCACCGCCCTTGGTGACTCTGTGCGAGACGATATCGAGTGCCAGATCACCAGCTTCAAGAACTTCTCCGGACATTGTAGAAGGACGGCGGAGCAATGCGCGAATGCGCGCCGACAGTTCCTTTAAATGAAAAGGTTTCGTCAAATAGTCGTCAGCGCCGGCGTCAAATCCAACTTCTTTATCGGGAACGGTTCCACGACCAGTCAATATAAGAATGGGCGATTGACCGCCTTGAGCGCGATAATGCTTGCAAACCTCGATGCCATCCATTTTAGGAATAGTAAGGTCGAGAACCACGACGTCATACTTATATGATTTCATCATGTCGAGGGCGTCGATGCCGGTTTCCACCCATTCGACCAAATAATGCTCGAACTCTAGCCACTCCTGAACAGTACCTGCCAGGTTCTTATCGTCTTCAACAAGCAGAATTTTTGCCATCGAATGTAGAGGTCCGTTATCCCTTGAAGAGAATAATCTACTATAGATTTAGCGAGCATCAATCATATTGAGCTCAAACCTATAGTTATTCTTCCCTGCAAGCGATATTGTGCCACTCAGGCCAACGTTTCGGGACACTTTATCAGGCGCAGGCTCAGGCATTTTTCGTCGTGTCGGGGTCTTTGCTCCAGATTTCGATTTACGAAGGTTTGCTCAAGGCTAAACAGATCAGCCGCACGCCTCTTAGGAGAGGTTCCCCTAATAGGGGATTTGTCGAAAGAGTCATCTAGCCACTCTTTCGGGACTTTCGCTCTCGTTTCGAGCCCGAAAAGCCAACAAAATGTGTCCCTTAACAGGGGAACTGACCCTAAGAGGTGCGCCTTACCTTTCTTATGTCACGTTCCGCTGACGTCGACTGGGCTAAACTGTAGTCATCGGGAGCGATTTAATCTTGACCCCCGATCTGGGTACCAAAAAGGTACAAATTCCCCGTAAATTAGAGCCATCTTGATTCTTGGCAACAACCCCTTACCAACAGCCAGAAATCCCCCTCGGTCCTTACCGCCGTTCTTATTTCCGAAAGAGGGAAGCTATTTATGCAACTCAAGACTTTCTTACATGCAGCTTTAGTCGCCGTTTCCAGCCTGATTCTTACTAACGCAGCACAAGCTCAAGAAATTCCAGCAGCGAAGGCTGCGCCGCAAGTGAGCGAAGAGCAACAAATGCTCAATAACCTGCCCGAAAGTGTCCGCAATCAAATGAGACCTGGCATCCGTTACACCATCGGCGCAAAAACAAACGCCGGCTGGGAAACTGGTCTGGTCAAAGGCAACGCCGGACTCAAACATTTTTACTGGTCGCCTGTCACCTCCATGGTGCAAGCAACCCCTTCTCAAAGAACGAAAGTGCAAGCTACCTCAGCCGCCCCTGTACAAAGAAAAGAGTTTCACTACCTGAAACCACAAAGAGCCGCTCTGCCGCACAATCCGGCATGCGACATCTTACCCCGAACCGCGGTCGCTAAGTCACTTTCGCCTTCGAGAAGCTCCCGCGACGTCTCAGCAAAAATTGCATACAAGAGACCAGGCGCATCGGAAAACGTAAATGGTCAGCTGATGTCCAGAGAGACGCAAGCCAAGATCTACGCGGACTATCCGACAGCAACCCAGACCGCATCAGGGAATCTGACCCATCAGGATGCATACGGAAAACTTCTCAACTAGAAGTTACTTGACTGATTTTTTTAGTGAGCAGCGAGTGGGTGCGGGATCGTGTGAGCGGTCCCGTACGTCTTTGTAGAGATATTTACCAGCGAATTAATGAAAGCGTGAACGAACGAACGGAAGGAAGGAAGGAAGGAAGGAAGGAAGGGCGAGCTGGATGAATGAATAAATAATGTTGAAAACCATTCGCGCTTGTTGCAGTGACCGAACGATAGGCTCAAACCGCGCTATTTATAGGATGTAGAGATCCCAAGGAGTTTGATACAAGCGCCCATCGGGAAGGTGAATAGTGAGCGGCAATTTGGCACGCGAACTATCAAGGAGCTCTGTTATGACGAGTCTTCCAGTCACATATCGCACGGTATGGATAACGGTTTTGCTAGGCATTCTAATTGCCACGTCGCCAAACTGGATTAATAATCATCCGAAAGCCAACTATGATGCGCCTTGGGTGCATCCGTCTCAGTTGTCTCACTAAACAGCTTTATATGAAAATCAGTTTTGCGGCAAGCGTAACTTTGCTCCTGTTAGGCTCGCAGTCACTCGCCGTTTTCGCAGCGCCATCCAAGAAGCCGCTTCACAAACCAGTTTCAGCAGGCGCGAAGAAGCCAGCAGCCGGCAGCGCCGGTGGCAATTGGAACTCAGGTTTGTCCAATATGATGGACCAGCTGCAAAAGGAAGTCGGTCCAAGCGGCAGCGGCTTGGATACTTCGGATACACCGGATGGCCCACCCGAATCAGAGATCGCACCTCCAACTTCAGGCACCACACCACAGAATTCGACTCCGGAATCGTTTCAGAACAGCACTGCTGGTAGTGCCTCTAACGCCGACAGTCCACCAGAGCGTTCAAGCACACCACGACAGGACACCGCTGGCAGTGCCACATTTAAACTGATGGATCCGTCTGGAGGTGAATCTTTCACACCAGGGATCACAATCGAAAAGTCGGTTCCGACCGCAGCTCCAAGTTCCACTCAAAATCAAAATTTCAGTTCGAAAAACACGCAAACTGCGGCGGCAGTCGGTGACAATTTTTACGCAGAAATCCGAAACAGGTCGAGATGGGCCGACGTTAGTGCTCAACCTGTCACTGTATACGTGGAGAAAACCTCCTCTGCGAATGGCTTTCAACCCACTTTCCCGAATACGGTGGTAAACGCCTTCAAGGACTGGTCCGCTAATGTTCCCAAGATTCAGTTTCGATTTGTAGACTCGCCCGCGAACGCACAGATAAGTTGCACGTTTACGGACAAGGTTTCCGATCTCGCGAGCAACAAAGAGGGCGGGAACACCATCATCCAGCAGGATATAAACAGCAACGAAGTTCATGCCGATGTGAAGATTCTCGTTTCTCCGAGAGGCGACATGAAGGTTCTCGGTTTGAATTATCTTCGCAGGGTCGCACTACATGAAGCCGGTCACGCTCTCGGTCTGGGCGGGCATAGCGATAATCCGAATGATGTTATGTACCATACGGTTTTTCTAGAAGATAAAAAAACAGACCTTACAGCTCGCGACATAAATACGTTGAAGGCGCTCTATGACCAGGAGAGTTTAGGTCAGCTTGATACCTCCCAGGTAGTGATTCAAGGTGACCCGAATAATCCGAAGGTCCGCGCGTTGAAACTGAACCTGGAAGCAGCAAAGGCGCTACAACAGCAACAGCTTAAAGTTGCAGAGGCAAAATGGACCGAGGCTCTGAAGCTGGACCCCTCCAACAAGGCAGTAGCATCAAACCTCGGTAGCTTTTATGCAAATCTCGGTTCAATTGCTGCGATGACCTACAACTTCTCATTGGCCTCGTTGAACTTCAAGAAAGCATTACCTCTAGTCGAGAAAGGCGAGAATCGTACGGTCTTGCGACAGGTGCTGACCAATTACGCGACGGTGCTACGCGCTTCAAATAATGCTGTGGAACTGAAACCGATTGAAGCAAAATTAAAAGCCCTCGGTCCTTAACACCTCTCAGCAGAGAATCTTCGTGCTCTGCGGTATGGAACTGTTGACCGAGTCATGCCTCATGCGGAATGAGCAGACGGCTATCCTGCCACGTATCAATTGCAAGAATTTTGATGCCGCCGGGAGAATGACTCTATGCAGAGAATGAAACGGCGGACCCGATTTGGATCCGCCGTCAGTTTTTATTCCTCGGACTTGTCGGCGTTCTCGTCGTCGTCCTCGTCTCCTTCACTCGCTTGGGGAGAGTTAGCTCTTCCAAGTGCGTTGAGGAAACTGTTGCCTTTCTGACCCTTCTTTTTCTTCTTGCCGCGATCAAGTCCGCCTCTTTGAGGCTCTAGATCTTGGGTCGACTTGCGTTCCGGCGGCTTGGCTTGCTGAGCCTGCACTATAACAGTCTTCTCATCCTGTGCCTTCTTCGCGAGGTCAGCTTTAGGTGGTTGAGATGGCGTGTCCTTTTGCACAACTGGAGAATTCGTGTTGTTGACCTGGACGTATCCAGGAGCGACACCAGGAGTTCTTGGTTGGGCATCATGAACATCGCGACTCATAGTTTCGAGGTCCGCTCGATTCTTCGCCTCAGCATCGTGCGCTTTGTCCTGCATAAACGCGACCGTCTCATTACGGAGAGTCATTTCCTGATTATCACCATAAGTCGCCTGGCGATCAGCGGACAGGTGTCCGGGTGGTGCCGGTGTGTCATGAGATGACATACCGCCGCTGCCGGGATGAGCGTTTTGCGGAGACGAGGACGGCTGCGGCATCAAATCTGATGAGCCATTGAAGTTAGGCTGGGCACCAGATTCGGTGACACCGCGGTCGAATCGCTGGGCAGGTTCGGAACCATACGGTCGGTCAGAACCTGCCGCCCCCGGATCACTGCTCGTGTACTGCTGAGTCGACTGCAGATACTCTTGCGTAGCTGAGTGACTAAACAGATTCTCGCTGTACTGGGTGCCTCCGGGCTGAGCCGGTATGCCACCAGATGGCGAAGAACTACCAGTCGGCGAGCTAGAGCTGCCGGAGTGAGCAGCACTACCAGGTGTTGCGCTGTTGGTTTGAACACTACCAGGTCCGACCTGCGGAGTAACTGAGCCACCGCTGGATGCAGTGCCGACCTCATAACCAGCTACGGCGTCACGTTGAGTCGTCGGGCTGTGCGCCTGGTCTTGCGATCCGCCAGATCTGGGAGCAGATGTAGAATCGGCTGGAGTGGCTGGATGTGAAAATCCGCTCGTGTAAGAGTGGGCACTCTGACTCGGCTGAGGTGAAACACCCGGTGTCGATGCAGAAGGTGCGATGCCACCATGACCGCTTGCGACTTCATAACCACCTGATGAATCGCGCGACGCTACTGGATTGTAGGACGGATCCGATGGTGATGTATGGGTCGGCGCGGGCACGTCACCGCCAGAGCCACCAGTGGACTGCGGATGTCCACCCGAAGTTGCAGACACGTTGCCGATTCCAGGCTGGTTTCCTGATGGAGGGCTCACGGAAGAGGTTCCACCAGCCGACTGATTAGCACCGCTGCCGGTACCACCCTGCTCGACGTGACCTGGTGTCACGCTATGGGCAGGTCCTCCGGACGAATCACGAGAAACCACTGGGTTCGGACTGTGACTAGAAGTGTGGCTCGGAGTCGATGATGCTGAGGTCTGCGATGGAGCTGGAGCTGTGAAGCCCTGGCTTCCATATGCTGAGGAGCTTCCGCTACCACCAGCGACGATTTCATCACTTCCACCTGACTCGCGCGGATGCGACGGAGTAGGCGTATATGAAGGATCAGAATGCGACGCGGTGGTCGGTTTAGGCATCGAATCTGCAGGTCCATCACCAGCAGTCCTGGAATGAGCCTGGCCTACTGTCGGAGCAGGTCCAACAGAATGTCCTGGCGCACTCGGCATGGGCTGTGAAGAGCCTACAACAGGAGTACTCGACTGATGCGAAGCTGACTGATGGCTATCACCCGGCGCACTCGCATGCGGCGCACTATGTCCCGGAGTGGCGACATGTCCGTCCGCAGCCGCACGTTTGTGTGACTGACTTCCACTTGTATGGATTGGTCCAGAAGTCGGCATCGGCGTTGGAGCTGATGGAGAGCCGCTGCTGACACCACCACCCGGCACGTAGCCAGCATCATGAGGAGCGGCAGTCGATGGCTGCGGCAATGAGCCGACAGTCGGAGACGAACCGTCCTGTGCTGACCGTTGATGAGTCTGCCCGCCAGCAGCCTGATGGCTGCCTGAGGTCTGATGAGCACCTGGGGCTCCATGTGTGGAACCGGGTCCAGGGGCGGACGAATGTGGTGCTGCAGCGATCGGTCCAGGAGCAGTGGGACTGGATATGGGTTCAGTTCCAGGGACACTACCGACCTGACCCTCTGCGGCTTCGCGCTTATGGGTACCCCCGGGTTGATGCGGAACAGGCTTGCCATGCGTCACAGGAGACGAGGCTGATGCCGGACTCGAACTCGGAATCGGCTGGGATGGAGGTGTGGTTGCACCCGTCGGATGGGATGCTACTGGCCCCTCAGGAGCACCACTTCGAGGATGGCTTCCGCCGATCATCGGGCTGCTTGCAGGACCTTCCGGAGCGCTGGCTCGCGGATGGATTCCGCCGGTAGGAGGATTGACTACAGGCCCCTCGGCGCTGCTTCTTGGATGACTACTGCCCGGAGCAGGTCTGCTGCCGACCGGAATCGTCGTGGAGCCTGATCCATAAGGAGGTGCTGAAGCACTCGGATGTTCGTCCGGAGCTGGAGAGACTGAAGCAGCCCCTCCAAGTGGACCGACTGAGCCACCATGCATATCGCGCTTATGCTCACCACCAGTGAGGGGAGCGGCAGGCGGAGTGACTGTCTTCGGATGCGCGCCTTCAGCTGGATGCGCCGGAGCGCTACCGCTGACGACTGGTCCGACGGCTCCAGCGTGGGCGTCGCGATTGTGAACTGGCGCACCTGGAGGATGACCGCCAACCGGCGCTTCCGTGGTTGTGGCCGGTGAAGGACCTGCCGGCGGTTTTCCTGAAGGAACGGAACCGACGACTCCACCGTGAGCGTCACGTTGATGAACTGATGAACCCGGAGGATTTGCTCCTGCCGGCTTCTCGGCGGTACCTTCCGGTACAGTGCCTGCCGGAGGCGTACCCGTGTGCACAGGTCCAACCACACCACCGGTGGTGTCACGACTGTGAGCGACCGGTCCGGCCGGAGGCGTTCCAATTGGCGTGCCATGACCGGCTGGCGGCGTCGGAGCACCGCTACCGAGAGCAACAACCTGTTGACCTTCAGCCACGTCTCTACTATGAGCTTGCGGCTGAGAAGCATGCGAGGCCTGCAATCCTGGACTTTGCGGCGTGTGACCACCAGCAGAAATAACGAGCGGACCAGCCTCTGCAGGAGCGGCGCTACGCGCAAGACTTATTCTCGATCCCGGCTCCGCCGGCGGAGTCGCTGGAGGAGTAGATTCGCCAGGCGGCGAAGATGTAATTACAGTTTGACTTGGTGCCGGAGATGCAGGCACGCGGGCTTCAGGAACGCTGTCCGGCGGATTCACCGGTGAGTCGCTGGGAGGTGCCTCTGTAGCAGAAGCCAGGGCACGCGTTTTCGCGTCTTTCTTCTTGCTTCCTTCCGCTGCAGCGGTAACGTCCAGCTCCGCCTTCTTCTTGGCGGCTTCCTTGATAGCATCCTCACCACCCTCGCCTGGGCTTGTGCCAGGCTTGGCGCCAGGCTTCGCACCTCCATCGGCTTTAGCGGCTGCAGCTATCACCACAGGCGCGTCGCTAGCAGTCAACTGGGCCTGTCCTTCCGCGGCTGCCGATCTCACGTCGCCGGTAGCCTTATCCGCACCAGGTTGAGAGGGCTGCTCTCCTGGTGGAAGGGTTGTACCAGTCGGAGCTTGGTTGGCCATCGGAGGCGAACTTGTGACTTCAGATGGTGGTTTGGGTGGTTGGCCTTCTGGTCCAACACCACGATCTGTCGGATTCTGGCCGCCTAGAGGCGCGCCTACAACTGTGTTATTCCTTGTTTCGCCAGGAGTCGCAGCGGGTGCCGCAACAGGGGTCGCTGCTGCATTCAGAACCGGTTGAGAGGGCGCAGGTCCAGGATTATTTCCCGGATTATTTCCAGGATTGTTTCCAGGATTGTTACCAGGACCGTTGTTTTTATCGTCACCACCGCCGCCGCCGCCACCGCCGCCGCCACCACCTTTACCGCCTCCGCCGGCTTTCTGGACGGCTTGCGCCATCTTCTCACCGAGCTTCATGGCTTCACCACCGGCGGCGCGGACGAGTCCCGCGAAGTCGAAGGCGAATTTGACAGTAAGGTTGGCGAGCGTGTTCAGCGCCAACATAATAATGGTTCCGGTTTCATCAACGCCTCTAAAGCAGGCGATCAGGAGCACGATTGTGTTCCAGAAAAGAGCCCAGAAGCATACGGTTAAAACGCCCTCAACCCAGTTGGGCAGGGCATCGCGAAGGTGCTTCATCGGCCAGACCCAGAGTCCTGCAACGACCGGACCGACGCACCACAGATAATAGAGATACGCTAACTGGAATGCACAGAGAATACTCCAGGAAGTGGTCAGCGAAGCATTGGAGCTGTTTGCCATCAGACGCGCAGCCATAACAGCAGCGGGAACCGCTTCGTTAGCGCGATCCGGAGGGACGATGTAAATTCCTGCGCACGGATCGTAGATCTTAACAGCAATAAGGTCAGCTTCAAGCTGAGCAAACGGCGTATAGTTGCCGAGCAAAATCACACCCATTGAGGAAACAGGTATGTCGATCGTATTTCTGTTTTCCTCAGGCAGACGCCAGGGCATCGCTTTGATTTCATGGCAAATCGCGTCTCGATACATATCAGATCCAAACAATCGCGTGTATTCATCAGCGATTGAGTGGGTTATCGAGTTCGACAAATCAATACCGTAGTTGCATACTAAATAGGTTCCAGGAATGAGAAAAACAGCGACGATCGATCGCAGTATTCCGTCGAAAGGATTGACTTGACCGAGAACAGGGTTTCCTGCTGCCATGATTGCGCGGACCTGGGAGAGCACCGCCCCTGGTAGCAGAAGTAAAACACCCATCGGAACAAAGATGTTGTCACGGATTTGATTCCAGCGGTTTCCGCCTTCAACAGTGAAGTTGTGCAAGAAAGTCGATGTGTAGGAGATGGCAGTCACCGCCATCTCATGCCCGATCTCACCGGCGACATCGGCAGCTTCAGTCGCGGCACCTGCAGCCTGAGCCTGACCAGCTTGAGCATTTTGCAACGTACGTCCGGCAAGAGCAGCTGCTTGACCTACTTGTTCAGAAAGAGCAACTCCGTTTGCAGCACCTGTGAGTTCACCGGATACGGCATCGCCGCGGTGTCGGGTCGTTGCTTGTTTCTCAGCGTCGACGATCTGTTTCGGCATCGCTTGCAGCGATTTGTTGGCATCGCCTTGAGCTGCGGCGTTACCGACGAATCCAGTCTTGCCCAGAGTACCTGGGAAGGGACCGCTTACAGGTTGACCGTTGGCGTCAAACGAACCACCGAGAGAAGAATCTACATAGGGAGCGCAGACATTGTCGGAGCCTTGAGGTCCGTTGCCTCTGAGAGCACCCTGTTGCATGTTCCACATATTCGGTCCGTATGGGACCGCAAGCGACGGAGCGCTGGATATCAACAACGAGACCAGGACGGTCAGGGAAGCCGCGCCGATTCTAATGAATTTTTTGAGGTTACTCATTTTTTGACCGACTCCCATCTTCTAATCAAAAGCATTTTCAAATCCCGCAAACAGAGTAGTGGTTATTTAGAAGTGGCCTGGTTAACGGCCTGGTCAGACTTGGACATAATTTGCGAAACCATTTCGCCCGCCTTGTAATCGAACGGATTGAATGGAACGTACATCAGGATGATCAGGAAGGCGAGGAACATTAACATCTCCCAGACGGTGTACATGTCGAAACCTGCTAACCATCCCAATCGCACATCGATACAGAGCAGAACGATGCACCACCAGAAGCGCCAAAGCGCCAGGTTGATCATCGCGTCAACCCAGTTGGCAAAGACTCGTGTAAATAATGAACCGGTCGATCCGGGCCACGCATAAAGCGCTGCCGCCACTGGTCCCATAAGGAGCAAGTAGCAAGCCATCGCTATCTGGAATGCGCACAGAATCACCAGTCCGAAAGCCGCAGCATCAGCAGTGGAGTTGACCAGGGTCTGCAACATAATTGTCGCCGGACTTTGAGATTCCAAGCCGGATTCCTTTTCCGGTCCTTCAGTCAATTTACCTAGTACAGGGAAGCTCGCTCCCGGTCTCAATGTATGTATAGCGTTCTCAATCGGAGCTCTAAACACCTGCTCATCACCCCACATATAAATGTTGAGGTAGTTGATGTGCCTGGAAACTTCGTACTGCATCGAATTTCCAACATCAATCGTCCAGCTGACGATCAGCTGGCTGGCAGGAATTAAGAAAATCGCGATGATACTGCGCAAGATACCGGTGAAGGGACTGACTGCATCTTCGTCATTTTGATTGCTCAGAATCCCACCGCTCACCAGACCTTTGGTTTGTGTCAAAACCGCCCCTGGGAGCAACAGCAAAACAGCCATCGGCAGGTAAATGTTTTTGTAAGCCTGCATGACTAAGTAAATAGAATTGTTGTAGGTCTTGATCGGCTGGCTTGCACTACAGGCGGAACCAGTCGCTTCATTCGCGACATTGGGCAGTGGTGTCGCGGATAAAACCAGCATCTGTAACCAGGTCGGGTTGAAAGCGTCAGCCATCGCTTCCGATGCACCCTGAGCGGCACCGGCACCACCGGCGGCTGCATTCTTTGCTTGCGCATGAGCACCTTTTGCAAGGTCCGCACCAGCTACGGTGGCGATAGTGCGCTGCAAGGCGTGAACGCTCTGGTCCATACCATTACTCGCATTTACTTTTGACATAAGAGCTAAAACCGCACCCGCTTCCGGGTTCGGCATCCGAGCTTGTGATTTGACGACCGGAGAACTGGTCAAATGTTTGTCAGTTGGCGGTACCGGAGCGGTCGAGGACAGAGCCGGAGGTTCGCATTGCCAGTGAGGGAAACAGGGTCCGTTACTGCCAGGTCCGATGTTCTGTCCGTTCGGAACGCCGCCTGTGACGTTGTATGGGACCGGGTCCTGCGGCGCGTACGACTGATCCTGCGGCGTACTGTTCATGGTCGGAGCTTTACCGCTACCGCCGTCGGCACCGGCAAAACCGCCTTCGCCGAATTGTGGCGTAGACGATTGAGTTGGGTTCGGTTGAACCCGACTCTTCCGGTCCATGATGTCATAACCTTTGTGGTCGAACTGCATGTGTTCCAGCTTGTTCAAGAACGACTCGCGCTGACTCTGAAGCTGAGCCTGAGCAGGCGACTGTAGCCAGATCATGGAGATCAACAGCACAAAAAGAGAGGAGAGAACAGTTTTTCGATTCATGCGCATGCAAAAAGCCCTCAAGTCGAACCGTCGTTCGACTAGTCTCCGAGTGGAGTCGCAATATGGTAGTAAGTGGGATTCAGCTCTTGAACAAGGGGCGGGCTGGAGGGAGAGCCAAAACCCAGTTAGATGGCGACTCACTATTTATACGCTCCATTTGTGAACAATTGGTACCCCCTTGATATCCCTCGTTTAATCTTCCTCGTCTGGACGAGCGTGGACGCGTCGATTCAGGAGGACCCAAGGAACCAAGTACTCTTATTCCACAAATGCAATAAAAAACCGCATTTTTCAATGCGGTCGAAGAGATTGCTGCAATTTTCGTTTAAACAGTTTCAATCGGCTCGGGCAGCCGCAAGCTATCGATCACAACTGAGCAGTTTTATTTCGTAGGTGAGTGTCACGTTCGGGGGAATTTTCTTTCCGTGTCCCTCAACGCCGTAGCCCAATTCCGGCGGAATAATGACCTTCCTGGAGCCGCCCACTTTCATCCCCATCAAACCTTCTTCGAAGCCCTTGATGACTTTACCGGAGCCGATTTTGAACTGAAACGGAATACCGCGATCGAGCGAACTCTCAATCTTATTTCCATCAAGGTACGCCGTATAGTGAACCATGACGTTTCGATCTCGAGACGGGCTGAGACCCCATCCCTCCGTCAGGTCCTGGTACTGCAGACCATCAGGCATCATTTGCATCTTGCCTGGCGGTTTGGGCTTGTAATTCGGGTCGAGCTGATGCGGATAATTATCGCCGTACTTTTGCCGGACTTCTACGAGAGTATTGCTACGCACGGAGCTTGTCGGAAGAAAACCAATCGGCCGCTCACCAATCGACGACTGCTCGCTTTTCTGCTGCTGATCCGGAGGTGACGAGCATCCGGCAAGAGTTAAAACGAAGACAAACAGAGTGGCGGCCCAAACGCTAGTTCGTTTCATCACGGCAGAATTCATGACTTTTCCTCGCTCACTAGCAGTCACGTAAAGTGACACACGTCATAATGTGGTGCCTGGCGATTGCATCAATCTGGCAAACGCCTTTGCGGCGGTCCGTTCTCAGTGTAGCAAAACACAAGACGGGAAGTGAGTCAACATGGTCCTTGCAAAAGTATGGCAGTGATGGGCAAAATATTGCTGTCAACTTGTGAGGCAAATCGTGACAGACGAAAACTTCCAGAACTCATGGTTCAACGACTACAAGCGAGAAGATCTCGGAGAACATTTCGGCGAGATCAAAACATATGCATACTTGATTTTCGACCAACTCGACACTAACGGAAATGGTTTCATCGAGCGTGAAGAGCTGCTGAACGCAATTAACTCACCCTCTATCAGCGAAAGAGAGAAGTCGCTTATTACTTTCCTGTTGAATAATCACGAGCAAATAGTCGAAGCCGCGGAGGACAGTTCTCAGGACGGAATTTCGAGGAACGATATTGCCGCTTACTTCGATCTGATCGCATCGCTACTTTAGCCAGTTAGTTTGTCGCCACTTTCTTCTCGGAAACTGGGTTGAACGCATAAAGATTCGAATCTTGCCCGACCGCGTAAATTACGTTGTTTTGAAAGACAGGCTCGCTGTCCATTTTGAATTTTTGCGGTTTAAACTGCCAGACGATTTTGCCGGTGCTCGGTTCAATTGCCAGTAAAGAACCGGCATTCACATAAATCAAACCGTTTGCCAGAATTGCGCCTGAAAGGGTATTCTCTAGCGCAACTTTCTTTTCTACTTCGCCGGTTTTTCGATCGAGGGTGTACAAGAAATTGTCGCCATCACCGGCGGTGCCGACGAAAACTTTGTCAGATAGAATCAAGGCTTTCGCCTTTATGCCCGCGTCAACTTTCGTCTTCCACAGATATTTTCCAGTGTTCAAATCGAGGGCGCAAAAGTGGAAGATGTCATTTTGCGGTGAGATTTGCTGCGAAGCCGCTGGCTTACCGTTGCAATTACAGAAGTAAGCAACGCTGTCTTCGATATGAACTTTCGAACTTATCCATTCTGTTTCAACTGGACCGATCAACTTTTGACTGCTGATATTGACTATAGTCGAAGTGCCATCGGAACCTGCCACCATCAGCAAGTCGCCATCGATTATAAGCGCCCTTGCCTGATCTGCACGTATCTGATTTAAAACAAGCTTGTCTTCAGTCTTTCCGGTTTTAGGATTTATAAATCCAATCGTGCGGTCCTGCAACTCAGCGATGATGTACTTATCGGTAATCAATAGATTGGGCGCGATAGACGGATACACGCCCGAATCCGCAACCCATACTTCTTTTCCGTTTGTTTTATCAAGCGCGTACAGCTGATTGTCGGAAGTACAAAACACATGCTCGCCAACAGCGACTACTTTCACACCGTCGATTCCGGCCATGACGAAGCGGTTCCACTGCAGCTTACCGGTAGGCAAGTCATAGGCCCGCACCCACACTTTCGTTGCACGGCCGGGCTCACGTTTGAATAAATCTTGCCGGGCAGTAGCGAACACCTGTGTGTCCGTAAGCTTGAACTGTTTTATCTCGTCGTCACTGGACCAGACCTTTTTGCCGGTCACTCGATCGATACAGTTCAAAAATATCTGATTGTTCCACGGATAGCCTCCCAGGTAAAAAATGCGATCGCCTTTTACCTGCGGAGTTTCAGCAGCCCCTTCGGCGGACCAGATAGATTTTTGAGGGGCGGTATATTTCCACAATAAATTTGCGGTCTGCAATTTCTCGACGAATCCGCATGAGGTGAGTGGAACGGTTAAGCCGCTAATTATGAGCGACAACGCAAGACTTCTAAGCAAAAAAGATTGGGCGCGCTTTAGCAAGATGAAAGCCTCGTCGTATTTTCGTCGTATGCCCCTTTCGACATAGTACAACGGAAACAATAGCTTGTCTCGAAAAAACTTATGCTTCCCCAGATTAGAAGTCAGGCGTGACAGCCAGACTGAGAGCGACCTCGTTTTGCCCGCCGGATTTAAAACCCTTAGTAGATAAAAGCTGATTGAGTCTACCGGGTCCATTCTGGACAGTCACTTCAATCTGTTCAAACAGCATGCGCGGCGCGAATTGAACGATCACGTCGATCATCTCGTTCAATATCTGGTCGGCTCTTTCATCATCCGACACCATCAACCGTTTGAATTCCAAAACCTTTTCCGTTTTTTTTCTAGCCCCGGCAATGCCAATAATTTTGTCATTGTCCTCGGCTACGAGAAACAATCCCTCTTTGCCGAAATAATTGGCTTCCATGTTTCGCAGGTCGGAATCCTGCTCTTCGATATTTAAAGACGATCCGGACTTTTGATAGATCGTGTCTACAAAAGTCCGGATCTCAGGTTCATCTTGCCGATTGGCAATTCTGATCTGCACAGTTACTCCAGAGAGAAGTGCTTAACTCCGCAAAAATTACAGAGCGAGGTACGGCACCAGTAGCAGTGCCACGATGTTCAAGATTTTGATCATCGGGTTGATTGCCGGACCGGCGGTATCTTTGTACGGGTCGCCTACGGTGTCGCCGGTGACGGCAGCTTTGTGAGCTTCCGAACCTTTGCCACCGTGATGTCCGTCTTCGATGTACTTCTTAGCGTTGTCCCAGGCGCCACCACCAGAGGTCATCGAGATGGCAACGAAGATGCCGGTCACGATACTTCCGACGAGAACACCACCGAGAATTTTCGCAGCAGCGTATTCGCCCGGAAGCGCTTTCGACAACCAGAACGTACCAAGCATCGCGATGATAACCGGTGTCAGAACCGGAAGAAGTGCTGGCACGATCATCTGTTTCAACGCAGAGGTCGTTACGATGTCCACGCATTTTGCGTAGTCAGGCTTCGCAGTTCCTTCCATGATGCCGGGGATGGCTTTGAATTGACGACGAACTTCTTCGACAACCAGACCGCCAGCTTTACCGACAGCTTCCATAGCCATTGCGGAGAACAAGAACGGGATCAAACCGCCGAGGAACAAACCGGCAAGAACATATGGGCTAGAGAGATCAAATGTAATTGTGGTGGCGGAACCGGCTTTCGCTAGAGCCATTTTCAACTCCTCGGTGTAGGAGCTGAACAGTACGATAGCAGCCAGACCTGCAGAACCGATAGCGTAGCCTTTGGTCACGGCTTTAGTGGTGTTACCAACAGCATCGAGCGGGTCGGTGACGGCGCGGACTTCTTTCGGAAGCTCAGCCATTTCAGCGATACCACCAGCGTTGTCGGTAATTGGACCATAAGAGTCGATTGCAACGATGATGCCTGCCATTGAAAGCATAGCCATCGCCGCTAGTGCCACACCGAAAACTCCGCAGAGACCATACGAGACGAGGATACCGGCAACGATAACGAGCGTCGGCCAGCCTGTTGCTTCCATCGAGATCGCAAGACCAGCGATAATGTTAGTTGCGTGACCGGTTTCCGAAGCCTGGGCAATGTGCCTGACGGGACGGAAGCTCGTTGATGTGTAGTATTCAGTGATAAATACGATCAGTCCGGTAACAACCAGACCGACGAGAGAAGCGACGTAGAACTTCCAGGTTTCAACCGGGACGCCGTTAAGTTCGAGACCGCTCATCATTTGATTGGTCGCGAAGTAGAAACCGACGGCGGCGAGAACACCAGCCACGATGAGACCACGGTACAGAGCAGCCATGATGTTTTTGCTGGCGTCGAGTTTAACGAACATCGCACCGACAACAGAGCTGACGATGGAGATAGCACCCAGTACGAGGGGGAACAAAAGTACAGTCGACATGCCACCATCGGCGGTTTGTGCTTCCACTGTCTTGGCGAACACTTGGTGCGCAAGAAGCATCGTTGCAATCGCGGTCACGGCGTATGTTTCGAACAAGTCAGCAGCCATGCCTGCGCAGTCGCCGACGTTGTCGCCGACATTATCGGCAATTACAGCCGGGTTGCGCGGATCGTCTTCAGGAATTCCGGCTTCGACTTTACCGACCAGGTCGGCGCCGACGTCGGCAGCTTTGGTGTAGATGCCACCACCAAGTCTTGCAAAAACAGAAATCAAGCTTGCGCCAAAACCGAGTCCGACAAGCGCGGCGACGTCTCTGGTTACTGCGTAGAAACCGGTAACTCCGAGAAGACCTAGACCAACTACGAGAAGACCGGTAACGCTGCCACCTTTGAAAGCAACTGCAAGAGCTTTATCAAGTCCGGTTCGCGCAGCTTCTGCTGTTCGAACGTTAGCTCTAACCGAAACATACATTCCGATAAATCCGGCAAGTGAACTCAAAACAGCGCCGACCACAAATCCGGCTGCTGTCGTTGCACCCAGCGTGACGCCGATAATAATGGCAAGCAATACACCGACACCGGCAATCGTCATGTATTGACGGCGCATGTAGGCATTAGCGCCCTCTTGAATCGCGGTGGCGATCGAGATCATTTTCTCGTTACCGTCCGACAACTTAAGAACGCTTTGGCCCGCATAGGCACCATAAAGGAGTGCAGCACAGCCGCCCCCTAAGCACGCGTACATTAGACTCGTAGGATCCATTCCGTAAACTCCCCTTCTAGTAACCAGCCTGAGTCCGCCGCTTGCAAAGCAGCAAGCCGGTCAGCTTCTGGTAATTTATCAGGATCTATTAGTGGTCTTCTCAAAGCGTATTTAATATACGCTTCACCGGCGGTGGCAAATTCGAGGAGCGCAAGTTTTCAAGCAGCGCTCGGAAACCTTTGGAGCGCCTTGGCGTCAGTGTTAGAATTGCTCCGCACTAGAAAGTTAAGGTACATTCATGTTGCAATGTTTACCTGTTAAAAAGAATATCGTGCGGATTGCTCAGCTCTCATTTTTAATCGCCTTAATATCTTGCAGCCCCTGCGCCGTTATGGCGCAATCAAGTGCCGGACTGAATACAATCGTCGATGTCAAAGAAGATCGCGCGCGCGGCTCTGCGGTGATCACAACCGCGATCAAGAAACCTCTGCCGCGTCCGATAATTCAATTTCTACAGGGAGAAGGTGGAAACACAGTTCTCGTCGCCGACTTCAATAACGTAGTCTTCCCTGGGTCTACAAAGGTAATTAACGTTCACAACTTTCCAGGAGCCACCACGGGCAGTGCAGCGGAAGATGGCATCAAGCTTGTCCGCATTGGACGTTTTCAAGAAAATCCACCTGTGTTCAGAATTGCCATCGTCTCGAGCAACGCGGATAAACTCAAGAACGTGAATTTCGTCTCCGGCGACGGAAGTCTTGTGGTGAAGTGGCCAAAACCCAGCCCCTCGCCAGCCCCCCTGGCATCCAGCAACATGCCTCCAGCGGCACCGGGTATCGGGCGCCGGCGTGCTTACCAAACAAACTATAAACAGCCGGCGAGTTCGCCCGGCGCACTTACCGCTCAACCGAGAGATATGACGAGAAACCCGGCTGGTCGAACTGAGCCGGAAGGAACGTCCTCCGACTACCTTGGCTTACGTCCTGCATTGCCGGAGCCAACCATCGACTCACAAGAAGAGCATGGTCTCAAAATCATACGAGACCAATCAGTTGAGCTTTCCGCAAAACCGGCAAGCTTGGACATCGCCACCACTGGTGGTTCGAAACCGATTGAGGTGAAAGGGGTTTCACAAACATTCGACAAAACCCCACCCCGGGCGCCGCAGCGCATACCGCTAGTGAAGGCGGCGCCGGTGGTCGCGGCTATGAATCCAAAGCAGATCAATCAAAGGTCTTCTGAAACTGAAATCGCACAAGGCGGTGCTGAAGTTCAAGCAACCACAGCTGGTGGCGCCGGTTTCAACAACTGGTTCAATAAAGTCAAAGACAAAACCAAGGCGCTGCTCGCCCCCGAAAACGATCAGATCAAAGGGGACCTCAACGAGGCACCAAAACCAAAGGGAACAGCATCCGGTATTGAGGACGTTTCACAAACCAACCAAAACACGCCTTCGGCAGAAGACGCGTCGAAGAGCGCTCAGGACAGCCAACCTTCCATTGAAGAAACAAAACGTCCTCCAATAGTCGCTCTTACGCAGAATTCAACAAAAGGGTACACAATCAAAATTGTTTCGCCGGACAAAGGCGATTTGAATTACACGAGCTTTAGACTGCACAATCCGGAGCGCTTCGTGATCGACTTGCAAGATCAGCGCGGCGTGAGTGACGCAGTAGTTCCACAACCGGACCATTTAGATCATTTGAAAGCGATTCGTGTCGGCGCACCAGATCCGACGAAAAACACAGGGCGCCTGGTTCTCGACCTTGCCGGCGAAAATGTCGCAGTCATCCCCGGCGAAGCAGGAAGCGTGAACGAACTCTCATTCGTAGTCGGAGAAGCTGCCGATCCGGTGGCTGGTTTAACGGCCCCTCCAGGAACAGTTCTCGTTCTCGACGCTGGTCATGGCGGATCTGATCCGGGAGCGCAACGCGGTTTCGTCAAAGAAAAAGAGTTGACACTTGCTATTGCCCAAAAGACCAGAGCTAAACTGGCCGCAAGCGGAATCAAGGTGATAATGACCCGCTCCGACGACACATTCGTCACTTTGCAGGATCGAGTATCCATCACAAATACGACGAAGCCTGACATGTTTCTCAGCGTACACATCAACTCGCTGGAAAGCACAAATGATATCCATGGTATCGAAACTTACTACCAGACAGACATGAGCAGAGCGCTTGCCCAGAGCATCCACGACAATCTAGTGAGTGAACTAAATGCGCCCAATCGCAACATTAGAAAAGCGAAGTTTTACGTTGTAAACCGAGCCGAGGTACCCGCCGTTCTCGCTGAAGTGGGCTTCATTTCACACAAAGGTGAGCGCGACAAATTAGTATCAGAGGATTATCAAGAAAAAATAGCAGGGGCGCTAACTAAAGGTGCTATTCTCTACTTGAAACAGCATTCCGCTGTCGCCGCCGGTAAAGTGAACAGGGCTTCAGATTCGCCCAGCGACAACAACGACTCCCTCGGTACGGAAGTCGGAAGCACCATTCCGCGTGCAAAATCGCTGGTACACAAAGGGCTCGGAATAAAGAGCAATTAGCGGTTCGAAGCCATATCGAAAAGGGGAGACTTGGTAGTTGCGCAAGCAATAATTTACCAGGGGTTAACCGCTTGAGAATCAGAATTAACAGGCAATGAGGTGAGTCTCTCCTAAGATAAGACTGTGGCAGCGTTATCAGAACGTCCGGTCGGAAGAGAATCTCATTACCCACCCAGCAGGGAGTCCATCACCTACATGATTCAGTGCTCAGGGTTGACCTGGAGAAATATAAAGCGGATCGGCCTTTTCGATTCGGGCGTGGGCGGGCTTTCAGTGCTTCGCAGCCTGGTCTCCAGACTTGAGTACAGTGGTGAGAAAGAATTCGTTTATATAGGTGACACACTGCGTTGTCCCTACGGTAACCGTCCGGACCGTCAGATCACTTCTTATGTGAAACAGCTTACTAGTTGGCTCTTGCAGCACAACATCGATGCGATCATCATGGCTTGCAACACCAGTACGGCGGCCGGTAAAGAACAACTGGTCAGCTACGCACCTGTTCCGGTTCTCGATCTGATCGATCCGACCGCAGCCTTGATTGCGCAGCGTGGCATCAAAAAGGTCGGGGTACTGGCGACTGCTGCAACTGCGCGCAAAAAGGCCTTTTCCAGCATAATCAATTCTATAGATACATCGATTCAAGTCACTGAGATCGGATGTCCGCTCCTGGTACCGGTTGTGGAAGCCGGTCTTGGAGATGCGCATGAAGCGCAGGAAGCGCTAAAGCCTTATGTGAATGAGTTAATCGCACAGGAAGTCGAAGCCATTGTTTATGGCTGCACCCACTATCCATTTCTGGACGCAGCACTGAAAAACGTTCTTGCCGGCATGGGCAATTATCCGGCTCTCATAATCGACCCGGCAGATTGCCTGGCTACATCTATCTCAGGTAAGTCTACAGGCGCCTTGAGCGTTCAGCCAGACGCGTATCTGTCCACAACGTTTGCGACCACCGGCGATGCGGAAACTTTCGGCCGAGTCGCAAGCCGTTGCTTGAAGCAAAACGTCGGACAGGTTCAAAGTGTTTCACTAAACGAATTGACCGCAGCATTCGTATTGCGCAGATTGCAAAAACCAGCTATGTCAGCGCCGCTTCAATTGATTGCTCCGGAAGCTGTCGGCTAGGACATACAGAATCGATATCCACTAGATCCGCGTCGAGGAGATTCGACTAAGGTATCGTTGCTCGCGATCGACTAAATAGATCGTTGAAGTTTTGCCGCCAAGATCTATCGCAACGAAAGTTGGATGTGACTTTGAAATGCGACGGCAAATAAACCGGCGATTATCGGATCGATCAGAAATGTTGCGAGCGAAAAAATTATGACGAATGCAACCGAACAATTAAATCTCAATGGACTATCGGGTTATGAAAACCTCGATGCCATGTACGAAGTAGCGCGTTCGTGCCGTGCCTGCGATCTGTGCAAAACGCGAAATTCCGTGGTACTTTTCCGGGGCAATCCCCAAGCTAAATTAATGATCATCGGCGAGGGACCTGGTCAAAACGAGGATGAACAGGGCGTTCCGTTCGTTGGACGCGCAGGAAAGTTGCTCGACAAAATTCTAGAATCCGGCGGCATTGATAAGGACAGAGA
Source organism: Candidatus Obscuribacterales bacterium (assembly GCA_965228855.1). GTDB lineage: Bacteria > Cyanobacteriota > Vampirovibrionia > Obscuribacterales > Obscuribacteraceae > JADYXR01. Next base: position 78,426 of record CBDDIJ010000003.1, on the reverse strand, counting down.
CGTTTATATCTGCAACGTCGTGAAATGCAGACCTCCGGGCAATCGCGTCCCTACCCCTGCGGAAGCCGCAGCCTGCAAAGGTTTTCTTGAAGCGCAAATTGAATTTGTAAATCCAAAACTAATTTTGCTGGCTGGATCGACAGCGATGCAACACGTGCTTCAAGTTAAAAACCCAATAAGCAAGGTCCGCGGCACATGGTCTGATTTCAAGAACGGTGCTAAAGTAATGACCATATTCCATCCGTCTTATTTGCTGCGTAATGACTCACGTGAAGTCGGCAGCCCGAAGTGGCTCATGTGGCAAGATATTAAAGAAGTTAGAAAACAACTTGATGCTCTGGAAGGGTTATCAACGTAAGCCAACTCTTACGAAGGAACTGTGAGCTAAACATGGCAATGAAAGCAGAAAATTTTTACTCGGATTTACTGACGGCCGAATTGGCTGACGCATTCACCAACGAATTCGGACGCGCAGTTCTCCGCTTGCCCAACCAGGGTCGCGGCGAAGTGCATGATGATGTTCTAGTTTATTTTTCGGCTGTCGCGATGGATCAAGTAAACACCATCGCGACCAAACACGGCATAAACGATCAAGAGACATTGCATGAACTCTATCAGATGATGCGTCACAACTTGATTCAGGGTTTCCGCATCGGACAGAACATGAAGGGCGTGTATCGCCCGAGCTGAGTTTTCCGACGAGAAGCTCCAGGTTACGCGTCACCGAATATGGTGGCACCTGAACTTACTTCATTGCGGTCTTCATCATCTTCTGAATGTTCTTAGTGAAATTTTTGTCGGTGTATGCTTTGTAGCCACCATAACCTAACGCACAAATCAGAATAAACGTCAGCATCTTTTGAAACGCCGACGCACCTGGGCTTGAGCTGCGCATCTTCGCACGACGGCTAAAGCCTTTGGGTTCTTCTTGTTTCATATTTTTTTGCATCGCAAACCGGCCGTTTTGCAAACGCAATTTCGAGAATTCTTGAACTGACGGTAGCTGCCGCTGGCAGTTGACGCAAAAACGCAGGCGCGCCTTCACGGGAGCGGAGCAGAAAGGACAGTTGCTATAGCCGAACTGCGGCTCAACTTCGTCCTCTTCGTCCTCGTCCTCTTCACGCCTGAAGAGCGACATTAGTTTCTGCAGAAAGCTTTGCTTCTCGTCATCCATCTCTGAGTCATCGTGATGCTGTTGCTGAACGGTCTGTTGCGGTCTGTACGGCTGGGTCTCCTGACTCCTGTGCACGGCGGTCTCGGTGCGCATCTCGTTGATTACGTCTTGAACCGCATTGGCACCCACGGAAGCAAAATCAAGCGCCGGATGTTCGCCGGTCTCCAGTGCCTGAGCCTCGCTCTCTAGATCCTGGAAAGTCACATCTTCAAGCCGGTAGCGATACGATCTGACCTTAGGCCAGTCACGACGCAAGGCATCTCTTAACTCTTTAGCGAACTCTGCACACGTCTGGTAGCGGTTTTCCGGCTCCTTGTGCAGTGCTTTTTTCAAAACGTAAGTTGTCTCGTTGCACCCTTTCAGCTCAGACGCAACATCACAGAATGGAATCGGTTGCGCGTAAAGATGACAGTCCATCATCTCAATAGCCGACTTAGCTTTGTATGGAAGCTTCGCAGAAAGCACCTCGTAAACAACAATTCCCATCGAGTAGATGTCGCTGCGTGGGTCTATAACCGACGTGGCGTAGCACTGCTCCGGGCTCATGTACGGAGGACTTCCGCAGACGTCACCAGCTTTGGTGATAATGTGATTTTCTTCTTGATTCTCGTCGCGCAATTTCGATAATCCGAAGTCGACTATTTTCACCCAGTCTTCTTCGTCACCGTGCTTACTCAGCAAAATGTTTTCCGGCTTCAAATCGCGATGGACGACCTTTTGCTCGTGCGCGCATTCGAGAGCTTCAAATACTTGAGTAAATATCTTTGATGCGCGGTCGAATGGAAACGGACCGATGCGCTGCAACTCGTCCTTAAGACTGCGGCCCTGTAAAAAATCCATGACGATAAACGGCTGCGCTTTGTACATACCGAAATCGAACAGAGTGACAATATGGTGATGTTTGACCTGAGCAACAGTTTTCGCTTCGCGCGTAAATCGCTTCAGAGCTTCGGAATCAGCGACCTTATGAGAATGGAGCATTTTGATCGCGACTATCCGGTCGGTCTGTTCGTCGTACGCTCGATAGACGACTCCCATTCCGCCTCGTCCCAGCACGGCTTTCACTTCATAGCGTTGATTATTGCCAAGCTTCTGTCCAACCAGAGCATCACGCTCTGACTTCAGAGTGGTCTTATCGTTGGGACACTCCGTTTCATTGTCGTCGAACTCGTCTTGGCACTTAGGACAGACTTTCAAAGTAAACCTCTCGACGGTCACCACGGCATCTGAAAGAAGTTCTTCTTGAGCTTTAACTTTTATATGCCGAGATCTCCATACCCCCACCTTATCGCCACTAAACGACCATATTATTTGACGCAGGCAGTCGCTATGCGGCAGCCAGTCGGAGATTGCGATTTCAATGTAACGAGGGCGGCTGAAACTGTTTACATGAATTCCGATAGAATCGCATTGCTCATAAACACGCCTGCGTCAGATATTCGGAGCCGTCTGCCATCAAATTCGACGAATCCACCGGACTCGAGCTTGGCAATTTGACGACCGAAGTCTTTCGCCAAGTTAACGCCATATTCCCGCTCGAACTCAAGCACATCTATCCCTCGCCGCATCCGAAGTCCGAGCATGATGGCTTCTTTGACACGGGTACTGTCATCGATCACTTCGTGCATTTCGTCGCCCATATACTCGCGCATGTAGCGACCGAGACTCTTGTAGTTGGCGCTACGTACTCCACCAACGTAGCGGTGCGCCCCAACTCCGAAAGCTAGATATGGGATGTTGCGCCAATAGACCATGTTGTGTTCGCAGGCAAAACCCGGAAGAGCAAAGTTTGAAACTTCGTAATGGTCAAAACCGGCGCTGGTAAGCGTTTTCAATAAAGCTTCGAAAAACTCGACCATGTTATCGTCCGCGGGATACGCCTGAGAACTTCGAGGGAAACGAGACAGCAAGGGAGAATTGATAGCGAGTTCAAGGCAGTAGGATGAAACGTGGGTGACCGCAGAATTTTCGCGCGTGATGGAAACCAGCTCGTTAAGAGTAGTTTGCCAACTTTCAATCGTCTGAGTAGGAAGGCCGTACATAAAATCGACATTGATGTTGTCGAATGTGGAACTCGCCAACTCAAGTCCCTGCAGGGCTTGTGCGCGCGTATGGTCACGCCCGATCGCCTTGAGCTCAGAATCGTTGAGAGATTCAATCCCGATGGAGATGCGGTTGATACCCATGTCTTTCCATGCCTGCAATTTCTCGCTGGTAATGGCATGCGGGGTAGTTTCAATCGAAAACTCAAGCGAACTGTCAATCTCGGCGGTCTTCGCCAACGTCTTGATCATCTTCTCGAGATTATGCGGGTTCGCCAAACCTGGAGTGCCACCACCGAAGAACAGCGTAGACAGCTTAATTGGTGTAGTGGTCTGATCGATCTTTGCAGTCCGCTCGGCGATTTCTTTGCAAATGATTTCTGTGTATTCGTCTTCCAGATGTGACAATCCCGCCACCGCAGCAAAATCGCAGAACTCACATTTGTGCGAGCAAAACGGGATATGGATGTATGCAGAAGTGATATAGGTTTGCCTTGCGGCCGTGTTAATCATGCCGTTTCTCAAACGCGCTTCAGGAAGTTCATCTCAGCTAGTGCAAGAATAACATGCTAAGCTCCTCATTTCGCCATCTGCGGCAACAGCCGAGGTTTTCCGAATGAAATCACAATGGATGAAGTCGACATTCAGCGGTCTGATCGTTGTAATTGCTTACAGCGTTTCGGTTTCAACAGAGCCTGTCGTGGCGGCTCCGATGCTGGAGAATTCCACTTTCGGAAACTTTAACGCACTTGTATTCGGTAAGGGAAAGCGGCTCGGCAAGTCAAAAACCACGAGTACTGAAGACGAAAAGCCTGCAGAGGGTGACGAAGCCGGAGACTTACAAACTCAGAGCGAGGCGCAGGAACAGGCGAAACGGCGAGCCCAGCAGGCTGAAGAGCAAACAAGCCAGGACAAAGAGACGCAAGAGCAGAACGACCCTTCAACGACGGCTCAGTCCCAGACCACGACCAGCAGCAGCGCAAAGCCTGCCAGGAAGACCCCGGCGGTGGACAGGAGCGTTGAAACAACTGGTGGCGCCGGCGATACGAAATTGCAGACCAAACCTCAATCAGGGAAATCCAAAAACCCCTCAAAGACGGCGAATTCTGCAAGAAAGCAACCAAAAGAGATAACGCTCGTTGATCTCTTCAGAACGGATTTGACGCACACCGACTTACGCACAGTTGGCGACCTGATGGTGAAACTGCGCCGAATGGTGACAGACAAGCCCCAAGACCCTTCGCTTCGCATCCGCCTCGGATGCCATCTCTATCTGGCCGGCGATTATGAGGGAGCAGCAACCGAGATGAAGCGCGCAATCGCGCTCAGACCGGATGATGTTATCGGTCACACATTGCTCGCCCGCCTGCTCGACGAGGCGGGAGACCAGTCTGCTGCTCAGGTCGAATTTCAGCGTGCAATAGAGCTCGATCCGAATTTCGCCGATGCTCGAGTGTTCTTCGGCGAAAGCCTCATGAGACATGGCGGCATCTCGGAAGCAATCGACGAGTTCCGCCGGGCCAACGACGCAAAGCCGACACCTGATGGACTTTCCGGTCTATCCGAAGCGCTAGTCGTTGTTCAGGATTACGATGGCGCGGTCAAAGCTGCACGCCAGGGTGTCTCGGTAATGCCCAATTCCGCAAAAGCTCACGTGGCATTGACGCGGGCGTTGTTAGCCAAGAAAGAAAATCAGAGCGCTTTGAGAACGGCTCGGCAGGCGACGTTATTAGACCCAACCTCGGCCGACAGTCATATAGCGCTCGGGCGCGCATTGCACGCCAACAGCGATCTTTCCGGAGCCGTTCAGGAATTTCAGCAAGCGGTAAGTCTCGATCCGCTCAATCCGCATGCACGCAATGACCTGGGCTGGGCACTTTACGGCATGGGTGATGTCGCTTCGGCAGTAACCCAATTACAACTGGCGCTGCGCTTAAATCCGCATTTAAGCGAAGCACGCAACAATCTTGAAATCGCTATTTTTGGTCTAGCCGGAAAGAAATAGCCGGAGAGGGTTTCCAGCATCTAACACCTCGAGCTAATGCTGTCGGTGAACTTATTTGCATAAAACAGTTTTGAACCTAGTTCACTTTCAGAGTGAACGATTCACCCCCATTCGCCCCCATTCAAACCCTAAACAAATATGCACCACATATAGTTTCAATCACAAGCGGTACCACATAAGGTGATTCAATTGCAAATTCCAGTTATCGCGCTACAATGAAAATGTCAAAAATCCAGGAAACATCATGCTTCGCCGAAGTTTCTCACCTCGAGCGAAATCTCTAAAAAAAGTGCTGGCACCATTTTTGGTGTCACTAGTCGATGCTCGAAATACTTGTGAAACGAAACCGTTCTCTTTATCGTCAAAAACTGTAATCGCCGCTCTGGCGCTCTCCGCATCGACAATCACTCCTGCGATCGCTCAGGTGACGCCGAGTTTGCCGGAAGCAACGTCGGCAGACGGAAAGCAATTAGCCCAATCTCTTCCAGCTGTTAAGCCAACCAGTCAATTGAAGCGGACGCCATCAGTAACCGGCACGGTTCAAATTCGCAAACCGTTCAAACTGTTTGTGCAATCCAATTTGATTCACCATTTGAGCTTCAGAGATACCCCGGTGCGCGAGGTGATTTCAGAGATCGCGAGGCGCGGCAATCTCAATATAATCGTCGACAAATCGGTCACCGGAAAAATTACCGGTGAACTTACCGATGTAACGTTGAACGAGGCAATGGACAGCGTGCTTGCCGCAGCTGGGCTAGAAAGCCGAACACTGGACAGCAGCACGGTAATCGTCGGCACGTTGCAAGCGATGGTGCAACTTGGATTAAACCGACCAGTTGCACGCGCATTTAAATTGAGTTATGCCCATCCCTTCGATGTCGCTCAGATTTTGCAAGCCTCAATCTTCAACCGAGGTTACGTCCCCGACTTTAAAGAACGCTCGAAAACTGCCACCAAAGGTGATGGTAGCGCCGGCGGTGGCGGCGGAGATGGCGACGACGTCACGGTAGAGTCGGAATTCGAAACACAAGTAAGCCGAGACCAGCAACCCAAGACCATGCGCGGCTCTTCCCGCGAACAGGTTCAAGAGGGCGTAGGATTCAACAACGCCGCCGTCGACCCGGGCACCCAGCAAGTCAGACAACTGCAAGAGATAAGCGCGGATTACATAGTGCAACCGAATGATGGTGGCACGATTATTATTCCTGATTCTAAAGGACGACAAGTAATTGTGGTCGGGACCGAACAGGACGTACTGATTGCAGAAGAAGCAATTCGCATGATCGATCGCCGGCCCAAGCAAGTTCACATTCAGGCGTCGCTCGTTGAACTGAACAACCAGGGAGTACGACTTCTGGGCAGCACGTTCAACGTCCAGGGTCAGGGCGTATCGGCTTCTATCATGGGGAACTCGGCCGCTCCTCTACTATCATTTCTACCCGGCTTGGGAAGTCCGGTCAACGGTTCTGGCATAGCAAACCCCACTAACCCGAGTATTCCTTTCACGGGCAACAGCACGACACCCACTAATGCGGGCACGGCCTTCACAGGTTTAGTCGGCTCGCTTCTGCCGACAGTTTTCCCGAGCATCGCAGGCGTCCAGCCAGTTCCCAGCTCGGCTAGTGGCTTCGACTTCCTCACCCTTGGTGGCAGCGGCGGTGGCGCCGCCAACATTGCAACAATGCCAACCGCCGTGAATTTGAACTTGCAATTGCTGCTTCAGACCAACAAAGCAAAAGTCATAGCGAATCCCAGCCTGGTAGTCGTAGACAACACAGAGGCATTGATCACGATTGCCAACGAAGTTGTCCACAAAGTCACATCTACAGTAAGTTTGGGTGTCGTAACGACAAACGTTGAGCTGGCGAAAGCCGGAATCTTTTTAAACGTGCTACCTAAAGTCACCGAAGACGGTTTCGTCAGAGTCCGCATCCGTCCACAAGTCTCCACTCCACTGGGAGCGCCGCAAACCTTCGGTCAGGGCGCCAACCAGACGACAGTCACTTTGCTGAACGTGCGCGATATCATCACGCAAGAAATTCGAATCAAGGACGGACAGACGATAACCATTGGCGGTTTATTCACCGAACAGGAAGCGGCGATTCTGTCCAAAGTTCCGTACTTCGCTGAAATGCCAGTTCTCGGCGCATTCTTCCGAACCACGTTTAAAGGCCGAAACCGAACCGAGTTGATGCTGCTCATCACTCCAAAAGTAGTGGAAGAAGATCCGACACAGATTTCGGAAACAGGCAGCTCGCCAACACTTTAGTTTTGAACTAGTGATGGCGGCGGGGTCGTTGCCGTTTTGCAATTTTCGGCTTAGCGTCTTGCGGTTTAGACGCAATCTTGGGATTAACGTTGATACGATGAAAGGCGGGTCCAATCACCGCATCGAATCGATTCTCGACTTTCTTCCAGTCCTTCTCGCCCACGTAAGCACGCAAGCCGTAAACGGTTGGCACCATAACTAGTGCCGCCACGAAAAACGTTACCACGACATTTCGGATAAACACTTTCCAGCCGAAATTGCCTCGCGAGCTCCTGAAGTCACGCGTTTTTCCTTCATCGAAGAAAACTTGCGCCATCTTCCGGTAACTATCTTTCGCCGTCGGTAAATTAGTCCAACTCTGGCGACATTTCTCCACTGGTATCAAGTGATTGCAGCCACCACAAACCTGACGTTTTCTGCGAGCTTGAACGTGCCCACACCGCGGACATGCGAGTTCCGGTGCCTCACGATCAGTGTGATGTATCTCGTATGGAAACGATTCAATCTGAACATCATTCTTGTCAAAGAGGTTCGCCAAAGTCTATCTCCGAGTGCCCGATGAGCACATTTAGGGAGCTATCTCATAACCGAAAAACGGTTTCGAGTAACAACTGTCCAGTGGTAAGCGCGTTTAAATGTGATCAAAATATACTGGTGGCAAATCAGCATTGTCAAGTAGCGAAATCGCGTATATTTCGGTGATGGCCTTCACAATCAGCAAGCAAACACGGGACTTCCTAGAAAAGAATCTTTCGCTGGCAGAAACAATCGACGCGCTCATACTGACTCGTCAAGAATCTGTTCTGGCCGATCCTCTACTAGCGCTTATTGCCGAGCGTTTCTGCAAGGATAATGGCTTCGAGCCGCACGAGGACGACGTGGATGCGGCAATCACTGACATCAGAAAATCGCGGAAATTATTTACAGCAGTCGAAACGGAAAGCTGGTTGGCGACTGTCAAAATTTCCGATGACGCTCTTAGAGACTGGGCGCGCAAGGAAGCTCTGATTGATTTATTCAAGAAATCCATTGCCGGTGTAGTAGCAGTTGAGCGCTATTTCTCGATGAATCGAATGAAATTCGATGAAGTAGAGCTTTATAGAATAGTCTGCAAAACACAGGGGACCGCTAAAGAATTGAAAGCTCAGATTATGGAAGGAGAAAGCTTTTTCGAACTGGCGCACACCTACAGTACAGAACACGCCACGCGGGCAAAGTGCGGATACCTTGGTCGCTTACGCCGAGACAAGCTGGCTGCAGAACTAGAATCGCAAGCGTTTTCTCCTGAACGGGCAGATTTAATTGGTCCCCTCAAGGTAGCCTCGAATTATCATCTTTACAAAGTTGAAGGGGTTTTCCGAGCGGAACTCACTGAGGATATAGAAGAGGAAATCTCCGAATTGTTGTTGAACGAATGGCTTCAAAACTCCTTAAACACGTGGCTGATATCTCAAGGACTTGAATAGCAACCGCTGGCAACTGCGAAAAAATGGAATAAACTAGTTGTTACTCGATGACGGTGATCATGGCAGGGGACGGTAACAACAAGCACAACGGTTTTAGTATTCCGCTAGAGATTATTGATGCCGGTGAGCGTATAAAGCTTCAACTGGGAGACATGCTTTACGACGAAGGCACCCAGCTGGAGTGCGTCTATGTACTTTTAAACGGCAAGGTTCGATTATTCCAGAGTCACTCAGGTGAAGAAAAAACAGTTGCCGTTATCGAGCAAACTCACGATTTTATAGGCTTAGAATCCGTTTTCCTGAAAGGAATTACGGAGACAGCAGCACGCTCGGCGACCAACACGGAGCTCTTGAAAGTATCTCAGGAATGCATTAGAGAGTGGCTCGCCAAAAATCCCGAGATGGAATCGAAGCTCCGGACCTCGGCACTGCAAATAAAGACGGAAGCTAACTCAAATTGGAAACGCCCCGGCAACAATTCCTCCAAGCAAGCATCGCGCCCTGAAGCCAACGAGGCTGCGCAAAGTTCGCAACAGAGCGAAGTTCCACAGACTCAAAATATAGCGAACGACCTCAATGAGACGTCAACAGAGGACGTTACCTTTAAAGGTTTCATCAGAAGAAAGTTCAAGATGTATCCAATGGTCCTGCAGCGAAGTCCGATGGACTGCGGCATTGCCTGTATGACTATGGTTTTGAAACACCACGGAATGAACGTCAGTCACAAGAGACTTAGAGAACTTGTCGGATTAACATCTCAGGGCACAGATCTGTCTTCAATGTCGGAAGCCGCAGAAAAGCTCGGTTTTATAAGCCGCGGCTTACGAGCCTCATATGACGGATTGCTTCGCGCCAGGCTTCCTCTAATTTGCCATTGGGACAGCAATCACTTCGTTGTGCTTTATGAAATAGACAAAACAGAAGCGTTGATAGCGGATCCCGCTAACGAACTGACAACAATCAGTCGTGACGATTTTTCGACCCACTTCAGCATGTATGCGCTGGAGCTCTCACCACTACCAACCCTTAGCAAAGGTGAGAAAGAGTCGTTTCCCCTGGCGCGGTATTTGAAGCTTCTTACTCCGCACAGGAAAACGATTATCGACATCGCGGCAGCCTCTTTAGCGGTGCAGATGCTATCCCTGTCAATTCCGCTATTTACGCAATTGGTCGTAGATAGGGTTTTAGTTCACAAAAGTATCACGATGCTTAATATGCTCGTGCTTGGCGTCGTGATTTTAATTCTGTTTCAAACGCTGATTTCGTCAATTCGAGTTTACCTTGTGGCATTCGTCGCCGTTAAACTCGACCAGACATTGTTCACCAGATTCTTCAAGCACCTTCTCAGTCTGCCGCTTTCCTTTTTCGAAGAGCACACCACTGGCGACATCATTTCAAGATTGCAAGAAAATCGAAAAATTCAAAATTTCATTTCCGGGTCAGCGCTGACTACTTCTGTCGATATGCTAATGGCCGTGTTTTACCTCGCGCTGGTTTTTCTCTACAGCTGGTCCTTCGGGATCGGAGTAGTGTTCTACGTTTTGCTATTCACAGCTATTCTGGTAATTGTCACGCCCTGGTTGCGTGGATTGATGCTGAAGATTTTTCAAAAGCAGGTGGCCAGTAATTCTTTCTCAATCGAAGCAATTCGAGGCGTTGAGCGGATTAAATCGGCTGCTTCGGAAAATCGCACGCGCTGGGCCTGGGAAGAATTATTTATCGACGCATTGAACACTCGCTATCGAGGAACGCTGGTATCGCGCTTTACCGGCATGGCTGCGGAGTTTGTTCACCTGATAGGCGGCATACTGCTTCTATGGTTTGGTGCTCAACTGGTGATGCAGGATAAATTATCCATCGGTCAACTCATGGCGCTAACGATGATCGTAGGAAGAATCACGCAACCAATAATTTATCTAGTCGACATCTGGGATGAGGTTCAGGATCTGGGAGTGTCGTTCGATCGGATAAGTGAAGTGCTGGACTCTGAGCCGGAAGAAACTCAACCAGAAAGCAAGTTGAATGTCGTCGTCCAGGGCAACATTGAATTTGCGAACGTCACATTTCGCTATCCTAGCAACACTGATGTGAACGCCGTTCAAAACCTTACTTTCTCGGTGAAACCCGGAGAGATGGTGGGAATAGTCGGGAGGAGCGGATGCGGTAAGACCACGTTGCTCAAGCTGTTGCAGGGTCTCTATTTGCCTTCCGAGGGGCGCATACTGGTCGATGGTCACGATCTGAAACATCTCTCCTTGAGAGACTTTCGCCGGCAGTTAGGAGTTGTATCTCAACAAGATTACCTTTTTCGCGGAACCATATTTGATACCATTGCCTTCTACAATCCGCAGGCCTCGAATCAGGACGTGATAGATGCGGCGAAACTTGCCGGGATTCACGACTTCATAAATACCCTGCCCAAGTCGTATCAATACGAGGTTTCCGAGGGCGGCATAAATCTTTCCGGCGGACAACGACAACGCCTCTGCATTGCCCGCGCTCTTTTGCACGATCCGAAAATTCTCCTCTTCGATGAGGCGAGCAGTTTTTTGGACTATGATTCAGAGAAAGCGTTGCAAGATAACATGCAAAAGTTGAGAAAAGACAGGACACTATTCGTGGTGGCACATCGCCTTTCGACAATTCGTGACGCCGACAGAATTCTCGTGCTTGACCGTGGCGAGGTGGTAGAAGCTGGCAGTCACGAAGAGCTCCTTGGAATGAAAGGTCTCTATTACCACCTCTGGTCTCAGGCTAGCATTAGCTGACTATTGCCAGCGAGTTTCCTGCATTCTGCGAAACGGCTCAAATAGGATGTTCATCACCGGACGATTTCTGGTAACGATCTCGCAGCTTGCTGTCATGCCGCTTACCAGAGGACGTCTCTCTCCCCTCACCATTATGAACTGTTGGTTCGGTTCAACCTTCGCCACAAAGAAGGAGCTGTTGGCAGATTCAGACGTCGCCTCTACGTGAGTCACTTTGCCTTCTAACACTCCAAAGTCTTCAAACGGAAAGGCCGTCAACTTAATTTTTACATCCTGTCCAGCCTCGACGAAACCGGCATCTTTGTTCGCGACAACAGCATCGAACACCAGCGCCGCTCCTTCCGGAACAACGCTCATCAGTTTCTCGCCGCGTTTCACGACGTGACCTTTCCCTCGCAACCTGATACCAGTGACGGTGCCGGAGACAGGTGAGACAATCTGAGTGGCGCTTAGATCCCGGTCAGCCAATCGCAGGTGAGCCTCGGCTTCGCGAAGCCGCTGCCTGCGTTCGTCCAGCGATGCGGTCAATCGTGCCAGCAATGCGGATGTTCTGGCACGCGCGGTCTGGAACGATGCCAGAGCAAGGGCATGCTTTCGTGTAAGATCACGCTTTAAGACTCCCAGTTTACCTATCTCGAAATCGAGAGACTTAATTTGTGCCCTCTTCTCCAGTGTTGCCGCTTTGTCATCGGCTATCCGCTCTCTGAGCTGACATTCGGCGATACCAATCTCTTTGGTTAGTTCTTCTACGACTGATTCTTGACGCGTAACGTCTCGACGCGAGCGCTCGACCTCTTTGACGATGTTCAAATAATCAACCCTGGAGACTGCTCCTTGCTGAAATACTCCACGGAAAGACTCTTCCTGTTGAGTGGTCGCGTCGAAGATCAATTTTGCCTGGCCTAGTTCGACTCTGGCGGATTCAAGCGCCTTCCTTAACTGCTCTAACTCCAGCCGTTTTTGAGCAACTTTAGACTTACGCTCTTCCGCTCGTTCGCAAAGTGCCGTCTGGTGAAGATTCTTTTGCTCACTCAAGCTCACGGATTGCGTACTCAGTGACGCTCTATCAGAGTCGAAACCACTAACAATCTTGCTGTCCAGTTCAGCTTCGCGCAATTGGACGTATGCCGTGTTCAAATCGGAAATTGTTCGCGCGCTTCCCTCGACGTCGACAGATTGCAAGGGTGAAACACCAGGGTTAGCCAATGAACCTTCCAGGTCAGCTTTAGCTCGTGCCATCGTATCGACATCGTGTCTAGCGATGTTCAGTCCGGCATCACGTTTGTCCAGCTCAGCCTGGCTGCGAGATGGTTCCAGCACCGCAAGCACAGTCCCAGCCTCGACCTTCTGTCCCTCGGCAACAGGTATGGAATCTACGACACCATCAATATCCGGTTGAATAACCTTCACGTGACCCGTCGGGATGAGCTTGGCCGGAGCCACAGCGACCACCTCTACACGCGCGAACACGGTCCAGGCAAGAGCGCACAAGAGCAGCGCGAGCAAAGCGTAGAGCGAATAACTGAGAACTTCGGGTAGTAGTTCCGTCCGTTCGAGCTCGCCGTAGCGTCGAGCCAGACGCGACAATGGCCGGCCCTTTGATGGGACCGGCGACAGGTGGACGATTTTGTCATCTTCCGATGAGCGCTTGCGAGACGGTTTGTTCATTTACACTCTCTTCAAAGAACACCGGCAATGCCACTGGCACTACCGGTGTTACATTGAATGTGAATCAGACCTTACGTATGGTTCGGTCCATCGTCGGCTCCGCCGCGACCTTTGCCGCCACGTCCACGACCCTTACCACCACGTCGGCCGCCTTTGTCGTCGTTTGCATCGTGACCAGCCGGATCGTCAGCGCCGCGACGACCACCGATTACGCGCTTCATCTCGTCACTTTCCAAAGTATCGAGCACGACGATATCTGTGTATTTTTGGGACATTTCTGGCCTCCGAGAGGCAGCCCTCGATAGTAGGCTGCATTTGTGATTTCACTCAACAAATCTTAGGGCGCTTACATAAACTGAACGTCAACTTCATGCCATCAGTGGATAACCGTCCAAATATTTAAGAAATCGCTCAAGCATCAATTCTATAGCCCAGACCTCTGGCAGAACTTATCAAGGGACTTTCTTCCGAATCAGCCAGCTTCTTGCGCAAAGCCATTACGTGCATGCGTACGGTTTCGACAGAGGAGCTGGAGGTTGACTCCCATATCCTTCGGAAGATAGCGTCTGCAGTGAAACTTTGCCCTGGATGACGCAGCAGGAGTTCGAGCAATGCGTACTCGCGAGGACGAAGAGCAATCTCTTTGCCGCCGCGAAAAACCTTTCGATTGGCAGTGTCTAACTCCACGTCACGTACTTTTAAAACTTTTGCGCTCCACGACTCCGGTCGCCGCAGCAAGGCTCGGACACGAGCTTGAAACTCTACCTGGTCGAACGGTTTAACCAGATAATCATCGGCACCCGCATCAAGACCGGCAGCTTTGTCAAATCTGTCGCTTCGCGAAGTCAACATAAGAATTGCAGCTCGCCCACCTCGAGCTCTAAACTCACGACAAATTTCGATTCCGGTCGTATCCGGCAACATCCAGTCGAGCACAATCAAATCAAACGAACTGACGGCGAGCAAACACTCGGCATCTTTGCCATCCTTTGCGGTTTCCACAACATAGTCAGGGTTGGATAGGTAGGCGCAGACTAGTTCTGAAACGACTTGATCATCATCAACTACTAAAATCTTGGGCACGATTTTACTTCAATTAGACTATCTAACTAAGTATATTTACTTTCAGAGCTATCGCCATCATCCTTGCGAGGTAATCCTCTGCTGCGTATCCGCGAAAGGTAGCCTTGCAGGTCGGTAATCCCACTGCCATCAGAGATTTTCTGAATGCAAGATACTTCCGCCGGTAAATCAGAGATATCGAATGTCTGCGGTTGTGCTGTGATGAAACATGCCGCTGCCATCTCCCGGGAGTGCAGATCAGAACAAATTTTTGCACAAGCATCGACAACTGAAACGGATATCATTCCGGAATGAAGAATTATCAAATTAGGCTTCAGCAGCTCTGCTTCGCTCAAAAGTTTGACTGGGACCGATAGCCCGAAAAACTCGCTTGCACCGTCAGCAAGCAACCTTTCAATCTCCGACAATTGCTCATCATTATCGCCTATGCCGAGCACTAGCAGCGGTGCCGCACGGTCGCCATCATCTTCAAATGAACGCCCCTGGACGGTTTGCACGATTGGCTCAAGCAGCTCGAGACTTTTATTACCTGAGCTTATCTGCTCTCTTATGGCGGAAAAAAGTATGTCTCGGTGTACACTTCCACGAAACCTGAACATTTTCAGCCAATCTTCAATACAACCGGCGCATTTGCTTAACTGAAGAAGATTGAGAGAACCAGCGCTCCCACGCAACTTATGTGCGATCTTAATAAGCGGCTCGAATGCCGCAAGCGATCTGTCTGCGTTCGCCGCGTCATCAACCATAGAACTGAAGTATTTCCACTCTTCGACGACTCTCTCGCGAAGCTGCTTTTGGATTGCGATAAGTGCCACGGAGTCAGGGTCATCCGCAAGCGTGCCGCCACCACCTTTGGTGCTACACGGTTCATCCACGGGGAGAAGCGTTTGTCGTTTCTTCTCGCCCATGAGTGCCGCACGAATGCCCGCAACGAAGACCTTCTCATTAATCGGTTCGATAAATTGAGTCGACACACCGACAATATCTCGTAACCAGACGAAATCCTCTTCTCCACACCAGTCCTTACTTACGAAGAAGAATTTTGCTTCGGGACTCAGTCTTTTCTCTTCCAAACAAAATTTGGAACCTGCGTCAGTAAGAAGCTGATCGTCCCAAACAACAATGTCTGCGGTTTCGCCGGCTCGCTCCGTTGCGGCAGCCGTCTTCGAATTCGTAACCCTGAATTTTTCGCTTATGAGAATCCGACAGATTTGAGTTCGCACTTTATCATCGTCAACGAAAACGCGAGCGTTTTTTAAACGTTCAAGCACTTCGATTATCTCCTGTGCAATCAAGCGGGACTTCAAACCAGAATGTAGAACCATTTTTTCCGTCGCTGTCGAAGCCAATCTCTCCGCCGTGCTGTTCAACCAGAGCTTTGGAAATGGCCAGACCCAAACCCGATCCTTCTTTCTTCCGAGTGTCCGTTTGATCGACTTGCTGAAATTTTCCAAACAACTTGTGCCGTTGGCTGGCAGGAATGCCGCACCCCATGTCTCTCACGGAGAAACGAATTCGTTGAGGATCTCGTTTCTCCAACAACACAGTGACCTCTTGATCCCGCTTCGAGAACTTGATTGCATTCGACAGCAGATTCGTTAAGACCTGAATCAACCGATCTTCATCGCATACAATTTCAGGCAGCGTCGTATTTTCGAGACATTCGTCCGGTCCAATTATTGAGACTCCAGACTGATATGCCATTCCATTCATATTCTTGATGGTTTTATCGACCATTTCGCGAATGCTAATCTTAGCCGTTCTAAGTTCCAACATTCCCGCTTCCAGTTTTCGAAGGTCTAGAATGTCGTTGATCAGACGTATCAATCGATCGGTTTCGTCATTTGCAATTTTAACGAAGTTTGCGGTTTCACCCGTGATGGGACCTGTCAAACCGCCGGCAATCAGACCAAGAGACCCCCGAATAGAAGTAAGCGGCGTCCGAAGTTCATGAGATACAGTC
Organism: Candidatus Obscuribacterales bacterium; assembly: GCA_965228855.1. GTDB lineage: Bacteria > Cyanobacteriota > Vampirovibrionia > Obscuribacterales > Obscuribacteraceae > JADYXR01. The sequence goes on along the minus strand of CBDDIJ010000003.1, from coordinate 61,988 downwards.
GAATAAAACTCGCTTACCCGAGTCTCAGCATCCTTTTTCTCAGTGATATCCCGCCCTTCAGGGATCAGCAAAACGACCGTGCCCTCATGGTCAATTACCGGCTTGAGCGAAAAGTCCACGGAAACAATTTCACGCGAGGAAGATAACTGAGTTGCTTCGAAGCGAACAAATCTGCCCTCGCACGATTCCTCTATGGCGTGCTTCAGCCTCGTTTGCAACTCCGGAGAGTGCGACCACCAGTAGGTTTCCCAGTATTTCTTTCCGACAACATCTTCGCGAGCTATCCCCGCAAAATCTAACGCCGTGCGATTAATTTCAAGCAGATTCCCGCTGGTATCCATAAGACCAATGAACTGGAACGTGTGGTCGAAAATTGCCTGGAACTTTTGCTCGCTCTCAGCCACCCGCTGGTTAGCATCCCTGAGATCAGTCAGCGCCGATTGCAATTCGAACGTCTTCAGCTCGAGACCTTCATTCACTTCCTGCAACTGCATAACATGCTGTTCTTTTTCGCTTTCATCTTTTGTTATCTGCTTCGCCAGCTTATGACCATAGAACGTAATCGCGAGAATTGCAGACATCACAACACCACCGACGATTCGCTCAAGGGAGCGGAAGAACTCAAGCTCTTTCGATTGCACGGCAAAAGACTCTCTCTGAATGTCAGTGAGATGTAGGTAGAAGGTTCTTAGGGCAGCGCTCGCGTTGTAGTAACAGCGATCCATCACTGCCATTTGCCTGGCGGCTTCGACCGTTTTTCCTTTCTCGAACAGATTCATAGTCTCGCGAGCCTCGGCCGTTTGCTCATCCAGGCGATTCTCAATTGCCTGCAAGTCGGATTCCAGCTTCGGAAATCGGTCAAGATCCAGTATTCCAAAATATTGAAACTGACCGCGGACGTCTTTCAGCTTTTTCCTCAAGTTCCGCAAGTGAAGCTCCAAACGCTGCCGTTCTGCGGCGACGTCATGGTTTTCAAAAACATCGTTTCCCGGTGCATTGACGTCGGCAGCAATCCGACTGAGCTCAGAGATAAGCTTGAGACGCAAGCTCCATTGCCGGTTCTCTTCAATGGACGCGTTGTACTTTGCAATAATGGTTTGATTCAGGAATAAACTGAAAGCAATTGACGCCACGCCGAACAGGGCGAGGATGTAATAAAGGTGATACCACCTGAAGTATCGCGTTTTCTTTTCGTCTGACACGCGAACACCATCGAATTTTTCCGAGGTCGATATAGATTTGAGGCTCCAGCAAGAATTGTACTAAAGCGACCGCCGTCCCAGAATATTTTTGATTTGTTGCACCAATGTCATGGGATCGAATGGCTTGGTTATTAAACCCTGGGCGCCAAGGTTTTTATACCGGTGAATCTCCTGATTCTGGATTTTCGCAGTAAGGAAAATCACCGGAATTGAACCCTTGAACCGCGCTCGAATCGTTTCGAGAAGCATCGGTCCATCAACATCCGGCATCATTACATCCAGAAGAATCAGGTCTGGTTCGAAACTGTCCAGCTGAGCCAATGCATCTTCACCGGACTCGGCGACACTGACACTCCAATTAGACTGCTTCTCCAGCGCAAACTTGACGATCAATCTAATGTTTGCGTCATCGTCTACAAGAAGCACATTTTCGATCTTGCAATTTAGTTCGTCGGACACTACTCGACGGTGACCGACTTCGCGAGGTTGCGGGGCTGGTCGACATCTTTACCGAGGTAGTCGGCGACAAAGTAAGACATCAATTGCATCGGAACCACGGTGACGATGGGGCTGAGAAGCTCCTCGACCGCCGGAATTCGGAAGAAGTAATCGAAGGTCTTGGGTGCCGTTTCATCTCCGTCCACGCAAATCGCTACCATGCGAGCGTTTCTCGCACGCGACTCTTGCGCGTTAGACAACGTCTTCTCATATACTTTGCCGGGGACAAGAACGGTGATAACGGGAACGGAAGAGTCGAGAACAGCGATTGGTCCGTGTTTCAACTCACCGGCAGCATAGCCGGAAGCGTGAATATAGCTCAGCTCTTTCAACTTCAACGCGCCTTCCAGAGCGGTCGGATAGTTGAAGCCGCGACCGATGAATACCACGTCCTGAGCATCAGCTAGCTTTAGAGACTCGCGGCGATACTCTTCTTCTCGTCCCAAGATTTGTTCGACGACGCCTGGAAGTTGGTTCAAACCAACTTTCAATTGTCGCGCCCGCTCAGGTGTAATCGATCCGCGTTTCTCCGCCAGGTAGATGGCGAGCAGATAGAAGCAGATCAACTGAGCGGCGTAAGTCTTGGTTGCGGCGACCGAAACTTCGATACCGCATTCGGTGACAATCAAATTCTGCGTCAACTGAGCGAGGTGAGAGTCCGGTCGGTTTGTAATACCGAGCGTGAATGAACCGTTCGAGATGGCGTCCTTAACGGCAGCGAGAGTATCTGCTGTTTCACCTGATTGGGAAACGGCAATTGAAAGCGTTCTCTCATTACCGAGAAGTTTTCGTCCACGAACTTCCGACGCGATATCAACTTCAACCGGAATTCCGCAGAGCTCTTCAATCACGTACTTGCCGACCATACCCGCATGATATGCGGTTCCGCAGGCAACAATTTGAACGCGATCGATAGAGCGAATTTCTTCGTCCGTCATTTTCACGCCGTACATTCCTTCGATGTCCGGAGAGAAGCTGTCGACGTTGAAATTGACTTGCTTGTCTGCACCGCTCAGATATTTGCTCAGCGTTTGGCGCAGCACGAGCGGCTGTTCATTGATCTCTTTGAGCAAGAAGTGTTTATAACCTTCTTTATCGATCTTGTAAGCGCTCGCTTCAACAGAAACCGGCTCTCGTGATGACTCGGCGCCGTCGAATGAGAACAAACGCACTCCATCAGCTCTTATTTCAGCGATTTCCGACTGGGCCAGACGCAAGATTTTATTTGTATACTGGCGCACCGCCGCGGAATCAGACGCAAGGAAGCTTTCGTTCTCACCCAGACCGACGGTCAATGAGTAGTGGTGGTTAACAGCGTAGATTCTGTCGGGGCTGTTTTGAGAAACGATGCCCAACGCATAGGCACCGGACATTTGCGAAACCGTTCTCAAAATCGCAGCAAGTACATCTCCGTCCTTTTCGACTTCGTGAGAAAGCAGATGAGCTGCCACTTCCGTGTCGGTGTCAGAACGGAAAACGTAACCTTTGGCGATCAGGTCAGCCTTAAGCTCCGAATAATTTTCAATGATGCCATTGTGGACAATCGCTAACGTTCCGCTTGCGTTGATGTGCGGGTGAGCGTTCTCATCAGTCGGACTGCCGTGTGTAGCCCAGCGCGTATGCCCGATACCGACAGTAGCGCTCGGTCTTTCCTTTTGCAAAAGCGTCTCGAGATTCGAGAGTTTGCCGACCGCCTTCAGTACGTTCAAGCGGCCACTTTCTATCACGGCGACGCCGGCAGAATCATAACCTCGGTACTCGAGCACCCTGAGCTTCGATAGAAGAACGGGAGCAGCGTGGTTCGAACCTAAATATCCTACGATTCCGCACATGCGAAACAGACCTCCGTTAGATCTCCATGATTTCGGCTTCTTTATCCTTTATAGCCTTATCGACCTCAGAAATGTATTTGTCTGTCATTTTCTGAAGCGCGTCACCTTTTCGTTTCAACTCATCCTCAGAAACCCCTTTATCCTTGAATTTCTTTAGGTCTTGGTCGCAATCGCGACGAACATTTCGAACAGAAACTTTGGCGTCTTCACCAACTTTTTTCACCTGCTTATTCAAGTCCTTACGTCTGTCTTCGGTAAGAGCCGGAATTGTGATGCGAATTACATTGCCGTCGCTGTTTGGTGTCAAACCGAGTTCAGCTTTGTTAATCGCCTTTTCGATATCTTTGATCGTAGTCTTGTCGTAGGGCTGGATGAGCAGCGAGCGACCATCAGGTGTGGAGATGTTTGCCATCCCCTTGAGCGGAGTCGGTGTGCCGTAGTAATCGACTTCGACTCTATCGAGAAGTTGAGGGTTGGCTCTACCAGTGCGGATCGATTTGAAGTCTGATTTCAAAGAATCGATCGACTTTTTCATTCTGTCCTCACCCGAGGATAGAACTTCATCTGCTGTTTCTACTGTCATGCTCGTCCTCCAAGACGCGAACCAACCAGGGTACCTACTTTTCCTCCACAAACAATCTCTTCGATGCGGCCGGGTTGATTGAAATCAAACACAATGATTGGAATGCTGTTCTGTTTGCATAAATCAACAGCTGACGCATCCATCACTTTCAAATCCTGCTTGATTAAATCATCAAATCCAATTCTGCCAATCTTCTTGGCATCCGGGTTCTTCTTCGGGTCATCGCTGAAAACACCATCCACGCCATTTTTAGCCATCAAGATAACATCTGCCTTAATTTCAGCGGCGCGAAGCGCGGCAGCAGTGTCTGTCGTGACGTGTGGATTTCCGGTACCACCCCCGAAGACTACCACTCGACCCTTATCCAGATGTCTGATGGCACGCTTCCGGATAAACGGTTCAGCAACACTCGGCATGGCGATAGCTGTTTGTACCCTGGTGTCTATACCTTTGGATGTGAGCACTTCGCCCATGATCAAGCAGTTCATGATTGTGGCGAGCATGCCGACGTAGTCCGCAGCAGCTTTATCCATGCCGTTTGCGGCACCCTGTATGCCGCGGAATATATTTCCGCCACCAATTACGATGGCGATTTGCACACCGAGATTATGCGCTTTGGCTATCTCATCGGCAATTCCGTTTATTACCTTCAGATCAATGCCGAAACCTTTCTCGCCTTGTAAGGCTTCGCCACTGAGTTTTAAAAGAATACGCTTGTACTGTGTTTCGGCTTCTTGCATTTTGAATGACCCTGGAGTGCACGTCTCCAGCTGGGTGCAGTACCGCAGGAGATCATAGCGCCTCTTGCTACCCTCTTCCAGACAGACATTCTAATAGATTGTCAGCACTTGCTTCCATGCAAAAATCCACGGATAAAGCAAAAACCGGGCGCCTTCGGCACCCGGTTCTTCATGGTTGTTAAGAATAGAAAGAACTATTCTTCGTTGCCTGCGTCATCGCTTGCGCCGAGGATGAAGATCGCAAAGCGTTTGGGCTTCAACTCGCCGCCGAGTTCTTTGCCTTTTGCTTTGAGAACGGCATCAACGGTCTGACCCGGATCTTTGACGAACGGTTGAAGTGTCAAACAACGCTCGGCAAGGTTCTTCTCGACACGACCGCTAACGATCTTTTCGCGAATTTCTTCTTTTTTGCCAGCGAGGTCAGCTTTACCGGACTCGATGCGGGTTTCGTTATCGATGATTTCTTGGGGAATCTCTTCCTTGCTGAGGTACTCAGGTTTGGAAGAAACGATGTGCATTGCCAGTTCGCGTGCGAATGCTTGTGCATCGTCTGCTTTCAGTTCCTTATCGGAAGCGATTTCGACGAGCGCGCCCATCTTGCCGCCGAGCGTGTGGACGTAGAGTCCGATGACGCCAGGGGTTTTGAGCTCGAAGCTTTCTACGCGTTTGATTACCATGTTTTCGCCGGTTTTAGCGATCCCTTCGGTAACCAGCTCCTGAACTGATTTGCCGTCAGCCTGAGCCTTGAGCAAATCTTCAGCGGAATTGGATCCGCCGGCGAGAGCAGCGTCGGCAATCTTGTTGGCGATGCCTACGAACTCTTCGTTGCGAGCGACGAAGTCTGTTTCGCAGTTGATTTCGACGAGGCAAGCTTTCTTGCCGTCGGCAGAAACGCGACCAACGACAACTCCTTCAGAAGTCGCTCTGGAAGCCTTTTTGCTAGCGGTGGCAGCGCCTTTTTGACGAAGCCATTCGAATGCTTTTTCGAAATCGCCAGATGTTTCAACTAGTGCTTTTTTGCAATCCATCATCGCGGCGCCGGACTTTTCTCTCAGTTCCTTCACCATCGAAGCGGTAATTTCAGCCATTTTGACCATATCTCCCTCAATCATTATGGAAGCCGTTGTGGCATCCGATTAGCTATTTCCCTTCACCTTCGGTTTCTTCACCGGCTGCGTCAGGCGCATCAGCCAACTCTTCTTCAGAGATCGGCGTTTCGAGAGCGTGGTGTTTTCTTTCCACTTTCTCTTCTTGCGGTTCTTCAGCGCCACCGGAGCGTGCTTGCTGACCTTCGATGATCGAGTCGGCGATGCGGCTCGTGATGAGACGGATCGAACGAATTGAGTCGTCGTTGCCAGGGATGACGTAGGAGATGCCTTCCGGATCGCAGTTGGTGTCAACAATTGCGACTGTCGAGATGCCGCTCTTAACAGCTTCCGCGACGGCAATCAGTTCTCTCTTCTGATCGATGATGAAGAGAACATCAGGACGTCCTCTCATGGTCTTGATACCACCGAGAGATTTTTCGAGTTTGTAGAGTTCACGATTGAGAACAGCTTGTTCTTTCTTACCGCGTCTGAAGAAATCACCGGATTCGCGCATCTCTTCGAGCTCTTTCAATCTGTTGACACGCAGTCTGATGGTTTCGAAATTGGTGAGCATGCCGCCCAACCAACGACGATTGACGTAGTGCGAGTTGCAACGTCTTGCTTCTTCCTCGACGATGTCTGCTGCTTGTTTCTTGGTGCCAACGAAGACGATATTCTTTCTTTGCTGTGCAGCCTGGCGGATGAAATCACAAGCTTTATCGAGCGCTCGACTGGTTTGTTCCAAGTCGATGATGTAAATGCCGTTGCGCTCTCCATAGATGTACTTGCGCATCTTCGGATTCCAGCGTCTGGTTTGGTGACCGAAGTGCACGCCGGCTTCTAGCAATTGTCTCATTGATGCTACTGGCAAGGCTCGGTTCTTTTCCTCTTTAAGTTGAATCATTCTGGGTTCGACCTTAGTCCACTCTAGTTGTAGTTCGGGGTAGTGATAAACATAAGAAATTAGATTAGATCACACTAAGAAGGTGATCGCTGGAGAAGAACGCAAAGCATTCTTCCCTCAGACCTAATCTGAGAGATTATATCCTCAAGAGCCATTTCGCACATGCGAATAGCAATAGATGTAAGCCGATTTAGTATCGACAAGCATCTCCGCGGACGAGACGAACTCGTTCCGCCTTGAAGACAATCCCGTCATTTTAGCATAAGCCGCCTGGGAGCGGTTTTTATGGACACGTGAACGACTGATCGTTATAATAAATCTACGTGAATCCTCGCTAATCAGTGTTCTAAGGTGAGCTTTTGTCGAAGGTTTTGGTACTCAATGCTTCATACGAGCCGCTTAACATATGTACATGGCGGCGCGCAGTTGTTCTTCTTCTCAAGGGTAAAGCCGAGCAGATCGAGCACAACGGAAAGGTAATTTACATGGATACGCCCTTGCCGACGGTAATTCGGCTGAGGCATTACGTGAAAATTCCGTACAAGGAAATCAGCTTATCAAGACGAAACATTCTGCACCGCGATAACTACACTTGCCAGTATTGCGGCGTCAGAAGACCGGATCTGACGATCGACCACATCATTCCGCGCTCCAGAGGCGGAATCGATTCCTGGGACAACGTGGCAGCAGCTTGCCTGAAATGTAATGTGAAAAAGGGCGATCGGACGCCCAAAGAAGCCGGAATGCTTCTTCGCATCGTGCCCAGACGCCCGATATCGCACGTGCACTTTGAAATCTCGAAACATACGGCCGTCGGAGAATCAGGCTGGCAAAAATACGTTATTGGCTAGAATAATAGATGTGAGCGCCACTAACTATTTGCAACCAGCTTAGAAACCGACGACCATCTTGAAATTCAATATCCCGGCAATTTATAACGCGTTAAAGACGCCGTTGAGGCAATCAGGCTTACTACCTTGTGCCATCAGTGTTTTGCTCTGTTTGTCCGCCTGTACTACTTCGGCAAACATAGACGAGATCTGGATTCGCGGTCACTTCCGAATCCCGGAGGGCACGAAGCTTTTAAAGCGAGAAAGCAATCCTGAGCACGGCGGAACCTTCGGGCGAGAAAGCCTGCTTGTGCAGGCGGAGTTCCAATTTACCGACGCACAATACAAGGACTTTTTGCAGCGCCAGTTGGTTGAAACCGCCTGGAACAAACTTCCCATCGCAGAAACGCTCTATTTGCAGCTTGACGAGATCGACCGCTTCCATCGAGTCGATTTCAAAAGATTCGACGCTATGCCAAACGGCTATTACGTCTGCGAGACAACTTCTCAAAAGGGAATCTTTTCCGACAAGAAAGAAGCGCCAACCACATTCTTTCGGTTTCCGATGAACAACCCGGATAAAGACTTCATCCTGGGTGTGCTTGATAGCGATAAGAAAATTTTGTACGTCATCCTCGAACAGGACTACTGATGTCCACGAAGATTCTGTTCGTTTGCCTGGGTAACATCTGCCGCTCGCCATTGGCAGCCGGAATCATGACTTATATGTTTGAAAAGCACGGTCTGGAAGGAACAGCACATTCGGCCGGCACATCGGACTGGAACACCGGAAGCCAGGCGGACAGACGCTCTATAAAGGTCGCCCTGGACAAGGGTATCGATATTAGAATGCATCGAGCACGGCAGTTGCGTAAGGAAGATTTCGAAAAATACGATGCCATCATCGTTATGGACGGCGCTAACGAACGTGCAGTGCGTTCCGTTGCACCACCTGCGGTGCATAATAAAATCAAGCGCGTGGTTTTGAACGGTGAGGTTCCTGACCCTTATTACGGAACGGAAGCGGCTTTTCGCGAAGTATTCGACACTTTGTGGACAAACTGCGACAGGTTGGCACGCGAACTCGCCAGCGAACTGAAGCAGCCTTGACAAAACCCTACTCTATATACAGATCTGGACACGTAGGAAAAAACCTGCAAGAGAGTTCTCAAGCGCGAATGCCCGGAGACGCTGTTTTTTCGGCAAAGTAGATTTTTCGCTGATTGAACTTTTTGAGGCGGATATACGTATTACCAGATATGGGGGCTGGAGTGTGGATGGCACGCCGGCTTCCTAAGCTCGTCAACAAAGAGGACAACCAGATGATTAGCACTCTATACTTTGATGATAGGAGTCCGTCCGTATCCCCGTGGAATTGGAAGTTGCTTTCGCCACTGTACGCTGAAATCGTAGTAGACCTGCAAGCGCGCGATCTAAAAGATCGTTTGTTTACTTATAAAGTGCCGGAATTTTTGCTAGACGAAGTTTTTGTCGGAGCGCAGGTTCTCGTCCCTTTTGGACATCAAGACACGGTAGGCGGCTACGTTGTTTCATTAAAAGGCGAATGCGATGCCGACTTCAAAATAAAAGAAATAGCTGAGGTCCTGGAACCTGACCCGCTCTTTGACAAAGACTACATCGACTTTCTGGGCTGGCTGGCCTTTAAATCTTGCGCTCGTTTAAGTGATGTGGTCCAGGCTGCCATACCAGCCAGCCTCGCGCCAAGAATAAAACGAGTGGCTCGCATCAAAGACAAACTGAAACAGGATGAAGTTGAGAAAATGAAAGCGGCGCTGGCTGAGAAAAATCCGAACGCAGCGACCGTTTTAAACGTGCTTGGAGCCTCAAGCGCTAAAGGTGTTTCGGTAACTACACTACGCCAGCGTTTCGGCAGAGTAGCAAGAAAGGGTCAAGCCCAATTCTTTCAGGCGCTTACGTATCTCAAGCACGAGGGCGTGATTGAAGTGGTCGCAGAGACGAGCGCCAAAACAGGTCCCAAGACCGTTTTAACAGTGGTGCGCGGAGCTGAAGAGCCTAAAACTGCAAGACAAAAAGAGATAACGGCGCTGCTGGAGCGGCACAACGGAACGATGAATCTCTCCGATTTGTTGAAAGGCGCCCGCACCACATACAGTACCGTTCACAAACTGGAAGCAGAAGGCGTAATCCAGCTTCAGGAGACCGAAGTATTCAGAAATCCGATGGATGGATACACGTCTGCTAAACGAACGGTGCCACCAAAACCATCCCTGACCAGAGCTCAGGAACAAGTGGTCAACACTCTGTCAGAACAATTGAAAACGACTCTGTCCCGTCAAGTTAAACCGAACGATCAACCGGAGCCACCCTGGTTGCTTCACGGGGTCACAGGCTCGGGAAAAACCGAGGTTTACCTTCGCCTCATCGAAGAGACGCTTGAAGCGAAGCGAACTGCTCTTTTGCTCGTCCCGGAAATCAGCTTGACTCCGCAGCTAGCATCACGCTTGAAAGACCGCTTTGGAGACAAAGTTTCGATCTGGCACAGCGCAATCAGCCCAGGGGAGCGCTACGACACCTGGCGAAGATTGCGAAGCGGCGACGTCTCCGTTCTCCTCGGGGCACGTTCGGCAATCCTCGCCCATTTACCCGATCTTGGACTGATTATTCTGGATGAAGAACATGACAGCAGTTACAAGCAAAGCACACCGAGCCCGCGTTATAACGCCAAGGAAGTAGCCATCGAAAAGGCGCGCAGAACCGGAGCGCTTGTGCTTTTCGGCAGCGCCACGCCGGATGTCGCCACATACCACAGAGCAAGCCAGGCAGGCAGAATTCTGGAACTACCGGAGCGCGTCCACAGCCAGGCCATGCCTGAAGTGCAAATCATTGATATGCGCCAGCAGCTGAGCCTGGGTAATAGATCGATTCTTTCGACCGCGCTCAGTCAGGCTATCGAGAATCGCCTGGACGTCGGTGAGCAAGTCATTTTGCTTATGAACAGACGCGGCTATGCCAGCCACGTGTTTTGCAGAGCATGCGGTTACGTGATCAGATGTAACAACTGCAGCGTCTCTCTGGTTTACCATAAGAACGCCAGAACAGCGCATATGATGGCTGGACGAGTTCGCCCGGAAGGGTCGATCGAGGGCTATCTCTCGTGCCACCATTGCGGCTACGAAAGACACAATATCGTCAAATGTCCATCTTGCGAAAGTCCATTCATCAAGGAGTACGGATTAGGCACTCAGCAAGTGGAAGAGACCGTTCGCAACAAATTTCCAGGCGCTCGAACCTTGAGATTGGACAGTGACGTCACGCAGAGAAAAGGAGCCTATCGAGAAATTTTCGAGGATTTCGCCGCTGGCGAAGCCGACGTCCTCATAGGCACGCAAATGGTCGCGAAGGGGCTGGACATCGCCAATGTGACGCTGGTAGGCGTTCTTGTTGCGGACGCCTCGCTGAACATGCCTGACTATCGCTCGATGGAGCGCGGGTTTCAGCTTCTTTGCCAGGTTTCCGGTCGTGCCGGACGCGGATTGAAGCCGGGAAAAGTGATCTTACAAACTTATAATCCTGAACTGAAAGTTTTCAAATACGCCCGTCACCATGACTTTGCAAACTTCTTCAAGACGGAGCTGGAAGCGCGCGAGGCCTTCTCCTACCCGCCATTTAGCCGAATCATCCGCGTCGTTCTTCAAGGGCCCGACCCTCAAGAGGTCGAATCCGGTCTGGAAAAACTGGCCGAAGAACTTAGCGTCTTTCTCGAAGACAAGGCTAGCGAGCCCGCTTTGCAGATTCTGGGACCATCACCGTGCGTCATCGAAAAGGTGAAAAATCGATTTCGATTCCACTTGCTCATGAAGGTAAAAGATGATGAAACCGTCATGGATGCGATACTGCAATTTCTGCGGAATAAGAAAGTTCCTAAAGAACTTTCACTTGCAGTCGACGTGGACGCGCTCGACTTGCTATAGAATAGCTTCTTGCGCGCTTTCCGAGCACAAATATCGCTCTTGTACAAAGCGCATGCGAGAGATATCCATCGGATTCTTTCTCTGCCGATCGGCTCAGGCACATTATTGAAGTGATTGTTGTTTATTATCTTGTTTTTGCCCTGGTCCTCGTCATCGCAGGACCGTTCTTGCTGCTGCAGAAAAAAGCACGAGCCGGGCTATTTCAAAAGTTCGGCAACATTCCCAGCCCAATCGCCCTGGATGCCGATAAGTTGAAATTCGGTATCTGGATTCACGCGGTTTCCGTAGGTGAGTTCAATGCTGTGAAACCACTTATCGACAGAATTCACGAAGAGATGCCGGAATTACCAATTGTAGTTTCCACCACGACCCTCACCGGTCAGACTCTGGCACAAGAGCGTGTCGGTCGATTCGCTCGCGTCTTCTACTTTCCGTTCGACCTCCCGTTCGCCACAGGCAAATGGCTTGATGCACTTAAGCCGCAAATGGTAGTGATTGCAGAGACTGAGCTCTGGCCGGGCTTCTTAACCCAGTGCCGCCAGCGCGGAATCAAAACGTTATTGGCGAACGGCAGAATGTCACCAAAGTCATTCAAGTCATACAACCGTTTCAGATTTTTCTTCGGAAATGCCTTGCGCAAATACACCCAAATCGCCGCACAGTCGGAGAGCGAGGCTAAGCGCTATCGAGCCGTTGCGGGACAGAACATACCCGTGGTGGTTACCGGCAATATGAAATTGGACGGACTGCGCACCGAGGGTGATACCATTGTCGGTCACCTGAGAGAACGAGTAAACGTTTCCGAAAAAGATTTTGTAATCGTAGCTGGGTCCACGCACGACGGCGAAGAAAGCGCATTGCTGGCGGCACACAAACAACTACTGGAGAGTTTCGCTGCCGGCTTGAGTCTGCCGCGTCCAAGATTGATTATCGCCCCGCGCCATCCGGAACGATTCGAAAAGGTTGTGGAACTCGTCGCGGCAAGCGGTTTTCAACCAAAGCGATTCAGCAAAGACGAGAAGTTTGTTGACGATAAAGACGTGTATATTCTCGACGGTCTGGGTCAACTTGCACGTTATTATTCGCTTGCGACTGTTGGTTTCGTAGGTGGCACAATCAAAAACGTCGGCGGACACAACCTCCTTGAGCCCTATGCCTATTCGGTTCCCACCATCTGCGGACCTCACGTTCATAAAACCCGAGACATCGCCAATGCATTGATGGATTTAGAGTGCCTGGTCATGGTGCATACCCCTCAAGAACTCACAGCAAAACTCTGCGAGTTTCATCGAGACCAGGAACCCGCACGCATACTTGGAAAGAAAGGATTGGACTGGATAAATCAAAATCAAGGCGCGGTCGATAGAACCATGAAGTTGATAATCGAGACACTCGGGTCTCAACAGTCGCGCTCCGAATTCGTGGCGAAACATGGCTGAAGATCTATACTCGAAGATTATCGCGAATCCAGTGGCAAAGACGCTATTGCTCCCGCCTTCTTTTGTGTACGGTGGAATCGGATTCGTCCGAATGAAGGCTTATGCCGAAGGTCTCATGACTCGGGTGCGTCCGAGCGTTCCAGTGATCAGCGTTGGCAATTTGTCGGTGGGCGGAACCGGCAAAACGCCGGTCACAATTGATATCACGAAACGTCTCGTAGCCGATGGCAAGAGAATCGCGATACTGTCGAGAGGATATAAACGGAAATCGACAGACGAATACACCGTCGTCAGTGATGGCAAACAAATTCTTTCGTCATGCGCAGAAGCAGGCGACGAACCATTCATGATGGCCCAAGCTCTACCGCAGACAGTCGTGATTTCGGGCAAGGATAGAAGTTCCACGTCTGCCATCGCATCTGATACCTTCAACTGCGACTTGATTGTACTCGACGATGGCTTTCAACACTTAAAACTCCGACGCGACTTCGATGTCGTTCTCCTCGACTATAGCGAAACACTAGATGACTCGCTCGTTCCGGCTGGTCGTTTGCGTGAACCATTTAGCGCCCTGGGAAGAGCGACGCATATAGTAATCAGTAAAGTTCCACCCTACCCAGATCCCCAGAGAATGCGCCGGTTTCAAGACCTAGCAGAGAAGTACGCCCCGCAGGCGCAAGTCTCTATGTGCCGCTTCAGACCGGCCTCTTTGCGAAGAATGGATGGCAGAGGCGATTTGAGTTTTTCCCAAATTTCCGGGCAAAAGGTACTCGCACTTTGCGGCATCGCCAGACCGAGCGCTTTCGTCGACTCTCTATCTCAACTCGGCGTCGAAGTTGTCTCACTCCACGCATTCCCCGACCACCACTGGTTCTCGGAAGGAGAATTGAATAATCTGAAATCGGTTTTGCACAAAAGCGGAGCGACTCTGATCGTCACAACCGAAAAGGATCTGGTGCGTCTCGATCTGCCAGAGAAGTTAAAAGAAAAAGTGGTGGCGCTCGCGATGGAAACCGAGTGGATTGGCTCTCCGCCTGAATTCAAACTTCCTGTGACATCGGCGGGAGATTGATGATGTTCGACGCCAAACGAATTTTGATTATTCGTTATCGCTTTCTCGGCGACACGATTTTAGCCGTTCCGTTTTTGCGAAATCTTCGACGAGCCTGTCCGGATGCCAAAATTGATATGCTGGTTGGTCCAGTGAGCGGGAAGGTAATCGAGAATTGCCCTTACGTCGACGAGTTTATCAATTTTGATACCACGCGTTTTCACAAATACGACCGCGGTGAAGGCAAAAAGAAAAGTTACTGGTCGTATGTTTTTGAGATGCGAAAGCGGAAATATGATGCGGTCTTCGTTCTCAAACGCTCCCTGTCATCAGCGTTTCTGGCATTCGCAACGGGCGCAAAGGTGCGAGCCGGTTACGCAACGGAAGGGCGCTCCTTCCTTCTCACCCACAAAGTGCCTTGGAATACCGACATTCATGAAGTCGATTCAGTGCTCAATGTGCTCGAAGCCGTGGGCGTCAAGCCTCAGGACAAGCATCTGGAAGCCTGGATCAGCCAGGAGGAGACCGCCTCAGTAATCGCGAAGATACCGGACTTGCATTCACACGAAAAACGCATGCTCATTCACGCGGCAGCCGCTCATCCGGACAAGACTTACCCGCTTGAGTTATGGGCCGAGGTTTTACGAGGTCTCAGTGCCGAGTTCGGCATGACGCCATTTTTCACCGGAGACAAAAGCGACCGGGAGACCTACGAAAAGCTTGAAACCGCAGCAGGCGTGAAAAGTGTTAATATGGCAGGAGAGCTGACGGTAAGAGAGAGCATGGCTCTCTATAAAGAGATGGATCTCGCCGTTTGCGTAGACTCCGGCCCAGCCCATCTAGCATGCGCTGCAGGAGTTCCAACGGTCACTCTGTTCGGTCCGACCGACCCGAATCGCTGGAGACCACTGGGCGAACTAACCCAAGCGGTTTTTGATGAAACGCTTGAATGCCGCCCCTGCCATTATAAGAAAACTTGCGACGATCAAAGGCAGTGCCTGACTGCTCTAGCACCATCAAAAGTGATCGACGCCGCAAGGCAACTTCTAAGCAAAAAGAAAAATAGCCAGGTCCTGACAGTGGAGTAAAGAAAATGAAAGGGAAAGCCATCACCTTCCTCGCAGTCGCAGCCACTCTACTGCTACAGGCATCACCCGGTTCGGCCGCGAATCCCTACGGCTCGGGAGAACGGCAGACCTGGCCGAAATGGTACTACTACGACCAGGTCGGGCTGCGGATGTGGCACAAGGGAGACAAAAACGGCGCCCTGAATATGTTCGACCAGTCCTACAAGTTGGCCGAAGGCCAACTTCAGGGGAAACGCGCGCTGGATACGAGAACCAAGTCCATGGTGCGTGATGTCGTCAACCACCAGCTTTTCCACATGAACGTCTGGCGTCAACCGAATGAAACCCAGTCGAGAACGGCGACTTTGCAGGAGCTCGTCACAAAGACAGCCCAGGTAAGCAAGTCGGAAAGAGAACGTGAGCTTCGCTGGCTCGAGCGACTGGAAGCGTTCGCAAAAAGAAATCTCGGACCCAAACACCTCGATGTGCAGGCTCTCGAAAAACATCGCCAGTTCCTGGCACCACCTGACCCCAACCCTCGTGAAGATGATCTGGTGAACACACAGGGCAAAGCCAATCACGGTACGGTAATCCGACCGAAGTGGTATCAGACGAACGAGCGGGATTTCACGCCGGAGCTGTTTACCCGCAATCCTCGAAAAATGCACCAGGAAGGCACAGAGGATCAAAAGCGAATGGATGTGACCAAGCGTCCGACCGAACAAGTTCAGAAAGGCTTCTCATATGTCGCCGGCAAAAAGATTGATATGAGCAAGCCCAAGCAGCCATCCGACTCAAGAAGCTGGGCCGGCAGTTCCACAGTCGGATCGATCGAAGTAAACAATCCGAATCAGAAGCCTTCCGGATGGGGAGCCGATCAAAAAGACACCAATTACGGTGCCGGTAAAACCAGAGATCAAACCCAATGGGGTATTGGCGGTCAGGCCATGTCTCAGGGCGGAAAGAAGGTCAACAGTTCATCCTGGGGCAGCAGCGCCGAGGACCAGGACAACATCTTCAACAAGCCCTGGGGTGGTGCCGGACAATCGAATCAATCAGACCAGCAACACACTGGCGACAACAAGCAATAGCGCCACCAGCTACGGTGGCAGCACTGTGCCACTAGGCGCGGTGCTGGAAAACTGACTTGGACTCGAGGATGACCGGCAGTCCTCTAATAACGCAGAAGACCGCGGAAAAATAAACGAAAAACATCGCTATCGGCTCCAGAGACCATTGCTGACCCAGCTGCGTATGCGCCCCCACGACCAAACAAAAGGCGACTGCCTTTACGACCGCATAGGTGAAACGGCTGAAATTGGAGGCGACTAAAAATTTACCAATTGGACTCTGCATCATCGTGTTCTGACCGAATGCGGTGAAGCCTTGCTCCGACGCATGAGCGCGAATGGCGTCAACAAATGTCCCTCGCACGAGAAACAAAAGTGGGATCCAAACAGGAATCCAGTTTAAAACAGCAAAGCAGATCCAGTAGGCCATCTCGACAACACGATCGCCCGCGATGTCGAGAATGCCGCCAAGTTTTGATGTCTGCTTGAGCTTTCGCGCCAGATATCCGTCGATGCCGTCCATCCAGATCACAAGAATGGTCAGGATAAATGCCGTCCACTTCATAGAATCTGCCGGCTGCCATAACAAACATAGCGTGCCAATAGCGAGAAACACGCGACCGACAGTTACTGTGTTTGGAACGTTCAAAGTCGCGCCGGAGCTCGCCTGCGATTGCATTTGCTCCGGTTGTGCAGTCGTAGAAGTTGGCTCTTCCTTAGACATCCAGTTTCGCGAAGTGTGCGTTTTTCTCGATGAACTCGCGTCTTGGAGCGACCGCTTCACCCATTAGCAGGTCGAAGATGTGCTCCGCTTCGGAGGCGTCCTCTACGGTGACCTTCTTCAAGATGCGAGTCTCAGGATTCATGGTTGTATCCCAGAGCTGCTGGGGCATCATTTCACCGAGACCTTTGAATCGCTGGATTACAGCCTTTTCGCCCATTTCCGCAAGTATCGCTTCGAGCTTATGCTCGTTGTAGCAGTATTCGACACGCTTGCCCTTTTCGACCTTGAACAACGGCGGTTGCGCGATGTAGACATAACCTTTTTCCACCAGCTGTCTTGCATAACGGA
This sequence comes from Candidatus Obscuribacterales bacterium, assembly GCA_965228855.1. Lineage (GTDB taxonomy): Bacteria > Cyanobacteriota > Vampirovibrionia > Obscuribacterales > Obscuribacteraceae > JADYXR01. The sequence goes on along the minus strand of CBDDIJ010000003.1, from coordinate 44,659 downwards.
AGAAGAATGTAAGGATGAGCGTTCTGATGTGCGAGCCGTCGACGTCTGCGTCAGTCATGATAATGACTTTGTGATAGCGGAGTTTGTCGAGGTCAAGATTCTCAGCATTGGGTCTGAGAATTCCGCCCTTCTTGCCACCACCTTCATCGTCCTCTTCCTTGACGATCAAACCGAGTGCGCTGATCATTGCCTGAACTTCAGCGTTCTCGTAAATGCGCGAGGGCTGAACTCTTTCAACGTTCAAGATTTTACCGCGCAACGGAAGAATCGCCTGGAATGTTCGATCGCGGCCTTGCTTGGCGCTACCACCGGCGGAGTCACCTTCAACGAGATAAACTTCGCATCTGGTCGGATCTTTGTCTGAGCAATCAGAGAGCTTATCCGGCAGAGAAGAACCTTCAAGGTTTGAGGCGCGACGCACGAGGTTCCTCGCCTTCGCGGCATCTTCACGAGCTTTCTTCGCCAGCTGTGCTTTGGTTACGATCTGCTTGGCAGCTTGAGGATTCAGTTCGAGCCAGTCGTTAAGTGCTTCCGTAACGATGGATTGAACGATACCTTGCACTTCTCTGTTGCCGAGACGTTCTTTGGTCTGACCTTCGAATTGCGGTTCCGGAACTTTTACCGAAACGACCGCAGTCATCCCTTCGCGAACATCTTCGCCAGTGAAGTTCTGGTCACCTTCTTTAACGAGGTTGGTCCGTTTCGCATAATCATTGATAACACGAGTCAGAGCAATTTTGAAACCGGCAAGGTGAGTTCCGCCGTCATGCGTGTTGATGTTGTTGACATATGAGAACACCGACTCCATGTAGACAGTCGTCCATTGAGCCGCGCACTCTACAACAATGTTGTCGCGGCTGGCTTCGATATAAATCGGCGGTTTGTGAATGGCATCACGAGTGTCGTTGATGTATTCGACATAACTGGCAATACCACCTTCATAGTGATACTCAGCCGTCTTCGGCTCCTCTCCTGCTTTGACGCGATTGTCTTTGACAATCATCCTCAAGCCTTTGTTGAGAAACGCCATTTCTCTCAAACGGTGATTGAGCGTATCCCAGTCAAAGTCGATCTGAATACGCTCGTTCTCTTCGTTGTAGTCATGGAAGATTTCAGGGTCGGGCCAGAAAGTGACCTGCGTTCCACGCCTATCTGTGGTTCCAACCACATCCAAGCCACCATCTGCGGTTCCGCGATTGTACGCTTGTTTGTGAACCTTGCTGTTTTGATAAACTTCTACTTCGAGACGTGTGGATAGAGCGTTTACAACGGACGCGCCCACACCGTGAAGACCGCCGGACACTTTGTATCCACCTTCACCGCCGAACTTACCGCCGGCGTGGAGAATGGTGAATACGGTTTCAACACCGCTCTTTCCACTCTTCGCAACAATGCCGACCGGGATGCCACGACCGTTGTCGCGAACGGTTACGGAACTGTCTTCATTGACGGTCACTTCAATGGTATTGCAGTGTCCAGCCAGTGCTTCGTCTACAGAGTTGTCGACGATTTCCCACACCAGGTGGTGCAAACCGCGCGGTCCAGTACTTCCGATGTACATGCCCGGTCTTTTGCGAACCGCTTCGAGACCCTCGAGAACATCGATACTGGAGGCTGAGTATTCAGCTTCGGACGGTGCCGCTTTCTCGTCTTTGTTTTCGTCGTTGTTTGAATTTGAATTAGTCACAGCAGTCAGGAACCCCTGGTATTACATAACGAATACGCAGCGCATAGAAGACACGTTTCGACATCTCACCCGATTGACGCGATAGCGAACTACCAATGGACGACAATCGGCTTCGAAAGCCTGTTCTTCCACGCTTTCCACGTATCATAATTCTACCATAATCAAGGCGCGTAAGCCGCTTGATATGGGGATTTATGCGGATTTAAGCGGGATAACAGATGAGAGTTCTCTAGACTTTCTGCAAGGCCCAGTCTGGTTTACAATACACTGATTGTTTTGTATGTTTTAGCTCTTGCGCGCGTTATAGTAAAAGCATATCCAACAGGCACAAGCCGCAAAGCAAGACTAATTGCCAAAATCTGTCCAATCCGACAACCGCTTTTGCGATGCACCTAAATAAAGGAAGAGTCCTTGGAAACCTACTACGAACCCTTACCTGGACTGTGCAAGCAATCGGCTATCGCGCTCGGATTTTTTGACGGCGTGCACCCGGGTCACCAAGTTGTGATTGGCAAGGCAAAAGAAGAGGCTCTGAGGCTCGGGGTGCCGTGCGGAGTCGTGACCTTTAAGGATCACCCCCGCACACTCACTAAAGGACGCTCTCCGCTTTTGTTGACTGTGATCGAACAGCGCCTGAAGTTGTTTGAGAAGATGGGCGTTGATTTCGCGCTTGTACTTACATTTTCTGAAGAACTCTGCCGGCTCAGTCCAGTCGAATATGTTGAACATATGCTCGTGGGCAGCCTGGGCGCTCGCTCGATCTCCGTTGGACCGAACCACCATTTCGGCAAAGACGCCGAGGGTGATACGAGCCTGCTGAACAAATTGGGCAAGAAACACAGTTTCAGCGTTCACGTCGCTGACATGATCAACGTTGAAGGGCACGAGGTGTCGAGTTCAGCAATTCGAGAATTGATTATGAATAACGAACTCGAACAGGCTGCGCTCCTCTTATCACGCCCGTACACTCTTTACGGGACGGTGGTTCGCGGTGATCAACGCGGTCGCTTGCTCGGTTTCCCGACAGCCAACCTTGCCTTCAATGAAATCCAGGTCGTACCGCAGCGAGGCGTATACGTAGGTCTGGCAAAGATGGGAGAGCAAGTGGTCCCGAGCGTCATCAACATCGGCTTGCGTCCTACGTTCCAACAAGAACAAGGCGCGCCGAACGCAGACCCCGGCGCTCCGGTAAATCTCGCGCTTACAGTCGAGGCACACCTTCTCGATTACAAAGGCGACCTTTACGGTCAAACAATGGAAATAGAATTTCTTTCCTTCCTTCGCGCAGAGCAAAAATTCAATGGCGCAGAAGAGCTCAAGGAGCAGATTAACAAAGACATTCTCAAAGCTCGGCTTTATTTGTCAGACCATAAAACACAAACAACCGAACGCAAAGAGACGGACAAACTTCACGCCTGAGTTTTACAAAACCGGTGAGAAGCGTCGGCACAACACGGAAATAAACTATTCATGCTCGTTAAAAAGCTCACCGTCACGAACTTCCGAAATTATCGACAGGAAGTTCTTTCGTTCTGCCCCGAGCGGAATGTCATCATCGGCGAGAATGCGCAAGGTAAAACAAATTTGCTGGAAGCGATCGAGTTCGCCTCGGCAGGCAAGTCTTATCGTACCTCGATAGATTCGGAATTGATTAATCGCGGCCAGGACCACGCGATTGTGGAAGTCGAATTTTTCGCGCGCGATTACGACCATAAAATTTCAATTATCATCAAGAAGAAGAGCGACGCAAGCACCGCTCCAGGAGCGGCTCCTAAAAGTGAAAAGTTGATCAAGGTAAATGGAGTTCCAAAAGGAAATACGCGTGGACTGAAGGGGCACCTTGTGACAGTAAGCTTTAAAAGCCAGGACATGAGCTTGATTCGCGGTGGTCCCAAAGACCGTCGCGACTGGGTGGACGACCTCGCTGCAATTTTATCGAGCGGTTTCAAAACAGTTTTAAGCAGATACGAAAAAGCAGTGACGCAGCGAAATCGGCTGTTGAAGAACATCTTCGAGAAGGGGAAACTGACCGGCACGGACATCGACGAGCTTAAAGTTTGGGATCAGCAGCTTGCCACCATGGGCGCCACTATTATCAAGCATCGGGTCAAATGCCTGGACCTGGCGCTCCCGATCGCTACTTCCTATCACGAGAAGATCTCCGGTCAGAGAGAGACGCTTGCAGCCACGTACTACTTCCACTCCACCGGGTCTGAGAATCAATACGACGATAATTACGAAGCCGAAGAATCAACACCAGTTCCCAATACCGACCTTCTTAATATGGAGGAACGCGAAATTGCCTCTCGCCTCATGCAGTTGTACAAGACGAGGCGCAGCGACGAGATCACAAGACGTCAAACACTGTCGGGTCCACACCGCGACGATGTGCGGTTCACAATCGACGAGAGCGATGCCACGGCGTTCGGCAGCCAGGGTCAACAACGCAGTCTGGTTTTAGCCTTAAAATTATCGGAACTGAAACTGGTATCCGATCACCTGGGCGAGCCTCCCGTTCTTCTCCTCGACGATGTAATGGCGGAACTCGATCTGCGCCGCCAGGGTTTTCTAATGGAGTCCGTGCACCGAGGAATGCAGACCATAATTACCACGACTCATCTCGACGGCTTTGAACAGGAATGGTTATCCGGTGCGACCCTAATATCAGTCGTCGGCGGCAAAGTAGAAAAACATGAAAGTTTGGTGGCAACGTCATAGCCATCGGCTAAACCTTGGTCAGTCCTTCATTTCCGAGCGTTGATCACAATTGTGTTCAACGTGCTACCGCATCCGGGTCAAGTTTTTAGGTTACGTCCGGGTTTAGACGGGTACATTAATAATGCTTAATCAGCTATGCTGAAGGTAAGTCCGCTGTCTTACCGCCCCGACAAAAGCTCACTCAACTAGTCGCTTCTACTCATGCATCCTACAGAGAACGTCCTAGACCGCAAGGTTTGCTTAGAATGCCACAGGCAATTCACCGGAATTGTGGCGGCCTGTCCGCACGACAACAGCATGCTCGTGCCAGTCGCTCAAGACCCTCTGATCGGCACCAAACTCGCAGGCAAGTACGAGATCATGTCAGTGCTCGGCACGGGCGGCATGGGCGTGGTCTACAAAGGACGCCAGGACGTGATGGACCGAATCGTCGCGATCAAGATGTTGCAATCGCACCACTTGAACGACTCGATGAGCGTCAAGCGCTTCCAGCAAGAGGGTCGAGCCACATGCAAACTCAATCACCCGCATATCATCACGGTTTACGACTTCGGAATTTCGCAACAGACCGGACAGCCCTTTATTGTTATGGATTACCTCCAGGGCGTTCCGCTCTCGGACGTGATCAAACAGGAAGGACAGGTCAGCGTCGAACGCGCTCTTAAAATCTTTCAGCAATCGTCTGATGCACTCGGTCACGCTCACAAGCAGGGCATTATCCATCGCGACTTGAAGCCTTCCAACATTGTATTGATCAGTTATGACGGTGACAAAGATTTCGTAAAGGTCGTGGATTTCGGCGTTGCCCAGATCATGGAAGACGCTCAAGGCTCGACTGAAAACCATCAGCGCCTGACCCAGATGGGCGAGGTCTGCGGTAGCCCGGTCTACATGTCGCCCGAACAGTGCCAGGGTCATAAGCTCGATCAACGCTCCGACATCTATTCGATGGGAATCGTCATGTACGAGACCCTGACCAACCGCCTTCCGCTCCTGGGTCGCACGATGGTGGAGACGATGCGAAAACACATCGAAGATCCACCGCCAAAATTTTCCGAAGTGCGACCGGACCTCTACATCCCAGAGCGCGTCGAGCAAGTCATTCTAAAGGCTCTCGCAAAAGACCCTGCCGATCGCCATCAATCGATGGAGCATCTGGTCAATGAGCTCGAACTCGCCATTCCCAGACCTGGCCGCAGTCAGGTTCTGCGGACCACACCCACCGAGTCCGAAGGCGAAGCAAAAGCGATTACAGCCGATCAAGTTTCCGCACTACTGTTCAAACTGACGTGGGCGCAGTGGGCAGCGGTTCTCGTTGGCGTCGTGATTCTTGGCGCATTGACCATTGTAGGTTTAAACACCATGCTGACCGGGGGCAATAAGCCGGCACCGCCTGTAGTGACACAAAAAAAACCTGAGGTTAAGGAACCGGCACCTGCTGTGAAGGAACCGACTCCGCCGACAACCGCATCGACTGAAACGCCTGCAGAAAAGCCGGATAAGGTCTTAACTTCAACTTCCTCTGACAAAACCAAGAACGTAACGGCAAAGCCTGCCAATGCCACTACCGATGGTGCAACGGCAGTGACGGCACCGGCGGTGACACCTGCGCCGGTCGTAGCGAAGAAACCGGTTGCTCCAAAACCCAAGAAAGTGAAGAAACCCACCGCGCCCGTTGCCCAAACAGCTGCGGCTCCACGCCCCAAAGCAAGCGGCGGCGGAGACGTCTGGCGCGACCTGGTCAAAAAACGCAATTACAAAACGGGCTACACTCTCGAGCAATAATAGGGAGATGGTGCGTTGAGACCTTTTGATTCTCGCGTTCGGTACAACGAATGTCAGGCTGGCTAAACCAACGCGTCCACTATTCGTTTGCAACGTTCACGGTCGAGTTTGTTCTGCCACTGTCCGTCTACCTTCACGCTGGAGCCGATAATCAGAGCATCGGAGCATGCGGCATATGAGGCGAGATTATCCCAAGTCACACCAGAGCCTATGAGTACCGGAAGAGATGTCGCTTCCTTGACAGAACGCACTTCGTCTAAATCAGCCTCAACACCGGTTCTCATGCCAGTAACAATAACGCCATCAGCTCTAAAGTATTCAGCCATGTTGGCGGTTTCGGCAATCGAAATGTCACTAGTAATAGCATTTGACGAGTGCTTCTTCTTGATGTCGGCAAAGATTTTTACCTTATCGGCTTTGATGTTGAAGCGATGGCGAATAAGTTTCCCAGCGCACGCATCATGCAATCCTTCATCACCGATATGTGCGAAGACGAAACCCTCGACTCGAATGAACTCAAAATCGCAAGCAGCCGCGATCGCAAGAGCTTCTATATTAGCTCCAGCCAGAACCTGCACACCGAGCGGCTTTTTAAATTCTTGTCTCAATCGATGACAAATTACGGTCATGCTCGCCGTGGTTTCGGCACCAACCTCGCCTTTTAAATAAGGCGTATCATGAGTGTTCTCGACGATGAGCCCGTCAAAACCTGTTTCATCATAAAGCGCAGCTTCGCTCAAAGCTTGCTCGACAAGCCTGTTCAAATTGCCATCCCAGCCTGCTGCACCGGGGAGCGGCGGCAGGTGAATAACTCCGATTAGCGAGCACGGTTTACCGAACATATTTTCTCCGTCTTGTTGAAGCTGAAATCGTTTGTAAAAAAAGCAGATAAGCGAAAGCAACTGGGTATCAATCGTTCACCCTACGCAAGAAGTACCGCACGAACAGGCGAAGCTTCCAGTTCCACAAACTTGAGCGGCGGCGCCACAAGAAAGTAGTTTCCCTCGTCGACTTTCGTGAGATCCAAATTCTCCAACCAGACAAAATTGAATTCGTCGAGTTTATGATGTGTTTCCAAATTTTTGGATTCGGTGTGGTCAACCGATGGAGTGTCGATGCCGACTAGCTTAACGCCCTTCGACTGAAGCGCTTCCACTAGCTCGACCGTGAGAAATGCGTATTTCTCTTCCCAAACCTGGTACCGAATCTGGTGGCAGGTCTTAAACAAAATGCGCGGCGGCAATGTTTCCAGTTTCGCAACCTTGGAAAGAAATTGCTCTGCTGTAATTCCGCCTTCGTAGGGAGCGAGGTCGATGACGCGCACCGGACCAATAAATGCTTCAAGGGGCAATTGCGACGCCATACCTTCGTTTTCGCTCATATCGCCCTTGATATGGACAGGTGAGTCCGCGTGTGTTCCAACATGCGGGCTCATAGTCAAAGAAGTCAAGTTCAAAACTCCACTGTCTTTGTACGAAACCGTTATGTTGCGCGAAAACGGCACATCGCCAGGGAAACACGCACTCGTAGAATCAACCGGCTGGGAGATATCAATGATTCGAGAATAGTTCGAAATAACCGCGTCTGACATGGCTGGCTCCGCGTTTGATGGACTTGCTTGCTAACATTACAACGTGAATCGAAAGATTTTCCTATAACCGAGATTTTCGTAATAAACTTTGAGGCTCAAGCGACCAATTCAGGTGCATAGTGTCAGATTCTAGCGACAAAACCAAGGCGAAAATCGGGTTCAACATCACGGGCAAAGCGCCCCGCCCGCTGGGCTCCTACTCACACGCGGTGAAAGCCGGCGGCTTTCTATTCGTGTCCGGTCAAGGCGCACGTCACCCAGACACCGGCGAGGAAGAAGGCGTAGAAGTTGACACTGACGGCAACATCGTGTCCTACGACATCGAAGTACAAACAGAAGCTGTGATTAAGAACCTGCGGGTAACATTGGAGGAAGCCGGACTGACGATGAACGATCTCGTCGACGTGACGGTTTTCCTGTCAAACATGAAAGACTTTCCGAAATACAATAAGGTATACGAAAAACATTTCTCGTTTCCAGATCCGCCGGCACGCACGACCGTTGAAGTCTCGAAGCTGCCAGGCAAAAATCACATCGAAATAAAAGCCACTGCAATTTACCCAAACGGTTAGCGCTATTTGAACTCAAGCGTTTGCCAGGAATCAAACCGACCGCTGCGAACAAAGCCAATGGAGGCGCAATTCTGTGACTGCTACAACACCAACGAAGACGGTTCAAATCGACAATTTTATTGGAGGCGAATACGTCAAAGGGAAGTCCGGCAAAACGTTTGAAACGATCAATCCGGCTACGGGACAGGTTCACGGTCACGTCGCACTCGGCACCGCAGATGATATCAACGATGCAGTCATGACAGCGACCGAAGCGTTCGAGCGGGGACCATGGGCGCGGATGTCGGTTCAAGAACGAGCTGCGGTGGTGCACCGCATCGGCGACCTGATTTTGGAACGCAAAGATGAGTTAGCCCGAGCAGAAACTCTGGACACCGGTAAACCAATAAGCGAAAGTTCAACAGGTGACATTCCGCGCGCAGCGCAGAACTTTCACTTCTTCGCGCAGTTCGCAAGCTCCTATGTGGAAGAAGCGTTTGTACCATCGCCAATGGAAATGCACGTTGCGGTCCGCGAGCCGGTTGGCGTCTGCGGTTTGATAACACCGTGGAACCTGCCGCTATATCTTGCCACGTGGAAAATTGCTCCGGCTCTGATGATGGGCAACTCCATAGTCTTAAAGCCGGCGGAATGGACTCCGTACACCGCATACCTTCTCGCCGATATTTGCGCGAAAGCAGGCGTGCCGAAAGGTGTCTTTAATATCGTCAACGGCTTCGGCGCGGATGCGGCTGGCGAAGCACTTACAGTGCATCCGGGAGTGCGTTCGATTTCGTTTACCGGAGAGACTTCGACCGGTCGCGCCATTATGAAGAATGCAGCGGCGACTCTCAAGAAGTTATCTTTCGAACTTGGCGGCAAAGGCGCTAACATCATTTTCGATGATGCAAACCTGGACGAAGCGATTGAGACATCAGTCCGGGCTGCGTACCGAAACCAGGGTCAAATCTGTCTTGCTGGCTCACGACTGTTCGTTCATAAAGACGCATATAAAAAGGTCGTCGATGCGCTGGTCGAAAGAGTAAAGAACATCAAGGTGGGCGACCCGCTTGATCCTAAAACTCAAATGGGCGCGATGATCTCAAAAGAACATATGGAAAAGGTTCTGACCTACATCGAGCACGGAAAGAAAGAGGGCAAACTCCTCTGCGGTGGAGAACGGCTCACAAACATGGGAGACGGCTACTTCATCGCTCCTACGATGTTCGAAGGATTGGGAATCGATTCGAAACTGCTTAAAGAGGAGATTTTTGGACCGGTATTGCCAGTGGTGCCTTTCGATTCGGAAGAACAAGCGATTGAATATGCGAATTCAACTCCCTATGGATTGTCTTGCTCAATCTGGAGTGAGAACGTTAATCGCTGCCATCGAGTCTCGAAGGGCATTCGCAGCGGTCTCGTGTGGGTAAACTGCTGGTTCGCCCGCGATTTGAGAACACCGTTCGGAGGACAGAAATCTTCCGGCGTAGGGCGCGAGGGCGGACGATACAGTTTGGAATTCTTCTCCGAAGCAAAGACAATCTCGTACAAATATTCAAAATAACGATATGAAGGATTTGCTAAGTCGTATTATTTCAGTGCTCGGAAAGAAACTTGATTCGCCGGAGTACCAAAGGCTTGTAAGTGACCTGGACGATGTTCCGGAAACTCCTGGAAATCGAGGTCAGCTTCGAATGTTTCGCAAAAGCGGTTTTACACTGCTAGATAAAAACGGCACGCTTAGTGTTGCGTCGTTGAAGCTAGATGATGGTGCCTGTGACCTTCCTGTCGGAGTCAAGTTCGGCGACCAGCGAACCGACGTACAAGAGAAACTAGGGTTTAAACCGCTTCCGCCTGAAGGTCCACCGGAGTTCGATAAAGATCACTACGAACTGAACGACGTTGTTTTATCACTTGAATTTGACGCCGATGAAAAGCTCTGCGGCGCTCGAATATGGCACAAACCAGCATTTGGCGTTCGAAACGTGCGCCCCGGGATTTGATATTCCCTGAATTAAGAGGCAGATCTGGCTGAGGTTAAAAGTCTTACTGCAAATCGCAGTTGACTTGCAGCCAGCGAAGCCACCGAAGAACGCAGTCCGCACGACGTTTTAACGTGCTTACCGAATAATTGTCTCTGATTCGATGTCTTAAAATCATGGGAACGATCATGTCTTCGGAAAGCTCGTTTTTGTCGAAGTTCAAAGATTTAAACGCGAGCATACCTTCACGGAGCACGGGTCTGGAGAACATACAGTCCAGAATTAGTTTCGACCGTACAATTTGCTGGGGAGCCGAGACCAAGCGCTCGCCTATTGGAGTTAGTTCGGTGGATGACTTGAGGAAGCCCAGATACTTGGCCGCCGTGAGATAATAGTGCGCCTGCCTCTCAGAGAAGCCTAACACATCAACGAGCGATGGCTTATCGACAATTCCGGCTTCAATCAAACTCACAACGTCAACAATTTTGTCTACATCATTAGCCTGTGGGAACGCGACTTTGCTCTCCTCAGCCTCTGCGCTCGCGGCCAGCATTGCTTCTAAATCGCCAGGTGCGACGGCATATTTGCCGATGAAGAAATACTCCTGCCGCACGAGCTTCATATCACCAAATGCGGTGCCGATATCAAACTGGTTCAGTTGAAACTTGCCATTTGAGTAACACAGAAAAATAGGAATGATTTTCTTCTTGGTTTTCGCTGCAAGCCATTGATATGGGTAATAGAGCTGACGGGTATGAAACTCTTCATGAAAACCACGCTTTGCCTCGATGAGGACAACGGCATCATCAGATTCGTATACAGAATCGACTTCAATCTGCGCACCGTCCACGGAAATTTCAATGCCACATCCCGGCAGGCGAACGTTGAACTGACCGGAACCAAAACGCCCTCGCTTAGTCAAGATAAGCGCGTTGGTCCCACAGAAACTCTGCAAAAGGCCGGAGGCGTGCGCCAGGTCGACGGCATCACACTCAGTGGCACAGAGCTCACGTTCCAACGTATCGTAAATCTCAACATCCTTAGTTGGCGCGTGCGAAATCGGTCGGCCGGCTTCTCCAGACTTGGGAAACGCGAAATAGCAGATGTTTTTCGGATCGCGAAACACCACATAATTACCGCGCTTCAAAGGCAAAATGTTGAGCTTGTGCGTTCGAAACAAGGCGGGACGTTGAAAGTTAAAATCGAACTTGACCATTAGACGGGGCTGGCGTTCATCACTAGCAGTCTGAAGTTCTTTAGCAGAAATTAGAAAGTACCCGTGCTCCTCAATCTCGCGAAGTATCGGTGTCCGTTCAAAAACTTTTTGCCACGCCAGATCGTTCTTCAGGTCTGATTCCTGAACGTCTTCGTCAACAAAGATATCGCTATCGCTCGGAGTTGTAAGCACCATGTCAGGACGATGTAACTCGCTGTCGTGATACGACAGAAATAATACACCTGCACACAAGTGTGCAAAAGGTCAGATGCTTAAAGTTGATCTGCAAGCGCTCGGATACGCGCCTCTTCGGAGGGCTGCTGAGACTCAGACAAGAATTCGGCAAATGTTAGCAATGCCGCGCGAGCCCGACTCTTAGCCTCGTCTAGACTCTGAGGTCTGGCATTCTGCACGCTAAGTGCCTGCGAAAACTCAGCAAGGAAGCTGTCCTCCGTATGGCCCAGAAACGCCTTTTTTACCTTTAGCAGTTTGGACTTCGCCCCATCCACGGACTCCAGATAGTCCTTCCATTTCTTCGAAACGTATGTTCTTGCAGTCTGCTCTTTCCAGCCAGTCGCCTCACAGAGTTCAGCAATCTCGAAGGCTTGTTCCTTCTGAGCGTATTCGGTCAGTAGCTTGAAAGCACCCAGGGCCGGCGCGCTCCGCTTAGACTGCGAAGAAGAAGAAGAAGAAGAGGCCGGCTTCGATTCAGATTTAGAAGTGACCTGAGCAGATTCAGATACATCCGGAGTGGCGCAGTCTGGCATTTTCGTCTCGCTAGACGTTTCCGCCTCGACCTTTGAATTCTTTGATGCAACCTTCACATCGGTAAGCGCCACAAAGTTGACTTCGGTGGCGGCAGAAGTCGTCAGACTGAGCTGCGTAACTTCAGGAGTCGGTTCCGACTGCTCCTTATCCGGAGCGTAATTAGTGATAATCAGCTCGCTAATCTTGCCACGCTTATCGGCTTTGCAGTTGACCATCCGGCTAGCGTAGGCACGATTAATGGTATAGCCAGGATAAAGTTCCTGAAAGTACGAATCATCAGATCCGACATTCTCCGGATCGGAATTGCTTATCATCAGCTTCGCACCATCGCTGGTGGCACTTTGGCAAAAGTCTGCAAGTCTCGTCTGGTCTTGGTCAGTGAAGGAGTTTGACGAGTAGCCCGTAAAATTCGATGTTTCCGACAGTGGACGATACGGAGGATCGAGGTAAACGAACGACTTCGAATCAACCAGGGACAGTACGCTAGAAAAATCGCCAAGTAAGATCTGCGTGCGTGCAAGAATCTGTGAAACTGCTTGCAAATTACCTGGATCGCAAATTTTCGGATTCACATACTTTCCGAATGCAACGTTGAAGAGGCCGGCTGCATTGACTCTAAACAGTCCGTTGAAGCAAGTCTTATTCAAAAATATAAGCTGAGCAGCGCGCTCGACCCAAGCGTCCGAAGATGTTTCAAAATCGAAAGCCTGCTTAGTTTCGTTAAAGACTTTTCGGGTTGCGTAATAAAAATCTTCTCTTTGCGCCTCAGCCAAACTCAGATATTTCGATTGCATATCTTCCAGAACTTGAATTAGCGATAAAACCCGGTCTCGAATCGTCCAGTAAGCAAGAATCAAATCTTGATTACTGTCGGCAATTATGAGTTTCTCGACGTTATATCGCTGCGCGACGTGAAAGAAGAACGAGCCACCACCGACGAAAGGCTCTACGTAGGTTTTAATTGACCCGCTCTTGAGTTCCGCAGGAGAATTACTATCTAACTGCTGAATCAGCTGCGTTTTTCCACCAACCCACTTTAAAAATGGTTTGGCGGAACGCTGGAAAACGCCATCGGCGAGCGATTCAGATGCAAGCTGAATGGTGCTCTGCGAACTGTGTGATTCTAGGAACATCTTCCGACCTTTGTACAAGTATGTATTATGCATGGATCCGTGCTTTGGAGAAACGACGCCGGAGCGATATGGTTCACATATACACTCAGAACAGCGTCTGTTTTTTAGGATGATTCCACCATCAGGCGTGCAGGCTGCTTGCGCAGCTACGGTGTCATATTCGGTGGCTCATTTAAAATCCTACCGAGTCAAGCTGCGATATATCCGCAGTCCAAAATATTTTGTAAAAGTCCCTGGCTAATTTTTGAAAGACTCATCTATAACACCCGAGAAAGCCCATTCAAGGTTCGTGCAAACAAAACAGTGAATGGCTAAAGCCATCCACCGTCCTGCTATGTCGGTCTTCGCGTGTTAAACCGTATGCTCGACCTTGGCTGCATCAACTTCAATTACGTTCTGCACACTGGCTGCACCATTCTGAACGCTAATATTGAAGTCATCTATCAAGACAGCAATTGGGTCGTCATCAACCGCGCTTTCGTTTTCATCATCGCCGTCAGCATCTCCACTACCGTCATCAGCGGAATCGACCTGGGTGAACCGCGCATACAAGTAGGATGAAGCGAGGAAAACCACGCCAGCTGCAATGAATGACAAGATCCGTTCCAGCGTGTTGTGATTCGCAAGATCGACGAACAACAATTTGAACGTGAGCATCGCCAGAATGCTCAATCCGGAATAGCGGAAGAATGCTTCCTTCAAGAGAAAACCAACAGTAACGAATACCGCGCCCTCAATTCCAAGTCCGAGTGAAACATAGTCCGAAGGCGCCTTGAGAAGAATCAAAGCAGTCAGCAAAGCGATGCCTGTGATGGGACTTACCCAATGAGCGACTTCAACATTCTCAGCACGCTCAGTCCCGGAGAAGATTCTGCTAAATCCGTAGTGAGCGAACAACAATACAGTAGCGAGTGTTAATGGAAGTGCCGACCAACTCGGGATCGAAACGCACGCCAGGCCTACTCCTAATACGAGCGGGACAAGTCCGACAAAAGAGAAGTAGTTCGAATTCCTTTTTACACCGACAATCAGATTGGCTGTGGAAAGCGCAGCCAGCCCGAAGACTTGCCAGCTCGGCTCGATTACTCTAGCGACGATAACGCCTGCGACCATGACGTTGGCAACCAGATGATAGAAGTATGTGTAGGAATTCTCCGGCTCGTTTGCAAGCAAGTCATCGAGCGAATCACGTTCGGCATCAGCCGGACTCGTCTCTCGCTCTCCGAACTTCTCGTAGAGGAATGCAAGCGCTGCCATTGTTGCAGCGGCGGACAGCCCTATGCGCGCGTACTCCCAGGCTGTGAAGCCAAATGCGATATCAGCTATTTTGGTTTCGGCACCAAACAACCATAGCGGTATGAAAATCACAGTCAAAGCGACAGCGACCCAGCTGAAAGATTTGATTTTGTATTTCAAACCGACGACAGCGAGAAGACCGATTTGAAGCACATCCACACTCAGCATCGTCAAGCCGGAGAAGTGCATACACTTGGATATGTTTATGAAAAACAAACCGAGGAGTGAATGCACGAGTTTATGCTGCTCCTGATTATGCTGGGAGAGAAATTTATACATGCCGAGGTACAACACACCGGCGAAGACGAATAGAACCTGGTGCAATGAGTTTACACGCGCAGTATCACTCACGGCAAAACCAGTAGCGAAGATCATGGCGTTGACACACGCGAGCACCGTCATCGAGTTGCGCGCTGTCTCCGGAATTCGCAAGGAGAAACCAATTCCGATACTGAATATCGTCCACATCGCGAATAAGAATCCAGTTGCCACAAACGGATCTGCTTTAGGATCGAAACTGCAGTAGAAAAGCCCGATGTAGCAGGACGCAAGAGCGAATGAGAATAACCTTCTCCACGATTGTGTGTTACCGAGAATCGATGCGACAATCGCGATGATTAAGAATGAAATCGCGCCGAAAAATGCCGGACCATTCATCAATATGGTTAACGCGGCAAGCGTTACAGAATAGATCGCCATCAGTTCCGAACGCGCTCGCAATGAGCTGAATAGAGAACCGACAGCGACGGTCGACAGCAATATTGTTTCAAGCGGCAACGAAAAAATAATTCTTGTTTCCGGAATATAGTGCGCTGCATAAGTTGTGAAATACGCCAGCGACCAGCCCCCAGCCGTCAGACCATGCCCGAACCATTTTTGATTATCGTTCTTAGACATATGCCTGCCAAAGAAAATCAAAAAGATAGAAACGGCAATTCCCGAGCCGAGTTTCAAGCACGTCTCGAGAAATGGATTTCCAAATAATTGAATAGAATAAGTGATCAAAAACATGACGCCGAAAACGAGACTGACTATCCCCAGGCGGTGAAGCCAGTACAAGCCGATCTTCGTTTCGAGCGAAGTCTGTTTTTTTGATTGAGGATTTTTCAGAGTCTTATCTCTACCGAACATTTCTAACTGTTTTTTGTTCATCATTTTTGCCCCCTGACCTTTTCAGGTTAAGGGCCGGCAAGCCTAGCTGAACGACGCGCAAAACAGTTTCGTCACTGTTAGGTCAGGGCTCATTTCCACTTTATGCGCAGGAATGCGGCTTTTGCGGACAACCATGTTTTCCTATAGTCAAATTCGCTGCCCTCGAAGTGCACCGATTCGACGCCACGACCTGTCGCATCGGAGGGGAAAAACAAACCGGTCGCTTTTAAATCCTGATTCCACCATTTTGTTTCCATCACCAGACAGTTCATTCCACCAAAACTTTCAGTGCGCAAACTCAGCAAATCGTAGTCGGTGCTGTAACCATAGAGGTCGAGTGGTATCACCTCTTCTGCCACAGCGATTTCATCGTCGCTCAGGTCATGAGGACTCGTAGCCAGCAGCGCCATAAATTCCGCGCCAATATCCTCGCCGACTCTCGAATTCTCATTGTTCCAGTCCCAATAACCGATTCGCATAGAATCATAATTTGGAATCATGTAGTCAAACCGTCTATAGCGGTCGGTTTCACTCGAATCGCGTAACTCGAATTTATTCGGCAACATGAGATAGGCGATTCGTCCCTGGTCGCGAACAATCGTCCTACCTTGATACTGCAAAAGCGGTTTGGGTTTTGGCGTAAATCTTTTTTGCGGTCCGGCGCTCTGCAATTCGGGCGGCACGAAAGGTTTGGGCGGCGGTCCACCGTCCTCGAAGTCCGGTTCCGAAGGGAAACCGAGATCGTCACCGCCCATCACACACCTCGAACAAACATCACGCACATATGTAATATATCAAGACGGAAAAACGGAGATGTCAGGATGGATTTCGGCATAAAAGGTAAGAAGGCACTGGTGTGCGGCGCTTCCAAGGGTATTGGCAAGGCGATCGCCCTGGAATTGGCGCGCGAAGGGGCGGAACCAATTCTCTGCGCACGTCAGGAAAAGGTTCTGGAGGAGGTCGCCGCAGAAATTCGCAAGGAAACCAAAGCGACTGTTCACCACCACGCCTGCGACCTGACCAGTTCCACCGAGCGCGACCAGTTGATCAAATCGGTCAAGGAGAAGCACGGCGGAATCGACATTCTGGTTCTCAACACCGGTGGACCGAAACCGTCAAGTGCCATGGAGACCACCCTTGACGATTGGGAGAGCGGTTTCTCGCGGCTGTTTCAAATGACTGCGCAGCTTAATGAGGCGTTTTTGCCACATATGAAGGAACAGAATTGGGGGCGGGTAATTTGTGTTACTTCCCTGAGCGTGCTGGAACCGATTGCCAATCTAGCGGTTTCCAACGCCATGAGATCCGGCGTTACTTCGATGCTCAAGACGTTATCGGACGAGCTGGCCAGCTCGAATGTCACGATAAACTGCCTGGCGCCCGGCGCCATCGCGACCGAACGCCTCGAAGAGCTAATGCAGGCGAGAATAGCGAAAACCGGACAAAGCAAGGAAGAGTATCTTAAGAGCTATCTGGCGGCGATTCCGATGGGCAGGATGGGCACTCCGGAAGAGTTTGCGGCAGTGGCTGCCTTTCTGTGCTCGGACCGGGCGTCCTATGTGACCGGCTCGACAATTTGTATAGATGGCGGCAAGAGAAGGTCGACCTACTGACATGCCGCGAGATGGTATCATTCCATGATTCTGACCGAGTAGTTAATTGGGGGTCGACGTGAAATTTTTGGTTCTCGGTGCTGGTCGCGTAGGCTATGCGGTTGCGTACGATTTAATTAGAAGCCCGCGCGTCGAAAAGGTAATCGTCGCTGATCGCGACGTCAAAAGAGTCGAGATGGTACAGCAGCGCCTCACCGACGAAAAAGTCGTGCCAATCGAACTCGATGTCGACAACGAGGAATACATCGCCGAGCTGATGAATAGCGCCGATGTGACCATCAGTTGCGTGACGTTCAACCACAACTACGATCTCGCAAAAATTGCGCTGCAAGCAAAGTCCCATTTTGTCGATCTCGGCGGCGACGAAATCACGTTGAAGAAACAGTTCAACCTCGATGAAGTTGCCAAAGAACAGGGCGTAACTATAATTCCGAACCTGGGCTTGGCGCCTGGTATGGCAGCAATTCTCGCGCATTGCGCAGCGGAGTCGTTTGACGAACTTTATGAAATTCGAATTCGCGTAGGCAGTTTGCCGATTGAGCCGGACGGTCTGTTCATGAACTACGCTCTGACTGGCTCCATCGACGGTTTGTTAAACGAATATCTGGGCGACTGTGCCATCATCCGTGATGGCAAGGTTTACAAAGTGCCTGCTCTAACGGATCTGGAATCACTTGAATTTCCTAAACCAATCGGCAAGCTCGAAGCCTTCAATACATCGGGTGGCATAGGGACTTTGCACCAGACATATAAAGACAAAGTCCAACACCTCGACTATAAAACCATTCGCTATCCCGGACATTGCGACCAGATGAAGGTGCTCAAGGCACTAGATCTGTTCAGCTCCGAGCCATTAAAACTGTCGTCGGGAGCCGAAGTAGTTCCGTGCGATATCATCAAAGAGAAGTTAACCGAAAAACTTTCGACCGAAGAACCGGATATGGTGCTCTTGCGAGTCACCGTCACTGGTGTCAAAGAGAGAAAACCGATTCAGCACGTTTGGGAATGTATCGACTACGGCGACGAAGCGAATTGCTTGTCCGCCATGGCAAAAATGACGGCGTTCCCTGCATCGATCATCGCCCAGATGATCGCGCGCGGAGACATCACCGAGCGCGGCGTTTTGCGTCAGGAATTGGCGGTTCCAGTTAAGCTGTTCCTCGCCGAGATGGCCGGCCGGGGCGTTTCGCTAACAATGGTCGAACGTAGCCCTGTTCACGAAAGCAACTAACTTCCTCTGAAATAGCAGATAATATATACATCAGGCTCCCTGATTCTCTAAAAGAATTCATCGAGCAAAGATCGTGCAGTGGTGGCATTCTGCAAGCTTGCGGTGCGAATAATTAGGCGATAGTCAGGGTTTTCCAGGAACAAAAGATCGAAAATGGAAGACTTAGAGCCAAAGAGCCAGAATAAGGATTCCTTGCACATGACGACGTCCCCGGAAATTCCGACTTCGGTTCATGTGGCAAACGACGAGATTCTGAGCGTCTCGATTCTGGAAGGAGCCACGGTGAGCAACAATGGAGCAGTCTTGACCAACAGCGACCAGGTTAAATCCGGCGCACCGGTCACGGAGGTTGCCCCGGCAGGCAAGGGAGAAATTGTAGCCTGGGCTTCGTACGACATCGCCAACGCTACCTACGGCACGGTCGTCGCTACAGCGATTTACAATGCTTACTTTGTTAATACGATCTGCGCCCCGTCTGCGGCCTCTAGCTGGTTCACAAATCTCCACCTGTCGGGCACTGTCCTACTCACAATCGTAATCTGCTTATCCGCATTCAGCATCGTTTTGACCGCGCCCATCGTCGGAACCATTGCTGACGCCACAGCCGCCAAGAAGAAACTCTTATTCATTTCGACCGCGCTTTGCATCGCCTGTACTGCCAGCCTCGGCTTTATCGAACCAGGACAAATCTGGTTCGGCATGCTCGCCCTTTATCTGGCCAACACATTTTTCGGCACTGGCGAGGATTTGATCGCCTCGTTCCTACCAGAACTTGCCACGCGAGAAAACATGGGCAAGGTCTCGGCTATCGGCTGGGCGGCAGGCTATGTTGGAAGTCTAATTGCCCTGGGATTGGCGTTCGCGTTTATCCAATGGGCAAAATCAATAAATCAGCTTGAAACCCAATACGTCCCCGAGACTATGTTGATTTGTGCCGGAATGTTCGCGCTCTTCTCGGTGCCGACATTCGCGTTTTTAAAAGAACGCGCTAAACCTGACCCGGCAGCCAGTGCTAAAGGATACCTCAAAACGGGCTTTCAACGACTCGCGCATACCGTCAGTCATGCGCGTCACTATCGGGACTTGTTCAACTTCTTGCTGACGCTGTTCATTTACAGTTGTGGAACAACCACGGTCATTCACCTGGCTTCAGTCTACGCACAGGCGGTTTTGAAATTCACTTCGCAAGAATCGATTCTCATGGTTCTCCTGGTGTCAGTAACAGCTGCAATCGGAGCCGGAATTTTCGGTTACATTCAAGACCGAATCGGGTCGATTAAAACAATCGGGACGGCTCTGGGTATCTGGACAATAGCGACGATAATCGCCGTTCTCGCACAGGAGAAGTGGCATCTCTGGGTGGCAGCCAACGGAGTCGGCATCGCCATGGGTGCCACAGGATCGGCAGGGCGCGCTCTTGTCGGGCAGTTCTCTCCTAAAGGGCGATCAGGAGAATTCCTAGGTCTCTGGGGCGTCGCGCATAAATTAGCCACCGCCATTGGTGCGCTCACTTTTGGCGGCGTAGCGATGGTAAGTGGTGACAATTTCAGAGTTGCGCTTACTTCTTGCGTGGTCTTTTTCATAATCGGCTTTCTGCTGTTATTGAGAGTCAACGAAGATCGCGGACGCAAAGCTGCCGAGTTGGACGCGGACATACCCGTTTAAACAATCAGGATAATCGAGGCGAGCCGCAGCAATCTTGTTTACTTCCGAAACGCGCGGCCACAGACAGAAGATCCACTTGTCAAACATTGAAATTACAGCTTCGATCGCGGACCATTGAGAGGTTGTTTCGTGTTCAACGCGCTCGTGTATTCCGGCGTCGGTGACAGGTCGTCGCCGTAGCAAGGGATGACGACTTTCGCGACACTCCAGATTTGCGAGGTTCAAAATGACAGTAGAAGTGCAATTGGATCGCCTGACCGATTACATCAGCGCGACAAGAAAGACTTACGAAGCCAAGCTTCAGGAGTGGGTGGACATTCCCAGTGTCAGCATGGATCCCGCGCATGAAACGGACATCACAGCCATGGCAGAGAAAGCGACTGAGCTTTTGAAGAGCATGGGAGCGAGCGCCGAAATTATTCAAACAAAGGGAAAACCTGTTGTAATCGGCGAGTTCAAAGCCGGCGATAAAGACCCGACTGTTATGGTTTACAACCACATCGACGTGCAACCAGCCGATCATATGGAATGGCACTCGCATCCGTTTCACATGAAAATCGATGGCGACAAGTATCTAGGACGCGGAACCACCGACGATAAAGGTCCCGCCCTCTCTGTTCTATACGCCGCGAAATATGCGTTTGACAACAAATTTCCAATCAACATCAAATTCTGCTGGGAGCTCGAGGAAGAGATCGGAAGTCCGTCATTCCACGAATTCGTAGAGAAGAACAAAGACAAATTAAAATCGGACTCTGTTGTCGTTTCCGACACGATCTGGATTTCAGCGGATCGACCGGCTATTTCTTACGGACTGCGAGGGCTACAAGCCTTTCTAGTCACCCTGAAAGTGGCTGCAAAAGACGTTCACTCCGGCGAAGTCGGTGGACTGGCACGCAACCCTCTGGCTGAGTTGGCGTGGCTCATCAATGAATGCGTCGATGCAAAAACCGGCAAGGTAAAAATTCCAGGATTCTACGATGATGTGAGAAAGACATCTGAAGCTGAACTCGATGACTTCATCAAGTCCGGATTCGAACTCGATGATTTTGCGGCAAAGAGAGAGTTGCACTCGTTGAGAACAGACGATGTCCGCGATGGTGTTGCCCGCGTATGGACTCAGCCGACCTTTGAAGTGCATGGTATCACGGGCGGTTACTCCGGACCTGGTGTGAAAACGATAGTGCCGCACAAAGGCGAAGCAAAAATCAGCATGCGACTGGTTCCCGATCAAGATCCTGAAAAGATAACTAAACTCTTCATCGACTTCGTGAAGGAGAAGTTGCCGGATGCGGTAGTTGAAACGAAAGGCGCGTTAAAACCTTATCTTGGCGATCGAGAAGGCAAGTTCCCCGATGCAGCCAGGAAAGCGTTCCAACTAGCATTCGACAAAGAAGCGGCATTCGTGCGTGAAGGCGGAAGCATTGGAGCCGTCGTGACGATGCAAGAGCTCCTGCAGGTTCCGATTATGTTCCTCGGACTCTCACTACCTGAGCACGGCTACCACGCTATCAATGAAAATTTTGATTGGGGTCAAGCGTCAGCAGGCATGAAGCTTTTCGTGCACTACTTCAAACTTCTATCAGAAATTAAGTAGGTTAGACTTCAATCGCGCAACAATGCCTCGGCTTCGTTTAATGACACGGCTTTCCACGAGCCGGTTATCATCTGAGCCGAGCGCGCCATTTTAGCTTGCTTATTCGTGCTCATCAGCACATGTCCGTAACTCCGAAGTAAGCGAACAGTGTCAGGGTGATCCTCACCGAATGCTTTCGTTTTAATCAACAAAGCCCGTTTATACAGCGGCTCCGCTTCGTTGAATTTGCGCTGCACGTGATACAGCGTAGCCAGGTTGTGCAATGCACATCCGGCTTCGATGCTGCTCGACTCGCCCATCTGCTCGTAGTAATCGAGACACTTTTTGGCGTATGGCTCTGCCTGCTCGTAGTCGCTTATGAGGTAAAACAGCCGCGCCAACTGGTCCGCACACTTTGCCACAACTGGATTGCGCTCGCCCAAGATTTTCAATTTCAGTTCGTAAGAACGTTTGCAATAATCGACAGCGGCAACATAATCATGCCGCAAATGAGCAAGTTGAGAAAGAAGATCAAGAGTGTAAGTCAACTCTACGCTCTTATCCGCAACTGTTTCAAGAACCTTCAAGGTCAACAACCAGTGCCGCTCAGCCAGCTCATAGTTGCCCTCGTTCTGAGCCTTGTCAGCAGCCTGCTTGTTCGCATCCCAGAGGAGAACTGCCTCATCGCGGGAGAATGAAACAGACTTGCGCTCGTTGATATCACGGTCACCGGAAACTCTAATTCTCACTTCCTGGGACTGAGTAAACTTGGATTCTTCACCCTTGTCCTTTTTCCAGGTCTTCGAGATCGTGCTGGACTGCCAGTCTCGCACAGTAACAACCCGCGAGCTCGCGCTCATTTGCTGAGCTTCGGCGACGCGACCACGAACGCGCAAAAGGTCGGCGTAATTACTTTTGATTCGCAATACTTCTGGGTGCGAAGCACCCAGCACGTTCTCCTTTCCTTTGAGAGCGCGCTTATAATACTTTTCCGCCTCGTCAAAATGCTTGCCAGCGTGTTTAATCAATGCCAAATTATTGAAGAAGGTGGGGATGTTCAGCGGGTCCGCGTCGAGAACGCTCTCGTGAATTCTCAATAACTGTTTGCAATAATTTTCAGCTTCATCAAGTTGACCACCATACCAGAGACATTCGGCAAGTTTGTCGAGCGTGTAGACAGAACGAACGTCGGCCTCACCGAATTTAAGCGACAACTCCATCGCCGTATACAAGGTCGCTTCCGCCGATTGATATTGCTCGTTGGCAATTGCTTTTTCAGCAACGGCGATCAGTTCTTCCCACTGAATGTTAGTCCAGTCATCCGAGCCCGGCGTGGCATTGCTTAGCATATTAAGTCCTTGAGAAACGGCTGGTCGCCATAGGCGCCGGCCCCAGAAGTGGATAGGGAAAAGGCTTCTAAAATCGATTATACCCAAGGAACTAAAGGACTTTCGGCTGCTTTTTTAAAACCTTCCCACACCTTTCTAATCGAAGTTTTGCAACCTATGTTCGAGATACATTCGTTGCTCCCAGGCCCAACCCAGGGCGCGGTTAAGCGGCCAGCTATCTGAGGTGAGGCAATGCGCTATTCAGGTGAACAAAAAGCAACGAAAAAAGAATCCAGGCTAAAGTTGCAGAACAGGGTATGGTGAGAAACCAGGCTCGGACCATTTCACGAGCGATAATCCAGTGTACGCCCTTTTTTCGTTCCGCAGTGCCGGCGCCAATTACGGTAGACGCGATCACCTGTGAGGCCGCCAGCGGTCCGCCCGTAGCGGACGCTCCGAGCACGATAAGCGCCGACGCTCCCTCAACGACCAGACCATGCAATGGTCTCAACTTATAAATTCCACCTACACGACGGACAATACGTGGAACGAGCGACACCACCCCTAGTGTCAGAGCGACAGCAGTAATTAATCGAACCCAGAGTGGAACCTCATGTTTTACACCAAGGCCAGCGGCGTAAAGAGACAGAACGATAATTCCCATCGTCTTTTGACTGTCGTTGGCACCATGACCGAAGGCAAGCATCGGCACTGCAACAAACTGCCAGCTTTTCAACGTTTCATTCAACTCCGCGCTTGCTCTGCGCAGAATCGCGACAGCATAGAGCAAAAGGGCGTAACCGACTGCAAATCCAAATATCGGCGAGATGACCAGGCTCATTATGATACGCCAGAATCCGTACGAGTTGATGATGAAACCAGGGCTTCCCCAGATAATATACCTAAAGTCGCCGGCGCCGGCCAGCACGGCACCAAGTACGCCACCAACCAGGGCGTGCGTGGAACTGGAAGGCACGCCCAGAACCTTCGTTATAAGATTCCACAATATAGCTCCGGCAAGCGCACTAGCGAGAACCGGAAGAAGGCTCGGATCAGCCGGCCAATTAGTGATGCCTGAAATCGTGCCTGCAACTGCGGAACCTCCCAGCATGGCACCGAGAAACTCGAATATCGCGACAAGTAAAACTGCTTGGGGACGCGTGAACGCGCGAGACGCAATCGCGCCGGCCGCCACAGAACTGCCGTCCTGAAAACCATTCGTGTAGGTGAAGCAAAGTCCAAGAGCCACCACCAGCGCTACCATCAAATAGATAGTCACCGATGCCTCCTATCGCATCTTTACGATCACGTGCGAAAGTTTTTCTCCAACGTATTCAATTTTTTGACCGCTAGCAAGCATGGTGCGATAAACTTCGCCGGTCTTCATAATTCGCTTTAGATCATCGATTTCGAACAACTCCGGCATCGCCTTTCGGTATAGCTTTTCCAACTTGTTATCCGTTTTCCTAGCCAGGCTTGCCTGGTTAGCGGCTTCACTCAAATCAGCATTTAAATTCGTGAATGAAACCAACAAGCATCTCGAACCATCTACTAACGAAGCAGCCATCTTGCTTAAAGCGGTGCCCTCGGCAGTAACTTGCAGCGCTTCCATCTCACGCACTGTCCTCTTCGCGGAATTGATCACTTCGTCAAGGCGATGCGATAGATCGTAAATGTCTTCTCGATCAATCGGCGTTATAAGCGACTCTACAAGCATTTTTTCGAGACGCAATTTGTGAGCGTCAGCTTTGTGTTCGAGGTCACGAACCGTCTGACAGCGCTCTAGAGAACCTGCACTAAGCCATATCTCAAGAGCTTCAATGCCTTCAAGAGTAATTTTTGCCTGCTCCGTCAGCATGCTGTAGAAGTCGTTTTCCGGACCAACTAACCGAGAGAACCAGCTGCTCTTTACTTTGTCAGGCATTGCTAAATTCCTTTGCCTGCGGCGGTCGGCGAGCACAATGCGCTTTTCAGCAAATCGACGAATTGCAACGGTGAAATTTTACTGTCAGTCCTTTCAGTCATGCTTAAACGACCGATGATGTCATCTACTCCACTAAACTTCCAACGCGTGCCACCTCGCTCCAGTTCATTCAATCGAGCAGCGAAGTCGGTCAGATCCACCCGCGGCAAAATTGGCTTAGATTGATAGTCAACCCAGCTTTCATAGCGATAATAGAACTGATATTTGCGCTGTTGAACGACGAGGACGCGGTGGCAGCCGATTCGATTGTGAATTGCCATCGGGTGACACAGAGTGCTGATCCAACTTTTAGAGTGACTCGGCGGACGTCCCTGCCCGTGAATGCCTCCATCCGGAATTATGACAATTGCCAGATCGTTGTCCTTGTCTTCTTCGATTTCGATAAGTCCTTTGTCGCACGAATCTTCGGTGAGGTCCATAAAAGCATCATCAGCTTTCCAGAATTCTTCGAAGCTCCCCAGGCGATTAATGATGTTTGGCAGTCTAACCAGGAGTTCCTCATAAAGGGTGGCATCGAGTTGCTCATGCGTGCCACTAAACATGGTTCTATTCAATGGCGACCGATCGGGATCAGTCCAGGCGTTTACAACAAACGAAACACGTGCAGCATCACGGTCATAACACATCCCAAAGTCGCCGGCTCGGGCAACGTCGATGAGAAACTCGCGCATCTCCTGAGCATCCTCAGGATTCATAAGCGAGTACATTGAAATCAGCCCGTCTTCATCAAAGTGATTGTTGGAAACAGCATTTACGCCATCAGGAATTTCGCCGGAATCTAGAAAGTTGAAAACTATCTCCGCGGACAGATCTGCCTTGAATTGGCTCGGAGTCTGGTTGCCAGGCCAGTGCGACAGAGTCAGGCGCGTGTACTCGTTGCCGCTGCCATCGACAATTATGTTCGGTTTATCATTCAACAAATGATAAGGGACATAGGCAAGCGACTCGGAAGATTGGCTTGCCATCTTAATTTACATTGAACACTTTGTTCAACCAGTCTTTCCACTTCCAGGCAATATCCGCATTACGATTATGCAATCGGTCCTGTAATCGCATGTACGAGACCGTCACTTCTTCGTCCCATGGACGCAGGTTGTAGGCGCGCTGATAATTTTCCAGCGCGGCATTATAGTCGCGCAGATAAATTTCCTGGTCGACTGCCATGCGGTAATAGGCACGAGCGAGTTGAGGGTTCAGGTTAACGCTCCGCTGGTATGAGCGCATAGCCGCGTTTGGCATATCTAGCTGATCATAGGCTTTTCCAAGCACGTAATAAAGTTCGGGACGGGCCAGTTGTTTATAAATCAACTCAGCGTCAATCTTGGTCATCAATTCAGGAAGCTTGGCTCTTGGAACTTTACGCATAACCTTCACGAGCAAAGGAAGAGAGCCGCTCTTATCATCTTCGAAAGAAGTAGCGGCGCTCAAATATACTGCTGGTTTGAGCGCTTTTTCGTATTCTCCCAGCCAGTAATAACAGTTGGCGAGCGCCCCGCTCACGTTAGGCAACATGGGCTGTTTATCGAAGACGATTTGCAGGTCTTTGGCAGCGTCCAGTTGACGTCCCAGGGCTCTATATGCGAAACCGCGCACATATCTGCCGCGATCGAAATCCGGTTTCTTCTCCAGGTCCTTGGTCGCGAGTTGAACCGCCCGCATCGGATTAGTCTCAATCAGAGCATTTGCATAGGCAGTTGGTAAGCCAAAAATGTTCGGATCTGTTCGATAAGCTCGCTCAAGCACCATACGAGCGTCGCCAACGCTCTTGCTGTGAAATAGATAGTCACCGACGAGATACAACATATCGGCGTTGTTTGGAAACTTTTTCAGCCCCTCGTTCAACAAAGCAATCGCTGGCTGAATACGACCGGCCTTGATTTCGGTCTTACACAAATTAACCAGAGCCTGCTGATCGTTGGCACCGTATTTGACGGCTAACGCAAACTGTTCTGCTGCCGGATCGGTTAAGCCGAGCTGGTCGAGAATCAGTCCCAGTGTCAGATGCCCCCTGGAGTTTGTTGGATCCGTCTGCACTGCTGCTTGCAACTCATTCATGGTCTTTTCGGACACTTTATCGGTCGCGAGTTCAACCTGAGCTTTGTCGACAATTGCCGATATATCCGCAGCCAGAGCGGAACTCGCACCTACAGCGCCAATCACGACTGCTGCAACAAAAGCGGACAATTTCAAACTTTTTGGTTTCTTCATTGATAACCCTGCGCCACCACCATGTAATATTAAACAGAGATTCCTGGCAGACGTTGTCTATCAACTACACAGAAGCAGAAGATTAGACACGTTTTATGTTAAACCACTTGGCAAGCTTATGCAAAAGTATACATAACTGGGCACATCTGAAATGGCGGAATAGTTGCTCGCGGTAATCTTTGACCAATGTTTACAGCACCTTTCCGGGTTGTGGACACGCGATCGACCGGTTAGAGGATGGGGAGTAAATGACAAAACTTCGACGCAACAGAAAAGGCAATCAGATAGCTGAATTCGGTCCGGCGATCTTCATTCTGATTATTGCCATCTTGATTCCGATGCTCGTGATGATTTACGTCGGTTTTGGTTTCTGTTGCGGCTGGTATCTGAACTTCATGTCGGTTCGCGCAGCCGCGGTAGCTCAGAAAGCCAATCTTCAACAAGCTCTCGACGCGCAGCTAGCCGCATGGAACGCCTCCGGTCTACCGCAATTCGCTGGCGCCACGATGATCGCAAACGGCGGTCCACCAGATGGTTCAAGCATCTCGACAATCCGCTACAACGTCGATACAGACCTCGACCTCACTCCCGGTCCCAACGGCGGACCCAGACAACCGGTCGAACTGGACGACTTCGTTTGCGTAGTCACCAAAGTGAGAATTTCTCCGTTACTGCAAATTCCGCTGATTCCCATTCAGCCCTGGGAGTTCACGTATCGTTCGGAACGGCCCATTGAAGAAGCTGATGTAGAGCAATAAAATCGAAAAATAACGGAATCCCCCTTTACCCCGATCGGCTGAGCCGACCCTGAATTTAGAGACCTGTGAGGTTGGGCAAATGTACATGACCAGAAACCGACGTAATCGACGCAACACAATAGGCGGAGCGCTGATTGAAACAGTTGTCGGTCTATTCATTTTGATACCTGTAGTACTTTTTCTCGTGGATGTAGTTGCTATGGTGTTGGCACAAATGTCTCACGATGCCCTCGCTAAAGACTGCGCGAGAGCGGCTGCCGAAGTAGATGAGACGAGATTTCCCGGCAAGACTCAAACGGACATCAACGGCGTCATTGCCAGATTCAACAATCCGTTGTTGCACGTGGACAGCAATTCATGGTCCAATCCATCACCAGGAGTGGTGCGGGTCGAAACCAGATCGACTTTCACATTCCCGGTTTATATCCCCTTTGTTGGCGCTGCTTCGCAGCAGTTTGTCGCAGAAGCAAGTGAACCGTTAGTCGGAGTTCTGTCACCTTAAGAAGGCTGATTGACCGAGCAATTTTAAAGCGCGACCGTTTATAAACAGCCGCGCTTTTTGTTTCCCACCGTGATTAATTAAGCAATTGACTCGAGGAAAACATCTGCTAATCACGTTTTAGACTGGAGTAAACCGGCACTAGAATCAGAGGAAGAGATTCAATTTTTCCGTCTTTCATGTCGTGAAACTGAATCTCGAGCTTCTCGTCCTTCTTTGCCGCGTCCAGCAGTTTATCCATATTGGTTTTAGTGCTGTCATAAATGACAGCGACTCCGTATGGAGGTTTAATTGCCACGGCCACTTCGTAAACGCCTTTTACTTTGTCTATGCGCTTGCGAATTCGTCCCAGGCACGCGGCGCAGCTACTACCTGTCACGCGGAAGTCGAGACGGTGAAGTTGATTCATGTTGAGAGCTTTTTTGCGCTCCTCTTTGGTCTCCGTGCGAAACACCATGGATTCGCTAGCCGGCGCCTGAGTTTGCGAGGGAGCGCTGCCGGACGCACCAGTTTCTTGCGCAGAAAATGCCTTTTGACCGGTTCCGCAGCTGGTAAGAAAACTGAACAGCATGGCGCCCGCTATTAAGGTCAAAGATCGCTTCTGTTTAGTTGACTGAACAGATTTACGCATCAGAACAAACTCCTTAGCTACTAGGGTCCATCTACAAATTTACCCTGGTGCGCATGACGAGACAACTACCAAGAGGTTCCAAGACTATATATACAGACCTGGATTTTTCGGGGTTTTGCGCTTTTACGCAAAGGACTTTACGCAAAAGTCCATCGCTTGCAAAGGACTTGAATTCTATTATGTATGCATAGGGTGCCGACACAGGGGAGCGGAAAACGGAAGAACAAGACTAGCCCCTTTAGCCAACGTACTAAACATCAAAGTCTTCCACTCCGCTCCCTCGAGGTCAACTTTCAGACAGTGTCAAAAGGATCCCTAACAACTCCCCGGCCCACAGCACAACTGGCTTACCCCAGTTGTGTTGTCCATTTCGGGACTTCTCAGACGCACGTTTCGACTCCCGATCCAATGTTGTATAGTACTTCTGTCGTCGATCTTTTGGTGTTTCAATGTACAAAGTTTTGATTGTGGACGACTTACCAGCTTTGCGAAAACACGCCAGTGAATTGCTTCGCGGCATCGATCCCGATGTTCAAATCACGGAAGCAGCCAATGGGAAAGAGGCGCTTGCGGTCTGGCCGCAACTTAAACCGGACATGATCATCATGGATATCGTGATGCCGGACGTCAATGGTATCAAGGCCGCCAAAGAAATCTGGTCTCAAGTATCCACTACGAAAATTCTTTTCTGGTCACAATTCCATCGCGAATCTTTCGTTCGCGAACTAGGAAAAATCGTTCCTGATGAGGCTATTCACGGTTATGCCCTCAAGAGCGAAGCCGACGATAAATTGAAATATGCGCTCGAATCAATTCTGGTGCACGACAATCCGTACATCGATCCAATAGTGCGTGGTGTGCAAAAGACCATTGAAAAAACCTGGGGCGACATCACCGACAGTGAGTACTTCATCTTGCTGGATCTGGCTCTGGGACTAACCGATCGCGCGATCGCAACACGACATCACATTAGCGTGCGTGGTGCTCAAAACCGAATCTATTCTCTGTCGGTCAAGCTGGTCAAAGGTGTCGATGCGCACTTGAAGGAAACCGCCGGGCTTGAAGTTTACAACACGCGTGTGCGAATTGTTCTCGAGGCATTTCGGCTAGGCATCATTGCACCCGAAGATATTCTCGAGTTAGACGGCAATCTCGATCAGTGGCTGGAAAAACAGTATTCGTTTAAAAAACATTCTGCATAACTCGAAGCGTCAGTCTACGCTTCGGCACCAACCACTTTTGCCAGAGTAGACTCTACAACTTCAAGATCTATTTGACGCTCGACGACAATCGTAACCAGATTTTCGGCAGTCCAGTTTTTCTTTCTGTTTTGATTGAATTTTTGAATGTCCTGCCAGACAGGAAGTTCGATCTCGAGTCGGCTTTGCAATTCTACGATTCTCTTGTTGTCGATGTATGTTTCACGGACGAGTGCACGGTTCAAATCAGCGATCAGCCAGCCCAGATCGGCATTCGCGAAGAAGCGCTCTGCAAGGCCATCCAGGGTCTCTCCAGCCTGAATAACCCATTTCGGACGACGAAGGACTTGAGACAGCGCATTGCCATTGGTATCATCTTTTTCGATGATGTTTTCGGCTTTGTCATCATCTTTTGTTTCATCGTACAGTTCTTCGACACCGAACGAAAGCCTTCTATTGATGACCGCCGCTTCGTCTTCGGTTTCCTCTTTCCTCTTGGAAAAACCATCCAGGCGATTCAAGAAATCCTGATAATCGTCGAGAACTGAAAACGAATTGTCTTGCTTCTCGTCTTTGCCTTCTTTCTCGCGGATATCTCGCCCGTTGGCAGACGAGCTCAGTGCCGCATCCAGATTGAATTTGCCGAACTGAGTCAGCAAACTTTGATTTTGCATTCTGATTCTGTCGGCAGGCCCCATCGTGACCGGATTGAGCCTTTCCATACCCTGTATAGTTTCCATTCCGCCTGCCGGACGAGTCATACCGGAAGCAGCCATCACAAATGCTAATCCCATGCTGCCTGTGTAGCTGGTGGAACGGAATTGTCCGTAATAGTTCATAGACGGCATGTTCTTGCCGAAGTAGTTGAGGTAGTGATATTTGCCCAGCAGACCGAGATTGAGCGCATTTTTGCCGGCGGCATCAACTGTCTTGGTCTGAGCGATATCAGTTGTTCGCATGGTGCGAGTCGAAAGTTTCGCAGCTTGATCGCCTGTGGTAGAAATCATGATCCGGAAGGAACCATCACCTTTGCCGAAGGCGCGCTGCGGTTGCAGAGGATTCTGGCGACCATCGATGTAAATGAGCGGACGACCGTTCTGCCGAGTTATGGACCATGTTCGTCCTTCCATTCTGGCGGCACCACTGCGAGCATCATGTCGGATCTTCGCGATGCCAGCGATAGAAAGAATCAGAGCCAATTCCAAGCCGGTTATGTAGCGATGTGATTCGCCGCGCGGCGCTCTGATTTCGCCGTGCGAAACAAAGCTCTTGCCGTCGCCGACCTGGC
Source organism: Candidatus Obscuribacterales bacterium (assembly GCA_965228855.1). Lineage (GTDB taxonomy): Bacteria > Cyanobacteriota > Vampirovibrionia > Obscuribacterales > Obscuribacteraceae > JADYXR01. Next base: position 12,800 of record CBDDIJ010000003.1, on the reverse strand, counting down.
CAAAACCTCGAACGCCCGGAAGTTTGCCGACATCACCAACGACTCTACCGTCTACTGACTGTGCCGCACTGCCAGGCTGGAAATCGGCGACTTTCACGCTGCCGGAGAGTGGTATGCGACCAATTCCGGCCGTTGGATTTGTCGCATCAACGCGACCTTGCGGATCTCGAACTTCAGCGACGCGATTGCCGGCCGGATCGAACTTGCTGGAGATGCTCTTGCCTTGCGGCTCGAAAGAGGTAAGCTGAGGCTCTCTGCCGGATGCCACAGTTTCAACAGCCCGGCGAGCTGCCGAACCGTCAGCGGTGATACCACGGTTGGTGCCGGAATTTCTTGCGCCCTCGGCCCGTACATCAAAATCGAGCCGAGCGCCATTTGCATTCTTAGCACCATCGATGGCGCTGAACCGTCCGGCGCCATCGGTTCCCAAGTCTCTCACTTGGGTAACTCGGCCGTTCAAAACCGATTCAAGCGGTCCACTTCGCATTCCTGCATCGAAGCGAGCATCGCTGAGTTGGCGCACGCGCTGTGTTGATTGTTCAAAAGCGGTGACAGGATCGACTGCAGTTGTCCGGCCGGAGGGCTTGCCCGTCAGGTCGGAAACGGTCGTTGCATCGGCCGCCTTAACTGCTGTTTTCGGGACGCTGGCATCACCTGCGGTGACCGGTGTTTTAGGGCTATCCTTCACTGTCGCCGGAGTTTTGCCAGCATCAACGCCTGCAGGAACTTTTGACGAATCGACGGCAGTCGCCGGAGTCTTGATAGTATCGCCAATGGTGACGGGCCCCTTAGGAGCCGATGTGTCGAGCTTAGGAGTTACCGGAGCCTGTCTTAGATCCGCTGGGACAGTAGCCGTCCGGGGGAGATCAGCGTTGATACCGGTTTTCGGTACTTCAACATTCGGGGCGGACACCTTGGGTTCCGGCAACTTCGTTTCCGGGACATTGGCCCCGGGGTTTAACGGATTCACGGGGCTGACCGGCTTGATACTTCCGTCGATAGGATTGACTACTACACCTGGTTTTACACTGGATCCATCAGCCGGCGTAGATGGTTTAAAGGACGAACCATCGGAAGGCGTGGCGGGTTTTGAACCGATATCGGTAGTTCCAGGTTGCTGTCTGTTCAAGTTGTCCGCCGGCACCGTTGCTGGTGGCGTTCGACTTATTGAATCCGTAAGAGGAGGTTTAGCCGTAACGTCTCCACCCGAAGTGCCCGGCTGATTCGGTCTGGTTTGTAGCAATTTCTCGCCGCCATCAGCCAGGTGACCACCGGGGTTCTTGCCGATCTCCAAGTTCGGCAACGGCTTGAGCGAGCCGGCGTCGATCTGTCCGATTGGCACGGTGGGCTTACCGATGATGCCGCTGACGCCATCGCCCGGTTGTTTAATTTCATTACCGCCAATCACTTTGTCGAACTTGCCCGGTCCGGAAGGGACAAGCTGGCTGCCATCGACAATTTTGCCTGCGCCATTCGATCCGAAATCCTGTGCCGTAGTAAATGGTTTGATACTTTCCGGTTTCGATCCGATCTGAGGATCCTTGAAGTTTACCGGACCGCCCTCGATAGGCTTCGGATAGATTATCGAAGGCTTACCGCTTCCGCTATCAATGAAACCACGCGGTGGTTCTTGCAGATTGTTGGCGAGCGACTTGGACGTCGGCATTACGTCCAGGCCGAATTTCTTGCCAAAATCGCCTTCCGGGATGTTCTGCTTCAGGTTGACACCTAGTGCAGCAGCGGACTTGCTGCCGTCATAGACTTTGAGACCTTCGGCCTGCGGATTGTATGATTTACCCGGCTCAAAACGTTGCGTCTGAATGTTATTGATGGAACCGACGTCAGCGGAACCGCCTTTAATCAAATCTTTGAGAGCGCTCTGTTCGACGGAGATTCCGCTCTTCACTATATTCGGCTCGACTTGTTTCGCATAAGAAGCGCCATCACCAATTTGCGATTTTGGCTCGAATCCCGAAGACTTCAGTTCATTGACCGGGGCTTTGACAAAATTTTCAGTTCCGACATTTTGTTTAATAGCCGGAGCGAGCGATTCTGCTCCGCGGCTTACAAAGATTGGCTCTGACCGGTTGGTCACGATGTCGGATTTGCTCGTTCCGAAATCAGCGACTTTGCCGAGTGAAACATTTTGGGCGACTCCGCCACCATTGCTCGCTTCCCTGACAGCATTGATTTCTTGTTTGTTGGTAATGGATTGAACAATTGCCGGTTTATCAAACTGCAAACGCGGCGGCATGTCATAAGAAGTGGGAACCAGGTTCTTTTGCGCGCTGACGGTTACATCGCCTGAGACGGACGGTTGGGTTTGAAGTCCGTATGCGGGTTTACTTAATTCTACAGCGGGTTTACTTATTTCAACAGTTGGCTTATTAATATCGCCGAGAGGTTTTCCGAGTTCTACGACGCCCTTACCAATCTCGACAGCTGGCTTACCTTTTGAATCAGGGATCTCAAAAAAGCCACCGCCAGCGGTGACAATTTTGTCCGGAGGTTGGAAGACTTGAGTAGTTTTAATAGCAGGATTTGCTTCGACTCGCACGGGCGGAGTCGCATCCAGTGAGAAAGTTCGTTGAGCACGCGAAGCTGCATCACCAGCATCGATTTTCTGATTCAGCACCTGATTTGGTACCGCATCAGTTTTTATGAGCGGCCTGACGTCGTTTCGCGGGGTGGGGCTGAACTCGGCTGACTGCGCCAATCCCTGCGACCCTGCTTTCAAAAACTCACTAGTGTTTACCTTGAGCTTACCTGAGCTTCCGGCTGTGGCTTCTCTGGTTATGGAGTCAGCTACAGCGCCGAGCGTGGTCGCTGGTCCGATGTCCTTTTTGCCACCGTCAACCGGGATCTTTTCAAAAGCTTGAGAGACGACCTTCTCACCACCATTGGTGGCAATTACTTTATTGATCGCTTGCTTATCACCAGTCTCGACAGCGATTACTTTGTTAATAACTTGCTCATTGTCACCATGACCGCTTCTAAAAAGCGCCCCGGTTGACTTCGAAACCTCAACCTGAGGTTTCACCTCAGCTCGTGTGGTCTCTGCCGCAGCGATTCCGAAGGCTTGCGGGCTAGGCAGTTCGTCTTTGTCTTTATCCTTTTCCGCGGTGTTCAGCGGTTTCCAAATCGACTCGGCGAATTTACTTGCAGCTGCGGTCTCTTCCTGTTTCAGCGTGGTTTGGAACAGAGGCGTGTCGCTGATAGATGGGGTCGCCTTGACCTCATTCTGAGCGAAAGCATTATTGGCGGTTGAAGACGCTTCGGTTACAGGGTCTTTCGAACCTGTTGCCGATACATCTTTTTTCCCGCTGTTTCCTTCTAACTGCGCCATAACGCGGCATCCCGTGGACCGGAGAGAAACGTGAGTTGGAGTGGACTAGGAAGGTTTTTAAACGTCTACTTGACAATCGAGATCATAGTTTATACAAGCCAGATTATAAAGGAGAATTAATGTGGGCGATTTTCCTAGCCTTCGTGGCTTCTAGGGCATATATACCTTCTGTAGGCATTTTGGACACATCCGCAGAAACTTTCGAGAATTGGGCAAAAGGTCAACAGGCGCTCGCATTTAGAGGATTTACCGGACATTCAGGGAAAAAAATTTTTCCAAAATACTGCAAATTCTCTCGCACACCTAGAAAACCACACTTTGACATCGTCCAAAACATCCCAGAATCCGCTGGTAGATCCGGTTACCCTGCCAAAGGGCGTCCAGATTTTCGGGCTTGCTGCTGCCATTTCGTTTTTGACCCTGGCCCTGGCGCATCAAACTGCAGGTCTGGAGCTTGAGGTCGTTAAACAGCTCGCGCCGGCAATGAGCGACTTCGGGCACGGTTTTGACCCAAAAGCTCTGGCGGAACACGCGAGCGCGCAGTCGGGTCTAATCCAACTCGCCGTGACATTGGCCTTGAGCGGACTGGTTTTGGGACTGGCAAGCAATCGCGGTTCCATGCCAACCGCGAACCGCATAGTCGTAAGTAACGGCATCTTCCTAGTCTGCTCAGCGCTTCAACTCGCGATTTTGCCCGGGCTGGGAGTAATGCCGCTCTTAATTACGACCTTACTAACGACGCTTCTTTCCTGCGCGGCTGGTTTGATAATGCGTCAACGAGCCAAGAGCAATAAAGTTCTGGAAAGTCAGTATTACGAGCTCAAGATTCGCAATCGAGAGTTAAGCGATGCCAGACGAGCACTTGTAGAAAGAGACGAGATGGAAAGGCGCATCCTGGCAGCAGATTTGCACGACCAGGTTTTGAACGATTTGAAAAAAATCGTCGAAGACTTCAACAAATTCGAAAAGGATCCGGAAAACAAAGCAATTGGAAACACCATACGCAGTGATTTTACGAAGACCATGAATCAGATTCGCGAAATCATGGATGACCTCAGTCCGATCATGCTTCAAAACTTCGGACTGAGAGCGGCTCTTGAAGATTGTCTTGAGAAGGGGAAAGAACGGTCGGGTTATAGTACCGATTTCGAATGCGAGGTCGATGACGATGTGTTGGAAAAACTAAGTCTCGTGCAGCAATCATTGCTCTTCCGCCTGGTCCAAGAGTCGCTGACGAACATTTCCAAACATGCCAACGCCTCGAAAGTCTCGATTGAGGTTACAGAAAAAGGCGGTCTGCTCTGTATCACCATTGAAGACAACGGTAAAGGCATCGACTACGACAACATCTCGCACCAGTCCCGTGGGTTGCGTTATATGAAACTGAGAGCAGATCTGATCAACGCCCTGGTCGAGTGGAAACCCGGTCGTGAAGGCAAGGGAACCAGAGTGGTTATCACCAGGCCGATGGATGCGGCAGAGTAAGCTTTCAACTACTTCAATGCAGTCTTCATTGCTTCGGCAATCGACTTTTTATAGTCAGGTCGCAGAGCACCAGCCTCGGTAATGATAGCTGTGATGAGCTTCGCCGGTGTTACATCGAACGCCGGATTATATGCGCGAGCACCATCTACGGTGATGGTTCGATCTGACATCATCAAGACTTCCGACTCATGGCGATGTTCGATCGGAATGCCTTTGCCGTTCTTAAGAGCCGCATCAACAGTGGATAGCGGCGCAGCGATGTAGAACGGAATCTTGTGATACTTCGCAAGAACTGCAAGGTTGTACGTCCCAATCTTGTTAGCAGTGTCACCATTCATAGCAATACGATCAGCGCCTGTAATGACAAGATCGACCTTTCCATCAGCCATCAGATGCCCCGCCATCGATTCGCAAACCAATGTCGATGGTATGCCGTCTTCCTTGAGTTCCCACATTGTGAGCCGCGCTCCTTGATGGCGCGGTCTGGTTTCATCAACGTAAACTTCCGGTTCCAAACCGAAAGCGTGCGCACTGCGAATCACTCCAAGAGCAGTTCCCCAGCCGCATGTCGCTAGAGATCCGGCATTGCAGTGAGTCAGAGCGCGAGCATTCTTCTTGAAGAACTGAGCGCCTATATCACTCAGGGAACGATTGACTGAGATGTGGTGATTCATCACCTGCTGCGCTTCTATCTTTAGATAGTCGGCGATTTGTCTGGTAGTGATGTCTGGATTGTTTCCCATCGCCATTTTGGCACGGTCTAGTATCAAATCCACAGCCCAAGCCAAATTCACAGCCGTTGGTCTGGTCGCCTTAAGTTTATCGCCCTGAGCAATCAATGCTTTTAAAAACGCATTTTTGTCAGTTTGAACCTGCGCAAGTCTTTCCGCTTCCCACGCAAGCGAGAAGCCGGCAGCTACACCGATCGATGGAGCGCCGCGCACGACCATGGTTTCAATTGCTACCAACATATCATCGAAGAGAGTGGCATCAAAGTATTCGACGGTCTCCGGAAGCTTTCGCTGGTCAATAAGCTGAATGCGACCGTTTTCATCAATGAATACTGGAAGCGTTCCAAGACCGAGATCCGTTAAAACCGTTGAACTCATTTTGCCTCACTTGAATTTGCGTTTGTTTCAACCTTCAAAAGACGAAGAGACGGCAATCCGGCCGTCTCCTCAAATTATCTCAGGTTATCGGAAAGGATGATTTACTTTCTTTCCGACGGCGTACCTCTTGCTCTCAGAAATTCCGGAATATCGAGAATGTCGGAGGCAATTTTTTTCATCTCTTCATTGGTCTGTCTGACTGGCTCTGCTTGCGCCATTGCATGTTGCACTTGCTGAGCCGGATGCTGATAGACGCCCGACTGAGTTTGATGTTCGACCTGGCGTTGTTGTCTGACCTGCGGTTGCTGGGCTTGATGGATTCCTTCATTACCCTGAACCGCCATGTCAAAACCCGTGGCAATCACCGTGATCAACACTTCACCGTGGAGACGGTCGTCGAGTACTGCACCGAAGATGATGTTGGCGTCTTCGTTTACCGATTGATAGACGACATTCGCGGCTTCTTGAACTTCATGCAAGGTGAGGTCCGGTCCACCGGTGACGGTGAAGATAACGCCGGACGCACCAGTGATGGTTGTTTCGAGCAGAGGGCTGTTGATAGCGCTTCTAGCGGCTTCCACAGCTCGGCCTTCGCCGGATGCGCGTCCTACGCCCATCAATGCGGAACCAGCGGTCTGCATGATTGCTTTGACGTCTGCAAAGTCGACGTTGATCAAACCGGGGACTGTGATGATATCGGAGATACCTTGCACACCCTGCATGAGCACTTTGTCTGCTTCGACAAACGCTTCTTGCATAGACGCTCTGTGATCGACGATCTCAATCAAGCGTTGGTTAGGGATGACAATCAATGTGTCTACTTTGGCGCGGATTTCATTGATGCCAGCTTCCGCTTGGTTAGCACGTCTACGTCCTTCGAAGAAGAATGGTCTCGATACGACGCCTACCGTAAGAGCGCCAAGCTCTTTCGCTACTTCAGCTACGATCGGCGCAGCACCAGTTCCGGTACCACCGCCCATACCTGCGGCAATGAAAACCATGTCAGAGCCCTGGATTGCTGCTGCAATTTCTTCTCGGCTCTCTTCGGCTGCTTTTGTTCCAACTTGTGGGTTACCGCCGGCACCAAGACCGCGTGTCAGTTTGGCTCCGATTTGCAGTCTATTTTTAGCTGCCGCCAACTCCAGAGCTTGAGCATCGGTATTGCAAGCCCAGAACTCTACTCCATTCAAACCGGTGGCGATCATTCGATTAACCGCGTTGGAACCGGCTCCGCCGACACCAATGACCTTAATCTTCGCCTTCAGTTCAACATCTCTCGCTTTAATATCAGCTTGCTCAGGCACTGTTTGAACCTCTTGAATCAGTCGCAATTTTTGTGGGACATGACTGACGTGGGCACCTCGCTTTCGCGTTTGGGCACTCGTGTATATGTCCTGATTCCGAAAATGGTAAGGCCTACGCCCTCTATTAGCAAGCCAGAACGCTGGTTATATAGTTAACCTTTCCGAAATCAAATAAGCGTTCAAAACAGTTGCCAGTAGGTCCACCAGACAGTTCCAGGCACCCCCAAAAATGCGCTGAGGTCCTTGCCATTTGTAAATTAAACTCTTATTTGATTTGTCCGGCTTTACTCTTGATTTTGGCAAGAGTTTGCTGGTACTGCTTGTTCTCAGGCATGATGTCCACTGCCTTTTGAGCATATGTGATAGCCTGCTTATAATCTCCACTGGCAGCTTTCATTGCGGCGAGCAGTCTGAAAGCATCAGCGTTCTTCGCGTCCAGCTTTATGCACTTTTCCAGCAAAGGCAAAGCTTCGGGAACGTTGTTAAGCCCGATCTGGGCCGTAGCCAGATAATAAAGCGCGTTGGCGTCATCACCATTGATTTCCAAACATTTCTTTTCTTCGTCGACCTGAGCCTTCAAGTCGCCTTTGGTACCCAGCGCTGCACCTAGCTCTCTATGGGCTTCCGAGTGTTTGGGTTTTAACTTCAACGCCGTTCTATACTCGGCGATCGCCTTATCGAAGTTCTTGCCGCGCATGAACAGATTACCGATTTTGAAGTGAAGATCGGCATCGTTGGGGTTGCGGACGGCGCCATCCTCAAGAGCCTTGAGCGCACCTTTCTCGTCACCCATTCTGATGAGACCGCGCGATAAACCTATATAGGAATCGGTAGAATCGGGAGCCAGCTTTCCAGCCTCCCGGAAGCTAGCGATTGCAGCTTCATTGTTGCCATCGAGCAGGTAGGCATTGCCCAGAGCCACGTGGTTTTTGGCATTCTTCGGATTCATGCCGATCGCCGCCTTATATCGAACGATGGTATCTTGAATATCTTGTTTATCCTGCGAACTGATATCACCAGCGATGCCAGCTTGCGAAAAACCGAGCACTCCAATAGCTACTGCCAGAGCGAGTGAAGCAGTCTTCGCATGATTTTTTCCGGTCCGCAGATTCATTTGTATATTCCTCATCAATCTCAATAGTCGTCTGACAAAGTTTCGTCGCTAGTATATCGACGCGATAGCAAAAAGTAATCTTACTGTGAAGCGTGTAGTTGTCCTGTATTGGCTAATTGCTTCGAAGACTGAAGTAATTTCGCCATCGCGGCACGTGAAGCATTGTCGCGCGGATTGATCTGAATTGCGCGTTTATAAGCTTCGACTGCTTTACCTTTCTGATCTAATTTTTCATATACATCGCCAAGCGCAAGAAACGCATAATGACTTTCCGGACCGAGTTTGACTGCGATCTGGCAGTATTTAAGTGCTTCTTGGTTGTTGCCCTGAAGCATCAGCGAATTTGCGATTCCGAGATAGCCGAGCAGATGCTTGTTGTCTATAGAAACCACTCGATCGAAATACTTCTTCGCTATATCGCCCTGCCCTTTCCGTAAATAGGCTGTGCCCAAGTTATAGAGCGCCACCACGTCAAATGAGTTTGCTTTGACAATCTGCTTTAGTTGTTCGATCGACGCATCTACATAACCTAAATGTTCTAAGCATAGTGCGTAGTTCCCACGCACGACAAGATCGTTGGGAGACAGGTCCAGAACCTGTTTTAACTGTCCGCCTGCCTCGTCATAATTTCCCTGCTTCATCAAAATGGCTGCTATCTCAGAGCGGGCACTTAGATTGTTTTCAGGATGCTCAGCGTTCAACATCAATGATTGAAAGAGCTCCTTAAGAGCCTCATCGTTCGAGTTAAGGCGAGCCAGCGAGGTTCCAAGCTTCAGGTGGGCCTCGAAGCTGGATGGTTCCGCTGCAACAGCCTGTTGATAGAACGTCAAAGAACCGTGATACGCATTGGCAGCGAAAAGCTGATCGCCACGGGCCAGATATTTTTTGCATTCCCTTTCCGAAGCTTTCGGAATTACAGAAGCAAATCCGGGCGGGGAGGCAGAAAGCGCGCTGACACCAACCAAGGCCGCGGCGCAGAGGGCTGTCTTGAACAAACCGGTCATGTCATTGAAATTTTTCACGTCTTCATTATAAGAAAGTGGACGTCAAACTCGCCTGCCCTCGCACACAGATGAACGTCAAGTAATGGAGCCGATATGCGCTTCTCGTAGAAACGAAGTACTTTTAGTCTTGAAAACGCAAACATGCTAAGCATGGTTTAAACTTACTTAAAAGGACAACAACTGGTAGCTACGTGGACTTCTTTTTCGGACTGGGCTTCGACTGGTCTTTCCTAAATCCAACCACCTCCTTCCCGGCATTCTTTGTGAAGGCAATTCTTCCGCCTCTTGTTTATGCCGTGCACGGCTATATAGCCACCTGGCTCGCAGTGCGGATGTTGTTCCGCCCGTACGAAGCCTGGTACGTTCCGTTCACTAACTATCAAATACCGCTAACACCAGGAATTTTTCCGAAACGTCAGCCGAAGTTGGCTCAAGCTGTAGCATCCACGATCACAGAGACTTTATTGACTCCGGAAGATATTCGTCGAAGAGCTGAGGAATTAGTTACTGAAGAGAATATTTACAAAACCGTCGACCTGTTCGTAGACACTGTATTTCTCAAAGAATTTCGTGACACAACGAAGCTGCACAGATTGGCGAGCGACATTGCAACACTCTCTCCCACTATTGTCCGGCAATTTGTGGACTCGACCATATCCGCGCTGGAACATGGCACCGAGACTCGAGTTTCAGCAATCACGGAAAAATTATTCGATCAGGTTTTAATGACCACGCGCATCAATCTCGATCAAGCAAACGAGATCGCCGCGCGTCTGATGGAAAACTTTTTGACACCAGAGAAGGTGCGCAACGGATTGATTACCCTGCTCAGTCCGACCAACATAAACGCTCTCGAAGAGTCAATCAACGTACACGCCAGCGGTCCCTATCGAATACTTGCTCGCATCATCGGCGTAAAAAGAGTTTGCAACGAGTGGCGCACCTTTCTGGAAAAGGAACCGAACGAAGCGCACAAACTAATTGGAGATCTGACCAAGCGTTTCGGCATAAAACACCAATTAGCAGTACAGATTGCAAACTTCGACCTGCGGTCGATGCCGCTGGATAATATCGCAAACTTGAAGAAAAACGTCGTGCGGTTTGTCGAAACTTTTTTGATCGAGCATAAAGACGACATTCTCGAAGCCTGTAAACGACTTGAGGACGAAGCTATCGTCACCGTTCGCAACGCCGTGCTCCGTTTCAATCCTGAAGCAATACCCGGCGACTGGTTGACGGGAATGAAGCGCAACATCTCAGGTTTTGCCTATTCCTATTTGAACAGAGAACTCGGACATATGGTTGAACAAGCGATTCCGGCTCTGGGAGTGCACGACCTCATCGCAACGAAGATAACCCAATTCGCTCCTCAGCAATTGGAAAAGTTGGTTTATCGCATTTGTCAAAACGAGTTGCATGCGCTTGAACTCTTCGGTCTGATGATTGGTTTCTTCATGGGTGCCTTCCAGATCTTCTTGAACGGCATCACCTATCCGACACATTAACGAAACTGTCGACACAGCTGCAGATTGTCGGATTCGCAGAAGGAGAGGATTTATCAGGCCCCAAATAATTTATATTAAATTGAATTATTATGGATTTCAAAGAAAGGTTTAAAGGTCGCACAACTCACATTGGTAAAGATGGCCACCTTGGAATTGTACTAAATGCCTCAAACCCGATACAGGATTCTGATATTCAGAATTTTTCTGTTTCTCCAAAATCAAACGAAAGAAATAAAAGAGCAATTTCACAGAATTATTCGTTCAATTCAGAACTAAATCAAGTTGATTTGAAAGCGGGTTTAAAAAGAAGGAAACATACGAAATAACCATCACAGTCTAAGTGATGTCGGATCGACGATCATGCAAACTAATGATTATGAAAAAGAGCAGCACAAGCAAGATATTCAGTTCAGATCAATGCAGGCTGATTTATATGCCCCAGATATAAAGTCAAGTGTGAGTAGTCTAGGATAATTTGTCGTCTAAATACCTAAATAGCTTATTTTCTTTCTTATCAATTTACTATAAATCTCTTAAGTAAACATAACAGAATAAATTTATAAGATCTTTATTTTTACATTGTTAAGTTAATTTTTATTAAAAAATCTAATAACGATCATCAGTCTTAATTTCAATATCCAACATTTTAAATTTTAAAGAGCTATTGCATATTTATGTGATTCAGTAATTGTAAAATAAAAATGCAATAGTGATGTAAACTTTTAATGATTTTAAACATTAATGATCGTTTTCCTTTTAAACATTTATGTATAAATTAACAACTGGTAAAATTATATAAAGCAGCAATTTTTATAAATAAATTTAAAGTTTAAAATTATTTTAACTACAAGTAAAATAAAACTAATTAATATGATATATTAAAAAAAATTATTAGAAAAGAAGTGAGAAAATTCAATCATTTATTTAAAAAATTTATAATAGATCACAATAGTTAATAAAATAATACATATATTAGAAATTTCATTATAATATCAAAGTCTATTTCCTTTAATATCAAATAAAACTAATATATCGATAATATAGAGATTCAAGGAGGAAGAGAAAATGAGTATGTCTCATGGAATTGAGAGAGGGTATTCAGGAGGATATCCAAAATCATCAAAACTTGGATCTGCAGTCAGCAATATTACAGCCCCACTCAATGTATCAGATACAAAAGAGTTTGGATTTCATAAGTATTTCTCGACAAACTTTGAGCAAAGTTTGCCAATGTCCGAATCAAATAAAAGAAATGCAGGACATGGATTTATTACGAATCTAGGAGAATCTCCTCTAACTCGAAAGCAAAAACAATTACAGGAGTTTACCATCAATCTTAAACAAGGAGCTATTTAACAAATACGGAAAGCAACCTAACGAACTTGACAGTTCACCAGTAGTTTATAAACAACAAAAATTTAAGTTTGACAGAGATGCAGGTGGAATGGACGAAAGTAATTTACTCTTTTTTGCCACGAAAATCTATTTTAATCTCATTATTTACGGTAGATCAAAAGGAGGAGAAGCAGAGTTATTCAATTTCTAATAATTACAAATAAAAGAGCAACAAAGAAGTATAGTACTGACTCATATATTCCTTCGTTTTACGAAAATTCCAAAGAGACTGAACGGCGTCCTGTTTCGATATCTCAAAATAAACTCGAAGTCAATTTTCTCAGAAAGAAAAGTGATATAAGTGATGAAGGGCATTACTCTAAAATGAATAATGCTAAATAATAATTAGAACATTTGTTGAGTCGATTGCTTCATAATTTTATTGAAATACAATCCAGTATTATACAAGAGGACTTTATTAAATGAATTACTTATCGAATATTATTCTTATTTACTATAACTGAATTGATTTATTTTAATGCTTTGAATTAGATTATTATATCTTTCGATATATTTAGAATTTTACAATTAATACTGG